>CBDEVP010000002.1:0-28450 GCA_965243485.1 Cyclobacteriaceae bacterium | reverse complement strand
ACTTTCTGGTCGTGAGAGAGGAATCCGCCGAAGAATAAGCCGCTGCGGCAATTCCCAGGATAAATGTCGTTTGACCGAGTGTTCCCAGGTGACTCATAGAAAGAATGGGGTAGAGGTCATCTGATTGTTCCGGGATAGGAAGGGATTGAATGTCAGCATAAAGAAACAAGGCGCCACCGAGGAAAAGAAATAGGATATTTACGACCAGAAGGACCAATGCCAGGGCTACGATATTCTTTTGTGAGTCCCACAAATTTCTGCAGGTAAGATGCTTTTGCATAACCGCCTGATCAATCCCGTTGCTCATGACCGTGAGCAGCACACCTGCCAGCATCATTTTCCAGAAGTTGTTGGGATCCGCTAATGACCAGTGGAAGGTCCTTGAAATGTCCCTGTCGACAACCTCTTTTCCAAGTTCAAATACACTAACATCCAGCTTCTGACTGATGACCCATATGGTTGTAACGGCTGCCACAATGAGAAACGTGGTTTGTAATACATCGGTAAGGATCACTGTTTTTATACCTCCACGATAGGTATAAAAGAAGATCAGCAACAGAGTGACCAGAACTGACACCCAGAAGGGCAAACCCAGCGCGGAAAAGATCAGTATTTGAAGGACATGCGCCATCAGATAAAGCCTGACCGACGCCATAAAAGTCTGAGAAATGATGAAAAAGATGCTTCCGGTCTTTTCGGCTCCGAAACCAAATCTTTGTCCCAGATAAGAGTAAATGGAGATGGCTTTTATCCTGTAAAATACCGGTAGTAACAGAAAAGCTACCAGGATCAGACCAATGGAGTAACCGATGACCATCTGGAAATAGGCAAACTGATTGAACTGTACCTGTCCGGGGACAGAAATGAATGTGATCCCGGATATGGCCACTCCAATCATCCCATAGGCCACCAGTGGCCAGGGTGTATTTCTGTTGGCGATGAAGAAAACGGAGGCATCAGACTTCCTTGAGCTGAGACGGGAGATCAGAAAGAGAAGCAAAAAATACCCCAGCAGGATAAATATGGCTGGTAAACCAATCATTCGCCGGAAATGATCACACTTTCTATTCCCAGAAACTCTCCGATTTGTCTGATGGTTTCAGCCCGGTGTCCGGTGCCCAGCGAGAAATGATGGGTGGGTCCCTCTTTAAACCACCTTTTGAGGAAAGTCCTGACATCCGGCTTAAAAAAGCCCCTTGTATTGGTATTGCCAGTGGGTGGAATGGGGCCTTTGACAGACTCGCCTTCAGCGATGATGAATTTGAATTTACCATCATGCTTTTGTGCCACCCCGAGCATGGTGATCGGGCCTTCTTTGATATTGAACTCCACGCTGGCACCAAAGCCGGGCTTGCCATGGTATTTTTTGAGACTTCTGATCACGGGTTTTCCCGCCGCAATGTTCAGATGATGAGGGCCGTCATGACCCACCAGCACAAAACCTTCTTTGAAGTCAACCGGATGGAACTCTGCGAAACTTCCGCCCATTCCCAGCCGGTCCATGATCATCATTCCGATACAGGTCTTCAGGTCAAGCTCTCCACACATAGGAAATCCGGAAGCAGTCAGGAGTGAATTCCCAACAATAAAGTTGGTGACTACCTTCTGCATTTCTGAGCCGGATTCACTTTCATAGTAATACGCCAGGCCATCCAGCTGTTTATCCGCGATAAACTTCTCCAGAGCCACACCCACACGGGCCGCAGTCTCAAGATCCTCCTCTTTCAATTTTTCTGTAATGGGATCACTTTTCGGATCTTCCAGTACGAAGAAATCAAGAATTCCTTTTTTGTACTTTTCAACCTCATTTGTATCCGCACCTTTATAGTGTTTGAGTACATCTTCAGGTTCTGTCTGAACAATGTGGGCACCGAAGGCAGCGGTGATCAAGGTCGGGTCGGTATGCATATCGAGCATGGCCTCAAGTACATGTCCCATCTGACCAATTCTTGCCGTCTTCAGGCTACGCAGTACAATGGCCATCTGGCAAAATTCACTGATCTCATGTTCGGCCTGCGGATCGTTATATAGGGTACCTATGACCAAGGGTGGCATACTCCGGCCAAATCTCATGGCTACATTCATGAATTCCGGTAATGCACAGATGTCATCATTGTACAGTTGCATATAGGTGGAAGCCTTGCTGTAGTCCATGGCCTCGTCCGGTTGAAGAGCTACCAGGACAATAGGAACGCTGATCTCCCTGAAAAGTATGGCCACTGTGCTGGAGGTGGCGTAGGTCAGGTGATCAATAAACAGCATGTCTATGTCGGCCTTTCGGATCTTTGAAACGATGGCATAAGCAGATTCTGCAGAATCCGAAAGCCCAAAATCAATGACCTCAACTTTATCTTTTGTGAGCATATCATGAAAGACCCTTTGCTTTTTACGCAGGTCATCCAATAAACCTTCGAATTGATTCCAGTACACATGATGTCCAACACCAAGGACACCGACTTTTCCTCTCAGGGGTTTTATTCTTTTTATCATTTTTAGGTCAGGTAGGGTAGGTCAGTAATGGTTCAGTTTATCTCGATTTAAAAGGCACTGTCGCGTTCCGTTCTATCTCTTCAAGCTTAATGTAGTTCCGGTTTACCAAAAATCAAAAAAATGGTTGGTCAAGGTTGACGGTCATTAATTTGATGGTGCGATTGAATTTAATCTTAAGGGAAATGTCCATCTTGCAGATACCTTCGTTTAATTAAGGATATGCTGACCAGATCTGCGATATTGTTGATCCTGTTTGTTATTGCGTGTTCACCGATCAGGGTAAACACTATTTATGATGATCGCTTTGAATTCGAAGATCTCAATTCCTTTTGCTGGATGAATGGCTGTGAGTTCAACATTGACGGGCCATCCTACCTCTCCGGTGATTCAGCCATCGTTGGATCATTCATGAGAGAGATCAAAAATCAATTGATTGGAAAAGGGTACACTTACAATGAGGAAACCCCTGATTTTGTCATCAACCTCCATGTGGTGGCTTTTGAAAAAGAAGTGAGCGGCTATACGCCCTATCATATTTATGGTCAGGAAAATGATTTTACACCGTTTATGGAAGAAGATTCCTATCAATACCTTGAAGGTTCGCTGATCATTGATATCGCTAACTATCAAACCAGCAATGTGGTCTGGCGATCTGACGTGGTGGGCTATACTGATTCCGGCACGGCTTTCACGGAAAAGACCATCAAAAAGGTGATCAGAAAAGCCCTGGCTAAATTCCCTCCGGAGCAGTAATCGCTGAGGTCAGCAGCTAGCCAGGCCAAAATCCTTGGAAAAACTCCAATTCTGGTTCCATCAATACTTCGGAACATCAAAAAATATCAGTTAATCTTTCCTTTTTTGCAAGAACTGTAAAATTTTGTATTATCTAATAAAAACCTATTATAGATATAAATATAATAATGAATTAGTTATAATTTTGAATATAACATAACAAAATGGCTAATTTATTAAATGGACTATATCATGAAAAGGTTAATCATCTCACTTGCCATATTGATCGGGGGCTGCAATTCTCAGAGAAGTCTGATAGAATCCCAGTTTAGTTACAATGGCAGGTTTAATGAATATGAGACGTTTGGATTTATCAGTAACCAGGAGTCTCTTAACAATGGTTTGGACAGGTATGACAACCGGGTGATCCAAAGCATCATCTATAAGCGATTTATGGCCATGGGGTACTCTTATGAGCCCGATACACCAGATCTTCTGATCACTTTCCGGTATTTTCAGGAGGGTACCAGGCTGATTGCCTCCGACCAAAAAAGTCTCACGAGCTGGATCAATAGTATGAATAAGGATGAGGAGGATGAATACCTTTTGAAAAGGGTTGTCAATAATGATGGAACCTTAAGCATTTTCTTCATAGACCGTATCACCAGCAATATCGTTTTTCAGGGCTATTATAAAGATTATCAGCAGGATGACGCTGATTATAGGATCGTATCATCCATAGGACAGATTCTCGATAAATATCAGATCACCAAATACTAAGGTCAAAATAGGGATTAATAGATTTTGCTAAAGGGGAATGGTCTTATCATTCCCTTTTGCTTCTTATTCAATCAGTCTTCTGTGATAATTCACCTGGCCGAGGTGATAATTGAGGTGTCCGTACAGATGCAATAGGAAATATGAGGTATTCATGGGTTTACCAAAAACTTCTACCGGGTAGTCGTTTTCCAACTGCTTTGCTGTCAGTGTCCCAAGAGTCTCGGAGAGCATGGTCAAAGTTTGATCGATGTCGTGTATGATTTCATCAAGCGGCACATGTTTATCGTTAAATTCAGCTTCGCGGTCTCTTTGATAGCCTGTATTCCCCAGGATCGCTCCTATGAAGTGGTTAATGTTCCCAATCAGATGAAGGGTAAGGTTTCCTCCGGAGTTATTGATACCGGGAGCTACTTTCCACAGGTCTTCAATATTCTCATAGGCATGTAGTTCCTGCTTGAGCTTTTCCAGTTCGCGTGTAAACAGTGTGATCAGGTATTCGTTCATTTTAATGCATTTTCAAGATCCTCCAGTAAATCCTCACCATCTTCGATACCGACGGACAACCTGATCAGTGAATCAGTCAGGCCTGATTTGGCCCGTTCTTCGGCAGGTATGCTGGCATGCGTCATGGATGCCGGGTGTCCCGCCAGTGATTCAACACCTCCGAGTGATTCAGCCAGACTGAATACCCTGACCCGCTCCAGGAACCTGAATGCTGTTTCTTTTTTATCGTCTTTGAGCGAAAAAGAAAGCATCCCGCCGAAATCCCTCATCTGACCTTTTGCCACGTCATGATTTTTATGTTCAGGCAATCCGGGCCAGTAAACCCGGGAAACCCTGGAATGACCTTTAAGATACTCCGCAACTAATTTACCATTTTCACAATGTCTTTGCATCCTCAGGTGTAGTGTTTTTACGCCTCTTAGTACAAGAAAACAATCCATTGGACCTGGAATAGCCCCAACGGCGTTCTGATGAAAGGCCAGTTTTTCATGGATTTCCTGATCACTTGTCATCAGAGCCCCCATCACCACATCCGAATGTCCGGCAATGTATTTCGTCAGGGAGTGCATGACCACAGTGGCGCCGAGATCCAGCGGGTTTTGCAGATATGGACTGGCAAACGTATTGTCAACGACCGATATAGCTCCATGAACTTTAGCAAGGTCTGTAATCTTTTTGATATCCAGTATATGCATCATCGGATTGGTAGGCGTTTCAATCCAGACCATTTTGGTTTGATTGGTGATCGCTCCGGAAAGCTCCTCTTCATCGGACATGTTAATGAACCTGATCTTTATGCCATATTTTGCATATACGCTGGTAAACAACCTGTAAGTTCCTCCATACAGGTCATTGGTGGAGACAATTTCATCTCCGGGTTTGAAAAGTTTTAAGATCGTATCAATGGCAGCCATTCCCGAGCTGAAGCACCTGGCAAATCGCGCATTTTCAAGTGCAGCCAGATTGGTTTCCAAAGCAGTCCGGGTGGGATTTTGCGTTCTTGCATATTCATATCCTTTATGTTTCCCCGGTGAGGATTGGACGTATGTGGAAGTTTGATATACCGGAGTCATGATCGCTCCGGTAGAGGGATCAGGTTCCTGTCCAGCGTGAATTGCTTTGGTTCCGAATTTCATATTATCTAAGGTTTGAAATGAAAGGGATCAACAGACCTATGAAGCGGCTGTTGTTTCCGAATATTGTGACAGCCACTTCAGAGCCGTTTCTTTCTCGGTAAACAACCGGGTGGGTTTTACCGGTTTATTGACTGAAATATAAAAATTGGCAGCCATTTTTATGACTGCAGAATTTACCAGCAGTGCACTGGCGATCACCAATTCATTTCCCTCGTTTGCCAGGTAATCTCTGGATTCTTTAGTAGATTGTTTAATCTGTGTGATATCGAATAAACAAGGATATGAAACCCCTTTGGAGTGTTCAATTCTTTTTTTTACTAAATGTTTGGTGATTTCCAGGTCTAGTAAATCTAATTCATCAAATGTGCACTGCATGATACCGTTTTTGATAACGATACTTCCATACTGAAAATCTATGGATTCACCCATTTCATCTAATTATTCTGTAATTCCATCTAAAGCCATAGATATTTATGCCTAATTATAAATTCTAAAATAACCAATCAGCGCAATATGGCAAAAATCAAACATAACAACTTCGTAAAGACAGTAGATGAGGTCATCACTGCAGCAAAGGACAAAGGAGTTGTTCATTTATACGCTCAGGGCCCGACAACTGACCGTAGATATCTTACTATCAATGATCAAAAGACATTGCATTTTGGAACCTGCGGGTACCTGGGGCTGGAGCATCATCCATCAGTCAAAGAGTCTGCAATCAGAGCCATCGAGCAATTCGGCACGCAGTTTTCAATGTCCAAGACCTACATTTCAAACCCCCTGTATTCGGAACTTGAAATGCTGGTGGAGGAGATGTTTCAGGCTCCGGTAGTGATCTCAAAAAACTGCACCATTTCTCATCTTGCCACTATTCCGATCATCGTTTCGGAGGAGGACGCTGTGATCCTGGATCATCAGGTCCATTCCAGCATTCATGAAGCGGTTCAAAAAATGCTGACCAGGGGAGTGACTGTAGAAATGATCAGACACAACAATCTTGAGATGCTGGAAGAAAAAATTAATATGCTGAAAGGGAAGCATCAGAAGATATGGTACATGTCGGATGGCGTTTATTCCATGTATGGAGACTTTGCTCCCATCAGGGACCTGATCAACCTGGCAGAGAAATACGATCAGCTTCACCTTTATGTGGACGATGCACATGGCATGAGCTGGGCTGGAAAGAACGGCACGGGTTACGTGATGAGCCAGATGCCAGAGGGATTGTATCATAAGATGGTTTTGACTGCCACCCTTGGCAAAGGTTTTGGCGCATGTGGAGGTGTTTCCGTATTTCCTAATCATGAACTTAGAAGGAAGGTGAAGACTTTTGGTGGTCCTAACACCTTTTCTGTTCAGCTTGAACCACCTATCCTTGGTGCCGCAGTAGCTTCAGCCAGGATACACTTGAGCGACGAGATCACTCACCTTCAGAATGATCTTCAGGAACGGATCAGCTACTGCAATTCGCTGATCAGCAAGACCAACCTGCCCTTGGTGGCTCAGACTAACAGTCCGGTATTTTTCATCGGGGCAGGCGTCATGGGAATGACCAATGAATTCGTTGGGAGACTGATTGACAGTGGCGTGTATGTTAATCCTGCATTATTTCCAGCTGTTCCCATGAAGAATAATGGAGCACGGTTTACCATCTCATTGAATAACACGCTGGAAGATATTGAGGTGCTGGTCGATAGCATGGAGCGTAATTTTGCCGCATCCCTGAGGGCGACTGATCAAAGTCATGAGAAAATTCGCAAAGCCTTTAAGATGGAACCACTTCACGACCAAAAATCGGAATTGGATGAGATCCTGAGCCAGTCTTCTATTGCACACAATACTGAAAAAGAAGAGTTATCACTTACCATTTTCAGGTCTATCAAGGAGGTCGAAAAAGATCTTTGGAATGAGAAGCTGGGTCACCGGGGGATGTTTGACTGGGATGGCATGTACTTTCTGGAAAGATCGTTTCATGGCAATGATAAGCCGGAAGATAACTGGGATTTTAAATATTTTGTGGTCAGGGATAGCCAGGGGAACCCGGTACTGGTCACCTTTTTCTCAGCGACCATCTGGAAAGAAGATGCTTTTGCAAGGGCATCTATTTCGGCACAGATTGAACAGGTGAGGAAGAAAGACCCTTACTACCTGACCTCAAAGGTGCTGATGATGGGGAGTCTGTTTACCGAGGGCGAGCACTTCTTCCTCGATATGGAACATAAGCAATGGGAAGATGCCGTTTTGTTGTTCATCGAACAGCTTTATAAAGAACAGGAAAACTTTGGAGCATCCAATGTGGTATTGAGAGATTTTACCGAAAACACGCAGCTGACCAAGGTATTTCTGGAAAGAGGATTTGTGAAGATGGATATGCCTGAGACTTGCATCATTGAGGATTTGTCCTGGTCGGACGAAGCAGGGTTTATGGCCCAATTAAGTAAGCGAAACAAAAAGCATTTCAAACAGGAAGTAAGAAAGTATGCCTCATGTTTTGATGTGGAAATTGTTCAAAAGCTTTCCGATGAAGGACTTGAGCACGCCTTTAATTTGTTTCTTCAGGTCAAGAATAAAAATCTGGCTCTGAATGGCTTCACTTACCCCTATAAACTATTCGTTGAAATGAACAATGATCCCAACTGGGAATTCATTGTATTGAGGTTGAAGGAATCCGTAGCCGGACACCGTTTGCCGGTTGCGGTAGCATTTTGTCATAAAAATGCCAAAGAGACCTACAGCGGAATGTTTTTAGGTCTTGACTATGAATACAACTTTGAATACGGAGTATACAGACAGGCACTTTACCAGTGTATTCGAAGATCCAAAAGTCTGGGGTGCAAAAAGGTGAACCTGGGCGTATCGGCGACCATTGAAAAGAAGAAGCTTGGGGCTACAACTTATCCCAGGGTCGCCTACGTGAATACACAGGACAACCTGAGCATGGAAATTATGGAACATACATTGTTGGTAACAAAACATTAAATTTGTGATGACCGGCGAATATATAATGGAGCGAACCATACGAGACAGGATCGAGGAGATCAGTAAATTGATATTTGAGGTGGCCAATGGGAATTTTGATTATAAGATTCCCAGCTCTGATCTGGATACGGATGAATTGCAGGCAATTATCCTTGGAGTCAATATGCTGGGGCAGGAGCTGAAAAAGTCGACTGTATCCAGAGATTATATGAAGAGGATATATGATGGGGTCATCGATATTCTTATCATCATGGACAGTGAGTTCAGGATCAAAGCTGTAAATAATGCCACTATAGACTTGTTGAAATATGACGAAAAGGAGCTGATCGGGAGGCCAATTACTGATTTCCTTTCGAGTTCAAAGAAAAAGAACTCATCCTTTTCCAGGATTCTTGCAGATCTGCAGAGAACCGGCCAGTCTAAAAACAGAGAGCTTTCATTCAGGAGCGGAGAAGCAGAAGACGTTCCTACCTCAAGTTCATTTTCTACCCTGGTAAATGACAATGAGAATGAAGAGGAGATCATGATCATTGCCAAAGACATCTCCAGGCTGAAGGAAACTGAAAGAGCCCTCAGAAATGCACGTGATCAGGCGGAGGAGGCTAACAGGGCCAAGGGACGCTTCTTATCTAATATGAGCCATGAAATCAGGACACCATTGAATGGGATCATTGGTTTCTCCGAGCTCCTCAAGAATATTGCGACGACCAAAACTCAACGCGAGTATCTGACAATGATCCACTCCTCAGGTGAAACGCTGGCCAAACTGCTTAATGATGTATTGGATCTCAATAAGATGGATCTTGATAAACTGGAACTTGAAAAGGTGCCGTTCGACTTCCGGTATACCATAGATTCAAACCTGCATCCTTACAAGTACCTGGCCCGTGAGAAAAATATTACTCTTGATTTTGATATTGATAAAAGCGTTCCGGAAATCGTGATCGGGGATCCCACCCGTATCAATCAGATCGTGCTAAATTTCGTCAGCAATTCCATGAAGTTTACTGACGAAGGACATATTCAGCTGAGCTTCAAAGCGATCAGAAAAGAAGGGATGCTTTTGCTGCATTGCGAGGTGACAGATACCGGTATTGGAATCCCGTCCAGTAAAAGGAATCTGATCTTCGAAACCTTTACACAATCCGACAGCTCCACCACCAGAAAATATGGAGGTTCAGGACTCGGACTGGCTATTTGCAAGCAATTGGTGGGTTTGATGGATGGTCAGATAGGTGTTGATAGTCCCATTAGTCATTCACAGCAGGGATCCAAATTCTGGTTTACCATACCCATCGAGGAAGGCAAAAAAGAGGTGAAACCGGAAAATGATAAGGTTGAGCCTGATTATACATTGAAAAAGGACAACAAAATCCTGGTTGTTGACGACAACAACGTGAATTTACTCCTAATCAAAAAGATGTTGATGGCCGCGGGAGCCAATGTCATTAGTGCGGTGCATGGTGAGGATGCCATCGAAAAAGCCAAAGGAGACGACTTTGACATGATCTTCATGGACATTCAAATGCCAGTGATGGATGGGTTTGATGCCACCATTGCGCTTAGAAAACAGGGTTTCCAAAAGCCCATTCTGGCCCTTTCCGCCAACGTGGATAAGGAAAATATAGAAAAATGCATTACCGTGGGGATGAACGATTATCTCCAGAAACCATTTCATAAAAAGCAATTGATGAACCTCCTGGAGAAATGGGCTCCTAACTGAGATCAATAAAAAAACAGATTTCTTTTGTGTAGTGGCCCTTTATGCTCAATTTAGGCGTCTTTAAAAAGGCGCATGGATGATAATCAGACCATCTGAACGTTTAAATGCTACTGAAGAGTACTATTTTTCCAGGAAGCTGAAGGAGATTGCCCGGCTCAATCAGTCTGGTGACCAGGTCATCAACCTTGGCATTGGTAGTCCGGATATGATGCCGGCTGATGCTGTCATCAACCGTCTGGCAAATAGTATTTCCCGTCCCGATGTGCACGGTTATCAACCTTATCAGGGCATCCCTGAACTCCGTGAAGCCATCGTCCGTTTCTCGAAAAAACATTTAAATATTCATCTTGACCAGTCGGAGGTGCTACCACTTATTGGTTCCAAAGAAGGGATCATGCACATTTCGTGGTCTTACCTCAACCCGGGCGATAAGGTTCTGATCCCTTCGTTGGGATACCCGACCTACACTTCGGTAACAAATCTTGCAGGAGGGATCCCTGTTTTTTTTCCTATGGTGGAAGCAAAGAACTGGGAACCGGATTGGGATTATCTGGAACGGTTGGATTATACTGACATTAAGCTGATGTGGATCAACTATCCCCACATGCCTACGGGTGCAAGGGGCTCCATCGAGACGCTAAAACGGTTTGTGGATCTGGCACATCGTAAGCAGCTTCTGATCTGCCATGATAATCCTTACAGTTTTATCCTGAATGACCATCCAGTGAGCATTTTGAGCATTGATGGGGCAAAGGAGGTCTGTCTGGAATTGAACTCTTTCTCCAAGACCTTCAATATGGCAGGCTGGCGTATTGGATGGGTATCGGGATCCAAAGAATACCTGGAGCCGGTACTCAGGGTGAAGAGCAATATGGATTCAGGCATGTTCAAACCTCTCCAGCTCGCAGCGATAGAGGCCCTGGATCTTGAGGAAGACTGGTTTATGAAAATAAACAAAGTGTACAGAGAAAGAAAAGCGTTGGTCCATCAAATCCTTGATCTTTTGAATTGTACATATTCCGGGGATCAGTCCGGTTTGTTCGTATGGGCTAAAGTACCTGATAAAGATGGGATGACCTTGTCTGATGAAATATTAGAAAAAAGCAGGGTTTTTATCACTCCGGGTGTGATCTTTGGCGAACCAGGCAAAGCTTTTATCAGGATATCCCTTTGTACACCGTTTGAAAAGCTAGAGGAAGCATTGTCGAGGATTTCTAAAACCATTTAAGACCAAAGTATGAAGATACTTTTCATAGGCACGGGATTGATCGGAGGTTCGTTTTCGTTGGCGTTGCAACAACGCAAGATGATTGACCAGGCGGGAGGATATAGCAGAAATCCGGCAAACCTCGAAAAATCCATTTCACTGGGCATTATCCAAAAGAGCTTTACTGTTTTGGAGGAGGGTATTTCCTGGGCGGACCGGATCATTCTTTCAATTCCCGTGGATGCCATCGTCCAATTATTGCCGGGGATCCTGGATAAGATCAATGACCGGCAGGCGGTGATTGATTTTGGATCTACCAAAGGATCAATTTGTGCGGCTGTAAAGGATCATCCCAAAAGATCAAGGTTCATAGCAGCGCATCCCATAGCAGGCACAGAGTATTCAGGTCCTGAGGCTGCATTTCCGGGACTTTTTGAAAAAAAATCGATGCTCATCTGCGAGCGGGAGCTCACCGATGGTGAACTGATGGATGAGTTTGTGAAACAATGCATCCTGATTTCCATGAAAGTGGATTATCTGGGAGCTGTCGATCACGACAGGCATCTGGCCTATATT
This sequence comes from Cyclobacteriaceae bacterium, assembly GCA_965243485.1. Lineage (GTDB taxonomy): Bacteria > Bacteroidota > Bacteroidia > Cytophagales > Cyclobacteriaceae > UBA7330. The sequence goes on along the minus strand of CBDEVP010000002.1, from coordinate 16,323 downwards.
TCGCACCTGAGCCATGTGACCTCCTATGCTTTGAGCAATGCGGTTTTGGCCAAAGAGAAGGATGGCAGCGTAATACTCGAAATGGCAGGCTCCGGTTTTGCCTCAACAGTCCGACTCGCAAAAAGCTCACCCGAAATGTGGGCACCCATATTTATGGACAACAAAAAAATGGTACTGGAGGCCATACGGCAATACAATGATCAGCTCGAGATATTTCAGGAACTACTGGAAAATAACGATGTAGAAGGGTTGATGTCTTATTTGAAGAAGGGAAGAGAAATTTCTAAGATCTTAAAGTGAGAAACAAAAAAAGGACGCTAAAACGTCCTTCTTATCTACTTACTTTCTTTTGTGCAGCTAATTGAGGTGTGCCTTCTCTTTGGATTTATCAATCATTTCTTTGCCCGTCTGGGTGTATTTATCAACCATATCATTATACGTCTTCTTGTACTCATTGAGTTTTCCTGATAAGGTCTTTTCCCACTTGTCGCTTTGCTTCTTAAAATCTTTCTTCAATGCTTTATATCGCTTTTCGGACCCTTTGGGATCGGCGAAGTAAACAGCAGCAACACCTGCGGCCATCCCGGTCATAAATGTAAATAAGAATTTACTTGCACTCATTTTATTTTGAATTTGGTTAAACTATTTCATTTATCTCTATAGTTAATTAACGCCCCAAATTCAATCATGTTCAGAAAAATCGGGATTTTCACTGATTACCAGTTGGTATAGGAACCATCCGATCGCTTAAAATACGGATGATCGTAATCCGAACCATCTTTGATCTCATTCACGAGGGTAACGTTTTTTGGATTGAATTCCACCCCTAATCCCGGCCGGGTATTCGGCCAGATTTTACCATTATCGAAGATGAGATAATCATCATTCAGGTAATCGGTCTGAGTGGCGCTATTACCTGTGATCTCGGTCATGCAAAATCCTGAACTTGCCAACAGGCAATGAGCCACAGCAGCGGTAGCTATGGGTCCGGTAAAGTGGGGGATCATACCGACATAATGGGTTTCACAAATGGCTGCGATCTTCATAAACTCTGTGATCCCACCGGTATTAGGCAGGGTGACCCTGGAGTGATCGATCAGGTGATCTTCGACCAGCATGTTCAGGTCCCAACGATCGCCGAATTGTTCACCGACCGCAATGGGTACGTTCACTTTCTTCCTGAGCACCCTGTAGATCTCAGGATTTTCCGAGCGGATCAGGTCTTCTACAAATACGGGTTTCAGGTCTTCGATCATGTTGCAAAGTGTGACAGCCTCCGCCGTATCCAGCCGGGTGTGAAAGTCGATACACCATTGTCCCTTTTCCCCTACGCCTTCACGGATCTCTTCACAGTGTCTGTAGATATGGTCCAGCCATTTGTGGCTGTCAAATTCCTCCGTGCTAACACCACCGGAAGTCCGATAGGCATAAAACCCTGCTTCCATGCAGGCTTTGGCAGTTTCCCTGACAGAGCCCTGTCCGGGGAAACCGGTGGAATAGCATAGCACATGATCCCGGGTAAGACCCCCTAGTAATTCATATACCGGTACATCAAGGGCTTTGGCTTTGATATCCCAAAGGGCCATGTCCAGGGCTCCCATGGCATGGAGCCGTTCCCGTCCTGAAGGGTAGAAATAGCCACGATAGACCTTCTGCCAGAGGTGTTCGATCCTGAAAGGGTCTTCCCCGATCAGCATCTCCGCACAGTTTTGGATCATTTCTTTAGAGCCTCCTTCGCCGATACCTGTGATACCACCATCAGTTTCCACCACCACGATGTCCCTCATCTGGGCGAAAGTGGGCTTTTTGTAGTCCGGATCCACATAATGTTTGATGGCGGTAATTTTGAGATCGGATTTCTCTTCCCGGCCAAATGAAAGTGATGGAAGTATCATTCCACCGGCTCCGAGCAGGCTGTTGAGGATAAATTTTCTACGGTTGGTCATCATTGATTGGGTTTATCGTTCAAATTAGGGAATATTTTCGAAGTGCTTTTATTAGTACGTATAAAATAAATATTTTTGTCGTATAAATTAGTGCCATGGATGCCAAGATTACATTATCATTTGACAAAACCGTGATCGATAAGGCCAAAAGATATGCAGATCAGCAAAATATCAGCTTATCCAGGCTTACAGAATTCTTATACAGACAGATTACGGATGGTCAATATAGGGATCTTGAGGAGTTGCCTGTTTCGGATTGGGTGACTCAGGTTGCTGAGGGAGCTGCAGAATACCGGACCAGATCGCGATCCCGAAAAACCATGAAATCTGAATTCTTCAAATCCAGAAAATGAAGGTCTTTCTGGATGCCAATGTTTTGGTATCGGTATTCAATAAGGAATATCCGGTGTTTAGCTATTCAGCCCGGGTCCTAAGTTTGGCCGATCTGCCGGGATTTCAATTGTTTACCTCGTCCATTTGCCTCGCTATTGCTTTTTATTTTGCTGAGAAGAAAAGCGGTTCGGAAATAGCCAAATCAAAAATTGCCTTGTTGGTGGGGAAGATGGGAGTCGTATCCACTGATAAGCCGATTGTAATGAATGCTATCAGTGACAAAAAAGTGGTCGATTTTGAGGATGGTCTGGAGTATTATTCAGCCCTTGCAGAGAACTGCGATTATCTGGTCACTGAAGATGTTACAGATTTCTATTTCTCCCGGATCCCGGTCATGACCTCCGAACAGTTTCTGATGCAGGTGGTAGTTGCGGAGAGATAATATTGCTGCATTTGAATTCATAAGTATTTCCGGAAGTTTCTGAATTCTGCTGTCATTTCTAGAATGTTTCTTCTAATTTCGCGCCTTGTTTTTTATTACAATGAGTCCCGTAGACTATCGGGATGATTTCCACCTGACCTTTTTGATACAACATCATACACATTAAGGTCAAAACCATATCAAATTTTGAAATCCAGATTTAAGTTTTTTGAGAACGGGCAGGGCAGTGTAAGACAGGATATACTTTCAGGGCTTACAGTGGCATTGGCCCTGGTACCGGAAGCAGTAGCTTTTGCATTTATTGCCGGCGTACCTCCGGTCGTAGGACTTTACGGCGCTTTTATGATGGCCATTGTCACCTCGGTATTTGGCGGGAGACCGGGTATGATTTCCGGAGCCACCGGAGCCATGGCCGTGGTGATGGTACACCTGGTGAAAGAAGGAATGGAGTTGGGAGGCAGCCAGTCAGCTGGATTACAGTATTTGTTTGCAACCCTCTTGCTCACCGGTATCATTCAGATGGCGGCTGGTTATTTCCGTCTCGGAAAATTCATACGCCTGGTTCCTTACCCGGTCATGATGGGCTTCGTCAATGGGCTGGCCATCGTCATCTTTTTGTCTCAATTGAACATGTTCAAGTCTGATGGGGAATGGCTCACAGGTACGCCTCTGCTCATCATGTTAGGTCTTACAGTTCTCACCATGGCCTTTATGGCGGGAATACCTAAGATTCATAAGGGGATTCCTGCAGCGCTTACAGGTATCCTGGTGGTATCACTCATTGTGATCCTTGGAAATGTTGAAACGGAAACAGTGGGGTCATTTATTGTATCAAAAGGTGGTAGTGGCATCAAAGCCGGATTACCTACATTCAATTTACCCATTGTGCCATTGGATTTGGAAACGCTAAAGTTTATTGCCCCTTATGCATTCATCCTTGCCGCCATTGGTCTGATCGAGTCGCTGATGACACTCAATCTTATTGATGAATTGACCAATACCCATGGAAGCGGGAACCGTGAGGCCTTCGCTCAGGGTATGGGAAATTTTGTGAATGGTATTTTTGGTGGAATGGGTGGCTGTGCCATGATCGGCCAAAGCATCATCAACATCAAATCCGGAGGCAGAGGAAGACTTTCAGGGATCGTGGCAGCCATTGCCTTACTGTGCTTTGTATTGTTTGCTTCAAGCTACATAGAAATGGTACCCATCGCCGCGCTTGTCGGAGTCATGTTCATGGTCGTGATAGGGACCTTCGCCTGGAGCACCTTTAAGGTCCTGAATAAAGTGCCGCTTGCCGATGTACTGGTCATGATCCTGGTTACCGTGCTCACGGTAGTATTTGACCTGGCCATCGCTGTTTTTGCCGGTGTCCTGACCTCGGCCCTCGTATTTGCCTGGGAAAATGCAAAACGGATCAGGGCCAGAAAATATATTGACGAGCATGGCATCAAACACTACGAGATCTATGGTCCGCTGTTTTTTGGATCAGTGACCCTATTTAATAGCAAATTTGATGTTGCTAATGATCCGGATGAAGTAATTATTGATTTTAAAGATTCAAGAATTGCCGATCAGTCAGCGATTGAGGCCATCAACAAGCTCACCGAAAAATACAGGAGTGAAGGTAAAACAATCCATTTACGTCACCTGAGCCAGGATTGTATTAAACTGGTCCAGCGGGCGGACGAGATTGTAGATGTCAATGTTCTTGAAGATCCGGATTATTTTGTGGCTGTCGATAATTTTAAAAAGTATAGCACCTACACATCACAATAATCACCGATCAGAAAATACAGGGGTAAGGGTCCTTTTTTTCATACCCTGAAAATATACCATCCAGCCGCATACGCGTTTCATTTTGAGTGATGTAAGTAGGCTCAGCCGGAGACTTTTGTCTTATTTAAGATTTTGGTCGCTCAAAATTATCCCATCTGTATTCTTTTCTGAGTGGGTTACCTGAATGATTGTAATGCAATTATAATTAACCTGAGTTCGACGTTAATTTTAATAAAAAACCCTCTACCGTCACTCAGAGCCCTTTTTTGAGGAGGGATTCGGGTAGGCAAGGGCGTGGAGTCTCATGTTTGGAGGAGATTCCACGCCTGCCTGCCGGCAAAGGCAGGGCTTCCAACACACAAATCCACCCTCACGCCTCTGAATGACGGGTTTTTTGTTTTTTCTTATATCGAACTGACGTTAATTACATCTAGAAGATTGAATAAATAGGATGAAATTACTGTTTAAAATTGATTGATATGGGTAACTTTAGGAGTTATGAAGGATTTTAAAGATAGCATTCGCAAAAAAATAAATGTTGTGGAAGCCAAACTGGAATTCCTGAGAGATGGTCAGGCTCAGCTAGCTGAAGCATTTCATGAATTTGCCGAAGAAATTGATGAGTACATTGAACATCAGGCTAATAGAAATGAAGAATTTGATAAGAGATTGAAAGCACTGGAAAATAGTCGTTAAGAACAAGTATTTTACAATGGTGGTTTTTTCAAAAGCTTTTTTTTACAAGAATCAAGGGAGGGGCCTAAATGATTGATCTTGAGATCTAACTTCTATCCGAAATATTCATCCTGCCGTTACACCATCTCATATTTTCAGGCCTAAGTCAACTTAGGCAGGGACTTTTGACTTAATAATATTCTGATCGCTAAAAATAACCCCATCCTCAATCTTAATGATCCTATCACCATAAGTTGTATTCTTTTCTGCATGGGACACCTGTATAAAATTACCTTCTTCCTGATTTAATACAAGGAGTGTTAGTAATACTATATTTTTGTCATATAATATATGATTAAATGATATTACAATGAGTGTATTGTCAGTTCCATTGACTCCAGAGTTAGAAGAAGCCATTAATAACCTGCTAAAATGGGGTATAGCCAGTAATAGGGCAGATGCCGCCAGAAAGGCGATTCTTAAGCTGGAAGAAGAAGCAGCCATTCAGGTGGTACTTGAGAGTGAGCAGGCTGTAAAAGAGGGAAAAACAATTTCCGGCAACCTTAGAGATTTCATCTAAGTGCAGGTTGAGTTTACTTCTCCTTTTTTAAGACAGCTTCGGAAATTAGATCCGGACCTTCGGGAGGAGGTTGTAGAGAAAGTAGAATTATTTCAGAAGCAACCAGACTTTCCCGGACTGAAAGTACATAAGCTGAAAAGGAGATTGAATGATCGTTGGAGTTTCTCAGTAAATTACAAAACACGAGTGGTGTTTCAGTATTTGGGAAAAGATAAGGTGGTTTTACTGGCCGTGGGAAACCATGATGTTTACAATATTTAACCCAATAAAGCTCCTAATTCTTCTTACGCTGAAAATACTCATCCAGCCTCACCTTCATCTCGTCTTTACCAACATAAGACGGTGACAGCGAAGGCTGACCGGGGAAGTTTTCCATGTGCAGGGTCTGTGTAGGGAATGCAAAGTTTATTCCCAGTTTCTCTGCCAGTCTCACGATCTCCATGAGCACTTCGTGCCTGGCTCTAAGCTCATTAGACCAATCAGGAACTTCAAAGAAAATGTAAAACATCACATTGAGCGAATAAGCTGCCATGTCATTGAAATACACGTTGTAGTAATCCTTACGTGTATCCGGATGGTTTTCCACGATCTTTCTAAGCCCTTCCACAAAGGCCTGGATCAGATCAGGAGGAGTGTCATAGGTAAGGGCAATCTGGGTATAAAATCTTCTGTACTGTCTCAAGCCGTGGTTGTCTACGGTGCTGTCCGCCAGCTTACTGTTAGGAACGTACATCAAAGAGTTTCGGAAAGTTCTGATACGTGATGATCTAAAACCTACCTCTTCTACCGTACCATCAATGTCACCTGCAGTAATCCAGTCACCGATCTGAAAGGGCTTATCCACAAAGATCATGAGCGATCCAAAAAAGTTTTTGATCGTATCCTGTGCTGCCAGCGCAAAAGCGAGGCCTCCGATTGACAGACCGGTAAGCAAGGGAATAATATCAATGTTCAGGTTATCAAGAACAAAAAGTGATCCGATCACCACCACGAATGTTTTCAAAGTTTTTCTTACCAGCGGAACCAACTGGTCATCAAGGGTAGACCTGGTTTTCTCAGCCAGGTGCTTGAGGTAAAGCGCCAGAATATTAACCAGCTGGTAAAAAACGATGGTTCCGAAAATAGGTACCAGCGCCTTCAGAAAAGTCATTACAGCCCAGGAGAACTCGGAAGGTAGCTGAAGCGCCGGCACAAACATGACGATAAGTGCGGAAACGAAAAACAGACTTACGGGACGGGCCACGGGGAGGAGGTATCCTTTGGCCAGATCTTTATACCCTGCTCTGATGATGAGTTTCACCAGGAGCCAGTTAAAAAATATGCTTAGTAATTTATGGATGAGGGCTCCGAGAAATGCCAGTATGAGGACCCCCAGGTATTGATATAGATGTAATCCGAGAACCTTTCTTGTCCCGAGTTTCGGAAGCAGTTCCAGCAGCCAGCCTGTTCCATATTGGAAGATATCGGAATGGATCCTTTCAATCTCCTTAATAGATTTTTCGGTATAAACCCAACGGCCATTCTGTCGCTCCAGGGTAATGGTTGGAAACTGTTCAGTTAAGACATATCTATGCTTGTTTACCGCTGAATCATAATAGTCAGGCTCCCTGGGGATTTCTTCAAAATCCAAATAGACACCCTCTCCATCAATGATCTGTTTAAGCTTTACCGCCACATCAACAGCATCTTCCAGGGAGCGGTTCTTCAGATTGAACGGCAATGCTGCAAGTGAATCGTTGTAATAGTCACTTTTCAGATAATGCGTATGGGTGTAAATAGCCTGGTAGGGAGAACTGATAAAAGCATCTGTATTTTCCTGACTAAAAGTGACATAGCCGAGGGAACAAAACAGGATCAGAAGAAGTTTTCTCATTTGATTCACAATCGTTGAATTGAATTTTTCAGGGACTGGCAAAGGTAAGATTTAATCATTTTACCTTTGGCGGGCTTTACGAATTTCTAACGACTCCAAAATCTATGACAAATCCACTTTTAGAGGCTTTTAATACTCCGTTTGAAATCCCTCCATTCAATGAAATAAAGACAGAACATTACATGCCGGCCATTGAAAAGGGGATCGAGCAGGCCCGTGAAGAGATCGGGTCAATTACGGGTAGCAAAGATCAGCCCACCTTTTCAAATACCATTGTGGCACTGGAGGAGTCAGGTGAGTTGTTGTCCAGGGTTTCATCTGTATTGTTTAATCAGAACGCCGCGGAAACAAGCGATGAATTACAGGCGGTGACGAAAGAAGCTTCTCCGGTATTATCCGCCTTTCATAATGAGATCAAGCAGAATGTGGTCCTTTGGGAAAAGATCAAATCGGTTTATGACAAGAGAGGGACACTCAGACTCAACCAGGAGCAAATGATGCTGCTTGAAAAGACCTATAAAAGCTTCGTTCGAAGCGGAGCTAACCTTAACGATAAAGATAAGGCCCGGTTCAAGGAGATCTCCATCGAGCTTTCTCAACTGACACTCACTTATGGGGAAAATCTGCTTCATGAAACCAATGAATATGAACTGGTTATTGAGAATAAAAATGACCTGAAAGGACTCCCGAAGGATGTGGTCAGAAGGGCAGAGAAAACGGCCAGTGAGAAGGGACATGAAGGTAAATGGGTTTTCACGCTTCAGGCACCAAGTTATATCCCGTTCATGGAATACGCCGAAAACAGGGCATTACGTAAGAAGCTCTATAAGGCCTTTATGAGCAAAGCCTTTAAAGGTGATGAAAAGGACAACCAGGGGCTGGTAAGGAAAATTGTAAAGTTGAGAAGTGAAATGGCTGGTCTTCTCGGCTATCCTACTTATGCCAGCTATATCCTCGAGGAACGAATGGCTACCAATCCGCTGCAGGTCAGGCATTTTCTGAATGACCTGTTGGAAAAAGCCTTGCCCAAAGCGCAGGAAGAAGTGGAAGAGATCAAAGCTTTCATGAAAGAGCTAGGGGCTCACCATGAGTTGGAAAGGTGGGACTGGGCCTACTATTCGGAAAAACTCCGAAAGAAAAAATATGAAATTGATGATGAACTGATCAAGCCCTACTTTAAACTTGAAAATGTGATCTCGGGGGTCTTTCAGACGGCTGAGAGGCTTTTTGGTCTCAGCTTTGTCAGCAACAAAGAAATCCCGGTATATCATCCGGATGTGATAGCCTATGAAGTTTATTCTGATAAGGAATTGAAAGCCATCTTTCTGGCTGATTTCTTCCCGAGAAAGGGAAAAAGAAGCGGGGCATGGATGACCAGCTACCGGGAACAAAAGAGAAAAGATGGCAAGAAGATCATTCCTCAGGTAAGCATCGTTTGTAATTTTACTCCTTCTTCACCCGATTCTCCTTCCCTGCTGAAATTTGATGAGGTCAAGACCCTGTTCCACGAATTTGGTCATGCACTCCATGGAATGCTGGCAGATACCACTTATGGTTCTTTGTCTGGCACCAATGTATACTGGGATTTTGTAGAGTTGCCGTCTCAGATTTTCGAGAACTGGTGTTTTGAGAAAGAGTGTCTTGATCAGTTTGCCAGGCACTTCGAGACCGGGGAGCTGATCCCTGAAGCTCTGGTGGAAAAGATCACAAAAAGTGCGAATTACCATGAAGCTTATGCCACAGTGAGGCAGATCAGTTTTGGATTGCTGGATATGGCCTGGCACGATCTCTCCCATGAGATGGTTGAAAACATTGGGGATGTGGCCAAAGTTGAGCAGGACGTATTCCAGCCGATCGATCTATTTAATCAGGTACCTGGTACAAATATGAGTGTTCAGTTCGGCCATATTTTTGCCGGAGGCTATGCGGCGGGCTATTACAGTTACAAATGGGCGGAAGTATTGGATGCCGATGCATTTTCATTATTTAAGAAACACGGCATTTTTGACCTCAAAACGGCACATTCATTCAGAGATCATATCCTTAGCAGGGGTGGTACTGAGCATCCGATGGAACTATATAAGAAGTTCAGAGGTCGTGAACCTGATCCAACAGCTTTACTGAAGAGAGCCGGCCTGGCTTAGTAGAGGATTTCGCTGTAAAAGTCTTTGCTTTCGCGTTTGAGAATATCCTGGAGGACTCCGGATAGGTTGTCGAGGCTATTTTTTAGTTTTTGTACTTCTGCCTGTTTCGGTTTGCTGCCGAATACCACTTCCTGTTCGCTGGGGGCCTTGAGCGTTTCAAAGTACTTCCTGTCTGAGCACAGCCTGGTGAGTTGAGCATTCACTACAGAGAGAAGGCTTAATGACTGTTTTGGATGGAATTTCAGCTGCCTTTCGGGAATGTCGTATGCCATGGAGCTGATTTCATGAGGCTCCAGTTGGATCGGCGTTTCTGCATCTGCCTGAAGCGTCCTCAGAAGTCTGATGACCCTTTTTAATCCTCCGGCCGTACGATCATCCTTCGCATTGATCCGGGCAATGTTCTTAAATGGCAGGTAATTCCGTTTGGTCTTTTCGCCGAACCGGAACTCACAGATGCCCCGCTCAATTTCCCGCTTAGTCTCCAGGTAACTTTTGTTATTCAGCCAGATCGCAGGTTGGATAGTAATACGTGCCGTTGGTTTTTCAGTCAGGGCGATGATCTCAAAATGATTGCTGAATCCGACTTTTTGAACAAATGGCAACTTTTTCATCAGCTCGATGATCTCACGGATCAGGAACTGGACCTCCTGCCAGGGCTTTGTGGTCTGAGGTGTGATGAGCGTAAGCAGGGTTACATCTCCGAATAAGGTGATGTGGGTTTCCGTTTGGATCGGTCCGTCATACCTGAAATCTACTTTCACTGGTTTCTTTTGGAATCCGGAGGAGATGCTATCCTGGATCTTTTTGGCTATAGAGAAAACCTTATAGGAATAAGATTGATCAATTTCAATCATGGATTCCAGGGCGTATCTAAGAGCGTTGGGGTATCCCCGATGAATGAAGGCGTCCGAAACAATCGGCTCGGCCCTGGCTTCATCAAATCTGCGCTTTCGGAGGTTGTTGATTAAATGCTCGTAGTTGGTTGACATTCAACAGGTGATCTAACCGACCAAAATAGTGTTATTTTGGTGAAATTATAAATTTATTGGGAGATTATCCGATTTAAGTCAATCAGCCCATACAGTAGCCTGATCTTTAATTACTGGTGATTACCAGTTGGACAGAATAATCGGATTTCCGGGACTGCACATTATTTTTTTCGGGGAAGGGGATCACCTTTAGTAGTTCAATGGTGTAGTGTCCTATATTTACCTTGCTGCTCTGATTATTCAGAACAGCGCCATTCACAAGTTCCGGTTTGATGACCTCAAAATTCTCACTGATCTCGAGTTGCACTCTTGCCTGTCCCTGCCATACACAAATGGCATTGGCAGGACACCTCGAATCTTCCAGCAACTCGGTGAAAGAAACAGAAAACTGATCCTGTCCATCCAACGTTTTGGTCTCACCGTAGCTGAGTACAAACGTTTCATCCAGGTTTATTCTTCTTTCTTCTTCCTCGCAGGAAAAAAGAATAAACAGGATAATGATGTATATGACTTTCACTAAGATTTTCATCTTCTTCAGTTCTTATGGATAATATGACCCGAATAATCATGCCAGAGTTGGATGCTTTAGAAAAAAAATTTTAAAAAATGTTTTGAATTAAAGGAATTTGTTTTCTTTTGCGCCATTATGCTACCAATAGCAGATATAGTGCCCTTCACCAACCGCTAAAGCGTGTTGGTCCCTCCCTAAGGGTATTCCTTCCTATTCATTCACTTTTAAGGTTTCTATATCATGCTTAGTAGTATCAAGAATTTTTTCACACTATTTATTTCTGCACTTAGAGGTACGACTGAAGAATTCACTTCTGGAAGTATCGACCGCGCCATCTTTTTGTTAGCTATTCCCATGATCGCCGAGATGATCCTCGAAGCGGTTTTTGCGGTGGTGGATATGTATTTTGTTTCCAGGATCAGCGTAAATGCCGTGGCAACAGTCGGTTTGACAGAATCACTGATGATGGTCATTTATTCCATCGCCATTGGATTATCCATGGCAACCACGGCGATTGTGTCCCGAAGGATCGGCGCCAAAGAGAAAAACCGTGCAGCTGATGCAGGCTTTCAGGCGATATTCATTTCCTCAGTGATCGGTCTGGTCATTGGTCTGTTCGGTTTTATCTTTTCTGAGGAGCTGCTCTTTTTGATGGGAGGGGACCAGCAAATGGTTGCTGAGGGTGTAGGTTTTACCAGGATCATGTTTGCCGGGAATATTTCCATCATGCTGATCTTTCTCATCAATGCCATCTTCAGGGGGGCCGGTGATGCTTCAATTGCCATGTGGTCACTGACTATTGCCAATGGCTTAAATATCATTCTGGATCCGATACTGATCTTCGGCTTGGGCCCGATACCGGCATACGGTATTGATGGAGCAGCTATGGCGACTGTGACCGGACGTTCCATAGGGATACTTTTTCAGGTATACCATCTGGTCAAAGGTTCCAATCATATCCGGATCACTGTACATAATATTGTGCTTCGGCTGAAGACCGTGTGGGAGATCATTCGCATTTCCACCACAGGTATCTGGCAATTTCTGATAGAAACAGCCAGCTGGATCTTTTTGATCAGGATCATGGCAGGTTTCGGAATGGAGGCAGTGGCAGGTTATCAGATTGCCTTCCGGGTGATTGTGTTTACCATCTTACCGGCATGGGGCCTGTCTAATGCTGCAGCTACACTCGTTGGGCAGAACCTGGGGGCTCAGTCACCAGACCGTGCGGAGAAGTCCGTGTGGAGGACTGCTCAGCTCACCATGATGTTTCTGGGTCTGGTGTCCGTGGTTTTTTACTTTGGGGCGGAGTCAGTCATTGGATTGTTCGATGCGGCAGGGAGTCCACGGGTTTTGGAAGTCGGAACACAGGGTCTGAGGATCATTTGTTTTGGGTACCTGTTTTTTGCCTATGGGATGGTGATCACACAGGCTTTCAATGGGGCTGGGGATACCCGAACGCCGTTTTTTATCAACCTTTTCGTATTCTGGATCTTCCAGATCCCTCTGGCATACCTTCTGTCAGTGAAGTTCGGTTTGAACGAAATGGGCATTTTTGTGATGATTGCTGTCGCTCATTCCCTGCACGCGGTGATCAGCGTGATCATTTTTAAGAGGGGTCGCTGGAAGCTGATCTCCGTTTGATCAGAGTTTCATGAAGATACCCGCACCATAGTTGGGATTGGCCAGAATTCGCTTTCCATAGAACGCCATGCCTGTGGAAAGCGAAAAGCCGATCTTGTCAGTGAAGAGATATAATAATTCGGGAGTGAAGGACAGGTATTCTATTCTGTTGCCGAAAACACCGTTGTTGACATTGACCGGCGTGTTTTCTCCGTCCCCAAGCGGTTTGATACCGATGAATCTCACCAGACCTGTCAGTTTACCATTCGACCAGCCGGCTTCCAACCCATACCTGAATTCATTTGAAAAATTCCTTGTCCGGTTGTTATACCCGATGGTTGCATTGGAATAAAATCCGTAACCAAAGCCGGTCCCGGCGTCGATGCTGATCATCTGGTTGAACTCCCCATCACCGGTCTGAAGGATACCTGTTTCACCTCCGTCCGGTGACCCTAGCGGAAGTCCCAGGGTGAGTGAGATGCTCAGGGCGATCTGTTTACCTTTGGTTAATCCGTATTTGATCGAAACATCTGTATCCCCGATGCTGTTGAATGCATCTCCGGGAGAGACCAACTGTCCGGAAGAGAGACGCTCTTCATTCAGGGTAGACCTTACAAAAAACGGGAAATAAATGATGCCTGTAATCCGATTTGTAATCCCGTATTCTGCATAAAGGCTTGTGGTATACAGTGAGATGGTGGTAATTGGTTCCACCGTGCCCGCCGGGGTAAAATATTGAGTCCCTATGATCACATTTTGTCCCAGTTTGTAGAATCCGCCGCCCTTGTCCTGTGTCCAGCCGCCTCCGGCCAGACTCGAAAGAGGTATAAGAAGGACAATGATGAATTTAAAATTTTTCATGGCTGCAACATAATTTCTCCATATCCGAAGGTGAGTGAGGCTGGTTCGCAGAGGATGACCACATACATATATTCTCCGATTGAAACAGATGTATCCATGTTTTCTGCGATCTCCGATAAGTTGAAGGTGTGGCTTCCGTTCATGGTGATTTCTGCCACTTCAAAACCATTGGCCTTTACCTCAGGGCCATTGGTTGAATTGGCCAGGTAAACAAAGGTGCCCAGGGCGAAGGATGTCTCAAAGTCATCACTCAACGTGAGAAGCAGGTTATTTCCGTTTAGCCGGAGCTCTGCAGAACCTTTGGCGACGTATCCGCTGGAGCCCATGAAGGTGGCCATGGCGAAATTCAGACCTACAGATAAACCATATCTGCCCTCTATTCCATCAGCCTGCGCAACAATCTCCGTAAACCCTTTGGATAATCCCTGGACAAGTCCATCATTATTTACAGTAGCGACCTCAGGATCTTCCGAACTCCACGAAAAGGATGTGACCACAGGAACATCATTCACCGTGTAAGCATTAGCTGTAAGCGTAATCTCCTCTCCAATACCAATATTGGCAGTACTGCCAATGATGATGATTTCGGCAATATCTGTTTCCGATGCCACGACATTTATTGTTACCGTATCACTAAAGATCAACTCATAAGTTGCATACACTTTCCCCTGACCAACCTCCAGGGAGGTGACAAGCCCGGAGGGGCCCACACTCAAAATGGAAGGATCGAGGCTTTGAAATTCGGGAGATATATTTTCTATTTCGCCCAGAGGATTCGTGTAAGTCGCATTAAGCTGCACGGTTTGTCCAACCAGTAAGGATTCGGCTTTGGGTGACAACTCCAGCTTTTCATTGCCGGACGGGCCTTCCACGATGTCAGTGCCTATACAGCAACTCAGCGCGATCAGAGGTACGATAGCCGTTGATCTCAACATAAACATATTCTAATTTACGGAAGCTGACCCAAAGTAAATGGTCAGCTTTTAGACAAATGGGGTACTTAGGGTTTTATTTGATCACTCTGATCACTGATAGCTGGTTGTCTTCAGCCAGATAGATTTCGTAGAAATTTTCGTACTGTAACACACTAATGGGTACCCCGGACCTTAGTGGGCCGCCGGTCACCAGTTGTCCGGACCTGTTGTAGATATACAGGTTTTGATCCATAGCATCTACAAATGGGATCCATTCAATACTGCCCCCCAGCTTATAATACTGGATCAGCATTGGAGATTTGCTGAAATAATCCTTTTCAAAAAGTACATTACCTTCTTCATCCAGTATCTCATATCGCCGGCCGGTATTTCGCACAATGATGTAACCATCACCGGCGACATCATTCACGATGGAATAGTTAGTTTCTGTATTTGGACGGTAAAGCTGCTCACGTTTGGCGACCTTTCCGCTGAAATTAACCTGAAAAAGCTCTCCTGTGCCGGTGACTGTTGAAAAGTAGGTGCTTTCAAAATTATTACCCCGATTGACATAGAAATCACTGGTGGTCTGAGTTTCTGTATTGATAGGGAATCCCGGGTAGTTATCTCCCCTTCTGGTTTTGAAAGAGATGGCTCCATTGCTCTGCTGGGCCACCATGAAATCCCTTCCCGATACCCGGTAATGTCTAAGGGGGCCTGTGAGAGAAGATCCAAAGGGCTGAGGATTCCAGCCGTCAAGCAGCCGTCCGTCTTTGTTCGTGAGGTATACATTGCCTTCCGGATCTGAAATGGCGAAACGATAATTCCTGGAATTGTCATAATCTATGACGTTGAAAGTTTGAATTTTGACTCCGTCACCTACTGCGACGGGAAATCCGGGCAGGTATTCCCCATTCCTGTCGATGATATGGATGGACTGTTCGGTGGCAAAAGCGTATTGAAGTTTTCCGTTTCTATAATAGTCGATCTGGTAAAAGTCACTGGTGAGCGGAGCGGATGCGTCAACCGACCATAAGGCTTCAAAATCGGAGGAGATCAGGTAAACATTGTTTTTATTGTCCTGCAGGATCACTTCCCGCTGCTTGGTATTGTGATTGGTCACCAAATAGGGCTTGGTGGTCACTTTATTTGAAAGCGATATGGCCTTTTCGACTTCTATGGCATATTCCCTTCCGGATGATAACCTTGGGGGTTGATAGAATGTGATGTTTGTGTAGAATTTGCTGTCAATATTACTGAACTGGAAGGCTGCATATTCCATGTTTCGGATCGCCTGCTGATGATAGTTGGCAAAATTTACCCAATCCGGCTTTAATCCATCCAGCGTCTTCGACCAGGAGCGGGGTACATTTACGTAGAGGCTGATATTAGCTTCGTTGTTTGTCCTGTCCAGAAAACTGTTAAACCTGAGTGATTTGTTCCAAACGTCTTCTTCCTCAATGTTTTTCAGAAGGGCTTTCAACTGGTAAAGACTATTACTAAAAATGAGATAATTCCGATAGTTCATGTAATAGCTTTGGTCAAAGCCTTCAGCAATATTTCCGAGCAGGAGCTGAGGAAAGTCATCCGTGGGAAGTCGCCTGAGCTCCTGCTCTCCATACTGTTCCCGGTAAATGGTATCATTCACCGAAG
>CBDEVP010000001.1:2932500-6110780 GCA_965243485.1 Cyclobacteriaceae bacterium | reverse complement strand
GTCTTGCGCCAGGCCACACGTTGTTTGCACATGGCCGCATTAAAGTATATCCATGCAACCAAGCCACTTCAGGCAAGCCATCTTGCAGCGTTCAACTTGAGCCCTCCACCAAGCACGAAACCACGAGCCCAAAAACCCAAACCCTGAACCCAAACCTCAATTATGCCTCAGATGCTACATGTCAAGCCCATATTGACCCTAAGCTCCGAACACTGAATCGTAAAAGCCCAAGACCTAAACCGCAAGCCCTAACACCTGAGCACTAAACCGTGGACCCTGAGCCCCAAGCCTTGCCCTTGACCCACAGAAGCGCCTCCACGCTCGCAACTCTGGCAAAAACGTCCAAGAGATGAAGCATAATGCTGCCTTTGCTCCCACCTCGGGATTCACAGCAGGCATTACTACCCGCACGTACACCCTAGCACTAGCACACCTAGCCCCAAACTTCAAACAGAACTCAACCACGGTCCGAACCAAGAATGCCCTCCCCCAGAATGAAGAGACAGTATCCTTTCTTGGCCCTTCTTGTACAGTTCCACGTTAATTACAAAGGGGGAAGGGTAGACTTTTCGTAGGATTCGTGCTTAGAGTGGCCTGATGCTGTTTCGTGGGGGTGTCAATTCTAGGCTTGCCCATAGAGGTGTTGAGTTTAGGGTTAGGGTATAGGTGTTTAAGGTTTAGGGTTCAGGTTGAGGGATATCACGCAGGTATATCAAAGCTCTCGGGCCTATCTAGAGTGGCCAGTGTAACCATGAACAAAAGCTTTGTACCTAATATTCTGGTATCTTTACCCGTCCGTCTCACTGGTTCTTAGTAGGGAATAACAAGGCAGTATATCCCCCATAGTAGGCATACTCCTTTATTCTCTACTAAGAATCAATCATTCCTGGGGTCTAACTTACTCTAGGTAGGGCGGGCAATTATACGGACTCTGATTATGAGTACAGGGCTCTGCTTCCAGCCGGGCTTTTTTTGGATGATGCTAGGAGGATGTAGGTTATTACATCAAGTGCTTAGGGCCTAGGCATCAGGGGGCGAACCCTAATACTACCTCTGCTTGTACCGGAGGATTGCTCTGTAGTGTCTTATGGGTAGTGCCCTTTCGCGGCCTTGAAGCTCTGGTAACATGTTGCTACGCGATATGTATCAACCCAGAAGAAATCAAAGTAATCCCTAAACCCTAAACCCCACTAACTTATGTGAAAGCTAGAGCCCCATTATTTGGGCACTTGGACCCTTACCCAATTTACAGACATTAGGGCCCACTGTAAGTATCTTTTATAGACATTCGGGCCCAGTGTAGGTAGTATATACAGACAGTAGGGCCCAATGTAGGTATTATATGGGTCCCTTTTTTGGGTATGCATTATAGTACGCCACCTAGTATTTAGGGTACCCAGAAAGGAACCATAGTTTTCACAGCCCGTCATATATAGACTTAGAGGCTCAGCGATAGGGAAGTAACTTGCATTCCGAGGTCTACCTTCGATTCTAACCTCCCTGGTTCCGTGGCCGAAACGGGGTGAAGGGTTTAAGGTTTAGGTTTCAGGGTTTGGGGCTTAGGTTTCCACAAGAACCTGGGTTGCTGTGAAGGAACTCAGTTTAAGTTGCCATACTGGGGGAACCACGCTAATCATCACACACACACACACACATATATATATATATATATAGCATTTCAATATGTATATAAAAAGATATTTACTGAGTTATTCTCACACAATGGTAACGTAATTGAAGTTGCCATACTAAAGGAATCACATTCACTTGTGGAATATACACATCATGGTAACTTATTTTAAGTTCCCTAACAGCAACCCATGAAGAGGAATAGGCTGGAGCAACCACAGTGCACAATAGCATCCCAGAACGCCCAGCATCCCTTAGTTCGGGTTTAGTGCTGTTTTGGGTTTGGGATTTAAGGTCTATAGGGTCCAGAAAGAAAAGAAACAGCTGGGCCACGGTCTGTGCCATGGCGTTCACTGTCACAACAGCTTTGACATATCCCTTAGCATGCAAATAACCCGATGTTCAAATATGATCCAGCTGTTAATGAGAGCGGCCAATATCCAACGTGCATCCTGAATCCTCCCCTGTACATGTTATCATGGGTCAAGAGCAGAAACTAGCGCTGAAGACGGTCAATTGTACCTACTTTCAGCTTTTAGGGTTCTCAATGCTGCTAGTAAGAAAACCGGTTTAGGATTTATGCGTCTATGGTTTAGGGGTCTGGGGTTAAGGTTTTTTAGGTTTAGGGAGTTTAGGGTTTAGGGTCAAGGCTTCGGGCGGTAGATTCCACTGTAGAATTCTCCAAACCTGTCTAAAGCTCGAACAACAGTAAACCACCAATGAGAAAGGAGATTAGAACATCATAAGCCCTCTGCCCTAAATCCCAAATCCTAAAGCTTCCCCCTAATCTCCTCACACCTTTTAACTATCCCTTCGGGTACTGGAAGTGTAATTAACAAATGAAAGCTCTGGGCTAAGACCAGAACAGAACCTTAAACCCTAAACTCTGGGCTAAGGCCAGCACAGAGGGACCGGGAGCATTGGCCTCATACACTCCCGGTGAGCCACCGCCTCCTGGAAAACATTGTTTAGGGCTTGGGGTTTAGGGTTCAGGGCTTAGGGTTTTAGGGCTAAGGTTTAGGGTTTTAGGGCTTAAGGTTTAGGGTTTGGGGTTCAGGCTGAGTCTCAAAGCAGTACAAAACAAATGCGCGGAACAGAAAATGGCAAATCGAAGGCCCATTGGGCAATATTAAAGCTATATTGGGGTTATATTGAGAAACATAAAATGGAAACTACTGTTTTAGGTCTTGGGGTGTAGGGTTTAGGGTCGTGTTTTTGAATGTCGCTTTCAGTGAGAAAATACGACTAAACGTCCCACGAGGTATGGTTATGGAACCTATTAGTGCGGATTTTTGACTGGGGAACACCACGCCGCAGAATAGTTGAGCCATTGTCTAAACTCCTCATATCCACCTTAATAAACCCCATTGTACTCCCCTATATACTTCCTTATATAATCCCTTTTAAAGAGTTTAGACTATAGCTCATATACAGTCGAGTATGTCTGCAGCCGGTGGTTCCGACAGCGGCTGAAGCCATGCCTTTGGACTTCCGCCGTCGGTTCTCTTCTGCTACAATTTCCGTGGCCCAGGTAGGAAGAAAAAAATCGTTGACATGCAGGCTCCCAGGCATTTTCTTTGCCACAGCGCGGCAAAGAAACTCAAGCACGCTTGAGGTGGACCCTGGCTGGATGATGCTGAGGTTGATTGCGGGCCCTGGGTTGGGTGCTGGCTTTGGGTGGTACATCTTGAAATTCTTCCCGGCCGGCTGCCTAGCCACCCCATGGTCATCAGCCTTAATCCTGGTACGGTTGAACGCGGCTGGGACACTGCCGCTGCATTCCGTGATCCTTGGGCTCAAGTGCCAACTCCCAGATGGCGTAACCCTCGCCAAAAAGGCCTTCCAAAGGAGGCATGCCAAAACATCCCAACACTTTCACAGTGAGAGCTAACTCAGCGTCTCTCTCAACCCTCGCGGTTCCCCAAATGCCAATACCTCCGGGAACCCTCTGGGTATCGGCGGGCCCTTACGGAAAGCATACGTGTGCCTGTTCAGGATGGTCTCTAGGGGCTATAGCTTAATGAAGGGATAACCTTTAGAAGGGTAACAGAGGGCGCTCTTAAAAAAAACGCAAAGCGTTGCCTAGAGCACTAAACCCTAAACCGTTTGTATCCAAAGCCCTAACCCCACAGCCTGAATCCATACCCTGAAGCCCTAAAGCCCTAAACCCCCAAACCCATAAACCAAGAGTTGGATGTACAACAGGGTTTAGGGTTTAGGGTTTAGGGGTCCAGAGGCAGAGGTCCTGGATGAGATCTCGCCGCTTTACCTGCAAAGCACGAGCAAACCAACGTTCTGTATGTGTGTATAGACATGTATATGTATACATAGAGATGCATCGATGTCTGTATACATATACGTATCTATATATATATATATATATATCAAAGGTATAAGTATCTGATTATTTATATGCGTATATATGTATATATATGTATACATATATATGTATATACACACACACAATTTTACTCTAGAGGCGTGTGCCGACCACCTGTGTTGTTGCGTTCCGCGTCCCGGACCCTCTGTTACATGTCCCTTGAAACGTCAGCATGTTACATACGCTTCACGGCGTCTAACAAGGCCATGTTCTTTTTTGAGGGGAGGGAGGGTTGTGTTTAAAACTGTTCCCCTGAACCCTATAAGCCCTATAAGCCCTATAAACCCTATAAACCCTACAGCCCTATAAACCCTATAAACCCTACAAACCCTATGAACCCTATCAACCCTATAAACCTTACAAACCTTATAAACCCTATAAACCCTGTAAACCCCATAAACCCTAAACCCTAGAAAACCTCATTTAATCACATAGCCTTTGCAACGGGGGATGTAGCCGGTGTCGCCCCCAAGCCTTGCTACGGCACGAGCTCATATGGGGGGGTTTCCCAAAATTAGGGGTACCCTTTCAAAGGGTATATTAAGGTTTTAGAAGGGTAAATAAGGGGTTTCCCAAAATCAGGTGTACCCTTCAAAAGGGTAGATTGGGGCTTTATAAGGGTAAATAAGGACATACAGGGTTGAGGGTTTAGGGTGTCGCAAAATTCGGGGTACCATTTAGGAGGTCCAAATGATAAGGACCACAATATGTTGGGGTCTATCTTGGGGCCCCCTATTTTGAAAAAAAACGACCATATGAACATTATACCCTAAACCCTAGACCCTGAACCCTAAACCTTCCCTCAGAAGAGGAGGCCGACATATAACCTCGAATAGATACATGTCTTTGAAACATCAGCCTTGGGGGATCTGCTGTGGTCACGAGTATTTGTTTAGGGTTGAGGGTTTAGGTTTAGGGTTTAGGGTGGGGGATCCAAATCTATGGTCTATAGATGATACTCACTTTGGGCGCTAAAGTCTACAACTAGTACCTACAATATGTTTTTGGATCCCAAAAACCTTGAACCCTCAATCCTGTGTACCCCTACATATCCTTAACATTCCTTTGTATGAGCTACAATCAATACTTCCCATTTAATGAATGGACATGGGTTCCTACTAAGGAAGATATTGGGGACTATACTAAACCCTAAACCCTAAAACCCTGAACCCTAAACCCTAAAACCCTGAACCCTAAACCCTAAACTACGAAGGGGATCCCTCTCTCCACCCTTACTGGCCCCTTGGTAAGCCTAATATTCGCAGTAGCTCATATAATCCCTGCAAACCACAATCCCAAAGGGTCCAAGTACCCAATAATCATATCCTTCCCCCAAACCTTCACTAGAATTACTGTTGCCCAAAACCCAAGGTACCGAAATATTGGGTAACTGGATCTTTGGGAGTGTAAGCCCATCTTCTCTTTCATTTTCCATTCGCCCGAAACCCTAGACCAAAACCCAAAAATCTTAGAGCCCAATGGACTCCAGGGCTCATACGAGCTAAAGTCTGTACCCCACAAAGGGTGGTTATATAGAAAAAATATGTAGGGGAGTGTTATAAGTCTTACCAAGGGGGATACCAGGAATTTAGACTATAGCTCCTTTGTCTCCATAACCTCTGCTAATCCCTTCCGGCTAATATGAAACCCTCCCACCCCCTAATATTCAATACTCCCCAATGTGGTATATGACTGTATATTGGGAATACTAGATATCAAGAGGGGATACTGTAGGGCGCTTTAATACTAGAGGGAGGAACCCTAAACCCTAAAACCCTAAACCTAGTCTCTGTATAAACCATGGTAATTTCCGTTCCTTTTCCATTCCTTCATTCCCAGGTAACCAAAGACCGGTGGAACCCCTTCTGTGTATATGGGGTTTAATATTACGGGGAGGGTATACCCCAAACCCTATATTATAGGGGTTAAAAGGGCATACTAGGAGTTTATAACCCTAAGCCCTAAACCCAAAACCCTAAACCTATAAGCTCTTTTGTCTCTCTAACCCCTTCTATCTTTATGACGCGCCCGCCTCGGCTTCGAGATTGCCGCCGCCTCTCGGGGAGTGCCTTCGACAAGGCTTCGGGCTGCGGTGGTTGCAGCACTTAAGGTTTAGGGTTGTACGGTTTAAGGTTTAGGGTTGTAGGGTTTAGGTCTGAAGGTTTAGGGTTGTAGGGTTTAAGGTTTAGGGTTGTAGGATTTAGGTCTTAAGGTTTAGGGTTGTAGGGTTTAGGGTTTAGGTCTTCAGGTTTAGGGCCCTATTCACCCCGCAGTGATGGGAGTTGCAGAAGGCTCAAGAATCCATCCCTTAACCCCAGACCCTGAAACAAACCTAAAACACAACGCCAGGATCCCTTGTATTTTAGGTGGAGCCCCCGCCCTGTAATAGTGGTATAATAGGAATATAAGAGGACCCTAATATAGTTACTAGTATCTTTTATAGTCACTATTACAGGGTGGGGGGTCCTCCTAACTCACATTATTCGGGGTGCATTCCTTAAGGGTTTGGGGCTCTCTGGGTATGTATGCCCCTAAATACCCAGAAATCCCAATATCTCTTGATTTGTGAATATCCCCTAGGTAAAAATACTTTAGGGCTTAGGGTTGAGGGTATGCTAGGATCCTTGGTATGATTCAAAGTATATTCCCTATTTTAAGGGATACTGGCCTTTCTGCTAACGCAAGTCTTGGTACGCCTGAAACTTCAGCTTAGATCCTCATGCCAACCAAGATTCCCCAGGAACCATAAGGGTAACAGCAATAAAGACGGTATATTAAGAAAAGTAAGGGTAGTAATAAGTAATAAGAGTACTACTACTAATCATAGTAATAATAACAATAATGGTTCTCTTTAGGTCCCAAATTCCCAGCAACAAGGTGTATACCAAAAATCCTGCATGACACCGACTAACTTCAGAAGTAGGAATTATAGTACTATAGTATACACATGTCGTCAACAGTAATAACCCAAAACCCTAAGCCGTGGATGGGGAGTCAGAGCCCGAAGCTGTAGCCCCCGCAGTTCCGAAGTCGTTGGCATCTCCACAATCTGGATTTTTTGATTTCAATCTGGGTTCAGGGTTTTAGGATTTACGGCTAGGATCTAAGAGCTTAGGGTTTGGGGAAACCACAAGTCCCCACATGAGTAGCGCTTTTTGAAGAACGGACCTAGTGTAAATAAGTTCTTCCTCAAACTACAATACCCCAAAGGAGGATATGATCTTGTTCTATATCAAGAACTATGGTATCTCCAAATAGCATACTATCCATCTGGTAGCTGTTCAAAGTACTCGTCCCAACATGGTTATGAGGAGATTCTCTTCGTGGTTAACCCTAAACCCTAAACCCTAAACCATATTTAAGGAAGTGTATTCCCAACGGTCCTTCCTTTGCAAGCACCTTAAGAACAACACTATAGGTTTAGGGTTTAGGGTTTAGGGTACTGTTTAGGGTTTGGGGTTTAGGGCTTGGAGTCTCCCAAACCCAAGGAACCCTTGACCCTGAACTCCACAAAACTCAAACTCGCCCTCAAGAACCAGTCACATCCAGAGTTTCTAGGCCTGTGCATGAACCCCAAACTGAAAGCTTCCTAAATTAGGGCCCTAGGACTATCTTGTTGCAGAGGTTGGTGTCTACAACCTTTAACTTGCAACCCATGAACCTAACCCCGACAAACCCCTAAGCCTTAAACCCTGAATCCCTAACCCCCAATCCCTAAACACTTCTCCCAAATCTCTAAAATTCTATGATCCCACAGTCGCTAAACCTGATGAACCCCAAATCACAAAACCCCAAAAATCCCGAAACCCCAACCCTAGAGTCCCGGTTTAGGGTTTGGGGTTTAGGGTAACCCTAAACCCTAAACCCTAAACCCTGAACCCTAAACCCTGAACCCTAAACCCTAAACCCTAAACCCTAAACCCTAAACCCCAACCCCAAATTCCTAAACCTTCAGGCCAGAGTGCAGCAGAACAAACTCGGAGGCTTTGCGGAAGCCCTCCTCTGCCTGCTTACAGGGATCATCTGAAGGTTTAGGGTTTAGGGTTTAGGGTTTTTAGGGTTTAGGGATCATCTTGGGATTTTGAGGTTTAAGGCTTAGGGTTTTTAGGGTTCAGGGTTTGGGGTTTAGGGTTTCTAGGTTTGTTTTTCAAGGTTTTCAGGGTTCAGGGTTTAGGGCTTAAGGTTTGAGGTTTAGGGTTGAGGGCTTAGGGTTCGCGGGGTTTAGGGACCCGACTAAGGCAGAAAATCATGGAAACCTATGGAACACGACATGGAAACTAGGCTCATTCAGGGGCTTTATTGGGAGAATGGAAAAGAACATGGAAACTAATAGAGTAGGGTATATGTTGCGGTTATGTTGGGATAACTGACAAGAAAATAGAAACTACTATAATAGGGTATATATTGGGGTTATATTGGGATAATGGAAAAGAAAATGGAAACTATTAGGGCATATGACAAGGGACTCATAGTTCGTTTGGAGCTTGCTATGGTTTCCTGGTAAGAGGTTCTCAGGTTATATACTACCCCAAAGAGACACATAGGAAGCTAAGGGTGCAGTATGCAGCCAAATTCTATGCGCCCAAAACTTGTCATGTCTTTTGGTACAGTGGGCCCACCCCCAATCATAAGCGGGTGGCCGCGACTTTTTGGGCTCTGTGAAGATTCTTAGGGTGTAGTAGGACTAAGGGAACGCTGTTCAAGGCCAGGCGTTAGCGAAGAACTGCACATCCCAATAACGAGACGGTATGGCTGTGGATCTTGCTGGAATTGCAATGTCTACCGTCGATGTTCCCCCGGCGTCAAGGGTTGAATGCTGTGGGGTGCACTGGGGGCGTTTGGGCCTCAAGAAGACGGGTTTCAAGCCTGATCCAGTTCACAGCTTACCCTGAAAAAAACATGGGAATGCAGCTCTGGGAGAAGGGCCTTCTGTGAAGCTCTCGTGGACGAATGCTGAGCGTGCGAATGGTAAACTGTAGAAAACTCTTGAACCTCCATGGGATTCCAGACTAGGAATGCCACGTCAGGACCGGAGGACCACAGCGCAGGGGAGGAGTAGCGTTTTGTGGTATAAGCCTAACCTCCCCAAAACAAGCTTTGAAACCTATGGGGGCGCTTATGTCTTTGCAGGGTTTTCTTTCTGCGGGGAGTAGCTACACTAAATCCCATACGTCACCATCATATAACCCCCTAAATGCTCCCTAGACAGCCCTTTCGAACGAGACTTCAGGTATCTTGCAGGAGGAAGCTCAGGAACTAACCTTGATGCCTGGCCCAAAGTGAAGGTTTAGGGCATAAGGTTTAAGGTTTTAGGGTCCCTGATAGAAAGACCATGCCTGACGCTGTCGGAGGAGAGACTTCAGCGGATCGTCGCCTGAGAAAGGTTCGATCTGTCATATGAAGTTTAGGGTTTAGCGTTAGGCTTCAACCCTAAACCCTAAACCCTAAACCCTAAACTTCAGGGTTTAGAGCTTAGGATATTTTAGGCTGTATACCCTGAAACCTGAATAGGGACTTGGCTTGGGGAGACATGCTACATGGGGTTCGTATAAGATGATTAAGGGGCTGAAAAGGGAGATATTGGGTCTAGAGATTAGGGCTTATGGGCCTAAATACCTATCACATGGCCACGATAAAACACAACTGAAATGGAAACTCAGGTTACGTTGAAGCCCAGGACATCCCTGATCTTCCCCTATTAGTTGAACACCTTGAAACTTTCAGCAGGTTCTTAAGATTATGGATAGCAGAAATGAGGACTTGTTTTAAGGGAACTACCAGTCTTGTCCCTAAACACTACATAACTAAAGCCTACCCCCCAACTCACATCTAAACACTTAACCCTAAGCATATTTTAGAAACCGCAGAGTTGCACCTTTAACTCCCAAGCCTGCAGACCCGACAAACCTCAAAGCGCAGTAAACACTCGGCTTGGAACTCCTAGAGGATGAAGCCATATGAGCTATAGTCTAAACTCCTAGTATCCCCCCTAATAACCCCTATAGTAGTCCCCCATATAATCCCCTATATATTCCCCCTTTTAAGGAGTTTAGACTATAGCTCATATGAGCTAGAGTCTAAATTCCTTACAGGGGATTATATGGGGTGGTTGTCAAAATTGTGGTCCCTTTTTGGGATCCCTATTCTAATACGGCACCTAATATTTAGGGTACCCCAAAAAAGGACCATAATTTTGACCACCACCCATATAGGGCTTAGGGTTTAGGCCTTAGGGTTAAGGGTCTAACCCTCTTAGTAAGCCCTAAAAGGGTCCCCTAGAAAACCCCCCTTTAAAGAGTTTAAGCTACAGTCCGCCCCCTACACCTCAACCCTAGTACTGAGTCTGCATGCCAAGTCATGGCAAACACTCCTATAGCCGAAAGTTTAGGTTTTAGGGTTTAGCTGAATCCCATAAGGATAGCCTACGGGTATCCCCCTTGAGCTGGACATGACATCCACTATAGAACTCCTAGATTTTTTGAAATTTCCCTGTTCTTTTCTGTTGCCCCATGCCTGACTAACCAAATCCTAAACACTAACAAGTAAATTCTGAGCCCCCTGGGCTCTGCACTCGGTTGAAGCATCTCCCTTCCCGAAAAATGCTGGGGAGCTGTCCTCAGTGAGTTCAGAAATTGGGGCCTGGGGTTTAGTTTTATTTTTGCAGGGTTTGGGGTTGTAGGGGATACAAGGGTTTCGGGCTTAAGGTGTAGGGTAGTGGGTCTTTAGCATTTAGGGTTCAAGGCTTTAGGGCGTGAGGTGTAGGATAGTGGGTCTTTAGGCTTGCGAAATTAGGGTTTTGGAGTACCCAAGCGTTCCGATGTAGTTCCTCTTTGGGTTCGTTGGCAAGGACGACAAAAAATGTAGGGCATAAGGGAATAGAAGCCCCACATAATCCCTATATGCGAGTTTCCCTTATACCCTACTTACCCCACTAACCCCCGAACCCTATACCCTAAACCCTTAACCGCGTGCCCGTAAGGAAAAGGAACGACATAGGAGGCCCTGGGTAGGTTAAGAGCCGCCGGAACAAGTCTGGATGTCAGGCTAAGGGTTCTTCGTTGGACTATAGGGTTTAGGGTTTTTGATTTACTTACTGGGGCTTAACAGGGAATGGTGGACTATATTCGACGAGGTTTATATAGAGATTACATTCCCTGCTTCCCTACTAAGAACCCGTAAGTTCAGCATTTGTAGGCTGGAGCATTGGGGCTTAGGTTGAAAGGGCCGAGTGTGTTTGCAGAACTTGGGCTTAGGGAGTCGAACTAAAGGTGTTTAGAGTTTGAGGGCCTTGTATAGGCGTGGTAGTATGCAAAAACCCTAAACCCTGTACAAGGAAATAGACGTAGAATTGCACAGTAGGGTTGAAATCCGGAATGACCCGGATATACTCTAGTACGTAGGGTTAGCGTTTTAAGGTTTAGCCTCTTAGGGTTTGGGATTTTAGGGGTTAGCGCTGAGGGTTTCAGGGTTTAGGGTGTCAGAATTCCCAAGATTCAGAGGTACTTATTTTTCATGCGGTATTTGTAGTATACGCTGGCAGATGGTCGGGCTCCCGAGCTGTCCTTCGTACTGGCATTTGTCCTGTTTCCCCAAACTGGGGGCGGCACCTTTTTAGTGGTCCCTGTGATCCGGATTATAGTTGGGGGTCTAGATTGGGGTCTCCCTCTTCATGAAAAGTGTCATATTCATACAATGTTAGTAAGGCTCTGTCAGGCCTGGGCCCTGAGCCTGGGCCCCACAGTCTACCCAGATCTGGAGCCTGGTTACAGTACTCTAAGAAAGCATCCCTAAATCCTGAACACCAAACCCTCAACACCCTGACGTCCGAACCCTAAACCGCTTCGGAACTGGCATCACATCGCCGACTGCAACAGAGGGTCGCAGGCGTTGAGTTCAGGTACTTCATCACCTGATGCCTGGCTAGATTTAGGGTCTAGGGATGTTCAGGATTCATGGTCAGGTTTTGGGTTCTGGGTTCAGGGGCTTAAGGGTGAAGAGTCATGTAGTAGCCTGTGGAATTAGAAACACTGTCCCGCTGCGTGTATAAGCCCCTATCAGCATCGTAACAAGGTTCAAATCTGTAGGGCTTTAGTGGTTTGCCGCTACACCTGCACTAGGGATCCAAGGATACAAATTACTTGGTTTAGGGTTTAGGTATTTGGATCCTTGGAGTTAGCACCCCTGCCAAGACAAAAAGAAGAACAAGCACAGCACATTCTGTAAACTGCGACCTGGTGCACTTCTGACGCAGACCTGGCTCTGCCATGCCTGGATCCAAATAGCCCAATGTAGGTAATATTTACAGACTTTGGGGCCCAATGTACCAGGACCCTCCTTGTACCCTTAATTGGGGATATAAGGTCCCTAATAGTAGGTACTTAGGCCCTAATAGAGGGTAGGAGGAGGATCTAGGTAGGTATTCTTGGATCCCAAGGGGAAGGTTTGGGGCTTACCTAGGGTAGTCAATGCACAAAGAAGAGTGTTGCACCTAATGTGTTTGCCATGCTTATCCGTTTAAAGGTCTAGTTACTCTAGACTCCAGGAAGTGTCTAGGCTTAGATAGAAACACCGCCCTTCTATTTTACCAACTTCAGAGAGTACATAGATAGTAGTAAATCATCCTACTATCGAGGTCACCCAAATAGCCTACACGAAGCCTGAAATCCAGACTCCTAAGCCCTAACCCCAAAACCGTGCAACCCTACTATATAAAATCCGTTTCCATTTCGTGCCCAAGTCTCCAAATTTTTCAGAATTGGGAGTATGTATCCCGGGTGAAGCCTAAACCTTGTATAGTCCCTATACAACTCCCTCCCCGGCAAGCCTCACATCCCAAATTTGTTCAAGGTCAAACCCACAAGCCCTCAACCCTGACCCACTTCCATGGACATTCAACAGAGGCTTTAATTGGCATGTAGGGTTCTGCGATCAGGTTTAGGAGACCTTAATTAGGGATTATACCTTACAACACATGAGGGATCCTGGCAGTATTGAGGGGAGGTTCCCTGCTTAAAGATTAAAGGATAATTGGCTTGCGCGGGAAAGGAAGGGGAATGATTTCGGAGTCCCTATACCAAGGCTTAACCTATTTTGGTGTTTGGTGCATGTTCTATGGGGGTTTCCCAAAATCAGGGGTATCGTTGTTATGAAGTCACACCCATAAGGAATGTGCTATTTGGGGGGTCTGTATTGGTGTCCCCCCCTTTTCGGGAAACTACAATATAAGGCCTAAACCCTAAACCCTAAACCCTAAACCTATAGGGGGCCACAAGCTCCTCTTTTGCACGC
The DNA here is from genome assembly GCA_965243485.1 of Cyclobacteriaceae bacterium. Lineage (GTDB taxonomy): Bacteria > Bacteroidota > Bacteroidia > Cytophagales > Cyclobacteriaceae > UBA7330. Next base: position 6,097,483 of record CBDEVP010000001.1, on the reverse strand, counting down.
GAGCGCTAAGCAAGAAAGTCGGAAATCGCTGAGAGGAGGTCATCGCCTGCAGTACGGCTTAGGGTTTATGGTTTTAGGGTTTTAGTGTTTTGGGGTTTAGGTTTAGGGTTTAGGGTTGAGAGCTTCAGGCTTCACAGGGGCCAAGGGCTACTTGGAGGGTCACGGGGGCTTAGCACATAGGCGAGTAATGGTAACAACTGAGGCTATGATGTGACTTATGACGGTCACAAGTATGGTTAAGAAGCCTCCCCCCTGACCCCCAAGTGGTATGCGGGTGTGCGTTAGGAATGTTCGTGGTTGAATGAGGCATATCAACATTTTCTGAATAAAGGCTATAACCGAAAAGAAGATATAACATTCCTCTATATGGTGGACTGCCGGTTCCCCAAATGAGTATGGGCCCAAGCGAAAAAAAGATTGTCCTCCAACTTCCCAGCTCTTCCCTAAACTCTAAACCACACGTGTACAACCCCAACTACCTACAGTTTGATGAATTATTAAAGGGTATTTCATACAAAGCTGCAAGTAATTGGTGTTCAGTCAAAGTAAACGATACAACGTATGCTGAACCTAGACCCTCCTCCTACCCTCTATTAGGGCCTAAGTACCTACTATTAGGGACCATGTATCCCCAATTAAGGGTACAAGGAGGGTCCTGGCCCTAAACCCTAAACCCTAAGCCCCTAAACCCTAAACCCCAATTAAGGGTACAAGGAGGGTCCTGGAACTTGGTTGAAGATTACCAATTGAGCCCCTTGTCGACCCGAAGCCCTAAAGTTCCCTGGGTTTAGGGCTTAGGGCTTTAAATCCCAGAGCTCTAAAGCATGAGACTTATAGCTTATAACCTTATGGTAATGTACTTAAGCCTTCCTTATCCGAATGTTGACCCACTTGAATTTAGAACCAAACTTAGGCCCTCTAGACCCTAAACCCTAAATCCATAAACCTACCTGCACCTAGAATTCTGAATCCTAAGCCCTGAGCTCACCTGAATGCCACTCCACCACGCTGGCAACAACTTTGGCTGGCTTTCCGTGGCGGGTAGCCTGGATGAGAGTTTCGGGCTTATGTTTTTGTGAGTTTAGGGTTCAGGGGGCTAGAAAGGTGGGATTTAGGCTGGTGGGCTGTAGGATCCCTATAGTAGATTCTATTGGCTAATTCCTGTTGAGCTATCCGAAGTTTAGAGTTTCCGTCCGAATTATATTCCTTTATTCCTTCCGAAGCCTTGGATAAAGCCATTTCAGTCCTGTATTCTGGAAAGATCACCTTTAAAAGGTCCCAAACATATATCCTAAAGCATCAAGTAAAGGCGCATGAGTATCGTGTTCTCTATAAAAAAAAACACCATTTAGGGTAAGGTCGGGTGAGCCGTGTGGTTTATGGTTTAGGGGTTTGGGGTTCTGAGGCTTGGCTTGCTAAGGGTTGAGAATTGCCAAGATCATGGTCCTAGACCCTCCTCCTACCCTCTATTAGGGCTTAAGTACCCACTACTAGGGACCATATACCCCCAATTAAGGGTACAAGGAGGGTCCTGGCCCTAAACCCTAAACTCTAAGCCCCTGAACCCTAAACCCCAATTAAGGGTACAAGGAGGGTCCTGGGTCATAGTTTCTTTGTGGAATTCTGGCCTAGGGATGCAGGGACCTAAAGAAAAGCTAACCCAGAGGGTCCAAGTATCCAATAATCTGGTACTTGGGTTTTGGGTAATAATGATTATAGTACAGGTTTTGGGTAAGTATATGATTATTAGGTACTTGGACCCTTAGGGTAACTTTGAAGAACCCATGGAGAAGAACATGGAAAGAGACGAGGAAGCCAGGATTACATGGGGGCGCGGAGAGGGATTGCGCAAGTGTAGGAATTACGGCTGTCGGTTTGGCAAGTTTGGAAACCAGTGCTGGGACTTGGGGTTACTAACTTCGGGATTCTGGGCTTAGGGTTTCTCTTTTAACCTCTCTCATGCCCCTACGCCCAAATTTCTAAACACCCTAAACCCTGAACCGACACCATACAACCCCTCTAGGTTGCCCCTTAATCAAATTTTCATACATGCATAAGCATCCTCTTGTTGTCTTTCAGCATGAGGGTGGTTTCGGTAATCGAAAAGCTTCGTGCGCCCTAGCTCAAGGAGGACATAGTGAAAAGATTGCAGCTGGAGGTAAGCCCTCGACCAAGCCCCACAAAGCTTGGTAAGTATATCGAACCATCCAGTTGTCAGCCCACTTCCGCTGCCCTCTTCGGTTTTCAAGAAATCTCTGCCAGGACCCTCCTTGTACCCTTAATTGGGGATATCTGGTCCCTTATAGTAGGTACTTAGGCCCTAATAGAGGGTAGGAGGAGGGTCTAGGTGCTTGATTCTTGTGATGCTGACCGCACTCAAGGGAACCCGGGAGGGTAGCATGGGGCAACAGTAGGTAAGTAGTTGGGAAACCCGACCCTAAGGCTCCTAAGAGGCATTATCCATCAACTTTAGGGCCCAAATTGTTTATAGATCTAAACCAGGACCCTCCTTGTACCCTTAATTGGGGGTATATGGTCCCTAATAGTAGGTACTTAGGCCCTAATAGAGGGTAGGAGGAGGGTCTAGGAACACTAAAACCCCTGAACACTCAACTTGTTGGTATGGCTCCCCTTCAACTCAAGGAGTCTGATATCCCCTTCTTTGCTCATGCGAGATGGGGTTAATGGTTTAGGGTTCACAGTGGTTAGGGCTTTGGGTTTAGGAACTTTCCCTAAACACCCTAAAATTTGAACCCTAAACCCCAAACTCCTAAACCCTAGACCCTGAACCCTAAGCCCCTCCATGTCATCATATTTTCGGGGGTCTACTCCTTCATTAAGGGGTGCTGGGCTCTCCAAGATGCCACAGCCGAGCCTTGGGTAAGGTTCCCACCCAGGAAGAGTGGTTCAAACGAAAAGTGGTTTAGGGTTCATGGGGTTCAAGGTCTAAGGTTTAAGTTTTGGGATTTGGGGTTTTAGGCTTATAGGATTTAGTTAGGGGTTGGGGCTTAGAAGATTCGATAGAAAGTCAAATATTATCTTACCATTATTTCTGTGGTCACCGCGAGTGGGTGGGGGCCAAAAACCGACCCCAAGCCAGTTTCCGAAAATGCCGGCCCTCGTAAGCCCGTGTCGAGAGGCCAATAACACCTCTCATGCAAAAGCTAATACTCACTCAAATCGCCTTCCCACATGAAGCGCCAGACTTACCATGTAAGCCCACTTGTTGAATTGCTCAACCTTCATGAGAGGCGCTATACCACCGCCACCTCAGCAACGCAAACTTCCCCATAACATTCCATCAGATCGGAACTCCAAACCCTACATCTAAAAAGAAAACAAGCCCTTAAACCCTAAACCCTAAGTCCTAAACAACAAACCCTAAACCCTAAGTCCTAAACCCTTAACACCCAAACCCCTAAAACCCTTGTAACCCTAAATCCTATGAGGCCCTAAGTCCCTCCATCCTCTCAAACATGAGGGTGGTTGTCAAAATTATGGTCCCTTTTTGGATCCCTACTATAATACGGCACCTGCTATTTAGGGTACCCAAAAAGGGACCATAATTATTTTGACAACCACCCATGAGTTCCCTGAAATAGCCTTCGGCGGCTCCTTCAGTCTTCGCAGCAGCCCAAAGTGCGTTAAGGGCCTGCAGAGAACGGATACCAACTCGCCCCATCCTATAAGGGTTTAGGGTGTAGGGGTTTAGGGTTTAGGGGTTTAGGGGTTTAGGGTTTAGGGGTTTGGGGTTTGGGGTTTAGGGGTTTAGGGGTGTAGGTATAATGGCGACATGTTAGGGTATATAGGGGTAATGGCAATATGCGTGGGTATATAGGCTGTAGTCGGAACTCCTTAAAGGGGGGTTATATGGGGGGAATAAATAGGGGAGTATTACAGGGTTATTAGGGGGGATACTAGGAGTTTAGACTATAACCCCTAGTATCCCCTATATAATCCCAGTTTCCACTTCATTGTCCATTTTCTTTTCCATTTGATTCTCGATTATTAAAGGGGATGCTAGGAGTTTAGACTACTGTATAGGGCAGTACTATACGGGGGTATTCAGGGGGATACTAACACACTATAGGTTTGGGGTTTAGGGTTTCAGGGGGTATGGAACCCTTTTTTTTTTCGGGGAACCTGATAAGGGGAACTTTAGGGGCCTTCAAGGTCTAATTGCTAGGTTTAGGGTTTAGGGTTTAGGGTGTCCTGGTACAAACTCACAGCCCGCTCATGGTGATTGGGGCTTGGGCTTCAGCGGTCTTATTTTGAAGGCTCAGGGCTGGCACATAGGGTTTAGGGTTAAGGGCTTCAGGGTTTAGGGGTTGGGTAGCTTACAGTGGGGCTGCCAAGATAAGTGTACGCTGCAGGTCTTGGAACGTATGGGATTACAAAGAAGTTGCAAGGGTCTGTACTTGGGCATATCGTCTAGGCGATACGTTGACAAGCACCCAATTATCGCTGACCTTATAAAGCTATTGACCTCTTAGGGTTTAGGGCTTGGGGATAATTGCAACACTTTTGACTCACAGTGTGTCCTCAGCTTACTCAACTGTTTGCTACATCCCATGAACCACCAAGAATCATGCTGCCTCAAACCTTACCTTCTTAAAGCAATGACCTGAGATAAGTCCCAGGGACCCCCCAACAGCACAGCAGCATCACGTAGAGTCTTATACCGTATATCTTATATTGATTTTGGCGGGGAAATCCTCACAGGAAGTGGAAATGTAGGAGCCTGATGAGAATGGTCTTAGATATTTAAGTACGAGTGCCTTGAATAAAGCTCAAATGCGTATTACGAATTCTTTACGCAATTGCATAGAAGCAGCCATATACACCTCTATTTCATGTCGTTTCCAGTTGCCTTTCCATGTGATTATCTTTTCGCAATCCTTTTTAAAGGCCCGAAACGCAGAAACCTCAATTCCTAAACCCTGAACCCTGAATCATGCTAAGCCGTGAACAGGGATTTAGACACTCAAGGTTTAGGGATTTCAGTGGTGTAGAAATCATGTTGTTTAGAGGAATGAGGGTCATTTAAGAGTTCAGGGTTGAGTCGCCTCGGGTTTAAGCTTGAAACGTTGCAGAATATGAAGTTCCTCTTTGGAATGGAGGAATGCTGGACTCTGCGAACTGAGCAATCCCGCTTTGTTCATAGCTTCGGAAACGTTTCAGCAGGAATCCCCTCTGAGGGGTTCGAGAAATGCACAGTCACATATTACCATTATACAACCCTGGGAATACGCGTGGGGGCCTTATGATTAGGGGTATTATAGGTGATTAGAGGAACTTAGGAGCACCTTATTCTGGGAAAACTTCATATGGGGTCTCCCGAAAGCGGTGGACCTTTTTTGGATGAACACATTTCGGGGTATGCAAGGGGGGCCCCTCTTTTTGGAACTGGGCATATGGCTGCTGAGCATAAATCCAGTGCTCCTAATATCTGGGGTTTGGGAGACGCCCATGCCAACTGCATAAAGGCGGCGGTGATGGAGGTGCTCGGCACAGCAAGACATCAGTTTCACCTTGATGCGGCGGTTGGGTTCAGGGCCGCAGACTTCCAGAGGTTTACAGCATCTGACAAATGAAAAGAACACAAACAAGCTGCTGACGTATGAGGACAATCAGGGGTTCTAGGTCGTAGTCTACTTCAAGCAAAGAAAGGAGAGAAAAGGGAGTGGTCCCGAGATTATATATTGAGGATATGGATGCCAATGGCGTCTGATTGGTGATGAAGAAGTTGCTTTCTTAAAGGGCGTACTGGGTCCTTCTTGCAAACTATATATGCCGCACCGGAGACTGAGTGCAGTTCTGTTGCAAAATACTTCCAAAACCAATGATCCAGCTTAGGGTTTCGAACCCCAACTCATAAATCTAACCCTATACCTAGACCGTCAGTCTACCCTCCACATACTCTACCTACCCATTATTAGGAACCATATACCCCTATGTAACAGGGAAGGTCATGGAACTGTAGTTTTGGGGCTTAAAGTCCCAACTCATAAACCCTGTAAACCCTATAAAGCCTACTGGCCCCAAACGGTTTCGGGGTTCCCATTGTAGTAGCAGCTCGGAAACACAAAGGCAAGGCGCGAAGCTCAAGGGCGGGACAGAAGTCGCCGCCGCCGTCGCCTACCTTGTTTACATTGGGATAGTGGAAAAGAAGAGTGAAACTGATATATTATCTAATGTTTTTTTTGAGGTCATTGGGATAGTGGAAAAGAAGAGTGAAACTACTATATTATCTAGTGGTTTTTGTGAGGTCATACTGGGGTTATATTAGGACTGTATTTGGGTGTGGCTTAGGATCCCAGGGCAGCGCACCTTTTTTTTGGATTTGGTATGCTTTTGGTTTAGGGTTCTGTTAGGACCGCCCAAGCCCACAAAGAAGGTACTCAATTGGAAGTCTTTACGTAAAGTTCCACGCGCTCTAAATACTATTCAGAGGAGGGTTAGAACCACGATCCCTTGTTTGGGAAGCCTCATATTTGGGGCCATGCTATACTGCAGACGATTATGCCCCAAGAGTTTAGGTATCCATTTGCGAGGGACTGCAGTTCGCAGACGTATGCAAATCGACGTAAGTATATGGATCCAAGCCGTTCTCAAACAGGCGACTGGGGCCTAAACCCTTAACCCCAAAGCACTAAACCCTAAACCCCAAACCGCCCTGCAATGGACATGTTGCACGCAAGCTGCACCGTGCTGTGGCTTTGGGTTTTGGCCACACAGGGCATGTAACATATGTGGCGCCGAATTTTGGTATGGCGGAAATGGCAGGATAAGGGTTGGGGCGTAATTCCCTGTGGGGACGCCGACAGGACGTCCGTGCTGTACACATGCACTTTTCTCCACATAGAAAGATCTCAAATACTCAAAGAAGAATGCTCTCTGAGGTCTTACCAAAAAAGGCGCCCAAAACCTTCGTGGTATGTCATGAAGACACGCCCAAATGGTAGTTTCCGTGAGTAGAGGGACCCAACACCGACCCCAAAAACAAAAGGGGCTATATTGGGTTATATAGGGGTTATATTGGGTTATATAGGGGATAAAGGAAAAGAACATGGAAGGTACTATTTAGGATTTAGGGTAGTTCCTTTTTATGGGAGCCGCCAAAACGGACCCCTAACGATTGGAAACCACTAAATTACCACTACGGGTTCCAACAAAACGTGCACAGTGCCCCCGAAGTACCATTGCTGTTCTGTCAAACTGCAAAAACCTTTGCGGTCATGGCCCACGCCGCGAGCATAAACATGGAAGCTCCCATGTCCTTTTTTCATGCTCCGGTTCCCTACACAGCTCCGGGGAGCCTCATAATAATGTATGCATACACGCCCCTACACCTTGATCTGCCACAGGCTATAGCCCTTATGTTCTCCTTGTAAGCCCGAAGTTGATATAGGCCTTGAGCCCCAGATGGGGCGTTCGTCCTAAACCCGAACCCTAAACCCTAAAAACTGAACCCTAGAGGGCTTAGAGTTTAGGGCATTGTGGAGCCAGGCACGTAGAGCACTCGATGAGGCCGATAATCGGCCAGCAGCCGTTGCATGACCGCCCCCTGCGGCGAACGTACTGGATAAATAGGATTCATACCCTAAGGGTCCAAGGACCCAAATAATAGGGTTTTAGGGCCCGAATACTATAATATTAAGGGTATTTGGGCCCTAAAACCCTATTATTTGGGTCCTTGGACCCTTAGGGATAGTGTTTAAGGTGTAGGATTCAAGGTGGACACTAAAAGTCCTGCATGACCCTAAGTATCTTACGTCTTGGGAGTTCATGCGCTACAGTAAGTTAACACCATGAAGGATTTTAGTACGAACAGGAGCTCAGAATAATATGAAGGAAAATCGAAACATTGGAACGTAAAATAAGTTAGAGTCATATGAGCGTCATGCAGAGAGGGTTTCCGCAATCGTGAGGATTTGATACTTACAAGGGGGGGGGGGGGGGTGCGTTTGGGAAATAATCAGCCAGGCTTTCCGTACGGACAGACATTTCAAGTTCGGGGTGAATGACGAACCATTAATACCTCGGGCGAGATTGAACTATACAGTTAGTGCTAAGGATGTAGTATTCTACGCACATTCTGGGCTCAACAAAACAAAACGATCTACTCAAAAAACTGTGTATTAACGCTGGATACGGTCAAACATATGGCCGTTTATCACTGTCCTAGAAATATGACGCCAGGACCACCAGGACCAAAGCTGCCTTCTACGTTGGACATTTATAATCCTGCATGGCCCCAATTACATTAAACCTCTGGAATTATGGTACTATTGTATGCTAAGGCTATAAAGGAGGACCAAGGGATTGGATCCCCCTTTAGGTTCGAGAACTTCTGTAGTTCAGGGTTTTAAGGGTTAGGGTTTTAGGAGCTAGGGGTTTAAGGGTTTTAGGGCTTTAGGGTTCTAGAGGTTTAGGGTTTTAGGGGTTTAGGGGTTTTAGGGTTTGTAGGGTTCAGGGGATCCCCCCTTCAGCACCAGGAAGACCTCAGCCCTAAAACCCCTCAACCCTGAAATTTCAATATAAAGGGGGGCTATAGCGGGGGGTTATATCAGGAACCTTTCCGAGTCATATGAGCTAAAGGCTAAACTCCTCAAAGGAGGTTATATAGATTATTCCTAGATTATATGAGGATTTCATAGGGAAGTCTTGACGGGGTTTTAATGGAGATGCTTGGAGTTCAGACTATAAATAATGTCCATTCGCTTTTCCTTGTAACCTGAAGCCTTGGATCGGTATTAGGGCCCCCATTCGGCGCAAGTCCCTTGGGAAAGAGGTAACGGTGAGCGCGATAAGCTGATTGCAGACTGTCGGCGTAGAGGCTGATCCTAACCCAGAGGGTCCAAGGACTCAATAATTAGGTACTTGGTTTTGGGTAATAGTAATTATAGTACAGGTTTTGGGTAAGTATATGACTATTAGGTACTTGGACCCTTAGGGTAAGAGAGTATAGTGGATGTAGGGTGGGACTGCTACTGCGGCTCTTCTATGCTAACTCTATAGTTTGGGCCATTCCCCCTTACAGTAACTGTTACCACAATGGGTTATAGGAGTTATAAGAACCCCCTTAAGAAGGCCCCTTTAAGGACAGATACTGGGAGGGGGAATGACCCAATCTATAGTGTAACTGACTTCTGTGGGGGATTGAAAGTGAAGTACGGAAGGCTACCCACACGCAACCCGAAACAACAAACAACACATCCGGTAAACACTGCCCTCTTGGATCCTTGTCTGTGAGCCCCAATACCTCCAGGTCTGCCAAAGGTTCAGTGTCTAGCGTTTACTTGAAGGTTAAGGCTTCTCAGAACCCAATTAGAACTGTGCTTCCCAAGTATAAGCCCCCTAGGCGTCCTAACAGAATCATGTGGTTGTCAAAATCATGGTCCCTTTCTGGATCCCTCTTATAATACGGCACCTGATATTCAGGGTACCCCAAAAGGGACCATAATTTTGACATCCACCCACGTAGAGATCCACGGTTGCAAAGTCAGCTCCTAGCCCAAGCCTCAGGCTCTGACCTCAATCCTTACCATGAACTGCTCTCTTTCCCAGTAGCCAGGGCAAAACAAGTTGGGGTTCAGGGGTTAGGGTTTTAGGGCTTAGGGTTTACAAACTTTTTTAAGGAGACACGAAACAAAGAAGCCCACAGAGGTTAAAGTTCTTCTATTGGCTAAGTAAGTTGAAATGGTAGTTTCCATGAACAGGGGAATATTCGCTGAGACACCAAAACGCCAGAGGCCTTATAAGGCCTTGGGGCTAGGCGGGCTAGGGACCCCCCAAGAAGGCCCTAAACCCTAAACTCCAAAAGAGGACCCCAAGTCTTCGAGCCCCCAACCCCCCCCCCCACACCCCCCCCCACCCCGCATGTCATGGTTGCGAACCTTGCAAAGATTGCTTGGACAAAGCGGACATCCGTGTTCTGGACCCTCCTGAAATGGGTTTTCTGGGTTCATGGGACTTGCTAATTCCTTGGGTAGGTTTCCAGAACAAGTCACCCTGTTAGATGCAACTACCAAGTCCCATATACCTGCAAGTGTTGTTTTGGGGGATAAGGGAGCGGGACCTGCAGAACGTGGGCATCTGTAAATGGCACCATATGCTTCTCACTGCTCACCATTCCCGTAGGAAGACCATAAGTAAGAATGCAAGGAATGCTAAACCGGCCTCGAAACCGCACTAGAAATGTAATTTGCAGTTGTTATTAGGCTCATAAGGCCCAAAATTTAAAAACTACTTTGGAGACCCCTAAAGAATGTGGGACCATGATCTTGGAAATCCTTCAGACACAATGCTGCGGGCTTGGTTTGGGGTCAGAAAAGCCTTCACGTGGGGGCTGCCTCCGGGGTCCGCAACTAGGTTCCCCAGTAACCACTTAACAATAAGGGCACCCTTGCTCTTGATATTCAGCGTTAATAACAAGACTCAACAAGACCCCCAAATAAAAAGGGGAAACGTGTACTACTGGGGTACCTAGTTATGATGAGGACAATGGTATATGGTCCCCTGTCTGTAGAGCCCTCATTTTTTTTGCAAGGAGATAGCCACAACAAGCCGTGGGCTGCACTCCTTCGCCAAGCTCTTGAGCTGGAGTGGCCCTAAACCCTCTACTACCAAGTCTGTCGAGCATGGGCCGCTTTCTGGAACCTAAAATGCTAAGGTTTAAGTGTCCATGCTGTTTAATGCAGACCTGCATCGGAGGAGACATACAGGATTTAGGATTAAGGGCTTAGGATTTAGGGTTTGAGGTTTAGGATTTAGGTTTAAGACTCAGGACTTATGACCAGCAATGGAAAATCAAGTGGAAACGAACGTGGAACACGATACGGAAACGGGGCTTATATAGGGCTTTTTGTGCAAGTTTTTTGGCAGCCCCTTGCAACCACCTGGAAGCAAGCCGACTAGCACAATTTCCTGTAAAGAAGCCTGCGAGGGCTGCTTAGGATTCAAGACTGCATATGAGCCATAGTCTAAACTCCTGGTATCCCCCTTAACTGTCCCTATAATACTATATAATCCCCTATATACCCTTCTTTAAGGAGTTTAGACTGTAGTTCATATCATTCCAGAGGGGCTCATAGCATAACCCCCCAAACCCTAAACCCCTAAATACTTATAGTAGTTTCCATTTTCTTTTCCATTATCCCCAATATAACCCCTATGTAACCCCTATAAACTATACCCTATAATCCCAGTTCCCGTAGTTTAGGGTTTAGGTTTTAGGGCTCGGACTTGATGAGGCGCAGGAAGAAGTCCGTACAGGCCCTGACAGAATCTGTTTCGGGTTTTAGGGTTTAGGGTTTATAGGGTTTAGTTTAGGGTTTAGGGTTTTAGGGTTTAGGGTTTATAGGGACAATGCGTATTCCAAAAAGCTTAATTATCTAAGTGTAGTTTCTATTTCGCGTTCCATTTCATGTTCCGTGTTCCTTCCGATTTGACGTACCATTCTTGATCAATGTGTAGGCCCAACGATGTTGGGGAAGACCTCGGCTGCGAGTGTATGAGTCCAACTCCACAGCCTCATCCGCTGAATGCAAAAACGGGTTTCTGAAATAGGGATCCATAATTTTCTCGGGGTGCACTATAACAAGCACTGTAGTATGCCTGGGGTCTATACCCCCCCCCCCCCCAATGTCTGGAAATTGCACTCTAAGCCCTGAATCCTAACCGTAGACCCTAAAGCATACACCCTTATCCGCTGCCAGGCGACATGGAAAGGGCGGACGTGTAATCTGCCCTCGTCGTCGAACTCGGCCCCGTTGCTGATGATCTCCTCAGTACAAGTTGCCAGTAGAAAGAGATTTAGGGTTAAGGGTCAGGGTTTACTGGCTTATGTGCACGTAGCCAAAGGCAGAATCAAACTGTTGGCCTTGAAGGCTAAGCCCTGCACCTTAAACTGTGTGGCTGCAGTTGAGCTAAAGTCTAACCTCCTATTGTCCCCCTTGATAGCCCCTCTAACGCTTCCCTATATGATCCCCGATATTAGGAGAACCCCTTTCAGGAGTGTAGACTACAGCTCAGTCTGGTAGCTTGCATAAACAGGAGCCTCAATATTGGGGTTTCCAACAATTAGGGTGCACAATTTTTTTTTTTTTTTTTGGTGAGGGGGGGGGGGGGGGTCCCCTTCATGATAAGAAATATAATCCTTTGGGTGAATATCAGGGTCCCACTATTCCGGGAAACTACCAAATAGACATATTAGAAACCCCGACACTCCATAATAACCCTCGTGATGGGACTCCGAAAACAGGGTCCCTTGATTTCGGAAAGTCACTAAGCCCTAGGATCACCTGGATATTCCCAGCTTATTGGGTAACAACATCCCGACACCCTAAACCATATGTCAGCTTGCTGGTAATCATGGGCACTGCTAACTGGAGGGCCCCATGGACATGATAGCCGCGCAACGTGCACAGCAAAAAATGCAAAAAAGGATTTAAGGCTTAGGGTTTAGACTTCTGCTTTCTCGAACATCCTTACATGAGAGCTTGTCGTGCTGCCTAAGTCTCCGAAAAGCAGCGCCGCAGCCCGGATTGCTGAAGAAACGCCTCTCAAGCTGCCCGATGCAAGCCCTACACGGTGCTGCTCCCCCACCCATTAGCAAGGTTCCCGTTACCACAATATGTAATAGGAATCTTAGTAGCCCCTTCCTGAACAAAAACCTTTGAGCACAGTTGCTGTAGAAGAAAACGGCCAAAATGCTTGGGTATCTTTATCTTTGAGGGGCGTGGTTGCGCGAGGTACATCCCGCAGCTACAAGTGAGGCAAAGTAAAGGATTGGCTCACCGCTCTGGATTTAGGAATAAGGGTTGGGAATTGTTTAGACGCACGAAAACCAGATGTTGACATTTACTTGAAGCCCTCATAGAACCCCAGCATTGTGTAACCCAAAACCCTATGCTCTATGCTAGTTCAAGAAACCCTCGATGCCTCAATGAAGATGGTGTTGGCGTCGCTTAAAACGACCTGAACTGCCTGCAGCTTTGTGACATGAACGAGGAGTTATTGTTGCTGGGAATTCAAGGTGAGGGCTCATGCGATGGTCCTGGCTTAGCATCACGCAGTGTCTGAGAATCCCAACCCAAAAAGAGTAGCCGTGAATTTCAGGATGATCATGCTGTGTGGTTTGTTTTTCGTGCGGGGGAGGGATTTGTGATCAGAATATTCAGAACTTTATCTTTGAGGTTGGATGCGAATACGATGTGTTGAGGCCCAACTATATTGAGGGCTTTGTGAAGCTAAGGCGATCGCACCTCTAAACCCTAAAATCTTAAACCTATATGAACCATAGTCTAAACTCCTAGCATGCCCCTTAATAAACCCTAGAGTACTGCCCTATATAACCCCCTATATAACCCCGCTTTAAGGCTTTAAGGAGTTTAGACTATATCTCGTATGGGTTCCAAACTAAAGGACCAGAGGTGCCCTAAACCCTAAGAGGGTTTAGGGGTTTAGGGTTTAGGGTTTATAGGGTTTAGGGTTTAGGGTTTAGGACCTAAGGGTCTATAAGGGTCTTATCAGAGTCACGGTCCAACCCAAGACACCTCAACGCACAGGACCCTGGACTTCCAAAAACCCCAAATCTAACATCTCATATGCGTGTTAGGGCTTATAGGGTTTATAGGGTTTAGGGCTTTTGGTCACACAAAGGGACCCTTGTTCTGCAAATGTCCGTCTGACTTTCCATGATTTTTCTTCCTGGTAGCGGTACTGAGCGAAAAAAAATCCCTATACATCCCGATACCTGTCCTAAGTTCTATTCGCAGTTCTTAAACCCTAAACCCTAAACGGTCTTTGGGCTGAAGGCTGTCCACTTGATGTCGGACTACTATTCGGGGATCTGGCCCCTTCCCACGTCATTTTGAATCAAGCTCCCCTAAAGATTCGCTTTGTGATTTGGGCCTCCCAGGACCCTAAGCCCGATAACCCCTGGCAAAGCCGTAGACCTCAAACCCTTATGTAGACCTCCGAAATGCTCATAATAACGGGCCTTAACCCCCAAAGTAATCGGTATATACCCTAAACCCTTAACTCAAAACCCTTAACCCCATTAGTATTGCCACTGTGGGCTATTTGGAGGTCCAGGTAAGCCCAAAGCCTATAGACCCTAAACCCCAAACCCTACACCCTAAACTCTAAACCCTTGACCCCTTGGGAGGGCCAGGCAAGCCCCATGTGAGCTATAGTCTAAACTCCTAGTATCCCCCTTCATAACCCCTATAATTGTCCCCTATATAATCCTTGACATAGCCCCCTTTAAGGAGTTTAGACCCAAACCCTAAACCCTAAACCCTAAACCCTATAGCTTCTGCGGAAGCCTTGGCTTCGGCAGCCCGTCGTATGGCCGTGAGGTTGCCGTCAAAGCATGGCACCTAGGCCAAGAGTCAGGGGCCAAGTAACAGGGTTTGGGGTTCAGTGGTTGGGGATTACGCAATAAGCATATTTAGGGTTTAGGGTTTAGGGGGTTAGGGTTTTTGGCTTGGGGGGTTGGGGTTTCGGGTTTAGTGGTTTCAGAGTAAAGCATAAGGTGTCTATGAGGAGTTTTTTTTTGTGTGTGTGTGTGTGTATGTAGGTTTTCTCGGGGATATTGGTGAGTGTAGACGCTTGTCGTACAATTCGGGCAGCCACAATTTCCAAGACCTGCGATATGTACTTTCCCAGAACCTGTACTACAACTACTGGTACCCAAATCCCAGGTACCCAGCTGCCATCCTAAACCCTTCACCCTGAACCCGCATCCCCATCCCCATCTCCATCCCCAAACGTCCTTACATGAGCTATAGTCAACGCTCCTGAAGGCGGGTTATCTAAGGGAAGACCCAGGTGACCGCGTGGAAAATTATTCAAGGGGGTATTATGAGTTTAGACTATAGCTCACATATCCCTATGACCCCTAAACCCTAAACCCTAAACATTAATGGGGCCCCATGGGACCGTTATCAAGCACCTGGCCCCTTAAGCCTGGCTTGGCTTGAAGGTGTAGCTGCAGGAGGTTTACAGGGAGGTTCAGGGTTCAGGCGTTACATTGCCTTTTCAAGGTAACTCCTTTGGTTTTAGGGCTATATTGGCTTACAAGGCTGTACATAAGGCAATGTAGGGGCTATGAGAAAAATAAAACCAATTAATTGCGTTTTACGTAAGTCCTTTGTGTCATACTTTGGATACTCTCTCTACCCAGCAACAATCTGTACTAGGAGTAATATTACAGGCAATCCACACTTCTCTAGGAGGCTCCAGGCCACCCTTTAGCGCATTTACACGCGGTTTAGGGTTTAGGGTTTAGGGTGATATGCTAACTCTGCCAGCCCCGCTACTAGCAGCTCCTACACGTGTCGCATACGTTCCTCTGATCCTTGACCTGGGACTTGTGATCCCTTCCCCTGAAAAAGACAGCAACCCCCAACCCCCAATGCAATTTCCTGTCCATGTGATTTTCTGTGCAAACCTCGATCATGTGCGAATATGTAGCCAAGCCTTCGAAAACAAGTCCTCGCGGCAAGCGTCATGGCCGAATACAGCAGCTGGATTTTAGTAACTGCAACACCCAAAACAGGGACCCTGTCAGAGTCACGTGAGCCATAGTAGAAATCTAGTCTCCCCCTTATTAACCTCCATAGTAGTCCCCTATATAACCTCCTTTAAGGAGTCTAGACCCTAAACCCTAAATCCCTTATGTAACTCTCTTTCAGGAGTTTAGACTTAGACCATAGCTCACATGATCGTCATATGGTCCTTATGTTGGGGGCTGGGGCAACCCCAATCCTCCTTACAATATTCCTACTAAGCTTTAACCCTTTGTTACCTATAATAGGGTTTAGGGTTCATGGGAATCCCATAGGGTTAAGGGTCTAAGGTCCAAGCTAAGTCCCAAGGAGAATAGTCAGGCGTGGCACTGAAGCAACGCACTGCTCCAAAATCGCTCCTTGGCTCTTTAAGGTCCACGGATCAATGCGCATGCTAGTGAACTCTCCAAGCTTCCACCTCATGCCCTAAGGGCTTAGGGGAATATCGTCCCAGTATTATCTTCATACATCATATAACAAACATACTCCCTGATTCCCTACAGCTGTTAGAGAGAGAGGGACATTTTAATAGTGAGGGATGAGTATGAGACCGAAAGATTCTATAGAACTCATTCTGATCACCTTCCAGATAGAATGCTAGGATCCTTCAGGATAAAGACTACCCGAACAGAGGCTTTCATGAGTTGTATGAGATCCCTAAACGCAGGGAAGGGGGGATAGGGTTATTACCAGGGATACTGGAAGTTTAGACTATACTTCACCTATAGGGGGTTGGGTACCTCAAGCTTGAGAGGAATTGAATGGAAAGCGATTGATCCGTGCGGCGCGTGACGCCGCGGTCGAAGAGCTCCTTGACTTGGCTGTCCATCAGCGCCGTCCAACCTGTACACAATATCCACAATTCGAAGTTTAGTGTTCAGGGACAAAGGGCGCAGGGCTTAGGGCGCAGGTGTTGGAGCTTAGTCGTGGGGAGTCGCGAAGTCTGCTCTTAAGGCTTAACAGCTTAGACTGTACAGCGTCTGGGATCGAGGGTGTAGGGCTACTGACTGTACGACTTGCAAGGTGCAAACGAACAACCTGCCCGAACCCCCACATGTATGTGAGCCCTGGACAAAAATTTCTAGTATATATAACCCATTATAGTAGTTTCCACTTTCTTTTCCATTATCCCAATATAACCCTATACTGCATGTAAAATACTGGCCTCCTTGGCTCTCTTTATGGTTCCGGCAAGTGAGTTCAGTCGTTGCTCTCGAGTTCAGCTCTGATCCTACTGCTTGTGCTCCTCCTGAACAAGCCCAAAAGGAAAGTTGATGAAGGCCGTACATCGAGCTGCTTCGGCCTAGGGTTTAGGGCGAAAAAGGCTTAGGAATAGTTTTGTCCAGTCTGAAGCGCCCTGCAACTTTAAGGCCGAAACTGAAAACCCTACACCAAGCTTGGAGCCATCTTTTGCACCAGCCGACCCTCTTCCTAATACCACACTATTTCATTTTCATCCCAGTCCGCCCGTGCTTAAAAAACACATGATCATATTCTGTACAATATTCTGCAACGCTAGGTGGGTGCGAGGGTGGGAAAAAGATCCGGTCCTGCAGCACCCCTAACAATAAAGAGTACTATGTTGGGAACATGTACTTACCATCATTTACAAACCCGAAACCCCAAACACTTGACCCCGCCGTGGAAAATCACCCCTGCTTGGAGGTCCATGGGATTGGGTAAGGACGTAGGATTGGGCCAGGACATATGACAAGGGCAGTTGCCCTTATCTGCGTGGAGCCAGGGATGTCAGAGATAGGGATGACAAGGTTAAGGGTGTAGGGTTTGAGGGTTTAGGGATAAGGAAGTTAGGGTTTGATTTAAGGTTTGAGGGTTTAGGGCTGTAGGGTTTGAGGGTTTAGGCTTCAAGGTTTAGCGTTACGCGTAGTTCTGTTTAGCTACTCAGCCCCATAGCCCCCGAAGCATACCCTGGACCTACAAATCTGAAAGAACAACAGGTTAAGCACCTCCCCTGATAACGACACATTGTGCCCTGTAATGCATATAATGGTACAATAGTTGGGGGTGATATCTATTATAGTGGGGGGTGGTAGTTGAATGTTAGCATGAGGGGATTGAACCCTAACCCCTAAATCCAAAATCCTGGAACTAAAGCTCCAAAATCCTGAAGATCCTATAACCTAATCCCAACCTCCCCCTAAACCCTAAACCCTAAAACCCTAAAAACTCAAAACCCTAAAACCCTAAACCCTAAAACCCTAAAATCCTACTCCAAGCCCATAGTTCTGCTCAAACCTTTCCTGCTGAACCCTCGTCGGTACAAAGGACCCAAGCGGGGCCAAGCACCCAATAATTAGATTAGGTACTTGGGCTTGGGGTTTAGGGTTAAGGGTTAAGGGTTTAGGGCTTAGGGTTTTAGGGTTTTAAGGTTTTTGGGTTTTAGGGTTTTTGGGTTTTAGGGTTTCGGGTTTAGGGGTTTAGGGTAATAGTAACTATAGTACAGGTTTTGGGTAAGTATCTGATTATTAGGTACGTGGACCCTTCGATGACTAAATTCAAGACAAATCGCCTAGGATCCACCTAAGCCCAAATCCCAATGTAGGTATCATTTGTATACTTGGCTACCTAGGGGTTCACTTAAACTACTGTGTATACGCTAAAGCTGAAACCCTGCACCATAAATGCGAACCTCAATAAATTCTAGACAGAAGACTCTCGACCAGCACACCCCCTAAACAGAAAAACCTTAAACCCTATACAAAACCCCTAAGCTCTAAACCCCAAACCCTATAGAACCTCCTAAGTCGCAAGCCTCTAAGATCCTAAGCCCGGCCTAGGTCTCGAAGAGAGTCGAAGCGACTCATGAGCTCCGGTCTCAGCTGCTCCTTTGCTGCAGGGTTGTCAGGGCTCCTCCAGTGTTCATCACCTCCCCTACCCTAAGGGTCTAAGGACCCAAACAGTAGGGTCCCGTTAAAGGGGTTAAAGGGGGATACTTAGGGATTATATTAGAGCCTATATAAGGGTCTAGTATAGGACCCGAATCGTAAGGCTTTAGGGCCTCAATACTACACTACTAACGGTATTCGGGACCTAAAACTCTATTATTTGGGTCCTTGGACCCTCAGGGCTACTAGTACTCATGGGTTGGAGACCCGTTAATGGGGCTGGATTAATGGGCCCATTAACTCGCATTTGTTCAATGCCAGCGCGGGCCCGGCATTGAAATCACAGCGGCTTGGGACCTCGTGCTGCTTGCGCAGGTGCAAGGTGCAACAAAGTCCCAGTTCGAAGTTCCAGCCTGGAAGCCGACAACCGGAACATGTCAGACGGGCTGCGTGCACTCGTCAGCTTCTACGTGTGCGAGCACAGCGCGCGAGCTTCGCATCAAAAATGCCGCGCAAAACGAAAGCGAGCAATTGCGCACAATTGTTCGCAATTGCAAACGTTTCTGCCCACAGCGGGGCGCAATTGTGCACAATTGCGCTTGTTTGTACGGATTGCGCGCGATGCGCTGTAGCCGCGTGCGCATTTGCGCTTGCCTGCGGCGCGCCACGATACTGCCTTCACATGGACATGGATGGTTGTTGGACAAGTCAAACTGCAAGCCTTGAAAGACATCATGAGCCGAAAGCTGGGCTGCAAACCATGGGCCAGCCCAGTCTCGAACAAACGCATATGCAGTAGAGTCGTCATTGGAAAAAGGGCGCAATTGCGCACAATTGCTCTCGTTTGTGCGCGATTGCTCGCTCTTGTGCTTAAGGGCCCGTTAGACCGGCCCCCTTGCCGGGGCTCTGAATGGGATCCCTTACTACCCCCTCTATACCACCCCGCCAGGTTCCCCCGTTTATAGAGATTCAAGTCAACATTAGTTCAACTCGGGGGTTGCGTGGGGGTAGGGTAGTGTAGTAGGGGAATCCATGAAATAGCTCCCCACATCCCATAAATATCCCATAAATAATGAGTAACCCCAACATAGTATCATCATCTACTTTGGGGGCTACTTAAGCCATAGTCTAAACTCCTAGCATCCACCTTCATACCCCCTATAGTATCCTACAGTAGTCCCCTACATAATGCCTTCTATAACCCCTTAAAGACTTTTGATTCTGGCTCACTTATTGTTGGGGGGGGAGGGGGTTGTGGGGGGTGCATCGCTAGGGAGATGTACACGCCTCAGGTGCAAAACTCTGCTTACCGCTATTCTAGGGCGGGTTTGGGGTTTAGGGCTTGGCGCCTATAGTTTAGGGAATTTGGGGCAGTGATTTGAGGATTTAGGGGTATAGGGTTTGAAGGGCGCTCATTGCGTGGGCGTGAAGGACCTTTGGGTGTTTGGATTGAGGGAAAAGCCAGTGTCTTTGCAGTTGAAGGGACATGGGTGCTTGGGTTATGGGCGGTGTTTAGGAATTGCAGATGTAGGCAAGAGCGGGACAGGCGGCAACGTCTCGGTTCTCTGGTGAGGCTTTAAACCCTAAAACCTAAATCTGAACCCGCAATCTGAACCCCAAATCTTAAACTAGCAACAGATGGCCGCATCAGTATACTGCTTGGCTGTAAGAATCACTTACAAAGCGAGCTACGGCACTGCTTGGTGGATTGTAGCGTAGGAGCAAAATCGGCTTTGGGGTGATAATTTCTAGAGTAGCTTTGCTGTGTAAGTTTATTAGGTATTGACGTAAATATTCATGCTTCTACAGAAATCAAACTCGTACGGTATAGGTTGTCGCAGAACCCCAATTGCTCTCCGCGGCCATTGCGTCCAAGGTGCCACCACGAACGTGTCCTTGGACGGCTTTGTACGGCACAAAACTTACATGTAAGCCAGGACTTGGGGGTCACCGGTCCAAGCATCAGTATTGCCTTTTGCATAGGGCCAAGAATCTGTGTAAACATCTGGCGCAATAGTATGTAGTTGTTGTGTGACCCCCATGCATATTGTTCTCAAGCATGCCCATCAAAAGCGCAAAACCTGGAACAGGTGCTCGATGGGAGTTTGTCAAAGTATGGCCATATTGGCGAATATGGAAGGGCCAAAAGGAGCGGCTCCCTTGCTGCACTCAGGGAAATTGCGCTTTGAGTGCTGCACTTCCGTTGTCACGCACCTTAAATGATGCCACGTGCCTTGACACGACCCCCCCTTCCCATTATGTACGATTCTCTGTGAGGTGTCCTAAGTGAGGGGGCAAGGAACCGACAGTTGGTGTCAGCATGGGGACCTTGTGCTCCCTCTATAGCCCCTATTCTTGTTCCTATACCTTAAACCCTAAGCCCTAAACCCTAAACCCTAAGCCCTAAACCCTAAACCCAGGGAACCCATGTAGTTTGAACCCTCTCTGCAGCCATGGTGGTGCTACATTCAAGTTCTGGCTGGTGCCACCTCCTGCCAGCCTCTTCCAACTCTGGCCTTACCCAGAGGGTCCAAGTACCCAATAATTTGGTCCCTTTAAAGGGGGATATATAGGGTATATAGGGGTATATTGGGTTTAGGGTTTGGGGTTTGGGGTTTAGGGTCCAAGTACCCAATAATTTGGTACTTGGGTTTTGGGTAATAGAAGTTATAGTACAGGTTTTGGGTAAGTATATGATTATTGAATACTTGGACCCTTAGGGTTAGCGTCGGCTCAAGCTGCCTGGATTCTCTCCGCCATGTGTCCTTCGGGCTGTAAACTTTGCATGAGCATTCCTGTGGGTAGTCTCCTGGACGATCTATAGATCATCCCAATAGAACATATTCCCTTATTCCCTACTATAAATCCCAGTATATACCCGATTATGATGTTGTAGTTTCCATTTTCTTTTCCATTATCCTTATAACCCCTGTAGAATCCCTACATACTCTATTCCTAGCTGTTTCGCTTAGAGAAGGCATGCCCGCACAGGCTGCCGGCTTCGAAGGGCAAGCTGTCTTTTAAGGGGCTGGAGAGTTGGTACAAGGTCGGAAACCAAGGCACCAGTAGGGACATGAATGAACCCTCGCCATAAGGGGGTTTCCTAAAATTAGGGGTACCTTTTTGGGGGTCCTTATTGCAGCACTTAATAATAAGGACTATAGTATATTGGGGTCTATATTGGGGTACCCTAGTTTTGGGAAACTACCATAATTGCCTGATACCCAGGACACAAACAGGTACGCGGTTTACGTTTTAGGGCCGGTAACGTAGGGCCTGTTCAGGAAGAACAGGGCTTGGGTGCATTGAATGCTATGGTTGCAGAAGGGTTGTGAGGGGACCATACGTAGTACCTTAGCCTGGACTCCTCCTGAAAGGGAGCCAACATAATTCCTACCTAATTGATTTGAGCCACCTGCTGAGGTATTAGGGGCAGGGCCCCTAAACGCTGATCTCTCTGCCCTAAACTAAACACTAAACCGTAAATTAGGTCTTCAGCGATCCGATGATGACGGCCTGGTCTGCCCACCAAGCGGCGGAGTTCGCATTGATCAAGCTCCAATCCTGGACCGAAGCTTCGGATCTTGAAGTTTAGGGTTTAGGTTTTAGGGCTTGGGGTTTAGGGTTTAGGGCACCCCCCCAAGTACCCTAAAATAGGGTCTATGTAGCTTCTATTTGGGGATACTTAGGGTCTATAGAGGGTACTTGGGGGTCTAGGTGAAGTTTAGGGTTTGGGTTATTGGGGTCAAGGGTCTAGACTTTCGTTTTTCTAGGATAAGAATGTAGACATGGCGCCTGGGGTGTAAGGTTGCAGGCTGTAGACTTCAGGGCTTATAGTCCCCTTCAGTAGATAGAATATGGCTTCGAGTATATTATAATGAGATCCCCATATACTCCATATTCTATCTACTTAAGGGGGACTATAGGGTTTGGGGTGTCATGGTTTCAAGATTAGGGGCAGTTTGTCATCAAAGCAACGCATGAAAAAGTACCCTACCTGGACTCACATGGGAGTTCGCCAAATCCTGCTGGCAAAATCCAACCTCCTTGCGAGAATGGATACCCGTTATAGCAAAGTCAGAAACACATGACATGAACGTGCACCAAAACCCTAAACCATAACAAAAGATAATCAACGTTTAGGGTTGGGTTTTAGGGGTGTATAGCGTTCGGGGTTAGGATTTCGGTCTTAGGACGATTTACCGTTTAGGGCTTCGGAGAGTTTCAGGGTAGAGGATTTAGGCTTGAGGGGCTTAAGGTGTAGCATATACTCAATTGCGGAATACTTTACGTTCCCTTTAACTTCACCTCGTAGCCTCTAATTACCACCCCGGGGCCCTAAACCTCAAAAGCACCTGCACAGCGGACACCACAAGAAACAATTCATGCTCGTTCGTAGTACTGGGATATATTTACGGGCCGTATAAACGATTTACTTCTTTTGCGATGTATATGTGGGGATTATGATCCATAATGCGTACAAAATATTCCTGGGACTAACCCTAAACCCTGAACCCTATCCTGGGAGCATGCAAGAGCATGGCAACCCAAGTTTATGCAACATGGATACTCAGGAGGCCTTGGGCTAAAGTAGCCCCTGGCTTATTGGGGTTATATGGGGACAATGTAAAATAAATATGAAGCTACTATTTAGGGCTTAGGGCCTAAACTCTAAACTTTAAGCCCTAACCCTAGAGCCTGCATCCTAAACCGAGCGGCATAATCCCAAATCAGGAGTTTTCGTACTGGCTCCGCAGACGCAAATGTCGCAGCCATAGCTCCCATGCACCGTGTTGGGAAATCAGGGTTTACCTACCTCTATAGACCCTAAGTATCCCCCAAAAGAAGCTACATAGACCCTATTTTAGGGTACTTGGGGGGTCTGGGTAGGGTTTAGGGTTTAGCGTTTAGGGGTTAAGGTTTAGGGTTTAGGGTTGACTCTACGGCGCTTGGGCCCTGCGGATAGTCCTACGGAATCCCAGACGGGACTGACCCCTTAAGAAGGACACTTAGAGGGTACTTAGAAGGCAACCTAGCGGTTACTTGAAGGGCCTGTCCAAGAGATACCCTGAACTCTATATGTCCATTCATACATACATACATACATACATACATACATACATACATACATACATACATACATACATACATACATACATACATACACACATACATACATACATACATACATACATACATACATACATACATACATACATACATACATACATACATACATACATACATACGTACATACATACATACATACATACATACATACATACATACATACATACATACATACATGTATGTATGTATGTATGTATGTATGTATGTATGTATGTATGTATGTATGTATGTATGTATGTATGTATGTATGTATGTATGTATGTATGTATGTATGTATGTATGTATGTACGTACGTACGTACGTACGTACGTACGTACGTACGTACGTACGTACGTACGTAGGTATGTATGTATGTATGTATGTATGTATGTATGTATGTATGTATGTATGTATGTATGTATGTATGTATGTATGTATGTATGTACATGTGTGTGTGTGTGTATGTCTATGTCTGTGTATACGTAAATGTATATGTATGTAAGTAAGTAAGTATGCATGCATACATGCCTGCATGCATGCATGCATGTGTGTGTGTATACGTATATATCTCTATATATATATATATATATGTATGGTGTATATATATATATATCATACTCTTGGTATGTCTAGATACTCTTATTTGATGGAGATAGCTTAGAGGGTCTGTCTCGCGGTTTTTGGGGGATCTACCTGATCAAGGCCTCAGAGCCGTGGACAGTGTCGGCTAGGAGCAAGCACAGGAGTCTACCCAAGGGCTCTTATGTAGTTCCTTTTTGGGTTTGTTATGGTTTTTTGGTAAGGGATTTGGAGATACTACCCAAAAAGGAACTACTTAGGAGGGTCTGGGTAGAGTCTAGGGCTCATATGTTCCACACTTAAAGGATTATCGCACGATGGGTCCCCCTAGTTCTTAAAACACCCCCAAGCCGGGTAAGCGGGATCTCTAAATTTCTCAGATCCAGCCCCTTGCCCTCAAACCCTACGCTGTTGGAGCCCTTGGATACAGGAAGATATCTATATATGCAAGAGGCCACACCAGTTTGACACTATAAACCCTAAACCCTAAACGTAGGCATACACCGTTCTTTTCGGAAGCACGCAGTTCACACGCAGAAGGACGCCGAAGCTGTCAGCGCGAAAACCGTCACCAAAGCCTTGGCCGGGTGCTGCTTTAGGGTTTAGGGTTTAACCCTAAACCCTAAACTAGGGTTGGGTCCGAAAAGTGTAGAGTCGTAGGGGTTAGGCTCCTAGGGCTTAGGCTCAGAATCTGAGTCTGGGATTTATAGAGCTTGCTTGGATGATCCCTTGACTTAGTAAGTCTACTTAGTAATTTGGATTATGGGGCTTGTGGTAGGGGCTATTAGGGATTGTAGGTAGACTTACTAAGTCCAAAGATCCTCCAAGTGGGGTGTAGGATCTTCAGGCTTTGGGTGTAAGCTGTCAGGCTAAAGCTGTAGGGGTTGGAGGCTCGGCAAGCCCAACTACCAGGCACACCTAAGAAAACACTCCATGTACTTTGAATGTTTAACGTTTAGGCTTGGCAGGCTGTAGCAAGAACACAGTTTTGACTTCCGCTTGAGGTGTCGCTGAACATCAGCGCACCCTCGCACACAACAGCGCATGGCAAAGTGCCTAACCGAGACCACTAAACTCTAGACCTTAAGCCCTGATTCCTAAACCCTAAATCCGAAAACCCAAACTTCCTAAACCCTAAATCGATGTGCGTGCTTGCATCTTACTTGTATCATCTCACGACTCATCCGCAGCCCAGCATTCCGCAGGGCGCGTCATTTGGCACAACATGGCATCAACGACCTTAGCTTGAGCATGTCGTCTCTCGCGCTTGCTCCGTCAACTGTCGGCTCACCGCATCTTGCCCTAAGGGTCCATGTACCCAATAATTGGGTACTTAGGGTTTTGGTAATAGTAAAACTAGCACAGGTTTTGGGTAAGTATATGATTATTAGGTACTTGGACCCTTAGGGTTGGCCGAGAGCCGGGGAGGATGCGTCCGAACGGGCATGGACCTGGCCACTCGGCTGCGCGGCTGGACTTGGACCCGACGCCTTGTCCAAAAACTGTATATTGGGGTTATATTGGGATAATGGAAAATAAAATGGAAACTACTATAGTATATTGGGGATATATTGGGATAATGATTTGTACCTGCGGCGCTATTTTGGTATCCTTACCTTCTTTATCATTTTAAGGGCCTAGGCTCCTGTAAGTAGACCCTAGACCCTAAACCCTAAAACCCTAAACCCTACAATTTCAAACCTCAAACCCCCAGCCATCCATCCCAGGAGAATTCCTCAGACTTTAGACTTTAGAGATCCTTCTGACCACATCTCCAATAACCAGGACCCTCCTTGTACCCTTAATTGGGGATTTATGGTCCCTAATCGTGGGTACTTAGGCCCAAATAGAGGCTAGGAGGAGGGTCTAGGAATATAGTCCCCCCCCGGCCCCCAAGTAAACATTTCTTGTAACATGTAATGGTACTAGATTCGGTGGGAAAGAATTTCAGACACCACTGGGCCTAAACATCCAAACCCCTAAGCTCAACCTTAAGTCCCTCAACCCTAAACCCTAAACCCTTAACCCTAAAAACCGCTGACCCTTGACCCTTAACTTAAACCTTATATTCTTAGAGAGAGGGGGGAATTACTGCAACCTCGCTGTCCTAGGTGGTCATTGTTGACACCTGCTGCTGTGGTGGTAATCTTCTAAAGACCTTTCTAGAGCAGGGTCTAGGGTGTAGGGTGAGGCTTATAGGCCATTATAGGCGATAGTTGCAGAGATGTATGGGGACATTGGGAGTTTTGGGTTACAAAATGTAACCGCTGCACGCCCAAAACAAGGGGGTGGTGTACCTAATGACCTAGTGTCTTGGTGTCTGTACCCTTTGTCAGGGGTCCAGGTCCTAGGTTTTGCGTAAGCCATAAACAAGGTCTATCAACCTGTTCTCTCTGCTAAGCATCTTGCGACAGGAACAGGGGAGACCATCATTCGGAGCAAGCCCACAGCAAGCAGGTAGAGGCCACCCAGTTACAAGTTGCGTGATAAGATACCTTGCAGGTAGAGGCCACCTTGTTAGAAGTTGGGTTAAAAAGTGGGTCATAATGGGGATAATATGATAAGTATATCGATTAGGGTACATACAGCGGGAGGAGGGGGTGGGACACGGTCCCCCGAGGCAAGCCCAAAGATACATCTTCCATCATCACTGCGAAGGACCACTACATACAATCCTTAGCACAAGGATGAAAACCATGCTGCTGCTCCTCTGATTAAGTCTATCTTTGGAAGCTTGCAGGAATACTGCTACCAACCTGGGGGGGGGATGGGCGCCAGCCCGCCCTATCATGGGAATACCAATGCAAGGGCACAGATTGCGATAATCTTGCGGAAGGACCCTACTTCGGAAACTCTACACGTTTCTGAACAACTTGAGGAAGTTCGGCATTAAGTTTCTGCAAACCCTCACATGGGTGGTTGTGAAAATTATGGTCCCTTGTTGGATCCCTATTATAGTACGGCACTGCACCTGATATGTAAGGTACCCCAAAAGGGGCCGTAAGTAATTTGGACCACCACCCGCATATCTTAAAGCAAAGTTGCTTCAGAGTAGGCGGCGACAGCAGCATAGATCAGAACATGCCACAGCCTCAGAGCCAAGCTCGCGTGCTAGTGTAAGACCTACCTAAACCCCCAAGAAGTATGTAAAATAATAGCCCTAAACCCAGAATAACAGCCATAAAGGCCATTATTTTACATACTTTGGGGTCCGGGTAGTGGACTTTGAGGACAGGAGGATTCATGGATGAACGATACGAAGTGACTTAAGCAGGCAGGATTGTATCTGTCTCAGGACGTAATGGAACCAAATAGAAGACATAATCTTACTCGGACTAGAACATCTCCTAGTAAGCTTCTGCTCATTGGTAATCTCCGCGTTGGATTGTGGTTGCCAGGTGCAGAGCAGAAGAAATCGACAACCTTATGCTTTGTTTGGTGTAGTGCTTAGGATTTCATAATTTAGGGTGCTTGGAGTTTAGGTCTAGGCTGGTTTAGGGCTTAGCTGGTTTAGCATCAAGGGGTTTAATGCTGAACCCCAGTGGGCACTGGGGGAAATATGGGAAATACGGCGTGTGATATGTTTGGTAGTAGGTGGGTTCCCCAACCCTCAGAACAAGGACTCAACGACTGTCATGTGGATCTTGTAGGGTTTGTAGGGAATACGGGAATACAATCCCTGGTCAATGCATTCCCTTATTCCCTACTAAACACCAGTAAGCTTAAAAAGAAATGGAAGGAACCAACAGGTGTGCAGCCAGAACTTTGGGTAATGTGATCCCAAGAACTCAATCCAAAGGCAATAAACCCTAAACCCTATAATCCTCAATCCTCAAACCTGTGCTCTGAGAACCCAGATCGACGAGAAGCTGGTGGCTGTTGCCAACTAGATCGAAGCGTCCCGGTCTGTAGCGCTCCTCGGGCATTGCAAAGCACTCGGTTTAGGGTTTAGGGTTTATGGTTTAGGGCTCTTCTCAAACCGCTTAACGTCGCCTAAATGAGCCGTTCCCGTCCGGGGTCCCTACGGCAGGTATTAACATATGTGGGGTATGTAAGATATCCCAGGACGAGTGGGAACTCGCATGTAAATACTTTGGGACCAAAATATATGAACACGAACGAACCCTAAACCCCAAACCCTGCAAAACAAAAAGAGAATCCTCTAGAACCCTAAAACCCTAAACCCTAAACCTTCAGCGCCTCATGCTTCGGATTGATTCACGGCCTAAGGGAATTTTACCGACCTGCCTAGGCTTCAACAGCGGCATCCCAAGTTGTTGTTCAAGATCCTTTCTGGATACATATTGGGATAATGGAAAAGAAAATGGAAACTACAGGGATTATAGGGGTTATATAGGGTTTATGTTGGGGTTATATAGGGGTTATATTGGGATAATGGAAAAGAAAATGGAAACTACAACAATGGGGTTTAGGGTTTAGGGTGATATTGGGATAATGGAAAAGAAAATGGAAACTACAACAATGGGGTTTAGGGTTTAGGGTTATATTGGGATAATGGAAAAGAAAATGGAAACTACAACAATGGGGTTTAGGGTTTAGGGTTATATTGGGATAATGGAAAAGAAAATGGAAACTACAACAATGGGGTTTAGGGTTTAGGGTTATATTGGGATAATGGAAAAGAAAATGGAAACTACTATAATGGAGAATCAACTGGAAAAGAACATGGAAAATTAAATGGAAACTGGGATATACCTATGTTTTTGGGCTTCTGTGTAATGAACAATAGTATGTTCTAGTATATTCGAATATCTTGTAGTACTTTCTAGTATATTGTAATATATTTTCTAGTATCTTGTAGTATATTGAAGTAATTGTGCGAAGCATCCCTGTGCAATCTTGACATCTCACCACGTAGATGTCTCAAGCCTTTCTGTTTGGGAACATCTACACGGTCCCTACTCCAGAGCCGAATAATTCAAGAACGGACTTCTACAGAAGTTGAAGGGGACATAGGGATACATAGTGGGCAAAATTCTGCCGTGCGTGAGACGTGAGGAAGCGGGCTAGCACAACAATCCAAGCTCTGTGCCCATACTACAGCAACTCCCCTTAAAGTTCCCCTTCAGTTAACGTAGATATGCCTAAGTGACATTGACTAATTTGGAACCAAAAGGGAATGTGGTTTTGGTGGGTGGGATGGGCACCAACTGTCATGACGTGGAAGACAAATCCTCTTCATGGGCTTTGCCAGGTCTTGCCAGGGGCAGTAGAAGGATGTCGGCCTATATGTGGAGATACAGTTGACAACCCGCCCCCCCCCCCCCCCCACCACAACATTCAGGCTGCTATACAGGGAGGTGCCCCCGAGATGTAAGCTGCGCCAGAGGTGGATGATAAAACAGGGGTGAGTATGACTATGAATGCCATTATTCATAGGTATGGGATCCGCAGGCATAGTCATGTAACCATGGGGCACCACCTTGTAGGATACATTGGCTAGTAATTACCTGGAGGGTCAGGGAAACTTAGTAAGTATACTTATATACATATTCTACCCCGAGAACGTGAACCCAACATATTCCCTCATTTTATACTACCCCCGGTAAGATAAGCCCGTCCCCTGACCCCCGAGTGAGCTAAAGTCTTAACCCCTAGCATCCCCCTTCATAAACCTATAATAGTCCCCTAAAGAATCCCTTACATAACTCCCTTGAAAGAGTTTAAACCCTAAACCCCAAACCCTAAATCCTAAACCCTGAACCCTAAACCAGAAATCCTAAACCGTAACCTATGTAACCCCCCTGTAAGGGAGTTTAGGCTAGAGCCTAAGTAGCAGCCAGCTTCCTGCTTCCAAGAGGCGGGTATGCTTCGGCTGTACACGAGTGCCGCCTTGGTTTTTGGTCAGGGTAACCGTTGAAGGTTTAGGGTTTAGGGCTTAGGATTTACGGTTTAGGGTTTAGGGCTTGGTTTTCTGGGTTGCTGTTAAGGAACTTAAATTAAGTTACCATAATGGGTATATACGGTAAATAATAGGGTTTCCCCCAATATAGTAACTTAATTGAAGTTCCTTAACAGCAACCCAGCTGTTGGTCAGGGTGATCTCTCAGTTGAAGGTTTAGAGTTTAGGGTTTAGGATTTAGGATTCAGGGTTTAGGGCTAAGGCCCCTGTATGGTGATAATCACTTCCTGGTGATGCCAGACTTTTCGGGGGTATCTGTTGCCCAGACGCCCTAAAGGATCCAACCAATGGAACGGGTCCTTTTTTTTGGATCCTGTGGGGAGTATCCATTCTTGGTTGGCCGGTAGAGCTGCTTGAAAACTCTTATAGTCCCTCTTAACTCGATAGAATATAATAGCTGTAGGTATATCATAACAAGACCCCTAATATACCCTACATTCTATCTACTTAAGGGAAAGCGTCTTTATGAAACGAGTCTGGGAAGAGCAGGTCACCCTCCAGGAATGACCCGAAGGGCGCACGTGTCTATGTAGCGTCTGCGAGCTTCCTGAATTGGAGTCCCGTTTTGGGGTCCCTATAAGAAAGAAAGCTTTCAGTTTTGTGGCATCTATATTGGGGTCCCCCGATTTTTGGAAAACCACCATATACTTCAGGTGCAAGGAGCTGCCCGCATAGGCACTTGGTGGTCTAGGTCTTTGGGGGGAGGGCGTTGTCAAGAGTATAGTCTGTTGTTGGGAACCCTAGACATTGGGTGCCATATTGCACTAGGGACCCAAACAAGAAACATTATCATGACAACCTACCATATGCCACTGGAGTACTTGGACCCCTGACTAGGCCAGGTTGGTTGTTCTGTAACGGGTATATTATGGCCTCATATAAGGATAATACAAGGAAATAGAGGCAATGAAAACTAACATATCTTTTAAAGACCCATCCTTTTGGGGAATTACAAGCAGTGAAAGTGAAAATTATATCTTCAAAAACCAACCCTTTTAGGGTAGGACTCCCTAGACCCTAAACCCTAAACGCTAAACCCTAAGCGACAGGATGCAAGGGAGCCAGCCACAATCACGAGCAGGAGCCACGCTCCGGCCGCCTCGCTTCTTTAGGCTGGGAGGCTTGGCAGTAACATTCAGACTGCTTGGTGTAGGGTTTAGGGTTTAGGGACTTGGGATTGGGTACTGCCCCCCTCAGTAACAGTTGGATAATAACGAAAATATGGTTATATGTAGCCCGTAATAGGACCCCGAATATAGACTGTTACTGGGTGGGGGCAGTACTCAACATTCAGACTACTTGGAGTGTCAGGGGGACTTAGTAAGTAGGTTAATAGCCCCTAAAACCCACACATGGTAACCCAAGGTATCCCCCTTATTGACCTACTTAGTAAGTCCCCCGAACCCTCCAAGTAATGTCATCTACCATGATGAATATGACGGACCATATTGGATATTACCTTGTTATCCCTCAGGCTCTGCCAGTTCTATCTACAAGGCACTATATACACGCAGTGACCATCTAGTTCCCATGTTTTTTCCATTTCATGCTCCACGTGCGTAGCGTTTTTCTGGTGGTCGAGCTAAATACGTTCATATTGTATTCAATTAATATGCTGTAGTATCAGCAACCCAAAGCAATATCGTAAATAGCCTACATGACAGAACACCCTCTGTGTTCGTCTCCACTCTTGCAAGAAACGAATTGTAGCGTACTGCTCTCACTATAACAGTCTATATTAGGGGTCTTATTAAAGGCTATACACATAATCATATTAAGAATACTATCCAACTGTTGCAGAGCGGAGGCGGTACCCAGGTTAGACTAAGTTAGCCCAGGATTCCTGTGATCCGGGCCCGCGATAGCGTTTACAATTAGAGCTAGCTAAGGGAGAAGCCAAAAAGGGTATCTGGGTTTAGGGGTTAGGGTTATGTAGAGGATATATGAGCCATTGTCTAAACTCCTAGTATCCCCCCTAATAATTCCTAAAGTAGTCCCTTATATAATCCCCTATACAACCCCCTTTAAGGAGTTTAGACTCTAGCTCATATAGTGTGTTGTAGGAATATAGAAGGACCTGAGGGTGGGTGGTTAGTATAAACGAATGCATAATGATCGGGAACATGTCCAAAAACCATCCGTGTTCCTGTTGCCCTTGCCTTTACAAAAGATATGTGCGCGCCTAGCCTCTCCCAATAAGTCCCAATCCGAACCCGCTGAGGGTTTAGGGGTTAGAGCCGCCCCCCGCCCCCCCTAAACCTCTTAACCCTCAGGGCTAAACCCTGAGGACCCTAAACCTTATTTGTAGGATCCCTAGGGTAAGTTCTAAACCAACAGACACCGTCGCCTCACGTCCCGCGCGACAAATAAGTAGCCAGTGCAAGGTAGGCCAAAGGGCACCTGAGGTTGTTGAGCTGGGTCGCTATATTGGGCTTATATTAGGGTTATATTAGGGTTATATTGTAGAGGGTTGAAACTAGGGATATATTTTATAGGGTTATTATTGGGTTATATTATATAGGGCTATATCGCGGATATATTATATAGGGTAATGTTAGCGATATAGGGGGTATACAGGGATAATGGAAAAGAACATGGAAACTACTATCTAGGGTTTGGGTTGAGGGTATAGGCGAGGAACTTAAGAATGAGGACCCTCTTGTACCAAAACAGTGGGTACGGCCTGGGGTTTAGGGTTTTAGACACCAGGACCCTCCATGTACACTTAAATGGGGGTAGGACCCTCCATGTACCCTTGAATAGTGGTATTTGGTCCACAATCATGGCTGCTTGGGGTATATAGAGGGTGGGCGATCTAGTTTAGGGTTCGAACTTTGGAGTCAGTCTCGTATGCTCTGAACTCTGAAGGATGCTGCGAAGTTTGGGCTTCTTTGGCGCGCCTCATAGCTTACTTGGGGTTAGTAGGGCATGAGGAACTATATACCACATACGGTTGTTTTACGATTTTGAAGGGTTTTCTATAAATATATATGTATATATACATATACGTATGTACATGTATTATATGAGGTTTATAATATTACCTGATTCCCTATGAACAACCAGTAGGATAGAGTTTACCATAGGCCCCATGGGCTCCGTTGTTGTTTGACGATCTCCGGCTAGACATTCGACTGGCAACAAGCTACCCATTTACGAGAGTAGGAATGAACTTCAATGAAGGCGAGTAGCGTTGCTATAGTAGTTGAGGCAGTAGAACTCTCCTTGCAAAATACAATGCTGAAAACGAGGGCCTAATAGTACTCTCCATTTGGATTTATGGTATCTCCCTCAGACTAAATGCGTGATAGTGGGGAGAAGTCTAGTTATACGTCCCATGATTTATGGATTGGGATTCTTGAGTACATCTCAGGGGCCCCCATCCCGTAAGCGTCAGGTTGCAGCGATGAGGGTAGAGGTATCTATCAGTTGCCCTCCCCATAGACCGTGCTTTTCCGGTAAAAAATGCCAGAATCATTCAAAATAGGGGAGGAGGTGACAGATTTAGGGTTTAGGGTTTAGGAGGGTCTACAGCACCTCTCCCAGATGCAGAGATCTAGTTTTTAGCTTTTAGAGCGGCCATTTTTGAGAAGCCCTTAACCTTGAACCCTCCAAAATTACTTTACCTCTGTACAATCCTCTTAAGAAATACGCCATAAACTTACCCTACGAAGAGGACCCCGAAGCCCCACAGTCCCCACCCTAGGCCCCCAAAACCCTAAAATCCTGCAGCCTAAATTCCAAAAATTCTACTCCCTAAGCCTTGAGCCCTGAATCCTGGACCCTAAACCCTAAAACTCTACCACCCTATGCTTGAAGCCCTGTACTCTAAACCCTAAATTGTTTCATCCCTTTCCCTAAGGGTCCAAGTACCAAATAGTCATGTCGTTTAGGGTTTAGGGTTTAGGGTTTAGGGTTCATGTACTTACCCAAAACCTGTACTATAATTACTATTACCCCAAAACCCAAAATACCTAATTATTGGGTACATGGACCCTAAACCCTAAACCCTATATACCCCTATATATCCCTATATATCCCCCTTTAAAAGGACCAAATTATTGAGTCCTTGGACCCTCTGGGTTTAATGATTCAACTCGGTAGCTGAGGCCGCCAAAGAGAAGTACAGGCGTAGACCATTCCCCCCGCGTGGAAGCCGTCTCAACTGAAAAGGCGCCTTCAGGATTTCGGTGTTACCCTAAACCCTAAGCCCTAAACCCTTAAACCCTAAACCCTTAAACCCTTAAACCCTTTAGGGGTTCAGAGAGTTTAGGGCTTCAGGATTTCGGTGTTCAGCTTGGAGGGTCAGGGGGACTTATTAAGTAGCTTTTTAAGAGGGATGACTAGGGTTACTATATGGGTTATAGGGGTTATTACCCTACTTACTAAGTCCCCCTGACCCTCCAAGAGGGTTTTAGGGGTTCAGAGAGTTTAGGGCTTAGGGGCTCAAAGTTGGTGGTATCTGTAGACGGCTAGGGGCAGAGTAAGCAGTATTTGGTAGTGTCCGTAAATAGGGGGAACCCAATATGGACCCGAAAATACTATAGTCCTTATTATAGGGACCCCCAAAATGGTAACCCTAAACCCTAGACCCTAATTTTGGGAACCCCCTATTTCTTGCTTTGAAAAAGGCTGAGGAACAAGCCCCAAACCCTAACCAAAGCCTTCCTCATCTGCAGTTTTTGTTGCATAAGGCTCCAAAACGGTTTAGGGTTTAGGGTTTAGAGTCTATGGGCTTCCTTTCAGCTCAGGATTTGGTTCAAGGTCAGGGCTTGGGGTTAAGGATTTGGGTGAAGGTTGAGGCTTTTGGCCCTACCTAAACCGCAAAAAATATGTAAAAATAATAGCCCTAAACCCATAATAACAGCCAGAAGGGCCATAATTTTACATACTTTTGGGGTCCAGGTTTGGCCTAAATCATTTACCCCCCCAAACCTGTGAAGCTGCTCTGCCCGCATAACCCCGTGGCCCGGATATGAAGCCAACCCAATAGTGAGTATCCCATAATGTATTGGAAATACTCAATACAAGGTGGTAGGAATTTTGAATGGTAGCCCAAAAGCCTAAGATCTAAACAATATGATATCCCTCTGCATACCTCACAGGGCTCACGAAGTGAGGTAAAGGAAGGTGGAGTGTAGGATTTTGGGTTCTGGGCTTAGGGTCAGGAACTCTAAACCCTCAACATTATGGAGTCTACAATAGGGTCCTTTAGCCCACCTCCTGCCTTTGGCGACCCCGTAAACCTTCATGGGTTGCCCTACCACCCTGCCTTTACTACCTCTTGCTGAAGTTCCGCACTCCTAGTATCCCTCCTAATGGGCCCCGTGACAGACCCCCATAGACTCCCACATAACTTGGAGGAATTTAGATTGTGGCTCAGTTTTAATTAACGACTCAGGCAGAAGCTTGGCCTGGTTCTTGATTGAGGGACATGTAACTGAACATCTTAAACTCATATTCCCTATTCGAGTTTAGTATGAAAGGCTAAAGGATGTGCAGATTTCTGTGTGCGTGTATATATGTGTACATAGGAGCCTTCGACTAAAGTTATAGTATGCTCCTTGCAGGTCCCCCTTAGCCCCCCTCATACATCACATAAATTTCCCCCAACCTAGTTATCGTCCGTAGCTCATACATACATACATACATATAAACCTATACATCTATATGCATACATGTATATGGGCTATTCTGAAAATTAAGTGCCCTTTTGGGCTCTGAATTCCATTACGGCACCAAAATGGGACCCATAAGCTGAACTTCTCGCATCCTCTTTAATATCCGTATGATACTCCCCAATATAATCCCCTTGAAGGAGTTTTGACCCTAAACCCTACATCTGTATCTATACATATACATATATATAGATATATGTATCCGTAAAGGAGTTTAGAGTGTAACTCATATGGGAACCCCAAAAAACATGCGTCCCTAATTCCCAGTGGCCCGCATTTCATATCTGCACAGCCCTAGGGCCCTAGACACCAAACCCCAAACCCCATAGTAGCCTGACTCACATACAGGCTGCATTGCCTGAATCCTTACCCTAAGGGTCCAAGTACCCAAATAACAGGGCTTTGGGTACCAAAAGCCCTTTGGATAAGAAGTATTTGTGACCTCAACACTCATTACTTGGGTACATGGACCCTCTAGGCTGGCTAAGGATAACCCGAAAAATAGAAAAAACAAATCCGGGCCTAAAGCTGCTACGGCGACAAGCACGGCGTGCCTTACGGATCTAGGGTTTAAAGCTTTAAGTTTCGAAGTTAGGGCTCCAGAACGGGTGAGCAGGGTTTAGCGATTTTTGCTAGGTCCATGCACGCGAATAGGCACGCTTAGGTGTCTTCCCTACAGTGTGGTTCCTCAGCACTCTTACCATGGATGCATACCCTGAAGGTCCAAAGGCGGAGTGGCCCGGCGTGCTGTAAATACATCGAAGGTATTGCTTAGACTTAGACATGACTTCCACTACGTAGGTGAAGTGCATTCCTCTACGCCTACCCTGATGGCTGCAATTTCGCCCCAGATAGAAAGCCTATCTGCTGTTTAAGAGTTGGCCGGGCTAGGTGTGGGGACCCTATAAGTTTATGCATGGCTTTTTATGGAGTATATCGGGATGAAGGATAATACCTACCCCTGTTGGGGGGGTGCATGTTGCAGATGCTAATCTGCAGCCCTGAATAGTTGCCAATATCATGTTGAGGTCTGTTTGAGGTACGCTCTACTATGACTATTGATGGAGCCTAGGACCATAGTGTTGCTACTTATGTCCCATTTAGGACGGCCTATCAGTCTGATTATCAGAGACTCCGCCCCAAATGCCGCTAATCTTCAGAACACCGGACCACTACAGGGTTTCGTCCCACCTCAATGGTCTAGAGTATAGGATTGTTCCGTACACTCCCCTAAAACCAAGACATTCACGGTTGTAATGATTGTACACTGGACCCTGAGGCTAGGAAGTTTTGCGGTAGAGCCTTCAAAGGTGAAGAGGGTAGCAGGGTCCTAAACCCTAAATCCTTATTCTAGCCTGAAATACCAACATTCTGAAATGGGAGTAGCCTGGTTCTATGGTTTCAGAAGGGTTGAGGGGACATATGACCCATTGCTATTGTTTATTGTCTCTCAGTTTGACACAATCTGCACACTCACCATTATTGCCAAGAAACCCCGTGAACTCTCACCAAACTCCAATTTTGAAACAAAACCTCAATGTAGCAGTGTCTCTTTGTGGTCGAAGCGAGAAAGATGTTCCGCATCATACAACCCAATACCCAAAAGGTCGATAGTATGCCCATGAAAAGGCTATGCATACAGGGCTGAAGGCTTAAGGCATAAGGTTCCCCCCGAAGAAATGAAGCCTACTACAGGTAGGCAGTCTACAGCTTTCCTGGGGCGGACTGTGGATGTCCTTAGGAGAATACTATGGAAAGAACCCACCTCATACATACCCACCTGCAGATGGCTTCACAAAATGGGCGGCAATATGGGATGTCAGGAAACACGTCGAAGTTTTACAGCAATTGGGGGTGGCGCACTTGTGAAGCACTAAGGTAGGGAGTTCACTTTGATAGAGTAGTTCTTTGGAATGCGTCACATTATAACAATATTTGAGTAGCGTTTTTCTGCTGGTTGAACCTAGTAAGATAATGTTTCCTATAAAATACTATACCCCAAAAGGAGGATATACTCTTACTCTATATTGGGTACCATAGTATCACCAAATAAGATACTGTTCATCTGGGCTTGTAAGGGAACTGTGTTGGTAGCTAGTCAGGCTCCTACCCAGAGGGTCCAAGAACTCAATAATTAGGTACTTGGGTTTTGAGTAATAGTAATTATAGTACAGGTTTTGGGTAAGTATATGACTATGAGGTACTTGGACCCTTAGGGCTACATTATTGAGACCACTTTGTGCTTAGCGAAATGAAATTTCCAAGTACGCACTTCCTCAGAGGAAGGCGCTTGAATTGTGTAAGAGTCTAGGAGCGCCTTCGGGTGTGCGTAGTCTAAGTTATGTGGACCCCCCACCCTGTAATAGTGACTATAAGGGATAATGAGGATCATATTCGGGTCCTCTTATATTCCTATTATACCACTATTACAGGGTGGGGGGTCCTCCTAAAGTCTAAGTATCAGCTTCACAACATTCTAGAACCTTCCCTCACAGCTGCAAAGATCGTTTCCTGCTAAGATCTCCGCTCGGAGGCCCCTAAACCCTAAACCCTAAACCCAATCCCGGAAGCCTGACACACTAGATTGCAAAATCTCACACCCGAATCATGGCAGGCAGCCCACTTGCCTACATATTGGGTTACTAGCGCTGCACCCAAGAATGATTTGGATTAGGGTTTAGGGTATTCAACAATGTGAATCTATAACCTGCAACCCTAAAGCCCAAACTCTAAGCCCTAGACGCCCAAACCCTTGACCCTCAATCCAGAAATCCAAAACCCAAACCCCAGACCCCTGAACCATAAACCCCGATACAGTATACTATACTTCTTTTCATGGGCACAAAAAGGGCCCCTAATTCCGAGAGACCCTAAAGCCTGTATAACCCCTATGTGAACCCTACATAACCTTACAAACCCTATATAAGCCTTATAGCAAGCCTGGTTCACCCCTCCACCCCTCCCTAGACACTAAACGCTAAACCCTGAAATAACTATACCCTAAAACCTAAACTCAAAACCCTAAACCCTATTTCACCCCTCCCTAAACTCTCAATACCTAAACCCTAAAGTCTAAACTCCTATGTAGAGAACTGGGCCTCACGTGCTTGCCAAGCCACAGGATATATCGCCACTGCAGATCAGGATAGCAGTGGAAGCCTTTGAAGGGCGATAAAGTTGATGGTTTAGTAATTTAGGGTGTTTTATGGTTTAGGGCTTAGGGCCTAGGGTTTAAGACTTGGGGTTTAGGGTGAAGGGTTTACAGCTCAGGGAGAACTCTGTATTTCTCATATTGTATATACAGGAAACAACATATCTCAGACATAGAAGGATACATGTGGATGTAGATGGTTCTCTGAGGATGCATACATATATATATATATATGTATATACATACAGAGGATCTATGGGGAGATGTAGGGATACATCGGATTGTATAGGTATAGGGAGGTATAGGGTTATAGCGGGACGTTCAGGCCCTTAGGGTTATCTAGGAAGATATACGCTAATCTAGGTGCATGCAGGGATGTATAGGGTGCCGTGTTTTTTCAAGAAGTCTAAAGTTTGCCGCGGGAGGGGTTCCTAGTTGAATCTAGACCCTACAATGCAATGCAATTCCCTCTTCTGTTCAGGGTTTAGGGTGAGGTACCCTTGGGGACCCTGCGGATATGCGTGGATTAGTGTTTAAGGCTCAGGCTTAGGGGTTTCAACAAATAAAGCTCATGCATGGCAAATAGTTTTGGTGAACTAGCATCGCGTTCGTCCGTAACTGGGTTAGCCACCCCTACCAGTATGGTCTACAAGACCCCGAAAATCCATAGTAGGAGCTTCACTCCAACTACTTGATGCTTAGCAGGTAATGAGGGGATGAGGGTTTAGGGTTTAGGGTGTAACTTTACATAAGCTCTACACCCCCTTGAAAGGGACCGTAAAATGTGGGAAGCCTTGGTATCTATTTTGCCCAGGAGCCCATGGGGACGCCAGACACGAAGCCACAAAGCCTGGGCCGTACATTACATGGGAGCTTCTCGATCCTTAGGGGTGGATTTAGGGTTTAGGGTCCTCAGGGACTCTAGAGATATATGGGGATTACAAGAGGGCTATGGAGGTCCGCATTAAATTAAGATTCTATAGAAGTTGTTTTGAGAAGTGCCCCCACATGCGAACACATATGGGTTCTCAAATGGAGAGGATGGGGCAGAAAGGGGGAGGAAAGACGAGAGAGAGAGAGATTACATGTATGTGTGTTTACATACATTTGCACATACGATTGTATACATGTATAAAAGCAGTATACGGGTCAAGCCTACTCTCAGACATGCCCAAATGCTGTTTAGTGTTCAAAGCTTGGGTTTCAGGTACCATTGATGCGTTTAGAGGCTTGAGCATTTACGGCTGACTCAACGCTCCGTCAACCAAACTAACATAAGCTCTAGCTTGAACTCCAGATATCCCCTTAATAAAACTAAATCTAGAATGGTCTCCTATATAATCCCCTATATAAGCCCCTTCAAAAAAGTTTAGACTATAGCTAATATAGCAGCCAAGCGTGCCCCAGAAAGACTGATGACCTTTCATGGGGCTGTGGGTAACTTATGCGCCCTAATGGAGAAATCGACATCAATCTTACAGTTTGCTGCTGCCTACACGCCACTGCCAAATTGATGCTCGAGTGTCGAGACCTTCCGGACAGGATATGTACATTGTATAGTAACAGGATTTGTGTGAACCCGCGCCAGCTGTATGAGTGATTCGCAAATGAAGTTCCAAGTCACATGACTCATGAAGTGTTTCGTTCATACTCCTAGTCCTAGTTATAATCGAAAAGCTTAAGAGCCCGTCATTCAGCAAAACTTTTATGTTACGTTGTATTTTACTACTTGCAACTTACCACCATTGTTGGTCACTGCACTGCTAGGTCTATTGTTGAACGGTTGGATGATGAGATGACCTGATAATGGAGGCAGGCCCAACGCAATGAGTTGGGGTTTAGGGTTTAGGGGGTGTACCCAACACCCTAAACCCTAAGAACAGCAAGGAAGCTCTGGAACTGACTAGAAGTATGATATTGCATTTGCAGACTGCGCGGAGAGGACATAGTCAAAGCCAGCAAGAAGCAGAGGCATACACTAAAACTTCAGCAAGTCGGGAAATCCGCGGCAATACCCGGTAAGACTCGCCATTTTGAAGCAATTTGGGAGGATGTTCTCTACACACCACGTTTTGGGGTGAGGTCGGGTAAGGCTGCTCTAACTTGCCCAAAAAAAGTTGGTGGTTTAGGGTTTAGGGTTGTATCATATGAAAGTACAGGGTCCCTCTCTTGGGGTAGCCAATCAAGTTCTCCCTAGGCCTTATCCTACCCTAAGGGTCCAAGGACCCAAAGAATAGGGTTTTAGGGCCAAAATACCCTTAATATTACAGTGTTTGGGCCCTAACCCCTATTATTTGGGTCCTTGGACCCTTAGGCCTACATGATCCCCGCAGTTTCCATGGAGCTGGGAGTTCCCAGTTCCCGCAGTCTGACAGGTTATAATATGGGCTTAATGGAAAGAAAATGGAATCATCTGTAATATAGTGGGGTGATATTGGGATAAGGGAAAAGAAAATGGAAACTACTACAAGATGTTGGGGTTATATTGGGCTTAATGGAAAAGATGCAAGGTCTTTTTAGCGATGAAAAGCATGTACAAGTTCTGGCGCAATCCGTAAGCGCCAAATTTTCAAAACACTGCGGTAAATCCCAACATCCAGCAACTGCTGCTCGAAATTACGCTCCATCTTGACTAGACGCCTTTCCACAACTGAGAGCGAACTATAAAACCCCAAGAGCCCTTGCCAAAGCACGTAATTATTGAGGATTCGGTAATTCGCGTGGTAATGGCAGCATCTGATGCCGAAGTGGAAACGGTGCAAGCACCTGGACCCTAAAAGTAGGTAACATAATAGCCCAACAACCCTAAAAACACCCCAAAGGCCATTATTCTACATACTTTTTGGGGGTTCAGGTAGCCACCACAATATGTACAAAGATCGAAACCCCGAGACTCGATGTAGGAAGCCTTTCGGGCCCAAACCTTGACAACATGTATCCCAGAGGGTCCAAGGACTCAATAATTAGGTACTTGGGTTTTGGGTAATAATAACTATAGTGCAGGTTAATTTTGGGTAAGTATATGACTATTAGGTACTTGGACCCTTAGGGTATGAATTCTTGGAGCCTGTCCAGACAGTTATAAGGCCTAAACCCTAAACTACCCTGGATAGATATTTCATGGGTTCCCACGGAGTGTTAGGGAAGCCTTAGGGGGGCTTGGGGTTTGGAGCCGGGGTATTCTGAATGAACGCTTCAATAACGAGCCTCCTAACCCTCAACGCCTTCTGGATCGATTACAGGACTAACAACCTTAAACCCTAAAACCGTTGAGGATAAACTACCCCGCTTCGGAATGAATGCGCCTAAGCCCTCAAAGCCTTAAACCCTAAACCCTGAACCCCTTAAGGACTCATGCAAGAGATGGATTGTGGCTCGTGTATTTTCCCTAGGTTGCCGGCAGAAGAAGACCGCAGCACGAGATGTCAAGGCAAAGCCAGCACTTGGCCTGCCACTTTGGGGTTGGGGTTTAGCGTTTAAGGTTTAGGGTCTTGGCTTTATGGTTTCCTACCCAGAGGGTCCAAGGACTAAATAATTAGGTACTTGGGTTTTGGGTTATAGTAATTATAGTACAGGTTTTGGGTAACTAGGTAGATGACTATTAGGTACTTGGACCCTTAGGGCTACATAGGGGTTATGTAGGGATTATGTAGTGGATATATTTGGGGTTTCATAGGGATGTGATTATAGTGAGCTTTTGGGTTGAGGGACGATCTTCAAAAACATAGACTTCCTTGCATGGGTTTTGTTGAGACCTTCCCCTTCCCGCCGTTTTTGACCCTTGGGGCACGCTTGCGCGAGATTGAGCGCAAAGTCCCGCCAACATCTTGTGGCGCTAGGCAACAGGTCTGACCCTAAGGGTCCAAGGACCCAAATAAGAGGGGTTTAGGGCCCAAACACTATAATATTAAGGGTGTTTGGGCCCTAAAACCCTATTATTTGGTCCTTGGACCCTTAGGGTGAGACTGTAATCTGTATACAGCCCTTGCGCGACGCTGAAGCCGGGCTCGCGTGTACCTTGGGCGCGAGCACGCTTTTAGCAACCTTTCTGTCTTATGATATGGTAGTTTCCCAAAATGAGGGGACCCCAATATGGACCCCAATATACTATGATCCTTATTATGGGGACCCCGAAAAAGGTACCCCTAATTTTGGGTTTCCCCATATCCTCGCTATGTTATATCAACGCAGACAACCGTTTTTTAACGGCCCCAAAACTCCCCATATCTACAGTCCCTTGATTAAAGCTTCAACGACGAAAAGGGACTATGTCAAGAGCTGCACGAGCGAGGCTGTCATGTTACAGGGACTGTAGGAAGAGCATTTTGTCCCTTGCCCTAAGGGTCCAAGGACCCAAATAACAATAGGGTTTTAAGGCCCAAATACTATAATATTCATGGTATTTGGGCCCTAAAACCTTACTGTAAACCCTCAACCCTCTGCGCATCGGCATGACCATAGGCGTTGTAGCTGGCAGTTGTTACTCCAGTCTACTCAGATTCTATTTCCCACTTGTTTGTTTTTAGAAGCTGGGGGGCCCCCTAGATCTAGACTTCCCACCCTGAAGTCTGAACCCTTAACCCTAAACCGCTTATTATGTAGCCACCAGAGCGGGGTCCCTGAATTTCAGAAACATCCCCCCTGAACCCTGAACCAACAACCGTACAGCCTAAACCTAAGCCCTAAACCCACCTAGCGCAAGGGCTTGAAGGCCCCTTTCTGCAATGAGGCCCCAACAGAAAGAAACCTTTTCACATGCAGGGGCTAAGTGGCTAACTAGATCTAAGTCGTCTGAATACGTTTGAGGATCGTGTCGTAAGTGTTCAACTGCAAGAGGATACTTCCCGTACGTGTTCGTCCTGGACACAACTTCGAAAACAGATCCTGCCCCCATGGACAATGGGCGATGGGTTCACTTACAACACAACCCAGACCCCCAAAAGGATCTAAAAATTAGATCCCCTAGGACTATAGGGTGAATTATATAAGGATTATATACGGGTTATAATGGGTTTATATAGATCCTCCCAGGGGTCTGGGAAGCTGCAAGGAGGCACCTTCTCAACATGAATATGGCTTCAAGAACGGCCCTAAATTCCCAGAGGGTCCAAGGACTCAATAATTAGGTACTTGGGTTTTGGGTAATAGGAATTATAGTACAGGTTTTGGGTAATTAGGTATATGACTATTAGGTACTTGGACCCTTAGGGATTAGGGACTCTAAAACCTAGACCTGACTTGCGGTGCGGCACTGACATCATGCAACAATGTTTACCAAACCCCATACCAGCCCTACCTATGTGGGAGTAATGGGTCCCACCATGTATGGAAACTCCCATGTGGTACACCACATCTTTCTGGTTGAGTACCCCTTGCCAAGACTACACACAAGTGCCTGCACCCGCTGGAAGGTATAGCAGTATAGCCAACAAAAAACGAGCTTGACAAATGAAAATCCGAAACCTATGCAAAAAACGGTTCCTGAAGGCGGGCCTAGTCATACCCTAAGGGTCCAAGGACCCAAATAATAAGGTTTTAAGGCCCAAATACTATAATATTAGTGGTATTTGGGCCCTAAAACCTTATCATTTGGGTCCTTGGACCCTTAGGGGTACAACTAGACTCATGACTCCCGTATATAAAGTGTTGGGTGCTTGCTACCAGACTTATTGACGTCATCACTCAGATTCTAGTTGGGGTCCCCTACCCGCGCCAGGCACAC
Organism: Cyclobacteriaceae bacterium; assembly: GCA_965243485.1. Lineage (GTDB taxonomy): Bacteria > Bacteroidota > Bacteroidia > Cytophagales > Cyclobacteriaceae > UBA7330. The sequence continues at coordinate 6,052,897 of CBDEVP010000001.1, read as the reverse complement.
AACGTGAAGCCTCGCATTCTGAAGCGCAGTGTCGCCAATGGTATGTCACCTGGAAGGTATGCCCTCAAACCCTGAACCCTAAACCCTAAACCCCTAAACCCTAAACCCCTAAACCCTTACCCCTAAACCCTAAACCCTATGTCACGTGGAAGGTATGTCCCCAATGCACCAACGTCGATGCTGCGCACTGTACAGGGAGGGGACACGCAGCTGCAAGTTGGGCTATAGGGGTTTAGGGTTTAGGTGTGAGAGTATCAAGGACTTTTCCTTTGTACGCTTAGGGTTTGTACCCCTGGGGTTTGGGGCTCTAAACCATGGAAGTTGGCCCTTAATAAGGGTATTTGAGACCCAAAACCAAGAGCTACAACTATTAAGGGTACAAACTCATAGTCCTTGAGAGTAGGTATACACACCACCATGGCACTTAGCACCCCTACTAGAAGTTAGCCTTCAGGTTCCCGTAGTAGGAAGGTGGCAGAACCCCAAAAAGGTAAGGGTCCAAGGCCCTAGCTAAGTGCCATGGAGTACAGAGAACCCTAGTACCATTCCTGAACATGCTCCATACAGTGCTGGTCACATAGAGATGCCACTCTGCACGTAGGCGGTAAAGCAACAGAACCTCGGGGCGTCCTCATGCCAGCCAATGACATTCCATCATCACGAAGGCAGCTTATGAAGCTAAGCTCCTAGAGTTAAGAATCAATCAGGGTAAACTTCAGGATACACTGCTAATTCTGCGGGCTAACCATTACAAGGATCCACTCCCCCATAAGCTCCAGGCAGACGGCCGGGTTGTACGCCAGACCGCCCTCAGACTGGCAGAATTCACCCAAGCACAAACACCACGAAGACCCCCTGCCCGGACCTCTAAAAGATTCTGGAAAGCAGAACCCCCAAGACGGAATTCTACACCACAATCGCGTAACTTGTAAGAACCTTCACAGGGGATCTACTTTCTATATCCTCCCAGGCGTCTGGGTACGCAGGCCAAAACATCTGTAAAAAACCGAGCCAACACAAAGGCGCATATTCGTCTATCCTCACATTGCTCCCACATCACCCATCTCTCCTCCCTTCTACTTCCTCGTGGGGGTTTCCCAAAATTAGGGGTACCTTACTGGGGGCCCCCATAATAGGATGTGGGAGTTTCCAAAAATTAGGGTTTATAGGGTTTGGGGGGTTTCTCAAAACTATGGGTACCTACTATGATGGAGAATCAAATGGAAAAGAACATGGAAAATGAAATGGCAAGTGGGTTACATAGGGTATTATGAAAGGTTTAGGGTTTCTCGAAATTGGGGGTACATTTTCTGGGGGGGTCGCCATAATAAGGGTTGTAGTATACTGGGGTCTATATTGGGGCCCCCTTATGTAGGAAAGCTACCAAGGATTCATCCCTAAACCCTAAACCCTAAACCCTAGACCCTAAACCCTATGAGCTGATGAAGGCCAGGTGGCTGAGACGGTGAACGTGATAAGGCTGGCGAGGAAAAAGCAGGCAACCTTGCTTTGGGTGGGGATTTCTGACTGTAGCGCTTATTCGAATGGTGTTTGGTGGTTTAAGGTTTAGGGTCTACCCTAAAACCCCAAAAGTTAGTAGAATAGCAGTCTTTTGGGCTGTTTTAAGGTTATTGGGCTAGTAAGGCTAGTATTCTACCTACTTTTAGGGTCCAGGTACCCTAAACCAATAACCCTACAATGCTTATTCGACAGTTTAGGACTGCTGGCGTGGGGGCTTTTGCGTCTCGGTGTCTGTATGCTTAGACTTCGTGGGATTTTGGGGTTTAGCTGACTGTCATTATAGTTGCGCATACTACCATGACGAGTCTGGTTGCTTCAGATATTGGCGCCAGAGAGGTCCAACTGCTCATTGTAAAAACTGCATTATACTCAGCCTTACCCTAAGGGTCCAAGTACCTAATAGTAATAGACTTACCCAAAACCTGTACTATAATTACTATTACCCAAAACCCAAGCACCTAATTATTGAGTCCTTGGACCCTCTGGGTTCTGCCCTGGAACATTACCCCAAAACAAGATTATCAAGGTTTGGAGTCTCAGGGGTTCTAATCTCCCCACACTAAGGCATTGCAATCCTGCAGTCAAATTACCCTAAACCCTACATCCGAGGCATTTCGAGCGAAGCCTGCTCCTTTGCAAGCTAAACTTCAACAGCAAATGCTGGCAGCGTCATTTGCCTCTTCACAACCCAGAAATCAAAATCTAGGGAATGAACCGTTGATACTAAAAATTCTGCATGAGTTCAGCATACTATAGCAATCATTTCCAACGTGTACGGTACTTGCGGTCATGCAGGATTCCGAGTATCCAACAACGAAACTGGCTGTTGCATGTACGTCCAGGTTTGTGGAAGTCTTGCATCACCTTACAATATTAAACAACAGTTGCAAACCCTAGCAAGTACTTGTAATCGTCCTAGACATATGAGCTATAGTCTAAACTCCGACTATCCCCCTTAATGAGCCCTATAATGGGGAACCCTATATATGATCCCCCACATAATCCCCGTTCAGGGGTTTAGACTACAGCTCATATGTTGTTTCAATGGTTCCTTGGGGTTATGCTACAAGGAAAATATTAAGGGAACCCTAAGGGGATAGGAGCGATAGCGTCATGGGCATCTTAAACAGCGCAAGCTTTCCTCCATGCATAGTAGGGTCCAGGTAGCAACAAGGGATGTTTAGAAATGGATCTACAGAGCTACTTGCTACCTGTCGTTGACTAACCCTAACACTCATCCTAAGTCCAAGCGCAAATAACCTTCGGATCGCTGAAGTGGTTCTTCTCTGTACCGTTCAGAACACGTAGGGAGCAAAATGCACACCAGTCAAGGAAGAATAGACCGTGAATCATTAAAGAGATCCTGATACTAGAGTACATTCCTGAACTACTTGGAGGAAAGGGGGGCGCAATGCACCCTGAACCTTTATCTAGAGTAACGCAGACCTTTCAAGATGTCAACATAGCAAAATATTGGCTACAAATCCCTTTTTTACAGGTAGATACATTGGTTACTCTAGGTGTTTTCTCTAAGTAACGGGGCATCGGACCCGAGACCCTTCTTCCAAAATCCCTTTTTCTACAGGTACATTGGTCACTCTAGGTATCTCCTAATGAAGGATTTTCGGGCTTCCCAAGAAAGCCGTCCGAGGTCCCATCCCCAAAGGCGTACATCGATCGAGGAGGCGTAAAGTCGTCTCCCTTGGCGAAGGCTTAGCTAGAACCCACAAGTACCCTAAAATGGGGCCTATGAAGGGCCCATTTGTGGATATTTAGGGTCTATAGAGGGTACTAGCAGGGTCTGGGTAGGTTTTGCTGCTTAGCGCGTCGGGCTTGTGTCTAGGATTTCGGGCTTAGGATCTCAAGCCCACGTCCTAAAGCCCTGTTCCAGGTTTCAAGTACCCCAAATTCAAGGAGGCCTCAAATGATCCAAATTGCAGTCCCTTTCTGGGATGCGTCCTCCAGTCGCAAGTTGGCTTGAACTGACAAAGCGTTGGGAGTTGCAAATATACCGGTCATGCAAGTGAGGGGCACCACCACGTTTGGGCCCAAAGCCTATACGACAGAGATGCTTGGACACGTTACCCTACCTTGGAACAGAGAAGTAATCCCTAAGGGTCCAAGTACCTAATAGTAATAGACTTACCCAAAACCTGTACTATAATCAGAATTACCCGAAACCCAAGTACCCAATTATTGAGTCCTTGGACCCTCTGGGTAATATTCCTTTGAGGTAGGAATACGGAAGATTCCTCTCAGAAAGGACAAGAGCCGAAAGGAGGATAGAATCTTACTTTCTTCTGGGGCTATAGTAACCCAGACCTATGATTTCTAAACCCCCCTCCCCATAACAGGGATTTTAATAGGGATCCTAACATTAAGGCCCAACAAAGGAGGGGTTTTATTAATCAGAGGTCTACATCAACCACCCTAAACCCTAAACCTTAGATCCAGTTCCGAAGTTGTGGGAATCTGGGCCAGCGTAGCCTACGGTCCTGCGAAGGGAGCCCAAGCCTTTCAAAGGGGCCGAAACGAGCCATTTGGAGGTCCAGGTATGCCCAAAGCCTAGACCCTAAACCCCAAGCCCTACACCCTAAACTCTAAACCCTTTACCCTTTGGGAGGGCCAGGTAAGCCCCATGTGAGCTATAGTCTTAATTCCTGGTATTCCCCCCTAAATAACCCCGATAGTACTCCCCCATTTAATGCCCCCCCCTAAAGGAATCTGCACCCTAGACCCAATATAACTCCCTGCATAACCCCCGTTTAAGGAATTCACACCCTAAATCCTAAACCCTAGATACTGCCCGATATAACACCCCTGCAAGGAATTTAGAGTATGCCCTAAATGACACCAGGATCCCTGATATGACTGAAGCAGTTGCCTGCAGCTGCCACTACCTCCCCCAAGTAGGCATGGAACCCCACAGCACAGGGTTTAGGTGGGGTACTGCCTCCACCCAGTAACAGTCTATATTAGGTGTCCTATTAAGCGCTATATATAACCATGCTATGATTGATATCCAACTATTACTGAGGGGGGGCAGTACCCAAGGTTTGGGCTTTTTAGGGGTTAGGGGTTTCAGTGTTCTAAGGCCTTAGGGGCTGCAGAGAACCCCATACTATACAGCGCCCCTTTTAGAAGAAAGGACGGGGGTCTATACAGGGCCCTTCTTCAGGCTGCATGTTGGGGTATTGCTTCCCCTACAGTTCATGGAGCTAATGAAACATGGAACACCCCGAACACAGATCACATGCCTTGACATAACCCTGGACCCTAAACCTAGACAAGAAGTCCATACCAATATCTATCCCTTTCACATGTCAGTGCCCTTTTTTAAGATTTTCCCTGCCCCCGGACAGACTATCCCCAATGGCCGAACAACCGATGCACTGTAGTCACCCCACCCACCTACCCTAAGGGTAAATTAGGGTTTAGGGTTCAGATCATGGTATCTAGGGACCTGAGACCCCCTTATGTGGGTACTTGAACCCTGTAAGCCCCATAGATCCCTAGATATCCCTACATAGCCCTAAAGCCCCTTTAGGCGGGTCCTGAAGCCCCAAATTCTACCCTTTAAGGCTTGGGTTTATCAGGGGGTCTCTATGCAGATCCGTTTTGAGTAACATCACATGATTCCCTACAAAGGCCATAACAAAGCCAACACATGAACGACATGGGAGCCAAGGGCAACCCCAACCCTAGAACCCTAAGGTTTAGGGTTTAGGGTTAAGCCCCAAACCCTGCAAGTTCCTTCTGCCAAATCGCCTGTAACCAGGCGTAGCCTGCCCACGCCAGAAATCGCCACGCCGTGAGGGCCTGAGCCAGGAAGAATCAAATGGAAAAGACACGGGAAAATGGAATGACAACTTGGATTTCGTAGGTGTTTTGAAGGATTAGAGTTTCCCAATATGAGGGGTAACCTAAACCCTAAACCCTAAACCCTAAACCTTGGGGCTCATTACTTTGAGGACTGCAGAATTTTGCTGGTCCTGGGGCGCTTCATTATAATGGAGTCTACCATTCCCAAAGGCTCCATGTAGCTTTATGGTATATACTTGGGCCCTAAAGTAGTTATATGGGAACCCCTTTGGGCCCTGAGCCACGCGGAGCCTTGGGGCTGAGCGTTCAGGATTGGGCTTCAGGGCTGAGGATTGGGGGTTTAGGTTTGACGATTTGGACTTTAGAGCACAAGGTCTAGGACTTCAGGTTTAAAGCTTGAGTTCGGGAGGAACCTTGAATATGAGGGCCCGCATTCTACAAGGGACCCCAAAAGGGACCATCATCTTGGCAACCTTCCATCTATCTGGTTTGCCATGTGAAAGACACCTATGATGCGGGCACTGCTTGACAACTCGTGGGTACTTATAGCCAGAACCCTTTAAACCGTAAACGCATGGCTTTACTTGGGGCTTCGTATTTTGAGCTACTGATGACTATCCCTGAGTCTTCAAACAGGCGTTGAGTTTCGAGTCAGCACGCCGCCCTCTCACCCTACGTAGGTACGACACACCACCACCACCACCACCACCACCACCACCACCACCACCACCACCACCACCACCACCACCACCACCACCACCACCACCACCACCACCACCACCACCACCACCACCACCACCACCACCACCACCACCACCACCACCACCACCACCACCACCACCACGACCACCACCACCACCACGACCACCACGACCACCACGACCACCACGACCACCACCACCACCACGACCACGACCACCACCACCACCACCACCACCACCACCACCACCACCACCACCACCACCACCACCACCACCACCACCACCACCACCACCACCACCACCACCACCACCACCACCACCACCACCACCACCACCACCACCACCACCACCACCACCACGGAATGCCGCCCATGGTATCCCATGATATAGGACATGCGGGTGGGGCCTTTTTGCAACGTTTTACACATAAACCCCGAAGCCCACACCCTGAGTGTTGAAGCTTTATGAGTGCAAACAAGACCGTCCATCTACCTGCTATCAAACCTAGAGAAAACCCTAAGTGTCCAAGGACCCAAATAATAGGGTGTTAGGGCCCAAATACCATTAATGTTATAGTATTTGGGCCCTAAAACCCTGTTATTTGGGTCCTTGGACCCTTAGGGAAACACTTTGCTGAAAATTCCATCTGGCAGCCGCAGCGGCAATATGCGTCCTTAGGCTCGAGGCCGATCCGGCTTCAGGGTTTACGGGCTGTAGGGCCCTAAGCCTCAAATCCTAAACCCTGAACCCTAAACCCTAGATCCTAAACCTCTAAATCCTAAACCCTAGACCCTAAATCCTAAATCCTAAATCCTAAACCCCAAAACCCCTAATCCTACACCCTAAGCCCAAATCCTCAACCCCAAACCCTGCACCCTGAACCGCGTTGAGGGGTGGCAAGGGTCTAGGACTCTGAAAAAGCGCCTTGGCTTGATCGATCCCCTCCTCCGCCCACCCCCATATTTATCAAATGTTCTCAGAGGCTCCATGTAGCTATACAGTATATACTTGGGGCCCAAAGAGGTTCCCATTTAACTACTTTGGGACCCAAGTATATACCATATAGCCACATGGAGCCTCTGGGATTCCCATTGCGGTATATGGAAATATATAGGGGGGGGGTATCTTGATCTAGGGCTGGGAGAGAGTGATATTGGGGGGTGGATTAGCTTGCATCATCGTGGAGGCTCTCCATAATTAAGCCGGGGAGGGGCGAATAAGGTTTAGGGTTTAGGGTTTAGGGCAGTCCTTGGGTGTACGGTAGCTTTTCTCAAAAGAGGCGGGGTCTTCAAAACGTATGGGGAGGGGGGGTGTAGGGAGACTATTAATTGGGGTCAGCGGTATGGATGATATAAAGACCATGTATGGCAGTTTCAATACTACTGGGACCTCACTATAGACAAACAAACTAAAATATTCGATAAAGGTATATATATACACTTACATAATATGTATACAACTCCTGCTCTGGGGAACTCTAACAAAGATTTCCCGTACCCGATGAGCGTTAAGTACCCAAAACTGGTAGTTCCCTACACAAAACCTTGGAAGCGCTAGAGTTTAGGGCTTAGAGGTCAGGGCCTACGGCTTGGTATTCAAATGCAAACAATTGGGGCCCCTGAATCCTTAAGAGTAGCTTAGCGCTTAAGATTGCACATATCTGGACTCCCCAAGTACTCGCTATAGACCCTAAGTTTCCGCAAATAGGACCTTCATAGACCACATATTCAGGGTACGTGGGCGGTCTAGGTAGACCGAACCCTAAACCCCAAACCCCAAACCCTAAACCCTACATACGGTGGTGTCGCTTTCTGCAGCTACACTTGGACTTGCGAAAGGTCTCAGTTGAAGCGATCTTGGTTTCCAGTATAGCTATGCGGCAGTGCCTAAGCTATACACCTACATGGCTGCACCCCAACACTTCGACACAAAAGAAAAAAGAAACCATGCAACTTTAAGATTGAATGAAAACTCTTGGACCCTACTCTTAGACCCTGTACAGCCCCTATACATGCTTAGAGCCCCCATTGAAGCTGTTTATATTTCTACTATATTCTTGGGGTTCCCTGCTTGGGATTCCCATTCAAGAGTCTTTAACAGAGGACTCCCTGAGATCTGCCCCAATAATCCTGCTGGTCTCATATTTAGGGATTAAGGGTCTGGGGTTCAGGTTGAGGATTTTAAGGTTTAGGGTTTAGGGATTTCGGGATTTCGGTTCTGTGTTTTAACGTTTTACGGCTTAGGTGTTTAGGGTTTAGGCTGTCTCCCATAATTCCACCCCCACCCGAACACTTCACCGTATACCTCAAGCCTTGAACTCTAAGTAAACTCAGAATCACAAGAGACGCGGTTTAGGGTTTAGGGTTTAGGATTTAGCAACACCTGTTTTTACAAGGAAGATCCCAAGAGGGAGACAGGAACCTGCTGCAGACCCCTGAAAGCATAAGCCTAGACAGGCTGCTATAGATCCTACACGGACTAAATTGTAAACTCCTAGCATCGCCCTTAAAAACCCCCTATGCTACTCCCTTGTATAATCCCTTATATAACGCCCTTTAAGGAGTTTGGACTATGGCTCACATGATACATCTCAAGTCCTAACTCTCCACTAAACCTTGTGCCCAAAGGTCAAACCTTCAACCCTAAACCTGAAACCTCAAACTGCAAAACTCCAACCTAAACCGCCAGACTCAAAATTCAAACATAGACCTCCAACCTCACACCTCCAACCTTAAACCTCCAAGCTGAAACCTCCAATCCTAGAGCTGCAACCGCCAACCTCCATTTTACACCTTAAATTAAACCTCCAACATGAGAACCTCCAACCTCAAACCTCCCACCTTCAACCTCCAATTTAACACCTCCAACTTGAAACCTCCCAACCCCAAAGCCTAAACCCTAAACCCTAAGGGTCCAAGTACCAAATAATCATGTCCTTACCCAAACACCTGTACTATAATTACTATTACCCAAAACCCAAGTACTTAATTATTGAGTCCTTGGACCCTCTGGGTTCTGCCCTGGAACACTACCCAAACCCTATACCCTAAACCCTGACAGGTTACCAGATGTTACCCAACTCGTTGTGCAGCCGCCAAAAGTGTCGCAGCTTAGGCCCCTCGCGAGCTGCTGCCCGAAGGAATGGCCATGTCGTTAGAAAGGGGATCTTGGGGGTTTAGGGTTTAGGGTTTTTGGGGTTTTAGGGTTTATAGGGTTTATAGGGTCTAGGGGTTTAGGGTTTAGGGGTTTAGGGTTTACCTAGAGAATCGAAACCCTGAAAAAAGTCGGTTCTGATTCGAGAATTCGGGTTTCAGAGACATGTTGAGCAAACCCCGGGCTTGAAAGTAGTACCCCTGTTTTGACAAACTTGGATAGAACCTCTTGAACCGAAACCCCAGGTTTACCCGTGACAAACCAGTGATTTACCCGTGACGAACCCATGATTTACCCGTGACCGCGTCATGGGTTATCGAGCCATTGCCGAACCCCCGGTTTGAGACGAAACCCCGGGTTGGGAGCCTCCGCCGACTTTTTTCACGGTTTGGGATTCTCTAGGTAGGGTTTGGGGGTTTAGGGTTTAGGGGTTTAGGGTTTAAGGTCAAGGGTTTAGGGTTCAAGGCTGATGATTCAAGGTTATGCGTTGGGTTCAGCCTGCTCACACTAACAGTCCCCACAAACACAACCACAAACTTTTGCACCAGAGAATTGTTGTTTTTGGTACTTGGGTATGATCACACTCCCAGGATTGAAGACACCTGGCCAACTAAGGCCAAAAATCCATGCCCCAAAGCACGCTGGGCCTTGTCCAACTCCTTCAGCAATGCCCCCAAGCAAGGGCCCATATAATTTGAAATAATCCCAAAATGATGCTCTCAGTGTGATGCCTCCACACAAGGACTCAGCAGCTCCTAAACAAGAGCCAGCTGTTTTACAAAGCTCGCCACGCTTTTTGAAAGAGATCTTCAAGCAGAGGATCGGCCCCCCGCCCACACACTACAGTCCACAAGCATAAGATCAACCCCCCCACACACACTACAGTCCTGGCCCAATAATCAGCCTCGGTATGGATAATTGATAACTGTTGTCCCTGTTAAGGGGTTTTAGTGTATGGGGGAGTTGAAATCAGCGCCCTTTTTCCCTTGCTAAATCTTGTAGTTGTACGTCAGTCTTGTCCATCTGTAGCTCGGCAGCCTGCAACGGGGCAGGCAAGAGCGTCTTCTGCTGCCTTCATGCCACTGCTCTTAGCTTCTGCATGCAGACAAGTTCGGTTTTTTTTCTGCGCGCCTGCTCGGCCGTGCTCAGGAACTGCTGCAAAAGACAAGCACAAACAGCGCATGTAAGCTAGGCAACATGGAGTGATGTGTGACTGCATAAGATTGGAAGCACTCAGCGCTCCCCATTCAGGGCGCTGTCCACTCCAGTGCACTCATTAATCACAAGCGGCAGCCTGCAGCGAACGTGCAGCTGGTTTGAGGCTCATGTCCAGCAATCATTCAGTTGCTGGCCAGCGGGAAGCAGCATTACAGCGCATGGTCTCATTTTGAGGCAACAGACCGGCCTAGGCCAGTTCATGTCGTGAGAGAAGCCTCGACACTTCTGAATACATGAAGTTGAGACTGATGGTCCATGCAGCAAGTGGCTGCCTGTGCCCTTGCAACCCTCGCTTCAGCGAGACTTCGTCACTATCTGAATTGGCTACCGGTTTTGCGAAAACTGCGAAGTTGCAACTAGCGAGTGGCACAAACCAAAGTTGGCTCCAACAACACAACCCTAAACCCTAAAGCCCTAAACCCTAAAGCCCCAAACCCTAAACTAGACCCTTAACCCTAAACAATCATTCAGGCCGGTCGAACTCGGTGGCAATGGGTAGGGGCCCTGAGTGTAGTCAGAATTTGACACTTGCAAGCCAACGCTATGAGCAAGGTAGCTAGTGTTAAGCCAACCCTGGGCACAAGGTCCCAAACGGCAACTCCCTTGTGCTTTAAAAGCAGTAGCCAAACGCGATGCGAAAATGCAAAACGCGGGATGCTGGTGCCAGGCACAGTTTAGGGTTTAGTTTAGGGTGTAGGGTTCGGGGTTTGGGGTTTAGGATTTAGGGTTAACAGTTTAGGGTTTAGAGCTTAGGGTTTAGGGTTGAGGATTTAGGGTTTAGGGTTTAGGGTTTAAGGTTTAGGGTTTAGAGTTTAGGGTTTAGGGTTTAGGATTTAGGATTTAGGGTTTAGGGTTTAGTGTTTAGGGTTTAGGGTTTAGAGTTTAGGGTTTAGAGTTTAGGGTTTAGGGTTTAGGATTTAGGATTTAGGGTTTATAAGGTTGAGGATTTAGGGTTTAGGGTTTAGGGTTTAAGGTTTAGGGTTTAGAGTTTAGGGTTTAGGGTTTAGGATTTAGGGTTTAGGGTTTGGGGTTTAAGGTTTAGGGGGTTTAGTGCAAGGTGTTCACTACCTACAGCGGCTGCATGGGATGACACCAGTATCCCTCTCGAGGCCCTCAGTTACTCGGAAGGGCCGCTGCCTCAGCCATCCACGTCATCAAAGCGGGCATCGGGGTGATCTTTGCCTTATCCATGGATTTTTTGTACCTCAGGATGCGCAAAGACTGACTATACCAGCATGCGTACACAGAGCCGTCGCGTGAGCTATAGGCTATAGTTTAAACTCCTAATATCCCTCAAAGTACCCCCTTAATGCCCTAGAATCGCCCTAGAATTTCCCCGTATATAATCCCCCATATAACCCACTTTGTGGAGTTTGGACTTTAGCTACTTTAGCTCATGCGCTTTCTCACTGTCAGTCCAGCCACTCCCGGTGCAGAGCGGCTTTCTCCCGCGTATTGCGGCCAGCCATTTTGTGAAGAATTGTGGTCAAGCCGTGGATCGTCAAGGAATACGTTCGCTGCGACTTGAACTGCGACTCAATCTTCTTGACCAGCTGGCAATGCGAAGCCGTGAGAAGCGTGGCAGCACCAATCAACTTGGACAGGGACGTCACACGTTCCACCATCGCAGTGATCTTTTCGATCTCGCCGCAAACCTTTTTAGAGTGTAGGGTTTGGGGTTTAGGGTTTAGGATTTAGGGTAAACGGTTTAGGGTTTAGAGTTTAGGGTTTAGGGTTTAGGATTTAGGATTTAGTGTTTAGGGTTTAGGGTTTAGTGTTTAGGGTTTAGGGTTTAGAGTTTAGGGTTTAGTGTTTAGGGTTTAAGGGCTTAGGGAAGTTCATGTCTGTGGAGCAGCCGGGCCTTCACATGCGTCTGCCGGGAAAACAAGCTCGTTTTAATAGCGGATATATTTCTCGTTTCAATCAATTTTTCAAATTGATTCGGAATACTGCTGCAGGCACTCTCCAAGCGGGAAACCAACGTCCTTTGAACGAGGCCGAACAATGGCCCCACGACGTGTTCCCCCACGAAGTCGAGCACTGGCTTATCCTTCATGCTAGACTCTGTGACCATGACCATGACCTTCTGAGCATACTCACACAGCTGCATCAAGTCAGGCTCGTCCACGCTCCCGTGCATGAAGCGAAACTCTGCAACAGCGCTGCGAAGCGCATTGCGCTGGAACTTGCTTTCAAACTCTGTCATTTCATCACGAGCTTGGGCCACATCAACAATCATGCTGATGGTCCTCAGCACCTTCATCTCATGATTGGGCAAGGGGAGCTCCGCTAGCTCCTGCCAGAAAGTCCCGGCAACGCGTGCTGGGGATGGCAAGAACTTGGAGACGTGAGGGGCAAAGATCTCTTTCGAGGAGATGAGCTTTGCCTCAAACTGCTGCTTTGCAGTCCGCCAGAGGTCAGGCAGCGCTGACAACTGGACAGATTTCAAGGCAGTCACGAAGCCCTCAGCCTCATCTAGGCCAGCTGCTTGCAGTCCTTGTGCAAAGTCCTCCTTCAAGGACGAGCAAGCCACGCAAAACGCACTCAAGGAATCTGCAAAGCTCGACTGATCCCAAGAAGGCACTGACGCCACGAGACCATCCTGCCAAACCTTGAAAGTCTTCCCACCGCCTCCTGTTTGGGACATCAGCTCCAGCATCGCACGTACCACATCTGCCTTAGATTGCCAGTATGTCGTGCTCCATGGGGCACCAAATCGGCATGCGTTTGCAGGGTCGTGGCATGTACAAATCAGCACAAACTTTGCCCAGGCCAGCATCAAAATCATGAGCATCACTGGGTCCTCGTTTCTGGGGTTTAGGGTTTAGGGTTTAATTTGGGAATGGTATGGAACATGAGCAGCTTTTTCGGGGAGCACCGGAGATCCGGAAAAGCCTCCGAATAGAGAAACATAATTTGGAAAGCTGATGATGCTGGGCCACGGGAGGGGGGGTCAGAACATCAGCATCACCACTAGGGAAGGCATTTCAATCTTTTAGAGCAAAATATTCACTCTACGAATACCACTACCACAGTCTTAAATTTGGAACCTGTGTCAACTGCAACTCCCAACTTCAACTCTCAAAGCTTCCAAGTTCCAAGGCACCAAATGCTCCAACGAGCGGGCTGTTGAGAGGATTGGCAACAGGGCGTCGCTCTCTTCAAGAATTGCCTTTGCCCTGATCAGGTCCAGAAGCTTGACCACATTGTCCGCTCCAACTTCTGGCATCTCAACCTGACCCTTGCTGCAGCCGATCAAGGACCAAATGCACGAATGCGCCATGATCTCATCCTTCTCGTTCCTGCCATCGACATCAACTGCCATATCCTGGGTAATGGATGTCATGACGGCCTGGAGGCGGCCTCTGAAAGCACCATTGGCTTTGCTTGTGAGCTTGGCCAGCAAGGTCGCAAAGGCCTGAATCACTTCCAGCTGTAGACGTTTGTCGCACACTTGAAGCGCTGCCACCAGCTTGCCACTGGCCTCTGAAATGGCGCCCAAGGCTTTTGAGAAGTCTGCAAGCTCCTCACTTGTGATGGGCGAGCCCTGCAAGTACTTCTCAATCATCGGCTCCTGCTCCGTCTCCTGGAAAACTCGCTTGCAAGACGTGACAGCTTCCACAGCGTCCTGCTCCACAAGCATCTTCTGGACACCGTCGTCGCACCTCTGGAGCAACTGCTTGCCAAGTGAGCAATGGTGGATGGCCCGTAGGATCGGCAACTCCGACCCCTGACTAACAACGGTGTAAGCCTCCTGCACCTCTGAAAGATTGCTGTCGGGGCCTGCTTCCGCCACAAGCAACACAGCCTGAACCTGCTTGCTTGCGGACGCTGGCAAACATGGCTGCAAAGCACGAAGAGCTTTGCTTAGCTCTGACGCTGCTTGCACCAATGAGTCCCCAGCCTGATTTGACTCCGCGGGATCAAAGGAATCAAGCACTGTTGCAATGAGGTTATCCAGGCTCTGCTCCGCAACCTCTGTGGATTGGGACTCCAGACCAAGCAGATCTTTCAGGAGACCTGTCGCCGTGTCCCAAGTCTTGTCCCGGATGGCCTGAGACAAGCTGGTCTCCAGGTAGGCCTTCTTCACATCAGGTGTGAATTTGTGGAAGACATGCGGAAAGTCTTTGAGCAGAAGGCCCAACTTCTCCTGGAACTCCACGGTGGCTTTCTTCCTGCCACGCAATGTACATGCAAGGTCGGAATATTTACTGCGCTATTTCACGACACGTTTGTGCATGCCTCGAAGGAATACCGTTAATATGCTGCAAGTTGGCAGGATGAATGCACAATCAGTTGTGCCGTCACTCAGCTTAAATGTCACCTCGATGAGCCTGCACGGTCAAAATCTTTTGGAAGCAATCTAGTTCAGCCTGCGACCATAATTGACATGATTCCTTCGGCTTCGTGCTGCTTGACCCAACACTTCAAACCCCTCAAGAAGTTTCCTCAGGCAAGAAACAATCACTGCAAGAACCTGTCTTGTGCCTTGTTGCCGGAGCACCGCCATAGATGTGGGCTTGCGCGGCCTGGCAAGGACTGCATGGTTGTTTCAGGCAAGTGAACACTGTGCAAACTTTGCTGGCCTTGCAAGCAGTCCGCAAGAGGTCGATCATGGCGGCCATGTTCTCGGCTGTTGTAGTTGCTTCGAAGTTTCGGCTGGCCTTCGTTTGCTTGACAAGTCGGCCCACCATTCTGTCGACCCGCCCCAAAGCCATTCCAGTGGGACCGCTTGGGAATGTAGACAGCTGGTCCACAAGGCCAGCAACCTCCCCTTCGATCTTCTCAAGTTCTTCCTTGAGAAGTTCGTCTGCTGTGCGTTTCGACTTGGTTGGCTTCGGAGCCGCTTTGGATTTGGGCTGGCCTATGCCCAGCTCCAATGCTTCCTTCTCCGCCTCTTCTCGCTCCAAAACCTGCTGCTGCTCTGACGAAGGCATTGTTGACGGCGCTGGTGTGCTAGGATTGCTGGTGCCTGGATTTGCGGCAGCACCATCTGCTGCGCCTGGCCCTGCCATCAACATCTTGGGCGCACTCACGGCAGTGTCAACCTGTCAGATTTTTCAGGGCACCCTACGTGTCATAAAACCAAGCTGCTACGCTGCAGGTAAATGAGACGATGGCCTGCAGATTCTTTGGATTCCAAGCCATATTCTCCAATAGCAGCTTCACTCTGCTTTTGAAGCGTTTGGCTTGCTGGTCGCGAGCCAACCTTAATCTTGATTGTTGTCGGGAGAGGAGGCAACTGAATTTTTCGGACTGCTAGGGTCCAGGGCCTAGTTGGGGTGGAGGGATCTCAGCATTACTCATCCATAATCACCCCCTAAGCGCAACTCCTCACATGCTTGCCAAAGCGCGAGACATCTCCATGATCCAATTTGCGTTTATGCGAAACCGTCACCTGCTCCATGACGTTGATTTCGTAAACGTCTTTGGGTCCATCCCACACCTGTCACGTCTGTTTGCGCATCGTGCTGGCCCACAACAACACAAAAATCAAGGAGACTTTGATGACTTTGAGGGCATGTTTCAAAACATTCTCTAGTTTAAAGCACAAACGCAGGGAGGGTGTGGCAGGTGGCTCACTCAAATGCTTCCGGGGATGAATCATATATTTGTCTGCAGGATCCTACAGGCGGCTCACTCATACTAATACGGTCTACTGCATACGATATAATTTGAACACTTACAATCAATCACAACACCTGCTCGATGACTCAACGATGACTCAAACACGGCCACCACATGTCCCATATATGGCCATTGGAAGCTTCTGGGATTGAAAACAGCCGAACAAAAGTAAATGCGCAGTGGGCTCGCGAAACAAGCAGGAACAACTGCTTGCTGAGGGAATGTACTAGCCTATGATTTGGGTACTGCCGCCACCCAGTAACAGTCGATATTGAGGGGTAATATTGAGGGCCTAATTCATACACTCATATTAATATTATACAGCACGAGTAACAGTATATGAACTCAGTATCCAACTGTTACTGGGTGGGGCAGTATCCAACCTATGTCTCCTCTAATGAACAAACTTGACAGACTTGATTTGCCATACTTGAAAGGGCGTTGCTCTTGTTTCAAAACATGAGACTCGAAAGGCCTGGCGGCCACCCCCTGACCCAAACCAAATCATTTAAACCAACCGATTTTAACCTGTAAAGGTCAAGGCGGTGGAGGCAATTCAGTGGGCTGCAGTATGAAGCGGATGCGCGTGTGGGACTTCTTATTCAAGAACCCTCTGCTGACTTCTTTGGAGGGAATGCATGCCACCTATTTTGTTTTATTCAGCGTATTGGTTTAGGGCTTAGGGCATAGGGTTCAGGCTTAGGGCTTAGGCGCAATGTCAGGTTGCACCGGATAACACAGCATCTCGACCTAAAACCCTGACTCGCCTTGTACAGTGTTGCAACGGAGCCATCGGGCAACACGGTCTGCTCTCCTGCCATAGGAGGGTCCTCATTATGAAGAGCTTTGTAGCTCTCTTTGGTGTAGCCAAGGCATCTTCCGGCAGGCTTAATGAAGGTGACCGTCTCCTTGTCCTGGCAAACTTGCCTGGGCAATGCATCATGACATAGTCGTTTTATTGTTACGTAACGTACTTGTTGGAATAACAATAATAGCCAATAGCATGTCTGCGCTCAAATAAACTAGGGCTTGCAAGCCACCACTCACAACAACTTGAGAATTACACGCAGTCTCCTGAACACACATGAGCTTATGAGCATTCCAAGTCCTCTACATCAGAATCTTCTTTCCGCGGGCGGACTCAAACTCCCAACCACATGACACAAGACTGTAACACCGTAATGGAATTCGGAATACGCTTCACATCCGGCCTGACAATCTGCATGTGCTTTGCTATGTTTGGACCTGCTACCTCCATTTGGGCAGATCCTAGTCACTAATCATTGCTGCCAACATGCTGAATCGGGTCCACTCGCATCATACCCGCCTTCAGGGTGGGAAAGATCTCGATGAAGTGGTTGTAGAATGCCATGAAGTTTGCTTTGGCAGCAGGATTAGTGGCCAGGAGTTGCACAAGCTCCTCAGCTAGAGAAGGCCGTGAGGGCCATGTAGTGCACACGCAGACCCCAGTCCAGCACAAGGCCTAACACGTGCCAGACTGGATGTTATTGGAGATCCTCTGACATGCGGCCCTGAAATTCAGCTACAGCACTGCCCAAACCATTTCTCCATACTGCAAAAGATGTACCACATGGCACAGTTCGCACTTCCCCGACCGTGGGAATCTCACACAACGATCCAAGCGCGGATGCAAGGAGCTGCTGGTAAGCTCACACGCCTTGCAGACTTCTTCCACGTTGAGTCCCAAGGAGTCAGTGGGCTCTGCATCTTGAAGATACTGGTCAATGTCAAGGTCACCCAAACTCCTAAGTAAGTAACATTGACTACATGACTACATCACTGCATGCTTGAATCATACCATCGCAGGATCAATTGAAATACTTGGGACCTCACGACGCCACAATAGCATCTCCACCAGCACCGCTCATGAGGCCGAGAAGACAGTCCGGGATTGCTGCGCTAGCTACAGATGATGTGAACACTGAGCAGCTTCGATGGCATTCTGCACGCACTTGGCTGCATCCTCCTTGCCCAACGTGAAACACAAGACTACACTCAGAAGGCTGCCAGCTGCTGCCTCACAATCTCGTGGCAAGCCCAAATCATAGTTTTCATTCTCCCATCGCAAAATCTGACATGGCTTCCATCAGAAGCCTCGCACCCCTGAAGTCCAGCCTTGGACTTCCCAAATAATGATTCTTGAGAAATGCTCTGGGCTCATTGAGCTCGTGTCTACCCGTCCAATTAGGATCAGCCCCCCCACACCAACAGTCTTGAAGAACCCCTAGTATTACCTCCTTAAGGGATTGTTGGTGTCGAGGGGCGAAATCTGACTTCCAAGTTTTTAAGCCTTGGCCGAGCGGCGTTCAGATCTGTAAATTTTGTCTTGATTTGGAAATCTCTCCCACCGCCCTTCCCTTCTCCTTACCCTTCCCTCACTACAAGCCCTGGCACTGAACCCCAACCCTCCCTTGCTCGCAGCCCCTCACCTGCCATCTTTTCTCCGCCTTACCCTTGCCACCATGTGACCCTCCCTGTCACGAAATTTGAAGGGCTAACGCGGCTGGCCGTAGGCTAAAACTTGAGTGAGGCATTTATCATTTACCGTATACCAGGATTGATTCAGTCTGACTTGGTCTAGGACTCACCATCGGTCACTCATGACTCATGACTGTCTGGGAAAGCAACGATGAAGTTTGCGGCCGGTGACTACATGCTCTTTCTCACCAAAACTGTTGAAGCATGCTACAGTGAGCCGGTATGCTACGGTATGCCCTCTCATTTCTCAAGCCCCGTGAAACAGCTGTGAGGCAAGGTACAGCATGCCGCTAGGAATGCTTGGCCAAAGTTATGAAAACACAGGGCGTTGCCAGCAAGCTTCCACAAAGCTGGCTCAGGCATCTGGTGGATTGCACTGGCCAAGTGGGGTCTGTCCACCGCTAGCCCCTGGAGTCGCAACCTTTCTTTTCCTGATAAGAGCCTGGCCTTCAATCGCAGCCACTGCTTCGAACTTGTTGTCAGGCAACTGATCTTCTCGGTGCAGGAGCCCCAGTCCAGACTCTGAGACCTTCATTCATGTCACTGGAAACGAAGCAGCAAGTTTCTATGGCTGCAACAACACTATTGAGATTGAGATTGATAGGCTAGCAGGCTGCTATGACATGCTCGGGGCTACACATCGGGATGGCACTCGCTGCTTCATTACACTGCTAACTACAGCGTCCTAGTTTGCAATTGCAACAAACTAGTTTCTTTCGGCAGCCCTCCAATTCATGACCCAAGAAGATGAGGGTTAAATATAAAGGACTAAAGGACCTGACCTAATTCATACACAACTAGAACCTACCATGACTGCTCCCTTCCAGCGGGCAACTGCCTGACCCAACTGACCTAATCCAATCTACGCCTGGGCGCTGCCCCCACCCAGTAACAGTCTATATTGGGGGTAGGTTATATTTAGGGCCTCACTTTATACTGACTACAATAATTGAGTGGTGGCAACATCCTAATCCATGTTAGCATCCGCCCATTTCTGGAAAGACCTCATGATGCTGTCAATGATACCATAGCTCTAAACCTCTGTAGGACTCAGAACGCGCAAAACATATCAGCTGCCACACTTCTAGGAGGGTTCCACTGAATAAAGCTGCTATTCACTCTATACTTTGCTTTGGGGCCTCATCATCAAAGATTACAGTCAGATATTACAGATTTTGCTAGGTGCAGCATGCACATGCTACTCCCGAAGCAGCTCGCAAACAGGTTTACACTCATTGTCGGGGATTAGGTTCATTCCGAGATTGCATCCTACGCGATAAACACTGACACATACCAGCGATGTCCTCTTTGGGGGCCCTAGTCTGCTCCTGTAAGACCACAGCAAGTAGTGGGTTCGAGACGGCAGGGTTACCTGGTACTTGGAGATCCATGGTAATTTATATCCAACTTAGGCTGAATAGTTCGTTTAGGGGACCCTTAATTGGATTATAAAATATGATTCACCCTAAACCCTAAACCCTAAAGCCTAAACCCTAAACCTACACTTATATATAGGGTGTCCCTGGCTCCATGGGCTGGCCTTCCTGAACAACCTAAGGATAAGCTTGCAGTCTTGCAGTATTTAAAGTAGTTTGGCGATAGCTCCCTGAGGCACCTCGCCTATCTCGCAATGTCAAATCGTGAACCGCCTTCCACAACTAAACTTCTACCGTCTACCAATACAGCCCAATACAGCCCACTCTAACAACTTCAAAAGCCAAGACAACCAAGGTATCAATTAACTTCAGGTAGGTGACACATCTATCGACTGCTCGCGCTGAAGAGCATCCCGCGGGTTCACTTTATCGTGGAACAATACGATCTGCTGCTCCCTGCTCGTCAAAGCATTGAACAAGGCGTTGTCTTTATAATCGTGCCGGCCCAACTCCACGACGGAAGCCTTCACCTGCAAACGTAAGCCAATATGTGTCAGTCTATCACACATGAACCCTTGCCTGCGCAACTCGACTGCCATGCTCTACCCTGTTTCCCAGCGCCCCGTATGCTGGGATTGCGTTTCCATTTGACTGTGCGATCATCTGCAATCTTTGCGAATTAACACACTCACATTCTTCATAACATTCATACAAGGGACACACTGATACGGATACCATGATACCATTTATCTTTGTCCCGCCCTTCCTCGTAGCTGGCGAACACCTTTTCGTGGAGCTTCTTCCACTGCTCCTTGCCCGACTTCTCCTTTGGCTCGCGCTGGGACCAAAGCTCTTTTTTGGCGCGCAAGTACTCGTTCTGCTCACCATCCACCTCCAGGAATTGATCGAGAGGAACGGCGGAACACTCCACGTTCAGAATCTGATTCCAAAGGTTCTCCAGCTGCTGCATGAGTGCTGGGGCATCCGGGTAACGCCTTCCACACAGCGCTTGATAATGGATGCGCTGCCGCGTCATGGGGACGCCAGCTCGACTGGGACATACTTTGGCACAACATATGGCATACCCCATTTCTGCAAACTTGGCCATGACGTTTTCGTGATTGTTCGTGCTGGTGTCAGGTCCGGGATCGCATATTCCGACGACCTGGATTTATGATGGGAGTTTAGGGTTCAGGATTTAAGGGTTTATGAGTTTAGTGTTTAGGGTTTAGGGGTTTAGGGTTCAGGTTTAGGGCATATTCCGACAACCTGGATTTATGATGGGAGTCTAGGGTTTACGGTTTGAGGGCTTAAGGGTTTAGTGTTTAGGGTTTGGGGTTTAGAGTTTAGGGTTTACGGGTTTAGGTTCAGGGTTTAGGGTTTAAGGTTTAGGGTTTCGAGTTTAGGGTTTAGGATTTAGGGTTTAGGGTTTTGGGTTTAAGGTTTAGGGGGTTTAGTGCAAGGTGTTCACTACCTGGGTTTTAGGGGAATTACTAGCACTACCACCCATTTGTTTGTATGTCCACGGCATGATTCTGTACATGGAAAACATAACATTGTCAAAGCACGATGCAACATAGCTATCTACACAGCTCACTAGCTCACAGCTCACACATCCTACGAATACATGCTTCATTACACGGACCAATCGGAGTTTACATCCAATGCCAACAGCCGACCCAGCTGAACTGAAACTGACACTAAGAAAACTTGACTAGCGTCAGTGCAATCCTGCATGATTTGACTTACATCATAACGTACATCATTTACACCCCCTCAAATGTCTTCCCAAAATTTGTATTTTCTTTCAAAACTAAACTCAACCCTTTGTCAAGATTGCTTGTGCAACCTAATCACCATCTCCATGTAGACATATCGAGGACGATGGGCTTGCACGAACGCACACAGCTCGTGGAAGGTGGAGCCAGTGCTTCCTGTTGCATTCTGAATGCAGCTGTGGCTCTGGTCAATCTTCCGTTTAGCATTTCGCCTCGACCTTGGCTCAACAATATCTTTACAAACACTACTTGGAACAGGAGATTGAATTCCTTAAGGTACATTTTCTCAGACGCATGCTGAGCTCAAGGCACATCGTGGCAAACCCATGAACAGAAACACATAGGTGATTCTGGGCAGACTGCAAACGTCTGCGTCAGGTCGTTCCATACCATGGTATCTGCAGCATCAGCCAACGTATTGCCCAAGATGGTCATACGTTGGGTGAGCTTCAGGAACTGTTGAACTTGCGGGTCACAGTCCACACTTAATTCATGCTTGAAGCTGTGCTCGGCAAGAAGGTTGTAGTCCATGCAGCGTTTGCCAGGCTTGAGCTCATCTTGAGCAAACTTCATGAGATGCGCCAGCACTTCCTGTCCCAAGGCGAATCTTTGAGCAATATTGCTACAATCCTATATCATAAACCCCTAAACCCTAAACCCTAAACCCTAAGCTCCAATCCTACAGTATTCAACAACCGCCGCACACCCAAGGCCTTCATTGTATCAACGACTCCATCCGTCCCACTGCAGAGAGTAGTCACACGCATTGGCTCGGAAAAGTTGATGAACTTGTTGGCCAAAGCTTTTGCAACTTCCTTCGCATCCGATGGCAAGCAAGGCCATGTTTCGCGAATGACTTTGCCCACTCCACATAGACCTGTGTCCATCAAGTGGCCCCCTTCCAAGGCAGAGTCTTCTGCGCTGCGAAACAACGTGTCTTCGAAACCCTCCCAGGAAGAAGAAGCCACGCTGGTTGATCCCAAAGACGCACGACCTTTCGTCACCTGTGAGTCCTGCAATTGCAACATGTGCTAGGATTAGGATGGGTCAAGATAGTCGCAAACTCAGGCGTAATCTCGAAAGAATATTCATTTGCGTTTATGAGCTGCTGATGCTTGTTTGGTACTTTACTCTCTAGATGTCCTGCACTGCACAAAAGGGCTGTTTTGTTGGCCACGCGGTTTAGGGTTTAGGGTTTAGGGATTGCCCAATATCCCCTGACACTGACACCCCTCAACAGACTCTATAGAATCTAGACTAGACTGCGGTTCCCTTTCCACCCAATTGTCCACCCACCTAGACGATCCAAAGGTAAAGTATAAATAAACCCAGAAACTTTGTCAATAGATTCAAATAAAATCCCAACGGATCCCAACATTCCCATGCTGCAGTTTCTGTGACCTCGCACAGTATACAGTATACAGTATACAGTATACAGTATGATTTCATAGCCAGTCGGTAGCACAGTCAACCTGCCCAACCCAGAGTCCTGCTTGCCATCTTCTTTAAGAAGGCAATCTGGCGTCTCCCAAAATGGGTCGTCCAGAAAAGGCTGCGTCTCCATTGCCATCCACGTTACGCCAACGTGGCAACAGAGGGCAGGATTGTAAAAGTCTGCTTAGGCTTAGCAAGTACAGAGGAAGTGGCAGAGAATCGGAACATCACAAGCGAGGTCAAAAATTGAAGAGAAACTGAGAAACTACCTGGATGCCGCACAGATGAATGCACTATCCCTTGACGACGGTGGCCCTACACTGACCCTGTGAGCTGTCCCATGAAGGCACATTCACTGCGCATGCTTCATGACATGCATCCTCATCCACACAGACTGATACCCAGGTTCATGGAGCCCCTTCCCCCTTGCATAAATATCATATACTTAGCTAGCCGCCCTTTCAGGAAAAGGATAGTGCGACAGCCCCCCCAACTCAGCAGGCTGGGACGAACCTGCGCATTCGAAGTGATGGTGGCGAGGACAGAATAGCAGCACCTGCAGGTGACTTCATGCTTTGGGGCTTATAATACAGCTTTAGAAGCTTCACGTGGTCTCACGCTTTACGGTTCCATCACCCACAACTTTGAACAGGGGTATTGGGGGAATCTTAACCTTTCATATTTGCGGAAATATGATATAAATGATACATGCTGCTATGCTGCGTGCGGTGTTGGAACCCAGGTTTGAAGCAGGCAAAACTCTACAGAACGACGTGAGTACTGCCGAAACGAAAGTCTGAAGTCTTAGTCAAAAAGGCTAAGGCAGAATTTAAAAGTAGGTACAGAGAACACACCGAACACCCCTCCGCCAGACGAGCGCAGGCCCAGGCCTCCACCCAGCTTTGCATGAACTTCGGGAAAGGAGCAACCTCAAGCCGGGCATCAGAAAACACATGTGATGGCCCAACTAGCCCAAGCGTTTACTGCACCGTATGGAAATCATGCTGCCACGCTTTCACTGGCGACAACGTGCTCAAACAAGAAACACATGAACCATCCTCTTCTTTTTCAGCTGTGCCAGACTGGCTCGCTCACCCTTGACCTATACACCCCATACCATTGCTAGTGTCTAACCCATCTGGGCAGATCGGCTCTAGCAGCGCAACAATAACAAAAATATGGAGGCTCAAATTTGGGACGGAACGCTTTGTCTCGCATTCCTTCCCCGCCCAAGCAAACGTTCCGGCACTGGATTAAATCTTGGTAGTGGGAAATTAAAGCGGCCTCCAGCATCTCAATAGCTCCAAGCTCGTCGCTCTCAAACATCACAAGCATCTTGTTCCACCCGTCACATTCATATCTTTCAAATCTGGCTTCGCAGTTGTGGGTTATTCCAATCTTGAAGATAGCAAGAGACTCCCCCCCAGTCGCCATCCGAAGCTTCCGCACACATGCTAGGCAATGTTGCAGCACCTTCCCTGCCTGCAGATTTTGTGCCGCGAGTTGATATGACACGCCAGCAGGAACATTTGCTGCATGTCTGGCTTGTTTTGGCCCTCGACACTTGTCTGCTTGGCACGGCTCTTGGCGCTGGCCCTCGGCCTTGCCTCTTATCTCTTGCAATTGCAGGGCAGGGTTGTCTTCTTCAGTGTCAGAATCTGACCCCCATGAAAAGATTGCATCGATAGGTCTCTTCGGCGACATAGCCCAAGGCGAGGTAAGGTAAAGAATCGACACATCCTCTCAGTGGAGTGCAGCTTACAGATTGAAAGCCATGGAGCTGTGAGCTATAAGCTGAACTTCAACTTGATATGCTGTCTAGCTGCAAAACACCGGATGGTGCATACATACTACACGGCACAATGTGAAATGTCTGCCTACTGTAGCATGCTGCATGATACAATACTGCCCTCATACTGCCCTCACACCGTAGACCCGTACACCGTGTACCCATAAGACTATAGGAACTATACCTATATGGCCCCCATTGTGCATTGTACACTACACGGGTGCAAGCTGCACTCTGTTTGCTATATGGATTCTGCAGAACCAGAAAGTTCACACAGTCAGTTCATACTCGAACACGGTTGTCTGCTGAAGGAAACTGCCATCGCACATGAAACCCCACCGCCCCGACAACGCTTGCATGTGCCACGCAACCACAATCATTCAGAACTCAGAATCATCCACAGGATAAAGACTGCAGTGGGCAAACTAAGGTGTTCACTGCACCAGTGCACTTTGGAAACCAGCCGATGGCTTCGCGGGGGCAGCCTCGGAATGCATCGCAAGCAGAACCCCCTGGGGAAGAATTGAGAACAGCCAACAGGATAGTTCCAGGAACAATGTTTACACGATCGGTTGTGAGGCTACAATGCGGCTGTCGCGGCCATGGGCCATTCTGGGTTCCACTTCCGTTATGGTTATAGCGATACGGTACGTGCAAGTTTCATTCTAAGCAGGTTAATGGAGTAGTTCAAAAATGAGGTCAGACGATGGCACTGCCAGCTGCAAACGCAAGTGCACACTGCTACAGGCGCACATGCCAAGACCTCGACTGTGACTTCTTCCTCGAATGTAGTCGCGCCCATCCTTATCGTGGCTGGAGACAACGCCCGTATATCTCTATGACAATGAGTCCGGAAGCTTGCAATGTAATGACCCGGGATGGGACAGTAGGGAAATATTAAATACTGGCAATGTAACAATGTAAAGTGAGTTGCTAGACTCCAGGTTCCTGGCTTTTTCTTTCTAACCTTCCCAGGAAGTACTGACTTCTGACGCGACAAGATAGCCAGGCTGTTGGAGCCTGCACTGAGGACAACGCTTGCGGACGAAGTTCACACACCAACAGCTGCATACGCCTTCACAGTCCAGACTTAGACGTCGGGCTTCGTTCAAGCACACCAATGCAGCAAGAGACTTGCACAGAAATTTCGTACATCTGCAAACACGCTGTCCGAAAACTCATGTAGCAGACTCTTCTGACGTGTAGCTACAAGAACAATGTCGCCACTCTGCACGTGGCTCTTTGAAGAGTCTCGTGACACTGCGTGCCCGTGACGATCAAGAGTCATCCCAGAGGAAGATTTGCTCCTCTGCCGTCAGGAGCCATGCTAAGCTCCAAAGCTTGATGTGCAGACAGACCTCAAAACTTAATTTATTGAAAACATTAAAACCACAGAAATCATGAAGCAGGATGGATAAAAGATTCATCATCTCTTCTCGAATGTCTGCAGAGAATCTGGGCATACCCAGCAAAATGTGACATCAGCGACATGACATCAATGTCTGCCAATATCATTATTGTCAGGTAAAGACAAGAACCGTCTTTCTTAAAGCGATCATGAGTTGGGATGGTTTGCTCTTTTGCCAGCCGTACTGATGTCTCATCTCATCACATGCTGCGCAAGCTGGCTGCACTCCACGCAAAACTGCTACCCATGGGTCGCCTGCACTTTGCTGCAGTTTGCTGCTGCGGAAACTACAATTTATTGTGGTTTTCTAGAGGTTTTCCAATCCAACCATTAAGAGAAATCTCAACTAGTAGTGTTAATGTCTTTGAACATATGGTTTTGGCTTGGAAACTATGACTCTATGACTTTACGACAACTTCTTTGAGATTGTAAGTCTGATTCTTTTCATCAGCCTTGCTTTGGATTTCCTAGGGGATTGTGTAGGCTTCTCCCACACTAGCGGCCCTCCTTTTTTTATGGGTCTGTGGGGGACAGGCACACTAGCAGGAACCAGTTTTTTTTTTTCCCCCTCTGCTGCGGCTGGCATCAGGCCCGCCAAGGCAGGATCTCTCTTGGTAGGAATTGCCGTGGTCGGCTCCAGGTTCAAATTAGATTCTAGCTCTAAGTTAGCCTGTTAAAGACCTGAAATTCTTGTGGCTGTTTTCGTTCATTTCTTGTGCTTTAGCTGGTGCAAAATTTTGTGTGTATGTTTGTGCTTTAGCTGGTGCAAAATTTTGTGGGTCTGATTGTGCTTTTGCTGGTGCAAAATTTTGTGAGTATGTTTGTGATCCTTGTCTTGAGTTTTGTGTCGGAAATTGTGCTTTTGCTGGTGCTAAATTTTGTGGTTCCATTTGTGGTTTCAAAACAAGAACTTTACTCATGTGATTCATTATGAGACTCGTGTTACTCATGTTACAATTAAGTCGGCTTCAGGATAAGAGAATAGGGGTGCAGTAGGGGCCGTATGTCTTAGAACTTGGTGCCAACTTGGTGTCAAATTTTGTGCTTTTGCTGGTGCAAAATTTTGTGAGTCTGATTGTGCTTTTGCTGGTGCAAAATTTTGTGGGTCTGATTGTGCTTTTGCTGGTGCAAAATTTTGTGGATCTGATTGTGCTTTTGCTGGTGCAAAATTTTTCGAATATGATTCGACGCAACCAGCAAGAGCCGAGGAAACTCTGCCTTCTCACCGAAACTGACAGAAGTGAGGCTGGCAGCTCAGGAAATTTTCTTGCCTAGTCAGGCTGAGCCTGTGGCGCTCGCCTACTATGCCTGGGCCTCTTTTTTTTTCCCCGGCATCCACCGCACATGGAGAGCCGAAGCCGCCAAGAACCGAGCCGAGCTTGCTGCTGGCCTGCCAGGAGACCCACCGGCGCCGCCCATGCTCACGCTTCTGCAAATCTCTTCACAAGACTTGGCTTTTGTCGCAAGCTTTCGGGGATAGAAAGCTGCGGAAGCGCAAAGCTGAGTGCTTCGTTTTTCCAGCGCCTGTTTCGTCGAACACTGACCCCAGAGCGGCTTCCAACATCAATATCCTGATAGTGATGGCAGTAGGCTGTAAGGAGCCCACTTGCAGGCTGATCTCAGAATGAAACACATGCCGCAAGATGCTGCAGCAAGCTGGCTTTGGCAGCATGTTGCAGCATGTTCGCTCCTGGCAAAAGATCTGAGCAGAAGGTCAACAAACCCTGAAAGCCACATGGCCTCACTGTCATCTTCGCTCATGTTCACAAACAAAAAGCCAATATGACAATGAGCAATGTCACCTCATGCGAAACCTTTGCAATTTGCAACCTGCCGTTGCCCTTTGAAACAAACGCGCGAATAACACGAGCCTGCTTGCGCCCAGCAAGGCAAGGCAAACTTGACAATGCGAGTGAGCGGTTGGCTCTTGCAATGGCAGACTAGGACAGGCGGCTTTGACTTAGCCTGCTCCTCCTTCTCCGAGGTATGCGTCACGCTTGAGCAATTTGAGCCTTTAAAGCCGTTTGAGCCTGTAAGTTAGCCCTACAGCCTATAGCCTATAGCTTATAGCCTATAGCCTATAACTATAACTTATAACAACCCATAACACTGCCAACAGTTAGCTTTTAACTTCCTGGCTGTAGCTTCCAATTTCTGATTTCAATTTTTTGACTTCGAACTCGTTCATAATTCAGTTGCGGGATAAATTCTTGACATGACGTGGATTGGGCTGCCTCAAGGAACATGTTCCTCGAACAGTTTAAAAAAAAAAAAACAACCACTGCTACCAGTTTGATTTACCCCCTTCCGCAACATAATGGCGACCCTTGGTGGCACCGCAGAAGTACAGGAGTACTACGCGAGCGTGTACTAAGTGAAACTATCATGAAAACAACAGCCCTGACACTGGCATGTTTCCATATCCTGCAGCGACTGCAACCCACCATAGCATGTGGAGTTGACCACTGCGCGAAAAATGTTACCAGCAGTGAAATGCGCACTGCTTACTGCATGCTCCAGGCCTTCCTCGCACACTTAGACGAAAGCAAGAGGTCTGTGAGCTTCCATGCTGAACATAGAAAAAGGTGGCCTACTAGCCTACCGCTGCCCATCTCTGCCAAGCTTAGAATACATGACCTCTTCATGCCAAAGGACCCATGTGACCATGTGAATACATTTCTGGGATACCGGATACCCGGCAAGTGATTATCAACTATCAACTGTTGCCAGCAGAAAAACTACGCTGTGTTTGCGCAATTTGGCTGATCTCAGGCATGCTGCATTCAGAGATACTGCGAAGCAAAAAAACAGACTTGCCGGGTATGTATTTGGTAACTGATGAGAACTGGACAACATTTTCACAGCTTCGATTTAAAAACCGTCTATGGATTGCGGGCTAAACATGACATTCATTATTCGTTATCATGTATCATTCATTCATAGGTTTCTAGATCCTACACGATTACTTCGTAATGTTTATCAGAAGAGACAAAGCGCACGTTCTTGATATAGGTCACAGGTTACATGTGCGGCTGCGCCGGGTACCCGGCATCTCTCGTGTTTTTTTCGCAGAATACATGTATGGATTTGCCGGGTACCCGGCGTCTCCACGACAAAACACAAAACAATCTTCATTTTTGGATGATATAAACGGATTTCCGCCGTACCTGTTGTGGTTACTTTGCAGTTTCAACTAACCATAAACGTTGCGCAAGAAACGAAATTTGCCGGGTACCCGGCGTGTTTCGCTGGGTACCCGGCATAAGTCCTGCCATATGTCATATATACAAAAACAGAGAGGTAGCATAAGCGTGCTGCGTACTCGATCCGGAATTTGCTATCTATCTCTCTCTGCTCTTCTCTCCTCTCTGCTTTCCTCCTCTCGCTCTCTCTCTCTCTCTCTCTGTCTCTCTCTCTCTCCATGGCCTCTCCATGGCGACTCATGTCACTGTCAAAGGCGAGTAGTAAGAGTACTAACTTACATGTCGTATTCAGTTCATGATTCCTCCATTCCTCCTATTTTATCTATATCAATTATACCGATACCGCCGATACCAATACAATATAATATAAAACAAGAAAGCATGGGCCCTTGGCTTACAACAGGGGACTTGCCGCACCCGGTGTGTTCATCTTGGCGCCATAGCGAATTGGCACATACAGTCACATACATATGTTCTGTTCTGGTGTTTTTCAACACAATTGAAGAAGTCAGTTTTTTCTGGAACACCTGCACAATGCAAAGCTAAGAACTTATGAACAAAGATTGGATGATATCTTCGCGATTTCCATACAAAGTTGGAGAAATGAATCTATGGATTTTGCCGGGCGCCCGGCGTGTTTCTGACAAAGCAATCTGGTTTTCATCTGGAGCACATGCCTGGCACTGACTCGAAAAGAATATCTGACATGTTTTTCACTTTCACTTCTATTCGGTACTTGATTATTTCTTTTTTTCTTGTTAAACGAAAAGATTTCACGTTTTTGTTCCGGGTTACATGTACGGCTGCGCCGGGTACCCGGCATGTCTAGTGAATTTCACGGCTTCTTTGCAAAATACATCATAATACATCTGTGGATTTGCCGGGTACCCGGCGTCTCTGGTGATTTTCCCAGCACAAAATGAAACAATTTGGCAAATGGACTGCCTAAACCGATGGCTGCAGGATGTTGAATGCTTGTGATTGCAATGAACAAAGATTGGATGATATCTTCGCGATTTCCATACAGAGTTGGAGAAATGAATCTATGGATTTTGCCGGGTGCCCGGCGTGTTTCTGACAAAGCAATCTGGTTTTCATCTGGAGCACATGCCTGGCACTGACTCGAAAAGAATATCTGACATGTTTTTCACTTTCACTTCTATTCGGTACTTGATTATTTCTTTTTTTCTTGTTAAACGAAAAGATTTCACGTTTTTGTTCCGGGTTACATGTACGGCTGCGCCGGGTACCCGGCATGTCTAGTGAATTTCACGGCTTCTTTGCAAAATACATCATAATACATCTGTGGATTTGCCGGGTACCCGGCGTCTCTGGTGATTTTCCCAGCACAAAATGAAACAATTTGGCAAATGGACTGCCTAAACGGATGGCTGCAGGATGTTGCTCGATTGCAATATATGCTACACGGCGCGGCTTAGCGTATACTGTTTACAAGAAACAGTACCTGATAGAACAGAGTCAAGAGGCAAATTATGATTTGATGAAATATGCCAGCGCAAGGACGTACAATAGAAGCTAAGACTCTATAAAGGACATTAACTATGATTTAATCATGTGATCCATGGATCTCTTCCAGACTTTATAGCACAAGCTGACTGATCCCCGAACAATCAACTTCAGTCCGAACTATACTTGAAAGTTGAAAGTCGAAACGCCTGAAGGCTTCTGTGGCACCAGTGTGAGTGTGAGACACAGCCAAACATATTTGGAAATGGAAAGCTATTTCAGCAGCTGCCATGTGAAACTCAAGACAAAAAAACACATGCGATGTGGAAACTTCAGATTACAAATTACACGTACCGTATCTTTCAACGCACAACACCACAATTAACTGTAGTGTGCCTGCACATAGCAGCTCAGAACTTCTTTCCTAACAATTCTAGGCGAAAAGAAGCTTTGCCCTGCAACAATCAGCAGCATCTTCCAATGTAGCAGCTGCCCTCCACAGCTTCCCAGGATTGCACAGGATCAAACCAAAAACTCCGTACCCAAGGGGGGAAGCGACTGTAAATCTCAATTTCGTTCAAGTGGCATCTACTTGGCTGCAGCTGTATGCTGCAAGTTGCATGTTGCAAGATTGTGAGAATTTTCAACGGTATCACCTAGTTGACCAGGAAGCACCAGTGACCATCACAGCTTCATCAAAAGAATGGGAACACTGCGAATATACATGTATCGTGCGACGTCTGAATACATTGGCTTGCCTGACCTGATTGCCTTCCTCCCTAGACCCCCACCAGATGTCTCGGGGCAACGCAAGTAATGAAACAAGCACCCAGCAGAAAACCACTTACAGCTAGAGCGCGGCAGCATCAATAGCACCAGAGACAACCACAGCTAAGACCACCAATTTCTTTTCATCCCACAAACCCTGCAACATGCCATCTTGCCAACAATCCTTTGGCATAGGACCTAGGAATCCTGGGCATTATGAGGTCTCAAGCTTCGACGCTACAGTTTCCTCGTTATAGCATTAGAGACATGGTATTACCGTATGACTACATACTGACTCATACGGGCAGTCAGCAACTCTGCCAGCAACATCTCATATCATATCACATCATGATACTGTTATACTACCGTAATGCAGTACCCTATCCTCAGTAGTTTCTTCACTTTCTTTACACTGCTTTCGCCTCCTACTTCCTACCCAAGTAACTTAACTCAAAAGATGCAACGGTACACTACAGCTTGAAACGCGTCACGGCACCAAGCCTGCAGGGCAACCCTCAGCTGACCACATGAGAAAATCTTGTCCACCCTAATTTCTACTCCCCTAGTAGCTCAAACACTCTAGGCTAGCTATTACATACTACTGCGGTATAGGCTATAGGCTATATAAGTCTATATACGCTATACTCTATAGGGTACTCTACGCTTTGGAATGCGGCTGCAAATCTCAAAGCCAGCTGAGCACATCATACAACCCCATTGTCCCGCCCAAGGCTGTTGGGAAATCTTCCACCGCCTACAATTCGGCTTGGCTTTTCCCCCACTGTTTGCTACAAACCGCCTTGCAAACCTGCGTAATCAATGGGTTTAGGTTTAGGGAATCCCAACACAGTATAAGGCTATAAGTTCCGGGGTAACAGGCAATCATGACTGCTCGCCGCTCGCTTCCCCACACTCAGCTGGCTGCCTCACCAAAAGCAGTCCTTCCAAATTGGAAGCAGTATACGGCACGAATGGCTCCTGATGGCAGTGAGATTTCAGCTTATGAGGACCCCCTGATGTTTCAGATGCCGTTGCCGCTATATGGGTGCATTACTATTGCATTCTTACGGGTTCACTAAAGTTCACTACTGAGTTGAATCAACGTTCCATGCTCTCAGCTCGCCCAATCATATCACACAGGTACAGACCGCCGCACAATTCAGAAGCAGGATTCCACGAAACCTCCGCTATTTGCTACATTTTCTAGGCCTCGTAATGTTTATCACAAAAGACAAAGTGCACGTTTTCGAAATGGGTTCTATGTTCGGCTGCGCCGGGTACCCGGCATGTCTCGTGAATTTACCGGTTTCTTTTCAGAATACATGGATGGATTTGCCGGGTACCCGGCGCTTCTGGTGATAAACATTACCGGGTAACAAAACAACTGTTACATTTCTGGGTCACATAAATGGACTTGCGCTGTACAAGCCGGGCCGTACCCAGTGTGGGTGCTTTGCATTTCTAGCCATAAATCATAAATCTATTCGACAGGAGCTGCACCAGGTACTTGATATTGCCCCACAATCAACAGCTACATGCCGGGTACCCGGTGTATTTCGCCGTCCTGCCATTTCATCCACACGAAAAACAGATGATTAGAACAGTGATGCAGTGATACAGTAATACACAGGTTGTGATAATACAAAATTCCACCATCAGTTGATGGGGGCCCAAACTATTGGTCTACATGGACATGCTAATGATTGACTCGCATTACTACCTCTGTGAAAGGAAGTGCTGGCCTCTGTGACCGCCGCCTCGTTCTGTCACATGTCGGACACTCCCCTTGACTGCCTTGTTGTTGTAGAACATCACATACGCGTTGGCAGCCTTCTGGAAATAGATTCTGTGTTTCGGTGGCAATGTCCTGACAGAGGCTAGGCTGCCTAAGCTTATCAATTGGCAACAACAGCTGGTGTACGGTGCACTGCATGAGGTTTCCACCAGGGTTTTTTGGACACCAAACAGTTGGGACGAGGGGGCACCAAAGCACCCGTAAAATGTGTTTTGGAGAACCTCCTTTGCCCGCCCAGGCCTCGGCGCCAAAGCCTGTGCTACCAAATCAAAGTCTGTGGCATCTGTTTTGGGGGCTCTCTGGCCCTGCGCAGAAGACTTGGCAGACTTTTGCTGTCTTGGCGCATCGTCCTCCGAATCACTCGCTGTGACACCACCTTCTTCATGACGGAAACCAAATACTTCCTCATCTCCAAAGTTGGAATGGTCAGACCCCAACTCAGAGTAGGCCTCTGCACTCTCAGCATGTTTCGGGAGATCCTCACGTACGGGGCCTGCCCTGGACTCCGGTGGGTGAGCCTGCCGAGCATTACCCATTGCGAGAAACAATGGGTCTTGGAAGAGAGACCAATCCGGTTCATTGCTCGAAGCTGCCTGCTGTTGTGGCATGCGCTTACCTTTGATCTTGTCTTCGCCTTCCTTTTCATATCCCACTGCAACATGTTCAGACAAGCTGGACTGATGATAGGACAACTCACGCACATCCCAAGTTAGAGACACGCTCAACATTGCTTTGCAGAACTCATATTGGTTCCACACACCAGCACTTCCCAAGTCGTCATTTGGCACTGGAACAAGCTTCAGCACCAGTGGGAACCTAGAGACATCCAAGGGCTTGTAGGAGACAGGCACGGCCACCGTGGCCGCCGCAGTCCTCTCCGCCACTGTCAGCTGGCAGAAGAACTGACGCAGCGGTGTCTTCGTGCCTGGCAGGATTTTTAGCGGCACAGGACAGGCTAAGGATTCATGGCACGTGCTTGGCAACGGGAAAACATACAAACATTTCTGCTGCATGCATACATGATGTAAGGCTCTAAGAAGGACCGTTCATTTCCCTTGCAAACAACAAGTCGGAATAGGTTGAGGCCCCCTTGCCTACTAGTGTGCGCACGAAGATGACAACCTTCATGTTGGCACGGCATCCACTCCTCTCGAACCTCAGAATAGCACTTCGCTTTGGGACACGGCTCATGAAAGCAGTCAGGTTCTTGACCACAAGCTCGTCTCGGGACGCGCAAAGGCCTGGGTGAAGATTGAAACAAGATTCCTCCGGGACAGGAGCTGCTTGCACCGCATTCCAAGTTGTTTGCGCAGGCGTCTGATCATCGATCAAAGACCCAAGCAGGCTCTTGCACTTAGCAGTCGCAGCATCACCAGAATGGTACTTGGGGTTGGCTCTGGCCTGCTGAGCCTCTGGAGTCTCGATCCCCTCCAACTGGGAAAGACCAGTAGCACGAGAGCTAAATGGCGACAGCAGATTCTGCACCCATTGAGTTGTCAAAGGATAGTTCTCATCTCCAAGTTTCCAAGGGGTGGCTGGCATGTTGTCACACGGAGTGTCTTGTTGCTGCTCCTGCTGCTCAAGTTGAACCCTTTGGCGACGAGATGCCACAGCGAAACGATGCCTCGCCTGCCAAGTTGCCTTCTCTGCGTCGGACATGCCCCTCCACACCGCTCGCCACTGTTCCCGCGAGGACCCTGCCTCAAAATCCAGGCTTGTCAGAAAAAGGTTGCACAAGCAAGACAAGACAGCGAAAGCTCCAGGGCAAGTGTCAAACATCAAGTCATCAAGTACAAAATCTTCAAGCATGGAACGGACAGTCAAACAGTTAGAGACTTGGACCATGTGCAACCAAGATTCACTGCTTTTCAGCTTGTGGGAGATAAATAGAAACATTCCGCTGCCCAGCTGCTTGGGGCGAGGAACCTTGACCTTGTTCTGGCGCACCAATCTCATGCGATCCTTCATGCCGGAAGCTGCTGAGTCAAGCTTCCGCCCGCCCCGAGTTTGGTAATGGTTCCCAGCAACTGACAAGACCATGCCAGCAGATTGGCGATAAAACGCACGAGGTCTGCTGACCCAACCCCCAGCCAACTTCCGTTGCAATGCGTGGGAAGCTTCCTCCCGTACACTCACAGCCCTCGCATGTTTCTCGTAGGACATTACATGGTCGTTGAGGAGCCCAGCAGGATCTTCAACCTCCTTGTTAACATCATCTCGGACGGGTCTTCCCCAGTGAGGGTCAAGGCAGCAGCAATTGATTTTCATAAAGGCATTCAATGTCTCATCAGTGTTTACTTGTGCACCCAGCAAAGACAGCGGTGGAACGGCAAACCTTGACGTCAGGCGAAACTTGAGACCCGAAATAGCCTTGAACATATCTAGCGTTAAGCTAGCCAACATTTCGTCACGTGGCGAACTAGCAGGCCAATAAGCTGCTGCAACGCACCAAATGGAACGCTTTTCATCAGATTGAATCAGTTTCCACAAATCACGGAGCACCGCCTTGCAGGCTGACAGGAGGTCTGACAACGTGTACACACGCTGCTCCACATCCTCTGCCATTATGTGGGGACCTTTGCGAAATTTGCGTCGCCTCTTTGCACGTGCCAGGTCGGCACCGTCTCTTGGGAAACCCATTTTGTCTCGATCAGAATTTGCCATGCGAAATGCCACACGGATGATTCTCTGAACAATGAATTGCAATGTAAGAAGAGACAACAATGCAAATGGGGATTTGTCATCCTTGAGAAATCTGTCTGACCTGGATTTGCGGACGGCCTGCGCTTGCTGGTAGCCATCCATGTCCGCATCCCGCTCACCTCTCTCATTGGCCTCCTTGCAAAACAGGCAAGCAGCCATGTGTTCGAAAAGGCACAGACTAAATGGCTGGAGAAGAAATGGAACTTTAAAGGACAAGGGCTAAAGCCTATAGGCTTGGGTTTGAGTCTAGGCCATGCGAAGCACTACGAACGTCAAAATAGTATACCTGAATTCGTTTGCCCCTAGACTTCTGTCGAATTGCGAAGTATCACAGTATAACTATAACACAAGGATTGCGCTTTGCTTCTGGGATTTGTGAACAATCTGAAAGAAATCTGAACAGTAAATTCTTAATACTCCTTTGGCAAGATAGGCCACATGCGGTTTCACCGCAGACTGCATCATTCGCCGCGCAAAGCTAATCGGGTAGTGGTTTTTTGGGTGCAGTCTACTTCCTGCAGAACAGACACGATATGACGGTGTGAGCCGATATAATACGCAAATTTCAAATGCTGTTAAATGCTGCCTATGGACCTATGACCTATAGCCTATAATTAGCCTATAGGCCTTTAGCCTATACAATCTGAACAACTGAGCTCCTGCGCGAGAACATTCGACTGCATGAACGATTCTCCGAGAACATCATGCACTGCTAAGCCGAGTCCCCAATGCGCCATTGCCGGAGTAGTTTGCGTCCATCTCGATGGCTGATACACAGGGTGGCCACTCATCATGAAACTGTTCTGAAGAAGTGCCCATGCCTCGGGTGTGCAAACATCCCGGATCTCCTGCTACGAGAAAGAAAATTCAAACCACTAGCAATGTCGAGTCTACTCTGAATGCTCCATGTCAAGTCCATGTCTTATGGCCAGAAAAGGAACATCGTTCAGCGCATGGGCCCGGTTGCTGTGACATCCAGTGCAATAGTGCTGCCATTCCAATTTGTTTGTAATATCGCCGTTGAAGAAATCAATCAGCTTGGCCACATGTGATGCTTTTGCCTGGAAAGTTTCCTCGTCATCTTCAATTACATTCTCAAGAGAATTTGTGATCAAATCCCTGAGCCGTGCGCGAAAGTAGCTATCTGTGGGACGCTGACCAGGCGGCCGCGTGTCTGCAAAAAACCTGAACCTTGAATCAAGCAGTGATCGCATTGTCCTGCATGTTCGTTGCCGCAGTGTGCTGCTGAGCTGTAGGCGAGTTACGCTGAAGAGGGGGCTCGAAATCCCTTTGTGTTCTGCTAGCAGTAACACCAGGCGCATGAGCTGGTGCAAAAAGCAGGGCAGAAATGAACATGTCACAACCGCGCCCGCGTTCTTGCCTGTCGCACTCAAGAATGCAAATAACTGGCGGACTGTCTTCAAATTCGATTTGGCAGAATCTGCCACAGAAAAAAATCCTATGGCACGGAAATTTCTGGCCAATTGGTCGATCCCGCCAGCAAGCCCTTGGCCCATCAAATATAATTCGAGGTTCTGAACCAGCGCCGAACCTACATGCGCGGATGAGGTAGATGTCATCTGCCGGGGTGGGAATACTAGCTCCTCTTGACGCTCCACAAGGTTACCATCGGTGAAAGAAATTGAGCCTGTGGTGACCATTGAATGAATGAACTCTCGACCGCCTGTCTTATCGGTGCGGCCTCGCTTCCCTGGCAGGTCCGCGGATGTCATCCTCCTGGGCTCATGCTTCTTGGGAAAGATTGTTCGGGCAGATTTCTTTCTGTAGCAAGAGACAGGTGTTTGAGGGTCAGTTCGGGAAGAAGCATGTCAGCATGTCATGTATCAGAGTCGCCCTGATTCAATTTACGACGCCAGATCCTAGCCCGCTCTGTGCGCCACAAGGGATGGCCAGGAAAAAGGACAACAGAAAACCGAAATGGTTCATCGGTTCGTCGGTCCATCATTCATCTAGAACTTCAGAATCTCAGATAACGGCAAAAAAATAACAACAACAATTCTGTTCATAGAATGAAACCGTCAACCTTTTGCTCAAAAAGTTTGGAAGTGGCTCACAAGTTAGCTACAATGGCTATAATTATTTGGGCAATGTGCAAACACACACACACACCCACACACACCCCCGCGCACACACACACACACACACACACACGCACGTCTCAAGCATGTGACATGACATAACTGCAGGAAGAGGTGCTCAATACCCTCCTCTCCAGCTTTCTGCAACGCAACCTGTGTTGTGTGAGGCTGTTTGGTTTCATCCCAACCAAATGTGAAGTTGCAGACACGTGAGTCTCGGTGTCGGTGATCCAGCAATATGTCCTCCTTCTCATCTTTGCAAAGAACATCTTTCTCGAAAGACCTGCGCAAACAACCACATTTGACAAGGTGACATGGTTGCCACGGTGCGCCCTCCTGGAAAGGCATGCTTTCTCATCCTATTTCTGCTACTTTGGACTTGCAACATGCCGCAACATGCCACCACTGCTGCACTTTTGCGAACCTAGTTCTGTGACTGGCTACTCTAGGCTATAGGTGACATGCTAGCACTGCAACAGTGATAGAATCAATCGCCTCTGCTGTCCCATAAGATAAGCGGCAGCCACATATAGGATGGATCTCCAGAATCCACGCTCCTGGTTGGCTCCGGTCAAGTACTCGGTCATCTTGGCCTTCACTTTGGAGAAAGCTGTCGGGATGTGCTTGTCCACTCGCACTCTCCCACCTCAGATTGCAGCAACATCTGAGCATCCGGGATGGAAAGGCAAAACAGCTAGAGACCTCAAATTCCTGGAGATACGATGCGCAACAGAGTCAGCCGCCTGCTTTTGTTTACCAGTTACTGCTCAGGCACTCACACTTTTCCTAGCGTGCGCAGGCACCAAGCACAGCAGTCGTCAGTATATTCGATCATGGCTTCTGGGATTTCTGGACAAGACATACGGTACATACGGATGGACTTCGCCATCGAGCCTCATCCACTGCTACTTTTTGCGGCAGCAGCACCAGCACTCGTCCTGGGCGTGCCGGCCTTTGCACAAATCAGCTCAGCATGAGCCCTTGCCTCCTGCAGCATTTCAGCTGCAGCATCCAGGGATGCTGTCAAGGCTTGACATGGCCCCTGCTCCGGCACCTCCAACCAATCTGCTGCCGAACGTGCTGGGGAAGGGGAGGAAAGTTCCTCTTTAGCAGCAACACCACCTTGCGGGCCAGAGGTCAACGCAACCTGCTCTTCCCAATGCGCGCGAAGCGCCTGCATGAGCTGACCCTTGGACCCTTTTGCGCATATTCCATGATCTTCGCACCTTTTGATCAGCGCCGCCTTGTCCAAGGTGCTGAATGACCTGACCAACTAGCCATGAACAGGACACGGTCAACATGTCTCTCCAACGGCAGACGAAGAAGCCTAAAGTCTAAACTAGCCTAAACCTTCAATGTTCGATTTTTAGACTAGACTACACACTTTGTAACTTGTTACCGTAGTTCACTGCAGAAAGTTCCAAATGAGGCCTGATTGCTGAACGCTGACCAAGCAGCTGGGTTGGGTTGTTTGGGTGCACAATCTGATTGTACGTCTGCTTGTAGACAACACGCAACTCTTGAACTGTTAGCGGCATCAACTCTTCTTGCTTGCGGGTGTTCTTGGGATGCGCAAGAATGCTCTCGATGATGGGGCCCTTGTGCTTAGGGATGCTCTCCACACGTCGCTCGTGAAAGTAAGGAGGGCCATACCCAGGCTTCCAGCACACCTGGCATCTCATGGTGCCCTCCATGGCAAAACAGACAGGCTGGTCAGCTGAAATCCTTACACAAGAGGCATCTTGAAAGCCGATCTCTCTGCTAGGCTATGCTTTCTTCCTGCTATGACTTGCACTGGCTTGCACGTTCATCAAAACCTGAGGACTCAGGACATCTGTTCTTTGAGCCATGAAAGTGGCGCAAAAGAGCAAACATGGACAACACATTTCAAGAGATGTGGGCGGCGTGGCGAGATACCGGATACCGGATACCACATCAGATACCCCAAAAATGCTGGCCAGGCACGTTCGTCACGCATTTGCAAGTCGTTGGCAATATCCAGGGCAGCATCCCGAACAGCTGCTTCTGCATTTTCATGTCGCCGCTTATTTGGATTCCGTCTGCCAAGGCTATCCAATTGCCCCGGTGGCATGGCGCAAACTAGAAACTTGGGCTCAGGCGTGGGTAGAACTACGGTACTTCAACGTCATTGACGCAAGGAATGACAGCAGCCAGTGAATTCAGGGCTGAGGAACGCACTACTACTTTACATTAGTATTCAGTATTCATAAATAATAATACTTTACATGGCTACGCAGCTGCGGATATCATCTGATGAGATTGCTTGCGTCGAACATTTCCACACCAGACTGTAGGTCATGTAATCAAGCCCAAGCCGTTCGCCCCCGTGCTTCCGCACTGCAAAAGAAAGCTAAGGATGAGCGCGAAAGGCTATAGGCTATAGGCTATAGACTCTAGGGCTATAGGCTTACCTCGATAAGCAATATCATGACTCATGATGATTCAGAATGAGATATATGAACTGCATAACTGAGCCCTCCTCAACTATGCACGCAAGCTTCATACGCAGGATCAGGATAGGTAAGGGAGGCACGTTTGAATGCGCCAGCGCTGCAAAACCACGATGCAAATGCTAAGCCGAGCAATTCAAAGCAGCTGAATGCCTCGATGACAAAGCCGTCAGTCGCAGACAACGTGGGCAACGTACGCCCTGCGACATGTGGCACATCCAGCACACGAGAAACAAACTAAAAAAGAAACAGAAGACTTCGCTTCCCCACGGCCTACAATGGGCTACAGTGGCCGCCTACAACCCTGCGATTTGCCTACAATTTAGTGGACAAATGCGCAAAGTGCCCAAATCTTGCGCTGTCAGTCCGCGCCTCATCCCCATCCCAGGAACGACCCAGCTGCAATGTTGAAGCCTGGGTCACAGCTTGTCACAGTGAATAGAAAGCAAATGCCAAAAACGAACCAATCAGGTTTCTCATGACCTGCATACGTCGCATCTTACCTGTTGCGTGCCGCATGCCCTCAGAATACTGTACTGCAAATGATGTCGAGAGCGTTTCATGTCACACTGAATCACACTTCATAATGGTACCGTAATGGTACCTGCGACTGTAGCTTCAACATGGCACATGTAACTCTGCATTTAGCCTCACTTCTGTCACTTGCAGAGAGAATTAATGTGAGTTCAGTGGAACATCATCCTCATTCAAGCACTGAGTTCGTGACTTTTTGCTGAAGCTGCGAAGCCCAATGAACCTGCGACGGCTGGATGTCCCTCCACACACGCGGAACTATCACAAGGACAGAAGAACGTGGGGCTGGAAATCATGATTGGCACGAACTCTCAAGACAAAGTGTGAACCGCTGTTTTCTCACGCAGGCAGACATGTCAAGACCTCCCCATCGAAAAAAACACACATTTCACACTGATCTAACTGATCTATCATCTTTTCACTCCCCAAATCCATTCCATGACGAATGGCGAAGCTACCGCTTCTCTCAAGCCCCTCTGGCGCACAATCTGGCCAGGTCGCCACGGCCACACCTGCAGCCGCAGGCATTCCACTGAGCGTCTTGGGGTTAAAACTATGGCAAACTACAACCTGCGAGGCCCTGGCCTGCACTTCTGCTTCTTAAGTCTATCCAGCTCACCTCGACTGAACCGTCGCAGAAACTTGTTCAGAGTTGCAACTCGCAAGGCCATACACTGCTTGCATACCAGTGCGAAAAGTAGAAGCCCAGGAACTTTCCAACTCTCGGATCATGGAACGCATGTCTTGATTGGTCTCCGTAGCAAAGTCGTACTCCTTTCTGAGGTGCCTAAACCTCAGAAGCGGCACACGCGCACCAACACACACAAACACATTACTTCAATCTTCAATACGCTCTGCCGCTCATGAGAAGTAGTTGTTCTAGCAGTGGCTAGGACCAAGTGGCTTCTGTAACAGCTCTTGCACCCATGGGTGATCCTCCACAGCTTCCATTTCCTTTGGCCCCACCTCCTGTTCCTTCTTCACCACGACGCGTGGCTCATTCTTTTGCTCCTTTTTGATGTCCACGTCGCTAAACTTCAACACCACATACGAGCCTGTGGGCTGATGCGGCTGATGCTTTGCTCGTCAGCTCAACTATCGTGGCTAGCATGTGCTCACCATATCAAAGCCAACACGGCAACACGAATACCGAACACCCGTCCCAGCCCTGCAGCCTGCCGGCAAGTGGATGCGAGGTCGTGAGCTTCGAGAGCGGCGACAGCGGTTTCTTTCATATTCTTTTTGCTTTTCCTTTCTTCGATCGG
The DNA here is from genome assembly GCA_965243485.1 of Cyclobacteriaceae bacterium. Lineage (GTDB taxonomy): Bacteria > Bacteroidota > Bacteroidia > Cytophagales > Cyclobacteriaceae > UBA7330. Next base: position 6,010,265 of record CBDEVP010000001.1, on the reverse strand, counting down.
CCGCCTTCTTTTTTGCAGCAGCCCGGGCCCTGGACGATGCAGCAATGCCTTTCTTAGAGCCTTTATTCTTCGTCTTCGGCGGCATTGCGCTTGGATAGCACAGGCTAGCCTAGCAATCAAATCCGATCAGTGATCGAAGCCAAGTTGATTTGTTAATTGCCATTAATGGCAGCGGCATAGGTCTAAGGCTAAGGTGACCAAAGTTGCCACACAAAATGGGAATGTCACCTCGCAAGCGCTCCTGACACGGCCTATGCTGAGCCTGCGCTGATCCCCACACATAGTTGATGGACCCCTTCACATAGGATCACCCGCACAAGCGTCAGATTGCCCCATACCATACAGCACACAGCACACACAACCACAAGCTGTGAGCCACGGCTTTTGGCAACGCAAGTCGCCTCCGAAAGTCATTCTAAGCTTGTCCCACGGCTATCCTGAACAGTTCCTCAGCCTTGAATCCGTGAGTGCATGCTCAATGATCACTCATGAACAGAAAGAGGGCTAGCAGTAATGGTAGGTTGATAAGCAAAGATAGTGGCAAGTACCTGCTGTAGTGATGAGCTTTAGGTTTGCCCCTCTTATACGAACAGTCCCGTAAACTGTAGTTGTGGGTAGTGGGTATGTAACGGTATGTTATGTATACACCGTACACCGTATACCAAACCTTATATTATGGGGATGATTGATAAGCACCGTTCGTATCGGAGGATCAGTCCTACTCGGGTTTCAGCACCCACCATGCCACGCCTTCATCATCGAAGAGGAAGATGAATCACCAAGCGGCCTGACATGGCAGGGTTTCGGTTCATGGTTTACGGCCTCTCTCGGAAATTACAAATCACTTCAGTCATTTCAGCAATCTTCAGGAACATTGGAACATGAAATGGGTTCGGCGCCTCCGCAACCAGAAGATGCGAGGCGATGTCCAGAATGCACCTGCCAAGTCGGAGCGGGCTGGGTTGCTTGCGTCATTCAAGTCAGGATTGCTGAGCTAGCCATACCACGGCTGTTGAAATCCTGGTCAGGGCCCCTGCTATCGGAAAGTGATGATAGAGGCAAAGGATAGGTGCATATTCCTGAGCAATGTCCCGCATATCCCGGAAGCGCCTCCAGCGGCGGATTGTGAGGATCTCGCCATCGATGCGTGCACTACTGGGTACAGGATTTCAAGAAAGCAGTTGGGATCGTCAGGATCGTCTTTTCTTGTATGCGTGGTAGGTTCAATCCTGTCCCCTCTTTCTCTCTCTCTCTCTCTCTGTGCACTCTGTTGGCCTTGGCTCCCTGTCCTCAAACTCTGGGAAAGGTAATGTTTTCTGACATGTCTTTTCTCAGACCTAAAGGATGGATAGGAAATGGGTATTCGTCAGGCAAGCTTTACCCGTTTTGGTCCCCATGGAGAGCCCACAGTGGGGCGCCTGCATTGCCAGTTCTCAATTATGGAACACCCCACTTGACTATGTCTTCCGCACAGATCAGCTGCCAAAAGAGGCCTCAGCCGCCTGACATCCGGCACGCAATAAATAATGGTAATAATACTACTACTACTACTACTACTACTACTACTACTACTACTGCTACTACTACTACTACTAATACTAATAATAGTAATAGTAATAGTAAATAATAGTAATAGTAATAACAATAGTAATAGTAATAATAGTAATAGTAATAGTAATAGTAATAGTAATAGTAATAATAATAGTAATAGTAATAATAGTAATAGTAATAGTAATAGTAATAGTAATAGTAATAGTAATAGTAATAGTAATAGTAATAGTAATAGTAATAGTAATAGTAATAGTAATAGTAATAGTAATAGTAATAGTAATAGTAATAATAATAGTAATAGTAATAGTAATAGTAATAGTAATAGTAATAGTAATAGTAATAGTAATAGTAATAGTAATAGTAATAGTAATAGTAATAGTAATAGTAATAGTAATAGTAATAGTAATAGTAATAGTAATAGTAATAGTAATAGTAATAGTAATAGTAATAGTAATAGTAATAATAATAGTACTAGAGAGAGGCAAGGCATGGGAGCCCCATGGGAGTGTAGAAAAGGAAACAGAAGAGGAGTGGGTGCAGGGAGAATCCTGGGCAAGAGGATTGCCATGAGAGGGCAGGGGAGAAAAGGCAGGGGAAAGTTGGGAAGCACAAGGCAGCTGGCCTGAAGGAAAATGAGAAGAGAGAGGAGTCAGGGACAAGGGTTGAAAGCAATTGGGGAAAGAAGAGAGAAGTGGGGCTGGAGGGAAGGATCCAAGGAGAAGGCTTGGTGACAAGAAGGCCCAGGCTGAAGGAACATGGGGAAGATGGGAGGGGAGGAGCAGAGATGGGAGGAGGAGGAGGAGAGGGAGCCCAGGCAGGAATGGAGAGGAACAGGAGAAAGGAGAGGTCAGGGAGGAGGGGAGGAGAGGAGAATTAAGGACGCAAGAATATGGACGGAGAAGACGACCAGGGCCAGGACAGAAAACCACAGAGAGCACAGAATGCTCCTGGAAAGTCCAGGAAACCTGATTGGAAGAGCTGGTGCTATTTTTTGCTTGTGTATTTAATATTATTAGTATTTTTGCACTGTTACTGTGGATAGGCCTATCCCAAGGTATGTATAATAAAGAATGGGCTTTGCCCAATATAGTAATTTAATTGAATGCTTTAACAGCAACCCAATGATTTGGGACATGAGGCTTAGGTTGAAAAAACTGTGGCTTTGGGGTATCGGGTTTTAGGACGTAGGGTTTTAGGGTGTAGGAGGGTGTAGGGTTCAATGTGAGCCTTCCATTGAGGCTGCGTGGAGGTAGGCATTCAAAGAAATACTTTCAAGCTGGTGGATTGAGTTTAGGGTGTTGATGAGCAAACTTGGGATCTTGCGCATTGACTGTGAAAATGCTCTTATGTGTTGTTCGCTGGACTGTCAAGCCTTTTGAAGAATCCTGGGGTCTTGAGTACTGCCCTCAAACCGAAACCCGAACCCCTAAAACCTGTCACGATGCAGTGCATGTGGGGCTTGCGCTATTCTGGCTTGCGGGTTGGGGGCTTAGGGTGAGAAATCCGATGTCTGAGGTGTAGAGCGATTGTGGCTCGGACTCTCGGGGTTTGTAATTACCCTCACCTGAAACCCTAAACCCTTAGCTCTAACTTGCGGCGATGGATTCAGAAAGACTGCAGGCAGTCATGGATTGCAGAGCCCTCTCACGGATGAGCACAGAATAGCAAATCGCCTGGGTTCAGGATTTACGGTAGAAGGTCTAGGGTCTAGGGCTCAAGGTTTAGGGTTTTGGCTTGAAGGCTTCGGGTGTTTTAAGGTCCCTTTGGCTTCTGCAGGGTTTAGGGTTTGGGGTTTAAGGTTAACCCGAAACCCCATCCTGAAAAACCCTAAACTCCTTCACCCTAACCCCTAGACCCTAAACCCCTAAACCCCTAAATCCTAAACCCCTAAACCCTGAACCCTAAACCCCTGAACGCGAGACCCTAAACCCCTAAACCCCAAACCCCTAAGCCCTAAACCTGAGACCCCTGAACCCTTGACATCTAAACCCCCAAACCCTTGACATCTAAACCCATAAACCCTTGACATCTAAACCCCTAAAAACTTCACATCCAAGCCCCTAAACCCTTAACATTTAAACCCCATAACCCTTGACATCTAAACCCCTGAACCCTCGACATCTAAACACCTAAACCCTTGACATCTAGGCCTCTAAACCCTAAACCTCTAAACCCGAAAACCTCTAAACCCCAAGGAGAGCTTCCCGAGCTCCAGGCATCGGAATGGCCTGAAGCGCAGGCCCAGTGCAGGGGAGTCCAGCCTCAGCATTGTTTTCGCTTTTCAGGACATACCTAGTCCCTCCAATGTAGTTCCTTTTTGGGTTTGGTATGTTTTTGTTGGTTAGGGTTCTTATTAGGACTACCAAAAAGGTACTACATTGGAGGGTCTAGGTAAAACACTAGTCATTATAGGGTGTAGGATTAAGGTTTAGGGTTTGGGGTTTCCGGTTTAGGGGCTTCGGGTTTAGGGGATTAAGGTTTAGGTTTTAGGGTTCAGGGTCTAGGGCTCAGAACCCCTAGAAGACTATGGGGAATTATATAGGGATTCTATAGGGGTTATCATTGCTGTGTATAGGGGATCTAATTTCTAGATCCTCCGAGGGATCTGGGTATTGATTTTGCTTTCAAGGACATAAAACACAAGTAACTACAATGATTAGGGCTTGGACTTTAGGCTTTAGGGCTTAGGGTGATTGAAAACAAGAAGTACAAGACAGGGTTCAGAAGGAAAGAAATGAAAGTTGACCCCTTTCCGTTTAGTGTCTACCGATTGGGGTCTTAATAACCCTAAACCCTACAGAAAGGACTGTTGTGAGGTGGAGTGTTTTGATAGTTTAAAGAGTGTAAGTAATAGTTGGGCTTTGGTTTCCTCACAACAGTCCTGTAAAGTATTACTCGTAAGAGCATGAGTGTTAGTCCTGTGCTTGATTCTTGTGGTAATCCGGCAATCCTTATGTTTTAGAAGATAGCACTTGTGGGCTTTAGTTACACGCACTACACACTACTCATTCTCCATCTCACAACTCTTTCAACTATCAAAAAACTCCACCTCACAACAGTCCCCTCTCAAACCCTAAACTTTACCCTCACTAAACCCTAAACCCTAAACCCTAAACCCCTAAACCCTGAACCCTAAACCCCTAAACCCTAAACCCTAAACCCTTAGCGAGAAGGTGGGCTTCCGCCGGCAACTCCTATTTGATCCCTTGCTCTGCTCGTCCCTTCATTCCCTACGCAACCACCAGAACCGCAAGATGGTTTAGGGTTTAGGGCTTAGGGTTTAGGGTTTAGGGTTTAGGGTTTAGGGTTTAGGGTTTAGGGTTTAGGGTTTAGGGTTTAGGGTTTAGGGTTTAGGGTTTAGGGTTTAGGGTTTAGGGTTTAGGGCAGGGGAAAGCCTCATGGTAGGCAGGGTTTCAGGGTTTAGGGTTGAGGGTTGAGGGTGTTTAGGGCCTGAGCGTCCACAGTAGAAGGCTTTGTGTTTAGGGTATGTTAGGGTTTAGGGCTTCTTGCATCACCTAAGCATACACTTCCACTAAACTTGTTTCTGAAAAATGCGGGGCACCTCCGGAACCCTTTGGATTTCAGAGGAAGTCTAGGGGTCTTTACTAGGGATTCTATGGGGCCCGTTTTGAGAACTATCAACTACCTGTTTGGGCTTGGGGCGCCCACAAGCTAAAGTGATAAGGAACGTGCATGAGGCAACTGCACCCCTGGATACCTCAATCAGGCCTGAGATCTCTCTCACTGACTCACGACATTGGAATGTTCATCAAGACTTCTACGGCTTATGACGTGCGAATTCCTTACACTTTCTTTCCTGTATGAGATTCTGATATTCCTCGAGGTCACTATAGACAAGCTATTTCCAAGAACGACCCGGTTGAAAGGGCGATGAAGCACGGAACTTCCAGAGGTTTGGGCTTCAGAGGCCATGTGGTTATTCAACAGCTTCGAACTTAAGTTCTGGAGTTCGGGATCTGAGTAAGGAACTGTTCATACTGAAGCCCTGCAATATCCTTGGTACATTAACTTGAAAAGCATACGTCTCAAGGTAAACAGTATTAGGCTATTACAGAAGCTGGAATACTCTAGTATGTTGGAATAGCATACTTCCCAAGGCACACCAGACTTAGGGTCATGCAGAATTTGTCACATCAGCCGACCGACATGCAAAGAATCATCACAACAGCTGTGATCTAAACTCCTAGCATCCCCCTTGAGATCTCCTATGAAACTCCCCTATATATTCCTCTATATAACGCTCCTTAAAGGAGTTAAGACCTTAAACCCTAAATTCTAAGCCCTATATAATCCCGTATAAAACCCTTTCCCTCAGGAGTTTAGCCTATAGCTCACATGGTAGTTTCCCTACATAGGGGGACCCTAATGTAGACTCCAAATTAATGTAATCCTTATGATGGGGACCCCCAAAAAGGTACCCCTAATTTCAGGAAACCCACCCTAAACCCTAAAAGCCTATAGCCCACATAAGCTGTGGTCCCGACCATTTCTATTCTTTCCATCTATCGAGGCTCTCCTGGGTAGGAGCATCTTCACCTCCGGCTACAGGTCTGGGGTTGAAGGTTTAGGATTAAGGTCTAGGGCTTTAGGGTTTAGGGGTTTAGGGTTTGGGATTTTGGGTTTAAGGGTTTTGGGTTGAGGGTTCTAGGTTTAGGTTTTGGTGCTCAGGGTTTAGGGTCTGTAGGAAGGCGTCAGGTTTGGATGTTCCCATTGGGGGACTGAAGGAAAGAACAGTGTAGGGTGCAATACTGACAAACATCAGAGGAACCCTCAAACCTAAACCCCTAAACACTGAACGCCTACACCCCAAACCCCTAAACCCTAACCCCCTAAACCCTAACCCCCTAAAACCTAAACTCTAAACCCCTAAACCCCTAAAACCTAAACCCCTAAACCCCTAAAACCTAAACCCCTAAACCCCTAAAGCCCTAAACCTGGCTTTTGCATGACACTTGCACTTTGAGGGTTGGGCCCTGAAAGCCACTGAAGGCAAGGGTGTTGGGTTCAAGGTATGAGAGTATTTCATGTTTCGGGTTTAGGGCTTAGGGTTTAGGGACATTCTTTGTGGGAAAAAATGTCCGTCACATGTCTTCAGAAAACCATCCACCTAACACCCGAAACTCTACGATCCAAAGCTCCGTGCATAGAGGTCTCCAAACTGGACGCTCCACGATGTTTCGGTCTTGTGGTGACTGGGACAATGCTGCTCGAATTAAGCTCGGGCCTCCTGGAGAATGGCGACAGTGGCCCTCGTTTAGGAAATTTTGGGTCAAGCCACGTTTATGAAAGGGTTTAGGGTTTAGGGAAGCCACATTTATGAAACTTGTGCACCGCTTTCTCACCAAGGCCCACGCTTCACACCCAAACTGTAAACCTAAAGCCGCAAGCTGAAATCCTGGACCTTGAAACCCGTAGACCTCTCAACCCTCCCTGTCACACCCAAACCTTACTTGGAGGGTTAACGGGATTTGAAATGTGGGTTAGAATATAATCCAAAGAGTAACCCTCGCTATCCCCAGTCATGACCTACTTACCAGCCCCCTGACCCTCAAAGTACATCCTGAACCCTGCACCTTGAATGCCTAAACCCATAAACCCTACACCTGATGCCCAAACCCTCACAAACACTGAACCACTGAGCCCAACACCTTCAGCCCTAGTCCCCTCAACCCTATCAAACTCCTAAACCCTCACCTCAAACGCAAACCTTCTGAGGCTTCCACCATCTCGTTGAAGCCACTCTTGGCGGCGTAGTGCCTTTAGCAGAAAGACAGTTCCATGGGTTAGTGATGTACCCCTGGGTTTTGAGATCTGGGGGCTGGACCTTTTAGACCTTAGGGATACAAGCTGGGACCCTTAAATCCTCCTCTGGAGTGGAGTTGGGGTTCTGGGCAGAAGGGTGAGGGCGTTTAGGGTTCAGGGGTTCAGATTTTGGGGTCTAGAGTTATTGTTTACGGGTATGTCAAGAAAACCAACCTTAAGATATCTTATTCAAGGGTTCCAAGTTGTCGCTAGAGAACGTGAAGGGCAAGCCCGCTTGCAAGACAAAGGGGCATACTGTTGATGGAGGTAATGTTGCACCACCTAATAACCCCAAAGTCCTAGGGATTGCAAGACTTTGGGTTTCCTAAGGCTGGAGAAATTTCCTCCATCAACAATATTGGGCCCAAACATGGTACATGGCACTGAAACACAGGCCGCGCCAAGAACAAGTGCTTAGAAAACTTCAAAGCCAACCAGAATGATATCCAGCTTCAGCCCCAGCTTTCAAAGCTGCATGCAGATTTGTTGATTGATTAGGGCTTAGGGCTAATGATTCAGGGGAACAAAAACAGTGCTCGCATGAGCAGTTAGTTGATACCACGAATTCACCACATGCTCAATGTTCAAACTCCGTCTACATGTCCTGTTGCCTTAAACCCTAAACCCTAAACCCCTTAACCCATTTCCCAAGTAAAACGCTGTCCAGATGCAGGGGTGTGTTTCCCATCTTGTCCGGCGCCTGCAGGTTAGTTTATGTTTCAGGTTGATGGGTTTGGGTGAGATTCTAGAGGGACATGCTAGTACGGCTATGATTGCTATTCATTCTGTTATTTCTAGCCTGGCTGCAGCTCAACTGTTGCTGGTGAATATTACTACAAATGCCTGTACCATTACAATCTCAAAGTTCGGAACATGGGTGGTGCTTTTTATGGCCATTACGCTGCGGTTCGGGGTTTAGACAGTTGTATCTGAAGTTGCTGAAGTCGCTGGTTTTGTGATTGGGTTACAGCTGTAGTGGTCCCCCTGGATCGCCAGGTAGGAGTTTAGATAACAGTCTCCTGAACAACGCTGATATTCTGAAGAAGCCAGGAGATCTTGTTATTCGTTTTGGGGTTTAGGGTTCCCCCGAAACATTTGTGCTCGAATTGTATGATATAACTTTGAAAATACATGAGGCGTCAGAATCGCAGGAGGGATGACTGATATCCCTGAGGAGGACCCCCCACCCTCAAAATCCCCCACCCTGTAATCGCGACTATAAGGGATAATAAGGATTATATTAAGGTCCTTTTGTATTCCTGTCATACCACGACAACAGGGTGGGGGGGTCCTCTTAAGACATCCCTACAACGATCCTGGGGTAGGTTTGGGGGCCCTCAAAATTTCAATCATGATTTTATAAGGACTATACAGGGATAAAGGGTAGTAAAACAAATATTTGTTCAAACCGGTCCCTGAATCCTAGTCCACTTTGTACCTGCTGAGAACCAGGGCCACCCTGCACAGGAGCGTTTAGACAGGACCCCCGAAGAATCTTGAGGCAAAAGAGGCAACCCTCAGTACCGTTGGGCCCCAAACCTGGGTGTAGGGTTTAGGGTTTGGGGTCTAGGGGGTTTAGGGTTCTACATCCTAAGGCCTAATATCTGAACCCTAGACCGTATTCCCCCAAAGCCAGAACCTCAAACCCTAAACCCCTCAACCCAAAACCTTAAACCCTAAACCCTATGCCCTTGACCCTGAAGCCCTCACCCTTGTACTGCAGGCCCTGCAGCTTCAACCCTAGGAGCTATGGTCTAAAGTCCTTTAGGGTTTAGGGTTTAGGGTTTAAGGTTTAAGTCCTAGTAACCCCCCTTAAAGTTGTAGGGTTCAGGGTTTAGGGTTTTTGTTTTTCTGCCGAAGCAGTCGGAAGTGTGGATCCTGGGTTTAGGTTTCAGGTTTAGGGTATAGGGTTTATGGTTTACGGTTTAGGGTCAGGGGGACTTAGTAAGTAGGTGAATAATGGGGATAAGTAGGGTTCTTACATGGATTATAGAAATTATTAACCTACTTAGTAAGTCCCCTGACCTCCAAGTAGCCTCTATAAAAGTCCCCTTTTTGCCCCACCTGAAGGAATTGAGATGATGGCTCATGTACCCTCAAAACACCGCACCCCAAAGCAGCAGCACACCCTACCCCAACACCTCAAGCCCTAAATCCCAGACCCAGCAGACATTCGGTTTTAGGGTCTGATAATGTAACCTATGTGAGCTATAGTCTAAACTCCTAGTATCTCCCTTAATAATCCCTATAATACTCTCCTATATAATCCCCTATGCAGCCCCCTTTTCAGGAGTTTAGATTATGGCTCTTGCATGGCGCTCAAACATGTACGGGCGCTGGGAGTCTACAACCCTATACCTTCAGCCCCAAACCCTGAACCCTAAACCTTAAACCGCGTGTCTCCTGCTCCGGATTTCGATCCAAGAGAAGCGCCCCGATTTGTTGCTGCAGTGTGGTCGGCTTGGGGTGAGAGAGCTTTGGGTTGGAGATTTTGCTTTTGAACCCTAAACTCTAAACCGTTTTCGACGCGGGCATTGTCAAATTGACTTCTGTACTCTGACATAACGAGCCCTGTCGAGGTGCACATCAAGTTTCCTGAGGCACAAAAACAGTGCCCTGCATCCGAACACCCCCTGCAACATGATACCACAGGGAGCAATACGCCTACACTCAAAACCAAACAGACTCAACATGGAAGTGAATGAAATGACCGAAATTCAAGTTACTGGTTTGAAGGGATCTGTCAGTGTCCTGCTTCAAGGCTTACGGCCTAGGGATTAGGACAGGCTCGTATAGGCTAGACACCCTCGTATAGAAATTTGGGATCAATGAGGTGTCTTTGTGGCCGGTCTGAAGCCTTTTCCCATGCCCAGTTGCACCACAGACTCAAGAACCTGCAGACTTGGGCTTGCGACTAAGCCCCCGGAGCCCTCTGCTAGACCCTTGCAGGTCTTTGTTCAATGTCATGCTTCTCTGGAGATGGTGGGGAAGAACCGATACAGTACTACAACACAGGGCTCTTCACAGTGAAACGCGATTCAACCCCTCGTACACTGCACACCAAAAGCTGTCCGGTTTTGAGCAGAAAACGGGTCCGTACAGAATTATCTTTGTAAAATCCCAATGATAATATCTTCTAGAATGATTCATGCCATTCGCATGAATGACATCCTAAACCACATGATCATGTCCTCTAGCTTTCTGCAAAGCACCCAAAAGCCAAGTGGCGACCGAAGTGATTGTGGAGGAGCTCTCACAAGACTACGTTTTACAGCCGAAATAACAATGCGAATAATCCAATTTTGTCTACTCACGCACATACTTCAGAGCCAGATCGCATGGCCAAGGACACATGACTATCTAAACCCTTCTCGTTTCTTTACTTGCCTATGAAAAATCCCGGTGCTTGTAAGGCCGCGACATTTCCGAGCCTGACAGAAGCGCCCACACACACACAACTAACAACAACAAGGCTCCAAAAACAAATTGATGCTTCAGTGATGGAGTGGAGGATTTTGTATTTGCTTTACTTGGCCGGTCCCTTCCATTCTCTGCCCAAGTGATCGTGGCGCGCGGCCCTCCACCCTGACTACATCCCACAAACAAAAACACCCCACATTCAGGCTTCGGGTAAAATGCCTGAGTCGAGCTCTTTCAACGCAAACTTTAAAGCACGGAAGCTACATCGTCAACCTGAGCGATCATCTGAGGCTCCAAATCCATTGAATGCTTCAGCACACAATCACGCGATTGAATTCCTTAACAGCAACCCAAGAAACCCCTCTTGAAAGGATCCCCAAGAGCATGGTGAAGAGGTTGCTGGAGCCCGTTTATGGAGGTACTCAGTGGGGTAATATGAGAGTTATATTGGGATGGTATTAGGGTAATGGAAAATAAAATGGAAACTACTATTTAGGGTTTAGGGTTTGAGTTCACGTGACGTTGGGTGTGCAAACAACTTGAAAAGTCTGGATCTTGTGCCAAAACTATGAACGAGACAAGTGCAAAACCTGCAATGCTTCAAGCGGAGGCCAGGCCTCAGAATGAAATATCCCAATGTCGAAGGGTTTAGGGCTTTAGGGTGTAGGGTTTAGGCTTGGGGGGTTTAGGCTTGGAGGGGCTAGAATGTAGGGTGGTAGATGGTTGCGAGGCTGAAGGCGTAGGGTCGTGCCAATTCATTTCTCCCGAAAGTTGTCATGCTGACATTAAGACGTCGCCTGATTAACGACCATATTGAGCTACAGTCCGTATTTCCAATAGAACTGATGGACATGGTTTCCTAGTAGTCTATATAAGGGACTAAACTAAACTACAGAGGAGGCTCCTATCTCCACCTTTAATTCATGGGTTCTCCTACTACCCCCCCCCCCCCGCCCTCTACTAGGTTCCCTTCATAATTGAAGGTATTTAAGGGTGATTAAGCCTAATTAAGGTTAATCAAGGGGAACCTGGGGGGAGTAGTTTTGAGATGGGTAGTCGGGGAACCCCTTTTTAATGGTTTCCAGGTGAGCGTGATGTTGGCCGTAACTCATGTCAGGCTGTCATCCAGTAAGCCACGAACAAGCCTCAGACCCTAAGCCCCAAACCTTACACCCCAATCCCCTCAACCCAAACCCCGCAAACCCTCTACCCTAGAAACCCTAAACTCTACACCCTAACCCTAGATAATCCTAAATCCTAAGCCCTAAACCCGAGTCCTTTCACCCTATACACTCGAAACCCTAAGCCCTAAATTCAACTCTGAGTTATCTGCCTTGCTGCGAAGTGCGTCGGCGTCAGTCCAAAGGTATCGTCTCTGGCATCAAGATTGACCTCACTTGGAGGGTGAGACTTAGGGTGTTTAGGGCTTAGGGCTTAGGGTTTTGGGTTTAGGATTTCGGGTTTAGGGTGGGTCACGGGGACTTAGTAAGCAGGTTAATAACCCTCATGGCCCGTAGAGCAACCCTTGCCATCCCCATTATGGATCTACTTATTAAGTCCCCCTGACCCTCCAACTAACGGCACTCAAGTGGCATATCTCTCTGTCATGGAGTTGAAAAATCGCAAGGCTTCACCCATATCATTGACTTCAAGGATGAGCAACTTTTCATTGAGGTATTTATTAGAGCTCTCCAGGGTAACGATCCCGATTTCAGCATCCAGAAGGGTAAATGTATGGTTGACATCAAAATCATAATCAGCCAGGATCTGCTCTCTTTTTTCGATGATTGAAGGTGATATGAGGGAGATATGTTTGTTGATGGCTTCACCGAAGATCCCATTGTTGTCAAAAGTAATGTGATATGCCCAGGCGGTATTGCCAGGTATGATCTCAGCCATATCAAAAGCCGAGCTGCCGGTCTCTTTAAATATCGAAAGGAAGTCAGAGGCATCTTCGGAGAATGTAAAACCATTCAGGTTGATGGCATCCTCTGTGAGCTTAAGATCAAGAAAGGAGGAGCTCCCCAGTCTGAAATCCAGATTCTCCGCAACTAAAGTGCCAATGACTTCCCGCAGCCGGGAAGTGTTGAAATAGATATTTCCTGCATCCTTTTCAAGTTTTGCAACCTGGAATAATTCGGCATTTTGTTCCCTGAAGGAAGGGTATTCGTCATCTGAGATCGTGCGTATCGCATCCTCAACAAGGAAGGCTGTAAAACTTCCTATGAAATAGTTCTTAAAAAAGATATAGGCAAAAGAATCGCCTGTGGATGGATGGGTAATCTCGGTGATGGTAAAGTCGAGGTATTCTCTTGTCTTCTTGCTGTATCCTGCATCCCTGAAATAGACAAAGGCTTTGCTTAGAAAGGTATGCTGACTAATGTTTTTGATCTCTGTAATGTAAAGAAGATCAAAAGTGGAGCTGGAGGTAATATGACAGGACATCAGAGTCTCTGATGCTTCAAAAAGATCAGTAAAAGTCCCTTTTCCGGCTATGGTATCCAGCAATTGCAAATTTGCCGGGATCGACGAAAAAGGAGGGATCCGCCTGATGTTATTCCATACCGGCATATCCTGAACCTCAGACAGATGATTGAGTATTTGATCTGACTCATAGACAAATACGGCGTTCTGAGGAAGAAAAGACCAGATGGAGAGGTCCGAATGCTTTACCCATCTGAGATAGGAAAAATAACCAGTCCCAGCCAGCAATAATATGGCAATGATTACGAGAAGTCTCTTCAAATATGCTTTTTAGGCGAAGATATTAAAACCATGCTGGCCGATCAAAAGTGTTGTTTGATTTTGAACGTTTAGCCAAACTTTGATCTTAAGAATTCTCTGTTCAGTCTTGCGATCGTGGTAAGACTGATTTCCTTAGGACACTCGGCTGAACACGCTCCGGTATTCGTGCAGGCACCAAACCCTTCAGCATCCATTTGTGCAACCATATTCTCCGCTCTTCTTTTTCTTTCAACATGGCCCTGTGGGAGAAGTGCAAACTGAGACACCTTGGCAGCAACAAAAAGCATCGCAGAGGAATTTTTACAGGCCGCCACGCAGGCTCCGCACCCGATGCAGGTGGCAGCATCGAAAGCTTTGTCCGCATTTTCCTTTTCAATCGGAATGGCGTTCGCATCCTGGGTATTTCCTGAAGTGTTTACGGAGATATATCCTCCTGCATGTTGAATTCGATCAAAAGATGACCGGTCCACGATCAGGTCCTTGATCACAGGAAATGATTTGGCTCTGAATGGCTCAATGTAGATCGTGTCGCCATCTTTAAATTTACGCATGTGCAGCTGACAGGTAGTGATGGCCGTATCCGGTCCGTGAGGTCGCCCGTTTATCTGCAACGAGCAACTTCCGCAGATCCCTTCCCGACAGTCATGGTCGAATGCCACAGGATCTTCTCCTTTTTCAATCAATTGAGTATTCAGCACGTCAAGCATCTCAAGGAAAGACATGTCCGGTGAAACTTCCTTAAGTTCGTAATCGACCATCTTCCCTTTCTCACTGGCATTTTTCTGCCTCCAGATTTTCAGTTTAAGATTCATAGTAATTATTTATAACTTCTTTCCTTGACTTCAATATTTTCATACTTTAAATCTTCCTTGTGCAGCACGGCTTCACCAGGTTCTCCTTTGTATTCCCACGCAGCTACGTACTGGAATTTAGGATTACGTTTGGCTTCTCCCTCTGCTGTTTGGTGCTCTTCCCTGAAGTGGCCTCCGCAAGACTCCTCTCTGTGAAGCGCATCCTTTGCAAAAAGTTCACCTAATTCCAGGAAATCAGCTACGCGTCCGGCTTTAGCCAGCTCTTCATTGTATTCGTACAGTCCTCCGGGCACCTTGACCTCTTTGTAGAATTCCTCACGGATCTCTTTGATCTCTTTGATGGCTTCTTTGAGTCCCTTTTCATTCCTTGACATGCCGACCTTATCCCACATCACCTTACCCAGCTTCTTATGGAAATAGTCGACCGATTTTGATCCCTTATTGTTGATCAATTTTTCCAACTGATCCTTGACTGCTTTTTCGGCATCATCAAATTCCTTGGTGTCTGTAGGGATCTTACCAGTTCTGATGTCCTGTGACAGGTAATCACCAATGGTGTAAGGCAGCACAAAATAGCCGTCAGCCAGACCTTGCATCAGAGCTGAAGCTCCCAGCCTGTTAGCGCCATGGTCGGAGAAATTTGCCTCCCCGATGACGTAGCATCCGGGAATGGTTGACATTAAGTTGTAGTCCACCCAGGTGCCACCCATGGTGTAATGTACCGCAGGATAGATCATCATGGGCGTTTCGTAGGGATTGTCGTCTACAATTTTTTCATACATCTGGAAAAGATTGCCATATTTGGTTTTGATCACCTCTTTACCTAGCGACTGCACCACCTTAGAATCATTTTCATCCATTCCCTTGATGTGGGCCTGCTCTTTTCCATATCGTTCGATGGCTGCGGCAAAATCAAGGTAAACCGCTTCACCGGTCGCATTAACGCCAAATCCGGCATCACAACGTTCTTTGGCCGCTCTTGAAGCCACATCTCTGGGGACGAGGTTACCAAAAGCCGGGTATCTTCTCTCCAGGTAGTAATCCCGGTCTTCCTCGGCAATTTCCGTAGGCTTCAGCTTTCCTTTTCTGATAGCCTCAGCATCTTCCTTTTTCGCAGGAACCCAGATCCTTCCATCGTTTCTTAGTGACTCAGACATCAGCGTAAGCTTCGACTGATGATCCCCGGAAACCGGGATACACGTAGGGTGGATCTGAGTATAGCAAGGATTGGCAAACCAGGCGCCTTTTTTGTGGATCTTCCAGGTAGCCGATACATTGCTGCCCATGGCGTTGGTAGACAGGTAGAAAACGTTGCCATATCCTCCGGATGCAATGACCACAGCATGCGCTGAATGTCTTTCGATCTTACCGGTGACCAGGTCACGGGCGATGATCCCACGGGCTTTGCCGTCGACCATCACCAGGTCCAGCATTTCATGTCTGTTGTACATGTGCAGCTTACCTCTGGATATCTGACGATTCATGGCTGAATAGCAGCCCAGCAATAACTGCTGTCCGGTCTGACCTTTGGCGTAGAAGGTCCTTGATACGAGCACCCCGCCAAAAGACCGGTTGTCCAGCAATCCTCCGTACTCTCTTGCGAAAGGTACACCCTGTGCCACACACTGATCGATGATATTGGTAGAGACTTCTGCCAGACGATAAACATTGTCCTCTCTAGATCGGTAGTCTCCGCCTTTTACAGTATCGTAAAATAATCTGTAGACCGAATCACCGTCTCCCTGATAATTTTTGGCGGCGTTGATCCCTCCCTGAGCTGCGATAGAGTGGGCTCTTCGGGGTGAGTCCTGAAAGCAAAAGGCCTTTACATTGTAGCCCAACTCTGCCAGGGTAGCGGAAGCAGATCCTCCTGCGAGACCTGTACCAACAACGATCACATCTATTGATCTTTTATTGGCAGGATTGACGAGGTTGATATGGTCCTTATAACTTGTCCACTTTTCAGCGATCGGACCTTCGGGTAATTTAGATGGAAAATTATCACCTATCTTCATAATAAATCAATGATTAAAAAAATGGTAGACAGCAATGATTATAAATATCAGGGGTACCACGATGGCAAAGATCTCCGTCGCAACCTTGAAGCCTCCGGAAAACCGATTGTTGATTCCCACGGTCTGTAGAGATGACTGAAATCCATGCAGGAGGTGGAGGCTCAGTAAAACAAATGAGATCACATAAACGCCAGTCCTAAGCGGGCTTTCAAATTTATGAACAAGCTCTCCATAGTATCTGTCAGGGTCTTCCGGCAGCTGTGCTACATATTTATAGTTCATTTCCGGAACCCAGAAATCAATGAAGTGCAGGGCCAGAAAAGCAAGTACTACCAGACCGGAGTAAATCATATTCTGGGAGATCCAGTTGGCATTGCCTGTATCTTTCTTAAAGTATTTGATAGGTCTGGAGGCCCTGTTTTTTGCTTCAAGTATAAAGCCCATCACAAAATGAAAGACCACACCGACAATCAAAATGGGTTGCATCAAAAACTGAATAACCGGATTTGTTCCCATAAAGTGGGAGGCCTCATTGTACATGTCTGCACTGAAGACAGATAAGAAATTGATGCTTACATGCAGGATCAGAAAAGTGATCAGAAATAAACCCGAAAGGGCCATGGCGAACTTTCTGCCTACAGAACTGGAAAAAGTCTGGCTAAACCAACTCATATGTTTTCACTTAATTCATGGTGACCCGCCAAAGGTACTCGGCGAAGTCAATCAAAACAATTGTTACCTTTATTTTGAATGCTTCTAAATAAATTGTGCATTCGCTTTGACAAATCTACTGGGTAACCATGCGTTTTTTCAGAATGTTTGGTAAAACCTGAAAAGAATTTTTGAGGATAAATATTTTTTATCAGTACTAAAATAGTTCCCTGCTGCACAAATAATTTTCCAATTAAACCGTTAAATAAAATATCGCTGGTCAATGGGTAAATTCTACCAATCAATATTTTTGTTTGCCGCTCTTTGCTTGATGCAAATGAGGGTTGAAGGCACGCATATCAATGGGGGGGAGATCATCGCCCGGAGGGTGGATAATGTATCCCTGACTTACGAGATCACCGTGATCGGCTATAAGAATCTTGATTCTACGATTGAGTTTGCTGGTGGTGTACTGAACCTGGGAGATGGGGAAGTGATCAATGGCCCATTCAGTACCACCCATGAACAAATTGACAATCAAATTGAAAGAACATATTTCACGGTAACACACACCTTCAAGGGGCCTTCTGCTGCCGGTTACATCATAAGTTACCAGGAGGATTTCAGAGATGACAACATCATTAATATCAATAGCTCTGTTCAGACTACCTTTTACGTTGAAACAAAACTGGTGATCGATCCATTTCTGGGGTCCAACAGTACGCCTGTTTTAATTAACCCGCCATTACTTTGGGGGCAGGCAGGAAAAGTCTATCAGTCCAACCCCGGGGCCTATGATCCCGATGGAGACCTGCTGACTTATCGGATTGTAGATGTGCAGAGAGCCCGTAATACAATCGTTGCAGGTTACAGGTCCCCAATCCACCCGGACTTTTATACTGAATTTGATCAGGGGAATGCAGCGGGGAATGGCCCTCCCATTCTTAATATTGATCGGTTTACGGGGCAACTAACATGGGATGCTCCCAGCGATGATCTGATTTTCAATCCTGATAATTGCATTAGAGGAGCTAGTTACACCATTGCCATTGCGGTTGATGAATGGAGAAACGTACGAGGAAACTGGTATAGATTAGGCTATGTTGTTCGGGACCACATGATCAGGGTGGATTTATGCAATGATAATCTGGCTCCGGTGCTTCCTTCACTGCCTGATACCTGTGTAGTCGTGGGGGATCATTACATCAAAAATATCACAGCCTCAAACCCGGATGATGATCCTCTAGGCTATCGGGCAGATGGTGAGCCTTTGGAATTGCAGAACAACGCTGACTACACTGTTTCAGAGACCTCCATGGAACTTAACTGGACCCCTGCCTGTACGGAGGTAAGAGATGAACCTTACCAGATTTTTTTTAGAGCAACAGACAATATCTTTTCCGGTCCGGCGCCTGCCTCGGTAAGTATGCTGTCAATCCATGTGCTGGGGCCCGAAGTGCATGGTATTAATATTCAGGATGAAGCTAACGCTGTCAATCTTTCCTGGGACGCATACATTTGTCCCAACGCAGATTCCATGGAGATATGGCGAAAAGAAGGCTCTTTCGAAGGCGAGAGGTGTGATTTGATCCACCCGGAAGACCAGGAGTTTCAATTGATAGGAAAAGTGCCGATCCAACAATTGACATTTACAGATACCAGCATCCCACCCGGAGCCAGTTCCAACGATTTTACCTGGCATTTGAAAGCCACTTTCCCCGGTAATAGCAATGATCCGGAAGAACTTTTTGATGTTTTGACGAATATAGAGGATCCGCTACCCGGGATCAGAATTTACCCCAATCCGACAAGCGGGTCAGTCGTCGTTGATCCACACCGTCAGGTTTGGGGATATCAAATCCATGATCTTTCAGGAAAAGTGTTGTTGCAATCAACGATCGATCCCTCAGGAAACATCGAAGGGCTACAACAGTGGGACGATGGACTTTACATCCTGGTACTGTTTGATCGAAACCAACAGATAGTTTCCAGGCATCGACTAGTACTCAGAAAATGATTTCAAAAAAAACTATGTAGTTGATCGCTTGGCCCTGGCATCTTCCAATACGGTCTCAATGGTGGAAATGAATTGATTGAAATAGGTTGATCCGCCGCCTAGTAAGCCGCCAGTAACAATGATATCTGCTATCCTGTAAAGGGTAAGCTGCAAGGGATGGTTCACCGTTTCCCTGGGAACTACCAGGATATCACTAAAGATACTCAAACCCACAGAAGCGAGTAAAATGCCCCCGACAAAGACAATTCTGGTGGCCCGCCTGGCCGTCCCGCTTCGATATTCGGCAAGTTTGAACCGGTAGATCTGTAACACCGCCTCCAGGTAGCCTCTTTTATCCTCTAAATTAGGATTCTTAGGTAGCTCAGATGGTTTTATAGTATTATTGGTGGAAAGGGTATCAATAATCTCTTTCTCTTTACTACAAATCTGGTCTATGAATTTCTCATTGTAGACAGTCTTAAATGTTCCATCATTATCTTCCACTCGATGCCCGAAAACGGCTTTGGTGACGCGTTCAATTCTCTTTTCGATCCTCTTTCTTCCCGGGCTGCGGTAGATGCTTAGATAGACTTCAGCTGACCTTTCCACAGCGACAATGATGAAGATGTACTTAAGAAATACATCGGCACCGATCTCCGTCAGTTTTGGATTGACTTCGACAACCCCAAATAATCCCAATCCAAACAACAGGCCTCCGACCACGCAAATATTGAGGACGATTACTATCAGGGTATTTTTCCATTTATCCTTATCAGGTTGTAACTCAGGATACTTCTCAGGTTGTAATTCTGAATACTTAGGCTGATCACTCATTATAATGGCTTGGTTGGCTAATACACATTTAAGGTAATTTTAAATCAGCAATAATGCAAAAATAACGGTTTGTCTTATCGTTGAAACTAGAATGTTCTTTTGCAGCATCAAATGGGAGAGGTTAAAATTTTGCTACAGCAATTGAAGATTTTTGGCCAAAAGTCATGTTTTAAAGAAGTTATTATGAGGTGGCAAATGACCGTAAGATCAGCGTAAGGATGGTTTGATCTGTGTTTGGTACATGAATAAGCGGCCGGAGAGGTATCCTTTCAAATGTCGGAGATTGATCAAATCAGGAAAGCCACCACTAAAGTTTTGGCTGACTCTCATTTATTCAAACAGGATTGAATTAAATTGCGTTTAATATTTTTTCCGTATCATTTAATTTTTTACCGCATTTGAGCGTTAGAAGTAAAATGAGTTAAGGTTTGTCGTTGCATGAGGAATGTTCTACTTTCAATTTTAAGTTTCTTTCTGGTCCTGGCGGGGTTTATTGCTAAGGCCACTCACATCAGGGCGGGTGAGATCATCGTCCGCAGGACTAGCAATATTACCCTTTCTTTTGAGATAACGGTTATTGGGTACAAGGACCTTGATTCCACGATCGAATTTGGAGGCGGTACGCTTAATCTCGGCGATGACAACGTGATCAACGGACCTTTCGCCATCGAACAGGAACAATTGGATGCCAACACTGAAAAGGTCTGGTTTACAGTCAACCATACCTATTCCCGGCCCAATGCCGCCGGCTACCTTATCCGGTATCAGGAAGACTTCAGAAATGACAACATCATCAATATCAATAACGGTAACTCAGTCCAGACCACATTCTATGTAGAGACTCTGATCATCATCGATCCTTTTTTTGGCATCAACAACTCACCAGTACTCACCGTGCCTCCGGTTGATTTTGCAGCCATAGGTTCTATTTTTATTCATAATCCCGGAGCCTTTGATCCGGATGGTGATAGCCTTGCTTACAAGTTCACTGAAGTAAAAAGAGCACAAAATACCATTGTTGGCGGGTATCGTGAATTAATCCACCCGGATTTTTATACCAATTTTCCTCAGGGAAACGAGTCCATGACCGGACCTCCGGAGCTGACCCTGAACCCCATCAATGGAGACCTGATCTGGGATGCACCCGGTGATGAGTACAACCAGGAAGATCCGCCGGATTGTGAGCTCAAGGCGGAATACAACGTTGCGTTCATTATCGAAGAATGGCGAAATATTTTCGGAACGCCCCGGCTGATGGGTTATGTGGAACGAGACATGCAGATCATTGTTTGCTCCTCAGACAATGAACGCCCGACCATCAATCCGCCTGATCCGGTCTGTGTGGAGGCAGGCACCAATATCAATGAAGTGATCCTGGGAGAGGATCCCGATGGACACCCGGTAAAGCTGGAGGCTTTCGGCGGTCCTTTCGAGGTCAATTCCCCCGCGACCTATTCACCTTTTCCTGCAACTTTCCAGAACTCACCGGGCTCGATGGTCTTTGACTGGAACACCGTCTGTGGACATGTGAGAAAAAGACCCTATGAAGTACAGCTGAAAGTGACAGATGAGCCTCCGTCAGGACCTTCCCTTGTGGAATTTGCCACCTGGGAGATCACTGTGGTTGGCCCTCCACCCACCGGGCTGGAAACTGCCCCACAGTCAGCAAGCAGCATGCAGTTGAACTGGGATCCCTACACCTGTAGCAACGCAGATTCCATGCAGATCTGGAGACGTGTGGGTACCTATGACATCATGGTGGATGAATGTCAGCTCGGGATGCCGCCCAATACTGGTTATGAAATGGTGACCAAGGTCCCTATCAATCAAACAAACTTTTTGGATGATGGCAATGGATTGGGGCTAAGTGCCGGTTCAAACTATTGTTATCGTCTGGTAGCTGAATTTCCTTCCGCCGGCGAAGGAAAAAGCGAAAGTTATATCTCCGCTGAGACCTGCGACAGCCTGCTGATCGATGTACCGGTCATTACCAGGGTAGATATCGAGGAGACAAGTCAAACGGACGGGGTGATCGAACTCAACTGGACACCACCATATCAGCTGGATATGGGTGCAAATCCTCCACCATATACCTACCAGGTGCTTCGGGGTGTGGGTATGGAAGACAGCGAAACCTATGAGCTACTTACCCCAACAGCGATTGCCGATACTTTTTTTACTGACAATGCAACCAATAGTCCGGCAGCGCCCAATACATTTAATCAGTCATACAACTACAGGATCATTTTGTATTCCAATGGCAACCTTGTGGATACCTCTGCTATGGCATCGTCCGTAAGGCTTGATCTCACGCCATTGCTTCAGGCCATTGACCTGCGCTGGAGCGCTGAGGTACCGTGGTCATTACAAGATCCGAATTTCAGGTACCATTATATATATAGGGACAATGTGGACTCATTTGATCCGGAGACGTTAATCCTGATTGATTCAGTGGAAGTCATCAATTCACCCCTGCGGTATACCGATAATGGCGCCTTCAATAACGAGCCTCTGGATGAAAATCAGGAATATTGCTATTTTGTTGCCACCTATGGTAGTTATGGAAATGAACTGTTGCCGGAGCCGCTGATCAATAAAAGTCAGATCACCTGTGCGCAGCCCAATGATACCATCAGCCCTTGCCGGCCGCCGGCTGTTGCTTTTACTGATAATTTCCGATGTGAAGATTTTGTCCAGCAGGAGTGCGGGGCCAACATTTATGAGAACAGGATCGAATGGAACGTAGAACAGGACCCGAGCTGCGACATGGATATCCAGTTTTACAATGTCTGGTTCACTCCTTCAGGCAATTCAGAGGAATATGAAATTGTGGGCACTTCGTTTACCACTGAATTCCTTCACGATGACCTGCCATCCTTTAAAGGGTGTTACCGCATACAGGCGGTAGACAGGTCGGGAAATACCAGTGAATTTACCGAAGAGATATGCAGGGATAATTGTCCTGTGTTTCGATTACCCAATGCATTCTCCCCTAACAATGATGGTGTAAACGATATTTTGACACCTTATTATAATGATGAATTCCTCGCCATTGAGGGTTTTGACAACACCAACTGTACCAGGTTTGTTGAGAGTATCGTTTTCAGGGTTTTTGACAGAAGCGGGAAAGAGCTGTTCGCATACAATTCTGCTAACAATGAAAACAATATACTGATTAACTGGGATGGATTATCCAACACAGGGCTGGAGGTACCGGCCGGTGTGTACTTTTATTCGGCAGAGGTGGAGTTTGATGTTTTGGATCAAAATGATCCGACCGAGGTATTCAGCGGATGGGTACAGCTCCTCAGGTAGGTTTTGATTGCGCAACCTGTCATATTATTTGATGGTGTTTGCAACCTGTGCAACGCTGCAGTACGCTTTGTTATTCGCCGGGATCGCAAAAACCATTTTCTTTTCGCCCCCCTGCAATCAGAAGTTGCCATTGAACTCATCGGACCAGCTTCAAAAAAGGTTGATTCGCTGATCCTGGTAAAGGGAGAACATATTTATCACGAGAGTGATGCGGCACTTCACATTGCCAGGGAACTGGATGGGATATGGAAATATTTTTACAGGTTCATTTTCTTACCCCGGTTTTTCAGAGATGGTCTGTATCGGCTGGTTGCCAGAAACAGGTATCAGGTGTTTGGTAAAAAAGATGAATGTATGGTTCCCACACACGAACTGCGATCAAGATTTATTGATTCCTCTGCCGATCTGTATAGATTTGCATCCCATAAACACTGACTTTAGAAATGCAAGCATATGTTTTCCCCGGGCAAGGGGCCCAGTTTTCCGGCATGGGAAAAGATCTTTATGATTCCGATCCCACTGCTAAAAACTATTTCGACCAGGCCAATGATATACTGGGTTTTTCCATCTCCGATATCATGTTCTCAGGGACAGATGAGGAGTTGAAGCAAACAAAGGTCACCCAGCCAGCAATTTTCATTCACAGTGTTGTTTCCGCACTTATCAATGACAGCTTTAGACCTGATATGGTAGCGGGGCATTCTCTGGGAGAGTTTTCTGCATTGGTAGCCAATGGCTGTCTCAGCTTTGAAGATGGCCTGAAACTTGTAGCCAAGCGGGCATCGGCCATGCAAAAGGCCTGTGAAATGGAAAAATCAACAATGGCAGCCGTATTGGGCCTTCCGGATGAAAAAGTCGAGGAGATTTGCAGTGAAATAAGCGGGGTGGTTGTGCCGGCAAATTATAACTGTCCGGGACAGCTGGTCATATCCGGCTCGGTGGAAGCGGTGGAGCAGGCCTGTGAAAAGATGAAAGAAGCCGGGGCCAAAAGAGCGTTAATTTTGCCGGTTGGCGGAGCCTTTCACTCCCCTCTGATGGAGCCGGCCAGGGAAGAGCTGGCTGCTGCCATCCATGAAACAAAATTTAATACCCCATCGTGTCCTGTCTATCAGAATGTGGATGCTTCCGGTCATGCAGAGCTGGACGGGATCAAAAGCAACCTGGTTGCTCAGCTCACAGCGCCGGTCAAATGGACACAAAGTGTTCAGTCGATGGTATCTGACGGAGCCACTACCTTTATTGAGTGCGGGCCGGGAAAAGTATTGCAGGGTTTGGTCAGAAAGATCAATCCGGACGTAGAAGCCATGAGCATATGACTGGCAATCGATGGATCATATTTGTTTTTCTGTCGGGTATGATGGTCCTTGGCGGATGCCGAAAGGGGCCGTCCGCGTCGTACGACAGCAGTAAAAGGATCAAAAAGGGCAAACCCCTGCCGTGTCCCATTAAGGATTGCTAATGCGAAAGATTATCATTGCAATAGATGGCCACTCGGGCTGTGGAAAGAGCACCACTGCGAAAGCTGTGGCCAAAATACTTAACTATCGCTACATCGATAGCGGAGCCATGTACCGTGCGGCTACCCATTATTTCATTCAAAAGCACATTGATATCAGATCTCCTGAGAGGGTCCTGGAAGCCCTGCAGAAAATCAACATTCAGTTTCAAACGAGAGACAGCGGTGAGTCACAAATGCTTTTGAATGGTAAATTTGCCGAAGAATTTATTCGCTCGATGCAGGTGAATGAGAAAGTAAGTGAGGTTAGTACCATTTCCAGCGTAAGAAGAGCTATGGTAAATCAGCAACGGAGGATGGGAGAGGACAAAGGGATCGTGATGGATGGCAGAGACATTGGTACGGTCGTCTTTCCCGATGCTGAGTTGAAGATATTTATGACAGCTTCTTCTGAAGTGAGGGCATTGAGACGACAGAAAGAACTTAAAGAAAAAGGAATTAATGAGGAACTATCAGTGATTTCTCAGAATTTACATAGAAGGGATGAGATTGATTCAACACGGTTGGACAGTCCCCTGAAGAAAGCCAATGATGCGGTAGAAATAGACACCACAGATTTGACTTTTGATGATCAGGTCGATAAAATTGTAAAGTTGGCAGAACATATTATCTATGAAAGTTGAGATAGACCCTCATTCGGGATATTGTTTCGGTGTGGAGTTTGCTATTCAGATGGCAGAAGACGAGATGGTAGATGGCAACAATTTATATTGTCTCGGCGATATTGTCCACAACAGCATGGAGGTTGATCGACTCTACAAAAAAGGTCTGAGGACCATCAATCGTTCTGAATTATCTGAACTCAAAGATTGTAAGGTGCTCATACGTGCGCACGGGGAGCCTCCTGAAACTTATCAGCTTGCATTAGAAAATAACATAGAGCTCATTGATGCCTCCTGTCCGGTAGTGCTCAAGCTCCAAAACCGCATCAAACACGCTTATGACAAGGCCACACAGGTGAATGGCCAGGTTGTTATTTATGGCAAAGAAGGCCATGCGGAAGTAATAGGTCTGACGGGGCAGACCGACAACAGTGCCATCATTATTATGACAGAGGAAGACCTGGATAAAATTGATTTTTCCCGTCCGGTAATCCTTTACAGTCAGACCACCAAAAGCACGAAAGGCTTTTACAATATCAAGGAAAAAATTGAAGCGAGGATCCTGGAAGCGCAGGGGCAGCTCACCCTGGAGCAATTTGATGCCAATGATAGCATCTGCCGTCAGGTTTCCAATCGGGAGCCAAGAATGAAGGAGTTTGCCAACAGCCATGACGTGATCCTGTTTGTGGCAGGTAAGAAGAGCTCGAATGGCAGGGCATTATACAATGTTTGTTTTGAGAACAACCGCCGAAGCTACTTCATTGAAAGCGAAAGTGAAATCGATTTTGGCTGGTTCACAGGCGATGACAGCATTGGAATCTGCGGCGCTACCTCTACTCCTCACTGGCTGATGAAACAGGTCGCTGATCATATTAAAGAAAAGCAGGTCGAAAAAGATCTCGTCGATCAACTTTATTAAACATTCCACTATTTTTTGCAGTTTAAAATTTACCTGAAAAAGATTGAAAAGAAGCCAGCTAAAAATTTTGAAATTCATCAAAATTGAGGCGTTTTTTTAAGGTTTCATTTGAATCTTTTTTTTGTATTTTTGCAACGTTTTATGATGACCGCAAAGCTCACACATGTCCAAGACAATTAAGTTAAAAAGAGGATTCGACCTCAATCTGGCAGGGAAGCCCATTGAGAAGATCATCGATTCCAAACAGCCTGAAACTTATGCTCTGAAACCTACCGATTTTGTAGGTATTAGCCGGCCAAAACTACTGGTCAAAGAAGGAGACAATGTCAAAGCCGGATCTCCAATGCTCTATGATAAATTTACTGAAGAGGTAAAATATTGTTCGCCTGTGAGCGGTGAGGTCGTAGAGATCAAGAGGGGAGAAAAGAGAAAGCTTCTTGAGATCAAAGTCCTCGCTGATAAATCAGTTGAATACGTAAAACACAAAAAATTATCATCTTCAGAGGTCTCAAATCTATCCAGGCAACAGGCCGTGGAAATGATGTGTAAGGGAGGGGTGTGGCCTAATATCATACAAAGACCTTTTGGTGTGGTTGCTGAGCTGGATGCCGAACCAAAAGCTATTTTTATTTCAGGTTTTGACTCGCACCCGCTTGCACCCAATCTTGCTTATGCATTGCAGGATCAGGCTGGATATTTCCAGGCAGGCATCGAGATACTTAAGAAATTTACTTCCGGTAAGATCCATCTTAACATCAGGGCTGGTGAAGAGGTCGCGCAGATTTTTTCACAGGCGGAAGGTGTTGAGCTAAACAAATTTATGGGGAAACACCCGGTGGGTAATGTTGGTACCCAGATCCACCACATCGATCCTATCAATAAAGGAGATATCGTTTGGACGGTTGCTCCCTATGGAGTGGTCCAGATTGGAAAGTTTTTTACGGAAGGTATTTATGATGCCTCCAAACTGGTTGCAATTACCGGTTCACAGGTGAAGGAACCTGCGTATGTCAGGACCTATTCCGGCGCTATGGTCGGCAGCCTTTTGGAAGATAAGTTGAAGGAGGGACAGAACCGGATCATCTCCGGCAATGTACTCACAGGAGAAGCTATTGAAAAGAGTGGGTACCTGGGATTTTATCATCAGCAGATCACCGTGATCCCCGAGGGAGACTATGAAGAGATGCTTGGCTGGATCCTGCCAACAACAGATAAGCTAAGTTTTCACAAGGCATTTGGGTTGCTTGGATTCATCAACCCAAAAAAGGAATATGTGGTTGATACCAACACGCACGGCGAAGAAAGAGCGTTTGTCATGAGCGGTGCTTTTGAAAAGGTGCTGCCGATGGATATCTACCCGACTTTCCTTTTCAAAGCCATCATGGCTGAAGACTTCGATGATATGGAAGGACTGGGAATATTTGAACTAGTAGAAGAGGATGTGGCACTTTGTGAATTCATCGATGTGTCCAAACATCCGCTACAAAAGATTTTGAGAACAGGGTTGAACTTACTTAAAGAGAGCTAATAAATGAAATTCATCCAAAAGATATTTGATGATATCAAACCCCGGTTTGAGAAGGGAGGCAAGAACGAGAAGCTCTACCCGCTCTATGAGGGTGTGAGGACGTTGGTATTTGCACCATCACTTACTACGGACAGTAAGGGCGTTCAGGTGAGAGATGCGATTGATACCAAGCGGATGATGATGACTGTGATCATCGCCATGATCCCTTGTCTGATCTTTGGCATGTGGAATGTTGGATATCAGCATTATGTTGCTACTGGCACCGAAGCAAGCTTTTTAGATGAAATATTACTGGGAGCCATCAAGGTCATTCCCATTATTATTGTTTCATACACAGTCGGACTTGCTATTGAATTTACCATCTGTGTGATCAGGCAACATCCTGTAAATGAAGGATACCTGGTTACTGGAATGCTTATTCCGTTGATCATGCCGGCATCAATCCCTCTGTGGCAGGTGGCACTGGCCACAGCTTTTGCCGTAATTATTGGTAAGGAAGCCTTCGGAGGTACGGGAATGAACATACTGAATGTGGCGTTGACTGCCAGGGCGTTCCTGTATTTTGCCTATCCGTCACAGATTTCAGGTGATGTATGGACCTACCTGGGGGATAAGACACCGGTTGATGGATTCAGCGGAGCTACGGTGCTTGCTTATGGTGCTTCTGCCGCTACTAACAATACTGACTTGATGGCCGATTTGTCCGGCCACTGGTATGATGGAATGTTTTCTTTCTGGAACATGTTCCTTGGGATAATTCCGGGAAGTATTGGCGAGACTTCCACCCTGATGTGTCTGATCGGTGCAGCCATCCTGATAATCACTGGAGTAGGAAGCTGGAAGATCATTGTCGGTGTTTTTGCCGGAGGTTGGTTAATGGGATTATTATTTAATGTCATCGGAGGAAACTCTTTCGTGGAGATGCCTGCACATTACCATCTGGTAGCAGGAGGTCTGGCATTCGGAGCAGTTTTCATGGCTACGGATCCTGTCACTGCCGCGCAGACTGAGCTGGGCAAGTGGATCTATGGATTGCTGATTGGAATTTTAACTGTCCTGATCAGAGTAGTGAACCCGGCCTATCCCGAAGGGATTATGCTGGCGATTTTATTCATGAACGTTTTTGCTCCATTGATTGATTATTATATTGTGGAAGCTAACAAAAAAAGAAGACTAAGCCGTGCAGCGATCTAATACTTACATCATTCTGTTTTCAATAGCGCTTACCGTCGTTTTAGGCGGATTGCTATCAGTTACCTCTGTTGGGTTGAAGCCCATGCAGGACAAGCAGGTAGAGCTTGATACCAAGAAAAAGATCCTGGGTGCTGTGATGGATATCTCATCCATTGAGGATCCCAATGAGATCCTCTCACTTTATGATCAGAGGGTAGAATCTGTCGTAGTTGATTATGAAGGAAATCTTGTTGAGACCAATGAGAAAGGTGAGCCACTGGTCGCTGAGAAAGTCAGCATTCAAAAGAATTACCGGATCGCTCCTGAAAACCGGATCTACCCCGTGTATAAGTTCAAAGCAGAAGATGGAAGCATTGATGCTTATGTATTCCCTATGTGGGGAAATGGACTTTGGGACTGGATATCTGCCTACATGGCCATCGACAGCGATTTGAACACTGTACGTGGTATTGCATTTGACCACAAAGCCGAAACTCCCGGACTGGGAGCTAGGATAGCATCAGAGCAAATTCAATCCCGGTATGTGGGTAAGGAAATATACAGTGAGTCCAGCGAACTTGTATCCGTGACCATGGTTAAGGGTGAAAATAATCAGGGATTGTCCGAACATCAGGTGGATGGAATGTCAGGAGCTACGATGACAGCTAAGGGTGTAAATGCGATGATTCAGCAGTACCTGGGTTGTTATCAGCCATATATTAAGAAAATTAAGTCAGAAGATAATAAAGTAGCGCTCAACCAATAAAAACGATTTTATGAGCACAGAAACAGTAGAAAAACCAGAAGTAAAAGAAGAAGTATCACTTCCCGCCGAGGGGTTATTATCGAAGAGGAGACGCAAGATCCTGAACGATCCCCTGAACGATGACAATCCTATCACCGTTCAGGTTTTGGGAATCTGTTCGGCACTGGCCATTACCATTAAGATGGAACCTACCCTGGTGATGTCTATTGCGGTGATTTTTGTGATCGTTTTCTCGAACCTGATCATCTCAGTGATCAGAAACCTGGTTCCTGGAAGGGTGAGGATCATTGTGCAGCTAGCGGTCATCGCAACGCTGGTGACGCTGGTCAGCGAGGTGCTCAAGGCTTATTACTTTGATATGTATAAGGTGCTGGGAGCTTTTGTCGGACTGATCATTACCAACTGCATCGTGATGGGTCGCCTGGAAGCTTTTGCTATGGCCAATAAGCCTTACGACTCGATCCTTGATGGTCTGGGAAGTGGTTTTGGCTATGCATGGATCATTCTGGTGGTTGCTTTCTTCAGAGAAATTTTTGGGTCAGGATCATTCTTTGATATCAAAATTTTTGAATTGGCCGGCATTTCAAATTTCCAGACGAATGGTTTGATGGTCGACTCAATTGGCGCGTTTATGGTGCTTGGTATCCTGATCTGGATACAAAGAACAAAAACAGGTTACGTAGAACACTAAGCTAGACACACATGGAAACTTTTAATATCATACTTAGGGCGATCTTCATTGACAACATGATCTTTGCACTCTTCTTGGGAATGTGCTCATTCCTGGCAGTTTCCAAGAAGGTGTCTACCGCCATCGGACTTGGTGCCGCGGTAATATTTGTTCTCACGATCACCGTACCCATCAATTGGTTATTGCAGGAATTTGTATTGAAAGAGGGTGCATTGGCCTGGCTGGGAGCTTCATTTGCCAGTGTGGATCTTACTTTCCTTCAGTTCATCATGTTTATCGCAGTGATCGCATCTATGGTGCAGCTGGTGGAAATGGTCATAGAAAAATTCTCTCCTGCACTTTATGGAACATTAGGTATCTTCCTTCCCCTGATCGCTGTAAACTGCTCAATTTTGGGTGGATCGCTTTTCATGGTACAAAGAGATTACTCATTACTTGATGCCACAGCCTATGGATTCGGATCCGGGGTTGGCTGGTTTCTCGCGATTGTAGCCCTTGCAGCTGTAAGAGAAAAATTAAAGTACTCCAATGTCCCTGACGGATTAAAAGGCCTGGGTATTACCATGCTAATCACAGGATTAATGGGGATTGCATTTAAAATATTTATTGGTATCTCTGTTTAGTGGATACCTTGAAAACTGATTCAGACCCGGGTGAATTTCATTCGGGTTTTTTTATGTGCGGCCTTTCTTCATCAAACACAACCTTTTACGCTATTATCCCCGGTAAATTAAGCTGACACGGACAAGACAATGGATTTTTAGGCATTGATCTTATGTCAAAGCCTTATTTTTGTTGCAGATCAAAATTCCCATCGCTCTGAGACTGCTATTAACATATTTCCTTCGTGGTTTGCTTCTGGTCGTACCGACAGCATTGACAGTATTTATATTGGTACAGGTCATTTCCTGGATCGACAATCTGATACCCGTTAATATACCTGGGGTTGGGCTAATCACTGTACTGGTGACGGTTACGTTGATTGGATTTGTGGCTAACACCATCATCGCGCGGCCGATCATCAGGTTTCTGGAAGAAATTTTGCAAAAAATCCCATTGGTAGGGTTCATTTATTCTGCGATCAATGACCTCGTCACTGCATTTGTTGGTGAAAAGCAGAAGTTTGATCAGCCTGTTTTGGTGCCTTTTGACGAGAATGGGCTTCTTTATAAACCGGGATTCATAACGCAGGCAGAACTCGAAAAGATCGGATTGCCCGGCATGGTCACAGTTTACCTTCCACATTCTTACAACTTTTCGGGAAATGTATTTATCGTAAACAGTGAAAAACTGATCCGCCTGAAGGGAAAAAATACTGAAATCATGAAATACATCGTGTCAGGCGGCGTATCCGGCAAGATCAGACTGAAATAGTATTTTAAGAAATAGACTGCATTCTAAACAACCATCGTTTCAATATTTCGTATTGAGGAAGAAAATAAATACTTTATTCCTTGACATTAGAAAAATTACCTATTTACATTTGTAAGGATTTTAATTAAAGTGGAACATCATTCTTTCATACTATTTCTTCCAATAAGGCCCATGTTCCCCAGGCGTTAAGCCTGTATCGTATATCTATATCCACTTACGTAGTGGATTTCTTCCAATCATTTTACATTTTTATACTAAATTTTAACCTGAATAAACGATGGACAAATTTGTTGTATCCATAGGAAATACAA
This sequence comes from Cyclobacteriaceae bacterium, assembly GCA_965243485.1. Lineage (GTDB taxonomy): Bacteria > Bacteroidota > Bacteroidia > Cytophagales > Cyclobacteriaceae > UBA7330. The sequence goes on along the minus strand of CBDEVP010000001.1, from coordinate 5,978,223 downwards.
CGCATGAAAAATATGCTGAGGAGATCTGTGAGATGATCGCTGACAGCGCACAAAAGCGAGGCACTGGGATCGCCAAGAGATCCCCTGAATACATTTCCAAGAAATTAAGGGAAGGAAAATCAGTGATCGCTTTGACCCAGAAAGGAGTATTGGCAGGCTTCTGCTATATTGAAACCTGGGGACATGGGAAATATGCAGCAAACTCCGGATTGATTGTGAATCCGGAATTTAGAAACAAAGGACTGGCCATGGCCATAAAAGAGCGGGCGTTTAAGCTTTCGAGGGATCTTTTTCCTGATGCGAAATTGTTTGGTCTCACCACCAGTCTTGCTGTGATGAAGATCAATTCCGACCTTGGCTACCGGCCGGTACCGTTTTCAGAACTTACTGATGATCCGGAATTCTGGAAAGGGTGTCAATCGTGTGTTAATTACAGCATCCTGGAAAGTAAAAATTTTCAAAATTGCCTTTGTACAGGTATGATCTACGATCCCGAGGAAAGAAAAAGACGTTGGAAAAACAGACGAGAAAAAGTCCAGGAAAAACTAATGATCTGGAAGAAAACCGTATACAATAAATGAGTGATCAAAAGAAAATAGTACTCGCTTTCAGCGGCGGACTCGATACGACCTATTGTGCAATCCATCTTTCAGGACAGGGGGAAGTTCATACTGTCACAGTAAATACCGGAGGGTTTGATGAGAAAGAACTGAAAGAGATCGGGGAAAGATCAAAATCATTGGGTGCAAAATCCCACAAGACCATAGATGCTACTAAAGACTTTTACAGCAAGGCCATTAAATATCTGATCGCCGGGAACGTGTTGAAGAATAATACCTATCCTTTGTCCGTAAGCGCGGAAAGGGTATTCCAGGCCACCGCCATAGCCAACTACGCCAATAGTATCCATGCGGATGCCATCGCACATGGGAGCACAGGCGCAGGCAATGATCAGGTGAGATTCGACATGATCTTTAATATTCTTTGTCCGGACATGGAAATTATTACCCCAATCCGGGACAAGAAACTGTCGAGAGAAGAGGAAATCCAATTTCTGGTGGACAATGGCGTAAGCGGGAACTGGGAAAAAGCACTTTATTCTATCAATCAGGGTCTTTGGGGTACCTCTGTAGGAGGTAAGGAGACACTGACGTCCAATAAATACCTGCCCGAAGAAGCTTTTCCCTCCCAGCTAAAGGATAATAAGGAGGAAACTATCAGTATTGAATTCATTAAAGGAGAACCTGCCGGCCTGAATAAATCCACGCTTGATCCGGTGGAGTGTATATTGAGGCTAAGTGAAATATCCTCTTCATACGCAATTGGCCGTGATATACATATAGGTGATACAATTATCGGTATCAAGGGAAGAGTGGGTTTTGAGGCGGCAGCTCCTTTAATCCTTATCAAAGCCCATCATGCACTGGAAAAACATGTACTGGCGAAAAATCAATTGTTTTTGAAAGATCAGGTAGCGCTTACCTATGGCAACCTGCTTCACGAGGGTCATTACCTGGATCCTGTAATGCGCGATATTGAAGCATTTTTTGAAAGCACACAAAAGCATGTGAGTGGGACCGTAAAGGTCCGGCTTGCTCCGTACCGTTTCTATGTTGAGGGTATTGAATCCCCCCATGACCTCATGCAGTCTGCTTTTGGGAAATATGGAGAGATGAATGCGGCATGGACTGGTGAGGATGTAAAGGGGTTTGCCAAGATCTTTGGCAACCAAAATATGATCTATCACAAAGTTCATCAGGATGACTGAGCAGGTAAAAGTAGGAATCATTGGAGCAGCAGGTTATACAGCGGGTGAATTGATCCGTCTGCTGTTCAATCATCCCAATACGCATTTAGGTTTTGCCCAGAGTGAAAGCCAGGCTGGGAAATCTCTGACTTCTGTTCATACCGATCTGGTCGGAGAAACCAATCTTAAATTTGTTTCTGATTTCGATCCGGGGGACAGTGATGTGATCTTTTTATGCAAAGGACATGGGGAGTCAAAGAAATTTTTGGAGGCCAATTCGGTCCCAGTTTCCACCCGGATTGTTGATCTCAGCCATGACTACCGGCTGAAAGCGGAAGGAAATGATTTTGTTTATGGTCTGCCAGAATTGAATAAGAAGGAGATCGAATCGGCTGATAAAGTAGCTAACCCCGGATGTTTTGCTACGTGTATTCAGCTGGGGCTGTTGCCGGCAGCGAAAAATGGGATTATTGAGGGTGAAGTGCAAACCTCCGGGATTACGGGCTCCACGGGAGCCGGTCAATCTCTGACGGCTACTTCTCATTTTTCCTGGCGAAATAATAATTTGAGCGTTTACAAGGCTTTTACACACCAGCACCTGGATGAGATCGGCCAGAGCCTTCACCAGCTTTCGGGAGCAGATACCACCATTAATTTCATTCCTTACCGGGGAGATTTTACCAGGGGTATTATCATTACTTCCTATTTTGATACTAAAGCAGCCGAAGAGGACATCCTTGAAATGTATCAGTCTTTTTATCTGGGCCAGCCATTTACCTTCGTGGTGGACGATAATCCGGACCTGAAAATGGTGGTAAACACCAACAAGGCGCTGGTATATCCTAAAAAGATCGGAAACAAGCTGATGGTCATTTCCGTGATTGACAACCTGTTGAAGGGAGCTTCCGGACAGGCCCTCCAAAACATGAATCTGATGTTTGGATTTAATGAAGACGCCGGTCTCAAACTAAAATCAATCGCATTTTAATCCTATAAAATGGACTCAACTGAAAACACAATTGCCATCATTGGCGCAGGGAATCTTGGCATAGCCATCGCCAAAGGAATTGTTGAAAAAGGGGTGAGGAAACCTGAGGAGATGGTCCTGACCAGGAGAAATGCCGAACATATCAGCTACCTTGAGAAGGATGGTTTCAAGGTCACAAAGAATAATTTACAGGCTGTGGCACAGTCCCGGATCGTCATCCTGTGTGTGCAGCCCAAGCAGGTCAGGGATGTGGTCCGTGAGCTGAACAATCAGCTGACCAAAGACCACATCATTGTATCGGTCATTACCGGGATCACCATTGATGAGATCAGGGAAGTTCTTACCCTGGATCTGCCGGTGATCCGGGCCATGCCCAACACAGCGATCAGTATCGGGGAATCCATGACCTGTATTGCCTCCAAAAATGCCACTGATCATCTGGAAGAGATCCAACTGATTTTCGGAACGCTCGGTCTCACACTGGTGATCGAAGAAAAACTTATGCAGGCAGCCACCGTACTGGGTGCCAGCGGGATTGCTTTCTTTTTGCGGTTTATCCGGGCCGCTACCCAGGGAGGCATCCAAATGGGATTCGATGCTGAGGAAGCTCAGATGATCGCTGTACAAACGGCCAAAGGCGCTTCATCACTTATTCTCAGCAATAAGCAACATCCGGAGGTAGAGATAGACAAAGTAACCACACCGGAAGGTTGTACGATCGAAGGATTAAATGAGATGGAGCATCAGGGATTAAGTTCCGCACTGATCAAGGGGCTGATGGTATCATTCAACAGAATCAAAAACATCAAATGAACCATTTTTTATCTGTAGATGACGTTTCTGACCCCCAAACGCTGGTTGAGGAAGCATTAAAGCTAAAGAAAAGGCCTTATGCCCATCAGAAGATGGGAAGGAACAAGACACTGGGCATGATTTTTTTTAATGCCAGCCTTCGTACCAGGATGAGCACACAGATTGCAGCCCGCAATCTCGGGATGGAGGTGATGGTGATGAATGTGAGCCAGGATTCATGGCAAATCGAGACCTCTGAAGGAGCGGTGATGAATGGGGACAAGGCCGAGCACGTCAAAGAAGCTGCTGCCGTGATGGGACAGTATTGCCACATCCTGGGGATCAGGTCTTTCCCAACCTTAAAAAACAAAAAGGCCGACTACCAGGAGGAGCTGATCCATCAGTTCAAAAAACATGCGGGGGTACCGGTGCTGAGTATGGAATCCGCTACTTTGCATCCGTTGCAGGGACTGGCAGATATGATGACCATTTCAGAACACCAAAAGTCTGAGAAACCCAAGGTAGTGTTGACATGGGCTCCTCATGTAAAGCCCCTGCCACAGGCTGTGCCCAATTCCTTTGCGCAATGGGCTGGAAAAATGGATTATAACTTTGTCATCACACATCCGGAGGGTATGGAGCTCGCCAAACGTTTTACAAATGGCATGCGCATCGAATATGACCAGGACCGTGCGTTGGAGGGCGCGGATTTTGTATATGTGAAAAACTGGTCATCCTACAAGAATTACGGGATGCTGGGACTTGGAAAAGAGTGGATGTTCAGTCAAAAAAAGCTGGACATCACCAATGATGCCAGAGTGATGCATTGCCTGCCGGTCAGGAGAAATGTTGTAATCGCAGATGAAGTTCTGGACGGGCCTAATTCCGTCGTGATCCAGCAGGCACACAACCGGATTTTTTCGGCTCAGATCGTCATTAAGAAACTACTGGAAAATCTGTAATATGGAGAAAGTACATGTGATCAAAGTAGGTGGGGCAGTCATTGAGGATGAAGAGAAATTATCCGTTTTTTTAGACAGCTTTTCTGCCATCAGTGAAAAGAAGATCCTGATCCATGGGGGAGGAAGGGTAGCCACCGAGATCGGTAAGAAGCTGGGGATCCATCCGAAGATGGTGGAGGGCCGGAGAGTCACAGATGATGAAACCCTTGACCTCGTAACGATGGTTTATGGCGGGCTGGTCAACAAAAAACTGGTGGCCCGTCTACAGCGAATGGGACAGAATGGGATCGGGCTGACCGGTGCGGACGGCTCACTCATCGTGTCGAAAAGAAGGGCGATAAAGGATGGCGTGGACTACGGCTGGGTAGGCGATCCGGTAAAGGTGAATGTGACGATTGTATCCGACCTGCTAAATGCCGGCCTGATCCCGGTGATCGCCCCGCTGACCCATGACGGACAGGGTCAGCTTTTTAATACCAATGCAGATACGATGGCCGGTGTGATGGCCAAATCTCTGGTAGATCAATATGATGTTTTCCTGCATATGACTTTTGAGCTGGATGGCGTTTTAAAGGATGTTAATGACCCTGCTTCGTTAATTATGGAGATGAAACGAAATGACTTTAACGGTTATAGAGCAGACGGTGTGATCCATAGCGGGATGATCCCAAAACTGGAAAACGCGTTTGAAGCCATTGACTCCGGGGTCAGTCAGGTAAGAATATGTAAGTATGATCAGGTAAATCCAAAGTCAGCCAGTGGAACAAGACTTACTCGATAAGAAGGAACAACGTTTTGAAGAGGCGCTCTCTCTTTTAAGAAGCCTGATCAGCATTCAAAGCTTCAGCAAGGAAGAGGAAAAGACTGCCGATCTGCTGGAGAATTTTTTGATAGAGAGAGAGATACCCTTAGAGAGAAAAGATAACAACGTCTGGGCAAAAAACCGGTTTTTTGATCCCCGTAAGCCAACCATCCTGCTCAATTCGCATCATGATACGGTAAAGCCGAATAAAGGATACACCAAGGATCCCTTCAATCCGGAAATACAAGACGGAAAACTCTATGGGCTGGGCAGCAATGATGCAGGAGGAGCCCTGGTTTCGCTCATGATGACTTTTTTTCATTTTTACGATCGACAGGATCTCAAGTATAACCTGATCTGGTCAGGTACTGCAGAAGAAGAGATCTCCGGGAAAAACGGGGTGGAAAGTATATTGGGCGATCTTGGGGTTGTTGATTTCGGCATTGTAGGAGAACCAACTGGCATGGAGATGGCTGTGGCCGAAAAAGGTTTGATGGTACTTGATTGCTACGCCAAAGGTCAGTCCGGACATGCCGCCAGGGATTTGGGCGTGAATGCCATTTACAAAGCCATGCAGGACATCGAATGGATCAAAAACTACCGATTTGAAAAGGTCTCTGACCACCTGGGTCCCGTGAAAATGACGGTGACGATGATCAATGCGGGGTACCAGCACAATGTGATCCCGGATGTCTGCCACTATGTGGTGGATGTGCGAACCACCGATGCCTACACCAATGAGGAAACCTATGAAATTATCAATAAACATACACAGGCTGAGGTCAATGAGCGTTCCTTTAGGCTGAGCCCAAGCTGGATCCCGGAGGATCATGTGCTTTTAGATGCGGCGAAAAAATTAGGTATTAAGACTTTTGGCTCGCCCACCACTTCTGACCAGGCGCTGATGCCTTTCCCGACGATCAAAATGGGACCTGGATTGTCCGAACGATCACATTCTGCGGATGAGTATATTTTGATCGAAGAGCTTAAAGATGGGCCAGAGAAGTATATTCAATTGCTGGATTTGATTGTCAGGTGATTTTATTGAGCCAATTTTGATTGCAAGCAATACTGATTAAACCGTTAGCTAATCCTTAATTCTAAGCTTAGTATCATTGATTACTGAAAATTTGTTGATCAATTCGGTATAGTGCTTTTTTAGGGTTTCAATGACAATTGGGATTTTTCCTTTAGCATCAGATAGGCGAATCAATAGTATTCCACAATGTGAATATTTCATCCGGAATACCAACTCTCCAAAATCTTTATCTTCCGTCAACAGCAATGCGTTTTGACTGGTTGCTCTTGCTAAAACAGATCTGTCATTTATAGATGGATGTTCATCTGCAATGGCATAAACGGTGAACCCGGCATTTCGTAATTGCTTAACAATCCGGTAATCAACACTTTCATCAACTACCAGCGGTTGAATCATCAGTATTATTCATTGACCGATAAAATCTTCTCATGTTTTGAATTGTCAGCAGCAAAAAGTAAACAAGCCTGTATGTCTTCTTTCGTAATTCGAGGGTAAGCTTCCATAAGTTCTTTAAAGGTAGAACCAGAACCTAACTTTTCAAGGATGAGATCAACCGGAATACGCGTGTCTTTAATGACTGCCTTACCAAACATAATCGATGGGTCTGAAGATATGTGAGTTTTCCAGTTCATTTTATCAACTTAGGGTTGAGCGTATACATGTAAAGATAGGAAACTGAATTTTGATGTAGCGAGAAAATTTTTTACTGAGAGTAAACAATTCTTTTGCGTTTATTGCTGTTTACAGATTCTGATAATTCCTTATTATCACGAAATATCACTAGAACTAGCGATATGAATACCTATTTATAGGGATTGAATCCCCTGTTGAGTTGTTTGAAATTTGTGCTCTTTAGAATTATTCTAAATAACAAAACACTAACACGCTCATCAAATGAAACAACTTATACTATCTATCCTGCTAGGATCTGCAGTTATCATACAAGCAAATGCCCAGTCCATGGGAACAATACATGGATTAGTAACCGATACAGAGGGGAACCCCTTAATCGGGATCAATGTAGGACTTAAAGGATTAAGTTTTGGTGCAGCTACCAGCAATCTGGGAGAATACGTCATTGATGGGATACCTAATGGTAGCTACACACTTGTGCTTTCCGGAGTTGGTTATGAAAAGAAATCGGTACAGGTTAATGTTAAGGGGGAAAGTATTAAACTGGATTTTTCACTTCAGGAATATATGGAACAACTTCAAACCGTCGAGGTGATCGGTCGAAGAGAAACCGACTACAAGAATGAAGTTTCGTATATCGCTTCCAAAACAGCCACTCCGCTAAGTGAAGTACCCCAGGCGGTGAGCTATGTAACCAAGGAGGTAATAGCGGATCAGCAGGCCTACCGGATAGGAGATATTGCCAAAAATATCAGTGGTGTAAACATGTTTTCCGGTTATGACGATTTTACTTTCAGAGGTTTCAGGAGTGGAAGTAGCGACAGCAAAATGATCAATGGTTTACGAACTGTGGGCATCTTTGGACCACAGCCAATACTGGCCAATATTGAACGGGTAGAAGTCATTAAGGGGCCGGCCTCTGCACTCTTTGCCAATACCACCCCAGGAGGAACCATGAACTATGTAACGAAAAAACCATTAAGTGAGGAAAGAAAGGCCTTAAACTTTACTATTGGCAGTTTCAACACCCTGAGGGCTACGGCAGATTTTACCGGTTCCGTTAATGAGGAAGGGACCTTACTGTATCGTTTAAACATCGGATATGAAGATGCTGACAGCTACAGAAATCTTCAGCAAAACAAATCCCTAATGGTTGCCCCCTCGATATCTTTTTTATTAACTCAAAATACACGGATAAACTTTGATCTTGCCATTACTCAGTATAAAGGAAAGCTGGATCGGGGGCAGCCAATCTTTGGTGCGACTTCAGGAACGGATCTAAACAGTACTCCCATTTCTTTTGCAATTGGTGAGTCCAGTGATTACCATACCAACAATGTGCAGAACTTCACATTATCTCTGAATCACAAGTTCACCGAAGATTTTTCTTTCAATGCTTCTTACATGAGGTTTGTCTGGGATGAAGATCTTTTTGAACACCGGACCTCCAATAGTTTTGCTGTAGATAGTTTAGGCAATCAGATTCCTACCCTGATGGGTATGCAGGTTATCAACCGGATGAGAAAACAGATTTCAGATAACCTTTCTTCATATTTTGTGTACAGTACTAAAACAGGCCCACTATCACATAAACTGGTTGCAGGCTTTGATTATATCCAACAACAGCAACCTGTAGGCGGCGGACAGTCCATTGCCAGGGGATACCGGCTGAAAGATGGTTCTGCAACAAGGAACTACAATCCGGCAAATGCCGATATTTATCTTTTTGAAAATGGTATGCCTGTTCCAAATATTCCGCATTTCAATTTGGAAAACCCGGAGTATAATGTTACCTACCCACATGAGTACATTTTCAATCTCAGACAAAGTTATTCTCCGACCAGATACTACACCTATGGATTTTATCTTCAGGATCAGATCAGTATCAACAGGCTAAAAGTGCTCCTGGCCTTACGACAGGAGAACTACCGGGACGTACTCAATTATGATACACCGGATGAAGAAAAAGTCAATCAGCAAAAACTGCTTCCCAGATTAGGTGTCGTATACCAGCTTACAAACGATGTAAACCTTTATGCCACCTATACCGAAAGCTTTCAGCCCCAGACTGCATCTGTACTCACCGACCCGAATGCAGGGGGACCTTTCGATCCGCTCTCGGCTAATATGTGGGAAGTGGGAGCAAAAAGTACATTGATACAAAATCGATTGGCAGCCAATCTGGCCATTTACCGGATCGAGCAAAACAACATTCTTGTTAATGCCAACGATCCTATAAATCCGGATCTGCTACAGCAACGGGGGCAGGAACTTTCAAGAGGGGTGGAGTTGGATGTGATAGGGACCATCACTCCCAACCTGAGTATTACTGCCAACTACGCCTACAATCGGGCTGAAATTACTGCAAGTGATAATGCTGAACAAATAGGCAGAATCAAAGAGAATGCTCCGGAACATCAGGGAGGCGTATGGACCAAATATTCAATAGACCGGGGAATACTTGGCGGACTGGGTCTCGCATTAGGCAGCAACTTCGTAACAGAACGAGTGACATTTGATACCTATTCACTGGGACTCAAACTACCGGGATATGTCTTGTTTGATGCCGCTATCTTTTATTCTGTAGATAAGTTTAAGATTTCCGCTAACATTAACAACGTCTTCAATGAGACACACTGGACCGGCGGTTACAGCTATACAAGGTTGTTCCCAGGTGCGCCACGAAACTACCTGCTTAGCGTCGGCTACACATTTTAATGATTAGATGAAGCTGGATAAAAAAGTCTTTTTTCGCATCCACAGCTGGATAGGAATCAAGTTAAGCATACTGTTTTTCATAGTATGCTTTTCTGGTACATTGGCTACGCTCAGCCATGAGATGGACTGGTTATTTATCCCTGAAATGCGCGCAAATCCCTCCGGTTCACTGGCCAGCCGTAATCTGATCGTACGGAATTTGCAAAATGAATTTCCCGGTGCCCGCATGCAATACTGGATGGCTTCGGAAGATTCTTACTTATGCGATATTGTGTACATGATAGATGGTGAACAGCTCCATTACACTTTTGTGAACCCTTATACCGGAGCAGTGCAGGGAAGTGCACACATCACCTTTCAGCGGTTTTTCAGAGATCTGCATTACTACCTTTTTATTCCTTTTCAGGTAGGGCATTTCACTGTACTCTTTTTTGGATTCCTGCTCTTTGTCTCGATGGTTACTGCACTACTTTTTTATAAAAAGTGGTATAGAAAGCTTTTCGAATTGAAAGTTGGAAAAAGTCCTCTGGTGTTTTTCAGGAGCTTGCACCGGCTGGTAGGTCTATGGTCTGTCCCACTATCCATTGTATTTTCAATAACCGGAATATGGTATTTTATAGAACGGGCCAATGTAGCCGATGTCGGTACGATCGCGAATCCCGCCAGCCCGAAACTGGAACACAGGCCGGATGCTGATCAACCAAATGATGGATTTGAGTTTTCCCTGGATTATGACCGGGCTGTCCGCGTCGCGGTTGACGCAATCCCGGGTCTGGTGGTAAAGGATATTTTACCTCCAAAGGGACCTGCTCAGACCATCTACCTGAATGGCAAGGACAACACCCCCCTGGTACGTAACCGCGCCAATCGGGTATATATTGATCCCCTAACCTATGAGGTAGTGAAAGTACAAAAGGCAAAAGAGCTGAATACGGTCACCTGGATCAATGACATTGCTGATCCGATCCATTTTGGTTATTGGGGTGGATTGGCGACCAAAGTGATCTGGTTTGTTTTCGGCCTTGGGATTTCATCACTGGTCCTGACAGGCATGTGGATGAGCCAGAAGCGAAAGGTGAAATCAGCGACCAAACGAAACGCTCAGAAAATGGGGATATGGAAATACCTCAATTGGCTGGTGACAGCAGTGATGTTTGGATTTCTTTATTATGCGCTCCTGGCCAGGTATCATGCTTCCTCTGCTGCAGTTCTGGCTATTACATTAGGGTTTGCTGGATTTATTTGGGTGGGGTGGTATATCTTTAACTATAAGCTGAAAAAGGTGGTTGAAGATGAGTTGAAGTATGAGTTTCATGCATAATTTACCTCTATAAGGCTGTCTTTAGACAATCTCTGTTTGGTGATACTTTAAAAGATCAGTCGATTTTTTGTCGGGTCTCAAGAAATCCACTCACCAGGATCTTAATATTTTCTATTTGAAAACTAAATCCCAAATACTCTTTTAATTTTGACCTGCAAAAAGAAACTCTCCTGACCTAAACATTAATGAAACTCTGGCAGAAGTCAACGGATGTTAATAAGAAAGTCGAAACGTTTACGGTCGGAAATGACCGTGAGCTGGACATGGTGCTCGCCCCATTCGATGTATTGGGGTCACTGGCGCACATCCGGATGCTGGAGAAGATCGGTTTGCTGACTAAGGACGAGTGGATACAACTGGACCTTGAGTTAAAAAAGATCTATGAGAAGATAAGGAGCGGAAATTTTAAAATTGATCAGGGATTGGAGGACATCCACTCACAGGTTGAGCTGTTACTGACCCAGAAGCTGGGTGACGTCGGAAAAAAGATCCACAGCGGCCGGTCCCGAAATGACCAGGTGTTGGTGGATCTGAAAATGTACTTGCGACACGAGATCAGGGAGATTGTTCAGTTAGTCTCGGCTTTATTTGAAACCCTGATCGCTCAAAGTGAAAAATACAAGGGAGTCCTCATGCCCGGCTATACACACATGCAGGTCGCCATGCCTTCTTCTTTTGGTCTTTGGTTTGGGGCATATGCCGAGAGTTTGTCCGATGACCTACACAGCTTGCAGGCGGCTTATGAGGTGGTGAATAAATCGCCGCTAGGCTCTGCTGCCGGGTACGGATCATCCTTTCCGCTGGACCGGGAGATGACAGCGAAATTGCTGGGTTTTTCACAGCCTAATTACAATGTGGTCTATGCTCAGATGACCCGGGGGAAAAGCGAAAAGGCGGTAGCCAATGCCATTGCCACCGTAGCAGCTACCCTGAGCAAACTTTCCATGGATGTTTGCCTTTACATGGGTCAGAATTTTGGCTTTTTCTCTTTCCCTGATGAGCTCACCACCGGGTCCAGCATCATGCCTCACAAAAAGAATCCAGACGTCTTTGAGTTGGTGCGGGGCCGATGCAATCAGCTGCAGTCACTGCCCGTAGAGATCGGGTTTATATTGAGCAATTTGCCCAGTGGGTATCACCGGGACCTACAGCAATTGAAAGAAGGCCTGTTTCCGGCCATCCAGACCATCAAAGAGTGCCTGGATATGGTTAATTATAGCCTTGCTCAGATCAAAGTAGCAGATCATATCATTGAAGATCCCAAATACGATTATCTTTTCACGGTAGAGCTGGTAAACAAGCTGGTACTGGAAGGGACACCATTCAGGGATGCCTATAAAGAAGTGGGCAAACAAATTGAAAAGGGGAAATACAAACCGGACCGAACGGTTAAACACTCCCACCTGGGTAGTATAGGAAAACCGGCGAATGATAAGATCAGTAAGAAATTCAAACAAACACTTGATGGATTCCATTTCGATCAGGTTGAAACAGCCACCAAAAGCCTAACCGAACAATGAAAAAATCACATTATAATAATCAAATCATCAGTGCTTCACTCATTCTTTTATTGATCACTTCCTGCGCTCCGAAAAAGAACGAATGGAGATCTATCTTTAATGGTAAAGACCTGACCGGCTGGACGCCCAAATTCGCTGGCTATCCACTGGGAGAAAATTACAACAGCACATTCAGGGTTGAAGACGGCATGCTGAAAGTGTCTTATGAAAACTGGGAGGGGTTTAATGAGGAATTTGGTCACATCTTTTATGAGGAGGAATTTTCAAAATACCGGATAAGGGTAGAGTACAGGTTTGTGGGGGATCAGGTAAAAGATGGTCCGGGATGGGCGTTTAGGAACAATGGGATCATGCTTCACTGCCAGGATCCCAAAACGATGGCCATCGATCAGGATTTTCCGGTATCTATTGAAGGACAGCTTCTGGGTGGAAATGGTACGGATGCCCGAACCACAGCCAATGTGTGTACCCCGGGGACCAACATCGTGATGGATGGGGAGTTGATCACACGGCATTGCATCAATTCATCTTCCAAGACTTTTCATGGTGACCAGTGGGTAACAGTGGAAGTGGAAGTAATGGGCGGTGATTCAATCAAACAGTGGGTAAATGGTGAATTGGTTTTTAAACTCACAGACCCTCAATATGACCCGCGTGATGAGGATGCACAAAAGCTGATCACCGACGAAAACAACTTACTGATCTCCAAAGGCTACATCTCGCTGCAGGCGGAGAGCCACCCTATTCACTTCAGGAAGATTGAAGTGATGGAGCTGGAGTAAATCCAATTACTCGAAGTTACCTTGGCCCCGGAGGTAAATGTGAAAGCAGATACCTGGTCATCATGATTCGTAAATGTAAGGATGTTCCTTCACCTTCTCTGAGCCCATGGTTCCGGTCAGGGTATACAAAATAATCAAACTGCTTCCCCAGTTCAATGAGCCGGTCTACCAATCCTTCTGTGATCTGGATATGGGTGTTGGTTTCGCCGCTGCCATGGATGATCAACAGGTCGCCTTTTAGTCCTTCCGCATAATTAATCGGAGCTGATTTTTCATATCCTTCAGGATTTACTTCCCGGGTATTCATATAGATTTCCTGAAACCAGGCATTGTACAGGTGAGGTTGTGGCTTGGGTGCCACTGCAATCCCCATGTGATAAACATCAGGTTTTCGGAACATGGCATTTAGTGTATTTGATCCGCCTCCGCTCCAGCCCCAGATACCAACCCGGGAAAGATCCACATAAGACCGGGTTCGTCCAAGCTCCAGCAATCCCGCTGCCTGTTCTTCGGTGGATAGCGGACCGAGACTTGGGAAGATTGCTCTCCGCCATGCAGCCCCTTTTGGAGCAGGCGTGCCTCTGCTGTCCATGGTCACCACCAGATAACCCAGGTCTGCAATCACCCTGTGGAAGTCACCGGAAGCACGTCCCCAGCCGTCAAGAACGGTCTGTGCATGAGGCTCACTGTATACATAGACGAAGACTGGATATTTTTTGGCTGGATCGAAGTCGCGGGGTTTGATCATTAATGCGTCCATTGCAACGCCATCTCCTACGTCAAGTTGTATAAACTCGGTAGGTTGTGTGATTAATGGCTTTACTTTTTCGCGTAACTCTTCATTGTCTTCAAGTATACTTTCCACCTGATGCTCCGGAAACTGCACAAGTTCAGTCACAGGAGGAACATCAAAGGATGAATATGTATGAAAGGCCCAGCTTGCGTCTGCCGAGAGATCATAATCATGCCAGCCGGGCTGTTCCATGGGTGTGACACGCTCCGGTTTTGCCGAACCATCCAAAGGCACCTGGTAAAGATATTTTTGTGTTGCATTGTCCGGCGAGGCATAGAAGTAAAACAACCCTCTTGCTTCATCAATCACGACACGCTCGATGATATCAAATTCACCCGGAGTCAACAGGGTTTGTTCCTCACCATCTCGTGAATACACGTAGGCGTGTCTCCAACCATCCTTTTCACTGATTAGAATAAATGCCTGGTGGTCGCTGATCCAGTCGATTCCGGAATTCGTATATCTGCTGGAAATCACCCATGCCGGATCTGATTCCTCATATATCGTTTTGATCTCACCGGTATTGATGTTGCCCATCAGGAGCTCCCGCTTATCCCTGAATCGGCTGAGCTGCTCTATCAGCAATTCATCGGAATTCCCTGCCCAGCTGATCTCTCCAAGATAAAATCCTTCGGCAGGTGCAGGTATGGGGAGCCATTGTGTACTGCCTCCTTCAATATTAACAACCCCAACTTGTAATGAAGCAATTGTTCCACCCACCCTGGCAAACCGCATTTCTCTTACTTCCGGATATGACGGATCGCCTGGTTCAAGCATCGACCTAAGCCTCACCTCAGACTGGTCCGACTGCACATAGGCAATCTTCTTTCCATCCGGACTCCAGGAGATCCTGGAAGTTGAAATCGCTTCGTTATCAATTTTGGTCAGTGAAATTGTCTGTTCAGATTGTAAGTCATGGACATAGAGGTTCCCCTGATCAGAGAAAGCAAACTGATTTCCATCGGGAGAAAAGACAGGATATTGATCAATGGGTAATTTTTTTAGTTTATCTGAATTCAGATCAAGTATCCAATAATTGGAGTCCTCTTCATCTGTGGTCAATATCACCTTACCACCATCCGGAGAAAAGGAGAAATCCCGGACATTCAATGGCTCACTTTTTCCGGTGGGGATAAGTTTTGAAACAACCGTACGTTCGCCTGTTGAAACATGGTGACTGACAAGCTCCTTAGCATCACTTTCACTGGTGGCCTCGAGTATAAAATAAACCGATTCTTTTGAACTCCATTTTCCCTGAAAGGATTTGACTGCGAACTCGCCTTCCTCATAAATGGCGGTCAACCGTGTTTTAGCCTCTTCGGGAACCACGTTCTGATTGTTTGCCTGATCCTTTAGAGATTCCTGACAACTGATGAGCGATAGGCCTGGCAAGACCATTAACAGGTTAATTATAGGCTTTTGGGAAAGCAATTTTAAGCTTATCATGGATGTTTGTATCGTTTTTTGTGCCTGATGAGTTGATGTATTCTCAATTAAGATAATGGAGAGCGATGGGAACCTGGTTATAAGAGGAAGAGAGAATTTGCTGGTTGATAAGATAATATATGGATTTGATAAACAGCTGCCTGAATCCTGCCGTTTCTCTGAGGATTCCTGTAAATTAGAATAAGTTATTCTTCAATCCTGCACCCCATGAAAAGGCATATCGTATCCCTGATTTTCCTGATGACCTGGACTATTCCATTTGCCCAGGTCAAAGTATATACCGGAATAGAAGTTATCCCAACTTACAAAATGGGTGACCCTGTGCCCAGCCCGATCTTCTACACCGGTCGTGGCGTGCAGGGAGCAGCCGGCAGGATGTATCCTTATCCTGCCCAGATCAGCCTTGGTGAAGAACTTACAGATGTAACCTATAACATGGTATACCTTGAAAATGAATACCTGAAGGTGACCATTCTGCCGGAATTCGGGGGTAGACTTTTCTCTGCCATTGACAAAACGAACGGCCATGAACTTTTCCACCGGAACAGTGTGATCAAGCCGGACCTGATCGGAACACTTGGAGCCTGGATCTCAGGTGGCATCGAATGGTGTTTTCCGCATCATCACCGGACCAGTACCTTGTTGCCTGCGGATTACCGGATGATTGAAAATCCGGATGGAAGCGCTACAGTTTGGGTGGGAGAGACTGAAAAAGACCTGAGGTTGAGGGGTGTAATTGGTATTACCTTGAGACCGGGAAGATCTTATATCGAAGTTGATTACAAGCTAAATAATCCTAATCCCATCACCAGGAATTTTCTTTTCTGGGCCAATGTGGCGGTAACAGCAGATGAGGATTTTCGCACCTTCTGGCCACCCAGCCAGGAGATCGGTGTTTTTCACAGTAACAACAGCTTTACCCACTGGCCCATATCACATGAAGTGTATAAAGGTGTTGATTACACTTCCGGAGTTGATCTGACCTGGTGGAAAAATCATCCGGACCCAGTTTCATTTTTCATGTGGCATCCGACCGAAGGTTTTATCGGAGGATATGATTATACGGACGATGCAGGAGTTGTACATGTAGGAGATATCTATGAAAACAAAGCCTCAAAATTGTGGCAGTTTGGTCCCGGTTTACAGGGACAGAATGCCAGGAGGAAACTAACCGATGACGGCAAAGCTTATGTGGAATTGATGACCGGAACATTTTCAAACAACCAGCCTGACTACAGCTGGTTCATGCCACATTCCGTCAAGGACGCCAAAAATTACTGGTACCCACTGAGAGATATCGAGATAGCTAAAAATGCTAATTTGGATGCATCAGTCACCTTGCAATTGAAAGATCTAAAATCTGTTTTTTATGGATTTAATACTACCAGGGAACTCAAAGGTGCAAGGGCTATACTCAAATACGGAGACCAGGTGTTAGCTTCCAAAACTTTTGACATTGATCCGGCAAATCCTTTTACTGCAACCCATAAATCAAAATCAACACTGGATGAATACCAGTTGTATGTTGAGCTTCAGGATAAGGACGGCAACAAAATAATTTCATACGAGCCTTATAAACTCCAGATGCCTGAGTTGCCGGCTGAGCAGGAAAGGCCCAAATCACCCGGAGATTTGGAATCCGTTGAAGACCTGTACCTCACCGGAAGGTTTGTTGAGCAGTTTTCACGTCCGGGACTGAATCCCGATGATTATTACCTGCGGGCGCTTGAACTTTCTCCGAATGATTATCGGGTCAACATGGCACTTGGAATTCGTCGGGTGAACCAGTGGCGATATGAGGAGGCTGAGACCTATCTGGAGCGAGCTGCTGATAAATTGATGGTGAAGTACATGCAACCAAAGGAGGGAGAGCTGTTTTATTACATGGCCCTGGCCAAGAAGGGACTTGGAAAGACGGAAGAGGCCTACAAAAACTTTTTCCAGGCTACCTGGTACTACCCCTGGTTTTCTTCAGCTTACTATGAACTGGCCCTCATGGAGGCCAAGAAAGGAAATTTGGCCAAGGCCCTTGAGTTTATCAGCAATGCTTATTCAACCAATAATTATGATGGTAACATTAATGTACTATATGGCGCAATCCTAAGAAAAACCGGGCAGAGACAAAAAGCCATCGAAATCCTGGGCAAATTGCTGGCCTATGACCCCTTGAATTTTTCAGCCATGTATGAAAAGTCATTGATTGAAAATACCTCTTTTGAGAAGTGGCATCCAAACATGCAGGATGTGAACAATAATTACCTGGAGATCGCCATGACTTATCTGAAAGCTGGCTGGTATGAAGAGGGAACCAAGCTTTTATCGAAACTTGAGGATACGGAAAGCCCTTTGGTAATGTACTACCAGGCATATTTTAGTTTTAGGCAGGGTGAATCAAAGAAAGGTTTGGAACTGATCAGGTCTGCCAGTGAGTTAACGCTGGAATATTGTTTCCCCTATAGGGAGGAAACAGTTGGGGTACTAAAGTTAATAGCCGAAAAAGATCCTCAGAACGCAAGGGCTCATTACCTGCTGGGGAATTTGCTGTATGACCGACTACCGGATCAGGCCATGGATCACTGGAGTAAAGCTGCAGTCATCAATCCTGATTTCTCCATGGTCTGGCGCAACCTGGCCTTTGGAAATGCCCATCATCAGGGCGATTATACAGCGGCGATCAAAAACATTAAAATAGCGATCGACAGAGATCCAAATCAGCCTATCTGGTATGATGAGCTGGAAGATTATTATGATCTGTCCGGAGAAGATTATAAAGAAGCCCTGACCCTCATGGAGGAAAATATTGAAGTAGTGAAAAAGGATATTAACGCACCCAAAGACCTGGTAAGGTTGTTTAACCTGAATGGTGAGTATGACAAGGCCATTGAGTTACTGACAAACCATCATTTTAGGACCTGGGAAGGAGGCCGAACAATTTATTATTATTATGTAGATGCTCATGTACTTAAAGCCAGGGAGCTGAAAGAAAAGGGTAAGCTCGATGAAGCATTGAAAGAGCTGGAAACTGCAATGCTGTATCCTGAAAACCTTGAGGTGGGAAAACCACTCAATGATGAGCGAAATGCCATGATCTATTACCTGATGGGGCAGATCTACGAATCAAAGTCCGAGAAGACAAAGGCGAAAGCAGCATACAATATGAGCGTCAATGCCAAAAACGCCTGGCGATGGGAGGACCTGTTGTACTACCAGGCTAAGTCATATGAAGCACTTGGTCAGCAATCCAAAGCCGAATCACTCTATGGAGAATTAATCAAAGAGGGTGACCGGATGCTTGAAGTAGGTCAGGTCTCATCGGGAATCGCCATTGACGAGAGCTCGGCCAATAAGAAATCCATTTCCGAAGCGTATTATCTTAAGGCTCTGGGTAATCAGGGGCTGGGTAATCAGAAGCTGGCTGATCAGCTATTCAGAAAATCACTGGATGTGTATGGAAATAACCTTTGGGCTAAAGTATGGATGAAGGCCAGTAAATCCTGAAGCGATTAAAATTCTGATCTTTGATGCCAAAAGGTTCAAACAGATTTAATCTGAATATTTTCCATAAACCCCATCGGTGACTTCTTTTACCTTCTTCAGGTATTCAAAGCCATATTTTCTGTCAGGCAATAAATATCCACCTTCGATCCACTCGTTCCAGGAAAAGATGGTGATGAGTTTTGGTTGTTCAGGATGTGCATCACAGTAATCTTTGGCTTCCTGCAGAAATCCGGCAAAACTTTCTGGTGACTTGTTGTAACGTACAATATCTTCCTCTCCTGCATCCGGAAACCTGGGCGTATCGTCCCAGCCGATAGAGACGTTGGTGAAAAAAGGCAAATCCTGCTCGGTATCCCACCTGGTCCTGATATCAATGGCTTTTGTGGCCCATTTCATATAGTCCTGTATACCCATCCATCCCCAGTTGTACTGGGTGAGGCTGTTGATTTTCAATTTTCTATGTGTTTCCAGCCTTTCCTGATTAGGCTCACCATAGATGATCAGCTGAACGTGGAGGTCCGGAAAACCTGCTGCTTTGGTCTTTTCCCTGAAATAATCCAGGGCTTCAGCTGTTTTGTCTACACCTCCTAATCCTTCCAGCAAATTTCTGAGACTGAATATGGAGAAAACGGGTGCGCCATCAATTTTATGGTAATTGGGTTGATTGAAATAGTTTTTGATTACCCGGTCAACAATGATTTTGAAGTTTTTCAAATCCACAGCGCCATCCCAGAGTAAGCTCCTGTCATCTTTGAACTTGTGGACATTCCAGTAATTCCTTCTGACATCATGATTGGCCCACATGAGGTAAAAATTCATTTTGTCTCGATTGTCAGCTTTCAGAAAGCCATTGTTCAGGCTGCTTTCCAGAAAGGGTCCTTCATCAAACCAGTACCAATCGAAAATGAAGGTGTTGATGCCATGGTCGGTAGCTGCATCGATCCATTTTTCCATGACTTGCGGGTCATCATCCATTTCATACCCCCACAGCGGTACTTTAGGCTGATAGTGACCTTCGAAGCGGGAATTCCCTTTTTTGATCATTTCCCACTCTCCGGTTCCCTCAGGCCAGAGCATGTCACCAAATCGCTCATCATGATGACACGAGGGCCAGATATAAGCTGCAACTGTGTATTCCTGGTCTACTTCCTGGTCTACTTCCCGGAGATCAGCATCTTTATCATGCGATGATTCTTCTTTTTTGGTACAGGAGATTAGCAGCATGCAAACGATCAGACTCAAGCATGAGTAGATGTTATTTGACAATCGGTTCATCCGGTGGCTATGTTTCATATTGAATAAAAATATCTGATTAAGGTACACTTTACAAGTGGATGGCTTTTACAAAAGTTTTTATCTGCATATTAATTACCTTTAGATTCAACCTAAGAATCTTTAACCTCAATTACCTAAATGGAAGATAAAAGCATTGCGATCATCTGCGGAGGCGGACCTGCGCCCGGAATTAACACTGTAATCAGTACCGTAGCCAAGATCTTCCTCAAGGATGGCTATCGAGTCTTAGGCATCCAGGAGGGATATAAAGGTTTATTTTCAGATGACCCGGAAATCAAAGAATTTGATTTTGAACATGCCGACAGGATTTTATCCAGGGGTGGCTCCACACTGGTAATGAGCAGGCACAAGCCCGGAGATGATGAATTCACCGTTGACTTTTTTGTGAAACACAATGTGAAACTCCTGGTCACTATCGGAGGTGATGACACGGCCAGTACAGCCAACAGGATTTCCAAATTCTTAAAGAACAATAACATAGATGTTAGAAATATACACGTTCCCAAAACAATCGACAATGATCTTCCTTTGCCGGACCGGAATCCTACTTTCGGCTTTCATTCCGCCAAGGATGAAGGAGTGAAAATAGGAAATACCGTCTATGAGGATGCCCGAACCAGCCGGCAATGGTTCATCATGTCTGCTATGGGAAGAAGTGCGGGTCATCTGGCTTTCGGGATCGCCACTGCCTGCCATTTCCCGATGATGATCATTCCCGAGATGTTTAACAATGCCAAACCTACCCTTGATAAGATTATCAACCTGATCATTTCCTCCATGATCAAGCGAAAGATCCTCGGCATTCATTATGGCGTGGCGATTGTGAGTGAGGGAGTTTTTCACAACATTGATGAGCAGGAATTAAAGGATAGTGGAATACTATTCACCTATGATGATCATGGTCATCCGGAGTTGGGCAATGTCAGTAAATCAAATATATTCAATGTCCTCGTGCAGGAGCGACTCAAGCAACTGGGTTTAAAGATCAAGAGCCGTCCGGTTGAACTCGGCTATGAGGTGAGGTGCTGCAGACCGATCGGTTATGACCTGACGCTGTGTACACTTTTAGGCATTGGCGTAAAAAAGCTATTTGATGACGAGATCACGGGCTGTATTGTGACAGCCAATTCACGGGGAGATATTTCACCGATGTTTTTGTCAGACATGGAAGATGAGCATGGCAAGATCCCACCCCGGCTGGTAGATATGAATTCACAAATTTCCATTCTATGTTTCAGAAATTTACACCACCTTATTGAAAAGGATTATGAGGCAGCGAAGGCGTACCTGCCCGACCCGGCTGTCTATGACTTCAATAAGATCCTGAAATGGGATTAGACCTGAATAGAAACTGATTTTTAATATTTAACCTACCCAAAATCCTGATGAATTTTAAACACTTTTTAGTCCTGTTGTTAAGTATTAGCCTTTATTGTTCAAGTGCTTCCGATCTAAGTAAAAAGGCGGAAGCTTCACTAAAGAAAGGCGTATCATTCTTTCACTCCATCAATGCCCATGGAGGATATGTTTATTATGTCACCCCTGACCTTTCTATGCGCTGGGGTGAATCCCCTGCTGACGAACACGTCATTGAGGTGCAGCCTCCAGGTACACCAGCTGTGGGCTTATCCTTTCTCAAAGCTTATCAAACTACTGGGGATAGTAAGGCGCTGGAAGCTGCTAAAGATGCTGCCTACGCCTTGATTAATGGGCAAAACAAAAATGGAGGATGGGATCACACGATTGATTTTAAGGATCTAAGCAATGAAACGGTCAGCTTTGATGATGATCAGACACAGACGGCGGTAAGTTTCCTGATGGCTTTGGACCAGGAAATTGATGATCCCAAACTTGATGCAGCGGTCAAAAAATCTCTGGATATGATGATCAGGACGCAGATGGATAATGGTGGCTGGCCGCATAAATGGCCGGAGCAGGGTAATTATCATGATTACGCCACCTTCAATGATGAAGGTATCAATGACTGTCTGCGCGTGATGATGGAGGCCTACCAGTATTATGGAAACAATGAATCCGTGGAGAAGAGTCTCAGAAAAGCAGCACGGTTCATGATGATCTCACAATTGCCGCCACCTCAACCGGGATGGGCACAGCAATACAATGAATACCTGCAACCCGCGTGGGCCAGGACATTTGAGCCTGCTTCATTATGTCCGTCAGTCACCATCAAGAACATCAATTCATTGATTGACCTGTTCCTGGTGTTGGATCAGGGTACTTTACTTGAACCCATTCCTGATGCGCTGCTCTGGCTGAATGACATAAGGTTGGAGAATGGGCTCTGGGCACGATTTGTCGAGATCGGTACCAATAAATCGCTTTATTATGACCGCGGCAGGATCCGTGTGAATAGTGTGGAAGAGCTTCATCCCGAGAGAAGGACTGGATATGGTTATGAAACAAACATTGCTGCACAGATCGAAAGAGGAACCAAGAGATATCAGATGGCCATAGAGCTAGGTAGGGAAGGTCTTTTGAAAGCTGAGAATCCTCCCAAGACAATGGAGAGTGCCACGAGAAGACTGGCTGAGCTGGAAGGTCAGGTGCAGCAAATCATTGATTCACAGGCGAAAAATGGTGGCTGGATCACCAAAGATGACCGTTTCAAAAGGGACATGCCCAGGGGAGTACGCTGGAACGGGGAATATGATGTGATGGATCGGATCAGTAGCTCGGTTTTTAACAGGAATGTTGCAGTATTAAGTGAGTATATTGAGTTGAGCAATTGGCTTGACAAATAGAGAACCAGTATCTAAAAGAAAAGGTGACCTTAGTGGGCCACCTTTTCTAAACTCAATAGTACGAAAATACTATAAAAATCAATTTACATCCCACCAAAGTTTAGTATCCATGTCGTCATTGCCGTTAAATCCCTGCGCATTGAGGGCGGCATCGAGATTGACTTTGTTTGCGCTCAGCTCTGAAATTGGATAAGGCAGTCTGGTTACAAAATCCCCGGTAATGTCCTGGAAAGGATAAGGATTCGGAGGTAATGCGGGGAAGTCGGATCTTCTGAAGTTGGCCCATGCTTCAGGACCATTCAGAAATGATGAGATCCAATATTCAGTGTTAATTTGCTCAAGTTCTGAGCCCGGAACAATGTTGTTTGCAGCAACATAGGTATCGATGTCAGCCTGAGCTATGGTAGTACCCACATATTGGGTAGATATCACTTCCATGTTTGCTCTGATTGCTGAAGTAAATAATGCATTGACGTCGCCGGTTGCCCCACCCAGGTTTCTCACAATGGCTTCAGCCAGGAGGAGTTGGGTTTGTGCAAATGTGACCATAAATGATGGTGCATTGATGCGTACCATCCTTGTTCTATCTACCTGTGTGAAATCATAATGACTGGCGAAGCCATTGTTGGTGGCATAAACTGCTGCAGTTTCATTATCGAGTCCCATCGGTAAGCCAAACTGGTCAGCAGGGTCTCGGGAAATAACAATGCTTGGGTTGGTTCCTGCGATAGCATTATTCTGATCCGTGCCACTTTGCGCTCCAATATACCTCACAGCCATGGATCTCAATCTGGGATCATTGGTATTTTTTAAATGATCTACGAATTGACCAGTCATGTAGTAGTTTGCTGATTCATTACTTGTAAGGGGGCCTGCTACCTGGTTTGGGTAGTTGTTGTCATGGGTCAGCATAAAGTTGTCTGCATTGCTTTGCATAAGTCCACCACTGATTGCAGCAGCTATGGCTGGTCCGGCTAAACCAGGGTTCACATCAGCCACTCTCATCGCCGCCCTCAATAACAATGAATACCCCATCCTTTTCCATTTGACGATATCTCCGCTGTAGAGAATATCTGATGTTTCGATTTTTCCTGAAGCATTCAATCCTGCAGAAGCCTGTTGAAGTTCAGTCAATATATCATTATATATACTCTCCTGTGAATCATATCTTGGGGTGGTAATGTCACTTAGATAACCCCTTCCTGCTTCAGTATATGGAGCATCTCCATAGGTATCAGTAATGATTATCATTCCATATGCCTTGATGATCCTGGCCATGTGATACAGATTTGATCTTTCAGGATCTCCCTCAGTAGTATTAATAACATCTACGGCATGTTTGATTACCTCCAGATAAGCATTGTCCCAGTTGCCATTAGTGAGGGTTACATTCACCTGGTTATAGTTACCTCCGGTTAGTACTCCACTGTTTGGTGTTACAATGTGTTGAACGTAAGCCATCTCCAATGGTAGTGCATTTCCTCTCTGTACGGTGGTTAGAGTAGCCTGATTTAATACAATCGCCGGATCTAACGCTGTTACGTCTGTTTTGGATCGGTTCAATTCATCAAATCCTTCGTCGCAGCCTGTGATAACCAGCAGGCTGGTGACAAAAATTATATTTATTAGTAGGTTTTTCATTTTGATAAGATTATTAGCGTTTGACATGCTTAGAATCTAACATTTAAATTAAATCCAAGTGACCGGGTAGGTGGTAATGCAGGATCTTCGATACCACTCAGGTTGTCCGATGAGAAGGAAGCCTGTTCAGGATCAATATTCTCAACCCATTTTTTTAGTATCAGGACATTATTGGCAACAAAATCAAGTCTTAAACCACTGATAAAGTCAACCGATGTCAAATGTTTGGTGAAATCATAGCCCAAAGACATTTGACGGATTTTCCAGAAACCGGCGTTGTAGGCGAAGGGCTCCATGAGGTTTGTTCCACGGATCCGACCATACCAGGCATCGACAGGAACTCCGATGGCGTTCGGTTCACCCTGTTCATTTACTCCTTCTCCAATTACCAGACCTGTTTCCCTTCCAACAAGCGTTCCTTTATGCAAACCATGTCTCCATGCATTGAAGTTTGTGGTGGAAAAAAGGTCATGACCAAGTTTGAAGTCAACCAACACGGATAGGGTAACTCCCTTAAAATTGACAGAGTTAAATATCCCACCGACCCATCGAGGAATTGCCTGACCTAATGCAATATATTCTGGTGTGGTCAGGTAATTTCCATTATTTGAGTCATGGATCACATTACCATTGTTGTCTCGCAGATAGCCTATACCACGCAATTGTCCGAGCGGAGCACCCAACACATGCCACAACTGACCCCGGACCTCTCCCTGAGACAGCACAATTTCCGTAACACCTTCACCCAGGTCGAGAACCTCAGATTCATTGAAAGCGGCATTAAAACTTATATTCCATTGAAAGTTGGTAGTTTGAACAGGAACCATGGTCAGCAACATTTCGACACCGCTGTTTTTACTTTTACCTACATTTTGAAGTTTAGAAGTATAGCCGGATGTGTTTGAAGAAAGTACCTGTAAGATCTGGTCTTCTGTTACCTTATCATAAACTGATAATTCCAGGCCTAGCCTGTTGTCTAGTAGTTTGGCTTCAAATCCAAATTCCCATTCTTTTACGCGCATCGGGCTAAGTGTACTACTCGGAATTCGGTCCCCGGAGATAGTACCAATGGATTTACCATTGTAAAGATTTGCATTGGTGCCATAGAAGAGGTTATTGGAATATGGAGCCACGTCAGTATCGCTACCTACCTCAGCATATGCTGCACGAACTTTACCAAAATCAAGCCAGCCGGGTAGGTTTGGAAAAGCCTGAGAAAAAACAAAGCTACCTGTAAGTGAAGGGTAGCTGATGCTTCTTAGCTCAGGAGCCAGGGTAGAGAACCAGTCGTTTCTCAAAGTGGCGTTCAAATATAGCCATGCTTTATAGTTTATTTCAGCTGCACCATAGAGTGAGTTTACTTTTCTTTCAATGATATCATAGCTGCTGTTTACCACCCGGGCATTTTGAAGGGTGTACAGGTCCCTTACCACGAAGTCTGTTGCCAGCTGTCTGTTGCGCTCAATGCCCCTGTACATTTGGTTCCCACCAAGAGTAAGATCAACACCAATGGCGCCGAATTCCTGGTTAGCTCCCACAATAAAATCGTAGTTTGTTTCTCTGATCCTGGTGGCATCCTGTCGGTATTCACCATTCACGAAACCGGCTGGTGCAACCCCCAGAGATGCCGCACCTGTAGGTCTTCCATTATCTTCCTGAAAACGGAAGGTATAATCCTGACCCATACGGACCTGAGCGTACAACCAATCAGTAAAATTGTAACGAGCCGCTACATTGCCAAATACGCGGTCCCTGGTGATATTATTGAAATGATTATTTAGGACAAAATATGGATTGGTCCTGTTTCTGAAACGGCTGTATATACGCTCATTTCCAAATTCATCTTCTGCTTCAGATTCCAGCAGATCGAAGGGCATTGAATTTGATAATGAATAGATCACAGTTGGTGTACTCAAATCCTGGGTGGCTACTGTCGGAGCATTTTCGTTACGATCGTGAGAGTAATTCATGCTACCTGTTACACTAAATCGTTGTTCGAGTTGTTGCCTGAAATTCAGGTTTACACTTTGTCTCTTAAAAGTGTTATTCGGAACGATGCCCTTGTTGTCGAGGTTTGAGGCAGACAATCTAACACTTCCATTTTCGCCCCCGGAGGAGACACTCACGGTATTGGTGAAGGATTGGCCGTTTCTATAGAATTTTCTGATTCTGTCACGAACCGGCTCATAGGGAGCTTCCACTCCATCAAACAGGATCTGGGTCATACCTGGCTCGAATTTTTCGCCAAAACTCCAGACCCCTGAAGTAGGGTTAGGGCTGGTAGGTCTCAAGCCTCCTTCTCCCTGGCCATATTCATATTGAAAGTCAGTAAAGTCCAGAGGAGTTTCATTGGTGTAATTGGTGTTGTATTCCACCACCAGGCCACTCTTACCACCTGATTTGGTGGTGATCATGATCACGCCGTCCTTGGCGCGCGATCCATAAAGTGCAGACGCTGCTGCCCCCTTAAGGACGGTCATGGATTCGATATCATCGGGATTGATACTGCTCAATCCGTCACCTCCATCTGACACCGTTCGGCTGCCACCATCACTCAAAGATGACTCTGTACTTCTGCTACCTGATGTCGAACCAAAATTTGAGTTATCAATTGGTACACCATTCACTACAATAAGAGGTGAATTTTGCCCACCAAAAGAAGATTGACCCCGGATACGGATCTTGCTTGTACCGGCAGGACCGGTGCCCATACCTGAAATGTTCAATCCTGGCACCTTGCCCTGAATGGCATTCATGAAGTTGACAGACCGGTTTGTGGCTATCTGGTCCGCATCCACCGTTGCGGTGGCATAACCCAGACTTTTGGCATCTTTTTCGATACCTAGTGCTGTAACCACCACTTCCTGCAACGCCCGAATATCCGTTTTCATGTCCACATCGATCACCGTGCGGCCATTGACCGGTATTTCCTGTGTTTCAAAACCTACATAAGAAAATACGAGGATGCTGTTGTCTGAAACCCTGAGGGAGTAATTGCCGTCCATATCGGTCGTGGTACCAGTGGTGGTACCCTTGATGAGGACGCTGGCGCCGGGGATTGTTCCGCTTTCACCGGTGACCTTTCCCTTAACTTCAAATTGCTCACCTGTCTGAGCCATTGAGATAAAACCGAGTAGCAGTAAAATGCTACATAATAGGTAGATTTTTTTCATTTCATTTGGTTTAAATTATTGTTTGGTACTGACGAAAAGCCACACATTTTTTCACTTGGATTCGGAGTTGAGAGGGGAAGGCCATGTATCACTTTTCTATAAAAGGATTTTTAACATTCTACAAAGTTTCTAAAGGACTGAAATAATAACTTCCAAAATGGACCACCGATGAATATTGCACAAAATGACCCTTTCAGCACCCCCGGCCCCTGGTAAAAGGACCATTGTGTGCCGTCATCATTTATTTGTCTCGAAAAGGAAGCTCCTTTCCTGCTCCTTGTTGAAAAGCTGTCTTAAAAAAGTTTGAAGATAACCCGCCTGATGTAATGGTTATTCAGTCAGATCAAACCGCTGTGGAATGGTTCCTTTTTCGGAATTGTCTGGGGGAATAACCGGTCAGTTTCTTAAAGGTAGTCGAGAAATGCTGGGAAGAATAAAACCCGGTCTTGAGGGCAATTTCGGTGAAGTGTACATCTGGCTGCCGGAGAAGCCTGATGGCTTCGGCAACCCTTATGTTGATCAGATAATTCAGTGGTGAAAAGCCTGTCTGATGTTTGAGTTTCTCAGTAAAGGAAGTATTACGTAATCCGAATAAAGCTGCCATTTCATCCACGGTCCAGTGGTGGGCCAGGTTTTGACGTAACATTTCTTCCAGCTGTATAAAGGTGGGAGAGAGAACTCTCTGCAGCTCACCCTGCCTCATGGTTTGCCGGGCGATATGGATCAGCAATGAATCGATGAGATGATTTACCCTGGTATGGAATCCGATTTCCTGGTTGAGAATCTCCGTTCGTATTTCCACTAAAATTTCCTGAACATCGCTGACCTTTAAGACGGGAAGTCTGTTATTGGCCAGCAACTTCCCGATCGGGTAGCGGTCAAAAGTGGATAGTTTGCTCCAGTTGCCGAAAGAGATCCCTGTTTTTGGGTGATGTCTTTCGATCTGAATAGACAGGCTAAACAAAGTACCAATGTCAAGAAAGCCTTCTTTTCCTCCAAACTCCTGTCCGGGGAGGATAATTGCACTTTCACCCGGATAAAGGATGAACGGTTGATGATCTATGGACCATTGAAACTTTCCATCCACGATGTAATAAACTCTTAAGCAATCCGATGGTGTTTCAAGAAATGAATCCGGTAATACGGAATTAATCTTGGTCAAAGAAAACCTGATGATGTGTGGAAACAACTCCAGCTCCCTGGATGTCCCATTTAAGAGAGTAAAGGGAATCATCTAATGCTACACCTGATTGATAATAATTACAATAAAACCCAGGTTTTTACCGACAATAATAATTTCAGTCTAAAATATACCAGTTGAATTATGAATACTTTAACGTAAATTATTGATCAATGTTGAATCAGTTGTTAGTAATAGATTATTTGATTTTAATCTTTCAACCAGGTAGGTCAATATTTGACCGGTCGCCTCAGGAAGGGTTATTACATTCGTAGCCATGAATACAATCATAAAGGCCCTAACCGACCTGGCGTTAGTATCTTTCGGATTATGCCTGGCGTTATTTATTGTATCCTGTGACACTAATGATATAAATAAACCACGAATCCTTGTCTCGACTGACATCGGAGGCACAGACCCCGATGATTTCCAGTCCATGATTCATCTTTTTATGTATGCCAATCTTTTTGAAATAGAAGGGCTAATCTCTTCACCTTATGGTCCTGGACGGAAATCACATATTCTGGAAATGATTGATCTGTATGAACAGGATTTACCCAAGCTTAGTCAGCATGCTGATGGTTTTCCTTCTCCGGATTATCTGAGATCTGTGTCAAAACAAGGTACAATTGATGCAGCTCCATTTAAAGGTTGGAGCGAATCAACTGAGGGTTCGAAGTGGATCATTCAGGCCGCAAAGAAACCGAGCGATCAGCCCCTCTGGATCCTGGTGTGGGGAGGTTTGGAAGACCTGGCACAAGCACTTCACGATGCTCCGGAAATCACTGAAAAGATCAGAGTATATTGGATTGGAGGTCCCAATAAGAAATGGAGTGTAAACAGTTATGCCTACATCGCGGAAAATCATCCGGATCTTTGGATGATTGAAGCCAATGCCACCTATAGAGGATGGTTTCTGGATGAGGATTCACCTGATGACCTGTCCAACGACAATTTTTATGGGAATTTCATCAAGGGATATGGTGAGATGGGAGTAGACTTCAAAAATCACTACGGTGGAAGCATCAAAATGGGGGATACACCTTCCCTGGCTTATCTGATGCATGACGAGCCCGAAGACCCAACCAGTGATAGTTGGGGTGGTAGTTTTGTCAAAATTGGTCACAGCACCAAAGATCTTTTTGAAAGAAATACAACGGTCAACGATACCATCACAGTCTATTCTGTAATCGAGTGGTATTTCGAAGGTCCGGAAATAGATATCCCCCGGGATTCTGCCTGTTTCACTGCCGAAATTTTAGGGCAAAAATGGCCTGGCTATTACATGGGGTCCGGAAAATACGGGATTAGATATTCCTCCAAAAGACCTGAGACCGGATCATATAGGTTTTTCAGCAACATTCCGGGATTTACAGAGCAATCCGGCCAATACACCAGTGTCAACCCCTGGCCTGGTGTACAAAAAGACGACGATATTGTACTTGGTGATCATTGGTATGGAGATGATCCAAATCCTGAATATTTCATTGATGAACAACAAGGCGCGCAAACAGTCGCCCGATGGCGATCTGAATTTTTAAGTGACTGGGTGAAACGGTGGGAATGGCTGGAGTAATCCTTACCTGTACCCCCTGCCTCCATAAGTCATAGCCTCACCTTTTCCGAATCCGTAGCTGAATCCAAATACGATAAAGCGCCCTCTCAATCCTCGTGTATACAGAGAGAAATCCTGCTGCTCGATGGTGTTTTGCTCAATGCGCGAAACAAAAACGTCACGAACGCTCATGTTTACGACCGCCTTTCCATTGAGGATCTTTTTTCGGGCTCCGAAGTCGGCAAACAGCATATCTGCAATCCTTCCCTGTACGGTCTGATAGCCAGACTGATAATAGCCAATCGCCTCAAGTGTGATATCTGCCGGTAGTTTGAACTTGGTGTTGACTTTGGAAGACCACTGATTGGTGGTGAAATCGAAGGTTGTGCCCTCAAGCGACCCCACCCTGCTGAAGTAGTTATAATTAAAATCAGCGCTGATCGTCATCCACTTTACAGGATCAAGTTTAGCATTGGCTTCCAGCCCCGTGGCATTGCTTGTTCCGATATTTTGAGGAGTGGTGGTCCTTACATTGTTCTCGAAAAATGAGATGCGCTCAATGACTCCTGTGGTGTATCTGTGATACAGAGAGAAATTCAATGATGTCTTATCTCCATTATAGATCGTGTTTACTTCATAGGAATCCGTAAACTCCGGTAGCAGATCTGGATTTCCTGTCCTGATGCTGAAATTATTCCTGATGTTGAAGAAAGGATTCAAATCCCATAACCTGGGTCTGTAGATCCTTCTTGAATAGCCAGCCTGCAAGGATACCTGACTGGTCAATTTATATGAAGTATGGGCAGATGGGAAAAGGTTCGTAAAATTCTGATTGTTTTCCTCATTGGTATTTACCAGCAAAGTATTCAGATTGGTGTTTTCAATCCTGAGCCCGACTTTTAAGCCCCATTTATCTTTTTCATAACCACCGGACCCATAGGCTGCCAGTACATCCTGGTGGTATTCAAACAAGTTTGTTTGTGATGAATCTATCACGTATTCCCCATTGCGAAGATTTCGGACGGAAAAGTCGTTTCCTACATCATTGATCAGGTATTGACCACCCGCTTCAATAGAGAAAATGTCATTGAAGGGCCTTGCGTAATCAAGCTTGAAAGTATAATTGCCCTCGTCAAAATTTGTTTCGGTCTTTTGCTGTGCATCAAAATCCAGATTTCCTGAGATGGTCTGGTCCTCAAAATCCGAAGACTGTTCTTTCCCAAAGAACCGGCCAATAGCAGAAAAGATCAGGTCGTGGTCTTCATGGTCTTCAAAATCTCTTTTGAAATTGGCTTCGAACTGATATTTAGGATTGACGGCTTCGGTCACTTCGTCTCGTCTCCACTGATATTCTACTCCTTCGGGCTCATCTACCAGTCTGAAGTAGGTTGTGGATGGCTGATCTTCGATCTCAAGGGTGTAAGTACCTGATACTGTGATCACGTTGTTATCATTGATGTAATAGTCTGTACCGAGTACCAGGTTGTAGTAAAACTCATTTCGGAATTCAGTGCCTCCGGAGAAGATGGTGGTGTCCGTTTCAAAGTTCCTGTTTTCATTGCGTTCTTTATTGGGCAGCTCGCTGTATCCGACACCCATCTGGGTAAAGAGGTTGAAATTTTCTGTTCGGTGATTAAGGCTCAGCCCTGCGCTGTAGTTATCCGGATTTCCGCCATTGACAGAGATCGATCCATTCGTGCCTCTGCGTTCCTCTTTCTTGAGAACAATATTGATGATACCCGATGTGCCTTCAGCATCATACTTTGCCGATGGATTGGTGATCACCTCGATCCGGTCGATCATATCTGCAGTGATCGTTCCGAGTGCTTTACCTTCATCACTGGCCATGACCGATGGCTTACCATTGATCAGGACCTGTACACCTGAACTCCCGCGAAGCTGGATCTGGCCCTGAATAGTCACATTCACGGATGGCACATTATTCAATACCTCCAGTGCGCTTGCACCAGTGCTTCGAAGATCAGAACCAAGATTGAATACCCGTTTATCCAGCTTAAATTCTGTACTCGACCTTTCTCCTTCCACTACAATCTCGTCCAACTGCTTGCTGTCCGATGACAAATTGATGGTCCCCAGATTTATCCGGCCATTTGTAATGGTAAAATCCCTGATGGTTCTTTTCTGAAATCCAATAAAACTGATCTCTACATAAAAATCGGAAGCGGAGGTGGTCAGAGAAAATGATCCGGATGGTGAGGTCGTTGCTCCTGTGACGGGTTTATCATCCGAAGCATTGATGACGGCCACCGTGGCGAATTCTACCGGTGTATTGGAATCTGTTTCTACGACCTTTCCCGTAATCGTTACATTCCCTGATTGAGCAATCAAATGGATGGAGATCAGAAAGCTGAAAAAGTATTTAGAAAGCCTCAGCATAATTTGAGTTTTATCTTTAATCGATTGCAATCTTACAGGTGAATTCTGAAGAGATTTTAAGCAAAAACTGATATCTT
This sequence comes from Cyclobacteriaceae bacterium, assembly GCA_965243485.1. Classification (GTDB taxonomy): domain Bacteria; phylum Bacteroidota; class Bacteroidia; order Cytophagales; family Cyclobacteriaceae; genus UBA7330. The sequence continues at coordinate 5,945,101 of CBDEVP010000001.1, read as the reverse complement.
ACCTGATGTCCGCCATTTTTGGTTCAGCAAATTTCCTGATCTCCACATTCCTTGCCCTCAGATCAAACATCAGGTTATAAAGACCAAAGAACGTCCGGTTCATATAGATAAAGTGTCTTGAGCCCCGGTTTCCATTGAGCTTCCTCAGCTCAGTTCTCTTGGCATAATCTTCCCCAAGAGCGGAAATCTCTTCAAAAAATGAATGGTCTGTAAAGCTGAACTGCTCATTTTGGAGGGGTTTCACAAACAGTGAGAGCATTTTGTGGAACATTTCAGAGAAAAAAGTGACTTCCTGACTGGTATCACTTTTCTTGAGTATTTCCAGTTCGTATAGCAGTTCCATGAACCGTGCCTTATCGTTTAGCTTATCCGGTGTTGCCATTTCAAAGTATGGCTCATAGAAATCATCAGGAATGCTTTTGATGCATCCAAAATCAAGGGCCAATAGTGTCCCGTTTTTGTCAACCAGGAAGTTTCCCGGATGTGGATCCGCCTGTACCATTCGCAGTTGATGGATCTGGAACATGTAAAAGTCCCACAGCGCCTGGCCTACCTGATCGGCGAGCTCCTGGTTTTGATTGATCTTTACAAATTCCGAAAGATGAAGCCCATCGAGCCAGTCCATGGTAATGATACGGTCCGTAGACAGGTCTTCATAGTATTTTGGAAAAGCAATGTTTTTCAAATCCCTGCAAGCCTCTGCAATGATTTTGCTTTGCTTTACTTCCAGTAAATAATTGGTCTCTTCCAGCAACTTGTCACGGACTTCTTCAAAATACTGGTCAGAACCTTCACCCTTGATGTTGAACATCTTCATGGCAATGGGTTTTACCAGGGCCAGGTCGGAAGAAATGCTATCGGCTACCCCCGGATACTGGATCTTTACAGCCAGTTTTTTCCCATCTTTTTCCGCCAGGTGCACCTGCCCGATGCTTGCGGCGTGTACAGAATTTGGTGTGAATGAATCATAGATCTCATCAGGGCCCTTACCAAAATATTTCCTGAAGGTCTTGACGACCAGGGCAGGAGACAATGGTGGAACTGAAAACTGTGAAAGTGAAAATTTTTCCACGTACGCTCTGGGCATAATATTTTTGTCCATACTGAGCATTTGGGCGACCTTGAGCGCACTGCCTTTCAGGCTTTTGAGACCATCGTAGATATCATCGGCATTCTGGAGGTCCAGGGCTTCTCTCGCCTCTTCTTTACTTTTTGACAGTCGACTGCCGTAGTACTTAGCGTAGTTGATCCCCACCTTGGCTCCGGTAGAAAGGATTTTGGATGCCCGTTGGATCTTGGAAGTAGGAATATTGTTGATGGTCTCCATTAATTTTTTCCTGAGAATTTCTCTTTAAATAAAAATTTTGTGAAATCAATGATGCTATCCAGAGGCTGTGTATTGACTATTTCAAAACTGGCTTTTAAGCTTTTTTCAATGAACAGGTCAGTCTTTTCAAAGGCGGGGGAATTATCTTCCATCCAGTATTTCAACGTTGCGATCAGTTGTCCCCAGGCTATTTCGCCCAGACCCTTCTGTTTGATACGGTCGAGGTCATTGTTGTTGAAATTAAAAGTTTCAATACCGATGTTATCGATGTATTCGAGGAAGTGTGTTCTCAACCTCGATAAGGTTTTCGTAGACTCCATCCCCTGCTTGTTTCTAAGGGCAAGCAGCACATAGCTTCTATTGGCCTTAAGTATTTCGAAAAAAGTGTAGTAGAAGCTTAATAATTTGTTTTTAGCGTCATAATCATGATAGGATTTGTCCTTCTCCAGCAAGCTCATGGCATGCTCAAAGAAGCTTTCAAAGACGGTCTGCTCAATGGCCGTAAAAGAGGCAAAATGTGGATAAATTTCTGATTCTTTCAGGCCCAAAATGCCGGCAAACTGATACATGCTTTCCGGCTGCTTATGGTTTTTGAGCATGTAATCCATATAGGCTTTGATGATGTCAGCTTTTCCTGGTCCCTTCTTTTCGGTAGATGTATTTGTTGTGGTATTGCTTTTCCTGGCCATTTCTTTAATACTTGATTATTCGATGGCACAACTGAATGTAAATGGGAAAGGTTTGGATTGAGACCATAAAAATTCCGGAATTTCTATGGTCTCATTTTAGTGAATGCTATTGGCTGAGGAATACCTCATAATGCTTAAAGAACATGGTCTCCTGGTCGATCACCTGGAAGTGCTGCAGCAGGCTCTCATCTTTCATGGCTTTCTCTGATGCCTGTTGGGCGGAGTGCAGATCTTCCCAGTATACGAGGTCAAGGAATTCTCCATCTGCAGAAACAGATGTGGTCCTTGAAATGAAACCCGGTTGAGCATTCACAAATTGGTTCATTGCTTCCATTGCACTTTTGGTCTCTTCTCCCGATACACCATTGGCTGGTTTGAATGAAACCCTTTCTACGATTTTTGCATTTTTCATTTGTTTCATTTGTTTTTGAAGCAAAGAAATGACGCTGAGTGACAGCCTTATGTCAGTGCATTTGAGGAATAGAAAAATAATACAAAATCCTATTTTTAATTTGAAAATTGGTACAGCATCAAAATATCAGGGAACACCATGGATATTAAAGAAATAGAAGACGCATTATATCTTCAGAATGCGCAAAGAGTGATCAATGAGATGGGTTGGTACTCCTTCGCAGTTGGCAAAGTGATCACTCAACATCGGGATCGCTACATGGTACGGTCTTTAGAAAACGAATTCGGTGCTCAGGTTGTGGGTCATTATTTGTTTGAAGCAACTGATAAGAATGAATTACCAGTGGTCGGAGACTGGGTTGTGTTTCAGCCCTTTGAAGACCAGGGGATCATCCATGGGGTGCTTCCCCGCAAGACCACACTGTACAATGAAAATAAGCTCATCGCATCGAATTTAGATGCCGGACTGATCGTGATGGGGGCTGACCGTGACTTTAATCCCAACAGAGCGGAAAGGTATCTTTCCATTTGTTTTGCCAATGACATTGATCCAATGATTGTAATCACCAAGGTCGATGATCTGGACGATGAAACCCGTGTTCAGCTGGCTGGTGAGATGGATCACCGGTTTAAAAAAGTGCCCCATTACCTGATAGATTCAATCACCGGGAGGGGGCTGCAGGATATTCATAATCATCTTCGGAAGGATCATACCTATGCATTGATGGGTTCTTCCGGTGCGGGAAAATCAACACTCATCAACGCCCTGCTTGGTGAGGAGCGAATGAGCACCTCAGGGATCAGCAAGCATGTGAATAAGGGAAAACATACAACCACGCACCGGGAGCTGATCGAGCTATCCAATGGGGCTTTTGTCATCGACAATCCCGGGCTCAGGGCTGTCGGAATAGGAGGTTCAGGGGAGGGTATTGAGCAGACCTTTTCCAGCATAGAGGAGCTTGCCACGAAATGTAAGTTTGGGGATTGCAGTCATACCAACGAGCCCGGATGTGAGGTTTTAGCAGCTGTGGAGACTGGTAAAATATCCCGTGAAGCTTATGACAATTACCTGAAGTTACTACGTGAAAATGAGCACTATGAATCCACAGAGTTTGAGCGACGGAAAAAGGGCAAATCCCTCTCAAAAATGGTCAAAAGAATGAAGAAAGATCATTGAGACAGCTTCTTGCTTATCAAAAAAACCGGTCTTCCAGCGATTGACGTTTGAAGGGTGCAATGCAGTAACTTAAGGTTACTTCATGGGTCCCATAGTGTGTGGTGATAAGATCATCTATCGGAAACTCAACCGTGTACCCAAAACGTAGCCGGTCTTTGACCTCAAACTGGCCAAATACGCCGATATTGAAAAGATCTCTAAAAATAAATCCTACCCAGATGTCGTCTGATATGAAATATGTGTTTGAAATATCAACGGAAATTTTCTGTTCGGAAACCCTTAACAGCGTCTGTATTTTCCAGTCAATAAAATCCGGCATAAAACCCGCAGATATGTAGTAGAATCTGGAGTAGTCACCGTAAGGCTCATAAGCCAGCACAGGTTCAAAATCATTGATTAGTCTTGGGATGGAAAACCCAAAAAAGAACTTGGAGTGCATGAGCATAAAGCCTGCACCGAAAGTGGGATAAGACACGGAAGGTGCGAAATTGTCCAGTGTAGGGTCATGCAGCACTTCAGGGATAAATTCAGAGAGATCGTTGACTGTTTGTGTGACCCCTCCCTGCAGGCCAAACCCGATCGTAACCTTTTTTGCCCGGATAAAATAGGACGTGGATGCAATGATTTCACTGGTCTCACGGATCCCCACCTGGTCACTGGTGGCTCGTACTCCAAAACCGGCAAAATTCCCGATGTTGGTCACGAGTGTAAACGTATTGGTAAACGGCGAACCGTCTAACCCCAACCATTGAAGCCTGGAATTGGCCGAAAAGGTGATAGATTTATAGATCCCGCCGTGTGCGGGGTTGATGATGTATTGATTGAGATGATATTGCTGGTATAGCGGGTCCAGTTGCGCCCTCAGTGCACCGACGGATAGAATAACGAGCAATATCGTGACTATGTATCTCATCTTGTCAATTCAAAAAAGCCCCTGGCCAGCTTTTCTCCCTGGTACCGGATCACATAGTAATAGGTCCCCTGGATCACTTCTTTCTTGTTCAACTGATTGTTTTGTCCGCGAAATACATTCTCTCTGTTGTCATATCCTGTCTGGCTGAATACCAGTGTGCCCCAACGGTCATAAATAGAAATAGTGCATCCCGGGTAGGCATCCAGGTTTTCGATATAGAGAAAGTCATTGATGCCATCATCATTAGGGCTTACCAGGTTATAAACTTTGAGTGGTGGCCGATCTTCTGCCAGGAATTTTCGTCCGATGGAAAAATAAGGAAGAGAAAGCGGAAAAGCGGGAGCATTAGAGACAGTCACCGAGTCGAGATCACCTTGTATGGTCCCCTGGAACAGACTTTGGATCTCTCCATTCTCACTTTCTGATTGTACGACTATGGCATTCAATACTGAACCGGACAGAAAGTCGGCATCTTCAAATGCCGGCTGGACCTGGAATATATCCTCACTTTCATCCATCACCCAATGGAAAGGGGCAAGCCCGGCGACGGCTTCCGGAAGCGGGCCCTGAAGTTCGGTACCTACAGCTTTGATCCCTACCGGTGTCGGGGTATCCGTGAGCGGTACCAGTGATACCGGCAGATATCGGTCTTCAGTTCCCAGCGGGTAGATATTCTCTCCGGTCATTACCAGCCGGCCAATGATGTAGTCATAGGGATTTCTTGTAATGGAGCCGGAGGGAGGGATCTCCAGGCTGTATTCGTCTTCCACGGTCAGGATACTTCCATCCAGTTCCAGCCTGTTCACCGCCAGGTTGGCCATCAGTGTCTTATTTCCGCCGGACATCCGCAGATAGTCAATGACCGATTCGTCGCTGATCATCTGGTCTCCAGCTCCGTTAAATTCAAGTAAAGCAACTCCTTCTGAGCGGTAGATCCCTGCATTTACCCAGTTGCCGCCTACGAACAGCTGGCCTTGGTTGAGCACGTCCCCGGTATTGACAAAGTCTTCATCAACGGACATGATCGTACCCTCTGTGATGACAACCGGCGTCTCTACGATTTGCATGTTCTGACCGCTAAGCCAGAAGGGAACCATCCACAAAATGTGTAAGAGCCTGTACATCTTTAGTTAGGATTTACGGCGTCAGTTACACTTTCCAGATGGATCCAGCGACTGGTGCTTGCAACATATAATAATTTAATGCTACCACCTGCTGGAAGAATAACTCCTCCTGTAGGCAGGACTAAGTTGCTACCATTCATTTGCTGGTTATCAAAGGTTAAGCTACCTCCTGTACAAACGATCAGCAATTCCTGGCCGTTCAGACCTGCATCAATAGAAGTGATGGTCGCTCCGCCAGTTGCATCAAACATGACAATTTTAGCGGAGTTGAATGACCCTGCTGGAAGTACGCTCCCTGTAAGGTTAGCAGTGGTTAAGATAGCACTGGTATTGATCACATTTGTTGCCTTGATACGTCCGGTGTATTCAGCAAAGTTGCCAAAGCCATCTGAGCTTTGTGTGAAAGGAGAATCCATATAAGGTGCCAGATCGATGGAAGTTGCATCAGGATCATTTGTAAGTGTGATCACCTCACCAACAAACTGCAGATCCTGCGCATCGGTATTGTCCATGTATGGAGCCAGATCAATTGAAGTAGCTACGGGGTCATTTGAGAGCGTGATCACTTCACCAACGAATTGCAGATCCTGAAATTCATTCGTATTATCCGTATCACCATCTGCAGGCAGATCAGCCGCACCCCATACAGTTCCATCCCAGGTGAGAACCTGTCCTGCGGTTGTTCCGGACAAGGTAGCCAGCAGATCAGTATTGTCCATATATGGTGCCAGGTCAATGACTGTATTACCTGGATCATTCGTAAGGGTGATTTCCTCATTCATAAATCTCATATTCTGAATTTCATTGGTGGGATCATTGTCAGCATCGTCAACGGCATCGACTCCATCTGCAAATCCTGCTGGGACATTCAATAGATCTCCCCAGTCACCGCTGAAATCATCCAAAACGTTGGTGTCGTAGTTGCTCAGGTCGATCTGCGTATTGTCAGGATCTCCTGTTAGTGAGATCACCCCGCTGATAAATTGCAGGTCCTGCTCATCGGTATTGGTGCCGGAATATGGAGAAAGGTCTATTGGCGTTGGAGAAGCTAAACCTGTGATGGTAAGAATATTTCCGCTTAGACTGAGATCCTGCAATTCATTGGCGCTATCCGTATCTCCATCCACAGGCAGATCATCGGCTCCCCAAGCAGCTCCGTCCCAGGTGAGTACCTGACCAGCGGTGCCGGAAAGTGTTGCGAGCAGATCGGTATTGTCCATGTAGGGAGCCAGGTTGATGGTGGTAGGGGATGCATTATTGGTAATTGTGAGGTTATCTCCGGTCAGGTTGAGGTCCTGGATTTCATTGGTAATGCTTGCATCGGCATCGTCGACATTATCCGTTCCATCTGCAAATCCTGCCGGGACATTCAGGAGATCTCCCCACTCACCGCTGAAATCGTCCGAGGCGTCGGTGTCGTAGTTACTGAGGTTGATCTGCGTATTGTCAGGGTCTCCCGATAAAGATATGATCCCGCTGGCAAACTGTAAATTCTGCGCATCAGTATTATCCAGGTAGGGTGCCAGGTTGATGGAAGTATTGCCGGGATCATTGGTCAGTGTGATTATCTGACTGGCGAACTGAAGGTCCTGGATTTCGTTGGTAGGGCTGGCATCGGCATCATCGACATTATCCGTACCATCGGCAAATCCTGCCGGTACATTCAGGAGGTCTCCCCACTGTCCGCTGAAATCATCAGAAACGTTGGTATCGTAGTTACTCAGGTTGATCTGCGTATTGTCAGGATCACCGGACAATGAGATGACCCCACCAGAAAACTGAAGATTCTGCGCATCGGTATTGTCCATATACGGAGCCAGATTAATGGCGGTACCGCCCGGGTCATTGGAGAGCGTAATGATCTGACCGGAGAATTGCAGGTCCTGTATCTCATTGGTGGGAATGTTGTCACCGTCATTCACATTGTCCTGCGCGGCCACCCATCTTCCGGAAGAGTATTTGATCACAAGCCCTTCTGAACCTGCAATAGTTGACAGCAGATCGGTATTGTCAAGATAAGGAGAGAGATCAATGGTAGTGGGGGATGAATTATTGGTGATGGTCAGGCTATTTCCACTGAGACTGAGGTCCTGAATTTCATTGGTAATGCTTGCATCGGCATCGTCGACATTATCCGTTCCATCTGCAAATCCTGCGGGCACATTGAGGAGATCTCCCCACTCACCGCTGAAATCATCCAAAACATTGGTGTCGTAGTTACTTAGGTCGATCTGGGTATTGTCAGGATCTCCGGTCAGGGAAATAATTCCTCCTGAGAATTCTAAATTCTGTTCATCCGTGTTGGTTCCCAAAAAGGGCGCCAGGTTGATTTCCGTGGGATTCGTAAGTCTTGTGATTGAAAGAATATTATTGTTGAATTGCAGGTTTTGAAGCTCATTCGTTGCGTCGGAGTCTCCGTCCGGTGGTAAGCTATTGGCGATCCAGGAGGTCCCATTGTAGGTAAGAACCTGATTAACGATGGCGGTTTGCGGCAATTCAATTTCATTGGTGGGATCATTATCAGCATCGTCAACAGCATCGATCCCATCGGCAAACCCTGCAGGCACATTCAATAGATCTGCCCATTCGCCTGAGAAGTCATCGGTCGCGTCCGTATCCCCGGTATTGACAATCACTCCGTTTGTGATCTCTATCCCCGTGCCGGCGGATAGCGAAACAGCCTGCCATCGGTCTACCATCCAGTAAAACAGCTTATTCATGGCCGAGTCGTAGACGATCATACCATTCTCCTCAGCGGTAAGCTGGGTGCCAAAATCGACCCTTTCCTGGGTAGAAAGGGTGGGAACTAAAAGGCCCTGGTTGCTATTTCTTGCAACAAGATGCAGAACAGCCTTCCTGTTGGGATTCTGGGTGCCGATGCCGACTGTACCCTCCTGGGCCATCACTGCATTGCATAGGCAAAGGGTGAAAAGAAAAAAAATCCGTTTCATGGCGGTGGTCTAATAGGTTTAAAGCAGTAAAGAGACTGATTCTCCTGTTCTACTTATTTTCAGCGATTCTGATTTCAAATATACACATCACCAGCTATATTAAAGAATTATTAGCACTCATAATCAGCACAATAAGGGTTTGCTTTTCAATGGCTTTGAAGCATTTGCCGGGATTCAGTTGTGCTGAACCATCCGCCGCTATGATAAAATATCGTTTAACATGAGTTCGGACTTAACGTCTGCTGTTGGAGTCATTGGAGTAAGATTCTGTCATTAGCGGGCGCTTGCGTCAGCTTGTGGGGGGGTTGATCATTCAACTTTTTACACTATCGACATAAATCTCTTTGGAAAGGAAGAACCGGCCATCCTCAAACCTGTATGATTTAATATCATCAGGTAGAAGTTTCTGGTCCCCTGATGAGTTTTCAGGTCTTTAGATACAGGATTGGAAATTCCCCATACCACCCCGATCATTTATTAATCCATGAATTGTATCATTTTCATGATTAATGTAAAAACCATCCTTGAAATCCGCCTGCCCCAGACCCTGAAAAATAATATAGAAAAAAGGTAAAATCAGGAGGTACTTATTAGGTGACGGTTCTGACATTATTTTGGAAAGTAAAGGGGTTGAGATTGATTGGCCAATTAAACCTGTACAAATTGTATTTAATTGCAAACAGGATTTGGGTTTTTACCATATGGTTTGATGTATGACTATTATTGTTGGCTTCCATGGTCCATTTTATGTCCCCGGGGTATTCAGATATGGGTTGAGTAATCTATTTTATTCGACAACTTAGCTTTTATACTCGAACGAGAACCTTTTTTACTCGATGTCGAATGTTTTTTATTCGAACTAGAGTCTTTTTCATTCAATGTCGGGTCTTTTATATGCGAGCTCGGGTCTTTTTCACTCGTCGCAGAGTCTTTTTTACTCGTCATCGAGTCTTTTTTATTCGATGGAGAGTGATTTTTGTCCGATGTCGAGTCATTTATCCTCTTCAGGGTAGTTGAATTGATCAGGTGTGAATGTTCGAAGTGCTGAAGGCTATTGTTGTAGGGGTCAGGGATATGTTTTTTAGGGCTGCACCATTCTTCTTAATACCTGACAGACTTTCGATTTTCAATTCATTACTTTTTTTACCAACTGGTTCATCTTTTTTAGTACTTGGTTCGTGTTTTACATGAATCAGTTTATGATTTTATATCATTAGTTCATATCTGAGCTCAGTGAGTTCATCTTTTGATATAAATGACTACACTTTGGAGGGGTATGGGGTATTCCGGGTAGGGGTGAAGGTATATTCGGGGTGGTAAAAAGCGGGGCTTGCACCAACTTGAGTTGCGTTTCCAGTATGGACTAAACTAAATCCTAAATTTCATTAGATAAATCACGTATTTCAGGATTTAATCTTTTGATCATTCGGTCCTTCCAAAGCCGATTCCATTACTGTATTTGTTTTTCTCTTTCAATGGCACTTTCTAGCACTCATGTCGTAGACACATCCTCCTTTGCTACACATACAGGAATATACTAAAATATCGATAGATCCCCGACTCGCCTTTCCGGGCTCTCGGGGATGACGTTCTATATTAATTCTCCATACAACCATAGCACGTCATCCACTGGAGGTCCTCAGACCGGGTAGGGGATCTATCATGATCATTAGTTATCATTATGCCATGATAACTACCTGGTGAGTTGGGTATTCAGAATGAATAGATATAGGGTATGCTGTCACAACGGACGATTGAACAATCGGCGGGACGCTTGCGCCAGCTGGGAGCATTTCAATTTTCAGTTTTTTCCCTCAGCTCTTCAGCTTTCCGCTGTAATTCTTCATCCCGCGGGTTTTTTAATAGCTCTTCGTATGCTTCTATATAGGCGGGATTGTTCCGGTGGAACACTTTGACGAGGGTCAGTCCGGGGGTAGCATATAAAATGCCTGAGACGGCAAGAATGACAATTGTCCGAATGACCATGCTCTTAAGAAAAGAGCTTTCCCTATTCTTAAAATAAAGAAATAGAGATACTGCCAAAAACAGGATTCCGGGGAGTAAACCAGCAATAAGCATAACCCTGGCACCGGGCAATTGAAGCAACTTGAATAAGATCCCAATGGACAAAATGCAGAAGATCAATCCACCACCAAATGTGCCTATCCCGCTAAAAACAGTCATTCCTTCATACGATTTTTTCTTGAAGATCTTGTGGATCGGGATCCCATTAAAATAGAAAAAACCCAGAGGATAGTAAAGAATGGCAAGTACAGACAGGGATATCCCAAGCACTGTAGAACCCTCCGAGAGGAGGAGTAATTTCATGATCACTCCAATGACTGCAGTCGCAACCACAATCTGTTCGATTCTTTTCATTTTTGGTTGTGAAGGTGAGCGTTATCAAATCTACCTGTTTGGCGATTATTTATTAGGATTTTAAGGGAAAATTAAATCTGTCACGAGCGGACGTATGCGCCAACCGATAGCCGAATCAAAACATAGCAATGCAACTGGCCTAAATTATCTGCTTTGCAAATTTTAGTTCATCTAGAACTTTTGTAGTCAGGCCGGGCTATCCCCAATTTATCCACACTCCCTAGCCAGCCCCGCAGACTACAAAAGTTTAGCGACATGAAGTCTTTCCTGTTACCCTTTCTAAAAATCAGTAAAGTTTCCCTTAAACTTTAAAAAGTTTCGTAATTTTTTGTAGTCTGGCTGCAGCGGCATTCACTAATTTTAGCCCATGCCCGAGGCGCCCTTTCACATCTACCGTTCTTCCGCCGGTTCCGGCAAAACATTCACCCTATCACGAGAATACCTCAAGCTGGCCCTGACCCGTCCGGGGGCGTTCCGTAAGATTCTGGGAGTCACCTTCACCAACAAGGCCTCCGAGGAAATGAAACGAAGGATCATCGACTACCTCAAAGACCTCTCCCGGGGGAAAGAAAATCCGATGACGGCCCAGCTGCAGAAAGCGCTGAATATCACCCCTGAAGCCCTTAAACAAAAAGCAGCAAACACGCTCACGGACATCCTTCATAACTACGGCCGATTCTCCGTTGTCACCATCGACAGCTTTTTCCATCAGGTGATCCGGTCATTCGCCCGGGAAATGGGTCTTCAGGGCACCTTCACCATTGACCTGGACCTGGATAAGGTGATGCAGCAGGTCATCGACCAGATGCTGCTGGAGATCGGAGAGGAGGAGCACAAACAATTGCGGGAATGGCTCTCGCAGTTTGCAGAGCAGAAAGTGGAGGAGGGTGAAAGCTGGGATTTTCGCCGCGACATTTCCTCCCTGGCCAAAGAGATCCTGCGCGATGACTTTAAGCAGCATGCAGCTTCAGTGCTCAGGTTGAGTGAACAACCGGATTTTTTCAGTTCGTTAAAAAAGGATTTGAATCAACGCAGGTACCAGTTTGAAAATTACATCAAAAGCATCCACAAGGAAGTGGATCAATACCTGACCCAAAATCAAATCGATCCAAAAGATTTCAGCAGGGGAATGGGTGGTCCGGTTGGTCTTTTTTATAAAGTGGTCAAAAAGGATGATCCTAAAAAGCAGTATGAAATTACCGGTACCCGCCGGGATGCTTATGATGACAAGCTCAAATGGCTTACTAAAGCCAACATGGGCGTTAAAAGACTGCATGATGCCCTGGATGACCTGATCCTGGGTAAATACCGGGAGCTGATCGACTATATCGATAAAAACCTGGTAGCGTATATGTCCGTCCTAGAAGTGCAGCGATACCTCTACACCTTTGGGATCCTGGCGGAAATCAATCGCTACCTTACTAAATACCGGGAGGAAAATGATGTGATGCTGATCGCCGATTTGCCTGACTTCCTGCGCCAGATCATCCACGACAGTGAAACACCCTATATCTATGAAAAGATCGGATCTATCTTCAGTCATTACCTCATCGATGAGTTCCAGGACACCAGTGTATTCCAGTGGAACAATTTCAGACCCCTGGTGAAGAATTCGACCGATGAAGGAGAATTCAGTTTGATCGTTGGAGACGTCAAGCAATCGATATATCGCTTCAGGGGCGGCGACTGGGAGCTTTTCCAGCACCGGGTCAAGGGCGAGATCGGTACTGATGAGCAGGTGAACGAAGAAACGCTCTCCGTTAATTTCAGAAGCTCACCCAGGCTGGTCCGTTTCAACAATGATTTTTTCATTGGTGCACATAGTCATTCCAAAGCGTATTTTGAGTCGACGGTTGCTGAGATCCCGGATCCAGCCGCACGTCAGGAAACGCTGGATAAGCTGAGCAGTATTTTTACCTCTTACCAGGACGTGGCCCAGCAAAGCCCGGCTGATAAGGACCCTGAGGCTGGTCAGATAAATATCTCATTCATCCAGGATAACGAAGTGGAAGGCACATGGACGGAGGAAGCGGTACGACAGACGATCAGGCAGGTAGAGCAATTCCAACGCGATGGCTGCGAGCTGAGGGATATAGCCATTCTCACGAGATACGCCAAAGAAGGAAAGCGTGTGGCGGATGCCTTCATCGAGTATCGCAACTCCCCGGAAGCCGATCCTAACCTGAGATATGAGGTGGTCAGCTCCGAAGCCCTGTTCCTTACATCCAGCCATCTGGTTCGATTCATTGTTTCACTGATTGAATGGCTGAATGACGAATCGAACACAATCGTTCTGTCCCAGTGGCTCTATGAATACCAGCATTACATTCAAACGAAAGATCAGAGCAGTCAGAGCGAGCTGTTTTCTTCGGTCAACCACTGGAAGGAAAGGGTCCCTGCCGAATTTGTGAACCATAAAAATTACCTGAAGACTCTACCTCTGTATGAGCTGGTGGAGAATATCATCCGAATTTTCCGGCTGGATCAAAAGGTCGAAGAGTTTACCTATTTGCAGGGATTCCAGGACGCAATTCTGGATTACACTAAAAATGAGAGGGGCGATATCCCTTCGTTCCTGGATTGGTGGGAAGAGGTCCGCAAGGATCGAGCGATCCAGATCGCCGATGAAAACAATGCCATCAAGATCCTGACCATCCATAAGGCCAAGGGACTGGAATTCCCCATCGTCATTCTGCCTTTCCTTTCCTGGCTGATGGACAATGAATACAACAAAGACAATATCCTGTGGGTAAAGGGTGGCGATCAGCCGCCTTTCAACCAGCTTCCCATCATTCCGCTCAAGTACACCACCAAACTGGCGAATACCTACTGGGCACATGAATACTATGAAGAACGTCTCAAAGCTTTCATCGACAGCCTGAACCTGCTGTATGTGGCCTTTACACGGCCCATCGATATTTTATGGGCTTATGGTCCATTGCCCAAGTCTCCTGATAAATTAAAGACTGTCGGGGATCTGGTTTATACCCAGGTGAGTCAGCACCGGGGATGGATAGCGGAAACTAACCGGCTGGATTTGGGACAGGTGAAGAAAAGGGAGATCATAAAATCCGGGATCCCTGAATTTGGACTTGAGCATTATAAGTCTCATCCCTGGCGAGGCAAGGTAAGCGTTCAGATCAAAGGGTCAGCAGAGCTGAGCGAGGCTTCGTTTGTACAGGCCACACTGAGGGGTATTGAACTACATCAGCTCTTAAGCCGGATCAGGTACCGGAAGGATGTCGGTCAGTTTCTGGATACTGCGGAAGAGCAGCCTTTAAGAGAAATTGTGGAGCATCCTGATGTAGCCGACTGGTTTGAAGACCACTGGATAGTGGAAAATGAAGTTGGTATCCTGCTGCCCGGAGGTGATTACAAAAGGATCGACCGGATCAACCATAAAAAAGATGAGACAGTGGTGATCGATTTCAAAACGGGTTTGCCCAAAGCGAAAGATAAGACCCAGGTCAAAGAATACATGAAGATCCTGGATGAGATGGGTTATCCGGGCGTCAAAGGGAAACTGATTTATCTTAATGAAATACAGGTAATGGACGTGGATTGATGGAAAATCAGACTTTTATATCGGAGCTGGCCTCACGGATCCTGAAGGAGAGCGAAGGTAACCTGTCGGAGATCACAGTGATCTTTCCAAACAGGCGGGCCGGACTTTTTTTCCGTAAGGCGTTGGGAAAGCTGATTGATAAGCCCATTCGTACACCGCGGGTCACCAGCATGGAGGACTTTGTGATGCGGTTTTCTCCGTACCGTAAGATCGAGACCCTGGAGGCTGTATTCCAGCTTTATGAGGTGTACAAAACCCATCAAAAGAAAGAGGAGACTTTTGATTCCTTCTTTTTCTGGGGAGAGATGATCCTACGTGATTTTGATGAGATTGATCAGTACCTGGTCAATACCCAACAGCTTTTCACCAGTATCAAAACCCAGAAGGAGCTGGATGAGGAATTTTACTTCCTTGATGAGGAGGACAGGGCCGTGATCAGGGCATTCTGGAGCTCGTTCCTTCCTAAGGCCACCGGTACTCAGGAAGCTTTCCTCGAAACCTGGAAGATATTGCTTCCGCTCTACGAGTCATTCAAACAATCTCTAACGAAGAAAAACCTGGCTTATGGAGCCATGATCTACAGGGAAGTTGCTGAAGCATCTGATGTTCTCAAATCCTGGGAAGGTGGGCCTGTTTATTTTGCAGGCTTCAATGCGCTGACATTTGCCGAGGAGAAGATCATTAAAAATTTTGTGCAGGAGCATCAGGCCAGGGTGGTCTGGGACCTGGACAGTTATTATTTCTCCAACGAAAAACAGGAAGCGGGATTTTTTCTAAGAGCATATGCCCGGGACATGTCACTGGGAAAGACTTTCCCTAAAGAAATTCCTGACAGGTACAAAGGGTCAAAGATCTTTGAAGCGATCGGCGTCTCCCTTGAGGTGGGCCAGACCAAGGTGCTGGCAGAAAAGCTGGAGCAATTGACCGGGGAGCCGGATTTTGGTCCTGACCGGACAGTGGTAGTCTTGCCGCATGAGCACATGCTGTTTCCTACCTTGCATGCGATCCCGGATGCCATCGATCAGGTTAATATCACGATGGGTTATCCGCTGAAGGATACACCGGTATTTAGCCTCCTGGAGAGTGTGCTGACCCTGCAGAAGCTCAGGAAGGAAAGTTTGGTAAACGGCGTTTCATTCTATTACAAACCGCTCGTTTCATTGCTGGAGCACCCGTTATTATTTGCCCTGGAGGAAGCGCGGATCAAGCAGTTGATCGCCGATATCAAAAAGCGAAACCTGATCATGCTCTATCGGGAAGAGCTTGAGTTGAAGCACCCCATTTTCCGATCTGTCTTTCAGAAACCCGAGCATGCACTAAAATACCTGTTGGAGATCCTGCGAAGTCTGTATGACACCTGGAAAGAAAAAGGTCATGATCTGGAGTTGGAGTTTATTAGTCAGTATTATCATCAGGTGCAACAGCTGGATCAGATGATCGGTGAACGGACCGGCAATCTGAGTTATGAATTCCTGATCAAACTATTCAGAAGGTTGTCCAGGAGTCTGAAGATCCCTTTTACCGGGGAGCCGCTGAATGGCCTGCAGGTCATGGGGATCCTGGAGACCCGAAACCTGGATTTCGAAAATGTATTCATTCTCAATATGAATGAAGACAGCTGGCCGGCAGCAGCCAGGAGGGGTTCGTTCATTCCTTACAACATAAGAAAAGCTTTTGATCTGCCCACCTTTGATCACCAGGACGCCATTTATGCCTATCTCTTTTATCGACTCCTCCAAAGGGCCAATCGCGTGACTTTTCTGTACAATACGGTCTCGGAATTCAATGTCAATGGAGAGATTTCCCGCCTGGTTCAGCAACTGGAGACCGAGTCGGACTTTAAGATTGAAAAAAAGATCCTGTCTAATCCCATCAAGACGACTCCCCCGGACAAAATTGTCATTCAAAAGAATGCTTTGATCCGGCAAAAGATGCAGCGGTTCCTGGAAGGGTACAAAGAAAGAGATGCCTCCAGATTCACACCATCCGCCCTGAATACTTACCTGGATTGCAAGCTGAGATTTTACTTTAAATATGTTGAAAAACTCTATGAGCCTGATGAGGTGCAGGAAGAAATGGATCCGATGGTCTTTGGCAATATCCTGCACAATAGCATGGAGACACTTTATAAGGAGTTTATCAAACGTGAGAAACGTGAGATCATCTATGCCGAAGACCTTTTCTGGATACGGGAGATGGTGCCGGGAGTTTTGAATAAGACCTTCATTGACCATTATGGGATTAAAAATGAGAAGAAGTTTAAGCTGGAAGGGCGCTCATTGATTGCTGCTGAAGTATTGAAAAAATTTATTTACAAGATCCTGGAGTATGATAAGGATTATGCGCCCTTCAGGATCATTGGACTGGAAGCCAGCAGCAGGGAGGGTTATTCCATCGACATTCCAATACTTGTGGAGGGGAATGCCAGGAAAGTCAGGCTAAAAGGAATTATCGACCGGCTTGATATCAAAGAAGGAAAGGTGAGGGTGATCGACTACAAGACAGGGAGAGATGCCAAGGATTTTGTATCTGTTGATTCATTGATCGATCCGGACGACAATGGCCGGAACAAAGCGGTCTTCCAGGTGCTCTTTTACAGCTATTTGTTCCTCAATAAATACGATGGTGAATATCAGCAGATCGAACCCGGGATCTTCAATAGCCGGGATCTTTTTGACGATGAATTTGAATGGAAGATCTACAACAAGGGCATCAAAGCTCCTGTGAATGAGTACCGTCAGTATCATGAGGAGTTCGAAACCATTCTTACCAGGCTACTTACGGAGATCTATGATCCTGAAGTGAACTTTGATCAGACAGAAGACACAAAAAAATGCCTGTTCTGTCCCTACAAGGAGATTTGCCAGCGATAAATGAAAGGATAAGATTTCTATCCATGCAGAAGAGGGATGATGATCCGTTTTTTACTAACTTTATTGTATGGAAAAGAAGCCCAGGGAATACGTGATGGATGATGTACAGGTAGACGATATCAGTTTGCTTGATCCTGCGGGTACTTATTCTTACTCAGACTACCTGAAGTGGAGCTTCGAGGAAAGGGTGGAGCTGATCAAGGGAAAACTCTTTAAGATGTCTCCTGCACCTAACCGAAGTCATCAGGGCATTAGTAGAAATATCTTGCTGGTTCTTGGAAATTTTCTGAATAGAAAAAAATGTAAAGTATATTCTGCTCCTTTTGACGTTAGATTCCCTGAAAAAAGGGGACTATCTGACAAAGAAACTTTCACGGTGGTTCAACCGGATATATGTGTGGTTTGTAACCCGGAAATCCTTGACGATGCCGGTTGTAACGGTGCTCCGGACCTGATCGTAGAAATCCTTTCGCCTTTCACCTCAAAAAAGGATCTGACCAACAAATATCAACTGTATGAAGAATTTAAGGTAAGAGAATACTGGATCGTTTTCCCTGGAGAAAAAGTACTTGAGGTCTTTTACTTAAAGGATGATAAATATTCCGAATCCAGAAAGTTTGTCCCTGGAGAAGTAGTGAAAAGCACCGTACTCCCGGTAATGATACTTAAGGTTGATGATGTTTTCAATGACCTTTAATCCATGCCAGAGGACTGAAACGAAATAGGTTTGATTAGGCCCCTAATTAATAAATTTATTCTATGGAAAAGAAGTCAAAAGAATACGTATTTGATGATGTACAGGTAGACGACATCAGTTTCCTTGATCCTTCAGGTACTTATTCTTACTCAGACTACCTGAAATGGAGCTTCGAGGAAAGAGTGGAACTGATCAAAGGCAAGCTGTTTAAGATGTCTCCGGCACCAAACGTGTCACATCAAACGATCATTGGAAATATCCATGGGTTTATTTGGAGTTTCTTAAAGAAGAAATCGTGCAGAGTATTTGTTGCTCCTTTTGATGTACGATTTCCAGCAAAGAAAGGGCTATCTGATAAAGAGACATTCACCGTCGTCCAACCTGATATTTGTGTGGTCTGCAATCCGGAAATCCTTGACGATGCCGGATGTAATGGAGCGCCTGATCTGATCGTAGAGATCCTTTCTCCCTCAACTTCAAAAAAGGACCTGACCAACAAGTACGAACTCTATGAGGAATTTAAAGTAAAAGAATACTGGATCGCTTACCCCGGAGAAAAAGTACTTGAGATCTTTTATTTGTCGGATGGCAAATATTCCAAATCCAAAAAGTATGTGCAAGGAGACCGGGTGGAAAGTAATGTCCTTTCAGGTCTTGAGCTTACTATTGATGAGGTCTTTGAGGACCTTTGATCAGGCATACACCTCACCCCAGCTATCGTAGACCTGTACCCTGTTCCACTTGTCTTTGTTGTCCGTCACATACTGTACGTGGACCGGATGATCCTGGTAAATGTTCTGTTCTTCTTTGCTGTTGAAAGTTACTACAAGAGAAACCTGGTAACTGTTATCAACAACTTCTCTGGGAGTGCCTGCGGGTTTTCCGATATAGTAGGAATTTACCTCATCAATTTGTGATACAAAACCCTCCGTGATTTTAATAAATGCATCCACATCCGTACTTTCCTTCAGCCAAAAGAATACCATGTGAACGAATCTGCCGTTGATCTTTTTTCCTTTTGCCATAGCTCGTAAAGTTAATGCCTCCACCTTAAAAGCATGAAGTAAATATTAGGGTCATTGCTTCTGCTGACCTAGCTTTCTTTCCAGCGCCTGGATCAACTGCTCCACCGACTCCAGCCTGTCAATTTCATCTTTAGTCAGCAACACATTCATTTCCGGGGTTTCGATGACTGCCGGATACTCCGGCTTGTAGTGAAATGTTCTTTCAAATTCATCTTTATACCAGAATTCCATGTTTATATCTTTCTGCCTGCGATAATTTCTCCAGGTCTCCCGCTCCGAGAACATACCATAAGTTAAAGCGCACAAATTGCAGGAATAGGTGCCAGGACTCAGCGTCTTGTGTAAGAAGTCGACGGTAGCATTGATCTTACCGCTTTTGGCGTTATAGATGAAAACTAAGGTTTTCATGGGATATCTTCTCTTGATATATTCATAAAACAGTTCAACAAAATTTATGTTGTTTCAAATATTAAATGGAAATAATATGTTAACTTATATAGATCAAAATCTGCAGAGTATGGTTGCTTCGATGAATCAGTTGCTTAAAGAGCAGGGTTACACGCTGATCGGAGGGGTGAATAAGACCACGATTTCCCGATCAGTTACCGGTTCATTGATCATGCTTTTGATATTCACATTTATCGGAGGTCTTACCATTTATGTAAGCCTGAAAATCGGACATAGCTATGCTCACTTTATCGGACTGGCCATCATGGTTATCCCATTCACCCTCGACAAAAAAAGATTTCCCAACCTGATTGCCATAGACCAGGATCGGAGAGAGCTGAAACTAAGATCCGGTTTTTTCTTCACAAGGACCCTGGATTTTAGGGATGTAAAAGATGTGTATGTCGACGAGCAGGTACTTGATAGCGATACCAGTCCGTTTAAAGAAGGTCATAAGGACTACATCTATTCATTTTACCTGTCGGATCAATCAAAAAAACACAAACTACTCAGGGTCCAGTACCGGAAAGCCATGGATGAGGAGGTCAAAGCCTTTATCGATTTTTTTGATAAAACGATTAACAACAAGCGATCAGTGAAATAGCCGCTCCCTACCCTCAGAATGTTGATAACTATCAGCATGTAAGCAGGAGGAAATTGCGTTGACTTTTGTTATTTTGTTGATTGGATCAGCAAGCTTTATATCCGCCATTCCCATATTGACAAGGCCACTGTATGTACCTGATTTTTGATACCGAAACCACCGGATTACCGCACAACAAAACTGCCCCTGTTGAGGATTTAGACAACTGGCCAAGATTGGTCCAGCTGGCCTGGCAGCTACACGATGAAAAGGGACAGTTGCTTAATCAGGGTAACAAGATCGTCAGGCCTGATGGATTCACCATTCCATTCAATGCGGAAAAAGTACATGGTATCTCCACAAACCGAGCCACTGAAGTTGGTGAGGACCTTAAGGAGGTTCTTGACCTGTTTGCGGCAGATGTAGCAAAGGCTGAAATTCTTGTTGGTCACAACATCGAGTTTGACAACAAGATCCTGGGAGCGGAATTCATTCGTTCCGGGCAGAAAAACCTGCTGGACGGAATACCTTTCATTGATACCTCCGTGGAGTCGGTCGATTTCTGTCAACTGCAAGGTGGGATCGGTGGAAAACTGAAACAGCCTAGGCTCTCAGAACTGTATGAGATCCTCTTCAGTGAACCACTGAAAGATGCGCATGATGCCGCCTATGATGTGGATGCCACGGCAAAATCATTTTTTGAGCTGCTGAGAAAAAAGGTCATTCCTGTCCAGGGAGAGGTGAAACCCGAAGAGATTACCTATGTGGCCCCGGACCTTTCGGAAGCGAATTTTGCATGGATCAGGGAAAAATCCGACGGTAAGATCGGC
The DNA here is from genome assembly GCA_965243485.1 of Cyclobacteriaceae bacterium. Taxonomy (GTDB): domain Bacteria; phylum Bacteroidota; class Bacteroidia; order Cytophagales; family Cyclobacteriaceae; genus UBA7330. Next base: position 5,924,110 of record CBDEVP010000001.1, on the reverse strand, counting down.
GATGCCGAGGTAGCTGTCGAAGACATCCGGGGACCATTCTGCCATTTGCATGTACACAGTCAGTTCTCAGTACTTCAGGCTACTCCCAAGGTAAATGAAATCGTAAAAAAGGCAGTTGATCATGGCATGCCTGCAGTCGCTTTGACGGATCTGGGAAACATGTTCGGCGCCTTCAAATTCGTAAAGTCAGCCAGGGATGCAGGCATTAAGCCCATTGTGGGTTGCGAACTGTTTGTGGCGGAGGAAAGACAGAAGCTTCAGTTTACCAAAGATAATCCTGATAAGAGATTCCAGCAGGTGCTTCTGGCCAAAAATAAGAAAGGGTACGAAAACCTCGTGAAGCTCAGCTCACTGGGATATATCGAGGGACTGTATGGACTCTATCCAAGAGTAGACAAGGAATTGATCCGTAGTCACAGCGAAGGCCTGATTGCGCTCACCGGGGGACTTGCAGGTGAAATACCTTTCCTTATTCTTAATGTTGGAGAAACCCAGGCGGAGGAGGCTCTGCTATGGTGGAAAGGGATTTTTGGAGACGATCTGTATATCGAGATCAACAGGCATGGGCTGGATGAGGAAAACCATTTGAATGAAGTCCTGGTCAGACTTGCCAGAAAGCATCAGGTAAAAGTCATTGCCGCAAATGAGCTGTTTTATCTTGATAAAGAAGATGCCAAAGCCCACGACGTCCTGATCTGTATCAAAGAGAACGAACGGCAGAGCACACCCATTGGCCGTGGGAGAGGATTTCGACCCGGTTTGCCCAATTCCAATTACTACTTTAAAAGCCCGGAGGAGATCAAAAAAGATTTCACGGATCTTCCTGAGGCCATTGAAAATATAGGAGACCTGGTATCGCAAATTGAGGAATTTAAACTGGAACGGGAAGTCCTGCTTCCCAAGTTTGAGATCCCGGAAGCATTCAAAGTTCCTGAAGATGAGCAGGATGGTGGTAACAGAGGAGAAAACAAGTATTTAAGGCATCTGACCTATGAAGGAGCAAAAAAGCGCTATCACGAGCTCTCTGATGAAATCAAAGAACGGATCGATTTTGAGCTGGAGACCATTGAAAAAACAGGGTATCCCGGATATTTCCTGATCGTGCAGGATTTCACCTCCAGGGCCAGGGAAATGGGGGTTTCGGTCGGGCCGGGTAGAGGCTCCGCTGCCGGATCGGTGGTGGCTTATTGCATCGGGATCACCAACGTGGACCCTATCGCTTATGACCTCCTGTTTGAGCGGTTCCTGAACCCCGACAGGGTATCACTGCCCGATATTGATATAGACTTCGACAATGAAGGGCGTGAGAAGGTGATCGACTATGTAGTGAAGAAATATGGCTACACGCAGGTCGCGCAGATCATCACTTATGGCACCATGGCGCCAAAGTCTGCCATCCGCGATGCTGGTCGCGTGATGGAGCTGCCATTGCCGGAAACCGACGCCATTGCCAAACTTGTCCCCGAGCGTCCCGGCGCCAGCTTCTCCAAAGTATTTAAGGAAGTGAAGGAGCTTGAAGACCTGCGAAAAGGCCGCGATCTGCCATCCCAGGTCCTGAATCAGGCTACTGTACTCGAGGGCTCACTGCGAAATACCGGAATCCATGCCTGCGGCATCATCATCACTCCGGATGACATGACCAAGTTCATACCGCTGGCCCGATCCAAGGAATCAGAGCTGCTGCTTACCCAGTTTGACAACAGCGTGGTAGAGTCAGCGGGGATGCTCAAGATGGACTTTTTGGGATTAAAGACCCTGTCCATCATCAAGACCGCGATAGAGAATATCAAGAAGCGCCATGGAATAGAGATCGATATCGATGCTATTCCACTTGACGATCCCAAAACCTATGAATTGTATCAGCGGGGAGATACCAACGGTACCTTTCAGTTTGAATCTCCGGGAATGCAAAAGCATCTCAGGGCCCTGAAGCCTGACAGGCTGGAAGACCTGATTGCCATGAATGCTCTTTACAGACCGGGTCCCATGGAGTATATCCCCAACTTCATCAACAGGAAGCACGGTAAGGAGCAGATCAGCTACGACCTGCCTGAGATGGAGGAGTATTTGGGTGAGACTTACGGGATCACGGTTTACCAGGAGCAGGTGATGCTCCTTTCACAAAAGCTGGCAGGTTTTACCAAAGGTGAGGCAGACCAGCTGCGAAAGGCGATGGGTAAAAAGATATTCGCCCTGCTGGAAAAGATGAAGCCCAAGTTTCTTGAGGGCGGGCAGAGCAATGGCCACCCGGTGGAGAAACTGGAGAAGATCTGGAAGGACTGGGAAGCTTTTGCCGCCTATGCCTTCAACAAATCGCACAGTACCTGTTACTCGGTAGTTGCCTATCAGACCGGCTATTTAAAAGCAAATTATCCAGCGGAATACATGGCTTCGGTGCTTACTCACAATCAGAGTAACATCGATAAGGTAAGCTTCTTCATGGAAGAGTGTCGAAACCAAAATATCCGTGTACTGGGACCGCACATCAATGAATCCGGACTGAACTTCGAGGTGAATAAACAGGGAGAGATCAGGTTTGGTCTTGGGGCTGTGAAAGGCACTGGCGAATCTGCCGTCCTCGAAATCATCGAAAGAAGGAACGAGGTGGGAAGCTTTGAAAATATTTTCGACTTTGCCTCCAAAGTCAATCTGCGGTCGGTGAACAAAAAGACCTTTGAAAGTCTGGCTAAAGCCGGTGCTTTCGATTGTTTCAACGACTATCACCGCAGGCAATATGTGGAAGCTGTCGGAGAAGAGCCTTCACTTATCGAAAAGGCCATCCGGTATGCCGGAAAACTGCAGATGGAAGAGGAGAGTGCCCAGGTTTCACTGTTTGGAGGCAGCAATGGAAACAGTGTTACGCTTCCCAGGGTGTTGCATGTGGAACCCTACGGTGAGATCGAAAAACTGAACATCGAAAAGGAGATGGTGGGATTGTATATCTCCGGCCATCCGTTGGATCAGTACAAGTTTGAGATGAAATACCTGGTCACGGGCAGCCTCCAGGATCTCAGGGACCTGGAAAAGATCAGGGGCCGGGAGATGAGCATGGGGGGTGTGATCTCTAATGTTCAACACCGGGTTTCCAAAAAGGGGAATCCATTCGGGCAGTTTGTGCTGGAGGATTTTAATGATAATTATACATTTTACCTGTTTGGTCAGGATTACCTGAAGTTCAAGCCTTTACTGGAAAGCGGCTGGTTCCTGTACATTACGGGTAGTGTACAAAACCGGTGGAACAGTGAAGAGTTGGAATTCAAAATACAAAATATTGAACACCTGAGTGAGATCAGGGAAAGGATGACCAGGGGGCTGGAGCTGCAGCTGAGGCTGGATCAGCTGAACGGCACGGTGATTGAAGAGATTGAAAAGTATAGTCAGCAGTATCCGGGGAAGAATCAGCTCAAGTTGAGCGTGATCGGCACTTTTGAGGACCGGATGATCAGCCTTGAGATGATGAGTAGAAAATTTGCGATTGAAGTGAATGATGATTTTGTGAAAAACCTTGAGCGGTGGGATGAAATCGGGTATAAAGTCCTGGTAGGAAAGTAGGGTTCACCAATTTGTCTCACGGAAAACAATATGGATGTATTGATAGCGGGAGGTCAACTTTTAATCCTATTTTTGCGTTGTCTTCCTAGAAATTGAATTAGAGTTAATATTTAAACAATATACCAATGGCAAAACCTATTGAATTGACCGATAGTAATTTTGAAGAATTTATCAAAACCGATAAGCCTGTGCTCGTGGATTTCTGGGCTGAGTGGTGCGGTCCGTGTAAGATGATCGGACCTGTGGTGGAAGAGTTGGCAGGTGAATACGATGGCAAGGCAGTGATCGGAAAAGTGGACGTAGACGCTAATCCTGAGATCTCCGCTAAATTCGGGATCCGGTCAATCCCAACATTACTTGTATTTAAGAATGGTGAAGTAGTAGACAAACAGATCGGTGCTGTACCCAAGACTGTATTGAGTGAAAAGCTCGAAGCGCAGCTGGTAAGCGCATAAGATAATTATATATGATTTTTTTGAAGACCATTCCGTCTTTGGCGGAGTGGTTTTTTATTTTGTGGTTAATGAGATCTGATATTAGTAGATGAGTAAATCAATTGTCAGTGGCATTGCTGTCATAATCACTTTCATTGCCTTCTACCCTTACCTGAAAGCGATCTTAACCAATAAGATCCGTCCCCACTTCTTTTCGTGGATCATCTGGGGTGTCACCACACTGATTGCCTTTTTAGGTCAGGTGGCCGGAGAGGGCGGCATAGGCGCGATTTCCATCGGATTGTCCGCCATACTGACATTTTATATTGCCTTTCTTACTTTCAGCCGCCGTGGAGACCTTTCGGTCAGGACGCTGGACTGGGTCTATCTGATCCTGGCTGCGCTGGCGATACCCGTGTGGCTGATCACCTCCGATCCGCTTTGGGCGGTGGTCATCATGACCGTGATCGATATGCTGGGATTTGGTCCCACATTCAGAAATGCTTACGAACATCCATCTCATGAGGATCCGGTATTTTACCTGGTCTTTTCCTTCCGGAATTTACTTGTGATCTATGCGCTGGAGACCTATTCTGTCACCACGATTCTGTTTCCCGCAGCTATTTCGGTAGCCGGGGTGATTGTGGCTGTGATTGTGCTGGTGAGGAGAAGAGAAGTATAAGGGTCTCCTGAAAGAAGCATTTATCTCTCCCCAGGGTTTGTTTGAAGGTCATTTATCCTTCCAATCGATGTATTGCTTTTTCTCTCAAAAAAAATATACTATCTTTAAAATGCAACTAAGGTTTATCCTGAAGGTAATCGGGAAGGGAGTTGCTGGACATTACTTGGTGGGTTATCTTGTTTAGTCCATGCAGGGTATTGCAAATTAAGTATAAAACAATTTAGCGGCCCTTAAAGCGAATCTGTGAAAGACCACAGAAGCAGAAATGACCTGAAAGGACTCAGGATCATTTTAATCAACCCATAGGCCGATAAACGTAAAAGTTTTATGCTTATGGATATCTCCATTGCAAATGCTCTAGTCTTAATCATACTTTTAATAACCGTATCTTCTTTGGTGGGCCTAAATATGTTATTAAAACATAAAGGTCCATTAGAAGCAGAAGCCGATTTTAAGAAAGGTCAAATACATATTAAGAAGAAAAAATGATCTCCGTCCCAGTCGCTCGGCTGCGCCTGGCGCAGCCGAGCAACAGAGATAATTTATCGAATGATCTTTTTTGGCAAATTATAGGATTTTGATTTCTACGATAAGATATTTTATGTGTTTTTGATACCCAAATATTGGTGATTGTCATCGATATGTTCTGATCTTACTTTTTTTCCACCCTCGACCCGATTGGCCGAACCATCAACTCATCAAAAACAGTTACCACTTGCTCGGGAGTGACACCGTCTTTGAGATTATCTATCAAATGATGCCTCGGATCATCCGGCTGTAGCCGCCACATGAGGGTACCATCATCAAAGATGTGATTGTAGCCTTTCGACTCATATTGAAAAAACTCTTCATGACCTCTGACAGCAACGTATACGGCAATTAGATCGGCACTGTGATGAAAATTCCTGTTCCAGCTTTCAAGAAAAATGGTATAAGCCCTGGAAATAGGATTTGAAAATGCAGGATAATCAAAGGTTTTGCTGCCGGTCATGATCATGTCCGCAAAATCACCACCACCTGTGAAGATTATTTTTGTCGGCCAATCCCGTGCAACGTGAACGATAGCGGCTGGATCAGGTTTGAAGTTGCCCCACTTTCCTGGGTCCTGGAGATACGGATAGCGGCCACCCATACACACCAGGTGCCTGACTTTTTGTCGAACGAGTTCCATGCCATTCAGGGGACTGTGATCATCAGGACCGCTATTGAGTAAGTAAGACAGGTTAGTTAAATAGCCCACCGTTACAATGACTACGCTATGGTCCTCCTGTTTGCTTAAGATCTCCCGGTAGAGGCTTGTCGCATTAGGGGCTTTTTCACCCAATCCAATATCCTGGGGATATTCCTCTGAAATTGTTTTGGCATATTTTGAGTTGCGGTATACACCGAAAGTTTTGACTGCGCCAATGGGAATGTCAGGACGGCCACAAAAGGTGTTCACCACGTCCACGGTTGGTACGGACCAGGGGTTGAGACTGCATACCATGGTGGCCAGTATTTCTGCATCTTCTGCCTCGGCGAGGCCGTGCAGCATGGCAAGGGCACCCACATCATCCACGTCTGATTCCATATCCGTGTCAAAGATGATTTTTGTGGGTTGTGCATGAGTGGCGAAAGATACCAGACAGATCAACAGTGTAAAGGTTTGAACCAGGTGGGAAAGCATGTTTAGTGTTGTTTTAGTGGAATCGGTCAATTTAAACAAAAAAGGAATGGTCCGGAATAATGGTTGAGATTTTGGTGTCTTAACCAAACATAGAGATGTTGGAAACATAAAAAGAATGGTCTGTGAGGATGGAATGGCTGTGAGCCACAGACCATGGATATTAAAAAACAAAAAGGGTGACACTCATTGCTGAGATCACCCTTTTCCATCCACGGCCGCCGTGGCGATCGTGGATAGTCAAACTACTGTTGAGAAACCTCGCCGGACCCTCTTTTGGGTATCCAAAAAATATTCCGACGATTGCGTCTTAAGCTTCGCTGGAAGTGGCCGTAGCCATGCTACCAGCTTCCCCTTTCCACGCACGAAACCGATGTTTCAGTTCCTTTATCGCTTGTTTGATGATTCTAAAGTAGATCGATATATCTTTGCATCAAAGAAAACCGTCCGATTGTTCTCCACCAGTTTTGCACAGGTTTATACATCGGTTATGCACCTGGTTATCAACATATCCAAAAGCTATCCCTCACGCTCGCTCAGCTCCAGCCACCGGATCTCTTTTTCGTCAATTTCCCGTGACAATTCCTCCACTCTCTGACCCAACTTTTCGAGTTCGGAAAAGTCAGTTTTTTGGTTCATCTCTTCCGTCAGTTGTTGCTTTTTTGATTCGAGCTGTTTGATTTCCTTCATCAGGGATTCAAATTCTCTTTTTTCATTGTAGGAAAGCTTGTTTGGATTTCGGTCCTTTGTTGAAACAGCATCGCCCTTCTTCTCAGGATCTGATTTCTTTTCTTTCGGCTGAGCCGCATTCTCTTTAAACTGCTTTCGGTAATCGGAATAATTTCCCGGAAAATCCCTGACCTTTCCATTTCCTTCAAAGATGAAGAGATGATCTACCAGCCGGTCCATGAAATAGCGGTCATGTGAAACGATCATCAGGCAACCCTCGAAGGAATCCAGATAATTTTCCAGCACCTGCAAAGTCGCCAGATCAAAATCATTGGTGGGTTCATCCAAAATGAGAAAATTTGGATTTTTGATGAGGACCCTCAGCAACTGAAGGCGCTTCTTTTCTCCACCGCTGAGTTTTCCCACCGGCTGATGCTGAACCTTCGGCGGAAACAAAAACTGGTTGAGGAGTTGTGAGGCAGTTACTTCGGAACCATTGTCGAGCCGGATCACCTCTGCGATTTCCTGAACAATCTCGAGCACTTTCTTTCCGGGATTAAAGTCAGGTTCTTCCTGCAAAAAGTATCCAACCCGGATGGTCACACCTTTTTCCATATGGCCGGCATCGGCTTTGATGCGTCCGGAGATGAGGTCGAGGAAAGTGGACTTTCCGATACCGTTTTTACCCACGATGCCAATCCGGTCTCCTTTCTTAAAAGTGTACCTGAAATTGTCCAGGAGGACTTTATCTTCATACGACTTTGAGATCTTGTCCAGTTCGAGGATCTTCTTACCCTGTCTTTCATTAGAGAGGTTGATGGACATTTCATCCGTCGTGGTTTTGATCGAAGCTTTCTTTTTCAGGTCCTCGTAGGCATCGACCCGGTATTTTGCTTTGGTTCCCCGTGCCTTTGGCTGTCTTCGTATCCATTCAGTCTCCTTACGGAGCAGGTTTTTAGCCTTTTCTACTGAAGCATTGAGCTGTTTTAATCGCTCTTCCTTATTCTCCAGGAATTTGGTGTAATTGCCGCTTGAGCGATAGATCCCCCCATTGTCAAGTTCAATGATGTCATTGGTGATACGGTCCAGGAAATAACGATCGTGGGTCACCATCAGCAGGGTCAGCCTGCTGTTCATGAGGTATTCCTCAAGTCTTTCGATGGTTTCCAGGTCCAGGTGGTTGGTGGGTTCGTCCAGGATCAACAGGTCGGGATCGACCACCAGGACCCTGGCCAAAGCAATCCGCTTTTTCTGACCTCCCGAAAGCTCCCTGATCTTTTGATCGAAATTTTCAATACCCAACCAACCAAGGATCTGTTTTACCTTACTTTCATAGTCCCAGGCATTTTGCTGGTCCATTTTTTCAATCAGGGCAGTGAGATCTGTATCCTTTTCCGGATGATGGGTGGCATCATGCAGGGCGAGTTCATAATCTCTGACCAGCTTCAGCTCCTCATCGCCTTCTGAAAAAACGGCTTCCAGCACGTTGTCATTTTCCCGAAAGACAGGATTTTGATGGAGGATGGCTACTTTCAGATCTTTTCTGAATGAGACGATCCCGGTGTCAGGGGATTCAACACCTGCAATGATCCTGAGTAGGGTTGACTTGCCGCTTCCGTTGATACCGACAATCGCGGTTTTTTGATTTTCCTCAAGTCCGAAGGAAACGTCTTCAAACAGGATCCTCTCATTGAAGGATTTGCTAATTTGCTCTAACGATAGATAATTCATTCAGGCACAAAATAAGATGATTTGAGGGAGATTTTATCGATTTAGTTGTTATAGGTATAATGCACCCTTTTTTGGGTACGAACGTATGACATAGCAAAGATGTGAATATGAAATATCTGATATTACCTGTACTTATCGTGTTTTTTGCCAGATGTGAGAGCCCTGCAAAAGATAAAAGTGATGATGTGATCCTCGCTTCCTATCAGGGGGAGCTCGATACTGCAACCTTTGCAGGGGGCTGCTTTTGGTGTGTGGAGGCTTCTTTCGAACAGATCAAGGGGGTGGTCTCTGCGGTGTCGGGCTATGCCGGAGGAAGTAAAAAGGATGCAAAGTACCAGCTGGTCGCCTCTGGACGAACAAAACATGCCGAGACTGTTCAGATTTATTATGATCCGTCGATCATTGATTATTCCACGCTGCTGGATATTTTTTTTACAGCTCATGATCCTACCCAGCTGAATCGACAGGGGCCCGATGTAGGCCCGCAATACCGGTCGGCAATCTTTTACCATGATGATCAGCAAAAGAAATTGGCACAAGAAAAGATCAAGCAATTATCAGGCTCATTTGACAAGCCCATCGTGACGGAGTTAAATCCTTTCACAGCATTTTACGAAGCGGAGGAGTATCATCAGGATTATGAAGAAAAACATCCTTTCAATCCTTACATACTGAATGTGAGTAAACCTAAGATTGATAAGGTGAAAGAACGGTTTTCGCACCTTCTCAAGGATGAGTATAAGTAAAGTGGTTGATAGGTTGATAAGTTATTAGATTATACCTCCGACCGTTTCCAGGCGTTTCTTCGGGTCTTATTCCAGGATTAAAGACATTGATTTCAGCGTGATTTATTTATCACCATCAAAAAAAGAGGATGACCTTTTGGGGACATCCTCTTTTCAATATATTCTCAAATTTTAAGTTTAATTCTTCAGGAAATTCCGTAATACATAATTGAGGATACCACCGTGCTTATAGTAAGCCACATCTACTTTCGAGTCGAGTCGTAGCTTGGCTTTGAACTCTTTCACTTTTCCATCCGGGTTGGTAGCCTTTACGTCCACAATCTTACCGGGTGTCAGGTCCGAAGATATGCCCGTGATATCAAACGTTTCATTTCCCTGGAGTCCAAGTGTTTCCTGCGTTTCACCTTCCATGAAAACCATAGGTAGTACACCCATACCAACCAGGTTGGATCGGTGGATACGCTCATAGCTTTCTGTGATTACCGCTTTTACACCCAGGAGGTTGGTCCCTTTGGCGGCCCAGTCCCGGGAAGATCCGCTACCATATTCTTTTCCTCCAATCACAATGAGGGGAGTGCCCTCTTTCTGGTATTTCATCGATGCGTCATAGACGGTCATTTCAGAGCCGTCGGGATGATAAGTTGTCCATCCGCCCTCTTTCGAAGCCAGTTTGTTTTTTATTCTTACGTTGGCAAAGGTACCTCGCATCATCACTTCGTGGTTGCCACGTCGAGAGCCGTAGGAGTTAAAATCTCTTTTTTCAACCCCGTGTTCAACCAGGTATTTTCCCGCAGGATGCTCCGGCAGGAATTTTCCGGCAGGAGAAATGTGATCCGTAGTGACCATGTCGCCCAGCTGCAACAGGACTTTCGCGCCCTTGATGTCATCCGGTTCAGGTACATCTTCGGAGATGTCCTTAAAGAAAGGCGCCTCCTGGATGTACGTTGAGGAATCATCCCATTCGTAAATCTTCCCTTTCGGAGATTTGAGCGCCTGCCAGGTTTCGTCACCGGCAAAAATGGTTTCGTAAGTTTTCTTATAATCCTCGGGAGTCACTACCACATCCATGATCTCGTTGATCTCCGCCTGCGTCGGCCATATATCTTTGAGATACACTTTGTCTCCATTGGAGTCGATGCCCAAGGGCTCATTGTTCATGTCAAAGTCCATCCTTCCGGCAATGGCATAAGCCACTACCAGCATGGGCGAAGCAAGGAAGTTCATTTTGATATTTGGATGGATCCTTGCTTCAAAATTCCTGTTTCCTGAAAGTGCCGAGCAAACCACCAGGTCATTCTCAATGACTGCTTTTTGGACTTCCGGAATCATGTCACCAGAGTTTCCGATACAGGTGGTACATCCATATCCTACCGTGTGAAATTTCAGGGCCTCAAGGTAAGGTAATAACTCAGACTTCTTTAGATAGTCAGTTACAACACGGGATCCTGGGGCCAGAGACGTTTTCACCCAGGGTTTCACATTCATCCCCCGCTCAATGGCCTTTTTGGCAACCAGACCTGCTCCGATCATCACGCTTGGGTTTGAAGTGTTAGTACACGAGGTGATAGCAGCAATAACCACGGCACCATCCGAGAGATGGTAGGTCAGGTCACCACGTTTCATCTCAATGCTTCTGACGCCCGTCTTCACCTTTACGCTTTGTGCAGGGGCACCACCTTCATTGGCCCAATCTCCAAGCCTGTCTTCCACAGGAATGTATTCCCTGCTATGGGAATCTTTGAGCAGGCCAATGACTTTTTCACGTGCCTCCTTGAGTAAGATCTTGTCTTGAGGTCGTTTCGGACCGGAAATGGTTGGCTCGATAGATCCGAGATCAAGTTCCACTTCTTTGTGATATTCCATCACATTGTCAGAATCCCTCCACAGCAGATTTTCTTTGGCATAAGCCTCCACCATTGCTATGTGATCTGCTGACCGGTTGGTTTTCTTCATGTAAGCAAGGGTCTGATCATCGATCGGCCAGTGCGTGTCTGTGCAACCGAATTCCGGCGACATGTTGGAAATGGTGCCTCTGTCAGGTACCGTCAAATTTTCCAGTCCGGGTCCGAAGATCTCCACGATTTTTCCGACAACACCCGTATCCCTCAATAGCCTTGTGATTGTCAATACCAGATCGGTAGCCGTAGTGCCTTCCTTCATTTCACCGGTAAGTTTCAGGCCAATCACCTCTGGAAGGATCATGTAAATGGGCTGACCTAACATGGCAGCCTCTGCCTCAATACCACCAACACCCCAGCCTAGTACGCCAATGCCATTCACCATGGGCGTATGGGAATCCGTACCAACGAGCGTGTCAGGGAACAGGTATCCATCCCTCTCAATTACGCCTTTGGCAAGGTATTCCAGATTGACCTGGTGGCAAATACCCATGCCGGGAGGTACAACGCTGAAATTGGAGAAGGCTTGTTGAGCCCATTTTAATAGTTTATACCGTTCTTCATTTCTTTGATATTCAATGTCTACATTGCGCTGATAGGAAGAGGCTGTACCGAAATATTCAACCATTACCGAGTGGTCAATCACCATATCTGCAGGGACTACAGGATTCGTCTGACTTGTGTCTTTGCCTTTTCTTGCCACCTCAGACCTGATGGAGGCAATATCCACTACCGCAGGTACTCCGGTGAAATCCTGCATCAGCACCCGGGCGGGTGTGTAGGGTATGTCTTCTTTACCTGCTGACTCCTTCCAGTTGAGCAAAGTCTCCAGATGTTGTTCGTTTACCGCGAAATCATCATAATTTCTAATGGCATTCTCCAGCAGGATCCTGATGGAGTAGGGGAGTTTCTTTACCTCCGGTCTCTTTTTAGCCAGCTCTCTTAAGCTAAAATATTTATGTGTACCCAGCGGGGTTTTGAGTTCTCTTTCAATTCCGAAAAAATCCTGTGCCATGTGTTATTGTTTAAAGTCAGTTAGGTTCGTAAGATTTCAGGTCCAAAGATAATGGATATCATCCTACATTGCCCTTTTCATCAAATCGTGCTTAAAAATTTTATCGTATCAATGTCATCCGCATAGTCCCAGAGGTCAGGCAGCTGTGCTTTTCCGAAAGGTAAATGGTCATGACTTACGATGCATTGGATCTTTGATCCCTGAGATCGGATTGTTTCCTTTAGTTCTTTTTTATCGGAATAAGTCTCGGCATACAGAACAGATAGCGGGGAGACCAGGTCTCTGGTTTCCCTCCACAAAAGAAACCCTGTATCCAGATGGGAAGTCTTATTGATCAGGTAAATTGATTTGTGATAGTCATAGTTGTTTTTGTACTTGTGATTATCCATTACCCATTCATGTGATTGAAAATGCGGGAATAATTTGGTGGCGTTATAGTCCTTTGGAATATATATTTTTGAAACATTTCTGCATCCAAGGCCATAGTATGACAGGATATCCTTACCCAGCTCTGAAAGCTCTTCATCAGTCTCAAATCCATCAATGATGGCTATAGAAACCCGGTTTTTCCTGATGATATTGGGTATTTTCCCAAAATAGTAATGAAAATACCTGGAAGAATTGTCACTGCCGGTGGCAATCACCGCATCAATGCCCGTGAGCTTTTCTCTCAGTGAGATATTCTTTTTTAGCCCTGGAGCGATATCCACAATCCAATCGATGATCAGCCGGACAAGGTAAGTGTCTTTAGCACTCGTTTTGACCGCTGCGAAATGACCGGAGATCAAAACCGACAGCAGATCATGAAAACCGACAAGCGGAATATTACCTGCCATGACGATACCCACGATCCTTGGCACGTCAGTATTTAATTGATAACCCTTCAGCCATTCTTCCAGGCTTTCCCTTTGGAGCATGTGAGCCAGACCTTTAAATGATAACTCCACATTTTCTTTGGTAAACCAGGGATTTTCGTTTCTTGCACGTGAAGCATGCAGTGATAACTCTTCCTTCCCGAGTGCGCTAATACGGTCTCCCAGCTTACCAAAAGCTTCAATTCGATCGTTCAGATCCATTAATTACAGATTTTGACTTGTCCGCAAACTTATTGTGAATAATTTTGTTCACTATTTTAATAAACACTAAAAACAAAAAAGGACAATTAATGGCTATAATGATTACGGATGAATGCATCAATTGTGGTGCATGTGAGCCTGAATGCCCCAACACTGCCATTTACGAAGGTGGAGAAGAGTGGAAGTGGTCTGACGGAACGGACCTTACCGAGGTAGAGTTGGAGGATGGCACTACAGTAGATGCCAATGAATCTCAGGAACCTGTATCTGATGAATTTTATTACATAGTCTCAGGGAAATGCACCGAGTGCACGGGTTTCCATGAAGAACCTCAATGTGCGGCTGTATGTCCTGTCGATTGTTGTGTTCCTGATCCGGATTATGAGGAATCTGAAGAGGAGCTGGTGGCCAAGAAAGAGTGGATGCACCTTTAATTCAATCTACTCTCTAAGAGAACTATCTCATTCTTTTCCGTTTGATCAAATAGGATCCAAGTACTTTATCAAAGGGGTCCGAAGTATTAACTTCCACGAGATCGATTTTTAGCTGTCCGCATCTGAGCTTGATCTGCTCAAAGAGCTTTCCCATTTGCTCCTGATAATAATCCTTGATCTCATGGGGGTTCAGCTTGATCGACTGGTTGGTCTCCAGGTCAATGAACCGGTGGGGCCGGTCTTCAAATTCAAATTCCAGCTCTGTGTGACGATCTGAAACATGAAAAACGATGATTTCATGTTTATTGTGCTTCAGATGCTGTAGCGATTTATAGACTTCATCAATATCATTCGATTTTTGGAACATATCACTAAAAATGATGATCAGTGATCTTCGGTGCATCTTCCCGGCAATTTGGTGGAGTACCTCCGCCACATCCGTAGCCTGCGTGGGGTTGAGATCTTTCAGCTGACTTAACTGAGTCAGCATCTGGCTCAGGTGCGACCTGGTGGATTTAAGCGGGGTCTGAAATTCGATCTTGTCTGAAAACCCTGTGAGGCCCACGGCATCCCTCTGAGAAGTGAGCAGGTAAGCCAATGCTCCGGCGCTTACCAGGCTGAAGTTGATCTTATCCTTACCTGGTAGCGGATAGTACATGGAACTGGAAATATCCAGCAGGATGTGACACCGGAGGTTGGTTTCCTCCTCATATTGTTTGGTATAAAGCCTGTCTGTCTTTGCATAAACCTTCCAGTCGATGTGTCGTGTGCTTTCCCCGAAGTTGTAGAGCTTATGTTCGGCAAACTCAACGGAAAACCCATGATAAGGTGATTTATGTAGTCCGGTGATAAACCCTTCTACCAGTTGCCTGGCAAGAATTTCAAAGTCTTCAAACTGCTTGATATTGGCCAGATTCATGTCCATAGTCAGGGGAAAACGTTTTTTAAAGTGATATTACTACTAAAGTAAACGAATTAATAAAAGTTGGGATTGTTTCCGCTTTTTGCATTTGTTTATTTTAAAATGCTATATTTAAATCTTAAAATCTTATCATATAGGGAACTAACTACCAAGTGTTGTGGAAGAGAACAAGGACAAGGGAAGAGACGAAATCTATTCAGAACGAGTAAGGGCAGGGAAGAGAACTTACTTTTTTGACGTAAAGTCCACCCGTTCCAATGATTACTATATTACAATCACGGAAAGCAAAAGAAGGTTCAAGGAAGACGGTTTTTTTTATGAAAAACACAAGGTATTCCTGTACAAGGAGGATTTCAACAAGTTTGTTGAAGCCCTCAATGAGACAGTAAAACATGTGAAAACCGAATTAATGCCGGAAATTGATTTTGCTCAGTTTGACAGTCTGGAAGAAAGCCATGAAAGGGAAAGAGAAAGTGTGGACATGGCTTCCGATGATGATACCGAACTGAAGTGGGATTAGTGTAAAAAGATCTTGATTGAAGAGAGCTCTTGATTTTTCAGGGGCTTTTTTTTAGCCTTAAATTCTGAAATCTTATTTGATCAGGGGAATATGAACCGATCGTTAGTTTTTTTTCTGATCCTTGTCATACTACTGGGGGTCCTTGTCTGGTATTTCTCCAATATTTTTGTTTATGTCATTATTTCTGTGGTGCTGGCTACTATTCTAAGGCCACTAACCAGCCAGATCTTAAGGCTTCAGGTTTTTGGAGGACATCTCCCCAGGTTTCTGGCTATCATTTTTTCCTTCCTGGTGGTAATATTGATCTTAAGTTCGTTCATTATTCTTTTCATACCACTGATTTCCCATCAGGTAGAGGTGATCTCCACCTTAAATTTCGACAGCGTTTTGGACGGAGCACTCAGGCCGCTATATGCTCTTGAAGACTTCCTGATCAGTAATGGGATGGCTCCGGATGAGCCCGGGTTTATCGTGGATGGATTGAAATCCTCATCATTCGATCTGATCACCAACATCAATTTTACCCAGGTGATCAATGATCTGATCTCACTGACTGGTAGTTTCTTTGTCGGGCTTCTTGCCGTCACCTTTATTACTTTTTTCCTGCTCTACGAAAAAGGGATCCTGAAAAGGCAGCTGATAGCGATGGTGCCTAACCAGTATTTCGAAGTATTCATTGCTGCACTTTACAAGGTAGAACGGTTGCTTTCAAATTACCTGCTTGGGCTATTGTTTCAGATGACTGCGATCTTTTCCATCGCATCGGTCGGGCTATCCATTCTGGGGATCAATTACGCCCTGACCATCGCCGTTTTTGCCGCTGTTGCCAACCTGATCCCTTACCTGGGTCCGATTTTAGGCGCAACCTTTGGGATTATTGTTGGTATTTCCACATCGGGTTCTCTTTCATTTTCTAATGAAACCATTTTTCTTATCATTAAGATTGTTTCTGTATTTGGTGTCGTTCAGGCTACTGACAATCTTGTACTTCAGCCACTGATTTTTTCTAAAAGTGTAAAAGCGCATCCACTGGAAATTTTTGTCATTATTTTTGTGGGCGCTGCCATCGCTCAGATACCTGGAATGATTGCAGCAATCCCTGCATATACTGTAATCAAAGTATCGGTTGCTGAAGCGGTTGCAGGTTTTAGAAGGTACCAGGTATTTAAAAAATAATAATTCATGGGATTGAGATGTGGTATTGTCGGCTTACCGAATGTGGGTAAATCGACCTTGTTTAATACGTTGTCAAATGCCAAGGCCGAAGCGGCTAATTTTCCTTTTTGTACCATAGACCCGAATGTCGGGGTGATCACCGTACCAGATGACCGGCTGGGGATTTTGAAGGGACTGGTAAACCCGGAGAAAGTCATTCCGACCACCATAGAATTTGTGGATATAGCCGGCCTGGTAAAAGGTGCCAGCAAAGGTGAGGGGCTCGGCAATCAATTTCTTGCGAATATCAGGGAAACGGATGCGATCATACATGTGGTCCGCTGTTTCGACGATGACAACATCGTACATGTGGATGGAAAGGTAAATCCTGTCGCTGACAAAGAGATCATTGACGCAGAGCTTCAGCTGAAAGACCTGGATACTGTGGATAAGCGGATCGCCAGGGTGGAGAAAATAGCTAAATCCGGTGATGCGACAGCAAAAAAGGAGTATGAATGGCTGATGAAAATCAAACATCACCTGGAGGAGGGCAATAATGTGAGGTCGCTGGAAATTGGAAAAGAAGATCTGCCTGTCGTCAGGTCATTGCAGCTGCTTACAGAGAAACCCATCATTTACCTGGCCAATGTTGATGAAGAAAGTGTGCAAAAAGGCAATCAATGGAGTGAACAACTGATCAATGCCGTGAAGTCCGAGCAGGCGGAAGTGGTGATCGTGTGTGCAGGGCTGGAAGCACAAATTGCAGAATTTGAAGATGCGGAGGAAAAGAAAATGTTTCTGGAGGAATACGGCCTTAAAGAATCCGGTTTGAATAAGCTGATCAAAGCTGCTTATCACCTGCTACATCTTATCACCTATTTCACCGCAGGCCCGAAAGAAGTCAAAGCATGGACAATCAGAAAAGGCTGGAGCGCGCCACAGGCTGCCGGAGTGATCCATTCGGATTTTGAAAAAGGATTTATCAAAGCGGAGGTGATCAAACTGGAAGATTATCAGAAATTCGGATCAGAGCTGAAATGCAAGGAAGCCGGCAAGATGGCCATTGAAGGAAAAGACTACATCGTGAAGGACGGAGACATCATGCATTTCAGGTTCAACGTATAAAATTCAGGCTGCTTTCTTCCTGAAAAAGATTGCTGATGTGCTTGCCGGTTCTTTTTTACGCGGCTTATTGAGCGTGATGCAATGAAGTCCGCCGCCACTGTAGTTTAGGTCCAGGGAATGAAGCATGACCACTTTTCGGGTTTTAAATATTTGTTGAAAGACCCTTTTAGCTTCTTCGTCTTTCTGGCGGATATACGGGGGATCACCCTCATCGTAATAAGCCGGTATAACTACGGAATTGTTAGTGAGTACGAAATTCAGGTAGCTGGTGACCGGGGTATAGTAAATGCTTTGGCCATTGTGGTTTTCTTCATTAAATAAAATGGGAGCCTGAGGCACTCTGATTATTCTAAAAGGTTTTCCATCCTGGTCTTTGGCATTCCTGAGGATCTCATAGTTTTCTTCCAGCCTTTGATTAACCACATGATAATAGCTGTCCCTCAATAGGTCACCGGGATCTACTTTGGCCAGTAAGATGGTATTGGCATCAGCAAAGCGGCAAAATTCATCAATATGCCCATTCACGCCATTGCCATAGATATTTTCATGGACCGGCCCGTTGTCGAAAGCATCGTCCTGGGGAAGGCCTTTCTTAAGCCAGATGACCTTCTTTTGGTTGAGCTTTTTCTTATACTCATCTTCGATCTCCTTCAGACTTAACCCCGGATTGATAAAGCGTTCGTAGCTCTCGATCAGGATCATCGTGCCCAGGCCATTGATCTCCCTGCCTCCGCCTGCGCTATACATGCTGCTGTTCAAAAATGAAAGACGCATCTTTGATGAGTACTGCTCACCGAAGCGGTTGTAATCCTGATTGGCCTCATGATCATATCTGAATGAAAGCACCCTGTACTCGCCGTTGTCTGCAGGTATAAATACAGGTCCGTAATCGCGGATCCAGACATTGTCGTTTTCAAGATTAAATGGGGAGAGCTCCACATTTTGCAGGTTTATCTGACTGTTTTGCAGGATTTCCGTCAGGGACTCCGGGCGGTGATATCGCTCATTGTAAAAAAGCGTGACATGGTCGTGCTGAGCTATGGTATGGATCAGCGCTGTGATGGTTTTCTGAAAACCAGGATTCCAGCAAACAAAGGTAGTTTCCTGCTCCTCAAATTCAGCAGCCGGAGAATTGATGCCTTCGATGTTGATTGCATCGCTACAGCTCAAAAGTAAAAACAGCACAGGGAGGATAAAGCCCGGACCAATGCCAGACCTCCATCTAAAAGTTTTAATCAGCAATGCTTTCACACCTTAACTGGCATATAACCATGAACGTATCAGGGACTAATTTGATCTCGGATTTTGAGGAAATTCTGATGAGATTTTGAAGAATGGGTTAGATTTCGTTTTACCTCTTTATTCTGGTAAAGGCTTAATTGCTCCATTTAGCTATTGTAATTGTTAGAAATATAAGAATTTTATTAAACGTTTTGGTGGTATCGGCCAAATCCTTTGCCTTATTGATTACTATTTGCCATTTATAATGTGTGCTTTCGTTTGTATAGATTTGTTTAGGTCATTACAACTATTTTATTCGATCGGGCGTCATTAAGGTTGAAAATTAAACTGGATGCATCTCAGTGAAGAAGAATTAATTCAGGGCTGCTGCAAGCAGGATGCTAAAGCTCAGCAACAGCTTTATGATACTTTCGCTCCCAGGATGTATGCCGTTGCTTTGCGGTATACGAAGATGGAGCAGGAGGCCGAGGATATTCTTCAGGAAGCTTTTCTAAAGGTATTCAGAAGCATTGAAAACTTCAGAAAAGATTCGTCACTGGCTTATTGGATCAAGCGCATTGTGATCAATACAGCGTTGAACCACCAGAGAAGTAAACTTTATCTCTATCCGATGGTGGACATCAATGACCTGAATCAATACAGTGCAAACGAGACGGCAGTTTCTTCATTAAGTCAACAGGAGCTGATGGACATGATCAGGCGCTTGCCAAGCGGATGTCAGATCATTTTCAATCTTTATGCGATTGAAGGGTTTAAACACCATGAGATCGCTGAAATGCTTGAATTGAGTGAAGGGACATCCAAATCCCAATATGCAAGAGCAAAAAGTTTATTGCAGGAATGGATTAACGAAAGCAGCAAAGTGAATTATGGCAAGGCGGGAGAACTTTGAGGATGAAAAATTCGAAAAGGCCTGGGAGGAAGCTTTTGAAGATGCTTCCAGGCAACCGGATCCCAGGGTATGGGGAAATATCGAGCGGGAGCTGGCTTACGGTCAGATGGCCGTTCTTAGAAGGAAGGCCAGGTTCTATCAGTGGACTGCGGCCGCAGCGGTGTTTATTGCCGCATTATTTGGCATCAACTACCTGGTTTCCTATCAGGACTCTATCAACAATACTATCGTTCAAAATCAAAATGCTCCACTGGAGTTATCTGAGGATCCAGAATCCGGTTCGACCGATGAATCCGTCCTAAACTCGGGAATAATTGTAAAGGATGACTCAGAAAGTACTCAATCAATATCCAATACCAGAGCAAACCATTATTCGAAAAGTACTCAATCAATATCCAATATCGGAGCAAACAATTATTCGGGCACGGAAGAAGAAAGTAACGGATCCTTTGTTTACTATCGGGAAGAATTGGCTTATCAGGACCGTGACGGGTCAAAATACCAGGTGCTTACACTGGATGATCAGTCTTCCCTGCAACCGGAGATCCATTATAACATTAATGCGCAGACCGATCGGCGGATGTATAACAAGCCTATCAGTGGCAAATTTGCTCAGGCGCGAAAAAGGAAGTCAGAAAGTCACGATAAATTTTGGGCAGGCGTTGGCATGGGTTCAGGAAGTTTTGATCCTAATTATCAGTCCGGCCCTTCCAATCTTCTCGCCAGCAGCCTGGATCTGGCTACTGCCGAGAATTTTGCCATGTCCAATGCCAATTCTTTCAGAGTAGCGAACCAGTCGCCTGCAGTCAGGGAAGGAATGAGAAGCGGGACCACCATCGATCTCGGGGTCAATTTTGGAATGCGGATCAGTGACAACTGGATCATTGAAAGCGGGGTCTTTTATACCCAGGCTGATGCCACAACCCAGACCAATGTAGTGGTGGAGTCTCCAAATTCAGTAGAGCCGATTGCCGCTTCCTCCGAAACAAGGGGTGTCACCCAGCTTAACAGCATCATCGGCGCAGAAAAGTTCATTCAATACAATTATCAGGATGTGGACCTGGACAATCAATTCCAGTTTGCTTCGGTACCTCTCAAAGCGGGATTTATCCTGATAGACAGCAGACTCAATATTGTGGTGAATGCCGGAGTAGCTACCAATTTTTACCTGGGTAACCGGCTGGTGGATCCAAACAGTGAAGTGGCTAATGTCTCTATCGGACCCGGAGTGAGTTCGCCCTACAGGGAGATCAGTTTTGCCGGTCTGGGGGGGTTGCAGATCGGTTATTCCATTTTTGATCAGGTAGAGCTCACGGTGGAACCCTACATGAGACAACCGATCACCTCGCTTACCAAGCAAAGCACTTCATTTGTGGCTTCGCCTAGTGGGTATGGGATCAACACAGGAATTCGGTACCGTTTTAATTAAATTTTTTTACAACCATTTCATCGGGGCTTGTGTCCTTATTTCAAACACCGATTTATCGCCATGGAACAAAAAGATCAAACACAACCGGTAGAGGTTAAAAAGGAGCTGATTAAGCTGACAACATTGACATTGATTGTGTTGTTTCTGCTTTCTCTCTTCTATATTGTATAATATTTTCATAGACTGACGAAACCGCGGAAGTACTTGTATTAGGTTATTTAAGGCTTTTTTTTGCGAGATATTCTTAGCTTTGAAAAAACCTTTAGCAAGCACTATGTCTTCGAAACCAATCACTCAGTTTATTGAAAAGAATTTTCTACACTTCAATGCCGCCGCTTTAGTGGATGCTGCCAGGGGGTATATCAAGCATTTGGATGAAAATAAGAAAATGCTGGTTTCCCTTGCAGGTGCAATGAGTACCGGGGAGTTGGGCATTTCCTTGTCGGAGATGATCCGCAATGACAAAGTACATATCATTTCATGCACCGGTGCAAATTTGGAGGAAGACATCATGAACCTCGTTGCACATTCCCACTACAAACGAATCCCAAACTACCGGGATCTTACACCGGAGCAGGAGGGGGAATTACTGGATCAGGGCCTCAATAGAGTGACCGATACCTGTATCCCTGAAGAAGAAGCTTTTCGCAGGATCCAAAAACATATTTATAAGATCTGGAAAGAAGCAGAGGAAAAGGGAGAACGTTATTTTCCTCATGAATTCATGTATAAGCTTTTGAAAAGCGGGGTGCTCAGTCAGCATTATGAAATAGATCCAAAAAACAGCTGGATGATCGCCGCCATGGAAAAAAACCTGCCCATGATCGTTCCGGGTTGGGAGGATTCTACGATGGGTAATATTTTCGCCAGCTATTGTATCAAAGGGGAGCTAAAACCGAGTACCATGAAATCCGGCATTGAATACATGACCTTCCTAGCTGACTGGTACACGAAGAATGCAGGAGATGAAGGTATTGGTTTCTTTCAGATCGGGGGAGGCATCGCCGGTGATTTTCCTATTTGTGTGGTGCCGATGTTGTATCAGGATCTGGAGCTTGAAAATACCCCTTTCTGGAGCTATTTCTGCCAGATCTCAGATTCGACCACCAGTTATGGTTCTTACAGCGGAGCCGTACCTAACGAAAAGATCACCTGGGGCAAATTGGATGTGAACACACCAAAATTCATCGTGGAGTCTGATGCCACGATCGTGGCCCCCCTGATATTCGCTTATGTGCTTGGTTGGTAATTATTGATTTTTGGGCTCCAGCTCACCTCTCATAAACTGGTTGTATTCTTCGCAGGAAAGATACGATTCACCAAGGGAGTAGGGACAAGTCTTGTAGATCCTGTCAAACGGACCGTTAACGATTATGACACCAGTGCCATTGCATACCGGGCAGATCATCTTCTGCAATCCACCGCAGTCATAGTCATCTCCCTGAAGCTCTCTTTGTATTTCAGCAGTCTGACTTTGGGAGATCTTCACATACTCCTCTTCTGCCAACTGTAAATATTTGATGGCCATGTCGTAAAACCGGCCCTGGGTACCCTTAAGCTGTATGTATTTATTAAGCCAATTGATGCTTTGCTTGTATTTGCTGAGATGGAAGCTGTTTCTTCCGAAATAATAGGCCATATCCGAGGGAAGTGATTCCATCCGGCCCATGACAAACAGGAATTCTTTCTGTGCCGATTCATAATCACCCGACTCCATCATGATCACACCCTGGTCCATCCTTCGGGTTAATTCTCCGTCAGGGATGGACTGACTCAAAGCATAGATGGAGCAGCCAGTGAGCAGAATACTTAAGAATAGCTTATTCATTGTGGTAAATATGGTCATATAATCTTATTTGGACCATGTTTCATCGATAATGAGTTAATATATCATAAATGGTACCAAATATTTTTGATCCGCTACCTTTGTAATTCATTATCAACAATGGAACAATAATTGTTCGTTCACACGTTGAGTAAAGAAACAAAAATATTATTCACGGTTTGCACTTCAAATTTTTCATTCTTACAGTTTTATTCCTGTTCTTCGCAAAAGATTCATTTGGTCAGTCCACACGAGAAGTAAAACCAAAAGATCCTCCACCTCCGGCATACCAGGCTACAAAGAAGAAGGAGAAAGGATTTTTGGGTATTTTCAAAAAGAAAGAAAAAAAGACCGTCTTTAATAAAAGCAGGGAAGAGGAAATAGCCGAATTCCGTGAAAAGATGAAGGAAGTCTATAAGGAAAAGGCCAAAGAGCAGAAGAAGGCTGAGGATCCACAGTATTCCAATCCATTGTATTTCGGGCATAAAAAGCCGCCAAAGAAAAGACCACCTGACAAGATGAAGTTTTGTAAGGAGTGCGGTCTGAAGCATTAAAGAAATGTCAGCAGTAGCTAAAACGATCCTTTGTACCGGGAAAGTGCAGGGTGTCTTTTTCCGGGCATCCACCAGGGATCAGGCCCGGGCCATCGGTCTGAATGGTTGGGTGAAGAATCAACCTGACGGCTCGGTACTTATCCATGCGGAAGGGGGGGAGGATGCAATCAAACAGTTTGTTGACTGGTGTAAAAAAGGTCCTCCACAGGCCAGGGTAGCAGGGGTTGAAGTTTCAGATGCGGAGATAAAAGGGTTCGACTCGTTTGACATTAGCCGCTAGCATACGAAATAATCTTGTTTCTGCTCCAGTTGACAGAAAATCTATTGAGAATGATCCTCCTGACTGCATAATAATGAAACCTGAAATTGATATCCTGCTTGAGGATACAGGCCTTGAGGATACTTCTGTACACTTCAGGTTGAGCGGACAGGTCACTAACCCATTCAAGGAATTTTTCGGACCAACTTTCAGCATAAACCTCATAATGGCTTCTTCCATCCCAGATGAATTCAAGCTGGTTGTCTCCGATGGTAAAACGGTAGATGACAGAGAGCAACTCATAGAACTCACTGAGGAAGGTCACATCATAATCCTGCACCTGATTGACTTTTGATATAAAATCATCGACCAGGCCCATGGGATTTTCTGCCTGATGATATTTATCCCTGGCAATCTCTACCCACTGATTTAGAAGCCTGGGTTCAACGAAGCCCTGTGCTGCTCTTAAAATCTGGTTTTTGTCCTGATCAAAGTATTTGTCCTGGTATTGTATCAAGTGATCTGTTAGTATCAGCGCATGAAAAAAGGGAACAGTTTCCTGTTCCCTGTAAAATTATTAAAAATCGTAAATCTTTTATGATCCTTTTTCAAATGTAAAGGTCCAGGATCCATCAAACCCTTCGATCCTACCGGATCCGGTAATGGTAAAACTAACCACCAATTGATTTTCTGTGACCGTGACATTCATCGTGACACCATCACTTCTTACAATTTCGGTGATACTGTCTCCAAAGGTCCATGAAGAGCTTGCGGGCCATACGTCGGATGCTCCGGGGTCGGATGGTACGCCCGTCATGGCGATAGTTCCTCCGGTAATATCACCCTGGAGTACTCCTGACAGACCTTCCCACTCAGGCCTAATGGTGGTTCCTAATCTTGCGCCATTTTGCACCAGATTCCACGTACCTCTCAGCAAATTGGCTTGTTCTTCGGTAGGTGTGGGACCATCATCTCCACCATCCCCTTTGTTACAGCTGATAAATACACTAAGAGATATAAACACTAAGGCTGTTAGTAAATGAGTGACTCTTTTCATGACTATAGTCTTAATTTTAATAGCTCACAGCAAATGGCCCGGGAAGCCGAGACTCATGACACGATAAGCTTAACGGTATATGATGATCAAATGTATGCCTTTTTCAGGCATAATCAAATTTTGTACTCTAAAGATAATGCAATCTGAATTCTAAAATCACATAAAGAATGATATTTACCTGTTAAGGTTTGTGGTCTTCTATGTTAATGATACGGTCAAATCCCTTGTATTCCCCTTCCTGATTGGAGGCTAGAATGACTGTTTGTGACTTCTTTAATGATCGGACCTGATCATGATACCAGTCGATGGTTCTAAGATCAAGATTCATGGTGGGCTCATCCAAAAAAATGATCTCATTTTCGAAGAAAAAGATAAGGCTAAGCTTCAATCTTTGAAGCATGCCGGAGGATAATTCCTGAACGTATTTTGAGGAGGCATCGTGAAGCCTGGAGCTTTCCAGGATTTCTTCAGTAGTAAAGCCTGTATTTTTGAATTTACGATGGAAATCGATCATTTCCTGCACCGTAAATTCACCAATGATATTCATATAAGGAGCAGCAAGACTGAAGCTCAACTGCACCTTTTCTTTATCTGAAACTTCTCCATTGATCAGGTACCGGACCGATCCTTCGGAAGGCGACAGGTAATTGCAGAGTATTTTCAGTAAAGTCGATTTCCCGGACCCATTGGCACCGGTGATGGCCAGCCGGTCGCCGGTTCTGATCTCGATATTCAGAGATCTGAATATCCACTCCCGGTTGTATTTTTTACCAAGATTTTCAGCAACAATGTCCACTAATAGATCCCTTTCATGACCCCTTTGGGGCTGTTGCTGATAAAGTCGAGGATCCGTTTTCGATATTTGGTATCCGGTAGCTCAGCCTCCACCTGATCCAGTGCCTTGCTGATGTTTTGATTTTGAATGTAGATGATCCTGTAGATGTCGTCGATGGTGCGGATATCATCTTCCGAATACCCTCTTCTTTTGAGCCCCACCGTGTTTACTCCCACAAAGGAAAGGGGCTCACGTGCAGCTTTTACATAAGGGGGAACATTTTTCCGGACCAGTGAGGCGCCGCCAATGAATGCATGCTCTCCGATCACGATGAATTGCTGAACGGCCACCAAGCCCTCAAGGATGGCATAATCTCCTATTTCCACATGTCCTGCAATTGAAACGGAATTAGCCAGGACACAATGATCCCCAACGATCGTATCGTGACCCAGGTGGACATAGGCCATGATCAGGCAGTTTTTGCCAACCCTGGTTACATATTTGTCTTTGGTGCCGCGATGGATGGTAACAAATTCTCTGATGGAGGTATTATCTCCTATTTCCACGGTGGTATACTCCCCGTCAAATTTCAGGTCCTGGGGAACGGCGCAGATCACTGCGCCGGGAAATATTTTACAATTCTTGCCAATTCTCGCTCCCGGAAAAATGGTGACATTTGGGCCGATCCAGGTGTTGTCCCCGATTTCCACATCTTCATAGACGGTGGAAAAAGGTTCAATGGTGACGTTTTTACCTATTTTCGCTTCCGGATGGACATTATTTTGAGGTCCTGTCATAGATCTTTTCGAACGATGCTTGCCGTCATTATTCCTTCGCAAGCTAAATTATTTCCAACATATGCGCTGCCTTTCATCTTAACGAAACCTCTTCTGATTGGCTGCAGGAGTTCACATCGGATGACCAGCGTGTCGCCGGGAAGCACCATCTTCCTGAATTTGATATTCTCCAAACCAAGAAAGTAAGTCCAGTAATTTTCCGGATCAGGGACCGAGTTTAATACCAGGATGCCACCGATCTGAGCCATGGCTTCCACCTGGAGAACCCCTGGCATGACCGGATTGCCCGGAAAATGTCCGGCAAAAAAGGGTTCATTGAATGTGACGTTTTTAACACCCGCCACCTGCTCATCATCCAGATGGAAGATCTTGTCAATAAGCAAAAATGGATATCTGTGAGGTAATATCTTGTGAATTTTGTTGATGTCCAGTATCGGGGGTAGCTTGGGATCGTACTGGGGTACATTGTTTTGCTTGGTTTCCACCATCAGCTTTTTGAGCTTCTTGGCAAAAGCTACATTCGCTGCATGCCCGGGCCGGGCAGCCAGGATCTGTGCTTTGATGGGTCTACCAACCAGCGCAAGGTCTCCCACCATATCCAGGAGCTTATGTCTTGCCGGTTCGTTTTTATGTCTGAGCTCTACATTGTTCAGTATCCCTTCTCTGCTCGCTTCGATTTTTGGCTTGCCCAGCAGGTCTGCCAGGTGGTCAAGTTCATTGGGTTTTACCTTGCGATCTACCACCACAATGGCGTTGCTGAGGTCCCCCCCCTTGATCAGGTTATTCTTATATAGCTCTTCTACTTCATGAAGGAAACAGAAGGTACGGGCCATTGAGATTTTTTCCTTGAAGTCCTCGATGTTATTAAGAGAAGCATGTTGACTGCCCAGTACGGGTGAGTTATAATCAACCATCACCGTGAGTCGATAGTCGTCAAGCGGTAAAGCGGCGATTTCCACATCCCGGTCTTTATCCTGATAGAATACGCTCTCCGGGACTTCAAAAAATAGCCGTTGTGCGGCCTGCTCCTGAAGTCCGACTTCTTCAATGGCATCAATGAACATCCTTGAGCTGCCATCCATAATGGGAGGTTCGGGTCCATCAAGCTGGATCAGGACATTATCAATTTCAAGTCCGATCAGAGCCGCCAGGGTATGTTCGACGGTGTTTACGCGGGCGCCATTCTGCTCGATGGTAGTGCCTCTGGACAGGTCAACTACATTATCGACATCAGCATCTACAAGAGGTTTCCCTTCCAGATCGACCCTCTGAAATTTGATTCCATGATTGGGCTTGGCAGGAGCGAAAGTCATATTCACCTTCACCCCGGTATGCAGTCCTATTCCAGAAACCGTTACCGGTTTTTTGATAGTATGTTGATTTGATCTCATCCTGTTATTTGGTGGGCAAATTTAGGATTTTTTGTTCAAGTTCCTGAATTCGTCTCATCACATCAGGAAGCTTTTTGAACACCGCATAAGAACGCATATAAGGACCTTTCTCAAAACCAGGGGATCCAAAGATAGTTTCATTGTTCGGCACATCTTTCGACACGCCTGACTGGGCGGTGAGTATTACACCGTCACCAATTTTGATATGTCCGACAACCCCTACCTGGCCGGCGATGATCACCTTCTTTCCGATTTTCGTACTGCCTGAAATCCCGGATTGGGCAGCCACCACTGTATTTTCACCCACCTCTACATTATGGGCGATCATGACCAGGTTGTCCAGCTTCACTCCTTTTTTGATAACGGTAGACTCCAGCGTGGCGCAGTCTACAGTGGTATTGGCGCCGATATCCACGTGGTCTTCAAGGATCACATTTCCGAGTTGTGGTATTTTTTTATAGGAACCGTCTTTCTGGGGCGCATAACCGAATCCATCAGAACCTATGACCGCACCTGCGTGAAGCGTGCAGTGATTGCCAATTTTTGTTCCGGAATAAACCTTCACCCCGGGATAAAAAATACAGTTATTCCCGATGATGGAATTATCCCCGATGTAAACCTGGGGATGGATCTTTACATTATCACCAATCTTTACATTTTTACCAATGTAAGAAAAAGCCCCCAAATAGATGTTATCACCATAGGTGCTTTGCTCTCCCACAAAAACAGGGTCTTCCTTACCTGATTTTTGAAAACTTGAAATTTTCTCATATTCCTCCAGCAGCGAAGTGAAGCTTAAATAGGGATCACTGACCTTGATCAATGTAGTGGAGATCTCTTTGGCTGGTTTGAAATCCCTGGCAACAATAACTGCGCTGGCCTTGGTTGAGTAGATAAAGGATTCATATTTGGGATTGGAAAGAAAGGAGATTGATCCTTCTTTCGCATCCTCTATGCCTTTGATCTGACTGACTTTTTTCTTACCGTCACCTACGACTTCACCATCAATAATTCCTGCTATCTGATCAATTGTAAATTCCATAGAATGCCATTTTCGGCGTTGAGATATGCATCACAAATATATGTGTTTGGGATAGCTCAGGTAATATTTTTTCACGATTTTGCTGATCGCCTTAATGTTTGGAAGATCCGTGGCACTGGCAACATCCATCACATCTCCTGATTTGGTTAAGATATTGATTGAGCTATCTTTTGCAATATAGGCCGAATTACTCACTGAGCCTTTTTGTATGAAATATTTGACCAGGTCAGGTTCAATACCTGTTTTTAAGACAGCTTTTCTGAGATCATTTATTTTCTCTTTAGCAATTTTTTCATTGGAAAGCTCTATCCTGAAAAGCTTTCTCATCAACAGGCCCTGGCTGAGGGTTTTCAAAACATAGTCATCGTGCTGAGCCCAGAATTTGATAGATCCCCAGATGTCGGTATCGTCAAGTATACCAAACACATCCAGCAGGTCATGGTCTTTTTCAAATTCTTCTGCCGTAATGTCCTGCTCCAGAAAGATCTTCAACGCAGGAGTAGCTGGCACATCCTTACCCGACTGGGTCAGCTTTTTGGCCCGTTTCATCAATGAGATGAGCATGGATTCGGCACTCACTGAGGCTTTGTGCAGATAGACCTGCCAGTACATCAGCCGGCGGGCATTCAGGAAATTTTCTATGCTGTAAATGCCTTTTTCTTCCACCACCAACTGATCGTCCACCACATTAAGCATTTGGATGATCCTTTCCGAACCGATAGTGCCTTCAAGTACTCCCGTGAAAAAACAATCCCTGCGGAGGTAATCCAGCCTGTCGGCATCCAGCTGGCTGGAGACCAGCTGATGAAGAAATTTTCTGTGATACTTTCCGGTGAAGATCTGAATGGCCAGTTCCAGCCGGCCTTTGAATTCTGCGTTCAACTTCCTGAACATCCACAGGGAGATCTGCTCATGATTCACATTTTCAAAAAGACTAAATTCCAGGGTGTGGGAAAAAGGCCCGTGACCGATGTCATGGAGTAAAATGGCCATTTGAGCAGCCTCATACTCCGCTTCAAAGATCATGACACCCTTATGTCGTAAAGTGTCAAGGGCTTTGGTCATCAGGTGCATGGCGCCCAGCGCATGATGAAACCGTGTATGTAAGGCACCCGGATAAACAAATTCCGTCAGCCCCAGCTGCCTGATCCTGCGTAGCCTTTGGAAGTAGGGATGCTCGATGATGTCGTAAATGTGAATGCCGGGGATAGTGATAAATCCATAGACCGGATCGTTTACTATTTTCTTTTTGTTCAAAAGACGAGGGATTGAGATTAATTTAGCTTCTTGATGTAAAATTACTAATCCATCGATCAACAATTACGTAAGACAAGAAAACAAAAGAGAAACGAAATGAACAACCGCATACTTTGGGCAGATGACGAGATCGATTTACTGAAACCCCATATCCTGTTCCTGTCAGGTAAAGGATACAACATAACACCTGTAAACAGTGGAGCTGATGCGCTTGAGCAGATTGATCACAACCCGTTTGACCTTGTGTTTCTCGATGAGAATATGCCGGGGATGACCGGCCTGGAGACGCTGAATTATATTAAATCAACGCATCCCAATCTTCCGGTGGTGATGATCACCAAATCCGAGGAAGAGGAGATCATGGAAGAGGCCATTGGCGCCCGGATTGCTGATTACCTTATTAAACCATTAAATCCCAATCAGATCCTTCTTTCGGTGAAAAAGATCCTTGACAATAAGCGGATTGTTTCTGAGCACACCAATCAGGGTTACCAGCAGGAGTTTCAGCGGCTGAGCATGGAACTACAGGATATTCACGACTTCAAAGGTTGGGCCGACATCTTTAAAAAGCTTGTGTACTGGCAGATTGAAATTGACAATACCGAAGACAAGAGTATGGAGGAGGTCCTGAATACCCAACGGGTGGAAGCCAATCGACAGTTCTCAGATTTTATTGAAGACCACTACCAGGACTGGATCACCAACCCGGATGTGGAGCGGCCACTACTATCCCATCAGGTCCTGAAGAAAAAAGTATTTCCACTAATCAAAGAAGACAGATCTGTTTTTTTGATCGTGATTGATAATCTGAGACTGGACCAGTGGGAGATACTGGAACCGGAGATTGCCGAACTCTTTGACATCGAAAGAAAGGAATCCTACTATTCAATCCTGCCGACGACTACGGCATATGCCCGAAACGCGCTATTTGCAGGGATGATGCCTTTAGACATCGCC
Source organism: Cyclobacteriaceae bacterium (assembly GCA_965243485.1). Classification (GTDB taxonomy): domain Bacteria; phylum Bacteroidota; class Bacteroidia; order Cytophagales; family Cyclobacteriaceae; genus UBA7330. The sequence goes on along the minus strand of CBDEVP010000001.1, from coordinate 5,893,011 downwards.
AATAATTATCCCAAATACTGGGTAGGAGAGGATGAGGAGGATGCCAAGAATAATTTTGAACAGGAATTGCTGGGCATCAATCTTCAGAAAGAGAAGAAAGACATCAAATACACCTATAACAAGATCATCCGGACTAACGAAGGCAAGCAGTTGGTAGAGAGTGTGTCAAATCTGATGTCCAATCCTTTCAACGCGATCGTATTCAATTTTGTGGATATGCTTTCTCATGCCAGGACAGACATGCATATGATCCGCGAGCTGGCACCCGATGAATCGGCTTATCTTTCACTGACGAAATCCTGGTTTTCGCACTCTTCTTTGTTTGAACTTCTCAAGATCCTGGCCTCGAAAAAAAATGATGTGAAGGTGGTGATCACCACCGATCATGGCACGATCAGGGTGAAAAAACCTTATAAAATTGTTGGAGACAGGAATACCAATACCAACCTGAGGTACAAGCAGGGAAAGAATCTGGGTTTTGAGGAAGAGGGTGTATTTTTCACCCGGAATCCCGAACAGTTTAAACTACCCAAGACCAATGTGAGCAGCACCTTTGCTTTCGCAAGGGAGGACTTCTTTTTTGCATATCCCAACAACTTCAACTATTATGTAAATCATTACCGGGACACCTTCCAGCATGGAGGCCTTAGCCTGGAGGAGATGATCATCCCGCTGGTTGTACTGGGAAATAAATGATGAAGTTTCAGGTTGCTTCCATCGATGAGCTGAGTTTTGTAGTCAGGGATATCATCCGAAAAACGGAGAAATTCAGGATCATTTGCCTGAATGGCGATCTGGGATCAGGAAAAACTACGCTGGTGAAAGTCCTGGCGAAAGAAATGGGGGTCATGGATGCGGTAAGCTCACCTACCTTTTCACTGATCAATGAATATGCCACGGCCTCAGGTCAGGTCATTTATCATTTTGACTTTTACCGGTTAAAAGACGAGGAAGAAGCCCTTGATATTGGGATTGAAGAATACTTTTACAGTGGGAATGTATGTTTGATTGAATGGTCAAATATGTTTCCTGACCTCATTCCGGTAAAACACCTGGAAATAAATATTAAATTAGTGGACGAGAAGAACAGGGAAATAACCCTGGTGGAACATGGCTGAAAAGACGAAGTCCGGGTTTGCCGAGTTGGCCCGGGATCCTAAACTTTATACACAGGAAGCCCCTCTTAAACAGAGGAAGGGCCATAAATCACTTTTTATTGGTGTGCCAAAGGAGATATCTCTGCAGGAAAGCAGGGTAGCTTTGAAACCCGAATCTGTGGATGTGCTCACAAGTAATGGTCATGAGGTATGGGTGGAGGCAAGTGCGGGAAAATCCGCGCATTTCAGTGATCATGAATACAGTGAGGCAGGGGCAAAGGTCGTTTATTCATCGAAGGAAGTTTATCAGGCAGACATCATTCTTAAGGTAGAGCCGCCCACTGACAGGGAAATTGGTTTGCTAAAACAAGGCTCGACCCTGTTCTCAGCTTTTCAGAGTGGCAGTCAGTCCAGGGAATACCTGGAATCGTTGAACAAAAAGAAAATCACTGCTATAGGCTATGAGTTTATCGAAGATAAGGTAGGGGGACTTCCTATGGTGCGCGCCATGAGCGAAATCGCCGGGAGTACGGTGATGCTCATTGCAGCTGAACTGCTTAGCAATACCAATGATGGCAAGGGGATTATTTTAGGCGGTATTACAGGAGTACCTCCGACGCAGGTCGTAATACTGGGTGCCGGAACCGTAGCCGAGTATGCGGCGAGGGCCTGTATTGGGTTGGGGGTGGATATTCAGGTATTTGACAATCACATCTACAAGCTCCGAAGGATCAAACATGCCCTGGGTCAGCAGATCCACACCTCCACGATTGACAATGCCACTGTTTCCAAAGCCATTCAGAATGCGGATGTAGTAGTTGGGGCCATGCGGCCTGAAAAAGGAGCCAATAAATGTATTGTGACGGAAGAAATGGTATCCAGGATGAAGCCTGGTTCAGTGATCATTGATGTGGGGATTGATCAGGGGGGATGCATAGAGACATCCGAAATGACCAGTCACAAGAGGCCTACCTTCAAAAAATATGACGTGATCCATTATTGCGTACCGAATATCGGATCGAGAGTAGCCAGGACGGCCTCACTGGCCATTTCCAACATTTTTACACCAATAGTCCTGCAGATAGGAGACAGCGGAGGTATTGATGAAATGATATTGAGCAACAAGTGGTTTATGAAAGGGGTCTATACCTATCACGGCGCACTCACAAACCTGCAGTTGGCTAAGAAATTTAACCTTGGTTTTAAAGATCTGAATCTATTGATGGCTGCCAGATTCTGATCATCCGACAGCCATAAAGTGTTTATCAGTCAGGTAATACCTTAACCATCACGCTTTTATAATATACAGTGCTCCCGGGATCATGGCCCTGTAAAGCAAATGTACCGCTGTCGATCAACCGGCCTTTCATACCTTCTTCACGCTCCGGATTCTCAGGCTCTATGTAATTGGCTGTGGTATCGCCATTTACAGTGACGATCACATGTTTTCCCTGAACCTTGATGTATTCAGTGAACCACTCATTGTCTTTTGAGGGGGGATCCTTTTCATCCTGAATAGCATATAATCCACCGGTTTTTCTCCAATCAGAATGCGTATTATTGACCTGGACTTCGTAACCTTTGGAAGGCCAGCCCTCTTCCTGGTATTCGGTATGAAAATAGATGCCTGAGTTAGAATTTGGCTTAGTCATCACTTCTGCTTTGAACTCAAAATTCTTGAAGGTACCTCCATTGACATCCCCCACGTAAAAAAGATGTGATCTTTTACCATTTACCTTGATCATTCCATCTTCAATGCTAAAGGCGTCTTTGTTTTCACTGGCTTTCCATCCATCGAAGGACTCGCCATCAAAGAGGTTGATCCATTCTCCGGTATTTTCCGAAACCATGGTAGCCTCTGGTTGGGCTGCTCCGGTGCTTTTATCTTCTGCACTTTCTTTCTTTGTAGAGCAAGCTGAAAGTACCACCATTAAAATAATTGTTAGGTTTTGTAATCTTTTCATCTTATAGATTTTTCGCGCAAATTTAACATAATAGAATGCTAATCAACGTCCTCAGGAATATATTCTGAACCTTCAAAGACCCTGGCGGGCCTTTCCTCATAATCCCCTCCGAGATCGCGGGGCTCCAGGAACCACACAAGCTCGCCAAGTTTGTTAAAGTTATCGGGTATGTTTCCCGCTTCAGGATGGGTCTGATAAAAATAGTTGAGCATCACCTCCTGCAGGTCATTGATCTTTTTACTGTACTCTTGCTGGTAGGCAAGGTTTTTTGATTCTGTGGGGTCATTTTGAAGATCATATAATCTATGATACATCCCCGACGGACCAAGACCAGTTGAGTAATTCATGTTGATATCTCGGCTCCCGGTGGTAAAAATATACTTCCACCGGCCGTCGGTGACCATGGCTTTGTTGTCGATCAGGTATTCGGCAAAGACATATTGACTTGTATCTTCGCCGGTCTCGATCAATGACCTGAGACTCTTTCCCTGAAAATCATCATGTGGCTCAAGCCCTAGAAAATCCATAATGGTGGGTGCAATATCGATGAAGGACACAGGATCTTCAATCACAAGCCCTTTGGGCAATCCTGCACCCATGATGATAAACGGAGCCCGGATCGACTCCTCCCAGAAACTATGCTTTTCAAATCTTTTGTGGTCATTCAATAAGTAGCCCTGGTCTCCTATGTAGATCACCAATGTTTCATCGAGTTTACCTGATTGCTCCAGACTATCCAACATTCTTCCTACCTGGTGATCCATATGTGTAACCGATCGATAATATGAAGTAATGATTCCTCTTTTTTCTTTTTCAGTCAGGTCCTTAAAAATGGCAGGAATCCATCGGTCATCTTCCGGTGAGCCTGATGGCAGGAAAACACTGTCAGGATGATACAGGTCGTGATAGTCAATGGTGTAAACGAAAGGTGCATGCGGTTCATGGAAGGCCAGCCAGGTAAATGTCCTTTGATCACCGGAATTGATGAACTTGCTCGCTTCGTTGACAAAGAATGCTGCGACGCTCTCTGAAGCCCGATGACCGACAGGCAGCATCGCGGCATTCTTGGCCCAGGTAATTCCCTCACCTTGCTGGTTTTCTCTGGTTTTCAATCCCCGGGGTAGTTCAGTGTATGGGTTGGATTTGATATAGTCCCTGTATTCCCCGCGTTCGATCCTTACATCAAATCCATGTGAGGGCGTCCCATCTTTGTAGAGGGGAGCCCACATCCAGTTGTTGAAGTGCGTTTTCCCGATGATCGCAGTGCTGAAATTCTTTTCTTTCAAATGCTCAGCGATGGTTACGTTACCCTCATCCCGGAAAGGTGTAAAAAGCATGTTCACGCCTGTGGCGTGGGGATATTTTCCGGTTAGGATGGATTGCCTGGAGGCGTTGCAGATGGGGGAGGTGGCATAAGCATTTCTAAACAGGATGCCATTTTCTGCCATTTGGTCCAGGTTTGGAGTCCGGATATAGTCATTGCCGTAAGCACCTACCGCCTTGTAAGAGTGATCATCCCCGACAATCACCAGAACATGTTTAAAGGCTAACTCACCGGAACTCTGCTCGAATGTTTGCTCGCAACTAAATAAGAGGAATGTCACTGTGAAAAGTAAGTAGTATATTTTCATAGACTTGAGACTTTAGGCATTAAAACATCCATGTAAGAACAGGATAATCTTTTGCTTGTTCTTCTTTTTAATTGATGTTATTCAACTCAAAAATGCAAAGAATGAACATAAAGAGCTATTTGATATTATTGATTGTTGCCACCAGCCTCTTCTCTCCACAAGCTAAATGTCAACCGGGCGATGGGGCCCCGACTCCATGGATATCCTATCCAACTGCGAATGTCACCAGCTATGGTGTTTATCACTTTAGAAGGACATTTGATCTGAGTACGGTACCAGGTGAACTAAAGGTTCAGATCTCCGCGGATAACAGATATATTCTTTATGTCAATGGAGAGATGGTGAGCTATGGACCAGCCAAGGGCGATCTCCAGACCTACAAATATGACGTTTTGGATATTGCCCAATATCTGAAAAGCGGAAAGAATGTGCTGGCAGTCCTGGTTTACAATGCAGGAAAAAACAAGCCTATGGCGCTCCTGTCTGTTCAGACCGCCTTCATGTTCCGGACAGAGGATGAGAGCTTTTCTTATTTGCATTCAGATACAGACTGGAAAACCTACAGAAATCCTGCTTATGATCCTATCACGTATGATGAGCTGAAATTGAGAGAATGGCTCCGGGGCTATTATGCCGTTGGACCGGGCGATGAGGTCTTTGCTGAAAAATATCCATGGGGCTGGGAAAAGGTTGAATTCGATGACAGTGAGTGGATAGCTCCTCAAAAGCTTGACTTTAATGGTGCAGAACCCTGGAATCTTGTGCCCAGGAACATTGCTTTCATGGCCGATCATTTAGAGCACCCGAAAAAGATCAGAAGAGTGACCGGGATCACGATGCCAAATGCTTTACCTGATAAACAAAAGCCCGTAGTTGTTCCGAAAAATACTGAAGCAACAATTCTTTTTGATTATGAGATTTTTACGATGGGCTATCTGCTACTGACTGTGGATGCTGGCAGGGGCAGCGAAATCAAAGTGACCTATGCAGAAGCACTCCATGAGGAACCCTACCTGAAAGCGCACAGAGATTCAGTGGATGGTAAGATCATGTATGGCCCTTTTGATATTTTTCATCCGGATGGTGAGAGAAGGACCTTCCGGCCCCTGTGGAAAAGGTCATTCCGGTACGTCGAACTGAGCATAGAGACCGCAGATGAGCCCCTGGAGATCATAGATCTGCACAGTGAATATTCGGGCTATCCTTATCCCGAAATGGCCACATTCAACAGCAATGATGACCGATTGGATGACATGTTTGAGATCAGTCTCAGGACTTTAAGGATGTGCTCAGGAGAAACTTATTATGATACGCCCTTTTACGAACAGCTCAGCTATGGAGGGGATAACCGCCCCATTGCAGCGATCTCCACCTATAATTCCACGGACGACCGCTTATTCAGGGAAGTGATGCGGCTGTATCCTCAATCTGCAAATCGAGAGACCAAATTGTTCAAATCCGCCTATCCTTCCCGTTTCGACTTTGATATGGGTACCTGGAGCCTGGCATGGATCCAGACACTGTGGGATTATTATGAAACAAGAAAGGACCCTGAGTTCTCAAAGCAATTTGTGGATGACATCGAAGGAGCATTATCATTTTATGTACAGCACATGGATGAATCGAAAGGGGTACTGGGGACCATTGCCGGACATCAGTTTGTGGACTGGAGTAATAAAAAAGGCAGCCTGCCTACGGGAACGGAAGAAAGGAATGTCTTTCATCATTCGGCCATCCTCACCCTTTATTTTGCGCATACGCTCGATTGTGTGGTCAGCCTCTACAATGAAATTGGAGAAACAGAAAAAGCCAGAAAGTGGGCTGATATGGCTGAGGAGTTAAAAAAATCAATTTACGAGGTCTTTTGGGACCCGGAAAAGAAGATCATGGCAGATTTCCCGGACCGTAGACAGTATTCACAGCATACAAGTATCCTGGCAATCATGTGCGATGTGGTGCCGAAAGAAGACCAGGAGGATCTTTTTCAGCGGGTATTGACTTATGAATTTGATGAAATGGCCAGTTCATATTTCACTTTTTTTCTGTTTAAAGTCATGGAAAAATTGGGAAAGGAAGATCTCTATTTTGACAACCTGGATCATTGGCACTATTTCCTGGATAAAGGACACACAACCTGCGGGGAAACTGGTTTCATGTCTCATGACCGGTCCGATTGTCACGCCTGGAGCGGCTCACCCGGGTATTATCACTTAAGGTTCATTGCAGGGATCAAACCGGCTGATCTTGGGTTTGAAAATGTGGTGATCACTCCGCATCCTGGAGATCTGAAAACAGTTAATGCCTCTATGCCTCATCCAAAGGGCCGGATCATCACAAACTATCAGGTTAGGGGTAAGAGATTAACCGGAGAGATTACCCTGCCGCAGGGCATGACCGGAGAGTTTTCCTACAAAGGCACCAACATTTCACTAAAATCAGGATTGAATAAGATAAAAGCTTCACTTTGATATGCGATTACTGAAAGTACTTTATCCATTTTTCCTCATTGTATTATTCATCTCGTGTCAGTCGAAAGAGGAAGCATTACCTCCACCGAACATTATCTGGATCAATGCGGAGGATATTGGCCCTGCTTTTGGAGCCTACGGTGATGAATATGCCAAAACGCCGAACATCGATGCGCTGGCAAGGAAAGGCCTCAGGTATGATAAGGCCTATGCCACAGCACCTATTTGCGCCCCATCCAGGTCGTGTCTGATCACCGGTGTTTATGCCACGGCCATGGGGACCCAGCATTTAAGGAATGAAATACCGCGCACACCCATGATAGGAGCTCTTCCGGAGTATTTGCGGAAAGCCGGATACTTCACTTCCCTCTATGGAAAGACAGACTATAACTTTTCTGCCGAGGGAATCTGGGACCTAAGAGAGCAACGATTGGCGCCATGGAGAGAAAGAGCCGGAGATGCACCCTTTTTCAGTATGTATACCATCGGGAGCACCCATGAAGGGCCTTCTAATTTTTATAACAGGTATTTGTCGGCAGTTCAGGACCTGCCGGATAGTTTGTTCCATGATCCTGCCATTGCAAATGTCCCCCCTTATTATCCTGACAACGACTCATCCCGATGGATGTGGTCGAGGATCTATAACCTGATCAGCGGCTTCGACCTGGATGTAGGGGCCATCATCGACAGCCTGGAGGCAGATGGTCTGATGGAAAATACCATCATGTTTGTGTTTTCGGACCATGGTTTTGGTATGCCCAGATACAAGCGATGGCTGAATGAGACCGGGTTGAGAGTTCCTTTGATTGTATATGTGCCTGAAAAGTATCAGCAGGCATACCGGGAAGGCGACGGACCAGGCAAAGGCACACAGGAGCTGGTAAGTTTTGTGGATTATGCACCGACAGCGCTAAATCTCGCCGGGCTTGAAATCCCCAAACATATGCAGGGGCAGCCCTTCCTGGGGCCGGATCTGCCGGAGAAAAGAGATTACATCTTCGGTGCCAGGAGCCGGGCCGATGATATGTACGAAATATCCAGAGCTTCTCACGATGACAGGTACATTTACATCCGGCATTATTTACCTCAATATCCTTATATCCAGTCCGGAAGGATCTTCAGCGATGAGAAAGAGGCATTCAGGTTATTGAGGCGTTCCCGGCGGGATGGAGACCTGCCCGTGCTTGGTGAGGCCATGTTTAACCGGAAACCTGTGGAAGAGTTGTATGATCTTCAAAATGACCCCTATGAAGAGGTCAACCTCGCTACAAATCCGGAATATGCTGAAGTGAAGTCGAGAATGAAAGCGGCTATGCACGACTGGATGAGAAGGCATCGGGATGCAGGTCTATTGATCGAGCCGGAGATGATGCACAGAGCAGGAGAGGACTCACCTTATACCATGGCTCAGGACGAGACACGGTATCATTTGAGCAGGATTCTGGAGGCAGCTGAAAAGGTAGGGACTGATTCTCCGGATGCTTTTCTTACAGGGTTGGAAGATACAGATAGTGGTGTGCGCTGGTGGTCTGTAATGGCGCTGGGAGCCCTGGAAGAGCTACCGTTTACAGCTATCGGTCCTCTTACAAAAAGGCTGGATGACGAAGCCCCGGCAGTGCAGGTGGCCGCTGCAGAGGTGCTCTGCAATCACGGGAGTTGCTCGCAACAGGCTCTGGATGCTCTGACCAGGAACCTGCGGTCAGATCAACCCTGGCTGGCCCTTTATGCCGCAAGGTCGACGCAACTGATCGGAGAGGAGGCCTGTGCCATGAGAGATGTGATCCTTGAGGTACAGCAAAGCTATCTTTCAGGTCCTGGTGGTCAGCGGAAGTATAAGGATTTCAATTTCTCTTCATTTATCGGATGGGCTTTGGAGGTGCCATTGGAGATATGTCCGGAGTGATCGCTTTATCTTAAAACTAAAACCAACCATTTACCCATCAGCGCCTGCTTCCATTTCGAGCTGGCACAATGAATTACTGTAATTTCTATAGTTCTATTCGTAGAGATTATCTGATGAAATCAGATGAATGCATATTGTTTATTTATTAATAAAATGTATATTCACTTTTATTATTAATAAGGATGACTGCTGAGTAAGTAGTTTTTTCATCATGGTAGCGTCTGGTGATCATCTGAAAAGAAAATATGGGGGCCCATTCTAGATATAGGAATACCAATAGGGAAATCGTAAGGCAGATTTATGAGACCTATTTTGATGATCTTTATACCTATGCAAAGGTGATCACAAAGTCTGAAAGACTGGCTGGGGAAGCAGTGTCTGATGTTTTTTACGAAATATTAAGTTCAGACCGGGATCTAAGAAAGATCAGGGATCCCAAAGTTTACCTGTTAAGATCCATTAAAAACTCAGCGATCAGAATCCTCGGTAAAGATCCTGTGGTATTTGATGACTTCAGCAAAGAGGCACACTTTAAGGTTATTGAGAAGACAGATCCGGAAGAAGTCTTCATTGGAAAGGAGCTTGATGATATTCTACAAAAAGTTTTTGAACAATTACCTCCCCACAGCCGGCTTGCATTTAACATGGTCCGCATCGAAGGAAAGAGCTATCAGGAAACCAGCGAAATGTTAGGGATCTCCGTGAATACAGTCAGGAATCATCTGGTGAACATCACCAAAGGGCTTAGAATCGAACTGGCCAAATATTACAGTGAAAATGGGGTGATTCAGCTAATTCCAAATCTTTAGGCATTTTGCAAAATTGCTTATTTCCTAATAAATAATTCGTTTCATTTCGTAATTCATAATATTATTACCTTTTTGATCTCTCTGATACAAATATTTCATAGAGGATAGTCCGTCACTATATAAAATCACCCTATATATACATACACCCTGATGCAGTTTATTGAACATTAGTGATGGATGAAATAATCTATAAAAGTATTGTCGGAGAACCACTGACCTCCAGGGAGAAGCAGTCGCTGGAAATATGGCTGGCATCAGAGCGTAAGCATGCTAAAATATATCTTGAACTCGAAGCAGCATTGAACAGAGATACCACCGATCTGGAGCTGCAAAAAGAAAAAATTTGGAAAAAGGCCGAGTCACGGCTCAATGAACGCAGGATCTCCAGTCATTCGATTTACTGGGGGTTGGCAGCAGCTATCGCGTTGCTAATAGCTGTAGGGTTCATTTTTTTTAGGTCAACCGATGATCCTCAGGCTGACCAGCAAATTGTACTGCTGCCTGAACTTATAGAGAAGCAAACATTGAAGGGACAAAAATTAAATGTTCAGCTCTCCGATGGATCGAGGATCAAACTCAATGCCGAAAGCCGGCTTTTATATCCGGATTCATTCAATAGCGAAAGAAGGGTAGAGATTGAAGGCGAAGCGTTTTTTGAGATCACCAAATCCAATATACCATTTGTGGTAAAGACAAGGGATGCCGAGATCAGAGTGTTGGGGACTTCTTTCAATGTGAATACCAGAGAAGATAAGGTGATTGAAGTGGCAGTGGCCTCCGGTGAAGTCTCGTTTACAGCTACTGATCAGGAAATGTTGCTGATAGATACCTTGTCTCCGGGACAAATGGTGCACTACCGGAAAGAGAAACATTTTCTGGAGATCACCCCTTTTGACTCTTTGAAAATATTAGGCTGGAAAGACAAAATGCTGGTTTTCAGAGAGGAAGCTTTATCGGAAGTTTTTGATCAATTGAATCTATGGTTTGGAGTGACCTTCCTGGTGAATGATCGGATCGATTTTACAAAAGAATATAACGCTACTTTTTCGAATCCCACGCTGGAAGAAGTATTGGTCAGCCTGGGTCATAGTTATTCATTCAATTTCAAAATCATAAATGACAAACAAGTCAAAATAATTAAAGAGTAAAAAAAGAGGCTGATTTACCCTCTTACCTGTAAAATCAGCCCTTTTATGTTTTCGTACTAAACAAAAACAATATGTATGTAAATCTACAAAAACTAGTCAAGGTAATGTCTAAAGTAGGCATTTATTTAGGTATCCTTTGTTATTCATTATCGTTGGTTTTCGCCTCTGATTCCAATGCACAAAGGAAGAGTCTCAGTGAGGTTTCACTGCAGTTGAAGGAAGGGTCTTACACTGTTCAGCAGTTGTTTGAGCAAATTGAGACTTCCAGCAATTTCAAGATGGCTTTCATTTCTGATAAGCAGTTGGAATCCGGTAGAATTGATATAGAATCCGGCACCTGGCGTCTATATGATTTGCTAGAGCACATTTCCTCAAAGTCCGACTTGCATTTCAAACGGGTCAATGAAACCATTTCCGTTGAGAGGTCTGAAGGTGTCAGAAAGAAAGACTTTCAGCATGTGATTGATCAGCAAGACATTGAGGGTACAGTCACCGATGAGAATGGAGAAGGATTGCCAGGAGCATCTATTGTTGAAAAAGGCACATCAAATGGTACCATTACCGATGTCGACGGGTCATTCAGGTTAAGTGTATCCGAAAATGCCACACTACTCGTGTCCTTCGTCGGGTATCTCACGAAGGAAATTCCTGTGGAAAATCAGACCAATATTTCGATTGCTTTGGTGACTGATGTTTCAAGTCTGGATGAAGTTGTGGTGGTTGGGTTTGGTGTCGTAAAAAAAGAGGATCTGACCGGTTCGGTGGTCAGAGCGGATATTCAATCCTTTGCAGACCAGGCTAATTCGAATATCCTTCAATCCCTGCAGGGTACTGTGCCGGGTTTAAATGTTGGAGTGTCTACGACTGCGGGCCAGGCTCCTTCATACTCAATCCGGGGTCAAAACAATTTGTCTTCCGGGAATAATGCACCATTAATTGTTGTGGATGGAATCATATACCGGGGTAACATTGAAGATCTGAACCCCGACGATATCAAGTCTGTGGATATCTTAAAGGATGCAAGCTCTACAGCAATTTATGGTTCTCAGGCTGCCAATGGCGTTATCATAATCACAACAAAATCCGGAGTAAGCGATAAACCTCAAATTAGCTATTCGACCAGGTTAAGTATTCGTGAAGATGCCAATCCTTTGGAGTATTATGACAGGGACAGCTATATCCAGCTAATCGAAGATTTTTACTGGATGGATAGCCGGATAGGTCCCGATTATACAACAAGGAATCCAAATTTTGTTCCCCTGGATCAGGTTTATCCGGCAGAGTATGCGGGGTATCAGGCAGGTGCCAATGTGATCTGGAATGACCTGGTAACGCAACAAGGGTTTTTACAAAACCATAATGTAAGCATCTCAGGACGCAGTGATCGTATCAATTATTTTCTTTCAGGGTCATATCTTGACCAGGAAGAAGTTCTGGTAGGAGATGAGTATCAGAAAATCACTGGTAAAGTCAATTTGGAAGCAAGCATCAATGATTGGCTGGATATCGGGACAAACTCATTTATTACCAGCGCAGATTATTCCGGAGTAGAATTTCCTGCTTCTGCCAAGGGTTTTTCACCCTATGCAAGGCCGTTTGATGAAAACGGGAATATTATTGTAAAGCCCAGCGGAGGTTTTTCAGATAACCCATACCTAAACGAAAATGAGATAGATGTTGACAAGCACTTTCAAATTAATTCTGTCATTTATGCTGTAATTAATGTGCCCTGGATCGAGGGTTTGTCATACAGGATGAATTATGGACACTCATACCGAACCATCCGTCAAAACAATTTCTCATTTATTGCCAATAATTTTAATGGTCGTGCCATCAAGTCTTTTGACTTGTTTTATGACTGGACATTGGATAATATCCTGACGTATTCCAGAGATTTTGGGGATCATAACATCAATGCCACCTTACTTTATGGTAGGGAAGAACGTTATGGAGAGGGCACCGATGCTATCGGAGATAACTACTCCATCACAACCCTGGGATTTCATAGTTTGGAAAATGCTGCCCTTGAGGCCATTCAATCATCCGCATTTGATGAAAGCAGCCTGTATTCAATGGGTAGGCTTAACTATACTTACAGGGGAAAATATCTGATCACAGGCACCCTGAGAAGAGATGGATTTTCCGGCTTTGGAAAGAATAATAAAATTGGAGTCTTTCCATCCATAGCAGCAGGTTGGACGATTAGTGAGGAATCATTTATGCCACTCGAGGATCAGATCACCTATCTGAAGTTACGTGCTTCTTATGGTAAAAGTGGAAATAGGGGAATTAGCAGATATGGAACACTGGCCCAGGTGGGCGTGCGTGATGGTTATATTTTTGGAGACGGTGGCTCCACCTTGTTGGCCCAAAATCTGCTAACCTTCGCTTCACCTGATCTGAAATGGGAAACTACAACCGGAATTAACCTTGGAATAGATTTTGAATTATTTAGCGGGATTGTTTCAGGATCGGTTGATTACTACAACACAAATACCAGTGATATTCTTTTTGTAAAGCCGTTACCCAGTATCACAGGTCTAACGGGTGTAAGTGCCAATATTGGAGAGGTTCATAATCAGGGTATTGAATTGATGGTCAATGCCAATATTTTGAGCAATGATGTAATCAGATGGAATACACAGTTTAATTTCTCAAGAAACACCAATGAGATAGTTTCCATTTTAGGAACGGATACGGATGGCGATGGCGAAGAGGATAATCTGGAGGATGCAGGCTTATTTATCGGGGAATCTATTGGTACCATTTTCAACTACGAAGTGGAAGGTATATATCAAATCGGAGATAATATTCCTGCAGGTTTTGAACCCGGATTCTACAAATTCAAGGATCAAAATGAGGATGGCACCATCAACTCCAATGACAAGGTGATTCTTGGCAGGGTGGAACCTGCCTTCCAATTTGGTATTGCAAACACCATTTCCGTACGACAATTTGAGTTGTTCTTCTTCATCAATTCCATTCAGGGGGGAAAGGATGGATACCTGGGTAATAATACTCCATGGGAGAACAGCAATATGAATGATGCCAGAAATGGCAGAATGGAAGTGAACAGGCCAAAGGCATACGAATACTGGAGTCCCGATAATACCGATGGTGTTTTCCCTTCACTGAGATATACTTCTCCATTGAATCCGCGGATCTACTTTCAGAGAAATTTTGTGAGGTTGCAGGATGTAAAGCTTAGCTACTCATTCAAGTCTGATCTGATAAATAAGGTAGGAATTGATCAATTAAGGGTTTTCCTGAGTGGCAGAAATCTTTTGACTTTCACAGATTGGGTAGGTAATGACCCGGAAACCGGTCTTGGAATCACACTTGACGGAAGACCCGTGATTAGAAGTTATAACCTGGGCTTCAATCTGAACTTTTGATTTTCTGATCTAAAAAATTATTAAGATGAAAAATATTAAAATATATATAGTTTATTTCTTCGTGCTCACCATTTCTTTTTCCTGCCGGGAAGAAGAGATTCTGAATGAAGTTCCATTGGATTTTCTCACCATAGATAATGCCCTGGTGAATCAGGAAGACTTTGGTAATTCAATCATCAGTCTATACGATTTATCAAGAAGCTATTTCACCAACCCTGAGAGTAATGGAACTCGTTTTGACATGTATATGGGAACCGATGCGGGTTATCATGCCCGTAATTATAAAATCCATCAATTAAGCGTTTATACCACCTTTACTGCAGATGATGAGTTTACAGTGACCAGGTGGAGTGAGGCATACAGAATGATCTTTGATGCAAATGTTATTCTTGATGCTATTGATGAAGTGGAATTTGAAGATGAAGCGCTCAAGACACAGTATACTGCTGAGGCACGATTCTTCAGGGCCTGGAATTATCGAAACCTTGTTCATTTGTACGGGGATGTTCCTCTTATCCTTGAAGATGATATTGATCCAAGATCAAACTATACCAGAACGCCAAAAGCAGAGGTCTGGGATCAGATTATTGCCGATTTGAATTTTGCAAAGGACAATTTGCCTGACATTTCAGATATTGATGAAGATGGCAGATTGGTTAAGGCAGCTGCATATCATCTGCTTGCTGAGATGTACATTACCACCGGAGATTATCAGGAGGCCGTAGATGCCGCCTCCTGGGTAATAGATGGGGGAGATTATGCTTTAATGACCTCTCGCTTTGGGTCAAGAGTGGATGAACCTGGTGATGTCTATTGGGACCTATTCAGGCTTAATAATCAAAACAGAAGTGCAGGTAATACAGAATCCATCTGGGTACACCAGGTAGAATATCAGAAACCAGGAGGTTTTGGTAACCCCAGTGGCAACGATGCCATATTCTTTGAGCGGGTTATTGGGCCGGAGTACAACAGGTTCGTTGCAGCCGGGGAAAATAGCGGCGTTCGAACATTCATATTTGAGTCCACCTATAATGGTGGCAGAGGTCAGGGTTTCTTCAGGCCTTCTTATCTGGTGACTCATTTGATTTGGAACGGAGACAGAACCAATGACATAAGAACTTCAGATCACAACATCCTGAGAAGATGGGGGGTTGATAATCCTGCGAGTGCCCATTACGGAGATACCATTGATACCTGGGATCCTACCAGCTATTATTCTTACATCGAGCCTTCTCGTGCAGAGAATGATACCAATCGCATGCTTTATCCCACTTTTCTAAAGATGACAATGATCAACAATCACTTTCCGACTGAGATGGTGGGTGGTGTGGGACCCATGATGGTAAGCAGTGCGAGAAGGTTATATACGGATCAGTATGCCATGAGACTGGCAGAAACTTATCTCTTGAGAGCAGAGGCCTATCTGGGGTTAAATAATACAACGTTAGCAGCCAATGATGTTAATGTTGTACGATCTAGAGCCGGTGCTCCTTTGGCAACACCCGGAGATATGGATATTGACTACATCCTGGATGAGAGATTGAGGGAACTCTTTCTGGAGGAACCCCGCAGAGTTACACTTGCCAGGTTGGGACTGGTGTATGACCGGACGGTAAGATACAATCCGTATGCCGCTCCCTACATTCAGCCACACAATAACCTGTATCCAATCCCGGCCAGAGAGCTTAGGGTAAATAATGGAGCGCAGTTGGTGCAAAACCCGGAATATAATTAATGTTCATCTAGCATGGAGAATCCGCAGGAATTTTCTCCGGATGGATTCTCCATGCAAGTAGATCCTCCAGCTATGATCTTTACTATGGAGACTTAAGACACCCTGAAGGTAGTAATAGCTTTTCATCAAAAAATCAACTTCATTATGAAATCTCGTCGTCTTTTCTTACAGAAATCTGCTTATCTGGGATCATTGGCAACTGTTCCCTGGATTCAAAGTTGTGATGACAGTTCCACTGCAACCTCAAATACACCTGATCTCAAGAATGCCATTGATGAGATTCTCACCAGGTCTGTACTTTCAAAACACCTGATCGCCGATCCTGTCATTATCGAATCCATGGATTTATTGAAGATTGAGGATCAATTTGTCGTCAGAGTCAGATCCATCGATGGTGCAGAGGGATTCGCTCTATGTAATTGGGCCATCTCGAATTTCTATCCAATTTTTGTTAAGCATGTAGCCACTTTTTTTAAAGGGAAAGATGCCAGGGATCTCGAAGAACTGATTAATGAGTGTTTTATTGACGGAATCCATTATAAAATGCAAAGCATGGCGATCTGGGTCCCCATTGCCTGTGCTGAATTTGCCATACTGGATATGCTGGGGAAGGTAAGTGGTAAGCCTGCTTACGAACTTCTGGGTGGAAAATCCAACAATAAAGTAGAAATATACTGGGCCAATAATTATCGTGGAAAAAGTGCCGAGGAATCTGTAGAAAGGCTGGTAGAAATGTATCAAAAAGAGCAACCTCCGGCCATCAAAATAAAGATCTCGGAAAGAATGGGGTTGCCCGAAATACCCAAAGATCGTTCTGAAAAGCTGATCCCGATGATCCGAAAAGCCCTTGGAGATCAGGTAGTCATGTATGCCGATGCCAACGGTGGTTATGATGTGAAAGAAGCCATCCGGATCGGGAGATTGCTGGAAGAGAACAATTTCTCATTTTTTGAGGAACCGTGTCATTTTAATGACCTCTGGGGGACCAAAGAAATTGCTGATACCCTGGACATACCAATTTCTGCCGGAGAGCAGGAAAGCTCTGAAATAAGATTTCGATGGATGGTGGAAAATGATGGCGCACAAATAGTGCAGCCAGACCTGTTCTACTATGGCGGACTTATCCGCTCAATAAGGGTAGCCCGAATGGCTGAAGTTGCCGGGATGGAGGCTACACCACATGTTTCCGGTGGTGGTATGAACATGCTGTACATAGCCAATTTTGCTGCAATTGTCCCAAATGCCGGCAAATACCATGAATATAAGTCTCCCGCAGCATCTGTTCGATTTGAAATGGCTGATGGATTTATCGTGGCAAATAAAGGGGAGATCAAAGTCTCTGACCGACCGGGGTTTGGATTTAACCTGGACCCCGATTGGATCCGGTCGGGAAGACTCATCTCTCAAAATGATTTGATTTAGCATGAGACATTTTCTGAAATTCAAACACTTTTTTTCATGGATCATTATCTTCCTTCTAGCCTCCTGTGAAACGCCGGAAGATGAAACGAAAGACACTTCGGAATTTGCCGCCTGGAGGGTACAAAATGGTTCAAAATCCAATCTGAAGTACTCATCACTCAACCAGATCAACAGGGAGAACGTCCATCTACTGGAGGTGGCCTGGGAATATAAAGCCGGAGATGATGGATTTTCAATCGAGTGTAACCCGATCGTGATAGGCAACAAGCTGTATGCCACCTCTCCATCCGTCAATGCATTTGCCCTGGAGGCATCCACTGGTAAAGCCCTATGGACCTTTGATCCCTATCAATATGAAGGTAAAAGTGGTCGGTTGACCGGATCCTGGGCAGTTAACCGGGGTGTGGCCTACTGGGAAGATAAAACTGAAAGCAGAATATTCTTCGGTGCGGGTCCCTATGTATATGCGCTTGATGCTGAAACAGGCAAAGCAGTTACTTCTTTTGGAGAAAATGGGCGGATTGACCTGCTGAAGAACCTGGATCATGAAGTAGTGAAAGGTACCATATCCGTAACCTCTCCTGTGATGGTCTATAAAAATTTGATCATCGTCGGAGGAAGGGTCAGTGAAGATCCCGGAAATAGCATTCCAGGACACATTCGGGCTTATGATGTTTTTACAGGTGAACGCAAATGGATTTTCCATACAATCCCACATCCGGGTGAATTCGGATATGACACCTGGCCTGATGATGCGTGGAAAAAATTCGGCGGAGCCAATGCCTGGTCGGGGTTTTCTCTGGACGAAGAAAGAGGACTCCTTTTTTTTGGCACAGGTTCTCCTTCACATGATCATTTTGGACACAACAGACCAGGCAAAAACTTATTTGGCAATTCAGTTGTAGCCCTTAAGGCGGAAACAGGTGAGTACGTCTGGCATTATCAGCTCGTTCACCATGATTTATGGGATTATGACTTGCCCTCTCCTCCAAACCTAGTGACATTTGAATGGAATGGAAAAACCATAGATGCAGTGGCTCAGATCACAAAAATGGGTTTTCTCTTTGTTTTTGACAGGGAAACGGGAGATCCGATCTTCCCTATTGAGGAACAGCCTGTAAAACAGTCGGAAGTTCCTGGTGAGCAGACCTGGCCCACACAGCCGGTACCGGTATATCCGCCAGCCTTCGCTTATCAGGGGTTTAAGGAATCAGACATTACTGATCGTACACCCGAAGCTGCTGAATTTGTCAGAAAAAATATTTTTGAAGTTTATGGAGAAAGCAATCTGTATGATCCGCCCAGCTTCAAAGGAGATGTGGTTACCCCGCAGTTCAACGGCGGTACAGATTGGGGAGGCGCTGCATTTGATCCTCAAACGGGAACCCTCTACGTGAATACCAGCAATGACCCCGAACTACTTCGTGTAGTGGAAAATGATGATGAAGATACCTTTCCTTATGATTACACCGGACATCAGCCTCTCAAGGATAATGATGGCTATCCAATCATTTTGCCTCCATGGGGCACCTTAACTGCCATAGATCTGACTAAAGGGGCATTTTTATGGCAAATCCCATTTGGCAATTATCCCGGAATGGAGGGAAAATATGAAGGTCCGACAGGGACTTATAACATGGGAGGACCCATGGTCACTGCAGGGGGACTTGTCTTTTTGGGAGGATCCATGGATGAGATGTTTCGCGCTTTTGATAAGGAAACTGGGCAAGTACTTTGGGAAGCGAAATTGCCAGCCGGTGGCTATGCGACCCCAGCCACTTACTCAGTTGATGGAAAGCAATACGTGGTAATAGCTGCAGGCGGTGGTGGGAAGCCAGGGACCAGAACGGGAGATTCCTATGTCGCTTATGCATTGCCAGAACCGGGTAAAAGTAACCCAAAGAAGCAAAAAGAAATTGTGATCTCCGATGAAACAACTTTGGGAGAGCAGATCTATATATCCAGATGCTCTTCCTGTCATCAATACAATGGTCAGGGGCTTGGACAGGATTTTCCTCCACTTGCAGGGACAGATTGGGTCACCGGTGATAAAAAACGACTCATCACGGTAATACTTGAAGGTCTTTCAGGTGAAATTGATGTTAATGGAGTGACTTACAATGGAGCCATGCCTCCCTGGGAACAGTTTCTGGATGATGAGCAGGTAGCCATCTTACTTACCTATTTACGATCCAGTTGGGGAAACAGTGCCTCTCCGGTCAGTTCTGAAGAGGTAAAAGCCGTTCGGAAATCTATGCAAGAAGATAACTAATTGTCTTTTGACTTTTGAGTAATGGCAAAGACTGGCTTTCATCCTTGAGATCCATAAATCATGATTTTACATTCTCATTTAATTTATTAATATTGTATAAATATGTTTATTATTAATAATTATCAAAATTCAATCCGATAGGCTATGAATAATCAACGAAGGGATTTTATCCGTCAATCGATTCTTACGGGAACAGCTTTGGGAGTAGCTCCCAGTCTTTTAGCCGGCGAATTCTCAATTCCTTTAGCTGGCCGTTTAAACGATCAAAGTATGGTAGGGATCCAGATGGCTGCTCACAGCATGTTTGATGAAGGTATTGAGCCGGTACTCGATTTCTTATCTAAGGAAGCTGAAATCAATACGCTGCTTATTTACAGTCATACTTATTACGGTATTGGAAATAAGCCGTATCAGGTGCTTGCCAAAGACCATATCAAGCCACCAAAAAATCTGAATAACCGGAAACTTCCACCTGTGTGGGTTAAGCATAATGAAAAGGCGTTTAAGGATACCGTTCTTCGCCATGCAAAGCCCAATCCGTCATTAGAATATGCTGATCGGGATATATTCAAAGAGGTGCTTCAGCCCGCCCGGGAGCGGGATATGAAAGTGTATGTCAGGATGCTGGAGTCCGGAGGCGGCCATGGAGAAAATCAGATCATCAATTATGATAAAGTCAAAGTCATAGATATCTATGGCAATAAAGGGGACATAGCCTGTTGGAACAATCCTGATTATCAGAACTGGCTTTTTGCCACCATGGAAGACATGTTTCAATCCTATAAGATTGACGGGCTACAGTATGGAGCGGAAAGGACCGGACCCTTGTCACTTTTACTATTCCGGGGTGAAATTCCTTCCTGTTTTTGTGAACACTGCCGAAAGAAGAATGCTGCGAATGGTGTTGATCCTGATCGTGCAAAAGAAGGGTATACTCAGCTTTATCAATACATAAAGAAAGTAGAAGATGGAACAGCCGACCGGACAGACACAGTCATGACCAACATCTGGAAATACCTGCAGAGATATCCGGAAATCCTGGGCTGGAATTATCAATGGTTTCAAACAGATGAGTATAATCAGCAGCAGATTTACAACCGGATCAAAGCCATCAATAAGGACATTGTTGTCGGAAGGCACGTTGATCATCAGCGTTCGAGCTGGGACCCATTCTATCGTTCAGCTGTTAGTTATGATGAGATGACAAAATCTGCAGATTTTATAAAACCTATCTTATATCATGATATTTATGGACCAAGGCTTCGCTGGTGGGTTGTCGAGCGATGGCAGCAGTATATGTTTAATGATTTCACCAGAGAAGAGACCTTGAACTATCTTTATAAATCTTTGGGATACAGCCCAGAAGCCCGGATTCCATTAGACGAGCTGGCTGTCCGGGGGATGGGCCCTGAATACGTCTATGATGAGGTAAAGCGCTGTGTTGATAGTATCAAAGATGATACGGAGGTAATCGCCGGAATTGGTATTGATGTGATGTGGCATGGAGAAAATGGGAATCCCCAGCCTTACCCCTCGGACCCAATTGAACTTCAAAAAGCGGTTTTTAAGGCAGTCGATGCCGGTGCAAATGGTCTGCTGGCATCCAGAGAATATGATGAGATGAGATTTTCAAGTTTACGTGCCTTTGGAGAAGCCATTCGTCAACTTAAATAGCATAAAAATAAATTACCAAAGCGAGTGGATACTCCTATCGTTGTATTTGCTGATGATTTTTCAGGTGCTGCAGAAATAGCAGGCATCGGATATGGTTTCGGGCTAAAGGTACAGCTTCAATTGGAGTTGGATCCGGATGCTGATGCTGACCTCATCGTCTATTGTACCAATACAAGAGAACTATCTGAAAAAGGAGCGATTGACAAGCTTTCCAGGGATGTTGAGCAGGTATGCAAATCAGAACACGAGTTTCTTATCTTTAAAAAGATTGATTCAGCTTTAAGAGGGCACGTGTTGCCTGAGGCTGAAGTATTCAGTGATTCCCTGTCCTTTCAGAGAGTGTTTTTTCTGCCGGCAAACCCATCCCATAAACGAATTGTCAGAGAAGGTATTTATTACATTAATGACACAAAACTAGCTGAATCCAAATTCAGGCTTGACCCGGTATTTCCTGCCAAACATTCAACGGTGGTGAAAATACTTGAGAATAGAGTTGAATTTGTAAATGAGCTTGAAAAACTACCCGATAAGGGGCTAATAACGCTCGACATCACTTCCAGCGCAGATATCCACCGGGTAATCAGTCGGATGGATTTCCGTTCTGACCTTTTGGTAGGAGCCGGGGATACCTTTAGGACATTCTTGGAGGTCCTTGGATTTAAAGAACGAAATAACAAAGTCAATTGGGTTCCCCATGACTATTCTTTGATTGTAAACGGAAGTACAATACAAAAGGAGTATTCAGGTCAAAAGGTATACCGTGATTTTCAAATCGGACCTTTGATTACAGATTTGCTTTATAAAGACGGTTTTAAGAAAATATTTGTAGATTCTGTGAGGTCGCATATGATCGAAAGAAGCTGTGTTCAACTACTGGTTGGCGAAATTGCTTATAAGAAGTCAGCTCCTGATATGCATAAGGTAATCGAACAAATATTGAGTAGTATTACCAGTGAGGTGATAGAAGAAACGGACTTTTCCATTGACCTCTATCTTACCGGAGGGTCAACAGCGTATGCTGTTATTCAAAAGCTCCGGATCACCTCTTTTATTGTAGAGGGTGAATTGAGTCCCGGAGTGGTTGTGCTCAGCTCAGGGCAAAAGCCTTACCGCTTAATTACCAAGCCCGGAAGCTACCATTGGCCGGAATATTTAAGACAATTACAAACTGTTGATTAGTATGTCAAACAAGCCTCTGCTAGGCATAAGTGCAGGTGATCCTGCAGGTATCGGACCAGAAATCACCGTTAAGGCACTGACAAGAGAAAGTATTTATCAGCGGTGCAGGCCGTTGATCGTATGTGATGCCTGGATCATTGATGAGATCATTGAGATCTGTGGCCTTCACCTGAAGGTCAATAGAATTGGTGATCCTGAAGAGGGTGTTTACACTTTTGGGACTGTCGATGTACTTGATATGAAAAATATTGATCCGGAAGAATTTTCTTTTAACCGGATTTCAAAAATGACAGGCAAAGCTTCTTTTGAATACGTGGCAAAGGTCATTGAGCTAGCCATGTCTGAAAAGATCGATGCAACGATAACAGGCCCCATTCACAAGGAAGCCATTCAACTGGCGGGCTTCAACTATGCAGGCCATACCGAGATCTATGGGGATCTAACGAAAACCCGGGATTATGCCATGATGCTGGCCGATGAGTCATTTAGGGTGGTTCATGTATCAACTCATGTGTCATTGACGGAAGCCATCAATCGAACCAAAAAGCCAAGGATCCTCAGGGTGATCCGTCTGGCACATGATGCATTGAAGGATATGGGCATAGCGCATCCCCGGATTGCTGTGGCAGGACTGAATCCCCATGCCGGTGAACATGGGTTATTCGGACGAGAGGAAATGGAGGAGATTATTCCAGCTATCAAGGAAGCTCAGTCCCTGGGCATAAATGCCGATGGTCCACACCCCCCTGATACCATCTTTCCCAAAATGAAAGGCGGACAGTATGATATTGTGGTCTGCATGTATCATGATCAGGGGCACATACCAACCAAATTACTGGCATTCAACTATAACCACGAAACGGAAAAGTGGGAGGGACTATCTGGTGTCAATATCACCCTGGGGCTTCCGATCATCAGGGTTTCCGTGGACCATGGAGTGGCTTTTGACAAAGGCGGAAAGAATGAAGCCAATGAAGAAAGTATGATCAATGCCATCGAATATGGCATCAACTTTTGCCATTCAAAAATGCAACGGGCTCATGAGACTTAAAAACACCATAGAGCGCATTCCCGGTGGGATGATGGTTTTGCCTCTCTTGCTGGGAGCCTTTATCAATACTTTTTTTCCGGGATTTCTTGAAATCGGAGGCTTTACCACCGCCATTTCGAAAGGAGCTACCCCTTTAATTGGAGCATTTTTGTTTTGTATGGGCGCAGGAATCCAATATAAGGCAGCTCCGAAAGCGGCCAGCAAAGGATTGGCGGTCACTGCCAGTAAATTTGCAGTTGGGACAGCGCTTGGCGTGGGGGTCGGTTATTTTTTTGGAACAAATGGCATTTTAGGTCTTTCATCTCTGGCTATCATTTCAGCGATGACCAATACCAACGGAGGATTATATGCGGCTCTTGCTGGTGAGTTTGGGGATGAGACCGATGTAGGCGCCATTGCAATTATTTCGGTAAATGACGGTCCTTTTCTGACCATGATCGCTCTGGGAGCAGCGGGTCTTGCAAGCTTTCCGATACTTGCACTGGTAGGGGTGATATTACCCATTATTTTGGGGATGATCATCGGTAATATTGATGCCGAATTCAGGGAGTTCCTTTTGAAGGGTGGTATGGTACTTATTCCCATTTTTGCGTTTGCATTAGGTTGTGGTATTCATATGGATCAAATGTTTGAGGCGGGTCTTTCCGGCATATTACTTGGCTTCATCACGGTGATCATTGGCGGTCTTTTTAATATCCTCGCTGATCGGATGGCAGGTGGATCGGGAATATGTGGGGCATCGGCCTCAAGTACCGCAGGCAATGCCGTGGCTACCCCGGCGGCAGTAGCCCTGCTTGACCCTTCTCTTCAGCCATTTGCCGACCCGGCAACATCCCAGGTAGCAGCCGCCTGCATCACCTCGATTATTTTGACTCCGATTTTGGTATCTTTTGTAAATAAAAAGATTCAAAAAGCATGATCAGATACAGTTCAGTTTTTCTGTTCTTTTTTATTGCCATAAAATGTATTGCTCAATTTCCCGAACGATCAGACCATTCGGATCTGATTCAAGGGGCGATTGATGTTCATATTCATTCATCTCCGGACATTTTTGATCGCAGCCTGACGGATATACAGGTAGCAGAGTTGTCAAGAGACTACGGCTTAAAAGCCATAGTGATCAAAAATCATGTGAGCAGTACTTCAGGCCGTGTAGAACTGGTCAATCAGCTTGTCAGTGGAATTGATGTGTATGGGGGTGTCGTACTCAACAAAGCAGTAGGAGGTATCAATCCTGAAGCAGTCAGATCGATGGCTGGTATATCCCCACAGTATGGCAAGTTTGTTTGGTTTCCCACCTTTGATGCTGCCGGTCATAAGGAAGCTTTAAGCCAGGAAGGCGAGGGAATAAGCATTCTGGATCGCGGAAAATTGTCAGCTGAAACGCTGGAAATACTCGCCCTAATTAAAGCAAATGATCTGGTACTGGCTACAGGCCATTTGGCTTCGAATGAAATTGAAAAACTGGTGGAGGAAGCTCATCGCATGGGGATAAGTAAGATATTGATAACCCACGGATTGAGCGACAGTCCCAACCTGTCGATGGTACAATTGAAACAATTGAGTCAGCTCGGAGCAAAGATTGAATTGACCTACTTAAGTTATCTGACAGGCCCACAATCCCATCTGACATTTTTGCAAAACGGGAAGAATGTATCGGTAGAAGAGATGGTAAATGCCATCCAGTCGGTTGGTTTTGAACACTTTATTATTTCAAGTGATCTGGGCCAATCCGGTAATCCTATTCCACCTGATGGTCTGAAGCAGTTCATACGACTCCTGCTTGATGCAGGAATTACTCCAGAGCAAATTAAAACCATGTTGCATAGAAATCCTTCAGGCCTGCTGGAGTGAATCATTTGGTCAAAGTCTTCAATAGAAAAATAAATAAAATGAGTTTAGCCCAGATCAGGATTACAGAGACCATAAAGGAATCCCATAAAACCATCTTGACGGAAGATGCATTACAATTTGTCGGAGCTCTTCACCATCAGTTTAATGCCCGTAGGATACAACTGCTGGAAGATAGAAAGGTCGTTCAGCAAAAAATTGATCAGGGTGAATTCCCGGACTTCGATCCGCAAACCGCAGATATCAGGGAAGGAGAGTGGAAAGTTGGAAGAATACCCAAAGATCTCGAAAAGAGGAATGTTGAGATTACTGGTCCTGTCAGCCGGAAGATGGTAATTAATGCATTGAATTCCGGTGCTGATGTCTTCATGGCTGATTTTGAAGATGCCAATTCTCCCACATGGGACAACTGCATCGAAGGTCAGGTCAATCTATTTGATGCGATCAGAAGACAGATCGACTTTTCCATTGGCGATAAACACTATCAACTGAATGATCATCCTGCAGTTCTCGTTGTTCGTCCGCGGGGATGGCACCTGGTCGAAAAGCATGTATTGATCAATGATGAACCTGTTTCGGCCTCTCTCTTTGATTTTGGACTCTACTTCATCCACAATGCAAAAGCACTTTTATCCAACGGCTCAGGACCGTATTTTTATCTGCCAAAACTGGAGAACAGGCATGAAGCGGAGTTATGGAACCAGGTGTTTGTTTATGCCCAGAAATACCTTAACCTGCCCGTGGGGACTATTAAAGCCACTGTATTGCTTGAAACGATATTGGCCAGCTTTGAAATTGAAGAAATACTTTATAAACTAAAGGATCATATTGTGGCCATGAATGCCGGCCGATGGGATTACATCTTCAGTATCATTAAGAAATTTCGTATCCACAAGGATTTTGTGATGCCGGACCGCAGCCAGGTCACCATGAGGGTTCCATTCATGAAATCTTACGCGGAATTGCTGGTCAAACTATGCCATAAGCGCGGTGCCCATGCCATCGGGGGTATGTCAGCATTTTTGCCGGCTAATGACGAAGATATCAACAGGATAGCCATTGAAAAAGTTGCGGCTGACAAAAGGAATGAAGCTTCGCAGGGTTATGATGGTACCTGGGTAGCACATCCCTTTCTTGTCCCGGTTGCGAGAGCACAATTCGATAGCGTCTTACATGGACGACCTCATCAGAAAAACGTTTTAAGGGATGATGTTGAGGCAAGTAAGGATGACTTAATCAATGTAAAAATTGACGGTGGACAAATTACAGAAGCAGGGGTAAGACTAAACATCAATGTAGGCATTCTCTATATAGAATCATGGTTGCAGGGAATTGGCGCTGCAGCACTTTACAATTTGATGGAAGATGCCGCTACGGCAGAGATCTCGAGAGCCCAGATCTGGCAATGGCTAAGGAACGATATCCGTATTGATGGAACCACGCCATTCACATCCGGGTACTATGAAAAACTACTAGTGCAGGAAAAACAAAAAATGCAGAAGTTGCTAGGTGAAGAAAGGGTTGCTACAGGCAAGCTTGATCAGGCTGTCGCAATTTTTGATACACTGGTTAGGGAAGATAACTTCGGTGATTTTCTCACCCTGGAAGCTTACAATTACCTGTAAACTCAATTGATCTTCTTGAAGAATTCCAGAGAATATTTGAAGTGTTCCTTCAATGCTTTTTCGGCCCCGGAATGGTCGGACCTGACAATGGCATCCAGGACCTCGAGGTGTTCTTTTAATACGGCCCTGTATCTTTCCTGGGTCATGTTACGCTGACCAAGGTGATATTCCTGCAGGAAAAACAATGAATTATAATTATCAATCATAAACCGGTTGCCAATATGTTTAACAAAACCTTTATGAAACTCTGATTCAAGCGCAATGATCTGATCTCTCCTGATCTCTTTATTCTCAAGTTGTTTCTGATGTTTTTTAGCCAATTGTTGGTAGCTACGTAAAATTTCTACAGGCATATCTTTCTTTTGCAGCAAAGCTCTGAGGCCCTCGGTTTCCAGCAGTTCCCGGTATTGATAGAGTTGATGAATGATGTCAGGGGTCAGGGAAATGACCTCCCATTGTTTTCTGGGGTTTTTCTGGATTAATTGTGTGCTGCTGATCTTTAGCAGAACTTCCCTCACCGTAACTGTATTGGCATTGATTTCTTTGGCTATCTGGAGTTCGGAGAAACGGTCACCTGGCTTCAGTTCCATTTTGGCAAATTTTTCCAGTATATAGTTTTCTACATTTTGTGTTTTGCTGTTTATTTCATCGATATGTTCATAAAAATCCTCTTTTTTGGGCTTTCTCAATACCAATCGTGACCTGTTTTGAACCCGTATAATTCTTTTTTTCTCAAGATCATTAAATGCTCTTAACAGCGTGGATCTGCTGACATTTAGTTTATCTGAAAAGACTCTTTCCGGGGGCAAAATCATTGGAATTTCCTTTTGCCCGGATATAAATTCCATGAGCCCATTAGCTGTCTTTTTGATGAGGTCACTGGATTGATTAGGCATTGGATAAATATTGAGGAGTGGATGAGCTGACCAAAATAGTCAATTTGTTCATTTTATGAATACTGTAAAAAATAATTATTATTAATAGTACTATTTTAGAAGCAATATGTTGAGAAAGTCAATCCCGCTTATACTTTTGGTAGCCAGCCTGTCCATTTCAGCTCAGGTTGCCGACCCCTGGATCACTTACCCTACAGCCAATGTGAATGCATATGGGGTATATCATTTTAGGAGGACCTTTGAATTGGATTTAGTCCCATCGAAACTGGGTATACAGGTTAGTGCAGACAACCGCTACCAACTATTTATCAACGGAAAGCGGGTGAGTTATGGACCGGCTAAGGGTGACCTTCAAACCTACAAATATGATGAGCTGGACATCTCAAAGTATCTGAGAAAAGGACAAAATGTCATAGCTGCTTTGGTCTTTAATATGGGCAAAGACCGACCGATGGCATTGATTACAGCTCAGACAGCCTTTCTGTTGCGAGCGGTCGACGATCAATTCCTTTTTCTGAATACTGATGAAAACTGGAAAACCTTTAAGAATCCAGCCTATGACCCCATCTGGTATGAAGAATTAAATCTCAGGGAGTGGCTAAGGGGATATTACGCAGTGGGGCCAGGCGATGAGGTTTTTGCCGATCGGTATCCATGGGGCTGGGAGCAGGTAGAATTTGATGATAGTGCCTGGTTGATTCCTGAAATTCTGGATTTCAACGGGAGTCCACCGTGGCGTTTGGTGCCACGGGACATAGCTTTTATGGATAATTACGAAGAAGCGCCCGGCCGGGTCCGGAAAGTCACAGGGATCACCATTCCATCGGAATTCAGGGTCAATGATCAACCAGTCGTAGTTCCAGCGAACACGCAGGCTAAGATCCTGTACGACTACGGCTATTTCACCATGGGTTATCCCGAGCTGGTGATGGAAGGAGGGACAGCAGGTAAGGTCAAAATCACCTATAATGAAACATTATATGAGGAGCCATTCATCAAAGCCCACCGTGATTCAGTAGATGGAAAGATCATGTATGGACCCTTTGATATTTTTCATCCGGATGGTGGGCAGCAAACCTTCAGGCCCATATGGAAAAGGGCTTTTCGATATGTTGAACTGGAAATCAATACAAGCGATGAGCCACTGACCATTTATTCATTGAAAAATGAATATTCGGGATATCCATATAAGGAAGTGGCCACTTTTAGGAGTGATGACCCCAAACTTGACCGGATGTTTGAAATGTCACTGAGGACACTCCGTATGTGTTCCGGTGAAACCTACTATGACACACCCTTTTTTGAGCAGATGAGCTATGGAGGAGACAACCGACCTATTGCAGCTATTTCGGGATATAATACAACTGATGACCGGTTGTTCAGAGAAATGATGCGGATCTATCCTCAGTCTTTCAATCAGGAAACGGGCTTGTTTAAAGCCGCCTACCCTTCAAGATTTGATTTTGACAAGGGAAGCTGGAGTCAGGCCTGGATCCAGACTCTTTGGGATTATTTTCAGTTGAGAGGGGATACGACTTTTTCCAGGCAGTTTGTCAATGATATCGAGGGGGTTTTAAATTTCTATTTAAGGCACCTGGATGAGGCCTTGGGTGTCCTTGGTCCTTTTGAAGGACATCATTATCTCGACTGGAGCAAACATAGCGGAAAGGTACCCTCAGGACTTCCCAGATGGTATTTTGAGCATTCAGCGGGCCAGACACTTTTCTACGCTCACACCTTGGATTGTGCGGTAAATCTTTATCGGGCAATTGGAGAAATTGAAAAGGCCCTGAAGTGGCAAGAGGTCAGTGAAATGATCAGAAAATCCGCATATGTGCAATTTTGGGATACA
The DNA here is from genome assembly GCA_965243485.1 of Cyclobacteriaceae bacterium. Lineage (GTDB taxonomy): Bacteria > Bacteroidota > Bacteroidia > Cytophagales > Cyclobacteriaceae > UBA7330. The sequence goes on along the minus strand of CBDEVP010000001.1, from coordinate 5,863,039 downwards.
GAAAGAAAACTGTTTAGGGAATATCCTGATCGGGATCTGTTCATACAACACACCAACATACTTGCAATCCTCTGTGATGCGATACCTGAGGAAGATCAGTCAGCTTTGATGGAGCGGATCGTAAACGAAAAATTTGATGAAGAGGTCAGCTCCTTTTTTGCATTCTTCCTCTTCAAAGCAATGGAGAAGGCAGGAAGAGAAGACCTGTATTTTTCTAATTTGGATCACTGGTATCATTTTATGGATATGGGGTTAACTACCTGTGGGGAAACCGGCTTCGCCAGCCATGACCGATCAGACTGCCATGCGTGGAGCGGATCTCCCGGCTATTATCATTTGCGTTTCATTGCCGGCATCAAACCTGCTGATATTGGATTTGAACATATTATGATCACTCCACATCCGGGAGACCTAAAAAAAATTGTAGCGACGATGCCTCACTCCAAAGGCCGGATCTCCGCAGCTTATCAGGTAGAAGGTAATAAATTGACCGGTAAAATCACCTTACCAGCAGGTATGAAAGGAGAGTTTTTGTTTGGGGCCACCCGTATTTCACTTAAACCCGGGTCAAACCTGGTAGAAGCACCGCTTTGAGACGCATTTTGTGGATCGTTTTTCCGATTCCTGGTCGTAAAACTAGTAGTGATGCTCTGCCGAGAATGACGCTCATAAACATCAAATACAGTTATTAATCATGCAAGTAACTTGTATTTTGTCATTCGCTGTAATAATTTAGCTTAAAAGATGGTTTATCTACTGAACTAAAATGAATCATCTGCTTTTATTTTAAATCGCCTTACAATGATTACCGCAACCAATCCTTCCGACAAGGGCAGCGTCCCATCTATTTTTTCAACCCAGCTATTTCATTGGTTCTTGGTTTGTAAAGATCAAATCTCTTTGTAAGGGTTGGAATCAAAAGTTGATTGATATCCAATCATTCAATTTCTTCCGATTCCCCGATTTAAAAGTATGATTTATCCATAAGATGGCTAATAACGCCCTCTTTTGAGTGATGGTCAAATTCATGGAGGTTGAGTTTCTAAAGTTGAAGATGTTGTAGTTGTGTTTGAGTTTATAATGAAGATGAATAAATGAAGATTGAATACAAAATGCGCTCATTCAGTGTGGTACTTTGCTCGATATTGATTCAAATGGTGGTGATGTCTGGTGCCCTGGGGCAATACCATGCAGCAGGTCCGCAGCCAGGCGATGTGTACAAGGAATTTTATATTTCAAATAATGGTGAAAGGTGGCGGGTGACCGATCCTAATGCAGGGAATCCGGGCGCAGCTCAGTTTTTGCCTAACCCCGTCATCACATTTAATATCAATGATTTTGTCAATGTTATAAAAGCTGAAGTTGTATTGGACGTATGGGGTGGGCATGTGGGTACCACAGACAAGAGAGTTCGCTTCAATGGTAACCAATGGATCGATATCCAGGAACTTGTGACCACTCCTGCCAACGGCCAATGCTATGCTCAGCAGGTGAATTATTTGCTTGATATCCCGGTGAGTGATCTTCGAGCAGGCAATAACACGCTGGAGGCTACTTCAGGAGGTCAAACCTGTTACAATTTCAATTGGGGCCAATGGGGTCTGTATGGTGCGGTGGTGAGACTGTATTATGATTCGAGCAAACCGCATACTACAGGACAAATTACCTCGCAGGTCAATGGAGATGTAATCAGTGAAAATCCAACCATATCTGTTGCAGTATCCGGAGGTGTAAGTAAGATAGAAGTTCTGGCCAGGTATGAGGGGTACGACATTGACGGGGATGGATTTTATTATGATTGGGCCAGGAGCTATCACAGACAATCAGAGACTCTTCCAATTCAGATCAATGGCCACGTGGGAACAATAACCGGTGCTCCCTATTCGATTACCTGGGATACCGAATGGGTTCCGGATCAAAATGATAAAGGTATCAGTCTTGTGGCCCGGATCCGGGATACCAATGGTTACTATTACGTCACAGATATTGTAGACGAACTCACACTTTCGCGGCCCGACAGATCCGTAAAGCTTTTCAAGCCCCGGAATGTTCCCCAAAATTTCTGGGTAAGAGATGGAGATATAGAAAGCAGCGATGTAGTCATAGACAGTGTTACACTGGCAAATGCACTTGCAGCAAAGCTTTTTGTGGCTACATGGAATGGAAATGACAATACCAACCTGTTTTCTGTAAAAGTCAATGGTCTTACATTGCCAAAATTTGGGAATGATCATTACTATTCCCTCGACACGGTTAATGTTCCTTTATCCGGACTTATTGAATCTAACAATACCATTGAATTTACATCCACGACAAGTGATCATGGGATAGAAGTGATGTGGCCCGGTCCGGCAATAATGATCGCCGGTGCAAATATTCCCTCTGCCCCCGTAATCACACAGCAACCGGATAATATCAGCGTGTTTGAAGGAGAATCAGCAACCTTTTCCATTTGGGCAGCAGGCAGCCTTCCAATGTCGTATCAGTGGAAAAAAAATGGGGTCGATATTCCGGGAGCAAACAGTCGGACCTTTACCATTCCATCTGTAGATGCTTCAAATGATGGTGAAATTTATTCCGTGGAAGTCAGCAATGCCAATGGATCTGTTTTGAGCAACAATGCCAGGCTCATCCTGAGCCAAAAAGTATTGGACATCCCCTTTGCAGGTAATACCGATGATACTAGCGGTCAGGGCAATCACGGGAATCCGAGCACTTTGAGCCAGTTTACATCCGATCTGTTTGGAAATACAGATCAGGCCGGTTTATTTGATGGGAACTACCATCTTGAAGTTCCACATACTGCCAGCCTCGCCGTGGAAAATGTCACAGTAGCAGCCTGGATATGGGTTGATCAATACAGGGATGACCAGAGGATTATTTCAAAGGAATTCCAATCTTCACCGTGGTCTTCCTATACGTTGCTTTTGAGCGGTCAACAGGAAAGATATTTGGAATTCAGAATTGCCGTGAATAATCAAAGGTATGTTACAACATCACCTACGACCATACCGCTCGATCAATGGGTCCACGTTGCCGGAACTTTTGATGGGAAGAGAATGAAACTTTTCATTGACGGAGTCCTGATTTCAATGGTGGAAGTCAACGGAACAATTTCTCAAAATTCAAATCCGGTATACATAGGTAATTCTCAGTTTTATGATCGACAATTTCATGGGAAAATAGATGAAGTAAAGATCTACAAGGGGGCTTTGAATGAAGAACAGATCCAACTTCTGGCCTACAATGATCTTAGCCTGAAATCCATTCCGGAAAGTGCATTTGATCTGGATATTACAAATACAGCAGTGTTGCCGGGGGACATCCAATTGAAATGGGCAGATCCGTCCGAGGAGGATGGGTTTTTGATCGAAAAACAGACAAATGGCGGAGGTTTCATCGAAATAGGTGCAACAGGTGCGGATGTACTGCAGTTTACTGATTCTGATATAGCCAATGGGAATAGTTATAATTATCGGGTCATTTCATTTAGCAGTATGGGACTGGCTGCTCCATCCAATGTGGTCTCATTTTCAGTAAATGATCCCACTGATCAAACGCCACCTGTCATTCAAAATATTTCCCTTAGTACAGCTCAGGATACTGCTGTTATTTCATGGACGACCGCCGAGGCCACCTTTGGTACCATAAACTTCGGGCCATCCACTGCATACAATCAATCGGCAGATGATGATTTAAAAATGGACCATGAGGTAGTGCTCAGAAATCTGGATCCGGGGACCTCTTATTTTTATCAAATTGTGAGTACAGACGGGAGTGGTAATACTGCTCAGACCGGAGACCTCAATTTTTCCTTGGATACATTATTTACGGTTACTTCTGATGATTTTCAGGCCTATGTTCTTGATAATTCCCTTTGGGAATTTGAAAATCCTTTGGGCGATGCTACGGTCACTATGACCGGGACGCAGGCCAGTATTTCGGTTCCGGGAGGAACCTCACATAGCTTATGGACCAATGGGAACAACACGGCAAGGATCGTGCAGCAAATCAGCAACCTTGATTTTGAAGTAGAGATGAAGGTTGAGTCGGAGCTTGTAATGGATCAGTTTTATGGATTCCTGGTGAAAGCCTCAGAAACAGAGTTTATACGTTTTGATGTTGCTCACAACAATCCCCGGCGATTGTTTGCAGCTCACATCAACGGAGGTTTTTCTCAGATCAATCTGAACACGAATGTCACCTTATCTACTCCCACGTGGCTGCGACTTGGCCGTGTCGGAGACACCTGGACCTTTTCTTACTCGGAAGACGGTCAGACCTGGACGGTAGCCACGTCGTTTGATCAGGCGATGGTTGTGGATGAGGTGGGTCTTTTTGTGGGGAATTCCGGTAGTAATCCCGCCCATACGGCATTGATTGATTATTTCTTCAATACAGATTCCCCGATAGACCCTGAGGACAATGAACTGCCGGATGAGATCCCACCGGTCATCAGTGATGTTGAGGTGTCACCCTCCGCCGGAGGTGCTGTGGTCAGCTGGACCACTGATGAGCCATCGACGAGCCGGGTGGATTACGGACTTTCATCTGCTTACAGCGATTATGTGGAAGATCTGACGCTGAAGACCGTCCATAGCGTGTCGATCACCGGACTGGCACAGGAGACCACCTATCATTACCAGATCACCAGTGCGGATGGTAGAGGTAATACGACTACAGGTTCTGACACCACGTTTACCACGCTTACCGACGATACGCCACCGGTGATCAGCAACATTGTGGCCACGCCTTCCGGCAACTCAGTGGTAATCACCTGGACCACGGATGAGCCGGCTACGGGACATATTGATTATGGGTTGAGCGCAGCGTACACTGATTTCGAGCAGGATTCGGTATTGAAGACCAATCATAGCATAGAGCTGATCAATCTCGATTCGGAAACCGAATACCACTATCAGGTAACGAGTACGGATGAAGTCGGGAATGTTTCCAGTTCTGTAGATCTGACGTTCACTACGAACGCATTTGACGGAGTGGTGTCTGATGATTTCAGTGCACCCGGTTTAAATACCACGCTTTGGGAATTTGAGAATCCTTTGGGTGATGCTACAGTCACCATGAACGGGACGCAGGCGAGCATTTCCGTTCCAGGAGGCACGTCCCATAGTTTGTGGACCAATGGGAACAACACGGCAAGGATCGTGCAGCAAATCAGCAACCTTGATTTTGAAGTAGAGATGAAAGTGGAATCGGAGCTTGTCCGGGATCAGTTTTACGGATTCCTGGTGAAAGCCTCCGAGACGCACTTCATGCGTTTTGATATCGCTCATAACAATCCCCGGCGATTGTTTGCGGCTTACATCAACGGAGGTTCATCCCAGATCAGGTTAAACACGAATGTCACCTTATCTACTCCCACGTGGCTGCGACTTGGCCGTGTCGGAGACACCTGGACCTTTTCTTACTCGGAAGACGGTCAGACCTGGACGGTAGCCACGTCGTTTGATCAGGCGATGGTTGTGGATGAGGTGGGTCTTTTTGTGGGGAATTCCGGTAGTAATCCCGCCCATACGGCATTGATTGATTATTTCTTCAATACAGATTCCCCGATAGACCCTGAGGACAATGAACTGCCGGATGAGATCCCACCGGTCATCAGTGATGTTGAGGTGTCACCCTCCGCCGGAGGTGCTGTGGTCAGCTGGACCACTGATGAGCCATCGACGAGCCGGGTGGATTACGGACTTTCATCTGCTTACAGCGATTATGTGGAAGATCTGACGCTGAAGACCGTCCATAGCGTGTCGATCACCGGACTGGCACAGGAGACCACCTATCATTACCAGATCACCAGTGCGGATGGTAGAGGTAATACGACTACAGGTTCTGACACCACGTTTACCACGCTTACCGACGATACGCCACCGGTGATCAGCAACATTGTGGCCACGCCTTCCGGCAACTCAGTGGTAATCACCTGGACCACGGATGAGCCGGCTGCGGGACATATTGATTATGGGTTGAGCGCAGCGTACACTGATTTCGAGCAGGATTCGGTATTGAAGACCAATCATAGCATAGAGTTGATCAATCTCGATTCGGAAACCGAATACCACTATCAGGTAACGAGTACAGATGAAGTCGGGAATGTTTCCAGTTCTGTAGATCTGACGTTCACTACGAACGCATTTGACGGGGTGGTGTCTGATGATTTCAGTGCACCCGGTTTAAATACCACGCTTTGGGAATTTGAGAATCCTTTGGGTGATGCTACAGTCACCATGAACGGGACGCAGGCGAGCATTTCCGTTCCCGGGGGCACGTCCCATAGCTTGTGGACCAATGGGAACAACACGGCAAGGATCGTGCAGCAAATCAGCAACCTTGATTTTGAAGTAGAGATGAAAGTGGAATCGGAGCTTGTCCGGGATCAGTTTTACGGATTCCTGGTGAAAGCCTCCGAGACGCACTTCATGCGTTTTGATATCGCTCATAACAATCCCCGGCGATTGTTTGCGGCTTACATCAACGGAGGTTCATCCCAGATCAGGTTAAACACGAATGTCACCTTATCTACTCCCAAGTGGCTGCGACTTGGCCGTGTCGGAGACACCTGGACCTTTTCTTACTCGGAAGACGGTCAGACCTGGACGGTAGCCACGTCGTTTGATCAGGCGATGGTTGTGGATGAGGTGGGTCTTTTTGTCGGGAATTCAGGTAGTAATCCGGCCCATACGGCATTGATCGATTATTTCTTCAATACAGCCTCACCGATAGACCCTGAGGACAATGAACTGCCGGATGAGATCCCACCGGTCATCAGTGATGTGGAGGTGACACCCTCCGCCGGAGGTGCTGTGGTCAGCTGGACCACTGATGAGCCATCTACGAGCCGGGTGGATTACGGACTTTCATCTGCTTACAGCGATTATGTGGAAGATCTGACGCTGAAAACCGTCCATAGCGTGTCGATCACCGGACTGGCACAGGAGACCACCTATCATTACCAGATCACCAGTGCGGATGGTAGAGGTAATACGACTACAGGTTCTGACACCACGTTTACCACGCTTACCGACGATACGCCACCGGTGATCAGCAACATTGTGGCCACGCCTTCCGGCAACTCAGTGGTAATCACCTGGACCACGGATGAGCCGGCTGCGGGACTTATTGATTATGGGTTGAGCGCAGCGTACACTGATTTCGAGCAGGATTCGGTATTGAAGACCAATCATAGCATAGAGCTGATCAATCTCGATTCGGAAACCGAATACCACTATCAGGTAACGAGTACGGATGAAGTCGGGAATGTTTCCAGTTCTGTAGATCTGACGTTCACTACGAACGCATTTGACGGGGTGGTGTCTGATGATTTCAGTGCACCCGGTTTAAATACCACGCTTTGGGAATTTGAGAATCCGCTGGGTGATGCTACAGTCACCATGAACGGGACGCAGGCGAGCATTTCCGTTCCCGGGGGCACGTCCCATAGCTTGTGGACCAATGGTAACAACACGGCAAGGATCGTGCAGCAAATCAGCAACCTTGATTTTGAAGTTGAGATGAAAGTGGAATCGGAGCTTGTCCGGGATCAGTTTTACGGATTCCTGGTGAAAGCCTCCGAGACGCACTTTATACGTTTTGATGTTGCTCATGGCAATCCCAGACGTTTGTTTGCTGCCCATGTCAATGGTAATACTTCTCAGATCAGGCTAAATACGAATACCACTTTATCAACCCCGATTTGGCTGCGACTTGGACGCGTAGGCGACACGTGGACGTTTTCTTACTCCAATGATGGTGAAAACTGGGCAGTAGCTGTGGCCTTTAATTACGCTATTGTAGTGGATGAAGTGGGTCTTTTTGTGGGGAACTCCGGGACCAACCCGGCCCATACGGCACTGATCGATTATTTCTTCAATACAGCCTCACCGATAGATCCTGAAGGTGATGCGGATGAACCTGCTCCTTCGGGTCGATATGTTGCGGAAGGAGACCAATGGATCAATGATGAGAATTCTGCATTAAACACCGTTAGTTCAACATCACTCGGTTTGGATGGTTCCGGAGAGTTAAGGATTTCATCTGCTTACCCGAATCCTTTCAACGAAGTTATTCAGTTTACCATTGCAGGATATCGGGATCCATTGCAGATCCATGTATTTGATCATTCCGGGAAACATATAGAAACCCTATTTGATGGATACTTGAAGTCCGCTGAGGAGCATACCATTCAATTCAATGGCCGTTCTTCACCGCCGGGTGTCTACTTCATACAGGTCAGAGGTAAGGATTTCATTAAGAATGTAAGGGTTCTGTTAACAAAATAAAGGCTTTACACATACTGATAGTTCTTTATTGGTAGTGCCCGCAAGTCATTCCAGTTTTTAGGGAAGCTGGGATATCTTATGATACCTATATTCTTTACTCAGCTACCTCCGATTGAAATAATGGCCATTCAGGATCCGGTGTATGCGCTTCTTTCATTAAGGCACGCATTTGGGCCACTATTTCAGGATTTTCTGATGAGATGTCATTGTTCTCTTCGATGTCATAATTGAGATTGTACAACTCGACAGGTGCCATATCATTTCTGAATACATCATTTCGCACAGCTTTCCACTCATCCATGACCATCGCCTGGCTTTTACCACCCTCGTAAAATTCAAAATAGAGGTACTCGTGTTTTTCCTGAGGTTCACCCAGCATGGCATTGAGATAGGAGATTCCATCTGTTTTGGGAGGCTGTGCATCGATGATATCCGCAACGGTTGGAAAAAAATCATAAAATGCCGAAGCGTGGTTAGTGATGGTACCAGCTGGAATTACACCCGTCCACTGAGCTACGAATGGCATTCTGATCCCGCCTTCATACAGGTCTCTCTTATATCCTCTAAACGGGCCATTACTGGCAAACACACTGTCTGAGGTGAATGCTCTGCCCTTATAAGGGCCATTGTCGCTGGTAAAGATGATCAGCGTATTTTCATTCAGACCGAGTTCCGTGATTTTATCTGTGACTTTTCCGACATAAGCGTCAAGCTTTTCGATTGAAGCAGCGTATGTTTTCCAGTGATATGGCCAGTCCCTGGTTTCAAATCTTCCAAGTGAAGGCACCTCAAATCTGAGTGTGTCGTGTGCAGCTTCACCATTGTCGTGAGGTAGCGTATAGGGGAGGTAAAGAAAGAATGGGTCCTCTTTGTTCTGATCAATGAATCCCAGTGCTTCCGTGGTCATTAACTCCGGCGAATAATCCACCTTTTTTGTTGAATAGCTGCCGAGTCCACGGTGCCAGGCCGTGGTGTCAAGGTATTGCACCTCATTATCCAGGTAAACCTTTTCTCCGTTTCTCCAGAGAAATTCCGGATAGTAATTGTGTGCTAAAATCTGATCCGTATACCCAAAAAAGAAGTCAAAACCCTGATCATTGGGATCTCCGGAAGTGCCCGGTTCGCCGAGTCCCCATTTACCGATCATACCTGTCTTGTAACCATTCTCTTTTAGGAATTCGGCAACGGTATAGGTTTCCTTTGAGATGGGCACCTGACCTGAAGGTGGTGAAAAACCATTTCCCCTGACCTCTGCATGGCCCATGTGCATGCCGGTCATGAGTACACATCGGGAGGGGGCACAGACAGACGTTCCGGCATAATGCTGAGTAAATTTCACGCCCTTTTCAGCAAGAGCATCAATGTTTGGAGTTTGGATGATTTTCTGACCATATACACCTATTTCTCCATAGCCCAGGTCATCTGCCATGATATAGATGATATTCGGTTTTTGTGCGTTGTTCGGTTGATCACATCCGAATATCATTAAACCGATGGTCAAAAGGCAAATGGGTATTGAATATCTCATAGAATATACGGGTTGGTATTTTCCAAAGTTAAAAAGGTTACCAGACAGACAAAAAGTGCTTTTTATTTTAAAGGCCGAAAAAACCGGCCTCATATCGTATTGAACCCAAAAGTCAAATGCAAAGGATCTATCCCATCATTTTATTATTCACTGTATGTTATTCAAATGCTCAGGAGCCCGGACAAGGCTGGACTTTCAGTCCTGTCCGTGATACTTTTAGCGAGGAAGCCTTGCTAGATCTCAGTTTTCTCAATGAGGAGGAGGCGGGCCAGAGCGGATTCATCGGACTTTCACAGGATGGCGAAAGCTTTGTAAATGGTAATGGTGAACCCATCAGGTTCTGGGCTTCAGGCGGGGCAGGTCTTTCCGAGGATCTTCCAAGCATTGAATTGTCCTACTATGCCAGGTTTTTGGCCAAGCGGGGAGTAAACATTGTCAGGTATCATGCTGAGATCTCACCTGATGAACAAACAGAATCCGATTTCAACAATCCAAATATGGAAGAAATAGACTACATCTGGCGAGCTGTTGCGGCATTCAAAAAAGAAGGGATCTACCTGGTGATCAGTCCGCATTGGCCTTACAGCATCGAAAATCCGCCGGCTGAATGGGGATTTGGGGAATATATCGGAAACGCCAGTCCTGCAAAGCCGTGGGGAGCCCTTTATGTTTCCGACACTTATCAGGAGGCCATGAAAAGCTGGGTCAGTGTGCTATATGGGGAAACCAATCCTTACACGGGTATTGCCCTGAAGGATGATCCTTCGGTGGCCATCATACAGATGCTGAACGAAGATGGTATTTTCTTCTGGACGATCAATTCACTGGCGGACTGGCCGGATCAGATGGCTTTGATGGAGAATCTCTTCTATAATTTCCTGATCGATAAATATGGAACAATTGACGCTGCTTATACCGCATGGAATGATGATACAAATTCTGCTGATGATCCTTCCAATCAAAGGATGGCAATCGAAAATATCTGGGCAGCAACCCTGTCTCCTGAAGCTTCAAACTTTCCGGGTGATATTTCTCCTGAAAGGATCAGTGACCAGATTGAGTTTATGGCCAAACAGCAGCGGTCTGTCTATGAGGAATTTTATGATCATTACAAGAATACGATCGGGTGCCAGCAGTTGATCAATACGACCAACTGGAAGACGGCCAGTTCGCTCTATCTCTATGATGCCGAGCGATGGACCAATGCTGCTGCCGATGTCATTGCGGTTAACCGGTACGTAAGCCCAACACACGTAAACCTGACCAACCCATCTTATGATGGGTATCGCATAGATCCCGGAGATTATTATGTGGGAGAATCCGTGCTGCTGAACCCGAATAAATTGCCGATAAGCAGTAAGCAGGTAGATGGACATCCGTTCCTTGTGACCGAAAGCGGTTGGAATCTGCCAGCCAAATACCAGGCTGAGGGGCCCTGGCTGATCGCAGCATATTCCTCTCTGCTGGGCATCGATGGCTATTTCTGGTTCAATCCTTCCCATCAGGGGTATGATGATAATCCTTATTATGATTTTTGGAGGGAGTATGAGAATATCGGAACCTATCCTATGTTCCGCTGGACCTCTTCTATTCCCGGGACTACTGCCATGTACCCGGCCAATGCCTATATTTTCCGGAAAGGCCTCATACAGGAATCAGACCCCGTAGTACATGAGGAACGCCCGTTGCAGAATATCTGGGATCGGGAGGTGCCCGTGATTGCCGAGGAAAACGGATTTGATCCAAACAGGGATTCATATGGTAATCAATCTGATCCAGCAGAAACTGAGGTGATCCCGTTCGCTTTCCTCACAGGTAAGGTCGAGGCTGCTTACGGACAGGGCGGATCTACCAGTATCAGTTCAGATATCAATTCTTTGGTTGACTTGTCGAATAAAAAAATCGGAAGCGTTACGGGTGAACTGGAGCTGGACTATGGAAAAGGTCTGGCAACCATGTCGGCGCCCATGGCCCAGGGAGCGACGGGTTTCTTTTCAGATGGGGAAGAGTCTTATGAAGTCGAGCTGCCAGACATTACCCTTTCTGTCAAAAATGAATATGCAGCTATCTCTGTGGTGGCTATGGATGATACCCCACTAGGAAATTCCGGTCAGATCCTTGTGCAGATTGGAACAGTTTACCGGCCTACCGGTTGGATTGAAAAGCCAGCTCAATTCGAACCCTCGGAGGGCAATGTTCAGAATGGCTTCCAGATCGTCAATACGGGACGGATGCCCTGGAAGGCTGCAAATAGTCTGATGAGCATCGAGTTTAAGAACCAGACAATCAGGTCAGCGCATGCCCTGAACATTAATGGAGAAAAAGGAGATGAGATCATGCTTTTTCCTACCAGTGATGGGGTGAGGATGTATGTGCCGCTAAACGCCATTTACATCATGCTAAGCACGGACGAACCCGGTTTGATTGCAGGTACGGGTAAATTCAATGATCAGTGGAGGGTGTATCCAAATCCTTCCAGCGACCACATCACCATCAAACTGGACAGGGAGATCAGACAAAAGGTCGATGCTGTTGAATTGATGGACATCACCGGGAAGACGGTGATGAAGGCTGCTTTCAAAAACAGAGACAGTCTGAGAATGGATCACCCCGGATTAAAAAATGGTATCTATTTGCTGATCCTCCGACAGGGCGAGAAGGTGTTTGACCGGAGGAAGTTACTGATCGAGTAGCTTTACTGGTGTTTGAACCTTTACAGATAAGAGCAAGGAAAGCAAAACAAAACTTTTTGCTTGCTAGTGAATCCCAATACTAGTATATTGCACTACTAATTGAATATTTCTAGGACTTGATATCCTCTTTCGATAGTAAGGAAACTGAAAAAATTTGGAATGGAATAGTCTCCAGAAAATTTCCAATAGAGATACAGCAGACTGCAAGACGTAAACTGGTACATGTTCACTCTGCTATAGAGCTCAAAGATTTGAGAACACCGCCCGGAAATCATTTGGAAAAATTAAAAGGAGACTTTAAAGGTTATTATAGTATTAGGATTAATCAACAATGGCGAATTGTATTTGTTTGGAAAGAAGGGAATGCTCATCTTGTAAAAATTGTAGACTATCATTGAAATGGATAAACTAAAAAATGTACATCCCGGCGAAATACTGGAATTGGATTTCCTTGAGCCACTTGGTGTCACAGCTTATACACTTGCTAAAGCAATTGGTGTGGACCAGACCAGGATCAGCCAGATCATCAAAGGAAAACGAAGCATTACTGCAGACACTGCCATTCGCTTCTCGAGGTATTTTGATACAAGCCCGGAATTTTGGCTCAATGCTCAAAGCCGATATGATCTGGTTGAGGAGATGAGTCACTTTGAAGATTACGAAGAGATCAAACCTTTGGAAGTAGTTTAAGCCTATACATTCTGGCGCGCGATTGCATCGCGTGACAGCGATTAGATTAGAAGTCATGCCACCACTCCAAGTGGTGGCATGACTGGAATCCTCTACTTCCTTATCTTTCTCAACCAATTCCCACAATATTCAGGCCAGTGATTATAGGTCTCATCCGTATTGATACCCAGGGAATAACCATGTCCTCCGGTAGGAAAAAAGTGCGCTTCCACAGGAATTTCCTTTTCTACGAGTCCTTCATACATCTTCACACTATTGGCCACCTTCACGGCCTGATCGTCCTGTGAATGGAAGATAAAGGTAGGGGGTGTATTGTCCTTCACCTGCTTTTCATTGGAATAGAAATCCTGCATTTCCTTCGTCGGATTTTCACCGATCAGGTTGGTGCGTGAGCCGCCATGTCCTACGGTCGGATCCATCGAGATTACCGGGTAGGCGAGGATCATGAAGTCCGGTCGCGAGCTCATCTTTTCAATCGGATCCACGGATGAAGCATTGCCCTCATCAAAATGGGTACCAAGCGTACTGGCCAAATGTCCTCCGGCTGAAAATCCCATCACACCGATCTGTGTCGGATCGATCCCCCAGGCAATGGCGTTCGTCCGGATCATCCTCATGGCCCTTTTGGCATCCATCAGGGGACTCAGTTCCTTCTTTACCTGGCTTTCAGCATTTGGTAATCGGTATTTCAACACAATCCCGGCAATTCCCTGGCTGTTCAGCCACTTGGCAATGTCGTAACCTTCCCAGTCATAAGCCAGCACACCATAGCCTCCTCCGGGACAGATCAGTACCGCCTGACCCGTGGCCTGCCTCTTAGCAGGCAGAAACACTTCAATGTGTGGGTTCGTCACCTTTCTGATGACCATGATATCACCTTTCTCAACCTCTTCTTTGACGGATGAAGGTTTGCTGTTTGGGATCTCACCCTCAAAAAGGGGAACGGTAAATGGTTGTGCATTCATAAACTGAAAAAGCAGAAATAACAGGATAAACAGGGGTGTTTTCATGTGTATATTAATTGATTTTTAGTCGTCACATGGAATTCGCATAGCTGAGATCAAACCTCCAAAATGATTTTCTTATGGTTCTATTCATCCTTTGGTTAGTGTTTTCTCAATCATGCTCATTTCATGGTGATTTCTGTGATTAGTTATTGTCCTTGTTGATCCAGAAAGGGGCCGTCACAAACCAGGTGATCATCCCGGCCGCCATAAGGTTGATGTGCATGTCGTGGCTGATCGTACCCAGGTACACCAGAATTGAAGGAATGATCGTCAGACCGAGGCCGATGAATGACAATATTTTGAGCAGGGAGATCTTAACTGACTGCGACATTCTTTTGAAGTATTTTGTTGAGAATAATGTACAAAGTAGCTGCTACAAACCAACCCGGCAAACCGAGGAAGAAAATATCCACCCCGAAATTCAAATTAAATACCAGACAAAGGGCAAGGGTTAGTACCCATACCAGCCCGGGAGACAAGTTAAATTTAGTGCCTTTTACCTGGGCATAATATTGAGTGAATTTGAATTTATCAGCCAGGTAATAATCCACGAAAATGATAGCACCCATAGGCATGAGCATCAGGCCGTACAGGGCCACAAAATCCAGGAGCTGCATGACCAGTCCGGGGAAACAGGCAGCTAGAGTTGTGATCAGACCGGTAAATGCTGTCACTTTCCAGGTCTTGGAGCTTGGTATAATGGCCTGAAGGGCGAGTCCCGCCCGGTAGATCGTGGGGGTGGCCGTTGTCCAGCCTGCGATCACCACACAAACGGCTCCGGCAATACCGGCTGCATTATAGGCGATCGGTCCCGGTGCAAATTCGGTGCTGTTGTTAGACTGGTACAAAAACAAGGCATAAAGGATCCCCGAAGCCATCCAGGCGACGAAATGCCCAAGGTACATTCCCGTCGCAGAAGCCAGCCCGTATTGCCATTTCTTGGCATATCGGAAGATGGAAAGGTCTGCCATCCCGATGTGCATGGCCATATTAGCAAACCAGGCGAAAAAAGTTACGTGCCAGAAAGTGAACTTGCTTTGACCAGCGAGAGGCACCCCCGTCCAGATCACTTCATTGGCGATGGGCCAGAAGTCTGAGAGTTGTTCGATACCTAACTGTGGAAAAACAGATACAGCCGCAGCTACAAATACAAGGATCATCCAGGGAGCGGCCACATTGGCGAATCTTGATACCTGGCTATAGCCATACATGGCGATGATCGTGATCACGGACCCCACGAAGAATACGACTACCACCCAGCTAACACTGTTGGGGTAGGTATCGGTCAGGTGAGGCATCCGCATATCAAACGGGATTCCTACGGCTGTGGCTGATACGGCGATCATGGACCCGGCCAGGAAACAGAACATCAATGCGTTCACGATGTTGTAAACTGTCACCAGGTTCCTGCCACAGATCTTTTCCAACTGGAAATACAATGTGATCCTTTCTTTTACAGCTATCGGAGCTGTAAGGAAGGTCCAGCTCAGTACGGCCAGTGTATTTCCCACAAAGAGCCCCAGCAGGAGGTCCATGGCCGAGACACCATGAGCCACGAAGAGCGGGCCAATGACAAATTCGGTCCCGGCCGTGTGCTCACCGGCATACATGCCGATGAAGTTGCGCAGACTCTTTAGTTTGTTTTGTGGAACCGGCTGTCTTTCAAACTCCTCGACAGCATCCAGCTCTCCAATCAGAGATTTCTTTTTAGTCATATGTTTTATAATCCGGTAGCTACTGTTTTTGAACCCCGTTCTTTAATAAGTGTATTTCTTACATTTAATTCATGATAAGCTTTCAGGGGATTTAAAGCTCCTCCTGATCGCAACCGGGCCTCAGCGATGATCGGCCTCATATCATGCTGAAAGGCATCCTGCACGATTTCCTGACACCGTGCCACTTCATTGTTCTGCTGCGCCTCTTTAAGTTCCTCAAGATTCACAACCAGGGCCTTGGCGTAATTCAGGTGAATACTCTGAAGTGACTGCAGCAGATCCTCGAGGGGATCTTTCAAATTATGGCTGGCATCGATCATCCAGGCAGGCTCTCGGTTTGTTTTTTCACCTTTCACCAGTTCAAGGAAGATCAGGAAGAGGGTATACGGCTTGATCGATCCCACGGAGATGTCGTCATCGGCATATTTGGAATCGTTGAAGTGGAATCCCCCCAGCCGGTCAAGAAGCTGCAGGGTGGCTACGATCTGTTCAATGTTGCTATTGGGCAAATGGTGCCCGAGGTCAACAAGCGTATTTGCCTTTTTCCCCAGGGCGGTCACCATGGAATAAGATGTGCCCCAGTCGGGAACGACCGTATGATAAAACGCAGGTTCAAAGGGCTTGTATTCCAGCAGCAACTGCCAGTCATCCGGTACTTTGGCATAGATCTCTTCCAGCGAATCCAATGTGTGCTTATAAGCTGTCCTGAAATCCATCTGACCCGGGAATGAGGATCCGTCAGCCAGCCAGACCGTCAATACACAGGCATCCAGCATCTTTCCGTATTCGATCACTTCAATGTTGTGATCGATGGCTTGCTTGCGGACTGATTTGTCTACACTGCAAAGTGATCCGTATTTATAAGAATGCTTCTGATCAGGCTGGTCCTGAAAGGTATTGGAATTGACCGAATTGATCTTTAAGCCTTTCGTTTTCAATTCCTGTTTGATGGCGGCTGCATCTTTGGGTATGTCCCAGGGGATATGTAGCGAGATGGAGTCACAGGCACGTGAAAGCGTATTCAGTACACCCACATCCTCAATCTTCTGGATAAGGTTGCCTGGCTCGCCGCCTCCCGGGAATCTACCGAAACGTGTGCCCCCGGTACCCAATGCCCAGCTGGGGACCTCTATTTGCAGGTTTTGGACCTTTTTGATCAGTCCTTCCACATCAGAACCCTTTTTCTGCAACTGATTAGCTGTAAAATCAAATTGCTCCTGATGATCTTTCAGGCGTTCCGCATTTGAGTTTTCTATTTGTGACGGATTAATGTTCATGATTTCAATTTTTTAAGAAGAAATTACTTAATGCCTGTATGGACCTTACTATACTGATACTCTCTGAAATCGAGAAAACCTGGCGCTTTGAATTCCCTGGAGACCAGGAGGTCTTCGTTGATCGCCTTACGGTTCCAATGGTCATGCAGGACCATGGCAGCGCCTAGCGACGACGCCCTTGAAAGTTTGGTAGAGAAAATGTTGTAGTCAGGAAAGAAGCCAGCCAGTATATTCAGGAAGACCTCATTGGAGGTAAAGCCTCCGGAAACAACAATATCCTTTGTTTCCTTCTCAAGGATGAGCTCCAGTGATAGTTTTTGTATGTAGGTCAGATCAAGGATCAGTTGGTGATAGGCCTGGTCGTAATTGTCAAAAACGTTGAGGTCAATTTTCTGCTGACTGAAATCTCCCGGAAGAGGACCTGTACCTTTCATGGTCTGGGGAAGGAAGATCTTTTTTTCATCGGTTTTGATCAGCAGATCATTCATGATCACCGGATCAAATTTGATTCTTTTATGATAGCCCGGGGATTTGTGGAAATGCTTCTCAAGCTTTCGGACCCAGTATTCATGTTCATTTCCTAAAAATACGCGACTGGATTTTACCTTTTTACCCTCATAGCTGATGTAGCTCAGGCAATCTTTTTTCAGTTCTTCCGGGGTCAGCGGAGACTCATTGAACGGGTTCATGCTGATGTTCCAGGTGCCGGAAGATATCAATACGAATTTTGATTTCAGGATCTTCAGATAGGGGATGAGCGCAGCCGAGCTGTCGTGCATGCCTACACCTACCATGATCGATCCATTTCCTGACGTGATCTTCTCTACATGATCCGTGGGCCTCATAGGAGGCATCAGCTTAAGTACATCTTCACTTTTCAGCCAGGAATGGTAATCATTGGTAGTAAAATCCCACATACTTGTATGGGAACCCAGACTGGTCATCTGGGCGAATTTTTTACCGGTCAGCAAAAAGCTGCAATACTCCGGGAAGTTCAGGGTTGATTTGATCTTTTCGAAAAGGTCGCCTTTTTTCTTCTTTAGCCAATACAACTGCAATCCGGCATTCAGCATACCTAAGACGGGAGATTCCGTAACCAGTGGTAATTTTTCCCCGCCATATTTATGATAAAATTCTTCGCTTACATCCCCGGGAAGTGGTTTGAGGTAATTGTAAAAGGTAGTGGTTCTTTTGTCCTGCTCATTCAGGTGAACGAGGGAAGCTCCATACGCCGAAAAGTTGACAGCCTGGATATCGTATGAGTTTGACTGGCTGAATTTTTCAATCGTTTCGGGGATCCACCGCTCCAGTCTTTCCATGTCATCGCAGGGAAAGCCATCTTCATCTTCTTTCTCATCAAATTTCAGCCCTTTCTCAAAAATGATCTCGTAGTTCTGATCAAAAATGATGAACTTCTTATTGGTTTTTCCGATGTCGAAGACTGCTATTGTTTTCAATCGTAGAGTTGCCTGTAGCCTTGAGTTAAAAAGATATTGTAACTGAACTCACAAAATAATTTTTTATCAGGCATTTGACCCTCCTGTATTATCCTGAATGGAAGTCATATTGAACTTCTTTTGATCAGCGAAAATGGATTCTTGACCCGTTCGGTCTTTTTTTCCAGGATGAAGTCTGCCGCCGTTTCACCCATTTTTCTGAAGTCAGTACTGATCACACTGATGCCGCCGATCAGGATCTCTTTTACCGGAGTATCGTTGTAGCAGATCAGTCCGATATCTTTTCCGATCTGTAGCTGTCCTGCGTTAGCTGTCTTGATAATTTCACACAGGTCATGCTCCTCGATCACGATATACAAATCGCCTTCGCTCATCAGATCATGCTGGAAGGTATCGGTGATCTCATAATTCATGTGGTGTGACTCACAGAAGTTGGTGAATCCATTTTTGATCGCAGGTCTGTAGTGGTTGGATAGTGGGAATACCAGTTTCAGCCTTTTGTATTTCCTGATCGAAGCATAACCTTCGGACAGGGCCGATTCGATGTCGTTTTCATAATCCTCATAGACGGAGGCATATCTTCCTTCAATGCCGTCTATTTCCTGGTTGATGAGAATAAGTTTGTCTTCCGGGATCTTGTTGATGGTCTCCTTCAGACTATCTGTTACCTCATCCACATGAGGCATCACCACATAATGATCATAGTTCCCAAGGTTTTCTATGATAGCAGCTTCCAGGGTGTAGGGATTACAATTGTGGATGATCAGATCGATGGTAACTTCCTCCGGGTTGAATTTATTTTCGAAGGCATTGTAGATGGTCTTTTTGTGTTCACTCAATTTATTGAGCAGCATAAGGATCCTTAATTCCTTGGGACCACCGGTATTAGCGACAAAATACCCTTTGCCTTTCACAGGAATGATCAGGCCTTTTTTCTTAAGGATCTTGTAGGCTCTTTCTACGGTGTCTCTCGACAAATAGAATTCCTCACTCGTCTCATTGATCGATGGGATGCGTTCACCTATTTTAAAGATCCCATTCTCAATATCCGAGACAATGGTATTTACAATTTGCCTGTATTTTGGGGTTTTTGAATCTTCCTCAATCCTCAGGAAATTCAGGAATTTGTTTTCCTTTTCGGGCTGATCTAACTGTTGCTTCATAGTACTTGATAGGGGCTTCGATCAAATAAAGTTAAGCTTTTGCCTCCATGAAATAAAAATCTTTAGTATTTAGCACCTCGATTGTATTCAATTTTTGCTTCTTCATACTGATGTGGTATAGCTTCAAATTTCAATCAGATCGCGGGTTTACCTATGAAGAATGAAATTTTATTGGGTACCGACCTCCCCGATTTTGCTTTTACTGATAGGACTACCTCTTCGATGAATCACTTCATTCTGATTTCTTTTTTCATTTTGATCACCTCATCGTCAGTGGTGGCACAGTACGATCTTGCGGGATTAGACCTGGACGGTAATGTCACAGAGTGGTTTGATCAATCCATCGGAAAACAAAACCTCAGAATCGTTTCCGGCGATTTTTACGAGGTAAAAAACAGGTCTACCCTTTCCCATAAGTTTTATCTGTCAAATAAATGGGCACTTGCAGAGATTGACTACTATGGTAATAAGTATACTGGCATCTATGTATTGTATGATGTAGTGGATGATCAACTGCTGATCAGGCACCCTACCAGGTACAATTATTTTGCACAGCCGATAAGGATCCACCAGGCCAGGGTGAAATCCTTTTCTATTCTTGATCATGCCTTCAGATATTATGAGGAGGAAGAAAGTCCGCCGACAGGTCCGGGGTTTTATGAGGAATTGTATTTGGGAAATCACATTGATCTGATCGTAAAGCGCAAAAAAGAGGAGAATGTAGAAAACAACGAACTCTTTGTAGGTTACAGGCTGAATGATCAGTATTTCCTGAGGTATCAGGATACGGATTATAAGATCACCAGGCGCAGATCCATCATCAAAAGCCTGAAACCGTACAAGAAGCAACTCCGACAGTACATCAGACAATATAGCCTGAAATTAAAGGTGGAGGATGTCTTGAATGACCGGGCGGTTGTTGAGCTGTTGAGGTATTGTGACGGAATCATTGGAGAGGAATGAAGCATTGGATATTCGTCATAGCGGTTGTAAGTTCTATCCAAACCTTGTTCGGTCAGGAGAAATATTCCTTTGAGTTCAATGGTGAGTCCATGGCCGAGGCACTGGAGCGTGTTGAAGATCAATCAGGGATTCACTTTTATTTCAACAATGACTGGATTGATTCACTGGCGGTGAGCGGCACTTTCAGCGAGGTCACACTGGAGGAGCTGATGAAGGAATTTTTTGAAGGTACCACCCTAAGCTTCTACCGGTACGACGATCGTATCATCCTTACCAACAATGTCCTGATCATTGATCAACCTGAGATCACCAGGGCCTATCGTCCGGATACGTCATCGGTAAGCGTCATTGAAAAAGGTCTTGTTTTTTCCCGTGAATATTTTGATCAGGCGGATCAGTCTGACCTGGAGAATACCGCATTTGAAATTGGTAACCGGAATAACCTGGTCCCCGGGGGCTCTTCAACCATTGCGGGGTATGTCCTGAATGCTGAGAATGACGAACCTGTGGAAGGGGCGCTGGTGTATGTTCAGGATCCTTTCATCGCGGCAAGTTCGGATGAGAAAGGTTTTTATTCACTTACCTTACCTAATGGCAAACATCAGCTCTTTGTGCAGTTTGTTGGTATGAAAAATACGGTAAGAAATGTCGTGCTTTTTTCTAACGGGCGATTCGACATCGACATGCAGGTAGACGTGATCGCCTTGCAGGAAGTCCTTGTGGAATCGGATAGAGATATCAACATATCCAATGTCCAGATGGGAATCAGCCGGATCGATATTGAAGAGTCGAAAAACATTCCCATCGTATTGGGTGAAAAAGACATCATGAAGGTAGCGACCACTGTTGCCGGTGTTCAGACAGTAGGCGAGGGGGCCAGTGGCTTTAATGTAAGAGGTGGAAAAGCCGATCAGAACCTGATCATTGTGAATGATGCTCCTATTTATAATGCGTCTCATTTTTTTGGTTTCTTTTCCGTTTTCAATTCAGAGGCTGTGGAGAGTATGGAGATCTACAAAAGCGGGATCCCCGCAAAGTTTGGAGGCAGGCTGTCTTCCGTTTTTGACATCCAGTCCAAGTCTGCGAACAAAGAAAAAGTGGCGGGGGAAGGAGGGATCAGCCCGATCACCGGACGGCTGACCCTGGAGCTTCCCCTGAAAAAGGATAAGACCAGTGTGCTCTTATCCGGTCGTACGACCTATTCCAATTGGATATTGAGGAGATCCAGCAATGCAGAATTCAATGGCAATGAAGTGTCGTTTGGTGATATCAATGCCACCATAGATCATGAAATCGACGACAAAAATCACCTGAAGATCACCGGATACTATTCAAAGGACCGGTTCAAGCTTACTTCCGACACCCTGTTTTCATTTTCGGATTTTGATTATAGCAACATCAATGCAGCGGCCAAATGGAGCCATCAGTTCAACAATAACTTTGATCTGAAGGCCACAGCTATTTTGGCAGGATATGGCTACAACCTGGCTTTTGATGATTCCCCTCCCAATGCATTTGTTCAGGATTTCCGCATCGATGAAAAGACACTGGATGTAGAGCTCAATAATTTTATTGGGGAGTCCCATGTTTTGAATTATGGCGCCGGACTAAAACATTATAAAGTGAATCCGGGCACAAAGCAACCGCTTGATTTTATGTCGATCGTGGCTCCCCAGGTATTGCAGGAAGAGCGGGGGCTCGAAAGCTATTTTCATTTTTCCGACCAGTATGAATTTTCAGACAGGTTGCAGCTTTATCTGGGACTCAGGTATTCGATGTTCAATGCTTTCGGACCGCAGCAGGTATTTACCTACGAACAGGGAAGACCGGTCAGCTCCGATTCGAGAAATGATTCCACTTCCTTTGGGAGAGGCGACATCATCAGCACTTATCATGGACCGGAATTCAGGATCTCAGGGCGATATAATCTGAATGATAATTCTTCAGTCAAATTCAGCTACAATAAGACACGCCAGTATGTACATGTGATGACCAACTCAGCTGCACTTTCCCCTACCGATACCTGGCGTCTTTCCAGCCCACACCTGCTGCCTCAGATTTCAGATCAGCTTTCTGCAGGGCTTTACCGTAACTTCTTCGGCAACCGCCTGGAGACTTCGATTGAGGGGTATTATAAATTCCTTGAAAATCTCAAGGACTTCAAAACAGGCTCCGAGTTTCTGCTCAGGCAATATATTGAAAGAGATATATTACAGGGACCCGGGAAGTCCTATGGTGTGGAGTTTTCCATCAAGAAGAAAGGAAAACTGAATGGCTGGATCAACTATTCTTTTTCACGGACTTTTATCAGACTGGACGGTACCGATCCTGAGGAGATCATCAATGGCGGTGAATATTTTCCCACAGCTTATGATAAACCGCATACTGTCAATGTAGTTTCTAATTACAAGTTCACGAGAAGGTTTAGCATGTCATTCAACATGACTTACAATACAGGCAGGCCTGTGACAGTACCGGTGGCGGTATACAATCTTCATGGATTTGAAAATATTCACTTCTCGGAAAGAAACAAGTACCGGATCCCTGATTATTTCAGGATAGATCTGGGACTGAACCTGGAGGGTAATCACAAGATCAAAAAGCTGACACATTCGTTTTGGTCTCTGTCGATCTACAATCTATTGGGAAGGGACAATCCCTATTCGGTGTTCTTCAATGTGGAAGAGGGCAGGGCCCAGGGATATCAGCTAGTGGTTTTTGGTGACCCGATCCCAACTTTAAGCTATAATTTTAAATTCTAGTGATCTGCGCTCAATGAAAAATATCAGGTATTCATTCATATCCGGCACATTATTTACGGGCTGCCTGATAGTCCTGGCCAGCTGTATCAGTCCCTATGAATTTGAATCTGAGGAGACGCTGGAGACCATTGTTGTTGAAGGTTTGCTCACAGATCATGTGGATCACAATTACATCAATTTGTTCAACACCAGAGCATTTAACCACATGGATGAAGATCCTGTAACCAATGCGGTTGTGAGCGTGGAAAGTTCGGACGGTAACCTCTATGTGTATACCCATGAAGGGGATGGAAATTACAGACCTCCTGCAGGTTTCATCGGCACTCCCGGGGAGTCGTACGTGCTCAACATTGACATTGAAGGCGAAGTATACTACACAGATAGCAATCCCCTGATCCCCTCTAATGAGACTGGTATCGTCGGTAGGGCAGTAAATATCCCTGATCCTGAAGTTGGACAAAATGTCGACGGGGTTCAGTTTTTTGTTGAATCCACAGAAGAACCTACCGCCAGTCATTTCAGGTTTGAGTGGGAGGATACCTACCGGATCATCGTCCCTTTCGCCATGCGGTATGAATATGTGGATGGTGTAATCGAAGAGATCGATGAAAATGTAGGTATCTGCTACAGAACCGAAAGTTCAGATCAGATCCTTGTCGAGAGCATCCTTCAACAAACTGACAGGTCACTCAGGGAATTTCCGGTGCGTTTCATGAGGGAAGGACTTCAGGCCTACAGGACAAGATATTCTCTGCTGGTAAGGCAATTTACGCTCACCAGTGAAGCATATGGCTATTTTGATAAGTTGAAAAAGAACAATGAAGGAGGCGGCAGTCTTTTTGATAAACAGACTGGTCCTTTACTTGGAAACATTAAGAATGATAACCAAAAGATTGCTCTTGGATACTTCCAGGTTTCAGGGGTGTCCGAAATTAGGGAATTCTATTCTTTACATCAATTTGGCGATCAGTTGAGCGTCCCCAGGTTTCAGCCAAACTGCCCTGAAACCATGATTGTAAGTACGATCGATTCTGTGGGTATTCTTCAGAAGACCGGATGGAGACTATTTGGAATCGAAGAAACCGGCCCCTCCTCAGTTGTATATCTGATGAATTTCGGGGCGTGTTCTGATTGTAGGTTACTGGGTGATCCAAACAGGCCTGAATGGTGGGAAGACTGATAGTGACCCATGAAAAACCGTAATACATTCATATCGTTTAAGCTCCGGGACTCCAGTCTGCGGTTACTGGCTTGCCTGCTTGCTCTTTGTGCATTCCATCCGGGGTCCACACAGGAAAATGTGAAAGAACATATTTCTATACACCTCAGTCATGATTTATTGATCACAGGTGAAACGCTTTACTATTCGGCAAACGTAGTAAGCTCCAATACCCGCAAATTTTCTGATCTCAGTGGCATTCTTTATGTTGAATTGATCAATAGCAAGGGGGAACCGATCCACCGGGCCAAAGACTACATCATTGACGGTAAGGCCTCAGGAGATATTTTCATCACCTCCCTCATCAGCACAGGCCCATACCAGTTGATCGCTTATACCCGGTGGATGAGAAATTTCGGTGATTTTTATCATCATTCCCTGCAGATCATCAATCCATTTGAAACTTATAATATTCCAGAAGCTACAACCGACCTTACGGTGAATTTCTATCCCGAAGGTGGAAATCTGGTTACAGATCAGCCAAACCGGGTGGTAGCGGAAGTTCTGAATCATATGGATGAACGACAAAGAGTCAAGGGCAGGCTTGTAGATGATGAAGGAACGGTACTAAGTACTTTGAGTACCGATGAGTTGGGATTGATAAGTTTTGAAATAACTCCCGGCAGTGGAAAGAAGTACCAGATGATCCTGGAAGATGAGACCGGAAATTTCCAGTTTTTTGATTTGCCAAAAGCAGCACCAGATACATATGCTCTCCAGGTGAATTTTAGGAGTAACAGCCTGGAGGTAAGGCTGAATGGCAAGAGCGAAAGCCGGGAGACTCAAATTCGGATCTTCCACGGAACAGACGAAGTGTTGGATCAGCATGTACTCACCAACAGATCCGTTCTGATCCCAAAAGATCAGTTGCCGCATGGAGCCAGCCTGGTGCTTGCCGAGATCAATGATCAGAAAGTAAGCGAAAGAATCATTTTCATTCATCCTGAATTTTCTTTGGATAGGGAAAATAATGAGCCAGTATTCAGCCCCAGATCATTTATTTCTGTTCCGTTGGAATTTGATGCCAATACGACTACGAGTATTTCTGTGAGGCGCCTTTATGCTCCAAAATCTGATCAACTGGGGATGCGGAGCCTTGACCTTTTATATGGGATCGATAACTTATCTGATTTTCAGGACAGATATCTGACAGACAAGAAATACACTGAAAGTCTTGATCGGCTGATAATTGCCTCAAAATGGAAACTGGGAACTGCCGACAGTAAGACAAAGGTAAGGCTGCTGCCTGATCATAGAGGGGAGATCGTATCGGGAAGGCTTATTCTTCCTGATTCGATAGAATACTCGGATCAGCGCATTGCGTATTCATTGATTGGGAAGGATTATCAGGTAAAGGTGAGCGATGTAGGGCAACAGGGATATTTTTCTATGATCCTCACGCCTTTTGAGGAGGATCGTGAGGCATTCATCACCAGCCTTGATGGTCTGAATGGGGAGTGGATCGAAGTCGATCAACCTTTCTTGTCGGATGTTCCGGATCTCTCCTTTCCACTCATGTATCTTGATACAGCATCATTGCGACAGCTGGTAGACAGAAGTATCAGAAACCAGATCGAGAATGCTTATTTTCAACTAAAAGCGGATTCTATCCAAAGGAAGCCGCCCTATCCTGAAGAATTTGGTCAGTTTGAAAACTTCTATGTACTGGATAATTTCAACAGGTTTCCAACCCTCAGGGATTCATTTGTGGAATACATTCCCACGGTAGCTGCAAGGAAAAAGGGAGATCATTACGTATTTAAGGTGAGTCCCAAATACTACCTGGACGATCCTGAACTTGAGAGCATGGTGTTTTTAGATGGTCTTCCGGTCGGGTCTGACGAGATTCTCGCTTTTAGCCCGTATCGCATCGAAAGTATCGGGGTGATCAATAACAGGTATTTTATGGGGCCACTGATTGCGGATGGCATCATATCTTTCAGGACCAAAGAAGGTGACTTGCACGGATTTACCCCAGGGATAAATAGTAAACCACTCAAGTATAAAGGCTTATCCCCGGCTAAAACATACACTTTTCCGATGCATTCGGATTCTGAACCTGGAGAGGCAAATCTGAGTTCGAGGATCCCTGATTACCGGGATCAATTGTATTGGGTACCTGAAGTGAGGGTTCCGGCTTCCGGGAAATATGATCTTAAATTCTTCACCTCGGATACTAAAGGTCAATTTGAGATCATTGCCGAAGGCATTTCTGCGACCGGAGAAATTAGAACCATACGCAGGTATTTTACTGTGGAATAATTCTCCGCAGTTTCAATAAGAGAAGCCTGTTTCATTGAGATGGTAGGCT
The DNA here is from genome assembly GCA_965243485.1 of Cyclobacteriaceae bacterium. GTDB lineage: Bacteria > Bacteroidota > Bacteroidia > Cytophagales > Cyclobacteriaceae > UBA7330. The sequence continues at coordinate 5,835,957 of CBDEVP010000001.1, read as the reverse complement.
ATGGATTCCCTGATCGCTTCAATAGAACTATATCGGGGGGCATATCTAAGTATGGATTTGGCTTTTTCAATGCTTCCATTGGGACTATGGGCAATATGATCCCAGGTTAATTCGGCATCTGCCGGGCTTACTGTTTTCTTCCATTTTTCCCAACACAGGAATTTAATGTTCGGTTCTTTCCCAAACCATTCAGCTATGGCTATGGCATATCCCCGCAAAGTCATGGCCTGCTCCGAGACCACATGAAAGCTCTCACCGAGACCTTTCTGATTTCCAATGGATTTGATAAAGGCCTGAGCCACATCCGCAGCATGGACATGGTGAACGGTTTCCATGCCGAGATTTGGTAAGCAGATTTTTTCACCTTTTGCCAGTTTGTAGAAAACCTCAGGGTTAAGATTACCTGCCGGGTTAATAGGAAGCCAGCCGGGACCTGTAATATGGCCTGGGTGAAGAATGGTTACAGGAAAATCATCTTTTTTGCTGATATCAAGCAGATAGGCTTCGATCTTTGCTTTTTCAATCCCGTAATGTCCGAATGGTTTTCGTGGTTGATTTTCATTCGTGGGTACCTGCTCGCTGAATCCATGTACCCACATGGTCCCGCAATGGATCAACTGCTGGATTTTTCCACTCAATGCCCGGGTCAGGTGTTGAGCGCTGGTGAGGGAGAAACAGATAAGGTCAATGACCACCTCAACACCTAAATCTGCGATCTGAAGACCGAAACTTCCTTCTTTTTCTGACGCCGTTCTGTCAACGGTCACATGCCTGACCGAATCCCAGGCACGGTCTGCATGAAAGGGCTTACTTTTTGCCCGGCTGAGGCAAATCACTTCGTGCCCGGCTTCAATTAATCGGGGGATCAGGTATGAGCCAATATGTCCCGTTCCGCCAATGACAGCTATTTTCATTTTAAAAGACTGATAAACTAAAAATCAGTTTTCTCTACTTGGAATTTCGGAACTTAGTACGGAAATTAAAGGAATATCCAACATTAATTTCTTTTTGTTCCGGCCTTGAAACTATAAGTTGAACTAATCATTAAATAAAATTAATAAATCAAGATTATCATAATTTTGATTTAATATCAATCATTTTAAATCTCTAATACTAATGGAAAACAACAAGCATTCGAATTCGGCGACTACGAGCTACGATGTGAATTCATCAGGGGGCAAATGCCCATTTCACAGCGGAAACTCTAAGGGAGCAGCCGGCGAAGGAACCAGAAATTTTGACTGGTGGCCCGATAAGTTAAATCTGAACATCCTGCGACAGCATTCATCCAAATCGGATCCCATGGGTGAAGATTTTAGCTATGCGGAAGAATTCAAGAAAATCGACTATGCTGCGCTGAAGAAAGACCTTAACGATTTGATGACAGACTCACAGGACTGGTGGCCTGCTGATTTTGGTCACTACGGCCCGCTTTTTATTCGAATGGCCTGGCACAGTGCCGGAACCTACCGGATTGGAGATGGAAGAGGCGGGGGAGGTGCCGGAACCCAGAGATTTGCCCCTCTCAACAGCTGGCCGGACAATGTAAACCTGGATAAGGCAAGGAGATTGCTTTGGCCGATCAAACAAAAATATGGTAAGCAGATTTCATGGGCTGACCTGATGATCCTGGCAGGAAATGTGGCACTTGAATCTATGGGATTTAAAACGTTTGGCTTTGGTGGAGGACGACCAGATGTATGGGAACCTGAAGAGGACATTTACTGGGGATCTGAAGGTGAATGGCTGGCAGACAAGAGATATACCGGAACCCGTGATTTGGAGGATCCTCTGGCTGCGGTGGTGATGGGATTGATTTACGTTGATCCCGAAGGTCCTAACGGAGTACCTGACCCTGTGGCGGCGGCTCATGATATCAGGGAAACTTTCGGCAGGATGGCCATGAATGATGAAGAAACAGTAGCACTGATCGCCGGAGGCCATACCTTTGGAAAAACACACGGAGCCGCCGACCCGTCCAAATATCAGGGTCCTGAGCCGGAAGCTGCCCCAATTGAAGAGCAGGGCCTTGGCTGGGCAAGTAGCTATGGCTCAGGTAAAGGCGGAGACACTATAGGCGGCGGACCGGAAGTAACCTGGACCCAGACGCCTACTAAATGGAGCAACAACTTCTTCAAGAATTTATTTGAGTATGAGTGGGAATTGACAAAAAGCCCTGCTGGCGCTCAACAATGGGTAGCCAAAAATGGTGCAGGAGCCGGTACCATACCAGATGCTCATGACCCATCAAAAAGTCACGCACCTACCATGCTGACAACCGATCTCTCGCTGAGATTTGATCCGGAATATGAAAAAATATCCCGTCGATTCTACGAAAACCCTGATCAGCTGGCCGATGCTTTTGCAAAAGCCTGGTACAAGCTGACCCACAGGGACATGGGACCGATCACCAGATATCTCGGACCTGAAGTTCCGAAGGAAGAACTGATCTGGCAGGATCCAATTCCTGCGGTCGATCATGACCTTGTGAATGAGAAAGATGTGAAGGACCTTAAGAGCAAAGTTTTGAGCTCAGGTCTCTCAGTTTCAGAGCTTGTTTCCACTGCATGGGCTTCCGCTGCAACCTACCGTGATTCTGACAAAAAGGGAGGTGCTAACGGTGGAAGGATCCGGCTGGCTCCACAGAAAGACTGGGAGGTCAATAATCCAAAGCAGCTTGATAAAGTCCTTAACAAGCTTGAAGAGATCCGAAAGGACTTCAATGGCTCACAGTCTGGGAACAAAAAGATCTCAATGGCAGATCTGATCGTACTGGCTGGGTGTGCCGGTGTGGAGAAAGCTGCCAAAGATGCAGGTCAGGATATTACTGTACCATTCACTCCAGGCCGGGGAGATGCTACTCAGGAGCAGACCGATGTAGATCAGTTTGCCTACCTTGAGCCCGCTGCTGACGGTTTCAGAAATTACAGAAATACAAAGTTTTCCATTACTTCTGAGAAATTGTTGGTGGACAAGGCTCAGCTGATGACCCTGACGGCGCCTGAGATGACTGTTTTGGTTGGTGGTCTGAGGGTGCTGGGAGCCAATTATGACGGTGCAAAGCACGGCGTATTTACAGATAAACCAGGGTCACTGACTAATGACTTTTTTGTAAACCTCCTGGATATGGGCACGACATGGAAGCCCTCTCAGGGAGAGTTTTATGAAGGAAAAGACAAGTCAGGAAAAGTGAAGTGGACCGGTTCAAGAGTGGATCTGATCTTTGGATCTGACTCAGAGTTGAGGGCCATTGCTGAAGTTTACGGTTGCAGTGATTCCAAAGAGAAATTCGTTAAGGATTTTGTCAAAGCCTGGGATAAGGTGATGAATCTGGACCGTTTCGATTTGAAATAATGTCGAAAGACTAGTCATATACATGTTTTGAGGTTAAAAAGAGGGTGTCACTGAGGCATCCTCTTTTTTTATGCGTTTCCGCATTGCCCGATGTTTTTATCATAACCTGTCCATTTTTTATATCTTTAAAAATTAACTTCAACGAACCCAACCTTATGAGACTCAACTATTTCACAGTTTTGTTAATTGTGCTGTGTTTTGCCTGTCAGACCCCATCCACCGAAGAGGCAAAGTCAACCAAACCTAATGTCATCTACATCCTTGCCGATGATCTTGGATACGGTGACCTCTCCTTTCTGGGACAGGAGAAATTTTGGACTCCTAACATCGACAGACTGGCAAAAGAAGGCATGGTTTTCACCGACCACTATTCCGGCAATACGGTATGTTCTCCTTCAAGAGCCGTGCTGATGACCGGCATCGATCCCGGGCATATTTCTGTTCGTGGAAATGCCGGAGAAGATAATCCGGATACTCACCTTGATCCAAACATGGTCACTTTACCCAGATTGTTTAAAAACGCCGGATACAACACCGGTATCTTTGGGAAATGGGGACTGGGCTACACCTATGTGGAGGGTGTACAGAATCCTTTGACCCATGGTTTTGATGAATTTTATGGTCCGAGAACCCAGGGTATGGCCCATACTTACTACACAGATACACTAGCTCAAAATGGTAAAGAAATAGCCATTGACACCGGGGCTTACATGCATGACCTGATCATGGATCATGCCATCAGCTTCATGAAGAAAAGCATTGACGATCAGAAACCATTTTTTTGTTACATCCCGACGCCTATTCCCCATGCTGCCATGCATGCTCCTGCCGAGTTACACATGAAATGGAGAATGAGGTATCCCGAATATGATACGATCATCGGGAAATATGGAGCCAGAGGAGATCCCTGCCCGGATGTGATCAATCCCATAGCAGGATTTGGAGCCATGATGGAATGTCTTGACAATGAAGTAGGAAGAATATTGGATTTGCTCAGAGAATCAGGAGTGGATGACAATACGATCATCATGTTTGCCAGTGACAACGGATCTCACCTGGAAGGCGGCCATGACCCGGAGTTCTGGGATTCCAATGGGCCTTTCAGGGGGCACAAGCGCGATGTGTATGAGGGAGGCATTCATACGCCCTTTTTTGTGCGCTGGCCTGCTAAGATCAACCCGGGATCTACAAGTGATCATATCAGCGCATTTCAGGATGTTCTACCTACCATGGCAGAGATCACCGGTCAGGAAATTCCGCAACAGGTGAGGGGGATTTCCTTCCTGCCCACCTTATTGGGGGACCAGGAAGCACAAAAGCGGCACGAGTACCTTTATTTTGAGTTCACCCTGGGCCAGGAGCAGAGGGTTGTTTCGCAGGCAGTGCGAATAGGTGATTGGAAAGCATTGAGGACCGTTTGGAGAAAATCCCGCGAAGAGCAGCAGATGCCTGCCTCCGAATGGCCTGTTGAGCTGTATAATTTGAAAGAGGACATTGGAGAAGAAAACAACGTAGCTGCAGATCATCCTGAGTTGGTGGCCAAAGTAAAAGATATTATTATCAAAGCAAGAGAAGACATATGATGTAATGCAATGAGCATGCTTGAGACTCACTGATCAAAGATTAGATAATCCTCTGAAGGGCGTCTTGAAGCGGAAAATTTTATCATGCGAATTCAAACAAATGACTTACGCATGAAATGAGCATGATTGAAAAACACCAACCAAGGATGAATATAACTTTAAGAAAATCATAGTTTGGACCTTTAATCTCAGCTATGCGAATTCCCTGTCTGCCGACAGGCAGGCATGTGACCGCTGAAAAACAAATAGTATACACATGAAACGGATTTTTATTCTACATTTTATCAGCTTTTCTTTTCTGTGCCATGGTCAAACCTTCAGGTTTGAGATCCATGAGATAGGATCTCATGGAAACAAGATGGGTCAAACGGCTCTTGTAGATGTAGACAAAGATGGCGACCTTGACTGGGTATATGGTGCCAGGGGTCAGATGAACTGGTTCGAATACCAATCAGCGGATCAGTGGGTGTACCACAAGATCGGGGAAGGGGCAAGCACCGACGTGGGTGGTTGTCCGATCGATGTGAATGAAGATGGCTGGATAGATTTTTTTGCGGGGACAGGCTGGTATAAAAATACCGGGGAGCCAAAATCAAAGGGATTTATTACCTATCCGGATGTCGGCGCCATTTATTGCCATGATAATGTGGCTTTGGATGTGGATGGAGACGGGGTCTTGGATATCGTGGCACTAAGCAATCATCCCAGTAATCCTTATATGACCTGGTATCGAAAGCCGAAAGACCCTGCGACATCATGGGACAGCCTCTACATCGGTGAGGGCATTCATGGAGGCATTGATCCGATGGGGTATGGAGATCTGGACGATGATGGAGACATGGACCTCGTCAGGGGAGATATCTGGTTTGAAAATGCAAACGGCATGGGTACGGAATGGATACCGCATCAGGATCTGATCCCTAAAGACGGGAGCCGCCCGGACCGATACGGCCTTTGTTTGAAGAGTTGGGTGCTTGATGTAGACAAAGATGGTGACCTGGACGTCCTTCAGTCAGAGGCAGATACGCGGGATGGCAGAGTCTTCTGGTTTGAAAATGATCAGTTGAACTGGATCTATCACGGGATCACCGCAGAGCACACCAACCAGGATTTTCATTCGCTGGTCGTGGCAGACTTCGACAACGACGGTGATGCGGATGTATTCTCAAGTGGGGGACCATTGTCGATTGATGATATGAAAGCCTTTATCTGGGAAAATTTGGACGGTAAAGGCGGCCAATGGAAAGAACATCTCATCTCCGAGGAGATCCAGGGCCATGAGGCGGTTGGCGCCGATGTGGACAGAGATGGAGATATCGATATTTGTACCAAGCCCTGGAATGGGAGTCTCCACCTGTTTTTGGAAAATAAACTGAAATAAATTGTTTCGACATAGAGGGCCCTCAATTTATTTTCAGCGGAGACTTCATGCGATTAAGAATCATCCTTGAGGATGAGACCGAATTGATATATTTCGGATTTTAAGTATAAAGTGGGTCTTTTGTACTATATTTCTAGTAAATGGGAATAATTTAATATTAACATTAACTGGTTTCCAGAGAAATGGTACTTCCTGATTTCACATTTCAAAACCCACCAAGAGCATTTCAGGAAAAATGCCTGAAAGAATACTGTCTGGATAAAAATCTGGTTTGGGAGAGGACTTACTTGATCCGTTTCATAGACGTTCGGAAGCATATCAGAAATTTATTCACTGGCTCTCATGCCCGTTTACAGGATCTACTTCGAAGATCAGGCGATTGGGGGCATTACAACCCATCAATTAAAAAGTCGCGGATACGGAATTGCTCTTCAACTGATTCGAGCTTAAATGCAAAGCAGGACCTACCGAAGTCTGACGAGGAAGGTGATAGGGCAGTATCTAAGTGGGATAATCTGCAACTCATTGCCCAGAAAACCGATAACATGGTGATTGTCACCAATCACAAAGACCGGATTGAATGGGTGAACGATGCTTTTACCGACAAGATTGGTTATTCGTTGGGGGAAGTGCTTGGCAGAAAACCGGCCGAATTTCTACACGGTCCGAAGACAGATTTGACTACCATTAAGAATCTGCTGGGTAAGATGAAAAGAAGGCAAAGCTTTTCTTACCAGTTGTACTGGTATACCAGGAACCGTAAAGCCATTTGGGTGGATGTTCACGGACAGCAGGTCCTTGATGCGAATCGAAAGTTTCTAAACTATTTTCGGATCGCTAAAGACATCTCAAAACAAAAGAGGTATGTCAAGAAGCTCATAGATTCACGTAATAAGATCAAAAAAATAGCGAGTAGCCTGAACGAGGAAATTGAGAAGGAACGAGCCCGTATTTCCAGGGATCTGCATGATGATTTAGGTCAAATCCTTTCAGGCCTTAAGATGTCCCTAAATGTGGTGGGAGATAGCCTGAGTAAGCAGCAATTAATTGAATACCTTTCTGAAGAGCTTGACATGGCCATTAAATCTGTGAGTAAAATAGCTACTGAGCTACGGCCCGGAGTATTAGACGCACTAGGTCTGATAGCTTCTTTAGAATGGTTGGTGAACGAAACTGAAAAAAAGACCGGGATAGAATGCCGCTTCTCTTCAGATTCAATTCGAGAGATCTTTGATGAAAATACATCCATTGTCTTTTTCAGAATTTGCCAGGAAGGATTGCATAATGCCGTTAAGCATTCAAGAGCCAGCAGAATAGATGTTCATTTTACTTTCGAATCCGGTGTCATGGAGTTGGTGATCAAGGATAATGGAACAGGCTTCTCGGGAAAAAGGAAGGATCCGACTTCTATGGGAATTATTGGCATGCGCGAAAGAGCGGACCTGGTTGGAGCCACTCTAGTCATACAAGATAGCAGAATGGGTACTTATTTGAGATTAAATAAGAAAACCTGATGTCAAAAAAGAAAATACTAATTGCAGATGATCATTCGGCCATTAGGACAGGTTTAAAGCATATTTTGATGGCCGGTATTTCTGATCTGGAATTTGGAGAAGCCAGAAATGGTGAAGAGGTGTATAAGAAGATAGTGGGATCAGAAAAGGAACACTGGGATATTTTGATACTTGACATTGCTTTAAGCGAGTCAAACGGAATTGAAATCCTGAAAACCCTTTCCAGGTACTCCCTGAAGACCCTCATCCTAATTTTTAGCATATATTCAGAAGATCAGATGGCGGTAAGGTGTATGAGAAATGGAGCCCATGGTTTTATCAATAAGGCCGCTACTGCTGAGGAAATTGTTAAGGCTGTGCAAAATTTGCTCCAGGGGAAAAGATATATTTCGGAATCCGTGGCTTCCTCGGTTATCGAACATCTGGATGATTCGCATGATACTCCTCCACATCAAAAGTTATCGGACAGGGAGTACGAAGTACTGCTACTTATCGGTCAGGGTAAAACTATCACTGAAATAGCTAATCATTTAAACCTGGGAGTTAGCACCGTAAACACTTACCGCTCAAGAATCCTGAAAAAGATGAATATTACAAATAACGTTGGATTAATCAATTACGTTATAAAAAATAATCTGCAGCCGTATATTTAGATGAATCAAATTCTTCATTTCCTGTCTTTGGTGCGTGATTCACGTATCTTCTTGGTGGGTAAAACACTTACGGTGTCAAAATAATGATTACAACATAATCGTATTTTTCATTATAAACATCGCAAATAAACTATCTCTATCTTACATCCTTATTTTGGTGTCTAATCAGTTTCATTAGTAAACAAAGAAAATTGATGATTCTAAATATATTGTGAGATTCAGCTTCATGAGCTATGGATTGTAAGACTTGAAACCGTAGGGCATAAGGGCTCCCAATCAGAAATCCAGATGAAATGGCACTTATGAATCAACCGTTGGATAAGTACTTCCCTTATAGCATTGAATGGTTATGAGCTGTTTCAGTAAAGCGCATTTTCAAAAGCAGAAATGCTGCGAGTCACTCTATGGAAAAATAATAAGAAGTTAAGCATCATTTGAAAAGGACAAAACAACTTGAACAAGAACTAAAATCGCTTAGCTATGCGATATCTCACGATTTGAGGGCACCGCTTCGCGCAGTGACAGGGTTTGCCACAGTGTTGAAAAAGAAGGCTTCCGGCCAATTAAGTGAAGAGCACCAAAGGTATCTGGGAATGATCATTGAGAATGTAGAGAAGATGAATGAACTTATGGATGATATGTTGACTTACTCACGGATATCAGGTCACGAGCTGGTCATAAGCACATTAGATATGAATATGCTGGTGACAGAAGTTTTGAACGAATTCAAAAAATCTGTAAAGGAAAAAGTACCCAATCTGATTGTGTCAAAGCTTGAACCAGTAGATGCTGACCATCAATTGATGCGGCAGGTATGGCATCATTTGATTGATAATGCAACAAAATTTTCCATCGGAGTAAATGACCCGAAAATTGAAATTGGCTCATCTGTTGAGCACCATGAAATAATTTATTATATTAGTGACAACGGAGTAGGTTTTGACATGGAATATGTGGATAAATTATTTCAGTTATTCCAAAGGTTACATGGTGATGATGAATTTGAAGGTACTGGCGCAGGCTTGGCGATAGTCAGGAGAATCATCAGCAGGCATGGGGGAAAAGCATGGGCGGAGAGCCATAAGGCCGCTGGTGCTACCTTTTATTTCTCAATTCCAAAATCCTTGACATGAATGAAAATCTACTAACCAAAGACACTTTTTATCACTTAAAAGGTGAGGATTTACCAGCACTCCTGGCTTATAATTCATTTATTGAAAATCATTATCAGGTCCTTAATGATAAGTTGCGAGATAAATTGGTTGACGATCCGAAATTTGGGCCGATCATCAAAGCCCAGACTGAAAAAGAACGAATTCAACAGGAAACCCTTTCCAGAAAGCTAGAGCGTGAGGCGATCCTTGAAAATAAATGGGATAACTATTCCGAGTATCTGCTCAACATGGGAATAACCTATGCACGACTGGGATTAAAATTTTCGGACTGGTTTTTGGTGGTGAGGCTCTACCGGGATCTTGCCCGTACGAGGGTGTTAGCCGAATACTCTAAGGATCATGCCAATCTTACAAGGGTACTGAATGGTATGAACAAGATGTTGGACCTGGCATTAAGAATCATTACAGAATCTCATTATACTGAGGTCAATAAGATCATTGAGGAGGAAGAGGGCAAGAAGGAACAAGCTCTTAATGCTTTGCGGAAAAGTGAAGCCCAATTCAAAGCCCTCTTTGATAACAGTCCGGATCATATTTATATGCTGGACCATGATTATAAAATAATATATATTAATCATGTGGCCCCCGAAGTCACAATGGAAGAAGTTATTGGTGTAAATCTGTTGGATTTTCAGACGCCTGAGGCCAGAACTGTTGTCGAAAAAGCCCTCTCTTCGGTTTTTAGAACCGGAGAAAGCACAACCTATGAACATGAAGCACTCCTGAAGGGTAAAATTAGATATTATGCAACTTCAGTTGCACCGGTTTTTGAGAATGAGGACATAGTATCTGTTGCATTAATCTCCAGAGATAATACTGATCGGATACTGGCAGAGCAGGAGGTAAGAAAACTTAACCGTGAGCTTGAAAAACGTGTCGAAGAAAGAACAGCGAGTTTGGTAGCTATGAACCAGGAGCTGGAAAGCTTTACCTATACAGTCTCTCATGATTTAAGAACCCCTATAAGGGCCATTGATGGTTTTGCGAAAATATTAAGTAAGAAGCTTGAAGGAAGGATTAATGAAAAGGAAACCCATTATCTGGAAGTGTGCTGGAAGGTTCCAGAAAAATGGGCAATCTCATCGATGATCTGCTCTCCTTTTCGAGAATGGGTCGTACAGAGAAGAACATCACTGATTTTTCATTGGAGTTACTTTTTCAGCAGGTCTTTAAGGACCTCACAACGAATCGGAATGTGAAAAAGATAGATTTTACCATGGGGCCGCTCCCTGTGGTCAGGGCAGACCGGGAGATGTTGAAGCTGGCCATCAGTAATGTGCTTGGAAATGCCTTGAAGTATTCATCAGGCCGGGACAAATCAATCATTCATGTAGCGTGTAAGGAACTGGAGGAACGATACGAGATCGCTGTTTGCGACAATGGAGTAGGTTTTGATATGGAATACAAGAACAAAGTTTTTGAAATTTTTCAAAGACTCCACGACGAAGATGAATTTGAAGGATCTGGCGTTGGTATGGCCATTGTGAAAAAGATCATTGAACGTCACGGAGGTAAAGTATGGATAACCTCCGAGCTTGATAAAGGAACGAACGTGTATTTTTCAATCCCAAAATAAACATCATGACTGCATCGAATTTTGTAGAAATATTATTGCTGGAAGACAACAAAAGTGACGCGGAGCTCGCTATCATGGCCCTGGAAGAATTTAATCTGGCGAATCAGATGATATGGCTGAAGGATGGGAAGCAGGGTCTGGATTTCCTTTTTGGACAGGGTGACTATGACGGGAGAAATACGGACAGACAACCCAAATTGATTCTTTTAGACCTTAAAATGCCTAAAATTGGTGGCATTGAGGTCTTGCGCGCACTTAGGGCGGATCCGCGCACCAGGCATATTCCTGTAACGGTACTCACATCCTCCAAAGAAGAGAAGGATATCATCGAAACCTACAAATTGGGAGTGAATAGTTACATTGTGAAGCCAGTGGATTTTGATCAATTTTCAAAAAGTGTTCGTGACATCGGATATTACTGGCTTTTACTTAATCAACACCCAAGCAAAACAATAAGTGATTAATAGCAGATTAGTGATAAAAGCATACCTCTCCGATTAATTCAACTGGCAATGGAAATAGAATTGAAGGATTTTAAAAAGGGAAAATTAACGGGAGCTAATCATAAGTTAAAAGCGCTGATTCTGGAAGATTTGCCAAGTGATGCTGAATTAGTTAAGTTCCAGTTTGATGAATTAGAATTTAAACCTGTTTTTAGAGTTACTAAGACCAGAGAGGAATATTTACGACATCTGGATGAATTTAAGCCGGATATTATCATTTCGGATTTCAATTTACCACAGTTTGATGGTCTTAAGGCTTTAGATATCTTAAGGAATAGATTTAATGATGACATCACCCCTTTCCTGTTCGTGACCGGTACATTGGGTGAGGAAAATGCGGTGAAAGCCATCAAGGAAGGAGCCACTGATTTTATCATCAAAGAAAGGGTAGGTCAACTTCCTGCAGCCATTCTTAAAGCCCTGCGTGAAAAGGAGGAAAGGATTCAAAGGAAAGCTGCCAATGATCGCGAGCGCATTAATGAGCGAAGGTTTAAAAAGCTGGTACAGGAAGGATCCGACTTGATCGTTATCCTGGACCAGGACTGGAAAATTCAGTTCCTGAGTGATAACTATGCTAAAATTTTGGGTTACCCACTCAATGATTTAATTAAGAAGAAGCCTTTTGAACTAGTCCATCCTGAAGATTCGGGAATGGTTAAAGCTGCCTTTGAGCAAGTAGTTGCTAAATACAGCATAAAGATTGAACCCTACAGACTTTTGGATGCAAAGAAAAACTGGCGATGGTTTCAAAGTACAGTCACCAATATGTTTGGTGATGAAGCTGTGGCAGGGATAGTTGTGAATTCAACCGAAGTAACAGATCTGATTGAGAAAGAGCAGGATCTGAAATTGAGCAATGAAAAATATTACCTGGCATCACTGGCCACACAAGATCTTATTTATGATTGGGACCTCAAAGAAGATTCGATAAACCTGGACACCCAGGCGCTCAGACGCTTGTTTGGACACTCCACTCTTTTTAATCAAAGCAATGCGTTTTGGAACGGATGTATTCATTTTGAGGAAGCGGATATTGTATTGAATCATCTCAGAGCATGTTTACAGGACAAAGACCAGATCCTGTATCAGCACCACTACAGGTTCAAAAGAAAGGACGGTTCTTACGCTTTTGTGCATGACAAAGCCTATATACTTCGTGATCCGGATGGTGTGGCCATTAGGTTAATTGGCGCTATTCGGGACATTTCCGAACAAAAACAAAAAGAGCAAACCAGAGACCTTATCCTACATCTCTCAACGATCTTGAGCAGATCCGATAGCTTGGTGAATTGCACTAAGGGCGTGTTGGAGGTTCTTGCCACTCACATTGATGTCTCTTATGGAGAATTATGGATGGTGGCTCATCACAATAATCATTTAAATCTGATATCTTATTTCTCAGAAGACTCCTCCGGCAGGACTATGGCTGAAGAATTGTTGCGATTTACAAAGGGCCAGGGCCTTCCGGGGAAGGTTTTCGCTGAAAACAAAATGATTTTTTGGAGAGGTTTAAAGAATCGCTCGAATTTCGTGCGAAAAAAATCAGCCCAGGAAGCATCGTTTGAATCAGCGATTGGGATTCCCATAACAAAGGGGGATCAGCCAATAGGTGTTTTTGTCTTTTTTAGCAGGGACAGGCAATATAATTTCAAGAGACAGCTGGACTTTCTGCAAGAAGTGAGCAGCTGGATCTCCCCGGAGCTCCAGCGAAAACAGGCCAGCGAGGAATTGGATCGTTTTTTTACGGTATCTGCAGATTTGCTTTGTGTGATCGGGACAGACGGATTCTTCAAAAAGATCAATCCAGCTTTTACTGAGGTTTTGGGATATTCCGAAATGGAGTTTCTAAGAAATCCACTCAGGCATTTCATTCATCCAGATGATCATGAGCTGACACGGTCTCATTTGGAAAGACTTCAGGAGGGTAAGAAATCCACACATCTGGAAAACAGATATTTTACAAAAGATGGTAGTATCAGGTGGTTTGACTGGTCGGCTATTTTACAAGAAAAAGAAGATGTGATTTTTGCAGTTGGCAAGGAAATTACGGAGAAAAAGAGGCTAGAAGAGTTGGTCCGGGAAAGCCAGTCCATGGCAAAAGTGGGCAGTTGGGAAGTGGACTTGATCAATGAAAAATTACACTGGACCTCACAGACCAAAGAAATTCACGAAGTTGGTCAGGAGTATCAACCATCGTTGGAAACAGCTATTAACTTCTATGATGAAGGTGAAAGTAGAGAAACTATCGAAAGATGTGTGCAGGAGGGGATTGAAGAGGGAAGGTCATGGGATGTAGAACTCCAAATCATCACTGCTAAGGGCAACAAAAAATGGATACGGGCCATAGGAAAAGCTGAAATGAGTGAGGGGAAATGCATTCGGTTGTTTGGTAGCTTCCAGGATATTGATGATCAAAAGAAAAGACAGGAAGATCTGAATGCCATGTATCAACGATTTTCTCTTGCTTCACGGGCAGCAAGAGAAGCCATTTACGAATGGAATTGCCGTACAAATAGCTTGACCTGGACCGACGGGTATAGTACTTTGTTTGGATATGAGGATCTGCAAGTTGATTTTGACGATTGGAAATCTAAGGTCCATGCCCTAGACCGTGAGCGGATCAATTCATCATTGAATGAATTGATTGCTGATCCATGCCGGCAATTTTGGAAGGAAGAGTACCGGTACATGCGGAGCGATAAGAAGGTTGCCTTTGTGGAAGATCGTGGTTATCTGGTTCGTGATAAGGACGGGATGCCCCTTTCAATGATTGGTTCCGTTGATGATCTCACTGAAAAGAAAATGTTTCAGGAACAACTGCTTGAAAACACCATTCAATCACAGGAAAATGAAAGAAACCGGATTGCTCAGGAACTGCACGATGGAATTGTTCAGGAAATGGTTGTGTGCAGTATGCGTAGTGATCTTCTACACAAATACACTAACGAAAATCCGGAGTTAGACGAAAAAATTGACGAGGTCACAGATTATATAAAACAAATCACTAATGCCACACGCGATATCTCACACAACCTGCTTTCTGCTAATGTAGCAGAAATGAACTTTACCGAATTGCTGGACAGACTTGAACTGAACCTGAGGATTATGTCCAAAATTCAATTTAACATTGAACATTTCCTGGGGGCTGATTTTCAGTTTGATGAAACGATAAAGATTAATTTGTTCAGAGTTATCCAGGAACTTGCAAATAATATCATCAAGCATTCGGAAGCAAATAAGGCACTGATATTGGTCGAGAAAATTGGGCAAACAATCTCCGTAAGGGTTGCTGATAATGGAAAGGGGATCAGGGGCAAGCCTACATCAGGCGGTATAGGATTGTCAAACGTCAGTAACAGGATCAATATGATCGGGGGCAAAATAGATTTTCGTGATGGTGAAAAAGGAGGTCTGGAGGTATTTGTGACAGTACCCATTGCTTAGACCATAGAAATTTTATTCCATAGATACCTCGAAGGGAAACCGGGCCAGGGCAGAGAGGCTTTTACCCATGGGTAGAGATTCGGAAACGGAGTACCACTTTACTGTGATGTCAGCTTTATTGCTCTGGTTATTCAACAATACGATCAGTCTTTTGAGAGATTTATAGGTGATAAGATCTATCAACTCAGCCTTTATATAGATAGTTAATCGGTAGTGATGTGCAAGATGATCGGATATGATGTCAATACATTTGGTATCAAGATCATGAGCCTGAAAGAAATGCCCTTTGACGATCAGGATATTTGCTGATTTGGCATAGGTGATACTTACTAGTTCCTGTACTTTTTTCATTGAAAAGTTTTATCGATCGAGATTTCGGTATGATAGTTTTATATTGATTCTTTGTTAAAGAGTCTAAGTATTCGTCTGATATTTGTTATTTGGTGGTAATCCGAAAATCCAGGTCATAAAGACTTTTTAAGTCTAGCCCCACATCCATCAATTCCTGGTCATTGTCTTCAATGACCCAATGGATAATGATCTTATTGCCTTTTGACTGTTGGAGGACCAGTCGTCTAAACAAGTTGAATAGCATCTTGGTAGTCGATGCGTTGATCACTGAATAGAAAAAGTAGCAATTCAGTTGGTCGCTGTCAAGAAAATGCTTTTCTACCTGTTCGATTAGGTTTTTATAGGCTTGATAAACTTCAAGCCCTGTTGATCTTCCTTTTACTGCAATTGAGTTTATCTCTTTGATGTATCTGATGGAGAGTTTTTCTTCTTGTACAGGCACCTGATATTCAGGTGATGCAATGCTGGCATTCATGACTTAGGACTTTATTTATGCTTGAGTCAGATTAATAGATGTCTATTTTAATGCCACCCTGATAAGTAGGTGTGAAAGTTCTGGCCCCTATTCCAGCATTTAGATGGACTCTTTTGATGATCTCATAATCGAATTTCAGAGAGGGCGTCAGGCCAAAATTTTCTTTGTTGATGACCCCGATCCGGATATCAATCAGCATGTTCACTTTGTGAAAAGAGATGAGCTGGGCTGAAAGGTTTACACCAAGAAACTCTTTTTCGTAAAATCTTGGCTTTTTAGCTTCACGACTACCGGGCATATCCACCTCTTTCTGGTAAAAAATACCTACTTCATGATTGGTGCTGAAACGGTATCCTACCTGAATGCCGGCCTTTGGGCTTACGTGGGTTTTTTCAATGTATGAACTTGTAAAAAGATTTTGAGCAGCTATCTGGCTAAGCGAAGTGAGAAGAGCGATTCCGAAAGTGGTTAATGTTTTCATGACTTTATTTTTTAATTATAAAGCAAAGGTGATCAGGAGGCTCCACCTGTGTAAGGGGCTTCTCTGTATTGAAAACTTTGGTTATTATCCGTAGCCACTAAGCAAATCACTTAGTCAAGCAGGGAATGAGGGGCTTTTATAGTAGGTGAAAGATATTCTCTGCTTTACAATTTCACAGGTGCGACGTGCAACCAGGATTGTGAGTTTTGGTGCTTTAAATAAGCCCTTTTTCTATCGAATAAAAGATCAGTCCCTGTTCGCTGGTGCATTTTGTTTTTTGGTACAGGCTTTTGATCACCAACTGAAGGTCTGAGGGTTGTATGTGTAAAGAGCTGCTTATTTCATCCTGTGGTTTTTGTTGAATAATTAACCTTAGGGTGTCTTTTTCCATTGGGCTAAGCTCAACTACATCGCGATGTAATGCATTTTGAGCTTCTATTTCGTCTATTCTTTTTTTGATTTCTGCGGAGTAGTACTTCTGATGATTGGAGATATGATCCAGGGCAATAATGAGTTCCTTCTGACCCGAATTTTTGAGTATGTACCCATCGATATTTAGCTTATTTAATTTTCGAATGGTTTTAGGATCGTTGTCCATAGTCAATGCCAGCACCTTTTGATCAGGGAAGTTTAATCTGATGTTTTCTATGAGCTCAAGACCAGTTGACAGTGGCATATGAACATCTGTGATTACCAGGTCGAATGACGATCCCATCAAAGCTTTGAATGCTTCCTGACCATCAGTAGCTTCTGCTTTAATGGTGTATTTCGGATGGTCGGTAAGATATTGTCTGATCGCATCCCGAATCATTTCATGGTCATCAACTAATAAAATATTATACATAATAAGAAATATTCTTAAGCCCCCCGGATTTAAACGATACCTTTCTCAACTCCGTACATCACTAAACCCGCCACATTCTTGCAGCCTGTTTTTTGAAGCAGGTTTCCTTTGTGAGTTTCCACAGTTCGAATACTGATGAACAGTTTATCCGCTATTTCCTGATTACTGTATTCACTGGCGATCAACTTGAGTACCTCTTTTTCCCGCTCACTCAGAGACACCTCATAGGTAAGCCGTTTATTTGATTTTCTATTTGATATATTCTGAATCAACATGTCATAGACATCCTTGGAATAATAATCTTCACCGGCCATCACTCTATCCACGGCTTCAAATAACTCCTTTCTAGGAGAGTTTTTTAATACGAAGCCATTAATACCCATTCCAATAATTTTTTTCACTCTGGAAATGTCATTCATCATGGTAAGCACAAGAACTACCTGGTCAGGATTTAATTCCTTAACCTTGCTGATCAATTCCACTCCATCCATTTCCGGCATATTGATATCAGTGAGAATCAGATCGAACTGAGCTGTTTCAAGCTTTTGCAAAGCGTCCTTTCCATTAGAAGCCTGCGCAGTGACATTATAGGTATCATGATCTTCAAAAAAAAGAGATATGGCATCACGTATCATTTCATGATCATCAACGAGCAGTACTGATTTCATAGCAATATTATTATGTCAATTAAGCATCATCACACCTTAGTTTAATGAATTTCCCTTTCTCTAAATTTAGTAAAACTTTCCCACTCAAAAGTATTTTTTGGTTAGTCGGCAATTTTGTCCTTGAGCGCTTTCCAATAGCTCTCAGTTTGGCAGGTCAAACGAAAGGAATCTATCAACAATAAAAAATAGGGCCGGCAAATACCGGCCCGTACCCGATTTATCAACTATTACAAAATATATGACTTAAGAAAAATGTGATGTTGCTATCGCTAACAACATCACAATTTGGGTTAACTGATTTGAATCTCGAACGATACTCAGTTATTGGGGTTTAAAATTCAAGTTTATGCTTTAATTCTGATAAAAATTTGAAGACTCAAAAATTCACCACCAGCCAAGAAGCTTCCACCAGGCCATTCCAAATGTGAGCCAGATAAAAATGTGGTACAGTGAGACGAGAAACCCTACTTTAAACCATCGGGTTAGCGGAACGTAGCCCTGACCAAAATACATGATCTCTGGTCCCGAGCTGTAAGGGGTGAGACAACCGCATAACGTGGAAAATCCTGCAAACAAAGCTGCCATTGTTAATGGGGGGATCTCATAAGCCACTGCAATGGCGAAGAAGCCTCCAATGAAAGCTGCAATGTGGCCAGTGAGCATCGAAAAAAGATACATGGAATAGAAATAAATGAGGGCCAGGAGGATCATCAAAAGCATGGGACCAAAAGACGGGAGAGATGCTGAGACCGAAGAAGCAAACCATTCCACAAACCCATAATCCTTCAGTAGATTGGCCATGGTAAGAAGTCCGCCAAGCCAGATGAGCGCATCCCAGGCACCTGACGTACGGATCATCTTATCCCAGGAATAGGTATTTGATAAAAACAAGATACATACGCCGATCCATGCCACAAGGCTGGTGCCCAGGCCATGGTATCTGCCGGTAGTCCATAAAGCAATCAAAAATATGAAAGTGCCACACATCCATTTCTCCTTGGAGCTCCAGCGTCCCAGTGCCTGGTATTGGCTGATCACCTCTTTTTGCACCTTCCGGGTATCACGTAGTTCGGGCTTAGAGAATTGATAAATGAAAACCGGAAGGAAACCCAGGCTGATCAAGCCCGGGACAATGGTCCCAGTTGCCCAGGTGATCCAGTCAAAATTGATTTTCAGGATTTCGCTGGCGGCCTCTGAGAGCAATGGGTTGGCTGCCATGCCGGTGAGAAACATACCCGCCGTCACCAGGTTGGCATGGCCACCGACCAGGCTGATGTAGGCACCGGCCCGGTCAGGCTGCTTATCCGGATAACTTTTTAGCGCTTCAGCAAGCGATTGTGCGATAGGAGCGTGAATACCTGCTCCCCTGGCCGTATTTGAGGGAACCACGGGACCAAGTATCAATTCTGACCCACATAGTCCGTAGGCAATCCCAAAAATGTTCTTTCCGAGTTTTGAAATAAGGAAAAGAGCGATCCGGTGGCCAAACCCCGAATCAAGCACCGCGCCGGAGATCAAAAAAGCCGATACGACCAGCCACACCGTGCTGTCACCGAATCCTGACAAGGCCTCATCCAGTGTGATGGTTTTGGTAATGATCAGTGAGATAAGCCCAAGCAACACCATCGGTGCCATAGGTAGTGGCCTGAGGAGAAAGCTCAGGATCACAGCGATGAAGACTGCAAATATTTCCTGTCCGCTTTTGGGGATATCCTCTGAAAGGGGAAAATACCACAATACAACACCGAAAAGGATGCAGATTGCAATGCGTGAGGTTACTGATTGAATCTTCATTATATCACTAAATGAAACCCAATATAAAGGATCAAAAAGAAATGGATGATTTTTCGGATTTTACGGTCGCTAGTTTCACCAAAAATTCAGCGTTCAATTCCGTATTTGTAATACCAATCGATTAATTTCATGACCCTTTATTACCCAAAATATTTATGAATCTTTTCAGGATCAAAGCTTCCATTTTATCTCTTACAGTTCTTTTTATTATTTCCTGTGGCAAGGAAGAAAAGTATATCAATTGGGACACCTACCTCGGATCTAAAGAAAGCACACAGTATTCGCTTGCAGACCAGATCACAAGAGACAATGTCTCCCGGTTGGAAGTGGCCTGGGAATACCATTCCGGAGATGCACATCCCAAGGGTCGTTCACAGATACAATGCAATCCCCTGGTGATCGACGGTGTACTATATGGGAGCTCGCCAGTATTAAAATTCTTTGCCCTTGATGCAGTAACAGGGCAGGAAATATGGAAATTTGACCCATTTGAAGGGGGAGAAGGTCCGTCAGGTTTGGGTGTGAACCGAGGTTTGGTCTCCTGGAAAAAAGGTAATGATCGTCGGCTGCTGCTGACAGCAGGTAATTTCCTTTATTGCCTGGACATGGATAAAGGTAAGCCGGTCCTTTCCTTCGGAGACTCCGGCAAAGTTGATCTGAAGAAGGGACTTGGCCGCAATGTGGATGACCGAACGATCCTCGGGAATACACCGGGAGTGATTTATCAGGATCTGTACATTTTGGGTGCCAGAGTGGATGAATCCGGAGGGGCTGCTCCGGGACATATCAGGGCATACAATGTGATAACAGGAGAAATGGCCTGGATCTTTCACACGATCCCATATCCGGGTGAATTCGGGCATGACACCTGGCCGGAGGATGCCTGGCAAACCATCGGAGGTGCCAACTCCTGGGCTGGCATGAGCCTGGATGAGGAAAGAGGGATTGTCTATGTACCCACCGGGTCAGCATCCTACGACTTCTATGGGGCCGACCGGGAAGGTCAAAACCTGTTTGCTAACTGTGTCATAGCGCTCAATGCGGATACCGGAGAAAGGATCTGGCACTATCAGACCACACATCATGACATCTGGGACCGTGACCTGCCGGCTCCTCCCGTATTGGGATCGATCAATGTGGATGGAAAAGAGAAAGACGTGGTCATGCAAACTTCTAAGCAGGGTTACCTGTACGTTTTTGACCGGGAGACCGGCGAACCTGTCTTCCCGATCGAAGAGGTCCCCGTACCGCAGGATGCGCTTCCGGGCGAGCATCCCTGGCCCACTCAACCTATTCCTGTGAAGCCACCGCCATTCACCAGGATCAACTTTGGGCTGGAGGATGCTACGAACCTGTCCGATAGCGCCAATCAATATGTAGTGGATATCCTCACAAAGATCCGGTACCAGCATGAATATGATCCGCCATCCATGGAGGGTACGCTTATTTTCCCGGGTTATGACGGAGGCGCCGAGTGGGGTGGTGCGGCCTTTAATCCGGAAACCAACATCCTTTTTGTGAATAACAATCACGTGCCATGGATCATGACCATGGTCGAAGTGGAAGAAAATAAGGATTCCAATATTGGCAGGGGCCTGACGATCTATAAGAAAAACTGTATCAGCTGTCATGGAGCCGATCTTAAAGGGGGCGAGTTTATGGGAAATGTGCCATCCCTGATCGATCTGAATAAGCGGCTTGCTGAAGCTGAGTTTTTAGATGTGGTAAAAAAAGGTCGAAATGCCATGCCGGCCTTTGCTTTTCTGGAAGGACAGCAGCTAGACGATCTGAAGGCTTATTTGCTTCAACAGAAGGAAGTGAAGTCAAGTGAGGGAGCTGATACGAAAACAGTGTCATACCGTAGCACCGGATACAATAAATTTTATGACCAGGAAGGATACCTGGCCATCAAACCACCCTGGGGTACTTTGACGGCCATGGACATGAATAAAGCTGATATCAAATGGCAGGTTGTGTTAGGTGAACATAAAGAATTGACTGAACGAGGCATTCCTCAGACGGGAACCCAAAACTATGGTGGCCCGGCCATCACTGAAAACGGACTGTTATTTATCGCTTCTACCAGTGATGAGATGATCCGTTGTTTTGACCAGGAGACCGGTGAGGTACTCTGGCAGGCCGATCTTCCAGCGGCAGGATATGCTACACCCAGTATTTATGAGGTGGAAGGAAAACAGTTTGTGGTCATTGCCTGCGGGGGAGGAAAGCTGGGTACGAAGTCGGGGGATAGCTATGTGGCGTTTGCATTGCCGGGAGAGTGACCGGTCAATAATAGCAGACAATTATCATGGTCACTATTATCGACACATATAACCTTAAGGTTTTCGAAACCGTATAGGTTTTTATGAATCACCTGATCGTTGTCTTTTTGCTCAGGTGAGCAAAAGTCAGATACAGCTTATGAAGTTCTTTTTCATAGACATACTTCACTTTCAGGTCATAATATTCCACAATCTTTTTGACCAGAGATAAACCCAATCCCGTAGATTCAGAGGTATCCCCTGATTTCTGAAACCTGTCAAACATTTGTTCTGTAGGTCCTGTGGGAGGAGGACCCGTGTTTTCAATAATTAGTTCCACGTCTTTCAGAACAATGTCGATATGGCCACCATTCACATTGTGTTTGATGGCATTGTTGATGAGGTTGGTGATCAGGATACCCGTCAGTTCGCTGTTCAGCAGGAGCTCGGGTTCTCCATAGTATTTTCGGTCCAATTTCAGGTTTTTGATAACAATGAGCTCTTCAAAATCCTCCAGTTTGCTCTCGATCATTGTCTTTAGATTGACTGGCTCTTTTTTGATATACTGGTTATTATCAATCCTGGAAATCAATGAAAGGCCTGATTTAAGACGTGACAGACGGCCGGCTGCCTCGTAGATCTTCCCGATGTCTTCCAGCTGTTCTTTACTCAGACTTTCCTGAAGGAGGGACTCGGCCTTGTTTCTGATGATTGCCAGGGGAGTCTGGATCTCATGAGAGGTATTCTCCGTGAATTCTTTCAAATTATTGTAATCTTTGATGGACTGGCGGATCATTTCATCGAGTACTTCATTGAGTTGCCTAAATTCATCAACTTTGGATTCGAAGGTAAATTCTCCTTGTCTGATCCGTCTCGGGCTGGTGATATCAAAGGTTTTCAGATGATCCAGCAGGTATTCAAACGGTGCCCAGAGTTTACGCAGGATCACTTTATTGATGATAATGATCACGATGATGATCAGGCCACCCATGCCGATCATGATCTTTCCGATACCTGAGATCAGGTCTAGGTTGGGAACCAGTGATTTGCTGATGGTGATCCTGTAGTTGGTACCATCCACTTTTTCTGTGAAGGTGATCTCCCTGAAGGACAGTGACTCATTTTCGGAAGACTCCCAATACACGGTATCTTTTATGATATTGTCGATCACCGAATCTGGTGAAAACTGAACAATCTCTATCCTGTCGCCCAGAGTGAGGATGTTATCCCGCCTCAGATCCGGGTTGTTTTTGAGTTCTGCCAGGAGTTGTTCCTTTTCTGCAAACAACTTTCTGTTAAACTCATCATTGATGGTGGTACGAAGGATGAAGAAGGCCGCGAGACTACTGATCAGTATAACAGCCCCGATCGAAATGAGATATAGCCGGTTGGTAATTGCGAGCAGTTTCATTCTTTAACCTTAGGATGGCTTCACAAACTTATAGCCAATCCCGTAGATGGTCTGGATATAGTCCTCTCCCCCCTGTGCAGAGATCTTTTTGCGAAGGTTTTTGAGGTGCGAATAGATGAAATCATAGGAGTCGGCCATGTCCATTTCATCTCCCCATAAATGTTCGGCAATGGATTCTTTGGTAATGAGTCTGTTAGGATTGGAAACAAAATACAGCAGGAGGTCAAACTCTTTTTTGGTAAGTGTAAGAGGCTTTCCACTCACACTCACCTGGTGATCATACGGATTAATGACGATCTTATCAAAAGAGATCTGATTCTGAGCATCAAAATTCCTTCTTCGGATCACTGCCTTGACCCTTGCATTCAGCTCTGAAAGATCGAAGGGCTTGATGATGTAGTCGTCTGCTCCAATTTCCAGACCCGCAATACGATCCTGTACCGCATTCTTTGCTGAAACAATAATGATCCCTGAACGTGATTTTCTTTCCTTTAGCTTACGTATGATATCCAGGCCACTCCCATCCGGAAGAGTGATATCAACAATCAGACAATCATAAGTATAAAGCCATGCCTTTTCATTGGCTTCATTCAGATTTCTGGCCCACTCACAGAGATAACCTTCTTTTTCAAGATATTTTAAAATGGTCTCAGCTAATGATACTTCATCCTCAATGAGAAGGATATTCATCTAGCGAAGTTAAACTTAGCTCGACATTTCCTGCTCCTCTTCTATTGAAGCAATGGAGAATTCTTTGGCTTCCTGATGACCACAATAAGAACATGCATAATACTTTTTCAAAAGGCCTTCCGTACGATAACCGGGTGATTGTTCCAGCTCTTCCTTGTATTCCTTCAGGGTTCTGAAGTTACAATTCGGGCAGATCAGTACTTTCACCTGACCATCATAACGTTCGATCTCCTTGTATCCAGTCTCTTCGTCGATCCATACATCATAATCGTAGACATGGTTGGTCTCATGGTCCATCATTTCCTGGGTGAGGTGTATATCTTCCTCTCGTTCAGTGAGGACAACCATCTCCTTACCTGATTTGGGAGAGATCTTTTTCTTAAACCTGATCCTGCTCATTTTCTTTTCCAGGAAGAAAGGATAGTAGAATTTCAGGTACTGCTGTATCCCGTAGCCAATGGCAAAACTGATGGCACCGGAAATGAATCCAACATAAACAAATTCATAAAGCCTGACAGAACCCAATACACTGGCAAGTCCGTTGAACAACGTGAAGGCCAGTCCAAAAGAGAAAATAGTATTTGCAGTCTTATACCATTTAATCTCATATTTCCCGACAAAATCGTGTCGCTTGGTCCTTTTACTGATTGTCAAAGAGCGGAGATTGTAAATCAATACAATCGCCAATGCAATTACAAGGCCGGCAATACCAGCGAACTGCACAAGTTGCATCCAGAAGTCATTTGCAGAAGTCATAAGTTTAGGTCGTTTGTTGTTCATGCAAAAAAAAAGATTAATTCTGTAGAAAATCTGGATTTTTGGAACTTATTTTTCAGAGATTTCCAAGTGTTGAGCCCATTCAGGCTTATTTTTAACAAAGACATTCTATCTTTCGGGAATGGATTCATTGACCAACACCCCTTACTGGCCATTCCTGGTCCTTCTTATCGGTATCATTTCAGTCATATTTTGCATTACCAAATTCAGGTTTCATCCTTTCATCGCGCTGATGGTTTCAGCTCTATTGGTCGGACTTGTTTCAGCTCCTTTTGAGGGGATGGAAGGCAGTCACCTCGTAAATGCTGTGGAACTGCCGATGATAGAATTCGGAAATATCGTGGGAAAAATTGCCTGGGTGATCGCACTTGCAGCTATCATTGGTTCTGCCATGATGGAAAGTGGTGCAGCCATAAAGATCGTAAATGCGCTCACCAGCGTTTTCGGAGAAAAGAATGGTGCAGTCGCCTTGCTGCTTAGTGGTTTCATCCTCTCCATACCCGTTTTCTTCGACACGGTCTTTTTCCTGCTGATCCCGGTAATCATTGCCTTTGCCTCAAAAACTGGTAAGAACTACATCCTTTATATCCTGGCAGCCGGAGGAGCTGCAGCGGTTGCTCATTCGACCATCCCCCCCACACCTGGACCCCTGGTGGTGGCTGAAGTCATGAATATTGACCTGGGTGTAACTATCCTCGCGGGGATCTGTATTGGGGTATTACCTGCGATCGCAAGCTATATTTTTGCCGTAAAGGTGAACAAACGAATGGACATTCCCATCAGGGTGCCACATCCGGAGGGTGTGGATGATACCAACACTCCATCTCTGGTTTCGTCTGTCTTGCCAATAGTTGTCCCCATCGTATTGATCAGTCTTACATCAATATTAAGTGTGGCTAATGTAAATATACCTGCGTGGGTTAATTTTTTGGGAAACAAAAACATTGCCATGGCCATTGGTACAGTCCTGGCCATTTCCACCTGGGTCAAACAAAAGGAACTCAACAAGGAGTCTCTGTGGAGGGAAATTGGAAAACCTCTGGAAATTGCCGGAGTGATCATTTTGATCACCGGAGCCGGAGGCGCGTTCGGAGCCATGATCAAGCACAGTGGGATCGGGGCAGCCATTGAACTTGCAACTGCCAATTTTCATGTTCACTATGTGCTCCTGGCCTGGCTGATCTCAGCCGCCATCAAAACAGCACAGGGATCCAGCACCGTGGCATTGATCACCACTTCAGGGATCATGTACGCCATTGTTGGAAATGGAGCTGACCTGCCTTATCACCCGGTGTATATCCTACTGGCCATCGGCTTCGGAGGCATATTTGTTTCATGGATGAATGATAGCGGTTTCTGGGTTGTGGCTAAAATGAGCGGCATGACTGAAAAAGAGGCGCTCAAAACATTTACAGTGGCCCTGGCCATTGCGTCTCTGGTGGGAGGAGCTGAATTGATTTTACTATCTTATGTGTTGCCACTGAAATAAGTGCCGGACCGGAAGATTTTATCATGGTAAGATTTGGGTATTGGTTTTGTGTAATTGTACTTATTTTGGGTTGTACACGCGATCCTTCGCCTGTTTTGTCACCGGAAAAACAACTTGAGACGTTTCGGCTTGCTCCAGGTTTGAGGATTGAACTGGTGGCTTCGGAGCCCATGGTTCAGGAGCCGGTCGTGATCAGCTTTGATCCCAGAGGTAGACTCTGGGTTGTTGAAATGCGGGGGTTCATGCAAGACATCGAAGGAACCAACGAAGACGCTCCTATCGGGAGAGTATCCGTACTTTTTGATGATGATGCGGATGGACTGATGGACCGGAGCATTGTCTTCGCAGACAGTCTGGTACTACCGAGGTCCATCGCTTTTGTGGAGGAAGGGGTACTCATTGCCGAAGACGAACCGCTCTGGCTGTACCAGGACCTGGACGGCGATCTCGTGGCTGATCAAAGACAGCTCATTGATTCAGTTTACGCTAAAAAGGGTATGGTTGAGCATGCGCCCAATGGTTTGCTCAGAGGAATGGATGGCTGGTTGTACAATGCTAAATCTGACCATCGCTACAAAAAAGTTGATGGAGTATGGGTGAAGGAAAAGACAGAGTTCCGCGGTCAGTGGGGGATCAGCAAGGATGATGTGGGAAGGCTTTACTACAACTATAACTGGTCCCAGCTGCATGCGGACCTGGTACCACCGAATTACCTGAACAGAAACGCAAATCATACCTCAACGACAGGGATCGATGTAGGACTGACAACGAACAGAAGCGTCTTTCCTATCAGGCCAAATCTTGCCGCCAACCGGGGGTACTTACCTGAAACCCTGGATGAGGAGGGTAAGATCAAGGAATTTACCTCGGCTTGCTCGCCTTTTGTCTATCGCGGTGGCCTTTTGCCGGATGAATACGATGGCAATGTATTTGTCTGCGAACCTGTGGGAAATCTGATCAAAAGAAATGTAGTAAGCCAAGAGTCATTCAACCTTTTGGCGGAATATGCTTATGACAGTTCGGAATTTCTCGCCTCCACTGATGAACGCTTCAGACCGGTTGCGCTGGCTTCAGGTCCGGATGGTGCCTTATATATTTCAGATATGTATCATGGCATCATCGAGCATGGACCCTATATGACCGAATACTTACGGGAAATGATCCTCGAACGTAAACTGGAAAGTCCTATCCATATGGGTAGGATCTGGCGGATCGTTCCGGAGGATTTTAATACCCGGATCTTGAAAGATCCTTCAGAAATGTCATCAGCTCAGCTGGTGGATTTATTGGACAGTGAAAACGGATGGTACAGGGACCAGGCACAGCAGCTGCTCGCTGAAGGGAACGATCGGATGGTTTTCCCCTGGCTGGAGGAAAAGGTCAATGATCAAAATACTGACTACACCACCCGTATCCATGCCCTGTGGACGCTGTATGAAATGGGTTCTCCTGACCATGAGGTCTACTTCAGGGCGATGAATGATGAAAATGCACATGTGCAGGCATTGGCCGTGAGGTTGCTGGGAGAGCTGGTTGAGGCCGGGAAAACTGAGCCCGGCAGATATGCCCAAAGACTGATGGAAATGTCCGGGGGAAGATCTGATATCGTAGATCTGCAGATCACCCTAAGTGCCGGATTTTTAGAAAACAGATTCAGAGGTCCCATACTTGTCAAGCTGGCAGGTAAGCAGTTTGACAAACCATTGATCCGGGACGCGATGCTGAGTAGTCTCGCCAATGAAGAGCTGGATTTTATGCAGATGTTGATGGGGGATGAGTACTGGGCTGCAGAAGATCCCAACCGGGCGATCATGTTTGAAATGCTGGCATCAGCCGTCACCCGAAGAGCCGATCCTGAGGAAGTGATCACACTTGTGGGCTCGATCAACAAATTTGAAGGTACGCTGGATTGGAAATGGCAGGCGGTACTGGATGGGATGAGCCTGTATGCGATGGAGGAGGGGCTGCCATCCGTACAGGTAAGAGAGAAACCTTCCATATTTTCCCGATTAACACAATTTGATGAATCTAATCAGGATAAAATTGCTTCTTTGACATCCTTGTTTGAGTGGCCCGGGAAGGAAATAGAACAGGGACAGGATAAGGCTTCCAAAGTCAAGGTAGATCCGGAACAGTTTGCATACGGGCGTAAGCAGTATCTCAATGTATGCGCCGGATGTCATGGCAATGATGGCAAGGGCATGAGCAGATTTGGGCCGCCACTTAGGAATTCGGAGTGGGTGCTTGGATCTGAAAAGAGACTGGCCCTGCTCCTGATCCATGGGATGAAGGGTCCGGTTACAGTGGCAGGTAAGGAATACGATGCACCGGACATCTTACCCGAAATGCCTTCTTTTTCTGTCATCGATGATAGAAAGCTGGCAGCGATAATGACGTATATTCGTACTGAATGGGGACACCAGGCTGAGCCGGTTTCCGGAGGTCGTGTAGCAGGCTACCGTGTGAGAGGGCAGGGGAAGCTGACCCCATGGACAGCGGAAGAACTGATGAACATTACAGAAGAATAAAAATATTAACCTCACCCCGGGACCATTGAAAAGAAGAACATTTATCGGCAACAGTATAGCAGCTTCAGCATTGCCTTTCATTCCAGGGATGAAAGTCCCTTCATTCCTGAAAAACACCAGAATGGGGCTTTCGCAGGCCACCTATGCCATCCGGTGGAAGCATGATGGCAATGTACCGGATTATCCGCCTTTTCAGGATGCCCTGGACATCATTGATCATTGTCATCAGATTAACGGTGGGGGTGTTCAGGTTGGAGTTGGAGGTTGGGACAGAAAATTTGCCGGTAAAGTAAGGGCAAAATGTGAGAAACATGAGCTCTACTTTGAAGGACAGATCAGGTTGCCACAGGAAAATGAGGACATTTCAAGGTTTGAAAGTGACCTGTTAGCCAGCAAAGAAGCTGGTGCCGGAGTGAACAGGGCCGTCTGCCTGAGTGGAAGGAGATATGCTAACTTCGGCTCGATGGAGGAGTTTCTGCTTTTCAAAGAAAAATCAATGAAGTCCCTCGAACGTGCAGAGCCGGTCCTCAGGAAACACCGGATCAGGCTTGCACTGGAAAACCACAAAGACTGGCGGGCGGATGAGATGGTGGAGATCATGAAACGCTTTGATAGCGAATGGATAGGGGTGACGCTGGATACGGGTAACAATGTGGCTTTTCTGGAAGATCCCATGTACGTGATCGAGAAATTGGCTCCATATGCTTACTCTACACACATTAAGGATATGGCCTACAGCATGTATGAGGGGGGTATTCTGCTTTCAGAGGTACCTCTGGGAGAGGGAATTATTGATCTGGAAAAGACCATTGCGCTTTGCAAAAAATATAACCCTGACATTACTTTTAACCTGGAGATGATCACCCGTGATCCGCTGAAGGTTCCTTGTCTCACTGAAGAATACTGGGTAACTTTTGACCATGCTTTCTCTGGAAGGGAGTTGGCTCTTACTCTTAAACAGTTGAAAGAATATATATTTGATTTACCAACAACCTCAGACAAGGACATGAAAAGCAAACTGGCTTTTGAAGAGTTGAATAATATTAAATCTCTGAGGTTTGCAGAAAATAATCTTGGACTTTCATAAAACCTGAATTATGTCAATTGAAAAATTACCCGGCCTTAAATTGTTTGATCTCCACGACAGGGTTGCCGTGATCACCGGCGGCTCCAAAGGGCTCGGCCTGGCCATGGCTCAGGGATTAGCCTCAGCAGGAGCAAATATTGTTTTGGTGAACAGGAATAAGGCTGAAGGGCAGGAAGCCGCTGATTTTATTTCCTCTGCCTACAACGTTAAGGCCCTGTCCATTCCGGGAGATGTGACCAGCCAGAATGATATGGGATCCATGGCAGAGTCAACCATAAAAGAGTTTGGCAAGATCGATATCCTCATCAACAGCGCAGGGATCAATATTCGAGGAGCGATTGATGAACTGTCTCTGGAGGATTTCCAAAAAGTGATGGAAATCAATGTGACCGGAACCTGGCTGGCCTGCAAAGCGGTGATCCCCCACATGAAAAAGGCAAAGTCAGGAAAAATCATCAACCTGGCCAGTACGCTGGGACTTGTGGGTCTGGCGAATCGTACACCCTATACAAGCAGCAAGGGCGCGGTCGTGCAGATGACGCGGGCACTCGGACTTGAGCTCGCTCCGTTCAACATCAATGTGAACGGCGTATGTCCGGGCCCATTCCTCACCGAAATGAATAAACCCATTGCGGACAGCGAGGAGGCCAGGAAGTTTATTGTGGGAGCCACAGCCCTGGCACGGTGGGGTAGGCTGGAAGAAATTCAGGGTGTTGCGATGTATCTTGCCAGTGATGCAGCCAGCTATATGGTGGGTGAACTAGTTACCGTAGATGGCGGATGGGTCGCTAAATAAAAATGACATGAAATGAGCATGATTGAGGAAACACCAACCAAAGGATGAATAAAGACCTGAGGGTAACATTTTTGGGTGTGAAATCTTTATCATGCGAATTCCATGTGTCCTCTAAAAATCAATTATTATTCACATGAAAACAATACTTTATGGCTTGCTGCTTTTCCTCGCCACCATTTCAGTGGCCCAGAAAAGTAAGATCATCGCGAAAGGTGCCAGAGTCGAGAAAGTGGCGACTGGTTTTTCATTTACCGAGGGTCCGGCCGTTGACCCGCAAGGCAATGTATACTTCACGGATCAGCCCAATGACAGGATCCATGTCTGGAAGCCGGGGGAGGGCGTCAGCCTTTACCTGGAAGGCACCGGCCGGTCCAACGGACTGTATTTTGACAATGAGGGTAACCTGCTCGCCTGTGCGGATGCAAAGAACGAGCTCTGGAGGTTTGATGATCAAAAGAATCACGAGGTGATCCTCTCAGATTTTGAAGGGAAGAAATTCAATGGCCCGAACGATCTGTGGGTGGATCCCAAAGGCGGGATCTATTTCACAGATCCCTTTTATAAAAGAAAATACTGGGACAGGGAAGAAAAAGAGATCGAGCAGGAGCGGGTGTATTATTTAAGTCCGGATTACAAGAAAATTACCATGGTTGCCAATGGTTTTGAACGACCGAACGGGATCGTCGGTACCCCGGATGGTAAAAAATTATATGTCGCGGATATCGGGGATAAAAAGACCTACTCCTTCACGATAAATGAAGATCATTCACTTTCCAACAGGGAGCTCCTCACCAACCAGGGGTCGGATGGGATGACTATGGATAACAAAGGCAATGTTTACCTCACAGGCAAAGGAGTTACAGTATTTAATAAAAAAGGCAAAAAGATAGAGCAGATAGACATCGACGAGCGATGGACGGCCAACGTGTGTTTTGGTGGTCCGGAACAATCCACCCTCTTCATTACAGCCTCCAAATCAGTTTATACCCTTGACATGAAAGTAAAAGGTGTACGCTGACTCCCATTTAACCTAAGAACATGAACAAAAAGATCCTCTATTATTCGATTGTAGTGGCCGTATCCGGCTTCTTATTTGGTTTCGACACGGTGGTCATCTCCGGAGCAAACCTGCCCATCAAAGCACTATGGAAGACTTCCGACCTTTTCCATGGCACATTCATCATGTCCATGGCCCTTTGGGGTACGGTAGTGGGTGCGCTACTGGCAGGTATCCCCAGCGATAAATTTGGCAGGAAGAAGACGCTCATCTGGATCGGGGTATTATACTTCGTTTCTGCCGTAGGATCTGCCCTTGCTACCGATCCTTATATGTTTTCCTTTTTCCGGTTTATTGGCGGACTGGGTGTTGGCGCCTCTTCTATCGCTGCGCCGATGTATACATCCGAGATCGCCACACCCAAGGACCGTGGAAAGTTGGTAGCACTATATCAATTCTTTCTGGTACTTGGAATCTTTGTGGCTTATTTTTCCAATTATCTGCTAGTGGGTTTCGATGGGGCCAACGACTGGCGCTGGATGCTGGGCGTGGAGGCCATTCCCGCCGCGATTTTTACCATTCTTATCTTTGGGGTGCCTAACAGTCCAAGGTGGATGTTGTTGCATAAGGGGAATGAAGAAGAGGCTTTAAGGATACTGAGGCTTTCAGCTTCCGAAGATGAGGCTCAAAGGATGCTCAGGGAGATCAAGGAAGACAGGGCAGATACCAGCAAAGGTGCGGATAATGTCTTCTCAAAAAAATACCGTACACCATTGTTGCTGGCTTTTCTGATCGCATTCTTCAACCAGCTTTCCGGGATCAATTTTGTGTTGTACTATGCACCGGAGATCCTGGAGAAAGCAGGCTTTGCCACGGCAGATTCACTGCTGAGTTCAATTTCCATCGGCCTGGTCAATATCGTTTTCACGATGGCAGGACTTTACCTGATTGACCGGGCAGGAAGAAAACAGCTGATGTACATCGGGTCCATCGGGTATATTATCAGTCTGGCGATGGTTTCCTATGCTTTTTTCGCAGATCAGAGTGCCAATTTCAAGCTGGTATTTATTCTCACATTCATCGCAAGCCACGCCATTGGTCAGGGTGCGGTGATCTGGGTGTTTATTTCCGAGATCTTCCCAAACAGGGTCAGGGCATACGGTCAGTCCTGGGGGTGTGGTACTCATTGGGTTTTTGCCGCATTGATCACCCTTTTCGGTTCTGTGTTGATCAATAAACTAGAGCCATGGATCGTTTTTGCGATCTTCTCCGGCTTTATGATCCTTCAATTGGCATTCGTGAGATTCCTGATGCCTGAGACTAAAGGTATCTCTCTTGAGGACCTGGAGAGGCAGTTGAGCAAGTAAGGGAACTTGTCAGGCCGGCAGCTTATGCAGCCACCCCAGGACTTTTCCCACTCCTTTGTGGAAGAAGTCTGACGGAGGCCCAAACATCATCGGGCAGGCGCCATCGATGAAGTTGATCTCATGTTTATCTGCCAGGAATGCCGTGGCTTCTTTGGATCTGCTGCCATTGCCGAGCCCGTTATGGATCCAGATGTTTTTGACCCCGGCTTCATAGCACTCTTTAACCACCTCAGCAGTTATTTCCGGGTTGGTAAAGATCATCACTGCATCGACAGGCACGTCGATTGAGGCCACATTTTTGTAGCACTGATGGCCGAGGTATTCGGTTCTGTTGGGATTCACCGGATATACCTCAAGGCCTACATCTTCCAGCCTTTTGAAGTTAATGGCTGAGGCTTCATGTCCACTCGCAGGGCTCACGCCTATCAAAGCAAACCGTTTCTGCGCATAGAACCTGTCAATTTTTGATTTGAATTTCTTATCCATCTTCCTGAGTATTGAATTGAGATAAAAGGTCGCTCTAAAGTCCCGATCAAAAAATGACCGGGACCTGTGCGGGCACTGAGTTTGATCATACTGATTTGGCTGGAAAGATTCAATTAAGTAATTTAACCGTCACCAATAACGCACTTTGATCATATGCCCTGCAGAGTAGGTATCACCACAGACCCGGCCAAAAGAAAATCCTATTGGGAATCTCAGGTCATCGGATTGAAGAACTGGAAGATCCTCGCCTCATACAATGCCAAATCGAAAGCGCTGGAACATGAAAAAAGATATGCGGAGCGCTATGGATGTAAACTTAGTCTTGGCGGGGTGGATGGAACGGGTTCATGGAGTGTATACCGTTTTGAATACCTGAGGACGAAGCCGGCTAAGAAGGAAAAGTAGTCCCTTTGAATGGAGTAATCGAGAAACATAAAAATTAACATGATCATTAATTTTAGCAGGGCCTTTAGGGACGTTCTTTCTAAGTAAATTGATATCAATGAAAAATCTCTTATTCCCCTTCCTGGTGTTTTTGGCTTTCGGTGTGAATGCTCAAAAGCTAAAAACAGAAAACGTCATCCTGATCACTTTCGATGGACTTCGCTGGCAGGAACTCTTCTCTGGCGCTGATTCTTTGCTGGTTGATGACTCGGGATATGTAAAAGATCCGGGAGCTCTGACCGGACAATACTGGAATGAGGACCCCATGGTACGACGTGAAACGCTTATGCCATTTTTCTGGCAAACCATAGCGAAAGAAGGACAACTCTATGGAAACAGAGACCTGGGAAGCAAAGTGAATTGCAGCAATCAGATGTGGTTTTCCTATCCCGGATACAATGAGATCCTGTCGGGTTTTGCTGATGATGAACGAATTGACAGTAACAGCAAAATACCAAATCCAAATACTACTGTGCTCGAGTTTCTAAACAAACAGAAAGCCTTCAATGGCAAAGTTTACGCTTTTGGATCCTGGGATGTGTTTCCATATATCATCAATGAGGAAAGAAGCGGAATACCGGTGAATGCCGGTTTTGAAAAAGAAGGAGGAGATCTTTCAGAGAAAGAAATGATCCTCAATGACCTGCAGGATGAGATCAGAAGCCCATGGGGAGGAGTAAGACTGGATGTTTTTACACATCATTATGCATTAGAATGTCTGCAAAATGAGAAGCCCAGGGTGTTGTATGTCGCTTATGGCGAGACAGACGATTATGCCCATGGTGGAAAATATGATGACTATCTGTGGTCTGCCACACAAACGGATGATTACATCCGGGAGATCTGGGAATATGTGCAATCAGATCCGGTGTATAAGGATAAAACCACGTTGATGGTTACCACCGATCATGGAAGGGGCACTACGCCTAAAGACACCTGGCGCAGCCATGGGAGCAGTGTAAAAGTTTCTGATCAGATCTGGATAGCGGTGATCGGACCGGATACGCCAGCAAACGGGGTGATAAAGGGTGGAAATCAACTGTATCAAAATCAGGTTGCAAGAACACTGGCTCATTTTCTTGGGGTGAAATATGATCAGCCAAAAGCAGGAGCTGTCATAAGCAATGCCATAAAATAAAAAAACCAGCAACCATCTGGTCACTGGTTTTTTCTTTTACCTTAATTCAAATTATAGCGCCGGGAATGGGTAATTTCTTTCCTTAACCTCAAATTGTACAGGCAATACTACCCACTGTGAAACCGGAACATTTTCAACCTTTGCGGGTGTCCAGTCCCCTGAAGTCGCAAGAATAGCTTCTTTAGCTTCTTCCTTCATTTTTTGCACCTGGATGTTATCCTTATCATCAAAATTGCTGGTAAAGATCACATTATTAATCTCTCCGTGATCATTTACAACAAACTTTGCATATAGAGTACCTTCCATATTTCTAAAAGTGGTCAAATCAGGATAATCGATATAGGTCCTCAAATCTTCATAGAATTCCTCATAACCATCTGCAGGTTTTGGTTCGGTTTCCGTCACATAGTAAACACCTGTTCGGGTAGTTACATTGAGAATTTTGTTTTCTAACTCTTCTATATCCATCATGTAAACCTCTAAACGCTTCTTATCTCTAAGGTCGTCAACACCATAAATTTCAATACCAATCAAATCATCACCTTCATAGACATATTCATAGGTAAGATTCGGGTGTTCTTCAAAGATTGTGTAGGTCTTGACATATAGGTTTTCTATTTCATCCTGAATATTCTCAAGATCAGAAAATTTACTTTCCTGACTGAACAAAGGATGTAGTACCATTGCACTCAGAAACGTTGTCAATAAAATTTGCGATATGTTCTTTTTCGTAATCATAATCAATAATTTTAGTTGCAAAAAAATAACTAACCGCAGCTACTAAATTAAGTATGTAAACTGCTTATAATTAATTAGTTACATCTAATAACTTAACAGGAGAGAGTTTAGGATTGTTACGATTTTTTCAGATTTTACCGAATGACAAGATATTTGATACTTTGTTTCATACTTTTTGCCTGCCAGTCAGCTGGTCGGACGAACGCCAGTGGTGATCGCAATGAAAGTAGCAACTATGAGAGGACTACACCGGGAGAGTCAGTCCCGGGAATGCGTATCAGGGTCTGCTCTTTCAACATCAAATTCGTTGGATTTTATAAAAAGAAAGATCACCGTGCCATAGCTGATATTCTGAAGGATTATGATCTGATACTGATCCAGGAATTGGTTAGTCCTCCGGTAGATGGTGTGTATCCTGATGGGAGTGGCTACCTGGCAGATCCTGAAGCCATGGATTTTGTAGAGGCGATGGTTAGTCATGGGTTTGCTTACGTGATTTCTGCTGAGGATACGGGTACCAATGATGAGATCCACAGCCAGTCCTCCTCCACGGAGTGGTTTATCGCCTTTTATGATACCACAGTTGTCAGTGTAGATGAGGAACTCATCACTGATTTTCTTGCAGAGGATAGAAGTAATCATCCTTCATTCGAACGGGTTCCCCATGCTTTCTCATTTGAAACCGTGGATGGTGGCCTGGATTTCACCCTGATTTCCGTGCATCTCCAACCCGGTTCGGATTCATTGGAAAGGGCGAGGAGAAAAGAAGAACTGGCTGCCATTGTTCAATGGATCGACGATCATGATTCTATTGAAAAGGATTTTTTAATTGTAGGGGATATGAATATTTGTAATCAGCAGGAGCTATTCTCTTTGCTGCCCCCCGGTTTCAATTCACTCAATGAGGATTGTATTCCGACCAACCTTGCCTCCGAGGGCAGACCTTACGACCACGTCTTTTTTCATCCGGGCTATTCGGGTGAAGAAGTGATCGATTCGCTCGAGATTGTCGATCTGGTGGAAGCCGTGAGGCCATTCTGGAAAGAAGCCATCCCTTTCCCGGAGCATAACTTAAATCTATTCTATCAATTCTATTCGGATCATAAACCCATTGTGTTTACCATGGTATCTGATGGTTCTGATGATGATTAGGTCAATATTATCATTTCCTTAATCTTAGATATTTGGAAAACATTTAAAAATATCTGACATTACCCATCGATTGAGCTTAAGGATTGGTTTTTTGTTTTGGTGATGGGGTGATGGGTGCCTGCCTGTTGTTCACAATATTCCTTTTTTGAAAAGGATTATCAATTTAGAATATGATCGCCGTCAAGAAATTCCTGCCAGTTTTATTGCTCATACTGTTATCCATTATCTGCTATTCACAGCCGACCAATGTAAGTGGATTGATTTCTACAAATACCAACTGGACAGTTTCGGGAAGTCCCTATATCCTGACCGGAGATGTGACTGTGAATATCGGAGTGACGCTGACCATTGACCCGGGAGTTGAGGTATCTTTCAGTAACGGGGATGATCTATTTGTTGATGGTACATTAACTGCACTTGGTACAGCCTCAGACTCGATCCGCTTCATCGGTGAAACCACCAATGACGGAGGCATCGACCTTCGCAATGGTAGTAATGCGACGTTTGACTATGCAGTGTTTGATGAGATGGGCGATGATATTGGCGGCAGGCTCCATGCCCTGTATAAGCGCGGCACTGGTACGCTGTCTGTCGACCATAGCCGTTTTGTAAACAACAGGAATGGGATCCAGGTATTGAGCGGAGGCACGGTCATCGTAGACAACACCACGATAGAGACGAGCAATGAGTTCGGCGTCCGGGTGGAGAGCGGGACGCTGACCCTGACCAACTCACTGGTGCGGGGAAACCTCGACAAAGGAGTTTACCTGTTGGATGTGGCAACGATCCAGAACACCACGTTCAGCAACAATGGAGTATCCTTTGAAGACTGCGCACTGCACATTGAAGCAGCGATAGTCCCGGTGCTGGACAACAACACCTTTACAAACAACTTCATCGACGTGATCACCCATCCTGAGATTGTGGATGATGAGATCTTCGATACGAATGGGTTGACAGAGATCTATCTCGACAATCAGGCGATCACGGTGAACACCAGCTGGCAGGAGCCGGTATTGCCTGAGGACTGGATCTACCGGGTCATTGGTGACATTACGGTGAATGCCGGAGTGACACTGACCATTGACCCGGGAGTTGAGGTATCTTTCAGTAACGGGGATGATCTATTTGTTGATGGTACATTAACTGCACTAGGTACAGCCTCAGACTCCATCCGCTTTATTGGTGAAACCACCAATGACGGAGGCATCGACCTTCGCGACGGAGGTAATGCGACGTTTGACTATGCAGTGTTTGACGAGATGGGGGATGACATTGGCGGCAGGCTCCATGCCCTGTATAAGCGCGGCACTGGTACGCTGTCTGTCGACCATAGCCGTTTTGTAAACAACAGGAATGGGATCCAGGTATTGAGCGGAGGCACGGTCATCGTAGACAACACCACGATAG
Source organism: Cyclobacteriaceae bacterium (assembly GCA_965243485.1). GTDB lineage: Bacteria > Bacteroidota > Bacteroidia > Cytophagales > Cyclobacteriaceae > UBA7330. Next base: position 5,797,390 of record CBDEVP010000001.1, on the reverse strand, counting down.
AGACGAGCAATGAGTTCGGCGTCCGGGTGGAGAGCGGGACGCTGACCCTGACCAACTCACTGGTGCGGGGAAACCTCGACAAAGGAGTTTACCTGTTGGATGTGGCAACGATCCAGAACACCACGTTCAGCAACAATGGAGTATCCTTTGAAGACTGCGCACTGCACATTGAAGCAGCGATAGTCCCGGTGCTGGACAACAACACCTTTACAAACAACTTCATCGACGTGATCACCCATCCTGAGATTGTGGATGATGAGATCTTCGATACGAATGGGTTGACAGAGATCTATCTCGACAATCAGGCGATCACGGTGAACACCAGCTGGCAGGAGCCGGTATTGCCTGAGGACTGGATCTACCGGGTCATTGGTGACATTACGGTGAATGCCGGAGTGACGCTGACCATTGACCCGGGAGTTGAGGTATCTTTCAGTAACGGGGATGATCTATTTGTTGATGGTACATTAACTGCACTTGGTACAGCCTCAGACTCGATCCGCTTCATCGGTGAAACCACCAATGACGGAGGCATCGACCTTCGCGATGGTAGTAATGCGACGTTTGACTATGCAGTGTTTGATGAGATGGGGGATGACATTGGCGGCAGGCTCCATGCCCTGTATAAGCGCGGCACTGGTACGCTGTCTGTCGACCATAGCCGTTTTGTAAACAACAGGAATGGGATCCAGGTATTGAGCGGAGGCACGGTGATCGTAGACAACACCACGATAGAGACGAGCAACGAGTACGGCGTCCGGGTGGAAAACGGCACGCTGACCCTGACCAACTCGCTGGTGCGGGGAAACCTCGACAAAGGAGTTTACCTGTTGGATGTGGCAACGATCCAGAACACCACGTTCAGCAACAATGGAGTATCCTTTGAAGACTGCGCACTGCACATTGAAGCAGCGATAGTCCCGGTGCTGGACAACAACACCTTTACGAACAACTTCATCGATGTGATCACCCATCCTGAGATTGTGGATGATGAGATCTTCGATACGAATGGGTTGACAGAAATCTATCTCGACAATCAGGCAATCACGGTGAACACCAGCTGGCAGGAGCCGGTATTGCCTGAGGACTGGATCTACCGGGTCATTGGTGACATTACGGTGAATGCCGGAGTGACGCTGACCATAGAGCCCGGGGTGTGGGTATATTTTGGGAATAACGATGATATTTTGGTCGATGGCACCCTCAACGCCATTGCCACACCTTCGGATTCAATCAGGTTTATTGGTGAAACCACCAATGACGGAGGCATCGACCTTCGCGATGGTAGTAATGCGACGTTTGACTATGCAGTGTTTGATGAGATGGGCGATGATATTGGCGGCAGGCTCCATGCCCTGTATAAGCGCGGCACTGGTACGCTGTCTGTCGACCATAGCCGTTTTGTAAACAACAGGAATGGGATCCAGGTATTGAGCGGAGGCACGGTCATCGTAGACAACACCACGATAGAGACGAGCAATGAGTTCGGCGTCCGGGTGGAGAGCGGGACGCTGACCCTGACCAACTCACTGGTGCGGGGAAACCTCGACAAAGGAGTTTACCTGTTGGATGTGGCAACGATCCAGAACACCACGTTCAGCAACAATGGAGTATCCTTTGAAGACTGCGCACTGCACATTGAAGCAGCGATAGTCCCGGTGCTGGACAACAACACCTTTACAAACAACTTCATCGACGTGATCACCCATCCTGAGATTGTGGATGATGAGATCTTCGATACGAATGGGTTGACAGAGATCTATCTCGACAATCAGGCGATCACGGTGAACACCAGCTGGCAGGAGCCGGTATTGCCTGAGGACTGGATCTACCGGGTCATTGGTGACATTACGGTGAATGCCGGAGTGACGCTGACCATAGAGCCCGGGGTGTGGGTATATTTTGGTAACAATGATGACCTATTTGTGGAGGGGACATTGATTGCCGACGGGACAGTATCAAGTACCATTCAGTTCATCGGTGAAACGACCAACGACGGGGGTATTGATATGATGGCAGGAAGCAATGGGTCATTTCAATATGTCGTATTCGATGAAATGGGTGATGACATTGGCGGACGCCTGACGGCATTATACATCAAAAGTTCCGCCGTTACAGTAGGTAATTGTTTATTTGATAACTGCAGAAGAGGAATTTTTATAGACAATGGAGCGGTTCCGGACATCTCGGCTGCTGTCTTTAGGACCTCAAATGAATATGGGATATACATTGAGAATGGTTCACCGGTGATCACCGACAGTCGTTTTGAGCAAAGCGGCATTACAGGTATTCAGGTTGTAAGCGGATCTCCAATCATTTCAGAGTCTTGCATTTTTGGGAACGTTTCCTATGGTATCAATAATGTAGGGTCTGGAACTGTGGATGCCCGCAACAACTGGTGGGGGGATGTGACTGGTCCACGCAATGATTCACTCAATACCGCTGGCCTGGGTGATGTCATGAGTGCCAATGTCCTTTTCGACCCCTGGAATACAGTGCCTTGTGATCTTATCATTGGTCCTCCGGTAATTGTTATCGAAGCGCAACCGGAGGATACACAGATATGTGAAGGTGAGGATGCAGGATTTCAGTTGACCGCTAATGGTGACACCGGGCTAACCTATCAATGGCAGGAGGATCAGGGGACAGGATTTACGGATTTGGCCAATACCGGGATTTATAATGGAGTGACTACCAGTAACCTCCAAATCTTTAATGTTCCCTCCGTCAATAATGGGTTTGTTTACAGATGCATCGTATCTGGTGATCTAGCAGAGGATGAGATTTCAGATGAAGTTTTTCTGTATGTCAGTGGTTTGCCTGCTCCACCGGTGCCCTCATTTACCGATTCCACCATTTGTGGTCAAACGAGCATCCAGATTACTGCTACAGGGGCAGTGGAAGGGAGCTACCGGTGGTACGAATCATCCACTTCGACCGTTCCCTTGTCTGAAGAGGGGGTGGGTTCTTTTACCACCGGATTAATTGATAAGGATACGACGTTCTATCTTTCCATCATTGATTTTTGTGAGACTATTAGGATTCCCATCAACATTTTTTATGCTACTCCCTCAATTACGTCCCAACCCGTGGATGTGATTGCATCTATTGGCAATGATGTTGTCTTTTCAGTGGAAGTGACAGGGAGCAATTTATCCTATCAGTGGCAAAAGGATGGGGCTGACCTTGCATTCGAAACATTACCGACATTATCGATAGAAGACATTGCCATGATCGATGAAGGTGATTATTTATGCGTAATTACCAATTCATGCGGTCAGATCTTCAGTGAGGCAGCTACCTTGACGATTGGTGAACCTCCCAAACCCGAGTTCATTCTTTCTGCCATTGAGGGTGTGCAGCAGGTCGAAATTTCCGGTAGTGTTGATTTAGGTGTGACTGGAATCCTTGAAGATCTTTCCAGGGAGTTTGTTGTTGAAAATACGGGTTCAGTGGCTATTTCGGTCCTTGATATTTCGTCTTCTAATTCGAAATTCACTGTTGAAAATATTCCAACAATCATCGATACTCAATCCTTCGGATCCTTCAATGTAATATTTAATTCTTCAATGGCTGGTAGGGATTCAACAGACCTTACCCTTGAATTTCAGGACAGTACCTTTACGCTCCGGGTGTTTGCTGAAGCCATTCAGGAGCCGGTTGCCCCAGAATTCATTCTTTCAATCATAGAGGACGTACAACAGGTTGAAGTAGCAGGTAGCGTGGATCTTGGAGAAATAGAAGTTCTTACTGACCTTTCAAGGGAATTTGTGATAGAAAATACTGGATCAACAGGTATAATCGTCCTCGGAATTTCGTCTTCCAATCCGAAATTCAGTGTTGAAAGTATTCCATCTTCCATCGATACACAAGCCTCAGAGTCCTTCAATGTCGTTTTCAACTCCGATGAGGTCGGTAGAGATTCCACCAATCTAAGGATCGAGTTCCAGGATAGTGTATTTACGCTCTGGGTGTTCGCTGAGGCCATTGAGGATATAGACGTAAATCCAGAAGTCATCATCTACAATGCGGTTGCGCCAAACGGCGATGGAAAGCACGATTTTTTCAAAATTGAGAACATAGAATTTTACCCTGAGAATATTGTGGAAATTTTTAACCGGTGGGGAGATAAGGTATTTGAAGTAACCGGCTACAATAATGATGATTCGAACAGAAGATTTGAAGGGGCAAGGAATATCGGGTCGGATGGTGACCTGGTGGAAGGGACCTATTTCTATATCCTGGATCTGAAAGATGGATCAAAATCAAGAACCGGATTTCTGTTATTGAAAAGATAAGGACCATGAAGAACCTGTTTGCATTTTTAATGGTCCTGTTTGCCAGCGTTTCTTACGCGCAGCAGGACCCCGTCATCGGACAGTATCAATTCAATCAAATGATATTTAATCCCGCTTATGCGGGAGCAGGCGAAGTGGCAAGTTTCGATTTGCAGGTAAGAAAACAATGGCTGGGATTGGAAGGATCACCCACCACTGCCTTACTGTCGGGGAATAGTACCCTTCTGAACAAATACATGGCTGCAGGCTTCACACTGGTCCATGACCAGGTCGGGATCAATGAAAACACGGAGTTTTTTGCAGCGTATTCTTATGCTATCAACTTTTCTGAGAGTGTAAAATTATCTTTCGGTCTTCAGGCAGGAATTACGGCCTTTAATTTCAACTACAGTAAATTAAATCTTGATGACCAGACGGATCAGGATTTTACCGAAGCTCCTTCAGGTTTTTTAAAACCTAATTTTGGGACAGGTCTTTTTCTGGCCGGGAGTAAATACTATCTGGGGGTATCCATTCCCAGAATGCTCACCACCATAGACAACAATGGCAATGAAGTTTATACACGGCACTATTATTTAAGTGGTGGTTATATTTTTGAAAATTTCGTGGAGTTGAAGATCAAACCCTATTTTCTGGTTCGATATGTGGATCCCGGGACTCAGTCGTTTGAAGTCGGTACAAATTTCCTGCTGAGCAGGGTGGTGTGGGTCGGGGCTAATACCAGAAATCTGAAAAGTGTTGGAATGATGTTTACCGTCCTTTTTGGCAATGTCCGAGCCGGCTATTCGGGCGAATTCTTAAATGATGGTCTGGCGCCCAGCATTTACACTACACATGAACTTTATGTGGGTATAGACCTGGGTCTTTTCAATAATACACTCAAACAGGTCAGGTTGTACTGAGGGTGTTTCAGGGTACCCGGTATGACACCCCCACATTAACAGATGAAATGAGCATGGTCTGGTCAGAAAACAACGGATCAATCCGTACTTTGAAGGGGATTGCCCACCCGCCTTTGAGTCCGATCCGGTAACCTGCCCCCAACCCCAGGGCGAATCCGGAAATGGCTTCGCCGGAAAAACCTCCAATGCCAAATTCACCAAACAAACCCGTGTCACCGCCTGCCTGACCGATCAGCATGATCTGGGTCGATCCCGGCCGGTATTGCCGGTAAATGGGTGTCCCAAATCCGGCATCCCTTCTGGTTTCATACCAAAAAAGGGTCTGGTAGCCGAGCTGGACCCCAGCTATGATAGAGTTAAATTGAAAGAAGAATACCTGAACCTGCGGGCCATGGTTGGCCTGTTCCCAGTTCCAGATGGAGGAACCTACCCACTCTTCAATATCAAAGGCGGTATATCCGTATCCGTAGTAGGCTTCTGCACGTACGAATTTGAATTCCTGGGCGATTGCCGGAGCTGTGATGATCAGCAGTATGAGTGCAGTAATCAGTGATTTCATCGGCTAATCAGTTAGGTATATGAAATATAATCAATTTTTTCCACTTTTGGGAGTGAAAATTGTGCTGACAAACAGTTCATCATAGCCTGCCCCGCACTCTGATGCGGGGGCCCGCCATGGCCTGCAACCTGAAAAAGTACCTCAAATTTGAGCAAAAGAAGGCTCAGACTGCTGTCAGGGAGCTCAGACAAACCTTGCACAGCCATATTTTAGGTTTCATTCCCCTATTCAACACCAAAATACGCTCAGGAAAGGCACTCCAGCCACTTTAAGCCAAAAAATCAGAAGACTTAAATCCGATCGTAAAAACGAGATTTCACTTGTCAACTGTCTCATTGTGCAATGTCAACGTCTGTTAGTTTCCGTTTTTAAATTTATTTATCTTTGTTATATGAGTTCCATTGTTGTTAGCCCGAAAAGTCAAAAAGAGCTCCAATTCATTTCTGAGTTGTTGAATAAGCTAGGTGTGCGTTCCAAAGTGCTGTCTGATGAGGAATTGGAAGACCTGGGCCTATCCGTTATGATGAAGGACGTCGATCGTTCTGAAATTGTACCCGAAGATGAGATCATGAAAAAACTGAAGGCCACTTGAAAGTTGCCTATCTCAAGAAGTTCAGCAAGGATCTCGATAAAATAAAGAAGCCAAAAGATCATCAGGCGATTCTTGAAGTAATTCAGTTGGTCAAAGAAGTTAAGAGTATCAATGAAATTCCCGGAATCAAGAAGTTGACCGGGTACGAAGATGCCTTTCGAATTAGGTCCGGAAGTTACAGAATAGGAGTTTTTGTTTCAGAGGAGTTGGTAGAGTTCGCCAGAGTTGCACATCGAAAAGACATCTATAAAATCTTTCCATAATGCTGCGTCCAGAAGTCGATGGAAACTAACGCCCGTGTATGGCGCGTGTGCCTACACTGGCTATGAAATGTAAAATAGTGAATCTGCCGGTGTTGGCAAAGAATCCAAGAGGCACTACACTCTGCAGATTAAAAATTCCTACGTTTCCCAAATCCATGGAAAGCCTTGCCGTTCTCAGCGGTCAGATGAACGGTGGAGTTCTGGAGAAAGCAGCTAGTAGCACTTAGCACATGCGGCTATACACAATTGTGTGTGCCTTGAATGGTGAATATAGCCCATGAAGTTGGGTGTTCCAAAGGGTGAAAGTCCCTATGCGCGGGAGTCGTGCCCCGAAGCAAAGCAAGTGGCAAGGTGGTTAGGGGGGACCCTTACACTGAAGTAAGCCAGACTGCGGTATCTGAACTGACGAACAGAAACCACATACAGAGGCTGTCAGGTTGGATGAGGTAACACATCATACCGAAGTCCTAAACCCTGAAAGGGGACAATAACCGAAACAGTAGATGTGGCAGGCTTAGATACAAGGATGTTCATCTTACCGAGGGAGATCTCGCTATGTCGTGTACATAGGGAGAAGTCAGCAGACCTCATAGTAATCGACGGGACATGAGCCAACAATCCGAAAAGGATCGAAATTGGAGTTCTCACGAGTCGTTGAAGGAGGAAACATTGAATTGTGTCCTGATTCGGAGGGGAATCCCGCCTGAGGCGGGATAGCCCACCCTTAGACGGACAGGGAAGTAAGTTTTATGATAACAGAAGTACTGAAACGTAAGAACCTTTATAAAGCCAGCCGAAGGGTAGAGCGGAATAAAGGTTCGGCAGGAATAGACGGGATGCCAGTTACGCAGCTACCAGCATACCTGGTAGCTAATCGTGAGAGGATCATCACCGCTGTTCTTAACCACACGTATGTACCGGATGCTATCCTTGGAGTAGCAATACCCAAGGGAAAAGGGGAGACTCGTTTATTGGGAATTCCGACGGTAATAGACCGGTGGCTACAGCAAGCGGTAAGTTAGGTGCTGATATCAAAGTTTGAAATGAATTTTGAAGATCACAGCTATGGCTTTCGCCCGGAAAAGAACACCCAACAGGCGGTTAGACAAGCCCTGAAATACATCAATGATGGATATCGGGACATTGTGGACATAGACCTGAAAGGATTCTTTGACGAGGTAGACCACATGGTGCTATTACAACTTATCTACAAGAAGGTAAAATGTCCAACAACCCTGCGGTTGATTCGAAAATGGCTGAGAGTACCCATATCTATCAATGGAAGACTCCATAAACGCCGTAAAGGGATGCCACAGGGCTCACCGATCAGTCCGATATTATCCAACATCCTGCTGGATGAGTTGGATAAATACTTAGCTGAAAGGGAACTGCGCTATGTCCGGTATGCCGATGATTTCAGCATTTATGCGAAATCAAAAGCAGAGGCCCGGAAGATAGGTAATGCCGTATACAAGTTCCTTCGGGATAAATTAAGGCTGCCGATCAACCGGGAGAAATCGGGCATACGCAGACCGGGTAACTTTGAGTTGCTGGGACATGGATTTGTTCCGGTATACGAGAAGGGATCAAAGGGACAATACCAGCTTGTCGTAAGGAAGAGTGCATGGAAATCCTTCAAGCGTAAGCTCAAGGATTTAACCAGAAAGACCAGACCAATGAGTTTTGACGAACGACTAAAGCGACTGGCAGAAGTGTGGAGAGGTTGGGTGAATAATTTTCGTCTTGCGAATATTCATGCCAAGCTCAAAGCACTGGACGAGTGGCTGAGGAATCGTCTTCGTTATTGTGTGTGGCATGACCGGGACGCGTAGTCTGGAAGAAACCCGAACGCAGGCGTAAGAATCTGATTAGACTTGGTTTGGATCAAGGCAAGGCATATGCCTTCAGCAGAACAAGAAAGGGAGGCTGACTGGGCGTCCCCGGGCCGTTGCCCAAATGCAAAGCATTCATGAGCACCTTTGAAAATCAAACACTTAGGCGAATAAAGCCCTATTCTTGGGACGACTATCACATTATCCAGACTCAGACGGAGAGGGTATGAATCGATGCTTTCTTATTACCATGAAACGCAACCTGAGATTCAATGAACGGGGACGCCTAGTCCGCTCAGTACGAGAACCGTACGCTGAGTGGTGTGAGAGGCGCACCGTGGGCTTATGGCTCACGGCCGTCTACTCGATTAGACGCTTTAAATATTGTGCGCTTGATCGATTTTCGCTTTGATTCCGTTGAAATATTCGGTGTAAGTTGATAAATCCGAGTCAATCCAAGAGAGCATCTCAAATATTTCGTCTCTTATATCTTCAGCTTTTTTAAAGTCTATATTCGGGCCATTGAAACAAATAGGTTCGTTGTGATATACTCTGTTTCTGAATTCTCTGATCCGATTTAATTTTTGAGATACTATGCTTCTGTTTACGTGATTAGGTTTGTTCGGAAAACAATGGATTATCACTCCTCCAATTAACCGATAATGATGAGTTTCGAAAAGTGATGTCCAAAATCCGAAAGATTGTTCGGAAATAACCTTGCCTGATGAAATTGTCCCACCCTTTCTCCTTATTGTTCTTTCAGCTTTTTCTACTGAATTTTTCAAAAAGAATTTGGAGTGTCTTAGAGAGTTTTCATTCATAAATCCATGTTTTTCAGAAATTATCCAGTTAGGATTGGCAAAATGTGAAGTGACTTGGTAATTCACGGTGTTTCGTAGAAATATTTCAAAAAGATTGAGAATTGGGTAAAAAGCTTGGCTTACTCTAAGGTTAATCCTATAAAGTTGTTGAGCCTTAGATTTGGAATTGCCAGCGGCTACTAGAAACCTCTGAATTCTTGGTTGTGATATGAAATATTCAAGTTTGCTGTATTCCAATTTTTAGAGAATTAAGTAACAAAATGTAAAAATACGACGTATATTTACATCGTAATGCTTGATCAAGCCTCTTCCTTTGGAACGTAATCAAGTTTAAGAAATGAGCCTCTGAGAAATCAGGGGCTTTTTTTATTTACTCAATTCTCGGTTAAACCAGTTGTAATGATCACTGAACCTGGTTTGACTCAAAAGCTTGAATTCAATGTTCCCCTCGGGCGGGTATTTAATGAATATTGGTATGGGAGGATGAATCATTGGCATACTCTTCTCCCAAGAAATAAATGAAAGATAATCTTCCAAAAATTCTCGTCGTATTCTTTTTCTGAGTTGACCCTTATCTGTTTTACTCAGTCTAGAGAGGTTAATCTCTTGAATAAGAGTTTTAAGGTCATCAAAATGAAACATATTATAAAGACCGTTCGCATATCCAAGAAGAAAAAACACCAACAAATAGTATGACCTACTTTTGAAATAGTTAGCCTCAAATGATGCTCCTTTTTCATAGTTGGTAACGTCTTCTAAATAATCTTGATTATTAGTTAAATCCACTTTTATTTGTCCAACCTGCTTCATAAAAGTTAGTCAATTAAACCCTTGATACTCTTCAGGAAGAATTTCGTCCCTTAGTGACTTGGATCGTAAAGAGTTGACATACCTATCAATTTCCTTTTCGTAATATGGTCGGAGATGTTGACTTCTAATGACAATGTTCTGTTGGAGTGCCAGAATTAGAGCAATCGAGGATATTATCGCTGAGAAAATAGCTGCTAGTGGAGTTACTAGGTTGTTGAATTCCGAAGCATCAAATTCAAGGTTACTTCGGTTCCAAAAGTAAATTCCAGTAAGGATGTCAATTGAGATGAGGACAGCAATAACTAAAAGTAAAATGATTATGATTTTTCCAGTTCTTCTCACGTTACGAAGGGGTATTGCGTCTAACATTTGGCTAAGTGGAGTTCCACTTATTCCATATCAAATATACCCCTTGTCTTCAAATTAAATAATGGATCACAGATACCCGTAAGGAAGTTAATCTGAGCAAGCCAGCGTAGATCCTGGGATTTTACTAAACGTCCGCATTCTCACCTGCCCGAAAAACCTTACAACCACAATATGTCAATAAATCTATGCATAGATGGGTTGTGACCAGATGTCCCATCCTGATTGCTGTCCGGTGATCCTTTCCACCACAAATTTCGAAAGCATTGATCGATCATCCGTCTTTTTATCCGGATAGATCCGTTTACAAACGGATCTATTCGAATAATAATCGCATGGTACCGAAAGTCAGTATTGTGCTGGTGACAGACCTATAAGGTTTCAAAAATCTTATAGGTCTTAAGACTGCTGGAAATTCATTGGTTCGTACCGGCCAAGCCCTATCCTTGAGCTTTGATGCACTCAAATACCTATCAAAACTCCTGTGCCCCAAACTCACTCTTGATGAATTTGGCCTTGTTCTTCGCACGGTTGATCGTGTAGCTCAGGTTCAGGATCACCATATCCACCTCGTACACATAGTTGGTGGTCGTATAAAACTCACCCTCTCTCCACGTGGTGATCCGTTGTTCGTTGGTATCCAGCAGCCCCATGTCCATGTTGAGCCACTGAAGGGTGGCCGTCAGCCGGTCATCGAGGAAGGTCTTTCTGATGGTCAGGTTCGGCGACAGGAACCGTGAATCCCGGCCCTGGGCGGTGTTTTGATCCGAGATGTAATTGAAGGTCCACTGGATGTTGAAATCAGGACTGAACTGATACATGGTATTGGCATTGATCGAATAGATCCAGCTGGAGGTGTTTACCGGACGGTTATCGAAAGTTCCGTCAATTTCATAGTGATACAGATTACCTCCGAGCAGTAGATTCCACTTGTCGGTCAGCTGGGATTCCGAACCTATTTCGAGACCGAAGGCTTTCGCTTTCCCCACATTTGAATAGATCCTGTTTAATATCGTGTCATTATAGATTGTATTCACCCTGTTCACAAGGTTTTTCACATCTCTGAAGTAAGCAGTAGCAAAAATGGAGTTGTCTTTGAAATCTTTTTCCACCCCCAGCTCTACCAGGTTGATGAATTCCGGCAGCAAGGTCGGATCACCCTGCTCAAGCGTTTCCGAATGCTCTCTTTCAGGGAATGGGTTCATTTTGAAGGTAGTTGTCCTTTCCACCCTTCGGCTGTATGCGGTCTTCAACCTGAGCTCATCGTTTACGGCATACTGAAGGTTGAAAGAGGGGTAAGGCTGAATAAAATCATAGTTGTACAGCGTGTCTACGGTCCCGGCCTTGTCCTGCAACTCAAGATCCCGGTCCATGACTTCCATTCTTAATCCAAAACCATAATCCAGTTTGTCAACCGATCCCGAAACCTGTGTATATCCGGAATGGATCACTCTCCTCAAATCCACACGGCTTGAAAATTCCGGGACCAGTTCGAAATTGCCGGTAGCATTATTTTTTCTTTCATACACAAAGTCTCCCACATGGTCCAGGTGCCGGAACTGGTACCCTGCTTCCAGCACCCCCCAGTCAAATGGTTTTGATGCATAGTCTAGCTGGTACCTGATCCCGTAGAGCGGATTATCATTGGTATTGTATTCATCCTGGTAAACGATACTCGTTTCGGGATATCCGAGATTCCGGTTGGTTGTGGGCCCGCCCAGCAGGGTGTATTCGTAAAGAAATGACGTGGAAAGCCGGCTCTGGTCATCAAATGTATGTGAATAGTCAAAGCTGCCCAGGATAAAATCTCCCGTCCGGATCCTCAGGTTTTCATTGTAATACTGAAAAGTATATTGCCGCTCCCCATTGTAGATCGCGTGATTGTCATAGTATACAATATCGGCTGTCCGGTCTTTGCTACGTTCACCCGCAAAAAATCCCAGTGAAAAATGATTGTTCTTGTTCGGGTTGTAGCCTATGGTAAACCTTCCGGAGAGGTTCACTTCATCGAAGCTGCGCTCACCATCGGAGGGAAATCTCGTCAGGGTATCATTGATGATGGTAAACACATCGCCTTCGCGTCTACCGGAAATATCATTTCGCTGGTAATTGGCCCCTCCCGAGATGTCCCACTTTCCCTTCCGGTGATTGATGATGAAATCCGCACCGTATCGTTGCGTATAGTCGGCATTGTCGTAGGGCTCGATGCTGGGGGCTCCCAGTCTGAGATTTGTCTGGAGAAAAGTACCATCAGTCACAGCCTGATTGGTTACGATGTTGATGATGCCGGCTTTTCCTTCCGGATCATATTTGGCAGATGGTGCGGTGATGAGCTCTACGTTGGTGATGGCATTGGCGGGGATCTGATTCAGCACAAACTGCGGGTCTGACTGTATGGGCTTTCCATTGATAAGGATCACAAATCCTGTGGTACCCCTGGCAGAGATCTGGCCCAGGGCATCCACCGTCACGGAGGGCAGGTTTCTGAGGATGTCTGTGGCCGTTCCGCCGGTACCGGATTGAAATTTACTGGCTTCAAAAACCTGCCGGTCCACCTTATACAGCATCGTTACGCTTTGGCCGGTCACCTCTATCTCCTCGAGCATTTCCTCGCTGGCCTTGAGTGCGATCGGACCAACATTGAGGACATTGTTTTTTGAAAGCAGGATTTGTTCGATGGTTTTGGTTTCATAGCCCACAAACTGAGCGGTGAGATAATATTCCCCGGGACGTACCTCCAGGATCTGAAAAGTCCCGTCAGCAGCAGTCACAGACCCATTGATCAGGGTGCTGTCTGCGCTATTGTAGAGGGCTACGTTTCCAAATTCGATGGGTGCATTTTCGATCGGATCGATCAACTGGCCCCTTATGCCAGTTTGAGAGTATGAGTAAAAGCTTCCAAAAAGGAGGAGTAGATGAAGTATTCTTTTCAATGTTTGGGTTTTTTGGGTGCAAAGGTAGCCTGATCAGCCTATTTTGGAAATGAATGTGCCAGACATACCAAAGGCTTTATGACAGGTTCATTTGTACGCAGATGACGGAAAAACATAAAAATTCTTCAAAAATTAACATTAAAAACAGCTTATGTGCAACATAAGAAGTTATCCTGCTTATATTTAATCCTGATAGTCGGATAAGCGCTCATATTATGAACCGTTACCTGAGAGTAGGTGTAGGTATTTTCCTGTCGATATTGGTTCTGACCCAATTTCTTGCTTATCAGCAATACAGGATCACTGCAGTAGAGCAATCAAAGAAGCTGGAAGATGAACTCAATGACGTAAGCGAGCGGCTAAAGAAAACGCTAAGTTACAGCTTATCAGCCACCAGTACTCTGGCATTCATTGTAGAGCGGTATGGTTTTCCTCAGGATTTTGAAAGTCTTGCGAGAGATATATTGTCGTCTTACGAATACATTGATGCCCTGGAACTGACCAGGCAGGGAGTGATCATAGATGTTTTTCCTCTCGAAGGGAATGAAGCTGCCCTGGGTTTGGATATTCTTAAGCTTCCACGTGCAAGTATGGAAGCCAGGAAGGCCATTGAAAGAGGCAGCTTATTTTTTGCCGGGCCTCAGGAATTGATACAGGGGGGTGTGGCCATTATTGGGAGACTGCCCATGTATCAGGATACGAGGTTTGTCGGTTTTTCTGTGGCTATCATTAAGCTGCAAACCCTGATCAATGCCATTGGGGTAAATCCTTCAAGTGAAAAGGAATTTATCTATCAGTTATCAAAAATTAATCCCATTACGAACGAGGAGGAATTCTTTCTGAAAGATCCCATTGACAAGAACCTCGAAAATGTGACATCCGTCAATATTGCGGATGGAGAGTGGATCCTTTATGTAGGTCCAAAGTCAAATTTTGCCATTTATCAGCAGGCGTTAGGTTTTTCTATTCTGGGCTTAATATTGTCGCTGGTCACCGGATTGTTCTTCCTGTACTGGGCCAGGCAACCGGAGAAGCTCAATGAACTGGTAGAACAAAAAACCATTGAACTTAAGCGGGAAAAAGATCTTTCAGATTCGATCATCAACAGTCTGCCCGGAGTTTTCTTTTTATTCAACAGGATGGGGAAGTTGGTAAGGTGGAACAAATACATGGAGACGATCTCGGGATTTGAACCAGACGAGATTATTGAGAAATCAGCCGGGGATTTTCTTAAAGATGAAAATTCTGATGAAATAAGCAACGCCATTGCGGAGACTTTTGACAAAGGAGAAAATGAAATAGAGATCATCCTGAATCTGCAAAACGGCAGCAAAGTACCCTATTACCTATATGGCAGAAAAATCATGCTGGGGGAGGAAGAATATCTGATTGGAATGGGTATTGACATTTCCGATCGGGTCAGGGCAGAACAGACAGCGCTGGACGCCTCAAAAGAGAAGGAAATTACACTAAACAGGATCAATGACGGGGTGGTTTCTTTTGATAGGGAGTGGAATTTTGTTTTCATCAATGATGCGGCACTTACCTATATTCCTGGAAGCAGGGAAACATCCTTGGGTAGGAATTTGGTCGATATCAGTCCCAACATCGTGAACACTTCTATTTGGGATACCTTGCAAAAAGCTTTTGAAGCCATGTCTGAGCGGGAGATCGACATATTTTATGAACCACTCGAGAAGTGGTTTTTCGTGAAAATATATCCATCCGAAAATGGTACTACCGTTTTTTTCAAGGATGTAACCAATATCAAAAGGGTGGAACGCGAGACCATGAAGATGATTGGAAGGGAATTACATGATAATGTCGTCCAGGTATTGACGGGAGCCGGCTTATTTCTGAATGTTGGAAAAAGAAAAGCCGGTGGGTCAAATGAAGATCTTGATAAAGTAGATGAATTAATCAAAAAAGGAATTGAGGAGATCAGGATGCTGTCACATGATCTGATCTCTCCTTTCATGCAGGGAGAGACCCTGGAAAATGCGGTCAGGGAAATTTTCACACAAGCCAGTGAGGCTGCTGATTTCAATGTACAATTCCAATTCGAGAATTTCAGAGAGGAGCTGTTGTCCGACAAATTAAAAACAAGCACTTTTAGAGTGATACAGGAACAGTGCAATAATATACTGAAATATGCGCATCCAAAAAATGTAATTGTCAGACTGGCTGTAACGGAAGAAGAGTTTTCTATCCATATCAAAGATGATGGCGTGGGCTTCGACCCTGAAGTGAAAAGTAACGGTATTGGTTTCATAAACATCCGGTCGAGAATAGATCTATTTAGTGGAAAGCTCAAAATCGGAGCAGC
The DNA here is from genome assembly GCA_965243485.1 of Cyclobacteriaceae bacterium. Taxonomy (GTDB): domain Bacteria; phylum Bacteroidota; class Bacteroidia; order Cytophagales; family Cyclobacteriaceae; genus UBA7330. Next base: position 5,781,688 of record CBDEVP010000001.1, on the reverse strand, counting down.
CCCTGGAAAGGGGTGTGAGATCAGGGTGTCCTTCCCTTTGCCGGAAAGGGTGGTTGTATAACATCACCTAACCAAAACAACTTACTGAAAGCATGGTTTATAAGTGGATATCACTTAATACATGCAAGTTTTTAAGCTTTTGGTGGATTTTGGACTGGTGGTACTGATCTGGATGACCCAGTTGATCGTTTACCCGGGATTTGGCTACTACTCGCCTGAAGGACTGGTGCAATGGCATAATAAATATACCCTGGCCATTACCATTATCGTGGCGCCATTGATGATCTCACAGGTTATGCTGCATGGATGGGCGCTGTTTGCCAACGCAGGAGTCGTTTCCTGGATGAGTATTTTGCTCATCCTTTTGATATGGATCAACACCTTCGGTTTTGCCGTGCCTATTCACCATCAAATCAGTTCAGGTATGAATGTAACGGAGACCGTACGTAAGCTGGTCAGCATCAATTGGTACCGGACAATACTCTGGAGTATGGTTTTCTTTATCACACTTTATCAAACATATTTAACACAGAGGTCATGAAAGAGAAGGATTGGATGAAAATGGTATTGAGACTGGCGGCGATCTATAATCTGAGCTGGGGGGCATGGGTTGTTTTATTTCCTCAGCATTTTTTTGAGCTGACAGGGATGGATCCAATCAACCATGCGTTGGTCTGGCAGGGGATGGGAATGGTGATTGGAGTCTATGGTTTAGGCTACTGGTGGGCCTCGCAGGATGCTCTGACCCATTGGCCCATTGTTGCTGTTGGTTTGCTTGGGAAGATATTTGGCCCTCTGGGTTTTGTTATCAACTACCTGACGGGAAGAGTACCCTATGAATTCATTTATACGCTCTTCACCAATGATTTCATCTGGTGGATCCCTTTCACTGTGATCCTGGTTCGGGCATTTAAAGCGGGCAAAATGAGACTTTTTGCCTGAAACCGGATGGCTGTTGGTTCACAACATCACCTTCTTTTATACAAAGATTTAAAATGAATTAATTACACGTGCCCTATCGAAAAATAAGTCTATTCATTCAATCTTTTTTCTACCTGGCAGCAGTGCTTAATCACTTTTTAAATCCTGGTTTTTATCTCGGTGTGATCCCGGAATATATACCAGCGCATCCGACAGTTAATTTAGTTGCAGGTATTTCTGAGATCCTGCTGGGTATCGGGCTGCTTGTTTCGTGGACCAGAAAAGTATCGGTTTATGCGATAATATTCATGCTGATTGCTTTCATTCCTTCCCATGTTTACTTTATTCAAATTGGCGGCTGCGTGGAGGAAGGTTTATGCGCTCCGGAGTGGGTCGGTTGGGTGAGGTTGATCATTATTCATCCGTTGTTGATTCTGTGGGCATGGAGCGTCAGAAACGTATGAGGTGAATATCACCCCGAATCAACTACAGTTATAGATACCTGCAAGGCATTTTTGACAGACTCTTGTTTCCTCTATCAAATAATATTCACCGGAAAAAATTCACATTTATAGACGGGTAAAGAAATCAATGACATTAGCTTTGCCTGCATAACCATTTCAAAAATAACATTTCAACCTATGAATAAGTCATATAAAATAGCTATTGGTATTCTGGTCATTACCCTGCTGGGGTTGTCTGAGATGAAGGCTCAGGGAACTTTGGGAAAAGGAAACCAGCAATTAAATGCAGGTGTGGGATTCTCTACCTGGGGAGTGCCTGTTTATGCAGGCCTGGATTTTGGTGTTCACAGGGATATCACGATCGGTCCTGTGGTTTCATTTAGAAATTACAGCGAGAGATTCAACACCGTTCGTTATTCCCACTCAATTATCGTATTGGGATTCAATGGGAATTATCATTTCAATTCACTGATTGATCTTGACCCAGAGTGGGATCTTTATGCAGGCCTTACGCTTGGATACTGGATATGGTCATCTCCCGGTGATTACCCCGGAGCCCGTGCATCCTCCCTTGGTATGGTTGGCCAGATCGGTGGCCGGTATTTCTTCACAGATAAAGTTGGTGTTAACCTTGAATTTGGCGGAGGTATCGCCTCCGGAGGAAAGCTGGGAGTAACGGTTAAGCTTTAACGATTGTATAAAAAAAGAAAGTGCTATTCAGAACTCTGAATAGCACATCTCTTCACTGCCTATAGCTTGTTGTTGGTTGTATCTTGTCAGTGTATTTGATCTAACACTAAGATGATTTCAAAGCTATTTTGAATCTCTACAGACTACAATCGGGTCAAATACGTGAATTTTCTACGTGGTTTTCCGTAGTTTTTTCCCAGACTTCGAGTGAAAAGCCTTGATGGTAAGGCACTAACTGAATCTATCGGTATACCAGTAGATGAGGTTCATCTGATTCATTTCCCCTGACAATCCTCCTAATATGCTCCTCCGGAGATTGCATAAGTATTCCTTACGAATGATTGAGGTTATGCAAATCAGGGTATGAGGGGTTTCATCGGTAACTTTAAATTTCCCTCAGAATTAGATCGTTATTTAGCTTCCCCATAAAAAGCAGATTCCAACTTTAATGGCTCCGAGTGGTTAGGAATTCATAAAGCATGGAATTTCACTCACTAAATGATTAAGCAAAATCCAGATAATCAGATATCCACAAACCAATCGATCAGTGTTCTTATTTTTCTGGTGGGGGTGATTTTACTTGGTTCTAATGGTTGCTCTCCAAAAGTAGCCAGCGTCAGTCTTCCTTTTGACACTTTAGCAGCATTTTCAAACACTGGAAACATTCAGCTTCCAGATAAGTGGTGGCTTTCTTTTGAAGACCCTCGCCTGAATGAGGTGATTGATTCCTCACTCAGCAGAAATCTGTCTCTTCAGACGGTTTGGTTTCAGTTACGGGAAGCCGAATCTCAGGTGAAGATTGCCAGATCTTCATTATTTCCGGATGCCAACTTTGGGATACAGACGGGTATCAGCAGGCCTCAGCCAGATTTTGTGGGAGGTGAGAATACGCAGATCTCTTTGAGGTCCAACTACGAAGTGGATCTGTGGGGAAGGATCAGGTATTCTGCTCACGCAGAACAGTATCGGATGAAGGCTTCTTATTACGATTATAAGACCGCGGCAATAACTTTGTCTGGAGAGATCGCATTGACCTGGTTCAGGATCAAAGCGACCAGGTATCAGCTCGAACTGATCAATCAGCAAGTTACGACCAATGAGCAGGTACTGGCATTGATCCGGGCCAGGTTTGCCAGTGGACAGGTGAGGGGAGTGGACATCCTGAGGCAAAGGCAGCTCATAGAAGCTACAAGGTCTCAAAGAGTGTCTTTGGAATTACAGCTTGAGATCCTGGAAAATCAGCTGGCCATTCTTGCCGGGGCAGCACCGGGAGCACAATTCAACATCAGCGCGGACCTTCCCGGACTTCCACCACTTCCGGATACAGGCATTCCTCTTGAGCTTGTAAACAGAAGGCCGGATGTTCAAAGCGCTTTCTATCAGTTGCAGGCTGCAGACCGCGATCTGGCGGCTTCTATCAGCAACCGGTATCCCCGGCTTTCATTTTCATTGCTGGGAGCCATCCGGTCAAATACTTACACGGATCTTTTTCAGTCACAGGCTGTATCTCTGAGTGGTGGCTTATTGGCTCCATTGTTTACAGGCGGAGAACTAAAGGCCCAGGTTGATCAGGCAGAAGCTGTAAGACAACAGCAATTGAAAGACTATGGCCAGTCAGTGCTTATAGCTTTCCAGGAGGTAGAAAATGCGCTTATTCAGGAACAAAAACAAAAAGAGCGGATCGAGATCATCGAGGGCCAGGTAGAGTTGACAGAAGATACCTATGGTCAGTTGAGGATAGAATACCTGAACGGTTCAATCCCATATCTTGATGTATTGGTGGCACTGGATCAACAGCAACAACTTCGAAGAAATTTAGTCACTGCAAGGCTCAATCTGTTTGAAACCAGGATTGCATTGTACAGAGCACTTGCGGGAGATTTTGAAACCGATAGAGAAAGAGTTAAATCCGAAGGTTCATAAGTATGTCAAAAAAGAAAACGTTTATTATCAGTATTCTTGTTTTGCTTTCCAGTGTAGTCGTTTCTTCAGTGGTCTTTTTGACAGAGCCCACAGCAAAAATGGAAGGAGCAACCAAGAAGACAGCCATGCTTGTGGATGTAATTGAAGCCGATAGAGGCAATTTTAAACCCATTGTGGAGGCAACCGGAAATGTACAGGCTGCAAAAGATATCACTTTAAGTCCAAGAGTCGGAGGTGAGGTTGTATCGATTTCCAACCGTTTCATTCCCGGCTCATTCGTGAAGAAAGGTGAGGTGCTGTTGCAGATTGATCCTTCGGACTATAAAAACACCTTAAGGCTCCGGCAAAGCGATCTGCAATTAGCAAAGGCTGATCTGGCAGTTGAGATGGGCCGTCAGGACGTAGCCCAAAAAGATTTTGAGTTGATTGGAGAGGATTTGACCCAGGAAAACCAAAATCTTGTATTGAGGAAGCCCCAACTGGAATCGGCCAGGGCCAATGTTGCTGCTGCCGAAGCTGCGCTTGAGCAGGCCCGACTCAGCCTGGAACGAACCACGATAAGGGCTCCATTTGACGCTCATGTCATTAGCAGGAATGCCAATGTGGGATCACAGGTAGCACCCGGCGCCAATTTGGGCCGGTTGGTTGGCATGGATGAATACTGGGTCGTCGCCAATGTGCCTGTTTCAAAAGTGAATCGCCTAAGGTTCAGTGATGAGCGGGCTGAAGATGGCTCATACGTAAAGGTGATGAATACCAATATATGGCCATACGGGCAATACCGCGAAGGGAGGCTTTTTCGGTTGATTGGTGCCCTGGATGACCAGACACGATTGGCCCGAATGATCGTATCTGTGAAAGATCCTCTGGTACGGATCAACCCGTCAGATACCCTTCCCAGGTTGATGATAGGAACCTTTGTGGATACCCGGATCGAAGCGGATGAGATTAAGGATGTCGTCAGATTGAGCAGGGATTATCTGCGAAAGGAGGGTACCGTATGGGTGATGGAAGAAGGAAAACTGAGCATCAGGAATGTGGATATCCTGTTCGAGGATTCACAATATGCATATATCAGGGATGGACTGGAAGACGGTGATCAGGTGGTGACAACCAACCTGGCCACAGTGGTGGAAGGGTCCTTGCTGAGAACAGAAGAAAGTGAAAGACAATAGTCAATGGGATAAACGGAAATGACATGACAGACCCGGGAAAAAATAAGGAAGATACCCAAAAAGGAGCCATTGCGATCATGGCCAGGAGATCTATCATCACCAATCTTCTGATGTTCATTTTAATTGGAGGCGGGGTATGGATGATGTATAACATTCAGAAGGAGGTTTTTCCTGAATTTATGCTCGATATCGTTGAGGTGACGGTCGAGTATCCGGGTGCAGCACCCGAGGAAGTCGAGCAGGGTATTCTACTTCCCATTGAGGAAGCAATTCGAAGTGTTCAGGGGATCAAAGAAATTGTATCGGAAGCGAGGGAAGGATCGGCAGAGGTTATGGTTGAGCTGGTGACGGGCACCAACCGCATGAAAGCCTTTCAGGACATAGACCAGGCGGTCAACCGGATACAGACCTTTCCTGATGATATCGAACAACCGCGGGTGAGGCTTCAGGACAGGCAGCGGGATGTGATGGAACTTGGCCTGTATGGAAATGTGGATGTATGGACCCTGCGCCTGCTGGCTGAAAGGTTTAAAAACCGCCTCCTGAGCAATGAAGAAATTACACAGGTGGAAATTGGGAATGTTCCCGATTTCATTACTCATGTGGAGATCCCAAGACATACTTTACTGGAGTATAATATCACACTTGGTCAGGTGGCTGATCTGATCCGGCAATCCAGTCTGGATGTGCCCGCCGGTGCTGTGGAAACGCAGGCCGGAGAAATCCTTTTAAGGATGGAAGAACGAAAGATCTGGGCGGAGGAATTCGGAAATATTGACCTTGTCTCCGCCGAATCCGGTGCTACGGTCAAGCTAAAAGACATAGCGACCATCAGAGACGGGTTTGACGAAACGGGTTCTCACGGACTCTTTAACGATCAGAATTCAGTAGAACTGGAAATTTTCCGCATCGGAAGGCAGTCCCCCACCGATATTGAAGTAATTGTAAAAGATATCATGGCGGAATTTGAGAGTGCTTTGCCACCAGGAGTGAGTATGCGGATCGACAGCAACCGGGCCGAAGATTATCGTGAACGGCTGGATCTCCTGACTGAAAACGGACTGTATGCCGTGATCATTGTATTGATCATTCTTGGTTTGTTCCTGGAATACAGGCTGGCTTTCTGGGTGATGATGGGAATGACCATATCCTTCGTAGGTGCCATTATCTTCTTGCCGATTTTTGACATTAGCATCAACATGATCTCCATGTTTGGTTTTTTGATCGTACTGGGTATTGTGGTGGATGATGCCATTGTGGTCGGTGAAAACGTGTATGAGTACCGAAAAAGAGGATATGGATACATGGATGCTGCCATACTTGGGACAAAAGATGTGGCTAAACCGGTGATATTTAGTATTCTCACTACCATCATTGCTTTTTTACCGTTGCTATTTATTCCGGGATCTGTCGGGAAGTACTGGTTCCCATTGCCAGTGGTGGTCATTGTTGTACTTGCAGTGTCTCTTTTTGAAGCATTGTTTATCCTGCCTTCTCACGTCGCACACAAGCCGAAGAAGAAAAACCCATTTAAAATTGTGGGTCGTCTGGAAGCGGGACAGGCATCGATCACAAGGGCTTTTGATCGTTTCGTTGATAATTACTACAGACCGTTTCTGGACCTCTGCTTAAGTAACAGGTACATTACATTGAGCATAGCTATCTCTTTGCTGGTCGTTATCGGCGTGTATGGATATAGCGACCACATGGGAATGGTGATGATGCCTGAGGAATCGGCAAACGAGATAGAGTGCGGGGTCAGGTTACCGGTGGGAACCACTAACGACCAGGCTGAAAAGATAGCTAAGGAAATTACTGATGCTACCCAACGCATGTTTGACAAATATGATCTGTACCGGGTGGCTGAAGGTATCAAAACACAGGTTCGGGGAAAGAGCTTCGTGGATGTGGAGATTGTCATGTTACCGCCTGATGAGCATGACATGAGCGCTCAGGAGGTCATTACTTTGTGGCGGGATGAGATCGGGGATATTGAAGGTGTGGATCAGCTCACTTTTGAAGCGGAGAGAGGTCCCGGAGGCGCCAGGCAGGATATCAGTATCGACCTGAGCCATACCGAAATCGACGTACTGGAACGAGCCAGCATGGCTTTTGTTGAACGGGTTTCAACTTTTCAGGAGACCATGGATATTAATGATAACTACAATAAAGGCAAAATGCAGCTGGGGTTTGAATTGCTGCCGGAAGGAAGAAGTCTTGGCCTTACACCTACAGCCGTAGGACAACAGGTGCGGGACGCTTTTTATGGTGCATTGGCGATCCGTCAGCTCAGAGGGATCAATGAAACGGAAATCCGGGTGAAGCTCCCCGAGGAGGAACGTAAGGACCTGAAAAACCTCAAAGATTTCATTATACAGGCACCCGGTGGAGTGACCGTGCCTTTACAAAACGTTGTAAAGATCAATGAAGGTGAAACCTTTACCAGTATCAATAGGAGAGACGGTCGTCGGGTGGTTAATGTAAGTATGGATGTAGAGCCTCCAAGCGCTGAGACCAGGGTTTTGCGATCAATCCAAACAGAAATGCTGCCTCAGCTGCGGGCTGATTTTCCAGGGATCACCTGGACTTTTGAGGGTAGCCAGGCTGAACTGAGGGAATCTACCGATGCTCTGTGGTCGGGTTTTGTCATCGCCATGTTATTGATCTTTGCATTGCTGGCCATTGCATTGAATAGCTATCTTCAACCTTTGATCATCATGCTGGCCATACCGTTCGGTATTGTTGGCGCAGTGATCGGGCATATATTGCTTGGATACGATCTGTCGCTGGTGAGTCTGATGGGGGTGATAGCTTTGTCCGGGGTAGTGGTGAATGACTCACTGATCATGGTGGACTATGCCAATAAGCATCGTGGCATTCGTTCGGCATACGAAGCTATGCACGAAGCCGGTATCAGAAGATTCAGGCCGATCCTGTTGACCACCCTTACCACATTCGGTGGTCTAACGCCTATTATCCTGGAGTCCTCCAGACAGGCATTCCAGCTGATCCCCATGGCCATCTCACTGGGCTTCGGGATCATCTTTGCCACATCGATCATCCTTGTGATTGTTCCATGTCTTTATATGGTTTTAGATGATTTTGTGAAAAAAGCTGAGGGGAAAAAAGAAGAAGCCGAGGAGGCTTTGCAAGTATCCTGATTCGAATTCAAGGCTTTTCATGACAAAGTGATGCTCTGTAAGTTAAGAGCATAAAAAGATGGTGTCCCCGCCGGAGGGCAGGGACTGGGTATCAAATTATCTTTCCTCGAGAGGGCTTTTGTGTTCCGGAACTGTCTTCTCCGGAATTCTCACATCAGACTCAATCTCTTTCTTAACCTCTCTGGCCGCATCCTTAAATTCTCGGATCCCTTTTCCCAGACCTCGTGCGATCTCAGGTATTTTTTTTGCACCAAAGAATATGACGATAAAGATCCCGATGACGAGGAGCTCGCCCCCACTGGGCATACCGAAAAGTAATATGGAATTCATTGTGTTATTGATTGTTTACTTATAAATTCTTTAAAAAATCAAGCAGATCAGGCCGCCCGTCTTGGAGATCGTGTGGTCTTCTTCAAGTTGCTTTCAACGATCTTTAACCATCTGTTGGCAAGCACGGCATGGAATCCGCGCTCAACCGGGTCATCCACGTCTGAATTGAAGAAGGGCAAAATTACCATACCTTTACCATTTTCATCTCCTCCGGAGATCAATAACTGAATGGTGTCTCCATTATTCGTCAGTTGACAGCTTGTGGCTCTTTTGATGTCAATCAGCTTCCAGGCTGTTCCGGCTGACAGAAGGTCTACAAAGATCAGTTTTCCTTTCTGAGCATCAAAACCGATGGCTTTATCACCCCAGGAGTCTGATGCCAGGCATTTCAGGTCATATATTTTTTCTACTTCCTTCAGTACTTTGATGCATTTTTTGGTGCGGTACTTGCCTCTCCAGATCAAATAGGCGATGGGGCCAAATATGGCTACAATGAAAATTACAGTGAGAACGATTGTGCTTGTGTCGATGAGCATTTGAATAAATTATTAGATTGATATTATGACGGCAGACCTCTAAAAAGTAACTGGCAGACAGGATTTCTATTCCGGAAAATGGATGACGATGAAGGGATCATTGGGCAAAGCCCTGTAAATCGCCCTGAGATCATCCACCGGCAAGCTCAAATGAATGGATGGTCTGCTGTCAAAAGGTACTCGCTGGTAAAAAAGCAGCCGCGACCACCGGTCCCTGAAAGCCGGATCCTTATCCTGACTGAGGATCAATTGCAGGCGAGTGTCCAGGGAGAAAGCTACAAAGGCAGGATTCTGGATCAGGGTATCGGGCTGATAAGCATTCAATGAGGCTTCCAGCGGATCCTTAGGCGCCTCGCGGATCACTACAGGCTCTTTCACAATGGTTGATCTTTCGGAGATCTTTTTCAGCGGTCTGTAATAAGCATTTGTCAGGTCTGCTTCGGGAAGATGATGCAGTAAAGGGTCTAGCTTGTAATCCCTGACTTTTGTCTGGTGAATAAATACACCTTTAATAAAAAGACTGATGGTGCTATCCTTCAGATTGATCACCATGGATATGGAATCTGAATTTGAGATCTGGAGCAGAGACTCTTTGAATGCCTTGTCCCTGATGAGCCCCTTCAATTCAGGACGTTGCACATCAGTGTTTTCAGGTTGCTGGCTTGTCAGCTCTTTGATGAATTGGATCTCATTCCAAATTGAAACGCCGGAAAGAGCTGCCGCAAGAATGACGAGGCCAATCAGGATGGTCAAAATATTTTTCATCTTTTAGTAGATATATACTTTGGAGCCATAGTCGAGGGAGTTGTAGACCAGTTCGAGGTTTTCATCGTTTAGGCGGATACAACCATGCGTCACCGGCAACCCGAGAAATCGTTGATACAAGGTACCATGGATCAGATATCCATCACCAAGACTTAAGGCATAGTCCCCAAGCACTCCGTATTCGAAGCGGGAGGGATGATTCATTGATGGTATGGGTAGACCCTCTTCCACAAAAGCCCAGTCAGGTTTTTTCCATACAGGCGAGGTGGTTTTTCCTTTGATCCGGAATTCTCCTTTTGGCGTTTTGAACATCCATTGCTGCTGATCACCATTTTTCAGTAACACATAGCTCCCAGTACTGCACTTATCCCTTTTGATCATTGTGTTTCCACGGTAAAGTGTAAACTCATTCGAGGATGTATTGATGACCAGATAGTGAGTTTTGGGCATTTTAGCCTTTAGTTTCCGGTCCATGGTGGCAATGTCGGCCGCCAACTTTTTCTTAGTGATGCCCAGTTCGATCGAATCTGATGCAGTGGTCTCTGATTCGCTTAATGAAAGCCGGACGATTATGTTTTTCATGAGCCATGGTGAGATCAGAATAAGCAGCACGAGCATGATGGCAGCAAGCCACGAAGCTGTGAGTCTTCTTTGCAGATTGATCATGTAATCTTTCACTTTCATCTGAGTCTTATTAAAACCGGTTGGCAATGATCTCACTGAAGGGTTTCAGAGAGCCTGCAATCGCCACTGTTGTCCCTTCGGGGCATACGTTGTACAGCACATCCATATCTTCGTTGGTGACTGCAATACACCCATCGGTCCAGTCAATACCTTTCCCGCCATGGCCATGGATCTCGATCAGTCCGCCAATGGCTAAGCGGGCATCAATGGTGCCGTTCTTTTTGTTGCTGATAAACCTTTTTTTGTCATCCTCATTAGGGTAGTTGAGCAGCAGCGCCTTGTAGTATTTTGTGTCAGGAGATGACTTCCGTTTAAGGATGGTGTAGACACCCTCCGGGGTGGATTTATCTCCCTGGTATTGCTTATCTCCAATCCAGTTGGTACCCAGCTCTATGGAGAAGGAATCAACTAATTCGCCTTTTTTATACAGGTGACATTTGCGGGCATACTTATCTACAATGAGGCAGGATTTGGATTTTTTTCTGCTTTCAGTGATTGTTTCCCGGATAATGGTTGTCCACAAGGAGTATGACTCCAAGTAGTTTTCCAGATTTTCGTTTGAAACGGAAATGAGCTCCTTCAGCATGATTTCAGCTGTGTCCAGCTTTTTGCTGGCTTCCGGATAATTTTGTTTTTCAAATGCCAGGGTCCCTTCTGCATAGAGGTACCTGATTTTTGTGAGATCCGGTGATTTTAAGTCGACAGGAACATGTCCATATATTACCTGATAGTCAGCAAGAAGTCGGGATAGCTCATCGATCTGTTTTTGATTTTTCTGCTTCAGGACAGCTTCTGATTCGTGGGAGGCAAGCATGGATTTCCTTGCTTCTTCTCCGGATTGCAGTGCGAGGCCTCTGACCAGATCGTATTTCCTGAGGTACAAAAACCGCTCGTTTTCCCGAAGCCAGAGGTCCATCGCGGAGTCATACAGCGCCTGGGCTTGTTGCAGGATTTCTCCTGAGTAGGTTTTGGTGTTTAAAGTTAAGGCCTGAGTGATCGCATTTCTTGCTTCCATCAGCTCATTTACCGGTGGTTTTGGTTTCAGGTAGTTCAGCAGGAAATAAACAGTAGTTGCAGATATGAGTATCAGTATCCAACTGTAGATATTCTTCATAGAATAAAAAGAGCTGCCTCCGGGAATATGAAGATCATAAATCCCGGAAGCAGCGCTTGGTTTTAGCCTCTTCGGGCTTTTACGTTAGCTTTATATTTATCAATGACGGTCTGAAGTTCGGTATTGATTGAAGAAGCCTTTTGTTTTGCAAGGCTTGCCTTATCAAGACCGGGAATCAACTGGCCTGCTGACATCAGGCTATCTGTCTCACTGACGGCCATTTCGATGGCAGATAGCTCTCCCTGAATGGCGACCAGCGCAGATGTGCCTTCTTTACCTTTAGGTGCTTCAAGGATCAACTGCTTATTGGTGTTGATCAGTTCTTTTACCTCAGTAATTGTGGACTGGATCTGAGATTTGATCTCAAGCTTTTTAGCATCAGCTTCTTTCACCACCACAGCAGCCTGCTGGCTGATGTAAGCTAATTGTTCTTTTGAAGCACTGTAATTGGCAAAGAAATTTGATTTCTCAGCTTCGATCGCTTCCACAATGGCCTGCATTGAATCCTGTAAGGCTACAAAACTCTCTGAAGCATATACTTCAGCACCGGCAACTTTTGCACTATCGATGGCCGCATTGGCCGCATCGATTTCTTTTTGAGGAGCATCCCCACAACTGGTTAATAAAATGGCTGCAACACCCAGTATTGCAACACCTACATTGTATTTCATTTTCATTATGTTTCTACATGAGTCCCGGATTTTCCAGGATCACGATTGTGACGGGATTAAATCAATAAGTAACATCCCCGAGAAAAAATATTTTAAATATGCGATGTGGTACCCGCATGATTTCTTAATTTGATCTTTTAAGACCATGGGTATTAAGCAGGAAACATTGAAGGACGAGGAGATCATTCAGAGGATGGGTGATCAGGGCGACAAGCGCCTCTATGAAATGCTTTTTCAGCGATATTATAAAAAGGTCCTTGATAAATGCTACAGCTTCGTCAGAGACAGAAAACTGGCAGAAGAGCTGGCAGAAGATATTTTTTCGAAGACTTATGAAAAGCTTCCGACTTTCAAATACAAGTCAAAATTTTCATCCTGGCTGTATTCTATTACCTATAATCATTGCATTGACTTTCTGAGGGAGAAGAAGAAAATCCATTATCCGAATTGGAATAACGAAAATGAGATCCCTGAGATCATCGATGAAACGGAGACCAATCTCTCGGATATTAATTATGAAAATCTGGTTTCCATTCTTGAACTCGTACATCCGGAGGAAAAGGCGCTTTTGCTCATGAAATACATGGATGATCTGTCTATCCGTGACATCAGCAAGGCGCTGAGGATCAGCGAAAATGCGGCCAAAATGCGGTTGAAAAGGGCCAGATCAAGAGTGTTGTATTTGTACACAGAAAAGTATTTATCAGAAACATGATGTCACCAAAACAAGTTTTACCGTCCAGATAAAAAGCATATGGGATCAGAGGACTTTATTAGGAAAATGCTTCTTACCGAAGGAGTTGAAGCACCTGCAGTTTGTCAAAAGGAGTTTGATCATCATTTTGAAGGAGCTGTAAATCCCGAATGGTTTGATCAGAAAAGCTTTTTTGAAGTCATTTTTCAAAAGGAAGGTATAGAATATATCGCCGAGTTTGGAACCGATGGAGAATTGCTACGATACAAGATGTACCTGGAGAAGGAACTCCTTCCTGCACTGATCAGGGATAAGCTTGAGGAAGAAAGGGAGATCATGAATGCCGTTCAGATCAATGAACGAAGTCACATCAAGTATGAGATCATCGTACGAACTACGGCACTGCAAAGATCCCTGGTGATCTCAGATCAATTTGGAAAGATCCTTGAAGAAAAATCTTTGTGACTATTCAAAAAAATATACCGGTACTTTCCCTGTGACTTGCTGCGGGGTTTATCGTCACAATCCTGAAAAAAGTTTCAGGAAATGGAAGGCGCAGATTCAATGTATATATGGGTCATGATTATCATGTTATTAACGATTATGGTAAGCAGGGATGGGAGTGAAAATGAACGAGGGATATAGATTTTTCCAAAGTTTATCTGCCAGTTCACCTTAAGCGGATCAGATTAGATGTGATCAAATAGTGTGTAGCTTTCGAGGTAATCCGGAATGGTTACATTCCAGTTTCTTTCTTTTAGTTTTTCCTGTAGGACCTGGACTCCCTCTTTTTCTCCATGTACAAGAAAAGTTTGTTTTGGGGAGTCTTTGATATCGGCTATCCATTCCAGTAGTTGCTGCTGATCAGCATGGGCGGACAGGCCATCAATCAGGGATATTTTGGCCTTTACCGGCACTTCTTCTCCGAAAATCTTCACTTTTTGTTCGCCCTCGATCAATCTCCTTCCCCGGCTACCTTCTGCCTGATAGCCCGTAAAAAGTACGGTGTCCTGTTCTCTGGGAAGCCGGTGATAGAGGTGGTGGAGCACGCGACCCCCGGTTGCCATCCCACTGGCAGAGAGGATGATCGCATGATCTTTTAGGGTATTTAACGTTCTGGATTGCTCCTGTCTGGTCACATAGTGAACGAAAGAAGCATCAAAGATCTGGTGACCGAAATCATCCTTGCTTTTCAGGCGGTGGTAAGATTCAAAGCGTTTGTAGATCCCGGTAACACTTATCGCCATAGGGCTGTCCACGTAGACAGGTCTGGATTTCATGTTTTGGAACAACTTCCAAAGATAGTACAGGATCAACTGCGTACGTCCCAGTGAAAAGGCCGGGATGATCAGGCATCCACCTCTTTCATCACAGTCACGCAGGATTTTTTCAAGTTCATCCTCCGGGTTCTGCTGATGATGGTTCTTATGGCCATAGGTGGATTCCATGAACAGTATATCGGCTTTTTTGGGCTTTTGCGGGGACAAGTGGAGTGGATTATCATCCATTCCAAGGTCTCCGGATAATACCAGAGTCTTGGCCCCCTGTGAGGATTGAACCTTCACCTCCACCGAGGCCGCTCCCAGGATGTGTCCGGCATGAAAAAAGCGGACGGTGATCTGGTCGTTGAGCCTGAACTCATGATCCATGAGATGAGAGACGACCCCGGGAAAGACCTGTTCGGCATCTTTTACTCTGTAGAGTGGTTCCGCAGGATGGTGTTTTGAATATCCTTTTTTGTTGGCAAAGGCCGCCTCCTCTTCCTGAAGCTTGGCGCTGTCTGTCAAGAGAATTTCAATCAGGTCTGCGGTGGGCTCAGTGCAGTGCACGTGACCCTGATATCCATTTTTATAGAGCAGCGGCAGATACCCGGAATGATCGATATGAGCATGAGTAAGTACCACAGCATCAATAGATGCCGGATCGACAGGAAGCTCATCCCAATTCCTCAGTCTCAGCTGTTTGAGCCCCTGAAAAAGACCACAATCAATGAGCAGGTTAAAATCATCAATTTCCAACAGGAACTTGGATCCGGTGACTGATCCCGCTGCCCCGAGAAATTTTACTCTGATATCCATGGCAGGAAGTTAATCATTTTAATGATAGTTGAATGGTAAACTACCGCTGATCAATATCCCTGTGCATCCTGATCAAAATCATCGTATAAGACTTCCGGTCTGATGAATATTGTTGTGGCAAGCTAAATCCATTGCAAAATGAAATCTCATAATTATAATATTGTTGTCAGGTGGAACCAGGATCGAAAAGGGATGATGTGTTCGCCGGAACTGAGTCAGAATCCTCAAAGCTGTATCGAGGTGGCCACCCCTCCGGAATTTCCCAAAGGCATCCCCGGTATCTGGTCTCCGGAGCATTTATTTACAGCTGCGGTCAGCAGTTGTCTGATGACAACGTTTTTAGCCATTGCTGAAAATTCTAAACTGGATTTTGTGGATTTCAGCTGTAACGCAAAGGGTAGATTGGAGCAGGTCGACGGGAAGTTTTTGATGACTACCATCTTACTGGAGCCTACGGTGATCATCTCTGATGAAAGTGACAGGGCTCGTGCAGAAAGGGTGCTTGAGAAATCCGAAAGAGCCTGCCTGATCACAAATTCGATCAAATCGAAAGTGGAGATGCATCCGGTCGTTGAGGTTTTACAAACGACATAGCATCCGGAATCTATTGTACAAAATATTGAACGAATTTCTATTGATTACAATCATTTTTCAGATTGCCGGAAGTCATTTGAAAACAGTCCGAAATCACCGAAATTAAGTCATTGCTTTTTTAAACAGTTTAAACTTATAAAGCGATGAGTTTGATCAAAAGAACAATGCCAAACTGGTCTGCTTTGACAGACTTTTTTGACGATGACTGGACCAGGGATTGGTTCATGAAAGGTAATGGAACACCAGCGGTAAATGTGGTAGACAATGAGACCAGCTATGAAATTGAGCTGGCTGCACCCGGCTTCAAAAAGAAGGACTTTAAGATCCAGATGGAAAACGGGATTCTCACCGTATCCGGTGAAACCGAAATGAAGAAGGAGGAAAAGAAGAAAAACTACACCAGGCAAGAGTTTCAGTCCACAACATTCAGCAGGTCTTTCACACTTCCGGAGGATGTCCTGAGAGATGACGTGGATGCCAGGTACGAAGATGGGGTTTTGCATCTGACCCTGAAGAAGGAAAAGAAAAAAATACCGGAAAAGAAACAGATTTTGATTAAATGACCATTGGAAAGGGGGATTTAGGTCCCCTTTTTCTATGATGTTGTCAGTTACGGAAGCAGTTTGATCAGGGTCACAATCACGGCCACCTGTGCTATTAAAAAACCGGCAAGCTTCCAGGCCAGTGAGGACATCTCTTTATGAAATTCACCAATGCCTTTATGGAATTCACCTTTAGTGACAAAATTATTCAGAAGGACATTTCATTTGGAAGTTCATGATTGCCTGAGCTTTGTTTTGACCAAATTCCTTCTCTAAGTTACGATATTCTTCAAATATAGATGTGGTGTGCCGGGTCTTTTCCATAAAGTACGTTGTGCAACAAAATCAGGTAATGAGTCCCGCCCAAGGCGGGGCGAATTCCATGTGTTCTTTAAAAATCAATTATTAGACACATGAAACAATTATAAGCTATTTTGTTGAAATTGTACCTTTATGTACTTTGTCCAATCGCCATTTTTCACAAAACGCACAATCTGTATCCGATGGATCGGAGATTCTCAATTTTTATTGAATGGTCTGCCCTCAGATATTTTCTGATCCTCGAAATGAACACATCCATACTTCGCTCCACGAAAAATCCATCTTTTTCCCACACCTTCTGAAGAAACACATAACGTTCTATGACTTCATTTGGATGCTCAAAAAAGAGTTTAAGGATGCTGAATTCTTTATAAGTAAGCTGGTAAACGATTCCATTTACAATCAGTTTTCTATTATGAAGATCAAGGTGGGAATTACCAAGACTCATTGACTTCTTTGTGCCTGGTGTATTTGTATGCTTTGTGCCAGCCAGGAAATGAACGAAGACAGAGGAAATGATGATCAGGACCAAAGAGGAATAGATCCAAAGATCCAACTGACTGACCAGATAGCTTTCTTTTTCCGGGAATAATACAGCAAAGTCTTTATTACAAAGATTCAATTCTCTATCATCAGCTTCACGGGCAAGAGTTGGAGCAGAAGCGCTTACATATTTTCCATGAACCAAAGAATCATCTTCGGCATTGTACACTCCAAGTTCATAATCCAGGGCAAGATCTCTTATCAAAAACTCTTTTTGGATCATCGTATCGATCACCTGGCTGGATGCCGGACAATTCATCTTCACATAGAAATAATTGGATGACCTTTTTTCAACAATGGCATTTTCACTCATGGTGTCTGCTACCGAAAACAGGGCGACAGAGACCGAATGGTCAAATTGCGTGGCACTGGCGTCATAGGCTTTGGAAAACCAAATGGCCTGTGTAGAAACAAGAGAAAACAATATTACTCCACCAATGATTAACCGCGATTTCACATCAACTTTTTATTTAAAAATAAATGATGATCTGGCGTGATGAAAGCTTTGAAGACTTTTTAACATGGATTTAACACTTCTTTACACAGCTTAACTCAATTCCATTGGATCAACTTCTATGCTTGCCGGATGAACCTGAAAATCCCTTCGAAGAGAATTCTACTCTTCATCCTGGCAGTGATAATACAGATCTTGTCCCTCTTATTAATGGCAACCGATCCGGCCGAATCTGGTTTTGGAGTGCAGACATTATGGATAGCGCCTCCTTTGTTTTTTCTTGGACTTTTACTACCTGTTGTGGGTCTTCTAAAAGGAAATTGGCTTGCCAATACATATGGTTGGATCAGGAACGAACCACTGAAATCGGCAGGAGTAATGGTGGTATTCGTGATTGCCTTTCTAACTTATGGTTTGACATTGGAACCAACATCTTCTCTCTGGGATTGCGCTGAAACCATTGCAGCGGCATACAAACTTCAGGTTCCGCACACCCCTGGTATTCCACTGACTTTGCTGATAGGAAGACTCTTTTCTATGTTGGCCTTAGGAGATGTCACGCAAGTGGCATGGCATGTTAATCTGATGTCGGCGTTTTTCTCCTCCCTGACCATTGGTTTGGTCTTTTTATTGATCTGGAGTCTTGGGAGTAAAATTTCCAAATCAAAGTGGGTGCTGTTGGTTGGAAGCATGGGAGGAGCCCTGTGCCTGACATTTTCTGATACTTATTGGTTTTCCGCAGTTGAGGCAGAGACCTATGGCCCTTCGGGATTCTTCATGGTCTTGCTTATCTGGCTATCCATGCAGGGTAGGACCTTCACAGGACAGGATCGCAACGCCAGAGTACTACTCATTGCCTATTTGGCCGGACTGTCATTTTGTATTCATCCGATGTGCATATTGATATTGCCGGTATGCTTCATGATCTGGCAAAAAGATCTATATGATCAAAAATGGAAACTTATTTTATTCTCCGGAGGATTGGGAATCATAGTAATCCTGCTGATCAACAGGGTAATAGCTGTAGATTTCTTTGAGTGGGCCTTCAGGCTGGATCTCTTTTTGGTCAATCGATGGTCGTTACCTTTCTATTCTGGCGCAGTTGTCCTCACTCTTATCCTCTCTTTGGTTTGGGTAAATACATGGATGAAGCTAAAGAGGAGCAGGTTGCTGCTTCTGACTTTTCTGATGATAATTCTTGGTTTCACTCCCCCTTATCTGATGCTTTTTGTAAGATCTGCCAAATTGCCCCCGATCAATGAATTTAGCCCTCATAATCTGGCCAAAATTAAGCCTTATATGAATCGGGAATCCTATCCCGGCAGGCCACTCCTTTTCGGCCCTTACTTTGATGCCAGAGTAACAGACGTCTCTAAAAAAGCCAGCGCCTACGTGGTGGAGGGTGATCGTTACCAGAAAGTCGGAGAGATATCTAAATACCATTATGAGGATCATAGGATGACATGGTTACCCCGGATTTACAGTGATGATCCTGCTCATATAGAAACATATTGTGAATGGACTGGACTGGGTGTAAACGAAAATCCCGGATTTTCAGATAATTTGAAATTTATGCTTCGGTACCAGCTAGGTCACATGTACATCCGGTACTTAATGTGGAATTTTTCCGGAAGAGCAAACGATATTCAGCATGCCACATGGCTATGGCCCTGGGACGGAGCAGCCGACAGGTCAGCCATTGATTACAATCGTGCCAATAATCAATACTTTTTCCTTCCTCTCTTGCTGGGTTTAATGGGCATGTTTTGGCAAATGAAAAAAGATGATAAGAATTTCATCATTAATCTCAGCTTCTTCCTGATCACCGGGCTATTGTTAGCTGTTTACCTTAATGCCACACCCAATGAGCCAAGGGAGCGAGACTACATATATGTTGGGTCATATATGGCATTTACCGTATGGATCGGACTGGGAATGATGGGCATAATGCAGTGTTTTAGATCGACCTGGAGGGTAGTGCCCATTTTGTTTTTCCTGGGAGTAACTGTCTGGATGTTTTACCAAAATCTCGATGATCATGACCGTTCCGGAAGGACCTTTCAAATTGATCATGCGAGGAATCTTTTGGGTAGCTGTGAGAAAAATGCGATCCTTTTTACCGGCGGGGATAATGATACCTTTCCACTATGGTATCTGCAAGAAGTGGAAGGCTTCCGTACAGACGTGAGGGTTAAAGTGCTGAGCTATTTCAATGCGGATTGGTATATCAACCAACTAACAAGATCATATTATGACTCTCCACCATTGAAGCTTAGTCTTTCCGCAAACAATCAGTATGGGCCATATCATCCGATATACATTCGTGAAACAATGGACTCATCGATTTCATGGGGTAAGTACATGCAGGCGTTGATCAATCAGAATCCGCAATTAAAAGTGAAGACTCTTTCAGGAGATGAGGCTTATTATTTACCTTCAAGAAAGATCAGTTTAAAAACCGGGAAGGGAAAATTAGATATCACGGTTAGTGGCTCTTACTTGCAGAAGAATGAGTTGGCCATCCTTGATCTTATTTATTCCAACGGCTGGAAACGGCCGGTTTATTTCAATTTTACAGCACTCCATAGTTTGAATATTGAGTTATCACCATATCTCATTCAAAAAGGCCTCGTGTACAAACTGACACCAGAAGTGACAATTGAAGAGGAGATCAGGTTTAACCTGGAGGCTACTTACAGGCACCTCATTCAAAATGCTGATTATTCGAATCTTGGTGATTCAACAGTCTATTTCAACCATGAGGATTATCAATCAAGGATGATACTGCCATTAAAATTCAATGTAAACTCACTAATTGAGGAATTCATCGAGGCAGGAAACATGATTCGTGCTGAGGAAGTTACTCTGTTTGCTTATGAATCATTATACCATAAACATTTGGAGCCTTCTTACGCTGATCTTCAAATGGGCAACTTTCTGAAAATGTTTGACCGACCTCATGAAGCTCAGAAGCTAGTCTTACGATTATTTGAGTTTACTTATGAAGAGATAACTTTTGCTATTGAAATGGATCGTGATCCTCAACGAAATGACTGGCTCATTTTACAAGAGGCAGCCATGTTTTTGGAGGATCCATCGATTGCACCCAGGTATGATCAGTTGATCAAAAGCCTCAGGTAAGCGCTAGTCTTAATATCCTCAGTCTTTTAATTTTGACTGACTCGTTGTGGTATTCCCAATATTCCCCTTTTTTTATACCTTACTCAATCAAACTGATCCAAATTTATTTCACTAAATACAACCCAGACATGAGTAAAGGCATCGTCCATGAGTTAGCCAAAATGATCGATCACTCCCTGCTGCATCCTACGATGACAGATGAAGATCTTGAAAAGGGATGTGCAATCGCCAAAAAATATGATGTGGCCTCCGTATGTATCAAGCCGTATGCGGTCCCTCTTGCTGTCAATCTACTGAAGGGAACGGATGTGCTGGTCGGGACGGTGATCGGATTTCCGCATGGCAGTGCGACCATATCAAATAAGATCGAAGAAACCATTGAAGCCTGCAAAAACGGAGCGGTGGAAATAGATGTCGTGGTCAACATCGGCAAGGTACTTCAGCAGGATTGGGAGTATATAAAGAGGGAGATTTCGGAGATCCATCAGACCACCAGATCCAAAGGGGCCATTCTAAAAGTCATCTTCGAAAATGAATACCTTCCTGAGGACAGTTTTAAAATAAAACTCTGTGAGATCTGTTCCGAGGTCGGAGTGGAGTTTGTCAAGACCTCGACAGGCTATGGGTTTGTCAAAGGCAGTGACGGAAAATACAGTTATCAGGGTGCGACTGATGCTGACCTCAAGCTGATGCGCAAACATTCCTCACCCAATGTTCAGGTAAAAGCGGCCGGTGGCGTAAGAACGCTGGAGGATCTGCTCAAGGTCAGGGGTTTTGGGGTTACGCGGGTGGGAGCTACCGCCACCGTGGCCATGCTGGAAGCAGCAAAGGAAAAGTTTGAGGGGATAAAGGCTGAGAAGTCTGATGCAAACACTGCTCCCGGGTATTGATGGACCAAAAAGAACTAATTACAAATATCATTCAATCGGTCCTGTCGAAGCTGGATTCAATCAACAATAGTTCTATGGCCTTTGTTGGATTTGATGGATATATAGACAAGATCCAGCATCCTGTAAAAAAGCAGCTTAAAGATGAAAAGGTCTTCTTTCCAACCCTTTCGGAGTTTGGTGAGAAGATCCGGGCGGCCTCGAACCGGAGCGCTCAGGTTGAGCTTCAAACGCAGGAACTCAAGATAGGTGGCAATGGGCCCATCATGGCTCATGCCCTGGCTACCCTGGGGATCAGGACCCATTGTGTAGGTACCCTTGGATCACCGGAGGTCAATCCCCTCTTTCAGGACATACATTACAACTGCACGCTTCATACGATCGGGCCTCATGCTGAAACAAATGCACTCGAATTCACCGATGGAAAGCTCATTCTTTCCGAATTGAGTGCATTTGAGGAGTTGACCTGGGCTAAAGTGAAGGAACAATTGACCCATCCTACGATCGGTGACCTGCTGAAGCAAGCCGACCTGATTGCCATGGTGGACTGGTGTAACCTTCCTCATGCCACCCAAATCTGGAGAGGGATACTGGATGAATACAGGCAGGACGTTGCAGGAAAAATGATCTTCTTTGATCTGGCAGATCCATCCAAAAAGAGTGAAGAAGAAGTACTCGAAGTGTTACAACTGATCAGTGCATTTTCCGGTATTGGGAATGTGATTTTTGGACTCAACGAGAATGAAGCGCGGCAGATCTTTGCGATCCTTGGCCGTGACGACGATAATGAAGAACTGCCTGAGATTGCAGCGGCAATTTTTGAATATATGTCCATAAGAAGCCTGGTGATCCATCCGACCAATGGCTGTTATTTCATTGAAAAAGAAACACAATTTTGGTTGCCGGGGCGGGTTGAATCAAACCCAAAAGTGTCGACCGGAGGGGGTGATAATTTTAATGCCGGTTTGTTCTTCGGCTTATTGAATGGACTGGAGACCACAGCATCTGTTCTCCTGGCTATGGTTGCTTCAGGTGCGTATGTAAAGAATGGTAATAGTCCGGATCGGGAGGCGTTGAAAACGTATTTAAAGATCTGGCTGAAGGAATTGACCCTGATTAAAGCGTAAGAAATGGAAACAATAAAAGTGGGTGTCGCAGGGATCGGTTTTATAGGTCCGGCTCATATCGAAGCGTTAAGACGTATTCCGGGAATCGATGTTGTGTCGATTTGTCACAATGGTCCGGAAGTGAAGGAGAAGGCGGAGTCGCTTCAGGTGCCGAATTACTTTGAAGACTTTGATCAATTCATCAGGAGTGAAATGGATTGCGTCCACATTTGTACACCCAATTACCTGCACTATGAAATGTCAAAAAGGGCGCTTGAAGCAGGAATTCATGTAGTTTGTGAGAAACCTTTAGCCGTTTCTATTAAGGAAGCAGAAAAATTGATCAGCCTGGCGGACGACAAGGGTTTGATCCATGCCGTGCATTTCAATGTGAGGTATTATCCGGTGATCCGGCAGCTGAAGAGAATGCGGGAGGAGAGAGAGCTGGGAGAGATTTATCACATCATTGGTTCATACCTCCAGGACTGGCTGTTTCATGACACGGATTACAACTGGAGGCTTGAGCCTTCTCAATCCGGTGAATCCAGGGCTATCGCTGACATCGGTTCCCATCTGATGGACCTCCTGGAATACATCACAGGTTTAAAGATCACCCGGGTCATGGCTGATTTCAACACAGTCCACAAAGTGAGAAGGAAACCGACCAAACCGATTGAAACTTATTCCGGAAAGATGCTGAAAGCCTCAGACTATGAGGATGTACCGATCAATACGGAAGATACCGCGAATGTGCTGCTGAGGTTTGACAATGGGAATAAGGGACTGATCACTGTCAGTCAGATATCCGCCGGCAGGAAAAACCGTATCAGTTTTGAGATTGCCGGGTCGAAACAAAATGTAAGCTGGGTATCGGAGTCCCCGAATGAAGTGTGGATCGGCCACCGCGACGAACCTAACCAAATGTTGATGCGGGACCCTGCGTTGTTTGACCGGGAGGCTGCCCAACTCATCTCTTTTCCGGGGGGACACAATGAGGGCTTTCCGGATACCTCCAAACAAATGTTTAAAGAGGTCTATGCAGCTATTCGTGAAGGTAAGCAGCCCAAAGATCCGAAATATCCAACCTTTCATGACGGCTTGAGAGAGCTGGTGCTTTGCGAGCGGATCATCGAAAGCCAGAAAAAGGAACGGTGGGTGGAGGTTTGATTTTGCTCTTTTTTATTTCGCCCCTTTGGGGCTTGGATAACTGTATTTAATAGCGCAGGCCTTCGTCCTGCGTTGGTTGATTGCCGCTCCTTCGAGGCTTCATTTATAAGGTATTTGTCTGATAAATGGTATGTGACAGTTTATTAATCAGGTAATATCCAATGCTAAGCTCCGAAGGAGCGATAGCAGAAAATCAGGGTGAACCCTGATTTCAGGATGCTGAAGGATCAAAGCCCTGAAAGGGGCTAATAAAAGATTTGGTCACATCGCATTCCTTTCTTAGAAGAATACTGAAGCGTATCCTGTTAAATGTAGAGTGGATAGATTGTAGCGTTAAAGATGGTTACTCTCACCCCTTTGGGGCTTGGATAGCTGTATCTAATTGCGCAGGCCTTCGTCCTGCGTTGGTTGATTGCCGCTCCTTCGGGGCTTCATTTATAAGGTATTTATCTGATAAATGGTATATGACAGTTTATTAATCAGGTAATATCCAATGCTTACCTCCAAAGGAGCGAAAGCAGAAAATCAGGGTGAACCCTGATTTCAGGATGCTGAAGGATCAAAGCCCTGAAAGGGGCTAATAAAAGATTTGGTCACATCGCATTCCTTTCTTAGAAGAATACTGAAGCGTATCCTGTTAAATGTAGAGTGGATAGATTGTAGCGTTAAAGATGGTTACTCTCACCCCTTTGGGGCTTGGATAGCTGTATCTAATTGCGCAGGCCTTCGTCCTGCGTTGGTTGATTGCCGCTCCTTCGGGGCTTTGGAATGTTTCTCTTGAAGCTACTTGTCTGATTAGTGACCGAGGCAAGAGCAAGGAAGTTTTGATAAGAGCTCCAAAGGAGCGAAAGCAGAAAATCAGGGTGAAACCCTGATTATGCGCTAATGAGTAACTAAGCCCTGAAAGGGCGTAATAAAGAGCTGGCTCATTCCGTCTTCCTATTACAATTGAAAAAGCTTTTCAGCCCGGTGGCCGAAAAGCTCCTTTATAATCATACACCTGTCCGCCAGGACCCTTTAAGATCCCTTGACGATATTTTCGATCTGTTCCATCTCTTTGCTGATGGCTCCTCTTTTGATCATGGTATACTGCTGAATATCGATCTGGTTGAACCAGTCCTCCCAGATGGCCATCACGCGATCCCACTCCATGTCTTTGTCGCGCGGAGAAGCCTCCAGCAGCACTATATGAAGATCGGGGAACTGCTCCTTCACATTTTGAAGCTTTACCTGGTTTTTGCCGACGATAGGGTAACCATCAGTGATGATGAACAGATAATTCTCTACCAGCGTATCTTTACTGTAGTCCACCTTGAGGTCTTCATAAAAATACTTCCAGATATCAGCTCCATGATAGTCTTCAGGCGTTTTACTATATACTGCCTCACGGTACAGCGAATCCAGGTTGGCCATAAAGTTTTCCCTACGTTCGGATTCACCTTTTTTCCTGTTGACCATTTGGATGTCTTCCATGTTGATATACAACCGATCTTCGAAGATATCCGATCTCAGGTTGACCCCTCGCTGCGGAGCTACCACCACCTTAATCTCATCCCGTGATTTGATGTACAGTGAATTTTTCACCTTCTTTTCAA
The DNA here is from genome assembly GCA_965243485.1 of Cyclobacteriaceae bacterium. Classification (GTDB taxonomy): domain Bacteria; phylum Bacteroidota; class Bacteroidia; order Cytophagales; family Cyclobacteriaceae; genus UBA7330. Next base: position 5,756,132 of record CBDEVP010000001.1, on the reverse strand, counting down.
ATTCATCGTAAATGTGACGGATGATCTGCTTATCCCGCTCGGGCTGGTCCTCCTGTACGATCAGCCGGTCGGAAAGATCAAGCAAAATGATATAGTTGTGCTTTGTATGCAACTGGGCTTCTTTCTTAGGGGGCATTTCGCAGCCTGTAACCATCAGACTGACAGCCACAATGATCCCTGCTAAAATTCTATGATTAGTACTCATGATTTATCTTTTAGTGTTCTAAAATCAGGCTCTTCTGCTTACTACTTTTACTAGTCCGGACCTGATCTGATGTTTCTCCTCAAAGTCCTTCTTGGCCGCCTTGCACTGCTCTTTCACTGTTTTTAAGTTGGCAGGGGCCAGGTAACTGATCCATCCCGAGCTGAACTGGTCAATGTACTTTTTAAGGTTGCCGTACATGACCGTAGCAAGGTCTTCCCTGTAATCCGTGATCTTTTGATTGATCCCGTTTGTATCAATCAGCTTCTTCTGCAGTTGCTTAATATCATTTCGCTTGTGCTGAATGATCTTCCGAATGTTTCCTGTCACATGCTTTTTGTCCCATTCTCTCAACAGGGAATCCAGAAGAATACTCCAGATCACGTACACCAGAAATCCCAGGAAAAGGATGATATAAAAAGTGCTGCTCTGAGCCCAGTGTGTAGTCATCAGTCCCATCAGCTCTTTGGCCTGTTCGGTGTTGTTGTGGATGATCATGGCCAATAAAAAATCTACCGCAAACGTGACGCTGATCAACCCGCCCAGGTAGACATACTTCTGGTTGCCCTTAAGGTCCAGCAACACATGGAAGGCCCATCCGAAAGCGTAAAAGACAAAGGGGATGAGGATCAGCATGAAATTGAACTGAATGGCCTCGTTGAGCTCATAGGCGTTTGGCATGATGCTGCCTGTACCTGTACCAGCTGCGATGCTCTCTGCAATGGCTTCGAAATCCACATACAGTGCTTTGAATCCTGCTGAAACATAGAAAAAGAACAGATAGACAGATAGCGCAGCCAGGATGAACAAGTTGATGGTAAACTTGAATGGTGAGAAGCTTTCTTTTTTCAGCTTCTCCGTATCGTTGGCCCTGGACTCCCTGATTTTGAGCAGGTCATTGCGATGGTCCTCGATGGCCTTTTCCTTTTTGGCGATCTGCTCTTCCACTTTTACGTTCTCCGATTCGATCTCTTTGAGCTCTTTCTCCAATTCTTTGATCTGAAGCTTTCGCTCCTTTTTATCTTCCTCTGAAAGACCCTTGTAATCTTCAGCTACCAGGTCACCATTGAGTATCCTTTGAAGATAGCTTACATACACATCAGGATCCCCTTTTACGGTTCCCGATTTCTCATAACCGAAATCATACAGATTGACCCGGTCTACGTTGTGCGTCACCACCACATCTTTCTTTTTGACATGGTTTCTAGCGATTGGTTCGCTTACTGGATTTTCTACATCAAACATTTTTGTTGGTTTAAATTGAACATAACACTATTATTCAGACGGTTTAACCGTCGGTGGTTTTTTAGATCAAAAGAAAATCTCTGTGTTCTGGCGGAGGTAGATGATTCCCTTTTCAGGAAAACATATGGTAGACAAACGATTGAGTTCTATGAAAGTTGCCTTTTTTATAAATATTTTGTTAAAAAATTGTATTATAATAATTTTAATTCAACTATAATACCTTCATAACAAGGGATTTAGGATTGCTATCTGAAATCATATATTCATGAAAAAACCGGCTTCAATTAAAACTTCCTGAAGGCAGGAATCTTTAAATTTCCGGTATGAAATCCGGTAAACTCGATCAGCCCATTCCTGAACTTATGAACCATATACCGCAACAGGGCACGCTGGAATGGATCGGTCTGCGTCCCGAGAGGAAACGACCACTGGTAAGCGTTGAGGCTGTGGAAGTCAGTAAGGAAACCGGACTTGCAGGTGACCATTTTGCATCATCATACAGTCAAAAGCGGCAGGTCACACTCATCCAAAAGGAACATCTGGATGTGGTTGCATCAATCCTTGGTACAGAAACGATTGATCCGGGTCTCACCCGAAGAAATCTGGTCATCAGCCGGATCAACCTGTTGGCACTGGCCGGTGCCAGGTTTACGATTGGAGAGGTGATCCTGGAGGGTACCGGTTACTGTCATCCCTGTTCACGGATGGAGGAAAATCTTGGTCCCGGTGGATACAATGCCATGCGTGGACATGGGGGGATTACAGCTAAAGTGATAAAAGGTGGAAAAATCAGGGTAGGAGAAATAGTATCTATGATCGAATAACTCTTTTTGTTTATGAAAAAGCATCGCATTTATACCACAAGCTTCTCAAGTGTTTATCCGCACTATGTGACCAAAGCAGAGAGAAAGGGCCGTACAAAGACAGAAGTTGACGAAATCATCCGCTGGCTGACAGGATATAGTCAGGAAGGTTTGAACTCCATCCTTGTCGATAGGACAGATTTTGAAACCTTCTTTGAGCAGGCACCAAAGCTCAATTCAGCTCGCAGTCTGATCAAAGGAGTGATCTGTGGTGTCCGTATCGAGGAGATTGAGGAGCCAATCATGCGGGAGATCCGCTACCTCGATAAGCTGATTGATGAGCTGGCGAAGGGAAGGCCGATGGAAAAGATCCTGAGGACGGAATGAGCGGCATCGATCCACCTGGGATCAAATGCCTGACTTTCAATCTTAACCTGACTGATCGATATCTTATTTTCTGCCCAGCATCCATCCAACCACTCCTCCGGTAAGACCTATCATGATCAACGAGACGAATGGATCCACCAGGGCGGAGGTCAGGTTCATAAAATTGGTCGTACCGTACATGCTTAGGTTGATGGCCAGTCCCAGGATCAGTCCGATGATGGCCCCGGTTTTTAAGCCACTTCCAAAGGAGGTCACATTCGACAAACTGAAGACATATACCAGTAAGTACGTTTGCGCAATATTGCCCAGGATCAGTGCCCACCAGATCATCTCATCTTCGGTTCTAGATATGCCTGTTGCGGAACCGGAATTTGCTGCATAGAAGTCCATTAACAGAAATCCGTATAAGAGCCATCCAAGAAGGAACAATACTATGAACCCTACCAGGGTTGCCAGCATTTGATTTTTTGCAGTCATGATTTTAGGAAGGTTGTTTGTATAAAGATACTTTACAATTTCGATTATAGATGCTGAGAATTATAGGTAATTGATCAACGAATGGTATTAGATTGGAATCTTAAATATGATTGGCCTCATTGGTCTAATTCCCGGTATCTATATTAACCATAGATTTAATATGAACAAACTATGAACCCGACCCACACATGCACCTTATACTTCCTGTTATTATTTAGTTTCAGTACTTACGTTTTTTCACAACAGGCAGGACCTGAAATAACAATCAAGCCGTATCTGCAGGATGCAGAACCTACATCAATCAGGATCATGTGGGAGACCTCCATGGGAGAAGAAAGTATGGTGGAATGGGGGATTACACCAAAACTGGGTAAGAAAACTGAAGGCATCGCTTTTGATATCAACTATACATCGGCCAGGGTCCATGAAGTACAAATTAACGGTCTCAAAAAGAACACACTGTACTACTACCGGGTAAAGACCGGAAAGGCTGTTTCGGATATTTACCAGTTCAAAACGCCTCCGGAATCCAGTGACCATCACGCTTTTCAGCTTGCTGCCATGAGCGACATGCAGAATGACAGTGGTAACCCCAATAAATTCGCAGAGATCGTTCAGGATGGTATTCTCCATTACCTGGAACATGAATTTGATGGAGTAGTACCTGAGAACCTGGCGCTGGTGATGATACCCGGTGATCTGGTGGTGGAGGGAGGGGAATACCATCAGTGGAAAGAACATTTCTTCGATCCTGCGCAGGATCTTTTTTCAGAAGTGCCCGTTTATCCTGTACTTGGCAATCATGAGCGAAACTCAACCTATTATTTCAAATACTTCAGCTTACCTAAGAATGGGAGTCCGGAGCATGCCGAACATTGGTGGTATAAGGATTATGGTAATGTCAGAATCATCGGGATGGATACCAATGAAGAATACCAAAATAGGACTCAGCTCAGATGGCTGGATGAGGTACTGGAGAAAACCAGGGGCAATGAAGAAATTGATTTTGTTTTTGCGCAGATGCACCATCCGCACAAATCAGAACTCTGGCTGGATGGGGAAGAAGATTATACCGGGCAGATTGTCAAAAAACTGGAAGCATTCAGCTCCGAGACCGGCAAGCCCAGCATTCACTTTTTTGGACATACGCATGGCTATTCACGTGGTCAATCACGGGATCATAAGCACTTATGGATCAATGTAGCCTCTGCTGGTGGAAACATCGACTACTGGGGAGAATTTGCCCAGCGCAATTATGAGGAGTTCACCGTAACCCAGGATGAATATGGATTCGTGATGGTGGAGGTAGATCCGAATGATGGCGATCCGAAGCTTACCGTGAAAAGGTTTAGCCAGGGAAATCAAAATCTGAAACGGGACAATGAACTGAGAGACAACATCACAGTCTGGAAGCATGATAAAAGTCCGGATGTACCGAAACCTGTTTCTCCTGTTAACAAAACAGTCAATGCTTTTGATATCATCCTTAAGGCAGGACCTTTCAGCAGTGACCATCCGGATGCAGAACATGGAGCCAGCCACTGGCAGGTTTCTGCTTCAGAGGATTTCAGCACATTGTCTGTGGATAGCTGGAAACAATTTGAGGACTGGTATGCTTACCAGGATCTGCAAAAAAATGATGACCTGACCGATGAAAAAGTGATCCATCTCAATGGTGGGACCACCTATTACTGGAGGGTCAGGTACAGGGATAAGAACCTGAACTGGAGTAAATGGACGGAGGTGGTGAAGTTTACGACTGAGTAGTAGACCTATTTGAAATTAGAAGACGTTTATCTTGTCCTCGTTTGTGCCTAAAATCCGCAGGTCTGGTTATTTACACATTGCAATGGCAAAAAATAACTTTAATAACCATTGATGTTAAGGTTAATCTTCGCTTTTCACCTTCAATGAAGCCAAATGCAGCTTTAAGTGTTATTTTTAAAGGGTATTTTTTTACTTTATTTGAGAGCTGGACAGACTACTCCCTTTATTTTTCAAAATAGCCAATCTCACAGTCAAAGTCAGGGGCTAAAAGCCATCTTTCCATAGACTCTTAATTTCCATGAACGTCCTTGAAAAATCCACTTTGCGGGCAGGCAAATAAATCTGAAGATAAATTTTTTGATGCGATAATACGGCTTTAACATTGATGATACTTTTGAAAACTTCCTTATCATATAATGATACAAGTTTCTGCACATTGCTGTAAAAATTAAGAACACACTGTTTTCTTCTATCTTGGAAAAAGGCATTTTCGACCATCCAAAATCATTTTTCAGCACATCAAATTCTTTTTCAGTTGCTCCTCTCTGATTGTAAAAGAATACAACCCGATCCTCACTAAGCTCAACATCATTTGTGATGATAGGATGGTAGTTAACAGCCTCACCAGTAAAAATATTGATCTGGCCATCATCTCTTGCCGTTTTAGTAACGATAAGACGGTAGGGTTTTAGTAGATGTTGCTGTTTATTTCTGGTAGCAGCATTTTTGAATGGTGTAAACACTGTGCTTCCCCTCCAGACTTGTTGACCATCTATGATGACTGGTTTCCAATTTTTTATAGTATTAATCGCCTCTACAATTGGAGGATTCATTCTCCCCCTTACAAAAAACCTTCTACAATTATTGGCTATGATATTCAGTGTTTTTAGTTGAAAGGAGGCTCCGTCTGCCCTGAAAGTATCAACTTTTAGATTCTCCTCCCTGAATAAGTCGAACATATTTCTAAGTGTCTCATGCTGAAGGGTTTGGGGGTCGGCATTACCATTTCTATTTTCTACATAAACTACTTGATTGTTGATGATCCCAACACCTGGGCTATACCCAAATTGTTTTTTGTAGGTCATCATAGCATCTTCCTTTTGGTTAAATACAATGGTGTTATCAAAATCAAGTATTACAGGACCCTTGCTTGTAGAATTCAGTTTTTTGAAAACCCGGATATTCAATTTATTAAGTCTATCGTTCCAACAGAGTTTGTGTTGACCCTTACCTTTTGGGGTACCAAAGTAAGGAGCTTCACAAGCTAACTCTTTGAAGCGTCTTAATACACTATCAGGACTTGGACAAGATATCCGGGGATGCCCCTTAAGCGCATCTTTCAAGTTTTCTGAAAGGTCCTCAATGCAGTCCCCACCACAATGATAAATAGACCAAAAACTGTAGAGAATATCTTTCCAGGAATACAGGCTTTGTGGTGCCAGCGAAGGAAGCATTGAGTTAAGGGTAGTTTCCAAATCAAGATGATCAAACTCCTCAAGAACAAAATTTAACCCGCCAAATGAGCTTATAGCTCCAGATTTAATTACTTTCATAGTTGTGTTATTCCCATCACCAATATAGGTGAAATCACAAAAGCGGTAAAGACTTGATAATCAATCTTTACCGCTACTTTTTTAATAATCAAGCGGATTTTAGGTTGTGACGAGGACTCAGGGAACCTGCGTTTCCAAACGCTTAATAGAGCTTATTCCAACTAGTATATAACCCTTGAATCAATCAAAAATTGATCTCTTTTTTATCTGCAATTTTCAATTTACGCGATACAATCTCAATTTGCGATGCAATCGCTTTTTTAATCCATCCTCGTTACAAACGAGGATGAGAACACCTTATCTTGCCTTATCTTGTCCTCGTTTGCAAAGACGATTTGATGCATCTGCGTTTTTGACGCGTTGGATATACTATCACCTCATTAATCACCTCTCCAAATGAAATCCATTTTATGCAGCCTCAGTGATGTTTCTATCAAACGAAATGCTCAAACCTTACTGGATCATGTTGACTGGACCATCAATCAGGGTGAGCACTGGGCGTTGATCGGCCCCTCCGGATCAGGGAAAACAACTTTACTATATGCCATCAGGACCATGGCATTTGTTACAAAAGGCGACATCCATTACCCGGCACTGGAAAGCATGGTCGAAAAGCAACAAAAATCCGACCCCTACTTTTCATATAAGGACCTCATTGCCATCCTGAGCGCCAGGTACAATTTCACCGATAAAACCGGCACTTCCTCCAACATGTACTACCAACAGCGCTATAACTCGCTGGATTCCGAGTCAGTGGAAACCGTCAGCGACCACCTCCACAAGTTAAGATCCCTGGATGGACAGGGTTACTGGACATTTGATAGGGTGGTGGAAAGACTGCGGCTTTCGGCGCTGAAGGATAAAGCATTGATCAAGTTATCCAATGGAGAAGCGAAACGATTGTTACTGGCTTCGGAACTAATTAAAAATCCAGTGTTACTGCTTATGGATAATCCGTTGGCTGGTCTTGACCCTGAAACCAGGGAAGAAATGAGCCGGATCATCCGGGAAATCGGAGATTCGGGGATTACTACGGTGATGATCACCAGCCGGCAGGAAATCCCTGAACTGATCACCCATGTGGCCGCGATCCGGAATGGGGGACTTCAGGTGTCTACATCAGAAGAAATTAATGACCAGGGAAATACCAACGAGCTGAAACAGCATATAGACATGGGCATACTCAGACAATTGCTGAAAGAAAGGCATCAGGTTTTCGACGTCATGCTCAGGTTGAATGATGTTTCAGTCACTTACGGAGAAAAAAATATCCTCGAAGGAGTGACCTGGGAGGTCAGACAGAAGGAGCGATGGCTGGTAAAAGGCCACAATGGAGCGGGTAAATCTACACTACTCAGCCTCATCACCGCAGATAATCCACAATCCTATTCCAAGGACATTGTTCTCTTCGATAAGAAGAGGGGCAGCGGAGAGAGTATCTGGGACATCAAGAAAAAGATCGGGCTGGTTTCGGCCGAGTTGTTTCAGTATTTCCCGTCTCACTCCACCTGTATCAAGGTGGTTGAGTCCGGTTTTTATGACACCATGGGCTTATTTAGAGCCTCCAAACCTGAGAAATCGGCCAAGGCCATGCAGTGGCTGGAATTACTTCACATGAAAGATCAGGCAAATACACTTTTCAGGCATCTGCCTGAAAGCATGCAGCGTTTGACCTTATTGGCCAGAGCACTGGTTAAGGATCCACCACTGCTTATCCTGGATGAACCGGGTCAGGGACTAGACCTGGATCAGCAGCATTTTTTCAAAGAGCTGGTGGATGCTATCTGCCAGTTTTCAGATATTACCCTCATTTATGTCAGCCATTTTCAGGAAGAGATCCCGGAATGTTTTACTCATCAGCTGGCGTTAAAGGAGGGAAAAGTAATAGATTATCAACCTATGTAATATTGGAAGATGTAAGCATGATAAAAATCATAAAAACTTATTTCGGATAAATTTGTCCGAAATAGATTTGTTTACATAAATTTGAACTCAAATACAGTAAAGATGTTCTCGAAAGCCTGTGAATATGCCCTTAAGATCATGATTTACCTCTGTACGGTGCAGGAGGAAGGTAAGCTAGCCGGCCTGAAGGATATTGCCAATGCAAATGGTTCACCAGAAGCATATACAGCGAAAATTCTTCAGCAACTTGTGAGAAGCGGGTTGTTACAATCACTGAGGGGCCCGACAGGTGGTTTCAAAGTGTCTAACAGGCCTATAACTCTTCTGGAAGTTGTAACGGCCATTGACGGAGAAGGTCTTGTCAGGAATTGTGTACTGGGATTGGAAGAATGTTCATCTCAGCATCCATGCCCGGTCCATGACAAATTCTCTGCAATCAGGGATCATTTGAAAGGTGTGTTGTCTACAACCTACCTGGACGATGCGAAAAACGGGGTCATTGAAGGTAAGAGATTTCTAAAATTGTGAATTTTAAATTAATAAAGGATAAAAAGGTCTTTAAATCTTAAATATGGAAAATTTAGCAAAAACAAAAGTAGGAGCGATTGTGGCTTCCAATTTCAGAGCGTCAAGGGTGCTCACAGCACATCACATTGACTTTTGTTGTGGTGGAGGAATTACGCTCGAAGAAGCGTGTAGGAATAAGGAAGAGGATCTGAGTGTGGTCCTTAAGGAACTGGAAGAGACCTTCCAAACTGAGGGGGGCGTCAATTATCAGGCTTTAGAGCTGGATCAGCTGATAGATACCATTGTAAATGTACACCACAGCTATGTGCTGGCCACGATACCTGCCTTGCTCGCCTATCTCGATAAGTTGTGCCGGGTTCACGGTGATCGTCATCCTGAACTCCATGAGGTTAACAGGTTATTTACAGAAGGTTCACAGGCCCTCATGGCTCACATGCAGAAGGAAGAACAGATTTTGTTTCCCTACATCAAAGCCATGGTTGAGTCTAAAACCAAAGGGTTTTCACTCTCAAGACCACATTTTGGAGATATTGAAAACCCAATTCAGATGATGGAGGAGGAGCATCAGCATGAAGGCACCAGGTTTCAGCAAATAGCTGAAATCACTAACCAGTATGAATGTCCTCCGGACGGCTGCCAGACCTACAAGGTGGCCTACGCTATGCTTGAAGAATTTGAGGAGGATCTTCATACCCATATTCATCTGGAAAACAACATCCTGTTTCCGGAGGCCAGAAAATTATTCAAAGAATTCACATTCAGTCATTCATAAAATCAGATAGTCATGAAAAATTTGAGATCATATTTAATACTTCTTTCGGTGATACTACTCTCGGCGTGTGGCGGGGGTGGTAGTAATCAAACCGAGCAAACAAAAGCACCACCATCACCCCCAAAAGTGGTAGACCCCTATGAAAACTGGAAGGAATACCAAGGGGTGGGGCCTGTGAAACCTTTTACGCTGCCGGCTGAAATTGATCAGGAACTGGCAGCAAAAGGAAAGGAGATCTATGAGGCGATGTGTGTTGCCTGCCATAAGGTGGACAAAAAATTCATCGGACCTGCTCCGAAAGGCATTCTTGACCGAAGAAACCCGGCCTGGATCATGAACATGATCCTGGTCCCGGATAAAATGGTACTCGAAGACCCCATCGCGAAAAAATTACTTCTTGAATTTAATGGAGCCCCAATGGCCAACCAGAATCTAACACAGGATCAGGCCAGGGCCATACTTGAGTATTTCCGAACACTTGATACTAACCAAAATCCATAAAACTCATGAAAACCGAAATCTTTAAACATTTGATCCTTACAATTCTGGCATTAAGTCTGGCGTTTGCCTGCTCTACGGAGAATAGTGGTTCGTCTGACAATACAGAAAGTAGCGTAATAAGTCATCCCAAAGGCCAGGCCTCTGTAGTTGACGATGTATCTGAAAAAAACATACTACAGGTGGCCGCAGGTTCGGAAGCACATACGACACTGGTGGCTGCAGTTGAAGCTGCACAGATCGAACATGTGCTGGTAAATGCCGGCCCGTTAACAGTTTTTGCTCCGGTAAATGAAGCATTCGATGCCCTGCCGGAAGGCACAGTAGAGAATTTGCTAAAACCAGAGAACAAATCTCAGCTGGCCACCATCCTTACACGTCACGCGGCACCTGGATCCTATGATATGGCTGCCCTCAAAAGGGAAGCTTCCAAAGGAAGAAAACTGTACATGGCTACCGGCGACTATTTAGAAGTCGTGGTGGAGGGAGAAAAAGTATTTGTAGGTGGAGCGGAAATATTGTCCACAATTCCTACTTCCAACGGAGTCATTCAGGTCGTGAATCAGGTGATTTTACCTAAATAATAGTATCAATTCAATCAACAAAAAAATGGATATATCAATTAAGATCAATAGTCTACTGATGGCCGGACTGGCATTTCTTTCCATGTCCTGTAATCAGGGGGGTGGCGGTAACAGCGGCGCCCTCAGCAGCAACATCGCCGAGAAGGTGTACATTGCCCCCGGTGAGCGTGATGAACAATATGGCTTCCTGTCGGGTGGTTATAGTGGAAACTTAACCGTTTACGGATTGCCTTCGGGAAGGATGTTTAAGGAGATCCCGGTATTTTCTCAGTTTCCCACCTCAGGATATGGATATTCTGAAGAAACCAAACCGATGTTAAATACTTCCTTCGGGTTTGTACCGTGGGATGATTTACATCACCCTGATATTTCACAAACTAACGGAGAGCTGGACGGCAGATGGATTTTTGCTAATGGGAACAATACCCCCCGAATCGCCAGGATCAGCCTGACCACTTTCGAAACGGAGGAAATCATTGAGGTTCCTAACAGTGCGGGTAATCACAGCTCCTCATTTATCACGGAGAATACGGAATACGTGGTAGCAGGTACACGCTTTTCTGTTCCTGTTCCTCAGAGAGACATGCCCATTAAAGAGTATAAGAGCAACTTCAAAGGAGCTTTGACCTTTATTGCTGTGGATCCGGAAGATGGACATATGGACATCAAATTTCAGCTGATCATGCCTGGTTTCAACTACGACCTTTCTCACCCGGGTAGAAATAAATCACATGGCTGGTTTTTCTTTTCTACCTACAATACCGAGGAAGCCAGTACCCTGCTGGAAGTCAATGCTTCACAAAATGACAAAGACTTCATCGCTGCCGTGAACTGGAAAAAAATTGAAGAATACGTCAATAATGGAGGAGGAAAAAAAGCGCCTACGAGGTATGCGCATAATGTGTATGACGAATCAACACATACAGCCACTTCTACCATTAAAGAAGAGGTTTTGACCGTCAGTCCTGCTGACGTACCTGGTGCTGTCTATTTTTTACCCACACCTAAATCTCCTCACGGTTGTGATGTGGATCCCTCAGGACAGTACATCATTGGTAGTGGTAAGCTGTCGGCCGACATCACTGTTCACTCTTTTGATAAGATGCTGGCAGCTATTGAGGGCAGTAAGTTTGACGGAGAAGCCTATGGGATCCCAATCCTGAATTATGATGATATCCTGGCAGGGACAGTTCAAAGTGGTGGCCTTGGACCATTGCATACAGAATTTGATGGCAGAGGAAATGCTTACACTACTTTCTTCATTTCTTCTGAAGTGGTGAAGTGGAAACTTGGTACCTGGGAAGTGATTGACAGGCAACCAACTTTTTATTCTGTTGGTCACCTGATGATCCCAGGTGGAAACTCCCGAAAGCCTCATGGCAAATATCTGGTGGCCATGAACAAGATCACAAAAGATCGTTATCTGCCTACCGGGCCTGAAATGGAGCACTCCGCACAGATTTACGATATCTCCGGAGAAAAAATGCAGCTGCTGTATGATTTCCCTACACATGGTGAACCTCACTACGCCGCAGGTTGCGACGCGGATCTGATTGTCAATAATTCCAAAAAGATCTACCGCCTGGATGAAAACAAGCACCCTTATGCGATCACCAACCCTGCTGAGGCGAAGGTGGAAAGAAAGGGCAACGAAGTACACATATACATGTCTACCATCAGAAGTCACTTTACACCCGACAACATTGAGGGTATTAAAGTGGGGGATAAGGTATACTTCCACATTACCAATCACGAGCAGGATTTTGACGTTCCTCACGGTTTCTCCATGATCGGTCAGGGAACGTCAGAGATCCTGATCATGCCTGGCCAAACCAAGACCACATTGTGGGAGCCTCAACGGGTAGGTGTATGGCCATTTTATTGTACTGATTTCTGTTCAGCCTTGCACCAGGAAATGCAGGGATACGTTCGCGTTTCTCCGGCAAATTCCGACATTGCGCTGAGCTGGTCATTAGACGAGTGATTTGATTCATGAGGGGTTAGAACCGGCTAATCGTCCGTTCTGACCTCTCTAATCCTTCTTCCATTAAATTGATTAAGATGAAAAAGGCAAGTATTTTAATGATCATTGGTAGTGCGATGTTGCTCAGCTTATTCGTGTTCCCCATGTGGAATATCCGGCTTGGGGCTCCTCAGTATCCTGAGCCTCTAGGCATTGATATTCATATCAATGGTCTGAAAGGAGAGAGTGAGTTTGATATCCAAAATATCGATAGTCTGAACCATTACATCGGTATGAAGACCTTACCAAAACCGGAGGATATGTGGGAGTTTTCAGTATTCCCGATGGTTATCCTGTCGATGTCCATACTCGGTATACTGATCGGTATTTTGGGTGTGCTGGGTAAGGTCTCCTCTAAATGGTTTCTATCCTGGTTCATTCTGATGAGTATCCTCGGGATACTGGGCATGTATGACTTCAATCAATGGCTCGTGGACTATGGGTCTGACCTTGATCCGAATGCTATCATGAAAATAGTGAATGCAGATGGAACGCCGATGAAGTATAATCCACCGCTCATAGGGCATAAAAAGCTCCTAAACTTTGACGCTTACTCCTACCCAAGACTCGGTGGTATTTTGATGGGCATTGGAATGATATTCACCCTGATCGCCTATTTTATAGGAAGGAATACAACGATCAAAAACAATTAGAAATCATGAAGAATCTTAGAAATATCATTTGTGTAGTATCGCTGATTGTTTTGTTCAGCGCGTGCGATAACGGCCCACAACCAATCCGGTATGGTGAGGATGCCTGTGACTTTTGCCGCATGACCATCGTGGATCGGCAGCATGCAGCCCAGGTGGTGACCCAAAAAGGGCGGGCCTATAAGTACGATGCTATTGAATGCATGATCAATGACCTGAAGAGGTGGGATTCCGGCGAGATCAAGCATTATCTTGTTGCTGATTACAAAAATCCTGGTAGTCTCACCGATGCCACCAGGGCCAACTACCTGATCAGTGAAGCCATACCCAGTCCTATGGGTGCGTTTTTAAGCGCATTTGAAGAGGAGTCCAACCGTCAGAAAGCCTTTGATTCGGTAGGTGGACAAATGCTCCATTGGTCTCAGTTACTCAAAGAGCTGGGCAGCGGACACAAACATCACTGAGTGAACAATGAAGGTGCGGGTTTACATATCAATAGTTTGTCTGCTTCTGGGTTTGCGGGCTATGAGTACTGTAACAAAGGTCTGCCAGGACTGTGATCTTACCACGGCAGTGGAGCAGGCTTCACCCGGAGATACCCTTGTGTTATCTGCAGGATCCTACATTTGTCCGGGACTTGAAATCACAAAACCACTGACATTGCTTGGCGAGCCGGGCGCGATCCTGGATGGAGACAACGAAAACTATGTGCTCAGGCTTCTTGCAGATAGCATAGTTATTTCAGGGTTCACCATCACCAACTCAGGGAAAAGCTACACCAAAGATTATGCGGCTATTTATATCCATGGCACCTCCGGAGTTCAGATCCTGAACAATAAAATTGATAATTCCTTCTTTGGCATCCTGGTGGAAAAATCGAATGGAGGGGTGATCCGGGGCAATACCGTGAGCGGAACCGCCAAACAGGAAAATCAGGCGGGTAATGGAATCCACCTGTGGCATTGTAGTAATATACAAATTGAAGAGAATGAGGTCTCTGGGATGCGGGATGGCATTTACCTGGAGTTTGTAAATGAAAGTGATGTGATCAACAACTACACCCATCACAATGTGAGATACGGACTTCACTTCATGTTTTCAAACCATGATACCTACATCGACAATACCTTTGAAAGTAATGGAGCAGGCGTGGCGGTCATGTTTTCCAAATGGATCAGGATGGAGCAAAACCGTTTTATCGATAACTGGGGGACTGCATCCTATGGATTATTGCTTAAAGAAATCTATGATGGTGAGGTGTTAGATAATTTATTTCAACAGAACACGTTAGGCATCTTTGTCGACGGTTCTTCCAGGGTCAACTACAAGCGGAATACTTTCAGGCAAAACGGATGGGCCATAAAAGTATCCGGGGGATGCTATACCAACGTCTTCACTTCCAATAATTTCGTCGGGAATTCATTTGATATTTCTTACAATTCCAAAATGAATGACAATACTTTCAATGGCAACTTTTGGAGTGAGTACAGTGGATATGACCTGGATAAAGATGGCAGTGGCGATGTCCCTTACAGACCTGTGAAATTGTTCTCGTATATCGTCAACAGGACCCCCGAAACTATTGTACTGCTGAGAAGCCTGTTTGTCGATCTGATCAACTTTTCCGAGAAAGTGTCACCGGCATTTACACCGGATAACCTGGTGGATCATTCACCTTCAATGAAGAAATTCCAATGATCACAGTAAGTAACATAAAGAAATCCTTTGGCAAACTCCAGGTACTTGATAACATTAGTTTTGAGGTGGATAAAGGAGGTATAATCGCTATTCTCGGTCCCAATGGGTCCGGTAAGACCACCTTCCTGAAGATCTTGCTCGGGATGGTCATTGCCGATGGAGGTAAGATCCTTTATAAGGGAAAGGATATCTCAAAATCCCATGAGTACCGTAAACACATTGGTTATTTGCCCCAAATCGCACGCTTCCCGGACAATCTCAAGGTAAGAGAGGTCATTCACATGATTGCAGATATCCGGAATGAACCATCGAATCCGGAGGATCTGATCAGGCTTTTTGGGCTGGAAAATTTTCTCGATAAGAACCTGGGCAATCTTTCGGGAGGCACGAGACAAAAGGTGAATATTGTCCTTACTTTCATGTTTGACACACCGGTGATTGTTCTGGATGAGCCTACCGCAGGGCTGGATCCGGTCTCACTGATCAAACTCAAGGATCTGATCAATAAAGCGAAATCAGCAGGTAAAGTGATCCTGATCACTTCTCATATCATGAGCCTGGTGGAAGAACTGGCCGATGAGCTGATCTTCTTACTGGAGGGTAGTATCTATTTCAAGGGGACAACCGCAGAGCTTAAGACCAGGACCGGAAGTGAGGATTTGGAACACGCCATAGCAGCAATACTGGAATCATGATCAAGATATTTAAATATAGTTTTTCCGATTTGATGCGTAGCAGGTGGAGTTTTATCTACCTGGGGTTTTACCTGTTGCTTGGGTTTGTGCTCTTGTTTCTCAACAACGACCTATCCAAAGGGATCATCACCCTGATGAATGTGATCGTTGTGCTGACCCCCATGATCGGGACCATCTTTGGTGTGATGTATTTTTATAACTCGAGGGAGTTCACCGAGTTACTGCTCGCCCAGCCTGTAAAAAGATCTGTGATATTCCTGGGTCAATACCTGGGTATATCCATTTCACTTACATTGAGCCTCATCATCGGGCTTGGGATCCCGTTTTTGGCCTATGGGGTATTTCGTTCAGGTGAGATATTTAATTTCCTGCTGTTGCTGATAGCGGGAGGATTTCTAACGTTTATTTTTGTCGCCTTATCCGTTTGTATAGCCCTGTTCAATGCCAACAAGATCAAAGGTTTTGGATATGCCATCTTGATGTGGCTGTTTTTTGCCGTGATCTATGATGGGCTGGTTCTGCTGTCAATGATGGTTTTTGCGGATTATCCGTTAGATGACTTCGCATTGGCAGTTACCTTTCTTAATCCTATTGACCTCTCCAGGATCATGATCCTGTTGAAACTGGATATTTCAGCACTCCTGGGGTATACAGGAGCGTTGTTCCAGCGCTTTTTTGGCACGAGCCTGGGTTTTGTGATGTCATGGGTGATGCTTTTGATCTGGACTGCGGTACCCGTGCTGTTGATGCTGAGGATAGCCAACAAAAAGAACTTCTGATGGATGAGTATGACACATACCATCGGATCAATATCACTGACGCAAGTGAGAAGTGTCATGACAGACAAATTTTGGAGTATGTAGTATAGCATGAAGCAGATTTTCTCATTAGTGATGTTGATAGCGGTATTTACCCAGATGCTCTGGGGCTCAGGATACCTCCTGGATTACTATGTGAATACGGATTACTACAAAGAACATTGTGTCAACAAGGAGTTACCACAGCTAAACTGTGATGGAAAGTGTATTCTGGCCAAAAAGATCAAACAGCAGACAAGCAAGCAAACTGATCCTGCGGTAATCACACCGATCAGCAGCGAGTATACTTCATATGCCCTGACCTTTTCATTCGTAAAAAATGACCCACCTGCAGATCTAAAATTGTCACTGTATTTCAACAGGTACACACACCTTTTTGAATGGGACATATTTAAGCCCCCGGTCTAGTCTTTCATTTTATTTTTTTCAGGTTTTCCCTGAACTCCCAACACACATATTTATTCGGCGCTCTGGTTTTTTACCGGGCATCACTTAAACCATATATAAGATGAAAATACTAGCAATTATAGTAGTAGGACTCATGGTTGTGTTTTCCTCCTGCAATTCCGCAGAGGACGTAGCACCTGATCTTACAGATGATTTAGTTGAGATCACTACACATGTTACGGATGATCTAAGTATCGGCATTTATGCTCCCGAACAGCTTTTCGTGGGATACAATGAGATTACAGTTGAGGTAAAAGATACCGATGGCAATCCACTTTCAGGAGAGATATCGGTGGTACCTATGATGGATATGACTACCATGTCACATTCCTGTCCTTTGGAAACCGAAAACAATACGCTTTCAGAAGGCATATACACCTTTAACGTCGTATTTGTCATGCCTTCGGGAGAAATGGGCAGCTGGCATATCGATTTTACCATCAATGGGACGGAGGTCTCAGTACCGGTAGAGGTGATTTCGCCTGAGCTGAGCAGGTTGGTTTCTTTTACCAGTGATATGGACGGAAGTACCAAATACTTTGTGGCATTCCTGGGCCCAAAAGAACCGGCAGTAGGAAAAAATGAGCTGGAGATAGCTGTATTTGAAAGAAAGGGCATGATGGAGTGGCCGGCTGTTCCCGGATTAGCCTTTGAGGTAGAACCGTGGATGGTAAGTATGGACCATGGATCTCCGAATAATGTTGCTCCTGTGGATGTAGGGGAGGGTCATTATGAAGGGACCGTGAATTTCACCATGACAGGAGACTGGCAGATCAGGCTTACAATGAAAGAAGGGAAAGAAGTATGTGGCACACCATATTTTGACTTGTATTTCCAGTAAAAGATGATTCGGATGAGATCGTTTATTGTTTTAAGTGCATTCATCCTTGGAGTCCAGTTAGGGTTTAGCCAATCAGATCAACAACGGTACGAAGCCTGGCTGGACTCCATGACCAATGAACAATACATCGGTATGCGGATGGAGCTGGACGATGTGGTAATCACAGATTCATCCCATCGGGCGCATCTCAGTGACCCAAAGATGCAGATGAATATGCGTTGTACCGATCAGCTGATGCATTGTCTGCCAGGAGTAAATATGGTTCGAAGGGGAAATTTTGCCAATGAACCAATGTTACGCGGGTTGACTTCAGAAAGGTATGTGATGAGTGTGGATGGTATGCGGATCTACGGCGCATGTACAGACAAAATGGATCCTGCTTCTTCCTATATCGAGCCCATCAACTTACGAAATCTGGATATCTCGTTTGGCAGCCATGGAAATATGATGGGGAGCAGCACGGGAGGAGGGATCAATTTTGGTTTGAAAAAGCCGGTTTTTAATCCTTCAAACCCGCTTCGCATGTCTGTAAACAGCAGTTTTTCCTCCGTTTCAAGCGGATTTGACCAGTCGATGGACATCAATTATTCAAAGGATAAATGGGCCGTTCGTGTTTCGGGAGTACACAGAAAATCCGGAAACTACATCGATGGGAATGGAAAGGAGGTACGATATAGTCAGTTTGAGAAAATGAACTACGCAGCTTCAGTCAACTACCGTGTCAATGATGGAGCTATGCTGGCCTTTGACTTTGTCGGGGATGATGCCAGTGATGTCGGTTATCCGGCTTTGCCCATGGATGTGGCATTTGCTAAAGCGAAGATGTTTGGCCTTTCGTACATGGATGATCAGCTGTGGATCCTCCGGGAGCCTGAGGTGAAGATCTATCATAACTTCATCAATCATCAAATGGATGATACGAAGCGTGATTCAGTGGCCATGCACATGGACATGCCCGGAAACACACATACCACGGGTGGCTTTGTCAGGGGATTTCTTCAGCAAATCAGGAAGTCCACCATTGAGATCAAAGCGGATTATCATAAAACGTTCTGGCATTCGGAGATGACCATGTATCCCAATGAATCGGGCCAGCAACCCATGTTCATGCTTACCTGGCCGGATGTTCACCGGTCCATTGCGGGGGTGGAAACAGGACATACCTGGTCGTTGAATGCAAAACATCATCTGATAAGCAGCGCCCGGGTGGAGTATGTGAATTCCTTTATCAGCAGCGACTTCGGTGAGAGGCAGCTTTCGGTTTTTGACAAAAGCGGAAATGACCCAAGGGAAAATATCCTGGTAAATATTTCGTCCAGATACACCTGGGATTACAGCAGTCACTCTGGTGTGAGTTTGTCTTTGGCTTATGGTGAGCGGGTCCCCACAGTGTCCGAGCAGTTTGGGTTTTATCTTTTCAACCAGCAGGATGGATATGACTATCTGGGGGACCCCGACCTCACCAAAGAAAAAAACCTGCACATAGAGGTCGGTCAAAAGATCATGAAGCCTGGCATGAGCCTCGAGACGGCTGTTTTTGCCTATTTTTTCGATGATTACATTTTTGGCGTATACGATCCGGGCCTCAGCCAGATGACCATCGGGGCAAGGGGAGTGAAGTGGTACAGAAACACAGGGAATGCCCGTATGCTCGGCGGTGAGGTGTCGATGGCAAATCAGCTGATGGATGGTCTGACGAGTGATCTGATTGCCAAATTTGTATACGGAGAAGATCATGAAGGAGAGCCCCTGCCTCAGATACCTCCGTTAAAGATCAGCTATTCACTCAATCAATCTTTCAAAGGATGGCATATCCAGCCGGTTGTCGACTGGTCCATGGCTCAAAACAGGATAAGCACCAAATTCAACGAACGATCAACCAGTTCTTTTTTCCTGGCCAATATTGGTGTGTCAAAGGCCATTGAACTGGGTTTGGGATCCATGAGAGTTGGCCTTAGTGTTATGAATATCTTTGATGTGGCCTATCGGGAACATTTTGATATCGGATCAATCCTGAGGCCAGGTCGTAGTCTTGAAGTGCAGTTTAGCTGGAGGTCGGATAAGCTATGATCAGGGTCATTGAAGTTTGGGCATATGGATAGAACAGACATGGTAGTGAGTGGCATAAGGATAGCATTTTTTAACCTGCTGGTTGTCGCTATTGTCGGATGTCTGCTGCGGTTCTTCTTCGTTTATCCGCTGCCCGGATTTAATTATGGTTATGTCCTGCATGCGCATTCACACCTGGCTTTGCTCGGCTGGGTTTTTATGGCATTGTTTGTCCTGATCCTGCACGCGTATTTGCCTGCAGAAACCGGAAAATATCGGAAATACATCGATTATTTTATGATTCTCCAGGTGGCCAATATGGGCATGCTTTTTACCTTCCCTTTCACGGGGTATGCGCTGTGGTCGATCATCTTTTCAACCATTCATGCGCTGACAGCCATGCTGTTTGCCTGGGTTTTTATCCGGGAGATTGGCCCTGGTATTCCTCATCAATACAGGACCTCTTTTCAATTTGTAAAATGGGCATTGATCCTGTTATTTGTCTCAAATCTGGCTCCATTTGCGCTGGGGCCTGTCTCAGCCACGCAGGGAAAAGCAGACCTGTATTACTCGCTGATCTATTTCTATCTCCATTTTCAATACAATGGATGGTTCACATTGGCCCTGATTGGTCTGCTGATTCATCAATTGGAAAAAGGAGGGGTGAATATGTCTTCCAAACCGGTGAAGGTAGGTTTCACATTGAAACTTATTGCCATATTCCCAGCATACATATTATCTGTCCTGTGGACGGATCCGGACATGATTTGGTACCTTATCGGAGGAACGGCCGCCGCGATACAGCTCATTGGATTGACGCTTATTATGATTTTGGTATTTAAGCATCTCAAGACCTTATTCAAGAGTCATTCAGTGCTGGCGAAGATTCTCTTTTTTACCGGAGTTGCAGCTGTGTGTTTTCAGCATGTTTTAATGTTACTTTCTGCTTTTCCCTCATGGGGTGATATGGCTTTTGCCAGAAACATCGTGATTGCCTACCTGCACCTGGTGTTGCTGGGTTTTGTCGCTGTATGGCTATTTTACCAATTCATGCATTTGGGGGTATTGAAGGATTCTCTGCTTTCAAAATTGGGATATGGTTTGTTTTTCGTGGCTTTTCTGGCTACCGAATTGATCCTTGTCTTTCAGGGAATGCCGGGGCCGGTCACCCACTGGCTTTTTGCCCTGGCAGTTTTACAACTGTGCGGTCTAGCCTTCATTTCTGCGTCTTTAGGAAAACACAAAGTGATGACATGAACACACTTAGAAAAATACCATTCATCCTGTTGGTGGCAGCCTGTTTGATCACAGGGATCTTTACGGGGTGGTACAGGCTGGGCTTTGATTTACCGGTTGAAGCGGTGTTTCTCCACCATGGTGCGATCATGACCGGTAGTTTTTTGGGTACGGTCATTTTGCTGGAGCGTATTGTGGCGATGAAAAAGAAGTGGTTGTTTGCATTCCCCCTGATCAATAGTGCCAGTATTTTCTTTTATTTCCTGGATCTCAAAGAGTTTGCCTTTGCCTGCCTGATTATAGGAGCGATTGGCCTGGTATTCGTTTTTTACCTGATCAATCTCAAACACCCAGACCTACCGCATCGGATCATGTGGATCGGGGCTACAGCCTGGTTGATTGGTAACATTCATTTATTCCTTTTTGCTTCTTATGCCCATTCCATCCTATGGTGGATGGCTTTTCTTTTGCTCACCATTGTCGGTGAGCGGCTGGAGCTGAGCCGGTTTTTGCCGGTGAGTGATACTAAAAAATATGTGTTGTTAGCATTCCTGGCGCTGTTCCTGGTTTCCTGCGTTTTGCCGTTTCATTTGGGAGGTCAGTATCTTACCGGTGCATCCATGGTTTTGATCAGTGCCTGGCTGGTGCATTACGACATGATCCGCAAATCGATCAGGATGGCAGGTATTCACCGGTTTTCAGCCATCACCTTGTTGTTTGGCTACATTTGGCTGGCTATCACCGGAGTACTTTATCTCCTGAATATGATGGTGGATGTCACCTATGATGCCCTGATACATAGTTTTTTCCTGGGCTTTATCTTCTCCATGATATTTGCGCATGCACCCATTATCCTGCCCGGCGTGCTTGGACTGAACCTCAGACCATATCATCCTGCACTTTACATCTGGGTAGTCATTTTTCAGCTTTCTCTGCTTATTCGTGTAATCGGCGGGATGTTTGCGATCGGTGGCTGGAAACAATGGGGAGGCCTTGTCAATGGCCTGGTAATCTTTCTGTTTTTGATCAACCTGGTTGGAATTGTTATCAACCTTTCTGTTAAGAAGAAGTAAAGGTCCCTTGAGGAATGTTCTATCACATCGATCCTTGCTAAAAAGTGAGTAAATAATACCTACCGGGTAATAATTACCCATATCTGTAATTCATAAATGTAGTTTGGTGGCAATTTAGGCGGTTTTTTTTCTGGCACACTTCATGTATGCTCAAATACATATTTAGAAATAGAATGAACAAGATAGTAACTATTCCGGATTATGAGCGGCTGATGTCCAGGAGATATTATGCCCTTTTGCATGCAAAGATGCCTGAGATTGTTGAACATTTCTTCCTTGAATTGATGTATGCTCAACTTCAGGACCAAACCAAAATTTCAGAGCGAGTGATTACAATGAACAGCAGGGTGCTTTTGAAAGAATTGAAGAAGGGAAAAAAGATAGAGCTCAATATCACCTATCCGGAGGAAGCCAATGATCTGGAGAGAAAAGTCTCCGTATTTTCTCAGATAGGGACTGCCCTGCTTGGTAGGGTTGTTGGTGACCAGGTATCCTGGAAAATCAAAGGTGGGGATGCAGAATTTGAAATTCTGAGGGTTACCTATCAACCTGAGGCCATGGGACATTATGAGCTATGAGAGATAAAAAAGGCGAATGATAAGTTTTAGATAATACTTAAATATTAGAAAAATGAAATGGAAAGACATCCTTAATCATAAGAATAATACCGGCCTTACGCTGGTTACGGTCATGGGGATCTTGATTCTTCTGGTTTTCACACACAGACGAAATCTGGCTGAATTGCAGGATTCCTTCTCATCAATGTATGCAGATCGGTTGGTGACGACAGATCAACTGTATGAACTTTCTCACATGATCATCGACAAAAAATTATTGTTGGATAGGGAGGGTGAAAATATCATAGGTAAAAGAATTCATATGAATGATTCTATCCTGCAATTATTAACAAAATATGAAGATACCTATTTGACAGTTGAGGAGAAGGCCCTTTTATCTTCACTGAAAAATCAGATCAGGATTTCCCGGCAGTTTGAGTTGCAATACAATAATTTATCCACTTCGTCTCAATCAGAAGAGCTAAAACTTGAATTGTCAAAACAATATGATCTTATATTGCTGGAACTGAAAAAATTAACTAATCTTCAACTCCAGGAAGGTCAAATGCTGACTAATGAATCAAAGAAAATTGTTTCTTCAGATATTATAGCTTTTAGACTGGAGATTGGATTGTTCATCATTTTGGGATTATTGGTTTTCATGATGTTTTCCTCTGCTCCTTCACATCATGCCATAAACTCCCCGGGCTTAAATTAATAATGATTTGAAAAATTCATTTTAAGTGAGTCTTGCTGACTTCATGAAAACTGAAGCTATAAAGAACATTCTGAAAATCAATTCACCGAAAACCCGTATGAATTTTGGGAATAGTTTGAATGCAAAAAAATATTGATAGATTGGACTCCTGATTAGCAGCGTCCAATTATGTATGATCTTAGCACCCTTTGTGTCCATCCGGTAAATTCAGGAGGTATATCTGCGACCACTGCTATTGAGCGGGGAGTAGCTAATGAATATCGAAACTCACCTGCACTCAACTATCCCGGTTTCTTATCAAATCATAATCAGGTCAGGTTAGGCGAAATTATTGCCAGACTTGAAGGAGCCAGCCATGGGGTCGCATTTAATTCGGGAATGGCTGCTATTAGTAGTTCAATTTTTTCCGTAGTGAAAACAGGCGATCACGTACTATTGTCGAATGATTTATATGGTGGTACACTGAAACTGGCAACACAGGAGTTGATCAAAAGAGGTATTTCATTCGATTTTGTTGAAGACTCGCTGGATTCACTTGAGAAGAATAGAAAGGAGAATACTGCGCTTTATTTTGTTGAAACACCGTCGAATCCTTTTCTGCGTATAGTGGATTTGTCATTCATTGCGAATTGGGCTACAACTCATCATATAAGGACGGTAGTTGATAATACTTTTGCCACCCCGGTAAATCAAAATCCATTACATTGGGGAGTGGATATTGTTGTACATAGTGGCACAAAATACCTGAGTGGTCATAATGATCTTATGTTTGGAGTAGCCGCTACAAATGATCCTGATCTGTACCAAAACCTGATAAATACGGCTAAGATCTATGGTGGAGGATTATCTCCTGAGCTGTGTTATCAGGCGGAAAGGAGCATCAAAACATTGTGTTTGCGGGTAAAACAACAAAACATGTCGGCTAAAGAGATTGCTGATTTTCTTGATTCGCATGCCAAAGTGAACAAAGTTTACTTCCCGGGTCTATTGTCGCATCCGGGTCATCAGATTGCTCAAAAGCAAATGAAGGGTTTTGGAGGAATGATCTCATTTGAGATTTCAGGTTCCGCAAAGCAGCGGGATCATTTTCTTGACCATCTGAAAATTATTAAGCCAGCGATCAGTCTTGGAGGAGTTGAGAGCCTGATCAGTGCACCAGCGGCGACTTCTCATAAGGATCTGAGTCCGGAAAGCCGCAGGTCAAAAGGAATAACAGAGGCAATGTTGAGATTGTCTGTTGGTATTGAAGATGTGAATGACCTTATCAATGATCTTTCATTTGCACTTAATAAGATTGATTGACCATTTCAGTTATGCAGGTGTTTGAGTTCAGGGAAACCAACTGATTTACGGCATGCCGGCTTCTTGATTTATTTCCTTTACTCATCTCTAAGCCTGGTTCGGAGTGTTTTTCGATCTATACCAAGGCTCTGCGCGGCTTTTGTCAGATTGTTTTGGTTGGCAGCCAATACATCTTTGATGTACTCATTTATCACATCGTCCAGCTTTCTGTCAAGTCCCCTGCCTCGTGCCGCAGAATACCGAAAAGATTCCGGAAGATCAGGAATATCTATGGTGGTATCATCAGCCAACACTACAAGTCTGTGGATCAGATTCTGTAGCTCCCTGACATTTCCCGGCCAACTGTAGTCTTCTAAAATATGTAATACCCTGGGTGTAAATCTCATTGGGGCCTTGTTGAGCTCCTGAGTGTATTTTAACAGGAAGAAATCCAGAAGCAGTGTTATGTCATCCTTTCTTTCCCTCAATGGAGGGAGTTCAACGGAAATAACATTCAATCGATAATATAGATCTTCCCTGAATGATCCTTTTCTGATAAGCTCCATCAGGTCGACGTTTGTAGCAGCTATGATGCGGACATTGACCTTTTTTGGCTTTTTGGAGCCAATCATATAGAATTCTTTTTCCTGCAATACCCTTAATAGTTTTGCTTGCATAGCTAAACTGGTATTACTGATCTCATCCAGGAAAATGGTGCCCCCGTTAGCTGTTTCAAAAAAGCCTTCTCTCGTTTCAGTAGCGCCAGTAAAAGCACCTCTCGTATATCCAAACAATTCACTCTCCAGCAGTGAATCAGGGATCCCTCCACAATTCACAGGTACGAATGGGGCTGCTGTATTTCCCACACCATAATGTAAGGCTCTGGCAACCAACTCTTTTCCAGTCCCACTCTCTCCATGGATCAATACAGTGGCATTGCTAGCTCTGGCTTTATTGATAGTAGAAAACACCTTCATCATACCATCGGATTCACCGATTATTCCGTGCTCTCTTACGGAAAAGACAGGTTCTTTTTTAGATTTTTTAGTCCTGCTCAATGCCTTTTCCACAGCTTTAAAAAGCTCGTCATCAGTAAATGATTTAACCAGATACTCCTCGGCACCCACTTTGATCGATTCTACGGCCGTCTGGATAGATGGAAATCCGGTAATAACCAAAACGGCCATATCTTTGAAATTTTCCGATACATGCCTGACGAGGGTAAGGCCATTTTCATCAGGCATTTTAAGGTCTGTAATAAGCAGGTCTATATGTACTGTACTCAGGAGCTTAATTGCTGACTGTACATTATCTGCAGTATACACCTGATATCCTACTGACAGAAGGTTTCTTTTGATTAACTCGACTGTTTCAGGTGAATCATCCACCACCAATACATCTCTTGAAGCAGCACCCTGTTTTATCATTCGCCCTTATTTTCAATCGGTAATAAGATTTCAAATTTTGATCCTTTCCCCGGAATGCTTTTTACTTTAATCTTTCCATGATGTGATTCTACTATGCCCTGGACCACTGATAATCCCAAACCAGTACCCTGTCCAACAGGTTTGGTCGTAAAGAAAGGTTCAAATAGTTTCGTTCTCACCGAAGCTGTCATGCCGGTCCCATTATCCCTGACAACCAGGCTGATGTCGTTTCCATTTTGCCTGGTGGTGATTGTGACCTTTCCTCCGTCCGGAAGCGCATGGAACGCATTGGTCATTAGGTTTACCAGGACCTGGCTCATCTGAACAGAGTCAGCCTGGATCACCTTTAAGTTTGGGTCAAGCCGCTTCTCAATCTTTATTTTATGATCTTGAAAGCGGATATCAATAAAATAAAGTGTACTTAAAATAATTTCATTCAGATCAACCGGACCCATTTGTCGTGGCATTTGACGCGAAAAAATCATTAACTTTTTAATGATCTCTCGCGTATAGAGGGATGCTTTTATCACGCGCTCAATGTCTTCTTCCTGTTGAAAGTTAAGTCCTCCTCCTTTTTTTATTAATTGTGAAAAACCTAATATCCTTCCCAGAGGTTCATTCAATTCATGAGCTATACCTGCCGATAACTCTCCAATAAATGCTAATCTTTCAGCATGTTGAAGTTGCATTTGAAGCTCCTTCTTCTCTTCTTCCATATGGGAACGTTTGATGTAAAGAGATAAAGCCCTTGCAACCATTTTAAGCATCTTCCTTTCCTCTTTTAGAAAGGAATCAGTACCTGTCTTAAGTTCTTCACCTGGCTTATAACCTACCTTAATTGTTCCATATTTCTCATTACCTACATTTAATGAAGAAGAAACAGACCATCTGCAATTATTAAAATTGGAAGTTGAATATTCCTTTTTTTCCACTCGTATGAAGACTTCTGCCAATGAAGGAAATTGCATGGCCTTTGGAAGTATCTCTAGTGTTTTGGTTAAAATGGCCTTAAGGTCATTTTCCTTTTCCCATGCAATTTTTGAAAGCTCATAAAGACATTTGAGTTCTTTTACTCGTTCCTGAAGCTTGATATCTGTCGAATGGCCTTCCATCATTTATAAACCGTGGATAAAGATATTTAGTTTGATTCCGATTCGTTAATTCAGTGGTAAATATTTCCTCATTGGGTAAAAAATACGCATCCATAATTTTATCAATGTGTTTTTGATGCGTTCTGAAAGCTCTTTTTTTTGGCATGCTTAATGTAAAGCCAGTTGCAGAAAAGAATAAAATATGGAAAAGAGAAAAATTGTAAATTCAGAGTACCAACAGCTTATTTCTTTGCGTGAAATGTCAATCCTAAATGCCGAAATTCCACATCAAATTGACCTGTTTTATCAGGAATTAATGATTGCCAAAGTATTTCCTCGGGATGAGATTTCAAATGAGGTGATTACTATGAATTCGAGAATCAAACTAAAGGAAAAAAAGACAGGAAAGCTAATAAGGATAATTCTATCCTACCCGGAGTATGCAAACCCAAATGAATTTAAGGTTTCAGTCTTTTCATCGATCGGAATGTCATTACTCGGCAGATCAGTTGGAGATTTTGTTACCTGGAAAATACATAACCTGAGAACACAATTCGAGGTAATGGAAGTTTATCATCAGGACGAAATGATTGAGGATCTGGTCAATGAAATATCACCAATAAATACGGCTTAACCTTACATATAATAGATGGACAATTAGTTTTAGGTAAATTGTTCCTTCAGTATTATAACTACCTATTGGAAAATCAGGTTAAAAAGGTAAGGAAATGAAAGGAGAGCGTCATTCAATTAAGAAATTCCCGCTCCGGGGTTGGTTGGGTTTGCTCCTGATAACCGCATTCTGGTATATCAACTGGGGCGTCGACGGCCTGCGCACACATTGGGGATTCTTCCCCTTGTGGCTTGGATACATTCTTTTAATGGATGCATTGACCTTTTTCCGGAAAGGGGATTCCTTACTAAGCAGAAGCTATACTGGCTTCATCTTCCTGTTCATTGTATCAGCTCCGGCCTGGTGGCTGTTCGAGGCCATCAATGAGGTCACCCGGTTTTGGCATTATTCTGACCGTGAACAATTTTCAGACCTGGAATACGCCCTGTATGCAACCCTGAGTTTCTCTACCGTGATCCCTGCCATGTTTACAACGGCAGAATTTGTCAGGACCTTTCCTGCTTTTCAAAAAACAATGAAGGGACCAAAGATCGGTGGAAACCTCAGAGATCGTTTGATCCTGCTCTTCCTTGGATTGTTGATGCTGGCCTGTGTTTTTGCTTTTCCTGATTATTCTTCGGCTTTTATCTGGATGTCCATCTACCTGATCCTTGACCCTATTAATCATGCTTTGGGTCACCGTACACTCATCCAGCACACAGCGAAGGGTAACTGGACACCCGTATTGATCCTTTGGGCAGCAAGTCTCATCTGTGGATTCTTTTGGGAGTTGTGGAACTTCTATTCGCTGCCTAAATGGTATTATACGGTACCGTTTGTGAACTTCTGGTATGTCTTTGAAATGCCGCTTTTAGGTTACCTGGGCTATCTGCCCTTTGCCCTGGAGCTGTTTGCTTTATATCACCTGATTACGGGGCTGATTGGAAAGTGGGGAGATTATGTATTAAGGTGATCAGAGTCCCTGTAGTGACTTTGATCGTGTGAGATACATTTGCTTAGTTCAACTCGTTGATCCATTCAATAGCACGGCTTATTGGGGGATCTCCTGGTTCGCCAATGGTTTTGTATGAAAAGGGGATTTTCTCATCGGGCTTGATATTTCCCCCAAATACATTTCCAATCCTATCCGCATATACGGCCGATGTTAGGAAAATCATGGAGCTATCTTTAAGCATATAGGTGGCATTCGCGGTTGATAAACCTGCGGTTTGTATGCCAAAGCTTCTGGTATTGCTTTTACTTCTGAAGGCCGTTGCAATAACCTCTCCGGAACTAGCTGTTTTAGGACCTGTTAATACAGCGACCGGACGAGTGTCATCAAGGATTTTATATGGTTTTATGCTCACACTGGTAATGGCACTTGAGTCTGTACCTGCTTCACCATTAGAATAATACCATGGGGTTTTATGGTTTTTATTATCAATGAAATAACCACAAACTCCACTACCTAATAAAGGGCCTATCCCTGTCAGCATGGGCCAGCAATTACCCCCGAAATTCTCTCTTAAGTCCAATATCCAACCCTTTATTTGTTCATTATCTATGGATTTAATCAATTGTTGAAGACTATCCGCATATGCCTGGTTTACTATTGAATCACCACTGATGAATTCCCTCATTTGAATGTATCCAATATGCTCATTTAGAAGGTGACCTCTAAAAGTAGTAAGATTGCTTGTGCTTCCGTTTTTGCTGATAGACAGCCATTTTTTGACTTGGTTCGCAGGCATGAATCGACTATGATGATCACCCAGGTCTCTGAGTAAAAATTTGATGATTGTGTGACAATCTTCAATTGATTCTGTGTTCTTGATATCTCGGTATGCGTGTCTTCTTAGTGTTTCGAAATCATTAGAATCTCGACGGATCGAATGCTCCATGATTATTTCGAAAACATGATCCATGTATTCTTTCTGTGCCGAAATATCATTATTTGAAGAAGAACAGCCGGGTAGATACAACAGTATCGTGAGAGTAATGAACCATTGATGTTTCATAAACATAGATCAGATCAAAAAAGTATTACCTGATTGTTACTATCTCCCCCCGATCCCACGGAAAAATCATCGTTGGTTGATTGGCAAAACGATTGGTGTATATGGTAAGTTGAGTGCCTGTGCCGGGCTCCAGGTGTACATTAAAATACGGTTGGTCAATGGAAACCTTTTGACCACCAACTTCTACATAAGTACATTGATGCTCGGCATAGGCTCCGGTCTGGACAATAAGTTGACGTGACTCAAGCTGGTTGAGATTCACCAGAGTAACTCGCACATAATCACTGGTCATTTTGTCAACCAAAGCTGCAACATCTGATGGGACACCTGCCCGCCTTTCCAGGGGGTCGAAATACCTGAGTCTGGAATAAAGAGCCGCG
This sequence comes from Cyclobacteriaceae bacterium, assembly GCA_965243485.1. Taxonomy (GTDB): domain Bacteria; phylum Bacteroidota; class Bacteroidia; order Cytophagales; family Cyclobacteriaceae; genus UBA7330. The sequence goes on along the minus strand of CBDEVP010000001.1, from coordinate 5,725,796 downwards.
CCCCCGCGTCCAGGGTCAAGACCGGCGATCATGAGTTGACGCAGTGCTGTTACAGATGCCGGATTGTAGTCCATCGGGTCATCAGCCAGCCGGGTATCGGGTGTCGTTTCATCTTTGAGCATCTCTGCATGTTTGCTTCGTATTCGGGCGAGGTCTTCACGCAGTGCCTTTTCAGGATAGCTGGGGTTGTTGCCATCCAGGAATTCAACCCATTCATCCCTGTTGCCAATCCGCTTGCGATCCTTAGGAGCCTGGGTGAAAAACCAGGTATCAAGGATTCCCCAGTCTACCGGACTCGGACTGTAGGCATACCATCCGTCATCGCCGTACATATGCGGATACTGGGTCTTGCCATCAATCCTTTTACTGTTGGAATTTACCTTGTCAATCATCTCACCCCAGGCGGTGTGGTACCTGAAATCACCGGTCAGCAAGGCCGCATTGTTGAATCCGATGATGCCCCGGTAAACCCGCGTACGATGGGCCAATTCACCTGTCTGTGGTACAACAGGTGAAAACCCCCAACCATAAGTGCCGCCATACCATTTTCCATCAGTGGCTCCTCCGATTGTTCCGTCCAAACCAATATTGCTGGGGATGAGGCCATCATTGGCTTTCATGCGCTCGTGCCACGCATTGACGTATTCCATCATCCAGTCTTTATACTTTGATTCTCCGGTCAGGATGTACGCATTGGCGGCCAGGGTGGTCGCACTCAGGTTTTGCGGGTGATCCCCGATGGTTTCCGTATAATCCTTGAAGTGAGCGACCATCTCTTCGTAGCTGCGCTCGCCGTGCCCCAGGTCAAACCGGTGCTCCACCTCGATCGGATCACCCGCCCAGTCCAGACCGGTTGCTTTGCGCATCAATGGTCCCCGGCTGCCGTTGAACATGCTTTTGATGATCTTATGTTCGGGGTCGTAATTGAGTGCTCCCGGATCTTCATTCATGTAGAATCCGGCAAACCGGCGAACACGCTTTTCAAAGTCGGGGTCATAAGGATCGGAAAGTCCCTGCAGATTGAAAACCCTCAATCCTTCGCCGTTATGCATCCAGTCCATCATCACCGGAAATTCCTTATAGTACATGCCATCCCTGGCAAAGGGTACTTCCACTGTTTTTGCTTCGGTATACTGGAGAAGGTGCCCCTCCCAGGCTTTCTTATAAAGTCGAAGGATCTCATCGGAGGCTCCGAGGGCATGAAGGATCGGCCAGTCCGCCACATTTTCAATGGCATCGTCGGGTCCATCGTCGCCACCCCATCGTTCCACAGCAAGAAGGTATCCCCGCTCATCGAAGTACTTATCGAAAAACTCGTAACAGGCTGCTTCATTGGCTTTCAGCACTTCCCGCTCAAGCAATGCCCAGGTGGGTGGAGACATGGGGGTTTCTATGGAGATGGTGGTGGGAAGTTGGCTAAATAAAAAGGCCGGATTAAGTAAGAAAATGAGCGGGACAATCTGGGTAATTTTCATCATGGGTCGAGTTTGGGGTAAGCTTATTTTTTTAATAAAGATGATGAATTCGTTATTTTTAGTCAAACAACTTCACCCAAATGAACACTCCACCTCTTCCTTTTTTCATCATTTTGACTGCTTTCTTCTTTTGGATCGGATGCAAAGGTCCTGAAGAAGAATCCAAAAAGCCACAGCAAACCGATATCCTCGATAACTATGTGGACTGGTCAATCTACCGGGGGGATAAGAAAGGAAATCAGTATGCCGATCTGGCACAGATCCATGCAGCGAATGTACACAAGCTACAGCCCGTCTGGCAATACAGGACCGGGGATGCCAACGAATCCTCTTCCATGCAGGTGAATCCTATTATAGCCAATGGGCTGTTGTATATTTCGACCGCTACCTTAAAAGCTGTCGCCCTGGACGCAGCAACAGGGGAAGAGGTATGGGTCTTTGAGTCCTCAAAACACAATAAGGATCAAAAATTGTTTAGGGGCCGGACCCGCGGTGTGGTCTTTTGGCAGTCTGAAGATCAAAGTGATCAACGGATTTTCCATTTCGTGCAAGACAGGGTTTACGCCCTGGATGCTAAGACAGGCGAACTTATCGAAGATTTTGGTGAAGGAGGCTTTATTGACCTGCGAAAAAACCTGGGTATGGACTACCGGGAGGCATCTATTGAGGTAACAAATCCGGGGATCGTTTACAAAGACTTTCTGATCGTCATTTCCCGTGTTCCGGAAGGATACGATTCCACTCCCGGGCACATACGAGCCTTCGATACGAAGACGGGCGAGTTTCGCTGGATCTTTCATACCATTCCCAAAGAAGGAGAGTTTGGATACGATACCTGGGAATTTCAGGAGGGAGAGACCTACGGAGGCGCCAATGCCTGGGGAGGCCTGACCGTGGATGAGGAAAGAGGCTGGGTGTTTGCTGCCACCGGTTCTCCTGCATATGACTTTTACGGTGCTAATCGCAAAGGCCAAAACCTCTTTGGAAACTGCGTGCTGGCACTGGATGCGACAACCGGAAAAAGGATCTGGCATTACCAGACCGTCCATCACGACCTGTGGGATTATGACAATCCACCAGCACCCATTTTGGTCACCATAAAAAAGGGTGAGGAAGAACAGGATGCCGTGGTTCAGTTCACCAAAATGGGATTGACTTTTGTCCTGGACCGGGAAACCGGAGAACCCATTTTTCCCGTAGATGAAATGCCTGTTCCTGCCTCTAACGTGGACGGCGAACAGGCCTGGCCTACACAACCCATCCCAAGATTACCGCCTCCGCTTACCCGACTTGGGATTACCGAAGCTGACCTGACCGATATCACCCGGGAAGCAAGAGCACATGCCCTAAAGATCTTTCGAAATTCTGCTTCAGGCGTTTTTTACACCCCACCAACTACCACAGGTACGATCGTGAATCCCGGGCATCAGGGAGGTGTGGAATGGGGTGGAGCGGCTTTCGATCCTTATTCCAACATCATTTATGTAAACAGCAACGATTATCCTACCATTTGTAAGCTGATCAAAGTTTATGAGACTGAAGGTGAACGCAACGAATTGGCCACGGCAAAGAACCTGTACATGAGAAACTGTTCTGCCTGTCACGGAGTAGATCGCAAAGGGGTGCCGCCACTTTATCCATCGCTGGACACCATTACAAAATCACACAACGAGATTGTCGAGGTGATCAGAACCGGCAGAAACATCATGCCTGCTTTTACTCAGTTTAGCGAATCGGAACTCAATAGCCTCGCTGCCTACCTTAAGAGTGATCACCAACCGGAGGTGTATGCAGAAGCTGATGGAGATTTCACCTATTTACAGGAGAGATACGAGCGATTTGTGGATGATCGCGGTTACCCTGCCGTCCGGCCTCCATGGGGAAAACTCACTGCCATTGATCTGGGCTCCGGAAAGTTTGTCTGGAGCGTACCCCTTGGTGAATTTCCCGAGCTGGCGGAGGAAGGGATAAGAAATACAGGTACGCCGAACTTCGGAGGACCGGTGGCTACAGCAGGGGGGATTGTATTTATTGCAGCTACTGCTGATGAAAAGATCCGTGCTTTCAATAAGATCAATGGGCAGCTCCTTTGGGAGCACAAACTACCTGCAGGTGGTTATGCTATTCCGTCGGTCTATCAGGTAGAGGGTCGTCAATACCTGGCGATCATGGCAGCTGGTGGGGGAAAAAACCAGACCCCTTCTTCAGATCATTTGGTGGTGTTTGCACTGCCGGAATCCGGGGAGGAAGAACAGTACTTACCCCGGGATGAAGAGGGCTGGATCAGTCTGTTCGATGGAGAGACCCTGGATGGCTGGGTGCAGATGAACGGATACCACCAGTACACGGTAGAGAACGGGGCCATCATCGGTCGCACGGCAGCCGGCAGCCTTAACTCATTTTTATGTTCGAAAGCTCAATTCGGGGATTTCATCCTTGAAGCTGACGTGATGGTAGATACGATCACCAACCAGGGCATCCAGTTCCGGTCATCCGCCCGGCCGGTCACAGAGAAGGACCATCCCAATTTCAGGGCCGGTCGCGTATGGGGTCCGCAGGTGGAGATCAGACAAAAAATGGGAGAGGGAGTGATCACAACAGGTGTTTTGTATGGTGAAGCACTGGGAACCGGATGGCTGTCCTCTGAAGACAAGTTGAAGGATAGTCACGACTACTTCATCAACAAGGGCTGGAACAGGATTCGGCTGATCGCTGACGGACCGAGAATGCAAACTTTTGTTAATGGTCATCAGGTGGAAGACCTGACCAATGAAGAGGTATATAAAACCCACCCGAAGGGTTTCATCGCGCTGCAGGTACATGGCATCGAAGGTGAGCGCCAGTTTACGATGGTTTGGAGGAATATCAGGGTGAGACCACTGGACGGCCATAGCAAAATCGATTGACGTTTTTCTATCTGTTGCAAATTGCTGACCTGTGTTTCCTGAAATGGTGAGTTTAGGGAAAGATGCCATGACAGGATTCCGGTAAGATCTCACTAATTTTATCAACCATGATCATTGATAAAATAGAGATCTTCAAGCTCAATATCCGGTTGAAGGAACCCATCACACTGTCGTTGGGTACCACTACCGTGGCTGAAAATCTGGTGGTGAAAATTCATACGGATTCAGGAATGGTCGGCACAGGTGAAGCAAGCCCCCTGGTGCATATCATTGGAGAAATGCAGGCTTCTCAGTTTGAACTGGCTAAATATCTGGCGGGGATTATTAAAGGTAAGGATCCGCTGGCCATCGAGCAACGGATCAATGATTTAGACAAAAGCCTGCCTGGAAATCCATGCTTAAAAAGTGCCTATGACATGGCGCTGTATGATCTGCTCGCTAAGGAGGCGAATATGCCATTGTACCAGCTACTGGGAGGAGAAAATTCCAGGGAGATCATTACGGACATGACTGTCTATTTAGGCTCACCGGCGAAGATGGCCGATCAGGCATTGAAGTACAAAAAGGACGGATTTCCAGTGATCAAAGTGAAGTTGGGGGGAGGGATGGATCAGGATATTGAAAGGATAAAAAAAATCAGGGAGGCTGTAGGAGATGAAATTCCCCTCAGGATAGACGCCAACCAGGGGTGGGACCCGGTTACTGCCGTCCGTATCCTAAAATCTCTTGAAAAATTCAAAATAGAGTATTGTGAGGAACCCATACCTCACTGGAACAACAGGGAGCTGGTCAACGTGAGGAATCAAAGTCCGATCCCGGTCATGGCAGATGAATCGATGTATGATCACCGGGATGCCTTACGTCTTGCAACCATGGGAGCCTGCGATTATTTCAACATCAAACTGGCCAAAACGGGAGGGATTCATCATGCGCTGAAGGTCATGGCGATTGCTGAAGCTGCCGGGATCAAATGCCAGGTAGGAGGGATGTCCGAAAGCAGGTTTGCGATGACGGCTCTGGCTCATTTGGCAACAGCCCGAGAGATCATCACCTTTTATGACATTGATTCACCATTGTCGCATGCCGAAGATCCGGTAACCGGAGGCATTGTATTGGAAGAAGGTGGGAGATGGAAATTACCTGATGAGCCAGGGATCGGTGCAGATTTTGAGGAGGATTTTTTGGAGGAGATGGAACAAACTTTTGTCTAGTAGAATACTGGTCTAATTATTTTATGTGTGCGATACAATCGCACTTCTCATCCATCCTCGTTGCAAACAAGGATGAGCTAAATTTGACTTATCCTCGTTTGTATTGTAACGAGGATACTTGAGACCTGCGTTTTTAACGCTACATAGAAATCATATAACGACGACCTTGACTAAACCTTTTTGCTCCGTGTAATAGTCAACTGCACTGCTATAGACATAATCTTCCGGCCTATTTACAATTCTGGCAGTAACCGGGTTGTCATGAATGTAATTTATTTTCTGCATGATATCTATACCGGTATGATCATAGTCAATTGCATGATTGTCGTCTCCCCTGATTTTATAGTTTTCTGCTACTACTAGGTAATCAGCTTATGAGGTGCGAAATCACAGATAATGACTTCTTGATCGAGATCAAGATATGCCACTACATAGGTCTTCCTAAAATTAGCGCAGCGGTAGCCAGCAGTCTTCCAAACGTGGAATTTGCAGGGTCGATGGGTTAACCGACTATCCCCAAGTTTATGAAAATAGGAAAACGCTTCATCTACAAATTTTTTACTGGTTTCTGGTAGTCCCTCGCTTTCGATAAAATACGCATAGTAAGCCACTTCTTTTGCGGCTTTGTCAAGAATAGTTACTTCTCTTTGTGCCAGGTATCAATTTGCTTGTAGGCCAACTTCTTACCTTCATTCAGGTTGAGTTTTCGTGCCCCCGGTTGTTTCAAAGCAGCCTTTTCAAGTAGACGATCGTACTCGTGCTGCTCTACCACCACGTATTTTTTCTTATTGAGAATGAGAGTATTCATCTTGATCAAAGATATTCAATTTATATATTGATCTTTTGTTATCAGAGAGATAATTTATGAGTACTGGGTTGAATATGAGGTACTAATTCGTTTTTCCTTGTGCGATACAATCGTACTTCTCGCTCATCCTCGTTGCATTTGTCTACCAGAGCTTCATCGTAGATACGAAACGAGATGAGTGGATAATTATGTTTAAATAAATGATTAATGGTGGTAAATACTTGCCTATTTTCACCCAAATGAATCTACAATGCGATCGAATCGAGTAATACTTTTTGTGGTAGTTGCCTTTTTGTTTTTGGCAATGTCATGTGAAAATAAAGATTTATTCATTGTAGAAGGAAAGATTAATGCTGACTCCGGAACGCTTTTTCTTGATCCTTTTTACCATCATGACTACTATTTGGATCCAACACAGTTGCAAGCGGAAGTAAAAAATGGAAAATTCCACTTCACTGGTTCTATCCAATATCCTATGGGATTTACGATTAGCTATGAAGATTCGTTCCGATCACGATTATTTGTATTGGAGCCTGGAAACCAGGAAATGATCGTTGACCTTGATCAAGAGGAGGTTGCACTTATTGACAACGCTTCAATGATTGAATATCGCAACTCTTATTTGAAATCTTATGAAGAAGTAAGGCAGAGTTATGATGACTTTTATAACAGACGAGATGGCATCTATGATTTTTATCAGCGAGAGGTTCCTGATAGTATTAATCTTTTACTTGAAAAACAGATAAAAACCATTTATCAAAAAAGTGACAGTACCTTGTTGAATTATATAATTAACAACCCTGACTCATATCTCGCATTATGGAAATTAATTGAAATATACAGTTTTGATGGGTATAATCCCGTATATAGTTCTGCATTCGAGAACCTATCGCCTACAATAAAAAAGTCTTTACCGGGAACTGTTCTGGGAAGTAAAATTACGAGGTCAAAAATACTTTCGAAGGGAAATACTTTTCCTGCGTTACCTGTAGTTGATATTTATTTTGATAGTACGGAAAGCATTATTCCAAATGATCGGAAGTATATCCTGCTGGATTTCTGGTATAGCTCCTGTCGGCCATGTATAGCTCAATTTCCGGAGCTTATTTCAATCTATAATGAATTCCGAAATAGAGGATTTGAAATCATTGGTATTTCAAGTGATAGAGTAGAAGTCAAAGATAAATGGCTGGAAGCTATTGTGAAGTATGAACTGCCATGGCACCAGTATTTAGATATGGATGCTACATGGTGCAAGAAAATGGGGATCAACAGATTTCCTACAAATTACCTGTTAGATGGAAATGGAATGATAGTTGCCAGGGATTTACGACCGGTTGAAATCAAGGATTTTCTTAAAGCCAATCTCTGATATTGGTATATGAAATATGAAGTCAGCATTGACATCTGACCAATATCCAATTCCTGCTTGATCAAAGTCATTTGTTTAGTTGGACGGACAGATGAAATTTGGTTTGCTGGGCGAGTATCATCCGCTACAGTTCAAAAAATGAAAAAGTATACCGCGGAGGATGCAAGGCGCATTGGCCAGGCCCTCCATATCGACTGGAAGGAGGTAAACCTGAAGGAATTTACCTCAGGGCTCAATGTGGAGCTTGAGCATGGAACCCGCTATCCCGAAACGAATGTTACCGACAATGATGAATTGATGACCGGGAAGATCGCATGGGCACATTTGAAAGAATTCCCTGACTACTATTCCCGACTCGAGAAAATGGAAAAAGAAGCGGAGGAATTTTGGAAAGAAAGGTGATATGGCCTTCATTGATTATTATTCAGCTCTTGGAATCAATAAAAATGCCAGTCCGGAGGAAATCAAAAAAGCTTACAGGAAGCTGGCCAGAAAATACCATCCCGATCTGAATCCAAATGACAAGGAGGCAGAACGAAAATTCAAGGAAATCAACGAAGCCAATGCCGTACTGAGCGATCCTGAAAACAGGAAAAAATATGATAAGTACGGCGAGCAATGGAAACATGCGGACCAGTTCGAGCAGGCTGAGCAAACCAGGAGCAGGGGTCGTCAGCAACGCACTTCGCAGCCATTCGATGAAGGTGACTTTTCTGATTTCTTCGAATCCATGTTTGGCGACCGGTTTAGTGGTCAGCGGACACACAGACAGGTCAAATTCAAGGGCCCGGATTACCATGCGGAGCTGAAGCTGGACATCCGGGATATTTATCATACGCATAAGCGGACGCTGACCGTCAATGGGAAAAACATCCGACTGACCATTCCTGCAGGTGTTAAGGACGGCCAGGAGATCAGGATCAAAGGTCAGGGTGGGGAGGGCGTAAATGGAGGTCCTCATGGTGACCTGTACATTACATTTAACATCACTAACAGCACCAAATTCAGGCTGGATGGCAATGACCTGCACACTACCGTAGACATCGGTCTTTACCGGGCCCTGCTGGGTGGTGAAATCACGATCGATACATTCGACGGAAAGGCAAAGCTGAGGGTGAAGCCCGAGACCCAGAATGGTACAAGGGTTAAACTCAAAGGCAAGGGCTTTCCCATATATAAAAAGGAGGGGCATTTTGGAGACCTGTATGTCACCTTCCAGGTGAAATTACCTACCAATCTAAGCTCCAGGGAAAAAGAACTGTTTCATCAGCTATCCGAAATAAGGCCATCATGAACAAGGAAGATTACATAGCAATCAGCGAGTTGTCCGGTCACTATCAGGTGGAGGAGTCTTTCTTCTCCAGACTTGATGAGCTGGGACTGATACGAATATTTACTGTGGAAAAGGTTCTTTGTATTCACCATGATGAGATCAGGGACCTGGAACGTATGCTCAGGCTTCACGAAGACCTGGAGATCAATCCGGAAGGCATCGATACGATATTCAATTTACTGCAAAAAATCGAAGATCTCCAATCGGAGCTGAGAGAGGTAAAGGGCAGGTTAAGGTTTTATGAAGAGGGGTGAAAGAAGGCAGGTCTTTTGGGTCTACTGTTTTCTGTCTACTGTTTCCTGTATTCTTTTTTGTTTAAGGCAATCATATAGGTTAACCTTACCCGAGTTTTAGGAGGACACCACTTAGTGGAAGAAAAACAGCAGTCGTCAGGGGAAAATCAGGATAGCCAGGAGAAGAAACTTGGCACGTTCGGAGGTGTCTTTACACCCTCTATCCTCACTATTCTTGGGGTGATCATGTACCTCCGGTTTGGCTGGGTAGTAGGCAATGTCGGTTTACTTGGCACGCTGATCATTGTGACACTGGCGACCCTGATTACTTTCCTTACTTCCCTCTCCATTGCATCCATTTCCACTGACCAGAAGGTAAAAATCGGTGGGGCCTACTACATGATCAGCAGGTCCCTGGGCATTGAGACAGGCGGAGCAGTGGGCATTCCCCTGTTTATTGCACAAACGCTATCTGTTGCCCTTTATACCGTGGGCTTTGCAGAGAGCTTTGCCGGGGTATTTCCCGAAATAGATCAGCGACTGGTGGGTGTGATCGTTACTTTATTGATTGGTTTCGTGGCCTTGACCTCCCCTAACATTGCCATCAAGGTTCAATACTTTATCATGGCTGTGATTGGTGTCTCACTGATTTCGCTCCTGTTTGGAAAGCCATTGGAAAACACTACCATTGAAATGTGGGGTGTACCGGCTGAGGAATCGGAGAGTTTCTGGAAGGTTTTCGCTATATTTTTTCCGGCGGTAACGGGCATCATGGCAGGGGTCAATCTCTCCGGTGACCTGAAATATCCCGGAAGATCCATTCCGAAAGGTACGTTAATGGCTGTAGGCGCAGGGTATGTGATCTATATGACGCTACCAATAATCCTGGCCAGCCGGGTAGATGCAGAGACACTGATAGCTGATCCTTTGATCATGCGGAAGATCTCGTTTTGGGGGGATGCCATTCTCTTAGGCGTTTGGGGTGCCACTTTATCGAGTGCATTGGGTAGTATCCTGGGGGCTCCCAGAGTGTTACAGGCTTTAGCCAGGGACCGGGTACTCCCGGGATTTCTTCAGTGGCTGGGTAAAGGGACCCGGGAAGAAGATTCTCCAAGAGTGGGAACCATTTTTTGTTTAGCCATTGTGCTGCTGGCCGTATGGTTTACTGACCTTGATATCATAGCCCCTGTGCTTACCATGTTTTTTTTAGCCACCTACGGGGTGTTGAATATATCCTCAGCCATAGAGAATTTTCTGAAAAGCCCTTCTTTTCGTCCGACATTCAAGGTTTCCTGGATATTTTCTTTGGCAGGAGCGATCGGCTGTGTGATCGTGATGCTATTGATCAACCCATTAGCTACCGTCATCGCCATTTTCTTTGTGTTGCTTACCTTCTTCTGGTTAGAAAACAGACGGCTGCGATCAAATTGGGGAGATGTCTGGCAGGGCGTCTGGATGGCACTTTCCAGGGGCGCTTTGCTAAGGCTTAATTCCAGCTCAGAGCCGAAAAACTGGTACCCTCACATTTTGGTTCTTTCAGGTGCCCCAACCAAACGCTGGTATTTGATCTCACTGTCCCAGGACATCGTTCAAAATAAGGGCCTGCTCACCGTAGCGTCCATATTACCAGCTGAAACCATCGATCTGGACAGGCAGAAAAAAATGGAAGCCAGTGTCCGTGAGTTCCTTTTAGACAAAGGAATTAATAGCCTGGTTCGGATCATATCAGCGGAAAATCCCTACGAGGGAGGGCGCAGGTTGGTGGAGGTGTATGGTTTAGGAAGCCTTTACCCCAATACGGTCGTGCTGGGAGATACACAGGAAAAAGACCACCTTCCGGAATATTCCCGCATGATCAGCAAGTTTTACGAGGCCAAAAGAAATGTCCTGATCATCAGGGAAAATGAGATTAAGAAATTTGGCACGAAACAACGTATTGATATCTGGTGGGCCGGTTTAAAGGGTAATGGCGCACTCATGATCCTGCTGGCTTATCAGATGAAACAGAGTTTTAACTGGAGACGGGCAGAGCTGGTGCTGAATGTAGTCACAAAAGATGATGAGGCTGGAAAAGATGCAAGCAAAAACCTTGGAGATCTAACTAAAACCATGCGGATCCCTGCTACCACCAATATTTTCGCTTCAGGAAACCACACATTCAGTGAATTGTTAAAAGAGAAGTCGGCCAATGCAGACCTTGTTTTCCTGGGACTGGCGACCCCCGGAGAGCGCTATGATGAATACCTCGGAAATTTCATGGATAAAACGGAAGGACTTCCCACGACCGTATTTGTGCTTGCGGGTGAAGAGGTGGCTTTTGAAGAGGTTTTGAGGTAGATCTGGAAAATTGCTCCCATAACTTGTCCTCTTTGCATGCCTTCACAATGTTCCGGCAGGCAAGTGCAATGAAGACCCTTGAGAAAAGCGTTTTCAATGCTGGTGTGTTCTCAATTAATACTTAAACGTGTTTCCTTCGGTAGTTGTCTGCTTGTCATGACAGGACAAGAGCGAAACAATCAGGATCAATTTAAGGGATGATTTCATTTTAAGTGAGATAGACTAAACCATTAATTTAGAAATTGTTGTTAATTTGACCATTACGTTATGAAACACTCCCTTTCTTTTGGATTGAATTTATTTCGGGAAGGTCCAAATATGATACTGTCTAAAACCGAATATTTTTAATATTGAGCCTGTCCTCAATGAATAAGCGACTAATACGATTTATTGTCATAGCCCTCTGGGTTGTCTCCATATTTACGGTAGTTTCAATACCAGCTTTGTTTTATGCCGTCAAAGTTGATCTAAATGGATGGTTCGGTGGATTACCTGGCTTTGAGGCACTGGAAAGACCGGAATCTGAAGTAGCGTCCAGACTGATCAGTGCCGACGGTGTCCCGCTTGGTAGTGGCTACTACCGGCAAAACAGGTCTCCGGTGACCTATGAGGAGCTTTCTCCGGAACTTATTAACACGCTGCTGGTCACTGAAGATTTGAGGTTCAAAACCCATCAGGGAATAGATCTCAGAGGCTTAGTTCGGGCCATTATTGGCAACGTCACCACGTTATATCAGGGTGGTGGAAGTACCATCACCATGCAACTGGCTGAGAATCTGTTTAACACTGAGACCGAGAATAAAGGAGCTCTATATAAATACCCATCCATTGGCCGTATCATAACCAAGTTTAAGGAATATATCATTGCCGTGCGGTTGGAGCAATCCTATACAAAGGAAGAGATCCTGTTGATGTATTTAAACACCGTACCCTTTGGAAGCAATACTTTTGGGATCAAAGTAGCTGCTAAAACATTTTTCAATAAACTACCCTCACAGCTTAGCTATAAAGAAGCAGCGATCCTGGTTGGGGCCCTGAATGGTCAGACCAGGTTTAACCCCGTGCTCAATCCTGACAATGCCAGAAGAAAGAGGACGGAAGTTTTATACAACCTTCACAAATATGGGTTTATAGATCGCACTGCATTTGATTCCCTGAAGGTCTCTGATTTCGGGCTTAGGTACCATGCGGATAGTCACAATGAGGGTCCGGCCACCTATTTTAGAACCATCGTCAGAAATTATCTGATGGACTGGACCAAAGCACATGGTCTGGATCTTTGGGGTGACGGGCTTAAGATCTACACCACCATTGATAGTAGAATGCAGGAGTACGCTGAAACAGCTGTCAGGGAACACATGACAGAGCTGCAGAAGATTTTTCATGATCATTTAGGTGACCTGGCTCCCTGGATCGATGACTCAGGAAGGGAAATACCGGACTTTCTCGAAAAGGCCGTCAGGGGAACAGCGTATTATGGTTTCCTGGTTGATAAATATAGCCCGTCTTCAGACTCCATTGAGATTAAGCTCCGCGAAAAGCGTCCCATGACCGTATTTTCATGGGAAGGAGAAAAGGATACCTTATTTAATGTGTATGATTCCCTTCGCTATTTTAAAAGCTTTTTACAAACCGGATTTATGGCGATGGATCCCATGAGCGGGAAAATTAAGGCATGGGTAGGAGGAATCGATCATAAGTATTTTCAGTTTGATCATGTGATGCAGAGCAAGCGTCAGCCCGGTTCTACCTTTAAGCCATTTGTATACACAGCGGCCATTGACAATGGTTATTCCCCATGCTTCCCTGTTGTCGATGAAGCTGTCTCTCTTGTGAATAATGGAAAGATATGGGTTCCTACGAATGCCAATGGTATCTACACGGGAGACAAGATGACCATCAGGCAGGCGATGGCCAGGTCTGTGAACAGTATTACAGCCCACATGATGAAACAGCTGCAGCCGGTCACGATTAAAGAATATGCTCAGAAAATGGGAATTGAAAGCCCTTTGGAGGCTGTTCCTGCCCTGGGACTTGGTGCAGGAGGAGATGTCTCTGTCTATGAAATGGTTGGGGCTTATTCCACTTTTGTCAATAGCGGGTTCTATACCACACCTTATTTTATCGATCGAATTGAGGATCGTAACGGAAATGTCATTCAGGAATTTATGCCTGAGAAAAATTATGAGGCGATCAACGAAGAGACAGCCTATGTGATGTTGCATATGCTCAAAGGGACTACCGAAGAAGCAGGCGGCACCGCTCACCGGCTGAGTGAAGAGGTGAAGTCAGGCAATGAAATCGGAGCCAAGACCGGAACCACACAAAATGCCTCCGACGGATGGTTTATGGGGGTAACCAAAGACCTGGCCGCGGGAGCCTGGGTAGGAGGAGAGGAAAGAAGTATCCGCTTTAAAAACTGGGCGCTTGGCTCCGGATCCCGGACGGCAATGCCCATTTGGGACAAGTTCATGCAACAGGTCTACAAAGATCCGACACTTGGATATTCAAAGGGTCCATTCCCAAAACCAACGACTCCGCTTTCCATTGAACTGGATTGCAGCAATTATGACAATGAGTCTGAAGATCAGGAGGACACGATGGAGGATGTTGTAGATGAAAATTCAATTTTGTAATGACCAATGAAAACCAATGCACGCTCAGTTTATGACTTCTTAATACCCGTTTTATTTCTTTTGGTGAGCTGCAACAATCAAAAAGAGTCCTACCAACCCGAAGGTCTCCGGAAATTGACGTATGAGGAACATTTGCAGCTGGTGAGGAAAAGACAACCGGTCGACATGGAGGTGGTCACTTTCAAAAATGAACAGGTTGAAATCATTCCTCCGGACAGTCTCAGCAAGATGAGTCGTGGCGACTTTTTTGGTGATCAATATGTAAATGAGGAGGGAGAAATCATCGAAATAGTGATCAGGCGGGCGACAGAACAGGATAAGGAAAGGATGGCAGAACTTCAAAGTGCCTGGAATGAGGGTCCGGAAATGGAGATTGGGGAGGTTGTCATAGAATGCGAAAAGATAGACAGCATTTTGCAGGCAATCCATGACACCGATCAGGAAATGAGGTTGCCGGAAAATTCGATAGATCAAAATATCGATTTCAGTCATCTGGAGGTGGTCATCAATCTCATCAAACAGTGTGGAATGCCAACTTTAGATCAGGTGAGTCAGAAAGGGATGAATGCCGTATGGTTGGTCTTTCAGCACACCATTTACAATAAATACCGAAAAGAGTATTTGCCTTTACTCAAGCAGGCTGCCCGGAATGGAGACCTGGTTCCGGGTAACATTGCCATGATGGAAGACCGGATACTCATGAATGAGTACAAGCCCCAGCTCTACGGCACCCAGGTAGTTGACCATGGGGACGGATGGAAGCTCTATGAGCTGGCAGACCCCGAAACGGTAGATCAACGCAGGGTAGAGGTTGGACTGGGCCCACTTAAAGAGTACTTAAGTCACTGGGATATTGAATTTGAGGTGGAGCAGAGGAGGTAGTTTAAAGAAGTGATTTGCCAGGGAGAAGTAAATGCGATCACCATGTTATCTGGAGGACAGAAAATTTAGGTGGGTTAGACTAATAATCTATATTCTGCTTGATGGAGCCCTCACCATATACTTAACCGCAACCAAATATGTGGTATCATACTGGAAATTTTCGGATTTAAACGCTGCCCGAATTCCAATACTAACTTCTCTTTGATACATGGAGGAGGAATTCCTTTGGTTTGAAATGGGTACCCTCAGGATTACTGAATCAGAAGAAACAGAAAATTCTTCAACCTGATCACCAAAGCCATCCGGGTAATGTAAAAATACTTTTTCGTAGTTTACTCCAAGATTCGTAGCTGCTTCTCTAAATGCTTGATCCCCTTTAAGCCAATACTGGATTTTGAGTGAATCCCAGGTACTGACTGCATCGGTTATTAAATGATAACCAACATTGATTTCTGTTTCATCAAGATAATCGGGAAGTGTATCCCGAAATTGTTGGAATGTAAGATTAGTTTGATTTTTGTTAGTATCAGAGAAAACAAAAATAAATGCAAAGGCAGTGAGCAGGAATAGATTAAAGGTAATTCCAATGTATTTGAAAATTCCATGCTTATCAAAAAAGCCAAGGATTATCCCCGCAAAACTTGTACCTAAAGACAAAGAGCCAACAATTCCAAGAACGATCACATCAAAATCCAGGTACGAACGGATCATTGCCAATCCAATTGTAATTATCCAAATCCCAAGGCTTATTAGAAGAAGCAGGAAACTTTTCGATTTCATTATTATGTATGAACCTTAATTTGCAATTAAATCAAACCATTAAATTAGAGATTATTGTTAATTTGAAAGCAATGAGGTATATACTGCTTACCTGTTGCATTGCTATTGGCAATTGTGCCATTTCGCAAAAGCAATACAAAATTTATGGTGACACAACCAGGTTGGATGATGAATTACCAGATTCATTAGTTTATGTTGATCAATTTCCTGTTTATGATGGTGGAATTGACTCCTTTTATGTTGATATATCCAAATTGGTAGAGTATCCTGCCAGAGCTAGAAGAATGGGCATTCAGGGAGTCGTGTATGTGTCATTCATTGTAAATAAGGAGGGTCAGTTAGAAGAAGTATTTGCCGTAAAAGGCATTGGTGGTGGATGTGATGAGCAGGCAGTGAACGCTGTCAAAGAAACATCTGGTAAATGGACTCCCGGCCAACATCTGGGAAAGTTGGTGGCAGTTAGAATGGTATTACCAATAACTTTCAGATTAGAAGAGAATAGTCAAACTGTCTTTACCACCATTGAATATGACACAGCTTTTGTAGTTGAGGAACAGCCAGAATATAAAGGCGGAGTGGAGAAGTTTCGATTGGATATGTCACAGTTTGTGAAATATCCCAAAAGTGAAATGAGAGCAGGAATACGTGGTACTGTGGTAGTGATGTTCGTTGTAAATCTGCAAGGAGAAGTAGAAAGGGCAACAATCATAGAAGGTATTAGTCCGAAATGCAATGCCGCGGCCATTAAGGCTATTAAGAAGACATCCGGAAACTGGATACCGGGGAGGCATGGGGGGAAAGATGTAAGAGTGAAAATGTATCTTCCTGTGGTTTTTCAGCCAAGGTATTAAGCAGGCTTAAGAAGTCAATGGAAAATGCTGGCAGCATCAATGAGTATTTTGGTCACTTAGCCCCAATTCAAATGCTTTTAAAATATCCCTTGCATACTCAATATCCTTATCTAAAATTTTAGCCCAATCAAGACCGATTTTAGATCTAGCTGCATCTTCGAGATTTTCCTGGAGAACGCTGAGAATTCGATCTCTTAGCACTTTTGACTTTTGTAAATATTGACTGGCTTCCCGACCCAGGACCCGGGCTGATATTTTAAGCCTATCAAAAGGGTCCTTTAGAAGGTCATGGTGGTTATTTGTAATGTCATCCCAATTAGAATCATAGTAGTGATGAATGATTCTTAATATATCAGATAAGTCGTTATCCCTTTCTTCAGGCCGATCACTCCAGGCAACCAGTTTCAATAAAACCATTCCAGGCAGAGGTGGGATATTTACTATGATGTCTTCTACCTCAACTTGTGAGGGATTCTCAAGTACTTCCTTAAACCCCAGGACATGCAAGTCCGTAACTCGCTTATTAAATGACAAGGTGTTCTGTTCTTCAATCTCTCCGAATGGGAGTAAATCAATAGCCACGTTGTACTCTTTATGATATAACGTCCACGGTGCCTCCACTCTATTGAAGCCGTTTTTAACAAGGTTCTCTACAATTTGATCATATTGTGATATGCTAGAAACCATTACCGCAAAGTCAATATCTTTTGTACCTCTTGAAGGCTTAAGTCCCTCTTTTAGCAATTTCAGGGCTATGGCATTAACACCGATCAGGTAATAAGAAACACCAAGTTGTATCATTACTTTATCAATAATTTCAAATACTTCCTTGAAATAGGGGATTGAGAGTTCCTTGTATGAATTTTTCAAAATTCCAGGAGTTTATCTTGAATCATTTTGGCAGTTTCACGGCATCTTTTGTCACCTTTAATCATTAAATCAGCATAGATCAACTCTGGGGGGACGAATTTTTCTCTGTGCAGGGGATCATCCCAAAACATCTCATACACGAATAATTTACCATCCGGATCTGGTTTGAATCGATATTTTTGAATCAAATCTTTTTCTGTTTCTTTGGTATATAAAATGAATTCTTCCGGTCTTAGGTGATTGGTCATTAAATCTGCTGCCGGTTCGCCACCCCAAAGGGTTATTTCCGGTTTTAAATCAAGGTTCTTCCAATTGTCAGGGGCCTGATATCTTTTTATAAGTAAAGAAGATCTTAGGGTAGTGGCATATTCGGTAATCCATCGATCAAAAAGAGCCCTTCGATCTTCCCACATATAAGTGTCTTTGTTTAATGGGTAGATGTATCCAGTTCTTTTCAGTCCATCAATGATTTGTGGGATATTTCCAACTGCAACATTTGTTGCTGCTGCAATATGTCTATGGGTTTGATTGATTAGTTCAGGTTTTAAAAAAAAGTGGAAGAGTACTTTCAAACCTGTTTTTGTGAAAGCTCTGTTACTTGTATCTTTTCCAGGTTTAATCGGTGGATTTGTATCAATCCAAATCCAAATCCCATCTCTTTTCAGGTATAGATTCCCGTTTGCTTCAAGAAATGGGATTGTTAATTCCTTGAGTTCCTGTTTTACCCTGGGGTAGATTTTTTGAGCAATCACCAATAACTTATTTGCATAATGATGATTAAGAGCACGGATCTGCTCAATTTGATGTGGCCGGATTTCTCTTTTTACTTCAACAAAAAAATCCAGTTCCTGATTGTCCACAGTCAGTACAATGTGACCATCATCTTCAGGATTTTCAATTGTAAAATGCCCTTCAATCCCGGTAGTTTCCTTTAACCTTTCTAAGGCAGTATCTATAATCCTTTGCTCACTCATGTTCACAAATATAATCCATTCACGATACGTGAACAATTAAAATATGTGAACAATCGTTAAATTTATTGATCTGAAAAACTTCTTCAGTCGCAGGGATTTTGTCAGGTTATGCCGAGTGACGATAGAGAACAAGTCATTTTGTGGCCTCACACCTGGATTATGTCTCCTGAAAAAAATTCCCACTTCCTCCCACCATTCCTCCATTCACTCCGTTTTCTCTCCACTTTTCCTTTAAAACATCCCTTTTAAGCCTCCTTATGCTCAGGTACTTATGAGCTTCAACCCCTCCCATGCTTTCAAAAGGGCCCTTTATGTCTCTGAAACAAATATTTTTACCAAAGTGTCATAAAGTGGGGGAAAGTGGTTGCAAATGTGAATCTTTTCACTACATTTGTCTCGGTGGTTTATATTTTTCAAGGCTCAGATGGCTTTTTTTACAAGCGAGTATGAGTGTAAGTTGGATACTAAGGGCAGGTTGGTCTTACCTGCAAAGATTAAGACGAACCTGCCCGAGGTCTCCACTACAGAGCTCGTGATCCGCAAAGGATTCGAGCCCAATCTTATCCTGTATCCGATGTTAGAGTACAAAAAGATACATGCCAAGATTGCTGCGCTTAGTGAATTCAACGCCGAACAGCGAAAATTGAAAAGAAACTTCTTCAGGAGCATTGCACAGGTAGAGTTGGATAGCGCCGGGAGGATATTGATACCGAAATCAATGCTCGCTCATGCACAGATAGACAAAGAGGCTATCCTCATCGGCATGGGCAACTACGTTGAAATGTGGAATCCGGGAGTGTTTGCCGAGCACCAGATCGAAGATCCGGATGAGTACAGCGCTCTGGCCCAAAAATTCCTGGACGAATAAATATGAGTGTCTACCACAGGCCCGTCATGCTACAGCAATGTATTGAAGGGCTTGCCGTCAAACCGGATGGGACGTATGTAGATGTCACATTTGGTGGTGGAGGACATTCAAAAGAGATCATCAACCGGCTGAGGGAAGGAACTTTATATGCTTTTGATCAGGATGCTGATGCAAAAGCCAATGCCGACAAGCTGAGCGATCAGCTGAAGCAGAAACGTTCTTTTACATTTATTGAATCCAATTTCAGGTACCTCAAGCGATATCTGAAACTCCACGGTGTCACACAGGTGGATGGAATTCTTGCCGACCTTGGTGTCTCCTCACATCAGATCGATGAAGGTTCACGCGGCTTTTCCACCCGCTTCGATGGCGCCCTGGACATGCGGATGGACCAGAATGCTGAAAAATCAGCCGCACAGGTTATCAATGAATATGCCGAACCGGACCTGGTCCACATCCTGAGCGCTTACGGTGAGATCAAAAATGCCAGAACACTGGCCAATGCCATCATCAGGGAACGAGCCACCCCGATCACCACAAGCCGGCAGCTAAAAGATATCGCATCAACCCTGGCGCCCAGGGGCAAGGAAGCCAAATACCTGGCGCAGGTCTACCAGGCCATCAGGATCGAGGTAAACGATGAAATGGGTGCCCTGAAGGAGTTCCTGGAACAAACTAAGGAATTGATCAGACCCGGAGGCAGACTGGTGATCATGAGCTATCACTCGCTCGAAGACCGGCTGATCAAAAACTTTCTTAATACCGGAAACTTCAAAGGGGTGATGGAAAAGGACTTTTACGGTCATGAGATCAGGCCCTTTAAGCCGGTCACCAAAAAGCCCATCGTTCCTGAAGCGGAAGAGATTGAAGAAAATAAACGCGCCCGCAGCGCAAAGCTGAGGATAGGAGAGAGGTTGTGATGCTAAAGGTCTGTGACCCAGACCTTGGCGAAGTTAAAAGGTTCGTGAGGAGGACACGAACCTTGGAAGAAATAAAAAAATGAATGGTCTGAATGACACAGACCATGGAAATAAAAATTGAATGGAAGGTCGGCCAAAGGCCAAAAGCCAATTAAAAGAAAAAAAGAGATGTCTGGAAATACATATAAGATACCCGGTAAAACAACCACGCAAAGCGGAGGTCTTTTCAGGCTGATCGACCGGTTCCTGAGGATCGATGATTCACTGGCCCAGGTAATCCATGTCCGGTTCCTGCCACAGATCCTCTTCGTTTCCGCACTTTGTGTCATATATATAGGAAACAGGCACTATTCCGAAAAGAAGATCAGGGCCATCAGCACCCTGGAAAGTGAGGTGGAGGACCTGCGCGCAGACTATACCACATTAAAAGCCGAATACAAATTCGCCAGCAAGCAGTCCGAAGTGGCCAAACAGGCCCGGGCGCTGGGTCTGGAAGAAAGCAAACATCCACCCTTTAAGATCATCGTCAATACGGAATGAGTATCAAGCGCTCCATATTGCTCCGGGTGCGGATCGCCTTCTTGCTAGTATTCCTTTTTTCAGGGGGAATACTTTTTCGCATTATAACGCTGCAGTATACTGAGGGCGAACGCTGGAAAGGTTTGGCTGAAACCCTGGGGCTCGAAGTACGCAAAATCGAAGCTACCCGTGGAAACATCTATGCCGATGACGGGAGCCTGCTGGCGACGTCAATCCCCTTCTACCGGGTGGCCTTCGATCCGGCCCTGGCCGATGCTGAACTGTACAAAAGAGGTATCGACTCCCTGTGCTTTATGCTGTCCAGGTTTTACGATGACCTTACGCCCACCCAGTACAAAAGAAAGATCGATGAAGCCCGAAGATCAAAAAAAAGATATATCGTCCTGAACCGTGATAAAATTGGCTATCAGGATAAGAAGCGTATGGAAAACTGGCCCATCTTCCGGGAGGGCCGGTTGCATGGCGGAGTGATCTTCGAAAAGGTGGAGGAGCGCTTCCTGCCATTTTCACAGCTGGGGTATCGCACGATCGGGACTGTAAACGCCGAAAACCGGGGAGTGGTTGGCCTCGAGTACAGTTTCAACCGGCAGCTTGCCGGCAGGGATGGAAAATCAGTCTTCCAGCGGATGGCCGGGGGAGGATGGAAACCTGTTTACGATGGTACCGAGATCCGGCCGAAAGATGGATATGATATCCAGACTACCATCAATGTGAACCTGCAGGATGTCACAGAATCCGCCTTATTGAAAGCATTGACCCGCCACCAGGCGGATTACGGGCTTGTCGTACTCATGGAGGTAAAGACCGGCGAGATCAAAGCGATTTCAAACCTGAGCCGAAACAGCAGGGGAGACTACTACGAAAGATATAATTATGCTGTGGGAAGCCAGGGAGCCCGCGAACCGGGATCTACGTTCAAGCTCGCTTCTATGATGGCTTTGCTGGAAGAGACAGATCTGGAACTATCAGATACAGTAGACACTGGTGATGGGACCTATAAATTCTATAATCAGACCATGCGTGATCATGTGCCGGATGGGTTTGGCGTGCTGACTGTAAAGGAGGTATTTGAGAAATCATCCAACATCGGAATTGCGAGGCTTGTTCAGGAACATTTTGGGGACGACCCGACCGAATTCATTGATTTTATCAAAAATACAGGCTTAGGCCAGCCACTTGGATTTCAGATGGTTGGAGAGGGAATCCCTTATATCAAAGATCCGGCGGATTCCACATGGAGCGGAGTTTCACTGCCATGGATCAGCCACGGATACGAATTGAAGATGACCCCGCTTCAGATGCTTACTTTCTACAATGCAGTGGCCAACAATGGGAAAATGATCCAGCCGCTGATCGTGAAATCTGTGAAAAGCGCAAACCGCGAGCTGGATACTTTCCGGCCCAAAGTGATCAACAAAAAGGTTTGTTCGGATAAGACGCTCAAAGAATTACGGTTGATGCTCGAAGGGGTGGTGGAGACCGGCACAGCCAGTAACATCAACAAGACTAAGTACAAAATTGCAGGTAAGACAGGCACGGCCAAAAATGTAAGGAACGGGCGGTATATCAATGAATATTATACCTCTTTTGCAGGCTATTTTCCAGCCGAGGATCCGAAATACAGCTGCATCGTTGTGATCGACAATCCGAAAGGGTGGAACATCTATGGCTCGGACGTGTCAGCGCCTGTGTTCAAAGAGATTGCAGACAACATCTATGCCCTTCAGGTAGAGATGCATCAGGAATTGCCAAAAGAAGCGGATAAGTATGCCGGCATCTTCCCGGTGATCCGCTCCGGAAAACACGATGAATTGAAAATGATCTGTGATGACCTGGGGATTCCCAATCTTTCCAATCATGATGCTTCCTGGGTGACTACGGATATTGAAAATAACACGATCATCTGGGAAAATAATAATCCTGTAGATACGAGAGTCCCTGATGTGCGTGGTATGACGCTGAGAGATGCATTGTATGTGTTGGAAAACCTGGGTTTGAAGGTACAGGTATCAGGCAGAGGCCGGGTCAGTCAGCAATCAGTAATGCCCGGAGCAAAATTTAATCATGGCAATGAAATTAAACTGGAATTGAGCTCATGAGGAGATTGAAAGACATATTGTTTGGCGTTTCGCTCAATGAGATCCATGGGGACAGGGAGATAAAGGTCTCGGATATCACCTTCGATTCCAGAAAGGTGAAAAAACAGAGCCTGTTTGTCGCCATTGAAGGATTGACAGTGGACGGGCATGCCTATATCGGTCAGTCGGTGAAGGCGGGTGCGTCAGCAATTGTCTGTGAATCTCTCCCGGAAGAGATGCAGGACGACGTGACCTATGTATCGGTGGATAACAGTGCCAAAGCAGTCGGGATCATCGCCTCCAATTATTATGATAACCCCTCACAGAAACTGATACTGGTAGGCGTCACCGGTACTAACGGAAAGACCACTACCGTCACCTTACTTTTTGAATTGTTTAAAAATCTTGGTTATAAAGCCGGGATGCTGTCCACTGTTGAAAATAAAATCGACGACGAGATCTTACCAGCTCAATTTACAACGCCGGATAGCATCCAGCTTAACCAATTGCTTAATAAAATGGTGAAAGCCGGATGTACACACTGCTTCATGGAAGTGAGTTCCCATGCGCTGGTTCAGCACCGGGTAGCCGGTATTACTTTCAGTGGGGCCATTTTCACCAACATCACCCATGATCACCTGGACTACCACAAGACTTTTGAGGAGTACATACAGGCCAAGAAGATATTATTCGATGGTCTGACCAAAGATGCTTTCGCCCTGGTGAATCTCGATGACAGACGGGGGACGGTGATGATGCAGAATACCAAAGCTTCAAAAAACACCTATTCCCTCAAAGGGATGTCGGATTTTAAGGCGAAGGTGATTCACAACACGCTCCAGGGGCTTGAGCTGGACCTCGACGGTACCAATGCATGGTTTAAACTCATCGGTGATTTCAATGCCTACAATCTTTTGGCGGTATACGGTGCAGCCCTGCTGCTTGGTGAAGAAAAAGAAGAGGTGATGACCACCCTGTCTCTTTTGGGTGGGGCACGGGGACGGTTCGAGAGGGTCGCTAACAACCGGGAAATCCTGGCCATCGTGGATTACGCCCACACGCCGGATGCCCTTGAAAATGTATTGAAGACCATTGAAAACCTGAGAACGCACCAGGAACTGCTGGTGACAGTCGTAGGATGTGGAGGAAACAGAGACAAAAGCAAGCGACCTGTGATGGGGAAGCTGGCGGCTGCTTACAGCAATAAAGTGATCCTGACTTCGGACAACCCGAGAGATGAAGATCCGGGAGCGATCCTGGATGAGATGATGGCAGGGATTGGAAAGACAGATCAGCGGAAGACCATGATGATCGCAGACCGGAGAGAGGCCATCCGTACGGCCTGCAATCTGGCCGACAAAGGTGATATCATCCTGGTGGCTGGAAAAGGACATGAAACCTATCAGGAGATCAAAGGCGTAAGACATCACTTTGATGACCGGGAGGTATTGATAGAAATGCTAAAAGATAATTAGATGAAAGACTTTGCGACCCTTGCGATTCCCGTTGCGTCTTTGCGGTTAATATTTTTTACCGCGGGGAGCGCTAAGAATACGCGGGGAGCGCTAAGAATCTCTACAAGAAATAATCGGAAATAAATGCTGTACTACCTGTTTGATTACTTAGAGCGAGAATTTGACCTGATGGGAGCGACGGTTTTCCGTTTCATCTCCTTCAGGGCAGGTATGGCAGCGCTATTCTCATTGCTCATCACCATATTCATCGGAAAATGGATCATTCGCGCTCTCCAAAAGAATCAACTTGGTGAAAGCATCCGGGACCTTGGGCTGGAAGGGCAGCTGAAAAAACAGGGTACACCTACGATGGGAGGGCTGATCATACTGGCAGCGATTATCATTCCCACGTTGCTTTTTGCCAGGATCTCAAATATTTATGTGATCTTATTGCTGATCACCGCAGCCTGGATGGGCATGATCGGTTTCATCGACGACTATATCAAGGTCAAGCTCAAGAACAAAGAAGGTTTGGCTGGCAGGTTTAAGATTATCGGACAGGTGATCATTGGTCTGGTGGTCGGGCTGGTGATGGTTTGGCACCAGGACGTATTGTTGCCTGACATAAATTTCGTGGGCATCATCAACAGCGATGCCATTGTCACCACACTTCCCTTCATCAAAGGAAATGAATTTCAGTACAACTGGCTATTGCCGGATTTCCTGGATGATTACACCTGGTTACTTTATGTACTGGTCGTTATTTTCATCATCACTGCGGTCTCCAATGGTGCCAACATGACGGATGGTCTGGATGGTCTGGCAGCAGGTACTTCCGCCATCATCGCTTTGACGCTAGGTATACTTGCTTACTTATCCGGTAACGCCATTTTCGCTGATTACCTCAGTATAGCCTTCATACCGAATTCAGGGGAGCTGGTGATATTTAGTGCTGCTTTCGTGGGTGCCTGCATCGGATTTCTCTGGTATAATTCCTACCCTGCCCAGGTCTTTATGGGAGACACAGGGAGCTTATCCATTGGTGGGATCATCGCTGTGATGGCCTTTGTCATACGGAAAGAATTACTGATCCCTGTCCTATGCGGGATCTTCCTGTTGGAAAATCTGTCAGTGATCCTGCAGGTCTCTTATTTCAAATATACCCGCAAAAAATTCGGGGAAGGAAGAAGAATTTTTCTCATGTCGCCCCTTCATCACCATTATCAGAAGAAAGGATGGCATGAAGCCAAAATTGTCACCAGGTTTTGGATTTCCGGTATCCTGCTGGCCATTATCACATTAGCAACTTTAAAACTCAGATAAAAATGACATTAGAACAGCTGACACATCTCAATGATAAATTCCAGCAGAAAGCTGGAGACCTGCCCAATCTGCTTCCGATCGGGAGCCTGGTTGAGTACTCATCTGTTCTGATCAGGAGATCGAGAAGGCTGGAAAAGATCTTCAACCGGCTGCTTATGGCTGAGGGTGAAGGTGCCCTGTCAGGGGCCATGAATGCCGCTGAGCATGAGATGGATGAGATCGTCTTCCTGTTGGACCGGCTGGACATCGCCAACAGGAAGAAGAAATATGTCCCCATCACAGAATTTGTGAAGTATGGCTTCGAAATGCTTTCATACTTCTCTTTATGCTGTGACCAGGTTTTGGAAAAAAGAATGAGACAAGACGCACTGGATGAGTAAGCGGGTCACCATATTAGGATCAGGAGAAAGCGGTTTAGGCGCAGCCAGACTCGCATCGAAGATGCGGTATGAGGTCTTTTTGTCCGATGCCGGAAAGATCACCCAAAAGGCTCAGGAGACCCTAAGATCCCTTCATGTGGATTTTGAGGAAGGTGCACACGATAGCGAAAGAATAATGGCCTCTGATCTCATTGTGAAAAGTCCGGGGATTCCTGATACGGTACAGGTGGTGGTGGAGGCCCTCGCTGAAGGTATTCCTGTGATCTCTGAGGTTGAGTTTGCCTATACTCACCTGGATGGAAATAGCAAGGTCATAGCAATTACGGGGACAAACGGTAAGACTACCACAACCCTGCTGACTTACCACTTATTGAAAAAGGCAGGGTTTAATGCGGCTTTGGGAGGAAATGTTGGGGTGAGCTTCGCCGGTCTGGTCGCCAAAGGAGGTTACGATTACTACGTGGTCGAAGTGAGTAGTTTCCAATTGGATGGCATCGATAAATTCAAGCCGGACGTGGCCGTTCTCCTGAATATTACTCCGGACCATCTGGACCGCTACGAAAACAGCATGGAGAAGTACATCTCTTCCAAATTCAGGATCACAGAAAATCTCACCAAAGAGGAGTGCTTCATTTACTGTGCAGACAGTAAACCGGTCACGGAGGAACTGACCAGGAGGAACATTGAGGCCTGTCTTTTCGCCATTTCAGCCACCAAAAACGACAGGTGGCAGGCATATCTGGACGACGAACATCTCATCTTCAATTATGAGTACAAGGAAGCCTCCGCCAACCACAGGATCCCGGTTGCGGATATCTCCCTGATTGGTAAACACAACATGATCAATACCATGGCTGCAGTGTTGTGCGCCTTGTGGATGGATGTCTCGATCAAAGAGATTCTGAAAGGGCTTAAGTCATTCAAAAATGCACCGCACAGGCTGGAGCCGGTACTGGAGATCGATGGAGTAAGGTTCATCAATGATTCAAAGGCCACCAATGTCGACTCCGTGTACTATGCCTTAGATGGAATGAATCATAAAGTGATCTGGATCGCCGGAGGCATTGATAAGGGAAATGACTACAGCCTGATTGAAGACCTTGTCCGGGAAAAAGTAAAATCATTGATCAGCCTGGGAATCAACAACAAGCGCCTGGATGCATTTTTTCAGGACATGGTCCCATTGAGCAGGGTAGATGATATCAAAGATGCTGTGAAGATGGCTTTTAAACTGGCATCGCCTGGAGATGTGGTCCTTCTCTCACCAGCCTGCGCAAGCTTTGACCTGTTTAAAAACTATGAGGACAGGGGAGACCGGTTCAAAAAGGCAGTGAAATCCCTGGTTAAACCAAAAAAAGTAAAAAGATGACAATGATTAAGGAATGGGCATATCGCAATTTGAAAGGTGATCCTATCATTTGGTTCATCGTGTTTGTTATTTCAGTCTGGAGTATTCTGGTCGTTTACAGCTCTACGGGAAGCCTGGCTTACAGAATGGAGGCTGGAAACACCGAGTATTACTTATTTAAACATGCGCTACTCGTATTCTTGAGTCTTGTGGCCATGTGGATCGCCCACCGGATCGATTACAGGTATTACTCCAGGATATCCAAATTATTGCTTTGGATATCAGCGCCCTTACTACTGATCACCTGGCTTTTCGGGACCAATGTCAATGAAGCTTCAAGGTGGATCACTATCCCGGTCATCAATCAGGGATTTCAACCTTCGGACCTGGCCAAGCTGGCGTTGCTGGTGACCCTCACAAGCATGCTTTCCAAAAAGCAGCAGGACATCAAAAACTTTCAGAAATCGATCATCCCAATGCTGTTGTGGGTAGGTCTTATCTGTGGGTTGATTGCCATGACCAACATTTCCACGGCGATCCTTCTCTTTCTTACCTGTATGCTGGTACTCTTTATCGGCAGGGTTCCTGTGAAATATCTGTTGATCCTGATGATCATCGGATTCTGCTCGGGATCACTTGCCCTGATGATCGGTCAGCGGGGAGATACGGCCATCAACAGGGTCACTGCCTTTTTAAATAAGGACGATGTGCCCTACCAGGAGAAGCAGGCAAACATTGCCATCGCAACCGGAGGACTTTTTGGAAAAGGTCCCGGTCAGAGTGATCAAAGAAATTATTTGCCCCATCCGTACTCCGATTTTGTGTATGCGATCATCATCGAGGAATACGGACTCGTAGGTGGTGTCATCGTCATGTTATTGTTTCTGGCCCTGCTGTACCGCGGGATGAAAGCGGCAGCCGAAAGTGAGCGAGCCTACGGGGGACTACTTTCGGCGGGTTTGTCGTTCGCGCTGGTGATGCAGGCCTTTGTGAATATGGGGGTGACGGTAGGTTTAGGACCGATCACCGGATTGCCATTGCCATTGTTCAGTATGGGGGGTACGTCCCAGCTATTTACAGGATTGGCCATCGGGATCATCTTAAGCGTGAGCAGGGGCGAGATCGATGATATGAGCACCGCCAGTGGCAACCAGTACAGGGAAAAAGTAAAACAGGCAGCATAAAATATTGAAAGGATCGAGACAAAACGGAAATATAGGATCATGATCAGCGGCGGCGGAACAGGCGGACACATTTACCCGGCAATTTCCATTGCCCGGTCGCTTCAGCAATTGCTGGAGGAGGTGGAGATCCTGTTTGTCGGCGCCCAAGGAAAGATGGAGATGAAGAAAGTACCGGAAGCTGGCTTTCCTATTGTCGGCCTGTGGATCAGTGGACTTCAGCGTAAGTTGACTTTTAGAAATCTGCTATTCCCTGTCAAGGTCATCATGAGCCTTTTGAATTCCGGATCTTTGATAAAGAAGTTTAAGCCTGATGCCGTAATAGGTGTAGGCGGTTATGCAAGTGGGCCCCTGCTATTCGTGGCTACTACCAAAGGGGTTCCCACTCTTATCCAGGAACAGAATTCATACGCCGGACTGACGAACAAGTGGCTTTCGAAGCGGGTGGATAAGATCTGTGTGGCCTACCCTGAGATGGATCGGTATTTCCCAAAAGATAAGCTGGTCCTTACGGGTAATCCGGTGCGGAGTGACCTGATCCCTGATCCGGCAAAAAGACAGGAAGCCTTTGACTTTTTTCAGCTGGATCCAAAGAAAAAGACCCTGCTGGTCATTGGTGGAAGCCTGGGAGCCAGGACCATCAATGAATCGATCCGGGGTGGCCTTGAAAAGCTTGTAGCTAATGACATCCAGCTGATCTGGCAAACAGGGGAATATTACTTTGAAAAGATCAAAACCGAAACCCCGGATCATAAAAATGTAAGGGTCATGCCCTTCCTGAAGGAGATAAATTACGGCTATGGGGTAGCTGATCTGGTGATTTCCCGTGCCGGGGCTTTGTCCATCAGTGAGCTCATGCTTACCGGAAAGCCTGCTATCCTGGTTCCTTCACCCAACGTCGCAGAGGATCACCAGACAAAGAATGCCATGTCTTTGGTAAGGAACGAAGCGGCTGTGCTGGTCAAAGATACCGAGAGCAAAGAAAAGTTGGTTGATACGGCAATCACTCTGATGGCTGATGGTAAAAAGAGAAAGACCCTGTCTGAGCGGATTCAGAAGATGGCTTTCAAAGATGCTTCAGAACGAATTGCAAAGGAGATAATGACATTGATCAAATGAACCTGGAGAATATACATAGCGTCTACTTTATCGGTATCGGAGGGATTGGTATGAGCTCTCTGGCCAGGTGGTTTAAGAAACGGGGTATTGCAGTGTCCGGATATGATAAAACGGAAACTGCCCTGACAAAGAGACTGGCTGTTGAAGGAATGGATATCCACTACTCGGATGACCTGGACCTGGTACCCAAAGCGATCAAAGAGGATAAGGTCCATAGTGTCATTGTATATACTCCTGCTGTACCCAAAAACCACAAGGAACTGAACTTCTTTATGTCAGGAGATTATCAGATCATGAAGCGGTCTGAGATGCTCGGTATGATCTCCCGCAGTCACTGGACGGTCGCCGTGGGAGGTACTCATGGCAAGACAACTACCTCAAGCATGGTGGCGCATATCCTTCATGAGACCGTCGGATGCTCTGCTTTTGTCGGCGGGATCATGACCAATTACGATTCCAATCTCCTGATCGGTGATGAAAATGCTCCTGTAGTGGCTGAAGCGGATGAATTTGACCGGTCTTTTCACAGGCTTTCACCTGACTATTCCATTGTTACTTCGGTTGATCCTGATCATCTGGACATCTATGGTGATCAGCAGACCATGCATGAATCCTATGCAGAGTTTCTCAGAAAGACCAAACCCGGAGGAAAGGTCCTGATCCAGGATAAGGCAGCCGGGATCATCGGGGGACATCTGGATTTCTCCTTTACCACTTATGGGATAGAAAAAGGAGAGATTCAGGCTAAGGACATACGGGCGGAGAAGGGGTCATTTTATTTCAACTATCATGGAAATGAAGTGATCAAAGACATTGAAATGCAGGTTCCGGGTTTTCACAATGTGGAGAATGCCACTGCTGCGATCACCATGGCGCTGGACTACGGGATTCAGTCAGCTGAAATCAAAAAGGCACTGGCCGGATACCGGGGAGTCAAAAGAAGGTTTGAGTACATCATCCGGACAGAAGATCGGATCTATATCGATGATTATGCCCATCACCCTACGGAGATCACCGCTTTATTGAAGTCAGTGAGAAGCCTATACCCCTCAAAACTGATCACTGTAATCTTCCAGCCTCATCTGTATAGCAGGACCAGGGATTTTCAGGATGGATTTGCCAAAAGTCTTGAGCTGGCAGACGACATCATCCTCATGGAGATCTACCCGGCACGGGAAGAGCCCATCCCGGGTATCACCTCTGAAGTGATCCTGGGAAAGATCAATAACAGCAATAAAATGATCTGCGAAAGAGAACGGCTATTGGAGGTGATTGCCCAAAAAGATCCTGAAGTCCTACTGACCGTTGGAGCAGGAGATATTGACAGAGAAGTGGAGAAGATAAAAGATTATTACTTAAATGACCGCAAAGTTGAAGCGTAGTGTAAAGACCATATTGTTTTTCGCCGTGTCGATCATTACAATGTTGGTATTGATCTCTCTGGCGGGGTATAAAAACGTTGCCAGACAGGTGGCCAATGTGCAGGTGGAGATCAACGACCAGCATGGGGATTTCTTTACCGACCAGCTGGAAGTGATAGACCTGATCAACGACAAGGGCGGTGATTATGTACTGGGCTTACAGGTGGGAAATCTCGATCTGGATGTGCTGGAGTCCAGGGTGGAAAAGCACCCCTTTATCAAAGATGCACAGGTCTACAAAGACATAGAGGGCAACCTGATGATCCGAGTTGAACAAGCAAGACCAATAGCCAGGGTCCTTAAGAAAAATGCTTCGGATCATTATATCGATGAAAATGGCAGGTTGCTTCCCACAATCACCAAACATACTTCCAGGGTGCTGATCCTGGAGTTGGAGCATGCATTTTCCTGGGAAAAGAATATTCAGGAGACGGACTATGGAAAAGAACTTCTGGAACTGCTCAGGTTCATCAACAATGATGAATTCTGGAAGGCCCAGATCGCAGGAATCATTGTGAAAAGTGACGGGGAACTGACCTTATTGCCACAGGTGACCAAGCAAAACATCGATTTTGGTATGCCAACGGAATACATGGAGAAATTCAGAAAACTCAGGCTTTTCTACACCGAGGTATTGCCCAACAAGGGCTGGAATACCTATGAGCGTGTCAATGTAAAATTTGAAAATCAATTAATCTGTGAATAAGAAATTAAAAGGAGTCATACGAGCTAATCTTAAGAGATATGGAACAGGATAAAATCATCGTTGGTCTTGATATTGGAACTACCAAGATATGCGCCATCGTCGGCCGCAAAAATGAGTTTGGCAAACTGGAGGTGCTGGGTGTCGGCAAAGCGGTCTCGGATGGGGTCATCCGTGGGATTGTTACCAACATCGACAAGACCGTCAATGCTATCGAAAAGGCTGTGAATGATGCCAGTGAACAATCAGGCATCGATATCCGGGTGGTCAATGTCGGGATAGCAGGGCAGCATATCAAAAGCGCGGTCCATCATGGCTCGATCACACGTGACTCAGATGATGAGATCACAGTGGAAGACCTCAACCGGCTCACCAATGATATGTATCGCATTGTGATCCCGCCAGGCAGTGAGATTATCCATGTCATGCCACAGGACTATATCGTCGACTATGAAGATGGTATCAAAGATCCTGTGGGAATGTCAGGTGTGAAGCTGGAGGCAGATTTCCATATCATCACTGCTCAGACCAATGCGATCAACAATATCAATAAATGTATCAGGCGTGCAGGCCTGGAAATAGAAAATCTCATCCTGGAGCCACTGGCATCCAGCCTGGCTGTACTCAGTGATGAAGAAAAAGAAGCAGGCGTTTGCCTGGTAGATATTGGTGGTGGCACCACGGATATTGCTGTTTTCTATGACAACATCATCAGGCATACGGCAGTCATCCCATTCGGAGGTAACATCATCACTTCGGATATCAAGCAGGGATGCATGGTGATGGAACAGCAGGCCGAGCAGCTGAAGATCAAATTTGGTAAGGCCATAGCAGAAGAGGCCAGTCCGAATGAGATCATTTCCATACCCGGTCTGAGGAACCGGCCACCCAAGGAGATCTCGGTAAAAAATCTGGCTCATATCATTGAGTCAAGGATGGAAGAGATCATTGAGATGGTACATACCGAGATCATTACGTCAGGATTCAACAAAAAACTGGCAGCCGGGATCGTGGTGACTGGTGGGGGTTCGCTCCTTAGTAATACCAAACAACTCTTTGAATACATGACCGGCCTCGATACCAGGGTTGGATATCCGAACGAACACCTGGGTAAGAGTAAGGTCGATGCGGTCAAGAGCCCTGTATATGCCACTTCCGTGGGATTGGTACTTTCCGGATACCGGGCCATTGATATCCGGGAGCAGCGATACAATGAAAAGCAGGCCAGGGGTGTACTGAAACCACGCACCAAACAGAGCGCTAAATTCTTCCAGAATATTCTGGAGAAAACCAAAGGACTTTTAATTGACGATTTTGATGAAAATAAAGACTATTAACTCTCTTCCCCGGTTGGTGTCTTCACCAACCGGATATTTTAAGAGATAAAAAAATAAAAATATCATGGCAGAAAACACTTATCAATTCGATTTACCCACTCATCATAAATCGATCATCAAGGTGATCGGTGTTGGTGGTGGAGGTAGTAACGCAGTCAACCACATGTTTAACCTGGGGATCCGGGATGTAGACTTTGTGGTTTGTAATACGGACAGCCAGGCACTGGAAAGTAGTCCGGTACCGAATAAGTTGCAATTAGGGATGAATCTCACAGGTGGTCTCGGCGCTGGTGCTAACCCGGAAAGAGGACGCAACGCAGCGATCGAAAGCAAGGAGGAGATCCGGGAACTACTCGCCGAGGATACTAAGATGCTATTCGTGACAGCTGGGATGGGAGGAGGCACCGGTACCGGGGCAGCACCTGTCATCGCCCAGGTGGCGAGAGAGCTTGATATCCTTACCGTAGGGATCGTCACCGCACCGTTCACTTTTGAAGGCAAAAAGAAGATGGCGCAGGCAAACGAGGGTATCAACGCCCTGCGCGAGACCTGCGATACTGTCCTGGTGATCCTCAATGATAAACTGCGTGAGATCTTCGGCAACCTGCCAATCAGGGAAGCTTTTGGGCAGGCCGACAATGTGTTAACTACTGCAGCTAAAGGCATCGCGGAGATCATCACGGTCCCGGGATATGTAAACGTGGATTTTGAAGATGTCAAGACTGTGATGAAAGGTGCTGGAGCGGCCGTCATGGGGTCTGCACAGACGCATGGAGAGAACCGTGCAATCAGGGCGGCAGAAGAGGCATTAAACTCGCCACTGCTCAACAACCGGAACATCCATGGAGCTGAAAAGATCCTGCTTTCCATCATATCCGGAGAGGAAGCAGAGCTTCAGATGGACGAGCTGGCGGAAATCACAGATTATATGACCGAGTCATCCGGAGAAGATACGGAGGTGATCTTTGGCCACGGTGTGGACCCTGAGCTTGGGGAGAATATCAGGGTAACGGTAATAGCCACGGGATTTGACCGGGAAGGCGAAGAAGTTAATTTCAGTTCCAGGGTAACCGAATCAGCAAACTCAAAGAAAGTTTATGACCTTGAATCATCCAGACAGATCCGACTTTTCGTCGATGAGGACGAACAAGATGAGGAAGGCCATGAAGACGAAGAAAAAGAGGATAGGAGTTTCACCTTTGACTCCCTGAAGGAAACAATAGAGAAGGAAGTTGAAGAAGAAGATCAGGAATACGAATATGAATTTGAACTACCTGAAAGGGTGGAAGAAAATGAAGATGAGGTAGAAGAATACATGAAGTCCGAGGTAAGTAACGCCATGAACCGTGGTTCCATGAACAAAAGAAGAATTGAGCTGATGGAGCAGCGGATGAAGCGTGAAGAAGCCTTGAACGGATCAAAGAAGAAGGATCTCAGCAGTACGGACTATAAGGAAAAATTTGACGTCCCTGCTTTTGAGCGTAAGAAGGTAACGCTTCAGAAGGTGCCTCACTCATCAGAACGCAATATTTCCAGGTTTAACCTGACGGACGACAATCAACTGTTAGGAAATAATCGTTATTTACATGACAATGTAGATTAGAATTTATTTAGTGTTGCCATATTGAGGCTGGGTAGCGATACCCGGCCTTTTTTTGTTGCATAAATCAGGTAGTTCCACTCGCTCTGATCTGATGTTTCGTGTATTTTTTACACAAAAAAATGCTGAAACCTTTTTATTTAATAAAAATTTGATATTTTTAATTTACAAACCAATTTGCAAAGCTGTATTTTAATTTCAGATTCAAAACTGACATTAATAATATCAAATTAGCAATGATCGGCCACCCAGATATTCAGACAGCAAAAAGACCCGGCGATTCAAAACTTTGGGAACAGGTACGAAAGGGGGATAAAACAGCCTATGGCTGCCTTTACCATAAGTACGTCGCTGATTTGTACCGTTATGGTATGACCGTCCACCCCGATAAAGAGTTGGTGGGAGATGCTATCCAGGAAGTATTCATTGATCTATGGTCTTACAGATGTAATCTGAGCAAGATCAACAAGCTAAAGTTTTATCTACTTTCATCTCTGAGATCTAAAATCTACAAACTTCTTACAAAAGACAACAAGAAGTTACTCTCTGAAAAGGAATATCTTACTCACAAGATCCAGTTTCTGGACTCTGCAGAAGATTTGCTGATCCTTGCTGACAGTAAGAAGCAAAAGAAAGAAAAACTGGCTTTGCTGATCAATGATCTGCCCTTACCTCAGCGGGAAGCGATTATGCTGATCTTTTTTGAAGGCAGATCCTATGAAGAGGCATCCAGCCTGATGTCAAAAAGCATCCAGAGCATCTACACCCTGGTCTCAAGAGGTATCTCTACCCTTCGAAGTAAACTCAAAGCTTAAGGCCATTGTAAAAATTACAATGATTATTGTGTGTCAGTAAGAATTGATACAGTTTTTTTCCTAAAATGCTATCGAAAGGATAAAAATTCGAATAAATCCGCTGGGAAGTGACAGAACACAGGGGATTTTTGACTCTTATATTCAGAAGGATATATGAGTGAAAAACCTTAAGTCAGTAGAAGATTTTGTATTAAACGCTGAATTCCGGGATTGGGTGACGCACCCTACCCCTGCGGCAAATATTTTTTGGGAAAAGTGGATAGAAGCTCATCCTGAGAAAAAAGAGAACTTCAGGGAAGCCGTACAGGTGATTCAACTGATGGCAAGGATCGATCATTCTCCTGATCCGAAATTCACCGAAACCATTTGGGATAAAATTGAATCCAAAATTGATCCTTCAGACAAGGGTGAAAGGGAGACTGTTCCGCTCAATATCCAGTCCGTAGTCAAAAAAAGCAAGAAACGATCCAATTCTGGACGCCTGGGACTTTGGTTAAGTTTTGCTGCATCCATTTTGCTGTTGTTCACCTCTGCCTATTTCTTTTTTCCTGAGTATCTGTTGAAAGACCGTACGCCGGAAAGTATCACTTCAATAATGAAATCCAACCCAAAGGGTCAGAAATCCACCATTATGCTTCCTGATGGGACCACAGTCATTCTCAATTCCGAAAGTTCCCTGGTGTATACCAGTGATTATAATAAAGAAGAAAGAAGGATCAGGCTTCGGGGAGAAGCATATTTCAAGGTGTCAGAAGACCCGGAGAGACCTTTCAAGGTCGAAACTGACCATCTGGTCACAACAGCTCTTGGGACCTCATTTAATGTCAATGCCTATAGACAAGACAAGGAAAGGGTCACCCTCGTGGAAGGTAAGATCAGGATTGAAAGAAACGGGAAAGATTTAGAGAATGAAACACTTGTGCCCGGTGAAATGATTGTTTTTGAAAAGAAAAAAGGGTTGGAAAAAACCAAAGTTAACTCATTTGATCATCTGAGGTGGAAGGATGGGATCATCGTCTTTCAGGATACCCCGCTGACAGAAGCAATGGAGGAACTTGAAAAATGGTATGGTGTGGAGGTGGAACTCCGTGATTTTCCTCAGGACTATAACATGAATTTTACAGGAACTTTTGACAATGACAATCTCAGGAATGTCTTACTCAGTCTGAGCTATTCAATGTCATTTGAGTTCGAGATCGATGAAAAGAAAGTAATGTTAAACTTTAAATGATAATGCCTATGACCTAGTAAACTACCCAATTAAAAAATGAAGTCCGGGAAGAATGCGCCAACACCGACCCGGACCAAGCTTAAAGAATGAAATTTATTCACCCTTAAACCATACAAATATATGAATGGATTTAACTATTATCTTCGAATGGTAGGGAGGTTATCAATCTACGTATTCGTTATTACAACCATTGTTTTTAATGGTCTGCTCGCCGAACCCTCGAAGGGCCAGACGGTTAAAAGCGTGAAAGAAGCATTGATCAGCATAGAGATCAGTGACCTGAGCCTCGAGGAATCTCTAAAGATGATCGAGCAGAACTCCGACTATAGCTTTGTCTATAAACGGAGGGACCTGAAAAAAAGTGTGCGGATCAATCTGGATGTCAGAAACCAGTCAGTCGAAGAGCTTCTGCTTGAAGTTTCAAGACAGGCGAACGTGAGTTTCAGGCAGATCAATGACCGTATCAGTGTAAAACCTCATAAGAATGACAATTTTGAAAGTAAGGTAACCACACTGGAAGATCAGAGAACAATTTCAGGTACGATCTCAGATGAGACGGGCGAAGCGCTTCCGGGGGCTTCGGTCATCATCAAGGGAACTACCGTGGGTACAACAACCAACATCGAAGGGTATTTCCAGCTGAATGCCAGCGACTCAGACGTGTTGACAATCTCATTTGTAGGTTATGAAGCCATGGAAGTCCCGGTGGGAAACCGTACTAACTTCGATATTCAGATGGAACTTGATGCCACACAACTTCAGGATGTGGTAGTGGTTGGATATGGTACCCAGAGAAAAGTCAATTTGACGGGTTCTGTTGGTGTAGCCGACGGTGAGGTACTACAAAACAGACCGATACCCAATGTGGGCGAAGGTTTGAAAGGGGTAGTTCCTAACCTGAATGTAAACATTAGGAATGGTGATCCCTCAGTAGCACCGGACTTCAATATCCGTGGTTTTGAGTCAATCAATGGTGGGAACCCTCTCATTTTGGTTGATAACGTGCCTATCGATGATCTAAACAGAATTAATCCGAATGACATTGAAAGTATCTCAGTTTTGAAAGATGCCGCTGCATCTGCCGTATACGGGTCAAGAGCTGCCTTTGGTGTGATTTTGGTGACTACAAAGAAGGGCCAGGGCGACAAGATCAATGTGAATTTTAGTGGTGAATTCGCACTGGCCAAGCCTATTCTATTCCTGGATCCGATCACTGATCCACATCAGTTTGTGCTTGCCCGTAATGAAGCGAGTATCAGGACAAATGGGGCCCCTTCCTATGACCAGAATTATGTAGATGGTACCCGGGCCTGGAGCGAGAACCCAACACAGGAAAATGCCTGGGGCGTATTCAATGATCAGCTTAGATTTTATGGGTATAACAATTACGTAAATGAGCTGATCACGGATTTCGCTCCGCAGCAGCGATACGATTTAAGTGTTTCCGGCGCTTCTGATAAAGCTTCCTATTATGCTTCATTCGGTGTCCTCAATAAAGATGGATACCTGAAGAACAAGGATAAAAATGAGAACTACAGGAGATACAATGTCTTGTTAAAAGGTGACTTCAAGGTGAACAATTGGCTGAACCTGGATAGCAGGGCATTGGTAACCACTGAAATCAGTGATAAACCTCACTTCTATCACTGGGATGTCAATATCAACACTTCTGCGCGTCAGAATCCATTAGATCCGATCCGTTTTCCTGATCTTCCTTATTATATAACTCCCGGAGACAGAGAAAATTACGAGGACCTGATCGGCAGATATTTCGGTGGAACCAATTTCCTCCCTTATCTGGAAGATGGGGGTCGGGAGACATGGATGCGAAACGACATCTTCCTGACTCAGGGAGCTACTATCACTCCTCTAAAAGGATGGAATATCAGAGGTGCATTCACGGCAAACTTTACTCACCGGGACTATCAGGATGTTCAAAGTAAAATAGAGGTTGTGAGAGAAAATCCTGATCTGACTGCCGATCTGTCTACTTTGATAGATAATGGATTTAGTGGAAATGATTGGATCAATAACCGGACAGACTTTGATCAGTACTACACCATCCAGGCTTATACAGACTACACCATTGAGCAAGGGAATCACTATGCGAAAGTAATGGCTGGGTTCAACCAGGAGTGGGGATTATTTAAGTACCATAGGGCACAGGCCTTCTCATTGATTACTCCTCAAATTACTGATATCAATGCGACAGTAGGTAACCAGCTTACCTTCGGTGGTAAGCAGCATACTGCCCTTAGAGGTGTTTTTTATCGTGTGAATTACATCTTCGATGACAAATATCTATTTGAAACCAATGGTCGCTACGATGGGACATCAAGGTTTCCCACAGATGATCGTTTTGGTTTTTTCCCTTCAGTATCTGTTGGTTGGAGGATTTCCAACGAATCGTTTATGTCCGGAACAAGCAGTTGGCTAGACAACTTGAAATTACGAGCTTCTTATGGGGAGTTAGGAAACCAGTTACTTGTAGACGATAACAATAATCCGATCTATTATCCGTATATCGCAACGATGGGTATTTCAAATACTCCATTCATGATGTCAGCCGGTTCGCAGACACCAGCTGTATCACCTGCCGGCCTGGTAAGTCCTTCACTGACCTGGGAAACAGTGGTTTCACAGAACATTGGATTAGATTTTGCCATGTTTGGTAATCGATTGGATGTGGCCATTGATGCTTATATAAGGGATACCAAAGGGATGCTCACAAGCGTGGAGTTACCTGAAATATTAGGAACTGGCGCACCTGACGAAAACACAGCAGACCTGAGGACCCGTGGTTGGGAGGTAGCTGCTACCTGGAGAGACAACATCAACAACGACTGGAGTTACAACGTAAGACTGGCCTTGTCTGACAATTTGTCTAAGATCACCAAGTATGACAATCCTACCGGAGCCATTGATGAATACTATGAAGGACAGGTGGTGAGCGATGCCGGTGGTGAACGTTGGGGTTATGAAACGGTCGGTATTTTCCAAACAGATCAGGCGGTTGCTGATGCGCCTTCTCAGAATGACCTGGGTTGGAACCTTTGGAGAGCCGGGGATATTCAATACGCAGATCTGAACGGTGATGGCACCATCAATGATGGGAATCGCACCCTGGACAATCCAGGAGACTTGAAAATTATTGCTTATGAAAATCCGCGATACAATTTTGGTATCACGACTAATGTGTCATGGAAGTCTCTGAGCTTGAATGTTTTCTTTGAGGGGATCATGCAGTATGACTACTGGCCACCAAATGGCAACTGGGTAGCATTCTATCCTTTCAATGCCGGTCATGTGGAGAACTACTATCTGACGGATACGTGGAGTCCTGAGAATCCGGATGCGTACTTCCCTGCTCCACATATTTCTACCAATACCAAGCAAAATGTGCTGCCACAAACAAGGTATGTGCAGGACGC
Source organism: Cyclobacteriaceae bacterium (assembly GCA_965243485.1). GTDB lineage: Bacteria > Bacteroidota > Bacteroidia > Cytophagales > Cyclobacteriaceae > UBA7330. The sequence goes on along the minus strand of CBDEVP010000001.1, from coordinate 5,685,379 downwards.
TTCGTACATCCGTTTGAAGAACCTGACGCTGGCCTACAATCTTCCTGCCAATATCGCAAGCAAAGTAGGTATGACTACAGCTCAGGTGTATTTTGCCGGCATGAATTTGTGGGAGGCTACAAAAATGCGTAAACCGCTGGATCCTGAAGTAAGACCAACATTAACTCAGGAATACTATAAGCAGCGTATTTTCTCACTTGGTTTCAGAGTTGGATTTTAATCGAATAACAAAGAAGAAATGAGAAATATTATAAAAATTATGTTAGTACTCATTGTAACGATGTTTTCATTCAGTTGCAATGATGAATTTCTTGAGAGACAGCCGCTTGATGAGATCAGCAATGATTCCTTCTGGAATACAGAAAGTGACTTGAGGGTATATAACAACGGGCTATATAATCTGGCCCGAAATGATTATAACGTACCCATTATGATGGGGTTTGACGATGGCTTCGACAGTCACAGATATGGCATCTGGCACTTGTCGGGATACAGCGATGACACTGCGCCCCGTCACTCACGGCATACTGAGTATCAACGGGTAAGAGCTGGAGTGCATTCATATCTGGATAATATGTGGTACGGATATGATGGATGGAATTTTCTTCGGGCTATCAATGTGGGCATGGACAACTATGACAAAGCACCGATCGCTGAGGAAGTTAAAAACAGATATATCGGAGAAGCTAGATTATTCAGAGGTTGGTTTTATGCCGATAAGGTATCCAAATTTGGGGATGTGCAGTGGGTAGACACAGAACTGAATGTGGATGACGATGAGATCCTGAATGGTACAAGAGATGACAGGGAGACTGTCATGGATAACGTGCTGGCAGATCTTACATTTGCTGCTACTCACATGCCAGATGATTGGGGGGATGGGAATGCTCCCGGCCGGATGAACCGATGGGCCGCGTTGCTGGTAAAGTCCAGGGTATGTCTTTTCGAGGGTACCTGGAGAAAGTACCATGGCGGATCCAATGCAGATATGTGGTTGCAGGAAGCGGCTGATGCTGCAGAGGAGCTGATGGACAATGGTCCATACTCCTTATATTCTACCGGCGATCCTACAATGGATTATAATGCAATCCACCGAATGACGGACCTTTCAGGCAATCCTGAAGTGATCTACTGGAGAAGGTATGAGCTGGGTATTTATACCAATCACGTTCAAAGCTATCACCGGGGTTACAATGGCGGTGCTACCAAAAGCCTGGTAGAAGATTATCTGTGTACTGATGGCTTGCCTATCAGTTTATCTCCGTTGTATCAGGGTGATGCGGTCTACACGGATATCTTTGTAGACAGAGACCCTCGTTTGAGACAGACCGTATTGCATCCTGATGATCAGGAATTCTATATGTACGGCAATAATGTCGGCCTGAATTATCCGAAGATTCAGGGAATGACCATACCCGGACAGTCGACCTATACAGGATATCACATCATCAAGGTGTTTGATGTGAATTCAGCTTACGCAACATACAACACCTCATCCACTCCTGCGATTACCTTAAGGTTTGGGGAGGCCTTACTCAATTTTGCTGAAGCTAAAGCTGAATTGGGTACAATCACCCAAGCTGATCTGGATAAGAGTATCAATCTTTTGAGAGCTCGTGTGGGAATGCCCGACCTTGGTCTGAACCCTCCCATGGACCCGAGGTATGCTGGGGACGGAGTCTCTTCTTTGATCGTGGAGATCAGAAGGGAGCGTAGGATTGAGTTATTCATGGAAGGTTTCCGCTATGACGACCTGAGAAGATGGAAGCAGGGTGCGAAGCTAAGAGTTCCTGACTACGGAATGCGTTGGGATGCTCCGCTTCGGGACGCTATTGATCCTGCAGGTGAGGCCACCGTTGAGACTTCCATAGTTGACGGAGTCGAATACCTGGATATTTATAAGGGTACCGGATTCGCCAATCCGGAATTTGATGAGAACAAGCATTATCTGTGGCCGATACCTGTTAGTGCTTTGTCGCAAAATCCAAACCTTGGACAAAATCCCGGATGGCCGGGCGTTGAATAAGCGCAGACATATATTCAAGTTTACTTAGTAGAATCGCAAAGCCGTAGTTAGCAATAATTACGGCTTTGTTTTTTCAAAAAAAACATTTGTCTTTTCCTGGGAGATAACTTGATGTCTGAAGTTCGCCCCACGCAATCTCTACCGTTTCTACGCATCTGAATTCTCTGATGAAAAATATCAGAGAATTACTGGTAGAATTTTCCCCCGCTGGCGGGGGTTGGGGATGGATTTTAGTAAATTCATCTTATGAAACCGTCTTCTTCTAATAATTACAGATACAATAAGCTTCTCGCAACCAATGCCAATAAACTCAGGAAAAATATGACCAAAGCCGAAGCATGTCTTTGGAAATATGTTCTCAGGGCAGGAGGTATGAAAGGATTTACTTTTCGCAGGCAGCGACCAGTCCTCAAATATTTTGCCGATTTCATGTGTAAAGAGTTGCAGTTGATTATTGAAGTTGATGGAATTACCCATACATATGAAGAAGTGGCTGAGAAAGATAAAAAGAGACAAACCGACTTAGAAAAAGCGGGTTTTACAGTGATTAAATTCACTGATGAAGAAGTGCTTCATCATATTAATAATGTCTCTTGGGAAATCGAGGATCAGGTAACCAGAATAATGGAAACAATAGGCATTTCTCAGCGAATACGAAGTAGGAAAAAGTAATGAGAATTGAAATTCTATGCACAACACATTCCACCCCCTGCCCCGCCAGCGGTGCAAAACTTCAGATGATCATTTTGAATGTATACCTAAAATCAAACTAAGATCTAAGGTGAACCCAATACTGAAGACTGAACAAATCCGTGGTTATTAATAATTGCGGCTTTGTTTTTTTCTTCGATCAACAAAATTGTTGATCTTAGTACGATGCGATATTTCCAAAGATCCGGGGTGAGGATGGTTATCTTTTTCACTTCATTTTTTATACTTTCCCTTTTTTCTGTGGCGCAGGATCCTGACCTGGAGAAGATCCGCCGGCGTGTGATCTTTGATCTGATGCAACCCGATGTGGATTATGAAAGGATCGAAACGCTGATCTCTACCATCAACAGGGATGGAAGCTGGCCGGGGATCAATTATGAAGACACTTCCAGAACAGGCTTCGAACACAGCCGGCACCTGGCTAACATGGTGGACCTTAGCCACGCTTACAGAAAGTCACATACCCGTTATTACGAGGATAGAAAGACCAGGAAGGCCCTCAAAAGAGCGCTTGATTTTTGGTTTGAGAATGATTTCATCTGCGAAAACTGGTGGTGGAACCAGATCGGCACGCCCGATAGAATGGTCAGTGTGCTGCTGATCATGGATGATGAGCTTACCGACAAGGAGATAGAGCAGGCGGCGCCCATCGTTGGAAGAGCAAACCTGGATGCATGGGGAGCCCGGCCGGGAGGGGACCTGATCAAGATTGCAGGTATCCTGGGAAAATATGCACTCTTCAAAAGGGATGAAGAAACACTCAAGACCGTGGTAAATACCATGGCCAATGAGATCCAATATGCAGTGGACAGGGGTACGCCGGACGATATCAGGGGATTACAAACGGACCTGAGCTTCCACCATCGGGGAGACCGGGTAAACAACACCCTTTCATATGGCCTCCAGTTTGCAGCCATCTTTGCTGAGTGGGCGGCAAAAATCGGTGACACAAAATACAGGTTTCCGGATCAAAATTTCAGGCTACTGGTAGACTATTACCTTGATGGTATTTGTAAAATGATGGTCCATGGTACATTTCCCGACCTGGGCGCCAAAAACAGGAGTATTTCCAGGACGGGAGCACTTCATCCCCATGGTCCTGAGGTCCCGAAGAACCTGATCCTGGCGGGCAATTACCGGAATGAGGAGCTGGCTAAGATCATTCAGATCAGGAACAGGAACGCAGAACCGGATCTTCAGCACAGCACCTTCTTCTGGCAGTCGGAATATTACAGCCATCAAAGGCCCGACTATTTTTCTTCCGTTCGCATGTATTCTACCAGAAACCGCAGCATGGAGGAGCCTTACAATGGCGAAGGCTTAAAAAATCATCACCTGGGTGAAGGTTCAAATTTCATCTACACCTCCGGTATTGAATATTTTGACATCTTTCCACTTTTCGACTGGCAAAAGATCCCGGGCACCACTGTCGCCCAAAGACCATCCCTGCCACCGGAAAATCAAATTCAAAGGGAAGGGCTCAGTGATTTCGTAGGAGGTGTGACCAATGGCAGGCTGGGCGCAGCAATCTTTGACTTTAAAAGTCCTTATTACGACCTGAAAGCAAAGAAGGCCTGGTTCTTTTTTGATGATGAATATGTATGCCTCGGTGCAGGGATCAGTTCCACCCTCGCAGATCCGATAGTCACTACGATCAATCAGACCTGGCAGATTGGTCCGGTCACAGCCATGCAGGATGGGAAGATATCTGAACTGGAGAAGGGACCTCATACGCTAAGAAATACAAGCTGGGTCATGCATAAGGACATCGCTTATATATTCCCGACTGAACGGACACTGAGCATTAGTAACGAAGAAAGAACAGGTACATGGTTTAGCATCAACCGGCAGAATGATAGTCCAAAGGAAGAGGTGAAAGGGAATGTCTTTACCGCATGGATCGATCATGGAAACCAGGTCACTGATGCCACCTACCAGTATATTGTTGTTCCAGAGATTGAACGGAAAGGAATTGAAAACTATGAGAATGATCTGCCGATCCAGATCCTTTCAAATACTCCCGAGATTCAGGCCGTCAGGAACAAGCGACTGGATGTGACCCAAATCATTTTTCATAATCCGGGTAAGCTCAGGATCACAGAGAATGTGCATGTGATCTCTGCACAGCCCTGTATGGTCATGCTCGAAGACCTTGAAACGGATTCTGTTTCCATGACACTTTCAGACCCCTCCAGGAAACTGGAAACCCTCACCATTCTGATCAACAGGGAAGTGAAAAGTCAGGAAGATTTCGAAGTTTCATGGGACGAAATCGAAGGTTACAGTGAGTTGACGGTTGATCTTCCACAAGGTAATTATGCGGGACAGAGTGTTATGGTCTCATTTTGATTTTGTCTGATCGATGAAGCATTTCATCTACATTGTATTTCTGATCATGGGTGTTCCGGGCCTGCATGGTCTTCATGCAAATGATTACCAGTTTGAAACAGATAGCTTATACGCCACGCTTTTGTCCAGAATTTACCTCGATCATACAGGATTGGAGCAGGTTAAAGCGTTGGCAAATAATCCTGCCCTGGCGATGGAGGAGTTGCTTAATTATTACAGATCCCGCACAGGTGTGAAGCATGACCTTGATGATTTTTTGAAAGCCGAAAAGCCTGGGGATTATGCTTCTGAGACTGACCTGAAAGTAGCCCACGATGCGCTGCAACATATTTTCGTCGGCCAACCGGCATATCCATCCCATTTCTGTGGGGAGGACATTGACTGGTCTACCCGGCCTGTTCCGGATATGGAGTGGGTCTGGCAGCTGAACCGGATGAGTTTCTGGGAAGCGCTGGGAAAAGCTTACTGGCATACGGGAAATGAAAGATATGCTGAGGAGTGGTGCCATCAGCTGGTGGACTGGGTGAAGAAGAATCCGCGGGATGAAGACCATAAATATGCATGGAGATCCATCGAGGCAGGTATTCGGGGTAACCGGTGGACAGGCCTCTTCCACTATTTTATTGGAGCCCCTTCATTCACGCCGGAGGTACTCGCACATTATTTGAATAGCCTGTATGAGCATGCCTCCTTCCTGATGACAAAGTACAGCAGCGGAAGCAACTGGGCGTTGATGGAAGCAGAAGGCATGGCCTTTATTTCGATGATTTTTCCTGAATTCAAAGATGCCGGAAAATGGCGGGCAGAAGCTTTTGGCAGATTAAACAATGAGATCCGCAATCAGGTAAATCCCGACGGACATCAGAGAGAGCTGGCCATGGGATACCATGTGGGGTCCATCCGGTGGTTTTTACGAACCTATGAGCTGGCCGCTTTGAACGGATGGGAAAATTCATTCCCCGGATCCTATCTGGCTACCATTGAAAAGATGTGTGAAGTTCCCATGAAGCTGGGATTCCCGGACGGTACCACCCCACAGTTTGGAGATTCGTGGTCCGGCCAACCCGGGCAATATGCAAAAATTTTTGAGGAATGGGCCGAAATGTTTGACCGCAGCGACTTTAGCTTCATGGCTTCCGGAGGTAAAGAAGGACACCCACCTGATAAAACAGCATTTGCGTATGAGCAGAGCGGTTTGTATTCTATGCGCAGCGGCTGGGACGAAGATGCGATCTGTCTGGTGCTGAAATGTGGTCCCGATGGCGGTGGTCACTGTCAGCCCGACAATGGTACGTTTGAGCTGTACGCCGGAGGCAGACATTTGATGCCTGATGCCGGAAGCTATATCTATAGCGGTAATCCTGAGGGTAGAGCCTGGTTCAGGCAGACCAAAGTGCATCAGACCCTGACCCTGAACGGTGAAAACACCACCTATGCACCCGGTTTACTACTTTGGGATCCGGACGAAGATCAGGATGTGTTGGTGGTGGAAAATGCCGGATACCCATCGTTGACACACCGGCGGGCGGTCATTTTTATAAAGAAAAAATATTTTGTGATTGTGGATGAGGCCATAGGTCCTGCCGAAGGAGACGTTGACCTGCACTTTCAAATCGGCCCGGGAGAAGCCGTATTCGATCATGATCAAATGATGGTAAGGTCAGACTATGCCGAAGGTTGGAATGTTCTCGTAAAGGCACAAGGACAAAAGGGGATGATATTAGAAGAGGAAGAAGGTCAGGTGTCATTTATATACACCAAAAAGGAACCCAGGCCGGCTTTCAGGTATCGCATACAGAAGGATGCGGGGAGCTCAACAGTAAGGTTTGTCACGGTGGTTTTCCCCTACGAAGGCACACCGCCTGAAGTAAAGATCAGGGATATTTCTAAAAGAGTAAAAGATCCGTCTTTGATGAGGGTTGAAGTGACAATAAATGGCCAAAAAGATAACATTGAATACCAAATAAAGTAAATTAGGATACCAAACAACAACTAACCCACATGAACCCCAAAACCATATTTCCCTTCATTTTTCTGCTGAGTTGTATGCTGACCTTCCCGGTCGGTCTGTTGGCTGCGGATCCTGTGAAACTGGAGAATCCCATGAATGTCCAGTATCTGAAGAAAAACATCCGAAAAGGAAGTCCCCGCCTTATCCTCACCCCGGCCATTGAGCGAGAACTGAAAAGAGACCTGAAGAATGACCCGGTGGTAAAAAACATGTTTGAGGCGCTGAAGCTCAATGCTGCCCAGATCATGGAACAGCCACTGCTTGAGCGCAACGTGGTTGGCAGAAGACTGCTGGGAACATCCAGGGAAATGCTGTACAGGATGAACACCCTGGGAATGGTCTACAGGCTGGAGGAAGATCCTGATATCCTGAATCGCATCAATGCTGAAGTGCTGGCCGTTTGCGACTTCAGCGACTGGAACCCTTCTCACTACCTGGATGTCGCCGAGATGTCTCTGGCGGTAGCCATAGCAGTCGACTGGGCAGGTGAGGATTTACCGGGCACCACGGTAGAAAGGGCGAAAAATACATTGATTGAGCTGGGTATCATGCCGAGCTACAATCCAAAGGGCAATGTTGGTTGGATCGATGGTAACAACAACTGGAATCAGGTTTGTCACGGCGGAATGATCGCTGCCAGCATTGTGATCGCAGAAAAAGATCCTCAACTGGCCGCAAAAACCATCAGCAGAGCTTTGGATGGAATGCCCCATGCCCTGGAAGAGTATGGGCCTGACGGTGTTTATCCGGAGGGGTCTACTTACTGGGGATATGGTACAAGTTTTTCGGTACTCACCGCATCCATGCTGGAAAGTGCATTTGGAACTGATTTTGGTTTGGCAGAGTACCCCGCCTTCAAAGAGAGCGCCAACTTCAGGCTACTGAGCAACGCTCCTTCGGGCTGGTATTTCAACTTCGCAGATTGCGGTGATCAAAGAAGCGAAAACGGCGACATCACGCTGGCCTGGTTTGCGATGAAGACGGGCAATAGCATTTATTTTGAACGCGAAAGATTTCTAAGAGATCCTGCTGCGATGGGGGAGCTGGCCAGATATGCCGGTGCAGGGCTGGTCTGGTTGTCACAGTTCAAACCTACCACATCCGCCGAACTTCCAAAGGCCTGGCAGGGTGGAGGAGATAATCCCGTGGTCTTTTTTCTTGGTGAGGGTAGCAATCCGAGGCAATACTACTTTGGAGGAAAAGGTGGCAGAGGTTCTGTAAATCATGGCAATATGGACGTCGGATCTTTTGTTTTCGAACTGGATGGCGTTAGATGGGTGGTCGATCCCGGAAATCAGAGCTATCATGCCCTGGAACAAACAGGATTTGACCTGTGGGGACGTTGTCAGGAGTGTGAAAGATGGACCTTGCTGACCAAGAACAATTACGGACATAGTACGATCACAGTCAATGATGCCCTTCATGTGGTAGACGGCTATGCCGACTTTACGGATTTTCAAAGTGGAGCTCAACCTGAAGCCACAATAGAGATGTCAGCAGCATTTGATAACCTGAAGAAAGCCACCCGAAGATTTGTGAAACCAAATGATCATTCAATTCTGATTGAGGATGAGATTGAGGTTAATGAATCTACAAAGGAAATAACCTGGCAGCTGATGACGACCGCCGAGGTAGAATGGATGGATGGGGGACTCCTGCTTAAGCAGGATGGCAGACAGCTGATGGTGAAAAATCAGTCGCATCCGGATCTGAAATTTTCAGTAATTTCGCTGGATCCGCCACCTCTTGAACTGGACCGAAGGATCGAAAATCTCAAAAGGATTGAATTGCGAATTCCCGCCTGGTATTTTGGGAAGGAAGCAGATAAGATCTCTATCCTGCTTACCGGTGAATGAGCCCGGTGAAGGCAGGATTTAAATGCTTAAATGTCCGATTTGAGCTTGTGGAATTCGAAATATTTTTACTGAAAACATTTAATATTAAAGAAATTTCGTTTCAATTTGAGCCACATTTTATTAATATTAACACCGAGAAGTGACAAAAACTTTGTGAGATGCTAAAAGCCTTTTTTAACCTGTTTAAGCCTACCTATTCAGTTGTTGTAACTACCTACCATGTGATCCCAGGATTCCCTCTGAATAAAAACCTACATAGGCATGATTTCGAAAAAGGCAAATACGAAGAAGCCAAGGCGTTTTTTGACAAGGCTGTGAAAAAGACTGGTGAGATCAAGCTGGCGCCCGTAGAGATCAATCTCCTGAAAGGAAAGAGAAAAATTGTTGAGTCTAAGAAATTTGGACCTGTTGATCAGGTCAAGAAGCTGAAATAATTTTTTTAATAAACCGCTAAATTTTATGAAAGGAGTTCCGCCAGGAGACGGGACGAATTCCATAACTCCCTTTAAAAATAAACATAATACGTATGAAAAGTCTACTATTCATAGGGATGTGCTTTGTCTTTTCCCTGCCACTTGAATTATCCGCTCAGTGTAACCCATACTTCACTTACGATGAAGGTACTTCGCTCACCACGACAAACTTCAATGCCAAAGGCAAAGAAGAATCCAGCCAGAAAATGTCCATTGTTGATAAAACTGTCTCAGGATCAAAAGAAGTCCTGACCACAGACATCATCATTTATGATAAAAAGGGTGATGAGATCTTCACCAATCAGATTGAGCTTATCTGTGAAAATGGGGTATTCAGGATGGACCTTAGCCGGTTTGCACCTCCGGGAATGGGTGAGACCGAGGGCATCTCGATCTCCTATGAAGGGGATGGTGTGACAATCCCTTCAGAGTTGAGTGTGGGAAAAGCCCTGCCAGATGGCAACTTCGCCATGAAGATTACAACAGATAATCCCGCGCTTTCCGGCATGATGGGTGGAACGACAGTCGCCATTACTGACCGGAAGGTAGTAGCAAAAGAGAGTGTTACGACGGCAGCCGGTACTTTTGATTGCTTCAAGATCACTTCCAACACCGCAGTTTCCACCAAGATGATGGGGATGACCAGAACCATGGAGACCAGCAGCATCGAGTGGATCAGCAAAGACGTGGGGATGGTCCGGGTAGAAAGCTATGACAAGAAGGATAAGCTGAGCTCTTATTCGGAGCTTACTGCTTTTAGCCGGTAAAAAGCCGGAGGCTCTCAACCTTTTGACTACAAAAGTCGCCACCCGCAGACAACAAAAGTTTAGATTTTGAAAATTTTGGATTTATCCTGAATATTTTGTTTTTGATCATAATTTTCAAAAATTTCACCGACTTAAACTTTTGTTGTCTAGCTCCCCATTTTCCTGGTTTCCGCTCCCCCATTGAACCGTAACCAAAACTTTCCGACTTTTCCATTAGAAAATGGAAAGTGCAAACCAGGTTTTTGAAGAACTCCTTGTGCTGAATGCCCAAAATGGGGATACCCAGGCGATCAACCTGCTGGTGAAACGATGGAACGGCCGGATCAGAAATCAGATCTACCGCCACACGCAGAATGCCGAGGTTTCAGGTGACATCTCCCAGGAAGTATGGATCGCTATCTTTAAGGGAATCGACAAACTGGAGGATGTCCGAAAGTTCGGGGTTTGGGCGCTAAGTATTGCCAGCAGAAAGGCCATAGACTGGATCAGAAAGACGCAGGTGGACCGGAAGCGGGAGAACATCCGCGAGATGGTCGCCAGTGAAATGGCTGAAGCGTCGGATACCGACGAGCGGGACATGCTGATAAAACATTTAAGAGCTGCTTTAAAAACCTTACCCGAAGAGCAAAGATTGATACTATCGCTGTATTATCTGGAGAGTCTTTCTGTGCCCGACATCGCTGAAGTACTTAATGTGCCGAATGGTACAGTAAAGTCACGACTTTACTATGCACGGGAAAATTTGAAACAAATCATTAAAGAATATGGAAACTGATAAAAACATTGACGCCCTGATCAAGGAAGCGCTGTCCAAAGAGGAAGCTGAATACTATGACAAGCTGGAAGAGAAACCTGTATTTGAGCAGTTCACCGGATTATACCGCGGAAAGAACATGTGGCTGAATTTTCTGGTAACGATCATGATTGTTGTCGCGTTGGCTGCATGCATTTATGCGGGGTTCCGCTTTGCTGAAGCGGAAAGCACCAAAGAACTGCTGGGATGGGCCCTGATGATGGGGGCTACCTTCATTATCATCTCCATGTTAAAGATCTGGAGCTGGATGCAAATGGATAAGGGGGAGCTGATACGGGAGATCAAAAGACTTGAGCTGCAATTGTCTGCGATTGCAGGTAAGAAGAAGCATTAGCCATCAAAAGTCAATCAGTGCTTTGGCCTGTTCTTTGAGCAGCGTCAGGTACAGTTCATTGGTGATGGCTGATCCTTTCATATGGGCTCCGATGCGACCAAGCTTAGGTTTAAGGGCCAGTACGTGCATGCCGCAGTAATTGAAAATATCTGTGAGATGACTCAGGGCCAGCCCGCCTCCCTGCATGCCCGATGAAAGACCTACGAGTGCGCATTTTTTATTCCGAAAAGTGCCCGGATACTCCAGCCCGTCTATGAATGCTTTCAGCACCCCGGGGAAAGAGCCGTTGTATTCAGGGACGATGAAAACAAATTTTTGGGAATCCTTCATGACTTTCCGTAGTTTATTAAATTCCTCGTTTTTACCTGAATTTTCGTATAATGCCGTGACAGTAAAGTCACCGGGAAGCTCATTCAGGTCTATGAGCAGGCTCCTTGCATTCAGCTCAGAGAGGATACCCTGATACAACTGACTGAGCTGATAAGTGACCGAATCATTCCTGTTGGTGCTACTTACTATGGTAATCATGAATTTTTACAGTTCATTATACTGCTGAACCGGAAATATGCGTTTGTGTTTAAAAATAAAATCAATCAATATTGCGCTTAAGGCCTAACCTTATGGTTGAAATTGTCTTTTATAAGCTAATTCCCATTCAATTTTGAAGAGCTCCGTTCAACATTGTGCTGAATGTCTGTAACAATCAATACGCTTACGAAAGTCTACGGAAAGCAAAGAGCAGTCAATGATATCTCTTTTATTGCAAAAAAAGGGGTGATCACCGGATTTCTGGGTCCAAATGGCGCAGGCAAATCCACCACGATGAAAATGATCACCGGCTACCTCAGGCCGGATTCCGGGTCTATCGAAGTGGAGGGCATTGACGTGTTGCAACATCCATTGAAAGTAAAACGCATTACAGGGTACTTACCGGAAAACAATCCATTGTACCTGGATATGTATGTAAGGGAATTTCTCAGGTTTATTGGTGGAGTGTATCAAATGAAAAAGACGGGGTCAAAAGTGGATGAGGTCATTGGTTTGTGTGGTCTGGAAAGGGAAGCACATAAGCCGATTCGGGCACTCTCCAAAGGGTACAGACAGCGTGTCGGGCTGGCTAAAGCCCTGCTTCATGACCCGGAAGTGCTGATCCTGGATGAACCGACCTCCGGCCTCGATCCAAACCAGATCGTAGACATTCGTGAAGTGATCAAGAATGCAGGAAGAGACAAAACGATATTGCTCTCCACCCATATCATGCAGGAAGTGGAGGCACTCTGCGACCATGTGGTGATCATCGACAAAGGAAATATTGTAGCAAATGACAGGCTGGATCAGATCAAAGCTGATCAGTCGGCGGAACAACGCATCCTACTGGAATTTGAAGACTCCATCGATCACCAGCTGTTTGAGAAAGCTGGCTTCAGGATTACCGAACAGGGTCAGTTTACCTATCTGATTACAGCGGAATCGAGTGATTTGAGGGCTGAATTATTGAAGATCACATCGGAGCATTCACTGCCGCTGGTAAGCCTGAAGAAGGCTGGCCGGTCACTCGAGGAGATCTTTCAGGGGCTAACCAAAGGGACTGACAAATGATCAGCATTCTAAGAAAAGAGATCAACGAATTTCTCGATAGCCTGATCGCATACATTGTCATCGGTGTATTTCTTTCCGGCATAGGTCTGCTGATGTGGCTTTTCCCGGAAACAAATGTGCTGGATTATGGCTATGCAAGCATGGAGACGCTTTTCAACCTGGGCCCTTACGTTTTGATGTTTCTGATTCCCGCGATCACGATGAAGTCATTTGCTGAAGAGAAAAGGAGCGGGACGCTGGAGCTTTTGTACACCCTGCCGCTGAGAAGCATGGATGTGATCCTTGGAAAATATCTGGCCGGATTCGTGCTTGTTCTTTTCTCGGTTTTGCCGACGCTCATTTATTATTATTCCCTTAGTGAGCTGACGATCCCCAAAGGTAATCTGGACACCCCCGGCATCATTGGGTCGTACATCGGACTGCTCCTGCTGGGAGGTGTATTTGTGGCCATTGGAATATTGTCCTCAGCCCTCACAGGCAATCAGATCGTCTCTTTCATCCTCGCTGCTTTTCTTTGCTTTTTCTTTTACACCGGCTTTGATTCACTTTCTGCGATCGATCTGTGGTCCGGCTGGTCCTATGTGCTGTCACAGCTGGGGATGGTAGCTCACTACTCCGCACTGAGTAAAGGCCTGATTGATCTTTCGGATGTCAGCTATTTTCTGGGGCTGATCGCGTTGTTTTTGCTGGTAACTTATTTGGTTTTAGGATTGAAAAGATGAGCATGGACAACTATCAGACAGGACTTTGGCTTAAGCTGGCGATCGGAATTCTCCTGATCATCCTGGTGAATCAGCTGGCATCGAAGTTCCGGGTTCGGATCGACATGACTGAAGAGCAGCGGTATACGATCACTGATGCCACCAAGGAGGTCCTTGAACAGGTGCAGGACGAACTTTTCATCGAAGTTTATCTGGATGGTGAATTACCATCTAATTTTCTTCGATTTCAGACAGCGATCAGGGAGACTCTGGAGGAATTTTCCGTGTATACCAATGCTCCGCTGAATTACCGTTTCATTGATCCCTCCCAGGCTGAGAGCCAGCGTGCCAGAAATCAATACTATCAGGGATTGATGGAGCAGGGGCTGCAGCCAAGCAATTTAAACCTCAACCGGGAAGGCAGACAAACACAGATCATGGTATTTCCCGGCATCATCATCTCATCAGGAGGTCAGGAGCTGGCGGTGAATCTGTTGAAGGGAAGCCGGGCTGCCTCGGTGGAGGAAGTGCTGAATCAATCCATTGAAGGGCTGGAGTATGAAATAGCGAATGGCATCGCTCTTGTCACTGGCAATTCAAGGAAGCGGGTCGGAATGGTCTATGGGCATGATGAACCCGATACTACCGATCTGGCAGGATTTACCAACCTGGTCCTTTCAAAATACGACCTGTTTCGCATCAACCTGCCGGAGCGCAACTCTGCACTTACCGGCTATGATCTGATAGTGGTCACGAAACCCCGGAGTGCCTTTACGGAAAATGAAAAATATCTGCTTGACCAGTACCTGATGAAAGGAGGGAGGTTGCTGTTTTTCCTTGATGCCCTGGGAGTGGATATGAATGAGGCTTCCGGGGAGGGAACGGTGGCCATCCCATATGAGATCAATTTGACAGACCTGCTTTTCAAATACGGGGTCAGGATCAACAACAATTATGTGGCCGATATCAACTGTGGCAATACTCCGGTGGTAGCTGGAAATATTGGTGATCAGCCGCAGATCAATATGTTGCCCTGGCCATATTTCCCGATCATAACGAATTACGGAGATCATCCGGTAGTGAAAAACATGGATGCGCTTCAGGTGCGGTTTGCTTCCGAAATTGATACGGTAAAAGCGGAGGGAATTACCAAAACACCCCTTTTGTTCACTTCAGCAAACTCCAAAGTGCTGGGTGCGCCGGTGCAGGTGAGCTACAATGACCTGAAAGATGAATTATTGCCTGAGAGGTTTACCCATCCTCCGGTGCCTGTCGGATACCTGCTGGAGGGCAAATTCCAATCCCTGTATAAAAACCGCTTTGTGCCCGGTGGCTTCGATCAGTCTGAATTCCGTCCTGATGGGTTGAATTCCAAAGTAGTGGTGATCGCAGATGGAGATTTGATCAGGAATGAGCTCGACCTTGAATCGGGGAATCCTTTGCCTCTAGGTGTAGATCCGTACAGTAGGGAGCACTATGCCAATGAAGTACTGATCATGAACCTGATGGAATACCTGATGGATGATTCCGGCCTGATCCAGGCCCGCTCAAAAGAGGTGAGGATTCGACCGTTGGATAAGGCCAGGGTGAAGCAGGAACGAACCATGTGGCAGGCCATCAATATAGGTGCACCTTTGGTGTTGTTGATCATTTTCGGGTTGGTGAAAATGTTTGTCAGAAGGTCAAAATACAGATCATGAGCAGGTCCAATAAAATATTGTTTTCACTGGCTGTTTTCCTCGTGATCCTGAATCTCTGGTTGTTCTATTTCGAACGGTGGAGCAATACCGACAAGGTTGATCGTTCGGTCTTTGTGGTGAATGATACCAGTCAAATAGACAGGATCTCCATCGCTGCTGAGGATACGGAAATCATTATCAACCGCAACGGGGATCAATGGTCTTTGAATGGACAATACCAGGTAGATGAGGGGCTCAGAAGATTGTTTTTCTCGATCCTTCAGAGGGTGAGTGTGAGAAAGCCAGTGGACATTCAACCTGAGGATAGCATCAGAGTAAATCTGGAAGGCGGATTATCCAGGGAATTTATGGTTTTCAGCAACCCCACCAAAACACGGACCTATTTTTATGATCCCGTCTCGGCCCAAAGCTATGAGGTGGAGATCCCGGGATACAATGAATACCTGGGAGGTATCTTCGAGCTGACGGAGAACCAGTGGAGAGACCGGATGATCCTCGATGAAAACTGGCGTACGATCAAATCAGTAAGTATTGACTATACCTCACCTGATCGCAGGGATCTCGTAATAAATTTCAACGATAATTTCTTCAGTATTGATGGGGTTTCCGAAATTGACAGCTCTGCCGTGGTGGATTATTTGAATCAATACCAGGTATTTGAAGTGAATGAGTTCATTTCTGCACGGCGGTTTCCTCGATATGACAGTCTGAGCAGGACGGTTCCTATGGCCAACCTGGTTATATCCTCAATAAAAAGCAATGAGCCGCTTCAGTTGAGTTTTTTCCCATCCATTGAGAAAAACGCCTTTCAATTGATCACAAATAAAGCCGGGGAATTAATGATACTGGATGGCCGGCGTGTGGGCCAGATCCTGGCAGAACCCTCGGATTTCAAGGCTGAAGAGTAACCTTAATTTTATGTTTGGTAAGTAGATTTTTTGCTTAAATTTGACGACTCGATACATCCATCGAAATCCCAGTACTTATGAAGTTTATCGTTTCGTCATCTTATTTGCTTAAGCAGGTCTCTGCCATCAATGGCGTGATCACCACCAATCCTGTTGTACCTATTCTGGAGAATTTTCTTTTTGAGATCAAAGATGGTACGCTTACCATCACAGCTTCTGACCTGCAGACCAGCATGATCACTGAGATTGAAGTGGAAGCCAAAGAAGATGGCAGCATTGCCATTCCCGCCAGGATCCTGATGGAAACTTTAAGGAACTTGCCAGAGCAGCCGGTCACCTTTACCATTGATTCGGATACATACAGCATTGAAATAAATTCTGATAACGGCCGGTATAAGCTGTCCGGTGAGAATGCCACGGATTTCCCAAAGATCCCCACAGTTTCTGATGGGTACTCGGTGAACATGTCTTCCGAAGTGCTTGCTCAGGCCATTAATAACACCATCTTCGCAACCAGCAATGACGAATTGCGTCCGGCTATGACAGGCGTGTACGTCAACCTGAGCGAAACGAATACTACGTTTGTCGCTACAGACAGCCACAGGCTAATCAGATACAGAAGGGTGGACGTGGCTGCGGATGAGGATCATACCATGATCATACCCAGAAAGGCGCTTACTTTGCTGAAGACTACCTTGCCCTCGGAAAATACCGCAGTGAACATGGAATTTAATGCATCCAATGCATTTTTTAATTTCAACAACATCAAGATGATCTGCCGCCTCATTGACGAGCGCTTCCCGGATTATGAAAATGTAATTCCGGTCGACAACAACAATGTTATCGTTATCAATAAAGATGAGGTCCTGAGCTCACTGAAAAGGATCGCTATTTATGCCAATAAGACCACCCATCAGGTGCGGCTGAAGGTGACCGGTAGCGAGCTCATGATATCTGCTGAAGATCTGGATTTTTCCAACGAGGCCAACGAAAGGCTATCCTGTGAGCACGATGGTGAAGATATCGAAATTGGTTTCAACGCGAAGTTTCTCATTGAGATGCTGAACAATCTGGATTCGGATGAGATAAACCTGAGGTTGAGTGCACCTAACAAAGCCGGGATCATCTTACCTTCCGAAAAGGATGAAAATGAAGACATCCTGATGCTGGTGATGCCTGTGATGCTTAATAATTACGTTTAAGCTTTCTTCCTTGTAAATCGTCCTTTTTTCGCAGGAGCTTTTTCGGCCAGTTCCTTACATTCTTCATATGTGAGTTCCTCCGGCACTTTGCCTTTGGGGATTTTCACGTTCTTCTTTCCAAATTTAATGTAAGGACCATAACGGCCATTAAGGACAAAAACCTGGTCATCCTCATCGAAGGTCTTGATGTATTTATTGGCGTCCTGCTCTCGCTTTTCCAGGATCAATTCTATGGCCTCCTCCTCGGAAATGGACAGTGGGTCCTGATCTTTCTTCAGGGAAACAAACTTGCCATCATGCCGGATATACGGGCCGAACCTGCCAATGGCTGAAACAATCGGCTTATCTTCAAATGTACCGACGTCTCTTGGCAGCTTAAATAACTCAAGAGCATCTTCGAGAGTCAGACTTTCTAATAATTGTCCTGCACGAAGGCTTGCAAACTTTGGCTTTTCCTCTTCCTCCATTTCGCCGATCTGGACATACGCTCCATATTTTCCAAGCTTGCCATATATCTTTTTGCCACTCTCAGGGTCGATCCCGATCTCCCTTGCAGCCACCGCTTCGCTTCGCTTGATCTGCGCAGTGTCTTCTACCAGCGGATGGAACTGATTGTAAAAATCCTTGATCATCTTTGTCCAGTTCACTTTTCCGGTAGCAATGTGGTCAAATTCCTCTTCCACCTTGGCTGTGAATGAGAAGTCGATCACGTTAGGAAAGTACTGTACAAGAAAGTCGTTGACTACTATTCCGGTATTTGTAGGAAAAAGCTTGTTTTTCTCCGCTCCGGTGATTTCGGTTTGCGTATGATTTTTAATGGATCCCTTTTCAAGGATCAGCTCCTGATAATTTCTTTCTGTACCCTCACGACTCTCTTTCTCCACATAGGTACGTTTGATGATGGTGGAGATGGTCGGTGCATAGGTGGAAGGTCGGCCAATGCCCATTTCTTCCAGTTTTTTTACCAGACTGGCTTCCGTATATCTTGGAGGATGCCGCGTAAATCCTTCCTTGGCGATCATCTGCTTCAGGTCAAGGTTTTGTCCGATGGTCAGCGGAGGCAGCATTCCCTGCTGCTGCTCTTCATCATCCTCATCATCGGTGGATTCGATGTATACCTTTAGAAAACCTTCGAACTTGATGACCTCACCCTGAGCTGTCAATTTTTCCGGCGTTGTGGAAATGCCTATCGTCGCTGTGGTCTTTTCAAGCTGAGCATCAGCCATCTGAGAAGCAATCGCACGCTTCCAGATCAGCTCGTATAACCTTTTTTCTGCGCTATCTTTCCCTGCCGAAGTAACCGAAAAATCCGTTGGCCGGATGGCTTCGTGTGCCTCCTGAGCCCCCTGGCTTTTGGTCTTAAAATGTCTTTCCTGTACAAAGTCGTTGCCAAAGCTCTTGCTGATCTGTGCTTTGGCTCCCTGGATGGCTTCCTGAGACAGATTGACAGAGTCAGTCCTCATGTAGGAGATCTTTCCTGCTTCGTACAGTTTTTGAGCGACAGACATCGTCAAAGAGACCGGAAAGCTTAGCTTTCGGCTGGCTTCCTGTTGCAATGTGGAGGTTGTAAAAGGAGCTGCGGGAGACTTTTTTGCCGGTTTGGTCTCAAGGTTTTCAATGGTGAATTTTGCCCCGATACATTTCTTTAAGAATGCTTCCGCATCATCCTGCGTCTTAAATTTGGATGGAAGCTCCGCCTTGAGAATTTTTCCTCCCCCCAGGTCAAACAGTGCAGAGATCTTAAAAGATGATACGGCCTCAAATTTTTCGATCTCTCTTTCACGATCCACCACAAGCCTTACCGCAACAGACTGGACCCTTCCGGCAGACAATCCGGTTTTTATCTTCTTCCAAAGAATGGGTGAAAGTTCATAGCCTACCAGCCGGTCGAGTATCCTTCTTGCCTGCTGCGCATTGACCAGGTCAATATCAATACCCCTTGGATTAAGCAAGGCATTTTGAATGGCATTTTTTGTGATTTCCCGGAATACGATCCGACGGGTGTTCTGATCATTTAGCTCAAGTGCTTTTGACAGGTGCCATGAAATGGCTTCTCCCTCGCGGTCATCATCCGATGCCAGATAGACCGTCTCCGCACTGGAAGCTAACTTTTTGAGCTGCTTGACAATATCTTTTTTGTCAGATGAAATTTTATAAGTGGGTTCGAAATTATTTTCGATATCAATTGCAAAATCATCCCTTGGAAGATCACGTACGTGACCATAGGACGATTGCACTTCATAATCCTTTCCCAAATATCCTTCGATCGTTTTAGCCTTTGCAGGCGACTCAACTATTACCAGATTCTTTCCCATGTATCGAATTTTTCGGCGGTAAATATCTTCAAAAAAATATAAACGAAAGAAGAGACCCGTTGAGAACCGCAGGATATACTCCACATACTTCCGTTTATTTTTCATCTAACATAGTTAGAAGTAAATGGTTTCATCAATCTGTTGCATCAGCAAAAAAAGGTTATGCAGTGATATAATGGGTCTTTTGCAGGCCGATAATTTTTTGATTTCGCATATCCTATGTGCTTTAAGTGGAATTTTTGGTTTCCTTTTTGCATTTTTACATATCACCTGATAGTCTGCATTTTTAGTGTTGACACTTTACATTAAAGTGACCCAACTTTATTTTGAAAATGGCTAAAAAACTTTTCGTCCTTCGTCATGGAGAGGCTGAAACTGATCGAAAATGGCGGGACATTGAAAGACCTTTAACAACTTCCGGCAGGGAGGCCGTCGAACTGGTTGCACATAAGCTTAATGGAGGGGAAAAGGTAGACCTGCTGATATCCAGTACTGCGGTAAGGACCAGGGAGACTTCGGAGTCGGTCTTAATGAAGCTTGCACATAATCCTGCGGTAAAATTTGAGTTCGGACTTTATAATGCATCGCTAAAGGAAGTTATGGATATTCTGTGTCGGCTGGAGGAGGATTACCAGCGTGTGCTTTTGGTGGGGCACAATCCGGCACTGTCGGAATTAGCGGCATGGTTGTCTGGTCAGGATCATATTTCACTGGGTCCCGGACAACTGGTTACGATAGACCTTTCCATTGAAAACTGGACCGAAATTTCTTCAAACTGTGGGATGATCGTTGCTTCATGACGTTGCGAAAGATCATCATCGCTCCGAACGCTTTCAAGGGAGCCTTGTCAGCGACAGAGGCTGCCAAAGCGATCCGACGGGGATTAGCGAATGCCGGTTTCAAAGGCGCAATCATTGAAATGCCCATTGCAGATGGAGGTGACGGGAGTCTTGATGTGATGGCCAATTATCTTGACCTGGAGATCAGAAAAGCAGTAGTCCGGGGACCGCTGGGGAAAGAAGTAGTTGCCGCGTGGGGACTAAACAATCATAAAAAACTGGCTGTGATCGAAATGGCGGAGGCTTCCGGGTTGAGATTGATGAAGGCCGATGAACTCAATCCGATGAAAGCCACTAGCTACGGAACAGGTGAACTTATCCTTAGAGCTATCTCACGAGATGCCCGGGAGGTCTACCTGACCGTGGGAGGAAGCGCAACAGTTGATCTGGGAGTTGGCATCATGGAGGCCCTTGGTGTAAAGTTCCTTTCAAATGGGAAAGAGGTAAAAAACCTCAAACCGGCAGATTTCAAACGCATTGATGAGCTAGATCTGGCCGCAATTAATGGGATCAAAAGAACATTCGGATTAAGAATTTTAAGTGATGTCACCAATCCTCTACTTGGTAAAGAGGGGGCTGCAGCGGTTTTTGGTCCCCAAAAAGGGGCTGATGAAGCAATGGTTGAGCAGTTAGAGGATAATCTGGGTCATATGGCCAGTCTGTTGGAAAGAGCAACAGGAAAATCTCTGGGTGGTCTTACTGGTGGCGGAGCGGCCGGGGGAGTTACTGCCGGGCTCTATGCCATATTGGATGCAGAAATTTTAGACGGTGCAGCACAGATCCTTACATGGGCTGGTTTTGATCAGCAGCTCAGCAACACAGATCTGGTGATCACCGGAGAGGGTAAGATCGATACCCAGACAAACCACGGTAAGGGACCAGGTCTCGTGGCCCGAAAAGCGAACAACAAGGGCGTGAAAGTCATTGGTCTCAGCGGAATTCTTGATGATGATTTGAGTAGCATTCTAAACTTTGACCGGCTGATCGCCCTTTCTGACCCTCATACACCCCTTGAAATATCCATGAAAAACACTGCATTAAACCTTGAAAAAGCTGCTGCAGCAGTCATTGAACAGCTCTCAGCCATTTGATCAGGTAAAATGGATCTACCTTGGCGCTTCCTGCGGAGTCCTCGTAGGACCGACAATAGACAAAGAACCATCCTCCTTGATCTTCATTCTGTCAATGTTCAGTGTCCGGCCAAGTATTTCTTCATTTTCCGGGTTTAAAGTCCTGTTGACGTATTTTCCCTGTCCGAGAATATGGGTATGATAAACCACAAACAGTTCTGTGCCGTCAGGAGATTCAACGATGCTGTTGTGTCCTGGGCCTGACACACCTTTGCTCAAATCCTTTTGAAGGATAGGATTGCCTTCATATTTGACCCATAATCCTCCGACCGGTTGATCTGAAGTTGCATAGCCAATGGCATAGTTGGGATCAGCCCAATGATTCCCTGAATACATCATGTAATAGGTGGTATCTACTTTAAAAACGGTCATTCCCTCATTTGATCTGGCCCACATGCTATGTATGCCCTCCCAGTCTTGCTGTGGATAGATGCATAATTTGGGCTCATGGATGGGCCCGGAAAGATCCTTTTCAAGCTCCACACCAAATACCATCCCCCACAGGTATCCTTTTTGTTTGGTAAAGTTGCCGACTGCTCCTACTTTTTCATAGTACAAATAGGGCCGCTCATCTTCAACATAGACATGAGCATCAATGGTTTGGTAACCAAAATCAAACAGGGGTGCATGGAGCTCCTCAAATGGCCCTTCAGGTCGATCTGCTACTGAAATACATATTCGCATGCCCTGACCAAACATTGTTTGACCCGCACTACTGTACACCAAATAGAATTTTCCCTGAAAATGGAAAACTTCCGGAGCCCAGAAATTACGCTGTCCCCACGTTTCAGCTGATTTTCTGAAAACCCAGCCTACGGCTTGCCAGTCTATAAGGTCGGCAGATTTCCAGGACCTGAAACCATCATTTACATCTGTGGTCGCATAGAGATAATAGGTACCTTCATCTTTCAGTACAAATGGATCAGATATATTAAGGATCGGATCTATGGGATTTGTATAGGTCTCCTGTCCAAAGATGAGGTGGAAAGAAATGATGGATGCTGTCAGTAGAAATACTTTCATGAAAGGTGTTGTTGATCATTAAATACACTTAATGTCTTTCTGCTCATACTGCTTATGCCTCCCTCACCAATAACCCAATAACCCAACAACCCAATAACCAATAACTTACTATCTTACCTCCATGTCAGAAAATCAACTACAACGAAAGCTTGGCCCTTTAATGCTTTGGGGACTTGGTGTTGGATACGTCATTTCTGGAATGTATTTCGGATGGAACCTTGGGCTGGCTCAGGGAGGAACCCTTGGACTGGGTGTGGCCACGATCTTCATTATTCTCATGTATCTCACCTTTACTTTTAGTTATACAGAGATGGCCTGTGCAATCCCAAAGGCCGGAGGTGCCTTCGACTATACCCTGCAGGCTATGGGAAAAGACTGGGCCTTTTTTGCAGGAATGGCCCAGAATATAGAGTTTATCTTTGCACCACCGGCGATCGCATTTGCCATTGGTGCCTACCTGAACCTGTTTTTCCCCTCATTACCAATCCTGGGTATAGCCATCGGCGCTTACCTGATCTTCACTGCTTTAAATATTTATGGCGTTCAGGCCGCCGCTGCTTTTGAGCTCTTTGTGACCATGATAGCGGTGCTGGGATTGATCCTGTTTTTCCTTGCCACAGGCAGTTCCTTTTCTATGGAGAGCTTTACCCACAACCCGCTACCCAATGGCTGGTCCGGAGCTTTTGCTGCCATTCCGTTTGCCATCTGGTTCTTTCTGGCCATTGAAGGGGTGGCAAATGTGGCCGAAGAGACGATCAACCCTCAAAGAAATGTACTGATTGGCTTTGGTTCAGCAATACTTACACTGGTAGCCCTGTGTTTACTGACTTTTGCATTTTCCATCGGAGTGAATGGCTGGGAAACTGTTGTTTATGATCCGGTAACAGGAACTGCATCAGATAGCCCGCTGCCGCTTGCACTTGCACATGTACTTGGGTCAGATACGACCATATTTAAAGTGGTGAGCTTTATCGGGCTTTTTGGTCTGGTAGCTTCTTTTCATGGGATCATCCTTGCTGCCGGCAGAGCTACTTTTGAATTTGGCAGGGTGGACTTTGGTCCGTCTGTCCTGGGAAAGATCAATCCCCGATTCAGCACGCCAACCAATGCTTTGATTTTCAACTCAATGATTGGGATCATTGCCTTACTGACAGGTAAAACTGGTGAGATCATCACTATAGCCTGTTTTGGAGCACTATCTCTGTATGCCATATCGATGGTTTCAGTGATCCGGCTCAGAAAAACTCACCCCGAACTTGAACGGCCTTTCAAAGTACCATTTTATCCGGCCTCACCGGTCACAGCGCTGATCATTTCAGTTATCGCATTGGTGGCTGTGACGATTTACAATCCCGGTCTGGCCCTGATCTATTTTCTGATCCTGGGAGTTGGCTTTGTCTGGTTTAAGCTGGTCAGAAAGTGATCTCTATTCGCAAAGCGATGCGTCTTTTCATCCGCTTTTCAGTTACATACGTGTCGTCGCCTGACCACCAGTCGGTGTAGGAATATTTGATCAATGCATCCTGCCCCAGATGACCGATGCTGATTGCCATGGACGCATCCTCAAAATTGAACTGGTATCCGACACCGGCATGCCAGTACTTGCCACCTTGTTCACTTCTGTTCTCCATGGACACATTGGCGTTGTGGAGAATGCCATATCCGGGCCGCAAGAAATAGAAAGGAGTGACCTTACCTCTTTTCACAAAGCCCTTCAGTTCAAGAAACAAGGGAATGGTAGAAATGTCATCCATCATTTCATACCCTACACCAATACCGGTGCCAATGAACCTGTTCCATTGATAACCATTGATGAGACCGGCAGTTAGTCCGGGAGTGGCATTGCCAAAAGACAATCCCATGCCAAAGGTATGGTAGTAGCCCTTTTCCACTTCCCAGACAATGCTGTCCTTCAGCTTTTTTGATTTTCCGGAATCAATGAATCGTATATTCCTGATCCTGTGATGTGGGATCACGACCTCACTGCCCTCAATCATCACATGCACTCCCATGGAGTCGATGGATTGATAGACAGGTCCCGAATAAATACTTTTATCAATCAACTCTACCTCTACCCTTTGCTGGGCAATCAGTTTCGCCCCAGCCACATAAATAAGTAGAACGACCAAAAGACTCCTGATCCAGCTTTTATAACTCACTACCGCTGATCTCTAGCTTACTGATAAAAGTCAGGTTATTGGGATCGCTGTAATCATACTGATACAGTCCATCTTTCCCTATCAGATATAGCGTATTATCAAAAGGGATCACATCGTAGGCATCCAGGTTCTGGATATGAGTGAGCATATTTTGCGAGATCTTCTCGTCATCAGAAGCATCAAATACCTTAAGCCCCGACTCACCTTCACAGATAAACAAACTACTTCCATCAATGCCCAGACCATGGGGACTGGTCATTGGATAGGCTTCGATCAGCGATGGATTGGCCAGATCTGATATATTGATCACCTCCAGCTGATTGAGATTACCAAAACAGGTATTGCCGCTTCTCAGGGTGACATAGGCGCGATCCCCCTGCACCACCACAGGATCACAACTCACGATGTGAGAGTACATACTGATCAGTTCCGGAGCTGATTGCACACTGTTATTAATGATATACATTCCGCTTTGTGCACCAACAAAAAGGTTGTTGCCGTAAGGAAACAGGGTTTCAATATCCCAACCCAATTGCAACTCACTGACCTTGACAGGGTCGTCGGCGTTTGAAATGTCGAAGGTGATGAGTGAGGGATTGTCCAGGGCATATAGGAAGTCATTCACAATGGTATAAGTGGCCATTGACCCTCCGACGCCGGTATTGTTCTGAGGTTGAGGGATGTAAGATGCCGATTCAGCCATGAGGGCCCGGTCGCTAAAACCAAAAAAGCCTCCATTAAATACCTCTTCGAATCTACCACCTGCATCCTCCAGTGATACGGTAACAACCCTGACCGGCTCATAAGATACGATCAGTCCGCTATCCTGGTCAAACAGGTATCCATTGTCGAAATTCTCGAAGATACCTTCGAGCCGGGTTACCTCGCTGATATTATTCATATCTCTAATATCCAGGACCACCAGATCAATGTAGCTATCCGCATAGAGCAGGTCGTTCCTTACGGAAAAGTTGAAATTTCCGGGAAGCTCAATGAATTGGGTGGCTGAGGGAGATTGGGGGACCGAGTTATCGATCACGTGGATCCCGCTCCCGGGCTCATTGATCAGGATCCAGTGGTCATACAAATAGATCCTGCCTCTTTCTTCGATAGGTTTCGGTGCTACCACGTCGAGGCCGTCCCTGATTTCTGCAAGGGATAGATAGACCGGCTCAAAGACCGTATATTCTCTGGTGATTTCTACACGATCCTGGCAGGATGCCAGGAACATGCCGATGGCAACGCCCACGATGACAGTGGCTTTTTGAAGGAATGAAAATGATTGGTTCTGCATGGGTAGTTGGTTTTTCAGTTGTGCCAAATGACTTTTTACAAAGACACTGATTTGTATTTCAAAGTTGGAATCCTTTAGGTAATAGAAAGATTAATCAGTATTTTGGCTAAAATTTTTAAAATCATTTTGTAAGTCATCATCAGATACATGGCCGGTCAGGAAAACAAAGGCATGCTAACCCTCTCAACCCTTGGTCAACTGGTTGATAATGAGGAGATTAATACAGTGATTGTGGCCTTTACCGACCACTACGGCCGGATGTTGGGAAAACGGTATGACGCTGATTTTTTCCTTGAAAGTGTGATCGATCATGGAGCGCATGCCTGTGATTATTTGCTGACCACAGACATGGAGATGGAACCCGTACAGGGGTATGAATCTGCCAACTGGGAATTGGGCTATGGCGATTTTCACCTGGAACCGGACTTCGGTACACTGAGAAGAGCGGACTGGTTACCCGGGACAGCACTGGTACTATGTGATGTAAGGGACATCAAAGAGAGTCCCGTATATACGGCACCCCGTTCAGTCCTGAGGAATCAGATAGCCCATTTAAACGAGTTGCGATTTCAATCCTATGCAGCGTCCGAACTGGAATATTATCTTTTTCAGAATGATTACAGGGAAGCTGATGAGTTAAAGTACAATGACCTTGAACCGGCCGGCTGGTACCTGGAAGATTATCACATTTTACAGGGAACCCGTACGGAATTTTTTACAGCCGCTGCCAGGAGACACCTGAAAAATTCCGGAATACCCGTAGAAAATAGTAAAGGGGAATGGGGGCTGGGCCAGCACGAGTTGAATGTGCGGTATGCCCTTACCCTTGAGATGGCAGACAGACATGTGGTCTTTAAGCAATGTCTGAAAGAGCTGGCGGACCAACTGGGTGTATCTGTCACCTTTATGGCCAAATTCCATGAAGACAGGGCAGGATCAAGTTGCCACATCCACGTAAGCCTCTGGAAGGATGGTGAAAATGCCTTTGTGGGTAACAAGACTTTTGGTCCTGTCAAGGCCTCGGATACCTTTGGATGGTTTCTTGGCGGTTGGATGAAATATGCAGCAGAGGTCATGCCTTTTTATGCCCCGACGATCAACTCGTATAAAAGATTTGTCGATGCCTCGTGGGCACCCACCAGAATTGCCTGGAGCCGTGATAACCGTACCGCAGGCTTTCGCGTGGTCGGTGAGGGGAAAAGCCTCAGGATAGAATGCAGGATCCCGGGAGCCGATTGTAACCCATACCTGGCGTTTGCTGCTGCACTGGCCTGTGGACTTCAGGGCATAAAAGATAAGCTCACCCCGCCGGATTGCTTTACCGGAGATGTCTACGCTGCAAAGGAATTGCCCCTGGTCCCTATGACACTAAAAGAGGCCACGCAAAGGTTTAAAGAAAGTAAATTTGTGCGATCAGCTTTCGGCGAGGCCGTCCATCAGCATTATACCCATTTTTATGAAAAGGAGATAGAGGCGTACGAATCCAGTGTGACAGACTGGGAAAGAAAAAGGTATTTTGAACAGATCTAAACTTGGAAAAATTACATGAGACTAAAGGACAAAGTAGCCCTCATCACCGGGGCTGGAAGCGGTATTGGTAAGGAAACGGCATTTCTGTTTGCCGAGGAAGGAGCCAAAATCGTATTGGTAGACATCAATGACGGTGAGGCAACAAAAGTGTTGAATGAGCTCAAAAAGAAGGGACACTCTGCGATCTTTCACCGTACCGATATCAGCAATCCTGCAGGTGTGGAGTCGATGGTGAAATATGCTGAAGAGACCTTTGGAAGGCTTGATATTCTTTTCAACAATGCTGGCATCATGCTGTCATCGGATGATACCGCTGAAGCGACTGACCTGGAAACCTGGGACATGACCATGAATGTAAATGTCAAAGGTGTTTTCCTGGGCTGTAAATATGGTATCCCTGCTCTCAGAAGGGCAGGAGGAGGGGTGATCATCAACACCGCCTCATTTGTGGCCAGGATGGGCGCTGCTACGCCACAAATTTCCTACACCGCAAGCAAAGGTGCTGTACTATCCATGACCCGCGAATTGGCGATGGTGCATGCCAAAGAAAATATCAGGGTGAATGCACTTTGCCCTGGACCGCTAAAAACGGACCTCCTTATGAAATTTTTAGATACGGAGGAAAAGAAACAAAGACGGTTGGTGCACATACCGATGGGAAGATTCGGTGAAAGCAGGGAGATGGCCAAAGCAGCGCTTTTCCTGGCCTCGGATGATTCTTCGTATATCACAGGTACCGAATTTCTTGTCGATGGAGGAATCCATGCTGCCTATGTAACCCCTGAATAATGTCTTGACATGTCTGGATTTAAGATCATCAGTCCCGCAGACGGGTCAGTATACGCTGAAAGGAGCTACGCCTCACAAGGGGAAGTGGAAAAGACCCTCGAACAGGCGGCCATAGCTTTCAATCATTGGCGAAAAACGTCCTTAGAAGATAGAAAGGCCCTTTGCCAGTCGGTGGTGGACTATTTCAAGGATCATGCCGCTGAATGGGGGGAGGAGATTTCGTGGCAGATGGGTCGTCCGGTTGCTTATACTCCAAATGAGATCAAAGGCGGTTTTGTGGAGCGTGCTGAGACGATGATTGCGATGGCCGATGAGGGTCTCAAAGACGTCAGTACGTCGGAGAAATCAGGCTTCACAAGATATATAAGAAAGGAACCACTCGGAGTGATCCTGGTGCTGGCACCCTGGAATTATCCATATCTCACAGCGGTAAATGCGGTCATTCCAGCCATTCTCGCCGGGAATGTGGTGATCCTGAAATTTGCAGATCAGACCGCCCTCTGCGCAGAAAGGTTTGCGGAGGCCTTTGAAGCAGCCGGAGCGCCCAAAGGATTATTTGGTTATCTTCATTTGTCCCATGATCAGGTAGCCGATGTGGTGAAGGATCCAAGGATTTCACATGTGGGTTTTACAGGATCTGTTGCGGGTGGAAAAGCGGTAAAACAAGCGCTGCAAAACAGATTTGCCGGTTTGGGTTTGGAACTCGGAGGGAAAGACCCCGCATATGTCACTGAAGATGCCAACCTGAAGAATGCGGTGGAGAACCTGGTGGATGGTGCTTTCTTCAACTCAGGTCAGTCCTGCTGCGGAGTAGAGCGGATCTATGTCCATCAAAGCAGATTTGACGATTTTGTGAATGATTTTGTCGCCCTAACAAAAAAATATGTGCTGGGAAACCCACTGGAAAAGCAGACCTCACTTGGCCCGATGGTCCGGGTTTCCAATGCTCAGAACGCCATCAGTCACATTCAGGATGCGCTAAGGAAGGGAGCAAAAAATCTCATTCATCAGGGAGATTTTCCGGATCGTCCTTTGCCTTATCTGGCCCCTCACGTGTTGGTTGAAGTAAATCATGATATGTTGATCATGAAGGAAGAAAGTTTTGCTCCAATCATTGGGATCATGCCTGTCAAGGATGATATGGAAGCCATTCGATTGATGAACGATAGTGACTATGGATTGACGGCATCCGTGTGGACCACTGATCTCGACCGGGCGATCAGTATTGGTGAACAGGTGGAGACTGGTACCTGGTTTATGAACCGGTGTGATTATCTGGACCCTGCCCTTGCCTGGACTGGTGTGAAGGACTCCGGCAGGGGTTGTACACTTTCTGTATTGGGTTTTGATTACCTCACCCGGCCCAAGTCTTATCACTTAAAGCATGGATGATGCGCCTGGCCCTGCTCGTATGTGATCATGTGGTAAAGCCTTTTGTTGAGGTTCACGGGACTTATCCGTATATGTTTGAGAACCTGCTGGGTCTGCCCTTCAATGTTCATTTTGTGTGTGATAATCATTTTCCCGATCCCAATGATTATGATGCTTTTATCGTGACCGGATCAAAAAAATCGGTATACGATGATGATCACTGGATCCGGGAGTTAATAAGTTTCACCCGTGAGATCGCTGAAACAGACAAAAAGTTTGTGGGCGTCTGTTTTGGACATCAGGTCATCGGACAGGCACTGGGAGGGGAGGTCACCAGGGCCCCCGGAGGTTATTTGATTGGTGTTCATGAACACCAGGTTACAAACTCAACCGGGTGGATGGCCCCTGATTTCCGGGATTTTAACGTACTGATGCTTTGTCAGGATCAGATCGTGAAACTGCCGGACCATGCCATTGTTCATGCGTCATCAGGAGAATGTGCGCATGCCCTGCTAAGCATCAACAACCAGTTTTTCGGTATTCAGGGTCATCCTGAGTTTACCAAAGCTTACAACCGGGATGTATTTGTTGACAGAAAAGGAAAGATCGGGGTGGGGAAAGTAGAAAAAGCGCTTGACAGTCTGGAGAAAGAAATTCATACGGATCTGTTGGCCACCTGGATCAAAAATTTCCTTGGAGGCTCTTGAATGCTTTTACACGCCATCAAAGTCCGAAAGTCCGAATTGTCCGAAATTGTCCGAAAGTCTGAAAGTCCGAATGTCCGAATGTCCGAATGTCCGAACTGTCTGAATATCCAAATAGTTTGAACCGTCCGAATCGTCCGAATCGTCCGAATCATCTGAATATCCGAATATCCGAATATCTGAATCGTCCGAACTGTCTGAAAATCCAAATAGTCTGAACTGTCTGAAAATCCGAACCATCTCAACGTCCGAATCGTCCGAATCATCTGAATATCCGAATATCCGAATATCTGAATCGTCGAACCATCCGAACCATCTGAATATCTGAACCATCTGAATCGTCCGAATATCCAAACATCCATTTAAGCTTTAGCTAAGGCGGAATAATCCATTAATCTAATAACCCCTTAACTTTGCAACACACAACATGCTCATCGACTCAAAAATAATAGCAGTAGATTTTGACGGAACGATCGTTGAGGATCGGTACCCGGGTATTGGTAAACCACTTCCATTTGCCATTGAGACACTTCAAATACTTCAAAGGGATGGTCATCGGCTCGTGCTCTGGACAGTGCGAAAAGGAAAGACACTGGAAGAAGCCATTGAGTTTTGCAGGAAGTACGGGATAGAGTTTTATGCCGTCAATCAAAACTTTGAAGGGGAAGAGTACTCCGGTGGAAAAATCACTGCAGACATTTTTATTGACGACCGAAACATCGGAGGGTTACCTCAGTGGGGAGAGATCTATCAGATGATCAGTGGCAGCAGTTACTCGATCAGGCGGGTAAGGAAGCCATGGTGGAAGAAAATATTTTGACCTCAGAATCCCGAAATGCCAAATTGCCCGCTCAGGTCATAAACAGTACGAATGTCTGAATTGTCGGATCTAAAAGTCTGAACCGTCCGAAAGTCTGAACTGTCTGAATATCTGAATCGTCTGAGTGTCTAAACCATCTGAATGTCCGAATCATCCGAATGTCTGAATCGTCCGAATATCCGAATAGTCTGAACCGTCCGAAAGTCTGAAAGTCTGAACTGTCCAAATGTCAGAAAGTCTGAATATTCATCTCACCTAAACCTGGCCCTGCGTCTATTATACGAACCGTATTTCCCACCGAACTTATAGTAGATCATGGCGTTGAATGAAGGTCCGGTGATGGAAACATTCTCCACGTATTCGTTGCCTTCATTGGTCAGTGCCTGATTGAAACTACCGAAATAGTAATTTACCTCAACCCCGGCACCTACGAAATCTGTAATATCATATTTCATTCCGGCAATAGCAGAGTAGGAAATTGTCGTTCCGGTTTGTACATAGCGTTCGTTTTCCCTACCCGAATCCACTTCAGTATCGGTATATTTTCGGGCAAGGGTAAGATTGATCATTTTAAAATTCACACCTCCTCCTACATAGGGATGGATCTTTCCAATAAATCGATTCCTGTATCTCATCCTGGGGTTCCAGAAAGACCATTCATATTTACCGACAACCGATATTGGAGTTATTCGATATCGCAGTGTTTCTTCGCGGTCTATCAATCCAATGATCGATCGACTTTTGACCCTGTCGGAATAAGTGCCACCATAGACCCCAATGATAAAATCCTCATACACTCTAAAATCAACCCCTCCATAGTACATGAGTCCCGAGTTAAACTCTTTATTTCTTTCCACCAGAAAAGAACGTTCGTTCCAGAAGTCCATTTGTGGGATATAATAGCCAACCCCAAAATTTACAGTATGGAGGACCGAGGAAAGATCTATCTGACCGGGCCTTCTCGGCCGGTATCTTCTCCGTCTTTGGGCTTCAAGGTCAGTAACCAGGAGCACAAAGAGCAAAGTGAATATGAAGACGATTGAATACTTTTTCATGGCATTGAATTTAACTTGTATTCACTCCTCCCTGGTTGTGACAGCTTGACTGGATGCTTAGCAGAAGATTATCAATCCTGGTAACCTCCCTGTTGTAATTCGTATTTACAGAAGTAATCAACCCGCTTCTCACGTTGTTGATATTTGTAGTGGCCTGGCCTAGCAGGCTATTGATCAGAGATAGTTCGGAATTTCTTACTGTAAGACTCTCACGAACTGAAATAGCATAGAGAATATTATTGGCCATGAAAAGCAGATCTCTTTGAGCCGCGGTGATATCCCCACCTCCAAACAGCGAATTGATAGTAGAAGCGATTCCCGAATGCAGACCAAGATAAATGGCCAGGCGGTCACTGTATCTGGTTTGAGCAGCGGTCTCCAGTGCCGATCGCTGTGCCTCAATCGTCGGGAATTCAGTATTGTAAGTGGCATTGATACTTTGAATTTGTGCAGCCTGAGCTGAGTCAAGATAATTCCTTGCGATATCATAAGCATCCTGCGCAGCCTGCCGGCAATCGTCAAACTCACTGCTCTGTGCAAAATGGAAGGACAAGCTTTGCAGCGATCTCATTTGCTGGCTGATCCTTGCTGAACTTAAAGATCCTGTCGCACCAATCAGGGCAGGTAATAATGGACTTAATATCGGGTTCGATTGAAAGTCAGCATCCGCTGCATTTACCTGAGATTGGGTAGTCGGATTTCCGCCTTCAAGTCCGGTTCGGATGGAATTTGTGGTCTGACCGATCCAATAAGCTTCCTGAGATATATCAAGCACCTGATCCACCGCATTGGCATACAGGATAGCTTGCGAAGGAGTCAGGATCGCAGAGGCAAAATCAGAGGTGCCCTGAGTATTCACATCTCCGGGGTTGATCACCACCGTCTCAGCATTTAAATTAGTAAGATCAGGGGTCGGAAGATTAGCATTGAAATCGTAAGAATAGACAAAATCAGGGACAGGTCCGACCTTGGAACATGAGATTACAATGACAAGTCCGCTTGTCACCAGGACGAAAAGGATGCTTCTTAAATATGATATTAAGCGGTCCATGTATAGGATTATACTACAAATAACTATAAATCATTACATTATTTAAAGTCAATCTGGGATTATTTACAATAAAATAATTAATCTGTTAGAAATTCTAACTGTTTATTGATGTAATTCGGATTAAATCTTAAAATATCATAGAAGAAATTGGTCTGGTTCCTTAATGACACACCACTCTGTGTGGCCGTCAGAAGGTCATATTGCAGGCTGAAGCTATGGGGTGGTCTGAATTGGAACCACGAATTGTTATAAAATTTGCGCGGCCACAAAGCGAGCGTAACCATGATCCCGCCGTTTTCACCGTTTTTGCTTCGCTGCGCATAAAAACCGATATCCGTATTGCCAAACTGACGGATCAGCTCCAGCCTTCCACCATAGTCTTCATTGAGATATCTTTCTCCGACAATTCGGATCGTAAGGTCCTGGCTTTTAATGCGATATCCCAAAAATCCATAGCCACTCAGATACCTGACCCGCTCCCGAATAAATGTGTTGTCTGTGTAGATATAAGGCCCTGAGTAGTAGATGCCCCCGCCATAGTAAATGGTGCCCCTGGAGTTCATGAAGATAAGTTCGCTGCTTACGCCGTATCGGCGGTTGGTGAAGATGCCAGCAAAAGCATTTAAGAAGATTTGCTGATTAAATATCCTTGTGTATCCTACACCGGTTTCACCAGGCCTGTGACCAAATCCAACCTCCACATCAAAATCGTTTTGAATAGGGAATAACCACTGAAAAACGCCATAGATTCCCCACTTGCTAGTGAGCTCGAGCCGCGGCCCTAAGCCCAGCTGGGTCCTGAACGGATCATCAATATCTCCAAACCTTGAATTATAGTAGGGCTCTACCTGCAGGTCAATTTTATAGTGTTTTTGAGGCCGGAATTTACCAGTAAGAGTTTCTCCTCCATAGATCACGCTTCCCCGGTAGAGATGCACTGGTTTCAGATCTTTCACACTGTCTTCAATGGCCAGGTTTCTTAAGATGAAAAAGGGATTTCTATGTAATCGGTAGTCAAAAATCAATACATCCTCTTTAACTTCAGTCAATTCCAGATCATGCAGCTCCTGAGCATTACCCAGGTTTGAGAAAAGTATGAAAAAAAATATGATCCTGAATTTTCCGGACATCTGAAAGATTTTCAGCAATATTAATCATGATTCATAGAAAGATCCCTACCATCCTTTTTCATGAACCATCTGCGCCTTCTAAAGTCCGACCCGTCCGAATTGTCAAAATGTCCGAACATCTGAGTGTCTGAATGTCCGAACCATCTGAATTGTCAGAATGTCTGAGTGTCTGAATATCTGAATCGTCCGAACATCTGAGTGTCTAAATATCCAAACTGTCTAAATATCCGAACCATCTGAACTGTCCGAGTGTCCGAGTGTCTGAATTGTCTGAACCATCTGACTATCTGAAAGTCAATCGTCCGAATATCCGAACCGTCTGAATTGTCAGAATGTCCGAGTGTCCGAGTGTCCGAACCATCCGAACCATCCGAATATCCAAATGTCAGAATCATCCGAACCCTCTATATTTACCGGAATGTTTCGAACCGGCATTATATTCCTGCTTTATCTTCCATTACTGGCAACTGCCCAATTCTCCCTCACAGGGCCTAAAGGTATGGTGAATGTACCGCATGCCGAATTACTGGAAGATGAAACCTTCATGTTCGGTATTCATACTAACAGTGAAAACTATTTACTGATCGATTATGAAGACGATCGGCCTCAGGGCAGCGAGTATATCTCTTCAATGACCATTGGCTTCCTAAATAGAGTGAATATCACTTTGATGCTTTCCAGAATTTTTGGTGATCCCAAACAACGCGTGTCAACAGTGGCCAGCATCGGAGACCGGAGTATGCAGGTCACTTTTCTGGCGTTGAAGGAAAAGACATTCTGGCCATCTGTGGTGGTCAATATTGCCGATCCTTTTTACAGCTCAAATCAATTCCTGACGGGAAACCACATTGTGACAACAAAAAAATTACTAAATAAGGACGCTCATCAGCTCAAAACCACGCTTGGATATGGATTTCCATACCTGCTTGTTTTCGCAGGTCAACAAAAAAGAACACTGGCAGAGAAGCAAAGTGATTATCTGACCGGCTTTTTTGGCGGTTTTACTTATGAGTTCCTTCCGGCAAGGGTTCAGTTTTCCCTCGAATATGATGGCTGGAATATTAATACAGGCCTTGGCATTACCATCTGGGAGCGACTAAACCTGCAGGCCTACCTTCAGGGTATGAAGTATCCGGGTGTGGGATTTAACTATGTGGGTGTAATACACTGACCTCCGATCAAAATCATCCTGGTTCCCAAACTTCCGATACCCATCGGCCGACTCGTCAACCGGAGCCTTGGCGTAAGTTTGAATGTCCGACCCGTCCGAACATCCGAACTGTCTGAATGTCTGAACCGTCCTACCCGTCTGAAAATCCGAACCGTCCGAACCGTCTGAATGTCTGAACATCCGAACCATCTGAACATCCGAACTGTCTGAATGTCTGAATGTCTGAATGTCTGAACCGTCCGAACTGTCTGACCCGTCCGAACATCCGAACCGTCTGAACCGTCCGACCCGTCTGAATGTCCGAACAGTCGGAACGTCGGTATATCAACTACCAGTAAGGCGCTTACTCACATGATCAAACGGATCATGAGGTCGCCTGTCTAGCTCTTCAAAAGAAGAATTGTTGCTGATGAACTCCGGAACCATCTTTTTCATCTGGCTGACCAGCGCTTTTTCATTGCTGGAGAGTAAAGCCTCGAGCAGTGCTTCGCACCCGTCGTTGATCTTT
Source organism: Cyclobacteriaceae bacterium (assembly GCA_965243485.1). GTDB lineage: Bacteria > Bacteroidota > Bacteroidia > Cytophagales > Cyclobacteriaceae > UBA7330. The sequence goes on along the minus strand of CBDEVP010000001.1, from coordinate 5,649,039 downwards.
TGATGGTCATGCTTTCTGATCTTGGCAATGTTGATCTTCGGATGATGGGTTTCAATAGAGTTTTCCTCACTGCTCAGAACTTCCTCATATAGCTTTTCTCCGGGCCTCAATCCAACTGTTTTGATGGCGATCTCAAATTCCGAGTAGCCGCTCAGCCGTATCATCTTTTTAGCCAGGTCAATGATCTTTACCGGCTCCCCCATATCAAATACGTAGATCTCACCACCATTACCCATGGCTCCGGCTTCCAGAACCAGCTCACAGGCTTCCGGGATCGTCATGAAATAACGGGTGACCCTCGGGTCGGTGATGGTAACAGGTCCACCTCGCTCAATCTGTTTCTTGAACAGGGGAACCACAGATCCGTTCGAGCCAAGGACATTGCCAAACCGGGTGGTGATGAACCTGGTGTGAGTGGTTTCGGTTTGCTGTCTCGACTGGCAATACATCTCCGCGATCCGCTTTGAGGCACCCATGATGTTGGTAGGGTTCACTGCTTTATCGGTGGAGACCAGCACAAAACTGTCCGCCTGATACTGGACAGACAGGTCTACTATGTTTTTTGTACCAAGAACATTAACCTCCACAGCCTCCGATGGATTGATCTCCATCAGGGGTACATGTTTATAGGCAGCGGCATGATAAACAACCTCCGGACGATGCTGCCTGAAGATCTTTTCCGTGCGTACCTGGTTACAGATGTCACATACATAGGGGATGACCCGGTCTTTCACAATTCCGTTAAAACGGTGCTCCAGGTCATTCACAAGCTCATAAAGACCGCTTTCAGCCTGATCGATCAGGATTAGTTTTTTAGGTTTATAGTGAAGCAATTGCCGGCAGATCTCGCTTCCGATGGATCCTGCAGCGCCGGTCACCAAAACAACCTTGTTTGTAACCTGGGCCTTCACATTCTTATGATCAAGCCGGATCTCGTCTCTTTCAAGCAATTCTTCAATGCGGATGGTCCGGATATGCTTACTACTAAGTTCTCCATCCATCCACTCACTGGTTGAGGGTGTATTTTTGATGATCACATCCATCTCAAGCAGGAAGTCAACGATCGCCCTTTTCTTCTGGGCAGGGATCTTCTGTATGGCGATGATCACCTCTGCAATGTTCAATTGCTTCAGGAGTGCTGCAGAGATTGATTTTTTGGCGTAAACAGGCACACCCTCCAGTTTTTTGCCGATCTTGGAAGGGTTGTCGTCGATAAATCCTGCAACCTTGTATTTATACCGATCATCCTGCTCAAGTGCATGTTTGGTGATTAAACCTGATTTTCCGGCACCGTAGATCATGACCAGCCTGGGCTCCGTATCTCTTCTCACTACATTGAAATAGAAAGATTTAATAAAAAATCTCACACTGATCATGGCAAAGGTGACCACCAGGAAATGAGTGATCAGAACGGAATAGGGGATCCTGAAATTCCCTGAAATAGGGTACAGGTCATTGCTAAGGTTAATTATCATGTAAATGACAAACGCAGATCCGGTTGCATAGAGGATGTTCTCAACATCACGAATACTCGTGTGTCGGATGATACCGGAATAAGGTCTGAATACCAGAAATGCCGCAAGATAGAAACAGGAGATGATCAGCAGCTGATTGCCCATGTAGAAGTCGCTCATCGCAGCTGTGTCAAAGTTGAAGCGAATGGCATAGGCCATGACAAAACTCACAATGACTAGCAACTGGTCAAGGACTAAGATAACCCAACGGGATACCAGGCGATTGGCGTAGTGATTTAACAGTTTTCTAAGCACCAGTCTTACTTATCAGGCCAAATGTAGTGATCAAAATAGAAATAAATGACTAAAAAATTGTAAAAAAGCCTATTGGCTTTTGCCGGTTGCAACTTGATTATTTTGCAAAAGTACGATTATCCGCTTACCAATACTACAGTTATTGAATTAAATTAATGATAATTTAATAGTCTTAGTAATTTTTGATTGAAAAGTTCATTTTTTAAAATGAACTGAAATCTTGACTTATTGACACATATAAACGGTTTTTAGTTGGATATATCGGTATTTCAATGATTCTGTCCATTCAAATTATCACGATGTGGATTTGGTAAATTAAAAACGAGTAGTAATTTTACTCATTAATGGACAGGTCGAGTCATTGGTATGTACTTTACACAAAGGCAAGGAACGAGAAAAAGGTCGCACAACGGCTGGAGGAGCGGTTTGAGGTGTTTTGCCCATTAGTGACCACGGTGAAGCAGTGGAGTGACAGAAAGAAAAAGGTGAGTGAGCCATTGTTCAGGTCTTATGTTTTTGTAAGGGCGAATGAGCAGGATCAGCCGGAGGTGTTACAGACACCGGGTGTGGTTTGCTATGTCTACTGGCTTGGAAGGCCTGCAAAGGTGAGGGACGAAGAGATTGCTGCCATCAAAGCATTCACCGAAGAAACGGATGGTGCAGATGTGCTTGCACTGGAAATAAATGATACTGTGCAGATTGATTGGGGCCTTTTCAAAGGACAGGAAGGTCAATACCTGACCCGTCAGGGAGATCACCTGATTTTATTGGTGGAATCTCTGGGAAGGCTGGTTAAGGCGGAGGTACCTATTCGCTATGCGAGAACTGCCGGCTAAAGCCGGCGTTCGGATATTCAGATTTTTCCGACATTCGGACTACCAACTAAAGTCAATCTGTCGGAATCATCGGAGAGCCTGGAAATAAAAGTCGACTTTTTTGCAAGTATGACTTGTCTGAAGATCTGAACTTCCGAAAGTCGGCAAAGCCGACGATCCGAATGTCTATAGCTCAGTTACTTCAATGTGACTTACGAGGCGGAGCTGTATCCAGCCGGAGGCTGGTAGATATTCTGACACCCAGACATTCCGATATTCAGGCACTTCGATTGTCAAACCATCTTTATCTTGCTTTTTCAGTTTAATGATCGTCCGAACCGTCCGAGCGTCTGAATTGTCCGAACATCCGAACCATCTGAACGTCCGAACCATCTGAATATCTGAACTGTCTGAATATCTGAATATCTGAACTGTCCGAACGTCTGAACTGTCTGAATTGTCAGAACCACCCGAACGTCTGAACTGTCTGAATATCTGAACTGTCCGAACCATCTGAATATCTGAACCATCCGAACGTCCGAACCGTCCGAGCGTCAGAACCATCTGAATGTCTGAATCGTCCGAATGTCCGAACCGTCTGAATATCCGAATATCAGAAGTATCTGAATATCCAAAATAATAATATGAAACACAATTTTGAAAAGCTTTCGATCTGGCAGGATGCTGTTGATCTGGCGGTTGAAGTAATTTCTACGATGAAGGACTCAACAAATTTTCCTCTCAAAGATCAATTGTCAAGGTCGTCTGTTTCTGTTCCAAGCAACATTGCTGAAGGGTGTGAAAGACAGACAGAAAAAGAATTTAATAGATACCTGTCGATTGCAGGTGGAAGCTCAGGAGAGGTAAGAACACAACTGATCATCGCCGGTAGGGTAGGAATGATTGATGAAGAACATTCTGATAGACTGGTAAACAGCTATCGAAAATTATCTTCCCAGATTTATGCATTTAGAAATAAACTGAAATCTTAAGGATCCTCCAACGTGCTCCATTCGTTCCGTCTGACTCATCCGAATCATCCAACCTGTCCGAAAGTCTGAGTGTCTGAATCATCCGAACATCCGAACCGTCTGAATTGTCAGAACTGTCCGAATGTCTGAACCATCCGAACGTCTGAATATCTGAATATCTGAATATCTGAATATCTGAACTGTCTGAATTGTCCGAATCGTCCGAACCGTCAACCGAAGCTTTAGCGTAGGTTGAATATCCAAATCGTCTGAATGTCAGAATTGTCCGAACGTCCGAATCGTCCGAACCGTCAACCGAAGCTTTAGCGTAGGTTGAATATCCAAATCGTCTGAATGTCAGAATTGTCCGAACGTCCGAACCATCCCGACCTGTCAACCGAAGCTTTAGCGTAGGTTGAATATCCGAACGTCTGAACCATCCGAACGTCTGAATATCCGAACCGTCCGAATCATCTGAATATCCGAACGTCCGAACCATCCGACCTGTCAACCGAAGCTTTAGCGTAGGTTGAACGTCTGAATATCATTACGAGTGCTAGATACCCTTATCACTTCCAAAACAAGAATAAAGTTGCTACTCAGATTCTTCCTGAATCCTGAGAGCCGCTCCTATCTCCGGTCGCTGGCCACGGAATTTGACGAATCCACCAATGCCATCAGGATTGAGTTGAATCGCTTTGAGGAAGCCGGAATGCTGCAATCCAATAGTCAGGGTAACAGAAAGATCTTTAGAGCGAATGTCAAGCACCCCCTGTATCAGGAGGTAAGGAGCATCTTGCTGAAATATGTGGGGATTGACCAGCTTATTGAGCGCGTGATTTCCAAACTGGGTGATATACGAGAAGTTTACCTGACCGGGGACTTTGCACGTGGAAAAAATTCCGAGGTGATCGATATTACCATCATTGGTAATGTGGACCGCGTCTATCTTTCTCAACTCATCGAAAAAGCGGAAGATGTGATCAGTAAAAAGATCCGGCACCTGGTATATACACCAGCCGAGTTCGAAACGATGAAACTGGATAAGGAAGAAAACCTGCTTATTTGGAATGGGTAACCAGAAAAATTCGACTAATTGAACATTCCATGACAATTCCGAAGAACCAGGGCGCATGGGGAGGAAAATCCTCAGAAGCCGTCCGAACATCCGAACGTCTGAGAGTCTGAATACAACAATAAAAATGCCTGATCTGTCAAGCAAAAAAATTGCCATCCTGGGTCTCGGTTACGTCGGCCTGCCCCTCGCCGTTGCTTTCAGCGAAAAGTACCGGGTGATCGGATTCGACATCAAAGAATCCAGGATCAAAGAGCTCAGCAAGGGGCACGACCACACCCTTGAAGTCCCCGATGATGAACTGAAAGCTGCAATAGATTCAGGCAATCTGAGCTTTTCGTCCGATCCTTCAGACCTCAGGGATTGCAACATCTTCATTGTGACGGTCCCGACACCGACTGACAAAAACAACAGACCGGTACTCACCCCATTGACAAGGGCAAGCGAAACGGTGAGCCGGGTGCTGAAAAAAGGAGATATTGTGGTCTACGAGTCTACCGTATATCCCGGGGTGACAGAAGAGATCTGTGTGCCGGTGCTGGAAGATGGTTCGGGCTTGAAATTCAACCGGGACTTTTTCGCCGGCTATTCACCTGAAAGGATCAACCCGGGCGACCGGGAGCATACCATCAAAAAGATTCTGAAAGTAACCTCCGGATCCACCCCGGTGTCTGCTGAGGTTGTAGATAGCCTGTACGCAAGTGTGATCACAGCTGGTACCTTTAGAGCCAGCTCCATCAGGGTGGCAGAGGCAGCAAAGGTGATAGAAAACAGCCAGCGTGACATCAATGTGGCTTTTGTCAATGAACTGGCCAAGATCTTCAACCTGATCGGGATCGACACCCGGGAAGTTCTTGAAGCGGCAGGTACGAAGTGGAATTTTCTTCCCTTTAAACCGGGTCTTGTGGGGGGACATTGTATTGGTGTCGACCCCTTTTACCTCGCTCAGAAAGCACAGGAGGTGGGGTATCACCCTGAGATCATCCTGGCGGGCCGCCGGCTGAATGACAGCATGGGACCTTATGTGGCCGAGCAAACAGTCAAGCTGATGGTGAAACAGGACCTTCGGGTCAAAGAGGCCAGGGTGCTGGTACTCGGCATTACCTTCAAGGAAAATTGTCCCGACATCCGCAACACCCGGGTGATTGATATCATCCGTGAATTACAGGAATACTCCCTGGCAGTAGACATTTACGACCCCTGGGCCAGCAACGATGAGGTGATGGAGGAATACGGATTATCGCTGATAACCGAACCGAAGGGACCATATGATGCGATCATTCTTGCCGTGGCTCATAAGCGATTTAATGAACTTGATGTGCTGTCGCTGAAGAAGTCACAAGGGATTATTTACGATGTGAAAGGGGTGTTAGACAAAGAGATAGTGAATGGTAGATTATGATAACTGTCGGAATGTCGGAATGTCCGAACATCCGAGTGTCACCACGTGGTGGTTATGATGTGAAAGGAGTGATTGACAAAGGAATAGTAAAATGGCAGTTAATAATAAAATATCCGTAGGTCTGACTGTCCGAATATCTGAATGTCAGGGCATTATTCCCTACCTTTAATATCCAATGAAAGCATCCAAAATCATAGATTCGGTCATCAATTCACTGAGGGCAAATATAACTGGGCTGGAGGCTGTATATCTTTTTGGTAGCCAGTCAGATAATACAGCATCTCCGGGCAGAGATTGGGATTTTGCTTTTCTCACGAGATCAAAAATCGAAGCGACTGAAAGGTGGAAGCTAAAATCAACAATTGAAACTTCACTGAATATCAGCATGGATCTGATTGACCTGCATCAATCAGATACCGTAACCCAATTCAATGTGGTCAAAACAGGTAAATGCATTTGGTTTAAGGATCAGCTTACGCTTGATGAATTTGAGTCGATGACGATCAGTCTTTATCAAAAGTTAAATCTTGAAAGAGCTGGGATCATTGAAGAGATTGACCGTCGAGGTAGCGTGTATGGATGATATCATTCTGAAAAAAGCTGCAGCAATTGAGAGATGCGTCAAAAGAGTCAGAGAAGAATTTGAAGCTGCAGGAAACCAGTTCCCGAAGGATTTCACACACCAGTATGCGGCTATCCTTAATTTGCAACGGGCCTGTGAGTTATCCATCGACATGGCTAATTATTTGATCAAAAAGAATCAATGGGGGCTTCCGGATTCAAGCAGGGAGTCATTTGAAATACTAAATAAGTAAGGACTGATATCATTGGAAGTTTCGCAACAGTTAAAGTCGATGGTAGGCTTTAGAAACCTGGCAGTACATGAGTATGAAAATCTGAACGTTGAGATCCTGATTGCCATTATTAAAAATGATTTACCAGTGTTTAAGGCTTTTGTTGAAGCAGTGATCAGGAAGTGAGCTGTTTATTCCGGCTTACGCTAAGGCTTTGCGGCTTTACCCTCTACTTCCCAGCAGAGTCTTCTGAAAGAGATTCTGCGTTTTAGAAGCTGATGAGAACGCAGAGTCCTCTCCGAGAGACGCTGCTTTGAAGTATTAGCCTCCGCGGCATGAGCGGTTCAAATCGATGAGAAAGGATAAATTCAATATATTAGTATCTGGAGGTTGTGGTTTTATTGGATCAAATCTGGTAGCTGCATTACTCAATGATCCCCGCATCAACCTCGTCCGCGTCCTCGACAACCTCTCCAACGGCTACCTTGAAAACCTGGATCCTTTCATGGACCGCCCCAACTTCGAATTCATCAAAGGAGACATCACCGACTACGATACCTGCCTTCAGGCCATGGAGGGGATCGACAAAGTCTCCCATCAGGCGGCCCTGGGTTCCGTGCCCCGCTCCATCAAAGACCCGATGCTGACAGACCGGGTAAACGTGGGAGGGACCGTAAACATCCTCCATTCGGCAGTAGAACATAAAATGGAAAGGATCGTGATGGCCTTTTCTTCCAGCACTTATGGTGACCATCCGGGATTACCCAAGGTGGAAGAGAAGATTGGCAATCCTTTATCCCCGTATGCCGTGAGCAAACTGGCTAATGAACATTATGCACAGGTTTTTCATAAAACTTATGGCCTCAAATATGTCGGTTTAAGATATTTCAATGTCTTTGGCCCCAACCAGCGGCATGACAATCCTTACGCCGCCGTGATCCCTTTGTTTTGCCAGGCCTTCCTGGAGGGCAGGCCCCCGATTATCTACGGGGATGGAAAGACCAGCCGCGATTTCACCTATGTGGAGAATGCCGTCCAGGCCAATATGAAAGCATTATTCACTGACGATCCTGATGCCATCAATCAGGTGTATAACGTGGCCTGCGGCGAGCAGACAACTTTACTGGAGATGGTCGGGTATTTACAGGAGATCAGCGGAAAGGATTTGAAACCGGTTTTTGAGGAGCAAAGAAAGGGAGATGTGCGTCATTCGCTTGCTGATATCAGAAAGATTAAATCACTGTTGGAGTATCAGCCGTCCATCAAAGTGAAAGAAGGACTTAAAAAGGTATATGAATTTTACAGACACTCTGATATTCCGACATTCCGACACTCCGATACCTACGAAAAATGAATTGTCTGAACGTCGGAATCATCGGAACATCGGAATCATCGGAACATCGGAACGTCTGAATGTCTGAATGTCTGAATATCCGACTAGTCAACCGAAGCTTCAGCGTAGGTTAAACGTCCGAATGTCAATATCTATATTTGCAAATGTCTACTATCACACCAGCACTGACTAAATTTTGGACGAGCTAAAGATTGAGTTACTCCCTTGTTTTGCATATTCGTTGCCAAAAAAAGAAAGATATCTATGAAAATAACAGATCGACAAGTCCGAATATCTGAATCATCGGAACGTCGGACCTGTCAACCGGAGTTCGAAGAACGTAGGTTGAAAGTCATTCATAACAACTATTTTCGCATATAACACCAGCTTAAAATTTCCTGTAATTGGACACACCAAAACGAATAAACTTGAAACCTCAGGCCATTAGTTTTTGGATAGGGCGACTGAAGCTCAAACGATTCATGAAATGTCTGAATGTCCGACTGTCTGAACATCGGAATGTCCAATTATATTTGCAAGTGTCAACTTATCACACCAGCACTGACTAAATTTTGGACGAGCTAAAGATTGAGTTACTCCCTTGTTTTGCATATTCGTTGCCAAAAAAAGAAAGATATCTATGAAAATAACAGATCGACAAGTCCGAATATCTGAATCATCGGAACGTCGGACCTGTCAACCGGAGTTCGAAGAACGTAGGTTGAAAGTCATTTATAACTCTTATTTTCGCATCTAACCAGCTTAAGAACCACTGAATGATGCTTTTCTGGAAAAACTCACCAAAAACTGCATTGCATAGCGAGCTCGAATACAGGACCCGGAGACCGAGGACTAAACGATTGACGAACTGTCTGAATATCCGAATGTCGGAACATCGGAATGTCCAATTATATTTGCAAGTGTCTACAGTCACACCAGCACCAACTAAATTTTGGACCAGCTAAATAACACCTTAAATTCACAACAAGACAACTTCCAGCTCAAGCGGTTCGCCAACCTGATCATCGGGAGATGGTATTTGGTGGTGGGATTTCTCGGAGGTTCCTTGCTGGTGGCATTTTTGATTATCAGGTATGCTAGCCCGGTATATGTAGTAAGTACCAGCTTCCTTACTAAAAAATATGACGACCGACTGGCAGGAAATCCGTTGATGTCACTGGCAGAATCAAGTGGCACACCAGTCTACAGAAGTGGCCTGGTGGAAATGTCGCAGGAAATTCCTTTACTAAAGTCACAGGATCGGATTCGTACTACCCTCGATCAACTCAATTTTGGAATAACCTACCACATTGAAGGAAAATTCAAGACGTCTGAGGTCTACCCAATAGATTTTTATGAGGTAAGTCTTTCACCTGCGAGTCAGCGTGCCCCTTACGGAAATCCTGTATACATTTCAGTGGCCGAAGCAGGTTATGAATTAAGCACTCCGGACCCCGAATGGAATGAATATTTGAATAATCAGCGTTTTGAATTTGGAAAAGAGTATGATGTAGCAGGCTGGATCTTTGACATTGAGCAGAGAAACAGAAATGGTATGCCTGACAACAGACATTATTTTGTTATTCAAAATCCAAATGACCTGCTTAATAGCTATCGCAGCCGTCTCAATCTTAACTGGCAAAAGCAAGGGTCTTCCATACTGAATGCTAGCATTACCACCGAGATACCGGAAAAGGACAATGCATTCATGAATACCTATCTCAGTGTCATCGTAGAGAAGGGATTACAGGAAAAGAGTGAGGGGATCAGCAATACGATCGGCTTTATCAATGATTACCTGCCTCAGATCTCTGATTCCATGGTTGTCTACCAGAAGAGACTGGATCAGTTTAAGTTGGAGAACGGCGCGGGGATTGATGGGTCTTCGGTTGTTTTTGAAAAACTATCAGAGCTTGAAGTAGAAAAAACCGAACTCATCATTGCTAACAGATACCTGGATTACCTGGCTGATTATATCAGGAAAAATCGGGAGGAAAAGGTTTTTGCTCCAGCGATGATCGGGCTTGATAAACCTCCGCTGGAAAACCTGCTTAGCCAATACATTGAGATCCGCTGGACAGAGCAGGAAGATATGAATGACTCCAACCGCAGAAACCCTTTGGTGCAGCGAAAGAGCGGAGAATCAGAGCGGATCGAGCTTAATATTTTTGAAGGGATCAAGAGCCTGAAACAGGTAAATTTTCGGGAAATTGCAGAGATCGACAAAAAAATTGATTTTTACTACAGTACCATTGGAGATCTCCAGACGGCCTCGCGTGAATATGCTGAACTTACCCGAATGATCTCACTGTATGAAAGCGTATTCAACGATTTGATCACCAGGAGAACCGAAGCATTTCTTTCTCAGGCGTCAATAACGTCAGATTACCAGGTGGTGAGTGATCCCACCTACAATAAATCGAACCCGATCTCACCGGACAAAAACAAGATATTTATCATTACCATTTTCATCGGGTTGGGTGTTCCCCTGGGCGTACTTTACCTCCTTAGCATCTCAAACAATAAGGTAATAAGTAAACATGATCTGCTTACCAATACCAATATTCCGCTTTTAGGTTATGTCGGCCATAACATGGACAAAGACAGCCTGGTGGTCTTTCAAAAGCCCAAATCTCTGGTGGCTGAATCCTTCCGCAGGATCAGGGCCAATCTCCAGTATTTCAGTAAGGGCAATGGGAAAAATGTTTTACTTATTACCTCATCCATCAGTGCTGAAGGAAAGACCTTTTGTTCGCTCAACCTGGCATTTACCTATGCGTCTTCAGGCAAAAAGACCATCGTGGTGGGTGCGGACATGAGAAAACCTACCCTGGGTAAAAATATGGGCATGGAACGCAGCCAGGGATTGAGTAACTATCTGTCAGGTCAGTGCTCGCTGGAAGAAGCCATTCAGAAGACCGGAAATGATGATCTGCAAATCATACCCGGGGGATCGATCCCTCCCAATCCGGCAGAACTGATCCTGCTACCCAGAATGCGGGACATGATGGATCATCTGAAAGCCAATTATGATCTCGTGATCATTGATACGCCCCCCATCGGACTGGTCGCTGATGCCATCGAACTCATGGATTTTTCTGATCTCAATATCCTGATTGTCAGACAAAATGTTACAATTAAGAAATCATTGCATGAGACGACCGAGCAGTTTCAGAAGGGTCAACTCAAAAACCTGGCCATTCTGTTTAATGATGTGGATTTCCAAAAGCTCGAGTATGGATATAAGGCGTATGTGGAGGGGTATCAGACGTATGGATATGGATATAGCGGCGGGTATTTTGATGAAGAAACAAAAAAGAGATCTTTCATGGATCGGGTAATGGGATCAAAAAAGAACAAAGCATGATCAAAGCGCTGAAAAGATTAGTTTACCTCCCTCTCTTTGTTTACCTGCTCACGGCTTGCGTACCTGCTGAAAAACTGGCTTACCTGCAGGCTCCGGAGGGTCTTGAGACCATCCAGCCTTACGATTCAGTCACCAATACCTACAAACTGAGAAAGACACCTTACCAGCTGAAACCAACTGACGTGATTTCGCTGCGGGTGGCCAGTATTACCCAGAATCAGTACAACTTCATCAAGCAGTACGAAGAAGACCTTGGACTCATCCGCAAGCTTAATCAGTATGACCAGGGCCAGCAGCAAAACACGATGGGTGGAAATCAAAACCAGATCCCAGGTGGAATAATGAACAACGGGGGAGAAGGTGCAGGTTTACCGACGATCTTTCTCGACCGTCAGAATACGGGTTTTGTCCTTGATCTGGAGGGTAACCTCGAGTTACCTCAGATCGGTATCGTGGAGCTGGCAGGACTCACCATCCCGGAGGCAGAGATGAAGGTGAAGGAAATGCTGGAAGGCTACTTTGAAACGCCCATGGTACGCATCCAGCTGCTCAATTATCACTTTACCATCGTTGGAGAGGTCCAAAATGAAGGCCGGTATACCAGCTTCGACCCGGAGATCAACATCTTTGATGCGATTACCCTTGCAGGAAACCTCACTGAATTTGCCGACCGGGCCACCATCAAGATTGTCCGTACAGAAGAAAATGAAAGCAGAGTAATCTATCTCAACGCCCTGGACGAACGCACCTTAAATGCAGAGAACTTCTTCCTGAAACGTGGTGATCTGATCATCGTCCCGCCACTTGATGCCCGTACTGCCAGTATGTACACACTACCAAATACAGCTCGCGTTCTGGGAATTGTAGGAAGTATCACCGGATTGGTAGCATTGATTATTACGCTAAGTCAGTGACTTCATTCAGATATCAGATGTTTAGGAAAGCTTAAAAGCCTTATGATACCGTCATCCCGAGCCTCGATAAATATATAAAGCTGTATCCTTTTAGGCTCAGAGAGGGGTGAAAAAGCGAAAATGAAACGAACCATTACCGTCATTCTGAACGAAGTCCCGACTACAAGGAGGGATGCAGTGAAGAATCTCATGATCGTAAGTACTAATTCAAAGCTTATTCCTGCTTGTGCTGAGATGCCTGTAGAGCAGACAAAGACAAAACGAGGCCATTGCGAAGAAGGAAGGCCTATGGAACTTAGTGATCCAGCCCATACCCCTAACCCCTATCAACTTCTCCTTATGGCTTCGTTGATCAATAAAAGAGGAGCCTTCGCGCAATGACATCTCAAAAAAAATAAAAACGACGATCAAAGGAAGCTTCAAAATGCCTGAAATTTTAGATAAAACGGAAGAGAAGGAAAAGTCTTCGGTAGACGAATCCTGGGACCTCATCATCCAACCTCAGTCATCTTTGTTGAGCATCAATTTCAAGGAAATCTGGAGATACCGCGACTTGCTTCAAATGTTCGTCCGCCGCGATGTGGTGACCGTTTATAAGCAAACCATCCTCGGTCCGATCTGGTACGTGGTACAACCCATCCTCACCACCCTGATCTTCATGCTGGTCTTCGGACGGATTGCCAACATTTCTACGGACGGGCGGCCCCAGATCTTATTTTACCTGGCCGGGATCACCCTCTGGAACTATTTCGCCGAGTGCTTCAACAGTACTTCAAAAACATTTAAAGACAATGAAGCCATCTTTGGGAAAGTCTATTTTCCCAGACTCATTATGCCCCTTAGTAAGGTCATCGGGGGTCTCATCAAGTTCGGGATCCAGTTCGCTATGTTCATGGCTTTTTTCATTGTGCTCTATTTCATGGGCGCAACAGTGGAGCCCAACCGGACCATTGCCTTGTTTCCGGTGCTGCTGCTGATGATGGCCGGATATGGCCTGGGAGCAGGGATCCTTTTTACTTCTCTTACAGCCAAATACCGGGATCTGACATTTTTGCTGCAGTTTATCGTACAGCTGCTGATGTATGCCTCTGCCGTGATCTTCCCGGTTAGCAGCATCGAAGATCCCCAGACCCGACAGTTGATCCTGCTGAATCCATTCGTCCACATCATCGAAGCTTTCAAATACATGTTCCTTGGAGCCGGCTATTTTACCTGGGATGGCTTAGGATATGCCTTTGGATTGATGATCTTCTTATTGACGATAGGGATACTGGTATTCAATAAGACAGAAAAGACATTTATGGATACGGTGTAGGCAAAACAGTTTATTTGTTGATGCGTTTATCTCCTCCTACGCCGTGTGCTCTGGAGGACACGTGTTGAATCGTTACTAAAAAAATCAATTAAGGGGAAGTCTCAGTATTCATCCTGAAAAGTATTATGCCGACCATTTCAATGTTTTATGGAATTATCATTAGGATGTACTTTGGACCAAAAGAGCATAATCCACCTCATATTCATGCTTATTCCCTTCCCGGCGGAGTCTCCTGCAAGGGACTCTGCGCTTAATGAAGGGACTCTACGCTTAATAATCAAATACGCAGATTCCTCGCCGAGAGACTCTGCGGAGAAATGATTTGCTCGTCGCCACATGACTTATCTGAAAAACGGAGTAATTCAAAAGGTAGTTAAAAATGGCTGAGATATGCCGGTTTTATGGTATCATCATCTACATGTATGGTTTTGATCATAACCCACCACATTTCCATTTTATATATGGTGATTTTGAATGTATTATGTATTTAGATAGTTATATTGTAGAAGGTAAAGCTCCAGGGAAGGTGGTTAAAAGAGTTGAAAAGTGGGCCAGATTGCATAGGGATGAACTTGTTAATGCCTGGGGACATGCCAAAAATGGCGAAGTGATACCAAAAATTGATCCGTTATGATTAGAGTTACTGATGTTGAATATATACAAAACTATGAGCTTGAACTTACATTCAATAATGGCAAAGTCTATCGCATAGATTTGGAAAGTCTGACAGAGAAACCTGCTTTCAACAAATTGAAGTCCTTGAAGTTCTTCAAGCAATTCGGATTGACCAGGGGGACGCTCGAATGGGCTGATAATTTGGATGTAGCTCCGGAGTTTTTGTATGACCTTGCCAAAAAGCAGTCAAAGCAATGGTCCACTGCTTGACACAATTACAAAACGGACGGCTAGTCGCCTTGATTTTTTGGTGGTCCGCCACCGGCATACTTTTTATGGTCCGCCGTTTCAATCCTACGCCCCCGGTTCGTGTCCTCACGAAACGTAAGAGCAAAACGCAGGAAACTAGGATCCTAATGACCGATAGGAAAACAAATTCCATGGTTTGTGTATTCACAAATCATCAAAGAAAGAAAACACACGTGATTCGAGTTTCAACCACACGTGGTTCGAGTGTCAACTACACATGGTTCAGGCCTCAATCACACATAGTTATTTTTTCATCAATAAGTTAAATGAAAAACAAACGACAAGTTCATTAAACCCCAGCACTCTTTTCCAAAACCCGCGCGGGTTTCACTCAAAACCTGCGCAGGTTTTCATCAAAGTCTGCGCGGGTTTTAAACAAAGTCTGCGCAGGTTTCAAGTAAAGTCTGCGCAGGTTTCTTCGGTGTCCCCCTTCCCAGCGGAGTCTCCTGCAAGGGACTCTACGCTTAATAAAGGGACTCTACGCTTAATAATTAAATACGCAGAGTCCTCGCCGAGAGACTCTGCGGAGAAATGAGTGGAGGTAGAGGTTAGCACCTAACAACTGTTTAAATTCCATATGGCTGTTGATGCGTTGATGTGTTTATTTGCTTATTCGACGCCTTCTAGAATATTATCAATTAAAGTGACGATTCAACAATTCAACATTAATTACGTAAATTGAAGATGTATGAAGGATCAACTTTTAGATAGAATTACCATCAACCCGGATATCTGTCATGGTAAACCCACCATTCGGAACAAGCGGTATACTGTTGATCTCATCCTTGATCTGCTTTCAGCAGGTGCTACACATATGGAGATACTTGAAGATTACCCTAAGCTGGAAGAAGAAGACATCCTGGCTTGTCTGGCCTATGCTTCGAAAGTCACAAAATATAACAGACATACCAGTATTTCCTGATGTCTATCATTGTTGATGCGCAATTGCCAACAAAACTATGTGAGATACTTATTGGATTTGGATACGATGCAATGCATGTGGATCAACTTCCAAAGGGAGATGAAACTCCTGACTCAGAAATAGCAAAAGTGGGATCTCGCTGGTATTGTTCTTTTTTGGATTGATCCTGTACAGGAAAAGCATGCCGCATATCATCGCTCGAATTGGAGCCTAAGTCATCCGCTGAATGTGCGTAGGCCCTGGGTGGCAGTTCATCGGATGACTAATATAGATGCTCCCGGGATGTATGGCCGATGGCACCACTTATGAGGAAGTATTGACCAATGTAAAAGTGGTGATGGAGGAATGGGTCGAGACAGCTCGTGAACCTGGAAGATTCCCTTCCCGGCGGAGTCTCCTGCAAGGGACTCTGCGCTTAATGAAGGGACTCTACGCTTCATAATTAAATACGCAGAGTCCTCGCCGAGAGACTCTGCGGAGAAATGAATGGATTACGACCACCAAAGAACTGGGAAGACCCATCCCTACTCCAAAAGGAAGGTTAAAGTATGCATGATCTTGTCTATAAACTGCCGAAGCTCTATAGAACGAAGGGGAAATAAGCAAATCGACTTTTCAACCCTGAGACCATTAACTCATGAGAACTGCGTATTTTTGTTATGAAGTTTGGACAAAAGTAGAAGATCATGATTTCAATAAAAGGAACATTCAACAAGGGTAAGGTGATTCCGGACGAAAAAGTACCTTTCAAAGGGGAAAAGAAAGTGATCATTACTTTTTTGGAAAATGATGAAGGTGCAGAAGTAAGAAAAATGTCATTGAATGCTCATTCTTTAGATTTCTGGAATGATTCAAGGGAAGATATTTACAATGACCTTGATCCAAAGAATGAAAGCAGGTAGTATTGTCCTAATACCATTTCCATTTTCCGATTTAAAACGTAGAAAGCTACGACCAGCCCTTGTAATTGGGACAACAAAAGATGAATATGAGGATGTTATCCTTTGTGCCATCAGTTCAATAGTTCCCAATAGCCTGCATGATTTTCAGATTCTAGTTAAATCTTCAGATAAAAATGGACTCCGGGTTGATTCCATTATTCGGGTTGATCGGATCATGACAATTCAAAAAGAGGATATCGTTGTAGAACTTGGTCTTTTGGAAAAACACTATTTTAGATAAGTTTAAGAAATCAGTCATAAAGCTGTTTGATTTCTAACAAAGAAGACCCCTTCTCCAAAGTAGGCTCCATTAACGACCGCACCCAGGCCGCTCAAAAAGGCGAATATGTCAAAGCCCTCTCCGACAAATGGAGATACAAAGGATGAATTTGAGATTTCAGAAGGAAATGGTGCTAGAAAGTAAAAGGCCTTAAGTAATGAGCGTTAAGAATTTCAGTTGCAGGAAAATTAAAGTTAGATTCCATGTTTGAGGAAGGAGAGAAGCGACTGACGAGTTTGGAATCTATTGCAGAATCACAACTGAAATTTAGCGAAGTACTTACAGCCTTGATTTCTTTGGATACTTTCTGTATCAAGACAGAAAGTATCTGCCTGCCCGGCATGAGGGCAATAATTAGTACTAAATGAGCACTGATAACGATATTGTTTTAAAAGTAGAAAACCTCTCAAAGGTCTACCGCCTCGGTGAAGTCGGAACGGGAACCATCTCCCACGACCTCAATCGCTGGTGGGCCAAAATCCGCGGCAAGGAAGATCCCTTCTCCAAAGTAGGCTCAGTCAACGACCGCACCGCCACCGCACAAAAAGGCGAATATGTCAAAGCCCTCTCCGACATCAACTTCGAAGTGAAACGCGGTGAAGTTCTTGGCATCATTGGTAAAAACGGCGCCGGCAAAAGCACCTTGCTGAAGGTGATCTCCCAAATTACCGCCCCTACAACCGGCAGCATCAAGGCCAAAGGCCGCATCGCTTCTTTACTGGAAGTAGGTACGGGCATGCACCCCGAGATGACCGGAAGGGAAAACGTGTACCTGAACGGCACCATCCTGGGGATGACCCGGCGGGAGATTGCTCAAAAGTTTGACGAGATCATGGATTTTGCGGGCTGTACCAAGTATGCCGATACCCCGGTGAAGCGCTACAGCTCAGGGATGAAGGTACGGCTGGGCTTCGCCGTGGCCGCCTTTCTGGAACCGGAGATCCTGATTGTGGATGAGGTCCTGGCGGTAGGGGATGCAGAGTTCCAGAAAAAGGCCATTGGGAAGATGCAGGACATCAGTGCGGGTGGAGGCAGGACCGTGCTGTTCGTGAGTCATAATATGGGGAGTGTAAAGATGCTATGCTCAAATTGTCTATTATTAAAAAATGGTAGAATAAAGAATGTTGGACAATCAGATCAGATAGTTAACGAATACATAACTGAGACTGATGAGTTGCAAGAACGTCATGGTTTATTACAGAATTCAAATGCAATAAAGGATAGTCAATTTGTCATTGAAGAAATCTATTTTTTTGATAGAAATAAAAAAGCGATAAAAGAGGTAATAAGTGGGCAATTCCTTCAAATTGATGTTATTTATTCATCAATCGGTCAAACTCATAAGAACCTTGACCTTGTTTTGGGAATTAGTATTTACGATAAAGAAAAGCGTTTTATTACGGTTTTGAATAATAAGATGAGCCAAAATCAATTTCAAACTGATTCGCGTTATGGGATAATCAATTGCACCTTAGAAAAGCTACCATTAATGAGTGGCATTTATTATTTCACATTTTCAATGCAGGTTAATGGTAGGTTAGAGGTTAGATTGGATCAAATCAAATCTTTATTGGTGCATGATGGGGATTACTATGGGACAAAGTTTATTAATTCGCACCAAAGGCAAGGTATCTATATAGATCAAAAATGGAGCTTAGAAGAAGGAAAATAAAGATCTTTTTTTTGAAGTTCATGCCGCTTCAATTTCTGATGAAAATTCTACGCTTTGAGAATGAAGATATTGGAAAAATTAATTCTATTGGTAATATACAATACTTAATTATTTCAATGCCCAAGTGTGGAACTACTACAATAAAACAAGGATTTGAGAGAGTCAAGCATGATGTTATTCATACACATACCGATGAGACCTGCTACACATCATTATCAAATGGTGACATTTTAAAGGCCAAGAGAGTCGGATTGAAACAACTCATAGAATACCGACTAAAAAGGAACTCGGAAAAAGTGGTAATTTTCAGCGGCTACAGAGATACAATTTCTTGGTACCTAAGTATGGCAAATCAATTCGATATTGATTTAGACAAGACTTTGGAAAATGATATTGTTAATAACTTGCGTTTGGTAAGACCATGGCAAAATCACTCGCCTTTCATTCAATTTTCCATAATCCATGATATTACTGGCATAAATATTTTTGATTTTCATTTTGATAAAGAAAAAGGATTCGGGGTGATCGAGAAAGAAAATATTATACTAGTAATTTATAAAATAGAAGGGCTCAAAAATTTAGAAAATTACATTCGGGAAAGATTCATTAGAGATTATGCTCTAGTCGAAGGTAGAGTTGCTTCGGATATTCAGTATAAAAGGTTTATTAATGGTTTTAAAGTGAACAGTACTGAACTTGATGAGATTATTAACAATAAGTTTATGAAATATTTTTACTCCGAAAAGCAAATCCTACACATCAAGAATAAATATGTTAAATAGAATAATTGGATTCATAAAAAGAGCTTTTTTTAGAATCAGAGGCAAGAAGGTAAAATCCTTCTATAAA
The DNA here is from genome assembly GCA_965243485.1 of Cyclobacteriaceae bacterium. GTDB lineage: Bacteria > Bacteroidota > Bacteroidia > Cytophagales > Cyclobacteriaceae > UBA7330. The sequence goes on along the minus strand of CBDEVP010000001.1, from coordinate 5,629,696 downwards.
GACGCGTTAGCTCTCTATGAAACAAAAACTGGAAAGTACTACCTTCCTGTTGACGCACCTGAGGATATAGTTGCAAGGGCAATAAGAAACAACGATATTTTTGATTCACAGATTTTTGAATGGGGCAAAAAGTTCATTAGCCCAGGAACAGTTGTACTGGATATTGGAGCTAATTATGGGCAAATGAGTATTCTGTTTTCAAAATGTGTAGGTAAAGATGGCGAAATCTACTCATTTGAGGCCAATAGCTTTATTTACGAAATATTGTGTAAAAATGTAAATGCCAATAGTAGTAGTAATATCAGCCCAATATTTGGTGCGGTTCATAATGTATCCGATCAAAAGCTCATCTTTCCTGAGCCTGACTTCAATAAATTCAAAACTTACGGGTCTTTTGGAATTGATTACAATAAGCAAAAGCAAGGCAATGAAGTTAATTCCCTTACTATTGATAGCTTGGAAATCACAGAAAAAATCAGTTTGATGAAAATTGATATTCAAGGTGGCGATCTATACGCCATGCAGGGTGCCAAAACCACGATTGACCGAAATAGAATGCCAATAATTTTTGAGTTTGAATATTTATTTCAAGATGACATGCACTTGGATTTTCAAGAGTATGTTGATTTTGTTCAGTCAATTAATTATCGGTTTGCAAGGGTAATTGATGGACAGAATTATCTGATCTTACCACGAGAAAACTCACATTATGATCTTTAGAATAAAGGTTTTTATAAAATCAATGTTACTAAAATTCCTTGGTTTATCAGAATCTACTAAGGTAGGTGTTTTTTCGCGATCATATTCTCAATCAGGTGAAGACATGATTATCAATTATCTTTTTAACAGCAAAGGAATCTCAAACCCCTCGTATTTAGACATAGGTACGAACCATCCGTTTCTCAATAGCAATACCTTTTTATTTTACACAAATGGCTCAAGGGGAGTCTGCGTCGAAGCTGATGTCACTTTGATTGATGAAATAATCAAATGGAGACCTAATGATGTTATTCTGAATGTCGGTGTAAGTGTATCCGAAAAAAATGAAGAGGATTTTTACATATTTAATGAGCCGGGATTAAACACGTTTGATAAGCAGGAGGCTGATGAGAGAGTTTCGCTTGGAACATACCATATTGAAAAGATTATCAAAGTCCCGGTTCATGATATTAAGAGACTAATAGACCAACAGTTCGATACATTTCCTGACCTAATCTCGATAGACATAGAAGGATTAGACCTTGAAGTCCTGAAGACAGTCGATTGGAAAAAATATAGAATACCTGTTGTGTGCGCTGAAACATGTTTGTATTCAGAAAATCATATCAAAAGAAAGGATCAATCCATCATGCAATATATGGATTCAGTGGGCTATTTTCCATATGCTGATACTTACATTAATACAATATATGTGAGAAAGGAGTGGTTTGAAGCAGTCAACTAAGATTCATTATCCAACCTCAATTTAGATTGATACTTTGAAAGCAATAGTTACCATTTCATCTTTTCGGGGCTCTTCTTATGGTCATGGTGGAGAAAAAAGGACTGAACAAATAAAAGATCTATTTTCAGATAGCGAGATCCATGAGCATATTGTAATTCCGACATCCTATAGAAGAGAGAACAGAATCTCGCTAAAGAACAAACTAAAAACTAGCTATTTGATTCCTAGGGTGCGTTCAGCTTCTGCAATGTGCCGAAAAAATACTTCAATTAATAAATTATTGATTGAGTCAAACAAATACTTTAATCAGTTGAGGATCATCGAGAGATTCAGCGAAATCTTTAAGATCGCCAAAACTGTCATTTGGGAAAACAACTACCAGGACTTGCTTTATATTCCCCACATTCTAAAGAACAAATACAATCTAAAAATAGTAGCGTGCCCACAGAATATTGAAGCACTGGTACCTGGTGACATGGAAGGATGGATTGGCCATGATAGATATGACTTCCTAAGACAGGAAATGGAGTCTTTTGCTATTTGTGATGAGGTTTTTACAATATCTGAAGAAGATCAATGGATCTTTAACTTACTTGGAATTGGGGCAAAATTACTACCGAATTATCCATCATCTGAACTTGTTGAAACAAGTCTTGAATTGAGAAAGAAGAGAAAATCAACAAAGCAGGATGATTTTTTTTTGATTCTTGGAACGGTAAAAAATCCTCCTACATTAATTGGTACAACAAAGCTTTTGGAAGATTTAGCCCAATTAAATGCCGCTAATTCCTTTAGATTCAAAATAGCGGGATTTGGTACAGAAATATTCAGTGATCAATTTGAAAATGTTAATGGCTTTGAAATTCTTGGAGGACTGGAGCAAGGTGCTTTAGACAATTTGATCCAGGAATGCAAAGCAATGATCATAAATCAGGAATACTGTCCTGGGGCTCTAACAAAAGTTCCAGAAATGCTGATATCCGGGGTCCCAATTATTATGAATTCCGGAGCATCTCGCTCATACAAAAGAGTTGATGGTGTCTATGTATATGATTCAATTAGTAAATTGAACCACTATCTAAATCTATCTTTCAAAATGCCTTTGATGCCAGAAAAGCCAGTGGATGAAATTCAAACTTTCTTGCGCACTGTAAATGGATATTAAACAACGTCAAAACCTGATTCTTAATGAATCCTAATACAATAAACACAAAATACACAGAGATCAAAGAATGTCGGATTAGTAAGAGCTCGAATCTTATTCAGGTGCTCTCTCTTGGAGAACAGTATCTGACTGGTGTTTTTCCTAAAAATACGGACAATAACATCACGAGTGGACCCTTAGATTTAGTTTGGTGTCCGGATAGTGGATTATTGCAATTGAAGCAATCATATAGTCTTTCCGAAATGTACGGAGAAAACTACGGATACAGATCTGGCTTGAATAAATCGATGGTAAATCATCTCCAAAATAAAATTAGGACTCTCGAAAAATTAGCAGGATTATCGCCAGATAATGTGGTTTTGGATATTGGTAGCAATGATGCCACAAGTCTCAAAGCATATATTTCTAATTGCATTAGAATAGGAGTAGACCCTACTGGTGAGAAATTTAGAGAGTACTACACAGAAGGTATAAAGTTGATACCAGATTTCTTTTCAGCAAAGGTTCTAAATGAGCATTATGGACAATTCGAGGCGAAAATCATTACATCAATTGCGATGTTTTACGATCTTGAGGATCCAAATAGCTTTGTTGAGGACATTGCTAATACCCTTGCTGATGATGGGGTTTGGCATTTCGAGCAAAGCTATATGCCAAGTATGTTGAGGACAAATGCATATGATACAATTTGTCATGAACATTTGGAATTCTATTCCTTTAGTGTCGTCAAAAACTTGGTTGAAAAACATGGATTGAGGGTTGTTGATGTTGAGATGAATTCAATTAATGGAGGGAGTTTTGCTGTAACAGTTTGCAAGCAACAAGGACACTATAAATCAAATAATCCTGTAATTGATTGGATGATAAGACAGGAAGAGAATATGGGTCTTCATACCCCAAGCCCATATCGAATGTTTGAGGAGAGAGTGTTCCATCATCGTAAAAATCTTTTGGATCTGATTCATTCTATAGCAAACGATAAAAAGAAAATAATTGCATATGGAGCCTCGACCAAAGGTAATGTTCTTTTACAGTTTTGCGGCATTGACTCAGAGTTGATACCATACGTGGCGGAGGTGAATGAAGACAAATTTGGAAGCTATACGCCTGGTACTAACATTCCAATAATATCTGAAGCAGAAGCTAGAAAGATGAAGCCAGATTATTTTTTGGTGCTACCGTGGCATTTTAAGCACTCAATTCTTGAGAGGGAAACACAATTTAGGGCAAATGGAGGAAAGTTTATTTTTCCTTTACCGGAAATTGAGATCATTTAGGATTAAGACTTATGGAGAAAGCATTAATTTTTGGCAGTGGTGGACAGGATGGCTACTATTTATCAAAACTACTTGTCAAAAATTCCATCAATGTCATTGGTGTGTCAAGATCTAAGCAATCAGACATAATAGGAAATGTAGCTGATTATGAACTAGTATCAAGGTTAATTAAAAATGAGAAACCTAATTTTATATTTCATCTGGCAGCAAATTCTACCGCCAATCATAATGCATTATGGGATAATCATTTGGCGATATCCACCGGCACACTAAATATTTTAGAAGCTGTCTATAAATTTTCACGGGGATCCAAGGTCTTTCTGTCTGGAAGTGGGCTACAATTTGAAAACAAAAATCTTCCAATAGATGAAAGTGGAGAGTTGGCCTCATCATCACCATATGCAATATCACGAAACCATTCATTATTTGCTGGAAGGTATTACAGATCCCTTGGATTGAAAGTGTACTTTGGTTTTTTTTTCAACCACGATAGTCCCAGAAGGCCTGTTAGACATCTTGCTCAAAAGGTTGCTTACTACTGCAGAACCTTGAGTAATCAACACCAAAAGTTAATCATTGGGAACTTAGATACACGAAAGGAATGGACATTTGCTGGAGATATTACGTCGGCTATATGGTTAATAGTTAATCAAGATAATATTTTCGAGATAGTGATTGGGTCGGGCAAAGATTATCCAATACGAGACTGGGTTGATATCTGTTTTAGTTCAATCGGAAAAGATTGGAGACAATATGTAGAGACAAATGATGAATTTGTTCCAGAGTACAATACTTTAGTTTCGAATCCTTATAGATTATTGAAATTAGGGTGGAGTCCTGAAGTTGGAATCGAAAAACTTGCGGAAATGATGATCAATAATCGATTAGTTGAAAGTAAAGTATAAGTTGATTTGGGGCTACTCGTGAAAAGTATAATAATTAAGATTTTAAATAAGTTAGGCTACACAATCCATAATCTTGATTCAAAATTTGTTCGCTCCTCCTCGTCAATGTCAATGACCTTTGAGAGGTTATATAGACTTCATTTTACTCCTCAATATATTATTGACTTAGGCTCTGCAAAAGGCGAGTGGACAAAAAAGGCATATGAATATTGGCCTGATGCCAATTATTTTTTGTTCGAGCCTTTGCAAGAGCAGGTTGATGCTTCAAAGAATAATCTCAAGGGATTGAAAAACATTAAGGTAATAAATGCAGTCGTGGGTGCTGAATCAGGGCAAGTGAATTTTAATGTTACAGAAGATTTGGATGGAAGCGGAGTTTATGAAAGCAGCACCAATTCTGTGGTTCTTCCAATGGTTAAACTTGATGATTATTTTGATTCTTTTTCTCAACCAATTTTGCTCAAATTTGATACTCACGGGTTTGAGCAACCCATACTTAAGGGAGCTAAGCGAACGCTTGGGAAAACTGAAGCCATCATAATGGAGGTATACGGCTTTGATATTTCGCCTACCGCCGTCAGGTTTCCACAGATGTGCGTTCACCTTGAAGAATTAGGATTTCGCTTATGGGATATCGTAGATATCATGAGGCGCCCCTCCGATCAATCATTTTGGCAGGCAGATGCCATATTTTTGAGATCAGAACATCATGTTTTCAACAATAATTCATATAGTTGAATTACCCTGTCATTAGTATAATCACACCTAACTTCAATAATGGAAGGTTTTTGGAATCTACCATCCAATCAGTCCTGAATCAGAATTATCCAAATCTTGAATATATCATCATTGATGGAGGGAGTACAGACAATTCTCTGGAAATCATCGAGAAATACAAGAATAGTTTGGCTTATTGGATAAGTGAGCCGGACCAAGGAATGTACGATGCTATTGCTAAAGGAATATCTAGATCCACTGGAGATATTATTACCTGGCTAAACAGTGATGATTTGTATGTTTTAAACTCATTGCACATGGTAGGCAAGATTTTTTATGAAAATCAAGACCTTAAATGTATTACCGGATGTCCAACCTTCATTGATGAAATTGGGAGCATCCTTTTTACAACGCCACCAATAAATGCATCAAAAATTACCTTTTTGGCTGGCGAATACAGGTGGATTCAACAGGAATCCACTTTTTTCAGGAAGGAGCTGATTACGGATTCAATTCTCAAAGATTTTAGTTCATTCAAATATGCCGGAGATTTTTATCTATGGTTGATGTTTTTATTGTCTGGAGTAACAATCCACCCCATACAAACTGTTTTTTCAGCATTTAGATATCGAAAAGGGCAACTTTCTGGTGATATGGAAAAATATTTAAATGAAGTTGAAGATGTCTTAAATGTGCATCGGAGGAATCTTGATAAAAAAACTGAGATTCGGTTGAAAAAATATAAGACCACGAAAAAGTTGTTCAACCTTGTACCTGGTTTTAGAAGTCTCAATTATACAACCAACTTTTTAAGGAAACTCGCGGGTCAACCGGATCCCATCAAACTGTGAAAAACTATCAGTTATCAATTATCACAGTCACTTACAATCAGGCAAACCTTTTAGCAAAGAATTGTCAAAGTGTTTTGACTGCTTATCAAAATAGCTCCGGACTGAAAATTGAACATGTGATAGTAGATGGGATGTCTACTGATAGCACCAGGGATACTGGACAGAAGTACGGTAGTGAAGCTCCTTATTTGGTCAATTACATCCGGGAACCTGATACAGGTATTTATGATGCCATGAACAAAGGCATCAAAGCGGCGTCAGGAGGATGGCTTCATTTTCTTAATTCTGATGACCTCTTACTGGAAGGGGCATTGTGTGAGATCAGTGATCAGCTCACTGATGATTTTGACATTATTTGCTTTGATGTGTATTATGGAGATCGGATATGGAAGTCAGAAATTAAAAACAATCGATTCCACTTTCCTCATCAGGGAACAATCATCAACCGTGATTTTTTGATCGATCGTCACGGTTATGATACCCGTTTCAAGGTTTCTGCCGATGTTTTATTCAATATCAAATACTATAAGGAAGCAAGGACTAAGATCATCAATAAGCCAATTGCCATCATGAGACCCGGAGGAATTTCATCGTCGGGTTCTTTCAGAGCGGAATTAGAGCTTGCCTTGATTTCGATTTATTATGGAAATTTCAGAGAGAAGCTAAGATACGCCATTAAGCTATTCAGGGTCTCTTTTTTTAAAACTGTTGCCTTAATTAAAAGAAAATGATCATTGCAAGATTCTGGGGCTACCTGTTGATCTATTTTGGAATAAGTTTTTTTGAAAAACCAGTGGTTTTCAAAGCATTTAAATGGACTAGCGGGTGTATTCTCAGGTATAAAACAGGCAACGAATCTTACTATCTGAATCCATATTCGGTGTTGGGAAGGATCATCATCAGTGAGGAAAATTTTGAGGAAACTGATATCGGTTTTATCTCAAAGAAAATACGGGATAAAAGGTATTCTACAATCATTGATGTCGGAGCCAACATTGGTTATAATGCCATCAAGTGGGCAAAAGCGGGTGCAAAAATTCATTGTTTTGAGCCATCCGATGTCGTAAAGCAACTAAGGCTCAATGTGAAGGAGAATGGTTTTTCAGATCAAATTGAAATAAATAAAATTGCCATATCTGACACCATCGGTAAAGTCAGCTTTTTCACTGCCACTGATGATGCTTATAGTTCTATCATTTCCAGTGATAGATTTTCTGTCAAATATAAATCAGAGGTAGAGTCTATGACACTTGATCACTTTGTGAATACGTATAAGCTTAAAGAAATAGATTTCATTAAAGTGGACGTGGAAGGAGCAGAGCTGGGAGTAGTTTTAGGAGCAAAAAAAACCCTCAAAGATTTAAGACCGGATCTGTTGATTGAGATTTTTGAAAAAAGTAGTGGTAAAGAAAATGCGCAAAGAGTGATTGAGGAATTGGTGGACATTGGCTATTCAGTGAGTTTAATTTCAGATAAAAATTCAATCACAACCGTCAGGGAATATGATTTTTCCGAATCAAAGAATTACTTCTTCACCATGGGTTAGCCGTATTCTGGCACTATAAAAGGAATCAATGGAGATCATATTATATGATTTTACAACCGCTCGGGGCCATCATTCGATCTATTTCAATCATGTTCTATCCACACTGGTGGCCAATGACTATAAGGTATTTGTCCTGTTTTCTGACAATTCAAAAATCGAAGTTGGCCAACATCCCGCTGTAAGAATACTTGATGTGATGGATTACAGGAGCTTCCGGCTAAAGTTGCTTATTGGAATTGCCAGATATTTTCAACTTGGGAGGATCCTGAGTTTGATTGACATTCTAACAATAAGAAGAATTGTATATAAAGAAAAACTGGATGACCCTGTCATATTTTTTCCATACCTGGATTCTGTCCTTCCGGAAATCAATGTGAGCATTGGCAAGCGATTGATCAATTACAAATTTTCCGGGATCTATATGCTCCCTACAGTAAATAGCGGGAGGTACTTTGGAGATCAATTTCATCTAAAACTGGCAAGAGAAAAATACTTGAAATTTTCGTGCTCATGCTTGTTTCTACATGACTCTTACAGTGCAGCATATGCAGATTTATTTGGGAATAAGCATTTCTATACCCTTCCGGAATTACTGTGGCTAGATCAATCAAATACTGTAAGTAAGAAAATCAGAGATAAAGCTAAGTATAGATATATTGTTGGGATTATCGGATCATTTGTGATGAAGAAGAATCTGCTGCAATTCTTACGGGTAGCCATACAACTTAAGGAAGAATTCTTTTTCCTGATTTATGGATTGTGGCCGAAGAATGAATACTCCTCTTCTGAAATAAAAGAGATAGAAGAAAATCTCATTGAGATCAAAGATTATTCCTGGCAGGAAACAGACACGTACATTGAAAGTGAAAAAACCTACAATGAGTTGATGGATGTTTGTGATCTGGTCTGGCTTCACCATCCACAGCATCCCTTCAGCAGCAACACACTGATCAAGGCCATGGCCATGAAAAAGCCGGTCCTGGTTGCCCCTGGCAGAATTATGGAGGAGGTGGTCACCTCATATAAGTGGTCCGCGGTTGTTGCGGACGATGTGGACGCAATGATGGAATGCATTCATCAGATAAAAGACCATTTTCAGGTACCCATGAATGAACATCAAAAACTATTGGAAAACCATGCGCCCGAAAAATTCCGGGAACAGATCCTAAAGGCTGTTGAAGTATGCCGGTAAAAAAATTAATGTTTGTTTTTGGTACCCGGCCGGAAGTGATCAAGCTGGCGCCTCTGATCATTGAAACCCAGAAATATCCTGAGACTTTCAATGTCGGGATCTGTCTGACCGGTCAGCACAGGGAAATGGTACGGTCTATCCTGAACGGATTTGAGATCACCCCGGATCATGACCTGGACATTATGTTACCCAATCAGACGCTGGCCCAGATCACCTCGAGGGCACTGACTGCTCTGGATGCATTGTTCCGGACAGAACAGCCCGATGTGATCATTGTCCAGGGAGATACCTCTACCGTCCTGGCAGCTTCCCTGGCAGCGTTCTATCACAAAATACCGGTCGCACATGTGGAGGCCGGTCTGAGAACCCATAACAAATATTCGCCCTGGCCGGAAGAGATCAACCGCTCTTTGGTAGGTCGCATGGCACAGTGGCATTTTGCTCCGACAGCCAGAAGCAGGGATAATCTACTCACTGAAGGCATCCCCGGGGAATCGGTGTTTGTGACAGGGAATACCGTGATCGATGCACTCTTCCTGGCCCTGGAAAAAATTGAGGTAAATCCGGAATTGATTAGTGATCTCAATCAAGAAGTGAAAGCGCTGATAGAGAATAAAACATCCTATGTGCTTATTACCGGTCATAGGAGGGAAAATTTTGGAGAAGGCTTTGAAAATATCTGCAACGCCATCCGGGAGCTGGCTGTCAGATATCCGGAGATCCATTTTGTTTATCCGGTACATCTTAACCCGAATGTCATGGAGCCGGTACACCGGCTGCTGGGAGCCGTGGACAATATCCATTTGATTGAACCATTGGGTTATTTTCCGTTTGTCTACACGATGCAACATGCGGTCCTCATTATTACAGATTCCGGTGGGATCCAGGAAGAAGCACCGAGCTTAAAAAAGCCGGTTTTGGTGATGAGGGAGAATACCGAGCGCCCGGAAGCCCTGAAATCAGGCGCAGTGGAGCTGGTGGGAACTGACAAGGATCTCATCATTGAAAAGGCTTCCGCCTATCTTGATGGTAAGCGGGGTATAGATCGGATTGATAATCCTTATGGAGATGGCTTAGCCAGCGGTAGGATCATAAAGATCTTACTTGAAAAATGAATATCATATACCTTAATAAATATGAAACAAATTATCCCTGGGGAGCTGAGGTATTTATAAATACGGGATTTTCAGAGCTGGATATTGATGTTTTTAATATTGATTACGTAAAGCATGCATTCAGGATTAGTAGCGAATTAAAAAAGTTGGACCTCACATTATTTGATGGCAGCCTGGTACAACGTGGGGTCGGATATAATATGCCGCGCTCCGTAATTTCTCTGCTGCCTCGTCCGCGTATTCTGGTCATTACGGAGTTAGTCAGGCGGATCATGGTTCAATCCTATATGTGGGATCAGGATTTATTTGACTTTTTTTATGTGAGGACGCCTACCTGTATCAAAACATTAGAGGAAAGTTTTCAAATACCACGTGAAAAAACGGATATTTTTTTAAGTGGTTTTGACCCGACATTATTTTATCCCATAGAATCTGGTAAGGAAATAGATGTCTTATTTGCCGGGACAATCACTGAAAGAAGAAAACAGGTCATAGATGAATTAGCTTCCGCTCTTGGTGATAAATTATTCATCAGAAAGGCCTTTGGCAAGGAATTAAATGTTTTGATCAATCAAGCAAAAATTATTGTTAATATTCATGGCAGTGATGAGCCCGACACTGAAACCAGAGTGTATGAAACACTGGGTACTAAAGGCTTCTTAATTACCGAAACTCTTTCAGAAGAATCTCCATTCATCGATGGCGATGATCTTATTGAATGTGATTCCATCCCTGAGATGATTGAAAAAATCAAATATTATCTTGCGGAAGGTCAGAAAAATGAAAGAGACCTGGTCTCCAGCGTGGGATATGAGAAAGTGGTAGAAAATCACACATATTCTGCAAGGTCTGCTGAATTAATAAACAAACTGAAGGGATTTAACGGTTATAAAAACCATCAAATAACCAGAATGTCATTTTATCGAGCATACACGGAGGAACGATGGAAATCATTTAAAGCCTTTCTGCTTGGACCTGTGATTGGCTTATATCATAAACTCAGAACAGCTTGAAAATTGGCGTTGTAACTACCTGGTTTGAGCGGGGTGCTTCCTATGTCAGTAAACAGTATCTGGAAGCCCTGCATGATGATCACGAGGTTTTTATTTATGCTCGGGGGTTTAGAAATACGCCTGAAAATGAAGCATGGGATCAGGACTTTGTGCACTGGGGGAAGGAAAGTATTCTGCCGGTTCCGATGGCCATTGACCAGAAAGACTTTATCAAATGGATCAGATCTAACGCCCTGGACATTGTTTTTTTCAACGAACAGCAATGGTGGCCTCCGGTGCTGTGGGCAAGGGAAGAAGGTGTTATTACCGGGGCCTATATCGATTATTACACCGAAGAGACCATCCCTTTATTTGAGGCCTACGATTTTCTGATCTGCAATACCAAAAGACATTTTGAGGCTTTTGAGTGGCATGCCCAGGCGCACTACATACCATGGGGGACTGATATTGACTTATTTAAGCCAGGTTCCTTTGATCCAGTCGGAGAAGTCCCTGTATTCTTTCAATCCTGTGGCTATAGTCCCCTGCGCAAGGGAACTGACTTTATCATCGAAGCCTTTTCAAGGATCGATCAGGCCTCCAAGCTTATCATTCACTCCCAGGTGGATCTTAAAAAAGCAATGCCGGAGCAGGCTGATAACATCGATATGCTTTTGAAAGATGAGAAACTGGAAATCATAGAAAAGACCGTTTCCGCACCGGGGCTGTATCACCTGGGAGATGTCTATGTGGCTCCATCAAGACTGGAAGGTATCGGCCTGACCGCTGCCGAAGCCATTTCCTGTGGCCTGCCCTTCATCACCACAGATTTCCCTCCGATGAATGAGTTTGTGACTGAAGATTCGGGGCGCGCAGCCAGGGTAGATCGTTTATGGGCCCGGAAGGATGGATATTACTGGCCGCAATGCCGGCCGGATATTGAGAGTCTGGCGGATCAGATGAGATGGTATATTGACAATCGCAGAAATATTTCAGATTTAAAAAGACGAGCAAGAGAATATGCCGGGCTGCATTTAGATTGGGAAAAAAGAGAACCGGAAATAAATCGGGTTTTTTTTGATTCAAAGAAAATGAATTCTTCTCACAGCAGATTAAACAGGCAAATTAATGAGTTTGAGCGGGGAAAGAGTGGAATTAAACTAAAAATAGCAAGAAAATTCCCTTTTCTCTACAAAATTTTAACTAGATATCGAATTTAATTGAACCGTAGGATATCACATTTCTTAATTACCCGATTCAATGTGCGAATTCCTGGAATCGAGAGAAATGGAAAGCCTCTGGGACTTGACGAGGAATATCTTCGAAGTCGTTTTGAAATCTTTTATAAATATTGCTTCCCGAGTGTATCCGATCAAATTTGCAAAGAATTTGACTGGGTGATTTTCTTTGATAAAGACACTCCAAAATCCTACATTGATGATCTTAGCAGATATGATTTTGTCCATCCGGTCTTGGCAGATTCAGATGATAAGGTAGTGCCCTTACTAAAGACTTTTATCAATAGTCGAACTTCTGTTGATGACGATATTATTACTACCAGATTGGATAATGATGACAATATTTCTATCGACTTCATTAAGAAGATACAGGATTTAGCTCACTCAATTGATCATTCTGTCAGGCCTCTTATTCTAAATCCGATTGAAGGGCTTTGTTTTGATATTGATAGAAAAGTTTTGACCAGATACAGCAAACCTTCCGGACCTTTTATTTCGTTACTGGAAAAGCGATCATCAGACGAAGAACAAAAGACCGTATTTTACACGTGGCATGATAAGATGGTCGATTTCTTCCCATCAGTCAATTATCATAAGACACCACTTTGGATGCAGATCATTCACGATTCAAATAGAAGCAATGCGTTAATAGGAAGACCAGTCTTTTTTAAAGAAATTTTAGACGGTTTTCCTTCTAGTAATGCAAAAATATCCTGGTTAAATACCCTTATTTATTCTTTTCAACTTACTGGTAGAAAATTAAAGAATCTGTTTTAATGAGAAATTGGATTAAACGTAAACTAAAGCAAGAGCAAAGGATTCGTCTGATGCAGATCAAAAACAGGGTACTTGGTTTAATGCAGGATAGCAACCTGAAATCGTTGGCTCACCTGAATTATTGTGATAAGATACTTGAACATAACTATATCCAGTGGTATGAATTGCATTTTGGGAAGCTGAGGCGGAAAAAACTGAATTTATTTGAGATTGGCATTGGCGGAGACGAAAATAGATACATGGGTGGTGCATCCCTAAGAATGTGGAGAAGCTATTTTAAAAGATCCATGATCACCGGTTTGGATATTGTTGATAAAAGCATTTTCTCTGAACCCAGAATTAATATTTATATGGGTAGTCAAACAGATGAATCATTATTGAAAAAAATAGATAGTGAAAAAGGCCCATTTGACATCATTATTGATGATGGTAGCCATAGAAATGAACATGTTCTTAAGTCCTTTAGCGTCCTGTTCCCATTGCTGAAAAGTGGAGGAATTTACGTAATAGAAGACACGCAGACCAGCTACTGGCCTTCATATGGAGGTAAATCAACAAAGAACCCATCAAGAGAAACATCCATGGGGTTTTTTCGGGAACTGATTGATGGATTGAATTATGAAGAATTTGAATTTGATTATGATCCCACCTATTATGACAAGAATATTGTAGGTATATCCTTTTATCATAATATCATTTTCATCAATAAGGGAAATAACACGGAGGGAAGTAACATTATAAAGAAGTGAAATTGATCCTTGATGTCAGCCCAATCACTATTTCACACACTTCGAGAACTGGTCTGGCGAGGTATTCTTATGATCTAATAAATACTCTGACAAATATTGGGTATGACATAGGTGTCAATGCTTCAGGCTCCGTTTGGAGTAGTCAGGAGGTCATGAAGGTGTCCAGGGATCATCATTGGAATTACGTGGGTAAGTCCCTCCCGCCATGGGCATCCATGCCGATCCTGGCAAATGGCTACAATTGGATACGGTCGACGGTATCTGCCAATACCGCATCACACTTTGATCTTTACCACTCTACCTATGCGCGAATCCGGAAAGACGTCCGAAAGCATTTTACCAATCGACATATTCTCACCGTGCATGACCTGACTCCTTTGAAATTTGCGGGTGAATATTTCCACCCAAACCAGAAAGCCATTACGGCTCGTATTATCAACAGCATTCGTCCGGGAGATCACGTGATCACTGTATCCGAAAATACCCGGCAGGACCTCATTGAATACCGAAACCTGGATCCGCTGACAATACATATGGTCCACAATGGATATGATCCTGAGCGGTTCTATCCGGTTTACGATAAGCAGATCAGAAAAACAATCTTTGAAAAATATGATCTGGAGAGTACACCTTTTTTCCTGACCCTGAGTGCCCTGGGAAAACACAAAAACATAGCTGCTTTTCTTGATGCCGGAATGCTTTTAGATCAGGAAAAGCCGCACGAAGTCTTTAAGTTGGTGATTGCTGGAAAACCAAACAACTCGATTGAGGAATTACTCACAGTGTACCCTTCTGCATTTATAAACAAACGGCTGATCTTCGCCGGTTTTATCCCTGATCAGGATCTTCGGGTATGGTATTCAGCCTGTCGGGGTTTTGTATTCCCCTCTTTGTATGAGGGTTTTGGACTGCCGCTGGTCGAGGCCATGGCCTGTGGAGCCCCAGTGATCTATGCCAACAATTCCTCTTTAAGGGAGATTGCCACGGGTATAGGATTTCCCTGCGAAACCACAAATGCTGAAATGTATGCAGATGCTATGAGGCAGTTACTACAAAGCGATTCAATTTATAATCAGCAATCTAAGGAATCGTTAGATCAGTCCGCCAATTTCACCGAGGAGAAGTGGATTAGTGGGACCCTGGAGGTTTACCAGAAAATTCTAAATTCCTAATGACCATTTGTCCCATATGTAATGAAAATTCGAAACAGTGGAGGCAAAAGAACAGCTACTCCATCTATAAGTGCAAGGGATGCGGTTTCGGATTTGTCCACCCGCCATTATCACAGGATCAAATTCTGGAGATCTACGCCACTTCCGGGCATGGAAATAAGTTTATTGAAATTTCTCTGGAACAGGTCCTGGAAGCCGAGCGCATCTATCCCAATAGCTCCATAGACAGTGTTCGCCTCTTTGGGCAGATCACCAATTACCACATAATAGCCAACAGACAAGCACTCGATGTAGGCGCTGGTTATGGCTTTTATACAAGGCAATTGCAGGAACAGGGATTTGATGTCACTCCGCTGGAGCTGGCTGCCAATGAAAAAAGGATCCTGACTGAAATGACCGGAAAGCAACCGGTCAGCTCAACCTATGAAGCCTTTGAATCGAAGGACCAATATGGCGTTGTTCTGATGAGCCAGATCCTCGAGCATGCGGCTGACCCGATATTCTGGACACAAAAGACGCGTGATTTATTGGAAAAGAACGGGCTGTGGGTCATAGCGGTTCCCCACTTCAACAGCTGGAGCCGTCGTCTGATGCAGGAAAAGGACTTTTATATCATTCCGCCCGAGCATCTGAACTACTTCACCAAAAAGAGCCTACGGATTCTTCTGGAAAATCATGGTTTCGAGATCCTGGAGATGGAGACGATTTCGAGATTGCCCTGGCATAAATTGAAGGTCCCTGGTATCCAATACCTGGGGAATATTTTCTTGAAGTTGATGGATTTTTTTGGATTGGGAATGATGATCAACATTGTTGCCAGAAAAAATTAATGCCTGGTTAATGAAATCAATCATTCCGAATGTCGGACTTCTCTACAGAGGTTTCAAACATATGAATCTAAAATTGTAATTTAAGCAATGGGCAAACTTCCTAACAAAGAATTAGCATACATTGCATTAGAAAAATTAAGTGAGTATTGCTTAAATGAAGAACACCCTACGGAAAGGAAAAGGCTATTGTATTCAAATCCATTTTAGGAATTACCAGAGATGAGTCCAAACTACTACAAAAAGCCATTCTTGAAGGATTGCAACAACATGACTGCATACCGAGAGACAAGGATGAATATGGTGAAAGATACACTGTTGTTCGTTTTGGTACATAGTCTGAGTGTCAGACTTGTCAACCGAAGCTACTGCGTAGGTTGAAAATCAGAATGTCGGAATATCCAAAAGAGTGTCAAATCAACGAATAAGTGAATCAACAAATTTAACAATTAGCTTAGATGAAAACCGCTATCATCACCGGCATAAGTGGACAGGACGGTCCCTACCTGGCCAAGCTCCTTATTGAAAAAGGATATGAGAAAGTGGTGGGTATCACTCGTCAGCAGGTAGTTCCATCCGGATTAGCATCGTTGCGGTTTCTAGGGATTGATAATAGCATTGAGTTGGTGCAAAGCGATTTGGCTGATAAGGTGCAGGTCAGGAAACTCATTGAAAAGTATAGACCAACTGAAGTCTACAACCTGGCTGCGCAGAGTTCCGTGGGGCTTTCTTTTCAAGAACCGCAGCAGACCTTTGAGTTCAACACCAGAAGTGTGATCAACTGGCTGGAAGAGATCAAAAACATCAATAAAGACATCCGTTTTTATCAGGCCTCAAGCAGCGAGATGTTTGGAGATGTTCAATTACATCATTTGCCGATCAAAGAGTCATTGTTATTCCATCCGGTCAGTCCATATGGCATTTCCAAGGCCTCTGCCCACTGGCTGGCTGTCAATTACAGGGAAGCCTATGGGTTATTTACAGCCTGCGGCATATTGTTCAATCATGAATCGGTGCTTCGCGGACCAAATTTTGTCATCAAGAAGATCATCAACACAGCGGCCCGGATCGCTCAGGGAGAGGAAGCCGAACTGACCCTGGGTAACCTGGCAGTTAGCCGGGACTGGGGGTATGCTCCACGGTATGTGGAGGCCATGTGGCAAATGCTGCAGCATGAAACGCCGGAAGATTTCATTATCTGCTCGGGCAATCGGTCTAATCTGCAGGAGATTGTGATCAAGGTGTTTGATCAGCTGGACCTGGATTTAAACAAACACCTGCGCCTAGATCAGAAATTCATGCGCTCCCTGGATCTTGGAGTGATCTACGGGGATAACACAAAAGCAAAAACAGTACTTGGATGGGAGTACGACATGGCTACGGATGATTTGGTAAGTCAACTTATAGCTGATGAGCAAGAATGGATGAATTGGCAGAGTAGAAATTAGAGGACTAGAGATTAGATGCTTAGGTTTTGAAAGGTAAATGGTCATCTAACCTTCTACCCATAAAGACAGATTCATGGAAAAAAGTCAAGTTAACTTTTCAATCAAAAAGCTGATAGTCTGGCAAAAATCAATGCATTTTGTTGGGCAGGTGATGGATATCACTGACAGCTTTGATGGACATTACCGTTTGAAAGAACAAGCTGAAAGCGCTTCTGCATCCATTGCTCAAAATATAGCTGAAGGCGAAGGCAGAATTTCAATGAAAGAAAACATTCAATATCTTGCCTTTGCCCAGGGCATCCCACTATGAAGCGGTTACACTTCTGAATGTTTTCTACGATAGAAAATTCATTACCATCGATAAATTGAATGAGTTGGAAGCCCTGGGTATCGAAATAGTTAAGATGATCAATCAGTTAATAAACCAAAAACGGGTTCGCATCTAACCACTATCTTTCTAACCTCTAACCTCTAACCTCTAACCTCTAACCCTCTAAAGTGAAACCTCAGGTTTCCGTCACCATCCCCAACCATAACGGTGCCAAATGGCTTCGGGAGGCTATCGATAGCGCCCTTACTCAGCAAGAGGTGCGGGTCGAAGTGATCGTCGTCGATGACGGCTCTACGGATCACAGCCGGGAGATCATCGAAAGCTATAGTGATAAGATCAGATCTTTTTACCAGGAAAACAAAGGAGCTCCGGCGGCCAGGAACCTGGGATGGCGGGAGGCAACTGCCGATGTTATCAAGTTCCTGGATTCTGATGATGTACTGCTACCCGGGGTACTGAAGATGCAATGGGATCAAATGGCCGGCCTGAAAGAAAATGAAATCCCCTATGGGGATGCTATCTGGACAGATGAAGCATTAAATCCGGTAAATGGATACCCCGTAAAACCGATTTCACCCGGTCAGGATCCTGTTCATCACATCCTGACTCAAAATCCGCTGACGTCTTCACCGCTACATCGTAAATCGCTTTTGACTAAAGTCAATGGATTTGACGAGTCTTTGGTGAAAGGCCAGGAGTTTGATTTGCATCTAAGACTGGTTTTGGCAGGAGTTATCTTTTGTCACTATGATTACAGTATCTATTGTTTTCGGCAGGGGAGTCATTCCGGCAAGATAAGTAATTTGTCTATCGTGAGATTTCATCGGGAAATATTTGCTGGATTGCAGAATCAGGAAACCCTAATTCGCAATCATTTTGGAAACCAGTTTCCCATCCAGATTAAGAAAGTATTGTCAGAAAGATACCTTAACTACGGTAAGGCCTGCTTGCTGGGCAATGAGTTAATTGGCTCCTTAAAATATATTACCAGTACGTTAAGACTTAAGTTTGGAAATTAATAAGATCGATTTTTTAATCATCGGAAGTCAGCGATGTGGCACTACATCTCTTTTTGAATCCTTGGAACAATCACCTTCCATTTGCACTCCAAGTCGTAAAGAAATGAATTATTTTAGCCACCAAGTTTACAAACACGATCTTAAATGGTATTTCAACCATTTTTCTTGTGGGAGAAATTGTCTGGTCGGAGAAGCAAGTCCATCCTATTCGTTGATGAGGCCTTCTGAGATTTGTTATTTGAAAGATCATTATCCAGACCTGAAGATCATCTTTCTTACCAGAGATCCTGTCGATCGAATGTGGTCAGCAATTAAACGGATTTGGACGTTTGCCTACATGGAGGGGGCCTATCAATTAGGAAATGATATGTGGAGATTACTAAAATACATGTTAAGGCCCTCAAACCTCGGTTTTGGGATGTATGCGAGCATCCTTAAGAAGTGGAGTCGGCAATTTGATGAAGATCAAATTCTACATATTTCCTATGAGGATCTTTTGAACAATAAAACACATGTTGAAGCTCAGGTAAGAGAGTTTTTAAAACTGGATACATTTCAACTAATTGATAATCCTCGAAATCAATCCAGGATAGAGAAAGATGTAGAATCAAAAGCTCTTTTAACAAAATTATTGTATAAGCTCTATAGTAGTGATATCTCTAAATTCTCAGAGACTTTTCATTCTACAAGAGTCAGAAATGAAAAAATTAGTCTTCACAATCAGAAGGTCGGCATTACCTGTTTATTGATCTATTTGGGAGCAAGATGTATTTTGCTTTCTTATCCAATCTATTATTGGTTTGATGATAAAATCAGGTATATAAAACTTAAACGTCTTGGGTATTAATCTTACCTCATTTATTCACCCTGTCAGGACCTACCTGCCATGCTCGGGTGCAGGAAGGCATATGAACAATACGATTCTCTCCCTGAATGAAATTTCCGGAGTGAATCAGCAATTATTTTTTGCCAGCCAATGGTTGAACGGAGCTTCGAAGTTACCTGAGAATTGCCCACTGAGGGATTTGAAATATATGACATTCCCTATGCCTGAACGGATTACCGAGCGCTTCTGGAAGGCGACTGGATTTCCCAAAATGGATAGATGGATACCAAAAGATACCGATTGGGTTTATGCGCCCATGGAAACGGTCTTTCCGACAAGAAAATACCCTGTCGCTATCACCATTTATGATCTTCAGGCTTTTGAAACGGATCTGGAATGGTCAAACACCAGCATACATCGGAAATTCCGGTCCCGATGGGAAAAGTGGATTGGAAATGCAATAAAATATTCGAGGATTATTTTTACAATATCTGAGTTCTCTAAATCAAGGATCATTGAATTACTGAAGGTTG
Source organism: Cyclobacteriaceae bacterium (assembly GCA_965243485.1). Lineage (GTDB taxonomy): Bacteria > Bacteroidota > Bacteroidia > Cytophagales > Cyclobacteriaceae > UBA7330. The sequence continues at coordinate 5,609,572 of CBDEVP010000001.1, read as the reverse complement.
ACCCGGACAAGGTCATCAATGTAGGGTGTGGAGTGGAACAGCCATTTTATGATATTGCCGGGACAAACCCATCAGATCTCAGCAGACCCGTCAATGCACCCTATGTATTCATGGTCGGCGGACTGAGACAAAAAAAGGGAGGGGACTATTTGTTGGCTACTGCCAAAGAACTTCTGGGACAAAAAAGTGATATTCAGGTGGTGATCGCAGGTCCTAATGACCCTGACTATGAAGCCAGGGCTAAAGAATTGTCTAACATGCATCTTCTCGGGATGGTACCGGATGATGATCTGCCTGCCCTGATGCGAGGGTCCGTAGGCCTGCTGTTTTTGTCCCTCTATGAAGGGTTTGGGATTCCGCCCCTTGAATCCATGGCTTCCGGATCACCTGCTATCGTATCTGATCGTGCCTCTTTGCCCGAAGTAGTGGGAGATGCAGGTGTGGTGGTGGATATCAATGATATTCCATCCATAGTTGATCTTATTGTTCAATTGGATAAGAATGAGCAGTTCCGTCAGGAATATGTACAAAAAGGATTGTATCATTTAAAAAAGTATAGCTGGGATATCACAGCAGAGAAAATTCTTAATGCTTTTAAAAAGCACTCATAATTATGATTAAGCTTCAATATGGTTGTGGACTATTTGCCCCGGAGGGCTGGCTGAACTACGATTCCAGTATCACACTCAGGTTACAAAAGCTTCCTCTGATTGGAGGGTTGGTTCCTTCGGGTCCCTTTGGCCGTTTTCCAAAGAACGTACTGGTCGGAGACATTGTGAAGGGGTTACCGATGAAAGGCCAGTCAGCAGATCTGGTGTATTGTTCGCATGTGTTGGAGCATCTGCCACTGCAGGATTTTAGAAAAGCATTAAAAAACACTTTCAGTATGCTAAAACCGGGGGGTACCTTCCGCCTGGTGTTGCCGGATCTGGAAGCCAAAGCAAAAAACTACCTGGACCGCTCTGACCCGGAGGCCAGCCTCATCTTCATGGAAGAAACTTACCTCGGTAAAGAGCAAAGGCCAAAATCGCTGCGGGGTTTCCTCCACGAATTTTATCGCAACGACCGTCACTTCTGGATGTGGGATTACAAAAGTATGAAAAAAGAGCTGGAAGACACAGGGTTTGAAAATGTAAGAAGGGCTTATTTCAATGATTCCGATATTAAGGATTTTAACGAGGTGGAGGAACTTCGCCGATGGAAAGATGAACTGGGAGTGGAATGCAGGAAACCATAAAAATAGCTTTTTGCTGGTCGGATATTTCCGGGTACATGATCGCGTGCTGGAAGGCCCTGGCTGCACAGCCGGAGATCAAGCTGAGAATTTATGCATTTGGAAACAATGAGCAAACCGATTTCAATCTCCAGCTGGCGGAAGGACTGGATCTCCAATGGGTGGAACGTTCGCCGGACAAAAAAAGGCTGCAAAGAAACGTCTCAGAATTTTCTCCTGATGTAGCTGTACTTTGTGGCTGGTTTGTGCCCGCTTATCGTCATTTGGCCACTACAGAATCTTTAAAAAATCGCACAAAATTCGTCCTGGCGATGGATACCCCCTGGTGGGGCACTCTTCGGCAACAGCTTGCAAGGATGGCTTTACGGGGATTTGTACGGAAAATGGATGCGGTATTGACTAGTGGGGAGCGCAGCTACCAGTACGCCAGAAGGCTTGGAGCCAAAAACATCTATAAATTCCAGTACGGGGTGGATGTAGCGAAACTGTCGCACAACCTGGCCGAACGGCCAAAGCGCCCCTGGCCGAAACGGTTTTTATATGTAGGACGCTATGCTCAGGAAAAAGGAATTTCTATTCTAATGGACGCCTATCGGCAATACCGTAACCAATCCAATGATCCATGGGAGTTGCATACATGTGGCAAAGGATATCTGGAGAACTTGCTACAGGGGGAAGGGCTTATCAACCATGGTTTCGTGCAGCCTGCAGAGATGGACAGGATCTGGCAATCCTCAGGCTGCCTGATCCTGCCATCTTCATTTGATCCCTGGCCCCTGATCGTGGTAGAGGCCTGTGCAGCAGGTTTACCGGTGATCTGCACCCATGAATCCGGTAGCCAGGTGGAAGTGGTTAAGACCTGGTGGAACGGGTTGGTGATTCCCGCGGAAAGTAAAACAAGCCTGTCGGAGGCCATGTTTTGGATGGAGAATAATGCTGATGATCTTGAAGAAATGGGAGAAAGATCACTGGAACAGGCAAAACCTTATAAGGCAGATGTTTGGGCACGGAAGATCACAAACATGATTGAGGAGATCTTATGAATATTAACGAATACCTGGAAAAGTTTTTTGGCCTGCTGCTGGATCCATTGGTTTTCTTGGGTTTCGCAATTGGTTTTGTTTTTCTCAATCTCAACCGGCATAGCCTGAAAGTGCGGTGGATTCTGGTGGCATTACTTGCGCTGGTAGCCTCATTTGCGGAGTACAGAGACCAATATGTGCCTGACCCCCCTGATCTGGTTTTCCCGCTCGAAACTATTCGTTCCTATGGTCGACCCATCTCAGTCATCATTTTATTAACGCTAACCATTTTTATCGTTTTTTTTAAATTAGGAAGTGATAAGCTTCAAGATCGCTATTATATTCTGAGAGCCCTTTTAGCCATTCAGATTTTGGTATTTGTTAAAAATCTTATTTACGGAAGTACCATAGAAGCTATTCTCTCTTTTTTAATTTTTCTATTGATTTTCAACCTCTTCCATGCTGGGGTAACCAGGTGGGCTAATTCGTTGAAAATGATGCATTATGGAGCTTGGTGCATTGTAGCTGCTGTTTTTTTATTCAATTTGATGGGCCTTTATCAAACTTCAATTGATCCCTGGCCCATGTTTTTTCAGCAAAACAGATACCTGGGCATGACTGGTAATCCTCAGCATGCAGCAGTATTATTAGCATCAAGTCTTCCGGTGATATTTTTTCTTATCATATCCTCCAGGCAATTACATTTCAAAGTATTTCTTATAGTATTATTAGGATGGTCGATTTACGACTTGGTACTGACCGGATCAAGGACCGGCTTATTGGAAGCTGCGGTGACTGGACTTATATTTCTTGGAGGATACAGCATATCCAGTCTAAAGTGGGGATCTGCTATCTTGCTTATCTTCCTGGTTGTACGAACCAGCATTAACTGGGACTTTTCTCAGGATGTCAATCAGAATATTGAGGGATATTCGACTAGGCGAAATACCAGGATCGAAGTCATCAACAGTCAGTTCAGACAATTCTTGAGATATCCTATATTTGGTCACCCCTTGCGTGGTGATCGTTTGAGATATGGGGAGAATTCCTATGGAGCGGTCGCTGCGGCTTTGGGTTCTTTTGGTCTGATCCCCTTGATAATATTTGTGCGAGGGTTGATTTTGATCATTTTAAAGCTTTGGAGGAAATCCAAGCAAAATGTAATAGATCGGCACTACTACCTGTTAGTGATTGCTGGAATCGTGTCATTGCTCGTAGGTGCATTTTTGGAAGCTTACCTCCTTGGCAATCTTACCTGGCCCTTGATCATGATCTTATTGTATACTACCTGGGGATACTACCTACTGTCATTACAGGATAGCAAAGAAGTCGAGGCTGAAGACAAACAACAATACACTACTGTTTATGGATCTTAGTTCAATCTCTCCGATCATCCTGACCCTGAACGAAGAAGAAAACATTTCCAGAACGCTGAAGGGATTATCTTGGGCTGATCAGATCATTGTCATAGACAGCAACAGCAGTGACGGGACGGTAGGGATCATCAGGTCATTCAAAAACGTAAGTCTCCGACAGCGGTCATTCGACTCCCACGAAAACCAATGGAACTTTGGGCTGGAGCAGGTGAAGACCGAATGGGTCCTTTCACTGGATGCGGACTATTTGCTTACTGATGAGCTCATTGAAGAGATTAAAAAGCTAGAGCCAGCTCCTGAATTCAATGGCTTTTCAATCCCCTTTAAGTACTGTGTGGATGCGAAGCCTTTAAAAGGAACTGTTCTTCCTCCCAGGGTGGCGCTTTTTCGAAAAGACAAGGCTAAATATGTGAATGACGGGCATACTCAAACCCTCAAAATAGTAGGGAATACCCCCTTACTCAAACACTACATCTGGCACGATGACCGCAAGCCACTGTCCAGGTGGTTGTCGTCCCAGGACAAATACATGAAACTGGAGGTGGAGAAGCTGTTTTCAGGTAAGCCGCTCAGCTGGCCTGACCGCATCCGTAAAAGGATCTTTTTCGCCCCGATCCTGATCTTCTTCTACTGCCTCATCATCAAACGCGGCCTCCTCGATGGGAAGAGAGGTTGGTATTACGCATATCAGCGGATGTTGGCGGAGTGCTTGCTATCGTTAAGGATTATTGAGTATTATTTTGGGAAGGCTAAGTCTGTCTGACTATCCGACTGTCCGAATATCAGAACATCGGAAAGTCCTTCAACCGGGTGAGTTGGTGCAGGAAAGTTCCTCAGAGTCCCTTCCTTCCCTCTCCCAACCTGTAAGGAGACTCTGAGGGGGAAGATATGATGACCCCTCTCTTATTAAGAGAGGGCTTGTAGAAAATGATGTACTGCAAGAAATCGATACACGGGTGAGTTGGTTATTGTACGATCTTCGTAGTCTGGTCGAAGGAGATGAAGCTTCGTTGATTGGGAAAAAAGGGTGCGGGAGGGTATTTTATTCCATCATTAAGGCTAGTAAACGTGTATGTCTCATTGTATATGGATGAAATCACAAAGATCCCCGACTCGCCTTTCCGGGCTCTCGGGGAGCTTCTCCACGGAAATTCTTAAATATTCGTCTTTCAAATTGTTTGACTTAGATGAATGTAGGTGGATGACGTTCTTGGGCGGAGTGTCGGAACATCGGAAGTCTGAATATCCGAACATCCGTACCTTGGAAAGTCCGAATATCCATAAATGAAAGTAACCCACGTCATCCACTCCATCGATCGCAGCAAAGGCGGTCCATCTACCTACATGCAACTGCTCACCGGGCAACTCGCGGATTATTGTCAGCTGGAGGCGTTGAGCCTCAGCTCACCGGACCCGATACCGCTGGATCAACGCATTAAATACCACACCGTAGCAGCTTCAAAGCTGGGGTTGTTTGGTTATGCTCCCGGATTTAAGAGCTACATTGAAAATTGCTCCACCGACCTCTTCCATGGCAACGGCCTCTGGCAATATCCCGTTCATGCCATGACTGCTGTAGCAAGGAACCGAAAGATTCCTTACATCCTGTCCACACACGGCATGCTGGAACCCTGGTCGATGACACAGGGAAAACTGAAAAAACAGCTTGCACTGAAGCTTTTCCAAAACAGGGATCTGCAGCAGGCCAACGTAATCCACTGTACAGCTGAGATGGAAGCGGAAACGATCAGGAAACTGGGATACAAACCACCTGTAGCCGTCATCCCGAATGGGATCGATGAAACGGAATTTGAAATAGTCACAAAAAAGCAGAACCGTCCCAGGCAGCTGCTCTTTCTATCCAGGATTCACCGGAAGAAGGGACTGGAGATGTTGTTCCGGGCTTTTTCCAAACTGGATCAAAGCATCAGAAAAGAATGGGAACTGATCATCGCAGGTTCAGGAGAACCGGAGTATCTCAACTATCTTAAGCAGGTTATGAATGGACTTGGAATCCGTGAGCAGGTGATTTGGAGAGGTCAGGTACATGGAGAAGATCGCAAACAGCTTTTACAGAAAGCCGACCTGTTTATCCTGCCCACATTTAGTGAAAACTTTGGTATTGTAGTCGCCGAAGCACTGGCCAGCGGTGTCCCTGTGATTACCACACATGGAGCACCCTGGGAAGATTTAGTTCACTATGGTTGTGGCTGGTGGGTCGAGCCAACTGAAAACGAACTATTGAAGGTACTGACTGATACACTCAGAATGCCAGGAAAAGACCTGACTGATATGGGTTTGAAAGGAAGGAAACTTGTCGAAGAGAAATACAGCATCAGGAAAGTAGCAGATCAAATGCTGGAGTTGTATCGGTGGGTTTTAGGAGAATGCAAGAAGCCAGAGTTTGTTGTGTAGAAGCATTCCAGGTCGGATGATAGTCAGAACAGGTAAGGATGTCAGAGTTTGTTTAGTACCGAATTTTATTCTGGTTCGAATGGCCTAACATCCGAATATCTGAAAGTCTATTATATTGTCCGAAAGTCGGAATGTCCTCCAAAATATTTAATATTGTCTTAATTCCAGGGTCACCGCCGAATTTGATCAAATGGATCAGTTGATTACGCTTGTTATACTAACCCATAATGAGGAAAAGCATCTGGAGCGATGCATTCGTTCTGTCCTCCCGGTCACCTCAAAGATCATCGTTGTCGATTCTTTTTCCACTGATCAAACCGTTAAGCTGGCAAAATCACTGGGTGCAGAGGTCTATCAAAACAAATGGCCGGGCAGCCAGGCCCTTCAATTTAACTGGGCCCTGGAAAATATCGATATTGGCTCCCCGTGGATCCTGAGGATGGATGCTGATGAATACCTGATGCCGGAGTTGGCAGACGAGATAAACCGAAAGATGCCAGAACTCGATCCCAAGATCAACGGGATCTATCTGCGTCGACGGGTTTACTTCATGGATAAGTGGATCCGCTTCGGAGGTTTTTATCCAACCAATATCCTGCGCATCTGGCGGACAGGCGAGGGGAGGTTTGAAAAGCGCTGGATGGATGAACACCTGATCATGAAACCAGGGCATACCACGCATTTTAAACATGATTTTGTGGACGCTAACCTGAATGACCTCACCTGGTGGGTAGAAAAGCATAATCATTATGCCACGCGGGAAGCAGCTGAAATTCTGAACTTCAAGCATCATTTTCTAAAAGAACCCAGCATAGGAAGTAAGCTCATCACGAACCAGGACCATTACCGCAGGTGGTTCAAGGAGGGGCTGTATCTGAGGCTACCCAGGTTTGTCCGACCACTGCTGTATTTTCTTTACAGATACTTCCTGAGAGTTGGTTTTCTTGACGGCATCAAGGGTTTGATCTGGCATTTTCTACAGGGTTTCTGGTATCGTTTTCTGGTGGATGCCAAGATCTATCAGATAGAAAAGCGAGCCTTGAAGTCCGGAAAGTCAATCAAAGAAGAGATTGAAGCCGCCCTTGGCTTCACGATCGAAGCCAGGGCAGAGGAAGGGATGGAAGAAAGGATGTCAGGATCGTAAGCCAGGTCGGACGATAGTCAGCCCGGCTCGAAAGCCCGGCTCGAAGTATGAGATATTTATAGAATTGAAGGTTGACCTTTCCAAATATGACCCCCCTCTAGCGCAAGCATCCGCTTGTGATAGAGGACATTAAAGAGTTACCAGAGTGAAAACCAATCTATCTAAATACGACAACTCCTGGTATAAACCAGGTAACCCCATAAAGAGATTACTTTGGTACTACGCCAACCTTATCTTCTTCAAAAACGCCTGGAACCCCTCCAGCGGATTGAAAGTCATACTATTGAAGCTCTTTGGAGCCAAAGTCGGAAGAGGCGTCCGCATCAACCCATCGGTGAATATCAAATACCCCTGGTTCCTTGAGGTTGGTGACCACAGTTGGATCGGAGAGAACGTCTGGATCGATAATCTCACGACGGTAAAGGTAGGATCCAATTGCTGCCTCTCACAGGGAGCCATGCTCCTCACCGGTAACCATAATTATAAAAAGACCACTTTCGACCTAATTGTGAAGTCTATCATCCTCGAAGATGGGGCCTGGGTCGGGGCGAAAGGGATTGTCTGCCCGGGGGTGACAATGCATTCAAATGCGGTGCTTAGTGTGGGTAGTGTGGCAACGAAAGATTTGGAAGCGTGGGAGATATATCAGGGCAATCCGGCAGTGAAGGTAAAAGAGAGGAAGGTTGAGCCTGCCGCGAGGGATAAATAATAAGGCTAGCTTTATTCCATGGATCGGAGCGAACAGGAAATCCTTTCATTCAGTAACAATTTAAGTTTAGAAGATCCTGTCTCGCCTATCGGCATGGCGGGCTTGTCTTTCCCATGGGACTTCATCCATTGAAATTCGAGCTGATCTTTCATTGTTTGAATAAATGTGAATAACGTTCATTTGAGGTATGGCTTCTAAACAGTATGGGGTTTAGTTTGTCATAGCTAGACTTATAACGACACTCAGCGTCAGTGCTTTGTTCTAGCCTGGTCGGACGAATAGTCAGACCGGCTATGACTACCTAAAATGAAGATTTCAATCATCACAGTCACCCATAATAGCGAAAAGACACTTCAAAAGACAATAGAAAGTGTTACAAGCCAAACCTATCCCCATATTGAACATATCCTCGTCGACGGAGCCTCCACAGACGGTACTGTCGACCTGATCAAAAAATCCCTTCCCCTGGTTGGTGTATCCAGCAGCCAATGGATCTCCGAACCGGACAAAGGAATGTACGATGCCCTCAATAAAGGGATCAAAATGGCATCCGGAAATATCATCGGTATTCTGAACTCCGACGATCGTTTCCATGATGAATTCATCCTTGGGCAGGTAGCAAAAGCCTTCGAAGATCCGGAGATCGATGCGATCTACGGAGACATCCGGTTTGTCCATCCTAACAATACCAAAAGAACCCAACGCTACTACTCCTCCAAACACTGGAACCCCAAGAAGTTCGCCTGGGGTTACATGCCCGCACATCCGAGTGTTTACATCCGGAAAAAGTTTTACGATCAGCTGGGTGCTTTCAAAACAGACTACCGGATCGCAGCAGATTACGAGCTCCTCATCCGCTTTTTCCACACTCATCAACTGCGCACCAAATATCTTCCACTGCTCATGGTCGACATGCTTCCCGGTGGTTTGAGTAACCAATCCTGGGAAAGCCGCTGGCTGCTCAATAAAGAAATTGTCAGGGGTTGCAGAGAGAATGGGATCGATACAAATATGTTCAAACTCAGTTTGAAATATTTCAGGAAGGTTTTCGAGTATGTTAGGGTATTAGATAATTAGGTCATTAGATTATTAGACTGAATAAGTTTTCGTATTGACACGTTAAGTGTTATTGAGTAAATTGTTGTCTAAACATATAATAAGTTCAATATGGAAGATTTCTCATTTAAAAATTTAAAAGTTTGGTCCAGGTCGATGGACTTCACTGTAAAATGTTTTGTCAGTACGGAGTCATTTGAAGGACATTTTCGTATAAAAGAGCAATTGGAATCATCCTCTGCATCTGTAGCACAGAATATATCAGAAGGAAAAGAAAGGGTGTCGGTAAAAGAAAATATTCAATATTTATATTTTTCCAGGGCATCCCTAAATGAAGCAGTTACGATCTTAAATATTCTTGAAAGAAAGAGATTTATCAGTCAGAACCTATGAATGGAAATGGAATCTATGGGTTTGGAAATCATAAAAATGCTGAATAAGCTAATCTCTTCCAAACGCCAATTTCTTTAAGTAAACCATCGATCCTAACCTACCAACCCTCTAACCTACCAACCTAATAACCCACTAACCTAACAACACAATCACCTACCAACCTACCATATTACTTACAGGCTCCTCTGGCTTCCTTGGCTCCCGCATTCTCCAAAAATCAACACACGCAAAAGCCATCCATCCAATCTCCCTTCAAAAAACAAAAATTGAGGAAATCAACTTCTCATATGCTCCCACAATCATCCACTGTGCAGGAATTGCTCATCGCATGGAAGGGTTTGATGAAAACGAATATTTCAGGGTCAATCGGGACCTGACATTGGAACTTGCTAATGCAGCAAAAGGCAACGGCGCCAGACACTTCATCTTCCTCTCCACCATCAAAGTCTTCGGTATGGATGCTGGTGACTCTCCCATCGAAGGAGACGTTTCACCACTCAGTCTTTCCCTTTCGCCGCCTGCGGATGCCTATGGTCGTAGCAAACTCGAAGCAGAACTTGGACTGAAAAAGCTTGAATCAAAGGACTTCAAAGTCTCCATCATTCGGCCACCACTCATTTATGGTCCAGGTGCAAAAGGAAACCTCCTGAAGCTGATGGTGGCCATCCAAAAAACGAAACTTTTGCCACTTGGAGGAATCCACAACCGCCGATCCATGATCTTCGCGGATAACCTGGTGGCCCTGATCGATCTGATCATTGATAAAATGCCTGCCATTACTATCACCCCTGCAGACCAACCCGTGATTTCTACCACTCAGTTGGTTGAAGTGCTAAGCAGGACGATCAATGCGGGTAAAAAGCTCACCACTATCCCTGCGTTTTTACGCCCTTTGATCAGGATGATAAAGCCTGGTTTCTATTACCGGTTATTTGGCTCACTGGAAGTGGTACCCCATCCGGACCTGGAGAAGCTGGGGTACAAGCAGAAGTTCTCGGTAAATGAGGGGTTGCGGGTGATGTCAGATGATTTTGTTAGTGAGCATTAAAGAGGTCTCCAACCTTCAGACATTTTCTCCAGTAACGGACGACGAAGGCGTGAAGCGACAAGAAATCCTGCCCTCCTCTTTGGAGGGGAGTGCAGGGGGAGGATACCTCTCCCTAAAGCTTAACCAGGTCGGACGAAAGTCAGACCGGGTTGGGGCACCACGCTGCGGATACACTAGCGTAAAGAGTCCGGCTACGGGGATTTCCTGCCTGCTCCTACATCACTAACTTAGCGACTGAAAACATGTCGTATCTCATCGTCTTCATCGGTCTGTTTCTCCTCATGCTCGTTTACCTCCGAATGGCCTCCGTCTACAACATTACAGACAAACCCAACGAACGCTCCTCCCATACCCACATCACCATCCGTGGCGGAGGGATCATCTTTGTGATCGCTGTTATCCTGTGGTGCTTCATCCATGGCTTCCAGTTCCCCTGGTTCTTCACAGGATTTCTAATTATCAGTGCGGTTAGCTTCATCGATGATCTGGGGCATGTACCGAATAGGTTGCGGATCACAGTTCATCTGGTAACAGTAATATTACTGCTGTTTGAAATCACAAACTCAGTATCTTTGCCAATGGATGGTGCCTGGCTGTCAGGTAGGCAGTTCTTCACCAACAATACCCTATTGTTCATTGTTGCAATCCCGATCATCATTGGCTTCCTCAATGCCTACAACTTCATGGATGGCATCAATGGCATCACAGTCATATACAGCATGGTCACCCTGGGGACTTTTTTTTACCTGAATCAGTCAATCCATTTCACTGACCCGGACCTGTTGCTTTACCTGCTGGCTGGCCTGCTGATCTTTGGATTCTTCAATTTCCGAAAAAGGGCTGTCTGCTTCGCCGGAGACGTTGGAGCTGTTTCGATAGCCTTTGTTATTGCTTTTTTGCTGATCATGCTGATCCTGACGACCGGGCACTATCAATACCTTGCGCTGGTTTTTGTCTACGGTGTCGATACCGTCGGAACCATTGTCGAAAGACTGATCAAGAGGGAAAATATCTTTGAGGCGCACCGGTCACACCTCTATCAGCTGATGGCCAATCAAAGCGCGATCCCTCACCTGTCAGTCAGCATGATATATGGTGGGATTCAGTTGCTGATAAATATTATCATTATTGGCGCAATGACGATCAACCAGGCTTCTCCCTGGCCTTTTATCACCATTTTCGCCATCCTGGTTATGCTATTTGCTTTCGCAAAGATTAAATTGTATCGCGTGTTTTAAACCATGAGCAGTTACCCCATTCAGCTTTCTCCACCGCATTTTGAATCTTCAATCCCAGTGGAAATACTTTCTGGTGTTCCCGAAACGATCATTGGTGACTTTGAAGGACATTTAGCGGACTACATTGATCGAAAATATGCGGTGGCGCTCAATTCGGGGACTTCGGCCATCCACCTGGCTTTGAAGGTTCTCGGAATAGGAAAAGGGGATACCGTGCTTTGTCAGAGCATGACCTATGCAGCTACTGCTTTTCCAATTCTCTACGAAGGGGCCAGACCTGTGTTTGTGGACAGTGAATCAGAGACCTGGAACATGGATCCGGGGCTGCTGAGGCAATCCTTCAGGGAGCTCATGGCGAGTGGAATCAGGCCAAAAGCTATCCTGGTCGTGGATCTATATGGAATGCCCGCTAAAATGAATGAGATCCTGTCCATGGCTGCTGACTTTGAGATCCCTGTCATTGAGGATGCTGCAGAAGCCTTAGGGGCTGCTTATGAAGGAAAAAGAAGTGGAAGCTTTGGTAGCATCAGCATCCTAAGTTTCAACAGCAACAAGGTGATGACCTGCGGCGGCGGAGGGATGGTGCTGACAGACGATCAGTCTTTGGCTGAAAAAGCAAGATATTACGCTTCACAGTCAAAAGATCCCGGGTCTGTGATGAATCACCGGGAGGTAGGATACAACTACCGGATGAACCATGTCAATGCTGCTTTGGGTCTACAGCAGTTGTCCGTGCTTGAAAAGCGGATCAGTCATCGACGGGAGGTTTTTCAATTTTATCAGGATCATTTAAACAGGCTTCCCGGAATCATTTTTCTGGATGAGCCCGAAGACACTTGCTCCAGCCGATGGCTAAGCACCATTTTGATTGATCCAGAAAAGTCAGGAGGTGTTTCCAGAACCGACATTGAGCGAGCCATGGAAGCTGAAAAAATTGAATCCCGACCGGTCTGGAAACCCATGCACACACAGCCGGTATTTGCCGGCTGTAAAGCCTACGTGAATGGCGCTTCGGAAAAGTTGTTCGAACAGGGCCTCTGTTTGCCTTCTGGCTCTAATCTAACAAGCGAAGATCTTTATCGTATTACCTCTGTCATTAAAAATGTTTTTACAGCAGTCTGAATTATCCGAACATCCAAATTGTCCAAATTGTCCGAATGTCCGAACCGTCTGAACGTCGGAACCGTCAGAATTGTCTGAATGTCTGAGTGTCTGAGTGTCTGAGTGTCTGAATGTCATAACATCCATTATTCACATCTTCTTCACCTTTCGATTCAACAAAAAGGCCCCGCCCCATACCAGCAGAGCAGCTGCTGTATAATACATCTGATCCGTATTACTCCTGATAGAGATCCAAAATAGAACACCAGCCCCGATCAGCATCACCCACACCAAAATTTCCAGGTATTTTTTCATTCGCTATGTTTTATTTTTTCGAGCCAAACCTGCCAGGTTTCAAAATCTTGCAGATTTTCCTCCTATATATCACAAACCGCAAGGTTTTTGAAACTTTGCGGTTTTAACGCATATTCAGATATACTTCAAAATTCTTTCCAGATCCTGTGGTGTGTCCACACTATGACTCTCAAATTCTGTGATCCCGATCCTGATCTTATAGCCATTCTCGATCCACCTTAGCTGCTCCAGCGACTCACTCATTTCTAGCTCTCCCGGTGGCAAATTCGTGATCTCAAACAGGATATCCGCCCGGTAAGCATAGATACAAATATGTTTGTAAAAAGTATGATGCTTCAGCCAGTCCGCTTTGGGATGATCCCTGACATATGGGACACAGGTTCTGCTAAAGTAGATAGCCTCATGAAACCGGTTTAAGATCACTTTCATAATGGATGGATTATCCAGCATGGCAGGATCTTCGATCTTTTTGACCATCGAACCTAGCTGAACGCTTCCATCCAGAAGTTCGCAAAGCCCATTGATCTGCTGTGGTTTAATGAAGGGCTCATCCCCCTGAATATTTACCACGTAATCGTAATCCGGGTATCTTTCCAGTACCTCCGCACATCTCTCTGTGCCATTCCTGTGCTTTTCCGAAGTCAGCTCCACCTTTCCCCCAAAACTTAGCACCTCATCCACGATCCGTTCATCGTCTGTCGCAACAATAACCTCATCCAGGCCCTGACTTTGCTTCGATTGCTCGTATACTCTTCGGATCATGGGCTTGCCGGCCACATCCACCAGCGGCTTTCCAGGAAACCGGGAAGAAGCATACCTTGAAGGAATGATGCCTAAGATCTTCATCCTTCGATTTCCTTCACTTTAAGCGAAGTGCCCTCGTCTGAGATGACCTCGATGTTTGCTTTTTCTGCGATATAATTCCCTCTCGTATAAGCATCGTAGATCTCATCATCGATCATCACCCGGCCACTGGGCCGGAGGTTGGTATATGCCGTACCTTTTTTTCCTACCAGGGTTTTTTCTTTATAAAAACTGCTGGTATATCCCTGCTGGGTGTCCTGAGTATCCACGAGGGCAATACGGTTGAAAAAGTTCGTATTTGTAAGACGGACGCCGCCAAAAAACATCAGAATGATCGAGCCCAACAGCGCCAGCATGGTTGAGCTGATGGCATAAAAAATCTCGGAAGGATCGACAAATTGAAAATCAAAAGCATCGTTGTTTAACATGACCAGGATAAGTGCCCCGATCGAAGCGATCAGTCCGGCGATACCCGCCACACCAAACCCTGGAATAACAAATACTTCTACCGCTATCAATACGATACCGACAACAAATACAGCTATTTCCCAGTTTTCCGCCAGTCCATTGAGATAATAGGGGATAAAATAAAGAATGGTAGCAATGATAGATGCCAGAATCGGGAATCCGACACCTGGTGTTTGCAGTTCAAAGTAGATCCCACCGATGATGATCAGGATCAGGATACCACTGATGAAGGGATTCAGAAACATGGCAATCACTTTCTCTGTCCAGTCCAGCTTAAATTCAACCAGTTCGTATTCCTGGATATTGCTTCTTTCCATGATATCGTCAATCCCTGTGACCTCACCTTCACAAAATCCCCACTTGATCGCCTCAGATACCGAAAAAGTGATCACTTTACCCTCAGTAGCAATACTGTCCACCTCAATGTCCTCATCCACCATCCCCTCGGCAATTTTAGGGTTTCTCCCCTGCGCTTCTGCCGTAGATCGCATGATCGACCGCATGTAGGACTGATACTTGTCAGGAGCGGCCGTCCCATCCTGCGTTACGACTGTTGCGGCTCCAATGCTTGATCCTTTCGCCATGTAGATGCTGTCGCATGCGATGGAGATCAATGCGCCTGCAGAAGCTGCATCTTTATTGATGAACGCATAAACAGGGATCTCGAATTCCAGGATGCGGGTCCTGATCTCATCCGCATCGTTGAGAGCCCCGCCGTAGGTATCCAGCTCGAGGATCACATAGTCCGCATTCAGCTCCCTCGCTTTTTCCAGTCCCAGTTCCGTATACCGGTTAGTTCGTGGATCGATATCTGCCTGCACTTTCATATGAAGTACAGTCACACTGTCATTTTGCTGCGCAAACGCCTGAAGACCTGCAATAAGCAGCATAAAAATCATTATTTTTCTGGCCATTACCATCTCACTAACTTAGCCTGATCATTCAGTAAAATTACATCAGAAGGCTTGAGGCAGCTATTTAATTTTGCATTTTCTTTTCACTTTGAAGAGGTCATCTGGAAGACATCAGTCGATCGCGGTGCCGGATTGCTCGCACTTGAATTGCGGGATCATGAAAATCTGAAGACGAGCTTTTCGGTCCTTAATGTCCCGGCTAAGCGGATAGGCAAACAATTCCAGGTGGAAGGTGCGGACTGGTGGAGCTCACTGTTGTTGATTAAAAATAATCACCTGTTTGTTGAAAAATATGAGGACGCCCAGAATCCGCTTGATAAATCATTGATTGTGGCAAGCGCTAACGATGGTTCGGTAGTTAAGCATCTGCCGGGACATCAGCTGGTAGAGGTTAGGGATCGATCAATCGTGATCCAAAAGATCGAAGATCCGGCAGTCCGGATTGAGGAACAATTATCCGGGAAGTCTCAAACATCAGATCATTATGATTTTTTTGAACCCATGGTCTTTCCTGAAGGAAGTGATAATTTTGAGATGGTGAAATCGTTTTTGGGAAAAAACATTGTTTCGCAAGTCGATTATTTGGAATGGGGAGATTATATCATCATCAGCTATTTTATTCCCGAAGAAAAGGAATTTTCCAGAAGGATGATGGTGTTAAAGGATGAAAGGGAGGTTTTTCGGGCAGTCCTGGATCAAAAGATGGACGGAGTAGCTCCCGGTGGGTTTTTTGTATTTAAAAATTTCTTAATTTTTATCATTGAAAGGAATCAGATCAATGCCATTGAATTATAGTCTTTCCTTGTTTTGTCTCCTGAGCTTTTTTTATGGGTCCTCACTGGACTCCCTCCGGACAGAAAAAGTGAATGGCAAGGTCATGGTCATCCATGAGGTAGAAAAGGGGGAAACCCTCTATTCTTTGAGTAAAAGATACGGAGCTGCTATCAGCGAAGTGGTATCATTCAATGAGATCACAGACAATAACATCTCACTGGGTCAGATCCTTCAGATCCCTTTGGCAGAAAATGCCGGGGCTCCTACACAGCTTCCAGGTGAGTCTGTGAAAAGCACCAGGACAATTCATACCGTCAAGAGCGGAGAGACGCTCTTCAGTATTTCACAATTGTATGGCCTGAGGGTATACCAGCTAAAGGAGATGAATGATCTTAACACCAATGATATCTCGGTAGGTCAGGAACTGGTCATCAAGAATATTGCCCCTGAAGCATCAAATACCGGAGTAAATACTTCCCCGGAGAAGGATGTGCCCTTAACCACTGAGATCTCTGAAGGAACGGGAAACACCGCAAATAGTATTGCTATGGTTGCGAGAGAGGACGACAATTTTATAACCTACAGGGTTCAGAGCGGGGACGATCTGTCAACCATAGCAACCAGATATGGTATTAGAGTAGACAGTCTCATGTACTGGAATCAGCTGACTTCAGAAAGGCTGGGAATAGGGCAGGAGTTAAAGCTGAAGCAGAAGGTGGATGAGGTGCTGGAGGCCCCCAGGATCATCAAGACGCCTTATGGCATCAAAAAAAGGATGGTTGATCAAAGTGGATTTGTCAGGATCATGGAGGAGGGTATTGCCATGAAGATTGAGGATGTAATTCCCACAGACAAATACCTGTGTTTGCACCGGGATCAGCCGGTAGGGTCACTGGTGGAGGTACGTAACCTGATGAACAACCAGAAAGTGTTTGTCAAGGTAGTCGCCAGACTTCCGAATACCGGACTGAATGAAAATGTGTTGATCCGTCTTACACCACCTGCTTTTAAACGACTGGGGATCATCGATCCCAAAGCACGGGTAGAGATCTCCTATTACGAAGAGTAATTGAATACCTTGAAGTCTTACCTGGATCAGCTGGTCTCGCGTTATAATCAGCCGGGGTTCATTACCCTCGACCCAATCAGTATACCCCGGGAGTATTCAAAAAAGCAGGACATTGAGATCGCTGGCTTCATCGCGGCCATGCTGGCATGGGGGCAGCGGAAGACCATTATTAATAAGTGTAGGGAGTTTTTTAGCATGATGGACAATACTCCGTACGATTTCATCCTGAATCATTCCGATGCAGAGCTGAAACCCTTCCTGAACTTCAGGCATCGCACCTTCAATCCAACCGACGCGCTGTATTTTATTTCTTTTTTTAAATGGCACTATCAACGGTATGCTTCGCTCGAGGATGGATTTATTCCCTCACCAGTTTATCCTTCCATGGAGATGAGGCTCAATCATTTTTTCAATCACTTCTTTTCACTGCCTGATCATCCGGTCCGCACCTATAAGCATATCCCTTCACCGACACGAAATTCAGCCTGTAAGCGAATGAATATGTTCCTGCGGTGGATGGTGAGAAAGGACAAGGCTGGCGTCGATTTTGGTTTATGGTCACAGATCAGTCCTTCGGAGCTAATCTGTCCGTGCGACCTCCATGTAGATCGTGTCGCGAGGAGATTAGGGTTGATCTCCAGGAAACAAACAGACTGGAAGACCGCAATTGAGCTGACGGAAAACCTCAAAAAGCTTGATCCTGATGATCCGGTAAAATATGATTTTGCCCTGTTTGGACTGGGTATTGAGGAGCGTTATCCACTATCATCTCCTAGTAGAAGCGGATAGGGGTGGTAATACCAGGTCGGACGATGATAGTCAGACCGGGTATCATATTACCTCCATTCAGCCGGGTTTTCCCTCCATTCCTGCAAAGTTTCCATCGAGCTGGCATCGATCGTCCCTTTTTCCCGGGCTACCTCAATCAGATGATGATAATCGCTCAGACACCAAAGATCAATCTGATGCTTTTCGAAGTTTTCTTCAGCAATGGGAAAGCCATATGAGAAGATAGCCACCATTCCCATCACCTCCATGTCAGCGTTTCGAACAGCCTCACTCGCATGCAAGGAACTGCCACCTGTGGATACAAGGTCTTCCACCATCACCACCCGTTGGCCTTTGCGCACCAATCCTTCAATCTGATTGCCCATCCCATGCTCCTTGGATTTGCTTCTGACGTAGATAAATGGGATGTCGAGCAGGTCGGCAATCAGGGCGCCCTGAGGGATTCCCGCTGTAGCCACACCCGCAATCGCCTCTGCATCTTTGAACCTTGATCTGATTAAGTTGGCCAGCTCATTTTTTATGTACGTTCGAACCTTTGGAAAGGACAGGCTGATACGATTGTCGCAATAGATGGGAGACTTCCATCCGGAGGCCCACGTAAATGGCTGCTCAGGTTGTAATTTGATGGCTGTGATGTCAAGCAATTCTTTGGCAATGGTTCTGGCTACGACATCATTATGGATTTGAATGGACATGGATAGAAAATTAATAAAAAATTATTCCGGGATCTTCCAATTACTTGATCTCTCCCGATATATTTAAGTTTGATAAGACCACCTCAAAGCTAAAGCTACTTGTGAAAATATTCATCAACGATATACCTGTAAGGATCATTGATAAAGCTGAAGCAAAAAATCCCTCGGAATACGATCTCATTATCGATGGAAGGACCCAGAAAATTAAGCCCAAAAAACTGATCGATGATGTATTGATCAATGATGCTGCTCCCGAAAAAGTGGATGAGCTCCTCCATCTCATGACTGCCAATAAATTCAAAGAGGTGGATTCGATTACATTCACAGCGGCAGACAGCAAAGCCCTGATCAGGTTTATTAAAAGCAAATTCAAGGTGGTTGAGGCCGCAGGCGGAGTGGTCGACAAAGAGGGAAAGACCCTCCTCATCTATCGTCAGGGCCGATGGGACCTCCCCAAAGGAAAGATTGATAAAAAAGAAAAAAAACGCGCTTGTGCCATTCGTGAAGTAGAAGAGGAAACGGGAGTTAAAGTGAGCATCGACGGTAAGATCGCCACCACCTGGCATACATATATCCTGAATCGAAGATATGTCCTCAAAAAAACGCACTGGTACGCCATGGGGTGTCTCGACGATTCAAACATGAGTCCGCAGGCTGAGGAGAATATCGATGAAGTACGATGGGTCACTTTGACCGAGCTGAGGTCATTGCTATACGGTTCTTACCGGTCAATCAGAAACGTGATACAAGAATATCACAGAATGCTTAAACTTCAGCATCAGAGCTCATAGGGAAGGAAAGGGGACACATTACCGCCGTACTTATGCACTTCGCGGATGATGCTGGAACTAATGGGCGCCAGCTCGGGAGAAGTGATCAGGAAGACTGTTTCAAGTCCTTCATTTAAATATTTATTTATTTGGGCGATGCTGTTTTCATATTCAAAATCTGTGGTGTTTCTCAGTCCCCTGATCATAAAATTGGCCTGATATTTTGAAGCCAGCCTTGCTGTGAGTTCATCATATACAATCACAGAGACCCCTGGTTCATCTTTGAAAGCCTGCTCGATCTTTTCTACCATCAGATCCACGTCGAAGTATCTTTTCTTTTGGGTGTTGTGGCCGATACCGATGATCACTTCGTCGAAAAGTTGAAGGCTTCTTTTTACGATATCCTCATGACCCTTCGTGAAAGGATCAAATGATCCCGGGAAAAGTGCAATTCTTTGCATAGGGTAAGATATTTAATGCTGGTGTAAAATAAATGGAAAAAGCAGACTTACAAATCTTCGGGCTACTCACACAGAAAGATACTGTAAGCATCAAAATAACTATGGTCAGGCAGGCTGTCCAGTGCGCCTTCGAATCTCAGGAATTTGGGCTTACTCCCCAGAGAAATATTACGGATGTATTTTTTTAGCATGTTGATCACCGGACTATCCGCCCTGATGCCGCCCCACATGATCACATTGCTCATTCTTGGATTGAGCTGGGTTTCCTGTATAACCAGCATGATGTATTTGAGATAATCTTCTGGTTTTCTTACTGCAAATTGATTGTATAATATTAATTTTTGATTTTGTGTGACCACCACATGAAGGATCCCTTTGTCCACCAGGCAAAACATGGTCTTCTCCAGCGAATGATCGTCGTATTGCAGCGTACCCTCGATCAACGCACAGGCCTGACTGATCAGCTCCACATGCTTTTTGGGATAGTATGACCTGATCTGGTGGATCAGCCTTTTATCACCTGCAAAAAGATGGACCGCATTGCATGAAATGTGCCGGTAATAATGTACTTCCTCGATCCTGGGGTTGATCTCCGCATTTAATGAAAGATAGTCGGCACTATGCTCTGAGAGATACATGGTTGCCGGTACCAGTGCGTATTTATGCGTCTTTAATGATAGCTTAATGGTGCCCCAATCCTGCTGGGATAAATGTTCGTGCCGGCCAAACAGCTGCCTGACTACCTCGAGTCGGTTATTGATGGTCTTTACATTTTCAAACCGGTAATCTTCAATGGATAAGCATCTGCCGGTCTGTCTGTTTACCACACAGACCTGCAGATCTGTGATGCCAATCTGGATGGATAGGGTATAGATGGAGCGTTTCTCAGGTTCGAAACGCTCGCTAACTACTTTCCTGGCAATAGCATAGCCTAATGTGGCTGTGGTACTCAAAATTACTCCCAGTTACCTGCGGTGGTCACACTGGTCCGTGACCCAAAGCGAAGTGGTTTCTTGGTGTTATACTCACTCTCCTCATCTCTTTCAGGATTTACAGGTTTTGGGTTGTAAACCTCAATAACATCCACCATTACACCGGATTTTTCAATCTTGTCAGCCCAGATCTCAAATTTGACCGGTGGTTTGATTCCGGGAACATATGGCAGAGTTGCCAGATCAAACCTCGGATAAACACTTTGTCTGAAAATGGAATCCTTTACAGGTACAGTACCTAAAGTATCGATCTCAACGTACAAACTGTCAGCACCGTAATCGAGGGTAATGATCGTCTCAGATCTCTCTGTGATGAAAAATCTTCCCGTGTCTACGAAGGCAAGGAGCTTGTCCCAGTCACTTGTATATCGACCATTTACCGCCTGATAAGCCAACTCCGCTTCCCGGATCATTTTTAGCTGCTCGATTATCCTGGCTTCGTGTCGTTCAATATTTTTGGTCTGTTCAATGCTTGAATTGATACTGTAATACAGGAAATAGGCCAGTCCTGCAGCGACAACTCCGAAGACAATGGTAAGGATTTTAGTACTGTTCATACGTTAGGTTTTTTGCAATAATAAATATTCTTCACAAAAGTACTAAAACGCACGATCTTTAAATATTGATAAATTTGATGAGTCCTCTGATATCGAATATATCTCCGGGATTTCTGACGTGTGAAAAAGCGTTATGGATCGTCAGCGAATCCATTTTCTGGAGTTCATCATATCTAATAAAGCTGATTTCATCCAGTATTTGGCTTTTTTTGGCCAATTCAGGGTCTTTTCCAAGCTTGAAACTTCCTCCGGTTCTTTTTACCGAATAAAAAAGCTCCAAAGCGTGGAACCGGTCATCCATATACTCATTGACAAATAAAAATTGATCTATATCCACTGTTAGACCGGTTTCTTCGTGGAATTCCCTGATTAAAGTTTTTTCACTTTCCTCACCAAATTCCACACCACCGCCTGGAGGAGACCATAGATATCCCTTTTTGCCGACATGCAGATGCCTGAGAAGGAGAATTGCTTCATTTTCCTCCAGGAGCCCGCAGACCCTTACCCTTACTTTTTGTCCGAATTTGTTAATGTCATTCACAAGTTGATATTCGTTTTATTTTTTGAGAACCTTAAATGAAAATACATCGTTAACTTTAAAGATCTTAAAGTAAATAGAAGCGATGAAATACGTACTGTCAATTTTTACCTTGTTTTTTGCATATATCATTCTGGCACAGGCTCCTGATAAAGATATTGAGACCGTCGTAGACGGGCCGCAGATCAAATTTCTGGAGAGCAAATATGATTTTGGTGAGGTCACTCAGGGAGATAAGGTACAACATGATTTTTTGTATACCAACATCGGATCTGACCCGCTGGTGATCTCTGATGTAAGAACTACCTGCGGTTGCACTGCACCCAACTGGTCCAGAGAAGCTTTGGCTCCAGGTGATACCACGCAGCTGAAAGTAGTCTTCAATAGTGTTGGAAAACGAGGCATGCAGGCCAAAGTGATTACAGTGTACTCTAATGCGATCAATAATCCTGAGCGGGTGACCTTGACGGGAAATGTTCTGATGCCAGCCAGCAATGAACAGTAATCACTGATAATTACGCTCTCCGAAAATAGAAGATCCCACGCGGATCATCGTGCTGCCACATTCCAAAGCGATCTGATAATCACCACTCATACCCATGGAAAGCTCGTTCATATGTACGTTTTCCGGTAGTGTGAGCGATTTCAGGTGATCAAATATCGTTTTCAATGCATTGAATTCCCTTCGGATCTGCGCTTCATCCTCCGTAAAGGTGGCCATGCCCATTAACCCGGTAATCCGCACGTTTTTGAGATCATTCAACTCATCTGACCCTTTAAATTTTTTGAGTTCATCCAGGTCGAACCCAAATTTTGTTGATTCCTCCGCAATGTGGGCCTGTAATAATACATCAATGACGCGATCCACCTTTGCGGCTTGTTTGTTTACCTCCTTTAGAAGTTTTAAGGAATCGATGCTATGAATGAGATGCACAAAAGGCGCAATGTATTTCACTTTATTTCTCTGCAGATGACCCACCATATGCCACCGGATATCTTTCGGCAATTCTTCATACTTGGATGTCAACTCCTGCACCTTGTTTTCACCGAAGTCCTGCTGGCCTGCCTCGTAGGCTTCGAGGATGTCTGCCGGCGGTTTGGTCTTACTGATCGCTACCAGTTTGCAGGGGAAGGTTGCAATAGAGGATCTTAAGTGTTCAATATTTTCTTGTATTTGAGACATTTATCTTATCTTAAAAATGATTTTAACATTTTTGTTTTGCAAATCTAGGAACCCAAAATTGAAATAGGCGAAGGCATGGCGATAATTGGAACACTACTCAAAAAAGGGATCACTTTACGGGAAAGTCTGGAACAACAGTATACCACTCCTGCAAACCTTCAGAAGCAGGAGCTGAGCAAGCTGATGATCCACTGCAGACAGACTGAGTTTGGGAAAGCATATCATTTCGATGAGATCCTGAAGAATTTTAAGCAGCAACCGGAGAATAAATACTACCAGATTTTCAAGCGCGAGATCCCTATCTTCGATTATGACAAAATGGACAGGGAATGGTGGCACCGGACGAGGGCAGGTGAAACCAATATATGCTGGCCCGGCAGGATAAAATATTACGCATTGAGCAGCGGTACATCGGGCGCTTCCAGTAAGCACATCCCCATCACAAAGGAGATGATCAAGTCGATCCGTAAGACAAGCATCAGACAGATCCTTTCTTTGTCGAAGTATAACCTTCCTGATAATTTTTTCACTAAAGGCATACTGATGCTCGGGGGGAGTACCAACCTGAGGAAGCATGGCGACTATTTCGAAGGTGATCTCAGCGGCATCACCACCTCCCAGATCCCGTTTTGGTTTCAACATTTTTACAAGCCGGGCAAAAAGATCGCAAAAACCATCGACTGGGGAAAAAAGCTGGATGAGATTGTGGAAAAAGCCAATGACTGGGACATCGGAATCATCGTGGGGGTACCCGCCTGGCTGCAGATATTGATGGAAAAGATCATCCATGCCTACCAGGTGGAATCGATCCACGACATCTGGCCAAACCTTTCCATCTTCGTTCATGGAGGTGTGCCCTTTGAGCCCTACCGAAAGGGTTTTGATAAGCTGGTTTCCAGACCACTGATCTTTATGGAAACCTACCTGGCCAGCGAAGGATTCATCGCTTTTCAGGCCTTTCCCGAAAGGAAATCGATGAGACTGGTCCTCAACAATGGGATCTTTTATGAGTTCATTCCATTCAATGAAGAGAATTTCACCGAAGAAGGTGATCTAAGAGAGCATCCTACCACACTGAGTATCCAGGAGGTGAAGGAAAACGTCGACTATGCATTGCTCATCACCACCAATGCCGGCACATGGCGATACCTGATTGGGGATGTGATCAGGTTTGTCTCGCTCGAAGAACCTGAGATCGTGATCACGGGCAGGACCAAACTCTTCCTGAGTCTGTGTGGTGAACACCTGTCGATGGATAATATGAATAAGGCCGTTGAGCTGGTGAGCGAAGAGTTGAATCTGGATATCCGGGAGTTCACCGTGATCGGTGAACCACACGGTACATTATTCGCACATTCCTGGTATATTGGTACAGACGATCAGGTAGACGAGGACCTGTTCAGGGAAAAGCTGGATGCTCATTTGAAGGTGCTGAATGATGACTATGCGGTGGAGCGCGCACACGCACTTAAAGAGCTGAATATCAACATTTTGCCAAGTCACTTATTCTATGACTGGATGAAGGAACAGGGAAAAGAGGGCGGACAAAATAAGTTTCCGCGTGTATTAAAGAGAGAAAAGGCCCATCTTTGGCGGGAGTTTTTACATAAAAATCATCTCAATGACGCCATTTCTTAATGGACTACTGTTTGGATTGATCTTTATTTTTTCTTTAGGACCAGCATTTTTCTCACTCGTTCAGACAAGCGTTCAAAAGGGATTCAGAAAAGCGATCCTGCTGGCGATCGGGATTTCGCTCAGTGATTCCGTTTTTGTGGTTTTATCACTGATGGGTATCACTTCCTGGATGGAAAGCGATCGATTCAAGATTTGGGTCTCCATCGTCGGTGCGATAGTTCTGATATCCTATGGGATCTATTCCTGGTTTAAAAAACCTAAGCTATATACCAATCAGATTGATCCGACTCAGGACGTAAATAACCTTAAATATGTTGCCAAGGGTTTTCTATTGAATGGCTTTAACCCATTCATCCTGGTATTCTGGATGGGTATCATTGGTTTGGTATCAGTAAAGTTTGAATACACAGCCACCCAGCAACCCTATTTCTTTTTGGGCGTACTGACCACTATTTTCTCTACGGATCTGCTGAAAGCATTCCTGGCAAACAGACTACGGTCTGTCGTGACCCCCAATTCCATTATGATCATGAACCGGTCAGTGGGCGTGATCCTGATCCTCTTTGGGCTTCACATGTTTTTCTTCCTCTTTTCAAATTTTGGGTAGCTAACTTTCGTCTCAACGGGTAGGTTAGTAATAGCCTTTTCAGAGAAATCTTTCCCCCTCATTGAGGGGGCAAGGGGGAGGAATCAAAATGTTCTCCTCCCCCTTCACCCCCTCCAAAGGGGGAAAGGTTTTCTTCTCTTGGGAGTAGAGGTCAAAATGTTTTTGAAATCCCTTGATAAAAACACTGATGAAATCACTACCTTGAATGAATGGAACCATCACCTACAAATAATTACAGATATAATAAATACTTAAAACCCAATGCTCAAAAGCTGAGAAATAATATGACAAAAGCTGAGGCTTGCCTATGGAAATATGTCTTGAGAGCTGGAGGTGTATTGGGATTCACATTCCGTAGACAGAGACCAGTTCTGATCTATATTGCGGACTTTATGTGTAAGGAACTAAAACTCATTATTGAGGTAGATGGGATTACCCATACCTATGAGGATGTCATCAAAAAGGATAAATTAAGACAAGCTCAGTTGGAAGATGCTGGCTTTACAGTGATCAGGTTTACAGATGATGAAGTATTGAATCAAATCAATTGGGTTAGTGAAGAAATTGAAGAGAATGTAAAGCGAATAATGGAAGCTAGTGGAATTTCTTCACCAGTCAGAGGAAAAAAGAAAAGGTAATATGACAACCTACACTAGCTACCCAAAGGTTGTACATTGTCAAAAATCAATCCGTCAGTGCATTCGTCATGAAGGTAGACTTCAGCAGCACCCACAGGAGAAAGAAAACCAATGCCCACTTAAGGTACACTATGTAGTAATCAGTTGTGTCCTTGTACCGCGTTTCTTTGATCTCCGCTTTTTCCAGCCGGTCAATTTCGTTAAAAACCATTTGCAGGGCTTCTTTATCTGATACCCGGTAAAATTTTCCATTCCCGATTTTGGCAATTTCCCGAAGATTGGTCTCATCGAGGGTGTTTTCGACATACCTTGGTCTGCCGAAGAAGTCTGTTCCGAAAGGCACTTTACCCTCTTTGCCGATGGCGATCGTATAGATCTTGATATCGTAGGCATGCGCCAGCTTGGCGGCAGTCACCGGATCAATATTGCCGGCTGTGTTGTCACCATCGCTCAGCAGGATCATCACCTTGGAGGCAGATTCAGACTCCCGGAGGCGGTTGGTGGCCACAGCTATAGAACTCCCGATGGCTGTTCCCCTGCTTTCAATCAGGTCAAATGAGATATCATCAATGTACGTATTCAGCAGGTCATAATCTGTCGTGAGCGGGGCCCGCGAAAAGGCATCCCCAGAAAAAACCACAAGCCCGATCCGGTCCTGGAATCGACCGGCCACAAAGTTTCTGGCCACATCCTTGGCAGCCTCCAGACGGTTAGGTCTGAAGTCCTCTATGTTCATCGACTCGGAAATGTCAATGACCAGCATGATATCAATACCTTCACTCCACTGTTCCACCTGCTCATTGGTAGACTGCGGGCGGGCAAGAGCAACCAGTACCAGTATTAAGGCCATCATAAATAGAAAAGGTGGTACATGCCTCAGAATTGAGATCGGGTCGCTCTTCAGGTCCTTTTTTGTCAGGGCAACCGGGAGCTTTTGGACCAGTCGTGTCATGATCAGCCAGCGAATGATCATGATCAGCGGGATCAGCGGGATCATATACAACCAGAAAGGGTTTTCCCATTCAAAGGAATTCCATGTGGAAGCTGTAAACCATCTGAACGAAAACCAGGATTGCATGATTACTTATTTTTAATATTTTCTACCACAATACCATACCTGTGTTGTGTGAAATCCTCAATGGATTGGAAGTCTTTGTACAGATCATCGGCCATGATGCCGCCATAAATACTTCGGTCAATGTTTTTCAACACATCTTTCAATTCACTGGTTTCCGAAAAGGTCAGGATCTCTTTTGAGGTGAGGCTTCTGTATGGTTTTTTCTCCAGTTTTTCCATAAATGCTTTCCATGTATTCAGTGCATCTTCTGCCTTTTTCGAGTCTTTCCCATCCCTGATCAGCCTGATCGATTGAGTGAGCTTATCCGAAAAGACCCGGTAATCCTTACTCAGCCTTTTAAGGATAAAATACCTTTTGATCCTTTCTCCAAAAAAGAAATAGACGGCTATCACTATGACAAGGAAAAATCCGACCAGGATCCAGATCAGCGGATAATTGACATTTCCGGCAACTTCCCGGTAGGCTGTATTCTCTTTCAGGCTAAGCGTATCACTGACAACTGCTACGAGCTGTTCGGTGTAAATAGAATCTAGCGGAGCATAGATCAGGTTGCTATCCCGCTGATTGATAAAAATAGCCGGCAGGTTGAGGTATTGCACGGAATCAATTTCAAAAGACCTCAAAGTATATACTGCGCTATCAAAATAGCCCGGATTGCGGACCTTGGTAGGTATGAATTTCTTTTCTACCAGCTCGAAAAACCTGAAATTATAATTACTATCCGGGAAGACCACCTGAAGCTGCTCCGGATAGGAAGCCGATAACCAGTATTGAACAGGTTCCCCAATACCAATACTGTCCTGCACAAAACCTCCCTGTACCCGGATTTCCTGACCGTATGTAGGAGCGGAAAGCATCAAAACAGCAATAAAAAATAATGGTCTACCTCGCACGTTGAGCTGATTTTACATTTCTGTGTCTGAAAAGTTTGATCAGTTTGGGCACATAATCTTCCCCGGTTTCAATGGCCAGATAATTCACATCGTTTCTTCGACAGAATTGCTCAAGTTCAGAACTGGCCTTTTTGTGCGTTCTTTCCATCACATCCCGAAAATTATCCGAGGAAGTATTCACCCAAAGTGTCTTGCCGGATTCCTTCTCAAAAAGTGGAATAATTCCAAGACCCGGCATCTTCGATTCCCTTTTCTCAAACAATTGGATGACGATCAGGTCATGCTTTCTGGCCATACCTTTAAGGCTATGCATGTAATTTTCATCCACAAAATCCGAGATCAGAAAAATCACAGATCTTCTTTTCAACAACTCCAGCGCATATTTGATCCCGTAATCAATATTGGTCTTTTTTGACGATGGTTTCAGTTTGAAAAGCGACGAAACTATTTCATACGAATGTCTGAGTCCTTTTCCGGGCTTGATGTAAGCCTCTTTCTGATCACTGAAGCAAAATAAACCTACCTGGCTGCTCTCCTGAATGGCTGAGATAGAGAGCAGGGCTGCGATCTCTTTTCCAAGATCAATTTTTTGTCTCCCATCCGGCCCAATCTCCTGAGAGGCCGATACATCGAGCAGAAAGAATACGGTTTGTTCTTTTTCTTCTATGAAAGTTTTGACGAAGGTACCATGACCCTTTGCAGTGACATTCCAGTCGATGGTACGTACGTCGTCGCCGTACTGGTAGGTCCTTACATCATCAAATTCGAGGCCACTCCCCTTGAAAATGGAGTGAAAATCTCCCTGCATCTGGGAATTGATGGCTTTCCTCACCCTAATCTCGTATTTCCGAAGTCTTTTGAGGATTTCCTTCATCCAAAGTATTTTTGAAATCCAAAATTAACAATACCCGTTAGACATATACGTGTTATTTTTTGTGAAAAAACCATTTTTGATATTATGTGTACTGTTTCTATGCGCCTGCGCAAGGGAGAAGCGTCCTGAAGGTGTGTTTGATCAGGACAAAATGACCGAAGTATTGATGGAGATCCATTTGCTGGAAGCAAAGATCCAGAAACTTTATCTGCCTGGTGACAGCGGAGATGTAATATACAGGCATTATGAGAAGATGCTTTTTGAAGACCTTGGGATCACAGAGGAAGAATACGATCAAAGCCTGATCTATTATGTGGAAAACAGTAAAGAGTTAGGTGAAGTGTACGACCGGATTGTCGACAGTCTGATGCTGAAACAGAACATCACTAAATAGCATGAGCATCTATCCTACCGATTTTAAGGAAAAGCTGGGACTGAACCATCTTTTTGATCTTGTCAGAACAAAGTGTAAAACAGATTTCGGTAAAAGGATGGTGGACAAATGTCAGCCGTCTACAGATTTCGAAATCATTTCCAGATGGATTGATCAAACGCATGAATTGACCAGAATTCTTGGCTCCGGGGATCCGCTTCCTTCCAGGGATTTCATGGATATTCAGCCTTTCCTGGTCAGCATTAAAGCCAGAGGGAGCTTTTTGACTGCCGAGGATTTTCTGCTACTGAGAATATCCCTTGATCTGCTGTATGACTGGACCCAATACCTCAAAAAAAGAAAAGATTCAAACCCGGAGCTGTGTAGCCTGACCTACGGCTTCATCGCAGATAAGGAATTGCCTCAGATGATCGACACCATCATTGATGATCGGGGGCAGGTAAGGGACCATGCAAGCGAGCGGCTGAAAGAAATACGCCACGAGCTGGTGAGCAAAGGTCAGGCGGTGAGAAAAGTGATCAATAGCGTATTGAGGAAAGCCAAATCAGATGGGTTGACTGACGAGTCAAGTGAAGTGACCATCAGGGATGGCCGTCTGGTGATCCCGCTAAAGGCGGAAAACAAGCGAAGGATCAATGGCTTTGTCCATGATGAATCCTCATCGGGACAGACAGTTTTTCTGGAACCTGCGGAAGCGCTTCAGCTGAACAATGAGGTGCGGGAGTTGATGTATGAGGAAAGAAGGGAGATCGCCAGGATCCTTACCCGGTTGTCGGATGCGGTCAGGGATAGGATGGAGGACCTTGAAAAGGGTGGCCGGTTCATTGGTATCCTGGATTTCATTCATGCCAAGGCGGTTTTCTGTCAAAGCATTGATGCAGTCAAACCTACACTTACAAGGTATCCGGCGATCAGGATCTACCGGGCGTATCATCCGTTGTTGAAGCTAAGTCATGACCAGTCGGGCAAACCAACGATCCCGCTTTCCCTGGAGCTTACCCGTCAGACCAACCGGGTACTGGTGATCTCAGGGCCCAATGCCGGCGGTAAATCGGTCGCTCTAAAGACGGTTGGTATCATACAGTACATGATACAATCAGGCTTCCTGGTACCGGTGAGTGAAGCGTCCGAAATAGGTGTCTTTAAGAAAATATTCCTGGATATCGGCGATTCTCAGTCGCTGGAGAATGACCTTTCTACCTACAGCTCCCATTTGACGGCCATGAAGCATTTTGTGCAGCATGCCGATGAACACACACTATTCATGATCGATGAATTTGGTGCCGGTACCGAGCCTCAGTTTGGAGGAGCCATTGCTGAATCCATACTCTCGGAGCTCATGGCAAAAAGAGCGTTTGGAGTGGTGACCACACATTATGCCAACCTGAAAGAATTTGCTGAAAAAAACCACAGCATTGTTAATGGTGCCATGAAATATGATGTATCGGCTCTTGAACCATTATTTGAGCTAGAGACCGGAAAGCCGGGTAGTTCGTTTGCTTTTGAAATCGCGGGCAATATTGGCTTAAGTAAAAGATTGATTGGCCATGCCAGAAGCCTCGTTGGAAAGGACCACGTGGATTATGAAAAACTCTTGAGTCAGCTGGAAAAAGAGCGGAGGGACTATGAGAAACTATCCAAAGAACTGGAAAAGGAACAGACTGAGATCAGCGATTTACGAAGGGATTATGAGTCGCTGAAGGCCATGCTGGCAGAAGATCGTCAGAAAATAATCCGGGAGGCCAAAGACAAAGCCAGACAGATCGTGGACGAGGCCAATCGAAGGATCGAGCAAACGATCCGGTCCATCAAAGAGAGCAAGGCCGACAAAGAGCGCACCAAAGCATTGCGTCAGTCTGTGGCACAATATAAAGAGACCCTGAAAGAACGTCAGGAAAAGAAAAGCTCCGGTACCGCTGCTTTTTCAGAAGGAGACTGGGTGAGTATGAAGGGACAGGATCTGTCTGGTGAAATCCTGAACATCAAAGGGAAGCAAGCGCAGGTAAGGTTTGGCAACCTGATCTCATTCGTAGATCTCAGTAAACTGGTCAGGGGTAATAAGCAGGAAGTCGTAAATACCCCCAGCCGAAAGGCGGGAGGATTCAGCCTACTGGACAAACGTTCACAATTTCAGGGTGAGCTCAATGTGATCGGGCAGCGGGCCGAGGAGGCTCTGGTAAATGTGGACAATTATATCGATGAGGCCATCATGCTCGGTACTGATATGGTGCGCATCACTCATGGAAAAGGGCATGGCATATTGAGAGACGTGATCCGGAACCATTTGAAGAAACATCCTATGGTCGATCGGGCCGTGGATGAACACATTGAGATGGGAGGTAGTGGGGTCACACTTGTTGTATTTAAGTAATGGTAAAGCTCACGAAATCACAATTGGCGCTGAGGAATGGCCAGGACAGGGAGGAGATCTGGATTGCCTACAAAGGCAATATCTATGATGTGACGACATCAAGACTCTGGAAAAGAGGCATGCATTACGAACATTGGGCAGGTCAGGACCTGACAGACGAATTTCCGGATGCCCCGCATACCGAGGTTGTTTTTGACAGATACCCTAAAATCGGAGAGCTGATATGATACTGATCGGAGAGTCCGGGGCCACCAAGATCGACTGGAGACTGATCGACGACGCGAAGATTCAGCAGTTCCAGCAAAAAGGATTTAATGCCGCCACCCATGATCCGGCCGTTTTTCTGGAGGAGATCAAAATGCTGGTTCCTCAACCTAAGGATATCGTTAAATTTTACTTTTACGCAGCAGGGATCATTGAAAACGAGAATCATCCCATCGCGGAATCAGTACAAAAAATATTCACCAATGCCAGCGTTGAGGTAGGTTCTGATCTTCTGGCCGCTGCAAGAGGCTTATGTGGCAATAAGCCCGGTATGGCAGGTATACTCGGAACGGGAGCCAATTTGTGCGAGTATGACGGCGAAAAAATTGTAAACAGAATACCTCCGCTGGGATATATTCTTGGCGATGAAGGTGGCGGTAGCTACATCGGCAGAAAATTGGTGGCACGTTACATCAGAAACCAGTTTGGCGGATCTCTGATGGGAAAGATCAGAGAGGCATATCCGGAACTTAATGAGTCTACGGCGGTGAAAAAGGTTTATGGTGAACCATCCAATGCTTACCTGGCCTCTTTTTCAAGATTTGTTATTGAGAACCAGGATGATCTTGAGATCTATCAGCTGGCTCATCGCTGTTTTCATGATTATTTTGATGCATTCGACATGAAAACTTCTCTCCCGTATCATTTTACAGGTTCGATCGCTTATCTGCTTGGAAATATCCTAAGGAAAGTTGCGGCGGAGCGGGGGATCACATTAGATTTGATCGTGCAGTCACCGATTGCGGGATTAACACTTTATCACCAGGAAAATGGCTAGACCTATTACAGAAAGGGATTCACTGTATGACCACATTGAATCCATGGACACACTCGAGATCCTCCAAAGCATAAACAGGGAGGACCAGAAAGTGGCATTGGCAGTTCAGAAGATCCTGCCATCAATCAGTAAGTTTGTGGATGAGCTGGCGGAAAGGGTGAAAAAAGGAGGACGGCTTTTCTACATTGGTGCGGGCACCAGCGGAAGGCTCGGGATCCTTGATGCCTCGGAATGTCCCCCGACTTATGGCGTATCGCCGGACCTGGTGGTGGGGATCATAGCGGGCGGAGACCGGGCGATAAGAACTTCGGTCGAAAAGGCTGAAGATGATGAATTGCAGGCCTGGAAGGATCTGGAGAAATATGGTATTGGTGAAGTGGACACGGTGGTCGGAATTGCCGCTTCAGGCACCACACCCTATGTGATCGGTGGATTGAAAAGCGCCGGGGAGCATGGGGTACTCACCGGATGTATCACCTGCAATCCCGGATCACCCTTGTCTGAGGTCAGTGATTTTCCCATGGAAGTGGATGCTGGCCCTGAATTTATTACCGGGAGCACCAGGATGAAATCAGGGACCGCTCAGAAAATGATCCTGAACATGATCTCTACTTCGGCCATGGTGCGACTTGGACGTGTAAAAGGTAACAAGATGGTGGACATGCAGCTTTCCAACAATAAACTGGTCGGTCGTGGCACAAGGATCATTGCCGACCAGCTGAATATATCAGAAGAAGATGCAGGTAAACTTTTGGAGAAGTATGGTTCCGTCCGTAAGGCAGTTGATAGTCATCAGTCATAGATTGCTATACCACACAGAATTACAGATACCCAGAGAACCACAGGGTTACATGGAGAGAGAGGCCTTAGTAGTTCTTTGATTTTGCTTCGCGCTTCTTAGATAAAATTGAGGACTAGTTGATGAATCTCCTTATACCATTCTTTAATATGAGGGTATGAAAGTTTATTAATAATCCCAACCTATAGTTTCCCAGTTTCAGGTAGGTGAGTATTTGAGCATAATGTACATCTGTAAATGTTTCAACTGTTTTTAATTCTATCACCACTTTGTCCTCTACCAATAAATCAATTCGATACCCGTGGTCTAATTGAATTTCTTTATGAATAATGGGTACCGGCACTTCTCTGCTCACAAATAGCCCTTTGTTTAGTAATTCATAGTGCAGGCATTCCTGATATGCTGATTCAAGTAGACCTGGACCTAGACGTTTATGAACTTCAATTGCACAACCTATAATCTGTTTGGATAAACTATTTTCTATCATTAAATCAGTTATTAGCTATGATACAAATTAATAGAAAACTTTGAGAAATGGGTACTCCTCCTTGTGTAATTAAAAAATGACTAATGAATCCAGTAATAGTTGTACCGCAGAGGTACACAGAGAAACACGGAGTTGCACAGAGGAAATATCTTGGTGGTCCTTTGAGCTTCCTTAGTGGTCCTTTGTGTAACAACTTTTACATCTAATAATCATATTTGGGTACCACAGAGTTGCACAGAGAAAACACGGAGTTGCACAAAGAAAATATCTTAGTGGTCCTTTGTGGATCTTTGTGACCCTTTGTGTAATAACTTTTACATCCAATAACCAAATCTAGAACACCAGCTGATACTGCAGCACGACCATGGCCTTCCGATCTGCCACTTTTGCGCGTCCAGATCTTTCAATAAAAACCGGTCTGTTTTGATAACCCAGCGATAGTTTTGATCGATGTCCGTCCAGCAGGAAATTCACTCCTCCCTGATAAAGGATCATGGGATCATCCAGTGCATCAAAATGGGCAATTTCCCAAAGAAAATTAGGCTGGACCCCCAATTTGTCAAGCTTTCGCATATAGCCCAGATACGTAAAGAGAATATCCCCGGTTCCAGCCTCCGGAAAGCTGTTTCCCCTGCC
This sequence comes from Cyclobacteriaceae bacterium, assembly GCA_965243485.1. GTDB lineage: Bacteria > Bacteroidota > Bacteroidia > Cytophagales > Cyclobacteriaceae > UBA7330. The sequence goes on along the minus strand of CBDEVP010000001.1, from coordinate 5,575,050 downwards.
ATTCAATGTGAGCGCCTGGATCGTACCGCTTGAAGGATTATTGGCTCCGATGTATCTCACAAAGTCCGGGCCCAGGAAATGGTTCAAATAGACCGCATAAAAGGTTACCGAATGGTTCCCTATTGGTTTATCATAAAATACATCTACCCCAAAAGACCTCATAGGGTGATCCAGGGTATCACCTTCAGTATTCAGGGATTGCGTAGCCAGCGGCTGATAGGTCCAACCTGCTCCGATATTGAAAATCTCATTTTTTCCAAGATAGGTCCATGGGCTGAAGGCGGAGTTCAAAGATTCTTTATCCAGGAATTGATATTTGAGGTAGCCGCTAAAATTCAGGGATGTGGGATTATCGACGAAGGCCGCCTGAGCCGATAAAGGTTGTGATATAAATACGAAGGGTTTTGCGAAAATGATGCGGTAATCGACTTTGTGGATCTGTCCCCTCACGGCCACTGCGAGCTTCCTCAGCAGATCGTCATGCACATTCAGGGCTGGCGTGGCGGAGAAATTGATGTCGAAACCCATGGCACTGGTGGTGGAGGGAGCAGCAAATCGTGAAATGCCTGTCCAGCCATGTTTACCCCCGGTGATGATGAACTTGTCCGAAAAATGGTAACTCACATAGGCATCCAGCACTTTTGGCGGTTGATTGATGTCAAAGCGGCTCAGATTATTGTTGCCAATTCCGAAATTGAAAGAGATATCCTTATAGGGTCTCCCCTCAACCCCCAGTCTGTACCTTCTCAGGCTGATATCAAAGGCATCATTGAACTCTTCGCTGCCAATGGCTGAACCGGGATTGAGCTCAGTGTACCTCATCCATAGCTGGAAAGCACCATAAAACTCAATGGGTTCAGTCTCCTGGGCACTGAGATGGATGATATTAATTGTGAGAAGTAGAAATAAGATGGAGATCCTGAACATATATCTCTGTCGGTTCTAAGTTGTTTTTCTCAAATAATTGAAAAGCACTTCCTGATCAACAATCTTCATGTAAGGTTCGTAGTTTATTCCTTTGTCTAACAGATACCCCGTGAGCTGGGTACGGATGGCGTCGTGCAGATCTGATTTTTTCCATGGCTTTTCAATGTAGCGGTCCAGTGAGGTCTCATTGATGGCCTCGATGGTGTCCTGGTGCGTGGCCAGGCCGGTCAACAGAATTTTCCGGGTATGCGGGAACCGGCCGTCCCGGATCACCTTTTTGAGCAACTCTACGCCGGATTGTTCGGGCATCACCTGGTCTGTGATGATCAATGCCACATGATCCCCCGCACGATCAGTTTCTTCGATAACATCCCACGCTTCTTTCGCAGACTCACATCCCTCGATCATGATCAGGTCTTCAAAAGGACTAAGGTCTTCGGTGAGTGAATTCAGAACCTCCCGTTGATCATCCACGCAAATGATATAAATACTGTCCATTACTTTTTGATGATAGGTATTTTCACAGAAAATATTGTTAATTCCGGTGAACTGCTCACCTCAATTTGCCCGTTATGTTCGGTCACGATCCGCTGAACGATAGAAAGTCCTAAACCGAGACCGAAAGACAAACCACCCACCTTGGTGGTAAAACTTGGTTCGAATATCCTTTCCATGATCTTCTTAGAGATCCCCGGTCCATTGTCAGATATACTTACGGTGATGAATTCCTCATCGTGTTCGGACTTCACCGTAAGTACGGGACCTGCCGTATCGGATGAAAGCACACTTTCAATCCCGTTTTTAATGATGTTGATCCACACCTGGATCAAAGGTCCGTAATAGCCCGATGTCGGCGGCTGATCCTGATCAAGGATTAAAACTAACCTTACCCTTTTGGTAAGATTTTTTAAAATGATCAGGGCTTCCTCGATGGTATTATTGACCATGATATTGTCTGACCAGGTATGCTCCGTGGCCCCCAGCTGTTTGACGGAACGAACCACCTGGGTGGCATGCCTGGCAGCAATCGTCATATCATGCAGGGTACATCCGGCTTCCCACGATTCGTAGATCTTTTCCGGGGCGTCAGGGTCTTTCTTCAGATACTGTTGTGCGACAGCCGGGTCGATACCTGTTCGGGCCAGCCGCTTCACCTGTTTGTTGGTTAAACCTTTAAGTTTTTCAAAATCTTTTCTTCGCCTACGAGCCTCTTCACTTGATATTTCCTGACCATGTTCACACCCCTTTTCAAAATAATCTCTGACCAGCTCATGTTGACCAGCCATTTGCTGATTGAAAAAAGATCTTAAATGGTCGGTCCCCTTGTCCAGTACGCCCACAGCATTGTTGAGCTCATGAGCAATGCCAGCTGCCATTTGCCCCAGTGTGGCAATTTTCTCCGCTTTCAAAAGCTTCTGTACGTCATTGTACTTTTCAGTAGTCATCTTTCTGGCATAATGCTGGCGGGAGTAGAGCTCATTGACGACGACTGAAATCAGGAATGGAGCAAGTCTCATCCATTCTTCCTCTGAATGTTTTGCGAGCGGTTTGTCATAGTAGGCAACCACCGAATCTTCGGTCGCCACCACCTTGCTGTAGCTTTTATTATCAGCTGAGAAATAACTATAAACACCGATGAACTTGTTTTTGCCGGCTTCAAAGATCGGATAGCTGGCCAGTGCAGAATCTGCAAAGTAACCGTTGAACCGGCCTTCCAGTACCAGGTATAAATATTTGTTTATCTGATTTTGATCAATGAGCAGGTCACCTTTTCTGATCCTGAGTTGCTTTTCCGGATCAGAAAAGAAATGCTTTTTTACCCACTCAAAGCTGATCTTCTCTTTCATTGCAGTTATTTTAAAAAAATCCTACCAGGTTAAGCACATACATCAACACATAATTAAGCAACATCCCCATCAGGGCGATCATGACCCCTGGCCTGGCAATGTCTTTTGTCTGGATCACACCTGTTGCGAATGCCAGGGCATTGGGAGGGGTACTGATAGGAAGCGCCATACCCATGGAGCAGGAGATTGTCACGGCAAGGATGATCATCTTATCCCCGCCAAATGCACCCAATCCCGAAAGTGAAACACCCAGTGCTGCTACCAGTGGTAACAACAGATTGGCAGTTGCTGTATTTGACATAAAATTAGCCATCAGCATGGCAATGAGCGTGATCAGAACTATGATAAGCAGTGGAGAGAACACATCAAAAGGTATGATATCCACCAGTCTTTGTGCAAGGCCGGACCCTTCCAAGGCAAGGCCCAGGGCAATTCCCCCTGACACCAGCCATAAGACATCCCAACTGATATTTTTCAGATCGTTTTTATTGATGATATTGAATGCAGAGAAGATCGCTACCGGAAACATCGCCACCACATAGGCATTCATCCCATGTAAAAAGTCTGTTAGCCAAAGAAGGATGGTAAGTCCAAAAGTGGCATAAACCAGGTACGCCTTCGGGTTTCTGATCCACCGGCCTTCAATTTTCAGATCAATTCGTGGGGTCTTCACCGGGTAGATCATCAACAGTAATATCCAGCAAAATGCCAACAAAAGAATCACAAAAGGCAAGGCCATTCCCATCCATTCGCCAAATGAAATGTAATTTTCGCCGGTGAGATACTTCAGTGCAACCGCGTTGGGGGGTGTGCCGATGGGTGTGCCAATGCCCCCGGTGTTTGCGGCAAAGGGGATGGCCAGGATGAAGGCCATCCGTCCGTTGTCTCCCGGCTGGAACAAAGCCAGTACGGGCGCTACAATGGAAAGCATCATGGCTGTGGTGGCCGTGTTGCTCATAAACATGGAAAAAACAGCCGTAATGATCATCACTCCGAGAAGCACCCATTTTGGACCAACCCCAAAGGGTTTCAGAAGAACTTTGGCCAGATTCTGGTCCAGCCGGTACTTGGTGGCAGCCATGGCCAGGAAGAATCCACCGAGAAAGAGGATGATGATCGGGGAAGCAAACGTATAAAGGATCTCATGGTAGGTGAGAAGGGTGCCAAGCGAATCCGGATCTTCGGAAACGATCAAAAGATTAAATCCTTTATCTGAGATCATGACAAGCTCAAGAAAAATGATGACCAGCGAGGTGGCATAGATGGGTATAGGCTCCAGTATCCATGCCAGTGCGGCGAAGAAAAAAATCGCAATCACGCGGTGCTCCACCACCGTCAGACCCTTGATTCCAAGAGTCTCTGTTGGTAAAATAAGGATCAGTAAAGGGACACCCAGGGAGAGGATGATCTTAAGCAATTGTGGGCGGGTCATTGAACCGGGATTAGTTGAGTGCAATTTAGAAGCAGAAGGTAACCATTTCTCCTGTTGTATATAATTGGTTGTACTGATAAATATCAGTTTTTCAAATATTGTAGGAGTGTCTGTTTTAAAACCAGCACAATCCGGAAGGAGTTAACGGAAATACTTTAGTCCACGTCTTCATTGACCGGGACGAGCCGGGCAAAACGGGCACTATCCGTAGGAATGCAACCAGGCTTCAGATATATTTTTGATTGAGAAGGCATATTTTGGTCTTTAAAAAATGACTTCATCGGTCCCTTTTTTAGTTTTGTCTGAATGCATGAGATCGAGCCATATTATAACTGGTTAAACTACTATGATTCGAGCGAGGATCCTGATTCTCCCTTTTTCGGAAAGGAGTATAACTACGATCTTTATTCCGAAAATATTTACGGATATTTCATAGACCCTGGCTGGGATTTCATGGGCTCTGAAACACTTTACATCAAGATCCTTTATGCCAATTATGAGGCGGGAGTTGCAATCATTGAGCTACTGGGAGAATGGAATGATGCGATCAACAATGATATTATGCACTTCAAGCGAAATGTCATTGAATACCTGAACATGAAAGGGATCGATAAATTCATCCTGATAGGTGAAAACATTTTGAATTTTCATGGGAGCGATGATAGCTATTATGAGGAATGGATGGAGGAGCTTGATGACGGATGGATTGTTGCCGTCAATTTCCGCGATTTTGTGATCCATGAAATGTCTACCTATAACATTGATTCCTTTATCAACTTTGGCGGACCCTTCGATATGATCAACTGGAGGACTTTATCACCCATGAAATTATACCTGATCATCCGTGAAATAATGAATAAGCGCCTGTCAGCGCCGACGGGCTATTAGCGAGGATCTAACAATCCTGACTGTAGCAACTCCTTGTCAAGAAATCTGATGTTGAACTTGGCCAGCAACTCCTCGCTAAGCTGGATATAGTCCTTGGCTACCGAATTGTCTGGGTTCATCCGGTTGATGGATTTACCGATGTCCGAGGCCTCGGCAACCTTGATACTGTTCCTTACCTGTGTGCTGAGTATCATATCCTGAAATTCTTCCGTAGATTCTCGGTACTTTTCCTGGTGGTGAAGGAGATTTCTTCTGTACATATTAAAGAAGATACCCAGGATATTCAATGGTTTGATCCTTTCCACCTGATAAACATAGGAAAGCAGGGTTTTTACTCCCGAGATAGAAAAAGAATCGGGGATGGCCGGGATCAAAATACTGTCAACATTGGCAAGAAAAGCCTTTACAAGCATTCCAAAATGGGTGGGTAGATCAAAAATCACCAGATCAAATTCCCTCTTTACTGCATAAGTCAGTTTTTGAATAATACTCGTACCGAAGGTAATGAACTGGTTATTGGTCTCGATATTGACCATCTGAAAATCACCCGGAAGCACATGCAGGTATGGGGTAATGGGTATGGTCTCAATTTTATCAGGCGGATGATCATGCAGCATCTTCTTTAAGTAGAAGAAAATGGTGCGCGGTTCTTCCTGTAAGTTGAAGGCAGCTGTAAGGTTGCATTGAGGATCACAATCGATGAGCAACACTTTGAAAGATCGCGACCAGGCATACCCAAGATTCAGTGTGGACGTAGTTTTTCCTACGCCACCTTTGAAATTGTATATTGCAATAGTGTTGGCCATTGGGAGCTGGTTAGCGTACAATTTAACCAAAAATGACCAATCATTAAATAATTGAAAATATTCACAATAAAATAATATTATACTTTAATTAAACCGGTACCTGATCATGATCCCCCAATTGTCGGTGTTGAATTCCCCATCCCGGGTTAAAATGATGCCCGGTCTCCAGTCAAAACCCACAGTCAATGGGATGTCAAACATGTATTCAATACCAAAATTACCGGCAACGCCCAGGTCAGGCGTATTGAAAAGGTAGAGTTCGGGACCGAATCCCGGATAAAGCCTCCATTGCGTGGCTCCCTCCAGCGCAAAGATCCAGTCAAAGTAAGAACCAATAATTACACCATTATTCCCCAGATATAGCGAGGGATGCAATCTAGGCTTAGCGGCAATTGGAATGGTAAAGTCCAAAGCAATATTGTTGTTGAATCCGCCTCCAAAACGGAGACCACCTTCGAAAGGATTTTGCGCCTGAGTAAAAAAGCTGAGTGTCAGTACGAAAGTAAGGGTGAAAACAAACTTTTTCATTGCATTCGATCTTTAAGAATTCGACAGATTGATGATATTTCAGGGTTCAGGCTTCTTGCTTATATGTATTATCTCGCAAAATGTTTCAATTTTCATCTATTATTTTGACGGAAGCGATTTCGCTGATAGCACCTATAAAATATATTTACCTATAGAGACCCGGAAATGACAGATACATTTAAATTTTGGTTGTTAGGTGGTGGAACCGGTGAATCAAAGTGATCTGGATGCCGTGTCGTACTCCAACTCACCCCTAAGGATATTCCATGTGAAAAAGTAAACCCGAACTACTCCCTCTCTTTCGAAGAGAGGGTGGGGGAGAGTTGGTGAAATAATTTCGATTCTACCGATTTCCAATCAAACAATACTTCCTCGTTTTTGAAACGCAGGATTTCATATCCCATGTCTTTGAGAATGGCTTCACGGTTTTGATCTTCTTGAATTTGTTTAAGATGAATCTTTCCATCAATCTCAACAATCAGTTTTATTTCATAAGAGTGAAAGTCCACGATGAAATAGGTGGAATTCTGATACTCTATAATAAATTGTCTGTTAAATTTTAATCCCTGGAATTTTCTGTTTCTGACTTTTGACCAAAAATAATCTTCCGCTCTGGTCTGATTTTTCCTTAATTCTCTTGCAAAAGCCTTAATATCTGAATATTCCATTGTAATAAACTAAAGAGCTTAAAAAACTTCATTCTAAAGAGACAAACCCCATTTGTATGTTGGAATAAGTTAGCGAAAGCCAGGTAAAAAATTCTTAAATTTCAATCAACAATTTTCACGGAAGCGATTTCGCTGATCAGATACATCCTCCCTGTAGCTAATTCCTTACAAACGGAGCGGGTTCGTTTTACTTCGTGTTTTTGGAAGATCCTCCCATTGAAATCAAACCTGTCACCGATCTTCAGGGATTTCAATGTCACCTTGTCGGAAGGGTGGTCAAACTGGCGTAATACATTGTACAGGATCGGGTCCGAACAGCTGGAAGCTTTGGGGTTTTTGAAGTAATTCCTGATGGTATGAAGGATAGGGGGTGGAAAGGTGCCTTCATTCAGTACGGGCTGACTGACTTTCTTAAAAGCATTTTTCCACTCCTGTCCATGAGGGTTGACCTTGTTCTGAAATTCGCTGAAAGTGATAAGATGCGCTACTTCATGAAGATAGGTAAGCAGAAAGGCATAAGGGTTGAGGTCATTATTGATCGTGATGATGTGTTTTTTCAGACTGTAGTCGAAGCGATAGTCTCCCAGCTTGGTTTGCCGGCTTCTTTTGATCTTGAACTCAAAACCAAAGTGGTCATAAAGTTTAAGGCAATATTCGGCTGAGGACTCCGGCACAAATCTTTTGAATATTTCGAGGTATTTACTCAAGGGTTATATCTTTTTTGTAAACCAAAGTAACTGGAGCCGTCAACACAGATTTGAGCTCCCTGACATCTCTTCGGGAACTTGTATAAAAACCCTTAGAATAGCCAATTTCAAATGAATTGTTGTTATCTGATTTGATACTACAAGGTTTAACATTTTTTAGCATTTGTTTCCTGACTTTGGCAAGTTACTTGTGCCATACCAATTGTTCTTTTGATCGCATCATTTGCAATTGGGCTTCAACCCATTTGAACTGACTGGCTTAAGAGGACAAGGTCCGGTTAAATTCGGATTAATGGAGTTTGATTGATACAATTAAATAAAGGAGATAAGATGAAAAAGTTTATGATTTTAGCGTTTATAGGCTTATTTTTTTACCAGGCAATATATGCAGATGAAGTAAATAAATTGCATTGGGATAATACGACCAAGGAAGATTGCAAAGAACATAAGAGGAGGGTGCAGTTTGAGAAACAAAAAACATTGAATGAAATGCTATCCTCGAAATCATGGGTCCTGGAGGCGTATACATTGCAAGACAGATATGGTAATACGGTAAACATCCAACCCAGCATAAACTTTGTGGCCATGAATGGAAACGAAGCTACTGTTCAGTTGGGATTCGATCACAGGATCGGGCCAAATGGGTTAGGTGGAATTACACTCGAGGGAAATGTTTCGGAATACGAAATAAACCAAAATAAAAAAGCTCATTCAGGTGCCAACGCAAGACTTTTTATATCGGGCGCATCCTCAGGTCATTTGAGCTTGATGGTTCACGCAGGGGTTGACGGCTTTGCAAGAGCAACTGTGTCAGACAATTTTGGCAATAGGTTAACTTACATTGGTCGAATTGTACCGATGGAAGAAAGTATCTTTTATAAAGGGCAGACGATGATTTAAGAGATGGGTTTGAGTGGTTAATACGTCTTTTTATTAATTGATTAAGCATATCCCCAGCCACGAGGCTGGGGCTTGCTTTTTTGGTGATTTCAGATCCGTGATGATCATCAGGAGCTAGACAGTAGATAGCCGAAGGTTCGGGAACAAATCTTTTGAATATTTCGAGATGTCTGCTCAAGGTTATTTTTTCCTAAATACAACGGTGACAGGTACGCCGCTGAAATTAAAATGCTGTCTTAACTTATGGATCAGAAAACGCTCGTATGCAGGCTTAATATCCTTGGGATGATTACAGAAAAACGCAAACGTTGGACTGGGAGTTGGCAGCTGTGTCACATACTTGATTTTGATATATTTACCTCTTACCGACGGCGGAGGCTTGGCTTCGATCTCAGGCAATAGCTTTTCGTTGAGTTTGGATGTCGGAACTTTCCGGTGACGGTTCTCATACACCTGAATAGCTTCCTCTATCACCTTGAAGATCCTTTGTTTTTCAAGCACGCTTGTAAAAATGATGGGGATATAATCAAACTCACCGAGTCTTTCCAGCATATATTTCCGGATATTTTCTGCTGTTTTGGTATCTTTTTCAATCAGGTCCCATTTATTCATCATGATCACAAGCCCTTTTTTGTAACGTTGTGATAAGCTAATGATGTTCAGATCCTGAGCTTCCAGTCCGTTTTGAGCATCGATCATGACGATACATACATCCGAGTCCTGCAGTGCCTGGATAGCTCTGAGCACAGAATAAAACTCTACCTTGTCCCGGACATTGGCCTTTTTTCTGATCCCTGCGGTATCAGTTAAAATGAAGTCCTTACCAAATAGGTTATATCTGGAGTCTACCGCATCCCTGGTGGTACCGGCAGTGTTGTGCACGATGGATCGTTCCTTTCCCAGGAGGGCATTGAGGAAGGAGGATTTACCCACATTGGGCCGGCCAACAATGGCAATCCGGGGGAGGCTGTCTTCTGTTCTTTCCTGCTCTTCCGCACTAAGGTGTTGGACCACTTCATCCAGCAGCTCCCCTGTGCCACTTCCACTGGAAGATGAAATGGGAAATAATTTGTCTGAGATACCCAGGGAATAAAATTCGCTGGAATTGTAGGACTTCTCAAGATTATCCGCCTTGTTGGCAACGATGATCGTCGGTTTATTGACTTCCCGGATCACATTGGCAAAATCCTGATCCAATGGGTGCAAGCCATCATGGCAATCGGTCATGAAAAGGATGATGTTGGCTTCATTGAGCGCTTCTTTGACCTGTGAGCGGATAGCCATCTCAAAGGAATCCTCAGATCCTTCCACATAGCCCCCGGTGTCGATCACCGTAAAAGACTTGCCATTCCACTCGGCATAGCCGTAATGCCGGTCCCGGGTAACCCCGGACATGTTATCCATGATGGCCTGTCTTTTCTCAACAAGTCGATTGAAAAAAGTGGATTTTCCGACGTTGGGCCGGCCTACGATTGCAACGATATTCGCCAAGGATGTTCAAATTAAAAGGGCAAAATTAGTGAATATATCTACGATCGATCCAGTTGATTTTTAATCCTTTGTTAAGGTGTGGAAAAGTGGATTTTAAAAGTCTGGAATCTGACTTTAAAAACCATCTGTAGCATTTTTAGCTCCTTATGGTTAGTTTACGATAAAATCAATGAGTATGAGGAACCTTCTGCATTTTCTACTTTTCTTTTCCTGGCTATTTTCTTCCGCCCAGGTTGACCTTTCTTATTATTTACCTCAGGATATTTCTTACAATCCTGAGATCCCCACACCAAAAGAAGTCCTGGGTTTCCATCCCGGTGAATGGCATGTCAGTCATGATCAGTTGGTCTACTACATGCGGTCCATCGCAGCATCCAGTGATCGTGTGGTCATGGAGGAGATCGCAAGGACCTATGAAGGAAGGCCATTGATTCACCTGACTTTTACCTCACCGGAGAATCATCGCAACCTTGATCAGATCAAATCACAGCATGTTCAGCTTACGGACCCTGAAAGCTCAGGGAGCCTCAACACCAGTAATATGCCCATTGTCATCTGGCTCGGATACTCGGTCCATGGCAACGAGGCAAGCGGGTCCAATGCTTCTTTATTGACAGCTTATCACCTGGCCGCTGCCCGGGGTCCTGAAATAGATGCGCTGCTGGCGAGTGCCGTCATCATCATTGATCCCTCTTTCAATCCCGATGGTTTGCACCGGTTTTCGACATGGGTAAACATGCACCGGTCACATGTGATCAACCCGGATCCTAATGACAGGGAATACAATGAAGCCTGGCCCGGAGGTCGTACCAATCATTACTGGTTTGACCTGAACAGAGACTGGCTGCCACTCGCACATCCCGAGTCCCGGGGCCGCATCCGGAGATTTCATGAGTGGAAACCTAATATTCTGACGGATCATCATGAGATGGGGACCAATCGCACTTTCTTTTTCCAGCCGGGCATTCCGTCCCGGAAATTTCCGCTGACTCCGGATAAGAATGTTGATCTCACAGAAAAGATGGCAAAATTTCATGCTACATACCTGGACCGGATCGGGTCCCTGTACTATACGCAGGAGAGTTTTGATGATTTCTATATTGGAAAGGGCTCTACCTATCCGGACATCAATGGGAGTGTAGGTATCCTCTTTGAGCAGGCCAGCTCGAGGGGTCACGCACAGGAAAATCAATATGGTATCCTGACCTTCCCCATGGCTGTACGAAATCATTTCACCACCTCCTTATCCACGATGGCCGCCGGTATGGCCCACCGTGAAGAGTTTCTCGACTATCAACGGGATTTTTATAAAGAATCTTCAGGGTTAGCGTCTTCAGACAACATCAAGGCATTTGTTTTTGGTTCGGAAAAGGATCCGACAAAGAACTATGAATTACTGAAAATCCTGACTCAGCACAAGGTGAGAGTTTATCACTTAAAGTCTCCATTGACGACCGGTGGAAAGAGCTTTGTTCCCGACGCCGCCTATGTCGTGCCGATGGATCAACCTCAGTATCGATTGGCAAGAGCCATCTTTGAGACAAGAACAACCTTTAACGACAGCTTATTCTATGATGTATCCACCTGGACCCTACCACTGGCCTTCAATCTGAAATACGCACCGCTACAGAAGGAGTATGATAAAGGATTGTTAGGTCAGGAGATAGAAGTGCCTGACGCCCCAGGTGGTCAGCTGATCGGGGATGGAGGAGCATATGCTTATGCTATTGAGCCCTATGGCTACTACGCGTTTAGGGCGATCCACCGGTTTCTGGAGAACGAAATCAAAGTACAATATCTGGGAGAGTCGCACAATGATGGTAGCCGGACCTATCCCCGGGGGACGATGATCATCCCGGTAGGTATCCAGCAGGACAAACGGGTGACGATTGAAAAGATCATTGACGAGGTAATACAGAAAGACATGGTCAATGTCTACGGATTGAAAACCGGGCTGGCTGCAGAAGGGATTGACCTTGGTAGTCTGTCCACAGGCATGATTGAACCCATTAAGGCAGCCGTGCTGGTCGAAGAGGGAATAAGCGGATACGAAGCCGGCGAAGTATGGCATTTATTTGATCAGCGATTAAAGATGAAGATTACGTTGCTTCCGATAGACCGTGTTTCATCCAATGTCATTTCAAGGTACAACCGAATTATCATTCCAAATGGAAATATCAGTATCAATGAAAGTGGAAAGGAAAATCTCAGAAAGTGGGTGCAAAGCGGGGGAGTGATCATTGCGTGGAAGAATGCCGGACAGTGGTTGGGGCTAAGTGGGATCTCCAGGACCACCTATAAAACCAATGGTTCGGAAGCGCCAGAAGCGTATCTTCCATATGAAGACCTTGATGAAAACAAGGGTGCTCAGGTGACGGGAGGATCTATATTTGAAGCCAAAGTAGATCTGAGTCACCCTCTGGCTTATGGGTTGGAATACGACCGGATCCCTTTGTTCAGGAATCACAACCTGATCATGGAAAAGTCTAAGAATGCCTATACCCATCCGCTGGTGTATACTGGCAGTCCGCTCATGTCCGGTTATGTGTCGGAGGAAAACCTGGAAAAGATCAGTAACTCGCCTGCGGTACATGTGTCTGCCCTGGGAAGTGGCCGGATCATCACTTTTGCTGACAACCCAAACTTCCGTGCCTTCTGGTGGGGGACCAACAAACTATTCATGAATGCCCTGTTCTTTGGTGCAGGAATTGATAGTGCGGCAGGGGAGTAGCTTTGACTAATTTCATATCTCGTATGATAGGCGGTTGATTATGAAGATGATTTTGGTCAAAGGATCCGGATTAAGGTTAAAAACAATAGCTCTCATCCGGGTGAATGTCCATGCTTGTCCTTATTTTTATTCGCAAACAAAAGCATTTACACCGATTTTTGACTTCGCAATTGATTTTGACTAAGAATGGAAAATAATATCCAATGTAATGAAATACCCGTTGGAGTGGTAGGACTCGGGATGATGGGCTGTAGTATCGCCACCTGCTTTTTAATTGCCGGTCACCAGGTGAGAGCCATCGCACCCATTGAGACTGACCTGGATCATGCCGACCCCCGAATATCCAATCATCTGGAAAGGGCTTTTCAGGAAGGGTTGACCGATATTGCTCCCGCCAGCCTCAAACAAAATCTTGTCATCTCAACAGATTATACTCATCTGGCGGACTGTAAGGTGGTGGTAGAGTGTACAATTGAAGATCTGCCGATTAAGCGGAGAGTCTATCAGAAAATTGAGGGCGTGATCGATCCTGAAGCCATTTTGACCAGCAATACCTCAGCCATCCCGATCAGCATCCTTCAGAAAGAAACGAAGAATCCCCAGCGATTTTTTGGCTTACATTGGGCGGAACCTTCACATACCACACGCTTTTTAGAGGTCATCTGTGGTGAGCAAAGTGATCTGTCGAAAGGACAATATCTTTATGATCTGGCACATCACTGGCAAAAAGAGCCGACGCTGGTCAGGAAGGACATCAGGGGTTTCATAGGAAACCGGCTCATGTATGCCATGTACAGGGAAGCGTGCTGGCTGGTTGAGAATGGTTACGCGTCGATTGAAGATGTGGACCGTGCCTGCCGAAACAATACCGGATACTGGATGACTCTTGTGGGTGTATTCGGATGGATGGACCTCACCGGTGTGCCCGCTTACCATACGGTAATGAAAGATTTATTACCCACTTTATGTAACCAAAAGGAAGTCCCCAAACTTATCGATGATATTGTGAAAGCCGGAGGAAAAGGTTTAGCGAATGGCCATGGATTTTATACCTACACGGATGAAGAAAAGAAGATGTGGGAAGAAGTGTTCACAGAATTCACCTACGACATCAGGAAAATCGCTTTAAAATATCCTGCGGATGTGGTGGAGAAGAGGATTAAGGAGAAACACCATTCCAGTGAGTGAGTGTTGTAGACGCAATCTAAGGTTTGATTCCAATATGACGTCTGATGCTCAAAATCAAAGCTGATTACGCTCCTATTATTATTTATTCATTACTATTCCGCCGGATATTTTCTTTAAATGACAAGAGATCTTTATCTTTAATCTGATTTTAAACCGCCTTGATCTTATGAATGCTATTATCTACCAATTATCTTCTTTCCAAAGAAGGTACTTTCCGGAAACCTATTTATTTCCCCAAGCCAAATATTGTAGTACCATTTAATCTCAGGTATTATGTCACTATTTGCATGGAACAGGCCTGTTGGAACTGAACGATCAGTTATTTACTATTTAAGAATCCTGACAGGTATTCTGATAATCCTTGGTTCGGGATTTATATCAGAGGTATTTGCACAGTCACCACCGAATGCGGTAAGGATTTCCGAAGATACAGATGAAGGAATTCTGTGTTTTAAAATAGAAATGGAGAATGCCACACTTTTTCTGGACAAGGAAGGTGGAGGGCTTGTCAGTATGATTGACAATGATGGGAATGACTGGATCTCATACAGACCAGGTGGCGGTTCTGCCGGTGAATTCAGGGGGATCCCAAACTCCGGTGAGCTTCATCCCGGATATCTGGGAGGATCATCAACCACAAGTTTCCAATTGAATGTCTGGCATGACAGTGTCGTGGTTGAATCGTCCAGAAATAACGAAGTGGTTGAATGGACTTTTTTCCCATCCTATGTTAAAATGAAATTGAAAAGCATCGGGGGAACGGATGGACGATACTGGGTCTTATACGAAGGTACGCCCGGAGGCAGTATTGAATCGAGCGATTCATTGTGGCTTTCCACTGGGAACAGATATTCAATCAACAGTAACAATCCGTTTGGTTCAGCCGATATCACAAACACTTCCGGAATTGCTGATGGGAGCGAATGGATGTATGTAACGGACGGGACATTAAATCGCGCCCTGTACATGGCCATCACAGATGAAAATAATAATGACACTTATTATTTGATGGAGAATAATATGACCGTTTTTGGTTTTGGTCGCCAAAGTGTCAATCAACTGAGAACAGATGTGAATTCTATATTGGTGTTTGGCCTTGTGGAAGATAAATCGCCTGTGACCGTTGAGAATAAGATTAATAATTCCTGGAATTATGCATTGGCCACTGAACCTCTGGAGATCAATAACATTTCAGTGATTGCCGATCAAAATTCTGCCACAATTTCATGGACGACAAACAAACCTGCAACCAGCCGGGTTGATTACGGGCTTAATTCCAACTATACGAATTTCGCTGAAGACCTGTATCCAAAAACGAATCATAGCCTGGTTCTGAATGGACTTGATTCTGCCGTTCAATATCATTATCAAATCACTTCCAACGACAGCTTCGGAAGCACTAGCAGCAGTGATCGAACATTCATCACGGAGGCATTGACACAAATTGTATCCGATGACTTTCATGCTCCATCCGTCAATACCTCCCTATGGACACTGGAGGACCCCCTGGGCGGAGCATCTGTTCAAATGACCGGGATCCAGGCCAATATCTCCATTCCCGGTGGCCAGCCTCACAATCCATGGACCTCAGGTAATACAGCAACGCGTCTGATGCAGCCGGCAGGTAACTCAGATTTTGAGGTGGAGGTAAAATTTGAATCCGGATTATCCAGTGGAAAAATGTACGGAATAATGATTGAAGAGACGGACAGTCGTTATCTGCGTTTTGATCTGTTCAACAACGGATCCATGAGGATATTCTCCGCCTACCTGGACGGAGCCTCATCCAATGTGAAAATTAACAGCAATATCTCCATTGCTGCTCCCGCATGGTTGCGGGTGAGACGAGTTGGCAATCAATGGACCTATTCCTATTCTTCCGACGGATCTACCTGGATTACGGCTGTCAGTTTTACGCAGGCGCTTGTTGTAAACGAGGCAGGTATTTTAGTAGGTAATTTTGATACATCACCGGCTCATACAGCCACCGTCGATTATTTCTTCAACACCGCATCGCCGATCGTGCCTGAGGATGGCGATGTCAGTGATACCATTCCTCCTGTCATCAGCAATGTGATGCAGTCGGTCACGCCAACAAGTGCCACGATCACCTGGACGACGGATGAGCTCTCTACAAGTCGTGTGGATTATGGGCTGAGTGAAGCTTACACGGATTTTGTGGAGATATCAGGTTTGAGAACTAATCATAGCCTTACACTTAATAACCTCGATCAGGCCACCACTTACCATTTTCAGGTGTCTAGTACGGATGCTAATGGCAACCAGTCGGTGGAGCCCGATGATACATTAAGGACAACATTTGACATGGACGGACCTGTGCTGGATGTCTGGCACGGCCTTTCGCAAAAAGTTGGGCATTTAGGTAACGCCCAGGATGACTTTAACCTGATGGGAAATGTTTCGGATGATGGCGAGGTGACTTCCCTTGTGTATTCCCTGAATGGGGGAGCCTACAAGACCCTGAATATTGGAGACAATCCTGATGGTTTTGGTGATGGCAGACGGTTGGCTGCTACCGGTGATTTCAATGCGGATATCCCCATCAATACCCTCAATCCCGGAAATAATCAGGTGGTACTGCTGGCAACAGATGACGCTGGTAATCAGACCTCGACCTCGGTCACCATCGATTTGCAGACCGGATCATCCACCTTACCCTATGAGGTAGACTGGACGACAGTATCCGATCCACAGGATGTGGGACAGTATGTAGATGGAAAATGGATGGGAAATACCACTGGGGTGAGAACAGAACGTACAGGCTACGACAGACTTTTCCTTATTGGTGAGAAAAACTGGGCGGATTACGAAGTAACGGTACCTGTTACCGTTTATGGAACTACCCCAACCGGTCCAAGCAGTGGAGAATCCGGATTTGGGATCATCATGAGATTTACCGGGCATGTAGTGGGTGGATTCAGAAATTTTCCTCAGGCGCAACCCAAGTGGGGATATCAACCCTTCGGCTGTATTGGCTGGATCAGAGGCGGGAATAAAATGCAGTATTATCCGGGTGATTCAGATAACGCAACAAACTTCGGGAATTTCAACCTTGTTCTTGGGACCAAATACTGGATGAAGATGAGGGCTCAGACTTTGCCGGATAATGGTAATCAGGGCGTCACTCAATACAGCTGGAAGATATGGGCGGATGGATCTCCGGAGCCGGCAAGCTGGAATTGGGAGGTGCAACAAACCAGCCAGTATGCCTTACGAACCGGCGGCATTGCTTTGGTCGCTCACCATGTGGATGCAGAGTTTGGCGATATTACGGTGGACTCCATTTCATCCCAGGATGAAACCCCGCCGGTCATTAGTGGGATAAATACAACTGCCGGATCCAATTCTGCAACCATTTCCTGGACCACCAATGAACTGACCTTTGGCCGGGTAGATTTTGGTCTGACTTCAAATTACACGGACTTCATTGAAGATGGCATTTTGGCATCAAACCATGCCATTACTATCAATGATCTGGATCCCGAAACAACCTACCATTTCCAGATCACAAGTACTGATATTGGTGGAAACGATACAACCTCAGCAGATCTGACCTTTACGACCAACCAGGTAAATGACGCCATCCTTCCTCTTGATGAAGGCAGCGGTACGATCGCCGGCGACGTAAGCGGTGCTGGCAATGACGGGACACTGCTAGGCGGAGCTGCCTTCGAACCGACTTCAGGCGATGGCAGTAGCTCATCGGTCCGGTTTGATGGTGTGGATGATTATATCGATCTGGGAGCACTGGATGTGACGGGAGGAGGCCTTACCCTGGCCTGCTGGCTGAATGGGGATGGTTTTCCGGGACCCTCTGCAGACCCCCGGTTAATCTCCAAAGCTTCCGGAACGGCCGGCAACCAGCATGTATTCATGCTGGGGACCATTAATTCCAACGGAGTGAAGCTACGGGGCCGCCTTCGGGTAGGAGGAGTGACCACCACTTTGATTGCCAACCAGGGTAACCTGAACACGGGGACGTGGTACCATGCGGCGCTGACGTATGATGGATCTACCGTGCGGCTGTACCTAGACGGAGTGGAAGTAGGCAGCGCAGCGCTGACCGGACCGATAGATACTGATCCAACGATCCCGGTTGTAGTAGGCGCGCAGCCTCCGGGAGCCGGCGGACGGTTTTTTGATGGGCTGATTGATGATGTACGCATCCTGCAGCGCGCGATGACTCCCGGTGAGATCGCAGCGATCGTTGCGGGTAACCAGGCGCCGGTAGCAACCGCAGATAGCTACACGATATCCGAAGAAGAGCAATTAGTGGTGGATGTATCCACCGGCGTACTGGCCAATGACACCGACGGAGACAATGATCCGCTGACAGCGGTACTGGTGGATGATGTATCGAACGGGGTGTTGAACCTTGCAGCTGATGGCTCCTTTGACTACACACCTGCCCTGGACTTTGCCGGTATCGACAGTTTCACTTACCGGGCCAATGACGGAAATATAAATTCCAATTTAGCTACAGTGACCCTGACGGTCAATGGCGTAAATGATGCTCCTGTGGCCATTGACGATACCTATCAGACCTCCCCCGATTCAGCATTGTCTGTATCAGTCGCGGAGGGTGTACTGGCCAATGATACGGATGTTGACCAGGATACCTTGCAGGCATTTCTGATGGATGACGTTGATCACGGGATACTGACACTAAATACCGACGGGTCCTTTGATTATACCCCTGATTCCGGTTTCAGCGGGACAGACAGTTTTACCTACCGGGCCAATGACGGAATCCTGGATTCGCTGGGTGTGGTGACCATCAATGTGGTATCTCCGCCCACAGCTGCAGATGATGCCTATGTGGTCAATGAAGATGAAATTTTGACCGTTCCTGTGCTTACAGGGGTATTATCGAATGATACGGACAACAATTCTACGGCTGACCTGAGTGCTGTATTGCTGAGTGAACCTTCAAACGGTATGCTGACTGTGTTTGAGGCTGATGGAAGCTTTGCTTACGTACCTAACCAGGATTTCAATGGCATGGACAGCTTTACCTATCAGGCGGTAGATGGAGGCAATGGTGCGGTTGCCACGGCGACGGTGCTCCTGACGGTCAATGCGGTGAATGATACAACGATTGCCTTTGATGATGCCTACCAGATGGTCGCGAATACCATTTTAACTGTAAATGCCGCAAATGGGGTGTTGGTAAACGACGTGGATGTCGATGAGGATACGCTACAGGCTTCGCTGGTTGATGATGTGATGAACGGTACGTTGGCCCTGAATGCAGATGGCTCCTTTACTTATACACCTGACACAGACTTTACGGGTAACGATGGTTTTACCTACCGGGCCAGCGACGGAACATTCGATTCTCTGGCTACCGTGGTGATCAATATTGAACCTGCGGTCGATCCCAACGATATAGCTATTTTACCGCTTGACGAAGGGAGTGGTACTATTGCCGGTGACATCAGTGGTAAGGGCAATGACGGGGCACTGCTCGGCGGGGCTGCCTTTGAACCGACCTCAGGAGATGGTAGCAGCTCATCAGTCAGGTTTGACGGTGTCAATGATTATATTGACCTTGGAGCACTGGATGTTACTGGAACTGGCCTGACACTGTCCTGCTGGTTCAATGGTGATGCATTTCCCGGATCATTCTCAGACCCCCGGTTGATCTCCAAAGCTTCTGGAACGGCCGGCAACCAGCATGTATTCATGCTCGGTACGATTAGCTCGGGAGGCGTCAAACTACGTGGTAGAATCCGCGTAGGAGGAGTGACCACCACGCTGATCGCCAACCAGGGCAACCTGAACACGGGAACGTGGTACCATGCGGCACTAACTTATGATGGCTCCACGATGCGGTTGTACCTGGACGGCTTGGAAGTAGGCAGCGCAGCGCTGACCGGGCCGATAGATACTGATCCCACCATTCCGGTGGTGGTTGGAGCACAACCTCCGGGAGCCGGCGGAAGATTTTTTGATGGGCTGATCGATGATGTACGCATCCTGCAGCGCGCGATGACTCCCGGTGAGATCGCAGCGATCGTTGCGGGTAACCAGGCACCGGTAGCAACCGCAGATAGCTACACGATATCCGAAGAAGAGCAATTAGTGGTGGATGTATCCACCGGCGTACTGGCCAATGACACCGACGGAGACAATGATCCGCTGACAGCGGTACTGGTGGATGATGTATCGAACGGGGTGTTGAACCTTGCAGCTGATGGCTCCTTTGACTACACACCTGCCCTGGACTTTGCCGGTATCGACAGTTTCACTTACCGGGCCAATGACGGAAATATAAACTCCAATTTAGCTACAGTGACCCTGACGGTCAATGGCGTAAATGATGCTCCTGTGGCCATTGACGATACCTATCAGACCTCCCCCGATTCAGCATTGTCTGTATCAGTCGCGGAGGGTGTACTGGCCAATGATACGGATGTTGACCAGGATACCTTGCAGGCATTTCTGATGGATGACGTTGATCACGGGATACTGACACTAAATACCGACGGGTCCTTTGATTATACCCCTGATTCCGGTTTCAGCGGGACAGACAGTTTTACCTACCGGGCCAATGACGGAATCCTGGATTCGCTGGGTGTGGTGACCATCAATGTGGTATCTCCGCCCACAGCTGCAGATGATGCCTATGTGGTCAATGAAGATGAAATTTTGACCGTTCCTGTGCTTACAGGGGTATTATCGAATGATACGGACAACAATTCTACGGCTGACCTGAGTGCTGTATTGCTGAGTGAACCTTCAAACGGTATGCTGACTGTGTTTGAGGCTGATGGAAGCTTTGCTTACGTACCTAACCAGGATTTCAATGGCATGGACAGCTTTACCTATCAGGCGGTAGATGGAGGCAATGGTGCGGTTGCCACGGCGACGGTGCTCCTGACGGTCAATGCGGTGAATGATACAACGATTGCCTTTGATGATGCCTACCAGATGGTCGCGAATACCATTTTAACTGTAAATGCCGCAAATGGGGTGTTGGTAAACGACGTGGATGTCGATGAGGATACGCTACAGGCTTCGCTGGTTGATGATGTGATGAACGGTACGTTGGCCCTGAATGCAGATGGCTCCTTTACTTATACACCTGACACAGACTTTACGGGTAACGATGGTTTTACCTACCGGGCCAGCGACGGAACATTCGATTCTCTGGCTACCGTGGTGATCAATATTGAACCTGCGGTCGATCCCAACGATATAGCTATTTTACCGCTTGACGAAGGGAGTGGTACTATTGCCGGTGACATCAGTGGTAAGGGCAATGACGGGGCACTGCTCGGCGGGGCTGCCTTTGAACCGACCTCAGGAGATGGTAGCAGCTCATCAGTCAGGTTTGACGGTGTCAATGATTATATTGACCTTGGAGCACTGGATGTTACTGGAACTGGCCTGACACTGTCCTGCTGGTTCAATGGTGATGCATTTCCCGGATCATTCTCAGACCCCCGGTTGATCTCCAAAGCTTCTGGAACGGCCGGCAACCAGCATGTATTCATGCTCGGTACGATTAGCTCGGGAGGCGTCAAACTACGTGGTAGAATCCGCGTAGGAGGAGTGACCACCACGCTGATCGCCAACCAGGGCAACCTGAACACGGGAACGTGGTACCATGCGGCACTAACTTATGATGGCTCCACGATGCGGTTGTACCTGGATGGCGTGGAAGTAGGCAGCGCAGCGCTGACCGGGCCGATAGATACTGATCCAACGATCCCGGTTGTTGTAGGTGCACAACCTCCGGGAGCCGGACCACGATTTTTCGATGGACTGATCGATGATGTTTACATCCTTCAACGGGCCATGAGTCCCGGCGAGATCCAGGATATTGTGGCCGGAGCGTCTGGGTCAGGCGCGCGAATGGTCAGGGAAATTTCATCAGATCCTGATGAATTGATCGAAGAAGAATTGGAGAATCGGGAATTTTCAGTATCACAAAACTTCCCGAACCCATTTACCGGTGGAACAGAAATCAGATTCTATTTGCCGGAGTCTGAACAGGTGGAAATACAGGTTTATGACCTAGCAGGACGGGTTGCGCTCAGGCATACCTTGCAAGATCCACCATCAGGTTGGAACAGTTTTTTCCTTAACAGGGCAGGTGCTGCATTTAGAGATCTTCCGGAGGGTGTTTATTTCTATAAGATTTCAACTGTTGAGAATTCCGAGATCAAAAGGATGATCATTTCCGACTAGGGTGCGCTACCGATTTTGTTGATCGTTTTTGTATTGTTATCGAGGTAAACCCGGTTTGGTTTGAGCTTAATCATTGTTGTAAGTTTGATTCTTGCTTACTGCTATTCAAATGTCAACTGAAGTCATCTGATGTTTTTGAGATCTGTTGTTTTGGGAACCCTCTTGATTATGAATCTGACCGGTAAATGCTACACAGATGAGGTTCATTACAGCAATATCTTTAGGACGCTCAGACACTTCAGGGTTTTCACACCTATTGCATATGATTCAAATGTAAAAGGCAAACGGTATAATGTCATCTACTATTTCCACGGATGTGGAGGTAGTTATCAAAAAAGTGGGAGATACACTTACCAGGATTTTGGTTTGACTCCTCCTGAGGCCATTAACCGGCCCGATGACCCGGACTATGATTACCCAAACAATGCTGATTTTGAAAATGAGGCTACCGATAAGGATGTGATTATCATTAGCGTTGATGGAGAGATCCCTGGAATTCCGGGCTGTGGAGTATATTTCCCTTCCCAGGTAGAAGGTTGGGAAGGCAATTGGTACAACTTCTCTGCTTACATCAGGGAACTGATCGAGGTGGTGGACAAAAAATACAACACCCTCACGGGACCACAACACCGGGCCATCTCGGGCCTGTCAATGGGTGGACAGATGGCCACCTGGGTGGCAGCTACAAATCCCCACCTGTTCAGCAGTGCTTCCGAGTTCTGCTATTCACCTACCTATTATGACGTGGGTGAACCAATCTATGAGACGACTATAAATATTCAGGAATTGTGGAGAAACTTCAGGGGATTGCCTGTGAGACATTCTACCAACACAGGAGATTACCTGAAGTACTACACCACGCAATTGTACCATACATTCGAAGGGGCCGGTTTTGAAAACGAATACTATCTGGCTGACTTTTGTAAACATCATGCGGTAAGGGTTGACCTGCAGTTCGATTTTCATCAAACACATTTTTTAAAGCCAAAAACAGAACCCACTTGCTTCTCATTGATAAACCTGTATCCCGATTTTGAGGTTTGGGGATATGAAATAACAAGTGAAAAGAAGGGGAATGGCTGGATATATCTTCATGATGTGACCAGGAATGGTATGGGGATCTACACCCGAGACAGATTACCCTGGGGTAAAAGTATGGGCTATTTTAATATTAACGTGAGCACCCCCGGGATTTATGAGCCTGACAAAAAATATACACTTTCCAAATTTGAATATGCTACAGGGAAATTCTCGATCTCGGATATTAAGGCAGATGCAAATGGCCGGTTGTTGATCCGAAGCAATGGAGGAATTGGCGAGGAGTTTGGTATTATCGGTGAAGGGATTGCTCCACCCATCATGGTACTTACTGATACGCTAAATGAGGATTTGTACCTCGAGGACAATCAACCCGGCACCTTTTCCATGGATGTGGTTAACCTGTCTTTGAAAGACCAGCAAGTGACCTTTGAAGTTTCGGCCGATAACAAAGAATTGCTTTCAATAACCAAACAACCTGAAAAGGTGACTATTCCGGCATTGAGTAAAGTAACCATTGATTCGTTCTTTACCTGTACGGGTAAATACAAAGATGACTTTGAAAATACCGGCTTTATAAAGATCAGCATGCTTATTGATGGAATGGTTCAGGATCGGATTCAGTATCGAAAAGTGGTGGTAAAAAAGATTGAAAATCCTGATCCTGATGACTTAGAGGTGAAAGTCTTTGACGGTCGGTCGGAGGAACTTCCCTTATACCAATATGAATGGAATGAATGGGATATGCCTTTTTCAACCGGCAGGATATCAGAGGGAACAGGGGATGGAGACGGAATGCCCGAAATTGGTGAGATCTTTTCAATCTGGATTAAGACTCCCTCTCCTCTGAATCAAGCCGATCAGGCAACCTGGCATCCGGTCATTTTGCTGAACGGGAGGCAAAATCCGGACCTCAGCGTGGAGGACATAGAAAAGACCCGCATGAATACAGGCAGAAGCTGTTTGTCCACACAAATGCGTATTCTTCGCAATCCCACCGTTGATCATCCTGTGAAGATCCCGGTACAGGTTGAGTTTTTGCAGTCCGAATATTTGCAGGATGATTGTCACAGAAATACCGCTGATAAGTTTGGATATGCCTGGTATGATCTGATACTGACGGAGGAGGGGAGGATCCGGTTGGAGGGTGGGTAGTGGAAGAATACACAACACAGTAATTTAGACTATTCAAATTCTGTTTTGGGTAATCCACTTTGCCTGATGATTGATCTAAGTGTGCCGGACTTTAATTCTTTGTGATTCGGTACCGGGATGGTCAGCGTTGAATTTTCTATTCTTTTTTGCATCACCATGTGACTACCTTTCTGACGAACCTGTTCAAATCCATGCTTATGCAGGATTTTGCAAACCTGCTTTCCGGATAATGTTTGCATGAATTAGATTGTAACTTGTACACGGGTTATCAGGACTTCTTCATGGAGACGTTGCTTGATTTCATTTTCAGAAGCAGATTCAAAAAAAAGCTCAAGAGCCTCAACCAGGTTTGAGCGTGCCTCTTCTATCGAGTCTCCCTCACTGGCAATATCCAACTCCGGGCATAATGCCGTGTAACCATTCCCCTCCCTTTCTATTATAGCCGTTAGATCTCGTGTCCTTTTCATTGCAGATAATGTTACGCGTTATCTTGATGATACAATTTACCGGAAAAATATATTACGAGTATATCCTTCTGAATAAAAAAGACAGGATGCTATTTACTGCAGGCACTCTCTGACGATAACTCTCAGGGGCATTCCTTTGATTTTCATACCTATTCGTTGCACAGTCAAAGAGAATTTCAGAGTGCACTGATCTCCACAGCTATTCAACAAGATTGAGCCAGGATTTATTTTGCTTTGTGTAAATTCATACCATTCAAATTGACTCAAAACCCAAATAATGAAAAAGTTAATCCTAATATTATCCACGGCTCTCTTCTTAACGGGCCAGATTCTGGCTCAATCGAATGCTACAGAAACAGGTGAGTTTATTGTTGAACCTCCCACGCTTCAAAACCTCGGTTTCGAATGGTACATCGATGGAGATGCTAATCGCAATGCTACGGTAAAGGTGGAGTATCGAATGGCCGGATCGGGAAATGAATGGAATAAAGGGATGAATCTTTTGAGAATCGGAGGGGAGCATATTGGCCGGGCAGGTATAGACTACACCACACCCCATATGTTTGCCGGAAGTATTTTAAATCTTGAAACCGGTACGGAATATGAAGTACGCTTTACACTGGAAGATGCCGATGGAGTCAAGGGTGAGGCTGTAAAAGTTATCAATGTCTCCACTCGCACGGAACCTAAAGCGTATCGTCAGGGAAGGGTAAGACATGTTTATTCGCAGTATTATGAAGGGGAGAAAGAAGAGCCCAATTATCCGGGTCTGGTCTCGGCATATAATGGATCAAGCAACACCAAGGGAGACTGGTATGTGGTAGCTGAAGATGTCGTCCAGCCCGGAGATATCATCAAGATACATGGGGGGCTATATATGGCGGACCTGAAGAACTATCCTAACTGGCACAATGTGCCCTTCGATGGAACCTACTGGTTTACGGCCAAAGGCACTGCTGATCGACCCATTGTGATTGAGGCTGCAGGCGACGGTGAGGTCATTTTTGACGGTCAGGGAGCGGCCAATTTGTTTAATGTCATGGGCACCGATCATCATATTTTTCAGGGACTCACTTTTCGCAATGCCGACAGGGTTTTTGAGGCCGGGCGGAAACACCTGGCGGGTGCCAGTAATCTAACGGTTCGGAATTGCCGTTTTGAACATGTCGGGGAGGGAATTCGGACAGAATTTGCAGGTTCCAAAAACTTTCTCATCCAGGACAATGTCATCATCGGACGTGACGATCGGTATCGATTGTATGGCTGGGCGGCGCACAGGGAGGGTTTAATCCCTTACGGCACTCACCTGATGGATTCTTATTATGGCATCAAAGTGTATGGATCCGGTCATGTAATTGCTTATAATTCCCTTGCCTATTTCCATGATGGTATTGGGATATCTACCTACGGATCGCCCGAGAAGGAGCAGGAGTTGAAGGCTGTGTCAATTGATATCTATAATAATGACATACATCTTATGGTAGATGACTTTGTGGAAGCGGATGGCGGGGTACACAACATACGCATCATGCGGAATCGAGGAGTAAATGCCGCAGAGAATGGCATAAGCGCTCAACCCGTATTTGGCGGGCCTGCCTATTACATCAGGAATGTACTGTATAATGTCCCGCTGGGTGGGGCACTCAAGATCCATGGTGGAGTGCCTGGTCTCACGGCTTATCACAATACCTTCATTACCGAAAACAATGCCGGTGCGAGATACCCGAATTCAAATTTCAGAAATAATTTGATTTTGGGCACGGACGGTCCTACGGTTGTTTCATCATTACATTTTACTACTTCCTATTCTGTTGCCGACTATAATGGCTATCGACCCAATCAGGGTCCGGACAGTCCAGAAAACCAGTTCAGATGGCTAAATCCAGAAGGAGAGTCTGTTGCATTCAAAACCCTGAAAGAGTTTAGTAAAACCAGCGGTCTGGAGAGGCATGGCATCAACATCGATTATGATGTTTTTGAGGACCTTAAAAAAGCGATCAATGCGCATGAGAATGGTTTGCCCAGTCCTGTGTATCACGCGGTCGATCTGAATTTCAGATTGAACCCGAAAGGAAAGGCTGTGGATGCCGGTGTTGTGATCCCTAATGTAAATGACGACTATAATGGAAAAGCCCCGGATTTGGGAGCGATGGAAGTGGGGAATCCGGATGTGATCTATGGGGCCAGGTATTTGGATCCCGAGGAGGAGTTTTATAGATGATTGGGATAGATCAGTACAAATAAGTAATAAATATACTTTCAACTTAAAAATAGTATAAAAATATATGCTTTAGTAAATGAATTCGAAGGAGACCAATTAAACTAATTCAAAATGATGTTCGTATCTGGATAGGCAAGCAAGCATCCTATTTTTCCCCTGACATAACCTGGACCAGTTTGTGATGTGGGATTGAAAGGCGACAGAAAGAGGAAACTCCGAAAAAATGTGCCCTTGCCTCCGGCCTCGCTTCGCGGAAGCTATGCGAAGGCAAAGCGGGAAAGGCTCAAGAATCGGAATATGGAGTTTTGGTAAGGAGTTAATAGCTCATTATTTACATCACTATTTACAAAAATTGCTCTGCTTTATTTAAATAATGCTGCTTGTACTTGAAAGGTGTCATTTTCTTGTTGATCTTAAATTGTCGATTGAAATTTGATATATTTTCATATCCACACTCATAGGCGATCTGTGTGATGCCCAGATTGTCCTCCAATATCAATTTACAGGCATATCCGATTCTGATATCTCGCAGAAAATCAATATATGTTCGTCCGGTACTCTTTTTGAAAAATCTACAAAATGAGGATTTACTCATGTGAACCAATTCGGCTACCTCTTCTAATACCACCTTTTCCTTGAAATTGGTCATTGCATACTCTACAACAACATTGATTTTTTCCGAGTTTTTCTTGTTATGAATATTAACAAAACCTTTACTGCAGAGCATTTTAAAATTTTTCCTTTTTGAAAGGATGTTTAATATATCCAGTAATCCTATGATCCTGTTAAAATCCTCATCAGAAATCAACTCCTGAATTCTTTTTACCAGTATTGATTCTGGTCCCTCATTAAAAACCAAACCGTATCTTGAATTATCCAACATTTCTCTTATTTGTTTTCCTTCTTCCAATTCAAAGATCCTATTACCTAAGAAATCCTCAGAAAAGTGAATAACACATGCAAATGGTTTTGGATGATCTTTTGAACTCCTTAGATTCTCTTCCTTCCAAAAATGGGGGAGATTAGGTCCCACGAGGACTAACTCAACCTCTTTAAATTCAGAAATATCATCACCCATAAACCGGGTCCCCCGGGCATTCATAATTAGTATGAGCTCATACTCCGGATGATAATGCCACGGCGTATCAAATTCAGGTGGAGTTTCCAGTGAAGAAGAAAACGAAAGGGAGGATGGACGTGTGATTTTTTTATAAAGAGGTATCATATTGACTTGTTTTCAATATAGTATTAATAAACATGTAAATAAAGTACATAAAACGGAGAATATTTTGATGGTTTTTGAGAATAATCACAACCAATATTGTCTATATCATTCTAAGTAATAAATGTATCATTCCTTTCAAGCCAACCTCATTTCACTAGTTAGTTTATTATGAAGCGAAGAAAATTCATAAACTACTCCTCTTTGACTGCAATTGCTTTGCTGATGCACTGTGAGCAGCCGATTAGAGGGGAATCAGCAAACAGGGGATATTTTTCCGTGAGACAAAAAGAAGGATCGTTCTGCTTAGTGGACCCTGATGGTATTGATTTTTTTAGTTTGGCTTTGAACCATATAGATCCAGCGGTTTTACTTAGGGAGGGGATATTTCAGGAAAAATATAAGAATGATATTCATATCTGGCTCACCGAGGTCGGAAAGGATATTAAAGATTGGGGTTTTAATTCCATAGGATGGGTAAGGGAAACTGCAACCAACAATCGGGATAATCATCGTCATTCCAGAAACTTCACCTTTGAGGAATATCAATCATTGGGGATGCCTTATTTCCATATGCTACCTTTCATTGAGTCTCATCAATGGGAGAATGAAACACGAATGCCCGATATTGAGAGTAGCGGTTTTCAGGCCTGGTGTGAATATGTTGCAGAGCGGGAATGTACCCGGTTTGCTAGTGATTCAAATCTAATCGGGTATTTCTATGCTGACTGTCCTGCATGGATTCACAGCTTTGAATTAAACTCCTGGAAGGCTCCTTATTTTGATCCGGAGATGCTGGTTTCCGAGAAAGGTAGAAAGGAGATCAGAAGAATTGCTGGAGTTTTCTATAAGGTAACTTACGAGGCAATCAGGAGGTTTGATAAACATCATTTGATTTTCGGTGATCGATATAATGCAGGAAGACCAATGTCTGCAGAGATTGTTGAAGCCTCATTACCCTATATTGATGTCCTTTCTTTCCAGCATTTTGGAGCACCGGATGATATTGCTGAGAATTTAAATTACTGGGCCAGGTATGAAAAGCCAACACTACTGGCTGATTTTGCCTATAAGAAAACCGAAGATCATTATAAGGTTCATGAGCCGGAGATATACAGGGAGCTTCTTCAAAAATTACTAGGTGTTAAATCATGTGTGGGTAGTCACCTATGTGGGGCATACCTAAGAAATGAAGTCCGAAAATATGGGCTAAAAAGTTCCCTGGACCTGGAATTAGACGAAACCAAAGATATAAAAACTGCCAATTATGATTTCTTGAAGAATTGGAATATGACGATAAGTAGTTAACTCCTATTCGATCAGCTATGATGTGTTAATACATAAATAAAGAAATGAAAATCACTGAAATTGAATGTCATATATTAGTTACCCCTGAAATAAAGGAGAATTCAACATCATCTTCCCAGGATAATCTTGTCGTGATCATCCATACCGATGAGGGAATATCAGGAATTGGTGAAACGGACACAGGGCCCTGGCTTGCAAAGGCGGCCATTGAAGCACCTGGAAGCCATAGTATGGCTATGGGAATGACGGAATTACTTATTGGACAGGATCCAATGGATACCGCCGCCATTTGGGAAATGCTCTATGTACGCACTTGCATGAGCGGGAGAAGGGGAGCTGTAATTTGCGCTATGGGTGCTATTGATATGGCACTATGGGATATCAAAGGAAAAGCATTGAATCAACCAGTATATAAACTTTTGGGTGGAGCTCATAAGGATCACATTATACCCTATGCTTCATTACAACCCCATGGAAAGACTGTAAAAGAATATGGTGATTCACTAATTGAATGGGCAAAGACTGCGAAGGAGTTTGGGTTTACAGCAGGTAAAATGGAGTGTACATTAGGAGGCCCGTATAACCACGTTGGGTTGCAAGGCAGTGATGAAGACATGACAGATATCATCAAAGACTGCAGGAGGGCAGTTGGTCCTGAATTTCAGATGATGGTTGATGTTCAATATTTATGGAGTGATTACAAATCAGCTCTTAGGACCATCAAACATTGGGATTCGCTCGATCTTTTTTTCCTTGAAGCCCCACTACAGATAGACAATCTTGAAGGGTATGCCAAGCTGGCTGATGAGGCTCCGATGCGGATTGCTGCCGGAGAATGGCAGAATACACGTTTTGAGTTCATCGACTTGATGGATAAAGGAAAAGTAGATGTCGCTCAACCGGACATCGGTAGGGTGGGGGGCATAACAGAAGCATTGCGAGTCTGCCATATGGCTCAGGACAGAGGCAGGTTAATTGTTCCACATTGCTGGAAAACAGGAATTGGTATTTCAGCCACAGCTCATCTGGCTGCAGTTACTCCAAATTGCCCAATGATTGAGTTTTTACCTGCTGAGTTATGTGACTCTGCACTAAGGGTTGAATTAGTAGAAGATCCAATGGTAATGCAGAATGGGAAGTTGTCTTTGCCAGATAAACCCGGGCTGGGTATTAATTTGAATATGGAGGCGATTGAGAAGTATAGTGTACAGAATTTAACAAACCACCTTTAAGCAACTTATGATCAAAAAAATAGCGATAAAATGACTATCGTGAGTAAAGTAAAAAGTAAAAAGAAGCCGAATGTTCTCTGCAAAAGGTAATTCGACTTCTTAACTAATGTTTCAGTTTTTAAACAAAAACAATATGAATGCAAAACTACAAAAAATTGCAATTCGCATGTCACAGATTGCTGTCTATGCGATGATTAGTTGCCAATCCATACTAATGGTGATGGCAAGCGAGACGAATGCCCACGGAAAATATCTCAATGAGCTATTAATTCCCACTGAAGATGACCAATTTCCTAAAGTCAAAGATGAGATTGAAGAACAGCGATCGATATCAGGTGTCATTACAAATGAAGATGGAGAAGGTCTTCCTGGCGCAACCATTCGGGAAGTTGGAACAACAAATGGAACCATTACTGATGTGGAAGGGCGATTTACTCTTTCAGTCGATGAAGGAGCCACCATTTCAATCTCCTTTGTTGGTTATGAAACTCGTGAAATCGAGGTAGGAACACAGGAAGTTATTAATGTTAGCTTGGACCTTGATGTGGGTGAGTTAGATGATGTGGTTGTTGTAGGATATGGTACCGCACGAAAAAGTGAAATTACGGGTTCTGTTGGGATAGCAACAGCTGAAGACTTAAGGAATCAGCCCAGTGAAAACGTACTGCAACGATTGAGAGGTAAGGTTGCTGGAGTAAATATTTTTACTAACTCCGGGGCTCCTACTGGAAATAACCGCGTCTTGATCAGAGGGATTGGTACTATCAATGCTTCAACTGATCCTTTGTATGTCGTAGATGGAGTACAGATGGAAGATATTACCTTCCTAAATCCAAATGACATCCAAAGCATTGAGGTGCTAAAAGATGCTTCCTCTGCAGCTATTTATGGTGCAAGAGGTGCCAATGGGGTAATCCTGATTACTACACAATCGGGATTAAAGACAGAAGGTACTCAAATAGAATTTGCTTCGAATTTGAGAATTGGACAACTTGATAAGAGAAACAACACCCAGTATGACCCAATGAATAGTAGGGAATTTATGGAAGTGATGCAAAGATCTTATGACAACGCTCCTCTTTTCGAAAACTACGCCCCGGGAGACGAACCAGAGCTAATTTTGAACAATAGTGATTTGTTTGATTCCCAGGGAAATCCTCTATATAACACAGATTGGATGGAGGAAGCTACCAGGACTACCGTTTCACATGACTATCAGTTGAGCATAAGGTCTAGTAAGGGCAATTCTTCCTCAGGATTATTCATCAATTACAACGATACACAAGGCCTCTTTATCAATTCCTCGATGAAGCGGTATGGTGGTAAGTTTGTCTATGAAGCAAGCCCAAAGGAGTGGCTTACACTCGGGACCGTGATGAATTTATTTTACATAAAAGAGAACGATTCACCGGGTAATGGTCATTGGGCCTGGCCGATTCAACGGTATACTTCGGAATTTCCTCCTATTTTTCCTGTGAAGTGGCCGGATGGTACATACACCAACTCTTTACAAACCACAGGAACAACTTTTGCATTCGAAGCAAATCATAATCCGGTTGCTGTGCTTTCGCATAGAGAAAATCTTACGAATCGATTACAACTATTTGGCAATACCTATGCTAAATTTCATTTTTCTCCCGATCTGACTTTCACAACACAGTTAGGGATCAATGATGAGATCTATAAAAACAAACAGTATTTTCCAACCTGGTTAATTGGCAATGGTTTTCCAAGGGGTGATGCACGTATCAATAATTCACGAACATTCTTTTGGCAGTTTGAGAATTATCTGAACTACAATAAAATATTTGGTGAACACAGCATCAATGCCGTAGTGGGGGCAAGTTGGCAACAGAAGAGCTTTGATACTGACGGAATAAGGGTTCGTGATTTCCCAAATGATTTTTTTAGATATAATAATATCGATGCTGGGGCTACTCCATCGCCACCCACTTCCGATGTGTTTAACTGGACTATGAATTCGTACTTTGGTAGAGGTACATATACTTACAGAGGTAAGTACTCGGCCACCGTCACAGCAAGATTAGACGGATCCTCACGATTTGGTGAAAATAATAAGTATGGTCTTTTCCCATCCGGAGGAATTTCCTGGTTAGTATCAGAAGAAGGATTCCTATCAAATAATGACTTTATAGACCTATTAAGGGTACGAACTTCCTATGGAGTGACGGGAAATACGGAAATCGGTAATTTCAATTCATTAGCCACCATTAGCTCCGGTACTATTTTAGTAGGCGGAGCATTACAACCAACTAGTTCGGTATCAAGACTGGCCAACCCGGATATTCGGTGGGAGAAATCTCAGCTATTTGATGTCGGCGTTCATTTGGCTATCTTAAACTATGGCATTACGCTAGAAGCAACATTCTACAATAAGCGTACAGTTGACCTTTTGCTGGATCGCCCTGTGCCCAGCCAGACCGGGTTTGAGACAGTGGTTGATAATATAGGTGAGATACAAAATACCGGAGTCGAATTGTTGCTAACTACCTCAAATATTCGCACTGCGAATTTCCATTGGACAACAATCTTGAATGCCAATTATAATAAGAACAGAGTGGTTAAGCTAGGAGTAAATGATGAAGATATATTTCCTGGACCACGTTTCATCAGCGGTAGCGAGACCATACTGAGAGTAGGTGAGCCAGTGGCCTCGTTCTGGGGCTTTGAGCGGTTTACGGCATGGGGGACGGATCAGGCTGCCGAAGCGGCTGAGGTAGGAGCCGTACCGGGTATGAAACGATATTCCGAAACCAAACAGATTACTGGTAATGGTATGCCAGATTGGAGAGGTAGTTTAATTAACCGAATTAACTACGGAAATTTCGATTTTACTTTTGATCTTCAATTTTCTGTCGGTGCAGATGTATTGCAGGAATTTATTGCAACTTACGAAGACTATACAGGTATTTCCAATGGTAGTAAAACAATCCTTTATGAGTCATGGACTCCTGAAAACCAGGATACCAAAGTTGGCATCATTCGAAATGCTGCATTTAATGGTGCCACAACCGTCCCTGACACTCATTGGGTAGCGGATGGTTCATTTCTCAGAGGTAATCTAATTGGTCTCGGATACTCATTTGACAGAAATGTTTTGGAAAAGCTGGGACTAGGTAGTCTTTGGTTGCAGGCTTCTGTTGAAAATGCATTTCTGATACACTCTCCTGAATTTGCAGGATACGATCCTGATGTTGGAGGAGGTGCATTCGGAGATAAGACGTTTTCCCAAAATATCTTTTTTTACCAGTATCCCAAGCCAAGGACTTATGCCTTGAGCCTAAATGTTCAGTTCTAACTGTTTACCGGGAATCATAAAATATTAATGTCATGAAAAAAATAATGATCAAATCAATAACGGTGGTTTTCTTTCTCTTCACCATCACTTCGTGTAATGATTTTTTGGCTGAAGAACCACAAAATCAGATATTTCTGAGTCAATACTTTGATGATCCGAACGATGCTCCGGCAATTGTAAATCCATTGTATTTTATGGGGGCAAACACTTTGTATACCACAGGTGACTTTTCTTATAGATGGATCATGCTTGATGGATATAACTCAGGATTGATTGACAATGAGAAAAAAGAAAGACCTGGGGTTGTAGAAGGCCAGCAATTGACAATCTCGGCAGCTAATATGGATATATATTTTGATAATTGGTGGACGGGATGCTACAAGGCAATTTCCCAGGCCAATAATGCTATTAAATATATTCCTCAAGTGCCTGAAATCACAGAAAGCGAGGCTAACAGGTACCTGGCTGAAGCGAGATTTTTTAGAGCGTTCAATTATTTTTCTTTGGTTCAAAATTGGGGTGACGTTCCACTGATTACGGAACCCTATGAAAGTCTTGAAGGAATATTCACTGAGCGTAGCCCTATGAGTGAAGTTTATGATCTGATGATTGAGGATCTTGAATGGGCGGTGGATAACGGAGGATTGGCTGATGTTCCCTTTCCTATGAATGGGTTTAGAATTACAAAAGGCGCCGCAGCCACCCTGTTGGCAAATATCTATCTGTATTCGGCAGGATTTCCATTGCAGGAAACATCAAACTATGCTATGGCCGCGCAATATGCGAGAATGGTCATCAACAGTGGGCAGTATAGCCTAATCCAAAATGGGCCTACGCCTGAAGAAAGCGCCTATAATGTCATTCGGACTTCTGATGTGGAAGATGAATACATCTATTCCATCGAAGTAGACGGTGTGAACAGGGGAAATTTTATCGTAAGTTATACATTGCCAATTTTTGTTTTCACCCTATTGCCGGATGTGAAGATTAAAGATATGATGAACGCCTATCGACCGACAGATGAATTTATCCGACTTTATGATCCGGATTTGGATTTGAGGATTCAGGAAAGACAACTATTTCATTCTGAGATAACACGTGGCGGATCTACCCACGATTTTGCAGGCAATCTGGCCGTTTATCAATGGTTCAATGAAGACGCTGTTTTTGGATCAGGAATCAACACCAAGGATCAGATAGTATATCGGTATCCTGAAGTCTTACTTATAGCCGCAGAGGCCATCGCCAATACTGAGGGGGTGACGGCCGAAGCAGTTTCTTATTTAACAGAAGTCAGAAGTAGAGCCTACTGGCAAACAGATGAAAATGATATCAGGGCGGAATTGGAGGGCCTTTCAGTCCAACAATTCATTGAGGAAGTATGGAAGGAACACTTACGTGAAAACGTCCTCGAATTTAAAACCTGGTCTCTAATGAAAAGGACGAGGCAGTTTCCGGTTACAACTGTTGGAAATCCTGGTGATGTGAGCTTTGTTGATCTGATTGGTCACACCAATCAATTTGGGGCGACCTTTCAGGAGCATAACTTACTGTATCCTATTCCGGAGACTGTACTGCAGAGAAATCCGGCATTGACTCAGAATGATGGTTATATAGTTACAAACTAATTATACGGATAGGTAAAATGAGTAGGTCTGCAGCATTGCTTTTCACATGCTGTGGACCTATTTTATTGATCAATGAATCATTGTACTCCTTAGGTATCTTATCAGGATCTCAAAAAAGAAGAACTACTGGAAACATAAATTACATGTCTTCAAATAAAATTTCCCTAATAAACCAAATACTTGCCTCCAATTTAGTAAGCAGGATACGCCTTGATCAAAAGTACGTTCTTGTTTTGATTCTGTTGTTCCTGTCAATTCAATGCATGAGTCAAACCTCATTGAATTTTGTAGAGGATACTTTGAACGAAAGTCCTTTTCGATGGGATAAAATTGAGCCTAATCAATCACCGGAATACAAACTGTTCTCAAGAGAATATCCATCCGGGATGTTTCTCCAGCCTGGTGAATTAACATTAGACAATTGGTTTTGGGATGGTCACCTACGGACCTATGCCCTGACGAATTTGGACGATGTCATACGATCGCAGGAGATAGATCGGGGGCATGGTCCTGTATACATGTTTGGCAATGCAAGAGTACCATGTTTACTTGATAAACTAACAATTACTGTGTCTGACGAAAATTTCCCCGTAGAAGATGTTTCAATACCAATCAGGGAATTATATTCATGGGGAAACGGACAGGCAATACTCGTAGTACGAAATGGCAAGATCATTTATGAAGAGTATACCGGTATGGACCCCGGGCACAGACATCACTGGATGAGTGTTTCCAAATCCACCGTGAACATGATGTTAGGGAAATTGGTGAGTGAGGGAAAACTTGATCTTAACAAAAAAGTACATGAATATATTCCTGAGCTTAAAGGAAAAGGATATGGTTCATTTATCGTTCAGGAGTTGGCAGATATGGATGCTGATGTAGACTGTCCCGAAAATATCGATAGTGAAAAATGGATTCAGTTCTGCAAGGCTTCCGGCTGGTTCAGCGACTCGGGTAACTGGCCCGGTGGTATAAAGCAGGTACTTCCTACAATAAATAGAATAGAAAAACCAGAAGGAAAGGCTGGTGAAAAAGTCAGGTATACTTCAGCCTCGACGCAGGTAATCGCCTGGATCATTGAAAATGTGACCAATGAACCAATTACAGAATATTTTGAAAAGAATGTTTGGTGGCATATCGGAGCTATTTCAAATGCAACTGTCACTGTGGACAAGCATGGGGTTCCATTTGCCGGCGGCGGATACTCCTCAACATTGCGCGACCTGGCCCGTTTTGGCGAAATCTGGGCTAACTCCGGTGTAGCTCCGGATGGCACTCGAATCTTTAAAGAAGACTGGATGATTGAAAATATCTCAGGGAAAGGATTGGAGATTTTCAGGGATTACCGTTATCACAATCAATCCTACTCAAAAGGCAAATACATTGCTCATCAAGGACATTCCGGTCAGATGTTATGGGTTAACACTGCATCCGGAACTATCGTAGTAGCCTTTAGTTCATTGACTTACCCCACAGCTCTGAATAAATGGTCAGCGAGAGCACCACTTCTTTTGGCAGAGAAGATTGATGATTATTTGGTAACTGAGAAAATAGCGGAAAAGAGAAAATGAATCTTAAAAATCAGACACCTCTTTACCTGATCAGTATCACTGCCGCTACCGGTGGTCTTTTATTTGGTTTTGATACAGGTGTAATCTCTGGTGCTATACCTTTTGTTTCTGAACATTTCAATTTAGGGCCTCATTTAGAAGGTTTTACTGTCAGCAATCTGATCATTGGTTGTATCATCGGCGCTTTGTTATCCGGTTGGATAAGCGATTTATGGGGGCGAAAGCCAATTCTTATTACCTCGGCAATACTATTTTTGGTATCAGCCTTATTCTCTGCTATATCTCAGACAATCTGGCAATTGATAATTGCACGGCTGATTGGTGGTTTTGCTGTTGGCGCAGCGTCTGTAGTATCTCCGATGTATATTTCTGAAATTGCTCCAAAAGACCAGAGAGGAGCGCTCGGTTCGCTGCAGCAGTTGGCAATAGTCATAGGAATTTTAATCACCTATATTTCCAATTGGCTCCTGATTGATCTGGGAGAAAATAACTGGAGATTTATGTTTGCCGCTGAATGTATTCCGGCTCTTCTTTTCCTGGTCGCGCTATTCTTTATTCCTGAGAGCCCAAGATACCTGGTTAGATGTGGCAAATCCTCTCAGGCAAAAGAAGTCCTTAGGCGGCTCCACGGTGAACAGCAGGCATCGCAGGAGCTCGATGAAATAAAGCATTCATTTCACAGAGTGAGCATTCCAATCAAGGCGATCTTTACGAAGAGCAAGCATATTCTTATTCCAGCAGGATTACTGGCTTTTTTTTCTCAAATAACTGGTATTGATTCCGTTGTTTATTACGCTCCTAAAGTACTCATGCAAACCGGATTTGAAGAAGCATCTGCGGCGCTATTGGTGTCGATGCTTGTGCCGGGAGTTTTGTTGATTTTTACCATCGTTGCTCTGCTGACCATCGACAGGTACGGTCGAAAACCTCTTTTATTGATTGGTTCCATTGGAATGGCGGTATCTTTCTTAATCTCCGGAAGCTCTTTTTTATCTGACATAAATAATGGTTGGTGGCTATTATCAGGGATGCTGCTATTTATTGCATTTTTTGCAATGAGTTGGGGTCCTATTCCCTGGATATACATATCGGAGATCTTCCCAAATAGTATTCGCGGTAAAGCTGTCTCAATAGCTACGATAGTGTTGTGGGCCTCAAATTTTCTGATTGGTCAGTTTTTTCCTTGGATGTTTACCACGTTGAAGGGATGGACCTACGTTGTTTTTTCTGTTTTCTGTCTGATCTCTTTCTTTTTCGTCCTTTCCATGATCAGGGAAACGAAAGGACAGTCTTTGGAAGAGATTGAAAAAGAACAATCCGAATAATTGATAATTAACTAGCATCCTATGAATCGTAGAAAAGCTATCAACACTTCTTTAATATTGACTGGAGGCGCACTGATCAACAAGGCAACCTACGCTCGTGCTTATGATAACATTCACAAAGCCAAAGAATCAAAAGTCCAGCCATTCAAAGTTCATTTTAGAAAAGAAAAGATTGATGATCTATATGGAAGAATCAACAACATGAAATGGCCGGAAATGCCATTTCAAACTGGCTGGAGTCATGGTATGGATGATCAGTTATTAAGGGACCTCGTAAAATATTGGGCTAACAACCATGACTGGTATGAACAGCAGGACAAACTCAATGAATTGAAGCACTTTAAAGCATCGATCGACGGCGAAGAAATTCATTATGTCCATTACAAAGGAGTCGGTCAACCCAAGCCTTACCCATTGATGTTATTTCATGGATGGCCTGGTTCCTTTCTTGAATTTTCCAAAGCTGCCCCTCTCCTTGTGGAAGAAGGGTTTGATCTGGTTGTTCCTTCTATACCCGGATTTATTTTTTCTGATCTAAAGGAAAGTGATAGTTGCTACTATAAAAATATTGCTGAAAAGATGCATAAGCTCATGCAGTTGCTGGGATATGATCAATATGGAGTAACCGGGGGAGACTGGGGATGGCTTGTTGCGAGGGAATTAGCACTGAAACATTCTGAGAATGTTGCGAAGTTGCTTCTCGGAAGTCCAATGATTAAAGAATTACCCGAAAAGGGACGAAATACACAGGAAAATGAATATTTAGCAAGAAATAATAAGAGGAAGGACTATGGAATGGCTTATCATAAACTACAAAGTACAAAGCCACAGACTATAGCATATGGGTTCCAGGATTCCCCAGTTGGCTTTTTAGCATGGATACTTGAAAAGTATTGGGAATGGTCATATCATGAAGATGATTTATGGAAGGTCATCGATAAGGATTTTCAGCTAAATACTGTTACGCTGTACTGGCTGTCTGACTCGATATTTTCATCATCGCTGACATACTACATTAATAACAAATATGGGATTGATTGGAAAACTGACCCAATATCTGTACCTACAAAATACACCTCATTTTCCAGCGATCCTTTTGGGGCAGCACCTGAATCATTCATTGATCATAGCATCTTTACCAATTTTGTGGAATACTCGATTTATGAAAAAGGAGGACATTTTCCAGCCATTGAGAATCCGGAAACATGGACTCAGGATTTACTAAAATTCTTTACTTAAAGAGAATAGATCGATTGATTAAGTACAGTTCTGGCAGGTGAATTTTGGACTGGAAATTTGTGCAAAACGAGAAATATAGATCAGTGCTCATTACATTCAACAACAAAACCATCATTGTCACCGGAGGAAGTTCCGGGATTGGCAGACAGGCTGTTATCCAATTCCTGGAGGCGGGCGGGAGAGTCATCGTGCTGGATAAAAATGAAATCGAATTGTCATCATTTGATGAAGACCATCGGAAGAATCTTTACTATTATCAATGTGACTTGACCAAACACGCTGAGATAAAGAATGTGTTTGAATCCATAAGTGCTGAATTTGTAACTATCGATGTTTTGGTCAATAATGCAGGGGTTCAAACATATGGTACAGTAGTCGACACCGAAGAGGAGACATGGGATTTGACAATGGATGTTAACCTGAAAAGCATTTATTTATGTTCAAAGTACACTATTCCATTGATGGAAAAATCATCTCATCCTGTGATTGTTAATATTGGAAGCGCTCAGGGTTTTGTTTCTCAGGAAAATGTGATGGCGTATGCCACAAGTAAAGAAGCAATTCATGGATTGACGAGATGTATTGCTATTGATTATGCTCCGAAGATTAGATGTGTAGCCGTATGCCCCGGTTCCGTCAATACTCCAATGCTACAAACAGATTTTGAAAATGTTGCAGATGAGGAAGCTATCATAGAGGAGACACGTAATATTCATTTGCTGCAAAGAATTGCAGAACCAGAAGAGGTCGTGAACTTCGTGATTTTTTTGGCCAGCGAAAAGGCAAGTTTTGCTACCGGGCAAACTTATAGAGTAGATGGAGGAATCGGCTTAAAGATAGGAGGACAATAACTGAATCACAGAATGATTGAAACTA
The DNA here is from genome assembly GCA_965243485.1 of Cyclobacteriaceae bacterium. Classification (GTDB taxonomy): domain Bacteria; phylum Bacteroidota; class Bacteroidia; order Cytophagales; family Cyclobacteriaceae; genus UBA7330. Next base: position 5,534,116 of record CBDEVP010000001.1, on the reverse strand, counting down.
TTTGCAAAGACCAACTGACCATTGGAGAAGGTCCTGTTTGGATCCCTCACACCAAGGAATTGTACTGGACAGACAGTGAAGGGAAAAGTATCCGGTGTTATTCGGAAAAAACAGGTAGTTGGAAAGAGATTTCAAGTACTATTCAGGCGAGTTCGCTGGTTCCACATGCAGACGGGGGGCTGGTTTACGGATCAAAAACCGGCTTTTATTATCTGGATTCAGAAATGAATACCAGGATGATAGCTGAGAAGTGTGATGGTAAGCAAATAACCGACATTAATGATTTGATTGCAGATCCTTTTGGGAGGGTTTATGGAGGACAGGAGTCTTTCCACGATGGTCAAAAGTATGATCCGGGATACCTATACAAAATTGACTTGGATGGGACTGCTACTATTATTGAAGAGGGATTACATATTTCCAATGGTATGGGATTTAGCCCAGACGTCACAAGCTTTTATCTGGTAGATACCATACTAAGGAATATTTATAGATATGATTTTGATGTAATCAAAGGGTCGATTAAGAATAAAAATTTATTTGCCAGGCTTCAGCAGGATGATGGACTCCCTGACGGATTAACGGTGGATAGAGATGGTTTTATCTGGGTAGCAAGATTTTTGGGAAATGGACTGACAAGATATGATCCGGATGGCAGAATTGAGCGGAAAATCGACCTGGGCTGTGCTCAACCTACCTCATTGACTTTTGGAGGAATAGAATTCAACGATATATATATCACCTCTGCATCCGCATATTGGGAAACCGAATTAGCTCCAACCAATCATGATTTCTCTAGCCACCGCGGTGGAGAACTATACAGGATCAAACAGGAAATTGTGGGAAAACCAGAGTATTTGTCGAGAGTTTAAGATATCATATTAACCGTAAATTATACTTTAGTTAAAATAAATGTTAATAAAGTATTGGAATATGAAAATATCTTGATGTTTAATGATTCTTGATTGATCTACTTTTCTTTTTTGATAAGCAGTACTTTTATTCATCATTAGTAAATGAGATTATTCAAGCAACGTCTTTCTTCTTTTCTGGTTTTGACTATTTGCCTTTTTGTTGGCATCAGTAACCCATGTTATGGTGAAGGAAATAATGGGGATACCCTTAAGATCACTGAATTCAATCCAACAGTTTTTTTCAAAAAAGAAAGTGACCAGCTGATACAGGCGTTCGATCTGCACCTCTTTTCAAATATCAGATCAGAAGATGCCTATATCTTAGTCAATCATAGGGGATCGGAGACAATGCACCGTCTAGGTCAGATCGCTGCTGGTAAAACCACAAAAAGGATCTTTCTGCCAGACTCAAGGGAGCAGAGAAATTTAGATGTCAAATTATACGCTGGAAATCAGCTCTTTGATGAAATAAATGTAGAAGCAGAACCACAGAAACATTGGGAAGTCTCTCTTATTCATGGGTCACATCATGATTTAGGATATACGGGCATACCGGATCGGATCCTGGAGGAATTTCGGAGCTTTATTTATGATATTCTCGACTATTGCGATTCTACAAGCAACTGGCCTGAGGAGTCCAAATTTCATTTTGTGTTTGAAAATGCCTGGTCAGCACTTTATTTTCTTCAAAATGCCTCGAAAGAGGACAGAGAAAGATTAATCAACTATTTAAAATCAGGACAATTGGAGTTGTCAGCTTTGTTCGCCAACGTTATTACAGACATTGTTGGTGCAGAAGAATTAAACAGGTTGATTTATCCATCAATGGAAGTAGGCAGGAAATACAATGTGCCTATTGTTTCGGCGGAGCTAAATGATATCCCTGGGATTAACTGGGGCCTTGTAAGTGTTTTGGCCGGTAGTGGCATTAAGTATCTTTATGCGGGGATTCAGGATTATTTTGCCTGGGGTGGGGTGGTCCCTATTCCGTGGGATGAGGAGCAGGTCATGCGGCGAGATGTACAGAGTGCTTTTTATTGGGAAGGACCAACCGGGGACAGTGTTTTGTTTTGGTATGGCGGTGGGAGCATAAACAATTTGGATCTCTGGGATGCAGTGCAGGGTGAAGCTGCTATTAATGAATACCTTCAGAAGCAACAGCAGGGAGGGTATGATTACGATATGATTCTCTTGAAGGTAATCGGTGGAATGAGAGATAATTCTTTGCCAGACTTCAACAAGAGTTTAATCGTAAAGACTTTGAATGAGAAATGGGAGTATCCAAAAATTGAATTTACCATCAATGCTGATTTTTTTGAGAAATTCGAAAAGCGATATGGTTCAACTTTGAGGAAGTTACGAGGAGATTTAACGCAAACAGACTATAACATTGGCGCCATATGTACCCCACATGAAACCGGAATCAATCGCATTAACCATAATTTATTGCCAGCAGCAGAGACATTCAGCACAATTGCAGCCTCAATTTCAGATTTCAATTATCCTGGCGATCAAATCGCCAATGCATATGAACGGATGTTGCTTTATGACGAGCACTGCTGGGGTATGGCCAACCCAACAGGTCCTGCACAACAAGCGGCGGAAAGTCAAAAGTGTCTTCACGCTACTCAAAGCTCCGCACTGACGGATGATCTGCTTGTGAAAAGCCTGAATAAGATTGCTGATCAAATTCAACTCGAAAAGGAGGGTCTCTACATTGTGGTGTATAATTCATTGTCTTCTGATCGCACAGATATTGTTGAAGTCAAAGCCAGACCAGACACTCCGGTTGACAAACCCTTTTTCAAGGAACGACGGCACATGGGTGATCATATCTACTTTGTCAATCGGGCAGGGGAAGTACCTGGTCGAAAGCAAGTGTCCATATCTTCCTCTTTTTTAGATAAACCATTCCAGGTTCGTGATGTATCTTCAGGAAAGATCACTGAGCACCAGCTAAGAGTAATAGATGATCCGATGCTTCCCTTACCCCAGGCCTCTTCCAGATACGCTTTGAGTGAAGTAAGTGACAGAAGTCAAAGTGGACTGGTATATGAAAAAAATCAGGCTACCGACTTGTTGTTTGTAGCCAATAATTTACCCTCACTTGGCTACAAAGTTTTTCGCTTAGAACCATTTCCTGAGGATCAGACAACAAGGAAAGCATACTATGACTCCAAAAAGCAGGTGATTGAAAATGATTTTTACCGAATCTCCTTTAATATCATTAAAGGAATACACAGAATATATGATAAAGAACTAAAACAGGAATTGATCAATCCAAATGAGGATTTTGGTTTTGCTGAAATATTTACAAAAAAGGTCGGGACTGGAGTAAATGAGCCTTCTTCCATTTCGAAAATCGAAGTCATTGAAAATGGCCCGGTATTTACCAGCGTTCTTATCGAAAGAACGTCAGCTGTATTTCCTGTCATTAACCAATTGGTAACCATTTATCATGGAATCAAAAAGATAGAGGTAGCAACGCGCATACTAAAAACCCCAATACCATTTCTTGAATTGTATGCCTCCTTTCCATTCAATATTGAATCTCCGAAGTTTCGTTTGGAATCTGTCAATTCAATCTTTAAGCCCGTAGAGGATCAATTGCCAGGCACTGTCACGGACTACTATTCGATTACAAATGGCATGTCGGTTTACAATGATCGTGGTACAATAACCTGGAGCAGCATTGAAGCGCCGGTGGTGAAGCTATCAGAAGTATGGCCGGGTTATGTTTCGCAGGCGCATCATGGCAAAACCCCTTTGAATTATGTCCATGAATTTCCTCAAAAATTTGAACGTTCTAATATTTTTTCCTTTCTATCTTCCAATAACATCAGGACAAACTTTACTACAGTAGAGAATAGCGACCTTTTATTCAGGCATACCTTTACTTCATATAAAGGACCTTTTGATGTTACCCGGTCTGCTACCACAGGGATGAGAAACAGTAATCCTCTTTTACCGGTGATCATTAATGAAAATAAGGAAGGAAATCTTAAGCCTGAAAAATCTTTTTTTGAATGTGATGATCCAAATATCAAACTATTAACCATGAAGGTCTCCGAAGATGGATCAGGATTGATTGTAAGATTGCAGGAGACCTCAGGGGTTGAAACTGATGCACGAGTTTCTTTGCCTTTTCTACCTTTTCAGTCTGTTGAGCGAACAGATATAGCCGAGCGAAGGATCGGTGATCAAGTCGGGCAGGATAATGAGCAGGTCCGTTTACATTTCAAGCCCTTTGAGATCATTACACTCAAATTCAAAATGCAGGATGAATATAAGACTTCAAATGAATTTTTTTACTCGTACTAAGTCAGTTGAGCCTTGATCACTAATTGAAATAAGACTTAAATGATATGTCATTAAGATTAATTGCATGTGTTTTATCTATGGTAGTAATCTCCTGCGGGACAAAGGAGAATTACCAGGGGCAACTATCAGCCGGAGCAGCCGAAGCCATTATCACTCCGGATTCCCCGGTTATCATGCTTGAACCTAGAGGCGAACTTTCAACAGGGACCCATGATGAGCTCTTCGTAAGAGTTGTAGCACTAAGTGATGGTAAACATGAATTTGTGATCGCCTCATTCGACCTTGTTGGTATGGATGATGGACTTGTGGCAGATATTAAAAATGAAATCAAAAGTGTTGCAGGTCTGGATTCCGAGCAAATAATGCTCTCCTGTACCCATACACACAACGTACCTGTCACCTTGAATGCCATGGCAAACTATAAAGAGTTTGAGGACAGGAGTAATCAGTGGGAATTGAAATTGGCGAAGACGACTGCTAATACAGTGAAGGAGGCATTGGATGATATGTCAGCAGCGGATTTGGAAAAAGGACAAGCACCTCTGCAACTGGGGGCTAACCGGAGGCTAAACAGCAAATCAACTGCCGCCATGCAGCCCAATCCTTTCGGACCAAGCTTAGACGAAAGTGATGTGCTGATAATAAAAAAGGAAGAAAAGATAAAAGCCTTGCTTTTTTCCTATGCCGCCCATCCTGTCGATGTGCATCGGGCCAGCACACAATTTAGCGCCGACTATCCGGGTTTTGCCGTACAGTTCCTGACAGATAAATATCCGGAGGCAGTTTCACTTTTCCTGCAGGGATGTGCTGGAAATATCAATTCTGGAACTGTAGCAGGAGGTTTTGCAGCTGCCGAAAGGGATGGGCAGAAATTGGGTAATGCCGTGATGGATGCTGTAAGCAACTCAGAAAAGGTCTCATTATCCGGGATCAGGTATAAGCACAAAAGACTGCACTTGCCTTACATGGATATTGACCTTGAAATAGCCAGTTCAATAAAAAAGCGAATTGAAGAGAGCATGCAAACCTTATATCAAAGTGACAGCACCTTCAAACCAAGTGCTGGTCAGCAGGATATGTTGAGATGGTCCGACAAACTGATTGAAATTTCGCAGGATAGATCAGCTTACCCCGGGTTACCATTTGAGATACAGGCGGTGGCCTTTGATAAATCTCTGGCCATTATCGCTTTTTCTGACGAGGTCTTTGTGGATTATGCTTTATTTCTAAAGCAGCATTCCCCTTTTGATCAGACCATTGTTCTAGCATATGCTAATGGTAGCAAATCGTATATCCCCAGTGCCGAATCATTTTACCTTGGGGGCTATGAAACCACCTATGCTCAACAATGTTATAATCAACCCTTTCTTAAACCTGAGATTGATGGGATCATTAAACGTGAAAGCATCTCCTTGCTAAATGACCTTTGGAATAAATACCCCAATTGACGTTTGATACAGATCAGAGTCATTGCTAGATTAGGTAATATTTTAAAATGATAGCTTGGAAACTTTAAGATCAATTGCCGCAGATTTCTACCATTCCTTTTACTATAAAGAATGGATTGGAAAAGAGGATTTGGTCAAACGACTGACAATTGAAGAAGCTTACAAAGTACAAGACCTGGTCACAGAGGTAAGGATTGAAAGCGGTGAGCATATAGTAGGGTATAAGGTTGGCTGTACTAGCAAAGCGATTAGAAGGCAGTTTGATTTGACTGAACCAATTCATGGAAAACTGTTTTATCCACATGTAACTTCATTCCAATCCCAATTTGGATATGGTGATTTCATCAATTGTGCGATTGAACCGGAAATGGTTTTTAAGATAGGTCAAACTCTTCAAGGTAAAAACCTCTCAGACGATCAACTCATTGGTTCAATTGAACATGTAAATGTTGGGTTGGAGGTTCATGAATTTAATTTCTGGATTAAGCCACCTACTATTCAGGAGCTTATTTGTTCGGGAGGTATACATACGGGACTGATTATTGGTGATGATAAAGCCTCAACTGAGGCACTATCCTTTAGTACCGAGATATTTTCTGTATACAAAAATGGCGATCTAGTCACATCATCCCCTGCCTCAGAGATCATGGGAAGTCCAATACATTCACTGAGATGGTTAGTAAATACGCTCACTGATAAGAATCTGGAGTTAAAAAAGGGTAGTCTGGTAATACCCGGCTCTCCGGTAGAGTTGATTACTATCAATGAGAATATTGAAGTAAGAATTTCAATAGAAGGTATTGGGAGTTTATCTGTTAATTTTTACGAAGGAAAATAAGAATTGAGTTGGCAGATTTATCTGTAAAAAAGATTGACCACAAATAAGTTACAATTTCATTAAAGAGCGACAGAAAGAGGGAACGTAAAGGATAAATGTTGTACATATGTTGTACAGAGAAATAAAAAAAGGCAGCTACTTTTACGTAACTGCCTGATTTTCAGAGTAGCGGGGACAGGAGTCTGTATGTTGCTCATAATCAATAAAGTATCTAAAATTAATGAAAAATTTAGTAGTTGTTAAATCTTACAGTTTGTGAAAATAATTTGATATAAAAATTGCAAATATCAAAATAATTGATTTATTTCAACTAATGGTATTTGTTACAATCCAATTATATGCCATTATATTGATATATTGATAGAATATAATTATAATGTACAAATTCCATATAGAATTTTAGAAAGTTGTCCTGAAAAAATTGGTTAAGGTATTAGACAGCTTTTTTTAATTCTTTTGAGAACCAAGCATATAAGCCCTGAAATACCTTAGCCATTGAGAACCAAGCCAACCAACCAAATCCAATACTTCACGGAAGGACATGGTACTATTTGAATCGGGAGATTTGAATAGCAGATCTGATACATAAGATAATCAGATTGTGTCCAAAAGACACCCCGGTAGTTTACAAGAGATTACCCTTGTAGACAAGCTTTCTATTCCCTTTTAATTCTATTTCTCTCTCAATGATTGAAAATTAAGCTTTTCAAGCATAAGGAGAATAGTTCGTAATATTTATAATTTCATATATAACTCTATATTTTGATTGAGATAAGAGCCATACTATTTACCATCCTAATAACTTGTGGATTATCGGGTTTAAATCCGGTAGTAGGACAGATTAAGACTTCTGTGACCTATTCCAATCCATGGCTTTCCAAAGCGAAGCAGGTTAATGAGGATCGAAAAAGGTTTAAAAAGGAATGGAAAGCACAAAAGAAAAAAGGTAAAGAGGAATATCATGGAGCCCGGGATGCCATAGCCGGTTCGATACCGTTGAATTCCTTTCCTTATGACTCAGTCCCCGCTGAAGATCTCATCGCCATCGCAGCCTTAAAGCAGGCTAAACGGACCTATCTTGATATCGTTGATTCACTTCTCCTTGACACTCAAAGACAAGAGATTGATCACTTTGAATCGATCCAATTGTACGGAGATAAAATCGATTCCTGCCAACTAGCCCTAGACGCCTACTCCAATAAATATCTAGGTCATCCTTCAACTCTATTAAACCTTCCGGACAGCTTTCCCAATCCAACTCTATCACTCGATTCTTCCCTTTTAGCGAAGAACAGGCGAGACAGCTTGATCCATGTTCGAATTGAAAGCTATATAAACTCTTATGCCAGGTCTACTGATGAGATCAACCAGCTTTCCATGCAGGAAAGCCAGCTTTCTCAAATCCGGCAGAAAATGCAGTTCTATGAACTCAATTCGAACAAATACCGGGACAGTAAAGACCTGAAGTCACATCTCGAAAATGTGAGCAAGCAAGAGCTATTGCAACGAAATGAGAAATTGAACGAGGCGCATCAGAAGATGGCTGAACAGAAGCGGAAATATCTCACCTTACCTTCCTCTGCAGACTTGCAGCAGGGTGTAAAGCACACCTCTCTTGAGCATCTGACCTTCTGGGAGCGATTTAAAGTTGGGGGCAATCTGCGGGTCAGTGTGGCCAGATCTCTGGAAATTGACTTTTCTCCTTCGGTGGCCTATATGCTCAATAAAAAATGGTCTGTCGGTTCGGAGTTTGTGATCCGCTCGCAATTCCGGGAAGGGAAGCGATGGTATAAATCTTTTGGATCCGATACCTATGGTGGACGAGTCTTTGTTGACTATTCTGTCATCAAAAACTTCTTTGCTCATGCAGAGTGTGAACAGATCTATAAACCGGCATTACCAAACGCTTCGGAAGACTTAACGAAGATAGTTGTTCCGGGAGCATTGGCAGGGGTGGGTAAGACTTTTGATTTAAGCAAGAATGTGAAAGGGAAGATCATTCTTCAATACAACTTTATTTACGATGAAACTAAGGCTGCCTATCCCGGACCGTGGGTGGTGCGGTTTGGGTTTGATGTCCAGCGAAGTAAAGGGAAAAATGATCGTGAATAAAAAATTTGATAAATAATGGAACTATACTTCAGAAGAATATAAAACCACTTCAAACTCAAACACAAATCTTAAGAACCTTATAATACTAAACATGAACTATTTAAAAATCTGTCTGATTTTGATTGTTACTCTGGAATTGAGTTTAGCAATTAAAGTGTATTCCCAGCCCAACCTTGATACTTACACCAATGTAGTCCCCCCATCTCCTACAGCGAGTTCACTAGGTACATATGGAAGAGTTCCAGTTGGTATGTTTACCGGTACCGCTCAATATAGCATTCCTGTTTATGAGCTGAAATCCAGGAAATTAACTCTTCCTATATCTTTAAATTACAGCTCCAATGGTGTTCGTGTGGATGAAGTTGCAGGGTGGGTTGGAACAGGTTGGTCATTAAATGCTGGTGGAGTTATCACTCGAACAGTTAAAGATAGAGCCGATGAATTTAGTGATAGGCTTTCTTTTGAAGATGTTGAATCTGTTATAGATCTAGATCCCCAAGTTTTAGAAGATATTATCATGGATCCAGACAATTCAACAATCGATACTGAACCTGATATTTATGCTTATAATTTTAATGGGGTCTATGGAAAGTTTATCATTGACCTTGATGGCTTTCCAAGACAGATCCCCTATAATGGAATTGATATAAAAATTAGTGGAATTGGTGCCCAAAGGACTTTTGAAATCACCACCACAGATGGCATTAAATATTATTTTGGAGAAACCCCTTCAGGTGGTTTCGCAGCCGTTGAGACAACCACATCTCAAAGTAGCTGTGCCGATGGAATGGAAGGTCAGCAGACCTACCAAACGGCGTGGTATCTAACTAGAATTGTGCATCCTACTGGTGATGAAATAACCTTTTCATATGCAGGTTATTATCTTGAATACTATAGTGGGGCATATCAATCCTATACTAAGAATGTCCAGAATATAAATTGCTCCGAATGCCAATCACTGGGACATTCAGATGAATGTGCCAATGAACTTAGGATATCTGCGAAAAGATTAACCGAGATCAATGCCGCAAATATTCGTCTTGAATTTGCAAGTTCGTTAAGAACTGATGTTGATGATTACAAGTTAGATAGTATACAGGTTCGGGAGATTACTTCTGGAACAATTAGGAGATCATTTCAACTGAACTACATATATTCCAATAATACAACAAAGACCAACCGATTGAGTGGGACGTCCAGTTCAAGAATGTTTCTTGAAAGCTTTGAGGAAGGGTCTTCATCTAATGAAAAACAACACCTATTTACTTATAATTCAATTAATAGTTTACCAGTTCGTCTATCGTACTCACAAGATCATTGGGGCTATTATAATGGAGCAAGCAATGGAGATGAGTTTTTACATGTTAAACCATCTCTAATTTCACTATTTGGAAGCAGTGTTGCTGCTAATAGAGAACCAAATGGAAATTTCAGTTCCTTCGGAACACTCACGAAGATTCAATATCCAACAGGGGGTACAACTGAAATATTCTATCAACCACATGTTTATTGGGACTTGAGTAGTGCAAGTAATATTGAAACTGGTGGGGTTCGTGTATATAAAACTGTTTCGAAAACAGGTCCATTTGCAACCCCTGAAATTGTTGAATATCATTATGGTAAACTAGCAGATATTAACCGAACACAGCCAACCCTTACTAAATCTTCAGCTAAGAAACCTATTGAACCTACTTATGATGACTTTAGTCAAGTCGCATTATACTGCAATGCAGGAATTCAAGTCTGTGATCTTTACTCCTTATCGTCCAATAGCCTTCATAATCTTAATGGTATTGGGGGTAGTCACATTGCATACGAATATGTAGTAAAGAGTTATGGTGATGATTTTGAAAATGGTGGAGAGTACTTTAAGTACATTGCAAACACAGATCAAAAGGGTCGTGTGAAGGTTGGAGGTCATGTGATTGCCGGATCAAGCTATTCAAATAATGGCTGGAATTCAGGTAAAATTTTGGAGCATAGCATATTCAAACTGAATTCATCTAACCAATTTGTTACACTCAAAAAAGATCAATTTACTTATAATTATCAAAGTGAATATGGAACAAATGATGTAAGATACAGTGACCTTTTTACGGCTGCAGTGATAAAAAAGATATACACTCCTGATAGCTATGGATTATTTCCCACAAGGTCTTATGTAGAGTGTAATGCTTCTAATGTAAACCAAGTGATTAGTACATATTGGGAATGTACCACAAGTCACAAACATAAGTGGACCGCTTCGCCATTTTGGCAAGGATGGAAGTGTACAAAGATTTTTGGCGGGGTAGCTAATAATGTAGAGAAAAAAAATTATCACCCTTGTAATGGTCAGGATCCTAATGCTAATCCACCTGTGGTTATTCAATTCTGGTATGCCATCGGTGATTATCGAGTCAATCTCTATGATATTTATACTCGATGGTCATATCTCAAACAAAAAGTCACCACCCTCTATGACGAACTTGGACAAAATCCTCAGACCACAATAACTGATTATGAATACGGTAATAATGATGTTCTACATACTGAGTTGTCCAAGTCGACAATGACCGGAAGTGATGGTAAGCAATATGTAACAAAATCATACTATCCGGACGACTACGATTTAGATAACGTCAATGTTTTGGACTCATTATTTGATAAACAAATTGTTGGGCTACCTATTGACGTGAGAGAAGAAGTTAATGGAAACCTTACCTCGGGTAACTTATTTCAATACAATGAGGATGGTCAGGTTACGGCGATTTATCAAGCAGAAGCGGAATTAGGTACCAATTTAGCCTTTAATGATCAATCTCCTTACAGCTATGGAAGTCATTATACTTCAATAATATATAATTCGTCCATAGGAAATCTCATTGAACACTTCAAAACTGAAGATATAAAAACTTCATATCTCTGGGGATATAATAATACACAACCTATTGCCAAAGTAATCAATGCAGAAAATGGTGATGAAGTTATCCATTATGGGCAGGATATTCAGGATGTGTACACAGAGGTCCCATATTCATGGGGGGGTGGCGGAACCATCCCAATGTCAAATATTATTGAATCTGGTATTACACAAAGCTATTCTATTGAATATTCGTTCTACAAGGATACACCATCCGATCCATCCACCTTTGGAATGTATTTTTCCATTGGGTCTTATACTTCCTCTGTTGTTACAATAGGATCATCCGAGTCCGAGGTAAGTGGTACAGTGGTTATTTCGAATGTGCCAGCTGGCACCTATAACTTTTCCGTTAATAAGGATAATGAAACCTCAGTTGAGGGACAGTTCTTCTACAATAAGCGAATCGTAACCCCCACTCAATCCTGGGATCGAACCACACAGATCATTCATGAAAATTTTGAAGAGTACCCAACGAGGATCAGCTCATTTTCAGCGCATAGCGGGGAATATGTATATCAGGGTATATATAACCTGAACCTTCAAAAGATGCTTGAAGGTGATTATTTGCTAGTTTATTGGAGTAGTACGAATGGAACAGATTGGCAAAAGCAGGAATCAATTATTACAGTAGGGCCAAGTAGTACAATCTATAGCATTGGTAATTCATCAACATATCTTGATGATGTAAGGCTTCATCCACCGGATGCCCTCATGACGACATACACTCACAGTACTTCATTTGGAATAACCAGTCAAACCGATCCCAATGGTCAAACCACCTATTACACATATGATGATCTTGGAAGATTCCAAATGGTCACAGATTTTGAAGGTAATCCACTATCAAAAATAGACTACCACTATAGTGGTCAATAATAATCTAACCTACAATATTAAAAAAATATCAATCATGAATTCAATTGTTTTTATAATAATGACAAGAAGAGTAGTGCCTATTTTATGGCTACTTATCCTCGTTGTTCCCTCTATAAATGCTCAGGAAACCAGTAAAAATGCCAAGTTATTGATTGGTACCTGGGAGCTAGATTATAACCAAAGTATTGCAAAGGCTAGTGGGCCGGGTAAAACGCATTATGACACCATTAGCTATGAAAGAAAGTCAAGAATTGTAGACTCTTTCAGCCAACGAAAGATGATCTTTCAACCAGATGGCACCTATGTCCTGGTCGTGCGTTCAGGTAAGGAAGTCAATGGAACCTGGGAGCTACAGCGCGATGATGAAAGCCTCAACATCGTCCTGGATGGAAAGCTGATTGAACAACGTATCGAACAAATCAGTGCTTCCTTTATGATAATTAACCTAGGAGGTGATCAAACAGCAAATAGGCTGTTTAAACGATGGTATTTAAACAAGGTTGGAAGCTAAACATTGAATACCATGAATCAGATACTCCGAATTCCAGTAGTAAAAATTTATCAGATGAAGGTATTGTTACTACTTACAATCACAATAGGTTTCCTCAACAATGTTTTTGGACAGGAAGTTACCATAAGTGGTTCGACCACCCCCACTATCAATATGTGGACTAATTATTATGTCAGTCTTCCAGGGTCCGTAATTAATTATTATTGGTATGCATATACCGGGCAGTTCTCAACAACTGCCGAGGACTATGCAACGGTAAAATGGACACAATCCGGAACTAATTACCTAACATATGATGCGGATACTTACTATGACTATTATTATGGAGATTTAACGGTAACAGTATCTGGTGGTGCTCCGGCTGCTCCAACGGCGCTAGAAGAAACCAGTAAAACGTCCACCTCGTTTACTGCCAACTGGACATCTGTTACAGGGGCTACCTCTTACAATTTGTATATTTCTGAAAACTCCAGTTTCACCACCATGGTATCCGGATATAATGGCCTTTCCGTTACAGGAACCTCAAAATCAGTAACAGGTCTTGTTGCCGGAAAAAACTATTATTACAGATTAAAGGCAGTCAGCTCAGGCCTTACATCTGCTTATTCAAATACTATCACTGCCAATACCACTATTCCAGCACCTACAGCCCTAGAGGAGTCAAACAATACAACTAATTCCTTTATGGCTCAATGGAATCCTGTAACGGGTACTACCAATTATCGTCTTGATGTATCAACTGGTAGTAACTTTAGTTCTTTTGTTTCTGGTTATCAGAACAAGCAGATTATCGGTTATGTGGAAGAAGTCACCGGATTGTTAGAGGGTGTAATTTATTATTACAGGGTCCGAGCTGTTGGGCCAAATTTTACCTCAGCAAACTCGAATGTGATCACAGCAAATACTATTATTCCGGCTCCTGTTGCTAATGAAGAGACAAGTAAAACCAATACTTCGTTCACGGCAAATTGGCAAGATGTGCCAAGCGCTTTGACTCACAACCTAGATGTCTCGGAATCCAGCAGTTTTAGTAGCTATGTAGGTATTTACCAGGACCTTTCCAACACCGGAACATCAAGATCAGTAACTGGACTTACTCCAGGAAAGAATTATTATTATCGAGTGCGAGCTGTTGGAACAAGTGTAACGTCACCTAACTCCAATACAATTACTGCCAATACCACAATTGATCCTCCAACATCACAGCAAGAGACCAGCAATGCAACCACATCATTTACTGCTAACTGGAGTGCTGTTTCCGGAGCAGTAACCTACCGACTTGATGTTTCCACCTCAAGCAGCTTCAGCTCCTATGTATCAGGATTTCAGAATCTTTCTGTAACGGGTAATTCTCAATCTGTTACAGGACTTACACCAGGGGTCAACTACTATTATCGCGTACGTGCCGTCGGTGCTAACCTAACCTCTGGTAATTCAAGTACAATAACAGCTAATACAACCATATCAGCACCATCAGCCCAGCAGGAAACGAGTAATGCAAACACATCATTCACTGCGAACTGGAATGCTGTATCAGGAGCTGTGACTTACCGTCTGGATGTGTCCACATCAAGCAGCTTCAGCTCATTTTTGACAGGATACAATAACCTGTCTATTACCGGTACTTCTCAATCTGTTACGGGGCTGAGCCCAGGAACCAATTATTATTACAGGATAAGGGCAGTCGGGGCTAATATTACTTCTGGAAATTCAAGTACAATTACAGCCAATACAACCATTTCTGTCCCCACAGCTAACCAGGAGACAAGCAATGCAACTTCATCATTCACCTCAAACTGGAATGCAGTAACAGGAGCTGTTTCCTATCGACTGGATGTTTCTACCTCCAGTGGTTTTAGCTCTTATGTTACAGGATATAACAATCTGTCTGTTGCGGGTACCTCGCAATCTGTCACAGGACTTACCCCTGGGGTCAACTACTACTATCGGGTAAGAGCTGTAGGACCGAATATTACCTCTGGCAATTCAAGTACGATAACGGCTAATACGACCATATCAGCACCCGCTGCTCAACAAGAAACTGCAAATGGGGGAACTTCATTTACTGCTAACTGGGGTAGTGTTTCCGGTGCCGTTACTTATCGACTGGACGTTTCTGAGGTGAGTAATTTCAGTACAATACTCACGGGATATAACAACCTGTCTGTTACGGGCACTTCACAATCAGTGACCGGTTTGATCATAGGTAAGTATTATTATTATCGGGTTCGCGCGGTTGGTGCAAACATCACTTCAGGAAATTCCAGCACCATTACAGCAAATACAACTATATCTGCTCCATCTGCCCAACAGGAAACAGCTAATGCTACAACATCTTTTACTTCCAACTGGAGTGCTGTAACAGGTGCCACCTCATATCGGCTGGATGTATCTACCTCCAGCGGTTTTGGCACACTCTTGACTGGTTATAACAATCTTACTGTTTCGGGAACTTCTCAATCTGTATCAGGATTAACTCCCGGAACAAACTATTACTACCGGGTGAGGGCGGTGGGACCTAATGTGACCTCTGGTAATTCAAGTACGATAACTGCCAATACCACCATCTCTGCTCCCACGGCTCAACAGGAGACCGGTAATGCTACAACTTCCTTTACTGCCAATTGGAGTGCTGTTAGTGGGGCTGTGACCTATCGTCTTGATGTTTCCCTTTCTAGTGGGTTTGGGACACTATTGACTGGTTATAATAACCTATCTGTCACCGGAACCTCGCAATCTGTTACCGGACTTACCCCAGGCGTCAATTACTATTATCGTGTTCGTGCAGTTGGTACCAGTATTACATCGGGGAATTCAGGAACCATTACCGCAAATACCACGATCTCCGCTCCTTCGGCTCAGCAGGAAACAGCAAATGCAGGAACTTCATTTACTGCTAATTGGGGAAGTGTCACAGGAGCCGTTACCTATCGCTTGGATGTATCTACGTCCAGTAGTTTTACCAGTTATGTAACAGGGTATCAGGACTTATCAGTAGCCAGTACCTCGCAGTCTGTTACCGGATTGGTACAAGGTAAAAATTATTACTATCGTGTTCGTGCTGTCGGTGCAAATATCACTTCCGGTAACTCAAGTGTAATAACGGCGAATACCACCATTTCTGCTCCTGCGGCTCAGGAAGAGACCAGTGTTACCAATACTTCTTTTGCTGCAAACTGGTCATCTGTAACCGGGGCTTCTTCCTACAGACTGGATGTTTCTGATAATACTGGTTTTACAACTTATGTATCAGGATATCAGGATTTGACCGTTTCAGGCACCTCTCAAGCTGTCACCGGGTTGACGGAAGGTAAAAACTACTACTATCGTGTGAGAGCTGTTGGTCCGAATATCACTTCAGGCAATAGCAGTACTATAACTGCAAATACAACTATATCAGCACCTACTGCACAACAGGAGACCAGCAATGCCACCACCTCATTTACTGCAAACTGGAGCGCTGTTACTGGAGCGGTCTCATATCGTTTGGATGTTTCCCTTTCAAGCGGGTTTGGAACACTATTAACAGGATATAATAATCTTACTGTTTCAGGTACTTCGCAAACTGTCACAGGACTCACTCCTGGTGTCAATTATTATTATCGCGTTCGCGCAGTTGGTGCCAATATTACTTCCGATAACTCAGGAACCATCACTGCAAATACTACGATTTCTGCTCCCACGGCTCTGCAAGAGACTGCTAATGCAAATACTTCTTTCACAGCCAATTGGAATGCGGTCACAGGTGCTAACTCTTATCGGCTTGATGTATCCACTTCCAGCAGTTTTACAAGCTATGTGACAGGATATCAGGATCTATCAGTATCGGTTACTTCCCAATCCGTTACCGGCCTCGCTCCCGGAGTTAATTACTATTACCGTGTCCGAGCTGTCGGAGCAAATATCACTTCAGGTAACTCAAGCGTAATAACGGCGAATACCACCATTTCCGCTCCCACGGCTCAGCAAGAGACCAGTGTAACCAATACTTCTTTTGTTGCCAACTGGTCATCCGTAACCGGGGCTTCTTCCTACAGACTGGATGTTTCTGATAATACTGGTTTTACAACTTATGTGTCAGGATATCAGGATTTGACCGTTTCAGGCACCTCTCATGCTGTCACTGAGTTGATGGTAGGCAAAAACTATTATTATCGCGTGAGAGCAGTTGGCCCTAATATCACTTCAGGAAACTCAAGCGTAATAACGGCGAATACCACTATTTCTGCTCCTACAGTTCAGCAAGAAACCAATGTAACCAAAACTTCTTTTGTTGCCAACTGGTTGGCTGTGACTGGGGCTTCCTCTTACAGACTCGATGTTTCTGATAATACTGGTTTCACAACTTACGTATCAGGGTATCAGGATTTGACCCTTTTTGGCACGTCTCAAATTGTCACTGGGTTGACAGAAGGCAAAAGCTATTACTATCGTGTCAGAGCTGTTGGTCCGAACATTACCTCTGCCAATTCAGGTATTATTTCGGTAGAGAAGCAATCTGTTAGTTTAGATCAAAATTATATCAGTACAGTTTCCTTCAAGAAAGCAGGAATAGATCCTGATGATTTCCCAGAAGATGCAGATGCCATAAGCATGAAAATAGAATACTTTGACGGGCTGGGACGGCCCATGCAATCAGTGATGTGGCAAGCTTCTCCGGGAGACGAGAATACAAGAAAGGACCTGGTCCAACCTATTCTGTATGATGATTTCGGTAGGTCACCAATGGAATTTTTGCCCTATGCAGCTGGAAATACCGGTCAATACCAATCTAATGCTGCACATCTGGACCCGCTAACTCATGAGAGCACAATCCAATTTAATTTCTACCAAAATGCCACCAAGGTCGCCCATGATCCGAAGCCTTATGGTGTGAAGGTATTCGAGGCCTCACCATTGAACCGGGTCCTGAAGCAGGGGGCGCCAGGAGGCGCGTGGCAGCCGGACCAAGATCCTTTAGTTACTACTGACCATGTGGTACGATTCAATTATGGCACCAACATCACCGGGGAAGTCAAGTCCTGGAGCATCAATGCCACCTCAGGTTTGCCGGAGTCACTGGCAGATTATGGTCCCGGCCAGCTACAGAAAGTTATCACAACTGATGAGCAGGGCAATGAGGTCGTAGAGTATACTGATAAACTGGGTCGTACCGTGCTCAAGAAGGTCGAGACCGACGATGGCGTCGATCCATGGGCTCTGACCTATTATGTATACGATGATTTCAGTAATTTGAGGTTTGTGTTACCTCCCAAGATCTTCGAAGGGGCTACTTCCCTTGAATCCGGTGAGCTGGATGCGTTGGGCTTTCAGTACAAATATGACGGAAGGAGACGTATGACTGAGAAGAAAGTGCCAGGTGCAGGGTGGGTGTATATGGTCTATGACAATCGGGATCGTTTGGTTTTGACCCAGGACGCCAATCAGCGGGCCGGAGGCAAGAAAGACTGGACTTTTACCAAGTTTGACCATTTGAATAGACCGGTATTAACTGGTATTTATTCTCATGGTTCTGTACTGAATCAGGATCAAATGCAGGGAGTTGTGGATTTGTTTTACGATGGAGCTCCAGCTACTACCTGGTATGAAGCAAGGGGAAGTACGGTGCATGGGTACACCAATCGTTCATATCCGGTTGGGGCTAGTTCAGAGGGTCAATATTTGACAGTTACCTACTATGATAATTATGCATTCATTGATTCCTTACAAACGCTGTGGGGAAGCAATTATAATTATTCCAATCCAGGATTGATGACAATCTTCAATGGAGATACATGCAAGTCAGTAACAAGTAAACACCCAGGTGTGAAAGGGCAGGTTACCGGAAGTAAGATCAAGAACCTGACTGAGGGCCAGTGGTTGAAATCCGTCACTTATTATGATGACCGGTATCGCGTAATTCAAGTGGTGGCTGAAAACAACCTGGGAATTGATTACCTTGATATTACAAGCAATGTTTATGACTTCCCCGGAAAAATAGTATTGACTGAAACCCGACATTACGATGGATCACAGACCACTTCTGTAGTTAGAAAGTTCGATTATGACCATGCCGACCGGCTGTTGACGGTAAAACACCAGATCAATTCAGGAACCGAGGTGACTCTGCTTTCCAACGAATACAATGAGTTGGGAGAGCTTGTTGATAAAAAACTGCACAGTACGAACGGTACCGACTACAAGCAGTCGTTGGATTACCGGTATAATATCCGTGGTTGGCTGACATCGATGAACAATACTTCTTTAGCAGTTGATGGTACCAATGACGATGCGGATGACTATTTTGGTTTTGAGTTACTGTACAATACGGTTCATAGTGAATTAGGAAACACGGCAGCATTTAATGGCAATATCTCAGCAATGTCATGGAGTGATCTTAAAAATGTAGATGAAGTGCAGGAGCGCGCATATATTTATAGCTATGATCCGATGAATCGATTAAAAAGCGCTTTACATCATACTAAATCCATAGGTTCTTTTGGATCAGTGAACAGTTATAGTGTCTCCAACCTGGGTTATGATCTGAACGGAAACATCGATTCACTTACAAGAAGGGGCAAAAATAATGATATCATAGACAATTTGATATACACCTATGCTTCCGGAAATCAGTTGAGCAAGGTACAGGATAGTGGTATTGATTCGCTTGGCTTCAAAGATCATGCAGGTCCAGAAAACACAGAATACCTATATGATGACAATGGTAACATGGTCAAGGACCTGAACAAAGGAATTGATTCCATTTATTATAATCACCTGAATTTGCCGTATCTTGTGGATATGGACAGTCCGGGTGACAGTATCGAATACACATATGATGCTGCAGGGATTAAACTGAAGCAGAAGGTCTACCAGTCTGATACATTATTTAAGACTACAGATTATGTTGGTGAGTTCATTTATGAAACGCTGGGTGAAGAAGATAGAGAACTACAGTTTATCCAACACGAAGAAGGAAGGATAATTGAAGATTCTGTCTACCAATATCATCTAAAAGACCATTTGGGTAATGTACGCGTCACATTCACTACTGAAAATTATTTAAGTGGGTACATAGCCATAATGGAAGATTCGACTTATTCTGAAGAGATAAAGAGCTTTTTTAACATTGACAATCGGGTTCCTTATGCCCCATCATTGGGTAAAGCAGTAAGAGTTAACAGTTCATCTCCCATTGGTCCGGGTTTTTATACCCCAATCTCCAAAGGCGATACCATTGACTTCAGTATCAAAGTTTATGTTGATGATGATAACGGATGGGGAACCAATGTTGCTCCACTGGCAACTATGGCAGCTGCTTTGACCACTGCATATGGCGGAATGAATGGAGGTAATGAAGGCCAGCAGTTAATTTACGATGTATTCAATTCATTTGCAGGGGGTGCTGTTGCTGTTGGTGGAACAGGCAATGACGACCATCCGGCTGTTTACCTTAATTGGTTGGTTTTTGATGCTGAATATAATTTGACAGATAGCTCTGGATATTTAGGATTTGATGAAACTGCACCGGGCGGTTATGAGATGTCCGTTCAGGACATGGTTATTGGAGAGGCTGGATATATTTACATATATGTCAGCAATGAAAGTACCAGTTCACAATATGTGCATTTTGATAATTTTGATGTGGCAATCGGCGAAAGCCCGATCCTTGAAAGCAGTGACTACTATCCCTTTGGTTTAACCTTTAACTCGTATACTAAACCTGGTACCACAGACCAGAGATATAAGTACAATGGCAAGGAAATCCAGGAAGAGACAGGGTGGTACGACTATGGTGCCAGAATGTACATGGCTGATCTTGGAAGATGGGGAGTTGTGGATCCTTTAGCAGAGTCAGGTAGAAGGTGGAGTCCTTATACTTACGCTTTTGATAATCCGATTAGATTCATTGATCCTGATGGAATGTGGCCATGGCCTTCAGGGTTGTCAGATCAAGCAAGTTATATAACCAGTAAGATTGAAGGTGCATTGAAAACTGGTGGGGATGTAGTTAATTCAATTATTGGTAGTGTTGTTGATGGTTTTATAAGCTTGGATCAAGCATTCAGCACAGGAGGTGGGTCAACGCTCACGTCTTCCGAGTTTAAGAATAGTAATCCAGATGGTAGAAAAGGAACTTCTGAAGGTGAGATTAATGTCGACCCACTAATAGGACCAACGTTAAGAACAGATGGCCCGGCTTCGGGATTAGAGTTTGGTCTGGAGGTAGTAAACTATGTTGAGGGTGAAACTGGAATAATCGAGAAGTTGATGAATGATGAACAATCATCTTCTGAAGGTGAGAATTCCAATGAATTTACACTAATAAAAACTGATTCGACAATTGATTTACGTCAAATAGACGAATATGGGAATGAGTTTGTGGGCACAGTATATGAATATGATACAATTTGGAATGAGGAGAAATAGTTATCTAGTAGTATTAATTGTTTTTATATTTTCCTGTGGCTCTAGAGAAAGTGCAGGTAGAAATGACAAAAGTGAAAATGAACAATTGCTGAGACTTACATTCCATTTTGAAAATGGTAAGGATACAGTTATTCTTGGTGAACAGACTGACCTCGCTATAAAAATAGAAAATAATGTTTTTGATAGTTTGAGCTTATTCATTGGAACAGTTGAAAACAAGAAATTAGTGGATACAATGGGTATAATTCCTGTGAAAAATAAAATAGCTTTCTTCAAGTTTGTTCCAAGAAAAACGGGTACTAATACCATTGAAGGTGTAGTAAAAGAGTTTAAAAGTGAAGGTGAGAAGACAATTATAAAATCAACACCCTTTACAACAACATACTTTTGTGTTCGAGGATCTTCCGTAGAGCTCTAATAGCCTAAGTTTAGTCCTATTCCCAAACCTTAGCCGCTCCGATTTTGAGCAGATAGTCGGATAAGTTCTGTTTTTTGTACACTACTTCGGCCAGGTACCGGGCATAGCGATCCCGGTGCTCTTTGGCGGTTTGTATGGTAATAACAGCCCCTTCCGGGCAGAACTTCTTGGCTTTGGCCCGTGCACTGCGGGCCAGCCTTTCGCGGTAGGCTACCTGGGAGTTCATCTCCGGGGCATTGATCCTGGCCAGCCGCACCCGTTCCTCTTTTTTCACATAAAACCCGAGATCTACCTCTACGAGCAGGGTATCGCCATCGATCCACCGCAGGACTTTGGCTTTGTACTCATACATAGCATTACATTTTTGAATACAAAAGTGTAATCTAGTACTTTTTCATGAATAACTGAAGGGTCAAAAACAGGGGTTAAGTAGCTGATAATTAATCAGATGTAAAAAAGCACTACATTTTTGAGGTTAAAAATGCAGTTATGATCTTTTGAAATGAATTTTTGAATTACTTGCTCTTTTTGGTATCTCCGTCTTTGCCTTTGTTAGAACTGGATGATGTGTTGTTGTCTTTAACCTTCATCTGGTCAGGAGCCTTTTGCAGGGGCATTGCTCTATTACTTACTTTACCTTTCTTGGCCATGAGGTCACTTTTTCTTACCTGAAGTATTAGAGGTGTCCGGTTGGACTTTTATTGCTTTTGGAGCACTTTGAACAGGCATACCTAATTCCTCTATCTTTTTATCCTGGGGAACTACAATCTTGATTGTTTCTTTTTTATCAGCCATTACATTAACATTTTTAGTGACAAAGAGGATCTGCAAAGCGATACCCAAAATTAATGAAAACGCAGTGATATAGTTAAGTATGATGATTGTTTTATCATCAGGTAAATCCTCCTTGTTTTCAACCCTTTTGATCTGTCTTTCAGAGAGATGGTAAGAGAATAAATGCGCTCCTACGCTTATGATAATAGCAAAAGTCAATGTCCACCAGGAAGCATAGAGTATCCATAAATTCTGGACCTGATCCAGGGGAACAATATCCTTGATGAAATTAAGGGAAAGTACAAGAGCACCGCTGCTGATAAAGAGTACCTGATCATCAAATTTACCGATGCTGTAAGATTGGTTAGTCCTCAGATCCTGGATGTATTTTTCCCGAATGGGTTTTAACTCATCCTCTTCAGACATGATCAGGAAGAATAAGCCTGTTTAGTTCTAAAATCCCTTAGGAGAGCATCGACCACCATGAAGATCTGTTTTTTACTATCCTCAGGCAGCTTGGCAATCTCAGTGAGCCGTTGCAGTGTAGACTGATCAATCTCTACATCAGTCTTACCCACCAGGTAGTCAATGGAAACCCCCAGGGCATCCGCTATTTTAATTACCACCTCAATAGAAGGTTTTACCTCGTCACGTTCGTAGCGTCCGATAAGGTCACCGGAGGTTCCAGCTCTTTTACCCAGCTCACCCTGTGCCAGCTTACGCTTCTTTCTGAGGGATGTAATATGCTCTCCAAGTGTCATATAAGTAATAGAAATGATCTAAATAATTACAGAAACTCAATATTAAATGATATAAATATCATAATCAAACGATATAAGTCTTGCTCTATTCTGGTATATCAGTTAGTATTGTGATAGATATATCAGAAAAACTTTTTTTAAGAAAAATGCAAGAACCACCTAAGAAGCTCAATACCACCCAAGCCGAACACATCCTTTACAAATACCCACCGATAGAAATAGCTGTACTGGGAGGCATCAGGCTGGAAGGGCTGGACAGGATGAGAGTCACCCTGAAAGTGCAGGTAGAACATTTAAGCCTGAGACATAACCTGGACCTGTACAACGACAACCAGACTGAGAAGCTGATCCGGAAAATAGCAGAGCGACTGGAGATAGGCACCAGTGTAACAGCAGCAGCATTGACAGACCTTACCGATGAACTGGAAAAGTACAGACTGGAGGAAATAGAGAAACAACAGACCGTGCATGATAAAAGGAAGTTCCTGGATCAGAAAGAGATCAAAGCAGCGAAAGAATATCTGTCTGCCCCAAACCTGATGGAGCGCACCATGGAAGATATCGGCAGGGCCGGAGTGATCGGAGAACACGGAAACCGTGTTTTAATGTACCTGGTGTTCACCTCCAGAAAAAGAGAGAACCCGCTCCACGTGATCAGCCTGGGAGGATCAGGGATCGGCAAGACCCACCTGCAGGAGAAGGTAGGTGCACTGATCCCGGAAGAAGACAAGCTGGAAATCACCACCCTGTCAGGCAATGCCTTTTACTACTTTGGCCAGCAGGAACTGAGAAACAAACTGATCCTGATAGAAGACCTGGACGGGGCAGATGATGTATTGTATCCCTTGAGGGAGATCAAGAGTAAGAAACGCATTACCAAGACCGTAGTGATCAAGAATACCAAAGGAGAAACCCGTACGGTCAGCCTGGTTGTGGAAGGACCTGTGAGTGTGGCAGGTTGTACCACCAAAGAAAGCCTGTATGAGGACAATGCCAATAGGTCGTTCCTGATCTTCATAGACGAGAGCAGGGAACAGGACGAAAAGATCATGGAGTATCAAAGGAAGCTCAGTGCAGGCAAAGTGGATATCGTTGCCCAGGAAGAAATCATCGAACTTTTTAAAAACACTCAACGTGTGCTGCAGCCGGTCCAGGTCCGCAACCCCTATGCTGAACAACTGAGGATCCCGACAGAAGTACTCAGACCCAGAAGGACGAACGCCCACTACCTGGCCTTTATTGAAGCAGTCACCTTTTACCACCAGTACCAACGGGAAAAGCAATATGACACTCTGACGGGTGAAGAGTACATAGAAACCACCATTGAAGACATCCAGGAAGCCAACAAGCTGATGAAGGAAGTACTGATCCGCAAATCAGACGACCTAAACGGGGCAACCCGGAATTACTTTGAGCAGCTTAAAACCTGGATGAAATCAGCAGGAAAGGAAACTTTTACCAACGTATCAGCCAGGCAAGCACTGAGAGTGAATGCCAGCAACCAAAAGAGATACATGATCGCCTTGCAGGAATGGGGATTGGTTCGAAAAACCAAAGGAGACAAGAAGAACGGCTATGCCTTCGAAGTGGCCACATATGATGATCAGGTAGAAAGGGACCAACGAGTGCAAACGGTACTGGATGAACTGGTGAAGAAGTTTACAGAAAAGCCCAAAAGAAGTTCAAGAGGTTCATAAGTAGTTCACAGGTGAAAATGAACCACATAAATGCTTCCAGTACTCAGAATCAAAGAAAATCAAAGAAGTTCAGTTCAAACCGAAAACACATACCAGCGTGAAAAAATTAGCCCTATCAAATGAATCCTTCCGATACCTGGAAAAGAGCTTTACAGAGTGGCTGGATGTGCAGGGCTATGCAGAAAGCACCGTTTACAGGCTACCCCCACACGTCAGGGAGTTACTCCACTATCTGGACACGCAAGGCGTGACCAATATAAAGGAGCTTGAAATCAACCATATCAACCAGCACTACAAGAACCTGAAAGAAAGAAGTAACCAGCGTCGTGGCGGTGGATTAAGCAACGGGCATCTGAACAAGCACATCCAGGCCTTGCGCAGGTTTACCGAGTATTTACGGAAAGTGGGAAGACTGGACATCCCGGAAGTAAGGCTGCACAATGAAGCCACCGAATCCAGGATCATTTACCTGACTGTGGATGAAATCAACCTGTTGTTCAAATCAACTTATCTGTTACCGGAAAGGCGGTCCAACACCTCAGAAGCAGTCATCGAAGCTATACAGGCCAGGGATCGGGCCATGTTAGCGATCTTTTACGGGTGCGGACTCAGAAGAAATGAAGGTGTTTGCCTGGATGTTGGGGATATCAATTTTGACCGATCAATCCTGCATGTGAGAAACGGGAAGAACTACAAAGAACGACTGGTGCCCGTCAGTAAAGCCAACCTGAAGTATTTACAAGACTATGTGTATGATTACAGGCCTGAACTGGTTAGAGGAAGTAAGACAGAAGCCCTATTTATCTCCTGTAACAGTACCAGGAGGTTGCAGGGACAAAGCCTGTCGATCCGGTTGAAGTTATTGCAGCACCAGACTGAGGATGCGGACCTGCAGGAAAAAGAGATCGGGCTCCACACGTTACGACACAGCATAGCCACCCATCTGTTACAGGCAGGAATGAAGCTGGAAAGCATCAGCAGGTTTTTGGGCCACAGCAGTTTAGAGAGTACACAGATCTACACCCACCTGGCAGGAATAGCCAAAGAACAACCTTTTGATAACATCAGAGCTTATGAATCAGGCAGACTATCGGAGGACGAGTGATCCGAAGCTTCAGCATAGGATTATGAAAGAGAACTTTAGAGACTATCTGAGATCCAAGCAGTTCACTCATAAGAGTATCGAGAGCAGCATAACCGTCTTTAATCAATATCTGAAATGGACAGAGAAAGAAAACCTGTTGGAACTGGAACAGGTACGCTATAATGACCTGCTGTTGTTCATGAAACACTGTCAGCGCAAAGGCATGAGCCAGCGAACCATCAAGCACTACATGATCATTGTGCGGCATTACTATGACCATTTAACTGCTGAAGGAGTGATCAAATCGAATCCGGTTACTGACATTAGAATAAGAGGGGTCAAAAGAAAGGAACTCTACCATATCCTGGAACCACACGAACTTCATGCACTTTACCATCAGTACCCGGCAGAAACGATGCGGGACAAGCGCAACCAGGTGATGTTAGGGTTATTGGTTTACCAGGGATTACGGACAGAAGAAATCGGAAGGCTGAGCGTAAGTGATGTTAAGGTCAGGGAAGGCAAGATCGATGTACCGGGAAGCAGGAAAACCAGTGGACGGCTGATGCAGCTGGAACCGCACCAGATCATGGATGCATACGACTATCTATTACAGGTAAGGCCTAAGCTGCTTGAAATGAACCCCAAACGAAAGACCCAGATCCGGACAGCAACAGAACAACTATTTATTGCTGAAGGTGGGAACTGCTACAGCCTGAGCAACTTCATGACCCAACTCATGATCAAAGTCCGAAAGATCAACCCACAGGTGAGGAATGCCAAGCAGATCAGGGCCAGTGTCATTACCAAGTGGCTGAAAACATACAACCTGAGAGAGGTCCAGCACCTCGCCGGTCACAGGTATATCAGCAGTACGGAAAGCTTTTTACAGAATGAAACCGAGGGTTTATTAAATGAAGTCCAACAGTTCCATCCGTTAGGATGAATAGAAAAATGATAATAAATCGTTACTTTGTAAGAAAGGAAATAGAAATGTCAGATATTAAAGTAGAGCTACATCAAATGATCGACCAGATTGGGGATAACAAGGTATTGAAAGCCGTTCATACCTTGCTGTCCAACCAGGTGGTTGCTTATACTACACGTGGTGAATCCCTCAATCAGGCAGCTTACGAAGCGATGATAGATGAAGGAGAAGAAGACGTCAAAAATGGCAAGGTCTTCAGCCACGAAGAAGTAAAAGCCCACTTTAAACAGAAAATGAATGGATGATCATAAAGTGATTTGGTCCACCAGATCGCTCAAGGATTTAGATCAAGCTCATGATTTATTAGCAGAACACTCTTTGCAAGCCGCCAACCGAACGGTTGAAACTATACTGGAAAGAGCTACTCAATTAGAACAGTTCCCGGAGTCAGGTCCGGTTGAACCCAGCCTGGCACATCGAAAGAAGGAACATCGCTATTTAGTGAGTGGTCATCACAAGATTATTTACCGAATCGAAAAACAAAAAATACTTATTATACGGGTTTTTGACACCAGGCAATATCCCAGGAAGTTGAGATAATAACCCCACCGCACAAGGCTAGCCGTCCTTCGGCACGGCCATTGGTAAATAGGAGTTCGTCATCAGTTGGCCAGCATAGGCCACGCCAGACCTGTTCAGGAGCTTCCAGCACCTTCCAGCCCTTCGGGTCTCCGCTACGCTCCGAGTCTGTCATGCCCTCTGCTTTGCCTGCCTTCTTCCTCACGGCTGTTGCTGTGTCTCCCGCATCCGGCTAACCCAACTCACTATCCAACCCGATAGCCCAATGCGGGATCCACCCACAGCCCATGTTAATGCTCGCCTGCTGCCTCAGTCAGACCGTACCGCACAGATGAGTAGTTGAAATCAAAGAGGTATCTGTGCGTTACTCACTGCCAGTCACTTCCTCCGGTCGTTTTCCCTGGCAGGCTTCCTTCGGACTCGCAGGCGGCTCGCAGGGGACAGTGCCAATAGCAAATGAAGTGCAGGCTTGACAGTGAATCGAAAACTGGATGGATAGGGACAGCGATAACCTGCCGCACGGATGCATAGGCCATACCCTGATCCGGATCTATCGGCCGTTTGGCCCATCCTCCCGATAAATAAATGGGACAGCTTATTCAGGGGTAAAAAGGACGATTATTTAGGTCCATTTATCCATCGGGACGATGTTTTAAAGATTAAGCCAGGAATCATTATCTTTACAGTGTTATGATCGCCGGAAGGTAGATCATATAAAATATATAGTAAAGGCTGAAATCTTATCGAGAAAGCCATCGGAAGTGATAGAAATATCCCTTGCCCGATGGCTTTTTTTTATGCCTTTTTGGGTAGTGATTTTCCTGTCCTATTTTATAAAACCAGGGCAAAATAACT
Source organism: Cyclobacteriaceae bacterium (assembly GCA_965243485.1). Taxonomy (GTDB): domain Bacteria; phylum Bacteroidota; class Bacteroidia; order Cytophagales; family Cyclobacteriaceae; genus UBA7330. The sequence continues at coordinate 5,505,686 of CBDEVP010000001.1, read as the reverse complement.
TACTGCTCAAGTGGCTTTTAAGCACGTCCTAATTTAGGATAAGGGGCTGTGTTAGATTGCTTTTACGCTATCAGGACACCGGTGTCCTACAAAATGTGAATGATATAAAATCCCTTTGAGTGGAAAATTTAAAAGAATACAATGGAGACAATAAAAGAAATCAGTGATATAGTTCAGGTTGCCTTGTATGAGATAGGAGCAATAGTCACCACACTGATTGGATTACTAGGAATCTTTAAACTCCTTAAAGATCAGATCAGTAATTTATTCGGTAAATAAGGTACCTTTAGCATACAATGGGCTGTTTAAAACTACAGTATTATCCAGGGGACGAATACATAGAAAAGTCACCTCTTAAAATTTTGGATGCACCAGAAGAGAAAAGCTGTGTGCTGAAAATTTGCAAGGATTATATGCCCTTTGGTTTAACCTTTAACTCGTATACTAAACCTGGTACCACAGACCAGAGATATAAGTACAATGGCAAGGAAATCCAGGAAGAGACAGGGTGGTACGACTATGGTGCCAGAATGTACATGGCTGATCTTGGAAGATGGGGAGTTGTGGATCCTTTAGCAGAGTCAGGTAGAAGGTGGAGTCCTTATACTTACGCTTTTGATAATCCGATTAGATTCATTGATCCTGATGGAATGTGGCCATGGCCTTCAGGGTTGTCAGATCAAGCAAGTTATATAACCAGTAAGATTGAAGGTGCATTGAAAACTGGTGGGGATGTAGTTAATTCAATTATTGGTAGTGTTGTTGATGGTTTTATAAGCTTGGATCAAGCATTCAGCACAGGAGGTGGGTCAACGCTCACGTCTTCCGAGTTTAAGAATAGTAATCCAGATGGTAGAAAAGGAACTTCTGAAGGTGAGATTAATGTCGACCCACTAATAGGACCAACGTTAAGAACAGATGGCCCGGCTTCGGGATTAGAGTTTGGTCTGGAGGTAGTAAACTATGTTGAGGGTGAAACTGGAATAATCGAGAAGTTGATGAATGATGAACAATCATCTTCTGAAGGTGAGAATTCCAATGAATTTACACTAATAAAAACTGATTCGACAATTGATTTACGTCAAATAGACGAATATGGGAATGAGTTTGTGGGCACAGTATATGAATATGATACAATTTGGAATGAGGAGAAATAGTTATCTAGTAGTATTAATTGTTTTTATATTTTCCTGTGGCTCTAGAGAAAGTGCAGGTAGAAATGACAAAAGTGAAAATGAACAATTGCTGAGACTTACATTCCATTTTGAAAATGGTAAGGATACAGTTATTCTTGGTGAACAGACTGACCTCGCTATAAAAATAGAAAATAATGTTTTTGATAGTTTGAGCTTATTCATTGGAACAGTTGAAAACAAGAAATTAGTGGATACAATGGGTATAATTCCTGTGAAAAATAAAATAGCTTTCTTCAAGTTTGTTCCAAGAAAAACGGGTACTAATACCATTGAAGGTGTAGTAAAAGAGTTTAAAAGTGAAGGTGAGAAGACAATTATAAAATCAACACCCTTTACAACAACATACTTTTGTGTTCGAGGATCTTCCGTAGAGCTCTAATAGCCTAAGTTTAGTCCTATTCCCAAACCTTAGCCGCTCCGATTTTGAGCAGATAGTCGGATAAGTTCTGTTTTTTGTACACTACTTCGGCCAGGTACCGGGCATAGCGATCCCGGTGCTCTTTGGCGGTTTGTATGGTAATAACAGCCCCTTCCGGGCAGAACTTCTTGGCTTTGGCCCGTGCACTGCGGGCCAGCCTTTCGCGGTAGGCTACCTGGGAGTTCATCTCCGGGGCATTGATCCTGGCCAGCCGCACCCGTTCCTCTTTTTTCACATAAAACCCGAGATCTACCTCTACGAGCAGGGTATCGCCATCGATCCACCGCAGGACTTTGGCTTTGTACTCATACATAGCATTACATTTTTGAATACAAAAGTGTAATCTAGTACTTTTTCATGAATAACTGAAGGGTCAAAAACAGGGGTTAAGTAGCTGATAATTAATCAGATGTAAAAAAGCACTACATTTTTGAGGTTAAAAATGCAGTTATGATCTTTTGAAATGAATTTTTGAATTACTTGCTCTTTTTGGTATCTCCGTCTTTGCCTTTGTTAGAACTGGATGATGTGTTGTTGTCTTTAACCTTCATCTGGTCAGGAGCCTTTTGCAGGGGCATTGCTCTATTACTTACTTTACCTTTCTTGGCCATGAGGTCACTTTTTCTTACCTGAAGTATTAGAGGTGTCCGGTTGGACTTTTATTGCTTTTGGAGCACTTTGAACAGGCATACCTAATTCCTCTATCTTTTTATCCTGGGGAACTACAATCTTGATTGTTTCTTTTTTATCAGCCATTACATTAACATTTTTAGTGACAAAGAGGATCTGCAAAGCGATACCCAAAATTAATGAAAACGCAGTGATATAGTTAAGTATGATGATTGTTTTATCATCAGGTAAATCCTCCTTGTTTTCAACCCTTTTGATCTGTCTTTCAGAGAGATGGTAAGAGAATAAATGCGCTCCTACGCTTATGATAATAGCAAAAGTCAATGTCCACCAGGAAGCATAGAGTATCCATAAATTCTGGACCTGATCCAGGGGAACAATATCCTTGATGAAATTAAGGGAAAGTACAAGAGCACCGCTGCTGATAAAGAGTACCTGATCATCAAATTTACCGATGCTGTAAGATTGGTTAGTCCTCAGATCCTGGATGTATTTTTCCCGAATGGGTTTTAACTCATCCTCTTCAGACATGATCAGGAAGAATAAGCCTGTTTAGTTCTAAAATCCCTTAGGAGAGCATCGACCACCATGAAGATCTGTTTTTTACTATCCTCAGGCAGCTTGGCAATCTCAGTGAGCCGTTGCAGTGTAGACTGATCAATCTCTACATCAGTCTTACCCACCAGGTAGTCAATGGAAACCCCCAGGGCATCCGCTATTTTAATTACCACCTCAATAGAAGGTTTTACCTCGTCACGTTCGTAGCGTCCGATAAGGTCACCGGAGGTTCCAGCTCTTTTACCCAGCTCACCCTGTGCCAGCTTACGCTTCTTTCTGAGGGATGTAATATGCTCTCCAAGTGTCATATAAGTAATAGAAATGATCTAAATAATTACAGAAACTCAATATTAAATGATATAAATATCATAATCAAACGATATAAGTCTTGCTCTATTCTGGTATATCAGTTAGTATTGTGATAGATATATCAGAAAAACTTTTTTTAAGAAAAATGCAAGAACCACCTAAGAAGCTCAATACCACCCAAGCCGAACACATCCTTTACAAATACCCACCGATAGAAATAGCTGTACTGGGAGGCATCAGGCTGGAAGGGCTGGACAGGATGAGAGTCACCCTGAAAGTGCAGGTAGAACATTTAAGCCTGAGACATAACCTGGACCTGTACAACGACAACCAGACTGAGAAGCTGATCCGGAAAATAGCAGAGCGACTGGAGATAGGCACCAGTGTAACAGCAGCAGCATTGACAGACCTTACCGATGAACTGGAAAAGTACAGACTGGAGGAAATAGAGAAACAACAGACCGTGCATGATAAAAGGAAGTTCCTGGATCAGAAAGAGATCAAAGCAGCGAAAGAATATCTGTCTGCCCCAAACCTGATGGAGCGCACCATGGAAGATATCGGCAGGGCCGGAGTGATCGGAGAACACGGAAACCGTGTTTTAATGTACCTGGTGTTCACCTCCAGAAAAAGAGAGAACCCGCTCCACGTGATCAGCCTGGGAGGATCAGGGATCGGCAAGACCCACCTGCAGGAGAAGGTAGGTGCACTGATCCCGGAAGAAGACAAGCTGGAAATCACCACCCTGTCAGGCAATGCCTTTTACTACTTTGGCCAGCAGGAACTGAGAAACAAACTGATCCTGATAGAAGACCTGGACGGGGCAGATGATGTATTGTATCCCTTGAGGGAGATCAAGAGTAAGAAACGCATTACCAAGACCGTAGTGATCAAGAATACCAAAGGAGAAACCCGTACGGTCAGCCTGGTTGTGGAAGGACCTGTGAGTGTGGCAGGTTGTACCACCAAAGAAAGCCTGTATGAGGACAATGCCAATAGGTCGTTCCTGATCTTCATAGACGAGAGCAGGGAACAGGACGAAAAGATCATGGAGTATCAAAGGAAGCTCAGTGCAGGCAAAGTGGATATCGTTGCCCAGGAAGAAATCATCGAACTTTTTAAAAACACTCAACGTGTGCTGCAGCCGGTCCAGGTCCGCAACCCCTATGCTGAACAACTGAGGATCCCGACAGAAGTACTCAGACCCAGAAGGACGAACGCCCACTACCTGGCCTTTATTGAAGCAGTCACCTTTTACCACCAGTACCAACGGGAAAAGCAATATGACACTCTGACGGGTGAAGAGTACATAGAAACCACCATTGAAGACATCCAGGAAGCCAACAAGCTGATGAAGGAAGTACTGATCCGCAAATCAGACGACCTAAACGGGGCAACCCGGAATTACTTTGAGCAGCTTAAAACCTGGATGAAATCAGCAGGAAAGGAAACTTTTACCAACGTATCAGCCAGGCAAGCACTGAGAGTGAATGCCAGCAACCAAAAGAGATACATGATCGCCTTGCAGGAATGGGGATTGGTTCGAAAAACCAAAGGAGACAAGAAGAACGGCTATGCCTTCGAAGTGGCCACATATGATGATCAGGTAGAAAGGGACCAACGAGTGCAAACGGTACTGGATGAACTGGTGAAGAAGTTTACAGAAAAGCCCAAAAGAAGTTCAAGAGGTTCATAAGTAGTTCACAGGTGAAAATGAACCACATAAATGCTTCCAGTACTCAGAATCAAAGAAAATCAAAGAAGTTCAGTTCAAACCGAAAACACATACCAGCGTGAAAAAATTAGCCCTATCAAATGAATCCTTCCGATACCTGGAAAAGAGCTTTACAGAGTGGCTGGATGTGCAGGGCTATGCAGAAAGCACCGTTTACAGGCTACCCCCACACGTCAGGGAGTTACTCCACTATCTGGACACGCAAGGCGTGACCAATATAAAGGAGCTTGAAATCAACCATATCAACCAGCACTACAAGAACCTGAAAGAAAGAAGTAACCAGCGTCGTGGCGGTGGATTAAGCAACGGGCATCTGAACAAGCACATCCAGGCCTTGCGCAGGTTTACCGAGTATTTACGGAAAGTGGGAAGACTGGACATCCCGGAAGTAAGGCTGCACAATGAAGCCACCGAATCCAGGATCATTTACCTGACTGTGGATGAAATCAACCTGTTGTTCAAATCAACTTATCTGTTACCGGAAAGGCGGTCCAACACCTCAGAAGCAGTCATCGAAGCTATACAGGCCAGGGATCGGGCCATGTTAGCGATCTTTTACGGGTGCGGACTCAGAAGAAATGAAGGTGTTTGCCTGGATGTTGGGGATATCAATTTTGACCGATCAATCCTGCATGTGAGAAACGGGAAGAACTACAAAGAACGACTGGTGCCCGTCAGTAAAGCCAACCTGAAGTATTTACAAGACTATGTGTATGATTACAGGCCTGAACTGGTTAGAGGAAGTAAGACAGAAGCCCTATTTATCTCCTGTAACAGTACCAGGAGGTTGCAGGGACAAAGCCTGTCGATCCGGTTGAAGTTATTGCAGCACCAGACTGAGGATGCGGACCTGCAGGAAAAAGAGATCGGGCTCCACACGTTACGACACAGCATAGCCACCCATCTGTTACAGGCAGGAATGAAGCTGGAAAGCATCAGCAGGTTTTTGGGCCACAGCAGTTTAGAGAGTACACAGATCTACACCCACCTGGCAGGAATAGCCAAAGAACAACCTTTTGATAACATCAGAGCTTATGAATCAGGCAGACTATCGGAGGACGAGTGATCCGAAGCTTCAGCATAGGATTATGAAAGAGAACTTTAGAGACTATCTGAGATCCAAGCAGTTCACTCATAAGAGTATCGAGAGCAGCATAACCGTCTTTAATCAATATCTGAAATGGACAGAGAAAGAAAACCTGTTGGAACTGGAACAGGTACGCTATAATGACCTGCTGTTGTTCATGAAACACTGTCAGCGCAAAGGCATGAGCCAGCGAACCATCAAGCACTACATGATCATTGTGCGGCATTACTATGACCATTTAACTGCTGAAGGAGTGATCAAATCGAATCCGGTTACTGACATTAGAATAAGAGGGGTCAAAAGAAAGGAACTCTACCATATCCTGGAACCACACGAACTTCATGCACTTTACCATCAGTACCCGGCAGAAACGATGCGGGACAAGCGCAACCAGGTGATGTTAGGGTTATTGGTTTACCAGGGATTACGGACAGAAGAAATCGGAAGGCTGAGCGTAAGTGATGTTAAGGTCAGGGAAGGCAAGATCGATGTACCGGGAAGCAGGAAAACCAGTGGACGGCTGATGCAGCTGGAACCGCACCAGATCATGGATGCATACGACTATCTATTACAGGTAAGGCCTAAGCTGCTTGAAATGAACCCCAAACGAAAGACCCAGATCCGGACAGCAACAGAACAACTATTTATTGCTGAAGGTGGGAACTGCTACAGCCTGAGCAACTTCATGACCCAACTCATGATCAAAGTCCGAAAGATCAACCCACAGGTGAGGAATGCCAAGCAGATCAGGGCCAGTGTCATTACCAAGTGGCTGAAAACATACAACCTGAGAGAGGTCCAGCACCTCGCCGGTCACAGGTATATCAGCAGTACGGAAAGCTTTTTACAGAATGAAACCGAGGGTTTATTAAATGAAGTCCAACAGTTCCATCCGTTAGGATGAATAGAAAAATGATAATAAATCGTTACTTTGTAAGAAAGGAAATAGAAATGTCAGATATTAAAGTAGAGCTACATCAAATGATCGACCAGATTGGGGATAACAAGGTATTGAAAGCCGTTCATACCTTGCTGTCCAACCAGGTGGTTGCTTATACTACACGTGGTGAATCCCTCAATCAGGCAGCTTACGAAGCGATGATAGATGAAGGAGAAGAAGACGTCAAAAATGGCAAGGTCTTCAGCCACGAAGAAGTAAAAGCCCACTTTAAACAGAAAATGAATGGATGATCATAAAGTGATTTGGTCCACCAGATCGCTCAAGGATTTAGATCAAGCTCATGATTTATTAGCAGAACACTCTTTGCAAGCCGCCAACCGAACGGTTGAAACTATACTGGAAAGAGCTACTCAATTAGAACAGTTCCCGGAGTCAGGTCCGGTTGAACCCAGCCTGGCACATCGAAAGAAGGAACATCGCTATTTAGTGAGTGGTCATCACAAGATTATTTACCGAATCGAAAAACAAAAAATACTTATTATACGGGTTTTTGACACCAGGCAATATCCCAGGAAGTTGAGATAATAACCCCACCGCACAAGGCTAGCCGTCCTTCGGCACGGCCATTGGTAAATAGGAGTTCGTCATCAGTTGGCCAGCATAGGCCACGCCAGACCTGTTCAGGAGCTTCCAGCACCTTCCAGCCCTTCGGGTCTCCGCTACGCTCCGAGTCTGTCATGCCCTCTGCTTTGCCTGCCTTCTTCCTCACGGCTGTTGCTGTGTCTCCCGCATCCGGCTAACCCAACTCACTATCCAACCCGATAGCCCAATGCGGGATCCACCCACAGCCCATGTTAATGCTCGCCTGCTGCCTCAGTCAGACCGTACCGCACAGATGAGTAGTTGAAATCAAAGAGGTATCTGTGCGTTACTCACTGCCAGTCACTTCCTCCGGTCGTTTTCCCTGGCAGGCTTCCTTCGGACTCGCAGGCGGCTCGCAGGGGACAGTGCCAATAGCAAATGAAGTGCAGGCTTGACAGTGAATCGAAAACTGGATGGATAGGGACAGCGATAACCTGCCGCACGGATGCATAGGCCATACCCTGATCCGGATCTATCGGCCGTTTGGCCCATCCTCCCGATAAATAAATGGGACAGCTTATTCAGGGGTAAAAAGGACGATTATTTAGGTCCATTTATCCATCGGGACGATGTTTTAAAGATTAAGCCAGGAATCATTATCTTTACAGTGTTATGATCGCCGGAAGGTAGATCATATAAAATATATAGTAAAGGCTGAAATCTTATCGAGAAAGCCATCGGAAGTGATAGAAATATCCCTTGCCCGATGGCTTTTTTTTATGCCTTTTTGGGTAGTGATTTTCCTGTCCTATTTTATAAAACCAGGGCAAAATAACTTACTGCTCAAGTGGCTTTTAAGCACGTCCTAATTTAGGATAAGGGGCTGTGTTAGATTGCTTTTACGCTATCAGGACACCGGTGTCCTACAAAATGTGAATGATATAAAATCCCTTTGAGTGGAAAATTTAAAAGAATACAATGGAGACAATAAAAGAAATCAGTGATATAGTTCAGGTTGCCTTGTATGAGATAGGAGCAATAGTCACCACACTGATTGGATTACTAGGAATCTTTAAACTCCTTAAAGATCAGATCAGTAATTTATTCGGTAAATAAGGTACCTTTAGCATACAATGGGCTGTTTAAAACTACAGTATTATCCAGGGGACGAATACATAGAAAAGTCACCTCTTAAAATTTTGGATGCACCAGAAGAGAAAAGCTGTGTGCTGAAAATTTGCAAGGATTATATGCCCTTCGGTTTAACCTTTAACTCGTATACTAAACCTGGGACTACTGATCAGAATTATAAGTACAATGGGAAGGAGTTGCAAAATGAAACTGGCTGGTATGATTACCATACTAGATTTCAAGATCCAGCAATTGGTAGATGGATGGTTGTTGATCCAAGTGCTTCAAATTATTTTGGATACTCGCCTTATAGTTATGTGTTCAATAATCCGATAAGGCTAATAGATCCTGATGGAGCTGATCCGATTGACCCTAGAACAGGAAATGAATATATTATTAACTTATGGTATTCTGCAGTTTACGTCATAGACCCAAGTAAAAACAATAGTGATCAAAGATTACACAGTAGAGTAAGTAGATCTGGATTACTTCAAAATACATCTAGGTCTTTTGATGGCCCAGATGATGCATGGGAGGGCGGACTAGGGTTTCCCGCAAGAGATCGCTCGTTAGATAAAACAACCTCAGAATCCCTATCATTTATACTGAATAACGTTTCCCCAAGACGACCAAGTGCTAAGAATGCAGTAACAAATCCAAATGATCATTTGTGGCGGAAAGCAGCTAATTCAGGAACATATACTTTTATTGATGATGCAACAGCTGAAGGTGCATTTTATATAGATAAGCAATCGTACAATGTTATCTCTGTTGAAGACAATTATATAAGTCAAGTCATTAATTTATCTCGAAATGGCGATGATAATTTTGAAGTTAACTCGATTACAAATTTCAGTGTGGAAAAGGGAGACGTTGTTACTAAACAAACAAAGCGTGGCGAAAAATCATACAGAACCCTTACTGTTACAGAGACCACTCGTACTTTTAGGAATGGGCAGGTTGATACATCGGAAAGAACATACACAAGAAGGGAAAGAGTAAAAGACGAAGAAGATAAATAAGAATAATTATGTCAATATTAATAATTATAGCATCAGCTCTTTTTTTATATTCATTTCTTTCGATATTTCTTGAGAGTAAGAGCTTCATCACCTTAAATATTATATGTTCAGCTTATTACTTTAGCTGGATTTTGCCATGGATATTTACAAGCCAATATCTTTTCCCTTTGAACTCTATTTTGTTGTTGTGCTTATTTATATGGTTGGTGTTCTTAAGAGGTGAGGAAGGATTAAAGACAGCTTATTTACCAGTAGCAATTGTGGTAGTTGTCAAATTATCCCAACTATTAAATCTTCCAGGCAAATACATTCTAATAATAGTAGCTTCAATAGTTTATGTGGTCATTGTGATTTGGCTACTTATAAATAAGGTAGGAAAAGTGGATTCCAAATATATTGGGGTGTATATAAAATTGTTATTTCCATTCATTTTAGAAGCGATGAATTACTATCAATTATAACCTAACCTAATCTAATCAATCTCCATAAGCAGAAATTACAAGAGCCTTGTTCCTCACTCCCACAACTTAGCCGCTCCGATCTTCAGCAGATAGTCGGATAAGTTCTGGTTTCGGTACACTACTTCGGCCCCTCCTTCGCTTTTGCTACGGAGGGTAAACATATACCGTATATCGGTTCCGGTGCTCTTTGGCAGTCTGTATGGTAATAACAGCCCCTTCCGGGCAGAACTTCTTGGCTTTGGCCCGTGCACTGCGGGCCAGCCGTTCCCGGTAGGCTACCTGGGAGGAGGGGAGGATTTTTATTACATTTAATACTCAACCGGCGGCGCATTTATTGGATACCGGCGGTTTGAATCCAATAAATGGATCGCTTACCAATTGAATCAACCAATGAACCACAAATACATTGATGACCTTATTGAGAACTGCAACCGTGCAAAAAAAGCCGAGCCAGTAAAAAAGCATTCGATAAGCGCATTGGGGGAATTGTCAGATCTCGAAATTAATCACAACTCCATCTATATCATTAGATTGACTTCGGGAAGCAAAGAAGAGGTATTTAATGCACTAAGTGCTCAGAAGGAAGTCAGCGACTTTAAATACCCCAAGCTAAATAGTCCTTGTAATGTCTTGTATGTAGGTTCTTCCACCACAGGTGTAAAGGGTCGACTAAAGCAGCATCTGGATAAAGGACCAAAAGGAACTTATGCCCTGCATATGGATAACTGGTTCAATGGAAATAAATATGAGGTTGAAATTTTGGAATATGATGAACCCATTGAGGTACTTCAGATCATTGAAGATTCGATGGCAATCGAACTGAAGCCAGCATTCGGGAAAACCGGAGGTAACAATAAATGATCACACCTGGCCAAATCGAAAAGTTCAAAGAGTTTACCGGTATGAAACCTTCCGGAGATCAAAGACAAGGTGAATTTTGGACCTATCAACCATTTAATGATCGGGAGTGGAAGCATTCACCCTGGAAGGTCCAATATCAATTTGATGAATCTAATAAATACCTGGTCTGTGCCATGAGCCATAAAATGACCAATACCAGGTTTGCAGGCTGGGATGAAGTAGGAAGAGAATTAGAACCTGGAATTGTCGAAAAGTACTTCGATGTAGATGATGGGTATTCGGTGATTTTAATATGACTTTTTATCTCTGACTCTTATCTTAGACTTGGGTAAACTTAAAATCTTGATTTAGTTTAGATTTACCAACAGTTACCTAGCAAAATGTCCAAAAAGACCTTTCTGAAATTGATATCTGTGATAAATACATCACACCGGCGGTACTGTCCGCCGGATGGGACCTGCGAACGCAAATCGCCAGGGAGGTATGGTATCTTTTACAGATGGCCGGATCATTGTAAGGGGCAGGAGTTTACATTATTGCTTTTTATCAATGCTTACAGGAATTTAATAGAATTTTTATGAGGGTAAAAATAGCAGAGGTAGATAGGATGGTTGGGTAAAACAGGAATGGACTGGATGTTTGCATATACAACTTTTAGATCCTTTTTTCCCGTTTAGTATTTGGCGAGCCAATCTTTGATATTATTATAATCTTTCAGTGCAAGTTGATTCTCAAGTTGACCTGCTTCTTCCATCGCATCTTTGGTAAAAAAACTTGTCGTGACAATAATACTTAGTGCAGGTTTCTTAAAGTAATGGACACCTGTTAATTCTCGGATAATCGAAACACCGACTTTGTGTTCGGCAGCATATTTTTTGCACTCGATGTAGGTTAGGAAATCTGCTACTGAGTTTCTAATCCTGGCAATAATGTCACGTCCTCCATCCCTGGTAGCTTGAGTTAGTTCAACGTTAAAGCCGAGATCATTGAAGATATCTGCAATAAGTTCTTCAAACTTTCTTGGAGTTAATTCATAAAGTTTGTCTGGATTTTTTTTAAAGTATTTTTTTACCTCTGAGTTAATGTCAGTTATGTTGATCTTGGATATTTCTATTTCCTTATTTTGGAATAGTAGCTCTCGGATTTCTCCACTACTGTCCATCTTATTCATCTTTGTTAAAAGTTCCTTTTCAGCATAGTCTTGTGTGTTAAGTGAGATATTGATATCAACAGATCTATAGCGGCCATCCTCCTGAATTGCCATAATGACATATCCCCAATCCTTATCAGTTTTGTCGAAGATGATAGTTCCAATCAAACTCTTATCTGAATCTGAATACCACCCCACCTCGTCAGCGAAAAGGCTTGCCATTACCTCTATGGCTGGATCATGTGAATAAAATTCTTCCTCTGAAATTCTTCTAATAGGCATGTGTAATTTTCAAGGTTTTAAGATTTTGTATTCCCAGATCTTGGTAAGTTCAGTTAAAAATAGGAAAACTGCCCACCCACCACAATAGTAAAATAGACATCAACCTAAGATATCAATTAAATAATTACATTTGACTCTCTAGTTAACTGCAAATTTTTATAGATACCGATCAAGAAAATAGATGAGTATACTAGGTAGAATAATCTTGTTAATCATACAGCTAGTTGTTCTATCTATCGCAACATTTCTTGTTACAGGCAATATTGCCACAGACGAATTATGGTTTTTTTCAGGGATCCTGGCGATTGTTATTAACCCTATACTTTTTGAACCATGGTATCCCAAAACCTATGATACACTTGGTAATGGTATTATTGGATTGCTGCTAACACTGGTAGCCACATCAAAAATTGCTTTTGCAGGGTGGGTGTTTGCTAGATTCTTTTTGGGTATATTAGTTCTTATCTCGATTATTCAAATAATCTTCAATGCCAAAAAGGAGAATAATGAATCTGCAAAAATAAGGGCATTATTTCCTCTTTTTAAATTAGGTAGGGCTTCAATAATTTACTCAATAATTTTTTGGTTGTCAGTTATTGAATCCTATCCAACCACAGACAAGGATTTTTGGATTCTAGCAATTTGTTGGGGGATACTATCCATTACAAGATATATAAATTGGGAAAATTATTTTATTGACATATCAAGGACCCCAATTCCTATAACTCCTTTGGGAATAATTGGTCCATCTACAATAGATGTGACTTCAAGGTTCTTGAATGAACCCGGCACCAGGATCATGGTAGTGACCGGCGGAATTAAGACTCCTGGAGTAATTACTAAAAGAATCTATCGCACGAATGATACCTGGGGACAAATCGAACTCGATGACAATTCCAAAATTGGATGGATTGTATCCAGGCCCCAAATAACAATTGAAGTCGATTCTGAATATTCTGATGACAAAAGATACCTTGGAAATGTTATTGAAGGATCAACTACAAATCAATTGGTATTCGAAACAAATGAATTGATTGAGATTCGTGACACGGTTTATATTGACACTGATAAAATTGTATTATTTCAGATCGAAAGAGCTGAAATATGCAAATTAAATATCAAGTCTGGATCCCAACTTGAACAAAGAATTACTGCATTTCAAGTTGGAATGTATGAGATTGAAACTCAATCCTTAAAGATAAGAAAATCGTTGCCGTCCTTAAGAGAACCTATATACTTGGCGGGTAACGATCCTAGGTTTAGTACCAAGATTGAACCACTCAAAGGTAAGTTTGCAATAGGTACGATTCATAATACCTTACTTCCGATAAACCTGGATCTTGATAAAATTCAAGAGTCTCATATGGCTATATTAGGAATGACTGGAATGGGAAAAACGACTCTGTGTAATTACCTGATTAAAGAAATATCAAAAATAAGGCGTGTGACCGTGTTGGATCAAAGTGGAGAATTTATTTCAAAGCTTGGGTATTCAAAATTTGTGAAAGGGGATGACAATCATGATACTGGTGTCAGTGTTTGTGAGCCAGATGGGAATTCACCTAAGCACGCATTAGATTACTTAAATCATCTGATCGCTTTAGCTAAAAAGGAATATGAAATAGGTAATCCTAAAAATAGATTTGTAGTAATCGATGAAGCACATCAGTTTATTCCAGAACCTGCAGGTATGGGATTCAATACTCCTGGACGGGATGAATCCATGAAATTTGGTCTGAATATGATGCAAGTGAGAAAGTACGGCATCTCAATTATTCTGATTTCACAAAGAACAGCCGTTGTTTCAAAAAGTGCCCTTTCACAATGTGAAAATTTAATTGCATTCAAAAGTGTGGATCAGACTGGATTGGATTATTTGGAAGGAATACTAGGGGGTGAGAGTAAGCAGATACTACCCACACTTTCACGAGGGGAGGCAATGATATATGGACCAGCGATTGATGTCGAAAAATCGCTTGTTATTGAGACAATAAAGTAGTTATTTATTGCGCAATTGCTTGGCGGTCTTTAAGTCATTTTGACTGCAACAAAGGGAGAGGTTACAAATTCTCTTAGTAATGGAATTTACCAATCCCAATTATTTGAATTTTCTTATGCTTGTAATCATTAGGATTCCATGGGTTTGGTACGGATGACTTTTTCTTTTTTTTCTTGCTTTTTTGGGACCACGTCTTTTCCTAGCAGCCTTTAGTCTGGCCTTAAAATTGGCAAGAACCTGAAGGTCATCAGGTGAAATTGGAAAATCAACCAAGGGATTTTGAGATTTAGGGATTCCGAGTAATTCCTTGGTTTTTCTTGGCCTTAAATTAAACCGCTTGGATATCTCAATTATGGTCATATTTAAATCTAAAGAAATAATTAGATACTTTTAATAATTAAGAACACTAAACAGGTATGTTCGAACAGACTTTTAAGAATATTGATGATGTCCTGTGGAAAGACGCCGGGGCTGACAGTGAGTTAGACTACATCGGACAGACGTCCTGGATTCTATTCCTCCGGTATTTGGATGAACTGGAAAAAGACAAGGCTGACAATGCTGCGCTCAAAGGTGGCTCCTATGACTTTATCCTGGCTGAAGAATACAGATGGTCCACCTGGGCCATGCCCAAAGATGACAAAGGAGAGCTGGACAGAAACAAAGCGCTGACAGGCCCTGACCTGGTAGAGTTTGTCGATCAGAAGCTGTTCCCCTACCTGGCAGGTTTTAGGAATACTTCTGAAAGCCCCGACACCATCGAATATAAGATCGGTGAGATCTTCTCAGAGCTGACCAACAAGATAAAATCCGGATACAATCTGAGGGAGGTGTTAGAGCATGCGGATGAACTGCCTTTCAGATCCTCAAAGGATAAACACGAGCTTTCCCATCTGTACGAGACGAAGATCAAAAACATGGGTAATGCCGGAAGGAATGGGGGGCAATATTATACACCAAGACCATTGATCCGGGCGATGATCAGGGTCATAGATCCACAGATTGGAGAGAAGGTATATGATGGGGCCTGTGGGTCAGCGGGCTTCCTGTGTGAAGCTTATGAGTACATGTATCAGCGCATGGAAAAGTCCACTGCCAATCTCCAGACACTCCAGGAAAAGACATTCTATGGCAAGGAGAAAAAGAACCTGGCCTATGTGATTGGGATCATGAATATGATCCTGCATGGTATTGAAGCTCCGAATATCATTCATACCAATACACTATCTGAAAGCATAACGAATATCCAGGAAAAGGACCGGTACCATGTGATCCTGGCTAATCCTCCTTTTGGTGGAAAGGAGCGTCCGGAAGTACAGCAGAACTTTGACATTAAGACTGGGGAAACAGCCTCCCTATTTCTCCAACATTTCATTAAGTCTTTGAAAACTGGTGGTCGCGCTGCAATTGTAATTAAGAACACCTTCTTGAGCAATACAGACAATGCATCCATCAGCCTAAGGAAATACCTGCTGGAAACCTGTAATCTCCATACCATCCTCGACATGCCCGGAGGGACGTTCCTGGGTGCTGGTGTGAAGACCGTGGTACTGTTCTTTGAAAAAGGAGAGCCTACTAAGAAGATCTGGTACTATGACCTGGACCCGGGTAGGAACATGGGTAAAATCAATCCGCTTAATGATGATGATTTGAAGGAATTTCTGGAAGCTTTTAAGGGTCAACCTGAAGCAGAAAAGTCCTGGAATATCAGGACAAAAGATTTGGATGGAGAGACCCTGGATCTGAGTGTTAAGAATCCAAATCTTCCTGAGGAAGCTCCGCTGAGAAGTCCTAAGGAGATTCTGGATGAGATGGATAAATTGGATAAAGAGACTAATAAAATACTAAATTCAATTAGGAAACTGATATGATCTTTAAATCTCTTAAGGATGTATGTCAAATCATTGCTGGCCAATCTCCGGAAGGAAAGTATTACAACTCAGACGGTAAGGGATTGCCTTTTTATCAAGGGAAAAAGGAATTCACAGATAAATTCATTGGAGCTCCAACTACATGGACTACTATGGTCACAAAAGAGGCAATTGAAGGCGATGTGCTTATGTCTGTAAGAGCTCCTGTTGGACCAGTTAATTTTTCCACACAGAGAATATGTATTGGACGAGGCTTAGCTGCAATTAGAGCTTCGGATAAAATAAACAATGATTACTTATTTTATTTCTTATTAAAGCATGAATCTGAAATTGAAAGTAATGAAGGCGCTGTCTTCAATTCTATCAATAAAACTCAGATAGGGAATATTAATATCTATTTGCCGCCTCTCCCGGAACAAAAACAAATCGTCCAAATCCTTGACAAAGCTTTTGCTGCCATTGACCAGGCCAAAGCCAACATTGAGAAAAACATCCAAAATGCTCAGGAGCTTTTTCAGAGTAAGCTGAATGAGATCTTTAGTCAGAAAGGAGAGGGATGGGAAGAGAAGAGATTGGGCGATGAATCCTTAATTAAGATTATTGATGGCGACCGAGGCGTAAATTACCCTAAGAAAATGGATTTCTTACCAATTGGACATTGTGTTTTCATGAATACAGGAAATGTTAGACCAGATGGCTTTGATTTCACAAACGTTGTATTTATCACGAAAGAAAAGGATGAAATTCTTAGGAAGGGAAAGCTGCAGAGGGAAGATGTAGTAATGACTACAAGAGGAACGATTGGGAATGTTGGCTGGTACAATTCTCAAGTGAAGTTTGAAAACATAAGAATCAATTCTGGGATGTTAATTTTTAGGGTGAATAGAACTAAAATTTTACCAGAGTATTTGTTTACAATTCTTCGATCTCCGATTGTAACCAAACAGATTCAAGAGAAAACTACCGGTGCTGCGCAGCCTCAACTACCCATTAAAACTTTAGTTTCTTTCAAAATACCTGTGAATAGCTTAACTGAACAAACAAAAATTATCAAGCTTATATCAAAGATTGAGGAGACACAGAAGAAATTAATTTCTCTATATGGGACAAAGGCAGAGGTTTTGGAAGAGTTAAAAAAATCCATCCTTCAAAAAGCATTCTCCGGTGAATTGACTTCCCAATATACAGAGGACTTTAATGAATTAAGTTTAGCTGCAGAACCCAAAGAATCTTATGGAAATAATTAACTTATTTGATACTTATTTGATAAACACTATGCTAACTAATTATAACTCATTGATAATCAGTTATTTCTTATTTGATGGTTATTTGATATAATCACCGCAAAATGAATGAATCCCAGACCCAACTTGAACTGATTACCCCTGCCATCCAGGCAGCAGGTTGGGGGTCTGTGGAAGGCAGCAGGATACTTGTTGAGTATCCCATCAATGAGGGGCGACTGATCGGGCATGGTCAGAGAGAAAAGCCTCTCAAGGCTGATTACATACTTGTGTACCGCAATAGAAGATTAGCCGTAGTTGAAGCCAAGAAAAGAGATCTCCATTATACGGAAGGTTTGGCCCAGGCCAAGGATTATGCCCAGCGATTGGACATCAGATTTACCTATGCTACAAATGGTCTGAAAATCTACCAGGTAGACATGGAAGAGGCAAAAGAAGGGGATGTAACCAAATACCCTTCGCCACAGGAGTTATGGGAGATGACTTATCCCACTCCTGTTTCCAGCCTGGACAAAGAGAAGGAGGATTGGAAAGTTCGGTTTGATGATGTTCCTTTCGAAAAGTTTAAGGGGAAATTTGATCCTCGTTATTTCCAGAGAAATGCCATCATCAAGGCACTTTATCAAATTGCAGATAAGAGAGATCGTCTTCTGCTCACCATGGCTACTGGTACTGGCAAAACAGCTACTGCCTTTCATATCTGCTGGAAACTATTCCATGCCAAATGGAATCTCCAAAGGGACGGGAACAGAAGACCCAGGATACTGTTCCTGGCAGACCGTAACATCCTGGCTAACCAGGCCTTTAATGAGTTCAATCAGTTTGATGAAGATGCCCTGGTCAGGATCAGACCTAAGGACATCCGCAAGAAAGGCAGGGTACCCAAAAACGGAAGTATCTTCTTTACCATATTTCAAACTTTCATGTCTGGTCCCAATGACTCTCCTTACTTCGGAGAGTATTCCAGGGACTT
Organism: Cyclobacteriaceae bacterium; assembly: GCA_965243485.1. Classification (GTDB taxonomy): domain Bacteria; phylum Bacteroidota; class Bacteroidia; order Cytophagales; family Cyclobacteriaceae; genus UBA7330. Next base: position 5,487,276 of record CBDEVP010000001.1, on the reverse strand, counting down.
CTTTGATTTTATCATCATAGATGAGTGCCACAGAGGCGGAGCAAATGATGAAAGCACCTGGAGAGCTATCATGGAATATTTCAGTCCGGCAGTTCAACTAGGATTGACTGCTACACCTAAAAGGGATGTTAATGGAGATACTTATAAATACTTTGGAGATCCTATCTATACATACTCACTGAAAGAAGGTATCAATGATGGTTTCCTTACACCATTCAAAATGGTTGAGGTGAAGACCACCATTGATGAGTACACCTACACCGATGATGATGAGGTTGTGTCAGGGGAGATTGAAGAGGGCAAAGTATATAAAGAGAGTGACTTTAATCGCAGCATTGAGATCCAGGAGCGGGAAGAATACAGGGTCAGGCTGTTCATGGATAAGATCAATCAGAATCAGAAGACACTGGTGTTCTGTGCAACACAGGGTCACGCTGCTTTCATTAGAAATCTGATCAATCAATATGCCGAGAGCAAGAACACAGATTACTGTGTCAGGGTAACTGCCAATGATGGATCAAAGGGCGAAGAATACCTTAAACATTTCCAGAACAATGAGTTAAGTATACCTACAATTCTTACCACCTCACAGAAGTTAAGCACGGGCGTTGATGCTCCTGAGGTTAGAAACATTGTTCTCCTGAGACCAGTGAATAGCATGGTGGAGTTTAAGCAGATCGTTGGACGGGGAACCCGCTTATTTGATGGGAAGGATTACTTTACCATTTATGACTTTGTAGAAGCGCACCAGCATTTCAATGATCCTACCTGGGATGGAGAACCACTTGATCCTGAGATCATAAAGCCTCAGCCACCTGGTACACCATGTCCTGACTGTGGAGAATCCCCATGCATTTGTGCAAAGGAGCCTGACCCTCCATGCAGAGTTTGTGGATACGATCCTTGTATTTGCGACGAGCCACCAAAAGAGAGGACAGTGGTGAAGCTTGGTCCGGGCAAGTCCAGGCAGATTGATAGCATGGTAAAAACCACTTTCTGGAGCCCTGATGGTAAGCCAATTTCTGCAGATCAGTTCATCAAAAATCTGTTTGGTGATATACCTGGGTTTTTCAACAGCGAAGAGGAGCTTAGAAAGATCTGGAGCTTACCGGAAACACGGAAAAAGCTGCTTGAGGAATTGAGTGACAAGGGCTACTCCATGGCCCAGCTGGAGGAGCTTAGTAAGATCGTACATGGAGAGGATTCTGACCTCTATGACGTGCTTAATTATATCGCCTACCACAGAGAGCTTGTCCCACGGTTTGAGCGTGCTGAGCGTGCTAAAATTAAGTTTGACAGCTACAATCCAGCCCAGCAGGAATTCCTCAATTTTGTCCTGGATCAATATGTCAGGGATGGCGTGGGAGAGTTGGATGATGAAAAGCTTCCACAGCTCCTTACACTTAAATACAATGCCCTAACCGACGCTCAAAAATCACTCGGTGATGTTCAATCCATTAGAAATACTTTCATTGGATTTCAGGAGTATTTGTATAGTGAGGGGGCATAAATTTAAATTGAAGATTGTATTAAGTTTTGAAGATTTGCGATCTAGCCGGCGGTTAAAAGACCGGCGGTATAGTTTTTGGCCACTGTAAGGCAAAAAGGGGGGAAATTTCGAATATTTAAGTATTTGATTAGCGGCATTCCCAGACTACTCTTCTCCGCCGGTTTATCCTTTTATTTTTACGCGGCAAGGGTAATAAGTAACCGTAGTAACAGATAGTAACATTGGTAACACTTGTTACTAGTGTTACCAATTGATACCATTTTACTCATCCTTAATCTTTTTCACTATTCGACTTACTTTCACTTTAAAACTGTTGAAGGAAGTACCATATTCGGAGCATAAATTTTGAGCAATTTTATATGCTGAAATATTTGGATTTGACTCCAATTCTGATTTGATTTTTTTAATCAGGTCATTTTTTGCTGATTCAGACACTTGACGTAAGTGCTCCCGTTCACTGACACCAAATTCGACAAAATCAAATCCAAGAAAGTTATATGGCTTTGTGATTTGGCATAAACATAAATTATCCGTGTCATAAATTATTTCTGTATTTCTTGCCTTGATTTGTTTTAAGTATCTCAAACTTTTGTCAGCACAACTTTCACCAATTGCAAAAGCAGAATCACAGAAGTTTATGAGCATTTTGCTTCCTTGTAAATCGTTCTTTGTAATTGGCTTAGAAAGATCTCTTTTTGGAGTATGTGCAAGTGCTAAAATTGATAAACCAAACTTTGACTTTAAAGCCTTGAGATCCTTCATTAATGGAAGTGCATCCCTGGCTTTCTCTGTCTCATTCCGCAAGTAGGTTATATTGTCAATGATCAGAACTTTTGCACCTGTTTCAATAATCGATATTTCAATTGAAGTATTTAATATATCTAAAACGGATTTACCCTCGGGAACCTCGGCATCTGGATTGATTTCTACTCGAATAAAGTCATTTGAAAACTTAAAATGATTTTGGAAATCTTTTGAATATCGATTTTCGAATTGTTTGTCACTAAGTTCAAAGTCAAAGTATAGAACCGGTTGTTTTTTAGCTTCAATTTTGAAGCCATTTATTTGTTGTCCGCTGCTGATTGCATTTCCGATCTGGACTGCCAATATTGATTTCCCATTATTTGCATCAGCATAAAGGATACATAATTCACCCTGAAACCAGAATTCACCAAAAAGCATTTTTGGGATTGGCCTTTCTTTAGCTTGTTCAATCCACAAGTTTGCAGGCATTACTGTGAGAAATGAATTATTTTTCTCCTTTAACTTATTGGTCCTGGCTTTTGATTTTTGAAAATTTTCAAAGCTGCTCATACTAGGAGGTTCTTTTTAAGAGTTGCAATATTTTGTATAAAATCCTCCGGTAGATCTGATTTATTTACAACAATAATTATCATTTCAATCAGTTGATCTACTATTAGTTTTTTCGTGAAACTGTAACCTGATCCCAGCTTAGTGATATGTTCCAATAAGGTTTTTGCCGATGAATAGTTTCGTACTTCACCAGCCTTCTTTGAAATTAATTCATTGAACTCAACAACTTTTTTCGTAAGTATATGGTCAGGATTTAATGTTGTTAAATATTCTGAAGCATCATCTAAGGTTTGTAATAGATCAGATTGATCATTCTGAATTTTTAACTGTATTTCCTGGATAGCTGCCTTAAATACCAGGTCAGATCCTGCGATGCCAGTATTGTTTACAATTTTCATAAACTTAGAAGCAATATCAAGTTCCAGGAGCACAAAAGACCAATAATCCAAATGAGCTGATGAATTAACCATTAAGCAACAATTAATAAGCAGATTGGGGATACTTATCCCTTTTTTTATTTTAAGCCAGTGATGTACTGATTGTATATCAATTGGATTCTTAGGGTATAGTTGAAAACAAGCATTCCATATTTCTCGGTGATATTTTTTGGAAAAATTTCTAGCAGAAAGGATTCTGGATACTTTTGAAAAACCATTTTCCAATAGCATCCCTCCAAGAATTCTTTGTTCGAGTTCAATTCGGTCATTACTGCTAAAGGATCTTATAGCATTCATTTTACGGGTGATATTCTACAAACCTGTAAGGGAGATTTAAAAGGGCGGATCCTACGGCGTTCAAAAATGCTGATGATACGGCGGCACATTATACTTATGGCATTTGTAAGCTCTGAATTGATTGGAATTGTTATCATATTGGTCTTTTGTATTTCCTAAAGATTTTAGCCGCTGGCACGTACGCCGGTTTACCGACCGGCGGATAGTAAAAAAGCAGCCGGTCAGCTGCTTTTCTTAAATTTCTTTGCTCAACATAATGGGTTGTATCTGTCGCCTGATTAATTCTTCATAATACGCACACCGGATATCTGACCGGCGGTTACTCTCCCTAAGTAAGGAATTGATTTCCTTTAATTCTCTGATTTCTTGCTGGTCCGGAGTTGATTGGAGCATGGTACTCTGTGAGAAAAACAGTGTCTGAAGTATCTTTTTCAAGCTGTTAGATTTATAACTGGTTATGAAAATATTTATCAAGACAGGACACATGAACAAATTTTTTCCGGCCAACATCCTTTAGAATTAGCCGACCCTCGTTTTTCAGAATGTTGAATTTGGTGCTGCCAATGCATGCAAGCTCCATGAATTTTCGCCTGGGTATCCATTCCACTTCAGGTCCAGTAGCTTGATCATCCAGTTTGAGCTTAATGCTTCTAATATCATCAAGCGCTGCCAGTAATTGGTCAAGCGTCCGAGTTGGAATTAGTGTAAATTGACTTGATTCAGGTAAGTTCATATTTGAAATACGTTGAGTTTCGCATTTCAAATGTATACTTTAATGTTGTAAATCTAAAATTATACAAAAAAAAAGATTTACAACATATCTCTATATTCATCTAGATCTATGGTTAATCCATGCTTTAAGAGCTCAGACGCTATTCTTTTTGTGATGGACTCATCAATGAGATCAATGTTTGCCAGATAAACAATCGATTTATCCTTCCAATCGAATTTGGGAGGTTTGCCTGGATAAAAGTATGATTCACTTTCGGTTAATGGCATCGATGATATATTGTATACTAGAGAGCATAGATATGTTTCTGCTTCAACCTGATTAAAGATATCAACAGCTGCAGACTTACTAATGTCTGAGACTACATACAGAATATCGTCAATGGATATAGTGTTGGGCATAAGTTCAAGAAACCTACGATACCCTTTCTCGTTCATTATTTTACGAATCTTCTTATTTCTTTTTCCTGAAATTGTATTCCATAAATCATCTACTAGGAAGGTTGTCTTTTCATTACTCTGTTGATTAAATAAGTTGACATCAAGCGAATCAACAGAAGATTCTTTAAAATAAGTCCAGAGATTCTTAATGATCCTGGTATCATTCGCTATGTAATCTTCTGGCCATTCTCCCTCACCAGTCAATGATTTCTCTGAGTAACTTCTCACCACAGTTGTCTTGCGATCATAAAGGATACGAATATATAAAGCATCGAAAGACTTACCTGGGCGCAAGGATTTCATCTTTTTGGTAAAGTGTCTAAATGACAGCTTCTTTTCTTTGGCCATTAGTCAATTTGGTGTTTGATCCGGTGTTTGTGTGTTTAGTTGCAAGATAACCAGAATTAGATTTCAGGTTCAATCCATCCTCTTAGGCTGTTTTCTACAGACAGATCACTATAAATCGGAGTTGTCTGTTCTTTGGTGTGGGCCAGTGCCTTACCGACCAGTTCCCTGGAGTTTCCAAAAGCGACCATCATTTCCCCAAAAGTGTGACGCCCAGTTTTAATTGAAATGTTTTTCTCAATATTTAGATCACTTGCAACTTTCTTCAATCGCTTATTGAATTTTTGCTCAGATTGCAGGTCTGGGAACAGAGGATCTGATGATGCTGTGCCGGCGGCTTTAATTGTGGAGTATTTCTTGAGGATAGTCATTGCGTCCTGAAATATAGGAATTACAAATCTCTCTTTGTTTTTGTTACGTGAACCCTCTATGTAATCAACAGTAACTTTCTCGTTATTTCTTTCAATAACGGTCCTTTTCAAATTTTCAATTTTCAAGGACCGTAGATCGTTGTAGTACAAGCCTGTCAATATCATGAGCAAAAATATTGACTTGCAGTGTTCGTCTGCCGGATCAGGTAGGGTTGTCCTTTTGAATTTCCGTATTTCATCCAGGCTCAGGCTGACTCTGTTGGGTTTTTCTCTTTTGAGTTCCAGGCTATTAAATAACAGGGGATTGTAATCCACCAATTTTAGTTCACCGGCTTTCTTATAAATCTGCCGGAATTTGTCGAAATGCTTGGATCGGGTAACGGCCCTAAGATTGTACTTGGTTGAAAGAAATTCGTTGAACTTGGAGACCAGCTGAGGAGTCAGCATGAAAAATTCGATCCTAGGATTAAAATCGTCCAACTTGGCCAGGAAGCTTTGATAGGCCTGGATGGTCCGATAAGCTCGCTTTTCATCCTTTGCGCGGCCCTGGTTGATATTTTTAACATAATTGGCAGCGAAAGTGTTGAAGGTAGATTTTGCATCAGGATCCCGAAAATGCTCCCGGAGTTCTTTGATTGTGACAAGGTTGCCCCTCATTGCCTCTTCTTCTACATAGTCTCTTGCATTGTTTATAATCTCTCGAAGTTTTTTATTGATTGGGGTTCTAGATACCCACCTTCCATTTAAAGAGTCTCCTATCCATTCTTCATGGGTGATCTTCGGGACGGCCTTTACTCTTAAATATTCTGTTTTCCCATTACAGTAAATTCGTAGATAAATGGAATATTTACCAGTCTTACTTTGGTAATTAAGCCTGTTAAAGGCAAAAGAAATAGTTGGAAATCTCATGGTCTATGTGTGTTATGTTGAACATAAGACCACAAATAATTAGTAAGAAAATTAATAACACAAAGTAGTAATTCGGAGCAACTCAACGGTAGTGTGTCTTCCGTTAAATATCTGATAATCAGTATACTTGAGTTGCTCCGAGTTCCGCTGAATTGCGGTATAGTAGCGGGGACAGGACTCGAACCTGTGACCTTCGGGTTATGAGCCCGACGAGCTACCAACTGCTCCACCCCGCGATATGTTTCAAACTTCAGAAACCTCATTTGTACATTACTCAACTGAGTGAAAAACGTCCCTGATGTTTGATTTTGGGATTGCAAATCTAACACACTCCCATAGATTCACAAACATTCCCTAACTTTTAATATTCAACAGCAGATCATTCTCCAAAATTCCCCTCAACTCACTATTTTTCCGTGTGGTTCAACAATCTGAATTCAAAGCTGGCTTTGTTACCATCATGGGTAAACCCAACGTGGGCAAGTCTACCCTGATGAATGCGCTCATCGGGGAGAGCCTTTCTATTACCACTCCCAAAGCCCAGACCACACGCCACAGGATCTTCGGGATAGATACCTCGGATACCTACCAGGTCGTCTATTCGGATACGCCGGGTACCATCGAGCCGCATTACAAGCTTCAGAATCAGATGATGAAATATGTCCATGCTTCCCTGGAGGATGCTGATGTGATCCTATACGTAGTAGAGCTCGGCAACAAGAATGATGAGGATGAATGGATCAGGCTGGCACAAAAAACCAAAGTTCCCATGTTATTTCTGATCAATAAAATAGATACATCTAAAGGCAGCCAGGTGGTGGACAAGGTACAATACTGGAAAGAACAGATCCCGGGCATTGACCCGCTCCCGGTTTCAGCTACAACAGGCCTTGGCATCACTGAATTGAAAAATAAGATCATTGATTTGCTGCCAAACCATCCACCGTACTTCCCGGTGGACACACTCACCGACCGCTCCGAAAGATTCTTCACCAGTGAGATTATCAGGGAGAAAATCTTTCTGAATTACAAGCAGGAGATCCCGTATAGCTCCGAGGTGGTGGTTACCGATTTCAAGGAAGATGAAAAAATCATTAGGATCAGGGCTGAGATCTATGTGGAACGGGAAACCCAAAAAGGGATCATCATCGGCAAAAAGGCTGAAGCCATAAAGAAATTGGGAATGGATGCCCGCAAGAGCCTGGAAGACTTTTTTCAGAAACAGATCCACCTGGAGACTTACGTGAAGGTAGAAAAAGACTGGAGATCAAAAGACATCAAATTAAAGCGATTCGGATACATCCAGTAGAATCTAAACAAGATCGGGAAGCTGGGTAACAACCCATCATCCAACATCCTGCTTTCTACGCATGATTTAAATCATGTGGGTGTTGATTTTATATCATAACACCTTTTCTTAGGAAAGAAAATATTTGACCTAAACTGGCACTAATATTCCGTTACGATGTTCTTAATGTGGGAGGGTTATAATGGCCGATAACAGATATGATCAGTCTTTCAAAGAAAGATTATCACAGTTTGATTTTGAAACGCTGGAGAAAAGTGTTGATACGATCTATGCACTTGATTCAAAGCTGAATTTTATTTACTTCAATCCCCAATATGTTACTTTTGCTTCCGAAAATGGTTTTGAAGGAGACATCCTGACCAAATTTCCAATCGGATCTTCCATTCAGGCAATTCTGGAGGAAGATGCACTGAGAGAAGTATATCTGACTAACTACCTAAAATCCTTAGAGGATAGTAAGCCCTGGTCGTTTGAATATCAATGTTCGAGCGCTGCAATTTACAGGAATTTTTATCACAGGACATACCCTGTGAGCGGAGGAGATTGCATGATCATCATCAACTCCCTGGCTGTTGAGCGACCCATTGGTGAAGTACATGCCAGGCAGCTTGACCCTTCAGATCAAATCTACCTGCAACCCGACCGATACGTCCATCAGTGTAGCAATTGCAGGAGAACCAAACGAACAACCAGCCCTGATCACTGGGATTGGGTTCCCGGATATATCGATCGTTTCCATGATCAGGTCAGTCATACACTGTGTCCGTTGTGTTTTGAATATTACTGGAAATATTCTTCGGGATCGACCTCCGCGTGATTTAATAGTAATTCATGTTCTCTCATTAATTCTGCCGGTATACACAAAAAAGAGTGTATGCCTAACAATTCCCTGTTTCTTCTGTTTCTAAATAAATAAAGGGCTAACTTTTTATATAAAATTAGACCTGTACATCAAAACTTTAGAAAGGATGAAAATACTCAATCAATTAGCTATTCTGCCTGCAACAGTATTACTGACTTTTTGTTCAGCCCCAAAGGCCACTGATGAAGACAAGGAACCAGTAGTTGTGGGCGAAGAAGTTTCCTATTCGGCAGATACGTTGACCATGGAAGGTTATATGGCCTTTGACTCTACAGCTTCTGAAAAATCTCCCGGAATCCTGGTAGTCCATGAATGGTGGGGTCACAATGATTATGCAAGGATGCGGGCAGAAATGCTGGCTGAGCTGGGATATGTGGCCCTGGCCGTTGACATGTATGGCAACGGGAAGCAGGCGTCCCATCCCGAGGATGCCATGGCTTTTACCGGAGAGGTCTTTTCAAGTATCGATGGAGCGAAAGCAAGATTCGAGAGTGCCATGGAGACCCTGAAAGCACATCCGAAAGTAGACGCTTCCAAAATCGGGGCCATTGGCTATTGTTTCGGGGGTACGGTCGTCTTAAGCATGGCCAATGCCGGATATGACCTTGACGCTGTGGCTGCTTTTCATGCCGGATTGGGCCTGCCCATCTGGCCGGATTCCGGAGCTGTCGAAGCAGAGATCATCATCCTGCAGGGAGCTGATGACCCGTTTGTTCCGCAGGAGCAAATTTCCAATTACAAAAACAAGCTGGACAGTGCCGGAGCTGAGTATGAGATGATCTTTTATGAGGATGCCGTTCATGCTTTTACCAGTAAGGAAGCCGACGAAAAAGGAAAGAAGTTTGAGCTGCCGCTGGCCTACAATGCCAAAGCAGACAGTGCCAGCTGGGAAGAGATGAAGCAGCTTTTTAACGAGGTGTTTTGAGTTCAGGTATAAGTCGCGCCACCAGAAGTCATGCCATCACGCTGAGTAGTGGCACGATGATGCTGATCTAGAAAAAGTAAATCCCATATTCGGATTCCAAACCGGTCTCGATCTCCATCAGAACCAGTGAAAGCAGTCCTACACCATCTACTGCATCATATCGCATTTCCCCTGTGTGACTTCTGAACATACCAGACTCCTCTACAAAAAGCTGATTGACGGATTCCACTGCCAGTTGATCCATCATTGCTTTGCTCGCCTTGTCTTTAAACACGTTGTGGTAGGCTTTTAGATAATGAATGATCCTTGCATAGTTTTCAGCATACATCAGGTCGGAGCTGTCTCTTTGAATCAGCTGGTTCTGGATATGTAGCAACCAGTTTTTTGCATGACTTTCAAATAATTTGTTTTTAGAAATATTACACATGTTTAAAGTAGCTTCAGCCAGCTGAAGGGGATAATTGTGGGTTGGGAAAAGTGGATTGAAGATATCTGAAAAAGCATCCGGTTGATAGGGATAATCCGGCTGGGGAACATAGGGCGAACCATCCCTGATGTTTAATCCGCCAAAGTATTGGCCTGAAAGCTCATCCCATCCATAATCAAGCCAGCGTGCCATTGAAGCAGAGGTAATTTTTTGCCATTTGATGGCGTATTGACCCGGAACCATCTGACTGGCTTTCAGGATATAATTGGCCCAAAGTCCAATTTCAGTGGTGCTGGTGTATTTGTCCCACCGGTCTTGCGTCGGACTGTTTTCAAGCAGTCCGCTGTTAAGGTCTCTGTTAGCATAACTGTATTCTACGATCTTGTCTGCCAACACAAGCAATGATGGGTCCTCCGTCTTCTCATGCAGCCAGGCAAGGGTAAAAACCAAAATCCCTCCGGCTTCGATGAATGCATACCCGGTCTTTCCGTCAGCGTGGCGATTGAACTCACCTGTAGTAGTGTCCACCACATGACGGCCAATAGATTGGCGGATGTGTTTTTCTGTCATCTCAGGATCGATGTCCCAGAGGATGTCCCATGCAGGTGAAAATGGTCGGGCTTCGTGGAGGTCGCCGGTTTCGGTGGTAAAATCAACTGCCCGTGGTTTCTCAGACCCATTGAATTTTACACACTGGTCTGCAAAAGTATCATAATAGTAGTGGTTGCCCCAAAGGATGATCCCATTCTCAGCCCGGCAGGACTCAATATAGGATTTCAAATAGCTTATCGCTGCTTCCTTAAATGCGGGATCACCCGTGAGCCTGGTCAATTCAAGCGCTGCGGCGATCGATGGAAGATCCCAGTAGGCAGTAGAACCTTTCGGAGCACTTACTGACCGGTTGAGGTAGACACGCTGAGGGATATTTTCCGGACGCTCATCATTTTCAGGATACTGACCGGTGAGAGGATCAATGCTGGACATCCATAGAGGGGTTTTGATATCTCCATAAATATCTGTTCCTGGGGAGGATAGTTTCTGAAAATGGTCCTTTAGCCGGATAGAATAATCAACACGCTGCTGTGCGAAGCTGGTATTGACTGACAATAGTGTGACAATCAGGAATAATGGCCTGAAGGTGGTTTTCACAAACAATTCAAGTGATAATGGCATTATAAAGATAAAGTTAGCAAATTGCTGTACTCTCTCTTTCAAATACTGGAAATAACGTTTCATAGCATGAAAAAGCAGCTTTTTTTCCTGAGCCTGTTCGTGTTTTTTATTTCAAAAGCAAATGGACAAATACTCCATACGGAATATTTCAACGTAGTTCTGGATACTTCCCAAATGATCAAAGGCAACTTTGTACCAAGCATCCGGTATAGAAATGTGAAGGAAAAGTTTACTGAAATTGAAAATACTGCCGATATCTCCATTCGGCTAGGTCAGAACGGCATCACGATCGGCAACAGGCTGGAATATGCCAGATTTGGTAATGAAGACATCATGAGTGGTGGGTTTGTATTTTTAGAATATCGCAGGGTAACAGATACCAATAGGCTTGTCCTTGAACCTTATGCGTTGATGCTTTGGCAGGAGATCAGGGGGCTGGACATGAAATATGCGGGAGGTGGTAATCTGAGGTGGGAGTTCATCCATCGGAAAAATATTGGTTTGTTTGCAGGATTTGGGGCGTTTTATGAGTTTGAGCGCTGGAATTATGAGGGAACAGCAGATTCGACTTTAATTCCTGCCGACCCACAACCATTTGAAGTGGAGAACGTCAGAGGACAACTTTACTTCAGTTATAAACAGGTATTCGGGAATCTGTTTGACCTGAACATCAGCGGATATTATCAGCCTTCCTTTACCAGCTCAAATTATCGATTGGCTTCCAGCTCCCAGCTGACCCACAACATTAACGAGTTTATCGGTCTCACACTCATTTATCAAAATATCTATGATCCTGATCCTATCGTGCCGATCGACAAATTATTTCATGATCTTACACTTGGCCTGACGCTATCCTTCTGATGTGTGCCCATCCAACTTCCCGGCGATAAATCCCGTGGTCCAGGCGGCCTGGAAGTTATATCCCCCTGTGATGGCATCAATGTCAAGTACCTCTCCGGCGAAATAAAGGTTTGGCACAGCCCTACTTTGCATAGTGTCCGGATCTATGCTATCCAGACTGACTCCTCCACAGGTGACGAACTCCTCTTTGAATGTGGTTTTACCCATGGCTGAATAGATGTCATTGGTCAAAATGTTAGTCAGTTTGTTAAGTCCTTTCTTGCCCAGCTCTCCCCACGGTTTGGGTTCAATCAAACCAGCTTTATCGAGGAGGAACATCCAAAGCCGCTCCGGTAGATCAAATGCCCGTAGATTACCAAGAAGTTTTTTGGTATGCTCGCCGGCGGTTTTTTCAAGTTGTTTATAGACTTTTTCATACTTACTTTCACCAACCCAGTTTACCTGGAAGTCAAATTGATATTCCTTTTCAAAGAGGGTCCTCGCTTCATAAGCGGATAGTTTTAAGATGGCCGGGCCACTCATGCCCCAGTGAGTGATCAGCAGTGGGCCCGTAGACTTTGTCTTGCTTCCTTGTAGACTAACTATTGTATTTGGCGCCACCAGACCCTGCAACTTGTTGATGGGGCCAGAAGGAAGATTAAATGTAAATAGGGAAGGCACAGGTGTTTCAATCTGATGGCCAAGTGCTTTCAGCCATTCAAAGCCCGAACTTTTAGGAGTGCCCCCGCTTGTCACAATGACTTTGTCAAATTCAATTTGCTCTCCCTGGACCCGGAGCAATACCTTTCCTTCTTTTGGGTGTATCGCGGACACAGGTTGTTGTAGCTTCACCTTAATATTCAGCTTCCTGACCTGTGCCAGAAAACAATCAATGATGGTTTGAGAATCCTGGGAAACAGGGAATACCCTTCCATCAGCTTCCTCAAATAGTTTGACACCTCTTGATTCAAACCATTGAATGGTATTCAGCGTATTAAAAACAGAAAATATCCTTTTGAGCTTTTTCCCACCCCGGGGATAAGCATTGCAGAGCTCCACCATGGATGAACAGCCATTGGTGACATTGCAGCGTCCGCCACCTGATACCTTAACTTTCGATAGCACTTTGCCGGACTTTTCAAAAATAGTGACCTCAGCGTCGGGATGGTTTTCTTTGACAGCAATGGCTGAAAAAAATCCTGCGGCACCTCCTCCGATGACGGCTACCCTCATTTCTAAATTCGACTTAAAGATTTATGATTCATTCTGTGCTGCATGATCATGCAGATTTAGTTTGCTAAATTAGAGAATGCCAAACTGGAATCATATGAGTGTAGACTACATCCTCCGTGCAATTCTTGTAGCCCTGATTTTTTCCGGCTGCGGAACAGAAGACAGAGAATCAGATGATCTGAAAGGAAAGATCATCACGGTTTCAGGACCCATCAATCCTGACGATATGGGCACCACGCTCATTCATGAACATGTTTTTTTGGATTGGTCACCTGTCGCAGACTATGATCCGTCCATTTGGGATAACGAAAACGCTTTTCAATTCATCCTTCCATACCTGAAGGAGATGAAGGATGCCGGCGTCCAAACTTTCCTGGAATGTACACCTGAATACCTGGGAAGGAATCCGGAATTGCTTAAAGGACTTTCGGATGTCACCGGCCTGAATATCCTCACCAACACAGGCTTTTATGCAGCACGGGATTATCAGCATGTACCGCAGTTTGCCTATGAAATCACGGCTGACAGCCTGGCTTCCATATGGATTGATGAATTTAAAAATGGCATTGGTGAGTTTGGTATAAAGCCGGGATTTATAAAGATCGGGCTGAACTACAACAAAGATTCCCTGGCTCCGATCGAGCAAAAAATTGTCAGAGCGTCGGCGATCACTCACAAAAAGACCGGCCTGACAATCGTGGCTCATAGCGGGAAAGAACACATTGCGAATCTATGTATCGAAATATTGAAAGAAGAGGGGGTAAGGCCTGCTGCTTTTGTCTGGACACACGCTCAGAATGAAGAACCGACAGGACATGTCAATATCGCGAAAAAGGGAGCCTGGGTCTCTCTGGATGGTATGGGGAGCATCAGGGTAGACACCTCGGCTGGCGATACCCTTCAGCTAAAGCGCTATGTCGATTATTTGGTCAACCTCAAAGCAGCAAATCTGCTACATCGGGTGCTGGTTTCTCACGACTCCGGCTGGTATACGGTGGGGGACGAGAATAAGAACATGGGTAGACGGTTTACACCAATCTTTGAATTTGTGATCCCGGAATTGAAACGCCGGGGCTTTACAGATCAGGACATTGACCAGCTATTGATCGTTAATCCGCCACTTGCCTATACAATCTCGCATGACCTTATCCGGTAAGGTTGACATGTCCATTCTATCCTGATATATTTACAAAACACTTAACCTAACTAGCATGAGATCATCATTTTTATTACTGGTTGCAACATTGGCCTTTGTCTCCTGTAAGCAGGAACCGAAAGAATTACCCAACATCCTGTGGATCACCTCCGAAGATAACAGCACCTTTCTGGGCTGCTATGGAGATGATTTTGCCACCACGCCCAACCTGGATCAATTAGCTTCCGAGGGATTCCTCTATACCCACGCTTATGCCAATGCTCCTGTGTGTGCGCCCGCCAGGAATACGATCATTACAGGTGTATATGCCATCTCCGGGGGAAACCAGCACATGCGAAGCAGGTACAAAAAGAGTGAAGTGGTAAAACCGTATCCTCTTTTTCTGAGGGAATTGGGTTATTACTGTACCAACAACAGCAAAACCGATTACAATATTGAACAGGACCAGGTAGAAGGTATCTGGGATGAGAATTCAAATGAAGCGCACTATAAGAACAGGGCTGAGGGACAACCTTTCTTTGCCATATTCAATATTGGTATTTCACATGAAAGCTCGATCCACCGATCCATTCCCACAAAGGAGTTGAGGCACGATCCGGAGCGGGTGCCGATTCCCCCTTATCATCCCCGAACCGAAGAAATGAAACATGACTGGGCACAGTACTATGACAAGGTGGAGGACATGGATGCTGCAGTAGGGGAACGATTGAAAGAATTAGAGGAGAGCGGACTGGCGGATAACACCATCGTTTTCTACTATGGAGATCATGGCGGTGTTTTGGCGAGAAGTAAAAGATACGTGTATGAAACGGGAACGCATGTACCTTTCATTGTGCGAATTCCTGAAAAGTTTAAACATCTGTTTCCTGATGCCGAGCCCGGCTCAGAAGTTGACCGGATGATCAGCTTTGTGGACCTGGCGCCGACACTGCTCAGCATCGCTGGTATCCCCATACCGGATTTCATGCAGGGCAATGCTTTTCTGGGTGAGCAGAAAACCGAAGATCCCGAATATGCCTTTATGTTCCGGGGCAGGATGGACGAGCGGTATGATATGAGCAGAGCCGTACGCGGTCAGCAATTCCGGTACATCAAAAACTACATGCCGCACCGGGTGTATGGTCAGCATTTGAATTATCTGTGGAGAGCCCCTTCCATCAGGTCGTGGGAGGAAGCTTACCTGGCGGGTGAAACCGATTCCATCCAAAGTGTTTTCTGGAATCCCAAGCCCAGTGAGGAGCTTTATGATACTGAGAATGACCCATGGGAGGTGAATAACCTGGCTAATGATCCCGCTTATGCCGATGTGTTGAAAAAAATGCGAAATGCCAACAGGCACTGGATGCTGAGGATCAAGGATACCGGATTTGTGCCGGAACCTTCCTGGGCGGTTCGGAGAGGAGACCGTGCCTTTTATGATCTCATGAGAGAAGGAAACATCGATCTGGACCGGCTGATTGAGGTGGCAGAAGCATCATCATCGAGGAATTTTGAAGACATCAATGTGCTGATCTATTACCTGGAGTCAGAGGACCCGGCGATCCGGTACTGGGGAGCCACCGGATTGCTGATCCAGGGAGACAAGTCAAAGCCAGCCATCGAAGAGCTGAAAGTGGCTTTAAAGGACGAATCAGATCCGGTAGCCATAGTGGCTGCAGAAACACTTTACCGGCTGGGTGAGAAAGGCCTCGCTGAAAACACCCTGGCTGAAAAGGTAGCCGGAAGTGAATTTGTTTCTTGTTTTGCCATGAATGCGATCGATATCAATGATATTTCAAGTGAAAAAGTGAAGCAGGCGGTGGTTGCACATAAAAACGATCAGAATCAATACGATCAACGAATGGTTGAGTGGCTGATGGAGAAGTGGGGGATGGCTGAAAGTGAGTGATTATCGTGGGTGGGTGTAAGTAAAAATCCAGTCAATTGAGCTGAAGAATTTTTCATAGTGTAAGTGGATGGGTAAATGGATGCTTTTCAACATTCCCATGGTTTGTGTCCTTCGGCCTCCGAAGCCATGGCGTAGGATGGCTCACAAACCATTCCTATAAAAGTCAATCTCCGCTACCCGCTCTCCTGGAGGTCCAAAAAGTTATAGCCACAAATTCACTAATAAATATTTTCATTTGACTTCTCCACCTTAGGTGGAGTTATTGGTGCTATTGCGTGTGGTATGGACTAGAACTCAATTAAATGACCACAAATTCTCCGACCAGTCGGATCTTATGTTGAAATTTTCTGATAATAATTCGTGTATTAGTGGTTTTGAAATTAAACCATCCAGCTTGTATTTGGGCATGGACCCTGTATCATAAAACTACCCTGAATTCATCAGTCATACCTAAGTCCAGTTTTACTAAATTTGAGAATGAGAGACCGGCCTCAGACCCGTAATAGATACGAAGCCGGTGAGTGATCGATGAAGAGACTTCAGACATTCAGTGCTAGGCCAAATTTCTTTGGATCCAAAGTAGCAAGACCATTGGTTTTTTCGCTCATTGCGATCGCTGTGAGTTGTTCATCTCCATACCCTGATGACGTGGCTGCTTCATATGAGAATCTGCCCGAGGTCATTGATTTTAATTTTCATGTCCGTCCGATACTTTCAGACCGATGTTACCAATGTCATGGACCTGACGAGAATGCACGAAAAGCCGGTCTTCGTCTGGACGTCCAGGATGCTGCACTCGGGCAGCTTCATGATAAACCAGGGTTTGCCATCGTACCGGAAAAGCCTGAGGAGAGTGAGCTAGTCAAACGCATCATTTCCGATGAAGCAGCTTTGGTGATGCCCCCCACGGAATCCAAACTACAACTGACTGCGGAGGAAAAGGCCATTTTGATCAAATGGATAGAACAGGGTGCTGAATGGAAGAAGCACTGGGCTTACCTTCCACCAACAAAATCGGAACTACCATCGGTTCAGGATTCCTCATGGCCCAAAAATGAAATAGATTACTTCGTGCTGACGAAGTTGGAAAAGCAGGGCTTAAAACCTTCCGATCGAGCTGATAAACGAACCTTGATCAGGAGACTCAGTCTGGACTTAACGGGTCTACCGCCTACTCCAGAAGAATTAAAGGATTTTTCGGAAGATCAATCTGAAGGTTCTTATGAACGACTGGTTGATCGACTGCTGGCATCAAAGCATTTCGGAGAACGATGGGCCTGGGAGTGGCTGGACGTGGCCCGATATGCAGATACCAATGGCTATCAGGGCGATCCGACCCGCATCATGTGGCCCTGGAGGGACTGGGTGATCAAGTCTTTTAATGACAACATGCCTTATGATGAATTTACGGTGAAACAAATAGGAGGCGATCTGTTGCCGGAGCCCTCCACAGAAGACATTCTTGCGACGGCCTTCAACCGAAATCATCCTTTCAATGGCGAAGGAGGAAAGATCGTAGAGGAGACTCGTGTCAACAATGTGTTTGACAGGGTGGAAACAGTGGGTACTGCCTGGATGGGACTTACTTTAAATTGTGCCAGATGTCATGATCATAAATTTGATGACCTCTCACAGAAGGAATATTACCAGCTTTTCAGCTATTTCAATCAGACTTCTGAATCCGGCGACGGATATTCAGGGGTCATCCCTCCGGTTCTGGATATGAGTCCTTTGGAAGATCGGAATAAGCTTGATGAACTCAATGAGTACCTGAAAGATTTGGCCTCAGAAGTTGATGAGGTGGAACTGAAGAAATTTCCCAGAGGGGAGGGAGAACCCGTTTCAAAGTCTGACAGGGTTTTGGCCGGTGCCTTTTCAAACGCTTTTGATAGAGCTGCTTATGAGCGAGCCAATTATCAATTAAGGGAGATTTACCAGTTTTACAAGACTACTGATCCCGGATATGCAGGCATGATTGATGAGCTTATCAGGGCAAGGTCCAGGTACGAACAGCAGAAAAAGGAGAACCTGATGGTCATGGTGATGGACCAGATGGAGGAACCAAGACCAACCTTTATCCTCACAAAAGGAAATTATGCCTCTACGGAAGAAGAGGTGTCCCCCGATGTGCCATCCGTATTGCCTGAATTACCCGCTGATGTGCAGAACAACAGGCTGGCTCTTGCCCGCTGGCTCGTTTCTGATGATCATCCGCTCACAGCACGAGTGACGGTCAACCGGTATTGGCAGGCTTTTTTTGGAACCGGTTTTGTGAAAACCACGGAAGACTTTGGTGTGCAGGGAGCATTGCCAACACACCCTGAGTTACTGGATTGGTTAGCCCGTGATTTCATAGAAAGCGGATGGGACCTAAAGGCGTTTTTTAAGAAGATCGTCATGAGTGCCACCTATCAGCAATCTTCAAAGGTTTCTGCGGAGTTGCTGGAGGCTGACCCGGAAAATAAGCTCCTGGCCCGAGCCACCAGAATGCGATTACCCTCCTGGATGCTGCGGGACCAGGCTTTGTTTGTGAGCGGGCTGCTGGTAGATTCGATTGGTGGGCCACCTGTAAAACCTTATCAGCCTCCCGGGATCTGGGAGGAAGCCACTTTTGGCAAGATCAAATACGAGCAAGACCACGGGGAGGACCTGTATCGAAGGACCCTATACACGTTTTGGAGGCGCATTGTTGGTCCAACCATGCTGTTTGATAATGCCGGCAGACAGGTTTGTGAAGTAAAAAGCGTGCGGACCAATACCCCACTTCATGCCCTTACCACGCTCAACGAGACGGGGTATGCGGAGGCTTCCAGGGTATTTGCTGCGAATATTCTTAGTCAGTATTCCGATGATACCGAAAGGATAAAGACAGCATTTGAGATCATGACTTCCAGGCTACCCCGAAATGACGAAGTTGAGGTCTTTACTCGGCGACTTGAGGAGCTGAGGGATTATTTTGAAAAACAGCCTATGGAGGCTGAAAAAGTGGTCACTACAGGAGAATTTAAAGGTGGTTCCGCCGTCGATCTGACGGACCACGCCTCATTTACCCTTTTGTGCTCAGTCATGATGAATCTGGATGAAACTTTAACCCGTCAATGACCATGGAAAACCATCTGAATCCATTTGGTGAGTTCAGTGCGCAACAAACACGAAGAAACTTTTTTGGGAAAATGGCCCAGGGCATCGGCACCCTTGCCCTTGGATCGCTTTTGGGTACGGAAGCTTTTGGCGCCCGCAAAGCCGGTTCCCAGTATGGACCCAGCACTGTCAGTCTTCCCCACTTTGCGCCAAAAGCTAAGAGGATCATTTATTTGTTTCAGAACGGAGCCCCTTCGCATGTTGATCTGTTTGACTATAAGCCGCTGTTAAAAAAGTGGCATGGCACGCAGATACCGGATGAGCTGGTCAATGGCGTCAGGTTCTCCACCATGACAGGCAACCAGGTTGAGCGACCGATCATCTCTGAAATCACCAATTTTGCTCAGCACGGCCAAAGCGGGGCCTGGGTATCTGACTTCATGCCCGAAACGGCCAAAATCGCGGATGAACTTTGCTTCATCAAATCCATGTACACCGAGTCAGTGAATCATGCCCCTGCCATCACCTTTTTTCTGACAGGTTCGGAGCAGCCGGGGAGGCCGAGTATGGGAGCGTGGCTTACTTATGGATTGGGAAGTGAGGCTGATGATCTTCCCTCTTTTGTGGCGATGACCTCCAGAGATAAGGAAAACAGCTGTGGCCAGATCTTTTACGATTATTATTGGGGCAGTGGTTTTTTACCTGGTAAGTATCAGGGTGTAAAGTTCAGAGGAGGGGGAGATCCGGTGCTTTATCTCCAAAACCCTGATGGTATCAGCCGGGATCTGAGGAGGAAGATGCTGGATGACATTTCAGCCATCAACGAGCTTAATTATGATCAATACGGAGATCCCGAAATCAAGACGAGAATAGCACAGTATGAGATGGCTTACAAGATGCAGATGAGCGTTCCGGAACTCACAGATCTCTCCAAAGAGCCAAAGCATGTACTGGATATGTACGGACCGGATGTTTATAACAAAGGCAGTTTCGCCTACAATTGTCTGATGGCCCGTAAACTTGCTGAGCGGGGCGTTCGCTTCATTCAGTGTATGCATGCCGGCTGGGACCAGCATAAGAACCTGAATCATCAGCTGAAGATTCAGTGCCAGGATACGGATGCGCCAAGTGCCGCTTTGATCAAAGACCTTAAGCAGCGTGGATTGTTGGAAGATACCCTGGTGATATGGGGTGGGGAATTTGGCAGGACACCTTTTTTGCAGGGCAATATCAAAGATTATAATAACTGGGGCAGGGATCATCATCCTTATGTTTTCAGTTTATGGATGGCTGGTGCCGGAGTAAAGCCCGGTTTTACTTACGGAGCTTCAGATGAATTTGGTTTCTATCCCGCAGAAAATCCGGTGCATGTTCATGACCTGCAGGCGACCATCATGCACATCATGGGCATTCAGCATGAGCAATTCACTTTCAAACACCAGGGTAGACGATATCGGCTGACGGATGTGCATGGCAAGGTGGTGGATGGTATTTTATCCTGAAGTTGGCCAATAAATTAACCATGGTTTGTCCCTCGGCCTCCGAAGCCATGGCGTAGGATGGCTCACAAACCATTCATCTTATTAACACTACATCAAAACACGCTCGCCGAAATCCCACCGTCCACGGTAATATTCTGTCCGGTAATGAACGATGCATGGTCCATGGCAAGAAAAGTAAAGACCGAGGCTATCTCTTCCGGCTCGGCTACCCGTTTCATGGGCGTCCGCGTCACGATTGCCTCAATCTTTTCCTGCTGGGCAAACAGGGGTTTTGTCAGCGGGGTCGCAGTGAATCCGGGGGAGACAGTATTTACGCGGATCTTGTCCGGCGCCCATTCCACGGCCAGATTCTTGGACATCATGATGATTCCAGCCTTTGACATGCCATAAGGAGATCCTGTAGCTACATCCTGTCGTCCCGCAATGGATCCATTATTGATGATCGATGCGTTCCCCGAAGCTTTCAATAGGGGATGTAAAAGTCGTGTAAGCTCAAACTGGGCAATGAGATTGATTCCCAGCACGTATTCAAATTCTTCTTTGGTGTAGTCAACCGTGCGCTTCCTGATATTGACCCCTGCATTGTTGACCAGGATGTCTAATAGGCCCCATTTTTCCTCAATCAGTTTTTTTACCTTTTGCCTGTCTTTTTCGCTGTTTACATCTGCTTGTAGGCCCGTAACTGTGTATCCTTTTGATTGAAGATCAGACTCTACCTGCTTTATTTCATCTTCATTTCTGGCGGTGAAAATCACCTCTGCTCCAAGCTGGAGGAATTGCTCCATTGTAGCATACCCGATCCCTTTGGATCCTCCGGTGATCAGCGCTTTTTTATCTTTTAGGTCCCAGCTTTTCATATTGTTAGGTTTGGCATTAAAATGCCTGTAATATTAGCCCATGGTATGTGTCTTCACAAGTCATCCCTAACAGAACACACCCCCAAGCTATAATTTATGTCTTCGTTAATTATCTGATTGTTATTTCACAAAGAGCACCGAGAAGGAACAAAGATTCACAGAGAATTATATTAGAAATTTACTTTGATTTTCTCAGTGCCTTCTTTGTGGTCCTCTGTGAATCAGCTCCTTAGTTCAACTCCAGCATCACTACCGACTTCGCTGGCAGTTCGACACTCAACCCGTCCTTTGTCTTCTTCGCTCCATTGAAAGTAGCTGTTTTCACAACTTCCGGATTATCAAACTTGTTGTGATCAGTAACATTCTTTGAGGTCACTATCCTTCCTGTCACATTTTTCCAGATGAAGCCATTCAAAACTCCCGAGATCGTTATTGCATTATTCGGATCGATATTTACCAGGGTGATGTGCACTTTTCCTGTATCGTCCATAGAAGCTGAAACATTCACGGCAGGAAGCTTATCCTCACCACTCACATAATCAGGTGTCTTGATCAGGAAAGGAATCAACTTTGCATCCTGATGCACCTGATACAGGTCAAATACATGGTAGGTCGGCGTCAGGATCATCTTTTCTTTGTCAGTCAGAATGAGTGCCTGCAGCACGTTCACCGTTTGTGCGAGATTAGCCATCCGGATCCTGTCTGCCCGGTTGTTGAATATGTTTAATATAGATCCTGCGATCAGCGCATCCCTTAAACTGTTCTGCTGGTACAAAAAACTGCTGTTTGAGCCTGGTTCTGAATCCGTCCAGATCCCCCATTCATCCACAACCAGCGCCACCCGGTTATCAGGATCGTAATGATCCATGATTGCGATATGCTTATCCAGTAATTCGTTCATGAAAAGAGCCCTGTCCATGGTCTCGAAGTATTCTCTTTCGGTAAAGCTGGTGGCGGAACCTTTGGCACTCCAGTTTCCGGTTGGTACGGTATAGTAGTGCACAGACAGACCCCACATCTGTCTTCTTGCTTCCCGCATCATCACCTCCGTCCAATGGTAATCGGTGGTATTTGCCCCTGATGCAATACGTTTGATTCGCGTCCCGGGATAGCTTTTGGCATAAGTGGCATATCGCTTGTAGACATCGGCGAAATACTCCACAGTCATATTTCCCCCACAGCCCCAGCTTTCATTACCAATGCCCCAGAATTCCACGTTGTAAGGTTCCGGATGACCGTTTTCAGACCTGAGTCTGGCCAATGTTGACTCACCATTATAATTTACGTATTCAATCCAGTCATTCATTTCTTTCACAGTCCCACTTCCAACATTTGCGGCGATATAAGGATCAGTGTCCAGCAGATCACACAACTCGAGGAACTCATGGGTTCCAAAACTGTTATCTTCCACAATCATTCCCCAATGGGTGTTTACCATACTTGGACGCTCTTCTCGAGGACCGATCCCGTCTCTCCAGTGATATTCATCCGCAAAGCAACCTCCGGGCCATCTCAGATTTGGAATGTTGATCTTTTTTAATGCTTCTACCACATCCAACCTGATTCGATCCTTTTTTGGTACGTTCATACCTTCATCTACCCAATAGCCATCGTAAACACATCTTCCCAGGTGTTCGGAAAAGTGACCGTAAATGTGCTTGCTGATGATGGGCTGATCTTCTTCGATGTTGAGCGTCAGGTAGGCATCCTGGGCTAAAACATTGATTGAGATTACAATTATTGAGAGGATGGTAATGAGGGGTCGCATTCTGGTTCTGTTTAGGGTTAAAGAGTATTTTAAACAAATATATTTATAAATGTATAAAATACATTTAATATCTTAAGCTACAGTCTTCGGTTATTCTTTTCTATTTCTCCACATATGTTCCAATGCAGCCATCTCAGTTTCCTGACCCAAATCTCCACATTCTGCCATCCACTTTTCCAGTTCTGTTTTCAGCTGTGTTTTGATTTCATTGTAATCGGGGTTTTCCGCCAGGTTTTTCAGACACCATTTGTCATCAACGATCTGGTAAAGTTCTTCTTTTGGCCTGTATTTAAATCTTTCTAAAGATTTGGCAGCTTCGGCATCTTCCCGGGCTTTTTCCTTCCAGGAGACAAACCACCTTTCCGGCCCCTCCCGATCATTGTTGATCGTATTTAAGAATGCTTCTTCCGGGGTGAGGTTAAGAATATACCGGTATTGATCATTGACAATGGATCTTACCCCGTAATGATCACTGCCGTCGTTGATACCCCTTGTGGTCTGAATGCTGTAGGCATATTCCTTACCTCTGTTTTCTTCTCCTTTTAAGATGGGGACCAGGCTTATACCATCCAGTTTTTCGGCGGGAACACCTCCGGCCATTTCAATAAATGTGGGTAGTAAGTCGGAATACTCAACGATCCCTTTAAAGGTGCTTCCGGGTTCAATTACGCCCGGCATTTTTGCAATAAGGGCAGATTTCACACCTGCCTCATACCCGGTCCACTTGGCAAAGGGCCAGATAGCTCCCTGCTCACTGGCAAAAATCACGAGGGTGTTATCAGTTAATCCATATTTGTCTAAAAGTTCCAGCGCAGTGCCTACCTGACTGTCCAGGTAATTGATTTCAGCCAGGTATTTGGTGTATTCCTCCCTGATTACCCGTGTATCTGCAAAGAATGGGGGAAGTGTAAGGCTGTCCGGATTGAATAATGAAGGATCCCCCTGATCCCAGGGATTGTGAGGTTCGTTGGAGGTAAGCATCAATGCAAAGGGTTCGCTATTTGCTTTCGCGTCTTTGATGAAATCTTCAACCAGATCAAACTCCGGGTTCTTGTCCTTGCCCAGGTACTCAAAGTCAAAGATGGTCTCCGGCTGAATGTGTCTTTTCCCGGAAAGGGCCACGCGATAGCCCAGCGGACGGAGGTATTGAACGATGCTTTCAGTCCCTTCTTCCGCAAAGGTATGGTTGGGATAAGCTCCCGTTTTAACCGGATATAGTCCTGTGAAAATGTTGTGTCTTGTTGGAGAGCACATGGGAGCTGCCTGGTAGCAACGGGTAAATTTCATGCCTTCAGCTGCCAGTCGATCAATGTTTGGGGTGATGGCATCAGGACTTCCATAAACCCCAAGGTCCCAGTTGGTACAGTCATCAGCCAGGATGAAAAGGATGTTTGGTTTGGTCGAGGTAGAAGTGCTGGAATCTGTTTTACCCTGACAACCGGTAAAAATGATGGTCAGGAAGATAATGGATAGGTTTTTCAACATGTTTGGGTTATTGTGCGATAATTTTATCAATTAAATATGATCAATCAAAGGGTTTAATCGGTGTTTTAGCAATAACTCATGTCATCTTAAGATCTTCGTTGGCAGCTATGTTTTTAGCCACCAAGTCACAAAGGCACAAAGAGATTGTCAGTTTACACGTGTGACAGGAGCGCTTCTGCAAGGCATTTTCTACACGGCATCGCATAAGTCCGGTTGGGACGACCTGTCATTGGTATAATTACCGTCCCTGTAATGAATTCCGTAGGAGCGGCCTGTATCGTCGATTTAACATTTCCATTTTCTTATGACCTCAATCAGTATCTGATTTTGGTTTAAATACAATTAGCTCTGTAAAGACCTTTCACTTTATAGTTTATTAAAAATTTTGCTTTCTTAGCATTGAAACCAAACCCCAACCCATGAACCTGATCCAGTTTAGTAGTACCTCCAGACGCTTTGTTGGACTTGTCGAGGAGCCTTATCTTATTCCATTGAAGGATTTTTATTCTGTTTATGACCTGGTTTCCTCATTTTTGGAGAAAGGAACAGGAAACTTTACCTCATTCATTGAGACGTATATTTCCTCCAAAAAATTCTTATATGATGAGGTCTACCAGCAAAAAGACGACTGGCAGGTACTCCCGGCCATCGATCATCCCCACGATCCGAATCACTGCATGCTTTCCGGAACGGGTCTTACCCATAAGGCAAGTGCAGAAAACCGCCAGAAGATGCATGATTCCCAAAAGGAGAATACATTGACAGACAGCATGAAGATGTATCTGTCCGGTATTGAGGGTGGAAAGCCAGGCCAGGGAAAGATTGGCATTTCGCCTGAATGGTTTTATAAGGGAAACGGATCCATCCTGAAAGGTCATGGTGATACACTGATGATCCCGAATTATGGAAAAGATGGGGGCGAGGAGCCGGAGATTGCAGGCATTTATTTCATAGACGAAGTCGGAATGCCCATTAGGATAGGCTTTTGTACCTCGAATGAATTTTCTGATCATGTCATCGAAAAGGAAAACTATCTGTATCTGGCACCCTCAAAGATCAGGAATTGCTCCATTGGACCGGAGTTGGTCATCACCGAAGATTTTAAGAATATAAAAGGCCGTGTTGCGATTCATCGAGCAGGCAAACCCTTATGGCAGAAGGAAATAAAAACCGGGGAAGAGAATATGGCCCACAGCCTGTATAACCTGGAATACCATCATTTTAAGTATAGCAACCACAGGGTTCCCGGTCAGGTTCATGTGCACTTTTTTGGGGCGGATGCCTTTAGCTTTGGTGACGGGATCAGACTTGAGCAGGGGGATGAAATGGAGGTTAGCTGGGATGGATTCGGGCGTCCTTTACGAAATAAGCTGGAAGTAGATCGATCATCGGAAGAGGCTTTTGAGATCAAATCTTTAAAATAAAGTGTCTGTTCAAAAACCCATCCTCTGTATCGATTGGGGGACCTCCTCGTTCCGGGCTGCGCTCGCAGATCCTGTAACTCAAAAAGTTTCATCAAAATTCGAATCGGACCAGGGTTGTAAAAGCATTTTCCATCAAAGCCGGGAATCCGGGGAACAACCATTTGATTATTTTTTGGAGACCCTTTCCAGGCTTCTTCAACGGGCAAACATCACCCCTGAAAAATATCAGGAGATCATCATCTCGGGAATGGCCAGCTCCAGCATCGGCATGAAGGAATTGCCGTATGCAAAACTCCCTTTTTCATTGGACGGGTCCGGAGTACTTTCAGAAACCATGGAAAACAATTCCCTGGGCAGGATCACATTGATATCAGGTGTTGCAGGCGATGAAGATATTATGCGCGGAGAAGAGACACAACTTATTGGTCTTCGTAACCAGTTGGATCCTGAAAATTCCACCCTGGTGTTTCCCGGGACACATTCAAAACACATGAAGGTCAGAAATGGTGCACTTGTTGGATTTAAAACATATCTGACCGGTGAACTTTTCCAGCTAATCAGTGAACAAAGCATTTTAAACAGGTCTGTAATAAAATCAACCTGGACCCTGGATTTCAAATTACCATTCGACCTGGGAGTGGAGGAAGCACAAAAAGAAAACTTACTCCATAGTTTTTTTAGGATTCGTGCACGGGACATTCTTGGAAAGAATAAGACTTCTCCGCAAAATTACTTTTACCTCAGTGGCTTGATCATCGGAAGTGAATTGAAGGACCTTCATTCCATGAATGGGAAAAAAGTCTTTGCCTGCGATCAAAAGATGCTTTCGTTATACCAGCAGGCGGTGAAAAAATTAAGAATTGAGGACGCCAGCTTTCTGGCAGCTGAAGACCTGGCGAATTCCTATATTATTGGACAATTGTCAATACTTAAACATTTATGACGGATATAAATCAGGCACTGAAAAAAATGCCAGTGATCGGTATACTCAGGGGATACTCCCGCGATCAGGTATTCCGGGTTCTGGAGGTTTACCAGGAATGCGGTTTTCTGCTAGCAGAGATCACCTGGAACACTCCCAATGCCGCTTCAATCATCGAAGCTGCCAAAGCTGAATTTAAATCTCTTCAGATAGGAGCAGGCACAGTCTGTACTACGGATGATTACGCTGCAGCCAAAGCTGCCGGATCGGCTTTTATCGTTACCCCCATACTGGATGAAGCGGTTGTCAGGACCTGTGTGAAAGATCATATCCCGGTATTCCCGGGAGCATTTTCTCCGACTGAGATCTACCGCGCCTGGAATCTTGAAGCCACGATGGTCAAGATATTTCCCAGCGGTACTTTAAGTCATGGTTACATCAAAGAGCTTCAGGGTCCGTTCCCTCAAATTCCGCTGGTACCTACCGGAGGTATAAACATTGAGAATGTAGGGCATTTCCTCAGGGCAGGCGCAAAAGGGCTGGGCATGGGAGGTGGGTTGTTCCTCTCAAAGCTCATTGAAACAGGTGACTGGGCCGGCTTAAAGGATCATTTTCTGGCTTTTTATGAGAAAGTCAAACCGTTTTTTAATGACTGATCATCAGATCTTCTATGCCTTCGTTGGTGCTCATGTGCGATCATACGAGAAGGAATAAAGATTTGGTCAGGTAAATAACTGCGTTAAATCTGAAACCGGTCATACTTTTTCTCATCAAACCGGTACAGGAAGGACCCCTTCTTGCTTGAGGTCATATCCTTTTCGTCGAGCTTGATCAGCACATCCAGGTTGAGGATCTTTTTGATGAAATTCCGCTTGTCGAGCTTTTGTCCCAGAATAGCTTCGTAAAGACTTTGAAGCTGGCGCATGGTAAATTTTTCCGGCAACAATTCAAAACCTATGGGTTCTGTTGAGGCTTTAAATCTGAGTCGGCGGATGGCCTGATCGACCATTTCATTGTGGTCAAAGATCAGGGCCGGAATTTCGTCCACATTAAACCACCTTGCTGAATGCTTTTTGGTGAGCTCTTCATTGTGCTCTTCTATATTGATCAGGGCGTAGTAGGCAGTGGATACCGTGCGATCGACCGGGTCCCGGTCCGGGTCGCTAAATGACCGGAGTTGCTCCAGATAGATATCATGCAGCCCGGTCAGCTTGTTGAGAATCCGGTTAGCGGCATCATCGAGTGTTTCCCTTTCCTTTAAAAAACCGCCCATCAATGACCATTTTCCCCTTTCCGGTTCAAAATCCCGCTTGATCAGCAAGATCCTCAGGTTGTCCTGATCAAACCCAAAAATGATACAATCAACGGCTACATAGGTCTTTTTATGCCGTTTATAATGATTACCCATCGGAAAAAGATAAAATTATAGCGTATTAATATTAAATGTATATTTTACACTTAATATTATTTTTATATATTAGCGTAATATTAACCCATTCTGCCCCATGAACGATAATAAACATGTGATCGGTCTTGATTTCGGAACAGATTCAGTGCGGGCTGTTCTGGTTGACACATCGAACGGTAAGACGGTTGCCAGCCATGTGTCCTGGTACAAAAGATGGAAAGAGGGCAGGTTTTGTGATGCTCCAAAGAATCAGTTCAGGCAACACACGCTGGACCACATAGAAGGGATGGAAGCGGCCATTAGCGAGGTGGTCACAAACGGCGGGGTGGATAAAACCCTGATCAAAGGTATTTGTATTGACACAACCGGTTCATCTCCTGTTCCGGTTGACAAGCAGGGGACTTCACTATGTATGTTACCCGGTTTTGAAGAGAACCCGAATGCCATGATGGTCCTGTGGAAGGATCATACTTCCATTGGTGAGGCAGAAGAGATCAACCGGCTGGCGAGAAGCTGGGGAGGTGAGGACTACACAAAATATGAAGGCGGGATCTATTCGTCCGAATGGTTCTGGGCTAAGATCCTGCATGTGGCCAGAGAAGATGACAAAGTGAAGAATGCTGCATATTCATGGATGGAGCATTGCGACCTGATGACCTATATCCTGACCGGAGAAAATGACCTTGAGTCATTTAAGAGATCCAGATGTGCGGCCGGACATAAGGCCATGTGGCATCCGTCCTGGGGAGGGTTGCCGGACGATCAATTCCTTTCTAAACTGGATCCATATCTTGTAGAAGTCAAAAACAATTTATACCAAGAAACTTTTACTTCAGACATTCCCGCCGGGACCCTTTCAGCAGCATGGGCGGATAAACTGGGATTGAGTGAGGATGTTGTCGTAGCAGTGGGAACCTTCGATGCCCATGCAGGAGCAGTGGGAGCGGAGGTTGAAGAGTTTACACTGGTTCGTGTCATGGGCACTTCCACCTGCGACATCATCGTATCTTCCCAGGATGTTATAGGTAATCGCACCGTTCATGGGATCTGCGGACAGGTAGATGGATCTGTTTTGCCGGGAATGATCGGGCTGGAGGCCGGACAGTCGGCCTTTGGGGATGTGCTGGCCTGGTTTAAGAACCTGATCTCCTGGCCGCTTGATAATTATTTAAAGAAGTCAATGTCAGATGAAGAGTTGGAAAAGATCAGGGAAGACATGATCGTTAGCTTATCCACTCAGGCTGAAAAAACACCGATCAGCATCAGTGCGCCAATAGCACTTGACTGGATCAATGGTCGAAGGACTCCGGATGCGAATCAAAACCTGAAGGCAGCCATTGTTAATTTAAGCCTGGGAACTGATGCTCCCCAATTGTTCAGAGCGCTTGTCGAAGCCATTTGTTATGGCTCCAAAAAGATCGTGGACCGGTTTACCGAAGAAGGAGTTGAAATCAGGACTGTTGTTGGAATTGGTGGAGTGGCAAAGAAATCCTCATTCATCATGCAGACCCTGGCTGATGTGCTGAATATGCCGATCAAAGTGGCTGTTTCCGAGCAGGCGCCTGCACTTGGAGCAGCCATGTATGCCGCAGTCGCTGCAGGAGTTCATCCGGACATGTCATCAGCCGTCAAAGCCATGGGCAATGGTTTTGAGAAGGAATATAATCCTAAAAAGGAAAACGTTGACTCCTATCGGAAGATCTACGAGAAATATGTTCAACTGGGGGAATTTGTAGAACAAAACATCAACAACTAAGATGTCATTCAAGCAACTAAAAGAGGAATGCTACGAGGCCAATATGGAACTGGATGCCCTGGGGCTCGTGATCTACACTTTCGGCAATGTAAGCGCCTTTGACAAAGACAGGGGAGTATTTGCCATCAAGCCCAGTGGAGTTCCTTATGAAGCTTTAAAGCCAGAGGACATCGTGGTGCTGGATCTTGAAAACGAGGTGGTAGAAGGAAAGATGAGGCCTTCTTCAGACACTAAAACGCATGCATTCCTCTACAATCACTGGGAAGGCATAGGTGGAATTGCCCACACCCATGCCACCTATTCTGTCGCCTGGGCGCAGGCTCAAAAAGACATCCCGATCTTTGGTACCACCCACGCGGACCATCTCACCAAAGACATTCCATGCGCGCCGCCCATGAAAGATGATTACATCGAAGGGAATTACGAACACATGACAGGACATCAGATCATCGATTGTTTTACTGACAAGAACCTTGATCATAAAGAGGTGGAAATGGTTCTGTTGGGAAATCATGGTCCTTTTGCCTGGGGTAAAAATGCAGCCAAAGCCGTGTACAACAGCAAGGTACTGGAAGAGGTGGCCCGGATGGCCTACCTGACCTTACAGATCAACCCGAATGCGCCCAGACTGAAAGATGCCCTGATAAAGAAACACTATGAAAGAAAACATGGTAAGGACGCTTACTATGGACAGAACGAATGATGATAAAGCCCTTAAACACCTATGAAATCTGGTTCGTCACCGGCAGCCAGCACCTTTACGGAGATGAGATCCTTCAACATGTTGCCAAACACTCACAGGAGATCGCTAAAGCACTTGAGAGCAGTTCGCACATTCCTGTCCGGGTGAAATACAAAGATGTGGTGAAGTCCTCTGAAGAGGTTTATAGCTTGCTTCAGGAGGCCAATACCGCTAAAAACTGTATTGGAATAGTTGCCTGGATGCACACCTTTTCACCGGCTAAAATGTGGATTCGGGGATTGCAGACCCTGCAAAAGCCACTGGTCCATTTCCACACACAGTTCAATCGGGAAATTCCCTGGGATAAGATCGACATGGATTTTATGAATGAGAATCAGTCGGCCCATGGTGACCGTGAGTTCGGATTCATGGTAAGCAGGCTGAGAAAGAATCGGAAAGTGATCGTAGGTCACTGGACCGATGAAAAAGCGCTGAAAGCTTTGGGAACCTGGTCGAGGACGGCTGCCGGATGGCATGTGTTGCAAAACACCAAAGTGGCCCGCATCGGGGACAACATGCGGGAGGTTGCAGTGACCGAAGGAGACAAGGTAGAGGCACAAATGAAATTCGGTTTCAGCGTGAATGGATACGGGGTTGGAGATCTGGTGAAATTCATTGATGCAGTTTCAGGGGCTGAAATCGATCAACTGATTGGTCTATATGAGGACCAGTATGAAATTTCAGATGCGGTGTTGAAAAGTCACTCTTTGAGAGATTCAGCTCAGATTGAATTGGGATTAAAAGCCTTTTTGGAGGATGGAGGTTTTGGGGCTTATACCAATACCTTCGAAAACCTGCATGGAATGAAACAACTGCCCGGCATCGCCTCACAAAGGATGATGGCCGCAGGATATGGCTTTGGCGCGGAAGGCGACTGGAAAACCGCTGCCTTGCTTCGCGCAGCCAAGGTGATGGACCAGGGGCTGAAAGGCGGAACTTCTTTCATGGAAGACTACACATATCACTTCGGACCTGATCGTTCACAGGTCTTAGGGTCACATATGTTGGAGATCTGCCCAAGCATCGCGGCCGGAAAACCATCCTGTGAGGTTCACCCATTGAGTATCGGTGGCAAGGAAGACCCTGCCCGGCTGGTATTTAATGTGGATGCCGGAGAAGCGATCAATGTTTCCCTGGTGGATATGGGCCGGTTTCGCCTGATCGTGAATGAGGTAAATGCTGTGAAGCCTGAAAGGAATTTACCTCAACTTCCGGTGGCAAGGGTACTATGGGATTGTTATCCAAATTTAGAGACCGCCGCCCACGCCTGGATCCTGGCCGGTGGAGCGCATCACACCGTATTCAGCAAAGCGCTTACTACAGACTATTTTGAAGATCTGGCGGAAATGATGGATGTTGAGTTACTGGTCATTGACCGGAATACATCGATCAGAAATTTCAAGGACCAGATCCGCTGGAATGAAGTTTATTATAACCATTTTTGAAAACACTCAACAACTTAACCTGATAAAATGAAGAACCTGGACGGCCTCGATTGGATTTTTATTGCTGCATACTTTGTGATATTATTTGGTGTTGCCCTGTGGGTGATCCTGAAAAAAAATGAAAATACCGAGGATTACTTCCTGGCCGGACGGAATGTGGGCTGGTTTGTGGTCGGAGCTTCCATCTTCGCTTCGAACATCGGTTCCGAACACGTGGTCGGACTGGCCGGATCGGGCGCAGGCAACAAGATACCGCTACTCATTTATGAGCTTCATGCCTGGGTGGTGTTGCTTCTGGGGTGGGTATTCCTGCCTTTTTATGCACGCAGCGGCGTCTTTACGATGCCCGAATTCCTGGAAAAAAGGTTCAGCGCCAAATCCAGGTGGTTCCTTTCGCTGGTCTCCCTCGTGGCTTACGTGCTCACAAAAGTTTCGGTAACCATCTATGCGGGAGGTGTAGTGGTTTCAGCCCTGCTGGGCATTAATTTCTGGGTAGGGGCTCTGGCTACCGTGGTGCTCACCGGTGTGTACACCGTTTTTGGCGGCATGCGTGCGGTAGTATATACCGAAGCGCTTCAAACGATCGTGTTGATCCTTGGAGCAGCTGTTCTGACCTTTATCGGGCTTGACGCGGTCGGCGGATGGGCAGAGATGAAAGCTACCCTGGGTCCGGAATATTTTGACATGTGGAGGCCGCCTTCCGACCCTGACTTTCCATGGCCCTCGCTCGTGATTACCAGCACGGTGGTAGGGATCTGGTACTGGTGTACGGATCAGTATATTGTGCAAAGGACATTAACAGCTAAAAACCTGAAAGAGGGCCGAAGGGGAGCGATCTGGGGATCACTGCTCAAGCTCATGCCGGTCTTCCTTTTCCTGGTGCCAGGGATCATTGCTTTGACCTTAAAAATGAAGGGAGAACTGCACTGGGATACACCCGATCAGGCCTTCCCGGTATTGATGAGTAACCTGTTGCCTTCGGGTTTGAGGGGTTTGGTTGCTGCAGGCTTGCTGGCAGCACTGATGAGTTCACTGGCTTCGGTATTCAATTCCTGCAGCACCCTTTTTACCGTGGATATCTATAAAAAACTGAGGCCGGATACTCCTGAAAAGAAGCTGGTGAATATCGGAAGGATCGCTACTTCGATTGTGGTGATCCTTGGTATTTTCTGGATCCCGATCATGCAAAATATTTCAGGGGTATTGTATGAGTACCTTCAAAAAGTACAGGCGTATATTTCGCCTCCCATTGCTGCAGTGTTCCTCCTGGGAATTTTTTACAAAAGGATCAACCAGCACGGTGCGTATGTCACCCTGGTGGTCGGTTCGATCATTGGTGCCGTACGCATTGTTTTGGAGCTGGCCGCCCCGAACCTGACTCCGGGCAGCTTGTTACATACCATCGGCACGGTCAATTTCCTGACATTCGGCGCATGGTTTTTCCTGTTGTGCATCATTCTGGTAATTGCTGTAAGTTTTGCCACCAAACCTCAAACGGATGAACAGCTGGCCGGACTGACATTCAGCACCATTTCAGAGTCAGACAAAGGTGAAGTCAAAAACAGCTATTCCTGGAAAGACATTGTGATCTCTGTTGTCGTGGTAGGAATTGTGGCCTGGGTGATGCTGACTTTCAACGGAAAGTAGCAGGCAAAATCATGAAGAAGGGAATGTTGTTTATTTTGATGCTTATCGTGTCTATTCCCGGAATTGTTGGTCAGGACTTCGACAACCCGCTCGCTTTGCAACGAGCTGATCCATGGGTCCATAAAGCAGAAGACGGAACCTACTACTTTATTGCCACGGCACCGGAATATGACCGTATTATTCTGCGACAATCAAAAACCATCAATGGAATCAAAGACGCTGATGAGCAGGTGATCTGGACAAAGCATGAAAAAGGGGCGATGAGTCACCATATCTGGGCGCCTGAATTACACCAGGTAAATGGTGTATGGCATATCTATTTCGCTGCCAGTGAAGTGGATAATATCTGGAAGATCAGAATGTGGGTGTTGTCCAATGACTCCAAAGATCCGATGAAGGGGACCTGGAAAGAAGAGGGGCAAATCATCACGAAGACCAGCTCATTTTCCCTGGACGCCACCACATTTGAACATAAGGGAAAAAGATACCTGATCTGGGCACAGGACATACCTGATGGTGACAGCGGAACGGCCCTGGTGATGTCGGAAATGTCGGGCCCGACTACGCTGACCGGTCCGGAAATTATACTTACCAGGCCGGAATTCAACTGGGAAAGGATCAAATACAATGTAAATGAAGGACCAGCGGTGATTAAGAGAAACGGAAAGATCTTCGTCACCTATTCCGCTAGCGCCACCAACCACAATTATTGTGTGGGATTGCTTTGGATTGACGAAAATGCAGACCTGTTAGATGTTCAAAACTGGCATAAATCTCCGGGTCCGGTTTTTTATTCCAACGAAGATGTGGGCCGGTATGGTCCTGGCCATAATTCATTCACCACGGCAGAAGATGGCGAAACGGTTGTCATGATCTACCATGCCAGGGATTACAAAGAGATCGATGGCTTTGAACTGGAGGACCCCAACAGGGCTACCAGGGCCCGGGTGGTCCGATGGACTGAAAGCGGGTTCCCGGATTTCAGGCAAAAGGTGGGAGACTAGTCATGCCATGACTATATGTTTCTCCTCCCTATCCTCGTTTGCAACGAGGCTTTCCAAGCCTGACGTTTGTAACGCTATGGTTTCAACGCGATGCAATCGCATATTGCACCGTCAACTTAGGCCCCTCGCTCCCCCTTTTTCCCCTCAAGTGGACCCACCTCTTTAGATTCGATAAATAAGATAGTGGCGCGGCGGCTCCCTTCAGGGACCCCTAATCTAATCCTCGTTTATAACGAGGATTAGCGAGAAAAGCGTCTAAAACGCTGTAGTTCCCTGCGGTATACTTGCATGTCTAAGCATCCTCGTTGCAAACGAGGATGAATATATTATTTGATAACTATAAATAAGTGTAAATAATACACTTAATAAAATTGTTGCTTAACTTAGCAAAGTGATCAAAGTTTGGCAATGTTAACGCTTGATCTTTTTAAGTTTGCGCAGCCAAAAACCCCACAGCATCTAAAATGACGAACAAGCAAATTGACATGAAGGCAGGAGACAACATCCGGGTCCTTTCAGCGGCGATGGTAGAAAAAGCAAACTCAGGACACCCCGGAGGTCCGATGGGTGGCGCAGATTTCATGCACATCCTGTTTAGCGAGTATCTAAGGTTTGATCCGGACAATCCCCAATGGACCTGGCGTGACCGTTTTTTCCTCGATCCCGGACATTTGTCGGCCATGCTTTATTCGCAGCTTTATCTGCTGGGTAATTACAAAAAAGAAGACATTGCCAACTTTCGCCAATGGGGTTCTGTAACTCCCGGTCATCCTGAGATTGATAGGGAGCGTGGCGTGGAAAATACTTCCGGGCCTCTGGGACAGGGACATACCATGGGAGTAGGGGCTGCCCTGGCGGCTAAGTTTCTTCAGGCTAAGTTTGGTGACTGGACAGAGCATACCATTTACGCTTACATCTCTGACGGTGGTATCCAGGAGGAGATTTCTCAAGGTGCCGGGCGGATTGCCGGATACCTGGGACTGAGCAATCTGGTGATGTTTTTCGACTCCAATGATGTGCAGCTTTCTACCATGACGGAGGAGGTGACCGCTGAGGATACCGCAAAGAAATATGAAGCCTGGGGCTGGAAAGTAGTCACTATCGACGGTCACGATCACGACCAGATAAGAAAGGCTTTGGATGAAGCCAAAAAAGAAACGAAAAAACCCTTTCTGATCATTGGTAAGACCATCATGGGGAAAGGATGCGTGGATGAAAAAGGAAATCCATATGAAGGGCAGGTCGAACTTCATGGAAAGCCCATCGGCGGAACCGGTGCTTCTTATGAAAAGACCATCGAAAAGCTTGGAGGAAACCTGAGTGATCCTTTTGTGATCTTCCCTGACGTCGCTGATTACTACGAAGAGATCAAAAAGAAGAAAAAAGAGGAGGTTTCTGCATTAAAACAGCAGGAGAAGGACTGGAGGTCGAAAAATGGTGAGCTGGCAGCAAAGCTGGACCTTTTCCTGACCGGTAAGATCCCTGATATTGATTTTGGAGCAGTTCCTCAGAAGGAAAACGTAGCGTCCAGGGAAGCTTCTGCGGCTGTATTGGGATACCTTGCTGGTAAGGTCGAAAACCTGATCGTTGCCTCGGCCGACCTGGCAAACAGCGATAAGACAGATGGCTACCTGAAAAAGGTGAAGCAATTCTCGCCGGGATCTTTTGATGCCAACTTCCTGCAGGCAGGTGTTGCCGAATTCACGATGGCTGCCATGGCCAATGGTATGGCCCTCCACGGCGGAGTGATCCCGGTGGTTGGCACCTTCTTTATTTTCTCAGATTATCAAAAACCTGCTTTCAGGCTTTCCGCTTTGATGGAGCTACCGGTCATTTTTCTGTGGACACACGATGCGTTCAGGGTAGGGGAAGATGGACCCACCCACCAGCCGGTGGAGCAGGAGGCTCAGCTGAGGTTGTTTGAAAAGCTCAAGAATCATTCAGGAAAAAGAAGTTTGTTGGCATTGAGGCCAGCCGATGCAGCGGAAAGCACAGTAGCGTGGAAGATGGCGCTTGAAAACCTTGATACGCCTACCGGGCTGATCTTTTCCAGACAAAAGATCAACGATCTGCCCTCAAAAGATAACAGATATATAGATGCTCTCCAGGCTGAAAGAGGGGCCTACCTGGTGCAATCCGTGGATCATGCAGATATCACCCTCGTAGCTAACGGATCAGAGGTCTCTACCCTGGTGGATGCGGCCAGACTCCTCGAAAAGGACGGGTTCAAAGTCAATATCGTTTCGGTGATTTCAGAAGGACTGTTCCGCGAGCAATCCGAGGCTTACCAGCAGCAGATCATTGATGAGTCCAGGCCCATTTTCGGTTTGACCGCCGGCTTGCCCGTGGTACTTAGTCAACTGGTTGGACCGAAAGGGAAGGTATTTGGATTGGAACATTTTGGTTACTCGGCTCCGGCTGGCGTGCTGGATGAGAAGTTTGGATTTACAGGCGAGAAGGTTTACAAGGAAGTGAAGGCCTATCTGGGATCGCTTTAACCGGTTAGTGGTCCGGAATTCTTTGGAAAGAATGATGTTCATTTTTCTGAATGGTCAACATTCGACTCAATTTCCCATGGGATAGATTTCCATTTATTTGATGATTTGCCGGAAATCCTGGTCTAGCCAGGATCTCGTTGCTTTCAAACTTGCCCGGAAAGTTTCATTGCCGATATTAAATCACATCCCTTTTAACTGATTTAATTGTAAATCCTTTAATTTGGGGTATAAATAAGGCTGCTTATCCGGAGCTTTCGTAGAAATGTCCTCAACTAAATACGAAATAACAAATTCTTATAACCAATCGGCTGCCAGTCGTTCGCAGAAGTTTGAATCGATTTACCGGAAATGCTTTGATAAGCTTTATGGATATGCGAGAGCCATTTGTTCTTCCCAAAGTATGGCAAAGGATGTAGTCTCTGACTTTTTTTATCACTTGTGGAAGAATGAGACAGATCTTTCCAAGATTGAAAACCTGGAAATATACCTGCTGGTATCAGTCAAAAACAGAGCTACCCATGCGCTTGCCCATGAAAAAAAGTTAAGCACCACCGGAGATCATGTCGATGTCTTAATAGAAACCATCGAGTACATAAATCCCGAAGAATTACTTCTTGAAAAGGAGCTAAAAGATCTTCTGGATACAAAGATCAATGACCTTCCGGATCAGGGTCAGCTGATCTTTAGAATGGCGAAAGAACAGGGGTTAAAGCAAGGAGAGATAGCCAAAGAACTGGGGATCTCCATCACCACTGTCAAAAGTCAGCTTAAAAGGACACAAACCAAATTGCGGACAGAGATCATCAGGTATTATATGGATACTGAAAGTGACACGCACCCTGACATAAGGCTCATCGGCCAGGTCATTTTCCTCATTGGATTCTTAAGCTGAGAAATCCTTAATTAATCACAGGATTTCTTGCTGGATTAATAATGATATTCAGGTAATTAACGATCAGTCATAATTATTTTTCAGGATTACCTCCCTTTTTCTTCCTGATATACTCCTTTAGGTGAGTTTGGCAGAAGCCCAAATGACACTTATGGAAGAGTTAATATTCAAATACTTAAATAAAGAACTAAGCCGTGAGGAATGGGAAGAGCTCCAGGAATGGGTTAAAAAGGAGTCTCTGAATAAGACCATATTGAACAAGCTGCATGCTTATTCGATGGTTGGAGACCATGAATCAGATAAGATGAAGGAGCTGATCTGGTCGGAGTTGAAATCCAGAGGCAACATTAGTGAACGACCGGTCATGCATCACGAGAAAAGGACCAACACCTCCTTATATTTTAAAATTGCCGCTTCGGTTCTGTTAATCCTTACAGCTACTACCCTTGCTTACATATATTCTTCAAATCAACAATTTGAAGACAAAGCTGTCAGTATTGAATTGGTGGAGAACGAAGTACCGTATGGGAGCAAATTGATTACAAGGTTACCTGATGGTACTACGGTTACTCTAAATGCAGGATCAATATTGATCTATCCGGATCAATTTACGGGTAAGAACAGGGAGGTGAGACTTGCCGGTGAAGGCTTTTTTGAGGTGACCCATGACCCTGACAAACCTTTTATTGTAAAGTTCAAGGAAGATGAGGTGCGCGTTTTAGGTACTTCATTTAATGTGCGCTCGTATGAGGACGAAAGGAGCTCCTGTGTAACAGTAGCATCCGGCAAAGTATCCTTTACCAGTGCCACTGGGGAGCAGGCAATGCTAACGCCCGATCAAATGGCCACTTACTCCGAAGTGGATAAAAAGCTGATCATTGAGAAGGTAGATGGATTACAGGCCTTCGGGTGGAAGGACAGGATCATTTATTTCAAGAACAAGCCATTCCCGGAAATCATTACCGAATTGGAAAGGTGGTATGGAGTAAGCATTGTGGTAAATGGAGACTTTGAAAAGATAGGCACTTTTTCGGGCCAATTTGAAGATTCTACCCTTCACCAGGTATTGAAAGGGTTGTCATTCGTCTACAAGTTCAATTATAAAATTGAAGGTAATCAGGTGACACTCAATACCATAGATTAAGGACAATTGAATGATAACAATTAATTGATAATCACATGATTTAGTAAAGAACAGATTAGAATATCATTGGAAAATAATAAAGAACCCACATCCCTGTTCATCGGCTAAAATGTGCCAGGTCTGTGGGCCTAAGTCTTTGATAATTAATTACCAAAAACCAAATTTTTATGGAGTTAAAACTACGAAAATTACTACTTAAAATGTCAAAATTGTGCATTTATGGCATTATTCTTCAGCTCTCTATCTACTCGCTTGCCTTAGCAGTGGATTCCAGAGCTCAAAACAGAAGCGTTAATGAAATTCAGGTTTCTCTTGACCTGAAAAACCCAACAAGACTGGATAAGGTTTTAAGTAGAATTGAGAAGGAAACT
The DNA here is from genome assembly GCA_965243485.1 of Cyclobacteriaceae bacterium. Lineage (GTDB taxonomy): Bacteria > Bacteroidota > Bacteroidia > Cytophagales > Cyclobacteriaceae > UBA7330. Next base: position 5,447,164 of record CBDEVP010000001.1, on the reverse strand, counting down.
GACTTTCAATTCTCGTACATTGACCAGGAGTTGATGACGAATTCCTCCTTTACCATCAAGCTGGAGGCCGGGGAATTTATACTGGGAGATCTCCTAAAGACCATCTCTGAACAGTCAGGCCTGTCTTTTCGACGGGTCAATAATAATATTTTCATCAAAGCCACAGAAAGTGATAATGATGCGGTCACAGAAATCATCAATGACTCAGTGGACCGTGATATTCAGGGGAAGATCACCAGTGAAGACTCAGGTGAACCATTGATAGGCGCCTCAGTCACTCTAAAAGGTACTTCCATCGGGACCATTACGGATATTGATGGAAACTGGAGGTTGACTGTACCGGATGATGCTACTACTTTGGTGATTTCTTTTGTTGGATTTCAGACCCAGGAAATTGAAATTGGCAATCAATCAACTTTTTCCATTTCGTTGCAGGAAGACCTTTCTGAGCTGAATGAGGTCGTTGTAGTGGCTTATGGTGTTCAGAAGAAATCTGATGTGACCGGTTCGATCGCTTCAGTGAAAGAAGAGGATTTTAATAAAGGTGTAGTCGTCAATCCTGGTGAGTTGTTGCAGGGAAAGGTAGCAGGTGTCAATGTGACCTCGTCCAGCGGTGAACCAGGAGCTGCTCAAAACATCATCATCCGGGGTGTGGGTAGTCTGCGGTCAGGAACAACACCACTCTATGTTGTAGATGGCTTTGTCCTTGACAACTCTTCTACCGGTGTTGCCAGCAATCCTTTAAACTTCCTTAATCCTCAGGATATTGAAAGTATTGAGGTTTTGAAAGATGCTTCAGCCAGTGCCCTGTATGGATCGAGGGCTGCCAATGGTGTGATAGTAATTACTACTAAAAAGGGCAAAACCGGTAAAACGGAGGTCAACTTTTCTGCCTCCACCGCCTGGTCCTCCATGGCGAATAAAATTGATGTATTCTCGCCTGGTGAATTCAGAACTCAGGTGCCTGTAGCCGGAGGGACTTTAGACGATCTGGGTGGAAATACAGATTGGCAGGATGAATTATCTCAGACAGGCAGATCTCATAATATCAACTTATCGATGAGCGGAGCTGCAAGTGAAAGCTTCTCCTACTTCGCCTCAGTTGGTGTGCAGGATCAGGAGGGTATCCTTAAGAACAGCAACCTTGAGCGATACTCAGCCAGACTAAACCTGAATCAGGAAGCATTCAACGGTCGTCTGAAAGTAGCTTATAATTTCACGGGGGCTCAAACAAAAAACCTGAGGCCGGATATGGGGTCTATTGTGGTGGATATGCTGCAACTGAATCCTACCATTCCCGTGACCACCAACGGAGAGCCTACCCAACTGGAAGATATGCTGAATCCCCTTGTACGATATGACATCTTTAAAGACGAAGCTGTCAACAACAGGATCTTAGCGAACGTAACTCCTTCATTGGAAATCATTCCGGGCCTTACCTATAAGCTGAATCTGGGTGTGGATTATTCTACCACCACCAGGGACATTCAGTATGAACCGTACGCTTTGCTTGAGGGTTCAGAACTTGGATCTCTCACATCCATAGCCAAGCGAAATGAAAACAGTCTGGTAGAAAATACACTGACTTATAATCTATCTTCCGGGTCTCACTCAATCAATTTGTTAGCTGGCCATTCTTACCAGAGGACCTTTGAGCATCAAAAGTCATTTGCACTAACTGGTTTTGCTGACAATGATGTGGAACCTATCTATCAGGATCAGATCAGCACGACCGAGCAACCGACAACCATGTCGACGTTTGCTATTGAAAACGAACTTCAATCGTTTTTTGGTAGATTGGATTACAGCTACGAAAGCAGGTATTTGCTTACTGCAACCATGCGTGGAGATGGATCATCCAAGTTTGGTAAAAACAACAGATACGGATATTTTCCATCTTTTGCCGCTGGTTGGAATATCACACAGGAATCATTTTTCTCAGGTGGTTTGGTCGACAACCTGAAGCTGAGAGCCAGCTGGGGACAAACGGGTAATCAGGAAATTCCGTCAAAGATTACCAGGGAAAGTTATACTGAAAGCAAGACTGAAAATGATACCTATCCCCTGGATCCAAACGCCACTACACTTGATGACTATCCCTACGGGATCATATTTACCCGTCTTGCCAATCCCGATTTGCAGTGGGAAGTATCCACTCAAACAGACATCGGACTTGATTTTTCCCTGTTTGATTTCAGGTTGACCGGTACCATTGATTATTTCAACAAGGTGTCTGAAAATATTCTCCTTGAAGTCGTGCCGGCCGATCCTATCCAGCCGACCCCTACTTACTGGACAAACATCCCGGACATGCAGATCAAAAATTCAGGTGTTGAGTTAAATCTTGATTATAAAAGTAATCCGAGAAATGAATTTCAGTTCAATGTCGGGGGTAACATTTCATTTATCAACAATGAAGTGATCAATTCACCTTTTGCAGTGTTGACAAGTGGGGCTGCCCAGGGTGCTGGCCAGACAGGTGCAACCATCAATGGTTATATCAATGGTGAGCCCATCGGAGCTTTCTATATGAAAATATTCGAAGGCATCGGAAATGATGGATTGAACCAGTTTGAAGATGTGGTGCCTGACGGCCAGAATCTTGAGAATGACCGGGCAGTGGTGGGTACTGCTTTGCCTAATGTACTTTATGGTTTTTACCTGAATACACAGTACAAAGGATTTGATCTGAGTCTGAATTTTAATGGAGTGGCCGGGAATAAGATCTTCAACCACACCGCCATGTCCATCTTCAACAAAGGGAACCTGGCATCGAATTTCAACACTACAGATTTTGCGGTGCAATATCCTGAGGAGATCATTTCAAACTCCAATGAAGTATCTACCCGCTACCTGGAGGATGGTGACTTCCTGAGATTGAACAATGCAACATTGTCCTATTCGTTGTCGCCGGCTGATCTGGGTCTCAACGGAATAAACATGATCCGTGTCTCCCTGACAGGTCAAAATCTGTTTACGATCACGCAATACACTGGTTATGATCCGGAGGTGAATACCGGAAGTGCTATCAATGGTGTTCAGACTTTTGGTATAGACAGGTTTACCTATCCAAGAGCAAGAACCATTCTGCTGGGATTAAATGTATCATTTTAACAAATCAGATATGAAAGAGTGGCTCCAAACCTACGTGGTTTTGCGAGACTTTCAATTTGTTAGTAAAATCTAAAAAAATGAAAAATCAAATTCTAAATAAAATACTGGTAAGCATCTTTTTTCTTTCAATAGTAGGTTGTACTGACCTGGAAGAAGATGTCCTTGACGAATCTTTAACTGGTCCCGGTAATGCAGAAGCGATCAGCGGAGCGATTGCCCCCGCTTATGGTCAGATCTCATGGACCTGGAGACATACCAACTATTACGGATTGCAGCTTCTTGCGGCTGACGAAGCCATCCTGCCCTACCGTGGCGGTACCGACTGGTTCGATGGTGGTAAATTCATGGCGGTACATCAGCATACGATCACTTCGGGTAATGATCTGGTGACTGATTCGTGGAATGAGCTCACTAAAAATTTATCCAGGACGATCGCTGCGATAGAAGCCCTTAGACCATTATCGGAAGCTGGAAATACAGAGGCTTCGGGCGCCTTATATGAAATGATTGCTTTGAGGGCTTATCTGAATATGCTGGCACTGGATAGCTGGGGCATTGCCTTTCAGAAGGAAAGTACGGATGAAACTTCTGTGCTGCTGAGAAGACAGGATGCCATAGACTACATTCAGAATGATCTTCTTTCTGTTGTTGATGTAATTAATACTGACAAAGGACCCGGCCGACTTACCCAGGGAGCTGTGTGGGGTTTTCTTGCCAGATTACATCTCAATGCTGCTGTTTACCGTGATCCGTATGGCACGCCGAACTTTACGCAGGCGGATATGGACAAGGTCATTGAATACACCAACAACATCATCAATTCAGGAGATTACACTTTGTCACCTGAATATTTTGCCCTTTTCAATGATGATAACAATAGCAATCCTGAGTTGATTTTTGCGCTTGATCAACGCGGGGTGCTCAGAAGAGAGCATAGCCGATGGGCCTACTGGTCAATTGCAGGTTCCATGTTTCCCAGACCTGAATACCCTAGCGCAGATGGTACCGATGGTCCGGCAATCACTTCCGACTTCTACCAGACCTGGGTGGATGCATACGGTCCCGACGATCCTGCAGATGTGGATGCCAGGTTTTATCAGATGAACACCATGGTGCCCGCCGGACTTCAGGACCTAACGGGCCTGACACCGGAAAATGATCAGGATCACTACTATTGTGTCCCTGCTTTGGAGTTTGAAATGGACAGAGGCATTCTACGAGGTGTTCAATGGGGCCCCAGAAAAGGTGATGATGGACAATTCCTCACCTGTGGTGATGGTACCACAAGGATCTATCCGGTGGAACAGACCAAGGGTAACAATCCAACGGGATATGTCAACCACACAGAAGTTGTTGATTTCACCAATGACGGACGTCTTCATAACACAGGCTACCGGGTTTCTAAGTACCAATTTAGCCGTACATCTCCGAATGGTAATAACTTCAGCAGCGTGGATCTGGTGATGATGCGTCTGGCTGAGATCTATCTGATGCGGGCTGAGGCCAAATTGAGAAATGGAGATGCTCCGGGTGCACTGGCAGATGTAAACACTGTGAGAACATCCAGAAATGCCAGGCCTGCACAGACTCCTGCTGAGCTGACTGCCATTGATCTGGATATCATGTTCCGTGAGCGTGGTTTCGAACTTTACTGGGAAGGATTCCGAAGAGGCGATCAGATTCGCTTTGGAAAGTATGAAGATGCCTGGGTAGAAAAAACCGACTCTGATGTGACCAAAAGGTTGTTTCCTATTCCACAAAGAGCCATCGACGGTGCATCAAATCTACCCGGATTTCTAGTTCAGAATGAGGGTTATTAGAAATTAGAAAAGTAAAAGAACAACAAAAGGGCGGGGTCTTATCGGGTCCCGCCCTTTTTCATTATTGTCCTAAAACTTATTGGAGCATCAAACCGGAACCGGCAACGGGATATATCCCGTTTCTCCCGGTACCATCTCAAACTTTTTGTCCTGCCAGTTTTGTTTTGCGGCTTTGAGGAGTTCTTTGTCAGAGGCTACAAAATTCCAGTCGATGAAACGTTCCTCCTCAAAGGGCTGCCCACCAAAGATCAGGAGCTTTGAGCCTTCGCTGACTTTTAGTTTACAGGTATCTTCTTCTTTGGACACCAGCAATGATCCCTTTTCAATGACCTGGTCACAAGCATTGATGGAGCCTGTCACCACGCAGATACCAACCTCGCCTTTAAGATTGTCTTTGATGTCAAACTGACTGTCCCTTCCCACATTGATTTCCAGTAGAAATAGATCGGAGAAAACAGGAACAGGAGACTGCCTCCCGAATCCCTTTCCGGCAATCAGCTTGAAGGAGCTACCGTTATCGGTCCAGGAGGGGAGGTCTTTGGCTTCTATATAGGAAAACTGAGGGTCCATTTGCTCTTTGTCCTTCGGTAGCGCCACCCAGATCTGGAATCCGTGTATATCGAATGACCGTCCATCTCTCAGATCATCGGGGGTTCGTTCTGTATGGACAATCCCTTTCCCCGCGGTCATCCATCCCACCGATCCCGCTGTCACCCTTTGCTCGGTACCCAGCGTATCCCGGTGCATGATCTCTCCTTCGAAAAGATAAGTGAGGGTGGACAAGCCAATGTGAGGATGCTGCCCGATGTCGAAATAAGATCCGGGCCTGATGGTTGCCGGGCCCATGTGGTCCACAAATATGAACGGTCCTACCATCCTTTTCTTTCTGAATGGCAGCAATCTCCCCACCAGGAAATCCCCGATATCCCTGGCTCTTTCTTCAATGATCAGTCCTGTATTCGACATAATGTTTCAATATAATGGAAGAATAACAATTGTCATTGGTTTTTAAGTTCAAGGATGATTTAAATTCCGGCCGGAATCCTGAATTAAAATGAAAAACAATAAAAAAACCCTCTGCCGTCAATACACTAAAGTTGAGGCTTTAGCCCAGGCATACAGAGTTCTGCTTGCTTATGACGTATTCGAAGCTGTGCGGTTGGTCCCCTCCAGGGGTCTCGGGGGTGAGCGATGGCCTTTACACTCACCCTGCCTAAAGGCATCCCTGAAGGGAATCCACCCCTGTTTCATCCGGTTTTGTATGTTTTGGAATCAAAGGATTTCCTCCCTGAATAACGGGGTTTTTTACCTTTTTTTTAATTCAAGTTATGCTTAAAACCCGCATCCAGTTCTTCAGCAGCCCGATTGCTCCACTATTGCTGGTAAACTTTATAGGAGCCCTGGGCTACGGGATAATTTTGCCGTTTCTCGCCTTTCTGGTCATCGACTTTGGAGGTGATGAAGTGCTCTACGGCATGATTGCCGCTGTATATCCACTTTTCCAGATGATAGGTGCACCGGTACTTGGCAGCTGGTCAGATAGCATTGGTAGAAAGAAGGTACTCTTTGTCAGTCAGGCGGGCACCTTACTCTCCTGGTTGATCTTCCTGGTCTCCTTTTACCTTCCTGAAGAATCCCTGTTGAGCTTTCCATTGGGAAGATCAGGTATCGTAAACCTTACTTTACCTATTCTCGTGATCATTGTTGCAAGATCTTTGGATGGGCTGACGGGTGGAAATATTTCTGTCGCAAATGCATACCTCGCGGATATCACAGACAGAAAAGATCGGAAAAAATATTATGCTCAGATGGCAGCATCGGCCAGTTTTGGTTTTATCCTCGGGCCGGCAGCAGCAGGTATCCTGGCCTCTCTTCCCAATGGCAATTTCATCACTGTGGTTATTACTTCCCTGATAGCACTTGCAGGTCTGCTGGCTATCCATTTTTTACTACCGGATGTCAGACAGAAAAAGAATAAACAGCCGGATCCACAACCTGATCAGGCTGCCCTGGCGAATGAGAAGGTAGATGCCGGATCCTCAAAAAAGAAGTACGCGTGGCTGGAGGTAGTGACCCAGCAGTATGCCCCGCTGATGATCCTGCTGTACTTTCTGATTTTTATTGCCTTCAACCTTTTTTATGCCACTTTTTCGATGCATCTCGCCGTCGCCATGGAGTGGTCACCGCAGCGGCTTGGATGGTTTTTCACCGTTCTGAGTGGTGTAATGATCCTGACCCAGGGTCCGCTGATGACCTGGCTCTCAACCAGGTTTGATTTCTCGGATGAAAGATTATTTATCCTTGGATCATTCCTCATGGCCCTGACATTTGTATGTTTTGCACAACCGGAGAACGAAATCATCTTTTTAGGAGCTGTATTGTTCGGGTTTGGCAATGGGATTATGTGGCCTTCATATTTAAGCATTTTATCCAGGACGGGAAGTCAGGATAGACAGGGTAGCCTGCAGGGTATCGCACAGGGGTCCGGGAGTCTGGCCAGTATCATCGGTTTACTGGTTGGAGGATTTCTACTATCGGTCATCTCACAAAACCTTTACTATTTATCGGCAGGTATTCTGGTGATCATAGCCATCCTTGGAATCGGCTACAACCAGATTCTCACACGGGATTTAGTAAAATCCGGAGCCAAATAATCTGCCAGATTATGGATAATTGGTATCTTAGTTTTTTACCAAATCAGTGACATGCCTTTCAAAATCATAACTTTAATCCTCATTATGGGGTCTTTCACCGGTTGTGCCCCAAAAGGTGATCAGGAAGTTCCCAACATCCTCTGGATCTCCTGCGAGGACATCACCACGATGCTTGGATGTTATGGAGACCCGAATGCGCATACCCCAAACCTCGATGCTTTTGCGGAAAGAAGTGCACTCTTTACCCATGCCTTTGCCACGGCCCCTGTATGTTCACCTTCCAGGTCCTGTATCATCACCGGAGTATATGCAACCACCCTGGGCACTCAGCATTTAAGGTCCCATCATGAGATCCCTGAGTCGATTTTGCCATTTCCTAAATACCTGCGTGAAGCCGGTTACTTCGTCACAAACAATGAAAAGGAAGACTACAACTTTACCGATTCTACGGTCTGGGATATTTCATCCAAAGCCGCTCATTGGAGACAAAGATCAGGAGACCAGCCTTTCTTCAGCGTCTTCAACTTCACCCTTACCCACCAGTCTTCCATCTTTGGGAATGATTCGGTCTATCACAACAGGGTAAAGAAATTCATGCCATTTGTGAAGCAGACTCATCCCGACACAGTTCAACTCCTGCCTTATTATCCTGATACGCCCGAAGTCCGAAAGCTGTGGGCCAGATATTACACCAATGTAAGCATCATCGATTATCAGTTTGGACAGGTCATGGAAGAGCTTGAAAAAGACGGGTTGGCTGATAACACCATTGTTTTCTTTTTCTCTGACCATGGCACAGGTATGCCCAGGTCGAAGCGGGCTGTGTATGATTCAGGTTTGAAGATTCCATTGCTGGTACATATTCCTGAAAAATACGAAGACCGGTATGACCTTCAAATGGGAACAAAAGATGACCGGATCGTCAGTTTTGTCGATTTTGCACCAACGATTTTGTCCATTGCAGGAATTCCGGTCCCGGAGCAAATGCAGGGATCATCCTTTTTAGAAATGGACTATTCAAAAGACTATGCCTTTGGGGCTTCTGACCGCGTAGATGAAGGTTATGAACTGGCGCGAAGCATCCGCTCAAAAAACTACAGGTACATCCGCAATTTTCTTCCACATCTGCCTTTGCTGCAACCCAATTTTTACACGGATCAGTCAGAGATCATGACAGCTTTGAAGGATGCGGAGCGCAATCAGCCACTAACCGAGGATCAATTGACCTTATTCAGGCCAGCCAGAACGCCTGAAGAACTGTATGACATCGAAAAAGACCCCAACGAACTCAATAACCTGGCCCTGGACCCGAATTACAGTACTGCTTTGTTGAAAATGCGATCAGATCTGACCGCAAAAATGATAGAAACCCATGATGCCGGGCTCATTCCCGAACCGGAAATGATCAGGCTTTCCAAAGGCAGAAACTCTTATGACCTGTCCCACAGTGGTCAGGTACCATTTGATGCTATCATGCAAATATGTGATCTGATGCTGCTGGACGAAATACCCAAAGGCCGGTTGATGGCCGGGCTGCATCATGAAAATGGGCTGGTACGTTACTGGTCACTCATAGCTTTAAAAAACAGTGAGCTGGAAGATCAGGAGATTACATTCAGACTAAGGTCAATGCTTTCCGATGACTTTCCCACAGTGCAAATGGAAGCTGCCAGCCTGCTTTTCGAAAGAGGTTTTGAAGATGAAGCTTTACCAGTGATTTTCAATCATTTCGGCAGTGAAGATTACATCGCTCTCTATGCTGCGAGAACGTACCAACTCATCTCCAATAAGCTGGATAAGATACCGGTTGAAGTGAAAGAAGCTTTTGAAAAGCTGGATCAGGAGACCAACTACGGAAAAGACTGGAGTCAGTATTATAAGATCTATACGTACTGGTCATTGAGTGAAGCCAGCAAAACATTCAGATAATAGAAAACCTAAAAAGATAAACCCAAAAAACAGATGACATTAATGATCAGAACATGGTTGTTCATACTCCTGGTGGTACCACAGCTATCAGCTCAACAAAAACCTAACATCATTTTTATCCTGATAGACGATCAACGGTATGATTTCTTGAGCTACCACGATCACCCATGGATTAAGACCACACACATCGATAAACTCGCTGAAAACTCCATGTATTTCAATAATGCTTTTGTGACCACATCCCTATGCTCGCCCAGCCGTGCCTCCATACTTACGGGACAGTATGCACATGCTCACGGAGTCATGAATAATGACACCCCTTTACCGGGAGATATTCCTACCTTTCCAAAAGAACTTCAGAAGCAGGGCTACAAGACGGGTTTTATCGGCAAATGGCACATGGGGGGCAACAATGATAACCCAAGGCCCGGGTTTGATCACTGGGTCTCGTTTAAGGGACAGGGACCTTATTTTGACCCTACATTCAATGTGGATGGAAAGTACGTTGACAAAAAAGGATATACGACAGACCTGATGACCGATTATGCCATTGATTTCATCCGTGAGAACCAAAAAGGAGAGGAGCCTTATTTCCTGTACCTGTCGCACAAGGCCATTCATAGTCCGTTCTCACCCGCACCGAGACACGAAAAAAGTTACGATGACCTCAAAGTCATAAAACCTGACAATTTTCCATTGGAAAAGAATCTGGATAAACCCCTTTGGGTTCAAAGACAAAGGGACAGCTGGCACGGAGCTGACAGAGATTTCAATATTTTGGATATCAATAGTTTCGACAAACTGGTTGAAAAATATAGCGAAGCCATGCTTTCAGTGGATGAAAGCGTGGGCAGAGTGGCAGATCATTTGAGAATGACCAATGATCTGGAAAACACAGTGATTATATATTTCAGTGATAATGGATACCTTCTGGGTGAACATGGCCTGATCGACAAGCGGGTGATGCATGAGGAATCGATCAGGGTACCTTGCTTTGTGCACTGGCCGGCGGTCATCAATGAATCGTCAAAGAGGGAAGAGATGGTGTTAAATATTGATTTAGGACCTACCATCCTGGAACTTGCGGGGACCCAGGCTCCCTCTACCATGCATGGCTATTCTTTCGCTCATATGATCCGTGGTGAAAAGGAGAGACCGTGGCGAAAGGCCTTCCTTTATGAGTATTTCGTTGATCCCATGGCAGTTCAGACCCCAACAATCTTCGGCCTACGCACAGAAAAGTACAGCTACATGACCTATGAGGGTGTCTGGGATATTTATGAACTATATGATCTGGAAAAGGATCCAGCACAAAACCGAAACCTGTTCAGTGAAATCAGGACTGGCCATGACTATGGCTCTTTCCTGCAAATTGTATCCAGGCAGGACCCAGCGCTTTGGAAGCTCGCAGAACCACTGGACCGTGAGCTGACAGAGCTTATGCTAAGCAAAGGGGCGGTCAGGAATGCCTCATACAAAAAATAATTTTAATGAAAGATCCATATATTCGAGTATGATTCGAATAACGACCTACCTGATTGTGCTGGCTGTTTTAGCACAATGCAAACAACAAAAGAAATCTGAGGAAAATCCTACTCAGAACCAACCGAATATCATCCTGATCATGGCCGATGACATGGGCTATGAAAGTCTGGGGGTGAATGGAAGTACTGAATACTCGACACCCAACCTGGACCGCCTGGCAGGTGAGGGTATCCGGTTTACTCACTGCTATTCCCAGCCTTTGTGCACCCCTTCCAGGGTCAAGATCATGACAGGTAAATTCAACTATCGCAACTACGAGGACTTTGGATACCTCAACCCCAACCAGAAGACGTTCGGGAATGTCCTGAAAGAAGCGGGATACAAGACACTCATTGCCGGCAAATGGCAGTTGAATGGATTAAACAGAGACAATCCGGATAACCAGGATCTTGAGAGGCCCTACGAATTTGGCTTTGACGAATACTGTCTCTGGCAGCTGAATAAACGGAAAAGCGAAGGTGAACGCTTTGCAAATCCCCTGATCACTCAAAATGGGAAAGATCTGCCCCGTGACCCGGATGCTTACGGTCCACAGATCTTTGCGGATTACATCAGCGATTTCATTGACCGGAATGCAGAAGAGCCCTTCTTCGTTTATTTTCCGATGGTGCTGGTACACGATCCTTTTGTGCCCACTCCGGACTCACCTGCATGGGAGGATCCTGAAAGGAGATACGAAAAGGATACGGCATACTATGCAGATATGATGGCTTACACGGATAAGATCATCGGACAACTGGAAGCTAAACTCAAGGAGAAAAATATCTGGGAAAATACGCTGTTTATGTTCACCGCAGACAATGGGACCAATGTCAACATCAAAAGTGAAACAACTTACGGTACGGTCTGGGGTGCGAAGGGCAAAACCATCAATACAGGAAATCATGTCCCTTTCATAGTCACCTGGCCGGCCGTGATCAAGGAACCTTCAGTATTTGAAGGTATGATCGATTTTGCGGATTTTTTACCAACGGTGGCTGAAGCGGGCGGGGTAGATCCATCGGCTTACTCTACAGATGGCATAAGTTTAATCCCCGTGTTGAATGGGACTTCAAATTCGACAAAAGAACAGATCTTTATTCACTATTCTCCTCGTTGGGGTGATAGAGAAGCTGACCGCTGGGTGATGGATAATGAATATAAGTTGTATCGTGATGGCCGGTTTTACCGGACCACCATCGATCCTTTGGAGCAACAACCACTTCAGGACCTGAGTGAAGAGGAACTTGCGATCAGGAGCCGGTTTCAAACCATCCTGGATCAGCGAGAACAGGATGTGGCTTTCGCTCTCAACAATGAGGAATACAGGGTGGTACAATGATCAGATCCGGACATCATACTTCCTTTTCATTCATAGTTCTATTCCTCGTAATAGGAATGCTAAGCTGTTCGAAGCCTGAGCCGGTGAAAGATCCGCCAAATATTGTACTGGTTCTTGCTGATGACCTGGGCTGGATGGATGTGGGATATAATGGGCAGGAATTTTACGAGACCCCGCATATAGACCAGCTGGCAAGTGAGGGAATGATCTTTGACCGGTTTTATCCTTCGGCTGCCAATTGTGCACCCTCCAGGGCCAGCATTGTGACAGGCATGTATTCCCCCAGACATCACGTTTATCTTCCTCAGGGATACGCCCGGGGGAATGTGGACAAACATCGACTTAAAGTTCCCACGAATGGTGAAGACAGCTCCTATTTTTACTTCCAGGTAAATGTGAATCATGTGGATCCTGGTTTCATGTCGCTGGCAGAATTGTTGAAACAAAGGGGTTATATCACTGCACGCCTGGGCAAATGGCACATTGGCGATGATAACCAGGGGTTTGATTCCCTTTCTTCCTCGGGGTATTTTGGACATATCTCAAACGTGGGAGGTGAAGAAAAAAGATACTACAACGACACAGCTGTGGCACGCAGGCTTACCGATGCTGCGGTTACTTTCATTGAAAAACATCAGGATCAACCATTTTTTGTCTACCTCTCACATTGGGAAGTGCATACTCCCATGTCCGCACGGAATGATCGTATTGCTTATTATGAGGAAAAGCTGAAACAATATGATAGCGGGGAATACGTACCAGTTTATGCTGCGGAAGTCGAGCAGGTTGACAGGAGTGTGGGGAGAGTGATGCAGAAGTTGAAGGAACTGGACATCGATCAAAACACCCTGTTCATCTTCACCTCAGACAATGGCGGCTTACCTCGTTACACGGACAATTCTCCTTTGAGAGCCGGTAAGGGGACCTATTATGAGGGAGGCATCCGGGTTCCCATGTGCGTTCGCTGGCCGCAGGCTGTCCCGGCAGGCAGCAGGACGGATCAGCAGGCCATGGGCATAGACTTCCTGCCAACATTTGCCGAATTGTCAGGGGCACCGTTACCATCGGATCAGCCGGTTGACGGGATCTCTTTGGCACCTGTTTTAAATGGGCAGAAAGCAAAGATTGACAGGGATCAGTATTTCCATTTTCCTCTGTACCTGGAAGGTTCCGGTGAAAAGGAGAGGGTGCTTCCGGTTTATGGGACGGAAAACAACTTCTGGCGGGCGGTGCCCTCCACAACTTTGATCAGGGGAGACTGGAAGATGATTTATTATTATGAATACGAGACTTATGAGCTTTTCCACTTAAAAAATGATATGTCGGAAACCTCAAATGTAGCAGAGGAAAATCCGGTGGTAGTTCAGGAGTTGTTAAAGGCTATTCAGGACTGGACGGATGAGGTGGATGCACCGAAGCCAAACATTCTTAATGAAAAGTTTGAAGGTAGCAGTCTTTAAAGGTTATGTGTTTTGCTCCTGGCTTTATTTGGATTTAGATCCAGTACGCAGTGTAATTATGACCTGAAAAAGCCTGGTTTTACTGTCATCTTCCAGGCAATTTGTTCCACCCGGAATATTCCATGAACAAATGGATGATGTTTTGAAGCAGTGATATGAAAGGACTGGGTGTGCCTGGCAAATAGGATAAATCAAATCAATGAAAATCAGGGAAATAGTATTTTTCGGATGGGTGCTACCCGTTTTTATCGGGTGCGGAGACAACCAGGAGGCTCCTCAGATCAATAAAGAAGTTCTCCAATCCTATATTGAAAAATTCAACCGGAATGACCCTGAGCTTTATATTCAGCATATCTCCAATGATTCGGTCTTATCATTCTTACATGATAATGTTCCATTGATAGAGGTCCCTGACAAAGTCATTGAGGAGACCTACTACTTCCGCTGGTGGACTTATAGAAAACATATAAAGCATACTGAAGATGGATTTGTTATTACCGAATTTCTACCGAAGGTCTCCTGGTCCGGAAAGCACAATACCATCAATTGTCCTGCCGGACATCACATTTATGAAGGCCGGTGGCTGCGAGATCCAAAATACATTTCTGATTACATCAATTTCTGGCTGAATGATTCCGGAGACGGGATCCGGCAGTACAGTTTCTGGATAGCGGATGCGGTATTGGAATTCTATAAAGTCCATCCAAACGATTTACTCTTATCTAAACAATTATCTGGACTTATCAGGAACTATGAAGCCTGGGAACAAATGAGGAGGGATTCATTGAATACACTTTTTTGGCAATTTGATGCCCTGGATGGAATGGAACTTACTGCCAGCGGACGAATATTGAATGATGGCGAATCAATTTTTAGCATGCCAGCGGTGCGTTCAAGCATCAATAGTTATATGTATGGTGATGCCAAAGCCATTGCAGCCATGGCGGAGATCACCGGTGATCCTGCGATAAGCGAACAGTATTGGTCAATGGCTTATTCGATCAAAAAAGAGGTTCAGCAGCGACTGTGGAATGAAGAGCTGGAATTCTTTACGGTACTTCCGAGAGATTACTTAGACACATCCGACCCGCTCAATGTCAGGGAAGCCATTGGATACATTCCATGGTATTTTAATTTACCGGATGATAGCCCAGTTTATGCTGGTGCCTGGGAAAAGTTGATGGATACCACCGGTTTTTATGCACCTTACGGTTTGACTGTATGCGAGCGAGCGCATCCATACTTCGCTATCAACTACTCCGGCCATGAGTGTCAATGGAATGGGCCTTCCTGGCCATTTGCCACTACCCAGACCTTGAAGGGATTATCGAACCTGGTTAACAATTATTCAAATACCGCCGGACTTTCAAAAGAGGATTATTATCACCTGTTGAAACAATACGCATCAAGCCATTCAATCATCAACGACCAGGGTGAAAAACAGAAATGGATTGATGAAAACCTCAACCCGTTTACAGGGGATTGGATTTCAAGGACCCGGTTGAAGAACTGGAAGGATGGCACCTGGTCTCAGGGCAAAGGTGGAGAAGAAAGAGGCAAGGATTACAATCACTCGGGGTTTTGCGATTTGGTGATTTCGGACTTAATTGGTTTCAGACCACAAGTGGACGATGTAATAGAAATAAATCCTTTGGTGCCGAAAGACTGGGACTGGTTTTGTCTTGACAGGGTCAAATATCATGGTCGTGAAGTAACCCTGCTGTGGGATAAAACCGGTGAAAAGTATAACCGGGGAAAGGGACTAAGGCTTTTCATCGATGGAAAGCTTAAAGCAAAAACTGATCAGTTGGAAAGACTTACCTATGAATTGAATTAGGAAATGAAAAAGAACGTCCTGCTTAAATGCATACTTCTATTGAGTGTCCTTATAGGCCATGCTCAATCCATCCAATGGGAGGAGGTAGCCCCCGGTGTGTGGAGAGGGGTTGTCGGGCAACCGGAAAATTATGATTTACTCAAAGCCTCGGAAGCAAAGCCAAAACTCACAGCACTTGAGGCTATGGAGCATGCTGCATTTCCTTTGACTTCATCAAAAATTGAGGGTGTCATCATTGATGGAAAAACAGCACTTCGTTTTCCACTCGAACGTGAAGAGCAGATCTTTGGCTTTGGTCTCAACTTTAAGACCGTACATCAGAGAGGGCGTATCTTAAGATTGCATGTGGATCACTATGGAGGCGAAGACAATGGCAGGACCCATGCACCGGTACCCTTTTATGTGTCATCAAAGGGCTATGGGGTATTTATCAATTCGGCCAGGTACATGGACGTTTACTGTGGCACGGCTGTAAGAAGAGACAGCGAAAATCCACCGGCAGTCAGGGACAGGAATACGGACAGCAACTGGACTTCCAGGCCATCCTCGGATTGTGTGGAAATCTTCACCCCGGCCGCCGGAGTGGAGGTATACGTTTTTGCAGGACCTGCACCCCTTGATGCGGTCAGGAGATTCAATTTATTCAACGGTGGAGGACCACTCCCTCCGAGATGGGGGCTTGGATTCACACAGCGGGTTCATAGACTGTACTCAGCAGATGAAGTGATTGATGAGGCAAAAAATTTTGAGAAGAGAGGCTTTCCACTTGATTTTATTGGTCTGGAACCCGGCTGGCAGAGTGCTTCCTATCCGAATAGTTTTGTCTGGGATGAAGGAAGGTTTCCAGAGCCACAGAAATTCGTCCAGGAGCTCGATGAGATGGGAGTGAAAGTGAATTTGTGGGTGAATCCATATGTGGCACCCAGTTCACCCATTTATGAAAAGGTCAAAGCATATACAGCATCACATACAGTTTGGGCAGGGCTCGTTCCGGATTTCACCATTCCTGAAACGCAGGATATTTTCTGGGGATTGTTCGAGAAGGAACATCTTGATATGGGGGTAAGCGGCTATAAAATAGATGAGGTAGATGGCTATGACCGCTGGCTCTGGCCGGACATGACCACCTTTCCGTCCGGGATCAGTGGAGAGCAGATGAGGCAGACCTATGGATTACTTGTCCAGAATCACAGCACTGAAATATTCAAAGAAAAGAATCAGCGGACCTATGGCCTCATCAGGGCATCCAATGGAGGCGGGGTCAGGTTTCCTTATGTGATTTACAATGATTATTACAATCATCGGGATTTCATCACAGCTTTGATCAATAGCGGATTCTCAGGTATCTTGTGGACCCCTGAAGCACGGGCTTCGGAGACAGCTGAAGAATGGTTGCGACGTATGCAGTCTGTGGTATTTTCACCTATGGCCATGATCAATGCCTGGGCCAGTGGTACCAAACCTTGGTCCTATGCTGAGGTAGCGGATGAAGTGCGGGAAATGACCTTGCTGCGCATGCAGATGATGCCTTACTGGTACACCGAATTTGCCAAATACCATTTCTACGGGACGCCCCCTTGCAGAGCGATGAACCTGGAAGAAGGCTTTCAATTGAATGCTCAGGAAGCACCCTCAAATGAAAATGTGAATCTCGAGGAAAACCCATATGCTGAGGCTCTTCGAAAAGAAGTGAAGGATCAGTACATGGCGGGTGAGTATTTGCTGGTTGCACCAATGTTTGCTGGAGAAACAGCAAGAGATGTTATTCTCCCACAGGGAAGATGGTATGACTTTTATACCGGTGAATATGTGGGGAATGGTGAGGTGATTTCCGTTTCACCAGGCCTGGATAAAATACCGGTTTATGTCAAAGATGGAGGGATCATCCCAATGATGCAGCCCAGGTTGCATGCGCCATCAAAAAGTGAACAGGTGGACCTTGAGATCAGGCACTACGGCGAGAAAGAAGGAGTAGCCATGCTCTATGATGATGACGGAGAAACATTTAATTATGAAAAGGGGGACTATTCCTGGCGGGAATTGAAGGTGACAAAAGATAATAAGGGAAACCTGAAAGGTTCGGTTTCCCCACAGCCGAAAGGAAAAACGGGAACGTATGGTCGGACTACTTGGAGGTTCATGACCTCCGTAATGAAATAAAGTATATGATTCGAGAAATAATACTCTGGGCCCTTATATTCTTATGCTTACTCCTTCTTGGGGTCAACCTGGCTCATGCCCAATCAGACTGGCGAAACATCAAAAACGGTTGGGAAATACCCACCAGATCTTATGCAGACCAGCCGTATATCATCCAGACTGATGATGGTGCCTGGCTTTGCATCCTGACCACCGGAGCCGGGCATGAAGGTGAGCCGGGACAGGTGGTAGCGGTCACGAGGAGCGAAGATCAGGGCAAAACCTGGTCAGATCTCAATTTTCTCGAACCTGTCGATGGTCCCGAAGCTTCATACGCCGTAATGCTCAAAGTACCCTCCGGTCGTATTTATGCTTTTTACAATCACAACACCGATAACCTTCGATGGGTCAAAGCTGATCCCCGTGTTTACAATGACGGGAAGTGCTACCGGGTGGACAGCCAGGGGTATTTTGTCTTCAGGTATTCGGATGATCATGGCAAAACATGGTCTGAAAACAGGTATACTGTACCCGTTCGGGAATTTGAGATCGATCGCAAAAATGCCTATCAGGGTAAGGTCCGGTTTTTCTGGAATGTTGGAAAGGCATTTACTGATGAGGGAAAAGGGTACGTCCCATTGATCAAGGTGGGAGGGTTTGGAAGTGGCTTTTTCACCTCCAATGAGGGCGTATTGCTCATGAGTCCCAACATCCTTACCGAAAATGACCCTGAAAAGATCAGGTGGGAGACACTTCCTGATGGAGACGTTGGTTTGAGAACTCCTCCGGGAGGCGGACCAATAGCTGCCGAGCAAAGCTACAGCGTGCTGAGCGATGGTAGCTTTTATGTGGTTTACCGGTCGGTGGACGGTCACCCGGTTTACAGCTACAGCCGGGACCAGGGACATACCTGGGAGACCCCGAAATACAAAAGCTATGCGGATGGCAGCCTGATCAAACACCCCCGTGCAGCCAATTTTGCCTGGAAATGTGAGAATGGAAAATACCTGTACTGGTTCCACAACCACGGAGGCAGAAGTTACGAAGATCGCAATCCGGTATGGATCAGTGGCGGAGCAGAGGTAGATAGTCCCCGGGGCAAAATGATAGAATGGTGCCAGCCGGAGATCCTGTTTTACGATGAAGATCCATACATCAGGATGAGTTATCCGGACCTGGTTGAAGAGGACGGTGAATACTATTTTACAGAAACCCAGAAAACCATCGCACGGGTCCACATGGTGGATAAAAGTATATTGCAGGGACTCTGGGCGCAGTTTGACGCACCTGGTGAAATCATTACCGGGGCAGTCCTTCAATTCGAGGAGGGTGGAAACGGATCCCGGAAAAGGGAGATGCCTGATCTCCCCCAATTTGTGACCAGGGATGCTGACAGTCCCGGGCATGGCACCAAACATCTGAATGCCGGATTCACCCTTGAAATGATTGTCCGGTTTTCTTCAATGAACCCCGGACAGATACTTCTGGACAACCGCAATGAAAACGATAAAGGCCTGGTGGTACATACAACCGCCAGAAACACTATCAGGATCACCATGAATGACGGGAGAACAGAAAGCAGCTGGGATTCCGATCCGGTACTGAAGGCGGAGAAAGATCATCATGTAGCTATTGTGGTGGATGGAGGACCAAAGATCATATCTTTCGTGGTGGATGGCAGGTTATGTGACGGGGCTGACTACAGACAATTTGGCTGGGGAAGGTTTAGCCCTCATTTAAGAGACGCAAATGGAGGTGGGGATCTATACATTGGAGATGTCGTGTCGAAATTAAGAATATATGACCGTGCATTGAGGGTTTCAGAAGTTGTGAATAACTTCAAAGTCGAATCCAAATGATAATTATGTACCTGAAACAAACGTTCTGTATTTCGCTACTGGTCATCCTCTTTTCCTGTTCACCGGAAGAGCAAAAACAAACCGGTCCTCCCAACGTCCTCTTCATTGCGATTGATGATCTCAACAACTGGCTGGGATGTATCGGAGATCATCCGGATGCAAAAACCCCGAATATGGACCGATTGGCCAGTCAGGGGGTACTTTTCACAAATGCCTATTGCCAGGCGCCGCTGTGCGGACCGTCGAGAGCCTCCATCATGACCGGTTTGCGTCCATCGACCACAGGTATCTACGGCATGATTGACGACAATGACATTAAACAGGTATTGCCCGACATTACACTCTTGCCAGAATATTTTAAAAAGAATGGATATCATACCATGGGTATTGGTAAGCTCTTTCATCAGCACGCTCCGGATGGAGTCTTTGATGAATCCGGAGGAAGAACAGGAGGTTTCGGACCGAGGCCTGCAGAGCGGTTTGTATGGAATGGTATTGGGACCTCAGACCCTGAGATCTATGGCCGAACAAGCACCGACTGGGGAGCGTACCCGGAAGTAGATTCACTGATGATTGACTATCAATCAGCTGACTGGACCATCGAGCGACTAAGACGGGACTACGATCAGCCGTTTTTCCTGGCCGTGGGATTCATCAGGCCTCACGTTCCATTGTACGCTCCACAGAAGTGGTTTGACATGCATCCGGTAGAAGGCCTTGCTATGACACCTTACAAAGCCGATGACCTGGAAGACATTCCGGAAGTGGGCCTTAAGATCAATGACCTCCCCATGATGCCTTCTACAGATTGGGCCATTGAAAGTGGCAATTGGGACGATATCATTCAGGCCTATCTTGCTTGCGTGACATTTGTGGATTCGCAGGTGGGCAGAGTCATGGAGGCCTTAGAAAACAGTCCTTATGCAGATAATACGGTGATTGTCCTTTGGTCTGACCATGGCTACCGATTGGGGGAGAAGGGTACTTTTGCCAAGCATGCCCTTTGGGAGGAGGCTGTGAATGCACCGTTGATGTTCGCTGCTCCGGGTTTGCCAAAAGGAAAAGTCATTGACCAACCAGTGGAGATGCTTTCCATTTACCCTACGCTATTGGAGCTCACAAATCTTGAGGCAAACAAGCAGAATGAGGGGATCAGCCTCGTGGAGTTGATGAAATCAGATCAGCCCGGAGAAGATCTTGCGGCCATTTCTACTTATGGAATGAATAATCATGCGGTCCGCACACCACGATACCGGTATATTCAGTATGAAGATGGCACAGAAGAGCTCTATGACCATTCTACTGATCCCAATGAATGGAACAATATCTCCGGTTCCGATGATATCAAGAAGGAAATTGGCCTCCTGTTACCGAAAACCAATGTCAAATGGGCGGCACCTTCCTCATACGATTTTCAACCCTATTTTGTGGAACAGAAGGAGAGGACGAGTGAATGAGTTTTGAAACTGGCTGGAACTAAGAGCAGTTTCAAATAATGAAAATTGGGAGCTCTGCTCCCAACTTTTATCATATATTAAGCATACAAGGAGGCTTGTCTCCTGAAAACTCATAAGTAAATGTTATTTATGTTCCTTGATCTCGCGAATGACGACCGTTCATAAATCCTTGAAGTTGGATCCAGGTACAATGATCTATCATATTGATTAAGTAATAGAAGCAAATATTGAATGATGTATACACTAAAACGTAAAATATATATTCTGGTCCAATTCATATTTTTATTAACGGGACAGGTTTTTGCTCAAAAAGAAATCAAGATTCCCATCCCCACTCCAGCTCAACTAGCCTGGCAAAATGCAGAGCTGGCTGCGGTATTTCATTGGGACCTCCACGTGTTTGATGGAAAGAAATACAATCAAAGGCAAAACAGGATCACGCCCATCGAAGATTATAACATTTTCAATCCTGAGAAATATGATACGGATCAGTGGATCAAAACCATAAAAGATGCAGGATTCAAAATCGCGATTCTGACCGTCAGTCATGAAACGGGATTCTTTTTACATCAAAGCGATGCTACCCCATATAACATGAAGGCGCTTGAATGGAAAGACGGTGAAGGGGATGTACTTCATGACTTCAAAACCTCATGTGAAAAGTACGGGATCTTGCCCGCGGTATATATTGGCATCCGCTGGAATGCTTTCTATGGTATCCATGATTTTATGGTGGAAGGAGAGAGTCAGTTTGCTAAGAACCGTCAGGCACATTACAACATGATGGTTGAAAACATCGTGGAAGAGATATTTACCCGTTATGGTGACTGGGCCATGGTCTGGTTTGACGGGGGCGCTCATGGCCCTGAACAGGGGGGTCCGGATGTCCTTTCGAAATGGGAAAAATACCAGCCGGATGGTCTGTTTTATCACAACCTGCAACGCGCGGACATGCGCTGGGGAGGCAGCGAATCAGGCACGGTCCCTTATCCCTGCTGGGGTAATTTTCCCTATAAGGCCATAGGTGCCGGAGAGAGTGCTAAAAAAGACATAGCTGATAACAATTTTGCCTTATTGAAGACAGGCGATCCCAATGGACCCTACTATGTTCCAGCCATGAGTGATGCTCCATTAAGGGGATTTGGAGGGCATGACTGGTTTTGGGAGCCAGGGGGTGAGCAATTCATATTTCCACTGGATGTGCTGGTAGATAAATATTATAATTCGGTGGGGCACAACACTACCCTGATACTGGGGCTTACGCCGGGACCGGATGGCCTGATGCCGGAAGCCGATGTGAAACGTCTCAAAGCTTTCGGAGAAGAGATCAACCGAAGGTTTTCTGATCCCTTGGCTTCTACCTCGGGTACGAATAAAAGATTATCACTGAAGCTACCTAAAGCGCAGAAGATCAATCAGGTTGTATTGATGGAGGATATTACAAGGGGTGAGCGCGTAAGAAAATTTACTCTTGAAGGCCGAACAAAGAATGGCTGGGAAACCATCTTTGAAGGTACCTGCATTGGTCATAAGTTCATTCATCGGTTTGATGAAGTTGAAGTTTCTTCTATCAGACTGAATATCCTGGAGTCGGAGGGAGAATCGAGCATTTCCAAATTCACTGTTTTCAATGTGATGGATAAATAACGGACCATTTTCGAATGTCAAGGACAATCATTTTCCTTCTCTTTCTATTATCATCAGTTGCTTCAAAAGCACAGAAAGAAATTGATCTTTTCATTTGGGCCGGTCAGTCGAATGCGCAAGGATGGATGGGCGATGCAACTTATTATCCGGAAGATGTGGAGAACCTGGATAGCATCATAAAACTATGCTGGACATTTGTGGACAATGCCGGCTCAGAGGGTCAGTGGATCACGATGCAACCACAGCAGGGGAGATTTCCGAAAGGTCACTTTGGACCCGAGGTAAGCTTTTCCCGGGAGTTGAAAAAGGCCGGTTACAACCTCGCTATCTTTAAATACACCAAAGGCGCCACCGGACTGGCGAGTGACTGGAAGCTGCCCGGTGCGGGTGGCATTTATGACAGGATGATCGTTGAGCTGAAAAAGGCCATCAAACTTCTTGAGGATCAGGAGTATTCGGTGAATATCCGTGGTTTTATCTGGATACAGGGTGAGACCGATGCAGGTAATGAAGATGATGCCAATAACTATTCCTTTAATTTGAAAAAGCTCATTGGTGATCTGCGCACCAATATTTTTCCTCATCAATGTTTCAAAGTCATCCTGGGAGTGGATGAGCAGCATCCCTTTGTACAGGAAAAGCCTGTGGTGGTAGAAGCTCAAAAAAGGATAGCAGCCGGTGATCCCGATATTGCATTTGTCTCCATGGTTGGTTTGCCCAAAGCAGATGCTACGCATTTGACGCCAGCGGGACTGATCACTCATGGAAAAAAGATTTTTAAAGGATTCATCAATTTGACAGAGCATCCACAAGAATCCTTTGCTGAACCAGAGAAATGACCAACTGACCAAAAAAATTGTATAAAGTGAGAAGAATTCTGATTATCCTGTTTTTGGTATCCTGTTTTAATCCTGCTTTTACTCAAGAGCAGATTCCTATACCAACTCCGGCACAGCTGGCCTGGCAAAATGCTGAACTGGCGGCATTGGTTTGTATCGATTTGCACTCATTCGACGGCAAGGTCTATGTGCAACCTGAAGCAAGGATCACCCCGGTAGCTGATTATAACATATTCAATCCTGAGCATTATGATACCGATCAATGGGTAAAATCTTTAAAGGATGCTGGTTTCAAAATTGCAATCCTGACGGTCAGCCATGAGACGGGATTCTTCTTTCATCAAAGCGATGCGACACCTTACAGCATGAAGGCACTGAAATGGAGGGACGGAAAAGGGGATGTCTTACGCGATTTCAAAGCATCCTGTGAAAAATATGGAATTTTACCCGGTGTTTACATTGGTATTCGATGGAATGCTTTCTATGGTATCCACGATTTTAAGGTGGAAGGAGACAGCGAGTTTGCTAAAAACCGCCAGGCTCATTACAACACCATGGTCGAAAAGATCGTGGGAGAAATATTTACCCAATACGGTGACTGGGCCATGGTCTGGTTTGACGGGGGCGCGCATGGACCCGAGCAAGGAGGTCCGGATGTGCTTTCGAAATGGGAAAAATATCAACCTGATGGTCTGTTTTATCACAACCTGCAGCGGGCAGATATGCGCTGGGGAGGCAGCGAGACAGGTACAGTCCCATATCCCTCCTGGGGCACATTTCCGTATCCATCAACCGGGGCCGGGGAATCAGCAAAAAAAGAAATAGGGGCCAATAACTTTGCCTTGTTGAAAACCGGGGATCCTGACGGAGCATATTATGTGCCAGCCATGAGCGATGCACCCCTAAGAGGCAATGGAGGACATGACTGGTTCTGGGAACCGGACAGAGCGCATCTAATCTTTCCTTTGGAAGATCTGGTGAACAAGTATTATAATTCCGTAGGACACAACACCACGCTGATATTGGGCGTAACTCCCGGACCGGATGGCCTGATGCCGGAGCCTGATGTAAAAAGGCTTAAAGAATTTGGAGAAGAGATCAACCGAAGGTTTGCTGATCCTGTAGCCTCCACCTCGGGAACCAAAAAGCGGATTACATTGGGACTATCTAAACGCCAGCCGGTAAACCAGGTAGTTTTGACGGAGGATATTGCTCAGGGAGAGCGGGTCAGGGAATTTACGATTGAAGGAAAGACCCGGGACGGATGGCAACCCATATTTGAGGGGTCCTGTATTGGTCATAAATTCATTCACCGGTTTGATGACCTGGAAGTTTCAAAGGTTCGATTGAAAATAACAGAGTCAAGAGAAGTGCCTCAGATTTCCGAATTCTCGGTTTATCATGTGGTTGAACAATAGCTTTTTGCAGTGAATAGAAGAGAAACGGATAAATTGAATGGCTAAATCAAGCGAATCGACATGAATGCTCAAACCTCCTTAAGCGATCGGTTAGAAAAGTGTTATTCCGGAGCAGTATACGACGTTCTCCGTGCCATGGGTTTGCCTGATCAAACATTGCCATATACCATCCATCCAATAAACCCTGAAATCAAACTGGCTGGACCTGTCTACACAGTAAATGGTCGGTTTAATGAGAAGCTGGATCCTCATGAAAGATTGCCTATTTGGAATATGGAAAATTTTAGAATGTTCACTGAAGTATAAAACAATGAAAACTACGCCCATAATTGACACCCATGTGCATTTTTTAGATCCAACCAGATTACGATATGACTGGATCAAATCGGTAGAGGCTTTGAATCGACCCTTCTTACTATCAGATTATCAGCAGGCCACTCAGGGAATCGACGTTGATAAAATGGTATTTGTTGAAGTTAATTGTCATCCTGATTCCAATGAAGAGGAGGTGAAATGGGTAGAGGAAATGGCAAAAAAAGATGACCGTATCCGGGCCATTGTAGCTTTTGCTGATCTTACCGATGCGGATCACATCGACGCTAACCTTAAAAAGCTTTCAGCTCATAAAATGGTGAGAGGCATCCGTCATAACATCCAGTTCAATGAACCCGGATTTGCTACCCAACCAGCATTCATAGCGGGTGTTAAGAAGGTACTGGATTTAGATCTGCATTTTGAATTGTGTATTACCCATGATCAGTTGGAAGAATGTATTCAGCTTGTCGATGCTGTCCCCGAAAAACCGCTGGTATTGGATCATTGCGGAAAGCCGGGCATCAAAGCGGGCGAAATAGATCAGTGGAGAAAGGATCTGCGCCGGCTCTCCCAATATGAGCATGTTTATTGTAAAATTTCAGGGCTCCTGACAGAAGCTGATATTGAGCATTGGAAGAAAGAGGATCTAATCCCATACGTAGATCATGTGGTTGAATGCTTCGGTAATAAACGCATTTTATATGGGGGCGACTGGCCGGTTTGCACGCTGGCGGGAAGCTATCACGACTGGTTCAAATTTGTAAGTGAATGGACAAGCGACTGGAGTGAACAGGATCAAATGGACTTTTACCACGACAATGCCATACGTTTCTACAGATTATGAGTAAAACTTACGATTCCAAATTTAAAATACTCTTGACTGATCATGAAAATAACAAAAATAGAATTACGAATTTGTAAGCAGGTATGCTATCTAATATTGATGATACTCGGTTTTACTGCCTGTATCCAATCCATTCAGGAAAACAAGGAACGCGATACCAATACTGAGCCCACCCAAAAGGTCCGGAGGTTTGGATCTGTGATCAAAATAAAACCCGATATGATCGGGCGGTATAAAGAATTGCATGCCAATCCGTGGCCTGAGGTTCAGAAGCAAATCACTGAGAGCAACATCCGGAATTATTCCATCTACCTGAAAGATGATTACCTCTTCAGTTATTTTGAATATGTAGGAGATGATTTTGAAGCGGACATGAAGAAGATGGCGGAAGATTCTGTGACCCGTGAATGGTGGAAAGAAACGGATCCCTGTCAGATTCCAATGGAAACCAGAAAAGAGGGAGAATGGTGGGCGAGTATGGAGGAGGTTTTTCACCAGGATTAGATCAGTTGATAGAAATGAAAAATTATATCTCATGAGACTTCGGAGCAGAGTAACTAGGATCCTGAATCTTATCAGGATTGTTTCCCTGATATTCATTTTTCACTTTCTTACACAAGGAAAGCTTATCGCTCAGGATGGGTCCAGCAGCGAGGTCACAGAATCAGAATGGAAAGGTTTCAAAAGATTTGATTTCAGTTTAGCAGGTAAAAATGCATGGCTAATCTTCCCGGACAAGGCGCTCCCCGGCAATCCGTGGATCTGGAGAGCGCGATTTCCCGGGTGGCATACGGAGGCGGACAGCATTTTGGTAGCGGAGGGATTTCACCTGGCATACATCAATACCAACAATCAATATGGCAGTCCTAAGGCGGTACAAGCATGGGACGACATGTACGCACACGTCACAAGACATTATAATCTGGACAGGAAAGTAGCCTTGATGGGTGTGAGTAGGGGAGGATTGTTTGTCTATAACTGGGCAAAAAAGAACCCCGAAAAAGTTCATTGCATCTATGCGGAAGCTCCGGTCTGCGACTTCAAAAGCTGGCCGATGGGTACAAACGGCAAACGAAGCAACCAGGATTGGGAAAGATTGAAAGCGGAATATGGATTCACATCTGATGAGGAAGCAATGGCCTATCAGGACAATCCGATCGATAACCTGATGCCTTTGGCCAAAGCAAAAATTCCGATCATGCACATGATTGGTTTGCAGGATAAGATTGTCCCTCCTGAAGAGAATACGTACGTGTTGGTCAATCGATACATCAGGCTTGGCGGCATGGCGACTGTAGTACCATGCACCGAAGGCCAACAAAAGCTGGAAGGGCATCATTTTGATATTGAAACGCCACGGTATGTGGCAGACTTCATTAAATATCATTCACTTCAGAATTTACCCTTGGATGCTGCCAATTATCACCAAATGGCTGGTGGACTGCAAAACAGCAAAATCTGGTTTGAAAGAGAAAAAACCGGTAGGATCGCATTTTTAGGAGGTTCAATCACCTACAATGGGGGCTGGAGGGATAGCCTGATGGCTTACTTTCAACAAAGATTCCCCGAAACCGAATTTGAATTTATTGCCGCTGGCATTCCATCCATGGGATCCACGCCTTCAGCTTTCCGATTGGAACGAGACGTATTATCCAAAGGCAAGATTGACCTGCTTTTCGTAGAAGCTGCTGTGAATGATGACACAAACGGAAGAACAGCTAAAGAACAAATCCGGGCTATGGAAGGGATTGTCCGACATTTGAGATATGCCAATCCCGCTGCTGATATCGTCATGATGCATTTCGTGGATCCCGGTAAAATGCGGGATTACCGTGAAGGCCGTACGCCGGAAGTGATCGTCAACCATAACAAAGTGGCTGGTCACTATGATATACCAACGATCAATCTAGCGAAAGAAGTGACAGACAGAATAGATCACAGCGAGTTCACCTGGGAAGATGATTTTAAAAATCTTCATCCTTCGCCCTTTGGTCAGGGTATTTATGCGCATTCGATGATCCGGCTTCTGGAGAATGCCTATGCAGGTCATATCGATCCGGATGACAAGATCACTGCCCGTGCAATGCCTGAAAAACTGGATCCGGACTGTTACGACCGTGGAGCACTGATCGAAGCATCGACAGTCAAACCATCCAAAGGGTGGAAATTTGACCCTTCATGGAAACCGGAAGACGGGGCGGGAACCCGGGCCAATTATACGGGTGTACCAATGCTGGTAAGTGAAACACCAGGGAGTAAAATAAGTCTCTGGTTTGAAGGAAATGCAGTTGGGATTGCTGTGGCTGCCGGACCGGATGCCGGCATTATTGAATATAGGATCGATAAAGGTGTGTGGAAAAAGCAGGACCTGTTTACACGATGGAGTAAAGGACTGCACTTACCCTGGTATTACACCCTGGCGACAGGATTGTCTCCCGGTGAGCATAAGCTGGAAATAAAGATAAGCGATGACAAAAATGAGCAAAGTGCCGGACACGCCTGCAGGATCAGGTATGTGTTTGTCAATAAGGATTGAACAATAAGATAACCGAAATTAAAGGGCCGAGATGTTTTATAGATTAATTATTCTGGTACTAGTTCTTACCAGCATTGGATGTACTGAGAAAGCTCCCATTGCAGGTTTAGAACAATCGCCCAATGACTTACATTTTAATGAATTATCGAAGGTCTGGGACGAAGCGATACCACTTGGCAATGGCATGCTTGGAGCGCTGATATGGCAAAAGGATGGAAAGCTGAGGTTTTCACTTGACAGGTCCGACCTGTGGGATCTGCGTCAAATGGCAAACCTCAAAACCCCGGAGTGGAGGTTTGACTGGGTGTATAAGCAATGGAAAAAAGATGACTACAGGCCGGTTCAGCAAAATTTTGATGTTCCATACGACAATAGCCCTGCTCCTTCCAAAATTCCTGGGGCAGCACTGGAATTTGATGTGTCGGAATTGGGAGAGGTGTTATCAGTTCATTTATATGTTGCGGAAGCAGTTTGTGAGGTGAAATGGAAGAATGGAATAAGACTCCTGACCTTCGTTCATGCCACTGAGCCGACCGGATGGTTTCGGTTTGAAGGACTGGAAGATCCATTACCTTATTTGATCAGCTCGCCGCCATATGTCTTGGAAGGAGAAAGTGCAGTGGAGAATCCCGTGACAGGTCAGGATTTGAGAAGGCTGGGATACGCTCAGGGCAATATTGACAAAGGGCCAAATTCTATTACCTACAACCAGGAAGGTTGGGGGGGATTTAAGTACCAGGTACATGTGGAAGAAACATATGAAGGCAGCACATTAGAAGGCTGCTGGAGTATCAGTTCAGAATTTCCCGGATGGGAAAAGACGCCTTCAGCAAAAGAAGTAGTTTCCAAAAGCATCTCGAATGGAATCGGCGAAGCTTACCAGTCTCATGTGGATTGGTGGAAGGATTTCTGGAGTAAATCTTCCATCCACGTACCTAATAGCCTCCTGCAAAAACAATGGACCCTGGAACAGTACAAATTTGGTTCGGCCGCCAGGGTTGGGGCTCCTCCGATTTCTTTACAGGCGGTTTGGACTGCAGACAATGGCAAGCTACCTCCATGGAAAGGAGATTTTCACCACGACCTGAATACCCAATTGAGCTACTGGCCGGCCTATTCGGGTAATCACCTGGAGCGGGAAGTTGGCTTTTTGAACTGGCTGTGGAAATACAAAGACACCTTTGAGAAATACACGGAGGATTATTATGAGACCGAAGGTCTCAATGTTCCCGGGGTGACAACAC
The DNA here is from genome assembly GCA_965243485.1 of Cyclobacteriaceae bacterium. Lineage (GTDB taxonomy): Bacteria > Bacteroidota > Bacteroidia > Cytophagales > Cyclobacteriaceae > UBA7330. The sequence continues at coordinate 5,417,186 of CBDEVP010000001.1, read as the reverse complement.
TCACAGGTGACCCAATGGGCGGATGGATTCAATATTCTTTTGGCCCCACGGTATCTGCCTGGCTCGGACACCATTTTTACCTTCATTGGAGATACAGTATGGACCGTGAATTCCTGGAGCAAAAAGCTTACCCATGGATCCGGGATGTGGCCATTTATTTGAATGATATTTCGGTAATTGGAGAAGACGGACTGTACAAATTACCCATCAGTTCCAGCCCGGAGATACACAACAACAGCAAAGAGGCCTGGTTTGGCGAGACCACCAATTTCGACCTCGCTTTGATCCGGTGGACCTTTGAAAAAGCTTTGGAACTTGCAACGGAACTCAACCTGAAGGATGATGCACAAAATTGGAACGTAATTCTGGATAAATGGCCTCCACTGGCAGTTGATGAAGAAACAGGATTATTGATAGCTCCCGGGCATCCACTGAATGAATCACATCGTCATTTTTCTCATCAGGTAGGCTATCACCCGCTGGGAATTGTTGATTTTTCAAAAGGTGAGGCGGATCAGACGATCATTGAAAATACCATCAAAAATATGGAGGAGTTAGGTGCCGACTGGTGGACAGGATATTCATTCGCCTGGATGGGGGGATTGAAGGCACGTGCTTTTGACGGACCGGGAGCAGCAAAATACCTGGAGCAGTTTGCCACGAGTTTTTGCCTGCCGAATAGCTTCCACGTAAATGGAGACCAGTCCGGGACAGGTCTGTCAAAGTTCACTTACAGGCCGTTTACGCTTGAGGGAAATTTCGCCTTTGCTTCAGCCTTACAGGAAATGTTGATCCAGAGTCACACAGGGGTGATACATGTTTTTCCGGCTATTCCTCCATCATGGAAAGATGCAAGCTTCGATCAGTTAAGGGCAGAAGGTGCTTTCTTGATCTCGGCAAAAAGGGGAAAAGGACAGGTAGCAACTGTGGAAGTGAAGGCGGAAAAAGGCGGTATACTGAAACTGAAAAACCCTTTTGGAAATACTGAATTTGAATGCTCTGCTGAATATGAAATAAATGATGAGATCATCATCATCAAATCAAGTCCGGGTGAAATAATCAGTTTAGAAAACATGAGCAATTGATGCATTTGGAAATTATTGAAATAAATAAAATGACCATGCTGAAAATCTTATTCTCTTTTCTCCTTGTACTACTTGCAGTTCAAATCAATGGTGAAAAGACAAAGATCAAGGTAGCCTGTGTCGGCGACAGCATCACCTACGGAGCAAGGCTGGAAGATCGGTCTGCTCATTCATATCCCGCACAGCTACAGCGACTTCTGGGAAAGAAATATGCGGTAAATAATTTTGGTGTCGGTAGCTGTACGCTTATTCGAAAAGGTGTGCCAACGGTATGGAATGAGTTGCCAAAGATCATCGAAATGAATCCTGATATCGTGGTGATCAGCCTGGGCACCAATGATACCTGCGGCATGGGGACCTGTGGGGACCGGAAATGCTGGGAATATAAGGATGAGTTTGAGCAAGACTACAAAGACCTGGTTGACACTTTGAGAATGACATTATCTCATCCTGAAATATGGATTTGTGCTCCCTCACCAATGGTTATCGAGACTCCTGGGCTTGACAGTGCCAGAATAGCGGGACTGACAATAAGGAAGCCAAGGCTCCGGTATATTAGTGAGATTGTGAAAAAGGTTGCCAGGGAAAAAGAAGTAAACTTCATTGACCTTAACACACCATTGGACCACAAGCCTGGGTTATTTACTGAAAAGGACGGTGTACATCCTAACAGGGACGGATATCTGGCCATTGCTGAATTGATCTTTAAAGAATTAAAATAGGTAAAATATGAAGGGAGTATGTTATTTTTTGTTTGTCTGCCTTATCACACCATTGATCACTTTCGGTCAGGATATTGAATCTGTAGAAAAAGAGTTGTCCCGGCTACAGTTCAAATATGACTCCATCACAGGTATCGGGTATGAAAAGGGATGCACACGTCGCGATCCCAGCGACATCATCAAAGTGGGTAACACTTATTATGTATATTACACTAAAATATATGGTCGTGCGCCGGGCTACTGGGGCACACTCTGGTATGCCACTTCAACCGATGAAGGATATACCTGGAAGGAGCAGGGTGAAATTTTAGGAGTCGGGAATGAAGGAGCATTCGACTCACAGGCCACATTCACGCCCAATATCCTTTATGCATATGGAATGTATTACCTCTACTACACAGGTGTGAAACCCACGCCAGGAAATGAAAAGGGTGAATTTGAGAATAACAACGTAACAGATATCACCGCTATAGGTGTAGCAGTATCGGATTCTCCCAATGGACCATTTATGAGGGTCAGCGATGATCCCATTCTCAAAGTAAGTGTTGAACCGGAAAAATTTGACAGCTATCGGGTGGATGATGCAGTGCTGCTATATCGAAATGGCTTGTACTGGCTTTATCACAAAGGCAGAGGCAGAAGCCATGGCAGCGGAGGTCCCGTACACACCCAAATGGGAGTCGCTTTCTCTAAATATCCGGAAGGGCCTTTTACAAAATTCGATAACCCGATATTATCCGGTAGTCATGAAGTGATGCTCTGGCAGCAGGGAACAGGAATTGGTGCACTGGCCTCATTAAGTAATACATTCGAATATGCTCCTGATGGAGTAGACTTCATTTCCGACAAGCTCAACCTGAAGGTACAAAATCGCCCGATCGCACCGGGCGTTTTCAGGCAGGACCTGACCGACCCTTCTATAAAAGGTGAAGGTCTGAAATGGGGAATTTCACTGGTGCTTAACGGGGACGATTCTTACCTGATCAGATACTCTGTAGAGCAAATTGACTGAAATAAAGATACCATACTAAAAACCAGGACCCATCAATGAGGAAATTAATAGTACTTATACTTTGTATTGCAGTTTTAGGTAGTTGTACTTTTCAAAAACAGTCCAAACCCAACATCGTGTTTTTCTTTGTGGATGACATGGGCTGGCAGGATACCTCTGTTCCCTTTCATACGGAAGTCACCCGGCTTAACAGGCAATATCACACTCCCCATATGGAACAGCTGGCCAAAGAAGGAGTGAAATTCACCCAGGCTTACGCCAGTGCTGTTTGTTCACCATCAAGAATAAGTCTGATGACCGGAATGAACGCCGCGAGACATATGGTTACCAACTGGACGCTAAGAAAGAATATCTCCCCGGATCAGCCAAATGAAAAGATCCAGTCAGCTGACTGGAATCTCAATGGGCTGAGTCCAGAACCCAATCAACCAGGTACAGTCCATGCGCCTACATTGCCTCAATTGCTGAAGAAAGCCGGTTATAAAACGATCCATGTTGGTAAAGCGCATTTTGGTGCGGAAGGCACCCCTGGGGAAGACCCTTTGAATCTTGGATTTGACGTGAATATTGCTGGTCATGCCGCCGGTGCGCCGGCAAGCTATTATGCCAAAAATAATTTCAGTCAGAACCCGCAATCACCCGGCAGCAATATCTGGGATGTGCCCGGGTTAGAAAAATACCATGGATCAGACCAGTACCTGACAGAGGTTCTTACGATCGAAGCCAATGAAGCTATCAACCAGGCCGTTGAGGAGGGGAAGCCATTTTACCTGTACATGTCTCATTACGCCATTCATGCGCCCTGGCAAAAAGATGACCGGTTTTATCAAAAATATATTGATGCAGGACTGAGCGAATTTGATGCTACTTATGCTTCCATGCTGGAAGGGATGGATAAATCGCTGGGAGATATCCGAGCAAATTTGAAAAGGCTTGGTGTAGATGAAAATACGGTCATTGTGTTTATGTCTGATAATGGCGCACCCAAACAGGCAGCCCGAAACCTGCCTCTTAGAGGCCACAAGATTACCTCCTATGAAGGAGGCACACGGGTGCCTATGTTAGTAAAGTGGTCAGGTACTACCAAACCTGAGACAATCGAGGATCAGTATGTGATCATTGAGGATATTTTCCCTTCCTTTTTAGAATTAGCGGGCCTGGAGGATGAAGCCAAAAATAGTATAGATGGCATCAGCTTTTTGCCTTTACTGACTGGCAAAGGGGAGTATCCGGCAGATCGTCCGATTTTCTGGCACTTCCCCAATACTTATGATCAGCCCCCTTACAGCTCTGTCAGAAAAGGAGATTGGAAATTGATCTACCACCACACCGACAGGAAAATAGAGCTGTTTAATCTCGGGGAAGATATCAGCGAGCAATCAGACCTTTCAGAAACTCACCCGGAGAAGTTGAGGGAGCTTGCTGAGATACTTACCAGACATTTGAAGGCCACCAAAGCAAAGATGCCCACCGATAAAATCACAGGGGAGGTGGTGGAGTATCCGGTGGAGAATTTGTGAAAGTAATGTGCGGGTTTGAATATTTCCGGGAATACATCAATGGTGATTATTTTGTTCCAAATTATCACTTAAGATGAGATAATTCAGGAAAATAAACATAAGATTTTATTATATTTATTTTCAAATCAATTCTTGTTGGAACCCCAAAAGCACTCAAATAGAACTTCATCCTCAAAAGTCTTTCAGATTGATAAGAAGCAGCAGGATAAGGAACCGGATGAGGAGTTGGTATGGCGACGTTTTATCACAGGGGATGACCAGAGTCTTATCTACATTTACCGCAAGTATGTTCAGGTTCTGTTTAGGTATGGACAACAGTTTAGTAAAAGACATGAATTTGTCGAGGATTGCATCCAGGAGTTATTTTGTGACTTAATAGACAAGAGAGATCGGCTTTCCGAAGTTCGTAATATTAAGGCTTACTTATTTACAAGCTTAAAGCGAAAACTTCTGAGGTTCCTTAAGAAGGAGGGGAGGTTTCAGTTCGAGATGGATGGATTTTACTTTTCATACTTTGAAACTTCAATCCCCATTTCAACTAATCTAAAAGAAAAAGATTACTCCATCATTTTTCAAAAGATCAACCTGCTGCCTTCCAGTCAAAGGGAAATCATTTTTCTTTATTTCTACGAAGGATTTAGTTATGCTCAAATCGCAGAGATACAGCAAGTAAAGGTTTCAACAGCCAGAACATTGACTTACAGGGCCTTGAAGAACCTCGAAGATCACCTGGGGCCTTATATAAATTCATTCTACTTTTTGCTTCTTGGTCTGTGCATGGCATAGCATAACCGCTTCAATATCAATTATCAGAATCATAATAATTCAATTGTTTGGGTGCGATTATTTTATTAATAGGCTGAAAATATTCTGTCAGATGTAAATGTTAAATTTTAGAGTACTAATATTTAACCTTCGTGCCTCTATATTAATACAAACTTCTCCTACCAACCTGATTAATGAGTAAAACACAAAGTAGGGTATTTGAATTGTTAAACAATGTGCATTTTGTTCAGTGGGTAAATAGTCCAACTGATGAATCAACACATTACTGGACAAAATGGATAGCCAATCACCCTGGTTGTAGCAGGGATGTTCAGATCGCCAGGCGAATGATCCTTTCATCCCGGTTATCTTCAGATGAACCTCTGAGTGATCAATCATATGATCGTATGCTTGAAAATATACTGGCACATGGTCTGAATTCCAGGAAAACCCAATCTCGTCATGGGTTTTTTACCTTCCGGATTGTTGGAGTTGCGGCCTCAATTGCCCTTGTGCTTGGTTTGGCTTTGTACTTTTATTTAACCAATGATATTACCCTTCAGAAAGCGGCTCCCATTACCATTATTCACAAAAATGCCCCGCCTGGAAGTCGCGTTACCACTATGCTTCCGGATGGGTCCAAAGTTACTTTGAATGCCGGATCAGAGATATCATACCCTTCTGAATTTATTGATTCACGGCAGGTTGAGTTAGATGGTGAAGCTTTTTTTGAAGTTGAAAGAGATTCTTTGAAACCCTTTTATGTCAGTGTTAATGGAAATCAGGTTCAGGTGCTGGGTACTTCTTTTAATGTACGGTGCTACCCTGAGGATGATTGGGTGAGGGTATCAGTTGCTACTGGTCGTGTTTCTTACACCTCCTCATCCGGCGAAAATGTTTCTCTCTCAAAGGATGAAGAATCCATACATTCCCTGGTGAACGGATCGCTGGTTACAGGAGTAGTGAATAGAAATGATGCCTTCGGATGGAAGGATAAAATTCTACATTTTGACAGCCAGTCATTCAATGACATTGTGATTGAGTTGGAGCGGTGGTACGGAGTGGAAATAGAGATTTCAGAAGGATTTACGAATCGCGGTCCTTATTCAGGAGAATTTTATAATGCGACTCTTGAAGAGGTATTGGAAGGACTTTCTTTCGTCTACAGGTTTGATCATACAATACGTGATCAACAAGTTAATCTGAACCCAAAAAGAGAGGATATGAAATAAAAGAACAAGCAAAAAAAGACCCATATCCTGTGCCATCCTTGGAAAATGTTTCAGCATAATGGGTCAATTGATTTTCGATAATTACTTACCAAAAACCCAAAATTTATGAGTGCAAAATTACGTAAAAAGTTACTCAAAATGTCAAAATTATGCATTTATGGCATTGTCATACAACTCTCTGTATTTGCAATGGTCTTCGCCAATGAAGGGCGGGCCCAAAACAAGAGTCTGAGCGAGATTACGGTTAACCTGAATTCATTAGGTGATACCAAACTAAATAGGTTGCTGAGAGATATTGAGAAATCTACTAATTTCAAATTCTCACACCTTGATCAGGAATTAAGGACTTCTGATTATTACATAGAGATTAGTTCAAGGGATCAGGTATTGAGTGAATTGCTGATGAAGATAAGTGGTGAGACAGACCTTACCTTTAGAAGGGTGAATGACAATATTTTCATTCGCAAAAGAGAAGGTCAACTTGAACCTGTAGAAGAAATTATATCGGATCAAATTCAGATAACTGGCCAGATCACCGACGAAAATGGTGAAGCTTTACCCGGGGCCTCAATTGTAGTACAGGGTACTACAGAAGGTACCACAACCGATATGGATGGCAATTACAGCCTGATTGTTCCAAATGATGCCACCATCTCTATTTCTTTTGTGGGTTATACCACGCAGGAAATAGTAGTAGGTGCACGCACAGTCATCGATATCCAGATGGAGCCTGACTCGGAGCAGCTAGAGGAGATCATTGTCGTCGGCTACGGTACTGCCAAGTTGAAGGATATTACCGGATCAGTAGTACAATTAGATCTGGAGGAATCTCCCGCCAGCTTATCGCCAAACAGCAATGCTCTACAGGCTTTAAGAGGAAAACTATCTGGGGTTAACATCGGCACACAAAATAACGTGGGTGAGACACCAAACCTGCTTGTACGTGGACAAAATTCGATCAACGGCTCTAATGATCCGTTAATAGTTTTGGATGGGGTGATCTTCCTTGGGGACATTGCAGACATTAACCCTGGGGACATTGCAGATATTTCCGTTTTGAAAGACGCATCAGCAGCGGCTGCCTATGGCTCCCGGTCCGCGAATGGCGTGATCATGATCAACACCAAGGAAGGGAAATCAGATAAGCCAACGATCCGGTACAATGCAACCTTTGGTATGAATACCTGGAAGAATAAGTTTGATCTGATGGAAACACCTAGATATCTTGACAAGTATGCCGTTCAGAACAATTATGCAACTTCCGATGATATCATATGGGATGATCTGACAAGAAATGTGCTCTATGATCAGCGTGTAAATACAGATTGGCTGGACCTGGTTTCCCAGAATGGTATGATACAGGATCATCAGGTTTCTGTCTCGGGAAGAACTGACAGGGCCAATTATTTCTTCTCTGGAGGATACACCAGTCAGGATGGTGCAATTGTTGGTGACAGCTATCAGAGAATTTCCATAAGAAGTCGTTTGAATGTAGATGTGACGGACTGGTTGGAGGTCGGAATTGATGGTTCATACAACAACAATGATTATTCCGGTATTGGGGCTAATGTAGGCACTGCTCAAATCATGGCACCAATCGGTTACCCATATCGATATCCGAATATGCCATATGATGTAAGTGAGAATACAAGTACACTATTAGAAAGATATCCGACCGGAAGTTCAATTACGAGTCCGTTATGGGGCACCGACGGAACAGTGGAGGACATTGATGTGGATAATTTTTTCAGGTTCGCAGGATATGCACTTGTTGATATTCCGGGGATAGAAGGACTAACCTATAGGATCAATTATGCGACTTATGCAAACTTCATCAACCGGGACAGATTTTTAGATGAAAATTATTACATCCAGGAGCAACTGGTTGAACCTTTCTTTGACAGGTATTCAGCCTCATCCCTTCAAAATAATCTTACCCAGGCCAACGGGTATAATATCAATCAGAAGAATTACAATTATGTGATTGATAATATCATCAATTACAATAGGGAATTTGGAGATCATTACATAGATGCCACCTTAGTTGCAACACGGGATTTTACCTCCACAGAGGTTACAAGATGGAACGGAACTAATTTCGCATCTAATGGGAATACTGTGCTTGGTGTAAATGGATTGGCATTTGCTGAAGTACAGGTTAATTCCAAGGACATTACTGAAAGAGCAAATATTGGCTACCTGGCAAGAATTGGTTACACATTTCAGCAGAAGTATCACCTGAATGCGTCGTATCGCAGGGATGGTGCTTCAGTATTTGGAGCAGATAAAAAATGGGGTAATTTCCCATCTGTGGGTGTGGCCTGGACAGCTACTGAAGAACCCTTCCTTAGGAGTAGTGATGTGCTTGACTACTTAAAAGTTAAGTTCTCTTACGGAGTCAATGGTAACCAGGGAGTAAGTCCTTATGCGACTCTTGCACCGGTAAGTAGTGGTCGAAGTGGTAATATTCCTTACGAGTTTGGGGATGCACCTGCCACACTTCTATGGGGAATCAGACAAGATGCATTGGCTAATCCAAGCCTTGGTTGGGAAAGAACTACCTCATTTAATGGAGGTTTTTCTTCCGTGTGGCTTGATAATTTTCTCACGCTGGATGTAGATTTTTACTTTTCCAAAACTACAGATCAGATCTTCTCCCGCCAGATTCCTATCATGACTGGATTTACCAGTATCACCTCCAGTTTAGGGCAGGTTGATAATAATGGCTTGGAGATTAATCTTCAGGCTAATCTTATTGCCAGGGATAACCTGAGCTGGAATTCAACTCTCACATTTTGGAGAAACCGAAATATTGTAGCTTCACTATATGGAGATGACATTGATGGAGACGGTGTTGAAGAAGATGATATAGCCAACAACCTTTTTATTGGTGAGTCATTGGGAGCTATTTATGGATATGATTTTATTGGAGTAGTTCAGGAATCTGATACCGAATATTTAGCAAATAATGGTGGACAGCCAGGGGACCCTATGTTCAGAGATCTTGATGGAGACAATATCATCACGGCTGATGATCGAAAGATTCTCGGATTCAATAAAGAAAATTTTCGTCTGGGTTTTTCAAATACGGTTTCATACAATAATGTTAGTCTTTATGTGATGATAGCCGGCATCTTTGGTGGCAATGGATTCTATCAACAGGCCAATCCTTATGTCACGTCGTTCAGGAACAGGTTTGATACCAATGAATTGGACCATGACTGGTGGACCCCGGAAAATGCAAGTACTGAATACCTAAGGCCAGGTTATATCGGTGGTAGATATCTTGGATTACAATCCAGGACTTTTGTCAGGATTCAGGATGTGACATTATCTTATACATTGCCTGCAAATGCCCTCGGCAATATTGGAGTTACCAATCTGAAAGTCTATGGAACTGTAAACAACCTCTTCACTTTCACTGGCTGGGGAGGCGGTGGAGATCCGGAAGAGGGTGTTGCCGCATTATCTGGAACGTATCCTGTTCCAACGGTATACTCACTTGGTCTTAATGTTAGTTTTTAAAAGATAGAAAGCATGAAAATCTTAAATAATATTATTTTGATATTGATTTCATTATTCATTCTATCAGGATGTGATGATGAAGAGTTTTTAAAAGAGGATCCGAAAACCTTTTACACCACTGATAACATATTCAGTTCTGGTACCCAGGTCGAACAAACATTATACACATTGTACAATGCAGATAGGGAATTTAGAACTGAGGACAATGTTTTCAATGGGATTATTCAGGGTAAAGGTTCAGATGTGATGGATGCCCCTGCATTTAGGGCTGGTAATACCTTTAGCGATTACAGTATTATAAATCCTGATAATGGGGACATAGCAAGTTTGTTCAACAGACATTATCAAATCATATCATATGCAAATGCTACTATTGCTGCTGCTAATCTAGAAGGAGTATCTTTTGATTCAGAAGCACAAAAAGCTTACATTTTAGCACAGGCCAGGTTCTTTAGAGCCAAGATATATGGTTCATTGGCACAACTTTTTGGTGGTGTGGCAATTGTGACTGAAGTAGCTAGTGAGCCAAGATTTGATTATGAAAGAGCATCTCGGGAAGCAGTTTATCAATTTGCGATAGATGAATTGGAAGCGATCCTAACAGACCTCCCTGAAACTACTGATCAACCCGGAAGAGTGGTCAGAGGTGCGGCACAACACTTTTTAGCTGAGTTTTACCTGAGTCTGGGAATAGAAACAGGCGACAATACGGCATATGATCAGGCCATTTCTTACGCTTCTGACGTCATTGATGGGGGAATTTATTCGCTGATGACAGGAAGGTTTGGAACTCGAGCTGCTGAGCCTGGCAAAGATGTATACTGGGACCTTTTCAGACTTGGCAACATCAACTATGCAGATGGTAATACTGAAAGCATCTGGACATACCAAAATGACTTTGGTGCTTTTCTTGCAGGTGATGGGGATGCCAGGCTACAACATCCCAGGTACTGGATGCCTGTGTACCGGGTCATTGAAGGAGTCACTGGAGTAGCGGAAGATGTAGGGGGAAGAGGTGTAGCCTTTTTTGCACCTACACCATTAACTCAAACGGTCATCTGGGATCCCGCTATCTCAGACGGTGATATTAGAGGATCGGAGACAAATATCCGAAGAACTATATACTACAATGATCCTTCTTATCCTCCTGATAATCCTGGTTCCTTAATGGGACAGGAAGTACCTCAATCGGCCATAGATTTTGCCAATGAAAGTTTAGCTGGTTCAGTTTATCCAATCTTTGAAAAATTTACTACAAACATGTTTGAGGGTCTGGATCAGGGTCAAAACAGGAGTAATATTTTCAGGGATCGTTATGCCATAAGGCTACCTGAAACAATCCTGTTACGAGCCGAAGCTCATCACAGAAATGGTGATAATGACCTTGCAGCAGATGATATCAATCTGATCAGGAACAGGGCTCAATGCAATATCCTGGCTACAGCCGGGGATGTTGATATTGACTACATCCTGGATGAACGGGCTAGAGAGCTTTTTGGTGAGGAAAGCCGTTGGAATACACTACTGAGAATGGGTGGAACGGTAGCGGTGGACCGTATCAGGGCCTATCCTTTACATGAATGGACCACAAATACGCTTACATTTGATTATAACCTATTCCCTATACCGAATGGGGTAATAGATCGAAACAAAGATGTTGTATGGGAGCAAAATCCCGGATGGAATAGATAATTCCCAGGCTTCATTTTAATTACCCTGTCCGGTCGCTAATGCAGACAGGACAGGGTAATTTTTTTCATTCAATTCAGGTTACGAGTAGGTTAATCAACCATTCATACCTTTTAATTAACTTTTAGCTATTTCCACTTGGTAGTCCAGAAAATTATGACAAAAATATACCTGCTATTTACCCTTCTTCTCTTTATATTTTTTGGTTGCGAGAAAAGTGCTGTCAACAAGTCAAATTCACAAAGCATAACCTATGAGGAGGTAAAAACAAACTTTAAAACCCTTCCTTCAGAGTACGGGGTGAATTGCTGGTGGTGGTGGCTGAATGGTAATGTAAACAAGGCTACCATCACTAAAGACCTGGAGACCATGAAGTCAAGGAACTTTCAGGGCGCCATGATTTTTGACGCTGGTGGCCACAATCAAAGGATGAATAAAGACATACCAGCAGGCCCCTTATTTGGATCGGAGGAATGGAACGAACTCTTTGTCTTTGCGCTGGATGAGGCTCAAAGACTGGGTCTGGAGATAGGTTTTAATATCCAGAGTGGATGGAATCTTGGAGGACCCAGGGTGACACCAAAGTATGCTGCCAAACAGATAACCTTTTCAGAGGCAAAAGTGACTGCAGGAGCTAGTGATATTATCCTCGATCAGCCCATGAGTCTTAAGGGGTTTTATAAAGACATTGCTGTACTGGCCTTTCCATTGAAAAAAGAAAACCAATCCGAAGAAGTGATCACGGACCTTTACCTAAAACTTGGCTATCGGGAATTAGGGGGTTCAGCTCCGGATACGCGTTTTCTGTTGAACAATAAGCCGGGAAGAAATAATCCCAATACGGATGAAACTACCTATGTCATTACAAAGGAAGATATTGTCGATCTGACTACAAAGATGAATGATGAAGGCAAGTTGGAATGGCAGGTCCCTGAGGGTGAATGGTCTGTTTTACGTATCGGCTATACCTGTACAGATGCTCATGTTTCAACCTCAAGTGGTGACTGGCAGGGCAATGTGCTGGATTATATGAGCAAAGAGGCATTTGACTTTTACTGGAAAGATGTTGTCGATCCTATCTTCGAGGCTGCCGGTGATCACGTGGGAACCACACTTACCCACATGGAAACAGATAGCTGGGAGTGTGATGGCATGAACTGGACAGATAAGTTCGCAGAGGAGTTTACCCGTTATCGTGGCTATAACATTAAAGACTACCTCCCCATTGTCGCAGGCTATGTTATCGAAGATATTGAGGCATCCAACGCTTTTCTAGCAGATTTCAGGAAAACATTAGGTGATCTGGTAGCCTATAATCATTACGCGCGTTTTCAGGAATATGCCCATCAACACAACATGGGCATTCAGCCGGAGTCTGCCGGCCCTCACGCAGGCCCATTGGATGGTATCAAGAATTATGGTTTCAGTGACATCGTCATGAGTGAGTTCTGGTCACCATCCCCCCACAGGCCCCGACCGGAGAACAGGTTCTTTTTGAAGCAGGCCTCTTCGGCAGCACATATCTATGGTCAGAAGATTGTTGGAGCAGAGTCTTTTACCACGATCGGACCACACTGGAATGATGAATTATGGCACGATCAGAAGTCATCCTTTGATCATGAGATCTGTGCCGGGCTGAACAGAATGTATTTCCATACCTTCACCGCTTCTCCTCCGGAAATGGGTTTGCCCGGGCAGGAATATTTTGCGGGGACACATGTCAATCCACAGGTTACCTGGTGGGATCAATCAGGGCCATTTATTGACTACATGCATCGTACGCAAACTGTTGTACAGGAAGGTAAGTTTGTTGCCGATGTGCTTTATTACTATGGAGACCACGTGCCTAACGTTTTTCCTTATAAGCATTGGGATCCGGCAGGTACGATGCCTGGTTTTGATTACGATGTAACTGACGAGACCATCCTTTTGAAAACCACAGTTGAAGATGGAAAGATCAAAGTGCCGGGAGGGCTATCATACCAGGTGCTGGTATTACCGGATCACAGGGTGTTATCCATGGCCGCTCTGGAAAAAGTTGATGAGTTGTTGCAACAGGGTGGACATGTGATCGGGTTTAAACCCACAAGACTTGTCAGCCTGGTAGGTGGTGAAGAGGACCAAAAAAAGTTTGATGAATTATCTGACAAGATATGGGGAATTGAAAGTACGGAAGAAGGCTCAAAGAACTATGGTAATGGTACTGTTTCCTGGGGAATGACTGCAAGGGATTATCTGAGCTCGAAAGAAATAGCTCTGGACTTTGATGTGGTGGGGAATGACAGCAAAACAGACTTCGGCTATATCCATTATGTGATCGACAATGCGGATGTGTATTTTGTCACTAACCAGACAACAGCCAGGCAAAAGATCAAGGCAAAATTCCGAGTAGCAGGAAAGCAACCTGAGCTTTGGGATGCACTTACCGGGGAAACCAGAAATGCAACGGCTTTTACTCAGCAGGAGACAACCACGAGCATACCTTTGACTCTAGATCCATATGGTTCTGTTTTCGTGGTTTTCAATGAAGCTATTGATAAAGATGTTCAGGGAAGTGAGCAACGAAACTACAGTGATTACAACAGCATATTGCAAATTGAAGGACCCTGGGAGGTTAGTTTCAATCCTGATTGGGGCGGCCCCGAAAATATCACTTTTCCTGAGCTGATGGATTGGAGTAAACATAAAAATGAAGGCATAAAGTATTACTCGGGTGAGGCAACTTATAACAACACATTCAATTTCGATCCAGAGGATGGATCACAATACTTTTTGCAACTGGGGGATGTGCAGGATGTCGGAATTGCCGAGGTTACCATAAATGGTCAATACAAGGGAATCCTCTGGACCAGTCCGTTCAGGGTGGAGGTTACCGGAGACCTGAAGGAAGGTGAAAATCAGCTGGAGGTCAAAGTGATCAATTCCTGGTACAACCGGGTGGCCGGAGATGAGATTTTCCCGGATAGGAAGCAATACACATCTACAAATATTGTAATGAAACACGATTACAGAGGGCGACCAATTGACGAAATACCCCTGGAGACTTCTGGATTACATGGGCCGGTATTAATTGTGAAAGCCCAATAGAACTTCTATCTAAATAAGCAAAATATGATCATTTTCCTGCAAAGGGCTTCCATGGTATTAATATTGGTTGTTGGCACATTTGGCTTGAATGCTCAAAGCCTGGAAGAGTCCTTTATAAATCCCCCTGACTCGGTTAAGCCCTGGGTCTTCTGGTTTTGGATCAATGGCAACATCAGTCATGAAGGAATTACCAAAGACCTGGAAGCCATGAAGGAAGCGGGTATCGAGGGTGTGATCTGGATGGAAGTAAGCGGTCCATGGTGGGCGCCTCAGGGCGAGATTGAAGCGGGTAGCAAAGAATGGCATGAAGCCATGCAATGGGCCATATCAGAACTTGACAGGTTGGATATGGAAATGGCTTTGAGTGTTGATTTTGGTTACGGCAGCGGGGGGCCACACATTACACCGGATATTTCCATGCAGGAACTGGTATGGAGTACTATGGAAGTGCAGGGTGGAAAACAATTAAATCTTGAACTGAAAAAACCATTTATAGACAAAACCCTTGAACCGGTTTGGTTGCGTCCGGGAGAAGAAATGAACCCTGTGGTCACCCGGGCTGTGGAGGAAACTGACTCTTACAGGGATATTGCATTATGTGCTGTTCCTGCGAATAAATTCCGGGAATCCAAACTTATCCCTGAAGAACATAAGGAGGAAATGGTTGAAAAGCTGAGCAATGTACCGGGACTCAGAAACGTACAAGAAGACCCTTCGATGGCCTTTGACGGGCGTGGATGGAAAACACACCTGCCCCCGCTGGATATCAACGATGAATTATCAGCATTAAGCAAAGATGAGATTATCAATTTATCAGACCATATGGATAAAGGTGGAAACCTGGTTTGGGATGCGCCTCCCGGAGCATGGACCATTGTCAGATTAGGTTATGCAAGCAATTATCACATCACAAGGCCTTCTCCCTATCTGGCCGTGGGTCTGGAAAGTGACAGACTTCATCCCAGGGGTATCAACACCCATTTTGAGCACAGACTTAAACCCATCATTGAAGCAGCTGGAGAAAAGGCAGGAAGGACTTTAAAGTACATTCATATAGATAGCTGGGAAGCAGGGGGGCAGAATTGGACGATAGGTTTTGCTGATGAATTCAGAGAAAGACGCGGATATGACCTCACTCCCTGGTTGCCTGTTCTCATGGGCCATGCCGTAGAATCCATTCAAAAAACCGAACGATTCTTATGGGATATGCGCAAAACCGTGAACGAAGTTATACTAGACAATTATGTCAATAGGCTTGGCGAGCTGATAGAGTCCTACGGGATGAAAAAATCAAATGAACCCTATGGCCGACTGGGTATCAATACACTCGAATACGCAGCAAGCAGTGACTTTATCATTGGTGAATTCTGGACAGAACGACAGATTGAAAAACCATTCCCCACCTTTCAGGACTACTGGTATAACTCTATGAAAGGTTTAGCCTCAGTGGCGAATACTTATGGAAAAACAAGAGTAGGTGCAGAAGCTTTTACCGGCTCAAGAGGTTGGGTTGATCACCCTTACCTGATCAAGGGAATGGGAGATGAAGCGTTCAGTGAGGGGATTAATCATTACGTGTATCATTTATACGCTCATCAGGCCTATGATAACATGAAGCCAGGACTGACACACCGAAGGTGGGGGCAGCACATCAACAGGAATCAAACCTGGTGGGACATGAGCAAACCATATTTTAAGTATGTAGCCAGAAGTCAGTCGTTGCTACAACAAGGTAAAAGGGTAGTAGATGTGGCGCATCTCTACAAGGAGGGAGCACCACTTAATTTTAACAATATCAATTTTTCGTTGCCCCCGGGATACGATTATGACTTTTGCACTCCAGAAATTATTTCCCGGATGACAGTACGTGATGGGAAAATCTTTTTACCTAATGGAGTCTCGTATAAGTATTTACTATTGCCAAATTCCAACAGATTGTCACTTTCCCTGGCCCGTGAAGCTGAACGATTGAGAAAAGCAGGGGCCACAGTTTATTTGCAGCAGGAAGTTGTTGGCACACCGGGATTAGCAGGGTATCCGAACTCTGATGAGCTGGTCAAAACAATCACATCAGATTGGGATCAATTACCTGAACTGGGATGGGAAACCGTTTTTCAATCAGATAAAACCTTGCCAGATTTTGAGGGAGATGACCTTAGGTGGCTGCACCGGGAAGTTGACCAAAATGACCTGTACTTTGTAGCAAACATCAAACCTGAAAAGATGCAGCAGCGGTGCATTTTTAGAACCAATAAGCAGATTATCGAATTGTGGGATCCAGAAACAGGTCAGATACATGCACTTGAGGGTATTAAAACTGGAGATGATCGTACGGAAGTGGAATTATATTTTGAGCCCTCGCAAAGCTGGTTTGTGGTATTTAGAGATCAACCGAGCCAGGGAATCTCATCGCTTAAACCATTTCTTGAGTGGAAAGAACTCAGAGAGATCAACGGCCAATGGGAAGTTGAATTTGATCCTGAATGGGGTCCACAAGGACCGATATTTTTTGATGAACTGAAATCATGGTCTGCTCATGAAAACGATCTTGTTAAGTATTACTCGGGTACAGCGAAATACCAGATAGCGTTCAAGTTTTCAAAGAAGGAAATCAAGGCATTAAAAAAAGACAATAATCGCCTAAAACTAGATTTGGGTAATGTGGAAGTCATGGCGAGGGTAAAACTCAATGAAATTGACTGTGGCATTACCTGGAAGCCACCTTACCGCATCGATATTGGTGATGCCATTAAGCCAGGTAAAAACATGCTTGAAATTGAAGTGGTCAATACCTGGGTGAACCGTATGATTGGGGATGAACAGCTTCCTCTGGATGCAGATTGGAAAGACTGGGAGACATTGGTAGATTGGCCTGAGTGGTTTAGGAATGGGGAGGAAAGCCCGACAGGAAGATATACATTTACTACAGGACGACATTATCAGAAAGACAGTCCGCTTATGCCATCGGGGTTATTAGGCCCGGTGAAGATTCTTACCTTGAAATGATCGAATTTAGAAATAGAATATGAAAACCATAGCCTTCAAAATGCTCCTCAACGAAGGACAAAAACAAGAATATAAAAAAAGGCATGATGAGATCTGGCCTGAGCTGGAAAGCTTATTAAAACAGACAGGGATCAGCGACTATTCTATTTTCCTTGATGAAGAGACCAATATCCTTTTTGCAGTCCAGAAAGTCTCTGATTCAGGAGACACAAAGGACCTGGCCAATGAACCCATCATAAAAAAGTGGTGGGACCATATGGCAGATATCATGAAGGTCAATCCGGACAATTCTCCGGTGGTGAAGGAATTAGAGCGGGTTTTTTATATGGAGTAATTATTGAATAATCAATGTAACTTGAAGCATTCGGAATGAGCACCTCAAAGTATAAATTAAAGATCGGACTATTCGGAGTTGGTCTGGAAGCCTATTGGAGTCAATTTGACGGGCTAAAGGATCGTCTGGAATCCTATTTGAAGACAGTAGAAGGAATGGTGTCGGCATCGGATGCTGAAATATGTAATTTAGGCATGGTTGACACACCTGAACGTGCCGTTGAGGCAGGTCATGAATTCAGGAGACAGGATGTTGATTTGATTTTCCTGTACGTCACCACCTATGCAGTCTCTTCTACCATTTTACCCGTCGTCAGACGCGCGAATGTTCCGGTCGTTATCCTCAATCTTGCACCTGAAAAAGCCATCAGCTATAAGGAGTTTAATGCCTTAAAAGATCGAACTAAAATGACGGGTGAGTGGCTGGCCTACTGCTCGGCATGTCCGATCCCCGAGATCATCAATGTTTTTAACCGGGCTGGAATTCAGGCACACCAGGTGACAGGATTCCTGAGTGATGAAGAGATTACCCGGCCAGAAATCAGTGACTGGATTGAAGCAGCCAAAGTGATGCACAGCATGGCTCACAACAGGCTGGGCCTCATGGGTAACTATTATGGTGGCATGCTTGATATCTACACAGACCTCACGCAGCAATTGATTCAGTTTGGTGGACACATTGAGTTGCTGGAGGTTGATGAACTGACGCAGTTGAGAAGAGAAGTCGATGCAAAGGATATTCCTGGCCGCATTCGTGAGATCAAAGAACTCTTTGACGTCAGAGAAGATTGCCGCGAAGATGACCTGTCTGAATCTGCCAGAACCTCGCTGGCCCTTGATGCTATGGTGAAAAAGCACGATCTGGGTTCACTGGCTTATTACTACAAAGGCACAGACAATGAAAACGGTGATACCATCGCGACCATTATTGTGGGTAATTCTATGCTTACCGCAAAGGGAATCCCTGTGGCTGGTGAATATGAAGTGAAGAATGTTCAGGCTATGAAAATCCTTGATCTGCTTGGCTGTGGTGGATCTTTCACAGAATACTATGCCATGGATTATGAGGATGACATTGTTTTGATGGGACATGACGGGCCAGTCCATGTGACCATAGCTGAAGGGAAAGTAAAAATAAAGCCACTGGAAGTTTACCATGGCAAAGTGGGAAGGGGCTTGTCGGTTGAAATGTCAGTGAAGTATGGGCAGGTTACCTTGTTATCAGTTGTAGATCAGCCAGATGGACAGCTGATGCTGCTCATGGCGACGGGTACATCTGAACCCGGCCCTATCCTGGAAATTGGAAATACCAACAGCCGTTATCGATTTGATATTGGAGCCCGGGAGTTTGTTGAAAAATGGAACAGTTATGGCCCTGCTCATCATTGTGCCATAGGGGTCGGAGATGTAACCCCTATCCTTGAAAAGCTTGGAAAATTATTAGACATGAAGACGGTCAGGGTATGTTAAAGATGTTGAAATGTCAGTATTAGCAGGTATATTTTTCCATTTTATCGGGAGCAGCGCGGCTTCCAGCTTTTACCTGCCATTCAAGAAAGTAAAGGGGTGGGCGTGGGAAAGTTATTGGCTTGTTGGAGGGGTTGCTTCCTGGATCATCATGCCGCTGATCATGGGCTGGATATTTGTTCCGGACCTCTTTGATACAATAAGTAACGCGCCAAAAAGCGCAGTTTATTATACCTTTTTCTTTGGTCTTTTATGGGGCATTGGCGGATTGACTTTCGGTTTGTCCATGCGATATCTTGGCTTATCATTGGGATATGCGATCGTACTTGGTTTCACTACAGCATTTGGAACCATCATTCCTCCCATATTCGACGGGTCTATTGGTACTGTGATAGCGGATACCTCAGGAAAACTGATCTTACTAGGGTTACTTTTAAGTCTGACTGGTATCTTTTTTTGTGGTTTAGCCGGGTTTAATAAAGAGAAGGAATTGGTTTCGGGTGACCCTGATGATACAATCAAAGAATTTGATCTACGCAGAGGGGTTGTCATTGCCCTGATATCAGGTGTTCTTAGTGCTTGCATGGCTTTTGGCCTGGCCAGTGGCAAACCCATTGCGAAAATGGCTGTGGATAATGGTACCCCTGATTTATGGCAAAACAACGTGGTACTGGTCGTCATTCTTTGGGGTGGATTCATCACCAACTTTATCTGGTGTCTGATATTAAACTTCCGAAACTCCACTTTTAAGGATTACCGGGATAATAGTTCTGGCAGAATCGTTCCGAATTATTTATTTTCAAGCCTGGCAGGAACCATCTGGTATTTGCAGTTCTTCTTTTATGGCATGGGATCAACGCAAATGGGAAGATATGATTTCATTTCGTGGACGCTTCACATGACCATGATCATTATTCTCAGTACCATTTGGGGTGTTTTACTGGGAGAGTGGAAAAGGACCTCGACAAAAACCAAACGATTGCTTTCAATTGGTTTGTTTTTATTGATATCTTCAATCTTAGCCATAGGACTGGGGGGAGCAAGCTGAGCTTATTAAATCGTGTAGCAAGAAGATAGGGTTGAATGAATAAAGCACTATTTTATTTTATCTCATTTTTGATCATTCTGTCAGGTTGTGGTGATGAGGAAAAATCCGAATTTGCAGAATCACTGCCTGAAGTTGTTGATTACAATTTCCATGTCAAGCCAATTCTTTCGGATCGATGTTATGCCTGCCATGGTCCTGATGAAAATGCCAGAAAAGGAGATATCAGGCTGGATAGGGAAGAGTCGGCATTCCTCATATTGGACAGTTTGGAAAAGTCCTACGTAATCAAACCCGGTGACCTTGAGAAAAGCATGGTTTATCATCGCATATCAAGTCAGGATGAGCAGATCATGATGCCCCCACCGGAGTCAAACCTGAGCCTGTCAGCCTATGAAATTGCCGTGATCAAAAGATGGATTGAACAGGGGGCCGAATGGAAGCCGCACTGGTCATTTATCAAGCCGGTAAAACCAGTGATACCAGAAGTAAATCAACCCGACTGGCCACAAAATCCAATTGACCATTTTGTATTGGCTAAGCTCGAAGAACTTAAACATCAACCCTCTGAAAAAGCCAGCAAAGAAAAGCTTCTGCGAAAACTCAGTTTTGATCTTACAGGCCTGCCGCCAAGCCTTGATGATATTGATGCATTTCTGCTTAACAATTCGGGAGGCGCTTACGAGAAATGGGTTGATAAATACCTGGCATCTCCTGCCTTCGGTGAAAGAATGGCTACAGAATGGATCGATCTTGCCCGCTACGCTGAAACAAACGGTATCCATCATGACCTGGAAAGGAACATGTGGCCCTGGCGTGATTGGGTCATCAAGTCATTCAATGAAAATATGCCGTATGATCAGTTTGTGACCTGGCAGCTGGCAGGGGACCTGTTTCCCGATCCATCGTATGAACAGAAACTGGCCACAGCATTTAACCGGAACCACGTGACCACGCAGGAATGCGGGGCGCTGGATGAAGAATTCAGGGTTTCTTATGTGGTAGACCGTACTAACACTTTTGGGAAGGCGTTTATGGGGCTTACCATGGAATGTGCACAATGTCACGACCATAAATATGATCCCATCTCACAAAAGGAATATTTCAGCCTTTTTGCCTTCTTCAACCAGGTGCCTGAAAAAGGGGTCACTAAATCATTTGCAAAGAACATTACAGGTGTGCAACAACCAGAGCCCTACCTGGAACTTCCTGATGAAGATGTGAAGCGCATTCGAACGTTCATCGACAAAAGGATTGAAAATGAATATACGAAGGGGAGTGTGCAGGATGAGGAGAGACAATATCTGAAAAACTGGAAAGAAGAGATGGAGGCACTGGTCCAACCGGTGATGATCATGAAAGATCAGGATACGCTCAGGCCAACTTATGTGCTTGAAAGAGGAGTATATGATTCTCACGGTGAAGAGGTCACTTTTGGTACACCCGGAGAAATTCTTCCTTTTGATTCGGAGTTACAGGAAAATCGACTTGGGTTGGCCCGCTGGCTTTTCGACCCTGAAAACCCTTTGACAGCCAGGGTGGTAGTAAACAGATACTGGCAAATGATATTCGGTAGAGGGATCGTAGATACTCCGGATGATTTTGGGAGCCAGGGTTCTCTTCCAACTCATCCAGAGCTGCTCGACTGGCTGGCCGTAGAGTTTATTGAATCGGGCTGGGATGTAAAGCGTTTGTTGAAATTAATGGTCATGTCTGCTACCTATCAGCAGGCTTCTTCGACCAACGAAAGTCAGCTGGCCTTTGATCCGGACAACCGATGGGTGGGCAGGGGCGGTCAGACCCGACTTACTGCGGAGATGATCCGGGACCAGGCGCTTTTTATCAGTGGTCTTATGGATAGCACAGTAGGAGGTCCGAGCGTGAAACCCTATCAACCTGACGGCCTGTGGACACAGGTTTCGTCAGGTGGCAGGTACAAACGGAAATACATGGTTGGTCATGATGAGGATCTCTATCGCAGGAGTCTGTACATCTATTGGAAAAGGATCCAGCCGCCTCCTTCCATGATCATATTTGACGCAGCCTATAGAAATCAATGTACGGTTAAAAGACAAGCGACCAATACACCGCTTCAGGCACTGGTGTTGTTGAATGATCCCCAGTTTGTTGAAGCTTCTCGGGCACTGGCTCAACGGATGATGATCGAAGGTGGCAACGATCCCGCACAAAGAATTATATATGGCTTTCGCCAGGCTACTTCCAGAACCCCTGATGAAGAGGAATTGAGTATACTCAAGAATCTGTTAAATGATGAGTTGGATGAGTTTGAGCGACATCCTGAACAAGCTGAAGAGTTTTTAAAGACAGGTGAATTAGACAATCCGGAGGACCTTGATCTTCCTGAGCTGGCTGCTTACGGAGTGGTGGCAAATGCTATGCTAAACCTGAGTGAAAGCATTCAAAAGAATTGAAAAGAGTACCTATGGATGAGTTACTGAATATTAATCGTAGACATTTCCTGGAAAAAGCAGGTCTGAGCCTTGGGGCTTTGGCTATGTCGTCCATTGGTTTGTCAAATGGAAGTAAGGACCCATCCAACCTTCTTCCACATTTTGCCCCCAGGGCCAAAAGGGTCATATACCTTTTTCAGGCCGGTGGTCCTTCTCAGCTCGAGATGTTTGACTATAAACCTCAACTGGAAAAGCTTCATAAGCAGGAACTGCCCGAGTCTGTGAGCATGGGAAAGCGAGTAACCGATTTTACTGCTGCTGAGCCCAAACCCATGGTTAATCCCTTCACCGGATTCGGCCAATATGGTCAGAGTGGCGCCTGGGTAAGTGATCTACTCCCTCATATCTCCGGGATTGTAGATGATATCTGTATTGTAAAATCTATGTACACGGACGCCATCAACCATGATCCTGCACTATCCTTTTTTCAGACAGGATCACAGTTGAGTGGAAGACCCAGTATTGGCTCATGGTTGTCTTATGGTTTAGGTAGTGAGAATGAAAATCTGCCCACCTTTTCTGTTTTGCTCTCAAAAGGAAGTGGAAGAACAGATGGGGCACAACCGCTTCAATCCAGACTTTGGGGAAGTGGCTTTTTACAGTCGCTGCATCAGGGTGTTCAGTTCAGAAGTGGAAAGGATCCGGTTTTATACCTGAATAATCCAGCAGGGATTTCCCAAATGACTAGACGAGGTGTCTTGGATCATCTTAACCAGCTGAATCAAAAATACTTGGAAAAAGAAGGCAACCAGGAAGTCTATTCGAGGATGGCCCAGTATGAGATGGCCTACAGGATGCAGACGTCTGTGCCTGAAACGATGGATATTAGTGAGGAGCCCGATTACATATTTGACATGTACGGGCCAGAATCCAGAATACCAGGCACTTATGCTGCAAACTGTCTGCTCGCCAGAAGACTTGCTGAAAGAGATGTCAGATTCATCCAGCTGTATCATCAGGGTTGGGATCAGCACAATGACCTGCCTGATCATTTGACCAAACAGTGTCGTGATATTGATCAGCCGTCAGCGGCCTTGATCAAAGATTTGAAGCAAAGAGGTTTACTGGAAGATACACTGGTTGTATGGGGCGGTGAGTTTGGAAGAACAAACTATTGCCAGGGTAAGCTAACTAATGACAATTACGGTCGGGATCACCATCCGTATTGTTTTACCATGTTCATGGCTGGTGGAGGCATCAAATCCGGTATCAGCTATGGGGAAACAGATGAGGTTGGTTACAATGTGGTGAATAACCCGGTCCATGTGCACGATTTCCAGGCCACCTTGCTCCACCTGATGGGGCTGGATCATGAAAGATTAACTTACAAGCACCAGGGTCGAAGATTCAGGTTGACGGATGTGCATGGTAAAGTGGTCAAAGATATTATTGCCTGAGTCTGACAGGTAACAACAGGTTCCTGCAGGATATCATTGCATTATCATTTAATTTTATTTGTTAGGATTCAAAACAATTAAACCCACTATGCAGAGAATATATCTCTTCCTTTTCATCTTATTTCTTGGTTTCAGGACCCTTTTTGCCCAAAGTGCTGATCAACCAAACATCATCTTCATTTTAACAGATGATCAACGCTGGGATGCCCTGGGGTATGCCGGTAATCCACTTTCCCTTACCCCGGAGATGGACCGACTTGCATCCGAAGGGGTGTATTTTAAACAAGGGATTGTAACCACACCGATCTGCGCGGCTAGCCGGGCATCGATTCTTACCGGAACCTATGAAAGGACCCACCGATATACCTTTCAGACTGGTGACCTCAAGGAAGAATTCATGGGTAATTCCTATCCACTAGTCCTTCGTGATGCTGGTTATTACACCGGGTTTTTCGGGAAGTTTGGTGTCAGATACGAAAAGGAAGCCACATTGTTTGATGTCTTCGACAGCTACGATAGAAATGGGGCCTACAAGGACGAACGTGGATATTTCTACAAAGAATTAAATGGAGAGCCCGTCCACCTGACTCGTTACACAGGACAGCAGGCGCTGGACTTT
Source organism: Cyclobacteriaceae bacterium (assembly GCA_965243485.1). GTDB lineage: Bacteria > Bacteroidota > Bacteroidia > Cytophagales > Cyclobacteriaceae > UBA7330. The sequence goes on along the minus strand of CBDEVP010000001.1, from coordinate 5,392,211 downwards.
ATTGGAAATGCTCCCGATGATAAACCTTTTTGTCTCAGTTTGAGCTTCAGTGCACCGCATGCTCACGATCCTGCTGATGACCAGTATTTCTGGATGGGAGAATCAGACAACCATTTGGCCAATCAAAAAGTCCCGGGTCCTGAATTGGGAAAGGATAAATATTTCGAGGCGCTGTCACAGGAGGTGAGAGAGGGTTTCAACAGGACCCGCTGGTACTGGAGATACGACACGGAAGAAAAGTATCAGCACAGCGTAAAGGGATATCATCGAATGATTGCAGATATTGATCGTGAGATTGGCAAGATCAGGCAAAAATTGGCTGAAACAGGTCAGGATAAAAACACAGTGATCATCCTGATGGGTGATAATGGCTACTTCCTTGGAGAACGACAGCTGGCGGGAAAGTGGTTGATGTATGATAATTCGGTCAGAGTACCACTGTTGATATACGACCCAAGAAACCCAAAGCATCAGGATGTTGAACAGATGGCGCTCAACATTGATGTGACTTCAACCATTGCAGATCTGGCAGGAGCTAAGGTACCTGAGTCGTGGCAGGGGAAGAGTCTGGTCCCATTCCTGACCGACAGAAATTATAACCTGGATCGTGACACAGTCCTGATCGAACACCTGTGGGAGTTTGAGAATATACCTCCGAGCGAGGGAGTAAGAACGGCGCAGTGGAAATATCTCAGGTATGTCAATGACCAGTCGATAGAGGAATTGTATGACCTGGAAAAAGATCCACAGGAGACCAAAAACCTGGCTACTTCTAAAAAATATCAGAGTACATTAGTCAACCTTCGAAAGAAGATGGATGAACTGGCGCAAAAATACCATGACCCGACTGTAGGTGTGCCACATGGCCTAATGGTAGAGTGGTTGCGAGATCCCGGAACAAGCATAAGAGATGAAAAGCCCGAATTTGCCTGGGTCGTTCCTCAGGGAGCTGTAAGTCAGCAGGGCTATCAGATACTCGTTTCTAGTTCTTCTCAAAAAATTGAGCAGAACATTGGTGATGTCTGGGACAGCGGCCAGGTGAGGTCAAAGCAAAACAGCGAAGTAACTTATGAAGGTAAACCTCTGGTGAATGGACAGACATATTACTGGAAAGTAAGGATCTGGGATAAGCTTAACAGGCTTTCTGATTATTCAGCTCCCCAGGCCTTCAGATATGGAGGCAGCTCCACTGATTATATTACTACTCCCAATGTTTTCCAGATGGATAGGGTCAAACCGGTTGCTTTTCAGAAGACTGGTGCGGACAGCTATTTTGCTGATTTTGGAAAAGATGGATTTGCTGCGCTACGGATCAACTATCAGGTGGACACAAAAGATTCTCTGACGGTTCACCTGGGCGAGCAGCTGGAAAATGGACGAATAAACAGAAACCCTCAGGGAAACATCCGGTATCAGGCTTACAAGCTGGCAGTTTCACCGGAAAAAACAACTTACCTGGTTGAGCTTCCACCAGATGAGCGGAATACCAAACCTCAGGCCGTGGCCTTACCTGATTCATTTCCAGTACTGCTGCCATTTAGATATGTAGAGATTGAAGGGGCAAAGCAGCCAATCAGCAAGGAGGATCTTACACAGCAGGTTTATTATACCTATTTCAATGGTGATGCGAGCAGCTTTTCCAGCTCGGATACAGTCCTGAATCAGGTCTGGGAAATGTGTAAATATTCGATCAAGGCCACTTCATTTGCCGGACTGTATGTGGACGGTGATCGCGAGCGTATCCCTTACGAGGCAGATGCCTATCTCAATCAGCTTACCCATTATGCCGTAGATCGGGAATACCCAATTGCCCGTCGGACCATTGAATACTTTATGGAGTATCCTACCTGGCCCACGGAGTGGCAACAACATGTGGCACTTATGTTCTATGATGATTACATGTACACTGGAAATACAGAGCTCATCGAAAAGTACTATGAACCCTTGAAATACAAAACGCTTTACCAGCTTGCCGATGAAGACGGATTGATCAGCACTACCAGGGTGACCCCGGAAATCATGAAGCAACTGGGATTCAAAGATCCGAACGTAAAACTCAGAGACATCACCGACTGGCCACCAGCGCAGAAAGATACGGGATGGAAACTTGCCACGAAGGAAGGGGAACGGGACGGTTTTGTGTTCTGCCCAACCAATACCCTGGTCAATGCCTTTTATTACCGAAACATGGTGATCATGGCAGAGTTTGCGGAGATCCTGGGAAAGTATCAGGAAGCAGATGAATTTAGACTGAGAGCCATCAAAGCAAAGAAGGCAATCAATGAACAACTGACTAATCCTGAGACGGGAGTTTATGTCGATGGAGACACTACGGATCATTCTTCATTGCATTCCAACATGGCAGCAATGGCTTTTGGTTTGGTTCCTGAAGATCATGTGCCATCCGTGGTGGAATTTATCAAGTCACGGGGCATGGCTTGCAGCGTGTACGGCTCGCAATATCTGATGGATGCACTCTACGAAGCCGGAGAAGAAGATTATGCTCTGCAATTGATGACCGCCACCCATGACCGAAGCTGGTGGAACATGATCGCTATCGGATCGACGATCTCTCTGGAAGCCTGGGATATGAAATACAAACCCAATTCAGACTGGAACCATGCCTGGGGCGCTGTTCCCGGAAATATTGTAGCCAGAAGAATGTGGGGGATCCGACCGAAAACGCCTGGCGGAAGCATTGTGACCATTGAGCCACAGCTTTCGACATTGAAAAATACGGAAATTGAGGTACCTTTCCTGAAAGGAATTGTGAAGGCAGGGTACGAAAGGGTTAATGACCGTGTTCAAAGATATTCCTTTACTTTACCTGCCAATGTATCCGGAGAGCTGATACTGAAAGCCAATGAGAATGATACGGTGATCCTGGACGGAGAACAGGTAGATCTTTCCTTCGGGTCTTTGAGGCTTACCCCGGGTGCTCATGAGGTGGTGCTTAGGGTCAATTCATTTTAATTAAAACATAATGGAAAAACTTACATTCTGCCGAATTGTCATCTTTGCTTTATTTGCTGGTCTGATCGGTGCTTGTGGTGACTCATCATCTGTAAAAATCAATGGAGAACTTAAAAAATGGCGTAAGGTCTCATTGATCTTTGATGGTCCGGAAACCAGTGAGCTGGATGAAAACAATCCTTTCCTGAATTACAGGCTTGACGTCACTTTCACCAATGGAAATCAGCAATTTACAGTTCCCGGATACTATGCGGCTGACGGCGATGCGGCCGAATCCGATGCGGATGCCGGAAACAAATGGGTGGTCAATTTCACACCGAATGAAACCGGTGACTGGACCTATATGGTATCCTTCAAAAAGGGAGACAATGTTGCTGTGGCCAATGATCTCTCTGGTTTTGAAAGTGCAGGGTTCATGGATGGGGCCACCGGAATTTTCCAGGTGCAGGATACCGATAAGTCTGCTCCGGACAATCGTGCCAAAGGCAGGTTGCAATACGTGGGTGAACCTTACCTGAAGTTTGCAGAGACCAATGACTATTTCATCAAACTGGGAGTGGATGCACCTGAAAATTTTCTTGCTTATGAGGATATTGGTAACACCTCCAATGTGTTTGGCTACCGAAAAAGCTGGGAACCGCATGCCGGGGATTATGATAGCGAAGCAGATCCTTTTTTGTGGCAAAAGAAGAAAGGTAAGAACCTGATGGGTGCGATTAACTACCTCGCTTCCGAAGAATTGAATGTATTCTCTTTCCTCACTTTCAACGTGGACGGCGATGACCGGAACATTTTCCCTCAATTGCTGAAAGTGCCTATGAGGGAATATGAAAGTTATGCCAATGTAAAGGAAAACAAGGAAGCCTGGGAAACCATGTTTCACAAAACGAGGTACGACGTCTCCAAACTTGCCCAATGGGAGAGGATTTTTGAATATGCAGAAACACTTGGCTTTTTTCTCCATTTCAAAACCCATGAGACAGAGACCGATCATTTGATGGATGGAGGCGTTTTTGGGACTGAGGGAAAGCTGTATTACCGGGAACTCATTGCCAGGTTCGGTCATCACCTGTCACTCAACTGGAATCTTGGTGAAGAGAACAATCAGCCGGTAGAAGAGCTGATCAAGGCTGCAAATTACGTCTCTGACCTGGATCCCTACAATCATCATTTGGTGGTCCATACCTTCCCCAATGATGATGATAAGTATGCAAAATTGATTGGCGACCAGTCTCCACTTACCGGTGCTTCGCTACAATTGAGTAAGACTGATTTCACAGATGTACACCCCAGAGTACTTAAATGGAAGCATAAATCCGACAGCACCGGGAAGACATGGGCTATCTCAGTGGATGAGCCGGGTAGTGCTCAATATGCCCTGTTACCTGATGATGAGGATCCGGAGCACAATGACGCCCGTGGCAATGCCATGTATGGAACCTTACTTGCGGGCGGTTACGGACTTGAGTGGTATTTTGGCTATGCCAGTCCCAATTCTGATCTGACCTGTCAGGATTTTCGCAGCAGGGACCTTTTCTGGGATCAGAACAGGTATGCTCTCCGGCTATTTGAAAAAGATATCCCTTTCTGGAGCATGGCACCCGCGGATGAGCTCACTGTAGATGACCAGTCATTTTGTCTGGCCGAGCCTGGCGAGATCTATCTCATTTATAAACCTATGGGTTTGGATAAAATAGAGCTGGATCTTAAGATCTCACGTCAGAACTTTGAAGTTCAGTGGTATAATCCCAGGGAAGGAGGAGACCTCCAATCCGGATCAATAAATGAGGTAAATGGAGGTGATGTTGTTGATCTTGGACTGCCACCCTCAGATGTTGATCAGGATTGGCTGATTTTGGTAAAAACGATGGGGATTTCGATGTGAATGATATTCCTGCAATTATCTGAATATGACTACTGTTCAGAATATTGGACTTGAGCTCCTAAGCTTTAGGAAACAGGATTTTTCGTTGATTTTGATAGCATTTATTTGGGAAAAATAACCAAATAACTGGCTGATAATGAGTGGGTTGACTCGTGTTGTAATTATCCGTAAATTCAACTATATCTAATCACTCAACTATTAACCTTTTATCAATGAAAAATTTAATGATGACTCTGTGCGCCATAGTGGTGCTTATGTCGTGTCAACAATCCATTGATGTTGAAAAAGAAAAAGAAGCCATTAAGGCTGTGATTGAAAGTTCTGGCCAGGCCTGGCTGGATAGAGACTACGAAGCGATGAAGGAAATCTGGCTCCAGAGCGATATGTCCTCAAGAATAGGGGCAGGACCTGGCGGCTATATGCATACGCAAGGGTATAAAGATCGCTTGGCATGGTATGAGCAATATTTTGATGATAATCCTGAGGCATCGGATAGCAAAGAGTTATTCGAAAACTACAGGATCTCTGTTCGTCCGGAGATGGCATGGGCATTGGTAGATCATGCAGTCGTGGATTCTGAGGGAGACACCCTAAACTATGGACTGTTTACCTATATCCTGGAAAAGAAAGATGGAAAATGGAAATTAGCTCTGTTGTCTAGCCTTGGTAATTCCGGTTATGATATTATGCAAAACAATTTAGCTGTTTCAGAAGCGTACCATCTGCTTAACCCAGATAACTTTGATGATATATTGACCGATAATTTCATTAGAAGGGATGAAATTGGAGGAACCTGGAATAAAGAAATCCACAGGGCAGCATGGACAAAAAATAGAAATAATATGGCTGATACAATCATTTATCAGGCAGCTAATGGCAATATGGTTTCTACAAGATTTATGAGAAAAGGAACATATAATGGAGAAAGACTTGAAGGAGAAGCCTTGCAGATCAAGCGATTTGAAGATGGAAAAATTGCTGAGATATGGGAATATGGATTTGGAGTTTTTAAACAGTAGACTTTTATCAGAATATACACAGTAGGGTATCTGATGCAATTGGGTACCCTTAATTTATTTATGCATTTGTAAAGTGTCAGCTTACGGTTGACATTAATTTATTATATTTACCAATGCAATGATTCGGAATATTAAGCACAAAGGATTAAAGCGTTTTTTCGAGTCAGGAGATGTAAGTGGTTTACCTTCTCATTTTATTGGGAAAATCCGTTTAGTAGTTGCTATTCTTGATACGGTTACTGATGTGAGGATGATAAATATTCCAGGTGGGAGATTGCATCAACTTTCCGGAAACAGGAAAGGGTTTTGGTCATTGACAATCAATAAAAACTGGAGAATTACTTTTCGTCAGGACGGTCAGGATATCGTAGATGTAGATTTTGAAGACTATCATTAGAAAAAATTATGAGATCTAATATGTACAATCCACCCCATCCAGGGGAAGTTTTAAAAGGAATATACCTTGAAGAGTTAAATATAACTGTCTCGGAAGCAGCCAATGCTTTGGGGATTACCAGGCAAAGCTTATCAGGGATTATTAATTGTCATGTTCGCATAACTCCGGAAATGTCTTTACGTTTGGGCAAAGCATTTAAAACTGATCCTGAAATGTGGTTGAACATGCAAAAGAATTATGATCTCTGGCAGGCGGAACAAGGGTCGGAAGATTTGCTGTCTAAAGTTTCGGTAATTGCGTAAAGTATCAGCACTTATAATTCTCGTTCAATGAACAAAAGATTTTCCTCAGTTGGCATTTATTATTTGTTTGGGATCATATTGACCTTTCTTTCCTGTCAGGAGAAAAAGCAAACTCCCCCCAACATCCTTTACATCATGTCGGACGATCATACCTCTCAGGCCTGGGGGATCTACGGGTCTGTACTGGACGAACTTGCGCATACTCCCAATATCAAAAGATTACGCAGCGAAGGCGCTCAGCTGATGAATGTGTTTGCTACTAATTCCATTTGCGTACCCAGTCGAGGTGCTGTTCTTACGGGTGAATATAGTCACAAAAATGACGTCTATACACTTGGCGATGCCATCGATCCGGAGCGGGAAACTGTAGCAAAGATCCTTCAAAGGAATGGCTATCAGACAGCCATCTTCGGGAAGTGGCACCTGAAAACACAGCCCCGGGGCTTTGATTCCTGGAATGTATTGCCAGGGCAGGGCCGGTATTTTGACCCGGTCTTGAGAAATGCTGAAAACTGGCCTGATGGCAAAACCTATGAAGGCTTTTCATCAGATGTGATCACTGATCTGTCACTCGACTGGCTGAAAAACAGGGATCAGGAGAAGCCATTTTTCCTGATGCATCATTTCAAAGCTACTCATGAGCCGTTCAATTATCCGGAGAGATTTGCTCACCTGTACGATGGTGTTGAAATGCCGGAGCCGGAAAGTCTGTTGAATTTTTATCCCGAACAAACCACACGAACGTTTGAAGGCCAGGTGCTGGAGATCCTCAACGGCCGGTTTACCAACAACCAGGAAAGATATATGAATGAGTCCTTTTCTACCGAAGGCTTGAGCAGGGAAGAAGCCCGTAGAAAAACATACCAGAAGTTCGTCAAGGATTTCCTACGGTCAGGAGCAGCGATCGATGACAACATCGGAAGGATCCTGGACTACCTGGATGAAAATGGATTGAGAGAAAATACCATTGTGATATACACAGCAGATCAGGGTTACTTTCTGGGTGAGCATGGGATCTTTGATAAACGAATGATGTATGAGGAGTCCATCCGGATGCCCTTTATTATCAGCTACCCTCCGGAGATCGAAGCCGGCTCCATGAATGACGATCTGATCACGAATGTTGATTTTGCTCCTTTATTCCTGGATTACGCCAGCCTGGAAACACCCGATTTCATGCAGGGAAGAAGCTTTCGCAGTAACCTGAAAGGACAAACACCTGCCGACTGGCGGGATTCCTTCTACTATCGCTACTGGATGCATGAAACCCACCGACCGGCACACATGGGCGTGAGGACAAAAGATGCCAAGCTCATGTACCTGTATGGGCAAGACCTGCGAGATAATTCATCTCCGGCCACCGCGCCAACCTGGGAATATTATGATCTGGCCTCTGACCCCAAAGAGCTCAATAACCTTTATCAGGATCCAACTCGGCAGGATGAGATCAGCAACCTAAAGTCCGAATTGGTGAAGCTTAAAGAGGAGGTCGGGGATAGCGATGAGGCTTATCCGGTGATGGATTCTCTGCTGAAGGCTATAGAGTAATCGTTCCCGCGATGAGGGAATGTAGAAAATTACCGTCATTCCTGAGAGCTTCCAAGCGAGTCAGGAATCTATAAAGTTCGTATACGAATTCGTTTTATTGAGTAGGGAAAACTGTGAGAAGATCCCCGACCTGTCTGCCGACAAAGGCAGGCTCGCCCTTCATGGCTCTCGGGGATGACGTTCTGGTATGATTTAGCTTAGTTTTCTTCACTGACCATTGCTTAACTTACGTAATAGGATAGTAAGTTTTTGATAATTTTAAGTCAGACATATTTCATCCCATTTAAAACCAACCAATATGAAATTGAGATTACGGCCAGATATTCACAGCATTCTTTTCATTCTACCCATCTTTTGGATGGCCACCTCTTGCCAAAGCCCACAAACTGAAAGTCGAAAGCCAGACGGACCACCCAACGTCGTGCTCATGTTCATTGACGATGGAGCCTATGATGACTACGCGCCATTTGGCAGGCCACTCTATCCGACACCTGGTGTGGAGCAACTGGCCAAAGAAGGCACCAGCTTTCTCAATTTTTACGTTCCTCAGGCGGTGTGCTCCGCTTCGAGAGCTGCATTATTATCAGGTTGCTATCCCGGAAGGACCGGCGTATTCGGTGCTCATGGACCCAATGCACTGGGACTGGATACGGCCTATGCTACGATTGGGGAAATGATGAAAGCCTCCGGCTATGCGACAGCAGCCTTCGGAAAATGGCACATTGGTGACCAGCCTCATACGCGCCCACCAGCAAGAGGGTTCGATGAGTCTGCGGGACTGATGTATTCCAATGATATGTGGTTGCATCATCCGGAGAATCCTACCTATTGGGGCCAGCATCCTCTTCGCTACTGGGAAAATGGAGAAATTAAAATTGATACCGTTCAGAAAGAAGATCAGACGATGCTGACTACCTGGTATACGGAAAGTGCTGTTGATTTTATCAACCGGCATAGGGAAGAACCATTCTTTCTGTATGTGGCGCATTCAATGCCTCACGTTCCACTTTTTGTGAGCAGCAAGTTCGAAGGCAAATCCGGAACCGGGCTTTACGGCGATGTAATGATGGAGATTGACTGGTCTGTGGCACAGATCAACCAGGCATTGAAATACAATGGACTGGATCAGAATACACTTTTCATCTTCATTGGTTCTGACAATGGTCCATGGCTAAGTTATAGTGACCATGCCGGGATCACTCCTTTCAGGGAAGGAAAGGGAACGACATTCGATGGAGGTGTCAGAAACCCATGTGTGATCAAGTTTCCGCCAGCGATCGAAGGAGGCACTTTTTCAAATAACACTTTCAGTACGCTGGACATTCTTCCCACGATTGCTCATGTAACCGGTGCGTCATTACCAGACAATCCGGTAGACGGAAATAACGTTTGGCCTTTAATGCTCAGGGAGCCCGGTGCAACAAATCCTGCTAAATACTATCCTTTTACCAATGGCAGTGACTTCCAGGGGCTGATAAGGAGTGATGGTAAGTGGAAACTCCACCTGGATCATCCATATCGGACAGTTAACTTCGGTGGCAAGGATGGCATTCCCGGCAAGTACAGGCAGGAAGTCATCGACACGGCATTATTTGATATGGTCCATGATCCTTATGAGAAAGGAGATGTCAGGGATGTTTATCCGGAGATAGCAGCTGAGCTTTTGGATTTTGCAGATCAGCATTATCAGCAATTCTTTGCAGCAAGAGAAGCCGACTGATGAGGTTACCCTGGCTGTGGTTTTTGGTTGTTGTCCTGATTTCATGCAGGGAACCTGTCGGAAATGAGCAGTTGCCCAATGTGGTATTCATCATGGCCGACGACATTGGCCAGGGTGATATAGGATTTTATCACAAGGAAAGGACCGGGAATGATCCTGTGATCCCGACTCCGAACCTGGATGAGCTCGTCAGGACCGGTATGCGCTTTGATGATGCACATACTCCCTCAGCTTTATGCTCTCCGACCAGGTATGCGGTGATGACCGGAAATTATCCCTTCCGATGCTATCGGCCCTGGGGTGTCTGGTCTGCTACCTCAAAATCTGGTATCGAGGAAGGTCAAATGACTGTGGGTAACATCATGCAAAATGCCGGGTATAAAACGGCCTTTTTTGGTAAATGGCACCTGGGAGGAGACTGGCTTGTCAAAGGGACGGAGGAGATCTACCGGGGTGTGGGCACCGGGGACAGTACGACAGACTGGACCAAAAACATTGGAGGATCTCCCAATCATGTAGGCTTTGATTATTCCTCCATGATCCCATCCGGTATTCAAAACAACCCTTTCGCTTTCTATGAAAATGCTACATGGATGCCGCTCGGCAAGGATTCGGAATTCATCGTCAACATGGCCCTGCATGGGGGCTTTTATGAGCGGACACATCCTCGTTTTGCGGATTCCAACTGGGTCACTTCAGAAGCCGGACCGCGGCTTTCCGGCAAAGCTGTTGAGTTCATCAGCGAACATGCAGTCAATACTCCGGATCAACCCTTTTTCATCTACTACTGTTCACAAGCTGTGCATGTTCCACATGACCCACCGGATTCTTTTGATGGTAAGCCTGTAAAAGGGACTACACCGTCAGCTCATGGGGATATGGTCAGTGAGCTGGACCTGCAGGTAGGAGCGATCGTTGAAGCGCTGAAAGCTTCAGGGCAATATGATAATACACTGATCATCTTTTCCTCTGACAATGGTGGGCTGGAAATTAAAGAATCGATTGAAGCAGGGCATGATTCCAGTAACGGATACCGCGGCTCCAAGACCTGGATCTACGAAGGTGGTCATCGAGTGCCTCTCATCGCCAGCTGGCCAGGAAAAATTGAACCAAACAGTGTCAGTGATGAGCCGATCATGGTGCAGGATCTTGCGGCTACGCTTCTCGCCATTACTTCACAGGATGTTCCGCAGGACCAGTTTGCGGACTCATACAACATACTGCCCCTGCTGATGCAACAGGATGAGGCAAAAGGAAGAGAGATCCTTTTGATGCAGGGCAGTGGCGGAAGAGCCAACCTGGCCATCCGTAAAGGTGATTGGAAACTGATCATTAAGTCAGACAGGAATGATGCCAGTATTAGAGTACCCATCGAACTCTACAACCTGAAAGAGAATGTCCTGGAAGAGGCATCCGGCAACCTGATCAATCACCCCGAACAGCAGGGCAGAGTGGCAGAGTTGCTGGGATTGTTTGACGGGATCAGGGACTCAAAGAACGCTTTTCAGCAAAACCAATCAGATCATGAGTAATTCAACCAGCTTGCACTTCCTATGGGTTTTGATGTTTCTACTGTTTTCATCCTGTAATAAAGAGGCCGGGAACGAACATTCCATTGCCAGTCCTGGTAATGAACTGGTTTTTAATTTCATGATCGATGAACAAAATCAGTTATCCTATGCTATTGACTATCAGGCTGCAAGGGTGATCAATCAGTCTCTGCTTGGGGTTAAATTTGACGACCTGGTTCAGGCTGGTGATCTTTCAGTCGCCCGTGTGTCCAGAAAGTCTGTTGATAGGAAGTGGTCACCTGTATATGGCGAACGGTCAGAATATCCTGATTATTATAATGAATTATTGGTGGAATTCAATGAAGGGGCACGCTTCAATCTGAGGGTCAGGGTCTATGATGAAGGAGTGGCCTTTCGTTATGAATTTACCGGAGATGCTGATTCAGTCAATATTGAGGAAGAAAAGACAGAATTTGCTTTGTTATCAGATGCCCGGGTTTGGTTCTCTAAAAGAGCTCAAAGTGAAATAATTGAAAGCAGAATCCCGGAGATAAACGAAGCAGTGGAAAGACCCCTGCTGGCCAGTATGGGAGACACCACCTTCGTCGCCCTTGGGGAGGCTGGTCTGGTTGATTTTGCCAGAATGAAGTTTATCTCTGCTGGTGAATCCGGAACCTTAAAAGCTGACCTCGAAGGACCGGTAACGATAGCAGCATCCGGCCATTCACCCTGGCGCTACATTATGGTGGCGGATTCTCCCGGAAAACTTTTGGAAAATAATTATCTGCTCCTTAATCTCAATAAGCCCAATCAAATCGAAGATCCATCGTGGATCAAACCCGGTAAAGTGATCAGGGAAACAACCCTGACCACCCGGGGAGGTCTGGCCTGTGTGGATTTTGCTGTGAAGCATAATCTTCAATTCATTGAGTTTGATGCGGGATGGTATGGTCCTGAGTATGAAGATGCTTCGGATGCTACTACCGTGACCGTCGATCCTAACCGGTCGAAGGGTCCATTGGATTTGCCAAAGGTCATTGAATATGCAAAGGAAAACGGAATTGGGGTCATCCTGTATGTCAACCGCCGAGCGCTTGAAAAACAGCTCGATGAAATACTTCCGTTATTCAAGTCGTGGGGGATCAGCGGGGTCAAATATGGTTTTGTGAATGTCGGATCACAATACTGGACTTCCTGGCTTCATGAGGCAGTCAGGAAAGCTGCTGATCACAACTTGATGGTCGATATCCATGACGAATACCGACCGACAGGTTACTCAAGAACCTATCCCAATCTGCTGACCCAGGAAGGGATCAGGGGAGATGAAGAATCACCCACCAATAGTATGGTGCTCAAAACACTCTTTACCCGGATGATCGCCGGAGCAGGGGACCATACCAACTGCTATTTTGCTTCCCGGGTGGAGGAAAAGATGGGATCGCATGCTTCCCAACTGGCCAAAGCTGTGATGATCTACAGCCCCTGGCAGTTTCTATACTGGTACGACCGACCGGAAGGATCTGACCCTGATGAAGCCGGTGCCGGACAGACAAAGCGGTTTATACAGGAGGTACCGGAGCTCGAATTTTTTGATGTCATGCCAACCGTCTGGGATGATACGAAAGTAATTTCCGGATATCCGGGTGAATATGCAGTGATAGCCAGAAAAAGTGGAGATGACTGGTTTGTCGGAGCACTTAATGGGCAGACACCCAGGACCATCGAGATTCCTATGGACTTTCTGAAAGGGAAATACACAGCGACAATTTACTCTGATGATGAAAGTGTGAATACGATGACGAGGGTGGGTATCGACAAGAGAGAAGTAGAGGCCTCTGAGGTACTTAGATTCGATCTTAAATCGAATAACGGCCTGGCGATCCATTTGATACCTAAAACCCATTAAGTGTATATTATACACTTTTACATGTGGCAGTCTATTTTTATTTTTGTTCAAAAAAATCATCTAATTTTATGTAATACTCAAAGGCTGCATGAAAAAGGACTCCAAAATAAGAAAAATGAAATCCCGCTCTTTATTGGAGGACACCTTTGAAAAGGTCTATAATGAGAATTTTGACCGGTTATTCCTTTTTGCATCAACGATTACTAAATCTAAAGAACTGGCAAAGGATGTTGTGGCGGATGTTTTTGTCGACCTTTGGGAAAACAACGCTCAGCTATCGAAAATCAGGGAAATTGAATCTTACCTGTTCATTTCGGTTAAAAACCAGGCCATCAGACACATCTCAAAGAAGTCGCACCAACTGAAGGATGACAACATCGAAAGTACACTGGTAAGCATTGACCGGGTCAACCCGGAGGAGGTGCTGCTTGCAAAGGAATTGTTTGATTTCATCGAGACGACAGTCTCCAATTTGCCTGATCAGGGACAGTTAGTTTTCCGGATGGCCAAAGACAAACAACTTGCCAACAAAGACATTGCTGATGAGTTGGGAATCTCAGTCTCTACCGTGAAGAGTCAGCTGGTCAGAGCCACCGCTATCATCAGGACAGCTATTCTTGAGAAATTTGATGAAAAGCATTTTGACGCTGGTCTTGAACAATATGGCTTGCTCAGCATGGTGCTTCTTTTTTGCTTCTCTATCTAAAATCACTGGAAAAGTCATTGACACTTAGTTGACAGTACAAATGTTACATGTAATGGAAATATGTACTTTTGTCAGTTGGAGATAACCAGTTACGCGAACTTCAGGCAGCATCTTGAAAGCTTTATGGATTCGGTTTTCAGAAACAGAGCCCCGCTTTTTGTAACCCGGAACAACGGGGAGGATATGGTTCTAATTTCCAAAGCTGATTATGAAAGTATGCAGGAGACACTCTTTTTGCTCAGTAGTCCTGAAAATGCCAGACGGCTCAATGAAGGGATTGAACAATATAAAAAGGGAGAAACCATTTCCAAAACATTGGATGAGCTTGGAGAATGCGAATAACCTTTACATCCATGGGTGGCAGGATTTTACGTACTGACAGCAAACTGACCGCAAGATGATCAGGCGTATCAATGAACTGATAAAAGGTTGTTGCCGAACTCCATTTGAAGGCATCGGGAAACCTGAACCATTAAGGAATAACTTATCCGGCTGGTGGTCCAGGAGAATCAACATAGAGCACAGGATGGTATACAGGATTGAAAAGGATGAGTTGATCATCAACCGGTGCAGGAAACACATCTAATCCTGCTGTTGATCTATTGGAGGATTAAAAATTTGGATTATGGAGGTACCTGTACAAAATAGAAATCATAAGAGCCGGGGCAGATCTCCATTTTTTAGATGTTATCATCAGGTGAATCCCTGAACATTCGAATTATCAGTGATATTTTTTCGTTATGAAAATCAAAATAAAATCTATCATTTATTATTAAATTATTACTCATAACTAAATATAACTAAACGAATTACATTTATTTCATCATCTTCCGTCCGGTTGATCCATTATTTACTCTTTAACAGACCAAACCGAAAGATGTGGATCAATTCATACTGAAATATCTCAGAGGCGAATTATCGCTGGAAGAGCGGCATCAGCTCAACAAGTGGCTGGAAGAAGACCCGAAACGCGGGGAAATGCTCAAAGCCTTTGAGATGTATTGGCAACATAGCAGGCATGACTTCAGCAACGACAGGTCTGAGGTCATGAGGATGATCCGGACCCGAACGAGGAAGAATGGATATGAGAAAAAGGAAGTTAAGTCCGGTTTCATAAGATACCTGAGATATGCTGCCATCTTTATCCTGATCTCCGGCCTCTCCATTTTAAGTTATTCCACACTTCATAAGAGCGCACCAGTTGAACCGGTCGCTATCCGGCACATCGAAAAAACCAGTCTGGCCGGCCAGAATATCAGTTTGAAATTGCCGGATGGGAGCAATGTTAAACTCAATGCCGAAAGTAAATTGATTGTTCCGGAAGTATTTACAGGTGATAATCGTGAAGTGGAATTAACAGGCGAGGCCTTCTTTGAGATAGAGCCGGACCCGCAGCACCCTTTCATCATCCACATGAAGGGAATGAGTGTGGAGGTCCTGGGTACTTCCTTCAATGTAAGGGCCTACGAGGACGAGCCCAACCAGGTAGTGGCTGTTAAAACAGGGAAAGTGAAAGTAAGAAGTACTCAAACCGGCAATGAAGTGCAATTGACCCCACATGAGCAATCCATCCTGTCATTAAAAGATGGTGACATTGTGAAGAGGGAGCTCGAAGATGAGGATCTCGCTTTCGGGTGGACGGAAAAGAAGGTTATTTTCAAAGATCAGGATGTCTTTGAGGTATTTGATCAGATCGAAAGATGGTTTGGCGTAGAGATCAAAATTGAACGGTCTCTTTCAGGTAAGAAATTGTACACGGCTCGTCATGATAATCCGACGCTGGAAGAAGTATTGAGGAGTTTAAGCTTTGTCTATGAATTTGAATTCAGAAAAGAAAATGAACATATGATCGTAATCAATTAATTAATCCATAAAAAAAGAGAGTTGAGGACCTCGGAAATCATTCAACTCTCTTATGAAAAGTTTTAGCAACTAAACCAAAACTCTATGTATGCAAATTTACAACAATTAGTCATTCGCATGTCCAAGCTAGCGATTTATGTGATGATTGTGTGCCAGACGTTTTCGATGGCCATGGCCACTGAAACAGCGGCACAACGAAAATACCTCGAGGAGATTGAGGTACAGATCAGTGATGATTCTAAAGCAAGGCCCTTACTCCAGCTGATCAACGAGATAGAATCAGCAAGTGACTTCAAGTTTGCCTATTCCAAAAGTGAAATGAAAAACCGGGCTGTGACAGTTCATGGCGGATCATGGAATTTAAGGGCATTACTTAAAGAGATCTCAACCCAGTCGATGCTGTCAATCCAGCGCGTGAATGAGTCCATTGCACTTGTGGTTGCGGAAAGTAATGAGTCTCTGCCGAGCCTGGTGGAAAATGTTACTGCTCAGCAAACAGTTTCCGGAACGGTCACAGATGAGAATGGAGAAGGGCTTCCCGGTGCAACCATCCAGGAAAAAGGGACAACCAATGGCACCATTACAGATGTCAGTGGACGATTCACAATCAGTGTTCCGGAGGATGCAACATTGACCGTATCCTTTGTTGGTTACGAAACAGTAGAAGTACCCGTAAGCAACCGCACGGTAATAGATGTTCAGTTAGAGACCAATGTTGAGGCCCTCAAAGAAGTCGTTGTTATTGGTTATGGAACAGCCAAAAAGGAAGATCTGACCGGAGCAATTGCTACCGTAGATATTGAAAAGACCAGAGAAATACCCAATGTCAATGCCGTTCAGGCTTTAAGAGGCACGGTAGCTGGTGTCGTGGTCACTGACAACGGACGTCCCGGTTCAGATGCATCTATCCAGATCCGGGGTCGTAATTCAATTTCGGCAAGTAATTCGCCGCTGATCGTACTCGATGGAGTGATCTATGCCGGGGGGAGTCTGTCAGACATCAACCCCAATGATATTGAATCCATTCACATCCTCAAAGATGCAAGTTCCACGGCGATCTATGGATCACTGGCTGCCAATGGAGTGATCGAGGTCACGACCAAGAAGGGTCAACTGGGTAAGCCACGTTTTTCTGTAAATACTTACTATGGCTTTTCTGATTATGCACAGGTTCCGGACTTCCTCGATGCCCAGGAATTTCTCGCATTCCGTGAAGATGCAGAAGCTGCAGATGGTGGTCCGATACCCTTTTCTGCAACAGAGCAGGCAAATATTGCTGCCGGCAGGAGTATCGAGCCTTTCGAAGAAATCAGACAGGATGCACCCATGTTTAATGGTGAAATAAGCGTCTCGGGAAAGAATGATGCGCTTAGCTACTACATTTCCTCTTCTTACACAGATGCCAGCTCGCCTGTGGCAGGCGATAACTTCAGCCGGATTGCAGGTCGTGTCAACCTGAATGTAGCGGCAACGGACTGGTTAAACCTGGGATTAAATTCAGGTTATTCATTAAAAGACTATTCTGGGATCAGAGCAAATCTCGGAGCGGCCAGCTGGCTCAGTCCGTGGGCAAGCTTATATTATGACGATGGTGTCCCGACGAAGCAGCCTCAGGATGTGGGTCTGGTTGCCAACCCGATGTTTCAGACCATATGGGATGACAGGGAAGAGAAAACCGGAACCTTTTTTGTGAATTCGTTTGCAGAGGTTACCCTGCTTGAAGGTCTGACATACAAACTTAATGTCGGCTATACGCAACGAAGGAACCACGAATTTATTTACAGGAATTCATATGACCGGGAGGAATTTTTTAATCTCGGATCCGGAAGCAAGCAGCATTATGAATCTCAAAATTTAACCCTCGAGAATATCCTCCAATTCTCACACATGATCACTGAGGAGCATGAAGTGAATGCAACGGTAATGTATGGATTTTATGAGTCGAAAGACCAGACTTCATTCTTGTCCAGTCAGAATATCTTTAATGATGCACTTGGCTGGAATGCCCTGGAGATCGGTGAGAATTTCAATATAGGTACTGCAGCTGGTGAAAGCACACAACTTTCAACGATGGGTCGTATCGGCTACAGGTACAGGGGCCGTTATATACTTGATATGAGTCTGAGAAGGGACGGCTACTCGGCCTTCGGAGAAGGGAATAAGTTTGGTCTCTTCCCGGCAGTAGGGTTTAGCTGGAACATGTCGGATGAAGTCTTTTTATCAGACCTTGACTTTATCGATAATTTAAAGCTTCGTGTTTCCTGGGGTAAAAATGGAAACAGGGGAGTGGCCAGATACTCCGCTTTGAGCGAGATATCGTCCACTAACTACGTCTTTGGAACCAGTTCTGCTGTCGGTCTGTATCCATCCTCTTTCGCGAATCCTAACCTGGGATGGGAAACCACCGCGAGTACTAACTTCGGGATTGACTTCGGGGTCTTAGAATCAAGGATTACAGGATCAATCAACTACTACATCAGTCACACTACAGACCTGCTGTTGAGACAGCAGATCCCAAATACCAATGGATATGATAGCTTCCTTAGGAATGTCGGAGAAACTGAAAATAAAGGTGTTGAGATCAGTCTTGCCAGTGTGAATCTCGAAGTTGGCGATTTTACCTGGAGTACGAATGCAGCGTTTACGCTGAACAGGAACAAAATCCTGAGACTAACAGGAAATGATCTGGATGAAGATGGTATTGAGGATGACGATATTGCGAATGAATGGTTTATTGGATATCCATTAGGGGCTAATTTTGATTATGTCTTTGATGGAATTTACCAGGTAGGCGATGATTTTTCAGCCCTACCAGGATCAGGCCCTGGCGATATCAGGTTCAAGGATGTGGATGGTGATGGTGTAATCACTCCTGATGACCGCCAGGTAGTTCACTCTGATCAGCCGGATTTCATTCTCGGATTGACAAATACACTCAATTATAAGGGCTTCAGTTTGATGGCCGTCCTTAACTGGAGACAGGGCGGTTATAGCTCAAATACAGCCTTAAACCTGGGTAGAAACTTCTACTATGAAGCAAATGTGTATGACATTCCTTACTGGACACCAGAGAACCCTATCAACGACTGGCCGATCATTAATTATGGTAATCCGCTGGCCTGGGGTTTCTACCAGAACAGGAGTTATGTCAGACTTCAGGACCTTTCCATTGGCTACACATTCCCTGAGTCTTTGATCGAAAAATTGAGAGTAAATCAATTGAAGGTCTATGTGAGTGGCAAAAACCTGATCACCTGGACCGACTGGATAGGATGGGATCCGGAACATGGGGCCGGAGGGATCAGTCCGGGAAACAATGGGCCTCTGATGAAAACCTACACTGTTGGTCTTAATGTTCAATTTTAATTGCAGGAAATCATGAATCTCTTAATAAAAAATATATTTTCTTATTTATTCATTGCAGGTATTTTGGTTTCCTGTAGCGAGACCTACCTGGATGAGGTACCACTCGATCAGTTCAGTCCTGAAAATGTGCTCGAGAACGAGGCAGGATATGAAGCTGCAGTGGTAAGCTTATATGCTGCCGCAAGGGAAGAACACTTAGTAGCTTCAAATAATTTTGAATACATGACGGTCGGAACAGACCTCTCCAGATGGGGTCGGTATGATAGTCGTGGACTTAAGGATTATACACTATTAAATTCAAACTATAGTGCTGCTGCAATCTATTGGGATTGGGCCTACGAAGACATGATCGTCAGGGCAAATCTCATTCTTGAGGATATTGATAATGTTGATTTTGACCCTGCTGCAAGAGATAACATAAAAGGTCAGGCGCTATTCTTCAGGGGGTATACGTATAATTTTCTAATCAATATCTATGGCGGTGTCCCTATTGTTGATTCCCGGTTGACTGAACCAAAATTTGATTTTTCAAGATCCACCAGGGAAGAAGTGTTGAGTTTTATTGTCAGTGACCTGGAAGAGGCGGTTCAGCTGCTACCGATAGATGTTGCAGATGGAAGGGTCTCAAGAGCGGCTGCTTATCACCTCTTAAGTGAAGTATATATTTCCATGGGGCTCGAGACAGGCGATAATTCATATTATGATGATGCCATCAATGCTGCGAGCATGATCATTGATAAGCAGGTGGGGGATTATGAGATCATGACCAGCAGATTCGGTCCTGCAAGCTCACAGCCGGGGGATGTATTCTCCGACCTTCATTCCTGGGGTCAGATCAATCGATCTGAAGGAAACAAGGAGGTAATATTTTCCTGGCAGTTGGAGTCTTTTACTATCGGAGGAGGGTCCGGAAATAACTGGCCAAGGTATTGGGCTCCGGAATATGACAAGATCATTTCACCAAATGGTTATGGAAACAGTGCAGCCGATTCTCTGATCAGGGGGATCGGAGTGAATTCACCCACCAACTTTGTGAAGTATGATATCTGGGCTCTGGATTGGAACGACATGCGTAACTCCGAATATAATATCAGGAGAACTTTCTATTACAACAATCCGAATGACCCTGAGTATTTCGGGCAGCCCATCAGAACTGCCAAAGGTGGAGACGGTAAACTTTACATCGTTGAGAATGACGGAGTCACCATGACTGATCTTGATCTGGATACTTTAAGGCAATATTACCCATGGATCAGAAAGATTGACGGGGAACCTTTTGAGGACAATGTGGCCAATGGCAGATCTTCAAAGGATATCATCAGGATGAGAGTAGCAGAGACTTATCTTCTCAGGGCAGAGGCGCACTTCCGCAAAGGTGAATTGAGTTTGGCTGCGGATGATATCAATGTGGTAAGGGGACGCGCCAATGCCGTGCTTATTGCTCCCGGGGATGTCACAGAAGACTTCATCCTTGATGAAAGGGCCAGGGAATTGCTGGTGGAAGAGCCCAGAGTGAGAACGCTGATACGTATGGACCGGCTGGTAGACAGGGTGAGAACTTATAATTCAGCACCTGATACACCGGGTGGAATATCATCAGGTAACACCATTCAGGATCACAACAGATTGTGGCCAATCCCACAACATGTTATTGATGCAAATACCCAGGGAGAGTTTCAACAAAACCCAGGTTATCCCGGGGCAGAATAAATTTTTGGTTGATAAATAAGTAACTATCCACAACGAGCTGTTGTGGGTAGTTTACTTCTACCATAACAACATTGACAATGAAAAGAAGACAATTCGTAGGCATAACCATTCCAGCTACCGGCGCTATACTGGCAGTTCCGGGATTGATGAACTTCCGGATCAGAAATGAGATCATGCCACAGTTTAGTGGTGAAACCGCTGTTGATGAATACGATATTATCATCAATGGGGCTGGTCTGGCCGGCTACTTTGCAGCCATCGAGGCAGCCAATCAGGGGAAAAGTGTGCTTGTCGTGGAAAAACGCACCAGCCCCGGGTTTGAAATCACAGCAAAACATAAGCTGTGGCTGAACACGGAAGGACTTGACGCTCTGACTGATGAGGTTCAACAGTTGCTCACACCTGAGGCAGAGGCACAAGAGATCCTGTATGATGAAGCAAAAGGAAGTGTAATTGGGAACGAATTGCTATTGCTCAATGGTACGATCCGGAAAGGAATGCTGCGAAACCTGCTCGTCAACAAAGTGCATGTGCTTTTGATGACTGAGGTTTGTGGCGTACTCTCCGACAAAAAGAATGTCACTGGTGTCATGGTTGCGAGTAAGTATGGGATTCACACGATCAAATGCCGTAATTTCATCGATGCTTCAGACGACTTGTTGTTTTCACGCAAACTGAACGGTTCTGTAATCAGAGTGGATCGGGCAGGATTTGTTCTTGAAGTCCATGATACAAAGAATCCTGAAAACAAAGTGATCAGGGTTTCGGAGAAATACGGACTGACAAACAATTCCATCACAATGCACAGAGGAAAATATCTTCCTCATCAGGCTTTCATTGAATTTGAATTTCCGGTGGATTCTCAAAAAATAGATAACGTTGAATCCATGGCCAGAAAGATCGCCGCTGGTTTAGGTAAGGATTTTGATATCCTTGATCCTTCACTCCGCGGAGCATCAATCAACCAGTTTCCCCTGGAGTGCTCGATATTTCTGAAAGATGAGAAAATGCCTGATGCTCCTTTGAGAGGTTATTATGTGCTTGGTAATCATTCATTTAAAGGAAAATGCTCGGATATTCCTGTGTTGAACAGCGAGGCCAGGCAGTTGGTTTCCGGTATCAGATCAGGACGGTCCGGTGAAACTGCAGAGATCCTGACTTCTGATGGAAAGATCCCTGTAGACCAGGTGACTTTTTCAGACCCTGATGATCCGGGACTCCATATGCCCTTGAAAAACTGTTCTTTTGACTATACCACATGGATCAAAGCGAAAGATGAGTGTCAGGTAGTGGTAGCCGGCGGTGGTACAGCCGGAGCCATGGCAGGAATGGGTGCTGCAGGAAAGAATGCCAGGACTTATGTAGTGGATTTTTTCAATGACCTGGGTGGCACCAAAACAATTGGGTGCGTCATGGGCTATTACCATGGATATAAGTCGCACCAGTTCTTCAAGCAGCAGGATGAAAAAGCCAATCAGATCGCTCACGATCATCATATGAACAGCAGAATTGGAAGAAAGCTTTTCCATTTGAATGAGATAAATACTTCGGGAAATAAATTCATTTCCGGAGCAATCCTGTGCGGAACATTGGTTGGAGATAAGAAGGTAAATGGTATTGTTATTTGCCGGCATGGGCAGCTCGAACTGATCCAGGCGCCGATCACCATTGATGCTACCGGAGACGGCGACATTGCCGCTTTTGCTGGAGTTAATTTCTTCCACGGGGATTCACGGACCGGGCTCACACAGAATTATAGCCAGTGGGACAAAAACAGCAAAAAAGGAGAGTTTCAGACCACGGACTATCATCGGGATTATGATATGATCGACAATACTAAGATGTCTGAGTTGCAGCGGGGCTTGTTCCTTTCTCACTACGAAGCCATGTTTTATGACTTCAGCCCGATGCTGACTGTACGTGAGTCCAGAAGGATCGAAGGATTACATGTGCTGGACCTGATTGATGCCGTGGAAGGTACCCATTTTGATGATGTGATGACTCATGCCAGCAGTGATTTTGATCCACATAATATTGGCAGTTCCGAGTACTCCAAATGCGGATTTCTTTTGCCACACTCCAATGACCTGGTGATGGAGATTCCCTATAAAGCCATTGTTCCTAAGGGCATTGACGGATTGCTGCTATCAGGCAGAGGGATCAGTCAGACTCACAATGCACTACAATTTACACGGATGAGTGCGGACCTGGCTGTTCTGGGTTATCTCACAGGACAGGTGGCGGCAGACCAGGCCTGGAACAATATTCAACCAAAAGATTACAATATCTCGAATATCCAGAAAGAGTGGGCACAATTGGGATTCATGCATCCGGATTATGCCACCAAAAGGATCGGTAATGCCATCAATGATGAGGAGGAAATAGCGCACAGAGTAAAAGAACTTTCCCTGGCCAAACCGGAATATCTTTATGAATGTATCAAGTTGCCCAAAGAAAAGGCTGTTCCTGTCCTGTACCGGTATTTTGGTACCACTCAAGATCCCGAAGCAAAGCTGCTGCTGGCAAAAGCCCTGGCCTGGTTTGGAGAAAATGATGGGAATAATCTCATTGTTGGGGAACTCAAGCGGCTGTTTGAAGAAGAACAAAAGATTGATATGACAGGCTACGTCGATACCTATGATGACATCAGGGGCCGTCCTAAGAACATTTTGCTGGGTCATTACTGGAGGATCAATCAGAACATTGCCTTACTGGCCATGTCTGAAAGTCCGGAAGGAAGAGATGTGATCCGTCATATCCTTGAAAACACAGTTTCAGGCGGTGGTATGATGGAAAGGGAGAGCCTTTACTACAATGGACGGATAGACCTGAAGATCGTTCCTTTTCACAACAGGATCCTGGCCTTGTGTTTTTATGCGGAAAGGCTTCCTGATCATGTATTTATTCAGGGATTTGAAAAGCTGCTGGAGGATAAAAATATCGGGGATTATAAGACGGAAGAGTATCATAAAACCAGATGGAGAGTTTACGGGGGTAGCCTTGAGCTATCTATCGGGGCAGCATTGGCCCGTTGCGGATCAAAGATCGGATACGATTTGCTGGTGACCTATATTGATGATATCCACTACAACTTCAAGGATTTTGCTGCCAGAGAACTTAAAGACCTGACGGGCGAGGATCATAAGTATGACTCGGGAGCCTGGAGGAAATATCTATCAAGGCTGTCCTATCCTCAGACCAGTCAGAATCTAAACAAGGCGATAGAGGTATAAGATGACCTTCCCCTGGAGCTTTTTGATATCTCTGATTGTTTTCCTGTTTGAATATCAGAACCCGGGGGTATACTTTCAAAGTGAACGGCTTCATTCCATGAGTCTGAAGGGCGTACCAGATCAAAACCACAACATCCAAACGGATGATGATTCTGTGGTAGCGGTTGAGCAGCTGCGGGATTCTCTGGGGATCATTTACTGGTATCGCCGTCTCGAGACCCCGGTTTGTCTTACGGGCACCTGCAAATTGATTGACGTTGGCCTTTACTGGAATTGTATGGGGGATTTTTTTGGACTGGAAGTATATGGTGAGCACCTTACGAAAACAGACCATAGTGTATTTAAGGAAAGTGATTATCATAAATTGATGACCATTCTGAATGATGACTGGTCCATGTTGCGCGAATATGAATTCTCTGATCTTCTGACCGAAGATGAGGTAGACGGAGTATCAGGAGCAACCAGGGAGGAGCTGGCGGAAGATGCGGTGGAAGATGCTGTATATACCACCTATACCTTATGGCACCTGGCCCATTTGGGTGAGAAAGAACAATTAATTGATCTTACAGTCAATGAACTGAACGGTAATTCAGGCATGCTGGATCAACTCATTCAAAGTGAGCAGGGCAAGTACCAGTCTTTTGCAATGAATCTATTAAAGTCCGGAAAGATCGAACCTACGGAGAAGACGGACGGGTTGGTATTGAAATATCTGGCTTCCGGCAATCAGGTTTATGAGGATCAGGCGTTCCGGACTTTGGTATTTTCTGATGTAAATGATGAGGAACTCCAGGCTGAGATTGCCAGGCTGTACCAGAAAGCATCATTACCGGAAAAGATCAACCTGATCAATGCCTTTAAAGGAGCTGAAATTTCAAAGCCTTTCCATGATGTGCTTGATCAGGACCGACAGGTGGAAAATCCATGGTTCAGGAAGCATCTGGAAGAAATACTGAATAACAATGATCAGCTGGTAAATGAAAGTCTAAGGTAGGATCATGAACAAATAAAGCTATGAATAATCAAGTTAGCAGAAGAAACTGGCTTAAAACCGCCTCTCTCGTGGGTGCCGGTTTGAGCTTTCCTGCTGGCCTGTTTTCCTGTATCGATTCCCGGTCAAAACCTCAAACACTCCTGGTGGTTTCCGGATGGCAGGATGTAAATATCGGGGACATTGCCCATACTCCCGGTCTGCTGAATGTCCTGCAAACCTTCCTACCAGAGGCAAAGATCATCCTTTGGAAGAGAAGCCGGGGAGAAGAGGTCAAACAACTGCTCAATGAAAATTTTCCGAAGGTGAACATTATCTATGGAGATGTGGATGAGGAGTACAATGTCGAAAGCCAGGAGGTAATGAATGCCTTTGATGAGGCAGACCTCATGGTTCACGGATCGGGACCGTCTGTTGTGGGTAGAGTGAATCTTGAGGCCTGGAGAAAGCACTCGGACAAACCTTTTGGTATTTATGGGACCACGATCCAGCACATCAGTGAGGAGCTTAAAGCGCTGCTTTTGAAGGCATCATTTATCTACACGCGAGAAACCAAATCCATCGAAGTCCTTAAGGAACACGGGATCACCGGTTCTCATATCGCCTTTGCTCCCGATGCTACCTTTTTCATGGAAATAAAAAATGAGTCAAAAGCCATAAGCTTTCTTGAAGAGAATGGATTAGAAGAGAAGAAGTTTATCTGTGCCATACCCAGATTGAGGTACACACCTTATCATGAGTTCAGGCCGAATCGTGCCGGGTGGACCGATGAAAGAATTAAAATGGTGGAAGAGACCAATGCTTTGAAGAAAGAAGAAGATCATGCGAAAATGAGAGAGGCCATGATTGCCTGGGTGCGGGAAACTGGAAATAAGGTACTGGTTTGCCCGGAAATGACCTACCAGGTGGATATCATGGATGAACTGCTGATCGATCTGCTACCTGACGATGTAAAGCCCCATGTGATGAAGCGCGGTTACTGGATGCCGGACGAAGCCGCATCTGTTTATAAGAGAGCGCACACCCTGTTGAGTTTTGAATGTCATTCTCCGATCATAGCTTCTGTGCAGGGCACGCCCATGTTTTATCTCCGTCAGCCCGAAGACACCATTAAGGGACAGATGTATTATGACCTGGGTTATGATGACTGGGTTTTTGAGATTGAAGAGACAACCGGGGCACAGGTCGCAAATACGCTAAGAAATGTGTGGAAAAACTACGCTGAAGCGACGGCAAAAGTGCAAAAGGTTAATGAAAAGATTGAGGGGATCTACAGGGAGAGAACTGCTCAACTGATTGGTTGATCTTTTTTCAATTCAGGAAAATCCATTTTGCCTTAGCTGGTACTGATCTACTTTAATCAACTCATTTCTCAGAAGCAAAGTCCAATAATTAAGATAATTACATGGATTGAAATCCATAAACTTGACTGAAAATAAGGAATAAGATCCCCAGAATTATGACGAAACATAAGGTGGTTTTCCTAATTCCATTATTGAAATGAATTTTGGTTGCGATGTCCAGCCTTTCCACATTCTGTTTCCTATCCCTTTATAGTGAAATTGAGTCAAATACCGGCGACACTTACCCAAAATGAAGGGTACGCTACAGCCAATTAAACATCCATAACCACAGTTTTTAAAAGGCCATCTTAAGTCAGATTGAGATGGCTTTTTTTATGGATGCCGGCACAGGCAATCTCCTCGGAATAGCATAGCCAGGGATGGAGTCCTCAATATTTATTAAATTTGATATTATCGCCCTTTTATCAGGGTTTATTTGTAATATTTCTAATAATTTGAGGAAATCAGACAAAATGATTAGTATATCCAAAGAGGATCAATTTAGAAGTTGGTTTAAAAGGATATATGAAAAACATTTGGAGAGACTTTATCTCTACGCGTTTACGATCACCAAAGACAAACAGCTGGCGGAAGATGTAGTATCGGAAGTATTTATGACGATTTGGGATAAAAGGCCCAACCCCGGCGACATCCATGATGTGGGTGCTTACCTGTGTGTTTCCGTCAAGCATCTGGCTGTACGCCTCGCTTCCAAAGATCCGGGAAAATTTACCTATTCTACCTACGATGAGGCGTTCCAGATCTCAGATTCCATTGATCCGGAGAAATTGCTGATCAACAGTGAAATGAAGACCCTGATTGATTCAATTCTTATGGGTTTGAGCCCTCAGGCAGGCATCATCTATGACATGGTCAGAAATCAGGGTATGAGTCACGAGGAGATCTCCGAAGAATTATCAATCTCCGCGAAAACAGTCTCCAACCAGATGAACCTTATCCTCAACCGGATGAGATCGGGCATCAGCAACTATTTGGATGACTCCAATGAATTTGGGACCATTATGAATGTGAGCAGAGTTATCTCTGCGCTGTTTTCTTGCGCTTTTCTCCTGGAATTATAATTACGGATGCCACACTGATATTGTATTTTTATTGACAAATATTCAATGAAAAGTCAGAATCATTTGATGAAATAGAAATATCTGATTTTTTTCGGGAGTTCATCCTGTAAAGGTTCTCTTCTTATTAGCACCCTTTGCATGACATGGATCACCTGATCGAAAAGTACATTAACAATAGCCTGACCCAAGAGGAACTTGATCGTCTGGAGGTCTGGCTGCAAAGTGATACAAAGAATCGCATAGCTTTTGAGAACATTGTGGCTCACCTGAGACACAATGACCGTGAATTTGAATCAGCCAGGAAGAGGATCTATGAAAGGATCGTATCTGAAAATCCAGCATCAGCTCCCGTCACTATAGTTGATCGCAGCCACAGGACCAGGTTTCTTTACCTGAAGATTGCAGCAGCTATTGTGGTAACGCTCGCAGCATCTGTGCTGGTCTTTCGTTACATCAACCAGCCTTTGAAAAGTCCGGCGGTCGCTGAAAATCTTTCACGTAGCTATATCGAAAAGGAGACAGCCTATGGTCAGCAATTGGCCTTCACCTTGCCTGATGGCTCCCTGGTGAAATTAAACGCCGGTAGTAGGTTAGTTTTTCCCAAAGCATTTTCTCCGGAAACCAGAAAGGTCGAATTATTCGGGGAGGCTTTTTTTGATGTGGAACCCGATGCTGAAAAGCCCTTTATCATTTCCGCAAAGGGCGTTAATATCCGTGTTCTGGGAACTTCATTTAATATTAGATCCTATGAGGAAGATGCGCACACTTCCGTTGCAGTGAGGTCGGGGGTGGTCAGGGTCACCAGCCTGGATGGCAGTCAGGAAATCATGCTGCGCGAAAATGATCTGGCCAATTATTCGAATAATACAAACATTCTAATCAGAGATATCATAACCGATCGTGATCTTGTATTTGGCTGGATCAACAGGGAGTTGGTCCTAAAGGATCATACCATCGATCAGATCCTGAAGCAATTGTCCAGATGGTACGGTGTGGAGTTTGAATTGAAGGGAAATAGTCTCGATAACACAAGGAAGTTTACAACGAAATATAAGGATCCATCACTGAAATCAGTCATGGAAAGCCTGTCCTATGTTTATGAATTTAAATATGAAATCAATGAAAGAAAGGTGACCATAATCAAAAAGTAGTCAGTACAAAAAAGAAAAGCCGAGGGAGCTTCTGGAAAAAGACCTCGACTTCTCAAAAGTTCCATTTTTAAACAGAAAACTTTATGAATGTAAAATTACCAAAATTTGTCATTCGCATGTCTAAAGCAATGATCTATGCGTTTGTGATTTGTTATTCAGTGACCATGGTGGTAGCCAGTACCTCCATTGGTCAGCGTAAACTCCTGCGTGAAATTGAGATCAATTTGGCGGAGGGTCAGGATGATCTGATCGATCTGATTCAGATCATTGAGAAAACCGAGCAATTCGGCTTTTCCTACACAAAAAGAGATATAAAATCCAGGAAGATTGACATCAGATCAGGGACATGGAAGATGGATGCCCTATTGAGTCAACTTTCCGTTCAGGCAGGAGTTTCTTTCAAACGGATCAATGAGGATATTACTGTGAAAGTGGTAAAAAAGGAAGGCGCATTTCCATTGGTAGATGAGGAAGTATCACTCCAGGCCACAGTGTCCGGGACCATCACAGATGAAAATGGTGAACCGCTGCCCGGAGCCACCATCCAGGAAAAGGGCACAACCAATGGAACAATAACCGATTTCGAGGGAAGCTACTCTTTGAGTGTGCCTGAGGATGCTACTTTGACGGTCTCCTTTGTGGGTTATGAAACAAAGCAAATTCCACTCAATGGCCGGGCTACCATTGATGTTTCCCTGGCCCCGGATGTATCAGCACTTGAAGAAGTGGTAGTGGTAGGCTATGGAGCGCAGGAGAAGAAAAGTCTCACCGGATCGGTGAACTCTGTCAACGCAGATGAACTCAAAGAAGTGAAAGTACCAAATGCCACTCAATTGCTGCAAGGTAGAGTACCAGGAGTGATCACGAAGCAAAGCTCAGGATTACCTGGTCAGGACAATGCAAATCTAAGCATCAGGGGATTCGGAAATCCACTGGTTCTTGTAGATAACATGGAAAGAGACCTGTCGACAGTGGATCCCAATGAAATTGAGTCCATCAGTGTCTTGAAAGATGCATCTGCGGCAATCTTCGGAGCCAGGTCCGGAAATGGAGTTATCCTGATCACAACCAAAAGAGGCTCCGTTGGTAAACCCAAGCTCAGCTATGATGGGAGCTACTCTGTTCAGCAATTCACCAAGAAACCTGCCGTAATCACCGATGCTGGAAGATATGCGGAATTCTGGACTGAGGCTGAAGAAAATATGGGTGTAAATACCACCTATACACCTGAAGAGATCCAGAATTATAAGGATGGTATCCCCGGCTATGAGAGCTACGACTGGTACGACTTTGCCATCAAGAAATGGACACCCATGCAGCAGCACAATCTCAGCGTCAATGGAGGTAGTGATGCTATCACTTATTTTGCCGGATTAGGTTACACTGATCAGGGAAGTGTGATCAAATCAGATGATTTCTTTTATAAGCGATATAATGTCAGATCTAATGTTAACGCAAAGATCTCTGAAAATTTTTCCGCAAGTCTTGACTTTGACTATACACACGAATTTCAGCGACTGGTTCCTCAGGAGGACGGTAATAATGTGAACACCATGATGCGTGGGATTTATAAATCGCAGCCCATGGCTCCCACCTCATTTCCTGACACTACATTAATTCCTACCTCAAACCTACAGGGAACACACAACAGGCTGTATGGCAATATGTTCGCTGACATCGGTGGATTTCTGGATTCGGAGAGAAATATCATTACAACAAACTTTAGCCTGGATTATAAGATTCCAGGTATTGATGGTTTAAGCACAAATTTCAGATTGATATACCGGGTCAATGAGTTGCGGGTTGATCAATTCAGGAAAGCCTTTGCATTGCACCAGAGAGATCCGGATTCGGGCACGTATACCCAAATAGGCGTATTTGGAGCCAACAACAAAAACCTGTTGAATATCCGTGACAGAAGATTTACACGCATCAAGCCGATCTATCAGATTGAATATAAGAAGGAACTCGCGGATCACTCGATCAATGGTCTGTTCATCGCACAGTACATTGGAGAAAAAACAGATCAGATTACTGCACAGACTGAGAATCTCCTTTCCGATGAATTGCCTTACCTCAACTTTGGGGATCCGATTTTCAACCGGCTGGGACAGTTTGTTACCGAGAATGGAAGGACAAGTTTTGCCGGTAGACTGAAATATGGCTACAAGGATAAGTACCTGATTGAAGGTACCTTACGTTTTGATGCGAGCTCATTCTTTCCTCCGGAAACACGATGGGGAACATTTCCCAGTGTGTCTGTGGGGTGGGTACTTTCAGAGGAATCATTCCTTCAAAGCTCAGGTCTCATCAACTTTCTGAAGATGAGGGCCTCCTATAGTCGCACAGGTTACGATCAGAATGCCATTCCTTACGACTATTTCACAGGCTATAGCGTGGTGACCAATCCTCCTTTCCTGTTTGGATCGGATCAATACCGCAGGCTGACTTCGTCGTCTCTCCCAAATACTGACATGACCTGGGAGAATATGACGATTTATAATGTTGGGTTTGACGCAACTATATTGAACGGTGCCTTATTGTTTCAGGCTGATGCCTTTTACAGAAAGCGTTCGAACGTGCTCGCAACCCCTATTTCTGCATTCCCCAGTACCTTTGGAGCTGCTTTACCGCTGGAAAACCTCAATTCTTCGGAGGACAGAGGCATAGAATTCATGGTTACTCATCGGGGCAATGCCGGAGATTTCAAATACAGCGTGTCGGGTAATTTCACCTTTGCCCGGTCTGAATGGATCCACTTTGAAGAAGAGAATTACGATACGGAATCGGAAATCCGTGTTTACAAAAGGTCAGGTACCAACATGAATCGATCCGTGGGTTATGTTTCTGACGGATTATTCAGGTCACAGGCAGAAATAGACAACCACCCCATCGATCAGGATCAGAATGGGAATGCTACCCTGATACCTGGTGACATCAAATATGTGGATATTAATAACGACGGGGTGATTACCTGGGAAGACCAGCAGGAAATAGGTCGGGGAACAGGCGATCCGGACCTTAACTTCGGTTTCAATTTCATGGGAGGTTATAAGAACTTCAACCTGAGTATTTTGCTCCAGGGTGGTTCAATGTATGCCGGAAATGTGAGTGGGCTGGCACGCCTGCCTTTCAACAATGCCTCTACACCTTTTGAGTTGCATTGGGAAAACAGATTCCATCCGGAAAAGAATCCTGAGGGAACATTACCGATTGTTACGCTTGGTGTCAGGGATAATAACAACAGGTTTTCTGATTTTTGGCTGAGAGACATCACTTACCTGAGGATTGAAAATGTAAGATTGACGTACACGATCCCTGATTTCATTCAGAATATTGGCATCGACAGATTCCAGATCTATGTATCAGGCAATAATCTGCATGCATTCAGCAACCTGGGGATCTATAAGAGATCTTTCGATCCAGAAGCCGGATTGACGCACAACGACTATCCTCCCAACAGGACATGGACTATTGGTGTAAATGTTAATTTCTAAATCGGTCAATCAATGAAATATTTAGTCATGAAAAAATTAAAATATCTATACTCTACAGTTTTAGCAATTGCCCTCATCGCAGGGTGCGAGCAGGTTGGCGAACTTGATTTGCAACCGCAGGATCTGGTTTCCAGCAGTATCATCTACGAAGACAAGAGTCTGGCAGATGCTTACCTGGCGCAGATCTATAACAACACTTTGATCTGGTGGACTGACTTTCGGGGTCAGGGTGGAGTCACCAGCATGGGATTGATTGAAGGTATGGGAGGAGTTTGTAGGGGGTTTGCCTACTGGCAGACTGTCAGTGCCTTTCCTATCACTGTGATCGATGCCAATGGTGCCGGCCCGATCGATTACTGGCCATACGCAAATATCCGTGAAGCCAATACATTTATACAAGGCATTGAAAGTTCAGGATTCGACGAGGTTTATAAGTCAACAAAGATCGCTGAAGCCAGGTACCTGAGAGCACACATGTACTTTCAAATGGCCAGGAGGTATGGTGGTGTTCCTATCATTACCGAACCCCAGTCGCCGGACACTCCCCTGGAAGAACTGAATGTTGCAAGATCCTCCGAGCAGGAAACATATGATTTCATTGCCAGTGAGCTGGATGATATCGTTCCTGATCTTCCTGAAGATGCAGAACCCGGAAGGGTGGATAAGTACGTTGCGCTGGCACTCAAAAGCCGGGCGATGATGTACGCCGGAAGTGCTGGTGAGTTTGGCACCGTCCAGACGGTGGGCTCAGGAGCCAACCAGATCACTCTGGGAATCCCCGATCCGGATACTTACTGGCAGGCTTCCTATGATGCTTCGAAGGAGATCATAGAGTCTGGCATGTTTGAATTATATAATAAGATCCCTGATGATCCGGCAGAGAACTTTGAGCAGCTGTTCATTGATGAAAATAATCCGGAGAGGATCTTTGTTGAGGTGTTTGACCAGGGATTGAATAAGGGACACAGCTGGAGTCGATTATGTATACCATTTGAGTTCCGTAAGGAATGGGGATCCAATTTCTGTCCTTTTCTGAACATCATTGAGGAGTTTGAATATGCTGATGGTACGCCGGGGAATATTGACAGGGCTGCTATTGATTCTGATTCGTTGTTTTCTATTGATGAGCTTTTCAGGAGTAAAGACCCGAGGTTTCTGGCAACTTTCTTCTTCCCTCAGGCTGAATTTCAGGGTGGAGAAGCAAGATTCCATCGCAGAACCGTATACCAGGGTGAAACGGTGACATCAGGGATGATTGAAGGTGTTTGGCCTGCATCGGCACCAAGGCGAAACTGGGTGAATTCAGGATTCCTTGTTCGTAAGATGGTGGATGAAAGTGAGATCGGTCCAGTGGAGCAAAGTTCGGACGAAGATTTCCCTGTTTTCAGGTATGGTGAAATCATCCTGAATTATGCGGAAGCAGCATTCTACCTGGGTTTCACAGGAGAAGCCATGGATTATATAAATATGATCCGCGAAAGAGCGGGCATGCCTTTGCTGACGACAATTTCTGAAGATGATATCAGGCATGAGCGTCAGGTGGAAATGGTTTTTGAGGACCAGCGCTACTGGGATCTTAGGAGATGGAGAATTGCTGAAGAGGTACTTGATGGAATGAGTGGACAGGGACTGGAGTATACCTACTACTATGAGGAGGATCGATACGATCTGATCCTGAAGAATGTAGAATCTGGTATTCGAACCTTTCAGGAAAGGCATTATTACTTACCTATCGGTGTCAATAGGATTGCCGATAATCCAAACCTGGTGGAGAATCCTGGCTACTGATCTAAAGTCATATAGTCATGCCATGACTTTGAGTCATAGCATGACTGCATAGAGTGAAAGGGCATATCTGAAAAGGTATGCCCTTTTTCATTCATTGGATTTTGTGTTCAAAATACAGGACATGCCATGAAATGCGTTTCGGATATTTATATTAGTTTGAAACTGTAAAGAACATAAAATACCTCAAAATGAAGTTTGTAACACTTTTACTGGTTCTATCATCTGCGATATCCCTTTTTGCTCAGAACATCCCCACGCCAACAATTGATGGCCCCTGGTGGCGGATTGCAACAAATCCGGATCTGGGAGAATACAACTCCGAGAGACAACAACCCGTTGATTTCGGGATCTGGCAGGCTGAAGACGGTACCTGGCAGCTATGGTCATGTATCAGGGGTTCAAACTTTCCCGGGTCTGAGCGGACCACACGCTTCCTGTATGGGTGGGAAGGAAAGTCTCTGACAGACATCAACTGGAAAGATCAGGGGATCAAATGGGTGGCTGATCCATCACTAGGTGAAACTCCGGGAGGTATGCAGGCGCCACATGTCTTTAAAGAAGATAATGTTTATTATTTATTCTATGGCGACTGGCAGCGGATATGCCTCGCCAAAGGCTTTGACGGAAAGAATTTTGAACGGGTGCTAGGTGGGAATGGACAACCAGATCTGTTCAGCGAACATACCTATGTCAATCAGTTTGACTATGAAGGAGACCCGATCTTTCAGTCTTATGCCCGCGATCCCATGGTGATCAAAAGAGGTAATACGTATTACTGTTATTACACCAGCCACATCACAGATCCCATCAATGACGGAGCAGCCTTCTGCAGAACCTCAGTGAATATGAAGGACTGGAGTGAGTCGGTCATCGTATCACATACTCCACCCTGTAACAATAACAGCCCACGCTATTCCGATGAGTGTCCGCATGTGGTTTATCTTCCTGAACAAAAACTATATTATCTCTTCGTCACCCAAACCTACGGTAAGAAAAGCCAGACCACCGTTTACGCTTCACCGAATCCGATGTATTTTGGCATTGATGACGACTCCAGGAAGGTTTGTACTTTACCGATAGCTGCGCCGGAGGTAGTGTTGCACGAAGGCCAGTATTACCTGGTAGCCCTCACGGATGAATTGGATGGTATCAGGATGACGAAGATGAAGTGGGAGTGATTGGGAAGTTAAAGGATAGCATAAATCACCAATCAAAATAAAAGGGTTCCCAATGAAAAGACATGGGCAAAGTTTGGATCCTGGCGGTATATTGAAATGGAATCTTGATATCTTGCGTAAGATTTTAGCCAATAAGGAAAATTGACCCCCTTCTGTTAGAAAAAGGATACATTTAAATCAATTACATTATATCTAATCGAACTTCTCTGATTTGAGTACCACACTGGATTTTACGGCTCTCCTGGTCAAACGATTAAAAGACAGGGATGCTACTGCACTTGATTATTTGTACGAGCATTACTCAGAAGCTTTGTATGGAATTATTTTCCGAACTACCAACCACAAGGAAATCGCAGAGGAAACACTGCATGATGTTTTTATTAAAATCTGGGAACAGATCCATCATTTTGATGAAAAGAGAGGAACTTTATTTACCTGGATGTATCGCATTGCACGCAATAAGGCCATAGATGCGAGGCGTTCACGGGATTTTAAGAGCCAGGAAAAATCCAGTGATATCACTGATTTCGTAGATATGTTTGAAAGTACCTCCGGCAAGGAAAATTACATTGGACTTAAGGAGATCCTGACAGAAATTGGGAAACAGTGCAAGAAACTAATTCAACTGAATTTTTTTATGGGTTATTCCCATGCTGAGATCAGTGAAAATGAAAACATTGCGTTGGGGACGGTAAAAACCCGTTTAAGAAATTGCCTGAAGGATATTCGTAAAAACCTGGGAAGAGATTTTGAATAAAGAAGATATCATATCACAAGGCTACCTGGAAGCTTACCTGGCCGACGAACTGAACAAAACGGATCGGGAGGAAGTAGAGCGCTTCATCGAGCAGGATTTAGAGGTAAGAAAAGCTTATCAGGAGATACAGAAAACACTGGAGCATCTTTCATTCTCCTACAGCCTTCCTGTGGACGAAGGAGTAAAGCAACGTCTGATGGAAAGTCCTGAGATCATGAGAAATGCAAGCCCCGGAAATATCTCCGGGGATTCGGGCACTCGTGCCTTAAAGTTCCTTGTGGCGGCCAGTATAGCTTTAACTGTCATGTCCGTATTGGCAGCTTTCTACTTCTTAAATAAGTGGCAATCTACCGATGCCAGACTATCCGAATTAACAGCCCGGAATCTTGAGCTAGCCGAAAATTATCATATTGTAAATGATCAGCTTAATGATATCCGTGAGGACCTGGCCGTACTTGTTAGTCCGGAATTTAGCCGCATCATCCTGGATGGAACGGAAAATTCACCAAAATCAAAAGTGGTGATCTATTGGAATCCTGAACACGAAGAAGTTTATCTGAACTCTGCCAACCTGGCACAGTTACCACAATCTCAGCAGTACCAGCTTTGGGCACTTATTGATGGGAAACCTGTAGATGCCGGGGTTTTTGATGCCTATGACGGGACCTTTCAGATCATGAAAAACATCGCGAGAGCTGACGCATTTGCGGTCACTGTAGAAAAGGCAGGAGGTAGCGAATCACCAACACTGGAAACCATGCAGGTCTACGGTGAAGCCAAAACATAATTATTAATTGAAGTGTGTGATTAAAGCCCTGAGATGCATTTCTCAGGGTTTTTTTGTGTATTCTGAAAAAAATAAATCCAATTGCCCATCTGACTTCGTAGGTAGGTTAAATCATGTTTAATACAAACAAAATAACCAAACTTATGACGATTGAAATGAAGAAAATTCAGCACTATCTGGTAGCTCTTATGCTCCTGGGAGGACTGATTACGATGAGCAGTTGTAATGACGATGAAGATGATATGAATGTCGGTCCTGAGGGGACTGGAGAACTGGTCACCTTTCCACTCGATGGCGTGGCGAACAGTGCTGCCGGAGGCATGGTCACTTTTGAATTGATGGACGATGCAAGCACGAAGATTACGGTAGAATTGGAAGGAACAGTTGATGGTGAGATGCATCCGATGCACATTCACGAAAACACAGCAGCAGAAGGTGGAGGTATCGCTATCACACTGGAAGATGTGAACGGATCGACCGGAAAAAGTGAAACTTTTGTAACGATGACGGATGATGAATCCCCCATATCCTTTGCGCAATTGGTTGATTTTGACGGGTACATCAACGTGCACCAAAGTGCCAGTGATCTTGCTACGATTGTTGCTCAGGGGGACATAGGTCAGAATGCACTGACCGGCGAATCCAAAACCTATACTCTTGGTTCAGTTGCAGACCCGGCTATCAGTGGTATGGCTACATTTTATCAAAGAAAGAGCGGAGAGACCCTGGCAAAACTTATGCTGGACAACACTCCACAAGGAGGTTCCCATCCTGCGCATATTCACCTGAACACTGCAGCTGAGGGTGGCGCCATTGCTGTATCTTTTACACCAGTAGACGGTTCTACCGGCATGAGTAAGACCAACGTTGCCTCGCTTGATGATGGGACAGCAATTACCTATACAGAATTACTGGAGTTCGATGGGTACATTAATGTGCATTTAAGTGCGGAAGACCTTGCGACCCTTGTAGCCCAGGGAGACATAGGTCAGAATGAATTGACAGGGGATTCCAAA
The DNA here is from genome assembly GCA_965243485.1 of Cyclobacteriaceae bacterium. Classification (GTDB taxonomy): domain Bacteria; phylum Bacteroidota; class Bacteroidia; order Cytophagales; family Cyclobacteriaceae; genus UBA7330. Next base: position 5,354,482 of record CBDEVP010000001.1, on the reverse strand, counting down.
AGCTATACTCTTGGTTCAGTTGCAGACCCGGCAATCAGTGGTATGGCTACATTTTATCAGCGAAAGAATGGAGAGACGCTGGCAAAACTTATGCTTGAGAATACTCCTGAAGGCGGTTCTCATCCCGCACACATTCACCTAAACACGGCAGCTGAGGGTGGCGCCATTGCTGTATCTTTTACACCAGTAGACGGTTCTACCGGAATGAGTAAGACCAACATTGCCTCGCTTGATGATGGGACAGCAATTACCTATACAGAATTACTAGAGTTCGATGGGTACATCAATGTGCATTTGAGTGCGGAAGATCTTGCAACCCTTGTAGCTCAGGGAGATATTGGTCAGAATGAGTTGACAGGCGAGAAAGTGGCATATGACCTGAGCTCTGTCGATGTGGAAGGGATCAGTGGTACCGCAACCTTTTACCAGCGGGTAAATGATGAAACGCTGGTGGCGATTGCTCTGGATAATACGCCTGAAGGGGGTTCTCATCCCGCGCACATTCACTTCAACACTGCTGCTGAAGGCGGTGGAATTGCTGTAACGTTCAACAATATCAATGGGACGACAGGCATGAGTAAAACGAATGTGACCAGTTATATGGATCCTGATATGAATGAAATTGCTATCAGTTACGATGAGCTGTTGGAATTTGATGGATACATCAATGTACACCTTAGTGCCGATGACCTGGGTACATTAGTGGCTCAGGGAGATATAGGTCAGAATGACCTGACTGGTGAAAGCAAAACTTATGTGCTTAATGAAGTGGATGTGCCAGGTGTATCCGGTACTGCGACCTTTAGTGAACGTATCAATGGAGAAACCCTGGTTACCGTGGCGCTAACCGGAGCCAATTTTGAAGGAGGATATGCATCTCATATTCACGCTGGCTCCGTAGCAAACGCTCCGGGTGACATTATCATCTCACTCAACAATGTAGATGCGAATGGCATGGCAAAAACCAATGTGAGCATGATGGATGGAACCATGATCGACTATGCTGCAATGATCCAGATCGACGGATACATCAACGTACATACCCTGGATTTCAGTGGTCTGGTCGCTCAGGGTGATGTCGGAGTTAATGCCCAGTAAAAATCAATTGAAAACCATAGATAAAAAGGAACTTATGGTTTACTAAAAGCACCAACTCCAAAAATTGGAGTTGCTTATAGCTGGAGGTTCGCCCCCGATTTATCGGGGGCGTTCTTTTTGCCATGCATAGAATATTTTCCGCTGTAAAATCCTAACTTCCTAAGATAGCCTACAAATCCAGATGTATTGATTTATATAAAATGGATGAATCAAGGCTTCACTCGCTCACCCACAATCAACACCCATGGCTCTTTCGAAGGAGCTTCAAAACTGACTTGTCCCTCGGCTCCTGCTGGTTGTCTAACTGTTCCGCCATCAACAAATTCCCCGCTTTTCGGATCAAACCACCGCACACTTAACCCATCCGGAACACCTTCAATCGTAACTTCACCGCCTTCATTTAGGTATGATATGTAGAGCTTTCCCACTTTAGCTAAAAGTGGCTTCCCATCAGATAGATCCCATCGCTTTTCAATATCCGCAAAATCTAAACCTCCCAATGCTTTTGTTAAAAAACCCACATATATCGATCCTTCCATCTTCATGGCTTGCTCCCAGGACTTGTTCTGTTCCGCCCAGTCGGTCCACCCCTTCTCATCAGGAGTCACTTTCCATTGCCAGAGGGAAGCGGCCCCGTACACCACACCCATCGTGCCACCAGACATCAATTGCATCCAGGCTTCTTCACCCTGCCACCAGCCGAGGCCATTTTTACCTCCACCCATTCCTTCATAGGTCGGTTCACCATTCGCGGCAGCCTTGGTGATCGAGTCGGCGTACATCCTTTCCACCTTGTGGTAAAGATGTTCGCCGCTGTGACCTGTTTGTGCCCACTGGAAATCCAGCCAGTTTGCTGCCTGGTAGGTCCGGTTGTAATGCATGCAATGCTTAAGCGGATTGTTTTCAGCCCAACTGGCAACATAGTCGTCACAAGGATTGTAGTGTAGGCCGGTGGGTTGTTGATAGCAATCCCAGCGTTCAAGCATTTCGCCGGCTTCTTTCACACCGGGATCCCGACCTCCGTTGTCGCCCGCGATCAGCCACATGGCAGGCTGTGCTCCATACCTGGCCAGCAGATAATTGCAATAACGAACATATTCTCCGGGGTCAATGACGTTACCCAGGACGTCCAGTCCTTTCCAGCCAAAGCCGTGGAAGACCGGCTGATACACCGGTACGATCTCATGATCAATCAGGATATCGATGAGACTGTCAGCGTACTGGAAATAGGTGGGCTTTAGTTTGTTGATTTGACCATCAGGCAGGTCATCAAATGCCCTCATAAAACCCTGTGGCGTATTTCTCATTTCCGGTCCCTCGGCCCGCATATCAGGCTGAAGCGAAAACAGCAGCGCACTGTTGAACCCCTTCGACTGCCGGTCATCCGCATACCGCTCCACCTGGTCCTTCGTAGCCCTGATCAGCATCGCCCAGGGGGTATCCGCGACCACGGGGAATGATTTTCCGGAATGATGCATCACATTGCGTTTTCCCGGGCTGATCGTGAGCAACCCGTTTTTGACCAGGTCATTGTCACCTTCATAAGGTACGGATAGAAATGATCCTTTTTTACCATGTAATCCTTTATCTTCAGGATTGGCATAGGTCTCATAACTCCAGGTGAGATCGGCCTTTGGAGGTGCAAAGCGGATTTTCCAGGAGTCACCACCGTCCCAGAAGCCGGGCCTGACCAGTGAATCTCCGGCTTCACTTTTAAAAATAGCCCACACATTGACTTTGGCATAGGGATTTTCATACGTACCAGAGCCGGTGAGGGAAATTTCATGGACGGTCCATTGAGCGACCATGGAGGGCTTTTTCTGTTCACAACCAGTCAAAAGACAATAGGAGATGGTTAAAAGCAGGCAAATACGTTGAAAACGTCTCATCTTTATCGGGATTAACACCCTGTAAGTTATATCTTTATGACCATCCAATCTAACCCAGCCCGTATGCGATTTCAATTCATAGTAGCCTTGGTTTCTATTACCACAATCCTTCTGATAACAGGATGCGGTTCACCCCAGGAAACTGAAGTCACCTGGCCTGAAATCAAAACAGAATCCAGGCCCTGGACCCGCTGGTGGTGGATGGGCAATGGCGTGGACAAGGCAGGAATTACTGCTCAACTGGAAGCGTTCTCAAATGCCGGGATCGGAGGGGTGGAGATTGCCCCTATCTATGGAGTGCAGGGAGAAGAAGACCGGTTCATTAACTTTTTATCCCCTCAGTGGATGGAAATGCTGAAGCATACGACCAGTGAGGCGGAAAGGCTGGGTATGAAGGTGGATATGACGCAGGGGACCGGCTGGCCATTTGGCGGGTCACACATTTCAAAAGATCTGGGAGCTACCCGGTTATTGATTGAGCAATATGAGTTAAATGGTGGTGAACGATTAGGCAAACCGGTCATAGCCTATGATCGAAGAGATCAACCGGTAGAGGCACCGCTACAAATACTGTCTGCTTATGGGCCCAATAACCAGGTGCATGATCTATCAGAGAAAGTCGACAGCCAAGGAAAGTTGAACTGGACAGCACCCGAAGGATCTTGGAAATTAATTGCTGGATTCAGTGGAAATACCAATCAGCAGGTGAAGCGAGCGGCGCCCGGTGGTAGTGGCTATGTGGTGGATCATTTGTCAGAAAAGGCGGTAGACGCTTACCTGGCTCGATTTGATTCGGCTTTTGATACTGGAAATTATCCGGTCCGCGCCATGTTCAATGACAGTTATGAAGTCTATAATGCAGACTGGACCCCTCAATTTCTCACCGAATTCCGTGAACGCAGAGGCTATGATCTTAAACTTCATATTCGAGAGTTGATCAGTGAAGAAGATACAGAGACTGTTCGTCGCGTAAAGTCAGACTTTCGGGAGACCATGAGTGAGTTGTTGCTGGAGTCATTTACCAATCAATGGATGGAGTGGGCCCAGGATCATGATATGCTGGTCAAAAATCAGGCGCATGGTTCGCCGGGTAATTTGTTGGATCTCTATGGCACCGTGGATATTCCTGAGATTGAGACTTTTGGTAGTACCCAGTTTGATATACCGGGACTGAGATACGAAAAGGAGCACCTGAGCACACGGGAGCCACCAGATCCCTACATGCTCAAGTTTGCTTCTTCAGCGGCTCATGTGATGGGTAAACCTTTGGCATCTTCCGAAAGCCTGACCTGGCTGGCCGAGCATTTCAGGACTCCCCTGTCACTGGCAAAACCCGAAATTGATCAGTTGTTTCTCTCCGGGATCAACCATGTCTTTTTCCATGGCTCCACCTATTCCCCGGAAGATTACCCCTGGCCGGGGTGGCTCTTCTATGCTTCCGTACATTTCGGACCAACCAATTCTTTCTGGCAGGACCTGGGAGCAATGAATACATATATTGCTCGGTGTCAGTCGGTTTTTCAGTCGGCCAATCCTGACAATGAAATATTGGTTTACTGGCCCATTTATGATGTATGGCAGTACCCGGAACAGCGAAGCCTTTACCAGCTGACCGTACACAACATTTCCGAATGGCTGATCCCAACACCTTTCTATGAAGTAAATAAAAGTCTAAATGATGGAGGCTGGCAAACGGATTATATTTCGGACAATCAACTAGAAGCAGCCCGGGTAGAAGGGGAAAAGATCAAGTTACCAGGAGCTGATTACAAGGTGCTTGTGGTTCCGGATCTTAAAACCATCCCTGTTGAAACGCTTAAGCATTTGTTGAGTCTGGCAGAAAATGGGGCTTCAGTAATTTTTCAGAATAAAACCATGGATGTTCCTGGATTGAACAGGTATGAGGAGCGAAAAGCAGAGCTGGATGGCCTGATAGGTTCAATTGAATTCAATGAAGAGCAAGGGATTCAGGTTGCTAATATTGGGAAGGGAAAATTCATCGTTAGCGAAGAAGTGTCAAAAGCCCTTGATTTGATGGGAATCAGCGGTGAATCAATTGCCAGTTCCGGATTAAAATATTTACGCATGAAGCATAAAGATGGTCATTATTATTTCCTGGTCAACCATTCGCCGGAGTCCATAGACACCCAGATTAGTTTAAATGTTCCTTTCAGCAATGCTGTGTTGATGGATGCAGAGTCCGGAATGATTGGAAAGGCTGATTCAGATGGAAATAAAATGCATGTCCAGGTTGAGCCGGGAAAGTCGCTTATCATAAAGACACTTGAAGCCACAACTTCCACCAATGCTGACTGGCTTTATATCAATGTGGGTAACCCTCTGGCTATTGACGGGACCTGGGAGGTAAAGGCCATAAAAGGCGGCCCAGTGATTCCGGAGTCATTTACCACTACTGAATTATCTTCCTGGACAGATCAAGGGGGTGACTGGGAGTACTTTTCCGGAACTGCAAAGTATACTACTACGGTGGAGGTGCCAGAAAGTGATGCAGCTGATTACCTATTGAGATTTGAGCAGCTGGGTGAAAGTGCCAGTGTATATATCAATGGGGATTCTGTAGGGACCATCTGGAGCGTGCCTACAGAAATAAGGTTAGGGAATAAGCTCAAAGAAGGGCAAAACACGATCGAGATCCTGGTTTCAAACCTGATGGCCAATCGGATACGGTATATGGACCTGAATGAGATCGAGTGGAGGAAATTCCATGAGATCAATTTCGTCAACATTGACTACCGCCCTTTTGATGCGTCGGTATGGGAGCCCATGCCTTCCGGTATTTTAGGTAAAGTGGAGTTGGTACCTTTGATAGAGTAAAAAATAGCCAACGTGAAATACAGACATATATTAATTATGATAGCTGCAATTGTTACAGGTTGCGGTGGTTCGGGAAGTTCTGCAGATCAGGGAGAGAAAGACATCATGAATGAAGTGACCATTCCTGCCATTGACCTGGATGGTGACAAAGAAAGACAGGTGGTAGTTGATCGCGAACCCGGTCAATATCTTGGTCATGTTTCTACCATCCTGCTCGAAGACGGTAAGACCATCCTGGCTGCTTATCCCAAAGGGCATGGTCGCGGACCCATCATACTCAAGAAAAGTGAAGATGGTGGTAAAACCTGGAGTGAAAGGTTACCCACGCCAGGAAGTTTTGAAACCAGCCGTGAGACTCCTACACTCAAGCGGGTAGTAGACAAGGATGGAGTCCGCAGAATCATTTTGTGGTCCGGCTTATACCCTGTTCGAATGGCGGTGAGCGAGGATGATGGTGAAACCTGGACAGACCTTAAACCTGTAGGCGACTGGGGAGGTATTACGGTGATGGGCTTTACAGAGGAATTAAAAACAGGTAAGGGGCATTACCTGGCTATGTTTCATGATGACGGAAAATTCATTCAGGGAGGAGAAGGTGAATATTGGGGGTCGCCGGCTGGAGAGCCGACAGGTTTTATGACGCTGTACAAAACATTCAGTCAGGATGGTGGGCTAACCTGGTCCTATCCTGAGACGGTTTATTCTGATAGCACCATTCATTTATGCGAACCTGGAGTCATCAGGTCACCCGATGGCAAGCAGCTCGCAGTTTTACTTCGTGAAAACAAAAGAAGGAAGAACTCCTACGTGATTTTTTCCAATGATGAAGGAAAGACCTGGTCTGAGCCACGTGAACTTCCTCTGGCCCTGACAGGGGATCGTCATACTGCAAAATATGGTCCTGAAGAAAGATTGTTTGTAAGCTTCAGGGTCATTTCACCTGAAGGTAAGAAAGAAGGCCGTCCTTTTGAGACCGACTGGGGTGGTTGGGTTGGAACCTACGAAGACATTGTGGAAGGCAGAGAAGGTCAGTATGTAGTCCGGCTTAAAGAAAACTTTAAATCCAAAGGAGGATGGGAATATGACACCACCTATCCCGGAGTGGAAATATTGCCTGATGGCACCTTTGTGGCTACCACTTATGGCCACTGGGAAGCGGGAGAGGAACCATATATTTTGAGTGTAAGGTTTGAGTTAAATGAGATTGATAGGATGGCTGATCCGAAATAATGATATTTCTCTTTACGCATGTCGAGTGAACTACTATGCAGAAGTTCTTTTTAGACGATCCGCGATCCACATTTTGATCAGTGATTGCCTGGTGATCCCTAATCTGCTTGATTCCTGATCCAGAGAGTGCACCATCCATTTCGGAAAGTCCACATTGACCCGTTTCTGCTCATGGTTGATTCTCTGACCACTCTCAAGATCAAAAGCGTCTAGAATATCTTCTTTTCCATCATCAAATTTCTTATCGAGATCAGTAGCTTTCATACAGTCGTAGCCCTTTCTAATATATTTTGGTATTATATCAAAGTAACTAAAATTTTTTAAAGTTCAATAACAACTTTGTGCCTTATCGCTTTTGTGGCATATAATTTAGAGGAATTCAAAATGTACCCTAAAATTCTAATACCCACCTTTTTTATTGCTTTTGTTTGTGGTTGTACTTCTGAAGTCAGTGAGAAGAGCGAATCCCAGTCACTAGCTAAACCCAACATCATTTTCATCCTGGCCGACGACCTTGGCTATGGAGATCTTGGCGGTTATTTTGGCGGCAAAGCCCATACGCCCAACATCAATCAAATGGCCAGGGAAGGTATGCTTTTTACTGACTTTCACAGCAATGGCCCGATGTGCTCACCTACCCGGGCCTCTTTACTCACAGGCAGATATCCTCATCGTCTTGGGATTGAAGAGGCCCTACCGACGGATTGGGATGATGAAGGAATTGGAAGTAAGGAAAACAATAAAGAGAAGACAATTGCATCATATTTAAAAGAGGAAGGTTACCAAACAGCCATCTATGGAAAGTGGCATTTAGGAAAAGCCCCAAATGCAAATCCGGTGTTGCATGGATTCGATGAGTTCAGGGGACTGACCTGTGGGAGTGGTGATTATTTCTCCAAGATGGATCGGAATGGATACCGCGACTGGTGGCACAATGATCAGCTGGAGCATCAGGAAGGATACGCCACTCATGTGATCACCGACAATGCAACTGAGTATATCAGTGACAACAAAGACAATCCTTTTTTTCTGTATGTCGCTTATTCTGCCATCCACTTCCCCTGGCAAACGGCCGAGGATGGCGACAAAGAGGTGGTTCTGGAAGGAGAAGATTACACCAGCATCCAACCTGGTCCTCAAAGTAAGCTTGGCCCATATCAGCCGGAGCAGGTTCCTGATGTGGTGGTCGACATGGTGGAAGAGTTGGATCGGGGAGTAGGTCAGATCATGGAAGCAATCAGGCAAAGCAACCTGTCTGAAAATACTTTCGTATTCTTTACCTCTGACAATGGAGGATACCTGAATTATGCTGGCGAGCTTTGGCCCCGGGTTGGGTCAAACGGTCCGCTCCGAGGACAAAAAACCCAGGTGTATGAAGGTGGACACCGTGTGCCTGCCATTGCCTGGTGGCCGGGAAAGATAGCACCGCTTTCAGTGACAGACGAGACGGCGATGACCATGGATTTGTTACCAACCGTCATGGAACTTCTTGGAATTTCAATCCCCCGATCAGGCGCCAACCAGGTAGATGGCGTGAGTCTGTGGTCTTTGCTGACTGATGGGCAGCCTCTGGATGAGAGAACGATATACTGGCGGATGGATGAAGAAAAAGCCGTAAGGGATGGAGAATGGAAACTGGTGATCAATGAGGATAAGTCGCATGAGTTATATAACCTGAAAACAGATATCGCTGAGCAGCATGATCTGGTTGGTCAGTTTCCGGAAAAGGCGGTGCTGATGAAAGAGAAATTAGCTGCCTGGGGAAAAAGTCTGAAATAACACTAAAATCTACTTTCCTCAGTTGGCAACAACAAGAATTTCCACTGATTATTGATAGCTTAGTCCCGTATCGTTGATATTGTACCTATGATCCGGAATGTACTATCATTTACCAGGCGGTTTATCTTGATTGTTTTTGCAGGAGCACTCATCTTTTTAGGAATTTCATGTAATGAAAAAGCAACCTCTAAGAAGCCCAACATCCTCTTCATCTTCCCTGACCAGTTCCGATCCGACTTTATCGGAGTACGGGGCGGAGATTTTGTCCATACCCCACATATTGATAGGATAGCGAGGGAAGGGGCCTTATTCACCCGTTCTTATGTTTCAGCTCCAACGTGTCTTCCGGCCAGGGCGACCCTGCTGACGGGTATGGCACCCTGGAAGCACGGACTCCTGGCTTATGCCCCCATTGCCACCAAATATCCGATCGAGATGCCCCGGTTGCTGAAGGATGCCGGCTATTACACCTTTGCCACGGGTAAGCTTCATTTTAAACCTATCGGGGGACCCCCTTTAAAAATTCCTCAAAGTGAGCTGGACAACAGAAAATTCATGCATGGATTTGATGAGATCAGGCTTTGCGAAGGGTGGGGACATCCTCAAAACGCCTACAATGAATGGTTTGAGAAAAATGCACCTGACTTACCAGAAGATGGAACGGGGTTGGGCTCCACGGATCATCGAAGCGGAGCTTATCAGTACGCTGATTCTTTACATCCTACCGCCTGGACAGCCAGTGAGGCGATCAGGTTTATCAATAGCTATGATGATGGAAATCCTTTTTTTGTTAAGGTGGCTTTTCATCGTCCGCATCCGCCTTTCGATCCGCCTCAAAGATGGCTGGATTTTTATAAAGGAAAGGAGATCCCTGGGGCAGCCGTTGGTGAGTGGTCACAGGAAAAATACGGAGAACCAGTGGTGGCAGACCTGAGCAAACAGGTAAACAGTCCGAGAGGAAATTTTGGTGATCAGTTTGTGCGGCACTCACGGGAAGGGTATTTGGCTGCCATCAGCTACCTGGATGAGCAGATCGGGCTGATCATTTCAGCACTTGAAGAAAAAGGCGAGTTGGAGAATACTTTGATTCTGCTATCATCGGATCATGGTGACATGATGGGCGACCATCATTTATGGAGGAAGTCTTATGCCTATGAAGGTTCGGCGGGCGTACCCATGGTGATCCGGTGGCCGGAAAGTATGAAGATCGAAGCTGATCGGGGACAGGTGCTGAGCGAACTGGTCGAGCTGAGGGATGTTTTGCCGACCTTTCTGGATGCCGCAGGAGCGGATATTCCTGCTGAGATCGATGGCATGAGTATGCTGAACCTTGTCCGGGGTAAGAAGGACTCCTGGCGTAAAGTGCTTGATCTCGAGCATGGCCGGTGTTACTGGCCGGAGAACAGCTGGACCGCTTTAACCGATGCCAGGTACAAGTATATTTATTTCAATAAAACCGGAGAAGAGCAACTTTTTGACCTGGAAAAGGATCCCATGGAAACCGTCGATCTGGCCGGAGCAGAAGAAAACAGGACGTTACTTCAATCCTGGCGTCAGCACATGATAGATCATCTATCCAAAAGGGGAGAGCCGTGGGTGATGGATGGTCAGCTGGGCACCTGGGAGGAGCCAATCAACTTTGGCCCTAATTATCCAATGGAGTACTATCCGGAGGAAATAGAAGGTTCTTAGCACTCATGACATGTTTTTTAAATCCTTTTTTTGACTGGTCCTAGACCGGTCACATTCCATGTTATATTAGTATTACCTAAGGAAGCCTTGCTCAATCCTGTAGAATGAAATTGATATCTTGTTTATGCGCACTTCACTTAACCATTTTACTTTCATGTAATCAAGAACCTTCCGTGGACGGCATTGAGAACGTTAAGGTGTACTATGAAGAAGGGATGTATGGTGGCTGGCCGGCTAATTGGGGGATGTGGTCATGGGAAAATGAGATCCTGGTGGGATTTACCATGGGCAAACATCTGGAAAAGGAAAGCCATACGTTTGACAGATCGACTTCAAAAACCATGTTTGCCAGAAGCCTGGATGGCGGACTTACCTGGTCAATCGAAGATGGTTATGAGCACGGGATCACTGAAGCCACTTTTGAGCATAACATTGTCGAACTCTCTGAACCGGCGACTGTACTCCGCGACAGCATCGATTTCTTTGATCCCAACTTTGCCTTTACGTTCAGGATGACCAATTTGCTGGAAGGGCCAACCTCTTTTTATTACTCTGATGATCGGGGTAGGAGCTGGAACGGAGCTTACCGGTTAAATGTAGACTTTAGTCCCAGAAGTCCTGCAGGTATTGTGTCGAGAACTGATTATCTGGTCGACGGTAAACATTCAATGACTGCTTTCCTTACTGTGGGTTTTTTTGAAGGTGAAAATAACTGGAGAGAAGTGGCCTGCGTACGGACCGAAGATGGAGGCCTGACCTGGAAGCTCATTTCCTGGATCGGTCCTGAGAAAGTCAATTCGATCATGCCGGGGTCGGTCAGATTAGGTGATTCCACCGTGTTGTGTATGATCCGGCAAACCAAACCACCGGAGATGGCCAGTTATTTATCCAAAGACAATGGGTTGACATGGACCAGGCTTCCTAATCCTGTTACTGTTGATAGAAATGGCAATCCACCTGCATTACTTAAACTACGGGAAGGACGGCTTTGCCTGGTGTACGGATTGCGGGATAAGGAAACACGAACCGAGGGCATTGGAATGTATGTGACTTATAGTTCTGATAATGGCAATACGTGGACTGACCCTCAATTGCTGCGAGGTCAGGATGGTGCTGTCTGGGACATCGGGTATCCGCGAGCGGTGGAGCTGCCGGATGGCAAGGTTGTGGCAGTTTACTATTACAACAATGCCGATGCCGGGGATCCGTACAGGTTCATTGCTGCTACCATTTTTGATCCTGCCTCAGAGTAGCTTTCTGGTTCTCCAGGTAAATCCTTCAATCTCTTTCCGGTTTGGGATAAACACACTGATCAAAAGTCCAAATGCGACACTGGATGCCAATCCGATCAGTCCATATAGCAAAAAGGAGAGGTCCGTTTGGTTTTTTACAAAAGTCAGAACGGCCAGGCTGCCCAGTGTACCAAAGAAAGCCGCAGGACCGGAAATCCTCGGTAAGAAAATCCCCATAATAAAGAGTGCACCAAGACCTCCGGTAAGCAAACCAACGAATGTGTTGAACTGGTCCCATAATGAGGCAATGTCCCAGGTGGCAAGCACAAGGGCCATGCCCATACCGAAAATACCTGCAACCACGCCTGACCACCGGGCGACCAGCATTTGGCCTTTGATTGTTGTGTTCCGAATGATCTTTTTATAAAAGTCTGAGGTGATCACGGCAGCTACCGAATTGATGTTTGACGAAAGCGTAGACATGGCTGCGGCAAAGATTGAGGCGATCAGCAATCCAGAGATCCCTACTGGCATCTCGCTCACGATGAATTGAGGAAAAACTGAATCGATGTTCGGGTTTGTAATGGCCAGCCGTTCAGGGTTGGAGGAATAAAAGCCAAACAAAGCCGTACCCAACATAAAGAAGATGATCGTTACAGGGATACTCAGAATCCCGTTGAGCCAGATGCTGCGACCGGTGGCTTTTTCATCTCTGGTAGACATGTAGCGCTGCACGATGCTTTGGTCGCTGGTAAATGTGACCAGTGAATTAGCCAGTCCACCGACAAGCACAACCCATAAGACTGGTTCGATCAGTGATAACCTGAAGTCCAACAGGTTAAACTTTTGTTGCTTACTGGTGATATCAATAAAGCTGCTCAGCCCACCATCAATGCCTGATATCATATAACCCAAAGCGATGATCGCCCCGGACATGAGGATGATGCCCTGGATCACATCTCCCCAGACGACCGCTTCCATACCACCACTGGTACAGTAGATGATCGTGACCATGCCCATGATGATAATGGCCCAGTACACGCTGAATCCTGTCACGGCATTGAGGGCCAGAGAGGGGAGGAAGAGTACAATGGCAATCCGGCTCACCATGAAGAAAACAAACAGGGAAGACGCCATCCATCGTACAGGCCGGTTGAACCGTATCTCGAGGTACTCGTAAGCGGTATCCAGACTGAATCGCCTGAAAAAGGGTAAAAAGAATGTGATCACTACGGGGACTACGAGGATGATGGACATATTATACATAAACATCCGCCAGTCTGAAGCATATGCTTTAGCCGGGATGGAAATGAAAGTGATCGCACTGAGTGTAGTGGCCAGGATGCTGATACCCGCGGCCCACCAGGGGATTCTGCCGCCAGCTTTAAAGAAGTCGTCGGTGGTACTTTCTTTTTTCATGAAGAAAAAGCCCAGCCACAGCATACCCCCGAAGTACAGGACAAGTACGAGGTAGTTAAACCACCCAAAATCGGGTTGGGTAGAAAATCTTAACTGAGAAATATCCGGGTTCCGCACGCCCGGTCGGATTTCCCCTCCCGGAACAATCATCGATTGACCCCAGGCCACCCCCGGAGCTACTGCAACCGGTGTTCCCTGATAAGTTCCGGCATCGAACCAGGAATCAGAAACGGTATTATAGACCAGGATTCGATCATTAAATCCGGTGTAGTTTACCCAAAGTGAGTCTCTTCTTTTTTGTGCGGTCTCGTCTCCATTGTTCAAATCATCAATGGCCTGCTCTACCTGGTTGAATACCTGTCCGTTATCGCCTCCGATCAACACAATATGAGACGCTCCGATGGGGACTGCTGAAGTGGCAGCAAGTTTCATTGAAGTGTCATTGAACTCAAGGTCTCGTTTTGCTTCCCATCGTCCCTTTGATGGCTGATACCGGTATACTGAAGAATAAAAGGTATTGAGCAGGTCACCAGGTTGTTTTGCCCGTCCTCCAATCACATGAATGCTTGTTTCCGTGCCATCCATTTGGGTAACAGCCGAAGCAGCGGTCACCGTTTTAGGGAAGGAAGGAAGTTTTTGCCATCCAGCTTGCGGATTGTTAAGATCCAGAGATAAAAAATGTGAGGTAGCTCCTGTTTTCCCCTCACCACCAACTGCATAGATGGTGGAGCCAATTGCCGTGGCAGCTAAATTTTTGAGCGCTTCTGGCAACGCTAGTAATTTGTCAATATGCAATTCGCTGTCATAGGAAATTTGAATGACCTCATCACTAAGTCCATCAGCTGTCAGCCCGCCAATACAATAGAGCTGATCATTGACGACCACCGATGCGCCTTCACCAACACCATAGGGGAGCTTTTGGCTAAAATCGATTTTGTTGAGAGACTCACCCATTTCGTAGATCAGGATAGCATCAGAAAAGTATTTTGTTCCGTTTTCCCAGGGCTTCCCCTCCGGAAAAGCTGTGCCGCCCGCAACTATCAAGTAATTTCCAATTTTGCCTGCAAAAGCACCGGCCAGACCTTCATCTCCTGGAATGACTTGAATGTTTGCCAGGCTACCAATGGCTTTTTGAGAAACGATATTGACTTTCTGATCATTGTCAGCCAAGGCAGCACCCGAAAGTGATAGGATTAGTAGGAAAATAATGTAGGTGCTCTTCAAATCTTTCAAAGGTTTAAATGAATTACTTCCAAATGGTGAAACCCCCATCCACCACAATATTTTGTCCGGTAATATAGTCGGAAGCCGCAGACGCAAGGAACAATGCTGTCCCTTTCAGATCCTGTCCCATTTTTCCCATCCTGCCCAGAGCTGTGGCTTTGTTGTATGCCTCGACAAATTCCTGAGGTAAACTATCTCCCTGAAAGCCACCCGGAGAGATGCAGTTTACACAGACATTGTAGGGTGCCATGTAAGCCGCCAGGTCACGTGTCATCCCGATCACACCGGCCTTTGCAGCGGCATAGTCGATGGGTTGTTCTGATTTATTGTTGTTTCGGTACATGCTTCGGTCCCGGCCCACCATCCCGGCGATTGATCCGATGTTGATGATCTTGCCAGACTTTTGCGCGGCCATCACCTTGCCGACTTCCTGGCAACAAAAAAGTGCTCCAATGAGGTTGGTGTTGATGAGGTTTACCATATCTGCCGGGTCGCGTTTAAACAGGTCCCCTTCACTGGCACCCGATCCACCACCCGCATTGTTGATCAAAATATCAATATGTCCTTTCCATTGTTGCGCTTTTTCGGTGACACTTTTTACCTGATCATGATGACGTTGATCCAGTGAAAGTCCCAACACATCTACTCCAAATTTATCTCGAAGCTTTTGAACCGGTTGGTCCAGTTTATCTTCATACCGTGAGGTGATGACGAGGTCACTGCCTGCATTGGCGAGCTCGCAGGCCATGTCATAGCCAAGTCCACGCGATCCGCCGGTGATGAGTGTTACTTTACCTCTTAGGTTAAACAGATTAGGTGTAGACATATTAAATGTTTGGTATCAGGTTAATATCTTTCGTATTAGTCTGGGCCGCTTCGATAACCCTGAGGGACTTGCATCCTTCGATGATGTCACAGAAAATCGGACCGTCATTGACAATGGACTCCAGGAAATCCAGGTTTTCATCTCTAAACATATCGTCTCGTTGCGTCAGCCCCTTATGATGTTCCCATTGTTGTGAAATGGCATCGTAGATAGAGATGGTGTATTCATCCCAGGAGGTAAAATCGATCAACAATACTCCCTGTGTACCGATGAGCTCCATGTTTCTTCGTCGGGGCATTTGAAAAAAATCCAGGTGAACAGTTGCTGTGCACCTATCCGTAAATTTTAGGAGGAATTCCACGGTATCCGGGGCTTCGATCTCAATATCGCTGAAGCTTCCATAGACGGAATATACTTTTTCCACCTGTTGGTTGGCAAACCAAAGGGCCAGGTCCAGGTCGTGCATCAGCTCGAATGCCCCCGAATATTTTGCATAATACATGGTTTTGTATTGCGGGTGTACCGATGGAAAATGTTCACCGACCAGTGACCTGATGGACACCAACCTGCCGATTCGGCCAGAATCGAGCATGCTTTTGGTTTTCCGGATACCTTCATGATATCGGGTGCATAAGCCAACCATTACTTTTTTGTCTTTGGACTCAGCCAGGTTAGCCAGGTCGGCAACACTTTCCATGGTCAAAGAGATAGGCTTTTCAATAAACACATGACAGCCAGCTTCAATTGCTTGCATGCCCATGGAGACATGCAGTCGGGTAGGGGTCATGATGTATGCAGCATCAGCAATCCGCAATCCTGCTTCATAACTTTCACACTTTTTTAAATAGGGAAATTCCCGGATCAATTGATCAACTCGCTCGGGATCCGGATCAAAAATATAGAGTTCTTTTATTCCAAGTTTAGTCAGGATCCTGGCATGTCGTTTCCCGATAGAGCCACATCCTGCCAACAATAATTTTAGGTCTTTCCAGTCTTGCATAAGGTTTAGAACAAGCGTAAAAAATGGTTTTCTAAATGATTTCTCATGGCATTCCTGAAAAGTTCCGGGGAGCCGTTTTCCAGCACATCGACCAGTCCTTTGTGTGAAACATAGCGCATGCTATTCACCGGGATTTTGAGCAATCCGCTCTTATGAACATAGTCAAAAAGGGGGAGTAAAAGCTTTTGAAAATTCCTCAGGCTTTGATTGTTCGATATTTCATAGAGTTTGGAATGAAATGCGATTTCATGTTCAATGAGGAAACCATTATCCCCTGAGGTTTCCGGGGCTTCGGCAACGATTTCTTTAAGTGCTTGAATATCTTCTTCGGTAATTCTTTGAAAAATAAAATCCGCCATACCTACTTCGAGCACCAGCCTGAGCTCAAACATGTCCTTAAGCGTGTCCTGGTCAAGAATTTGAGGGTTCATGCTTTTGCTTAGCACATCAAAGATATCCGGGCTCGTGATGATGGAACCTTTTTTTTTCCTGGATTCAATCAGGCCCATCACCTTGAGACGCATCAGGGCTTCCCGCACCACCGTTCGGCTCACCCCCAGCATCTCCGTCAATTCCATTTCTTTTGGGATCACATCACCTACCTTGAGCTTCTGATCCCTGAGGAGTTCCACAATGCGCGTTTCGGCTTTATCTACCAAAGAGTGATTTTCGGTCATTTGCTCGATTTATGTATCTGATTTTATAATTATTATGTATAACATAAAATCAATTATCAGCTAATTTAGGAAATAAAAATCAATCATTTAATGAATATCAGTTTGATTTGTACTTTATTTGAATCATTGAACTTTAAATATGTAATACATATATTATGATAAAGTATTTATGGATCACAGCTTTGGTCATAATTTCTTACAGCTGTAAACAGCAGGCGGGAAAGGAGGAAGTGTCCATCATGGATCAGGTAACCATTCCTGCAGTCGACCTTGATATCGAAAAGATCCCAAAGGTTGTGGTAGACCGTGAAGAGGGCCAGTACCTGGGGCATATCTCTACCATCCTACTGGAAGATGGTAAAACCATTCTGGCAAGCTATCCCAAAGGACATGGCAGGGGGCCGGCCATCCTGAAAAGAAGTGAAGACGGTGGCAAGACATGGAGTGACCGTCTGCCTGTTCCGGATAGCTGGGCTACCAGCCGCGAAACCCCGACACTTATGCGTACCGTGGATGAAGATGGTACAAAGAGGATCATTATGTGGTCAGGACTATATCCAATCAGAACATCCATCAGTGAAGATGATGGCGAAAGTTGGACTGAATTGAAGCCAGTGGGTGATTGGGGTGGTATCACTGTGATGGGGTCCACGACTCCGCTCCAAACGGGCAAAGGTCATTACATGGCTATTTTTCATGACGATGGACGATTCATTAAGGGTGGTGATGGCGAATTCTGGGGTTCACCAGCCGGAGAGCGATCTGGGTTTATGACTGTTTATACCACTTTCAGTAAAGATGGGGGACTGACCTGGTCGTACCCGAATGAAATATATAGAGACAGTACCATATTTCTTTGTGAGCCGGGTATCATACGTTCGCCTGACGGCAATCAGATCGCCGTTTTATTGCGGGAGAATAAACGCAGGAAAAATTCTTATGTGATCTTTTCTGATGATGAGGGTAAGACCTGGACTGAGCCTCGTGAACTACCTCTTGCTTTAACAGGTGACAGACATACTGGAAAGTATGGGCCTGATGGAAGGCTATTTATCAGCTTCAGAACAATTTCGCCGGATAGCAAGGTTGAACAGCGACCATTTGAGACGAGTTGGGGAGGCTGGGTTGGAACTTACGAGGACATCGTGGAAGGCAATGAAGGACAATATGTGGTAAGGCTTAAAAAAAACTATCCTTCAGACAGTGGTTGGGCTTACGATACGGCCTATCCGGGGGTAGAAGTATTACCTGACGGAACTTTTGTGGTAACCACTTATGGTCATTGGGAACCCAATACAATGCCTTATATCCTAAGTGCCCGATTTACACTAACACAAATTGATGAACTTGCTCAAACGCAAACAAATTGATATATGAATCATTCCCACTTTACCGGGTTAATTGCTGCCCCTTTCACTCCGATGAACCCCGATGGGTCAGTGAATACATCGCTTGTGCCGACTTATTATCAGATGCTTAAACACAATGGAGTAAGGGGTGCATTTGTTTGTGGTTCAACGGGTGAGGGTGCATCTCTTACCATGAGTGAAAAGAAGGAAGTTGCAGAAGCCTGGGTAGCCTGTGCAGCTAAGGATAGTGACTTTTACCTGATCATGTTCTTAGGAGGAAACTGTATGGCTGATAGCATTGAACTTGCTCAGCATGCCCGGGATAAAAACTTTGATGCGGTTTCATTTACCTCACCCTCCTATTTCAAACCGGCCAATGTTTCGTTGCTGGTTGATACCTGTGAAGAAGTAGCCTCCGCTGTTCCGGAAATGCCATTCTACTATTATCATATTCCGGTGCTCACGGGAGTAAATTTTTCGATGAAGGCTTTGCTTAAAGCTGTTCATGGCCGGATTCCCAATTTTGCGGGGGTCAAATATACCCATGAAGACTTCATGGATTTTTTATCCTGTATTCATTTTGAAGATGGAAAGTATGATATGCTATGGGGTCGGGATGAATGTATGTTATCTGCGATGACCATCGGGGCAAAAGGGATGGTCGGAAGTACCTACAACTACATGGCACCATTATATCTGCAATTGATGGAAGCTTTTAGTAAAAACGACTTAAAGATTGCAACGAGATTACAACAGAATTCAATTGACCTGATCGGGTTGCTTGGCAAGTACGGCGGGATGGGCACCGGCAAAGCATTTATGAAGCTGATCGGCCTGGACTGTGGTAGATTCCGACTCCCGGTAGGCAACATGTCAGATGCTCAGTTTAAAAACTTTGAACAGGAGGCAAAAGAACTAGGTTTTGAGCAGTACGCTAGTACTTCACCGTTATCCTGAGACTCAATTTTTTAATTTCGAAACAACAAAACTGGATGACATTATTAGTGGAGAATTGGTGGGGCTGGCTACCCTTTAGGGGCTGGGGGCTGCGGAGATATTAATGAATTGGATACTTAAATAAAAAAGGATAATATTATAGCCAACACACGCCCCGGCCGAACTCTTACGCTATTCTTCAGAGTAGCGCCCCTTTTTCCGCCAAATGGCTGACCAACCGCACAAATTTGAACACCTCATAAGTAATGAAGCAAAGCGTAATGAAGTATTTTAGAAAACAATAGCAATGATGGCAAACTGAGCATAGTTCCATGGCATATTCAAACAAAGAACTTAACCACCTTCATCAGTTTTACCGTGACAGACTACTGGGTAATACGATTCCTTTTTGGTTTCCACGTAGCTATGATCACGAACATGGCGGTTTTTTATTGATGCGAGATGCAGACGGTAGTCTCATCGATGATGACAAGTCGGTCTGGTTTCAGGGAAGAGCCACCTGGACATTGGCCAACCTGTACAATACGGTCGAACCTAAGCAGGAATGGCTGGAGGGTGCCCGGCTGGGCTATGAATTCCTTTCACAAAAATGCTTTGATACGGACGGCAGGATGTTCTTTCACATGACCAGAGATGGCCGGCCCATTCGCAAGCGGAGGTACTTCTTTTCTGAGACCTTTGCGGTGATCGCTTATGCAGCCTATGCCAAAGCGTCAGGCAGGGACGATGTGGCTGAGCAGGCTCGTGAGCTCTTTGGAAAATGCATTCATTATTCAAAACATCCGGAGGAGTTTCCTGCTAAGTTTACGGATGTACGTCCTTCAAGGGGCATTGGTGTTCCCATGATCATGCTCAATACGGCCAGGCAGGTGCTGGACACCATTGGTGATCCCCGTGCAGTGGAGATCATTGATACATGCATCACTGAGATCAGGGATTTTTTTGTGAAAGACGATATTCGCTGTGTGATGGAGCAGGTAGCTCCGGATGGGAGCATCATTGACCACATTGATGGCCGGACCCTAAATCCCGGACATGCCATTGAAGGAGCCTGGTTCATTCTTAATGAAGCAAGAATGCGTGGTAATGATCCTGAGTTGATATCCCTGGGGTGCCGTATGCTGGATTACATGTGGGAGCGTGGCTGGGATCAGGAGTATGGAGGTATGTTCTATTTCCGGGATGTCTACAATAAGCCGGTGCAGGAATACTGGCACGACATGAAATTCTGGTGGCCGCACAATGAAACGATCATTGCTACTCTTTTAGCTTATGTCCTCACAGGCAAGGAAAAATATGCCCGGTGGCATCGCCTGGTACATGATTACAGCTACAGCCATTTTCCGGATAAGGAATATGGTGAATGGTTTGGCTACCTGCATCGCGATGGCTCGGTTTCCCAGACTGCCAAAGGAAATATCTTCAAAGGACCGTTTCATCTGCCAAGACAGGAGTGGTATTGTATGCGGTTGTTATCTACTTTGGCATATATCAATGGATGAGAAGAAGATCTGATGAGAGGCACCTTGTTCTCATCTGTTAATAATCAATTTCTGTAAATTATGAAATTGGTAAAATAATATTTTACTTTTAACCTGATTTAAAAAATTAATATTTTTAAAGACGCTTGTTCGCAAATGTCTTATTTTTTAGTAAATGACCAGGAAGAGCAGTAAAATATGGATCCAAAAGAGCCTAAGTGAAAAAGACCTGGATTCTTACTTTGAGAAAATTTACAGGGAGTATTTTCGACGGCTTTTTGCTTATGCCTTAACGATTACCAAATCAAAAACATTGGCCCAGGACATAGTATCTGATGTTTTCTTTAATTTATGGAATTCAAGGGAAGATCTGTATTCCATCAAGGAGTTAAAATCCTATTTGTTTGCCAGTGTAAAAAACCGATCGATCAGTGCACTGACGAGTAACCCGGTAAGGTTTCAGAGGGATGATTACAATGAAGCCTTATCATCAGTTGACAAAGTTGATCCTGAGGAATTGATGATTGGCAATGAACTTCACGAGTTTATCAGGCATTCCATTGACACCTTACCCCCACAGTGTCAGCTGGTATTCAACATGGTGAAAGGTCAAAGATTACAGCATAATGAGGTGGCGAAAGAATTAGGTATTTCTACGCAGACGGTCAAATACCATGTGAGCACAGCACTAAAAAAGCTCAAAAAGGATCTGGAGACTCATTTCTCAGAGGCAAAGGTCATTCACTGGATTGCCAGAGTGGTGATTACCCTGATTGCGTTCGATGGACTTAGGTTATTGTTTAGCTGACAAATGAGGTCAGACGGTAGTCAGACCGGCTGGGTTTTGGTTTTATTTGCTTAGTCAGACCGTCTCTAGTCTCCATGTGAGTTGAATATTTTACATCAAAATGTTTAATATCTTAATAAGTACGCAATGTATTGTTGAATTCATTTAATACATTATAAATATTATCACTTAACCTACCCCTTCACTTTACTTTCCTGTCCTACTCTTGTTAATCCCCGAAATGGATATTTATGAGTATTGTAGATATCATATCCAAGGAGTGCAGAGAAGCCGACCTTGATCCTGCAGAGAAGATGCAACTGAATCAATGGTTGAATGAGGATCCTAAAAACCAAAGGATCTATTCACAACTCAAGCTAAGCCTGTTGTATCCGGATTATAAAGAGATGGATTCATTGGAATCCGAAGTCTGGAGTGACCTGAAGGCAAGGCTTGGATCAAACGGTGCTAAACATCCAAAATCCCGATCTTTCTCCTGGATCTATCGGGTGGCCGCCATCCTGGTACTTGGGTTGGCTGGTACATTGGTAATTAATAAACTTTCTCCCGGGGAAGGACCAGAGACTCAGTTGGTAGAAGTAAAAATGATTGAAAAGGTCACCCTCCCCGGTCAAAAGATCACAACAACATTGCCTGATGGAACGATCGTGAAATTAAATAGTGAAAGCAAGCTGATTGTTCCGGAGCAGTTTCACCCGAATCAAAGAATTGTTGATCTGAGTGGGGAAGCTTTCTTTGAAGTTGTGGAAAACAAGGAGTCTCCATTTATTGTGAAGTCAGGGAATATGGAAGTGAAGGTCCTGGGTACTTCGTTTAATGTGCGGGCCTATCAGGAAGATCCTGTGTTGAAGGTGGGAGTAAAAACTGGTAAGGTAGAAGTGAAGGGGATCATCGAATCACAAGAGTATATGGTCACCCTTATGCCTAATGATATGTCCACATGGAATCCCCGGAAAAAGCATATGGAGAAAGAAAAGATTACCGGTGCCGATGCTGTTTTTGGATGGACGGAACAGAAGCTGGTATTTGAAAACCATTCTCTGCCTGAAGTGTTGGTGACGCTTTCCAAATGGTATGATGTGAAGTTTATTGATCAGCAAAACATTGCCCAAAAGGCAGTTAGAAAATATACAGCTAAATACAAAAATCCGACACTTGAGCAAATGATGATTTCAGTGGCTCACGTATATGACTTTGAGTTTGAAATAGATAAGACCGGGAATGAAATAATCTTAAAATAAAAAAAGAGGATCGATCAGACTTTTGGCGAAGCTTCGATCCCCTTCTACTAATGTTTCAGTTTAAAACCAAAACAGTATGAATGTAAAGTTACCTAAAAATGTCATTCGTATGTCAAAATTGACGCTGTATGTAGTGATTGTCTGTCAGTCGCTGCTGATGTCTTTTGCAAACGGATCTCTGGGGCAGAGAAAGCACCTGGAAGAAATTCCTATTGAGCTAGAAATAGGAAATGGCGAAATGTCACTGTCCAATTTAATTAGCCAGATCGAGGCTAACAATGAATTTCAGTTCGCTTATGCAAAATCTGACGTCAGGGGAAAAACAATCACCCTGACTAAGAGCAATTACAACATGGAAGAGTTGCTTAAGGAGGTTTCTCTTCAGGCCAGGTTTTCCATTCGCAGGGTCAATGAGACGATTGCGCTGGTCACCCTGAAAGAAGATGCCACACCGACTGTTGTTGAAGAATTGGTTGATCTGCAGCAATCGGTATCTGGGACGATCACGGATGAAAATGGAGAGCCACTTCCGGGAGCAACGATTCAGGAGAAGGGGACATCCAATGGGACGATTACGGATGTAGATGGAATGTATAATCTGACAGTCGGTGAAGAGGCTGTACTCATCATTTCATTTGTTGGATATACCACGCAGGAAGCTGTTGTAAATGGAAGATCACAAATATCAGTACAGATGGTTTCAGACTCGGAGCAGTTGGAAGAGATTGTTGTTGTTGGATATGGGGTTCAGGAAAAAGTAAATTTAACGGGTGCTGTCGGAGTGGTCGAGTCCAAGCAATTGGAAAGCAGACCAGTGGCCTCAGTTGAAGAGGCTCTTCAAGGACAGGTTCCGGGTTTAAAAATTGTAAGGACCAGTGGACAACCGGGTAGGCAGGATATCGACATCAACATTAGAGGTGTCAGTACGCTTACAGCAAATCCGGTCCTTATTGTAATTGATGGGGTACAATCTGCATCAAACCAGCTGAACCAACTTAATCCTTCTGATATTGAAAGCATAAGTGTATTAAGAGATGCAGCCTCCACTACCATCTACGGATCCCGGGCAGCAGGAGGTGTAATTCTTGTTACGACAAAGGGTGGAAACAAAGGAGCACCACAATTCAATTATTCAAGCATTGTGAGTGTTCAAAGTCCTACTCGATGGGCGGATAAAGTAACAGGTTTGGAATTCGCTCAGATGCATAACCTCGCCTCAGCCAATGATGGAACGTCTCCCATATTTAACCAGTCCGATTTAGATCGTTTTTCATCACCTGATTGGCAAGATCATGATTGGGAGGATTACTTACTTAAAAATGCCTTTCAAACCAATCAAAATATCAATGTAACAGGTGGTAGCGATAGGCATACCTATTATGTTTCATTTGGGTATTTTAAGCAGGATGGAATTGTAATCAATACGGATTATGAGCGATTCAATTTCCAGGTCAATCAGAATTTCAAAGTAGGCGAGAAGCTGGAGTTGGACTTCAGAGGTAGCTATGCACCATCTACCACAACTGAACCTGCTTACCCTTGGAGTCACCTGCGATGGATTCATGGTACACCTCAAATTTATCCTTTTCGTGCTGAGGGTAAGTGGTTAGAAACACCTGCGCATACCTCAGGTGGAAATGCTATGGCGAATTTATCTGAGGATGGTGGACAAAGTACCATTAAAAGTGGCAGGCTTGCAGGAACATTTACGGCTAAGTACAAATTCTTTGAAAGCCTGAATTTACAGGCAGTCTATGGAGGCATCCTTACAAATACCAGAACCCAGACTTATCAAAGAATTTTGCAGGTATATGATCCGGAAGATCTCGACAGAGTTGCTGTAGAATCGCAGGATAACTTTTTGAATATTAACAATGATCAGGAGCAGCTACATAACCTTAATTTGCTACTTAATTACTCAAATAGTTTTGGAGATCATAAAGTAACATTCCTTGCAGGAGGAAGCAGAGAATGGTTTGAGACACGAAATGATTTCGTTGGAACCCGTGACTTCCTTACTGATAATATTTTCACGATAAGTGCGGGAAGTAGTAACCCTGCGTTTTGGAATATTTCAGGGAGTGCTTCAGACTGGGCGCTTCAATCGCTGTTTTCAAGACTTAACTATACATTCGATGATAAATATATTTTTGAAACAGCGTTCCGCTACGACGGCTCCTCAAGATTTGCAGAGGATTTGAGATGGGGATTTTTCCCATCCATTTCCGCCGGATGGATTATATCACAGGAAGGTTTTTTAGTTAACAATGATATTCTGACATTTCTAAAGCTCAGAGGCTCCTGGGGACATGTGGGAAATCAAAATGTTGGGTTTTATCCATTTTCTAACCGACTTTCACAAGGGGCATATTTTTTCAATGGAGTGCCTCAAAGGACTGTGGCAACTGCAGGAGCTGCCAACCCTTTGCTAACATGGGAGACCAAAGAGTCAATCAATATTGGTTTGGAAGGTAGCATTTATCAGAACATTCTGGAGTTTACACTTGATGTTTTCTATGAGAAAACCCATGATATCCTTTTACAATTGCCTCTGCCTACAACGTTTGGACAGCCAGAGCCGGTCCAGAATGCAGGCAGAGTTGACAATCGAGGATGGGAGGTCGAATTGAGACATAGAAATACAATCAGTGAATTCAGTTATGGAGTCTCTTTTCAGTTATCTGATGCGACCAATAAGGTTATCGATATGGGTGGTATAAGTCCCAGAATATCCGGCGATGTGATCACTGAGGAAGGCAGACCGATGAACGAGTGGTTTGGATATCAGGCGGATGGATTTTTCCAAAGTGATGCCGAGGTCCAGAATCATGCATTTCAAGACACTCAGACTTCTGCTGGAGATATCAGATATATTGACCAAAATGGTGATGGTATCATCAATAGTGATGATCGGGTTCGACTGGGTAGGTCAGATCCACGTTTTCCGTTTGGTATTAGGATAAACATGAGTTATAAAGCTTTTTACATCTCAGCATTCGGGCAGGGAATAATGAAGCACCAGGTTATATCCAGGCCTTGGGAGGCAAGTGGAGCTGTTGACACCTACAGAACTTTTCATTTAGATTACTGGACCCTGGAAAATCCGGATTCCAGATTTCCACAACCGAGATTGGGTACAGGACCCTTGGTGGGGATAAATAAAGAATTTTCTAGTTTTTGGATTGAAGACGCAGCCTATTTTAGGCTAAAAAATGTGGAGTTGGGTTACAATCTCCCCGGGGGGTTAATTGATAGAATTGGGATTAGTAATGCCAGAGTGTTTGTAAGTGGAGAAAATCTGTTTACGATCACAAACTATCTGGGCTATGATCCTGAATTGGCAACTGGTCTGGATAGACGACAGATTCAATCACGTTATCCTATACCAAAATTGTTCAATCTTGGATTAAATGTAAATTTTTAACTCACTTCAATCTAAACATTATGAACTCAATAACATTAAGAATATTAATTGTTACTCCGCTACTGCTATTGTTTGTTTCATGTGATGATGATTTCCTGGAAAGAGCCCCATTAGATACACCATCATTAGAAACTTTCTGGGAAACAGAAGATCATGCTGAGATGTGGGTAAACAATCTGTATACCGGCCTTGAGGGCGCGGATAATTCAATTTTTGAAGCTTTTAGTGACAATGCATGGGGCCGTGCAGGATCAGGAGCCAACCAAATCGCACAAGGTTCTTTTACCACGGTTGATTCCCATGTGGAACAATTCTGGAATTATCGATACATAAGATTGGGACTTGAATTCTTTGAGTATGTGGATCAGATACAAGACATTTCTCAAAGTAAGGTTGATGAACTTTCCGGACAGGTTTTGTTCATGATTGCCTACCAGTATTACCGAATGATCACATTGTACAGAGATGTACCCCTTATCACCAGCCCTTTGGAGATTTCAAACAGTGATGTCCCTAAAAATTCCCATGACGAAGTCCTTGAATATATTCTGGATCAACTGGATGAGGCCATTGACTTATTGCCGCTGGAATGGCCTGATAGCGAAAATGGCAGGATAACAAAGGGAGCTGCCATGGCTTTAAAGGCAAGGGTGCTCTTGTACAATGAACGGTGGTCTGAAGCTGCTCAGGCAGCAAAGGAAGTAATGGATCTCGGTATTTATGAATTGCATCCCAATTACGGAGAACTATTTCTAAGGGATTTCAACAATCAAACTGAAGAGGTCATTTTAGCTCATCAGTATGCAGAGAGTGTTGGAACACATCCAGGACAGGGGATTGTACGTAGATATGCTCCCGTTTATTTGGGTGGTTTTGCACTGATCCTTCCCACTAATGAATTGCAACAATCCTTTCAAATGTCAGATGGTAGTGCTTTCGATTGGAATAATCCTGTTCATGCGTCCAATCCATTTAGCAATAGAGATCCCCGGTTTTACCATACATTCATGTGGCAGGGCAGAGATTACAACGGGGTAGCTGTAGACTATACTGGTTCGGAATTCAGATTTGCCTTTACCTATATAAATTATGTCAAGTACGTTGCTGATTTGCAAGACAGATTTTGGGATACATGGGTTAACTGGATCATTTTTAGGTATGCGGACATCCTGCTGATGTATGCTGAGGCTACAAATGAAGCTACAGGTCCAGATGATTCGGTATATGATGCCATTGACCTGATCAGAGATCGTGCTGATATGCCATTAATCGATAGAGTAGCATACAGTGATCAGGCTTCTTTGCGAGAATTTATCAGGAATGAAAGAAGGGTTGAACTGGCAGGAGAGGGTTTGCGCTATTTTGATATCATTCGATGGAGAATAGCAGAGGATGTGCTGAATCGGGAAATTAAAAGTATGGATCTTGATGATTGGGTTGAACTTCCAAAAGATGGAGATGGTAATTCTTTGCTACCGGTAAAAAATGTTCAAACAAGGACTTTTGATCCTGCTAAACATTATGTGTGGCCAATCCCTCAGGATGCTATTGACCGGTCCGATCTGCTTGAGCAACACGCAGAGTGGAAATAAACACATTTGATATCTGCAAAAGCATCATCTACATCTACTTCATAGAATGGTGTGTGTAATTAATCTATTGATTAATGAGTATAAATCACATAAATCGAAGAAAGTTTGTACAAAGGGCTGGTCAATTAACAACTGCAGGCATGTTGGTTCCATCTTTTGCAGCCTTAAGTAGTAGTTGCACGACGCCCAACGAGGTTCGTGAAGCACTATCAATTTCAACTGAGTTTTTAAACGGTGGCGGGTCAGTCTCTTTAGTAAACAGAGACCCCGTCACCCTTAGACTTAAACCGCATAATCAAAATGATGGTGGCTGGGGCCAGGTATGGTGGTATTTCAAATTAGGGGGGGTGAGCCCGGGAGAAGAGGTTACAATACAACTTGAAATAGGGAACCCCAAGATTAGTGGAATAAGCCCAAAAGCAAATTATACTTACGACCAGATAAACTGGGGATTGACAAATCAAGGTGAATATAAAATTGTTGATGGACTGGATTTGTTTGAGTACAATCACTTAGTCAGAAATGATGAAGTCTGGTTTGCATATGATCTACCTTATACACCACATCACTACGAGAATCAACTGCTTCCAAAAGCGGCCAGAGACAATTCTGTAGCGATTTTTGAGTTCTGTAAAACGGTTAATGGCAGATCAGTCCAGGCCCTTACATTCAGGAGCAGCAACAAGGAGGATGAAAAGTACGGGATTTGGTTGCAGGCAAGAAGTCATGCATTTGAATCAGGGGGTAGTTGGGTGTTGCACCACCTGGCTGAGTGGTTGCTCTCGAAGGACAGTAAGGCAAGAGCCTTACGCGAACTGGCCAATATCACAATTATCCCCATTGTTGATTTGGATGGTGTGGTTGAAGGTAGAACAGGAAAAATGCAAGAGCCCTATGATCACAACAGGGGATGGGACCAAAACCCTGGTCAATGGCCGGAAATTAGAAGTATTAAGAAAAGGATAACCGAATCTGCCCATCAAAATATGACTGACATGTTTATCGACTTTCATGGCCCTGGTGGCGAAAGCCACCCTTACTTTATTGTTCCTGTAGATGAAGATTTGCCAAAGGATCATCAGAGGTTGAATCGGGCCAGATTCTTTGAAGTATTGGAGGCGAAACCACTTACTGATGAAATGTCAAAAACACAATCAATGACACAAATTTGTTTCAGTGCCCGACCTTCCAGAATAAATAAAGGAGATTCGACTTCATGGGTATTAAAAAATGCTTCAGACAATGTAGTTGCATTAGCCATCGAGGTAAATATGAATACTGCATTAAGTACCATAGAAGGTTACCGAAGTGAGGCAACAGTCCTTGGACGAGCCATATCAGACTATTTCGTAGCTGGACTTCATCAAAAATAGCAGGTAAATGGGAAATGGGATTTCAGTTACGACAGACTTCTTAAATGGTGGTGGTAGCGTTTCAGTTGAAAAATCAGAACCGCTGACCATTCGAT
Organism: Cyclobacteriaceae bacterium; assembly: GCA_965243485.1. GTDB lineage: Bacteria > Bacteroidota > Bacteroidia > Cytophagales > Cyclobacteriaceae > UBA7330. Next base: position 5,325,261 of record CBDEVP010000001.1, on the reverse strand, counting down.
TTAGTCCACATGATGAAGGAGATGGCGGATGGAGTAAGATGTGGTGGTACTTTAAGGTAGATGGGATCACCCCAGGTGAAGAGATAAGGCTTGAACTCATGGCGGGAGAAGGCATATCTCCACAAGCATTCTTTAGCTATGATCAGGAAGTTTGGGGGCTTACAGATGTTGGAGAAACACAGAAAATTGATGGGAAGGATTGCTTCGTCTATAAGCATAAAGTTAGAAATTCCGGAGTTTGGTTTGCATATGATCTTCCATACACATCAGAGCATGTGGATTTATTGACTCCTCTAATCAATCAGGATCAAAACGCAGAAGTATTTACGCTCTGCAGAAGTAAAAAGAACCGGGAGAACAAAGGGTTCAGATTAAAGCCGTTGATGAATGCAGAACCAAAGTATGGAATTTGGTTACAAGCCAGGTGCCATGCCTTTGAGTCGGGGGCAAGCTGGGTACTGCACGAACTTACCCGATGGCTATTGTCTGACGAACCCGAAGCTGTTGAATTGAGAAATCTGGCGCATATAACTATTATACCAATAGTTGATATTGACGGTGTCTCGGAGGGAAGAACTGGAAAATACCAAAAACCACATGATCACTGGATGAATTGGGGGGATGTAAATACTTACTGGCCGGAGATAAAGGCAATTCAATCAGGTATTCATACACTGGCCGATAAAAATATGGCAGACTTTTTCATTGATTTTCATGGTCCGGGTGGTAAAAGCCATCCCTATTTCATCATGCCTTTTGCAGAACTTCTGCCCAGCGATAAACAGCGGAACAACCGGTCTGAGTTTTTAAAGGTTCTTAATGCAAATCCATTGGATACAAAGGCCAAACAAAGTCAGTCGATGACACGGATACATCACAGTGAGAGGCCCTGGGATACAACAAAATTGGATTCCTCCCATGAATGGGTGACAATGAAAGCCAATAATCACAGCGTGGCATTTACAATTGAGGTAAATATGAACACACCTTTGAGTACTCAGCATGGATATCAGACGGAGGCAACTGTACTGGGAAAAGCCATATCAGCCTATTTCGTAGGCTCTAATCATTTGAAGTAGTTTGAAACTGCAAACAACACTTAAATAATCCATTGAATTTCGTAAACGTAAAAATGAAAAATAGCATAGAAAAGTACAGAATCTTACTGATTTCACTGGTCGTAATCATAAGTTGTAAAAGGGAACAGGAAAATTACCCGCACCCGGGCAACAATCCTCAATCACCGATGATGTTAACTGGTGACTGGTTTGAACATCCCCATCAAATCGATTTTGGGAAGCTGCCAAGGGTACCTAAAGAACATATTGTAATTAATGATGTAACCGATGAAGACGGTGTTAATCAACACAACTATTTGATCCATTATGATGGACGATTCTGGGCCATGTGGAGTGATGGACCATCCATTGAAGATAAAGTTGGTCAGGTTGTGAAGTATGCTGTCAGTGATGATGGAGTAAACTGGAGCAATCCGGATTTTATCACTCCGTATCCGTCTGCTTCTGAGCCTGGATCCCCTCATTACAATACCAGAACAATAGAAGGATTTCGATGGATTTCCCGTGGTTTTTGGGTATATGATAATCAGCTTTTGGCACTTGTATCATTAGATGAAGCTGCAGGATTTTTTGGAGAAAGTCTTGAGCTTCGTGCATTTCGTTGGAACGATGCTGATCAGGCTTGGGAAGACTACAAACGGGTGTATGACAACGCCATCAATAACTTTCCCCCGAAGCAAATCGCTACAGGTGAATGGCTGATGTCACGTCGACCTTTTGATTACAAAGAGAAAGGAGTAGACTTTCTGGTGGGGGGAACCGAGGCGATCGATCAATGGGAATCCTTTCCGGTTTTGGGTACTGCCAGCGAACTTTCGGCGGAAGAGCCTATATGGTGGATGCTTCCGGATGGTGCAAGTCTCATGGCCCTTTTCCGGGACAATAATAGAAGTGGTTATCTCTACAGGGCTTTTTCTGTAGATAATGGCAGGACCTGGAGTAAGCCAGTAAAAACTGATTTCCCGGATGCCAGATCAAAATTGCATGGGTTGAGAATGAGCAATGGAAAGTATGCCCTGGTCAATAACTCACACTTTGAACATCGGAAGTGGCTGACGCTAGCTATAAGTGACGATGGGATGGTATTTGATAAGTTATTTTTTCTCGTAGAAGGTGAAATAGATGGAGTGGATTACCCGCATGTGATGGAGCATGATGGCTACTTGTATATTACACACTCTGGAGGCCGTGGTGGAAGGAAACAATCGGTTGAAGTCCAAAAAGTGAAAATATCAGATTTGCATGGCCTCAAGATGAATAAAGCGATAAAAGAATAATTATGATACCAGTGGAAGTTAATTGGACGATAAACCAGAAAAAATGAAAAATACTATTCTCCCAATCACCTTTATAATTGTTTACACACTGGCATGGAAGGGATATTCCCAGAAATCTAATTATCCGGACCCCATCAGTAACCCACAATCTTCACTCATGTTGGCGGGTGACTGGGTAACGGAAAAGACACATGATATTAATTTTTTCGCATTGCCGCGGGTTCCGTCCGAAGCAGCCATTGTGAACGATGTCAGATATGCCTGGGGAAGAAAGATCAATCAGCATAATTACCTGGCTTACTTTAACGACATGTTTTGGGTGATGTGGAGTGACGGTCCCGGGGAACCAAGAGAAGGATTGTCTGCTGAACAACACTATCACCGGACACCCGGACATGACTTACCTGGCCAGTTAATTTCATATGCTACAAGTAAGGACGGAATTAACTGGACGGAGAAGAGGGATCTTGCCGGTAATCCTGATGTTGGCTTTGCCTGGATAGCCCGCGGATTTTGGATACGTGACGGAAAGCTATTGGGGCTGGCTACACGGTACAATGCCCCGGGTTACAGAGGAGCAGGACTTCAGCTACATGCTTTTGAAATGACTTTCGGGGAAGAAGTGAAATGGAAACCACTGGGATTGGTATTGGACAATGCCATGAATAATTTTCCTCCCAAGAAGCTTTCAACCGGAGAATGGATGATGTCAAGAAGGGATAGCGTTGGGGATGTTTATATGATAGTGGGTGGGGATGCAGCATTTAATAACTGGAGTTCATTTCAGGTAAAGGGATCAAGAGGAGAAGAACTTGCAGGGGAGGAGCCTTACTGGTATGAATTGCCCGATGGAAATCTTGCAGCATTGTTCAGAGATAATAACAAGAGTGGATACCTGTTTCGGTCCTTCTCAACTGACAATGGACGCACCTGGAGTCAGCCTACAAAAACCAATTTTCCGGATGCCAGATCAAAGTTTTGCGCCCTGAGGCTAACGGATGGAAGGTATGTCATTGTCTCCAACTCAAACTCAAAAATGAGGGATCCATTGACAATTGCCATCAGCGATGATGGTCTGGTATTTAATAAAATGGGATACCTGGTAGGTGAGCGAACGATAGATTATCCACATCTCATACAGGTGGGTGATTATATTTATGTGACTTTTGATGGCGCCAAGCAAACTGTGGAAGTTCTGAAGATTAAAATCAGTGATCTTGACAACCTAAAAATGCCCTCTCGATCTGACATGACCTTACCTTCAAATTAAAAGGTATCCTTACGTTAGTTAGTCACCTGTTTTTTTTAACTTTTTGAATAATCATTCATTGGAGATTTCTATCAGGATTGCGGACATTATTACCGTAACAGTATATCTATTGGGGATGCTGGCCGTGGGATTTCATTTTTCCAGGAAAAACAAGACTACTGAGGACTATTTTGTAGGTAACCGGTCGTTTTCCGGATGGGTTATTGGTTTATCCATGCTGGGTACAATCGTCAGCTCGGCAACATTTCTGGCACTGCCTGCAGCAGCTTTTGTGCTGGACTGGAGACAGCTCACAGTCAACCTTGCTGTGCCATTTGTCGCGGTACTGGCGATTTTGATTTTCATCCCATTTTTCCGAAAGGAGAAGCTTACATCTGCTTTTGAGTACCTGGGAGACCGCTATGGGAAGGTGCCCAGGATGTATGGGACATTAAGTTTCATGATCCTGCAGCTGATCCGGATGGCTCAGATCCTGTTTCTGGTTTCACTGGTTATTCAGTTTTTAACGGGGTTGCCCATTATTGCAGTGATTATTTTGACGGGGGTTTTCATTGGGATCTATACAATTATGGGTGGGATTGAAGCAGTCATATGGACTGATGTGGTACAGGCGATCATCTTGCTCGTAGGCGGTGTTTTATGCTTTATTTGGGTATCTATTGATCTTCCTGGTGGAATATCTCAGATTTTTGAGGTTGGAGCTCAACACCAAAAGTTTAGTATGGGGTCCATGGAATTTAACCTGGACGAACGCACCTTCTATACCGTGGCTATACTGGGGATTATCAATTGGCTGGGAATCTATGCAGGAGATCAAAACATGGTTCAACGATACGCCTCTGCCAGATCCACCCGTGAGGCCAGAAAGGCAACAGTCATTTATTCAGCCATAGCCATTCCCATGTGGACATTATTCTTCTTCATAGGAACAGCGTTGTTTGTATATTATCAGGTGTTTCCGGAACCATTTATTCTGGAACTTCATGCGGACCAGGTGCTGCCTTATTTCATATTGTCTAAGATCCCCCCTGTAATATCCGGGATAATCATATCTGCTGTCATTGCAGCCGCTATGAGTACCATGGATTCGGGGATCAATGCCATTTCGACTGTTGGTGTGGTAGATCTGATGAAATCCTGGATGATAAAGGGACGGTCCGATGCTTATTACCTCAGAGCAGCCCATCGGATCGCAGTAATGACCACGATATTGGTAATAACCGGTGCTATCACATTCAGTCAGATGGATAAAGAAAGCATGAATGATATCAGTCTGATGGTGACGAGCATTTTTGGGGGTTGCCTGATGGGACTTTTTATCATGGGCTTTTTCACCACTCGGATTGATGGTGTTTCTGCAACTACCGCAATGATCGTTGCAGTTCTGTTCAATATCTATTTAGGGTGTGTCCTGCTGGGTATCCTGCCGGATTCTATGAGTTGGTCTGTCCATAGCTATTGGGTTGGTGCGCTGGTAAATGGCGTATTTATTCTATTGGCCTTTGTTATTAGTTTTTTCCGGAAGAATAAGCATGATCTGACCGGACTGACAGTATGGACCTCAAAAAAATTCAACAACTGATCGCCATGATTGAAGAAAATAGTTATGAGGTAATAGTTGCAGGAGGGACGCCCGGAGGGCTGGCAGCCGCGATTACCGCTGCAAGGTTAGGACGGAGTGTTGCCCTTTTAGAGGAGCACAACCACATCGGAGGCATGACAACGAGTGGTTTGGGTAAGAGTGATGTAGAGCAAAAGGAATTCATAGGAGGGTTGTTCAGGGAATTTACCAGTAAGGTTCTTGAACATTATGAGGCAAAATTTGGAGCTGACTCAATAGAAGTAAAACGATGCAAAAATGGATATTACTTTGAACCGTCTGTTGCAGAACTGGTCTTGCGAAAGATGGTGGAAGATGCAGGAAGGATATCTGTTTTAACCAACCATCGGGTTGAAGAGGTCCGAATGAAAGATAAATCAATTGATTTCATTAGGGTTGTCGATAAGAGGGAAAATCAATCGACAAAGATGTCTGGGCAGGTCTACATTGATGCGACTTACGAAGGTGATCTTTATGCATTAGCAGGAGCAGACTATCGATTGGGGAGAGAAGGTAGAGATGAACTTAAGGAACCTCATGCGGGAGAGATTTTCTATGATTATGAAAATGGAAAGATACTGGGAGGAACCGGGGAGGCTGATGACAAAGTTCAGGCATATACCTACCGGTATTGTTTTACAACCAGGGTGGAGGATAGTTTGATCCTGGATGAACCTCCCGAGGGTTATGACCGGAATTTATTCGTCCCCTATTTTGATGACCTTAGGTCCGGCAGATTTAAACCTCCCAAAGAGTTTCATGAGGGTTGGGGTTACTATCCTGAGCATTTTAATACTATGGTAAGAGCATGGTCGGTTACTGATCTACCGAACGGTAAAGTAGATGCCAACACAAACCCCAGGGCTCTCGCTTTTCCTTTCCCGGGTGTTAACAAAGGATACATTGAAGGTAGCTGGGACAAAAGGATGCAGATATCAATTGACCACAGACAGATTTCACTGGGTTTGATATGGTTCTTGCAACAGGATAAAGAGATCCCTGAAGCTCACCGGAAGATGGCTCAACAATATCATCTGCCTCTCGATGAGTTTACTGATAATAATCACTTCCCTTTTCAGCTATACATTCGGGAAGGCCGCCGGCTCAAAGGAGAATATACCCTTACAGAACATGATGTGGCCATCACCGATGAAGTGCCGGGTTTTAATCATCACATGGATACTATTGCGATGGGGGAATTCCCGATTGATAGTTTTCCGGTTACAAAAAGACCAAGTGAAGGTAATATTGTTTTAGAAGGGTATCTCGGCATGATGGCTCACCTGACAAGACCGTACGAAATTCCATACCGTACCATGATACCCTCTTCAATTGATGGTATTATTGTTCCGGTTGCCCTCTCGGCAACACATGTTGCATTTTGTTCAGTACGGATGGAACCCACCTGGATGTCGTTGGGACAGGCAGCGGGAGTAGCTGCTCATGTTAGTATTAAGAATGAAGAGCTTCCCAGAAATGTAAATATTGGAGAGGTTAGAAGTATGCTTGAGGAGCAGGGGCAGGTATTATCAAGCAAGAGTTCTAAATAAGCTTTAAGAATCATGGAGTTCAAAATGGGGAGATTAAAGTGTTTGCTTATTGCCTGGTTTTTTGGGCTGATTGTATCAGGTACAGCAGTGGGGCAATCTGGTAAGATGGAAAAAAAGACTCCAAACTTCGTATTGATCGTTATCGATGATATTGGATATAATGACCTGGGGATTTATGGAAATACAAAACATAAAACACCAAATATTGATCTTCTTGCGAAAGAAGGGATGGTTTTTACCGATTTTCATGCTAACGGTGCTGTTTGCAGCCCTACCCGTGCAGCATTAATGACCGGACAGTACCAGCAACGTTCGGGGGTGGAGCATGCGATTGGTTTTACCATGGACGAAGGTATGCCCTTAGCCAAAAAGACAGTAGCAGAATATTTAGGTGAAGCCGGCTATCGCTGTGGCATATTCGGGAAATGGCACCTTGGGCATATCAGTTCATTCGGTCCAAACGATCAGGGATTCCATAAAAGTGTCGCCAGCAACAATACACCCGATTACCATTCTCACATATCAAGAGTAGGAGAACTGGACTGGTATGAGGATCATAAATTAAAAGATGAACCTGGTTATCTGACTGATCTGGTGACCAAGCATTCGGTAAATTTCATCAGGGAAGCATCCGACCAACCTTTCTTCTTGTTCGTTTCTCATGTGGCTGCGCATTTTCCATTTCAGGGTCCGGATGACCCTGTTCATCGCACAACTGGGAAGACCTGGCACCAAACTAAGTATGGTCCCTTGCCTGAAGGCGAATACAGGAGAGCTTATAAGGATATGATTGAATCCGTGGATAAGAGCATTGGAAGGATTATCAACACTCTTGATGAACTTGAGCTTCGGGAGAATACGTTAATATTTATCACTTCTGACAATGGAGCCTACTCCTGGGTAGGCAGTAATTATCCATACAGGGGCGAAAAGGGGAGTCTCTTTGAAGGAGGCCATCGGGTTCCGGCAATTGCCAATTGGCCGGGTAGGATTTCAGCCGGTTCCATCTGTAGTCAGCCGGTAATGACCATGGACCTTGCACCTACCTTCCTTGCTTTAGCGGGTCAGGGTTTGGAAGATAAGAAGTATTCGTTCGATGGGATTGATGTAAGCAAAACATTATTGAACCAGGATTCTGTTGAAAAGAGGACACTTTATTGGCATTTTAAAAATCCTTACACTGAATCTTATGCTTTTGCTGTAAGAGATGAAAGTTGGAAACTACTTGTAGAGAATGAGAATCAGTTTTTGTTTAACCTTCAATTAGATCCAACAGAAAGCAATAACCTTGTAAACTACTATCCTGGGATTGTAGAGTCTTTGCAATTAAAATATAACGGTTGGTTAAGTGATGTTATGCCTTGACTTGACTGATGTTGATTATTCAATCAGTGAATTATTTGTTTAATCAGCCACACACTACCTACTGAGACTTCCCCCTGGCCAGAATCGGCAATACAGATTCCACCTTATCATTACGGATCCCATACATCACATCATACAGATTAACCACCGGGTCGCAATGCGGTATGATCACTTCAAGCCTGTCTCCAACTTTGTATGATCTTGATGACTCCTCAAATGTGATGGTACCATATTCGTCAGAACGTGCGGTATAAGAAAATCCTGGCTCACCAATGACCAGCGCTGTCGGTCGATTTAGAGTCAATGATTTGGCCCCTGAATCTGTAATTAGCCGACCAGGATAGTTGGTATTTATGATGGTGGTCATTACCGTTAGGGAGGGAACAAAATCATCAAACTCATTCTCGTTATTCATACCACCTATAACCATATACTGACGATCCATAAAAAGATAACTTCCAACCTGAACATCTGTAAACCCGGGGAACTGGTCCATCATGTTATAGGTTCCTGTACCACCTCCACTGAAGATCTCCATATTCAATCCGGCTGCCTTCATCTTTTCATAGGTGGCAACAACAGGTTCAAAATTCTTCATGGCCTTTGCCATCCGGTTCTCAAAGCCTTTAACATGTTGAGCACCTCCGTCATAGGCAAGCATACCTCGAAAACTCAGATTTGGCATTTTGTCAACCATCTGTGCCAATGCCAGTGCTGGCTCTCCTGGAAGGACACCCGATCTTTTGATCACATCGATATCCACCACTACGTCGGCAATGATACCTGCTGCCTTTGCAGCATCTTGCAGATCCTGTGCGTTCTGTGGATTATCAACTGCCTGAATAAAACCATCGTATTTCTTCCTGAGCGCCATCGCTTGCTCAATCTTCGGAATGGTCACATTCACACCGGTCATCAAAACATCCCTGAGACCATTCTCCAGCATGACCTCGGATTCAGAAATTTTGGCAGCACAAACGCCTACCGCCCCGGCGTCAATCTGCATTTTTGCAATGGCAGGACATTTATGCGTCTTAATGTGAGGCCGAACAGCTACCCCTGTACCTTGCAAAGCGGTATGGACTGCCTGAATATTTTGTGACATTTTATCAAGATCCACACAGAGTGCGGGACTGTCCAGATCCCATTTTGATTTACCGATGACAGATGACCAGGCATCAGGGTTTTGCGCATGCAAGTAAGAATACGAAAGACCAGCTGCGCCGGCAAGTGCGCCGGTCTGCAGAAATTTACGACGTTTTAGGAAATGCCCCATTTTATATTCTTAGATCGTTTACTGGTTGATTTATCTTGAGCTATAAATTTAATTGGAGATGAGTAGCTTTCATCAAAATGGTCTACATTCATTCTCATCACTAATCTCACTTTTTTAAAGATAGATTCAACCCACTTTAGAATTTTCCGTAACATGAAGTTGTAAGTGTACTAATATAGTTGTACACTTGTGATGTGGATCAATCATCCAGGTATTTAGCTTATAGGGGCGAAATCTACCAGATTGAGTTCTATTATGATAAGAAGGGTAATTGTCCATGTAAAACCTATATGCTCAAATATTTTGCGGGAGCCGATGCAAAGAAATTCGAGCATTTGTTGACAATGATGGGAAATATTGGAGAAATAAGGAATAAAGAAAAATTTCGTAATGAAGGGGATAAAATTTTTGCTTTCAAGCCGCAACCTCATAGATTTTTATGTTTCTTTTTTGAAGGTGACAAAATCATTCTTACAAATGCCTTTATGAAAAAACAACAAAAGTTGCCAAAATCAGAAAAGGATAGAGCCTTACGATACAAAATGGACTACGAAAAAAGGGTAAAAGAAGGAAGTTATTATGAAGACGAGAGATGATAAACGCTTTGGGTCATTTTTTGATAAATGGAAAGATGATCCCGAATATAAAAAAGATTATGACATCGAATTCAGAGAATTTGCCTTGTCTGAACTTATGCTTGCCTTAATGGAGGATGATAGTAAAAGTGTCAGGAAGCTTGCAGAAATGGCAGGCGTTTCACCCACAACTATCCAGAATTTAAGATCAGGAAAAAAGACGGATGTAAAATTCAAGAACTTCCTCAGTATAGTAGAAGCTTGCGGATTCGGTCTCGAACTTGTAAAGGGTGATAAGAGAATTCCTCTACATTCTTCATAAGATCAGCTAAACTGACCTGTCAACCCACCCCCAATTTGAAAATTGCTAATTTTTCTCTTATTTAGAGATTACAATTTTCGCAATTCTTCAAAACCAAGCTGGTTTCATTGAGAAAAAACAAACATACATCCACCCTCTCCACTCGATTTGAGGAGATCTATTCCGCTTATTACGAGCGGTTGTTTGCCTTTGCGCTTGTGATCACAGATTCCGAGGCAGATGCCCAGGATGTGGTTTCCCAGGTGTATTTCAACCTGTGGGAAAAGCAAAAGGATCTTGATGAGATCAGGGATCTGAAAGCCTACCTTTTTACCTCGGTAAAAAACCAGGCTGTTCGTCACATCGCCAATGACCGGTATTTCCATACCGAAGACATCGAGGAGGTATTGCTCTCCATTGATCAGGTGGATCCGGAGGAGCTGATGATCGGGAAGGAATTGGAAGAGTTTATCGATCAGGCCATTAAGAATCTCCCCGATCAGTGTGGTCTGGTGTTCAGGTTGTCGAAGGACAGGAACATGAGTCAGAAGGAAATCGCTGCCGAGCTGGGAATTAGCAAGTACACGGTCAAATATCACATGGAGACGGCTCTAAAAAAGATCATGGGCGAGTTGAGAACCAAATTCCCCGAATCAAAAGTGATCAAATGGATGTCTGCCGGGGCAGCCTTGCTGATGCTGAGTCAGTTTCTGTTGGCATGAGGTCGAGACAATAAGCAGACCATCAATGGGTCCGACTACCGTCTGACCCTGGATTCACACAAGGTCGGACGATAGTCAGACCGACTAACTCCAAGGCTGGTGTCTTCACCAGCCAAAAGCACATACCAAACACTATATCAAATTCACAGTAATATCTACATATTAATAGAAATTAAATCAGAATAATTGACTTTTTAATGAAAATATTGTAAATATTTTAATTTGACCCGTCACATTCAGATCTATTCTACTCTTACTTTCAGACGGTCATGTGATTTGATCATGGAAGAAATTGTTTTAAAAGCCATCACGCATAAAGAGCTGAGTCCCCAGGAAAAGGAGCAACTGGACGACTGGCTAAAAGAGAGTCAGAAGAACAGGATGATCTTTAACCAGATGAAGCTGGCTTTGAAATATCCCGATGAAGAACGGATTCGGGATATGAAGGCTAATGGTCTAGACAGACTTAAAAGCGAGATCGGTTCCAAAGGCGCCCGGCCGATTCAAATAAATGGCAAAAGCTCCGGTGCCTCGTGGGTCCTGAAAATTGCTGCGTCCATTATTCTTTTGTTGACAGCTTCGCTGCTTATTTATCAGTACCAGACGGATGCTGATCAACCGATGGAGCAAACTGCAGTGAGACTGATTGAGAAAACCAGCCTGCCCGGACAAAAAATTACAGTAACGCTCTCGGACGGCACCATTGTCAAACTCAATTCCGACAGCAGGATCATCGCCCCGGATCGCTTCGCGCAGGACAGTCGTCAGGTGGAATTGATCGGGGAAGCTTTTTTTGATGTCAATAGAGACACAGCCCGACCCTTTATCATTAAAACCAGAGATCTGGAAGTTGAAGTCTTAGGTACTTCTTTCAATATTAAATCTTACCAGTCAGATGCTTTTCCTGCGGTAGCTGTCAAAACAGGAAAAGTCGCTGTAAATAAGATTTCACAAACGGAGAAGGTTTATCTGGATCCCAATGAAATGACAAGCCTTCGAGAAGATGGAATTTTATCCAAAATTTCTATTGACAATCAAGATTTGGTTTTTGGATGGACAGAACAGCGGCTTGTTTTTAACGAGACCTCACTGGAAGAGGTATTTGACCAGGTACAGCGATGGTTTGGCGTGGAAATCGTGGTTGAAAAGGAAGTGATCAACAAGCGGCCTTATACAGCCAACTACAGCAACCCGACGCTGGATGAGGTATTAAAAAGTCTTACACACTTGTATCAATTTGAATATCAAAAAGATGGGAAAAGAATTTTAATAAGGTAAAAATAAAAAAGGGAGGGCCGTGCAATTCTTTGGCGAGAGTGAGCGACCCTCCCGAGTACAGTTTTAGTAAAAAAACCAAAACCATATGAATGTAAAAATACACAAAATTGGTATTTGCATGTCGAGATTAGCGATTTATGCAATAGTCGTCATTCAGTCCATGATCATGGCCATGGCGAGCGGATCAGAAGCCCAGCGGAAGTTGATGGATGAGATCCCGATTCAGCTTACTTCATCGGTCGAATCGCGGCCTTTGATGGAGGTGCTTTCTGAAATAGAAGCAAAGGGAGAATTCACTTTTGCTTATTCCAAAAGAGATGTTAGAGGCAAATCCATTCGCCTGGAAAATGAAAATTGGACGATGGAGTCATTAATGAAAGAGATCTCTGTTCAGGGTCGTTTTTCTATTCGTAGAGTAAATGAGACCATCACATTGAATCCGGTACAGGATGCATTTTTACCGGATGTAAATGAACGGATCGTTGCCCAAAGCAGAGTGACTGGTACTGTCACCGATGAAAATGGTGAGGGCCTGCCTGGAGCAACCATTCAGGAAAAGGGGACCTCCAATGGTACCATTACCGATGTGGGAGGTAATTTTTCCTTAAATGTTGCACAAGATGCCACGCTCACCGTATCGTTCGTAGGTTATCAAACACAGGAAATCAATGTCAATAACAGATCAGTCGTTGATGTACAATTGACGGTGGACTCTGAACAACTGGATGAAGTGGTTGTGATCGGGTATGGTACTCAAAGGAAAGGTGATCTTACCGGAGCTTCAGCTGGAATTCAGGCCGAGGAGATTGAAGCTATGCCAATGAATAGTTTTGAACAATCTATCTCAGGAAGAGTAGCCGGCGTCCAGGTCACACAATCTAATGGAGCACCAGGCGGTGGTATTTCCTTTAAGATCAGAGGTACCAACTCAATCACAGGAAATTCTGAGCCCTTGTATGTAATAGACGGAGTGCCGGTGATCAGTGACAATAATAATGGCATTCCTGGCTCAATTGGAAGTAGAGGTGAAGGGGTAGTAAACAATAACCAAAATGCTCTTGCTACCTTAAACCCCAATGATATCCAGGATATTCAAATATTGAAGGATGCAGCTGCCACAGCAATTTATGGAGCCAGAGGCGCCAATGGGGTTGTTCTGATCACAACCAAGAAAGGAAAAATCGGAAAGCCTTCCATAAACGTTGATGTGTATGCCGGGGTGCAATCCCCTACAAACCGGTTGGATCTGGTAGGTCAGCAGGATTTTGTAACCGCTCTGCGAGAGGGTTTTGACAATGCCGGGGAACCGTTTCCACTTACAGATAGTCAGATTGATGAACTCGCAAACAATCCTACCACAACTCCGGACCCACAGGATCTGGCTTTCAGATCACCCTCTGAAGCTTCTATTCGAAATGTCCAGTTGTCGGTTTCAGGAGCTAATGACGCTGATTTGAGTTACTATATCTCATTAAACAACTTCAAGCAAAACGGAATCATTAAGAATAGTGGGTTTGAGAGAAATTCTGTGAGATTGAATCTTGAGAAAGGATTTGATGATTTCCGGTTTGGAACTAACATGAGTTTGAGCAAAACGAACTCAGATATTATCATGGGAGGTAACAGGACCAGTACACTTTCTGAGCTTTATGGAGACTCACCACTTCAGCCTCAGTTTGACGAAAATGGTGATTACCTGCACCGGGAAGTAATCGACAATGGCAATGGAGTGAGTTTCCAATCCTTGCTGGACGGAGTTACAGATGAATTGGTATCAGAAAGGGTATTAGGAAGTGTTTTTGCTGAGTATCAGATCATCAATTCACTCACCTTCAAATCGACTTTAGGTGTAGACGTTGACAAGCGACTGAGAGAAACCTATTTCAGCAGAATCACAGGACCCCGTTTTGGTGGCACGAGTAACCCGGGTTATGGGCAAAATGCAACAGTAAATAGCACTCAGGTGGTGAGTACCAATACTTTAACTTATGAGCCCGAACTCACCGACGGACACCGGTTGACAATTACAGGGGTCTATGAAGCACAGACTTTTGAACGTAGTTCAGTAGGCATTGTAAACCGTGGGTTTACAAGTGATGTGCTTGGAGCAGACGCCATTGGTTCCGGTCAACAACCGGGAGGACCTGAAGTAACCAACAGTCGTTATAAGTGGCAATTGGCTTCCTGGGTCGGAAGAGCTTTTTATGCATACAAAGATAAATACCTGATCAATGCTACCTTACGTTATGATGGTTCTTCCAGATTTGGTAGAAATAACCGTTGGGGTACATTCCCTTCCGTGGGACTTGGTTGGAACATAACTGAGGAAGCCTTCCTTAGCGATATTGAAGTGCTGAATCAACTGAAGATCAGAGGAAGCTATGGAGTGACTGGTAATCAGGAAATAGGAGTGCTCAGAACGGCTGAGCGCTATGTGCCTACTAACGGAACTATTTTTGGAGATGTTGTGGCCAATACCGTGAATGCGGTAAGCTTTGCCAATCCGAACCTTAAGTGGGAGCAGAGTGCGCAATACAATATCGGCTTTGATGCCAGTCTTTTTGAAGCCAGGTTAAACTTTACCTTCGATCATTACAAGCGTACGACTTCGGATTTATTGCTGGAGGTCAACATAGCACCCAGTTCAGGGTTTAGTGCACCGGTATTCAACGCCGGAATGATTGAAAACAGAGGTATTGAACTTGCAATGAATGCATTGCTGGTAGAAAATGCTGATTTTCAATGGAATCTGTCTGCGAATTTTTCAAGAAATCGCAATGAGGTACTGGAGATACTATCGGACAGGACTTTTGGTGAAGCGGTTGACGGAAACAATGTCCCAGGAAGTCTGATCGAAGTGGGCCGTCCTATAGGCGTATTTTTCGGCTATAAAACCAATGGAGTTTATGCTACACAGGAGGAAGCTGACGCGGATGTCACTGACGGCAGCGTAATGTTGAAAGAAGCAGGAGAGTATCGATATGTAGATACAAACGGGGATAACAGGATTGATTCGGAAGATCGAACGGTAGTTGGAGATCCGAATCCTGACTTTACCTATGGTTTGAACTCGAACTTGAGCTACAAAGCGTTTACCCTTGATGTTTTCTTTCAGGGAGTGCAGGGCAACGATATCCTTTGGGCTGATGCAGTTGGACTCTATACTTCATCACCCGGCGACGGTGCGATCATGCAGGAACGGTTTGATAATCGTTGGACACCCTCAAATACCAATGCCGAATATCCCAAGTTTAACAGGGATTCAGATGTAGCCAATAGACAGTATGATGATCGGATCATCTTTGACGGTAGTTTCTTACGGCTCAGAAATATCGTTTTGGCTTATGAATTACCGGCTTCACTACTGGAAAGTCTGAATATTGAGCGTGTAAGAGTCTACACGTCAGCCACCAATCTATTCACAATTACAAAGTATCCGGGATTTAATCCGGATGTGAATGCGGTTGGGCAGAACACGGTAAATATCGGAGTGGACCAAAGCACCTATCCTTTGGCCAAATCCATCCAACTCGGATTTAATATCACGCTTTAAAAAATTGAAATCATGAAGAATACATATATCAATCAACTTATTTGTTTTTCTATACTGACCTTTTCGGTCAGCTGTTCAGGTTTCCTGGAAGAAGAAGCTTTGGATACGTTTACTTCTCAAAACTTCCCGCAAACCGCAAGTGATGCAGAAGCGTTGGTTAATCAGGCATATAACTTCACAGCTAATCTCAATGGAGATTACTATTCAATGGATGCCAAGTGTTATCCTACTGAATTTGCCAATACCCGCTGGGCAGGACCAGGTAACTACCGGTCACAGCTGGACGAGTATGCTGTTGATAATTCCAATACAAGCCTTAGGAATTTTTGGACAACAGCATACCAGGCCATTAAGCAAGCCAATGTAGTCATTGAAGCAACCTCCAATGTTGAGGAAGATCATCCGGACAAGGATGTATTCGATAGAGTAAATGCTGAAGCTAAGGCACTCAGGGCTTACGTTTATTATGATCTGGTTATTCTCTTTGGAGAGGTTCCGCTTATACTGAATCGTCTGGAAAGTCTTGAGGATGCTGAGAATGGTCTTGCATCGATCAGCAGTATTTATGCAGCTATCATTAACGATTTAACTGAAGCAGCACCGGTATTACCACATGATTATCCAAGCGGTGATCTAAGTAGAATCACCCGTGGAGCCGCTAGAGCCTTATTAGGTAACGTTTATCTGCAAAGAGCAATGGATCCTGCAGGGGTATCTGAAAGCGGTGATATAGACAATGCGATCCTTTGGTTGAGAAAAGTAGTAGACAGAGAAGACGGCGGAAAAGAATATATTCTTGAACCGGATTTTGAGAACCTTTACGGCTTAGGTCAGGTCTCGGCCATCAAATATTCTGATGAAGTCATATTGCAATTTTGGAGAGATCTAAATTCATGCTGTAGAAACGGATTCTACTCAAATTCCAACCCCAGGGATACTCCATTCGGATCAGCCTGGGGGCACATGGTAGCTGAAGTCCCATTTTATCTTTCCTTTGATAGCAATGACGAAAGATTACATGTCTCCTTTTTTGATACCATCGACGCTCCGGGCAAAGGTGTCATCATGTATGATCCTGACAGACCATGGGCAGATAATTACCAGCATGATGGTCCTGCTTTTCAGAAGTGGATCGATCCAAATCATGACAACACCGGATCCAGCAACAACGCCATAGTCATCCGGTATGCTGAAGTGCTGTTGAATCTGTCTGAAGCATTATTTAGAAAAGCCGGTGGTCCTACGCAGGAATCTATTGATCTGCTGAACCAGGTAAGGCACCGATCGAAACTGGGAGATCTCAATCCTGAGCCAACCACATTCGAGGAGATGGAAGTTGCTATTTTCAATGAACTCCGCTGGGAAACTTTCTTTGAAGGAAATGGTATGACAGATGGTCACAGGTTTTTTGATATTTTCAAAGCGCGGGTTGAGGGAAATACTCAATACCAGGAACCTCCAATTCCTGACGGTGTAACGGAAGACCCAAATCGTCAGAACGATGCGGTCCCTACGAATCCAATTACTGTCACGGTAGATAATATCAGAATGCCTATTCCACTAAGTGAGATAGATGCAAATCCGGCTTTAAACCCGGGTAACTGATTAGTGTTCAACGAAATGAGCCACTCTTTCAAAAGGAGGAGTGGCTTATTTTTTATCTCAGGGTAAGTGAAGGTTCACCTTCGTAATACCCGCCGCATTGCAATAAACTAATTTGAGCTGATACAGATGAGAATACCCATTGGTTTACTGAGTCTTCTATTATTAATGTCGTTATTTTCTTTTGGTCAGAAAAAGAAAAAGCCAGATCAATCCGTCCATGAGCTAACTCACTATGTTAACCCTTTTGTGGGCACCAGTGGACCAGGTCACATATTCCCCGGAGCCACACGCCCGATGGCGCTGGTCCAGCTCGGACCCCATACAGGTAATTTTACCTGGGATTACCACTCCGGATATCAATACGGAGACAGCGCGCTGAGGGGATTCGCGCACACCCATACCAGTGGCGGGGCCAATCCCCTTTTGGGAGAAGTATTAGTTCTTCCATTTAAAAATAAACAAGCACTGAAGGCAGAAGTAGTTTCTTTTTCAAAGGATTCTGAAATCGCTTCACCAGGCTATTATTCGGTCACCTTGAATGAGGATAACATCCAAGTAGAACTGACAACAACTGATCGTGTCGGCGTTCATCGATATACCTTCCCGGAAGAAAATGACTATCATGTCCTGATCAATATTGATGAGATCCTGTACAACAGAGGGAGACAAAGAGAGCCTGTAGTGGAAGCAGCTTTCACGCATATTGATGAAAACAGTGTTCATGGCTTTTTGAGAAATAATTATGAAATGCTTGACCG
Organism: Cyclobacteriaceae bacterium; assembly: GCA_965243485.1. Classification (GTDB taxonomy): domain Bacteria; phylum Bacteroidota; class Bacteroidia; order Cytophagales; family Cyclobacteriaceae; genus UBA7330. The sequence continues at coordinate 5,307,052 of CBDEVP010000001.1, read as the reverse complement.
CCGCGTCTATTTTGCGATCGAGCTTTCAAAACCTTTCCGGGAAAGTGAATTTGTAGATAAAAAAAGGAGAGAGCTGGTCCTGGATTATCCGGGTATAAAAGCGGGTGAAACCATCGAACTCAGGGTAGGTATTTCCTCTGTGAGTGTGGAGGGAGCAGTAAAGAATCTGGCTGCTGAAGCGGGAGATAAATCCTTTGACACCATAAAAAGAGAAGCGGAGGAGGAATGGAATAGCCTGCTTGGCAGAGTAAGGATCAAAGGTTCTGAAGAACAGAAGAAGCTTTTTTACACCAACATGTATCATCAGTTTATCCATCCTAACAACATTGCGGATGTAGATGGGCAATATATGGGTGCTGATAACAAAGTATATAAAATGCAGTCAGGCGAGTTTTATTCCACCTTCGCCTTCTGGGACATCTATCGTGCATCTTTCCCGCTTTACACCATTCTGATCCCGGAAAAGATTGAATCCTTCATCCATTCCATTCTTCGTCATTACGATGAAAAGGGCTATCTGCCTGTATGGGCTCTATGGGGCAGAGACAGACAAAAGATGATTGGAAATCATGCAGTACCTGTGATCGTTGAGGCCTACCTGAAAGGCCTCTTTGATGATGGCGAGCGTGCTTTTGAAGCCATTCATAATACACTCACACAATACCACTGGCCAAAATACAAGTGGGCACTGTATGATGGATATGAATATTTACCGGCCGATAAAGTCATGTCAGAATCTGTGTCAAGAACGATGGAGGCCAATTATGATGATTGGGCCGCTGCCCAGCTCGCCGACAAACTGGGCAAGCAGGACGCTTATGATTTCTTCATGCACCGGTCTGGCTTTTATAAAAACCTCTTTGATCCGGAATATAAGCTGATGAGGGCCAGGACAACCGACGGTGAATGGGTAACCCCTTTCTATCCCCTTAATATCGAGCATGCCGGAACTTCCAACGGGGACTATACCGAAGCTAACGCCTGGCAGTATGTCTGGCATGTTCAGCATGATGTACCCGCACTGATCGAATTGATGGGTGGGGAGGAAACTTTTGAACTGATGCTGGACAGCCTGCTGGCTCTGCCGCCAACCATCGTTGGTACCGGAAATACCAAAGATGTGAGTGGGCTCATAGGTCAGTATGCTCATGGCAATGAACCCAGCCAGCACATACCTTATCTGTATAACTATATAGGTAAACCGCATAAGACCCAGGCGTTTGTTGACCAAATACTTAATACCATGTATGAGCTTACGCCTGCCGGTTATTGTGGAAACAATGATTTCGGACAAATGAATGGATGGTTCATTCTGAGTTCGTTGGGTTTTTATCCTGTAAATCCTGTATCAGGAATTTTTGATATAGGCCGGCCTTCTTATGAGGAGGCAAGCATTCAGGTTGGAGAAAACACCTTTAACATAAAGACAAGGAACTACGGGAAGAACAATAAGTATGTCCATTCGGTAAAACTGAACGGGAAGCCAATTTCGGATTTCAGGATCTCCTATGAGGAAATCATGAAAGGAGGGGAATTGCTTTTTGAGATGTCTGATAAGTCCTCGAATAGCTTTTAAAATCATATACAGGATATGCAAAGAGTACAAGATCTTTTTATCGGCTGTTTAAATGTGTTCAAACAGCAAAAGACCATTTATTCACTTTACTTTTTGATGGCAGGCTTCATACACCAGTCAGTGGCTCAGGAGATCCCTGTCGGTGTAAAATTTGACACCACCACGCTGATCCGTAAGGGGAATTTTGGAGATAACTGGTGCCAGACATGGGGAGCGGACGGCCATATTTATACGATGATGGATGACGGCAATGGCTGGTGGGGTACCGAAGAGAAATTAAAAGGTAACCCCAACATGGAGGGTGCGATGTTTCTGAGGATCGAAGGAGATCAGAATTTTGAGACTAAAGACGTTAAGAAAATGCCGGGTTATCCCATCAATCAGGGTATATCGCCCTTTTATGCCTACGGTACGGTTTCAGTGGACAGTGTGATTTATGTATGGCTTTGGAAGAGTGAAAGCAATACCTGGTATCGCCGGGCCATTGCCAATCGGTTATTGTATACCGATGATTTTGGTAAATATTTCTACCGCTGGAATGGCGAAATGGAGACGCAGGCATCCTATTGGGATACCGATTCCAGTTCGTTCTTTTTTTACAAAGAAGATCCTAAGCATCACATCGACAGAGATGCCTATGCCTTCAACTGGATAGCTTTTTGTCAGAATGGAATGAATAACGAGGCGGCAAAAGATGAGTATGTTTATATGTATGCTCCCGAGCAGTATGAACCCAGGAATCTGAGTATGATCCGGGTACACAAGGATCACATCCTGCATAAATCCAAATACGAATATTTTAAGGAATGGAAAGGTGATCGGGCCGAGTGGACCAGTGACATGACCGAAAGAGGCGTAAATCTCAGATATCCCGATGCACCAAACGGTCAGGAATGGATGTGGGCATCCTGGTTTCCAAGTGTGGTCTACAACAAAGGATTGGATCGGTACCTCATGGTAAGTTATGGCGTGACAGATCCAGGGAAGAACTTTTGGGACGGGTGGTGCTGGGATTGTAAGTATCCGGCCAGCATCGGCTTCTGGTATGCTGAAAATCCATGGGGACCCTGGAAACGATTTTATTATGCTGATCATTTCTATCCGGATAATGAAGACAACCGAACGTATGGATTTAAACTCAGCCCCAAGTGGATCAGTGACGATGGAAAAAGAATGGTCCTGATCTGGTCTGATGCAGGCAACAATCACAGCACCTACTACAAGTGGAACCAGATGGAAATAGACATTCTCACCAGGTAAAAAGAAATCTGTCCCTTCTTAAAACGCTTTAAACTATCCTGATGAAGAATAACATTCTATTCCTACTAACTGCCCTGATCGTACTTCATGGCTGCAATATCTCACCGGAGAAGCCACCTGTTTCAACATTGAAAGCCGGGGATTTTAAGACCACCATTGAGAGCAGGGAAACCAATCTGTATTTTTTGAGAAATGGAGATTTACAAATGGCGGTAACCAATTTTGGTGCCCGTATCGTGAGTCTGCAGGTGCCTGACCGGGAAGGGGAATACATAGATGTGGTTTTGGGTTTTGAAAGCATAGAAGGTTATTTGAATGCCAATGAGCCTTTTCATGGGGCCACCATTGGCCGGGTAGCTAACCGGATCGCTGACGGAAAATTTACATTGGATGGTACACAGTATACACTACCAATCAATAACGTGACCAATCACCTGCATGGTGGCGAAGGTGGATTCCAAAATGTGGTCTGGAATGTGGAGACAGTAAATGATACCACAATCACAATGTCCTATCGGTCTGCAGATGGAGAAATGGGGTATCCGGGAAACCTGGATGTACAGGTTATTTACCAGTTGAGTCCTGAAAATGAACTGATTATTTCATATGAGGCTGTTACTGATAAGAAGACGCCCGTCATGCTCACGAATCATGCCTTTTTCAACCTGGGAGGTGAGGGTAGTGGAACGATCAATGATCATATATTGGAAATCAATGCGGACAGGTTTATCGTAGTGGATTCCACGTTGATCCCTACCGGTGAAATTGCCGGTGTCGAGGGTACGGTCCTGGATTTTCGAAAACCCAAAAAAGTAGGGAGTGATTTACCACTCCAGAATGAAAACATACACCTCACCAATGGGAAAGGGTATGACCATAACTGGATAGTGAATAAAGAAAACTCCGGCGGAATGGGTTTTGCAGGATCGATTTTGGACCCCGACAGTGGCATAAAGATGTCTGTATATACTGAGGAGCCCGTTTTACTATTTTATGGAGGTAATTTCCTGGATGGAACTGATGTGGGAAAGTCGGGTAAGGCATTCAAATACCGGGAAGCATTTTGTCTGGAAACACAGCATTATCCGGATTCCCCCAATCAGGATCATTTTCCTTCAGTCATACTTTCTCCTGATGAAAGATATCAATCCAGGTCAATATATGAATTCAGCATTACAGAATAACAGCAAAAGGATATCGGGAAAAAACAAATGGCCAACTTAGAAATGTATACCTTCCTAGATTAAAATTCATATGAGTAAATGGCAACAGCGACCATATAATCATGAAGCACCGTATCTTCGGGTAGGGCCATTCAAACTCAGGCTGCCCTTTATTCATTATCGGTTCGAGCTTCCGGATTATCTCCAGGGATTGCTGATGTGCGCGGTTGACATGGCGGCTATTCCACTGATGATGGAGCTGCTTGGCATGCCTTTCGAAGCAGCCATCGCCATCGTGATCATGAATGGCTTCCTGTACCTGGTACACCATCTACTGGGTGATCCTGTGGTGCCCGGATGGATTACCCCTGCCATACCTTTATTGATGATCTATGTGCAGACCTTTCCGGAAGGTGTAGACAGGGTGCACGCATTGATTGCTTTTCAGATGATGCTTGGTATCTTTTCTGTTTTCCTCGGTGTAACAAAACTGGCTGCACGGGTAGTACTGAATATTCCCTCAGCCATCAAATCCGGCATCATACTGGGAGCAGGGGTCGCGGCAATCACTTCAGTGCTTGAGGAGGGTGGACGCTTCGACCAGTTTCCCTTTACCATCACCATCTGCGTGGGGATTGCATTTTACCTGATTTTCTCCGATCACTTTCGTGAACTGATGAAACAGGGCCATATGTGGAAAATGATTGGCAAGCTTGGGATTTTCCCGATCATTATGCTGGCTGTTATTGTGGGTCCAATACTGAATGAAACACCCTGGCCGGACCTGGAGTGGGGTTTTACCAGTCCTGATTTTAACACCATGTTTAGTCAGTATACAGTATTCGGAGTGGGCTTTCCGCCTCTGATGATGTTCGTATCAGCCCTGCCGACCGTATTGGCGGCATATATCGTGTTGTTCGGAGATGTGTTGCAAAGCCAGGCCATACTGGAGGAAGCGGATGAGCTTCGTCGCGATGAATCCATCGATTATGATCCCAACCGCGCACATCAACTGTTTGGCGGCAGGAATCTGTTCATGAGCATCTTTGGTCCCGATGTGGTCATGTGCGGACCCTTGTGGGCGGCCATGCATGTGGTGATCGTGGAGCGATATAAGCAGGGCAAGGAAGCAATGAATTCAATCTTTGGAGGAGCCGGATCGTTCAGGTGGGGAACAAATACCGGGCTGTTGTTGCTGCCGATCGTTAGCCTGGTTAAGCCCATTCTGGGTGTGGCACTGGCCCTGACTTTATTGATACAGGGGTATGTGAGTGTCCGTATCGGTATTATGGAAGCAAGAAATCAAAAAGATCTGGGCATTGCCGGAGTCATAGCCGGTATACTGATCATGAAAGGTGCGACCTGGGCATTTATCGGTGGAGGCCTGTTAACCCTCCTGGTTCATGGAAAGGATACTTTTAAACGAAGTTTGTCAGGGCAAAAAAGGGATGGTGGTGTATTGAGTAAATTTAATAACCAGTAAAAGCAAGATGATGAAGACAAGAGCAGCAGTGCTACATGAAATGGAATCAGCCAGGCCTTACACAAAAACTAATCCATTAAAAATAGAGGAGGTGGACCTGGAAGCACCCGGAGCGGAAGAGGTAATTGTTAAATTAAGAGCAGCCGGATTATGTCATTCGGACCTGTCGGTCATCGATGGCAACCGTCCGCGACCGATGCCCATGGTATTAGGACATGAAGCCTCGGGGGAAATCGTAGAGTTGGGCAAAAACGTGGAGCGGTTTAAAGTGGGAGATCATGTGGTATTCTCCTTCATGCCTTCCTGTGGGCATTGCCTGAACTGTGCAACAGGAAAAGCGGCCCTTTGTGAGCCGGGAGCTAAAGCCAACGGAGAAGGTGTACTAATGGGCGGCCATAAACGGATAAAAAAGGGAAATGAATACTATCACCATCACCTGGGTGTCTCGGGTTTTTCCGAATATGTCGTTGCCTCCGTCAACTCACTGGTAAAAATTGACAGGGATATTCCATTTGATATAGCTGCACTTTTTGGATGTGCGGTAATGACAGGTGTGGGAGCTGTCGTGAATACTGCGCAGGTAAAATTGGGAGATATGGTGCTTGTTGTTGGGTTAGGTGGTGTAGGACTTTCCGCCATTATGGGTGCGCAGGCCGCTGGTGCCCGAAAGATCATTGGAGCGGATATCAACCCGCAGAAGCGGCAAGTCGCACTTGATCTGGGAGCCCATCATGTGGTGGATTCGTCAAAACCGGAAGCCCTGGAAGAGATCAGGGACCTGACAAACGGAGGAGTGGATATCGCGGTAGAATTTGCCGGAGTCATTCCTGCGTTGGATTTTGCCCTTGAGGCTACCAGGAGAGGAGGTACGGCGGTGACGGCAGCATTGCCTCATCCGGAAGCAAGACTGAGTGTATCTCCGACAATGTTAGTTGGCATGGAAAAAAGCCTGAAGGGATCATACCTGGGAAGCTGTGTGGCGCAGCGGGATATACCCAATTTTCTGGATCTGTACCGCTCCAAAAGATTACAGGTTGACCGGCTGATTACTCACAGGATTGGGTTGGAGGACATCAATGAAGGCTTTGAGCGGCTGGCAAATGGCGAAGCGATCAGGCAGGTGATACTTTTTGATCAATAAGTAAATAGTTTGACATCGATTAAAAGTCATACGAAAATTAAGATCTCAGATCTCATCAGAAAGGCAATAGGCTTATTGAAAGGTCCGGGATCTGTCTTGCCATGGATGGTTTTGTTTTCAGGTATTTTTATACTAGGCTCATGCACTTCTGATTCAGGTCAGGGAGAATCTACCGATATTGACAGCGCTGCCTATCTGTTGGAGGGCAAAAACCTCAGTCAGCAATATTGTATTTCCTGCCACCTGTATGCCTCGCCGGATCTGCTGCCCGGGCATATATGGAAAGAGGAGGTTTTACCCAGGATGGGAGCCTTCCTGGGGATTTATGAGCAGGAAAGCCGGGCAGAGCTGCTGGAGGGTGGGGAAGCCAGAAGCTTTTTACTGGCAAACAATGTATACCCCTCAAAACCTCTTATTGATTCTTCGGATTGGAAAAAAATCAAACACTATATCCTTAACGAAGCTCCGGAGTCCCTGGAGAATGAAACAGCCGCCCCGGAGATAAGGAACGTGTTTGAAGGCAGCTCTCCACAGGCCAGAATTGCTCCGCCGATGGCCACGATGATCCAGTTTGAAAGTCAATCCGGGCTGATCTATCATGGCGACGTCAAAAAAGACTACAGCACGATCAATATCTTCGATACCAATTTAGAACCGGTGCAGTCGCTTGGCGTTCGCTCTCCTCCGGCCAGGATCAGGGAGAAAAAGGGAGAGTTATGGGCCTTGCTGATGGGGTCGTTTACTTCTACTGATGAACCGACCGGCCGCATTGTGAAGTTTACAAAGGCTAATGGTTCGGACCAGTATAATGCTCTCGCCAATGTGATTTCGGGCTTGCAGCGTCCGGTCGATATGGCTTTTGCGGATTTTGATCACGACGGGGATGAAGATGTGGTGGTCGCTCAGTTCGGGAACTGGGCAGGGAAACTGGAATGGTTTGAGAATTCAGGAGATGAACAATATAAACGCCACCAGCTGATCAATAAAACAGGTCCTTCCCGGGTGATAGCGGAAGATCTGAATGAGGACGGGCTTACGGACATACTGGCCATGATTACGCAGGGAGATGAAAGCGTATATGCACTTATGAATCAGGGTGGGGGCAATTTTCAGGAAAAAAGACTTTTGCAGCTTCCGCCGACCTATGGCAGTGTCACCTTTGAATATTTGGACATAGACAATGACGGCATCAAGGATATAATCCATGTTGCTGGAGATAATGCTGACTATGAGGCTATTTTAAAGCCCTATCATGGCATTCGGGTCTATAAAGGTTTGGGTGGTCTGGATTTTCAGGAAATTTATTTCTATCCGGTGGATGGGGCCTATGAGGCCTTACCGGCAGATTATGACGGGGATGGGGACCTGGATATTGCAGTTATCTCTTTTTTCCCCGGTTACCCCGATTCGGCTGGAGAAGCACTCATGATGCTTGAAAATAAGTCGGTAAGGGATTCCCTGATTTTTGATGGGTTCACAATATCGGGGTATGACCTCGGAAGATGGAATGTAATGGATAAGGGTGATATCAACCGGGATGGTAGGCCGGACCTGCTGTTAGGCTCTTATGTGATCAGTGATCCTTATGGTCGGCAGGAAAAGGTAGCAGCTCAGTGGATGAAGGATAGTCCCATGTTGCTGGTTCTGAAAAACCAGTGGAATGATTAACATGAGGTGTGCTGCCCTTGATATTGTATAATTAAAATGAAAAAATGATCCAAAATGATGAATCGAAGACATTTTATTGAGCAGACAGGAATTGCAGGAGTTGGTCTTTCTATACTTCCCGGCCTTTCGTTAGGCTCCGGCTTACCTGCCACTGAGGTGATTGATCTTAGTGATGAATTGCCAGTCAACCAACTAACGACAGGACCTAAGCAACACTGGTTTGGCTATTATGATAAGTGGCAGATTGACACCTCCGGTCGCTATGCCCTGGGGAACGAGGCAGATCAGATCTTTCGTACCCCCACGCTTCAGGATAGCATAAAGCTCGGTTTCGTTGACCTGAAAGACAACAATCGCTGGGTGGGTATCGGCCAAAGCAGTGCCTGGGGCTGGCAGCAGGGATGCATGTTGCAGTGGATACCCGGTAGTTCGGAAGAGGTGATCTGGAATGCCCGACTGGAAGATAGCTTCGTAAGCATCATTAAGAATATTAAGACCGGGGAGAGGCGCATCCTGCCTAAACCCATTTATACCCTGAGCCCGGATGGGCGTACCGCCTTTGGGGTGGACTTCGCCCGTTTGCAGTTTTTCCGGCCGGGTTACGGATATGCCAGTGAAGACAGCAGCGTACCTGCACCGGCTCCGGAGGATACCGGAATTTATCGCATGGATCTTTTGAGCGGGGAAAGCAAACTCATTGTTTCCTATGCCGACCTGGCCAGGCTCAATCGTCCCCTTGGATCTGTGGCGGAAAATTATCACTGGATCAATCACCTCCTGGTCAACCCATCCGGGACCAGAATGATATTTCTCAATCGGTCCAGGCCTTATCCGACACCTGCAGAATATCGACAGGCGACCGGGAGGCCTTTGGACGGACCTGACGAGCTATACATCACCCGGGCAATAACTGTCAATACGGATGGTTCTGATCTGTATGCTTTGAATGACTCAGGTCATTTTTCACACTTTATCTGGAAGGGAGATGATGCTTTGTGTGCATGGGCCAAACCCGAGAATCTGGATCGGGCAGCTTTTTATGTTTTTGAGGATCGAAGCAAGCAATATCATATCGTTGGTGATGGCCTGATGACCCGTAATGGCCATAATACTTATGTGCCCAATACCAATTACGAATGGATTTTGAATGATACTTACCCTCAGGGAGAGAAGCGCGAGCAGGAACTATACCTCTACCACGTCCCCAGCCGACGCAAGGTGATCCTTGGACGTTTTCATGAGCCCGTAAAATTCAAAGGTGAATGGCGTTGCGACTTACATCCCCGATGCAATCAGCAGGGTACAAAAGTCTACTTTGATTCAACACATCAGGGGCCTGGTCGCCAGATGTATGAGATAGATATCACTTCTGTCATCAATGGTTAGATGATGAAATCATCACCGAAAGCATTATTTGGTAGTTCAAAAAGTCTTTCATTAACACGAATCACAGGTACATGTATTTAAGAAACTTAGTTGTAAACCGGTCTTCCAACTGGAGGAGAGATATTCTTAAGGATAAAAGATCTAAAGAATTATGTGCTCTATTTCCTCTGTTAGCAAGCTCCATTTCTCATTTCTGTAAGATATCGCTGATAGTATTTCTGGTTATGGTATCTTATGATACTTGTGGACAAAATTCATTGAATCCGGCTGAAGTGGATAGGGTCCTGAAGACTTTGGATGCCGAGTTCAATGAGTCTTTCGATTGGTGGTCCAGGGTTTATGATGGTGAAAGCGGAGGCTGCTTTTACTCCCTAAGTGCGAAAAGGGCTTCGTCAACTGACCCCCGTTTTGCACCGGACATAGAATCAACATCGAAGCTGGTGGACATTTTGAAACTGGCTGATCTCCTTGAAACTACATCCCCTGCCTTTAAGGCAAACGTGATCACATTTCTCCAGGGCCGGCAGGATCCTGAAAGCGGGCTGTTTCGGGACCCCCAGCATCTTGACCAATATACACACCTGACCATGTCGCGTGTGACTTCAATGGCATTTGGCACCCTCAAAGATTTGGGAGGCCAGGCACTTTACCCGTCACCACTGGATAAGAAAGAAGACAATGAGGAGGCGGCATCAGCATTTGCTCACCTGGAATCACCCGAGGCGCTGGATATCTGGATGCGGGCATTACCCTGGGGAGAAAATACCTGGGAGGTTGGAGCACAGATCCGTCATCAATGGCCATATTTCGAGGGGCTCCCCTCCGGACAACGTCAGGCGCTGTTAAAGCCCGTTGAGCAGTTAATCAATGAAAAACAGCAACCTGATGGGCTTTTTGGTTTTGCTGAGAAGGAAACCTGGGGGTATCGCTTGTCTGGCACGCTAAAGATCTTTTCATTTCTAAATTCAGCAGGGATGGAGTTGCCTAATGCGGAAAAGGTGAGGGAGACCACCCTCCGTATCCTCTTCAATGAGACCTATGATAACCTGATCATTGTCTTTAACACAGCCAACCTGCTGGAAATACTCAATCAACATGGTGAGGGTTTTGATGACGAACTTCGGCTACGCATTGTGGAGCGCTGTACGGAGCTGTTGCATCAGATGCGGGCCCCGGATGGTGCTTTCTTTACGCATACTTACCGCCCCACACCGGTGGAGATGGGGAAACGTCTGGGCAAGGACGTGGTGGAATCAAATTCCAATGCCACAGGTCTTGCGCACATTACACGAATTATTCTGATAGAGTTTTTAACAGGGGATTCGCCTCCTTTTCCGCATCCCGTGGGACCTGAACTGGTGGAGGATTTGGATGCTGCCAGTCGTCCTTAGGTTGGCTATCAATTTCAGTTAAATACTTTATTTATAATTTATAACTAGACTTGAGAGCATACAATAATACTGATTTCAGGATATCCTGGGTGAATATTCAGACAGGGGAAGAAGGTCCGGTGGGTGGAGAGCGGGTCATCATCGACAGGCCTGGTGAAGGTCATTGGGTGGCGGCGATCGTGAGGGTTTAGCTGACTTGGGAAATCAATAGTCTGGTTGATGATAATCTTGTCAAAAAGGTTTATTGAGAGGATTATCTTATTTCAGAAGGGTCCGATTACAATTGTTAATTCCATGTTTTCTATTAATCCCATTGAATATTGATTAATATTAAGCATGGATAAGCCTGGAAAATTAAGAAAGTTGCAAAACAACAGGTCTTATGAAGAGCAATTCAGAAGTCTTTATAAGGTCTTGTTCCAGGACTTATTTGTATATGCAAAGTCTATTACAAAATCGGAAGACCTGGCCAAAGATGCTGTGGCGGAGGTTTTTGTCAAATTGTGGGATTCGAAAGCCGACCTCAGTAAGATCCGTGAGGTCCGGTCGTATTTGCTGGTTGCTGCAAAAAACGAAAGCATCAAACTCCTCAACCATTCCAATCGCTTTGGAGAACTGGATGTGTCCCGGCAGATAGAAATTGTCAATCCGGAGGAGATCCTTCTTGAAAAGGAATTGAAAGAGTTGATCGATCAGGTAGTGGCCTCATTACCAGGGCAATGCCAGCTCATCTTCATGATGAATAGCAGGGACAGGAAGAGCTACAAAGAGATTGCTGCCGAACTCAACGTCACCGTATCAACTGTCGGAACACAGGTAAGCCGGGCCATTCATGCCATCAGGACAGAGATCACTTCACGATACAGGTCCAATGAAGATGATAACCTGGGCTACATCGCTAAAACCATCTTTCCTCTGGTAGCGGGGTTAGTCCATACAACCTCGCTCTAAGTTGTGTTTATTTTAACCTGAGTTCGACATTTAAACCAAAGTAAAAATCCTTTCGTCACTACACTTTCACCGACGGCATCTTTGAGAAGACGCTCAAAAGTCGGGTCCTGATGGTTAATAAATCCGAAAATTGAATCTTGAAAATCCGAAAAAAAACTCAAATAGAAAATGATCTAAATTCCAAAAATTGGTGCAGTCACTTGAGAAATTGGAGTGATTTTAAATATTTGAATTTGTGGCTTTAGATTTTTTTCGGATTTCTGAATTTGAACTTCGGATTTTACTAAGAAGCTTGAAATGCAGCTCTTTAAGAAATACCTATGACTATTTTAGAATTTCATTGTCATTTCATTGATTATCATTGGAAATACAGAGCCTTTCATCAACCAGTTTTGTGTGTTTTGAAATCCGAAAATTGAATACGGAAAATTCGAAAAAAGTTCAAATGGAAAATGATCTAAATTCCAAAAACTGGTGCAATCATTGAGAAATTGGAGTGATTTTAAATATTTGAATTTGTGGCTTTAGATTTTTTTCGGATTTCTGAATTTGAACTTCGGATTTTACTAAGAAGCTTGAAATGCAGCTCTTTAAGAAATACCTATGACTATTTTAGAATTTCATTGTCATTTCATTGATTATCATTGGAAATACAGAGCCTTTCATCAACCAGTTTTGTGTGTTTTGAAATCCGAAAATTGAATATGGAAAATTCGAAAAAAGTTCAAATGGAAAATGATCTAAATTCCAAAAACTGGTGCAATCATTGAGAAATTGGAGTGATTTTAAATATTTGAATTTGTGGCTTTAGATTTTTTTCGGATTTCTGAATTTGAACTTCGGATTTTACTTAGACGGGTTTTTTATTTCTTATATCGAGCTGACATTATTTCAATAATCGGGATGATTTATTATTAATGTGATACTATTTATTTCCTATTTATAAACTTATTGTAATTTTTCAAATGCCTGTCAATAAATGATCCCTGAAAAAGATCTATACAATGAGTGAGTATTGTGATTAATACAACAATTCATTGGAAATAGACCGGATCATATCAAAATACCTGGAAGGTGAGATCTCACTGGATGAGCAGCATAAGCTGATCCGGTGGATTGAGGAGGACCAGGCCAATAGGCACGCATTTGAAGAAATCTCAAAATATTGGAAATCCTACACTGCGGAGCATCGAGTTGCGCAAGAGGAGGTGGAGGCTCAAATATTTAACCGCATTGGAAACCGTGATCATGAAGCTTCATCCGGGGGATCATTTAATTACCGGTTGATCTCTGGTATTGCCGCTTCGGTTCTCATCATTATAGCAAGTTTATTGTACCTAAATCCTTTCGGGGAGCCTGAACAAACACCTTTGACAGTCCTCGAAAAGAGTGCCTATGTTGAAAAAGCCAGCCTGCCGGGTCAGAAAATAACGACCAGGCTTCCTGATGGTACAATGGTCCGTCTGAATTCGGGTTCAAGGTTAGTAGTTCCCGAGCAGTTTGCTGATGATTCCCGTGAAGTTGAACTTATCGGAGAGGCTTTTTTTGATGTGGCGAAGGATCCAAACAGGCCGTTCATTATCACTACTGAAGAATTTACCATCCGGGTATTGGGCACAACTTTCAATGTGAGTGCTTATCCGGATAAGAAGCAAAAGCATGTTGCGGTCAGGACCGGTCTGGTCAATGTGAAATCCGGCTTCAACAAGTCTGTGGAGCTAAGCCCGGACCAGATGGTTAATATCGGGGAAGGGGGCGCAATCTCTGAGGTTTCAAAGGTGGATGAGGCGCTTGTGTTTGGCTGGATAGATCAGCTGCTGGTTTTCAGGGATCGCTCACTGACGGAGGTATTTGAGCAGATAGAATTGTGGTATGGGGTGGAATTGGATTTTAATGATCAACTGGTTCCCGAAAAACCAATCACTGCGTCATTTGACAACCCTACACTGGAAGAAGTGTTGTCAAATATTTCAAAGGTTTATGGCTTTAAGTATGAGATCGATGAAAATAAAGTAGTTGTAGAATTAAATAAATAAAAAAAGAAGGTCGGATCTACTCCTGGTAAAAGTTATCCGGCCTTCCAGTTTATGTTTTAGTAAAAACCAAAACAATATGGATGTAAAGTTACACAAATTTGTAATTCGCATGTCAAAGATTGCTGTCTATGCGATGCTCTGTTGCCAAACCATTATCATGGCCATGGCAAGCGACTCAAATGCCCAGAGGAAGTACCTTGAGGAGATTTCCGTCAGACTTGATATGAAGGGTTCTGACGGCTCGGTGCCGTTAAAGGCCCTGATTGAGGAAGTCGAATCATTGAGTGAGTTTCGATTTGTCTATTCTAAAGCAGATATCAGGAACAAGGTGCTGAATTTATCCCCGGGTGACTGGAATCTTCTCAACCTGATGAATGAAATATCAAGTCAGACGAGATTCTCGATCAGCAGGGTCAATGAATCCATTGCCCTGATCCCGGAGGTGGACAAAAAGGCCGCTACAGTCCAGGAGGAAATAACTGCTCAATTAAATGTGACCGGTACCGTGACCGACGAAAACGGAGATGCGCTCCCCGGAGCGACCATCCAGGAAATGGGGACAACGAATGGAACGATCACGGATGTAGAGGGGAAGTTTTCTCTCAGTGTTCCGGAGGATGCTACGTTGACGGTTTCATTTGTGGGGTATGCCACTCAGGAAATCCAATTGAATGGGAGGACAGTTTTGGATGTAAGCCTCGAGTCGGATGTATCGGCGCTGGAGGAAGTTGTAGTCGTGGGATATGGGACCCAGGAGAAGAGAGATGTTACAGGATCAGTCGCTTCAATATCCGGAGAAACTCTAAGAAAAGTTCCGGTTAATAATCTTCAGCAATTGGTGCAAGGAAGGGCTTCAGGTGTACAGGTGCAACAAACTGGAGGAGATCTTGAAGGGCGATTTCAAGTTTTAGTTAGGGGTATAAATTCTACAGGATCCAACGGTCCATTGTACGTAGTTGATGGAGTTCCTCTAGCGACTGGGTCCTTTTCTACAATAAACCCTTCAGATATTGCTTCAATAGATATCCTGAAAGATGCATCAGCGACAGCTATTTATGGAGCAAGAGCTTCCAATGGTGTGGTAGTAATTACTACTAAAAGCGGAACATCAGGAAGAACAACTGTAAATATTGAGGTGAAAAATGGATTTGAGAAGGATATTAAAAGACTTGATATGATGAATACTTCTGAACTTTTGGAATTTTCAGAACAAGCTTATATCAATAATGGGCAAACCTGGCCTGGTATTTCTAATGAATTGGCAGAAAATGATAACGATTGGCAGGACTTAATGCTGCAAACAGGATCATGGCAGGAATATAATTTGTCAATAGATGGTGGAAATGAAAAAACACAATTTTCTATTTCAGGCTCTTACATGGATAGGGAGGGAATTTTGATTGGTACATATCTAAAAAGAGCTTCATTTAGAGCCAATATTGATCATCAGGTTAATGAAAAATTAAAAACTGGAGTCAGACTTTCAAACTCTTATCAGTGGGGAAATAACGCTGCTAATGATGCCCTTTTTCCAAGAGGATTCAGGCAAGCTACATTTTCCAGGCCATGGAATCCCTATAAGGACGAGAACGGAAACTTTATCGGAATACCAAGTAGATCAGCACCAAATAATGGACCACAAGAAAACCACGTTGCTGTTAACCTGGAGGAAGTAAGAGAAAGCAAAATCAATCGACTTTTGGGGAATGCTTTTGCTGATTATGAAATAGTCAGCGGACTCAATGCCAGAATAAATTTTGGTGTGGATATTGTAAACGGTAATAGCTATACCTATCTCCCGGTTTATGATAGGGGAGGTTATAGACGAACACAGGGGTCGGTATCTCAAGGTAATTCAACAAACTTGAATTATGTGACTGATTTGACATTGACTTATTCTAAATCTTATGGCCATCATAAATTGACAGCTTTATTAGGTTTCTCATCACAAAAATTCATTGACCAAAATTTTAGTGTTACCGGAAGTGGAACTACTAATAATAATTTGAACCAAATCAGCAATCAACCCGATATCACCGGGGGAAGTGGTGGTGAAACTCATGCCGGATTGGTTTCTTATTTTACCAGATTTAATTATTCATTTAATGATAGATATTTGGTCACAGCCACAGTCAGAAGAGATGGATCTTCAAGGTTTGGCCCAAATAATAAATTCGGAACTTTTCCTTCAGGTTCCATAGCATGGCGAATTTCAGAAGAAAGTTTTATGCAAGGTGCTCCGGTTTTGGATGATTTGAAAATAAGAGTTAGCTATGGTCTCACAGGTAATCAGGCCATTGGTAATTTTCAATACCTTGCAACGACTACATCTGCTAACTATGTTTTTGGAGACACTGAGGTTGGAGGCATAAGACCTAATAGTTTTGCCAATGAAAATATACAATGGGAAACCAATAAGCAATTTGACATTGGTTTTGATTTGGCTTTATTTGAAGGCCGTCTTTCTATTTCAGCTGATTACTATGATAAAAAGTCTGAAGACCTGTTGGTTGTAATTCCTAAACCTTCTTCTACAGGAATACCAGCTGATCCTACAGTAAACTTAGGGTCAATAAGTAATAAAGGGTTTGAGTTTAATTTTACTTCTCAAAATTTAGTACAAACGTTTAAATGGTCAACTTCCTTCAATATAACTACTAACCGCAATAGGGTACTTGATATAGGAAAGAATGCCCAAGGGCAGAATGCTCAGATTCCTGGATATGAAGTGGCCGGATTTCTTGGTGGTATTGCTATTAATTTGACCACTGCAGGTCAACCTATTGGGGCTTTCTATACCCACCAATGGGATGGTATTTGGCAAGTTGATGAAGCCTCCGAAGCGACAGTGTACGGTCTTGAGCCTGGAGATTCCAAATATCTCGATCTCAATGATGATAATGCAATTACTGTGGATGATAGACAGTTTTCAGGTCAGCCTATGCCGAAATTTTATGGAGGTTTGGACAATACATTTAACTACAAAAATTTCACAATGTCCGTATTCTTAAATTGGCAATATGGCAATAAAATGTTTAATCAGTTGAGGCAGTTTATTGAATCGGGCCAACCGGCGATAAATGCACTCGATGTACCTTATTGGAGTCCTGAAAACCCAAGTAATAAATACCCTCGCCCTTTGAATTCCGGTAGAGCATTTGGAGAAAACAGCAGGCCCTCTACAAGATTTTTGGAAGATGCCTCTTTCCTACGGGTTAAAAATGTAAGCTTATCATACGATCTAGGTAAAGAAATTAGCCAAAAAATAGGCTTTTACTCTGCCAGATTAACTATCAATGTTACAAATCTTGCAACCATCACCAATTATACTGGCTTTGATCCAGAAAGCTCCAGTGGAGGTGTATTATCGGGTGGTTTGGATTTAACTCCATATCCTTTATCCAGAACCTATATGCTTACTCTGAATTTAGGCTTTTAATTACTTAAAATATTATATGTCATGAAATTACAATTATTAAATATATTCATCATCACAACGCTTTTTATAGGTTGCGAAGATGTATTAGAACCACAACCCATTGGGGTTTCGGTAGTAGATAATGTATATGTAGACGAAGCAGGAGCAATAGCAGGCATCAATGCTGCATATCAACCACTTAATGGATTGTATAATACAACCCTGCAAGTACTGGTTGACCTGGCAAGTGATGATGCTTATACGTGGAGGACTGAAACCCAACATAGTGAGTTTACAGCTGATTATTCTGATCCAAGAGTGAGTCAGTTTTGGTCGGGTTCCTATCAAGGTATAAATAACTGTAACGTAGTACTTAACAGAGTTCCGGATATGACATTTGCGAGTGATCCCGAACTCAAGGATATCATAATAGGGCAAGCGTATTTTCTAAGAGCGTTTTACTATTTTAATCTGGTTAGATTGTTTGGGGAATTGCCACTTTTACTTGAGGAAACGAAATCTGTTGATGAAGCTACGAAAGAACGATCTTCAATCGAAGAAGTTTATGAACAGATAATAATAGATCTCGAAACTGCAGCTGGACTGCTCCCCAACCGCGGAGTTTATTCCGGTGGTGTTGGGAGAGAACAGGGAAGAGCGACTCTGGGGGCAGCAAATGCTTTGTTAGCTGCCGTTCATTTAACTCTTGAAAATTGGGATCAAGCTGCAAATGCCTCGGAGAAAGTAATTGAATCCGGAAGCTATGATCTGTTCCTGAATTATTCTGATAACTTTTATGGGGCGAATGAGAATGGCACGGAGTCCGTATTTGAAGTTCAATATGGCAATGCCGGCTCACCGACATCTAGTCTGAATACTTTCTTTGCTCATCCCTCCCTTGTAAATGGAAATGGAGCATATGCGCATGTTCCTACAAGTAATGCTATAAATACAGGGTTTCCTGGGGCTCCAGGGGGAGGAATTGGTATTGTAGAGGATTTTGAAACCGGTGACTTTAGAAAGGACGTGTCAATTTCCTATTATGATTTTACTGTTGGAGTTGTTTTAGGAACAGGTCCTCCTGATCCTTTGATTAATAAATATTTTATGGGTGATGCTTTGCCGGCAGGAGTAAGCCCTGCAAATTATCCGGTCATTAGATATGCCGAGGTCTTGCTTATACGCGCTGAGAGCCTAAATGAATTAGGCGCTGCAAATTCCGAAGCAATAAGTATTATTAATGAACAGATTAGAGAAAGGGCAGGATTAGGACCATTGTCTCAAACGATTACTGATGATCAGGCAGCTTTTCGGGAAGCGATCTGGAAAGAAAGAAGGACTGAAATGGCTTTTGAATCGAAACGATTGTTTGATTTGAACAGAACCGGTAGAACAGCAGAAAGATTGGCCGCTCAAGGAATTACTATCAATCCTGCTAAAATAGGCGAACATCCCGTTACAGGTAAAGAACAGTATTTATATCCCATTCCATTTAGTGAGATTTCTACAAATCCGCTGGTACAACAAAATCCAGGATACTAAAGAATCTTAGGGAAAAGTATAAGGGGGAAATTACCCCTTATGCTTTTTTGCTTAACTCATCAAATGACGAAAATATATTCGACCTTTTTAATAACTCTTATTTTAACATGCTTATATCGACCATTTATGACACTTGGCCGATCCTTGCGTCCCAATATAATCATCATACTCACAGATGATCAGGGATATGGCGATGTGGGTTGTTACGGGAATGAAGCTATCAGGACCCCATACCTGGACCAAATGGCTTCGCAAGGTATGCGCTTCACTAATTTTTATATGGCAGCTTCCGTTTGTACCCCTTCAAGAGCTGCTCTGATGACAGGGTGTTATCCTCAGCGGGTGGGTTTACCAAAGGTACTGTTTCCGAATTCCATGTCAAGAGGACAAAAAGATGGGTATGCAATTGGCTTGAATACAGATGAGATTACGATGGCAGAATTATTAAAATCAGCAGGATATAAAACCGCCTGCATTGGCAAATGGCACTTAGGTGATTTGCCAGAATTTATGCCGCTAAATCATGGTTTCGATGTGTATTTTGGACTACCCTACAGTAATGATATGATGCCAGGTGCCACTCCTCATAATTTTGATTCGTTGCCTCTTTTTGAAGGAGACAGCGTGATTGAATTTAACCCTGATCAGGATCTACTTATACAGCATTATACAGACCGGGCACTTTCATTTATTGAGGATAACAAAAAAAATCCGTTCTTCCTTTATTTGGCTCACAATATGCCTCATCGACCTGTGCATGTTGTGGATAGTCTTGTTAACCTTCGGTTTAGTAAAGAACAACTTTCGAAGATTACAGGGGAAAATAAGGAAAGCCGGGATTTTTTATACCCTGCAGCCATAGAGGAACTGGATTTGAGTGTGGGTACCATCCTCAGGAAACTGGAAGAACTTGATTTGGAAAATAATACACTCGTCATTTTCACTTCCGATAATGGACCTGCTGTAGGAAGTTCAGGCCCCTTGAGGGGAGGAAAAGGTTCAATGTATGAGGGGGGACTTCGGGTGCCCTGTATAATGCAATGGAAGGGAGTGATTCCAGTTAATAAAGTTTGTGACAATATAGCTTCAGCCATCGATTTGTATCCAACAATTGCAACATTGGCAGGTGTTGATTTGCCTGAAGATCGAACCATAGATGGCATAGATATTTCAGAATTGCTATTTAAGGTTAAGGCTGAAGAGCCAAGAGAACAGTTCTTTTATCTGGATCAGGACAGGGGTCTTAAAGCAGTCCGGAATGGTTCCTGGAAGTTATTCATTGGTAAAGAACCCCAACTGTATAATTTGGAAGATGATATTGGAGAGCAAAACAATCTATTTGATAAGGAAAAGGATTTTGTAGAAAAATTAGCTGAGATGGCTGTGTTATTTGAAGAGGAAATGAAGAATAACCATCGATCCCCAGGCTTAATACCGCTAAAAGATCTCCATAATAATTTCAATCAGAAGTAAAAGTTTAACATAAATGAAGAAGATTGACAATACAACAAAGTTATTTTCAGGAGGAATTATTCTCTTGCTGATATTATTACTATATGGTTGTGTCCACAAAAAGAAACCTAGTACTGAAAGCGAGCTTTCAGGAGATACTGTATTCAAGGATAGCATTTGGTTTGAATATCAGGAAGTATCGGGTATAGGTTCTGATCCTCCTTTTACACGTCGTGATCCAAGTGATGTGATTAAAGTTGATGGAAAATACTATGTGTGGTATACCAAAGTCAAGGATGTCACCCCCGGATACTGGGGAACAATATGGTATGCTGTATCTGAAGACGAGGGACACAACTGGACAGAAAAAGGTGAGGCACTCGGTACAGGCCCGACAGGAGCTTTTGACAGTTATGCTGTATTTACACCAAACATATTGCAAGATCATGGAAAATATTATTTGTTCTATACAGCAGTCAAACCTACACCTGGCAATCCTGAGCAGGAATTTGAAAACAACTCTGAAACAGACATCACGGCAATTGGGGTTGCCGTTGCTGATAGTCCGGATGGCCCGTTTTTAAGAATATCTGATCAGCCAGTGCTGGAAGTGAGCCAGGATTCAGTCGCCTTTGACAGCTATCGTGTGGATGATGCTTCTCTACTGGTGAAGAATAATAAATACTGGATGTATTATAAAGGAAGATCCCGGGTGCATGGGGAAGGTGGTCCAAGACATACCCAGATGGGTGTGGCGATGGCAGATTCCCCTGAGGGACCTTATCAAAAATATCATATACCTCTACTTGATAAGAGTCATGAGGTGTTGATTTGGAATCATCTTAATGGAGTTGCGGCTTTAGCTTCCATTAGCAGTACGCTGACATTTGCTCCGGATGGATTAAACTTCATTCCTACTGAGGATGCCATGAAAGTAGAAAATCGCCCTTCAGCTCCTGGCCTTTACAGACCCCACCTCACAGATCACTCAAAAAATATTCTACCAGGATGGGGAATTTCGATGGGGCAAGCTTCTGGATGCGTCCATCTGAAACGTTTTGAAATGAAGACCAGATGAATTTCATTAACACATAATATATTTCAAAAGAGGCCCTAGGTAACTAGTTAATGATAGGGGATGATTTAGGGAGAAGGGGTTATAACAGAGAGGTGGGGGACCGTCCTTTATAGATATTTGTGAAAGGAAATAAATCAGCAAAATCTTGATATTATTGAACTTATTTCTTTCATAGTGATATGGAATGATTTGAAGCAGTTTGAACAATAGGTATAACTTTTTGCTAATTTAGACCTATTAACTTTATGAAAAACCTCCTCGCCCTTTTCATCTTTATTTCACTACCCCTTCTGGGCTTCACCTTCACCATCACCGACCTCCGCTGTGAATACCTCGATTCCCCGCTTGGCATCGACACCCAATCCCCAAGATTCACCTGGAAGATGGTCGCTGCTGAGAACGGTACCATGCAGTCCGGTTATCAGCTAATCGTGGGGATGGACTCGATTCAGGTTCTGCAGGGGACCGGTGAAGTTTGGGACACCAAAAAGGTGAACTCCCGGGATCAATTGGTCACCTATGCAGGAGCTGACCTACAGCCTTTCACGAAATACTATTGGCGCGTTCAGGCATGGGATCAGGAGGGGAGCCTGGAAGTCTCAAAAGTCTCTTCCTTCGAAACCGGCATGATGGATCCGTCCAACTGGAGCGGTGCCTGGATCAGCGACAGCCGGGATGTCAACATCAAATCGGCACCGTATTTCAGAAAGGGTTTTCAAACAGATAAGAAGATCAAATCGGCAAGAGCCTACATTGCTACTGCAGGATATTATGAGCTGTATGTGAATGGCGAGCGGCTGGGAAATCGCTTCCTCGACCCCATGTTTACCCGCTACGACCGGAGGATCCTGTATGTCACCTATGATGTTACCAAATTGCTCAATTCAGGAGACAACGCCCTTGGTGTGCTCCTGGGGAATGGATGGTACAACCACCAGTCCACGGCCGTGTGGTTCTTTCACGAGGCACCCTGGAGAGGACGGCCCACGTTTTGCCTCGACCTGAGGATCGAGTATGAAGACGGTGAAGTGGAGATCATCAAAACCGGGGACGACTGGAAGACGGAGCTGAGTCCTGTCATTCAAAATAACATCTATACGGGTGAACATTATGATGCGAATCTTGAGATCCCCGGATGGAATAATCCCGGATTCGATGATTCGGAATGGAATAACGTCATTTTCAGGTCAGCACCTACTCAGAATATCGTCGCGCAGGTGTTACATCCCATCCGCGAAGTGGAAAAGATCGTACCTGTGATCATGAACAGGATCAACGATACCACCTATGTGTTTGACCTGGGCAGGAACATATCAGGAACATCCGAGATCTCTGTGTCCGGTAGTAAAGGCACTGTCATCAGGTTGAAACATGCGGAGGTCATTTATGAAAACGGGCTGGTGGATCTGAGAGAGATCGAGCGTCATTATCGTCCGACCGATGACTCGGATCCTTTCCAAACGGACGTCTATTATTTGAATGGGGAGGGAGTTGAGACCTTTAAACCCAGGTTCAACTACAAAGGGTTTCAGTATGTGGAAGTTACCAGTAACCGGCCAATTTCACTGACCAAAAATGACCTTGTTGGATACTTTGCCCACAGTGATGTGCCGCCTGTCGGATCCATCAACACGAGCAACCCTACGATCAACAAGATTTGGGCAGCCACGAACAGTTCGTACCTGGCTAACCTGTTTGGATACCCCACCGACTGTCCGCAGCGGGAGAAAAACGGCTGGACAGGCGATGCGCACATTGCCCTGGAAACCGGACTGTACAATTACGATGGCATCACCATCTATGAAAAGTGGATGGATGATCACCTGGATGAGCAGCAACCAAACGGGGTACTGCCTGCCATCATTCCTACCAGCGGTTGGGGCTACCAGTGGGCCAACGGACCCGACTGGACCAGCACGATCGCGATCATCCCCTGGAACATTTATTTGTTTTATGGGGATACCACACTGTTGGCGAAATGCTATAATAACATCAAAAACTATGTAGACTATCTCACAAGCATCAGCCTGGATGGGATTTGCTACTGGGGACTTGGAGACTGGGTCCCTGTGAAATCCAAATCATTAAAGGAGCTGACTTCGACTGCCTACTACTATACGGATGTCATGATCCTCGCCAAGGCCGCGAAATTGCTTGGTAAAGAAGATGACCGGAAGATGTATGAAGCTCTGGCTGAAAAGATCAAAGATGCATTCAATGAAGCATTCCTTAATCGATCGACAGGCATATATGCCAGTGGCTTTCAAACAGAACTAAGCGTTCCACTTTACTGGGGGCTGGTGCCTGAAGATATGAAAACAAAAGTTGCAGAGAACCTGGCCAGAAGGGTCGAAAAGGATGATTTCCATATTGATGTGGGACTGCTGGGATCTAAGGCCATTCTCGGTGCTTTAACCCAAAACGGCTATGCCGATATGGCCTACAAAGTTGCATCTCAGGAAACCTACCCCTCATGGGGCTGGTGGATGGTCAATGGTGAAACCACTTTGCTGGAGAATTGGGATGTAAACGCAGAAACAGATATTTCACGCAATCACATCATGTTTGGCGAGATCGGCTCCTGGTTTTATGAAGCCCTTGGAGGTATCCTGCCGGACGAAAATAAACCTGGCTTCAGGAATGTTATTCTTAAACCCAATTTTGTTAGCGGGTTGGATCAGTTTGAGGCTGAGTATGAAAGCATTGCCGGCACCCTTTCATCCTCATGGGAAAAGACCAGAAATAAAGTATCCTATGAAGTGGTGATTCCTGCCAATAGCACGGCAACATTATACTTAAAGCAGGGTTCAAAGGCCGGTGATAAAACCCTGAAGATGGAGGCTGCAGGGGATGAGCTTGTATACCATCTCCCATCCGGGACCTATCAGTTTACCGTTCCTGCAAGATAGCCAGGCATGATTGCACAGGAGTGTTTCCAGGAAAGTATTTTATATTTTTGATAGATAGCTTTTCAAATCAGGAAAAATGGCAAAAAAAGACCTCGGAACCCCCATCGGTACCACCCTTGACCGCTTCATCAAAAGCAAACAGGATGAATTCAAATATGCCACTGGTGAGCTAAGCCAGCTACTGAGAGATATCGCCCTGGCCGGCAAGATCGTCAACAGGGAAGTAGGCAATGCCGGACTATCAGATCTCAATGGAGAGGTGGGTGAAGTGAATGTGCAGGGTGAAAGTCAGCAGAAGCTGGATGTGGTAGCGCATATTCGTTTTACCCGGGCGCTGCGCAACGGACGAATGACCGCCGCTGTTGTTTCTGAGGAAGAGGAGAAGATCATCCACATCAATGAGAATCAGCATTACGTGGTAGCCATAGATCCCCTGGATGGTTCTTCCAATATTGATGTGAATGTTTCGGTAGGAACGATTTTTTCCATCTATCGAAGGAAGTCTCCCACTGGCACCAAAGTGACCATGGAAGATGTGCTCCAAAAAGGCAGCGCACAGGTGGCAGCTGGTTATATCCTCTATGGGTCATCCACGATGTTTGTATACACCACTGGCTACGGTGTGAATGGATTTACCCTGGATCTTTCGTATGGGGAATTTATTCTTTCCCATCCGGAGATGACTTTTCCCCAGGAGGTAAGTTACTACTCCATCAATGAAAGCCTTATGGGAGAATCGGATCCATCCATCAATGAATTTGTGTTGGATTGTAGAAAAAAGGGACTTTCAGCCCGATACATCGGTTCACTGGTGGCGGACTTTCACCGCAACATGCTTAAAGGAGGGATTTACCTGTATCCGGGCACCAAATCCAAACCACATGGAAAGCTCAGGCTATTATATGAATGCAATGCCCTGGCCTTCATTGCTGAGCAGGCACAGGGGGAAGCTACCGATGGCAAGAACCGAATACTGGATTTAGAACCAAAAGAGTTTCATCAGCGGACTCCTTTCTACACTGGTTCGAAATCTCTAATGAAGGGACTTAAATGATAAAGCTGATCATGATTTCCAACAGGGAATTCGGGAAGGGAGACTCCCATAGCAGAGGTCCTGAATCTGACTAAAAAAGAGCAATAGAATATTGACTATTTCCTGAAGTGTAGTACGAAATCCCTGAAACTTCCAATGTGGTAAAAGAAGTGTCAAGTGCATAAAGTATCTGCAAAATATCGTGGAATGATGTTTAAAACGGGTTTCTATAAAAACCAGAATTGAAGTTCTGGATAAAAAATCTCTGATTACCTGTTCCCTACCCTTGTTTTCAATAAAAGCTAAGATAGTATATCCTTGAGCCAATAAATTGATTTCATCTGAGATTAAATTAAATCAGTTTTACAGTTATTCGATGATTAAATCGGATATAAAAAAATTAGCCGAGGTGTCTCCTGGAAAAGTCCTCGGCTAGAAGTGCTTAATAAATGTGAAATTAAATTAAACTCTATGAACGTAAAATTACGAAAATTTATTTTGCGTATGTCGAAAATTGCGATATATGCATTTTTTATGAGTTGCTCTCTATCCCTGGCCCTGGCCACTGAAAGTGAGGTGACGGAGCAGGTTGAGGATCAGCAAACCGTATCGGGTACAATTGCCGATGAAAGCGGAGACCCGCTACCGGGAGCAACAATTCAGGAAAAGGGTACCGCTAACGGAACCATAACTGGTGTAGATGGAACTTATTCAATCAATGTTGCTGAAAATGCAACAATAACTGTGTCGTTTGTTGGATTTAAGACACAGGAAGTACAGGTAAATGGCAGAAGCACCATTGATTTGTCAATGGAACAAGACGAACAGGCTCTTCAGGAGGTTGTGGTCACTGCCCTGGGTATTTCAAGGGAAAGAAGGGAATTAGGATATTCCGTTCAATCTCTGGATACTGATGATTTGAATGCAACCAATGACTTCAATGTCGTGAATGCATTGAGCGGAAAGCTTGCCGGGGTACAGATAACAAACAGTGGCTCTCAAATAGGTGCTTCCTCCAGAATCGTTGTGAGGGGAAATGCGTCTTTTGCAGGTAATCAACCTCTATTTGTGGTAGATGGAATACCCATCGATAACCGCAGCACAAATTTAGGTGGTGCCGGTGGTATAGATTATGGAAATGCTGCCGCTGATATTGATCCTCAAAACATTGAGTCTTTAACTGTTTTGAAGGGGGCAAGCGCAACGGCACTTTATGGAAGCAGAGCAGCCCATGGTGTAATCATGATTGAAACCAAAAAGGGAACAAAAGCCAAAACCGGGATTGGTGTTGATTTCACCACGTCTGCTATTTTTGATGATCCAAGCTATTTCATGAACTTTCAAAATGAATATGGTATTGGAAACAGGGGCAGTGAGTATGACTGGCAGGAATATCTTGCCAATAACCCCGGGGAAAATCTAACTTACAATGAGTATGCCCAGCAGATCTCTTACAATTATGTTGACGGAACCGGAGGTGGAATCAATGAAAATGCTAACCCCTGGGGACCAAGATTCGATGCGGGTCTTTTACTGGATCAGTGGGCTTCAGGTCCTAATAGCCCTTATGTATCAAATCCTGATAACCTGAGAGACAATTTTTTCCAGACCGGTAAAAATATCCTAAATCAGGTGGCTGTAACGGCTAAGGGGGAGAATGCCTATGGAAGGCTGGCTTTTTCAAACCGGAATATGGATGGTATATTTTTCAATACTGACCAAAGAATTAATACGTTGAATGGTAGTGTGACGCTTAAGCCAAGTGACCGGCTTACTGTTGGTTCGAGTTTTAATTATATCAACAGGTTTAGTAACAATCTTCCGGAAGTTTCTTACGGTACAATGACAGCCGTGGCGTGGGGTCCATTTAGAAATATCCCGCTGGATAAAGTTAAAGAGGTTTATGAAGAGCATGGCAATGAGATGGGAAGTGGCTATAATCCCAATGCTGACAATTATTTTTATAACCTTGAAAACTCAAATGGCCTCCAAAGAGACAGGTTCTTCGGAAATGTAAATATCAATTATGATATTTTGGACTGGTTATCTTTTAGTTCAATAATTGGTTTAGATCACTACAATGAAAAGAGGGACAGAATCACTAAATCACGTACCAGAAGAAACATTAACAGAAACCAGGGTGGTCAGTTCAGTCTTACAACTGATAATGTTCAGGAATTTAATGCTGACGCCAGAATTAACGTCAAAAAAGATCTTTCAGAATCCTTTTCTATCGAAGGATTAGTAGGTGGAAACTTCCGGCAAAATAAATTAAGTTCGGTATCTCTGGGAGCTAATGATCTTACCGTACCCGATTTGTTTACCATCTCTAATGCTAAAGGGGTACCAAATACAGGTATGATTGAAAGCCAGAGAGAATCTCTGAGTTTATATTCTTCAGCAACGTTAAGCTACAAGGATTATTTATTCCTGGGACTTACTGCAAGAAACGACTGGAGCTCCACGCTTCCGGCAGAAAACTGGTCCTACTTCTATCCTTCGGCAAGTTTGTCAGTACTTCTGACTGAAGCTTTAAATTTTGAATCAAGTATTCTCAGCTATGCGCAAATTAGAGGAAATGTTGCTAAAGTAGGTTCGGATACCGACCCGTATCGATTGAATGGTACGTACGGAATAGGTTCATTCAATAACATCACCTTATTCAATCCAACCGGAGTTAAGCCACCTGCCAATCTTAGGCCGGAAGAGACTACCTCGTTCGAAGTAGGAGTGGAACTTGGCTTTATAGAAGATCGCTTTTCTTTGGATGCTACCTATTATAACCAGACAACCAATGACATGATTCTCCAGGTTCCTGTAGCAAGATCTACCGGATACTCTTCGCAGCTAATTAATGCTGCTGAGATAGAGAATAAAGGTGTTGAGTTGATGTTGAATGCCAGGATCATTCAGGGGTTTGGAGAAGAATTCTCATGGAATGCCAGCCTAAACTGGGCACTAAACCGGAGTACTGTAGTTTCCCTTTATGAAGGACTGGAAAATCTCACCATTAGCAGTGGTTTTGGGGGAGCAAGGCTAGTTGGTACTCCGGGTAGTCCATGGGGTGATATTAGTGGTCTTCCTTTTGTAAGAAATGAACAGGGACAGATAATCGTCAATGATGCAGGTCTCCCTGTAACTACCAGTGAGCAAACGATTTTAGGTAATGTTACACCTGATTGGATAGGTGGTTTGTCCAACACTTTTAGGTACAAGAAGTTCCAGCTGGGAGCATTAATAGATGTGCGCAAGGGGGGAGACTTCTTCAGCTGCACCATGTGGCATTCATATCCGACAGGTGCATTTATGAATACTGTGGAAAATAATGTGCGTGAAGAAGGA
The DNA here is from genome assembly GCA_965243485.1 of Cyclobacteriaceae bacterium. Classification (GTDB taxonomy): domain Bacteria; phylum Bacteroidota; class Bacteroidia; order Cytophagales; family Cyclobacteriaceae; genus UBA7330. Next base: position 5,278,223 of record CBDEVP010000001.1, on the reverse strand, counting down.
ATTGTTTTTGATGGGGTAACGGAAGACGGCACTCCGAATGAAGTCCGACTATCTGCTCAGACCTTTTTTACAAATGGTTGGTTGTGGAATAATCACGAATACTCCATCATAGATGCTTCGTATGTTAAACTGCGTGAACTGACATTATCCTATAATTTTGGTGATTTAGGGTTTCTACGCAATGTTAACCTGTCCGTATTTGGAAGAAACCTTGCCATACTTCACCGAAGTAAGGCTGCTAAAGACCTGGGTCTTGATCCTGAAGCTGCCTCTCAAATGGGTGGAGGAGAACTTGGCACCGGGTTTGAAAACTTTATGCCTCCTACGAGCAGGTCTTACGGTCTCAATCTGAATGTATCCTTCTGATAAGGGTTTAACCTTATTTAAAGCTGGAAAATATTTAAATAATAATTTTCTTAAAGAAAGTTTAAAATGAAAAAAATTAAGAATTCACGTATTATAATCCTCTTAACGGTTTCGTTAATGTGGATCAGCTCTTGTGATGATTGGAAAGATTTAAATGTAAATCCAAATGAGCCTACCGAAGTACCCACAAGCAATGTGTTTGGGTCCGGATTAATCGTAGTTTCAGGTCAGCTGTTTGGTGAAAGAATAGGCATGTATTATACCGGATCATGGGCCGGGCAAACGGCTGCCATTGGCTTAGGTGATTATGAGTTCAGAGTGGACATAAACAATGGACAGTGGGATAATCTCTATCGGGGAATGGCCTATTTTGTGGATGCCCAGAAAAATGCAATGGAAGAAGGAAATGAAAATCTTGCAGCTGTTGCTTTGGCGATGAAGGCATTTACCGGTCAGCAGGTATCTGATATGTGGGGAGACGTTCCGTATACCGAGGCTTTCTCGTTGGATGATGGTGTTGCCAGTCCCGCATTTGATAGCCAGGACGTGGTTTATGATGCCATTCTGGATGATTTGGAAACAGCCAATGGAATGTTGCAGGCAGGAAATGGCGATATAGGTGTCGGTGACTTTATCTATGAGGGCAACATTGACAAATGGAAAAAATTTGTCAATTCGCTTCGTTTGAGAGTGGCCATGCGTATGTCTTTAGTTGCTGAGGATGATGCATCGCAAGTGATCAGCGAGATTTTGAATAACCCTGCTCAAAATCCGATTTTTGAAGATAATGATGACAACGCCTACCTCTGGTGGCCTGGAGCAGCTCCTGACATCGAGCTTTGGAATAGAAGACTTGGAACTCCTACCAATAAGACTGATCAATACAGAACAAATTATGAAATGATCAGTATTCTTCAGGATCATAATGATCCCCGGCTATCAGTATATGCTGATTTAAATGAGAACGGGGTCTACAATGGCTACAGAATGGGTCCTAACCAATTGAGTGATCCGATGAATACCGGGCCTAATGTGTCACATATAGGCAACAGGCATGGATATGACCCCGATGGTTTTTCTCCTTTTATGCATGCAGCTCAGGTCTGGTTCATCAAAGCGGAAGCCTTTGAACGTGGTCTGGCTACCGGAGATGCACAAGCAGCTTATGAAACCGGTGTGACACTGTCGCTGCAGGAAAACGGGATTGCAGCTGGTGATATAACTAATTATTTGGCGGAAACAGGAGTGGCCTGGGACAGCGGCACTACCACGAATCTTGAAAAGATACGGCTACAAAACTGGTTAAGTCTTTTTAAGCAGAGTGTCGAAGCATGGGCTGAGGTAAGACGTACGGATGTCCCTTTGATTACCAATGTAGCGGTAGATTATGATATACTTGGTCACAACAGACCTCCCTTCAGAATGTCCTATCCGGCAAATGAAAGTGCTCATAACGGCTCATTTCCTTTTGATATTGTCATAGAGGATATTTTCTATGGTACTCAACTTTGGTGGGACACCAGAACGGGTGTTCAATAATTAAATATCTGCTATCTGCCTTGCCCGATCGGGCAAGGCAGATATCTTTTCAAGAAACTTAACTTATAAGTTGGGTGAATAGAAAACCATTACCTGCCTTATCAGCAGTTCGTACCGCACATATCTATCTTTTTCAGTCTTTTATTAATATGATACGTAAAAAACTATTTAGTATCTCTTTTGTCTTCACTCTGTTTATCTCTTGCATTACGGCAGTACTCATGCAGGAATGTTCAAAAATTACTCCTGTTAATTCCATTTCCGGGGTAGTTGAAGAAGGTAGCCGTGGATTACATGGTTATGTAGGATATAGCACACCCCCAAGACCGGATAATTATGGAGCAGGAATTGGTTTTTACACCGCGGTATGGCCACTATTGGAGTACCCGGTTGCAGGGTTTCAGATAGGTCTGCCCGGCAATTGGATACAACCGGATAATGCTGATAATAAGACGATGCCATTATGCCCGGAAGGCACAATTGCAAGAACCTGGGAACCCCGTGGCCCAACCTTTTCAAGCGTTTTTCAGACAATAGAAGGAGGTCTCGGTTATTGGAGAGGAAATAAATTTAATTATGGCTCTCCAAAGTTCAGTATGAATGCAGTCCCTAATTGTTACAACTCTGAAATTGCTTCCCCGGGATGGCCATTTTTTTATCGCAACATGGCATTGCCTGATGATGAACTGGGCATTGCACAACTAAGTAACAGCATTCTTGTGCCACCGGATGGTATTACATTTTCCGGAAGTTTGGATAATACATTCCTCGGCTATACCCACATGGTTTTACCCCTGACAGATCCCAGGGGAGAGCCTCAGCCAACTGGTGACCAGAGCTGGACATTGTTTTTGAATTCTTCCAACTTTAAAGGACCGGTGGCTTTCTACATTCCGGAAATGTGGAGCAGACTATCGAATGACTATGAAGCGATTCGTGGTCGGGGGCTTGATGCCCGTCCCGGAACTATGGGTGGAGGCGGTGCCATGGAAATCAATACAGTGCCATCCTTCAAAGCCATAGATTCTGATAGTACACTATACGTAAAAATACCGCAATTAAACTTTCCCATGGATGAAGAAGGACGTTCTATACTTGTACAGGATGTGAAATATTACTCCAAAGACGCACTCTATGATTGCCTGAAGGCCTGGAAGGAAGGTGGTCCACCGTGTTCCGGAGCCTTTGGAAAAGAAGCAGAATGGGTCCCCCCGTTAAATGCCCGTGATTTAAGGTTCAATCAGGAAGAAAAAACAATAGGTGACATTGAAAATATTTTTAGTGCAAGTATATTTCCATCTAATGCTTTTGGTTTACAATGGCAGGACAATACTGTAACACCTGAAGGTAAATTCCCTCAGTATTTTAGGCGGGAAGGCGATAAACATATCCCTGTAAATGCCTCTGAGGTTCCTGAAGAACTTAGAGAAAAGGAATTTCCAGTGGCGAGCTCGGAAAAAGAATTTAAAAACTGGCGCTATGGAAGTGAGGTTGTTGAGGGAAATTTCCAGTACAATAAAGAAGATCCATATGTTTCACCGACAACAGGGGCCTGGGCCAATCCGGGGCCAGCTGCTGGTCCATTTACTGCCATTCTTGAAGATGGATCAAAAGTGACCTATCACTGGTATCGATTTATAGATCAACCGTCTTTTCAACAGTTCACCTGGAGTGAAGCTGAAAAGCAGAATCTTCAATCTTTTATTGAAAAAATTCATCGGGAATGGACCATTGAGAAAGAATACATGGCGCCACCCACTCTTGGAAAACTGGTTACCATTGATGATGCCCTCATAGTGACAGCCCCTCCCGGAATGGAAGCCGGCTATGTGCCCATTGTAACCCGCCAGGAGAAGGCTGATTAGCACTCCTGATAATTCGTGGAAACTAAGTATGCATGTGAGATAATGGACCTGCATTCATTGGTTGTTTTTAACATTTTTTCGAATGGTTGCCAACCCAGGGAGAGTGTCACTCTCTTAATGACTGATTGTATATCCTGACTGGTATTATGTAGATGGAATTACTTGATCCAGCGCATCTGACAGGCTAATCCTAAACTGGCTTCACCTGTTATTATTCAAAATTGGCTTATTTTTGATAGGGTATAGGAATTATGACCTTAGACATCAAACAACCCATTGAAGAAGCATGAAAAAACCGACCCAATCCAGAAGAAAATTTTTAGGCCACGCCGTAACTGCTACTGCGGTGTCAGTCGTCCCATTCAATATCATTTCCTGTTCCGGAAGCAGTTCTTCCAAAATGCCTAACTCAAAGGTGAACGGGGTTCAGCTTGGACTTACCACTTATTCATATCGTTCAGTTCCACACGGCATTGATGAAGTACTGGAGTATGTGGTACAGGCTGGAGTGAATGCACTGGAGATGAGACGAGTACTGGAAGAAGGGCTTGGCATACCTGAAGGTCCGGGAAGATTGAGCAGGGATGCTTCGGAGGAAGAAAGAGCTGAACACAGGAAAGCCGTGGAAGCTGCTGAGCAGGCCCAACGTGAATGGCGATTGTCACTGCCAATGTCAAAATATGAAGATATCCGTAAGAAATACAATGCTGCCGGAGTCGATATGCACATTGCCAAATTTGCACCCTCCGGATGGTCTGACGCAGAGCTTGATTACGCTTACAAGGCCACTAATGTGATCGGAGCTTACGGGATCACGGATGAGGCGCGCGAATCCGCCTGGAACCGCATGGGGAAGTTTGCAGAAAAGCACAACAGCCTGGCCATTTATCACAATCATGCCCAGTTCGCCGATCCTGAATTTGATCTGGATGCAATGCTGGCTGCTTCACCAGCCAACAGGCTGAATCTGGACATTGGACATTATGTAGGAACTACGGGTAAACACCCGAACGAGCTCATCGAGAAATACCATGATCAGATCCCGATGCTGCATATCAAAGACAAGACCAATGCTTCCAATCCGGACCCGAATTCAAACAGGGAATTTGGTAAAGGTGAAACGCCGATCGCAGATGTCTTGGGCCTGATCAAGCAGGAACAATGGAATATCGATTGTTTCCTTGAATTGGAATATGAAATTCCCGAAGGTTCTGATGCCGTAAAAGAGGTGGTGAAATGTATTGAATATATGAGGAATATTCTCGAGTAAAGATCAGACGAAAGGAGTGAAGGTCGTACGATAGTCAGACCGACTTAAACAAAAGACCAGGCTTCAAAAACCTGGTCTTTTCTTTATGAGTTAAATTTTAATATCATTTAACCGTCACCTGAATGCTTGCCGCCATATCCGGCCCATAAGAAGAATGTACTCCATTAGCAAATTGTAATGACAAGGTGTATTCGCCAGGAGCCAGTTCCAGAGAGGCGTTTGTCTGACCTTTGCCGTAGTGGATTGTAGTGTCACTGTTTGGAATAACCTCTCCTTCAGGCCAGGATTCCTGATTGATCAGGATATGGTGATGCCCGTACCCTTCTTTAACTTCTCCGGCTGGTTCGATTTGCATGCCTACCACACCCATTTCCACAAATACAGGACTGCTGACTGTGGCACCATCCTCGGGAGCTTTGAAAAAAACCCTTGGCTCTTCCGTTGGCTCGGGTGCAGGGGTTGTTGTAGTTGTCTCAGGCTGGTCAGTGGATTCATCTTGATTACCCGATTGGGAACCTGAGCATGCCCATGCAGTTATTGCTATGATTGTTACTAAATAAATGCTTCTCATAATTGTTGGTTTTTACTGGTTCAGTAAAACTAAAGAACTCTCAATGATTTAACTAATTCATTGCAAATTGGTTCAACTCTTTGCCACTTCATTAGACATTAGGTTGAATTATATTGTAGATTTCAAGATTAATTGATCTGCATTAGAAATGACTAACCTATTCAAGAACCTAGCACTTATCCTGTCTTTAGTTTATACCTGCGTCTTCTGTTCTTCCCCCGAGGACAACAAAGAGCAGTTCCCCAATGTGGTCTTTGTTTTTGCCGACGACATGGGCTACGGGGATGTGAGCGGTCTCAACCCGCAAAGCCGGATAAAAACCCCCGCCATTGACCGGATGATTGCCAATGGACTCATCTTTACAGAAGCCCATGCAAGTGCTTCGGTCTGTACACCTTCCCGGTATGGGCTGCTTACCGGTAGATATGCATTCCGGACCACGGATGCTGCAGGAGGGATTGGCGGATTTGACGGACCAGTCATCGAGGAGGGCAGGGAGACCATCGCTTCTCTCCTTAAGCAGGCCGGTTACACCACTGCCGTAGTTGGAAAGTGGCACCTCGGCGTTGGTTGGCAGACAAAAGTACAGGGAGAACGGCCCTCGTTGGACAGAGGTACAGGGTACTCTAATGTGGATTATTCAAAGAAGCTGAAGGGAGGTCCGAATGATTACGGTTTTGACTATTCATTTATCCATCCGGCATCACTGGATATCCCGCCTTATGTCTTTATCAGAAATCATGAAGTGGTGGAGCCGGATGTGGTACTTACCTCTGATGTCTATCCACGAAAATTGGAAGACACAGAATACGCCTGGGACAAAAAACACAGCGATAGCCTGGCCATTTACTGGGGAAAGGGGGTCTGGTGGAGGGAAGGCGAGATGTCCGAATCCTTCCGAGTGGAAGATTGCCTGAATGATATTGTGGAGGAGGGTATCGGATTTATCGAGCGGAGTTCAAAGGAGGCAAATCCATTTCTGCTTTATCTGCCCCTTACCGGTCCACACACACCCTGGGTCCCCGAAGATCAATTCAGGGGACAGACTCCCATAGGTCTGTATGGGGATTTCGTCCTGAATATCGACCATGTGGTAAGGCAGGTCATGGAAGCCCTTGAAAGAAGTGGAGAGCTGGAAAATACCATACTTATTTTTTCAAGTGACAATGGAGCCTACTGGCCGGAGGTGGAAATTGAAGCAACAGGTCATGATTCTAATGATGGAAGAAGAGGGCAAAAAGGAGATGTCTGGGACGGAGGACACCGGGTGCCACTGATCGTTCACTGGCCGGCACAGATTGATAAGGCTATGGAATATACTTCCCTTGTAAGTCTGACCGATCTGTTTGCTACCTTATGCGATCTAACTGGTCAGGAAAAGGGCACGGGTCGGGGTGAAGACAGCTTCAGTTTCTGGCATGTGCTGAATGGAGATCTACAGACACCTGTTAGGCCAGGGATGGTCCATCACTCATCGGGTGGCTATTACGCAATCCGAAAAGATGGTTGGAAATTCATTGATGGTCTGGGGTCGGGAGGATTCACTTCTCCATCCAAAGTAGAACCGGAGCCGGGCGGTCCGGCAGGTCAGCTTTATGACCTGAAAAATGATCCTGGTGAGGAGAATAATTTGTTTCTGGAAGAGCCGGAAAGGGTGGAGGAATTGAAAGATGAGTTATTGATTTCTATTGATAAATAATGATAGGACTTGAAGTGATCCTGGTTTTTAAATAGTAAAGAAACTATTTTGATGATTTAGGTGACGATTTTCAACCAAAATTTGGAAGTGTAATGGTGTTGACATCTTATGTTAAATAGATGTTAGGATAGTATAATCATGAGGTAATAAAAGTAATCATTCTCATAGAAGTTGTTCTTACATTTATTGTACCATGGCCCTCTATAACCCAACCTAAAAAATGAGCAGGCACGATAAATCCAATGAATTGCGATTAAAAGCAGAATTTGAACAAGTATTCTCCTCTTATTTCCAAAGGATGTATCTGTATGCCAGAAAGCTTTTGAAGTCAGATCATCTTGCAGAAGATGCTGTTGAGGAAGTTTTTTATAACCTCTGGAAAACCCGATCAGATTTTTCAGAGATTATGCAAATAGAAACCTATCTTTTTGTTTCAGTCAAAAACCAGGTGATAAAGATGCTTTCAAAAGATCAAAAGAACTTTGAAAGTTATGACACGAAAGGCGAAGTATCGGAAGTTGAAAAGACCAATCCGGAGGACATTCTACTGGAAAAGGAACTGCTAGCACTCATTGAATCTGAAGTATCCAAGCTACCTGAGCAATGCCAGATTATCTTTAGAATGTCACGAAATCAGCAAATGGAATATCATGAAATTGCTGAAAGTATGGGAATAAGTGTGGAAAATGTCAGATCCCAGGTATGTAAAGCCTTAAATAGAATACGGCTAGGAATCGAAAGTCGCAAAGATCCCACTATTCAATCAGTATCTTCCTAATTACTCAAGGTTTAGCCCTTAAAGCACAAAAAATTTGGAACACCCAACATCTACCAAATGGCCTTGGAAGATTATTGAAGTTAAAAAAAGAGCAGTATAAACATCATTAAAGTAAGATTTATTTAATGAAAATCACCATTCATTAAATAATGTGTAAATAATTCTGGCCTTCGTTTATGTTGGTCATTTTTAGAGCTCCTTAGTTATATCGAAAGTAACTATTCTTTCGAGTGAAGCTGAAAATGGACAAACTGGATCAACTGTTAGAAAAATATTTACAGCAAAAGCTGACATTTCAGGAACAGCATCAATTAGCAAAATGGCTTGAAGAAGATGAAGATAATCGCAAAACGATACAGCTACTTGAAACTTTCTGGAGAGATCATTCTATAGATTTTGAGGAGAAAGAAAAGCGAGTAAAAGCAAGGTTATTTGATCGAATAGAAAAAAAGAGCAGCAGTAAAAAGTCAGCCTCGATTAAATGGTCAAACTCAATGATTAAGGTCGCGGCTATAATTCTATTATGCCTGACAACAATCTTTTCTATTTACACCCTGTCCACCAACAAACTGGAAACTGAGAATCCAGTAAGTTTTATGGAGAAAAAAAGTGGTCTTGGCGAAAAGAAGACAATCAAATTACCAGATGGGAGCTCTGTAAAACTAAATTCTGGAAGCATTATCCGGTATCCTGAGAGCTTTATCGAAGAAAACCGCGTCGTAGAGTTAGAGGGAGAAGGATTCTTTGAAGTAGTTAGGAATGTAGATAAACCCTTCATTGTGCATGCCGACAAAGCTATGATTAAGGTACTTGGAACATCTTTTAATGTGAATTCAGATGGAACTACGAATAATGTGGTCGTTAGTGTAAGATCAGGCCAGGTGAAAGTGTCCAATCAATCCGAAAATATCTCCAGAATATTAAACCCTAATGAATTAATAATATTCGATAATGATGACGAGCAAATGGAATTAAGGAAAATTGATGATGATCAATTGATTTTTGGTTGGACCAATCAGATTTTGGTCTTCAATGACAATTCTGCCAATGAGGTTTTTAGGGTAGTGGCTAATTGGTTCGGTGTTGAATTTATTCTTGAAAAAAACATTGACCGAAACAGGGTTTTTACCTCAAGATTTGAAAATCCGACCCTGAAGTCAGTATTAGAAAGCCTTTCTTATGTATATGATTTTAAATATGAAATAAATGGGAAAACCATAATAATAAAATAGCCGAGGGGGTCTTCTGGAAAAAGTTCCTCGGCTTTTAGAGTCTTAGATGTTTAACTAACTAATTACCCTATGAGTGTAAAACTACATAATTTAATTGTGCGCATGTCAAAAATGGCGATATATGCGTTTATTGGGTGCTATTCGCTAACCATGGTTTTAGCCAGTGGGAGTGAAGCACAGCGTAAAATGCTAAATGAAATAGCTGTTCATTTAGAGGCTAAAGAGGTGGGATTGGTCGACCTTATCAAGGAGATCGAGCAATCCACAGATTTCGTTTTTGCCTTTTCAAAAGATGACATCAAAGGCAAGTTAATTCGATTGAATCAGTCTGATTGGTTAATGAATGAATTGCTTCAGGAGCTTTCGATTCAGGGAAAATTGTCATTCAGAAGAGTTAATGAATCAATAAATATTCGGGCGGCGAAGCGTAAGGGAAACCTCCCTGATGTTATTGAGCAGGTGGATGCACAACAAACCGTCACAGGAAAGATCACAGATGAAAATGGTGAGCCATTACCTGGAGCAACAATTCAGGAGAAAGGTACTACAAACGGAACCATTACTAATGTAGAGGGTGATTACTCACTTTCTGTTCCAGAGAGTGCCGTTTTGACTGTTTCATTTGTAGGATATAAAACACAGGAAATTACCCTGAATGGTCGGTCAGTCATTGATATTGATTTGTCACCTGATTTAGAAGCGCTGGATGAAGTGGTTGTAGTAGGCTATGGTACTATGCAAAAACGAAAGTTGACTGGAGCTATTTCTTCGGTGGATATGGATGGCCTGGAAGATCAGTCGAACCAGGATCTAGGAGAGGCTTTGAGAGGTAAAGTGGCTGGTGTACAGGTTGTTACACACGATGGGACGCCAGGAAGTGCTCCAACCATACAAATCAGGGGACTAAACTCAATTACGGCAGGTCAAACTCCGCTACTGGTAATTGATGGTGTACCGATGGAAGATATGATGGATTTAAGCGTAGTCAATCCCCAAAACATTGAATCTATTGAGATTTTGAAGGATGCATCGGCCTCTTCTATATATGGTTCGAGGGCATCTGCAGGCGTAGTGCTGGTAACTACAAAAGGTGCTAAAGCTGGCGCTCTTACATTTAATGTTAGTTATGAAGCTTCTGTCCAGCAGCTGCCACGAAAGGTGCCTATGATGAATGCTGAGCAGTATATCAACTTTGCCAAGGCGGCATCTCAGAACGCCTGGGTATACAACGTGGGGGGTGATCCAAACGCACCAAATACAGTGGCTGCTCGCGGTAATATCAAATATACCTGGCCGCAGGAATGGGATGATCCCAATGTTGTTGCAAATTGGCCGTCTACTGACTGGCAGGAGGAAACCTATGAGGATGCTCCTATGCATGAAATAAATATGTCAGCTACAGGTGGGACTGACAAAGTGCGATACAATGTATCAGGTAACTTCTTGGATCAGGACGGTATTATAGATAATGGCAACAACTTTAAACGTTTTTTCCTCCAAGGAAAAATTGATGCCGATGTAAATGATTGGCTTCGGATGGGTGTAAACATTAACTCAAGGTATACTCAAAATACCGATGTACCTGAAGGATGGGTTTATGCACAGCATGGGGTTGAAATGCCTCCCATCTATCCTTACATCACAGAACAAGGTTATGCAGGTAACGCAGTAGAGATCACAAACGACAGTCGCTATCCAGCCACCACACCATCAATGGATAATTATGATAATAATTATTTCAATAGCAATGCTAGCCCATATGGATTTGATAATGATTCTGACGATCGATCTTCGATTAAGACACAAGCAACATTATGGGCTGAGATTCAATTGGCAGAGGGTTTGACGTTTAGAAGCACCTATATGCAGGATCAAAGTAGGGGAGAAAATTCTTTCTACAGAGCTGTAGATCGAAACTCATCCTTTAGAACTCAGTCTGGCACATTGACACGCAATTGGAGCAGTACCTCACATTGGTTTATGAATAACCGAGTTAATCTTAGTAGATCTTTCGGACAAGATCATGAGATTGATTTCGTGGCTGGAATGGAAGCCCAAAAGACTACAAATACGGGATTTAATGCAAGATCTGATGGTTTTGAGAATGACCTGACACCCTTTTTATCAGCTGCTCAGGTACCAACCAGTAACGGTGATAGCAAGGTCATAACCACGTACCAATCTCTTTTTGCAAGAGCTAACTATATTCTCAAAAATCGGTATGTTGTAAATGGTTCACTTCGTTACGATGCCTCTTCAAGATTTGGTTCTAATAACAAGTGGGGTAGTTTTCCTTCTGTTGGTGTTGGCTGGATAATTAGTGAGGAGTCCTTTATGAATAGTATCTCCCTGATAAACAATCTAAAATTTAGAGCAAGTTATGGTCTTACAGGAAACAATAATTTTGGCGACTACATTTGGATTCCAAGTCTTGGTCAGGGTACAACTGTTTTTGGAGGAACTCTAAATACGTATTTTAACAAGAGTAGCTTACCAAATCCGGATTTGCGATGGGAAAAAACTGGCATGCTAAATGTTGGTTTTGATGTCGGCTTATTGGAGAATCGTATCGGATTAACACTCGATTTCTACCAGTCCAGAACTGATGATCTATTGCTTAACCTGCCAATATCATCACTTACGGGATTCACAAGTCTTTTGCAAAATGTCGGTTCAGTTAGAAATAGAGGATTCGAATTTGCGATCAACACAATAAATATAGCAACAAGTAATTTCCAATGGAATACCAATTTCAATTTCTCACTCAATAGAGGTGAGGCACTTGATTTAGGAGGTGAAGAATTTCTAAGAACCTTCGGACAAAGTGGATTTGATGTGAGGGTTTATGAGGGAGGTGAGAGACTGTTCGAATACTTTGCATATGATTATATTGGAACTTTTAGAGATCAAGAGGATATCGATAATTCTCCTTCGTATGCTACTGCTGAACCTGGAGATGCGAAGTATCGCGATGTTGATGGCGATGGTGATTTAGACTCAGATGATAGAACGATTCTGGGTACCTCAATGCCTGATTTTACATGGAATATGACAAATACTGTTAGTTATAAGGGTTTTGATTTAAATATTTTGGTTACTGCTGTACAAGGTGGACTAAAAGTGAATAGATTCAGACGAAGAGTACAATGGTGGCATGGAGGAAGAAATCTGATCACAGATATGGAAAATGCCTGGTCACCTGAGAATCCGGATGCTTACCGCTTCAAACCTAGCGTGGACGTGACATCATGGAATAGGTTCCCTTCGTCTTACTGGCTTGAAGATGCAAGTTTTGTGAAGATCCAAAATGTCACTCTAGGGTACAGTTTTAATAGCTCGCTATTGGAGACAATCAAACTTTCTGGCTTGAGGATATACTTAAGTGCAGAAAGACTTTTTTCGTTTGATAACTTTATTGGTCATGATCCTGAGCAAGGCAGGGGTGGTGATAAGCATTATCAAAGAGGTTTTTCTCACAGTGAATATGCGATACCAAGAGTAATTACTGCAGGTGTCAATATTAGACTGTAATTATTGCATACCTACATAAATCACAAAATCATGAAAAATTTATATATTATTTTATTTACAGGAGTGGTGCTATTTAGTTCTTGTGACGAAGACTTTCTAGATCAATATCCTCCCCAGCAAATCACATCTGGTAACTTTTATCAAAATGAAGATCAGATGATACTAGCCTCAAATGCTGTTTTTGATCAGGTTTATACAGTATGGAGCCCATTTTCCCTTCCATACCTATTTGGTGATCTTTATGGTGGAGATTCTTACCTATACAAAGCACCAGGGACGGCAGGAGATTTTCAGGAGCTTGGGGATGCTGTAGCTGATCCAGGTCTAGCACCTCCATCAAGTGCATGGAATGAATACTATAAGAGTATATTTTTTATAAATGACTTTCTAACTGAGCTTGATAATTTTGATGAAAGTAAGTTCACCACACCGGATTTAGCGTCAAGAATGCGCGCCGAAGCTCTATTTGTAAGATCATGCTTTTATTATTACCTGACTGAGGTATTTGGAGATGTTCCATTGGTGACTACTGTACTAACTCCGGCTAATGCAATTGTTCTTACCAGAGACTCAAAAAGCACGGTTGTTTCGCAGGTTATATCGGATCTCAATTTTGCGGTGGATAATCTTCCTGCCTCATATGGTCCTTCCGAACAGGGAAGACCAACAATGTATGCGGCAAAAGCTATGCTTGCAAGAGTTTACATGGCAAATGGCGAGAATGCCACAGCTGAATCAGAACTCAGGGATATCATAGATAGTAATCAGTTTTCTTTGGATGCTGATGATAATGGGATTGTAAATACAGATGACTATTTATATGTCTTTGATGATGATACCAGATTTTCACCTTCTACCATTTTTGAATTACCATTTATTCCTGGTGCGGCTGGTAAACAACATAATTATGCAGGTGCATATTGTCCTTTCCCGGGCTTGTTTATCCCAGGAATAGACTTTGAAGGACAAAGTACAGGACTGGGTGCTCCTACGGAGGATTTGCATAATGCCTTTGAAACTGCAGATTCAATCAGACAAAAAATCACTTCGGTACAAACATTAACCGATGGGACTATTTGGCCACATACTGCCAAATATTATTGGGGCTACGATGATGGCATTCCTTTTATTTTTGGCAATAACATTCCTGTGATCCGCTATGCAGAAGTTCTGTTGAATTATGCTGAACTTACCAATGATCCCCAGTATCTAAACATGGTAAGGGCCAGAGCTGAGTTGCCGGCATATGGAGATCCTGATTATCCAAGCGGTCTTTATCCAACTTTTGCAGAAGCTCTGGAACATGAGAGACGAGTAGAATTTGCATTTGAATATCATCGTGGTTTTGACTTGAAAAGGACAGGAAGATTCCTTGAGGTTAAAAGTGCCGAACAAGGTAGGCAACTCGCTTCTCATCAGGTCAATTTTCCAATTCCTTTAACAGTATTGGATGTAAACGTGAACATGAAGCAAACGACTGGATATTAAGGCATCACACAATTATTTACAATAGTAATAAGTAGTTTTTGGTTTAATTACTAGATGTCTGAGGGGATTCGATCATTGACCGAATCCCCTCTATTAACTCCATCAATTTTAATTGCAAATGGTACCTGAGATTAGATCAGGAATAGTCTGCCTCATTTATTTATAGTGGTTGGCAGTTTGTAAAATCATTCTGAGACTACTCATAATTTCTGCTTGTCGGAGTGAGAGATTCAATCAAAACAATGACGTTTTATGCGATGATAGAAAAAAATCAATCTCGACTAGAAGTATTTGCAATTCCAGTGCTTTTACTGATATCTTCTTTGATTATTTACTCTTGTAAATACCCCACTGATAATCATATTGATGAGGAGAGTGATCTGAAAATCTGGTATCTGCAACCAGCACCTGTCCTTATTGAGGAAACCCGAATACCGAATCATGGATATGTGGCTGATAGCGACAGAGGTTGGCTAAAAGCACTACCTATTGGTAACGGTTCATTAGGGGCTATGATATTTGGAGAGGTGAACGTCGAACGCATTCAGTTAAACGAAGAAACGATGTGGTCGGGGAGTATATCTGAAAGTGATAATCCTGAAGCTCATCTTGCCCTGGGTAAGATCCGCAATCTGCTCTTTGAGGGTAAATACAAAGAAGCCACAGAACTGACCAATCAAACACAGATATGTATCGGTGAAGGAGCTAGGCGGTATAGTCAATACGGTAGTTTTCAAACATTGGGAGATCTGTGGATTGACAATGGGGAAAATTCAGAATACGCTAATTATCGAAGGGAGTTGGACCTTTCCAAAGCTATGGTAAACATCAGCTATACTCAGAATGATGTCAACTTTTCCAGGGAAATATTTACCAGTCACCCTGACCAGGCGATGGTGGCACGTTTTTCTGCAGACAAACCCGGGATGATCTCTTTTACTGCAAAAATGGATCGCCCCGAAAGATTCAAGACCTATACAGAAAATGATCATCTCGTGATGCGGGGAGCTTTGTCTGATGGCAAAGGTGGTGACGGACTTCACTATATGGCTAGATTGAAGGCAGTTAACCAAAACGGAACTGTTTCATATACCGACTCCACCGTCATCATTAATGAAGCTGATGAAGTCATCTTATTGCTTTCTGCCTCTACAGATTATATTCTTGATTACCCTGAATATCAGGGCAGGGATTTTGAAAAAATCACGGCTTCTTCCATAGCAAAAGCTGCTGGTAAATCATATGATGAATTGTTTCAAAGACACCTGGATGAATATCAGAACAACTTTAACCGTTTGAGCTTTGACATCACCAAAGACCCGGTAGATCAAATACCGACTGACGTGCGACTGAGAAATTTTCAAAAGACCATGTCTGACCCTCACCTGATTGAATTGATCTTTCAATATGGCAGGTATCTGCTGATTTCTTCCTCAAGACCGGGAACCATGCCTGCCAATCTACAGGGTATTTGGGCAGACGGAATACGTTGTCCATGGAATGGTGATTATCATACGGACATTAACATTCAAATGAATTACTGGTTGGCCGATGTCGCTAATCTCTCGGAGATGAGTATTCCCTACTTTGATTTATTGGAGTCTTTAGTCGAGCCGGGAAGAAAAACGGCAGAGATACAGTATCATCATGATGGATGGGTCATTCACCCTATCACCAATGTCTGGGGTTTTACCTCACCGGGACATCAGGCAAGCTGGGGCATGCATTTAGGTGCAGGAGCCTGGCTTTGTACTCACATCTGGGAACATTACATGTTTACGTTGGATAGAGACTTCCTGAAGAGGATGTATCCGGTGATGCAGGAATCTGTTGAGTTTTACCTGGATTGGCTAGTCGAAGATCGCCATTCCGGAAAGCTGGTGTCCGGACCAGCTGTATCTCCTGAGAATACTTTCCTGGCTCCCGATGGGAGCAAGAGTCAGATCAGCATGGGTCCGGCTCATGATCAGCAAGTCATATGGCAATTATTTACCGATTTTATTGCTGCTTCGAAAGAATTAGAAATTGAAAATCCAATTGTAAACCAGACCAGGGAAGCAAAGACCAGGCTGGCAGGGCCTAAGATTGGATCAGATGGCAGACTAATGGAATGGCGGGAAGAATTTTCGGAAGTAGAACCAGGCCATCGTCATATGTCGCACCTTTTTGGAGTACATCCGGGAAGACAGATCAATATGGAGGAAACACCCGGATTGGCCGCGGCAGCAAAAAAATCCCTGGATTATCGTATTGAACATGGGGGTGGTCACACCGGGTGGAGTGCTGCCTGGCTCATCAGCCAATATGCACGGTTATATGAAGCAGAAAATGCAAAAGCAAGTCTGGATACTGTGCTTTCGAGGAGTGTTGCTCAGAATTTATTTGGTCTGCACCCTCCATTCCAGATGGATGGCAATTTCGGAACCACAGCAGGAATCGCAGAAATGCTAATTCAAAGTCATTCGGGAAGAATACATCTATTACCCGCTTTACCTAAAGCCTGGTCGTATGGGAAAGTAAAGGGACTGAGGGCCAGAGGTGGATACGAGGTAGATATATCCTGGGAGAATGGTGAACTTGTCGATGCTGTGATTCGCTCACCAAAGGGCAAAAAATGCTGGGTTTCTTACCTTGGAAAGGAAAAGGAATTTGAAATCAGTTCGGATAGTCAAATCACCATTAAAACTGACGACTTAAGAAAATAAATTTTATTTATATGAAATAGTCATAAAACCAAGCCATACCAACCAGTGATGAATATTGCTTACTGGCCGGGTCTTTTGACTTTGGTAAAAATCCTGACTATTCCATGTGACGACTGAAAATCAATTTATATACACATGAATGGGAATTTATTAACTCTTTTAACCTGGCTAATTGCGGCACTGTGTGCTTTCGGATCTTCAAAAACCCCCAATATAATATTTATCATGGCTGATGATTTAGGTTATGGCGACCTGAGTTGTTACGGAGCCAATAAAATACAAACACCACATATTGATAAAATAGCCAGTGAAGGTATGCGATTTACAGATGCTCACAGCCCTGCTTCTGTATGTACGCCGACAAGATATGCGGTCCTGACCGGGAGGTATTGCTGGAGAAGCAGGCTCAAGAAAGAAGTATTGTGGGACGGATATAGCCGCAGTTTGATTGAGCCAGGTCGTACCACCATTGTTCATATCATGAAATCCGCAGGATATCATACTGCTCAGATTGGCAAGTGGCATCTTGGATGGGAAGATACAGAACCTGTAGATTATTCTAAAGGATACCTCGGGAGAGGTCCTAAGGATCTTGGTTTCGACTATTCATTCGTCACTGCTTCTGCTCATAACCTCTTTCCAATAACCTTTGTGGAAAATCACCGGATTTTGGCGGATTCTTTGAAAGCCATTGACTATTTCATGTATGAAAAAAATCAGGAAGTAATTCCTGAGCGCATACTTAATTGGCACAAGACCAAGGACCTGGGTCCTTCTTTGATTGATGTCGGATGGAAACCGGATTTGGTGGATAGTTTATATACGGTAAAGGCTGTTACTTTCATAAAAGATCACATGAAAAATAACAGCAAATATCCTTTCTACCTGCACCTAACTCCCGATGCTCCTCATTTGCCAAACAATGTACCTGATTTTTTGAAGGAAAGCAGTCAGGCTGGTTATCGAGGAGATCACGTGCGCATGTTTGACTGGATGGTTGGTCAAATAGATAAAACGATACAGGATCTTCAAATTGAGGATAATACCCTTTTCATCATTACAAGTGATAATGGAGCCATCCCCGTCGGTGTAGACGGACGGGGTGGAATATACCAGGGACCATTTACAACTGATTATGGCCATAAGAGCTGCGGAAATCTCAGAGAATTTAAAGGAACAAGATGGGAAGGAGGTCACAGGGTTCCGTTCATTGTGAAATGGCCGGGTTATGTCAAGCCAAATACAGTGAATGATGGCCTTATCTGTCTGGTAGACATGATGGCTACCTTTTCCGCAATTGTAGGATACAAATTAAACAAAGATACAGGTGAGGATAGTATTGATGCTCTGCCTCTTATAACCGGTCAAAAAGATCAAACCAGGAATACCTTAGTGATGCATGATTATCAGGGTAGGTTTGCTATCAGGAGAGGACCCTGGAAACTGATAGATGACGAACTCTACAATCTTGATGAGGACCTGAGTGAAAAAAATAATATTTCAGAAAAATTTCCGGAAATAGTAAATGAATTAAATGCTCTGCTTAAGCTGAAGCAGGGGAATGATATTTAATTGATATCAGTATAGAATGAAAAATTATTACAATCCAATCCTTCTTCTACTATTCCTCTCATTATTTGGTTGTAAAGACCAGTTGCCTGAGCAACCCAATATACTATTCATCTTCACTGATGATCAAAGCTATTCCACGATCAATGCTTTAGGGAATTCATTGATCCAAACGCCTCACACTGATGAACTGGTGGGTAAGGGCGTATCCTTTACCAACGCCTATATCATGGGAGGTAGTTCTCCCGCCGTTTGTTCGCCGTCAAGGGCTTCACTCTTCAGTGGCCGTACCTTATGGAACCTGGAAAACCAGGGGGTTTGGGGCTATGAAATTTCAGATAAGTATAAAACCTTACCACAGGTCCTTCTGGAAAACGGTTATACAACTTTTGCCACCGGCAAAAATGAACCCGGACGTGAAGGCCATTTTGCCAGATCGTTTAATGCCGGTGATAAAATTTTATTTAGAGGGGTGGGTGATCATTATCGTGTGCGTCTATGTTCGTTCTCCCCTGAAGGTGACTATTCTAAAGATACAGAGGTATTGTATGAAGGTACTCACTCAGCCAGGCTCTATGCTGATGCATGTATCCGATTCCTGGAAGATCAAAAGGATAAGGAAATACCCTTTTTTGCATATCTGTCTTTTGGTTCTCCACATGACCCGCGACAATCGCCCGAGGAGTACCGAAAAATGTACAGAGATGAAGAAATGATTCTCCCTGCCTCATATCTTCCTCAACATCCATTTGATAATGGCATGCTGGACATTCGGGATGAGAAGTTGGCCGGATTTCCCAGAAAACCGGATGAAATCAAAAAGCATCTGGCGGATTACTATGCGCTCATTTCCTACACTGATCATCAGATTGGGAGGGTAATAGAAGCATTGAAACGATCAGGAAAATATGAGAATACCATTATTGTTTTCACCTCAGACAATGGCCTGGCGATAGGTCAGCATGGTCTGATGGGAAAGCAAAATGTTTATGAACACTCCGTGAAAGTGCCATTTATCATTGCCGGTCCCGGAATACCAGCAGGAGAAGAGCGGGATCAGTTGTCCTACATCTATGATATATATCCTACATTATGCGAACGAGCAGGGTTACCGGTCCCCGAGGCAGTTCAGTTTAAAAGTCTCAATAAAGTAATAGCCAATGAGCAGGCCCCTCACAGGGAGCAATTGTATTTCGCATTTATGTCCTGGCAAAGAGCAATCAGAAAAGATGAATACAAGCTGATCGAATATTGTGTCGATAAAAAACGATATACTCAACTTTTTGACCTGGCCAATGATCCGGATGAAATGATAAATCTGGCTGATAATGAACAACATAAGCAGAAGCTGAAAGAGTTAAGAGCATTACTCAGATCTGAAAAAGAGGTACAGAATGATGGAAATACTCCATTCGAATTTACAAATGATCAGGGAAAGCAATTCTGGAACACCTATGAATCGGTGACTCAATCCAAAATCCCTGCATTTAATTTCTATGAAAACATGCTTACCGAATCATCCAAAAAATGAAGAATATTTCACTACTTGTTTTGTTGATCTTTTCTGTCGTCTTCAAATCACTCACGCAGCCCGCAGTTACCCTTGAATTATTTGACTGATATTAAAGTTGAATTGAGAAAGGAGTGGCCCCAAAACAGAACCATTAACCTGGTCTTTCATGGTCATTCTGTACCTGCAGGATATTACCTGACACCTGTTGTCAAACCATTTGATTCATATCCGCTGATGGTGATGAAAGGATTGAAAGAGAAATATCCGTATGCGGTAATTAATTCCATCAATACATCCATCGGGGGTGAAAATTCATTAAGCGGATCCAAAAGATTCAAGTCCGAAGTGTTGACTCACAACCCGGATGTGCTTTTCATTGATTATTCTCTCAATGACAGAGGGATAGGCCTTGAAGCTGCAAAAAAGTACTGGAGCAAAATGATCAAAAAGGCTATGCGAGAGAATATCAAAGTCATTTTGCTCACACCTTCTCCGGATACCAGGGTAGACATTTTCGAACCCAATAACATCCTTGAACAACATGCAAACCAGGTAATAGATCTGGCTGATGAGTACCAGCTTGGCCTTATTGATAGCTTCAAATTATTCAGAGAAAAGGTGAATGAAGGCCATAGTTTATCCATGTACATGTCCGAATCTGTGGTGCATCCAAATGAAAGAGGACACCAATTGATCGTAGAAGAAATTCTTAAATATTTCTAAAAATAATGAGAAGCTACAGAAGATATTTATTTCAAATCCCGGGTAAGTCAATAATACCTTTCATCACAATTCTTACGATAGTGACTGGCTGTCAGCCAGGCGATCAGGATGTTAATAAGACCATTGATTTGTCTGGTATATGGAAATTTCAGTTGGACTCAGGAAATGTTGGGATAAGTGAAAAATGGTTTAACAAAGATTTAACGGATACAGTTGAATTACCCGGTACTACAGACGAAAACAAAAAAGGCATCTTTTTGGATGAACGAGCAGAGGAA
Organism: Cyclobacteriaceae bacterium; assembly: GCA_965243485.1. Lineage (GTDB taxonomy): Bacteria > Bacteroidota > Bacteroidia > Cytophagales > Cyclobacteriaceae > UBA7330. Next base: position 5,257,096 of record CBDEVP010000001.1, on the reverse strand, counting down.
AGGTTGTCAAGGGTCTGGTATTGGAAAGGGGCTGCCTGGTACCAAAAAGAAGTCAACATTCCCGAAGCCTGGGCTGGCAAAAATGTAAGGTTGCTGCTCGAGCGTACGAAAGATACTTATGTGTGGCTTGATGACAAGAGCTGTGGATATGAGAACACCCTGAGTGCCCCTCAATATTTTGACTTATCAAAAGACATAGATCCGGGCAAACATCAAATAACAGTCCTGGTGGATAATGCAAAACTACCCCCGGTTGGCCCATCTCATGCAGTAGATGAACGGACTCAGACAAACTGGAATGGCATTATAGGAAAAATCGAGTTGCAAATGACCGATCCTGTATGGCTTGATGAGGTATATACCTACCCGGATATCAGCAACAACAGGGTCAAAGTATTGGTGAAGTTTGGAAATATAACCGGTCAGTTAGCGAATGGGACTTTATCCGTAAAAGCGAATAGCTGGAATACTGAAGCTCCCCGGGAATATGGATCGGTAGAATTTGGGATCAGGGCTATTTCCAGTGATAAGGTGGTTGAATTGACATATGATTTTGATCAGGAAGTGCCGCTATGGAATGAATTCGACCCATCGCTTATTAGGTTGACAATGGATCTTTCAGTAAGTACCGGGGAACAAGATTTTGTACATTCCATGGAGGTCGACTTCGGGATGCGGGAATTTAAGCGTGATGGAAAATACCTTATGTTGAATGGTGAAAGGATTTATCTGAGGGGTCGACTGGATTGTGCAAACTATCCACTGACCGGATACCCTCCTATGGATAAGTCTACATGGATAGACCTGTTTAAACAATTAAAATCCTATGGTATCAATCACTGGAGATATCATTCCTGGTTTCCGCCCAAAGCAGCACTGCAGGCTGCCGACGAAGTTGGTGTGTATTTGCAGCCTGAGCTCCCAAACAAAAGGTCAGGCATGGACAACAAAAGCATGGAAGAGGAAGCTGTGCGCAAGTTGTATAATGCGGATTACCTCGAAGTGGACTTTTCGAGAGTCAATATGACCTTAAAGGAATATCTCAAAAAAGAAGGAGAGTTGATATTTAAGCACTTTGGCAATCATCCTTCCTTTATGATGTTTACCCTCGGTAATGAGCTGGGCAGAAACGAAGGCATGTTTGAACTGATCGATTACTTTAAAAAAATCGATCCAAGAAGATTGTACGCCCAGGGAAGTAATAACATGCACTGGGAGCCAAGCGTGGCCGAAGGGGATGACTTCTGGGTGACCGCCAAAGTAGCCGGAAAACTGGGTGTGAGGGGCTCCTTTGCCACCGTCGCTGACATCAGGAAACCTCATATTGAACACGAGCCTCCTTCCACCATGCACACTTATACCGAAGCCATTGAGGATATTGATGTTCCTGTGATCGCTCATGAAACCGGTCAGTTCCAGGTATCCCCGGATTTTGATGACATCCCAAAGTTTACGGGAGTAACCCGGGCAAGGAACTATGAAATGTTCAGGGAAAGATTTAAAAATTCTAACTTATTGGATCAGGCAGATGATTTTGTTGCAGCTTCAGGTAAACTGGCGGTCATCTGCTACAGAGAAGATATTGAGGCCGCCCTGAGAACACCTGATTTCGCAGGATTTCAATTGCTGGACATCCAGGATTTTCCTGGTCAGGGAACGGCTCTGGTAGGTATCCTCAATGCTTTTATGGAACCGAAAGGACTCATCAGTCCTGAGGAATGGAGGCAATTCTGTAGCGAGGTAGTCCCGCTGCTAAAGATGGAAAAATACACCTGGACAAATGACGAAACCTTCTCAGGTGATGTGGAAGTAGCTAACTATGGCCCTCGGGATTTCAAGCCGGCTCAAATCAGCTGGGTAGTGACCGGACCGAATGAGAAAACCTATGGCCAGGGTAAATTATCAGCAGAAGTTTCGCGAGGAAATCTTGTTCCGGTTGGTGGGATCAAATTTGATCTTGCAAGCATAGAAAATGCCCAAAAATTAAATGTCTCCATTTCCATTGAGGGGACCGCGTATAAAAATAAATATGACATATGGGTATATCCAAGGACAGTTGATACTTCAGTGTCTCAGGATATTCTGGTTTCTGAGAAATTGGACCGGAAAACGATTGATCACCTGGAAAACGGAGGCAAAGCAATCATCTTTCCCAAACAGGACGAACTGACTCATTGCATTCCGGGAGCCTTCCAGACAGACTTTTGGTGCTATCCCATGTTTCTGCGGGCAGCCAAAAGATCAGGTGTAGATCCAGCTCCGGGATCTCTGGGATTTATCTGTGATCCGGATCATCCACTATTGAATAAATTTCCAACTGAGTTCCATAGTAACTGGCAATGGTGGCACCTTGTCAAAAACAGCAAGCCAATCATTCTTGATGATGCCCCGGAAGAGTATAGACCATTAATTCAGACCATTGACAACTTTGACCGCCATCACAAGTTGGGAATGGTGTTTGAGACAAAATTTAACAAGGGGAGTGCCCTAATATGTTCTATTGATCTTCTCCATCTTCAGGATAAACCGGAAGCGCGGCAATTTTACCACAGCATATTGAACTATGTAAGATCCAATGACTTCGCGCCGGAATCAAGTCTTGATGTGGACCTGCTAAAAAGAATTTTACCAAAATAACAATGCCTTATATCACTAAGAATGATTGACCGGTTTAAAAAAACTAAAAGAATGAAAAACAAGAAAAAAAGCAGACGGGCATTCCTTAAACAATCAGCCCTGTCCGGCGTCGCTCTGGGGGCTTCTTCCAGCTATTTAAATGCTGCAAGTTGGTCAAGGGTGCTCGGAGCCAATGAACGTGTGAATCTGTGCACTGTCGGCTGCAGAAATCATGGTTCGTGGTCACATCTTGAGGTGACATACCTCACCTATCCCGATGTGGAAGTGGTCGCACTATGTGATCCTGACCTGGCAAGTTTGGATAGGAGTGGTCGCGTGATTCATGACATGAAAGCCAGACCAGCAAAAATGTATACTGATATCAGGGAAATGCTGGAAAATAAAGACATTGATGCCATCTCAGTGGCCACTCCCAATCACTGGCATGCATTAGCTACTGTCTGGGGCTGCCAGGCGGGCAAAGATGTGTGTGTGGAAAAGCCTGTTTCACACAATATTTGGGAAGGACGGAAAATGGTGGAAGCAGCGGAAAAATATGACCGTGTAGTCCAGGCGGATCATGACCTCAGGTCAAACAACAAGCTGGTAGCTGCCATCGAATATATTCAAAGCGGTGCACTGGGGAAGATTAAATATTGTCATTCCTGGGTTTATAAACGAAGAGAGAGTATCGGACAGGTTGGGCAAGAAGGAGGTTATATCCCCAAATCTGTGGATTACGATCTCTATTGCGGACCAGCCCCGAAAGGAAAGCTACCCAGGGTAAATCTCCACTACGACTGGCACTGGCAGTGGGATTTTGGAAATGGTGAGATTGGTAACAATGGCCCTCATCATCTTGACGTTTGCAGGTGGGTTCTGGGAGAAGAAGGTCTTCCTTCCAGGGTAATTTCATTTGGTGGCAGATATGGATATGAAGATGATGGGGAGACACCCAATACAAGTGTGTCTTTGTATGAGTACAAACAGGCTCCAATCTTATTTGAAGTGAGGGGTTTGGGACGGAAGCGTAATGACCCGATAATGGATTCGTTTCAAACTACCACGAAAAAGGGGGTGAAATTATTTAGTGATTGGAATAGCAAGAGTGCACATACAGCAACAATTATCGTTTGTGAAAATGGTTTTGTTGATATGGGTAACCAAATAGTATATGATAATGAAGGTAAGGAGATAAAGAGATTTGAAGGGGGTAAGGTTCAATCAGCTCTTAATTTCATAAATGCAATTAGAAGCAGAAATACTGAAGATATTAAAACACCAATTGAGGAAGGTCATTTATCCGCATGCCTTTGTCATTTAGGAAATATCTCCTACCGCGTTGGTAGGGAAGCATCATATGAAGAGGTAAATGAGGTTTTTAAGAAAGATTACGAGGTGCTTGATGCCTTGGATAGGGTTAATCAGCATCTAAGCGCAAATGGTATGAATATCAAAGAACTCCCAATCATTCAGGGCCCATGGCTTGAAGTTGACTCGAAAAAAGAAATGTTCAAAGGTGCATATTCTGAAGTAGCCAATAAATATGTATCTCGAGATTACAGAGAACCATTTGTGATCAGAGACCAGGTTTAAAAAAAATAATTAACAAAATAGACATGAAATGTCCATAAAGCGAGCTATTCCAACCGAAGATGAATATTTAAAGCAAAATCGAGGTTTGGTGCAGATTTTAGGATTTTCGGACATTCCATGTGACGAATGAAAATCAAATAATATACACATGAAAAATCTGCTTAAAAACAAACTCACCCTGGTTGCCATGCTCATTTTTACAGGATGTGAATTCGTTCTTGGTCAAAATACACCATATACTACAGCACCGGAAGGAGCAATTGTTCTTTTTGATGGAACCGATTTTTCCCATTGGGTAAACTGCGACAGTGGCCAGGTACGATGGAAAATTGTAGACGGAGTGATGGAAGTAGTACATGATACTACCTGGGCGTGTCCGAAGATCAATGGGACTATGACAAAACAAAACTTCAGGGATTTTCAGTTGCACCTTGAATTCAGAACCCCTCTGACTGAACACACGAATAGTGGAGTTTATATTCAGAGGAGATATGAGTTACAAGTAAACAATTCTTACAATGTAGAGCCAACACCTGGAATGGGTGGATCAATTTATCGACAGAAAATTCCTGATGTGATCGTTGGAAAGCCAAAGGGTGAGTGGGAATCTTATGATATTGTGTTCCGGGCTGCCCGTTTTGATCCTGATGACCGGGAAAGAAAAATTGAAAATGCCAGGATAACCGTAATCCACAATGGGATTGTCATTCATAATAATGCAATCATTAAAGACAAAACAGGTGTTGGCTACCCCGAAGGGATTGATCCCGGACCAATCATGTTGCAAGATCATGGACCTGCTGTCCAGTACAGGAATATCTGGATCATTCCCAATGAGCCGGTTGAAACTTTGCCGCCCGATGCTAATCACTGATAAATGAATAAATATTTATTACTCCTTCTATCCCTTTGGAGCACATTACTATTTTCACAAGAGCAAAAAGCATCCGATCCACCTAATATAGTCCTGATCATAGGGGACGACATCTCAGTCTCTGATTTTGGATGCTATGGCAATAAAGGAATCAGAACACCCAATATTGACAAGCTGGCCGAAAATGGTTTGAGATTCACAAATACCTACCTCACTACCAGCCAGTGCAGCCCGACCCGTTGTAGCGTGATCACCGGAAGATACCCCCATAACACGGGTGCTCCGGAATTACATACGCCATTACCTGAAGGTCAAGTCATGTTCCCGGAGATTCTACAGCAGAATGGCTATCACACCGTGGCTTCAGGCAAATTTCACATGGGTAATTATGCTAAAAATGCTTTTGATGTGGTCAATGGAGCCGGTGTTGGCGGAGAGGGAGAATGGATAGAAAGCCTGAGGCAAAGACCAAAAGATAAACCTTTCTTCATGTGGTTTGCCTCATACGATGCACATCGGGCATGGCAACCCGATCCTGAAGCCGAGCCGCATGATCCGAAAGATGTGATCATCCCACCCTATATGATAGATACCGAAGAGTCAAGAAAGGACATGGCCATGTATTATGACGAGATCCAACGTCTGGATCGATATGTTGGTCTGGTGGTGGATGAATTGAAAACGCAGGGTGTATTGGATCATACATTGATCATCTTCATGGCCGATAATGGCCGGCCCATGGCTCGCAGTAAAACGCGACTTTATGACAGTGGGATCAAAACACCTTTCATCGTTCATTGGCCAAAAGGTCTGAGTAAAAGTGGTCAGGTTTCCAATTCCCTGATCAGTGTCATCGACATTGCTCCCACCATCCTTGAGCTGGCAGGTCTTGAAAGTCCGCCAACCTTCCAGGGTATCAACTTGCTTCCTGTATTAAATGACCCCGAGAAATCTATCCGGGACTACGTTTTTGCCGAACATAACTGGCATGGACAAATTGCTCATGAACGAATGGTTCGCCACAATGATTTAGTGTACATCAGAAATGCCCATCCACAGCTTCCACAGATATGTGGTCTTGAGAGTCAATGTCCACAAAAGGAATTGAGAGAAATGGATGCCAAGGGATTGCTGACACCAGCACAGAAAGATCCCTTATTGGAACCCCGGCCGGCTGAAGAATTGTACAATGTAAATACAGACCCCTACCAGCTGATAAATCTTGTTGATATGCCGGAATATTCAGAAAAGTTGAACCAGTTACGAAACATCATGGACCAATGGCAGGAAGAAACAGGCGATACCACACCTGCACTTGAGATGGCTACTCCTGACAGGTACAACAGAAGGACTGGTGAACAGCTGTATGATGGATCAAGGCCTCCAAGCGGCATTTTTCCGGGTCAGGAGGCCAATGCACCAAAGATAAATCACCCGGGTCCCCGGTGATTGGATGCAGTAGACCCTACAATTTATCTTAAGAGATCCGGTGCCATGGCCTTCAGTGAGTCCGATTTGGAGTGATTTCACAATTATATGATTTGAAAAATATTCATTATCGGAAGTCTTTCGATTTATTATATTTCAATATTTAAAAATTGATTACCTTTAATTAAGGTCATTCTAATTTCTGACCTTAAGACTCCGGGTGAAATCCATCACCCTTCAAAGAGTCTTGATTGTTAAACTTTAATACAAAACCCTATGAGCAAAAGAGTACTAAAATTCTCTGTGCGAATGAGAAGACTGTTTGCGTTTGTCTTCTCAATTTGCATTTCTCTCTCAATCAGCTACGCTGGTGAACCGGGAGAGAAAATCAAAACATCAGTTGAAAATGAAAGTCATGCTGATGAGCAATCGAAAATGGCTGTAGACCAGCAGACGGTATCCGGAAAAATCACGGATGAAAACGGTGAAGCACTCCCCGGAGCCACCATCCAGGAAAAGGGTACCTCAAATGGTACGATCACCGATGTAGAAGGTAGCTACACCATCAATGTCCCCCAGAATGCGGTTCTTACCGTATCATTTGTAGGATACGAAATTAAGGAGATCCCATTAAATGGTCGTTCTGTGATCGACGTACAATTAGATCCTGATGTTTCCGCACTGGATGAAGTTGTGGTGGTAGGTTATGGAACCATGAAGAAAAGTGACCTGACCGGAGCTATTTCTTCTGTTTCAGCAGAAGACCTGCAGGAAACACGGGTTGGAAATGTCCTTGATCAGGCCCAGGGAAGGCTGGCAGGAGTAGACATCGTCAGAAACAATGGCTCGCCAGGTGCCCCACTGCAAATCAGAATTCGGGGTAACCGGTCCATATCCGCTGGAAATGATCCGCTTTATGTCATAGACGGTATCCCTACCACCCAGGATATCAATGATTTCAGCCCAAGCGATATTGAATCAATAGAAGTACTGAAGGATGCAAGTGCGGTGGCAATCTATGGTTCAAGAGGTGCAAATGGGGTGATACTCATAACAACCAAAAGAGGTAAAACTGGCAAAGGTCAGGTGGAATACAATGGCTACTACGGAGTGAAGAGCGCCATAGAAAATATGGACATCATGAATGCAGATCAGTTTGTAGAGTACGTACGTGTAGCTAACGGATTATCCAAAACGGACAATAGCAATGATGCGGCTATATTGGGTGGTCAGGCTCTCCTGGATAGCTATCTTGCCGGCGTGGATACCGACTGGCTGGATCTTGTACTTCAACCGGGAAGTCAACAGGAACACCAGGTTTCTTTTTCAGGAGGTAATTCCGGGATGAAATATTATCTGTCCGGGAGTTATTTCAATGAAGAAGGTGTGATTAAGAATACAGCTTATGAGCGATTTTCTTTAAAGGCTAATGTTGACGGTAAGGTAAACGATCGGATAAACATTGGTTTCAGTATTACTGGGACCACAGATGGCAGAGATCAGATGAGCAATGGACCCATGTCCAGGTCCATGAGATATGTGCCTATTGTTGAGCCTTATGATGATGAAGGAAGAATTATTGCCTTCCCTAATCCTAATGAGGGCCTTCAGACCACTCCTATATTAGAGTATGTACCGAACCAGTATGTAGATAATACCAAAGGCTACAGGTTTTTCTCCAATATTTACGGGGAGTATAAGATCCTGGAAGGTCTGACTTACCGACTAAATCTGGGTACGGATTACAAATACTCAAGGAGAGGCCGGTATAATGGTGATTATGATGGGAGTGCTTCAACTGCGGAGATCGATAATACCCGAATTTTTGCATATACCATTGAAAACCTGCTCACCTATGACAAACAGATCAATAATCACTCAATCAATGTAGTCGGATTATTCAGTACACAAAGTCAAAATACGGAAGAATCAGGTTTGAACGGTCGCGGTATTCCGATCAGCAGGTTCACTTATAACAACATGGGTGCCGCTGCTGAGATCACAGGGATCAATAGTGATTATTCTGAGTGGGGTCTGTTGTCTTATATGGCTCGACTGAACTATTCTTATAATGACCGGTACCTGCTTACCCTTACAGGTAGGGCTGATGGATCCTCTCGATTAGCTGAAGGTAATAAGTGGTCTTTCTTTCCCGCGGTATCCATGGGTTGGATCATCTCACAGGAAAGCTTTCTTGATGCCTCGGTTCTCTCATTCCTGAAGCTTAGAGCGGGGTACGGTGAAGTTGGAAATACCGCTGTTGCTCCTTTCAGAACCTGGGGAGGCCTGGCGCGTACCGTTTACGCATTTGGCGATGCCGGAGCCTTCGGCTTTGGTCAGTCAGAGATCTCAAATCCAAACCTGGGATGGGAAGTTTCCAAAACGGTTAATGTCGGAGTGGACTTCGGACTTTGGGATGACAGATTCTCAGGTACTTTTGAGTTCTATAATACCAGGACAGAAGATCTGTTGCTGGAAAGGTTTTTACCTTCTACCTCTGGATATGAATCTGTCCTGGAAAATGTGGGTTCAACCAGAAACAGGGGATGGGAACTTACCCTGAATTATCGCTTATTTCAGAATGCTTCAAGCTTTACCTGGGATGTTAGTCTGAATATTTTCTCCAATAAGGAGGAGATTGTTGAATTGTTTAACGGTACGGATGATGACATTGGAAACCAGTGGTTTATTGGTCACCCAATTGACGTTTTCTATAATTTTCAATTTGATGGAATTTACCAGACTGAGGATGCAGCCGAAGCCGCTGCAGCAGGATTGGCTCCCGGAGATATCCGGATTGCGGATGTGAATGGTAGAGACGCTGATGGATTCTTAACGGATCAGCCTGATGGGGTCATTAACAATGATGACAGGACGATCCTGGGTTCTACCGTGCCTGACTGGAGCGGTGGTCTTTCCAGTAGATTGTCGTATAAAGGCATCAACTTCTCAATCCTGATTTATACACGTCAGGGACAAATGGTTAATAGCTCACTTCACGATGTAGCAGGCAACAGCTGGGAGGGTAGATATAACAATATGAACTTCAACTATTGGACGCCTGAAAATCCAAGCAATGAGATCCCCATACCCAGGCAGGGCAATCAGCCATTGTATGCATCAGCTATCCGGTTTAGAGATGGATCCTTTACAAAAATCAAGAACATAACCCTGGGTTATGACCTTACCAACAGCCTGATCAGGACAGAGGCTATATCCGGTCTTGAAGTTTATTTCTCCGCACTGAATCCACTCATATTCGCGGAATACGACCTGGTGGATCCTGAAACTGCAAACGGAAATGTGGGGATAAACAATCCACTATCTACCAGAACATTTATGGTTGGACTTAAAGCCAGATTTTAAATCAGATGAAAATGAAAAATATTAATATAAATAAATCGATAAGAAGAGTAGTCGTAAGCTACTTCTCGATACTAACACTTTTCATAGGATTTTCCTGTAATGATATTATTACGGAAGACCCGATCAGTATTGCAACGGCGAATGGTCATTATACCGATGAAAGAGGTATCATGGATGGACTAAATGCCGTTTATACCCCCCTGAGGGATTACTATGGCCAGGAAAGATCATTCTTTCTGACTGTGGTCGGGACAGATATGTATACAAATGGATTCGGAGGAAACAGAAACAATCCTTCCTGGAATAATTATGACGTTAACCTTACCGGTTCACATGGTTTTTTGATTGGCCTTTGGGATAGCTTTTATGCAGGGATCAATCAGGCAAATACTGTGATAGGTCGTGTTCCCACCATTGAGGGAATACCGCAGGAGAGAAGGGATATTATTGAGGGTGAAGCCAGATTCCTGAGAGCGCTCTACTATTTTATTCTTGTTCAGCAGTTTGGTGACGTTCATTTCACACTGGAGGAAACAATTGGTGTTCAAACTGAAGCTTTCAGAACACCCGTTGCGACTGTTTATCAGAATGGGATTCTGCCCGATTTACAATTTGCTGTAGATAATTTGCCAGACCCTGATGATGTGAACGATTATGGTAGGATACATAAAGCTGCTGCCGAAGCATTGTTAGCCCGGGTACAACTTACTTTGGGTAACTACGGTGAGGCTGAAACATTAGCCAATAATGTAATTGAAAATTATGGCTACCAACTCGTTCCGGATTATAAAGATCTCTGGGACTTTAACAATCAGATCAACAGTGAGTTTATCTGGACCGTGCAGTATACAATGGACCCGTTGACAAACCAGGGAGGTAATCCTTCTTTCCTTTACTGGGTTTGGGATTATACACGGAATCCTGCCATGATCCGTGATCAGGAAAATGGGAGACCTTTTCAAAGGTTCATGCCTACAAATTACTTTCTTGAAAGCTGGAACAGGGACGCTGATGCCCGGTGGGCTGCTACATTCAAGACCGTTTTCATCGCAAACTCCACGGGTACGATCAATGGACAGACAGTGGTTCCTGGTGATACAGCAATCAAAATTTCACTTGAACCGGTGGATGATGCGCTGCAGGCTACAGTCCCTTACCAGTGGATTGATTACAATGGAGAGGATGTAAACTTTCAATCTGATGATAGAGAGATAGGCGGCCAGTCCGGCAGGAATTTCCCTGTGCTGAATAAGTATTATGATTCACAAAGATCTGCTGTAAATGCAACAGACGGAAGTCGGGATTATCCGGTGTTAAGACTTGCTGAAATGTATCTGATATCAGCTGAGGCTGCTCACATGGATGGCAGAAATGACGATGCTGCTACAAGACTTAACGAGTTAAGAGAAAGAGCGGTAGTACCCGGTTACGAGGCAGAGATGAATATCGCAGATACTGATGTTGATATTGATTTTATCCTGGATGAAAGAGCCAGGGAGCTTTGTGGTGAGGGTTTCAGATGGTATGATCTGAAACGTACCGGAAAGTTAATTGAAAGGGTACAGGCACATAACAGCCTCGGAGGTCCAAATATTAAAGCTATGCACCTCGTACGTCCGATCCCTCAAACCCAGATCGACAGGGTGACCAATCCGGGTGACTTTCCTCAGAATGAAGGTTACTAGACTATAAAAAAGTCCGATTGCTTGTAAAATCCCCGTGTCAGATGGCCGGGGATTTTTTATGATCTTTTGTCACAAAACTTCGTACTGCAGCTCAAATAAGGAAAGGCCATGCCTTCAGCGGTGGTTAGCATAGTATACCCAAAAGTCAATAAAAGCAATCTAATAACATACCTCGTTCACTGTTCTTTGTCATTTCTGAGATATATTGGTCCGAGATTTAGCCAGGAATTAGTCTATGGATCCAAGCGTCAATCAGAGATTTTTAACCCGCTGGGGTTTTATCCTCAGTGCCATGGGTATTGCTATTGGCACCGGAAACATTTGGAGGTTTCCCAGAATAGCAGCGCAAAACGGAGGAGAGCACGGGGCAGGTGCCTTCCTGGTGGTGTGGATTGGCTTTCTGTTTCTTTGGAGCATCCCGTTGATCATCGGTGAATATGCGATCGGCAGGAAATACAGACAAGGGGTCGTGGGTGTCTTCGTTCAGGCGATCGGTAAAAAATTCGCGTGGATGGGAGCTTTGATGGCTTTCGTAGCTACGGCCATCACCTTTTTCTATTCAGTGATCGTTGGCTGGTGCATTTACTATTTTGTATATCTCCTGATCAATCCCCTGCCGCTTACCACAGCAACAGCCATGGAGATCTGGGATCATTATCAATCCAGCCTATGGCCCTTGCTTACTCATGCCATCGTGATGGCTATAGGAGCACTCGCCATCTGGAAAGGAGTGACCTCTATCGAACGGGTCAACAGGATCCTTATTCCGATCCTGCTGGTTATCGTGATCCTGGCGGTGATCCGGTCACTCACCCTGCCGGGTGCAATTGAGGGGGTTGTTTATCTGTTTACCCCGGAATGGGAGCAGTTGGCCAGGCCCAGGATATGGCTGGAAGCGCTTACCCAGAATGCCTTTGATACCGGTGCCGGCTGGGGATTATTTCTCACTTATGGCGCCTACATGCAGCACAGGTTTGGGATAGTAAAAAATGCATTTGTGACCGGGGTAGGGAACAATACGGTTTCATTGCTCGCGGCGGTGATGGTATTTGGAACGGTATTCGGGGTTTTGCAGACGGAGATGGGGATGGACCGCAGTGAAGTGCTGGAGATCATGAAAACCAGTGGCCCCGCCTCCACGGGTCTTACATTTATCTGGATGCCACAGCTTTTTGCCCGGATGCTTTTTGGAGAATGGTTGGCTATCCTGTTTTTCCTGGGCCTTGTTTTTGCGGGTTTTTCATCGCTGATTGCTCAACTGGAGCTCCCGACAAGAATTGTGGTTGACAGGGGGGTAAAAAGGCCCGCTGCGATCCTGGTGGTGATCGGAATGAGCTTTATCTTAGGAATACCTTCTGCCATCAGTTTAAATATCCTCAGCAATCAGGATTTTGTATGGGGCATGGCCCTGCTGCTTTCCGGAGCGCTATTTGCCTTCATGATGGTAAAACATGGTATTAACGAAACGCGGAGCGAAATTTTAGAGGATACGAGTGACTGGAAGGTGGGTATATGGTGGGAGAATGTCTACAAATACTTTATTCCCATTGCAGCGATCATACTTATTGTCTGGTGGTTTGTCCTTTCAGCCGTAGGAACGGATCAATGGTACAACCCCTTTAACCTTTCCGGTATTACCAATTGCATCCTGCAATGGATCATTATCACTGTTGTGCTCCTGGTTTCCAACAGATGGCTGGCGAGGAGCTATAAGCAATAATCATAAACTGTGGACACTGGCAAGAAAATACTAAAAGCCATCTTTGCTAAATTCTTAATACCAGGAAGGGTAGTGAAAAATAGAGAAGTTATCTTACTCTGCTTGTATCGTTTACCAGAAATCCCCATTTTAGAGTTTCATAATTAAGCCAAAATGACCCGATTAATAATAATTCTCTCATCGATACATTTTATTTTTTTGTTGGGCTGTCAAAAAGCTCAGGATACTCCTCCCCAAAAACCCAACATCCTTTTCATCTTCGCCGATGACCAGCGGGCAGATGCCCTGGGTTGTGCAGGCAATCCAAACATCAATACACCCAATATTGATCAATTGGCCAGGAGTGGCATCCGATTCACCAACAACTATGTGATGGGAGGCCACCATGGTGCCATCTGTGCTCCTAGTCGGGCCATGCTCATGAGTGGTAAAAGCCTGTATCACGTCTATGATAAGCTGGACGGCGTGTATACCATGCCTCAGCACTTTGCCCGGCAGGGAGGATATGAGACCTTTGGAACCGGTAAATGGCACAATGGCGCTTCCACTTTTGAAGCCTCCTTTCAGAATGGAAAGAATGTATTTATCGGAGGGATGAGTGACCACTTCAACGTACCGTGCAGGGATTTGATTGACGGTAAATTGACGGATCCGGTCGACAAATCTTTTTCAACAGATCTCTTTGCGGATGCGGCCAAAGGGTTCCTCACAAGCTATCTGGAAGGTGACCGGGAAAATCCATTTTTCTGCTACCTGTCATTCACCGCTCCGCATGATCCCCGTTCGCCAAGAGAAGACATGATTGGCATGTATGACACGGCCAATATTCCACTACCGGAAAACTTCATGCCTTTACATCCATTCGAATTCGAGAACTTCAACATCAGGGATGAAACGCTGGCCCCGTGGCCCAGGACGGAGGAAGACATTAAGACTTCACTGGCTGACTATTATACCCTGATCACCCATATTGATAACAAGGTTGGTGAGCTGGTCCAGCTTTTTAAAGACAATGATTTATTTGAAAACACCATCATTGTCTATGCAGCGGACAATGGTCTGGCAATTGGCAGTCACGGCTTACTGGGTAAGCAAAACCTGTATGAACACAGCACCAAAGTGCCGTTGATATTAAGTGGACCGGGTATACCAAAGGGTAAGGAGGTCGACGCGTTGGTTTACCTGTATGACATATTCCCATCTCTTTCAAACTTGGTGGGACTACCTCAACCCGATAGCATTGATGGGGAAAATTTCGTCCCTTTGATCAATGGTGAGTCAAGCGGTAGGGAATCGCTTTTTACCACCTACCGGAATACTGTGAGGGCCGTAAGGACCAAGGAATGGAAGATGATCCGTTATCCTCACAGGGATTATACACAGCTTTTCAACCTCAAAGAAGACCCGCTAGAATTGAATAACCTGATTGAGGACGATACTTATGCATCGAAAGCTGCTGAACTGATGCAGCTAATGGTCAACTGGCAGGAAAAAACAGATGATGAAGCTCCGTTAACGGCGGATAAGATCTTGCCACTGGAATATGACCCGCAGGAGCTGGAAGCGAAAAGAAAAGCGGATCAGCATCAGCCGGAATACATATTGGAGAGATATTTTGATAAAGAATGAGGATTATCTCAATGCTTTTTGCTGCAGTTATTCTGCTGACTCAATGTACTTCTGCATCGAAAGACCGTCCACCCAACATTCTCCTCATCTTTGTCGACGATCTGGGTAAAGAATGGATCAGCACTTATGGAGCAGACAGTCTTGAAACACCCAATATTGATCTTCTGGCTGAGACCGGCCTAAAGTTTAATAACTTTTATGTAAACCCTCAATGCACACCTTCGAGACTGAGTCTGTTTACAGGTCAATATCCCTTTCGACATGGCTGGGTCAATCACTGGGATGTCCCCAGGTGGGGAGGGGGTGCCCATTATGACTGGAGAGTAAATCCGGGTTTAGGAAGGGTCATGCATCAGGCCAGTTATAAAACTGCTGCAGTAGGTAAGTGGCAGGTCAATGATTTCCGTGTTCAGCCTGATGCCATGAAGAATCACGGATTTGATGACTGGTGTATGTGGACCGGCTATGAAACCGGGAATCCGCCCAGTGCCGAGCGATATTGGGATCCGTATCTAAACACTCCGGAAGGCAGCAAGACGTATAAAGGAAAATTCGGAGCAGATGTATTTACAGAATATCTGGTTGACTTTATGAAAGAAAATAAAGGTGCCCCCATGTTCTTATACTATGCCATGTGTCTGACCCATACTCCATTGATAGCTACACCCACAGAGCCAAATGTGACCGAAAAGTATGCCAAACACAAAGCCATGGTAAGATACATGGATTTGCAGGTAGGTAAATTGGTAAAGTCATTAGAAGACCTCGGACTCAGAGAAAATACCATCATTGTATTTACAACAGACAATGGAACTACAAGAGGTATCACTGGCAGCATCGATGGTCGGAAGATTGAGGGAGGAAAGGCTCAAATGACTGAAAACGGGACTGCCGTTCCATTTATTGTGAATAGCCCCGGAATGGTCCCGGTTGGGAAAACAACAGAGGCATTGGGCGATATCACGGACCTGCTTCCGACCTTTGCAGAGTTGGCTGGAGCAGAACTTCCGGAAGACTACACATTTGATGGGAAATCATTTGCTGACCTGTTGTTAGGAAAATCTGAAGACTCAAACAGGGATTGGATCATGTCAATGGGAGGGGGAAATAATGCCGCTCTTTCCGAAAAGGGCGTGGAAAACCAATACAGGTTTCGAGACCGGGTACTCAGGGACAAGGAATATAAATTATATGTTTCTACTGACCGGAAACCCGAGCAACTATATAACCTTAAAGATGATCCTTATGAGGAGCAAAACCTGATTTCCGGTCAGGATCGCAAAATTCAGCAGGTCATCCAAAAATTTTGGAAGGTGGTAGCAACCTTCCCCGAGGTAGATTCAGATCCTAAGTATATTCCGCTTGGCCCTCAGCCCTGGGATGTCGAGGTAACGGTGGAGAGTGAGGTCTGGAAGAAGTAGCACGAGGCCTGACGACATTCAGCACAAAGTCGGACGACAGTCAGACCGATCGAGGGTTTGACTACCGTCTGACCCTGTTTTCCCACAAGGTCTGACGATAGTCAGCCGTTTCTATGACGATAATTTAAACCGTTTCTTAAGAAAAATACCAAAGGGGTACTGTTACATATCCGGAAAATTCGTAGCTTTTAGAATGATAATCCAGAAAGATCAACTGTATCACATCTATAATCAAGGCAACAACAAGGAGCTAATCTTCAGAGAGAACACTGATTATTTGGAGTTTCTTCAAGGGTTCGAAAACAGAGTAAGCCCATATTGTCAGGTCATTGCTTACTGTCTAATGCCGAACCACTTTCACTTTCTGATTAATACGATTGACAAATCTATATGGCCTGTACAGTTAGGTACGGTGGAGAGTACGCAACTGGCTAATGGTTTTAGACTATTATGCAGTGGATATGCTAATAACTTCAACAAAAAGTATGGCCGGTCAGGTTCTCTATTCAGACAAAAAACGAAAACTAAAGCTTTGGAAAGTAAGGATGGAAATTATCCGTTTTATTGCTTTCACTATATCCACCAAAATCCTTTGAAAGCGGGATTATCTAAAGGAATGGAGGACTGGGAGTTTAGTTCCTTAAAAGATTATTACAAATCCCTGCCGAATTCATTTCTGGTAAAAGATTTAGCATATGACCTGATTGGTGTTAGTAAGAAAGATTTTTATAATGAATCCTATCAGTTGATTGAACAGTACATGGTTAGAAAGATCTTTGAAGAATGATTCCAGTAGGTCGGACGACAGTCAGACCGTCGACGGGTCCGACTACCGTCTGACCCTGGTTCCCCCAAGGTCGGACGATGGTCAGACCGATCTCTCTTCATTCTTAGTCGTCTGTCTCAGGATCAGGTTTTGATCCAAGATGATCTTATCTATAACAGATTCCTGCTTTTTCAGAAGTTTGAGCATAGCCATCCCGGCCTCTTTACCCATGGCCGGAGCTATATCCTCCACCGTGCTTAATTGCGGGGTCATATAGGTGGCAATCGGTTCGTCACTGAACCCAATGACAGAGATCTCCTCCGGTATCTTTTTCCCCTTTTTCATCAGATAGTTAATCGTCGTGTTCGCCACAAAATCATTGAAACCGAAGATGCCATCCAGATCAGGGAATGTCTGAAGCACATCGTTGAGAAACCGCTCAATGGTGGAATGATCAAATTCAAAATAATAGATTAATTCCTCGTTTACATCCATCCCATTATTTTTGAGTGCATCCATGTATCCATAGAGCCTGTTATTGCTGTTGTTCAGGTTTTTTGATGCCGTGATATGAGCGATCCTTCTGCAACCAGATTTGATTAAATATTCTGCAGCATTGTATGCAGCCTGATAGTCGTTGGACACAATCCGGGGCACATTCAGGAAATTGACTACCCGGTCATAAAAAACAAGTGGGATTTCCTGCTCAAGAAGTTTTTCAAAGTGTTGTGTTTGACCACTTTCTTTGGACAGGGCGGCGATCACACCATCAACCCTTAGCATGATGAACTGATCGATCAATTCGATCTCTTTTTCCAGGTTCTCTTCACTATGACCCAAAACGATCGAGTAGCCAGTCCCCTTAAGATATGAATCAATACCACTCAATACCCTGGAAAAAAAGGGTAGGGTAAGGTCGGGGACAAGTACCCCTATCAGATAAGTCTGATTATTCCTTAGGACATCGGCATACCTGTTGGGATAAAACCCGGCTTCTTTGGCCTTTTCCCAGATCCGTTGCTTGGTCTTTTTGCTGATCTTGGGGTGATCTTTCAGCGCACGTGAAACAGTAGAAGGTGAGACTCCCAGGCTTTCCGCCAGCTGACTGATGGTTGAGTATTTCCCCATCTACCAAAGATAAATCATTCATGATGCTCCTGAAGGGGTGTAGTGCTGAACTGTTGGTTCAGATATGAAAAAAGCCCTGATTGGTCAGGGCCTTTAAGCATGGATTCTTACTACCAAATGAATTCGTAATATTAATTTATGAACTGCGAGTATAGGTCAACGCTCACGTATCATCAATCGGGATCCAGGATAATTGACATGCAAACCTTTGCATTGTTACAAAGAGGCAGACGATAGCCGGACCGATTAGATGCTTCTGCTCTGGTTTCCCCAAAGTCGGGAGGATGTCAGACCGTTAATAGTTACTCCATCGCCTTCTCCAACCCCTGCGTCGTCGTATAGTACTTCGTGATCATGTTGGGGATCTCCCATGCCGGCAGAGCCCCGTCTTTCAGGTACTGCAGGTACTTTTCAGTGACCTGCGCGAAATGTGCTTCATGACCCACTTTGTATTCTTCCGGAATGTTTACTTTCCATTTAGTGTCAGAACGCAAAATGTGAAAAATTCTACAAAATACGATTGACGTACTGCGTATTGTTTCCATATTTGAGTTATGATCAAAAGCTATAGGGACAAAAACACCAGGACGTTTGCTGAAGGTGGTTTTGTCCGACAATTTGAATCATTTAGAAGGCAAGCCGAGCGAAGGCTTCGCATACTGGAAGCAGCGAAAAACATTCATGATCTGGCACAGTTACCCAGTAACAGGTTTGAAGCACTTTCAGGTAATAGAAAAGGCCAATATAGCATAAGGGTCAATAAGCAATGGCGTATTTGTTTTGAGTGGCTAAAAGATTCGGATGGACCAGAAAATATAGAAATAACAGATTATCATTGAGGAGATTGTCATGAACAGAACACCTATACATCCCGGAGAAATTCTGGAAGAAGAACTTGAGGAGCTTGGAATGTCAGCAACTGAACTGTCCCGTATAATTGAGGTTCCTGCAAACAGGATCACTCAAATTATCAAAGGCAAGCGTGCCATTACAGCTGATACCGCTTTGCGACTGGGTCAGTATTTTGCGATGAGTGCTGATTTCTGGATGAACCTACAGAAAATGTATGAACTGGATTTGGCCCGACAGGAGAGCTGGGAGGAGATAGCGCATATCCCTCAAAGGCCATCAACGGGTAACAGAACGGTGGCAGCACGATAAGTTTTATCAATCAGATAAGTTTACTCATGTTGCCACAGAAATTTGTTGTAAGCAGATTCTGTCTAGCTCAGTGAGAGTCAGCTCAACATGGTAACCAGCCTAAGTCGGACGGTAGGTCGGACGTTAGTCAGACCGGACAGCAGTTTCTACTCCATCGCCTTCTCCAACCCCTGCGTCGTTGTATAGTACTTCGTGATCATGTTGGGGATCTCCCATGCCGGCAGAGCGCCGTCTTTCAGATATTGCAGATACTTTTCAGTGACCTGGGCAAAGTGTGCTTCATGACCTACTTTGTATTCTTCAGGAATGTTCACTTTCCATTGAGTATCAGAAAGCTTTTCAATTGAAACACCCGGGTATTGGGAATTAATGGTACCATCTATGGCCGCTTGCAAAGCCGCCTCGAATCCATCTGAATCTGATTCCACATAAAGCGTTGGTTTGTATCCCTCGGCATCACCCTGTCTGATGATCAGATCCGCATTGGATCCACGCATGATGCTGAAATGTGTATCGCCGGTTCCTTCAGGCGCTTCATAATTCCAGATCACTGAGGCTTTGGCCACTTTTCCTTTCAGTTTGTAGATAATCTCACCATTGGCATACACATTGAGTTTGCCGTCTACCATATCTTTCCGGAGGTAATCGGGGAATGACTCCAGTTGTGTTACCCGCGTAAACTGCTCCAAAGTCAATACGGTAGGCCACCTTCTGGCGCTGATGATTTCCACATCTGATTTGCTTAATACAACCTCAGGAAAAGCTTCCCATTGGATCAGGTCTACCAGGTGGGTATTTACATCCACGATGCCTTCACCCTGTTGCTCGGTATCAAAAAACCATCCCGGACGCTTGATGGGATTACCGGAAACGAATTTGAAAAAGTGGTGAACACTCTCTTTTGTGATAGCAGGTGCTTCTGCAGAGCCTACGGTCAATTCACCGAATACGGATGGGATCTTTGAAAGTTCTCTTTGAATGATGGTGGTGGTCTCATGGCGTTCAGTCATGATGTCGTAAAGTAACACGCCATTTTTCTCTGCCTCTGAAAAAGCTTTTTCCAGATCGGGAAAGGCCTCACTGGTGATCACCATGGGTTTATCAGCCAGTACATTAACACCGGCCTGTATGGTTTTCAGAATGTATTCTGTTTTCTTTCTGTTGTTGCCAGCTGTAACCATCAGATTACCCGGTTTCTCACTCAGCATTTTTTCCAGGTAATCAGGGCCTGTGTATACCTCCTGATTCCATGATGTTGGGTTCTCATTTCGTGTATTATATCCATTGATCAGGTTCATATAATCCTGTACATCACTTCCTTCGGGAGCAAACACATGTACGGTAGGGTCGATCATATCATACATGGATTTTTGTACCAGTGCTGCATGAAAATGACCTGGGTCCAGGTTCATGAGTTTTACCTCGCCTTTAGCTCCTGTAAACATATCTGTGGTTTCTTTTGATTCCTGTTGTGTTCCCGAGCAGGCCATAAATAGCAGCGCAGGGATGAGTAAGATTGAAATTTTTGTCATGGTTATTACGATCTGGGATGTTAAATCAATGGCAAATTAAAGACTTTTTGTAAACTTGGTATTTAAGCTGTACCACAAAGTTCCGCGAAGTAGCACACAGAGAATCGCAGGGAATTAATTTTCAATTCCATGGTCATTGTTTAACGACCATGAGTTGAGTTTGCAACAGCCTGCTTCTCCATCTGAAACTCAATCGCAGCCTGGATACCATCCAGTTCAGCCAGGCCCATCAACCTTCCGATCAATGGGTAGCCGGGATTGGCTTCGCGCTTGTAGTCGTCCAGCATTTTAATGCCATGATCCGGTCTGAAGGGTATTCGCACATCAGTCCTACCCAATTCATCTCTTCGTTGTTGTTGTTCAAGTAGGACCTGCACAATGGGCATCATGTTTACGTCACCGGACAAATGCCCTCTTTCATGAAAGCTACCATCTTTCAGGAAGGTATTGTTCCTCAAATGGGCGAAGTGAATGCGGTCCGCAAGTTTGCCGGCGATAGCAGGAAGATCGTTGCCTCTGTTCACGGACAATGAGCCCGTACAGAAGGTGATCCCATTGCTCGGAGAGTCTACTTCATTGCAGATCCATTCCAGGTCTTCCCCTGTGCTCACGATCCTTGGCAGACCAAGTACGGGAAACGGAGGGTCGTCAGGATGAATACACATCTTCACCCCATGTTTTTCGGCAGTTGGAATGATGTCATGGAGGAAAGAGGACAGGTGCTTTCTGTATTGAGCAGCGTCAATTTTATCATATCTGCTGATGAGCTCAAGAAAAAGCCCTTTGTAGTCTGGTGTGGAGCCGTCGATCGCTCCATCGATAAATCCCTGCGTCACCACAATGGTGTTGTGGGCCAGCGTTTCTTTTTCTGCCTCACTCATGCCTTCATAGATCTTCCGGGCTTTATGTACCAATTCTGATGAATAATCAGACTCAGCGCCTTTTCTCTTAAGCACAAAAACATCGAAGGCAATGAAGGTAGGAAAATCAAAGAGCATCACCTCGCCACCACTTTCCAGCTTGTAGTGTAGGTCCGTCCTGATCCAGTCCAGTACCGGCATGAAATTGTAACAGATCCGGTCAATCCCGCACTTACCCAGGTTTTCAATGGACTGACAATAGTTACTGATCAGCCGGTCGTAATCCTGGTTATGAGTCTTGATGCCCTCGGTAACCGGCAGACTTTCCACCACGGTCCAACGCATGCCATGTGATTCGATCTGGTTTTTAACTTTTAGGATCTCATCTACAGGCCATATCTCACCATTGGGGATATGGTGAAGGGCTGTTACCACACCTTCCACACCCATCTGTTTGAGATCTGTTAATTTGACCGTATCTTTTTCTCCAAACCATCTCCAGGATTTTTCTAAACGCATAGCGGCAATTTATAATGTAAAATGATCAGACCCCACTGAAGGCACTGAACCCACCGTCTACCGGAATGATCGTACCCGTAATAAAGCTGGCGGCATCAGAACAAAGGAACTGGACCAAACCGTTCAGTTCTTTGATATCCCCGAATCTTTTCATAGGGGTCTTTGCCAGTACTTTTTTACTCCTTTCGGTGTAGGAGCCGTCGGGATTTATCAATACAGCTCTGTTCTGATCACCAATGAAGAACCCTGGTGCAATGGCATTTACCCGCACTTTCTCTCCGAATTTTAAAGCAAGCTCAGAAGCCATCCATTGAGTAAAAATATTGACTCCGGTCTTCGCCACAGAATAACCCATCACCCTGGTGATCGCTGAATAGGTGGCCATGGAAGAAATATTGATAATGCTTCCCTCACCGGCTTTGGCCATGGCTTCTCCAAAGATCAAACTTGGCAATACGGTCCCGTCAAGATTCAGATCGGTCACTTTCTTATAATCAGAGATCTTCATGTCGAAGATCGTCTGATCCTCAGCGATAGTTGCTCCGGGAATGTTTCCCCCGGCAGCATTGATCAGAATGTGAATAGCTCCCCATTTTTTCAATACTTTTTCACGTACATCTTTGAGGCTATCCTCATCGAGGACGTTACAGGTATATCCGTCAATTTCGCCCAGAGGTATGAGCTCATCAATCCTGGACTTCAGGTTTTCCTCTCTGATGTCAAGGATGACAACCTTAACTCCGGCTTCCAGCAGACTTTTTGAAATACTTCCTCCAAGGACACCGCCACCGCCCGAGACGATGGCGACCTTGTCTTTTATACTAAAATCACCCATTCAGACTTGTAATGTTCCTCGTTCCATAAGGGTAACGCTGGGTTCTGCTCAGCATCGCGTTTGCACCTTCATTATTGGTGAATTTTTCCGTTTTTGGATCCCACTTAAGAACCCCAGGAATCTTCATAGCTATATGACTGATCAGACATACGGAGCATGCCCTGTGACCTATTTCTACTGGTGAGATGGGAGCTTTCCTGGTTTTGATACACTCCAGCCAGTTCCCATGCTGCTCTTCACTGACATATAAATGTGTCTCATTCGGACCAATCTTCGACTGAAGGATTTTAGGATCGCTGGCATCTAAAGCTTTTTTGCTTCTCTCTGCTGATACAGGATCACTGGCTGAAGCAACATAACTTCCTCGTGAAACAAAAATCCACCCATCAGTACCTTCATAGCGGATACCATTATCATAACCGCCACTGGTATAAACTGTGATTCCATTCGCATACTCATGTTTAACCATAAAATCACCGTGTACATCCCATAGCCCTGACTTAGGAAATTGAGCAACTGCCTGTACAGATGTAGGACCAGTCAATTCGGTATCCATACCCCATGCAGCTGAGTCATAGTGGTGCTGACCCCAGCCGGTAATCATTCCTGCCCCATATTGCTCAAGACGCAGCCATCCAGGTCTTCCATATCCCTGCTGAGGATGAACACCAATTTCTGTGTAGGGGACCTCGGGAGTAGAACCCAGCCACATGTCATAGTTTAGACTTTTCGGAACAGGCATGGCTGGTGCTTCTGGCCCGGAGGGATCCCCGGGAAGACCAATTTTCACCGTGTGGACTTTGCCAATTCTTCCGTTTCTTACCAGTTCGGCAGCAATTCTGAATTGGGGTGAAGAACGTTGTTGTGTGCCTACCTGTAAGATGACACCTTCTCGCTGTACGATATCGCTTAATAGACGCCCTTCTTCTATGGTCAATGAAGTTGGCTTTTGTAAGTAAATGTCTTTTCCAGCCAGGGCAGCCTCAATAGCTGGTTGTGAGTGCCAGTGATCGGGTGTGCTGATCTGCACCGCATCAATATCTTTATCGGCAAGCATTTGTTTGTAGTCGCCGTACATCTTCACATTCACAGCTTTTGACTTACCGGTCTTTTTAGTATAGAACTCTTCAACCAGCTTTTTGCCATCTTCCATTCGGTTGCTATCAAGATCACAAACTGCGACCATTTTAGCCTGATCGTATTTGAGTGTTTCCGCCATATCATGACTTCGTGCGATCCTTCCGCAACCAATCTGACCGATGTTAATGGTATTACTCGGCGCATTCTTTCCAAATACCGAGGAGGGGACAATGGTCGGTACAGCGAATGCCATTGCTGACGCAGATGCTGTTTTTTTCATAAAATGTCGTCTTTGCATGGGTAATTATGTTTTGTTAATCCTTTTTATACTGTTCATATGCTTCAGCAATTTTTGCTGACTGATGATCCCCGGAATGAACCAGGACTCTGTATCGAAGGGAAATTTTATCACCTTTTTTCAAAACAGTTCCCTTTTCATCATCCTCAGGCCAATACATGGGCGTGGGGGAGAAGAAGCCATAGTCTCTGGTGAACCAGGGTGCGGGGAACCAATCATTGGATGGGTGTTGTAGAATAGCCATCCCTTCAATTATGTTTCCGCGGTTACCGTAATAGTCCATCCACGGCGATCTCTTTCCAAAGGTATCTTTTTCTCCTTTATTTCCCTCGGCATTGATCATGGTTCCACTATTTGTAACCGCCAGGTCGGGGTCCATTCTGCCGCTGAATAGTGAGTGATTGGTCTTTTCAATGCTCACATCTATCAGCATTTCCATCGTAATGTCGAAATCCAGCTGGAAAACATCATTGGATGGAGCAGTAACCGTAATGGTTCGAATGTCTTTGACAGGGGCGGGCGCTCCGGGTCTTTTCCAGATGTTTTCATTTTCGATCACTACTTTCTCGCCACCGGTCGCCAGAATGTCAGCCCTTAATGGTACGATCTGTCCCCGGTCAATGCCTTCCTGCCAGTAGTTCCCGCCATTTACCCGGTCACATCCGAAGAAGAGAGAGCTGTGATGGGGGTAATTGGCGTTGCGCATGGAGGTTACCGAGGCTTTTGAAGGACCATTCACCGGAAAGAAAAATGGATACTTCTGATGTTCGGATAAAATATACTGAGTAAAAAGGTTTCCATTTACCCGGATCTCAATTCTGTCTCCCACAAGCTCCGCGGTGAGCTTGTTTTGTGCAAACGAAACAGTTGTGATAGCTAATAAAAAAAATACGGATATATATCGATTCACTTCACTCAAATTCCAGTCTTTCAATTGATCTTTATGGCCTGTGGCGAAGCTGCGAAAGCTTTCCAGTATTGTTCGGCTTTTTCAGGTGTGAGTTTACCATCAAATACTACCATTCTGTACTTCAATGAGTAGTTCTTACCTTTCTGTATGGTCCAGTTTTCATGTCTGATCGGGCAAAATTCAAAAAACATATCCCCCCGGCCGCCATTGGCGTTGATGGGCCACACACGCATGGATTCCGGATGTGCCCGGTTTCCGGGATGACTCATAAACAGGATACCGCTCCTGCCAGCCTCGGACTCGCCTTCTACGATACACCATCTGGCGTTGGTTCCGTCGGCAGCGACCCTGTCATGTCCTTCGGAGGTAAGAACGGTACAGTTATCCTTATGCCACTTTTCGGTCATACGCATGCCGATACCTCCTCCATATCTATAGGCATCAAAAATGATCCCGGAATCCAAAGGGCTGTTGATGGTGGTGGTATAATCGATCATCCATACCTTGCCTTCGGTATCGGTTTTCCAGGCCTTCACCTTCAATGATTCATTGAGAGCGATCTGATCCGCTCCTTTCCCCCCAAAATCCACATGCTCCTGCAGGGCAGTAAATCCGGCATATACGGGTCCTTCTTCCTCAGCCAGCAACCTGGCAAACCGTACGGTAGCTAGCCCCTGCCCAAGGTTCCAGAAATCCACAAACCGGCCATTGATATGCGTATGTGTCCATGGCCCCCAGATGCCGTAGTGGTGATAGTGGTCCGGTGGCTGAATTCGTGTCAATATCTCTCCGGCCGGACTTCTGAGCGGATGAATAAACCCTGATTTTCCGTAGATGGGATTTACTCCTTCCGGGGGATAGGTCATTGAAGTCTGATAATGAAGAATCGACCGGTCATTGAATGCGAGTTCTACTCCTTCCTGATTCTTTCTAAGTTGAAGATCAGCGGGATCATTATTCCAGTCAGACACCTTTAATATATACTCTGTTTTCTGCCCGGGTATCAGGTCGACATCCGTAACAAAGCTCAGAATGGTCCTTTCATTTGCATTTATTTGGCTAGGCAGGAGGATCTGCTCTTTCTTATTAATTCTATATAAAAGGAATGAAGTGTCATTGGCGTTAACTCCCAGTGAAGAAATGTCAAGTGAGACTGGATTACCATTGGCAATTGGTTCATTTAATTCTAATCTAAAGCTCACATTCTGCGCGCACAACCAGTTTATTGTAATTAGAAAAGCAAATAGAAGGGGTATTAATTTCATATTTGGATAAAGGTGTTTGGCAAACTTAATGGCTTTACAGATTTAATTCTAGTATGTATATTGCATACATAAGTATTATTATTGCTCTCGATAGGAATTGAAGAAAAACTAAACGCGCTGGTCATGGGCAAAACGAAAATAATGCATGAACAGCTGAGCTTCAATAGCACCAGCTCATTCAGGATCAAGTGGGACGACTTTCCTCATTTCACCTTTCCATGGCATTTTCACTCAGAGTTGGAAATTGTATATGTTATCCAAAGCTTTGGAAAGAGATTTGTCGGAGATAATATCAGCGACTTCCACGCAGGTGACCTGGTTTTGTTGGGAAGTAATCTGCCTCATTTCTTTAAGAATGATGAACTCTTTTATCAGAATGATCCCAATTATTGGGTAAATGCAGTTGTCATCCATTTTCCTGTTGACTTTTTTAAGGATCAGTTCAATAGATATCCTGAGTTTATAGGAATTAAAGATCTTATAAGCAGATCGTCGAGGGGAATCAGTTTCCCTTTAAATGTTTCGGAAGTTATCGGTCCCAGACTCAAGAATCTTCTTAATCTGGAAGGATTTGCACGTACAATTAGTTTTTTAGAGATCCTTGAGGAAATGTCGGTGGCAAAAGATTATGAACTACTGGCCAGTAAATCCTTTGTGCCCAATGTGGTGGACTGGTCAGGCAACAGATTAGATAAGGTGATGTATCTGGTGAATTCGGGCTATCGCCAAAATCTGAAGCTGGAGGATGTAGCAGACCAGATTGGTATGAACAGCTCGGCTTTCAGCAGGTACTTCAAGGAAAAAACAGGGAGATCCTTTTCTGATTTTATTATTGAAATGCGCGTAAGCCATGCATGTAAATTACTTACTGAAGGTAAGCAGAGTATTACCCAGATCTGTTTTGACAGCGGATTCAATAATTTGTCCAATTTCAACCGTCAGTTCAGAAAGTTAACTTCCTTCACACCTTCTCAATTTCAGGATCAGTACCTTACAGCTAATCTGGTTTAGGTCTCATTGATTTTTTCTGTTTGATAATTTCCCTGCCAATGAGTTGGTGAGATTACAATATAACATCTCTTTTTTACCCTCTATTTAACAATGCGGCAATGTTTTGACCTGGTATGAGTAATAAATTTCGGTTATTGCAATGAAAATACTCATCTCTGCAATAAAAATACTAGAAAAGGCCGAATTCCACTTCTACTTTTAAGGTTTAGATTAACCCAGGTTAAGCGTGAGCAGGCCAGACCCCATTCTCAAAAGCAAAATCCATCGATCCCGTATCATACGTGTTCTTGATTTTACGTCAATCCATTTGCGTTTGAAATCTTCTTTTGAGTCTAAGGATCACGGTTTGAAACAATCCCGATTTATCGGATTTGATCTTGTTGATTCTGTCACATGTCAGCATCCGGGGAATCATCAAATCTATTACTAATCGAATGTTGAAAAACCAAACCAATACAATATGACATAAGACCGAAGTGAGAAGCAGGACAGTATGACTGATCCTATTATTGAATGGATGATAATCAGTGATTAAGCAATTAAAAAGCATTGAATATCAAAGAGTTGAATAAATATTATTAACCAAAAGAGAAAATATGAATCTTAATTTTACGAATACCCTTCCTATGGTGTTGAAACTGGCAGGAAAGACGTTTATTGCGATCTTTCTTGGCATGAATATAGCCCTGGGAAATGTAGAAATGGATAACGGGAGTACTAAAAACAGCGATCCCGAAAAGTCAGATCCAGCAGACGAATTGCAGCGTAGGATCACCGGTAATATTACCGATGAAAATGGTGAAGGCTTACCTGGCGCAACCATCCTGGAGAAAGGAACATCCAATGGTACGATTACTGATGTGAGTGGAAATTTTTCCATCAGCGTACAGGATGAAAATGCTGTATTACAGATATCATTTGTTGGATACCAGACAGTGGAACAGGCTGTAGGCAGCCAAACAAATCTGAGTATTTCTTTAGAGCCGGATGAGGAACAACTGGATGAAGTAGTTGTAATGGGCTACGGTACTCAGAAGAAGAGAGATCTTACAGGAGCTGTGGGTCAGATTGATGCAACCAAAATTGCCAATCAGTCTCCCAACTCTGTAACTGACATCTTACGGGCAAATGTTCCCGGTCTGAATGTTGGTTTCAACAACTCTCCAAAGGGTGTTAGTGAGATCCAGGTTCGGGGGAACAATTCACTGAATGCGGGAACACAACCCTTGATCGTACTTGACGGAACTATATATAATGGGGATTTATCCTCAATCAACCCTAATGATATTGATAAGATTGATGTGATGAAAGATGCCAGTTCTGCAGCAGTCTATGGTGCTAGAGGAGCGAACGGGGTCATTCTCATTACTACCAAAAGAGGCACATCTGAGAAGCCAACCATCAATGTGGCCACGTCTTATGGTATTGCCACCAAGGCTTTTGATAACCCTCCCTATGGACCACAGGAATATGCTGCGTGGAGGACGGATGTATTTAAGAGCATTAACTATGGTGTGGATGACCAGCCCGGTTATTTTGATAATCCTGACAATCTTCCGGCAGGAGTTTCGCTCTCTGATTGGTTGGCTTATGATGGAGCAACAGGAGATCCTACAACTGCCTGGTTGAATAGAATTGGTTTCCAGGACGTGGAAATTGGTAATTATCTGGCTGGCAGAAGTGTGGACTGGTATGACATGATTTTCCAGAATGGTACCCGAAGTGACCTGAACTTAAGCTTATCTGGCCAAAAGTCTGACCTGAAGTATTTCTGGTCTATCAACAAGATGAGCAACGAAGGTATCATCGTCGGAGAAAAATTCGAAACAATCAGAACCAGGTTGAACCTGGATGCTGAGGTCGTTGACTGGTTGTCGGTGGGTGTAAATGCTCAATTTTCGCAGGGTGATGAAAGTTCGGTACCAGCTGAATGGGAAATGTACTGGAGGGATTCTCCATGGGGATCTCCATTGAATGATGCAGGTACGGGTCTGAGACTAAGTCCGCAGGATGATCCGGGAACCGGTGCAAGACATCCTTTCTTGCGAAGAACCTATACCGATCGTGAAATCAAGGAAAACATCCTCAATGCACGCGTTTATTCATTGATCACGCTGCCGCTTGGTTTTTCTTACCAGCTGGCTTTTACCAACAGGTTTGAGTGGAACCATAATTATACACATGAATCCTCTGCCAGTCCGGAATGGGCGACCGGTACAGCTTTTCGCGATAATACCGAGATCCATGAATGGCAGCTGGAAAACATCTTTAAGTGGAATAAGACCTTTGGAGATCATGCGATTGACGCCACTTATCTGATCTATGCCGAGCAATTTGAAAGTGCAAATGCCAGAACAACAAATACCTTGTTCAGTCCAAATGATCTGTTGGGATATAATAATTTAAGCCTGGGTACAGCGCCCAGTCTCGGTGGCGAGGATGTAATCAGTACCGGAGATGCCATGATGGGGAGGGTTAATTACAGCTTCAGGTCCAAATATCTGTTTTCTGCTTCAGCCAGAAGAGATGGATATTCGGCCTTTGGTCCTGAGAATAAAAGGGCAACATTTCCATCATTAAGTGGTGGATGGGTTATTTCTGATGAAGACTTCTTTGATGTTGGCCCTGTTGATTTCCTTAAGTTTAGGGTATCATGGGGGGTCAATGGAAACAGAAACATTGGTAGATACGCATATCTTTCCCAATTAGAAGATAATAAGGTGCTAGTTATTAATGGAGGCTCTGTTACACCTGTTGCAACACTCGATCCTGTGACCATGCAAAACTCTGAATTGAAGTGGGAGCGAACAACAGCCACCAACTTTGGACTAGATTTTAGCTTGTTTGCCGGAGTGATCGACGGTTCAATGGAGGTTTATAATATGACAACTAATGATCTATTAACATCAAGAAGACTTCCGGGTTTCACAGGCTACTTTAATGTACTCTCAAATTTGGGAGAAGTTCAAAACAATGGATTTGAATTATCGGTAAATAGCCGCAATATTAACAACGCCAATTTTAGATGGTCTTCAATGGTCAATTTTTCACTGAACAGAAATAAGATCAACAGCCTGTATGGGGAGTTTGACGAGGATGGAAGAGAACTAGACGATCCACTTAACCAGTGGTTTATTGGAAGGGATATTGATGCATTGTGGGGTCAGCGGGTG
This sequence comes from Cyclobacteriaceae bacterium, assembly GCA_965243485.1. GTDB lineage: Bacteria > Bacteroidota > Bacteroidia > Cytophagales > Cyclobacteriaceae > UBA7330. The sequence goes on along the minus strand of CBDEVP010000001.1, from coordinate 5,226,223 downwards.
CTAGGTATCTGGCAATTGGGTCAGGAAGCTGAGGCTGATGTATATGGTCAGTTTCCAGGCGATTTCAGGATACTTGATAAAAACAATGATGGTGTATTCACCATTGAAGACAATGAATTCCTGGGCTATGCCACGCCAAGGTTTAGGTGGACACTTGTCAACAGTTTCAATTTCTTCCAGAACTTTGATCTAAGCATTGAAATGTACTCATTATGGGGTATGAAGAGAGAGTTCAATGAAGCCAAGAATCGGGACAGTTTTATTGACAGAACAAACTCCATACAATACCCGTACTGGACGGAGCAGAATCAACAAAACGAATGGGCAAGATTGTTCTCCAGTGAAGGTGGAGCCAACTTTAATGTTTACAGGAATAACTCATTTATCAGGCTTCAAAATGTAACCTTATCCTATACCGTGCCTCAGCAAATTCTGGATGATATCAACATTCAGAGTTTACGGGTCTATGGAAATATCCGAAACGCTGCGGTATGGGCCCCTGACTGGGAAATCTGGGATCCGGAAGCGGCCGATGTGGATGGTGTCTCTAACTCCGGGCCATCCCCAAGGTTCTTCACGCTTGGATTAAATCTCACATTGTAAGCTCAAATGAAAATAACCATGAAATGAGTCTCGCCCGAGGCGTGATGAATTCCATGTGACATTAAAAAAAAATATTATTCACATGAAAAAGAATATAGAAAATTTAATGAAGGCCTTATTGACGGCAACGTTAATCACCGTGACAATGACAGGTTGTGAGGAGGAGTTTTTGGATCCTGATCCGCTTTCATTCTACACTCCTGATAATGCGCTTGGTGATGCAGATGGTATGTATGCATTGCTAAAGGCGGCCAGTAGAAACATGAATGCTGAATGGTATGGAGATGGCGCTCCGATCATCACCGAGAATATCTTTTCCGAGGTAGCGGTAGAAGGCACTACGGATAAGACAGGACCCGCGCAGGACCTGAATCTGTTGATCCTTCCGGATGCTCCTTTGAACAGTGCGGACAGGAACCGAATCGGGTGGTATTGGGATGAGTTTTATCAGAATGTCAAATTGGCTAATACGGTTATAAGTAGAATTGACGTACCGACTTATCAATCTGATGAAGAACGTAATGCGGTATTGGGTACTGCTTATTTTCACAGGGCCTATGCCTACTACAGGTTGACGCAACAATTTGGTGATGTTCCGCTTCTTCTTGAGGAGCTTACCACTCCCAAGTTGGACTTCCAATCCACTGCACGCATTACTATTCTTCAAAAGATGCAGGATGACCTTGAATTTGCGGCACAATGGGTTCCTGCAAGCGTGGCGGTTGGAGAGATAAGTAGAGGTGCTGTAAATCATCTCCTTGCTAAAGTTAGTCTTGCACTTGCGGATTTTGATGGAGCCATTGCAGCTGCTACAGCCGTAATTGATGGGCCTTACTCATTGCAAACTGCCAGATACGGTGTAGATGCCAGCGATGCCTCAAAAAATGTCATCTGGGACCTACATAGACCGGAAAATAAGGCAACAAACCCAGGGATGATCCTACTGAGTGTTTCCAGGCTGGAATTTGCAGGAAATGGTAGCCAGACGTCAACTAGTGCCATGCGACAGGCAGTTCCGCTGTGGTGGAGGTTCATCAATACCCCGGACGGATACAATGGCATGAGTGATAGCCCTGATGCTGAAATTCCTTATGTACTGCAATTTGGTAGAGGGATTGGAAGGAACAGAGGGGTGCCTTACAGTACCCAGTATATCTGGAATGATCCTAATGATCCCGGAGAGTTGGATCTGAGACATGCGCCTGGCAACTGGATGGATATGGAGGATCTTACCTACAATGCGGAATCCCTGAAAACCAATGGAAGTACCTTCTACAATCAGAATCTTCAGCTTAGGAATAATGCTGGCACAGTGCTGTGTTCTGATACCATTCGAAACTGGTACGGTTGGCCTCACTACAAGTTGTATATTCCAGACCCCACCGCAGCAAGGCCTGCAGGTGGACATTCTGACTGGTATGTTTTCCGTCTGGCTGAGACCTACCTGCTACGTGCAGAGGCCTACTTTTGGAACGATCAACTGCAGCTTGCTGCAGATGATATCAATATGGTGCGCAACAGAGCCGGTGCACCGGATATGCCTGCCGGTGATGTGAACATCGGGACCATCCTGGATGAGAGAGCCAGGGAATTGTATTACGAAGAACCCAGGAATACTGAACTGACCAGGATAGCCTTCATATTCGCGATGACAGGTAAGACAGCCTATAATGGAAAGACATATTCATTAGGCAATATGCATCAGGATAACTTCTGGTACGACAGGATCATGGAAACAACGGATTTTTACAACAAGGGTGTTATTACCATCCATGGAGATGAATATACCATGAGTCCGTATCATGTGTTATATCCTATTCCAGCACGGGACATTAATGCTAATACTCAGGGCGTGGTCAATCAGAACCTTGGTTATCCGGGGGCTGAGAACAATGTTGAACCATTGACATCCTTCTAACAGGTATAATTTTAATTTTAAAAGGCCGTTCAGTTAGCTGAGCGGCCTTTTTTTCTGTGTCAATAAACCTATAAGGTTTTTGAAATCTTATATGTTTTGACATACTGAAAGATGGATTGATTATTATTGCCAATTCATCAACCAACACCAAAGTAACCACTCGCATGAAATGAGCATGATTCCGAAAACACCAACCCTACCTTCGCCGAAAGTGGCTACTGCAGGCAGGCAAAGGATGAATATTACCATAAGGAAGTATTCTTTGGGGGTTTGATCTTAGACATGCGAATTCCATGTGACAACTGAAAATCAATTAATACACACATGAAAATTAATATTCTTTTGATCCTATCCGTACTCATGATGGTCTCCGCGTGCAAGCAATCCGGAAATCATGGCGAAGAAAAGGAACAGACGGTCAAAAAAGAAAGCAATCCAGCCGAGGAGTGGACCATCCTGTTTGACGGGACCTCTTTGGATCAGTGGACCGGCTGGGAATCCTCTGAGCCACCAAAAGTGTGGTCCGTCACAGACGATGGATTGCTTTTCTGCAGGGCGTTGGATAAGGACGACGCTAAACCAGGTGATAAAGGATATATCGTTTCAAAAGAACAATATGAAAACTTTCATCTGAAATTGGAGTGGAAGATCTCCGAAGGAGGAAACTCTGGCATTTTCTATCTTGGAGATAAAAGTCTTGGAGGTCTCACCAGCTCAGCTCCTGAAATGCAGGTCCTTGACAATGATAAACATCCGGATGGCAAGAAAGGAAAAGACGGAAACCGAAAGGCAGGTTCACTCTATGACCTCATCCCCGCCGTTCCACAAAATGCCAAACCTGTGGGAGAATGGAACCTGGCTGAAGTGATTGTTAAGGATCGACATATTATCCATAAACAGAATGGAGAAGTTGTCTTAAAGGTTGACCTGGATACGGAGGAGTGGAAGGAGTTGGTAGCTGGCAGCAAATTCCCGGATATCCGGGAAAACTGGTACCAGGTTCCTCAAAAAGGATACCTGGCTTTGCAGGATCACAACAATGATGTGTGGTTTAGGAATATCCAGATTAAGGAACTGTAAACGTGGAATACTTATAATAAAAAGGCATAAATGACTAATCCCAAAATGGATGCTGTAGCGATGGTTAAATAGATAATTAGAAAAGAGCCAACTTTTTCAACAATACTTAATCGTTTTTCAGCCAAAGCATTAGCATGTATCAATTCTGCAGTTACTGATTCAAGATCTTTCATTCTTTTATTTAAATCCACTTATCAAATATAATAAACGCATAAGTAATCAGTAAGTTGATCTGTAATTGAGTATAACCCCAGGTTTTCGGTAGTGATCTATTTTCTATATTTGAAATTCTGAATCTCAATACCATGGATAGACGAACGGCACTTAAGCAATCAGCTTTATTTGCAGGGGGCTTAGCAATCTTACCTTCGTGCAATTTTGGACCTGATCGGGAATTAGTTGCTCTTGACAATTTGCAGATCGACCTGGAGCATCAGGATCTGCTCGCAAAGATCATCGACACCATCATCCCTTCGGCAAAGGAAGATCCCGGTGCAGAGGCGCTTAATCTCTACCGGTTTGTCCTGGTCATGGTAGATGACTGCGAACCTGCAGACCGGCAGGCCTCATTTGTAAATGGGTTACAGCAATTTAGTACTATACTTAAAGAAACCCTGGATCAAACGTTTCCTCAGAAAGATCAGAAGCAGAATGAGCAGATTTTGACTCAACTGGAGACTTTTGAAGTAGCAGATGCTGAAAAGGAGGTCCGGCTACTGGAGGTGCAGACTTTCCTAAACATGGCCAGGAAATATACCATCCATGGTTTCATGGGATCGGAATATGTGATGACACAGGTATTTCCCTACAAGCTGGTTCCCGGACCCTACCAGGATTGTGTTTCTACCGATGGATTAATAGTGATGTAATGGCAAATTTTAACATAGACAGCGAAAAGGAAAGAACCTACGATGCGATCGTGATCGGATCGGGAATGAGTGGCGGCTGGGCAGCCAAGGAATTGACGGAAAAAGGGCTAAAGACCCTTGTTCTTGAAAGGGGACGAAACGTTGAGCATCTCAAAGACTATCCCACTACCAACATGATGCCCTGGGAATTCGAACACCATGGTGCCATTGAGCAGAAAATGGAGGAGGAAAATCCGGTGGTTAGCAAATGCTATGCTTTTAGGGAGGACACCAAACATTTTTTTACGAAAGACCAGGAAGCTCCTTATATCCAGGAAAAGCCTTTCGACTGGATCCGGGCCTACCAGGTGGGTGGAAAGTCGTTGCTTTGGGCCCGGCAGACCCAGCGCTGGAGCAATTTTGACTTTGAAGGGCCTGCCAGGGATGGTTTTGCCGTTGACTGGCCAATCAGGTATGAGGACATTGCCCCATGGTACAGTCACGTGGAGAAATTTGTGGGGATAGCGGGCGACAAAGATGGGTTGGATAATTTGCCTGACGGTGAATTTCTTCCCGCACTCGAATTGAATTGCGTAGAGAAGTATTTTAAAGAAAAGCTGGAGAGCCAGTTCAAAGGAAGAAATGTGATCAGTGGGCGATGTGCTCACCTTACTCAGCCTCAGGAGATTCATCTTCAGCAGGGCAGGGGACAGTGCCAGAACCGGACCCTTTGTCAACGGGGTTGTCCGTTTGGAGGATACTTCAGCGCCAATTCCTCTACCATTCCGTGGGCAGCAAAAACCGGTAACCTGACCTTGAGACCGCATTCAGTAGTACATTCAATTATTTATGATGATCAAAAAGAACAAGCTACGGGTGTTAGAGTAATTGATGCTAATAGCAAGGAAACAATAGAGTTCTATGCTCCCGTCATCTTTGTCAATGCCGGCGCCCTCAATACCAATCAACTGCTGCTGAATTCCACTTCAGGCCGGTTTCCAGCCGGTCTGGGAAATGACAATGGCCTGCTGGGAAAGTATGTGGCTTTTCATATCTACAGGGCAAGGATCTCAGCTGAATACGATGGGTTTTTAGATAGAACCACCGTTGGCAGACGACCGACCAGTGGGTACATCCCAAGGTTCAGGAATGTCTACAAGCAGGAAACCGACTTTCTGAGAGGATATGCAGCAGGATTTGGTGCTTCAAGAATGATTGAAAGATCTGATGATGGCATTGGAGAGGAATTGAAACAAAACTTACTGAACCCACAATGGGGCAATTGGCGTGTCGGCTCCCATATGATGGGCGAGACGCTCCCCAAGGAAACTAACTACGTGGCCCTGGATGCAACTTCAAAAGATGAATATGACATTCCTCTCCTCAAAGTGAATGTAGATTATGACGACAATGATGAGAAGATGATCAGGGACTTCCAGGAGCAGTTTACAGAAATGTATGAAAAGGCAGGATTTACAAATATCAAAGTCACCGATAGTCATCAGGCGCCGGGGCTGGATATCCATGAGATGGGCGGTGTCCGCATGGGAAAAGACCCAAAGACCTCCCTGTTGGATAAACATCACAGGTTGCACGCCTGTAAAAATGTGTTTGTTACCGACGGAGCCTGCATGACTTCCACAAGCACTCAGAATCCATCATTGACTTACATGGCGTTTGCGGCAAGGGCAGCGAATTTTGCGGTGGAGGAGGGGAAGAAAGGGAATGTGTAGGTAGAACAGTTTCTTTTATTATTGAATGCACTAAATCTTTGGCAACATCAATCGTATAATATTCATCATTTTTTGTGGACTCCATGTAGCATTGTTTTCATGTGAGTCGAAGATTGGAGATGAGAAGCCCAACATCGTTCTTATCAACATCGATGACATGGGGTGGAGGGATGTCGGATTCATGGGATCAGAATTTTATGAAACACCCAATCTGGATAAACTGGCTAATGAAGGAATGATCTTCACAAATGCCTATGCCAGTGCGGCTAATTGTGCACCAAGCCGGGCATGCATGATGAGCGGGCAATGGAGTCCAAGACATGGGATCTACACCGTTGGAAATTCAGACCGGGGTCAAAGCAAGGATCGAAAACTGATCCCTATTAAGAACAATACCATTTTGCCGGATGAACAATATATTCTCACCGAAGCCCTGAAAGATGCGGGTTATGCTACTTGCCATGCAGGTAAATGGCACCTCAATGAGGATCCCACTACCCAGGGTTTTGATGTGAATATCGGAGGGTCTCATGCGGGGCATCCTGGAAATTATTTTCCACCCTATAAAAATGTTGATCTGGATCCTCCGGCTGACGATTATAACCTCACCAGGCTGGTGATGGATAAGGCACTCGAATTTGTTCAATCTGCTGATCGGCCATTCTTTCTATACTATTCTCCCTATGCAGTACATACGCCTATTCAGCCAGTAAATGAATTGTTGTCAAAGTATGAACACAAAGCTACATGGAATGGACAGGACAATGTGGAGTATGCCACAATGGTTGAAAACCTTGATATCCAAATTGGCCGGTTAGTTGAATATCTCGAAAGATCCGGAAAACTGGATAACACTTTTATTTTGTTTACTTCAGATAATGGAGGACATTATGGTATCACAAAGCAATGGCCCTTACGGTCGGGAAAAGGATCTTATTATGAAGGAGGTATCCGTGAGCCCATGTTTGCGTACTGGAAGGGTAAGATTCGGCCGGGAATAAAAACTGATGTACCGGTTTCTAATCTGGATTTTTATCCTACCATCCTTGAAGTTGCGGGGATCAAAAAACCGGAGGAAAAAGTACTTGACGGTACAAGTATTATCCCGGTTTTAACCGGATCAGGAGACCTGGGGGAGCGTCCGTTCTACTGGCATTTCCCCATCTACCTGCAGGCCTACATAAAAGGCGATACGACCACCCAGGATCCGCTTTTCAGGACAAGGCCGGGCTCGGCGATCCGTCTTGGTGATTGGAAGCTTATTCAGTATTTCGAAAACAATGACCTGGAACTTTATCATCTAAACAATGACCCGGGAGAAAAGAATAATCTCGCTGAGACAGAAAAAGAGAAAGTTAGGGAATTGCTGCAGTTATTAGAGCGCTGGAGGAAAGAAACCGGAGCTGAGATTCCAAAGGAATTGAATCCTGATTTTTTGGCCAATGAATGAGATCCGGGCATACTTAATCTTTCATTCCAATAGCAAGATCCCAAATCAGGTAAATTGAAGTCCCGAACGAGCATAGACCCAGCATTTTATTGGAGCGAAATAGCTGCAGATTGCCGTCAGGGAATAGGTCAGCAGCAATACTTATTCTTTATCGAGTACCTGATATTCATTAAAACTTAATCCATCTTCCAGTGTTCAATTAATAGTTATGAAGTGGACACTAAATCTTGGAAAGCTACTTGGGGTTCAGATCAAAGTTCACTGGACTTTTTTCCTATTACTGGGATGGGTGGTTTATATCGATTATAGCCAGGGTAATGATATCAATACCATGATGATGAACATTGTATATGTTCTATCCATCTTTTTTTGTGTTGTTCTGCATGAAATGGGACATATTCAGATGGCCAGGAAATATGGGATAAATACGAAAAAGATCACACTTTTACCGATTGGAGGGGTTGCCAGCCTGGAAAAGATCCCGGAAAACCCCAGACAGGAACTGTGGGTGGCCCTTGCTGGTCCTTTCGTCAATATAATTATTGCTGCAATCATTTTTCCCTTTCTGAGTGATCTTGCAAGCTACATACCAGAAGATATTTCCAGTGAAAATACATCGTTTATGATTGGTGATCATTTCTGGTTTAGTCTGTTTAGCGTCAATCTGCTTCTCGTGGTATTTAACATGATCCCTGCATTTCCAATGGATGGGGGCAGGGTTTTCCGGGCCCTGCTGGCCATGAAAATGGGACGTTTACAAGCCACCAATGTCGCTTCTACTGTTGGGCAATTTGCTGCGGTTTTTTTCCTCATTATCGGACTGTTTTACAATCCAATTCTCATCCTGATAGCTGTATTCATATTTTTTGGTGCGAAAGGTGAGCACCATATGGTCCAGCAGACTGAATTGTTGCGTGGTCACAAGGTATCCGAAGCGATGATCACACATTTTGAGATGGTAGATATCAGGAAAAAGATCAGCGGAATGACCGATCTGCTCATTTCCAATAGTGATGATATTTTCCTGGTCATGTCAAATAAGGAGTTTAAGGGGATCGTCCGCCGAAAGGACCTTTTAAGTGCCATAAAGGAAGATAAGACAGATCTTACGCTGAAGGACTTGCTTCGAACAGACTTCGATACTGTAAAGCCTACTGATAACCTCAGTAAGATCCTTCCGATGATCAGGAAGCATGGTCAGTCCACATTCCCGGTCCTAGATGGAAAAGAACCCAAAGGCATCATCAGTCTTGACAGCATTCAACGATACATGGCGGTACAGGGTGCCCTGGGCTATTGAGCATGAAATCCTCACCCACATTGAAACCTCATAAAACCCGCTGCTGGTATTTTTCCAGTTTTTTAAGGAACTTCACGGATATGAGATATCTTATCCTGTGTTTGATACTGATTGGCAGCCTGAGTAATGGCATTTCCCAAACCATTAATTCCTTTGAAGTCTGGCCGGGCCCGGTGCCTGGTGAAGAAGACGACAAAGCAAGGCCCGTGGTGCAAATTGATGAAAAGGGGGTAATTGAACGGCTGATCACGGTTACAAACCCTTTGATGGAAATCTATCGGCCGCCTGCAAACAAATCCAATCGAAATGCGGTGATCATCTTTCCCGGGGGTGGTTATAATATTCTGGCCATAAAAAAAGAAGGCTATGAAATTGCTGAATGGCTCAGTGGTCTTGGTTATACGGCTTTTGTCCTTCAGTACCGGGTACCCCAAAAGCAGGAAGGCGCTTTGATGGATGCGCAACGGGCCATTCGCATAGTACGATCTAAAGCGGAGGAATTAGACCTGGATCCAGAAAAGATCGGGGTGCTTGGTTTTTCTGCAGGAGGGAGCCTCGCCGCAAGGGTATCTACCCGCTATGAAGATGAAACCTATCCTCCGGTAGATGACCTCGATACCATCTCCTGCAAACCCAATTTCTCTGTGCTGATCTATCCGGCTTACCTGGATCAGGGGGAAAACAATATGATCACCCCTGAGCTGAAGGTCACGGAAGAGACTCCGCCCATGTTTATCTTTGTGGCGGCTGATGACCGGGTTGCAAACAGTTCATTAGTGATGACCCAGGAGCTCAGAAAATTTGACATTCTGGTGGAATTGCATGTGGTGCCCTATGGGAAGCATGGCTATGGCATGCGGAAAGGGAATCCGGCCGCAGAAGCCTGGCCGCCACTGGCTGCTACCTGGCTAAAGAGCTATATCACCAGATAAACTGAAATCATCACCAATACGAAGATGCAAAAAAACCACAAACAACATTTTTTCTTTACGGTATTCGTCCTCATATCTGTGACAACAGGCTTTGGACAAAATGATAAATCACAGGGCCTCACCAGGCAGGAGATCAGGCAGGGTTTTGTTTCGCTGTTTAACGGTACAGACCTGAATGGCTGGCAGGGAAATAAGACTGACTACTATGCAGAAGATGGGATGTTGGTGCTTAATCCGAGTTTAGGAGGGAGTGGAAATCTGTATACTGACAAGGAGTATAGTGATTTCATCTTTAAGTTTGAATTTCAGCTTACACCCGGGGCAAATAACGGATTAGGGATCCGTGCTCCGCTGGAGGGTGACGCCGCCTACCTCGGTATGGAGATCCAGATCCTGGACAATACGGCTGAAAAATATGCTGACCTGCATGAATATCAGTACCATGGTTCCGTTTATGGGGTCATTCCCGCAAAAAGAGGCTTTCTGAAACCTGTCGGAGAATGGAATACGGAGGAAGTACGGATTAAAGGATCAAAAATCAGAGTAACCTTGAACGGAGAAGTGATTGTAAAGGGAGACATCCGGAAGGCAGCCAGGAATGGTACACTGGATGGTAAGCCCCATCCCGGCCTGGAAAATGAGCAAGGCTATATTGGATTCCTGGGTCATGGTTCGGAATTAAAATTCAGGAATATCAGGATAAAGGAATTGTAAGCGGATGGACTCATCCTAAAGCGATGATTTGTAATCATCTGGCTGCCAGACTTTCACGGTATATAGCCATGAGGTCGAGGTACTTGATCACATCCTTTCTAAAACCATTCTGACCCTGAGATCCCTCCGCCTGGATTGCCCGGAGCGCATTTACCTTGGCTTTCACACTTGCCCTGTAAAATTTGTAGTAAAGGAATAATTGTTGATCAGTGCCGGATTCCAAACAGGGGATGAGACTGAGGTACTTTTTCATGAAAATGGAGCTTAGCTCCCAGTGCCCATAGGCTTCCAACTCCATACAAAAGAAAGCTACTTCATTGAGCAGGTCTATCTGGCGGTAATTATCATTGAACTCAATGCAATCAAATATGACCGGGTCGCGATAGAGAAAAATGTTTTTTGCATGCAGATCCCCATGAACATCTCTTTTGAATTTTTTATGGATCCTCAGCGCAATGTGCTCATGATTCAAATCCAGGAATGAATTGCTGAATTTGACAGCATCTTTGATCATGGAAAGATGATCTCTTTCAAGGGTTTGCTTTGCCCAATCCATGATATCCAGGATGTCATTAAAGATTTTTCTCGTCTGAACGGGGTCGAAGGGAGTGGTCATTACCTCAGCCCCGGAATGGAATACTGCAATCTTTTCAGCCAGACGTTGAATATCGGTGATCCTGACCTTATCATCGATGAGCATTTTATCCATTTTCTTTGAAGCTTGCAGTTTCTTCATCCTGACAGTGTAATCCACCAGGCTTCCCTTTTTTCCCCCGATGGAAAAACCGTCGTGATATCTGATCGGTAAGACATCATGGTAGATATCAGTCAGCCTTTGATTCAGTTGCAATTCCCTTTCACAATAGAACTTCCTTTTTTCCAGGGTTGAAAAATCCAGGAAAGGGTATTTGATCGGTTTTTTGATCTTGAAAGCCCACTCTTTGGTAAGAATTACCCAGGAGATATGTGTTTCAATGAGATTGCCATTGAGGAGCTCACCCTTATAGATTCCGTGTTTCAGGAGTTTATTGATTTCCTCTTTTTCCATGGCTCTTTTTGATATGGTCAAGTGCCTGCTTTAGCATCCAATCGATATTTTCCTGAGTGGATTCCAGTATCAGGTGATCTTCACTTAGTGGCTCAAAGGATTCCTTAATTGTAAGATAAACCGGGTAGTCTGCCTCGCTAAATACTCTTTTCCTGTTAAGCCGTTCTTTGATAATTGACTCTCTGGCTATAACCTCTATAAATAAAAGGGGTACTTCATTGCTTTTTGCCAAATGTCTGAAATTTTCCCGGAGGTGCTCCTTGTAGAAGGTCGCATCCAGTACAACATCACGCTCTTTCCGAATGAGTTTTTCAGTCTGATCAGCCATTACAGTATATACCTTCATTTTTTCCGCTTCGGTATATTGTCTTTCAGGAAAAATGCTGAGCCGTATTTGATCACTGTTGAGATATTCTGCACCTGTTTTTTCAGCCAGTTTTGAAGCAAAAAAACTCTTTCCCGAACCCGGTAATCCAAATACGATAACAATCATAAAACTATAACCCTTCAAGCTTATTGAAATTTAAGGATCATTAGAGAAACGGTTTGCATAAGTCTGAATAACTTTAGACGAACCCAAACTTCAGCCATGTTTAAACCATTCCCAAAAAGGGCATTGATCCTCTCGATATTTTGTCTATTGTTATCTACGCCTGCACTCCGCGCAGCAGACAAACCCAATGTATTATTGATCGCCATTGATGACCTCAATGACTGGGTAGGTTTTCTGGGTGGCCATCCGATGGTTCAAACGCCCAATATGGACCGGCTGGCCAAAATGGGGGTAGCCTTTACCAATGCACATACCCAGGCGCCGGTTTGTAATCCTTCGAGAAGCAGTTTTCTGACAGGTTTGCGACCTACCACCACCGGTATCTATGCATTAAATGGCTGGTTCAGGAATATTGACAAGTATAAGGATCACCCCACGATCCATCAGTATTTTGAAAAGCATGGCTACTTTACCATGACAACAGGGAAGGTGTTTCATGATGCTTACCCTCCGGAGGATCGACGAAAAGATGGTCCGGAAGTCACAAAATGGGGATTTAAAGGAGCTTTCCTTCCAAGACCTGAAGAGCCCATCGTAAAAAATACCGGTCACCCGTTGATTGACTGGGGTGTTTTTCCGGAAGAAGATACGCAGCAGGATGACTGGAAAATTGCGGACTGGGCCATTGAACAATTGAAAGATCCTCCGAAGAAAGATCCATTTTTCCTGTCGGTAGGATTCAGACACCCCCATGTTCCTCTTTATGCGACACAAAAGTGGTTTGATCTTTATCCGGAGGATGATTACCTGCTCCCCGTGGTACGTGCTGATGACCGGGACGACCTCCCGTTCTTTTCCTGGTACATGCACTGGTATTTGCCTGAACCACGCCTTGCCTGGCTCATGATGAATCATGAATGGAAGGCCAAGGTGCGCGGGTATCTGGCTAGTATCAGTTTTGTGGATATGCTGGTGGGTAGATTGCTGGAAACCCTGGAACAAGAAGAATTATTGGAAAATACAATTATTGTCTTATTCTCCGATCATGGTTACCACCTTGGAGAGAAGGCCATCTCAGGTAAGAATACACTTTGGCATGAGTCGACGAGAGTTCCCCTTGTTTTTGCAGGCCCGGGTATCAAAGAAACTGGAAAGCAAAGTAATGAACCAGTGGAGCTACTGGATATTTATCCAACATTGATCGATCTGGCCGGACTGCCGGTAAGCACAGACATTGACGGACATTCGCTCAAACCCATGCTGGATGATGTGCACACTCAAAGAGAATGGCCCGCACACACCTGCCATGGTCCTGGCAATCATTCCATAGTTACCAATCAATGGCGCTTTATCCAATATGCTGATGGTTCGGAAGAATTGTACAACATCATTGTTGACCCATATGAATGGAACAACCTGGCGGGAATTGCGGGTTACAAGCCAATATTGGAAAGCATGAGAACCCATATCCCTAAGAACATTACTCCACCTCTTCCCGGAAATACAGTCCGGTTGATGGAAATGAGGGAAGGGGTACCTTACTGGGAGGGAAAGGCTATTTCTCCGGATACCAAAGTCCCCATGAGTTTTGAGTAAATGGCTTTACAGCAAACCCATCTTTTGATCCTGGTCCACACGCATTTATGAGAACACTTCATTCAATTTTTTTAATTCTGCTGATGATTTCATCGGGTTGCTGCCAAAAAGTAGAGAGACCCCATGTCATCATCATCCTGGCAGATCAGTGGAGGGCATCAGCCCTTGGCTATGCTGGAAATAAACAGGTAATCACACCGGCTTTGGATGCCTTTGCCGGTGAAGCCATCAATTTTAAAAATACAGTTTCGGTAACGCCCGTCTGTACGCCTTTCAGGGCTGCGCTCCTCACAGGGAAGTATCCTTCAACTACTGGAATGTTTCTGAATGATATCTACCTCCCATCGGAGGAAATGACCATGGCAGAGATTTACCAGTCAGCTGGTTATCAGACCGCGTATTTTGGAAAATGGCACCTCGACGGACATGGCAGAGAGAAGTTTGTGGCACCTGAACGACGGCAGGGTTTTGAATACTGGAAAGCTTCGGAATGTGATCATAGCCATTTGAAAGAACACTACTATTTAAATAATGATACCACGATCAGATACTGGGAAGGATATTCCCCTTTCGCGATCGCAGAAAGTGTAGATAAATATTTGAGTTCTGCCGCCAAATCGGAGGATCCATTTTTACTTTTTATTTCGCTTACCACGCCTCATTTCCCTCACCATACGGCCCTACAGGAATACCTTGAAATGTATCCGGAAGGAAGTCTTTCATTACCTGATAATGTACCTGAAGACCTGAAAGAACAGTCCCTGAAAGAGCTGAGGGGTTACTACGCACATTGTACAGCAACCGATAAGGCGATCTGTGATATCATTCAAAGCACAAAAGACCTCGGCATTTTTGATAATTCCATCATCCTCTTTACTTCAGATCATGGCGAGATGATGGGAGCGCATGGCTATAAGCCCTTTATGAAACATCAGCCGCATACTGAATCTGCCAACATTCCAATGCTACTTTCTTACCCTGACATGGGAAATAATAGAGGAAAGACGATAGAGGTACCTGTGACTACACCTGATGTTTTGCCTACGCTGCTTTCCTTATCAGGGATTGGGATACCGGATGACGTTGAGGGCTACGATCTGTCCGGATCTATCAAAGGCAAGAAAGAGTCTTTGGACCGAGCCGCATTGTACATGAACCTGGTGCCTTTTGGTACGGCTTATCCTGACGATGAGTATCGCGCGGTAAAGACCTCGCGATATACCTATGTGAAAACGCCGGACGGACCGTCCATGCTATTTGATGATCAAAAGGACCCGCTACAAATGGATAATCTTGTTGGCATGCCCCAATATGTGGATATACAAAATGAGCTGGACCGTAAGCTCATGGCAGAACTAAGGAAAATTGGTGAGGAGGACATAAGGCCAAGGACTTATTACACGGAAAAATTTGGTTTTGAAGGAAGACCGGAAAGACGCAAGGACTACGTTATGAAAGACTATTTCAACGTTGATGTAGCGATTTCACCAAAAATCAAAAGGTGATCATTTTTCCTGCCATATTTAATTCTACTCACCGTATCATGAAATCAACATGCTTCATGGGAGCTTTAATTTAATTCCTGCCATTATTTCTGTTTTCTGCTTTTATTCCTGTACAGATTCCGAGCAGAAATATGCCCCGCTAAATATCTCAAAACCCAGGGTTGAAATATCATTAAAACCCTGAGGGTATCGATGTTTAAAATCCGCGATTCAGTTGGGAATTGCAGCGAGAGGGCAGGAGCAGGTCCCAGTCTGCTAACAGGATCGTGGTTGCCCCGAAACCATTACCAGGATTGTACTGAGTTCCATCGAAGACGATGCCAGCACCTTTGTAAGCTCCAACCCGATGGACAACCAATTTCATGAAAACATCATAACAACCCAGCTGGGCAACTTCATTGAAGTTCCAACCGACTGACCGCAAAGAGATGAACGATTGGGATGGACCGGCGATGCCCACATTTACTACCGTTAAGCCTCTTTCAATGCAGATGTGGCTGTTTTTTTCACCAAATTCATATCGACCTGGACGATGTCCAGGTATGACGCCTACCTCAATTTTGCACCGTTTCCATACTCAAGACCTAACCAGTATTCGCTGCCTGGATGGATGCGGGCCTGATCATCCCTTAATGCTACCTATCCTAAATGTTCTTTATGGGGAGAGAAGCTTCATGGAGCCAATTATTTCGAGGATAAAAGGGTGTTCAACAATCCCAAAAATTGTTTGACACGTTATATTATATTTAAAATATCATAAATCATTGTATTGGAATTCTTTGTAAATTATATAATTTTCAAAGTTATACCCTTACGGATTTATTTTGAAGGCTCATAAACTAACCGATCAAACTCCATCATCCGCAGCTTCACAAAGTAGTCTAAAGGTACATTCCATCAATCCGTTTCTTTCACTTCCTGATACTGAAATTTGGTCGGCAATTAAAGCAGGAAACCAAAAGGCACTCGCATTTATTTACGAAAAATATCTAAATGACCTGTTCCGTTTTGGGTGTCAGTTTACATTAAACAGAGACCTCCTTAAAGATTGCATTCAGGATGTTTTTATTTCCATAGGTTACCAAGACAATAATTCATCTGTAAATTCCATTAAATCATATCTATACAAATCGCTTTACAGGGAGATTATCAGGAGGTTGAAAAAGG
This sequence comes from Cyclobacteriaceae bacterium, assembly GCA_965243485.1. Taxonomy (GTDB): domain Bacteria; phylum Bacteroidota; class Bacteroidia; order Cytophagales; family Cyclobacteriaceae; genus UBA7330. The sequence goes on along the minus strand of CBDEVP010000001.1, from coordinate 5,209,836 downwards.
AGGGTAAATCAAAAGATCTTCGGGAAGCTAGCTTCGAGATTGAATTGGATGCTGAATCCTCGATCGTGCTAAAGGAGCACCAGTTAGAAAAACTAGCCAAAATTCAATTTGGCCTGAAAGAACTATCCCCCAAACAACGTCAGGTGGTCCTGCATTACTACTATGATGGACTTACCTATGATGAAATAGCTCAGGTGATGGGAATTCAGCATAAAAATACTGTTGCTAAGTTGATGTCCAGGGCCATAGAAATGCTAAAGCAGGTCACAATCAGCTTGATTTTTCTACTAATAGCCTCTTTCCTGTAAAAAAAAATCAATTTTTTCTTAAGTCTATGGGATACTCCTTGTATTGAGATTACTCATTAGGGTATAGTACTTAGACCCAATGATGAAATACGAGGATTACGATGAATGGGATTTTGTGAAAGATGAATACTTTCTCAGCTGGGTAAAGTATGGGGATTCGGAAGCTGAGAAGTTTTGGAAAAAGTGGTTGACACTTCATCCATCTAAGGAAGATGAGGTACTTCTGGCTAAAAGTATTGTTTCAGGAATGCAATATGTCTCTGATGATACACCAACAGAAAAAGAGTCCATTGAAATGTTTGAGACAATAGTGAAAGGACGCCAGAAAGCTCGAAATAAGAAACAGATCACAATTACTCAGTATTTCATACGATATGCTGCCGTATTGTTTTTTGGCATTGGATTGATTGCTTTCTATATGTACTCCAATGGTGGGTTTACACCGATTGTTCAGGAAGCTTCAGTTCAATGGATCAAAAAAGAAAATCCCAGGGGGATGAAATCGACCATTTGGCTCAGCGATGGTACCAAAGTGAGGTTGAACGCCGAAACGGTTATCAGCTACCCCGAGCAATTTTCAGATTCACTGAGGTTAGTATTGGTGGATGGCGAGGCCTTTTTCGAGGTCAAACGGAATGAGAAAAAACCTTTTATAGTAAAGTCAAGTGGTGTTGAAACGCGTGTACTGGGCACCAAGTTCAATGTAAAAGCCTACTCCGGAGCATCCAGGGTTGAAGTTGGAGTGACAGAAGGAAAAGTGAGAGTGAGTGGAACGGGTTTTGGTGAGCAGTCAGAAATGGACTTACTGCCAAATCAGATGTCTGTGATAAACCTGGAAACTCAAAGCATGGAGAAAGTCAATTTTGACCCGGCTGAATTGTTGGCCTGGAAGGATTGGACCCTCAAATTTAAAAAGCAATCGTTGAGGGACATATTTCATGAAATAGAGCGATGGTATGCGGTAGATATTGAAGTTGATTCAAAGATAGATCTCAACCAGTCATACTCCGGAGTTTTTGAAAATGAACCCCTGGATGCTGTGCTTAAAGTGCTTGCACACAATGCTGAATTCAGTTTTACCATTGATGAAAATAAAGTCCTAATAAAATAGCAAACATTAAACCCATGAATGATGGAAAAGATGCCCTTCAACTCTAGCTAAAAAAATAATGCTCCGGTTAATTGGATGAATTGAAGCCTCTCCAAAAAATCGAAGCATTAAACCTGCAGCTTAACTAAAAACAACAATTAAAACTTACAGATTATGAATTCAAATTTACGAAGAAAAATTATAATCATGAGTCAGGTTACTCTTATGATATACCTTCAGTTTTTTCTTTGCTCCTTGCTACTGGCTAGTAGTACATCAGCACAGAGAATGAAGGATATTTATGTGACAGTATCTTTCTCTGATGCGTCGATTGATGAAGTTTTTGAGTCCCTTAACCAGAAAACGGGATTTAACTTCCTATATAATGATAAAAAGATCAGCAGGATTGATGGTATTTCAATCAAAGCTGAAGATAAAACCCTTGAAGAAGTATTAAAAGAACTATCTGTTGCCGGAGAGCTTCAGTTTAGACGAGTGAATAGTACAATTTCCGTTAAGAGATATAATCCCGAAACGAATATTCGAATCGAAGAATCATTGGCCATTGACGTTACCGGAACAGTTACCGATGAAAACGGCGATCCATTGCCTGGAGCTACGGTATTGGAAAAAGGCACAACAAATGGAACGATAACGGATGCAGATGGGAACTTTCGGTTAGCTGCAGGTGATGATGGGATTTTACTTGTTTCATTTGTTGGATATAAGGCCGTTGAAATACCGATTGATTCCAGGACCTCAATAAGTATACAAATGGAGCCTGATGCTTCGCAGCTAGGTGAAGTGGTTGTTATCGGTTATGGCAGCGTGCAGAAGAAAGATTTAACCGGGGCTGTATCATCCGTAAGTTCGGAATCGATAGAACAGATAAATACCCCGTCTCTCAACGACGCGTTGCAGGGTTTGGCTGCAGGTGTCCAGGTAACTTCGCCGGGAGGAAGACCCGGGGATGCCAGTAATATCATCATTCGGGGGGGATCATCTATCTCCGCTTCAAATGAGCCCTTGTATGTAATTGATGGTTTTCCTCAACTGGGTGGTAATAACCTGGACTTGAATCCTCAGAATATTGAATCTATTGATGTTCTGAAAGATGCATCAGCAGGTGCTATTTATGGAGCAAGAGCATCAAACGGAGTAGTAATTATTACTACAAAATCTGGCTCAAAAAATGGTAAACTGAGTGTTTCTTATACCGGCCGACTTGCTTCATCAAGTATTATCAAAAAATTAGAAACTATTGATATTCAGGACTATGTAGCTATTCAACAGGTTTTGGCACCCGCTGAAGATCAGCCAGATTTTGCTAATCCGGAAGATTGGAGAGATTCGGTTTATGTGGATTGGCAGGATGAGGTTTACAGATCTGCACTAATGAATATGCATGATTTGCAGGTTTCAGGTGGAAGTAAAAACACCAAATATGCCGCATCTCTGGGTTACATGACCCAGGAAGGAATTGCTATCGGATCGGATTATTCGAGAATCAACTCCCGTCTAAGGGTAGAGACTGATATCAGTAGCAAATTAACTGTTGGAACCAATATTTCTTATGCTACCGATGAACGAAATGGTCCGTCCCTTTCCGGGCAAAATGGTGCGGGAATGTTCATTATTAGAGCCAGGCCATATCTGGTTGGTGGAACATTTGATGGAGATATTGCAGACTATATTGATCCTCAGTTTCTGTCGGGTCAGGATCAGACAAACCCTGTCAAATGGGTTACTGAATATGAGGGACTTAGGACATCACTGACCTTTCGTTCGATGAACTACATTGAGTATAAACCTGTAAAAGGTTTAACACTTCGTGCAAATGGTTCCCTGAGTCATTATGGGATTAAGAATCAATCATATTTACCATCAGATGTGAGCTATGGGCGAAATTATAATGGTATAGCTTCCGTTTCTCAAGATCAAAATACCTCCTATCTCCTTGAAAATACTGCTAATTATAAGCTGAATAGTGGAATTCATAGTTTGGAAACTTTGCTGGGGTTTAGTGCCCAATCTTTCATGAATGAGGGGTTCAGTACCCAGATGCAGGACTTTCCCATTGAGAACCTGGGGTTTGATAACCTGGCATTTGGTAATACCTGGGGGTACTCCCGATCGAATCGGGAAAAGAGTACAATAGCCAGTTTCTTTGGAAGGGTAAACTATACTTTTGATGAAAAGTATCTTTTAACCACAACTTTGCGATATGATGGATCTTCAAATTTTGGGGCAGACAATAAATGGGGAGCATTCCCATCAGTGGCTTTGGCATGGAGGTTATCTGAAGAAAGCTTTATTCAGAATTTAAATACTTTTTCTGATCTAAAGCTTAGGATGAGTTATGGAATTACAGGAAATAATTCCATAGGAAATTATGGATCAATGGGAAGATATACCAATTCCAATGTTTCTGTAAACTCCGCTTTGGTTCTTGGATTAACACCATCTTCGATGCCAAATGACGCTTTAAAATGGGAGCAAAACAGACAGGTCGATATAGGTTTAGACATGTCGGTTTTTGAAGGAAGATTGAACATTACCGCAGATTATTATAAAAAGCAGTCAATTGATTTGCTGTTGAATGCACCAATTCCGTATTACTCTGGTTTTACCACATTTACTTCAAACATTGGTGACATAGAGGCCACAGGTTATGAATTAGCAGTGAATGGAGTCATACTTGATAATAACTTCAAATGGACAAGTCAGTTCAATATTGCATTCCCATCTACTAGAGTATTGAAGTTGTCGGACACAGATTTCTTTCTAACCGGGAGCTATGGCAACAAGACGTCAGCATACATAGTAAAGGAAGGGGAGCCTTTGGGAACAATTTATGGATATGTATTTGATGGTGTAAATCAGAATGATGAGGAGGTTAACAACCTCCCGCAATTTGGAACAGGATCAGTTGGGGGTCCAAGGTATAAAGATATAAGTGGCCCCGAAGGTGTTCCTGATGGAGTCATTGACTCTGAATATGATCGAACTGTATTAGGCAATGGGTTGCCCGATGTATTTGGAGGTTTGACCAATAGGCTATCTTTTAAAAACTTTGATTTGTCGTTTATTGTGACATTTAGATATGGAAATGAAATTCTAAATGCGAATAAAAATTTCTTACTACGGCCAGGTTATCAGACCGGGGCACTAAAAGAAGCGATGAATGCCTGGACCCCTGATAACCCAACAAATGAATTGTGGGCATGGGGTCAAAATGGAATAGAATTCAATAATATTTCCAGTTGGCTGGTTGAAGACGGGTCATTTGTTCGCCTGCAAAACATCACTTTCGGTTATTCACTTCCGGTATCATTGACAAACAAAATAGGAATTGAAAATTGTAGGGTTTTTGTATCTGGTGATAAGTTATTGACATTCTCTGATTACTCAGGTTATGATCCTGAAGTATCCTATTCATCAAGTATGTTGACTCCAGGGGTTGATTTAACAAACTACCCTCGTCAAAAATCAGTGACTTTTGGTATAAACGTAACTTTCTAAGATCATGAAATGAGTCCAGCCTCAGGCGGGACGAATTCCATGTGACCATTGAAAAATTAACTACATACACATGAAACTAAATAAAATAACATATATTTTAATTTTTTCTCTTTTTCTGTCTTGCGAAGATTTTTTAGAAGAGGAACCATATTCATTTCTGAGTGAGGAGAATTTTCCTGAAACAGCTGAAGATGGAAGAATTGCTTTAAATGGTGCTTATAGTGTGTTTAGAGGTCAGAACATCGTAGGATATGATGATGTAACAAATAATATTGCAGATACTGAATTTGGATCTTTTGGAGCTTCATTGACGAATCGATACGGTCTTTGGCAGGCTTTTAACAGGACCTCGGCAGATCAATATCCAACAAGGTTGTGGACCGATCTTTTTAAGGGAATTAATTCCTGTAATGTTGTGATAGATGTTGTTAATGAAAAGCAGTTTTCAGGAGGAGATAAGTTAGTCGCTGAAGCAAAGGCATTACGTGCTTATTTCTATTTGCGGGCAACCAGTCTCTATGGTGATGTGCCTTTACTGCTGAAAAGCACTAACGGTATCTCGTCTTTAAGTGCCGAGCGAGTTGGAGTTGATGAAATCAGATCACAATTGATTATTGATCTTGACGAGGCCGAGCAAACCATGGAAGCATATCCCGGAGAATTTTCAGTTCAAACAAGAGGAGGCCTACTAACCCTTGGAGCTGTTAAAATGATTAAGGCCAGACTATACATGATGATGACCGGCTGGAGAAGAAGTTCCGATGGAGAGATGATCCAGGGAGATCCGGCATACTGGACCAATGTAAGAGACATTTGTCAGGAAATAATTGACCTTGGTGTTTATCAACTAGACCCTGATTATACGAATGTTTTTGCTGATTATTATCTGGATACTTATAATCCTGAATCTATTTGGGAAGCAGATTTTTCAATGCCAGCTTATGGATCTACATTTCCGAATGCAATGGCTTCTCCGCCATATGGATCCGGATCAGCGGGAGGTTTTGGAAATATGAGAACCACAGATGCATTCTACAACAGTTTTGATACTTTGGATGTCAGGCGTGACTGGTCTATGGGAACCGGAAGGTTTAGCGGATATGATTTTATTCCGTCTGCCACGCTATCCAGCAGACCTCATATTAATAAATTCAGAAAAGTTGCCGGTAATGGGGATCATGGATGGAATACACCTTACAATACGCCCATATACAGGTATTCGGAAGTTTTATTGATGCTTGCAGAAGCTTTGAATGAAATAAACAACGGCCCAACTGCAGAGGCCTACAATGCCATCAATCAGGTGCGTTACCGTGCGAGACATGCTGATCATAAAGATGACGGGATAGCGCTACCTGATCTTTCAGGTCTTAATTATGCATCATTCAAAGATGCCATCATTGATGAGAGAGCATTCGAATTAGCTTTCGAGGGGAAAAGAAAGTTAGACTTGATCAGATGGGGACTATACATGGAGCGGTTACAGGCTTTTCCTGATGACACTTATGGTGTCCCAAAGGCTGCAAATGTTAGGGAAGATCATATGCTATTACCAATTCCATTGGAAGAGATGAATCTAAATGATGGAATCTGGCAACAGAATAATGGCTGGTAAAAACTGATTTCACATACGTTAGACTACTCCTCATCCTAATTACGGATGGGGAGTGTGTTTAACAATGATCAATTAAACATCTCATTTGATGCAGATCATTGATTGTGTTGACCGGATCAAAAAAATACAGCCCGACCCAAACACTTTTATTAATACGTAATATACCCTTTTGAAAGGGGCCTCTCATGTTTACCCGGACGTTTAGATAAATGTATCCGAGTATCTAATTGTGAGACATCAAATAAAAAGAAGTTTCCAAGGCCAGTCAAGTAAATAGATAAACTGATTGATATGAATGAAACACCTATCTATAGATATTTAAGAAATTTGAATCCGTGTATTTCATTATCGGAAAGATTGAATCATAGGGTTATCATAATGATAAGCTTATTCCTGTTTTTTGCCCTTCAGTCGGGAGTACTCAATGCCCAAACGACTTATTTTATTTCTCAGACCAATGGTGATGATTCAAACCATGGTAGTATCACTTCGCCATTTCGCACCATCCAAGCCGGTGCTGACGCAGCACAGCCCGGGGATACTGTATATGTACTGGAAGGTGTGTATCGCGAACGAGTGGCACCGCCGAGAGGGGGTACCTCTGGATCTCCTATTGTCTATATGGCTGAGTCTGATAAGGAAGTATACATCAAAGGATCTGATGTATGGAGCCCCAACTGGAATAATGTTTCAGGTAATGTTTTTTCTGCGACTCCACCAGATTCAATTTTTAATGATGATGTTTATACGGAAAGTAAGAATCCATTCAAGGTTCCGGTATCGTCCACGCCTTATGGATTAAATGGCAAGCCAGAGGTAGATCGGGGACAATCCGGGGATCCAAATCTTGTACTAAGCATAGGTCAGGTATTTGTAGACGGATTTTTATTGACACAAAAAGGTTATTTGAGCGAAGTGCAGAGCAATGTGAATAGTTGGCATGTAGATATGACTACAGGCACAATAACAATTCATTTTCCTGATTCATATCCTGATCAGCATGTAGTAGAAATATCAACCAGAAGAAGAATTTTTGCACCCCATTTAAGACAACTAGGTTATATAGAAGTACATGGTTTCATTATGGAGCATTGTGGAAACCAATACCCAACAAATTTCTGGAGTGAACCTAAATGGCAACAGGCCGGAGCCCTTGGAACGCGAAGCGGTCATCACTGGACTATAAAAAATAACATAATCCGATATGCACATGGTGTAGGAATAGATTTTGGTAATGAAGGAAATCGCTATCAGGACTTAGAAGTCGGAACGAATGGTGAGGCAATTAATTCAGGGTATCACCTGATTGATTCAAATTACATTACTAATAATGGTGGTGGTGGAACAGCCGCCTATTTCCCAAAATATGTAACTTTTACCAATAATGTTATTCAGCATAATAATAACCTGTATTTTGATGGTTATAAGAGGTGGGAATCAGCTGGGGTAAAAATGCATGGACCGCACTACTCAACAATTGCGAATAATTTAATTAGGGATAATTATGCTGGTTGGGGACTGTGGTTGGATCAGGGGTCGGGAAATGATACTAAAGTGCATGGAAATTTAATAATTGGTCATGAGATTGGTTTTGACCTGGAGATTGGTACGGCCTATCCAGAGAAATTGATTCTGGATAACAATGTACTCATTGATAACGAGATTGGTATTGGAAGCAGGGAGTCTGGAGGAATTATCAGTCTAAACAACATGATTATCAATTCTTCTGATCATGGATTAGAGAATACAGTGAATTCGAGCAGAACCGGTTCGTGGACCTCTGATTACCATTATCATTTCAATAATATTTTCATAGGGAATAATAAGCATATTGCAGTAGAAGCTCCTGATCATTTCAAGTCATCGGATCGAAGATTCGATTATAATGTCTACGATGCGTCACCCTCTCAGGATAAATTTGATATTCTTCATGGGACCTCAACTTCCAATTTCTCAGACTGGCAAAATGCCTGGGATAGTTATAATAATGGAACGGACTATGACGCGAATGCTACACTGACTTCGGATCTTTCATATTCCTTTGACCATTCAAATTTTGAGTTGACGATAAACGCTTTTTTTGACATTTCAAGTTTAAGAATCAGGCAACATGACTCATTATCTACTGACTATCTGGGTGCAATAATACCCAACGACACTATGGCAATTCCGGGCCCCTTTCAAAATCTGGTTCAAGGATCTAATTTTATTGATTTATGGGGAGATTTGATGTATGAAATTATCGATAGCCAAGCCCAACCTGTTCCGGTTTTTCCGCCTTTAGACAATGTATTAGCTGTTGTTGACGATGCTTATGCACGCGGTGGTTCTTATGCAATACCAATTTCGGTTCAGGTGATCTGCAAACAAAAGTAGATGCCAATGGGAATCCGGAATATACCCGGGAAGCGTTTGTTAGGTTTGACCTGACAAGTTTGCCTGCCAATGCTGAAACTGTCAAATTGAGACTAACTACCACAAATTCAAACGTCAGCAACTGGACAGCTTATTTTGTTTCTGATGATAGTTGGTCAGAAGATAGCTTAATATGGAATAACAGGCCATCCTATGCTACCTCATTTGGCACAATTTCTAATTCATCATCAAGTACTTTAGAATGGGATGTTAGTGCTCAAGCTTTATCTGAACGCGTTGGTGATGGCATTCTATCCATTGTGATAGTAGGTGACCAGGGGTTTCATGGATTTTTATACTCAAAGGAAACGGCACCTGATTCCCTTTCAGAGCCCCTCCTACACTATATATTAGGAAATCCAACGGGATTGATTGCTATCGAAGATGCATATGCACGTGGTGGCTCCTATGCCAACACTAATTTTGGTTCAGATAATCTGCAGACAAAAATAGATGCAAATAATAACCTTGAATATACAAGAGAGGCCTTTGTTAAGTTTGATCTAACGGATTTACCATCAAATGCCAACTCAATTAAGTTTAGGCTGATAACTACTAATTCAAGTGTAAGTGCCTGGACCGCTCATTTGGTCACAAATGATAACTGGTCAGAAGATAGCTTGACATGGAACAATAGACCCACACAGTCTGTTATATCATTTGGAACGCAATCTAATTCCTCCTCAGATACTTTAGAGTGGGATGTAAGTTCGGTTGCACTTTCAGAGTACGCGGGGGATGGAGTACTATCGATAATAATTACAGGTAGTTCAGGGAATCATGATTTTATTCATTCTAAAGAGAGCACCCAGGAAGATGCATTAAAACCACACCTTTTCTACACTATTTCCGAGTTTCAGACTACAGAAATAATTGCAAATGAAGATACATATGTCAGAGGAGGAACATATGCCAGCAATAACTTTGGTTCATCTGATTTACAAACTAAAGATAATCCGGGGGATGACTCTTACACACGTGAAGTTTATGTGAAGTTTGATTTGTCAGATGTTGAATCAAATGCAACAGAGGTTAAATTAGTACTCAATTCAACCAATCAAAGTACAAGTTCTTGGACTGCTTCACTTGTGAACGATGATAGCTGGTCAGAGTCTACTTTGACATGGAATAATAAGCCATCAGATTCCACGTCATTCGGATCTCAATCAAATGCCTCTTCAAACACCCTGGAATGGGATGTGACAGACGAGGCCCTTGATCAGCTGACATCTGGTGATAGTGTATTGTCCGTGAAAATAGCAGGTGCGTCAGGCTTTCATGGTTTCTTTTATTCCAGGGAGAGTACTTCAAATAATAGCTTAAAACCCAGGCTTCTCATAGAGGCCAGCTCTTCGGCCAGAACTACCGAGCAGCAGGTTGTAACCAATATCGAAGAAATAAAGACTGTAGATTTAATCTATCCCAATCCTTCTAATGGTCGTTTTTCTCTGCGTTTAAGTGACGACAAATATACCTCCTGGCACATCTATGATTATTCCGGTAGGGTGATTGGAAATGGAAGGGTTCTGGGTAAAGAGACAGAGATAAACATTAATGGAAACAGCGGACTCTTCATTATACAATTGACCGGAAGTGAGGGAGTAATTCCATTTCAGCGGAAGATAATGATCAAGTAGGATTTTCGATTGAAAAATTTTAGTCTTAAACCATACAAATATTGTGCATTATAAAAGTGTAGCTATCAGAGGTGGGTTTTATAATTCTCTATTGATTTTTTTAGTGGCATTCTTAGGGTTTTGGCTGAGTCCGTTATCCCATCATAAGGCATACTCTCAGGATAATGAGTTCATCAATGATATATGCTTGCCCGGTGAGCTATTTGTATTGGAAGGTGTACAGAATAATATCTTCGTTCAGCCTTTGATCAAAAGATGGCGTCCATATAACGATGTCGTTCGATTCTCAGGGTCTGTTGATTATTCCAGAAAATTGGAGGGTGTTGCGTCCATAGTTAATCCAAAAAAGGACTCAAATGTGAAATTAAGTCTTATCAATACCGATGAATTCAAAACCTTGAAGACCCTGACAGCAAATCTTATGGTAGGAACACCAGGTATTGGAAATGGTGTTATGAAGGTCTCAATAATAGGTGACAGCTTTACTCAGGGAGGTTTTTATAGAAGTGCACTTCTTGATAGTGCCTATGTGCCAGGACTCAAAATGATCGGACTATGCGCTGTTGTTGGCCATGAAGGCCAATTTGACGAAGGAAGAGGAGGTTGGACGCTGGAACGTTACTTCTCTGTTTCAAAAGACAGAACACAATCATATAATGGATTTTGGCAACCAGAGGGCAAGTACCGGTATTGGGGATCTGTTGCTTTTTGGAAGCTGGTACGAGAAGTATCAAAATCACCGGATAAGAACAGTTGGAGTTTTGCTGAATATCACTGGACACATCGGTTCTTTGGTACAGCACAAAGTTTTGATAACCATGGTTACTTAGAAAATCCCCGGAAAAATGACCTCATGTATGATAATGAAGCAAATAGCTTTATTAGGTATGATGGCAAGAGTTGGAAGCAAGTAAAATACGAGGATTTTCAATGGTCCTTTGACTATGAAAAATATTTGGCTATGTGGGAGTTGGAGTCTCCGAAAATATTAGCAGAATTTCTTGGGTTAAATGATTTTAGAAATGCAGGCCTTCCCGGTGAACTGGACTTCACACAGTGGAACAACCAAATGGAACAAATGATTGCTTCTTACCACACGGCTGTACCAGATGGAAAATTTGTATTGATGATTCCATCCTCAAGTTGTGGCATACTCGACAATCAATCAGGGGATTTTACAACCCTTCAGAATGCGAATATGTGGGAATTACGAAACAACATCATCGAGCAGTTTGATAACCGGGTAGACGAGAATATCTATATCGTGGATGCAGGGATTTCAATAGATAATACTTATGGCACACCATTTTTAAGTGATCCCGCTTACACCGTACCGTATGCTGGTTTCAAAGGTGAGGATCGTATTGAGGTTCAGACAAGTAATCCTCATCCATATTCAAATTATCCGACTATGGGGATTTCATTAGCTGCATTTATTCAATATCATAGAGGAACACAACATCCGAATGACTAAATATTTACCTATAATAACTGGAATTAAGCTTCAAATTAAAGCCAGCCTTGTTTACATGTGTAATATGGAGCTTAGTAAGTGCCAACTGATATTAATGGTGCTCGCATTGATCTGTGTAAGTTGTAAACCAAAGATTGATCCTAGTGGTCAAGATGTTGAGTATTACAGCCAAAGACTAAGTGTCGAAAAATTGAAAAAGTGGCAGGATTTGAAATATGGTATGTTCATCCATTATGGAATGAGTACCTATTTAGGTGAAGAACTTCCGGATGGAAAAGCATCCCTTGAATCATATGCTCCCACGGATCTTGATGTTAACCAATGGGTAAGTGTGGCGAAGGAAGCAGGGATGAACTATGCGGTGCTTACTGCCAAGCATGTTGCAGGTCACTGTCTTTGGCCATCTATATATACGGAATACGACGTAGCTAATAATGACAACAATACTGACGTGGTAGGTGAGTTTGTAAAGGAATGCCGAAAGCAAGGAATATTACCTGGCCTGTATTATTGCTCCTGGGATAATCATCATAAATTTTTTAGTCTGATGCCCGATCAAAGTGAGAACTATAATGGGGCGTCAATCACACCTAAAGAAGAGGATCTTCTTAAAACACCTCCTCCTTATACCACTTCTTTGTATCAAAATTTCATGACTGCACAAATTGATGAGCTTCTCGAAAAGTACAGTCCTCTTGTTGAGTTTTGGATTGACATACCAATAATTCTGGGAAATGGATATCGTGAATTTATTTATAACCGGATTACTGAAAAATATCCGGATATGATTGTGATCATGAACCATGGTAAGAAGCAAGAAGATGATAAACTGATATTTCTTGAAGACAAGGCCTGGCCTACAGATGTGCTTACACTTGAACGCTATCACGCAAAAAAAAGCTATGATCCATTCTGGGATATCAAGGGGCAAAAAACCTATTTGCCAGCAGAAGTTTGCATGCCCATAGGGAATGAATGGTTTTGGAAAGATGATGATAAAGTAAAGGATATGGATCAATTGGTAGAAGTCTTTGAAGAAAACCTTAAAAACAAAGTGAATTTTCTATTAAATGTGCCCCCTGACCAGTCTGGTAGAATCCCTGAGAAATGGATTCATCCACTTACGGAATTAAAAAAGAGAATGAGAGACCAGTTATAATTAAATTTTTGAATATGGACAGAATAATACTCTTGATATCTGGTCTAATTTTCTCCCTTTTTGGGAGTATGCAGGGAATTTCAAAGACTATTTATGTTTCCAATTCCGGAAACGATACTTATCCGGGAACAGCTCAATACCCTAAAGAAACGATCCAAAAGGCAGCTGATATGGCCATGCCCGGAGATACGGTTTTTGTACTGGAAGGTGTGTATAGGGAAAGGGTGTCACCGCGAAGGGGAGGTATTGAGGGGAAAGAAATCGTTTATCATGGAGAACCTGGTAAAAAAGTAATTATAAAAGGATCGAATGAGTGGAATCCGGAGTGGAAAAATGAGTATGCAAATATTTATTACGCTACTCCTAATGACTCTATGTTTAATGACGATGCATATATTGACAACAAGAACCCATTTTTAGTGCCTGTGTCTTCTACTCCTTACGGTTTGGATGGCAAACCTGAGTTTGAAAGGGGGTATGGAGGGGATCCGGACCTTGTATTTTCAATTGGGCAGGTATTTGTTGACGGAGAGCTCTATACTCAAAGGGGGTATTTGCGCCAGGTGAAAAGCACGCCCAAATCATGGTATGTAGATATGTCTACAGGAAGAATTTACATTCGTTTCCCTGATAATGATCCATCGAAACATACGGTAGAGATATCAACACGTAGGAGAATATTTGCACCACACCTGCGTCAATTGGGTTATATCGTTGTAGAAGGCTTTATTATGGAGCATTGTGGTAATCAATACCCAACAAATTTCTGGCAAAAGGATGCTCCGGAATGGCAACAAGCTGGTGCCCTGGGGACCAGAAGCGGACATCACTGGACGATAAAAAACAATGTTATTCGCTTTGCTCATGGAGTTGGAATTGATTTTGGAAACGAAGGAAATAAGGATGTAGATCTTGAGACCGGTGATAACGGGAAGGCCATTGGTGCAGGGTATCACATTATCGATTCAAATTACATAACAGATAATGGAAGTGGAGGTACAGCTGCTTACTACCCCGACCATATTACTTTTACAAACAATGTTGTTGAACGAAATAATAATCTCAAATTCGACGGGCCTAAAAGGTGGGAAAGTGCCGGAGTAAAGATTCATGATCCGGATCATTCAATTATTGCAAACAACCTTATAAGAAATAACTATGCAGGGTGGGGCCTGTGGTTAGATCAGGGTTCTGGTGATGAAACCAGAGTCCATGGAAATATTATAATCGGTCATGAAAAAGGGTTTGATGTGGAAATTGGGAATGCTTATGTTGACAAATTGATTTTTGATAATAACATTTTAATTAATAATGAAAGAGCGATCGTCAGTCGTGAGTCCGGGGGGATCACCACACTGAACAATCTGATCCTCGGGTCATACGAATATGGGTTGGAAAATACGGTCAATATAAATAGGCCAGGCACCTGGGTTTCTTCAGCACATCATCATTTTAATAATATTTTCATTGATAATTTAAAGCATATAGCGGTTGAAGCGCCCGACTATTCGAAAACCGGAGATCGCCAATTTGACTATAATATTTATAAAGAAACTGATGATCACAATAAATGGGTAATACATCATGGTACTGAGGTGTTAAATTTTTCAGAGTGGAATGACGCTTGGAAGGATTACAATGAAAACCTCAACTACGATAAAAATTCCATTGCTATAGATAGTATAGCCTACATGTTTAATGAAATTACTTTTGAACTATGTATTGAAATAGGTTTTGATTTAGACCCCATCAAAGGGTACTCTCACCAGGCACTTGATAAAGATTTTACTGGTCAAACTATTTCTGAGTTAAACAGGATCATCCCGGGTCCATTCCAACATTTAAAGAGGGGCCATAATTGTTTTCAGATATGGAAGGATTGAGATAAATTAAATCTATGATAAACGCACCAAACAATGAGATAATGAGGCAAGTCATGATTATTGTCATAATTTTTTCTCTTATAGGATGTGGGGATAAGTCAGTACCTATTAACATGTTCAATGAAAACTGGAACCAATCTCCTGTGCAAGGAGCCTTTAAAATGAAGGACTGGATCGTATGGGGTGGCTCAGTAATAAAAGATGAGGAAGGTAAGTATTACATGTATGCAAGCAGGTGGCCTGAGAAATTGACCATGAGTGCATGGGTCACTAATTCAGAAATAGTGCTTGCTTCATCTGATAAGCCGGAGGGTCCGTATGAATTTGAAAAAGTGATTTTGCCCGCTCGCGGTAAAGAATATTGGGATGGTATGATGACTCATAATCCAAGTATTCAGTATCATAATGGCAAATATATACTCTACTACATAGGAACAAGTTATGATTTTGAACAACCTGAAGATTCCATCCCAACCAGGCAGATGTATGAAAGGGCCTGGAATGGGAAAAGAATTGGAGTGGCAATTTCAGATTCTCCATTCGGTCCGTTTCTTCGAAAAGACAAACCAATATTAACTCCACGTCCGGATAAATGGGACGCTGCTATTACCAGTAATCCGGCACCATATATTCATGATGATGGTAGCGTGCTGTTGATTTACAAAAGTGCACCTGTACCATATCCTGAACGAAACAACAACCGAACGCTACAGTTTGGGGTAGCCCGTGCTGATCATTATTTAGGACAGTATTCAAGGGTAGGTGAAAATAACCGAATTAAGTTTTCACCAATTGATACGGATGTAGAAGATCCATACATCTGGAATGATGGCGATCGTTATTATTTATTGGCAAAATGTATGAATGATGAAATAACAGGAGAAGCTCAGTCTGGATTCCTGGCAACGTCGATAGATGGAATTTCCTGGACAATTTCCGATCCACCCAGGGCTTACAGCAAAACTATCAAATTGGATGATGGAACAACTCAGACAATGAAAAAACTGGAAAGACCTCAGGTGCTTATTCAAAATGGGCATCCCACTCATGTTTTCTTTGCATGCCGGAATGAAAATGATGAAATTTTTAACATGGTAAGACCTTTAAAGTTAGCGTCTAAATAGTTCTATGATAAAATTCACATTTGATGATAAAATTCAGGATTAGTCTTCGAATTTACTGTCTTAACTTGCTACTTGGTTATCTTTATGATTTGTAAGGTTGACAGATGAAGATTTACAAGACACTCATTTACTTAGGGATTTTGGGTTTATTTTCCTGTAATCAGGACCTTCCTGAAAAAGTGGCGGAAGAGTATCGTGATCTCCCTGAAGAGCTTGATTTCAACATTCATGTAAGGCCCATCCTTTCAGACAAATGTTTCCTGTGCCACGGACCAGATCAGGCCAAGCAACAGGCGGGTCTGCGACTTGATTTTGCAGAGTATGCCTATTCAGCATTGCCCGAATCCGGCAATACGGCCATTGTGCCCGGAAACCTGAGGAAAAGTGCAGTCTTTCATCGAATCCTTTCCGATGATCCCGAACAGGTCATGCCCGTGCCTGAATCTAATCTTAGTCTCACCGACTATGAAAAGGCTGTACTTATCAAATGGATTGAAGAGGGAGCAGAATATAAGCCTCACTGGGCCTTCATCAAACCGGAAAAATCTGATCCTCCAAAAGTTGAGCTAAAAGATTGGTCTCAAAATCCCATTGACCAATTCGTACTTGCAAAACTGGAAGAGAAATCTTTAAAGCCTTCTCCCGAAGCAGATAAAGCAACATTGCTGAGACGAGTTTCTTTCGACTTAACAGGTCTGCCTCCGACACCCGAAGAAATTGAAGCTTTCCTTTCTGATAATTCTGAAGAAGCTTACGAAAAAGTGGTGGATAGACTTTTGGCTTCCCCGCATTACGGGGAAAAAATGGCTCGTGACTGGATCGACCTGGCCAGGTTTGCCGATACACATGGATATAGCCTGGATAGATACCGGGACATGAGCCCCTGGCGCGATTGGGTGATCAAAGCATTCAATGAGAACATGCCGTATGATCAGTTTGTGACCTGGCAGCTGGCGGGCGACCTCCTTCCTGATCCTACGCGGGATCAGATGATTGCCACTGCATTTAACCGGTTGCATCAGCAAAACATGGAAGGTGGGATCGTTCCGGAAGAGTTCAGGGTGGAATATGTACTGGATCGTACCAATACCCTTGGCGAGGCCTTCATGGCTATTTCACTTGAATGTGCAAGATGCCATGACCACAAATACGACCCGGTTTCACAAAAGGAATATTATGAGCTGTCCAGCTTTTTCAATAATGTCAACGAAGCAGGTCAGATCTCATTCAACGATGCGATGCCTGTACCGACGATGCTCCTCACTACCGAAGAAAACGATGAACTTTTGGAGTACCTGAATGAAAAGATCCAGGCTAAAGAGAGTAAGCTTAATGGCCTTGAAAATGAGACAGCGATCAACCAGGATTTTGACCTGTGGCTCAAAAAGGGCACCTATTCAGGTCTGGCCAGGCGCAGGTACCCTAGGGCTATTCAGGCACACTTTGATTTTGAAAATGGCCTTAAAAACAGCCTCAATTCAGGGCAGATTGGTGAAATGAAAACCTTTGGTTCGGACCACGAGGAGAGTGTATTTGCCAATGGTAAAGAGGGTTTGGGCTTGAAGCTGGATGGAGATGCCTGGATGGATTGTGGGAAAGTGGGGGTATTCAGGAGAAGTAATCCATTCAGTATCGGTTTGCACGTCAAGATTCCGGATGACATTGAAAATGGAGTGATCTTTCATAAGGGAGATGGGGCCATTCTGTATAACTTCAGAGGGTTTCATTTAGCCCTCAAGAACAACAGGCTGGAAGTTCTCATGGCCCATACTTCACCGGACAACGCCATCATTGAGTACGGTCCGGATCTTCCCAGAAATCAATGGTTACACCTGACCATGACCTACGATGGGTCCAGTAAAGCCTCAGGTCTTAAGGTTTACCTAAATGCAAAGGAAATCGAAACAACTATAGATGTCGATAATCTTTATAAAGACATTTTCTTCATATCCGACAAAGAACGAAAGGACAAAGAACCCGGATTGCAGGTCGGCGCCCGGTGGCGGGGAAAAGGCATTGGAAATGCGGTAGTGGATGATATCATGTCGTTTGAAAAGGAACTTACTCCACTGGAAATCCAAATGATTGCTGACAGACCGTCTTTCAGGGAGCTGGTGAGTAAAAATCCGAGAGCGCTTACAGATGGGGATATCCGAATTTTGAAAGAATATTATATCAGCAATAATCCGGAAATCATGAAGGAAGCGGCTGAGCTGGAAAAGTTGAGAATGACCCTGGCAGACAGTGTGGAAAATATCCGGGAGCTCATGGTGATGAAAGAAATGTCACGACCAAGAAAGGCCTATGTATTACAACGCGGCCTGTATCATTCACCGGGTGAGGAGGTCTTTCCCAATACTCCTCAAAGCATCATGGATATGCCTGAAGATCTGCCTAAAAACAGGTTGGGCCTTGCTCAATGGCTTTTGGATCCAGAACACCCTTTGACCGCACGCGTGGCAGTGAACCGGTACTGGCAGAATTTTTTTGGCCAGGGACTGGTAAAGACCACAGAAGATTTTGGAAATCAGGGAGCCAGGCCAAGCCACCCATTGCTTTTGGATTGGTTAGCGATTGACTTTATTGAATCTGGCTGGGATGTTAAGGCACTTCAAAAGAAGATCGTGATGTCTGCCACCTATCAGCAGGATTCCAGGGTCTCAAAGGAATTGCTGGAAGCTGATCCTGAAAACATCTTGCTGGCCAGGGGACCATCCATCCGTTTGACCGGAGAAATGCTGCGAGACAATGCCCTGGCAGCCAGTGGCCTGCTCAGCGGGAAGATAGGGGGCAGGAGCGTAAAACCTTATCAGCCGGAAGGCTTATGGAGGGTCAACGGAGGTAATTACGAGCAGGATAAAGGTGAGGATCTCTATCGAAGAAGCATTTACACTTTCTGGAAAAGGTCGGTACCACATCCGACGCTGGCTACTTTTGATGCACCCGAGCGCAGCGAATGCACGGTAAGAAGGCAAAAGACCAATACGCCGCTTCAGGCACTGGTGCTGCTCAATGACCCTACCTATACCGAATGTGCAAAGGTGATGGGTGCTGAGATCACAAAAAGTGAAGATCCTGCCAGCGGGATCACAAAGGCATTTGTCAGTCTCACTGGCAGGTACCCCAAAAAGCAGGAGTTGGATGTGCTCCTGCAACTTAGAGATAAACAGTTGAAAAGATTTGAGGAAGATCAGGACAAGGCAGAGGGTTGGATCGCTTCGGGAGCTTATAAGATAGATGAGGGACTCAACCGTCGGGAAGTGGCCGCCAATGCCGTCACGGTAAGCACCATCATGAATGCAGACGCTACGATCACAAAAAGATAAATCATGTGTAATCACCACGATAAAAGATTCATATCCAAAGACAAAGAGCTGAATGCCCTTCAGGGAGCGATCGATCGAAGGAAATTCCTGACTAAAACCTCTTTGGGACTCGGAGCCCTGGCCTTCGGGTCGTTGTTGGGAACAGAGCCTGCTTTTGCTTCACCGGCACAACCACCTTCTCATGCAGGTCTTCCGGGATTTCCACACTTTGCACCAAAAGCAAAGCGGATCGTGTATCTTTTTCAGAGTGGCGGGCCTTCACAGTTTGAGACCTATGATTACAAACCCAGGCTGAAAGAGCTCTTTGGGACTGAATTACCTTCTTCTGTCAGGGGTGGACAGCGACTGACAGGGATGAGTGCCGACCAGACCAGTCTTCCTATTGCCCCTTCGATCTATGATTTTAAACAATACGGCGAATCCAGGCAATGGGTCAGTGATCTTATGCCCTACACGGCTGAGGTAGTCGATGAGCTGTGCTTTATTAAATCTTTATACACCGAGCAGATCAACCATGATCCTGCCATCACATTCTTTCAGACCGGACATCAATTGCCCGGAAGACCTTCGATCGGTGCCTGGCTGAGCTATGGACTGGGATCGGAAAATCAAAACCTGCCGGCCTTTATCACCCTGGTTTCCAAGAACGGCAGCGGACAACCCCTGTACACCCGTCTATGGGGGAATGGATTCCTGCCCACAGAGCACCAGGGTGTACAGTTCAGGTCAGGAAAAGATCCGGTGTTGTATCTCAACAATCCGGAAAATTATGATGGACAAGATCGCAGGGAAATGCTAGACCATCTCAAGAAACTGAATGAGATTCAGTATGATGATTATGGTGATCCTGAGATAAGGGCCCGTATGTCGCAATATGAAATGGCCTATCGCATGCAATCCTCCGTACCTGAACTTACCGATATCACAGGAGAGCCGGATCATATCTATGACATGTACGGGGAAGACAGCCGGGATCCTGGTACCTATGCAGCCAATTGCCTGCTGGCTAGAAAATTACTCGAAAAAGACGTGCGTTTTGTCCAACTCTTCCACCAGGGATGGGACCAGCATGGAAACCTGCCAAAGGGAATCCAAAATCAGTGCAAAAACACCGATCAGGCCACTGCTGCACTGATCAAGGACCTCAGGCAACGGGGTCTGCTGGAAGACACGCTGGTGATCTGGGGAGGAGAGTTTGGAAGGACCGTGTACTCCCAGGGCGAACTTTCAGACAAAAATTATGGCAGGGATCATCACCCAAGATGCTTCACCGTCTGGATGGCCGGTGCAGGGGTAAAGCCCGGGTTTTCTTATGGGCAAACAGATGATTTTAGCTATAACATTACTGAAAACCCGGTCCATATTCATGATTTTCATGCGACCATTATGCATCTGATGGGCATCGACCATGAAAGACTTACCTTCAAGCATCAAGGCAGACGATATCGCCTGACTGATGTCCACGGACATGTGGTGAAAGATATTTTGGCGTAGGTCATTCAAAATTTATAGATGCTCCTCTTCGTGCCTTTGGGCCTTCGTGGCAGATAGGTCATTGGCCACAAAGTCTCAAGACACGAAGTTCGAGATAGCTGAGATGCATTTGTAATTAAGGGATAAGAGCTTTTCGGAACCTGAAAGGATTTTATTCCGTTGCCCATTTGTGTGAAAGTGAAAAGATTGTGCCAGGATCAAATCATTTCATTTAAAGGGTGGAACATTTGTTCTTGCAGCATTCACAAACATACAGTGGATCGTTGGATGAATTGTGGAAATCCAGAATGGTCATCCTTGATAATTTCATACAGCGATAGGTTAACATCCTACAGGTTATTATATAAAATTCATAAACAGAGATTGTCAAAAATCAATTAATTTTAGACATTCTAAAAATCGGAAAATAGTGTTGAAAACTCATCTGAGGTAAGATCATGAGAATAGGTGCGGGATCGATCATATTTTTAATTCTACTTGTCTTTGTATCATGCAGTGATGACACGAAGGACTCTGTGACTAAACTGAAGGTACCTGATAAAGTAGATTTTAATTTCCATGTCAGACCCATCCTGTCAGACAAATGTTTTGCCTGTCACGGACCCGATGCCAATGCCAGACAAGCTGATCTCAGGCTGGATACCGAAGAAGGGGCATTTTCTCCACTGGAAGACTACGATAATGGGTTCCCTTTTGTAAAAGGGAAACCCGAGGAATCCATCGCTTATCTGAAGATAACTTCAAAAGACTCCGCAGAGATGATGCCTCCCCCTGAGTTCAATGTCCACCTCGATGATTATGAAATTAAGATTATTGAAAAGTGGATCAGGCAGGGAGCGGAGTATAAGCCCCACTGGGCATTTATCCCTCCGGAGAAGGCTGAGCTTCCCAAAGTAAAGAACGATCAATGGGTTAGAAATGAGATCGATTATTTCATCCTCGATAAGCTGGAAGAAAATGATCTTTCTCCCAATGAGATCGCCGCCAAAGAACAGCTGCTGAAAAGGGTATCATTTGACCTCACCGGCTTGCCGCCTTCGATAGAAATGCAGGATGCTTTTCTGGCCGATGACTCTGAGGATGCTTATGAAAGAATAGTGGATCAGTTATTGGCCAGCGAACATTACGGAGAGAAAATGGCCGTTCACTGGCTGGACATTGCCCGCTATGCCGACTCACACGGATATCAGGACGATGGTTACCGTACCATGTGGCCCTGGAGAGACTGGGTGATCCATGCCTTTAACGAGAATTACTCCTACGAAAAAATGCTCATCTGGCAGCTGGCCGGGGATTTAATACCTGAAGACAATATTGAAGCGGTGCTGGCTACAGGCTTCAACCGTAACCACAAGATCACGCAGGAAGGGGGAGTGATCGACGAGGAGTACCGCATCGAATATGTAACAGACCGGACCAACACCTTTGGGAAAGCTTTCCTGGGGTTGACTATGGAGTGCGCCAAGTGTCATGACCACAAGTATGACCCCATTTCCATGGAGGAATACTACAGCACCTTCGCCTTTTTTGATAAAGTGCCCGAAAAAGGGATTGTTGGGACCATCGACGCTTCCTTCGCTGATCCACCTAATATCACGATCACTAATGAAATGAAACAGGAGATCCTGACCTTTATCAATAACAAGGATACTTCCTCGGTGGATGTGATGGTGATGGCAGATTCTGTCGGGATCCGGGATACACACATTCTAAGCAGAGGGAATTATGATGCCAAAGCTGAAGTGGTGACTTTCGACACCCCCGAAGCGATCATGGATTTCGATACCAACAGGTTTGAGCCCAACAGGCTGGGTCTGGCCAGATGGCTGGTCAGCTCAGAGAATCCACTGACCTCACGCGTATTTGTCAACCGGATCTGGATGGAATTCTTTGGAAAGGGCATCGTGAAGACCATCGGAGATTTTGGTATGCAGGGGGATCTGCCCACTCACCCTGAGCTGCTGGATTGGATGGCCGTCGATTTCAGGGAAAATGGATGGGACATCAAGAGATTGGTAAAGCAGATCGTAACATCAGCCACCTACATGCAGTCAGCTGTGGTGCAGGATGAAAAGCTTAAAAAAGATCCGGAAAACATTTACCTGGCCAGAAAAGGTAGAAGTCGCCTGAAGGCTGAGTTTGTCCGGGACATGGTCTTGGCGACCAGCGGGTTACTCAATCCTGAAATTGGAGGGCCGAGTGTTAAGCCTTATCAACCTGATGGCATGTGGGAGGTGGCATCATCAGGCCGGGGAACACTTGAAAAGTACGTACAGGACCATGGAGATGAGCTATATCGAAGAGGTATGTATACGTTTATCAAAAGAACAGTGCCTCCACCTGTCATGTTGACATTTGATGCTTCCTCAAGAGATCAGTGCGAAGAGAAGCGGCATTCAACCAATACTCCCTTGCAAGCCCTCGTGATGCTGAATGATCCGACTGTTTTGGAGGCTTCCAGGGTGCTGGCAGAGAAGATAGATGAGGAAAACATCGGTGATGAAGAAAAGATTGAGAAAGCATTCCGGCTGATCATTTGTCGAAAGAGCAAAAAAGAGGAAAAAGACCTGTTGTTAGGCTTCCTTGAGGATGGCAAAACAATGTTTGAGGCCAATCGTGAGAAAGCCATTGAATATCTGCGTGTAGGGGAGTACCCTAAGAATGAAAGCAGGAATGATGTGACAGTCGCCGCACTGATGCAGGTGATACACACCATTTACAACATGGATGAAGCAATTGTAAAAAGTTAGAGATGGAGAAAGAGTTTTTAGAACACGGACTAAACGTAAACAGAAGACATTTTCTTGGCAAGACGGCCCTTGGGTTAGGGAGTGCTGCTTTAGGGTCTCTGATGATCCCTGATCTGTTCAGCAGTTCATCAGGCAAGGAAGGTGACTTACCTTTGGGGCTCACCCATTTTGCCCCAAAAGCCAAAAGGATCATCTTTCTTTTCCAGAACGGAGCCCCATCTCAGCTCGAGAGCTTTGACTACAAGCCTTTGCTGAATGAAATGTATGATCAGGACCTGCCGGAATCTGTCCGGGGTGGTCAGCGTCTGACGGGTATGACCGCCAACCAGGAGCGATTTCCGCTGGTAGGATCTCAATTTGGCTTTAAACAATATGGGGAAAACGGAACCTGGGTCAGTGACATTTTTCCAAACATTGCCAAAATCGCAGATGACATCTGCGTGATCAAGACCATTCATACTGAAGCGATCAATCACGACCCGGCCCTCACATTTTTCCAGACCGGTGCCCAGGTGGGCAATCGTCCGAGTATGGGTGCCTGGCTGAGTTATGGGTTAGGAAGTGAAAATAAGAATTTGCCGGCCTTTTGCGTCCTCCTCTCCAAAGGAAAAGGAAATGGCCAGGGCGTTTATTCCAAGCTCTGGACCAACGGATTTCTGGATAGCGTGCACCAGGGTGTCCAGTTTAGCGCCAGCGAAGATCCGATCCTGTATCTGAATAACCCTGAGGGCATGAACATGGATGACCGGAGGAAGATGCTGGATAACCTGGCTTCACTCAATGAGATGAGCTACCAGGAGTTTGGTGATCCTGAGATACATACCAAGATCAAGCAATATGAGATGGCCTACAGGATGCAGACGGCTGTCCCGGAGATCACCGATACTTCCAAAGAGCCTGATCACATCATCAAGATGTACGGATCGGATTGTATGGTGCCGGGAACTTATGCTTCCAACTGCCTGCTGGCAAGGAAACTTTCTGAGTCCGGCGTACGGTTTGTCCAGTTGTATCACCAGGGGTGGGACCAGCACGGCAACCTGGTAAATGAAATGCCGATGCAGGCCCGGGATGTGGACCGTGCATCTGCTGCACTGGTCACAGACCTGAAACAAAGAGGTCTGCTTGATGAGACCCTGGTGATCTGGGGTGGTGAATTTGGCCGTACCAATTACTGTCAGGGCCGGTTAACGAAAGAGAATTATGGTCGCGACCATCATCCTAAGTGCTACAGCATGTGGATGGCCGGTGGAGGGGTAAAAGCAGGTATCTCCTACGGGGAAACCGATGAGTTTGGCTATAACATTGTAAAAGATCCTGTGCATATTCATGACCTGCATGCTACCATCCTGCATCTGATGGGGCTCGATCATGAACGGCTTACTTACAAATATCTGGGTCGCAGATTCAGGCTCACAGACGTTCACGGGAAACTGGTACCCGGTATCATGGCATAAATGGAAAGACTGGAAAAGATCGTATCCAACAGCATTTTTGCGCTGTTATGTCTGTTGACCATCCTACTGATCTTTGAAGATCAGGTGGTGATCCCTTTATGGCTGCAGCCTATCGGCAGGATGCATCCGATGATCTTACATTTTCCGATTGGGTTTATCTTTTTACTGGTACTGGCCAACCTGTTTAAAACCCAATTGCCGGAGGACGCTTTTAACAAGGTCAATAAGTTTTTACTGCTTCTAACCGGTCTGACTACCGCGCTCACAGCCGTGATGGGCTTTTTTCTGTCTAAGGAAGAAGGATATACCTCAGACGTGATGACCATCCATAAATGGATCGGGGTGGGTGTGAGCTACCTGATGTATATATTGATCCTGGTAGAACTGAAGAAACAGGTATATCGGATGACTTTGTACATCAGTTTTGTAGGGATTGTGATCGCCGGTCATTTTGGGGCAGGGTTAACGCATGGTATCAACTTTCTCACAGAACCCATTTTTGCCCAGGATGTGAAAGAGATTGATGAGCAGGAGCCGGTGGTCAGCTCTATGATCATGCCGGTGCTCGAGTCGAAATGTATCAATTGTCACAATGCCGAGAAACATAAAGGCGATCTGGATCTTTCATCACTGGAAAAAATACATGAAGGAGGAAAAAACGGACCTGTGTGGATTGCAGGCAATACCGACTCCAGCCATATCATTACCAGGGCCATGTTGCCTCTGGACCACAAAAAGCATATGCCACCAAAAGGCAAGCCTCAGTTGAGTGAGATCGAGTTGCAGCTGATCAGTGAATGGATCAAAAGTGGAGCCGATGAAAGTGTCACCCTGGCTCAGCTGAATAAAAAGGACACCTTATACCTCCTGGCTCAACGAATCTTGAATGATCGCATGAAATCTGATGAGCCTAAGTATGATTTCGATTTTGCTGATGAGGACGTAATTGCTGAAATGAATAATCCCTACCGGACAGTGGTCCAGCAAGCGCCTAATTCTCCCGCGATCGATGTGAAGATCTTTGGGAGACAGAGCTTTAAGATGGAATATCTCACTGACCTGAACAGGATCAGGGAGCAGGTAGTGACCCTGGATCTGTCCTATTTGCCGCTGGGAGATGAAGTGTTTGAGATCGTGTCCGGCTTCAACAATCTCGAAGAGCTGATCCTTAATTTCACCGACATTACAGGAGAGGGTATTTCGACACTTAATCGATGTGAAAACCTAAGATCCCTGTCACTTTCCGGTACCCGGATTACCCGGACCGGTTTGGAGCAGCTCGAAATTGCCTCGCTGGAGGAAGTCTTCTTGTGGAATACTGCGGTTGCTGAGGCTGACGTTGAGCAGTTATCTGCTAAAAATGTCAATTTGATATCAGGATTTGAACCTGACGAATCAGAAAAGCTGCCCCTTACAGAGCCCTTGTTACAGAATGGCAAAAAGATTATCACAAAGGAGGATCCTGTAGTTTTGACTCACAAGATCAATGGTGCGGAGATCCGTTTTACGGATGATGGTAGCAAACCCGATAGTGCTTCGAGGATATTCTCAGAACCTTTGTATTACGATTCGGATGTCACTATCAGAGCGATGGCTTTTAAGGAAGGCTGGGTTCCCAGTGATACGGTGACGTTTGACCTTATTCAACGAGGCGAGTCCCCCAAAGAAATTGAGCTCTTATATCCTACTGAGGGCATTTACAAAGGAAAGGGCAAACTGACGCTTATTGATGATGAGGTAGGAAACATCCGGGATCTGCCTTATTTCTCATGGATTGGATTTTTTCATACACCCTTTGGTGTGCTGGCAGATATGGGGGAGCAACCGCCGGTTTTGTCGA
Source organism: Cyclobacteriaceae bacterium (assembly GCA_965243485.1). Lineage (GTDB taxonomy): Bacteria > Bacteroidota > Bacteroidia > Cytophagales > Cyclobacteriaceae > UBA7330. The sequence goes on along the minus strand of CBDEVP010000001.1, from coordinate 5,182,742 downwards.
CCATTGCATTTAATTACGGGATTGATCAAAGAACCAGGGCAGCTGTACCGGGTAAGGTCGAACTGTGGGGGGGGAATACCAAAGAAGATCTAAAGTTACTGGCCCGGGAATCCCTTCGGTATGATCAGGAGAAGTTCAAAAACCGGACCTCTCATATGCATAATTTCAAATTGGTAAATTCCGTTTACCGATACTATAAGATCATGGCTTATCCGCTAGAAAAATTGCCGGAGTGGCATGGGCAGAAAGGAATGGGAGGCGCTGTCTTTGTAGATCAGATATTCTTTTATAAGCGACCAGTTTCAGAAGATATTAAGAAGGATAAATTGATCGCTGAAGGATCAAATAATTTAAATTGAACCTTCGTTAATTCAATAACCCAATAAAAAATGAAACGCCTACTTCAGTGTACGATCCTGATACTATTCTCAATTTCCATTTTAAATGCCCAGGAAAAGGGTCCTGAAAGATTTGAAAATCAGATCAAAGAATATGAAGAACAGGACAAGGCCGATTTTCCACCAGAAGGAGCCAACCTGTTTGTCGGCAGTTCATCTATTCGGATCTGGCAGGATATTGCCGATTATTTCCCCGGTTATCAGGTGATCAATCGAGGTTTTGGTGGCTCTCAATATTCAGACCTCTTGTATTACCTGGACAGGATTGTCATTCCCTATGAGCCAGCCAAGATCTTTATCTATGAAGGTGACAATGACATTGCCAGCGGCAAGGATACAAAAACCATCATGAAGGATGTGAAAAAGATCCGTAAGATCATCAAAAAGAAGCTTCCTGATGCTGAGGTAGCTTTGATTGCGGCCAAACCAAGCGTGGCCCGATGGGAGCTGGGGGACAAATACCTGGAGCTCAATGAAGCCATTGAGATGTATGCCTGCAAAACAGAAAACACTGAATATGTGGACGTCTGGTACCCGGCTCTGGATGAAAACGGAATGGTCTTTACGCACATTTTCAGGGATGATAACCTGCACATGAATGCAGAAGGATATAAGATCTGGCAAAAAGTAATTGCTCCGTACCTTGTAAAATAGGTTTGCATTGACCAGAGAAATAAAGGTCAGGTCCGTTCTAAACAGAAAAAAGAAGCGGGATTCCTGGTTTCTGGATGATAACACCTTCAATCCTTATTCCTCCTGTTCATTTAACTGTTTGTATTGCTATATCCGTGGAAGTAAATACGGCATCCACATGGAAGAGGCACTTTCGGTGAAAGTCAACGCCATTGAATTGCTGGATAAACAACTGGCCCTGAGAGCCCGTAAAGGAGATTACGGTTTTATCGTCATTTCTTCTGCCACGGATCCCTATCTAAAAGCTGAGGAACAATATCAATTGACGAGAGAGGCTCTGGAGATCATTCTAAAATACCGGTTTCCTGTCCATATTATCACAAAATCTGATCTGGTAGTCCGGGATTTTGATCTACTGCAGCAGATCGATCAGCAGGCTCAATTGCCGGAAGATCTTAAGCAACTTCATCGGGGTGTCCTGATCACCTTTTCTTTTTCTACCCTGGATGAGGCTGTCGCCAGGATTTTTGAGCTGGGTGCCACAATCTCAATGGCAAGGCTGGATGCGCTTAGGAAGTGAAATCAACAGACTTTTATGCGGGGGTAAGCCTGATGCCATTGTTGCCTTACATTTCGGATACCGAAGAATCGTTGAAGGGATTATTTGAAACGTTTGCAGGTGTTTCGGTTGATTATATTTTCCCAGCTACCATTACTTTATTTGGAAATGGAAATGCAGACAGTAAGACTCTGGTCATGAAAGCGATAGGGAAGCATTTCCCGGAGCTTTTACCGAAGTATAAGGAGCTGTTTAAGAGTAATCATCTGCCATATAACTATAGAAATAAAGTTGACAGCAGGACCAGGATGCTGGGTGAAAAGTATCAAATCAGAGATCGTATTTTTCAGCAAACTTAGCTCACATTTTTCATATTCATTGAGCAGTTTGGGAACCATCAGATACGACTCGAATCTTTCAAGGACCATTTTTGTTTCTTTTGCTAAATTGTCCGATTAGATTCACATAAAATTTAGACACTAACATGGAATGGATTAAATCCCCATGGCCCTGGTACGTTGGCGGGCCATTGATCACCTTTATCATGGTGCTCATGCTATATTATGGAAAAAGCTTTGGCATATCATCTACATTAAGGACCGTGTGTACCATTGGAGGTGCATCCAGGTTCAGCGAGTTTTTTAAAATTGACTGGAAGGAGCAGGTCTGGAATTTGTTTTTTGTTGTTGGCGCATTGATTGGGGGGTACATCGCCTCTCATTACATGACCGCCGGACAGGCCATAGATCTCAACAGTAAGACAACCGCATCTCTGATGGCGGCTGGCATTCTAAATCCAGGAGGTGAGTATGTGCCGGTCTCCATCTTTAGCTGGGAAAATCTATTTACGATGCAAGGCTTTGTCTTTATGGTGGTCGGCGGATTTATGGTTGGCTTTGGGACGCGGTATGCAGACGGTTGTACCTCGGGACATGCCATCAGCGGTTTGAGTAATCTACAGTTTCCATCCCTGATAGCAGTGATGGGATTCTTTGTTGGAGGCTTATTTGTAACTCATATTATCTTACCAATACTACTATGAAGCACCTCAAATTCTTAATTGCAGGACTTATTTTTGGTATCATCCTTACCAAGTCAGAGGTCATCTCCTGGTACAGGATCTATGAAATGTTCCGTTTTGAATCCTTTCACATGTACGGGGTGATCGGGTCAGCAGTAGTTCTCGGAATTGTTGCGATTCAGCTGATCAAGAGATTTAAGATTAAAGACTTTGAAGGTCATCCGATCGTCATTCAACCGAAAGCGAAGAATAAGTGGGCGCCATTGATCGGAGGAACCATCTTTGGGTGTGGCTGGGCGATGACCGGTGCATGCCCCGGACCAATTTATATTCTCATTGGTAATGGGTTTCTGATGTTCATTGTGGTTCTTTTGAGTGCGGTCCTGGGCACCTTTGTTTACGGATTGCTGGATGGAAAACTGCCCAAATAAAAATTTACATTATGGTGTTGAATTTATTGCGATTCAATGCAAGGTTATCATACTAATAGCTTTGTGTCTTGGTGCCTTGGTGGCGCGCAATTCTTAATGCCACAAAGACACAAAGAATATTTCGATTTGATTTTTGACAGGACAATTCCTTCTCAACATTCGATATTTAGTATCTATGGGCCTTCAGAAATTATTTAGCTTTATTAAATAAAATAGTAATCATGACCTATTCAGACGGCATGCTCAAGGAGGGATCGCTAAAAGGCAAGACCATTCTCATAACCGGAGGCGGTACAGGCCTGGGAAAATCAATGGGTACCTACTTTTCTCAACTGGGTGCTAATCTGATCATCACAAGTCGTAAACTTGATGTTCTGGAGGAAGCTGCTAAGGAGATTTCAACTAAAACAGGCAATCCTGTACTTCCGCTGGAATGTGATGTGCGGGAATATGAGCAGGTCGAACAGTTGATTTCCAAATCTATTGAAGAGTTTGGAGGAGTAGATGTATTGCTTAACAATGCAGCAGGTAACTTCATCAGCCCCACAGAAAGACTTTCTCATCGGGCCTTCGATACCATAGTGGACATTGTATTGAAAGGTTCATACAATTGCACCCTGGCCATGGGAAAGCAATGGATTGAAAAAGGACAGTCTGGAAACATACTGAGCATTGTGACCACCTATGCCTGGACCGGATCGGGCTATGTGGTGCCTTCTGCCAGCGCTAAAGCTGGTGTGCTTGCTATGACTCGTTCACTGGCTGTGGAATGGGCTAAATATGGCATTCGTTGCAATGCCATTGCACCCGGACCTTTCCCAACGAAAGGAGCCTGGGACAGGCTTCTTCCAGGCGATCTGAAAAAGAAATTTGACCCGGCCATCAAAGTACCCGTCGGCAGGGTGGGGGAGCACCAGGAGCTGGCAAACCTGGCAGCTTATTTGGTATCGGATTACTCTGCCTATGTCAACGGTGAAGTCATTACGATCGATGGTGGTGAATGGCTGAAGGGCGCGGGTGAATTCAATCAACTTGACCAGGTACCAGATGAGCTTTGGGATGCCATGGAAATCAGCCGAAAGGGAGGAGCCGAAATGAAAATGATGTGGCTGTATTTTCGGGGTTTATTGAAGATGAGAAGCAGGTAGTTCTCTTCCACAGTATTCAAAAAAAGCTGTTTTCCTCAGTTCACTCACCAGCATTTTCTCCAGTTCCGGACTGTACCCGACTACCGGTAATCGCGGTTGACCGAAATCAAAGCCGATGGCACGCATGATGGCTTTCCCTGCTTTGACGGCCCCACCATACTTAATGAGGATTTTCACGATTTTTATGGCCTCGAGCTGAAGGGTTTTCGCCTTGGTCAAATCCCCCTCCATAAATTCCCCGACCAGTTGATTGTACAGTGGACCGATATAATTATACGTGCTGCCTATCGCTCCTTTTGCACCCAGTGCAAGCCCACCCAGCAAAATTTCATCGCGCCCATGGTATATTTCAAATTTACCATTTCCGTGATCAAGACACTGGCAAAAATCCATCAGGTCACTATGAGTAAACTTGATACCAGCAAGACTCGGAATGAGAGGACCTGCTTTTTCAAGGAAATTGATCATTGGAAAATTCACCCCAGTCATGTCAGGCATGTGGTAATAATAGTAAGGAAGCGCTGGGGCGGCTGAAGCTACTTCCTGATTAAATCTCACCAGGGCATCCAGATTTTCCGGCTTGAAATAGTTTGGGGCGATGAGACCGATGGCATCGGCCTCAATGGATTCAGCATGGCTGGCAAGTTGTTTACAGACATTGATATTATTGTCTCCTACATGCACAAGCACCCGGAAAGAACCATCTTTTTCGTTGCACCAGGCCTCAGCAGCTTTCATCCGCTCCCCGGGGCTCATGGAAGCTCCCTCACCTGTAGTTCCATTGACGAAAACACCCTGGATTCCGGCCTCCTTCAAATACGTGGCATAACCTGGGATGGCATCCGGATTCAGCACTCCTCTATCGTCAAAAGGCGTGTAAGGAGCGGCGATGAGTTTAATATTTTTATTCATTATTAGTCTGTTAAATTTTTTATTCGTTTTTTCTATCCAGGGTATAAATGGTCAATCCATTGATGTCTTTGAGCGGCGTCTTGAAAAAGTAGCTGGCTATCAATCCTATGAGGAAAGTGGCCCCGATCCCAATGACCGCATACAGGAGAAAACTCACCTGAGTGTATTGTTGCGCAGACCAAAGGATCAAAGCACCAACCAGAGCTCCTATCATTGCTCCATTTCCATTGGATTTAGTCGTAAAAATGCCCAACATAAATAGACCACACATAGAACCACCAAATAATCCCAGGACGCTGAGGAAAGTATCCCAAAGGGATTTAATGTCTGCACTGGCAATGAGCAGGGCAAAAACAGTCCCCAGAACTCCCGAAACCAGGGTGATGATCCGGGCAATGTTGAGATAGCTTTTCTCGGTCCTTTGACTATTGAATCGCCGGATAAAATCGGTAGTAAATGCTGTTGAAATGCTGTTCATGCTGGTGGAAATGGTAGACTGAGCAGCAGCAAAGATCCCTGCAATCACAATCCCGGCAATGCCAACCGGTAGCTGTCGTGCGATAAACAACGGAAAGACAGCATCCGTCTGATAGGTAGGATCAAGGGCCTCAGGATGTTTTTTATAAAAGACATATAGCGCTGTGCCTACTGCAAAAAAAAGTACAGTAGCAAACAGCGAAAGCCCGGCATTGGTCCAGATAGAGTTGGCGGCTTTTTGCCTTGAGGATACGGACATGTACCGTTGGATCACTCCCTGATCGGAGGAATAAGGGATGAGTTGCTGAGCAAATCCTCCGAGGATGACCACCCACAGGGCTGTGCCCATGTAGTCCCACTCTAATTCAACCATTTTGAATTTATGATCATCAAAGGCGACATTGAAGAAAGTGCTGGTTCCAACATCCGGATTTACCAGAACGAGTATCAGACTCAACAAAGCACCACCAAGTAAGACAAAGGTTTGAAGTGTATCCGTCCAGATCACGGCTTCTAATCCACCCAGGGTACAATAGATAATGCTGAGTACTCCCATGATCAGGATGCTTGCTTCAATCGAAATGGGTGAAACCGTAGCCAATGCCAGGGAAGGCAGGTACATGACGATTGCCATGCGTCCTATTTGGAATAAGATATAGGAAGCGCTGGCAAATAGCCTTGCTGCCAGATTGAATCGAAGTTCCAGGTATTCATAGGCGCTGGTCGCATTGATCATTCTGAAGAATGGCAGAATGTAATGAATGATGAAGGGAGCCAGTATAATGATGGGCATATTAATCAGAAAGTAAACCCAGTCTGTGGCATAGGCCTTTGCAGGTATACTCATGAAGGTTAGTGAACTGAGCATGGTGGCAAAAATGCTACAACCAGCGGCCCACCATGGGATTTGCTGTCCACCCCTGAAGAAATCTTCTGTGCTCTTATTTCTAAATGAAAAGAAGAGGCCAATCCCTACAAGGATGAGCAGATAGGCAACGATTGCCAGGTTATTGCCCATACCGAAAGTGGTTGAAGTTTGAACAGGTGTGGCTTTCCATACTTTGGGTGACCGGGTCCTGGGTTTTACCTCTCCGCTCACGATGATCGCTGCACCTTTATCGTCTTTGAAGGCATGTGTAGTTACATGATTAGCTGGTAGTTCACCTGCGGAAAACCAGGTGTCGGAAATGGTATGATAGGCGAGGATCTGTCTCGGGAATCCCGGATGATTTTCTTTCAGTTCATTTTCTCTATGATATAAGGTGCCATCAGCACCTCCAAGAACGAAAAGATGGCCCTGTCCTATAGGTACAGCGGTTCCGGCCATCCTGGGCATGTGGATATCAGCTTTTCTTGTCCAGGCATTCTTGCTGGAATGATATGCAGCAGGATCAAACTCGTACATATCTGCAAGAACATCCCATTTTGCTGAAGGATCATCTCTTCGACCACTGAAAACGTAGATGCAATTATTTTTACCGTTATGCTGGGTAGCCACAATGTTAAGGGCGCGTTCCGGTCCGGGCCATGAGGGCAGTTCCTTCCACTGGAAATCCGCCTGTCCGTACCTGCTAAGGTCAAGCATCCAGAAATTCTTCATGGCTGAGCGAAGGTCTGTAGTTTCAGTGCCTCCTGCCACATAAATGACGTTATCCAGAATCGTTGCACCGGCATAGGCACATTTTCTGGGGAGAGAAGGAAGCTTTTCCTGTAAAACTGACTCAGTCTTTTGGTCCCATTGAAGAAGAAGCACCTCGTCATACGTTTGAGAACTGTCGCTTCCACCAATATTCACCACACCAAGGTTGGTACTCACTACCGCACCGTATGCGACCGGATGCTCCAGGTTACCCTTTTTCACCCACCGACCGTCTGTAAGCACCCAGATGTCATCATGCCATTCCTTTTCATTTTCCCAGTAGGGTTTGTTAAAATTTGCTCCACCGGCGGCAATGATGACGCCATTGTGAATCCCGGCAATGGGGCCAGCTACGCCAATGGGTTCTGATTGTGATCCTACTGCCGGTAGCGATGGAAGTTCCTCCCACGTGAAGTATTCTTTCGGCGATTGTCCGTTTACCAGAAAGAATGTAAGAAGTGTGATGGAAAGGAGATGAGTTCGCAGCATGCTGGATGACATTTAAGATCGTATTAGGTTATTTTGTTGTCCAGTTATAAGTATCCGGATTAAAAATGAATGCAGATTTGGCTGGTTTGGGTTCAGCATTCACTTCGGGCAAAAATGATTTCATTGACTCGATGATGGAGAAATATTTTGGCTCATTTGCCAGATTAATGCATTCATTTGGGTCGTTTGAATGATCATAGAGTTCTTCGCCGCCATCATGATACCTGATATATCTCCATCGGGAATCATGTATGGCGTGATTGCCTTTTCTGAAGGTGATCAAAGTGGTTGAGTCCTTACCTTCACTGCCATTTAAAAGTAGTGTGAGATCATTGCCTTCTAATTCGGTATTTTCGGATAGCTGACATAGCTCACTCAGAGTTGGATAAAGATCGATCAGGTTGACAGGAGTATTTACTTTTCTCGGGTTAAGGCCAGGCACCTGGATCATAAACGGTACATGAGTAGCCCTTTGCCAAAGCGTAGACTTGTACCAGTGCTGCTTTTCTCCCAGATGCCATCCATGGTCAGACCACAAGACAACGATGGTATTACCAGCATATTTGCTCATCTCCAAACCATCCAGAAGTTTTCCTACCAGATAATCTGCATAGGTAATATTGGCCAGATAAGCCTTAATAGCTTCCCTGTATTTATCTGATGCTACAATTTTTCGTAATGTTTCTCTTCCTGCAGCTGCCAGTTCCAGACCTACCTCCGGTATGTCATCCAGGTCATTTTCAATGGTATCAGGTGTTACGATTTCCTCAATAGAATATTCATGAAAAAATTCCGATGGCGCATACCAGGGAAGGTGAGGATGAAACAGCCCCACGGCCAGGAAGAATGGTTTTTCATGCGATTTTTGAAGCTGAGAGAGTCCCCATTCTACGGCCTTGGCATCACCGTAAGCCATTGGGTCTTCATACAATGGCCCCCAGTCCAGTTCATGTTGGTGAGGCCGTATTCCGTTTAGTGGTATGGAATCCGGAAAAGGAGGGGGATCAATTTTTAGATAATTGGATTGAACTCGTTTGTCCCAGACATCGTCAAAAACCTGATCGAAGTATTCATCCCAATTGGATGGTGGATTATTTCCTCCTGTGTGGTGAAATACTTTACCAGCCCCTAAGGCTTTGTATCCGTTATTCATAAAATGCAATGGCATGGTTACTACATCTGGAAGATTAGGTGCCCACCATTGATCGTTGTCGTAAATGCCGGTGGTGGATGGCAACATCCCGGTCAGGATGGCAGTTCGGCTTGGTCCGCACTTAGGTGATGGACAATGAGCATCCATGAAGGCCACTGAAGATTTGGCAAGTCTGTCAATATTTGGTGTTTTCACTCCGGGATAGCCATTCAAATACCCAACCCAGTCATTCATGTCATCAACCGAGATCATCAATACATTTGGAGGGGCTTTGGTAGAATTATCGTTTTCCTGGCCGCATCCAAATAACAGGGTGATTATCAAAATAGTAAGTACTTCAAATGAAGTCATGGCTTTTCTGGTTTTCAATGTTAAGATCATGGCTGATAATCAGGGTTCGGCCTGGGCATCATCACTTTTTGCTCTTCACGATGGTCCTCCAGTTTTTGAACGAGCATGGAGACTAATTCTGGATTTTCTCCTGATACATCTTTTGATTCTAATGGATCATTTTTAAGATCATAAAGTACCGAAGTAGAGTCTTCCAGAGATTGGATCAGCTTCCAGTCTCCGGTCCGGATAATTGTACTGGGTGTGGCCGGTTCAAACTTATTTTCACCAATGTAATTGGGAAAATGCCAGTAAAGGTCTCTGTTTCTGAAATCATTCTCTAACTCAGTAGGGGGTTGTTCAAAAAGTAATCGCGCAAAGCTTTTGCCGTCGAGGGTCTGTTCGGGTTTTTGAGGAAGTCCTGCAAGCTCCAGCAGGGTAGGATAATAATCGGTGCTGATCACAGGCACATCTGTCTCTGAACCTTGTCTTATTTTCCCAGGCCAGCTAACAATCAATGGTACACGGATGCCTCCTTCAAAGAAATTTCCTTTGACTCCATGCCACGGCCAGTTGTTCGTCGCAAGGTCGGCGCCACCATTATCCGAGGCGATCATGATGATCGTGTTTTTTTCCAGGTTGAACTTCTTAAGCGCGCTGATTATGCTCGCCAGACTTTCATCTACGCTTTTGATCATCGCCGCATATCGGACATCATCATGTCTCCTGATCGTATCAGCCGGTTTTGTCTTGAAATAATCGATTAAAGTCTCTTTTCCCTGGAGCGGTGCGTGTACGGCATAATGGGAAAGATCAAGGAAAAACGGTTCATCTTTATGTGCTTTTATCAATTGGACCGCCTCATCAGTCAACCGGTCGGTCAGATACTCACCAGTCTCTCCTTCATCTCCGTCCGAAAATATCTGTTTTTCCACCCAGGGATGATTTTCGGTCATTCGCCACCTTCCTTTATATGGAGAAAAATAACTGGCCGGACCTCCAAATCGAAAACCTTCTTTACCTACCACATGATCAAATCCGTGGTGCTGAGGATATAATTCAGGGTCATCATTTACATGCCATTTACCAAGGAACATGGTCGTATATCCGGCTTCCTTGAAAGCATCCCCAATCGTAATCTCTTCCAGCGGCAGATTCATTTCATATTCAGCATCCATCATCTTTGGATTTTCACATCTGGTATATCCGTAGATGGGTATAGGTCCGGTGATCCCCAGCCTCCCGGGATATTTCCCGGTCAGGATCGCCGCCCTGGTGGGTGAACAGATGGTAGAGGCGGAATAATTTTGAGTGAATTTTACTCCCACAGATGCGATGCTGTCTATTGTGGGCGTTTCATAAAATTTGCTTCCGTAGCAGCCAAGATCGCTATATCCCAGATCATCAATCAGGAATAATATCACATTGGGTTTTGTGGGTTCGGTGGTTTCCTGATGGTTGCTGCAACTCATCAGTATGTAAGTAAGGATCAGTGATCCGAAGATCTTATTCATGTTCAAACGGTTTATGGAAGGGCATTTCTGGTTTGGTTGGCATTTAGAATTGGGATCCATTGTGACAGACTATCCATCATTTTTCTATGATCAATATCTCCTGAAAGATTGACCCATTCGTGGGGGTCTTCTGTGGTATGGTATAATTCCTCTGCACCATTCGCGTAGCGATTATACCTGTAGTCGTCACTTCTTATGGAATGATTATTTTTTTCGTAAGTAATAATGACCGGTCGATCTCCGCTTGATGCAGGATCGATGAGATATTTTTTAAGGCTGGTGCCTTCAAGCCACTCATTTTCAGGAAGATTGCAAAGATCCAAAAGCGTGGGATAGATATCGATTAGGCTGACCGGTGCTTCACAGTCTGATCCTCCAGATATGCCCGGAGCTCTGAAAATGAGAGGAACATGGGTACTTTGCTCGTATAGTGCAAATTTTTCCCATCTTTCCTTTTGTCCCAGGAAATAGCCATGATCCGACCAGATCACCACAATCGTGTTTTCTTTAAATCCGGCTTCTTCCAGTCCCTGGAGGATCAGGCCTACCTGATAATCGCAAAATGAGGAAGCTGCCATATACCCCTGTACGGCCTTTTTATACATCAAGGAGTCTTTATTGAGAACATAGTGCCTGAGTGTCGAAAACCAGGCGTAGTTGGGTCGGTGGAGAAGTTTTAATGCTTCTTCAGGAATGTCGTCCAGGTCGTCCTCTTTCAGCTCTGGCATTTGTATTTCACTGAGTGGATACATATCAAAAAACTCCTGAGGAGCGAACGTGGGGGCGTGTGGCCTGAAAATACCCGCAGCCATGAAGAATGGCTTGCTTTTATCCATATGCTTCAGATGTTTAACTACCCAGTCTGATGTTCTTTGATCAATGTAATCTTCCCGTTTAGAGGGCCAGACTCCCCAGTCAAAATTTGGACTTTTACTGACAATGCTATCTCCGGATCGATAATAGTGCATACGCATTCCATTGAGTAATTCGGGAGGCATTGGAGCATCCGGAGGCCATGCCGGGAACGGAAGTGCTTCATCAAAAACCGTATAGTCAGCATGTTCAGGCTTTTGGTGGTGGAATATCTTTCCTGCGGTAAAGGTTTGATATCCGTTTTGCTTAAAATAAGCAGGAAGGAGTTGGCTGGGTGAAAGCACATCTCTCCAACTGGAAGCATTTCCGTAGACTCCTGTAGTGGAAGGTCTCAATCCACTCAGGATAGAAGTTCTGCTGGGATTGCAAGCTGGGGAGTTGCAATAGGCTTTATTGAAAAATATGCCTTCAGAAGCAATTTTATTTAGATTGGGAGTTTTTATGGGATTTGAATCATCATAAAGCGATGTCCAATGATTCATATCGTCGATGGCGATAAATAATACATTGGGTCGCTCAACAAAACCTGGTTGATTTTGCTGGTCACATGACAAAAGGGAGAGTATTGCCAGAAAGAATAATAGCCTCATAAATCAGTTAGTTGTCTTTTTTGATGAGTTTGTTTTTATACTGAAGGGGCGGCAAACCCTTCATTTGCTTGAAGCGGGTGATGAAGTTGGGATAGCTTCCAAAGCCGGTCTGATCACATATCTCAGTGATGCTCAGGTCTGCTTCCAGAAGAATGACAGCGCGGTTGATCCTTTTGGTAAGTATGTACTGATAAATACTCGTCCCGAATTCTTGCTTAAACATGCGACTCAGGTGGAATTTTGACATTCCGGCAATTTTGGCAAGTCCTTCCAGCTCCAGAGGATCACTGAGATTGTCTTCTATGTAAGTGATCAGATTATTGAGAATATTGGTGTATGGGTTTCCCGAAGTTCTTTTAGACTCAGTCTGGGTGAGTTCTCCGATAGCGATTAGCAGCTCGGACAGGTATATCACCTGTTTAGACATTGATTCATATTCTCCGGGGTTCCTCAACTTTTCAAACTGTCTGATAAACCATTCACGTCGTTCTGGGGGAACATTGATCTTGGGCGGCATGGTTATTCCTGACCTTCTGAAGACACTCAACAGATCTGTAAATTGGGTAAACGGGGAAACCAGCTGGCCAAGGAATTTAACAACATAGGCTTCCACAGACTGATCGGGAAGACCATAACCAGTGTGAATGACATTCTTATCAATCAGGAACAGGTCATAATCTAAGGCCGGATAAAACCGTCCGTCAACCATGAATCTGTTTCCCCCTTTGATGATAAATCCGATTTCATAATTCTGATGAAAATGAAGGTGTCTGGGTTTTTCAGGTCCGATCTTTTTCCTCACCACAAAGGGTAGATTCTCTTCGGCATTGATAACTAAATTCGTTTCCATTCAGCAAGAATCAAAATAAATAGATAAATTAGCAAATAAATTACGTATTATTTGCATCAAAATGATCTTAATTTTCCCATTGAACTGCATTAGAGTAGTGATTATCAATTCATAAATACGATGAGGACTTTGTCAGCTGGCGACATAAAAGGGAACTGGTGTACGGTGTTATTACCAATCAACCAGGATGAAACCATCGATTTTTCAAGGCTAAGTGCCGAGATAGATGCTTTCATTTCCATCAACCCTGATGGCATGTATTGCAATGGTACTGCCGGAGAATTTTATAATCTCACTGAAGACGAATTTGATCAGGTAGGGATACTCCTGGCGGAGAAGTGCAACAGTGCCGGGATTCCGTTTCAGATCGGGGTCAGTCACATGAGCCCTGTCATTTCTTTGGAACGGCTAAAAAGGTCTGTCGACCTGAAACCAGGTGCCGTTCAGGTGATTTTGCCAGACTGGTTTTTTCCCACGTACCAGGAATGTGTGACTTTTTTGAATAAGATGAGTGAATCAGCAGGTGAGATTGGTATCGTTCTATATAATCCCCCTCATGCAAAGAAGCGACTGACACCAGCAGAGCTATTTCAATTAACATATGATGTACCCCATCTTGTGGGCCTTAAAGTAGCGGATGGAGATGATTCCTGGTATCAGGAAATGACAAAAGTCGCTGAGAAGATCTCTGTTTTCATACCCGGTCATAAAATTGCCACCGGCCACAAGTTGAAAGTTAGTCATGGGGCCTACTCCAACATGGCTTGTCTCAATCCCAAAGCTGCCCAGCTTTGGGCCGATCAAATTTTGATAGATCTGGAGAAAGCCCTGGAGCTGGAGAGCAGGATCAATCAATTCTTAAGTGGATTCATTGCTCCGTTGATTGCTGGTGAAAAGTATTCCAATCAGGCGGTTGATAAAATGCTGGCGGCTATTGGTGGGTGGGCGGATATCGGCTGTAGACTCAGGTGGCCTTACCGGTCCTTAAGTACTGATTTGATCGGGAGATTAAGGCCCAAAGCAAAGGAGATGATTCCGGAATTTTTCATTGAACTATAAAATTTAAAATGAAAAAATTATTTGAAATAGTCATTATTTTATCAAATATTCGAAAATACCATTCTTTTGATATCTTGATTTGCCAATTTCACAATGCTTAAGCATCGATCAAACACCAGGGTTTTAAAAAGTGAAAAAGATCACTCAAGCCATGAATGGTTTAAGCAGGTGTATGAGGAAAACTTTGATAAGCTCTATACCTATGTAATCAGCATCGTGAAAGATTCGCAAATAGCTGAAGATGTGGTTTCTGAAGTATTTATGAATCTCTGGAATATGAGATCGCAAACGGAAGGTATCCTTAAGATACAATCATATCTTTTCATTTCCGTAAAGAATCTTGCTATCAGAGCAGTTACTAAAAATATCCAACAACTCGCTGGTCAGGATCTGAACAGCATCAACCAAATGGAGAAAAGTGATCCTGAAGAGATATATATTGGGAAGGAATTGCAGTCGATTTTATTTAAAGCTGTGGAAGACCTACCTGATCAATGCAAGTTGGTCTACTCTATGATTAAGGAGGAGGGTAAAAGAAACTCGGAAGTCGCAACGGAGCTGGGTATCTCCGAAGGTACTGTAAAGAACCACTTACTGAAGGCTGTCTATGTGATCAGAGAGAAAGTAACTACCTACCTGGAAATTCAGAACTATACATCAAACAACTACACCAATCTTGGATCATTCATTATCATGTTCTGGATTGCGATACTTTCTGAATTGTTATAATATTCACAATATATTTCCTATTTATTGTTATTTCATTAAATGTTTAAGCAGATATTTCATTGAATATGTAAATATTATTGCCGGAGTGTGTCTGAATCAACTTTTAGTACTCTTTAATATAGATACATCACAATTCAGCTACCTTGAATTATATAAATGAAATAATACTAAGATACCTCAATGATGAGATGAGTATTGAGGACCAGCACACTTTGTCAAAATGGTTAGAAGAAAATGACAATAACCGGGAAGTGCTGGCTAAAGTAGAGACCTTCTGGAAAGTAGATCTCAGACAGAATAAATATGCCAAAGAAAGGGTTTGGGAGAAGCTTAATGACGAAATGGCATTTGAAGAGCCAATTGAAAACAAAGGCAATTCAGAAAAAATGATTGTCAATTTCTCCAAGATAGCTGCTGTGCTGGTCATAGGATTCTTTATTGGTGTATTGCTTTATCAGAATAATTATTATAAGAATCAGGAAATAGCTCAACCTATAAATTATCTCGAACGGATCAGTCTTAATGGTCAAAAGATAAATATCCAGTTACCCGATGGGAGTAAGGTAAAATTAAATGCCGGGAGTAAGTTAATAGCCCCGGATCAATTCATCGGAGATTACCGGGAGGTAAAACTGGAAGGAGAGGCTTTTTTTGAAGTTATAGAAGACAAAGACCATCCGTTTATCATTACTACAACGGATCTTGAGGTAAGGGTTCTGGGTACTGCTTTTAATGTAAGTGCCTATCCAGATGAGGAGAAAATTACCGTAGCCGTAGATCGTGGCAAGGTTTCAGTGTCTTCAATCAGGGATCGTGAGTCTGGCTTCATCATTGAGGAAAATGAGATGGCTACAAGGCATATTAGTTCAAATGGATTGATCAAAACTTCATTTGACAGAAAAGAAATCCTCAGTTGGAAGGATAAGATTTTGTACTTCGAGAATGCCAGCTTTGATCAGGTGATCAGGACCTTGCAAAGGTGGTATGGGGTTGAATTTGAGATATTGACGGAAATAGACAGTAAAAAGGACTTTACCGGAGAATACCAGGATAAATCACTGGACTCTGTGATGAAGGGCATTGCTTTCATCTACGATTTTGACTTTTATATCAACAACAATAAAGTAATCATTAAATAAAGACGCTTATGAAACATCTTTTGTGAAAGGAGCGCAAAATAAATCCACGAGGTTGGAAAGCATCGGCAAAATGAATTTCCAACGCTCATGGATTTTTGATGGCTTCAGATTTATCACCTAAAAACCAAACTAATGAAATCAAAATTACGAAAAATTCTAATTCGAATGTCGAAGTATGCTTTATATGGCATCGTGATCCAACTCTCTTTGTATTCCTTCGCATTTGCTATTGAAGGGAATGCGCAGAAAAGCCTGGAAGAAATTCATATCAAAGCTGAATTTAATTCTGAGAACGTAAAAAAGATCTTCAGGAAGATTGAATCTTCAACTGAATTCACATTTGCATTTAAGGAAAGTGAATTGCCAAGAGAACCAATCACTCTCTCTGGAGATAGTTGGACACTTGCAAACCTGCTAAGAGAGGTATCGGAGCAATCAAGACTATCTTTCCGTAGGATCAATGAAACTATTAACGTAAAGCCTGCATCGGCTGGTCAGGAGCTTCTTATTGATATCGTTTCCGAACAGCAGCAGATTACCGGCGTCATCACTGATGAGACTGGTTTAGGTCTTCCGGGTGCTTCGGTAATTGAAAAAGGAACTGCTAACGGAACTGTCACAGATATTGACGGTAAATATTCATTGAGTGTTTCCCAGGATGCAACATTGATTATCTCTTTTGTGGGGTATCAAACGATGGAAGTTCAAATAGCCGGGAGGTCAGTCATTGATGCCTCTTTGTCCGCCGATGTTACTGCACTTGAAGAGATTGTTGTGGTGGGCTATGGCGCCACTAAAAAGAAAGATTTGACCGGTTCTGTTGTTTCTTTGGATGGAGATGTCATGAGCGAGATGCCCAACCGCAGTTTTGAACAGGGCCTCCAGGGTCGCGTTGCCGGTGTCCAGGTTACACAAACATCCGCTGAGCCAGGTGGGGGAATAAGTATTCGGGTTAGAGGAACCAATTCCCTTCTCGCATCAAGTGAACCATTATATGTAGTGGATGGATTTCCTATTCTGGTATCAATTAGCGGAGCTGGTAATCCGGGAGGTATACCAATTAATCCGCTAGCAAACATTAATCCGAATGATATTGAATCTGTAGAGGTATTGAAGGATGCCTCTGCTACAGCTATTTATGGGTCAAGAGGCTCAAATGGTGTTGTAATTATTACCACCAAAAGCGGTAAAGAAGGAAATGGAGTTGTAGAGTTTCAGCATTTCTCCAGCTTTTCGGGTGTCATCAGCCAACCTATAGAATTGGCCAATGCTCAGCAATTTGCACAATATGAAAATGATCGGCAGGATGCTCTTTTTAATGGAGTTGGCAAAAGGTATACTACAGCTAATGGAGCGACACCTGATCAGATTGCCCAGACCTATGGGGAAGGTACAAACTGGTTTGATGAAATTCTCAGGACCGGATACGCTCAAAATTATCAATTGAACTTTACCGGCGGCTCTAAAAGTGTTCGGTACTATATGTCAGGTAATTATCTAAATGAAGAGGGTATCGTCACCGGTACTGGGTTTTCACGTGGTGGATTACGAGCCAACATTTCTGCTGATTTATCCTCTAAAGTTACCGTTGATTTGAATGTCAACTACAGTAGGACAGATGCGTCAAGGACAGTTACTTCAGCAACAAATGTTACCAGTACGGGTGCAGGATATCCTACGGTTATTTCCATTTTAAAGGCTAATCCGATTACGCGACCAACTGATCCGATTGATGATGAAAATGATTTGACATTACTAAATTTTGGGGGTCAAAAAGGTGATTCAAGGGTTTTGACCTATAATCCATTAAGGGAAATCAATGATGCTCATGTCAAGAATTTCACTGACCTGACATTGGCAAACCTTGACGTTGCCTGGAAGCCATGGGATTTCCTTAAAATTAACTTCCTGGGTGGAGCGACGGTTAGAAATGAGGTTCGAGAATCTTTCTTTCCAAGGAATACCTCAAGAGGTTGGCAATTAAACGGCCTGGGGATTTTGGGCGATATAAAATCCAATGACTATTTATTCGAAAACTTCGCAACGATCACCAAAGATTTTGGATCAAGTAATTTGGAGGTTGTTGCTGGATACTCGTTTCAGCAAACTACCCGATGGAGCAATGTACTTAATGGCTATGATTACACTGTTCAGTCATTAGGAATTAATGATTTTTCTCAGGCAGCTTTCAATGACAGATACAATAGGTTTGGATCTGAAAGTACGCTATTGTCATACTATAGTAGGATATCTTACACATTGTTGGATCGGTATTTATTCAATTTCACTGGTCGTTATGATGGGTCAAGCGTTTTTGCTAAGAACAACAAATACGCCTTCTTTCCTTCCGGAGCAGTTGCCTGGAGATTGTCTGACGAAGCCTTCTTGGAAGATGTAACTGCCATTGACATGTTAAAGGTTAGAGTAAGCTATGGTTTTTCCGGAAATCAAGCCATCTCTCCTTATCAGTCCCTGGCAGCTTTTGGGATTGGAGGTCCTGGTATTGACGGAAGATATCCTCTTGGTGATGGTTCTGTAATTACCGGGTTTATTCCACAAAATCCGGGAAATCAAAACCTTCGATGGGAACAGACAGGTCAGTTCAACCTGGGATTAGATGTGGGATTGATCAATAATCGATTTAGATTAACAACGGATTTTTATAGCAAAAGAACCGAGGATCTTCTCCAAAATGTGCCGCTGCCAGCACAATCCGGATTCACCAGCATTTTAGATAATGTCGGCATTATTGAAAACAGGGGCTTCGAGATTGATCTGGGTATGGATGTTGTGGTCAAAGGACCTTTTACCTGGTCTACTTCATTTAATTACAGCCACAACAAATCAAAAGTTGTCAAGCTTGCAGACACCGACACACTTACTATAGGTGCCTCAGTAAATGGATCTATCCCAACTCACGTATTGATTGAAGGTCAGGAGGTTGGGCTATTTTGGGGAAGACCCGTTGTCGGACTAATGAGTCAGGAGGATATTGACAATGGTTATCCAACCTTTAATGGAAATAATCGACCGGGAGTATTTAAGTACGAGGATGTCGATGGAAATGGTGTGATTAACGGGGAGGATGTCCGCGTCATTGGAAATCCCAATCCGGATTTTATCTTCGGATGGAACAACACTTTCAGGTATAATAATTTTGATTTGAAACTTTTTATCCAGGGAGTTTTCGGTCAGGATGTATTGAATGCAAATAAAAGCCAATACGAATTCGGACTGAACACATATGAAGGTGGTGTACCCTCCCGGGACTATCTTGAGAATATGTGGACCCCGGAAAATGTTAACGCGAAATACCCTGCCTATCAGATTTTGCCAAGAGATGACGTCGTCAATGACCGGATGATTGAAAACGGAAGCTATGTACGACTTCAGAATATCATGTTTGGTTACACTGCGCCAGCAGGTTTAATTGGTTGGATCAAGTCTTTGAGGGTTTATGTTTCCGGCCAAAATCTTTTGACGTTGACCGATTATTCCGGTTTTGATCCTGAAGTCAATAACCAGGGCGGTGCTTTTGGAGCCCCCAGATTAGGTGTAGATACGGGAGCATACCCCCGGGCGCGATCTGTAACATTCGGATTACAGGTAGGCCTGTAGAACATATTTTGGATTTTAAATCATAGTAAGATGAAAATATATAAGACATTATTATTAGGAATGGTATTTATGCTATTTACTATTTCAGCGTGTGAGGATATTCTTGAAGAAGAACCGCTAAATTTTTTAGACCCTGCCGGAGCATTTGACAATGAGAGAAATGCACAATTGACTGTGGATGGTATTTATTCAGTGCTGTTTTCCAGTGGATTATATAGTAACAACATGTCAAGGATACTTTGGGAAATGGAATACTATTACGGAACCCCAGTGATGGATCATGAAAATCCTCCAAATTTACCTCCTCCATCCAATTCAACTACCCCATGGATATATGGAGCGTGGAGCGGATCTTATCAGTTGATCAATATCTGCAATATCATCATTGATGGCGTAAGCAACATGCCTGAAGGTTCTATTTCAGAGGAAGCCCGAAGACAGTTTTTAGGTGAAGCCCATTTCTTTAGAGCTTTCACTTATTTTTATGCTGTTCGGTTATGGGGAGACCTGCCAATGCAGACTGATCCTACTGCCGATCCAAGCGCAGCATTATTGCCAAGAAGCCCTGCGCAAGAAGTGTATGAGCAGATTATTATTCCAGACCTTGAAATTGCTAAAGCAAACCTACCAATAAGCTATACGGGCACCTATCCGGATCTCGGAAGGCCGACACGTGGTGCAGCCATTGCTTATCTTGGGCAGGCTTACCTGACCATGGCTCAAAGACCTCTAAGTCTGGGAGATTCTCATTTCCAATTGGCCAAAACTGAGCTTGAGCAATTAGTTGACCCGTCCTCTCCACACCTGGCCAAATCTCCATTCACCTATGCTTTGGAGGAAGATTTCCAGAATAATATCGTTTACACCGAGAATTTTATCGTCACCAAACCCGAAAATGAACTGGGTAAGGAGGAGATCTTCGGCATTCACGCTCGCCCGGATCTGGGCATGGGTCAATTTTATTTAAATAATGCCAACAGACCCATGTGGCAATATATGATCGATTTTTACGATGAAAATATCGATCCTTTGTTTAGCTTCAATGATTTTCGATTTATTTCGACATGGGAACCGAATCCGGACAACAGGGTGCAGCCGGGTGCATTGAGAATCCGTAAATTCCAGAGAGATAATCAGGGATCTGTGCAAAGATCAAGAGATCAGCATTTGATGCAATATGCAGATGTGCTTTTAATGTTGGCCGAAATCGAAAATGAACTGAATGATGGACCAAATGACCAGGCGGTCGGCTATATCAATGCTTTACGTGCTCGCGCCAGGGGAGAATTCTTAGCTCCTCCAGAGACCCTGGGAGTCACCCTATCCGATGGAAGCAATGAAACGGAGTGGAATGCCACAAATCCTGCACCAGTGCCTGTAGATTTAGTTGCTGCCAATCTTACTTATGATCAGTTCGATTTCGTTTTACATAAAGAGGTGATTATTGAGAGTATTGCCGAGGGGGGCAAGTTGTGGTTTCATTGGGTTAGGTCAGGCAGGGTAGAAGAATGGTTCAATGCAACCAATCTGATATACAAACCAGGCTATGAACTACTAGCCATACCTGCACAGGAAATTCAAGTTTCAGGTGGAGTGCTTGCGCAAAACCCGGGTTGGTAAAATGCATTAAGTAATTAATTCAATTACCCCACGGCACAATTTTATTATGCATGGTGCCGTGGGGTAAACCTTAAAAATAGGATTATTGAACCAATCAATAGTTCTATTGCAATCTATTGTTCAAAACAACATTAATTTTAAAGAAAGGTATCTGGTTAATGGCCAGATACTTTTTTTATGTGCAATCACAAGAATCAAAATAAAAATGGCAATTTCTAAAAGTATTCTCTTCAACCGGATATATACTTTGGTTATTTACTTTTTGCAGTACATGAGATCGACGTTCATCTTCATTCTGATTTTGATTTCCTGTGAGGTCATAGGACAGCAAAGGCCCAACATCGTGCTCATTCTTGCGGATGACATGGGCTGGTCAGACCCCGGGTGCTATGGCAACCCGATCATACAGACACCAAATATTGATCAATTGGCCAAAGAAGGGATGCGATTCACAAATGCTTATGCTGATCCCGTCTGTGCACCTACACGTGCGATGATCCAGACCGGACAATATTCTGCGTGGCTAAAGCTGACCGGGGTTCCCAACGGGCACAGAAGACCGTACGCCAAACTGATCCCGCCGGAAATTTACTGGAAGTTGAAAAGGGAACATGTTACTATTGCTGAAGCTATTTCTGAGGTAGGATATACTTCAGGGATCTTTGGAAAATGGCATCTCGGATATGGCCCGGACTACCAACCTGATGATCAGGGATACGTGAATGTATCGGATCAGCCTTTCAAGGGCAAGTATCAAAATGATCTCCGATCCTGGATTGATGCAAACCCTGAAAAGTTAACGGGCAAGATTTTGGGAGAATCTGTGAAGTTCATAGAACAAAATAAGGATCAGCCCTTTTTCTGTTTTGTTTCATTTACTGCGGTCCATACCAAACCGGAGGCGAGGAAAGAACTTGTTGACAAATACAAGAAAATTGTGGCCAATAACCGAACAACCATTGATCCCACGTATGCTGCCATGGCTGAAGTAATGGATGAAGGGATCGGTTGGATAAGAAAGGCGCTTAAGGAAAACGGGCTTGATAAGAACACCCTGATCATCTTTTATTCTGATAACGGAGGCGTGATCGAAGAACGTGGTTTCCTGTTTAATGGCTACCCGACCCTTGTAACTCACAACTGGCCACTCAGATCTGAAAAGGGAACACTGTATGAAGGAGGTATCAGGGTACCTTTTGTGGCTGTATGGCCTGGTCAAGTAAAACCAGGTACAACAAATGACCAAATGGTCCATGTAGTAGATTTTTTCCCAACGATATTGGAGCTCACTGGAGCAAAAGTTTCAAAGACGTTGGATGGGACAAGTTTTATTTCATACCTGAAGAATAACACCCTATCTACTTCCAGGGATCTTTTCTGGCACTACCCACACTATCATCATTCCACGCCGGCATCGGCGATAAGATCTGGAGACTACAAACTCATCTATTTTTATGAAACTGAAGCTGTAGAACTCTACAATCTAAAGGAAGATATAGGAGAACAATTTGACCTTTCAGAAACTCAAACTGATAAAGCGAAATCCCTGAATGAAAAATTATTTGGGTGGCTGGAGTCGGTAGATGCGGACATGCCCGAGATCAACCCCTTTTACAATGAAAAGCTTCAACTCATTTGGGGTGAGCGGATGGACCACAAATGGTATACCCAGGAACAATATGATTTTGGACTTAAGTGAGGTTAACGAATTTGTTAGAATTTGAAATAAAGAGTCCATATTGAAAATAATCCTAATCTTGTTCGCTTGAAAGAGATAACATTTTACTTATTTTAAAATAAGATGCAAAAGGTCGAATCCTATACTACTACAGATCCAGCCGAATTATGGTTGTTGCTCAAGCAGGGTGACAGGGAAGCATTTCGACTGATATATGATCACTTCTTTGAAGATCTTTTCAGTTTTGGAATGTTGATCGTTCCAAACAGAATGATTGTTTTAGATGCTATCCAGGAGCTCTTTGTCTCACTCTGGACTTACCAGTCAGGATTATCCAATGTGACAAAAGTCAAATCATACCTTTATAAATCCCTAAGGTCTGAAATAGTAAAAAAACTTGTCGCTGAAAAGAAATTTGAGCATTTAAATAATGACTATGATGAGGGAAATCTAGCCTACCTGTATCGTGATGACGATGATTTTTCAGACAAAGATTTCGAGGACCTACGTTCAAAAAATCTCCGAATAATGATCAACGAGCTTCCGCTGACTCAACGAGAAGCTGTTGTGATGATCTTTTTCGAGGGGAATTCCTATGAAGACACTGCCAGGATACTAAACATGAACATCAATTCTGTTTACAATCTCATTTGGAAGGCCGTATCCACACTTAAACGCAAATATTTCGCCGACGCAGGCAGATAATTGTGATAATTACAACAAAGTAGTCTAATCAGAGTATTTATTTTAAAAATACTCGGGTATTTATTGTTTGATTGGTAAATTTTAATAAAATTTCTCATCGATCGGATGAGATTTTAGAGACATCCCACTCTTATTATCGTATTCAAAAAAACTTTTTAGTTGGACTACAAAAAATACGATACTGAGGATTTCATCATGGATCCGGATTTCAGGGATTGGGTTTTGACTCCCTCAAAGGAATCCAATATTTACTGGAAAAATTTCCTGGAAGACCATCCTGATAAAAGAAATAAAATAAAGGATGCCAGGGGCATTCTGATGTCCATGGCGAGGATTGACCATTCGAACTCCGCCCGAAATCATAAAAATGCCTTGTGGGATAAAATTGAAGGGTCATTAGGAGAAGCGAAAGATGCCAGAAAAACCATTCCCTTGAATGCTACCTCCGTATTAGGAGCTGAGAAAAAGGAATCACATGATTCATCTCTTATTATCCGGATACTGGTAGCTGCTATGGTGATCATGGCCTTCGGCCTGTTTATTTACCTGGATAAGGATGACACCTCTGTATTAGCAGAAGATGGTTTCACTACCATAATTAAAAGTAACCCCTCCGGCCAAAAATCTACCATCTTGCTCCCTGATGGTTCGAAAGTCATTCTGAATGCAGGAAGTTCATTAGAATATCCTTCGGTATTTAGTGATGCAGAGCGACGGATACTGCTTTCTGGTGAGGCGTTTTTTGATGTGATTGAAGACAAGTCAAGCCCTTTTCTTGTGCAAACGGGTCATTTGATCACTACAGCACTGGGTACCTCCTTTAATGTGCGGGCTTATTATGACCATGAAGAAGTCACACTTGTTTCAGGTAAGGTGAGCGTTAGCAATAAAAGCGATGATACTGAGTCGGTGATCTTAGCTCCAAATGAGAAGGTCACTTTTGAGGATCACCTGAATCCCATAGGTAAAGCCTCTCCGGCTGATATCAGCTGGAAGGATGGCGTCATTTATTTTCAAAAGACACCGTGGGATGCGGGAATTGAAGAACTGGAAAGATGGTATGGGGTGGATATCGAAGTGGTCAATCTTGGAAGTAAGAAGGGCATGGAACTGACTGGAACATTCGATAATGATAATCTGCACAACGTCCTTACGAGTTTAGGCTTCTCCATGAAGTTTGAACATAAAATCGACCAAAAAAATGTAAAAATTATTTTTAAATGAAACCCCTAAATAGATGAGAAAAAACCTTTAGAAAGAATTAACCCGGAAGTCTGCGTCAACATTCCTTCCGGGTAAGATCGTGAAAACCATTGTTCACTTTTTAAATCACTACAAATATATGAAACTAACATTACAACTGATTCGAATGGTTGGCAAGCTATCCATACATCTATTCGTCATTTCAGCAATCATTTTTAACTCCGTTTTGGCCTCCAAAAGTGGAGCTCAAAACATCTTGAGTGTGAAAGAAGCCAGAATCTCAGTGACCATTGATCAATTGAGTCTGGAAGAGACTTTTGACCTGATTGAAAGCAATTCTGATTACAAGTTTGTCTACAAGTATTCAGAATTGAATAAGAAGATCAGGCTCAGCATGAGCCCCGAATCGTATGGCTCTTCGATGGAAAATCTGTTGCTAAGTATTTCCCGGGAAGCCAACGTAAGTTTTAAGCAGGTCAACAACAGGATCAGCGTGAAGCAATTGTCAATTAAAAGTACTGATTACGCCATCGATGTCGTCATTGATCAGGTGGAGGTATCTGGTACAATCACTGACGAGAATGGTGAACCTTTGCCTGGAGCATCGATCATTGAGAAGGGTACGACCAGAGGCGCTGTCACAGACCTGCAGGGTAAATTTAATCTTACTGTAGCGGAAGATGCCATTCTTACCGTTTCCTTTGTGGGTTATCAACCTCAGGAAATCGCACTGAATGGAAGGTCATCTTTAGAGATCAGCCTTGTTTCTGATGTAACAGCACTGGGAGAGATTGTAGTGGTTGGTTATGGTACTCAGACCAAAGGAACTGTGACGAGCGCAATTTCATCTGTTTCAGGAGAAACAGTAGAGGAAGTACCCACGCAAACAATTACAGCAGCGCTACAGGGAAAAACAACTGGCGTCAGGGTAAATCAAAGCAATGGTTCACCCGGCCAGCAATTAGATATCAGGATCAGAGGTGGTTCCTCTATCACACAGTCTAATGATCCATTATATATTGTAGATGGACTGCAAAGGGATATCAATGATATCAATGTCCAGGACATTGAGACCCTGACGGTCTTAAAAGACGCCGCAGCCACGGCTATTTACGGAGCCAGGGCCTCAAATGGCGTTGTTTTGATCACCACCAAAAGGGGGTCGGCGGGGAGTGCCCAATTTGATCTGCATGTAAGTACCGGCTTCCAGGATTTTCCAAGAAAGCTGGATAAGCTCACCGCGAGGCAATACATTGAATTGTATCGTCCGGCAGGCGGAAGTTCGGCAGGTCAGCTCAATGGTAATCAAAGTGCACTGGGCACTGGTTTTGACCTGACTTCCAATGAGCCGCAAAACTCCTACTCTCTGACGATTCTTCCCAGCGGACAACCTGTACCTGCGGGCTATCAAAGCATAGAAGATCCGTTGAATCCCGGACAAACTCTGATCTTTCAGGACAACGACTGGCAGGATGTGCTATTTAGAACCGCACCAATTACCAATACCTACCTTTCTGTTAATGGTGGAGCTGATAAAATCAAATATGCAGCAGGCGTCGGACATACGGATCAGGAAGGAGTGGCTGTGGGATCAGACTATGTAAGAACGAGTGGCAGGGTAAATGTAGATTTCAAGGTTAACGACTGGATCAGTTTCAGGACTTCCAGTGATTTTTCCGTGAGTAAGACTAACCAATTGGATGCAGAAGTTTCAAGGACTTTTGGAAGGAGCCCTCATGTAGGGCGAACCATTAAGACGACCCTACCGGATGGTTCTATCACACCGGGTAGAGAGCAAGCCTCTATCAACCCTGAGTTATTGGCTGATTTGTCAACTAATCTTGATCAACGAACTACTGCCACAGTGGCTTTGGGCGGAACGATCAACATAATCGATGGTTTGAAGTTTGACGTCAATGGAAACTACCACATCAATAATTTGGATCGGGACAATTATGACAATTCCTGGACCAAGGAAAGCACCACTTTCTATGGTAACCGACCGATCAGCATGCGGCAGATCGATCAGACAAGAACACAGTTTGAGGCCCTGCTCACCTATGAAAAGTCTTTCAATGAAGCGCATAATCTTTCACTTTCTGCGGGTTATACCAATTTGTATGTGCAAGGAGGTAATGCTTTCGTCGCTGCACAAAACAGACCTGCCAATAATATTACAACGATTACAGGTGCTGAGGTGACCAATGCCTTCGATAATTATTTTGATCGAAGGCTGGTCAGTCAGTTTGGAAGGCTAGTTTACAATTATCAATTCAAATACCTGTTTAGCGGTGCCATAAGGAGAGATGGTTCTTCAGTATTTGGATCAGACAATCAGTATGGTATATTTCCAAGTTTGAGCCTGGGCTGGGTACTGTCAGAGGAGTCTTTCTTTAAAGATCTTGGTATTTCGAATGTCTTGTCAAATATTAAATTTAGAGGAAGCTGGGGAGTTACCGGTAATGACAATGTAAACAATGTGTATGGCTGGCAGGGGACATATAGTCCTGGGTTCACTTATGCAGGCACCTCTGTTGTATACCCTGCTGAAATTCCCAATACAGGCCTGAAGTGGGAGCAGACCACACAAATAGATTTTGGACTTGAGTTAGGTCTGTTTGATCAGGATAAGATATTCCTGACGTTAGATGTCTTCTCCAAGCAGACCGATGATCTCCTGTTCAATGTAAGTCTGCCAAGAGAAACCGGCTTTAGTAGCATTTTAAAGAATGTGGGTAGCGTAAGGTATGATGGCTATGAGATCGGGGTCAATGCCCGTATTCTGGATAAATCAGACTTCAAATGGAATCTTGGTGTGAACTATAGCTATGTGATCGATGAGGTAGTCAAGTTGCCGGAAGGTTCATTCGATAAAAATCGTCTACAAGATGCTAACGTATTTTCTAATCCGGTTGGGCCATCGATCCGTGGGGCAACATTCGTTATTTATAATGAAGAGGGTAGCCCGGGAATTGGTGGAATTGCAGAGGGAGAGAGAATAGGTAACCTGTTGGGTTATTTGCCGGATTACATCATTGACACTGACCAGCAGCTGGCAGATTATCTCGCATTGAATATTGATGATCGGGCAGACGCCAACAATTACGTAAAGCAAAAAGGAGATGTAGTATGGGTAGATCGGAATAATGATGGAGTCATAGACAACAATGATCAGGTAGTCATCGGTAACTCCGTACCTACAGCTTTTGGAGGTATCACCAATACTTTCAAATACAAAGGTTTTGATTTGACGGTATTTATGGATTTTACACTTGGTCATATGATTGTGGATCAGAACAGGGCCTGGTTGAATGGAAATGGCAACAGGTTTGCTTCACCTACCACAGACGTTTTAAGAGCGTGGACGAAACCTGGTGATGAATTACCGAGAATAGCCTTTCACGATGCTTCCCAGGGAATGAATTATATGAGGTTAAGTCCCATCAACGCCTACAAAGGGGATTTTCTTTGTCTGAGGGATGTGCGTTTGGGCTATACTTTCTCCAATGCTGCCTTAGAAGCCATGGGAGGATTTCTGTCAAGTCTCAGACTGTATGTAGCTGGAAATAATATTCATTATTTCACGGAATATCCGGGCTACAATCCGGAGACTGGTGGATACACTATTTCTGACCGATCAAATTATCCGGCCTTCAGAAGCTTTGTTTTCGGCGTCAAAGTAGGGTTTTAATCTTAAAGAAATAATACGATGAAAAATTATGTATTGATATTTTCAATTGCAGCTCTGTTGCTGCAATCATGCTCCAATGATCTGGACCTTATTCCAAGAGACCAGATCTCCAATTCAAGTTTTTGGCAGACTGAAAGTGATGCCCTGGCTGCGGAAGCCATGCTCTATAGTCAGTTCAGGGCCACATACGACTATAAGCTTGTTGCCTGGGGAGAAATGCGGACCGGTACATATAAGAGATATTCTACGGCGACCGATATCGGTGATCTGGAAGGCTTTCTGGATCAATCTCAACTGTTTCCAGCCAATGACTATGCAAATTGGGTCCAGATCTATCGTTTGATCAACGATGCAAACCTGGTACTGCTGAATGTTCCTGACATTAATATGGACGAAAGCACAAGGAGTAGAGTGATGGGTGCCGCCTATTTTGCCCGTGCTTTTTCGTACTTGAAATTGGCCCAGCTATGGGGGAGGGCACCTTTGATTGTGGAACCTTTCGTCAGTGCTGAGGGTGATCTGGAAATTGGTCAGTCTGAGCCATCTGATCTCGTGAATCAGGCGGTAATGGATGTGGAAGAGGCAGTGAAAGAACTACCTGCCACTGCGGGTGTGAACTTCCTGAGCAAGGCCGCAGCAAACATTCTTAAGGCAGAAGTTTATCTGTGGAGATTCAAACGTCTCAATGGAGGAGCAACCGATTTAAGTACCGCCAGGTCAGCGATTGATGCCGTGGTGGATCCGTCTAAGCTCGATACAAACTTTGCCAACATATTCGATGAAGGGGCTGGATCGTCAGAAGTGATCTTTAGCATTTATTATGATGCATCACTTGAGACATCTAGTGGGAATCCTACTCCTACTGGACGGACTGAGACGGGAGTAGTTGTCTCTCGGCTTTCCATTTTAGGAAATAATCAAATAGCCCCGGAAGATCTTGCTTTCCGCAACAATGGTATACCTATTGTACTTGCATATCCGGCTGCGACTGTTGGTTTGAACGACAACTTCGTTAATAATAAGCTGAATGCATTCCCTGGTTCAGCAACGCAGGATGTTCGATCATCTGTTTCGTGGTCAAGCTTTACAGCGATGCCTTCCGGCAATGTTTATGAATGGGGAGGTAAATATGAAGGTGTATTTGATGTGGCAAATCAGTCATATTTTCATTCCGATGATGTGATTATTTACCGTCAGGCAGATGCCATCTTGCTCAAGGCAGAGATTGAGGCCGCAGATAATGATCCTGCTGAGGCCCTTCAGTTTTTAAATCTTATTGCAAACAGAGCGTATGACGTGACCAATGTGTATGCCGGTCTGACAGGGGAAGCCCTTGAGGATGCCATCCTTGATGAGATCATCGAGGAGTTTGTCTGGGAAGGAAAATCATATATCGCCATGATGCGGTTTGGAGAGGTGGCTGAAAGAACGACACTCGGAAATGATCCGAATGCTCACTTACTTCCTATCGCAACGGATGTAATGAACCTTAATTCGAAGCTGGTCCAAAACCCGGCCTATGAGTAACCAGATTAATGATCAGAAACATAAAACGACCCGGCTTGATCCGGGTCGTTTTTTGTTTTTAATAATTAAAGATTTGATCCTGATTGTCCTACCACATGTTCTGTAATTCAAAAACAAATATGAAACCCAGGCTGTGGTAAGGGAAAGCTGGTTAGAGCTTTACTCATCCATTAAACTGCCCGGGGAAGAAGATTACTATACCTTTTTTAAATCTCACGAATTTGAAGGAGTACAAAATGGAGACCCGGCATTTTGCGCTTTCAATGGTTTGAGATATACCCATAGCGGAAAGATCCGTGTGCCTGGTGACATTAAGGTGCTCGTAGAGCATGCTAAAAATCAGGGCGCTGATTGCATGACCGTTCATGCCGGTACAGGAATGGAATCCGATAGCGAAATTGATTTTCTGGTAGGAGACCTTTTGAATGTTGCCGCTAAAGAAGGCTTTCCCATATTTCTTGAAACACATCGCGCTACCATTACCCAGGATATGTGGCGTACTGTACAACTGGTCAAAAGATTCCCTGAAATTGAATTCAACGGGGATTTCTCTCATTGGTATACCGGACAGGAAATGCGTTATGGGAAATTTCAAATGATGGAAATGAAGTTTGAATTTCTTCAGCCTGTATTCGATCGAATTGGATTCATGCATGGCAGGATCGGAAATGGGAGTTGTATGCAGCGGGACTTTACTGCTCCGGAAATGGATATTCATGTGACCTATTTCAAAGAAATGTGGACCAGATCTCTTATAGGTTTTCTCCGAAAGGCAGCACCTGGAGACTACATTATTTTTGCTCCCGAACTGCTGAGAGTATCTTCCAATTATGCGGTAACATTTGTGGAAGATGGTGTGCTAAAAGAAGAAGGCAATCGTCTGGAGCTTGCTGTAAAAATGAAAACACTTATTGAGGACTGTTGGGTGACAGCCTGTAAGCGATTAAAAAATGAGGAATGATTGTTTCACTTTCCAAGTCAATAAGACCTTGCCTTAAGCAAATCAATTGGAACTCACATAATTGGGATTGGGTCTTGGCATCTGCACAGACTGTTCGTTTCGATGAGCCTCAAGTTTCTCCTCAAGCTGTTTCACGATTTCCGGATACTCTTTACTTACCTCAGTAGTCTCAAGTGGGTCCGTTTTTAAATTATATAACTCGACACTGTAATCTTCCAGCTGTTGAAGCATTTTCCAGTCCCCGCTTTGAATGACAGTGACCGGGTTAGTAGGGTTGTTCTTAACCGCCCCGATATAGTTGGGGAAATGCCAGAAGATATCACGGTTATTGAAGGCTGTTTCATCGAAGGTGGAACCTTTCAGGATATGGTTGGCAAAACTCTTTCCATCCTTAATTTGGTCAGGTTGCTGAGGGAAACTGCAAAGGTCCAGAATGGTAGGGTAATAGTCTATAGAAATGACCTTTAAGTCTGTTTTCCAGCCTGTATTGATTTTTTCCGGGAATTTCATGATTAATGGAACGCGAATTCCACCCTCATAAAAATTACCCTTGTGTCCCCTCCACGGATAATTGTTGGTAGCAAAATGAGCACCTCCATTGTCTGAAGTGAATACAACCAGCGTATTTTCTGTGAGACCCAGGGAGTCGAGGGTCTTCAGGATCCTGCCCAGGCTTTCATCCACACTTTCAATCATAGCAGCATATGACGCATTACTATGATTTCTCACTGTGTCTGGGCTTTTTGCCTCATATTTTTTGATCAGCTCTTCTTTGGCCTGGAGCGGGCTGTGCACGGCATAGTGCGACATGTACAATAAGAAGGGTACTTCACTGTGGTTTTTTATGATTTCCACAGCCTCATCGGTCAGACGATCTGTGAGGTATTCACCGGGTTCTCCGTCAGGCAAGGTATTCCATTCTACCCATTGGTGCCGTGGAGTCATCCTCCACTTGCCATGGTAAGGGTAAAAATATTCGCCCGGGTTTCCATGCTGGCAGCCCCCAATGTTGTAGTCAAATCCCTGGAACTGCGGAAATCCTAGAGTATCATGAGCAACATGCCATTTACCTAAGAAAGCAGTGGTGTATCCCTGCTCTTTGAAAGCCTCAGCCATGGTAAATTCCTCAAGATCCATGGTCATATCATAATCGGCATCCAGCATTTTAGGATTTTCTCTTCTTTCAGCACCAAGGATGGGGATCGGCCCTGTCAGGTGGAGACGTCCCGGATATTTGCCGGATAATATACTCGCCCTCGTGGGTGAACAGATGGTGGATGCGGAATAATTGCGGGTAAACAGGACCCCTTCCGCAGCCAGTTTATCGATATTAGGTGTCTCGTAAAACTCACTGCCATAGCATCCAAGATCGCTGTATCCCAGATCATCCACCAGAAAGAAGACAACATTCGGACTCTTACTTTTTTGCTCGACCTGAGGCTTACAACTGATCAGTAGATATATGCTTACCAGGAAAGGGATATATTTTATCATTTTTATAGATGTCTTAGATGATTTGCTTTTCTTTCAATTCTTCGGCTAATTGTTTCTGATACTGCTGGTGTGCTTCTTCATCCACTTTGGCTGATTCGCCATAGTAAATGAAACCCAGCGATCTTCTGTTTCGCGTTTCACTTTGATTTGCATCAGCCCAGTGAACTGTGAGCGCATCGTGGACAAGTAAGTCCCCTGGTTCTGCACTAAAGAACACCTCATTTTCTTTATCATTGGCGGTCCCAAAATCAAGCATGCCTTGTGAAAAACCTAACACCTGGGTTCTGCCGTGAGGTCTCATGCCTTGTTTATGAGAACCCTTTACATACCGGACACATCCGTTCTTTTCGTCAACATAATCCAGCGCCAGCCACATGGTGAGGGCAATCTGCGGCTCCAGCATGAAATAATATCCATCCTGATGCGGAGGTGTTGGCTGACCGATACGCGGAGGCTTGTTGAAGTACTGCATATTCTTGGGTACTTCTTTCTCGCCTAAAAGCAACTCCGCCAGCTCAGAAAACCTGCTTTGAAACATCATTTGTTCGAAGGTATCATCGTACTCAAATAGTTTTTGGATTTGTTTGATCGTAGACTTATTTCCTTTTTCCTCATAATAGACCTGATGCTGAGGCAGCTGGTCTATGCGATTTGCAATTAATTCCTCCGTGACCCTGGTCACTTTCCCGATCTCATCTTTGGAAAGGAAACCTTTGAAGAAAATATATCCATCGGAGAGGTAGGATGCTCTCAGCTTCTTTCTCTCCTCCTGACTTAACTGTAATGAGTTCATCCTGCAAATAAATATGACAGGTTTTATATGTTATTTAAATATATTGCTAAAATATTTCGAAAAATTGCTATGTTGAACTTGAAGGTTTTTCAGGAAGAAGAAAAGCAACCGATCATCGCCAGAAAGATCAGTAATATTGATAAACCCCTCCAGCTACACTTCCACGAGAATTATGAAATAAGCTACATCATCCGGGGCGGACATCAGTATCTGGTAGATGGCCACATTTACACCATTGAGGATCACGATCTTTTCCTGATTGGGAGCAACCAGATCCATACTGCAAGCAGTTTGCCTGACACAGTGATGGAGCGGTACATGGCCAAATTTAGGAGTGAGGTGACAACTCCATTTATGGGCATCTGTGATCTGACCTATCCCTTCCGATTGAAACTGCACAAGATCAGTGTGCCCGTTGAATGTCGAAAGGAATTGTCCGATCTATTTGCCAATTTGATTCGTGCAAGATTGGGAAAATCATATGCTGAAGAGGTTTTAAGACTTTATGATCTGCTTGTATATGTTGGTGAGCTTTCCAAGAATCGGGGTATTCCTTCCGATCATCTTTCCAGGTCCAGGTCAGGAGTGATTGCCGGACTGATCGGATTTATTCATAGTCACCTGGAAGAGGATTTGACACTGGAAAAGCTTGCTGATCAGGCTTTAATGAGTAAATATCATTTGTCAAGAGTTTTTAAAGCAGAGATTGGTACTACGATCCACCAGTACATACTGGCAGCGAGGGTTGCACTGGCGAGCCGTTTGCTTGAGCAGGGTGGACACTTAAACGAGATCTATGTGAAATCCGGTTTTGGATCCTACGCTCACTTTATCTATTCATTTAGAAAGATTAAGGGGATTTCACCGCTCAGGTATCAGAAGGCACACCAAAAAAATGGTACTTCTTTTATATAGATGAGCCCGATACAAAGAAGGTGTGATGCTGTCATCACAACCTCATAGTTTCGATCACTCAATTGCATTATGTTATCTTCGGTTTTACTCAAATGTTATAACAGTGTATATTTGATCTATGTTTTGTATTGAAAACGATCAAAGGCGCTATGAGTAATATATGCAACAGGAAGGGTTCCAGGGAAGCACCAGCACTACGCGTTGATGTGGTCAGGGAAACCTGGTTGGAGTTGCCCGAATCCATACAATTGGGGGATGAGAAAGATTACTACCGATTCTTTAAAGATCAGGGTTTTAGTGGCATTCAAAATGGAGATGCTGATACTTGCAGGGAATTCGGACTAAGTCATACGCATAGTGGCAAGGTTGACAAGAAAGGTGATGCGGCTCGTCTGATTGAGCAAGCAAAGGAGTACGGCTCAGATTGTGTTACTGTGCATGCAGGTACCGGTTTAGAAGACGATGATGAAATGGATGTGCTCGTTGATGACATCCTCAATGCCTCGGTCAAGAGCGCTATGCCTGTTTTTCTTGAGACTCACAGAGCCACGATTACTCAGGATATGTGGCGTACTGTACGAATGGTTGAACGATTTCCCGAAATAAGATTCAACGGTGACTTTTCGCACTGGTACACAGGCCAGGAAATGAGATATGGCCGGTTTGCTCATATGGAGAAGAAATTTGAATTCATACAGCCTGTTTTCGATCGAGTTCGTTTCATTCATGGACGAATTGGAAACGGAGGGTGTATGCAACGGGATATCATGAATCCTGAGATGGAAGTCAATATTAAGTATTTTAGGGAAATGTGGATCAGGTCATTAGTTGGGTTTTTAAAGGAAGCCCAGGCTGGCGACTATATCATTTTTGCACCTGAACTGTTGGGGGTCACTTCGCACTATGCAGTGACTTATTGGTATCAGGGTGAATTAATACAGGAGGGGAACAGATTAAAACAGGCGGTTCAAATGAAAGCAATCATCGAGGATTGCTGGGTAGAGGCCAGGGATAGATTTAGTAATTGATCAAAGGGTTATTATGAGTGAATCATTAAAGGAAAAGGCATACAAATATCTGCGGCGGAAAATAGCAGCAGGAGAGCTCAGCCCGGATACTAAATTATCCAATAGAGCACTGGCCAAGGAGATAGGAGTAAGTTTTATACCTATCAGAGAAGCGATTCATCAACTGGTATCAGAGGGCATTATGGTGCAAAAGAATGGTGTTGGGTTTTTTGTAGCAAATCCGTCAGAGGATGAAATCATAGAAATTTATGAGATCAGGAAAGCACTGGAGATCCATGCTGCCATCCAGGCAAGTAAGCTGGCAAGTACAACTGATATTGAAGAACTGAGACGTATTAATTCTGACTTTGCTGAAATGATACAGAAAGCAGCGAATGATCCCAATAATTACCCCGATAGTAACAAATATGATGATGAGCTGGTGGCTGAGATCATCAGGCAGGACGGAAAGTTTCATCTGGCAATTCTAAAGATCGCTAAAAATCAGCGCTTGATGAAGATTGTTCACGATTCTAATCTGATCACGCGATTTCATAAAAGGAAACGCATATTCGGAAGCTGGGATCTGCTAAAGCTTGCGGTTGACGAACATGCCCAGATGATCGACGGAATTGAACGGCAAGATACAGATCTACTGCGTTCTTGCATCGATTTGCATATTGAGCATGGTAAAAAGACGATGCTGCGCATCTATGGCGAGTATCAGAACGAGGAACGCGAAAGGAATGATATTTTCAGCGATGAACTGTAGCAAACACAGGTTAATTCCTCCTCGTTTAAAAAAATGAGACTTTTAATGTAAATCTGATTGAACAGCGGATAAAGAATTGCCATATCTTCAATTCGGAGCCACTCTAATCTAACCTAATTATAATTCTAATATTTATTTTATAGTATACTATTTTATATAATGTTATAACACTATATATTTACAATTCATAACTGGGATAATCCCTGTCTTGATTTGTAACGAAACAACATGTATTATGAAAAAAATTTACTTGGCTTTAGTGTGCATTTTGGCCGGCCTCTCTGTGTGGTCTCAAAGTGTGATCACAGGCAAAGTGTCCGATAATAACGGAGACCCTTTGCCGGGAGCATCAGTACAGTTAAAGGGTTCATCAATCGGAACCATCACTGATGTTGATGGCAATTACTCATTAGAAGTGAATGATACGGACAATGCTACCCTCGTAATTAGTTTTGTCGGTTACCTCAATCAGGAAATTGCAATCAAAAGTCGTTCTACGATCCCGGTAACCCTGGAAGCTGATGTACAGGCTTTGAGCGAAGTGGTGGTTGTAGGATATGGTACTCAGCAGAAAAAGAATGTTACCGGATCAATTTCAGTGGTGGATGTGGATGAGATCAACAAACAGGTTGAGCAGAACGTCCAGTCATTGCTGCAGGGAAGAGTTGCAGGACTGAATATTACTCCTGCTTCCGGCGCACCGGGTGCGGGTATGCAGGTCAATATCAGAGGTAGCAGCTCTGCCAATGCGGGTACTCAGCCTCTGTATGTCATTGATGGTGTTCAGGTTGGCGGTGGCGAACGGACCAATGCCCCCGGTGAGGATCAGCCAATGAATCCGTCTTCCAGTCCGTTGTCTTTGCTAAATCCACAGGACATAGAATCCATACAGGTTTTAAAAGATGCCGCCTCAACTGCCATTTACGGTGCCCGTGGTGCCAATGGGGTCATTATCATCACCACCAAGAAAGGAAAATACGCCCAAAAAGCACAGGTGAACATTAGCAGCCAGGTAGGGGTGCAGTCATTGCACAATAAGATGGACCTGATGAATGGCCAGCAACATGCCGAGTTTCTCAATGAGTACCTTATCAACAGAGGTCAGAATCCGGGCTTTTCTGATGCTGAGATTTCAGGGATGGGAGCAGGTACAGATTGGCAGGATGAAATTGTGAGGTCAGGTACTGAGGCCCTATTGGAAAACCATCAGATATCGGTATCCGGAGGCTCGGAAAGTGTGAATTATTACTTCTCGGGTTCTTATTTTGATCAGGATGGTATTGTATTGAATACAGGTCTGGAGCGCTATACCTTCAGGTCGAACCTTGATTTTGATGTGAATGACCGCGTCGGGTTATCTGCCCGGATGACCTACAGCGAAAGCAAAAATGTTGGAGGAACAGATGATTCAGGAAGTGATAATGTGAGGGGACCTATTCAAAAAGCTTATGCAACCTCACCCACAATAAGTGTGTTTGATGATGAGGGAGACTATATCGTGGATTGGGTCGAAAGCAATAAACCCGAAAACCCGGTATGGGCTTTAAGGGATATCACCTCAAACGTGGTTACCAAAACTTTTTTGGGAAATTTCGCACTGGATGCCAATTTGATGGATGGTCTGGATTTCAGGGCTTCTCTTGGTTTGGATATCAGCAACGCTCAGGGGCAATACTACTTCCCCGGCAGGTCCAGCTATCTGGGAGGTTTAACTAATGGACGTGCAGACCTGACGGCGATTGAAAATAAGTCATGGATCAATGAATATACCCTTACTTATGCGAAGACTTTTGCAGATCATTCCCTTTCGGTAGTTGTCGGTTCAAGCTTACAGGGATCAAAGTCATATGCTGCCAGAACAACGGCACTGGGATTTCCGGATGATAATTTCAGATTGAATGCACTTGAAAATGCAAGTACCAGCACCAATGCATTTTCAGATTACAGCGAGCGCACGCTGGCTGGATTTCTGGGTAGAGTAAACTACGAATACGGCGGGAAATATCTGCTTGCCGCAAGCTTTAGGAGAGATGGTGCATCCGTGTTTGGAGAGAACAACAAATGGGGAAATTTCGGTGCTGTATCCGCAGGATGGAGAATTTCCGAAGAATCGTTTTTACAAAACAGTGACCTGGTAAGTGACCTGAAATTGAGGGCAGGTTATGGTGTCACTGGTAACCAGGCCATTGGCGCATACTCTTCCTTTCCGGCTGTAGGTTCCGGAGGCCAATACATTTTTGGCGGAGTGGTGTACACTGGTACAGCTCCCTCTCAGCTGGCCAATTCAGATCTGGGCTGGGAAGAGACAATCACTAGCAATATCGGAGTGGATTTCGGATTGTTTAATAACCGGTTGTACGGTACTGTGGAATATTTTGACAAGACGACCGAAGACCAATTATTGCTAATTACGCTGGACTACACCAATGGTGTTGAAGCCAACAAAATCTTCAATACCGGAAGTCAGAGCAGCAATGGATTTGAAGTGGTTCTGGGAGGATCTCCTGTCAGGACATCTGACTTCGAGTGGACCACTGAAGTCAACATGACTTTCCTCAATAATGAGGTTTTGAGCAATGGTCCGAGTGCGCCCAGGGAATATCAGGGCTTTAGCACTGCAATAAGTGGAGTGATTTCTAAAATAGATTCTGTTGGACAGCCATTTGGATCCTTCTATGGCTATCGGGCCGATGGTGTCTGGAATACTCAAAATGAAATTAATCAGGCAGCTTCCGCAGGTTACGATACTACCGGAATCAGACCAGGTGAATTGAAAATCATGGATATCAATGGAGATTCATTGTGGAATCAGGATGATCGGGTGATTCTTGGTAATTCAATTCCGGATCTTGCCTTTGGTTTTAACAACACCTTTAGATATAAGGGCTTGTCATTGACTGTTTTCATCCGCGGAATGCAAGGCTTTGAAGCTGTCAATGGAGCAGCAGCTGAGATATTTAATTCAGTCAACTCCGGCTCAAACAAACACGTCGATTTGCTCAACCGGTGGACCCCTTCTAATACAGAGAGTAACATTCCACAGGCGGGATCAAGATCTGTCTATCAGGATGCGCTGCTGTCGACATATGTGGAAGATGCATCCTATATCAAGATCCAGAATATCCAGCTCGGTTACACGTTCACCAATCTTCCAGGCTGGATATCGTCAGCTAAAGTTTATCTGTCAGGACAAAACCTGGCCACTTTTACCAGCTACTCGGGTGTGGATCCTGCATTGATCAGCACTGTAGGTGGTCGACAGGGTATTGACTTTGCGGCCTATCCCTCAGCTACTACCTATCTGATTGGAGTAAACCTTGGTTTCTAAAAATAACTAGAGAATATTATGAAGACTTTAAAATATATTTTCATCATTATGCTTGCGCTTCATTTCAGCGCATGCGAAGAGTTTCTATCAGAAGACGCACCTGATTTCAATTCTCCCGAGTTGGCTTACCGGACTGAAAACGATATGTTTCTTGCCCTGGTTGGTGCCTATGATCGCCTGGGAAGTGGGAGCATACAGTATTACAAGAGAAGATTCCTCTATATGGTCAATTTTGCTTCCGACGAAATGGATCCTATAGGACTTGGAGGTGACAGACCGCTACATGAGTTCACTTATACTTCAGGAGATAATAATGTAAACGCTACATACCGGCACATCTACGAGGCTATTGCAGCCGCCAATGCAGTCATTGACAATCTGCCCATTGCCGATATTTCAGCAACAGCTGCTTCTCAATTTGAAGGTGAAGCCAGGTTTCTCAGGGCACTTCATCATTTTAATCTGATGAGATTGTTCGGGGATATTGTGATACGAGATAAATCTGTCACAAGCCCGGCGGAGGCTATCTCTCCAAGGAGTCCCGAATCAGAAGTATATCAATTCATCATCAATGACTTGATTTTTGCCAAAGATAATATGGCGGCAACCAATGAAACCGGGC
Organism: Cyclobacteriaceae bacterium; assembly: GCA_965243485.1. Classification (GTDB taxonomy): domain Bacteria; phylum Bacteroidota; class Bacteroidia; order Cytophagales; family Cyclobacteriaceae; genus UBA7330. The sequence continues at coordinate 5,142,864 of CBDEVP010000001.1, read as the reverse complement.
GAGCAACCAGCGGAGCGGCAGCCAGCCTTTTAGCCAAAGTGTATTTGACGAGAGCCGGATCTCCAAGCGCTCAGCCGGGGGATTATCAGGCCTGTGTGGATGCATGCAATGAAGTAATCACCAGTGGGGTGTATGCCTTGACTGCTGATTTCGAAAAGGCTATTGGCAAGGAAGATGCTTTCAATTCAGAATCAATCTTTGAGTTTATCACCACAAGAGGTGGGACCACAGGGAATGGCGAATTGTCAATCTGGGGTGTCTTCCACCTGCCAAATACCACCTGGGACATTCAATTGAACGGAATTAATGCCGATTTCTCGGGAGAAGCGGCTACCCCCGGCACAGGAGGTATCGTTGCGGAGCAACAATTTTTTGATATGTTCGACCCACAGGATTACAGAAGAGATATGACTTTCGTTTATAGCGGAATTGATGAATTTGGTAATCCGATCGACTACACTCAGTTTCCAAGAGGCCTTCCAAGTATGCCTCAGAAGTTTGTAGATGCAAGTGCGAATACAAGCAGGTCAGGATATGCTTTTTCAGCCAATATCATGATCCTGAGATACGCCGATGTCATCTTAATGAAGGCAGAAGCTTTGAATGAGTTGGATGATAAAGCCGGTGCGGTGGCCGAGTTGAACAAGATCAGGAAGCGAGCCAGAGATGGGGATGGTGGCGGACCATGGGTTGAGACAGGCTTTCCGGCGGATGCTACAACTGGTCTCAGCAAAGATGAGTTACGCGATGCTATTCTGAATGAGCGGGCCATAGAACTGGCCGGTGAGGGTCACCGTTGGTTTGACCTAAAGAGAACAGGAAGACTGATTTCTACCTTGCAAGCCCAGGGAAAACCTGTAATTGCCGGGAAGCATGAACTGTTTCCGATTCCTCAGAATCAATTGGCAATCAAAGGTAGTTTATTGACACAAAATCCTAGCTGGTAAGAAACGATGGGAATGTCCTGCACCTTAAAAATGGGCATTCCCTGCATCAAAAAAAAAGTTTAAAAATTCAAGTAATCAGTTAAAACCTGAAAACTCATTTCATATATGTACAGAAAATCAATAATTACTATTATCGCAATATGCTGGCTACTAAACCTTAAATCTCAATCTTTAAAAAATGAGTTAGTTCCTGTCCAGGGTCAACTTGAGCTTAATGGTATTCTGGGAGCGCGTTTTGACAATAACCTTGAAACCAGAGTCAAGAATATGACTGATTTGGAGGAATTCTTATCGTACTATGAGCATCCGATCGATACCTTTCGTTGGTTTAGCGGAGAACACATTGGGAAATGGCTGGTGGCTGCGTGTAACAGTTATAAATACAAACCAGATAATAAGCTAAAAGAACTCATTGATAGATGCATTTACAGACTACAGAAGCAACAGCTTGACAATGGCTATCTGGGATCTTATAAACCTGGCTACAGATTTTTTGAGCTGAACTGGAATCAAATTGACCACATAAAAAAGCAAACCTGGCATTTTGATACATGGAATCACAATCTCTTGATGATAGGTTTATTAACTCATCACGAAGTGTTTAATGACAGAAAATCATTAGAGATGGCAAAGAAGATTGCTGAACTTTATATGGATATTTTTGGAGGGGATTCAAATAAGCCAAATGGAACTTTTTACCAGTCAGATGATGGTAAAGTAGATATTCTTGCTTCTAACCCGGCAACCATGTTTAGTTCCGGAGCTACATGCGCCATATATCCATTTGCCTGGCTTTACGAATTGGAAGGAAATGATGATTACCTGGCGTTTTGTAATTATATTAAGTCAAGGTACTATTCAGTGATTGGACCAAGATTTTTGCTTACAAATGATCCAAATAATCGCCAGAATTATCATCGTAAACCTTGTGAAGATTTCCTTAATTTTCTTGGATTTATAAACTTGTATAGGACTACTTTATCAGACACAATGTTGGTTTCCGCTTCCAACAATTTTCATCAATTTGTAGAATTCAATCGAGTAGAGGAAAACCAAGGTCTTGGGCTTGATTATTTATGCGATATCTGTCCATTTGCGATCTTTTGTATTAAAATGTTCGAGTTAACAGGTGATATAAAGTATATGAATATTGTAGAGTCTGTTATATACAATTCTATAAATGCACATGATGCAGGAGCCTCGTGTGCCGTAGCTGGCAACGTTTCTTTTTTTGGTTCAAATGGTTTTAAATGCATGGCACATGGTAGTCATTCATTTTGTTGCTACACAATGAATAGCATGATGATTAGTTATTTCCCGCAGATTTTTTATTGGACATCACAGGATCAAAAAAGCCTGGTTGTTAATTTCTATGAAGACTCCCATGTGAATACGAAGATCAATAACATCAATGTAGATATTTATCAAAAAACCTTGTATCCGTTAAATGGAAATATTCAGCTTGCTGTAGACCCCAGAGAGCCAGTTGACTTCATGCTTAAATTGAGAGTTCCATCTTTTAGCGAAGCATACTCACTAAAGATAAACAGCAAATTGATAAAGGACCCACAGATTTCTGAAGGTTTTATAATTATTCAGCGAAACTGGAGAAAGGGTGATCAGCTTGAAGTTGAATTTAAGATGGATGCGAAAGGGGTAGATTACGGAATGATAACCCTGGTACCCAAGAACTTAAGACGATTGAAAGGGTCTAAAGAAACTCAGAGTTTGAGTGTTCAAAAAGGTCCGATCACATGGGTTTTTGATCCGAATTACAACAGGGAGTTAACAGATTTCTCTTTTAAAAGGGAGGATTTACAAAATGGGAAACTTACTCCAAATCCTAATGTCCTTTCAGGGTATCAATATGAAGTGGAATCGGACAAGGGATTAATAAATCTAATCCCATTTGCTGATGCGGGTAAGGCTGGGGGTACGTTCGATGTTTGGCTCCCCGTTGAATGATTTTCCTTAGAAATGACAGGACGGTTAATATTCTTCAATAGTCTTTTTCTAATATTCTGCTTGATAAGTGTAAAGGGTTTTTCCAAAGAGACAGAAAATTGGATCTCCTGGGAAGAACGCGCTTTTCCATCATTGCCAATCGACAAAGGATTAAGTGGCGCATACATTGGAATTGTCGATAATCAGCTGATCGTTGCAGGAGGGAGCTATTTTGACAACGATAAATGGGACGGAGGAACCAAGATTTATCTTGATTCAGTCTTTTCCCTGACATTAGATAGTGACACATCCACCTGGCAATACCGCGGCCTGCTGCCTGAAAAATGTGCGCATGGAGCGGCTGTTCTCTTAAAGGATGGACTGGTACTGATCGGTGGTGAGAATGCGCAGGGGAAACTAAGCAGTGTGTTTAAACTAACATTCACCGCTGAGAATAAGATCTCTTTCAACCAGCAACTACCCGAGCTTCCCTATCCAACCTCTCATCTCTCGGCAGCTCTATTGGCGGAAAGGATCTATGTGGCCGGGGGATATATGGTTCATCCTGAGGGGGTCCAATCATCAGACCAGTTTCTAAGATTGGATCTCAGCGATATCTCCTCGGGATGGATGAAGGAAGACTCCTGGGAGGGATTTTCGAGAGCAGGAGCAAGCCTGATCACACAAACAAATGGTGATCATCAATGTCTCTACCTGATCGGGGGAAAAACCAGTGATAAGTATCTGAACGAAGTTTGGGAATATGACCCGTTAAAAACCCGGAATAACTGGTCAAAGAAACAACCTCTACCACGTCCACTATTTGTTGCTGCTTCAGCGCCTATCGGGTTATCTCAGATCTGGGTATTTAGCGGTTCTGACGGCCATGATATCGACAAACTGGAAATACTCAAAAGTGCCTATAGATTCCCGATGCAGATCTATTCGTATAATACAATTACCAACATATGGTACGAAGTGGGAACCATGCCACAGGGATTGGCTGCAACTTCGGTTGTTCAATATGATGGCAGGCTGATCATTCCGGGAGGAGAAAATACACCTGGTGAAAGAACACCCCTAATTTACTCAGGAAGGCTGGCTAAGGGTGAAATGAATCACTTTCACTGGCTGGATTACCTGACCTTGTTCTTTTACTTAGGCATTATTGTATTGTTAGGACCCTATTTTGCTAAGAGAAACAAGAATACGGGTGACTTTTTTCTGGGTGGACGAAAAATTCCGTTCTGGGCTGCGGGAGTGAGTATGATGGCTGCCCAGGTGAGCTCTATTGGTTTCATGGCCATTCCGGCCAAATCTTTTGCAACGGACTGGAGTTATTTTGCCGGTGTCTTTACCTGGTTTGTAGCCGTACCTGTGACGGTCTACATTTTTGTGCCCTTTTACCGAAGACTCAATGTCACAAGTGCCTATGAGTATCTTGAAAAAAGATTTAATCAATTTGTCAGGTTATTCATAGCATCCCTTTATCTCCTTTTCCAATTGCTGGGTAGATTAGGAGCCATTATTTTCCTTCCTTCATTGGCACTATCAGCAGTTACAGGGATAGATGTGCTGCTATGTATTTCAATGATTGGAATTTTGGCCACTGCCTATACTGCGCTGGGCGGTATGAATGCCGTAATATGGATCGATGTGATCCAGGCGTTTGTGCTTTTTGGAGGGGTCTTCCTCTGCATCATTTTCATCCTCTTTCAAATTGAGGGGGGTATGGCCCGCTTTACACAGATTGCCTGGAATGATCATAAGTTCAGTCTGGGAAGCTTCGACCTGAACCTTACTATGGCTGTTTTCTGGGTGATAATTATTGGAAATATTTTTAACAGGATCAGTATGCTGGCTACTGATCAATCGGTTGTTCAACGTTATCTGACAACAAGGAATGAAAAAGAGACTGCAAAGGCACTCTGGACGGATGCCCTGGTCAGCATACCCTGGGCGCTGCTTGTGTTTGGTCTGGGCACTGCCTTATTTGTTTATTACAAGCTGAACCCGCAATCACTGGATCCCTCGCTTTCTCCTGATGGCATCGTACCCTATTTTATCGGACAAAACCTCCCTGTAGGAATAAGTGGGGTCATTATCGCCGGAATATTTGCAGCAGCTATGTCTAGTGTGGACAGTTCTATTCATAGCAGCACCACCGTTCTCATGAGAGACTTTTTTGGAGAAGCTTTGGACAATTATGATGAATCCAGGAAAGTAAGAATTGCACAGTTTACAACTATTGGATTCGGTTTGCTTGGAACGCTCATCGCCCTCGTAATGAGTCAGGTAGAAATTACCTCGGTATGGGACATAATCCTGGAAGTGGCCAGCTTATTTACCGGAGCTATGACAGGGATTTTTGTACTTGGCATTTTCACCCTGAGAGCCAGTGCTGTAGGAGCCAGCATTGGGGCCGTTTTAAGTGCTTTGTTACTGTTCTTGGTAAAAGAATATACGCAGGTGAACTTCTTTTTATATAGCGGCATAGGGATGGTCAGTGCATTTCTGTTTGGTTGGCTGGCCAGCTATTTCTTTCCCGGCACAAAAGATCTTAAAGGTTTAACATTTTATACAATTGAAAAATCAAATCATTCCAATGAATAAGGACTTGTTTAATTATAGAAAACTGACAGATGAGCAGCTGCAGTTTTACCAGGAAAATGGATACCTGTTGTTGGGTAAAACTTTGACCGAAAAAGGGGTGGAGGTCCTCTTGGAGGAGTCGATGAGAGAGTGGAATAAGGAAAAAGGGCCTTTCAGAGAAGACGGCACATGGCTGCAAAATTCATTACTGGTTGATATACATAAAAAGTCACAGGCCGTCAGGGATTTTTACTTTCAGGGACCCATCCTTGAAATTGCAAAACAAATCATCGGACCAAATATCAAAGGTGCCACTTCCCAGCTTACATTCAAGATGCGTGGAAATACGAAGTCATTTGACTGGCATCAGGATAATGGATATGGAGAATTAGAACCCTACAATACCATCACTTCGCTCACCGCATTAGAGAAGGTTGATGACGACAATGGATGTTTGTATTTAATACCCAAAAGTCACCTCGAGGGTCAGATCCAAATTAAGGAGCGGGATAGAGAAGGTCTGGAGGCTATTCATGTGGATGTGGATGAGAGCAAGGCCATTCCCATGCACATGGAACCCGGTGATACTCTGATTTTCCATTGCTGGACCTTACACAACTCCAATGGCAATTTTTCGAAGACCAGGGACAGAAGGATACTCTTTTTAAGATATGCCGATGCGGATGCAGTGGAGGTATATAATCATCGGAAGCCAAGGTTAGGTAAACTATTGGCTGGTTCCACGCAGTTTGAAGAAGTAAGAAATTTTGAGCATGAACTTCAAATCAATGGGAAATAGAAACTTACTATTTTATGGACTGTTCCTGGTTGGGTTGGGAATTTGTAACCCGTCCTTCTCGCAGGGGATGTATCGTCTTCCGGATGAATACAAGTATGATCTGGTGAGAGACACCGTTCCTGATCCGTTATCCTTCAGTAAAGACGGCTGGTACTATTCAGTAGCCGGCGTTGCTGCCACAAAAACCGGATTGGTAGCCACTTATAGAAGATCTGATTTCCATACTGCAGTAAGTACTGATATCATGGTAACCTATTCAACAGATGGTAAGAATTGGTCCGGTCACCACAGCATCGCCCACGGTGATGTATGGAATCAGAAAGGTGTCTGGATCGCCCCCCAACTGACGGCTTTGGGTGACGGCAGACTGGTCATCATCTGTGATTGGGGAAACCGCACGTCCCAGCAGGATTGGCCGATGCTGAGCCAATGGCAACAAGATAACAGGGGTATGTCTAATCACCTGTTTTGGAGCCATGATGATGGAAAAACGTGGACCGGACCCCACAAGATTGATGATTTGGGTGGAGAGCCGGGGTACATAACAGAATTAGAAAATGGCAATTTGATATACACCAGGACAAGGTCAAAGAAAACTGATAAGCTCTGGGATGCGCCTATGCCGTGGGGAGATATCTATTACCTAAATGAATCGGTGCGATCAACAGACGGTGGAAAGACATGGGAACCACCTGTTATTATTGCAGATGACCCTTATTTTGGAGATTGCGAGGTCGGTACCGTCAACCTCGAAGGAGATAAGCTTTTGGCCATCACGCGTGTTGGCATGGGTGGTGGAGCATTTAAGCAGCCCAGCCGCTTTGTTTATAGTTATGATGGTGGTCAATCCTGGGAAAATCCGCAATTGTCGCCGATCTACGCCCAACGTCCGATCGTGCGAAAACTACAGTCAGGCAAATTATTAGCGGTTTACCGAAACAGGTGGGGAACGCCGGGAACCTACGCTTTCTTATTCGATCCGGAGGAAAAGTTCAGTTACCAGCCTGCAACATTTGTTTACAGGGAAGAAACCTGCACCCTGGAAGATGGATCTATGGTGATCAGGACGGGAGATGGACTTCGTAATTCCTTTGTTTTGGGATTCTATCCTGCACAGTCGCCGGAGACCACAGTTCAAATCAATGCCGAGATAAAAGTGGATCGTGCGGAAAGTAACGGATGCGTGATAGGTGCGGGATGCTGGGTGAGCATTGAACCTGACAGGGTATACCTCACGCTTGATCCTGACAAAGGATTTGATATCGACGCCAGCAAGTGGCATAAATACGAGGTGATCAGGAGAGACAGCAAGTTGGAGATTCTGGTTGATGGAAAGTCCCGCCTCCGGTCTTCGATCAAAGGACTTGAAAACAGACATGTTCAGATAGGAAACAGGCATGTCAGCAATTTCAATTTTGATGATGTCGAAGTTGGTGCCAACGATGACTGGAAGATGGACTCTGAAAGTCACTGGAGATCACTTAGCGTAAAGGTCGACAACAAGGAGGATTATGATATTCATTGGACATGGGATGTATCCAAAGGGTACCCTGATCAATTCAGAAGAGACAGGATCGTAGCGCTGGAATTGATAGCTGATCATTTTGCGCACACCGGATATCCGGCTATTACGCAGATGGACGATGGTACGATTGTCATTGCCGATTATACAGTTGGAGGGAATGGCGGCGAGCCTGCGGAAATGCCTTTTTTACGGAGCTATGTAGTTACTGAGGAAATACTAAATAGAAACCCTAAATGATCTCCCGCATGGGATTGTGACTTAAAATTTTGATAAGATAAAAATATTACTGATGGAATATAAAGTGACTATTGAAGAGAATGCAGACTACGACATCATCGTTTGTGGGGGAGGTCCGGCAGGTTGTGCGGCGGCGCTTTCCAGTGCCAGGTCCGGTCAGAAAGTCTTGCTGGTCGAAAGTACTGGACAGCTGGGTGGCATGGGAGTGACGGCTTTAGTCTCTCAGTGGCTGGGCGGCCGGACCCAGGAAGGAGAGTGGGTTGTTGGCGGGATCTTCAAGGAATTGTCTACCGAGGCTACCGAAAAGGGATTTGCACTCTTACCAGAACTTAATCCGAACGAGAAATATCATCCTTTTGGCTGGTATAACTGGTTTATTCATGGCGTTCCATTTGATCCATTCTACATGGACCTTTTCCTGGATGAGAAACTGAAAGCTGCGGGCGTCGATGTTTTGCTACATACGCAGGCCGTGGATGCGATTGTTGCGGATGAGCAGATCAGCCATGTCGTCATCTACAATCGCTCGGGGCTTCAGGCCATCAGGGTCAAAGCTGTCATTGATGCCACCGGAAATGCGGATATTGCCTTCAAGTCGGGCTGCGAAACCATTAAAGGAAGGAGAGAGGATGGTAAGATGACCCCTGCTTCTCTGATTTTTCATGTATACAATGTGGATCAGGATAAATTCACCCGGTACATTGAGGAATTAAGGGACCCGAAGTTAAGGGATTTAATCAATTCCTTGAAGAAGACTGGAGAATGGGATTTTCCGTATGACATTTTTATAGCTACCCAGCTGCTGGACAAAGGTGAGTTTTATATAAACACCACAAGGCTGGTAGGAGTTGACGGGACCGACGGTTCGTCTATTTCAAAAGGAATGGTTCGTGGACGGAAAGAGATCCACAAATTGATGGAGATCTTTAAGAAGCACTTTCCCGGATTTGAAAATGTGAAGATTAAATCCATTGCACCCCAGTTGGGGATAAGGGAGACACGAAGGATCATCGGAGATTTTACACTTACAGTGAGGGACTTGACCGAAAACAACACCTTTGACGATACCATTGGATTCAGCATGTATGGCTGGGATCTGCCGGATCCGGATAAGCCAAGTGTGCAGCCATTTGCTGATGATAAGGTAGATGGCTACAAGTACAAAGTCCAGAAAGGATTAAGTACCCCTATGCCATACCGGATTATGATCCCGCGGCCCATCAGGAATCTCATCAATCCCGGCCGTGCGGTGTCTGTTGAAGGTCAGGTGCTGGGGCCTGTCAGGGTCATGGCCCCGATCATGGCGATGGGTGAGGCCGCCGGACTGGCTGCCGCTCAGGTAGTTGAAAATCGGGTGTCATTTGCTGAAGTAGATATCAACCGGCTCAGAGAAGAACTCAGAAATAATGATGGTATCATTGATGTAGAAGCCTTACCACCCATTTTTCCGAGGGTGGATCAGGTTTAACCAGACTTTACGAATGAAGTTGATATGATGACTAATTGCGATCAGGATGTGTACCCCATTCAAATCGCTTTTCAGGATCAAAATTTGGATTTGGTATCGGAAATTCTGCTTTGACCTCTTTTTGCCAGGTTGTTAAAAGGACAAACAATTCGTCACGTTTTTCAATTTCAATATCTGCCAAGTTCGTCGTTTCGGAAATGTCTTCTTTTATATTATAGAGCTCCAGGGTGGAGTCCACCAGGTTCCGGATCAGTTTAAAGTCTCCTTTCCGGACAGCACTGGCTGGTTCATCATGATGATACACCGGATAATGCCAGTATACAGGGCGCTCATATACTTGTTGATCCTTCGTAAGGATGGGGACAATACTTTCACCATCCAATAGTTGTGGAGAGGAGTTTTCTCCGGCAATTTCCATCAGTGTGGGATAGAAATCCACACTGGTAATCAATGATTCATTGACCGTTCCTGCCTTCACCTTACCTGGCCACCTGATGATCAAAGGTTCACGAATGCCACCCTCGAATAAAGTACCTTTCTCAGCTCTTAAGGGAGCATTCGAAGAAGCGATGTATAACAATGAATCATCCTCATAATAGTGCTGTTTAGATTCGTTGATCAGGGGTATTTGATCAAACCTGCTGATCAGACCCCCATTGTCAGAAAAGAAGATGATGATTGTGTTGTCGGTCAGGTCAAGTTCCTCCAGCTTTTGCATGATTCTTCCGGTGCTGGTATCAATGTTTTCGATCATGGCCGCATAAACAGCATTGGAAGGATAGCCTTGAGCTTTGGGCTTGTCCAGATACTTTTCGATGAGTTCTGGTTGGGCATCAAGTTGAACATGAACATCGTAATGAGCCAAAAAGAGAAAGAAGGGATTTTCCTTGTTGGACTCAATAAATTCCAGGCTGAGGTCTGTCAGTGCTTCGGATAATACGACCTTCTCACCAAACGCTTGCGGAGGATCCATTTTCTCTGCAAAGTTGAAAAAGCGGCCGGGAGATTCTACCTGCACATCATACCCCTGATCTCTGGGTTTCATGCCTCGCCCGCCCAGGTGCCATTTGCCAAAATAACCTGTTTTGTATCCTATATCCCTGAGCGATTCTGCCATGGTGATATTCTCCGGAGGCAAATACTGCGTTCGATTTTTCGGAACAATTACCTTTTCGTAGGGGCGCCAATGGCCTGGGATAAAGTCGATCACACCTACTCTCGCCGGATATTGTCCCGATTGGATACTGGCTCTCGTAGGAGAGCAAACCGGACAGGCGGCATATGCGTTGGTAAAGCGCATTCCCTGATTGGCCAGAGTGGTCAGGTTCGGTGCTTCATTGAATAGATTTCCGTACACGGGAAGGTCTGCCCAACCCAGGTCGTCAGCCAGTATGAAAACAACATTAGGTTGACCAATCCTGTGATTTTGCTGTGTGCAACCCAACGTTAGTGATATGGCAATGACCACTATGGCTTTATTCATCTATAATGAATTTAGAAACTATGATAGAAAGATAATTACCATTTGGTCACGTCATCAATCATAGCAATAATCAAAATAAAATGAGCAATTAATGCAATTTATTTTGTCAGATATAAAAATAGATTTGTCTGATTACGTTTACAGATGATTATCGACCAGCTATCTAATGCTCACTTATATTTTGGAGTCCATCCCAGGATCGAAAGATCTCTGAAATGGCTCATGGAGAATGATCTTGCCAAACTCAATGTGGGGCGTTATGAGATCCAGGGGGAAGACATCTACGCCATGGTACAGGCATATCAGACCATCGCATCTTCCGAAAGCTATCCCGAAGCTCACAGGCAATATATCGATGTTCAGTACCTGGTCGCTGGAAAGGAATCAATGGGATTTGTTCCAAAGACTTCTTTGAAAGTATACAAAGCCTATGTGAGCGAAGAAGACTACGAATTATTTGATACCACTCCGGATTATACAAGATTCACTGCCGGCATGTTTGCTGTTTATTTCCCGGGTGATGCACATCAGCCCCGGGTGATTTATGACCAATCTGAAAAAGTGAAGAAAATTGTCATAAAGGTTAAATTCTGGTGACCGGAGGCTAAAAACTAATTTGAATGAATTCCAGGCCATACGCTCATTTCGAAAGGGTCTTTGTTCATAGTTTGCAAGCAAAGAATGGATCTTTCAACCAGCATAAAAATTTGAAAGTGAGGAATTTGAGCAATGAGAGAATCGAAAAGTGTAGGTCTGGCCTTCATTCCATTAAACAACTAATTATTATCTCAAATGAATAAAGACAGATTAGCTAAAGGTAAAAGCATAAATGTGCTCTTTCAATTATTCATCATTTCTTTACTGGTGATTGGGTGCACAGGAGGTCAGGTTTCTCAGGGTCCTGAACAGGACAAAGTGGAGAAAGATGACCCCTATACCATTGCTGCTTATGTATGGCCTGCCTACCATCCTGAACCTCGAATGAAGGAATTCTACAGGGGAGATGACGGGGAATGGGAACGGATTTACAATGCTGTGCCCAAATGGGAAGGACACGATCAACCACGCCAGCCTTTATGGGGCCATGTTTATGAGAATGATCCCAAGGTGATGGAGATGAAAATTGAAACCGCTCACAAATATGGGGTGGATGTCTTTATCTATGATTGGTATTGGTTTGAGGATCAGCCATATCTGGAGGAGGCATTGAATGAAGGATTTCTTAAGGCAAAGAATAACCATCTAATGAAGTTTTACCTGATGTGGGCCAATCATGATGCTAATACTTCATGGGATATTGAAAGATCTCACGATCAGGTAGTGATCTGGCCGGGGGCAGTGAGTCGGCCCATATTTGATAAGTTGGTCGACAGATTTATTGAAAAGTATTTTAAGCACCCATCATATTTCAAAATTGACGGGAAACCGGTTTTCAGTATCTATCATCTTGATAATTTGCTTGACGGATTAGGTGGTGTGGAGCCTACGATTGAAGCTATTCAGTATTTCAGGGACAAGGTAGTAGAAGCAGGTTTTCCCGGGTTACATATCCAGGTTACCTCCAGAAACTGGCTGGTCAAGGATATTTCAGGTGTAGATCGGCCAAATAAGAAGTACAATTTGTACGAAGCTATTAAGTCTATCAATGCGAACAGTATCACCAGCTATGTTTGGGTTCATCATGCGGGTCTGGGAAAACCTCCTGGAAAAGACTATGTGCAGTGGGGTATGGAGGCGTGGGAGGATCTGCTCAAAATCGACAGTGCCATGAATATACCATACTATATGAACGTGTCGATCGGATGGGATAATAATCCTCGTTTTGTTGAGAAGAAAGGCATTGCATTAAATACCAACCCTAAAAGTTTTGAGGCTTTTCTGATGAAAGCAAAACAGTATGTTGATGAAAGACCAGATCAATATCCAATGATCACCATCAACTCATGGAATGAATGGGTGGAGGGCAGTTACCTTGAACCGGACATGCGGTGGGGTTATGGCTACCTTGAGGCAGTTGAGAAAGTATTTGGAAATAAGTAGAGTAAGATGATTAGAAGATATTTGAAGAGGTTAATAATCGTTGCTCACCTGGTAGCTCTCTTTTTTTCCTGTCAGAAAGCAAAGGAGGAAGCCGAATGGACGGCTCAATGGATTGGTCAGGAAGAAATTCCCTTACCTGAATCTGCTGAGTTGCTTAAAGAGGTTTCCTGGATCTGGTTACCTAATAGCCGTTCCAATGCCGCCAATCAGGCCAGGGAAATACCTGCTTATTTCCGAAAGCAATTTTCGCTTGAGGAGGGGACTTATGAGACAGCGCAGATCACGTTGACTTCAGACAATGCCTTTACCCTCTGGGTCAATGGAGAGTTAGTTGGTGAAAACACCGAGTGGAGAGAAGTAAGCACATTTGATTTTTCTAAGTTGCTGAAATCCGGCTCCAACCTGATCGCTATCAAAGCGGAAAATGTTCCCATTCAACACACGAATAACCGTGGCCCCGGAAACAGTCCTGCCGGTTTAATTGCAAAGGTCGAAATCAAAAATAAAAAGGGGAGTGAGCAAGTGCTGGTCACTGATGACTCCTGGAATGTTTCTGCCAAAGAGCAGCAAGGTTGGACCAGTGCCACATTTGATGATAGTGAATGGAGTAGGGCTGAAATGCTAGATGTCAAAGGATTGGCCACCTGGGATGGACATGATCCATATGCAAACACCTGGTATCGGCTGAGGAAAGTTGTTGACCTTGAAAAGAAGCCAGAAGCAGCCATCACAAAAATTGCGGTCGACTCTAAGTACTGGTTATGGATTAACGGAAAGCTTGTCATATTTGAAGGAGGTTTAAAACGTGGCCCCACACCACAAGATACCTACTACGATGAGACTGACCTGGCCCCATACCTGGAGGCAGGAAAAAATACGATCGCTGTACTGGTATGGCACTGGGGGAGGAGCAGTTTTAGTCACAACAACAGTGGGATCCCGGGATTTATCTTTCAGATGGACGGAGGGCAAGATCGATTCATTTCGGACGACTCCTGGAAGATCAGCCGGCATCCATCGTATGGAGAGACCGAAGCACCACACCCGAATTACCGTTTGGCAGAATACAACATCCGTTATGATGCTTCAAGAGGATCAGAGGACTGGATCTTTCCTGATTTTGATGATTCAGATTGGAATAGTTGCGCTACCTATGGAACACCACCCACAGCACCCTGGAATCACCTGGTGAAACGATCCATACCCCTTTGGTCGGATTCCGGATTGAGAGCGTATGTTTCTACGGAAAGGGTCGAGGGACAGGGCAATTATGATACGATCATTGCCCAATTGCCGACCAATGCGCACGTCACTCCTTATTTGCGCACCAACACCAGGGCAGGGTTGCTGATTGACATCAGAACTGATAACTATGTAGGAGGCAGCGAAAATAACATCCGCACAGAATATATCACCAAAGACGGAGCACAGTCCTTTGAGGCTCTGGCGTGGTTCAACGGTCATTATGTGAAATACGCCATTCCAAAAGAAATTGCAGATATCGAAGTGAGATACCGCGAAACAGCTTTTGATGCACCAGTAACAGGATATTTTAGGAGCGATGACCCCTTTCTCAATATCCTTTGGGATAAATCCCTGCGTACCCTGCAGGTGTGTATGCGCGATACCTACTACGACTGCCCGGATCGTGAAAGGGCGCAATGGTGGGGGGATGCCGTGATTGAGATCGGGCAGACCTTCTATGCCCTGGACAGGGTGGCTGACTCTTTGAGCAAAAAAGCCATTTACGAGCTGGTAAACTGGAGAAAACCGGATGGTACTTTTTATTCACCGGTACCCGGAGGTAAATGGGATGCCGAGCTGCCCGGACAGATGCTCATGAGCATTGGCCACTACGGTTTCTGGAATTATTTTCTTCACACGGGGGATACTGCCACCATCAGGTATGCTTACCCATCCATCAGGCCTTATCTGGAAAAATGGGAAATGGATGATCATGGTCTGGTGAAGCACCGATCGGGAGACTGGGACTGGGGCGACTGGGGTTTTGAGAAAGATGTCCGGATGCTGGACAATTGCTATTACACCCTGGCCCTGAAAGGAGCTTTATCCATGGCAAAATTGGTAGGCAATCAACAGGATATTTCTTTCTACGAAGAGCGAATTGCATCCATCAAGAAGGGAGTAAACGACCGGTTTTGGAATGGTAAAGCATATCGAAGTCCGGAGCATGAGGGGGAGACCGATGACCGGGGGCATGGCCTCGCCGTGATTGCCGGTATCGCAGAAGCTGACAAGTATCCGGCCATATCAGATGTCTTGAGCAGGCAAATGTATGCCAGTCCATACACCGAAAAATATGTTCTGGAAGCCTTATATCTTATGAATATGCCTGAGCAGGCCATCAACCGGATGAAAAAAAGATTTGAGGTCATGGTAGATGCTCCGTATGCTACCCTGCTTGAAGGTTGGGGCGTCGGCAATGCCGGCTATGGTGGAGGAACCATCAACCATAGCTGGTCGGGCGGTCCGTTGATCCTGCTATCTCAATATGCAGCAGGAGTAGAACCGATACTTCCAGCATACAAGGAATTTCAGGTCCTGCCAAGGATGGGGGGATTAAAAGAAATTGAAACTGCCGTCCCTTCTCCCATGGGATTGATTAGCTGTACCTTTAAGGACAAGGAGGATAGCTTCACCATGTCCATAACTGTGCCTGAAGGTAGTACCTGCATTGCCGGCATTCCTGTAAGAGCTAGCAGAGTTTTTAAGGACGTGCTCATTGACGACGAACAGGCCTTGAACAAACTTACTGCTACCTCGCCTGACGGTGGTAAAAGCGATCAGTTCATGTTTATTGAGTTGGGTGCCGGAGCTCACGAAATTATTGCAACTTATAATCCATGATGATAACATTTGCAGCACATCCCATCTGGATCCTTGCGTTTGTCTTGCTCACAGGACCGGTATCATATCTGAAAGGTCAGGTCACGTATGAAAACGGTACGCTGAATATTTCAAATGGGAGTGTCAAAAAAGTAATCAGGGTTCAGAAGACAAAACCGGGGCCAGTAGTCATTGAGTGGTTTGGCGATGAAGAACTAAATCTTCTTTCTGCTGATCCTCAGTCTTATTTTGAGTTTGTGATAAACGGGAAGCAGGTAAGTTCATTGCATCCTGTCTGGCAATATGAAGGGTACAGACTTAGGGAAATGGGAAACGGAGGTACTGAAATTACAATAAGATTAAGTGCCCGTAAAGGCCACGCCTCCGGATTGGAATTGGAGGTTTACCAGCAGATCTTTCCCGGCTCTACCTTGCTAAGGGAGAAGCTGGTGATTCTGAATGATTCCGGGAAAAGGAGGGTACTGAATAAGAAAGACAATCAACTGCATTTCATCTTCCCACAGTATCATTTGAAAACTAAAGATGAATTGACCGTTAAGGAGATCAGGATCGCTTCTTTTGCCAACGAGCTGATTGATGTTGATGAGCATGCCAGTTTTGATGAACGATTTACGGATGGAAAGTTCAATGACCATAACCTGGCATACAATCACATGTATCACCCCCAGGTCAACCAATTTGCGCTGACCCCGGATTCGGAAGCACTACTCACAAAGGGTCCTATCAATATCATTCGATCCGAGGGTTTCCAGTGGATTTCTACTTACGAGCATGCCTCGCAGGACGACCTAAGGGGGATCATTAGTAATGTTTCGGCGGATGATAAGGGCCAGCAAGCGCTTTTGCTTGATGCAGCACAAGGAACACGGGGAGTGTTCAATTTTCAGTTGAAGGCCAGGGATTTTCACTTTCTGGGATTTGGAATACAGCCAGGTGTCTCTGGCACAGGCATCGCAATCACAGCACTGCGGGGAGCATATCTGGATGGTGAACGGATTGACAGCAGGCACCCCTATGCTTCTGTGTGGACCACCAGCGCTTTTGCTTCAGATACAACACAGGCCACGAGCCGGAGAATGATCCATGACTATCTGTGGAAATGGATATGTGAATATGATGCCTCAAGAAAGCCGGAGTTCTATTTCAATACCTGGGGAACTCAGCGGTGGGTTTCATCTAAAAAGCTTGATGGCTTAAGGGATTTTATGACCGAGGAAAACATCATTGAAGAGATCAGGCGGGCAGCGGATCTGAACATTGATCTTTTCGTGCTCGACGATGGCTGGGAGCAGGCACAGGGTGTCTGGGTTCCGCATCCCGAACGGCTACCGAATGGTCTGGCACCAATTAAGAGGGTCCTTGATGAATATGGGATCAAGATGGGTGCCTGGATTTCCCCCATGGGCATCGACTCGACCGCTGAAAGATTTAAGCGTCATCCGGAATGGGTCATCCGGGACTCAAAAGGAAATCCTATCGGAGCTCAATGGGATCATCCGGCTTTTGATTTTGTGTCTTCATTCAGGGATACCCTGGTGGAAGATTGTAAAAAACTGGTAGATCAGGGAGTAAGATTCTTTAAATGGGATGCCATAAATACCTTCTATAGTACATTACCAGATCTTCATCATGGATCTTCATCCTATACCGAAGAGGAGAGGAGAGCCCGCTATGAGTATCTCCTGCCGATATACGTGGTAGAAGCCATGCAGGCGATCACTGATTACAATCCTGAGGTTGTGATTGAAATTGACCTGACCGAGGCCCGGCGGGTGATGACGGGGCTGGCTATTTTCAGTCAGGGTAAAGCTTTCTGGATGAACAATGGCGCCAGTGGATACAATGACTATTCTTCTTACAGGGCAAAATCCATGCGGACGATTCCCAATCAGTATGCAGGAATTATTCCATTGGAGTTGTTTACTTATGCCAACTATCCGCATGCTCAGGAGAAATCAATGAGGTATAATGTGAATACATCGCTGATAGCCGGACATGGATTCTGGGGAGCATTGCAGGATACCAGGGAAGACAATCGGGAATGGATTGGGGCACAGGTGGCGAAGGCCAAAAGGGTATTACCTGATCTCACCGGGGTCATGCCAAATGTACTCGGTCGGGTAGGAGATTCTCCTGAGATCTATGAATTGATCAATGAAGAAACTGGTGCAGGGATGGTGATTGGATTTAGTGGTTCTGCAATGAATTATGAACATCAGGCAGCAGTGCCAGCGGAAAGTGTTCTGGGTGTCCTCAATCATGCATACTCCATACAAAACAATGAAATTTCAATTCCATTTGATTTTCCCATGCCAGAATCTACTCGTGAAGCATTTATTATCCCAAATCAGGATGCCGGGGTGACAATACAAAGTTCTACATGCTGGCTGGATGAATTGTCCTGGAAAGATGATCGACTGACCTGGCAAACTGGTGCTGCAGGGAAGCAAATGATTAAGTGGGACAAGTCTGCAGGTACACCATCCTGGGAGGCAGACTCTTCCATTAAAATTACCATGGAAGAAAAGGGATCAGCCTACTACATATCTGTGGTGTCTTCGCATCCGGAGGAAATAACTATTACATCAATTAATTAGTAAAATCTGAATTTCAAAGATGATTAATACAACGGAGGATAGTACAGTTTTATTAATTAGTGTAAAAAATACATTTATTATAAATACAAAACACAAATTAACCCTCATGCCATTGAATGACGGGTTTTCTGTTTTACTACATCGAATTCCTATTAAAAATTAAACCGAACTGATATGAAAACACTCATTAGCACACTCACTTTTTGCTTAATCATTTCCCTACACGGACAGCAGCTGGCAGAGACTCCTCCCATGGGTTGGAACAGTTACGATTGTTTCGGTGCTGCCGTTTTGGAGGAGGAAGTTAAAGGAAATGCCGAAGTAATGGCTGGTCTTCTGAAAAAGCACGGTTGGGAGTACATCGTGGTAGACTATTGCTGGTCATACCCGGTCCTTTCAGCCCTTAATAATCCTCCTCAGGATGACGACTTTGAACCTAATCTGGTAATGGATGAGTACGGTAGGCTGCTTCCGGCCCCGGTGAAATTTCCAAGTGCAATGAATCAAAATGGTTTTAAGCCCCTGGCTGATTATGTGCATGCACTTGGCTTGAAATTTGGCATTCATGTCATGAGAGGGATCCCCAGAGAAGCGGTGGCTAAAAAATTACCTATCAAAGGAACAAAGTATACCGCTGACCAGATCGCAGATAAATCCAGTACCTGCGGCTGGCTTAATCAAATGTACGGGGTTGACATGAGCAAACCGGGTGCACAGGAATACTACAATTCACTCTGGGAATTGTATGCCAGCTGGGATGTAGATTATGTGAAAGTGGATGATATCCTCAGTCCATTTTGGGAAGCGGAAATTGTTGGCGTGAGAAAAGCCATTGAAAATGCAGGCCGTCCGATGGTTTTAAGTTTATCTCACGGAGCAACCACCCCCATCGAAAAGGCAGATGTCTTAAAAGAAAATGCTCATCTGTGGCGGATTTCAGCTGATTTTTGGGACCGCTGGGAGGATCTGAAAGAAATGTTTGAACTCACCCACAAGTGGGAAGCTCACATTGGTCCGGGCCATTGGCCGGATGCCGACATGATCCCGATCGGCAGGTTATCCAGAAGGGGACCAAAGGGTCCGGAACGGGAATCAGAATTCACCATGGATGAAAAGCAGACCCTGATGACCCTCTGGAATATTGCCAGGTCCCCATTGATGCTGGGTGGTGACTTAATGCAACTCAGGACCTACGATTTTAGGCTTTTTGTCAATGATGAAGTGCTGAAAGTCGGTCGATCGAGTGCGAATAACCGACAACTTTTCAGGCGAGGGAATCATGTGGCCTGGGTGGCTGATGTTCCCGGATCTAAAGATAAATATTTGGCGGTTTTTAATTTGGGTGAAGATGATACCACGCCGGTCAGTGTACTCCTAAAAGATGTAGGTTTTTCCGGTAAAGTAGAACTCAGGGATTTATGGTCTGGTAAAACCTCAGTTCATGACTCGACATACTTGGATATCTTACTTCCGGTGCATGGTTCTTCATTGTACATGATCTCTGCTAACAAGTAATTTGATTCACAATAGGTAGCAAGAATCATAATATAATTAGCAATAAATAATATTTACTATTAATTACGAGCAGTTAGCTTTACCATATAATAGTTTTTCCATGCTATCATGTTATAGTCAGTGAGTGGCACCGCCCGTTTACATCTTTGATAATTGTAAATAAGTAGTTTTTGGTTTATTATAATCCCAACAGTGACATTGTTAGGTATATCATACGTAAGGATGTAATTGGGGGGGTGTTCACTGACTTTACATAGCGCCATATCAAATCTTATTTTTCCTCCATGAATAAGTTAATTTATCTCTTACTTGTATACGTTTTAGCCTGTAATTCGAAGAGCGATAATGCTGTAGATCCGGAGCCATATCTGAACAAACAAGACCTTTTCAAAGCTGGTGAAGCAGACTACCTCACTTTCAGGATTCCGGGAATAGTCGTGACCTCCAAAGGGACCATCCTGGCTTATTGCGTTGGTAGAAAGGGGCAAGGTGGAGACTGGGATGACATTGATATTGTTTTAAGGCGTAGTGAGGACGGAGGAAACAGCTGGGCGGACATGCAGGTGATAGCGGATATGGGTACTTTTCCAACAGATAATCCCATGGCCTTTGTGGATTATGAGACTGGAGATATACACATGCTTTTCCAATCCAACTACAATTTGCTTTATTACATGAAATCAGAAGATGACGGGGTGTCTTTTTCGGAACCAAAGGACATTACCACCTCCGTAGAAAAATTTAAGGAAATTTATCCCTGGGTAGTGATGGCTCCCGGACCGGGTCATGGTATTCAGCTTAGAAATGGCCGGCTGGTCGTTCCTTTTTGGTTGTCGGATGGTACCGCCAAAGAATTCGGGCCCGAGTATCGGGGTCATCGGCCTTCAATAGTGGTTTCCGTATATAGTGATGATCACGGCCAGACCTGGCAGCCGGGCGAGACTGTTTGCGAAAACACGGAATCAACACCTGTCCCGAGTGAAACATCCCTGGTTGAGTTGGCGGATGGAAGTGTGATGTTTAATATGCGCAATGAATCCCCTGTTTATCGAAGACTGATTTCCACGAGCAAAGACGGAGCCACAGGCTGGAGCGAACCTTACTATGCGGATGCCTTTTTTGAGCCCATTTGTTTTGGAAGCATGACCAGGTTTACCCTGGAAGGGCCACAGAGTAAAAATAGAATTCTCTTTGTTAACCCTGATAGTCGACACGTTCCCGGCAAATTTGGTCCCGGTTACCTGCCGTACGCAGCCAGGGGAAGAAGCAGAGAGAACCTTACCGTTCGCATGAGCTACGATGAAGGTGACAACTGGCCGGTAAAGAAAGTGCTTGACCCTTTGAAGAGCGGTTACAGTGACCTTTCGGTTTTGCCGGACGGCACCATCCTTTGCCTGTATGAAAACGGCGGTAACCAGGGCACTTTTGCGAAAACCGCAGCTGTCACCCTGGCCAGGTTTAATGTGGAGTGGCTGACTGACGGAAAAGATCACCTGAGTGTGACTGATAAGCCTATACAACAGACTTATCTGAAATAGGGATGTTTGACTGATCAGAATTGAGCAGGCAACAATAAATACCATGAAAATATTTTGCGTCATAAAAGTTTCTGCAGATCAGAAGCTTTACATTCAGCAGGAACTTGGGGATCACGAAATTTTTTTCAAGCAGGATATGGATACTGAAGTTGCTGAAAGAGAGATGGGAGACTGCGAAGTGGTATTTGGCAACCCTTCTTTAGATCTATTGGAAAAAAGTAACAATGTTAGATGGGTTCAACTGGAGTCTGTTGGACTGGATCCTTATCAGGAATTGATAAAGTCCGGAAAAATACGCTTCTCCAACCTGCGTGGGTTTTTTGATCAGCCTGTAGCCGAAACCGCTATTGGAGGAATGCTAAGTCTTTACAGAAAGCTCTTTTTGCTTCAGAAAGCTCAGGAGGAAGTAACCTGGATTAAGGATCAGGTCAGGGCTGAAGGTGATACGATCATGAACAAAAACATACTGATCCTTGGAGCAGGCTCTATCGGGCACGCGATTGGGGATTTGCTCATAGCCTTTAAATCGAAAGTGAAGTTTTATGATGTATTTCAAGATCTTTCGGATTTCCAGGATCTTTCAGCGCTGGATGAAACTTTACCTGAATTTGATATTGTAGTAGGTTGTTTGCCAGAAACCGCGGATACCATCAATTTTTTAAACGGTCCCAGATTAACCTTGCTCAAACCGTCGGCCATAGTCGTTAATGTCGGAAGGGGTTCTCTCATTGATGAAGAGGCACTGATTGATCAATTGTCATCCGGGAATCTCGGTGGTGCGTTTTTGGATGTTACCAGACAAGAGCCATTGCCTCGGGAAAGCCCTCTATGGAACGTGCCTAACCTCTTATTGAGCCAGCATACCGGCGGAGGAACAATCCATGAAGTGCAGAACAAAGTGAAATTCTGCATAGACAATTTTCGAAGATACCTGGCGGGAAAACATATCAATTTGGTTGCTATATGAGTAAGATCAAATCAGTGCGGTCAGTATTATTGAGTGCACCCTATGCGGATGAAAAATCCAATGCGGAGGTACAGATTCACCTCACTTCAGGATATCGTACCTGTGGTATGGTGGAAATAACACTGGAAAATGGAATCAAAGGTTTGGGCGAAGGATATCTTGCTGTATTTGCGCCTCATGTTTTTAGAGAGACTGTTGATTTGCTTGCTCCATACATAATCGGTCAGGATATCGAAAAAATTGATACGCTGGTAAATAACCTGATAGTTGCTACAGGCTATTGGAGTTTACAAGGAGCAGCCAGACATGTAGTCAGCGCTTTTGAGATTGCAATGACTGATTGCCTGAGCCAGCAAAAGGGAATACCGGTATATGAATATCTGGGAGGAAAAAATAAACCACTGCAAATGTATGGGAGCGGCGGGGATTCTCTGCTACCCGAATACATGGAGGAAGAACTTAAAGCTTTAGAGGCGTTGGGCATCAAATCATTCAAAATAAGAGCCAGACCGGAGTCTATCGCAAAGGCTCTCTGGACCGTTGAACGAGCCAGGTCATTTGATGTTTCCATTGCCATTGATCTGACACAAAATCTTGCAAGCCCCGGGCTTTCAGTTCCTGAAGTACTTGAATTTGAAGAAAATTTGGTGATTGAAACAGGAATAATACCTGTTTTTCTAGAAGAAGCTTTGGGTATGGATTACCTGAGAGACCTTCCGGAGTTAACAAAACATGCTAAATCAAAGATTGCCGGAGGAGAGATTGTAACGACTGAAAAGGAGCTGATCGATCGAATAAATACCCAAAGCTATCACATCGCCCAACCGGATGCAACCGTGATAGGAGGAATTGGATCTGTGATGAAAGTATTTGAAGCAGCCAGGAAGAGGAATGTTCAGACGGTGGTTCATTGCTGGGGGGGAGCAGTTTGTATGATGGCCAATTATCATGCAGCTATTGCCGGCGATGCGTCGCTTGTTGAATATCCAATGCCACAATATCCTCTCAGGGAGGCCATGCTTGTAAAGCCCTGGGAAATTAAGGATGGATTACTCAATTTGCATGAAATTTCAGGGCTGGGGGTGAAGCTGACTCCGGAAATAGAAAAAGAATTTGCCTTCAGAGAAGAAGCAGTATACAATTGCCTGCCAGCCAATAGGCTTAAGTATTCGCCGGATCTTTGGAAGTAGCTTTAAGACTCCGGTTCAAGAGTTCTACCTGTCACAGACATTTATTCAGTAGGAAGATCCTTCTAATGTAGCCACCGTATGATTATCCATCCAGTCCCAGTCTATTTCTGCGCCCAGTCCGGGCTTGTCGGGCAGGTGCTGACAGCCATCACTTGCTACTTTCAGCGGATCACCGATGAGGCCAAATCTAAACATCGGATGATGAGCTTCCAGAAACCTTGATAATCTTGTCACGCATCCGATCTGCAGGTTGGCCATATCCAGTAGGGGACTAGCTGCCGTATGGATCTCCAACTCAATGCCATTGATCTCACAGAACCCCAGCGTTTTGATCATGCCGGTGATCCCGCCTTTGAGATGCGTATCTCCTCTCAGGATATCCACGGCTCCGGAATTTACGTACTGCGGCAGGTCAAACAGGCTCGAAGTTTCGGCGGCAAGCACTGGTGTATCCAGTTCGTCCGCTAGTTTTTTCAGGTGTGTAATGTCTTTATCTGGGATGGGTTCTTCAAACCATTCGAACTTCAGTTCGTCGAGCACCCTGCCGATTTTCAGCGCATCTAGGAACGAATAAACACCCGAGCAATCGAGCATTAATGGGAAATCCGGCCCGACAATCGTCCTTGCCTCCTGAAGCTTGGGGATTTCATCTTTGGGTGAACCAACTAATTGGAGCTTCCAGCCAGAATACCCCTCTTTTAGACATTGGGAACCCTGAGACCTGACCTGATCGATCGTCTGGATCTGAATTGGGGGGCTGGTCATATACAGAGGAACTTTATTCCTGTATTTTCCAATCAATTCTGCTATGGACATCCCCGCTTTTTTCCCCTTGATATCCCAAAGTGCAATATCAAGCTCCGCCTGAAAAGCTTCTGATAGTAAATAGAGATGCCTGTTTTTGAGTCTAATCTTTTGCCAGATGGCTTCAGTATCTAAAGGATTTTCACCGAGCAGGTCGTAATAGAAGGTCTTGTGGATGCTGTGAAAATTGGCCATTCCTTGTCCCAGAGGTGCGTAGCCCATCGAGTAACCTTCGATTGATTCGTCGGTGCAAATTGTGATCAGCGGAAACTCCCAGTAGGGAATATGGTTTTCAGGTATTTTCCCATCCGGAAACCATGAATTGGCAGGAAGCCTGATCAGCCTCGATTTGATTTCTGTGATCTTCATCCCTTAATAGTCTACAATTTCGTTGATCAATGGTTCTCCTGAAAAGTAATTTGTAATGTTGTTAACGATCAGATCAATAAATCTTTGCTTCCATCCTGCAGAAAGTCCTCCGCTATGGCCGGACAAGACAACATTTGGCAATTTATACAATTCGCTGTCGGCCCTGGGCGGCTCGGGGTCCGTCACATCCAGTCCGGCGCCTTTGATCTTTCCCTGCTTTAGAAGTTCGATCAATGTTTTTTGATCAATCACTGTTCCTCTCGAAAGATTATAAATGCATGCAGAGGTTTTCATTTGATCCAGTATTTCAGAATTGATCAAGTGATGATTTTCCGCTTTGCCTGATACAGTAATGAACAGGTGATCTGAATCCATGACTGCATCTGCAAGACTTTTTCGATTGTACCAATTGTCAAAGACCATTTGATCATACTGATGAGCGTTTCCAACACCAATGACTCGCATGCCCAGGCCTTTGCACTTTTCAGCCAGGGTATGGCCAATTTCTCCAACCCCAACAACACAAGCCGTGGATCCCTCTATTTCACCATATGGCTCGTGGCGCTGAAATTTACCTTGAGTCATATCTGTGAAATGGTCATTGAATCTTCTGGTCAGTGCAAACATCAGGGCGATCCCGCATTCAGCCACACCGACCGAGTACACTCCCCGGGCATTACACAGCCTGATTCCTTGTTGCCGGAGGTTTTGATTTTCATAGCGATCCCAGCCGGAGCTGCCGATTTGCAGCAGTTTGATACTTGTTGATTTAAGAAGTTCAGGTTTTGGCCATCCAACAAAAACTGATACATCTCTGATCTCACTGATAAATTGATCGTCATTCATCGATTGAGGAATGAAATGAATGTCTGCAAGCCCTTTTAGCCTGCCGAGTATAAGTTCGCGATGGGTTTGGTCGAAATCGTCGACGGCAATAACTACATTCTTCACGATGCTATTTTAGCAATTCGCTTTTCGTTGGAAACTTTTTCAAATCTGATTCCTTAAAGGTCAGGTAAACCGCTCTGCTCCACCGGTGCGGCATGAATAAGTGTATTTGACCGTCCTTTATGACTGCATCGCAATAGGAGACACTGTAATCTTTCCAGGGAGTTCCCAATGAAGGCTTCAACGCATTGACAAGCATAAATTGTGGTTCGGACCAGGTATGTCCACCGTCATTTGAAAGGGCAAACCATAATTCCGCACGGTCTTTGTGCTGACTTCTTTCTGTCAGGTCAGCGGTCTTTATACTGCTTAGATTATGGTGAAAAGCGATGAGGGTCTTGTTGTCCGAAAGCATAAATAGCATCGGCGGAGCGTCTGGGTGAACCAGGTCGGTTTTCTCAGGATAGGTCCAGGTTTTTCCGTCATCATCACTCCAGGCTCCGGCCAGGTAGCCAGCGGCAGTTCTGTTCATAAAAAAGACTTTACCACCTCCCAGGTTTATGGGCCTCCCCTCATCCATCCGGTTAAATCCCCTGGCATACCATCCTCCATGTCGTCGGTCAGGTAGTAATTCCCATGTTTTTCCCTGATCTTCGGATCTCAGGATATACAGGCGGGTCAGAAGCGGGCTGTAAGACCAGTCAGCCTCATGGGCTCCCAGCAGCCAGGTTCCTTCATCGGTTTCAGTCATCCGCATGACAGACATTCCGCTGAATGAGGGATCATTTTCCGGTTTGATAATCCTAACCTCCGACCAGGTATATCCGTCATCGTCCGAATATCGGTAACCGATGGGGGCATTTTCCGAAAGACCGTGTTCTTGTGGTGTATATCCGACCATATTCCAGATGGGCTGGGTACCAAAGGCATAGATCCGGTCGGTGCCCTTCGGGATCAATGGGATGAATCCATGTTGATTGTAATCAATATCAAACGGGATCGTAGGTCCCTGCCACGTCTTCCCATTGTCTTTTGAACGATAAGCAACCAGGTCATTTACTTTTCCCCGGCCGTTTTTCCCCGCCCCTCCGTAATGACCTCCGTCGGGAAACATCAATAAAATATCCCCTTTGGGTGTCACTGTTGCACGGGTTTCATATAATCCACCTTTGTAGTTTCGATGGATTACTTTTCCGGATATGGAATTGTGAAGCAGTAGTCCCACTTCCTCATCAAATCTGAATCCTTTGGGTACGTTTTTGCTATCGATTGACTTACCCTGAATTTCAACTGAGGTCGCCATTACTTCATGGTCGGTATTTTCCTGACCGAAGCAAAATTCTGTGTATAGTAAAAGGACAATGCCGAAAAAAACTGATGGAACGGTTTTCATATTGCAGGTTTGTTTTGAATTTAAAGTCTCAAATAAAAGGCTAAATTTTACAAAGTAATATTTACTAATTGCTTTATTTATTTTAATTATTGCTCATTTCTCATGTTGATGGAGTTGGCAGGAAACAGGCTAATCAATCTTGACCATAAAGCTACTTGCGGGTAGTCCATCACTGTTAAACAGGTTTGGAATAGCGACATTACCCCAGGCAAAGCGCACAAATTTCGGATCCCTGACCTTGCCGGTATCAATCAATATGGTATTCAAATCTATGTCAGCTTTTACCGGCTTAAAGGCCCCATCTGAACCTGCTACCTCAAATTGAGACAAACCATTTTCTTTTGCTATCAACCCCTTTTCTGCATATCTGAAATAGAGCCTGATATATTTTTTTTCCAGGATAGCCTTTTCAATGAGAGGTCCCGAATAGCTGATATCTGAAAATCCATAATTATGGAACAATGCCCACCTGGCCAGTCGCTGTCCTACGGGCATTTTATCTCGAGGGTGCAGGTTATCAATCTCACTTTTGTCCCAGATCACAGCCATACCGGTCCTGGGAATTGCCAGCGACTGCCTTTGGGTTTCCGTTACATAATTCAGTGACATGCTCGACTCATAAAATTCATTGGGTGGAATTTGCACGTAATAAAAAGGGAATTCATATTTCCATGCAGCTCTCCAGCTATGGATCAACTCCGGGAACAACAGATGAAAATTAACGGAATCAATTACGTTACTTTCTCCCTGGTACCAGATAACACCTTTAATTGAAAAACCGGACAACGGTGAAATCATTGCATTGTAGGCGACCGAGGCCTCAGTAGGCTTACCAATAGCTGGTGGCAATTTTGCTGCCATTAGCCTGGTGTCAGCATATTTATTAATTGATTTTTCTGGGATCCATGTGACGATATTTGTACCTCCCCAGCACGCATTGATCAGGCCAACGGGAACTTTCAGGTGCTCATAAATTGCTTGTCCAAAAAAATAGGAGACTGCGGCAAATCTTCTTACCGTTTCTGGCGAACAGACTTTCCACGAACCCTTCACATCTTCCTGAAGTCCATCAGAAAAGTTTCGGTAAACCTCAAAGTACCTGATCTCAGGATATTGCGCTGCTTCAATTATTTCCTCCTTATTTATCACCCCTGGAAGACCTTCATTCAATGAGTCAACGGTCATCCGCATGTTGGATTGACCGGAACAAAGCCATACTTCACCAATTAGAACATTCTTAATTGTCTTTGTTTCATGCCCTTGAATAGTGATTTCAAAGGGTCCATTTTCTTTGGGAAGTATTAGCCAGGCCTCCCACTCACCTCTAAAAGCTTGAATATCGATTGTATCCCTTGACCAGCCAGGAATAATTTTCATGTGTTCAATGTATTCGGAATTCCATCCATGGATCTTTACTGAATCCTTTCTTTGAATAACCATATTGTCCGACCAAATAGCGGGTAGATATATTCCGGCAGCTAAGGGGGATGTACAAACCATCAGATAACCGACCAACCACATCTGAATGGCGTAAATGGGCAAAGAGAACTTTCTTAACATGGGTCCTTGCTAAACAATACCCAAATTTCATGTCCTTCTACTAAAGTTGGTTTTCGATTCTTGCTCAGAACTTCGGTGTTCTTGCTTTCAAGAGTTGACAACAATCCATATAAAACAAGCAAAATATCGAAGCAGCTCATTGAAATAGCTCTTTATGTTTGTTTGTAAACATGTATTTATGAAACTGCATTTCACTCATCATCTGTGGATAATAATGCTGATCTCATGTAGCCAGCAACCGGAAAATAAGAAAGAAGAAGCACCGGATGCCTCTCCGGGCTACGAGATCGCCTGTTATTATTTCCCTAATTACCACTTAAACGATTCCAGGAATGCCTCTCAAAAAGGCCCCGGATGGAGTGAATGGGAGCTTGTGAAAGATGCGAAACCTCGCTTTGAAGGTCACCAGCAGCCCAACATCCCTGCCTGGGGATACACCAATGAATCGGATCCGGAGGTGATGGAAATGAAGATTAGCACTGCTGCCGAATACGGTATTGATGCGTTTATTTTTGACTGGTACTACTATGATGATGGTCCGTTTCTTGAAAAGTGCCTCGATGACGGTTTTCTCAATGCCAGCAATAAAGATCGAATGAAATTTGGCCTAATGTGGGCCAACCATGACTGGGTGGATATACACCCATGCACTAAAGAGGCGAGAATAGAAGGGCCAGAAATACTGTATCCCGGAAAAGTAACCCTGGAAACCTGGGAAAAGATCGTGGATATGCTAATTTCGAAATATTTCAGAGATCCTGCATATTGGAAGATTGATGGTAACCCTTATTTTTCAATTTATGATATTACCAGGTTTATTGAGATTTTCGGAAGTAAACAGGCGGCCATTGAAGGAATTAAGGACTTTAGAGAGAAAGTAATCAGTTCAGGATTGCCAGGCCTGAATCTTAATGCTGTTGTGTGGGGGAAAACGATCCTGCCTTCTGAAGAAGTTGTGGATGACGTGAATAGTCTGGTGAAAGAGCTGGGCTTCAACTCCATCACTTCCTATGTTTGGATACATCACTTCAGGCGTACTTCATTCCCAACTATTCCATATGAGGAGGCCAAAGCGGCATATTTGGAATATGCGGAAGAGGCTTACAGAGAATTTGATCTTCCTTATTACCCGAATGTCACCATGGGGTGGGACTCAAGCCCCAGGGCCCATCAGGATGATCCTTTCGAAAATGTCGGTTATCCGTTTATGTCTGTGCTGGAGGGGAATACACCTCAGGCATTTAAGAAGAGCCTTGAAGACGTAAAATCACTGGTAGATCAAAATCCTTCTTCTGCCAAAACCTTTAATATTAATTGTTGGAATGAATGGACCGAAGGCAGTTATCTGGAACCTGATTTAAGAAACGGGTATGCTTATTTAGAGGCAATTCGGGAGGTATTTGGAGAAAATCAAAGATGAGTCTTCGTCTTTTCTCCGGCTTAAAATATTTGCGTTGGTATATAAGCAATAAAATGAAACAGCGTCATTAATGAATGTACTTCAC
Source organism: Cyclobacteriaceae bacterium (assembly GCA_965243485.1). GTDB lineage: Bacteria > Bacteroidota > Bacteroidia > Cytophagales > Cyclobacteriaceae > UBA7330. The sequence goes on along the minus strand of CBDEVP010000001.1, from coordinate 5,112,635 downwards.
TGAATCAAATACGCAAGAATCTTTATAAAAAGAGCAAGAAGTAAAATCAGATAGCCGCACTGATTCTATTTCTTTGGAGGGTTTGGAATATCAAAAGCATCTAATTCTTCTTACAAAAATGGAAATTCGATTGTCAAAATTACTGAGCTTAATTGCTTTGGCAATTATTCTCAACCCTGCTATACTGTATGCCCAGGGATCTCCGGGAAAATTTAACCTGCAACCGGTCTTTGTAGCAGGTACAAATGGTTATTTCACCTACCGAATCGCTTCAATGGTTTGCACAAAGGATAATGTGCTGCTGGCTTTTGCCGCTGCAAGAAAAGGTACGGGAGGGGACTGGGATCCGATCAATATTGTGCTAAGAAGAAGCGTTGATTTTGGAAAGACCTGGGAACCTCTGCAGGTGATTGCAGAAAAAGATACCCTGGCTGTTGACAATGCCATGCCCATCGTGGATTATCAAACCGGCGAAGTTCATATGTTGTATCAGATACATTATGCTAGATGCTACTACATTAAATCGTCTGATAATGGGAAGACCTGGACCACTCCGGTGGACATCACTGCAACATTGGATGAGTTCAAAAAGATTTATGACTGGAAGGTAGAGGCACCCGGGCCGGGACACGGCATTCAGATGTCTAACGGCAGACTGGTTGTCCCTTTTTGGCTATCAGACGCATCGGGTCCTTCGGCTCCGGGGAAATTGGCTCACAGACCTTCCATAGTTGTATCTGTTTACAGTGATGACCACGGCAAAACATGGAAGGCAGGGGAAGTGGCTGTTCAGGATAATGATGTTTCGGTTATTCCAAGCGAGACATCCGTGGTTGAATTGGCTGACGGCCGCGTGATATTCAACTCCAGAAATGAATCCATCAATTACCGACGTCTTGTCACAAGCAGTGAAGATGGTGCTACAAACTGGTCTGAGCCTTACTTTCATGATGCTTTTTTCGAGCCCATTTGTTTTGGAGCCATGGTCAGATACTCGATGCAACCCAAACAGTCAAAAAACAGGATTCTCTTCTGCAATCCGGACAGCAGGCACGATCCATGGAACGCCGAAATAATATCCACGCCCAGGTCTGCTCCAAACAGGCACAGGACAAACCTGACCATTAGGATGAGCTATGATGAGGGAGTCACCTGGCCCGTTCGTAAAGTGATCGATCCGAATATCGCAGGCTATTCAGACATAGCAGTAACTCCTGACGGGATGATCCATGTTTTGTACGAAGGAGGCTCCATCGAGGGTTGGGACAATAACCACTTCAAGAATGCCCAAATGTCTGTGGCAAGCTTTGACCTAAACTGGCTCTCTGACGGGAAGGATCAGTTGATCAAAAAAGATAAGCCGTTGAATGATCCTTTAAAATGATTTCGTTTTGAAAGTACCATTTTGTGATGTCTGAAGAACCATGTCATATGCACAGATTCATTTTTTTCTCATTCCTCTTTTCGGTGATTTTGTTATTTTCCTGCGAGAAACAGATCAATTCTGAAACAAATAAGGAGTCTGTATCACGAAAGAATATTGTACTATTCGTTTCCGATGATCACGGAAAGACCGCAGGTTGTTATGGTGATCCGGTTGTCAGGACCCCGAACATGGACCAGCTGGCCAGAGAAGGTACATTGTTTACCAATGCATTTGCCACAACCGCCAGCTGTACGGCCAGCAGATCCGTGATCTTGACGGGGCTGCATAATCATAGGACCAGTTTGTTTGGTCACATGCATTATCCCAACCATTTCCGCGCTTATGAAAACCTCAAATCGCTGCCGGTTATCTTAAGAGATGGTGGCTACAGGACCGGAACCGTCGGTAAGTATCATGTGGCTCCCAAAGAAGTTTTCGACTTTGATGAGTTCATCAGTGTTGATGATTTGAATGGAGAGGTGGATTATCGCAAGGCTGACTTTGGAAGGAATGTAGTGATGATGGCCAACGCATGTGAGTCTTTTATTACGTCTGATGAGGATAAGCCTTTCTTCCTATATTTCTGTACTTCTGACCCACACCGAAGTGCTGACGTGGAAGGGCCCAACCGCTTTGGCAATCTGGATGAAGGTTATGAAGGCGTTAAGGCGATCAAATATTCTCCGGATGAAGTCGTGGTACCTCCATTTCTGCCGGACACCAAAGAAGCCCGGGAGGAACTGGCTGAATACTATCAATCGATCTCGAGGCTAGATCAGGGATTGGGAAGACTTATTCAGCTTTTGAAAGCTGCCGGGGAATATGAGAATACCCTCATCATCTATATGTCTGACCATGGCATGGCTTTTCCGGGAGCCAAGACCACAACCTACGATCCGGGTCTCAACTCCCCGCTGATCGTCCGGAGCCCCGATGTCCAGTTACGAGGCATCACCACCGATGCCATGGTCAGTTGGACTGACATTACGCCGACCATACTTGATTTTGCAAGAATTAAACCACCCGTGCCTTACCGAGTGTTGGAAGATGAAGGTGGAGAAGATGCCATTGTGAATCAATTGCACGGGCGATCCTTTTTGCCGGTATTGGAGCAGGAGACATCGACCGGATACGATGAGATATATGCTTCACACACGTTTCACGAAATCCAGATGTATTACCCAATGCGCGTGGTCAGGGATCGGGACTATAAGCTTATCTGGAACATTGCATGGGAACTTCCTTATCCATTTGCATCAGACCTTTGGGCAGCGCAGACCTGGCAGGCTCAGTATAAGCAAGGCGATGATGCCATGTATGGAGTGCGAACGGTAAGCGATTACATTCACAGGGATGAATTCGAATTATTTGACATCAGCAATGACCCGGATGAAATCAATAATCTGGCGTACCAGCCCGGATTCCAAGACGTACTAGCAAAATACCAACAGAAGATCCGGTCTTTTCAGGAAAGGACACATGACCGGTGGATCAGGAAGTGGGATTATGAGTGACATCATATGCAATCAAGGAAATTAATCCTGCTCATTGCATTTCTTAATCTTATAACTTTAGCGCTTCATTTTCTGATCTTTTCCCTAAGTACCGGTACCACCTCTTCCTCAAACCAGGGATTCTTCCTTTGCCAGATCCGATTACGGGGTGAAGGATGAACCAACGGCAAGTAAGCCGGAAGAAATGCTCTGAAATTCCTGACATTCTCAGTGAGGCTTTTATTGAATTTTTCTTTCAGATAGTACTTCTGCGCATACTGACCGATCAGAATAGTCAGCTTAACCTGTGACATTTGCCTTAGCAAGCGATCATGCCACTGAGGTGCACATTCAGGTCGGGGAGGCAGGTCGCCTGACTTTCCTTTTCCCGGATAACAAAATCCCATCGGGATCAAGCCAAAAAAATCCGGATTGTAAAATTCTTCTTTTGATACACCCAGCCATCTTCTTAGCTCATCACCGCTGGCATCGTCCCAGGGAATTCCACTTTCGTGCACCTTACTGCCGGGAGCCTGTCCAATGATCAGAATTTTTGAATGGCTGCTTGCCTGAAGGACGGGCCTTGGCTCATTGGGGAGGAGTCCCTGACAGATCAGGCATTCACTGATCTCTGCCAGTAGATCATCCATGGCTTCCCATCATCGCATCAGACATTATCAAAGGTCGGGTGATCCCAGGGGTTCCGATAACTTCTGGCCAGCAATTTCGTAGCTTCGGGATCACCTTTTACCGTCCGGGTCACCGGATCATATTCAAGCGGCCTTCCACCCAGCTGTAGAGACAAATTTGCCATGATGCAACTGGCGGAAGAGATATGTCCCTGCTCAATATCGGCAACAGGTTTTGTCTTGTTTTCAATGGCGTTGATAAAATCCAGCATGTGTCTTCGGGTGGCCGGAGCAGCAAATAGTTCCATACCATCTTCCGTCAGGTCTTCCGGATATTCTTCCCGCTCATAGACGCACTCAAAGTGAATGGGCTCGCCTTCGACGGGTGTGAAGTCCGCTTTCCTCACCCCGGCTTCCAACGTCCCTTTTTCGCCAAAAAGCTTAAAGGACCACCAGTAATCGGGATCTGCGGGGGTTCCCCACCTTCGGTGCTGCCAGACAAAATTGAGTTCATCAAATTCAAGGATGGCATGCTGTGTATCATACCGGTTGCCAAAGCTTTCCTTGTGCACGTACGTGCCACCTACTGAGGTGACCTTTTTGGGCCACCCCACGCCCAGCATCCAGCGGGCGGCATCGATCATGTGAATGCCCATGTCGCCAATGATTCCGTTGCCATATTCCATATATGCTCTCCACCTTCGGTGAGGCAAGCCGGTATAAGGTACCATGGGTGCAGGTCCACACCACAGATCGTAATCAAAAAAGTCAGGTACAGGTACCACGGGGGGTATTTCACCACCTCCGCCGGTATAGCAACAGACCTCCACATGACTGATCTTTCCCAGCAGCCCTTTGTCAACAATCTGCTCTTTGGCCTGTATCAGGTGAGGCGTGCTTCTCCTTTGGGTCCCTACCTGAACCACTTTGTTATATTTCCTGGCTGCCCTGAGCATGGCTTCGCCTTCAACTACATCCGCACTGATTGGCTTTTGTACATAGACATTGGCTCCTGCTTTCACGGCTTCGATCATATGCAGCGCATGCCAGTGATCAGGTGATCCAACAATGACTATGTCGAATTCATGACTGTCCAGCATTTTCCTGTAATCGCCATATAATTTGGGCACCTTACCCGATTTCTGCCGCTGGCTGATCAACTGCCCGGCTTCATTAAGCATGTTTTGATCTACGTCACAAACTGCCACTACTTCAACGGGAGCTACCTGTATGAGGCGAAAGGTGTCACTTTTTCCGTACCAGCCTGAGCCAATCAACCCAACCCGCCACTGTTGTTGTACCCCGTGGAAGCTCATTCCGATGCCACCAAATGCTGTTAATGCTGCGGTGGCTGAAATTCCCTTGACAAATTTTCTTCGGTTAATGTTCTCGTTTAGCATCAGATATAGTTTTAAACATTATCAATGGTAGGATGTATCCATGGTTTTCTATACTCTCTTTGAAGCATGGATGTGGCTTCAGGATCACCCACTACCACTTTGTTCGCCGGATCATAAACCAGCGGTCTTCCCGCAAGTTCCATTGAAATATTCGCGAGGATGCAACTGGCAGTCGATATATGCCCATCTTCAATATCTGCCACAGGCTTTGAATTATTCTCAATGGCTTTGAGGAAGTCCAGCATATGGAGTCTCGTCGCCGGAGCAGCATTCAGCTCAATCCGTTCCTCAGTCAGATCCTCCGGATATTTTTCTTTTTCATAGACCACATCATAGTGGATCGGATCACCCTCTTTAGGGATAAAATCCGCCTGCATGGTGCTGCCCTTTAATGTGCCCTTATCCCCGTAGATTTTGAAAGACCAGGGATAATCCGGGTCTGAGGGTGTACCCCAGGTCCTGTGCTGCCACACACAATTGAGTTCATCATACTCAAAAATGGCAGATTGTGTATCTGCTATATTTGATTTGCCATCCTTTTGTACGAAAATACCTCCCGTCGAGGTAATCCTTTTAGGCCAACCCAGTCCTAGCATCCACCTGACCGTATCCAGCATGTGCACACACATATCTCCGGTGATCCCATTGCCATACTCCATGAAAGCACGCCACCACCTGATATGAGGAAGTCCGTCATAAGGTCTCAGTGGGGCAGGGCCGGTCCACATGTCATAATCCAGGAAGTCCGGTACCGGCTGTAGCGGTGGGTTTGCATTGTTGCGCATATGAAAATAGCAGCACATCTCCACGTGGGAGATCTTGCCCAATAAACCCTTTTCTACCACATTTTTCTTTACATCAATGAGATGAGGAGTGCTTTTGCGTTGGGTGCCTACCTGTACTACCTTATTATATTTTCGGGCAGCTTTCACCATCGCCTCGCCTTCAACCACATCCACACTAATGGGTTTTTGTACATAAACGTGAGCGCCGGCCTTTACTGCATCAATACATTGAAGTGCATGCCAGTGATCAGGTGTTCCTATGATCATAATGTCGAAGTCATGTTTATCCAGCATTTTCCGATAGTCGCCATAGAGTTTTGGCACTTTTCCGGAGGATTGTCTTTCACTGACAAGTTTGCCGGCGGCATTGAGTATGTTTTGATCCACATCACACACAGCCACCACATCTATGGGCGCTACCTGGATGAGACGAAACAGGTCATTTTTTCCATACCAACCGGAACCTATTAGGCCAACTTTTAGGTCTTTGGCCAATGTAGGATAACTCATACCGAGATTCCCCATGGCAGCAAATGCCATGGCAGCTGAGCTCCTTTTTAAGAAGTCCCGGCGATTGAAGTTGTGGTGTGACATTGTGATTTAGGGTTCGTTTGTTTACCTAAATATGCTAAACAATCACACTTAAAACAAATCCTGAATCCAAATTGGAAAGGATTAAAAAAGCGTGTCAGTTAATTCTGTTCAAAATTTTGTTTCTGAATTTTTCTTCCACGGGTATGATATACTGGGAAGAATAATGAAGGAGGATCTGCTGTTTGTCCTTAACGATCTCCGACACCCGGTTGATATTTACAATATAGGCATGATGCGCTCGCAACAGAAAGGGGATGTCGTTAAATTCCTTTTCAAAATTGATGAGCTTAGTGGATATTAACTTGGAGTTGATCTCTCCGTGCTCCATGTAAAAAACCCGCATGGAAATGTCTTCATCCGCAAGAAACATCACATCACGAGGATCTACGATTAGTTCGTCCTCTTTTCCACTGGCCCTGACAATGATAAATCTGATGTCTTCATCAAAACCATTTTTTCGGGTCCGGTGATAGATGAAATAGCCCAGGACTATTCCGGGCACGCAGCAGAGACTGAAGATAGAAACAAAAGCAAATAAGTGCCTGGATTCCCAGGTAGGATAGCCGTCAAAATAGCTATCAATCACAAATGCTATCAATCCGGCTGACAAGGCCTGGCCCAGGTGCCATGATAATAGACCTTCAAGGGAGGGCGAGAAAAAAATGTGCTTAAATGCGACCTCGAAGATCCAGAATATTACGGCCGTAGAAAGAGCGATTAGAAAAGCTCTTTCAATGAGCGTCTGACCCGAATGCGTTTCAAAGATCTCGCCATAGAAAAGTTCATATAAATAATACAGGCCACCGATGATTATTGCCGCGCTGGCAACGATATTGTAATTAGGTTTCTCTGATGATTTAACAATGAACATTATGCAATGTTAGTGAATACCGCCTGAACGTCGTCATCGTCTTCAATCCGGTCCAGCATTTTTTCGATCTCTTCCATTTGATCTTCGGGAAATTCCACAGGTGCATTAGGGATCCTCTGTAGATTGGCCTTTTCTACCTCAATACCTTTATCCTCCAGTGCTTTTGACATACTACCAAAGTTTGTATAGTCCGCATAAAGATACACCCTTCCTTCATTAGTGTACACTTCTTCCAGACCTGCATCGATCAGTTCGAGTTCGAGTGTTTCCAGATCCAGATCATCCTCGAGCTCAAACTCAAAAACAGCCTTGCGATCAAACATAAACTCGAGAGAACCATTAGGCACCATCTGCCCACCGGCCTTGCTAAGATAAGCCTTTACGTTGGCCACTGTTCTTGTGGTATTGTCAGTAGCACACTCCACGAAAACCAGTACTCCGTGAGGTCCTTTTCCTTCGTATGTGACCTCTTCATATACCGCAGAGTCATTTCCAGTGGCCCTTTTGATCGCATTTTCGATGTTGTCCTTGGGCATGTTCTGAGCCTTGGCATTTTGGATGGCTGTTCGAAGCTTGGCATTCATTTCAGGATCACCGCCACCTTCTTTTGCAGCCACGGTAATGGCTTTGGCCAATTTTGGAAATACCTTGGACATCTTGTCCCACCTGGCTTCTTTTGCAGCCCTTCTGTACTCAAACGCTCTTCCCATTTTAGATTAAATTTTCATCAAAATTATCAATTTGAAAGATATTTTCAGACCTGAAGGAAGGGATTATTACCGGTTGAAGAAATCAAAGAAGTTTCTTCTTTTTTCCAGTTTCAGATCCTGAAGAAGAGAAGAATTTGGCTGGATGACGAGGCTGAAGGATTGATATCGTCCAAACGGCACCCAGGAAAAATTCAATGACCAGCAATGCAGGTCCCTTGAAATACCGATCCTTGTCGTGGTAAATTCCTTATTTACAAAATCAAATCCTGAATTGTATGTGATCTGGGTTTTCGAAGTAAGCGCAAGGGTTCCGTTAAATTGTAAAGATTGAATAATGGTAGGGTCCTGAAATCCGGTTTGTGTCCTGGAGATCGAGTACTGTACCCTGAAAGTCCATGGCACATCAAAATTTACGTACTCTTCCGGATTCTGCCGGATATACTCCTTTTCCTCCTCTGTCCCATACTGTGATTCGTCCAGGCCTTCCGGCACTGTGCCGGTATCGAACTGGTCCTGTTTGTCAGGGTCTTTTTTGCTGCTGCCCGACTTACTGTTGAATGAGAAGCCGATGGAGGTATTGAGTCTGCTGAGGTTCCCAATCCCCTGTCCGTTGTTCCATGCATACCGGTCTATTCGCTCCTGCACCACCGAACGAACCCCCGTCACTGGGTTGATCGATTCACTGATCAGGTTATAAACATACGGATCAATAGTGCCGTTAAAATTGACATTTACCTTATTCTGGAAAAAGCTGGTCCGGGTATTCCAGTTGATGTTACTTAATTTGAACTCCTCAGCTGCGAGGTTGTAACCTGTGCTGAAGGAGAGATTCTCAAAGATCTTCACTTTTTTATAGGCCTGCGTGGAATCCTTGTCATCTCTGACCTTCATTTCCAGGTTATTTTGAAGGGAAAATCCAATGGTCCTGCTCTCTCCTGAAGGCGGGCCCCCATAGGCAAATTGCTCATATTTGGACACTCGCTGGGTCCGACCGGTGGAATCCACCTGGATCTCTTTGTAGACGCCACTTCGTTCGCTGAAATCCGGGTTATAGGAAAAGCTGACACTTGGCGTTACCACGTGCCGGATGGCCTGAATTTTCTTATTCTGACCCGGAAAGGTCACCGTTCCATAGAACCGTGTGTTCATTGATGCTCCAGAAGACCACCACCCTGACCTGCTGAACCCTTCAAGCGTATCGACCCGGACGCCGTTTCGGGCCTCATCGTAGGTAAAGTCAAGCTCCCGGGTATACCATACTTCGGTGTAGTTGAAGCTGGGGCTTACAGTGATGTAGTTGAACATGTTAAATGATGTGGATAGCGGGATCGAGTGCCTTCCGCCGATTTTTGCCCTTTCATATAACCTTCCAAAGTTTTCGAGGTTGAAATCCAGGGTATCCCGGCTGCTCTCATCCTCATTGACTACGTTGAAGTTGGAGAAACTTCTGACCGGGGCATTGGTGACCTCGTTTTTGGCGGCGAAATTGTGACTCAGGTTGACTTTGGCCAGTGGATTCTTTTGATTTTTAATGATGCCCTTAAATGGATAGATCCTGTTTACGTTCATGGTAAAATCAGGCAGGGTCATCGTCATGATCCCGGTCTGAATGTTTTGATTGTGCCTTAGATTACTGCTGATGTTGACCGGAATGCGCTGAAATCGCTGTGAGTAGCTGACACTTGACGAAAACTGGGAGTTTATACTTCGTGAAAAGTCCTGATTGACAAGGTTATTGTTAGAATTATAGGTGGAAGTACCTGCTGAAACTGAGGCGCCGAAACTGGTGTTTCCACGGGTTTCCGGCCGATGGCTCCACCGGATCCAGAAGTCGTTGGTCTCTACCGGATCTTCAATATTGTCGATGATGGACTTGTTATAAGAAAAGTTGAAAGACCCGGAATATGAGTAACGCTTTCTGTAATTCATCGTGGCATTCAGTCCGTGGCCGCCTTTCGAATATATGTCGCCTGTGAGCCTGAGATCCATATAGTCATTGAACGTGAGGTAATACCCTCCGTCTCTCAGGAAAAATCCCCGCTGTTTTTCCTCTCCGTAAGATGGAAAAACGATGCCCGTCGCTTTTTTACGTGGTTGTGGGAACATCCCGAATGGAAACCAAAACGGTGTGGGTATTTCGCGGAATTTCAGATTGAAGGGCCCGGAGACCACTTTGTTTCCGGGTATTACCTTTAGCTTTTCCGATTCAATGAAGAAATGAGGATGAGCAAGGTTGCAGGTAGAATATTTGGCATGTTTGATAAATAGCTCTTTCTCTTCATTCATTTTCACATCTTCTCCATGCATAAAAGCCCCTTCCTGTTCAGTGATCACCCCCTTGATAATGGCCCGGCGGGTCTTGAAATTGTATAAAATATTGTCCGTCTCGTAAGTGTCACCCTCCTGGGTAAATACAGGTTTCCCTATTTTTCTGCCGGTACTGTCCGTAGAGTATTCTGCATGAATGGTTCTTTTATTCCAGTCCACTGTGGTGGTGTTGGCCTCCAGGACAATGTCGCCATAGTCCACGTGTGCCTCCTGATACATAAAGATTTTCTTGTTTTCCAGGTCATAGAACATCGAATCTTTGGCATTGTAGTTGATCGTAGTCTCAATGTCGCCTTTAGGTTTCGCCGGCGATCGAAGGGAGTCGATTCGAGACGTGTCACTGGGTGCGGCTACTGAATCGATATCTGATATTAAAGCGGTGGAATCGGATGAAGTGGTGTCAGCAGGATCAGTATTTTCTTGTGCATAGGCAGGAGAAGAAAAAGCAATGATGACTAAAAAAAATACAATACTCCTCAGACCAGACACGAGTTTTAATTTCGATAAAAAATTTACATTTTTGCGTAAAATTATCGGATTTTAGTATATAACCGGGATACAGTGAGAAATATTGCAATACCCTTCAGCATTTGTATATTTTTTATCCTGGCCTCCTTCAATCCGGTCGGTGTAATCAACTACAAGATCGACAAGATCGTGATTGATCCGGGCCATGGTGGTAAAGATCCCGGTGCCCACGGCAACATCAGCAAAGAAAAGGATGTTGCACTTAACATCGCCCTTGAAGTAGGAAGGATCATAAAAGATAATCTTCCGGATGTTGAGGTTGTCTTCACCAGGCAGGACGACAGCTTCCCTCAATTGCATGAAAGGGCTGACATTGCCAATCAAAGAGATGCGGATCTGTTCATATCCATTCATGCTAACTGGATCTCCAATCCAAAAATATATGGTACAGAAACCTATGTCATGGGACTTCACAAGACTGAGGCCAACTTACTGGTTGCGCAAAGGGAGAATTCTGTGATCCTTGCGGAGGAGGGGGGAGCATCGGATTATGACGGCTTCGATCCTGCATCACCGGATTCCTACATTTTATTTTCGCTTTACCAGAATGCTTACCAGCAAAACAGTCTGCGGCTGGCGGATAAGATTGAAACGCAATTCAAAAGCCGGGCTGGTCGTCACAGCAGGGGAGTGAAATCTGCAGGCTTTCTGGTGCTATGGCGGACCGGAATGCCTAGCGTTTTGGTAGAAGTAGGTTATCTTAGCAACCCTAAGGAGGAAAGGGAGCTTAATGATCCGTTGAATCAGGTCTACATTGCCTCAGGCATTTTCAGGGCCTTCCGGGATTATAAGGAAGAACTTGAATCCATGAACTGATCAAGGAGTCATATCCGTTGCTTTTCAGGCTTCGGTTGATCGGGCGCCCTTGTCTTGAGAATAAATTATGTTAGTGCGGATGTCCAAAGAATTCAAAGTAGGCCTTATTGCCCTTGTGTCAGGAGTCATGCTCTATTATGGATTTAATTATCTGAAGGGCATAGATTTTTTCTCAGCTACCAACAAGTATTACGCGGTCTACGACAATGTGGATGGTTTGGTCCCAGGCAATCCGGTGAAATTCAATGGATATGCAGTGGGAAGGGTCACCAACATTAAATTAACACCAAATCAGGACAGTATCCTGGTGCAGTTTGACATTCAGGAAAGCATCAACTTAAATGATTCTTCAACTGCTTTACTGACCAGTACTGATTTCCTTGGTACAAAAGGGATCGTCCTTACCATTGGCACCTCTGAAAACATGATCGAACCCGGAGATACTTTGATCTCCTATCGTGACAGAGGACTTGAAGAGATTCTGGAGAGTGCAACACCGGTGGCCAACAACCTGAACGTGACGATCACACGGATCAATGAAATTCTTGTGGGTCTCAAAGGTAGCGGTGAAAAGATCAATACCACCTTGGATGATCTGCACCGGACTTTTGAAAATATCAACCGGATCATGGAAAGCAATGAGGATAATATTGAACAGATTGCTGCGGTCACTAAAACCACCATCCAAAATCTCAACCAGAAAATCGAACGATTAGGGCCGGTGATCAAAAAAGCGGATGGAGTGATGGATTCGTTGAATAATCTTGAGATGGCACAAACACTTGCACATATTGACTCAGTGATGATCACACTGAATCAGACGCTGACCCTGATGAAAAGTGAAAACAGCTCCATCGGAAAACTGCTTTATTCTGATACGCTCTATCAAAATATCAATACCACCATGGAGGATCTGCAGGGTTTTGTTCATCATTTCCGCAATTATCCGAAAGACTTTGTAAGGCCTCTGGGGAGAAAACATAAAAAGCTGAAGGGAATCGATGAGGAAGAAGAATAGGGAGTTACACATGCTGTGTCTTGCACATTATTCAACCCCAGGTTTGGATATATCCTGTTCAAATTCTTAAATTCCGAATGTCTTGATGAAGGAAACTGAATTAAAAGCTTTAGTGAGTTTGCTTGAGGATGAGGACGATGAGGTGGTTTCTCATGTGGAAACCAGGCTCATGGACCTAGGAACCGGCATCATACCGTTTCTGGAGCAGGAGTGGGAAAGCAACTTTAACCCACTGATCCAAAGGAGGATTGAAGATATGATTCACGGACTTCAGTTTGAGTTGGTTCAGGAGCGCCTCATCAAATGGAAGGAAAGTGAGGAAAAGGACCTGCTTGAGGGGCTGTGGCTGATAGCCACCTATCAGTACCCGGACCTGGACTTTGGAGATTTAAAGGTTGAGATCGAACAGCTTTATCATGAGATCTGGCGGGAATTTAAAGCGGATTATGCCCCATTGGATCAGATCAGGATCGTGAACAATATGATGTTCAATAAAATGAAGTTCAGGGCTAATACCAAGAATTTCCATTCACCTGCCAATAGTATGATCAATGCAGTGCTCGAGTCGAAGAAGGGCAATCCGATCACGCTTTGCTCGGTTTATATGATCATTGGACAAAAGCTGGGAATGCCCATTTATGGAGTAAATCTGCCCAATCTTTTTATTCTGACTTACAGGAAAGATGGTTTGGTTTTTTACATCAATGTCTTTAACAGGGGATTGATATTTAGCAAAGAAGATATTGATCACTACCTGGAACATCTGAATATCCCACCTCAGGAATTGTTTTACGAGCCATGCTCCAATGAAGACATCATTCTCCGGTGCCTCAGAAACCTGGTCGTTTCTTTTGAAAAACTGGGTGATTATCACAAGTCCGATGAGATCAAGATCATCCTGAAGAAGCTGGATGATCAATATACCGGATTTGAATAGGCGGGTAGGGTACATTCTCTGATACTATGAGGTCTCCTGGGTATTTTCACTTCCTTGATCTTTTCCGAAATTCACTCTTCTACCGTAGGGTTGATCCACAAAAAGCTGTACCAGTACCATTGATTGGATTGATCCTGTACGGTGAGGGTATAAAGCGTTCTTCTGCGTCCTGAGATGCTGCTTTTTGGTATCACCCTGATCTCAAATTTTCCATCCGGTTCTTTCGCCGTAGTGAAATCACAGTCGCTGCCCTGAATAAAACATTGCATTTCATCGATCCGCAGATTCCCTTTTTCTATTGAAAGTGTTAATCGGGGTTTATCACTTTTGACCAGGTGATCCTCCGGACTGCCTTTCATGTCCAGGGAATGAGCATTGGCTTTAAGCCTGAAGCCGCTGATATCGTCAAAACCTGTGGCCATGGGAAATCGTGGACAAGCCATCAGATCTGTTGCATAATTTATTACCCCTGAATTCTGTGCTGCCGCTGCTATAAAACCGGCTTCTTCAACGATTACTTTCATTCTTTCATCAAATTCTCCATAGGGATATGCAAATACTTTTGGTTCGATACCCAGGTTTTCCATGATCAGGTTCTGACATTTTTTGATTTCGGATTCAAAGTGTTCGTACCGACTTTCAGGATCAATATTCAATATAAAATCGTGGGAGTGCGTATGATTACCGATTTCGATACCTCTTTGTGTGGCATCCTTTAATTCTCCCCAGTCCATGTAGCTGCTGCCACCTACGGTCTTTGTGTTCACAAAGAGTGTGGCCGGGAAACCATACTCCTCCAGCAGGGTCAGGCCGTTCTTGTAGAAGCTTTCAAAAGCATCATCGATCGTAAGGACCGCGACGTTCTTTCGAGGATCATCATTTTTCAGATACCGGATGGCTTCACTGAAGGTCAGAACTTCAAAGTCAGCCTCTTTGAGATAATTCAGATGGTCCCTGAAGTTATCAAGGGAAATATTGGTAGAAGGATACCTTGAGTCTCCAAAACGATGGTAAATGAAACAATTGATCTTTTTTTCAGGATTGATCTGATTTACCGTTCTACTCGTTTCAGGATTTTGATTACCGGAATTTCCGGAAGAAGAATCGCAGGCATTCAATACCAAAAGCAGAACCAGTAAAAGCTGAGTCCTCCTCATTTTCATAGTGGCACCAGGTATTCGGGATCCAACTGATAGTGATCGTACTGTGTAAAATTATTCTGTTCAATGATGTTTTTTAACTGGTTTACATAGCCCATCCGGTTTTCGGAGTAGCTTTTCAGTAACGGTAAAAGTTCGTTTACATCACTTGTTCTGAGCCTGGCTTGTCTAAAAGACCGATAAGCCCTTGCCCTGGCAATGGTTTCGAAGTAATCCATGACTGATTCTGAGATATCCTCATACTTTCTGAGGTGAACATTTCTTTTGCTGGAGCCCGCGGCAATTCTTGGTTTGTCGGGATTGTAAGACCAGATGCCAAAGAGGTTATTTGCTTCACTGAAAAACCGCGATTTACCCCATCCGCTCTCAACGACGGCCTGTGCCAGCACGATACTTGTAGGGTGAGTATGCATCCTGACGATAAGGTCGGTTGAATCGTTGGCATTGAAACGTTCCATCTGAGTGGAAAAAAACAAACTATCTTCCGGATCCCATGTCTGTTTATTGACCATCTCTTTGATCTTTCCCAGATCCTTGTTGATCCGATACCTGGTGATCAATATGGCTGGCAGGATAGCTGCTACAAATTTATCCTTGTTTTCCTGGATACTCAGCGTATCAAAACCTCCGATATTTCTGTAGAGAATGGGCTTTACCATGGTATCCACAGGAACGATATCTGAAACATGATTGATCTCAATAAAAACGGGCTCGATGGCCCGTTCTTTTTCTTCTTTACAACCAAGGATACAGCACCATAAACCGAAGTAAATGGCTCTTTTGAGAAAAGGAGGTCTAAATGGACCTGACATTTTTATCCTTAGCCCAGTACGATATCCTTTTGAGCAAACGGTTGAGAGTATACACGTTTGCCTGTTGCTTTGTACAGCGCATTGGCAAGTGCTCCGATCACCGGCGGTAGAGCTGGTTCTCCCAGACCCGTCGGATGGATGTCACTTTCCACAAAAAAGACTTCAATTTCTCTGGGTGCTTCTTTGTGCCGGATCAATCTGTATTTGTCAAAATTCTGTTGCTCAGGTGTACCTTCTTTGAAAGTCATACTGCTAAACATACCATGGCCTATACCATCGACAATACTTCCTTCAACCTGGTTTCTGGCCCCTTCGGGGTTAACCACAATACCACAATCTACTGCGCACCATACTTTCTGAACCTTGGGCGTACCATTTTCTTTTACCAGGTCCAGTACCTGGGCTACATAAGAATTATGGCAGAAATATGCGGCCACACCACGAAAAACACCCGGCGTTTCCTGACCCCAGTTAGATTTTTCTTTGACTAGCTTTAGAACGCCGGCATATCGCTCAGCTTCATAGTCATTTCTTTCACCCACAGGGTTTTGCATGCTGCGTTCGAAAAGCTCTAACCTGAAATCAATGGGGTCTTTTCCTGCTTCTTCGGCGAGCTCATCCAGAAATGCTGATTCGGCTCCGGCAACAAAGTTTGAACGGGGAGCCCTCCAGGCACCAGTTGTGATATTAGAGTCTGCTCTCGTGCTCTCTGCCAAATAATTTTCAACAGCGCCGGCAGGAAAACGGTTAGCATAGACCGCACTGTCTCTAATCCCGGTTCCTTTCACGTGATAGGCCGTCAGGTTATTATTTGCATCCAGAGCAGCCCTGAATTTTATTCCATAAGCAGGTCTGTAAACGCCCTGGCTCATGTCATCTTCCCGGGTATAGATCAGTTTGACAGGTGCATTTACCTTTTTTGAAATTGCGACAGCCTCCAGGCCAAAATTCCCATAAAGTCTCCTGCCGAATCCACCACCTATCCTTGTCATGTTAACCGTAACTTTATCCTCGGGCATGCCCAGATAGGAGGATATATAGCCTCTCAGTCTCTCCGGAGTTTGAATAGGTCCCGTCACTATGGCCTGGTCTCCCTTTACATTGGCAAAGAAGTTCATTGGCTCCATCGTATTGTGAGCCAGGAACGGGGCCGTATATGTTCTTTCAACAATCTTTGCTGCATTCTTAAATGCAGTTTGAGGGTCTCCGTCAATCCTTTCGGGCTCTTTCACAACATCGTTGAAAGAATCGGCAATTTTCTTCTCATGATCATAGGTACTTTCAGGAGTGCCGGCCCATTCCCATTCGGGAGACAGTGCCTTTTTAGCCTTCATCACCTGCCAGGTAGTCTGACCGACTATGGCCACGATCTCATCAAAACCATACCAGTTCAAATCCAGGTCGTCATTGGTCGTTTTTACCGAGAAAATATCAACGATTCCCGGCATTCCTTTCGCTGTTTCACCGTTGAAACTCTTAAGTTTCATACCAAAGGCCGGTGCATGGATAAGCATGGCAATGAGCATACCATCTTCCTTGTAATCCAAACCAAAGAGCGGCTTGCCTGTGATGATCTTATCGATATCCACATTCCCTGTTGGCTTACCGATAATTTTGAAGTCCCTGATATCTTTTAACTCAACTTCTTCAGGGACATCCAGGGTAGAGGCGGCAGAAGCGACTTCTCCGTATCCAACAGATTTGCCTGAGGAATGTTTGATCACTCCGTTCTCAGTAGTCAGTTCACTTATGGGTACATTCAACTCTTTAGCTGCTGCCTCCATTAGCATCTTTCGTGCTGTACCTCCCGCCATCCTGAGGGCGTCCCAGCTGCTTCTGATCGAATTACTTCCTCCTGCTACCTGACGGTCAAAGTCGTTGGTGTTTAGAGGAGCTTGCTCTACAAGTACCATTTTCCAGTCCACATCCAGTTCCTCGGCCACGATCATCGGCATGGAGGTTTTTATGTTTTGACCAACTTCGGGATTTGGTGAGAATATGGTTACCACACCATTTTCTCCGATCTTGATATAGGCGTTGATATCAAACCAGGAGTCCGGTATTGTCAGCATCTTCTCCTGAGAGGAAGGGCTACAGGAAGCAAGCCAGCTAAATCCCAGCATGAGACCACCACCTGCGGCAGTGGAGGCTTTGAGAAAAGATCTTCGGTTGTATTTAGTCTTGATAAGAGTCATAATGGATTCAGCTAAGGTTTTACTTCATTTGAGATGCCGCTTCTTTAATGGCAGCTTTGATGCGAACATAGGTTCCGCAACGACAGATATTACCATTCATAGTTCCGTCTATCTGGTCATCTGAAGGTGCTTTGTTTTGAGCCAGGAGTGCTGCCGCAGACATGATCTGTCCGGACTGGCAATATCCGCACTGTGGAACATCCAGCTTTTTCCAGGCGACCTGGACCGGATGGTCTCCTTTTTCGGATAATCCTTCGATGGTGGTGATCGACGCACCTGCCGCGGAGGAGACAGTGGTGGTACAGGAGCGGATAGCTACTCCGTTCAGGTGTACTGTGCATGCACCGCATTGTGAGATGCCACATCCATATTTGGTTCCGGGAAGGTCAAGGTTGTCTCTTAATACCCAAAGAAGCGGAGTATCGGAATCAGCCTCTACCTGATGTTTTTTTCCATTGACTTGCAGTTCGAATGATGCCATAGATAACTGGATTTGGTTTAATCCATCAAGTTAACCTGAATATCCTTTTTTTCATAAAATCCTCAATGGAAATATGATGCTAATCGAGGTCTTTTAGGATTTTGATGCCAAAGTTGCTTAATGCTGTAAGCATTTGATCGTTTTTGCTGTAGGTAGTGATCAGCATATGGACTTCCTGCGGGTCACACAGCTTGACCATTGCCCTGTTTCCGAATTTACTGTTGTCTGCAAGAAGAATGACCTGATCGCTTTGCTCCATCATGGTTCTTTCCGTTTCCACCACCAGTTGATTTGAGTTGGTAATTGTATGTTCATCGATACCTCCTACAGACAAAAATGCCAGGTCTGCATGATATTGTTTGAGGTTTTTGATGGCTTCGGGACCGACAAAGAGGCCGGAATCCGGATAAAGGAAACCACCTGACAGAAAAACTTCCGCTCCGGTCCAGCCTGACCTTTTCAGGTGGATCTCATAAGCGATCAATAAGGAATTGGTGATGATCCTGATCTTTCGGTTGGCAATGTACGGGGCCATTTCAAGGGTGGTGGTCCCACCATCAACGATGATCACATCGCCGTCCGAAATCAATTCCGCTGCTTTTTTGGCGATTGCTTTCTTTTCTTCCAGGTTTTGGGTCTGCCTGAGTCTGAGTGGTTTCATTTCATCGGGCAGATTTCCCAATTTGGTAATTCCGCCCCAGGTCTTTTCAGCTTTACCATTTTGATAAATGAGATTAAAATCGCGTCGCACTGTAGCTGGAGACACATTCAACAACTCACATGCCTCATCAACGGTGAGTACCGGTACCTCTTCTAATTTGCCTAAAATGGTCTGTAACCGGCTTTTCTGGTGCATGTCAATCCCAGTTGATGATCACCTTCAGACTATCGGAATCTGCCGCCCGATGGATGGCTTCTTTGATCTTTGTTTTCGGGAACTTTTCGGAAGCATCGGTCATGCGGTTGATCCGCTCCAGCTTATTTTCACTGAGCATTCCGTAGGCTTGTTCGATCCCGTGCATGGAGCTGCCATGAGTGGCCTGATAGCACTGAAGTTTATAGTGTACGTCATTATTCAGGTCAAGCTGATGCATCACTGGGGGTTTACCTGCAGCCCCTTTTACACCGGCATGTGCATCCATCACTGTATTATAGCCCATCAATTGAACGGCGAGCTCATAACCTGATTGATGAGGCACATTCATCATAATAAAATGAGGTTCATTGAATGGCTTACACTCCCTGAGCACATTTTTCACAACATCATCATCCCATCTGATACCGATGGTTCTGTCATCTCCAAAATCCTTCATGACCCTGTTCAGTCGTTCTTCCCCACGGTTGACAACAATGATCTTTCTAGCATTCATGGCCTGGGCGCATTGAAGGGCATAAGTGCTTTGAGAGCCAGCTCCGATCAGTACCACGATCCGATCCTCAATACATCGATTGACCCGGGTCATACCCTCGAGGGTACAGGCAAGCGGCTCCAGTTGACAGACATGGTCAGGATTAGCAGATGAAGGAAACTTTTTGATCGGACCCAATTCAACAAACCAGGCAGGCAAGGTTGCATAGGATCTGGCAAATCCCGGAAACTCATGCCCGGTAGCTATGGTATTGGGGCAACTGGTCCAGTCGCCGGTACCATCACGACCACAATAAATGCAGTTTATATCGCCACAGGGAATGTCACATCCCAGACCCACAAGGTCACCGGTTTTGAACTTTGTAACCCCTTCGCCGACAGCCTCTACCGTGCAACATACTTCATGAAGGATTATAGCCGGCCATTCCTTAATCCTGGGAAGGCCATGCTTGTAAATGACCACGTCACTTTGACATACAGAGGTCCTTCTCGTTCGCAACAAGATCTCACCTGGCCCCGGTTTTTCTATCGGGACTTCTTTCGCTTTGAAGTCGCCATTTGGTTTATCCAGAAAGTAAATGGTATTTGTCATGGATTAATGATCGCTTTAAGTTTTGAATAAGCCTGCTCTCTGCTGAGCTCCTGATTGAAGACCGAAGAAGTGCCGAGCACCAGAATGTCTGCACCCGCGCCCACCATTTTTGGAATGTTTTCCCAGCTCACATTACCATCTACCTCAATCAGCAGATGTGGGTGATGCTTGGATTTCCAGTCTCTGACTTCTGCAATTTTATGTACACAAAAGGGTAGTAATTTCTGGCCTGAGTAACCGGGATTTACCGTCATGACACATACCATGTCCACCAGAGGTAATAAATGTCTCATGGACTCAACAGTTATGGCAGGGTCAATGGCGATGGATGGCTTGCAACCTGCATCTCTGATGGCCTGGATGGTTCGGACCGGGTGTCTGGAAGTTTCAGGATGAAAAGTGATGGTTGAGCCTTTGATGCCTGTAAATACACCCAGTGACTGATCGACATCTTCTATCATTAAGTGATAATCGAGTGGTATTTTGCAATACTTATGCATGGATCCGGCCATATCAGGCCCAAGTGTGAAGTTGGGCACATACTGACCATCCATAATATCAATATGAAGCATTTCAACTTTTTCATTTACCAGGACATCCAGCTCCTTTTTAAGGTCAAGGAAATCCGCACACATCATGGATGGTGAACAGGCAATCTTTCTTTTCATCCTTTGGTTTGATTAATTATGATCAAAAGTAGTCAAAATAGAAGTATTTCTGACTAATTGTGACTACTTTTGATTAGTAAATGTCAAAATGATCAAATATAATCATGAAAGCCCTCGTACTTGAAGAAAATAAGGTCCTTAAAGTAAACAATGATCATCCCATAGCGGAGGGTCCTACCGCTGACAGTTTGCTGATCAGGGTGGCGGCTTGCGGCATTTGTGGGTCTGACATTCCACGCGGTTTCGGGGGCAAAGCCTATCATTACCCGTTGGTCATGGGTCATGAGTTTAGTGGCATAGTGGCTGAAACCAAGTCCGGAAGTGAATTTCAAGAAGGTGACAGGGTAGCCGTATTTCCGCTGATACCAACAAATATGGGTGAAACCGCCTATCATACGGGAGACTGGGCTCAGCTAAAGGAATATGATTATTTTGGTTCGAGGAGAGACGGGGCTTTCAGTGAATATCTGAGGGTGCCTGAAATCAACCTTTTTAAGATACCGGATCATGTAAAAACCCTCCATGCATCGATGACAGAGCCGGCGGCCGTCGCACTCCATGGTGTGAGGAGGATGAAAATCACTGCCGGAAACACGGGGGTTGTGATTGGTGGAGGACCGATTGGCAATATGTGTGCTCAGTGGATGAGAATACATGGATGTGATCAGGTGATTATCACTGACGTGGATGAAAGAAAGCTGAATATTGCCAGAGAGACGGGGTTCCATGCGATCAATAGTCTGGAAAATGATCCGGTCAAGACCATTCTTGAGCTTACTGATGGAGCGGGAGCTCAAAATGTTATCGAAGCATGTGGGTTGCCTGGCACATTTTTGGAGGCCTTGGCAGTAGCTTCACGGGCCGGAGAAGTTGTATTTATAGGAAATATTAACGGAGAATTTAAAATTGATGAGAAGGCGTTCAGTACCATCCTGAGAAGAGAGCTCAATATTTACGGAACATGGAATAGCAAAATCTTTCCAAGAGGCACCGACGACTGGACCACGGTATTGAAATATATGGACAGATCCCTTGTGGTTGCACCTTTGATCACAGATATTGTAAGCCTCGACGATGGGCCTGAGATATTTCAGAGCATCGTAGATAAAAAGCAGTTTCACAATAAGGTCATTTTTGAAATGACAAAATCCTAAAGAAGAATGAGCGTAGTAGAAATTGGAATTAAGACCGACCCGATCACCACACGTTATAGTTTTGACTGGTTGTTTGACCTGTTAGTGGAAGAGGGAGTGAAATACGTTCAGCTGGGCGCATTTTTCGAAATGTTTCATATGGAAAGCGAACGATTCTTCATTTCTCTCAGAGAGAAGGCTGAGAAGAGAGGATTAAGGATCAAAAGCATGTTCTCAGCTTACAGGGAGTTCGGGGGATTTTTTTATGACGATCCTGAGATGGAGAAAGCAGCCAGAAAGATGTATGAAAAGTACATTCATATCGGTGGCGTGCTCGGCGTTGACTATGCAGGAACCAACCCCGGTGCTGTATACAGGGATCAGATGGAGAAAAAGGACCAGGGCATTGAGACCTACCTTAAGCACATGAAAGAACTGCAGGGGATGGCCTTTGAAAAAGGGCTGAAGGCTTTTAACATCGAGCCTATGTCAAGCCTGGCCGAACCTCCTACCACCCCTCAGGAAATGGATTACATGATTGGCGTGCTAAATGGACATCATCATCAAAACAAGGATAGCACAGTTCCTGTCTGGCTATGCGGAGATATTTCACACGGATTAGCTGATAAAGACAGAAATATTATTCACAGTAATATTGAGTTATTCAAACACGGCATTCCCATGATGTCGGAATTCCATTTTAAGAATACAGATCAGATCTACGGAAGCACATTTGGTTTTTCAGCACAGGAACAGCAAAAAGGGATCATTGACCTGAGGGAAATCAGGCAGATCTGTGAAGAGTATAAGGATCAGTGGCCTGTAAAGGAGGTGGTTGGATATCTGGAAATCGGAGGTCCTAAGACCGGCCGAGACTACTCTGACCCCTTGCTTGGGGAAGAACTTAAGATATCGCTCAGAGCCATCAAAGAAGTTTTTGACACCATTTCAGTTTAAGGTGCTGCGGCTCCTTTGATCTCCTGTGCCAGTTGGTAAACCGCCAGCGCATAGAAAGGACTGTGATTGTATCGGGTAATTACGTAAAAGTTTTCGGACCCAAACCAGTACTCATTTTCATCTTCAGACTCAAACCTCATCAGAGATACCCTGGCTGCCGGGTGCCAGTTACCCTGAGGCTGATATCCATTTTTTACAAAGTATGCCACGTTGTTATTCACTTTGGGCGAAAAGTTTTCATGGGGTGTAGCATCACCTGACTCATTGGCTTTGGTGGCAATGGGCAACCCGGATTCCCAGCGATGAACTTTTAAATAGTTGGCTACGCTGGCGATGGCGTCTTCCGGTGAATTGACCAGGTCGCGATTGCCTGCATCATAGCTGACGGCATAGGCCCTGTAACTGCTGGGCATGAACTGGCAGTAACCTATGGCTCCGGCATATGAACCTTTCAGCGTAAATATGTCCAGGTTCTCCTTCTTGGTGAGGGTCAGAAACTCCTCAAGTTCCGATCTGAAATATTTGGCCCTCCTGGGGTAAGCAAAGGACAAGGTATACAGGGCGTCCAGTACCTTGTAGCTTCCCTTGATCTTTCCAAAATAGGTTTCCACACCAATAATAGCGGCAATTATTTCCGAGGGAATGCCGGTGTCTGTACTCACCTGATCTAAAGTGATATGATGTTTCTCCATGAACTCGATCCCGGCCGCAATTCTTTCCGGAGTCAGGAAAATATTCCGGTATTGATTCCACAATAATCTCTTCTCAGCCGGGCGATCCATTTTTTCAACAATTGATGGCTGGTAGGTGGCAGCTGAGAGAATCTGACTTACCTCTTCCGTGGACACCTTGTGGTTGCTAGCATAGCTGGTAATAAATTCTTGGACCTCATCCTTATTTATCTGAGAAAAGAGAGAGAATGAACAAAGTGCAAGAGCAATAAAAAGAGCTTTCCCGAATCCTTTAATCAACATGCTCCAAAAGTATTCAATTTTTTATTTCATTGGTTTTTTCAAACGTTGCTAAGCTATTTTTATTAGAAAAAAAGGAATGTATCTTTGCCGGACTTATCAAGAAAGGTCGAGGGAAAGGGCCCATTGACACCTTGGCAACCTGACCGCGTGCTAGCGATCTCCGGTGCCAAATCCCTGTCTCCGCCGGTAGGCGGGGAAAAGATGAGTGATCTGATCACCACATCGTGAATCCTTTTCTGGTAAGTATGGTTTTAGTAGAGAAATAGAAAAGGATGACCAAAATACAGGACATATTATCAGAACGGATCCTGGTACTCGATGGTGCCATGGGTACAATGATCCAGCGGCATAAGCTGGAAGAAGAGGACTTCAGGAATGAGAAACTGAAGGACCATAAATATCCATTGAAGGGCAACAATGATCTACTCTCAATCACCAGACCAGATATCATAAAGGATATTCACCGTCAGTATTTTGAGGCTGGAGCTGATATAGCAGAGACGAATACATTTAGTGGAACATCAATTGCCCAGGCTGATTACCATTTGCAGGATATTGTTTACGAACTAAATTATGAGTCGGCAAAGATAGCTAGAGAAGTAGCTGACGAAATGACTGAAAAGGAACCGGAAAAGCCGCGATTCGTAGCTGGAGCAATGGGGCCGACTAACCGAACAGCATCCATTTCACCGGATGTTAATAATCCAGGCTATCGGGCAGTTACTTTTGCGCAGCTGGCCAGTGCATATCAAGAACAAGCTTCTGCTTTAATTGATGGAGGGGTGGACATTCTTTTGGTGGAAACTGTTTTTGATACACTCAATTCAAAAGCAGCTTTATTTGGCATTTCTGAATTATTTAGCCAACGAGGTGTTGAGTTACCTGTGATGGTATCAGGAACCATTACTGATGCCAGTGGAAGGACTTTATCCGGACAAACCACCGAAGCGTTTCTGATTTCTATATCACATATGCCACTGCTGAGCGTCGGATTGAATTGTGCCCTGGGTGCAGGGCAATTGAGGCCATATGTTCAGATCATTTCGGAAAAATCAAATTTTGCAACAAGCGCACACCCTAATGCAGGGTTGCCGAATGAATTTGGAGAATACGACCAGACACCTCATGAAATGGGAGAGCAGATTGAAGAATTTCTAAAAAACGGATGGCTCAATATCATTGGTGGCTGCTGTGGGACCACGCCCGAGCACATCAGAGAAATTGCCGCAATCGCAAAAAAATATCAACCTAGAAAACAAAAATCAAAATATGTCAGCGAAACTTTATGATGCCATAGACAGGAATATTTTAAAATCAATTCCCAATCCTTCGAAAGAAGCTTACGAGATCAAGATCAAGATACCGGAGTTCACATTTTTGGGAGTGAAAGAACAACCTGACTTTGCCAATGTTTATCTCACCTTTTATCCGGCCAAGAAGATCATCGAGTTGAAATCACTTAAACAATATGTATTTCAATTGCGGGACATCACTGTATCCTACGAAAGACTGATCAACATATTTTATGATGACCTGATGGCTGTGTATGAACCTGACAGGCTTCGTATTGTCATGAACTGTAACCCAAGAGGAGGTATTAGTTCAAAACTGACCATAGACTCTGACTGGTCTGCCAGAGGAGGCGATGAAAAATATCGCGATTGGGCCTATGGAGGAATAGATGACAACTGGCAGGTGTTGATGTAATCCTGTACAACTAACTCATTTTTTAAACTGCACCACTGTTGACTGACAACAGGGAGCTATTATCAAACATAAACGCGCAGATAGAAGTGATACCGCCATTAATGCTATCAGGGCTCGAACCACTGGTTATTACCAAAGAGACCAATTTTGTAAATATTGGTGAAAGGACAAATGTGACAGGGTCACGCAGATTTGCCAGACTTATACGGGAAGAAAAATATGAGGAAGCCCTGGAGGTAGCTCTGGATCAGGTCCGCAATGGTGCCCAGATCCTGGATGTGAACATGGACGAAGGAATGCTGGATGGAAAAGCAGCCATGGTCAAATACCTCAACCTCATTGCCGCAGAGCCGGAAATCAGCCGGATACCCATCATGATCGATTCTTCGAAGTGGGAGATCATCGAAGCTGGCCTTCAATGCATACAGGGTAAGGGAGTGGTCAATTCCATTTCGCTGAAAGAAGGCGAGGAAAAATTCATCGAACAGTCGACAAAACTAAAGAATTACGGTGCGGCGACAGTGGTGATGGCCTTCGATGAGGATGGACAGGCAGATTCTTTCGAGCGAAGGATTGAAATATGTGAAAGATCTTACAGGATACTCACCGATGTGGTAGGATTTCCTCCGCAGGACATCATTTTTGATCCCAATATTTTCCCTGTGGCTACCGGCATCGAAGAACACAACAACTATGCAGTTGATTTCTTCAGAGCTACCGAATGGATCAAAAAGAACCTGCCCGGTGCGAAAGTAAGCGGGGGTGTGAGCAATGTGTCTTTTTCATTTCGTGGGAATGAAGTGGTGAGGGAGGCCATGCATTCGGCTTTTCTTTATCATGCCATCAAAGCGGGGATGGATATGGGTATTGTCAATGCAGGAATGATCGAGGTATATGACGAAATACCGAAAGAGTTACTTGAGAAAGTAGAGGATGTCCTGTTGAATCGAAGGAATGATGCTACGGAAAGATTGCTGGAGTATGCTGAGAAAGTAAAGGGCGGTGGCAAGGTCAGGACAAAGGATGATTCGTGGCGAAAGGAATCGGTTGAAGAAAGACTGTCACATGCGCTTGTGAACGGGATCGTAGACTATATTGAAGAGGATACAGAAGAGGCAAGACAAAAATATGATAGTCCGCTGACAGTGATCGAAGGTCCGTTAATGGATGGAATGAATGTAGTGGGTGACCTGTTTGGTTCAGGAAAAATGTTCCTGCCTCAGGTGGTGAAGAGTGCCCGGGTGATGAAAAAGTCCGTGGCTTACCTGATTCCTTATCTGGAAGCTGAGAAAGCCGGCAAAAAATCAAGTAAGGGGAAGATCCTCATGGCGACCGTGAAGGGTGATGTCCATGACATTGGCAAAAACATTGTGGGTGTGGTTCTGGGATGTAATAATTATGACATTGTGGACCTGGGAGTAATGGTGCCAGCTGAAAAAATACTGGATGAGGCTGTGAAGGAAGGCGTTGATGTCATCGGATTAAGCGGTCTGATCACACCCTCTTTGGATGAAATGGTTCATGTGGCTGAAGAGATGGAAAGGCGTAAGATGAAAACTCCGCTATTGATCGGAGGGGCCACCACGTCTCGGATCCATACAGCAGTGAAGATTGAGCCCAAATATTCCGGGCCGGTGATCCACGTGCTGGATGCTTCAAAAAGCGTAGGCGTTGTATCGAAATTGCTGAGTAGCATTTCAAAAGATTATACCTCTGACATAAAAGCCGAGTACGCAGATCTCAGAGAAAACCATCAAAGTCGGAAAGGAGAGAAAGATCACATAAGCTTTGAAGACGCGCAAAATAACAAAGTGAACATTGACTGGTCTGTTTACACTCCTCCAAAGCCCCGTCAGCTGGGTGTTTCATACCTGAAAGATTACTCACTGGAGGAGATCCGGAACTACATTGACTGGACACCCTTCTTCAGCACATGGATGCTGAAGGGCAAATTCCCTAAAATCCTCGAAAATCGCACCGTCGGTAAGGAAGCACGGAAACTTTATGACGAAGCCAATGTCTTGCTGGACCGTGTGATCAAAGAGAAGTTATTTACCGCTAACGGGGTTTACGGATTATTTCCGGCCAATGCAAAGGGAGATGATGTCCTGGTTTATAAAGATGATAGTCGTAAGGAGGTGATAGAGCAATTTCACTTTTTAAGGCAACAGGGTAAAAAAGGAACCAATATCCCAAATATCAGCCTCGCAGATTTCATTGCGCCTGTTGAAACTGGTTTGAAGGACTACCTGGGAGGTTTTGCGGTTTCTACGGGTTTTGGCGTGAAAGAGCTGGCTGAGCAATACGAAAAAGATCATGATGATTACATGTCAATCATGATTAAGGCGGTTGCAGACAGACTGGCCGAAGCGTTCGCTGAATTGCTCCATGAAAAAATCAGAAAGGATTATTGGGGGTATGCTCAGGAGGAGCATTACGATAATGAAGACCTTATCAAGGAAGCCTATCAGGGCATCCGGCCGGCTCCCGGATATCCGGCCTGTCCTGATCATACGGAAAAACCCCTGCTTTTCGAGTTGATGGATGTAACCAACAATACCGGAATCAGCCTGACGGAAAGCATGGCGATGTGGCCCGCGGCCTCGGTCAGTGGTTTCTATTTTTCACACCCTGAATCAAAATATTTTGGTTTGGGCAAGATCTACAAAGATCAGGTTCAGGACTATGCCTCCAGAAAAGGTATGACAGTAGAAGAGATCGAGAAATGGATGGCCCCTGTATTAGGTTATAAATAATTTCTTCAGCTTTGCTTTTGTAAATCATCTAACCTATGGGAATCGATGCCATTGTTGTACTGATCATCGTGGTAACAGCGGTAGTATTGTTTGCTACGGAATGGCTTTCAATTGACCTGGTAGCAATCCTGATCATGCTTTCACTGATACTAACCGGGGTCATTACTCCGGAAGAAGGGATCAGAGGGTTCAGCAATCCGGCCGTCATTACCGTAGCATTCATGTTTGTGATCAGCTACGCCTTGCTCAAAACAGGTGCGCTTCAGCGTATTGGTCCCATGCTGGGAGGCCTCTTCAAGACAAATTTCAATGTCGGAATACTGGTCACCATGATCTTCATTGGGATCGTTTCTGCTTTTATCAACAATACTCCGATCGTGGCCATGTTTATTCCGGTCATGGTCAGTGTGGCCAATATCTCTGGTATCAGTCCTTCCAAGTTGCTGATCCCCCTCTCTTATGCTTCCATCTTTGGAGGTACATGTACGCTGATTGGGACTTCTACAAACGTACTGGTAAGCGGCATCGCAGTGGACAGCGGACTTGAAGCATTCCCTATGTTCCTTTCGGCCCCTATCGGCCTTGTTTTTCTCATTGTAGGAAGTTTGTACATTTTTCTTTTCGGCAAAAAACTACTTCCAAGCAGGATCAGTGAAGAGGATCTTGAGAAAAAATTTATGATGAGGAATTACCTGACAGAGATTGAGATCCTGGAAGGGTCCGAGTTTATTGGTCAGAGGATCATGGATTCGGTGATCGTGAAGGAGCTGGACATTGATGTGATCGAGGTGCGCAGAAACGGTGCAAGCTATACCTTGCCGGCAGGTGATTTCGTGCTGTCGGGGGGTGATCATATCAAGATCAGATGCAATGTGGAAAAATTAAAGGAATTGAAAGACCGGCTGAAGGTTGGTTTCGACACGAATGCGCTTCGCATCAGTGATAACGAGATCCAAAAAGGGGATACCAGCATTCTCGAATTGATTATCACTTCCGGATCAGAATTTGAAGGAAAGAGCTTGAGAGAAATGGATTTCCGTCGGCGCTACCGGGCCGTTCCATTAGCCATCCAGCATCGGGAAGAAATAGTCCATGAACATCTCCATGACATAGAATTGAAAGCAGGGGACATTATTCTGACAGAGATCAAGAACCATAGGGTTCAGAATCTGAAAAAGCAGGAGATGAATCAGCAAACCCCATTCATCATCTTGTCTGAGGAGGGTATCATAGATTTTAGCAAAAGAAAGTTTCTGGTCGTATTATCCATCATCACCGGGGTAGTGCTGCTGGCCACGCTGGACGTTTTACCCATTGCCATCAGCACAGTGCTTGGTGGGGCGATCCTGGTCCTGACCAGAGTGATCGATATGCGAGAGATGTATCGTTCCATTGAGTGGAAGATCGTTTTTCTGCTTGCCGGATCCCTAAGTCTCGGTGTAGCCCTCGAAAAAAGCGGGCTGGCATCTTTGATTGCGAGTTCGCTGATAGAAAATCTGAATATATGGGGTCCGGTGGCTGTGCTTTCGGGTCTATACTTCATGACTTCTTTGCTTACCGAGGTGATGTCTAATAACGCCACAGCAGCCCTGGTAGCACCAATTGCAATTACAACAGCTGATAAGCTGGACCTGAATCCTATTCCTTTTTTACTGGCTGTCATGCTCGCTGCTTCCGCCAGTTTTATGACACCTATTGGTTACCAGACCAATACTATGGTTTACAGCGCCGGTCAGTACCGGTTCAAAGATTTCATTAAAGTTGGGATCTGGCTGAACCTTTTATTTTGGGTCATAGCAACCCTGCTGATTCCGGTATTTTATCCCTTGCGCTAAGTTGAGATATACTTTTTGCCGGGTATGCTTTTGATGAATCCCTGGAATTCCAGATTCAAAAGGAGAGGGGACAGCTGATTGAATGATAATTGGGATTTCAGCGCGATTGCATCAATAGGGATACCCTCCTTTACCGAAGATATCAACTCATAAACCGATTGTTCTTCAGGTGTCAGTAAGCCAATCAGTTTTTTGCTTGCACTCTGCGTTTCGTCTGTGGTCCATCCAAGGTGGTAATCAAGATCTTCTATGTTTCGGTAAAGATTGGCTTTTTGATTCCTGATCAAAAGATTACATCCCTCCGAAAACGAATTATTGAGGTTTCCGGGAATGGCAAAGACCACCCGGTTATATGAATCAGCAATATTTGCTGTGATCAGTGCACCACCTTTTTTTGCAGCTTCTACCACGATCGTTGCATCTGTCATTCCTGCGATGATCCTGTTTCTCGCAGGAAAATAATGGGGTTCAACCTTCACTCCGGGAGGATATTCCGAAAGAATTACTCCATTGATCAGGATCTCATCAACGACCTTCATATGGACGGATGGATAGATCTTGTCCAGTCCCCCGGCTAGAACGGCAAAGGTTCTCAGGCCACATTTTAATGCGGATTTGTGGGCGTGGATGTCTATACCATAAGCCAGCCCGCTGACGATCACAGGATCTATTGGCTTCATTTCCTCTATGATCCTTTCTGTGGTTGTCTTCCCGTATTCGGTAGAGTTGCGGGTACCTACGATGGCTAGCATTCGTTCACCGTTAAGTTTTGCATTGCCTTTTACATAGAGTACGTTGGGGAAGTCCGGTGTCTCCTTTAAGCGATCGGGGAATCCTTTATCCGTATAGTGAAACACCTGAATGTCTGCCTTGTCACAGTCCTCAATGATCCTCTCCGCTTCCTTTAAGGGCTTTTCCGAAGAGATCATCTCCATGATCTTTGTAGATCCGATTCCCGGTATTTCTTTAAGGCGCTTTTTATCAGAAGTAAGAACACCGGAGGCAGAACCGGTATAACTAATTAACTGTCGTGCCGTAAAGTCCCCAATACCCGGTATTAACCCCAGAGCTACCTGATACACCCGTTCATCCATGAGTTATGGGAGCTGGCCTTTGAGCTTTTCCAGAAAGTTTCTGACTGATTTTAGCGACTCGATGAGATCTACACGGTTGATCGCATTGTCGATGTCCTGGTTGATGAAGTCACGTGCACCCTGCAGGGTATATCCTTTTTCCTTTACCAGGTAATAGATGAGCTTTACATTTTTGATATCCTCTTTGGTGAATTGCCTGTTACCCTTTCTGTTTTTCTTGGGTTTGATGATATCAAATTCGCCTTCCCAGAATCGGATCAAAGAAGTAGCTACATTTAATTCATCAGCGACTTCACCAATGGTGTAGTACTTTTTTTCTATTTCCTTTTCTTTGTAGGGCACGGGCGATGATTTCAGTTTTGAATATAGAAAATTCTCCCATCATCTTCAATGAATATCTGGCTTTCGGGAAAATCTTCAGCTGTTAATTTTTTAATTGTCTTTGATGCTGTGTATTCTCTATCAAATTGCGGGCCGTAACTGTAGGATTGTTTGAAAGAATGGATCTTTCCGGATAAGAATTTCCCTTCTACAGTCAAATTGGCCTCCAGTACGGGAGCCAGACCGGCAGGGCCACTCAGATTGAATCGACCGTAGGTTAGAAAATTACCGAGTGAGTAGGCAATCAGCCTTTCATTGTATACTTCAATGGCCCGGGGAACATGCGGTCCATGACCAAGAATAACGTCAGCTCCGGCATCGATCAATGTGTGACTAAATTCCCAGATATTTCCACGATCCTCTCCAAAATAAAACTCGCGCTTTCTGGTAACATTCTGATTTTCAGGTCCTTCTGCTCCACCGTGGATCGATACTACCACCATATCGGAAAGAGAATCAAGGTCTTTGATGATCTCCACAGCATGTTGTTGATTATGAAACAGGAGTGTTCCTTTGTTAGGTGCAAAGGCTACAAAACCTATATATATCCCATTTACTTTGTGGACCATATAGGGGCTCTCGATACTGCCTGCCTTTCCGATACCCAGGGAATCCAGTATTTTCTGAGTGCTCATTCTGCCTGAGGCGCCAAAGTCATTCGCATGGTTATTAGCTACGCTGATAAGGTCAAAGCCGCAGCTGGTCAGATTTTCCGACAGGTAAGCGGGCATTCTGAACAGATAGCAATACTTGGGATTATTACATTCTTTAGGTTCTCCCTCCCCATCCAGGATGGTCCCTTCCAGGTTGCCAAAAGTGATGTCAGCTGAGGATAATAAGTCACAGACATCGTTCCACAGATAGCTACCGGTATTGGCCGGCAGATAAGAGGAATTAGGATAGTTTGTACCCATCATGATGTCTCCTACTGCCATGAGCGTCACAGAATCAGGAAGCACCCTGTAAGTTTCTATCTCCACCTCCTCGTCCAGAGAATACAACGTATCACCTTGCTGAGTGATATAAATTTCGGGTATTTCCTCCAGGTCTATTGAATCTACCTGGGTGTAAATCGTATCCATGTCAGCATCGGTTTTGGTACCGGATGTTTTTTGCGAAACCTTACATGCATTGGCTATCATAAGAATGACAAAGAATAAGATTAGGTAGTTTTGATGATCACTTATTTTCACCTGGGGTCCAAAAATAGAAATTATGAAATTCAGTATGATATCAACTTTTCCACAAGTTATAGACATAAAAAAACCGCTCGTTTGAGCGGCTTGTCATTAAGTCGGAAAAGCCGTTAGTCTCCGTATGATCCAAGTGCCTGATTCTCAATAGAAGCAAGTCTTAACACTTCTTCATACTCATCAGGCGTGAGATCTTCATAAAAATAATGTACCGGATTGGTTGGGTTATTATTGATATGAACTTCATAGTGAAGGTGTGGAGCTGTTGATTTGCCTGAGTTGCCTGAATAGGCGATCAGGTCTCCACGTTTCACACTTTGACCAGACCTTACCACGAATTCACTAAGGTGAGCATATTTTGTGGTGTAGCCAAACCCGTGGTCAATCTCGATTTGATTGCCATATCCGGTCGGACTGGTTCTTGTGAATTTCACCCTGCCATTCCCGGTTGCATACACAGGCGTTCCCTTATCGATGGCAAAATCCACTCCATTGTGTGGCTTTCTAACCTTCAGTATCGGATCAATCCTGTATCCGAAACCACTGGTCAGGCGCTTGAGATCTTCATTGGATACCGGCTGGATAGCAGGCAGTGAAGCCAGTTCGAGTTCCTTATTTCTGGCCATCGCAAATAGCTCGTCATAGGATTTGGTCTGGACGTACATCCTCTTTTTCAACTGATCGATTTTCTTGTAGTTGTCCAGAATGATTTCTTCCTGCTCCAAACCTTCATCGATCAGATCTTTGTATCTGTTAGAACCTCCAACACCTGCATTCCTGATCTCTTCGGGAATTGGATCTACCCCAAAAATGGTCCTGTAAATATTGTCATCCCTTTCCTGAAGTGAAGAGGTCATTTCATTGATGTCTGCTACTTCTTTACTGAGCAGGTCGTAGTACAGTTTGAGCTCCTCATTCTCTTTACGCAACAAAGCTTCCTCCGGGGATTCAAAATAGACTGTATAGACAAAGAAGATTCCTCCGGCAAGTATTAGTGCAAGTGTTAGAAAACCCAGGGTATTCCAGATGATATCCCAGACAGATACACGGATGCGTTCATATCTGCAGGATTCTGTATCATAATAATACTTAATTCTGGCCATAGAATGGAGTTATAGTAAATTCAACTAATTTTGCGCTTCAACATTTACGTTGCCATTGCTCAAGCAATGCGCAAATTACGTGGTTTATTGGTTTAAATACAAATAAATAATCTTAACAAGTTAATTATCAAATAGTTACATGAAATGAGCTCTGAAAAGTTTCGGGGCAAATTTCATGGGTCCTTTGAAAATCAGTTTATATCCATGAATTCTGCGACTATACGGGAAAAATTTCTCAGTTTCTTTAATTCGAAAGGACATCAAATAGTTCCATCAGCTCCCATTGTTGTTCAAAATGATCCGACATTGATGTTTACCAATGCCGGTATGAATCAGTTCAAGGATTATTTCTTAGGCAACTCCCGCCCGGATTCGGTGAGGGTAGCAGATACACAGAAATGTTTACGAGTATCCGGAAAACACAATGACCTTGAGGAGGTGGGACTGGACACCTATCATCATACCATGTTTGAGATGCTGGGCAACTGGTCATTTGGTGTGGAAGACCGGGCTGAAGAGGGCTATTTTAAAAAGGAGGCCATTGACTGGGCCTGGGAACTACTAACTGAAGTGTTTTCACTTAGTAAAGACAGGTTATATGCTACCGTTTTTGAAGGGGATGCGGAAGACAACCTGGCTGCTGATGATGAAGCCAGATCACTTTGGAATGAGTATCTGCCTGAAGCACAAATTTTATATGGCAATAAAAAAGACAATTTCTGGGAGATGGGAGATACAGGTCCTTGCGGGCCTTGTTCGGAGATCCACATAGATCTCAGACCTGAAAAGGACAGGGAAAAAATACCCGGAAGGGAACTGGTCAATCAGGACCACCCTCTGGTGATCGAGATCTGGAACCTTGTGTTTATCCAGTATAACCGGACCACCGATGGGAAGCTGAAGTCCCTGCCAAATAAACATGTGGATACCGGCATGGGATTTGAACGGCTGGCCATGGTCGTTCAGGGAAAAACATCCAATTATGACACAGATATTTTTCAGCCTCTGATCAGGGAAGTAGCTTCACAGGCAAAGGTTGTTTACGGTGAAAATGAAAAGACAGACATTGCATTGCGGGTCATTGCAGATCATATCCGGGCTGTTTCTTTTACGATTGCGGATGGACAGCTTCCTTCCAATATAAAGGCAGGATATGTAATTCGCAGGATCCTGAGAAGAGCTGTGAGATACGGCTACACTTTTTTGAAACTGGATCAGCCTTTTTTACATGGTCTTGTCAGTATTCTGGTCGAACAATACGAGGCGGTATTTCCAGAGCTCAAAGCTCAGGAAGACTTCGTGACCAGGGTGATCAAAGAAGAAGAGCAGGCGTTCTTAAGGACACTTGAAAAGGGATTGAAAAGGATTGAAGTTATCAGGTCTCAAACAGATACCACGGAGATTGATGGTAAAACAGCCTTTGAGCTGTATGATACCTATGGGTTCCCGCTTGATCTCACCTCTTTGATTGCGAGGGAAAGCGGATTAACTGTAGATTCGAAAGGTTTTGAGGCCGAGATGCAGACGCAAAAAAGCCGGTCGAAGACAGCAGCAAAGCAATCTCTTGAGGATTGGGTGATCGTACATCATGAGAAAGAACATTCGGTGTTTTTGGGATATGACCACCTCGAAACCACCTCCAGGATACTCCGCTACCGGGAAGTGAAAAGAAAAGATGATACGCTATACCAGCTTGTTCTGGACAAAACCCCTTTTTATGCGGAAAGCGGAGGTCAGGTAGGCGATCATGGCATGTTGTCGAATGATAAAGAGTCGATCGCTGTACTGGATACTAAAAAGGAAAACGACCTGATCATTCATTTAACGAGAAAGTTACCTGCTGATTTGACTGCGGATTTTACTGCACGGGTAGACGGACAGAGAAGGATCGATACCCAGCGAAACCATACAGCGACCCACCTGTTGCACGCAGCATTGAGAGAGGTGCTGGGCGATCACGTCCAGCAGAGGGGTTCTTTGGTCAACCATGAAGAGCTCAGGTTTGACTTTTCTCATTTCTCAAAAATGGAAGAGGAAGAGATAA
Organism: Cyclobacteriaceae bacterium; assembly: GCA_965243485.1. Lineage (GTDB taxonomy): Bacteria > Bacteroidota > Bacteroidia > Cytophagales > Cyclobacteriaceae > UBA7330. The sequence goes on along the minus strand of CBDEVP010000001.1, from coordinate 5,076,646 downwards.
AGGCCGTTGAAGATCTGGTGAACCAAAAGATCCTGGACAATATTTCTCTGGATGAGAAGCGGGCGGTTCCCATTGCTGAAGCGAAACAGATGGGAGCCATGGCATTGTTTGGTGAGAAGTATGGGGATCTTGTTCGGGTGATCACTTTCGATAAGGATTTTTCCGTAGAACTGTGCGGAGGAACGCACGTGTCTGCAACAGGCAAGATCGGTTTGATGAAGATTGTAAATGAAAGCTCCGTGGCAGCTGGAGTAAGAAGAATAGAGGCGTTTACGGGAGATAAAGCCCGGAGGTATCTTGAAAACGAAGTCCATTTACTTAACGAGGTGAGGGGGTTGCTGAAAAACCCCAAGGATGTGATCAGATCCGTATCCGCACTTATGCAGGAAAAGGACCAGTTGCTGCAGCAAATTGAACAAATCAATCTGGCCAAATCTCAATCTGTTAAAGCTGATTTGAAATCGGATGTCCGATCTTTCAATGGGGTTAATGTGATCCTCAAAACAATCGATATCCCCAACGGAGATGTACTCAAGCAGCTTTCATTTGAACTGAATAAAGAGATTGATAACCTTATATTGATTCTTGCGGCTAATGTTGATAAGAAGCCGCTATTGAGTGTTATGTTTGCTGATGCAATCACAACAAAATATGGCCTGAACGCATCTGAGATGGTGAGACAGATGGCCAAAGAGATCCAGGGCGGGGGAGGAGGTCAGCCCTTCTACGCCACAGCAGGAGGTAAGAACGCTGACGGTATTGGTAAATCGCTTGAGGTTGCAAAAAAATATTTAAAGGAAAAGGCAGAAATTGAAGTGTAAATGATTGCATCTGAGATCAGAGAGAAATACAAGGTAGTTATCGGACTGGAAGTCCATGCGCAATTAGCGACTGAAAGCAAGATTTTCTCACCTGACCCCAATGCATTTGGCAGTGAGCCGAATACCAATATCCATGTCATCTCACTCGGACATCCGGGGGTGATGCCTTTGCTCAATAAAAAGGCTGTCGAATATGCTGTGATGATGGGAATAGCGACAGGTTGTGAGATCACCCGCTTCGGCTTTTTCGACCGTAAGAATTATTTCTATCCTGATCTTCCCAAAGGTTATCAGATCACACAGGACAAAACGCCCATCTGTAAGAACGGAGAGCTTGAGGTAGAGCTCAAGGATGGCACGCTCATCAATGTCCGGATCAACAGGATACACCTGGAGGAGGATGCAGGTAAGCTGATCCACCTGAGTGGTGAAAAAGACAGCCTTGTAGACCTGAACAGGGCAGGGGTACCCCTGATTGAAATTGTGACCGAGCCCTGTATCCATTCATCAAAAGGGGCCAGCGCTTTTTTGACGGAGATCAGGAAGATCGTCAGGTACCTGCACATCTGTGACGGAAATATGGAGGAGGGATCGTTACGGTGCGATGCCAATGTTTCTGTCATGCTGAAGGATGCGAAGGAATTTGGGAAAAAGGTGGAGGTCAAAAACATGAATTCCATCAAAAACGTGGCCAAAGCGATTGATCATGAGGTGGAACGGCAGATTGAACTGTTGGAAGACGGAGAGACCATTATTTCCGAGACCAGGACCTTTGATGTGGCTACCGGCAAGACCTTTGGCATGCGGACCAAAGAAGAGCTCAACGATTACAGGTATTTTCCTGAACCGGATCTGAGCCCACTCGAGATCAGTGATGAGTGGCTGAAAGAGATTGAAAGCAAAATGTCCATCCTGCCCAATGATCTCAGGATCGATCTGGAAAAAAATTACGGACTGGGACCGGCAGATGCTGCACAGCTTACCTCCCACAAGGAGTATGGCCTGTACTTCAAAGAGATCTGTAAGCACACTGGAAGTTTTAAATCAGCCGCTAACTGGTTGATAGGCCCCATAAAATCCTACGTTAAAGAGAAGAATCTTCCGCTTTCGGATTTCCCGCTCAAACATGAGCAAATTGCAGAAGTCATTTCCCTGATCGATGAAGGAAGGATTAGCTTTTCCGCAGCAAGTCAGCAACTCTTTCCCCACCTGCTGGCAAACCCTCATGAAAGCATCGATGAGGCAATCAACGAATTAAACATAGGTCTTGAATCGGACTCAGGTTCCATACAGTCTACCATCGATGAGGTGATCGCTGAATCTCCTGAGAAGGTAAAAGCGTATAATAAAGGCAAAAAGGGATTGCTGGGTATGTTTATGGGGGAAGTTATGAAAAAGACCAACGGTAAGGCAGACCCCAAACTTGCCAATAAGCTATTGAGAGAAACGTTAGAAAGAAAACATGAGAAAATTGAATAGTTATCTGATCATTGCTGTTTTGTTGACATTCTGGACATCAGGATGTGAAGAGAAAAAAGGTGTGCCTGTTGAAGGGGAAGTAAAGAATAAAGTTGAAGGAGAGCTGGTGCTCCTGGAAAAATATGAGAACCAGTCCGTCAATACCATTGACACGATTGAGGTCGCAGAGGATGGTACTTTTGATTTCAGGATTGAGCATGAGGTGCCCGGCTTTTTCAGGCTCAATTTTTTCAAAAGGCAGTATGTAAACCTGATTGTAAACGGTGACGAGGAGAAGATCTCTGTTAAAGTGGATGGGAACGACCCGCAGGGAGTTCCGGAAATAACAGGTTCCAGGGACACGGACTATTTTGCCAATCTGGTTGAGCTGGTAGGTTTTCAAAATCAGCAGCTGCAGGAGATCAATCAGCAGGCCATACAGGCCCGAATGTCGGGTGACACTCAGGAGGTGCAGGAGCTCAGTCAGGAATATTACGATAAGTACGCGCATTATCAGGAGGAAAAGAAGGAGATGATATGGCAGATGGTACCCTCCATTGCTGCCTATTACGCATTATCTGCTCTGGACCAGGAACAATTCTTTAGTTTTTACGACAGTGTGGCCCAGGAATTTCAGAAAGTAAGACCTGATCATCCTACTACCCAGGAGCTTCTTACCCGGGTCAATTCCGCCAAAAGTCTGGCGATCGGTTCGGAGGCTCCGGAGATCTCACTCCCAAATCCCGATGGTGAGATCGTGACCCTGAGCAGTCTTAAAGGCAATTATGTACTGATCGATTTCTGGGCTGCCTGGTGCAGGCCCTGTCGTGCGGAAAATCCCAATGTAGTAAGGATGTACAAAGAATATCAGGATAAAAATTTTGAGATCCTGGGAGTTTCCCTCGATCGTACCAAAGATGCGTGGGTGAAAGCCATCGAACAGGATGGCCTGATCTGGAAGCATGTGTCAGATTTGAAATATTTCAATTCAGAGGCCGCGGAAACTTATCAGATCAATGCGATCCCTGCGACCTACCTGGTGGATCCAGAAGGCAAGATCATCGCAAAAAATCTCCGGGGACCATCCCTTGAAGCCAAGCTGAAGGAGATATTTGGGTAGCGGCTTATCTGAAGTAAGCCTTTCCAAAGTTCGAAACTTTGGAAAAGGTGTTAATGGGCTGCAGGTAATCTGTAAAGTCACTTGGTTTCCAGTTTACCTCTCGCTCAGTCTTGTTGTGATATTACAGCACCCTTTTTGTTATCGGCCAACATCTCTTAAACCCTGAACAGCTTCTTCAATCCCTCCCAAAGCTCAGACTTTTTCTTCATATCGGTATGAAGAGAAGAGATCGGATAGCTCACCAGGATGCTTTTGCTTTCAAAGTGAAAAGGCTGATTCAGCAATACCTCCTTATCCGCTTTGTCTGCGATAAAATCCACATTTCCAAAACTCATCAAGGTATTGAAGTGACTGGTATACTCATCTTCATGATGGATGAGATGGACCTTATCCAGACTCAGTTTCACGGCGGCCAGCATTTTCTCCAGCAGGGCCTGGTCTTTGTCCGTGAGCTCGTGAGTCCAGACAACAATGTCGTGTGTCTTCTTCCGGTCAGGAATAACCTCATCTTGAGGGACAGTTGACCCACCTTTTTCATGCATCAGAAAGACTTCTTCAGTGATAAAATATCTTAGATTTTCTTCCTCAATCATTTTTAAATAATGCTTTTAGTTCATTGGCATCCTTTGGTTCCATCCGTTTGCCCAGGATCAGCCTTAGCTGCCGCCGTCTTAATGCACCATCATATAATTCCTTTTCAAAGGCCGTTTCCGGGATGATCTCGGGAATTTGGATGGGTTTGCCAAGATTGTCTACAGCCACAAAGGTGAAAAATGCGCTGTGCGACTCAATTTTCTCTCCGGTGGGAATAAATTCTGAAGTCACATGGATGTAGATTTCCATGGATGTACGAAAGGCACGTGTCACAAAAGCATTCAGGGTCACGACATTTCCCAGCTTGATCGCTTTGGAAAACGAAATGTTGTCTACCGATGCTGTCACCACGATGCTGTTAGAGTGCCGTTGCGCTGCAATGGCTGACACAATGTCCATCCAGTGCATGAGCCTTCCGCCCATCAGATTGTCCAGTGGATTGGTATCATTTGGTAATACCATTTCTGTCATGGTCACCTTCGATGAGGCGCAGGTCTTCTTATCCATAAGTTCAGTTGATTCCTTTTTCGCCGCGTAAAGGTACGAAGCTGAAATTTTTAAATTCTTCTTTTATGACCTTAGCGTCAGAGGTCTTTGTAAGCCTTGTCATGACCTGGGACTTTCCTTTCCCGACTGGAATGACCAGCCGGCCACCGATTGTGAGTTGCTTCACCAGCTCATTGGGGATGACAGGGGCAGCGGCTGTTACGATGATCCCGTCGTAAGGGGCCTGTTCAGGCAGACCTTTGGAGCCGTCTCCATGGTAGAAATGGATCTGTTGATAACCCATTTTGTTCAGCATTTTTTTACTCTGTTTATGAAGCTTTTCGATGAACTCAATGCTATGGACTTCTGCACCCAGTTCTGCCAGGATACAGGCCTGATAACCTGAGCCGGTCCCGATCTCAAGGACCTTATCTCCGGGTTTTAACTGCAGCAATTCGGTCTGAACAGCCACTGTGTAGGGCTGTGATATGGTTTGCCCTTCACCGATGGGGAAAGCCTTGTCTTCATAGGCATGCTGGTCGAAGATCGGATCGAAAAAGAAGTGCCTGGGCACCCGGCCAATGGCCTCAAGGATCCTGTTGTCTGTGATGCCTTTAGCAGCGACCTCTCTGACCAACATTTTTCGCATGCCTCTGTGTTTATAGCTATCTTCCATCCTTACCATTCGACAAAACAATTTAAATTTGCAATTATGTTTACAGGAATCGTGGAGGAGCTTGGAATTGTGGAGGAGATTACAAGAGTCGGTGAAAACATCGATTTCAGAATAAGTTCTAAAATTAGTCATACCCTGGGTGTAAATCAAAGTCTCAACCATGATGGGGTATGCCTTACGATCACCAGATTTGATGAAAAGCAGCATTGGGTCACTGCAATCAGGGAAACACTGGATAAGTCGGCATTGAAATATTATCAGGTTGGCCATTTGGTGAATCTTGAGCGATCAATGCCTGCCAGTGGAAGATTTGATGGCCACATCGTGCAGGGACATGTGGACACCATGGCCAAAGTTGAGCATATAGAGGAAGAGAATGGAAGCTGGTTATTTACATTTACATTTGATCATCCCGGGTCATTGCTTGTGGAAAAGGGGAGCATTTGCATCAATGGTGTGAGTCTTACCTGTTTTAATGTGACTGATCAATCCTTTAGCGTGGCCATCATTCCACATACATATGAGAATACAAATTTCAATGAATTTGTTAAAGGGAAAATGGTTAATTTGGAATTTGATATCGTTGGTAAATACATAAAAAGTCTACTCAATAAATAAAATATGGTTTCGATGAATTGCATCGTGGTAGATGATGATGAGGCGTCAAGGCTGGTAATTTCGAAATATATCGAAAGGACAGACTTCCTTGACCTTTCAGGGGCTTTTGATAATGCCATCGATGCTTCAAACCTCTTGTTAGGCAAAGAAAAAAGTAAGGTAGACCTTGTGTTTTTGGATATTGAAATGCCTGAGATGACGGGTCTTGAGCTGGTAAGGTCTTTAGAGTTCAACCAGCCTATCATATTTATTACATCCCAGAAAAGCTACGCTTTGGAGGCTTTTGAAGGAAATACGCTGGATTATCTTGTCAAACCACCAGAGTATAGCCGTTTCCTGAAAGCCGTAAATAAAGCAAAAGATCAGTATGAGCTGTCGCTGCATACTTCAGATACAGAAAATTATATTTTTGTCAAATCGGAGTCCAGGTATGTACGCATCCCTTTCGATGAATTGCTTTTTGTTGAAGCACAGGCAGATTACGTGATTTTTCATACGGAAAATGCCAGCCATGTGGTCCATTATACCATGAAAGGGATTGAAAGGCGTCTACCACTAAGGTTATTCAGCCGTGTTCACCGGTCATTCATCGTCAATCGTACCAAAATCCATCAGATCGAGGATATCAACGTGATCATTCGGGAAAACAAGATACCTATCGGTGCACTTTACAAGGCCCAGTTCCTTGATAAGTTAAATATCCTCTAACGAGCGTAAAGCTTGTTTTCCAGGTGTGGGTTTATCTTATAAAGCAAGGTTTTGCATAGTGCAGCTGCCGCAACGCCTACCAAAGCACCGGCCAAAATATCCAGCGGATAATGAACGCCCAGATAGACCCTGCTGTAGCTCACTAGAAAAGCCCAAATGAGCATAATGATACTCAACCGTGACTTTTCTATCAGATAGAAAAAGAAAGCAAGACCAAAGGTATTTGCGGCATGAGAAGAAGCAAAGCCAAAGCTTCCCCCACAGCCCTTCACCAGTACAATGAACGGTTCCAGCTCCGGCTCATGGCATGGCCTCAACCGTTCAAAAAAAGGTTTCATAAATCCGCTGGTCGTCTGGTCTGCTATCACCACTACAAGTATTAGTGCGATCAGGGGCTGATAAAAGGAAAATCCGTAGCCCTGAAAAAGTCTGAAAATCAAGTATCCGTAAAAGGGGAACCAGATGTATTTATTGGACAACCATATCATTGTTGTATCGAGATACGGATGTCCCAATCCGTTGATGAGCAGGAAGAAATCCTTATCTAATTCAGTCAGCCACTCCAGCATAAGAGATCCAATCGACGTCCTTCTTTAACAGATCCAGGGTCCTTTTTTCTGGTGAACCAGGCTCAGGCCGGTAGTCATAGGCCCACATGGCCTGGGCAGGCAGACTCATCAGGATGGATTCGGTCCTCCCATCGGTTTCCAGGCCAAACTTCGTTCCTTTGTCCCATACCAGGTTAAACTCCACATATCTGCCTCTTCGCAGCATCTGCCATTTCTTATGAGTCTCATCATAAGGCTTTTCGGCATATTTAGTGGCAAAATGGCCATAAACCGGCACAAAAGAATGACCTACATTTTGCACAAATTGCCAAAGGTTATCAAAGGAGATATTTTCCTGATTTTCATTCAGCCGGTCGAAAAAGATGCCCCCTATGCCGCGGGTTTCCTGCCTGTGCTTCAGATAAAAATAATCATCGGCCCACTTTTTGAACCTCGGATAGTAGGACTCATTGGTGCGGTCACATACCTCTTTGATGGACTGGTGAAAATAAGCGGCATCTTCGGGCACTATATAGTGAGGAGTAAGATCAATGCCTCCGCCAAACCAGTAAGTGCTTTCACCCTCATCCTCCGGGGTCATTTCGAAATACCTGATATTCATGTGAATGATGGGCATAAAGGGGTTGTGAGGGTGCAACACGATGGAGACCCCTGTCGCGTAAAAGGTAGAAGCTCCGAAACCAAGTGCTTTGGCGATCTTTTCGGGTGTATCCCCGTGAACCGCAGAAAAATTGACGCCTCCTTTTTCAATTATTCTTCCGTTATTTAATATTTTAGTAAGACCACCACCTCCTCCGGTTCGTTCCCACAGATCTTCGTGAAATCGGGCACCCTGGTCTATGCGTTCGAGACCTTCACAAATGCCTTTCTGGATTTCTCTGAATCGATTTTCTATGATGGTTGCTGGTTCCATGTTTAAAAGGGATATCCTATTCCTATATTTATATTGAAAGTATCATTCCTGAAGTCGAATAGGTTCCCGAAGTTGATTTCATCTCCAACAAAGCGTTCTCCTTCAGGCATGGCGGGATTCAGTAGCTTCCATGCGCCATCCAGACGTAAGATCAGGAATGAAAAATCGATCCGGAGGCCAATCCCTGCACCCACGGCAAGCTCTTCGAGGAACGAATTCAAACGGAAGATCCCATCGTCCAGCTGCGGATCGTCATTTGGGTTTACAGTTTCACTTTTCAGAAGCCAAACGTTACCAGCATCAGCAAAGATGGCCCCGTCAACATATTTGAATAACTTTCTGCGATATTCAAGACTTGTTTCAATGATGATGTCGCCCGGCTGCTCGCGGTTGTAGTTTATTCTGGTTTCGTTCTCTTCGTTGGTTCTGTAAGTGCCGTAAGCTCCGGGCCCGAGTCTTCTTGGACGCCAGGCTCTGATGCTGTTGCTGCCCCCTGCAAAATAATATTTTTCATAGGGCAGGGCATTGTTGTCTCCATAAACAAAGGCAATGCCAAGGTGGGTACGATAAGCGACCTCTGTCAGGCTGTTCATTCTGAATGTTTGTCTGAAGTCAATATCAGATTTTGCATACTTGTAATATTCCAGCTGATTTCCGAAAGGGTTTTCTCCAAACAAGAGTTCGAAATTGCCCCCTGTTTCCAGGTTTGCCCGGATAAAAGCTGCATCCCGGTAGCCTAATCCGTAGTTGTTCAGATTAAGTTCAAGTGAGAAATTAGAACTGGAAACAAATGCCGGACTGAATGCCCGGGCATAGGATAGGTTCCCCTGTTGCTCAAAAACATCCAGCGTTTCCTGAAAGTTGCTTGTCAGTGTGGAATTAATATAGCTTACGTCGAAAGGTCTTAATGTGAATTGTGTGTTATCCCTGATCTGCCAGATATAGGATAAGCTGGTATTAAAGGTTTGCCTTTTGTATTCTCCGCGTCTGTCCTCGAAGTTTATTCCCGTTGTTAGCTTGGTTTTGGGGTTATACTGACCGATCCTGGATTTGTAATATTTGCCCAGGGGAAATAAGAACTGGGGCAAGGTGAGAGAGAACTCACCACCGTACTGAAGCCTTGAATACTGGGTTTCAAGCGAACTTACACCTGATAGACCCTGAATTCCGGCATTCCCGTTAAACTCCAGAATTTCCATCCCTTTAAAGAGGTTCCGGTTTTTCAGGTTGAAACTGATGAAAGGACCCGGTATCTGCGCCTGATCGGTCACACTTAAACCAACCTCCGTAGATGTTTGATATTTGTCCAGCGGACTGATAAAAATAGTGCCCACAAATTTCCCATCGGTGGAATCGTAATTGATGTTTACGAACTTAAACATGTCAAGATAGGAGAGCTGCTTTTGTGTTTGAAGGGTTGAAGACCTCCGGAACAAACTGTCAGGGTAAATAAACATTCTCCAGTCAAGGATTTTCGGATTGTATTTGTCCTCGGCAAAGTCGTAAGTGATGCCACGGTAATTTCTGACCAAACGATCATCTGAGTTATTAATATTGGCATCAAATATGACAGAATCTATGGTGAAGGTCTTGTGGGCATCCGCATTTGGCGGATTGAAAATGGTTTCTTTAACAATAAGAAAATTGTCTTCAAGGCTGGTAGAATCAATGGCGAAATAGATGTACTGACGTTTGAAATCAAAGTATCCATTGTTTGCAAACAGGTCAAATATCCTGTCCCGCTCTTTAGTGATCAGTTCCTGATCGTAGCGATTGCCCAGCAGCAGGTTTTTATCCTGGTGATTCATCACAAGCCTTTTGGCTTTTTCATCCTCGATGGAATATATGATCGAATCAATGTAATAGGCATTGTATTGATTGATGTTGTATTTTACGTTGGTCAGATGCTTTTTTGGGTGGGTGATATTCACATCAACCTGTGTATTGAAATAGCCCCTGGCAAAAAGGTATTGTTCGATATTGACAACTGAAGTTGCCACTTTGGCGCTGTCAAAGATGGCCGGCGGCTCGCCCCAGCGCATGAAAAGGTTGCCATCATCAAGTTTCTTGTTCTTTTTTTCTGTCCGTGTGATCAGTCGTGATCTCAGTCTTGCCTTTCTGCTCTCCTTTTTTGCTCTGGTTATTTTCTCATCGTACCTACTTTCAACTTTTTCCAGATTCTTCCTGACCCTGGATGAGTCGTATGCCCAAAGGCCCAGAAACCCATTTTTCCCTAACCTGTAGGTCATGACTTCGAGGCTGATGGGCAGCCCAAGGATCTTTTGGTTGGAGTTTTGGGCTGTCAGATTCTGGAGTGTTTCTTTATTTATATTTTTAGCCTCTGAAAATTTTTGTTTATACAAGAGGGTCTGTCCCTGATCAACCAGTCTTGAGCTTAAACAGGAACTTAACAGGAAAACGATGAAAAAATATAGTGGACTGAATTTCAAATCGCGCGTATCCCAATGATTTCGAAGAGACAGTCAAAATTCATTAAATCGCTCAAGATAAAAAAGTATCGGGATGCTGAAAGTGCATTTCTTGTTGAAGGGAGAAAGAATGTCCTCGAGCTGCTGGAATCTGGTTTCAAAATAAAATTCATCGTATGCTCAACCACATTTAAGGAATCAAACATCCACAGCCTCAAGGGAGATTTTGATGTTTTCATCACTAGTGCTGAAGAGCTTGCCAAATTAGGAACCTTTAAGGTCAACAGCGAATGTATAGCAGTGGTTCAAAAAAGGAGCTTCGATATCAAAAAAATAGATCTTAAGGGGATCACTTTTTTACTGGATGATATCAGCGATCCGGGCAATCTGGGCACGATCATCAGGACCCTGGACTGGTTTGGATTTCATCAAGTCATTTGTTCCACTAATACAGCTGACCTCTACAATCCCAAAGTGATCAATTCGTCCATGGGTTCTTTCACCCGGATCAAGGTTTACTATACAGATTTAGTCGCTTTGATTGCAGAAAATAAGTTGCCTGTATACGGAACGGATATGAATGGAACACCCCTAACCCAGTTGGATTTTCCCTCAGATGCAATGATCGCCATGGGTAGCGAATCCCATGGGTTGTCAAAAGAAGTGAGATCGCTCGTCACTTCAAATATTTCGATCCCAGGTTATGGTAAGGCAGAATCGCTCAATGTCGGGATCGCCACAGGCATTATCTGTCATCATATCAAAAGCTATTGATCACGTAGTTTCTTGTAGTAGTTGATCAAGGAATTGGTGGATCCATCATGGCTTTTTACATCTTTTCTATCTTTCAGTTCAGGCAGGATCTTGTCGGCTAGCTGCTTGCCTAATTCTACTCCCCACTGATCGAAGCTGAAGATGTTCCAGATTATACCCTGGACAAAGATCTTATGTTCATACATCGCAATTAATGACCCCAGGGTATATGGATCAAGCGTCTTATACAAAATGGAGGTAGAAGGCCGGTTGCCTTCGAAGATCTTGAATGGTATCAAATGCTTGTATTGTTCATGAGGAATATTCTTTGATTCGAATTCCTGAATGACCTCCTCCCGGGATTTACCCTTCATCAGGGCCTCTGGTTGTGCAAAGAAATTAGCGATTAGCTTTTCGTGGTGGTCACCCAGGGGATTTTGACTTACAGCTGCAGCAAGAAAATCACAGGGGATAAGCTTTGTTCCCTGGTGTATCAGCTGGTAAAAGGCATGTTGACCATCGGTGCCCGGTTCTCCCCAGATAATCGGGCCGGTCTGATAGGAAACTTTTTTACCATTTCGATCTATAGACTTACCATTGCTCTCCATATCACCCTGCTGGAAGTATGCTGAAAAAGCATTGAGGTTTTGGTCATAAGGAAGGATTGCCTGCGATTCGGCGCCGTAGAAGTTGTTGTACCAGATACCGATCAACGCCAGGACAGTAGGTATGTTTTGTGTGATTTCAGCCTGAAGGAAATGTTTATCCATAGCTTCAGCACCCTCGTGCAGCTTCATGAAATTGTCAAAACCGATGGCGCAGGCAATGGACATCCCTATCGCAGACCAAAGGGAGTACCTGCCACCCACCCAGTCCCAGAACTGGAACATATTATCAGGGTCTATCCCGAAATCCGCCACAGCTTTGGAGTTGGTAGAAATGGCAATAAAATGGTTCTTTACGTATTTCGGATCCTTGGCATATCCCAGAAACCAGTCTTTAGCACTTTGTGCGTTTGTCATGGTTTCAAGGGTGGTGAATGTCTTTGAGGAGATCACAAATAAAGTGGTTTCCGGATCGGTATTCCTGAGTGCAGATGACAGGTCAGAGCTATCAATGTTCGAGACAAAATGGAATTGAAAACCGGATTTGGCAAAAGGTTTTAATGCCTCAGTGACCATGTAGGGACCAAGGTTTGATCCTCCAATACCAATATTCACGATCGTATTTAATGGTTTTCCTGAGTATCCTAAAAGTTTTCCCGTATGTAGCTTTTTAGTAAAGCCTTCAATTTTATCCAGAACCTCATTTACTGCCGGCATCACATCCTTTCCTTCGTAGTAGAAATGCTTTCCGCTTCTGTTTCTAAGTGCCACGTGAAGTACCGCACGATCTTCTGTCATATTGATTTTCTGGCCATCGAACATTTGTTTTTTGGCCTCATCCAGTTTCACCTCTTCAGCCAGCCTGAAAAGCAGTTCCATGGTCTTTTCATCGATGCGATTTTTGGAAAAGTCGACAAGCATGTCTTCGAATGTCAGAGAGAACTTTTCAAAACGTTTGGGGTCTGCTTTGAATTGATCCTTCAATTCAATATGCCAGGTCTTTTCATAATGTGATTTCAGTTGACTCCAGGCAGAGGTTTCTGTTGGATTGATCTTTGGAAGCATACGAGAGAGGTTTTTGGTAATTGTCGCGGAAAATTAAGTGAGTGAAGCAAAAGCTGCTACAGTCTGGTGAATAAATAGAACATATAGGCGAAAAAACCCATGAGATAGATCAGCCCTTCAGACCTGTCCAGCTTGTACTGCTTAAATGTAAACATAAAGATGAATAGCATAAAAGTACCGATCATCACGATGATGAGATCCGTATTTAGGACCGGGTTGTAAATGATGGGGTTGTGAACAAGTGCAGTCACACCGATCACCAGCAGCAGATTGAAAATGTTTGAGCCTACAATATTGCCCACCGCAAGATCAGACTTTTTTTGAAAGGCGGCTACGGCAGAAGTCGCCAGCTCAGGCAGAGAAGTTCCTGCTGCCAGAATGGTGAGACCAATCAGTTTCTCGCTCACATGGAATGTCTTGGCGATTGCCACGGCATTATCCACAATCATTCGCCCGCCAATGGTAAGTCCAAGGATACCCAGAATGATGAAAACCGTGGTTTTCCAGACAGGTAAAACCACAATATCTTCCAGTAGTTCACTGTCATCAGGATTCCTTTGCAGATTAAGGAATATGTAGAGCAGAAATAGCGAAAACATGAATAATAGCAGGATACCATCAAAAATCCCCAGCTTATTGGTACTCCCGATATTAAACATGACATCGTTTACAAGAACGAAGAAGATGATTGTGGCAACCAGGGAGTAGGGGATCTCCTTCCAGAGGGCGTTGCGCTGTACCGTGAGCGGATAGATCACACTGGATATGCCGAGAATCAGAAATATGTTAAAAATATTGGAGCCAATGATGTTCCCGAAAACCACATCATGGGTGCCATTTGGCGAGATGACCGTACCCGAGATGATATTTACCACCAGCTCCGGAGCCGATGTGCCCATGGCCACGATGGTTAAGCCAATTGCAATGTCGGAGACGTTGAATCTTTTGGCCATTGAGGAGGCACCATTCACCAGGAGATCAGCTCCTTTGATCAGCAGAACAAAGCCGACAACGACCAATAAAAGATTGACGGTGACATTCAAAACAGCTCAGGTTAGTGTGAACAATCGGGTAATCGGTTCTCTTAAACTCTGCAAGATAACCAGATCATGACGTTTACACAATACAAATTAAACTTCCTAAAGTCCAAGATCAGAAACGATGCTGTTGATCTTGGAAGCTAATTGTTTCTGTTTGTCTGCAATTGTTTCATTTTCTGAAATATCAGAGTTTACAGAAAAGTAAAATTTGATCTTAGGCTCGGTCCCGGATGGCCGGACCGATACCTTTGACTGATCCGCGGTAAAAAACTGAAGCACATTGGATTTGGGATAATCGATGGGCTTTTCTTTTCCGGAGGTCAGATCCTTTTCTACCGAAGACTGATAATCTATCAATGCTGTTACTTTCGAGCCCCCCAAAGTTGCCGGCGGACTTTCTCGGAATTTCACCATCATTTTCTGGATTTCTTCAGCTCCTGATTTTCCTTTTTTGGTGATGGATTTTAGGGATTCCAAATAGAATCCAAATTGACGGTAGATCTTCTCCATCAGATCAAATACGGAAAGGCCTTCTGATTTAGCCCAGGCAGCCATTTCAGCGATCATTGCACAGGAAGCCACAGCGTCCTTATCTCTCACCCGGTCACCGACCAGGTAACCATAGCTTTCTTCTCCACCGGCAATAAACCTGGATTTTCCTTCCAGTTCTTTGATAAGCTCCGCGATATATTTAAAGCCCGTCAGCGTGTCATAGCTTGTGACTTTGAAGTGATCGGCGATCCTCTTGATCAGATCCGTGGTGACTATGGTTTTCACAATAAATTGCTTACCATCAAGTTTTCCATTTTCCTGCCACTTTCTGAGAAGATAATAAATGAGTAAGGTGCCAGTCTGATTCCCGTTCAGCAGCTGGAATTCACCCTGCTTGTTTTTGGCGGCAATACCCACCCGGTCGGCATCGGGATCTGTGGCCATCACCAGGTCTGCATCAATCTCTTTGGCCTTTTTCAGTGCAAGGCTCATGGCTTCAGCTTCTTCAGGGTTGGGATAGACCACGGTTGGAAAATCACCGTTGGGCTCTTCCTGTTCGGCAACTACAATGACATTCTTAAACCCAAATTCCTTGAGAACCCTGGGTACAAGCTTGATCCCGGTGCCATGAATGGAACTGTAAACAATTTTCGTATCACTGGCTTTTTGAATGGTCTCAGGAGAAAGGCTCAGGGACTTAAGCACCTCCACGTATTTTTTGTCCATCTCTTCACCGATGATCTCTATCAGATCTTTGTCCGCTTTGAACTTCACCTCGTCAAAGGAAGTGATCTTATTGACCTCCGCGATCACATTTTTGTCGTGAGGCGGGACCAGCTGGCCTCCGTCATCCCAATAGGCTTTATATCCGTTGTACTCTTTCGGATTATGTGAAGCGGTGATCACTACTCCGCTTTTACAACCCAGCTCCCTGATACAAAAAGAAAGCTCAGGTGTAGGTCTGAGCGATTCAAAAAGGTACACTTTGATGCCATTTCCTGAAAAAATATTTGAGACTGTTTCAGCGAAGAACCGGCTATTGTTCCGGCTGTCGTGTGCAACAGCTACTTTGATTTTCTCTCCTTTAAATGTCTTCAGTAGATAATTTGCAAGGCCCTGGGTGGCCATCCCAACTGTGTATTTGTTCATCCTGTTGGAACCAATGCCCATGATCCCTCTCAATCCGCCGGTACCAAATTCGAGGTCCCTGTAAAATGCCTCATTTAGTTCTTCAGGATTTTCGGCCTGAAGCTTCTTAATTATGTTTTTGGTTTCATCATCAATGGCTTTGCTATTCAGCCAGTTGGTTACCTTGGATTCTACAGACATATCAGTTTGTTTATGGTCGAATTAAAAATATTAAAATCCTAACTTAATTCTTACCCTTTCCAGTACTTCCTTGGCAATTACTCTGGCTTTTCTTTCCCCTTCCTCCAATAAATTTTCCAATTCGGAAGTATTGCTCATCAGCCGATCGAAATTTTCCCTTTCCGACTGATACTTTTCCATGATGAGTTCGAAAAGCTCCTGCTTGGCATGGCCGTAGCCGTAGTTTCCACCCAGGTATTTTTTTCTCATGTCAGTAATCTGATCCTTGCTGGCAAGCACCCTGTATAGGGCAAACACGTTGCAGGTATCCGGATTTTTAGGATCCTCCATCGGCGTGCTATCCGTTACGATAGACATTACATTTTTGCGTAGCTTTTTCTCTGGCTGGAAGATGTCAATGGTATTACCATAGGACTTGCTCATTTTCTGGCCATCGGTACCGGGCACTGTCATCACTTCATCATCAATCTTCGCTTCCGGTACGATGAAGGTCTCACCGTATTGATTGTTGAAGGTGGAGGCAATGTCTCTAGTCATCTCCAGGTGCTGCTTCTGGTCTTTTCCTACAGGTACAATATCAGCATCGTACAACAAAATATCGGCAGCCATTAAGACCGGATAGGTGAAAAGGCCGGCATTCACGTCTGATAATCGTTCGGATTTATCTTTGAAAGAATGGGCGTTTGCCAGCATGGGAAAAGGTGTGAAGCAGTTGAGGTACCAGGCCAGCTCGCAAACCTCTGTAACCTGACTTTGACGGTAAAACAGGTTTTTATGCGTATCCAGACCGCAGGCCAGCCAGGCAGCAGCTACCGCTAAAACGTTTTCTTTTCTTTGTGCCGGATCCTTGATGGAGGTCAAAGAATGAAGGTCAGCAATAAATAAGAAAGATTGATTTTTTTCGTTTTTTGAAAGTTCAATGGCCGGTAAAATAGCTCCTAAAATATTACCAAGATGTGGTTTGCCCGAGCTCTGAATACCGGTAAGGATACGTGTCATAATATTTTTTGTGCAAACCTAAATAATTTGAATCTTTGTAATTGGTAAAGGAAAAGTTAAGAATGAGAATAATAGGTGTCATGATCATGATGATCCTCGCTGGAGGCATCAAAGCTCAGGGTCAGTTGGAGTTTGTAGAGAAAACACATGATTTTGGTGAGGTTTCGGAAGACGGAGGGCTCATCGACCATAGTTTTGTTTTTAGAAATACAGGGAACCAACCTGTAAAAATTATGCAGGTAAAAGCTTCCTGCGGTTGTACCACACCCGGGTGGACCAAAGAATTGATCATGCCCGGCGATACCGGATTTGTCAAAGCTCAGTACAATCCGCGAAATCGTCCCGGCCAGTTCAGGAAATCCCTGCAGGTCACCAGCAATGCTGTAGGAGGAAATGAAACACTTTTTATTGAGGGTTATGTCAGGCCTGCGAAAAAGACCGTTGCAGAAGAGCTCCCGATCAAAATGGGTGGTTTCAGGATAAAATACAAGTCATTGAATCTGGGAAGAATGACCAATGAAAAGGCCATTACAAAATCCTTCGATATTTATAACGACGGGGAAGAGCGCATGAAAATACTCCCTGAACGAAACCTGATACCGGAATATATCTCCCTCTCATTTGAACCTGAGGTTCTGGAGCCCGGGGAACAAGGTCAACTCATGGTTAAATATGATCCCGCTAAGAAAGGCAATTTGGGGTTTTATTCCGACAATATCAGGTTCTATACTTCGGAGGAACCGGGAGAAATGAAAGAATTGTTCATTGCTGCAACGATTGAAGAATATTTTCCCCCGATGACTGAAGAGGAAAAGGCCAGTGCGCCCAGGTTAGCCATTGACCGGACCAACCATGATTTTGGAAGGCTTACGGAGGGCAATACGGTTCAGACTACTTTTCAAATTTCAAATACCGGTAAAAAGCCATTGAGTATCCGGGATACCAGAGGCAATTGCGGGTGCACTATCTCTTCATTACCCAAAAAGGAGCTTGGCCCCGGAGAGAGTATTCCTCTGACAGTGACCTTCAACAGCTCCGGAAGGAGAGGACGGCAATACAAAACAGTTACGATTTTTTCCAATGATCCTGTCGGACCTACCCAAATGATCAGTATCCGGGCAGATGTGAATTAGTCCTTTGGATTATATAAATTGTTTTTCCGGTCGATGTCTGCCATCCATCCGGAAGCATCGATCTCAATCTTTTCAATCTCGTCCAGCGGGATATCCACAGAAAAACCATAAGTTGGATGGGTCCAGGCCCAGTCTTCAAGGATCACTCTTTTCACGTCAAAATCATTGGGTTTCTCACCTCTCATGATGCCCAGCGGGATATAGTAGAGAATGCGTTCACCATTTTTCTTTGTTACCCACAAGTCAATAGGCATGGGCATCCGCTGAAGGCGTCTAAGTACAATATCGGTCTCCGCTCCCGAGGCTGCCATGACCGTATCAATGGCATAATCGATCAGATGCGTGGAATTGACCCAGTAATCATGATACCAGTCCAGCTCTATGCCTGATTGCTTCTCCATGATCCTGAAAAAATCATGGGGTCGTGGATGCCTGAACTTCCATTCCTCATAGTACCTGAGCATTCCTTTATCCACATTTTTCTTACCGATGATGTATTTCAGTTGCTGTACTGTAACTTTTCCTTTGGTGTAGGCAGCCACCACATATCCGTTATTGGTCGCAAAGTGATCGGCATGCGTGCTCATAGGTTCCTCAAGTCCAATTTTAGCCCAGTTTATATAGCCAGTATAAGAGCTGGCAATGGGATTGAAGAATTCCTGATCCCTCTCTTTCGAATCATAAATGTACGCTTTGGCATATCCTTCAGCGTATTCTGTAAAGCCTTCATCCATCCACGATGCATAGCTCTCATGATTGGCAAGCAATCCATAATACCACTGATGCATGAGTTCGTGCAGAATCACACTGACCAGCGAGGATAAACTCCTGCCACTTGTGATCAATATGGCCATCGGGTATTCCATGCCTCCATCTCCTGCCTGGATCACTGAAAACTGAGGGTAGGGATAGGCACCGAAATTTTCCTGAATGTAGGGAAAGGCCTTCAGGGTATACTCAATTGCCTCTTCCCACATTTTCTGATTTTCTTTCTTCTGGTAGAGGAAATGCACAAGAGGACCATTCTCCAGTTGTTTTTTGATATGAACAAAATCTCTGTCGGCTGCCCAGACGAAATCATGGACATTTTCAGCTTTAAAGATCCACGTGATCTTTTCGTTAGATTTTCTTTTTGGGGTTTTGTTTTCACTGTATCCATGTCCGACTTCGTCCGGGTTTTGGATCACGCCGGTTCCGCCAAGCACATAGTCTTTGTCTATCGCTATGGAGACCAGGTAATCACCCCACGGGGCGTAAAATTCCCGATTGACATAAGGGATCGCATGCCACCCCCGGTCATCATATTCAGCCATTTTGGGAAACCACTGTGACATCGAGTAGTCGATCCCTTCTTCATTGTTCCTCCCTGATCTCCTGATCTGTATGGGGACCTGGCTGTTAAATATCATTTGGAATATACTTGAAGTATTCGGTGGGATCGGATTAGCAAGATCCACCTCAAGAACGGTCCCTTCTATATGGTATTTCAATGGAATGCCGTCCTGCGTTAAGGATGTGACGTGATGGTATCCGATTTCGGATGAATCCAGATGCTGTATCCTGTCACCAATTTTTGGGCTTGGGTCAGGGAGGGACCTGTTCCTTACATCCATCATGCTGTTTGGCTGAAAAGCATTAAAGTACAAATGATAATAAACATTGTACAACGTATCAGGGGAATTATTGTAATATTTCAAGGTTTGATTGCCCTGAAACCGGTGGGCCTTTACATCGAAATCTATGGCCATCTCATAAGATACACGTTGCTGCCAATAACCCTGACTGTAAGAAAAATTGCAAATAATTGAAAATAACACGATGGTTATTACATATTTGAAATTATATGTTGCCGTCCGAATATTTTTTTTGCTAAAACTTGAACTATTCAAAGACTTTTAAGTTTATTTATTGATAAAAATCATTTAAATGGAGAAATTTTTTGAACTGATATTGTTGCTTGTTCTTGCTTTCGGATCAGCCGTACTTTTTTCTCTTGCTATTCTGTGGAAATTCATTTCAGCAATAGTTCAGATGATCGCTTCGGTATTCAAATAGCGCAATCAGACGTCAACCTTGGCGTATTTGGCATTCTTCTCGATGAAATCCCTCCGAGGGCCTACTTCATCACCCATCAGCATCGAGAAAAGGTGATCAGCTTCGGCAGCTGATTCTATGGTCACCTGTTTTAAGCCTCTTGTTTCAGGATCCATTGTTGTGGTCCAAAGCTGATCGGGATTCATTTCACCTAAACCCTTGTATCGCTGGATATTGACAGAATCTTCCTTACCGTCGGCCAGGTCATTAATGATCTTCACCCGGTCATTCTCGGACCAGGCATATCTTTCCTGTTTTCCTCTTTTGATCAGGTAAAGCGGAGGCAGGGCAATGTACAGGTATCCCTTTTCAATCAGTTCTCTCATATACCTGAAGAAAAAGGTCAATATGAGGGTACGGATATGGCTTCCATCAATATCCGCATCGGTCATGATAATGATCTTGTGGTAGCGAAGTTTGATCAGGTTTAAAGCTTTCTCGTCCTCTTCAGTGCCGAAGGAGACCCCCAACGCAGTAATGATATTTTTTATTTCATCGTTGTCGTAGATCTTATGTTCCTGTGCTTTTTCCACATTCAGAATCTTTCCCCTGAGTGGAAGGATGGCCTGAAATCGACGATCCCGACCCTGCTTGGCGGATCCGCCGGCCGAATCGCCTTCAACAAGATAGATCTCGCATGCCGCAGGATCTTTATCCGAGCAATCAGCGAGTTTTCCCGGAAGTCCGGTACCGGTAAGTACATTCTTTCGTTGGACCATTTCCCTTGCCTTCCTGGCAGCGTGTCTTGCCTGTGCAGCAAGGATCACTTTCGAAACGATCTGCTTTGCTTCTTTCGGATGTTCTTCCAGGAATTCATTGAGCGCTTCGGATACACAGGTATCCACTGCTCCCATGGCATCATTGTTACCGAGCTTGGTTTTGGTCTGACCTTCAAACTGAGGCTCGGCAATCTTTACGGAGATGACGGCTGTAAGTCCTTCTCTGAAGTCATCCCCTGTGATATCTACTTTCACTTTATCAAGTAATCCTGATTTGTCCGCATAGGATTTCAGGGTTCTGGTGAGGGCACGGCGAAATCCTGCCACATGCGTACCTCCTTCGATCGTATTGATATTATTGACATAGGAGACCACGTTTTCATTAAAGGAAGTATTGTAGCTCATGGCTACCTGGGTAGGGACACCGGTTTTGTCACTGTCTATATAAATGGGATCAGGGATGAGTATCTCCCGGGAGCTATCGAGATATTTTACAAATTCTTTAAGTCCGCCTTCCGAATAGAATGATTCTGATGCAGATTTTCCCGCGTCATCCTTATCTCTGTGGTCGATCAACTCAATTTTTATTCCTGCATTCAGAAAGGAAAGCTCGCGAAGTCTTGAGGCAATCGTTTCATAATTGTATTCTGAAACGATAAAAATACCTGAGTCAGGCATAAACTTTATGATCGTACCTGTAATATCCGTGGTGCCAATTTCCTGTA
The DNA here is from genome assembly GCA_965243485.1 of Cyclobacteriaceae bacterium. Lineage (GTDB taxonomy): Bacteria > Bacteroidota > Bacteroidia > Cytophagales > Cyclobacteriaceae > UBA7330. The sequence goes on along the minus strand of CBDEVP010000001.1, from coordinate 5,055,300 downwards.
CGGGGGCTTTGGGTATTCCTTTGGAATATTCCTGCTGATACACGATACCATTCCTGTGAACAGTAGCGATCAATTGAGTGGAAAGGGCATTTACACATGATACCCCCACTCCGTGTAGTCCTCCTGATACCTTGTAGGTGTCTTTATCAAATTTACCTCCGGCATGTAAAACTGTCATGACCACTTCCAATGCTGATTTCTTTTCCTTTTCGTGAAGGTCTGTCGGGATGCCTCTTCCATCATCCGTCACAGTAATGGAATTATCTTCATTTATTTCTACAGTGATTTGGGTACAATACCCGGCAAGCGCCTCATCGATGGAGTTATCTACAACCTCCCAAACCATGTGATGCAGCCCTTTTACGCCCACGTCTCCAATATACATGGCGGGTCTTTTCCTGACTGCTTCCAGACCTTCCAGTACCTGAATATTACTGGCTGAGTAATTGCCCTTGCCTAAAGATTTATCCTGTTCCATTTAGTGTTGTTTAAAACCACAAAATTACACAAAATATGCCGGATCAGGCGGGTAAAAAACAATGGTGGCTGGTAATTGCCAAAGCTGAATGAAAATCTGGTAAATCATCACCACCTTAAGGGTACGGTGGTGGGAAAAACGACCTGACGAACTGGAATATTTCTCAATAATTACCTACGCCAAGCATGACCAGCGTGCAGGCATTGAGGGTTTCTATTCCCTGATCATTGGCTCTGGAAGCGAATCTAGGATTTTCAGTCCCCGGATTAAAAATGATCCTTCTGGGCTTCATACTCAGTATATAATCCTCCCATTCTGACTGATGGGTCGGATTGATATACATGGTTACGGTATCTACATCCTCAAGAATGGGTTTTTTGCGGATATCCAGGATGTCTTTTCCCATCACCTTTCCACGTTTGATGCCTACGGGTATGATTGGATGACCGTGATTCAAAAGCCGTCCGGCCGCTATGTAAGCATATCTGTTGGGGTTGTTTGTAGCACCGACAATCACGGTTATCTTTCCGGCATTGGAGGATTTCCCGTTTGGTGAGGGAGAAAAGGTATCAGAAATTACTTGTGGTTCTTCTTTTGGGAAAGCCATATCCTAAATTGATGCTGAATATGATAGGTAAATAAAAATCGTCGCGGTTTAGTTCCGAAAATCGATTCTCATTTTCTGTAGTGGGCTCGTAGTTGTTGGTGAAATTCCTTCGTCCGAAACCAAGTCCGATCCTGAAATCTACGGTAAAGCCATTGTCTCCGGGTCGCTCCATCCAGCGGGTACCCATAAATAATCCGTATCCATAGTTTGTTTCCGTGGCATTCACACTGCTTTGGTTACCCTGATTATCCATGATGTTGACGTAATGCTGCCGGATTTCTCCAATTACCTCATGACCAAAATACAGCAGTCCCATGGGAGAGTCCGGATGATAGAATTTTTGACGAAACTCAAGTTTGCTTCCCCTCGAGTACAGGTCGTCCGCCATGATATTGTAATTGGACGCAAAAAAAGGATCTCTTAAAATAGTTAGTTCAAACTCATATCCAATCCGCTCCTGAATATAATATTCAATGGCAACTGGCAGTCTGCCAAATGGCATCCACAGTGGGTTCGTTCCGAAGATGACACCTCTGTATTCATTGATGTTCGGATTGAAATATCGTATCTTTTTCCTTGGATATCGGTAATCAGGCTTGTCACTGACCTTTTGATCTGGTGATTTCAGGTCTTTGGTTCGAAAAATGGGTTTTTCATTTTCATAGATCGGTCTGTAGACACCGGCAATGCCTCCATCTGGATAGTAGAGCGTCCATTCACCCACGCGTTTGTCTTCTTTGATGGTACCTTCCATGCGCAGGGTGCCATCAGGATAGTAGCCCTGGTATTGTCCGATACCGTTTTCAAATTCTGCCTTTCCCTCTTCCAGTCCTTCTTCTGAAAAATAGATCCAGGTCCCTTCCTTTAAGCCGTTTTCTATCCTTCCACTGGATTTTTGCTTTCCATTCGCATAATATTCGGTGTAGGTGCCCGAGCCCTGATCATAGCTGCCTTCTCCCTTCAGATCCCCGGATGGATAATACAATTTCCAGAATCCTTCCTGCTTGTCGTTTTTCATTTGTCCCTCGCTGCTGATGGTGCCATCAGGATAATAATATTTCCATATGCCGGATTTTTCCCCGTTTTGAAACATGCCTTCTGCGGCTACTGATCCGTTTTTATGGTAGTAGGTCCACAACCCGCCCCTTAACCCACCAAAATATTCTCCCTCTGCTTCCAGTTCACCTGACTCATAGTAGTACTTCCATTTTCCTACACTTTTTTCATTGATATTCTTCCCTTCATTCTTTATTGATCCGGAGGGATAGAACTCTTTATAGTTACCGGTGCCCTGCTCATAAAAGGCCTGAGCTTTCAGAATGCCATCCTCGTAGAAATAATTCCAGATGCCTTCTTTCTGATCATTGAAATAAACGCCAGAGCTTTTTTCAGAGCCATTTTCAAAGTAAAAGCTCCAGGAACCGTGTTTGATGTCATCTACCATCATACCTTCGGCTCTCAGGTTGCCTCGTTCAAAATAGTACTTCCATTTTCCGGTTTGCTTTCCCTCTTCGTATTTACCTTCGGCTCTTTTTTGTCCGTTCTCAAAATAAAAGATCCAGGTGCTGTCTGATAAATTATTTTCGTAGTATCCCTCGGCCTGCAGGGAACCGCTGGTGTAATAGCTTAGGAATGGCCCCTGAAGTGTTGAATCCTGCCTGGAAAGGCTGATGACCTCTTTCGGCATCTCATGCAGGTCATCATAATAGGTGCGCTTGATGAATGTCTGAGCACCGACTTCACCAAGTATGCATAACCCTATGATCATCCAGATGAACCTCATCTGTGGGCAAAGTTAGTCCAGATCTAATTTAGAACCCCAGTTTTCGATCTCTTCCTCGCTCCATAGCTCCGGATAGAATATGATCTTCTGACGTTTTGGAGGCAGATATTTCTGCCAGTTGGTACCTCCCGTTGCTTCAATTATTTTGGGATCCTTTTGAAGGTATTTTACGGCCGATTTGTAGTGTACCAGGGGCCATCCAACATTCGAGTAATGATCCAGCTTACGTAGCTCTTTGATTACCTCGTCATTCCCTTCAAAATAAGTCCGGTATTGCTGACGGATGTTGATTTCCTTGGTAAAAGAGGCTCTTTGAAGGAATTCATCGGCATATTTATCCTCAAACTGCTTCAGCGTAAGGGTTTTCTTACCGGTTGCAAGTTCCGTAGCACCTTTTTTCCAGTAAAGGTTCTCATAGATATCCTTCAGCGCGGATCTAAACGTGAATTTGGAGTGCTGCTCATGCTCGGTAAGTAAATAGAAGTCTGTCGCTCCAATTTCAAAGAGCCGGAACTGTGCGGATTGAAAGCCGGAGGATGGCAGCAGTGACATTCTGAAGTTTAAAAACTGGTCCCTGTCCATGCCGTTGATCATGATATCAAACGAATTGATCAGATGTTCGAAATACCGGTTGATCCGAGTGAGTCGCTTCAGAAATTCCTGAGCGTTCGTTTTGCCAAAGTCTTCCAGGATCTGGTCCTGCTCAACCAGGATCAATTTCAGATAAAGCTCGGTGATCTGATGGTAAAGAATGAATATTTTTTCGTCGGGGAAGCTGGTTCTGGGAGACTGCAGGCTCAGTAATGTGTCCAGGCGGATGTAATCCCAGTAGGTGAGGTAATCCGCATGCAACAAACCATCCAGGTAAGAGGAGAGGTCCTGGCCCATGGCATCAAACTTTGCGTCCAGTTTTTCTAACTGTTCAAGAATATCTGCACTGATGTTTTGCTTTGCCATGCTGTTTGTTTGGTTGTAAATTTGAATGAATTAAGGTATAAAACAAAAATCGGGGATGTCTGAGATCATTAAAGAGGAGAAAGACTTCGCAAATAAAAGAAACTTTATCGATGATTTTGAAGCTCCTGATTTTTATCAGATTGATGAGCTACTATCGGAAGAGCACAAAATTATTCGCTCATCGGCCAGAAGTTTCGTGAAAAAGGAGATCACTCCATACATTGAGTCCTGGGCAGAGGAAAATCACTTTCCAATTGCGATTGTCAGAAAGATGGGTGAGCATGGGATCTTCGGACCCACCATCTCACAGACTTACGGTGGCGGAGGGCTTGATCACATATCCTATGGGATCATCATGCAGGAAATAGAGCGGGGGGACAGCGGTATGAGGTCAACCGCTTCTGTCCAGGGATCTCTGGTGATGTTTCCCATTCATGCTTTTGGGTCTGAAGAACAAAAGAAAAAATTCCTTCCAAAGCTGGCTTCCGGTGAAATGCTGGGATGTTTTGGGTTGACGGAGCCCAATCATGGATCTAACCCGTCAGGAATGGAAACCAGGATCGAAGATAAAGGGGATCATTTTCTGCTGAACGGATCGAAAATGTGGATCTCCAATGCCCCGCACGCGGATGTTGCCGTGGTCTGGGCCAAAAATGAGGAAAAAAGAATTACCGGGGTCCTTGTTGAGCGTGGGATGGAAGGCTTCACTACGCCAAAGACCACCGGAAAATGGTCATTGAGAGCTTCTGCAACAGGAGAGCTGGTTTTTGATGATGTAATGATCCCGAAAGCAAATGTTTTGCCAGGCAAAGATGGTCTGGGAGCTCCATTGGCCTGCCTGGACAGTGCCCGGTATGGTATCGCCTGGGGATCGATAGGTGCTGCCATGGACTGCTATGAAACAGCCAGGAAGTATGCCAGAGAAAGAATACAGTTCGGCAAACCGATCGGATCTTTTCAACTTGTACAAAAGAAACTGGCTGAGATGCTTACTGAAATCACCAAAGCGCAGCTATTGAATTTTCGACTGGGACAACTCAAAGATCAGGGTAAAGCCACCACTCAGCAAATATCACTGGCTAAACGGAATAACGTGGAAGTGGCCTTAAACATTGCTCGTGAATCACGCCAGATCCTGGGGGGCATGGGTATTACCTCGGATTTTCCCATCATGCGACACATGATGAATCTGGAGTCTGTTGTGACTTATGAGGGCACTCACGATATTCATTTGCTGATCCTCGGCAAGGAAATAACAGGATTGGATGCTTTTGTATGAGCTATTTGACAGAGCCGTGGAACACAAATTCCTCGACCTTGTTCCTGCTCCTGGGATTGAGCTCTCTTTCTCTTAACCGGTCTGGCAGAGAGTCCGGGTTACCAAAGTATCCCAGTGCCACCACGGTATTCGGAGCATAATCCTCCGGTAACTGAAATAATTCAGAAGCTTTTTCTTTGGAAAATCCACCCATCTGGTGAACACCAATACCCATACTCGTCGCCTGAACCAGCAGGTTTCCCATAGCCAGCCCCAAATCATGTCTGGCAGAAGCATTTGGCGATCCGTCATTTAGCGTCTTTTTTATCATAGCAAGCATCAGGACCGGAGCATTAATGGCCCAGGATTTATTGCCTTCCATCAATGACTCATGAATTTTATCAAACGCATCTTCACCTTTTCTGGCATACAACATCCTCCATGGTTGTGCATTCATGGAGGATGGTGCCCACCTCATAGCTTCAAAAAGTTGATTTAATTCCTCATCAGTAATGGCTTTCGGATCAAAAGCCCTTGGACTCCATCGTTTAATGATCAGATCATGTACGGGATGCTGAGGGTCTGAACCCTTCTTATCAGGAATAGTGTCTATTGATACCATGAAGTATTAATCGAAAGTTGCCTATGATTGTTTCACAATTTGTATGTTGAGGTCCAGTTTTACCTCTTCACTCACCACCACAGAACCAGCTTCGGTCACTGCGTCCCACTTCAATCCGAATTCTTTTCTGTTTACTTTCCCGCTGATCTCAAATCCTGCCTTGGTGTTGCCATAGGGATCAGTGACAGTTCCACCATAGATAACATTCAGGTTGACCGTCTTTGTAATATCTCTGATGGTCAGGTCTCCCTTAAGTTCATAGTTTTCATCACTTACTTTTTGGAAAGAAGTGCTTTTAAATTTTAACTCAGGATATTTTTCAGCATTGAAAAAATCATCTGACTTCAGGTGTGCGTCCCGGTCGGCCACTCCCGTGGAGATTGAATCAATTTTAGCAGCAAAGCTGATGTTGGCATTTTCAAAGCTATCCTCTTCTGCTTCGATGGTTCCTTCAAACTGGTTGAATTTTCCGTTGACGGTAGAGATAACCAGGTGTTTTACTTTAAAACCTGCTTCAGAGTGTGTTGGGTCGATGCCCCAGATTGTTTTAGTTAAAGTTTCCATTAGTGATTAGATGTTTATACAATATATGTACATACATATACTTATTTTTAATAATTATGTTTCAAAAAACTTTTTAAAAATTTTATTCTCTCATATGATTTTGCAGACCAGGGGTGTGGTAGTTAACTTCCCCGGTGTGAAAAACTCTGTTTAATTCAATAAAATATTTAGTAAACAATAAAATATTTTCATGAGCAAAACAATAGGAATCGGAATGGTGGGGGCCAGATATGGAGCCAGGATGCATCAGATAAATTACAGTAAGCTTCCTCCGGGTATGGTCGAAATCAGGGGTGTGTGCTCACTGAATGGAGAGAGTGCGAAGAGTTTTGCAAAAGATTTCAATGTTGATTTTAGAACGGATGATCTTGATGCCCTTCTTTCAAGGGACGACATTGATGCCATTGATGTATGCACTCCGCCGGCTTCGCACCATGATATTGCCATACGGGCAGCGGAAGCCGGAAAACACATCATCATGGAGAAACCGCTGACCGGTTACTTTGGCGAACCGGGCGATCCGGAACCCATCGGATTAAAAGTTTCACGAAAGAAAATGCTGGAAGGGGCGCAAAAAAATGCTTTAGCTGTCCGTAAGGCTGTCCTTCAAAATGATGTTCGATTATGTTATGCTGAAAACTGGGTGTATTCGCCTCCGATAGTAAAGATGAGAAATCTGATAGCAACATCCCGAGGATCGATACTGGAGCTGCGTGCAGAGGAAAATCATTCGGGATCGAACTCGGCCTATGCCAAAGAGTGGAAACATATGGGCGGAGGTGCGCTGCTGCGGATGGGTGCACATTCGGTGGGAGCATGCCTTCACCTGAAACAATGGGAGGGTATGCAAAGACTGGGCCAGCCGATCCGGCCGGTTTCGGTAATGGCTGATACGGCAGATCTGATCCACAACGAGGCCTCGAACAGAGCTAAAAGGGCAGGTGCCCATCAGTGGATAAGCTCTGATCCGACGGACGTGGAAGACTGGGCCAATGTAATCATACGATTTGAAGACGGATCGAGAGCTACCGTGATTGTCAGTGATGCCGGGCTCGGCGGATTGAATACCCGCGTAACGGCCTACATGACTGATGGAGTGATCAAGGCCAACATGACATCAAATGATGCCATAGAAACTTATGCCGTAGATCCCAGCACCTTTGAAAACGAATATTTTACTGAGAAGCTGGAAACCAAAGCGGGTTGGAACCGGCCCAGCTGTGACGAGGACTGGTTTAGAGGCTTTTCCCAGGAGATAGAGGATTTTGTTTTGGCCATTCAAGATGGAAGAGAGCCGTATTCAGGAATTGAGCTGGCTGTGGATTGCGTAAGGGTGATCTATTCGGCTTATCTGTCAGCAGAGGAGGGGAGATCTGTCAAACTGACTTAGGACCCTAAACTGTAATTGGAAAATATTTTTCTCGATTTGATCAAGGCTACCCCAGTCCTAAAGAAAGTAACGGAAATCCTCATAGGGAATGAAAAGGGTGTCTGGAGCAGAATTTTCATTTTGAAAAATCTTTTCCCGGATAACAGTATTATTAAATCAAAAGCTGATTCTGAGCATTGTCCGGAGGTCCGAACGCACCGGACCGGTTATTTCCTCCGTACCACTGCCGATTGAATCCTGGTACTGATAGGTGAACCTTGAATATTTTATCCAGAGACTTAAGGATCGGTTCACAGTATACTTCATCATGAGATAAGACCTTAATCCATTCCCGGAATATGCAGGGATGGAAAAAGTATATAGCAGGTCTCTTTCAAACGCATAGATCCTGTTGTCATAATTATCGGTATCGAACAGGGCCAGGCGTGCGTCAAGGGTAAATCGCCACAGCTTATACCGAAGGTCCTGGATCACTGCATAGCCGGAGGAATGTACCCTTCCCAGGCTAAAGCCTGATGTTTGTATTCGCGTTTTCATTGAGACAGAAGGATTCAATTCGTAGTCTGCATTCAGTAAGATATTCCTCTTTTTTCCATCCACCAGTCTGCTGAAATTGCTTTCGGCATCATTGACGGAAATCCCTTTGGTCTCTTCGCGGTATTGGGCGTATACAATGATCTTCCTGCTTACATGATAGGTGATCCTGCCTAAATATTCCTGTCCTTTGGAAGGTGAATTGACCCTGTACCTCAACCAGGGAAACTCAAAGTGGTCATAATAGAATGTGACGGTCAGTTTTCTGTAAGGTTGAAATTTCAGGCCCCAGTAGGCTCCTTTTTCATTGATGGTCCTGGATTGTTCACCGAAGGCATTCGCATAAAAGGAATGAAAATCCCTGTCATAATTTCTCAGAGAAAAAGAAAAATCCACGGTAGGGGTAAGGCTGGCAATCAATCCACCATACCAGGCCTGACCGCCGGAGGCTGACCGGGCAAACTCCCCGAAAAAGTTAAAATTCTGAAAGAGAAGAGACCCATACAGGCTGCCGGCCCAGTTATCCGTCCCGGAAAATTCAAACTGATTGTAATTATTGGGCCTTTTCTTTACTGGAAGGCTGAATTGATTGTACAGGAACGTGGAGCCCATGGTCAGCTGCCGGATCTTGTAAGTCAGTGCTCCTCCGTATACCCTTTCATTGATTTGATCTCTGCCGCTTAGTTCCCTGGCATTTCGATGGAAGCCTGTCGACTGAATGCTGCTTACATATTCATCAAAATCAGTGAAACTCGTGTCCTGAATGATGTTGGCATCATTGTTAATTGACGAGTAGATCGCCGTCCAGCTGAGCCTGTCGTTCCCCAGGGTGATCCCCACGCCCCGGAAAAATCCGGATTCCAATGCCGAACCATAGGGTCTAATACCGACATCATTTCTTCTGACCGAATGGATCGTTTCCGCTCCTTTGCCAAAGCTGAATCCCGATCCAAACACAAGACCCTGACCATGCTGTACCTGATAGTCCCCGATGGCCAGGGTTTTTAGCCACTCTTTGTTTTTGAGAAAAAAATGATAGGATTGAAAATCAAACAAATATCGTCCGGATGAATCGTTGACAAAAAGTCTTTCGCCGGCATCTTTCTCCAAAGTGAACCCGATACTAAAGTCGTTGGATCTGGACACCCGGTATCTTGCATACATATATCCCGGGTCTCCCAGATATCGATTACTTTCATTATCCTGAAAGCCTCTTTTGGACTCCAGGATTCTTGAATATCTCAGCAGGAGATAATTGTTTTCTTCGGAAGTTATCCTCCGCCAGAGATTGCTACCATCATATTGCTCTTCTACTGTAACAAATGGCAGCAGATCCCTGATAATTTCCGGTGTGAACAGGGGTATACCCTGAAGCTCATAAATCGATAACAGGGCACCATTTTTCCTGATGTGATCAAAAAAATGATTGATTTGAAGGGGAGATAAAATATTTAAAGAGAGCAGCTGATCCGGAGTGGTTTTATTCAGATTAATGGGGTGGATATAGTATTGAAGCAGCGACTCATAGATCTGTTCGTATGGCAGGTCATCATCCTGTACCTGGTAGACTCTCTCTGCGAAGTTTTCCAGGTCAATGTCTTCAGATTGCCCATACACCATGGTTGGGAATAACAAGGCCAGGATTCCATGCTGCCATTTCATTTCTTTCCGAGAGAGAAGTTGAGTGAAACTTCATGAACTGCTCCGAGGTCACTCTGACTGGTAAATGCATAGTTAAAATCAAAAGGATTTAACAGGAATCCAATGCCATAAGCACTCTTAAAAGGTGCCGTGGAAATTCCGGTCCTCAGTGCTATCGGTTTGATGATCAGGTATTCAATGCCACCTGCAAACCGGGCCTCGTTTTCAAGAGATTTATGCGTTTCGATATTGATCATCAATTCTTTGAGCGGTTGCCAGGAAAGGCCGGCCTTCATGATCACTGGCATTTCATCCCCGACACTGATATTAAAGATATGAGCACCAATAAAGAGCTGGTCCGTGAGCTGTGCCACACCTCCAAATTCAATCACCCAGTAATGCCATGAACCCAGCCCCTCAATTTGATACTGGATCATATTGACTCCGGCTCCCAGACTGACCATTTGGAGCTTGTTACCAATGGCTAGCCCAATTTTTTGTTCACTGAACAGGTCACCACCAAAGCGGTAAAAACTCAATCCCGTATTGAACCACTTCCAGGGCTGGATGAAGCTGCCTCCCAGTACCATGAAATCCCGAATGTTGTATCTGTTCTGATAGGTGATGGCACCTGAAGAATTTTCAATACGACCAATCATCCCAACATTGTTGGAGGTGGACCAGGCGTCCTGAATGGCAAGCGATGCACCGGCAAGGGCAGCATTTCTGGCTCCGAGTGCATACTCCTCCTGAGCTGACAAATAGCTGGTTGAAAAAGTGATCGCGCTAATGAAGATAACGCGTAACATTATATGTAAAATATGAATTCCCAAACATTAAATCAAATTATGCGTCTTAATTTTTTGTGATGAAAGCAATAATTCTGTCACTTCTGATCCTTCCGGTGTATTGTATTGCCCAGGATTCCATGTACTACGAAGGTGGAAAGCTGAAAGCCACCGGTGAATTGATAGATGGGAAAAGGAATGGCTTATGGACTTTCTTTTATCCTGATGGCAGTCTAAACGCCAAATTCAACTATTCCGAAGGTGATCTGGATGGTTTTCTAACCTATTATGATACTGATGAAAGTATCCTGGGCATTGAATATTGGGAAGATAACCTGCTACAGGATTCTGCCAGATATTTTCATCCGAACGGGGAATTGGAGAAGTACGGAAAGTATGAAGATGGCCAGTATGAAGGCGAATGGTTGTTTTTCTATGAAAACGGTACTTTGAGACAGAAGGGATTCTATGCGGAGGGGTTACCGGACAGCACCTGGCACTTTTATCATGAAAGCGGAAAGATTTACCAAGCGGGCAGATTCAGTCATGGCAGAGAAACTGGTTTATGGAAATATTATGATGAAAATGGAAAACCAACTTACGAGGGCCATTACAAGGAGGGAGAAAGGGCAGGGCAGTGGTATTTCTATAACCGATCAGGCAAAAAGAAGGAATGGAAAACCTTTGATTAGAAGGCAGCCTTGAAATTGAGGAAGAAATTGAAATCTCCTTCAGCATTATACGAATATTCAAACCTTGTGGTGAGGTCGTTCAATGTGATGAAATCAATACCAAGGCCAATCCCGTACAGGAATTTGTTGGTTAGCCTGGAATTTTGCTCATAGTTTGGGTAATTATTCACCCAACCTGCATCAAAAAAGATATTGGCATAGAAAGCAAAAGGGATCTTTTGAAATTGCTCCAGAGGCATGACACTGCTGATGTCTGTTTCGTATTTCCAAAGCCGTTTCCTGATTGCATTTTTGGTGAGAACATACCGGTTGCCTTCGATCAGTTCCAGCTCATATCCCCGCACCAGTGTAGGAGCAAAGCCCAGACTGGTGAAATTGTTATAGGGCTGGTTTTTGGGTGTAGCAATCATTCCTTCCACACTGTTGGCCAGGTAAAAGCCATTGTTAAGATCAAAGTATTTTGAATAGTTTCCCCTGAACCGCCAGATATCGACATCCTTCAGGATACCAAGGCCCACTTTATCAACCTGTAAGTAATAGAAATCTCCCGACAAAGGATAATTCCTGTTATCACGGTAGTCTCTGGTAAATGTATATACGATCCTGAAGGCCTGCTGAGTGGTAGCACCATCTCTAAAGTAATTGGGATTCAGGTCGGGTATCGTATCTCCAAGATTGATCGAATACATGCCCAGAGAGGTGTAGTGATACGTATAAAAGCTGGGTCGGTAGCTGTGAACGATGCTTCCTCCGACGGATGTTCGTAAAAGTTGGCGGCTTCTAATAAAGATGGGAAGGTGGTCCACCGTTTGATAAGCCATGTTCTTTCTTTCAGTATATCCAATATCAAATGTCAGCCCGTGACGTTGGGAGGGTTCGATATAAGGGATCCGATAGTTAAGTTCCAATCTGGTTTCAAAACCAAATTGAGCAATTAACCTTACCACTTCGTCCCTTCCGCGAAAATTGTACTGAAATACTTTGAAACCATAATTTACTCTGCTGAGATCCCGGTTTCTGTTGACCCACCAGTCATTAAAATTCCTGTCAGACAATTCAAATAGCAGGGAAGGATAAAAATACCACCTTTCTTCTACTTTGATCAGGAGGTCTATTTCCGTGGAATCAAGCTGAAGCTGTTCGATGGATACTGTATTAAACAGTTGAGTATTATAAACCTTATTCCGGTCTTCGTCAAGAATTCTTGGTAATCTATAAGCCTTGACGGTATCGCCCTCCCTTAGGCTAAGCTCCCTGGTTATGATCGAACGTTTCGTTTTTTTATTTCCGATGATGTAGATCCTGTTTAGCCGGATTGTAGTTTGATCAAGGCTATCGCTGACTTGTCTGTTTGCACGAATTTGTCCTTGCAGGGGAGATGATGGCAAAAACAGGAAACCACAGATTATTGCTACCCACGAAATACTAAATGCCTTCACCCAAATGTTATTTTCACTCCCGTTATTTTAACGTGGCTTGATCAAGAGATTGCAAACAGAACCAATTTTATTGTTAGCCACAAATTTGCTGCTTAATTTTGACTAGTGAGGCGAATCTTTCGTAAACTGCTGACAATTCCCGTCATTTTCTATCAATACAGCATCTCTCCGTTGTTTCCCGGTACCTGCAGGTTTCAACCGACCTGTTCCAACTATGCGAGGGAAGCGATCATGAAACATGGCCTCAAAGGGGTGATCCTTGCGATCAAAAGAATTTTAAAATGTCATCCGTGGGGTGGAAGTGGCTACGATCCTGTCCCTTAGCTATTGTCCAGCTCTTTCAACTCTTCCTTAAATCCACCTGACAGGATTGGAAACCGGCACCAGGTCCTCGGATCGATGTTGAAATCATCCAGATGAAAGCTGGGGGCAATTCTTTCTCGTTTCCATTGATTGATCGACCAAAGCTGAAAAAATCTCCTGATATAGGTCTTTAATAATTCTTCATTTTCCAGATCTTTTCTCATCTTCCGGAATACTTCCTTCGGTGATCGTTTTTCCCGTATGGCATGCTGCTCTATGAGGACCAGGTATTTATAAGGCATCAGGTCATTTTCATCGGTCTGACGCATTTCTACCGGTCTTAATTCCGCTGTTGGTTGTTGTGCATTTACTTTACAAAGTCCTGAGTAGCCCAGTTCTTTTTCAGCATATATCAGCCATTGTAAAATAAATATCTTACTCACTGCCGCAATGGGGGAGATGCTTCCACTCGAGTCTCCGTCCATGGTCGTGTATCCCACATCTCCCTCACTCCGGTTGGGAGTACTTAATAACAGCGAACCGGAAATGTTGGCAAACATCCAAATGATCGGGGAGCGGGCACGTGCCTGAATGTTTTGCAAGGCAATGTCGTCTTGCTCCCAGGTCAATTCCCTGCCCAGAACTTTTTCTACCGTATGTGTGTAGCTGAATACCTCCTCATCGATCTCCCAGTGATAAAATTTAGCTCCAATCGATTCAGCGAGGGTCTTTGCAGATTCAAAAGTTTCTGAAGAGGAATTTTCGGTGCCCTGATAGGCTGTGATCAACAACTGGTTGACCAGTTTTTTTTCTCCGCCTGCTTCCAGTGGCAGGGATAATTTATTAATAAAGCCCTCCTCACCCAGCTCACTGATCCCATACTTTACCATCAGGGCTACCAGGGTGGCGATACATCCTGAATCCGCTCCACCACTCAGGGAAAGCACAAAACCTTTGCTCCTGCTTTTTCTCAGGTAGTCAAACAGAGCCAAAGAGGCCGCCCTTCCGAATTCATGGATAGCCTCTTTGTCATCCTTTAGGATGTTCGTAATTGTCTTTGATGGATCGCCAAAATCGACTTCGGTGGAAAGGATATTACTATTTCGGTAAGACAGTCTTCTGTTTCTTGCTTTCAGCTCACCATGCTGAGCAATGATAATATCCCCGTCGTAGATCATTCTACCAGATTCGTTACCCAGCAGGTTGGCATATAAATATGTACAGTGCAGGAGTTCTGAACTTTCCACGACAAGGTTTTCCCGAAATGCTGCCTTCCCAAATGCATAATGGCTTGCACTGGGATTGAGAAAGAGGTCAACATTCTGATTTACAGGGTGTTTACCGGGTCTGTCCTGTCTCCAGGCATCTTCACAGATTTCAAATCCGATGTTTATTCCGAAGTCGTTGATGACTAGATGCCCAAACGGTACATGCTCACCCATCCATTCAAAGGATGATTCTACTCCGGAACTCCAGGGTGTAAACCACCTGGGTTCGTAATGCACACCATCATTAGCAAGTTTTTGTTTGGCATAGAAAGCCAGTACTTTTTTGTCTTTGATGTAACAGACAGTATTATACAGCAGGCCTTCAAAGCGTAGCGGCAGCCCGATGGCCACCGATATCCCGTCAGTTTGAGTGACTATTTCGGGGAGTTTTTCGAGCGCTTTTTCAGGGACCCACTCGCTGAGAAACATGTCTTCACAACCATACCCGGTGATGGCTAATTCGGGCAAACAAAGGATCCGGATCTTTGCCTTTTTTGCTTCCGTGATCGCTGATAAAATATTTGAAACATTGTTGTCCCAATCCATAGGGATCTGGTTGAGACACGCCCCTCCGATCTTTAATTTTCCCACTATTCAATTTTAAGCATTATAAGTGATTTGTAAGCGGCATCCTGTTCTGCCTTTTTCTTACTAAATCCATATCCTTTCTCCATCGGCATCCCATCAATCATCACCTGCGCAATAAACTGTTTACTTCGATCATTGTCATTGGAGTTGATAATTTCAAATCTGATCTCCTTATTTTCTTTTTGCACCCATTCGATGATCTTGCTTTTATAGTTGGTGGTTATTCTGGAAAGTTCTTCAAAATCGAAATGAGGCTTGATCAACCTGTTTGCAATGAATTCCTTACAAAACTTGAAGCCATGGTCAATATATACGGCACCTACCAGCGCTTCGAGGGAATCACCAAGCACAGATTTATGCGATAGTCTGGATCCTTTGTGCTTCTGGTATTTCACCATGTCCTGCAATCCGATCTTTTTGGATAAGAGATTGAGCGACTCCCTGTTAACAATTTTTGCACGCAATTCTGTCAAAAATCCCTCCTCCTTGTAAGGAAATCTTTTGAAGAGTAATTCCGCCACCACCATGCCAACGACAGCATCGCCGAGGTATTCCAGACGTTCGTATGAATCCTTGATCCCTTTGTCATTGACCGAGGCTGCACTTACATGCAGCATGGCTTTTTTATAAAGACGCAGGTTTACAGGAGCCCTGCCAGTGATGAGTTTAAACTTTTTGGAAAGCTCGCGATCCTGGGGATCAAACTGGTTAGTCACGCGACTAAGGACAACGCGAAGCAAAGACGGCACTACCCGTGATATTTACCCAGGATTACAGATGTGTTGTGACCACCAAATCCAAAGGTATTACTCACAGCCACATTAACTTCACGTTTCTGAGCCTTATTGAAAGTAAGATTAAGCTTTGGATCTACCTCAGGATCATCAGTGAAGTGATTGATCGTCGGCGGGATGATCCCTTTTTCCAGACTCAATAAGCAGGCTATTGTTTCTATCGCTCCTGCTGCACCAAGCAAATGCCCGGTCATTGACTTTGTTGAACTTATATTGATATTGTAGGCATGATCGCCCAGTACCTTTTGTATGGCTTTTAGCTCACCGGTATCTCCGAGAGGCGTGGAAGTACCATGCGTATTGATATAATCAATCTGAGATACATCAATGCCGGCGTCCTTCAGGGCATTTTTCATCACCAGGATGATCCCTTCGCCCTCCGGATGGGGGGTAGTGATATGATACGCATCTGCCGACATGCCGCAACCCAATATCTCACCATAGATCTTTGCTCCCCGGGCTTTTGCGTGCTCTAATTCTTCCAGAAATATTGCTCCGGATCCCTCGCCCAGTACGAACCCATCCCTGTCCTTGTCGTAGGGACGGGATGCGGTGGCCGGATCTTCATTCCTTTCAGACAGCGCTTTCATGGCGTTGAAGCCGGCTATGCCCGACTCCAGTACACCGGCTTCCGAACCACCCGTAAGTATGGCATTGGCCTGGCCGAGACGAATGTAGTTAAAAGCATCGGTGAGTGCATTGTTGGAGGAAGCACAGGCTGAAACGGTGGCAAAATTAGGTCCTCTGAATCCATATTTGATCGAGATAAGCCCGGGGGTGATATCGATGATCATTTTCGGAACAAAGAATGGATTGAATCTGGGAGTACCATCGCCCTGCGCGAAAGTCATCAGTTCATCCTGAAAGGTTTTAAACCCTCCGATCCCGCTACCCCAGATCACTCCCACATGGTTTTTGTCGATTTGATCAAGGTTGATGCCGGCATCCAGTATGGCCTCATCAGCTGCCACCATGGCATACTGGGTGTTTGGATCCATTTTTCTGGCTTCCTTCCGGTCTATGAATTCTGTGGGGTCAAAATTTTTGACTTCACAGGCAAATTGAGTCTTATGTTTTATGGGATCAAAACGAGTGATCGGGGCAGCGCCACTTACACCCTCAGCCAAATTTTTCCAGTATTCGTCTTTGTTGTTGCCTAAGGGTGTAAGTGCACCAACTCCTGTGACTACAACTCTTTTTAATTCCATAAAAGGAGGGTAGGATATTATTTTACGTTATCTTCTAAATAGGAGATAGCCTGGCCTACTGTTGCGATATTTTCGGCCTGATCATCAGGTATTGAGATGTTGAATTCTTTTTCGAATTCCATGATTAGCTCCACGGTATCCAGGGAGTCAGCGCCTAAATCGTTGGTGAAACTTGCTTCAGGAGTAACTTCTGATTCTTCAACACCTAACTTGTCAATAATTATTGACTTTACCTTTTGTGCTATTTCTGACATTTTTTTGAGGTTTAGTTAAAATTCAGTGCAAAGAAATACATTAAAACCAATATAATCAAACTAATTTAAATCACCGCATAAAGTATGAATGAAGCAGCATTTGGATAATTTTGAAGCTCGATATCAGATCAGGAGATGAGGCATGGCCCAGGGAGCGACAAATTCCATTGTCTGCCCCGCCGGATGGCTCAGCGTCCCCTCAAAATCTCTAATATTCATATGAAAAAGACCAGATTAAGTGCGGTTTACGAATTCGATTTTGAATTGATTGGTATTGTTTCCATGGTGAAAGAATATAAATTAGCGTGGAATTTAAATCAACTGAATCTTTTCCATCTGGTCAAAGCAGAAGACATTAAAATTGAATTCAACGATCATCAACAGATTCTTATTTCTAATCTGATTTATGAAGATGAATACTCCATGGTGCATTTGCTGAAGAACAAACTCATTTCCACACAAAGTGGAACCAGTCAATACCTCATTCAGGAACTATCAAGATTTGATTATTTACTGAAGGTCAGGAATCTGGTGGAAGACGGATGGGTAGAAAAGGTTTATGAGAAGATCCGGGAGCTAAAGATCGCTGATTATGTGACAAGGATTGAACTCGAAAGAATAAAACAAAAGGAAAACCTGTTATTCTGATGATTCATTTGTCCCGATGTATTGATTGACCAGTCCTACTAATAGATGAAAATTATCTGATGAGAAATCCATTCTTTAAGAAATCAAAAATTGTTGCAACTGTTGGACCTGCAAGTAATAACAAGGAAACATTGAAGAAATTAATAGAAGCAGGTGTCAATGTTTTCAGACTTAATTTTTCTCATGGCACTCATGAAGTTCACAAAAAGGTGATCGAGATGGTCAAGGAGATCAATGAGGAGATGGGCACGCAGGCAGCCTTGCTTCAGGATTTGCAGGGTCCCAAGATCCGTGTGAACGAAGTAAAAGACAATGGGGTGGTCATTGTGGATGGTCAACAGTTGATCATTGGGATTGACGACGCCCTGGGCACCAGCGAACGCATAAGCACCAGCTATAAAGACATTGTAAAGGATGCCAAAAAGGGTGATATCGTGCTGATAGATGACGGTAACCTGGAACTGATCACAGAGGAGGTCCATCCGGACCATCTCGTGACGAAGGTCATCCACGGAGGGATACTTAAGTCCAGAAAAGGGATCAATCTGCCCATGTCGAAAGTGTCAGCTCCCAGCATGACGGAAAAAGACAAGAAAGACCTCAGGTTTGGGCTTGAGCAGGAGGTGGATTGGGTAGCACTGTCTTTTGTGAGAAGTGCAAAGGATATTCATGAGCTCAAGAAGATCATTGATAAATCCGGAAAGCATACCAAGGTGGTCGCCAAGATCGAAAAGCCTGAAGCCTTACAAAACATTGATGAGATCATCGAAGCGACAGATGCGATCATGGTCGCCAGGGGGGATCTGGGTGTAGAAATCCCGATGGAAAATGTCCCGATCGCACAAAAAAGGATGGTAAAGAAATGTAACGCCCTTGGAAAACCTGTGATCATTGCCACCCAAATGATGGAGAGCATGATCGAGAATCCCCGGCCTACACGAGCCGAGACCAATGACGTGGCCAATGCAGTACTGGACGGTGCGGATGCCCTGATGCTATCTGCAGAGTCAGCCTCAGGAAAGTTTCCTGTTGAGTCTGTGCGAGCCATGGCAACTACCATCGCAGCTGTAGAGGGAGATTCCAGAACTATTTTCTACAGGTTCACAGAAGAAGATGAAGAGTCATCAACCAGGTTGAATGACCTGCTGGTCAGAGCTGCCTGCAGGTTAGCAGAATCAACAAAGGCAAAGGCAATTATCGGGATGACCAAAACCGGTTATACCGGCTATCGCGTGGCTATGCATCGCCCCAAGTCCCATATTTTCATCTTTACCAGCAATCGCAAGCTTCTTAGACAAATGAGTCTCATTTGGGGCGTATCCGGGTTTTATTATGAGAAATTTGAAGGGATTGATGAGACCATGACCGAGTTGGAAGAATTTCTATGTCAGAAAGGATACCTGGAGAAAGGCGATATTTTTATCAATACAGCCTCCATGCCGCTGCACTGGAAAGGGCATACCAACATGTTGAGGATCAATCAGGTAGAGTAATTCTCTTTTTATGGAAATGCTTTATCCGAAGGGATAAGCGGATCAGAGAAACTTAACCAGCGGAATAGTGAAAGCGACCTGAGCGATGAAAAAGAATAACAGTCGCCAGGTAAGTGTGGATATCACTTTTGATTCTATTCTTTCAGCGAGGTCGTCCTGAGTCATGCTCTTTATTTCACTCACCAGTTCTTTGGAATCACTTTCAGAGAATTTTGTCTTAAAGAGCTCAAAAAGTCTAAGTTCTGTCGTTGTTTTCATCCAAATATTTATACGATCTGCTTAATTTATAGTTTGAAAACAATAATTGAAAGGATTTTTCAGTGAATTTCACTTGCCCCATCTGAATCATATCACTTTATTTTGAAGGGTCATACTAATATGCTGAGGATCAATCAGGTGGAGTAAGCCCTCATTTCTTAGGAGTCAGGTATGAGATAGCGATAGCAGGACTACTTTTATCAGAAGAGTGTTTTATTGGTGCTATCCTTTCTTTGTGCCTCAATGAAAACTGAATATCTTCAACTATATTTAGGTAACTAGCAATAGTGATACCATACATTTCTTCACCATCCTTTTTCCACCTGTATTTTTCACCTTGATCTATAGGGCTAATAATCACAAAAAAATCTTTTTCTGGTAGTGCCGCATTATATGATCTTAAATCGATTTCGATCCATCGGGGTCCGTCAGCTTCTACGATAATGGGTTCAGGAAAAATATCACTCATCTTTGTAATTGGGTGTAGGAAGTTATTTTTTACTTTTCCTTCTTCTACTTTAAGCATCCTCACAAAAAATGGTGCAGTGGAGTGTCCTTCATTTGCAATGCATAAACTTAACGAGCTTATGGTGCCTTTTTGGTTCTTCTTTTTATGAATATAGGCTCCTACAAATGACGATAAACTAAATGTAAATGCACCTGAAGTATCATTGACTTGACCAAAAGGTTTTCCTATATCGTATTGAACATCACCAGGCACATAGGTTACCTCATCTAACTTTTGGATTGACTCATTGAGCTTCAATGGAAAGGTAGTTTGTGTCAATTGAGAGACCGTCAATATTGTATCCTGATAGGCTACCATTGAGATGAGCATTTTATGGTCTTCACTTCCTGAGGGCATAAGAAGTTTGAATTCTCCTTGCTCATTTGATGTGGTTCCGGACTGATTATTTTCAACGTCAATGATCGAAGCATAAGGGATAGGCTCACCGGTCGATTTTGATACAAGTTTTCCCACAATCCTGAATTGTGAAAACCCAGGAAAGGTCATGAAAACCAGAATGAGGGCCCAAAATATTTTCAATTTTAATACCGTTTGGTTCTAAAAAAACTTAATTTAGATCAAACCTTTGGTTAAACAGCTATTTATCAAATATATTCTTGTCGTAGTGGGATTTGTTTTCATTCTTTTCTGCAAGGGACAGAGCTCTGTCACCGTAGAAGAAATGTTTAATGATCTTGAGGAATTCTATGAATCAAATAAGGATACTGAAGGCTTCTCTTTAACATTTTATCAAAAAATCGATGAGCTGGTGACAACATTCCCGAACGATGAATTTGTTGGGGAGGTCTTTGCTGATGTTATTATGGATCCCATATTCACATATAATCAGGTAGTCAGCACCTTTAGAAAAATAGACACAGCGTCCATCGATCCAGGTGACCTGGAAAACATAAAGAAATCAATTAGGAAAATGGAAATGTTTCAAAAAGGCAGGTCTTTATATGATTTTGAGGCCGTGGATTCCCTGGGCGAAACAAAAAGCACCAGCGAATTACTGGGCAAGATATTTTTAGTTGAATTCTGGGCTTCATGGTGTGGACCTTGCAAAGAGGAACACCCGGAACTAAATGAAATCTATGAAAAATATCAACCGAAAGGATTTGAAGTATTTGGAGTAGCATTTGATGAAAATGAAACAGCATGGAAAAGAGCAATTGCCAGGGATAATTTAAGATGGACCAATACAATTATTCCGGAAGGCTTTAAAAGTGATATCGCACAAAAACTACATATTCAATATGTACCTTCAAATTTCCTTATTGACAGGGAAGGAAAAATAATTGCCTATAATATCAAACCCAATAAATTGAACACCATTTTGGAGGAAATCATCCACGATTAATCCATCCCTTTTGGCCTGACCATGATTATCTCCTCACACTCTACCACCACAGCCCCCGGCGGATCGCCTTTTCTTTTCCTTACAAATTTCTTAGGCGTATAGATAACCGGGCATAATGAATCTGTCTTTCTTTTAGAATACCAGGCTGCCAGCTCGGCGGCTCGTTCGATGACTGGTTCGGGGAAGTTTTTCCCCGGATGCGTTTTGATTACCACGTGTGATCCCGAGACATCCTTGGCATGCAACCACAGATCATTTTTGGTGGCATATTTAAGGGTCAGTTCATCGTTTTGCCTGGCATTTTTGCCAACCAGAATATCGTACCCCATGAACTCAAATCGGATAAAGGGGTTAGATCTTTCTTCTGCTTTGGCCTGATTTACAGGAGCCTCCTTTCTTAGGGATTTCAGGTCTTCCAGCTCCTCAATCACTTTTCTCTTCCTTTCCAGGCCCTCCAGCTGTACTTTCTTCTGATCGATATTCTGATGGAGGATGTCAATCTCCTTTTTCTGGTTTTTTGACTTTCGATAAAATTGTTCGGCGTTTTTCTGAGGTGACAGGTTGGGGTTGAGTTTTACTTCTATTTTTCCCTCCCGGTAAAAGTCCTGCAGGATGACCATTTTACTGCCTGAGGAGATCTGGTGTAGGTTGGCCATGATCAGGTTCGCAATTTCCTCATAGTTCCTTCTCGTTTTGATTTCTTCCAGTTTCCTAGAGGAGGTTTGCACGTAATTTTTGGCTTTTTCGATGGCCTTGTCGATCTGCTTTAGTGCATCCGACTTTTCAGCAGACAGGTAATGATTGAATGTAAATCTGCTGTAAAGTTCATTGGCGGCCCGGATCGGATCTTCCGTCTCCAACACAATTTCTTTTTCAGGCTTTAGCAGGGTAAGCTTGAATTGCTTATCCCTGTAGATCCAAATAGGGTTACTTTCCAGCTGACTGAGCAGGTCTGTAACCAGTACCCACTGATCGTCCATCGATTTGTTTGTATAGTCCCGAGACTCCAGAAACTGTCTTGCTTCTTTGCCCAAAGCAGGAATGAATTCCCTTAGATTTCCATTACATTCATTGAATCTTTCACGGTCAGGAATGAGCTCCTGCCCCAGGTCTTTCTTGGGATCAATGAGCAGGTCATTTTTCAACTGACTCTTAAAAATATGTTTGATCTGGTCGTGATGGGCAATGAGGATATTTGATCTGGAGCCATGCATCTTGAAGATTATGTCATAGTTATCCTCCAGAGAAATTTTAAATGACCTTTCAAATGAATAAACACTGACATCTTTCACTGTCAGATCTGTTATTTCTGGATAGAGGTCAACATAATTTTTATTTGCTTTCTTAAAATCCTGTGGGAATTGCAACAGGCAGATCTCCGGAAGCAGGGAAGCTTTGATGAAAAAATCCTCAACTCCTGTAAAAGCCAGGACCAGTTCATCTTTGTTTTGTGAGAAGCATTCCACCAACTTCAGACCTTTAAGCCTTAAGTCAAGGGCATTCGAAAGTCTTTTTAAATAAAAATAGTTATGAAACATCCCGGAAAGGATTTGCAGTCAAAAATAGTCCCTGCTAAAGGTCTAATTCCAGACCATCATAAGCAAGGTGCACATTTTCGGGCAATTCCTCCTGCACGTCCCGGTGTTTTCCTAGCTTGTGACTAATATGAGTTAAATAAGTCTGCTCTGCACCCAGCTTTTCAGCCATCTCCAGGGCCTCTTCAAAAGTGAAATGGCTGATGTGTTCTTTTTTCTGCAAAGCATTCAATACGACAACCTTAGAGCCCAGGATCTTTTCTATTTCTCTGTCCGGAATGACTTTGGCATCGGTGATGTAGGTAAAGTCTTTGATTCTGAAGCCAAAAACGGGAAGCTTGTAGTGCATCACCTCGATAGGTGTAATGTCCAGCCCATTGATAGAAAAGGTCTCGTTTTCTATCTCAATGGGTTTCACACGAGGCACCCCAGGGTATTTTTCTTTTTGGAAAACATAGGCATATTCTCGTTTTAGCTGGTCAAAGACCATTGAAGTCCCGTAAAGAGGCATGTCCATCTGCTGATGGAAATTAAAGCTCCTGATGTCATCCATGCCTGCCGTATGATCTTTGTGCTGGTGAGTGAACAGCACGGCATCCAGCTTTGTGATCCGCTCCCGCAGGACCTGGGCCCTAAAATCCGGTCCGGTATCCACCACCAGGCTCAGACCGTCCACCTCAATATGGATCGAACTTCTTGTTCTTTGATCCCTGAAATCTACTGATTTGCAGACTTCACAATCACAGGCGATCACAGGTACGCCCTGCGAGGTTCCGGTTCCCAGAAATGTGACTTTCAAAACTGAAGTTGTGTTTGATTGATATCTCTGTGGAGTTGTTTGTTTTTTTCACTCAGTTTTTCAGTGTCAATCTCTATGGATTTCAGGATCTCAAGCAGACTGTTGATCTTTCCATCCAGTGAAAAGTATTTATTGACGATGGCAATTTTGGTTTCTTTCAGGATACAATATCCTGACTGAAAGTTGCCTTTCTCATACCTTAAGACATAGTCTGACTCAGAAAAAATGTCTTCGAGTTTATTCAGAAAGTGTTTGCTGTATTTAATTTTCATTCTATAGATACTTCTTCACCACCTCCACGAGGTTGTCATAATTGAGTGGTTTTGGAAGGTAATCATTGATGCCGGTATTTTTAAAGTCTTCCAGACTGTAATTGTTGGCATTGCCTGTAATTGCAATGATAGGGATATCTTTCTTAGGAGCAGGCAGGTCTCTGATCTTTTTGGCACATTCCATACCGTCCATGACTGGCATATGGATATCCAACAAAACAAGATCATAATCATCCTTGCTAAGGTGATCGATGACCTGGGCTCCGTTTTTCACAAGGACAACATCATATTGTTGCATTGTCAGCACACGCTTGGTCAAATTCTGAATGACCGAGCTATCTTCGGCAACAATGATCTTCTTACTCATTTTTAGGTGTTAATGAAGTTTGTGTAACTTTCCTTGAAATCTTTAAGACAATGCTCCAATTGCTTTAAGTTAGGTAAAATTTTGTCAAATTTATTCTCTTTTAATGACTTTTCAATCGTTGCTGCAAGAGCTGAAACCTGCTCGATACCCAGGGTGCCTGCATTCCCTTTTAATGTGTGAAGCTCCCTTCGCATGTCCTCATACGCCTTTTTCTTAAACAACGATTTAGCGTTCTTGATTTGCTGGGTGGCTTCTTTATCAAAATCAATAAGTACTGACTCAATGAGTTCCTTGCCGCCGTATTTATGGAGCTGATGCAAGGTGTTTTGGTTGATCACCAGCTGTTCGCTTTCCTCTGAAAATACATCTGTACTTACACGTATGGGCTCAAAATCAAGCCAGGTCTTGATCTTATCGATGAGCGCATTGGCTTTGATGGGTTTTGAGATATAGTCATCCATGCCCTCGCTGATAAAATGCTCCTTATCCTCTTCCATGGAATAAGCGGTCATGGCTATGATGGGCGGAAGATCCGGGATATTCAGTTTTCTGATCTCTCTGGTGGTTTCCACGCCATCCATATCAGGCATTTGAATATCCATCAGGACCAGGTCAAAATGCACTTTTTTGAGTTTTTTGATGGCCTCATGACCGCTTGAAGCCTCCGTCACTTCACACCCGGACTTACTCAGAATGCTTGAAGCAACATTTCTATTGATATCATTGTCGTCTACAAGCAATATTTTGGGTGTCGCTGAGGTGAATTGCCTCGTGAGGGCCGGATCCTCCTTTTGAGATTCTACCTTGCTGGCATCGATACTCTCGGCTTTGAAAGTAAACCAGAAAGTACTTCCGAGACCAGGGGTGGAAACAACCCCGATTTCACCCCCCATAGACTTCACAAGCTCTTTTGAGATGGCCAGTCCAAGACCAGTACCTGAGTAGTTCTTTTTATTGGAGCTGTCGATCTGGCTAAAACTCTGGAACAGCTTTTCGCGGTCCTCTTCGGAAATCCCAATACCTGAATCTTTTACTGAGATCTTAAAAGTGTATTTATTCCGTTTCTTTTTGATCACCCGGATGCTCAGGTTGATGGTGCCTTTTTTAGGGGAGAACTTGATCGCATTTGATGTAAGGTTGGAGACTACCTGCATAAACCGGGTCTCATCCGTAAGGATATACTCCGGCAGCTGATCATCGAGATGATAATAAAGTGAATTTTTACTCAGAAAGGCCTGCTGGGAGTAAAGGTCATAAATTTTCAGAAAGGTATCTTCAATTTTTACCGGCTCCCTGCGCAAAGTCATCTTACCAGCTTCGATCTTCGACAGGTCCAGCACATCATTGAGGATGTTGAGGAGGTTTTCAGCTGACTTCTTCGTAGTACGTACGTAATTGGATTGCTCCTCATCCAGCGTAGTGGATCCCAAAAGGTCGATCATCCCGATGATTCCGTTCATGGGTGTCCGGATCTCATGACTCATATTGGCCAGGAACCTGTCTTTGATCTTCAGCGACCGCTCCGCGATTTCTTTTGCTTCTCTTAATTCATCATTGGCTTTCTTCAGCGCGGTCACGTCTCTTGCCACTCCTTCGATCTCATAGTCATTTTTTGAGTGGTGAATCAGCCTGATATTGATCAGAAACTGAATGACACTTTTATCCTTTGTAGTGACCCTGACCTCAAAATTGCTAATCTTCTCTGACCGTTCCAGTTGTTCGAAAAGGGAATCAAGGGACTCTCTGGATTCAAAAAAATCTGTGATTTTCTTGCCGATCAGTTCGGGAGGCTTATATCCTGTTACCTCAAGGACCGAGGGGCTAACCATGGAGATGAGACCGTTCATGTCGCACCTGAAGTAGATATCCTGAAATGATTCAAAGATTTCTCTGAATTTTTCTTCACTTTCTTTCAGAGCGGTTTCAGCCTGTTTTTTCTCAGTGATGTCATTGGCGATGACAGAGATCTCTTCAATTTTTCCTGAGGGGAGAAAGATCGGGTTGAGAAAGACATCCCTCCATACGGTCAAGCCGGACCTGGTGGTTTGTCTTCGTTGAAAATTGACGACCTTGCCCTGAAAAGCCTGGTCATATTTTGATTTCCAGAAATTAATGATCCGTGAGTCCACCGATTGGTCTACCAGGCTCAACCCGATTCTGGGGTAATCGCCATAATATTCCTCAAAAGCATCAGCATAATTTCTGTTGAAAGAAGTGAAAGCATAATTGCGGTCGATAGACCATATCTGGTGGGTAGAGCTCTCGAATATTGCATTCAGGCGGGCTGCCTGCGTTTGGATCTTCTGTTCCTTCTCCCTTCTCTCCAGTGCGAGTCCAATCTGTCCCGATATAAAATCCAACAGTTCCAGGTCCGTGTTGTTGAAGAAAGAATGGTCATCGTAGGAGGAAACGGATAGCACACCCACAGGCCTGTCGTCCAGACGTATCAATACACCGAGCCATATGCTGGGTAAGGGGTCTTTGATCTTTTGCTTTTTCCGATGTGCGATCTTCTGTAGACCATCGGAGTAGACCATGACAGGTTTTCCTAATTCTATGGTATAGTCGATCAGTATCTTTTCTACATCCCTTTTCAACAGGTTTTTGCCATTTGTCTCGTGTTGATTTACCCGGAAGGCAAAATCATATTCACCGGGGTTGTGCCGAAAAATAATGCTGAAGTTTTTTATTTCAAGTATTTCCTTCAGTTCGTCAAAAATATTTTGATATAATCCGGCGAGCCGGTACTGGGTGATGGCCAGGCTAGCGGTTTTATAGAAAATATTTTGGATCCGTTCAGTCCTGAACCTTTCGGTGGCATCGAATCCGATAAAGCGGTAAATAGTATGGTCAGCTTCTTTGGAAGAAAAAATTTTTCCTTTGATAAAAATGCTTTTGCCAAGTTTGGAAACCAGGACAGTCTCAAAATCCACTACCTTTTCTGTCATCAGGTCATCCAGTCTTTCGCTTGTCTTCTTTCTAAATTCCGGATGTATCGTTTCAAACAGGTTGAGAACCCCTGTTTCCCTTTCAGAGAAACCAAGTTTATTTCTCCAGGTCTCATTCACGAAAATGATGTTTCCGTGATCATTGAATATCTGAACGAGATCATTGGATGAATCGAACAGTTGTCCAAGCAGGTAAGGAGTTTGTTTTTTGAGTTGTTCAAAAGCCTTTTCTTTGTCAGAAAGTAACGCCTTCAAACGTGCGATTTCTTTTTGCAAAGATTTGATATCCCCTTCGACCAGATGCATTAGGTTAAAATTAAGAAATTACTGTGGGATTGTCTTTGAATGCCGTAATACAATATGCCATGCAAAACACTACGTTTATCCGTTTAACATCTGAAGATCAAGGTTTGAACTCATGATATTTCCTGTCTTATGAGGGTCGAAGGTAAATTACTAGTTTCGGTAGTGGGCCCAACAGCTGTAGGTAAGACCTCATTTGCAATAGCGTTGGCCAGGGCATTCGAAACGGAAATCCTGTCTGTTGACTCCAGGCAATGTTATCGCGAAATGAACATCGGAACAGCTAAGCCTAATTCCGAAGAGCTCGAATCGGTCAGCCATCATTTCATCGATTCACATTCCATTCGTGAGCAGGTGACAGCCGGTAGTTTTGAAAAGCTGGCCATGGAAAAACTGGACGAGATTTTTCAGGAAACTAATGTAGTGGTTGCGGTGGGTGGCTCCGGACTTTACTTTCAGGCGTTGTGGGGAGGCATGGATCATATGCCAGCAGTAGACCCGGTGATCAGGGAATCATTAAACGATGAATTAGAAAGCAGGGGATTGGAGCCTTTGCTGAAAGAGTTAAAAGATGCCGATCTGGTGTATTTCGAAAAGGTTGATCAGCAAAACCCGCATCGGATATTAAGAGCTCTGGAGGTGATCAGGGGCTCAGGGCAGCCATATTCCTCCTTCAGGGCCGGGAGATCAGCCAAGAGGTCATTTGAAAATTTAAAGATTGGTTTGACGATGGACAGGGACAAGCTGTATCAAAGAATTGATCAGCGAATGGACGATATGATTGAAGCCGGATTATTTAAAGAGGCAGAAAGCCTCATAGAATACCGGGAACACAATGCCCTTCAAACCGTCGGCTACAGTGAGGTCTTTGGTTATCTGGATGGTAAATACGACAGGGAGGAAGCCATCCGCCTGTTGAAAAGAAATTCCCGAAGATATGCCAAACGTCAGTTCACCTGGTTCAACAGGGATCCGGAGATCATCTGGATGAGTCCAGCTGAAACAAGTAAAGCGATCGATCTGATCAGAAAGCGATTAGGTGTTTAGGATCTCAGTGAGACGCATCAGGTCTTCATTGATCGGCTTGGACTTGGAGATGGCCAACTTAAGACTGGTGTACACAATCTTATCGTTGACGATACCTACCATCACATTCTTCTCCCCGTTGATCAGACCTTCCACAGCTGCCAGACCAAGTCTGGAAGCGAGTATCCTGTCAAAGGATGTTGGTGAACCTCCTCGCTGAATATGCCCCAGATTAGAAACACGAATATCCAGTGCCGGGAGTTCCTGTCCGACCTTACCGGCAATTTCCTGAGCATTTCCCTGCTCATCGCCTTCCGCTACCACAACGATCGATGAGGTTTTGTCCTTATCTCTGCCTTTCTTTAAAGTATTAATTACGTCTTTGATCGTGGTACTTGTCTCCGGGACCATGATCAGTTCGGCTCCTCCGCCAATACCACAATGGATAGCGATATATCCTGAATGCCGGCCCATGACCTCTACAAAAAATACCCGGTCATGGGAGGCTGCCGTGTCCCTGATCTTGTCGATGGCATCGAGTGCAGTATTTACAGCGGTATCAAAACCGATGGTATAGTCCGAACCGAACAGGTCGTTGTCGATGGTGCCGGGTGCACCTACCACAGGAATACCATACTCTTCAGCGAAAATATTGGCCCCGGTGAAGGTTCCATCGCCGCCTATGGCAATAAGTCCTTCAATGCCTCTTTTGCTAAGCTGTTCAAAGGCTTTTGCACGACCTTCCTTGGTCATGAATTCCTGGCTACGTGCAGATTTAAGGATGGTGCCGCCACGTTGTACAATGTTGCTCACCGAGTAGGATTTCATTTTATAGATGTCTCCATCGATCATCCCATTGTATCCATATTTGATACCATACACATCCAGCCCCAGGAATAGCGATGTTCTCACTACAGCCCGAATGGCTGCGTTCATCCCTGGTGCATCACCTCCTGAAGTAAAAACACCTATACTCTTCATTGATAGATAAAACTGTTCATTTTTAAAATTCTCAACATATTCAAATTCTTATTGCGACTGACAATATTTATCTGACTGATTATTGAAATTGAAAACTAATTTAGGGGAAAGTTGTTCTTTTGACCTCTCGGCGCTCAATATTAACAAAAATTTAAACTTCATCGAAAGTATTTACACTTTTAGCCACATAATTTGATGCAATGCAGGTACCATTTTTTGATCTGACCCGGCAAAATAAGATCCTTGAACAGGACTATCAGGAGATATTCAGCCGCTTTCTAGAGGGTGGACAGGCCATTTTGGGAGAACAGGTCATGGCATTTGAGCAAGAATTTGCCGAATACGTGGGGTCGAAATATTGCATCACCTGTGGGAATGCGACTGATGCCCTGGAGATGGCACTGCGGGTGCTGGGCATCGGTTATGGCCATGAGGTGATCGTGCCGGCTTTTGGCTGGACGTCGGTAGTTACAGCAGTTCTGACCAGTGGGGCAACACCTGTTTTTATCGATGTGATGCATGACGGAAATATGGACCCACAGCTCATCAAAAGCAGTATCAACCAAAAGACGAGGGCTGTGATACCCATTCACCTGTATGGGCACCCCTGTGAGATCAGGGAAATCCGATCGGTTTGCAGGTCCAATAACCTTTTCCTGATCGAAGACTGTGCCCAGGCACATGGGGCCAGGGTAGAGGGTGTGCATGTCGGCAACTTCGGACAAATCGGTGTTTTCAGCTTTTATCCCACCAAAAACCTCGGGGCTTTAGGAGACGGAGGGGCTTTGATTACCAACGATGAAAAAACCTTTAATGCATTAAAAGAGCTCAGGGATTATGGGAGGGACAGCGCTGGCCGGTTTCAGACACCAGGGAGAAACAGCCGGATGGATGAGCTGCAGGCGGCTATCCTGAGAAAGAAACTGAGCTTTCTGGACCAGTGGATCGGAAGGAGAAAGGAAATTGCCGGACAGTATAACCAGGTACTTGGTTCTTACATCGATACGGAGGTGTCAGTCTGGTACAAATATGTTTTGACGACTCCTCAAAGGTCGGGATTGATACAAAAGCTGAATCAAAGTGGTATCGGTACCGGCATTTACTATCCTTTCACGCTGGATAGCCTGTCCTATCTTCCGTCAAGGAAGTCTCCAGCACCGATGGCAAATCGGTTAAGTAATACAACATTGTCGCTTCCCTTATTTCCGGAGATGACAAAGGAAGAAATCTCATACATTTGCGAGGTACTCATGAAACCAGAAATCTCCAGTTTATGAATCTCAATCAAGGGCCTGCCCGACATATAGTTCCATTTGTCCTGTTTTTTATCATCACAAGTATATTCTTTGCTCCGCTGTATTCAGGTAAGGTCCTCGTACAGAGCGATAATGTCCAGCTAACCGGATCTTTGAAGGAGGTTGCTGATTTTCGTGAAAAAGGTGAATTGATCGGGTGGACAAACCGGGAATTTTCAGGGTTACCCATCCTCAACGGATCCCAGTACAATCCCTTCATTTACCTGAACAGAGCTCTTTTTCAAAGTTTCATTCCAAAGATTATCATGATGGTTTTTGCCCTGTTTGCAGGGTTTTATCTTTTGCTGCAGGTGGTTGGCGTTTCCCGGTGGCTTTCAGCAATCGGAGGCCTGGCTTTTGCCTACTCCACCTTTAATATCATCAGCATAGAAGCTGGTCATGACAATAAGGTATTAGCCATGGCATTTATGGCTCCGGTGCTGGCTGGCATTGTTCTGGCCTATAAAGGTGGATATCTGAAAGGTGCATTATTGACCTGTATCTCGGCAGGTTTGCAGTTGTTATATGGGCACATTCAAATCACCTATTACCTACTGATCATGGTGATAGCCTACCTTATTTTGGTGATCTACCAGACCTGGAAATCGGGAAAATGGAACGAATTCATTAAGGCAAGCCTTTATCTGGCCGGGGGAACCATCATTGCCATCGGATGTAATTTCGGCAAGCTCTACAGTACGGTGGAGTATTCAGATTATTCTACAAGAGGCGGATCCGAATTATCTTCTGATAGAGTCACCAGCGATGGACTGGATAAGGAGTATGCCTGGAGCTGGAGTAACGGGATCATGGAGACCTTTACGGTGATGTTCCCATATTTTCATGGGGGAGCAACCGGAGAGGCTTTATCAGATGAATCCGAAACCTATGAAGCACTTCGCAGCCATGGGGTGGACAACCAAACCATACAGGGTGTAACAGGAAGGGTCGCCCTGTATTGGGGAGATCAGCCTTTTACCGCTGGTCCGCTTTATTTTGGCATTACCATGGTCTTCTTGTTTGTCTTGTCATTCTTTATTCTGGAAGGTCCTTTCAAGTGGTGGGGCGCAGGGCTTACCTTGCTTGCTTTTTTACTGGCAATGGGCAAAAATCTGGAATGGTTCAACAATTTCTTTTTCTACTATGTGCCCCTTTACAATAAGTTCAGGTCGGTGACCATGAGCTTCAGTATTGCTCAATTACTTGTACCCCTTCTGGGGATCATGGCAATAGATAAGCTATTGAAGCAGGACAGTGGAAATGGTGTAATGACTAAACGGATCCTACAGACTGCGGGCACACTCTGCGGGCTTGCCATATTTTTTCTACTTTTTAAAAATTCATTATTTGATTTCAGGGGTACCAATGATCCCCAGTATTTTGCTCAGTTCCCTGAGTGGCTTACCAATGCCATTATCAGTGACAGGAAAAGCAAATTCAATGCAGATATTATCCGGAGCGTCATTTTTCTGGCGCTTATCGGGGGCGGATCATGGCTGGTTGTGACTAAAAAGCTGAAAGAAAACTATTTTTTGGTCGGTTTGTCCCTACTTGTTTTGATCGACCTGCTGGCAGTGAACCGAAGATACGTTTCAACGGATGATTTTGATAGTCCGGGTGCATACAGCCGAAATGCCTTTCAGCCTACTCCGGCCGATCAGGCCATATTACAGGATGATTCATACTACCGGGTATTCAATACCACCAGAAGGCTTGATCAGGACGGATTGACATCTTATCATCATTTTTCTATAGGTGGTTATAATGCCATCAAAATGCAACGCTACCAGGAATTGATCGAAAGACATATCAGTCAGGGTAATCGGACGGTCCTGAATATGCTAAATGTCAAATACTATATTGTATCCGGGGAGGAAAACCAGTTGCGGGCCCAGCAAAATCCCCAGGCTCTTGGCAATGCATGGGCAGTGGAAGAGTTGCAGATGGTGGAAGATGCGAATGCGGAGATCGAAGCTTTAAATACAATTGATGCGGGAACCACTGCAGCGATTGATCAAAGGTTTGATGACTATCTGTCTGATAAACCCATACAGTTTTCAGGGGAGGCTGAGGTTATACTGGAAAGTTATCATCCGGAAGAGATGAACTATCGATTTTCTTCAGAAGAAGATCAGTTTGTGGTATTTTCAGAGATCTATTATCCGCCCG
This sequence comes from Cyclobacteriaceae bacterium, assembly GCA_965243485.1. GTDB lineage: Bacteria > Bacteroidota > Bacteroidia > Cytophagales > Cyclobacteriaceae > UBA7330. The sequence goes on along the minus strand of CBDEVP010000001.1, from coordinate 5,022,167 downwards.
GATGGAATGCTTATCTGGACGGAACACAGGTTGATCATGTCAGGGTAAATTATGTGTTAAGGGGAATGTTTGTCCCTCAGGGAGATCACGAGATTGTCTTTAAATACGAGCCGGTTTCTATGGTGGCAGGAAACTATCTGGCGATCATTGCCTCCCTGTTTCTGTTCGGACTCATTGGCCTGACCGGCTATCAGAGTTTCAAACGTAAATGAAAGTCCCTGTCCTCTTTTTGATCTATAATCGCCCTGGAGAAACACAACAGGTTTTTGACCGGATCGCGACCTATAGACCGAAAAAATTGTATGTAGCCGGCGATGGACCAAAAGAAGGCAGTGATTCAGGTCGGGTGCGCCAATCCAGAGAAGTATTGGATCACATTTCCTGGAAGTGCGAAGTGAAGACTTTGTTCAGGGATGAAAATCTGGGATGTAAAAAAGCAGTGAGTGAGGGGATCAGTTGGTTTTTTGAGAACGAAGAAATGGGAATCATCCTTGAGGATGACTGTTTGCCCGATCAGTCTTTTTTTGATTTCTGTGAAGTATTGCTGAGCCGATATAAGGATGCTGCGGAGATCGGAATGATCGCTGGAACAAACCGGTTTCAGGATTTCTTTTCAGGGCTTCAGGAATCGTACATATTTGCATCTAATGCCTCCATATGGGGGTGGGCCTCCTGGAGAAGAGCCTGGAAATACTACGATGTCGATATGTCTGACTGGCCTCACCACAAGGCTTCGGATTTTCTGGACCATCATACCTTCAGTTTCCTTGAAAAATGGCGAAGAAGAGCGGTCTATGATGACGTTTACTCCGGGAAAATAGATACCTGGGATTACCAATGGACCTATGCCAGGCAGAAAAATGAATTGCTATCCATTGTCCCCAAGTATAATCTCATACAAAATATCGGCCTCACCACCGAGGGAACTCATGTGACCAACACCGCATTACAGGGTATGCTTTCAGGAAAAATGGATAAAAAGCTAACCCATCCAAAGGACATAAACACAGATCAGACATTTGACCGGTTACTTTCCAGGCAGATCATTTCTGAAGGTTATCTAAGGAATATTTTGTATCTACTGATTAAGCGACCCATCATCAATTTTCTCAATAGATGATTTTAAGAGCTTCAAATACGCTTTTTTTGTTTCTTCTTTGTGTGCAGCCAGTAATTTGGATTTTTGATCAGCGTTGTTGATCTCTTTTCTGACCAGTTCAATGGCGTCAACCAACTCAGTGTCTGTATTGATCAGTGTGGCATTAAAACCGCGGACAGTATCCGACCTGATGTCGTGGCTGATCATGATTCCCGGGATACCCATAGAAGCACATATGCCAATGCCATGTACACGGCTTCCAATGACCAGATCATATTTGTTGTAAATTGAAAGATAGTCTTTACTGTCATATGAATAATACACCTGCTGATCAGGGAATGCCTCATTGACCACATCCATCTCATCGATGTAATGACAAATGATGTCCATTTCGATTTCAGGAAACTGCCTGATGATCTCATGAAAGAACTTCAATAAGAAATTGGATGAATCCTCATCAATTCGGTTGTCGGAAGTACCGTGATGACTTGCAAAAATCAACCCGATACGGTCCACTTTTGAAATGGTCTTTTGTTGAGTTGATGAAAGCAATGCAGGACAGGGAAGTTGCATGGCGCCATACTCTTCCAGTAATGTTTTCGCTTTTATATCCCTGGTGGTGATCAGTTTTGCACGAGTGATAACTTCCTTTTCATAGGGCTTTAAGTGATCCTTTTTCAGCGGTTCACCGATTCCGATCCCCAGGAAAACGACCGGCAACTTATTCTTCAGGATGAATTGGTACAGGTCTTCAGAAGGAGCTCCGTACCATGCAGGTGAACCGGCAAAAACAACCAGGTCAATCCATTCGCCTTTGGAGGATGGTTTGATGGAATTATCAACGAACGGGCCAAAGAAATACCTGCCGAATATTGCTTTGAAAATGTTATTGATCATTCTTTTCTTCCATCCGATCACATATCTGATCTGCGGATTTCTATTGTAAATGACCGGATTGAAGTTCAGGAATTCACTGAGCAGGTTGATGCATCCCATCAGGATGAATTCATCCCCGGGATTCCATTGCCTGGTGGTTGAGAAAAGAATATTTAGCCTGCTTTTTTGGATCATGATAATTCCATTATTCTTTCAAAAACCTTTTGAGCCGGGATCGTATCGATATTATATACTGATCTGAATTTTAGTTGTTTTTCCATCTTTCGAAGATTAACTGTCCTGAGCGCTTGCTCCAGCTCATCCGGATAGATGTGAAAAATATCCATTTTCATCGATGAGGGATAAGGATGAAACCGGCCAAGGTGGTTGCCATTTGAAATACAGAAAGTTTTTGTTCCGGTAGCGGCACCCATATGAGCCGGTCCGGACTCATTGGTAATGAGCATGGATGAACCTGCAATTTGCTCAATGGTTTCGTATAAATCTATTTTTCCACACAGAGATAGGATAGAAATATCGGAAGAAACCTGAGAAATGATTCTGTCGGCCATCGGTTGGTCCTCGTTGCTGCCAATGATCTTAAAATCCGTTTTGGAGTGCTCATTCAAAAGATGAATCAGTTCAATGAAATATCCGGGAGACCATCTTCTGTAGCTGGCACCTGCACCTGGCGCTAAGACTACCGTAGGCCTTTTTTCGTATTCAACTTTTGTTTCGAGGACCTGGTCAATGTTCTTTTTACAAATTAATTCCGCGATTTCCCTGTTTCTCAGGAATTCAAATTGAATTTCTTCGGATAACCTGTTGTATTCAGTGTAAAATCCGGATGCAAGTAGCCGGGGAATTCTACCAATATTGTTATCGCTGCCATTGATACCAATTTTTTGAACGGCACCCGATAATCTCACCAGACAATCCTCAATAAAGAAATACCTCGAGAAGTTCACCTGGATGATCCGCTCAAATCCTGTTTTTCTAATCCTTCGAAGAACATTCAAACGGTAAATCAAATTGACTTCAAATTTTGAGGGATTGAATAGGATCAGTCGGTCGTTTTCAATTTGATCAAGCTTCTGATAAAGGATGGCCAATGGCTCTCTGATCAGGAAAAAAGTATCTTTTCCGAAGGCAGCTTCATAGTGTCTGATAAAATTCCTGAAAAGGATGTAATCTCCGATCGCATCACACCTCAGAATCAGAGTTCCATTTTTTTGGACCGGGGCCGATTGAAAATATGCAAGACTATCGAAAAGCATAAAAAATGGTATCTTGATCAACTCAAGAGCTTTTCTTATGATAAACTTGAGATTATACCAGGCCCTGGACATACATTTTTTAGAACTGGACTGCAATTAGTTGAATTCAAAGTCAAAAAGGAAAAATACTATTCATATTTTTCCAATTTAATTGGTATTTGAAGATTTATCATCCAAACTGACAGACACCATGGGCTTTCTGAGAAGCTTAAGAAAAATGATTTACAGATTCCTTTACCTGAAAAGGATAGATAGAAAAATCGAAAGCACCTTGTTTCTTCAGGCGGGACTGTTACACAGGTCTAACATGGGTCGGGTGGAGGACATAATTAAAGACATCCGGAATGCAGAGTTTAGAGTATTCTCTCAGTGGGGAGACGACGGTATCATACAGTTCCTGATTGATTACCTGGATGTTCCGAGCGAAACATTTGTGGAATTTGGTGTCGAGAATTACCAGGAGGCAAATACACGGTATCTCATGATGAACAATCAATGGAAAGGGCTTGTCATGGATGGCAATGAGCAAAACATCAGGGAGATCAAAGAGGATGAGACCTATTGGAAATATGACCTTACAGGTTGCCAGGCTTTTATTACTAAGGAAAATATCAATGAGCTTCTGACTGAAAATGGCTTCACAGGGGAAATTGGTTTGTTGAGTATTGATATTGATGGAAACGATTACTGGATCTGGGATGCCATCAGTGTGATAGAACCCGTGATCGTGGTGGTCGAATACAATGCCCTGTTCGGATCGGAAAGAACCATCAGTATTCCGTATCAGGCAGATTTCTTTCGCACCCGGGCACATTATTCGAATTTATACTTTGGAGCGTCCATCGCTGCCCTGTGCTGGCTGGCGGATAAAAAAGGTTATTCTTTTATCGGTTGTACCTCCTCGGGCAATAACGCCTATTTTGTCAGGAATGGTTTTTTGAAAGATCTTCAGGTGAAGTCACCAGAGGAAGGATATGTCCTTTCTTTTTCGCGTGAAAGCAGGGATCAACAGGGTAGGTTAACCTATCTCAGTGGTGACGACCGGCTTAATCTTCTGAGAGGGTTAGAGGTGGTCAATGTGGTGAATGGGAACCGGGAAGAGGTTTGATAGCACTGATTCTTACCAGAAGCATCTCTGATACTTTGTCAGAGTCAAGGTTCTAATCCTTGCGCATTCATCCGGGGTAGAACAGAAAAGAATTACTCCTGAGATCTATCCTATTGATTCTTACTTGTCAAATGCTCAATGATGTAATTGGAAGATCAAATACCTTTCAGAACTCAATCGGGAGTTGAGTAGAATATCTCCAGTTTTGGTCTGACGGTTGCGTCGGGATGATCCGAGGATGCAATCAAAAGCATTCTGTAGGGAGTTTCATCAACTAACTTAATCAGGAACCCATGACTGGAAGAACGATTCAATTGGGTTTCCCGAATTAATTCTGTCACATTTATATTCAGAAAATCCTGGGTGCCGGTTGTTGCCCCGGGGACTAAGATCTTCCTGGCGTCATCATATGCAGGCTGGCTATCATAATTCACATCACTTTCCTCCCAGGGGGTGGTGATCCTGTAAATTTCAAAATCAGTCGCACCTGTGTAACCAGCTGGTCCGTTGTGTGCGGTAGAATAAACGGATGAATTGTTAAAATATAAACTAAGTAAAGCATTATCTATGGATGCATCTACCGGTAACTCGGTCAAATCAAACTCAATGACCACACGGTTGTGGTTTGGTGCTCCACTGATTGTGCCTGCGTATAAATGGATATCTTCTTCATCTCCATAGTTCATGTTTGAATAGTAATAACTTAGAACGGCATCTTTTCCTTCAGCACCATTTGGCTGCAGTGAAATATATTCTTCAAAAATCACTGTTAATGGTACCCTTCGATAATAATCTAGTGTATCAGCCCCTAACAAGATCTCTTTAGTACTTCCGGATTCCGATGTAAACTTTAACAATAGTTCAGCTACATCAGTCCTGACCTTAACCACATTGATAGAATCACCCAAAGCAATTGTAAAAGCGGAATCCCCATCAAAATAGGTGGTAAGCTCTGAGTTTGTAAATGCGTAATCACCGCTCCCAAAATGATTCATCACACTGATCAGTATCTCCTGGGTTGGAATAATATTAAATGAAAAAGTGGAGTAGCCCAGGTCTTCCGGGTCATGCGAGGCCGTTTCAATGACTTCAAGCCCCACTTTTGTGATCTGGTCTGGAATCACCTGAAATGAAATCGGCAGTGGATGGCTAACCAATCCGGCTAATGCAGAACCTTCTTTTGGTGTGGCATAGACAATCTCATCAGATTCATTCAGCACAAGGAATTTGGTGATTTTGTATTCCCCGATGGTCAACAAAAAAGGATCTGAAACATAACCGGTTCCAAAAGCGGAAATATTTATTTCATGATTATCAGCAAATACATCACCATCCATGGTCTCAACCGAGATCACGATTTTAGTAATTGTTTCTTCGGTAGTTCTGGCACTGGTATTCTGTGATTTGTCAAATGAGAATTCCACCAAACCACTTTCTGTCTCTTTTTGCCCACAGCGAGACAGTAAAAGGACTGATAAAATGGATAGCGAAAGGTAGCAGTAGATGGTTTTCATGATAGTAATTGTGACGGTGTTGTTTAATCCTTAGTAAACGAGCAGTAAAATAGCTGAAGATCCTGATTATAACATCACGTTTCGTATAAAATATTACTCCATCCGATTTTTAGGGTTGAAAATCCCGTTAAAGTCACCTGAGGGTGCTCTGAGAACCCTTGCAGTCGCTCGGCTGCGCCGAGTGACCTTGCATTTATTGAAGGCATCTGGCCGGTATATGAAATAAATCTTATCTTTATTGGATGTCTGAGCTTAGAAAAGCCAATACTGATCATCCATATTTTGTCACATTTACTATAGCAGGATGGATCGATTTGTTTACCAGAGAGCGATATAGCGAAATCATTATTGAAAGTCTGAAATATTGCATTATCAACAAAGATTTGCGTGTTCATGAGTATGTAATCATGCCGAGTCATGTTCATATGATCATTCAGCACATGGACTGTAAGTTACCGGATATCATAAGGGATTTTAAGAGTTTTACTGCAAAAAAGATATTGAAATGTATTGATGAACAAGGTGAAAGTCGCAAAGACTGGATCAAATATCTGTTTGGATATTTTGCGGAAATGACCAGGCAAAACAAAGAAAATATGGTTTGGCAAAAAACCAGCCATCCGATTGAGTTGAATTACAATGAAATTTATGAGCAGAAAGCTGAATATATTAGAATGAATCCCCGTTACCAGTGGTTATGTAACGGATGAACATGCCTGGAAGTATAGCAGTGCAGGCTATGATTCTCCTTTGAAACTTGAAGATGGTTTATTGGCCGGAGGCCAGTAGGATAGAAGTCACTCGGCGCAGCCGAGTGACTGAGTTCATATTACTATTGAGTTTGAAGTTGATTGGCTGCAGTAGTCCTCATCATTCAACGCTTTACCAACACATGACCACAAATTAACCCTCCTTATACCTCCCAAACTCAAAAAACCTGACGGCAAATCTAATATGGGCCCGGATCACCGAAGATAGGCCGAAATGCTTAAGCAGGATTACAAACCGCTCCCGCCAGCATGTTCTCAGGTTTTGATCTGAAATCCCTCCCTTCAGATAATTCGAGACCGGCTGACCCACATTGACGATCTTTGAACTGGTGGAAACGATCTGCAGCATCCAGTCAATGTCGGCACTGCATCTATACTTCAGATCATAGGGTTTACAGAGGGACTTTCTAGCAATAAATGACTGGTGACTCACCACCTGCCCGTTTAGAAAGTCTTTTTTGGTAAGCTGTGCCGGTAGCTTGCGGCTGGTCAGCTCAGAGCGGGTACCAATGACCTGTCGGCTTTCATTGATGATATTCGTTTCACCGTAGTAAACATCCGCATCGTCCGATGCCGAGAATACATTTTCCAAAACAGATGGACCTGCCAGCTCATCGCCGGCATTCAGGAACATCACATATTTTCCTTTGGCCAGCTTCAGCCCTTTGTTCATGGCATCATACACTCCCTCATCTTTTTCGGTAATGACCTGATCAATTTTCTTCTGATAGGACCTGATGATTTCAGGAGTTTGATCTGTAGACTTACCATCAATGATCAGGTACTCCAGCTCCCTGAAGGTCTGATTGAGCACACTTTCTATGGTCGGCCGGAGAACCTTTTCGGCATTGTATGTGACCGTGATGATGGAGAGTGTTACTTTAGACATTGATAATTTTGTCACTAAACTAGTCATTGATCCAGACTTTGGGAATCTCCTATGCTTCAACGATTATTTCGCATCATCAGAAAATTGCTTTGGACCTGCGGCCTGGCACCTCATCATTTATGGATGAACATCCGGTCACTTCGATGGTACATCAGGGATTACCTGAGATTCAAAAAAAAGGACAGTGAAAGAATTTTCAGGATGGGGATCCCTTACCCGGTCTTCAGTGAAAGATTCGCTACCAGCGGCAGGATCGGAGGGCATTATTTTCATCAGGATCTGCTGGTGGCGAATAAGATCTTTCAGGCCAATCCCAAAAAGCATGTGGATGTAGGCAGCCGGACGGATGGTTTTGTAGCGCATGTGGCTTCCTTCAGGGAAATCGAAGTGGTGGATATCCGAAAAGCAGATGTTGAGATCCGAAACATCAAATTCATTGAAGCTGACTTTATGGTGCCTAATGAGAAATGGAGGAATTACACAGATTCAATTTCCAGTCTTCATGTAATTGAGCACTTTGGGCTTGGTCGCTATAATGACCCGATTGATCCCAACGGGTATCTCAAAGGGTTGGATAATATCCATATGATGCTCCAAAAGGGTGGTAAATTCTATTTTTCAACACCTATCGGTCCTCAACGAATTAATTTTAATGCCCATCGGGTATTTAGTATCAATTATCTCAGGGAGTTACTTCTGGAGAAGTATGAAATCGATACATTCTCGTATGTAGATGATGCTGGTGATTTACATGAAAATGTTGACCTGTTTTCAGAAAAAGCTTCAAATAACTTCAACTGCCAGTTTGGCTGTGGGATCTTTGAATTAACCAGGAAGTAGGATAACTATTTCAGTTCAGCGAAGTAGTTGGTGTACCCAAAGATCTCATTACTCTCATTGTAGGACTTAATCTCTCGCAATCCGTTTCTGAGAATTCTGTAGATCCTGTATCTGGGGCTTAACAGATACCAGAAATCCCGGAAGTAGGTTCCGGAATCAATGTTGGTTCCTCCAAATTCAAATTGGATGAACCGAATTTTGTTCTTATCCATGATTTTTTGAGCACCTTTCAGGGCAGCCAGTTCATGGCCCTCAATATCAAGTTTAAGGAAATCGATTTCAGTAATCTTTTTTTCACTGCAATAATTGGAGATCGTTTCAATTTCGATCGCCTCAGTAGTATTGAATTCAATTTGATGATGTTGCAGTTTCCTTTGATACACCGATGCCATGGAACCCACTTCGGGGTTGTAGTGAATGGTTGATTTTCCTGATTTCTCACCGATTCCTTTTTGAACAAGACGTATCCGGGCATCATTTCCAAATTTTTGGATCAACTGATCAAAATTTGGTTTCAGGGGTTCAAAAGCATGGATTTCGACCTCATTAAATGCTTTCAGGATGGCACTGGTATATTCTCCTACATTGGCTCCCACATCAAATACGACCAGTTTCTTATCACTTTTTTTTCGGATGTAATGCAAAACTTTTATTTCCCCGTTGACCCTGAGATCACTTGCTCCGCCGACATTCATTCCGTACAATCCAATCTTATAAAGCAATTCAAATAACACTTGAGTTGACTTTTTTCCGGCAAAGACTCCAAATATTCTTTTTAAGAACCCTTTCATTCACTTATATCAATTAATTCAATGCCATTGATCTCACTGGCCATCTGAGTAAAAGTGCTGAGCCCGGTTCCTATGATCTTTTGCGTATTCGCAAGAGCGTAGAGGTCAATCATCGCTTTTTTCATACCATTGGATGTTGACCGATCAGCTTTTAAGGGCGATTCCATCAAGATCCTGTCCTGGTATTTTTCAACCAGTTGATCCTTTACTCGATCATCATCTGAAGCAATGAAAAACTTTACATTCGGATCTTTTTTCAACTCTTTATCCATGATTGTGAAGAATTTTTCAAGTGGCGTTTTTGCAATAACAACCAGATGATCAGTGCGTCGGATATGCACGCCGATGGTTTTATTGTCAAATATTGGTAGAAGCCCTTGAATATCATTTAATGGTTGAAATAGCTTTGAATCAAATTTGTCCCGATCCAGTCGGCCCCATGAAGACAAATAAACCGATGAGTATTGGATCAGCTCATTAAAATCATATCCTTTTGCTTTTAACAGGGCTGTTTCCGAAGCATGAAACACGGCCTCGAATCTTGTTTTCTGATAGATTTTAAGGACGGAGTTGTAAATCCGCTGTCTGGTGAAATTCATCAGGCGGTCAGAGTAAATGAAAGGTATTTTATCCAACTCGCGTACAGAGATCTTAACTTTGGGATGCTCTATCGGCTGGTAGAGTTCAGATAGGAATGATCCGAGATCTTCATTTTTGATCCAAATAATTTCTAGATCCTTTCCGGCTTTTTGACAGATCCGGATCATGGAATCAATCGCAAACAAACGATTACAAAGCCCTCCGACTGGTCTTAATGTGATTACTCCTTTGATGATAATGGTGATTATAGCTAACTATGTACAAGGATACTATTTTTAGAGAAACAGGAATGTCGCGATCGATAAAAGAATATTTGCCAACTCCCGTCAGACAATTGGGTTTTAACCTCCTATCGAATATTCAGAAGAAGCGATGGGAACTTCGGGGCAAACCGGTCCCACCTCCTAACAAGGTTAAGCAAGAGGTGGTGGCACAAATATCGAAGGAAAAGAAACTTCAGACTTTAGTTGAAACCGGCACCTATCTGGGAAATATGATCTTCGCCCAAAGAAAAAATTTCAGGAAGATATATTCCATTGAATTAAGCCTGGACTTTTTTGAGAAGGCAGAGAAGAGGTTCAGGCGCAATAAACACATTCATATTTTATTTGGGGATAGCGCGGATGTGCTACCTGAAGTAGTCAAGGAGCTGGATGAGCCCGCACTTTTCTGGCTGGATGGACATTTTTCAGGAGGGGAAACCGCAGAAAGCAATTGTCCGGTTCTGAAAGAGCTTGAAGCCATTACATTCAGCAAATTTGCCCATGAGATCCTGATAGATGATGCCCGATGCTTTGATGGAACCAATGGCTATCCCACCATGGAAGAAATCAGGCAATTAATGGCAAGCAGGGTGAGGAGCCACAAGATTGAGGTAATACTGGACATTATTCGGATCTCATATTCCCTTTAGGATCTTTACAGCTTTACTTAGCAGGTCATTGACTTCGGATGAGACCTTAAGCCAGAGACAAAGTCCTAAGAAGATGGAGGCAGTGAAGACTGATCTGAGCAATATATTTAGTATTGGATCAAGATTCAAAGGAAGATAGTAAGTAGCTCCAAAGACGATCGATGAAATGATCAGGAGATAAACGTGTTCTATAACAAATGGACTGAACTGGTATTTCCTGAACAGAATCACCATTTTTGTGAAATTTGTAAAAACATTACTCACCAAAATACTCAGCGCGGCTCCAACAATACCATAAATTGGAATTAATACCAGATTCAGTCCGATAATAATGGCAGCAGTAGCAATGGTAACAAAGATATTTAGCCTGTAATATTCAGAGTAGGTGAGGATCTCGGAAGAAATACTGCCGATCATACTAAATACCCTGGCAATTGCCAGGATGACTATCACCGAAAAACCTGTGCTGAGTACATCTCCCTTGGGTATAATTGCAAAGAGATCCTCAAGGTTTGTGACGATGCCAATAGCGAGCAATAGACTTATTAACCCCAGGTTGATAGAACTTCTCTGGTAGTCTTTGTTGATATTTTCAAGTTTCTTATCGTTGAAATTTTGTGTGATAAAAGGTGAGATGATCTGTACAATCACACGTTTCGGTAGTTCAATAATGGTGCTGATAAAAACAGAGATGATCAAAATACCGTTCGCTTCCAGACCAACCATCGAAGAAGTGAGTAAATAACTTACGTTCATTACGATCGAACTACATGTAGCAATCAACATGGTATAGCTGCCAAATCCGAAGTTCTTTTTTATCCATGTTCTTTCCAGTGTGTAAAATTTCCAGTCAAATCTGAAACGATACTTAAAAACAAGGATCAGGTAAAGTATCACTGTGATGGCCATATAGGCTCCGAGTACCAGGGAAATGAAAACTCTGAAACCTACAATTTCAAAGCCATAGATCAGGATGCAAAAGAACACCAGGAGCCTTAAAACAACCTCGTTTAAAAAATTAGGAATGGTGATGTTGTACTCAGACCAGATCACTGCAATAAGATGGTTGAACAGGGCTTGTGAGACCAGGATGATCACGGAAGCGTAGATATAGTCATTGTACAATGATGACTTTTCCTCAAACACTGAACGCACCTGATCCTGGAAAATATAGATCAATCCAGAAAACAATACGGAGGCTAAGAGGATCGAAACAATGTGAAAACTGAATTGCTTATGCTTTTCGGCTGAGTCATTCTTGAACTTTGGGTAGTATTTGATGTAAGACCCATTGAGACCCAGGACCACCACCGGCAAGAGGATCATTCCATTGGATTGAATGAGTCTCACCAACCCAACCTGCTCAATATCCATGAAGTAAGGGAGGAGGATCAATGTGTTGACATACCCAAAAGCGACGCCAATATAGATCAGTCCGGAACTCCAGAAGCTTTGTCTTATGACAATACCCATAGTCTTAACTTGACTGCGAAATTACCGTTTATCCTGGAATGAGTTTCAGTACTTGGTTAACCAAAAAACCACAACTTAATCGCCAGTCCCAATACGGTCACCACCAGGAAGGCCTGGATCAGCCTGTCATCTTTCCCGACAGACCAGCGGCTGGCTACCCAGGAGCCCAGGGAATTACCTGCAGCCAGGACCAGCCCAAAGTCCCACCGGATCTTATCTTCGATGAAGAAGATCACCAATGCAAGTAACGTGTAGCAGGAGATCACAAACACCTTGATGCTGTTGGTCTTGGCCATATTCAATCCATGAATGCTGGTCAGGCTAGCGATCACCAGGAAGCCCACACCGGCCTGGATAAAGCCACCATAAATACCTACAAAGAAGAAGATCAAAATGCTCCAGAAGTTTTTGCTGTTGCTGAACTGTTCGTCTGACCCGGCTTTGGTCTTAGGCTTAAAGATGATGGTACCCAACACGACCACCATCACAATGGCCAGTATCCGGTTAAACAATTCATTGCGAATATCGGTGGCAAAATAGGCGCCGATCGCGGCGCCCGCACAGGCGGACACGGTGATCCACCAGGCAAAGGGGAATACGGAAACGCCTTTGCTTTGAAATCCTTTGACAGCCACCAGCCCGGAAATAAAGATGGCTACCCTGTTGGACGCGTTGGCTACGGTACCGGGCAGGCCCATGAAGATCATCACGGGTAAAGTGATGAGGGAGCCACCACCTGCGACTGTATTCAGAAAGCCAGTGAACACACCGACCCCAAAGAGTAAGGTTCCTTCAGTCCAGGTCAAGATCAAGTTGATAGTTGGTGATTCGACATTCGGACGGATCTTTGCATTTTCGGAGGAGTTCTGCCTGTGTTTTTTGCAGGGTCGGATGCATTTCGTTGGGGATCAGTTCATTTAACAGCACCAAAGTAAATCTTCTTTCCGGAATACCCGGATGGGGAAGGGAAAGATTCTTCGTGGAAATCACCAGATCTTCATAGAAAAGTATATCGATATCAATGATCCGCGGACCCCACTTGATTTCTCGTTTTCTTCCCATTTCCTCTTCCACATCCAGGCAGGTTTCCAGCAGAGCTTCGGGTGGGAGTGGAGTGGTGATCCTGACCACAGCATTCAGGAACCATGCCTGGTCTTTGATGCCCCAGGGAGCCGTTTCATAGACTGAAGAGTGAGCCGATATATCTATTTTTCTTTTTTGAAGCAACAAACAGGCTAAGTTTAGTTGCTGCATCCTATCCCCTTTATTGCTCCCTAAAAGCAGATAAATTCCATTCATCCCGGAAATGATAACTTTTTACGAATCAAACGTTTGATCAATTGGTTGATTAATTTTGAATCGAATTTAGTAAAAATAGGTTATGGCATTTCTTAGAAATCTGCTGGCAACGCTGGTGGGACTTTTTATATTCAGTTTTTTGGGCTTTATGATCCTGATCGGGATTGCCTCTCTGGCATCTTCCGGTGAAGTACCAAGTGTAAGCGACAACTCAGTCTTATACTTCAGGTTAAACGGAGTAGTCGTTGAGAAGACCGCAGAAGATCCGATCCAGGAATTGTTTGCCAACGCTCCCGCACCGGTAAGCTCACTGGACCTCATCGAAGCGATCCGGAAGGCTAAGGATGACGACAGAATTGAGGGGATTTACCTCGAATCAGGTTTTCTTGCGGCCGGTCAGTCTTCTTTAAAAGAGATCAGGCATGCCCTGGCAGAATTCAAGGAATCAGGAAAGTTTGTCTATGCCTATGGTGAATATATTTCCGAAGCAAACTACTATCTGATTTCTGTTGCGGACAAGATCTACCTTAACCCTGAAGGATCTCTCGAATTCAACGGACTGACAGCAAATGTTACTTTTTTCAAGGGGTTACTGGATAAACTGGAAATAGAACCGGAGATCTTTCGCGTTGGAACCTACAAGAGTGCTGTCGAACCTTTTATAAGGAAGGACCTTAGCGAAGAAAACAGGGAGCAGTTGCAGGAGTTGATCGGATCGGTACACAATACCTACCTGACAGATGTCAGCGATAATTTAAACAGGTCCGTTGAAGGACTGAAGGACCTTTCAGACCGGATGGAGATCCGTTTTCCCGAAGATGCTGTGGAACATGATCTGGTTAGCGTGGTTGCCTATGAAGATGAAATAAAAAAGGTGATGAAAGATGAGCTGGGCCTGGAGGAGGATGAGGAGATTAAGTTTATTTCGGTAAGAAATTACGCTAAAGCCATTGCTGCAGAGCGCACAGAATATTCGTCCAATAAAATCGCAGTGATTGTTGCCAATGGAGAGATCATCATGGGCCGTGCCGAAGATGCCGTCGGGGGTGAACAGTTTGCCGATGAGATCCGGAAAGCAAGAGAAAGCAGCTCTATAAAAGCTATTGTACTTCGTGTCAATTCTCCGGGTGGTAGTCTGACTGCCTCAGACATGATCTGGAGAGAGATTCAACTAACCAAAGGGGTTAAGCCGATCATTGCAAGTATGTCCGATGTGGCTGCCTCAGGAGGATATTATATTTCAGTTCCTTGCGACACGATCGTTGCCCAGCCAAACACCATCACCGGCTCGATCGGGATTTTTGGAGTCATGTTCAACTTTGGCGACTTCCTCGAGAATAAGCTGGGCATCACGAATGATGGAGTCAAAACCGGCGAATTCTCAGATATTTATAATATCACCCGTTCGCTCAATGAGCAGGAGCGTCAGATCATTCAGAATATGGTGAATGACGGATATGATACATTCATAGATAAAGTAGTCAAAGGCCGAAACCTCTCCACGGAGGAGGTGCTGGATGTTGCCGGTGGACGTGTATGGACCGGTGAGCAGGCCTATGAGCGCAAACTGGTGGATGTTTTGGGGTCGTTCGATGATGCCGTGCAACTTGCAGCCGAAAAGGCCGGTGTGGCAGATGACTACAGGGTGAGCTATTATCCACGACCAAAGCCATTTATTGAACAACTCATGGGCAGACTGAGTGACGAAGCCGATGCAAGACTGTTTGGTCGTAATACCATCATTGATTCCTACGTGAAGCAAATTGAATCGCTTCAAAGGATGAGTGGTCTTCAGGCGATTTTACCGGGCAACCTCCGGATCCAATGATCCATAAATTCGTTAACTTTAAGATATGTTAACGGCCACAATTGATCGATCAAAAGAGTGGAAAGCCGAGGATTATCTCCGGCTGGAGGAAGGGTTGCTGGCTCAGCTTATCGAAGGAGAATTAATCATGTCACCAGCACCAAATCCCAGACATCAGGAAATCATTGGACGACTTTTTCTGATTTTTCAGAAATTTAAGAAAAAAGGAAAATCTTTATTTTCACCGATCGACCTCTATCTTGATGACAAAAATGTATTTCAGCCTGATCTTGTTTTTCTTTCAAGTAAAGAGATCATTAGCGAAAAAGGTATTGAAGGACCTCCGGATATCGTAGTAGAAGTCATTTCTCCTTCCAATAGTTTCATTGACAGAAACATCAAGAAAAGGAAATATCTTGAATTTGGTGTAAAAGAGGTGTGGATCGTGGATCCGGCAAACCAAACCCTGGAGATCTATACGGATAGTGAAGAAAAGCCATCACTCTATTTGGCTGGGGAAGGGAAAGTCCGGTCGACAGTGCTTAATGAACTTTCGTTTGAATTGGAATCATTTTTTAATGATGAACGATAAAAGGAACCAAGGATATCTTTTTGTACACCAGAGATCATGATACACGGGCTTAAATCCATGAATCTGCGACTTAGTGAATTTTGTGATGATTGACAGGCGAAGGCTTGAGCTGCTTGAAAGACCCTGGTGGAGAAGACTTTTTGGTCTGAATTGACCAATCTTTTACCAATTGAATTCATCTATTTCAATCAAAATACCTGCTGAAATCGGTTTTATAAACCTGATTAAATGTTTATTTTGCCTTTTTATCAAATAAGCGATTGATGCAACTCAGAAACGACTGGACCAAAGAAGAGATCACTAAAATATTTCATCAACCCATCCTGGAGCTGATCTATCAGGGAGCCTCTATTCACAGAGCCTGTAACGATCCCTCCGAAGTACAGGTTTGTACCTTGCTTTCGATCAAAACCGGAGGATGTCCCGAGGATTGCAGCTACTGCCCTCAGGCTGCCAGGTATCATACGGATGTGAAAGTCCAGAAATTGCTGGATGTGGATTTTGTGATCAATAAGGCGAAGACGGCCAAAGAAAACGGTAGCACCCGCTTCTGCATGGGGGCAGCCTGGAGAGAAGTTCGTGACAATAAAGACTTTGATAAGGTCATAGATATGGTGAAAGGGGTAAATGCCATGGGGATGGAGGTTTGCTGTACCCTTGGGATGCTTACGGAATCACAGGCTCAGAAACTGAAAGATGCCGGTTTATACGCCTACAACCATAACCTCGATACTTCCGAAGAGCATTATGACGAAATCATTTCCACACGGACCTATGATGACCGGCTGGATACGCTCAAACATGTGAGGGAAGCCGATATTTCCGTCTGTTCCGGTGGGATCATCGGGATGGGAGAGACCAATGAAGACCGGATCGCGATGCTTCATACCTTAGCCACCTTACCAGAACATCCCGAATCGGTACCTGTCAATGCGCTGGTGCCGGTGCCTGGTACTCCCCTGGAAAATCAGCCGAGGGTCTCTGTCTGGGACATGGTGAGAATGATTGCAACGGCCCGGATCATCATGCCCAAAGCGATGGTCAGGTTATCGGCCGGACGGGTAAGGATGTCAGTGGAGGAGCAGGCCCTGTGCTTTCTGGCGGGAGCCAACTCCATCTTTGCCGGGGATGAGCTGCTTACCACCCCAAACAATGCGGTTGATGAGGACAAAGAAATGTTCCAAACCCTCAACCTGAAGCCAAGAGAGTCTTTTAAAGGAGCAGCGGCAGAAAAGTATTTTGCCTGATATCAATACCAGAAACTTGAAATACAGCACAATTCTTTCTCTTTTTATAGTCCTGGCAATCCTCAATTCTGGTTGTACCCACAAAAGATCGGAACAGGCTGAGACGGAGACCGGCTCATGGAAAGTCATTTCCCTGGAAGACCTGTCAGGCTTTAAACCTGCTACTGAAAACTGGCAAATTGTTGGAGGAGTTTCATGTGATACAAGTGAAAGATGGGACATGCAAACAACTGCAGGAACCGGAATCCTTGCCAATGAAATCATCGAAGGCGAAAGACATAACATCTTTTCTCATTTTGATCACGATGATATTGAACTGGAGTTGGAGGTACTTATGCCCAGGGGTTCTAATTCGGGGGTATACCTGCAAAGTCGTTATGAAGTGCAGCTTTTGGACAGTTGGGCGGTAGAGCAACCCAGACACAGTCATATGGGTGGCATTTATCAACGATGGGATGAGGCCCTGCCGGAAGGTAAGCAGGGTTTTGACGGCGTGGCACCACTGAAGAACGCCGCCTTACCACCTGGAGAATGGCAGACCTTACAGATTATTTTCAGGGCGCCTGTTTTTGATACAGGTGGAAATAAGACAAAGAATGCCCTGTTTGAACGTGTGATCCTCAATGGACAGATTGTCCAGCAAAATGTAGAAGCTACGGGTCCAACGAGAGCTTCGGCTGCGAATGATGAGGTAAGGAGCGCTCCCTTTATGTTTCAGGGTGACCATGGACCGGTTGCTTTCAGAAATATCAGGTATCGGCTCCTCTAAAGTCAGATAACCCGATTGGTGAGCGGTTTGCCTTCAGCAAATTCTATGATATTTATGGCAGCCAGTCTGGCCATCTCATCCCTGGCCTTCACGGTCGCAGAACCGATATGCGGTAGTACACACACATTTTCCATAAAAAGCAGCGGATTGTCAGCTTTCATAGGTTCCGGATTGGTCACATCCAGACCTGCACCCCAGATGATTCCGTCTTCAAGTGCCTGAATCAGGTCTGGCTCATTGTGTACGCCGCCCCTGGCAGTGTTGATGAAGATGGACGTCGGCTTCATCTTTTTGAAAACTTCTTTATTGAAAATACCCCGGGTTTCTGCTGTGAGTGCGCAATGTGCTGATAATACATCACTTATGGCCAGCAATTCATCAAAAGACACATATTTAGCACCTAATTCTTTCTCCGCAGAAGTGTTCCTGCTCCTGTTATGGTAGTAAATATCCATGTTGTAGGCCCCTTTGCATCTTCTGGCCATTTCCGTACCTATTTGTCCCATACCAAAAATGCCCAGATTTTTACCTTTCAGCTCCTGCCCCAGGTTCTCTCGCGGCATCAGGATCTTCCATTCACCTTTCGGGATCATGTTATACATGTAAAACATCTTGCGGGAGACAGCAATCATGAGGCCGAAGGCCGTATCAGCCGTGGCATCCGTCATGGCACCTGGGGCATTTGCAAACGGGATGTTGTGTTCCTTTAAAACACTGAGATCCACATTATCATAACCTACCGAGAAAGTAGAAATCATTTTGATGTTCGGACATTCCCTGACGAATTCCTCGTTGATCACATAATTGCTGGAGGCAAGCAAAAGGTCATAGGATTTGGCATTTTTGAGCAATTCTTCCCTGGTCATCAGGCGGTTTTTCTCCCAGACGGTCACTTCAAGGTCCGGATGAGCATTCAACATATCGATGCCCAGCTGTGGTATGTAAAGCGAAACAAGTACTTTCATTGAGCGATTTCATTCAATTTACCGGAGATTTGCTCAGGACTCAACCATTGGCCTCTCACAAATACGCCAGCATGATCTCTGATCGTAGCAAGATTCTCCAAAGGATTCTCTTTCAGTAAGATGAGGTCGGCACTGGCATCTTCCACCACCTCTCCAAACTGACCTTCCATCCTGAAATAGATGGCTGGATTTAAAGTACCAATTTGAATGGCTTCTAAAGGTGATAGCCCAGCATCCAGCATGTCTTTAAGTTCATTGTGGATCGAAAAGCCAGGAACGTTAAATACCTGAGGTGCGTCAGATCCTAACAGCAATCCTTTCCCATTCCTATGCAATTTCATGAGGAACTGATTTCTTAATGTTATGAATCTTTTCCACTGATCTTCATTATAAGTATCACCATTTAGCATTCTTTCCTTGCTGGCTTTCCAGTTTTCGATGGTTTCAGCAGGCATGTATTTCATCTCAGGCTGAGAGGCGTAAGATTCTGGGGACCCGGGAGAAAACCAGCGGGTGAAGAGTGTCTGTGTAGGAACGACCCAGACGCCTTTTTCCCTGCTCATGGTTACCAGTTCATTGATGAGCGTAGTATCTGCAAGATCAGTGTAGTTGTAGCCAAAAAATCCGCTTTCCGTGTTTTGTGCTACATTTTCAGGTACAAGTCCGGTCAGGTAGCCATCCATATGATCCACAGAGGCAAAGCCACTTTCGATCGCTCGTCTGATCCCGACATCTGCAGGCACATGGCCTGCATAAGGGATCCCGACCTCATTGGCTGTTTTTACGATCTGCTCAAAGACAGGTAGCTTAATACCCGGTAATATCTTGAGCAGGTCATATCCATCGGCCTGGTATTTCCTGATCTTTTCATCAGCTTCCTCTTCAGTTTTTACCGTCGAGCCATTCAGGGGAGGGGATGAGGTATATATTCTGGGGCTTAATATCTCATTTTTCAATGCTTTTTCACGCAATTCCAGGTGCAGGTCGTTGCCCTGCATTCCACGGATTGTGGTCACCCCCTGCGACAAATACAGAAAAAGGGTATTGGCTACATTTCCTCCCCAGGTGGTTTCTGTTGGGATATGGGCGTGCATCTCCGCAAGGCCTGGCATCAGGTATTTTCCCGACCCATCGATGACGGTCCGGGCTTTGAAATTTGATCCGGACTGGTCTGAAATTTTTACAATTTTTCCGGAATCTATCGCTACATACTGATTGTTTGAGATACTTCCATCCCTGACATTCAGGATGTTTACATTTTCAATAAGGATCGATACCTCTTTGGCTTCTTCCCTGGGGGAGCAGGCCAGAAGAAGGGTCAATAAAAAAAGTGCTGGATTTTTCATGACGATTTTGGTTGGCTACGCTAAAAGTATGAAAAGCGCAGCCCTTCACAAAATCTCTACCTGGAAGTACTTCTTTTCCTGCTTCCGAATTTTTTTCTTCCTCTCTCAGGTTTCGGGTCATAAGCGGGACCCGTTCCGATGACTTCCGGGATCTTGGCTTTGGGCACCGGGCTCCCGAGCAGTCTTTCGATCGATTGAAATCTCCCTTGTGATCTCTCATCGATAAATGTAAAAGCCATCCCTTTACGTGCAGCCCGGGCTGTTCTGCCTATTCGGTGGATGTAGTCTTCATCGTCATTGGGCACATCAAAATTGATGACCAGGTCAATGTCTTCCACATCTATTCCCCTCGATAAAATATCCGTTGCTACAAGTATTTTTAGTTTGCGGCTTTTGAAATCGATAAGTACGGACTCTCTCGTTTTCTGATCGAGGTCCGAATGGATATCCTCAACTGAAAGACCCCCTTTTTTGAGTGATTTGGTGAGCGCCTTAGCGCTGTCTTTGGTGGAGCAGAACACAATAACACTCTTGAGCCAGTCAGCTTTCAGGATATGTTGAGCCAGCGGGATTTTCTGGGATTCATAAACCACAAAGGCAGCCTGCACAATGTTTTCATTCGCTTTTGAAATGGCGATATTGACTTCTTCCGGATCTTTGAGAATTACTTTTGCCAGCTGTCGGATCTTCGGTGGCATCGTAGCGGAAAACAAAAGGGATTGGCGCTCCCTGGGCAAAAAAGACATGATCTTGGTGATATCATCATGAAAACCCATGTCGAGCATCCGGTCCGCTTCATCAAGGATCAGATACTTAAGTTTGTGGACTTTCACATACTTCATATTGAAGTGAGCGATGAGCCTGCCAGGTGTCGCAATGATAATGTCCGCACCTTCGGTCATGGCTTTCCTTTCCCGGTCAAAAGACTGACCGTCATTTCCACCATAAACTGCAAGTGAGCTGACTGAGGTATAGTAGGAAAGGCCCTCCAACTGCTGATCTATTTGTGAAGCAAGCTCCCGGGTCGGAACAATGATCAATGCCTTGATCGACTCATGTTCAGGTTCCTGGATGATTTTATGCAGGATCGGCAGGAGAAAGGCAGCAGTCTTGCCGGTACCTGTCTGTGCAGAGGCAATGATGTCTTTACCTTGAAGTATAAGAGGAATGGTTTGGTCCTGGACTGGTGTTGCTTCTTTGAACCCTATCGCCTCTATTCCTTCGAGCAATTGTGGATCCAGTCCGAATTCAGTGAATTTCAAATTATTTCTTTATCGTTTTAATTGCAAAGTTAATGGTCTTCGGGCTTCTTTACGAATCCTAGGAGGTCAACTGTTGGAATGGAGAGCAATTCTGTTTCCCTCGGTGTCATTTATCACAGCCATAAAGCCGTGTTCTTCGGTGATCTGCCGCTTGGGAATAAGTATTTTGCCACCGGATTTTTCAACTCTATCCAGGAAAACCTGAAGGTCCGGATTACCATTCAGGTAAAGTAATGGGCCCTGCTCTCCCGGGTGATAAAAATCATGGTGTTCAACCAGTGCACCACTTACCTTGCTCTGATCATTGGGAAACATGGCCATTTTAAAGCCATCTCCCATGTCGAGGTCTATCAGTTTAATGTCAAACACCTTTTCATAGAAGGCTTTGCCCCGCTTCATATCGTTAACAGGTATTTCAAGCCAGTTGATTACGTTTCCTTGAAGATCCATTTACTTGCTGTTATTTATTTCTGATTTTACCAATTTGATGCACGCTCAATTAATTCTTCGCTGTACAGGTCCCAATTATATAATGTTTCAGGGTCAAAATCTGCTCCGTTTGGCCACTGTATAACTCCAGTCTCTAAATCGATCTCGACTTGATTGAATAGGTTTTCATTTTTAAGTTCTCCATAGAGCGGTCCTGATAATATGGCTTCCAAATCTATTCTCTTTTTAGAATGATCATGAAAAGTCACCTCAATCACGAAAGGTCTTATTACTGATACAGTTGTGGCTCTAACAATCAGATGTGACATATCTCTTATTTTAATGGATCAATTTTGAAAGGTGGATTACCAGCCTGAAGTAGATCCCAATCCTCCAGCAATTCACCCTGATGAATTTCTGCCCAGGCCAGGGATAACCTGAGTTGCTTTTCAGGCAATCTCCCTGCAAGGACCTCAATATTGTCAATGGCGATTACTGCTATATTATTTTGGTAGTAAGCATGGAAATGGGGTCTTGAATGTTTGGTGTTTGGCTCCATAAACATGCGAATGATGATCCCAAAAAACCTCGCTATTTCAGGCATATATCAAATGTACCTTACCGTCGAAAACAGTAAGTTAAACAATATGGTCATTATTTAGAATTGTTGTATGATGCTTAAAGACCCAAAACTTCAACACCCTGCTCAAATACAATGTCCACAGGGATATTTTTTTCATTTAACCGGTCGAGATCAAGCTGCAATACGGGGCTGATCGTGCCTTTTTCTTTGACTAAAAGATCTACTCCCTCATAATCCCCGTCGCCCTGCAGCATCAGGATCTTTTCAGAAAGAGCGGTTGAAGCCGCAGCCATCCTGTCAAAATCAATGCGGTATTGTCCGTCTTCAGTGCGTTCAAATGCTCCCTGCTCCTCGAAATAATTAAACCGGATCATATTGGCCACACCGTGGGCGCTGCCTGCACCAAAACGAACGGATCTGAAAATGCCGGTAAGAAATGCGGTGTAATATTCCTCCACTTGGCCTTCCAACTCCCCGCTTTTCAGCAGCTGTGTGATCATATACAATCCGAGCACATCCGCCTTGCCCTCTTCGAGCGCCGATGAGTGCTCCTTGAGCGCTTTCCGGACCGTACCTTTTCCATCGATGGTATTTTTGATCCCCAGTCCGTGGGCTACCTCATGAAACATGATGGTGCTGAAAAACGCATCGAAGGTGATATACTTACGCTGCTCTTCTATGATCAACTCTTCCGCAATCGGGATCAGGATCTCATCAAACTTGGCCCTGATCGCATTTTTGAGTTGAAGTCTGCGGGAACCTTTTTCCAACTGTACCTGCTCATCATTAGGTAAATTGATGGCGATCGTCTTTGCTCCGGCATTGCAATCGCCGGCGTAATAGACCACATCATATGCATTCAGGTCAGCCTCACTTCCCGGTTTTTCCTGCTTGTATTTATCCGGTACCGGTAGTCCTTTTTGTAATTCAGGCAATACCCCCGCATACCTTTCAAGTCTCTCACTCCAGGCCTTATCTTTTATCAAAACATAAGCCTCATGGGCGGTTTTATAGTTGTAAAGCTTATCCTCATAGTTCTCGATGGGGCCAATCACCAGGTCAAGCCCATTGGTTTTCATATCCATCCAGGCAAGATCACTTTCCTGGTATTGATCGGTAAGTAAGGCTTCTGAACGAAGGGTCAGGTATTTCTTTAATCCCGGGTCTTCCGCAAGTTCAGCACAATGTTTAATCATATCGGCCGCTTTTTTGATCTGGTCAGCAAACATTTCCCGGTAAGGGATGGTGTACAGTTCTCCTTTTTCATTTCTCCTGAGGAAAGTATACTGACCGCTTTTCTCCGGATCATCAAAGGCTTCAAACTCTGCTTTGGTAATGTCCGGGGGATAGAAATTAGCTCCGGCAGGTTTAGCTCCGACACCATCAATGAATGGCTGGAAGTTATTTAGACGGTCCCAGGGTCCGTAATTGATCCTGACATACCTTTTGAGCTCTTCATCATCTATGGCATTCAACAGCGAATCACTTTTACCATACGATTCATACCAAAACAGTTCATCCATGATCCTGGCAGCTTCGATCATCAGGAGGATCATTTGTCTTTCTTTATCCGAAAGACCGGAGGTGTCCGCAGTCAGACGGACTTTTTTATAGTTGATGAACGGATAGGGATCTTTTTGAGATGCTTCATCACTGGCCGTCTGTGAACATCCATAGAGGACAATGAATAAAAGAGGGAGCAATGCTGTGTGTAATCTCATGAGTTGCTGGTCTAAAGATTTTCAGATTTTGAAGGAGGATAAAGTTATTTTAATTTAAGACAAATTATCATTGGGAAAGTTTCCATTAAAAAGAGCGGATATGAAATTTGATTATAGAATTCTGATAATACCTGTATTTGTATTTACTGCCTGTGGTCAGCAGCCCTCGGAGTCTGCCGACGCCACCCTGATTGACACAGTTAAGATTTCGGAAGACATCGAGAAGCTTGCTTCTGATGAGTTCCTGGGAAGAATGCCTTTTACCGAAGGAGAAACCAAAACCCTTGAATTCCTGGAGTCAGAATACAGGAAAATCGGATTGTCGCCGGGCAATGGTGATAGCTACTACCAGGAAGTTCCTCTCGTGGAAATTGACCCAAATCCGGATGAAACGTTAAGGATAAGTGGTGGGAAGGAAAACGTTGAGCTTCAGCTTGGGACAGAATTTGTGGCGTTATCAGAAAGGGTGGCTGAAAGTTCAGCCATTGAGTCCTCGGAATTGGTTTTTGCAGGCTTTGGAATCGTGGCCCCGGAATATGGATGGGATGACTATGCGGGGTTGGATGTGAAAGGGAAAACCGTGATTGTACTGGTGAATGATCCCGGTTTCGGATCCAGCGATTCCACCTTTTTCAAAGGTCAGACTATGACCTACTATGGAAGATGGACCTACAAATATGAGGAAGCAGCCCGACAGGGAGCGGCAGGCATTCTAATAATTCATGATACGGCTCCGGCTGGCTACCCATGGCTGGTGGTACAAAACGGATGGACAGGCGCCCAATTGTACCTGGAAAAAGATCCTTCCGATTATCTGCCTGCCATCGAGGGATGGATCACGAGAGAATCAGCGATTAAGATCTTCGAAGCCTCGGCTGTGGATATGAAGAATTTTGTGGAGCGATCGAGGACCCCTGGATTCAAGCCCATTCCATTGGAATTAAATGCTACTTTGTCTGTACAAAGTAAGATCAAGCGGAATGTCTCCAGGAATATCCTTGGAAAGATCGAAGGAAAAACCAATCCTGATGAGTTGGTGATATACACCGCACACTGGGACCACCTCGGAGTAGGTCCAACGATCGAAGGAGACTCCATTTACAATGGGGCGAGAGACAATGCCACAGGTACTGCTGCAATCCTGGAAATAGCCAGGGCTTTCATGCGTGAAAATCCTAATCCTGACCGGTCGGTGGTTTTCCTTGCCGTCACAGCGGAGGAACAGGGTCTATTGGGTTCCAAATATTACGCTGAAAACCCGGTATATCCACTTTCAAAAACCATGGCCAACATTAATATTGATGGGATGAGTACCGTAGGATTTGTAAATGATCTCACCGTTTTCGGGTATGGCCAGTCTGAGCTGGAAGATCTAGCTTCGGACATCGCCGAAAAGCAGGGGCGGTTCCTGATCCCCGATCCGGAGCCTGAAAAGGGGTATTACTTTCGGTCAGACCATTTCCAGTTTGCAAAAGTGGGTGTGCCAGCCCTATTTGCAGAAGGAAAATCCATAGCCAGTAAGGGTGGAAAAGAACGTGCGAAAGCTGTGGAGGACAGATACATTCAAAATGACTATCACCAGCCTTCGGATGAATATGTAAGTACATCCTCTGACTGGAGATTTGGGGCCATTTATCAGGATGCCGAGTTATTCTATCTGCTGGGTAAACAAATTGCCAATTCGGATATGAAGCCTCAATGGAAAGCCGGATCTGAGTTTAAATCCATCAGGGAGGAGAGTCTTAGGTGATCTGGCCTCTTTTTCCAAGCTCGATCACTTCCATGTTTGAAAGGATTCCTTCATTGATATCGAATCTTACCAGCGTTTTTACCCGGTGAAATCCGTGGATACCGGCGGCCCCGGGATTAATAAATAAAAGATGGTGCGTTCGATCTTTCTCGATTTTCAATAAATGGGAATGCCCGCATACAAGTATATCGGGCTCATATTTTTTGATCAGTTCCTTAACCTGACGATTATATCCGGGTGGTTTGCCAGCGATGTGGATCATCAGTATTTTCTTTTTCTCCCGGGTCAGGATCACATACTCGTCGATGGCATTTCTGACTTCATGACCATCGATGTTGCCCCACACCGCCTGCAGAGGCTTAAATGATGATAATTTATCAAGGATTTCAAGGTTACCAATATCACCTGCATGCCATATCTCATCACATGAAGAGAAATGTTTGTAAATATTTTCATCTAAATGGGAGTGTGTATCTGACAGAAGACCTATTTTCATTGAGGGAAATTTATCATTTGTCAATATAAAAGCCTTCTTGCGGGTGAAAAAGAATATTTTCCATTAAATTATTCACAATAAGTTAGACACAACTTTATTCATATGTCAAAGACGGGACATGCGAATCAATCAGGTATTCAGGAGGAGATTGATCGACTGAAAAATCTGCTCATAGAAGAAAAGAAAAAGCGAAAGCAGATCGAAAAGCAGTTGGCCAGTACCAGGGAACATTCCAAATCAGTGGTAGATGCTGAAAAACAGTTTTTAGCCAACATGAGCCATGAGATCAGAAACCCGATCAATGCCATTGTCGGTTTGATTAATCTCCTCTATGATACCAAACTCACGGCTGAGCAATTTGAATATGTGAATAATATTAAATATTCGGCTGATATCCTGACGAGCCTGATCGCAGATATACTGGACCTGTCAAAGATCGAGGCTGGTAAGGTGGATCTGAGTGAAAAGGTCATTGATATTGGGGAGGTGATCAGAGCCATTGTCCAGACCTACAGCTTCAAAACCCATGATCAGGATATCCGATTTAAAATTGACCTGGATGATCAGCTGAGAGGATATTATAAAGTCGACCCGACAGTCATTAATCAAATATTTCTCAACCTGATTGGAAATGCGGTAAAGTTCACAGAAAAGGGGACTATTCGTATCGAAGGAAGAATGATAAACAGGATGGAGGATCTGGTAACCGCTGAATTTAATATCAAAGATACTGGTATTGGTATTCCGGAATCTCAGCTGTCTGAAATATTTGAGGTTTTCAGACAAGGTACTCTGGAAAATAAACTCAAATACGGAGGGACAGGCCTTGGGCTTTCTATTGTCAAAAAGCTTATTTCTTTATACAACGGACACATCACGGTAAAAAGTGTGGAAGGAAAAGGTTCAACCTTTAGTTTTACTTTGAATATCCTTCGTGTAGATCAGCAAAGATCAATTGAAACAGGGAAGGATCAGGTATCTGGTACGACCATCAATTTGCAAAGGGTATTGATCGTGGAGGACAACAAAATCAATCAGCAATATCTCACCTGGCTGCTGGAAAAATGGGAAATAGCCTATGATGTTGCAAGTAATGGTGAGGAAGCGCTGGACCTCACTGAGAGGAATAAATATGACCTGATCCTTATGGATATCCGAATGCCGGTGATGGATGGGTATGAGACCACCATCAGGTTGCGAAACAGATCCTTAAATCCAAATTATCAGGTGCCAATCATTGCATTGACAGCTTCGGCACTGGTAGACGAGAAAGAGAAGGCGCTTAAGGTCGGTATGAATTCTCATTTATCGAAACCATTCTCTCCGGATCAGCTGAGAACCATGTTGAATATGTTAGAGCCTGCCGGGACAGAGGATCCACAAGCGGGTGAATTCCAGTTTTCCGGTGACTTGAATACAGAATATCTGAACAGATTTTATGGAGATGACATTGAAAGAGCAAGGCTCATGTTTGATATCTTCCTGAAAAATATTGATCATCAGCTCCATCAGCTACAGCAAGATCTGACTGATAAAGATCATAAAGCATTTGCTGCTCTTGCGCATAAAATCAAGCCAAATTTTGCCATGGTTGGGTTGCCCGAGCTGGGAGAACGCATGAAGGAGATGGAGTCAGCAGCTAATACGGAGGATTTTAGTAAATTGGACGAAAATCTGCCGGACTTTCACAGGATCTTCACTCAGAAGAAGTTGTTTGTGATACGGGAACTGGATAATATCAGCCGTTTCCTGGGTCGGTAAAATTGTTATTGTTGATAGAATTAGTTCCAAAAGGCGAAATGAAATATATTATTGTAGATGATGATGAAATGGCCCGGGTCTCACTGGCTTCTATGTGTGAAAAGATCACAGATATTGAGCTGGTTGGTACTTATGAAGACGGACTATCTGCAATAGAATGTTTAAAGGAGCATGCCATTGATCTGATCTTTCTGGATATTCAGATGCCTGATCTGTCAGGTATTGATATCGTTAAAAATATAGAGAATCTTCCCCAGATCATTTTCACCACTGGTCATTCAGAATATGCTTTGGAAGCTTTTGAATATCAGGTAACAGATTTTTTAGTCAAGCCGGTTGAATTTCCCCGCTTGCTCAAAGCTGTGGAAAGAGCCAGAAAACTCAGCGGCAGAGCCACAATAAACGGTGGAAAGATGGAAGAGATCTATGTAAAGGTCGATGGCAGGTTTGTACGGCTGGATCTTGAGGATGTCCTGTATATTGAGTCACTCGGTGATTATGTCACTTTTAGGACAGACAAAGAAAAATTCATCGTGCATTCCACACTCAAAAATATTGATGAAAAGATCAGGAATCCTGATTTTCTCAAGGTTCACCGGTCCTACATTGTCAATCTTTCCAAGGTTGTAGATATTGAGGACACCAATCTGGTGATAAAAGATAAGATCATCCCCATCAGCAGAGCTCAGAAACCCATCCTGATGAGTCGGATCAAGACCATATAAAAAATGTGGATAGATTGATCTTTTCTGTGGAAATCACCGTTGATACTTAAGGGAGAAATATTCTTTCAACAGGTCAGTCATCATTGTGCTTAGTTTCATAGGTTTGCCACTTAATCACCGAAATTGCAATCGCGATTCAATTTATTATGGAGGAATCTAAACCGGTCGTACGGCCATCAGGAAAGACCAGAAGAATTGGCATTACACAACTTTCAGAGCAGCTGGGAAAGCTCCCTCCGCAGGCGATTGAGGTCGAGGAGGCCATCCTTGGAGCATTGATGCTCGAAAGGGATGCCCTGACCAACGTTATTGAGATCCTTCGACCGGAGAGTTTTTATAAAGACGCCAACAAAACCATCTTTGAGGCCATTGTCCAGCTTTTCAACAACAGTGAGCCGGTAGACATCAAGACAGTTGTTCATCAGTTGAGAAAGAACGGACAGCTGGAGCTGGTTGGAGGAGCTTATTATGTATCTGAGCTGACCACCAAGGTCAATTCCGCTGCCAATATCGAATATCACGCCAGGATCGTGGCCGAGCAATCCATCAAGCGGGAGCTCATCAGGATTGCTTCTGAGATCCAGCACGATGCCTATGAAGATACCATCGATGTGTTTAAACTTTTGGACAGGTCTGAACAATCCCTGTTTGATATATCAGAGTCCCATATCCGGAAGAACTATGATAAGATGAGCTCTTTGCTCCATCAGGCCATTGAAGAGATTGAGCAGAAAAAAGAACGTAAAGACGGATTGACAGGGGTGGCAAGCGGTTTTACCGCTCTCGACCGGGTCACCTCCGGCTGGCAACCTTCGGATCTGGTCATCATTGCGGCAAGACCGGGTATGGGTAAGACAGCCTTCGTCGTTTCCGCGATGAGAAACGCGGCCGTGGAATTTAATATCCCGGTAGGACTGTTCTCTCTGGAGATGTCCTCGGTACAGCTGGTTAATCGATTGATCTCCGCTGAAGCCGAACTGGAAAGTGAAAAGATCAAACGCGGCGACCTGGCTGACTATGAGTGGGAACAACTCCTTCACAAGACCTCAAAGCTTTCAGAGGCGCCCATCTTTATCGATGATACACCGGCACTGAGTATTCTGGAGCTACGGGCCAAAAGCCGAAGACTTGTGGCCCAGCATGGCGTGAGACTTATTATCGTGGATTACCTGCAGCTGATGACCGGAGATGCTTCCAAAAATGCAGGGGGTAACAGAGAGCAGGAAATCGCCTCCATTTCCCGGGCACTAAAGGGGATTGCCAAAGAGCTCAACGTACCTGTGATCGCCTTGTCGCAGCTCAGCCGGGCTGTGGAGACGAGAGGAGGAGATAAACGTCCGCAACTCTCAGACCTTAGGGAGTCAGGATCTATCGAACAGGATGCCGACATGGTCATGTTCCTTTACCGGCCGGAATACTACGGAATGACCCAGGATGAAAACGGTATGCCGCTGAATGGGATAGGAGAAGTCATCATTGCCAAGCATAGAAATGGAAAACTTGAAAATGTCCAGCTGAAATTCATTGGTAAATTCACCAAATTCAATGACCTGGATACCACACCTGACAGTGGAAACTATGGACAAAAATTTCCTTCATCAGGAAATACCAATACTGATTTTACCATTACCTTACCAAGTAAAGCAAACAAAAAGGACAACGACGATGAGGATGAAGAAATGCCATTCTAGGTGTTTGAATAATTCCTGTACCATAATTATCGAGATGAACCAAATTGAAAAATGACTGGTTTTATGTCGGACTCGAATGATGGGCCCAATGATTTGTTTTTCGTTTATAGCATTTTTATTCAAAAAAGCATTTAACCCATGAGAGCGATTAAGCTTGTAGGAGACAGGGATTTACACATTGAATTGCTGAATGTGGAAAGGCCGGAGGTGAAAAATGGTAAATGCCTGGTCCGGATCAAAGCAGCTTCCCTGAATCGAAGAGATTTTTGGATCACTGTAGGAAAGTACCCGAAAATAAAGGAGGAGGTCATTCTTGGTTCCGATGGCAGTGGAGTAGTGATTGAAGGTCCAGACAAATGGAAGGGGAAAGAGGTAATCATTAATCCTAACATCAACTGGGGGAGCGATCCGGCAGTTCAGTCAAAAGAATATGAGATCCTGGGGATGCCCAGAAATGGCACACTGGCTGAATACATTGTCATTGACGAGGACCGGTTGGTTGAAAAGCCAAAATTCCTGAGTTTCAGTCAGGCAGCATGCTTTCCGCTGGCCGGACTCACCGCATTCAGAACCTGTTTCTATAAAGGTGAAGTGAAGGAAGGAAGCAGGGTACTGGTGACCGGCATTGGTGGAGGTGTTGCTCAGTTTGCACTTTCTTTTTGCAAGGCGGTGAAGGCAGATGTCTATGTGACCAGCAGTAGCAACAGTAAGATCTCGGATGCTACCTCAGCAGGGGCGAAAGGGGGATTTAACTATAAAAACGAGGATTGGGTAAAAACTGCCAAAAAAGAAGTCGACGGGTTTGATGTGATCATCGATAGTTCCGGAGGCAACCTGGTCGATAAGTACCTCAAAGTGATCAAACCCGGAGGTAAGGTGATTATTTATGGCGCATCCGCCGGACGTGCAGAGGGATTTGACTTACCGAGACTGTTCTGGCAGCAGGTAAGTATCATCGGATCATCAATGGGCAATGACCAGGAATTTAAGGACATGGTATCATTCATTGATAAATATGAGATCAAGCCCATCATCGATAAGGAATACCCAATGGTCGAATACAAAGATGCCTTCAGAAGGTTTGTCGATAAAGATCATTATGGAAAAGTAGTGCTGCTGACTTCTGAAGAATAAAATAGATCAGATATCTTAATCAAGATCTATCAGAAAATTCTGGTAGGCAGATTTCAATTCTCTCAAGGCATGTCCGTCATCGATGGTCTCAGCCACTTTGATACCTTGTTCATAGGTAGCTTTAGCCTTTTCAGTCTCTCCTGTTTCAGCAAAAAGAGCTGCTGCATGATAATAAGTTCCCACATAGTCCGGATGGTCGATCAGTAAACTTTCAAACAATTCCCTTGTTTTTGTTTTATCTGTATCAAGATGTTCAAGCGCTAATGCGAAAATGATGAATGGATCATCAGGGTCTTCTTTGAGAAATAATTCAAGTTGTTTAATGCGATCCTCGCTGCCCATATCCTATTTTTTTAACTAACTTCGAATCAGTAAGTAATTGAATTAAAATTCGATTATTTTTAATAAAATCTATGAAAATACTTGTCTGTATTACACACGTTCCGGATACCACCTCAAAGATTTCATTTACAGATAACAATACAAAGTTTGATAAAAATGGAGTCCAGTTCATTATAGGACCCTATGATGATTATGCTCTGGCTCGTGCTGTCGAATTGAGAGATCAACATGGAGGTACTGTCACCGCATTGAATGTTGGAGAAGCTGAAACAGAACCGACCCTAAGAAAGGCCTTGGCGATCGGAGCCGATGATGCCATCAGGATCGATGCATTTCCATCGGATTCTTTTTTTGTGGCTCATCAGATTGCAAGAGTAGCCAGGGAGGAAAATTATGATCTGATCATGATGGGTCGGGAAAGCATTGATTTCAATGGAGGGATTGTACATAGCCTGGTGGGAGAACTCCTTTCTCTTCCTTCTATCTCTCCGGTGATGACCCTGGACATAGAAGGAGATAAAGCCACTCTTTCGAGAGAGATTGAGGGTGGTAAAGAGTATCTGGAGATAAATCTTCCTTTTGTAGCAGGTTGTCAGGAGCCTATCGCTGAATGGAAAATACCAAACATGCGCGGAATTATGGCCTCCCGTACCAAGCCTCTGAAGGTGATCGAGCCGGAAAAGGCAGAAGTGGGTACGGAAGTAAAGGTATTTGAGCTTCCGCCACCCAAGGGTGACGTGAAGATCTTTGAGCAGGATAATATCGCTGACCTGGTAGATGAATTGATCAATAAGGCAAAAGTTATTTAAGATGAGTGTACTGGTATTTGTGGAGGTTGATGAAGCCGAAGTAAAAAAATCTTCCCTCGAGGCAGTGAGCTATGGAAAGGCACTGGCTGATGATGTGACAGGGATCGTTTTTGGTGAAATATCCAAGGAGAGCATAGATAAAATAGGTGGTGCCGGAGCCAAAAAGCTCGTCCATATCAAAGAGGAAAAGCTTGCCGCACCCAACATCATGGCCTACTCATCGGCCATTGCTGAGGCCATGAAAAAGTATGGCAATGATACACTGATCCTTGCCAAATCATCACTGGGAGACCCCGTATCGGCCAGGGTAGCTATTAAGACTGGCGCCAGTGTGGTTACGAATGTGTCGGGACTTCCGGAAAAACAGGATGATTTCGTAGTCGACAGAAGCATCTATACAGGAAAGGCAGTAGCCAAAACGATCGTGAAAGGTGAGAAAAAAATATTGGCCATCAAGAAAAATGCGGTACCTGTCCGTACGGATGGCGCCTCTCTGGAAATCATTGAATTTCAACCGACACTGAAGGATGATGATTTCAAGGTAAAAGTCACGAAAACCGAAAAAGCCACGGGAGAGGTTTTATTGCCGGAAGCAGAGATTGTCGTATCCGGAGGAAGGGGTATGGGTGGACCTGATAAATGGAAAATTATCGAAGAGCTTGCCGGGACACTGGGCGCTGCAACCGCATGTAGTAAGCCTGTTTCGGATATGAATTGGAGACCACATCATGAACATGTCGGTCAAACCGGGATAAAAGTGAGCCCTTCTCTTTATATTGCTATCGGAATATCGGGAGCGATCCAGCATTTGGCAGGGGTAAATTCATCAAAATATATTCTGGTGATCAACAAAGATCCCGAGGCGCCTTTTTTCAAGGCAGCTGACTTTGGAATTGTGGGAGATGCATTTGAAATTGTCCCAAAATTGACAGAAGCAATAAAAGCTAAAAAAGACTAGATGCCAGACAAAATAAAACTAGAAATACTTGGTCTTTCTTCAAGCCAGTCTCAATCAGGCTCCTTTGCCCTCGTACTGGGAGAGGCGGGAGGAAACAAAAGATTGCCTATTATCATTGGCATGTTTGAAGCCCAGGCCATTGCTATTGAAATTGAAAAGATTGTACCTAATCGTCCTATGACCCACGATCTCTTCAAGTCCTTTGCCTACAATTTTAATTTTGACATCAAAGAGATCATTATCTCGGACCTTAAGGAAGGGGTCTTTTTCAGTAAGATCGTCTGTTCCCACAATGGTAAAATGATTGAAATTGATGCCAGACCTTCCGATGCCATAGCGATCGGCTTACGTTTTAATGTGGATATCTTCACCTATGAATCTATCCTGACCGAAGCCGGTATTGAGATGAGCGAAGAAGAGATCTCTTCTACGGTAGAGAAAAAATCTGATGCTCCCGGTCCACGGGACAAGCCCAAAAAGCTCGAAGATCTTCCATCGGATCAATTGAATAAAATGCTGGATGATTCCCTAAAGAATGAGGACTATGAGAAGGCAGCCAAGATCCGGGATGAGATCAACCGGAGAAATTAGTCACTGAGCTAAAATCTAATGATTCTATCACATACTGGAATGAAATTGAAAGTCAGATCCCTGGCTATCTTCTGTTTACCAATGATCCTGGGCTGTTCCACAGGGCCCAAAGAAGTTGAAGAAAGACCTTTAGACTATGTAAACCCATTCATTGGAACTGCGGTAGCGACCACGCCGAGCGCTATCAAGCATAGCATAAGCGGATCAGAGCTCCGTGGTCAGAATTACCCCGCTGTGGGCGTTCCTCACGGCATGACCCAATGGACGCCCGAGACACAGCCCACTGAAATCAAGTGCAGATCTCCTTATTATTATGAAGATTCTGTCATCACCGGTTTCAGGGGGACGCACTGGATGAGCGGATCCTGTACCCAGGATTACGGAAGTGTCACGCTCATGCCTTTCACCGGAGATGTGATCACTGATGTTATTCAAAGAGGTTCTGGATTCACGAAATCCACGGAATATGCCAGTCCGAACAGCTATCGTGTACACCTGGATAGATATAACATTGATGCTGAGATTACAGCGACTTCCAGGGCTGGGATATTGAAGTTTGATTTTAAGGATCCTGACGCTTCAGGGATCACCATCACGCCAAACAGTGATGAAGGATATGGGTATGTCCGGGTAGACATCGAGAATCAAATGGTGGTGGGATACAATCCGGTACACAGGATCTATCAGGGCTGGGGCGAAAGTGCCGGGTTTAGCGGATACTTCGTCATAAAATTCTCGCAGCCATTTACAGCATATGGTACGTGGAACGGTCTGGAACTGGCTGAAAACAGGTCAGAAGTAACAGGAGACTCCACGAATGTGGGCGCTTATGTCAGGTTTGAAGGCCACGGGGACATCCTTGCAAAAATTGGCACCTCTTTTACCGGCATCGAAGGAGCACTGACGAATCTTTCTGAAGAGATCCCTGACTGGGATCTTAAAGGTGTAAGGACCAAGTCCGGAGAGGAATGGAATAAAGTCCTGAATAAGATCAAAGTCACAGGTGGAGATGAAAACAAAGAAATGTTCTATACAGCTCTCTACCATGCTTATCTATTGCCCAGGGTTTTCAGTGACGCTGACGGCAAATACACGGGCTTTGCAGAAGATGATACCATGCATCAGGCCGATCATGACTACTATGCTGATTTTTCTATGTGGGATACCTACAGGTCGGTGCATCCGTTGATGACCATCCTTGAACCGGAAAAAACTACAGATATGGTCAAATCACTGCTGTTGAAGGCAGAGCAGGGGGGATGGTTGCCGATATTCCCTGCATGGAACAGTTATACTGCCGCCATGATAGGCGATCATGTGATCTCCATGATCGGGGATGCCTACGCCAAAGGGATCACAGGTTTCGATAAGGAGAAAGCCTGGAAATACATGTACCAAAATGCTTTTGTTTATAACAGCGATCAGGACTCTTACATTTCGGGTAAGGGTCGAAGAGTATTGGATACCTGGCTGGAACATGATTATATCCCCATGGAAGAGAAAGTTCCACATTCATTCCATAAACAGGAGCAGGTTTCGAGGACCCTGGAATATGCTTATGATGATTTTGTGCTTGCCGAATATGCCAGAAAGCTTCAAAAACCCGAACATGAAGAGCTTTTGAGAAGAGCAGGAAACTGGAGAAATGTATTTGACGAATCCAAGGGCTATGTAAGAGGTAAATATCAGGATGGTAGCTGGTTTGAACCTTTTGATCCGAATGCTACCCGAACGCCCTTCATCACGGAAGGGACTCCCTTTCAGTATACCTGGTATGTACCCCATGATGTGTATGGGTTAATGGAAGCCATGGGAGGGCAGGATGAATTCACTGAGAGATTGGATTTGCTTTTCGACACGGATGAATACTGGCATGGGAATGAGCCCGGTCACCAGACCGCCTATATGTATGCTTACTCTGGTAACCCATGGAAGACCCAGAAACGAGTCTATGACATCATCAGAAATGAATACGGGATTGGTCCGGGTGGACTGAGTGGAAACGAGGATGCCGGGCAAATGTCTGCCTGGCTGGTCTTTTCGATGGTTGGATTTTATCCTGTCTGTCCCGGAACCCCTTATTACATCATTGGGACCCCTGCTTTTGAAGAAACGGTCCTTACGCTGAATACAGGAAGCACATTTACCATAAGAGCTAATGGCCTTTCGGAGCAGAACTATTACATTCAGTCTGCCACGCTTAACGGAAAGCCATTTGAACGGTCATGGATCACCCATCAGGAATTACTGGAAGGTGGCATTTTGAACTTTGAGATGGGTTCTGAACCCAATAAGACCTGGGCATCCGAAGGTGAGTCCCTGCCAGTCGACCTGATGAAGAAATGATCTGCTTACATGATCACATACAAATAGATGGGTATCCCAAGCGTAATATTCAAAGGAAAGGTAATGGCGAGAGCCATGGGAATATACAGTCCGGGGTTCGCTTGTGGCACGGCTAGTTTCATGGCAGCAGGCACAGCAATGTAAGAAGCACTGGCTGCCAGAATCGACAGCAGCAACCTGTCGCCAATGCTTTCACTTACTGCCCCGCTGGCAAATGCAGTAAGAATACCGTTGATCAATGGGATCACCACGGCGAAGGCAAAAGGAAATGCGCCGTGCTTAAAAAATGCTGATAATTTCCTTCCACTGACGATGCCCATGTCAAGAAGAAATACAGACAGGAATCCCTTGAAGATGTCTGTGGTAAAAGGTTCAATCCCCTGTGCCTGCTGATCATTGGCAAGATAACCGATCACCAGGCTCCCCACGATCAGCAGTACGCTGCCATTGGTCACCGAATGCTTCAAGATTTTGCCTAATTGTATATCCGTGGCTGATTTATCAGAGAAGATTGAAATCAATAAGACGCCAACGATGATTGCAGGAGCTTCCATCAGAGCCATGGTGGCTATCATATAACCTCCGAATTCGATCTGGTGAAGCTCCAGATAAGATACACACGTCACAAAAGTGACTGCACTGATAGATCCATAAGCTGCGGCAATGGCTCCTGCGTTTTCAACTCCCAGTCTTTTCTTGAGCAGGAAAAATGAGTAGGCAGGTATGATCAGAGATAGTAATATCCCAAATAGCAGGATCCAGGCAATATCAAGGGTGAGATTACTATGCGACAGTTCCAGGCCACCTTTGAAACCTATGGAGAACAATAGGTAGAAAGAGATAAACTTGGAAGAACTTTCCGGAATGGCAAGATCACTTTTTAGCTGAACAGCCAGTATTCCAAGAAGAAAGAAAAGTAAAGCCGGGTTTGTTAGGTTATCAACGATCAGTGATAAAGACATGCTTTAAGTTTTGAGGTCCAAAAAAAGGGGAATGCGATCAATCACATTCCCCCCACGCTTATGGAAGAGAAGAAAACTACGCTGATATAGTTTCTTTGACATTAAGTTTGGCAGTACAGTCGATCTTAATTTCAACCTCACTATTTTCAATGGCCATGAACTGTTTCATGAGCCTTTCCCGGTCTTCACTGAGTTCTAAAATTCTTTTTTCAAGATCAGTGCTTTCACTTCCGAATCGCTCATAAGAGGAGAAGATCTTGTGGTTCAGAAATTTGATCTTGGATTTGATCAATTCGAGTAAAACTTCTTTGGCTTCCTCAGGATTGTACGTGTTGTCGATAAGTTTGAATTCCATTTCTTGCATGCTTCCGTTTTTTAGAGTCAGTATTTGATTTTTTAATCCAACAAAGCAAATAAAATAAGAATAATTCATATATTTATATATATATTTTGTATCAAATAAATAATTATATTTTATGAATTATACTTTGCATCAATTACAGGTCTTTCTTGAAGTGGTGAGACAGCAGAGTGTAACCAGGGCAGCAGAAGAAATGCACATGACTCAGCCGGCCCTGTCCATCCAGCTCAAGAATTTTCAGGATCAGTTCGACGTACCATTGACAGAGGTGATTGGCCGAAAGCTCTATATCACCGACTTCGGCCACAGCATTGCTGAGCTGGCACAGAACGTTCTCAGAGAAGCGGAGGCCATCCGGTTCAAAACCAGTGAATACGGGAAACTCCTGACAGGCAGACTCAGCATATCTTCTGCTTCTACCGGAAAATATGTGATTCCATATTTCTTAAGTGATTTCCTGCACGAACATGAGGGCATTGACCTGATCCTGGATGTTACCAATAAGACCAGTGTAGTCAATAGCCTGAAGCGCAATGAAATAGACTTTGCGCTGGTTTCAGTGATCCCTGAAGAATTGGACGTAGAAGAGGAAATACTATTGGAGAATAGGCTATTCATGGTAAAGGGTGCGCACCTGATCAGTGAAACGCCACCTTACATTTTCAGGGAGGCAGGATCAGCCACTCAAAAGGCCATGGATAATTACCTGAAGCGAACGGAAAAGCGAAAAAGGATTGAGCTAACGAGCAATGAAGCTGTGAAGCAGGCCGTCATTGCGGGTTTGGGTTATTCCGTTATTCCTTTGATTGGGATAAAGAACGAACTCGAAAATGAAGAAATACAGATCATCCCCTCCAAAGGCCTGCCTATAATTACTCACTGGCGCCTGATCTGGCTGAGAAAGAAAAAATTGTCTCCGGTAGCGAAAGCCTATCTGGATTTCATCAAAGCTGAAAAGGACCGGATCATTAAAAGTAAATTTGAGTGGTTCCTGAAGTTTAAAGCAAAATAAGATCTTCCATTAGTTTGTTAATTTGCAGCTCATTTTAAAGAGCTCATTCGGGTCATAGTAGCAATTTTAAACAATATTAGATGGAGTTATTCCGTGCGGCATTAGGGTTGTTTTTTTTACTGGGTGTTGCATTCCTTTTCTCCACGAATAGAAAAGCCATCTATTGGCGCCTGGTTGGCATAGGCATAGTCCTTCAGTTGATTTTTGGTTTACTGATCACAAAGATTAATAGTGTAAAAATTGCTTTTAACTGGCTTAGTAAGCAATTTGTTGTTCTCCTGGATTTTTCCATTGAGGGCGCCGCATTCCTTTTTGGGGATCTGGTGAATACCGAAAGCATGGGGTTTATTTTTGCCTTTCAGGTGCTGCCAACCATCATCTTTTTTTCAACATTGTCCGCCGGACTGTATTATCTGGGAGTGCTTCAGTGGGTTGTAAGGGGCATTGCCTGGGTGATGGCCCGTACCATGAGGTTGTCGGGGGCAGAATCCCTTTCTGCGGCGGGAAATATATTTCTGGGCCAGACGGAGGCCCCGCTGCTTGTTAGGCCATTTATTTCCAAGATGACCCAATCCGAACTCATGTGCCTCATGACCGGGGGGATGGCTACCATTGCCGGAGGGGTGCTGGCCGGCTATGTGGCTTTTCTGGGTGGAGATGATCCCGTAGAACGCGAGAGGTATGCAGCCTATCTGCTGAGTGCCTCCATCATGAATGCGCCTGCTGCCATTGTGATGTCCAAGATCATGTTACCTGAACTGAACAGGGAGGCGATCAATTCGAATCTTGAGGTCAGCCATGAGTCGATGGGTGTCAACCTGATCGATGCACTTGCCAGGGGAGCGTCAGATGGCCTTAGGCTTGCATTGAATATTGGTGCTATGCTACTGGTATTTGTTGCACTGATCGCTGCAATCAACTACTTCCTTGGATCTGTGGGCTATTATCTGGGCATCAATGAATGGATTGCTCAATCCACCGACTCGGTGTTTAAAGGTTTATCGCTGGAATACCTGCTTGGGCAGCTCTTTCGGGTCTTTGCCCTTCTTATTGGAGTAGAGTGGCAGGATGCCCTGCAGGTCGGTTCTTTGCTTGGAAAGAAGGTTGTTGTGAATGAATTTGTTGCTTACCTGGGACTGGCTGATTTTATGGAGCAGGGATCATTAAGTACCAGGTCCATCGTGATAGCCACCTATGCATTGTGCGGGTTTGCAAACTTCAGCTCAATAGCGATCCAGATCGGGGGGATAGGAGGGATGGCGCCCAATAAGCAGGGCGACATTTCAAAGCTGGGTTTGAGGTCTTTGCTTGCGGCTACACTGGCTACCATGATGACGGCCGCCATTGCGGGGGCGTTAGTAGCATAATGTATCTATTCTTTGTAAATTCCCTGTCATGAATAAAGAGATTCGATGGAGACAGCGTTTTTCTAATTTTAATAAGGCTTTTCTGAAACTTCAGGAAGCTGCAAATCTTAATGAATCTGAAATTTCGGATCTCGAGCAGGAAGGTTTAATCCAAAGATTTGAGTATACATTTGAACTCTCATGGAAACTTCTTAAAGATTATCTGGAGAGCAAAGCTGTTATTGAACGGTTTCCACGTGACGTAATTAAGGAAGCTGTGGCTGGTGGGATATTGGAAGATGGTGAGGTATGGATGGAAATGCTAGAAAAGCGAAACTTACTTGCCCACACTTATAATGAATCTAATTTCAAAAAATCCGTTAATCTAATTAGAAGCTCTTATTTTCACGCAATCAGGAAATTATGGGAGAAATTCAATCTGTTGATCTAGCCTTTGGTCTTCCAAATAAAACAAGAATACTCATGAATCAGGCCTTCATAGATTTTCCTGAAATTGAGGAGGTACTGATTTTTGGATCAAGAGCCATGGGAAATTTCAAATCCGGATCTGACATCGACCTTGCTGTGAAGGGTGAAAAGGTGGAATGGGAAACAATTGTAGAATTGTCAACAATACTAAATGAAAGACAACCCATACCTTATCACTTTGATATTACGGATTATAAATCTGTAGATAACGACGATTTACAAAAGCATATAGATCAATACGGCAAGGTCATTTACTCTAAATCTAATCAGCAATAGTCAGGGTGTTACCCACTTTCCGGTTTCAGCGGACTTAAATACAGCCTGTATGATCTTACAATGATCAAGCGCATCTTCAAGCGTCACGGGCACTTCAGTATCATTTAAGATGGCCTCTGTAAAATCCTCTACTTCTTTCACATAGTGATTACATGTTTCCATTTTGATCTCTTCGACTTTTTCTAAAAGTATATCACCGGGATTGAGTTTGAGTGTACCTGGCCGGTCTTCGGGCGCATTGAAGGGTATCATGATCTCAAGCACTTTTTCAGTGCCCAGGATACTGACCCGCTGATATTTAGCCGTTTGAGTGCTTACTGTGAAGATCGCTTTTTTGTTGTGTGGAAATTCAAGGATGACCGAGCTCAGGATGTCCGTATTGAATTTTGGATCGAAATGAATCGATGCCATGACCCGAAGTGGATTTTCACCGAAAATATATCTCGAAGTCATCACGGTATAGCATCCAATGTCCCACATGGCCCCTCCGCCATAATCTTCGATATTTCTGATGTTTTCAGGATCAGCATTGAAATAGTTGAAGGTTCCTATGTACTGATTGACTTCGCCCAGCGCCCCCGTGGTAACGAGTTCTCTGGCTTTTTGCCATTGCGGGTGGCTCTTTACCATAAAGGCTTCTCCGACTTTCACTTTCAACTCATTTCTCAGCTTTATCAGTCCGGCGGCATCCTTCTGATCGATAAACAAGGGCTTTTCACATAAGACATGTTTTCCGGCTTTCATGGCTTTGGCCGTCCAATCCACATGCATGTGATTGGGCAGGGGATTATAGATGATATCGATCTCCTCATCATTGATGAGCTCGTCATAGCTTCCATAAGCCCTGGAAATACCCATCTTTTGAGCAACTTCCTGAGCGGATTTGAGGTTTCTGGAGGCTATGGCATATACTTCAGCCACAGGACTTTTCTGTGCAGCAGGGATAAAAGAACGTTGAGCAAATGCTGAAGTACTCAGGATACCCCATTTTAAATTCTTCATTTATGATATTTTTTTGAGTAATGAATCCATCATAAGACCAGCGGCTGCCGGGTTGGTGGCTAAAGGGATATTATGTACATCACAGATCCTCATCAGCATTTGTACATCCGGCTCATGCGGATGCTTGTCCAGCGGATCCCTAAAGAAGATCACAAGATCGAGTTTCTTTTCGGCAGCTTCCGCGGCAATCTGTGCATCACCACCCAGTGGACCAGACAGATATCTGTGAACCATTAGCCCGGCCTTTTCCACATGAGAACCTGTAGTGCCTGTGGAGACCAGTTCCACCTTTTCCAGCCATTCTTTGTATTTCAGGAGAAAGGCTACCATGTCGGCCTTTTTACCATCATGAGCAATGATCGCTATTTTCATACATAAAGTTTAATTCAGCGGTCGCCCCTCAATTCAGGGAGACGTGCTATGCCATTCGTCCTACCAGAGGCGAGACTCATTTCAGAGTGTAATGTTATATAATATCCCCACGTAATGAAATGATTGGGAATGAATTAAAGAGTATAGGCCTGCTTTTGCTGGTATTTAAAATTATTCCATAAAAAAGGGTGACCGAATCACAGTCACCCTCCCAAACAAGTTGTCACATCAAAAATTAAACGAGAAACAGATTTAAAAGCTCTTTGTCTTACAGGTGTTTTGTTGAAAAATATTGTAATACAAATGTCGGTGGGAGAGCTTTCCAAAA
Source organism: Cyclobacteriaceae bacterium (assembly GCA_965243485.1). Classification (GTDB taxonomy): domain Bacteria; phylum Bacteroidota; class Bacteroidia; order Cytophagales; family Cyclobacteriaceae; genus UBA7330. The sequence continues at coordinate 4,979,246 of CBDEVP010000001.1, read as the reverse complement.
CACTGATAACGATCACTGGTGTATCTGATATTTATTACCTGGAAGAGGTTTCAAAAGACATCTTTCGATTATAATTGCTGATTAACTATGATTTAAGTATGGTTCAGGATAAGTCATTTTTCGGTCATCCACGAGGATTAGCCACTTTGTTTTTTACGGAAATGTGGGAGCGTTTTTCCTACTATGGTATGCGCGCGTTGCTCATCCTTTTTATGGTTGACTCCGTGGCAGACGGGGGATTGGGTATGGATGATAAAACGAGTGCAGCCATATATGGGCTTTATACCATGTTTGTGTATCTTCTCGCTTTGCCCGGAGGGTGGCTGGCCGACAAATATTTTGGTTTAAGGAAGGCGGTTTTTTACGGAGGGATCATTATCGCGGCTGGTCATTTTAGTATGGCCATACCCACCAACGAGACGTTTTTTCTCGGTTTGTTTTTGATAATCGTCGGTACGGGACTACTGAAACCAAATATATCAAGTATTGTGGGGGGGCTCTATTCTCATAGCAACCCTGCATACCGCGATGCCGGATATTCCATTTACTACATGGGTATTAACATTGGTGCTTTTGTGGCTCCCCTGATTACCGGTTGGCTGGGTGAAGGGTTTTCCTGGCATTACGGATTCGGAGCCGCAGGTGTAGGCATGGTGATCGGCGTGATCCAATATAAAATGACTGAAAACTATCTTGGAGATGTGGGGGCTTTTCCCGAGTCTACCGGAGATGAGCAAAGGGATCTAAAACGCAAAAGATCAATTATAAAAGCCCTTTGGATTTTAGGCACTGCTATACTGATACTGCTAACATTACTTTTAACTCAAATAATAAAGGTAGATCCGGTTACGATAGCCAATGCCTCCGGAGTGGTGATACTGGTAGCTATCACCGTTTATTTTATTTATGTCTATGCAGTGGAAGAGCTTACCACAGATGAGAAAAAGAAGATCGGTATGATCGTTGTTTTGTTTTTCTTCTCCGGTGTCTTTTGGTCTGGTTTTGAACAGGCAGGATCTTCCTTGAATCTTTTTGCTGACAGATATACGGATCGTATGATCGGAGGCTGGGAAATGCCGGCCAGCTGGCTTCAGGCAGTAAATCCCATTTTTATCATCCTGTTGTCTCCCTTCTTCGGATGGTTGTGGATTACGCTGGCAAAGAAGAATCTTGAGCCCAATACACCAGTTAAATTTTCACTGGGGCTGATCTTTCTGGGCCTTGGCTTTGCTGTGATGGCATTCGCCTCCGAAATTGTGGCTAAGGGAAATAACGTCCTGCCAACATGGCTTCTTTTTACCTATTTGTTGCATACCACTGGTGAGTTGAGCTTTTCACCTATCGGGTTGTCTGCAGTGACCAAGCTTTCTCCGAAGAAACTGGTCGGGCAGATGATGGGAGTCTGGTTCATGGCCACAGCACTGGGCAACCTCATCGCAGGGCTTGTGGCAGGAGAGTTTGATGAAAGTCAGATCAGTCTGAATCCCAATCTGTTACCCGATTTATTTTGGTTCATTACACAATTGATCGTCGGAGCAGGGGTATTGATGCTGATCTTAAGTCCGCTGATGCGAAAGCTGACCGGTAATGTCAAATAGAGGCTAGTTCAGATTTACGCCGAGGGAGAGCTCAATACCCTGCAGGATCGTTCTGGCATCCGGAAAGCTGGCTGATCTGGTCGTGATGGTCCCGCCTTCGGTGCCTCCGGCATACGATCCGTCCAGCGGTGAATTCATCTTTCCTGACAGGTATTGAATGTCCGTGGTAAGAGAAAACTTCTGGCTTACATGAAATTCAAAGCCCATGCCGGCCATCCAACCTACACCAAGTTCATTTTCAACTGTAAGGTCAGCATTAGCTACATCCCAGCCTTCAAAATCCCTGATGGCCCGGTCCATATTTCCATTGTTGATGCGAGGGTTGATGTTCCAGATGCCAAAACCGCCACCAAGTAGCTTAAAAGAGAAGGCCTTTGTCTTTATTCCGAGTGTGAGTTGAAGGGGTACCAGTGTTGCAAAACCCGGGCCGATCAGGGGTTTGTTGCTTTCGAACGGCAGTCCTTCCATGGGAAGACCCGGTACCATGTACAATGTAAATCCGGTTTCAACATCGACCAGCCCGAAATCCAGTCCTACTCCCCGTAATGAAAAGGGACTTACGGGAGCAGAGATATATCCGTTAGAAGGAAACAGGTATGAGAAGGAAACACCCTGTCCCATGGATGAGACTGATAATAAAACAAAAAGGATGACACAGAATTTCTTAAAGTTATTGACCATCATCGGTTTGTTTGATCTGTCTTCAAAATAAAGCATTCCGGACCAGAATGGTTAATTTACCAGCTCTATCCTTAACCCGACCCCTTTGATTTCCCGTTCGCTGACCCAGGAAGCTTTCACGTTGATGGTAATATCATTGAGGAGTGCTCCATGGATCTGCTCGGCCACTTCCTTCTTTAGGTATCCGATCTGGTTGCCTTGTTTAGATAACACCCGGACTGCATTGGGGTCGTGAGGGTTGTCAGGTTCCGGTTCCAGTATGAGCAAATCATTTTCCCGTACTTCATCAGAGATGATCTTTTGCCTTGAGGTCCCGTCCTGATTTTGGTGTGAGACTCCCACGACCTTTGTATCAATGACATAAGCAGATGGAATCTTAATGATCTTGGCCATGAGAGATAAATTAAGCTGAATTCAATGTGTGATCAAAATTATTTTTTTCCGGAGGCATCCCTGATAAACAGAAACCATTTATACGCTAGGTGATCGGACGATGACTTGTCTTCGGTTTCGGTTGGTGAAGACACCATTGCCGTCAACTTAAGCCAATTCAACACAAACCTGCTCATAGCTTAATCCCGAAGGCCTGCCTGACCGGTAGGCAGGGATGAAATGACTATAGCAGAATTTGGATCCAGAATGGTCCAACCCCGAAGGGGTGTCATGATATCCAATCAAACAAAAATCGCTCCTCAAAAGGTATCTCGAATTCATTTAAAAACGACAAATACTCATCTCTGAAGGTTTGCTTTTTATGATGCTCCTCTTGATTGAGGATATATTGGTAGACATCTTTTACCTGTGAATGGGAATATGAAAATGCTCCGTAACCCTCCTTCCAACTGAATTTACCGGGTAGCCACTTTTTATCATTGATGAAATTAGTAGTATTGTTTTTGACATCCCGTATCAAATCCGACACTGCCATTGAAGGCTTCAACCCAACAAAAATATGGACGTGATCTGCCACACCATTTACAATAATTGATTTTTGATGCTTATTGTCAATGATACCTGTCATATACTTGAATACTTCATGCCGCCAGGCTTTATTCAGTAAATTTGATCTTCCCTTTACCGCGAAAACCGCCTGAATGTAGATTTGTGAGAATGTTCCAGCCATGATAATGTCACTCCTTCGGAGTTGTTTTTGCTTAAATAATATGATCTATAATTATTTCATCCCTTCGGGATTACAATATACACCGTTTTGTGTGTAAATGATATCGTCATTAAGATCATATAATAAATATTGTATTTGATAGACTCTTAAGTTGACGGCTATGGTGAGGATACGAACCGGGGAGTGGGTAATCCGTGGATAAAATATGCGATCAAAAAAATACCCTGACGGAAGCCCGCCAGGGTATAATATATATCTGAGTTTATGATCTTACATCATTCCACCCATGCCGCCGCCTGGCATTCCGCCTGGTGCGCCGCCAGCAGGTTCTTTCTCAGGATGATCAGCTACCACAGCCTCGGTAGTCAACAGCAGTGAAGCGATAGATGCAGCATTTTCAAGTGCTAATCTTGTCACTTTGGTAGGGTCGATGATCCCTGCCTTGAACATGTTCACATACTCGCCTGTAGATGCGTTGTATCCGTAATCATCTTTACCGTTGATCACTTCATTTACAACAACTGAAGCTTCACCACCGGCATTTTCCACGATGGTTCTCAGTGGTGACTGGATCGCCTGATGAACGATTTTTACGCCGGTATTCTGATCAAGGTTTTCCAGCTTCATTTTTTCAAGAGACTTCATGGCTCTGATAAAGGCCACGCCACCACCGGCAACGATACCTTCCTGTACAGCCGCTCTTGTTGCGTGAAGCGCATCATCCACACGGTCTTTCTTTTCCTTCATTTCCACTTCAGTGGCAGCACCTATGTAAAGGATGGCCACACCGCCAGATAGCTTAGCCAGTCTTTCCTGAAGCTTTTCCCTGTCGTAGTCTGAAGTAGTGTTTTCGATCTGCTGCTTGATCTGGTTGATCCTGCCTTCGATCTCTTTCTTGTCACCGGCACCATTTACGATGGTAGTGTTGTCTTTGTCGATGTTGATCTTCTCAGCCTGACCAAGAGAATCAAGTGTTGCATTTTCCAGCTTGTAGCCTCTTTCTTCAGAGATCACAGTACCACCTGTAAGCACAGCGATGTCTTCCAGCATGGCTTTTCTTCTGTCACCAAATCCAGGTGCTTTTACAGCAGCGATTTTCAGTGAACCTCTGATCTTGTTTACTACAAGGGTAGCAAGTGCTTCGCCTTCTACATCCTCGGCAATGATCAACAAAGGCTTACCTGTCTGTGCAGTAGCTTCAAGCACAGGAAGTAACTCCTTCATGTTGGAGATCTTCTTGTCGTAGATCAGGATGTAAGGGTTGTCCAGCTCTGCTTCCATTTTCTCTGTGTTGGTCACAAAGTATGGAGAAAGATATCCTCTGTCGAATTGCATACCTTCAACAGTTTTAACCTCTGTCTCAGTGCCTTTTGCTTCCTCAACAGTGATTACACCATCTTTACCCACTTTATCCATCGCATCAGCGATCATCTTACCAATTTCAGGGTCATTGTTAGCTGATACGGCAGCTACCTGAGAGATCTCCTCAGAAGTGTTGATGGTTTTGGATTGTTTTCTAAGGTCTTCAACAACAGCGGCAACCGCTTTGTCAATACCTCTTTTCAGATCCATCGGATTTGCACCGGCAGCTACGTTTTTGATTCCGTGGCTGAATATTGCTTGTGTCAAAACTGTGGCAGTAGTGGTTCCGTCTCCTGCATCATCAGCAGTTTTGGAAGCTACTTCTTTAACCAGCTGAGCGCCCATATTTTCGATAGGCTCTTTCAGCTCGATTTCCTTTGCTACTGAAACACCATCTTTGGTTACAGATGGAGCTCCGAATTTTTTGTCAAGGATTACGTTTCGTCCTTTAGGTCCCAGGGTTACTTTTACTGCATCCGCAAGGATGTCAACTCCTGTTTTTAAACTATCCCTGGCATCGGTGTCAAAAAATATATCTTTTGCCATTTTTCTTAATCTTTAGTTTTGGGTTTTTAAATAATTCCGTAAATGTCAGATTCCTTCATGATCAGGTATTCAGTACCATCAATGGTGATCTCTGTTCCTGAATATTTTCCATAAAGTACCTGGTCACCTACTTTAACATTAAGTGGTTCGTCTTTCTTACCAGTACCAACAGCTACAATCGCACCTCTCTGAGGTTTCTCTTTAGCTGTGTCAGGAATGATGATCCCTGAAGCAGTCTTTTCTTCAGCTGCAGCCGGCTCTACCAGAACCCTGTCGGCTAATGGTTTGAAACTTAGTTTTGACATATGTTTAATCGTTTTATATGGTTAAGTTTTATTTAAACTTGATTTGATCTACGTGGCCAATTGAACACTTTGTGTGCCAGACCTGAAAATGGATCGTTTTTGGTTGAATTTGGCAGAAAAGACTGACAAAATATCAGTGTAATTTTTAGTGATGTGTCATCACTGACAGTTTGCCATTTCCTGATTGCAGCCATATTGCCATGATCTTTACCTCCCGCCAGGCTGTCCGCTTGTGATTCACAGACCACAATAGCCGGTATTCAGCAATTATGGATCTCACACCGATATTGCTTGCATTATGGGTATTTCCTGATTATTTTAAGAGGTGAATTCAAAAAGCAAACTGGTATGAATGAGTTAAAACACGACTGGTTAACCGATGGGATCATTGATTACGAATTCAAAAAGTATATTCTGCTGGCCTATCTGAAGACCATCAGGGAAAGGTTTGATGAGACCAAACTTTATCCCTTCTTTTCTGACCTTGTTTTTCACTACAAAAATTTATTACAGGTAAAAGCGAATAAGGAGCTCATTTATGAGTCTTTTCCCAAATCCATCACCAAAGCGGATTTTAAAAAACTGAAATTCATGTACAAGAAACTTGTGTATGATGGGGAGGTGATGAATGAGATCGAGGACATCATTTCCTTTGCCATCCCGAAAATGGAACAGCGGATCAATGAGGGGAAGGAGCTGTATGAATTTGTGGAGCAAAACCTGGAGCTGAGTTCCATCGGTTTAATCCCCATTTACAAGCAGGAGGGGTACTTATTGCTTAATCAGGATGCAGGAAGCGACGTAAATATTTTTCGCTATCAGCTGAAAATGTTTGAAAAGGCTGATGAAAGTTACCGGGCGATCAGCACCGAATACATCGGTCAGGAGATGAGGTCGATATCCAGAACTTTCGAAACGATCAAACTTGATCTCGTCAGGCGGTACAGTTACTTACCCAATCCTGCCACGTATCTGATCGTCAGTAAATTGAAGTTTCCGGTATCACAAACGGTACTTCCTATAGCCAAAAGGCTACTGGTAAGACATTTATCCGTGGCTTAGGATTTTATTGGACGGAGTCTGTGAGGATCTGAAGTTCTTCAAGGTCGCCCCCTTCCGTGTCAAGTCCTTCCAGACCACTATTATCCTGGGATTGAGAAGGTTGAAAAGATGGGGGAGGTAAAGCTGACTGATCCCTTGCATTTTCAATGTTGGGACTGGTCGGAGCACCGGCATTTTGTGCATCGGTGAGGAAGAAATTAGTGGAAAGGGTAAGCACTAAAAGTGCGATGGCAAATCCCCAGGTAAGTCTCTCCAAAAGGTCCCCGGTCTTTTTCACGCCCATGATCTGTGAAGTGCCGCCCCCGCCAAACTGGCTGGACAGTCCTCCGCCTTTGGGATTCTGAGCCAAGACAACCAACACCAGCAAAAGGGCCACTAAAATGATTACTCCTACAATTAATGCGTACATCCCTACTCGATTTTTTTAATTCTGCCCGCAAAGTAAGCTTTTTTTTCAGGGAATCTCAACATCAGAGAGTTGTATATTTTTATGGCTTGTTCTTTTTTACCCTGGCCAAGAAAAATTTCTGCCAGATACTCAGAACCCAGATCTTCAGGTAAGGTCGTACTTTCTACTGAGAGATCCTCCTGAATTTTTGATTCGTTCCCTGGCTTGAATGAGGGGTTTTTTCTGATGAACTGATCGATCAGTTCACGCTGATTTTCTCCTTCGCCATCTTCTTTTTTTGATGATTTGGTGGCCCTGGATGTGCCGGATGAGCTTTTCCCGGGGGTAGATTTAGTCGTGTTTTTTTTGCCCGCTGTTTTTGTGCCGGTCTTCTTGGTAGTTGTAGTTTTTTTAGCAGTCACAGCTTTTTTGGAAGCCGTGGCCTTGCTGGCTGAGGACGATTTGGTAGTTCGTGAAGTTGTCCCTTTCGATCCGGATTTGGTTGTGCCGGTTTTGCTTTTTGTTGTCTTTTTAGCTGTGTCCGATTTAGCTTTCGCCGTGCTCTTTTTCGGAGATGATGTTCGGGAGGTTTTGGATGCTGGCCCACCTGACTTTTTTCCGGTTGAAGAACCCACGTTCCCGGTAGCTCTTTTTACGGCATTTTCCACCGCTTCTTCTTCTTCGATCTTACGGGTGACCTCTATGTATTTGGCACGGGACTTTTCCAGCTCTTTCATGTCCTGCTTCAGGCTGTAGATCAATTGATCGATCGAAGAAGATCCTGGTGAAGGCTCGAATTCCCTTGCTTCTGATGGAACCTGTCCAATCGGTATATGCATTGGGGTCGGCGATTCTGTGGCCGCCTGTTTGGGCACATACACGCTCTTTTGAGGTTGTTTTTCCACAGCCCCTTTGCCTCCGAGATACTTTTTGAGCAGGATCCGGTTGGTGGAATAAACAGCGGCCGAGGCGGTTTTCTTTCCGGCAACGCGGGTCTTAAGTAAGCGGTTGCCTTTGGCTTCCAGTGCACGACCTGCCTGAAAGTAAGGGTGTTCTGTCACCAGATCATCCAGCTCGGCAAGATTGTGTTCGTTCAACTCGCCTGGATTGTTCAAAAACTCAATGAATTTCTGTCTATTCACAGTTTTTCCAGCTAGGGTGATAGTCCAAATTTAAGAATTTTACCAATTCGCTACTGATGCATTAAAGATATCAAAAATTATTTGATCAAAGATTTCTTCGACGAATTGCTGTTCATTGGATGAAAGATCTGTCCTGTTTTGATCAAAATCAACAAAAAATGAGAAGGTTTTCTCAAAATTGAACTCATCATTCTGTGTATTTACATAGCTGGCAAATACATCGATGGATACCCTGGTAAGGCTGGCAAAATCTCCCTGGTTCTGATCTCTGGAGGCGGAAGCGGCTACGGGTGTTACCCGGTACTCAGCTATGTATCCTTCAATCTGCAGGTCACCGTTCTCATCCACGATGCTCAGGTTTGTGTTTTGCTGGTAATAATCCTTGATCTTCTCAGTGAATGTTACGCTCATGGTAGAGGGCCCCAGGGTGGCTTCATTTGGGAAGTTAAGGATGGAAATGGTCTTGATATCCGGTGAAATGGAAGCTCCTGAGAAAGTATATATGCCACAGCCTGTAGGCAGAAGGATAGCCATCAGGGCCAGGCTACTCGCTATCAATTTCATACTGCTTGATTTTTCTATAGAGTGTCCGTTCTGAGATCCCCAGGTCCTGTGCTGCATATTTTCTTTTGTTGCTGTTCTTTTTCAATGCCCTGATGATCATTTCTTTCTCTTTCTTTTCCAGCGACAGGGAATCGTCCTCGGTCTCATGTGTGATGTCCTCAAACTCCTCTTCGTTTGAATCATTTTCCAAAGGGTTGATCACCAAAGGTTCGAAATCGGGATCTTCTTCCTGGATTTTGGCAGGTAATGACCCCATATCGTTGAATAAACGCTCGTGACGTGATAAAATTTCAGTCCTGGAACGGTCATCTTTAAGAATGTCGTGGATCAGTTTTTTCATCTCATTCACATCCTGACGCATTTCAAACAGGATCTTATAGAGGATGTCTCTTTCTGAAAAGTTGCTGTCGCCATTTTTGGATTTCTCAAGTAAAGCGGGCAGGTTAGGAGATGTTTTTGGTAAATACCTGATGAGCGTATCCCTGGTGATGTCACGCTCCATCTCCAGTACACTCATCTGTTCCACCAGGTTTTTCAATTGCCGGATGTTTCCGGGAAAGCGGTAGGTCTTGATAAATTCTTTCGCATCATCCGTCAGGGCAAGCGGCTTGATGTGGTAGGTGTCGGAGAAATCGACAGCAAATTTTCTGAAAAGCAGCAAGACATCGTCACCGCGCTCCCTCAACGCCGGTACTTTGATAGGCACGGTGTTTAACCGGTAAAAAAGGTCTTCCCTGAATTTTCCGGTCTTAATTTCCTCGGAAAGATCGATGTTGGTGGCGGCAATGACCCTTACATCCGATTTGATCACTTTGGAAGATCCTACTTTGATAAATTCTCCGTTTTCCAGCACTCTCAGCAGCCTGGCCTGCGTACTTACAGGCATCTCGCCGATCTCATCGAGGAAGATGGTACCTCCATCCGTGACCTCAAAATATCCTTTTCTGGATTCGTGTGCACCGGTAAATGCTCCCTTTTCATGACCAAAAAGTTCAGAGTCTATGGTGCCTTCAGGGATTGCCCCGCAGTTGATGGCTATGAACTGTCCATGCTTTCGGTGGGAAAGACTATGGATGATCTTGGAGAAAGATTCCTTACCGGCACCGCTTTCCCCGGTGATCAGCACGCTCATATCCGTTGGAGCGACCTGTATTGCCACCCTGATCGCATTGTTGAGCTGCGGCGCATTGCCAATGATCTCAAACCGCTGCTTGACCGATTGTATTTCCGAATCTATCTGATAATTCATCCCTGTACTACCTCACCAAGGAGTGTGGCTGCGGTACACTCATTTACTTTAACATCGACATATTGTCCCTTTCGGTAATCTCCTGCATCAAAAACAATCACTTTGTTGGCTGAGTTTCGACCCTGGAGCTGGGCTTCTGATTTTTTGCTGGTACCTTCTATCAATACCCTGAATGTCTTACCTATGTCCTGACGATTTCTTGCCAGGGATATTGCCTGCTGTTTGGTGATGATCTCCTGAAGCCTCCTTTTTTTCACTTCAAGGGGGATATCATCTGCATATTTCTTGGCAGCAAGGGTTCCGGGCCTCTCGGAGTAGAAAAACATGTATGAGAAATCGTACTGCACATAATCCATCAGTGAAAGGGTATCCTTATGCTCTTCTTCTGTTTCGGTACAGAATCCTGCGATCATGTCGGAGCTGATTCCGCAATCCTGCCCAAGGATCTCCCTGATGGCATCCACACGGTTGATGTACCAGTCACGGTCGTAGGTGCGGTTCATCAGCTCAAGCACCCTGGAATTTCCACTTTGAGCCGGTAGATGGATATAGTTGCAAATGTTTTCATATCGCTTCATGGTATGAAGCACTTCATCGGTAATGTCCTTCGGATGCGAGGTGGAGAATCTTACCCTGAGATCAGGATGCACCCTGGCTACCATTTCCAGCAGACCGGCGAAATTGACAATTTCAGTGGATCCTTCGTTTTTCTCCAGACGGGCCTTATTGTTTTCTGTTGCAGACCATTTATACGAATCAACATTCTGGCCCAACAGGGTTACCTCCCTGTATCCATTATCGAACAATTCCCGGGCTTCATTTATGATGGAATAGGGATCCCGGCTGCGTTCCCGGCCCCGGGTAAAGGGTACCACACAGAAAGAACACATGTTGTCACATCCCCGCATGATGGAGATGAATGCAGTGACACCGTTTGAGTTGAGCCGGACAGGGGATATGTCGGCATAGGTTTCTTCCCTGGAAAGGAACGTATTCACTCCGCGATCGCCTTCTTCGGCCTTTTGAACCAGGTTTGGCAGGTCCCGGTAAGCATCAGGACCGGCCACGAGGTCTACAATCTTTTCTTCATCAAGAAGTTTGGACTTGAGGCGTTCAGCCATACATCCCAATACACCAATAGTGATCTCCGGACGATCTTCCTTGATCTGATTGAATTGCTTCAGTCGCTTTCTGATGGTCTGTTCGGCCTTTTCCCGGATCGAACAGGTATTTAAAAGGATCACATCGGCCTGCTCAAAAGCACTGGTGGTGTCAAATCCTTCTTTCTTTAAGATGGATGTGACGATCTCGCTGTCCGAGAAGTTCATCTGACATCCATAGCTTTCGATATATAGCTTTTTTGAAGCGTTCTTATCCCCCTCTTTGGAGATTCTGACCTCACAAAGATCTTCCTCTTTCCGGTCCAGTATTCCTATATCTTTGATCAACTCCATATGTAGCGTGCAAAGATAACAGGATTCAAAAAAAGAATGACATTTTGTCAGTATATTTAGCTAGCAGGAATTATTGTTTCTTAATGGCCTGAAAACTGAAGCCGACATTCACGGTATTGTAGATAAACCGGTCCGTTGCTTTGTCGATCACTGAGGATTCATCCTGGTAGGAGATATTCCATTCGGTTCTGTCAATATTGAATTTGGCCTCGGCAAGGATCTTATCATTTCTGAATTGAATGGTTGCAGGAAAGGTGATTCCTTTGGTTATTCCCCTTATGGTGAGATTACCTGTGAGATAATGTGTAGGGTTTTTCATCATAAACTCACTCAGCAGGGCAGGGGTGTTTTCAGATTCAAACTGAGGGTTATCCACGATTTTGATGGTGGAATCAAAAGGAACCAGTGTGATCACTTCAAATGTCGCCCGTGGAAAGGTATCGGCAAGAAAGAAATCTTCAGACATCAGGTGGGCCTTTAGTTTTTGATAGTCATCAGACCCTTCTTTGAGATCCTTGATGTCAAGCGACAGGATATCAATGACTATTTCACCTCCTAAAATGGTTGTATCTTGTACGAAGATCTCACCTGAAGTGATGTCAATGGTCCCATTGTGCTGCCTGGCAGGACTATTCCCGATCCACGTGATAACCGATGCCCTTGTATCAAGTGTATATGTTGTGGCTTCCGAGAGGTCCGTCCGGCTTTCCTGGGGTTCACCAATTATTGATTCATTTCCTTTTGGCGGTTGTGTACAGTTAAAAAGCAGGAGGATCAACGGTAAAAGAAGGCCACATGATTTCAGCTCCACATTACTAAAAAGATTCTTCAAATACATTACCTTAACGTCCATAGATTTTCGATTGGCAAACCTAATCTTTTTTTTATGGCACTAATAAAATCTGTGAGAGGGATCGAACCAAAGTTTGGCAAAGACTGCTGGATGGCAGAAAATGCAACGATTGTAGGAGAGGTGGAGATGGGCGATCAATGTACCGTATGGTTCAATGCGGTAGTGAGAGGGGATGTGCATTACATTAAAATGGGTAACAAAACGAATATCCAGGATAATGCAACCATTCATGGCACTTTTGAGAAAGCCCCGACCAACATAGGTAATAATGTTTCCATCGGTCACAATGCCATCGTGCATGGTTGCACACTAAAGGATGAAGTGCTGATAGGGATGGGAGCCATCGTAATGGATCATGCTGTGGTGGAGGAGGGGGCTATTGTGGCTGCCGGAGCTGTTGTGCTGCAAAATACTGTCGTTGAAGCAAATTCTATTTTTGCCGGGGTACCTGCAAAAAAGATCGGTATGGTGGGTCCTGAAAATCGAGAGATGCAATCCAGGATTGCCAATAACTACATAAAATATGCAGGCTGGTTCAGATCATAGGGTCCTGATTGACCGGGCTGAAAAAGATGAATATGATCCTTATTACGCCGGATATATTTCCCTGGTTCCGGAACATGATGTTCTTGGTTTCATCATTGAGCAGCATAGAAGATTTGTGGGATATGTGTCCGGGCTTTCACAACAAGACCTTGATTTTGCCTATGGACCAGCTAAATGGACAAGAGCTCAGGTGATTGGCCACGTGATCGATACGGAAAGGGTGATGGCCTACCGGGCACTCTGCATAGCAAAAGGAGATAAGACCATGCTGCCAGGGTTTGACCAGGATGAATATATGTCAAAATCCAATTTCGAAAGCAGGCCGGTGGCATCCCTGGTTAGGGAGTTTGATTTCGTGAGGCAGGCGAATATTGAGATGTTTTCCTCATGGGGCCAGGAGCAATTGGTAAGGATCGGAAATGCAAATGGATCCAAATGTTCTGTAGCCGCACTTGTAAGTATCATTGCAGGTCATCTGGAGCACCATTTCCATATTTTAAAAGAAAGGTATATTTGAATCATTGATAAAACACACACTATGAATTTTCTCATTCGGACATTGCTTTCAAGTCTGGCTGTAATTATCGTTTCCTATCTTCTTCCCGGGGTGGATGTGGAAAGTTTTTTTGTTGCGGTAATTGTGGCCGTGTTGCTTTCATTGTTAAATATGACGGTGAAGCCTCTATTGATCATTTTGACGATCCCACTGACGGTATTCACGCTGGGGATTTTTCTTCTGGTCATCAATGCACTGATCATTATGCTGGCCGACTGGGTGGTACCTGGTTTTGAAGTGGCTAATTTCTGGTGGGCCCTGCTATTTAGTTTATTGCTTTCTCTGACGAACAGTCTTTTGTTTGAGCTAAGTGGGACTGATGATCGGAAGAGGTAGTTAAGGACATTCGGACTTTGCGACGTTCAGATGGTTCAGACAATTCAGACATTTGGATGGTTCCGACACTCAGACAGTACAGACTTTCAGACAGTACAGACTTTCAGACAGTACAGACTTTCAGACAGTACAGACTTTCAGATTGTTCTGACATTCAGACGCTGGCGTTCTCGCTATACGGTCTGACTATCGTCCGACCTTGCTTAAAGCTCCGACCATAAGGTTTGAAACGTCTGATACGGTCTGGCTATTGTTTTTCCAGATATGGTCTCCTGATACGGTCTGACTATCGTCCGACCCTGGATCCGACCTTAATTCTCTTCGATGAGAAAGCAAGCGGAGAGTCTGCACTTCCATGGTTATTTTTAAAGGATCCCTTTTCCGGGGAAATACGTACATTATCTTGTACGTTTCTGTATTTTTACAATAGAATAAGATCTTATGGAAATAACTACCTATACAGATTTCAGGCGAAATATGCGATCCTATTTTGAGAAAGTACTTGCAATGGGTAAACCTCTCTTTATTTCACGTCCGAAAGGCGATGATATGGTTTTAATGAGTAAAAGTGAGTACAACAGTATGCAAGAGACTTTCCATTTATTGAAAAGTCCGAAAAATGCCGAACGTTTATTACAAACGATCAAATCAGATAAAGCAGGCGAAGGAGAAGTTCGGGAACTTCTTGAGTAGATGGAAATTGTATTCTTAGAACAGGGTTGGGAGGACTATCTGTATTGGCAAAACCATGACAAGAAGATGCTTAAAAAGATAAATGGTTTATTGAAAGATATTGGCGGGGATCCATTTAATGGCATAGGTTCCCCAGAACCATTAAAACACGAATTGTTAGATTATTGGTCAAGGAGGATCACTTTGGAACACCGGCTTGTTTACAGGATCCATCAAAACCAGATAAGAGTTTTGCAGTGTCGGTATCATTATTGATCGTTGGATTGTTAGTGATGGGTCTTAAAGCGGTCTGACTACCGTCCGACCCTGGTTCACATCCGACCCCGCGTTAAAACACGACCCTGGTTCAGGGCACTAAAAATACACCGGGCACTGAGGATCTTTTTTGTAGTTCCTCAACTTCACCCGGTAATTGACAAGGATCTCATGGGAACCGGTAGTGTTTTGGCCCAGATCATTGGTAGAAGCATCATAAGCGTACCCCGCTCTTAGGTTTTCATTGAGGATAAGCTGCCCGATAAACACTACTTCCAGGGAGTTTCGTACACTTAAGCCCACATAAGCGATATTATCAAAAATAACGTTGCCGGTAAACTCATAGGACATTCTGTTTTGTTCCTGCACCCTGATCAATACGGAAGGAGCAAGCTTAACCAGGTTTGACATGTGAAAGATGACTCCTCCGGTGATATAGTAATACCTGGATTGCCGGGCATTGAAAGCTTCAGCCGCTTCCTCGATGGTGAATGTTTTGTTTTCCAGGATATATGGGACGGAGATTCCTGCATACATGTTTGGGTTAGCGAGGTACAGGCCCGTTCCAAAATTGGGCGTAAACCTGTTATTAGCCCCCGTGAGCAACGGATCATCCTGGTCAAAAATGGTCAGCTTTGAAAAATCAGTTTCACGTCTGTCGAATCCCCCCTGCAGCCCCATGGCAAGAATTCCGATCGGTGTTTTGATCTTATAGGCATATTGACCATACATCGAATAGGTCTCTGTAGCTCCGATCTCGTCCCTGAATGCTGACAAACCAACCCCCACCCGGTTGTCATAAAAAGATGAGTGTGCTGTCAGCGCCTGGTGGTTGGGAGCTCCGTCGATATTGATCCACTGCTCGCGGTGGACGGCAATGACGGAAAGGATATTCAGACTACCGGCATAGGCAGGATTGAGCAGTAAGCCATTAAAGGGATAGGTAGAGGTGAGCGTTCGCTGTTGCCCGTTTGCAATCAGGGAGAACGCCGCGAAGCATAACACCAAACCATACTTTAACACCTTCATACCTTGCTAATTTAACGAACTAACTCTAAATAACCCTGTATCCTCGGTCTTATTGTATTATCTGTGAATGTGTCTGCACACTGTCCACCGATATTAGCATTTCCTTTTTCAATGATGTAGAAGTAAGTACCTGCAGGTAGCTGTAGGCCTGTTCTTCCCACATTGCTGAAACCCTCGAATCTTACACTGATATTATCATATGCATTGCTTTCCCAGACTCTTGTACCATCCCTGTTGAAGATCTGAACATTGTTATTAGGGAAATTGTCAATACAATCAATGAAGAAGTAATCATTTCTACCGTCTGCGTTGGCAGAAACCCCATTATAGATCTTCAATTCTGTCTCGATGGTAAAGTATGCCGTCGCTTCACAGTCTTTGTCCGTCAGGACTCTCACGGTCCAGCAGCCGGGCTGGGCATTTACCAGCTTGATGTCATTCGAGAAAACTGTTCCATCCGGCGCGATCCAATCGATCTCCTTGATCACTTCAAACTGCTCAAAGACAATTTCAGCAGTACCTGTAAACTGGTTGAGGGATCCGTCTTCCGTTCTCAGACACATGGAAGTGGTGGTCATGACATCTATGACAGGCGGAGCACTGACATCCTCGACATCTACCGGTGTCTTTGGCGAAACACATCCGGTAGACAGCCTGGTAGCCTGTACCATGTACCGGATGCCGTCCAGGTTGCCTGTCTCGTGTCCGGTAAACTGTACGGTTGTGGTGTCGCCTGATGCCAGGAACCATTCAAATCGATAGTCTGTGATACTACCACTGATCGATGCTCTGGCGATACCATTCGGGAACAAGCAATTGTCACGATCGGCAATCACATTTACATCCGGTGCCGGTACCGCATCCGTATCATCAATGATATTGAAGCTGATGAGGTTTTCGCATCCTGTTCTAAGGTCAGTAGACAATACGGAATATGTACCAATGTTGAGCGAATCGGCAGTAATGCCGGTTACAAACGGCACCTGTCCGGCAGTATCAGCAGCTGTACCCACAAACCATTCATATCTGAATTCGAACAGTTCCCGGTTTGGCTCCAGGCTATTCGGATTGATGCGAGCCCTTCCATTTGGCATCGTAGGGTAACAAATGGTCACGTCATTGGTTACATCCACTGCAAATGGCGGCGGCAGGGTCTGATCCGGAATGTTGACCAGCGTAGGAGCGGAGGTACAGAACACATCCGTTGCATCCACCACATACACCGTATACTCACCACCGGGAAGCGATGTCCACAGGGTTCCCTGGAAGTCAGGGTTTGCAATATCAGGCGTGCCTCCTGTTTGATCCCCGATGAACCAGTAGAAGACATAGTCGGTGATCGGTTTACCCAGGGCCTGCAGATTACGGATGGTAGCACTGGCTTCTCCGTCAGGATTCACGCAGTTTCTGTTCGGTGAAGTAGATATCACCAAACGCAGTGGGAGAGGGTAATCATTTACAATTTCATAGGTCCTGCTGGAAACGCAACCCGTACTGTTGTTCATCACATTCAGTGTATACTCGCCCGCAGGAATATTTGTGATAGTTGGACTATTGGCTGCCACTACGGTATTGGTTGAATCTCTCCACTCAAATGTGTAAGTGGTGGTATTCGTTGTTCCGTCTGCAGTTGCTGACAACTCACCGTTTGGATTACCGGGATCACAATTGGTCTGATTGGTAAATGAGACCAGATTGAGTGCAGGGTAGGTAAGATTATCCTCCAGTTCAATCTCATTCAGATTGTTGGTACAACCGTAGATGAGGTGGGTCGCTTCCACGTAATAAGTTCCTTCGGCTGCATCAGTATACACCGGGCCAAGGCCAGTCTGAACCTGAATACCTCCACTTCCCGGATCTCCCAAGTAGAAAGTGAAGTCATAATCCGCCAGGGTCCCCGGAGTAATTGAAGTCACTTCAATTTGTCCGTTCGGTGGTGTACACGCGGTAGGGTCGGTACTGGTGATGGCCAGGATCTCCACTTCAATAGGCGCATTTGTTACATTTCTCTGAGCCGTGCTTACGCATCCTGTAGAAATGCTGGTTACTTCCAATTCATATCTTCCGGTTGTCAGCCCTGAAATGGTATCGTTGGTGCTCAGTGATCCGCTGATCCTGTTGCCGGTTCCCGGATCCACCTCATACCAGTCATAGGTGTAAAGTGTATCATTTCTCACCCCGTCAACCAGAGCCGTGAGGGATCCGCTAGGATTCATACCGGTACAGGATGAATCTGCCTGGATCTGAGCCAGCTGGATCACAGGGAACTGAGGAAGATCCTGAATAGTAAACTGGATCGGTCCGGAAGCACACTGCGAATCGTTCCTTCTCACCCTTGCATAATAGGTGCCTGCACTTAGCCCATCCAATTGTAGTGGCGTAGACAGGTCCAGATCAGCGACCGGTGTGGTCAGCGTAGCATCCGAATAGTATTCGAAGGTATAGTTAGTCACGATATTAAGTGAATCCGCAGTCACTCCCACATCATAGAAGTTACCGTTCCATCTGACCTGGTTGATCTCGAAAGATCCGCTACCAGGCACATTACATATCAGGTTGTTGCTCACGTTATAAGAGGAAATTCTAGGATTCACAGGCACTGCAGGCAGGTCAAACTGCTGGGTTGAGATACAACCTGTGTTTACATTGGTCACCTGCAGCTCATACAATCCTTCATTCACATTGATGATGGTAGCCGTATTACCTCCATTGGCTCCGGGCACTATGATGCCTCCGGTTATCGGACCGTCATACCACTGGAAGAGGTAGTCAGGGTTTGTTTCATCAAAACCATCGGCAGTAACTGAGATAGATCCCATGGCGATGGTTCCCCCGCAGTTTGGATTAGGGATCAGGGTATCCAGTAAAATGGTTGGAAGGGTCCTCTGATCTAAAATATTGATCCTTACAGGTGCGGCAGGACATTCTGAAGCCGCTCTTGTAGCAGTCACGAAGAATGTACCCGGATCCAGCGAACTGATGGTCAGGTCTGTATTTCCGCTTCCTGCAGTGCTCTGTGCCACGATAGGCCCGGTAGCACTACCTGAACGCACCTGTACATTGAAGTCATCCAATACACCAGTTACAAAGCTGGAGTCAGCCACGATGATCGTGCCGCTGCTGCCCACATTACAGGTAGTGTCGGGTCTGACCACGATCCCACTCAGCAATACCCGAGGCTGATCCAGTGTTTCACTCACGGCATAAGTACCTGTGACTGAACATTCATTGACATTGTCGAAAACTGTGACGGTATAATATCCTGAATCCAGCGCAAGCAATGTGCTTTGATTGTCATTAACTCCGATGCCATCATTCTGGATGTAGGAGGTAGGGTTGGCGGTTCCCTGTCCGTCATACCAGGTAAATGTGTATCGACCCACATTAGATACCGGATTTCCGTCCACGGTTGTGGCCGTTACCGTAAGCTGACCGTTCTTCGTCGGGCCGCAGTTCGTATTCTCCATATCCATGGTAAAGCTAAGCTGAGGCTCTGTAGGGTCATCTTGGATGATGACGGAGATGGTATCCGTAGAGCAGCCCGTAACCAGGTTTGAAGCGATGATGTTATATGTGCCAGCAGGCAGGTTATCGGCCCGGTCATTGGTCTGATTAACCGTACTGTTAAATCCACCATTTAATCCTGCGGGGATCCACTGGAAAGAGTAGGTTCCAATCGGTACTGTGGAGATATCGGTAACCACACCATCGGTAACCACATTGGTGATCCGGATGGAGCCATTGGGATTTGTACAGTTAGTATTGTTCAGTCTCTGTACCGATGTGGTTTGAATAGAGAACAGTGGCGGATCCTTCACAATGGAGAAGGTGGTCATGGCCATACACAGATCATTTGGTGTCCCGTTTTTGGCCACGGTTACCGTGTAGGTACCTGTACTCAGACCGCTAAGTATTGTTCCATTACCAGCGACTACGGATGATCCAGCTGTTGATGCAAGGGTGGTTGCAGTACCCGTGCCACGATACCAGGTAATGTTGTAGTCCAACGGATCAGCAGGGTTATTTCCTTCATGAACAATCCTCATCTCCAGGCTTCCATTGCCCTGGAACCCGGTGTTGTCGCAGTATTCATCAGCTTGTTTGATCACTAGCTGGACCAAAGGATTTGAGGTGATATCATCAACAACAATGTTTGCACTTACAGAACATCCGGTTCTGTCATTCTCTACATCAACCGTATAAACGCCTCCCGGAATATCCGTCACCTGGTCATCGGTGAAATTAACCGTATTCAATACAGCTCCACCGGGTAGCCCTGACCAACTGATGGTATAGGTGTCGCCGGTTGTTGCAAAATCCTCAAATGCACCATCGATAACCACGCCATCTATAGTGATTGAACCATTAGGGTTACCACAATTCAGGTTATCCTGAATGGTCATTGCGCTAAGTGGCAGTGACACGGTAGGGGCATCTCTGTTGATGGTAAAGGTCTGTGTAGTCAGACATCCAAGGTTTGGCGCATTGGCGTCTGTGACCCTTAATGTATAGGTTCCTGCACTCAGGCCGGTGATGCCGGTACCGTTCGGACTCACAATAGCAGACCCCAAAGTAGAGGCCAGGGTGGTACCTGTGCCAGTTCCCCTGAACCATTCAAAGGTATAAAGGGCGGAATCAGCAGGATTATTCCCTTCATGTACCAGCTTGATATTCAACCATCCGTCACCTTCAAACGGAGTTACGGTTGTACAGTAAGTATCCGGTGATTTTGCGACCAGCTGAACAAGCGGATTAGAAGTCACATCATTGATGGTGATGTTGGCTGATACCGTACATCCGGTCCTGTCATTGGTGATATTCACGGCATAGGTTCCACCTGGTAGATCGGTTACCAGGTCATTTGGCATGTCTCCGGTCGTGGTCAATGTGGATCCACCGGGCAGACTTGGCCAGTTGATGGTATAGGTATCTGTGGTAGTACCAAAATCCTCAAACACCCCATCGATATTCACCCCGTCAATGGCTATGCTTCCATTAGGGTTTGTACAGTTCAGGTTATTCTGACGTGTAATTGCCGAAAGAGGCAGTGAATACGTAGGTGCATCCCTGTTGATCGTAAAAGTCTGGATGGTCAGACATCCAAGGTTTGGCGAATTGGCATCGGTGACCCTTACTGTGTAGGTTCCTGCACTCAGGCCGGTGATGCCGGTACCGTTCGGACTCACAACAGCAGATCCCAAAGTAGAGGCCAGGGTAGTGCCTGTGCCTGTACCCCTGAACCATTCAAAGGTATAAAGGGCGGAATCAGCAGGATTATTCCCTTCATGTACCAGCTTGATATTCAACCATCCGTCACCTTCAAACGGAGTTACGGTTGTACAGTAAGTATCCGGTGATTTTGCGACCAGCTGAACAAGCGGATTAGAAGTCACATCATTGATGGTGATGTTGGCTGATACGGTACATCCGGTCCTGTCATTGGTGATATTCACGGCATAGGTTCCTCCGGGAAGACCGGTTACCAGGTCATTTGGCATGTCTCCGGTCGTGGTCAATGTGGATCCACCCGGCAGACTTGGCCAGTTGATGGTGTAGGTATCCGTAGTGGTTCCAAAATCCTCAAATATCCCATCGATATTTACGCCATCGATTGTGATTGATCCATTCGGACTGGTACAGTTCAGGTTATTCTGACGTGTAATTGCCGAAAGAGGCAGTGAATACGTAGGTGCATCCCTGTTGATTGTGAATGTTTGAGTAACTGCACAACCGTCATTTGGTGTACCATTTTTGGAAACAGTAACAGTGTATGTTCCGGCACTCAGACCTGACAATCCTGTACCGTTCGGGCTGATCGATGATGAACCCGGGGCTGCAGTCAAGAGTGTTCCTGTTCCGGTTCCCCTGTACCAGGTAATGGTATAGTTGGTTGAGTCGGCAGGGTTACCACCTTCATGGACGACCTTCATTAAAAGGCTTCCGTCCCCTTCATTGGGCGTTACGGTGGCACAATACTCATCAGCAGTTTTTGAAACCAGCTGGACTACCGGAAGTTCGATGTCTTCCTGGATGGTCACGGCTTTTCTGGTAGCCATGGAACATCCAGTCAAAAGATTATCCAACTCTATGTAATACGTGCCTGCACCCTGATTGGTCAATATATTGGTAAGGCTTAGTGTACCACCTCCGGTCGGAGCGTCATACCAGGTGAAATCCCAGTCACCGAAGTCTGCAGGAAATACTTTGTAAAACCCTCCTCCGAACCTGGTTACCGTAATTGCATTGACAGTTGCTCCGCCATTGTCACCACTACAATCTGTGTCATTGGCTATGGTAATATCTGAAGTCTGGATGCTGATGATCGGAGTGAACCTCGATACTGTGATCGTGGCAGTTGAGGTACACCCATCGCCAGGTGTTACATTGTCTTCAACAGACACGGTATACTGACCGGCTTCGAGTCCTTCCACTTCACTATCATTCGTACCTCCGATGGTGTATCCGGTAACTGTAACAGAAGTCCCTGGCGTTACATTATCAAGCACGAAATTAGGGTCTACTGTGGTTCCCTGATACCAGGTGAAAGAATAGTCCGCAGGATTCCCTGAACCTCCCCCGGGCAGGATCACTGAGGCGATCACTTCCCCTGAAGGTATGGTGGAACCCACGCAGGTGGTATCCGGTAAGACCTGGGTCACCTGTACGTTAGGGATCACCCGGTTGTCGTTGATGGTGAAAGGGACAATACCAGACACGCAATCATTATTGACATTTGTTGCAGCTACATAATAGGTTCCAAATGGTAGATCAGCTACCTCCGGACCATTACCACCTTGGGGGAAGGTGGCACCAGGTGCTGTCACTGTAATAGCCTGCGTTCCTGTACTGTTAGCATACCAGTCAAAGGAGTAGTCTCCGATTGGATCACCCAAAGCCCCATCTTCGAGTACTCTGAGTATTTCGTAGTTACCGTTTACAGGAGTACAGTCTGTCTGATTTTGCTTGGTATAATCTGTTCCCTGAATAGACTCAATTGAAATGACTGGCGGGTTGTCAGCGACAGTATACATAGCTGTGGCTACGCAAGCATCATTCTGATTGGCAGCATTGATGTCTGTTACTTCTACATAGTAGGTCCCAGCCGTCAGCTCAATGGCTTGTTCATTATTTGCACCAGCAGTATTACCAACCGTAGTTCCAAGAGGATCTGTTAATGCAGCATCCTCGTACCAGGCGATTGCATATTCACCAGCTATGGCTACTGGTGTGCCTCCACCATCAACAACCTGAACTTCAATAGATCCGGTCGGGAGGTTTGGCCCACCAGGACATGTGGTATTATCAGTGATTAATACCAGTTCAATGATGGGGTCTACCGTAATGTCTTCAATGGTAAAGTCAATGGTTGTACTACAGCCGGTTGTATCCTGAACCAACTCAAGTGAGTAGTCACCGGGTAATAAATCCGCATCGGAAACCTCAGAATCCGGAACAAATGCTCCACCATTTCTTGTCCAGGTGATTGTGTAGTCAGCCGCTACTGTACCATTGACTGTCGTTGAGCCTCCAATGGTTTGATTGACCTGTGTTAAATTGAAATCCCCAAAACCATTACAATCATCCAAATCATTGAATGTATAATCGACGCCTGCAGTAGCCGTCGCATCGACTGTCTCATCAAAAACTTCAATATCTAAGGTATCAGGACATGCAGTAGCAGGAGGGATACTACCACCGGCATTATGTATAGCGATCACCCGATACCAACCGGGTCCAATACCATTTATGGAAGCTGAAAGTGAATTTATGGTTGTGGCTCCTGTTACATTGGAACCAGCTCCTGCTCCATTAGCGCCATTGACTATAAGTGTCTGATCACCCCCTGTGAAGTCTCCGTCACCATCAATGTCATAGTACCAGGTGAAGTCGAAAGTTGATCCCGGAAAATCAGGATGACTGGCATCAACTACAATGGCCCCATTGTAATCTAAAGCACCTGAAACATCGCAGACACTGTTGTTAATGACATTATCTACCGTTAGTTCAGGTAAAGTAGGATCATCAATAGTAAATGTACTTACGTGCGTGATACACTGATCAGCATCAAATTCTACTCCCAGGGTATACAGACCTGCTGCCAGTCCTGTTGCAGTCACAGTTTCCATGGCATCAAGCGTAGGATCGGTAAATGAACCCGATGCTGCAATCGGTAAATAACTTGACAATGGGGGTGAATAAGGGGTTACTCCATCAGCATCAGGTAAAATTTGACGGGTTCCCTCAAAGACATACCAGTTATACTGGTCCGGACTATTTGTGGCCTGTACGTCGATGGTTATCTCCACCTCTCCGTCGAAAACAGGTTCACATCTAGTTGTAGGGACTGAAATAGCTGAGACTACATCGGGCGCCGTACCCAGTGTTAGGTTTGTATTAATGATTTCCTGGCAACCATTTGATAGGGTTACAACACCAGTATAAGAAATGGCCGGAAGACCTCCAGACGTTGTAAAATCCCCATCTCCAATTCTACCATTTTGTATGGTTACACCACCCACAACCACGTCCTGGAAATCCACAGGAAAACTCAACGCAACTACATTATGCAGATTGGAGAGCAGATTGGCAGCATTGGTTGTGTCGGTTCCAGCATACCAGTTGATATGAATTGGCCCAGTATGAGCACCCCCTAGCATAGTACCTGTAGAAACATCAATGATTCCATCCTCATCGAAACAAGCTGAGATTGCCTGCTTAAAGAATAAAGACTCATCAAACGTTGCTGTAATGCCATTATATCCAACGTTCACCGGAGTACTCACTACCTTACAATCTGTGTTATTGTCGGTCGCTCTAATGATATAATCTCCATCCAGCAAGCCTGTAAATACCTGAGTTGTAGGGGATGGGTTTGTATTGCTAATTGTTTGTAGAGGTGTTGAACTTGGACTAATGGAGGTTCCTTCAAATAATTCAAAGGTGTATCCCGCAGCTCCGTCATTGATCGCTGCACTGTTATCCTGAATGGTAATGGATATTTCTCCATCAGGGGTTGCACAGCTTTCATTTGGTACCGTGGTAGGTGCAGCTGCAACGGATGGATTCACCGTACTGATAATAATAGATCGATCTACGGTAGTGAAGCAACCTGATGCAATATTTGTGATCCTTACGCGATAAGTTCCCGCTGGTAATCCTGTGACAGTTCTATTGTTGGTTCCACTGAGAACTGCGCCGGTTACTGCACTGGCAGGAATGGCGTTGGCAGGATTCGTGTTTTGTCCCTGGAACCACTCAAAGGTGAAGTCAACCGGATTGGCTGATTGAGAGGTTGGATTGGCAGTTAGTTGACCATTTGGATTTGTGAGATCACATGATGTCTGATCACTTATTAAAGAGACTGTTCCTGTTACCGCGATTGGTGTGTTACTTACAGTCCTTGTTACTCCGGTAGATTCACAGCCTGATTCAGCCTTAGTCACCGTTACGGTGTAAGATCCTGCGGGTAGATTTTCAAATACGTTATCAGTTGAGGTGGAATCAGGTGTTCCGGTTGCAGTACTACCTGCATAAATATTGTAGATAGGGGTCGCACCTCCATTTGTGATTGAGGTGATCGTAACTGTACCATTATTTGAAGTACAGAAAGTATTGTTTGTCCTTGTAGCTGCAATACCTGTTGGCCGATCAAGTGTTTCAACAATGGTTACCTCTCTTAGGCTATCACAACCTGTTTGGTTATTGATCACCTGGATAGTATAAAGCCCATTGTTTAGGTTAGCTGCAGTATTCAATGGGAATCCTGCAGTTATTCCAGTACCTAGATTTTCCTGTAACGCTCCACCTGTACCAGATCCTTGAAAAACATTAATGGTCCATCCACCGGTGGGAGGGACACCACCAGGAGAAGAAACTGTAATCTGGCCATTTGGAGAAGTACAACTGGTCTCAGGCGTCAGAGAGTAATTGATGCTTGGGTTCGTAATATCATCTTCAACCGTCACAGCTACTGTAGAGACACTTTCACAACCTGTGCCAGCAAGTTCAACACCGATTTTATAATTTCCCGCCGATAACCCCTGGAATATTCCATCATCTGCGCCAGTCATGTCTTCGGTAGCGATTACGACATCGGCAGCGTCATATAAAGTGAACAGATAGATTCCTGTAGCTGGGGTGACAGCTCCTGTCGGATCAATTTCTCCTGTACCAGGACCAGTACAATTCACATTGTCCGTTACGATTATGCTTGAAGGAGTGATTACAGGATAAACCCGGTTATCCTCCACATCAAACTCAGCAATTTCCGTACATTCTGTATCATTGTTGGTTACCTCCACCGTATATGTACCATCTTCCAGTCCTGTAACCGTAGCTGCAGTGATACCTCCAAGTGCAGTTCCATCCACCAGGTCGCCAGCATCCAGAGGATTGGAAGTACCTGAGCCAAAGTACCATTGGTAAGAGAATCCTCCTGTCGGAGCCGGTCCTGAGGCCATGGCCGGAGTCACCGCAATTTCACCATTCGGTGCCGAACAATCGGTAAGATGGGTCACGGTACCCGGAATATTGATCGCGATCAATACATCATTAATTTCAACAGAAACCTCGTTTGCCGGACACCCGGTCACATTGTCGATCAGCACGATCGTGTAGAAACCCGTATCCAGATTTGAGATGATATTGTCTGTAATGTCAATATCTACACCACTCGGCGTACTCGTTTTTTCTTCAACAATATTATCCCCGTCAGCCAGTAACCGGGCAGGGTCAACGGAAGGCCCCCAGTAAAATTCATAAGAATAGTCCCCTGAACCATTGGTCACGGCTGTTTCATCTACTTCGATGGCTCCATTCGGATAGATGGCAGCACCATCGCAGACACTCATATCTGTCACATTGATTGTACCAATTACCGGATCTACAGTAGCATCGCCGATAGTGGCAAAGATCGTGGTATCACAACCGGTGATCAGACTGGTGGCGACAACCGTATAATTTCCATCGGGAGCTTCGGACAGGATATTCAGATTGTCATTGTAAACGGTAGGCGAGGTTGTTCCGGTTCCATCGTACCAGACGTAGGTATAGTCAGTAACTTCATTGGAACCATCTGTGGCAAAGATTTCAACCTCACCATCATAAACACCCGAATTATTCACTGTAATATCGCAGACGGTATTGGGTGTTACTGTCTGATCCAATTCAGGTATGGTTGGTATATTGATAATCGTTTCATTGGCTTCTATGGAGGTACAACCTGAAGCCGAATCGATCACAATGATCGTGTAATCTCCGGCAGACAGCCCGTTTAGGGTCGCAGTGCCATTACCAGTCACATTGAGCGTGGCGGAACCCGGAGCACCAGTCTGGGTGAAAATATCCACTCCATCTACAAGGAAGGTGCCTGTTGTGGTATCAGCTCCTGCCCAGTACATGTATCCGAAAGGACCTGCTCCGGTAACACCGGTTATACTGATCGAACCATTAGGATAGGTCACACCGCCTTCGCAGGCAGTGACATTGGTTACGGTTGTTGCCGTGATGGCAGGATCCACTGTTGCATCTCCGATGGTTGCATAGATGGTGGTATCACAACCGGTGGAATTGTTAGTCGCAACGACCGTGTAATTGCCATCGGGTGCCTCGGAAAGAATGTTGTTGTTTACCGTCCAGCTGGTGGGAGTAGTTGTTCCGGTTCCATCATACCACAGATAGGTGTAATCGGCTACCGCATCAGATCCGTCAGTAGTTATGATCTCCACTTCACCATCATAAGCTCCCGAAGAGGCAAATGAAGGATCGCAGACGGTATTTGGGGTCACGGTCTGATCCAATTCGGGTATAGTAGGTACATTGATGATTGTTTCATTGGCTTCAATGGAAGAACAACCGGAAGCCAAATCGACCACAATGATCGTGTAATCCCCGGCAGAAAGCCCGTTCAGTGTTGCGGTACCATTTCCGGTCACATTAAGCGTGGCGGAACCTGGAGAACCGGTTTGTGTAAATATATCCACTCCATCTACCAGAAATGTTCCTGTGGTCGTGTCGGCGCCGGCCCAGTACATGTATTCGAAAGGACCTGTGCCAGTGACACCGGTTATGCCGATCGAACCGTTTGGATAAGCCACGCCACCTTCGCAGGCAGTGACATTGGATACACTTGTGCTAGTGATGGCTGGATCTACCGTTGCATCTCCGATGGTTGCATAGATGGTGGTGTCACAACCACTGGAATTGCTGGTCGCGACCACCGTGTAATTGCCATCAGGCGCCTCGGAAAGAATGTTATTATTTACCGTCCAGCTGGTAGGAGTGGTCGTACCGGTCCCGTCATACCACAAATAGGTATAATCGGCGACCGCATCCGATCCATCGGTTGTGGTGATCTCCACTTCACCATCATAAACCCCTGAAGCCGCCAGGGCAGGGTCACACACTGTATTTGGTATAACCGTCTGGCTCAGGTTTGGTATGATCGGATCATTGATAATTGTGACATTGGCTTCCACAGAAGTACAGCCGGAAGCAGAATCAATGACGATGATGGTGTAGTCTCCGGCTGATAACCCTGTCAGTGTGGCTGAGCCGTTTCCGTTGACATTGACCGAAGCTGTGCCCGGAGTGGAGGTTTGGGTAAAAATGTCAGCCCCATCCGTCAGGAATGTACCAGTAGTGGTATCAGCTCCAAAATAATACCAGAACCCGAACGGGCCTGTCCCGATGCCCACGGTATTGACAGTAATTGATCCGTTTGGATAAGTAGGTGATCCTTCGCAGGAAGTTACATTTTGAACTGTGACGTCGGTCGGTACATTTACTATCGCAGGATCTACGGTCACGTCCACCAGGGTGGTGTCTCTTATCACCACACATCCTCCGGCAAGACTTTCTATCACCACGGTGTAATCCCCGCCCGGAATGTCATTGATGGATTGGGTTGTGGCCAGTGTATCAGTGGTAGGTGCAGCACCTTCAAACCAGGCAAAGACATAGTCTGCAGGGTTTTCAAGGATATTTGCGGTCAGTGAACCGGTATAGGTTCCACCCAGCGCCAGTGCCGGGTCACACACGGTATTGGAAGTTCCTGAGAAGAAAACGGTAGCCGTATCCGTATCATTAGGTACGGTAAATGTTTCAGGAGGGCTGGAGGTGCAACCGGTTGCATTGTAGGTAACCACCATGGTATAATCACCGGCAAGCAGATCACACAAATACGGCTTGTCTGCACCAATGATTTCGTTGGCCGGATCAGCAGTTGATCCTGCATACCAGTCAAAGTCATATTCTCCGAAGTAAGGATCCAGCCTCACATATTGCTGATTTCTTTGTCCACCGGTGGAGGCTGTAAATCCTCCAATGGTCATTGGATTTCCTCCAAAAATGTCGTTGATGAAGTCCTGAGTTCTTTGCAGACGGAGTTCGCCTTCCACATACACGCTGAAAGTCTGGGTACCATCAAGATTGGGAACGATGGTGATCGTCGTTCTCAACTCAGTATTCGGAGCCTCTACATCATTCTGTCCATTGACAATGCGTGGCTGGTTGGCATTGTAGAACACGCCAACGTCTCCCTGAGGATCGCTCATATCACCATTGATCACAAAATTCGTATGGTCATATACAGGTTCTTTCATATAAGCTTCAGGGTTTCGATACGTGTCAAATTCCACAGCAACCGATGGCCGAACAGCATCAGCTGCATCGACAAAACAAGGTTCATCCCCGATCCCAAGGTTACATCCGTACCGGCCAATCGCGTCCCGGCCATCGGCATCCTGATGGAAGATGAAAGCGATACCATCGGCTCCTACATCTTTATTTCCCAGGTACATCCAGAAATCGATCCTGGTAGGTGTACTGAAATCCACAGAGTCACCCAGGTAGGCCTTACCTCGTTGGTTGTTGACATCCGGAGTTAATTGAATGCTTCCATCCGGTAAAATGGAAGAATTAAGATCGGTCACGGTGTTACAATCAGTAATGATGTCCCAGGTCCGGTCATTCACCGCCCCGTTGATGGTTTCACCGACGAAATCCACAGCGGCTACGATGGACCCGTTACCTACAGGTCCGCAAAGGGTGTTTGCGGTTATTTGAGAGTTTGCAGGATCAATCGTAGGTGATTGAGGATCGTAAGTCAGGTTGATGGTGGCTTCATTGGTACAACCAGTCAGATTGTTAGTCACCAGCACGGTGTAATCATAGGCTCCCGTCAGGCCTTCCACCCTTGAACTGTCCACATAGGTGGGATTTGAATTATTACCCGGATCTGTAGCCTCAACCAGTGGGGTAGAGGTGTCATTTCCCAGGAACCACTGGAAGGAATAGTCATCGGCTTCGGTACATTCCACACAATCACTGGGATCGGGTTCGTCGACATAAGCTCTCAGGATACCATCTCCGACATCACATGAATTTTGCGGTTGCACTTCAACGACCACCACATTGGGGTATTCCGGATCCAGGTTGATGGTCACTGTTTTTGGAGGTGTCTCGCAACCGGTATTGATATTTGTGGCTACCACCGTGTATTTACCATCTGACAATTCGTCTATGAATTCGTCGTTCTCTCCGGCAATTAACTGCCCCGGGTCAACCAACTCACCGGTATACCATTCGAAGGTAAAATCGGCCAAACTTCCTACTGGTGAGACCGAAGCAAAGCCGTTCGGAGTACCAGCACAGACCGTATTGTCATTTTCGATGGTTGACGGATGGTTCCAGGTAGGGTTGACCGAAGCATCGTCCACAAAAACGTCCACATAAGCCTCACATAAAATGTCATCATTGATCACACGGATCCTGTATTCACCATCAACCAAACCTGTAAAGTTGAAGCCGGTACTACCATCTGCCACAGTTTCTGTTTGAAGCAGTGTGGAAAAGGTATAACCATCATACAGTTCATAAGTGTAGGAGGCCGGTTCAGCAGATACTGAGGAAGAAGTGACAAGTATTTCACCATTACCAACGGTACATCCTGTATTATCGGTGATGGAGGTGATAATGGATGGTTGTTCGGGCAGGGTGGCTATTGAAAGCGATAGCGGCTCTGTTTCGCAGTTTGAATCCTGATCTCTCGTCACTACGGTATAGAATCCATCCATAAGGTCAGAAAAAATACCTGTGGTGTTGGTCGCCAATAGGTCAGCAGAATCTACCTCGGTACCCTGATAGAGTGTGTACTCATAATTTGCAGGTTGGGGATCTACTGCACCCACCAGGTTGATCTCACCGTTGGGGTTGGCAGGATCGCAGCTGGTATTATTTACCATGCCAGCCAGAGGACACTGAATGCCTGAGGTCACATACTGAACCGATCCCGGGGCGGCACCCGGCTTATCCAGTGTTCCGTTGTTCCCATTACCGCTTACATCGGGAACCGTGGCGCCATTGGCTGTACTCAATACACCATTAAAATCGTAGTGGGCCATCAGTCCTGTGGAGGATCCTGTAGGATCACACAAAACAGCGAGGATCTCAGATTCATCAAGTACCCGGTTATAGATCTTGACCTCATCCATTCTTCCTTCAAATTTATTGGCTCCAAGGTTTCCATCCCTTGCCAGGTACATCTCTGTGCCATTGTCTATCGCTCCTTCAAGGATCGTAGGATCATCACCAAAATAAGTAGTCTCACCCACTTTTACGCCGTTTGCGTACAGTTTCATCTCTCCAGAAGCTTCATCCCAGGTACCTGTCAGTTGCACCCATCCGGTAGGTTTGTAAAGGGTATTGATCTTACCTACAGCGGCGGCGCCTTCAGCTTTAACCACAAAAGAAATTCCGAACACATCGCTTGTCCACAGCATCACCTGTGATTCGTTTTTACCACCGGATGAGAATATCCTGTGGTCATCCAGATAGTTTTGCGTGGATATTTCCACCCAGTAGGAGAGGGTGAACGAGCTGAGGCCCGCAAGTAGTTGAGGCATTTCGACATAGGCTTTGTCGGTCACCTGCAATGCATTTCCAGCCGGGACCTGAGTAACAATGTTATATGTTGGAATTACCTCAGCATCCGTGATAGTTACTGTGGTAGTTTCATCGCATCCTGCAATGCTGGCTCTTACAGTATAGACACCGTTGTCCAGGCCGCTGGCAGTGGCGCCATCAGCTGAGATGGAGGACCCTGCAAGCGCTCCCGGCAACTGGTTGGCTGGAAGTGTATTGTTTCCTACAAACCATTCAAAGGTGTATCCTGCTGTGGTACCCATGCCATCCCCATCGGCGGTGGCAATACCATTATTTGTTCCACACGCATTGTCAGGTTGCACCTCTACAGCAGTTGGACTGGGGTCACCGGATGTATCAATGATGTCAAATGTGACGAAGGAAGATTCACAGGAGGATCCGCTATCAACCGCTCTCACAAAATAAGTACCCTCAAGCAATCCGGAAACCACAGCGCCAGTATATTCTGGTGTAGCATCCACACTTTCATAAAACCATTCAAAATCATAGCCAGCGGTAATTCCTCCAACATTGGCAGAAGCTGATCCCGTTGAACCGGGGCCCGAGCAGGCGACAATGTCTGTAGGGACAACTGTGGGATCAGGAGGACTTGTGGCAGAAGATGATACTGAACCTGCTGCCGAGGAGGTACAGCCCGTAATAATCTGTTCGACCCTCACCGTATACCCTTCACTGGTGATATTCGTAAGATTAGGTCCTGTTGCAACTGGTGTGATCAATTCAGTGGTACGTAACCATTCAAAGGTGTAGCCACTGGTGATCGTGTCAAGCGGATTTCCACTTCCATCGGTTTGTGTGTAAACAAAAGCCGATAAAGCTCCATCAGGATCAGCGCAGTCCGTGTAAGGTGCTACTTCATAGATGTGCACATCGAAAGTGGGTACAGAATCATTAATAACAATATTTACTGTATCCGAAAAACAGTTTCCACCCGGGAAAAAACCAACCACATCGTAGCTGCCCGTCGGCATTCCGGCATACAGGCTTCCTGATGAAACCGGAGCCGAGAAGTCTCCTGCATTGTACCAGTAGAATTCAAATCCATCCGCATCCGTGTATATTTGATTGACAGGGATCGAAACGCCTGAAACCTGTACGTTGTCAAGGTACTGATACTCTCCGTTTCCGGTCGTGTGGAAGGTGACCTTGATCTGTACGGTAGATCCGTTTAAGTCCTGCTGCTCCGCAATGGCATACAGGAAGCTTCCATAAAGCTCTCCATTGGTGTCGAACTCTACTTCGGGTCCTCCATCCAGGATGTAAAAGGCGCGCATGTAATCTCTGCCACCACCAGATGCTTCCAGGGTATTGTTAGTAAGCATCTCCAGGGAGAGATCCACATCGGTATGTTGAGAGATATCTATTACCTCGGAAAGCCAGGTGACCTCGCTTACCTCATTATTCAAACCGGTTTTTCTGGTCTGATAAACTTTGTTGCCACTCTTGGTATTGACTCCCCAGTAAATCGGATTGTAGGAACCCCGGGTCGAAGACCATGCAGTAGGGCCTGTATCAGACCTGCTTCCATTGGATATGCCGGCAAAATCCTCTACCCAGAATGTTTCATAGCTTCCACCCAGTGTACCTTCAAAATATGCTTCTGCCTCCCCGTTATTTGGCTTGGAGAGGTCACATCTTCTGTTGTCTTCCAGCTTATTTACCGTCAGGGTAAAAGGCGTGTAAGTCACTGAGATGTTACCAATATTGTTTGTGAAATCACATTCAGGGAAGCCGCTTCCGGACAAGGTGATCGGTGGATTCTGGCCGCTGTTGTTTAATGAAATATACAGGTCAAAATCACCTCCGGTTCCTTCGACTGTTAAGGTAACAGTCTCTGTGGCACCTTCAAGAAGTCCGGAGGAAAAGCTCACGAACTCAGTATTAAGCCTGGTCGCACCGGGCGTTTGAGGATCACCGTTGTAAAAGGTAACAGGGAGATTACCGTAAATATCCGTATCTCCCGTATTTTCAATATCAAAGGTTACCGTAAATGTCGATTCCGGACAGGCAGACGGAGTGGCACTGAGGTTTCCGGCAAAAGTTACGTCAGGAGACACATAGGAGGGACACCCGTCCGCTTCAAGGAATGTAGTTTGATTGAGGAATCCATTCAACGCCTGGTTTTGAATCGGATCACCTGTCTGACAATCTTCCGTACCAAACACTGCTGTGTGGTCCTGCTGTTCAGCAGGAATGGTCAGATCGTCATTGACATTGACTACAAAATAACCGTGCTGGTTCCATACCCTTCTTGAAGGCTGCCAGATCTCTCCGGCGTCCGCTTCATAAATCCTAATTTGTGAAAAACGGGTATTACTGTAGGGGTTAAATGGCGTGTTATTACTGGTATAACAGGGTACACACAATTCGCTTGATCCGTCATTATCGACATCTGCCACCAGTGGATATTCTTCCTGCGTCCTGGATTTACATGCTATGGTGGTCCTTGTACTTCCATCAGTACCGTCAATAATGTACAGGTAAGACTCGCTTCGATAGATCGTTTCGGCGGCACCATCACCGTCAAAGTCAAAAACGGTAGTTCCGGTAAACCCGGATGATCCTTCGTCAATACCTTTGGTCCATAATACGTCAAGGTTTTCATCCAGGGCATAGAGGATCTGATCTGATACATAGGTGGTGTTCATTGAACCGTCCCCGTCAATATCGGCCACATTCAAACGGCCGGTACCTTTTGAATGGTTTGTTCCACCGTCATAAACCAGGTAAGCATCATTAAAAACATCCCAGAAGAAAATTGTGGTCTGGGAGGAGTTGCTTGAGCCATAAGCTCCGGGCATCAACACATCGACATGTCCGTCCTGATTGTAATCTGCTACTGAGATCATGGTCCTGTTTTGAGTAGTATTGAAGTACTTGGTATAATATCTTCTGTTATTTACCGGTACTTCGGCGGCAAAGAGGTCGTTGAGGTCTTTGGCCAGGGTCCTTGAGCCTGTAGCAATATCAATGGCCCAGATCTGATTACCGGTGATCAATTCCAGACCATCACAGGTAGCGCAGAAACTGTCATCAAGGATATCGACGGCAATAGCACTGTGCGCATATTTCTGGACCCAGTTATCGGCCGTTCCGGGAACTACGATGGCGCCGGTGGCAGCATCCATGATTTCCGTCTTGTAGTACAACTCAGGATTTCCATCACCATTGAAATCCGCGATCCCCATGATACCCACTCTGTCTGAGGCATTGGCTTCCCAAAGCAGATTTGCTTCGCAGTCCAGGGCAGTGATCCTGGTACTATTGTCTCTGGAAACATAAATATTTGCACAGTCACCACCATCCAGGTTGGCGAGTACAATTCCATTTTCAGGCTGGTAACCTAAATCGTAAGTAAAGGCAGTGGTCCCATCTTCACCATTGAGGATGTAAAGTCTTTCATCCAGCCTGTTGATCACCACTACTTCAGGGAAGTTATCATTGTCGAGGTCGCCCACGGCAGGTGTGGCATGGCTATCGGCTGAACGATCCTCGGATCCCCACTGTAGCCTCATGGCAAAGGTTGGATTCTCAGTGGGTTCATCCCGGCACACTATGGGATTGCCATAAAAGAAGTCTGAGCAGCTTGGCCCTCCGGCGCAATCGCTATCATAACAATCGATGAATCCGTCTCCGTCATCATCCGTTCCGTTGGTGCATATCTCCTGAGCGAAAGCTGAAAAAACAGTCAGTAGGAATAAAGGGATGCAAAGTAAGAATTTATGGTTGTTGCTTTTCATTAGATTAGATGGTGATATATGAAAGCGCTATCACAGCCAAAACCGGTTGTTCTGATTTAGGTGATATGATTGCATTTTCAACGCTCATTCGCATAATACATTTTATTAATATCAATAAATACGCCAAAAATCGGCTAAGTAACCTGTTCAAATCTAGACAAAACAGCCTGAAAAGCATATTTTTCTCTTATTTCAAACACATGATCCAGTGTCCTATTTTGGGTATTTAAATAATAATTATTTGTATAATTCAAAGATAAATTTCTTGATAAAGTGAAATAAAGTATTTGAATTATGATAAAAATCAGATGAAATCGAGAAAGGGGAAACTCAAAATTCATGGTAATTCCATGATTTTTAAGCGAATGAAAAAAGATAAATTTTTTTAAAAATTTGTTCATTTCATCATACATCTGTTCTCAGATCACCCACGCTCCAAAGTTTTATAAACATGGCCCATCCCGCAATCAGGGAAATACTGTATTTCGACCTAGGCAAATACAGTATTCAGTTTACTGATCTTCTCTGCTGATAAGGTGGTTTGTTTACTGGTTGAGTCAGGCCTGAATTAGCAAGTCAGGTTTGATCTATCGGGCGAGTGTAATGG
The DNA here is from genome assembly GCA_965243485.1 of Cyclobacteriaceae bacterium. GTDB lineage: Bacteria > Bacteroidota > Bacteroidia > Cytophagales > Cyclobacteriaceae > UBA7330. Next base: position 4,943,215 of record CBDEVP010000001.1, on the reverse strand, counting down.
TACCTGTAATATTGTTTAATTCGTCTTCACACTTCAAAACAAAGTAATAAATACCTTCCGGGGCTGGTTGACCCATGGCAGTCCCATCCCATACACAATTGTTGGGGAAGGGGGAATCTTTTTCGAGCAGGTGCCGGCCACGGTTATCAAAAATATAGATCGTACATCCATCAAGGCCTGAAGTATTTAAGATCTCCCAGCAATCAAATCCCAATCCATCAGCATTTGGCGAAAATGTTTTACGTGGCAGCACAGAGGGTAAAAGTACGGTAGTCCTGGTTGTTTCTGTACAGCCGTTAGCATCTGTTCCTGTAACAGAAACCACAGTTGTTCTCTGGGTAGGCTGAACTTCCAGCATGGAAGTGATCACACTGCTGGGATTTCCATCGACGGCCCACGAATAATCACCCACTGCATTTGAGGCGGTGAATGTGACAATGGATTCACCTTCAGGCAAGGCAATGCTGTCATTTACAATGTCACCGACATCTGCAGTAACCGGAATGCCTGAATTAGGGTAATTATTGATCGTTTGCTGCACCGTGACCATACAGCCAATATTCGTTTCAACATCCGCAGTCAACGTAACCTGGTTCTCATTTCTTCCTGTGAAAGCTTCCGCCTCAAAATCCGTATCGCCGGTCGACCAGGAATAAGAGATATAATTCGAAGGAAGTCTTACCAGCAATGTATCGCTAGGACACTTTTCGGTAGAGCCTCCCACCACTGTGATGGGGATGTCTCCGGCTACCTGATCACTCACCGTGATGGAGGTTACTGCCTGATCACTACAGCCGGGTATGTCCGTGTATGAGGTGGTTAATGTTGCATTGTAGGTCTGAGCGGTAGTGTACGCATGAGAGATAGTCGCGCCGGTTCCACTGTTTGAGTCTCCGAAATCCCAGTCGTAGGACAAAGCAAATGCACCGAAGCCCGTTGAAGCCGATGAAAAATCCAGCGGTACATCGACACAGATTTCAGAAGTCCCTGAACCTGAATAACTGGTGTTGAAGGCCGAATTTGGGGCAGGAACCGCTGTCACCGTATAATCCGGACTTCTGTTTTCACAACTGTTCACATCAGTAATGATGGCATTGTAGGTGCCTGTGGTATTGACGGAAAGTGTCGGATTTACTCCTGCTATGGGAACTCCATTTCTCTCCCATGAATAAGTGAAACCGTCAAAATCGGGCACTTCCAGAGTGACACTCGAACCCTGGCAGAAATTGTCCTGACCCTGGTTGTTGATCGAAATGAAGGGAGGTTCACTGACCACCACTTCGTAGGTGGTAGGCTGGCTCACGCAGCCCCCGGCAGGTTGGGTCCTTAACGTGTAGATACCTGCATCCTCTGAGGTGATATCTGTCAGGACCAGATCCCTTGCATTGGGCCCATCGCTTCCATCCGGTAAGATCCAGTAGTAATTGTCGGAGAGGGTAGACTGCAGGGTGAGGTCGATTCCAGCACAAACAGGGGAGGAGCCATCGCTGGGCGTGATGGTAGGGGTAGAAGGAGGTGTTCCCGTAACATTAAATACCTGGCTGAAAGTGTTTGTACAGCTACCACCACCGTTATTTCCGGGTGTCACGGTGACCTCAATCGTTGCACTTGCACTGGTGATGGTAACCAATGCGTTATCTCCCGATGGGGTGACGGTACCAGTACCCGACGTGAGAGACCAGTTGTAAGTGGCATCGACGGTCTTGATGGTATTCAGGGTAAAGGGATCATTAGGGCAATACGTGAGATCTACAGGCTCAAGTTCAGGTAAATAACAATTCCGGTTCATGTATAATCCCAGTTTTCCGGCGGCGAGATTTGTACTATTGTAGGTAAAGACAATGTCCGGTCTTGCATCTCCGTTAAGGTCTCCCACCTGAACGTTCCTGGATACCTGTGTGGCAGGCAAGAGTGTCTGTGAGAAAGAAAGGTTGGTCCCGTCAAATTGATTGACCAGTACCCGCACGCCTGCACTTCCATTGGAAACAACGAGGTCATTGAGACCATCGCCATTGATATCTCCTGAGCTGATACCCCAGGTCGAGGTTATTCCTGAGATGATCAGTGGTGATCCGGTAAAGTTAACCCTTCCTCCTTTTGACGCGGTGTTATTTCTGTACACCGATATGCTCCCGCCAAAAGAACTGGATGCAATGATTTCCGGATAGGCATCATTGGTCAACTCTGCAATGTGGGCAAATACCCTTTGAGAAGGCACCGTATTCAATCCCGGTGTAAAACTTACACTTCCGGGTACACTCGTATTTTCAAGAATTTCAATGGGTTGGTTGACTTTATCAAAAGCAATAGCCACAATATCCGGGAGGTTGTCATCATTGAGATCCTTTACATCGAGTGCTCCCAGATCCTGAATTCCAGGGGCGGAAATGGCTACAGGTGCCTGGAAGGCGACATTGTTGGAGGCGTCATGCAAATAAACAAAGACCGTGTTGTCTGTCTGGCTACCGATGACAAAGTCATTTCTGCCATCTCCGTCTATATCTGCAATCCTTAATATTCTGGGCGTTCGGTTATCTCCTCCCGGCAGATTTGGCATTTTGGTGCTCCCGGCAAGGGTAAATGAAATGTTAGGACCTCCGTTATTTCTGTAATAATAGATATTGAACGAAAGGCTTCCATTGTTTTTGGAAACGATCAGGTCGGGAAAACCGTCATTGTTAAGGTCTCCGCAGTCTATTCCATTCAGGTTTTGGTCGGCTATCGGGTCCCCGGCGGATTCACGTGGGATCTGCAAACCAATCTCATTGAAAGAGGTGGATGCCGGCGTGCTCTGGTTCTGGTAAAAATTAACGGCAGTGTCCTGCTCATGGGTAACACCAATATCTGTCAGTCCATCCGCATTAAAGTCACACAGACAAAGGTCATACGCAAAAGTGTTTCCGGTGGGTATTTCAAGAAACGGATCAAAGCCTGCTGCCCCGAAGGTAGCCGGATTTCCTCCATAAACGAGGGTAAATAATTCACTTGAAGATCCGATCAGATCAGTTGCTGTGTTGAGTACCGAAACCGGATCATGTGTGGCATTGGCAGGTACCGTAACCTGGATCTGGGTAGCGGTTGAACTCAGAATGGGTGCTTCACCGGCACCAAAATAAACCTTCAGGTCCGCAGGATTGGCCGAGAATCCGCTTCCGGTAATGATGACGGTTTCACCGACCTGACCCGAAGCTTTATCCAGACTGTTGATAAAGGGCCTTTGCTGTGCAGATGCTGTAGCTGCCAGAAGGAATAAGGCGAAACTTAAAATGTTTTTCATTACTCATTCACTTTTAAGACCCATACATCCGAGAGTCCTGACATTTGCCTGACTCTTCGTCTTTCGGCCCTCGCCGGATCAAGATTATCAGAACTATAGATCACAACATAGTAATATCCACGGGCGGTAAGATACCCTACCCGTACATCATGAAATCCTCTGTTGAATAGCCGGTCACTCTGATTTTCAGCATTTTCAAAATTTTCAAATACACCTGCCACCACATAAGTTCCTGCAGGGAGCTCAAGCATATGACCGCCACGTCTTACTTCCATGTGTGTATCCGATTGGGCGAGTTCCCGGGGTGTTCTGAAATCCTGGGTCAGCTGAGGATCTCCTCTTTCTACCTCCACAGGGTCAGGTACAGTTTCCACCGGAGGTTTCCTGACCGGTGCCTGATTGGTAGGGGCGGTGTTGTCAGGTTGCACCGCATCCGGCGTCGGGTATGTGTTATCCCGGACTGATTGCTGTGTGTTGTCGGATATTGTAACCGGAACTGTTTCTTCTGCGGGTTGTGTGGTTTCCGTCTGAGGTTCAATGGTCTCCGTCGGTTGGGTTTCCTCAGGTTCCTGTAAGATTGTCAATTCATCCTGCTGACCTTGCTGATTTCGGGCTTCCTCCAATGCCTGTAATCTTTGCTGACGCTCAAGCTCAGCTCTTTCTGCCCTTTGTTCTGCCGAAAGCCGGTGACTCTTAATAAAGGAAGAAACATGCTCTGCATGGTCTTTCTTGGCCCCGATGTGATAGCCCACGTGGACTTCATAGGAGGGCCCCAATTGATTACCATAGGTGAAATTTCCAACCTCATAGGCCAGACCTACCGCCAGCGCTTCCTTGATCTTTGCCCCAAGTAATCCGATCATACCTGCATCCTGTCTGTAAGTGGCTCCCAGCCATACGATGTGCGCAAGGTGTACAATCATTGTACCTTCATACTGGTCGGGTAATACCTTATTATATCGGTAAATGATATGCGGCTCGAAGGCGAGATTATCTCCAATATGTCCTCTGTAATTCATTTTGAACAAAACGTTCTCATGAGCTTTCAGCGTGATCGGTGAAAAACTGTTTTCCGTGAATACTTCGTAGCCAAACAATGATGGCATGGCAAAACCCACATTAAAGTGCCCAAAATGGTAGGTGAGGCCGAAATCACCGACCAGGAAAGAACTGTTGTCAAGGATATTTGAGAAGGCCGGATCATTGGGCGAATCGAACTCCGAGACATTGATGGAATTATTTCCCGCTCCGATGGAAAGTCCGAAGCGAATGAAATGTTCCCGGTCGATTGATAAAAGGTAACCTCCGGTGACTTTGCCTGAAACCGTATTTAAGACTCCATGCGACTCATTGTAGGCGCTGGCACCGAACGATATTCCACCCCTGAGCGGAACGTGAAAATTGGCGTGATAAGTGACCGGTGCACCGTCAATGCTACCATATTGACTTTTATACATCAGGAATAACACGGAATGCCCCTCAACACCAGCATATGCCGGGTTGTAAACATAGGGGTTCATGAAAAACTGATTATAAACGAGCGGCTGTTGTGCCATTCCAGTGTTGAATGACACCAGTAAGCCAATGAATATTCCAAGCTTAATATAGCGATGTGACAAATTATTCAACCTTACCCTGTGTTATGAAAGTCAGCCCAAAACATTTACTTTCAAATCTAACACTTCAAATTGAAACAAAATATCTCAAAATATTGAAGATTTGTAAGATTATTTTGTAATAATCAATTATTTGGTAAAGAATATCTTTAGTATACTTACGTTTGGATATAGGTAGTATGAGAATTTTTGCATTTTGTGTTTGCCTGCTTGTTGGGTATCTGGCAGAAGCCCAGTATTGGTTCGGTCCGAAAATCGGCGCACACCGTATCGATCACATATACCAGGATCCGTTATACAAAAGAGATACAGTCAGAGTTTCTCCGGATTACAATTTTCAGGGTGGTTTTGTATTTCATTATGCCTCGGATGACCGGTTTAGCTTTCGGACTGAGATTGTTTATGAGCGGATTGCCAGGAAAGTGACCAACCGTGATGTCACCCCTATCTATAGTAAAATGACCAATCATTTCCTTTCTGTTCCGCTACAGTTGAGAATGAGCTTTAACAACGGACCTGTGCATTATTATATCAATGGCGGTCCAAAGATCAGCTATTGGGTAAGCGGAAACGGCTATATCGACCTGGATGAGTTTCTGGATGATAGCGTAGATCCGATAGATTACAATATAGTGTTTAAGGAAAGGAATAAAACCAGGGAGAATCAGCTGGCTTTTCCCGGCGCTAACAGACTTCAGTATGCTCTAACGGCCGGGGCAGGGACCTACCTGGACCTTGCGGCCGGGGGACGATTGGAAATAGACTTCCGGTATAGTTTTGGTCATTCTAATATGGGTTTTAACAGAAACCCAGATATCACGTTCTCCGAGTACTACGACAATCTTCGCTTCCGAAACAATATGCTGTCGGTCAGTGTAGCCTATATGCTGGAATACAATGCCCAGCTCAAACGAAAAGGTGCAAGTACCAATAAGCAGAGTAACCGCCGGTAATTATCTGTTTTAACACATAAAAAATCCCGGAAAGTAACAATCAAAGACATCGTTACATCCCGGGAAGTATTATAAAGCATTCTGGGTTTATTCTATATGCAGATGATGCACATGCTCACGAATATGGTCCACCCGTTTCGTGATGTGGCTCACGTATTTATTGAGCTCATTTTCCAGCACATAGATCTGACCGTCATATGAATAGAAGCCAATTTCTGCTTTCAGGTCGTCTGCATTCCTTTCAATTTCATTTCTGGCATTGCATTCAGTATGAAGGAAGTGAATAAAACTCTTCATGTCATATCCTTCTTCAAATTTCTCGATCTCATCGATCGTCTTTTTCATTTCATGTGATGCCTTACCAAAACGGGAGGCTTTGATTAACCGGTCATATAGTACGGAATCATAATGATGAATGTCTCTGAGCAGGTTGAGAATACCCATTCTGTATTCTTCATTGATGCAGAATTTTGCCAAACCTTCATAGTTATCCATCGTTTTGGCTTCATCATCCCACTTGTAAGTAAGATCATCGATAATTTTACCCAGTGTGCGCCCGTCTTCCTGAGCTATCACTGAAGTAGATAAACTAATAATAAATAAGAGACTAACGATAAGCTTTTTCATAAACCAACCATTTTATATTACTGGTGCAAATTTCAGACCAAATCAATAAAAATCTTCTCGTGGTGGTTTATACGGAGTGGAAGATTGTATTGGTTGTAAATTTACACATTTGTTGATTATTAACGATAATTGATCGTAAAATTGCATAATTCTAATAAAAAATTTAACTATTATTCGATATCATGAAGTTTGGGGCTGTTGAACAACCAGATTTGATCGATTTTTCACTACCTGAAACACATCCGGATACCTTCAGGGTGTTGTCAAACCCTGAGAATGAACCGCTGGATATTTATGTGGGCTGTGCAAAATGGAATAAAAAGGACTTAAAGGGATTTTACCCAAGAGGCACCAAAGATGAGTTGCCTTATTATTCACAGCATTTCAACAGCATAGAGATGAACACGACGTTTTATCATTTCCCCAAACGGGAGCAGGTGAGGATATGGAAAGATAAAACCCCTGACGGATTTAAATTTTTTCCAAAGATCACCAATACGATCAGCCATTTTAAACAGTTGAAAGAGGTAAAGGATCTTTTGTATGCCTATTGCGAGGAGATCCTTCATTTTGAAGAGAAGCTAGGTATGGTTTTCCTCCAATTGCACGGTAATTTCAGTCCGAAAAGGATTGAAAGACTGGAAAAGACCCTGATGGACTTCCCCGCAGAGGTTCCTCTGGCGCTGGAGGTGAGACATGCCGAGTGGTTTGAATCTCCCTCCAAAGATGCGCTATATGAAATGCTGAAAAGATACAAAAAGGCCAATATTCTTGTAGATACAGCAGGAAGACGCGACATGTTACATATGCGATTAAGCACACCTGCTGCGTTTGTGAGGTGGGTAGGCGCGAATCACGAGAGTGATTATACCCGATTGGATGAATGGGTGGAAAGGGTCAGAGAATGGAAGGAAGCCGGATTGCAGCAATTATATTTTTTTGTTCACCAAAACCTTGAGAAAGAGTCTCCATTGCTTTCTGCTTATTTTATTGAAAAACTGAACCTAGCCATAGGCACCAGGATTCCCATCCCTCACACTTTATGAGGCCATGGTCCTGGAACGTACTTTTGTTTCTCTCTGTCATCTTTTCTGATGAAGTAAATGGGCAAAGCCTACCTTCTATCCCTTTTGAAGAACAGTATACTTACAAGATCAGGTATGGCTGGATCACCATCGGAAAAGCCCATCTGGATCATGAGTTGGGCGAGGACCGGATCAGGATCGGAGTGCTGGCTTACACTACGGGGATCCTCAACTGGATTGCAAGACTGAAAGACTCTATCCACACAGAAATGTACCGATCTACCCTGAAGCCCGTGAGAACATTTATGGACAGGCGAGAAGGTAAATATTCAAGAAAGGAGACTGATTTTTTTGATTTTGACAGAGACACTGCCCGGATCTTTATTTATAAAAAGACGAAGGAGGACTCCCGGGCCATTGAGCAGCGATTCGTGGCGCTTAAAGATAGTACCTTTGATATGCTAAGCGCCTATGCCCATTTAAGGGCATATGACTGGGGAAACGCGGATCCCGGAGATTCGGTGATGATCAACATGTTTTATGAGGGTAAATACTATGACTTTGGTGTCGAATACATCCGTAAAACCATGTTGGAGACCTCACTGGGCCAGTTTTCCTGTCATGAAGCCTATATCTTATTTCCTATCAGCAGGACATTTCCTGAAAAGCACATGATCAAAGTCTGGGTAACGGCAGACGAACGGAAACTTCCGGTGCTGGTGGAGGCAAAGATGAAATTTGGGAAAGCGGTGTGCGAACTGATCAGTATTGAGTGATCATTACATCACCTTTGGCTATCAATTGATATTCTCCTGAAAGATTTACCTGATTGGCATACAATTCACACTGAAAGTATCCTCCGCGGGAGCTTAATTGCTTTGCGATCATGGTCCGTTTCTTTAGGCGATCTGCCCAATAGGGGGTGAGAATGGCATGCGAAGAACCTGTGGCATGGTCTTCGAGCTGACTTACATGAGGGACCAGTGTCCGACTCACAAAATCGACCTGTTCGCCGGGAGCGGTGACCGTATATCCAAAAATTTTGCTTTTTCTCAGCTTCGAAAAATCCGGTTTCATCTCACTCACATCTTTTTCCTGTCGTGTCACGATCAGGTGTTTATTTGAAGTTTCGTACATTTCAAGGATTGGAATCCCCAGACCTTCGGCTATTTCAGGGGGAACTTTAAGGCTTTGAATGGTTGGGATGGCATTGAGATGCATCTCCAGTCCGGAGCTATGATTGAGGCCTTCGATCACACCCTCCATGTAATTCAGAGAGAGAGATTGTTGCATGATCCCTTCATCTTTCAGGAATGCGAAAGCCGCAAACGCACCGTGTCCACACAGGGTGATCTCTTCATCCGGAGCAAACCAGCGGATGTGCCAGTCACCATTTACCCGCCACATAAAAGCTGTCGCAGGTTGATTGAGGTCGGCGGCAGTGGCCTGCATTTGTTCAGCAGGAATCGGACTTTCCAGGAGTACCACGGCAGCAGTATTTCCCCGGAAACCCAACTCCTCTCTGGAGAATACCTGATATATTTTGTATGGGTGCATCATTTTAGAAAGCGACAAGATACATATTTTAATAGTAAGGCGGAGTGCACTTTCATCCACTGAAAAGAACCGAAAGGTATCGGGCCAGGCAATAGGGAAGCCTATTATAATAAGCCTGACAAAACAAAAGGCCCGAAAAGATGTATTCCAGGCCTGTATTTTTTATGATATGGTGCTATTGATAAATGATCTTTCCTGATCCTGAGAAGTGAAAATCCATTCTGGGCTTTCCATTCTTAACATACACATTTCCGGATCCTGAGCTACTCCCGCTTAATTCATCGGTGACACTTACATAGACGCTACCCGAACCGCTTTTGCGGATTTCACAGGTCTTACTCATGAGGTTTTCCATTTTCATGTTACCCGAGCCACTCAGGCGTATGGACTGTGAGTTGATCTCTCCCCCGTTGATTTCAATTTGCCCTGAGCCTGAATTATTGATAGACAGATCATCGGAGAAGATGCCGTTGATCCGGATCTGACCGGAGCCACTGTTGTGGATCTCTGTGTCATCAGCAGCTTCAATGACAGAAAGGATCCTGATCTTACTTGAGCCGCTGTTTTCGATTCTCAGATCATCATTAGCAAAGACGCGCTCCTCCACATTGATATTGCCGGAACCACTTGATTTGATCAGGATATCCTCCGAATCCAGTGGTGATTGTACGTTAATTGTTCCTGAGCCTGATCCTACAACCTTCCCAAGTTCTGTGAAGGTTACATATATCTTCAGATTCTTATAATTTGATCCCCAGGACCAGGACCAGTTCTCTGATTTGATGGTGAGGGTGTTGTCCTCAACCTCTGTGATGATCTTGTCAATAGGGCCGGAATCCGCTTCTATGACCACACGTTCTGTATTTCCTTTTTGGATATAAACATCCCAACTACCTCCGGAATGGATAGCATTGAAAAATTCAAGTTGACGCACATCTTTTGACTGGCTAAAGCAAATGACGGTAGTCAGAGAAAAGATCAGGGAAAAGATCGCAAGACGTTTCATTTTTGTAGGTTTTATTACTGGTACTGGGTATGACTTCTTATTGATAGATGACTAAATCATCTGTTTGGTTGCATTTCATGGATCAAAAAGCAAACCATATCGATTAACTTACAGATAATCAGAAATATACGATCTTTTCTTTTTGTGTCTGATGTCCATTTATGATCACTAACGTGTACAAAATGGAACAATTTTAATTTCAGGTCAAACTATTCTGATGCTGTTGAGTTTGTTCTTCATGCATCCAACCATTGTGAAAATCTTTTTGTCAATTCTGTTCCTGCTTTTTAGCTATTTTTCCTATGCAGGGACCTGGGTGTTCATTTAGTCTCCTGTCCACTGTACTCATTCGAATCCATCCAGCGGGCATGGGCCAAAATCATACGTACTTCTCCAAAGCTATAATCGTCACCGAGCTCATACTTGATCTCTCCACCCCGCAGCATTCCTTTTTCTACATACTCCATCACTTTTGAGATCTTGTATTCTTCTACAAGTTGAGAGATCTCCAGTTCACCCGATTCAACATATTTAGACAGGTGACTCTCTATGGTGCTTCTGACCAATCCCCGCGTTTTGGCTATTTCTTCAATATTTTTCCCATCACGATACATTTCAAGAGAGATCTTTGCTGACGGAATCTTGTCTTTTCTCCGGGATCCCGAGCTTTTTGTTGATGCAACAGTCTTGGCCCTGGTCGCTTCAAGCAACTGGCTTTTAGTTAATATTTTGTTTTCAGCAGCCTCGCCTATAAATGCACTGAATTTAAGCAATTGGTTGAGCTGAAACTCAAACATTTCTTCGAGGAGTTCGAGCTCTTCCTGGTAGCCTTTGGTCTTTTTTTCCATGCCCACCTGCTTCCTATGTTCTTTGATCCTGGTTCTTAATTCATCAATCCTGGGTTGAAAAAAATCCCGGGCCTTATGGACCCTTTCATTTAGAGATTGAAGAAAGTCTTCTTCAGACAGTATCCTTGCTACCTGGCGGATAAACTTCGTTCCGATCTGATGCATTTGTACGGTTTCATTCACCAGGTCTGTGGTCCAGGTCAGATGTTGCTGCTTGATAGAGCGATTTTCATCTTTGGTAAAACTTTTCTGGTGCGACATCAATTCGTGAACAAGAGATTCGAATCCAAAGACTTTCGTTGAAAAATGATAGATATAGGATTTACGGTCTTGCTGCAGCGAGGCCACTAATTCTTCATGAGGAGGAAACGAGGCTACAAATGCCCGCAGACTCTCTTCGATAGCTGGAATACTGTCCGGAACGGGGGAGGAGAGGACCAGTCCTTTCATGGATGTAAGTCGTGAAAGGGCCACATACAGCTGACCGGGAGCAAAAGTATCAGACAGGTCAAGGATCGCTTTTTCGAATGTTAAACCCTGGCTTTTGTGTACTGTAACCGCCCAGGCCAGCTTAATGGGATATTGTGTAAAGCTTCCTAAAGATTTTTCAATGATCTCATCTCTGATTTTGCTTAGGACAAAACGTTTGTTTTCCCATACATATTTTTCTACCTCTACTTCGCTCCCATCTTCAAACTGCACCAGGATGTCTTCATCACCAAGCGCTGTAATCCTTCCGATTTTTCCGTTATAGAACCGTCCATGTCCTGTAGGGTCATTTTTAATGAACATGACCTGTGCACCTTCTTTGAGTCGAAGGGTTTGCTCCAGCGGAAACATGTTTTCGGGAAACTCTCCCTCTATGGTAGCCTCATATTTTATGACTGGACCGTCCAGTTGTTTTAATCGTTGTTCGTTGATTCGGTCAGCTTTATGATTGTGAGTTGAGAGATGGATGTAGCCCACGAGAGCCATCAGGTCGTTATACTCATCAAAGTGTCGATTCAACCAATTGATGTCATCAGAGGTCTGGAGATTATTTCTCAGGCGATTCAGCAGATCAATGAATTGCTGATCTGTCTGTCGGTAGATCTTTTGTAATTCTACCCTGATCGGCTCATCTCCCTTTAATGCCAGTGCTTCAAAAAAGTAGGGGCTGGGATAGTATGCTTTAAGGATCTCATTTTCATCATCCTTGATCACAGGGGGTAGTTGCAGGAGGTCACCGATGAAAAGAATTTGTATGCCGCCAAAAGCTTCGGTTCTGTTTCTGCGAAGTTTTCTCAGGGTCTGGTCAATGCAATCTAACAGGTCTGCGCGAAGCATGCTCACTTCGTCAATGATGAGCAACTCCAGCTCCTGGATCAGCTTTCTTTTGCTTGCACTGAATTTCCGGTCACGAAGGAGAGTCCTCGGAGTGTTGAAGGTGACAGATTCATGGTTGATGGCGATGTCTTCGGGTATGAATGCTCCAAATGGCAATTGGAAAAGCGAATGCAAAGTGACACCACCGGCATTGATGGCGGCTACTCCGGTTGGGGCGGCCACAACGGCTTTTTTGAAGGTATGGTTGATGATATATTTTAGAAATGTCGTCTTACCGGTGCCGGCTTTGCCGGTTAAAAAAATATGTCTACGGGTTGAGTTGACATATTTGGCTGCAAGCTGGGCCATTTCATGAAGTTCATTCATACCGGTAAAATATATCCATTTTATGAAATTATTATAAGACAAAGCTAAAAAGTATTGGGTGCTGAACCCCATTATTTATTTGAAATAGCCTGTATTGAAAAAACAGAAGTAGATTAGTCGGATGAGTGCTTCAAACAATTTTGGATACGGTATGAAAATCATGATGCTCCTTTTAATACCTGTGCTCACTTTTGGCCAGGATACTTCGTTAAGAAAAGTAAGGGATATCGTCATTTATGAGGATACGGCTTTTTATTCTGCATTTCCGTCGATCATCAAGACCACGGGGGATGACTATTTATTGGCTTTCAGGCGGGCGCCCAACCGCAAGATCTTCGGAGAGCGCTCCAATAACCATGTGGATCCGAATAGTTATTTAGTCATGCTGCGTTCTCAGGACGGAATTGACTGGCCTGAAAAACCTAAGCTGTTGTATGCGCATCCATTTGGGGGTTCGCAGGATCCGTGTCTCATACAATTGAGGGACGGGACCATGTTGTGCGCGAGCTATGGATGGGCACGGCTTAACCCGGACGGCGTGGAAAGTCTCAGGGAGCCCTATATGGAAAATAAACCGGGTTTTGTATTTCTGGGTGGCTATTTGGTAAGGTCCGGGGATCAGGGCAATACCTGGCAGGGACCGATATACCCACCAAACCTTCCCTCGGAGGACCGGTTTGATGCCCTGGGGAGACCTTTGCCGGCTTACAACCGTGGGGCTATGTGTGAAGGAAGGGATGGAAAGCTTTACTGGGTAGTAGCAGGAAGAATGAAGGGTTCTACTAAAACGTCAACACATCTCTTGATTTCGACAGATCAGGGGATGACCTGGAAATATTCCACTGTTGTGGCTGCGAATAAAGATATTTCTTTCAATGAGACTTCTATACATGAAACCCCGACAGGAGACCTTGTGGCATTTATGCGGACCTCCGGCTTTGATGATCAGGCCTGTGTGGCCAGGTCTACTGATGGGGGTAAAAGCTTTCATCCCTGGCAGAAAATGGGTTTTCAGGGTCATCCGTTCCACGCGCTTCAATTGTCTAACGGGCAGGTATTGCTGGTCTATGGCTACCGGCACAAGCCTTATGGCATCCGGGCACGATTGCTCAATGAAGAGTGCACAAACCTCTCAACAGCACCTGAGCTGGTGATCCGTGAAGACGGTGGTACCACCGATCTGGGATATCCGTGGGCCGTTCAGATCGGTGAGAATAAGGCCCTGGTGGTTTATTACTTCAATGTGGATGATCAGACCAGGCACATTGCGGGGTCTGTCGTTGAATTCTGACAGGGCATTGATCTAAAACTCGATCTTGATGATCGTATCAATCGGATCTTTTTTGTCCTCAGGTATTTCGACCATCAATCCGTATTTCGTGTTCTGATAGTTGACTTTTTCCCCGCCGTCGAAAAAGCTCATCTTTTTAGGTTTGATTGAATAATCCGGAATAAAAAGGACTTTTTCATTGAGTTGAAGTACGTGCAGATAAACCGTTTTTCCATCAGGGGTAGCCGTCATGGCCCACCATTCATCCGGACCGAGGGGGCCTTTTCTGGTGCCATATATGGTCTCACCATACTTTTCCAGCCATTTCCCCATCTGCATTAACGTATCAATGTTTTCCGGTTGGATTTTTCCATTAGGCATTGGACCGGTATTCAGCAGGAAGTTGGCGCCATGCCCTGCCGCCTTGACCATGGTCTGGATCAGTGTCTTTACGGACTTGAAGTTCCGGTCCATCAGGCAATATCCCCAGGATCCGTTCATGGTTTCGCACATTTCCAGCGGGAGATTTGAGATGCTTGAGGTCTGGTTGAAGCCCATGGTGTTTTTCCCTGGCAGGTCCCTTTCAAACATCTGAAAATCTTCTCCGGGAAAAGGCTCAACATGGTGGTTGCTTCCGATCATTGCATCCGGCTGCAGCTTATGGATCAGCCTGTAGGTTTTTTCCAGTTGCCAGTCTTCATCCGGTTTGTCCCACATGCCGTCAAACCAGATACCGCCAATATCACCGTATTTGGTCAGTAACTCGGTCAGCTGAGTATTCATGTAATTGATGTAGGCATCCCAGTCACCTGAATCAGGCCGCCCTGTATAGCCCTGACCGGTCCTTCCCCTGGGGTAGTAGTCAGGGTGGTGCCAATCCAGCTGCGAATAGTAGAAGAATAACTTGAGGCCATGTTTGTCGCAGGCAGCTTTTAGCTGTGCCAACACATCTTGTTCATAAGGCGTTTGTTCTATGATGTCATAGTCACTGACTTCCGAATCATACATAGCAAAACCATCATGATGTTTACTGGTGATGGTGATGTATTTCATCCCGGCTTTTTTTGCCATGAGGACCCATTCCTCTGCGTCAAACTGAGTGGGGTTGAAGAAGGAGGGAAGCCTTTCATATTGCTGGACCGGGATCCGTTTCTGCTGCATGATCCATTCAGCCACATTCGACTCACCGCCGCCGGCCAGCTGACTGTAGACACCCCAGTGAATGAACAGACCGAATTTGGCATTTTGGAACCATTCACGTGCTTCCAGGTTGCCAGGAGAAGGGGTATAGCCTTCCTGTGACTTTGCAGATAGAACAGATAAGATGATCAGTGCCGAAATGATTGATTTTTTCATAAATACTAAGATAGAGGAATTCTTCTTTTTATGGTGTTCACTGATCCGGACTTAGCTTTTCTCTCCAGTCCGGATGCCTTTGCATATAGGCTCTGACGTATGGACAGTATGCCACGATCTGATGACCTTTCTGAAGCGCATAGCTGAGGGCATGCTCGGTGAGTGCCTTCGCAATTCCCTGGTTACCAAGGGCATCTGGTACCCCTGTGTGCATCAGGTAAATGGTATTGTCCTTGATCCGGTAAACAAGCTCGGCGAGGTGGTCATCTTCAAGTACTTCAAAGCGCATGTTCCTGAGATTATGATTAATTTCAATTCCTTTGGCCATTCTTTTTGCTTTATCTTAACAGGACATGATCAAAAAGTCTTACTTACGCAGGTTTGAGTCTGAGCTTGGCTTCGATCAATGATAAATGCTTGCTAACACCAAGTGGGTCTTCCAGATTGATCTCTTCCGGTTTTAAGAAAATTTCAATGTGATATTTATTGGAACTAAGCCTGAATTCCTTTCTTAACAGTTCCTTATACTGTTTGACCTTATGACCACCCGAAATTCCCTGGATAATTGGTATGATGACAATGGTTTGCTTTTTATGATCCTCAAGGTCAATGGCTATATCAATGTCGTATGGCAAGTCATTATGATAAACCTCCAGGTAAAAGCTAAGATCTTCAGTTAAGCTGCCCTGTCCTGTTGGGATCAGTTTGGAGTTTAGCTGCCTGAATGCGGGTTTGTTGATGATCTTCAGTTTTACTTCCTGGCGGTCGTAATTGATCAACAATGCTGCCATGCATAAGGCAGTGGCAACTCCTGCGGCATACAGCAGGGATAGAGGTATTCTGGCCACGAGATCCTGCCAGATACTTCCATCACCAAAGAAAACCGGGAGGAAAGTAAAGGGGAAGCTGAGCACAAAGCATAGTACCCAGCCTTTCAATATTGTTTTTCTTTCCAGCAGAAATAGTTGCAGCATCAGACAAAGCTATTAAACTTATCAACGATACAACCATTTCAATGAGACAGCTTTATTGATAACAGGATCAAGCCTTTTCCTCGCAATTAAACATCCACTGAACACCAAATTTGTCGATACATGAACCAAAATAGTCTCCCCAGAACATATCAGTCAACTCCATGGTGACCTGACCTCCTGCTGAAAGTGATTTGAACAGCCGTTCGGTCTCTTTCCGGGTATCCGGCTGAAGGTTGATGTAGACATTGTTTCCTTTGGTCAGCTTAAATCCCATGGATTCGGGAGCGTCGGTGCCCATGAGGATGTGCCCTCCTGTGATCTTCAGGGATACATGCATCACCAGGTTTTTATCCGCATCGGAGAGGGGAGGAGCGCCATCCGGAGAGGGAGCATTGCCCATCCTGGATATCCCTTCGCCTAGAAATTCTCCTCCAAATACGGTTTTGTAAAAATTGAATGCCTCTTCTGTTTCTCTGGAAAAGTTGAGGTAGGTTGAAGTGCTTGCCATTTTAGATATGATTAATGATTTAGGATATTTTAAGAATTGAATGCTTTTTCGAGATCAGACAGTACGAGTCTTCTCATGGTCAGCGTTTTGTCCATCAGCTTCTTTTTTTGCGAGTCAGCGCCGTTTTTCATCATCTCACCAAACTGCTCAGGTACGATTTGCCAGGAGAGTCCGTATTTGTCTTTGAGCCAGCCGCACATACTTTCTTCTCCGCCATCCGCTGTAAGCCCATACCAGTAATGATCGATTTCTTCCTGATCTTTACAACTCACAAAAAATGACAGGGCTTCGTTGAATTGAAATCGAGGTCCCCCATTCAATGCCATGAACTGCTGACCGCACAATTGAAATTCCGTGATCAGGGAAGAATGACTTATCAGCCTTGAGTCAGGAAACAGACCACAATAAAACTCAGCCGCTTCTTTTCCCTGGTGATCAAACCAGAGACAGGGAGTGATTTTTTGGATGTGTGCCATGTAGAAATGGATTAAATCGACTCTGCATATTTTTTGAAGTTGTCCAGAATAGCCTGCCAGCCCTGACGCTGAAAGTCCGGATCATTTTCCTTCTCCGGATCAAAGGTCTCTAAGACAGCTACCATTCCATCTTTTTTCATGAATGAAATGGATACTTCCCTGCCATCATCCAGTACATATTCGAGAAGCTCGGTTGGTTTCACCGTCGTAAAGGTTGCGGAGAAGTCGAACCCCATGCTACCATCTCTGGCTTCCATTCTGCTTACCAGTTTGCCTCCCGGTTTCAAGTCACTGGATGCTGAGGGACAACACCAGTCCTTCGAAGCAAAATTCCATTGGGTGATGTGTTCAGGTTTTGTGAAAAAGTCCCAGACCTGGTCTATCTCTTTTTTCACGTTGGCGGATATCGTTATCTTTTTCATATCAGCTGAGTTTTACCAGTAATTCATCAAGGTTTTCGAGTCCCATCGAAAAGCCGTCCTGAAAGCCCATTTCTATGATCTTTTCCATGTCTTCTTCTTTCTCAAATGTGATCTCAATGGAGACGTGCGTGGCTCCTTCACGATCACTGAAAATATTTTCCCAGTGCATACCTGGCATTGTATTCGTGGGTTTGCCGGTTTCGTCACAAAAGGCATCTCTTCCGCTGAAAGAACTTTTGATCTCAATCGCTTCATAGTCAAACCGGCACCAGTGCTTATCGCCTTCGGGACTCAACATGTAGTAGAGCCAATGACCACCCTCCTTGAAATCAAGGGTTTTGGTCACTGCTTTGTAAGGTTTAGGGGCCCACCACTGGTCCAGTAGTTCTTTTTCGGTCCAGGCTCTCCAGACGAGCGTAAGAGGTGCATTAAACTCTCGGGTCACATGGATCCTTTTGTTGTCCAGATCCTTTGTGAATTCGGTTTCAAATTGTTTGATCATTTTCTTTTTTGGTTTTTGGTTTTCATTTCTATTAAAAGCTCATCAAGCTGTTCAAATCGTGACTCCCATATCCTCTTGAAGGGTTCCAGCCAGTTGTTGACTTCCTTAAGTTTCTGTGGTTGCAGTACACAATACCTTTCCCGGCCCTGCTGATCGATGGAGATCAGTCCGCATTCCTCCAATAATTTGATATGTTGGGATATGGCTGGACGACTCATCTCAAAATTTTCAGCAATGCTGTTGAGATTTAGTTTTTTATGAGTGATCATGTTTAGAATATCCCTTCTGGTCGGGTCTGCTATGGCCTGGAAAACATCTCTTCTCATCCTATTTTATGTAAGTATTTGCTTACAAATAAATATGTAAGTTTTTACTTACGCAAATATTTCAGAAAAATTATCTTTCCGGAGTGAAATGCGGATCACTTCAACCAGGACTTCCAGTCACGATTTTTGGTGCTGATCATCTTATCAATGATGTCGAAGGGTACCTGGTGTTTTTCGTTGATAGACAACCGATTGTTCTTCAACCATTGATAAAACTCATTGTTGATTTGCGGAGTCCACTCAGTTTGGTAGACCTGTTGGCTGGTATATTTTCCTTCGGCGATTTTTTCCTGACGGAAAGCATCTTCAAGCCTCACCACCTCACTGTTAAGCAGGATATTTTCCACCAGGTATGGAGGGATGAAAATCACACCAGCCTGTGAAGCCAGGACCACATCACCTGGCAATACAACCGCTTCTCCGATGCGCGTAATGTCATTGATGCTGATCAGCATTCGTTCTGCGCTATGTGAGGGATGCCAGCCTTTGGCCCAGATGTTTATTCCCTCAATACCCTGTACGCCCACAATGTCCCGTCCATGCCCGTTGATGATGGCACCTGTCCCGGAACTGGTATAAATGGCCTGGGCCAGGTTATCTCCCAGGAACGCGCCTTCCCTCAGTTTTCCATAATGATCAGCGACGATCACATCACCTCTGGTAAGCATGCTCATGGACCACTGGTTGGTACCTCCCTGAAATCCAGCTTTGTTTCCGAGTGCGATCATCCGGTCGTCAAGACCAGGTCTTTTAGGTAAAAATGAGGTGGTGAATGCTCTGCCCACCATCACTTCATTGGGTCTTAGAATGTGCCATTCTGTTTCCAGCTGATTGTGATAGCCAAGTTCCTTTAAACTCTTCCAGGCTTCTTCCACGCTCACATTTTTGACCCGCTCAAGCCAGGCATCCGGAACCATCGGCCGGCCAAATTTGTCCCGGTCTCCCTGCCATTCTTCGGTAAGGAATCTGACACGTTCTACGGAGGCTAAATGTGGCTGCGATCGGAGTGTGTGGGTAGAAAAAATGAAAAGCGCGAGGATATAAATCAATGTTTTGAAGCTCATCATGGGAAGGTTAGGGGTTAAAGCGTTGACCCTAATTTAGGTTTTTTCAAAGTAAAAAAGATAAGCGGGGGGCTCTTTTTGATTCCTGTATCAGAAATTTGTAATGTTTGATCATTTATTCTTTGCATCAGGCTAAAGCCAGACTATCCATTGGCCTGGAAAGTCTTTGAGTACATTTCTTTTCCGTCAGTACCATAGTGGGTAAATACGATCATCGGAATCTCATTTTCCCTAAAAACCTTTACCCCGAGGAATCCTCCGGCGACCCGTAAAAACTGGTGTTGTGGCCGCTTGTCATCCGGATTCCACCCCTGGGCGTGAGAGTCACTTACCGGACCTGAACCAAACTCATGCACCTGAGTGGCTGAATCAATGGAGTGGTACTGCCAGTGCCGGTCGCCATTGATCACATAAAGATCCTCAGTGCCCGAAATCAGATCCCTCATCCAGTCACCCTCCGTCTGAAAATTCTTGTTGGAATGGTTGTCTTTTTTGTTTTCGCGGTCAGGCCCCACAATAGGGGTCGCTGAAAAGAGGATCTTAAAGGTTGCATCCGAGCCCTGCAGTGTCTCAATCAGCCAGTCTTTTTGATCCTGACCGAGGATGGTCTTGTCCGGGCCGTCCTCCATTCTGTTGTTGGAGCGGAATTCCCGGCCTTCGAGCAACCAGATCTGCAGGTCTTTGCCCCACCGGAATGTTCGGTAGGGCTTTTCCTTTAACGGCACATTTTCGTACCAGAGGTTCAATGCCTGGTCGAAGGTCAGGTTGCCGTATGATTCGGACGGATCGCTGATATCGTCTTTTAATAGGTCATGGTCGTCTTTGATCATGTACATCGGTACCCTGAGATGGAAATCTACCAGAGAGGGCCAGGAGTCCATCGCATGCCATTTGTGTCTTGCGGTTTCGAGGTCTTTTGAAAGTGGACCCGGTTTATCATAATAGACATAATCGCCTGTCTGAACAAAGAAGTCCGGTTTCATCGCGTTCATCAGATCATAGGTTTTAAACCCTCTGAGGTCGTCATCGTAGCTCCAGAAATACTGACAGGTGGAGGTGGTCAGGTTTACTGGGACCACCTGGTCAGGATCAGGAGCAGTGCGAAAGCTACCTTCGACGATATTTCCGGAATTTTTAGACTCCAGGGTGACCGTGTAACTGGTGCCCGGTTGGAGTGGTTCAAAGGAATAGTCCACAGTGAAATCATTCTCTTTTTTGGCTAGCAACCAGGGGGAAACAAATTTATCTTCACCAGATTGCAGAGATATCCTTACTTCACCTTCTTTCCCTGGCACCGCGCCATCCATTGAATCAACCGGTATCTTTTCATTGAAACCGATGGGATGCCTGAAAACCCTGGATTCACGTTCATGATAAACCGGAACGGGTTTCTCAGCAGCATACAGCCGGGTCCATATCAGGGCCGAAGATCCGGTCACTTCCATCGCTTTAAAACCGGAAGTGAAATAATCTTCTTCCTTTTCAGCACAACCGGTGATCAGCAAAACGGACCATGCGATTAAAATAAATGAAGTCAGGTTAATTGTTTTCATCATAGCGATTTGTCTTAAAGTTATGATCAGGAGGTCGTAAGAAAATCATTAAATGCCAGATGTTTCTTGTCTCCCTATGCAATTTTTGATTTGACATGGCTATTTTAGTCACTGAAACCAAAATTATCAACTCAACCTGAGTTCTTTCTAAAACAACATTATAATGAAAAGTAGAAGAGATTTTATCAAAACCAGTTCTTTAGTTGGTACCGCAGCGGTCACTGGTGGATTTGCCATGCCTGGCAAGATCGGCGCCAGGAACGATTTTAAACTGAAATACGCCCCACATTTTGGGATGTTTAAGAACTCCGGAGGTGATGATCTGATCGATCAATTGAAATTTATGGCCGACCAGGGTTTTACTGCGCTGGAGGATAATGGGATGATGAATAGAGAGGTGGGAATGCAGGAGAAGATTGCCAGCCAGATGGCCAAAACCAACATGGAAATGGGTGTCTTTGTAGTGCAAAAGGGCGGAAACCTGGCCAATACCCTGGCTGCCGGAACCAAAGAAAATCTTGATATTTTTCTGGATGGATGTAAAAGAGCAGTGGAGGTAGCCAAGCGAGTGAATGCCACCTGGATGACAGTCGTTCCCGGCGCATTTGAGCGGAAGCTTCCCATTGGAATCCAGACGGCCAATGTGGTAGAGGCATTGCGACGGGGTGCGGAGATCTTCGAGCCACACGGCCTGATCATGGTGCTTGAGCCTTTGAGTGATTCACCGGATCTGTTTCTTCAGAATTCCGACCAGACCTATGAGATCTGCAAAGCGGTGAACAGTCCTTCCTGCAAGATCCTCTTTGATATTTACCACATGCAAAAAACCGAAGGTCATCTGATCCATAATATCGACCTGACCTGGGATGAGATCGCCTATTTTCAGATCGGTGATAATCCCGGCAGGAAGGAGCCTACTACCGGAGAGATCAACTACAAAAATGTTTTCAAGCATATCTACGAGAAAGGATTTAAAGGTATCATGGGTATGGAGCATGGGAACAAATATTCCGGTAAAGAGGGCGAGCAGAAGCTGATAGAGGCTTATGTGGAGGTGGATAGTTTTGAGGTGTAATTATTAAGTTAATGAGTTATTGGGTAATAGGTTAATAGGTTAATGATGGTGCGTACACTGTTTTTTTATTTCTTCATGCTATTGCTGAGTGTCCGGGTGATGGCTCAGGGTAAAGAAGATGCCGCCATCAAAAAGCTGATTGCTGATTATCAGCAAGCCAGGGAAGAGATGGATACCACCTTGCTGAAGAGTATCATTACTGAGGATATCGATCAGCTCGTTTCTTCAGGAGAGTGGAGGAGGGGACAGGAAGGAGCCTTTAAGGGCATGATGAGGAGTTCTTCGGGAAATCCGGGTACCAGAACATTGACAGTAGAAAATATCCGGATGCTGGGTCCAAAACATGCCATCGTAGATGCAAGATATGAGATCAAGCAAATAAACGGATCTGTACGGAAAATGTGGAGCACCTTTGTGGTGGTAAAGCAAAAAAACCGGTGGAAGATCTCAGCCATTCGAAACATGTTACCGGCCGGATAACACCTATGTAATTGCCTCATTTTACAACCTCATTTGCGCAGGTTATGTATTAATTCTTTGGTCCTTAAGCTAGAATACCTTTTTTTTGATATCTCTTGCCTTATTGTTTTATTACTAAATCACTACTTATTTATGAAGTCTTTGAAAATCATTCCTTTTATTTTCTCATTGATCCTATTCATTGCCTGCAACGATGGTGAAGAAATGCAAGCTACTGTTGAGGGTTCCGCTACCTTCACTGTGTCCGGTGCTGAAAGCGGTACTTTGGAGTTCAATGAGGAAATTGAATTTGCCTATTCAGTTAGCTCTTTGAGCGGAGCAGAAATATCAGTTCTGGAAATCTATATAGGCAATTATCCAACAACTCCCAGTGCTCTTAAAATTTCCATTGTGGAGCAAGGCAATGCAAATGGCTTTGAGGAAAAAACCTATACCTACGAAGAAATGACTTCTACAGAATTTGTCGGATTCATTTCCATTTATGTAACAGAGTCCGGAGCCTACTCTATTAATGCTGAAGCAAGTGCAGTAAATAAAATAACATACACCAAGATTTCCAATACCGAAATAGAAGGGACTTTTGAAGTAAACCTTGAGGAAAATACTTCAGGTGAAAAGATTAAACTGACAGGTTCATTTACTGCTGCTGGTGAGGCAGCATTTCTATAGTCTTGTTCCATTGAAGTGGAAGAAAAGGTTGTCATTGTAGATGAGGACAATCAGATCATCCGGGTAGTTCCCAGGTCGGAGATGAGGGCAAAGCGTCTGCTTCATCGGGCTTCATACGTTATCATTTTCAATAGTACCGGCGAAATCCTGATCCAGAAGAGATCCTTGCAAAAAGACGTTTATCCCGGCTACTTTGACCCTACTACTGGCGGGGTAGTCGTGGAAAATGAAACCTATGAGGAAAATGCTGTCAGAGAGCTGGAGGAAGAGTTGGGAATTGAAAATCCAAAGTTAGAATCTCATTTTGATTTCTTTTTTCAGGATGAAAAGATCAAGGTATGGGGAAGGGTATTCTCTACAGTTTATGATGGCCCCATAAAATTTGTCGATGGAGAAGTGGATGATTGTTTTTTCTTGTCTGCCGATGCGCTTTCAAAGTTTTTGGAAGGAGCCCCGGTCATACCTGATGGAAAAATGGCCATCAAGCAGTTTCTGGCCAGGAGTCTATAAATCGAATTTGGCAATTCAATAGCTAAAATTATTCTCCGGTAGTAATATTTGGCGGATCAGCCGCAAGGTTACCGAAGGATTTGCAAATACTGCAAAAAGGCAGTACCGGGTTTTAAAATTCCGTTTCGATAAGGTGTTTGGTCATCTTAAGTTAGAACAAACCAAATCGGAATGCCATGAAATTGCCAGTGCTCTCCTCCATTCTATACCTGTCAGCGGTTATTCAAGTCAATGCACAGTTTGATCTGAAATTATCTCCAGGTGTAGGCTATCCATCCGGGCCATACGTTGGTGTAGCATTTTCGTCAGCAAAGATCCAGTTTGAGTTTGACTATGGCTGGCCTGCAAAGCTGCATGAGAAAGATTTTGGCACTTATTGGGCCATGAATTTTGGAGTCAGATTTGGTCAGGAGTCAGAAATCACCCACCTGAAATCCTGGATATTCAGAATTGGTCCTTCGTTACAAAGGCTTGAAGATGAATGGGAAATCAATAAAAGGACCTCCCTGATATTGACCTTTGGCAGGGAATTCAATTTTTCGAATCATTTTGGATGCGAATTTCAGATTGGACCGGCTCTTACATTTTACAAAGATGAAATGGTCAAAAAACCCAAACCGGATCCGGACATCATTACAGCGATTTTTGTACCGTTCGAGGATATCCGCCTGCCGATTGATACTAAAATAGCTGTTTTCCTGAGATTATGAGGTTGAGAATTGGACCCGGACCGTTTACGCCTGCTCGAGGATCTTCAGTTGAATTTTAGAAATTCACTACCAGGCCCAGGGATGGTAGTACGGTACCTGTCTCATTGGTGCTAACCTCGATAAGGTTTCTGGGATTGATGACCTGACCCGTATCGTCTCTCTCCAATCCAAACTGTGGAGGTGATGGCTGGGATTGTGCAAGTACATTCTGAATGTCGATATAAACATCCAAACTAAATTTTCTGAAGCTCCATTTTTTATCTACCCTCAGATCCAGCTGACTGAACGGATCCAGTCTGACAGTCCCTAAACGATCATAATCCAGAATCACTGCGGGATAATTGCTCAGAGTTGCATCAACATCCGTTGGTGGATAGGGAGCCCTTCCCAGATATCGGTAACGTGCACTGATCTCCCAGTTATTCTTTAGCTTGTATCCCCCCAGCAATGAAATCAACTGACCATTATCCCAGGTTGATGGTATGAATTCTTCTGAGTTAAGATTGGTAAACTCGCTTTTGTATAAAGTCAGTGCTGCAATGGCATAGATCTTTCCATTAAATTTTTGCTGATAGAGAAACTCAACACCATAAGTTCTACCTGCACCCGTGGTTGATACAGGTTCATTACCGAGTACTTCAAATCCACCACCTTTGTTTGCAAGAGAGATGCTGTCCAGCAGTGAAACCGGATAATTACCATAGGATTTTAAGAATCCTTCGACAGTGATCCTGGAGGATTTGGAAAGTAAATACTCAATGCCACTGACGACATGGTCACTCCGGGTATACTCACTATCACGATTTACGAGTTGACCCGTTTGATCCCTAAATCCTAAAACAGTGTAGGGCAGGATCTTGTAGTACCTACCAGCGGATCCGGTCAGGGTCCATTTGCCCTGAGGGTCCAACTGATAAGACAGGGCTACTCTTGGACTAAATGTCCTGTAGAATTCATTTCCGGAGCTGGTAAATGTATTTCCATCCACCCTGAATCCTATCGAAGTACCCAGCCTTTCGTTGAAATAGGACCGGGAACCCTGGCTGAACAAACCATACCTGATAAATCCGATCTCAGAATTATAATCGAAGGAATTGATCAGGTCCCGGGTTTCATTTGTGTAGTCTGCATACTGGACAGAGGTTCCCACAGACCAGGTCCATTGATCACCAAATTTTGTAAGCTGGTAACGTAGTTTCGTTTCCTGCTCTACCGATTCGTTGGTGAAATACAATCCTGTTTCATTGACGTTGTCGCGATAGCGAAAGAAATTATTGGAAAGGGCATTGCTACTGAGTGTGGTCTGCATAAACCCCGAATTATCCTGAAACCTTTTTTTCCAGGTGATACCTATGGTATTGGTTTGCTGCCGGATCACCGGTACCTGATCCTGGATGGCCTGTTGCTCGGGATCAAATTCATCTAACTGATTAATGGCAAAATCATCAATAGACCCGACACCGGTGATCATGATCTCATTGTACTGATCGATCTTATGATTCAGCTTATATTGATAATCCCAATAAGTGGGAAGGAAGGGTAACCCGATCAGGTCAAACAGAAACTGCAGATAAGAGACGCGTACGGATGCAAGATAGGTGGTATTGCTTTCCTCTTTTTCGCCCTTGAACAGAGGCCCTTCTACCGTCAATGCACTTTCACTGGCCCCCAGGCGGAAGTTGCCCTTAAAATCTGAGGCATTTCCGTTGCGCTGATCAAATTGCAGGACCCCTGAAAGGACATTGTCATACTGTGAACCGAATGAACTGGCAGTTAGTGTTACCCCTTCAAAAAATGATACATTGAGCAATCCAACAGGACCACCGGCACTTCCCTGCGTGGAAAAGTGATTGATGTTCGGGATCTCCACGCCATCCAGGTAATAGACATTTTCGTTGGGTGCCCCGCCACGAATGATGACATCGTTTCTGAACCCACCCACAGATCCGGATACCCCGGGCAGGGTCTGGACCACCTTTGCGATGTCGTTGTTTCCGCCTGGGTAGGCTGCGATTTCTTCCTGGTTTAGTTTTTGGATGGAAAGGGGTGTTTCTTCCAGTTTCCGGAACGGATTTGAGGTGACCACCACTTCTCCGAGTGACTCCACATTTTCTTCCAGCTGGAAGTTGATGTCAATATTTCCTTCTGAACGGACCACTATGTTGTATTTGGTAAAGGTCTGGTAGCCTACAAAAGAGGCGGTAACATTGTAGGTTTTTGTTGGGATGTCTTCAATCGTATATCGCCCATCCAAACCTGTGACGGCACCGAGATCAGTCCCATCCAGCTTTATAGTGGCTCCGATCAGCTCCTCACCTGTTTTGACATCAGTTACTTTCCCCGAAAAAGATCCGGTCTGACCATAAAGTGCATTGGAAAGAATAAACATTAAGATCAGAAAAATGATTTTCATATATGCTACTATTTCAGTTCAGGGATAAAAACAATAAATAGACAAAGTTGTTTTAATATTATATTAATTTTGTTATAATTATTTTGATGGACAACATTATCAGGCTTCTGAAGGATTACGACACTTTTGCTAAAGAGTGGAAAACTGATGATCTCGAACTATTCGGAAAGTGGCTGAAACAAAAGTATCAGAGACCCGATGAATACCTCACCGATGTAGAGGCAGTGAACAGCGCGGGCCTGGATGTGATGGCCTCTTACCTGTTGGGTAGTCTCACCGGTTTTGTTGAAATGTGGTTCAGATTGACTTTCCGGGATTTGCCACTGGTTTCCCTTGGTGATTTTGGTATCTTAAAAACGGTGGAGCATTTTGGTACTCCTTCCAAAAAAGAAATTGCTGATCGGGTGATTATGGAACGCACTACCTGTATTGAATCCATTAAACGGCTAGTGAAAAACGGAATACTTATGGAAGAAAATGATCCAAAGGACAGACGGATAAAGAGAGTAAAGCTTTCGTCTTCAGGTAAAAAGCTGATGGAAACAGTAGATCGAAAAATGATGGCACTTGGTTCGCTACTGGTCGGTGATCTGGATAATGATGAAAAACAAAACATGATTCCCTCGCTTAATAAGTTGAAGGACTTCCACGAAAAAATATATCATCAGAGGTCTAAAGACGATATTTCGAGGGCATATAATTTGTAATAGTTAGCTCACATTAAAAAGTAGCATCAATGAGATCAATCAGTATTTTGGGTTGCGGATGGCTAGGATTACCACTGGGCAAATATCTGGCAGGAAAGAAATATCAGGTAAGGGGCAGTACTACTCATCAGCAGAAGCTTTCCAATATTTCGGAAGGAGGGATCAGGCCGTATTTGATTGCTTTGAGACCGGAAATCGATGGAGACCCGGGAGATTTTTTCAGATCTGATATCCTACTGATCAACCTTCCACCCAGAAACAAGGACGGCGAAGTTGATTTCCACCTCAGACAACTGAAGGCTATCAGGGATTCAGCTCGTGGGGAAGTAGAAAATATTGTGTTTATCAGCTCAACCGGCATATACCCGAATAAAAATATGATCGTCAAAGAGGAAGATGCCGATCCGGATTGCTTGTCAAGAGGAGGTGTGTCGCTTCTGGAGGCTGAGCAGGTTTTTTCACTCACACCGGAGTTTAGGACCACGGTGATCCGTTTTGGAGGTCTTTACGGACCTGAGAGGCACCCGGGTCGATTTTTTGCAGGAAGAAAGAACCTGACCGGTGCAAAAAATCCCGTCAATATGATCCATTTGGAGGATTGCCTGGGTGTGATTAGTGCAATTATTGAACAAGATATCTGGGGGGAGACCTTCAATGCCTGCAGTCCGGTGGAAAGGACCAGAGAGTCATTCTATCAAAGTGCCGCCGTGGACCTCGGCCTTGAGCCTCCGTCGTTTAGTGAAATGCCGGCGGCGTATAAAAAGGTAAGTGTAGAAAAACTGCTCAGTATGACCGGATATCGGTTTGTCCATTGAACGTATGGGCTTTTTATCAGAAAAATCCTTTTGATCTTGAAATTCGTTAATATCGGGGCGAAAGAACAGATATTCCGGTGCTACTAGCACATTAGCGCTAAAATGAAACTACCGTCTCTCCAGTTCCTGCTCAATCATTTATTGAGCGCTCTAAAAAAGCATCCGATGGTCATTTTTTCTGCCGCGTTTGCAGTGACCTTCGCCATATTCCTCGTTGAAAATGAGGGTGATCTGGACAATGTTTTTCCTTATGTCAACCTGCTATTGTGCGGGTATTTGGGTGTTCCCTTATTTATTGCCGTTGATATCTATGCGGACGTCAAACGCTATTCCATTCGAATCAGGAGTAGATGGTATGTTTCAGTAATCCTTGTACTGATGATGGTCTATTTCTATTTGCCGGGCTCTGAGGAGACACTGAACATTACTATTCCTTACATCCGGTATACTATTTTGGCCATTGCCGCCCATTTGCTGGTATCATTTATTCCATTTCTGAACCGGGGCACTCTGAATGGTTTCTGGCACTTTAACCGGGTGCTTTTTCTTCGCTTTTTGCTATCAGTACTTTATTCAGCAGCATTTTTTGTGGGTTTGAGTCTTGCCATTTTTGCTGTGGATAACCTTTTTGATGCGCAGATCGAAGAAAAGATCTATGCAGAACTCTTCTTCTTTATGG
Source organism: Cyclobacteriaceae bacterium (assembly GCA_965243485.1). Lineage (GTDB taxonomy): Bacteria > Bacteroidota > Bacteroidia > Cytophagales > Cyclobacteriaceae > UBA7330. Next base: position 4,914,105 of record CBDEVP010000001.1, on the reverse strand, counting down.
CAGGTGTATTTAATACCTGGTTTTTTGTGGCGGGATTTCCACGGGATTATGAACAACTTGATGTAGAGCAGAATTTCCCCAGGGGATTGAGGACATTCATTTTGTATGTACTGATACCATTGCTTGGTTTGTATTTTTTGATCCTGTACAGCTACTCCGCCAAAATCATTATCGAATGGAACTGGCCCACAGGGATCATGGTCTACATGATCATCATTGTGGCAGTAATTGGTACGCTGACGATGCTGCTGGCTTATCCTTATGACCGGGAAGATCCGGGAGGACCTATCAGGTTTTTGCAGAAAGGTTTTTTCTGGATGCTGACCCCGATCATCGTGATGCTGTACCTGGCCATCGGGCTCCGGGTAGCGGAATATGGTGTGACCATCAACCGGTACATCACTATTTTCCTGGCAGTTTGGCTTACCGGGATCTCCTTTTATATGATCCTCAGAGGAAAGGACATCCGGTTTATCCCTATGTCCCTCTTCGTGATTATCCTGATCTGCTCTTTCGGGCCCTGGGGGATCTTTCAGGTAAGTGAAAGGAGCCAGGTAGCGAGGTTGGAGACCATTCTGGAGCAAGCCGGGCTTTTGGTTGAGGATGAAATAGTGAATGAGCCCGAGTGGGATCAGTCAGATACCCTATCCCTGACACTCAACCCTGCCTTTCCAAACGAAGACCTATTGAGTGATAGTCTGCACAACGAGGTCATGTCCATTCTGGGATACCTTGAGCAGTTCCATGGCTTAAGTGCCATTGAAGACTGGTTTGAGCAGGATCACCGGTTGATCGCCAGGACACTTGGTTATAGCGAGGATTTCGTTGCCATGGAACTGATGGGACTGAGACATGGCTACAGGTCGGAAGAAAGTGTACCTATTGAATACCCTGTCTTTTACGCTTATCAAAAAGAAGGACACAGGTTGAATGTTTCCGGTTTCGATTATTTGTACCAGGTTAATGCTTCCATTCCCGACCATCTTGACCAGGTTATAGAATTGATATCACCCGATAGTCCCTCATCCGAAAAACTAATACTTGATCATCAATTATTAACTATTCGATATCCTGATGAAAGCGGTATGCAATTCAATCTGGATAGCCTCTACCAGAAGTTAAAACAGGATTACATGAGATCCGGGAGGGCAGCTGGCCGGCTTGAGATCAAAGAGCCTGCCATTCAGGTTGAAAATGATCAATTGAAAGGTCATCTGATCATTGAAAGCCTTGGCGCCAGCGAAAAAGGAATTGTCACCTGCTCCGGAAAACTGTTGATCAGGAAAAAGATCCATTAGATACTACCACAGGATGCTTACGATTTCTTTGTTTTAGCTACAATGTATTCAGAAAGATGAGTTCCCTTAGCGGGATTTCTCATCCTCATCTTTGTCCTTCTCTTTTTTCTCCTGCTCTTCCGGTGGACTGTCAAGTAAATTTCCATACTCGTCCACATAGGCAATCATATCTTCCAGTTTACCACTGGTTTCCTGATCTCTTTTTTCGTGTTTGCGTTGAAGCTTATCCTCACGCTTCTTTTTCTTCTTTTTTGCTTTTTGATTTTTTATAAAACTGTTCTGCGATCTTGCCATAAATTATTTTTTGTTAACAAATAGGGGTGCTTAGGTCACCCGTTTTCTTTATCAATCAAGCCTCTGCTACTCACTATAATAATCCAGACCCCTTAAATGCGGCCGGTTCCAAGGGCCCTCAGCATCTTTATGTGATTGCAGATGGCCAGACCGAATGTTGGCTGAATATGATATGGAAGTCCATATTCCAGTGCCGTAGCTTTGACAATCTTAGAGATCTTTTTATAATGGACATGACAGATATTGGGAAACAAATGATGCTCAATCTGAAAATTAAGCCCACCGCTGAACCAATATAAGATCTTACTGTTCATTCCAAAATTGGTGGTGGTCCTTAGTTGATGAACCAACCAGTTTTCTTTGATCAGTTTATCTTTTCCTGCCACAAAGAATGATGAAGATTCCATCACATGGGCAGGTTGAAAAATCATACTTAATAGTATCCCAGCCGTCAAATGCATTACTATGAACATCAGAAGGACCCAATAAGTTGCAATGGGCAGCAATATTACAGGTATGAAAATGAATATGACCAGATACAATAGTTTCTTTGCCACCATGGTGGTTATGAAAAATGCGAATGATTGATTCCTCAAGAGTCCCTTTTTTTGATAACTCACTGCCTTGATGAAATCTTTTGCGATAAACCAGAAAAGTGTCATGATGCTGTAAATGAAGAGGGCATAGATGTGTTGATACCTGTGAAACCATCGCCTGGGTTGATTTGGCGAAAATCGCAGGATGAATCTGGAGTCTATGTCTTCATCGGCACCTTCAATGTTAGTGAAGGTATGATGAAGCACATTGTGTTGGATATTCCAAAGGGATGCTTCAATGCCCAGCAACCAGGTGGAGAATGTCAGTAATTGCTTCACCGGTTTATTTTTTGTATAAGAACCATGTATGGTATCGTGCATTACCGAAGTTCCGATGAAGGCCTTTCCAAAACCCATCAGAATCCACAGAAGAAAAAGAAGGATTATATTATCAATGCCCGCGATAATCATCAGAAAGTAGGGGATCAGATAGATTGCGAATGCAGAAATGGTCTTTAGAACCATCTCGCTGTTGGCATTTCTGCTTAAGCTGCGCTCGGAAAAATAAAGATTCACTCTTTGTTTGAGCGCGGCCGCGAATGCAGCATTGATATTTGTTGAAAATTTTATATTTCTCAAAGGGTTGTTCGGTTATGGTAAATGCTGCTTTAGAAACAGCACTATCCATGCCATTGGATTAACCGAATCAAAAACATTTAAATCTCATGAATCATACTCATATGAAGCCTGAGTATACAAACAGGAAAAATTATGAGAAACTAACTCATATAATTCCGGGCTTCTATGTCAAAGGACCGGAATATTACTGACAATACCTAGAATATAGCGCATTCATTTCAGTTGGTCCCGGGAGATATTTACATTTCTCCCGGGATCACTGCTATATTTAATTTCCGACCGCCTCTGAGTATACCTAATTCTGATCGTTTTCCTATAGTACTGGCGTTCAGATACTTGTGTAGATCATCTACTGTGCTGACCGCCTTATTGTTGAAACCAACGATGATATCACCCACCAGTAAATTCCGATTGTCAATGTTGGCATCAGGCACAATTTCATACACGTACACCCCTGTTTTTCTTTCCAGCTGATTGGCGGCAATCATTCTTGGCGTTAGCTTTACCAACTGTGCAGCCACTCCCAGTCTACCTCTTTTCACGCGTCCATGCATGATCAATTCGCCCGCCGCGAAGGCTGCCAGGTTGGAAGATACTGCAAAGCAAAGGCCCTGGGCGGAGGCGATCACTGCCGTATTGACACCGATCACCTGTCCGTTTGAATTCAGCAGTGGACCACCACTGTTCCCGGGATTTAGCGCAGCATCGGTCTGGATCACATCATCAATCAGTCTACCGTTATTGGCCCGAAGTGTCCTGGCCAGTGCGCTTACTACCCCTGAGGTCACGGAATATTGCAATCCCATTGGATTGCCCAGCGCCACAGCGATTTGCCCTGGCCTCAACGTAGAAGAATCCGCAAAGTGCAGAGGAGGGTAGTTCCCACCGTAGAACTTAAGAACGGCAATATCCGAGGAAGGGTCTGCACCGACGAGTTCTGCAGAAAATTCAGATCCGTTTGAGAATGAAACCAGAATTTTTTTGGCCCCTTCAATCACGTGGTTATTGGTTACTATAAGACCGTCAGACGAGATCACAAACCCGCTACCGGAACCACCCGTTTCAACCATCTTTTTAGTCCTGGGATGCCTCACATCTTTCAGTATCCTGATGTGGGCCACCGATTCAGAAGAGCTATCCACTACTCCTGTGATGGTGTTTGAGTAGGCATCCAGCAATGCTTCATCGTTAGATACCCGTTGTATTGTTTCACTGAGCATGGTGATCTAACAGCTAAAATGGGGCCAGCGAAACTTACCGGTCAAAATGGCAGTGCAGTTAGTCCGAACGAAATCCTGTACCCAGAAAGAATAAGGTAAGCGATACCAGCAGGATGGTAATTCCCACAATTAAGAAAGCATTGGAGATCTCGAAGATATTGACCACCGGAGAGATGAGTATAGGTGATAGGAACTGACCCAGGAAAATCGCCGAGGTCATTCCTCCAATTGCCTGACCTCTGTGTTGTTCGCTAACACTTTGCATCAACCATAAATTTCCATTGGGCATAATTAGTCCGGTGCCTAAACCGCCAATGGCCAGTCCTGCCATGACCAGCCAATAGGTGGAGGAAAATGAAATGACCACGTACCCCACAGCCATCAGTCCGAAAGAGAGTGAATAAATTCTCTGATAGGACAGATAGGATTTGATCCGGGCATAATTCATACTGGCTATGGCGCCTGTGACAGTAGAAACCGAAATGGCTAAACCGATCAATGAATTGGAAATTTCAAGATTGGACAACAAAAAGGGAATCTGCACCGGGATCATGTAGAAGAATGTCATACCAAGGAAACCAATGAAATAGATGAATGCCAATAATCCTTTGTTGGGTAACGGGAGACTTAAATCTGACTTTTTTGCTTCATGGAATGGTGGCTCGAAAATGGCTGAAAGTGCAAAGGGCAAGATGATGAAAGCTAAACCGTAAACCAGAAAGGGCCCCCTCCATGACCAGTCGGCCAACATACCACCCATGTTGAGGTAAGCGACACCTCCGAGCGCCATAAAGCTGGCCTGGATCCCCTTAAATTTATTTCGTTCTACTCCCTCAAAATAATCTCCAATAAGGGTTGTAGCCGCATTCATGACACCTGCCACGGCCACTCCAAGCACCGCCCGGCTGATCAGCAACCATTCAATGGTATCGATGAAAAAGCCACTGGTACCGGCAATCCCGTAAATGATCAGAGAGATGACCAATAGTCTCTTTCTTCCAAACCTGTCGGTCAGATATCCTGCCACTGGCGCCAGCAGTGCGATGGATACGGCTGGCATGGTAAGGATCAGTTTGGTAAGTAGTTCCGGTGCTTCGGCAAAATTTTGGTTGATGGCAGGAAGGGCAGGAGCTATGATGGCTCCGGACATCACTGTAAGACTGCTGGCAGTCAGTAGGACGGCCCTGATAGTAAAGGATATGTTGTTTTTAGAAGTGATAAGAGCTGGCTGGATAGTCATTATGCATCAAAAGTATTATAAGGTGATCAGGCAAATCAACTACAATTGATCGGATAATGTGTGCATTTGCCTTCAGAACCCTGACTCCTTTTACTTATTGACCCGGGCCGATCTGCAATGGTGTTTGGGGGATTTTACTAATCCCTCACATCCCTCCAGCCGTAGGGATTGATGTCTGCTGTGAAAAGTTCGGAGGATACCTTGCCTGTTTCAGTATCCAGCACACATTGCATACTGATCTCAGACCAGACCACTCGGCTTACTTCCTTTTTAAAAAGATCTGTGTCGTTTTGAAAATAATTCCTGATAAGTTCGGTGCGGTCATAGGCATGTAATACCTTGGATGGTTTGTTCTTGTAAATCACGGTATACTCTTTCATAAGGGCAATTTTGTTTTATTGTGCCCACTTAACAGAATGTACCGGGGAATGTTTACGGCGATCCTGGGAAAGGGAAATTAGATGTTCCAGGAAGCGAAGATCACCTGATCAGCGTAAATGAGGAGACGATACCACAACAAAAATTTCTTGGCAAGTGATGGACACCCATGATGGCCCTGGTATGAATCCCTTTTTCACCGAGGATGTTTACAAAAAGCTCCGAGGCTCCGTCGGCTACCTTTGGAGCCTCGTCCCAGCCAGGGGCTGACATGTAATACATATCGATATGGTTAAGTCCCAGGATTGAATCAAATCCAACCTTTTGATCAATTTGAGCCAGTACATTCAAAGCGCATAATTGTATGGCTTCATGCCCCTCCTGACTGTTTAGGTCAGCACCCAGAGCCCCCTGGTAAAGATATTTTCCATCTAATATTGGAAACTGAATGGCAACGAAGGCCATATGATTCCGGATGTTAACAGAGGCATAAGAGCCACCCGGCGTTGATACCTCAGGTAGTTTAAGGCCGGATGCCGCTAGTTTATCATGTATATTCATTTGCCAGATGATGAGGAGTTTATGTTATAATGATGTGCGAAAGCAAACGAAGATATCAATTTGAGGGATACATTTTTTCTTTATTTAAAAAACTGTCTTTTCGATATTTGTGCATTCATAAAGTCCGGGACTGGAATAAAAGTAGTAGATCATATTTCTATGTCACATGGAAACTATTTTCTATATTTCCATTGTTGCAACACCAAATGAATTATAGCCAGTTTACACCTGTTGATCCTGATTTTTACGAAATCATTGAATCCTATCAAAAATTGGACAATGTAGTGATCCACTACTTCGATCCCAAAGGGGAAGTGGAGACTGCCCGAGGAAGGATCATCCGGTTAAGTCAGATGAAGACTACAGGCGACTTTCTGTTTTTACATGATGAAAGTAAAGTCCGCATCGATAGGATCATCACCATCAATGGGAGACCGGGCCCTGCTTATGATGAATATGATTCCTATGCCTTGCAGTGTACTACCTGCATGGGAGGGATGGATTAAGCATTTTGACCTTCTAATGAAATCGTTTTGTAACTAAAAAACTATCTGATCCGTTCCAATATTTCCTTACCAAAAAAGATCAAAGCAGACCATTTGACCACCCACCATATGCCCAGCACTACCACTGCTTTGATGCCGTATTTCTTGTAGATTGATTGTATTTTTTGTTTCATATTTTAGATTATACTAAAAAATAAATTAGTCATATCTAAATAATACGTAGTATTTTTCAAAAGGTTAGAAAATCCGGACTTCTGTACGAAAAATTATCATCGATTAAAACAGGGCCGTAGAAACACAGAGCAGAGATCATCGATCGTCATGAGGCAGGTCATCGTCCGGATCCTTATCGAAGGGACCTACACCCGGAGGATTGAAGAGCCCCCAGCGATCGATCACATAGTCCCAGGGGTCAAAGGTGTTTACCCAATCAATAAAAAGAAGGCGATATTCTTCTATCTGTTCTCTCACCACCTGGAAGTATTCGACCTCTTTAAAGCCAAACATTTCGAGTGAATGGTTCTGGACCATCAGATCCCGAGCAGCCTTACGGATGAGGGCTGCTGCCTCCATCTTAAGGTCATAGAGGTCCATAACAGCAGCACCGGAGACTTTAACGGATAATACCATGGCATCGGCTAGCATTTGTTCCTTCACCACATTAAGGTGTTTATCATCTTCAGGGATCAGATCTGTAATTCGTTGAACAGTGTCAAGAATTTCAAGACCTTTCCTAAATAGGGGAAGATCTTCGGGAGAAAGGTGTTCCGGGTTTGGTAAATCCATGGAAAGTGACGATAATGAAATAAATATAATCTGATATCAGCTGGATTTTAAATGATCAGTACCAAATAGCAGAAAATATCTCCGAATCAGGTCATTAACGGACAATAAAAAAGCCTGACCAGCTGGCCAGGCTCTACATCGAATCAAACAAATCTTGCTAGATCGACTTGGAGTCGATCTCTTCAATCTCCTCAATTAATTCTTCTTTTGCTTTTCCGGTCTTTTTTTGAAGCATACCGACAAGTTCCTCCACCTTACCTTCCGCAATTTTGAAGTCATCGTCGGTCAGCTCGCCGTACTTCTCTTTTAGCGTTCCGGTGATTTGATTCCAGTTTCCTTTTAATTGAATATTCATAATGATTGTGTTTTTCGATTCAATAATCAATTCATTTATATAACAATGCCGCCATTTGTATTGTTCTTGGGAATATGGATTTTAAGAAGGATATTGGGACTTTTACCAGAGGGCACGAATATCCGATCAATCGCCGAAGATTCTTAGTTTTATTGTAAAATAAGGACGATGACAGAACAGGAAGCATACGAAGCCATCAAAGAGGTACCCCTGGGGTCAAAATTGCAATTGATCAAAAGAAATGGTGATGTCATAGAGGTGAGACTTGTCAGTCATGAGGTTCGGGGGACTGAAAAAAGAGATTACGGCAATCTGGTGGTTCCCGCCCTGCCTCCGGCCCTCACCGTACAGGGAGGCACACGTTTTGGAAGCTACAGGATAGAAGTGGAAGATCTGGTAAATATTGCATGGATAGCAGGCTGAGTGTTACGATCTCAAATGGGTTTTTTAGCAAGCTATTGTCTCAGTCTTTTCAATTCCTGGATATCCAACAGGTCTTTCGGACATGCAGACCTCATCTTGCTGGATATGAGATCCTCATAATTGATTACCTTGTAGAAGATGGACTTTTTGCCCTTGATCACCGTAGCTGTATCCGCATTTTTCCAGACATCTGAGAAGCTTCTGCCAGGATCGAAGGATGTAATCAACTCGATTTCAAGGAATGGTGAGATTTTAATGGATATATTCTGTTCTTTTTCCTTGACTTTTTTCAGGAAAATCATCAAAATCAAATTCCATGTCTTGTAAGGCCTTTTTGAGTGCCTGAAGATTACTGGGAGTAACATTGATCCAAAAGTCTACATCGGCGGAGTGACGCTGATAACCATGAAAGTTCACTGCACCACCACCTACCATGATCATCTCAACCTTGTGTGATGTGGCTTTTTCCAGAAAATCCATCACCAGATTATCAAATTCCATTTATTTGGATTTTGTGATGATGAAATTGTCTTTCCGATTTTTTGGAGCGCTGGATTCAAATTGAGCAATAGCAGCCGATAACTCAAGAAACCTGATGACCCTTTCTGACGGAGTCAACGCCAAAAATTCCCTTTGACGCCTGAGGTTATTTTCTTCTTTGGTACCAAAGTGAATGGACTTCATAATTTAAAATTAATGCAAATTTTTAAGGAAGGAGCGGGAGCACTAATGAAGAATGGAAAACTATATAGTTCGGAAAGGGGTGAATTTCAGGCGGAAAATATGAAAAAAGCCGGAGGGCATCCGGCTTTTAGGTATTTTTTAAGTGATCAGTTATTGGGCCACATGCTCCAGTTGCTGCAATGGCCGGCCCGGTCTGTTCTGCCAATGGCTGTTTGGATCCCGGTATACCCGGCATTCATCACCGCTCGAGGCGCAAAATGGAATTTCCCGTTTGATTCGGTGAGGAATAATTTACCAAAGTGTGCCTGACTGAGGCCATGTCCTGTTTCATGCAAGGCCACAGTTTCAACATCAATGTTGCTACCGATCGCCCACGAAAACTCATCGTTGTAGTAGATGTCCCTAAATGCTACATCGTCCTTTCCGTTGTTATCTACATCAGTAGGGTTACCATCATCATCCAGCCAGATAAATGTAAAGGTCACCCCCAGGACGCTGCTTCCCGGTCCGTAAACCGCATCGGTGACTGTCGTATTAAAGCCGGAGTGCATGATATCAACAAAAAAGAAGGCTCCTTCGGCACCATCGGTGACAATAGCTTCCACGTAACCCAGGTCAAAAGGGCTTGCCCCGAGGTCGGTAAGCACCAGGCCATCGGAGCAGGTGACTTCATCCCAGGTATTCATGGCATTCAATATGGCTGCGTCCGTATCTCCCTGGTCAAGACCGCTGGAGGTTGCTCCCTCCGTGCCATCCCTCGCGTATGCAATATCCTGAAATCCGCCTCTTCTTGGGTCGCCGGGGACAAAATCAGCTGCCAGTTGCTTATTCCCCCGGTCGTTGAAAAAAACTTCGGTCCCTGCCCCGTCAGCAGCATAAGCTTCAATGACTGACAGTTGCAGGTTATTAGCTATTAACACTTCATTGATTGATGACATGAATTCCTGAATATTGCCCGAGATTCTCGCACTCGTTTGACCGTTAGTGTTTACTCCGGCCCATTTTAATCGCTGCTGGTTGAACTCATCCCCAATTTCCGAAGAACGGATGTCATTCTCTTCACAGGAGATGGTAAATAAAAGTAACAGTTTAGCACAGGTAATGATCTTTAGTTTCATAGTAGTAAGTTTAAATTAAACCAGTTCATTAATATTCTTTTCAATTAAATCAAAAAATAACGGTTTTGCAAGGTATTTGTCCGGATAAAATTGAAAATAGAGTGATAATTCACAGTTTAAACCGCATAAAGATCATTATACCTGATGAGAGGTAGAAGGTTGGGACTCCGAATTGATGATTCAATTATTGCACATTCGTAATTTCAGCGTCAGATCTATAGAAAATCAATCCGACTGATTTCGATCAAGTGTCAGTCCCAGGGTCAGCAAAGTGATGGTACGCTGAGCTTCTTCACTGGTCGAACCCTGCGGTAATAATAAAAAGGGATGGATACGTTGATCCAGGGTATTCATTCTGTTTCCTGATACATTTTGCCAAACTCCAATGATCTGACCGTGATGGATCAATGTACAGCGATGGTAGTCATCCTCATAAACAATCAAATACGGCTTATTCTCAAAAATGATATTTAGAACAAAATCACCATGATACTGATAATAACCATGAACCTCATTTACCTCCACCGGGATGGCTGGCATCGTTTGTTGAATCAAACCTTTCCAATAAGCCATGGAGTCAGGAGCCATACTGCCAGGAGTAAAAGAAAAGTCTCCCAGTGTGGTACCCTCTACTACAATAGTGCCATCAGCACCCCGGTCCCAGTAAAGGGTATAGTTTTCAAAGGTTTCTATTGAGCTGCTGCCATCTTCGTCTCTCACCCTTTCACGGTCTTTTTCATAATAGCCATTTACAAGTACCTGGAAACCTATTTTTTTATTGACGCCAGTCAGTTTCACCCTGTTATCTAGCCGAACGAGTAATTCAGAGGAGGAGCCGGTGCCTACTCCTGTAAACAACGTTAAAGCCCCTAGCAAGAATTTTTCACCACCGGATATTCCATCATCGGTTGCCGGTGATGGGGCTTTGTCTCTTATCTTGATCTTCTCAATCCCAAACCGGTTAAGCTCGTATCTGCCTGACGAGACGCGTGCTTTGGCAAATTCAATTGATTCCATGGGTTGTGCAGAGGCACTTGCCGATGCGCATATCAGACATACGATGATTGCTAAAAGTTTCATGAACGGTTATTTTTTTGTGATAAAATAGTGATCAAACGCAGGTATTCTTCCGTGCGTTTGATCACAAAATGAATTGCATTACAGGCGTTCATATCTGTACTTCACTGAGGTCGATCCCGAATGATCGAATACGGTGAAGTAGAAATCGTCGAAATAATCTACCTGATAATCATATACATCCAAGCCATTGATGAGCAGAGAAAGTGTCTGTCCATAGCCCCACCAGCTGGCTTCCCTGAATTGGGGCAGGTCATCACAGCGATTGGTTCCATCATCCATGGAATAATAACCTGCTTTCTCAAAGTGCACCACATTACCTATCATGCAGGAGAAATCAGGATCATCACTGATGTCATTACCAACCTCATCATAGATGTTGGTGATCTCCCAGTCTTTTCCGGCGGAGGAGGAAATGAAATAATTGAAGTTGACAGATATTGGTATTTCATCGATATTGATACCTCCATCATAGACATATATACCCCAGGGATTTTGCCAGTTTGACATTCCATCCTTCACTACATCAAGATAGTAATCGCCATCACTCAGGCCTTTAAGTTTGACGGTACCATTTGCATCCGTTTCAAGGATTTGCCTGTGGTTTTGCTCAAATGCCCAATCGTCAATGTGATTGTATACTTTCACGGTCGCATTTGGAATGGGCTCACCAGTCCATTCATTTCTCACAGTGACCATCGTAATCCCGTGTTCATCGAATTCAAGCTGTTGATTGCATCGGGTAAATACAATGGTAAGCGCAATGGCTACATATAGCCTTAATATTATTATGATCGTTTTCATCATTTTTTTGTTAATGGTACTCAAAATCTGTATTCAAGAGAAAAATCCAGGGTGCGGTTAAACGCTTCCAGGTCTTCCTCAATATCCAATGACATCAATCCCCATTGATAGCCCACGGAGAGGCCAATGTGGTCAGTGATCAAATATCCGATACCCACACCGAGACCGAAGTCAGTGCTTCGAAATGAGTCATACTCATCTTCTTCCTTAGAGCCTGTACAGTCATTTTCAATGCATTCTCTTTGGATGGCAGAGTACTTGTTTTTCAGCAGCACGGAAAGGGTGGGTCTGACCAGCAGATAAAGCGATGGGTCTACATGGTATTCAAATGTGAGTGGAAAATCCAGGTAGTTTACCCTTACCCTCATTTGGTATTCATAACTGACCTCTGTATTCTCATACCAATCGAAAGTTTCTTTGGCATGGTCCTGCACCCCCCGCTGGGTGAATTGGATGCCCGGAACAAGGTTGAACACATCAGTAGCCCTAATGCGATAGTGGATACCTAACTGATGACCCAATCGTGCATCTGAAGATTCTACATCATCTCCAGTCCAGGTCGATAGGTTCGCGCCTGCTTTTACAGACCAGCTCTGTGCGTGCGTCAGGGCAGGAGCTGTAAAAAGCAGCATGGTGGAAAAAAGAATTGTTGAGCGTTTCATAACCTTATGGTTTAGTTAAAAAATGTCGGCGATGTCTGGTTATGTTTTGAACAAGTGATGCTCAAATATTCACAGGAAGGTCCGATGTTAAAAATTGAATATCACACGTTAGGGGTGTGATCTTATGATAATTGCAAATGGCATGCTTGAGCAATCAATCTTTTTGCAGAAATCGCAATATTTCAAAAATGTGTTGAGTTCTTTGTTGATGTATGGTAGGGGATGCGGCGGTCTGCTGATCTCAGAGACTCAGCCAAGTAGCAGGAACTTTGATGATATGATACTCCGAAGACTGACTTAATCCCATCTTCTGAGAATAAGCTCGTGATAAAATCTTTTGGCTGGCCAGTCAAAATCTTTCTTGTTGTAAGTCACCAGGTTTTCAGCGATCATTTTGTTGTAGAATAGCTCATCCCCCGATGGGGGTTGATCATGCCAGTCAGCCGAAATCATGTATTCGAAATCAATTTTGGTTCTGGACAGATGGGCAGATGCTGATTTGTTGGATTTAGTAAAAGGTATCACCAGGTCACATTGCTTCAGGTATTTTCCCGGGTCAATCTCAGCAGCTTTGAGGGTGTCTGATAGCTTTTCCTTAAAGGTTTGAATAAAATCAGGATGGCTCTTTTTGGAATAGCGAAAAACAAAGAAGGTGAATTTGGTCAGCGGGTTTGCCAGCAGCAGGTATCGTTCACGCTGAATGAAAAACACATCCGCATACCAGATTGTCAGCGGATCAACCTGATCCTCGGCCCAGGGAAGGTCATCATAAACCTGCTTTCCGATGTATCGCTGAGCTTTTTTTGACTGGTACAGGTGAATGGGCATTTTAATCTAGTGAGTTTCACCTAAATCGATTGAAAGAAGATCCCAGACATACCATTCGGTTGCCTGCTGTCTGAACTCAAACCATTGATCCCGGTAATCTGACCCCTCGACCAGAAATTTAAAATTAGCGAAGGGCCCTCGATTATTCAGTGCGGAGACCAGCTTTTTTTGCAGATGCTGGTTATCCACCTGTCCGGTAAAATCTTCCATGATCCTGAAGGCCTCGTTTGATTCCATGGGGATTATTTCTATACATTTTCCCCATTGTTCATGCTTCCTTTCTTCGCTTTCCCAGCTTTCCCCGGTCATTAATTCAAATTCTTCGGGATCTTCTACCAGATCCTTTGGAAGGGATTCTACCTCGAGCGTATCCGGGTTGAAAAAGCAGACAAAGCCGGCCAGTAAATTTTCCGCAATTTCCCGAACGGCCTCTTTGTATTTTTCAGGGATATCCTCTCTTATAGGTTCTTCATGAATGTTATTGGTCATAAACTCATGCAGGATCTCAAGCTTATGTTGGTCATCCCGGATGGTGTACAGCATACCCAAAATTTCATCCGTTAGCTGTTTTGCATTCATCTGTATTGTAAAACTTTGATGATATGTAAACCTTATTTAAGATAGGGGATAATTGCATCATAAAAGGGCATTAAGATCAATACTTTTCTTCTTTCAGCTTATCGGAAATAAAGATCTTAATGATGCTTTGCCTGGTGACACCCAGCTTTTTCGAGACCTTATCCAGTTCATGGACCATCCACTCCGGAAAGTCGACGCTGACCCTTCTTTGTTCTAACCCAGGTCTCGAAGCTTTTTGCAGGTCGAGAAATTCAGTCATGTTTTCCCCGCTTTCGAACTTTTTATCAAATTCAGAGGCCTTCATAGATTTCTTTCTCATAAGTTCTTGCTTTACGTACAGAGATAATCCTGGTGTTTTTATTTCTCAATGTAAATATGGCTGACCATATTGAATCCCCGATTTTTCCAATTAACATGTATCTGTCTTCGTCAATATTCTTAGCTGGAATCAAAATTCTGTTTGGATCTTCCCAAAGCATTTGAGCTTCTTTGAAATCTATTCCATGCTTTACCTTGTTGGTGATGCTTTTATCTTTATCAAACTCAAACAAATACGTAATTATTGATCAATAAATGTACAAAAAAAGTTCATAAATTAATTGAAAAATACTTTCCAAATAATCCCGACTTCAATATAATCAGGGTGACCAGGGAGCGGGGAGACGCCGATTAAATTCATTTTTTAAGACTTCTTAAGCTCAAATTGATCCCCATCAGAGTCACCATTAGAGGGGCAATGGGGAGGATGGGACTCTGATTGAAATTCTAAGACTGATAAACAAAATGATTTAATCCCGGCTGCATTTGACTTAGCGTATAAATTATTATAAAACCTTTTGGTTTTATTTAAAATGTTAATTACGTTTGAAACCAAAAGGTTTTATATGCAACGAGATGTATTTTCAGCGATCGCTGATCCAACCCGCAGAGAAATCATAGAGATCATTTCTAAGAAGGCTGTAAATATCCATGATTTGGCATCTGCATTTTCAATAAGCCGACCGGCAGTGAGAAAGCATGTGAGGATCCTTCAGGAATGCGGTATGGTGAAGATACGCAAGGAAGGGAAGGAGCGATACTGCCAGCCAAACCTGGAGGCACTTGGTGAAATAGCGATATGGGTACATCAGTACCGGCGTTTCTGGAATGCTAAACTGGATCGCCTGGAAGAGTTGCTGAAAAATGATCATAACTAACCACTGAAAAATGGATAAATACGGAAAGCTCATCAATGAGCATACCTTGCAATTTGAACGAATGCTTCCGGGACCTGTTGATAAGGTCTGGGAGTACCTGGTAGATCCTGAAAAACGAGGAAAATGGTTTTCAGCTGGAACAATGAATCACACACCTGGTGAGGAAATTACTTTTGTATTCAACCATTCCACTTTGTCGCCGGAAAAGGATCCCCTTCCGGATAAGTACAAGGTGTACGAAGGGGGATCCACATCCACAGCGCACATCATTGCTGTTGAGCCTCCACACCTGTTGAAGTTCAATTGGGAGGGAGGTATTGTGACTATGGAACTTTCGGAAGCCGATGCCGGGGTGAGACTTGTCCTTACACATGAAAAACTCCGGGATGAAAAGGATTATCGACTTGGTGTAATGGGAGGGTGGCACACACATTTGGATATATTGGTGGATCTGCTTAACGGAAAGCTACCCAAAGGTTTCTGGAAGGTTCATACGAGGCTGGAACAGGAGTATGAGGATCGGTTTTATGGGTGATTGGTTTAATTGGATGGATTCTGAGCTACTTCCCGATACAAAACTTACTAAAGATATTATCCAGCAGATCATCTGTCGTGATCTCTCCGGTGATCTCACCAAGTGATTGTAAGGCATGACGGATGTCCATCGCCAGGAAGTCATTGGTGACCTGGGCATCTAGCCCTTCCAGGACCTTGTTGAGGGCCTGGTCAGTTTCCAGAAGGCTGTGGTAGTGACGGAGATTGGTTACGATGGTAGAGGAGCCGCTCACCTGCTTGAATCTGACCTTTTCCTCCAGTGCTTCCTTGACCTGCTCGAGGTTGTCTTTCCTGTTGGCGGAGATCCGGATGAACTCTTTGTCCCTGAGCGCTTCCAGAGCATCATCTTTTGCAATATCAGCTTTATTCCCGATCAGCAGATAAGGGACTTTCAGCGACTCTAAATAATCGAGCTGATGGTGTATGTCTGTCTCGGTGTCGGCTGCCAGGTCAATCATGTACATGATCACTGACGCATCTTTCATCTTCGCATGGGTACGCTCCACACCGATAGCTTCCACCGTATCTTCAGTAGTACGGATCCCTGCTGTGTCGATGAACCGGTAGCTGATCCCATGGATGTGTATGACATCTTCAATTACGTCACGGGTAGTGCCCGGAATGTCGGAAACGATCGCTCTTTCCTCGTTCAGCAAGGCATTCAGGAGGGTAGACTTTCCCGCATTCGGCTTACCGGCGATCACCACCGGGACACCGTTCTTGATGGCATTGCCCATACTGAAGCTTTCGGTGAGGCCCCGGATGGCCTTTTGAAGTTGATGGATCAGCTTTTTGAGGTCTTCCCGGCTGGCAAACTCCACATCTTCTTCTGAAAAGTCTAGTTCCAGCTCAATCATGGAGGCAAAGTGGACCAGCTCTTCCCGCAGTGCTTTGATCTCGGTAGAAAAACCGCCCCGCATCTGGCTCATCGCCGTACGGTGCATGGATTCGCTCTCCGCATTGATCAGGTCAGCCACCGCTTCCGCCTGGGCGAGGTCAAAACGACCATTCAGGAAGGCTCGTTGCGTAAATTCGCCAGCTTTTGCCAACCGGGCTCCTTTTTTCAGCAGGAGTTTGACGATTTGCTGAAGGATATATGGACTGCCGTGACCGGAAATCTCGATCACGTCTTCTTTGGTGTAGGAGCGGGGAGCTTTGAACAAAGAGACCAGCACCTCATCGATGATCGTTTCTCCATCCCTCAACGTCCCCAGGTGAATGGTATGGCTATTTGCTTTCAGCAGATTTTTACCATGAAACAGGTCATTGACGATCCTGAAGGTGTCCGGACCCGATACCCGGATCACCCCGATGGCCCCAACGCCTTCCGGAGTGGCGATAGCAACGATGGTGTCGTGATGCATGGAGGCAAAGGTAGGGAACTGACTGTTTTTTCAGGTCATGCTGGAATGTTACTGTTTACTCTGGCTAACCAGCAATAAGAAGCCTGTACACCTGCGCCACAACAAAGCACACAATGAATCCCATGATAATAGGCAGGATAGAAGCCACACCCGTCCACTTCCAGCTTTTGGTTTCCTGGTAGATGGTATATATGGTCGTGCTGCAGGGATTATGCAGCAAGCTGAACAGCATCAGATTGATCCCCGTCAGCAGGGTCCAGCCTCCCTGACGCAGGATGTTTTCAGTTTCCATGGCGCTGTCCAGCTCAAACATCACGCCCTCTCCGGCACCATAACCAGCAAGGTTCAGATTGGCCACCGTAAGCATCAGAATGGTAGGAAGCACAATTTCATTGGCAGGTATGGCCACGATATAAGCCAGAAGGATCACACCATTCAACCCGATAAAGATGCCAAACTCATCCATCCACTCGATCATCCAGTTGGCAATACTCATGTCGCCTACATAAATATTGGATGTGAGCCAGATCACGGCTCCGGCCGGTGCTGCAAAAACCATGGCCCGCCATAGCACGATAAGGGTACGGTCAATCAGCGAAGTGTAGATGGTCTGCCAGAATCTTGGCGGCCGGTAGGGGGGCAGCTCCAGTGCAAACGTGGATACCTCTCCCTTAAGCAGTGTATTTGACAATAGCCAGGAGGTGAGAAACATGAATCCAATACCCAGCATAGCGATACCGATCACCGCAGCGGTACTGGCAATACCGGACATATAGGAAGGCACCAGCGCACCAATGAAAATGGTGGCAATCAGGATCTGGGTCGGCCACCGGCCATTACACAACGAGAAATTATTGGTGATGATGGCGATCAATCTCTCACGTGGGCTATCGATGATCCGGGTAGCTACCACTCCGGCCGCATTGCATCCCCAGCCCATACTCATGGTGAGCGCCTGCTTGCCGTGAGCTCCGGTCTTGCGGAAAAGGTTATCCATGTTAAATGCCACCCTGGGCAGATATCCGAAATCTTCCAATAGTGTAAACATCGGAAAAAAGATCGCCATGGGAGGGAGCATGACGGCAATCACCCAACCAAGAGCGAGATAGACACCATCGATCAGGAACCCATCCAGCCACCAGGGCATGCCAATGGTTGCGGACACATTTTTTAAGAATGGGTAGATGTTTTCCAGTAGGAGGGTGGAAAGCATTCCGGAAGGATAGTTGGCGCCCTGAATGGTAATCCACAGGACCACCGCCAGGATAAATATCATGATCGGAAAGCCAAAAGTCTTACTGGTAAGGATCTGATCCAGCTTCCTGTCGAAGGTGAAATGCGCCTGACCGTCCCTTACTTCCACGTCTCGGGTGATGGATGCAGCGTCCGTGTAAATTCCCTCCGTAAGCCGGTCGTGATAGTTTTCACCGACCTTCCACCTCAGATTCGACGCTAATTCGATGATATCGTTTTGTTGATCTTTCGCCATTATCCAGCCAGTTGAAAATCTTCGGTTTTAAGTGCGTCCAGCACATGCTGATCACCATCGAGCAACCGCATGGCAATCCATCGGGTATTGGGGAGGCCCGGGTACCGCTCCATTAATTTTTTGTTGATATCCTCAATGGCATCATTGATTTTCTTTGAGTTTATCCTGATGCGATGAGGATTGCATCTGATCTCACCTGATGCTACCTTGTGAATGGTTTCCAGGAGATCTGGGATCCCCTGATTGCTCCTGGCACTGGTCGGTACGACCGGGATCCCCAGTCTTTTGGCCAACGCCCTCTCGTCAATTTTCACATGGTGCCTGTTGGCCTCATCGATCAGGTTTAAACATAATACAGCTTTGTCGGTGATTTCGAGCACCTGAAGGGCAAGATTAAGGTTCCGCTCCAACCTCGAAGCGTCCACCACAATAACAGTCACATCAGGCCGTCCAAATAAAATGAAGTTCCTGGCTACCTCTTCATCAGTGGAAGTAGAAAGCAAAGAGTAAGTACCCGGAAGGTCGATCAGCTTCACGTTTTTCCCATTGTAGGAATAGCCGCCCTCGGCCCTGGTCACCGTTTTGCCCGGCCAGTTACCGGTGTGTTGCCTCAGACCGGTCAGGGCATTAAATACGGTGCTCTTGCCCGTATTCGGGTTACCCGCCAGCGCTACCACAAAATCCGCATTGTCAACATTCACTCCCAGCTTCTTCAGCTGGGCGCTGTTGTACAGGGGACAGGTTTCACATGCATCTGATACCAGCTGACTCATATTGCCTCCTTTTCAATTAATATTAGATCCGCCTGATCGTTTCTTAGTGCGATCAGGGTATTTCTTAGTTTGTAGGCCTTTGGATTCTTATTAGGCCCGTCGTATTCTGTTTCTATTTCAGTTCCTTTGATAAATCCCAGGTCCATCAGTCTTCTTCTGGCAGCTCCTCTGCATTCGGAGGAGATCCCGAGGATCTTTGCTTTTTCTCCTTCATTGAGACTTGTAAGCCGTACCTTACTGTCTTCGAAGATCTCTTCCTCACTTAGCTCAGAGACACTGATGTTGCAGGCCACGATGGAGGATAGTGTATATTCCTCTCCCTCGGAATAAAAAGTAACCCGCGTATCATCGGAGTCGATCACTTTGAGTTGAGAACCGATATGAAGTTTTTTGGCGATGATCTGTTGATAGATCACTTCCGGTTCATCTTCTATGTGTTTGATCCTGGCTACCGAACCTTTGGAAAGTGCTGTGAGTGGTTTGGTCTTTATTTCCACTACATAACCTTTTTCTGTGGGGATTGGATCACCGTGTGGGTCAAACCTTGGCCTGCCCAGTTCCTGATAGAGTGATTCAGTCTGTTCCTTCGTAAGCTCATGCTCCTTCTGTTCTGCCCGGTCATGCCATTCGATTTTGCTGATCCCTGTTTTCTCGGAAAGATATTTTTCCCAGAGTCTGTGGATGCGAATGATCCTGAGCGCATAGTCGCGACCTGTTTCCGTAAGCAGGATTTTCTCGTTCCTGGTCTGGACAAGGTCCATGGTCACCATTTCCTCAATCAGGTTTAACATCCTTTTGTCGGATATTCTCAATACTCCTGAGAGGTCGATGATTCCCGCGCTTCTGCCTCCGGCCTCTACGTGATAGAGTTGCTTCAGAATGTCCTCAATCTGGGATCTTTTGGAGCGGAGCTGACCGGAGACAAATAATTTCCAGACATTGAACCTGACCGCCAGTATTGCAAGGATCACCAACGCCAGGAAAGCAATCAAAGACCAAAGCGCCTGATCCGCTTCAGGGTTATTTAGCTGAGCCAGTATGGTGTCATTATTCACGGCCATTTTGATACTAAAAGTTGTTCGGCTGTCTTCCTGGAAATAAACATTTCCTTCTTCTTGTCAGTTTCAATTTTCATCGAACCATCAAACTCTTCTATTTCCTTAATCGATAATTTTGTACCTAACCCTATTTTGATTTTGTCAAGGTATTGCAAAAGCTTCTGGTCATCGCTCGTGACGCCGGAAATCACACCCCTGTCACTTATTCTGAGATCAGATAATGGGACGGCAGGGCCGACATGAAAAACACCGTCTTTGTCCGGGATCGGATCACCGTGAGGATCCATGACGGGGTGCCCCAAAAACTGATCAAGTCGTTCCACCAGCAGGGGAGATTGAATGTGCTCCATTTGCTCGGCGATCTCGTGTACTTCATCCCAGTTGAAGCCGAGCTTCTCCACCAGAAAAACTTCCCAAAGACGATGCTTCCTGATCACTCCAAGGGCAATGGTTTTTCCTTTTTTAGAAATGTTGACCCCTTTGTATTTCCGGTATTCGATCACCCCTTTTTGAGATAATCGTCTGACCATGTCACTTACCGAGGCAGGTCTCGTTTCCATGGATTCTGCCAGCGCATTGGTGGTTACACCCTCGCTTCCGGCTTCGGATAAGTGATAGATCGCTTTTAAATAGTTTTCTTCGGCAAATGTAAGTTTCATCTTGAATAGCAAAGGTATAAAATATATTTAGATTAATCTAAAAATATTTTTAAGTACATATTTATAAATAGTTATAAATAATTGTAAATCAGGTCATTGAATTTATATAATTAAATGATCAATTGATTTGATAAGTTTTTCTTCCTCGGTACTCCAGAGCGAATTGCTACGATCTTTGTTTTGATAGGTCGATTGCGCGGACATCACTTTATTTGCTATCTGTTCCGGAGTGGGATCCTCGAAATCGAAAGGAATAGCGCCTCCAAACTCTTGTCCAATCTTCAACCACCGGGATCCGTTTTCAACCAGGTAGGGCAAGCCATAAGCCGTATACTCATAGAGTTTTGTGGGCACTTTGTTTTTGTTGACGATGTTGCTTTTGTAAGCAATGACACCCACATCCGCATTTTTGATTGCCTCAAGAATTTGCTGGTGAGGGATTGGATTCCGGTCAATGATCAGGTGTACATTTTGAGCCTCTGTTTGCCTGAGTAAGGTCCCGATCTGATCATTAAAATACTGCCCGATGATCGTGAATTCAAAATCCACTTTGGTCTGCTTCAGATCATGGATCAGAGCTACAATTCTGTGGATCCCGGCATATTTCGAAAGAGTACCTGAAAACAAAAAATGAAGAGGTGGATTTTGATTGGTTTTGTCTTTTTGAAATGGAGTTTCAAGGACCGTCTTATTTTCCAAAATGGTATAGTTGTACTTCAAAAATATAAGCTCTTTTTCGTAACACTTTTCTGCCAGAAAATAGTGATCAATATAATAAGTTGAGAGCCATTCCCACAGGCGGACTACATGGCTCAGGAGGTATTTGTGAATGAATCCGTATTCACCAAGATGCCTGAAATTCATTGTGTAGTTCTCCTGAACATCATAAATAATTTTGCCCCCGAAAAATATGGAATAAAATATGGAGAATGGAAGCAACTCAACCGAACAGAGGATCAAAATATCCGGGCGACTTTCAAGAATCAGCTTCCATGTTTGCCACTGGATTAACAACCGCTGAAATAACTTTCTTCCCGGGGTACCGTTGGAATGAAATCTTATATTGTCATCCGAAGGTTTTTTTTCTCCATTTGCTATGATATTAATGTCATATTTATTTGTTTTCGCCAGTGAAAGCGCAAACCGTTCGTAGTGCCTAACATCTTTGAGGGGCTTCAGGATTGAGGCTATCGCAATTATTTTTTTATTCAATTAGAAAACTTTTACCAGAAATTATTCAAACCTACATGGAATTACAAACACTTATCGAGACAGCATGGGAAGATAGATCATTGATCAGGGAAAAGGAAGTTTCAGTGGCTATCAAGACCCTGATAGACGATCTGGACACTGGTAAAAAGAGAATTGCTGAGAAGAAGGGCGATAGTTGGGTAGTGAATGAATGGATCAAAAAAGCAGTCATTTTATATTTCCCTCTTATGAAGATGCAGCTTATCGAGGTGGGTCCTTTTCAGTTTCATGATAAGATCAAATTAAAGTCTGGGTATGACCAGCTGGGTATCCGGGTGGTGCCTCACGCTATTGCAAGATACGGCTCATACATCAGTAAAAATACCGTGCTGATGCCCTCCTATGTAAATATTGGCGCCTATGTGGACGAAGGTACCATGGTAGATACCTGGGCCACCGTAGGCAGCTGTGCTCAGATTGGAAAAAATGTTCATCTAAGTGGTGGAGTCGGAATAGGGGGTGTTCTGGAACCTGTACAGGCAGCTCCGGTGATCATTGAAGATAATGCCTTCATCGGCTCAAGATGTATTGTAGTAGAGGGTGTCAGGATAGGAAAAGAAGCCGTGCTAGGCGCCAATGTAGTGCTGACCGCCAGCTCTAAGATCATAGATGTAACGGGTGAGAAACCGGTAGAATACAAAGGGTATGTTCCGGAAAGGTCTGTGGTGATCCCTGGTACGATCCCTAAACAATTCAAAGCAGGAGAATACCATGTACCTTGCGCCCTGATCATTGGTCAGCGAAAAGAAAGTACCGACAAGAAGACCTCTTTGAATAACGCACTCAGGGAAAACGACGTATCTGTATAGCAAGTGCTTAATTGTAAGAAATAAATAGCATCAAAATGAGGCAAAAACAGATGGTCCCCAACTCCATGTTTCTTAATTATCTGTATCATTAGGCACTGGTTGGCATACTACTTGTATAACAGCTATGAGGATAATACTGTCTAATATGGTTCTGATCCTTGCATTCATTCTTACTCTAAATCTTTTCGGGCAAACCAAAGATGATGATCATGCTTTTCAGATGGGTGAAGAGCTGGAGTTCAAAATAGGTTATGGCTGGTTTACGCTGGGAAAAGCAACAGCCAATATTGGCGAAAGTGCTGTTCAGTATTCCATGGAAGACTGCTACAAGGTAGAGATCGTCGGCCGGACCGATGGTTTCATTGGGCTATTTGCACATGTGAAGGATACCTGGGGTGCTCTGGTAGCCAAAAATCAGTTGAAACCATTGTATGCCTATCAGGACATTGAGGAGGGAAAATACACCAGGAACGAAAAGACCTTCTTCGATCATGAGGAGGGTAAGATCAGAATCATCAAAAATAATGAAGAGAAAGATCCCAAGGAGTTTGAGCCCACCAAAAACGTACATGACATCCTGAGCGCCTACCTCAAAGTGAGGACCATTGACCTTAGTAATTTCAAGAAAGGAGATACCACGCTGGTCTATACTTATTACGATAATGCATTTTATGACCTTGTGCTTAAGCACGATGGCCGCGAAAAGATTAAGACCCCGTTTGGGAAGATCATGGCTCACCGGGTACTCATTATCATTCCGAAAAATGATGTTTTCCCTGAGGAGGGAGGCGTGATCGCCTGGGTTTCTGCTGATAAGAATCAGATACCGCTAAAGGTAGAAGCCAAAATGTTCTTTGGGAAAGCTTTCTGTGATCTTGTAGCCTATAAAAACCTTCGCTACAACTCAGATTTTGTGAATTAGGCACGTTTTGCCTGTTTCCTTATTCTATATTTGCCACTCCATAAGAATAGCTATGCCGATGCGCTTTTTATTTATTCTGACGATCATCATGATCTCCGGTTGCAGCAGCAGTGATGCCAGGAAGGCGGATTTGTTGTTTAAACAGGGAAAATATGAAGCTGCAATAGAAGCATATACGAATTATATTGAAGAAAACCCCAGGAATGTCGGAGCGATCTATAACCGTGGACGGGCGTACGAAGAGATAGGAAATTACGCTCAGGCTGAGCAGGATTTTAATCAGATCATTTCAGTCGATGAAAAAAATGTCAATGCTTATCTAAGCCTTGCCAAGCTTTATTATGCGCAAGAAAAATACTCCAGGGCTTTGTTATACACTGAAAATGCATTGAAGATCAATGAGAATTCCGCCGATGGGTATTTTTTGAATGCCAGGGCTCAGCATCAGCTGGGTTATATCGATGGAGCCATGGAGTCGTATACTTTGGCTATCAAGATCAATGGAAATTACGGAGAAGCTTATCTCTACCGGGGTGCCCTGAAGATACATAATAAACAGACACGCTCTGCGTGTGAGGACTTCAAGAAAGCTGAAAACCTTGAAGTGCCGGATGCCTCAGCCATACGAAAGACCTATTGCAATTAAGAAATGCTTAACCTCAGAGAACTAGCTCCTCAGTTTGAGGAAAGGGAAACCCCATTTTATTTCTATGATATGACGCTCCTGGAGGATACCTTAAAGACCCTCACAGAAGCAAATAAATATGGCTATCAGGTGCACTATGCCCTGAAAGCCAATATCAATACTCCTGTGCTTGAAATGATCCGGCAATACGGACTCGGTGTTGACTGTGTCAGTGGCAATGAGATCCGTATCGCCCTGAAACATGGATTTGCTCCGGATCACATAGTCCTGGCGGGAGTCGGAAAGACGGATCAGGAGATCAGGCTGGCGATTGAGCAGGATATTTTTAGTATCAATGTGGAGTCACTCCCGGAACTGGAGGTGATCAATGAGATCGCAGGTGGTCTTGGAAAAAAGGCCAATGTAAGCATCAGGATCAACCCCGAGATGGAGGCCGGTACCCATCATTACATCACCACAGGTACCCGGGAAAACAAATTTGGCATTTCCTCAAAAGAATTGTTACAAAACCTGGATAGGATCAAAAACATGGCATCCATTTCGTTCATGGGCCTGCACTATCATATCGGGTCACAGGTCACCGACCTGAGCAGGTTCATCGGACTGGCAGAAAAAGCCAACGAACTGCAGAGCGAGCTGGCTTCAGCAGGCATCAAACCTGACCATCTCAATGTCGGGGGTGGGCTTGGCATTGATTATCATCATCCGGTTGAACATCCAATCCCGGATTTTGGAACCTATTTCAGGACTTTTAACGAACATCTGAAGCTCTCGGGTAACCAAAAAGTACACTTTGAGTTGGGCAGGTCCATTGTCGGACAATGTGCCTCGATCATTAGCAGGGTGGTATATGTCAAAGAAAGTGAGCATATCAATTTTGCCATCCTGGATGCTGGTATGTCAGACCTCATGCGGCCCTCCCTGTACCAGGCTTATCACAAAGTGGTAAACCTGAGCAGCAAAGCTCAGGAAGAGGAAACATATGACGTGGTAGGACCGATCTGCGAAACATCGGATTTCTTTCAAAGGAACTACAAGCTACCCATCACCAAAAGGGGAGACCTGATGGCCATCATGTCCGCAGGGGCCTATGGAGAGACCATGAAAAACAACTACAACGCCAGGGATTTTGCCGGCGTGGTCTACAGTACGGATCTCATGAAATAACAAATCCCATGATCAGGTAAAGGATTAAACTGATCGATCCGGATATCAATGCATAGGGCAGCTGGGACCTTACATGGTCAATGTGATCACTTCCTGAGGCCACGGAGGCAATCAAAGTGGTATCGGAAATGGGTGAACAATGATCTCCAAACACACCTCCGCCAAGCACGGCGGCAGTCATTACGTAAATATTCAGGTTGAGCTCCAGGCTGATCGGAATGGCTATGGAAAGCATGATCGCAAACGTACCCCAGGAGGTGCCGGTAGAAAAGGCGATCACACAGCTGGTGAGAAAAACAATAGCCGGGATCAGTGGTTCATACACCCACTGAGAAGTAAGCGATGCCACATATTTTCCCGTTCCCAGCTCATTACAGAGATTTCCCAGCGCAAACGCCATCACCATCAGGAGAGCCATATTGAGCATGGTGTTCATCCCGGTAAGCGATTCATCGGTAAACTTCTTCAGGCTCAGTTTGCCCTGAAATCCATACAGGACCCCGGCAGATAACCAGGCAAGCGTAACCGCCAGTAACACGGCCAGGGATCCCGAACCGTTTCCTATTGCTGCCCATATTTTGTTCGAGAACGAGTCAATGATGGATGGATCCCAACCGGTATAAATGAGGAAAAATGGCATTGAGAATATCATGATCAGGATCGGAACGAGCATGTTCCAGTAGTTGCCCTGGTCTGCAGTTTGTTTCTCTTCGACTTTTTCATTTCCAACTTTTCCTTCAAAGGATTTCATCGGTCCGATATTGATCTTTTGGTTGATCACGATGAAAAGCAGGGTAAGCGTCGTGAGCGGATAAAAATTATAGGGAATGCTATAGAAAAGTGTTTGTAGTGGCATCACCCCATCAAAAGCCACCAGCAGACCCATGATGTAAGCTCCCCAGGCATTGATGGGGAAGAGGATACATGAAGGGGCTGAACTTGAATCGGCAATGTAGGCAAGCTTTTCTTTGGAAATGCCAAACCTGTCAAACAAGGGCCTGAATACGGTGCCTACCGTGAGGATTGATATGTTCGATTCAATAAAGATCAAAAATCCGGTGATCCCTGCGGTCACCTGTAGGCTCTTTTTCGGATGTTTGGCCTTTTGAGCAGATTGCTGGATCTTACGGACAAAACCACCCACACCTCCCGAGTAATTGACCAACTGGATAAGGGAACCAATGACCAGGGTGAATACCACGGTCCGGGTATTGCCGGCACTGGTAAATACATCGATCAGCCCATTGACGGTGCTGACAAGTCCGCGGAAAAGGTTTTCCTCGATGATGATCCAGCCGATACACAGACCAACAAGCAAGGAAAAAAGCACTTGCCTGCTCCAGATGGCCAAAGCAATAGCGATGAGGGGAGGTATGACGGAGAGCCAGCCATGCTCCATCATTCTATGATCAAAGATTGATCAGGTGCACGGGATCCGGCCCTGTAAGGATACGTATTGAAAATACTGGTCACAGCTTTTTGGATGATCTGATCCATGTTCTTCTCCTTTCTGTAATTATTGAGATCAACACTGGCATGCCAGATCGCTTTGTTGTTTTTAAGGTTGATGATCTCGATCAAAAGAGCAGATTCCAGGAAGGTGCGAACATTGATCGTTCGATAAGGAAAGAAGCCGGGCCTGTACAGTCCAAAATTGTCAACATTTACATCAGTTTCCTGGTTTGAGATCAACTCGTAGCGTACAATCAGATCAGGTTCTTTTTGAGGTTTGTAGTCTCTCCGGGTCATCTCTTCGATAATGGAAGTTTCTATGTGTTTGATAATCTCCTGTCCCGTACTCGACAGGTCGGCATTGTTTATTTTCACATTGGTGATCTGAAATGTCTGGAAGCCGGCATACGGTGCAGTTTCATTGATGAAATGGATCACTTTGGGATTACATCCCATCAACAAAAGGAGTATCAATGAAAGAATCTTATTCATAAGTGGATAACGTTACTAAATTAAGTGATGGTATGGAATGATCAAACATTCCTTCCATGATCGTTGGTTTCAGCTAAGCTCAATATATTTTCATGGGCATTCCTGTGCTAATCCTTAAACAATTAGTAAATTATCTACACAACATTCAATGTATTGATGTCCACAACGATCCGTTCAAAGACCGAAGCAAAAAAATCCACAATGGCTGAACAAGCCAGGCAGTTTCAGCAAATTCTCAACGAATTTAAGCAAAGGTTAAAATCAGTTCAGGAGGCCGGAAATGATCGCAAAAAGCCATCAGGCAGTAAAAAGCTATCCGCCAGGAGCAGGATTGAAAAACTTGTAGACCGGGGCACATTTTTTGAATTTTCGGCTTTGGCGGCCTGGGGCATCAAGAACAATGACTTTCCTTCCGCAGGAGTCATTACGGGATTGGGAAAGATCCATGGTATTGAAACGGTGATCATCACCAATGATTCCAGCGTCAAAGGGGGTACATATATCGCCCAGAGTATCAAAAAGCATATCCGGGCTCTGGAGATTGCCCTGCAAAACGAATTGCCGTGCGTTTATCTGGTTGATTCGGGCGGGGTCTTCCTGCCTGATCAGGCCGAAGTTTTTGCTGATCGATTCCATTTTGGCCGGTTCTTCTATTATCAGTCAAGACTTTCGGCACTGAGAATCCCTCAGATTGGGATCGTCATGGGTAGCTGTACGGCCGGTGGTGCCTACGTACCTGCCATGAGTGATGAAGTGATCATGGTGAAGCAGCAGGGCACCGTTTTTATTGGCGGTCCTCCACTGGTTAAAGCTGCGACAGGCGAAGAAGTAAGTGCAGAAGAACTTGGAGGCGCCGAGATGCATACAAAGGTCAGTGGCGTCGCCGACCACCTGGCAGACAATGATACCCACGCCCTGGAGATCTGCAGAGATATCTTCGAGCACATTAGACAAAAGGATTTTTCCGGCAAAGCAGCAAAATTCAAGGATCCCCTCTATGAGGCCAAAGAGATCTATGGCTTTATCCCGGATGATCTAAGGAGGCCATTTGATCTGAAACAGGTCATTGCGCGGATTGTGGATGAGAGTAAATTCCAGGAGTTCAAAGCACGGTATGGCAAAACCCTGATCACCGGTTTTGCAAAGATCAAAGGGATTTCGGTGGGCATCATTGCAAATAATGGTATACTTTTTTCAGAATCAGCGTTGAAAGGGGCTCACTTTGTATCTTTATGCGCTTCCCGAAAGATCCCGCTGGTTTTTTTACAAAATATCACAGGATTTATGGTTGGTAAGAGATATGAGCAGGGCGGACTGGCAAAAGACGGAGCCAAAATGATCCATGCAGTGGCCAATGCACAGGTCCCTAAGATCACCATCATCGTTGGGGGCTCCTTTGGTGCAGGCAATTATGCCATGGCCGGCCGGGCCTATGATCCGAATTTTCTTTTCCTCTGGCCCAATGCCAAAACATCGGTAATGGGTGGTCAGCAGGCAGCTAATGTCCTTCTTACCATCAAGGAAGACCAGCTGAAAAGGAATGGCAAAGCATTCAATAAGCGGGAGATGAAGAAGCTGGAAGAAGAGATCCTGAGCAAGTATGAGGCTGAGGGAAGTTCATACTATAGTACTGCAAGGATCTGGGATGATGGGATCATAGACCCGGCGGATACCCGGGAAGTCTTGTCAAGAACCCTGGAGGCCTCCTTACATAAACCTGTAAAGGATACAGTATTTGGGGTATTTAGAATGTGAAACCAATGGACGATCAGACAGTCATTGTTGAAAAGGCATCCGGCGTAGCTACTGTGTGGCTCAGCAGAGAAAGTACCAGGAATGCATTCAATGAAGAGATGATCCATCAGTTATCCAGTGTTCTGAATGAACTGGAAACGGACCCATCCATCCGGATCCTGGTCTTACGCGGTAAAGGCAAAGTCTTTTGTGCGGGAGCCGATCTGAAATGGATGCAAAAGGCTGTAGACTACAGCCATGATGAAAACCTGAAGGAAAGCCAGCAATTGTCAGTGATGCTTCATCAGCTGTATACGATTACAAAGCCTACCATAGCTCTTGTTCACGGAGCTGCTTTTGGCGGAGGTATTGGCTTGCTGGCAGCCTGTGATTTTGTCCTGGCTTTTAATGACACGAAATTTTCATTTAGTGAAGTGAAGATTGGTTTGATACCTGCCACTATCTCACCGTACGCTTTGAAGCGGATGAGTGAGTCCAAAGCCAGGCAGCTCATGCTTACAGGTCAAGTCTTTATGGCAGTAGAAGCACAGCAGTCTGGGCTGGTTGATTTTACAGGAAGCATGGATGCGGTGGAGCAAAAAATGGAAGAGATTACCGGATTACTCCTTGGATCAGCCCCTGAGGCGCAGAGAAAGACCAAGCAGCTGATCAATGAAGTGGTCAATAACTGGACGCTGGAGGAGGCGATTCAAAAGACTGCAGCACTCATCGCGGAAATTCGATCTACGGAAGAAGCTCAGAAGGGAATGCGCGCTTTTCTGAGTAACCGGCAAAAGTAAATGAGATGAAGAAGTTAAGAATTGGAAATAGCAGTGGCTTCTGGGGGGATGAACCGCTGGCCATGGATCGACAGATCAGGTCAGGAAATCTGGATTACCTCACCGCGGATTACCTGGCAGAAGTTTCCATGAGCATTCTGGCGAAGCAACAGGCCAAAAACAAGGAGTATGGCTATGTGACGGATTTTATTGAACATATCCGATTATCACATGAATCCCTCAAGTCGCACTTTCCACGTATCATCACCAATGCCGGCGGCAACAATCCAATAGCATGTGCCAGAGCGCTTCAAAAGTGGCTTTCTGATCGTGGATTTCACAAAAAAGTAATGGCCATTACCGGAGATAATCTCATGGGTCGGATCGAAGATCTGATGAATAAAGGTAACGCATTCGATAACCTTGAAACCGGTGCATCCTTTGAAGAGATCGCTGGCCAACTTAAAACCGCTAATGCTTATACCAGTGCCGAAGGGATCGAAAAAGCTCTGGAACTTGGAGCTGACATCGTGATCTGCGGACGGGCTTCGGACAGTGCCCTGGCCATCGGCCCTGCCAAATTCGAGTTTGGCTGGGGAGCCGAAGAATTCAATCAGCTGGCTTCGGCCATGGTAGCAGGCCATCTTATCGAGTGTGGGGCCCAGTCTACGGGTGGTAATTTTACTGATTGGAAAGGTGTGAAGCAGTGGCATGAAATGGGTTACCCTATCGTTGAAATGGCATCCGATGGTGATTTCATCCTTACCAAAGCTCCGTCAACCGGTGGGTTGGTCAGCCAGTGGACGGTTAAAGAACAACTGGTCTATGAGATTGGAGATCCTGAAAATTACTTGGGCCCGGATGTAACTGCTGATCTCACTACACTGAAAATTTCAGAAGACGGACCTGATCGTATTTCTGTCACAGACGTTACCGGTAAGCCTTCGCCAGCTGAATGGAAAGTCTCCATGGCTTATCATGACGGGTACAGGGCCAGCGGCATGATTGTGGTAGGAGGGGAAAAAGCTCAAAAGAAAGCTGAAATCCTGGAGCAGATCCTGTGGAAAAGGCTGCCGGAATTCAAAAAGAGAAATACCAATTTTATCGGATCAAATGCCCTGGGAGATATCTTATCCAATCAGGACCCCACAGAAGTACTGTTGCAATTCACCGCTTTCGATGATGACCGGGGTAAGCTGGAAATATTCAGTAAAGAAGTAGCTGGCCTGATCCTTTCCGGACCCCAGGGAGTGGCTGCTTTTGGCGGACGTCCCAGGATCCAGGAGGTCATAGCTTACTGGCCCACCCTTGTAAAAAAGGATCATGTAGTACTTGAAGTACATGAGGTTCATGAAGATGGTCAGGTATCAAAGCTTGCAACCATTCAACCAAAGGTGACGGATTTTCCTGTGAATGTTGAAAAGGAGGCTATTACATATTCGTCCACTTCATATCATGATGAAGATCTTCAGGAGGTGCAGTTGAATAAGCTTTGTCTCGCCCGTTCCGGCGATAAAGGAAACAGTATTAATCTCGGCGTCATTGCAAGATCCGAAGTGATCTATGATTTCTTAAGAGATTACCTCACCAGCGAAGTTTTGAAGGATTGGTTTTCGGATATCTGCCAGGGAGAAATCCGGAGATTTGAAATGCAGAATTTACTTGCGCTGAATTTTGTTTTAAATGAGGCCCTGGATGGTGGCGGGACCAGGTCCGGCCGGCTTGATCCCCAGGGAAAATTGCTGGCAAGTGCTTTTTTGCTTAAAAAGATCAGGGTTCCGCAGGAAGTAGTTAGTCAACTAAAGGAGTAATGCCTATGGATGTATTCTGCAATCAGGATCACGATCTTATCCGAAGCTCGGTGAGGGACTTTGCCGAACAGGTGATCAGACCGCAGGCGCGAAAGCTTGATAAGGAGGAAAGATTTTCAGTTGAACTCACTCAGCAAATGGGGGAACTGGGGATTTTTGGAATGATCGTTCCCCCTAAATATGGAGGTCATGGAATGGATATGCTTTCGTACATCATAGCGGTGGAGGAAATTGCCCGGATCGACGGCTCTCAGGCGGCTACGGTAGCCGCACATAATTCTCTTGGCATTGGTCCAATTCTAAAATTTGGAAACCGGGAACAAAAGCAAAAGTACCTGCCCGATCTATGCGCTGGAAAGAAGCTATGGGCCTTTGGGCTAACTGAGTCTGAAGCCGGGTCTGACAGCCGGGCAAGCCAGACTTTTGGAAAGCTTGAAAAACATGAATGGGTGATCAATGGGTCTAAGATCTTTATCACCAATGGAGATACACCTATCACAGCAGGAGCAACCATTCAATTTATCAGTGATATCCATAAAGATGGGAGGAAAGAGATCTCTGTGATCCTCATGGATAAGGAGACACCCGGCTTTACCACAAGTACTATGCACGGAAAGCTGATGTGGAGAGCTTCCAATACTTCACAGCTGTTTTTCGACAACTGCAGAGTCCCCCGAAAGAACCTGCTTGGAAAACGGGGGCAGGGCTCAAAGATCATGCTGTCTACACTTGACAGTGGACGGTTGTCCATTGCAGCCATGGGATTGGGCTGTGCACAGGGTGCCTACGAACTGGCCCTGAAGTATTCACAGGAACGAAAGCAGTTCGGGAGACAGATTTCAAGATTTCAGGCCATCGCTTTTAAGCTTGCAGATATGGCCACCAGGATAGAATTGGGTAGGAATTTACTATACAAAGCCTGCTGGCTAAAGCAAAAGAAAAGACCTTTTGGAAAAGAAGCTGCGATGGCCAAATTATACTGTTCCGAGATGGCCAAGAAGGTTACAGATGAAGCTGTGCAGATCCATGGGGGATACGGACTTATGAATGAGTATGATGTCGAAAGGTTTTATCGCGATCAACGTTTGCTGCAGATCGGGGAGGGTACATCGGAAATATTGAGGCTGGTGATCTCCCGCCATATCCTCGGAAAGTAGCAGGTATTCTTTCGAGGGATCACAACAGTAACTCCTTCACATTCGATATCTGGAATGGTGCCCAGTACTCATCAATTAGTGATGAATCCTTTACAATGTCACCTACAGAGTCAATCTGCACAAATGGGACAAAGCCATAATGGTACCATTGATTGTCATTGAGCTTATGGTTGAATTCGATAGATTCCCCGAGCTGACCGGTGTTTTCGGGATAGATCATGTGGATCTCTTCGGTGTAGCTGTCATCATTAAAGGTGTAAGTACCCGACCCGGTAGCATAAACCTCATCACCATGGCGGTCGTACTGGATCCATGTAAAATGTGTGGATGTGATCAGTTTGATCGCTCCATGAAATTCAGGGAATTCTGTATACGGTTCATCCGCATCCTCACGGTATTTCACCAGTCGCCAGGTGCCAATGACTGCCCCGTTCTCATTGACCGGCTCCTTTGTTCTTTCCCAGACCTCTTTGATCCTCACCGTATCTCGCTGAACGATCTCGCTTGAGATAGGATCTGAAATCTCATTCACAAAATATCCGGTATGATACCATTTCCCTTCCCTGAATTCAGCCTCAAAAGGAATAGGTTGACCGATCAGACTCTCGATCGGAGGGTAAAAGAAGGCAATGTATTCAGTGTATTCGCCATCCTCATAATCGTAGGTGCCACCGCCAGTTCCGATCAGGCGTTCATTCTTTTTGTCATAATTCAGCCAGACAAACGAATTGGGTGTTATGTGTTTTTGATACATGATGGTATCCCCATGTGAGGTCCATTCTTCATTATCTTCATAGTCAACATATTCGATGAGGTCCCAGGAACCCTCTATGGTGTCGTTTTCTACTTCGGCTTTATCACCTCCACATGAGGAGAAGACAAGACAGACTATGATGGAAAAATGGGTGAATTTGAATTGAAGCATGGGTTTTGTTGTTGATCTCGTATAAGTTAACAAAAAAATAAATACCTGAAAAGTATTTTTAGCTCATTATTACGGGAGTGAGCATAAGTTTGACATGTACTTTGATAATGGTGAATATGATTAACTTTATAGAAATTACCCGAGAATAATTGTGTTGCCGCTCCTTTTCTTATGGATATTTTCCCAGTTCAATGATCAGGAACTCGCCGGAGAAACGTACTTCACTGGAGTTTATCAGGGTAAGGTCCTTTTCATCCAGAATCCTTATGATCCGTCCACCACTCAGTTCTGTTTAAAGGAATTGTATATAAATGGCAGGAAAATGTCTTTCAATCCGAAGCTGAGTGCCATTGCACTTGACTTTGACAGGGTTGATCTCTACGCTCCGGTGACCATCAAGATTATCCACAAAGACAGCTGCAACCCAATCATCTTAAACCCGGATGCCATTTTCTTTCACAGTACCTTCAGTTTTAAGGAAGTATATCTGACGGATTCGATCCTCTACTGGAAGGCAGTTGGCGATAAATCAGGTGCCAGTTACTATATCGAAAGATATGATGGTGGGATCTGGAAGGAAGTAGCAAATTTCGAATCGAAGGGAGTATATGCAGGGACTTCATATGAATACATCCCAAACCTGGAGGAGGGACCTAACAAATACAGGATCAAGTACGTCTTTCCGGATGAAAAATATTTGTATTCAAGGGAGATTGACTATCATTATTATCCTGAGCCGGTCACCTTCTCCCCAAAAAGAACCAACTACCTGATCAGGTTTTCGAGAAATGCCTCTTACAAGATCTATGACCCGAAGGATAGTGTGGTATTGGAGGGGGTAGGTACTCAGGTGGATGTCAGGCGGCTTTGGAAAGGAGAATATGTCATTTATTTCGATGGCAAAGACCCGGGGATTTTTGTCAAAGAATAATAATCCCTAAAAGATCTCCACACCAAAGAATCTACTCAAAACAGTCAGCAGGAAGATCGTGCCTAAAACTGCTGGGCACAAATAGCTGATCGCAAAATCAATGTACTTTTCTACGATCGTACCCTTGAAGGCAGGATAACCCACTTCAATCTCCTTATTCAGATTATGTTTTTTCCAGACATAGGCAGCAAAGACCGTCATCAAAAATCCTCCGAGCGGTAGCAGGGTATCGCTACCTATGTGTTGTACAAAGTCGAGAAAACTGGTGGGTTTTTCCGCACCAAAATAAGTGATGAAACTGGTAAAAAACTGAGAATCACCATTGGAAATCAGCGATGGCACACCCATCATAAAGATGAACAAAGCAATGACCCACACTGCATGGCTTCGCTGTAAATTCAATTCGTCAACCGCGTAGGTCACTGGCACCTCAAGCAGCGAGATCGTGGAGGTAAGTGCCGCAAAGGAGAGTAGCAAAAAGAATAAAGCGCCAACGATCCTCCCCAGCACTGGTCCAATCGATTCGAATGCGCCGGGTAGCACTGAAAATATGAGTCCGGGACCTCCTTGTACGGTCTCCACCGCACCGCTGCTGATGTATGCTGCAAATGGGAACATCATCAATCCAGCCAGAAATGCAATGCCGGCATCCGCCACAGTGATCATCGCAGCGGAAGAGATGATATTGTCCTGTTTGGAAACGTAGCTGCCATAGGTGATCAAGGCTCCCATGCCCAATGAAAGTGAGAAAAATGCCTGCCCAAGGGCATTGTAGACGACTGAAAAGTTGATCTCTGAAAATTGTGGTACAAGATAATATGAAATGCCTTTGAAGGCATGAGGCAGGGTGAGTGAATAGATAACCAAAAGCACAATGATACCTACCAGCGTTGGCATTAGGATTTTGGAAGCCCTCTCAACGCCTCCGGATATCCCTTTACTTACCACAAAAGCCGTGGCGATCATGAAAATGATGCCATAAATGCCAACCCTTCCAATATTATTGATGTAATCTCCAAACTGGTTTCCAATTTCGAAATTTCCGATACTCATCTGGATGAAATATCCGAAAGCCCATCCGGCAACGACATTATAAAAGGAGAGGATCAATATGCCTGCAAGTATTCCGATCTTACCCAGGAAGCTCCATTTTGGGAAACCCAGCTCAATGAATGCACCAACAGGGTTCTTTTGTGTTTTCCGGCCGATGGCAATCTCGGTGACCATCACGGGGAAGCAGAGCAGGAAGCAAAAGATCAGATACATGATCACAAAAGCGGCCCCACCGCCATTGGCCACCTCAAACGGAAACTTCCAGATATTTCCTAATCCTACTGCCGAACCGGCCGCTGCAAGGATGAATCCGGCTTTGCTTGAAAATGATCCCCTGTTTGTTGCCATAGGTGCTGATTAAGTGGCCAAATATAGCAAAAGGTGATCAAGGTTGATATCTGTGGCAATCAGATGTCTTCTTCATCCACCTGTAGCTCATAAGGAAGATTGAACAGGTGATTTTTTTTGATCGCGTCGGAGACTTTTCTGGGAACAAATTTCTCCCATCCTTCTTTGCCTTCTTCTATCATCGCCAGTACATTGTCAGAAATGATTGATAAATACTCAGACTTCGCACCTTTGAGGTCCGCAACCTGTGCATTCTCCTGAAAATAGTTGAACAGTTTCTTAAGGTGAGCAGGAGGGTCGAATGATTGCGTTGTCAACAGGTTGTCGGTACCCGGCTCCAGGGTGGGATAGACATAAAGTTTTACGTTACTGCCAAACAGTCGGCTGAACGACTCTAGAATCCCACCATTTAAGTTCTCATAATACTTTTCATCAAAGATTCTTACCAGGTTATTGTATCCAACGATAATCCCGATCTTTTTTCTACGGGTAAACTGTGAGAGGTAGGCGGCTAATTTGTAGTGTTCCTGATAGTTCGAGATCATCACATTTTGCCCAAGTGAACAAAGCAGGTCCACACGATCCAGGAAGTCGTTTTCATCAATCTGACCTTCGAGGGTAAGGTCATTCAGGGTGATTTCACAGATTGGTAGAATTTTACTGATCTCCACATCTTCTTCCTGTCGAAAGGCCCGCATACCTGTGAGCATCATGTCTACATTCACATGGGTAACCGGCTTGAAACGCCCTCTTAGGACAAAAATGTTTTTCTTGTAAAGAGATGCCGAGGGCTGCAATACATTTCCTTTGGGATCAAACATGGTAGCATGAGTCAAACCATTCTTCACAAGCTTCAGGCTCATGAGGCGGTTGTCTACATGATGGAAATCAGGACCTTCAATTCTGAAAAAATCGATTTCCAGGCGTCCCTTGTGTAGATTGTCCGCAAGAGAGTTGATGATATCTTCGGGTTCATTGTACGAAAAGCAGGCATGGATAAGGTTTACTCCCAACATGCCCAGCACCTGCTGCTGCCAAAGAGCATCCGTATCACGAAGCATCACATGGATGATACAGTCGTTTGGTTCGGAGTTGGAGTGTTTTTGAAATCTCAGTCCGATCCAGCCATGGCCTTCATTGGTCTTTTTATAATTGAGGACCTCCACAGTATTTGCAAAAGCAAAGAAGTGGGATCGTTTGGCCCTGTGCGTGAGACGCTGAGAGAGCAAAGAATATTCTCTGTTGAGCATCTTCATCAGCTTTTCTTCACACACATAGCGGTCGCATTTGCCGTAGATGGCATCACTGAAGGTCATGTCGTAAGCCGACATGGTTTTAGCGATCGTTCCGGAGGCTGCTCCGGCCTTAAAAAAGTGATCGGCCACTTCCTGTCCACCACCAATCTCAGCGATGGTCCCATAAATCTTATCGTCCAGATTTAGCTGAAGCGCTTTTTCCTTGGTAGTCAGTTTTTTGAATTGTTCCATGCCCTCGTAACCAGTAATACTTCTCATAAAATTATCTGATCCATCCATCAAAGTAAACCGTTTCCCTTTTTATTATAAAAAAAGCCGACTAAGCCGGCTTTTGTTCAAATAATCTGAAAATTATCTGTTATTGATAAAGTGAATATGGGAATTTGTTGACCTCAATCATTTTTTCAGCAATGTTCCTACGCAGCTGCGTGGTATTGATCGGGTCATTTTTTGTGAAACGTTTCATTCCCATCAGCATGACCTTCAATTCATCTCCGGTAGAAAAAGAAGAGACTGCCTCATCGCCATGATCCTTAATCTTTCGAACGGCCTCATATAAGTAAAGCCGGGCCATGTCCTGATACAGTCTGCTTCCATCCTCTCCATATAATTTCATCAACTTCTCTGTTCTCAACAGCACCGATTCTGCCACATAGATCTCAATCACCATGTCGGCCAGGTGCATCAATACTTCCTGCTCATCGTTAAGTTTTGGTCCGTAGACCTCAGCAGCTTTTCCGGCTGCCATCAACAATGCTTTTTTCAGGTTCATTAAAGTTTGCTTTTCACTAGCCAGTGGCACAGATTTGTCTACTGAACCAAAAGAAGGAACTGAGGTGAGCTCTTTGGCCACTTCCTGGGCAGGAGTGAAGAAGTCCATCTCGCCTTTCATGGCTTTTTTGAAGATCATTCCGACTAAGAGCATCCTGTTGATCTCGTTGGTACCTTCATAGATCCTTGTGATCCTGGCATCTCTATATGCTCGGGCCATCGGTGCTTCCTCGGAAAATCCCATGCCTCCGTAGATCTGAACGCCTTCGTCCGCACAGTAATCCAGTGCTTCCGAACCATGAATTTTAATGATGGCACACTCCACAGCGAATTGTTCCAGACTTTTGAGTTTTGCTTCATTCGGATCCTTACCTTCATCCATCAAAAACTGAATATGATCTTCAATGTTCTGACCGGCCCTGTAAGAAGCGGACTCTATGCCGTACGTCTTGACCGCCATTGTAGCCAGCTTTTGCTTGATGGCACCAAAGCTGGAAATAGACACACCAAATTGCTTCCTTTCATTGGCATAATTGGTCGCCAGACTGGCAATGTGTTTGCAGCCATTGATGACACCGGCACCAAGCTTGATCCTTCCTGCATTGAGTACGTTCACGGCAATCTTGAAACCATTCTCGCGCTCGGAGAGCATGTTTTCCACCGGTACCTTACAATCATTGAAGAAAACCTGTCTTGTTGAAGATCCTTTGATCCCCAGCTTTTTTTCCTCGTCATTCATGGTGATCCCGCCAAAGGATTTTTCTACCAGAAAAGCGGTCAGATTTTTGTCGTTATCGATTTTAGCAAATACAATGAACAGATCGGCAAAACCAGCGTTCGAGATCCACATTTTCTGACCGTTGATCAGGTAATGCTTTCCATCTTCGGAAAGTTTTGCTTTGGTCTTTCCGGAGTTAGCATCCGATCCGGCATCCGGTTCAGTCAGGCAATAGCAGGCTTTCCATTCCCCGGTGGCCAGCTTGGGTACATATTTTTTTCTTTGCTCTTCCGTCCCGTAATATAATATCGGTAAAGTGCCAATACCCGTGTGTGCTCCATAAGCGGTGGAGAATGACCCTGAAGAAGCAATGATATCAGCCATCAACATGCCGGTATTGAAACTCATCCCCAATCCACCGTATTCTTCAGGTACGGAGACG
This sequence comes from Cyclobacteriaceae bacterium, assembly GCA_965243485.1. Classification (GTDB taxonomy): domain Bacteria; phylum Bacteroidota; class Bacteroidia; order Cytophagales; family Cyclobacteriaceae; genus UBA7330. Next base: position 4,874,359 of record CBDEVP010000001.1, on the reverse strand, counting down.
CCAAGCAATCCCAGCTCACCGGCCTTGGTCATGATGGAAGCCATGAGTCCTTCTTCCATACCATCTATTCTTTCCACATGTGGAAATATTTCCTTGTCAATAAAGTCCTGCGCCGCTGCGGCCATCATTTTTTGTTCTTCAGAGAACTCTTCCGGAATGAAGATGTCTTCCGCTTCGGTATCCCTTATGATGAATTCACCGCCTTTGATGGATGATTTACTTGCTACTGCTTCCATGATGGTTATCGATCAAATTTGTTATGCATGCATACTAAATCAAAGGTAAATAAAAATGTTATGCATGCATAACAAATAAAAAAATATTTTGATTCTATTTTTGATGGGGAGTAGGTGAAAGTTGATCCTTAAGATCATATCAATACGCTAAAAGGTCGGGTAGGGAGGAAATGACATTGGTTACAAGCTATTTTGTCTTTAAAACGGCTAATTGTATAAGTTTTTAAGCTTATTATATATAACCAAATGGTTAAATATGCCGTAAGTTTGTAAAATTGGGAGTTCCTTATATTGATTAATTGAGAAAATTAACATCCATATTTCTACTCTTCACCTTTGTCATTAGCCACATGGGATTTGCGATTGGCACCCATTTCTGTGGGGGTATGGCGGTGGAAACGGAATTGATGATTGGTTACCAACATCTTGATTGCGGAATGGGAATGGCTTCTGATTGTGAGACCCCTTCAGATAGTGATTCAATCCTCATGGACAAGCATTGCTGCGACAATGATTACTATTCTGTTGAGGTAGAGGAAGATTTTCAATCTGCGGAATCGACTGTTGAGATCAATGTTGAGTTTGTTGCGGCATATGTTATTACTCTTTTATATAGTGCCTCCGAACAGGATCTTCCAACATATATAAATTACGACCCACCTCTGGTTTCGGAGGACATATCGATCCTTCACCAGGTCTTTATCATATAATACGCATAATGTCTTTCTGACAAACCTGTCAGGGCAGGGTATCATCATACCCTTTTGAACTCTTTACTCAAGTTCAATGGATTTTACATTATGCTCAATCGAATTATTAAGTATTTCTTAGAAAACCGGCTGGTCACTGTTCTCTTGCTCGTTGGTCTTGTCGGGTGGGGAATAATTACTTCACCTTTTGGATGGGAAGTAGGTGCATTACCTGCAGATCCTGTTCCCGTGGATGCTATCCCCGACATTGGAGAAAACCAGCAAATTGTCTTTACTCAGTGGCCGGGCAGGTCTCCCCAGGATATTGAGGATCAGATCTCTTATCCGCTAACCACCTATTTGCTGGGGATCCCGGGGGTAAAATCCATCAGGAGCTCTTCGATTTTCGGGTTTTCCAGCATTTATGTCATTTTCAATGAGGACATTGAGTTTTACTGGAGCAGGTCCAGGATCCTGGAAAAGCTCAGCTCGATTCCTTCAGGCTTACTCCCGGATGAAGTGCAACCTACGCTGGGACCTGACGCCACAGCACTGGGTCAGGTGTTTTGGTATACTATCGAAGGTCGGGACAAAGCCGGGAATCCCACAGGAGGGTGGGATCTCCATGAAATTCGTACTGTACAGGACTTTTATGTTAAGTATGGGTTGAATGCCACGGAAGGGGTCTCAGAAGTGGCCTCCATAGGAGGTTTTGTGCAGGAATATCAGGTAGATGTAAATCCGGATGCCTTGCTGGCCTATGACATCCCGCTGCATAGGGTCATGAATGCCGTCAAGCAATCCAACCGGGATGTGGGTGCCAAGACCATCGAACTTAACCAGGCGGAATATCTGGTTAGGGGGCTGGGCTACATCAAATCAGTAGAGGACCTGGAAAAGGCCGTTGTGGCTGTTCAGGATAATGTTCCTGTTCGCATTCAGGATATTGCCGTGGTCACGCTGGGACCGGCTACCCGCAGAGGAATACTGGATAAAGATGGAGCAGAAGTCGTTGGGGGAGTGGTAGTAGCCAGATATGGAGCCAATCCCCTGGAAGTCATCAACAATGTAAAGAAAAAGATCCAGGAGATTGCTCCGGGTCTTCCTCAAAAAACGCTATCAGATGGTACGGTTAGTCAATTAACCATTGTGCCTTTCTATGACAGGTCACAGTTGATCTACGAAACGCTGGGTACTTTGGAGGAAGCTCTTTCCCTCGAAATACTCATTACCATTCTGGTTGTGATTGTGATGGTTTATAACCTGAGAGCTTCTTTCCTCATTTCCAGTTTACTTCCCATCGCTGTCTTGATGGTATTTATTGCCATGCGTTATTTTGGGATTGACGCCAATATCGTGGCGCTCTCCGGTATCGCCATTGCGATCGGTACGATGGTGGATCTGGGAATTATCCTTTCAGAAAATATCATTAAGCATTTGGATGAGGCATCTCCGGGACAAAAGCTAATCACTACCATCTACAATGGATCGGCTGAAGTTGCTACAGCCATTCTTACAGCTGTCTCTACAACCATTGTTAGTTTCATTCCTGTCTTTGCACTGCAAGCTGCTGAAGGTAAATTATTTGGACCGCTGGCATACACCAAGACTTTTGCGCTGGTTGCCGCACTGGTCGTTTCATTGCTGATCCTACCTACGCTGGCTTACTGGTTTTTTGGATTAAAGCTCAGGAATGAAAAAGCAAGGTATTTCATGAATGCAGGCTTTCTGCTGATTGGTATGATCGGACTGATCATGGGTCAGATCTGGGGCGGGATCATGTTGTCCCTATTTGGAGGGCTTGGCTTATTCAAGGTATGGTATCAAGAAAAAGAGCATGCTCAAAAATGGTATACCTGGCTGCTGAACCATTCAGAGCTCATCCTGGCGGTGATTGGTGTGGTTTGGCTACTTGGTAAATACTGGCTCCCTCTTGGAGCGGGTAAAAGTCTATTTTCCAATATCCTGTTTGTTGCCTTGCTCGTCGGGCTGATACTAGGTGCCTTTACACTTCTTGAGCGTTATTATAAGTCCATCCTGACATGGTGTCTTAGGAACAAGGTCAAATTTTTGTTGATCCCAACATTATTTATCATTCTTGGTGCCAATATCTGGTTAGGGTTCAACTCGGTTTTTGGATTTGTCGCCAAAGCTTTTGATGCAGTGGGAGTGGAGATACGCACTACTAAAGTCTGGTCCGGACTTGCTCATGCTTTTCCGGGAGTAGGTGAGGAATTTATGCCGTCACTGGACGAGGGAAGCTTCCTGCTCATGCCTACCTCCATGCCACATTCGGGCATTGAATTCAACCGGAAAGTTGTGGGTCAGCTGGATATGCTTGTTACCAGCATTCCTGAAGTAGAGCTTACTGTGGGAAAGCTAGGACGTGTAGAATCAGCTTTGGATCCTGCACCTATTTCCATGTATGAGAATATCATCAATTACAAGTCGGAATACATGGTGGATGAGAGAGGAGGAAGACTGAGATTTGAAGTGAATAGGAATGGGGATTTTGTTTTAGGAGAGTTAGAGGTTAGGGATGAGAATTTAGAAGTTAGAGGTGAGAAGGTACAAGTTAGATTGCTAGATAAAGAGAAGCGATGGTATTATAACGGAAAAGACACGATCTCAATCGGGTCTAACTTACAACTTCTGTCCTCACTCGAAAAACAACTTCAAAAGGATTCTGACGGTCAGTATTATAGAAATTGGCGTGAGCACATAAGATCTCCGGATGATATCTGGGAGGAAATTGTGCGGGTAACAAAGATCCCTGGTGTAACATCCGCTCCCAGGCTGCAACCCATCGAAACGAGACTTGTGATGCTGCAGACTGGCATGCGGGCACCGATGGGCATTAAGGTTTATGGACCGGATCTGAAAACGATCCAGGACTTTGGACTGCAATTGGAGGATGTTCTCAAGCAGGTGCCTTCGGTGAAGTCTGAAGCTGTCTTCGCAGATCGGATTGTCGGTAAGCCTTATTTGCATCTCAACATTGACCGGGAAAGCATTGCTCGTTTTGGATTAACTATCGAAGATGTACAACAGGCAATTGAAACGGCTATTGGTGGTATGAAGATCACCACTACTGTTGAGGGAAGAGAGCGTTTTCCGGTTCGTGTGAGATATCCAAGAGAGTTGAGAGATGATCCTGAGTCACTCTCGAAAATCCTGATACCTACTCCGACAGGAGCACAGATTCCCCTTGGACAACTGGTAGACTTCGAATACGTTAGAGGACCACAGGCCATCAAAAGTGAAGAGACCTTTCTGGTAGGTTATGTACTGTTTGATATGCGTGATGGCTATGCGGAAGTGGAAGTAGTGAATGACGCTCAGCAAACCATTCAGGATCGGATTGATCGGGGTGATCTAAAAGTACCCGCTGGAATCAGTTACAGATTTTCCGGAAGCTACGAAAACCAGGTCAGAGCTGAGAAGAGATTATCCATCATTGTACCACTGGTTCTAGCTATCGTATTCCTTATTCTCTATTTCCAGTTCAAATCCACCACCACTTCTTTGATGGTGTTTACAGGAATTGCGATGGCCTTCAGCGGAGGTTTTATCATGATCTGGTTGTATGGTCAGGCTTGGTTTGCAGATTTTTCTGTTTTTGAAACCAATATCCGTGATCTGTTTCAAATGAAAACCATCAACCTGAGTGTAGCAGTCTGGGTAGGATTTATTGCACTCTTTGGTATTGCCACAGATGATGGGGTGCTTATAGCAACTTACCTTGATCAGAGTTTTGCAAGAAATGAAACTAAGGATCTGCAAGGAATCAGAAAGGCAGTGGTCGACGCGGGGCTAAGGAGGATCAGACCTGCCCTGATGACAGTAAGTACGACGATGATTGCGCTTTTACCGGTATTGACATCAACTGGCAGGGGAGCTGATATCATGGTGCCGATGGCTATTCCAACTTTTGGTGGGATGGCATTTGCACTTGTGAGCATTTTTGTGGTGCCGGTGCTGTATTGTATGAGGGAGGAGAGGAAGCTGGGTAGAGGGTAGAGATTAGAAGTTGGAGTTTAGATAATTAGAATTTAAAGCAATGATAAAGTCATATAAGGATCTGGAGGTATATAATCGGTCTTTCAAGATGGCAATGGATATCTTTTGGATGACAAGGGATTTCCCAAAAGAGGAGATATACTCACTTACTTCTCAAATAACAAGATCCTCACGATCTGTAAGCTCTAATATCGTAGAGGGGTGGGCTAAGCGAACCTATGAAGCCATCTTTAAACAACATCTTGTCAATGCTTTGGGATCAAACTCCGAAACAGAAAACTGGTTGAGGTTTTCATTGGAATGTAAATACATCGATCAGTCCCAATTCGACCAAATGCTTAATGAGATCGATCAGATCGGTAAAATGATCACTTCATTACATCAAAACTGGAGGAGCCATGGTAAATGAAATAGTATACAATAGAGGAGGTGGTAAGTTGGAGGTTAGGAGGGGGGGGAGGTTAGAAGTTAGAAGTGAGAAGTTAGACGTTAGAAGATGGATTTGTTTTCTGATGATTCTAACTTCTACATTCTACTTTCTATCCTCTGCAAAAGCGCAGACCCTGGAGGATTATCAGAAAATGGCTGCGGAGCAAAACCCGGGACTGCAGGCTGATTACAAAGCCTTTGAAGCAGCCATGGAGCGGGTGGCACAGGTAAAAGGATTACCGGATCCCACTCTGACAGTCAGCGCTTTTGGACGAATGACAGAAACCAGGGTAGGTCCGCAAATGGCCAGGTTTTCTTTGTCCCAAATGTTTCCCTGGTTTGGTACGTTGAAGGCTGCTGGTGATGTGGCAGCTCTAAATGCTGAAGTGAAGTACCATGTCTTTCTTGATTCAAAGAATAAACTCTACTATCAGGTAGCTTCAGCCTACTATCCGATATATGAGCTACAGAAGTGGATTAATCTGGAGGTCAAGAATAAAGAAATTCTTGAGTCTTATAAAACGATTGCCACTTCGAGGTTTGAAAATGACGAAGGGTCATTAGCAGACGTGCTTAGAACCGATCTTATGCTCCAGGATGCAATTACTAATCTTGAAATATTACAGAAGAAGAAAAAGTCTCTAATTATCACATTCAATACACTTTTGAATCGTGAAGACAGCACTCAGGTTGTTGTTGCAGATACCCTTTCATTTTCAGAATTAACTTTTGATAGAGATTCATTGCTTGATAATCCGGTGATTGATGAATTGGAGACGAAGCTGGAGGTAAGCAGGAATGCAGAAATTCTGGCAAGTAAGCAGGGACTCCCTATGCTGGGTGTTGGTTTGGATTATATCATCGTAGCTGAACGTACGGATTTAGCAGCAGGGCAAACCGTGCAGGGAAATGGGCAGGACGCAATCATGCCAATGGTCTCTGTTGGACTGCCAATTTTCAGAGGAAAATACAAAGCGGCCATTAAGGAAGCACAATTGATGCAGGAAAGCTACTCCTTGCAAAAGGAAGATCGCATCAATCAACTGATTTCAGATTTTGAGCAGGCCTCTTTCAATGTTGATCAACAGATAGATCTGCTTCAGTTATATGTTGAGCAAATACGGGAGACTCAGCAGGTGCTCAATCTTTTATTTTCCGCATATAGCAATTCAGGAAAGGATTTTGAGGAGGTGTTGAGAGTTCAGCAACAACTATTAAAGTATCAAAAGATGCAAGCAACAGCCCTGATGGAATATCACCTGGCTGTTGCCAGGCTAAACTATTTAACTGCAAAAACTTATTAAGATGAATATATCAGTCAAAACACTAATCATTGTTTTAGTCGGTACGCTGGCAGGAGGGCTGATCCTTGGATGGTTATTCTTCGCGGGAAGCTCCGAATCCGGTCACAGTCATAATGAGATCGTCAATGGCGAGACCATCTGGACCTGTAGTATGCATCCTCAGATCAGGCAAAATGAACCGGGGCAATGCCCGATCTGTGGTATGGACCTGATCCCGGTAGACCAAGAGATGGGTAGCATCGATCCCATGGCTGTTTCCATGTCACCAACTGCAATACAGCTGGCCAATGTTTCTACTGCTCTGGTAGGAAGTGAGCCGGCCACGAAAACCATCCGGTTGAATGGAAAGGTTCAGGAAGATGAACGATTGATCTACAGTCAGACCACACATTTTCCCGGAAGGATTGAAAGACTGACGGTAAATTTCACCGGTGAATATGTGTCCAGAGGAAACACGATAGCTTATTTATATTCACCTCAATTGGTCACTAGCCAGGAAGAGCTTATTGAAGCTTATAAGATCAGAGAGCGTCAACCGGAATTGTATCAGGCGGCCAGGCAGAAATTGAGCAATTGGAAACTTTCCGAAAAGCAGATCGATCAGATCATTTCGTCCGGAATGGTCAAAGAGGAATTTCCTGTTTTAGCAGATCAATCAGGATATGTGGTCTCTAAACTGGTCAACCTGGGCGATTATGTCAATCGGGGGCAGACCCTTTATGAGATCACAAACCTTTCGCGCGTATGGGTAATGTTTGATATATATGAAAACGACCTGCCATGGATCAACAGGGGAGACCAAATTGAGTTTACTGTTAAATCTGCTCCGGGTAAAATTTTCACGGGTGTGATAGATTACATTGATCCTGTGATCGATCCAAAAACAAGAGTGGCCAAAGCCAGGCTAGTTATAAAAAATGAAGATCTAAAGCTAAAGCCGGAAATGTTTGTATCCGGATCGGTAAGGGCGAGAGTTGCCCATTCTTCGGTAGATATGACGGTTCCAAAATCCGCTGTGATGTGGACGGGGGAGAGGTCGGTGGTCTATGTCAAACAGCAAACGGATCAGGGTGTCTATTTCAAAATGCGTGAGGTGACATTGGGTCCTGCATTGGGTGATGCCTATATTGTGAAACATGGCCTTCATCCAGGTGAAGAAATTGCAGTGAATGGGACTTTTAGTATTGATGCCGCAGCCCAGCTGGCTGGAAAACCAAGTATGATGAGCCCGCCAGCTGGCGGGGGCGCAGCTATGACTGGTCACAACCATGCTGGAATGCCGGCTATGCAGGAAAATCAACCTGAATCAGGAGCAGATCATTCCCAACAAAGGGGTGCAATTGAATCAAAACTTAATCCATCTGATCAGACTTTTGATAGCGATCCATCCTTCAGACAGCAGCTTCAATCAGTATTCAAGGCTTACCTGCCAGTGAAAGATGCGCTTGTAAAGGGCGACCCCAAAGTAGCCAGTAATGAAGCTCAGAAACTTCTTACTGCCATTGAGAAAGTAGATATGACACTAGTCAGTGGAAATGCTCACATGGAATGGATGAAGGATGTTGATGTACTTAAGTCGGCTACAAAGGAAATCACAGAAGCCAGTGATCTTAGAAATGAAAGAATACTCCTGTCTCCTTTAAGTGATCAGCTTTTCTATTCACTGAGAAAATTTCAGGTTGAGGTCGATGCATATCGTCAATATTGTCCTATGGCATTCAACAACGAGGGTGCTTTTTGGTTAAGCGATTCGCAGGAAATACTGAATCCATACTTTGGAGAAAGTATGCTTACCTGCGGCCATGTAGATGAAAAACTTTAAATCAAGATTTGAATAAATAAATAATCAATACAATGAAAACAATGATTTACGCAGCATGTCTGTCACTGGGCTTGATGGCTTGCTCAAATACTAAAACGGATTCAGATAACGCTGCTAAAAGTGCAGTAGCATCAAAGACAGACGCAAGTACGCAAGAGCGGTCGGACGTTATCAGGTCATACATGGATCTCAAAGATGCCCTCGTAAAGACTAACTCGGACGAGGCCAAATCTTATGCGAATGCATTAAAATTGGTATTAAAGCAACAAGGTATGCCATCGGAGATGGTTGAAGCTGCAAATACTATTTCTATGTCTGAGGATGTTGAAGTGCAACGTGCTCAATTTAAGAGTATCACTGATGGATTGATCACTGTGTTGAAACAGAATGGAACCGAGGATGGTGTTTTTGTTCAATATTGCCCAATGGCATTCAATAATTCCGGAGCAAATTGGCTCAGTCTTTCAGAAGAGATCAGAAATCCTTATTTCGGTGATAGGATGCTCAAATGTGGAAGTGTACAGGAAAAGCTGTAGTTACTCAAGACCCTTGAATAAACAGTTGATCCATCTTTTAAAGGAAGGGAATGTTCACTAAAAAAGCACGAAATTCATGATAATAAGAACGCTACCGATAACAATCATGAGGGCAGTGGGCTTTCAGTAAAAAGGGTTATTATGTTTGTTTTTACTTTCATTATACTTACTGGGATGGTCATTTATCTGCTTTAATGATTGAAATGGAGCCCTCGAAATTATATATCAAAAATATGGTCTGTCCTCGGTGTGTGATGGTGGTCAGACAAATACTGGATGATCTACAATTAAGTTACAACTATGTCAATCTGGGTGAAGTAGAATTAAGAGAAGAACCTTCGAGTGACATCAAGGAAGCATTTTCAGAAAGGCTGCAAAAGGTGGGTTTTTCGTTGATTGATGACCGTAAGTCAAGGATGATAGATCAGATCAAGCATATTGTTATCCATGAGATTCAACATCCTTCTGACAAAGATCAGTATCACTGGGCTGAGTTGATCACCGATAAACTCCACTATGATTATAAGTATCTCAGCTCTTTGTTTTCATCTGTGGAAGGGATCACCCTAGAACAGTATATCATCCGACAGAAAATTGAGCGGATCAAGGAATTGATCATTTATGATGAACTTACTCTTTCTCAAATAGCCTATCAATTAAAATACAGCAGTGTGGCCCATTTGAGTGGTCAATTCAAAAAGGAAACAGGAATGTCTCCAAGTGTATTTAAAAAGGATTTCAATCGAAACAGAAATGGGCTGGATTCGATGGTAGGAGTGGAATAAATATAACTTATTCGGATTATTGTGTAAGGGATTATTGGTTCAGCAGCCTGACCTTTGATCTTACAAATAAACTATTGACCCGATCATGAAACACACTTATAAAATTTCCGGCATGACCTGCGATGGTTGCAGAAACCATGTGGAAGATACCTTGAAAAATGTAGACGGCATCAAGTCAGCCAAGGTCAACTTACAGGAACAAGAGGCGGTACTTGAAATGGATGAGCACATGCCTTTTGAAAAGCTTCAAAAAGCCATGGAGGCTGATGGCGGACATTACATGATCCACATGGATGACAATCATGAGGACCACTCACACTCATCCCACGAACATCATGACCACCATCATTCAAATCACAAACACAAAAATGGAAAGCCACAGGGGACAGGCACTTACTATTGTCCCATGCGTTGTGAGGGTGACAAAACTTATGATGAGCCAGGAGATTGCCCGGTTTGCGGAATGGACCTGGTTGAAGAGGTTAGTACACAAAGTCATTCGGGTGCTTCGGTCTATACCTGTCCCATGCATCCTGAAGTAGAAAAAGATGGCCCGGGAAGCTGCCCGAAATGTGGGATGGATCTTGTTCCCAAGGAGGCTGATGAATCTGCAGAAAGCAAGACATATAAGCGTTTGCTGAAGAAATTCTGGATAGCTGTTGCTTTTACATTGCCCATTTTCATCATCGCCATGTCCGAAATGATACCTAATAATCCATTGTATGAGTGGATGGATCTTAAATACTGGAACTGGGTTCAGGGGGCGCTGTCTATTCCGGTGGTGTTTTATGCGACATGGATGTTTTTCAAGCGAGCCTGGCGTTCCATTGTCACCTGGAACCTGAATATGTGGACATTGATAGGTATCGGTGCGTCTGCCGCGTGGTTGTTTAGCGTGTTCGGGATGTTGTTCCCGGATATTTTCCCGGAACAATTCAGGACTGAAACCGGGACGGTACACGTTTACTTTGAAGCCGCGACCGTCATCCTTACACTGGTATTGCTGGGTCAGGTCCTGGAGGCTAAGGCGCACTCCAAAACCAACACTGCCGTAAAAGAACTATTGAAATTGGCCCCGAATCAGGCAGTTAGAATTGTTGACGGAGAAGAGGAGGTCATCCATGTAGATGAAATCAAAGAAGGAGACTTGCTCAGGGTAAAGCCGGGAGACAAGATTCCGGTTGATGGCAAAATTGAGGAAGGGAGCAGCAGCATTGACGAATCAATGATCACCGGAGAACCCATCCCGGTTGATAAATCGAAGGGTGACCAGGTAAGTTCAGGAACGATCAATGGTAATCAGTCTTTTGTTATGAAAGCTGAGAAGGTGGGTTCTGAGACGTTGCTTTCTCAGATCATCCACATGGTGAACGTGGCCAGCAGAAGCAGGGCGCCCATCCAAAGACTGGCTGATAAGATATCCGGTTATTTCGTCCCAATTGTCGTTTTGGTATCTGTCGCCACCTTTGCTTTATGGGCCATATTCGGGCCGGAGCCCAGATATGTTTATGCCTTTGTAAATGCGATAGCGGTACTGATCATTGCCTGTCCATGTGCATTGGGATTAGCTACCCCCATGTCTGTGATGGTAGGCGTTGGCAAAGGAGCCAAAGAAGGCGTGCTGATCAAGAATGCTGAAGCGTTGGAAACTCTTAATAAGATTGATGTACTTGTGCTGGACAAGACAGGAACGATCACTGAGGGTAAGCCCTCCGTTGAGCTGGTTGTGAATACTGCTGACGATCTTTCTGAAAAAGATGTTTTGAAATACATCGCTTCAGTCAATCAACAAAGCGAACATCCATTGGCTGAGGCGACAGTCCGTTATGCCAGGGAAAAGAAGGTTTCGTTGACAAAACCGGAAAATTTTAAAGCCACAACAGGGCAGGGAGTTTCCGGAGAGGTAGACGGCGAAGAAGTGCTGATCGGCAATGATCGGATGATGAATGCCGGGCAGATCGATATCCCCGTAAAGGTCATCAAAGAGGTGAAAGAGACACAAAAGAAAGGGAAGACTGTATCCTATGTAGCAGTAAAAGGGAAGCTGATTGGTTATTTCACCATTGGTGATCCCATCAAGAAGACGAGTCCGGAGGCCATTAGTAAACTGAAAGAGAGCGGTGTCAGGATCATCATGCTTACAGGTGATAATTCATACACTGCCAGGGCTATTGCGGATGAATTAGACATTGAATTCAAGGCAGGCTTATCTCCTGAGGATAAACAGAAGGAGATCAAAGAATTACAAGCACAAGGTATTAAAGTGGCTATGGCTGGTGATGGCATCAACGATTCACCTGCACTTGCCCAGAGTGAGGTAGGCATTGCCATGGGTACCGGGACGGATGTAGCCATTGAGAGCGCTGGCATTACACTGGTAAAAGGAGACCTGACGGGCATTCTGAAAGCTTTTCAGTTGAGCAAAAATGTGATGAAGAATATCAAACAGAACCTGTTCTTTGCGCTGGTCTACAATACCGTAGGCATTCCTGTGGCAGCAGGGGTGTTGTTTCCATTTTTCGGGATCCTGCTGAGTCCGATGATTGCTGCTGCCGCGATGAGTATGAGTTCGGTAAGTGTGATAGGGAATAGTTTGAGGTTGAAATGATCATTCACGCAGAGTCGCTAAGGCGCAAAGAAATTCCCTGCGTCCTTTGTCTGTTCTTTGCGATCTCCGCGGTTAAATTTCTGCATAGCCATAAAATCAAAGAACTATTTAAAAACTTCAGTTGGTTTTGGTATTAGGGAATAGTGTTCCATAAATTCGTCTTGAAGGTTAAAGCAAGATTCTGATGAAGACAATATTATTTATAACCCTATTAGCAGTGAATTCTTTGGTTTTCAGCCAATCCACCATCTTCATAGAGGCAGAAAGCTTCTCCAATCGGGGAGGATGGGTGATAGACCAGCAGTCGATGGATGTGATGAAGTCGGCTTACCTGATGGCTCACGGCCTTGGGGTACCTGTTGCTGATGCCAGCTCCGGGTTTAATGTGTCTTCTGAGGGTGAATACGCAGTATGGGTGCGAACCAGAAACTGGGTGGCTCCCTGGGGTGTTGAAGGGACCCCGGGAAAGTTTAAAATATCAGTCAATGACGAGCCGCTCGACACTACTTTCGGAACAGAAGGCGCTGACTGGCACTGGCAGCGCGGAGGACTTGTCACACTCAATTCAGGTCTGAATACAATTTCAATGAATGACCTGACAGGTTTCAATGGCAGGTGTGATGCGATCGTCCTGACAAAAGACAAGGATCTCGTTCCTCCCAACGATGTGGATGAACTGGTTGCTTTTAGAAACCAACATCTTGCTTTTCCCGATACTCCATTAGATGCAGGGGATTATGATTTTGTGGTTGTTGGTGGTGGAATTGCGGGTATTTGTTCCGCAGTAAGTGCTGCCCGGTTGGGTTTAAAAGTAGCTTTGATCCAGAACAGACCTGTTTTAGGAGGTAACAATAGTTCCGAAGTCAGAGTCGGACTATCCGGTCTGATTTATCAGCAACCTTACGAGAACCTCGGGTCGCTTGTGGATGAGCTGGGTGCGGTGGGGCATTGGACGTTGTGGGAAGCCAATCAAAATCCGGATACCGAACGCAGCAGAAAGATCCTCGAGATCATCAAAAATAATCCAGAGAAAAAGGAGCACAATGCAGGCCCGGCCAGCAACTACGACGATGACAGAAAACTTGAAGTTGTGCGGGCGGAGCAAAACCTACACCTGTTCTTAAATACCCATGTATTTGCAGTAGAAAAAGAAGGAGACCTCATTAAAGCAGTGATTGGGAAAAGCATCATTACCGGAAGGGAGTCCAGGTTTGCCGGAAAGTTATTTGCTGACTGTACGGGTGATGGGACCGTTGGCTTTCTTTCAGGAGCCGATTTCAGGGTAGGAAGAGAATCAAAAGCAGAAACAGGCGAACCCAGGGCACCAAATAAAGCAGATGACCTCGTGATGGGTACCTCAGTGCAATGGAATTCTGTGGAGACTGAATCGCCCAGCCCTTTCCCAGGCACCACTTCATGGGCAGTAAATTTTGATGAGGAGACAGCCATTAAGGCCACCAAAGGAGATTGGGACTGGGAGACAGGAGCGTATCGTGATCAGGTGAGAGAAATGGAGTTTATCAGAGATTATGCATTGCGGGTCACTTTCGGCAACTGGGACTATCTAAAGAACAGAAGCCCATACAAAGAAGAGTTTGCCAACAGAAAACTTTCATGGGTGGCCTACATTGGTGGAAAAAGAGAGTCTCGAAGATTGCTGGGGGACGTGATCCTGAAAGAGCAGGATATCCTGGAAGGCAGAGAGTTTGAGGATGCCACTTTTACCACTACCTGGGGAGTTGATCTTCATTACCCTGTCCGTCAGGAAGGGTTTACAGGTGAACCGTTTCTGTCCAGGGCGGATATTCGTGAAATCAAACCTTATCAGGTCCCATATCGCTGCCTGTATTCCCGAAACGTAAACAACCTGTTCATGGCCGGGCGTGATATCAGTGTTACCCATGTGGCATTGGGGACGGTTCGGGTTCAACGCACCACCGGCATGATGGGAGAGGTCGTTGGTATGGCAGCTTCCGTCTGTAAGGATGAAGATGTCTTGCCACGAGATGTCTACGAAAAACACTGGTCGAAAATGGTGGAATTAATGGAAGCGGGCATCGGAAACCCGGACTGGTGATGGGATGCGGCTTAAAATGGATGTCCGAATGGTTACTTGCACCATACATCATTGTTATGATATTCCCGGTCCTGTACATTTCTGCATTTGCTCAGTTAAAAAAAACGGATGGTCCCAGGTTAGCTTTCAAATATCTAACTGAAGATTCCGTGCTACTTGAAGTCAGGGAGCAGTATGATGCTCATGGGACTTTGGATGGTTACACGGCTCATGTACTTACACCGGTTTGCAATACGGGATTGTGTTATGAAGCGGAGCTGGATTTTTACTGGGATGTGCTGGGAAATTTTTCTGATTTTGAGATACTGCCTGGCAAACCACTGACCAAACTAGATCATGTACCCTTCGAGGATACCGACTATGAGAAACTAAAAGATATTCTATTGACGAAGTCACCCTCATTCATACATCTAAGGAGAGATGAACTGGTGGTCACACCCTTTGATTCGGATATGGAGAAAGTGGATGCAGTGGGAGGAGCCACGCTAAAACACATCGCAAAGGATATGGTAGAGGGCGCCATTTATACCTGCTACACACTTTGGCACATTGCCAATGGAGACATCAATTTTCAAATGCAGGAACATACCATACAAAACCTGGATAAGGCACTTGTTGCCAAATTACTGAACTCAAAGAATGTAGAAGCTCACTATTTTGTGGCAGAGAATATAGACCCGGATTATTTTGATGATTTTGTTGATCAGGTGGCTGGGTTATGTAAAAAATATGGCCAGTATTTTACCGATAGAATAAAGAGTAGGATTCCGGATCACCTGGATAAGCAGTTGCGGGATAGTCTGGAAATAAAAGAGTGATGAATTGAGGACCTTGATCTACGCTCTAAACCAGTTACCCTACCGGTCTCTCGGGTCATCCCGAGTGACTTGCAGCTATCAATTTTTAATTAAATTTATCATATGACCACAGTTGCTTCAAATTCCAAATTAGATATAGCTTGGTACCTGGCCATTTTCACCATTGTCTACAACCTGGCCGAAGGGATCATCTCCACTGTCTTCGGAGCTTCAGATGAAACGCTGGCACTTTTTGGTTTCGGTGTAGACAGTTTTGTAGAAGTCTTGTCGGGGATTGGGATTGCACATATGATCTTCAGGATGAAACGTCATCCGGTTGAGAGGCGCGATGAGTTTGAGGTGAATGCCTTGCGGGTGACCGGCACCGCATTCTATATTCTGGTGGTTGGTTTAATTATTGGGGCTGGCCTATCCATCTACTATGCCGCAGAACCACAGACGACCAGGGTGGGGATCATCATTTCTGTCATTTCGATCCTGACCATGTATTTCCTATACAGGGCTAAACTGAAAGTGGGAAAAGAACTGGATAGTCAGCCCATCGTTTCGGATGCACATTGCACGAAGACCTGTTTTTACCTTTCTTTTATTTTGCTAGGATCAAGCCTGATCTACGAGTTTCTTCATATCCCATATATCGATGCCATAGGTAGTCTTGGGATTGCCTGGTATGCATTTAAAGAGGGGAGAGAGGCTTTTGAGAAGGCCAGGACGAAGAGTTTAACTTGCTCAGATAATTGTTGTAGTTGAGGGCTTAACCGCAAAGTTCGCAAAGAAGACGCGGAGGTAGCTGAGGTCTTTCAAGTTGGAAATGTTCTAACTAAATTCCATTAGTCTGTAAAAAGTAAGTTCTAAGCGAGATGAAAGGCTCCCTGGAAAGCGTTCGGGTCTGAGTAACATACCAGAAGCAACAATCTCAACCAGCAGGAAATCTGCTATCCCAGAAAAAATCTGTTACCTCTTTCAACCTGACATCCGATTCAAAGTCCAGATGCCCGGTATTTATCACATAATTCCATTCCGTGGAGATAATGGCTGATGGAATTTTCATTATTAGTGGTTCCCTATCTTCGTACCAGCTACTCCCTAGCTGCTGAGTTACAGGATAACCTGAAAGAAGATGCCAATTTTCCGGGAGGTCAGTTGGATTTAGATGATATATTTCCACAGGATCCGCCACTTCAATGCCCATGATTTTATAATTACCTACAGGACGGATGCCATTGGTGTGAGCCAATAATTCCAGGGCACACAGTGATATGCTATCAGATGCATAGATCACATACTGGCCTGATTTGTTCCAGCGATTGGAAACGCCTGAGGCTAGCAGCTGATACGCATATTCTTCACGTGCCAGCCGAAATACCCTCATATATTGTCCCCATATTGAATGGCCGTGAGACGGGAATCAATGTACTTAATGCCACTGATGGTAGTAAAAAAATGGATGGGCTGGTCATTATCAAAAAAGAAATTGGCCTTTTGCAGCCACTCATTGAACTGCTCTGAAGACCCGAACACATCAATGCCATGCTTATATAGCGATAACAGGGAAAAAACGTGCTCCTGCAAGTGTGGCTTCATAGCCAGGTCAGCTTCTTTATAGTTTCTGAATGTCTTGAGACTGATGTTGAGGGAAACAGATAATGTCTCATCTTTCAGACCGGACATCTCTTTAAGATCAACTAAATACCCGGTCGTAATTTTATTTTGCCGTACAGCAAAAAGTATTTCAGGCTCCGAAACCTGAAAGGGAATGTTTTTTGGCGGATTGTATGTTTTATCTTTTTTCTTCACTCAATAAAAATAAGTATATTTACTCTTTTAAAAAAGTATTTATACCATTATAACGTAAATTCATTTAAGATTGTTGCTGGAAATATCCAACACATTAAGCAGGTTCACTCAAATTTGAGTGTTCAGCAGTATTGAAACAATGAGCCATTGACCTGGCGGTTATAAACAGCCAGTACCATACCCCTTCAACTACCAAATGAACAGTTTGAGGAATTCTTTTCGTTTAAATTTCAGATTTGCCTTTTACTTCAAAGGCTCCGCGCAATAGGTATCAAACTTTACTTGATCGGCTTGATCACAATATCCCTGAAAGCAAGTTTCAGTCCGCCGCCACTGTGAATTTGTAAGGCAATCTGTCCCCCTTTAGCACCAATTTTCTCGTCTTCCAGGGTGATCATTTTGGTTCCATTCAGCCAGGTAGTTACTTTATCGCCTTTGACCATCAGCTTCATCTTGTTCCATTCACCGTACTTAAGTGCTTTATCAGACACTTCAGGATCAGGTTTGATCAACCAGCCTCTTCCATAGGACTCGTAAATTCCACCGGAATCGTGGCCCGGAGGAGCGATCTCTGCCTGCCAACCGGCAATCTTGGTGCCTTCAATTGAAGAGTGGAAAAACAATCCGCTGTTTCCATCTTTTTCCTGCTTGAATTCAAGTGTAAGAATAAAATCCTTGAATGTATCCTCCGTTCCCAGGTATCCATATTCACCATCAGGTCCACTTTCAGCTACGATCGTACCGTCTTCAACATACCATTTTTCTGTTCCGTAGATGGTCCAACCGGTAAGATCCTTACCGTTAAATAATTCTTGTTTCTGAGCAACTGATGGAAAAATCGTTGAAAATGCGAGTGCCGCAAAAATGAGGAATAGATAGTGTTTTTTCATAGCTGTAAATATATATCGAACTTGCTTATTTCAGGGAATCCAGATACGATTGATAATCGTCCTTTGTATCCATGTCGATCTCTCCTTTATGGAATGGAACCAATCCCAGTGTCCCTTTAAAACCTTTGATCAGGGATCTGGCTCCTTGAGCATCTCCGATTGTAAGTAAATTATCAAACTGGGATTTAGCAAACCGGGTGGGAGGACCGTAGTTGCCGTCTGAGTAAGCTGAAGCAATGATCTCAAATTGATCTTTTTTCGACAGCAATTGATCAAAGATGTCTGACGATAAAAATGGCTGGTCACAAACAGAAATGATCACAGACTCAAGATCATATCTTTGAGTTGCTTCAGTGACACCTCTCTTTAAAGAATTGCCCATACCTTTTTTCCAGTCCTTGTTTATAATGATTTCTACCTGGGATTGGTCCAAAGATGTTATAAACATTTCACTCTTTGAGCCCAGTACAACAAATACCAGATCTGCCTTGCTTTGACAGGCCTGATTGACTACATAAGCCAGAAGTTTCTTGCCGTGAATATCCAACAGTTGCTTAGGCTGGCCCATTCTTGAAGAATTTCCAGCTGCCAAAATGATGATCGCGTTTTTACCAGCCATTAAACGGCATGTGTAGATTTCAATACCTCGCCGGTTTGGGGATCCTTCGAATGGATACTGTCCTTTCTGCTTTTTAGAGGTTGAGCATTCCTTTTCGCAAAGACTGACTTGATCTCTGCGATGATAGCCAGGGCAATTTCTTCCCGTGTATCGGCCCCTATATCCAAACCTACGGGAGCATGGATCCGTTCCAGATCTTTTTTGGTCAACTTGATCCCCCGGTCTTCCAGCTGTGAAACCATTTTAACCCATCTTTTCTTTGGACCGACTATACCTATGTAAGATGCATCACTCTCCAGCAGTTGGATCAGCGCATCGCGGTCGTAGTCCAGGTTGTGGGTCATCAGCACAACCGCAGAGTATGGGGTGGTCGAAATCTTTTCACCCATGTACTGACGATCACATTGGATGACCTGAGCCTTCGGAAAATTCTTTGGGAATAAATGAGCGGCACATTCATCGGTCAGTCTTACATTCCATCCGAGCTGATTGGCAAAATGGACCACCGGCTGGGCATCGCCACCACCACCAACGATCACCAGGTCAATGGCTGGCTCGTAATGTTCAAAAAAAATCAGGTCATCATTAATTTCAAGCATGCCACTGGTCTGATCAAATATTTTGCTTTCCAGATCGTTATTTTGGCCGGTAACTTCATGAAAATTAAAGGTGGAATCCAAAATCTCACCGTCCGTTTTTGTCCACGAATAGGTTGGATGCTCCTGGAGCCTCTTAATGAGTATCGTCTTTTTCTGACTCTGAACGATTTTTTCAAAGACCGGAACAATCGGGTGTTTCCTTGAGAGCGGCTCCACAAAAATATGGATGATCCCATTACATCCCAGGTTAATTCCCAGGTTGTGGTTGGTGTCCTCATTCGTATCGTAGGTAATGATCCTGGCCTTTCCCGATTGCATGATTTCCCGTGCCTGTCTCAACACATCACCTTCAAGGCATCCACCGCTTACAGAACCTTCCCACTGGCCATTATCTTTGATGAACATCTTGGCGCCCGGACTGCGATAGGAAGATCCTTCTACCCTCACTACCGTCGCAAGTGCTGTATGATGACTATCATAATCTGTGCTGTTATGCGCATCAATGATTCTCTTCAGTTCGATCATATCATCAAGATACTTGGAAATGATCTAATTTTCAAATCCCATTTGCAATTAAAGCATCCTGTTTTACATACCAAAATCAAGACTCCTAAGTACCCGTCTGATTAGCCAGGAACTCGATCACATCCCTTATTTCCCTTTTAGACATGATACTACCCATGGGTGGCATACCTGAAGGGAGGTTTTCCCTGTTTTTGATCCTGGAAAGAGGAATGTCCAGAGGTTCGGCTTCTGCAGTTCGTAATACCAGCCTTTCTTTTGTTTCTTCGATGAGGATGCCTGATACTCTGGATCCATTATCCAGGGTCAGCATCACATTGCCATATCCGGGCGCCAATCGTGCGCTTGGTTCAATCATGGCTTCAAGGATCTGCTCGCGTGAAAGTTTCGTTCCAATATCAGATAGTACAGGTCCGACATTAGATCCCGTACCTTCCTGCATGGAGTGGCATCTGACACACTGCCCTGTCTCATTACGATAGAAATATCTGGCTCCCGATCGCGCATTTCCACCTACCAGCGTTTCCCTAAAACCCTCTACTGAGTTTTCATCTGAGCGGAAGGGTTCCAGTTGAGCGATTAACTCTTCAGATTTTGTGGCTTCCACTGCTTCAATAAGATCAAGGGTGATGCCCGGATCAAGTTGTGCATTTTTCAGTCTTTCAATAAGGTCTGCGAATATTGGTTGTGTCTTTTCAATCGGGAGTTCGCCAAGGATATTCACCGTTTCCTGTTTTTCTCTTAGTTCACCGGATCTGAAGATGGGCATCACTACATTCGGCAGATTCTCTTTCGAAATATCCAGTTCACTTAACAGACCAATGGCGGTGGTCCTCACATCAGCTTCCCGGTCCTGCATGCCCTTCTGTACCACAGACTCAATGCCTTCATAGTTAAGTTTACCTAATGTTGTCAATGTGGCGGATCTCACGGAAGGATCTGGATGGCTTTGCAACTTCACGATGGCATCGGTATTGGAATCAATGCCCAGGTTGCTGATCGCATTAAGACTGGCAATGATGACCTCGGAAGATTTGTCAGAAAGAAAATAACTGATTTCAGGACTAATCGCCTTGATCAGAGGTTCGGCCTCACGCTTGATTACCCCCCTGTATCGCCCATCTACCCGGTCCAACACGGATGGTTCCGGCCATGTACCAAGAGTGGCCAGGGCCTCGGCCCGCATTTCAGCATCCGCATTTTTTCGTTTGGCAAATGAGATCAATCGGTTCATTTCTTTATCCCCGCCAACCCTTAATGCAGCATTGATAGACCTCCTAAGCAATGGTTCGGAAGAAAACCGTTCATTTTCCAAAAGGGCGGCCAGTGCCGGCAGCGCCGGTTCGATGGAGAAGTCGTCATTAATCGCCCGGGCTGCCTCCGTCACGATGTATTCATCTTCATCATCCAGAAATCTCGCAATGTTTTGATCACTTAGCAATCTCAATACAAGTACTGCTGCTATTCGCATAGCTTTATTTTTATGATTTTCTAGCGCGATCAGCGGTTCAGCTTTTCCAATGCGATAAAGCGCATAGACTCCCGCATGTCTTAGGTAGAGGTCCTCATCATCATTGGCTTCTATCATGGATAATATACTATCGATGGCTTTTGTCGATTTCAATCGACCCAGAGCCTGCGCAGCATAAAATTTGACCCGGGCATTTTGATGGGACAGCAGGGTGATCAGCTGATCTTCTGCGGGCTGATAATAGACATCACCGATAACTTTGGCTGCCTGCGCAATAATTTCCGGGTCTGAATCATTTAAAAGGCCTGCCAATACGTCAGCAAATGATATGTCTTCTGCAGCGAGCTGCCCTAATCCCCAGATACCATGGATTCTGGCCAGCTGATTCTCGTTTTGCTCAGTCGCGGACCGGAAAGTCTCTGCGCCCTCCTGACCTCTGGATGCCAGCTCAAACTGGGCTTTCTGACGTATGCGCATGTCCGGGTAAAACAGTAACTCATAAAGTTGATCCTCAGACTGCCCTGAATAGTCAAGTGTCATCAGGCGAGACGTTTCTTTTCTTTGATCTTCGAGATCGTTTTCCCCGGGGGTAACATCCATTCGCCAGATCCTTCCGTAACTCTTGGGTTCCCAGCCTGTGATCCAGTCTGCGACGTACAAGGCGCCGTCCGGGCCAAACGAAATCCCGGTAGGTAGCATCCCTTTAACCGCCATTACTTCCGAATCAAATTCAAAAGTGGCTCCTTTTGGCTTCAGGCTGAATGACCAGATAGGGGAGCGGCTGGCCTGACCGACAAATTCCACAAGAAAGAATTTATTTTTCCATTTTTCTCCCAGTGCGGTTCCGGGATTATAGACCATCCCCGTCGGTCCGTTGTGATAGTTTCTGATCGGCGGCAAAATATGTGCTGCCTGGCCTTCCCATCGGGGAACAAAATACCTCTCATCCATCCATACCCGGTAATCATTGTTTTTGGGATCGGTGTATTTCCCAAACTGCCAGTTGATCCTCCATCCTGAATCATAGCCCTGTACAATATGGACGAGTCTTTCGCTTTCGCCGGGTTGGTCACCATCGTTGTCTGAGCTGATCATATTTCCATATTCATCAAATACGAACTCGTGCGTATTCCGATGACCCGCAGAAAAGACCTCAAAATTGCTGCCATCCGGGTTAGCCCGTACAATGACTCCGCGATTGGGGAACCTGTAATTGTTCCCATCATTGTCCGTCAGGTTTGCGCCGATGTCACCGATACCCCAATATAGTTTACCATCCGGCCCCATGATCGCTCCAGACATCCCATGACCGCCAAATCCAATATGGGTCATGAATCCGGTGCCCAATGATGCCTGCTCATCCATGACACCATCGCCATTGGTGTCAGTCAGCCTCCACATATCAGGTGCACTACCCATAAAGATCTCATTTCTGGTCACTTCCAGTGCACCGGCAACGTCAGTGACCTCTTCTGAAGGAAGCTGATAGATCCTTTTGGCCACATCGGCATATCCATCCTTATTCTCATCCTCTATCTGCCACAATTCATCCATTTCAATGGTAAGGTCTTTCCAATCATGGCTGCCATCATTGTTCAGGTCTTTCAGCCATTCATTTTCCTGACTTTTTTCGGGAGCAAAAGTGTTTCGTAAAAAGGCCCTGCGATCTTCCACCGACTGGAAACTGATGGATGGAGTCATCCAGTCACGATGTCCGCGAATATCAAATTCAGAATTATTTGGTCTGATGGGTTTGGTGAGAAAAGCCCTGCCATAATCATCCATTTCCAGGGCAATGGCATCCGGGATAAGTGAATCAGTGGCCCACAGTTTCATTGTGAGTCCATCAGCTAATTCAAGGGTGGTCTCAGCCATCACCTGTTCTTCTATTATTCTGGCATTGGCTGAAGTCTGCCTAAGGGTCAGCGGTTCAACTTTTTTAGTTTGTTCACAGGCTAATGGGAGCAAGAACCAAAGAAGAAGGATATTCAGAGGGTAAAGAAAGCTTTTTTTCATTGGGGTATTTTAAATCATTGTTTTTTGAGATCAGCTCCCAGGTCAATGTTGATATCATGAAATGTCTGGATACTTTTTCTGATCTCATCGTCTGACTGATCCCAATTATACGAATATTCCAGGCCTATCATGGTCAGTGGATTCGGTCCGGATGCCAAATCCGTAAGGAGATTTTTTATACCACTGACACCTGAACCCCAGGGAACATCATGTCCTGAAGACGATTTTTCGTTGAGGTCATGTAGCTGTACACACAATAATCGATCCCCAAGTTTCTTTATCGCTTCAATCGGATCAATCCCGTTTCGGGTCCAGTAACCGGTATCTCCACAAGCTCCGATCATCTCACTTCTGTTTTTTATGGCTTTGAGCAGCTTATCCGGATCATAATAGTCTGGAGACAGCTCTGGTCCATGGTTATGAATCGCCACTTTGATGTCGTATTGATTACAATATTTGTCGATAAGTTCAAGAGCTTCTGGTTTTGGTTCCGAGATAAATGTCTCAATCCCCATAAACTCCCCAAAATCAAATATTTTTTTACATTCGCTTTCGTCATTGGGAATGTCATGAATATAAAAGGTTTTGAGTCTAACTCCTGTTTCAAGCAGTTTGTTTCTGACCTGTAAAAGGTCTTCACGGGAGAGGTTTTGATCGAAGTTTTTGTTGATTTTGGCACTGACCTTTTGCACGTTGAGCCCACCAACATTCCAAACCTTCATTTCAGCAGCATGGTCTATCACGTCAAAAAAAGTCTGGTTCTTGTAGGTGTAAGCACTGATCCCAAGGTTTAAACCAGTCAGTTCCTGAGCACTTGTTTCTGCTGTTATTTTTCCGGTTGGGGTCGTAGGCGCGTCCAGATCTCCCAGGGCAAACTGGATGCCCCGGTAAAAATGGCTGAGTACGCGCCCGTCCCAGTTGATGTGAGGATGATGCCCTAAGGCAGAACTGAAAACCCTGCCTCTTCCATAATCTTTTATCCAGCTTATCGGGAAATCATAGTCCAGGCGTCTCTCGGACAGGATGTTCCGGTTCTTCATGTCTGTTTTATCTGTGTTGATCGATAGCAGGATCCGGACACGGTCCCGTGAGTATTCATTCAGATATTGATAGATCTCATCACTGATATCAAAAGTCCTGTCAGGTATGTCGATCATGATCGGGTGTCCCGGTTCATCGACCTTAAAGTTGATCCATTCCCAGGTTTTCCAGGGATGCCCTCCATTTTCATAGCCCCCCATCATCTGCCCAAATTCCGGAAACTGATCGTACACCGGGTATTTCACAAAGGTGGCTCCTGCTCCGGCATGAATCCCAATGATCCCTTTTCCTCCATATATGTAATCAAGTAGATGTTGCCGGGTTTGAGGATCATTGAAAAGCACACCGGTGGTGTTATTTAACATGATGGCATCGAATTGATCAAGGTATTCGGACTGGAATACCGTTGTGTCATTGCTAAAGAAAGTTTGGAATGCACCGGTAGTTTTCCCCATTTGATAAAAGGCGTAGTTGGCATAGGGGACCGATGAGTGAACTTTTTCCTTTAGGTATTGCGTAAAGATGAGGAGTTTTCTTGCTTTTCGGGGAGTAGCCGCGAGTTCTTTCGGTATGGATCTTTCTATCTGACCTTTGAAATTATCAGGGATATCATAGAATTGGCTAACATCGTCCCCAGGAATAAATGGTTGTGCTAAAAGGGGTAAAGAAATGATGGAAGAAGCGAGGAAAAAATATCCGGATCTCAGAAAACGAAGCATCATTCTTTTTGGGCTTAATATCAACGTAAAAATAACACATTCATCGAACAGCAAATCGTTTCATGCTGGTCCATTTGATAACTATAAAAAGCTGAAACAATATGATAGGTAAGGTTATCAACAACAGGGTGTCCCAACCAAGTGAAAAAATGACCCAACCAGCTGATAATGAGGCAATGGCCTGTACTCCAAATATGATAAATTCATTGACAGCCTGGACTTTAAATCTCTCTGAAGCTCTGTATGCCTGCGGCAGGAGTGTAGTGCCTCCGATAAAAAGGAAATTCCAGCCGATGCCAAGAAGGACCAGCGAGACCCAATAGTTTTCTAAATCATGAGAGAGAAAGGCTATCGCAATACAGAGCAGATAAGCAAATAATCCGATGATCATCATTCTTGATACCCCCAGCTTAGAGATGACCCATCCTGCAATCAAAGAAGGAACAAACATGGCCAGGATATGGCTTTGAATGACCCATTTAGTGCTCTCCAATGAGTGTTGATCAATTACGTGCATGCTCACAGGGGTGGCAGTCATGATAAAAGACATGACAGCATAACCCACTGTGGCACTGAGAATGGCTACCCAAAAGACAGGGTTTTTAGCAATTTCTCGTAATGAACGTTGAGGATTATCTACAGTGGTGATTTCCATTTTCGGATTTCTAAATGGAATTAATACACCCAGGCAGAGAAAGAAGATCAGCCCTAAAAGAAGAAACGATCCGGAATACTCCACATCAAGCAAATGTCTTCCGAGAAGTGCGATCTCCGGACCAAGGAAAGCTGCAGCGATACCCCCGATCAATACATTTGAAGCCGCATTGGGAATCAGTGTTTCAGGAACGCTTTCCATGGCAGCAAACCTGAACTGCATAGCACAGGCACTGGTTACGCCAAACATAAAAACGGATATGCAAAACCAAATAAAAAGGCCCTGAATCACGGTAAACATGGCAATGAGTGCAACGATGACAGAATAAGTAAGGATAATAAGAAAAGAAGCCCTGCGTCCTATTCTCTTCATCAAAAGCGTGACGGGAATTGTTGATATGGCTGTGCCAATCACAAGACAGGCAACTGGCAGGGTTGAAAGGCCAGGATCGGGAGCCAGTGATTTTCCGACAAGACCTCCGATAAATACTACCGAAGAATTGACCGAAAAAACCAATGCCTGTGCGATGGTGAGCAACCAGACGTTCCTGGGTAGTCGCAGCATTTTTGTAAATCAGATTTTGAGTAAAGTCTGTCCAGTCATTATTTAATCCCGCGCATCATACGATTGGCAAATACGAAGTCATTGAGCTCTTTAACATCCGTATCGGTGATATTTTGATTGTTTCCTTCCCATAACTTTTTGCCCTTAAACATAAACATCACGTTGTCCCCGATCTCAATCACCGAATTCATATCATGTGTGACCACTACGGTGGTGATGTCATTCTCAACCGTGATCTCCTTGATCAATTCATCGATCAGAATGCTGGTTTGCGGATCCAATCCCGAGTTGGGTTCGTCACAAAACAGGTAATTGGGATTATTGACAATTGAACGGGCAATACCAACCCTTTTTTTCATTCCCCCGCTGATTTCAGAAGGCATCAATTTGTTGACGTTTTCCAGCCCTACGCGCTGCAGACAGAAATTTACCCGGTCGAGTTTATCAGCAGGATTCATTTTGGTGAGGATGTTCAGGGGAAACATCACGTTTTGCTCTACCGTCATGCTGTCAAACAATGCCCCTCCCTGGAAAAGCATACCCATCTCCCGTCTGATCTCTGTCTGGATCTCTTTATCGGAATCGGTAAAATTTCGACCATCATAGAGCACTTCGCCGGTATCAGGCCTTAGCAGACCTACGATGCACTTAAGTAGAACACTCTTACCTGTCCCACTTGAGCCAATGATCAGGTTCGTCTTCCCTTTTTCGAAGGTGGCAGAGATATCGTTCAACACCACTGATCCGTTAAATGACTTTGAAATTCTGTTAACCTGTATCATCCCAGTAAAAGTTGTGCAAGTAAATAGTCAGCCAATAGAACGGCAATGCAGCTATTGACCACAGCAGCTGTCGAAGATTGCCCGACTTCCAATGCTCCGCCAGATGTGTAAAATCCACGATATGCAGAAATAGATGCAATCAGAAAGGCGAATACAAAGGCCTTGATCAGTGCAAACATTACATTAAAGGGAATAAATTCCATCCTGATGCCAATGATATAGTCTGTCCCTGTCATAACACCTGTAAGCAAACTGGTAGCATATCCTCCCCAGATCGTTAAAAAACCAGAGAGGATGACGAGCATCGGATACATAAGCACTGAGGCAATGATCTTGGGTAACACCAGGTAAGAGGTGGCATTGATACCCATCACTTCAAGCGCATCAATCTGTTCTGTGATGCGCATGGTACCTAATTCGCCGGCGATGTTTGAGCCTACCTTACCCGCATAAATGATGGCAATGATTGTCGGGCTTAGCTCCAAAATGGTCATATCTCTGACCACCAGAGAGATAACCGGTGCAGGGATCAGTGGACTCACCAGATTGAAGGCTGTTTGAATCGTGGTTACAGCACCCATGAAAAGCGAAACAATGGAGACAATGAAAAGAGAATTATATCCCACATTGATGCATTCCGTCAGCGTCAGCCTCACGTAGGTCACGAATGTTTCCCGCCTGACGAAGAGCTGACCAATAAAAATGAGGAACTTTCCGAAATTTCGCATTGAACAAGTCTTATTCTGGAAGTGTTAGTTTTGCCAAATTAACAAGAACATATTAAACTCTCTGAGTGGTAAACAGCAAAAAGTGGAATTATGGATGAACAGGGAAAATTAATCGTAGTTACAGGTGGTACCAAAGGTATTGGTAGAGCTATTTTGGAGCTCTTCGCTTCAAAAGGGTATTCAGTAGCTACCTGCTCCAGGAGCGAAGAGGATCTGGATTCACTGAAGGAAGATTTTAAGGAAAGGTTTGACTGTAAGGTCCATGTGAATACCGCTGATCTTTCTAAAAAGGAGGAGTGCGAATCCTTCATTGAATTCATTCAACTCATCGGTAAGCCGGTAGAGGTTCTGGTGAATAATACAGGCCGGTTTTTACCCGGAGAAATTCTCAAAGAACCGGATGGCGCACTGGAGGAGATGATGAATACCAATCTTTACAGTGCCTACCACATCGCCAGAGGTGTGATTCCATTCATGAAAGGGGCGGAAATGCCTCATCTATTTAATATGTGTTCAACAGCAAGCATCACAGCTTACAAAAATGGAGGTTCATACTGCATCAGTAAGTTTGCCATGTATGGTATGTCGAAGGTGCTGAGAGAAGAACTGAAGGATGAAGGGATCAGGGTAACCTCAGTGCTTCCAGGGGCAACATTTACGGCTAGCTGGGAAGGAGCAGACATTCCTGAGGACCGTTTTATGAAATCACAGGATGTCGCTGAAATGGTCTATTCCACCTATCAGTTAAGTCCTCATTCAGTAGTTGAAGACCTGCTGATCAGACCACAATTAGGGGATCTGTAAATTCCTGCAACTTTTCTCTTTGAATAGTGTTTACCTTTGTGTAAAAACGAAATGCATGGTGAATAAATCCCTTTCAGACCAGATCAGATTCTGTAAAAGTCTCACCATTTATCAAAGGAGAAAAACGCGTGTTGTTGACATTGGTGGTGTTCCACTAGGGGGTGATCACCCCATCCGTGTACAATCCATGACCACTGTGGACACGATGGACACCATGGGGTCTGTTGAACAAGCCATTCGAATGATCGAAGCAGGTTGTGAGTATATTAGGATCACAGCTCCAAGCATCAAGGAAGCCGAAAACCTGCGTAATATAAAAAAGGAACTGCGAAGCAGAGGGTATGAGACACCCCTGGTCGCTGACATACATTTCACACCCAATGCAGCAGAGCTGGCAGCCAGGATTGTAGAAAAAGTAAGGATCAATCCGGGTAACTATGCGGACAAGAAACGCTTTGAAGAGATTGAATATACGGATGAGACTTACCAGATCGAGCTGGACCGGATCAGAAGTAAATTCATACCACTGATCGATATCTGCAAGGAACATGGTACGGCCATGAGGATCGGTACCAATCACGGGTCTCTTTCCGACAGGATCATGAGCAGATACGGGGATACTCCGCTGGGTATGGTGGAGTCAGCGCTGGAGTTCATAAGAATATGTGAAGATCAGGGTTATTATGATATTGTTGTTTCAATGAAATCGAGCAACCCACAGGTAATGGTCCAGGCCTACAGGTTATTGGTGCAAAAGCTCGAAGAGGAGAAGTTGCAGCCCTACCCATTACACCTGGGCGTAACAGAAGCCGGGGAAGCTGAGGATGGACGAATTAAATCTGCAGTCGGTATAGGTACCCTTCTGGAAGATGGCCTGGGAGATACGGTGAGGGTTTCGCTCACCGAGGAACCGGAATTTGAAGCCCCTGTGGCCAGGATACTGGTTGATAAAGTGGCAGATAGAACTGCAAAAAAGGTTGATGAAGTTGATATTGATTACAGCCTGTATAAGCCCTTTGAATATCAAAAGAGAAAATCTGCAGAGGTACTCAATTTTGGAGGTGAAAATGTGCCGCGTGTCATATCCGATCTTTCAGGTCTGACAGAGATTGGAATGAAAGACCTGAATGCAGTTGGGCACTTCTACCTTCCCGAGCTGGATAAATGGGCCATGAATGATACGGGAACTGATTTTGTGTACTCAGGATCCAATCCCATCTCATTCATGCTGCCAAATGGTCTGCGAGAGATCATGGATTATGATTCATGGTCAGTTCACCCTGAAAGACAAAAGAAATATCCGATGCTTTCGGTTAAGCAAATAAAAGGCAACACCGAACTTCATCCGGATCTCAATTTCCTCAAAGTTGATCTAAACGAAGTCGATGAGGACTTAATTGGCGATTTAGCTGAAGGATCAAATTTTGTCCTTATCGGGACCACATCTGATGCAGGTGCTTATGCCCGTTTTCGCAGGCTCATGATCCGCCTGATGAATGAGGGATGTGAGATACCTGTGGTGATCGGAGGGGATTATGAAGATTTTGATGGAGATAAGCTCATCGTCCATGCGTCCACGGATATCGGAGGACTGCTGATCGATGGTTTTGGAGACGGAGTGATGATCACCGGGTCAAGAGAAGACTCCAGACCCGGACTGATCTCGAAAATTAAAAGCTATAATCAATTAGCTTTTGGGATTTTACAGGCGGCCAGGACGAGGATCACGAAGACCGAATATATTTCATGTCCCTCCTGCGGACGAACCCTGTTTGACCTGCAGGAAACCACGGCCATGATCAGGAAGCGAACCGATCACCTGAAAGGCGTGAAGATCGGGATCATGGGATGTATTGTCAATGGGCCGGGAGAGATGGCAGACGCTGACTATGGCTATGTGGGATCCGGAAAAGGAAAAATCACCTTGTACAAAGGTAAAGAGGTCATGAAGAGGGGAGTCCCCTCAGAAAAAGCCCTGGATGAGCTGATCAACCTGATCAAGGAAGATGGTAAATGGATTGAGCCGAAAAAAGAGGAAGCAATAGCGATATGAGCAACGGGAAGGAAGAAGAAAACAACAAATCAGACATCGGATACTTTTTTAATTTCAAAGAAGTATTGAATTACTATTTCCGAAAAAAAGATCCAAATAAGAAGATTGATCTCAACCTCAAAATGATGCATGGGATCAATAAGATCTCCATCATTATTTTCCTGGTAGCATTGGTGATTATTATTACCAGATTTATTGTAAGAGCGTTGTAATCTATATTCTGCGCGTTTCATTATATTTACTGAAAAGACCTGATGAAAAACGAGGAAAAGATCATTGAGTTGCTGATGGAATACATTGCCAGAACGGATAGGATGGAAAGAGAATTCAGTCAGCAAATGATTGAATTGAGAAAAGATTTCAATACTATGCAGAATAATTTCAATTCTATGCAGAGCAATTTCAATTCACTGCAGAAAGATTTCAATCAAAGCAACGTTCGTCAGGAAGAATTGATGAAAGAAGTATTTCGCATTTCCAAAAGAGTGGGTGATATAGAAGACCGGCTTCAATAATTTTTTCACAATAGTTTTTTTTTAATTTACTCGTGAAATGGACATTGAATCTTTTCGTGAGTATTGCCTTTCCAAACCCATGGTGTCGGAAGAAACGCCCTTTGGGCCCGACACGCTTGTTTTTAAAGTCGCTGGAAAGCTTTTTGCCCTGACCGATATTGAATTATTCGAGAGTATAAACCTCAAATGTGATCCGGAGAAAGCTATCCAGTTGCGGGAAGAATATCCTGAAGTAATTCCCGGTTACCATATGAACAAACGTCACTGGAATACTATTTCAACTTCCGGGATGATTGGCGATGATCTGCTAAAACAATGGATCGATGATTCCTATGACCTGGTGGTCAAAGGTTTGCCTAAAAAAATCCGGGATGAAATAAAAATTAAGTTGTGATCGCCTCAATATTATTTCTGATCATTCAATTCTGTAATTTTCAATTGTACAGCAACTCTAATAGAAGACAGGTGATAAATTATTTGGCATTGGGTGACAGCTATACCATCGGTGAAAGTGTGATGGAAAAGGAGCGGTGGCCCAATTATTTATCTAAGGAGATTAAATCCAAAACAGGAAAGAAAGTAAAAACCACCATCATTGCTAAAACCGGCTGGACCACGGATGAATTGATCCATGCAGTAAATGATACGCAGCTGGATCCGGCCTATGATCTTGTTTCGCTGCTGATTGGTGTAAATAATCAATACAGAGGCTATGATACTGCGCAATACCGCGAAGAGTTTGTTCAATTACTGGAGATGTCTGTCCGGTTTGCTTCCGGCAACAAAAGCAGGGTTTTTGTAGTGTCAATTCCCGATTACGGCGTGACGCCATTTGCCGAAGCTAAAGACCCGGGGAGAATTGCCAGGGATATTGATCAGTATAACCGGATAGCTGAAGAGATCTGTGATGCCAGCGGGGTTTCTTTCATTAGCATTACAGAAATCTCCAGGATGGCAACGTCAGACCCATCATTAATTGCTGAGGATGGGCTTCATCCTTCAGGAAAAATGTACCGAAAATGGGTTGAAAAGGTTCTTCCTTTCGTTCTGGAAGTATTGAAATAGCCATATAATTTATCCGCATTTGATCGTTTATCCTTTCAGGATAGTCAAAATAGTCCTATTTTAGGGGCTGTCAAACAGGATGCTGCCGCGAACTATGAGGCACTTAACAGGAATTTTGTGTTTAATTCTCGTCCTATTTTCTTGTAGAGACCGTGTGATCTGCCCTGCCTTCCAAAGTACCTACATCCTGGATGATTCGGTCCGAAATGCATATTTTTCATATATCTGGGAGCTTGACAAGGAGGAAAGAATAAGGATACTCGAGCAAAGGACTGCCCAAAGCGACAGCCTCAATAGACTTGGTGGCGGCATTTTGGCACTTAGTGATACCACGCGTACGGATTCTGTATCTCAAAAACCAGGAATCGACTATTTCGCCTATGTTGAGGACATCGTAGTGCCCCCGCGTGATGTAAGAAAGAACAGGTATGGTATTCTTAAATATGAACCCTACTGGCTGAAGAACTATCATCTGAAGACGGCCCCCATGGAGAACGTATTGACCCCTGAACCTGAAATAGAGCCTCTGGCTGATGAAGGCCTACTTGCGACCAACATCGATGCTGATTCCACACTTACCGTAGGTACGGATTCAGCAGGTATTGCCATGACCGATTCGGTCGGAGCCCCGTCTTCCGATGTTTTGGCCAAAGCGGAGCCTGAGAAGGAAGAGGGACCCAGATTTCTGTTCCGGTATGATCCTGAGGATAACTTCAATGTAGAGCAGGTTTATTACAATTTATGGTACGGGCGGCAATTGATTTATCAGCCACCACCACCGAAGAAGCCGGAAATTGAACCACTGGCAGCGGATACTGCTGTCACTGATGTGGAGCCGGTTGACCCGGCCAATCTCCAGGAAGAACAAACTGAGCAGCCGCAAGAACCTACTGAGGAAGTGACAGAACCAGAGGAAGTCCAACCTGTGGAAGAAGCTCCTCCACCACCTCCGGCCAATGAGCCTGTGATTGAAGGTCAGGATGATAATTTAGGATTCTAAGTAACTTTAGGCTTTCAATTAATCAGGTTAATTTGAGATTACCCTGGGGTTTTTTCTAAATTACCAGCTAAACGAACCAAAAATGAAAAAGATACTAATACAAGCCATGGTAATTGCCGTGGCTGCCTCCAGTTGTTTAATTGGTTGTCAGTCGAAATCACAGTCACAGGACCAGTCAGGTGAACAGCCAAATGCAAAAGCTTCAAAAAGAGTAGAAGCTGCACAAGACTTCATCAATTCCCTTGAGGCCAGCCAAAAGTCAATGGCACTGTTCGAATTTGAGGATGAAGAGCGATTCAACTGGCATTTTATCCCCAGAGAGCGTGAGGGGCTTGACCTCAGAAACATGAATGAAAGCCAGAAATCCAAGGCTTTTGCTCTACTGAATACCTTTCTTACGGATAAGGGAGTGGAAAAAGCAAGAAGCATCATGCAACTGGAAATCATCCTGAAAGCGCTTGAAAACCTTCCGCCGGAGAATGATCGGAGACACCCGGAGAAGTATTATTTTTCCATTTTCGGAAATCCATCTGATGACAGTCCCTGGGGATGGAGACTGGAAGGACATCACTTATCACTCAATTTCACATCCATTACGGATGAGGTAACTGTTACCCCGGCATTTTGGGGCTCAAATCCTGCTAAGGTGCCTTCCGGGGAGAAGAAAGGAATGAGAGTACTTAAGGATGAGGAAGATCTTGGAAGAGCCTTGATCAACATGATGTCAGCTGAACAAAAGGAAGTAGCCATCATCATGGAAGATGCTCCTGATGATGTGATCACCAGTGCGGACAGAAAGGCCATGATTGCGGAATTCAGCGGTGTCAATTACAAAGACATGACTGATCAACAAAAGGATCAGGTAAAAAAGATCCTTGATCTTGTCTTTTCCAATGTTAAACCGGACATTGTAGAAGCACGCAAAGAAGAGCTAGCGGCAGCTGGTGGGATGGACGCGCTATATTTCGCCTGGGCTGGTAGCCTTGAAGTAGGGGAGAGACACTACTATCGCGTTCATGGACCTTCGATACTCATCGAGTACGACAACACGCAAAATGACGCCAATCATATTCACTTCGTGTGGAGAGATCTGAACAATGATTTTGGTGAAGATCTGCTGTCAAAGCATTATGAAGAGAGCGGCGCAGATCATGGACATAGCCATGGTCCGGGCGCAGATCATTCACATTAGGTTACCGGCAGTAGAAGACTACAAAAGTTTATCACCGATAAGTAGATAAACTTTTGTAGTCTCAGCCTGGGAAGCCTGGCCTACACTACCACATTCACGATCTTATTGGGGACAAAGATCACCTTCTTTGGATCCTTACCTTCCAGCCACTTTTTTACTACCTCGTTTGTGGTGACTGATTCTCGGACTTCCTCCTGCGTGGCATCTGTAGCAAAGGAGATCTTGGTTCGCATCTTGCCGTTGATCATGATCGGATATTCCTTACTTTCTTCCTTGAGATATTTGGGGTCAAAAGCAGGTATTGAAGCATCAAAGATACTGTGGCCATGACCAAGCAGCTGCCACAATTCTTCCGAAATATGTGGTGCATAAGAAGCAAGGAGGATAGTAAAAGGCTCAAGGATGGCCTTTTTGTCACATTTCAGGGAGACGAGCTCATTGGTTGCGATCATGAAATTACTCACTGAAGTATTAAGTGATAGCCGCTCCACATCGTCTTCAATCTTTTTAATGGTACCATGAAGTACTTTCAATTCTGCCGCTGTGGGTTCGTCATCACTTACCCTAAAGTTTCCTTTGTCATCATGAAAGAGCCCCCAGAATCTTCGGAGGAATTTATATACCCCTTCGATACCGTTGGTATTCCAGGGTTTACTGGCTTCAATGGGACCCAGGAACATTTCATACATACGTAACGTATCCGCGCCATATTGTTCAACGAGGTCATCCGGGTTCACCACGTTGAACTTGGATTTGGACATTTTTTCTACTTCAGCCTCGCATACAAGTTTACCATCTTCAAGCTCAAACTTTGCATCTTTGGCATCTGTTCTGAATCGCTTAAATGCCTCGATATCCAGTATATCGTCTTTGACAATGTTTACATCAACGTGAATTGGATAAGTTTCATATTTGCTTTTTAATCCTTTGGATACGTAAGTATTCTCATGCGTTTTCCGATAAACAAGATTTGACCTGCCCTGGATCATCCCCTGATTCACCAGCTTTTTTGCATATTCATCTACATCCACGTAGCCGCGGTCAAACAAAAACTTGGTCCAGAATCTTGAGTAGAGCAGGTGACCGGTAGCATGTTCGCTTCCACCCATGTAGAAGTCTACATCTTTCCAGTATTTCAAAGCATCAGGGCCCGCAAAAGCCTCGTCATTCTTTGGGTCCATGTACCTGAAGAAGTACCAGGAGGATCCGGCCCACCCCGGCATGGTAGTCAGCTCATAAGGATGTCCGTCTTTCGTTTCCCAGTGATCAGATCTGCCCAGTGGGGGTTCACCATCCTCAGTGGGGAGAAACTTATCGACCTCCGGCAGCTCAAGTGGAAGCTGATCATCATCCAGTAGGCATGGTAGTCCTTCTTTGAAATAGACCGGGATCGGCTCTCCCCAGTATCGTTGCCTGCCGAAGATGGCGTCGCGCATGCGGTAGTTGATCTTTGGTTCCCCGATACCTTTCTCCACAATGAATTGATTGGCTTTGGCTATCGCTTCAACAGGGGACAAGCCATTTAGCATACCCGAGTTGATCATTTTGCCCTCTTTAGTCGGATCCGCTTCTGTTTCAGTGATCTTCTGCTGATCGATGATCTGAATGATCGGCAGGTTAAAGTGTTTTGCAAAATCAAAGTCTCGCTGGTCGCCACTGGGCACGGCCATCACGGCGCCAGTTCCGTAGCCTGCCAGCACATAATCGGCGATCCAGATCGGTACCCTTTCATTGTTAAAAGGGTTAATGACATAGCTGCCGGTGAAGACACCTGAAATGGTCTTTACATCACTCATCCTGTCTCGCTCAGACCGGTTTTTAGCAACTTCTATATAAGCCTCTATTTCCTCCCTTTGCTCAGGCGTGGTCAATTCGGAGACAATCTCACTTTCCGGAGCCAGCACCATGAAGGTGACACCATAGATGGTATCGATTCTCGTTGTAAATACCCGGATCTTTTTATCTGAATTCTCAACCTGAAAATCAATCTCGGCACCCATGGACTTGCCAATCCAGTTGCGCTGCATGTCTTTGATGGGTTCGGGCCAATCAATCTTTTCAAGACCTTTAAGAAGCCTTTCGGCATATGCAGTGATCCGCATGCTCCACTGGGGCATTTTCTTTTTGATCACCGGATGGCCACCCCGCTCAGAAAAGCCATCTTTCACCTCATCGTTGGAAAGTACTGTGCCTAATGCAGGACACCAGTTTACCACCGCTTCGGAAATGTAGGTCAGCCGGTATTTAAGGAGTATCTGTTGCTTTTCCTGTTCTGACCATCCTTTCCAGTCATTTGCAGTAAATCGCGGTGTATCCTCATCACAGGCTGCGTTAATATTCTCATTCCCAGAGGCTTCGAATTTTTCGATCAGAGCCTCAATTTTTTCAGCCTTATCCCGGTCATGGTTATACCAGCTATCAAACAACTGCTTGAAGATCCACTGGGTCCATTTGTAATAAGAGGGGTCTGAAGTTCTTATTTCCCTCGACCAGTCATAGCTGAATCCAAGATTGCGAAGCTGCTCCTTGTACCTGTTGATGTTGGTGTCGGTCGTGATGGCAGGATGTTGCCCGGTTTGGATGGCATACTGCTCGGCGGGCAAACCAAAAGCATCGAACCCCATGGGATGCAGGACATTGTATCCTTTTAGCCGCTTAAATCGGCTGATGATGTCTGATGCAATATATCCCAGTGGATGCCCCACATGTAATCCGGCTCCTGAAGGGTAGGGGAACATATCCAGTGCATAGAATTTAGGTTTTTCATGATCAATTTCAACTTTATAAGTCTTTTGATCATCCCATTTTTGCTGCCATTTCTTTTCGATTGATCTGTGATTGTATTCCCCCATGGATCCTTTAGATTTTTAAGGGGCCAAATTTATTGGAATCATGATGACCTGCCAAGAAAGAAAAATAAATTGTATTTCTGTGGAAACCTTTGGAAACCCTTGCTGTCATTATGGGCAAATGATCTATAACCAAATGAAGAAATACTTTACTGTAGCATTCTTGTTGAGCTTTTCCGTAAGTTTCTTAAAAGCACAGGAACAAGACTCAACAAAGGTCCAAAATCAACAGGAAGAACCAGTCATTGCCCCGACAGGCGAATCTAATAAGCCGACAGATGGGATTATTATCACTGGGCCCGATGGGGTGATCATCGAAGAGCCGGCTGAGAAATATTCCCTTGATAGAGAGAAATACTCAATGGAAGAAGATGAGTCGCTGGATAGCAGCAAGTCGGCCGGGACAATGAATTCGGCCATGAAGAATGAAGATGAGCCGGAAATTTTCTATTACGATTCTCCTTCCAATCAGCAGGGTGACAGGTATTACAGAAGAAAGGATGAAAAGAGTGATATAAAGACCCTGGCAGGATCTATGAACCATAGTGGAGGATTTGGAGCCGTTTCTTTTCGATATAGTGATTTCAGGGATGAATCCATGGTAATGGCAGGTTTCAGAGGGGGCTGGATTGTAAACAGGACATTGGGGATCGGCTTTGAAGGACACGGAGTGATCCCTACCTCAAGATATGAAGACATCGACGACAGCAGGGATGTGGTGCTGGTCGGAGGTTATGGTGGCATGTTTCTGGAACTGATCTTTTTTTCAAATCAGGTCATTCATGTGACCTTTCCGGTGTCTGCCGGTGCAGGCTGGCTGGGATATACGGAGCACTGGGAAAATGATTTTACCAATCCTCCGTTTACTCCCGGAGACTCTTTGTTTCACAGAAGGGATCAGCTGATCGATGACGATACTTTTTGGTACATTGAGCCAGGCGCCAATCTGGAATTGAATATTAGCAGAAATTTCAGGATGTGTTTTGGTGTGAGTAAAAGATTCACACAGGATTTTTTACTTGTGAATACCAATAACAACGCTTTTGATAAACCGAATTATTATGTCACTCTAAAATTCGGGAAGTTCTGATTTAATAAGTATTGGTTTTAGCTTTTAGAGCCTCCAGGGCTTCCGCTACGTGCCTTGTTGGCTGAAGAGAAGAGTTGAACTCACGGATCAAAAGACCATCTGAGTCAAAAACAAATGTTGCACGACCGGGCAACATGCCCAGGAAACCGCGTTTCAAACCAAAAGCTTTCTCGGCTTTTCTACCCCTGTCGCTGAGGAGTTGGAAATTAAGGCGGTACTTACTTGCAAATCTTTTATGGGAGTCTACAGAATCAGTACTGATGCCAAATACTTTTGCGCCCGCTT
Organism: Cyclobacteriaceae bacterium; assembly: GCA_965243485.1. Classification (GTDB taxonomy): domain Bacteria; phylum Bacteroidota; class Bacteroidia; order Cytophagales; family Cyclobacteriaceae; genus UBA7330. The sequence goes on along the minus strand of CBDEVP010000001.1, from coordinate 4,835,779 downwards.
CAGTAAACTCATCAAATTGATCCCTGAAACGGCAGGCCTCCCGGGTGCACCCGGGGGTATCATCTTTAGGATAGAAATAAATCACCAATGGATGCTTTCCGATATGATCGTGCAGCCTTACTGCTTCACCATTCTGATCCGGAAGTGATATGTCTGGTATTTGATCTCCTAATTCCATGAGTGAGAAACTGTAATTCACAAGCTTATGTTTTTGTTTTTGAGAGAAATCTTCGGGCTGTGTTTGATACAGGCTGAGATCATTTTAATTTAGCTGTTAAATCATCCCAATGAGACAATACCTTGACTTAATGCGACACATCATGGACCATGGTGTGGAAAAAAGCGACAGAACCGGTACCGGAACGAAAAGCATATTCGGGTATCAGATGAGATTTGATCTTTCAGAAGGATTTCCGTGTGTCACGACCAAAAAATTACATTTGAGGTCCATCATCCATGAGCTTTTGTGGTTCATCAAAGGAGATTCAAACATTGCGTATTTGAAGGAAAATGGAGTAAGAATATGGGATGAGTGGGCCGATGAAAAGGGTGATCTTGGGCCCATCTATGGTGTGCAGTGGAGGAGTTGGCCAAAAGCAGATGGTTCAACCGTAGATCAGCTTTCTCAGGTGATCGATACCATAAAGAATAATCCTGATTCCAGGAGGATCATTATAAGCGCCTGGAATGTGGCAGAAATCGAGAAGATGGCTTTGCCACCCTGTCATACCTTGTTTCAGTTTTATGTAGCTGATGAAAAGCTGTCCTGTCAATTATATCAGAGAAGTGCGGATGTATTCCTGGGTGTACCATTCAATATTGCTTCTTATGCTTTGTTTACGATGATGATCGCACAGGTATGTGATCTTGAGCCGGGTGACTTTGTACATACTTTTGGGGATGCACATCTCTATTCCAATCACATGGAGCAGGCGGCATTACAACTTTCGAGGGATCCGAGGCCTTTACCACAAATGAGGATCAACCCGAATATCAAAAGCATCTTTGATTTTAAGTATGAAGATTTTGAGCTGGTCAACTATGATCCCCATCCCCATATAAAAGGTGAGGTCGCCGTTTAAATCAAAAATTCCAAATTTTATAACATAATTAGACCACACCGCACCCTTTACCGTTAAATTGACTACAAGGTCAACTAATCATCTTCAACTCAATCCACATGGACTACAGGACACTACTAACCGCTATTTTTTTGCTTTTTTTCACGTCAATTTATGCCCAGGAGGTCAGGACCCTTGACATCCGGGAATGTATCGACATAGCCCTTGAAAATAACCTTAACCTCAGAAGAAGTCACCTGCAGCGGGAGGGTGCGAGGATCAATTACAATCAATCGAGAGCTGCCCGGCTTCCGGATGCCAATGTATCTGCCGGGTACGGGTTGAATTTTGGAAGGTCCATCGACCCTACCACCAATGATTTTATTACAAGAGAGATCAATACCCTCAATTTTGGAGGCAATACAGGGATCATGTTATTCAATGGATTCAATATCAACAACAGGATCAATCAGGCCCAGACGAACCTGCAGGCATCTGAATATGATGTGGAAAAAGCTACCAATGATATTACGTTAAATATTATCAATCTTTATCTGACCGCTCTATTCAATACTGAGTTGCTGGAAAATGCAAAATATCAGCTGGAATCGAGTAGAAATCAGCTGGACAGGACCCAAAAGCTTGTAGCTTCCGGTGCTTTGCCCAGGACCAGTGAACTTGAATTGATTTCGCAGGTGGCCGGAGATGAAGTAAATCTTGTCAATGCTCAGAATAATCTGGATCTTGCCAAATTAAATCTAAAGCAAAGTATGCTTATACCTGCTTCGGAAGAAATCAATGTAGTCATGCCTGACTTTGACATCACTGTAGAGGAAGCAGATCTTAGCATCACCATTCAGGAGGTCTATGAATCTGCCATGGAGATCCAGCCCGAAATAAAAAGTGCAGAACTAAGAAAAGAGAGCGCTTTGTTAGGTGTGAAAGTTGCCCAGTCAGGGTACTCTCCGAGCATCTCCGCGGGAGCGGGATTCAGAACAAATTATTCGGATGCCTTCTCTCTGGGCACTGAAACGGATGTAGCCTCCCAGTTCCAAAATAACCTTAGCAAATTTGTATCGTTGGGGATCCAGATTCCGATCTTCAACAGGTTGAGTGTGAATTCTGATATTCAGCGTTCGAAGATCACGCTGCAGCAGGCGGAACTTGATGCTATTGAGCGAAGCAACACCTTGCGACAGACCATTGAAAGTGCATATAACAATGCGTTAGCTGCCTCCAAGACTTATTCGGCTTCAGTTAAAAGAGTGGAAGCTTTGGAAGAAACTTTTCGATCCATTGAAAATCAATATAACTTAGGGGCTGCAAATTTTACTGACTATCAGTTGGCCTCCAATAATTTGTATCAGGCAAAATCTGATCTCATCAGGGCCAAATTTGATTTTGTGTTTAAGAAAAAACTCGTTGATTTTTATCAGGGCAAACCCCTGGATCTCTAAAAATGGCTAAAAAAAGGAAGTCCAATAACAGGTTAATTTACATTCTGGGTGGTTTGGTGGTTGTGTTGGTGATTTTGGCTCTTGTGGGCAAATCACAGGGTTGGGTAGGTCAGAAAAAGGCAGTTGAGGTGGAAGCGGATAAAGTAAAGCGTGCCACAATCGTGGAAAAAGTAAGTGCCTCAGGTGCCGTCCAACCGGTCATTGAAGTAAAGATAAGTCCTGAAGTTTCAGGAGAGATCATTGAACTCAGGGTAGAGGAGGGGGACAGTGTGGCAAAGGGGGATTTCCTTCTCAAGATCAGGCCTGATAATTTCATTTCAGCCTATGAGCGCTCCAGGGCCACCCTGAATCAGCAGCGGGCGAATTACGAAAGTGCCAAGGCTGCTCTGGAGCGGGCAAAGGCTACCTTTACCCGGCAGGAGTTGGAGTACAATCGTCAGAAGAAGTTATTTGAGGAGAGGGTGATTTCCAGGTCGGATTTTGAACTTGCTGAAGCAAACTATAATGTGGCCAAACAGGACCTCGAGTCAGCAAAACAACAGGTAGTCGCCAGTCAGTACATCGTAGAGAGCTCCCGGGCCACTGTGGAGGATGCTGCAGAAAACCTGCGGCTGACAGAGATTGTCGCACCAATGAACGGTATTGTTTCCAAACTCGCGATCGAACTGGGCGAGACAGTTGTGGGGACCTCACAGATGCAGGGAACGGAGATGCTGCGTATCGCGGATCTGAATAACATGGAAGTACGCGTCAATGTCAATGAAAATGATATCATCCGTATTTCCGTCGGAGACACCTCCATCATCGATGTAGATTCATACTCCTATATGGAAAAGAATTTCAAGGGGGTCGTCACTCAAATTGCCAACACGGCAAACGAGAAGGCTTCAGCCGATGCGGTGACTGAATTTGAAGTGCGTATCAAGATACTTAACAGCTCTTACCGGGATTTGGTAGATAAAGGGATGAGATATCCTTTCAGACCTGGTATGACCGCCAGCGTAGAGATTCTCACAGAATCAAAAACCAATGTGCTATCAGTCCCTCTCGCTTCTGTGACGACACGTAAGGCAGCATCAGATTCAACAAATACCGATGAGGGTACCCAGGGTATCGGCCTGTCAAATCAGGACCTGGATGAAGTGGTTTTCAGGCTTATTGATGGAAAGGCCGTAAAGACGATTGTTGAAACGGGGATATCAGATTACCAGAGGATCGAGATCGTCAGTGGTTTGGATGAAGGTGAGCAGATCATAAAAGGACCCTTCCTGGCGGTTTCAAAGCGTCTCAATGACGGAGATAATGTAGAGGTTGCTAAAAACTCCGGAAATAATTCCACACCTATTGCAGAAAGGGAGTAATTCCGAACGGATCCCGTAATGTTTGATAAAGTAAGTGCACGGGAAGTCCCATGACATTGAAATAGGATCCTTCAATTTTCCATATTTTAGTCAGGCCGATCCAATCCTGGATCCCATAAGCACCGGCCTTATCAAAAGGTTTATGATGTTTGATATAATGATCAATTTCCGAGTGATCCAAAGGACTAAAAAAGACCTGTGTGGTATCATGAAAGGTGATTTCCTGATTGGGATCAGAAACACAAACCCCGGTAATAACCAGGTGAGCACCGTTTGAAAGGCTTTTTAGCATTTCAGCCGCAGCCTTTTCATCTTCAGGTTTGGCCAGGATCAGGTCGTCCTTTACCACGATGGTGTCTGAGGTGATCAGGATTTCATCTGAAAACCTATCTCTGTAGTGATCATTTTTTGATTTTGCGAGGTGCTCTGCAATCTTTTCCGGTGGGAGATTGTCAGGAAACTGTTCATCAAAGTCGGTATCGATCGATATGAATTGGTAACCTGCCTCCTCCATCAGTTTTCTTCTGCGAGGGCTGTTGGATGCCAGAATGACCTGTTTCATCGTAAAACTTTCCTCAACTTCCAGTTGCTATGATTGGTGGGTGCAGGAATGTTCTTTGCCTGATGATCAAGATAAAGTTTACCACCCACGAGTGCTGCTGCTTCCAGAATTTTCTTCGGGATCTTTTTTTGCAGGTACTCAGGCTTAAAGTGCTCCTCCATGAATTTCGTGGTGAAGGATCCATCTTCAAAGGCTTTGTGTTGAATCACAAAAGCAGCCAGACCCAGGGAGTTTTTTACGCCAATGATCCTGTAATCTCTAATAGCCCTGAGCATTCGTTGGATGGCTTCTTGTCTATCCTTGCCATACGTGATTAGCTTGGAGATCATCGGATCGTAGTGGATCGGTATTTCCATACCTTCTTCAAAGCCGTCATCAACCCTGACGCCGGGTCCTTCCGGGGGCTCATACACTTTCAGTAGCCCAACGTCCGGGAGAAAATTATTTTCAGGATCTTCAGCATAGACCCTGATTTCCAGGCTGTGACCCTGGATATGGAGGTCTTCCTGGTTGATGGAAAGCGGCTTTCCTTCTGCAATGTGGATCTGCTCCTTTACGAGGTCGTGACCCGTGATCATCTCTGTGACCGGATGCTCCACCTGCAACCGGGTATTCATTTCAAGAAAATAGAAGTTTTTGTTTTCATCCATCACAAACTCCACAGTCCCCGCGCCATAGTAACCGCAGGATCGGGCCACATTGATAGCCGCTTCGCCAATTTCTTTTCTCTTTTCCTCATTGATGGAGATAGAGGGCGCTTCTTCAATGACTTTCTGATGTCTTCTCTGCACGGTGCATTCCCGTTCAAAGAGGTGAATGATGTTTCCTTTCTGATCGCCGAGGATCTGGACCTCAATATGTTTGGGTGATGTAATGTATTTTTCAATAAATACTGCATCGTTACTAAAAGCATTCTTCGCTTCACTCATGGCCCGTTTCATCTCCTCTTCCAGGTGTTTTTCTTCCCACACGATCCTCATACCCTTGCCGCCGCCGCCTGCTCTGGCCTTGATCAATACCGGATATCCGACAGCTTTCGCTACTTTTTTGGCATCAGTCACGTCCTTGATGGCTTCATCCATACCGGGTACCAGTGGCACATTGTATTTTTTCACAGCCTGCTTGGCAGTGAGTTTGTCTCCCATGATCTCAATGGACTTAGAGGAGGGTCCGATGAAAATGAGTCCGGCTTTTTCCGCCAATGCTGCAAAATCAGAATTCTCGGAAAGGAATCCATAGCCCGGGTGGATGGCGTCTGCTTTTGTTTGTTTACATGCTTCAATGATTTTTTGCTGGTCAAGATAAGATTGGGATGAGGGTGGTGGACCAATGAGTATTTTTTCATCGGCATATTTTACATGTGGTGAAAAACGATCTGCTTCACTGTATACTGCCACCGTCTTGATACCCATATCACTGGCAGTTTTCATGATTCTCAAAGCAATTTCACCACGATTGGCTACAAGGATCTTTTTGATTTTAGGCATAAGGTCAACTGTGTTAGATCTTTAAATTTAATGACCACCGGTATAAAACATCACCTATAATAGGCATTATTTGGTTTGTGCAGATTTTATTTAATGTTAGTTTTGCGTTGCGGATTTGGTAAGGAAATATTAACAATCTTTTATGGATTTATTTGAAAAACTGCAGGCGAACAGGGGGCCGTTGGGAAGTATTTCCCATATTGACGATAACTATTATATGTTTCCAATGCTTGAGGGTGAGATCGCCCCAAGAATGCAATTCAAAGGAAAAACAGTACTTACCTGGAGCCTTAATAATTACCTTGGTTTAGCCAATCATCCTGAAGTGAGAAAGGCCGATGCGGAAGCAGCAGCCAAGTACGGACTTGGTTATCCGATGGGTGCCAGGATGATGACTGGAAATACAAAATATCACACTCAGCTGGAGACCGAGCTTGCGGAATTTGTCGGCAAGCCGGCAGGATTGCTGCTCAACTACGGATATCAGGGGGTTCTTTCGATCATCGATGCCGTGGTAGGCAGGAAAGATGTGATCGTTTATGATGCGGAGTGTCATGCCTGCATCATTGATGGGGTACGACTGCATATGGGTAAACGCTTTGTTTATCCTCACAACGACATCAAGAATCTTGAAATGCAACTCCGCAGGGCAGAGAAGATCACCAAAGAGACCGGGGGAGGGATTCTTGTGATCACAGAGGGTGTCTTCGGCATGTCTGGCAATACCGGTGATCTGAAAGGGATCGTTGAGCTTAAGAAAAAGTACGATTTCAGGTTGTTTGTCGATGATGCTCATGGTTTTGGGACCATGGGAGAAAAGGGTGGAGGTACCGCACAGCATTTTGGGGTGACCGACGAAGTGGATCTGTATTTTGCCACTTTTGCAAAGTCGATGGCCAGCATCGGCGGATTTCTGGCCAGTGATCCCAAGGTTCTGGATGTTTTGAAATATAACCTCAGGTCCCAGATCTTTGCGAAGTCATTGCCCCTGGCCATTGTATTGGGGAACATCAAGCGTCTTGAACTCATCAAGAAGCATCCTGAGTTTAAGGATAACCTGTGGAAGATTGTGAATGCCTTGCAATCAGGTCTTAAAGAGATGGGACTAAATATCGGAACTACCAAGTCTCCTGTCACTCCGGTAGTACTTAGCGGGGATCCGTATGAAGCTGCCAATCTGATGAAGGATCTTCGGACCAATTACAGTATTTTCTGCTCAGCAGTAGCTTATCCGGTGGTACCAAAAGGAACTATTATTGTAAGGATCATACCGACAGCCGCGCACAGTCTGGATGATGTCAAAGAAACATTAAAAGTATTCGAAACGATCAAAGGAAAATTAGAAGAAGGGATCTATCTGAAAGAAGGAGAAAAAGGCGCTACTTTGCTTGAAACATAGCTTTTTTCGCCGTTTTACCTTGGATTTTGAACATTTTAGTTAAATTGCTCTATCGAATAAATTATCAGTAACCTTAAAGATTTATCAATATGAAAAGATTCGAGCAAATAAAAGATCTGTTAATGTCACTCGAAGGTGACTTCCAAAAATTCTATGATAAAGGGAATTCTGCAGCTGGTACCCGCGTGAGAAAAGGTATGCAGGATGTCAAAAATCTAGCCCAGGAAATTAGAATTGAGGTACAGGATATCAAAAACAAATAAGCAACAGAATAGTATCAACAAAAAAGGGGCCGTGGGCCCCTTTTTTTATGCGTATTTCAAAAATTTATTCCTCAATCCTTCCGAACCGCTGACCAGCGGAAGTCTGACATAATCTTCTATGATCTTATGTGCTTTCATCCCGGTCTTTAATGATACGGGATTCCCTTCCAGACCCACCAACTCATAATGGGTAAGAAGTTTTTCATTTAATTGTCTGGCTTTTTCCGTTTGGCCGGAAAGTGCCACCCGTACCATTTCAGAAAATTCTAATGGGAATAGGTTGGCTATCACGGAAATCACTCCCCCGGCACCCATGGATATCATCGGAAAAGTGAGAGCATCATCGCCGGATACCAACGTAAAATCCTTATCTGAATTTGCAATGATCCTGGCACATTGATCGAGATTCCCGCTGGCTTCCTTGATACCCGTAATATTGGGATGTTTGGAGAGTTTGATCGTGGTGTCTGATGTCATGTTGCTGCCAGTACGAGAAGGAACGTTGTACAGAATGACCGGAAATTTAGAGGCATCCGCAAAACGTTGATAATGCATGATAATTCCATCCTGAGATGGTTTGTTGTAGTGTGGGCTGGAAGAAAGGATGGCTGAAACCGGAAAATTATCCAATTCCTTTACTTCTTTGATCATTTTGGCCGTGTTGTTTCCACCCAAACCCATTACAACCGGCAGGTTTTTGGCATTGTTTTTTAATACAAACTCAAGGATTCGAAGCTTCTCAGACCATTCTATAGTGGCCGCTTCGCCTGTACTACCCAGCACAACCAGATACTCAACTTTTCCTTTGGTGACATGATCCAATACTTTCTTTAAACCATCAAAATCAATCGAAAGATCCTTTTTAAATGGTGTGACTAAAGCAACACCTGTACCGCCTAAATTTTGTTGTAACATGTTATATCTTTTTAAGATATCTGAGAATTTCGCTACTGGCAAAAGTACTCTGATTATCTACCTGAACCATCATCTCATAGAAATGCGTTCGATCCGGCTTCATGACCCCAATCCTTGATGGTGCACTGGTGAGTGAACTTACATAATCCAGTAAATAGCTGTTAGAATCATCAAAACAAAGCAAAAAATCAAAGTCCTGCTTCAGGAAGTGATCCAACTCAGGTGATTTCACCTGGCCGAGGAAATTGATCTGTGAAGCTTTGAACCAGGGGGTCATCTGGTGTCCTCCCGGATTCCTTAGAAAATAAATTTTTGAAACCTTCTTGTTATCTTTTTTCAGATCATCTATAACCTTATTGATATTTTCCTCATTTTCAAAGTCTTCATGGATGATCAGGCCGATATGTTTGGATTTACTGAATTCGATGCCTGATTTACATTTCCTTTTCTTCTCATTTCTTGAAGTCCGGTATGTTATGATCAGTTTCTTTATCATTTTCTGTTGATCATTTCATTGAATTCTTTTTCAGACAGGATGTTTACTCCAAGTTTTTCCGCTTTTTCTCTTTTTGCCGGTCCCATATTTTCACCAGCTACAAGATAATCTGTCTTCCCGGTCACGCTACTATTCACTTTTCCTCCAAGGTTTTTGATTAACTTTTTCAGTTCTTCCCGGTCGATGGTCTCAAAGACCCCGGAAATAACAAAGGATTTACCAGCTAAAATATCACTTTCCTCACTGGATTCATTATTTTCTAATTCAAAGTTCAGGCCCGCATTCCGGAGTTTCTCGATGATTCTCAGGTTCTCGCGGTCTCCAAAATAATGGACCACGCTTTCTGCAATCCTTTCTCCAATCTCATGGACGGCCACGATCTCTTCAAAACCTGCTCCCTTCAACCGGTCGATGGACCTGAAATGGTCTGCTAGCTTTTCTGCTACTGTTTTACCAACATATCTGATCCCCAATCCGAAGAGTATATTTTCAAAGGATGCGGATTTTGACTTCTCAAGTGAGTCAAGAATATTCCTGGCAGTTTTTTCCTTTATTGATCGGATTTTTGTCTCGCCGGTGACCGGATCAGTTTCTTCAAACTTCAGTTCATTAAGGTCATCAAAGCTTAGATGATACAGGTCGCCTATGTCTTTGATCAATCCTTTATTGAATAAGCCACGGATCGTATTCGGACCTAAATGATTGATATCCATCGCATTTCTAGAAATGAAATGCTCGATCCTTCCGCGGACCTGCGGTGAGCAACCAGAGAAATTAGGACAGTAATGAACAGCTTCCCCTTCTTTTCTTTCCAGAGGAGTGCCGCACTCAGGGCAACGGCTGATATATTCCAGTTTTTTGGTATTCGATCTTTTGTTCTGAACTACGCCGGTGATCTTTGGGATGATCTCACCCCCTTTTTCTACGGTCACAAAATCACCTATACGGATATCCAGCCGCTCGATTTCATTGGCGTTGTGTAGCGATGCCCGCTTCACTGTAGTGCCAGCGAGTAACACTGGTTCTAATTCTGCCACAGGGGTGATGGCCCCGGTTCGCCCGACCTGGTAGGTGATCCCTTTGAGCTTTGTCTGTGCTCCTTCGGCCTTATATTTATAGGCGATGGCCCATCGGGGACTTTTGGCTGTAAACCCAAGTTCTTTCTGCTGGTCAGAATCGTTGACCTTTAATACAACCCCATCAGTTTCAACCGGCAGGGAATGTCTCTTTTGTTCCCACTCGTTGATGTATTTAAAAACTTCATCAATGTCCTTACATTTCCTGTAAGTCTGCGAAACATTGAATTGTAGTTTTTCAAGAAGTTCAATAGCATCCGCATGTGTTTTGGGCTCAAGGTTTTCTCCCAGCAGTGAATAAAGATAGCAGTCAAGCGACCGGCTGGCTACAATGGAAGAATCCTGCATTTTCAGTGTTCCGCTGGTGGTGTTCCTTGGATTGGCCAAAAGAGATTCCCCGGCCTCGGCCCTAGATGCATTCAGCTTTTCGAATGCTTTTTTGGGCATAAATACCTCACCTCTCACTTCAAAGATATCGGGATATTTACTCGCTGCCACTTTTAGTGGTATGGTCCTGATGGTCTTTACATTGTTGGTGACGTCATCACCTTTCTCCCCATCACCTCTGGTCACTGCCTGCTTCAGGGTGCCATTTTCATACAATAGGCTGATGGCCACTCCATCAAACTTCAACTCACAGAAGTATTCGTACTCATCGGTGCCCAGTCCTTTGCTGACGCGTTTATCAAAATCAGTCAATTCCTCCTTGGAATATGTATTACCCAGCGAAAGCATCGGATATTTATGATATACCGTGTCGAAAGTTTTGGTAATGGTGCCACCAACCCTGTGCGTGGGCGAATCCTCACGTTTAAGTTCCGGATGATCATTTTCGAGTTGCTCTAATTCTTTCAACATCTGATCAAACTCATAGTCAGACACTTCCGAAGTGCTCTCCTGGTAATAGAGATAATTCAGCCTGTTGAGCTGGTCTGTGAGTTCATCAATCCTTTTTTTGATATCCGGGGGTGGCATAAAAATTGGGTATCCACAAAACTAATAACTAGTCAACTATGAATTACACTCACAGACAGCTAATTGATGGTCAGTTGCTTTATTTCGGGAATATTCACGGCGACAAAAGAACGTAGTGAAAATTATCGTTTCAAAAGAGCATATATCTTCTTGCTTCAAAATAAATTTTCATATCTTTGCAATAATCCCCCTGTACATACTGTTTGAAATTTAGTAGTCGATCGCCCCATTTTAGATAATCTAAAATGTGAATAATTTAATATTTAATATTATTCTGCGGTGGTTCGATTTGCTCTTGCTATCTTATTTGTATATACCTGCTTTATCGATGCATTTTCACAGTGCAGTGCATTGAGGCAGCAGCGTAATCTCAGTTTCAACACGGACAGGGATTGTGCGCCAGTCACGGTGACGGATTTTACTATCACCTATTTTTTTAATGTGCCACAGGACCCAAATAACATCAGCATCCGGTATGAATGGAATGATCCTGGAAATAACGTTGATGTCTATGGTACTGGTAATTCCCAGTTTTCAGTGGGAGGGGGTAACATGGAATTTACTGCGGTAGGCACATTCGTTTATCCGGAGAATGAAGATTGCCTCTTTGAACCCACTACCTATATCCTCGTGGATGGAACAATTTGTGAGACTTCGGAACAGGTCCAGTTAGTCTCTTCCTGGTCTGATGACAATAGTTTTGGAGGAGATCTTCTCGTGAATCCCAATCCTTATCGGGTATGTTATGATAATCCTATTGTGGATGCAGTCCTTGTTGATAATTCAGTTTTCAATTGCAACATTAATGCTGAACCGGATAATCCAAACCGGCTGGCAAGATTCACTCAGTTTGTATATGGTACAAACCACGATCCATCAAATTCCATCAGGAACCTAGAACTCAATGATGGTGGTAGTGTCAATCTTACTGATGGTAATGCCAATTTGTCGACATCCGTTACTCGTAGTGGGGTCACTGGTGCGTATTTTGGTCCTGTGGTGCAGATACCTTTTGCCGCTGACGGGCCTGACATGTCTACCTTTCCCATCAGTGCACCTGCTGACGCCAACAACATCGTTGGAAATGAGTTTGAGATCACCTTGTTCAACTGGAATACCTGTAATCCTTACAATGGAGATGAGCTTAACCCAAACTATGATGAAGCAGTATCCACCACTGCTTACATCCGGATCGTAGCGCCGCCTGATCCTGATTTTCAAACCCGGGCTGGTGATGTTACCGGAAATATACAGACTGTCTTTTGTATTGGAGAACCGATCTTCTTCGAAAACCTTACTGCAGGTAACAATAGTTACCGCTGGGAGTTTTACGCAGATGAAACAGATGCCAGTTTGGTTGCCACGCGGACGTCACATAGCCCGACATTCACTTATGATGTCTTTGGCGATAAGCTCATTAGGCTTATTGCTGATGATCCGAATGCTCAGGGTGATTGTGAAGTGATCATTGAAAAGGTGATTTCTCTGTCACCCTCCACCACAGCTACCATTGAATTATATGATCCTTCTTTCACATCGCAAATCGATCCCCGATTCTGCCAGGTAAGCGGTACCGATGTATTTACCGTTGGCTTTCGGGATGCAACCACCAATATCGAACCCAATTCTGAATGGCGATGGGAATTTTACGATGAGAATGGTGTTCTGGTCGAAAGTCTTCCTGGTTCCGGTTTTGGGGCACAGAATACTGACTTTACCAGAAATTACAGTAACCCTGGTGCCTATTTGGTGAGGCTCACCGCACGTAACAACATATCAAACTGCCAGACTGTGGATGAAAAGACCATACACGTGTACACGAGTCCCGAAGCCAACTTTGTTGCCAATCAGGTTTGTGCGGGAGAAAAAACACAGTTTAGCGGGATCTCGTATGAACTTGCCGGCCTCACCCCCAGGATTGATGATGATTATATCAGTTTATATGAATGGGATTTTAGTTTTGACGGATCTTTCAACGCGGAGCTGTCCAGAGCTGACAGTTCCTCTTTTGAGTGGAATCTTGATGGAGCGGATATCAATTTGGGCACTGAGCCTGTGACCTCCGCTGCAGGTACCTACCAGGTGGCTTTGCAGGTCACAACAGCCAATGGCATGTGCTCCGATGTGATCGTTCAGGATGTCATTGTACAGCCCGCTCCTAACACGGTGATCGGAAGTAGCTATGCCAATCCCATTTGTCGGGAGGATTCGCTGGTGATATACAATAACTCAGACCTGTTGGCTGGTACTGATTATTTTCTGACCGTATCCGATGGGATCACCAAGGATTCCGTTCTCTTCAATAGGGCAGATACTGTGATGGCATTTACTAATACGACAGGTGTTGAAAAGACATATTCAATTTTGCTGTACGCGGTATCCGATCTGGGTTGCTCTGCAGTTTCAGACAGCCTTCAGGTATCTGTGTGGCCATCTTTTCCATCTTTCTTTTCAGACACTAATTACAACCCGCTCACCAGTAATTGTTCCGTATGGGAAAGCACGCTTCAGGTTAGAGAAGCCACTCAGTCTCTTGATCCTGAGAGTTATATATGGACCATATCCCATCAAGGAAATGTATTGGCAGGGTATCCTGTCACAAAAAGCAAAGGGGATTCCGCCTTTCATAGATTGTCATATTCTATTGAGAATACGACCACGAGTAACCAGGTATACAACATTAACCTGGAGGTGCTCAAGGCAGGCGTGTGTGTTGAAGATAGTCGACTTGATATTGTCATCAACCCGGTACCAGCTGCTGATTTTGAGATCATGGAAATCGATTCCTGCGACTATAAAGTATTTGAGCTTGAAGCCATTCAAAAAGGGCTGGACTACAATTGGACGTTTGATCCTATGCCAGATCAATGGGTAAATGAAGATGACATTCAGAAACTCATGTATTTAAGGCCAGGTTCGAACAGTTCAAATCTGCAGGTCAGCTTTGGCCTGATCACAGCCAATCTTGTCAACTGCGCGAGTGATGAGAATGTGATCACTACGGAGGTGGAGCGCAGTGAGGAAGATATTGTAATTGCTTTTGATCTGTTGCAGGATACGCTTACCATACCGGATGATAACATCCTTGAAATTGTAAATAACAGCAACGATGGCCCCGGATGGGAATATACCTGGAGTTTTGGGGACGGTACTTCTCAAACTCTCAGGGATCCTTCACCCCATCAGTATGCTCTTCCGGGCAGTTATCAGGTGAATCTCACGATCAGCAATGCCTGGTGTTATGAGACCCTGACACGTTCAGTCATTGTCAATGCGGCTGACCCTGTGGTAGATTTTACTGCGGATCCCCTGTCAGGTTGTCGTCCTTTGGTAGTCAATTTTACCAATCTCTCAACCAATGCTGATCCGGATTCTTACCGGTGGGAATTCGGAGATGGACTGATTTCAAATGAAATCAACCCCATGCACGTGTTTAGTCAGCCAGGTTCCTATACTGTTTCGTTGTATGCTGAAAACATTTCAGGAGCTTCAGATCTTGAAACCAAGGAGTTTTATATTGAGGTACTTCCAACTCCTATCGCAGATTTTGTTGCAAATCCTACCACGGTGCTGATACCCGATCAGGAAGTTTTCTTTCGCAATTTGTCTGTGAGTGCAGACTACTATGAATGGGATTTTGGGGATGGTGAGATCTCTTATGAAACCAATCCTTCGCATGCCTTTTCGGAGGAAGGTCATTATGGAGTCAGACTGATTGCACAGAATTCGCTGGGTTGTTCAGATACTCTTGCATTCGAGGGGTTGATCACAGCTACCGAAGGTGGAACGGTCAGGGTACCCAACGCTTTTTCTCCAAGTCCGGAAGTATCTGGCAATGGCGGGGGCGAAAGCACCATTAACGATATCTTCCTGCCAAGGGTAGAGGGTGTGACCCAGTTTAAAATGCTGATCTATAATAAATGGGGAGAGCTCCTCTTCGAAAGTGACAACCAGCAAAGAGGGTGGAACGGATATTATCAGGGGGAGCTGATGCCCATGGATGTCTATGTATACAGGCTGGAGCTCATATTCAGCGATGGCAGGGAAGGAGTCAGAATAGGAGATGTCACATTAATCAGGTAAATCGGAATGAAATTATTTTTAGTTACTCTTATTATTTTTTGTTGGGCGGTTGGGCAAAGCCAGGATATTCAATATTCACAGTACTATGCCAATCCTCTTTATCTGAATCCGGCTTTCAGCGGTTCAAATCCCATGCACAGGATGGTGATCAATCACCGGATTCAGTGGCCGAATCTACCGAAGGCTTTTGCCAATTATTCAGCCTCCTATGATTACAATGCTGTGGGTCTGAATAGCGGCTTTGGCTTGCTTTTTAATGCGGATGTCGCAGGCTCTGCATCATTGAGGTCAACGTTGGTATCATTGAATTATGCCTATAATATACAGCTTCAGGATAAATGGGTATTAAAGCCAGCGCTGGCTTTTGGTTGGGTGAGCCGGACCATCGATTATGAAAAACTTGTGTTTGGCGATCAGATTGATTTCGGGATGGATGGTGCTCCTACCCAGGATCCGGCCATAGCGGCTATTGAAGGCAATTCATATGTTGATATTGCCACAGGCTTTTTAGCTTATGGGAAAAACATATGGATTGGGGCTTCCGCCTTTCATATCAATGAACCAAATAATTCATTGATCAACGGACAAAGTATTGTGCCCGTAAAGTATAGCTTACATGCGGGAGCCAGGTTTGAACTTGGAAAAGGAGTTTTCTCGGATGTTAAGCGGGTAAGTATGGCCCCTAATTTTATTTATAAAAGGCAGGGGAACAACCACCAACTGGATGTGGGGACCTCTTTATATTTTAACCCAATCAATTTTGGGATCTGGTACAGAGGTATTCCTTTTGAAAGAAATGATGCCGGATTGATTAATCAGGATGCCGTGATTTTTGTTATGGGGGTTGAATTCAAGCAACTGCAATTTGGCTATAGTTTTGATGCTTCAATATCGGGCCTGGGTCCCGAAACCGGGGGTGCTCATGAGTTTTCAATTCAATATAATTTTGAAACCCAGTCGAATTCCCGCAAAGTGAACAGAAGTAAAAAATTCCTTCCTTGTCCGGCATTCTTAAAGTAAATCTTCGGTCACCATTGGGTCGATTGTTATAATTTTGATCAATGGTCAAAACATTTGATTTCCGTAAGAAGCTGGAAAACAATACAATTTTTCAAATTGTGGGTGATATTGCCCGGGAGAAAAATGTAAAGACCTTCATTATCGGAGGTTATGTAAGGGACCTTTTACTGAACCGGCCGTCAAAGGATATTGATTTTGTTTGCTTGGGAAGCGGAATTGACCTGGCGAAGCTGGTTAAAGACCAGCTGGGTAGATCGGCCGGGCTTGCAGTACACAAGCGTTTTGGCACAGCATCGATCCATTTTGAAGACCTTCAAATTGAGTTTGTGGGAGCCAGAAAGGAATCGTATCGGGCTGACTCCAGAAAGCCTATTGTTGAAGACGGGAGCCTGGAAGATGACCAGAAAAGGAGGGATTTTACTATCAATGCCTTATCTATAGGTCTTAATGAAGCCGATTTTGGACAATTAATAGATCCCTTTGACGGTCTGGATGATCTTGAGAATCAGATCATCAGGACGCCGCTGGATCCCGAGATAACTTTTATGGATGATCCATTGCGCATCATGAGGGCGATCCGCTTTGCCAGCCAGCTGGCATTTGATATTGAGCCGGATACTTTTCAGGCGATCGTGGAGCATAAAGACCGGTTAAAGATTATTTCTATGGAGCGGATCAGTGATGAGCTAAATAAGATCATCTTGTCCCCTAAGCCTTCATACGGGTTTAATCTATTGTTTCATTCGGGTGTCCTGCAAATTATTTTCCCTGAGATGGTGGCACTTCAGGGTGTAAAAACCGTCGATGGTCAGGGTCATAAAGATAATTTTTACCATACCCTGGGGGTACTGGATAATATAAGTCTTCATACGGACGACCTGTGGCTAAGGTGGGCAGCCATCCTCCACGACATTGCCAAGCCGGCCACCCAGCGGTTTTCAAAGGTGAGCGGCTGGACATTTCATGGCCATGAGGACCTCGGTGCCAGGTGGGTCCCCCGGATCTTTAAGAGGATGAAGCTTCCTTTGAATGAAAAAATGAAATATGTGCAGAAGCTTGTTCGTTTACATTTGAGACCGATTGCGCTGGTGAGTGAAGAGGTCACAGATTCTGCAATTCGTCGACTGTTGATGGAAGCTGGTGATGATATTGATGATCTGATGACCTTGTGTAAAGCGGACATTACCTCAAAAAACCAGGAGAAAGTAAAAAGGTATCGAAATAACTTTGAGGATGTGGCCCAAAAGATCAGGGATGTTGAGGAACGGGACCATGTGAGGAATTTCAATCCGCCGATCACCGGCGATGAGATCATTAAGTCTTTTGACCTCCAACCTTCCAGGGTAGTCGGTGAGATTAAGGCGGAAATCAAAGAAGCCATTTTAGATGGTAAGATCAAAAATGACCATGAGGAGGCCTATCAATTGATGATTAAAATAGGTAAAGAGAAAGGACTTAAGATAAAAGAAAAGTAATGCCTATTTTTGCACCCTTAAAATTTGAATCAATGAAAATATTAACTAGCAGCCTTTTATTATTCACCATTCTTATTGCTACTGCTCAGGAGCAGAAGCCCATCCCACAGGATTCTGTACCCTTTGAAATCAGGAAACAGGCAGTGCTTTACAATCTTGCGAGAAAGTATAATGATATCGAAATGCAAAAAGCTGCCCTGTATAATCTTTACGTGTTCAACCCCAATGCTGCATTTCTCGATTCATTGGCCATTCTTTACTTTGATCAGCAGCAATACATATCATCCGGGCTTGTTGCACAGGATGCCGTAAATGCAAATCCTAATGATATGCTGGCCACGGAGATAGCTGCCTTAAGTTTTGATAACATTGGCGTACCGGCAAAAGCCATTGATTATTATGAGAAGTTATATGTTGAGAATGAGGAATTAGGCACACTTTACCGAATCATGTTTCTTCAATATAATTTGGAAAGATTTGAGGAAAGCATGACCAATGCTGATATAATATTAGGACATCCAAAGGCTAAAACGACCAATTTGTATTTTCCCGTCAACGATCAGCAAAACCAGCTGATCAACATGGAGGTAGCTGCCTACAGGATGAAAGGGATGATCGAGCAGGCGAGGGGGAATAAGGAACTTGCTTCTCAGCATTATAATAAAGCCCTGGAACTGGCCCCTGCTTTTGCCTTACTGAAACAGCAAATCGAAGAGCTGAATAGCGAAGAGTGATCAGTTCTATCCCTGAGCGGGATAGAAAGTGTGAAAGGTTCGAGCTTTGCCAGCAGTTGGCTGTTCTTGCTTTGCTTAGTTGGGTAGATTCATTTTTTCAATAGTAAAATGAAGCTTCTGCTAAGTTGAAAATAATTGGCGGACGGGTACCTTTACCGCTCATCATTTTGCTATGTATAAAAAATTCAGGCGAATAGCTTTACTTCTTCTGTTCTCATGGCTGATCTATCCATGTCTGGCGCAGGAAGAACTGGATACACTGGATACCGCCATTTTACAGATCATAGAAAATGACTCGCTACAGGCTGAGCAGGTAAGTGTGGTCACCGATCTGTTAAGGAAAGCTGATTCGATCCGTATTCAGGATTCTCTGGCCCGGGTGGAAATGCTCAAGCAGCTAGAACAATTAAAGACCACTGACAACCTTCAAAAGCTGGATCTGCTCAATCAGATCAGGGAAATCGGACTTGCTGACAGCATTCGAAAAGCACTCAGAATTGCACGGATTGATTCTCTGAAATCAGTGACACAGGGCTTTGCAGTTGCCCCGTTCAAGGACACACTCTTCTATATCTACAATAAGTTAGGGCCATTTTCAGCCAGGGACAGGGCGGCAAACATTACCAGCAAGATTAAATCACTGCTCAATGCGAATGAAGAGATACCACGATTAGAAGTAAGGGTACAGGATGAAACTGCAGATGTGATCTCCGGTGACCTGATCATTCTCTCCGTCACCAATGATGATGCTATATGGATAGGTACGACAAAGGACGAACTGGCGGTTGTTTACAAGAATGCGATAGAATCAAGCATTCAGGATTTTTATGATGCCAATACCCTCGAAAAGATCCTTATGCGGATCGGTACGGTCCTCCTGGTAGTAGTTGTTTTATACATCATCATTTTTCTGATCAACAGACTTTTTAAATGGATCAAGAAACAGTTGTATTTCCAGAAAGGGAAAGCGATTACGGGGATCAAAATTAAAAACTACGAATTCCTTACTGCATACCGGTTGATACAGTTGCTTTTTGGAGCTCTGAATTTTATTAAGATAGGGGTCATTGTCGTGGCTTTCTACTTATCCCTGCCTGCTTTGTTTGGGATATTTCCCGGAACTAAAAACATAGCGGATCAGCTGCTAAATTATTTCCTTTCGCCAATCAGGGAGATTCTTGATGGTGTCATTAATTACCTGCCAAACCTGTTTACGATCGGGGTCATCTTTTTGATCATTCACTATTTGATCAGGTTCATCAGGTTTTTGGCCATCGAAATTGAGCGTGGTGAATTAGTGATCAATGGATTCTACGCCGATTGGGCTAAGCCAACCTTTAACCTGATCCGGTTTGCACTGTATGCCTTCATGTTTGTGGTGATCTTCCCTTACCTGCCGGGTTCGGATTCAAAAGTCTTTCTTGGGGTTACCATTTTTGTAGGCCTCCTCATTTCACTGGGATCTACCTCCGCCATAGCTAACATGGTAGCTGGATTAGTCATTACTTACATGCGTCCATATAAGATAGGTGATAAAGTCAGGATTGGCAATGTAAGTGGTGAGGTACTGGAAAAATCACTTTTAGTGACAAGACTTAGAACCACAAATAACGAAGATATTACCGTACCGAATGCCTCCGTCTTATCGGGTCATACCATCAATTATTCGTCGGTCTCTCAGGAAATGGGGTTGATTGTCCATACGACTGTTTCCATTAAATATGAAGTACCGTGGAAGAGGGTTCATGAGCTATTGATCGATGCTGCCAAAGCCACCAATCTGATCATAGAGAAAAAGAAACCTTTTGTTTTGCAGACCAGTCTGGATGATTTTTACGTAAGTTATCAGATCAATTTGTATACTCAGCATGCCGATAAGATTGCGAATATACTATCAGAGCTTCATCAAAACATTCAGGATAAGTTCAGGGAAGCTGGTATCGAAATCTCCTCTCCACACTACCGGGTAAACAAAGACCATACGGCCTCCGGTAGCTCACCTCACGATCACTGATTAACTACGGAATCCTCCCTGGGAGAAGGCTCTTCGGTGCTGGGTGGCTGATCTTTTCTTGACAGATTTGGTGTCTGCTTTTCTGCCTTTTCGTCATCTTTTTTCTTCTTTCCGAATTTTACCAGGCCGATGGTCATCAGCAGGCTGGTGATGATAATCACATAAAGAATAATTCCCTGGTTGAAGAAGGGGGACTGAATCTCATCAGGAATAGAATAGAAAAGCAAAAGCGTGATAAGGCCCCTTGGTGCTACGAATGTGGCCAGTATAATATCACTTTTCATGACTATCTTCAGCAGCAGCACCCTGATAGCATATATGCTTATCAGGATAAGGCCGCTGATGGCAGCCACTTTGGCATCCAACAGGGAACTGATCATTACGGTAAACCCAAAGATCACGAAAAAAAATGTCCGGATGACAAAGGCACTTTCCATCGTGATCAGGTGGAAGGCTTCATAGATCTTGTCAGTTGTTTCTCTGTCAATGAGGTTATTGAGCTTGCCTGAAAAGAAAATTCGATGATTGCTAAGGATCAGGCCGAAGATCAGGATGATGATCAGGCTGGACATGTGCATGAGCTTACCAATGCCGAAGAGTAATATCAGGACCGCGGTCATCAAAAACAGTTTGACCTTTGCCTCAAGTTTTTGGAACATATACAACAATAAGTAGGAAAGTCCCACCGAAAGCCCAATGGTTAGCAGAAGGCTTAACGTGAAATCACCTACTGCAATCGCATTGTTTGATGTTTCCACCAGCTGCAGCAAAAAGTAAAACATCATAATCCCTAAAATATCAGAGAAAGTACTGTCGTAGATATGGAATTCACGTTGTTCTTCCACCAGGTTTTCTACACTCGGGATCACAATGGCACTGCTGAGTATTGAAAGAGGTGTTCCAAAAATGAGTGCCTCCACAAAGCTTAATTGAGGAATGAAAGCCATGATCAAATAAGCGGAAATAAAGGCCGTGGCAATCAGAACGGTGATAGCGCTCATGAAAGCTTTAAGTATAAGTTTAAGCTTTCCTTTTTCCAGTTTCAGGTCCAGTGCCGCTTCAAGCACGATCATGATAAGCCCCAACGTACCCAGTAGTTCAAGTAGTTTGATTTCCTCAAAAAGGGCGAGGACATTCGCATGCTGATAACCGAACAGCCCAATGGTTTGGTGAAGAATGACACCCAGAATGATCAGCAGAAGAACAGAAGGAATGCTGGATTTTTTGCTGATCCAGTTGAAAAAATAAGAGAGGATAATAATGACAGAAGCTGTAATAATGATGTAATACTCCATGGCGTACTGTAAGATGCTAAATTAACCAATGACTACTAAAATGAGACAGGTGGTAAGATTTATTAGACTAACGGTGTGGAACAAATTGTTGCGTTTTATGGTTTGTGATTACAATCATTTATATGCGTAAAAATGGAAGTAATTACTTTAGGATCGGGTTGTTTTTGGTGTACCGAGGCTATTTTTTCGAAACTAAAAGGTGTTGAATCAGCTCTTTCGGGGTATTCCGGCGGTCACAAGGAAGATCCAACTTACAAAGAGGTTTGCTCCGGTGACACGGGCCACGCCGAGGTCGTCCAGGTAGTATTTGATGAAAAAACCATATCGCTTGAGGAGATCCTTGAAGTTTTCTGGAAAACACATGACCCTACGACTTTGAACAGGCAGGGAAATGATGTGGGTACACAATACAGATCAGCAGTATTTTATCATAATGAGAAGCAAAGGGATACCGCACTTCAGTTGAAACAGAAACTCAACGAATCCGGAGCCTGGGGAAATCCGATCGTGACTGAAATTACACCTTTCGAAAGGTTTTATAAGGCAGAAGACTATCATTTGAATTATTTCGAAGAGAATGGTACACAACCCTATTGTCAGTTTGTGGTGGCTCCAAAGGTGGAGAAGTTTAAGAAGGTGTTCAGTGAGAGATTAAAATAAAAAAGGCTCCCAAAGGAGCCTTCAACTACATAGAAAGAATGGGAATTACCTTAGGTCCCAGATTTTTTTCTGCAAATCGCTGACGTCAGCATTCATATCAAAGTCCTTTTTTCCAATGATAGCCAGGTAGTAGGATTCAATGGCTTTGTCAGATTCTCCCAATGACTCATAGTAGGCACCTTGCAATTCCAGCTTCTCAATAGCTGATTTCGTTTCCCAGATCTTCTTTTGCAATTGCTTGTTGTCAAACCAGAAGTTTTGCTGTTTACCTACGATGATGGCCTGGTAATATTGCTCCAAAGCTTTTTTGTATTTACTTTGAGCATTGAAGTAATCTCCCTTGATCTCATAGTTCATTGGATCAGGGTTGATCTCGATTGATTTGTTGATCCATTGCATGGCCTGCTCAATATTTTCACCTTTTCTGAAGCACTTTTCGGCACTTTCTGCCAGCACTTTCCAGTCTCCGGAATTTGATTCGACCGCCTCTCTGGCTTTCTCAACCGTCTTGCTCTCCGGATCGCTGGCGAAAGCAATAGATGAACCCATTAATACAATAACCGCTAGTAAACTTGTTCTTAGATTTTTCATTTTTTCTATGTTTTGAGTTTAAGATTAAAACCGATGCCAAAACGATATGAGAAATCTGTACCAATTTTTTATCTAACTGATAATCAGTATCTTAAATATATTGGGGATAATAGCCATTGTTCATATGAGATCAAAAGGTGATCGAAAACGGACATTTTTTGGTGACGGGTTTAAACCAAAAGGTTACATTATTTGGCCTAAAATCAGTTAAATAATCTAAGCTGTTGGGTTTTCGGGGGCTTTGCTTTTCCATTCACTGTTCTTCCACCATATCTCCAGCTGTTTTCACGTTCATGCTTAATCACCTCCTGCAGGTTTCCATTTGTTTCAAAGTCACGTTCCAATCGCTGCGATGCCAGGGTGAGTGCTTTGATGGCTTTGGTCTTGTCCGTAAATCCGATCTTTGCCCGATCAATGGATTTCTTTAAAACCTCAATACTTTCGTCATAGGTTTTGGTAGGGACAGGAAATGGGTGACCATCTTTTCCTCCATGCGCAAAAGAGAATCTTGCGGGGTCGCTAAATCTTGAAGGAGTACCATGAATCACCTCACTCACGAGGGTGAGTGATTGCAAGGTGCGGGGTCCTAAACCGTCGATCAAAAGAAGATCTTCGAAAGTATATGTTGGTAAATGATTTGCTATAGCCAGTACAGCACCCAGTCTTTTAATATCTACATCTTTATTTTTTACTTCGTGATGAGCCGGAAGTATGATTTTCTTGATTTCCGATACCATTCTCACGCTGTCTTCTTTAGCGATTTCAAGAATACTTTCTTTTGTTGACAAAGCCTCCGGGGCTGTCAGGTTCAGGATCGGACCCTGGTTTTGGCCATAAATGAATGCATGGGGTGTTTCCGTATAGCTCTTAAGCTGTGAGGAATGCCAGTGATATCTTCTGGCATAACCAGCATTTCCATTCATTCCCTGCTGGACGACAGCCCATTCACCTTCTTTAGTCAGGATAAACGAATGCAGATAGATCTGGAATCCATCCTGTATGGCTGTATTGTCCACTTTGGCGGAAAGTCTGCTGCTTCTAACGAGACTGTTCCCATCGAGTCCGGTCTTATCTGCAATTGTGAAAAGTTCATCTGGCGTCTTTCGAGAGTGCTTGCCTCTACCGCCGCAGACATAAATGCCCAGGTCGTGCGAGATGGGATTGATGGCGGTCTTCAAAGCCCCCATCACAGATGTAGTAATGCCTGAAGAATGCCAGTCCATGCCGAGTACACAGCCCAATGACTGGAACCAGGCAGGGTCACTCAACCTTTGGATGACCTCGGACCTACCATACTCCATGGCAATAGATTCAATGATCGCTCCACCAAGTTTTGACATGCGCTCTGCAAGCCATCTTGGCACGCGGCCTCCGTGCAGAGGTAAGTCTGCATAACCTGTTCTTTTCATAAATAGGTGTTTGGATGATTAGACTATAGGTTCTAGAAACCTAGTCGATGAACTTCAGAAGCGTAATCAACAAAGCCAGGATAGTGAAGCCAATCCCCATCATCCATTGAAGTATGGAGAACCTTTGATCAATATTGGAGAACCTTTGATCAATATGTGAAAATCTTTGGTCGATGTAGCTTTTGAAATCTTCCATTCTAAACTCAAGGATCTGCAAAAGAGCATCAGAGGACTCTTTGCCTGCCTGTTTCTCTAATTTACGAAGTTCTTCATTCAATTGTTTAATATCCATCTTATTTAAAATTTAGCGCAGTGTCTGTTTCATATTTATTTTTCATCGGAAGCTTATCCATCCAGTCGACCTCGATCATGGGATACCCAAAGTCTTCAACCACCTTGCCGGTCAACCGGTAGAAGCCGCGTCCGCGGAAAGGAAATTTTTTTGCAACAGGCGGGAAGTTGACGGTATCGAAGACTTTACCACGCTGGTCCAAAAAGGTTCCGAAATGCATCCGCTTGCCATCCTTTGTGCTGGTATCTTTGGTAGTGACCAGGTATCCAACCATTTCTACCTTCCGGTGTAGTTTCTGGATGAGCTCGTGAGAAAATGTATTTCCTAAATCGTTTGATCTTAAAAGTGTAAAAGGATCACAAAGCGGAAATCCCAGTAGTTCTATCTCATCAAAAGCGTCTTCGTATGGAGGGATCTGCAAGGTTGGTAGTTGATAGTCTTCGGGCTCTTCGTTGAAAAGGTCAGGCAGATAGTGATTGTTGGTTTTTTGACCAAAATACAATTGTGCTTTCCAAAGCAGTTCTTTCTTGCTCTTGCCGGTAAACCGAAAGGCTCCTACCCGGATCAGAATCCTGATCTGCTCCAGGCCGACCGGCACCCTGCGGATAAAGTTGTCCATGTTGAGGTAGGGGCCGTTCCTGATCCGCTCCGGAAAGATCACCTGTGCGATTTTACTTTCCAGGTCTTTCAGGTGGATGAAACCGATATAGATCTCCTTGCCATAGATGTTCGTAAAATAATCAGAATGATTCACGCAGGGAGCCTGAACCTCTGCTCCCCACATGCGAGCTTCATGAAAGTAAAATTCTGTTTTGTAAAAACCTCCGAAGTTGTTGATCACCCCGACCATGAATTCCAGGGGATAATGCGCCTTGAGGTAGAGGCTCTGATAACTCTCCACGGCATAGCTGGCCGAATGCCCTTTTGAAAAGGAGTATCCTGCAAAGCTTTCTATCTCGAACCAGACCCGATCAGTCACCTGTCGGGGATAGCCTTTTTTCTGACAATTAATGAAAAACTGGTCTTTTACCCGCTGAAATTCAGCTCTTGAACGATACTTACCCGACATACCTCTTCGAAGTACATCTGCCTCTGTGAGCGTCAGTCCTGCAAAATGATGTGCGACCTTGATCACATCTTCCTGGTACACCATTACGCCATAGGTGTCATCCATCAGCTCGTCCATTTTGGGATGGATAGATTCGTAACCTTTGCCCTGTTTGCGCAGATGGTGTCGTTCGATGTAGGCCCGCATCATTCCGGATCGGGCCACACCTGGTCGAATGATGGAGCTTGCTGCGACAAGCGTGAGATAGTCATCACATTCCAGCTTCCCCAGCAGCATACGTATAGCAGGTGATTCGACATAAAAACATCCCATGCAATTACCCATGGCAAGCAGCTTTTTGATCTCGTCATCCTTTTTGAAAACGTGGAAACGGTCGATGTTTTCTTTGATCCCCTGGTTTCTTTCAATCAACTCCACAGTATCCTTGATGTGGCCGAGACCACGCTGACTTAGAATATCCAGCTTATAGATCCCCATGTCTTCAGCATTGTGCATTTCAAAGTGGACGACCGGATAACCTTTAGGTGGAAGATCCAATGCGGTGTACTGGTAAATAGGCTTTTCAGTGATCAATACGCCTCCTGCATGGATGGATAGATGATTGGGCATGCCCTTGATGAGGTCCGCATACTGAAAGATGAGTTGCGTGGTGCGGTCATCTTTGTAATGATCCGGATAAGGGTAGGAGACGATCTTATCAATTTCCTCCTTTGGTAATCCAAAGACCTTGCCCAGCTCCCGGATGTTAGATCGCTTCTGATAGGTGGTGTGCGTGCCAAGTAGTGCTACATGATCAGCATCGTACTTCTCAAAGATGTATTCATAGATCTGGTCACGATCTTTCCAGGAAAAATCAAGATCGAAGTCAGGAGGGGAGGTGCGCTCCGGATTCAGAAAGCGCTCGAAATACAGATCCAGCTCAATCGGATCAGTATTGGTGATGTCCAGACAATAGGCGATCATGCTGTTGGCTCCGCTGCCCCGACCGACATAAGAGAATCCCTGCCCCCGGGCATTTCTGACGATGTCATAGCTGATGAGGTAGTAAGCCTCGAAGTTTTTTTTTCTAATGATGTCTATCTCACGCTCGAAGCGTTCCTCCGTTTCGGCATTGATCCGATCTCCATACTTTCTGAGAAATCCTTCCCTGGCTTTGGAAAGCAGTATCTCATGGTCCTCGGCTTGACTGGTCGTGAAGAATTTTTTGTTTTTTTCCGTACCCAGCTGCAGGGTAAGTGTGCAATCCTCGACCAACATAGCAGCATTGCCGATCAGGTCAGGAAAATTCCTGAATTTCTTTTTGAAGTCAGCTTCACTGATCATGATCTCTGATCTGTGAGCCTGAATTTCGGGAGGCAGTTTGCTCAGCAGGGTATTTTCTCCGATGGATTGAATCAGCCGATGAATGTTGTAGCTTCGGTTGCTCGCTGATACGCCTTTTGAGTCAGGAAGAAAGGTTACCGGTTGCCAGGCAGCCATCTTATGAATAAACTTCCGATAGGGGCTCAAAATGATCTTATTTAGCTCATGTTCACGAATGCCGATCCATTCGTTGTCCCGCATCCGTTCCGGAATGTTTTGCATTGGATAGATGATGTATACCTGGTTGAATTCGGGTGCTCTCTCACGCAAAGGTTGATTCGTACGGTTATGATAGGAGAGGAACCGGTTGAGCTCCTCAAAGCCCCGGTTGTTGAGTGCCAGGCCGATGTACAGGAGGTCATTTCCATTTCTGAATTCAATTCCTACACCGATTTCTAATTCCCACTCTTTTCGCTGTTCCCTACAGATCCGCAACAATTCGATGTAACCTGAGGTGTTGTTGATGTCGGTCAGGATGAGCTTATGAATGCCGTTTTTCTTGGCTTCATCGAACAGCTCCCGGATGGAGAGGACACCATACTGGAAAGAGAAATATGAATGACAATTGAAAAACAAGGTGGTTATACTTTAGCATACAATAATACTAATAATAATAGTTTTATGCTAAAATAAGTAGCTTATTAAAATATGATGAATTACATTGAACGCATGGAAAAGGAAACAGCCGAAAGGA
The DNA here is from genome assembly GCA_965243485.1 of Cyclobacteriaceae bacterium. GTDB lineage: Bacteria > Bacteroidota > Bacteroidia > Cytophagales > Cyclobacteriaceae > UBA7330. The sequence goes on along the minus strand of CBDEVP010000001.1, from coordinate 4,808,029 downwards.
AGCTGAAATTCGAGATTGAATTGCTGAAGATTTATACATTCTTCATCGCATTGACCGGAACAGGCTTCTCGAGTTTGCTGTTTGAAGAAATATTTGGGTTGGTAGAATTATCATTATTTATTCTGGGATTTTTTGTTTTTTCTGCTTTCGTAATTGTGGGGATTGTTTCTTTCTTACGTATCAAGAAACTTTATAAATTGCTGTGAAATGGATATTAGAGTTATAGGTGCAATTGCAATGGGTGTTATGCTTTTATCATTAGCATTAGTGATGCTTTGGCACGAGACCAAAGAGTGGTTAAGGGGAGAGTAAATTTCAATGAACCTACGTCCACATATCCCAAATCTCCTTTCTCTGCCTTTTTTCCAGTAATTACAAACCGGACATTTTGAAAAGACACTCCATCCTGGTCACCCGATAGGAAGAAAGTGGCTTTTGTCAGTAACACTGCCGGGGAATAAATAACTTCTTCATCTTAAACACTATCGTGTTACGGGTGTTTTAACTAATATTGAATCAGTCAAATAAATTAACACATCATGCTAAAAGCCACAAGAAAAGCCACTGCCCAATGGTTGGGATCAGGAAAAGAAGGAAAAGGAACGCTTTCCACTCCGAGCGGAGGGCTGGATAAAACAAAATACAGCGCAGGCTCAAGATTTGGAGATGAAAAAGGAACCAATCCTGAAGAATTGATTGGAGCCGCTCATGCAGGATGCTTCTCTATGAAACTCGCGTTTGTCTTTCAGGAAAATGGGTTTACTCCGGATAGTATAGACACTGAAGCAAAAGTCATTTTCGAAGATGGGATCCAGGAGATAAAACTTACTACTAAAGTAAAAGCATCGGGGGTTGACCAGAAGAAATTTGAAGAAATGGCTAATAATGCCAAGGAAAACTGCCCGGTTTCGCAGGTACTGAAGGCGAAGATCACTATGGATGCGACATTGGTCTCTTAACCGCAAAAACACAAAGAATGCGCGAGGAGCGCAAAGTTTGCTTTTGCGACCTTTGCGCTTCTTAGCGACCTTTGCGGTTTAATTCTTATTCCAGTATATCTTCAAATTTTTAGTTGCTCTACCAGCGGCAATAATGTCTTTCATGCCATCTCCATTGAGATCGGCAATCACCAGGTCTTCGGTAGCCATTCCATTATCATCGATCCAGTGGTCTGTCCATTTTTCTCCTCGTTCATCCTGGGCTACAAATAACTTGATCCCAACCTTTCCTTCACTGTTGGCTTCTCTCCAACCGACAACAATTTGATCTCTTCCCTGGCCTATTAGATCACCCGTAGCAATGGCGTGACCCTGCTTCAGGTCTGAGGTAAGTATACTCCTTTTCATGTTTTCCCGCTTGTATACAACCAGTTCATTTCCATGCATAGGCTGGATACCAACAATGAAAGATGATTTTTCAAACAGGCCATCTCTTACCTCACCAAAAGGCTCACCCTGCACCAGCCATGTCTCCGTCTTAGGCGATTTCCATTGGTTTCCATCGAAATAAAAAGGTTTGAGACCTTCTTTTCCACCCAGATAGATCCATTCCTCTTCACCATCAAACACCACATCAAAGTTGTGGGTGAGGTGCATCGATTCATCAATGGTCTGTAACTTCCAGTGCTGGGTGGGGTCCGAAGGCATTTCGTACGCGATCACTTTTACACCTGCTCCCTCACCTCCTTTGTTTCCACGACCATGTAGCGGCACTACCACCAAATGATACAGATCGTCAGTTGCTTTGACCCATTTCATGCGATGCGTGGTAGGCTCGTGGTGCAGTTGAATGGGTTCCCATAATTGGGTTGGATCTTCGGGTCTGGCCAGGTAAAAAACCGCTCCTGATCTCCTGGCATCAGAAGTCTCTCCAGGGTTCCACTGAGCACCCACAGCTACTTCCACCTGGCCATCGCCATTGATGTCCCGTGCTGCCAGGCATACATTGTCGGATTCAGTGATGTTATCAACCATCACAAAACGCTTCCAGTCTCCGTTGCGGTACCAGACAAATTGTTTTTTGTCAGCCAGCAGGATGTCCGGTTTATTATCTCCATCTACATCGCCAATGGCCAGACCGTAACCAATGCTTACCTGATCATCGATGACCTGTTCTTCAAATTGGGGATTATCTGCTAAAGAAGAGATTAATAATGGCAACAAAATGCTTATTTGTAGATAGATCATCGCTAACTCATTTTAAGGTATCCTATAAATTTAACAATTTACAATCACTCACTCCAGCCGGGAAATGAAACTGTCACCTGATAGTTGGAATAGTTATAAAGCGGGTTGCGTATGGGATCGTATAATTTCCCGGGTTTAGGATTGTCTTCCTGTGTATAAACCCAGATCTGATGTGGATCCCAGACCGCAATCTCATCCCTGCTGTCACCCATGATATTCATCACCGCATTGCACATGTCCGGATGTCCGTCATCAGGGAATTTAAGCACTTTTCTGCCCCAGCCATCGAAGACCCCGCCGATGTCCACATTAGGATTATGGACAATGAATTCTTCTGAATTCCCTGTCCAGTTGAGCGGAAGACACATGCTTCCCATTTGATTGGGTTCAAAGTCGTGATAAATATTCCCATCCGAATCATAATAATGCATGATCCCCTGGTTACCCCAGAAATTAATTGAGACAGCCTCTAATCCGGGTAGATCATCTCTGAAATTGGCAATGGCCGGATTTTGAACATGTCCAATGTAATAATGCTTCAGGATCTCACCTTTCATATTCGTAAAGAACATGCCTTCATCACTCGCAGCACAAAGGAGTCTGGGTTCCTGGTCTTCATCGAAATTAACGATAGCCACTCCGTCCGCATGATCTTTTATTTTATCCGAGAGATCCCAGATGATCTCTCCATCGTCATCAATCAAGGTGTAGCCCGCCATGAGCTCATCTTTACCGTCATCATCCACGTCAAATGCATAAGGATAGTGTCCGGTATTGGTTTCCACATGCCACAGGGGTTTCAGGTGCTGATCGTAGGCCCAAACGTGGCGGTAACGGTCTTTGATAATGATATCACCGTCATGGCCTTTTCCACTCAGATCACAGAAGTAGAGGCAGTCACCAAGGACGTGAGTAAATTTGTTATGTTCATTTAGATTCGGTTTCCAGTTTGGAGAATCCGGAGTCGAAGTTTTGTATTTTGTCTTCCCCGTAGCTCCATCTGCCACAATGATCTCAAAGTCTTTGGTGTAGATCACTTCATTCTTACCGTCGTTGTCAATGTCATGGATCTGAAAAGCCACATCATTGGTGAGGTGATTTTTCCACGGATCAGGCTGACCGATCTGCCAGAGCCTTTCACCTTCCAGGTTGATAGCAGTCAGGCAGCTTAGTTCTGAATTTCGATCTTTAGGTCCATGATGGACTACCTGCCCTATCAGAATGTCCATTTCCCCATCTCCATCCAGGTCGCCAAATCGCAGGTTCCTGGCCATTCCGAAGTCATCGGTTTTGATCTTTTTCCAGACTTTCATTTTAGGATTGGCGGCCTGCAGTTCTTTTTCCTCCTTTTCTTTGGCTTCTTTTTGGGATTGAAACTCATCGAAAGCTGAGGGTTTCATCGTGACTTTTACCAGATTATAGGCGCAGGGTACATCTGCCATCAGACCAATCTTTCCTTTCAGAAACGTCGAATCTTCTGCTGTCAGGGTAATATCGTTCAGGGTTGCCTCAATGGAATTACCATGAACAGAGATTTTAGCTTCCAGTTGGGTATTTACTTCTGCAGAGAAAGGTTGACTAGCCAGAATTGTTTCATCCGGTTCTCGAAAAGCAGTGGCATGATTGACTTTCTTGAGTATTACCTCGTTGTCTTTTACTCCAAAAAAGTAGTAGCATCGGTCGTTGTGGTATCTGAAGACGACTCCGACCTGCTGATCCAGTGATAACGGAGTGAACTGGCAGGTGAACGTATAATCTTCCCAAAGTTCATGTCCTGAGATGACCATCGGGTGGGTAAACCTGGCCCGGTTGGTGTAGGACTGCTCCATGTGCCGTTCCCCATTGATCTCTCTTACCCTCCAGGCCCTTACAAATCCATTGTGATGATAGAAGGTGGAAACAGCCCAGTTTCCTTTGGGGGCCGCCTCATGGATGTAATGATATTCAGTGTGTGCACCCAGATCCGGGAGCATTGGCCCCCGTGGTAGTTCACTGAAATCGTCATCGAGAACAATGACCTGATCCGGATTTTTGGAACAACTTGTGAGGATCAATATAATCAGGATAGGAAAGTAATAATTCTTCATGTTGCTTATCAGTAATCTCATTTAAAGATAAGCTAATCCTGATGATGTGATTTTGAAAATGGGACTATGCTATTTCACGGGCTCTTGCAACTTCGTTTGCTTTCACTGCTCTCACTTCACTGGCCTTCAGTGTTTCAACTGGTCTAATTCTTTAATCATTTGATGGATATTCAGTTACTAATTTAATTAATTCTGAATTCAATTCGTTGAACCAAACGCTCCTTATTTAGCCTTTGAATATCCGTCTGGATGATTGGTGTTTAAAAGGTATTTGAGCACTTTTTTATTATCGATGATAATCTTTTCTTTCATTGCCTTCCCGAAAACATGTTATTATCCATCATGATCCGCTTGTCCAGGCCCAGGGCAGCAGCGCGGGTGACCTTGTCAACCCCATGTTTTTTCTTGATGGTATCCAGGGCTTGAAACAGCCGGATGCTTTCCTCGGTATCTTCAAACAGGCTGATCTGATAGTTTCCGTGTACCAGGTGGCTGAGCCGAACGCCTACCAGCCTGAGCAGCATCCTCCGGGTATACAGCTTATCAAACAGATCAAATACTTCCTTGATGATGACGGGATCTGAGGAAGTGTAGGGGATGTGCCGTTGCTTGGTCTCGGTATCGAAATTGGCATACCGGATCTTCACAGTGACACAGGAGGTCAGCTTTTGTTCTTTCCTGAGCTTGTGACAAAGCTTTTCTACCATTGCCAGCAGCAGCACCTTCATCTTCTTTACGTCGATGGAGTCCTGGCCAAATGTACATTCCGTAGAGATGGACTTTTGTTCGCTATGTGGCTCTATGGGTGAATAGTCAATGGCATTGGCTTTGTTCCACAGCGTGCGGCCATTGATGCCGAAGGCTTTTTCCAGCATTTTCACCGGCATGTCTCTCAGGATGTGCACATGGGTGACTCCCATGTCCACAAGAAACTTGGTGGTCTTTTCTCCGACCATCGGAATTTTGCTTACGTGGAGCGGGGCCAGGAAATCCCGTTCTTCGCCGGCAGGTACCCATTTTTCCCCGTTGGGCTTAAACTCTCCGGTAGCTACTTTAGAGACCAGCTTATTGACAGACAATCCCATGGAAATAGGAAGTCCTGTGTTTTTGATGATCTTTTTTCGCAGTTCGACGGACCATTGGAAGGTATTGAAGAAACGGTCCATTCCACTTACATCTACATAAAACTCATCAATGGAAGACTTTTCGAAAAGGGGGGCGTCTTCACGGATGATATCTGTGACCAGTCGCGACTGGTAGCTGTATGCTTCCATATCACCGGAGATCACTTTTGCATCCGGACAAAGGCGAAGGGCCATCCGGGTGGGCATTGCCGAGTGGACGCCAAACTTGCGGGCTTCGTAGCTACAGGAGGCAACCACACCACGTCCGCCACTGCCTCCAATGATCAGCGGAATGCCCTTGAGGCGTTCATCTCGCAGGCACTCCACTGATACAAAGAAGGCATCCAGGTCCAGGTGGATGATGGCTCGGTTTGTAGGTTTCGATAGCAGCGAGCTACCGAAATATAGACCTGGAGGGTGGTTTATATTCTGAGAATACAACATACATGAGAAGGTTTCAGCATTAAGGAACTGTCACCTGTTTTTCATCCTTTATACCCTGATCCCTGACTTCTTTTTGCATCTTTTTACTAATTTAATTAGCACATATTTGCTTTTTACTAAATTAGTGATCAAATTTACTAAATAAAGTAGAATGCCATGCAGGAAATTACTAATAATTTTAGGATAGAAGATCTGGTCACGATAGATGCAGATGTGGCCTTTGACGATGATTACAAGTTGAAGATCAACTCCAAAAAGCTAAAGTCCGGGAAATGTCAGGTGAAATTTTCAGCAATAGTAAGAGAGCGACAGGATCTTTATGGTTATGTCCTGGTGGATGCGGAGAAAACCTTGAGAGATGTGGTGGTAAGCATTAAAGAGAGACTACATACCATCAGCAGGACGAGAGATTTTCATAATTTGCATTTATATTCTATCGGTAAGACAGGACGCGAAGACATGAATTTTCTCATATTTGATTAATTAAGGAAGCTAAAGATGAGCATTTCAGAAAATATTAAATACCTGCGTAAGATAGCAGGATATACGCAGGAGCAGTTTGCTAGCGAGGTGGGGATCAAACGATCACTGGTGGGGGCTTATGAAGAGGGAAGGGCTGAACCCAGGTTGCAAACTTTGCAGAAGATAGGTGAAGTGTTGAATGTGACAACAGATGCCTTGATTTCTAAAGATCTCACCAAAGATGATCACAAGAAGTACCCCAAAGAAAAAATTAAGATCCTATCCATTACCGTCGACAAAGAAGAGAAGGAAAATATCGAACTCATCCCGCAGAAAGCTGCTGCAGGATACCTTAATGGCTATGCAGACCCGGAATACCTGGCAGAATTGCCCAGATTTAATCTACCTATGCTTCCTCCCAATGCCACCTACAGGGCTTTTGAAATCTCGGGTGATTCCATGCAACCTTTGCCTTCCGGATCTATTGTGATTGGAAAGTACATAGAGTCCATTCAGGATATCAGGAATGGGAAAACATATGTGCTTCTGACCAATAAAGAAGGGATTGTTTACAAACGTGTCTTTAATTACATCGAAGAGAAGGGCAAGCTCTTTCTGGTATCTGATAACAAATCCTACTCCGCCTATGAGCTGGATCCCGCCGACTTGATGGAGATCTGGGAAGCCAAAGCCTTTATCAGCGTTGAATTTCCCGATCCAGAGTCTGCTTCTGAGCTGTCGCTGGATAAGCTGGCAGGTATGGTGATGAGTCTTCAGGAGGAGGTAAAGCGGTTAAAGGAATAATGATTTCATACCAGCCTGAATATTTCCGCTGATTAATTAGTTTCTTTGTACCTGTTTTTGAAAAATCAGCCCTCCCGGTCTTGTGAACAGGTCAATTCTCTATTTTATCGTCTCGGTCGTTGCCTTCAATGGGTTTGCACAAACCACTGTTTCCGGCAAGGTGACTGAGGCAAGGACGGGTTCTCCTATACCATTTGCTAATGTGATATTTACAGGTACTTCCGAGGGTGGAATAACGGACTTCGAAGGCAATTTTACCATTAAGACGCTTCAAAGTGCGGACTCCGTGGAAGTCAGGTATATAGGTTATGTACGTCGAGCCAAAGTAATCAAGCCAGGGGAAGAGCAGGTGATCAATTTCCAACTGGAGGAAGATTTACTGGCTCTGGGAGAGGTAGTCGTTTACTCAGGAGAAAATCCAGCATTTGAGATCCTTCGCAGAGTTAATAAGAATAAGCATAATAATGATCCAAGAGCCCTGGAGGCGTATGAGTATGAAAGTTATACAAAGCTGGAATTTGACATAGATCACATTGGGGAGAGGCTGAAGGAACGGAAATTTATGAATCGCATCACTCAGATCCTGGACAGTGCCGAACAAATCGCCGGTGAAGACGGGCAGCCTGTAATGCCAGTGTTTTTTTCCGAAGCCATTTCCCGCTTTTACTATAAGAAGGATCCTACCTTTCGCCATGAGGAGATCTTAAAGACCAAAGTACATGGGATAGGGATAACCGATGGAACCTTGACTTCCCAGGTGATCGGCGCCTCATTTCAACAATATAATTTTTATCAAAACTGGTTGAATATCATTAGCAAGGAGTTTGTATCTCCGATAGCTGATGGTGGACGGATCTATTATGATTATGATTTAATTGATAGCCTGTGGCTCGAAGATGACTTTTGTTACCGGATTGATTTTACACCAAAAAGAGAACAGGATCTTGCGTTCGTCGGCAGCATGTGGATCACCAAAGAAGACTATGCACTCAAACGGATTGATGCCACGATTCCACAATCGGCTAACCTCAATTTTGTTGATCGTCTGAAAATCCAGGAAGATCTTATAAAGACCGCCGCCGGTCCCTGGCTGCCCTCTAAGACCAGGGTAGTGGTGGATATCATCGAGTTGACAAAAAATTTACCCAGCATCATTGCCAAGTTTTACGTATCAAATGAGGACTTCATTGTCAATGACCCCAAATCAAACAAGTTTTACATGAATCCGGTCACTTTTGATGATTGGGAAATAAACCGGGATGAGGGCTTTTGGCAGGAAAACAGACACGATTCCCTCACTTCTACAGAAGTGGCTGTTTTCAAAATGATCGATACCCTTAAGCAGGTGCCGATCATTAAACTGGGCATGGATGCCGGAAAGTTTGCTTTCAATGGCTATCACAAGATGGGGAAGATAGAGTTGGGCCCGTATACAACCTTTATTGGCAACAATGACATTGAGGGCTGGAGACCCGGAATTGGCATGAGAACTTCCATCAATTTCAGCAAAGATTGGGTTTTGGGCGGCCATGTGGGCTATGGCTTTGATGACGAAAGATGGAAATATCGATTTTATGTTGAGAGGATTCTCAATCGTAAGTACTGGTCTACGCTCAGAGTAGAGCACCAGAGAGAAATTGAGCAGGTATGGGTTTTGAGCGATGATTTTGAGCCATTCAGTTTTCTTTACACTTTAAGCAGATTTGGTGACCTGATAGATCCTTTTTTGATTGATACCTACAGCCTCCGATACCAGCGACAGCATTTTGCAGGATTCAATCAGGAAATTCAGCTCAAACATGAGATTTACAGTCCACAGTTTGATTTCAGGTATTATACCGATCCAGGTACAGATATAGCCACAGATTCTGTATTTAAAACATCCGAGATCTCCCTGAAAACGAGATATGCCAAAGATGAGATCTTTGTGATCAACGACAATGACCGCCTGAGTATGGGAACGGTCAGGTGGCCTGCCTTTGAATTTAAGTATACCTATGGGTTCAGGGACGTGCTTCAGAGTTCATTCGAGTACCATAAATTCAGATTCTCGTTCCAAAAGCGACAAAAGATGGGGATTCTCGGTATCTCTAATATCTGGCTGAGCTCCGGCCTGATATTAGGGGATCTTCCGTATCCGATGCTATTCAATACCATCGGAAATGAAACACCATTTTATGTAAACTTTTCCTACAATCTTCTTGATTTCTTTGAATTCAGTTCAGACAGATTTGCTGAGTTGAGGTATCGTCACTCTTTCGAAGGAATCATTCTAAATACCATCCCTTTGCTGAAAAGGCTGAAGTGGAGATTGGTCGGAGAGGCCAACTTTCTATATGGAGACCTTAGCCAAAAGAGCATAGACCGGGTGATTTACCCGTCCGATGAAAATGGGAATCCGGAAATCCCCTTCAGTCAGTTCACAAATAAACCCTACGTTGAAGTGGCGTATGGGGTTGAAAACATATTCAGAATCCTGACTATTCAGGCTTTCCACAGATTGACCTACCTAGAAAGGAATAATGTCAATAAATTTGCGCTAAAATTTAAGATTGATTTCAACCTTTGATGTGCGGTATTTAGCAATAACATTTACACTTCTATTTGGTTGTACTCCAGGTCCGGGAAAGCAGGAAATTACCGGTCTGGATTCAACACAAAATGTATATCTTAACGCCTATGAGGAGGCGGAAAGAGCTTATGCCAGCGAGCCTTCAGTTCAACTCCTGAATCAAAAACTCTTCTACCTTGAGAAGCTCGATTGGCCGCCCATGGCTATCAATACGCTGGAGGACGCAAAAGATCAGATGGGATTGACAGAGGACCTGGTCAAAAAATATATTCTCTATTACGAAAAGCATGAGCAATATGCACCACTGATGGAGCTTCTGAGCACATGGGGCAAGTTGAACGATCTGGATGCGGGTTTGATGGAATCCAATATTGAGGCTCATATGCTTCTGTCCCCAAGAGAAAAGACAATGGAATTGATCAATGAATACCTTTATGAATACGATCAGTCCGACAATCTGGCTTTTGCTGCCGATAAGGTTTTGAAGTTAGGGGATACCCTGATGAGTATATACCATTACAGTAAGCTATACAGACAGGATCCGATGCATGAAGACCTGATCAGTAATTATGTACCATTATTATTGGAAATTGGTCAGCCATCCAGGGCAAAAAGCATTTTATCAAGGTACGCTGAAGGTGACTCCAGTCCGCAGACACGGTTGTTTCTATCCAGAAGTCTTTATCAAATAGGGGACCGTAGGGGCGCCAAAAGTATTCTTCAAAGTCAACCGGGACCTGAAGCACTTGAGCAATTGACACTCTGGTACTGGCAGGAAAAAAACTGGGATTCTACCATGTTCTATGTAAATAGATTGATTCAGATTGATTCATCCAGCCAGGCTTTAATGATGAAAGCATCCGTTTATGAAGAGCGAGGATCTTTGAAAGCATCCCTTGACCTTCTGAATCTGTTGATTGAAAAAGACTCCTCCAATAACTTAGCCCGTGATATGGCTCAGGATGTTTCACGAAAAATCACATATTTGCGGGAACTGGAAGAAAAACGTAACAGACCCATACCTGAAATTTCACCCAAGACTTCTGTAGAAAATGAGTAAGATCAAGATCACGCTTCCGGATGGAAGTGTGAAAACTTTTGAAAAAGGCATCACTGCATATGAAATTGCTTTGACCATTAGCGAAGGATTGGCCAGAAATGTGCTGGCCGCAAAAATTAATGGTGAGGTATGGGACGCTACACGGCCGATAGACTCGGATGCAAGCCTCAAACTTCTGACCTGGAATGATGATGAGGGAAAAATGGCCATGTGGCATTCTTCCGCCCATTTAATGGCAGAAGCTCTCGAAGCGCTATATCCGGGTATCAAGCTGGGCATCGGTCCACCCATAGAAAACGGGTTTTACTATGACATTGATTTTGGAGATCTTTCTTTTGACTCTGAACATCTTGAGAAGGTGGAGCAGAAGATGCTGGAGCTAGCAAGAGAAAAGAATGAATTTCATCGTAAGGAAATAAGTAAGAAGGATGCTGTTGCCTACTACAGGGAAAAGGGCGATGAATATAAGCTGGAGCTTCTGCAAGACCTTGAGGACGGTAGGATCACCTTTTATACTCAGGGCAATTTCACTGATCTGTGTAAGGGGCCACATATTCCGAATACCGGATTCATCAAAGCTGCCAAAATCCTGAATGTAGCCGGAGCGTACTGGAGAGGGGATGAAAACCGTAAGCAGCTTACCAGGCTGTATGGGATCACTTTTCCCAAACAAAAAGAGCTTTCTGAGTATCTTGAAATGCTGGAGGAGGCCAAAAAACGGGACCACCGAAAGATTGGTAAAGAACTGGAGTTGTTTACTTTTTCAGAAAAGGTAGGAAAAGGACTTCCCCTTTGGCTTCCAAAAGGAGCTATCTTGAGGGAAAGACTCGAAAATTTTCTAAAAAAGGCCCAGGTAAAGGCAGGTTATGAACAGGTCGTTTCCCCTCATATCGGTGGCAAAGAGCTTTATGTGACCTCGGGCCACTATGCCAAATACGGACAGGACTCTTTTCAGCCGATTCATACCCCGGAGGAAGGTGAGGAATTCCTGTTAAAACCCATGAATTGCCCTCATCATTGTGAGATCTATAAATCAAAGCCGAGATCCTATAAGGAGCTCCCCCTGAGATTTGCTGAATTTGGTACGGTGTATCGCTATGAGCAGAGTGGCGAGCTTCATGGTCTGACACGTGTGCGCGGATTTACGCAGGACGATGCGCATATCTTTTGCGAACCGGGTCAGGTTAAAGGTGAGTTTGCCAAAGTGATTGACCTGGTACTTTATGTTTTTAATGCCCTGGGTTTTCACGACTTTACAGCTCAGATCTCATTGCGTGACCCCGAAAAGCCCGAAAAGTATATTGGAACGGATGAGAACTGGGAAAAGGCTGAACTGGCAATCCAGGAAGTAGCTTCGGAGAAAGGCCTGAAAACCGTCGTTGAAACTGGTGAGGCTGCCTTTTACGGACCTAAGCTGGATTTTATGGTCAGAGATGCTCTGGGTAGAAAGTGGCAGCTGGGGACCATACAGGTTGATTATAGTCTTCCGGATCGCTTTGAACTGGAATATGTTGGCGCTGACAATCAGAAGCATCGTCCGGTGATGATCCATCGGGCACCGTTTGGATCGATGGAAAGGTTTGTCGCCATCCTTATAGAGAATACAGCAGGTAATTTTCCGCTGTGGCTTGCTCCGGAGCAGGTATCCATCTTACCTATTTCTGAAAAGTACCATGACTATGCACGGAAGGTACTCTCAGGTTTGCAATTACACGATATTACAGGGAAGATCGACGAACGGGATGAAAAGATTGGAAGAAAGATCAGGGATGCCGAAATTCAAAAGATTCCGTTCATGTTAATAGTGGGTGAAAAGGAGTCTGAGGATGATCTGGTATCCGTCAGATCTCACGGCAAAGGGGATCAGGGATCCATGAAAACAGGTGATTTTATCAACTTCTTTGCTAAAGAAGCTTCGAAATATCTAAATAATTAGATTTTTGCATTTTTATAAAATGAAATAATCCCGATATTTGCGGTTCAATTTTTTATTGTAGAATTAAAAGGAAGGAAAACAATTATTAGAAGACAAGGAAATTTTAGAGGGCGTGTAGAAGAACCATACAGGGTCAACGAAAACATCAGAGCCAGGGAAGTTAGGTTAGTCGGAGATAATGTAGAAGTTGATGTTTATGGAATTCAAAAGGCGCTGGATATTGCGAGACAGCAGGGTTTGGACCTTGTAGAGATCTCGCCGAAAGCAGATCCCCCGGTTTGTAAGATCATCGATTATTCCAAGTTCAAATACGAGCAGAAGAAAAAGCAAAAGGAGATCAAGGCAAAGACTCAGAAAACAGTTATTAAAGAGATTCGCTTTGGCCCCAATACCGACGATCATGATTTCAATTTCAAGCTGAATCACGCGATTAAATTTCTTAAAGAAGGTGCAAAGGTCAAAGCCTTTGTACATTTTGTCGGACGAACAATTGTTTTTAAAGAAAGAGGAGAAATATTATTGCTGAAATTTGCTCAGGCTTTGGAAGAGTATGGCAAGGTAGAATTGCTGCCAAAGCTTGAGGGAAAACGCATGTCAATTATACTTGCTCCAAAATCGACTTCAAAGAAAAAGTAAACAAATGCCTAAAGTAAAAACCAAATCAAGTGCCAAGAAAAGGTTTAAAGTGACCGGTACGGGTAAGATCAAGAGAAAGCATGCTTTCAAAAATCATATCCTTACAAAAAAAGAGACCAAGCAGAAAAGAAACCTTGGCCACATGACTTTGGTCAACAAAGTCGATGAGAAGAATATTAAGGATATGCTTAATATTTAAACCGTTAATTAAGTTTAACCAGAGGGTTGGTACTAAGAGCAGATTTGTCTGACGCCAATTTTCAAAACCAAAAACAATGAGATCAGTAAATCATGTGGCTTCAAAAGCCAGGAAGAAAAAAGTATTTAAGCAGGCTAAAGGTTACTTCGGAAGAAGGAAGAACGTATGGTCGGTTACCAAGAATGCTGTTGAAAAAGGTATGCAATATGCGTACCGGGATAGAAAAGCCAAGAAGAGAGAATTCAGAGCGCTGTGGATTCAAAGGATCAATGCAGCAGTCAGGACCTATGATATGTCTTATTCCCAGTTTATCAATGGGTTGAAACAGGCCAACATCGAGATCAACCGCAAAGCGCTGGCTGATCTGGCCATGAATCATCCGGAGGCTTTTGCCGAAGTGGTGAAAAAGGTCAAAAAATAACCTGATTAAAAGATAACAAAAAGGGAAGGCACTCGGATCGGGTGCCTTTTTTATTTTACTCCGGTCTGGGACTCATCACTTTCTAAGACTATCGTTCCTCCATAAATCCGTACTTAACCAGAAACTTGTCGGTTCTTTCCAGTATCTCTTCATCAAAAAGCCGGGAATATTTTTCATTCCCTTCTCCCAGGTAATGTTGTCTGCCCTCATAAGTTACAACCTCAAATATATTACCATATTCTTTGGTCTTTTGCTCATAAAGTCTGACAGTGTATAATTTAACTGTATGGTCGTCACGGCCGTGAAATTCAATGGCTGGAGGCATACCCGCACGAATGTTGTGATGTGGAGAAATATCCCAGATCATCTTCCTTTTATCTCCCAGGATCATGTCGCACCAGGCTTCCATAGTATTTACAGTCGATGAATAGAGCAACATGAGGTTTGGCCGGGGGCTAATGGACAGATCATCCGTGTCTTCATTGATATCATCTCCCAACTCAGTCATCAGGGTCAGTTGTCCGCCCACGGATTGGCCACCAACCGCAATCATATCAGGATTAATGTTGAATCGCCGGGCATTTTGCCGCACCCATCTCATCGCTGATCGGGTGTCCTTTACACATTCCACCGGTGTAATCTCCGGATGAGGGTATGTCCCGTCCGGTTTCATCGATAACCGGTACTCAAAAGAAAATGTCACAAAACCTTTTTCGGCGTATCTTTTGCAGGCGCCGTGAAATTCACCCGGATGACCAAATACCCAACCTCCGCCGTGGAAGAAAACGATGGCGTTTCTTGGTGCGTCAGATCTTTTATCAGGTACAAAAATGTCTACGAATAATCGGGTGGTGTCTATGATCTTGTATATTTCCTGTTTCTGGTCAACGCTGTAGACCTGAGCATCTGATGAGCGGAAAGCAAGCAAAGAGATCAGTGCAATAAATATTGTTTTCATCAGGAACACAAATTTTAAGGTTCTAAGATCATCTCTACCAACCGGAGGATATGTGATCTTTTTAAAGGCTTTCCTAGATAATGGTTGATATGATTAATTTTTGCAAGCTCCCTGTCAGCAGGATCAGGTGAAGTCGTGACCATGGCGATGGTGATCCCTGATTTCTTTTCATCGGGAAGTGCATTGAATTCGGTTAAAAATTCCCATCCATTCATTACAGGCATATTAATGTCCAGCAAGATCAGTATCGGTTTCTCTCCAACCAGGATCTCATCATGCACGAAATCATAAGCTTCACTGCCGTTCTTAAATGATAGCACCTGCTCACTACAACCTATTTTTTTTAGTAATCTTTCATGAATAAAATTTGTGGCATGATCGTCATCGACAAGAAGAATATATTTAAACTTACTACTCATATATGCCTGTTTACAGTGAAGACATATATTTCACGCCTGATTTATCAGACGACATCTCCTTAAAACGGTTAATAAATATATGAGTTTTTGATTATTCAGTTAACTTTATTTGGTCTTTAAATCATTGACGGTTAATTCATAGTGAAGAATATTCTTGTTGTAGATGATAGCCAGACGGTACTTTTTGATATCCGAAAAAAAATTCAGGATACAGACCGCGAAATAGGCGTTTTTACTTCATCAAATTATGATGATGCGCTTTCAATTCTTGAGTTAAAAAAGATCAACCTGGCAATTATCGACCTTCAGATGCCGGAGAAGAATGGGGCCGATCTGATCGTGCATATGAAATCTAGCGATGAGCTGAAAGATATCCCGATCATTGTACTAACTTCCACAGGGGTTGATTCATTATTGAAAACCAGTCTGGTAGACATGGTGAACCATTACCTCCCCAAACCGATAAGTCAGAAGAAGATAGAGGAGCTATTATTGGAGTTTTCATAATGAATGATAAACAGCTAATTGATATTGCCTGGCTCACTAGTCAATATCGTGGAAATATGGAAGAACTTCTAATGATCTACATCACCGAGAATGATGAATGTATGGTGAGAATAGATGATGCCATGAAGGAGGACAGGCATGATGATGTAAGAGCTGTAGCACACAAAATGAAAGGTTCCAGCAGGATTGTGGGCGCATTTGTGATCGAAGAGCTGGCTAATAGCCTGGAAAAAACTATAGACCCTTCGGAAGTCAAATCAAAAGTTGCTGAGCTCCGAGATATCTATGGTAAACTTAAGGTAGAGATCTCCCATATCCTTAAGTAGTAGCAAGACAACTTTTCTGGTCGAATAATTTCAGGGAAATACTGTAATCTTGAATTTAGATAAGTCTAAATATTTGTTATGTTAAAACTAATATATAATTTAGCATGTACATTGAAATAGAATTAGACGAATAATTATATGTTTCGGGGGTTGATCCTTTTATTCACGCTTGTGTTATTGCCATTGTTATCAGTAGCGCAATTATCCATTTCGGGGGAAGTCAGCGTGGATTCCGAGCCTGTACCAGGTGCTACGGTCAGGTTACTGGATCACGACTTCTCTACCGTTACCAATATGGATGGGTCTTTTTTGCTGGAAGATATCCCTACGGGTGATTACCAACTGGAAGTAAGGTTTGTGGGGTTTAAAACATATGTTGAGAAGATCTTGCTGGATCGTTCCATAGAGTATCTGAAGATAAAGCTTACGGAAAGCACGCTGACCTTCGATGAAGTAGTGGTGACCGGCACCATGCAGCCAACGTTTGTCTCACAATCACCCGTAAAAATTGATGTGGTGACCTCAACTCACCTGGAAACATACCTGCCTTCCGCTGCCACAAGCATCGTTGAGGGGATCAGCCTCGTCAATGGGGTTCAGGAGGTGGTCGCCTGTGGCGTTTGCTTCACTAACAGTATTTCTATCAACGGACTTCCAGGACCCTACACTGCCATACTCATGGATGGGTCGCCTATCTATGGCAATCTGGCTTCGGTATATGGTTTGAATGGGATCCCCAGCATGATCATCGACCGGTTTGAAGTGATCAAAGGCCCAAGCTCCACACTTTATGGATCCGAGGCTGTCGCAGGAGTGATCAACATTATCACCAAAGATCCAAAGGATCAGCCGCCTGTCTCGATAGATGTGATGGGAACCTCTCATATGGAGTCTTTCGGAAATTTTTCGTTTGCACCCGGGATTGGAAAAAGTAATGGTTTTCTCGGGGTCAACTACGCCTATATCAATGACTTCGATGACCGTAACAATGATGGATTCAGTGATAATGTGAACATGGACAGGGTATCCTTATTTACCAAGTGGGATATCCATCGAAAGTCTGGTAAGCGATTTGATCTGGCAGCTAAATACTATTACGAGGACCGGCGCAATGGCGTAAAAGAATACCTGCAGGACCGCAATTATCTTGACCTCCGTGGAAGTGACCAGATCTACGGTGAAAGCATCTTTACAAAGCGGGCGGAGGTTTTCGGAACCTACGAGCTGCCCTGGATAAGCAACCTGAACCTTAATTACTCTCTGAGTACCCACAATCAGGATAGCTATTACGGGAGCGATAATTACAGTGCTTCTCAGGATATACTATTTTCTAACCTGGTATGGAATCATTCTTTTGATGACCATGATATACTTTTGGGCCTCACTAACCGGTATCAGGTATATGACGACAATACCATAGCCACGGAATCCGCCTCGGGAAGCGCTCCTCAGAAACAATACATTCCCGGGATTTTTGTGCAGGATGAATGGCGGTCTACCGATAATCTCACCCTGCTGGGTGGTGCCAGGCTGGATCACTATCGTGACCATGGTTTGATTTTTGCACCCAGGATAAATGTTAAATACAAGGCCGGAGAGTGGACCACTTTAAGAACCAACTTTGGGACAGGATTTAGAATTGTGAATCTTTTCACCGAAGACCATGCCTTTGTCACCGGTCAGCGGGAGGTTGTGATCGAGGAGGAATTGCTTCCGGAAGAGTCTTATAACATTTCATTCAATCTGAATCATGTGTATACACTGGGCAATAGCCAGGGGATGCTGGATATTGATGCTTTCTACACCTACTTTACCAACAAGATCACACCGGATTATGACAATCCGGAGCAAATCATCTATGCAAATACCGACGGTTATGCTGTGAGCCGGGGCATTGGTTTGAACTTGCAGCATCAGTTTGATTTTCCACTGGCTTTTAATTTTGGCTTCAATCTTCAGGATGTATTCGAGAAAGAGAACGGGGAATCCAGAGAAATTGAATTTTCACCTGTGACTTCAGGGGTTTTCACAGCCAATTATGATCTTAAAATGCTCAAAATGAATATTTCATATACTGCAAGGTTAACCGGAAAGATGAGTTTACCTGAAGTATATGATCTTGATCGGGAAGGGGAGCCGCTACCAACAAGCAGACCCACCAGCTCTGAGGAGTTTTCAATTCACAACATACAGATATCCAAAACCATGAAAAATGGCTTTAGTGTTTACGGTGGCTTGCAAAACATGTTTGATTACATTCAGCCCTGGTCCCCGCTCACCGGGTTTGACGATCCGAATGCAAACCCCGGATTCAGCGATAATTTTGATACAGCCTATTCCTATTCACCCATTCATGGCAGGGAATTTTATCTTGGCGTGAAGTGGAGCCTGTCCGGTAATAAGTAATTTTTTATTAATTTGTCGGCCTCATGAGAATCGATTCACACATTCACCTGTGGCAATTCGACCAGGAGGAGTACGACTGGATCACGGATGAGCTGGCGGCCATTCGGGACTCGTTTACCCCGGAGGATCTTTTGCCATTTCATAGGGAATTATCCATTGACGGTTTCGTTGCGGTACAGGCCAGACAAAATGATAAGGAGAACAAATTTCTTCTTGAATATGCCCACAACCATGATCATGTTGTGGGTGTTGTCGGTTGGGTGGACCTGCAATCGAACGGGCTGAAAGAAAACTTAGAAAAGCTGCAGCCTGATCCATTCCTGAAAGGTGTGAGGCACATCCTTCAAAGTGAAGCTCCCGGATTTATGCTTCAACCTAAATTCATTGACGGAGTAAAGAAGCTTCGTGAATTTGACCTGTGCTACGACCTGCTGATCTATGAAAACCAGTTAAAAGAGGCGAATGATTTCATGGGTCATTTGCATGAGGATCAGAAAGTGGTACTGGATCACATCGCCAAACCAAAGATTAAAGATGCCGAGCTTGTTGATTGGGAAAAAGGCATCAGGGAGCTGGCCAGACATGAAAATCTTCACTGCAAGGTATCAGGGATGGTGACTGAAGCCGACTGGCAAAACTGGCAATATCAGGATTTCATACCCTACCTGGACGTGATCTTTGAGGAGTTCGGACCGGACCGGATCATGTACGGAAGTGACTGGCCGGTCTGTTTGTTAGCAAGTCCCTACCAGAATGTTTTTTCAATTCTCGATCAATATCTTAAACCTTTTGACCAAAAACTCAGAGATCAGGTAATGGGTGAAAATGCAGTTAAGTTTTACAACATTTGACATCTTTGGGCTCATCAACAACCAAATAATTTTAATACCTCTTCAATTATGGATTTACACTTATCAGGAAAGACCTACATAGTTACCGGTGGTGCCAAAGGTATCGGCGAAGCCATTTCAAAAGAGCTGGCGCAGGAAGGCGCACAGGTTGTAGTTGCCGGAAGATCTAAGGCTGAAGGAGAAGCGCTTGTAAAGTGGATGGAGACTACAGGTACAAAAGGCTTGAGTATTTACGTAGAGCTTTCTGAAGAAGGTGCATGCAAAAAAGTAATTGAAAAGACTGTTGAAAAATTTGGGACCATAGATGGAGTAGTGAATAATGCCGGGTTTAATGATGGCGCCGGTCTCGAAAAGGGTAGTCCTGATAAGTTTCGAGCTTCTGTCAATACCAACCTGATGCATTACTATGACATGGTCTACTACGCTTTGCCTTATCTGAAAAAGACTAAAGGCTCCATCGTTAACATCAGTTCGAAGACCTGTGTGACGGGTCAGGGAGGTACCTCCGGATATGCCGCCAGCAAGGGTGCCCAAATTGCCTTAACGAGGGAATGGGCCGTAGAGCTTGCTCCCTACGGGATCAGGGTCAATGCCATACTGCCGGCAGAAGTGATGACACCCCTTTATGAAAAGTGGATCAAAACGTTCGATGATCCGGAGACAAAACTAAAAGAGATTACCGCCCGTATTCCTTTGGAGCACCGGATGACCACCTCTGAAGAGATCGCAGCCATGACCGTATTTCTGTTGAGCGATAGAAGTGCGCACACTACCGGTCAGTGGATGTTTGTGGATGGGGGATACGTACATCTGGACCGTGCTATGCTGAGCGAGTAGCTAAAGCACAATACTTCCGAGTCCGCCATCAGCAACAATCGATTGTCCTACGATAAAGCCTGAAGCCGGGCTCAAAAGAAAGAGTGCAGTTTCTGCAATTTCCTCTGGAGTGCCGATCCTGCCAATAGGATGCTGGCTTCCCCAGGATTTCAAAACCTCTTCGGTATCACCATGTTTTGAAGCTCCAAACCTGAGAAGCGGCGTGTCAACCGAACCAGGACAGATGCAGTTGGTACGGATACCTTCGGCGGCATAGTCCAGGCCCATACATCTTGTCAATGCCATGGCTCCGGCTTTTGAAGTGGCATAGGCAGATACATTTTTCTGAGACCTGATCCCCTGCAAAGAGCTGATATTTACGATTGCGCCGCCGCCATTCTTTCTGATCTCGGGAATGACCCTGTGGGCAGTGAGATACATGCTCTTCAGGTTCACATCCATCGTCTTGTCCCACACTTCTTCTGTGGTGCTTTCGACAGTACCATATGTTTGAAGTCCCGCCGAATTGACCAGGAAGCTGATGGGCCCCAGAGCCGCCGCAACGTCCACAAGGCCTGAGATCGAATCGCCGGAGGTAACATCGGTTTTACAAAACTTACAGGTGCCACCATTTTCAACTATGGCTTTTTCGGTTTGCTTCCCGGTTTTCTCATCGATATCTGCGATGACCGTGATGGCTCCAAGGGCAGCAGCTTTCTCTGCGATCCTTCTGCCAATACCAGAGGCACCACCCGTGACGATGATCACCTTTCCTTTGATCCAGTCTGCCATTTTCAGGTTAAGGGTTTGCTTCTTTGGCATATCTGCAGCGGAATCCCCCACGGATCACGCATCATCACAAGCAGTGAACCTTCATCGGGCTTAACCTCTTCAACAGTGATGGCCCCCTTTTGCAGCAATCGGTCCCTGTCTTTTGCAGAATCAGAAGATACAAATGCTACATGAAAGCCAAGCACGTGGAGTTTTGGAAAGGAAAGAAATTCTCCTTTGGGATTGTTGTAGACTTCCAGAAATACATGTCCTGAATCATCTGCCAGAAACATTGTTCTCGTTTCATTTTTTGCATCAAAAATGATTTTAGCA
Source organism: Cyclobacteriaceae bacterium (assembly GCA_965243485.1). Classification (GTDB taxonomy): domain Bacteria; phylum Bacteroidota; class Bacteroidia; order Cytophagales; family Cyclobacteriaceae; genus UBA7330. The sequence goes on along the minus strand of CBDEVP010000001.1, from coordinate 4,786,711 downwards.
CCCAAATTATCAACATACCATTTAGCAATGGCATCAGGATCAGCTACATTGATGGCAAAATGTTCAAATTTCATAGTAAGACTTTTAAGTTTTGATAGATTAAAACAAACTAAGTAATAATTTCGAGCTTTAGCCAGTAAAATTTTGGAAGTTGTGAAAACAATATGAAAGGAACCCATAATTCAGTGCCTGATGAGAGAAATGATCAGATCAGGATTTCGATCAATGGAGAGTTATTTCTCAGGAGTGAAGCTAAGATCTCCGTGTTTGACAGTGGATACCTGGTAGGGGACGGAGTATGGGAAGCATTTCGGCTGCACAAAGGGAAACTGGTATTTCTGGATAAGCACCTGGATCGACTTTGGCAGGGCGCTAAAGCAGTCGGTATGGAGTTGCCCTTTACCAGGGAAGAATTGATTGAGACAGTTTGGAAAGTGCTGGAGGCTAATCAGATGACCGATCACGTACATGTCAGATTGATGGTGACCAGGGGGATCAAAAAGACCCCATCCCAGGATCCGCGGCTAACCGTTTCAGGACCTAATGTCGTGATCATTCCGGAACATAAGGTCGCAGATACTGGAACAAGGGATCAGGGAATTACACTTTTCACAAGCACGATCAGGAGAGGATCTCCTGATTACCTGGACCCGAGATTGAACTGTCACAGTAAATTGCATGAAGTACAGGCCCTGATACAGGCATTGAATGCCGGAGCAGATGAAGCATTGATGCTTGATGTGCATGGTTTTGTCGCTACATGCAACGCCACCAATTTTTTTATGGTTAAGAATGATGAGGTCTGGACATCCACCGGTCAATATTGCATGAACGGAATTACACGTGGCAAAGTGATCGAAGTATGTCATAAGAATGACCTCACCTGCCTTGAAAAGAACTTTTCCCTGACCGATGTTTATGATGCTGATGAATGCTTTGTTACGGGTACCTTCGGAGGTTTAACACCTGTGGTAAAGGTGGATGGCAGATTGATCGGTACGGGTAAGCAGGGTACATGGACCAAAAAGATTCGGAATTGGTATGAAAACCTGATAAAAGAGGAGATAACAAAAGGATGACAATGAAAGATCAAACAATCAGAATCTGTCTGTGGGCCAGTCCCCGAAATATTTCAACGGCGATGATGTATTCCTTCGCACAGCGACCCGATACGAAAGTTGTCGATGAACCATTTTATGGTTTTTATCTGAGCCATTCCACCGCCAAAGAATATCACCCGGGAGCAGATGAGATCATAGCCAATCTGGAGAATGATGGAGAAAAGGTGATTGATATGATCCTTGGAGATCACGAAAAACCAGTGGTCTTTTTCAAGAACATGACCCATCACATGCTAGATCTTGACTGGTCCTTTACCAAAGATGTTTTCAATATCATTCTGACCAGGGATCCCGGAGAGATGATCACATCCTTTGTCAAGATTGTACCAAAGCCAAAAATGGAAGATGTCGGATATAAAGGTCAGGCAGAGTTACTTTCATATTTCAAGGCGAATGGATGTCCGTACATTGTGGTGGATTCGAAGGATATCCTCCTTGATCCTGCCAGATCGCTGCATGCCATATGTGAAAAAGCTGGTATTGCATTTCAGGATGAGATGCTTTCATGGAAACCTGGAAAGCGACAGGAGGATGGTGTGTGGGCAAAGTATTGGTATGACAATGTGCACCGTTCGTCGGGGTTTGGGGAGTACGTCGAGAAGCCTATTGCTATACCTGAAGAATCAGAAGGGTTGCTTAGGGAATGTGAGGATTATTATCTGCAGCTGATTTCCGGATAAAGTGGGGTTATTATCCGCAGTGGCACGGCTGCTTCTGGCGCGGCCCGGGAGAGGGCAGAAGGAGTCCTTAACCCATTGACTGCCTGATCCCATCCCGCACAATTTCAGCGCACTGATGAAAGGCCCGGATCTCATTCTCCTTGAGTACCGGCTCAATGACTTTGCTGATACCCTGCTTACCAATGACAGCAGGGAGGGATAAACAAACGTCTTCTTCATCAAGGAACCCGTCAACCAGCACGGATACCGGGATCGTCCGATGCGAATCCCATACGATCGCCTCTATGATCAAAGCTGCGGACATGCTGATGGCGTAGTTGGTATGTCCCTTCCTGGTCATCACCTCATGACCGGCTTTTTTTGTTTTCTGGTAGATCTCGTTAGTTAACTGGTCGTCTGCGATCATGGACCCTCCCGCCATGGCCATGCTGAAAAGGGGGAATTGTGAATCTCCATGCTCGCCCAGGATATAAGCCCGGAGATCATCAGGATGAATACCTACTTTCTGCGAAAGCATCGTACGGAACCTGGCGCTATCCAGCAGCGTTCCGGAGCCAAACACACGATAGGGTTCAAATCCTGAAAGTTTGATGGCATGGAAGGTCATCACATCCACAGGATTAGTGATGATCACCAGGATGGCCTTCGGACTGAGTTCCGTCAACAGTGGGATGATCTCTTTAAAGAGTTGATAATTGTCCCTGCCAATATCAAACCGGCTGGTGTATCTGGAATTCCACGGCACAGAAGAGCTGATCACCAGGATGTCCGAATTCCCGGTTTCTTCAATAGTACCACCGGTGATGTTCATCTGATGGCTGGTAAAAGCTTCAGCATGCTGAAGGTCGAGCGCTTCTCCGATACCAATGTCCGGGTTTTTATCTGCCAGAACGAGTTCATCTGCCAGTCCCCCTCAGCAGGATGGTGTATGCAAGTGCGGAACCCACACGCCCCATACCGATCAATGAGATCTTCATGTTACCAGTAAAGGTAAGCATGATGAATGAGACACTTGCATTACCTTTCTCAGACTACTTCAGGACAGATATTTTGATACTTAACTCTGCTAATTACTTTTTATCTTTTAGCCATATTAACATCATATGGCTACACAAGCAAGCAAGGCGGTTGAAGAATCACTATGGTTCATAAAGGAACCATTAAGAAAAATCATGATTCAAAATTCGCAACTGGAAAGCATACCAGGGGATACAGAAATTCTCAGGGAAGGTCAGTATGTGAAGGTAATTCCTCTGGTCGTTAAAGGCTTAATCAAGGTTTTTACAAGACACGAGGACAAGGAACTGCTTCTCTATTACATCAGACCGGAAGAAAGTTGTATCATGTCTTTTTCTTCCAGTCTTCAAAATAGCCCAAGCCGGGTTTTTGCCAAGACTGAGGAGGATTCAGAAGTGCTTTTGATCCCCGTAGATAAAATTCCTGAATGGAGAAATCAATTTCCTGATATCAATAATCTCTTTTTTCAGCAATTTAATTTAAGATATGCTGAATTACTGGAGACTATCCATCATGTAATCTTCAATAAGTTAGATAAGAGAATCCTGGACTATCTGGTTGAAAAGGTTGCGCTGACAAAAAGGAATCCTTTAAACATTTCTCATCGACAGATTGGTGCGGAATTGGGCACCTCAAGAGAGGTGGTCAGTCGGGTGATCAAGAAGCTGGAATCGGAAGGTTTTTTGGTCCAGCACAGAACGGCCATAGAAATTTTGTAGGTTCCGGTGATAAAAGTCACTGCAGAGGTAAGAATTGCCAGATACTTTTACCTCATAATGAAGAACAGAATCCTGAAAATCATATGGATATGCATCATATGTTTTGGTACGATTTACGGGACTGTTCTCTTGGTTGAACTTCTAAATAAATAAGATCATGGTAAAAAATATGGGAAATGCGGATCGGATCATCAGGGTATTGATCGCTGCAGTCATTGCTGTTTTGTTTTTCACTAATGTGATTGGGGGAACATTGGGCATTGTGCTTGTTGTACTTGCAGGTGTATTCCTGCTGACCAGCCTGCTTAGTTTTTGTCCGTTATATGCATTATTCGGAGTACGAACCTGCCCGATGAAATAGATACCTAAAGGTTTGATGTCTTAATCAGTCTTTATGGATGTTTCAAGCCGGGTTTAGCCCGGCTTTTTCTTTTTAGCATCAAATCACGCATGGAATAACAAATAAACACCAATAGCGAGCAATATCAATCCGAATGCAACGCAAATAGTTACAAAAAAAATCCTGTACCTCACCTTTTCCCTGAAACTTCTGTAGACGTAAAAAGGAAGATAGATTCCCATCATGATCAGAAGAATACCCAAGAGAATGTCCAAAGGGACGACCATATCTTTAAAGTTAATTTAATCTTTGATGAAGATAATCGCTGGCTTTTTTCGTCAGAAAAAATGGTTCCTTCCTTCACGATTATGTTCGATTTAGTTCATAATTTTGAAAGTTATTCACTGACTAAAGATTTAACCGTTTACTATTGGTATACTTCCTGTTCATACTGGGTTTTGTCATCCTGATCAAGGGGGCGGATTTTCTTGTGGATGGCGCGTCTTCCCTTGCCAAAAGATATTCAATTTCAGAGCTGGTGATTGGTCTCACCATCGTGTCTTTCGGGACAAGTACACCCGAGCTGATCGTCAATATTTTTGCGAGTTTCAACGGTAGTTCGGATCTGGCAATCGGCAATATCTTCGGAAGCAATATCGCCAACATCCTCTTGATCCTGGGATGTTCCGCACTGGTTCAGCCGCTGCCCATACAAAAGAGTATTTATTACACTGAGATCCCCATTTCTCTTGTAGCTACTTTCATGGTAGGTTTTTTAGCGAATGCCAACCTTTTTACGCGGACCAGCGGACTCTGGATAAGCCAATGGGACGGACTGATGCTCCTGCTTTTCTTCGGCCTGTTCATGACCTACATTTTTGTGGTCTCAAAGGATAAAACACAGGAATCCGAAGGCCTTAACGAGGAGATACAACTCATGAGCATTAGGAAATCAGTACTTTTTGTTGTGATAGGAGTTGTGGCGCTTTTCTTCGGAGGAAAGTGGATCGTGGATGGATCCATCGTTATTGCCAGGGAATTTGGGCTCAGTGAGTCGTTCATCGGACTTACGATCATTGCCGTAGGTACATCATTGCCAGAACTCGTCACTTCCATGGTGGCGGCAAGAAAAGGTAAGGCAGACATTGCTATTGGTAATGTGATAGGGTCCAATATATTCAATATTTTCTGGATCCTGGGACTGAGTGCAACCATCAAGGCACTTCCATTTGATATCATTAACAACATGGACATCCTAATGCTGATTCTGGCCAGTACCTTATTGATATTTGCGGTGATCAATGGCAAAAAGCCTGTCATCAGCAGGTTTGAAGGATTTATTTTTGTGGGTGTGTATATCTGTTATCTGACTTATCTCGTATATAGGGGATAAATATATGTGGTTCCTGGGTCCGCTTTTGATGCTATTTATGTCGCTCACATTACCTGAGGATAATGCGCTGACAATACATTTCGAAAATATTATTGATAATCGTGGGACATTGCTCATTGGATTCTACCACGATCAAAAGGGCTGGAAGGCCAGGAAGCCCGATTTTGAGTTGGTGGTTTCAAAGACTGCCTGGAGTAATGGACGGATGACCACCACCATCAACAATCTCACGGATGGAATTTACGGGATAGCAGTCCTGGATGATACCAACGATAATCAGGTAGTCGACATGGGCTTCATTTTTCCTTTGGAGGGGTTTGGTTTTTCCAACTATGAGCATAAAAGCTGGCTACTTCCCACCTTCGACGATTTTGATTTTTCTTACCCGCAAAACAGGAGCGTCAGAATCAAAATGCGGTACCTGGACCTTCAGTAGCCATTACTTAAAAAAAGGGATGCCAGGTGAAGCGTATTTACGCATGCCTTCTTCATTGATTTCCACGCCGATACCGGGCACATTTTTCACCGGAATATGACCATCTTTGGTTAGCATGGGCCCATCGAAAGTTACGATCTCATCAAACATCTTATTTTCATGAAAGTATATCTGCCATTCAAGGATGAGAAAGTTAGGAACAGCAGCGCAAACATGTGCAGATGACATGGCCCCAAGGTATGAAGCTACCATGTGAGGAGCAAAGGGCACATTGTAGGTGTTGGCCAGGTTCGCAATCCGTTGACCTTCGCCCAGGCCGCCACACTTCTGTAAGTCTGGCATGATGACGTCCACAGCACCCAACTCCAAAGGCGTGCGGAAACCGTAAGTCAGGTACCAGTTTTCTCCGCCGCAGATGGGAGTGGTGGTACTTGCACGTATGCGGGCGTAAGATTCCGGCACTTCTGCTGGTACGGGCTCTTCCAGCCACATCAGATTGTAGGGTTCCAGGGCTTTGGCGATTTTCATTCCCGCTCCTTCATCGAAGCGCCCATGACAATCCACGCAAATATCAATATCAGGACCCACGGCTTCTCTTACGGCCGCAATCTGGGCTTCCATACGACGTAATTCAGGAATGCTTACACTCCAGTTGTATGGGTCAAGTTTGTTGGGGTCACCGCGATCATCAATGTCAAACTTCACGGCTGTGAAACCATATTTATCCACATCTTCCTTGGCTCTTCTTCCCATTTCTTCCGGCTCCAGCCGGCTTCCTGCAGTATCACAATAGACACGGATGTTGTCTCTGAATTTTCCTCCCAGCAGCTGATAGACCGGGACACCCAGCGCTTTACCAAGTATATCCCACAGTGCTGTTTCGATGGCCGTCATCACACAGACATACATCCCTGCCTGTGCCCCCTTGAAGAGTCCACCGCGCCGCATTTCCTCCTGCAACCGGTGAATGTTCAATGGGTTTTGACCGATCAGGTGTCGTTGAGCGAGGTGGTTGACGACATAATAGGTGCCATAGACGCCATCTACCGCCTGTCCGTGTCCGACAATGTCCTGGTTGGTATAAACTTTGACAAACAAGCTGTGTTCGCCACGGATGAAGCCACATTTGATAGCGGTGATCTTCAGGTCCGATGGCGCCGAGGCCTTCGGAGTTCTTTCCACAGATTGAGCCAACCCGTCATACGACGTGGCCAGCATGGCGCCTGATACGCCAAGTGCTGCTTTGGAAAAAAAATGACGACGTGAATGGTTGCGAGGTTTGGATGGTCTTAATGTTTTCAAAGTATTGGGGGTTAGGGCTTGTACAAAATACGAAAAGATTTTCAGAATTGAAATGTTTTACTATCTGTTGGTAGGAGGAAGTTTGTTGATAAATCAAACCATCTCCCATTAAGACTGTTGAATATAAGTAAACAGCAACTTTTTATGTCAGAAAAAACATACACAGTCACCATAAGAAAGATCGAAAAAGTAACTCACGACGTCAAACGCTATGTCGTGGATAAACCTGATGGATATTCCTTTGAACCAGGTCAGGCTACTGAGGCTGCCATTAATAAAGAAGGCCTGAAAGAGGAGGGTCGGCCATTTACTTTTACCAGTCTTCCGGAAGAAGAACACCTTGAGTTTGTCATTAAGTCTTACCCGTCTCACAATGGAGTAACCGATAAACTCGACGATCTCAAAGTGGGAGATGAGCTGATCATTGGCGACAGCTGGGGAGCCATTCAATACAAAGGCCCCGGGTGGTTCATTGCCGGTGGGGCAGGAGTGACACCCTTTATTGCCATCCTGAAGAAGCTGGCAAGCGATGGAGCATTGGATGGTAATAAGCTATTATTTTCTAATAAGACCGGCAAAGACGTGATCATGGAAGATCAGTTTAAAGCATGGTTGGGAGACAACTTCATATCTACCTTGACAGAGGATAAGAAAAACGGGCACCTGGACAGGAAGATCGATGAATCGCTGCTTAAGGAACTGATTGATGATACCAGTGTCAACTTCTATGTATGCGGTCCAAATAAGATGGTGGAGGATATTTCCGCTCAATTGGAGAATATTGGTGCCGATCCGGACGGGATTGTGTTTGAGGAGTAGGGAGGTCAATTAATTGTCAGTCGCCGCGTGCTTCCAAACATCCTCATCCTATGCTGCTTGGTTGGAGATAGTGAACCAGCAAGATTCATCTAGAATACATGATTAATCAGAGAGGCCCTTTAGTAATTCTGGATGGGATAAAACAGATCCGAATTCTGGGTTGAGAACACCAAAATTGGTAGGGAGGTATAGTAAGTTACAAATCGACAAAAAGTACTAATGACTAGATTGGGTTGCTAATTGACTACTTTTAGGGTAGATGAGAAAATATATTTTTCTTTTTTTATCCATATCAGCCGCTATTTTGATGGTCTTATACTTCTACCAGACCAGTAGCATTAGTGATTTTGGAAGTTTAGGTGATGGTATAGGAGGAATTACATCGCCAATTCTAGGACTTATTAGTATCTTATTAATTTATCTGGCCTATACAGCTCAAGAAAAAAGCAATTCTGTTCTTCAAAGAGATAGTACTAGGTCAGAAATCAATAATTATCTTGATATACTTTCTAAGACACTAAATGAGAATTTAAATAATCAAGGAGAGGATGATATTGCAGATAAAATCGGAAAACTTGTAAATGGTCACTATAACGATGAAGATGAAAATCCGATAAGAACAAAAATTCTCAGAACATTAAAAGCCAGAACAACAATTGCATATTTGGTTCTAAGAACTTTGGAGAGTGATAGAAATTTAGATGAAAGGGAAAAAGAGAATTATCTGATCATATTTCGAACAAGATTTGGCGTTATTAAGACTAATATCGAATCACTTCTAACAAAAGTAGATAACAGTCATCTTATTAAGAGAAATATGCCCGTCGGAACAAAAAGCACATTTGAAGAATTTATAAACTTGTATAAGAGAATTATTCCTGAGTAATTGTATTAAAGCTTATAAATTTTGTGTTTGGCTACTCACTGAAATAGAGCCCTGAAGAAAAAAAGCCCTCCAAATGGAGAGCTTTTAATTGTTTCTTGCGGTCTGGACGAGACTCGAACTCGCGACCTCCTGCGTGACAGGCAGGCATTTTTTGTATTCATATGGTTTTAAACCCCTCTAAAACGCCTTTAAACACACATTATTTTTGACTTATTCCATATAAAACCATAAATTGTTTGCAAAATGTTTGCAAATCGTGACACTCTCATACATAATCGATACCAGGACAAAGAACAATTTAGGTGAACATCCCCTTAAATTACGGATTATTCACAATAGAACAAGTGCCCATATTTCCACTGGGTTTCATGTCATTCAAAAGGACTGGGACAAGAAAAATGAAAGACTGAAATCCATTTCGAAAAGTACGGATAATACCACCCGATTTAATAACCTGCTGATATCCAAAAAGGCCAAATATTTTGATGCGATTGCCGAGTTAGAGGAGGAGGGGAAACTGGAAGAACTGAGCGCTACTCAAGTCAAGCGTAAGCTGCTCAATCAGCATGTTGAAATTAAAGATGTATTTACTTTTTTGGAAGACCAGTATAAGTGGCTGGAAAAATCGGGTAAATATGGTACTGCCAGGACCTATAGAGATTTAATTAACAAGTTGTCAAAGTTCACCAGCAATCAAAGTCTAAGTTTTACGGATATAGATTATAAATTTTTAAAAGATCTAGAGCAACATCATCTGGCTTCGGGAGCTCAATACAGTTCATTATCTATTTATCTCAGGACATTGAGGTCCGCTTATAATAAGGCCATTAAGTATGGCCATGTGAAATCAAAGTTTTATCCATTTGATAAGTACACCATTAAAAATGGGGAACCCAAGAGAAGGTCTTTATCTGAAGCAAACTTTCGAAAGCTTCTACAAACACAATTCAAAGATGGCAGCGCTCTTCAGATAGGACGGGACTACTATCTGGCTAGCTTTTACTTACAGGGAATGAACTGGATAGACATGTGCTTTCTTAGATACCAGAATTTCTCTGATGACTTGTCCAGGATAAGCTATATAAGACAAAAGACCGGCAAAGCATTTAATATTAAAGTATCAGAAAACTTACTGAAGATCATCTCTAAATATAAACCGATTGATCTCACAAATAGCGAAGATTTTGTTTTTCCTGTGTTGAATCTTGATGTTAGGAAAGAAGATCAAATGAAGAAGATCTCTTACCGCAGACTTAAGATTAATTCCTATTTAAGATCAATATCCAAAGTGCTGGACATCCCATCATTTTCCATTTATTCCGCACGGCACACCTATGCGACATTGCTTTGGAACAGTAGTGGGTCGGCTGCTGTGGCTCAACAAAGCTTAGGTCATAAGACGGAAAAGCAAACCCAGGAATATCTATCATATTTTGGAAATGATGCAGTTGATAATGCCAATGATGAGTTGTTTAATCAACTTGGTGGATAGGGTTTGGGTAAATCTAATTAACGTATCACCGTATGATTATTGAGAAATCACAAATAAGCAACAGGTATTACCAACATCTTAGAGAGATACTTGGAAAAGTGTATATCAAATCCGAGATAGAAAGTCCGTTTGATTTTATTTCCCTGGCAGATATGGGTATTGATGCCAACATCATCTTGAATTTCCAAAGCATTTTGAAATCGCCAGATCTTTTGCTAATGAGCAACTTAATGTTTCAGAACCTGCTATCCATTACTGGATAAAGGTGCATTGGATAAGGTATTGATTCATAATACTCTCACTTTACCTGCTTGAGTTCAGTAAAGATCAGGACTCAGCGAATATTTTTAACAAATCAATTGCTTGTTTTGATTTCCTAATTTTATTAACTGTAAATTAGATAAATCATAAAATATTATCCATAAAGATAAAAATATAATAAAAAAGAAATAAAAATATCTCTAACATTTTGCTATATTAAAAAAGTTATCCTAAATTGGTCGACCAGTTTCTGGTAGACTAGCTGCCAGACATGGTTTATTGACAAATTTCTTACATGGAGATTTTAAAGAATTTTAGTGAAATAGTTATCGAAAAACCGGCCGATAAGATCATCAAACAGATCAAGGAACTGATCTCATCCGGACAATTAAAACCGGGAGACAGATTGCCATCGGAACGTATGCTGAGTGAAAAGTTTGGTATCGGTAGAACACATGTTCGTGATGCCATCAGCAAGCTGGAATTTTATGGGATTTTGAAGACCCTACCTCAAAGCGGAACTGTTGTAGCCGGTTTTGGGATCACTGCTTTGGAGGGGTTGATAACGGATGTTTTGGAACTTGAAAGCAATGACTTCCATTCGCTGGTTGAAACGAGAGTTCTTCTTGAAACAAATTCAGCATTCTTTGCAGCACAAAGAAGAAACAATGATGATATAGTTTCGATTGCAAAGGCACTGTCTAAATATGAGGAGGTTGTACAAAAGGGTGGTGATACAGTCGAACCTGATCTTTTGTTTCATCTAAAGATTGCCGAAGCAAGTAAAAATTCAGTCCTCAAATCCTTGATGCTAATAGTGACACCTGATATTCTCACCTATTTCAAGGAAAACAATGTTTGTAGTGGTAACAGACCTCTGGCAGCATTGGACGAACATTATAAGATACTTGAGCATATTGAGAAGAAGGATGCTGAAGCTGCTGAGGAAGCGATGAAGTTACATTTGAATGATATTCTGAATTTTTCTATAAATGAAAATAAATTAATTGAAGAGAATGGTAGAAAAAAGGAAATGGACTAGTCATGGACTAGCCCATTATTCAAGCAGATAAAGATAAAAACCGAGTCAATTACCACACTGCACGGTCTTTTCTTTTGAATTTATCCGCATGGCAAATATAGGGATTTCCTGTATCCTGCGGTTGGCTTGTTTCCTGATTTAGACCAGTTCTGGTATTCTGATAATCAAAACAAACCAATTATGAAACACTATTTACTTTCCGATTATCATTGGAAATGGATCCTGGGAATATTTCTTCTGGGAATGATCACATTTGGCTCTTATGGGCAGGACACTCAGACAGTGAGTGGTAGAATTTTAGATGAAACCGGAGAGGGATTACCGGGAGCGACTATTTTGATCAAGGGTGATGATACTGGAACAATCACTGATCTTAATGGGGAATTTTCGATCGCTGCAAATGGTGATGATGTACTGATCTGCTCTTTCGTTGGGTACCAAAGCGTGGAAGTTCCGGTAAGTAACAGGTCCACAATTAGTATACAAATGGAACCGGACCTGGAACAGCTTGAAGAAGTAGTAGTTGTGGGATATGGAACTCAAAAGAAATCTCATCTCACCGGTGCAATATCAAAAGTTGAGAACGAAAAGCTTGACCAAATACCAGTTGCAAGAGTTGATGACGCGCTGATTGGACAGGTTTCGGGTGTAAATATTCAGGCCACCAATGCAGAAGCAGGAGGCGCTCCGACAATTACCATCAGGGGCTTTGGTTCGGTAACAGCCGACTCAGGTCCTGCTGTTGTGGTTGACGGTATTGTTGTAAGCTCTGACTTTCTTTCAAATCTTGACATGAACGACATCGCATCGTTTGAAGTATTGAAAGATGCCGCTTCGGCAGCCATCTATGGTAGTGAAGGTTCCAATGGCGTAATAATGATCACTACCAAGAGTGGTAGACCGGGAAGAACAAAATTCAGCTATCAGGGCTATGTTGGTCGAAAAGAAGCGCATGGGAGCGAGGATTACAGAAAGAGTGTCGCAGATTGGGTGGCCTTCGAGCGAGCACAGACGGGAGAACTGAGTGAGGAAACTCAATACATGCAGAAAATCGTCGATCTTACCGGTATAGACAGAGATTGGCAGGATGTGTTCCTTGAAGGGGGTTACATTAACAGTCATTCATTGTCTGCCCGTGGTGGAAGTGAGAACACAACTTTTAGCGGTTCATTGCGGTATCTTCATGATGAAGGAGTAGTTCTTACTGATGACTACAAATTCTACAGTGGAAGAATTAAGGTAGATTCCAAGGTTAATAACCGAGTAAAATTTGGCGTAAATATCAACCCTTCTTACTCCAGGCAAAGACAGTTACCTACGTCGATACATAATCCATTGCGTCTGTCGCCGTGGTTGCCCATTTATCATACAGAGGCTACCCTGCAACTCGTCGACAGGAATGTTTATCCGGATGTGGTCGCAGGAGATTACTTCCGGGAAGATCACCTCGTTGAATTGGACCTGAATGGCGATGGCAGTGATACGCGTCCTCGTACCTCAGGTGATTCCAATCCATATCAGCAATATGTTGAACGCGAGCACATGGAGTTTGAAACCAACTTGTTTGGGTCCACCTATCTCAGTGTCGATATCATAGATGGACTGAAGGCAAAGACGTCCCTGGCCACCACTATTGAGCACAGAAAACGAGAAAGGTGGGATGGCACTAATTACCATGCTGCTGGCGCAAGCAGATCCCAGTATTATCTTCAAAATCGATTCAGAACCAGAGTGATTTCTGATAATACGCTGACATATGATAAGAATTTTGGTGATCATGAAATTAGTACACTTGCCGGTGTTACCATACAAAGAAGAACAAGTAACATCAGTGAACTTACGGGTGTGGGTTATACCAATGATCTGCTTCCAAACCTTGAAGGAGCTACCCAGATTTCCGAACCCAGTGAGATCAATACTGAGTTGAGAAAGCTCGGGTATTTTGTGAGGGTTAATTACGCATTTGCAGGAAAATACCTGCTTAACGCCTCATTTAGAAGAGATGGGAGTTCCGTTTTCGGAACAAGTACCAAGTATGGTAATTTCCCAGCTATATCTGTTGGATGGAATGTTGCTGACGAAAGCTTCCTGGCTGGAAATAATCTGATTAGTCTTTTGAAACTAAGGGTAAGCTATGGGTTTACCGGTTCCGAAAGGTTTAATGTTGGTAGTGATGTGGTGAACAACTGGCCATATCTGGCATTGTTGCAAAATTCCAATGCCATCGTGGATGGGGCCATCGTAAATGGTGTCTCGCCACTGAACATAGCAAATACGCTTTTACAATGGGAAGCTTCTGAGGAATTCAACCCGGCAGTAGATTTTGGATTCTTTGAAAACAGGATAACAGGTTCACTGGATTACTATTCCAGGATTAGTAATGAACTGTTGTTAGAAAATCCGGTATCCTATGTGACTGGTTTTACGAGTGGTATTGTAAATCTGGGTGAGGTTAGAAATCGCGGATGGGAATTTGAGTTGAGAACGAGAAACATCGTTGGAAATCAATTGACCTGGAACACCACAGTAATCGCCTCTACAAATGAAAATGAGCTGCTAGCTTTTGGGGAGTCAAACAATGCCTTAATACAGGACACATATGGTCGAAATTCACAGTGGATCAATCGTGTGGGTGAACCCATTTCATCTTTCTGGGGATATGTAGTGGCTACTGAAAAGTACAATGATGCTGAGTTCAGAGTTGCTTATGTTGATAAACCATGGAATCGAATTAATGGCGAGGCTGAAGACGTAATAGTAAGAGATCTGAATGGTGACGGCAAGATCACTGAAGATGACAAGGCGATTCTTGGGGATCCATACCCGGATATTTTGTACAGTGTTACAAATGAATTTACCTTCCGTGATTTTGATTTTTCATTCATGCTCCAGGGAAGCCTGGGCGCCCAGGTCAACAACATCGGAGATCAATATTTCTTCAACTGGTTTGGAAACAGCAGCAGGTCCGGAGCAGCGGCAGAAGCTGTTGAAGACGGATTGATTCCTCACGAATCATTTATCCAGGAAAAAGTGCTCACTAGTGAAGTGATTGCCAGTGCTGACTATTTCTCTTTACGAAATGTGACCATTGGTTACAATATGCCAGCTTCATTGTTGTCGAAAATTGGTATTCAGGGACTAAGGGTATATGTCGCTGGACAGAACCTGCTTTATCAGACTGCGGACGATTATCACGGATTTAATCCGGAACATATAGATGATGATAATCCAAGGGCCTATGGTGCTCAAAGAGCAGGTACTCCCCTATACAGAACCTTCACACTGGGTCTCAATATGGACTTTTAATTGAAAAGAAAGAAAATCATGAAACGATATACAAAATTTATACTATTTGCTATCGCAGCGGTATTATACACAGCTTGCGATGATGATGAGTTCTTAAATCCTCTGCCGGATACGGTAGTTGCGCTGGATGCCTATTTTGCCACTGATGATGATGTTTTGTCCGGCATTTATGGCATTTATGATGCCCTGCAGGGTACCAACGAAAATACGGAAACGAATATCGGGCGAGCCAACAGGGGAGTGCAGTTTGAGCACCTACTGACAGAGCATCGGACCGATAACACAAGAAATGCTACACTAGAAGGTTCAAAGTCTGATTTTCACAGATATATTGTTGAAGCTATCAACGTTGAGTCTGAAGATTACTATCAGTCTATGTATGAAGTCATTTTCAGGGCGAACAATATCCTGAACTACATGGATGTTGCTGATGAAGGTAATCGGGCTGCTTACACAGCAGAGGCTAAATTTTTACGTGCTTATGCTTATTTCAAACTGGTAAGGATGTATGGAGATGTGCCGCTGGTAACAACCCCTGTTGATCCTCAGAACACAGCGGCTCTCTTTACCAGAATCTCTACAGACCTTGTCTATGATCAGATCATTGCTGATTTGCAGGAGGCTGTAAATGTCCTGGATAATACCCATAAAGCACGGGCTTCAAAAGCTGCTGCTCAGGGGATCCTGGCAAAAGTGTACCTGTCCCTGGCTACACCTGATTATGCCGCAGCGGAAGCATTGTGTGAATCAATTATTAATTCTGGAGACTTTTCTCTGCAGCAGGACTTCTACGATGTATTTTATAGTGAATTGAATAGTGAAATCATTTTCGCGATCCAGTATATCCCGGGAAACGCTGAAGAAAGTCAGGGATTTTCAGCGGAATTTACTTCCTCCACCCGTGCAGGAAGAGAGGATGGTCAAAACATCGTAAACCTTAACCTCTATAATGATTTTCAGGCTTTTGGAGGAAGCAGAACAGCAGTTTCTATCACAGATCTGGGCTTCCTGGCCGATGATCTGAATGAAGTAGCCAAGTTTTTGCCCGAAGGTTCGGATTTAACCACTACCCCACCTTCATACGGAGTAGGTCGGAACGCAGGAAATGATTACATCGCTCTACGATATGCGGATATACTGCTCTTACATGTAGAAGCAACAATGGCTGGTGGACCTGCCACTGTAGATCCGGATGCTTTGGCTTCTTTCCAGCAAGTGAGAGACAGAGCTGGTCTCACAACCCCTGTAACAACCATTACCAAGGAGGATTTACTGACTGAACGAAGGGTAGAATTAGCTTTTGAGAACCAGCGCTATTTCGATTTGATCAGGTTTGGTGTATTTGATGATGTGCTATCTGCTCACTCAACTGATATGGGGTATGTATATGATCCAAGAAATGCCAGGTTCCTGCCGATTCCGCAGAGGGAAATCAACCTCAGCGGAGGACTGCTCACACAGAATCAGGGTTATTAATCTTCAAAATCAAGAAATGATGAAAAATAAGATAAGGAAATTGAGTAAAAGGCTAGGAGTATATTTAACAATAGCCGCAACAGTGATTGGTTTCAGCTGTGAATTAAGACCTGAGTTGCCGGAAGAAGGGAGTATTCCGGATGCCACACCGCCCATGGCTGATTTCACCTACATCCCGACTGCGGAGGATTTCAGAATCCTTTCATTTACAAACCTATCTGAGGAAGCCACACATTACCTGTGGGACTTCGGCGGAAATGCGGTAATATGTGAAATGGCTGGTGGTGAGCTGGTGTGCAATACCGAAGGTACTACCACCGCATTTGAACCTTATGCAAAATTTGAAGCGGGTGAAGGAACTTACCCGGTGAAGCTTACTGCTATTGACGCAAATGATGCATCTAATACGATAGAGATCATGGTCGAGGTAGTAGATGAATTTGTGCCTCTTCCGGTTACAGTGCTCAATGGTGATTTCGAAGATGGTCAGGATAATTGGAAAATTTCATTTTCTAACGGATGGAACAACAATGGATTTGAGTCAAGCTCCGATGGATCCAATAACCTCTACGATGGATCGGACAATGGTTCTAAAACCAGAGGTGCTAAGTGGAATGCAAGCAGATCAGTAGGCAGTCTGGCAAGTTCCAACACACGTGTTGCTTATCAGCCACTGGTAGTTTCACCTTCTTCAGAAGAACGTGATGTAATTTATACACTGGAATTTGAGTACGCGATCAAGGATGATATTGCGACGGATCCACCGGAAGGCAGAATCGTGATCGCTGATATCATTGAAGGTCATTATGATGATGGATGGGAGGCCTATCAGCAAACCGACCGTGGAGGGGGGACCAGCTTGCTACATATGGAAGTATCTGAGGTGAAAGGAAAGGGGAACTTTACTGTTGTCACCGGAAATTTCAGGGCTCCGGAAAGTGGATTGGTGTCTATCATGTTCTCAGCCATCACCCCGGTTGATGCCTATGTAGATAATGTTAAAGTTTATCCTGCTGATTGATCCTTGCAGGAGAATGATTATCCAAATTAAGATTTTATTATGATGAATTATATTAAAATAGGAATGGGCATGTTGCTCATAATAGTCCTTTCAGTGTCTTGTGTAAACGATGACGAGCCGAATCCTACCGGATTGAGTGAGATCGTGCTGTCAAGCTTTGAAGCTACTCCCCAGGGAGATGGGACAATTATTACAGTCAAGCCATTGTCAATCGGAGCTTCGTCTTACGTTGTGGATTTTGGAGATCCTAACAGTGATTCTGATCTGGTACCTATCGAAGGTCAGGGAAATACTGCTTCTTATGATTACCCGAATGAAGTACCAGAGGTGACATATACAATAACTGTCACTGCAAAATCTGATGAGAATCTACCGGACGTTTCAATGACGAAGGACGTGGTGGTTACTCACAACGTAGTGCCGTATGTCAGTTCGGTTCCGGCATTGCCTACCTTACGGGATGCCAACGTATTCGCACTTTTCAGTGACGGTTTTGAGTATGTTGGTGACACATACTCCTGGGAACATGGGGAGGACGCAACAGGTGGTGAGGTAGTGACCGTAAATGGAAATTCGGTGGTTCAGTTTTCCCGGTTGGGTAGTGCTCCCGGGGTGCTTTCGGTAGGCACAATAGAAACTGCAAATACCTTTGTTGAAGGAGTGGCCGCTACGCATATCCATTTTGATGTATATTCCGAATTTGATCATGGTGTTGATCTGCTTGAAGTGACCCTGGTCAACAATGGTGCTTCTGAGACATATGTAGTGGATGGATTGGCATTAGGAGATGGTGAATGGACAGGCTTTGACTTTGATTTGGCCACGGATTTCTCCGGAGCTGTAGATGCCATCGATCAGATCATTTTTGAACTTGGGACGGGAGGTACAGCAAATGATCATGCGACGATCTATGTTGACAATGTATATCTCTACAAAGATCCGACTGATATTATATTAAATGGCGATTTCGAGGATGGTCAGGATATGTGGAAATTCCCACTTTTTACTGATGGGACTACCAATCCATACGGCTCTAGTTCAGATGGTTCTTTCTTAACTTATGATGGTACCAATCTTGGAGAAAAAACGGCTGGAGCAAAATGGAGCGCTAGTCAGAGTGGCGGAGAATTCAGAAGTGGCGATTCCCGATATGCCTACCAGGAACTTCTCTTGACTCCTAATGCCAATTATGTTCTTGAATATCAATATGCGATTAAAGATGATAGTGGTGGTGATCCAATCGGTGGACGAAGAGTCGTTGGAGTAATCATGGATGGCTACTATGTGGATGGAGCAGATGCCGTGAGTGAATTGGGCGCAAACAATCTGGGATTTCATGAAGGATTTGTAGCTGAGGGGAAATTTAATGACACTGTAGATGGAGTGGGTACTTTTGTTTCTATTCCATTTACGGCACCCTCTAGCGGGGAAGTATCAATCATATTTTATGCAGTTACTCCTGCCGACGCCTATATAGATAATGTAAAGGTTCTTCCAAATTGATACGAATTAAATCTTTAATCCGAATTAGGAAAATAATTACCCGGGATAAAGGCCCGGGTAATTATTTTGATTTGGTGTCAGGCTTCAAAAAAAGACTCTTTTCTTCAGGGGGTAGTATCTCAGTACGATTGAAGAAATCCATGGTATCGGAAAATATTTTAATAATAAAGTGAAGCTGTTTTTCACCATATTGATCTCCTGTCTTGTGTCGTTCAGCTATGCACAAAAAAAGGTGTCAAAGAAGCATCCCAATTTGATTCTGACCGTGTCAGGTGTAGAGTCAATAAGAGCCAATCTTGGGAAAGTTCCTTTGTTCGATAAATCAGTAGATCAGGTTCGGGCTCAAGTAGACGCACATATGGCATCTGGTATTGACGTCCCCGAGCCAAAAGATCTGGCCGGCGGTTATACGCACGAACAACATAAAGCCAATTACCTGGCCATGCAAAGGGCTGGCGTTCTCTTTCAGATCACAGGTGAAGAAAAATATGCAGTGTTCATCAGAGACATGCTTGTAGCGTATGCTGAGATGTGGCCAACAATTGGCAAGCATCCGGCAGAGCGATCGTATGCCAGGGGTAAATTGTTTTGGCAATGCCTGAATGATGCCAACTGGCTGGTGTTTACGAGTCAGGCTTACGATTGCATTTACGAATGGCTCGACAAAAAAACAATTTCAAGATTAAATAAAGAGCTCTTTAGACCTTACGCAGAATACATTTCAATTGAAAACCCACAATTTTTCAACCGTATCCACAATCACAGCACGTGGGGCAATGCAGCCGTCGGCATGATTGGGCTTGTAATAGATGATGAAGAGTTGATCCATTGGGCATTGTATGGTCTGGATGTGGAGGTACCCTCCGATGTTGTTAAGGACAATGATGGTGGTGACATACAGCTTGAGGGACAGAAAGAGGCGGGATTTTTGGCACAGCTGGATCATTCTTTCTCTCCGGATGGGTATTACACAGAAGGTCCATACTACCAGCGATATGCCATGTATCCTTTCCTGATTTTTGCAGAAGGGCTCACCAATAAAATGCCGGAGTTGGAAATTTTAGATTACAGAGATGGTCTTCTCATTAAGGCAGTTGATGCGTTGATCAACCAAACCAATACAGCCGGGGAATTTTTCCCAATTAACGATGCTCAAAAAGGTATGTCTCTAAAATCCAGGGAGCTGGTAAATGCCGTCAGCATGGCATACTTCTATGGAGGAAATGACCCTCAACTGCTATCGATTGTTGAAGATCAGGGAATAGTTCCTCTTAACGATGCTGGGTTGGCAGCTGCCAAAGCAATAGCAGAGGGAAAGGCTAAGCCATACAGATACAAAAGCTTGGAACTCAGAGACGGTGCGAATGGTGATGAAGGTGCAATAGGCATTCTCAGGAGCCGGGATCTGACCCTTGTGATGAAGTATGCCAAGCATGGTATGGGGCATGGACATTTTGACCGTCTAGGTTTCCTGCTCTATAATGGCGCGGATGAAGTGATACAGGATTACGGGTCTGCCAGATGGGTCAATATCGAACATAAAGACGGTGGTGGCTATCTGAGAGAAAATAACTCATGGGCCAAGGAAACGGTAGCTCATAACACACTGGTGGTCGACAAAGATTCTCATTTTGACGGTAGTGTACGGGCAGCGGACAAAACATCCGGTACACCTTATTATTTCTCATCGGCTGAGGGGGTACAAATAGTGAGTGCCAAAGAGTTGAATGCCTACGAGGGCATAGGGATGCATCGGACCATG
Organism: Cyclobacteriaceae bacterium; assembly: GCA_965243485.1. Lineage (GTDB taxonomy): Bacteria > Bacteroidota > Bacteroidia > Cytophagales > Cyclobacteriaceae > UBA7330. The sequence continues at coordinate 4,766,135 of CBDEVP010000001.1, read as the reverse complement.
GCAGTGGTGGATGTCGGTGAGCTTGAAAACCCGTTGGTAATAGATCTTTTTTCTGTTTCTGCTCCGGAAGGAACGAGATATGACATGCCACTTTATTATAAGGGGGAGTTCATGTCATCCAACAAGAAGTTGAAGGCAATCAATGACCTTACCCCGATGGGCACTAATGATGGTTATCAACATCTTTGGGTAGAAGGGCAAGCCGAACTAGATGATGGTATATGGGCCATGACCTGGTTCAACAACAGGAAATTCTATACTATGACATCAGTGGTCCGGCAAGGTGATCAGGCGTTAATGACAAGGATTGGCGCCAACGATCCAAATTTCAACCTGCGCCGGGATCCGGGCTTTATGCTGAGAAGGACATCCGGAAGCACCCTTTTTGCTAGCTTGTATGAGATGCACGGCAGCTACAACTTCAATGATGAAATTCCGGTTAACCTGTTTTCCTCAGTTGCCAAGCTCAAGGTGCTTCATGAATCGGCTGAATATGTTGTTATTCAATTCGAGTTGAAATCAGGAGAGGTATATCGGTTTGCGGTTTCCCTCAATGATAAGAGCGAAACAGCAAGCCATGTCATTGAGAATGGCGATTTGCAGGTAACATGGAAAGGAGTTTATGACTTTAAGAGAATCACTAATTAGAAAAACAAATATTCAATCATGAAGAGAAAAAGCGAGAAGTACATTCTAACTGATAAGATGGAGTGGGAAGATCTTGGAGGCGGAGTTTCCAGAAAGTTTCTAGGGTACGACAACCAGATCATGATGGTACTGGTAGATTTTGAAGAAGGTGCTGTGGGTTCACCTCATCAGCATTTTCATACTCAAACCACCTATTGTGTTGAGGGTGAATTTGAATTTACCATTGATGGTGAGAAGCAAGTTGTGAAAGGTGGAGACGGAATATATATAGAACCTAATCTGCTGCACAGCGCCAAATGTCTGAAAGCGGGGAAACTCATCGATGTGTTCAGCCCGGTAAGAGAAGACTTTCTGGACGGTTCGGGAGTGTCATACTTTGGCAAGAAGTAATTATCTGTTTTGCAATCAATCAATCTAAACCTGTGATACTATGAAAATGAAAGGACTCAGATGGTGGATAATAGGACTTGTATGTCTTGCCACCATCATCAATTATATAGATCGTTCAGCCCTTGCAATCATGTGGCCAGACATTTCAGGTGATTTAGGAATGGACAAAAATGACTATGCGCTCATTCTGAATGTCTTTTTGGTGGCCTATGCAGTTGGACAGTCCGTAACAGGTAAAATGTTTGACCAGATTGGCACCAGGTTCGGATTTATTGTTTCAATCACCGTCTGGGGGATTGCTACTGCCCTGCATGCCCTGGCGAGGGGAGTGCTTTCTTTTAGCATTTTTAGGATTTTGCTTGGTTTAGGGGAGGCAGGTAACTGGCCCGGTGCCGTAAAAAGCAATGCGGAGTGGTTTCCCATCAAAGAAAGGGCCCTGGCCCAGGGTATTTTTAATTCCGGGGCAGCGATGGGGTCAATTGTGGCACCACCGGTGATTGCCATCGTTTGGCTGGCCATCGGCTGGAAAATGACCTTTGTATTGTTGGGATTGCTAGGTCTTCTCTGGGTAATTCCATGGTTTATCATCAATAAAACAATTCCGGCTGAGCATCCATGGATCAGCGAAGAAGAGAAAAAGTACATCCTGTCCGGAATAGAAGAGAAAGGTGATGATGCGAAAAAGCCTGGCTTGAGTATGAAGGCCATCCTGGCTCATCGGGAATCCTGGGCTGTTTTGATTTCAAGACTTTTCATTGAGCCTATCTGGTGGCTGTTTGTAGGTTGGATGCCCATCTATTTGGCCGATGTGTATGGATTCAATGTGAAAGAAATCGGCTTTTTTGCCTGGGTGCCCTATGTAGGGGCAGCATTGGGTAGTCTGAGCGGTGGATACTTTTCAGGAAAGCTGATGATTGGAGGAGCTTCAGTGGATAGTGCCAGAAAGAAGACAGTGCTGACAGGCTGTATCATTATGTTCCTGGGGCTGATCGCGACGATCATGTTCGCAAATACACCCTTAAAATTTGTGATGATCGTGGCAGCTGTGCTTTACGGATTCCAGTTTGTCATCTCAAATATTCAGACCATTCCGAGTGACCTTTTTAGTGGAAAGTCCGTCGGCTCGCTGGCTGGGCTAGGTGGTACGGTGGGAATATTTGCCGTGATCATCATGAACTTTCTGGTACCGGTGATTACAGAGACCTACTCTTATACACCGGTATTTGTTATGATAGCAGTATTTGTTCCGCTCTGCTATCTGTCTATATTATTTTTTGCTAAGGAAATAAAGCCCATCGGGTAAGAATCAAAATTTTTAAAAACGAATAACACAAGAAAAAATGGCTGATAAAAAAATAGCAATAGTTACAGGTGCCACAGGTGGAATAGGTTTTGCCGTTGCAAAGCGACTTGGGAAAGATGGATATACCGTGATTTTGAATGGTATAGAAGATGAAGCGGGGGCGCAGCGAGTGAAAGAACTGGCTCAGGAAGGGATTGAGGCTGAGTATTATGGGTTTGATGTGACAAAAGAAGAAGAAGTTACTTCAAACATTAAGACAATAGGTGAAAAATATGGACGAATCGATGTGCTGGTAAACAATGCAGGTGGATTGGGAGGACGATCCAGGTTTGAAGAAATGACGACCGAATTTTACCGGTTTGTGATGGCTCTCAACCTGGATTCAGTATTTTTTACCTCCAGAGCTGCCATCCCCTACCTCAAAAAAGGAGAGGATGCAACAATCATCAACTACACTTCTAATGCAGGATGGAACGCCGGAGGACCCGGAGCTGGTATTTACGGAACATCCAAGGCTGGCGTTCACGCCATCACCAGAGCCCTGGCCAAGGACCTGGCAGAATATGGTATCAGGGTAAATGCGGTATCTCCCGGCACCATTGATACTCCATTCCATGCTCAGATCAAAGAGACCAAACCGGAGGTGTTTGCGTCGTGGAAAAACAATATTCTTTTAGGTAGACTGGGGGAGCCGGAAGAAGTGGCTTCTGTGGTGTCTTTCCTTGCAGGTAAGGATGCCTCTTTTATTACTGCCGAAACTATTCAGATAGGTGGAGGACAGGCGCTTGGAATATAATAGGGATTAAAACTGTATTTGATGAGACTAGAAGGAAAAGTAGCTGTAGTCACTGGTGGAGCTCGCGATATTGGGAGTGCCATCTGTGTCAAACTGGCAAAGGAAGGAGCCAAAGTGGTTGTAAACTATTTTGGTAGCCAAAAGGAAAGCGAAGAGACACTTGCTGCCATCAAAGCAGTGGGAGGTGATGGAATTACAGTAAAGGCCGATGTATCAAAACAAGCGAATATAGACAACCTGGTCGCCAGGACCAAAGAAGCTTTTGGGGATCAGGTAGATATCCTTGTAAATAATGCAGGAGGCCTCTTTGCTCGAAAAACAATCGGCGAAATTGATGAAGACTATTATAACCTGGTAATGGATGTGAATTTCAAAGGGACTGTTTTTGTGACAAAGGCTTTCAAGCCCCTCATGGAAAAAGGTGGGTCTATTGTCAACTTATCGTCTCAGGCAGGACGTGATGGGGGAGGACCTGGCTCTGCAATCTATGCGGCTTCAAAGGGAGCCGTGATGACCCTGACTCGAAACTGGGCCAAGGAACTGGGTCCCCAGGGAATCAGGGTCAATGCAGTTTGTCCTGGCATGATCTCTACGAAATTCCATGATGATTTCACCAGGGATGAAGTGAGGACTAAGGTTGCAGGTAATACGCCGTTGAGAAGGGAAGGACTGGCAACTGAAGTTGCGGATCTGGTGGCTTACCTTGCCGGACCGGAATCCACCTTTATGACAGGTAATAATGTGGACATTAATGGCGGGCTGGCCTTTTCCTAGGTGTTTTAGAAAATCTGAATTAAAAGATGAAGGCGACAAGAGTAAAATTTTTCCTCAATTCATGTCTTTTGACGATGGAAAAGGTAGTCCATGTGTTTTTTATACTACTGTTAAGTTTATTACTCACAAGCTGTACTAACTCGACAAAAAGTGGAAAGGAGAATGCTGATACGACGTCCGAAAGCCGGGAGAAAACTCAAGTCACCTTTCCCAGTGATGTGATTTCCTCTCTTAACCAATGGAGCATTTTACTAGGCAATGGAGAGGGCAAAAATGATTTAATGAATTTTCAGCATGAAGATTATTTCTACACGGAGAATGATGGAATCCATTGGGTGGTTTTTAAAGCGCCTAACGGCGGGATTACTTCGCCCAATTCTCATAACACTCGAACAGAATTAAGTCAAAAAGAGCGTTGGAAACCCGGGACGGGAGGAAAGCTTTCCGGTACTCTCAAGGTAATGCACGTTTCCACTTCAGGTGATGCGAGGGTGGCAGCATCTTATGCTGTGGTTGTAGGACAAATCCATAGCGGAGATGGCCATGAGAACGAGCCTTTAAAGATCTTTTATAAGAAATTTCCGGGTCACAAGAAGGGTTCTGTTTTCTGGAACTATGAAATTAACACCAAAGGTGACAATGCCAGAAGATGGGACTTTTCGAGAGCAGTATGGGGTTACGATATGTCTGTAGTTGGAAGTGGGCCAGATATTTACCCTGCGGAACCAGAGGATGGTGTTGCTCTGGGTGAGGAGTTTAGTTATGAGGTTAATGTATATGAAGGTATAATGTATCTTACTTTTAGATGTGAAGGTCATGAAACAAAGACATTCACCAAGAGCCTCGTTAAATCTGATTACATAAATGATTCTGATATTCCACAACAGGTATTGGATTTATATAGTGGATTGGGGCGTGACGGAACAGAGCAGGCCAACGCCTATCAGGATGAATTGCAGTTTTTTAAGCAAGGTGCTTACAATCAGACAAATGGACTGGATCCAGGATCAAATTTTGTCTGGAGCACAGGGGCTGAAACTTACGACGGTGATCTTAAGAAACAATATACTAATGGATGTTATACAGAGGTATGGTTTAGAGAATCATCTGTAGGACCTTCAACAAAACCAATTGACTAATGGGGAATTCAGCCAGATCACGACGCTCATTTATCAAAAAAACCGGGACGATTAGTTTACTGGCGCCATTTTATGCATATCCAGCCAGTGATTTTTTTCAGGATAATGGTCCTTTAGAAGTGCATGTTTTTTCAAAGCATTTGCAGTTCCTCGATTACGGCTCAGCTGCAGAGATCGCCGCAGAAATTGGTTTCAGTGGATTGGATCTTGCTGTTCGCCCAAAGGGACATGTGCTGCCAGAAAATGTAAAATCTGATCTGCCATTGGCGATAGGTGAGATAAAGAAAGTTGGATTGAAATGTGAAATGATTACCACAGCCATTTCTGATGCCGCCAATCCACTGGATCGTGAAATTATTGAGGTTGCTGCTGCAGAAGGAGTAAAATATTATAGAAGCGACTGGTTTGACTTCAGGGAAGGCTTATCAATGGAAGCTTCTTTAGCTTACTATGAAGATAAGATCCGTGAGCTAAGTGAACTCAATAAAGAACACAACATTATTGGCTGCTATCAAAATCATTCCGGAACAAAAATAGGAGCTTCAGTCTGGGAAGTAAAGAAGATCCTGGAGTCTGCTGATCATGATTTTTTTGGTTCCCAATATGATATTAGACACGCAGTGGTGGAAGGAGGTCGCTCATGGCCAAATGGGATAAGATTACTTAAAGATCACATCAATACCATTGCCCTGAAAGACTTCAAATGGGGTAAGGTCGATGGCCAATGGCAAATTGTAAATGTGCCCATAGGTGACGGAATGGTGGATTTCAAAAGCTACTTTAAGCTATTAAAAAGTTATGGTCTGAAACCTCCCGTATCTCTGCACCTGGAATATCCGCTTGGAGGGGCTGATAAGGGGAGGTATGAAATCACCGTAGACAAAAAGGTCGTTTTTGATGCGATGAAAAAGGATTTGAAGACCATACAGCTTATCTGGGAAGAGGCTTGAAATATAAAATCAATATCATGAAAATATTACTGTTACTTTTCTCGATCACTATACTTTTTTACAGTTGTCAGAGATCAGAAATATATTCCGGCATTTTGGTCAAAAATCATGATGAACTAAACAAGGCGATTGCTGATGCGCAACCTGGTGATGAAATCATCATGGCGAATGGGGAATGGAACGATGTTCGTATTCGATTTTACGGAAAGGGTACAGCAAATCTGCCAATTACTTTAAAGGCGGAAACTCCAGGTCAGGTCATTATTCAGGGCGCATCTGACCTTAAACTCGGTGGAGAATATCTCATAGTGAAGGGATTGTTTTTTACTAATGGAGCAACTCCCTCTGATGCCGTTATTCAGTTCGAACTTGATGATGATAACGTTGCTAGCAATTGCCGGGTAGCCAATTGTGTCATCAAGGATTTTAATCAGGCTCAACGAAATATTCAGGACCTGTGGGTACATTTTAAAGGCCGTCACAATCAGCTGGATCATTGCTACCTGGCTGGCAAATCAAACAGAGGCCCAACGATTAGAGTGGATTTGGATGGAAATGAAAATATCAAAAATTATCATCAGATCAATCACAACCATTTTGGCTTCAGACCTCCCAAAGGGGGTCCCAGTGCGGAGACTATACAGCTGGGGACCAGCAGTACTTCTATGACACCAAGTCACACGATTGTAAGTAATAATCTTTTTGAAAGGTGTAATGGAGAGGTAGAAGTAATATCCAGTAAATCCAATTTCAATGAATTCAGGGGTAATGTCTTCTACAAAAGTGAGGGTTCTCTGGTCACACGACATGGAAATTATTGCATCATAGATGGGAATTATTTTATTGGTGATGAACAAAATGAGCAGATCGGAGGCATCAGGCTGATAGGCACCGGTCATTGGGTGACAAACAATTACTTCTATAACTTAAGAGGAGAAGTATTTAGGAGTCCTCTGGCGGTGATGAATGGCATCCCAAGATCGCCACTCAACAGATACATCCAGGTCACGGACGTGGTAGTCGCTTACAATTCATGGGTCGATTGCGCTTCACCCTGGCAATTTGGGGTAGGGTCCAATATTGATCAAAAAGATGTGCTCCCTGAATCGGAGATCAGATCTGAAACACCCATTCGAACACTCATAGCTAATAATGTAATCTATAATACCGAAGGTGATGAAAGGCCAATCGTTCGTCATGACGCCATCGATGGTATTGATTTCGAAAGCAATGCCATTAATAATCAGGGGGTAGACTTTAAAGGGGTTGAAGGCCTCAAAGAAGTAGATTTCACAATGACGAAACTGGAGGAGTTCATCTGGGTACCCTCCGGGCCTATTACCGAAGTAGAAGTTTACAATGGTTTTGAATTTGATCAAATCACAAAAGACTTATTTGGCCATTCAAGGGATGCAAACAATTCCATTGGCGCTATCGCGAGGGCTACTGATGATCTACCCAATATTATGGATCTGTCAAAATACGGTCCTGATTGGTATGATCTTACACCTGTTGAACCCGAAGCGAAAACGTATTCGGTAAATACCACAGAGGAGTTGATCGAGGCAGTATCAAATGCCGGCCATGGAGACATCATTGAGCTGACAGCGGAAAAATATGAGCTAAACACATCATTGAGTATCAATAAGGAATTAAACATTACCTCAGCAGATACTGCGAAGAGATCTAAAATATTGTTTAATGGTACAGGCGGTACGCCCGCTTTTGAATTAAACCCTAAAGGGCATCTCAATTTGATGTCAGTTAATATGCAGGGCTCTGGTGCGAATTACGCATTCGCCAGTTTGAAAGAAAACATGTCCGGCCTTTACAACCTCACTGTGAAGGACGCTGATATATCAAACTTTGATTATGTCCTTAAAGCTTACAAATACTCATTTTCTGAATTCATAAAATTTGAATCTACTGTCATCAAAGATTGCAATAACGGACTTGAACTCTCAGCTGAGGATGACGATAGAGGTGAATACAATGCTGAAAACATTTTTATTATTGATTGCCGGTTTGAGGGAGTCGACCAAAACGTTGTCGACTACTACCGGGGTGGATACGATGAGTCCACGGTTGGTGGAAACCTTGTGATCAGGGGAAGCACATTTACCGGAAGTGGTAGCAAGGAAAATAATGGTGTATTGATTAATACCTATGGAATTATCAATGTAGATATTTCAGAAAGTACTTTTAGGAATAACGATGTAAAATATGTGGCAAGACTATGGGGAGCGAAAAATAATACGGAATCCGACAATACACTAGTGAACTCCGGGGAGATCATTACCGAGCAGAATTTGCCACTCAAAATGATGTACTAGGTGAATGAAAGGAGGCCCAAGGATGATTTTATAAAATCCACCAAATGAAGTTTTATTTGAACAACCAAAAAATATTATGCGAAGAAAATTAGGCACGTATTTGATCCTTTTTATATGGATTCATTCGTTTGCACATTCACAGGTATCCTTTCCTGAGGTACAGCCGGAAGATGGCAATTTCAACAGGCCGTTACCAGACCAGGTACTCGACATTTCTCCCCCGGGATTTTGCTGGTGGAGGGCTGCCCCAAGAGGAGATGTCAGCTACCGTCTTAGCATAGAAAATGGATCGGGAGAACGCGTATATCAATCAGGGATACTTTCAGACCCGGTGCATGTACCGGATAAAGTGCTGCCTGCAGGAACCTATCGTTGGTTTGTGCAGGCACTGGATAAAGAAGAAAAGGTTGTAACTCAACGCGATGCTCAAAACTTTACCATCAGTGAAAATGCCTTTGAGCTACCCTGGATACAACCACGGGAGCTACTGAGTCGGGTCTCAGCAGAACATCCAAGGTTACTGTTTCCAAAATCAAGGCTTAAGGAGATTCGAAAATCACTAGATGGTCCTCGCAAAGAAGCTTTTGAAGATATCCGACAGCTAGCAGATGAAGCGCTCACTCTGCATCTGATGGATAAACCCGATTTTGACAAATATGATATTGAAACGGAGTATCCGGCACGGCGCACAGCTTACCGGGCTTCCTATCATGAATTTACCCGAATTTTTAATCGCGGAATGATTCCCATGGCACTTGTCTATGTGCTGACCGGAGATGAAAAATATGGTCTTGCAGCCAAAAACCATTTACTCAATCTGCTTGACTGGGAACTTGACGGTGTTGCTTCGCTGGATGAAAGTTTTGATGAAATAGGATTACGTATTGCACGAACCGGTGCACCAGCCTATGACTGGTTGTATGAGTTGATGACGGTCGAAGAACGAGAGGCCGTTAAAAAGATGCTCATCGCTCGCGGAGATCAGATGCTGGCACGTCTTGAGAGAAGGGATTTCTTACATAAGTCTGCATACAGCCATGACGGCAGACTCCCGGGATATCTGGTGGAATTTTCTATTGCACTGGCGGAAGACGAGCGTGCCGAAGTATGGATGGACTATGCCATGCGAGCTTTACTGACTGTGTTTCCTCACTGGGGAGGTAAAGATGGTGGATGGGCTGAAGGGATCAATTATGCGCTTTCCTACAACGAGAGATTCATCACTCCTTTACAATCGCTATACGAGGCTACAGGCTATAACCTATGGGAGAAGTCATATTTCCGAAATATGCGACACTTCCTTGTCTATTGTGCCTCGCCTGTCGGTGAGATCATGCCATTTGGAGACAATGAGCACCATCCGGTCAGCTACAGGGGAGGTGATCTGTATGCAATATTGAAATTTCATTCACTGCTTCATGAAGATCCGGAGACTCGCTGGTGGATCGAGAAGCTCGACACCGAGCGGGAAACAGACCGGTTCAATGCCATGCACGAAATTATCCTTGAGGATGACCTGAAGCCTGAAAAGCCTCTTTCAATGAAGCCTGACAAAGCCTTTCACGGCATAGGGTGGGCTGCACTGCATTCTGACATTTTGGATCCCGAAAATGATTTGATGGTCTTGTTTAAAAGCAGTCCTTACGGATCTGTAAGTCATAGTCATGCCGACCAAAACAGTTTTGCAATTATGAAAGGAGGAAAAGCCCTGGCCAATCCCAGTGGAGCCCGTTATCCACAGCATCAGTCCCCGTTTCATTTTGAATATAGTAATCTAACAGTGGCTCACAATGCGCTATTGATCAACGGTGAGGGTCAGATAGACAGAAGTGCACTGGCAAGTGGAAGGATCGCTGATTTTAAAAGTACCGCGCACATGGGATATGTGGCAGGAGATGCTGAGAAATGTTATGGTGATCGATTAGACTACTATCAGCGGCATGTCATTATGATTAGGCCTTCTATTATCCTGGTTGTGGAAGATCTGTCCGGTCCACAACCCATAGAAGTGGATTGGCTGTTGCATTCCAGAGAAGAAATATTGCTGGATCCGGAAAATCAAAGTATTGAATCCTTTCGAAAGGGAGCATCCATGAAAACTCAACTGATTACGCCTGGAGGATTTGATTTTTCACTCACCAATGAATGGCCCATCGATCCAAAACAGGACTACCCGATGGTCACTGCCAAACCGCCAGCTAAAGAGTGGCATTTTTCAGGGTCAGTAAATCAGAAAACACCTAAACGAAGAATAGCGGCCATCATGACCGTTAGGGAAAATGGAGAATATCCTGACTGCCAATGGAGCCTGTCGGACGGCGTGATCAAAGTATCAGGAAATTTCGGAGATGACAAATGGTCCGGGATGATTGACCTGGATGTCGAATCTGAGATCTTAATGGATTTGCAATACGAACCGGCTTCAGGTCCAAAAGAAATAATAAGGGTGGTGAAATGAAATTTCATTTATCTGGACAGATTCTATTTATTTTCTTTTTTGTTTTGACACAGATCGTCAAAGCTCAGACCTATGATGCTCCGGCGGACATTCCAAGGTTTCGGTCTTTCCTAAGTGGATGCAAACTGCAGGGGCCAACAAGCTCTACGGCGGCAACCTCAACTAAATTGATGGATGGCTATACCTCCAGTCAGTTTTTTGTCGTGGAAGGTGATAAAATAGCGTTCAATCAGTCAGGACAAAGCAATCGGACCGAGCTCAGGCATGAGACGAATTGGGACCTTGCAGCAGGTGATCACTCTTTTCATGGAAGACTGAAATTCGTCGAGCAGACCTGTGATCAGGTGACTGTGGTGCAAATACATGATGATGCCAATGCCGGAAGTGGGCCTAATAAGCCCCTCTTGAGGATATATAAACACCTGACCAAATCACCAGTAAATCATCTTTGGGCAGCCATCAAAACAGATGTACGTGGCGTCAATACCACTCATGTAGATTTAGGACAGGCACCGGCTGATTACTTCGATTGGGATGTATTATTAGAAAATGGTGATCTGATCATAAACATCGAAGGTGTCGAAAAAGTCAGGAAGGACGTTTCTTTTTGGACTTTTCCCAGTTACTGGAAGGCTGGGGTATATCTTCAAAATGATGGAGAGGCTACAGCCTATTTCGATAAGCTATTCCTGGATGGACAGGAGGTACTTTCTGCCGGAAAGAATATTTCAAGACAAACCGATATTTATCCGAATCCTGCAGGGTCATCTGTGACGATAAATATTGGAGGAGCGGATTTTTTGTACGGAACCATTACATTATACAATGTGTCAGGAGAGATTCAACGGCAGGCGAACATAACCAGACAACAAATGAAATTGGACATGCCGGATAAGGCAGGTCTTTATTTTATGAAAGTTGAGAAAGGAAACACGTCAGAAATAATTAAGGTGATCAAAAAGTAATTCTGATCGACCCGAGTTAATGCTAATTAATGTAACGGTTTTTATGATGTCTTTAAATTTCACATAATGAAAATTACCCTGTTTATCTATTTTTTGGCAGTGAGCCAGCTGTTACTTTCACAGACTAGGTTTGATGTGGCCTCTCAAGCCGAATTTAACAGTGCTCATAGTTCAGCAAGCCCGGGTGACTCTATCGTCTGGGCTTCCGGGGTGTACGGAGATGTGTTTATGGATATCCCAAAAAATGGTCTCATTGTTACTGCTGCTATAACTGGTACAGCCATATTTAATGGTGGATCTAAAGTTGAGATCGATGGAGATAATGTAACCCTTAGCGGACTCCAATTCATTGGTGGCAACATCGGCACTGACCATGTCATTCGTATCTGGGGAAGTGATGTGCTGGTCACTCAAATAAATATCTCGGATTACACATGCTACAAATACCTGATTGTTGATGAGGATTCCAGGAGATCCACAATTAGCTATAGCAATTTTGAGAATCGACTCAACCTGGATGATCAGAATATTCTGTCCATTCTTGTTCATGATACTGAGCCCGGGTATCACAAAATTCAATACTGCTCATTCAAGAATTTTGAAGGAACAGGAAATGACCTGGGGATTGAACCTATTAGAATCGGTGTGAGCACTCAGGCTGAGTTTGATAGCCGAACGATTGTAGAGTATTGCTATTTTACCCACTGCGATGGAGATGGTGAGCTTATTTCAAACAAGGCTGCCCAAAACATCATTCGCTACAACACCTTTGAGAATAATCCAAAGGCAGAGCTGGTTCTCAGACATGGTGATGAAGCCATCGTTTATGGTAATTTCTTTCTTAATGACATGGGTGGCGTGCGAGTAAGGGAGGGATCCAATCACTTTATTTATAACAATTACTTTGAGGGGTTGGATAAACGGTCAATCTATTTACAAAATGAACAGTCAGATCCACTCACAGATATTCACATCTATTTTAACACCATCGTAAACTCTGCCGAAGTGATACTTGGAGGGAATGGTGGTAGCTATCCGCCAACCAATGTGACTTTTGCCAATAACATCTTTGCTGATCCGGTTAATCAGCTGTTTGAAGATCCTACCGGAAATGAAACATGGATAGGGAATATATCCAGGGGTGCTTTGGGAATGACTGCCCCGAGTGGTATTGATGTAACAGATCCCGGTTTGATAGTTAATTCAGATGGATACTCTCAAATTACAGGTGCAAGTCCAGCCATTGACAATGCAGTCGGTGGTTATCCTACCATACCCGGTTTTGAAGGGCTGGACTACGACTCATTGATTGTATTAGATCTTATGAGTCAGGAGAGACCGGGAGCGATTGATTTAAAAGATGTCGGGTCGATGGAATATTCCGAAAGCTTGTTGGTCAGACCCCATGTTTCTTCAGAAAATACAGGTCCTTTTTATCTTCATGCTGAAAGTATGACTGAGGTCGGTATTGCAGAATCAGTGGAGGGTGAAATCATCCTGGATCCTGCTTATGACAAGTATGTGCCTGGTTCTGTAATCACGGCGTTGGCTGTCCCTGCTGATGGATTTGACTTTAGCCACTGGTCGGGTGATGTTCAGGGAAATGAAAATCCAATAAAATTTACAGTGGCAGATGGTATGCAAATTCAGGCAGCATTTATTCCCGAGCCACTGGCTGTGATTGCTGAAGGATCTCTCAAAGTTTACCCAAATCCCACGGACGATAGTCTGGTGGTTGAATGGCCAGATGACAGATACACGAGGGCTTCCATCGAGATTATCTCCTTAGGTGGAAAAATGGTACTCAAGACCGACGAACGACTAACAAAGTCAGAGAAGTCTGGCTTCCGCGTAGATATTTCAGGATTGCGACCAGGGGCCTACTTGCTTAAATGTATTTTTCACCTGAATGCAGGTTCGGCCATTACGAGAGAAGTGAAGTTCATCAAGAACCAGTAAATTAAAGGATACATTATGAAAGAAAACCAAACATAAAAATGACAAGTCGATTGAAAAAAATATACACAGTTCCTTTTTGGATGTACCTGGCTTTCAGCTTAGTGGTGACATCTTGTTCCTCAGATTCAGACTCACCAGAAATCGTTGTTCAGGATCTGAAGATGGAGATACCCGACGGCATGCAGGTTTTTTCCGAAGAAATGCTACCGGGTGAGATAGCAGATACCAGGATTGAACACCTGGCTTTTACGGGACCTATTGAGCAAAGCATTCCAATCACCAGTGGTAATGTCACCATGTTTTTGTTTGTGCATGGCAGAGGCGTTCTTCACGCAGACTCTTCATATCAGCTTGGGCCGGAATCCATTGCTATTCCTTTGAACGACATCGACCAGGTACGTTTGGAAGTCCCTGAAGGCGAACAGCTTCATTTTCTTCAATTCACCAAACAGCTGTCGGCACAGGACATCGAGGATATGAAGCAATTCCCGGAGGAAAACAAATACGACCTCTATTTCACCAGGTTTGAAGACTGCGAACCTTATACAGAAAAGATAAAGAGTCCGAATACAGTGAGCCGAACGGTGCTACCTGCAGATATTGTTCCCCGGGTATCCCTGGGAACGGTAGAGGCTCCTGGACCCGATGCAGTGGGTGCACATAGCCATCCTATGCTGGATCAACTCTTCTTGGGTCTGACAAAAAATGACATCACTGTCTATGCCGACAGTGCCTCCACCAATCTGGGCCAATACTCCCTGCTCCATATCCCGATCGGGTCCAGCCACTGGGTGACAGTGGACGAAAATAAGAAGATGTACTATATGTGGATGGATTTTTTCCTGACAAAAGAAGGTCAGGAATGGCTTAAGACCCACAAACCCATGGGTGCTGATGATAACAATTAAAAGATAAGATGGGGCTGCAAAATAAGAAGATTGTAACATTTGGCGAGGTCATGATGCGTCTGTCTCCCCCTGGACATGCCAAGTTTTCGCAAACAACGAACCTTCAGCTGGAGTATGGCGGGGGTGAGGCCAACGTGTCTATTTCACTTGCCTATTTTGGTATGAGAGCTGTACATGCTACCAGGTTTCCGGACAATATGATTGGCAGGGCTGCAACCCAATTTTTGAGAAGACATTGGTTAGATACCTCGGCCGTGAAGTATGGCCGGGGAGATGATATGATCGGCAAGTACTTTGTGGAAAAAGGGGCCGTCCACCGGCCAAGCAGGGTCGTATATGAAAGAGATAATTCTTCATTTTCAAAGATCGATGCCTCCATTTTTGATTGGGATGAAATCCTTGATGACGCAGATTGGTTTCATTGGACAGGTATAACCCCAGCTATTTCCAAAGGAGCTGCAGAAGCCTGTAAGAAAGCCATTCAGGTAGCAAAGAAGAAAGGGTTAACAGTTTCGGCAGATATTAATTATAGAAAAAATCTCTGGAACTATGGCGAAAGCCCGGTTGAGATCATGCCGGAATTAATCGCAGGGAGTGATATTGTGATGGGGGGTTACAATGATATTAAAGAGATATTTGATGTGAAGATTTCCGGTACCAAGGAAGAAAGATTTAGCCAGGCGGCACAGGCACTTATCAAGCTTTATCCGGGAGTAAAGAAAGTCTTTGATAAGGAGCGTAAAATGATCAGCGCTTCTCACAATACCATACAGGGGATGATGTGGAGTGATGATAAGTTCCATAAATCACCCACGCTGGATATCACCCATATCATCGACCGGATTGGCACCGGAGATGCCTATGCGGCGGGAGTGATCTATGGCCTGCTTCATTACAAAAGGGATCAGGATGCACTCAAATTTGCCAATGCGGCCTGTGCACTTAAGCATACCGTAGAGGGTGATGTAAACATGGTTTCTGTTGAGGATGTGGAGTTTCTCATGAAAGGCAATACATCAGGAAAAATTATCAGGTAGATCATAAATCCGGACCACGACACATCCCATCATATAAAAAATGGGACCAACTTTGATGCAAACACAACTCAGAAGTTGTAATAGAATTAACCCAATGTACGAATGAAGAAACTGCAACTGATAATCATAGCAATTCTAGTACTCTTTACGCAGAGTCATGGTCAGACAAAAACAGTTAATAAGATTCAACCTGTCAGAGTAGCCGGCCATGCCCACATGGATCCGGTGTACAGATGGCGATGGAATGAAATAGAAAACCGGGAGGTCTACAACACTTTTTTCAACGTTCTCAACATGATGGATAAGTATCCGGACCTCAAATTCACGCAAAGTTCTTTACTGTATTATTCCACAATCCAGCAGCGTTCTCCGGAAGTATTTGATAGGATAAAGCAAAACATTGCCAGCGAGAGGTGGAGTGTTGTGGGAGGCCAATGGGTAGAAACAGATGAATCCATGCCTGCGGGTGAGAGCCTTATCCGTCAATTCTTAATTTCCAAAGATTATTATTCCAGGAATCTAAACATTGAAAGCATTCCTATTGCCTGGTCTCCTGATATGTTTACCGGACACACATCCACAATTCCAAAAATTTATGCCGGATGCGGGATTAAATACTATGTTTTTAGCAGGGCGGCACCGGAAGGAAAGAAGATTTTCTGGTGGGAATCAAATGACGGCACTCGACTGCTGGGATATAAGATTCCTGATCATTACAATCCTACGTTTGGGAAAATGTCGGAATATATCAAGGGTTGGATAGAAATATCCGGGTATGATTCGCCGATGATTTCGGTCGGTAAAGGTGATCATGGAGGAGGACCTGATGAAGGTGACCTTCAGGCATTGAAAAACCTGTCGGAAAATCACAACATGAGTTTTGAATTTGTGAATCCTTACCAATTCTTCAAGGATTTGGAAGGTGCTGACAATAAGTGGCCAGTCCAGAAAGAAGAATTCGGTATCCAACCCAATGGAGAGCAGTGGTTGGGCTGCTACACCTCCCATGCACGGATAAAGAAACTGAATCGCTATTATGAGAATCGATTGTTGGCTGCGGAGAAATTTTCGGTCATTGGTACACTTCACAAGGGTAAGCCATTCTATCCACGTGAAGACTTTTCCGAAGCCTGGAAAATCCTTTTGTTCAATCAGTTTCATGATATCATGGCAGGTACTTTTACCGGGCTGGGTGCTCTTGATGTATACCGAGATTATGAACGTCTAGAGCAAATTACTTCAGAGCAGCTCAATGCAGGCCTGGAAAATATTGGGGCAAGGATCAATATTGATATGCAGGGCATCCCAATCGTGGTTTATAATCCACATTCCTGGCCTGTTACTCAATTTGTAGATGCTGAAATCAAATTTCTTAAAGGACCAGAGGACTTTTACATCAGGGATCCATCCGGAAATTCGATCGCATATTCTATTCTTAACCAATCAGCAGATGGCCTTACCTTTAATATTCAGCTTGATGCTCAGAAAATTCCTCCTCTAGGATATCGGGTGTATGAGGTAGTTGAAGGAAAGTCTGAGCAACTGAACTCAGACCTTAGAGTATCAGGAAACACAGTCGAAAACAGCTATTACACGATCAAATGGGGTGCTGACGGATTAACAAGCATTTACAGCAAGGAACTCAAGAAAGATTTGTTGAAAGGCACTGGAAACCAGCTTCAGCTACTCGAAGACAATGGAAGCAGTTGGAGTACAAAATTGACTGGAAAAAAATATCCGTTTGAAACCCTGAAGGCTCCCGAAATCGTTGCACAATCATCACTAAGTGTGACTTTGAAATGGGAAGACTATTTTCAATCAACCAAAGTGATCAGGACCATGACACTGAATACCAGTTCTAATCAAATTGATTTTGAGATGGAGGTAGACTGGCATAGTCATAATAAATTATTACAGGTGATTTTTCCGACTTCTATTGAAAAAGGGAGAGCCTTTTATGACCAGCAATACGGGTATGTTGAAAGAAAAGATTCTGAGCTTGATTATCCAACCCAGAAATGGATTGATTATTCAAATAATAAAGAGGGGATCACCCTATTAAACAATGGGAAATATGGTTTCCACATCAATGAAGGCAAAATGTCTATGTCTGTCGTCCGTGGAGCCCGGGATATGGACCCACGGATGGATGAAGGGATTCACACCTTCAAATACTCATTGATTGCTCATTTGGGAGATTGGAGAGATGCCGACATTCCTCAAAAGGCCTGGCAGTTTAACCAGCCTCTTCAGGCAAAGCAGGAAAATAACCATCCCGGGGAGATCTCAGGCTGGAGATTCACTAATGAGTCCTTTCCTTTGGAGAAATCATTTTTCAGCATCGATAGCGATCATGTCATGATATCAAGTTTAAAAACCGTACAGGATGCTTACAATCCGTATCCACTAATTCTAAGAGTGGTAGAAACGGAGGGAAGGGATGAGGATGTCATAGTCAGTTTTCCCTATAACATTGCTTCTGTCATTGAAACCAACCACATCGAAGAAGAAATAGAACCACGAAGCGAGGTTGAGATTGAGGGGAATAAGTTTAAATTTAATATTGGTCATGATCAGATACGAACATTCATGGTGAGGTTCTGAAATTGACAAAGAATAACAGAATAGAAAAAGTAAATCATTCTACTAATCAAATCAAAGTGAAACAATTGACCCATTGTGTGATTATTTGGATCAGTGTAATGATCTACATAGCAAATCAGCGGGCTGTTGCACAGATTGAACCCAACAGTCTTTCGAATCCTATTTCAGTTTCCTACCTGAAAAAGAACCTCAGAAAGCAATCTCCCCGGCTTATATTGAACAAACAGACTGAAGATAATCTCAGGAAGAAGTTAGAATCAGATCCGGTTATTAAGAATGTATACAAAGCCATCAAATTAAATGCGGAAGCTGTATTTGAGAAGCCTATCATCAATCTGGATATTCCCATGGAAGAAAGGTCGCAGAATAACCAGTTGGATATTTCCAGGGACCTGCTTCACCGGATTGGGTCAATGGCTTTGGTTTACAGAATTGAAAAAGATCCAAGGATGTTCGAACGCATTAACCAGGAAGTCATAGCGGCCTGTAATTTTTCCAGTTGGTTCCCCAAACACTTCCTGGATGTAGCTGAAATGTCACTGGGCATAGCCCTGGCCATTGATTGGACGGCCGGCGACTTACCTGCTTCAACCATTGAACTGGCCAAAAGATCGCTGGTCGAAAAAGGCATTAAACCCAGCTGGCCCGAAGATGGCAGACCAGGCCCCTTCTATGGTGAAAGCAACTGGAACCAGGTCTGTAACGGGGGCATGGTTGCCGCATCCATTGCTGTGGCAGAATATGCACCTGAACTGGCCACAAAAACATTAAGCAGGGCGCTAGATGGTATGCCTAATGCACTTGATAAGTATGGACCTGACGGGGTATATCCTGAAGGCGCTACCTACTGGAGGTATGGCACATCGTTCACGGTCACCACAGCCGCTATGTTTGAGAGTGCCTTTGGGACAGACTTTGGTATATATGAATACCCCGGATTTAAGGAAAGTGCCGTATTCAGACTACTGGCTGTGGCACCGTCCGGACTGGTTTACAATTTTGCTGATAGTGGCGAACGAAGCAGCAGCAACGGAGACATAACACTAGCCTGGTTTGCATCAAAGACCGGAAATAAAGGGTACTTTGAAAAGGACCTGTTTATGAAACCTCCTGAAGCAATGGGTGAACTGTCCCGGTTAGCAGGACCAGCCCTGGTGTGGATGGCACAGTATGAAGAAAAGGGTGATGTCAATGTTCCTACTGTCTGGAAAGGTGACGGTGATAATCCGGTGGTCTTTTTCACTGGAGGAGAAAACGATCCCAATCAATATTATTTTGGAGGGAAGGGCGGCAGTGGGTCAGTAAGTCATGGCAATATGGATGGAGGTTCTTTTGTGTTTGAACTATACGGGCTTCGGTGGAGCGTAGATCCCGGGAACACCGGAAGGTATGGTCGAATCGAACGGACAGGTTTCGGGTTGTGGGACAGGAGCCAGGATGGGGACCGGTGGAAGCTGCTGAATAAAGGCAATTTTGGACACAGTACCATTTCTGTCAACAATCAGCTTCATCGAGTGGATGGCAAAGCCACAATTATTGATTTCAAAGCGGGTGAAAACCCTGAAGCTACCATTGATTTATCTCCCGCACTGGAGGGCCAGGTAAAACGTGCAACAAGGAGGTTTGCAAAAGAGGGTCCCGTTGCCCTGTTGATCGAAGATGATATCGAAATTTCTGATGATACGGAATTGATCACCTGGCAATTGATTACACAGGCAGATGTGCAGATTATTGATGGGGGAGCCATCCTCAGCCAGGAAGGTAAAAGTATTAAACTGGAAAACCTCTCACATCCCGATCTCATGGTTTCAGTCATTTCACTTTACCCACCTCCGATGCATATTGATACCATGAAAGAGGGTTTGAAAAGGTTGGAAATCCGGATACCCGCCTGGACAATTCCATCAGGGGAAACCAAAATAAGGGTGCGGATGTCAGGATTGTGAAAGTGAGTAATCATCGCATATTTCTACTCATTTTTCTGCTGATAAATGCTGGGATAGCAGATGCACAGAATCATGATGAATATATCGTCATTGATGATATTGCTGATTTGAAAGTATATGCTGCCAGGGACAGTGTCAAGGTCCGACTCTTGCCTGGTTTTTATCAGATTGATGAAGCAGACTGTAAGCAATTCATTCAGTTCACTGGCAGTAATTCGGTGTATGACTTGGCAGGTGCTCGCATTATGGTAGATACAAAATTGTTTACCCGCACGGACCTGTCACCTGGCCTCAACGATGGTCGGATGTATTGTGTCTTTGGCATCCATGGAAACAATGTGCTGATGGAAGGACCCTACATCGAAACATACGGTGACACACCCGGTGTACAAAGCCGCAATAAGATATTCAATCTGACTGGTAAGAATGTTACCCTTAAAAATGCTGAAATACGCACATCAGGCTCAAGTCCCTGGGGGTATGGCAGCTTTTACGGATTAGGAGGCGGAGATGTAAGGAAGATGAATGGCATAAGGATCGCCTGGCCCGGCGAGAACATCAAAGTGATTGGTTGCAAGGTGCACATGCGTGCGATGGGGCATGCGATCTTTGTGCAGGGAGCAAAAAATACGCTGATAGAAGACTGTCATGTGAATGGGCTGCTACGGACAACAGACGATATTTTGGCTGAAACTTCCGGATATGCCTTTGACAAAGGATTCAAAGCGGCAAAGGGTGGATATATTGAGGGAGCAACCGTAGCTGAGGATGGTAGTTTTTTACCCGGAGAGATGTTCTCTCTCAGCGAAGATGGCATCAGAATTTATCCACGCTCACAGAGAGACCAGAATACTGAAACAGGTACTACCATCATTAGAAATTGTACGGTCATAAATATGAGGCGCGGGATCTGTACCGGCCTTGACAAGACCGGAGACAAAGTGATTAACTGTGAGGTTAAGAATTGTGTGGCCACCGGATTTAATGTGGGGAACGCAGATACCTTGATCAACTGCAAGGCTGATGCGAAGTATGGTGAAGCTTTCGGACTCCCTTATCTTCATGCCAGGGATGCCTTCGTGGACATAGAAATAACCGATAGTCGGGGAGGAATGGGCAACAGTATGCTGGCCAAGATCAATGGGCAGAATCACCAAATAACGATTCGAACATCTGACCCGTCATTCATTCCCGATGATATGGTGATCAGGTTTTCTACCAAAGAAGGGTATGGAGGACCGAGGGGCGATACTTCTCCATTCGCAAAAAACATTATATTGAACAACCTGACAGATACCAAAACCATCCTGCATCATGGCACCGAGAACAATCAAATCGAAGGAACGGGAATAATTGAAGATCATACACATAGGTAGATTTGGTTAAGCTCAATATCTTTTAGTTGTTCCCCGAAGAACCAGGTCCTGCCTAATAATGAACTTTTCATCCAGTAGGATATCATTATTAATCATATGCAGTAATTTATTGCAAGCCAGGGAACCCATTTTAGATGAGATGTCCTGAACGGTAGAAAGTTGTGGGGTCATGTATGAGGCCACTGGTTCATCAGAGAATCCAATGATAGAAATCTCATCCGGAATCTTTTTGCCAATCTTCAGTAGATGTTGAGTTGCACGGTTGGCAGCATAATCATTAAATACAAATAAACCGTCAAGGTTAGGGTATTTTACAGTGATCTTATCAAGAAACTTATCAATGGCTGACTGATCAAACTCATAGTATAGGATCAGGTTATCATTCACCGGGATCTGATGCTTTTGAAGTGCGTCAAGGTAGCCATACATCCTGTTATTGCTGTTATTCAGATTTTTGGTTCCAGTGATATGGGCAATGGTAGAGCATCCTGTGCTGATCAGATAAGAAACAGCATCAAATGCAGCCTGGTAATCATCTGAAATTATCTTTGGCACAGGAATGAAATGATCAACTCGATCAAAAAACACCAGGGGTATTTTGAGGTCTAGCAATTCTTTGAAATGATCTGTTTTCTTGGTTTCAAATGATATGGCTGCCAATATGCCGTCCACTCTTTGTTCAATAAGCCTTTGAATGATTTTCTTTTCCTGTTTTTCAGTTTCATTACTGTTTGCAAGGATCAATTCGTATCCATTTTCTGAAAGTATTTGTTCCACTTCTTTAACAATTCTCATATAAAAGTGGAGTGTAATATCAGGAACAATCATCCCTATAAGTCGACTTTTGTTAGTTTGAAGGATGTTGGCATACCTGTTTGGTCTAAAACCCAACTCTTTGGCCTTTTTTTGGATTTTTTCTCGAAGAGATTTACTTATTCTTGGGTTGTCTTTCAAGGCCCTGGAAATTGTGGATGGAGCCACATTAAATATCTTTGCAAGATCATTGAGTGTATGATATTTTCCCATGCTAGCCAGGTTTCATGAAAATATTTAGCCCAAAATAAGGTAGTGAAAAATAATCTACTGCGCAATGCTTTGCGCATATTTCAATCTATTATTATATTGAAAATCACCAAACTAAATGGGCCGATCACTTTAAGTGGATTTTACACTAATAAAGGTCGCAAAGGCAACTTTTTGAAGATATAATGTAAGATTTGTATCCATGATTACCCAATAAATGGGGAGTACAAATACATCATTCCCACAATGGTTTCATTTAACAATTAGTGGACATTTTTAATGAATCCGGTGCTAATGAATTTCATTTTTCTTAATTTGTCAAATGAAATAAGCTAATCGCTTATCTTTTTTAAAGAAATGAGCCTGAAATTTCGGAAATCATCAAAAAGTAGTTTGTCAGTTGACAAAGACAATTCTATGACAATTGAATTGGCTTATCGTCGGTACTTTGATCGACTGTATTCATATGCTAGAGTTATTTGCAATTCAGATGAAATGGCTAAGGATGTAGTTTCTGAATTTTTTTATGGATTGTTGAAGAATTCATCTGATCTATCTAAAGCAGAAAATCTGGAAGTATATCTATGTGTGGGAGTCAAAAACTTGTGTATCCAACATTTAATGAAGTCATCCAAAGCTCAAAAGAATTCAGTCTTACTTGCTACGATCGATTATGTTGATCCCCAGGAAGTTTTGTTAGGTGAGGAGCTCAGATCTTTGCTAGAAGATTTGGTTAATGACCTCCCGGATCAATGTCAGTTAGTATTCCGAATGTCGAAAGAGCTGGGCATGTCCAATCAGGAAATTGCCAATGAACTTCAAATTGGAATGGGTACTATTAAAACTCAACTAATTAGAGCTCAAGCCAAAATACGTGACGGCATTACCACTCATTATCATCACCATGATTCTGACTCAACACCATGGAGATTGATTGGACAAATACTACTGTTCTTAGGTATTTGATAACTCAGTTTGCTTAAGGTTCTTTATCGTGGACTCTTTTGTATTCCATGTGAATAAAAGTAATGCATCCCTTAATTTATTGGTGATAAAAGATACAAATGCAATGATAAAGACGCAATGAATTGATTGATTTATTGAATATCATTTAGAATAAGGAGCAATATTATGAAAATGGTGTAAATATTTCAATGTTTGTATACCTGGAGTCAACAAATAATATCCTTATAGTGAAATCTCTTGAAGGAAATTCCTTTTAACAATGGAGGAAATAATATTTAAATTCTTGAATAATACCATCTCTGAGGAGGAACAGAGTAAGCTGGAAGACTGGTTGGGCAGTAAAGCAGAAAACCGAATCATTCTTAGTAAGCTTAGTGCATTTTATCGAAACGATGAAACGGA
The DNA here is from genome assembly GCA_965243485.1 of Cyclobacteriaceae bacterium. Lineage (GTDB taxonomy): Bacteria > Bacteroidota > Bacteroidia > Cytophagales > Cyclobacteriaceae > UBA7330. Next base: position 4,742,158 of record CBDEVP010000001.1, on the reverse strand, counting down.
CCTGCCAACAGTAAAAGAAAAGGTTTGGGATGAGGTGAATCAGGAGCTGGATAGGCCTGAAAAAAGCCATAAAATTAAGCCAGCAGCCAATTCGTGGCTTCTCAAAATCGCAGCGATCCTTGTAATGGGAACTATTTTTGGATTTGTAACTTATCAACTAACAAATAAAACCTCCGATCAGCAGGATTATATCGTAAAAACCATCATTAAGGAAGCGCCGGTCGGCAGTAAAATTACAACTAGGTTACCGGACGGTTCCATTGTTCGACTCAATTCAGGAAGCAGGATCTCATTTGCTGAGGAATTTCACGGAGACACGCGTGAAGTACATTTAGCCGGTGAGGCCTTCTTTGAAGTTCAACACGATAAAAATAAGCCATTTAAAGTTCAAATGAATGAAGATGTGGTTGAGGTATTGGGTACTTCCTTCAACATCAGGTCATATGTTGAAGAAAGTATTGTGAGTGTAGCAGTTGCAACCGGTAGAGTCTCGTACACAATTCCATCAGGTGACGAGGTTATTTTGGAACCTGGTCGAATGGCAACATACACACCAGGTTCGGGTAGTCTGGAGACGGGCAAAGTAAATATGCAAAAAGTATTTGGGTGGAAGGATAAGATCCTCTATTTCGATAATAGTTCATTTGATCAGGTAATTTCAGAGTTGGAGCGGTGGTTTGGAGTTAAAATTGAATATGAGGATGATTTCGGATCTCGAGGTACATATTCAGAGCAATTTAATAACCCTACAATCTCTGAGGTGCTTCACAGTTTGTCGTTTGTTTACCGATTTAGATTCGATGAGAAAGAAAACAAAATAACCTTAAGTAAAATCAACTAAATGATGCGTATGAAAAGAAAGACATAAATAATTAGAAAGAAAACCCACAACCCTGCTTCATCTCTCACAACTAGACAGGCATTGTGGGCCATCGTTTTAGATAATTTGTTTACCCAAAACTTCATTTTATATGAATTCAAATGTACGTAAAATACTCATCAGGATGTCAAAAATATTTATTTATGGCATTGTCATACATTTTTCTGTTTTTACCCTTGTATTTGCAACAAACGGATCAGCGCAGAAAAAGAGCATTGATGAAATAGCAGTATCGGTTGAGCTCAAAAATCCAGTTAGACTGGATATCTTAATCAAACAAATTGAGAAGTCAACTGATTTTAGCTTTTCACACATAAAGCAGGAGGTCAAACCATCCTCTTATAAGTTGAACTTAACCTCCCGGGAGTATCTCCTTGGAGATTTATTAAGAAATGTATCAGGTCAGTCGGATCTTTCTTTCCACCGTGTGAACGAATACATTCAGATTCGAAAGAAAGAGTCTGGAATGAAAGGAGTTGTTGAAGATCTTGATGCTGACCAGGTTTCAATATCAGGACAGATCACCGATGAAAATGGTGAGCCTCTACCTGGTGCTTCCATCATAGAAAAAGGAACAAGTAACGGTACCACTACAGATGTAGATGGGAATTACAGTTTAACAGTTCCCGAGGGTGCAACTTTAACAATTTCTTTTGTTGGATATGAAACTGTAGAAAGAGTAGTAGGTAGTGAACGCGTTATTGATATTCAAATGGAACCCGACTATGCACAACTTGGCGAAGTCGTTATTGTTGGGTATGGAGAACAGAAGAAAGAACACCTAACCTCCTCCGTTGCGACTGTGGATGAGAATGACCTTCAAAACAGGCCTGTTCGATCCGTTGCAGAAATGTTAACCGCTTCAGTACCTAATCTAAATATCAATATAAACGGAGCAGCTCCTGATGACAACCCCAGTTTAAACATTCGAGGTTTTACTGGTTTCAATTTCACAGGAAGTGAAACTTCGGGACCTCAATCAGCGGAACCGCTGGTTCTGGTTGATGGAGTTGCTCAGGATATTCGGTATGTCAATCCATACGATGTTGAGAACATTTCGGTATTGAAAGATGCATCCGCTGCAGCCATCTATGGAAACCGGGGGGCAAATGGTGTAATACTCATCACAACAAAATCTGGTAAAAAAGGGGAACGTCTGTCTATCAATTTCAGTGCGGATTATCAGCTAAGCAGGCCAACAGGTATTCCAGATCAATATGATTCCTATACTCGTGCATTGATTTCGCAGGAATTTTTGACTAATTCCAACGCTCAGCTGATGTCAGAGACCCAGCTTGAGTTGATCAGACAATATGTGGCTGGTGAGATCGATTATAAAAACGAGATTGGCCCGGATGGTAAATATGTAAAAGTAAGTGGTTACCATGCCAATGAAGACATTGGTGCTGCAGCCTTTAGAGAGAATATCATAAATCAACGCTATAATCTTAGTGTTGGTGGAGGAACAGAAAAAACATCTTTCTATTTTAGCTATGGGCGCGACAACCGGGATGGAATCTATAACTCCGACGTAGATTACGGGGTGCGCAATACTGCCAGTATCAAAGCGAGCACTGATCTTACCAACTGGTTGACTGTGGGTGTCAATTCTCGTTACACCAAAGAGAATACGGTAAGGCCTCAGATTTGGAATTCCGGAGGAAGTGATGCAAATGTAAATGGCCAGGATGATGGGACCATCTTTGAGAACCTGTTTGACACGAATCACTTTCCAATTAAGGAGGATAACGGTTCTTATAACGAATTTAGCTTGATTCCAAGCATAAAGGGATTAGCTGGTACCTACGATAATGATATCAATGAGGTATTCAATAAAGCCAATGTAGAGATTCGACCACTGGAGGGTCTTACCCTGACGGCTAACTATGGCTTAAGGTTCAATCAAAGATATGCAAATCGTACCCAATTTGCTTTTTTTGGATTTGATGCTGATGGTACGCCGGTAGATAGCCGAAGAAACCCTGATCAGGATGCTGTAACAAAATCATCTCAGAATACCACCTATAGCGTGATGAACTTGAGCGCCTCGTATACCCGTCAGTTTGGGGATCATGAGTTTTTGGTGCTTGCGGGCTACAATGAAGAGCAACAACGTTATGAAGAACTATTGGGTTTTAGATCAGATTTTTATACCACCACGGTCCCTTCGCTAAGTGCTGCCTTTGGAGACAATATTTTGGTAGATGATGATATCCAGACCTGGGCAAATGCAGGGATTTTTTCCAGGTTAAATTATAACTACAAAGGAAAGTATCTCTTTGAAATGAACTCGCGTTACGATGCATCTTCCAGGTTTGCCCCTGAAGATCGTTGGGCTCTTTTCCCGGCAGTTTCTGCAGGGTATAATATCCACGAAGAAAATTTCTGGCCATTGGAGGGTATTGTTGATCGGTTAAAACTAACTGCAAACTGGGGAGAGCAGGGTGATCCCGCAAGGTCTGGTCTATACCCTTATATATCTACGATTGGAACTGGCGCACAGGTTGGAACAGTGATTGGTGGGGAAAGGCCTCCATTTGCTACCCAACCGGGACTTATTCCTGAAAACCTCACATGGGTGAGGGTGCGTAACATCGGTTTTGGAGGAGAGATCGGCTTCTTTCAAAATCGTTTGCAGGCAGAATATCAATGGTATCAGAGAACCTCATATGATCAGGTTGGACCTGCAACCACGCTGCCAGAAGTGCTGGGAATTGAACCTCCCAGATCGAACAATACGGTTTCAGAAACAAGAGGATGGGAGTTGATCATGCGCTGGAATGATCAAATCAAAAACGTTGGAGGAAGCTCTATCGATTACAACGTTCGGTTCGGAATGTCCGACTACATTGGATATGTTGTCAAGTATGAGGACCTTAACGAGGCTGGACTGAGAGGTGTATGGACCGTTGGACAAAGATTCGGGGAGGTTTATGGCGTAGATGTAATAGGAATTGCACAAAATACCGAAGATGTGCTGACCAATCCCCATTGGGTAAAACACCCTCGAGCAAATTCGGAATGGTTTATACCAGGAGATTTGCTGTATGCAGATACTAATGGTGACGGTGTGATCGATGAGGGAAATGGTAATTTATGGTATGCCCAGGGCGACCGAAGGTTACTGGGATTCAATTATCCTCGGTATAGATATAATATTGCATTACAAGCAAGCTGGAAGGGAATTAGCCTTTCTGCCTTGTTCGATGGCGTAGGAAAACAAACTGTATACTCGTTCCGTCGACCATTGGTTGGAGCCTTTAGATGGGTAGACCCGTATCTGGTCGAAGAATTGGGATATTGGAGACTTGACAATACAGATGCTTTTCTCCCCAGGCATTATTGGACAATCAATAGCCAGGTCCCCCATGTAGCTATGCCCAATAGCAAATATGCTTTCAACCTGGCGCATCTGCGTATCAGGAACATCAATTTAAGTTATCAACTACCTGTGACCTTGTCCAGGAGAGTTGGCCTTAACAATGTGAGTTTCAACCTGAGTGTTGAGAATGCTGGCTTTGTCTATAGAAAGCAATGGAATAAAAGTGTGGATCCATTACAAATTGAGAACGATGCCCAGATGTATCCTCCGTTAAGGACGTATTCGTTTGGTGTAAGAGTCGGCATTTGATAAATATTTAAAAATGAAGAAAATGAAAAAATATAGATCAATTATTCTAGGACTGTTTATTACCATGGGTTGTGCGGAATTGGATCTCACCCCGGAAGATGTGCCCAGTGATGCAACGTTTTTCACACAAGCCACTGACTTCAGAAATTACATGAATGGACTTTATCCGTCCATTAGCCCCAGCTCAACCTCATGGAGGGAGGGTGCTTCAAGCTCTGACAATTTTGTTATAGGTAATGAGAGGAATGGCACTATCTATCAGTGGAACAATAGTGGGGTAGCGAGTAATACATCCGGAACATGGAATAGTAACTATAATAACATTAGAAATGCTAATTATTTACTTGATAATGTGGACAAAGTGGCTACTAGAGACGATGTAGTGGATCATTACATTGGTGAAGCACACTATGCCAGGGCCTGGTATTACTTTACACTACTTCAAGCTTTTGGAGGAGTGCCATATATCGACAGGGCGCTGGGAACAGAAGATCCTGACTTGTATAAACCCAGGGAAAGCCGTGACTTTATTGCAGAAAAAATCATTGAAGATTTGGATATGGCTATCGATTTGATGCAGTGGCAGGGAACCGGATCAGCCACAGCTGGCCGTCTTAACAAAGAGGCTGCGCTTGTTTTGAAAACACGAGTGGGTTTGTTTGAAGGTAGTTGGGAATATTATCACGGACGCGAAGGAACACCCTTTGCCGTACCTGGTAACGATGGAACTGCTTTTTTACAAGCTGCTGTGGAAACTGGGGACATGTTGATCGATAAGGGAGTTACGCTTTTTACAGGACGTCCCGGACACGTGTATACGGATCTGTTTGTTCAGGAGAACTACACGGGAGTTCCCGAAGTCTATTTCTGGAGAGGTTACGATGTAGGCTTGGGTGTTACAAATGCCACAACAAGAGCAACACTCAACTGGCAAGGCGGCAGTCCGACCAAAAGCGCAGTAGACAACTTTTTGTTATCTGATGGTCTGCCGGAGGGCTTATCTGCTGTGAATTATGATTATACCAGCCAGGCCAGTCTGATAAGTGCCAAAGACCCCCGACTGCAGGAAATCATCTATGGTCCACAACGTGGAAGCGCCAGGGATTTCTTTTCAAGTGAAGGACTTCCACTCGGGGATGTTAATAGGGATAATGTATTTCCTGTCATGACCGGTAATTTTGGTGGCCCGTTTGGAGGGTATGCAACCTATAAGCATGGGGTGATCTCCACCGTGAATCTGGATGCAAATAGCACGGATGCCGTAATCCTGAGGGCAGGGGAAGCATTGCTCAATTATGTGGAAGCGAAAGCTATTTTAGGGACAGTAACTCAAACAGATATCGATAACACCATTAATGTGATCCGTGATCGGGTAGGAATGGTACATATGAACCTCGGAGATGTCAACAGCTGGGCAATCATCTACTCAGAAAATGAAGGCTATGATCCAACAGCTTCAAACATACTAAATGAAATTCGTCGTGAACGTAGAGTTGAATTGCTGCTCGAAGGCTTTAGAAACAGTGACCTGAAAAGATGGGCCATCTATGAGGACGTCATCAATGGCTACAAACCCCAAGGGGCTTATTTTCAGGAGCTACAGGACTACTGGAATGACGAAGCCAATGTTCTCGCTGCGGGTTTCCCTGCAAGTCAGCTTGAAGAACTCAAACTGGTTATCGGTGTGACAGCTGACACTCTAGGTGAATATGTAAACCCCTTGTGGCGAGATTCGGATTTTGCAGATGAATTCGCTCGGGGATATTACATCAATCCGGATAGAGACTATTTAGAGTCTATCCCTAACAACGAAATCGAATTTTACATGGAATCGGCAGGCGTGGATTTAGAGCAAAATCCTGGCTGGTTGTAAAAGTGGAATATCAATAGATAAACAAAAAATCATGAAAAATATACAAATATTAATTCCAACAATATTGTTGATTACATGTCTTTCATGTGGTCCAAGAGTAGAGTTGGATATTACAAAATATGGAGATACTGCATTTCTTTTAGATGCCAGACTCTTTCGTTTAGAGCAGGCCGACAGACAAATCTGGGAAGGCGAGGGAACAGTTACAGGTGCCCGGAGGGTATTTTTTTCCCAGGGCAATGCTACAATCGATAATGACAACTTCACAGCCACAATTACAGTCAGTAGTAGCAACTCTGGTTTCCTACCGGAGGCAGGGATCACATTTACCCATAGGGCTATGAGCATCGAACCGCTGGGAGAAGCGCCAAGAGCTGGTATTCCAGCCGATTTTAGTGCGGGTAACTTTGTGTACCGTGTCCACTCAGCAGATGGTACCACTCACGACTGGACCATTATCATAGAGGTGATATAAGCGGGTCAAACCCTGATCAAACTTGTGAAAAAGTTTGAGAAAGGGTTTCAGTAAATTATTTACTAAACTCCGGGCACGTTAATCTGCCCGGAGTTTTACCCTCCCAATGTTTAGCCTTTGCAATTCAAGATCATTAGAGATGGGTGTATGAAGAACATTAAGCGTCTTAAATACCTTATTAAACCCCCGGATTCTCACACAGAAAATGAAGAACATTTTATTGCTTCTTTCATCATTTTTAATTCTTAGTTGCCAGCTGAAAGAATCAAGGAAGCATGGAGTCTCCAAAATTACAAAGCCCAATGTGATTTATATTCTTGCTGACGACCTGGGATATGGTGATTTGCAGGGATTAAATCCTGATTCAAAGATCCCTACCCCCAACATGGATAAGGTGATCAAACAAGGTGTTCATTTCACCGATGCTCACTCTAATTCGGCGGTTTGCACACCTACAAGATATGGTGTCCTTACCGGGCGTTATGCATTCAGAACGCGACTGAAAGATGGCGTTTTATGGGGATATTCACCTTCTCTCATCGAAGAAGGGAGAATGACCGTTGCCTCATTTCTGAAGGACAATGGCTATCATACGGCCTGCATAGGAAAATGGCATTTGGGATTGGACTGGCCAAAGAAAGATGAAAATAAAGAGATTCCTGACATTAAATGGGATGACAATGTTCCCGAAGACTTTGATGATAATGTCGACTATAGCAAGCGAGTGGAAGGGGGTCCGGCAGATCATGGCTTTGACCATTCATTGATCATTCCTGCTTCGTTGGATATGAGCCCTTATTTGTATATTCGAAATGGTTATGTCGTGGAAGAACCGGACGACTACACAAAGGGCAAAAGTCAGGATGTAGACGGCAGAGGAATATTCTGGAGACAAGGCAAAGTATCACCAGACTTTGAATTTGATCAGGTACTACCAACGCTCGTAGATTCAGCCACCCAATACATTCGGGGTCGTGCTGATGAAGATAATCCGTTCTTTCTTTACCTTCCATTACCTGCCCCCCATACACCATGGTTGCCGACAGCATCTTACACAGGAAATTCCCAGGCCGGAACTTACGGGGATTTTGTTTCAATGGTCGATGACATAATTGGCAAAGTGCTCTATGAAGTTGTATCAGCAGGGATTGAAGAAAATACATTGATTATCATTACTTCAGACAATGGATCGGATTGGCGGCCTTCTGATATAGAGCAGTCAGGGCATCTGGCCAATCACATTTTCAAAGGAAGAAAGGCTGACATCTATGAAGCCGGACATCGCGTTCCATATATCGCACAGTGGAAAGGGGTAATACCATCCGGGCATCAGTCAGACCAGGTCATCTGCACAACCGATTTATTAGGAACCATGGCCGGATTACTCAATAAAGCGCTTCCAAAAGGTGCCGGAGAGGACAGTTATAACCTATGGCCTGCCTACATCTCAAAGGTAGATACCCCCATCAGGGAATCAATCATCCATCATTCACTGCATGGATTTTTCTCTATTCGAAAAGGAAAGTGGAAATATACGCCACACCTGGGCTCAGGTGGTTTTTCAGAACCTGCCAGCATTGAACCTACGGAAGGTGAAGCACCTGGTACCTTATATGATATGAAGAATGATTCGCGGGAGCAAAACAACCTCTATAAGGAATATCCGGAAATCGTTAAGGAATTGAGTGGGTTGTTAGAAGTGCAGAAAAAACAGGGATTCACCAGAAATTTGAACCAGTAAAAAAGATTGAAGTGAAAATTTATACCTCTCCACTTTGGTTTATCATTTTATTCACCGTGTGTGCATGTAATGTTCAATCTTCTATCGAGCCGCCCAACATAGTATTCATTCTTGTGGACGACCTGGGTTATTCAGATGTCGGTTATATGAACCACAAACCGGGACTGGTCACACCCAATATTGATCAACTGGCTAAAAGCGGGAAGGTTTTTACCCAGGCGTATGCGGTTGCACCGGTTTGTTCTCCTACAAGGGCAAGTCTATTGACTGGCAAGTCACCGGCTACTCTGAAGCTCACATGTCATATCCCGGGTTTGCCTATGGAGCAATATCTGGAGAGACAACACGAGGGCAAATCCTTGAAGGAGGCCTATTTCCGTGACAATCTCCCGCTGGAGGAAATTACCTTCCCGGAAGTACTCAAAGAGCATGGATACACCACCGGTTTTTTTGGTAAATGGCACCTGGCCGGATCAGGGTCTGCCCGCAGCCAAAGCGATGGCGTGATCAATGCTCAGTTCCACCCTGAGCATCAGGGCTTTGATGTAAATGTCGGAGGATGCGCTTATGGTCAACCAGCAAGCTGGTTTGCACCATACCGAAATGCTACGATCCCCGAAAAAGCTTCTGGACAATATTTAACAGATCGATTAGGCGATGAGGCTGTGGATTTTATTAATCAAAACAAGAAGAATCCTTTTTTGCTGTACTTATCAACCTATTCTGTACACACACCATTACGAGCTCCTGAGGAGGTGGTAGAAAAACACAGAGGTAATTCCTATTTCGCCATGATCGAAAAGCTCGATCAAAATGTAGGAAAAGTAATGGAGCATCTAGAAAAGTCAGGTCTGATGGAAAATACCCTGGTGATCTTTTATTCTGACAATGGGGGATTATGGGGCAACCCTCCTTTAAAGGGCGACAAAGGCTCATTGCATGAAGGTGGGATCAGGGTTCCGCTCATCATTAGCTGGCCGGGCAAAATTGAACCAGGCCAAGTTGATGATCCTGTAACAAGTGTTGATTTGTTTCCTACCATTATGGAGGCAGTCGATGTGAAGAAGGGCCTTTCAAATGATCTTGAAGGCCTAAGCTTATTGCCTTTATTAACGGGAAAAGGCGGATTGCCTGAGCGATCCCTTTACTGGCATTTTCCACATTACCGAAATGAAGGATTGGATATGGGTGCTGTCATCAGAGATGGCGATTGGAAACTTATATGGGATTTTGAAACGGATAGCACATATCTATATAACCTTCACGATGACCAGGGAGAAGCTAATAATTTGATGGCCCTGTATCCCAAAAGGGGGCAGGAGCTGTTGTCTCAACTGAGAAGTTGGCAAACAGATACCAAAGCGGAGATGCCAAAAAGTAATTGATGATGATTGAACGTTTTTACGGAATGGAATGGATGCGATACAGTGTAGGAGTGCTTACAATAATGGTAGCGATGTTGCTTTCACGATGCAGCCAAACGGAAAAATTTGTGGAGGTGAGTTCTCCCAATGATAACATCACGGTACGGTTTACCAATGGAGTGGGAAAGGTCAAATATACCGTTTTGTGGAAAGGTGAAGAGCTGATTAATGAGTCAGAAATTTCCTTTTTTCCGGGCTCCGAAGCTAAAATAAAATCTGCACTACAGCGGTCTCAGGATAACATATGGAAACCCACCTGGGGTCAGTTTAGCGAGATCCAGGATAGTTATAACGAGTTGGCCTTAGATATTGAATATGAAGAGGCTGAAGCACGTTTGCTGGTTAGAGTGTACGACCATGGGATTGGATTCAGATACGCTTTGGAAGATTATCGAGATGGTACTGAAGCAACACTATTCTGTCAATATAAACTTACGGAGAATCATGCGATTTACTCGCCCAGCGGGGAAAGTGAGCCCCTGGGACCTATAACGATTAAGGAGTTGGATATGCTCGAAAAGCAGCCAAAGCTCAAAATTCCGATTGTAATTGAAAAGCCAGATAAACCTTATATGTCCTTGTTGGAGTCTGATTTGTTTTCTGCACCAGGTTTTGAAGTGATGAAAGTGGACCACGACATCAAATCAAATTCATTGCTATCATCCAATAAGGTAAGGTTAACCGGTGATGAAACCATTACTCCCTGGAGAGTGATTTTGATCAATGATAGCCTCGGAGATCTGGTAACCAATACCGTCCCACTCAACCTCGCAGCTCCATTACAAATTGAAGACCCTTCATGGATTAAACCGGGAAAAACACTATGGGACTGGCGCGTGCATGGTTATACTGCGGAAGATGGCTTTACTTATGGCATCAATACAGAAAGCTACAAGCGATTTATAGATTTTGCAGTAGAAAAAGACATTGAATATTTCCTGATTGATGATGCGTGGTACACGCATGTATCACCGGGGCAATTTGAACTTTCGGAGCAGCTGGATTTGAAGGCAGTGATAGATTATGCAGCTACGAAAAACGTAGAACTTCTGCTTTATTACGATCGTCGCCATGGTGAGTATGGTGATGAAAAGCTATTCAATTATTATGAGTCATTGGGCATGAAGGGAATCAAATATGGATTTATGGGAGGTAATGTCCCATTTACCAGATCAGCGATCAGGCAAAGTGCAAACAGTCATTTGCTCATTGATTTCCATGATGGGCCAGTGCCTATGACTGGAGTTGAGCGGACTTACCCTAATGCAATTACCAAAGAGTATTGTCACGCCCAGCAGGACTCCCGCAGGGCTTTTACTCCTGAGACTTTCATCAAAATGGCATTGATCAACGCCATTCAGGGACCTCTGGATATGAACAATGGAAATTTTGATTTGACGGGCATCAATCGCGGAGATCGGGAAAAAGGCCCCAGAAAGACTCACTCATACGTATCCACCGTGGTGTCAGAGGCCGCCAGGACACTCATCATCTATAGTGGTCTCGTGTGTATCCCGGACGCCCCGGAAGCCTACCATGAAAAAGCGGATTTGTTTGAGTTTATAAAAGAGCTGCCTGTTGGCCAATGGGATGAAAGTCACGTGCTCCATGCTAAAATGGGTGAATACATCAGTACTGCCAGAAGGCATGGGGATGAATGGTTTATTGGATCAGTACACGATCAACAGGGGGGTGCGCTGGATATTAAACTGGACTTCCTGGAGCCTGGAGCAGAATATCAGGTTACTTACTACGAAGACACTGAAGACACCCATGGAAAAATCAATCCTGAAGCATATCGTGTGAGGACCGGAATGGTAAAGAAAGGAGATGTGGTTAAAGCAGAAATGGCTCCGGGAGGAGGACATTGTATGTGGATTAGAAAAAAATGAATTCTCTATGAAAAGAAAGAATAAGACATTACAAGTATTTTGCCTGGTTTTAACCTTCTTATCAGCAGGTCATCAGGTGCTGGCACAAGCCCAAAAACCTAACTTCATCATCATATTCGTTGATGATTTGGGGTACAATGATCTGGGTTGTTACGGATCTCCTAATATCAAAACACCCCATATCGACCGTATGGCAAAAGAAGGGATGAAACTTACAAGTTTCTATGCCCAAACGGTTTGTGGGCCATCCAGAGCAGCCTTAATGACCGGCTGCTATCCCATGCGAAATGCCCGAAATGACAACGGCGAGGTACCTCATCCCAAGCTTTCGTTGAGTGAAGTGACCATAGCAGAGGTATTGAAGCCTTCCGGGTATACTACAGGCATGATTGGCAAATGGGACCTGGCTGGCCATAACCCAGAACAATTCAATCCCGATCTTTTGCCATATGCTCAAGGCTTCGATTATTCTTTCCTTACACCAGGGAGCAATGATGCCCGGGTCCACCTCATCAGAAATAAAGAGTTGGTGGAAATGAATGCTGATATGTCTACGCTAACAAGACGGTATTCAGATGAGGCCCTGCAGTTTATAGAGAATAATGAAGATAAACCATTCTTTCTATATCTGGCACACACCATGCCACATACCAAACTGGCTGTTTCCGAGGATTTCAAAGGAAAATCGAAACGAGGACTATATGGAGACGTGGTGGAGGAAATCGATTATAATGTAGGGAGGATCATGAACCTGCTTAAGGAGAAAAAACTGGATGAAAATACTTATGTAATATTTACCAGTGACAATGGTCCGTGGTGGATTAAAAAAGAACATGGAGGGAGTGCAGATCCCTTACGTGGTGCAAAAACATCAGCTTGGGAAGGGGGATTGCGGGTGCCTTGCATCGTGTGGGGCCCGGGAAGAGTACCAGCAAGCACTAGCTCGGATCTGGTCACTGCCACCATAGATTTACTGCCAACTTTCGCAAAACTGGCCGGAACATCGCCCCCTGAAGATAGGGTCATTGACGGACTTGATATCTCGGGAATTGTCCATGGTCAACAAGCTACACTAAACCGACCCTTTTTTTATTATCAGCATCGGGCATTGCGAGCAGTACGATTTGGGAAGTGGAAACTTCATTTGCCTCACAATCCGGATTCGAGTTCCATCGCTTTTTACAAGTGGCCACGTCATATCGCCCCGAAAGATCGTGTTGTATTTGATGAACATATGCTTTATAACCTGGAGGAAGATATCAGGGAGACCACCAATGTGGCTGATAAGAACCCAGAAGTAGTTGCCGAATTGCTTAAACACTTGGAGTGGGCGAGAAAAGATATCGGGGACCTGGGAGGAAGGGGTGAGAACGCTCGACCACTTGGAGATGAGCCGTATTTTACTCCAAATGAAATTGTTTCAGTAGATCCAAATCAGAATAAATGAAAAATACCTGTTTACCTAAATGTCGATCACTATTTCTGGTAATACTATTGGGTTACCTTGGTTATCCATGCAACGCTCAGTCTGGTGAGTGGCCAGTATTGAAATCCTATGATCAGGATCACTTGCATCGCATAGCCATGCCAGTAGGAGGAATTGGAACCGGGACTGTATCGCTAAAGGGAAATGGCGCAATACAGGATTGGGAGATCATGAACAGACCGGCTAAGGGTTTCAATCCATGGCTGTTCAAAGGCCCACCGGTAAACAGGGCGCCCTTCTTTGCATTATACATCAAAGAAGATGAGAAAAAGGGACAGGCCGTTTTATTGGAAGGTCCACCCACCTGCCTGGACTATGAAGGTAACCTGGGGGCTGTAGGTACAAACCATGGATTGCCCCGTTTTGAAAATGCAACGTTTCACACAGCCTATCCCTTTGGGCTGGTCAGGCTGGAAGATAGTACATTGCCTGTTGAGGTTACCGTTGGTGCTTTTAACCCATTGATTCCCGGAAACGTAGACGACAGTAGCATTCCTACGGCGATCCTCAGTTATTCGATAAAAAATGTTTCAGATTCCCCAATTACAATCTCGGTAGCTGGATCTATTCAGAACTTCATTGGGTTTGATGGCAGTCATGGAAAGGTAAATAATAACGTCATTGCGGTAAAGGAAGAGAACGGTATTCGAGGAATCCATTATACGTCAAATGGGGTTGATCAGGCAAGCGAGCAATGGGGCACCTTCAGTCTGGCCACTATCAGTGAAGGGGAAATTTCTTATCGCACCAACTGGGAGGAAGTGAAATGGGGAAATACCACGCTTGACTTCTGGGATGATTTTACGGATGATGGCCTTTTGGAAGAAAGACCTTCATATGGTGCCGATGCCCCCATGGGGTCACTAGCGGTAAAAACCACGTTGAATCCAGGTGAGGAGAAAGAATTGAAATTCCTGGTGACCTGGCACTTCCCGAACCGACCTGCTTGGAGGAATCTGGACGTTACCGTGGGAAATTACTACACCACCAAATACCAGGACTCCTGGGGAGTGCTGGAACAGACCGTACCAAGGTTGGAGGATCTGGAAAGCAAAACCATCGACTTTGTAGAGGCATTTATTTCCAGCGATTTACCTACTATTCTGAAGGAATCTGCCCTGTTTAATCTTTCACACCTGCGAACTCAACTAGCCTTCAGAACCAAAGAGGGGTACATGCTGGGTTATGAAGGCACTGCACCGAATGTGGGGCGTGGGTTGGGCTCCTGTACCCACGTATGGAATTACGAACAAACAACTCCCTTTCTGTTTGGAGAGCTGGCTAAAACCATGCGGGATACCGAATTTGGCTACGCGACGGATGAAAACGGGTTAATGAGTTTCCGGATAGAGCTTCCTCTGGAGACCAACGCGCAAAGCTGGGGTGCTGCAGCAGCCGACGGGCAAATGGGTGCCATCATGAAATTCTACCGGGAGTGGCAACTGTCTGGTGATGACCAGTTTTTGAATAAGCACTGGCCGAAAGTAAAGAAGGCATTGGAATTTGCGTGGATTGAGGGCGGATGGGATGCCAACAAAGACGGCGTAATGGAAGGAGCGCAGCACAATACCATGGATGTAGAATATTTTGGTCCTAATCCACAGATGGGCTTTTGGTACCTGGGCGCTTTGAGAGCCATGGAAGAAATGACCACCTATTTGGGGGAAAAGAAGCTGGCAAAAACCTGTCGATCGCTTTATGAAAATGGGTCAGACTACCTGGACGAGCAGCTGTTCAACGGAGAATATTACGAGCAGATCGTCATGCCCCCCATGAAGGCCGAAAATATCGCCGATGGCCTGATGAAAGGCATGGGCTCGAAAGACCTGACCAGTCCGGACTTCCAATTGGGCAGAGGAGTGCTGGTAGATCAGCTGGTGGGCCAGGTGATGGCTCATATACTGGATTTAGGTTATCTGGCTGATCAGGAAAACATTGCACAAACCAATCGTTCCATTATAAAATACAACTACCGGGAAAGCCTGCTCAAGCATCCCAATTTCATGCGCTCATATGCCCTGGGGGACGAGTCGGCATTGGTGATGGCGGGCTATCCGGATGAGCGGCCCAGAAGACCCTTTCCATACTTTACGGAAGTGATGACTGGGTTTGAATATACCGCGGGCGTGGCGATGCTTTTTGAGGATCAGGAGGACATCGGCTTGAAGACTTTTCGGGATGTGCGAAGCCGGTATGACGGGATCAAGCGAAACCCATTCAATGAGGCCGAATTTGGCAATCACTATGCCCGGAGCATGATGGCCTGGGGAGCCGTGCTGGCTAACACTGGCTTCCATTACTCGGCTGTGGATCAAACCATGAAGATGGACCCGGTCAATGGCAACCACTTCTGGTCCAACGGCTACCAGTACGGCACCATGCGGATTACCGGTGAAGGCGCGACAAAGGACGTTTCGATCACCGCAAAGAATGGCTCCCTGAAGCTCAAGTCATTCACATTGGAAGGTTATGGAAAGGTCACATTTAAACAGGGAAAAACTCTTGATGAGGGCAAAACAGTCACTTTTAGCATTAAAGAGGACTAAAACACGAACACTATGAAAAAGACACCGGGCAAACAATTTTCTCAGAGTATTTCATTCCTTCTGGCCATGGCCCTGGTGATTGGCTGTACTTCAAAGAAGGAATCAAAAGAGGCAACCAGTGAATCTGTAGCTACCAAAGATTACACGAGTTATGCGGAGGATGTAGCGTTCTTGCGAAAGTATACGGAGGTCATTGAGCTCACCGACCCAACAGGCCAGGGTAAGGTAGCTGTGGTACCAACCCTGCAGGGACGGGTGATGACCAGCAGCGCAAACGGAGCGGAGGGCCGTAGCTATGGCTGGATCAACCGAAAGCTGTTTGCCTCGGGTGATACCATGGAGCATATCAATGTGTATGGAGGGGAAGAACGCTTTTGGCTGGGACCGGAAGGCGGGCAATATTCCATTTTCTTTGAGAACGGGAATGATTTTACCCTGGATAACTGGTATACGCCCAGACTCATCGACCTGGAGCCTTTTGATGTAAAGGACCGTACCAAAAGCAGTGCCGTGTTTACGGAAAATGCTTCGTTGACCAACTATTCCGGGTTTCAGTTTGAGCTGGGGATTGAGCGAAAAGTAGAAGCAATTGCCCCATCACAGGTGGTTGATGAGTTGGGGGTTGAACCCGTTACCGACATCCAAACGGTAGCTTACCAGACCACCAATACGCTGACCAATACAGGTAAGGAAGACTGGGAGAAAGAATCAGGGTTGTTATCCATCTGGTTGCTGGGGATGTTTAACCCATCACCCTCTACCACAGTTGTCATACCCTTTCAGCCAGGAGATGAAACTGAACTTGGAGCTCGTGTGAATGATGCCTATTTCGGAAAAGTACCTGAAGACCGGCTGGTGGTCAAAGACAGTGTGCTCTACTTCTCCGGTGACGGGGAATACCGCAGTAAAATCGGACTGTCGCCACATCGTGCAAAAGACATTTTGGGCTCCTATGATGCTTCAAACAGGATCCTTACGATCGTAAAATACAATCAGCCCAAAGGGGTGACGGACTATGTCAACTCCATGTGGGAGATCCAGGAGCAGCCCTATGCCGGTGACGTGGTCAATTCGTACAACGATGGACCACCTGATCCGGGCGCAAAACCATTGGGGCCATTTTATGAGCTGGAAACATCATCACCGGCACTTGCCCTTAAATCAGGTGAAACTGGCACGCATATCCAGCTGACGTGTCATTTTGAAGGCAGTGAAAGTTCATTGGACGCCCTCGCTCAGCAGCTTTTAGGGGTATCTATTTCACAAATCAGGACAGCTTTGACACCACAGGCGAAATGATGACAGGAGTATACATATCGCTAATACTCTATTGGGTCCTTGTAAGTCCACTTCAGGATGACGTGAAAACAGTTCAGGTAACCTATACAAAGGTGACGGGGATCGGGCAGGAAGACGGAGTCATGCGCCGTGATCCCAGTGATATTATCAAGGTGGGGGATCTGTACTACGTGTGGTACTCAAGAGGACCCTTGAAAACAGGATATGACGCCACATTATGGTATGCCACCTCACCAGACGGATACGATTGGACGGAGCAAGGGATGGCCATCGCCAAAGGAGAGCCAGGTACCTGGGAGGCCGGGAGTGTGTTTACTCCCAACATCCTGGTGGCCGAAGGACGATTCTGGCTATTTTACACGGGTGTTTCCACCCAATACGGAAAAGGTTTTAACCCGGATTCCAAAATAGGAATAGCAGTAGCGGATTCACCTGACGGTCCCTGGGAAAAGCTGGCTACCAATCCAGCGCTGACCAACAGCCCGAATCCGGAGGATTTCGACAGCCATTTGATAGATGACGCCTGTCTGATCAATAGAGATGACAAATATTGGTTTTACTACAAGGGCCGAAAGCAGGGTGAAAGTCCTCATCACACCAAGATGGGTGTGGCCATCGCGGATAAGCCTGAAGGCCCTTATGTAAAATACGAAGGCAACCCCATCATACCGGGAAATCATGCGGTGCTAAACTGGCCGCAGGATAAAGGCGTTGCAGCGATGATTGATGGAACGGGACCACCTGATCTGATCCGATCGGTTTTGTATGCCGAGGACGGTCTTCACTTTGTAAAAACATATCACATAGATGGCCCCACTGCAGGAGGTGCGTTCCGACCCGATCATTTTTCGGGAGGGACTGATGCTGAGCGAATTAGCTGGGGACTGGAGATCGAGAGTAAGGATGGAAGCTTGCCTTTTTTACAGCGGTATGATTTGGTTTGGCCTGATTGAAATTGCCGAAGATATATGGAAATTAAAAATGTACTAAATGAAATGCTATCAACTTATTATTGTCAACTTGATACTACTCTTTTTAGCAAGCAGTAGCCTGTTTGCACAGGTTGATTTTTCAAAGCTGTCTGTCCACTACAGCGAAAAGTTGTCTTTTACCGATGACGGCAGCCAGCCCAATCGTCGCGATCCCAGTGATATTATTAAAGTTGGCGATACCTGGCACATTTGGTATAGCCGGATGCGGTCCGATGAAGGATCTGGATACGATGCATCCGTTTGGCACGCTACATCCAAGGACGAAGGGAAAACCTGGACAGAACAGCAAGAGGCCATTCCACGTGGTGAGGGAAATGATTGGGATGTCACCAGTACTTTTACCCCAAACATTCTCTATTACAATAATAAATACTATCTCTATTATACGGGAGCCGGTCCTGACTTTAGCCGAAGAGACAGCAATGTAAGCATCGGCATGGCTTCTTCAGATAGCCCTTACGGTCCATGGACCAAACATGAGGGAAATCCCATCCTTGAACCGGTGAAAGACCTTACAAAGTTTGATAGTTTCCGAATAGATGATGCGTGCCTTGCTGTGCGTGGTGGTAAAATCTGGCTTTATTACAAAGGACGACAATGGCGTAAATCCCCGGGTACTACCAAAATGGGATTAGCAGTTGCCGAAAGCCCATTGGATACGTATGTCCGCCAGAACGATGGAAATCCTGTTCAACCCGGAGGACATGAAGTCCTAATCTGGATGGACGATAAGGAAGGCATTTATTCAATGGTAAACCACAACGGTCCAAAGGATCTGATCAACACAATTCAGTATGCAAAAGACGGAGTTAATTTTAACAAGGTCGCAGACGCTGAAGCGTATTTTCATGGAGAAAAAGTACTCATCAAAGCTTCAGGTTTTTACCGACAGGAGCTTACGGGTTCAGTGACCGATCAAATCCCGACCTGGGGCATCGCCGGAACCAGGGCACTGCAGTACATCGATATTCAAATTTATAATACAGAAAACTAAACGAGACAAGGATCAAATAGACAATATGAGATATGTAAGCTCAATACTATATACCCTGCTATCTTCCCTGCTGGTTTCCTGTTCCGGGGGGGACATTTACGTAAGCAATGACGGAAACGACCAAAACGATGGCGGCGAAAACAATCCTGTAGCCTCCTTGCATAGAGCTCAGGAGCTTGCCCGGGCGAAGGCAGGGGAGCAGGAGGTAACGATTCATGTAGAAGATGGCATTTACTATTTACCGGAGACACTAGTATTTAGACCAGAAGACGCTGGCGCTGAAGGAAAGGAAATCACCTACCAGGCCATAAATGAA
The DNA here is from genome assembly GCA_965243485.1 of Cyclobacteriaceae bacterium. Taxonomy (GTDB): domain Bacteria; phylum Bacteroidota; class Bacteroidia; order Cytophagales; family Cyclobacteriaceae; genus UBA7330. The sequence continues at coordinate 4,722,609 of CBDEVP010000001.1, read as the reverse complement.
GGGAAAGCTATCATCAGCGGAGGCTCATTATTAAAACTCAATTGGAAACCGTACAAAGACGGAATTTATCAGGCAGAAACCCCTGAGGGGCTAAACATTGATCAGGTATTTATCAATGAAAAAATCCAACGCATGGCTCGCTATCCCAACTATGATGCTAGCAAGAAAACAGCAGCGTACCAGGGATATGCCGCAGATGCTTTTTCAAAAGAGCGGGTGAAGGGTTGGGCAGATCCTACAGGTGGCTACATCCATGCCATGCATCGAAACAGGTGGGGAGGCTATCATTACCGGATTACAGGGAAAAACGAAGAAGGTGAGGTGACCTATGAAGGAGGCTGGCAAAATAATCGGCAGATGGGTATGCATGAGGAATATCGGATGGTCGAAAACATTTTTGAAGAACTGGATGCACCCGGAGAGTGGTATCACGATGCCAAAACCAATACGCTGTATTACTATCCTATGGAGGACCTGGATTTAGATAATGCAAAAGTTGAAATCGTTCGGCTCAGACACTTAATAGAATTTGAAGGCACTGAAAGTGACCCTGTATCTTATATCATCCTCAAAGGCTTTGTATTCAGACATGCAGATCGGACCTTCATGGATACCAAAGAACCCATGTTACGATCCGATTGGACAATTTATCGGGGCGGAGCCATCAAGCTCACAGGTACAGAGCATATCAGCATCCTTGACTCAGAGTTTGATCAGGTAGGTGGAAACGCCATTTTCTTTAATAACTACAACAGACATGGTCTGGTAAAAGGGTGTCATATCCATGATGTCGGAGCAAGTGGGGTATGTTTCGTAGGAGACCCCAACGCGGTAAGAAATCCCCTCTTTGAATACAATGAAAAAAACGATCTCTCAAAAATTTACCTGACACCTGGCCCCATAACAAATAATTATCCGGCGAATGCTACTGTGGAGGATTGCCTGATTCACGGAATTGGCAGAACCGAGAGACAGCCGGCAGGGGTACAAATAGCCATGGCGCAATACATTACCGTGAGGGATGTCTCAATTTATGATTGCGCCCGTGCCGGAATTAATATTGGAGATGGTGCCTGGGGCGGTCACCTGATTGAGCGGTGCGACGTATTCAATACGGTATTGGAAACACACGACCATGGTTCTTTTAATTCCTGGGGGCGAGATAGATTTTGGAGAAGCGACAGACCGACATCCCAAAAATTCATTGATGAAAATCCTGAGTTACCATTTCTCGATGCGATGGCAACCACTACGATACGAAACAGCCGCTGGAAGTGTGAGCATGGATGGGATATAGATCTGGACGACGGGTCCAGCAATTATGAAATTTATAATAATCTTCTTTTACACGGTGGACTAAAATTCAGGGAAGGTTTTACAAGAAAAGCATGGAATAACGTCATCATCAATAATGGCTTCCATCCTCATGTATGGTACAACAATAGCGGAGACGAATTCTTTAGTAATATCATTACCGGCGAACATCGGGCCATTCGCGTGCAGAAGTCAGGCAGTGGGAAACGAGTGGATGAAAACCTCTTTTATGGAAGTCTTACGCTGGCAAAGTATGCTTACACCGATTTTGAATGGGACCTCAATTCCATTAGTGGAGATCCCTTGTTTGTGGATCCGGAAAACGGGGATTTCAGGGTCAAGGATGGATCTCCGGCCTTTCAGGTAGGGTTTGAAAACTTTCCAATGGACCAATTTGGTGTTAAAAAAGCGAGCCTAAAGGCGATCGCCGAAACTCCCGAAATACCAGAGGTGAGCTATGACGGTGGTGGATTGGCTTTCGGACAAAAGAAGAAGAACGACTTTGTTCCATTCGATTGGTTAGGAGCAAAACTGAAAGCACTGGAGGGAGAGGAGTATTCGGCTTTCGGCGTAGCTCAAAGCGATGGAGGGCTTGCAGTAGGGGAAGTTCAGGACGGATCGATACTACACAAGGGAGGCATACGGGTAGGTGATTTGATTTTAGCGATTAATGACCAACCCACCAGGAATAGAAAGATGTTCCAGCGGGTAGCAGACGAGCAAAAAGAGGGAACCATTAAACTTACCATTGTAAGAAATCAGGTAAAAGGAACGATCAAGCTTGAAGCCCCATGAGAAATGTATTTTGTTTCATAGTAATTCTGGCTATTGCAAGTCTGTTTGGATGTTCCGAAAAGGAGGATAAGCCCAACATCATTTTCATCATGGCCGATGACCTGGGCTGGCAGGATGTGGGTTTTATGGGTAGTGAGTGGTTTGAAACCCCAAACCTGGATGCTTTGGCTAAGGAAAGTATCGTTTTCAGTCAGGCCTATATGTACCCGACCTGTTCGCCTTCACGGGCAGCCTTGCTTACCGGGAAACAGTCCTTCCGTACACAGGTGTACAATGTCCCTGTACTTGAGAAGAAACATGCTGCGAATGAAAACATCTATTCCCGGTGGACGGTACAAAAGGAACACACCTTGTATGCACAACCACTGCAGGAAGCCGGGTACCGGCTGATCCACCTGGGTAAGTGGCACATTGTGGGGCCTGATCCGGAGATAGAAATGGCCAAAGAATATCCCTTTGAAGAGCCGCTGTCACAACCTGCTAACGGCGATCTGTCCTGGCTGGCAAATCATCAATCCGAAAAGATTCAGGCATATTATCCAACAGGGCGAGGTTTCCATGAAAACGTAGGGGGCACCTGGTGGGGTGATCCGGCGAGAGGCTATGAGGAAGGCTATAAATCTGAGAGCGGTGGCTACAAAGCGCCATTTAAAAATCCATTTATCGTGGATAAGCCTACCGATGAATGGCTCACCGACCGGCTCACTGATGACGCCATTGTTTTTATGGAGCGAAACAAGCAGCAGCCCTTCTTTGTCAACCTCCATTATTATGCACCCCATAGGCCCACGGTGGTAAGGAACTCCGAGTGGATGGAGAAGTTTATGAATAAAATGCCTGATTCCATCACCGGGCAGGGCACCAAAAACCTGGAAGAAATCGCGGGCTATGCCACCATGATCCAGTCCCTGGATGAGAATGTGGGACGGATCATAAACTACCTGGATGCGCAGGGCTTGCGAGAAAACACGCTGATCATCTTCACTTCCGATAATGGATTCAATGGGCTCCAAAGTACCAATAACCGGTTACGTGGTGCCAAAGGAACCATTTATGAAGGAGGCTTAAGGGTTCCGGCATTGGTGAACTGGAGAGGAACCATCCGCCCTGGAACTTCGGATAGTCCAATTTGCGGTATGGACTACTTCCCAACCTTTCTTGAGGTGGCTGGCATTGAGGATTACCAGGGTGTGTTGGATGGTAAAAGTCTGATGCCCATTTACAAGCAGGAAGCATTTCTTGATCGACCGCTTTTCTGGCACATCGCAAGCACCTATAAAAATCCACCGAGCTCCATTATCAGAAAAGGGAAATGGAAACTCATCCAGTTCCTCAATGATGGCAAAGTGGAATTGTACAACCTGGAAGAAGACCTGAAAGAAAGTAAAAACCTCATGGAAATAAATGTGCAAGTAGCTCAGGAGTTGTTAGCGGAACTTATCGCCTGGAGAAAGGAAAATAATGTGCCACTTCCGAACGCTTCCATATTAAATCTTTAGGTGAAATAAATATGAAAAAATAAGAATGAAAGCTAGAAAAGAACTGTACACCTTGTTATTAACTGGCTTATGTCTTTTTGGAAGAATAGATGCCGTCCAATCTCAGCAGAATAAGAGTAATGATGTCTGGACCATTGATTCCCAGGAAGAATGGGTTGCCAATGTGATCTCACAGTCCAACATTGAATTGAAAGAAGGAAAAGCAGTTCCCACCGACTCTGTGGCCACTTTTCGAAGTCAATTGAAACGTTTCAAAAAGAAGCGATCAGCAACTGCAATCACCTTTTCCCAGTCACCCGAATGGCTGAACTGGGAGCCGGTTTCCAATGTAGGGCCTTCCAACCTGGGCGATGCCCCAGTGGCATTACAATTGGGAGATGGAAACTACTGGATGTTTGGGCGATACAATCAAAGTAAATCCCAGAAAGATGGAACGTTCCAGGCGGAAGAAATCTCGTTGGAAGGATTTGATAGTCCACTCAAAACCACTCCCTTCGAAAATCAATATGATGCAATGGGTGGATTAAAACCCGGCAAGGGGGGCTACCATGCCTGGCAAAGCAGGGACATGGTGAACTGGGTGCACCATGGCCCCGTATCAGAAACCTTTTCAAAATGGGTCACAACCGCCGAATATGTAGATGGTAAGCTGTACTTATACTACGATTTTCCCAACGATCAGGATCCGCACCTGTACATCGATGAGGACCTGACCGATGGAGAGCCGGGTAAGCATATGGGTATGGCTTTTAATGATCCAACGCACGGTTCTGACTGTGCTGTAATCAGAGATCTCGATGGAAACTTTCACCTCATTGTGGAAGATTGGTCCCCCATCAATGCGTCAACGCATGCCTGGGATTCGCCTTTATCCGTCCATGCAGTGAGCCCAGATGGATTCAATGACTTTAAAATATTGAATCCTCCTGTGGATGAACGGACCCGGCCGACTGGAAAAATTGCCGAGTATGCCCATCCGCACTGGCATAAGGAAGCGCCCGACCGATTCCCGGGAAAAATAGCAACCGAAGATGTTCCACAACACCGAATTAAAGCAGGGGAAACACGTGCTTTTGCCGAATATGAGATCCATGAACCCGAACAGAATGCTTACGGTGACTGGGCAGCGATCTCTGTTGGGGGGCAGTACTATTTGCTTGCTGATTTCGATCCTGCCGGTGGACATGGCAGGGAAAGCATGAGTGCGGCCTGGTTTACTTCCTCCGACATCAATAAGCCCTTTACCTTTTGTGGCAATATCGGGCAGGGGCATCCTGATCCGGACATCTTATTTGCCGAAGGCCGGTTTTACCTGGTGACACAGATGGATACGGACTATGTGAGTTCTGGTCCATGGGTGGAAACGGTCAGGGTCCGCATGGGAGTAGATACCACAAACGACGGAGCCATTGATCAATGGAGCGACTGGCAGACCGTCTCCGAGCAATACGGTGTTATCGAAGGCTTTTCCAAGCAGATTGATAAAACACTTGCAACGATGGATCTCTCCGGACTCCCAAAAGGATACGGGTTCCAGTTTGAGGTTCAGGTCATCGACGGTACGGAGAATGAGTCTATACCAATACTTGACAATGTAGAAGTAACCTTTAAAATGTAATGCCCAGAATCCCTTGACACTACCCATTAAAAATATCGGCAAAAAAGTAGGATTATTGATGCTATTCATGTTAGGATCGATCTGTGTCATTGCTCAACCAAAGCTTAAACAGGTGTCGGTCCGCTATTCTGAGTTGCAGGGCTTAGCTCGCGATCCGAATGGGTTCTTGCGAAGGGATAACAGTGATATCATCAAAGTAGAAGGACTTTACTATGTCTGGTACTCCAAAATGCGCCAGTTTGTACCGGACATGCCCGTAGTATCTACCATTTGGTACGCAACATCTCCTAATGGGTATACCTGGACAGAAAAAGGTGAATGTATTTCGACTGGCAAGACAGGAGCCTGGGATGATGACGTTATATATACGCCAGGTATTCTTGTTGCCGAGAGTAGGTATTTTCTTTTCTACACTGCCTACGGAAAAAATGCCAATGAAAATGGGAAGTTAGGACCTAAAACCGCCATTGGAATGGCAGTTTCTGACTCACCTGACGGCCCCTGGACAAAAGTGGACTCCAACCCGGTCTTAGTAACCAGCGAAGATCGATCCCAATTTGATAGCCATCGAGTCGATGATTCATCTTTGATAATGTGGGAAGGTAAGTATTGGCTTTACTACAAGGGACGTCAGTGGGGCAAGCCACCTACTGAAACGAAAATGGGAGTAGCCATTGCCGAAAAACCAGAAGGACCCTATACCAAGCATGAAAGCAATCCTCTCGTTGAGGGGAACCATGAGGTTTTGGTCTGGCCACAGGGAGCAGGTGTGGGCGCCATGATAGGGATGAAATTAAAGGGACGGCAGGACATTCCTTTTTACCTGATGTATGCAGAAGATGGCATCCATTTCGAAAAGACGGGTGTAATAAGCAACGAAAATGCGCCATGGGCTCCAGGTGCTTACCGGCCGGAAGCCTTTACTGACATTGGCCAGGGTGAGATGATCCAGTGGGGGTTGCACATTGGAGGGGAACGGCCTGACTTGTATTTAGAACGGTTTGAAATCATTGAGAAAAGGGATGAATGACATGAAGCTAATTGTAGCATTAGGATGCATATGCCTACTATGGTCATGTGTTTTTAGAATTCAAGGTCCAAAAACAATTGACAGATTTATGAAGTCAATTACCAAAAACTATCGGTTAGCACAGTTAAACAAAATGATACTGCTCATGATGATCCTCATGAGTCATTCGTTGCAGGCTCAAGATGATCTAAACTGGCCAATCCTAAAAACCTATACAGACGAATATGCCAGCAAAGTGGCCATGCCATTAGGGGGCATCGGAACAGGCACCGTGTCAATGGGTGGCAGAGGGGATTTAAAAGACTGGGAAATTGTCAATCAGGGGGCCTTAGGTTGGAAACCGGTTTTCAATTCGTACATGGGCGCAATCAGGATAGCTCCATTTTTTGCCATACGTACAGAAACGGTAGAAGGAAACGTACAAACCCGGCTGTTGGAAGGTCCGCTTTCTTCCGACAACCTGGAAGGAGACTGGGGTAGTAATGAGCTAAACAGCGGCTTCCCCCGGTTTGGTAATTGTACATTTAATGCCGCATATCCACTCGCCCAGGTCAACCTGAGTGATGACAACAGCCCGGTACGCGTTACACTCAGGGCCTTCAACCCCATGGTCCCGGGAGACACCAGGATCAGCAGCATGCCGGGAGCAATTCTGAAATACGTGGTGGAGAACAAAACGGAAAAAGCCATAGATGCAACCGTATGCGGTGCCATTCCAAACTTCATCGGCACCGACGGATGGGGAGGTAGCTCAGAGGGCAACAAAAACACCTTTCAAAAAGGGGACGGTTTTTCCGGAATTTTCATGGAGAATACCAATAAGGATAGCACCACCGGAAAATGGGGCACCATGGCATTCACTACTCCGGAAACAAAAGGTATTAGCTACAGGACACAATGGCATCCTGATATGAGGTGGAATGGTTCATTGATCAATTTCTGGGATGATATCAGTGATGATGGTATGCTGGAAGAACAAACCGGAGATTACCCGAACAATAAGCCGGCGACCTTAGCTGTTAAAGCCTCTATTCCGGCCAATGGTACAAAGGAGTTTGTCTTTGTTCTGACCTGGAATTTTCCGTACCGACTAGGCTGGGAAGCACAGCCCAATTATGGCGAACATACGCCATTTAAGAATTATTACGCCACGGTTTATGAAGATGCCTGGGATGTCGCCAGTCAAATAATTCCCAACCTCTGGATGTTTGAAAAGGAAACGGTGAAGTATGTAAAAGCTTTCGTCGATACTGACTTGCCGGAAGTACTCAAAGAGGCTGCGCTCTTCAATGTTGCCAATCTTCGTTCTCAGACGGTCTTTCGTGATGAAGATGGTTATGCCTTTGGGTGGGAAGGCACAGGAAGTGTGGAAGGAGTGGCCATCAATCCAAAAGGTGCGGCAGCTGGTTGGGGCTATGGTTCATGCACCCATGTGTGGAATTACGAAGTAACAACGCCTTTCCTTTTCGGAGATATTGCCATGGGCATGCGTGAAGTGGAGTTTAAATATGCCACAGACCCTGAAACTGGGAATATGGCGCATCGGGTATGGCTTCCTGTGAAAACGGCTGAGCACAGTAGAAGAAAAGATGCCGCCGATGGCCAGTTGGGCTGTCTGATGAAGATGTACAGGGAGTGGCAGCTTTCTGGAGATAATGAGAAGCTAGCAGAGCTATATCCTTACATAAAAGCCGCCATGGAATTTGCCTGGAAAGCAAGTGGATGGGACAAAGACGCTAATGGGGTACTGGAAGGAAAACACCACAACACGATGGATGTAAATTACATTGGCCCTAACCCTCAAATGGCCACATGGTACCTGGGTGCGCTACGGGCAAGCGAAGAGATGGCCCTCCAGATGAAGGACAAATCATTTGCAAAAAAATGCCGGGCCATGTTTGAGTCCGGTGGTAAATGGACCGACGAAAACCTGTTCAATGGTGCGTATTACATTCAAAAAGTACCTGAGCCTACAGACTTTCAAATTGGAGAGGGAATCCTGGTGGATCAGCTGGTAGGGCAGTACATGGCACATATCTGTGGACTGGGGTATCTCCTGGATAAAGACAATATAACCACCACGTTAAAGACCATCCGCAAGTACAACTGGAAAGAAGATTTTAATAATCACCTGAGCACCTTCAGGAGCTATGCGGTAGGTCAGGAAAAGGGGATGATCATGGGATACTATCCGGAGGACAAAAGGGAAGCCCGCCCATTTCCCTATTACAGTGAAGTGATGACCGGTTTTGAATACAGCACAGGTGCTCACATGTTATATGAAGGATTAGAAAACGAGGGCTTATCTGTTTTTCAGGCGGTGAGAGACCGCTATGACGGGAAAAAGCGAAATCCATTCAATGAAGGAGAGTTTGGTCACCGCTATGCCCGGGCCATGGCTTCTTACAGCGGACTTCTGGCTTATACAGGGTTCGAATACAGTGCGGTAACAGGAACCATGAAATTTAACGACCTGGAGGGCACCTACTTTTGGTCCAATGGCTACCAGTATGGGACTGTCGAACTTGTCAACAAAAATGGTCAGAAAACGGCTGCCCTTACAGTATTGAATGGATCTGTTGAGCTACGAACATTTGAGCTGGACGGTTATAAGCCATTGATCTTTAAAAATGGAAAAATCTTTAACGAAAATGAGACGGTCGTACTGACCGTAGAGAAATTTAATTGAGCAGGCAATGGAAAGAGAATTTAGATTTTTAGAGCACTTCACAAGGAATCGGGTTGTACTCGTTACAGCGATTCTGTTGATGTGTGCTTCTTCCAGCGCACAGGAAGCGGGTTACCTGCTCCGGTATACTGAACCAGGTAGCAGTGACCTGGAAAACATCAAAAAGCACCGTGAACGATCAGATGCCGGGTATATGCAGGAAGCCTTGCCGCTTGGCAATGGGCGGATGGGGCTGATGTTTTCTGGTGGCATTGAGGAGGAGTACCTGCTGATCAACGAGATTACCTTGTGGATGAATTCCAAACGTGGAATGGATTCTGTGGCTCAATCCGGGGTCCGTATAGGCTCGTATAAAAACTTTGGAAAAGTACAACAGGCCTACCATGATGAACGCTTTGGTACCGGAGAAAACAGCATGGAAGGCATTTCCACCAAATACATGGCCACACAAGAGCCATTGGGTAATTATGGGCCATTTACCAACCTCACCATCAAAACAGGTCATGATCCGCGTCAGGTGACTGAATACGAGCGTTACCTAGACATCAGAGAGGGTGTAGGAGGGGTTAGCTATCAACTGGATAATACCACTTATACCCGGGAGTATTTCTGCAGTTATCCCAACGACCTGATTGGGATGCGCTACACCTCTGATGGTAAGCCAATGAATCTCCAGCTAAAGGTAGGAACGGAACATCGGGTGGTTAAATTTCAGGCAGACAATAATCAACTTCTGGTAGTTGGCAAGGCCCATATGGAACGCGATAGTATGGAATTTGCGCAAATGATAAGGTTTGAAGTGGGTGATGGAAAGATACAGTTTGATGAAAAGGGAGGTATCCAAATTACCAGTACCAAGGAAGTGATCATTTACCTGACCGGATATACAGATTACCTTCCAGTTTATCCAATTTTCAAAGGCCGGGACTATATAGCGGCTAGCCGAAAAATCATCGATGATATTCTTTTTACCGGAGCAAGTTACCGATCATTGAAGCAAACGCATATTGATGACTTTTCAGCACTGATTGATCAGTGCCAGTTAAACCTCAAGTATCATCCTGCAGAACTGACCACAGATCAGCTGCTGGATGCCGGAGGAAGTGTGGAACTGGATAACCTCTACTTTAACTTTTCAAGGTATTTGCAGCTGAGCTGCTCCCGCGGAGCGCCCTTACCTTCCAACTTACAGGGGCTGTGGAATACAGAGACAAAACCCATGTGGAATTGTGACTATCACAACGACATCAATATCCAGATGAACTACTGGATGGTGGAGCCAGCCAATCTGACCACCTCGTTCGATCCGTATGTAAAATGGCTGAAGGTGGTGGCCGAGGGTGGTAGACACGTGGCCAACGAAGCATACGGCGTTGACAAGGGCTGGAGTACCGGGTTGAATGGGAATGTTTTTGGGTTTGCAGCTCCCAACGAGCATGGCAGGCGCATGCAGCAATCAGGTGCCTGGTTATCACAGCACCTGTTTGAGCACTACGCTTATGGACAAGATAAAGCGTACCTGGAAGAAGTCTACCCCCTTATGAAAGGGGCCGCAGAATTCTATGTGGAATTCCTGGCACCCTGGAAAGATGGTTCACTCGTGGTTTACCCGACATGGTCACCGGAAAACTCCTATTTTGAAGACGAATACAGTCGATTGAATAAGCAGGCTTACGGAGCCTCTTTTGAGCAGCAAATCGTACTGAACCTGTTTACAGACTGTATTGAAGCAGCCACTATTCTGGGTGTGGACAGTGATTTTAAAAAGGAACTAAAGGGACTTATTCCAAGACTTTGTCCCCAGAAAATCGGTCGGTTCGGGCAGCTGCAGGAATGGCCCGATGACCGGGACAAACCCCATGATACCCATCGGCACATGTCGCACTTTTTCGGGTTGCATCCGGGGCGGGATTGGTCGCCCTATACGAGTCCGGAGATAACCAATGCCATACGCGTTACTTTGGATGAACGTGGCAAGGGGGAGGGCTGGAGTGTGGCGTGGAAAGCGAGCCTCTGGGCCCGACTACTGGAAGGTGATAAAGCGCATGAGACCTATCGGTTACTTCTTGCCAATAGCACCTATTCCAATTTATTCAATTTCCACTTTCCGTTTCAAATCGACGGCAATTTCGGAGGTGGGGCTGCCGTTTGCGAGATGTTGCTTCAAAGCCATATGCGTAGCAAGGATTCCAACGAATTGGATATTAATAAAGCGGCTTTTGTGGCGTATGAGCAAGACCTTGAGGAATCTAACTACTACATGCCTGTAGTACCAGATGAGTCACTGATTAAAGCCCCTTATATCCTGCATCTGCTCCCCGCGCTACCAGCGGTGTGGGCGGAAGGAAAAGTGAGTGGATTGAGAGCACGAGGAGGACTGGAAGTAGATATGACATGGAGCAAAGGACAGCTTAGCAGTGCAACTATTACTGCCAGCAAGGCAACTACATTCAGGACACTAGTCGACGGAACATTAAGTCAGAACATTGATCTCCGGGCAGGGGAAGAATATCTATGGAGGCCAACCAATTAAGAAAAAAGATGAAACCAATGAAAGAGATGATACAACAATTAAAAATCAGATTTCAGCAAACCGTGATCACCCTGGTCATGCTTACCATGTCCATAGGCCTGTTAAGTGCATGTACTTCAGGCAGTTCCCAACAGTCTGAAAGTAAGCAGGAAGAAGCAGTTGGAACCGTAAGTTTTTCCTATTCGGATGTTACAGGCATTGGTAAAGACCCTGTTTACAACCGCAGAGACCCCAGCGACGTCATCAAGGTTGGTGATAAGCACTATGTATGGTACACCCGCATGGATAGTCCCATCCGGTCTGGCTACTGGGGGACGATCTGGTATGCCACCTCGGAAGACGAAGGATATACCTGGGAAGAGCAGGGCATGGCTCTGGGACTGGGTGATGAGGGGGCTTTTGATAGTCATTCGGTTTTTACGCCCAATATCCTCGCCTATCAGGGGAAATATTACCTCTATTACACCGCAGTTCAGCCAACACCAGGAAATGCCAGCAAAGAATTCGAAAATAATTCTGTGAATGATTACACAGCATTGGGTCTGGCAGTATCTGATAACCCTGATGGTCCCTTCATACGTGTGGAAAACAATCCGATATTACAAGTCTCTGCGGATACCACAGCATTTGATAGCTACCGAATTGATGATGCAAGTTTGGTAGTGAAGGAAGGGAAAATCTGGATGTACTACAAAGGACGGTGCTACGTAGATGGAAAAAGGGGGCCAGGTCTCACTAAAATGGGAGTTGCTTTTGCAGATCAGCCAGAGGGCCCCTACCAAAAGCATGATGGACCTATTTTGGATCATAGCCACGAAGTACTGGTATGGCTTAAGGAGGGTGGGGTAGCTTCCCTGGCTTCCATCAGCTCTTCGATCAACATGGCTACTGATGGCTTAAATTTTTCAAATCTGTACTCCAATTTGGTCAATATTCCCAAAGCACCCGGGTTATACCGTCCACACCTGGAAGATGGTAATCCCAATAGGGAAATTCCAGGATGGGGCATTTCGATGATACAAAATACGGGGGAAGCCTATCTGCTTAGGTATGAGATGAGTACCCATTAAAAGAAATTCTGAATAAGATGACTTTCAAAACTAAATCCCGGGAAGATGAATAGCTTATCAATGCAGTTTAAGAACCTGTTAACTACAACTTTCGTTCTGAGCATGATATTTTCATGTCAGGAGCCGTTGAATCAACAACAGTCAGGCAAAGAAAACACGAATAAAGACAGACCCAATATTCTTTTCATCCTGGCAGATGATGTTGGGCAGGAGGTATTAAGTTGCTATGGTGGTGAATCTCACGAGACACCTCATATTGATGAACTGGCCCGAACGGGAATGAAGTTTCAGCATACGTATAGTATGCCAACCTGTGTGCCGTCCCGCCTGACCATTATGACCGGGAAATACCCGACTCGTTTTGGAGATGTCAAATGGGGTGACTTTCCAAAATCAGAGGAGGCAAACACCTTTTCAAATCTCATGAAATCCAATGGATATGCTACAGGTATAGCAGGAAAGTGGCAGCTGACCTTGTTGAAGGATGATCCACAGCATCCTGCCAGACTGGGATTTCAACACTCAGAAGTTTTTGGATGGCATGAAGGCCCTAGATATTACGAGCCCATGATTTACCGGAACGGACAAGTTCGCACAGATACTAAACCCTTCTATGGTCCGGATCTGTATACCAGAAGCGTGATAGAATTCATGACTGAAAATCGGGACAATCCATTCATTGCTTATTATTCGATGGCCTTGTGTCATGAGGTCACCGATGACCTGGAAACACCGGTTCCTTTTAGTCCATTTGGGCGATATGACAGCTATCCGGAAATGGTTGCAGAAATGGATCGGGCAGTAGGTCGCCTGGTGGCAGCACTCAATGCCCTTAAGCTGAGGGAGAAAACTCTGATTCTATTTGTGGCCGATAATGGAACTCCGCAAAATCTGATTGTAAGGGCAGAAGGAAAGAAACTCATTAAGGAACCGATTTTCACTATGCAAAATGGACTTAAAATACCCGGGGGAAAGGCTACCTTAACTGATGGTGGTACCCGTGTACCGATGATTGCCAACTGGCCTGGTACGATCAAAGGAGGTCAGGTGGTAGATGATTTGGTTGATTTTACTGATTTCTTACCAACTTTTCTTGACCTGGCTAAAGCACCAGAAGCAGTCGGTGATGATATTGACGGATTGAGTTTTTCTGATGTGTTACTAGGCAAAGGAATGTCCAGGCGAACCTGGACGTACGCCGAAGAGTCAGTCCTTCCTGTTCCGGGAGGTACTGAACCCTCCGGAGCTAATTCCGGGTTGCGATACGTACGAAATGCCAATTGGAAACTTTACAATGATGGAAGACTCTATGATATGAAAAATGACCGGTTTGAAAAAGTACCGGTTTTGGTAGAAAATGATAGCGAGGCCAGTCGAAAAGTCCGAAGTGAATTAGCATTTATCCTAAAAAATGAATTTGATGATAACTAGAGTCAATAAGTTATTGTTTTTAATAACACTCGTTGTATCAATTTCCTGTGAATCAGGAGACCAGAACACAACAGAGAAAGAAAGTCTTCCGAATGTGGTTTTTATTTATGCGGATGATTTGGGCCGTGGGTTACTTTCCAGTGAAGGACAAAAAATTATCAGGACCCCCAACATTGACCAACTAGCAGCCAAAGGTGTACGATTCGAAAATGCCTACGGGAGCATGTATTGCGCTCCTGCCAGAGCCAGTCTGCTGACCGGGTATCATGACTGCCAGACCGATAAATGGAAAATAGCGGGAGGTGCTGCATACATTCCACTATCAACCAATGATACCCTGAAACATGAAACTGTTCAAAAGGCTTTGGATGAGCAATATGGGGCCATCCCTGAAGATGAAGTGTTTTTGGCGGAAGTATTCCAGAAAGCTGGTTATTTCACAGGCCAGGTTGGCAAGCTGGACTGGGGATTTTCCACCACACACAATCAACTGAAAAGGCACGGATGGGACTACTACTACGGGTATTTTGACCATGTCCGGTGTCATGGATTTTATCCGCCATTTCTTTTTGAAGATGGCAAAATAGTTTATCTGGAAGGAAACACCCGGGCTGATTGCGGAAAAACACCTGAGCGCGACGAGAATGGAGGATACCAGGAGCGATGGGATATGACTGGAAAACAAACCTATTCACAGAATGTATTTCTTGACAAAATCCTGACATTTTTTGAAGATCATAAAGAGGAGAGATTCTTTCTGTATCATCCTACACAATTGCCCCACGGTCCATCAGCGATTCCCGAAATCCATCCAGACTTCGTCAATAATCCCGAGCTCACAGAAATTGAAAAGACCTATGCCTCCATGGTAAAAATGCTGGATGATCATGTGGGGGCCATAATCAATAAATTGGAAGAGCTGGCTTTAATAGACAACACAATCATTGTGTTTAGTTCTGACAATGGACATGAATTATACTATCCAAGTGAAGGGAAATTGCCCAAGCCAGTAACGAAAAACATTCACGGAGAAAAAATTGATAATATCCATACCAAATACTACAGCGAAACAGCTGTTGATGTATTTGATGGGAATGATGGGATGGCCGGACTCAAACGGAGCAATTGGGAGGGAGGAGTTAGAGTACCGCTTTTTTATTATTGGAAAGGAAACATAGAAGGTGGTAAAACTATAAATCAGCTGGTGACCAACTATGATCTGATGGCCACCTTTGCGGATTTGTTCAAGATAGAGCTTCCCAAAGACAAACACAGCCTTTCATACCTACCGGTATTATTAGGCAATGAGAATAGTATTAAAAGAGCTTACACGGTTTACGCCTCATTTATGGGGCCAGCTCTGGTGACCAATGATGGTTGGAAACTGAGGTATTATATATCCGAAGACCTATTCCAACTATACTATTTACCCGAAGACTATAAGGAGGAAAAAGATTTGATTGAACAGCGTCAGGATAAGTATCTGGAGCTCAGGGAAAAACTATTGAAGGAGTGCAATGGGGACTTGAAGAATGGTCATTTCTTGCCCCGTGAGCGAATAATGGCCACTGTCAGATTTGAAAAGTAAAAAGAAATTTAAACGAGCGAGAAAATATCTATGAAGAATAGTAGACAAAAATTTTTAGGAATGTTGTTGATTGGTTTGACGATTGGCTCCGGATGTTCCAGTCAGCAATCTACGGCAGATGAGCAACCACCCAATGTCATCCTCATCTATGCCGATGACCTGGGCTATGGGGACTTAAGCTGCCAGGGAGCCACCAGGGTACAGACGCCAAACATTGATCAGCTCGCACAACAAGGGCGCAGGTTTACTGATGCACATACAGCGTCTGCGGTTTGTACGCCTTCCAGGTATGCATTGCTTACCGGGGAGTACCCCATACGCGAAGACATTTGGGGACCATTGCCGACACTTGAAAGACTGCTTATAGATACGACCACTCTGACTGTAGGTAAAGTATTTCAAAACAAGGGCTATCGTACTGCGTGTTTAGGTAAATGGCATCTGGGTTTCGGCGTGGAAGAAAACGACTGGCAGGTGCCCCTCGGACCCGGTCCTAATGAAGTAGGCTTTGATTATTACTGGGGGGTTCCGTTTGTCAACAGCGGCAGCCCTTTCGTCTATGTGGAAAATAAGACGGTGGTGGGGCACGATCCCAATGATCCGCTAGTTTATCTGGGGAGAAATTATGAAGGCGATTTAAAACCATCACCTACGCCTACTTTCCCAAAGGAGGCTTCGGTTAAAAGCCCGAATCTTTTCGCCGGAGCGCTGCAAGCGCATCAGATTTATGACGATGAAAAAACAGGAACGTATCTAACCGAAAAGGCCGTTGATTGGATCACCGAAAACAAGGAGAATCCGTTCTTCCTCTATTTTGCGACCACCAATATCCATCATCCTTTTACCCCAGCCCCCGGATTTAAGGGCACCAGCCAGGCCGGTCTGTATGGCGACTACATCCATGAGCTGGACTGGATGGTCGGTGAGCTGGTGAAGTCATTGGAAGAAAACGGGCTGACTGAAAACACCCTGATCATTTTCACCAGTGACAATGGGGGCATGCTAAACCTTGGAGGTCGGATAGCTGTGGAAAAAGGACATAAGATCAATGGAGACCTCTTAGGGTTCAAGTTTGGCGTATGGGAAGGTGGCCACCGGGTGCCTTTCATTGTCAAATGGCCGGGTAAGGTTCCTGCGGGGACCGTATCGGATCAACTCATCTCAACAGTAGATATGCTGGCCACATTTACCGCACTTACGGGGCAGGAGCAAAATCTGTCATTGACCGACAAGAATAGCATTAATGTCCTGCCTGCATTGATGGGCGAAGAAGGTAGTTTACGGGAAGAGCTTCTCCTCGCCCCACGCCGACCTGAAAACTTGTCGCTAAGACAAGGAAAATGGATGTACATCCCCGCTCAGGGTAGTGGTGGGTTTGGCGGTCATAAACCTGAACACCATGCGTGGGGTGGACCCGCCGGAGTTGCCCTGGTCGGAGGGAAGAACAGTGATATTGAGAATGGTAAACTGAAAGAGGATGCTCCACCAGCGCAGTTGTATGATCTGGAAGCAGACCCGAATCAGACCCGGAACCTGTTCAATGAGTATCCGGAGGTGGTTGCCAGCATGGATGCACGATTGAAGGAGTTGAAAAATAGCCTTGCGAAGAAATGAAAACAGTTTTACAAAAGATCCGGTCCTTTGGAAGTGCTTCTGTTGTACTTCTGTTGATTGTGTGTTGTGCCAGCTGTACTTCGCAAACAGCACAGCAAGATAACACTCCAAAGCCACCCAATATCATTGTCGTCTTTGCCGATGACCTGGGCTATGGAGATATCGGCTGCTACGGGGCGGAAGGAATAAAGACACCCAATATTGATGCATTAGCTGCTAATGGGTTTCGTAGCACGGATTTCTTTATTCCTGCCAATGTATGCAGTCCATCAAGAGCCGCCTTGCTTACGGGCAGGTATCCCATGCGTGCAGGTTACCCAGTTGCTACACGACCTGATTTTCCAAAGTATAAGAACTACGGCTTTCACACTGATGAGTTGACAATTCCGGAAGTCTTAAAGAAAGCAGATTATAAATCCCTGATGGTAGGAAAGTGGCACCTGGGAATGAATGTGGAAGGATCACACCCATTGGATGCCGGATTTGATGAATACCTGGGAATCCCCAGAAACTATGATCCCCAGGGACGTGGGGACAACAATACCCTCTATCACAATAGGGAGGTGCTGGAAGAAAATGTGGAATGTGAAATCCTTACCAAAACCTACACGGACAAGGTCATCTCTTTCATTCAGGAGCAAAAGAATGATCCCTTTTTTATTTATGTATCCCATCACATCGTGCATAATCCTTTGAGACCCAGTGAGGATTTCAAGGGCAGTTCCGATTACGGTGTCTACGGGGATTTTATCCAGGAGATGGATCATAGCACCGGTCGTATCATGGATGCCTTGAAAAAAGCACAATTGGAGGAAAATACGCTGGTGGTTTTCACTTCAGACAACGGACCAACCTACAAAGGACAGACAGGAGGCCTCAGTGGGGGCAAGTACTGTACGATGGAGGGTGGTCATCGGGTTCCTGGTATCTTTTACTGGCCCGGGCAAATTCCTGCCGCACAGACTTCCAATACACTGATTTCGAGTATGGATTTGCTGCCGCTGTTTTGTGAGATAGCGGGTGTAGAAGTTCCGCAAGACCGGGTGATTGACGGTAAAAACATTCTGGACATTCTTAAAGGTAAAACCACAAAGTCTCCACACGAATTAACCTACTACTACAATGGTACCAACCTGCAGGCTGTGAGAAAGGGGCCATGGAAACTTCATATCCCAAGAACTGTTGCAGATCAACCTTTCTGGTCTAAAAAAGGGCATCCGCTGGTTGACAAAGGGTTTATCACCCTGGATGAATACATGCTTTATAACCTGGATAATGATCTGGGGGAAAAAGTCAATGTTGCGGACCAGTACCCGGAAGTAGTGACCATGCTAAAAGCACAGGAGGAAATCATTCGGAAGGAGCTTGGGGATGTAAACGTGATCGGGAGCGATCAGAGAGTTCCTGATTTAGAGGCACCACAGGAACGGGATCCGATAGAATTAAGCAACTAAGAATACATGAAATGTCCATAAAGCGAGCTATACCAACCGAGGATGAATATTTAGAGATAAATCGTTCTTTTTCGTACCAAATAGGGTCTCGGACATTCCATGTGACCTTTGAAAATCAATTATTATACACATGAAAGCCTGTACCGAAGACCTTTTGTATAAATCATCTTTCAGCGTTTCAATAGCACTTTTGATGGTGACCCTGTTCTGTTGTACTCAGCGAGAGGGCCATACCACAGAAGGAACAAAAGATCGTCCTAATCTCGTCATCATCTTCACTGATGATCAGGGCTATGCAGACCTTGGCTGCTTCGGTGGTGATCATGTGTTTACGCCAAATATTGATCAAATGGCGAAGGAAGGTGCACGCCTGACCAGCTTTTATGTGGCTGCGCCTTTGTGTACGCCGTCAAGAGCAGCTTTGATGACGGGCTGCTACCCCCGGCGGGTAAGCATGGAACCGCCTTCAAGTCTGGTCGCTGATTTACCAAATATTCCGGATGGTAAACGATTTCCTGTCTGCCTGGCCGGAGATGGCCACGGACTGAATCCTGACGAAATAACCATCGCTGAAATTGCCCGATCTGCCGGCTATAGAACCGGAATATTTGGAAAGTGGCACCTGGGGGATCAACCAGAGTTTTTACCTACCCGGCAGGGGTTTGAGGAATTTTTCGGGCTGCCTTACAGCCACGACATTATGCCCAGGCACCCCCGCCAGGAGTTTTTTCAATTTCCACCTTTGCCGTTATTGGAAGGAGAGGAAGTGATCGAGTTAGATCCGGACGCCGATTATTTGACCAGGAGGGTCACAGAACGAGCCGTGAAGTTTATCAGGGATCATAAGGATGAAAACTTCTTTCTGTATGTTCCGCATCCCATTCCGCATGGACCTTTGGCAGCCTCTAAAGAAATCAAAGAAGAATATGCCGAGGTATTGGCCAATGACACAAAAGCTTCTCCAGAAATCTATGAGACTGCGATCTATGAGATTGATTGGTCCGTGGGTCAGATTCTTGCCACATTAAAGGAACTGGGGATTGACGAAAACACCATCGTACTGTTTACAAGTGATAATGGAGCTGGTAGAGGTCGGAAAAATTCTTTGAAACCTTTATCTGGAGGCAAGGGCAGTACACTGGAGGGAGGCATGCGCATGCCAACCGTGATCCGCTGGCCGAAAGGCATCAAAGCCGGAAGCGATACTGATGAACTGATCACCGCAATGGATCTGTTGCCCACGTTCGCCAATTTGATTGGAGCTGAAGTGCCGGATGACCGCATCATTGATGGGAAAGACATCATGCCAGTACTGACAGAAGGTGCTGAAAGCCTGCATGAGTATTTTTTCTATTCCCATTGGGGCACCTTAGAAGCGGTAAGGTGGAAGGAGTGGAAGCTTCGAATCATTGAAGATGAAGAAGCGCTCTACAATCTGGAGACAGACATTTCGGAGAAAACCAATCTTGCATCACAATATCCTGAAATCGTGGCTAAGTTGAAAGAGGCGATGCAACAGTTTGATGAAGACATGAAGAACAATGCACGTCCAGCCGGAATGGTGGAAAACCCAAAAGTACTGACCATGAACTAAACTTGAGAGCTTCATAAGAGATGATAAACACCAATTATTTAACTTCTATATTCCTTGCCACCCTGCTGGCTATCAGCAGTTGTTATGGTCAGAAAAAGGCTAATGAAGGTTTGAACAATAAGGCAAGTTTGGATCAGCAAACGATCCCTTTAATCATTGGAACTTATACAAAAGGAACCAGCGAGGGAGTCTACCAGGTAGATTTCAATACGGAGACTGGTGCGCTCAGCAACCTGAGAATGATTGCCCGGGTGGAGCAGCCCAGCTTCCTGACTCTTTCGGGAGACAGGGAAAAAATGTATGCGGTAAGCGAAATCGATCAGGGCAAGCTGAGTCTGTTCTCCAGACAGGAGGATGGTAACTATGTGCTGGATCAGGAGTTATCCACAGAGGGATCTACTACCTGCCACGTCACTTTGAATGAAGATGAATCTTTGGTTTCCGTAGCGAATTACCGCGAAGGGAGCCTCATCGTCTTTGGCTGGGAGAAAGGCATGCTTTCAAAAGTTGCTTACTTCAAGCATGAGGGGTCAAGTGTTCATTTCAGACAAAAAGTTCCACACCCTCATAGTTCCTATTTTTCTAAAGGGGAAAACTACATCTATGTCCCGGACCTGGGAACTGACGAAATTATCGCATACCCCATGATTGACGGAAAGCCAACCGCAGGTAAAGTAGCCTTAAAGATGGATTCCGGAGACGGCCCCAGGCACATGGCCTCACATCCTACCCGGGACCTATGGTTTGTAGTGGGTGAGTTGAGTAGTGTGGTCTGGAGTTTGCAACCAAACGCTGATGGTACATTTGAAGTGATCGATAAGCAGAAGCTCTTGCCGGAAGGGATCGAAGGCCGCAGCACGGCAGCAGATGTGCATGTTTCCCCGGATGGTACGTACCTCTACACCTCTAATCGGGGGCACCAGGACGGATATCATTGCATTTCTGTCTTCAAAATACAGGAGACGGGTGCCCTGAAACCACTGGGGAATGTGACCGGGGGCATCAATCAACCCAGGAATTTCTGTCTTTCTCCGGATGGTCGGTTTTTACTGGTCGCTAATCAGTATGGGGATGACATAATTGTCTTCAAAGTGCTACCAGATGGCTTATTGAAATCTACTGGGCATTCGATAGCGGTTAGTATGCCGGCATGTTTAAAATTTTAGTAATCAAGGATATAGCGAATTAGCAATCAAAAAGAAATGAAACGCATCAAAATCATCTGCTCGATCGTAACACTCTTTTCTCTTCCGGTTTTTTCATTTGCTCAGCAAATCAGTACAGACTGGCCGGTACTGAAGACCTACGACCAGGACCACCTCCAGCGTATTGCGATGCCTGTAGGGGGCATAGGAACCGGTACCATTTCTCTTACCGGATATGGAGCCTTGCAGGACTGGGAAATCATGAGCCGCCCAGCCAAAGGGTACAATCCCCAGATGGGTGGTGTTGGAGTGATTAAAAGAGCGCCATTTTTTGCGATTTACCTGAAAGAGGAAGACCGGGAAGGACAGGCTGTTTTACTGGAAGGTCCATTGCCGGAACTTTACAGTGAAGGCTACTACGGAGCTACTGGCCCCAACCACGGATTGCCACGGTTTTCGGAGGCTTCCTTCCGGACAGCATATCCCTTTGGGCAGGTACTTTTAAAAGATGAAGAACTGCCTCTGGAAGTGACTGTTGGGGCATTTAACCCGCTCATACCGGGCAATGTGGATGACAGCAGTTTGCCAATTGTAGTCCTAAGTTACAAGGTGAAAAATACTTCTGATAAACCTGTAACTATATCATTGGCTGGCAACATTCCCAACTTCATCGGGGACGATGGAACGGTTGGGAAACCGTTGAAAAACAGGAATACTTATAAAGAAGAAAATGGGCTTCGGGGTATTCATTACACCTCTGACAGCGTGGATCGTGAAAGCATGCAGTGGGGTACTTTTAGTATGCTCACCAACAGCGATGGCGAGGTTTCGTACCGAACCCACTGGGCGCCCGGCGAATGGGGCAACAGTACATTAGAGTTCTGGGATGATTACACGGACGATGGCCTTTTGGAAGACAGACCTGGCTATGGCGAAAACAATCCGATGGGATCTTTAGCGGTAAAGACCACGCTGGCACCAAATGAAGAAAAAGACATTCGGTTTATTATCACCTGGCATTTTCCCAACCGTCCAGCATGGGATAACGATGATCACAATGTAGGGAACTTTTACACCACCCGATTTGAGGACTCCTGGGATGTTGCAAAGCAAGTGATCCCAAGGGTTCCTGAGCTGGAAAACAGCACCGTCACATTTGTGAATGCTTTTATCAATAGCGACATTCCTGAGGTCGTAAAAGAAGCAGCATTGTTTAATCTGGCTCATCTAAGAACTCAGCTGTTTTTCAAAACCAAATTCGGATACTATCATGGATGGGAAGGAACACGTGATGATCGTGGAAGTGGTACGGGTACCTGTACCCATGTTTGGAACTATGAGCAAACCATCCCATTCTTGTTTGGGGAGGTAGCCCAAAACATGCGGGAGGTAGAGTTTGGGTATGCCCTCGATGAAAGAGGAATGATGAACTACCGCATCCACTTACCCCTTGCTTCCAAAGCGCTGAGTTTTGGTTTAGGCGCGGCAGATGGGCAGATGGGTAGCATCATGCAGTACTATCGGGAGTGGCAGCTTTCAGGAGATGATGAATTTCTGAAGAAGCACTGGTCGAAGGTAAAAAAGGCACTGGAATTCTGTTGGATTGATAAAGGCTGGGATCCTGACAAAGACGGAGTGATGGAAGGCGCACAGCACAATACGATGGATGTTGAATATTATGGTCCCAATCCGCAAATGGGTTTTTGGTACCTTGGCGCCCTGAGAGCGACCGAAGAAATGGCCCTTTATTTAGGCGAAAAGGAATTTGCCAGTACCTGTCGGTCACTTTACGAAAACGGGTCTGCCTGGATGGATGAAAACTTATTCAACGGGGAGTATTACATTCAGGAAATCGTTCCGCCCGGGGCATTGGAAAACATTGCAGATGGCCTAATTCGGGTTAAGCGAAGACTGGTGCCGGACGATCCCCAGTACCAGTTAGGTGAAGGTGTGCTGGTTGATCAGCTGGTAGGCCAGGTGATGGCACACATTCTGGACTTAGGCTACCTGGCAGATCAAGAAAATATCAGGAAAACCAATGATGCTATTATCAAATACTGCCACCGCGAAAGCCTGATGAAACACCCTAATTTTATGCGTTCCTATGCCCACGGGGATGAATCAGCCTTGCTAATGGCAGATTATCCTGGCGAACGACCCAAACAGCCATTCCCGTATTTTACAGAGGTGATGACTGGATTCGAGCATACAGCTGCTGTTGGGATGCTGTATGAAGGTCAAAAAGAAGAGGGCTTGAAAACCATCGCTGACATCAGGGCGCGCTATGATGGAAGAAAACGAAACCCATTCAATGAAGCAGAATACGGAAATCACTATGCCCGAAGCATGATGGCCTGGGGAGGAGTATTGGCCATGTCCGGCTTCCATTATTCCGCGGTGGATCAATCGATGAAGTTCACCTCAAGACCAGGCAAGTACTTCTGGAGCAATGGCTACCAATACGGTACGGTGGAAATAGATGAAAATGATGGAAATAAAACAGCTTTACTTACGGTGCTGAAGGGCTCCCTCAAGCTGCGGTCATTCCAACTGGAGGGTTTTGAAGCAGTGACTTTCAGAAGAGGGAAAACCTTCGGGGAAAATGAGCCAGTGGCCATCACCATTGGAAAATCAATTCAGTAATCCTTCAAAGAACAACAATGACCAGACACTACACAATACAGGTTAACATTTTAGCAATAACTATATTGGTTATGGGCCTTGGTTGTTCACATCGACAATTTCAGGAAGAAAAAAAGCCTCCCAACTTCGTTATTATCTTTACAGACGACCAGGGATATGGTGATCTGGGCTGTTTTGGTGGAGATCATGTCAGCACCCCAAACCTTGACCGGATGGCTGCCGAAGGAATCAAATTAACCAGCTTTTATGTAGCAGCACCTGTGTGTACGCCCTCCCGGGCGGCATTAATGACGGGCTGCTACCCCAAACGTATCCACATGGCGGATGGAGTCTTTCTCGCCGCAGACAACCGAGGAATTCACCCGGATGAAGTTACCATCGCAGAGATGCTGAAACCCAGGGGCTATGCCACGGGCATGATGGGCAAATGGCACTTGGGCGATCAGCCGCCATTTTTGCCCACCAGGCAAGGCTTTGATGAATTTTTCGGTTTGCCATACAGTCATGACATTCACCCATGGCATCAAAACAACAAGAAGTATAATTTTCCGGATCTGCCATTGCTTGATGGTGAGGAGGTCATTGAACTAAATCCGGACATGAATCACCTCACGCAGCGGATCACGGATCGGGCGATAGATTTCATTGAGCGAAATAAAGAAAACCCATTTTTTCTGTACATCGCGCATCCATTGCCACACCGGCCGGTATATTCCTCGCCCGCACAACTGAAACAGGCACCTGACTCCATACAGACCATGTTGGCACAGGAAAATGGTACGGTCAACTATCCACTTCGTGACCAGATATACCCCCAGGCGATTAGTACCATCGACGATTCGGTAGGTGAAATCCTGGCGGCGCTTTCAGACAATGGGCTGGATGAGCATACACTGGTCATTTTCACTTCGGATAATGGACCGGCCCGGGGAGGGCTGGGCAGCACAGGTGGGTTACGTGGAAGAAAAGGGGACACGTTTGAAGGAGGCATGCGTGAGCCGGCCATCGCCTGGTGGCCGACAGCGATTCCCGGTGGAGCCACTACTGATGCGGTGTTGACCACAATGGATTTATTGCCCACGTTTGCCCGACTTGCGGGAGCTGAAGTGCCTCAGGATCGGGTCATTGATGGGAAAGATATCTGGCCGGTGCTCAGTGAAGGTGCAGCATCACCACATGAACACTTTTTCTATTATCATCGCAATCAGTTACAAGCCGTAAGGTCTGGTGACTGGAAATACCATGAACGAGACAATGAACGCCTGCTTTTCAATCTTGTAGATGATATAGGGGAGACGCACAATATGATCGATCAATATCCGGAGATTGTCAAAAAATTGAAAGCGGAGTTTGATGCCATTGAAAAAGAGCTTGGGAAGGACAACAGTTTGAGTGATCAATGTCGTCCGGCAGGATTTGTAGAAGCAGCTATTCCGCTTAAGAAATAGATTTTATATGATTGTAAAAATGCAACATTTTACATTAAAAAGAGGGTTTGTATCAATGTTGGTATTCGCCTTGTTGTACTCATCAACCTTCGCACAGCAACTCAAACCAGCCAGTATTTTTACAGATCATATGGTATTGCAGAGGGAAACTGCGGTCCCCATCTGGGGAGTAAGTTCACCAAAGGAAAAAATTGAGGTAAGCTTTGCAGGACAAACCAAATCCACGCAAACTGGTAAAGATGGAAAATGGATGGTCATGCTGGACCCCTTAGAAGCCTCCACAGTAGGTAGGGAATTGGTCATCACTGGAAAGAGTGTGGTAATACTCTCCGATATTTTGGTTGGAGACGTATGGATCTGTTCAGGACAATCCAACATGCAATTCGGGGTATCTAATGTGCCAGAGGTGAGGGGACTGGTGCCTTTTGCCAGCAACATTCGTAGTTTCGAAGTAAAGCGAATCGTTGCCCTTGAGGAGCAGGAAACAGTCTCAGGAGTATGGAAACCCACACATCCTACCAGCGCTGTTGCTTTTTCTTTTGCTTACTTCCTGAATGATCTCGCGGATGTACCCGTAGGAATCATTCATGCATCCTGGGGGAGCTCGTCCATTGAGGCCTGGATGCCACGAGATATGACAAAGGAATTGCCTCATTTTAAAACAATTATGGACGAGTTTGATTTTGATACAGCCAGGATTTCCCGAATAAATAAAATTTTGAGCAAGTCTGATGACTGGAACAGTCAGGAGGATATCTTTTTAAGACGTCAACCCAATGTTTTGTACAATGCTATGATGCATCCACTCATCCCTTTCGCCTGCAGAGGTCTCCTCTGGTATCAGGGGGAACGCAATACCCGTTATATGTCTGGAATGCCTGAGGTAGACGATACCAAATGGTTTCATCGGGTGGCGGGCATCAAAGAGTATGATGATGTTTTGACGCAGTGGATCCAGAAATATCGGCATGAATGGCAAAATGATGCCATGCATTTTATGGTGGTAATGCTGCCGGGCTATGGAAAAGGAACCGAGGGAATGGTGGATCCTGAAAGCCCAACTGAGCCTTCCTGGGCCTGGATGCGTGAATCTCAGCTTGCTGCGTTGAAGCTCCCCCACACATCAGTGATCAATACCATTGATCTGGGAGATATAAGCAACGTCCATCCGACAGATAAGCTTCCAATTGGTCAAAGAGGAGCACTTCTGGCTGCAAAAAATACATTTGATATGGATATTTTGGCCACAGGGCCAGTTTTAAAAAGTGTTGATCAAAAGGGATATCAACTAATCATTCATTTTAATTATGCGAATGGTCTCAAAACAATAAACGGAAAGGCTCCTACAGGCTTTTGGATAGCAGATGATCGCGGGAAATGGGAAAAAGCTGACGCACGCATTGAAGGAGAAACTGTGGTCTTAAGCTCGCCCAATGTATCCCAGCCTAAGTATGTTCGTTATGCCTTTTCTGGTAAACCATCCGTTAATTTGGTCAATGCAAGCGAGCTACCGGCTTATCCATTTAGGACGGATAATTGGGAAAGATAGGTAATTAAATAATCCAATATTTTTTTAATAGAACTAAACAGTGTTTTTGTATAATCATTAGCTTTTAGTTTCAGCTATTTTTTCATGATTTTTTTAGATATGTGAACTCGACTACTAGATTTTTAGACAAAGGTTTGCACAACAACTGTAAGGAGTAAATAACCCATTTGGGTTATTTGATAAAACTTTCCCAAAAACAATGAAAAATACTTTTGATCAACAAATGAAGTTATTAATAAGTATCGTCTTTCTGGTGCTTGGAATACTAAGTTCTTGCAATTCAGTTAGTGAAAAACCCAACGATTCAGCACCCCCCTACGATGGTTCCTGGGAATCCCTGCAAAAGATGCCAGTGCCAGCCTGGTTTGACGATGGTAAAATTGGTATTTTCATTCATTGGGGCCCTTACAGTGCCATTGGTTACCGTAAAGGGGGGCGGGGATATGCCGAGCACGTACCCAAACTGATCTATGAAGATTCCGCACATTACTATAATTATCTGAGGGAACGTTGGGGCTCTGCACCACCGGAGTTTGGATACAAAGACATCATTCCGGAATTCACTGCAGAAAAATGGGATCCGGACGCCTGGGCCAGCCTCTTTGCGGATGTAGGTGCCAAATATGTCGTATTGACTGCCGAGCATCACGATGGTTGGGCGAATTGGGATTCAGACCTGACTCCATGGAATGCAGTAGACAAAGGCCCTAAGCGCGACCTAGTGGGAGACCTCGGAAGTGCCGTACGAAAATACGGCCTCAAGTATGCCCCCTCATACCATCGGGAACGGCATACGAGCTTTTTCACTACCGAAAAGTACGTGGTGGATGCCAAACCACGCCCACATATCGTAGAGGAGATTAAACAGGTCCCGGAAGCAGCATCCCTCTATGGCCCATTTGGCTTCAGCAAGGAAGCCGTGGATGAATATGTAGCCCGATGGAAAGAAATCCAGGAGAAGTACCAACCTGATATGCTGTGGATGGATGACTTCCCGATCTATACCCGTGACGGAAACAATGTCCGTAAAGGCGTGGCGAAGCCGGTTATCCAGTATTTTGACGATCAGGTGCGGGGCATGATCACCGATTTTATGAACAATGGAGCAGAGAATGGTCAGGCCGTGTATGTCAACAATAAGGGAAAAAACCGGAACTGGCCAGATGGAGTGGGCTGCCTGGAAAAGGATAACCTGAAGCTGGAAGTGATCGGCCCGAAATGGCAGAGCTGTACCACCTTCGGAACTTCGTTTGGCTACCTGGAGGGAGATACCTACAAAAGCGTGGAAGGCGTGATCCATGAAATGGTAGAAGTCGTGAGTCGCAACGGCAACTTCCTGATCAATATCGGGCCAAAGGCGGACGGGACCCTGGTGCCGGAGCAGGTAGAGCGTCTGAAGGCCATGGGTGAATGGCTGAAAATAAATGGGGATGCCATTTATGGTACCCGCTACTGGAAAGAATACTGGCAGGAAGAGGGACATCTCGCCTTCACCACCAAAGGCAAAACCCTTTACGCGATTGCCCTGGAAAAACCGCAGCTACCCCTCGTTATTAAAGCAACAAAAGGCTGGAGTGCAGACCAGGTGAAATCCGTCCGTTTGTTTGGCACAAGCGGGGCCGTGAGCTATGAAATGACCGCTGATGGTCTAAAAATCACTCCACCATCAGATTTGGGACAAAGTCAATATGCCTGGGCTTTTGAAATCGTAACTGATCAGGAGCAACATACCCCAAATGCGATCCAAACCAATGCGGACGAGGCCTTTGAGGGAACGAAGCAGGTGGATTTGGACGGCAATCATCCCCAATAAATAAAGTTGTTTTACTGATCAGCCTATTGGTGTTTCAGCCCTCTATTTTTATTACATATTTCAAATTTGTAGTTATATAAGTATTGTCTGTGCAAACACGAATGCAGTTTACGCAAAGGGTTGTCTTTTGGAAATCTAATGAGACAAATGTTGGAAACATTCATGACCTGCATGCGACCATGCTGCATCTCATGGGAATCGATCATGAGCGATTGAGATTCCGCTTCGGGGGGCGTGATTTTCGATTGACCGATGTTCATGGGAATATTATCAGGGATATCCTTTCATAATCAAGAAATAGAAGTGTGATATTGTATCAGAACAAAAGCACTTCGATATAAATTAACCTTACCTAACAAAAAGGACATGAGATTCAAAAGCACTTATAAATTACTCGTTCTATTACTTGTTATCACATTTACATTTTCATCCTTAGCGCAAAAGAAATCCATTAAACATTCGCTGTTTATTGCTGGTCCTGAGTTTACTGGTATTGTAGATGAAGACGGAAAAGTAGTCTGGGATTCAGGTAGGAAAGGAGCCAGGGATGGCTACGTACTTCCAAACGGAAATGTGTTGATCTGCTGGGCTGATATAGTACAAGAGTATGACAAGGATAAAAATGTGATTTTCACCTATGAACCGCAAAAACAGGAAGGAAAACTGGAATTGGGAACTGCCGTTCGGTTGGAAAACGGAAATACCCTCATCACAGAATCTTCGGTAGATAATCCGCGAATCATTGAAGTGAATCAGGATGGGGACATTGTAGTTGATGTTCCCCTTCAACCTGAGACGGACAATGTGCATATGCAAACCAGAATGGTCCGTAAATTACCAAATGGCAATTACCTGGTGCCGCACCTGCTGGCCTTTGCGGTGAAAGAGTATACATCAAAAGGAGATGTCGTAAAAACCTTCAAAACTGATCTTGCTGAACTGGGAGGCAGAGAAGCCGAGAACTGGCCATTCACAGCCATTAGATTGAAAAATGGTAATACATTGATCAATCTTACCCACGGCAATAAGACCATCGAAGTTGATAAAAATGGCGAAGTTATCTGGAAGATATCTAATTAAGATTTTGAAGATAAGGTATTCCAGGATCCCTGTGGAGCACAACGACTGCCCAATGGAAATACAGTGATTGCGAGCTATGCAGCAAAAGAGGGAATAAAGCTTTTCGAGGTTAACAGAAAAAAGGAAATGGTGTGGTCTTATAGTGGATATCGTGTCCACGACTTCCAGGTACTAACAACAAATGGCAGGCCGGTTAGGGGAGTACCATTGAAATAGCATCTTGATTCTGTTTTACGCAAACGGTTGCGCATCGATATTCTGCTTAAACAGTTGCTCCGGGCCATAAACCTCCCTAGAATCGTAGAATAGAAAATTTAGTGGTTGCATCAGGTCTTGATGGTTGTGACTTAGCTAAATGACAATTATTAAGACGTGGGAGATAATAGATTTTTACAGATTCATCCTTCTGACAACTGCCTCGTTGCACTTGTAGATATAGCACCTGGAGTTTATTCATTTGAGGGCTCTAGTTTCTCTGTTGAAGAGAATATTCCTGCCAAGCATAAGATCAGTTTGCAAGACCTGAAGGTGGATGATATACTTACACAATATGGAGTAAGCGTAGGTAAAGCTATAAAACCCATCAACGCAGGTGGATGGATTAATACCGAGAACCTAACCCACATTGCTGACCCTACCGAGCTCAGGGAGGTAGATCTGAAATGGACCGCTCCTGATGTCACTGCTTTCAAAGAGAAAACGTTCCTGGGGTATCATAGGAGGGACGGACGGGTAGGCACCGCGAACTACTGGTTGTTTATACCTCTTGTGTTTTGTGAGAACAGAAACCTCAGGGTCATAGAGGAAACGTTGCAAATATCCCTTGGATACAAAAACGAAAACAGATATATCTCTTATGCCCATGGATTGCTGGGATCAGAAAGCCAGGTTCAATTTCAAAAAAAGCAAAGGGTATTTGAAAACATAGATGGGATCAGGTTTCTCTACCACGACGGAGGCTGTGGAGGGACCCGACAGGATTCGGAGGCGTTACTCCGGCTGTTGGCCGGATATGTGCACCACCCCAATGTGGCAGGAGCTACAGTTCTGAGCCTGGGATGTCAGCATGCGCAAATTGACTGGTTTAAGGAAGTGCAGTCTGAACTGTATCCTGAGTCAGATAAGCCAGTCATATACCTGGAGCAGCAAAAGATCAGGTCTGAGGAAACACTGATCAAAACAGCCATTTCAGAAACGATCGACCACCTGAAAAAGGTCAATGAAACAAACAGGCAGCCTGCACCATTGTCAAAGCTTGTAGTAGGGCTGGAGTGTGGTGGATCGGATGGATTTTCAGGAATTTCAGCAAACCCGGCTGTAGGGTTTGCATCAGATTTGATCAATACACTGGGTGGTACCACGATACTATCTGAGTTTCCTGAGCTGAATGGGGTAGAACAAAACATTGTAGACCGATGCCAGACAAGGGCACTTGCCGAAAAATTTCTTCAAATACAGAAGGCTTACAGTGACCGGGCTGTTTCTGTTGGTTCAGGATTTGACAACAACCCCTCTCCGGGCAATATCAAAGATGGACTCATTACTGATGCCATTAAATCAGCTGGTGCAGCTAAGAAAGGAGGAACTGCCCCTATTACCGATGTGCTGGATTATACAGAACCCAGTAAGAAGCCGGGGTTGAACCTGCTTTGCACCCCCGGGAATGACGTGGAATCGACGACAGGTCTTGCCGGGAGTAGAGCAAACATCATTCTGTTTACAACTGGTCTGGGTACACCTACTGGAAACCCGGTTACGCCTGTTATCAAGATTTCCAGTAATACCAGGTTATTTGAATCCATGCCTGATATCATTGATTTGAATGCCGGAGAGATTATCTCCGGGGAAAAGACCATTGAGGAAGTAGGACGGGAGATACTTGAAGAAGTGATTGCCGTGGCAAGCGGAAAACGGACCAAAGCCATGCAGCTTGAGCAACACGATTTCATTGTATGGAAAAGGGGAATTTCACTATAAAACTATGATTAAACTAGAGAAAAAGAAGCTGTTTGACTTGGTGGATAAGAAAGTGGTGGTGACCGGGGGAGCCAGCGGTATAGGAAGAGCTATTTCTATTCAGATGGCTAAGCATGGAGGCCAGGTATTTATTGTCGATAGAGATGAAAAGGCGGGAGTCCTACTGATGAAAGAGATCAAAGCCAATACGGGGAATGCACAGTTCATTCAATGCGACATAACCAATGTAGAAGAGGTGGAAAACACTTTCAGCCAGGTGGGTCCGAAGCTGGATGTTCTGGTCAATAATGCCGGGATTGCCCAAATAGGAAACCTCGAAGGAACATCAGATGCAGATTTTCAAAAGATATTCGATGTAAATGTGAAAGGAGCCTTCAACTGCATGAAGGAAAGTGTGAAAAGGATGAAAGCTCATGGCGGTTCCATCATCAATATGTCATCAGTTGCAGCTACGGTTGGAATTGCCGATCGGTTTGCCTACTCCATGAGCAAAGGAGCCATGTATGCCATGACCATGTCAGTTGCCAAAGACTACATCCAATATGGGATCCGCTGCAATTGCATCTCTCCGGGTAGAGTGCATACACCCTTTGTGGATGGCTTTATCACTAAAAATTACCCCGGACAGGAAAAAGAGATTTTTGAGAAACTTTCTGCCACACAACCCATCGGGAGAATGGGCAAGCCGGAAGAAATAGCCTACCTGGTTTTGTATTTATGTTCGGATGAAGCAGCATTTATAACAGGAGCAAACTACCCAATTGATGGTGGTTTTGTTTCACTAAATAACTAAGGTAAAAGCCCCGGTAGCTTTCGGGGTGAATCCATATAACATATAAAAAAAGAAAGAACTACATGAAATTATTCAGATACAAAAGGAACGGAGCATATCGACCCGGAGTAAGTATTGACAATACTCTCTTCGATGTGAGCGACCATGTGAAAGACTACGATAGAGATTTTTTTGATTCAGGCATGATGACAAAGTTAGTAGACCTGGTCAAATCTAATAAACTTAGAAAAATGGAGGAAGACCTTGTCTATGGACCCCCGGTATATCGTCCTGAAAAAATCATCTGTATCGGGTTGAATTACCGGAAACATGCTGAAGAAAGTGGGATGGCTATGCCGAAGGAACCAGTTGTTTTTTTCAAGTCACCCTCAAGCCTCTCCGGACCATACGACGATATTGTGATCCCTAAAAACAGCCAAAAGACGGATTGGGAAGTAGAACTGGCAGTGATCATTGGTAAAAAAGCCAACTATGTCTCCAAAGATAAGGCCATGGATTATGTGGCTGGATACTGTGTACACAATGATGTGAGCGAACGGGCTTTCCAGCTGGAAAGAGGCGGACAATGGGTTAAGGGCAAGAGTGCCGACACCTTTGCACCGCTGGGTCCTTTTTTGGTGACAAAGGAGGATATTCCCAATCCTCACAACCTCACTCTATGGTTGAAAGTAAACGATGAGTTGGTTCAGAATGGAAACACCAGTGATTTCATTTTCGATATCCCCACGGTAATCAGTCACCTCTCTGAATTTATGAGCCTGATGCCCGGCGACATTATATCTACCGGCACGCCGGAGGGTGTTGGTTTCGGTTTTAAACCTCAGAGGTATTTAAAACATGGGGATGTGGTAGAGCTTGGTATCGAAGGTCTGGGGTCTTCAAAGCAACATGTGAAAAACTACAAATAGCCCAAGCAAATTAAAATTATGGATCTGTTTTTAGAAAATAAAGTAATTATCGTGACAGGTGGAGGCAGGGGAATAGGCCAGTCTATCTGTTGCGGTTTATCAGAGGAAGGGGCTATCCCGGTTTTTGTAGAGAGAGATCATGAAGCAGGTTTACTACTGGAAAGTAACCTGAAAACTAAGGGGTATGATTGCCTTTTTATACACAAAGACCTTTCAGATCCGGAAGGGTGTAAGGTCATCGTGGAAATGACTTTGGAAAAATTTGGTGTCATTGATGGAATCGTTAACAATGCCGGGGTAAATGATGGGATTGGACTGGAATCCGGATCCCCTGCTGAATTTGAGAAGTCTTTATCCACCAACCTGCTGCATTACTATAACCTGGTACACTATGCTTTACCCGCCCTAAAGAAATCAGAAGCTTCAATTGTCAACATCAGCTCTAAGACAGCACTGACCGGACAGGGAAATACCTCTGGTTATGCAGGAAGCAAAGGAGCTCAATTGGCCCTCACCCGGGAATGGGCCGTGGAGTTGGCCAAATACAACATCCGTGTAAATGCCATCGTGCCGGTGGAAGTGATGACACCCCAATATGAAAAATGGATCAACTTATCCAGGAATAAAGATCGGGTACTTGAACAGATCACCAACCGTATACCACTGGGGAAGCGGATGACACAGGCCAAAGAAATTGCTTCAACAGCTATCTTTTTACTCAGTAGCCAGAGCTCTCATACAACAGGCCAATGGTTTTTTGTCGATGGAGGTTATGTCCATTTGGATCGTGCTATTAATTAACCAAAAATGAAAAAATCACCAATTGTATCGAAAGACATCCTCTATCCTTTCATTCTCGTTACTAGCTTATTTGCGCTTTGGGGATTTGCCAATGCTGTCACTGACCCGATGGTCACAGCATTTAAAAAAGTATTAGAACTCAACAACCTACAGGCTTCACTTGTACAAATGGCATTCTATGGTGGCTATTTCACAATGGCCCTACCGGCTTCATTATTCATTAGAAAGTATTCATACAAAGTGGGAATTATCATAGGGCTATCTCTATATGCTGCCGGGGCACTGCTATTTTATCCTGCAGCTGTTACCGGAGAGTTTGTGTTCTTCTTATTCGGCCTTTATATACTCACGTTTGGTTTGGCCTTCCTGGAGACGACAGCCAATCCCTACATCCTGGCCATGGGTGATACTTCGACCGCTACACAGAGGTTAAATCTGGCGCAGTCCTTTAATCCGATGGGGTTGCTGCTGGGCTTGCTGGTGGCACAGCAGTTTGTGCTGAGGAATCTTCGGTCTGATGATGTCGATTTTGCATCACTGCCTGAAACAGTGAAGGCCTCCATCACTGTGAGTGATCTGATGGTGATCCGTGATCCTTACGTCGTATTGGGGCTTTTTGTGGTCGGCGTCTTGATGTTGATCGTCGTAAGCAAAATGCCGGAACAGAAAGATAAGGTGTTGGGGCAGAGTACCTGGTCCATCATCAAATCACTGATAAAAAGGGCCCGGTACTCTCAGGGAGTACTGGCTCAGGCACTTTGTGTGGGAGCTCAGATCATGTGCTGGACATATATTTATCAATATGCGGAAAATATTGGTATCAATGCAGAGACTGCCGGTACCTACCAGCTGGTGGCTTTTGTCTTGTTCTTTGTTGGAAGGTTTGTTTGTACGTACCTGCTAAAATTTATTATGCCCGGTCGGTTGCTTATGCTATTTACTGCCCTGGCTGCCTTACTTACCCTGGGAGCAATCTTTATCACCGGTATCCTCGGTTTGTATTGTCTGGTGATGACCTCATTCTGCATGTCATTGATGTTTCCAACCATTTATGGGATTGCCCTTGAGGACCTTACAGAAGATGAGTCGAAGATAGGAGCAGCAGGTTTGGTGATGGCTATTGTGGGCGGTGCACTCATGCCTTCTTTACAGGGAATGATCCTTGATATGGGAGGTACGGGATATTCAGATATTACCATTCTTACGGTGTCCGAAGTCAATTTTTCTTTCATTCTCCCATTCTTCTGTTTCCTCTTAATCTCTGTTTATGGATACCGAATGTTTAGAGATCATCAATTAAGGGTTAAAATAAGATCATTATGAGAAAATCCAACTTCTAAACAATGGAGTGGTAGATGAACTGGTTTCATGGGTATTGACCACTTTAAGAAACCTATAAAACATATACAGATTCAAAGGGCTACTATCTGAACCCTCCCGCACCCCTTCAGCGTAGAGGGAGCAAGACGTGTTTTAAACGGTTCAAAACTCCGCAGCTTCGTAATGAACACGCTTAAAACACTGTCTTGGTTTTGCTTTACGTTTCGCAGGCTTCACTACAAAACAAAGACGTCATGGATCTTAAAATAGAGTAGGTTGGATCGAATGTTATAGATAAGGTAGGAGTATTGCAATAGATTTTTCAATCTTTCGAAATTGCTATCAATCTATATTTTATAAAATCATGAAATAGAGAAATCATGAATGAATAAATTCATTAGGTCTTTCTTGAGTGAATGAATCATTTATTTCTTTCAATCATTCACATATTCATTCATTCTTTAATGAATCATTTTATAACGGCTTTCTCATTTCGTCGATCTCCCCAATAACCGAAAATTTACACAAAAAACCATTCTCGCAAAATTGCTTTTTATTCATTGATTAAGACCACCAGGTGAAATTTCAGATCTGATTGAAAATTTCTTTTAAAAAAATCCTTGATCGTATTTTGTCTATTTCTAATCGCTAATCTTAACGGTTTAGGGACAGAATTGAGTTAGGTTTTTCTATGATTTAAGATAGTGAATGTAGATGACACGCAAGGTATAATTTCCGCATCTGAAAAATACTTTTTTCATATAACGGAAATTAGACCTTGACAAGCGAGGGACCGCTTGTATGATGCAACCGGCATTTCGTTTGGATTGCATGGTTTGAGCCTTCCGAATCATCCTATCACGGTTAATTGAATGACGTATTTGCTATATTTAGAAATAAAAATCTCATATGTCTGATCGAACCTGCTTATCCGACGAATTGATGGAGAAAACAATGAGCAGAGCTTTGGATTCAATAGCTCCCAAATATGCTGGTCAGGACAAAATACTTTTTCTCACCATTGCCGAAACCATGGAGATGCTTCGAATCACCTCACCAACAACCATGCAAAAAATTCGAAATGAAGGAAAATTACCTTTCTTTAAAGTGAGTTCTAAACTTATTATTTACAAGAAATCGGATGTATTGGAATACATGGAAACAACCAAACAATCCAAATTTTAATCATGGAAGACCTGGAATTATTTAAGCGGGCCTTTAGCCATGGTTACATCCTGGCAACTGAATCACCGGACGAAGCCAGGGAATACGAAAGGGAGTTCTCCAGATCAAGTGCTAAGTATGCAACCTTTTTTATGAAAGGTCTTGAACTTGGGAAATCTCATCGACTCAAAAGAGATAGAGCTAGAGGCGATGGTATGAGGATGTAATGATTTTCTAGAGGGTAGTTATCTGAATCAGGATAGGAGGGGTTAGTAAGGAAAGGCGGAAGTTTTGGGAATGCACATTCAAGTCCTGGAAAAATGTCCACCCAAAACTTCTAATCATGATAGAATGCACCTGGTACAAACCAGCTAAATTGTATGTGATCGATATCAATGGGATCACAAAATTCGGGATCACGATAAATTTTAAAGCCAGAGTAAGACGATACAAAAAGGATTTTCCAGATCTGCCGTTTCAGGTAGTCCGGTTATTTGATTTTGAAAAACGATGGCAGGCAGAGTTGGTGGAACAACTCATGTCCAGGCGTCTCAAAAATTGGTTATTTAAGGGGAGATATGAATGGGTCATCAATTTACCTATTCAGCATGTTGTGGATTGTTACTATCAAACAAGAAGAGCTGTTGAAAAGGAGATGGATCACTATTCCACTTACCATTGGACCGGGTCACGGAGATATGGTTAATATGATCAGTTATTTGATATGTTAAAGGATAAATTTGAAGAACAATAAATTGAAGGAAATGGAAATACAATATGCATCCGATCTACATCTGGAGTTTGATGTGAATGATGCCTTCATGAGGCGAAATCCATTCATTCCAAAAGCGGAGATCCTTGTGTTGGCAGGGGATGTTTCCTATCTCCACGAACCGATGTTAAACAATGTCTTCTTTGAGAAGATATCAGAACAATTTAAGGAGGTGTATATCATCCCCGGGAATCATGAATTTTATCACAAGACTTTTGATGTTCAACAAGTGATACCATCCTTTCAGAAAAAGATAAATAAGAATGTAAGCTATATCAATAATAAGGCTATTTATAAGGAAGGGTTAAGGATCCTTTTTTCAACGCTATGGACTGCGGTTAGTCCGGATAGGACTTTGTATATCAATCGGATGATGAATGATTTCCGTCAGTGTGTTTATGGGGATGAGCGATTTGAAGTTAAGCATCATAACTCTTGTCACCATTCTTCCAGACTCTTTCTAGAACGAGAATTATCAAAGCCATTCGATGGAAAAACGGTTGTGGTTACTCATCACGTCCCATTCAAGTCATCCCGATGTAAATATTCGTTTGGCTCGAATCTTTCAGAAGCCTTTCATGTGGATATGGAGAGAATATTTTTCGACTTTAAAATAGATTACTGGATCTATGGTCACAATCACTGGAACATGAAGCCGTTTAAGATCAATGAGACCTTTCTCTGCACCAATCAGCTCGGGTATCTGGAGCGAGATGAACACAAAGAGTTCCAAAGAGATGCCATCATCAAACTATAAAATAGGAGAGGCCATCCTGCATTTTCGGATTGTCTGAATAACCCGAAAAGAAGAACTGTTCTAATTGGAGGTATTGTAAATGTATTCAGTGAAAAGTGTAAAGGAACCCAGATCATATTAAGAGTACCTATTCACAATAATTCCAAATTAGGCTAAGATTAAAAAATGAGCGGCTTTCTCCACTCAAATATTAATTCTTACTTTTAAGCTTGCGAAGATTAAATTCATCTTCCACTTTTAATTGTTGAAGCCTTTTATTGATATTCTTTTCTTTGCTCCTCGATTCTTTAAGCATTTTTAGCTTCTTTTTCTCTGAAAGGTTCATGCTTTTAATTTACACATTATCAAAGAAACTTTGGTAATCTCTTTGTAAAGTATACTTGTGGTTATTTTACTGAGAACCTCTTCTCATTCTTTTAGGCCATCCCACATTTTCGGCCTGTTTTCCGATGGCAACCCAGCCCTTCTTTAATTCACCCGGAGTAAACCGCAGGGTTTATCAGGCCTTCATTGCACAGGTTCTCCCAGCCCGCAAACAGACATTTCATTCATTCGGATTTGGACCATGCCAAACCTCATTCATTCAAAGACTGTTTTTAAACCAGCCGAAATAAGCATTCCGTTCACTCCAGCCCATTTCTTTTCCCTAAGAACCTTTGTGGTGCAATTTAGGAAGGCCGATAAATCCGGGGGAATTAAGCTGTCAAAAGCTCCTATGGGTAAGATCCAAACCTACTTTCACGTATCAAATTTCATGTCTTCTGTGAGAATTTCCGAGACATTCAATGCCGGAAGCAGCAGAAAGTCAAAGTCAGAATCCTTCAACTTCTCATACAAAATACCTCTCGCAGTGCTAACTGTCATAGCAGCCAAGTGTGTGAGAAATCCTTTGGGTACAGTAATTGATTTAATTTTTTTGTTCTTAAACTTTTCAAAGGCTTCCTGCATTACATCAAACTCCATACGTATTTTGAGAATGACGAATGGAACTTTATTACATTCGAATGCAAGGTCAAGTAGTACTGCAATCGCATGATTATCATTATCCACTCCGAAGTTGAAGCCTGTGCCAATTCCAATCTCTTCACCGTCTTTATGAGCACTTTCAATAGTGGCAAATTCTCTAGTGGCAATTGCCTTAATTTGAAAAGGAATTTGTTTTTCTGCCATTACTAAGCTGCCATTGAATAATTTGATTCAATTGCTTTAGGATTTGCTTTTGATGATACCTTAACATATCCAGAAGTAGAGTAGTCCTGGACTATCGCTGGTCGTTCCGGAACTTTCACTTCTTGCTTTTTCTGTGAAACTTCCTGAAGTTTCATTTTAAAATGCTGCTTCATCATCTCTGTGGCCAGCATTTTCATTAAAGATTTCATGTCATTCTTGACAACGATCTCGTTCTCTGAAGGAATGACAAATATCTTAACCCCAAGTGCCTGATTGAGCTTGGCAATAGTCTCTAATTTCAGATTCTCACGACCCTTCAGGATTTTACTTACTTGCTGTGGGGAAACTCCCAGACGAGATGCTAGCTCAGTTCCTTTAATTCCCTGCTTGTCCATTTCATCCATAACTTTCAAAGCAATATCGGCAGACAAGTTTAACCAGCCTGAATTAGCTTTTCTGAACTCAACCACTTCTCTCCATTTTTCTTCTATGGGAGAGGAAAGGAGCTTTTCAAATTCTTTTTTAGATGTAGTACTCATAAGTCTAAGTATCCTAATGTGCTTTGATTGATATCTAACTTTAGTTTCTTTCTGAGAAGTTCAAGTTTATAAATTTCTTCTTTAAGGTGAGGTCGGTTCATGCCATCAGTTAGTTTGATGGCTCCTCCGGTAATGATATATTTACCATCATAATGAACTGCATAAATTCTCAACCACGTTCTGGGACGTTCAATACGGCCTTTCTGTGACTGATTGTCTTTAACCTCTTTTTGCCGGTTATCAAGCGGTTTGAAGAAGTCTGATAGGTTGTCGCCATTATTTTCATGTAAGGTTGTGAATAGATAGTCTGCATCACTAATCGTCTGCTTTACAGCGCTAGTTATTGTAAACGGTTCACCTACATCATTCAAATCTTTCCTGAACTCCGTAAAGAAATCTCTTAACCATTGTGTATCTGTCCATTGATCTTGTAGGATATCCAGAATATTTTCATCGTTGTCATCGTAGACAACTCTGAATAACTTCTCTGGAATTACCGGCAAGATACTAGATATACGCATAATATCAACCTGTAGGTTTACTTTTTGTTCAATATATTAGGCGAATGGTATAAAATTATAGGTGAATCAATCCAACTTAAACTCTGCATACTCCTTGGCTCATCCAAAATTCTCCATCCGATCCGAAGAGTGGTGAATCTCCAACACTTCGGTGTAGGCCTCCTATTCATTGGAAAAAAACTTTGTAGACATTAATTAGCGGTTGAGTATCAATTATTGTGGAAATATAAAGAATGTAGCTATGAGGATGATCGAATAATTTGGCAAAAACCGCAATAAAATAGAGTTGTCTGAAAAATATGATAGTAGCAGCAATAATAATAAACTGATTCAGCATTTTAAAGTATAAATATTTATACTTTTAAAATTTAAATTCTAAGGAAGTCATAAAACTAATCCGGAAGGATGGATGGTATGAGGTAAGGCAGAAAGGGAGCCATATCCAGCTCAAACATCCTGAGAAAAAGGGATTAGTTACGGTACCTTATCCTAAATCTGATTTAGCAAAAGGTACGGTGAATTCAATATTGAAACAGGCAGGGCTTAAATAGTCTATGCCTGTTTCTTAGTGGTAATGATGGAAACAATACAGATGGAAAAGATTAAAGTCACAGTTGAGAAAACGGGTACCGGCTACAGTGCTTATACTGAAGCTTATCCGGGCGTGGTAAGTGCCGCAAAGTGCTGGGAAGAAATGAAGGAGCAATTTACTGAAGCGATTGCATTTCATTTTGAAGGAATGGTCGAAGAAGGGGAGAAAGTTCCAGCTGATTACAAACTGGAGTTTCAGTTGGATCTGGAGCAATTCTTCGATTTTTATGACATCTTCAATGTATCTGCCCTGGCGGGCAGGATTGGTTTGAATCCTACCTTACTACATCAGTATAAGGATGGACATAAACAGCCAAGTGAAAAGACTTCACTGAAGATATTGAATGGAATACATGAGTTAGGAGAGGATTTGCTGTCAATTCAATAGTCTTTGAGGTTCCGAATCCACGTAAAATTGACAATATAAATCAACCAGAAACAACTCAAAAACACCCAAAAAACCCACTATTTGTTTGCAATATGTTTGCAAATCATTTTGAGGGCATAAAAAAAGCACTCACATTTTCATGTAAGTGCTTGATTTTGAGTGCGGTCTGGACGAGACTCGAACTCGCGACCTCCTGCGTGACAGGCAGGCATTCTAACCAACTGAACTACCAGACCATTTTCGAGCCTTCCGCTCAAAAGAGTTGCAAAGCTATATCCTTCAATATTTTTATCCAATACTACCTTTCATTTTAATTTGGAAACCTTTCAGTCTATTTAGAAAGTCATCCATTGAAATCTTGCTAAATTTGCCCTTTCTAAAAACAACGTATCTATGCACCTCGAATTTGAGCAGCCTATCATAGAACTGGAAGCGAAACTTGCCGACATGAAAGAACTGGCAAGGGAAAGCGATGTGGATGTCAGCGATGCCATCAAAAAACTGGAAGACAAGATCTCCAAACTTAAAAAAGAAACTTTTCTGAACCTCACCCGCTGGCAGCGCGTCCAGCTCTCCAGGCATCCGGAAAGACCCTATACCCTGGATTATATCTATGAGTTGTCAGATGATTTCATCGAGCTGTTTGGCGATCGGGCTGTAAAAGATGATAAAGCCATGGTCGGTGGATTTGCCACGATCGATGACCAGACCTTTATGATCATCGGTCAGCAAAAAGGAAGGAACACCAAGCAGCGTCAGATGCGGAACTTCGGAATGGCGAATCCAGATGGCTACAGAAAGGCCCTGCGGCTGATGAAGATGGCTGAAAAATTTAACAAGCCGATCATTACGCTGGTGGATACTCCGGGGGCGTATCCGGGTATTGAAGCGGAAGAAAGAGGGCAGGGGGAAGCGATTGCCCGTAACCTGAAGGAAATGATGACTCTTCAGGTACCGGTGATCTCGATCATCATAGGAGAAGGTGCCTCAGGGGGCGCCCTGGGCATAGCGATTGCAGACCGGGTACTGATGATGGAAAACTCCTGGTATTCGGTGATCTCACCGGAAAATTGCTCTACCATTCTCTGGCGCACATGGGACTACAAAGAGCAGGCTGCCGAAGCTCTTAAGTTGACGGCCTCAGACATGCTGAAGAATAAGCTGATCGACGGGATCATCAGTGAGCCGCTGGGAGGGGCGCACACAGACCTGAAGGCCGCCAGCCAGGAATTGAAGAAAGTCATTTTCAAAGAATTAAAGGAATTGAATAAAATTTCTGTTGAAAAGCGTGTCGCACAAAGGATTGACAAATTCTGTGCGATGGGCGCATTTACCGGTTAGCGATGAAGGTGGGGTTGGTGCTTTCGGGTGGCGGGGCAAGGGCCATTGCTCATTTAGGGGCGATCCAGGCTCTGGAAGAAGAAGGACTTTCTTTCAATGTGGTCTCCGGCACCAGCGCCGGGGCGATCATTGGTGCGCTTTATTGTTATGGATATTCGCCAAAAGATATCCTTTCCCGGCTTCAGAAGACAAATTTCTACGGTTTGCTGAGACCGGCTCTCAACTGGCGGGGACTGATAAACATCGAACGCGCCAGTGATGAAATCAAAAAGCATATTCCCGAAGATACCTTCGAAGCATTGAAAAAGCCTCTGTATGTCACCGCTACGCAGGTGAACAAAGGGAAAGCCAAAGTTTTCAGTAAAGGACAGTTAACCATTCCTTTGCTGGCCTCCAGCAGCATACCTGTATTGTTTAATCCAGTGACGATCAGGAACAAACAATATGTGGACGGAGGGATCACAGATAATCTGCCGATCAAGCCGATCAAAAAAAAATGCGACAAGATTCTGGCGTTGCACTGCAACCCCATCGATAAGGACTACAAGGTGGACAGCTGGAGGGACCTGATGGAGCGATCGTTGTTAATTGCCATTACCATCAACAGCCATAAGAATAAGCGTGATTGTGATGTATTCATCGAACCGGCAGGTGTGTCAAACTTCAGTGTATTTGATTTCAGACGGGCTCAGGATATCTTCGACCTTGGATATGCATACACAAAAAGCCAGATCGCTGAGAAAAACATCCTCAAAAAGCTTCAACTTGTAAATGCATGATCAGGTTATTTCTTTCGGCATGTTTCCGACTGGCTGGATGGGAAACCAGGGGTAAAATGCCTGAGGAAAAGAAGTTTGTTTTGATCGTAGCCCCTCACACCAGCATGATGGATTTTTTTGTGGGCGTTGCAGCGCGATCCATCTTCAGGTTGAAATCAAGTTATATGGCCAAGGATTCGCTCTTTAGAAAGCCCGTCATTGGTTGGTTTCTAAGGATCACCGGTGGGAAGGCCGTGGACCGGTCAAAAAATACAGGGATGGTGGATCAGGCGGTTGAGCTTTTCAATCAAAGAGAAAGGTTTGTACTTACCATTACCCCTGAAGGTACGCGCTCCTATGTGCCCAAATGGAAGACCGGGTTTTATTGGATAGCCGTGAGGGCCAGGGTCCCCATTGTCATGGTCGGCTTTAATTATGCCGAAAAATATGTGGAAATGCGACCACCATATTATCCAACCGGAGATATAGAAAGAGACCTCGATGATATCCTTGCCTATTTTCGGACCATCAAAGGTAAATACCCTGAAAAAGGTGTATTATGATCAGTTGCTCGCCTTGCGGGCAGTTCTTCTTTTGGGCTTGGTTTCCTCTTCCACAATTTCATCATCCACACTGGCAAGGATTCGGCCGCAATGCTCGCATACGATCACTTTTTTCTGCTCCCTGATCTCAGCTTGTTTCTGGGGAGGTACAATATTGAAGCACCCGCCACAGGCGCCACGCTTCACCGAAACAACTGCCAGGCCATTTCGCATGTTTTCCCTTACTTTTTCATAAGAGACTAACAGCCTGTCTTCCACATTTTTGGCGGCTTTTTCCCGGTCCTTAAGGATTTTCTTTTCATCTTCCTCGGATTCCTGGGTGATCACCTCCAATTCGTTTTTCTTGGACTTCAGGTCATCGGTACGTTCCGAAAGCAGTGTTTTGGTGTTTTCAATCTCCTCTTTCTTGATCTCGATCTTGTCGTAGGCTTCCTTGATCCTTTTGTCAAGGATCTGGATCTCAAGCTGCTGGAGCTCTATCTCTTTGGTGATAGCGTCATACTCGCGGTTGTTTCTGACGTTCATCTGCTGCTCCTCATATTTTTTAATGAGTTTTTCAGCGTCTTTAATGGCGGATTTGTTGTTGTTGATGGCTTCTTCTAATTCCGCAAGTTCCTGGTTTTGTTTTTCGATGCGGGTATTAT
Source organism: Cyclobacteriaceae bacterium (assembly GCA_965243485.1). Taxonomy (GTDB): domain Bacteria; phylum Bacteroidota; class Bacteroidia; order Cytophagales; family Cyclobacteriaceae; genus UBA7330. The sequence goes on along the minus strand of CBDEVP010000001.1, from coordinate 4,677,695 downwards.
ATCCGGTGATCTCATCTTCCAGGTCCATTACCTCGTCCGGGAGGGCTCCTCTCACTTTTATCAGCTCATCAAGTTCGGAATCAAGGGATTGTAATTTTACCAGGGCGTCAAGCTTCTTAGCTACAGGATTTTCCATTAAGTATTACAAATATTTGATTGGGTTCGTCACTACTTTTGACAAACGGAGTGCAATATTAGTGAATTTTTTGCTTAATACTTCATAAAGTAAATCCTTTGTAAATTGTTCGCTTTCATAGTGTCCGATATCAGCGATGATGATCCTGTTTTCCGCTTCAAAAAAGTCGTGATATTTGAAATCACCACTGACAAATATGTCCGCTCCCGCACTCATGGCCTGTCTGAGTAAAAAGCTACCCGCACCCCCACATACAGCCACTCTTTCAATGTTTTCATGGACCAGCTCCGTGTGCCTGATGACCTCCACCTGCATCTTTTCCTTCAGAAATAGTAGGAAGTCTGAGACAGTCATGGGGTTTTCCAGATCACCTACCATTCCGGAGCCAATTCCCTGGTTCATATTCGATAGTGCATTCAGGTAGTAAGCGACCTCTTCGTAAGGATGGCTAAGCTGCAACGCTTTGATGACTTTCTGGACTTCGGGAGCCTCAATGATCACCTCAACCCGTACTTCTTTGACAGTTTCATCCTCATCTACCTCACCAATATGTGGATTGGTCCCTTCGCCTGGCCTGAAAGTCCCTGTACCGTCGATCTGGAAGCTGCAATGATCATAGTTGCCTACCTGGCCTGCACCAGCTTCATACATGGCCTTCAGCACCTCGTCTTTCTGTTCGCCGGGAATGAAAGTAACCAGCTTGAACAGCGTATCAGTTTTTGGGCTGAGGATCTGAGGGTTTAGCAGTTGCAGCCGTTCGGCAATCTTCCGGTTCACCCCATGATGTACATTGTCCAGATTTGTATGGGCGGCATACAGGTTGATATTATTTTGTATGGCTTTTATTACGCACCTTTCCACCCAGTGCTCCGGAGTGACATGTTTCAATCCTTTGAATATCAGCGGATGATGGGCGATGATCAGGTTACATTCACTGGCAATAGCTTCATCGAGTACTTCTTCTGTTAGATCAAGTGTGATTAATATACCTGCGACTTCGTCTTTAGGGTTTCCGACCATTAACCCGCTGTTATCATAGGACTCCTGATAAGCCAGGGGAGCAAGTCGTTCCAGGTAGTTTGTGATATCTTTGACTTTCATAGTGGATATTTATGAACTGGTGGCAAGTATTGCTTTTTCCTTTTGCATTGTTGTTTGATCTGATCACTCGTCTCAGGAATTATCTTTATGATAAAGAGATTCTCAAACCCATTCAATTTGAAACAAATGTAATAGGCATAGGGAATCTTTCCGTGGGCGGCACCGGGAAAAGTCCGATGGTCGCTTACCTGTGCGAATATTTCATCAGTCAATCAACCCAAGCATGCACGCTAAGTCGTGGTTATGGCAGAAAGACCAAAGGATTCAGGATTGTGACGGAGAAAGAAACAGCCCAATCCGTAGGGGATGAACCCTTGATGTTCCACCGGCGCTATCAGGGAAAGATTAATGTGGTAGTGGGCGAGGAGCGGATGTATGCGATCCCTGAGTTGCTTTATCATTTTCCGGATACAGAGGTGATTTTAATGGATGATGCTTTCCAGCATCGGACGGTCAAACCTGGCCTGAACATTATGATCACGACCTTTCAAAGGCCTTTTTATAGTGATTTTCTGATGCCTTCAGGTTTTCTCAGGGAAAGCAGGAATGGAGCAGTCCGTGCAGATATCATCCTTGTATCCAAGTGTCCCGATCATCTTACCGAAGCGGATCAAAGGGCCATTAAAGATAGAGTTGCTGAATACAGCAGGGCCGACGTTTTTTTTACGGGGATTGAGTACGGAGATTTACAGCCTCTATTTCCCGAATCAGAGGAGCTCCGGGATCAGGTTGTCGCCATTTCCGGGATTGCGAATGCGGATATCTTTCATGCTTATGCGGACAAGCATTTCAATGTGAAGATCCATCATCAGTACGGAGATCATCACCGCTATAGCCAGTTGGATATCAAAGGGATCATTAATGAACTGAATCAAAATACGAGCCTCATCACCACAGAAAAGGATGCGGTGAAAATGCAGGCATTTCCAGATATGAGAAATTATTCCTGTTATTATATACCTATCAAAGTGAAATTTTTAAAAGATGAGTCGTTATTTCAATCCATGGTAAATGATTGTATCATTCATCATCCACGGGTAATCAATTAATTTTGAGCGTGCGAAAGCTTCTTCTATTACTCTTTATTGGAGCCTGCTGGAGTGTGCAGGGGCAGATCGTGGATGATACTACCGAACTGGTTTATGGACCCGAAACCACCCTCATTATTAAGGAAATTGACATCAAAAATAATTTTCCCCAAACCAGGCATCCCGATACCACCATGTATGGACTTGAAAGATTTACCTGGACTGATAAGCTCAGGGACTATTATCAGGACCTGGGGAATAGCGGTACTGCCATGTATCCGGTTTTTCCCCAGGTGAGAGATGTGATCGGACGTACGTCCGGATATCATTCATTTGATGTATATATGGTGGAACCAGAGGAGATCAGTTATTATGATACAAAGTCTCCCTTTATGGATCTTAAGGTTGTCTTTGGCGGAGGCAACCGCGCAACGGCAGATTTTAACTATTCAAGGAATGTCAATGAAAACTGGAATGTCGGATTTGATATTTACAGGATCACTTCCGATAAGCAAATTGGTTATGCTGGGATTGGCGACCGCAACGTGGTGGGGACCACCTTTGACATATACAGTTACTGCAAACATCCCAAACTACCCTACACAGCCCTGGTCAACCTGGTCAACATGTCCCACAATGTCGAGGAGACTGGGGGCATACTGATAGAAAGTGATGCTCCTGCGGAGGAATTTTTCCAGTACCAGGATTCGGAGATCAGACTGGAAGAGGCCAGATCATACGATAAACGCATACAGGGACATCTTTACCATCAGTATGAGCTGGCCAACCAGCTGCAGGTCTACCATCAGCTTGATATCAGCCGAAAAAGATTTGGTTTTAGCGATTTTAATGATGGCGGGAGCCTTTTTACTGATTTTTACAAACAGTTCCTGATAGACCCTGACAGCACGTATGAAAATACTATTTTCAGGGAAACGATGAATGAGGCAGGCATCAAAGGAGACCTCGCCAATATATTTTACAGGCTTTATGTCAAAAACCGGATCCTGGATATCGAGTATCATTATTTCGATCCTACGTCCGGAGTGGTCGAGAACTATCTCGGTGGTTATGCGCGGTTTGACTGGAAAGAAAAATTCAACGTGGAAGCGATGGCCGAGTTTCTCCAGACCGGAGAATACAAGCTGGAAGGAAGGATCAACTCCGATCTTATTTTCGGATCGTACAAATCTGTTTTAGCCAGGCCCAGCTTTCTCGTCGAAGATTATTTTGCCAACAATCACGAATGGCACAACGAGTTCAGGTCGACCTTTACCAATGAGATAAAGGGCGGACTCAGGTTAAAGACTAAAAATCTGTTGATCAGACCCTCAGGACGGATACTGACTTTAAACAACTTCATCTACTATGATCAGGAGATCAATCCGGCACAGGCAGGAGCTGCCGTGCTTTACAGTCTGGGCGGTGATTTCAATCTGAGTCTCTACACGGATTTCGAAAGAAGAGAAGGTTTACATCTCGAAAATGAGGTGTTTTATTCAGAATTGTCAGGAGGAGATGCCAACAAGATCAGGGTACCCAGGCTTTTTTACAACGGCAGGGCCTACTGGACGGGATTTGTATTTAGCAATACGATGGGATTAGAGGTTGGTGTAAATATGCATGCAAAAACAGCCTATCAGGCGCTAACCTATGCGCCAGAGATCCAGCAGTTTTACCTGCAGGATAATTTCACAATAGATGCTTTTCTGGCTATAGATGCTTTTCTGACCATCCGGGTGGATAAGCTAAGAGCCTTCATTAAATTTACCCATGTGAATCAGCCGGCTGATGGGGGATATTTCACCACTCCACTTTACCCCGGGGAGCAAAGGATGATAGGTCTGGGAGGCAGGTGGTTGTTTTTTGATTGATTTTGAACAATGAAAGATATTACGACTTTAGGACTACAATTACCAACGGACCCCAGGTGGGCCAAGGTTGCGGAAAAAGACCTTGAAGAGATCCTGGTCGACCACGCCTACTGCGAACAGAAAGCTGCTTCTTCATGTATTTCACTCATTGTTCAGTTCCCCGAGAAAAGCAAGCTGGTCAATATGCTTACTCCGGTAGTGGCTGAGGAGTGGTCACATTTTGAGGCGGTGCTGGAGCATCTCAAAAAGCGGAAATATACCCTTGGGAAACCCCGTAAAGATGAATATGTAAGCAGGGTCAACAAGATCCTCAAGACAGGGGGCTCGCGGGACGAACAGCTTATCGAGAAGCTATTGTTAAATGCCCTGATCGAAGCCAGAAGCGCCGAAAGATTTAAAATTCTCGCTAAAAACCTTAAAGACCCGGAACTCGCGGAGTTTTATCATGAATTGATGGTCTCTGAGGCCGGACATTACCGCAATTTTCTGGATCTTGCCAAGACCTATATGCCCGAAGAATATGTCAACAGGCGGTGGAGACAATTCCTTGAAGAAGAGGCCAGGATCATGAAAGACCTGGAACCCAAAGCTGATCGAATGCATTAGCGTCGGAATACTCGCAATTTAAACTTCTGACAGCTAAACTAAGCTGAATCCAAGCCACAAAAATGTCGGTTATCATCATGAAAGCAGAACAAGTTCAGCCAATTCAGGTTGATCTTATGAGGGATAAGCTCAAATCCGGATTCTTATCCAGGTCTGATTTCTTTCAAAATGACAGCAAATCAGACGATTAATGACTAAATTAAATTGACGCACAATTTCCGGGGATGATTCAGCTTGTCATTTTTCTAAACCTATTCATCATTTCGAGTTCCACCGAAGAAAGGATTCTAAGGATTTATGAGATGGAATACTTCGTGGATGAAGAGAAGCGTTACTCGCTGGAGGAAATCATCCATCAATCTGGATCTCTTTTTGATGTGGACCCGGAGTTTAAGCCGATTAATTTCAAAAAAAATCAGGCCTACTGGATCAAGCTTACACTTGATATACCTGATAATGGTAAGCAGTACCTGTTGGAGGTCTTTGATCAGACCATTGACACACTGAATATCTATGTGAGGGAAGAAGGCGAAGATAAGTTCAGGTCGTACACCTTGGGTGATAATTTCAGATTCTCGGAAAAATATTTTAAGCACAAAAACTTTGAAGTGCCCCTGGGGAATGATGGAAAATACGAGTGTTATGTTCGGATTGTAAGTAATGAGTATGTAGATATCAGGTTTTCGATCAGGACCTACGACTTTTTTGTGGAATACGCAACCGGCGAGTATTTCATGTACGGGATCTTCTATGGTATGATCCTGATTATTTGTGTTTACAATCTTTTGATTTTCCTCGCTATCCGGGAGATCAAATATTTATATTATACCTTCTATATTCTCAGTGTTGGCCTCTATGGCATGTGTGTGGATGGAATTGCCTATCAGTACCTTTGGCCTGACAGCCCTCAATGGAATCAGATCGCTTATGGCGTAGCTTTATTTCTGGTGATTTCCTGGTCGATCATTTTTTCCAGGAGGTTTCTTCGGTTAGGTATCCGTTCGCCAAGGCTGGATAGGGTACTCAGGATAGTTTTCGGTCTAAGAATACTGTTTTTTCTATATGCCTTACGATTTGATCAATCCCTATTCCAGCTAAGGAGTATTGAATTGATCCCCTTGACTATCATTTTCATCGGAGGAATATCTGTATACATGAGAGGCTATACGCCGGCCAGGTTCTTTGTGGTGGCTTATGGTTTTCTCTTTGTAGGCTTCCTGATAAAAGCTTTGATGGTGCTACTGGCAATACCGGTTTCCGTACTTTCCTATTATAGTCTGCACATTGCCTTCGTTTTCGAGATGCTGTTCTTGTCCTATGCGCTGAGTGACAGGGTCAGGATTCTGAAATCCAACCGCGACAGGGCTTTCAGAAGGATCATTGCCCAGCATGAAGAAAGGGTTCGGTACCGGGATAAGGTTAATGCACAGCTTGAAAAAACGGTCAATGAACGTACGCTGGAATTAAAGGTAAAAAATGAGCAGCTGACACGTCAAACCAGGGAAATCTCTGAAATCAATACGCTTCTTGATCTGGACAACTGGAGGCTGAGGAATAATATCAAATCTATTCAGCGGGAACGTCTGCTGAATATTGAAATGACCTATGAGCAGTTTACTGACGTTTTTAGTGATAAGGAGAAATGCTATAACGCACTTAGTAACTATAAATGGGATAATGGATATGAGTGCCATAAATGCGGAAATGAAAGTTTCAGTGAATCCAACCTGCTTTATGGCAAAAGATGTACTCGCTGTGGTTATAACGAATCTCCAACTACAAACACTCTCTTTCATGCCATTAAATTTCCCATTGAAAAGGCTTTTTATATTTTATATGTCACCCTTAATAATAACGGACATACCTTGAGTGAACTATCGCAGGTCTTGAGGATCAGACCCAATACAATCATGGATTTCAAAAGGCGTATTAACAGCCTTGACAGGGAGGAACACCTGAGACTTTGGGAAATTTTTCACAAAATAGATAGTACAACACTCATCATCAAGAGATAATTTTGTATTTTAATAAGAATTTTTTTCCAAATAAAAATTGTTATTAAACCGATATCTCAATTTATAAATATACTTATACATCCTTTAAATAGCTAAATCGTTTGTTATTATTCCGATAAATGATAACAAAAGGATGCCTTTGTTTGTTGCTGTTAAATTGTGATAATCAAAGAATTTTTACGTGAAAGTTTTTGTTAGGCTAAATAGAATTCGCAAATTTTGAACCTATAAACAACAACAAAAAATCAAATTTTCATGAAAAAACCATTTACGTTGACGATTTTACTATTGTTACTAACGGTAATAGTAAATGGACAGAATTTAGATGTTTCAGGGAATGTAACCGACGCTGAAACAGGAGAAGCACTGATCGGTGCGACCGTGGTAGTGAAAGGAACAACTAACGGAACTGTGACCGATCTGGATGGAAACTATAGATTGACAGTCGAGGATCCGGAGACAACTCTTGAGTTCTCCTATATTGGATACGAGACTGTGGCCATTCCGCTTAATGGGAGGACATCAGTGGATGTTGCATTAAATTTAGATGTATCCCAGCTGGAGGAGGTGGTAGTGGTAGGATATGGTACGCAGAAAGAGAAAGATCTGACGTCATCAATCACTACCGTGCGGTCCGATGAGATCATCAAAACACCGACCAGTCAGCCGATGCAGGCTCTACAGGGTAGGGTACCCGGAGTTCAGATTGTTAGTAATGGTGCTCCTGGCGGCGCTCCGACAGTGAGGGTCAGAGGTATTGGATCACTTCAGGGGCAAACGGCTCCACTGTATGTGGTAGATGGGATGTTTTTCGATAACATCGATTTCCTGAACACAGCAGACATTGAAAGTATTTCTGTATTGAAAGATGCTTCAGCAGCAGCCATTTATGGAGTGCGTGCCGCCAATGGTGTGGTTCTGATCGAAACAAAATCAGGGTCTTACAACCAGGCACCCGAGATTATATATGACGGCTATTTCGGCGTACAACGTGCGCAAAACGTGTTAAAAATGGCCAATACGCAACAATTTGTGCAGTATGTAAATGAGACGGGAGATCCTGCAGACATTTCATTTATAGATAATGCCTTTCAACAATACGGGAGAAGCAGGGTCAATCCGAATATACCTGACGTAAATACTGATTGGTACAATGAAGTGCTGAGAGTGGCACCTATACAAAATCACTCGCTAAGTATTAGCGGCGGTAATCAATCAGCAAGATATTCTATTGGTGGAAGCTATTTTGCCCAGGAGGGACTACTTCAGGATACCCGCAATGAATATGAACGATTGAACTTTCGCGCGAAAGTTGATTTTGACGCCTCGGAATGGTTGAATGTGGGTGGAAATGTAAATATTAGCAACGCCACTCAGTACAATGCTGATAATGCGGTGTGGTTCAGGACCTATTTTGCAGTTCCTGTTTTACCAGTGATGGATGAGCAGAATACTGCTGCCGAACCTTATAAACTCAGCAATGCCCAGAATCTTGGATACCGGTCAAATCAAAATCCATTCTACAACCTTTTATACAACGACAACAGAAATCAGATTGGAAAGATTCTGGGTAATTTCTTCCTGGATTTTGATATCCTGCAAAACAACAAGCTGACATTCAAGACTTCCTACAATTACAGCTATGGTGTTGTGAATAGCAGAAATGTTGACTTCCGATACAATGACGGACAGACTCAGAATCTTTCGGCCATTCGCAAAGGGAACTCTACATCTTACAATCAGATTTGGGATAACATCCTGACTTACAGGGAAACGCTGGGCGCACATGACATCACGTTAATGGCAGGTTACTCGTACAGATCAGAGACATCCACGGGTTTGTTTGCCAGAGGTACGGAGCTTGATCCTCCGCCAACAAGAGAAAATGAGGAGCTTTGGTATATCCCAAATGCTGCTGATAAAATAGACGCCGATAATGTCGGAGACAGTGGCTCCAGAGAATTTGGTGTATCCTACCTGGGGAGAATCGCTTACAATTATGATGGACGATACTTGTTGTATGGTACCATCAGAAGAGACGGTACCAATAAGTTTCAGGAGAAGTGGGGCTTATTCCCTACGGTCGGCGCCGGATGGGTGGCCTCCGAGGAGAATTTCTTCAATGTAGGCTTCGTCAACTTCCTGAAAGTAAGGGCAAGCTGGGGTCAACTGGGTAATGATGGTGTGGCATCCGCTATCGGAGCGCCAACGCTTTCACAGGTATCCACGGCAATTAATGGTACCCTTGTGTCTGGCCTTACAGTAGAGAATACCTTTGATTTTCTTGATCGATGGGAGACTACAGAAGAAACCAATTTCGGAATCACCTCTACGTTCCTGGGAGGTCGATTGTCTGTTGATGCAGATTACTACATCCGGGACACAAAAAATGCTGTGGTCACCATTTTACTTCCTCTGATTCGGGACAATGTACGTCGTAACAGCGGAGAGATCAGGAACTCCGGATTTGAAATGGCGATCAACTGGGAAGAGAGTATTTCCGATAACCTTTCGTACAATATCGGAGGTAACTTTGCCACTTTAAATAATGAAGTGTTGAGCCTGGGAGGTCCTCAGTATCTGGATGCTGGTCAGGCAGAATTCAGGCAACGCTCTATCGTAGGGGAGCCCTTCAGAGCATTTTATGGCTACGAAGTAGAAGGTGTATTCCAGAATCAGGAACAAATTGATAATTCCGGTCTGACCAATGAGTTCATCGCCTCCAATAACCTGGCTCCCGGTGACTTCAATTATCGGGATCAAAACGGAGATGGCCAGATCAATGATCAGGATCGTGTGGTAATTGGATCTTTTCTGCCCAATCTGACCTATGGTTTCAACTTTGGAGTCAACTATAAGCAACTCAATCTGACTGCAAACTTCCAGGGTCAGGCAGGTCATGATATTCTCAACAGGAAACGAGGGGAGGTCATTTTCACTACTGATACCAACATTGATGCTGACCTTGCAGACAACCTTTGGAGGGGTGAAGGTACTTCAAATATCTATCCATCCGCTGCAGGAATTCGCCGCGGCTACAACCAGGCAATGAGCGAGTACTTTGTAGAAAAAGGTGACTACTTCAGAATACAGAACGTAAGATTTTCTTACCTGTTTCTTGGAGGAAATTTACCAGAAGCAAGAGTTACATTGACTGCAGAGCGTCCATTGACAGTTTTTGATTACAATGGATTTAATCCTGAGGTAGCCGATGGCATTGACCGACAGGTTTACCCGATTCCTGCAGTATACACATTAGGTCTAAACTTGAAATTTTAAGCTTTGAATATCAGAAAAATGAAGATTCATACATTTCTAAAATACTTTTTGTCGCTGACTTTAGGAGTAGTAGTTATTACTTCCTGCGACAATCAACTGGACGAACCTCTGGAGGACAGGATCCTGGTGGAGGAGACAGACTATACACAGTCAGAAAATATGTTTCAACTGCTGACTGGAGCGTATGCAACTTTATATAGCCTTCAATGGGAAACCTTCCCGCTAATTTCCGTCAGGGGAGATGATGTTAATGCGGCTGGAGATCAGGAGCCACTTCACAGGACGGATTCCTTACTGTATGATCGTAATTTCTGGATGTATAATTCCACCTGGCTAAATCTGTACTCGGATATCATTTCGTGGCATGGGTCTATGGAGGAGTTGGAAAAATACAAGGAATTTGCTCCCAATCCGGATATAGCCGATCAGTACATAGCAGAAATCAAAGTAATGAGAGGTTTTGAGTTGTTTCAACTGGCCAGATTGTGGGGTGATATTCTGATCCCAACAAGTTCCCAAACACAGGAACTTTATGATGAACCGATCTCCACCAACGCTGAAGTTTATCAGCACATTTCAGACCAGATGGATGAAGCGATTCCCTTATTGCCAGATGTAAGACCCAATGAAAGAACGGATGTCCCCGGAGGCATTACAAGGTATACCGCTCTGGCAGTGAAAGCCATGGCCAATCTGGAATTGAAAAATTTCGAGGAAGTAGCCGAGGCCACCAATGAGATCATCACCAATGGAAACTTTTCATTGGAAACAAACTATTATGAGTTGTTCAAGATTCCCGGCAAACTGAGCAGTGAAAATATTCTGGAACTCCAGTATTCAGATTTTGGTCAGGGCTCCGGAGAGAACAGAGCCTACCTGCATGCATTTTTCGGACCTCAGGGCTGGACGCCCGCGGTAGCAGGATCCAGCGGCGGATGGGGATTTTATGAGCCCACAGTAAAATACATCAAGTTTATGCTGGATCGGGGAGAGCAGACCCGTCTGGAGACTTCGGTATTGTTTACCAATGATGGTATTGCAGAGTTGGAAAGCGATCCCAATTACAGTCCGCTGCCTGCATGGATTGATAATACCACAGAAGATGGCGATGTGATCAACAATTATGCGCGGGCCAATTTTGCAAGTGGCAAACATTACCTGCCATCGAATCAACTGACACCTGGTCGAACTGCTTATGGTACCAATAAAAACTTCATCTGTATCAGATATTCAGAGATCCTGCTGATGTATGCGGAAGCGGTGGTGCAGGGCGGCACTCAGGGAACTCTTTCTGCAGATGACGCATTGAATGAAGTAAGATCACGGGCGGGACTTACTCCGGCAAGTGCCACATTACAATCAGTTCTTGATGAGAAATTTGCTGAGTTTGGCATGGAATGGGGAATCAGGTTCTATGATCTGATGCGTTATGACATGGGTTCCGAACTGAATCGTCCGGGAATATCCTTTGATGCCGGAAAAAGATTTCTCCCTTACCCGCTTCAACAGGTTGATTTGCTGCCTCAATTGGCAGAGCAGGAAAATTCATAAACAATTAAGAAAATGATGAAATACATAAAAATATTTTTTATAGGATTGATAGGAGTTTCGCTTGGATGTAACGATGGCTATATCGACGAAATAACAGCCGTCGATCCTGGCGCAGATGAAGCAGCACCGGAGGTGACACTTACTGTCCCTCAGGAAGGAATGGTGATCAACTCAGCAAATGATCTATCTGTTGTCGATTTTGAATTTACTGTTGCTGACGATATTGAACTGGCGAGTGTGACCATCAGCTTAAATGGGACAGCTCTTGAAACTTTTAATGAGTTTACCGATTACCGAAAGCTGATTGTAGAATATCCTTATGAGTTGGGAACAGGTGATTATGAATTCACTGTAGTGGCTAGAGACCTCAATGGAAAGGAGACTACTACCACTGTAAACTTCAAGAAGGTCAATACGATCAGAGAATTGATGAATCAGGCTATTTTTCACCTTGATTTCAATGGTGACTTCAATGATAATGTGAATGGAACCACTGCTACGGTTGTTGGCAGTCCGACCATCGAGGAAGGTGCAGGTGTAGATGGAGATGCTTACAAAGGTGCCGAAGGAGCTTATCTCACCTTTCCTGCAGCGGGACTTCAATCATCGGAATTTAGCGCAAGTTTTTATCTGAATGTGAATGCTTCACCTGACCGGGCCGGTATCCTTGTCATGGGACCGGAAGATACAGGTAATGCCGGTTATCCGGATGTCCAAAATAACCGTCAGAACGGATTCAGGTTTTTCCGTGAGGTGGGTGCCGGGCTGCAGCAGTTTAAGCTTAATCTCGGCAATGGAGCCGGTGATAACTGGTTTGATGGAGGAGCAGCAGCACGTGTAGACCCAGCCACTACCGAATGGGTCCACTATGCATTTACGATTTCCGGCGCTGATGCAAAAGTTTATATTAATGGCACCGTAGTCAGAGAGGGGGCTTATCCGGGTATTGACTGGACGGGTTGTGATGTCTTATCCGTAATGTCGGGCGCGCCCAGATTTACCGGGTGGGGTCACCTTTCGGATCAAAGTATGATGGATGAACTGCTGATCTATGACAGACTCTTAACAGCTGAAGAAGTTAGCTTGCTTGGTGCATTGTAGATGGTTTGATTTTTTGATAATTCGGTGGGATTCGCGTTAATGCGGATTCCCACCATTTTCTGTAAATGATCAACAAGAACTTTCTTGTCCTGTGTTTACTGCTGTTCACTTTGGGGTGTTCAAAAGATGAAGATCCCGAAGAGTTGGTGGTTCAAAGAGCTTTTGCCGGTGAAATAGAACTTGATCTGGAAGGCGAGAACCCTGATACTCCAACCGACCGGTCACTAACAATCATTTTTTCTGATGATATCAATCCGGCTTCGATCGAAAACTCAATTCTATTGATCGCTGATGGTCAGGTTAACCCCATCAATATTATTAAGCGGTCAAATTCGGTGTTGATTGACCCTCAGGGAGTATTAGAAACCAGTACCAATTATGTTCTTAAGATTACGCAGGAGTTGACTGGTCGGAATGGCGAAATTTTTTCAGGTAAAGAGATATCCTTTACAACGATAACCGGTCAACTGAGATTAGATTCATTGACCGTAAGCGATCAGAGAGTTGATGTTTCAACTTACATCCGGGATGTGCCGCTTAACCTGGACATGAAATTTCATTTCAATTACCCGGTTACACCCAGCTTATTTGCCGAATCCTTTGAGATCGTAGGGTATGATCTGCCATTGAATGTCACGATTGAAAATGATAATATGACAGCGCATATCATCTCTGAAAGTCCCTTGGGAGATTTGAGCAGATATGAATTGAGCATCGATGATCAATTGGTTGGAGAGGATGGGGAACCTTTTCAGGGATTTGATCTTACATTCTTTACAACTGAGGATCCAGTTCCGAAATTTCCGGAGATTTCAGATCAAGAATTACTCACGAAGATCCAGGAACAAACCTTCAAATATTTCTGGGACTTCGGCCATCCGGTAAGCGGACTGGCCAGAGAAAGAAATACTTCCGGAGAAACAGTTACTTCCGGTGGATCTGGTTTTGGACTTATGGCAATCATAGTAGGTATTGAGAGGGGATTCATCACCCGGCAGGAGGGAGTAGATCGATTTGAAACGATTGTGAATTTCCTCAAAAACGATGCAGACCGGTTTCATGGAGTCTGGCCTCACTGGATGAATGGGACTACGGGTAATGTGGTTCCTTTCAGTGCCTTCGACAATGGTGCAGACCTGGTAGAAACAGCATTTATGATACAGGGATTGTTAACCGTCCGTCAGTATCTTGATCCCGACAATACTCAGGAAGCCACAATTATTGATAACATCAATACTTTATGGGAGGAGGTAGAATGGGACTGGTTTACCAAAGGTGGTGAAAATGTATTGTACTGGCACTGGTCGCCCAATTATGAATGGAGGATGGACCTTCCAATCAGAGGATGGAATGAGGCCCTAATCATCTATGCCCTGGCGGCAAGTTCTCCCACCCATCCCATAAGCCCCGAGGTTTATCATGAAGGATGGGCAAGAAGCGGAGGGATTGTCAATACCCAAAAAAATAAATACTACGGTAAAGAACTTCCCCTGAGAGCTGACAGGGGAGGACCCTTATTTTTTTCACACTATTCATTTTTGGGTCTGGACCCCAGAAATCTTGCGGATGACTATGCAAACTACTGGGACCAGAATGTGACTCATACCCAAATTAACCGGCTGTATTGCATTTCAAATCCGGGGAATTATGTGGGTTATTCCAGTGATTGCTGGGGATTGACAGCCAGCGATAATCATCAGGGCTATTCTGCACATTCGCCGGATAATGATCTGGGGGTCATCACACCCACAGCAGCCATTTCATCCATCCCGTATACTCCTGAATATTCGATGGATGCCATCAGGTATTTTTATTATAAAATCGGAGACCGGTTATGGGGTCAGTATGGTTTTTACGATGCATTTAATCTGACCAGGGAATGGACGGCTTCATCCTATCTAGCAATCGACCAGGGACCTATCATTATTATGATTGAAAATTACCGGACCGGTTTATTATGGGATCTGTTCATGTCAGCCCCGGAAATACAAACCGGACTTCAAAAACTTAATTTCACCTATGAAATGTCCACAAAGTGAGCTATACCAACGTAGGGTGAGTATTCAAAAGGAAAACAGGGGTCTGGTGGCAGCTTTGGAATATTCGGACATTCCCGCTTCGGCGGACCGATCGCTCCGGCGAACCGGTGACCTATTAAAACCAATGATACACACATGAATAAGTTAGAAAGGATTTGCCTGCCAATTCTAATGGCACTCATTGCTTCGTGTTCCGGAAAACAGATGTCGGAAAAAAATGAACCAACCAGAATCAGCGATGATTCATTGCTTACACTCGTGCAATACCATACTTTTCAGTATTTCTGGGATGGTGCCGAGACTAATTCAGGTTTAGGACGAGAACGTATCCATATGGATGGAGTTTATCCTCAAAACGATCAGAATGTGGTCACTTCCGGTGGATCAGGTTTTGGAGTGATGGCTATTTTGGTAGGGATTGAAAGAGGATTTATCACCAGGGAGCAGGCGGTTGTACGTTTTCAAAAAATCCTGGACTTCCTCGAATCTGCAGATCGGTTCCATGGTGCCTGGCCACACTGGTGGTACGGAGATACCGGAAAGGTTAAGCCATTTAGCAAAAAAGATGATGGAGGTGATCTGGTGGAAACATCTTTTATGATCCAGGGACTACTTGCAGTCCGGCAATATTTCAAGGATGGCAACGAAGCTGAACAGGCAATTGCAAAAAGGATTGATGTATTGTGGAAGGAAGTTGAATTTGACTGGTATACACAAGGTAAGAACACGCTTTACTGGCATTGGTCACCAAATTACGGCTGGGAAAAAGACTTTGATGTGGAGGGCTACAATGAATGTCTGATCATGTACGTGCTGGCGGCGGCATCTCCCACACATGGCATATCACCTGAAGTTTATCATCAGGGATGGGCTCGAAACGAATCCTTAAGTACTGACCGGGAATATTTGGGTTATAAAACGATTGTAGATCATTATGCGGGTAATGACTCACCCGTTGGGCCACTCTTTTGGGCGCATTATTCTTATCTGGGTCTTAATCCCAAAGGGCTATCAGATCGATATGGAAACTACTGGGATGTAAATCATAATCATGCCATGATCCACTATACCCATTGTGTGCAAAATCCAAACAATTTTGAGGGTTATGGCAAAAATTGCTGGGGATTAACCTCCAGCTATTCGATCAAGGGGTATTCAGCTCACCGTCCAGACAGAGACCTGAGCGTTATTTCACCCACCGCTGCACTTTCCTCATTTCCATATACACCTGAGCACAGCATGGATTTTCTAAGATACCTGTACCATGATGCTGATTCCCTGGTAGGAAAATATGGTCCTTATGATGCCTTTTCTCATGAGGAAGACTGGTATCTGCCAAGGTACCTGGCCATCGATCAGGGACCCATCCCGGTGATGATCGAGAACTACAGGACAGGATTGTTGTGGGATCTGTTTATGTCAGCCCCGGAAGTAAAAGAGGGATTAATGAAGTTGGGTTTTACTTATGATAGGTAAAAAAGAGAAGTTCAAATGAATCTGTTATTCTAAACTGAGATGAGATTTTCTTATTCCATACTTATTGTGGTGATCCTGGTTTTGAGTCATTCAGTCCAGTCTCAGGAGGTGGTTCCTCAGACCTATTGCAACCCGCTGGATATTGACTATACCTACATGGTCTACAATTCCAGCAGAAACATCTCTTATCGGTCCGGGGCGGACCCTGCTGTGATTGAATTCCGTGGTGAGTATTACCTGTTTGTTACCCGGTCTTTTGGCTACTGGCACTCAAATGATCTGGTTAACTGGGATTTTATCCGGCCCGTCCAGTGGTTTTTCGAAGGGAGCAATGCCCCGACAGCTTTCAATTACAAGGATTCACTCGTGTATTTTGCAGGTGATCCGGCAGGCTATGGAAGCATTTTGTATACCGACGACCCCAAAAGTGGAAAATGGACGCCGGTTGCTTCCATCACCAACAACATTCAGGATTCCGAATTATTCATTGATGATGATGGCAAAGCTTATTTATACTGGGGCTCTTCCAATGTGCATCCCATTCGAGTGAAGGGATTGAATAAAGATGATCGGTTTCTGGAGACTGGTGTAAGAAAGGACCTGATCAACCTCAATGAGGAAAAACATGGATGGGAGCGTTTCGGTGAAAATAATTTTCACCCAACCTTAAAGGAAGGCTACATGGAAGGGGCTTCTATGACCAAATACAACGGCAAATACTACCTGCAATATGCAGCACCGGGGACCCAATTCAATGTGTACGGTGATGGTGCCTATATCGGAGAGACGCCTCTTGGCCCTTTTACCTACATGAAGAATAATCCCATGAGCTTCAAACCAGGTGGATTCACAAATGGTGCCGGACATGGTATCACGGTGAAGCAAACCAATGGACAATACTGGCACTTTGCAACCATGGCTTTGGCGTCTAATTCCCATTGGGAGCGCCGGTTATGCATGTTCCCCACATATTTTGATTACGATGGATTGATGTATTCCAATACCGACTATGGCGACTATCCCGGTTCGGGCCTGATCACCCCACCAAAGCCGGTCAGCATAATGGCTGGATGTTGCTTTCATACAAGGGGAAAACGACGGTTTCTTCTTCAAAAATGCAGATCAAAAAAAGCACATCGACCGACAATGATTATGAAATAACTGAAATACCAGTCGAAACGGGAGGTGACGGAGAGATCCTTTCAAAAGTAATAACCGATGAAGATCCCAAATCATTCTGGGTGGCTGATTCGAATGATGATCAACAATGGGTAAAGATAGAAATGCTAAATCCGGGTAAAATATATGCCTTTCAGTTGAATTTTCATGATCATGAGTCAGGAATATATACGCGCACCGAAGGGTTACGACATCGATTTCTTCTTGAGACCTCAACAGACGGAAAAAACTGGAAGACCACAGTGGACAGAAGCAACAGTTATAAGGATGCTCCCAATGCCTATATCCCACTGAATCAGCCTGTTGATGCCAGGTTTATCCGGTACAGGAATATAGAAGTCCCTGGCAAAAACCTGGCCCTCTCTGAAATTCGGGTGTTTGGATTAGGCCATGGTAAGAAGCCTGGAAAGGTTTCTGGTTTTACCGTTGACCGGTCAGCTGACCCCAGGGATGCAAGCTTCTCGTGGACTCCAGTAAAAGGAGCTCAGGGGTACAACATTCGTTGGGGTATAGCTCCTGATAAGCTTTACAGCAGCTGGCTGGTTTACGAGGATAACTCACTTGAAATGAGATGTCTGACGGCTGATCAGACCTATTTTTTTTCAATAGAAGCTTTCAATGAAAATGGTATTTCTGCAAGGACAGAAATGATCAAAAGATGAACCAAATGAGGAATTTAGGAATGTATACCTGTTTTATAGCTCTCATAGGTTTTCTGGCGGGTTGTCAGACAACTCCAGACAGGCAGGAAGAGACAAGTATTTATGCTTCAAAAGTGGATTCGATCATTTCCCTGATGACCATCGAGGAGAAACTGGGGCAACTCAACCTACCTTCAGCCGGTGAGATCACCACCGGTCAGGCTTCCAATGCCAATATTGCCAATAAGATTAAAGAGGGAAAAGTAGGGGGTCTTTTTAATATTCGAACAGCTGAAAAGATCAGAGAGGTACAAAGGATTGCAGTAGAGGACAGCAGGCTGGGGATCCCACTCATTTTTGCGATGGATGTGATCCATGGTTACAAGACCGTATTTCCGATTCCCCTTGGTTTAGCAGCTTCATGGGATATGCAGCTGATCGAGCAATCAGCCAGAATCGCCGCGCAGGAGGCGTCTGCCGATGGTATCGCCTGGACCTTTTCGCCCATGGTAGACATTGCCCGTGATCCGCGTTGGGGGAGAATCGCAGAAGGAGCAGGAGAGGATCCTTTCCTGGGAAGCAAAGTTGCTGAGGCCATGGTGCGGGGATATCAGGGCGAGGATCTGTCTGCCAACAATACCCTGATGGCCTGTGTAAAGCACTTCGCAGCTCATGGTGCTGTAGAGGCTGGCCGTGACTATAACACCACTGATATGAGCCGGTTGAGGATGTACAATGACTATTTTCCACCCTACAAGGCCGCCATTGATGCAGGGGTAGGCTCTGTCATGGCATCTTTCAATGAACTGGATGGAATTCCCGTTACAGGAAGCAGGTGGTTGATGACGGAGGTGTTGAGAGATCAGTGGAATTTTCATGGTTTTGTTGTCAGCGATTACACCGGCATCAATGAGATGATCGCACATGGTGTAGGAGAGGATTTGCAGGCAGTATCGGCTTTGGCTCTAAAGGCGGGTGTAGACATGGACATGGTGGGTGAGGGATTTCTCACCACACTTGGTAAATCTCTCGAAGAAGGAATAGTTACTGAAGAAGATATTGATCAGGCTGTGGGCAGGATACTGACAGCGAAATTCAGTCTTGGGCTTTTCGATGATCCTTATCGTTATTGTGACCCGGAACGTGCCAGGACAGAGATTTTCACTCAGGAAAACAGACAAGCAGCCAGGGACATTGCCGCTCAGTCATTTGTGCTGCTAAAAAATGAAGGATCGATCCTTCCTTTGAAGAAAACAGGTACGATTGCCCTGGTTGGACCCCTGGCTGATAACCGACCAAACATGGTTGGTACCTGGAGTGTTGCTGCTGATTTTGATAAGGCTGTCTCCATCAAAGAAGGACTCGAACAGGTTGCAGGGGATGGCGTAAGAATTCTACATGCCAAGGGAGCTAATATCTACGAAGACCCGGACCTGGAGTCGAGGGTAAGTACTTTCGGAAAGCCTACCAACAGGTCAGATAGATCTCCCGAATCAATGATCCGGGAAGCTGTAAATATTACAAACCAATCAGATGTGGTGGTGGCCGTATTGGGTGAAGCTTCTGAGTCCTCAGGAGAAAGCAGCAGTCTTACAGACATATCATTACCGGATAACCAGCGGGATCTTTTAAAAGCACTACTGAAAACGGGCAAACCGGTGGTGATGGTCTTACTGGCGGGTAGACCGATGGCTTTGAAGTGGGAGGATGAAAATGTTCCTGCTATTTTAAATGTTTGGTTTCCGGGTAGCGAAGCGGGGCTTGCGGTTGCCGATGTATTGTTTGGGGATGTGAATCCTTCCGGAAAGCTTACCTCAACCTTCCCACAAAATACCGGACAAATTCCCATTTATTACAGCCATAAAAATACAGGCAGGCCTCTACCCGAAGGAGCATGGTTTGAAAAATTCAAGTCCAATTATCTGGATGTATCTAATCAGCCATTGTATCCTTTTGGCTATGGATTGAGCTACACATCATTCGAGTATGGAGAATTATCGGTTTCTGAAGATTCGTTAAAGGGTGAAGATGCGGTACTGAAAGTATCAATACCGGTAAGCAATACCGGCGACAGGATTGGAAAAGAGGTGGTTCAACTTTACATCAGGGACCTGGTGGGAACAATCACACGCCCGGTGAAGGAGCTGATAGGATTCCAAAAAGTTGAAATACAGCCAGGAGCTTCGAAGGTGGTCAGATTAGAGGTCACAACCGAAGAGCTCAAGTTTTACAATTATGCTTCTCCTAAGAGCCTGGAAATGAACTACGACTGGGAGCCGGGAAACTTTGAAGTGATGGTTGGAGGCAGCTCGGAGGAGCTCAAAAAAACTAATATTTACTGGACAAAGTGAAAATGAAATAAAAACTACTGATCACTTAACTGAGCAAGGTCAAACTCAAAACCCGGCAATACATTTTCTCCGCTTAGTTTTTTGTCAAAACCTTGAATGATTTTCTCATTGGCAGATTCATTGTATATATAAGCTCTCTGTTCTTCTATATCGATCAACCAGCCCAGCTTTACTCCGTTTTTCATCCACTCCTTCATCTTTTTCTTCAATTCATTTAAAGAATCAGAAGGAGACTTTACCTCGACCACAAATTCGGGACAAACAGGAGCAAACTTCATTTTTTGCTCTCTTGTCAGGCGATCCCATTTCCCTTTTGAAATCCAGGCTGAATCTGGTGATTTCATAGATCCGTCTGGCAGGGTGAAGCCGCTCGATGAACCGAAAACAATTCCTTGTTTGTTTTTTCGATTCCAAAACTCCAATTCAGCTGAAAACAGATGGCTAAAATGATCAGATAGACTTCCAGATGGTGACATGATAATGAGGTTTTGATGCTTATCCCTTTCTATGTTTAGTTCAGGGTTTTTTTGGCAAAAAGCGAAAAACTCATCATCAGTGAAGGTGAGACCTTCCGGGAACTCAAGAATGTATCCATTTTCAAGAAGATTCATAATCATCTACTGTTTCTTACACTAAAGATAACAAAACGCAATCAAACTATATGAGCAACATTTTTTCAAATTTGGACGATGTAGTCCTTACTTTTGAATGATGAGACAAATTTCTATTTGCATTGCTATCCTGCTTATTACGACCATTCCAGATCTCCATGCGCAGGACTTTGAAAGAGTAACTATCAATTACACAGATACACTTTCAATGGATGTTTTCATTCCCATAACCGGAGACCAGAACAAACCTTTGTTGGTGTATGTCCATGGCGGAGGGTTTTCCGGAGGTGCCCGGGATAGCAATCGAAACCTTGAATTTTGTCAGTATTTTGTTGAGAGGGGCTGGGTTACAGCTACTGTGTCATATCATCTCACAAGGAAAGGAAAAGGATTCGGGTGTGAAGTGCCAGTTCAGGATAAGATTGAAACTTTCAGGTCATCAGCAAAAAATATACATCAGGCTGTAAGACACTTTCTGGACAAACAGAGCGAGTATAAGATCAATCCTGACAAGGTAGTATTAGCCGGCAGTAGTGCGGGCGCGGAAGCTGTAATGCAGGCAGTTTACTGGAAGGAAACCAGCCAGGGAATCCTGTCCGATGACTTCAAATATGCAGGTGTGGTGAGCATGGCAGGTGCTATACTTGATATTGGCTGGATTACCCCATCCACAGCCATTCCCACACAGTTGTTTCATGGGACATGTGATCCGCTCGTGCCTTATGATGTGGCATCTCATCACTATTGCCAGCCGGGTAATGAAGGTTTTATGATGCTGTATGGAGCAAAGTCAGTCACTGATCGGCTCGAAGCTATTAATAAGTCATTTTATCTGGTCACCGACTGTGGCGGCGGGCACGAGTGGGCAGGCAAACCAATGGGTGATCAGTTTATTGGCCTGATCGAAGATTTTCTGGAAACAGATGTGCTGAGAAATAACCTGCGTCAGACCAGACTTACCCTCGACCTCGGGAAAATGGATTGCTCTGTCAGAACAGCATTGTGTGAATAGAGACCGTAAATGTCTCAGGCTGAAACCAAAATAACTTTAGATTTGCAACACAAATCTCATCTATGATTTCTCCCGCTACCATTGAAGAAGTAAAAGCTAAAGCCGATATCGTGGAGGTGGTGGGTGACTTTGTCACACTCAAAAGGTCGGGGTCCAGCTACAAAGCCCTGAGCCCTTTTACCAATGAAAAAACACCTTCTTTTTATGTAGTCCCGTCCAAAGGGATTTTTAAGGATTTCAGCAGTGGTAAAGGAGGGGATGCCATTACGTTTATACGTGAGATCGATGGGTTGAGCTACATCGAGGCGATCAGGTTCCTTGCTCAGAAGTACGGGATTGAGATCATTGAGGAGGAGCAGTCGGATGAGGTGATTGAAGCGCAAAATAAGCGGGAAAGCCTGTACATCGTATTGGGATTTGCCAGGGATTTTTTTGTGGATCATCTCTGGAATCACGAAGATGGAAAGTCTATTGGGCTCACCTATTTCCGCGAAAGAGGCTTCAACGAAGATACGGTCAAAGCATTTGAGTTGGGCTTTAGTCTGGAAAACTGGGATGCTTTGCTCAAAGCTGCAGAAAGCAAAGGATATAGCAAAGAGCTACTGGAGGAAGCCGGGCTGATCATCACCAAAGAGGAAAAGACCTACGACCGCTTTCGAAACAGGGTCATGTTTCCGATCCATAACCTGACCGGCAAAGTGATCGCCTTTGGAGCAAGAATACTGAGCAAAGACCCCAAGCAGCCAAAGTATCTCAACTCCCCCGAGACTGAACTTTACAACAAAAGCAAGATCCTCTACGGTATTTTCTTTGCCAGGCAGGAGATTAGAAAGCTGGATAATTGCTTTCTGGTAGAGGGATATACGGATGTGATCTCCATGCATCAGGCCGGGATACTCAATGTGGTTTCCTCATCCGGTACTGCACTTACCGAAGATCAGATCAAGCTCATCAGGCGGTATACCAAAAATGTTACGATCATCTTCGATGGGGATCAGGCAGGGATCAAAGCGTCAATCAGGGGCATCGACATGCTGCTTGCCGGAGACCTGAATGTAAAGGCTGTGGCATTGCCGGATGGAGAAGATCCAGATAGCTATGCCCGCCAGTTGGGCACCAGTGCATTCCGGCATTACATTGAAAGTGAAGCCCAGGACATCATCCGGTTTAAGACCAAACTTTTCATGGATGAAGCGCAGCATGACCCGGTAAAAAAGGCTGCGATGATCAGGGATATCGTGATGAGTATCACCAAAATTCCGGATCCTGTCCAAAGAACGGTTTATATCAAGGACTGCAGTGTGTTGATGGGGATTGATGAGTCCGTGCTGGTTGCTGAGCAAAACAAGATCCTACTTTCCGAAAGAAAACGTATGGATGCCCCTCCGGAGCGGCCGGAGCTTGTAGACATGCCGGTTATGGAGGAGGATCAGCTGGAGGGGATTGACATCCTCAAGGTGATTGAATTTCAGGAGAAAGAAAGTGTCAGGGTGCTGGTAAACTATGGCAAAAATACCATCAAAGGGCAGGAGCTTGAAGATGAGTCAGTCATCAGGTACTTTCTGAAGGAGGTAGAGGAGATCACATTTACAAATCCCATTTACCGGGAAATACTTGAAATCTTCAAGGAAAGATTAAATGCCGGTGAAATCGTGGATGGAGATTATTTGTTGAATCATGGTTCTGAGCAGGTAAAAAAGGTAGTGACTGAGCTCATGACCAATAAATATGAGTTGAGTGAAAACTGGGAAAAAAAATATAAAATTCATGTCCCGCATGAAAATGAAATCCTACGGGATGTAACATACACCAACATTTTGCGGTTAAAGTTTCGGATCATTCAGCATCTGATCCAGGAAGAAAGTCAAAGACTCAAGAATGCAGTGGATAAAACCGATGAGGATCATTTTCTGAATGAGATCAGTGAATTAAAGAAAATAGAGATGGATATCGCTAAGGTCCTGGGGAACGTCACCGCCAGGTAATTTGTATAATAGTCAGAAACAAAGTAAATGGATCGAAAAAAACTATTAGATAACATTGAAGACGCCATTGAGGCTATCAGGGAAGGTAAAGTAGTCATTGTCGTGGATGATGAAGACCGGGAAAATGAAGGTGACTTTATTTGTGCCGCAGAAAAGATCTCTCCTGAAATTGTCAACTTCATGAGCAAGGAAGGCAGAGGGCTGATCTGTGCTTCTTTGCTTGAAGAACGGTGTGATGAATTAGGACTTGAGCTGATGGTGGGTAAAAACACCGCCCTTCATGCTACTTCATTCACCGTATCTGTTGATCTGATCAGCGAAGACACCAGCACGGGAATCTCAGCCTCGGACCGGGCCAAGACCATTCAGGCACTTGTGGACCCCAAAACCAAACCTACTGATCTCGGTAGACCGGGGCATATCTTTCCTTTGAAGGCAAAGCCGGGAGGTGTTTTGAGGAGGACAGGGCATACCGAAGCTGCAGTGGACCTTGCAAGGCTGGCGGGGCTATATCCCGCGGGAGTTTTGGTAGAGATATTAAAGGAGGATGGCTCTATGGCCAGGGTGCCCGATTTAAGGGAACTGGCCGATAAATTTAAAATACCCCTGGTATCCATCAAAGACCTTATTTCCTATCGAATGCAACGAGAGACTCTGGTTGAGGAAGAGGTGACCGTAGATATGCCCACTGAGCATGGTGAATTTAAACTGAAGGCCTTCAGACAAACCAATACTGAAGAGTTTCATCTGGCGTTATACAAGGGTAGCTGGAAGCAAGACGAACCGGTACTCGTTCGTGTGCATTCCTCCTGCATTACCGGCGATATTTTCGGTTCGTACCGATGCGATTGCGGTAACCAGCTACATAGTGCTATGGCCATGGTAGAGAAAGAAGGAAAAGGAGTGGTACTATACATGAATCAGGAAGGCCGCGGGATCGGCCTCCTGGGTAAGCTGAGAGCCTATAAGCTGCAGGAAGAGGGGATGGATACCGTGGAGGCCAACCTTAAGCTGGGGTTCCAAATGGATCAGCGCGATTACGGGGTTGGAGCCCAGATCCTGAGAAAACTTGGGGTGACGAAGATCAGATTGATAACAAATAATCCAAAAAAACGTGTTGGATTAATGGGGTATGGCCTGGAAATTGTGGAAAATGTAGCGATAGAGGTAACCCCGAACAAACACAACATTAAATACCTTGAAACGAAAAGAGACAAAATGGGACATACCATTTTGAAAGTAAAAAAATGAGAACACTAGCTATTTTACTATTTGTAGGCTTATTATCAATACAAGGAGTACGTGCTCAATTCTCCAATGAAGTATGGCACGATGGATTCCTTGTAACCACGGAAGATGATACGCTCAAAGGCCTGATAAAATATGACATGGAGGCCAATATTGTCCAGCTGATTGTGAATAAGTCTAAAGTCCAGACTTTTAGCAGTCACAAGATCTTCTACTTTGAGATTTTTGATAAGGTGGTGAAAAACTACCGTCAGTTCTACTCCATACCCTATGAAGTGAATTACGACTACACCATCCCCATCATTTTTGAGGTTTTGTATGAAGCGCCCTTGTCACTATTGGCCAGGGAGGCACTGGTGCAGGAAAATGTTCCTAACTCCTCCATCTACTGGAGCGGTACGATCATGCAGGATAAAATGATGAAAACATTTTACTTTCTGGATAAAAAAGGCAATATCCAACTATACACAGGAAAAAGAAGTGATTTATTGACCATCATGGCCAGAAAATCAAATGCGGTAAAGGATTTCATTAAAAAGAATAATTTAAAAACTGATGAAGTCCGTGATCTGATCAGGATCACTGCATTCTATAACTCCATTTAACAATTCACTTTAATGTCTAAACCGCTTATTCTGGTCTCAAATGATGATGGGATCACTTCACCAGGTATTGCTAAACTGGTGAGCCTGATGCATGAGTTGGGCGAGGTGATCGTCGTGGCTCCGGACAGCCCGCAGTCTGGTATGGGGCATGCCATCACTGTCGGAGATACGCTAAGACTTTTTGAAAATAAGATCTTTAAGGATATAGCGGCTTATGAATGTAGTGGAACACCCGCAGATTGTGTAAAACTGGCGAAGCATCACATTTTGAAGGATAGAAAGCCTGATCTGGTGGTAAGCGGGATCAATCACGGTTCCAATACCTCCATAAGCGTACTTTACTCTGGCACTATGAGTGCGGCTATTGAAGCAGCGATCGAGGGGACTCCTGCCATAGGATTTTCGGTTTGCGATTATGATCATGATGCTGATATGTCACATGCTGATGAGCACATACTGAAAATCGCCGACCAAGCTTTGAAAAAAGGTATGCCCAAAGGAATTGCGCTGAATGTAAATATTCCGCCAAAGCAAAATCAAAAGATCCGTGGTATCAAGATCTGCAGGCAGGCCAATGCCCGGTGGGAAGAGGATTTTGATCAGCGGGTGGATCCCAATGGACGTAAATACTTTTGGATGGTCGGAAACTTCGTGAATCACGACAAAGGGGAAGACAACGACGAGTGGGCCATCGCCCAAAACTTCATTTCAGTTGTTCCCTGCCAGTTTGATCTCACAGGACACCATGCAATCAGCATCCTGAATGATGAGTGGGAATTATGACCCTTACCCCATATTCCGGGATCCAGTCCATGGCTAAGCATTCCTTATCATTTCCAGCATTTCTTTGTGGAGATTTCCATTTTCCTCAATAAGATTTACGATCATGGTTGTGATCCTGTCTGCCAGTTGAAGCCTGATCTCGGGATCAGGTTCGTTCTTAAGTCTCTGAACATAGCTGATCATCTCAGATTTGCTGAGATATTCTCCGGATGGTTCACTGACTTTCATTCCTGAATCTTCTGAAAGAAAGAAGGAAAGGTAAGAATCTTCGGTCATCTCCTCAGTCAGGAACAAATGAAGGTCAATCCGATACTTTTCTATCAACTTCTTGTAAAAATCGGGCCGGGCATCAGCAGCTTCTTCATAAGCTGCAATCTTTCCTCTTTTCTCACCAAGTTCTTCCGCTAATTTTTGCTGGCTCAACCCTAATTTTTTCCTTAGAAAACGAATATTGCTGTTGAAAACACCCAAAATAGTCGTAAATATTTGCAAATAATGTTTAAAATAGCTAAAATAGTAGTTATTAACTACAATATGATTATAAAATTGTAGCCAAATATGCCAAAAATCATCTACAAAAGTAAAAGAGTGTCAAAACTGCGTTAAAGGTTGATGAAAGAGCAAATACTTTCGCTTTGTGTGAAGACCATACTTGAGACCATATCTGTACGGTTCAGGAACGGGAGGAGCCCTATGATCATCCGGAATTTTGGAAAGTACGCGAAGCAAAGGAGATTTAGAATTTAAACCTAATAATCAACTCATCAATGCTCATTCTTCAGGAACCTAAGATTTCGTTCAGGAAAGTGAAAATTCATATATCCAGAATAAATGATGAAATGGCTGAAAATGGTATCCTTTCTGGTATGGTGCTACAGGCTTATGAAGAGTTTGAAGATGGCATTTCTACCCAAAGATTTTGGGTGAATGAATTCCTGCATGTTTCACCTCCGTATTGCAAGGTGCTGGAATAGACCACTTTTTAGCCTGGTGAATTGTCTCTAAAAAAGATAAGCCTTCACAAAAAGATTGAGCACCGGGGTGGACTTATCGATGGATTTTCCGTATCCGGGAATGCTGTATACATCAATGGGGGAGAACTGATCGTAGGTCACCAGAAATCTCATCCGCAGATTAAAGCCAATGCTCAAAAGGTCATTGTACCAGGCTCCGGGAGCTTCTTTGTTGAACTGGATCTTCTTTTCTGAAGTGACCACGACTTCCCACCACCTGGCTTCCAGGTTGTTTCGCTCAAATTTCCTGTTATAGCTATTTTCTATGCCGCTTTCACCCTCGATCTCAATAAATCCCCGATCGCTAAACCTGCTTACTCCGTACCGGACACCCATCCCGATAGCAAATACAGATTTGAAGGTGCCCAGGTAACCGGCTCCAAAGCGGTAGTAACTCCCTGTGGATGAATAATTGCCATTGGTAAATGATTCCTCTGGAGCAAGCGTTGCCCGGCCTGCCTCACCAATTAATTCGTACTGTTCCAGAATAAGCAATGAAGCAGCTCCTTCCAGTTTATCTTCATAATCGATCAGTTTGGTAATCAATTTTCCATAATCAAAATAAACCGATGGCCGTATGAATTTAACAGATTCAATGATCGTCGTATCAGGTGCTGACTCCTGGGCCAGCAGAAATACTGACCAAAGGCTACTGAAAATATAGATACACAGTCGTTTCATTGTCTCTGCATTGTGGTGTTACACAGGAGGGTCCCTCCAGTGAATCAAAACCAAAAAAATCTGTCGGGAAGATATCGTAGGCTCTTAATTTGATTTCACGGGTGGCATCTACCGATTCTCTCAATTCATAGTCAAAGGCGATCTCACCCCTGAAATCACCTATGACCACCTCAAATTGGGTAAACGATTCTTCATTCATCAACAATGGAGCATCGTAGGTCTCTATACTGTCATCATAGGTAAGGTATTGTCCATTGATGAAGAGGGTATCCACTTTGAGCAATCCGTTTGATACATCCCTTCGCTGATCGATCAGATAATCATACACCGAATCAATATTTCCTATCAGCTCCGTATAATACCCCAGCGAATCGATATAAATGCCTATCAGATCTTCCAGCTGGTCCCTTTCAGCTTCGTAAGATGCATTGCCGTTATCAATGGAATCATTGACAACGATCAGTCTGGCTTCCATTGAGTCGAGCTGATCCGCTGCATTACTTTCCCTGTCTTCACTTCTTTCCAGCGAATCGGTAATCAGGCCAAGTTCGGAAGTGAGTTTTCCCAGGGTATCATTGTTGATGAAGATCAGGGCCACTGTGGGTTCAAAAAGCAGCGGCTCCCCGCAGTTTTCGCATGGATCACAAGAGGTTGTAAAGACCAACCAAAGAATTAAAATCGCTGCAATGCCTCTCATTTTATGCCCTATACAGGATCAACATCAAAAATAACCTTCACGCTCCTAAAGGAACGCTGACTGGTCAGGATATTACGCGAATTAAGAAGGAATTCTTTGATTGCAGCCAGTTTCAGTCCCTGTTTTTCAAGCTTGATGGTGATGTCAAATAGATATTGATTACGGATCCGTGAAATGATAGGTTCTACGGGCCCATTGATGCGTTGCTTTCCCAAATTGCGGATCGCTTCATTTACCAGGAATTGGGCAGCCTGGAGGCTGATGTTTTTGTCCTTATGCTTGACAGTGATCAGGATGATCCGATAGAAGGGAGGGTAGTGATAAGTTTCCCGCTCATCCAGTTCGCTTTTATAAAAACCCACATAATCATGGTTTTTTACCCGATCCAGGATTTTCTGACCAGGATTGTTGGTTTGTATGACCACGACACCGGCATCTTTCTTTCTTCCGGCCCTTCCACTTACCTGGTACATCAGCTGAAAGGCCCGCTCATGGGACCTGAAATCCGGAAAATGGATCATCCGGTCCGTATCGAAGATTCCCACAAGGGTCACATGATCAAAATCCAGCCCTTTAGCCACCATCTGCGTGCCAACCAGGATATCAATTTCTCCGGTTTCAAAAGACTGGATGATCTTTTCATAGCTGAATTTGCTCCTTGTAGAATCAAGGTCCATCCGGCTCACGCTGGCTTCGGGAAAGAGGATCCTCAGTTCCTCCTCCAGCTTTTCCGTACCATAACTGATGGCTTTTATTTGAGTAGAGAGACAATCCGGGCATTCGATGATCGTTTCCATGCGATACCCGCAATAGTGGCACATAATGAAATTTGTATGTGCATGATAGGTCAGGCTCACATCACAGTTCGGACATTTGGGGATATGTCCGCATGAATCACAGGACAGGAAGGGCGCATACCCTCTGCGGTTTTGAAAAATGATGATCTGTTTGCCTGCTTCCAGCTCTTCAGTAATCTTCTGATAAAGCACAGATGAAAAGTTTCCTTTTAGGGTCTTTTTGCTTTTCTCTCTCACCATATCCACGATCTGCACTTCGGGCAAGCTGACCTCCCCAAATCTCTTATCCAGATTCACGAGGCCATATTTACCACTGAGGGCGTTATGATAAGACTCTATCGAAGGTGTTGCGGTCCCCAGTAAAGTCTTGCCTTTATGAAGGGCGGACAGATAAATGGCTGCATCCCGGGCGTGATACCTGGGAGCCGGATCAAACTGTTTGTATGAGGTTTCATGCTCTTCATCCACGATGACCAGTGATAGGTTGGTAAAAGGAAGAAATACCGCACTTCGCACCCCCACCACCAAAGGATATTTATTCTGCAGAACATTTTCATAGATCTCTACCCGTTCGTTGTCCGAGTACCTGGAATGGTAAACCCCAAAATCATTCCCGAAAACGGCAGCTAATCGTTTGATGATCTGTGTGGTGAGGGCAATTTCAGGTAGCAGGTAAAGCACCGTACCGCCCGAATTTATCACCTCCCGGATCAGTGAAATGTAGATCTCTGTCTTACCGCTTCCTGTCACTCCCTTGAGGAGGACCACGTCTTTTTGTTTAAACAGCGAAATGATACGGTCCCTTGCCTCAGCCTGCGCTGTAGAAAGTGACGGTCCGGGGTGTTGAGAGATGGCCTCCGTCTCAACCCTTGAAACTTTTTGTTCCCATTCTTCAAACACCGCATTTTTGATCAGGGTATTGATACTTGAAGGGCTGAGCGCTGATTCTTCAAGCAATTTTTTCTTCGAAATCCCCTGTTCATTTACCTGCGGCTTATCCAGTGCATCTGTGATCCGGAGGTAGCTCATTAACACATCGTGTTGTTTCGGCCGGGCCTCAAGGGAGGCTGCCACCTCATCGAGTTGGCTGGTAGCAAGGAGAGAAGGGGTGATCCTGATCCTTTTCTCGGTTTTAGGGGTATACTTATCATTCAGCTGTTCGAAGAGCTGTACGGCTTTCTTTTCAGATAGTTTCTTTACGTGATAATGCGGGGACTGGATATTCAGGAGCTTTCCCACTTCATGGATCTTCAGGTCGCCTTTTGCCAGATGGTTGAGTATGATCGTTTCTTTTTCTGAAAGATCCGCCTCGTCCGGGTCAAAGCCCTCTTTCAACGACAAATAGGAGTCACTGGAGATCTTCATCCCTGCAGGTAATGCCGCCTGAATCACTTCGCCCAGGGCACACATGTAATATCTACCGATCCACTCAAAAAATGCCAGCTGGTACGCATTGATGGACGGTGTTTCATCCAGGACATCAATGACCTCCTTAGGTTCGAAATCTTTTGGCTTATTGCCATGCAGCTTGTAAATGACTCCGGTGAGAACCTTTCTGCCACCGAACAGAACGATCACCCTGTCGCCAATGCTGGCAGTGCCCTCAAGACTTTCAGGTATAAAATAGGTAAAGGTCCTGAATAAGGGAATGGGTAGTATTACTTCTGCAAAAATCAATGGAAGGCTAAGTTAAACAGAAGCTTTGGCCATTGGCACAGGGACCTATGCAGAATTTTGGTTGTGAAGCCTTTTGACCAGATGGTCAATCATTTGGAATGAAACTTCCGTGAGTTCAATCAATTCCTCGTACTTCCTGGCAAAACCTTCAAGATGATCGGGATGCAGATCCTTATTGTTCTTAATAAGCATTCTAATCCGCTCGACCTGAATCTTATCTTCTTTTAAACTTTCCACGTTATAGCTGATTTAACAGCTAATATATAAATATTTAGTTAAAAACTTTTGTTTTGGCAAGCAATTGTTCCCTGGCCAACTCAGGTTTAGTGACCGGCTGCCTGCAGGCTTTATTGTAGCAGACATAAATGGTTGTTTCACCGTCTTCAGTTGTTTTGTATTCAAACAATGGGAGATCAGTGCTTTTTTCGCTGGCCATGACAGTCATATCCGGGATGAACGATCTGTTTAATTCGTGGCCAAACTTTTCATACTGTCCGCCTACTATCACCACTTCAGCATTTTGTCCAAG
The DNA here is from genome assembly GCA_965243485.1 of Cyclobacteriaceae bacterium. Taxonomy (GTDB): domain Bacteria; phylum Bacteroidota; class Bacteroidia; order Cytophagales; family Cyclobacteriaceae; genus UBA7330. The sequence continues at coordinate 4,645,680 of CBDEVP010000001.1, read as the reverse complement.
CTGATTAAGTGCGATGTTATTCCAGTATGACAAATACTCAGGTTCCTTCGACAACAGATCGGACACCTGATTGAGCATTTTCTCCGCAGTTTTTGTGTAAGTCTCCTCATCGAAGATCAGGCCAAGCTTAAACAGATTTTCGGCCATCATTGAATTGGAGGAGGGTATCACATTATCAAAGACCTCTTTTTTCCGTGCAATGAGTGCTTCAGACTGATCTCCCGTAAAAAAGAAGAGCGAATCCTTTGGATCGTAAAACTGATCCAATGTAAAGTCTGTAAGTTTCTTTGCTGAAAGCAGGTATTTTTCATCGAAGAAAGTTTCATAATAGCGGATGAATGACTGGATCACGGCACTGTAATCTTCCAGAAATCCACTGATTTCAGATCCATGGGTCCTCTTTAGAGATCCATCGTTCAGAATCATTTCATTGTACAGGAATGCGGCGTTGTCTCTTGCCAGTTTTGCGAATTGTTCTTCTCCGGTAGCCTGGTAGGCATCAAGCAGACCAGTTAATGTCAGACCATTCCATCCTGCAATGATCTTGGTATCAAGTCCGGGTTTGATCCTTTTTTGCCTTTCTTCCAGGGCTTTAAGTTTGAATTTGCTGACCGCTCGATTGAATACTTCGGGATCAAGGCCTTTTTCCCGGCAAAAATCCTCCGGTTTCTTAAGCGTACGAAGTACATTTTTACCTTCCCAGTTACCATTGGTGCGGACGTCAAAGAAGGCAAGTAGATCATTTCCCTGATCTCCGGCAATTTCTTTCAGCTCATCCTGGGTCCAGACATAGTATTTACCTTCCACACCCTCGCTGTCTGCATCCATTCCGGCATATAAGCCACCATTTTCTGAAAGCATTTCCCGGGTAAGCCATACGGCAGTTTCTCGCATCACCTGTGCATAATATGGGTCTCCGGTCAGCTTATAGACGTTGGCAAAAAGGCTTAATAGCTGCCCATTGTCATAAAGCATCTTTTCAAAGTGGGGGACATGCCACTCGCGATCGACGGAGTACCGGGAAAATCCGCCACCGACATGGTCATAAATCCCACCCATGGCTATCTTATCCAATGTAAATTTCAGGTGATGCAATGCAGCGGAATCCTGAGAAAAGTAATAATAGTGAGCCAGAAATTGCCAAACCGATGGCATCGGAAATTTCGGTGCTTTCTTTATCCCTCCCCATTCTTGATCAAATGCCATTTTCAACTTATCGATAGCTTTGTCTATCTGACCCCGATCAATCTCGATGTTCTGACTTCCCAAACCTAAAGCTTCGGATTCCTTCTGATTAAGCGCTTTTGTGAAATTCAATGCTGATTCGTAAAGTTTTTCTTTATCATTCTCATAGGCCTGGGCCACGGCTTCCAGCAGTTTCTTCCAGTTTTGAGGTGGGAAGTAGGTGCCTCCGTAAAAAGGCTTCTGATCGGGAAAAAGGAAGACATTCAGCGGCCATCCTCCGTTAATACCCATCGCCTGCACAGCGTCCATGTAAATCTGGTCAATATCGGGCCGCTCTTCCCTGTCCAGCTTTATGTTAACGAAGTGGGTATTCATGATTTCAGCGATAGTGTCATTTTCAAACGATTCATGGGCCATCACATGACACCAGTGGCAGGAGGAATAGCCAATGCTGAGGAGAATAGGTTTATCTTCTGCCTTTGCTTTTTCCAGTGCTTCCATTCCCCAGGGATACCAGTCAACAGGGTTGTGAGCATGTTGCAACAGATAGGGGCTCGATTCATTGATCAATGCGTTGGAATGCTGATAGGATTCTTTTTTCATAGATGGTTTACAGGAAATTGCCAGTAATAGTAATAAAATGAGAGAATGGTTCATGACGCGATCAATTGTTTTTCAATCATATTTAGTTCCCTCTCTACATCAACAACGTCTTTAAGAGCGAGTAGTTTACCAAGGGTATTCTTTAGGAATGTTTGATGAGCCGTTGACTCAGGATGAAATGGTTTATGCTGCAGCGCTTTGGCAATTTGAGACCATTCTCCAAGAAATTCAAGTGTCTGTTGATCAAAACTGTATTTCCCGAATTCACCCCAGATATAATCTATGGCCTGGTCATTGGGATGTACCATGTCTTCTTTATAAAAGCGGTAGTCCCTTAGGACATCGATCATAATTTCATAGGAGGGAAAGTACGAAGCTTTCTCATCCTCAGCTACGATCTCATGAGCCGCCTGCAATAGTATCGATTTACTTAGATTATTTTGTTCCAGGCCTTCTTTCAGATGTCTTACGGGGCTCACGGTCATCACCACATCCAGGCCGGGATTGATGTCCCTGATCTGCTTAATTGTCCTGAAGTAGCCTTCTGTGATCTCTTTTACAGATAGCAGCGATTTCGTGAATTCTTTCTGTGGGACCTTGTGACAATTGGCAACAATTTCCCTGCCTGAATTATGCCGGTAAACCCAGCTGCTGCCCAGTGAGATAATGAGTACCCGGGCAGATTTTAGAAATGATAAAGTTGCTTTTAGCTTGTTACTGAAATGCTTCAATAATGCGTCCTCGGAAATTGCAGAAATGGTTGAATGAGTATCCCAATGGTAGTAGATCCCGTGATTGATCAGGATTCTCTCTTTATCGACAGACTGACGGATGGTTTGTTCCAGTAATCTGAAAATTGAAGCCGGGTTGTAAATGACACCAAAAGGATTGGTGAGGACCCTGAATTTATTTTCCTCCAGCTTCTTTCCGATGTTTTCAGCAAAGCACGACCCGGTCAGTAGAATCCTGTCACTGACTGAGATCTTTGATGGAAAAGGTTTTATGTTAAAGGGAATAAAAAACATTCCGGACTTAATTGGAAAAAGATAAAGTTAGCTGATCAGACCGAACGAATGATTAAAAATGTATCAATGATTATTAAGAGCCGTCCACAAGCTCTTTGATGTGTCTGATTACCAGATCACATGCAGGTCCTACCATGGGCACGTGTCCAAAGCCATCAAGCTCATATAGAAAAGTTTGACTGTGACCTGCCAGTTCCATTAATCTTTTAAAATACAGGTTCTCTTCGAATCTGGCAGGGATGTCATCATTTCTTCCTCCGGTGATCAGAATGAAAGGCGGTGCGTCGTCCCTCACAAAATGGACAGGCGCATACTCATCTATGATTGGCTGGGTCCTGCTGAAACCCATATCACCACGTATCGTGGAGTGTGTCACGGCCTGCCCACTTAATGGGAGATAGGCCTTTACCCGATCAGCGTCTACTTCGTATTTTTCAAGGTATTTCTTATCCAAACCGATCATGCTCACCAGGTATCCTCCGGCCGAATGTCCTGTAACAAATATTTTTGAGGGATCACCACCATATTTTTCTATGTTTTTGAAAACCCAGGCCAGGGCTGCTGCTGCATCATCTATGCATGCGGGAGCTTTGGCCCTGGGATAGAGCCGGTAGTTGATAGATACGATAGCCATGCCCTGATCCATGAGCTCTTCCTGAAAGTGTTTGTTGCCATTTTGAAGCCCTCCTCCGTGGATCCAGAATATTGTGGGATAGTCCTTGACCCCAGTGGGGTAATAGATGTCAAGTATGCAACGTTCCATCATGTAATCGTTGCCGGAAGTTTCTTCTGAAGAGCGGTAAGAAATATCTTTCTCAATGAGGTATTTCTGAGCATGTAAAATACTGGCAGTTGCCAAACCAGCTATCAGGAGCAAAATGACCCTTGTAAATCTCATGTTAGGAACGGATGTTTAGTATGAAGATACTAAATCTTATGGAACAAGGTCCTGAAAAGGACAGTATGTAAAGATGTTATCTGCTAAAGTAAATGAGTGCAAAAGGAAGGATAAAAAAGCAGATCAGGATGTAAGTCAGTCCGATAATGCGATACTTTTCTGACATATAACCAAGGTATTGCGAAAGTGCGATGGGTATCCTTGATGCATAAGGCACAAAAAGGAATATGAATGAACCTATAAGATTAAAAAAGAAATGAGTGAACGCCAGGCTGATGGCAGCTTCACTTTTGAACAACGAGGCCAGAATGGCGGTAAGCGTTGTACCGATATTGGCGCCAATGATGAACCTCAAAGCATTGTTAATTTTAATCTTTCCGGTGGCAGTCATAGGTACGAGCAGGGAAGTGGTGATGGAGCTGGACTGGATGATGGTCGTCAAAAGAAGACCCCATCCAAAGGATTTCATCGGAGAATTGAAAACACTTTCAAACCTGCTTCTTGCATTTCCAATGAGCTCACTGGATAGCACCTGTGAAATCACCTTGACCGCCATAAATAATAAAAGAAAAGAACCCACAATCAATCCAAGTGCTCCAACCCATCTGATCAGTACATTACCTACACTGTCTATGATCTCTACCAATCCAAAAAAATTCATCTTAAATCCATTTGAAGCATCCACATGCATAAACTGTACAAAGAATTGACTCAGATTGGTAAGGAGGCCGTATCTCAGTTCCAGAGGAAATAAAATGATGATGGTGAGAATATTAAAGAAGTCGTGGATGGTACCTCCGGCCACCGCTTTCCTGAATTCACCAGTAGAAGTGATATAGCTCATGGAGACTATGGTGCTGGTAATGGTTGTGCCGGCATTGGCACCAATCACAATGGGCACGGCATGTTGTAGCGAAAGCGATCCGGCAGCTACTGCAGCTACCGCAAGGGATGTGGTGGTTGAGCTGCTTTGAAGGATGGCCGTTGCCAATAGACCGATAAATAATCCGATGAAAGGATTAGAAGTGGCAATAATAATGGATTCGGCAGTCTCTTTCCCGATCTTGCTAAATCCCTGACCCAGCCAAATGATAGACAGCAAAAAGCACAGGATGGAGAAAAGGATGATCAGTATATTTCTCCAAAAAGAATGAGCGTAGAGTCTTTCATTCATCTCCGGGCGACTCCTTTACGGTGACTGCGGTCTTTTCTTTGTTGGTGACGATGTCTTCGCTTATGCTGATGATATGGTCACCAATTTTTTCGCATAAGTGATAGATATCTTTGTAAAGGTTTCCGGTGATTTTGTTTGTGGACTTCTTATCGGATCCGTTGATCTGATCTTTTCTTAGTTTGTCTCTCAGGCCGTTAATTTTATCTTCGATTTTTAAGGCGATTTCGTAATTTCCATGACCGGGGAATCCATTGATATTCTCTACCATGACGGTCAAAGCATCATCAACATATTCCAGCATTTTGTAAAGGTTATTAAACTGTTTTTCGGTGAAAGCCAGTCCCTTTTCCATCTTGGTGTCTATATCTTTCGACATCTGGAAGAATATGTCTCCGATCCTTTCAAGCTCGTTGGAAGTGCTGAGAAGTATGGCTACTTTTTCACTACCGTCAATGCTCAGGCTCTTGTCCAAAGAGATCTGAAGCAGGTAGGATGAAATTTCATCTTCCAGCGTATCAGTAAGTACTTCGTATTTCTGAATTTTCTTTAGCAGTTTTTTCTGTTTTTTTGCTTTTGTTGCGTCCAAAAGCTGACCGAAAAACTTGGACATTTCCCGGATCATCTGACCAAACCTCACGATCTCTTTTTTGGCTTGCTCTATGGATAACTCAGCAGTGCTCAACATACCGGCATTGATATACTGTAATCCTGTATTTTCTTCCTCTTTGGATTTCACAAACCTAATGGCCACTTTGGCAATAAGCGGACAAAACCATACCAGGAGGAGGGTATTGGTGATGTTGAAAGCAGAGTGAAAAACGGAGAGGGAGATTGGGATGCTTTCAGGGTTGGTGAAGGGGTCGGCACTACCAAAGGACATCATTACTGAGGAGATCAAAAGTAGTACCGGGTGCAACACAGCGATGATCCAGACCACACCAAACACATTAAAAATGAAGTGAGCAAAAGCCGCTCTTTTGGCATGGAAGTTTGCTACAAGAGCCGCCAGGTTAGCAGTAATTGTGGTACCAATATTTTCACCCAACACCATGGCAGCGGCCAACTCAAAAGGGATCCATCCATTATTGGCCATTACCAACGTGAGAGCCATTGATGCACTTGATGATTGGACCACCACTGTGATCAGCGTACCTATAATCACAAAAATGATGGTAGATATAAATCCCAAGTCCGTATAGTTTGCCAGAAACTCCAGGATTTGGGGATTATTCTGAAGATTAGGTACTGCATCTTTCAGAAACTCCAAACCCAGGAAAAGTAATGCAAAACCTATCAATACCTCACCCCAGGATTTCAATTTATCCCTGTTGAAAAAAATTAACGGAAACCCTACCGCAATGATAGGCAGGGCGTAAGCTGAAATTTTTACTTTAAATCCTATGATTGAAATCAACCAGGCTGTAACTGTCGTTCCAATATTGGCTCCCATGATCACGCCGATTGCCTCAATAAGAGACAATAAGCCCGCATTCACAAAGCTTACCACAAGAACAGTCGTAGCCGATGAAGATTGCACCAAGCTGGTGATAACAAAGCCGGTGAGCACCCCTTTAAACCTGTTGGAGGTCATGGCGCTAAGGATCTCCCTCATTTTCGAGCCGGCGACTCTCTGAATGCTTTCACTCATGATCTTCATGCCATAAATGAAGAATCCTAGCGATCCCAGTAACGTGAGCAGATCAAACAAGCTGAAGTTCATGGTTTTCTATCAGGGTGGTTTCTAGTCGAGATCGATTTAGGAGTGTAAAGGTATCGCTTATAGAATAAGTAAATGTTAAGCGAATACTATGTAATGATTAACTAGATGTTAACAAATAAAAAACCCCGACGAAACGCCAGGGCTTTGTATTTCTAAATCATCCATTTATTACTCGGAAACGACATTTACTGTAATTTCATGATGTACCTCCTTGTGAAGATCGAGCGTTACAGTGTGTTCACCAAGATCTTTAATGTTTCCATTAAATGAGATCCTTTTCCGATCGATGTCAAATCCCTTGGCCTTCAATGCATCTGCGACCTGCAAGGCTGTGACTGCTCCAAAGATCTTACCGCTTTCACCAGCCTTGGTCTTGATTTCCAATACCAGATCACCGATCTTCTTAGCCACATCCTCAGCATCATTTTTCAGCTTTTCAGCCTTATGTGCAGCCTGCCGGATGTTCTCTTCGATCATCTTACTGTTAGACTTGTTTGCAATGATGGCCAGACCCTGAGGGATCAGATAGTTTCGACCGTATCCGGGCTTTACATTAACCGTGTCGTTTTTGTAGCCCAATCCCTTGATATCTTCTTTTAATATAATTTCCATGGGCTTTTTACTTTAAGGAGTCAGTCACATAGGGTAGAAGCGCCAGGTGACGGGCACGCTTGACAGCCTGTCCGACTTTTCGCTGATATTTCAGACTGGTGCCTGTGATTCTTCTGGGAAGCAACTTACCCTGCTCGTTCACAAACTTCAACAGGAAATTTGCATCCTTGTAATCAATGTACTTGATACCATTCTTCTTGAACCGGCAGTACTTGTCTTTCTTCTGTTCTCTGTTAACAGGTTCGTTCTGTAATGTCATGATGCCACCTCCTCTTTTTCAGCTTTTGGCTTGTTGAATTCACCTTTTCTGCGTCTTTCGTTGTAAACGATCGCGTGCTTGTCAAGCACGGTCGTAAGGAATCTCATTACCTTTTCATCCCTTCTGTATTCTGTCTCGAGCTTGTTGATCAAGCTTGTTTCTGCCTCAAATTCAAATAAATGGTAAAACCCGGTGGTCTTGTGCTGGATCGGATAAGCCAGTTTTTTCAGGCCCCAATCCTCATCATTGATGATCTTCGCACCACCATCGGTGAGAATTCCTTTGAATTTTTGGACAGCATCCTTCATCTGAGCTTCAGACAAAACGGGAGTTAAAATGAATACCGTCTCGTATTGTTTTTGCATTGTTTGTTAAATTGTTCGAAAAAATTGAGGTGCAAAAGTAGCGAAAGATTGTTAAAAGGCAAACAATCAAAGGACTCTGTAATCCTTATTTCACAATAAATGTACCGGACCCCATGAGATAGTTATCGGTATAGACTTCTACCTGGTGATTGCCAACGGAAAATTCGCTCCCCTTGTCGTAGTACAGCGTGACCAGCTGACTCTTTTTATCATACAGTATCTCTTCTTCTATCGTGTAAAACATTTCCCGTCCTTCGTACATAAATGTCCCCGAACCTCTGGTAGTATCAAATAAAACATTGCCATCAGGAGCCACCACTCGGACCAGCAGGGATTTACCCTCGATGGGCGCCACTTCATTCTCTGAAACGGTAAAAGATATTTTTAGCTGATTGATATGGCGATTCCTGAATTCTGTTTCTCTTTCATTACCAGATTCATTGACTGCAAAAACTTTGAGATCTTCGGCTCTTAATCTCGAGGCAAAGGCCACTTTTTCCTGTAGTTGAGACTTTTCTTCATTGATCTGCCTGATGGACTGGTTGAGTTCCTGTTTCTCAACTTTCAAAGTATTATTTTCCGACAAGAGCACCTCATTCATGGCTCTGAGCTCTTCGATTTCTTCGTCTTTCATCAGCAACAGTTCCTGATATCCGTCCACTTTTCCCCGAAGGGTAGTGATCAGGGATTGCTGATTTTTCTGTTGGGTAAGTAGTTGCTTTTTCTCTTCTTCCAGCTGGGTCTTGATCTTGAGCAGGGTATCAACTTCACCGCCAAGCTCCCGGATGGTCAGGATCCGCTCATCCAACTCCCCGGAGATCGAATCAAGCTGTAGTATGGTGTTGCTCAACTCCAAAGCCTGTTTTTCATTTTGGTTGCTGAGCCTGATGCTTAAATAAATAAAAAAACATAAAATAAGGAACAGTATGGCCAGCACCCAGTAGAAGACCTTCTTCCGGTCACCCGAAAAGGGAAAAGCTGATTTACTGGTATCCGATGTATTCTCCATCTTCACAAGATTGATTTTGCGGCAAAAATAACCTTTTGAATGAGAAATCGATAAATAACCTGAGAGATCAGTACCTAAGCACAAAATGCTGCTTTTCCATCTTCATCTTTGGAAAGAGGATCCCCATATGAAAACAGTCGATAGTCAACGGATATTGCGGATCATGACAGACCGCATTCCAGGCTTTTTTCATGTCACGGGACCAGTAGATGTCGTGAATGACAATGGCTTTCACGGACTTTTTATGTCTGCTGATACAATCCATGTAAAAGAAGATCGTCTCCGACCGGTGATCAGCATCCAGAAAGATCACTTCAGGATCTGCCTTAATTAATATTTCCCCAAAAGTATCCTGAACCTTGCCCTGAATGATGGTCAGTTCTTTGTTCGGAGGAACAAAGTTTAGCTCCCGGGCAAGATCAGCCAGTTTCTGTGATCCTTCGATCGAATGAAGCTTATTCAGTCCGCTGGCTTGAGCTACTACAGAAATTGTGATACCCAAAGAAGTACCTGTTTCCAGAAAAGACTTTGCTTCCAGCCATTCGCAAAGTTGCATTAGAAAAAAGGAGAATTTTTTTCCACTCCAGCTTTGTCTGGCAAGGTTTCGGATGGTGGTATTGACTGACTGATTTACCTTTGGATCTCTAAACCGGACCTTTGAAGGATTCTGCAAATATCTTTTGCTTATCTTTTCCTCAATCCCAGGGTCGTCCACAGACCCATGCAATACCTGATTATAAAGATCAAAAACGAAGGGGGAGTGAATGCCATGAGCGTTCTTTGCGCGCCATCGGTATCGAAGGTATTCGACGATCCTGAAAAAAGTCAAACGATCAGTTGAGCTTGAATGGGACGATCATTTCAAAAGCAGGGATATTGACAGGAAATTGCCGGCCGCTTACGAGGTGCTCCATGATATAGTAGCCCTGCATTTTACCAATGCCCGACTTCAGGTTACACCCGGAAACATAATGATGGGATTGGCCCGGTTCGAGGATTGGCTGTTTTCCTACCACACCTTCGCCTTCCACTTCCCGCTTGGGGAAGGTGATATCATCAATCTCCCAGTGCCGCGAGATGAGCTGGATGGTCTTATCACTCTTGTTTTCGATGGTGATCTGGTAGGTAAATACAAAGTGATTCTGCACGGGATTGGAGTATTCTGGTTGGAACTCCACCTGAACAGTTACCTGAATGCCTTTTGTGATCTCGGTTATCATCATTTCTAACGCCCGAAAATTAAACCAATTATTTTTTTATTTTGCCAGGATCAAAAAAAAATTCAACAATTAAATGGATGTAAAAATTGAGCCCGGATGGCGGAAAGTGCTGCAGGAGGAATTTGAGAAGCCGTATTTCAGTGACCTTGTGCACTTTGTAAAGTCAGAATATCAGCAAAAAACCGTATACCCTCCTGGTAACAAGATCTTCAGGGCTTTTGATCTATGCCCCATGGAGAAGGTGAAGGTGGTGATCATTGGACAGGATCCTTATCACGGTCCCGGACAGGCCAATGGACTGTGCTTTTCTGTAACTGAAAACATCACGATGCCGCCATCACTGATCAATATTTTTAAGGAGATGAAATCCGATCTTGGAAAGGAATTCCCGCAAAACGGGAGTCTGGAGCGCTGGGCGGAGCAGGGTGTTCTTTTACTCAATGCCACGCTTACGGTAAGGGCCCGTGAAGCAGGCTCTCATCAGAACAAGGGATGGGAGCAATTTACCGATGCGGTGATACGTACCCTTGCAACCCGTACAAGTGAAGTTGTATATATCCTCTGGGGGGCCTATGCGCAACGAAAAGGGGAGGTAATTCCCACAGATAAAAACCTGGTCATAAAATCACCACATCCGTCTCCATTCTCTGCAGGCCGGGGCTTTTTTGGCAGCAGACCTTTTTCCAAAGCCAACGAATACCTGATCAGTAAAGGGAAGCCACCGGTGGAATGGTAAAGGATTTATTCAATGCCATTGAATAGCCGGCTCCACCTGATCTTGCTCAACAGTGATCCGCTTTCATTGAAGGACATCCAGATGAAAGAGGCCTCTCCGACAACAAAGTCGGCAGGCACAAAGCCCCAGTAGCGGGAGTCTTCAGAATTGTGGCGATTGTCACCCATCATGAAGTAGTAATCCTTCGTGAATGTATATTGTGTAACAGGCTTGCCATCAATGATCAGCTGATCGTCTGAGATCTCAGTATCTTCCAGTTCTTCATAATCCAGGATGGTTGATCCGTATTTTGCCAAAGACTCTTCATTGATGTCTATGGTCATACCCTCTCCGGGGATCTCTAAAGGACCGTAGTAATCGGCGTTCCATGGGAAGAGGTTGGCATTTGGGAAGATCCGTGATTCTACAAAATCTTCTTCTGCAAATACTGGCTCTACACTTTTGATGAATTCAAGCCTTTCAAGCTCTTTTGCTACCTCACCGGTAGTCAAAACGATGTATCCACGGGAATCACCTGACATGGCATAAGGTCTGAATTCCCAGATGTTATAGTCACTGAAAATACGGTCCCGGATCACCTGGTCTGTCTCTACATAATATTTGAATTGCATCAGGTCTGGATTTTCAGCCGGCTGACCATCAATATATACCTGTCCTCTTTTGATCTCCAGTACATCACCGGGTATTGCCACGCAGCGCTTAATGTAGTGGGTTCTCAGGTCTTTGGGATGTTCAAACTCTGGTGGGTAATTAAAGACAACCACATCATTTCTTCTCACTTTGTCTAACGAAGGCAATCTCAGCTGAGGCAATTTGAACCAGTCGATATAAGATTGCATTTCAGTGCCCCAGATCTTGGCATGAGTAAGAGGTATCTGAAGTGGCGTTTTGGGCGTTCTTGGTCCGTAGTTGATCTTACTGACAAAGAGAAAATCTCCCACAAGCAAGGAGCGCTCCATGGAAGGAGTAGGGATCACATAGGCCTCCATAAACACCCACCGGATAAAGGTAGCTGCAAAAACCGCAAAAACGATGGCTTCAAACCATTCCTGTCCAATGGTTTTAACTTTTTTGGGTAATTCTGTTGCTTTTCCCAAATACTGTGTTTTCGAATAGGCCACATAAAGCATGTAGAAGGGAGCGAATGCCACGCCTACTGCCTGGTCAAAATAGGTATATCTGCCAAATGATTTCAACAGGTCCAGATGAATCGTAAGCGCAATAAAAAAATTCACAACAGGCACCAGCAGAAGTGCTACCCACCACTTGGGCCGGCCAACGATTTCCATGTGAACCACATAATTGTAGAAGGGTACAAAACCAATCCATCCTGGTTTGTCGGCTTTTTCAAAAAATTTATAATAGGCAATTGATTGAAGAATGTACCACCCGAGTACAATGATCAGAAATGAGGCTAAACTAAAATCGTTGAAATACATTTATTTGCTGTTTAAGAAATCTGATATTTTTAATACACCCTGTTGCCCTGCAACCCACTCAGCGACCTTTACCACACCCTGAGCAAATACCTTTCGATCGTGAGCGGTATGTTTTACTTCAATGGTTTCTAAGGGAGAATGATATGTTACTGAATGTGTACCCGGTACTTTATCTTCTCGTAAGGAAATGATCGGTATTACACCCTTAGCGGCTGTAGGTTCATTTACCCAGGAGGTGTATCCATGATGCCTGCCAATGATCTTTTCGGCGGTGGTAATGGCGGTGCCGCTTGGAGCATCTTTCTTCTGGAGGTGATGTATTTCTTCCATCGAAAGGTTGAAACCTTCCAGATTATTCATTTCATTGGCAAGCCATTCATTAAGCTTGAAAAAAAGATTTACTCCCAGACTGAAATTAGAAGCATAAAGGAAGGTACCATCTTTCTCTTCACATAATGATACCACTTCATCGTATTTATCCAGCCAACCGGTAGTTCCTGATACAACTTTAATGCCCTGATTGATGAGCGTAGTAATATTTGCAAATGCAGATTCGGGCTGAGAGAACTCAATAGCTACATCTGTATTTTCTGTAGAAATTAAACGGATCTCATCTGCATTATCAGCATCAATGATATAGGATATCTGATGTTTTGCATCTTTGGCCAATTGCTCGATAGCCTTACCCATTTTACCGTAACCGACGATTGCTATCCTCATCTACCTGAAATTTAGTGATATCCTTAGTCCGACAGATTGCGAAAATAAGGCAGTTGGTTGAATAGCTGGAGTGATTAGCATAGAAAGATTATCATTCACATCAAATTCGTGCAGGTGAGCAGACACGTGAGCTTCCACGATCTGGATGAGGTAATAACCTACGCTGATGATCATCAGGTAGTCCCTGTTTCTTCTGAAAGAATCCCTGTTACGGATCAATGCTGTTCGTCCAAATGCCTCGTAAGGGTTGACCGTATTCGGGTCATCATCCACGTCTGCAAGCAGCGCATTTTGAAACTCGCTGTAGATGCGGTGATTGTAGTCGATATAATGCCCCAGGATCATGATGCCACCATACACCAGGGGTATCTTCCAGTACTGTCCGTTGTAAGCCTGCCCCAGGCCTGGTAATACAGCCGACAGGAGGGCAGCACGATTAGGATCAAGGGTGGAAATAGATTGGAAAGAAGCTTCCTTTTTACTTGCGGCCAGAAATATCGAATCAGAATCAATAACCTCGTTTGACTGAGCATTTGATGAAACATGAAGGATCAGGGTAAAAAAGATAAGGACTGGCGCTCTATACGTCCAGGATCTCAAGTATGCGGTTAAGGTCATCAGCCGATGCGAATGGGATCTTGATTTCACCTTTGTTTTGATTATTGGCCTTAATACTGACTTTTGTACCAAAATGGGAGACCAGTTTGCTTTGCAACTTATTCAATTCATTTGAAACGCCGGAATCACTGGTTGTAGTATTTTTTGTTTTCGACTCAAGCCCCGACCTCACCAGCTGCTCAACCTTTCTGACAGAAAGTTGATCTTTGATGATCTTCTTAAAGATATCCAGCTGCAGGTCCACACTTTCAATGTTGATGATAGCCCTTGCATGGCCCATGGTGATCAGGCCATCACGCAGCGCTACCTGAATATCCGGCGGAAGCTTTAGCAGTCTCAGGTAGTTGGTGACTGTGGTTCTGTTTTTTCCCACGTTGGAGGCAAGTTCTTCCTGGCTGAGATTGCACTCACTGATCAATCGCTGATAGGAGAGGGCCACCTCAATTGCGTTCAGATTTTCCCGCTGGATATTTTCGATGAGTGCCATCTCCAGCATTTGCTGGTCATTGGCTACCCGGATATAGGCGGGTACGGTCTTCAGACCGGCAATTTTTGAAGCCTGAAGTCTTCGCTCCCCGGAGATCAGCTGAAATTCATGCTGACTTAATGCCCGTACTGTGATGGGCTGGATGATCCCCTGTACCCTGATGGATTCAGCAAGTTCCTGCAGGGCTTCTTCATTAAAGTCGGTTCTTGGTTGAAAAGGATTAACCGAAATCTCGTTGATATCAATTTCGGCAATGGCCCCCTCAATGGTGGCTCCTGATCCGGACAGGGTCTCCTTTTCATCGGAGTTTTCCAGTAATGCTCCTAACCCTTTACCCAGTCCGCTTCTTTTTTTGAACTTGCTATCTGCCATTATGCGGCCTTAACTTCATTGCGCTGCATGATCTCCCTTGCCAGATTCAGATAAGACAGTGAACCTTTACTTTCGGCATCATGAGTAATGGCCGGTACCCCAAACGAGGGAGACTCGCTCAACTTAATATTTCTGGGGATCAATGTCTTAAATACCATGGATTTGAAGTGTGTCTGCACTTCCTCCACTACCTGGTTGCTCAGGTTGAGACGGGTATCATACATGGTGAGCAGAATGCCTTCAATCTCCAGATTGGTATTAAGCCTGTTTTGGATGATTTTGATGGTATTTAGCAGCTTTCCTAATCCCTCAAGTGCAAAATACTCACATTGTACCGGCACAATCACCGAGTCAGCGGCTGTCAATGCATTGACGGTGATGAGGCCCAGAGAAGGTGAACAGTCAATGATGATAAAATCATAGTCATCCCGGATGGCCTGCAGTGCTTCTTTCATTTTTTCCTCCCGCCGGGGAATGCTTACCATTTCCACTTCAGCACCTACCAGATCAATATGTGATGGTAGCAGGTCGAGATATTTGATCTCAGTGCTGATAATGCATGATTTTGCTTCAATATTGTTGACCATGCATTCATAGATACTGTTTTCAATTTCTTTGGGATTCTGACCTACCCCGGAAGTGGCATTGGCCTGCGGATCTGCGTCAACGATCAGCGTTTTGAATTCCAAAGCAGCCAGACTTGCCGCCAGGTTGATTGCTGTAGTCGTTTTACCAACACCTCCTTTTTGATTTGCTATTGCTATGACTTTTCCCATGGTTGTGATTAAAAAAATTTGAAGAAATGGACAACAAATATATTGAAGAACTGCAGAAGAAAAAGACCAAAAAAGATGACAGATTTTACAATAATCTTTTACTCATCTATGAATCAAATAGTTAACAAGTGACTGCTAAATAAAAACTTTATCCAATTTTATTTTTTAGATTTTTTCTTGGCATTTTCATTGGCCTTCATGGCTTCCTCAAGTCGCTGCTGGAATTTTGATTTCTTCTTGTTGGCATTCTTCTTTTTATTCTCTTCCAGAGCCTTTTTGATCTTGTCTTCATCAATGAATTTTCTAAACAAGGCAATCTGCCCGAAAGAAACCACATTGGAGACAAAATAATAAAAGGTCAATCCGGCGGAGTAACTGTTCAGGAAAAAAAGGAACATGACCGGCATGATGTACTGCAGGGTTTTCATCGGTCCCTGGATGGTGGTCACCTGGCTGTTAGACCATGTATAAAGGATGGTCGAAAGCGTCATCAGTAAAGTGAACATGCTCACATGGTCGCCATAAAAGGGGATATGGAAGGGAAGATCCAGGACACTGTCATAGGTGGACAGGTCATGAGCCCAAAGGAAACTTTTTTGCCGGAGTTCTATAGAATTCGGGAAGAAATAGAACATCGCAAAAAGGATCGGCATCTGAAGCAACATGGGGATACAGCCACTCAATGGATTGATACCCACTTTCTGGTACAGGGCCATTTGCTCCTGCTGGGCTTTTTGCATGTCTCCGCCATGTTTTTCCTTGATCTCATCGAGCTCCGGTTTCATTACCCGCATTTTGGCCATTCCAAGGTGTGACTTGTAGGTGAGGGGAGCAAGTACGATCCGGATCAAGAATACCATGATGATGATGATGATCCCGTAATTACTGATGTAGTTCTCCAGGAAATGAAAGATCGGAATGATGGCAAACTTATTGATCCAGGCCAGGATACTCCATCCCAATTCGACATTCTCTTCAAAATCAGGCGCAATGTTTTTCAGGATGGCGTAATTGTTGGGACCAAAATAAAATGTGGCCTTAAATTGATTGTTCAGGAATTGATCAGTCGGCAGCATCAACCTCATGCTGGCTTTCTTCACAATGGAAGAATCATACGGCGTGGCAACCGTCACTATGGAGGCACTATTAGCCGGTTTGTCCAGAATGATCGCCGCACTGAAAAACTTCTGATTGAAAGAGATCCATTCAACTGGGTTGGTGAGTTCTTCCTGCTCATTGCTGTCCGTGGATATGGAGAGATAATCCACATCCCCGTCACCCAGGCGATACCTTACGGTTGATTTGTTTCTGGCATCCTCCAGGTTCATTTCCAGCCGCTTCATGTCCTGATCCCAGGCATAAGCTACTTCGTTGCCGATCAGTCCGCTCAATCCTGAGGTGCGGATCCGGTAGGCTACCTCATATCCTTCTTTCGGAACAGCATACTCATAGGCAAGTGACCTGCCTTCGCCCAGGTTGATCGTAAAGGTTACAATGGTTGTATCGCTTTTTGAGCTTTTCTGGGTACTGAAATAAAGCTCCGACAGATTGACTTTTCGGGAGAGATGATCAATGATCAGGTTTTGGCTGGTCTTTGCTCCATTGACGAGGACAAGCTCATTGTCTTCAAAATCTTTAAACTCCTTGAGAACTACCCGTTTCACATTTCCGCCCAGGTTACTGAATGAAATGATGATCTGTTCATTTTCGACCGTGGTGATCTGTTCAGTACCCTCTGCAAATCCAGAAAAAAGTCCATACTTAAGTTCATTTAGCTGGGCTTTGGCACTGTCAGAGAGCGTGCTTACCTGAGGTGAGGTGGAACTGGTGATTTCAGGCGTCGATGTGGATGTAACCGTATCCGTTGTTTGGGTGGTTTCATCACTTTGTGGTGGTTCGGGCGCAAAAAACTGAAAATACACGGTAATGAATACCAGCATCAGCACTAACCCGATTATTTGACTTCTGTCCATTGTTTACTGTTGAATCTATTCTGAATCTTTTCTATTGACGATTGCCGCCTTGATAAATTTCACAAAAAGAGGATGGGGGCTGAGTACCGTGGATTTCAGCTCAGGATGAAACTGCGTACCAATAAACCAGGGGTGATCCGGGATTTCCATGATCTCCACCAGGTTGGTATCCGGATTGATGCCGGAGGCAATCATGCCTGCTTTTTCAAACTGGTCCAGGTATTTTCCGTTAAATTCATATCTGTGTCGATGTCTTTCGGAAATTTTCGAATGATTATAGACATGATAAGCTTTTGTTCCTCGTTTTAAGTTGCAATCATACGCTCCCAACCTCATAGTACCGCCCATTTCCTTGATATTTTTCTGATCCTCCATGATATCAATAACGGGATGTTTGCTTTTAGGGTCCATTTCAGTACTGTTTGCACCCTTCAGTTGAAGTACATTTCTTGCAAATTCAATCACTGCACATTGTAATCCCAAACAAATACCCAGAAAAGGAATTTTGTTTTCACGGGCAAATCTTACAGCTTCTATTTTACCCTGGATGCCACGCTCACCGAATCCGGGAGCCACAAGGATGCCATCCAGATTTTCCAGTATTTTATGAACGTTTTTATGATCTATTTCTTCGGCATGGATCCATTTCACATTGACACGGCACTCATTTTCAGCACCTGCATGGGTAAACGATTCCGCTATGGATTTATAGGCGTCTTTCAACTCGACGTATTTGCCCACAAGGCCAACGGTGACTTCTGATGTCGGATTTTTCAGCCTCCCTAAGAACTCCTTCCACTGATCGATTTTTGGCTGCTTCTTATAGGACATCTTGAATTTCGCCAGCACCCGTTCATCCAGCTTTTCCTTCCTCATCAGGATGGGTACATCATAGATGGTCTCCGCATCGAGAGCCTCTATGACAGAATTATATGGAACGTTGCAAAAAAGGGCCAGTTTCTTTTTGATATCCAGGGTCATGGGATATTCCGAACGGCAAACAAGAATATCAGGCTGGATACCCTCTTCCTGTAATTCCTTAACCGAGTGTTGGGTTGGCTTGGTCTTAAGCTCGCCGGCTGTCTTCAGGTAGGGGATAAGTGTAAGGTGGATAGAAATACACCTGCTGGAACCCAATTCCAGCCTGGCCTGTCTTACCGCTTCAATGAAAGGCAGGGATTCTATATCACCCACACATCCGCCGATCTCTGTGATCACCACATCATATTTGCCTGTGTTTCCAAGCCTGAAGATGTTATTCTTGATTTCATCTGTGATATGCGGAACCACCTGGACCGTCTTGCCCAGGAACTTCCCTTCCCTTTCCGCCTGGATCACATTGTAGTAGATCCTCCCGGTGGTGACATTGTTATCCTGGGAGGTAGAGATGTTGAGAAATCGCTCATAGTGTCCGAGATCCAGATCAGTTTCTGCCCCATCGTCAGTCACATAGCATTCTCCATGCTCATACGGATTCAATGTACCCGGATCGATGTTGATGTAAGGATCAAATTTCTGGATAGTGACCCGAAGGCCGCGAGCCTGAAGTAGTTTGCCCAGTGAAGCCGAGATGATTCCTTTGCCTAGCGACGAAGCTACTCCTCCCGTAACGAAAATATATTTGGCCTTTGACATGAAAGACGAGTTGCGTTGGTTTTGTTACGGGACACAAAGATAGGTTTTCTCTCCAGTATTAACTCAAATGTTTGAAGTTAAAATTAGAAACTTACTCTTTGAAAGGTATGCGATAGGTAATGGAAGTACCAAGGTAACCGATTGGATCGAACTCAAAAACCTCTCCCGGAAGCGAATAGGGGATATTATAGGAATAATTGATTGAAATACTAAACCGGTCGATGGTAAAAAAAACAGGCAGGCTGAAACTCAGATTCATCAGACCGAAAACATCATTCGTAGATTCCGAAAATAATTTATTTTCGATAGTGGCTATTGCTTCCGGAGTCAGGATCGTACCATAAGATTCCAGGTTTTGTTGAAATTGCAGAGCCCTTTCTTCATTGATGAGCCCCCTGCGGATACTATACCTAAGCCACAGCCTCTGCTGCTCAGCAGATAATTGAGATATTGAATAAAGAAAATTTCCGCGGAATGCCTGGTCTTCTGAAAGTCTCACTGTTGTAATGTCGTCATTTCCAAATAAAATGCTTGCGGTTGGCATGATGCTGATGGCATCGAAAAACCAGAAGTCTTTGAAGCTGACGTATCCGTTCAATGAGAAGATGAGCCGGTGGGCTGTCTCCTCACCAAACAAAAAACTGTAGTCCGCCCCAACGTTGATGAATTTGATGCCCTGGTTCAGCGAGACCCCCAGACTATTGAACAGTGTGGCGGTAGGATCATTGTTGTAGATCCATCGCTCATAGGAAGGAATGAAACTGAAATTTTTTTTGGTACCAAAATATCCCAGTGATACCATGGTGAGACTGTAATTGGGCTCAAAGGCCGAATTCATATAGCCTGTGACGTCCCCGAAAATGCCGGATTTGTGATAATAGGAGATACCCGGTGCGAAGCCGTGCTGATTGATGCCGTAATTCCTTCCTGCTACAGCAACATTGCTGGTGTATGCGGACCTGATATTGAGTTCTGAATACCTGACTGACCCCACAGAGAGGGCACTGTCAAGCAAATGGTAAATAGATAACGAATCCATCTCGGCAAAGAGCTCTTCCAGCTGTTGGGCATAATCTTTCTCCTGTGCCCTCATCGAATGTGGGCCGAGTAAAAGGATCACTAAGCATAGAATATATGCTAATCTCATCAGGTGAAAATACGCATTATTGGTTTCCTCTCTGCTGTTGCCTTTGTTGCCTCAACTCATCATTCAGAGGTCGGTCTCTGAACTGGTCCCGTTGCTGCTCCCGCTGCTGTCTCAGTCTCCTCATCAATTCCTGCCTGAAGTCGTGTTCTGCTTCCCTTAACCTCAGCAGCTGGCGGTTATTGATCACGGTCAGCATCCGGTCAGAATACTGCTTATCCAGATTGATCATCTGTTCTTTGATCTGCAATCCCTTGTCGATCAGTGCCTTGCTTTCCTCTTCGCTGGCCGTATTCGGGCGATAGTTTCTCCTTAAATCCTGGAATTCACGTTGGATCTCCCGTTGCCTTTCGGAATATTCCCGGTAAATCGGCCAGAATTTCTCAGCCTGCTCCGGTGTAAGATCCAGTCGCTGCGTGATCAACGCAATTTTTGCGGATTCAATTCTGTCAAGCGCTTCCTGATCGAGTCTTTCCTGATTTTGTGAAAATGCAGGCAGCACTGCGATCAACATCCATATGATTACTAGATTTTTCATGACCCAATATTTTGTTCAATTTCTTCAATGTCAATGATCAGCATTTCCAGATCATCAGTGTTAATTTCTATGCCTTCCAGATAATCATCCGGTTCGGCAAGACCCTCCGTATCTTCTATCAGGAGGGCGAGTTCATACTCAGAGACGTCGTTCAATTCCAGATAGGCTTCAATTTGTGCATCCGTGACATCAGCGAGGATCTGATCCATGCCTGGTTCAGTACTTTGCGGATAGAAAAAGAATACAAGAGCAATTACCAGTACCATGGCAGGGGCAAGGGCCCACTTCCAGCTGAAATAGGGCGCTGGCTCCGTCTCATTCACTGATATCCTTTCCTGGATCTTGCCGGTCAACTTATCAAAGTAATCATCCGGCACTTTGAAAGGGGTTTCGATCCTGTCTTTATTTAAGTCTATCTTTTTCATTTGCCTGTTAGATCATTTTGGAATCAAAAGGTTTAATCGGTGGTCAAAAAATCCTCAATCTTTTTCACAGCGTGGTGATAGCTGGCTTTGAGAGCGCCTACACTTGTATTTGTAATCTCAGCTATTTCCTCAAATTTCATGTCCTCAAAATATTTCATGTTAAAGACCAGTCGTTGTTTGTCCGGTAGTTTCAGCAGTGCTTTCTGCAATTTTAGCTCAATTTCGTCCCCCTCGATCATTTTGTTTCCGGTTGAAAGCTCTTTTGACAGCTCTTCCGCAACATCATGAATTCTCACAAAGAATCTTTTTTTCTTTTTGTTCAAGAAGTTAAGACATTCATTGGTGGCAATGCGATAGATCCAGGTAAAAAGACTTGAATCTCCCCTGAATTTGTCCAGGTTTTTCCACACCTTAATGAACACCTCCTGCGTGATATCATCGGAATCCTCATGCCGGATCACCATCTTTCTCACATGCCAGTAGATCCGCTCCTGGTATTCTTTCAGCAACAGATTGAAACCATAATGCCGGGTTTCTTCACGGGTGATTTTTGATATGATGAAATCCTCTTCCAAAAAAAGCTATCAGGTGTTATGCTACTTTAGATTGGAAATAAATCAAAAAGTTTAATTCGGGATCGAAAATTTTTAAAAATCTGAAATTTCTTTAATTTAAATGTTGTTACATATTATGTATTTGTACCTTATGGGAATTACAGAAGATATTAAGCAGTCGAAGTTTAAGAATGAGCTTAATAAAGCCATCATAAACATCATATATACCAATTCCTGGCTTGGAACGAGGCAGGCTACGATCTTCAAAGAATTCGGCCTGACCATGCCGCAATTCAACATACTGAGGATTTTGCGGGGTCAGTACCCCAGGCCGGCAACAATTAACCTCTTAATTGAACGAATGCTTGACAAAAGCTCCAATGCCAGTAGAATTGTCGATAAACTAGAAGCCAAGGGGCTGGTCGAACGAAAGCAATGCTCAAACGATCGCAGAGCCGTAGACGTCATCATTTCTCCGGCGGGTCTGGATCTGCTCAAAAAAATTGATGTGGCGCTGGATCACTGGGAAAGTGATCATAAGAATCTTTCAGACAAGGAATGCGAGCAGCTAAATATGCTTTTAGATAAGTTAAGAGGCTAAATTTCCTGCAAAGCTTCTATAAATCCTGTCACTTTGCCTTTGGGTCTGATCACCAGTACAGGAATGTCTGAATCCAGGGTGACAAGTTTCTCCGCCTTGCTTCCGATAAATATGGCTGCTGTTGCTGTTTTTCCTTTTGCACCAATGATGATCATATCAGCTTTGATCTTTTTAGAGGTTGAATAAATGACACTGATCACATCATCATTTTTATCAATGGTGTACATTTCTTCAATATCCAGACCATCGGTTTTTACCTTTGAAATGAACCTCCTGTATTCAATTTTGGCATTGTCTTTCATGATCTCCGCAAACTCTTTGAAGCTTTTGCCGGTGTAGTGATAGCCTACCGGAACCTGAAAAACATGCTGAATGATCAGTTTTGTAGGTTCTTTGGACCTGCGGGCGAAGGTGACCGCTTTTTCTAAAGCACGAACCGAGTAATTTGAAAAATCTGTTGGTACGTGAATGGTTTTGAAAGATAATGGGCCCTTTGGAATCATCAGAAGCGAACAGCCAGCTCGTCGGGCAATTCTACTCACCAGGACACCGCCAGCCTCTTTCTCATTCTTTTTACCCAACACAATCAGGTCTATCTTATACTGCTGGATCAATCGCATAAAAGATTTGGTGATGGGACCCTGCTCGATCAAAACCTTGATCACAACATGGGCATCTTCATGCTTGAAATTCTTTTTTACTTCCTCCTCAATCGACTTTCGTCTGTCTTCAATGGCTCTGTCTACAATGTCAGGAAATTCTTTTTTCAGTTTATCGGGGATGCTGAATTCTTTGATCACATTGATAAAATAAACTTCCTTGGCTCCCGAGAGTGCACTGATCTTAGATGCTGCTGCCATCAGATCCTTATCAAGATCAGACAGATCCAGCCCAACAATAATTTTATTGAATTTGTACATTAGTTGTTACGTAGTATTGAGAATTTAGGTAGTTCAATTGGTGCAATCTCTGTGCAAAATTAATGGGATTTTGATGTTAAATTTCTTAGGTAACTCATTTTATTGATGAACAAGAAAATCACAAAGTTGTTCTACCACTTCTTTTGAATGCATTGGAAAATTAGCAATTCTTATCTGATCTGATTTTTGGTCCCCATATCCGGACCCCACAATCCATCCCTTCCTGCCAAATGATTCGATCACTGATTTACCTCCACCGGGCGTATCAGCCACAATTACGGTTTTTGACCGGTACTTCTTGTCGTTGATGAACGGACTGATGCTCTGATGATCTTCAAGAGCCTGATAAAGAATGGTCGATTTATAGACCGTTTCATTCCTGAGGTTTGACAATCCCCTTCTCAGCATATCTTCAGCTATTTTGCCCAGGATGTAGATCGATAATACATTGGGTGTTTCGGGCGTCTGGTTTTTCAACGCGTGCTTATGCAGTGTGGTCAGGCTATGATAGGATCCGGTGATCATCCCATCCGAATCCAGTTTTTTAGCTTTTTCAAGGCATCTTTCATTGGCGATCCACACTCCCAGGCCTGCCGGCATGCCAAAACATTTCTGAACGGAAAAGTAGGCCGTGTCCACCAGGCGAAAGTCAAGCGGGATGGCAGGGAAAGCGCTGACCCCATCTACGGCCAGCAGGGCATCAGGATTTTCATTTCTCACCTTTGCGATATCTTCAACCGGAAACATGAACCCATTGCTGGTTTCATTGAGTGTGATCGAGATCAGCTCAGTCTCTTTCGAAACGGAGAGGGTCTCATAAGGCTGACCGTTTGCCGAAGTCAGGATGGAGGGCTCTTTCTGATACTGCAGTGCGAATTCATAAAATTTCCTGGCAAAGGCCCCATTGACGAAATGATGAGAATTTCGAACAATCAGGTTTTGGATGATCCTTTCCCAGATTTCATTGGCTGATCCTGTAAAATAAATGTGATATCCGGCTGGTAACTCCAGCAGGTTGCGCAAATGCTCACAGGTTTCCTGAAATATCCGCATAAATGTTTTACCACGATGGGAAATGGAGGTCACGTCAGATCTGATGGCCTCACGAAGATGATCATGGTAGGTATGGAAAAGTTGAGTTGGTCCCGGAGTAAAGAATATTTTATTGGACATTTTGGTTTTCGATTTAATCAGATAAATTTATGGTTAGCTATTTGAGCAGACAAATGTTTTAAACCTAACATTAGAACATAACCGGGCTCGTAATGCAGTAAAACTGGACCTCATCCTGGTCTTGCATCAGGACCTCATTTCCACCCAGGTGGATTTAGGATAACAGTGGATAGTTGATCTGTTTCCTTACAGCCCAAATCCTGGGATAAAGGAGGTTTAAACAATGCTCAGGTAGCTTTTAAGCTTTCGGGTTCACCGGGGGCTTTTTTTTTGCCAAATAAGAGCAACTGGATACACAACAACCATCAATAAAGCACGCGGAACCTGATCGTTGCCTTGATACTTTTCAAAGAAGTGATCACCTCTTTCTCATAGTCCTTATTGATATCCGTGATCACATATCCGATCTTTTCATTGGTTTTGAGATACTGACCAACAATATTCAGATTGTTTTCCGCCAGCACATGGTTGATTTTGGCAAGTACTCCGGGTTCATTGTGATGAATATGTATAAACCGGTGTGCATCCTTCAGTTTCGGAAGTACAATATTTGGGAAATTCACACTGTTGTTGGTAGATCCGGTATTGATGTAATCAATGATCTTACCAGGGACAAAATCTGCAATATTTTTCTGTGCCTCCTTTGTGCTTCCTCCGATATGTGGGGTGAGGATGGTATTGGGCAAACCTCTCAGTTCTGAAATGAATTCATCATTGTTGCTTTTGGGTTCTTCGGGGAACACATCCACACTGGTACCAATGATCTTTCCGGAAAGGATGTATTGCTTCAATGCGGCAATATCCACCACATGGCCGCGGCTAAGGTTCATAAAGATCACTCCATCTTTCATTTGGGCAAATTCCTTTTCCCCAATGATATTTTTGTTCTCCGGCCGTCCGTCCACATGCAGGGTGACCACATCGGCCATACCCAGTAATTCTGATAGACTACTGCACTGAACTGCATTTCCCAGCGACAGTTTTTCCTCCCGGTCATAGAAGCATACCTTCATGCCCATGGACTCTGCCAGGACCGAAAGCTGTGCACCTATATTTCCATATCCCACGATGCCAAGGACCTTGTTCCTGATTTCAAAACTGTTTTTAGCTGATTTATCCCATTTACCCTCATGCATCAGGCGGATCTTATCCGGAAGATTTCGGATGAGCATGATCATTTCTCCAATCACCAGCTCCACCACCGACCGGGTATTGGAAAAAGGGGCATTAAAAACAGCAATCCCCTTATCGAGAGCGGTTGTGAGATCGATTTGATTGGTGCCGATACAGAAGGCGCCAATTGCATGCAAACGTTTGGCATGATCAAGCACCTTTTTGGTGACCTGTGTTTTTGACCGGATACCTAAGATCGAAACATCCTTTATCGCTTCTATCAGTTCATCCTCATCCATGCCTGCAGGATAGACCTCTACATTATATCCTTCCTCTTTGAGCTTTTGGATTCCATGATCATGGATGTTTTCAAGTAGCAGGACATTGATCCTGTTTTTTGGATATGAGAGCGCTCGTTGCATTTTATTTACATATAAGAATTCATCAAGAGTTGGGGCTTCATGGTCAGCATTTTCCAGCACTTTTTCGCGCCTCACATTTTCTGTAAAGGCATAGAATTTATGTGCGATACCCGCTTTTTTGATTTCGTAATCCGTGTAGCCATCTCCAAGTACGTAGATCTCACCGTTGAGATTTAATTCCTTGATCTGTCTGGGTTTACCGTTGTTTTCAGACAAGAGGTTATCGGAATTAAATCCAACAATATTTCCTTCCTCATCATACACAAACTCATTGGCAAAAACCCTGGTTTCAGGTATCCCATAAGACTTCACGATCGGAACGATGAAATCTTTAAACCCATTGGAAACGATATAGATATTGTCAGCATACTTACGGATAAATTCCTTGTTTCTGACAAATGATTTAGAAACCTGAGTGCTGAGTTTTTCAACAAGTTCCGGCAAATGAGACCGGTTGGCCTGCAGCGTTTCAATTCTTTGCTTCAGAGATTCCCTGAATGAAAGTTTGCCTTCCATGCCCAGATCAGTGATCTCCTTTACCTTATTTAATGCAACATTTTTGTCCTTATGATTTTTCAAAGAAATTTCTCCCAGCACATCCAAAGCCTCTACGCGGGTGAAAGTACTGTCAAAATCAATAACAAAATGTTTTGGATTTTCCATAAGTTCGCTCAATCAGGCCGCAAAAATAAATACCTTGATGTCTATTAAAACAATTGTTATTCTTTTATTCTTGAATATTGTCTGGACGAAGGCTTCGAGCCAGGTGGATTCAGCCTATTATATCATGGACTCCACGGTAAAATCTATTTCCGGAGTTGAATTACTAAATCAAAAAGTAGACAGCCTGGTCCAAAAAGGTATTGAATCCAGGGCTTTCCCGGGATGTATCGTATACGGTCTTCATCAGGGTGAAGCATTTTTTTCTAAATCCTATGGCTTTCATACCTATGATAGTATTATGCCCGTGCATTTTCAGGATATCTACGATCTGGCGTCCGTGTCAAAGACAACCGGAGGCGTACTGGCGATGATGAAACTTTATGAAATGGATCTCATCGATCTGGATGAACCTATAAAGGAATACGTAAAGGGTTTTGGATGGAATAAGCGGGGGCGGTCAACAGTGAGGGAAGCATTGTCTCATCAGGCCGGACTTCAAAGCTGGATAAAATTCCATGAGGAGATCAAAAAGAAAAATGGGCAATACAAGTCCAAAACGCTTGCTGATGAACCCTCGGAAGCGTACCCTTTTAAAGTCGCAGAGGGGAAATACGCTCATGTTGACCTTTATAAAAAAATCAAGAAGAAGATAAGGAGATCCACCTATCACAAGGAGAAAAAATATATCTATTCTGACCTGTTCTTTTATCTCGTACCAGAGATTGTGAAAAATCTTACAAGCATGGAATATGAAGCATTTCTCAGATATCACTATTATGATTCCCTGGGCGCAACCACCATCGGTTTCAATCCTTTGGACGAATACGAACACTTTCAGATTGTCCCCACTGAAATAGACACATTTTTCAGGATGGAAAATATCCATGGTACAGTCCATGACGAAGGTGCCATTCTTATGAAGGGTGTTTCCGGTCATGCAGGACTTTTTGCAAATGCTTCAGACCTGTCAAAAGTCTGGCAGATGCTGCTCAACGGAGGTGAATACGAGGGAAAAAGATATCTTGCAGCTGCAACCATTGAGCTTTTTACCTCCTACCAGTACCCTTCCAACGAAAGCAGGAGGGGATTGGGCTTTGATAAGCCGCTCCTTACATATGATCCGAGGCTTAGCAGTGTGGCAAAGCAGGCGAGTGTTTATAGTTTTGGACATTCGGGATATACTGGTACATTTGTTTGGGCGGATCCCAAATATGACCTGCTTTACATTTTTCTGTCCAATCGTGTGTACCCGACCCGTGAACAGCGAGCGATTTACGACTTGAATATCAGGCCACAGATTCATGCCTGGATTTACGAATACCTGCAGGGTTCTAATTCCGGACAATACTGAGAAATCTTAAACATTGCTGTGGTCAGGTGGTTGATTTTTATAGATTGGCGGTCATGTTTAATCAGATAACTAATTGTTTTGGAAATTCATTGGATAGACCTCACCGTATTTATTGTGTACATGATTCTGATGCTTGGTGTTGGTGTTTATTTCCTGAAATCCAATAAAAGCACAGACGATTATTATGTAGGCGGTAGAGGTATGAGTAGCTGGCACGTGGGTTTGTCAGTGGTTGCGACCGATGTGGGTGGTGGTTTTTCCATTGGACTGGGAGGTCTTGGATTCACCATGGGCATTTCCGGTTCGTGGATGTTGTTTACGGGACTCCTCGGAGCCTGGTTGGCTGCAGTGATTTTGATACCCAGAATTACTGAGATGCCCCAATTCAAGAAGCTCTACACCTTTCCTGAGATCTTTAAAATATTTTATGACAAAAAGACCGCATTGCTTGCCGGTCTGATCTCAGCCATCGGCTATGCAGGATTTACAAGCTCACAACTGCTAGCCGGAGCCAAACTTGCGTCCTCCACGTTCGTTGATCTAAGTCTTCAAAATGCACTTTTTATCATGGGTACCATTGCAGTCGTCTATACTGTGATGGGAGGACTTAAAGCCGTTATTTACACGGATACCATTCAATGGGCTTTGCTACTTTCCGGGCTGATCTTTATTGGATTGCCTTTGGGTTACACAGCGATTGGTGGATACGAAGGTCTTACCAATAATATTCCCGATGGTTTTTTGAGTTTTGCGAATCTCACCTGGCAGGACCTGGTCAATTGGGGTGTAACGATCATACCTATATGGTTTGTCGGCATGACCCTATACCAAAGGATTTATGCCTGTAAGAGCAAAAAGGATGCGCAAAGAGCCTGGTACATTGCAGGTTTTTTCGAATGGCCAATTATGGCTATGATGGGTGTACTTTTAGGTATGTTTGGTCGTGTTGCAGCAGATCAGGGAATGTTTGAATATGCCGGTTATGCCTCAGCTTCCGGTATGGATTCCGAAGTGGGCTTACCACTTCTTCTGCGCACAGTACTTCCTGTGGGTCTTACCGGATTGATGATGTCGGCATACTTCTCAGCTGTGCTTTCCACGGCGGACAGTTGTTTAATGGCCTCTTCCGGAAATCTGGTGACTGACATTATCGGATTTAAAGGGACAGATACCAAGAAATTTCTAAAACTCTCTCAGCTCTTTACACTGATCATCGGGGTGCTGGCTTTGCTACTGGCCTCTTTTATGCAAAGTGTGCTGGAGCTGATGCTTTATTCATACGCATTTATGGTTTCGGGGCTTTTTATTCCCGTCCTGGCCGGATTGTTCCTGAAAAAACCAAATCCCAATGCAGCATTTTTCAGCATGTTATTGGGTGGGTTGACCACGATCAGTCTCATCATCATTAATGTCGAACTACCACTAAACCTGGATGCTAATATTTATGGTATCTCCGTATCCCTGATCACATTTTTTCTTTTGAATAAAACCCTAACCACAAGCAAAACATGAAGATAGAAGTTTTAAAACCAGCCGGAACAGCCGGATTGGTTCAACTACAACAAATCAGAGATTTCCTATTTGAGCACCTGGATCAATACGGTGATAAAAAAGAGGATATCATGAAAGCGATCAATTATGCACTGAATATCGGTATCACTCCCGGTGGCTTTGTGATTGTCGGGTATGAATCCAACCAGGTGGTGGGAGCAGTGGTGGTGAATAAAACCGGTATGGAAGGGTACATTCCCGAAAATATACTTGTGTACATTGCCACTCATCGCGATCAGCGAGGAAAAGGACTCGGAAAGAAATTGATGGAAAAAGCGATCGAGGAAGCCGAAGGAAGCATAGCCTTGCATGTTGAGCCAGATAATCCTGCCCGAAAGCTTTATGAGAAGGTGGGATTTACCAATAAATATTTGGAAATGAGATTAATGAGGTCTTGAGTGATGGATCTTTTACCTGATTTGATCGATTTCAGAAGGTATCTCCACCAAAATCCCGAACTGTCCAATCATGAGATGGCTACCTCTTCATTCATCAAGGAAAAAGTGCAGGCCTGCCATCCCGATGAGATCATTGAATTTGATAACTATGGTTTGGGCGTTGTCTTCAAGGGAAAGAAAGAAGGTAAATGTCTTTTGATCCGCGGCGATATGGATGCTTTACCCATTCAGGAGATCAATGATTTTGAATATAAGTCCCGGAAAGATGGTGTAAGTCATAAATGTGGTCATGACGGTCACTCTGCCATTCTGTATGGACTGGCAAAAGTTTATGGTGACGAAAGACCCGCCTGCGGAGACGTGATATTATTGTTTCAACCCGCAGAGGAGACAGGAGACGGTGCCAAAGGGATTATATCAGATCGAAAATTTTCACAGTTATCCCCGGACTTTGCGGTAGCCCTTCATAATTTACCCGGGTTTGCCAAACACCGCATAGTTTACAGGAGAGGAGTTTTTACAGCTGCTGCCAACAGTATTATCATCAGATATTTCGGGAAAACGTCTCATGCCGGTCAGCCTGAACTGGGAAAAAATCCAGCGCTCGCTATGGCTGAAGTGACAAATAAATTTGAGGAGCTGAGTGTACCCGATATTGAACGAGATGATTTTAAAATAATTACACCCATTTATTTCACGCTTGGTCATCAATCGTACGGAGTTTCTGCAGGATATGGTGAGACACATTTTACACTCAGAGCGTGGCACAATGAGGTGATGCAGGAACTTGAAGACAGATGTGCCAAAATCGCCATGGAAGTAGGGGAGAAATACGGGTTAGTGATAGAGCTGGATTGGACCCAGGGCTTTTTTGCCAATCAAAACAATGACACGGTGGTCGATGCCATCGTGGCTGCGGCTAAAAAGCTTGATCTGGAGACGGAAGAAAAAACCACACCCTTTCGGTGGGGAGAAGATTTCGGACTGTTCACAACAGAATTTCCTGGCGCTATGTACGGTTTAGGTGCCGGCTTACAGGCACCTGCCCTGCATAATCCTGATTATGATTTTCCTGATGAGATCATAGAAACGGGTGTGAAAATGATGTTGGAAATCCAGAAACAACTTTCCGGTTGATCAGGCAAATGAAAATTACACTTCTGGATCATTCTTTAACTTTGCTTATTATCATTGCAGTCCCCTATGCTGGCATCTTCAATCATTGAATTAGACTATTCTGCCTTATTAAACAACCTAAGGATCATTAGAGAAATCCTGGGACCTAAGATACAATTTTCTTCCGTGGTTAAGGGTAACGCTTATGGTCACGGAATCAGTGAGTTTATTCCCATGGCTGAAATGGCCAATGTCCATCATTTCTCTGTCTTCTGTGCTGATGAAGCATATTCCGTCATAAAAGCTGGAAATAAGCCACAAATACTTATCATGGGGTTTATTGACGATGACCAGGTGGAGTGGGCTGTTGAAAATGATATCGAATTTTTTGTCTTCGAAAGTGATCGGCTCAACGCAGCCATCAGGGCCAGTAAAAAGCTCAAAAAGAAAGCAAAAATTCACATTGAATTTGAGACCGGTTTAAACCGTACGGGGTTCAGTATGCCACAACTAAAGAGGGTACTGCCAGTCATTCAGTCCAACCTGGAATACCTGGAAGTATGCGGAGATTGCACACATTATGCTGGTGCAGAAAGCATTGCCAATTATCTGCGCGTCAAAAACCAGATCAAGAAATTCATCAAAATGGATCGCTGGATCCGTTCCCAGGGGATCAACCCGGGATTGCGGCATACAGCCTGTTCTGCTGCCGCCATGAGTTACCCAAAAAGCAGAATGGACATGGTCAGGATAGGTATTCTTCAGTATGGTTTCTGGCCCAGCAGAGAAACGATCATTGATTTTTTGAAAAACAAAAAAGACAGAATAGATCCGCTCAAGCGTGTGATTAAATGGAAGAGCAAAGTCATGGATGTAAAAGAGGTAGAGACCGGGGAGTTTATCGGATACGGTACCACGTTCATGGCTTCGGAAAATATGAAGATAGCTACCGTGCCGGTAGGGTATTCACACGGTTATTCCAGATCGCTGAGCAACCAGGGAAGGGTGTTGATTGGAGGCAAGCGGCTAGCGGTGATAGGAATTGTAAACATGAACATTATCATGGTAGATATTTCTGAGGCTCCGGAGGTAAAAAAGGGCGATGAAGTAGTTCTCATTGGTGATCAGGGCAAGCAATCCGTTTCCGTCGCCTCATTTGGGGAGCTAAGTAATCAGTTGAATTATGAACTTTTAACGCGTTTACCGCATAATATACCTAGAAGGGTCATCAATACAGACCTTCATTCAACCAAAAAAGATTAAAATGGCTTACATAAAGCTCAGGAAAGAATCGCTACAGCATAACTATAACCACCTTGAGCAGGTTTTTTCCAGCCATGAAATTAGCTGGGGAGTTGTGACCAAGTTGCTGTGTGGAAATAAAAAATATATTAGGGAGATCATCCAGATGGGGGCCAAGGAAATCCACGACTCCAGGGTGAGTAACCTGAAAGTTGTCAAGGAGATCGATCCCGATGTTCAGACTGTCTATATTAAACCTCCTGCAAAGAAGGCCATCAGCAGTATCGTGAAATATGCGGATGTAAGCTTCAATACCGAGCTTTCTACCATCCGTTTGATCTCTGAGGAAGCCCAGGCCCAGGACAGGATGCATAAGATCATTATTATGATAGAAATGGGAGACCTGAGAGAAGGGGTCATGGGAGAACAACTCCTGGACTTTTATGGTAAGATCTTTGAACTGCCAAATATCCAGGTAGTCGGGATCGGCACCAATCTGAATTGCCTGTATGGAGTAATGCCCTCCCAGGATAAGTTGATCCAGCTGAGTCTTTACAAGCAGTTGATCGAAGCTAAGTTTAACAAAAAGATCCCCTGGGTATCGGGCGGTACGTCTGTGGTATTACCTTTATTAATGACCAAACAGTTGCCCAAAGGAGTCAATCACTTCAGGTTGGGGGAAACACTCTATTTTGGAAATGACCTGGTAGCTGAAGCTCCCATTAAAGAAATGAAACAGGATGTTTTCACACTCAATGCACAGATCATTGAGCTGATGAAAAAACCCAAAGTGCCCGTGGGCGAACTGGCAACAAACCCCTCCGGCGAGAAATACGAGATCAATGAGGAAGATATAGGTAAGGAATCTTATCGTGCCATCCTTGATCTTGGACTGCTTGATATTTCTACGGATTATCTTATTCCTGTGGATGAAGAACTGGAATTAAGCGGGGCTAGCTCTGACATGCTGGTCATCGATCTGGGTAATTCAAAACGAAACTACAAGGTGGGGGACTGGGTCAAGTTTAACCTTAAATATATGGGAGCCCTCAGCCTTTTGAATTCAAGCTATATAGATAAGGTGGTGGAATGAATTTGAATATTATTTAAAATCATTCTAAATAATCAGATTTCAGCTTGCTTAAATCACCCTTAAAGCATTGATATTCAGCGCTTTTTATGCTTCTATTGGTGTGGGTAAAAAGAAATGGAAAATTGGGTGACAATTCTGTCTTTGAAATACACACCCCCCGTGTTACATTTGTAACCGTTTGATTTTCGAACCATTTAAACGAATGTATTCCAAACGATTACTAGATGTCTAAAAGCTCCGGATTTTTCCCTCTCGCATTAAGTTTTCTCCTTTTCTTTTCAGTTTCAATCACAGCTTTCAGTCAAGGGGAAGAAATACCCACAGATGAGGCCGTAATCTCATCCGGTGAAGAACTTTTCAAAGCCAATTGTACGCAATGTCACCAGGTACATAAAAAGGTGATTGGTCCTGCACTCAAGGGTGTGACGGAACGGCTGGAAACTGACTATCTGATCCAATGGATCAGAAACTCCCAAAAGGTGATTCAAAGCGGAGATGAATATGCCGTTGCATTATATGAAGAGTACAATCAGGTGGCCATGCCTGCATATCCGTTTTCCGATGAACAAATACTCGGTCTGCTGGCCTATATAAAGGCGGAATCCGCTAAAGAACCAGAGCAGGCTGCTCCGGTGGCTGATGCAGGAGGTGATGGTGCACAGGCAGGCTCAGGTGAGGCTGGTATTCCTTCCGGCTACCTTACAGCAATACTGGTTGTACTGGTGGTCGTATTGGTCCTTATCCTTATCGTTCTTGCACTGATTGTGTCGGTGTTAAAAAAATATCTGAGTGAAAAGAAAGACCTTGAAGAAGCTGATCGGGAGGTAGTTGAACAAAAATTTGATGTCCTTAAGTTACTGAAGACAGATGCCTTTGCGGGAACAGTAGTTTTCATCTTTACGGCCATATTACTGAAGACCCTAATTGATGGTGCATTCACCATTGGTGTGCAGCAGGGTTATCAACCCACACAGCCCATCGCTTTTTCACATGAATTACATGCCGGGCAATATGAAATTGATTGTCAGTATTGTCACACGGGAGTAAGAAAAGCAAAGTCAGCCAATATCCCATCACCCAACATTTGTATGAATTGTCATTCAGCCATCCAAAACGTAGGCGGGGAATCTGGCGTCTCCACGGAAATTGCCAAGATCTATGCAGCGGTCGATTATGATCCGAATACAGGTCAATATGGTCCTAACAAAAAGCCAATAGAGTGGGTGAGGATTCATAACCTCCCGGATCTGGCTTATTTCAATCACTCGCAACACGTAGCGGTTGGTGGTCTGGAATGCGAAACCTGCCACGGACCAATCCAGGAAATGCCAGTTGTTTATCAATATGCACCTCTGACGATGGGATGGTGTATCAATTGTCACAGGGAGACCGAGGTAAATGCAGGCGGAAACGAATATTATTCAAAACTTATCGAACTACATGAAGAGCATAGCAAGGAGCCAATGGTCGTGGAAGACATCGGTGGTCTTGAATGTGCCAAGTGTCATTATTAAACTGAACTGAATCTGATTCCAGGAAGAAATATGAAAGGAACAAAGAAATATTGGAAAGGACTTGAGCAACTGGCGGATCGTGCAGAGTTCAGAGAGCATGCTGACAAGGAATTTCCGGAATATTTACCGTTAGCCGGAGAGGATGGACCGAACAGGAGAGACTTTCTTAAAATGATGGGGTTCAGCGTGGCAGCCGTATCGCTTGCTGCCTGTGAGACGCCTGTCAAAAAAGCCATACCGTACATCAATAAACCTGTTTCTGTAGATCCTTCCGTACCCAATTATTATGCATCTACCTACGTGAGTGGCAGTGATGCTTTACCTGTTGTGGTAAAGACCCGGGAAGGAAGGCCGATTTATATCAACGGCAACAAACTTTCTAAGATTGCCGGATCAGGGACAAACGCACAGGTACAGGCTTCGGTTTTGTCACTTTATGACAAAGAAAGACTTCAGGGACCAATGATCAGCGGAGCCTCAGCCACATGGGATGAGATTGATGCAGCCATTGGCAAGGAATTAACAGCTGTTGGTGGTAAGATCGCTATTGTCAGCAATTCGATTGCCAGCCCTTCTACCATCAGTGTCATAGAAAAATTTAAATCGGCATTTCCTGCTGATCATATTACATACGATCCCTTGTCGCTCAGTGGTATGACGACTGCCTATCAGGCGGCTTTTGGTCAGAGGATGTTTCCGGTTCATGAATTTGGCAAAGCCAAAACGATCGTGAGTTTTGGAGCTGATTTTCTGGGAACATGGCCAAATAGCACCTATAATAACAACGAGTTTGCAAAAACCCGAAAGCTGTCCGATACCAAAAAGGACATGTCAAGACTCTATGTATTTGAGTCTAACCTTTCGCTGACCGGAGCAAATGCAGATTATCGTCAGCCCATCAAACCTTCGGAGGAAGGCATGTATCTGGCTACGCTCTACAACTCTCTGGCTTCGAAGCTGGAACAACCAGCAATATCAGGTTCAAAAGTTGATAGTCCTGTATTGAACAAAGCTGCTAATGACCTGCTGGCTTCCACGGGAAAAGCCATTGTCATGAGTGGCTCCAATGATGCCTCCATTCAGTCCCTGGTCATTGCGATCAATGATCTTTTGGGTAGCTATGGCAATACCATCGCTGTCAACAAATCGCTGAATACCAGAAAAGGCGACGATCGCAGTTTTGAAGAGTTTGTCGGAGCTCTCAATGGGGGACAGGTTGCAGGAGTGATCTTCGTAAACTGTAATCCGGTTTATGATCATCCGATGGGAGGCCAAATTGCTTCCGGTATAAGTAAAGCAAAGCTGACCATCTCCAGTTCAGACAGGATGGATGAAACAGCTTCGCTGGTAAAATATGTGACGCCGGATCATCATTATCTTGAATCATGGAATGATTTTGAGATTGTAACTGGCAGTTTCAGCTTGTCACAACCTGCGATCAAAAATATTTTTAATACACGGCAGATCCAGCAATCATTGTTGACCTGGTCCGGGGTATCCATGTCATATTATGACTACCTCCTGGGATTCTGGGAGCAAAATGTTTACCCGTTGGCCTCAGGTTTCGATAGCTTCACCGATTTTTGGGACAGAAGTCTGCATGATGGTGTGTTTGAACCAGAGGTTCCGGTTGCCGATGTAACCAGGCCGACAGTTAACCTAAGCGGTATTTCGGTAAGTGGGAAAAGCGACAGTCTTGAGCTGGTCATTTACGAAAAAGGCAGCATCGGTTCGGGGGCTCAGGCCAACAATCCCTGGCTTCAGGAAATGCCGGATCCGATCACCAAAGCCTGCTGGGACAACTATCTAACCGTTTCTCCGAAGCAAGCTGAAGAATGGGGAATCAAACTGGGTGACATGAGCACGCAGACAGTAAACCTCACGGTTGGTTCTGTCACGCTGGAGGTTCCGGTGATGACACAACCGGGTCAGGCATACAACACTGTCGGACTTGCGGTGGGATATGGAAGAACTAAAGCCGGTAAAGTAGCCAACAACATTGGAGTGAATGCCTATCCGCTGATCTCCAAAAAGGCAGGCAACCTGTCTTATGCTGTTTCAAGTGGTGTTTCGGTTGAGCCTACCGGTAAAACATATAGTCTGGCACAAACCCAGACCCATCACACATACATGGGTAGGGAAACCGTGATCCAGGAAGCCACGCTTTCAGAATATCAAAAGGATCCTCAGGCAGGGCGTCATTTCCCAATGATCTCTAAAGCCAGTGGGGAAAAAGTCAGGCCACACGCTGTGTCTTTATGGAAAGGTCATGAATACCCTAACCATCACTGGGGACTCATGGTAGACCTGAATTCATGTACCGGTTGCGGTGCCTGTACGGTAGCCTGTCAGTCAGAGAACAATATCCCTGTGGTAGGAAAGACCGAGGTGCTGAATAGGCGCGAAATGCACTGGATCAGGATTGACCGGTACTACAGTTCGGATGCTGACGAAGGAAATTACGCAGCTATGGAAAAGGCTTCAGCAAATCCTGAGGTTACCTTTCAGCCGATGATGTGTCAGCAGTGTAACAACGCTCCATGCGAAACGGTATGTCCTGTGGCTGCTACCACACACAGCAGTGAAGGTCTTAACCAGATGACCTATAACAGATGCATCGGAACAAGATATTGTGCAAACAACTGTCCTTATAAAGTAAGAAGGTTCAACTGGTTTAAATACCATGACAACGAACAGTTTGCAGATAATACAACCATGAACAACGATCTGGGTAAGATGGTACTTAATCCGGATGTAACCGTGAGAGCAAGGGGTGTCATGGAGAAATGTACTTTCTGTGTGCAAAGGATACAGGATGGCAAATTGACTGCGAAGCGGGAAGGAAGAAGACCTCAGGATGGCGAGATCACGACTGCATGCGCGTCTGCATGTCCTTCGGAAGCCCTGGTATTTGGTGATATGAAAGATCCATCAAGCCAGATTGCTCAGAAACTGAAGATCAAAGAGGGAGATAAGATGGTGGAAGCCATGGAAGATCGGGCCTACCATGTGCTGGAAGAGCTGAGAGTCATGCCTAATGTCTGGTATTTGACCAAGATCAGGAATAAGGACGAAGAATTTACAACCGAAAAAGGAGAAGCATAAATGATAGCAGAATCATCTGTACGCGAACCATTAATTACCGGCCATAAGACCCTGCATGATGTCTCCAATGACATTGCGGGAAGGGTGGAGGAAAAGCCCACCAAATCCTGGCTTTTGGCCACAGCCGTTTCATTGGGAGCACTGACATTAGGAGCATATGCTGTCTGGATGACTGTCTGGAATGGCATAGGGATGTGGGGTCTTAACAAGACCATTGGATGGGCCTGGGATATCACCAACTTCGTCTGGTGGGTGGGTATCGGCCACGCGGGTACACTGATCTCTGCGATCCTTTTACTTTTCAGACAACGATGGAGAATGTCCATCAACAGGGCCGCCGAAGCCATGACGATCTTCGCTGTTATTTGTGCATTGATGTTTCCTATCCTGCACATGGGACGTCCGTGGTTGGGTATGTACTGGGCGATCCCGCTTCCAAACACTTTCGGGTCTCTTTGGGTGAATTTCAACTCACCATTGCTGTGGGACTTTTTCGCGATCAGTACGTATTTTTCGGTTTCACTGGTTTTTTGGTATATCGGCCTCATTCCTGATTTTGCAACCATCAGGGACCGGGCTACAAATAAGGTTTCAAAAGCAGTTTACGGGGCCTTGAGTTTCGGATGGGACGGAGCTGCAAAAACATGGTCAAGGTATGAGACGGTTGCACTGGTCCTTGCAGGACTTGCCACCCCTCTGGTACTTTCCGTTCACACGATCGTATCCTTTGACTTTGCGACTTCGGTCATCCCGGGATGGCATACTACCATCTTCCCGCCATACTTCGTGGCCGGCGCGATCTTTTCCGGGTTTGCGATGGTACTTACCTTACTGTTAATTACCAGGAAGGTATATAAACTGGAGGACTACATTACGATACAGCACATTGAGTTGATGAATATCATCATCATCATCACCGGATCGATTGTAGGTATTGCCTACATCACAGAGTTGTTTATCGCCTGGTATTCAGGAGTGGAAGCTGAACAATACGCTTTTCTCAACAGGGTTTCAGGACCCTACTGGTGGGCTTATGCTTCCATGATGACCTGTAATGTAATATCACCTCAATTGTTTTGGTTTAAAAAGATCCGTACAAATCTGGCTGCCACCTTTGTATTGTCGATTGTAGTAAACATCGGTATGTGGTTTGAGCGATTTGTCATCATTGTTACTTCTTTGCACAGGGACTTTTTACCATCAAGCTGGGCGATGTTTTATCCGACGAGATATGATGTGGGGATGTATCTTTTCAGTATCGGATTCTTCTTCACGGCCTTCTTGTTGTTCGCGAAGTTTTTCCCTGTGATCAATATTGCGGAAGTGAAAAGTATTAATAAGGCAACTGGCGAAAAAGTATAAAGTAATGGCTGAGAAAAGTAATTATTTAACGGGGGTATTTGAGGACGAGGACGTTCTTTTGGATGCCATCAAGAAGGTGAGGGCAGGAGGAGTAAAAATACACGAGGTTTATTCACCTTTCCCGGTTCACGGTATTGAAGATGCACTGGGATACAGAAGGTCAAGATTATCCATCGCCGCCTTT
This sequence comes from Cyclobacteriaceae bacterium, assembly GCA_965243485.1. Classification (GTDB taxonomy): domain Bacteria; phylum Bacteroidota; class Bacteroidia; order Cytophagales; family Cyclobacteriaceae; genus UBA7330. Next base: position 4,606,385 of record CBDEVP010000001.1, on the reverse strand, counting down.
TTATTTGGATTGACAGGTACATCACTCGCACTCATCATGCAAATTGGTATGATGGGCATAGACTGGCCGATGATCATCGGTGGCAAGGATTACATTCCTATCCCATCATTTATTCCGGTCACATTCGAATTGACAGTACTTCTTGCCGCCTTTGGTATGGTTGGGACCTTTTTTGTGGTTGCAAATCTTAAGCCATGGGGCAAGCCCAAAATCTTTGATATCAGGATCACAGATGATAAGCATGTGATGGCCGTTGATCTGGGCAAGAACAGTCTTGATGAGAGCAAAATATCAAAAATATTGAAGGACAGTGGTGCCTCTGAAGTAAACAAGAAAACGCTGTAAAGCATGCAAAAAGGATTTCAAAATATATTTTTAGTTGTCGTTGTTGTGATAATGTCGGGTTGTGCTGCAGGCGTGGATAACCCGGGAATCGAGTATGCTCCGCAAATGTATCACTCTACCCCCTATGAGCCATTATCCCAGGTACAGGATGAATCCATGGGTACCTGGCTGGATTCAAATCCTGAGGATGGGCATGGGGAATTCTACAATTCTAACCCCTACAACCCCTATGGAATGACCATGCTGGAACCGGTAGAAAATACCATCAAGCGTGGGGCTCTTCCGGATAGGATTGCACCAGATGATTATGAAACTGCAGCTGCGGAGCTTGTAAACCCCACAGACTCTACAAAAGAAGTCCTGGCACAGGGTAAGGTTCTTTATGAGAGATTTTGCATTCATTGCCACGGTGAAAAGGGAGCAGGAGACGGACTGGTAGGTCAGGTATTCCTGGGAGTAACTGCATACAACTCAGCCACGGTGGTTGATAAGCCGGGAGGGCACATTTTTCATGTGATCACACATGGTAAGGGAAGGATGGGAGCACACGGCTCTCAGATCAGCGAAGAAGATCGTTGGAAAATTGTAAGATATGTTCAGGTATTACAAAAACAATAATTGATCACAATCGATTTACAGATAGCATGACAGAGGAAAGATTTGAATTTAACTCGCGGACAAAAAGGAATCTGATCACCTTTATAGTTGTTGGTCTCGTACTGGCAGTGATCGGAATTATTGCCCTAAACGTTGGGGGAGGCCACCATGAAGCCGGGGGTCATGGCGAGGAAGCAATGGCGGCTGATGCCGCTCATCATGGTTTTCACTGGTTACAGCGAGTCTATGCCAACCTCTGGATCAACATCGTGTTTTTTACCGGACTTGCACTGGTAGGGGTGTTGTTTTTTGCCATTCAGTATGCAGCGCAGGCAGGATGGTCTGTGGGCATTAAGCGGATTCCTCTTGCATTTGGGGCATGGATACCCTATGGGTTTTTATTGATGATTTTAGTTTTTTTTGTCGCTAGCCATGATATTTTCCATTGGACACATGAGGACCTGTATGGTCCTGATGGCGACGAGATAATCAAAGGTAAGGCCGCTTACTTTTTCTGGCCTCTCGAAAATGGGACTTTTCCCTTGTTTTTTCTGGTCAGAATGGTGGCTTTCTTTGCTATCTGGTACCTCCTTTTCAATAAATTAAAAAAATTGGCTTACAGCGAGGATATAGAAGGTGGCACAGAGAAGTGGTATGAGATGAGAAAATTCTCTGCATTTTTCATTGTCTTTTTTGCTGTTTCTTCCTCCATTTCCGCATGGGATTGGGTGATGTCTATTGATACTCACTGGTTTAGCACCATGATGGGCTGGTATCTCTTTGCCAGTTGGTGGGTAGCAGGTCTTGCATTGACCACTTTCATTGTGGTATTGTTGAAAGACAAAGGATATCTCAGCATTGTCAATGCGAATCATATCCATGATCTCGGGAAGTTTGTTTTTGCTTTTAGTATTTTTTGGACCTACATCTGGTTTTCACAGTTCTTCCTGATCTATTATGCAAATATTCCGGAAGAAACCGTCTATTTCGTAGAACGATGGAAGGATAGCCACTATGCACCGCTATTCTTTCTGAACCTGGCGATGAATTTCTTCTTTCCATTCCTTGTTCTAATGACCAGAGATTCAAAAAGACATTCAAGGATATTGAAAATTGTAGCGCCAGCAGTAGTCATAGGTCACTGGTTAGACATTACACTTATGGTTACTCCGGGGACACTCGGTGAAAACTCCGGCTTTGGGGTTTTAGAACTTGGATTGTTATTCGTATTTGCAGGAGCATTTATTTATGTTGTACTGAATCAGTTGTCAAAAGCTCCGCTATTTGGCATTAACCATCCAATGTTAAAGGAAAGTTTACATCATCATATATAGAAAAGCGTAGTTTACAGAGATGTTGAATTTTATCATAGTCATAGCAGTAGTATTGGTTTTAGCCATTCTGATCACTGTATTCAGAGTGATCACCTTGGTTAATGTAGCGAAGGGGGAAGCAAGTAAGAGTGTGCCGTCAAATAATAAGATCAACGCCATCCTGTTGATCCTGTTCTTGCTGGCTGGAATATTTGGCTTTTTCTATTATTCTTTTGGGGGATTGGATGATGATTTTGTTCAACCCCTGGCTTCGGAGCACGGAGCAGTCACAGATCGTTTGTTCTGGATTACCATGGGGATCACTTGTTTTGTTTTTATCGTTACTCAAATCTTTTTATTTGGATTTGCTTACCGGTATCAGCACAAGGAGGGGAGAAAAGCTGATTTTTATCCTCACAACAACACCCTTGAGGTGATCTGGACAGCTGTTCCTGCAGTTGTGCTGGCACTATTGATTGTTTCAGGTTGGAAAGCCTGGACGGATATTACCGGGAAGGCACCGGATGAGTCGGAAGTGATAGAAGTAATGGGTTATCAGTTTTCATGGTATGTGAGATACCCGGGTGCGGATAAGCGGCTCGGTGGATCAGATTATCAGAAAATGGATGTCTCCAACACGATGGGTATAGATTTTACTGATCAGGCCTCATTCGATGATTTTGTGCCTACTCAGCTGGTGCTTCCAAAAGGAAGACCAGTTCATCTGAAGATCCGTGCAAAAGACGTCATTCATAGTGTATTCCAGCCACATTTCAGGATGCAAATGAATGCAGTTCCCGGGATGCCTACCAGATTTTGGTTTGTGCCTACCAAGACCACAGAGGAGATGAGAGAGGAAACTGGAAACCCTGATTTTAATTACGAACTGGTGTGTAATAAGATTTGTGGCTACGGTCATTTTGGAATGAAGTACAACATACTGGTGCTGGAGGCTGATGAGTACGATCAATGGTATGCTGAGCAACAGGCCTGGTTGAAGTTGAATGAGGATTATCTGTCAAAAGTGCCGGATGATCTTAAGGAAGCTGCAAGAATTGCCGCTGGAATAGAGAATGTAATAAGTGTAGAAGAGGCTGATAAAGCCCTGGTTAGCAACTAAGATAAAAAGAATCAAATATGTCAGTAGCAGACATTAAAATCGAAAAAGATTTACATCATGATGGTCACGATGATCATCACGATCAAAGTTTTATATCAAAATACATCTTTTCCACTGATCATAAAACCATAGCCAAACAGTTTTTGATCACGGGGATACTGTGGGCCATCATTGGTGGGGGACTTTCTGTGATATTCAGATTACAGCTAGGTTTTCCTGACATGGAATTATACTGGCTAAAACCCATTTTGGGCAAATGGCTGACCGCTGAAGGTAAAATAGATTCAGAGTTTTATCTCGCTATGGTGACCATGCATGGTACCATCATGGTGTTCTTCGTGCTAACAGCCGGTCTAAGTGGTACTTTTGCCAATTTCCTGATACCTCTTCAGATTGGTGCCAGAGATATGGCTTCGGGTTTTATGAACATGCTTTCTTACTGGTTCTTTTTTCTTTCCAGTGCGGTCATGTTCGTTTCCTTCTTCCTTGAAACAGGCCCTGCTTCCAGTGGGTGGACAGTTTATCCGCCGCTGAGTGCATTGCCTCAGGCCATTCAGGGGTCGGGAGCAGGTATGACATTATGGTTGGTGTCCATGGTTTTCTTTATTGCATCAACGCTGCTGGGTGGTATCAACTACATCACCACGATCATTAATATGAGGACGGAAGGAATGTCTTTCACCAGGTTGCCATTGACTATCTGGGCATTGTTCATCACGGCCATTTTAGGTTTGCTTTCATTCCCGGTACTTGTTGCTGCCGCTCTGTTACTGGTGTTTGACCGCTCCTTCGGGACAAGTTTTTATTTATCCGACATTTACATCGGAGGTGAGGCTTTACCAAATATGGGAGGAAGTCCTATTCTATACCAGCATTTATTCTGGTTCCTGGGACATCCGGAAGTATATATTGTAATTCTCCCGGCACTGGGAATTACCTCGGAGATCATCTCCACTAATTCCCGCAAGCCGATCTTCGGATACCGGGCCATGATTGGTTCCATGCTCGCCATCGGATTCCTTTCTTTCATCGTATGGGCACACCACATGTTTATCTCAGGATTGAATCCTTTCCTGGGGTCAATATTTATGTTCCTGACACTGATCATTGCGGTACCATCCGCTGTCAAGGCATTCAATTATATCACGACCTTATGGAAGGGTAATATCAAATTTACGACAGCCATGCTGTTTTCGATAGGTCTCGTTTCTTTCTTCATATCCGGAGGATTAACAGGTATATTCCTTGGGAATTCAGCGCTGGATATCAATCTGCATGATACCTATTTTGTGGTGGCACATTTTCACCTGGTGATGGGTAGTGCAGCCTTCTTCGGACTGCTGGCAGGAGTCTATCACTGGTTCCCAAAGATGTTCGGCAGAATGATGGATGAAAGGTTGGGATATATTCACTTTTGGCTGACGTTCGTAGGAGTCTATCTGGTATTTTTCCCACTTCATTACATTGGAATAGCCGGATTTCCGCGCAGGTATTACAGCTTCACAAGTTTTGACGCCTTCTCCACATTTACGGACCTGAACACTTTCGTGAGTATTGCGGCGATCATCACATTTGCAGCACAATTCCTATTCCTGTTCAATTTCTTCTATTCCATCTTTGCGGGTAGAAAAGCTTCATTGAACCCATGGAAATCAAATACACTTGAATGGACTACTCCAAGGTTGCCGCAGCATGGTAACTGGCCGGGTGAGATTCCGAAAGTTTACAGATGGGCTTATGATTACAGCAAGCCCGGAGCTAAAGATGATTTTATCCCTCAGACTGTGCCATACAGTGAAACAAAGGAATCAAATCTTCCTAATGAAGTGGCCGAAGAGAGCGTGAAAAAATAGTCAGGGACATGCGTAAAACAGAGGTATTCAGAATCATCAACCTGACTACCATTATTGCTGTTTATTTTCTGATCCTGGTGGGAGGAATTGTGCGGAGTGTGGGGGCCGGTATGGGTTGTCCGGACTGGCCTAAGTGCTTTGGTCAATACATGCCACCTTCTTCTGTCAGTGAGTTGCCTGATAACTATGTAGAAATTTTCACAGAAAAAAGACTGGAAAAAAGTCATCGGTTGGCCAATGTACTGGCTGCGGTCGGAATGACAAATACTGCCGAAATGATCAGAACTACACCGGAAGTGGTCAAAGAAACAACTTATAGCTATTCCAAGGCCTGGATAGAATATGTAAATAGACTGATTGGCGTATTGATTGGATTTTTGATCATCCTCAATTGCTTGTGGTCTTTAAAATTGCGGAAGCAGGATTGGAGGCTTGCTTTGCTTGGTGTACTTGCGTTGATCCTTGTATTGTTTCAGGGATGGGTAGGTAGTCTCGTGGTTGCTACCAATTTACTTCCGGGTTTTATCACCTTTCACATGATCCTGGCCCTGGTCTTAGTGGCTATGCTTTTAGCTCAAAGAGCCTTCTTAATGTCACATACTGTATATTATTCTGGAAAAATACTTACAGGTGTATTGTTGGTTGCTTTCTTTTTGCAGATTATTTTAGGAACTGGCGTGCGAGAGCAAATTGACGCTTTTGTGTACCAGGACCTGGCAAGAGCAGATTGGGTAGGCAATCTTGGTACCAAATTTTACATCCACCGATCCTTCTCAATCTTAATATTATTGCTGGTGGGAGGCATACTCTGGCTAAACAGGCATTTGTTTTTCAGATATCCTATGTTGCCTTCAATCTTAACTGTGATTGGGCTTGAGATATTACTGGGAATGATCCTTGCTTACATGGATGTGCCTGCCATTGCACAACCGGTCCATCTACTCCTTGGGAGTATCGGATTCGGATTGATTTTTTACTTATTTTTGAGCACCCGAATAAGACCCGTAATTACTTCATGACGACCATTACTTTAGGCGCAATATCTATTTATAACCGGTTAAAGGTCTATGTCGAGCTGGTAAAGTTCAGGCTGTCTTTTCTAGTGGCCTTTTCGGCAGCTTTCGGTTATCTTTTAGGTCATTCGGCAGCCATAAACTGGATGACTTTCATAGCTCTTACTTTGGGCGGCTTTTTGGTATCCGGTTCCTCAATAACCATGAATCAGATACTTGAGCAGGTTTTTGATGCCAGGATGAAAAGGACCAGGGAGCGACCACTTCCCACAGGGAGGATATCTAATCAGGAAGCATTGGCTTTTGCTTTATTTACTGCTTTTACAGGACTGAGTTTACTGGCCTGGCAGACCAATCTGCTTACCCTGTCACTGGCTGTGCTTTCAATGATCCTTTACTCATTTGCATATACGCCTTTAAAAAGGGTGGGACCGATTGCTGTTTTCGTAGGAGCTATCCCTGGTGCTTTACCGCCACTTTTGGGGTGGGTAGCAGCCACTGGTAGTATTTCTCATGAAGCACTGATCATATTTGGGATACAGTTTATCTGGCAGTTCCCACATTTCTGGGCCATCGCCTGGATTGCTGATGAAGACTACAAAAAGGCTGGATTTAAGCTGCTGCCGGGAAATGGGAAAAAGGATCTGAATACAGCGATCAATATCATGATCTATACGCTTTTCCTGCTTCCTCTGGGTCTCCTCCCCACTTACTTTCAGTTGACAGGAATTACCAGTGGTATCATAGCCACCGTTTGCGGAACTTTATTTCTTGCACAGACATTTTCCCTGATGAAGAATAACTCCAGACAATCGGCTTTGAAGATCATGTTTGGATCATTTATTTATCTACCTATTGTTCAGTTGGCTTATTTAATAGATAAAATCTAATGGAAAAACACGCGGATATACCTGTTGGGAACGTGATGGTTCGTTCCATGAATCCTAAGAAATTTGCTATGTGGCTGTTTATTATCACAGTCACTATGCTTTTTGCATCGCTTACAAGTGCATACATTGTAAAACAGTCTGAAGGAAACTGGCCTGAGATCAATTTTCCGTCACTTTTCAATACCACCTCGATCATCATTGTCCTGAGCAGTATCTCGTTGCACTATGCCTATCTGGCAGCAAAAAGAGATAACCTGCTTCATATCAGATTGGGGCTGGCAGTGACCACCATTTTGGCCATCGCCTTTCTTATCGGTCAGTACCTTAGCTGGGGACAGCTGGTGAGTCAGGATGTTTTTTTTGTTGGGCATCCTGCCGGGTCTTTCATATATGTGCTGACGGGGGTGCACGCCCTGCACCTAGTTGGTGGTGTGATCTTCCTTGGAATCGTACTATTTAATGCTTTTAACTATAAAATACACTCAAAAAGTCTGAATCAACTGGAAATGTGCACAACATACTGGCATTTTCTTGGTGGACTTTGGTTGTATTTATACTTATTTTTGATCCTTAATAACTAGGTTTTTTACTATGGCACACTCTGCGGCAATCGAAAGCAAAACTAATATCTGGAGTGGAGGAGTAGCTCCCATGAAAGCGAGCTACGGAAAACTGATGATGTGGTTTTTCCTACTTTCCGATGCATTTACATTTTCTGCATTACTCATCACTTACGGACTAATCAGATATAGTCATCCCGCTTATGAGGGTCCGATCGAGGAGTTTGCCTTTTCTCAGGAATACTGGCCTATACCTGAAATGGTTTTTGAAGGATTTCCGTTTCTACATGGAATGCATCTGCCGCTGGTCTTTGTTGGTTTGATGACCTTCATTTTGATCTTAAGTAGTGTAACCATGGTGCTGGCTGTGGAAGCCGGACAACGTATGGACAGGAAAGCTGTCGAGAAATGGATGCTTTGGACTATTCTTGGAGGAATCACGTTCCTGAGCTGTCAGGCCTGGGAGTGGTCACACTTCATCGAAGGGACTGATATGGCTAAAAATGCTGCAGGGAACTCGTTTATGGGTGCCAATCTTACCATGAATCAGTATGGTCCGCCAAATTTTGCAGCACTTTTCTTTTTTATTACCGGGTTTCATGGTTTCCACGTATTTACCGGGGTGATGCTGAACTTTATCATTTTCTACCAGGCGGTAGTTGGAAAGCTTGAAAGAACCGGACACTATGAGATGGTTGAAAAAGTCGGATTATACTGGCACTTTGTAGACCTGGTCTGGGTATTTGTTTTTACATTTTTCTATCTAATATAATTTCGAGTCATGAGCGAGGAAACATCACAAGTAGAGGTACAACCTGTAGATAAGTCGAAGGTAAGGCTGTTTATCAAGGTTACCCTGATCCTGTTTTTTGTGACAGCTATAGAATTTTTGATAGCTTTTACCATGGGTGCTGGACCTGTTAAGACCTTCATATTTATCGCTTTGACAATTGTGAAAGCCTTTTATATTGTTGGAGAGTTTATGCACCTGAGCCATGAACGCAAATCATTGATCTGGTCAATCATGTTGCCAACCCTTTTTATCGTGTTCCTGATTTTTGTATTGATCTTTCAGGGAGCAGCGATTTATGAGGTACTCCACTGATTATCTTCCGTAATCGCCTTCACCACTTTGTTTGATGAGGAGGGTTTGGATTATTTTGTTTTTTATAATGGTCTTTGGGTTGCCGATAGCCTGGTATTTATTTCTTCAGATATTTGGGGAGAATAAGTTTGAATTGCCCAAAATAACTAAATACCATCAACCTGATTGTGAGGTATCAGGTCCTGTTGTACTATCAAAACTGGATTTGGTGGAGAATAACCCCAATCAGTTTGAAAGATTATTGAAATCACTGAACAAAAATCCGGAAATACGATTTTATAGTATTGATTCTGCCTGTACCATGGGGCATCCGCTCATTTTTATAGATGAAAATCAAATGATTAGAGGGGTTTATCAAGCCAACCGGGAAGAGGTGGACAGATTGCTGGCAGAGGTTGATATCTACCTGTTGAATCTACAGAATGAAAAAAGTAATACAGGCGAATAAAAGCTATTTAAGGCTCATCGTGATTATTTCAGTGGCTGTTCCTGCACTGGTAGCTGTCTTGTTATTTACACCCATTAAGCTGGAGCTTTCAGGTTGGGTAAAGTTTTTGCCAACCCTTAATGCAGTGCTTAACTCTACCACATCTGTGTTGTTGATCCTCGCATTTTTAGCGATCAGATTTAAGAAGATTAAATGGCATAGAAACCTGATGCTAACATCGCTTAGTCTGGGAGCTTTATTTCTGGTTTCCTATGTGATCTATCATGGGACTACTGAATCTACTGTCTTTGGTGATGTTGACCACAATGGCGTACTAAGTGCGGAAGAAATGGAGGCTGTAGGTGATTCCAGAATGATTTATCTGATCGTGCTGCTATCCCATATTGGCCTTTCTATTGTGGTAGTTCCTTTTGTGCTGATCGCATTTTATTATGCTCTGTCAGATCAGATTTCCAGTCATCGAAAAATAGTCAAATACACATATCCCATCTGGCTTTATGTTTCGATTACGGGAGTAGTTGTTTATTTAATGATCAGTCCTTATTATAATTGAACTACCTGTCGGGATATAACGTTAATTTTCTATGATTCTGAGGCTTTTTGTGCTCATTTATGTGATTTCTGTACCTGTCCTGGTGCAAGCCCAATGTGCCATGTGCAGAACCCAAATAGTCAATAATGTCAGTCATGGTGAAACTGCCCTCGGAGCAGGACTTAACTTCGGAATTATGTATCTTTTTGCAGCCCCTTATCTGCTCGTAGGTTTGGTTGCTTATTTATGGTTTAGAAATGCAAAAGTCAAAAAAAGAAAGAAACCCATTGCAAGCCGTATTAGGGGCTAAATGTCCCCGATGCAGGATAGGTGATATGTATGAATATTCAGTGTTGGACCTAAAACATTTGGGAAAGATGAAAGATGCCTGTTCTCATTGCGGATTGAAATTTGAGTTGGAACCCGGCTTCTTTTATGGAGCTATGTATGTGAGTTATGCTTTTTCTGTTGCAATCTTCATTACTACCGTATTTATTCTGTTTTTCCTTGCAGGGGATCCCTCGCTCATGACCTACATTTTATCTGTGGTTGGTGCCTCTTTTATTCTTTATCCACTTAATCTAAGATATTCGAGGGTTCTATTTCTGCATGTTTTTGGTGGTGTCAAATACAATGCATCTAAATACAATGACTTATCTTCATAGCAGTTAATTAGCTGCAATGAAATTTCTATTCAGGGCATTAATAATATCCTTAGGTATTAGTCTTGTTTTTCTGACCTTGAAATTAAGGCCGGATGCGGAGGAGGTAACTTATGATCAGATTCAGGATCGTTTTGATGAAAAGATCACACTTCAGGATAAGGATCTGTACTCTTTCCTTGAGCAATTTGAAATTCTGACCAATCCATTTAAAATTGAATCATCAGAAGACTTTTTAAAGAGGGTCTATGTCAATGGTTCTTTGATCTACTGGAGCGATAATAGTTCAGTACCGGCATACAGTACTCTGAAGGAGAATGATAGCCTGTATTCAATCGAAAGTGAACTGGGCGTTTATGTGATAAGGAGAGAAGTAATTCCATCAAATACCGCCCTTGTTGAAGTGTTTTCGATCATCCCCTTACAGAAAAATCCCCCGATCTCAAATGAATATCTAAATCAATCGACCAATGAGGAAATATTTGCGGATAATTCAATCTCATTCTTCGAGGGCGATCATGGCCTGGTAAATAATGGAAAAACGATCATTGAGTATGAGATCACTTCTCAAACTGTAAATGTGGGAGATAAATGGTTTCCGCTCTTTATGGCGATATCCATTGTGCTCATTTTGATGGTCATTTATTTCTATTTTGGAAGAGGGCAACCCAATCACAGAAAGTTACTCCTCGCTGTCATGCTCATCATCATTTTCCGGTTGGCAGCTCATCTGATGACTGATCTGATCAATCCATACTGGGAAATCTTCAATCCTATTTACTTTTCAGAAAGTCAGTTCAATTACACCCTGGGGGACCTGCTTCTCAATTCAATTTGTGTTTTAGCTATTCTTGTCATTTTTTTCAGATTAAGCAAATGGATGAGATTAGGTTTATTATTCGGATATAGGAATATCTGGATAGATGGGCTGGTTTTGGTATTGATCTCATTGATCGTTTTAGTAACAGGCTATGCGATCCACAGGATCCCATGGATCATTTTGGAGCATTCCCAGATCGAACTTGACATCAGCCAGTCCATAGAATTTGACTACATGCGGTTCATATCTTCCGTGATCCTGGTGATTAATGCTTTTTCATTTCTGATCATTTTCACCTGCTGCCAAAAGGTATTTCAATTCATTAAAAGGCCTGTCTACTTCAAAATAGTCACCTATCTGCTTGCTTCTGGGATTGTATTGCTGGTCCTGGGCAATGGAGGATTGATCACTGTGATCATCGTCACCACCGTGTGGTCAATTGTGAATGTAACATACCTTTCCTATCAGTTATTTAATCCCAGATATGAGACATTTCTTTACCTTGTATTGTTGCTTTCCCTGTCTGCGGCCCTGTTTTCGGTGGGCATATTCAAGCACTTTGAAAGAGATCGAAAGATATCAAAGGAAAAATACGCCAATAAGCTGCTGATCCCCAATGATATTCTCGGGGAATATTATCTCAGCCAGATCATGGAAGATATCGAGGATGACACTTATATTCAGTCCCGACTTCTCAACAGGCTAATTGCAAGACAAAATATCCGCGAAAAGATCACCCGCCAGTTTCTATCCACCTACTTCAAGAAGTATGATGTTGAGGTTTTTCTTTTTGGGTCTGATGGTGATTCTTATGACTCACCAAATGGCAGATCCTACTACGACTGGAGAAGAGAATTTCGAAAGCCAGAATACCAGACAGATTATCCACAGCTTTATCTCATAGAGGATGAATCGGATAATATCAGAAACCAATACCTGTGTTTTCTCAGTATCGAAGGTTTCGATCAGCAGATCGGATACATCATCCTTCAACTTACCCTGAAGAAGAATATACCCACGAGTGTTTTCCCGGAGCTTTTAGTTGAAAGTAAATATTACCTTAGCACGGACCAGGAGGAGTTTGATTATGCCATCTACAGGAAAAACAGCGCGCTTCCGGTGTATAAACAGGGGAGGTCTGGTTTCGAATCTAATCTCAGCTTCAACGATCTACAGAATGAAGAGCTATATCAGGGCGGTATTGAAATTGGAGAAGTTCATTATTACGGATTCAGGACCAAAGATCAACGGGTGATTGTCATTGCATCAGGGATCTATGAAAACCTTTTTATCTTTTCTAACTTCTCTTTTCAATTGCTGGTGCTGCTGCTTCTTGCAGGGATACTTTTCATTGGGTTCAGAATATACAGAACCAAGACACGCCTTAATCTTGCTACCAAGATCCAGCTTTACCTTGGGATGGCCTTTATTGTTCCCATGCTGATCGTATCCGTTGGATTGCTTAATACCTTAAATGCGTCTTATCGGGATCAAATTGACCAGAACTTTTTGTCCCGGTCCTACAACCTGGCTGGAAATCTTGTTGACATTACCCAGGCCTTTGAAAACAATACCATCAACAGGGACGACTACTCGAACGCCATCGCCGAAGCGGCATCGCTGGTGCAGAGTGACATCAATATTTATGAGACCTCAGGCTCACTTTTATCTTCAAGTCAGATGGAGATATTTAACTCGGGTATTCTTGGCAAGCAAATAAAGCCCGAAGCCCTGAATGCCATCCGCTATAATAATGAACAAAGCATTATACTTAATGAGTCCATTGGAAAATTATCCTTTAAATCCTCTTATTCTGCACTCAGGAGCGATAAGACTGGAAATTTGCTTGGCATACTTTCCATGCCTTATTTTGAATCTGAGTCCCAACTGCAAAACCAGCAGATACAGATTTTCACCAATTTGATATCTGTTTTCACCCTCATCTTTTTGATCTCTCTTTTTTCAGGTAACCTCATTGTAAGTCAGCTGGTGAGCCCGCTTAAACGCATTGCCGACAGGATCAGGAGGACCTCTCTGCAGGAGAAGAATCAACCCATTGACTATGCGGTAAATGACGAAATCGGAAGTCTTGTGAATGAATACAACCAGATGATCCTAAAGCTGGAGGAAAGTAAAGTTGCACTGGCCGAAAGCCAGAAAGAGTCTGCCTGGAAAGAAATCGCGAGACAGGTGGCCCACGAGATCAAAAATCCGTTGACACCTATGCGCCTCAGAATCCAGCAAATGATGCGGTCGATGGAAAGAGAGGATCAGAACTACAAAGCCTGTAGCTCACTGATCGAGCAGATTGATTCGTTGAGTGACATTGCAGATTCATTCTCAGCCTTTGCAAAAATGCCCGTGCCGAAAAATGAAAGGTTTTCACTGAGTGAATTGGCATTGAGTACCTCGGAGCTCTATCAATCTGACCAGGCGATATTATCGGTGGAGATTCCGCCTGACAAACTGGACGTTTATGCGGACCCCAAAATATTCAGTGGCATATTGAACAACATCATCTTAAATGGCATCCAGTCCGTGAAGAATGGAAAGCCTGAAATAAAGATCAGCCTTTCCAGAAAAGGCGGTAAAGTCCTTGTTAGTATTGAAGATAATGGAAGCGGCATACCTCCTGAAGTTCAGGATAAGATCTTTACACCTTATTTTAGTACAAAGAAAACCGGAAGTGGCATAGGATTAGCAGTAGCCAAAAAGGGAATAGAAAATGCAGGAGGTAATATTTGGTTTGAGACAGAGGAGGGTAAGGGCACGACCTTCAATATTTCCCTGCCGCTGGTGGATTAGTATTTTGCTGATCCTTATCAGTATTTCATATTCCTTATCCCAAAGTCTGGAATGCAAAGTGATCGCGAAAAATGTCACGTTCCAGCTTGATACCCTGCCAGTAAATGCTTCCGGTATTACTGTCCCGCCGGGGATCAACTATCAATTTGATCCGGAAACCAACAGAATCCTGATCGGGGGCAATGGAAGTGACTCCATTGAAGTATGCTATCGAAAAATGGCTCGTGAAGTGTTTGATACCCTGTATTCAAGAAAACCCGATACCTATGCTCCGGCTGCACATTCGCAGAGCATGCCATTGATTGAGATGATTGATGAGCAGGGTGTTTTCGAATTGAGTAACATAGAAAGCTTTGGGTCAATCACCAGAGGGGTGACGTTTGGAAACCGACAAAATTTATTTGTGAATTCGGCGCTGAATCTGCAAATGGATGGTAAGCTCAGTGAAGACCTCAGTATTTCGGCCGTGATCACAGATCAGAATATCCCCTATCAGCCGGAAGGTAATACCCAGCAATTGAGAGATTTTGACAATGTATATATCAGGCTTTATAACGATCGTTTTAATCTCATTGCAGGAGATATTGTGCTGCAAAACCCTGTGCAGGAGGGCCAGTTTCTTAAATACTACAAGAATGTCCAGGGCATAAAGATGGACTATAAATACAATTTAGGAAGTGATTGGAGCCTGACTTCGGTTCTGTCCGGTTCTGCGGCCAAAGGTAAATTTTCCTCTTCAGTGATCAGTCCGATCGAAAATGTGCAGGGCCCGTACAAATTGCAGGGTCCCAATGGCGAAAGATTCATTATTGTACTTGCCAATTCTGAAAAGGTATATATCGATGGTAAGCTTATGGAGAGAGGGTTTGACCGGGACTACGTGATCGATTATAATCTCGCGGAGGTTACGTTTAATAGTAATGTGGTGATCACGCGTTTTACCCGGATCAGAATAGATTTTGAATATGCCGAACAATTTTACGGCAGGTCTAATGTCACGGCCAGCCAGACTTTAGAAAAAGAGAATGTTAAGGTCTATTTCAACTATTATCGTGAAAGTGATAACCCGGATAACACCATTGGATTTGACCTTGAAGAAGAAGACTATGAGAGTCTTGGCAGGTCAGCTAACCGACAGGGTGTGATCCATGGATATGACTCGGTGGGATTTATGGAGAACCAGATTTCTTACTTAAAAAAGGATACAACTGATCTGGACGGAGAGCGGCATGAGATTTATGTTTTTTCCGTTGACAAGGAGAAAGCTCATTGGACAGTAAGTTTTAGCGAAACGGGTGAGGGCCAGGGCGATTATATCCTGAGTGGAAGAAATGCCAATGGTAAGATCTTTCAATGGGTTTCACCTCGGGGCGGTATCTCACAGGGTAATTATGCTCCTGTCATTACAATACCTACACCTAACCGGAAAGAAATGATCGTCGCAGGTTCAAAAATAGACATCAATGGACATGAATTTTTTTTTCAGGAGCTTGCCCTTTCAGTGAATGATCAGAACCTTTATTCTAATGACAACCGGAATAATATGGGATATGCCTGGAAAGGTGGGATTGAAAGCAATCGTCCGGTTGAATTTTTGCCGGAATATACATTCAAAGGGCGGATATCCTTTGAATACGATCATGAGAATTTTCAGTCAATCGATCGGTTTAGGACCATTGAGTTTGATCGCAACTGGGCTTACGATATTTTTTCAGATTCTGTAAACCGCTCTGATGAAATCTTTGATCTTGAGCTAGGCCTTTCAAAAGACCTTCAGAATCAGCTTAATTATCAACTGACGAAAAGAGACCGGACAGATGTCATCAATGGTACCCAGCAAAGTCTCCGCTTCTCAAAAAAGCTGGGTGTACTTCAGATTTCTTCTGATAACTTTCTGATGCACAACAGGAGTGGAGGTTTAAGGTCAGACTGGAGCAGATCCATGAGTGATTTCAAGTTGAATATCTGGAAATTAAGTCCGGGATATTCATTTGCCCTTGATAGACATTCAGCATCAGTAGGTGACAGCACCTTCAATACACTTATGCATTATCATTCGCATAATTACTATTTACAGAGCAATGAATCAAAAAAGGGCTTCATCCGGCTGGATTATATCCGTCGGTTTGATCAAATCCCTGATGGAGGTGAGTTGGTATCTTATACAGCGGCAGAGGAGGTAAAGCTGTCTCTGAACAGTAAACACTTTGAAAACCACACACTGAGCGGACAATTAAACTACAGGTCTGTGACCGATCATACAGTTGAAAATCAGGATAAGAATATTATGGGCAGGTTTGATTGGCTATCAGGTTATTTTCAAAATAACATCAGACAGCATATTACTTTTTCAACGGCCAATACTCTCGAGTTGAAGAGAGATTTCATTTTTGTGCCTGTACCGGTAGGAGAGGGCACACATACATGGAGAGATGAAAATGGCGATGGCATCCAGGATCTGAATGAGTTCTACGAAGCGATCAACCCTGATGAAAAAAGTTACATCAAGCTATTCACTCCAACGGATGAATATATCCAGGCTTTTCAAACCGCCTACCTACATACGCTGGATGCTTCTTTTCCTTCAAGATGGAGAGAACTTCCAAATGCATTGTCGGAAATATCAAAAGTATCGATCAGTGGCAGTCTGAGGGTCAATTTCAAAACTACAGCAACTGATCCGGGTGAGAGGATCAATCCGTTTTCATTAAACCTTGTACGGGACCAATATCTGTTTGCAAGAAATCAGGGCAGGTATTCCCTGTTCTATAATCGCAATGCTCCCGGGTTAGGTTTTGACATCACACGTCAAAATCAGGATAATAAATCCCTGCTTAGTAATGGGTATGAATTGAGAAGACGGCGTTCGTGGGATTCAAATTTCAGGTGGACCGTGGATTCCTATATTCTAAGGTTTAAAGGAAGTATGGGCGATATTCTGAATCAGGCAGACTATGTGGAAGGACGGAATTTCATGTTGGCCACCAGATCATATTCCCCGGAGATTGTTTGGCAGGCTGACAAAAAGTACCGGATCACCGGCAACTGGGAAAGAAGGCTCAGGCGTGATATGGCTGATGAATCGGAGCAGTTCTCTGATATTAACGAGTTTGGGGTCATGCTCACCTGGATCAGGCAAGGCCAGGGAAGCCTGAGTGCCGATTTTAGCTGGGTCGAGATCAGTTTTGAGGGAGAAGAAAACACTTTTCTTGGCTATGAACTGCTCGAAGCCCTTCAGCCTGGTGCTAATCAAAAGTGGAATATTAACTGGCAGCAATCGCTGGGAAGTGGATTGCAACTCAGTCTGCAGTATTTTGGAAGGAAATCAACAGATAACAGGGCTGTCCACACCGGAACAGCCCAGCTAACTGCTTATTTCTGATTACTTAACAATAGGTGTCAATACCATGTTTCTGTATGAAACTTCCCCATGGTCACCCTGGAGATAAATAGGTCCTTTGGCGAACACATCATGTGACATGGCTCCTCCGGTGGGTCCGTAGGCTGGCTGATTGTCAATGATGGTTGTACCGTTTAGTTTCACAGTGATGTGTCTGTCAACGAGTGTCATATCCAATTCCTGCCATGTGCCCGCTGGTTTTTCTGCACTTGTACTTGGAGTGATACGGCTATATAGAGCACCCATATTGTGTGAATCAAGAGGCTCACCATAGGAATCCAGTACTTGTATCTCATACATGCCTCTGAGATACACACCACTGTTGTTGCCTTCCGGGATGTTGACTTCAAGTTTCAAATTAAAGTCTTCAAACTCCTGCTCGGTCCTGATATTACCATAGCTGATATGTTCACCGCCCTCTGGTTGTACCGGTTTGTTGACCAACACACCATTTTCTACTGAAAATCCATTTTTCTGGTTTTCATTGATCAATTTCCATCCTGTAAGATCTTTTCCGTTGAACAATTCAACTGGTTCTCCATACTTAACAGCGGAGAGATCTGGTTTTTGGGTGAGTTCAGGAAGCTTCATCCCAACAAACGTGGTGGTATCTACTCCTGTTCCGTCATTATTAGGGACCAGATAATAACCATAAACCTCCTCATCGCTCTTTTTATATACTTCCAAAGTATTGGTTACCTGATGACTTCTTGTTACCTCATCATTCTCGTCTCTCGATTTTACCCGGTTGCCTACACGCGTGGCCACCAGTCGATCCTTAACTATGTAAACATTTGCAACAGGTACCACACTACCGCCTCTCCACAATAGTTCTGCGTCTAGAAATCCATCATTGCTTACGCCAAGCCACCCGACTGCATTTTCTCCCTCTATATCTAATGACCAATGCCCCAAGAAATCATTAATTTCAACCGCATCGGGCTCCATAGCAGGAGGAGTTACCGTTTGCTGACACATGGTCAGCAGTACAACTATTGCAGTGATTGCAATATACCTTTTAAAAGCCTTCATTTCTGTGATTTTGATTTACGTGCGCAATTTAAAACATCTCTTAGAGTTCCCAACCGTTTTGATAGGGCTCGCTTAAGTATTTGTTGGCTTCATCGCTGTTTGTAAACCGGTTTCCATCCCAATCAAGTTTTTTTCCTGTTCTGATGGCAATGTTACCTAGCAGGACGATCTCAGTAAGCAGACTACCGTATTCAAAGGCTACTCCCGGAGTTTCTCCCCCTTTGCAGGCCTCAATCCATTCTATGTAGTGTCCAATGGATCGTTTTTCGGTTTTTGGTGGTTTTTGGTAGCTCCTGTGTCTGGATTCGGGAAGTAATCTCGGATCATTTCCTGTACCGCTGCACATCATGCAACCTTCTGTGCCCCTGAATAAAATACCCGTTTTATGGATCTCTCTATCACTTTCCAGTTCCTTAGGCCTTTCAGGTTTAAGACCGCCATCATACCAGTTGAGCTGTAAGGCAGGGAATCCATCTCTGGCAGGAAAGGAATACCGGACGATCGAGGCTTTGGGATATGTTGCAGGGAAGAGATCAGTAGAACTGGCATAAATACTACCAGGCTGCCCCAGTTTCAGCGCCTTGAATACAGGATTAAAGAAATGGCATCCCATATCTCCGAGCGCACCTGTACCAAAGTCGTACCACCCCCTAAAGCGGAATGGATGATAGGCCGGGTGGTAGGGTACGTAGGGTGCCGGTCCAATAAATAAGTCCCAGTCCAGTGTATCAGGGACCGGTGGCGTTTCAGTCGGCCGGTCGATACCTTGCGGCCAGATCGGCCGGTCAGACCAGATGTCTACCTGATAGACATCACCAATGGCACCATCCCAGATCCATTCTCTGATGATACGAAATTCCTCCATGGAGTCTGACTGGGTGCTCATCTGTGTGGCCAGTCCTGTTTTACTCGTGAGGTCCCGTAGAAACCGGGATTCCGAAATGGTTTTGGTCAGGGGCTTTGCGCAATACACATGCTTGCCCTGTCTCATAGCCTCTGCAGCCTGGAGCGCATGGGTGTGATCGGGCGTGCCAATCATTACCGCATCGATGTCTTCGTTATCAAGCATTTCTCTGAAGTCCTGGTAAAAAGTAGCCGACTCCATCTTTTTCATAAATTCATCGCCTGCATTCCTTCTGAAGTTTTCGTTGGTGAAAATATTCCTGTACATTCTGATGTCGACATCAGCATTAGCTACGATGTTTTCCGTACCGGCACCCAAAAGATAATTTTTACCCATTCCTCCCACACCGACCCCGGCAAGGTTTAATTTGTCACTTGGCGCTGTATGGATCTTACCACCCAGCACATAAGATGGCACAATGGTGATCGTGGAAATAGCAGCAGCAGCTTTGAGGAATTTTCTTCGGGATCGACATGGGTTGGGAAGGATTTGTTTTCATGAGCGACAATCAATGGGTTTCTATCTTAAATCTAGTAAATTAAAAGTTCAGAGTTACCCCTGAAATAAAACCAAGAATGATGAAGCCAGTGTGCTTAAGATTAATCTCCTTAGTGCTGATCCTTCCATTGATCAGCAACGGGCAGGATTTTGCTTATTCCGGTGATTCTGGTCCACAGGCAATGCCTGGGGAGAGCTGTTCATCAGGGACAATGCAGCAGAGCTGTTGGTTCATCACGGTACCTTGAAGTTCAATGAGTTCGGTATGGGAAGCGATATACAATTAGTCTCTGATGAAGGAAAGTCATTTAAAAGCGTCGACAAAAGTTTCATTCGCTTTTCGAAGCCTTTGATCATTAATGCCGGAGGATCATTCACAATCCGCCTGATGAGGAATACCAACTAAAGCTTACTTCCACAGATGTGAATAGTCGCTGTATTCATCTTCATCGTCAGCTGGTAGGTTGGACGATTCAGTTGAAGGAGTTTTTGGTACCACTTTTTTCTTGTCTTTCTTTTCGGTCCTTCCAAAGAGCAGGTTCAGTCCAACTTTTATATTGGCAGCACTGGCTTCGGGTACATTCATCGAATTCACGAGATTATCTGCTGCGAAATATAGTTGAAAAGAAGACAATCTGAACATCATACCCAGGCCCAGATCAACGCCCTGCTGAGGCACGTAAGAGGTAGTTGCCGAAACCATAAACCATTTACCCACATGCTGGGTGATACCAAGTCCTGCGGAAGTCTTTATTCTCCCCTGAGACAGATAATTGGCCACTGTAGCCTGAGCATAGCTGCCTTTGGATAATTGATAATCTGCCGAGAAGTATGTTCTCGCATTGAGATTCGTAGTGAAGGAGGCCTCTGTGGTCTCAGTTTTTATGCTTTCAAGAGAATCGGTGATCGCTTCCCCAAAGGATTCGGTGTCATCCAGATCCACACCTGTGTAGTGGAAAGAAGTGCCGGAAAAACTGACATACTCCGCCTGTTCCTTCCAATTGATAAATCCCAGATCGTTTACCGCGGCTCCTAAACCCAGTTTATCCGTAAACTGCATCCTGGCCCCAAAGTCTGCTGCAAACCCGGAATTGCTGTTATGAATAAAGTAAGAAGCGAAGTCTTCACTGTTGTCTTCCAGATAGCTAAGACCTGCGTTCCTGATCAAAGCATCATTAAAGGAGGCGGTCAGTGAATAATCAGCTTCATCCGTGAAGATCGATACCCCGAAGTTTTCTGTACTTGAATGAAGCATTCCATTCAAATACTTAAGCCTGACCCCAACTGAAGTTTCTCTTCCCAGGACTTCAAACTGCCTGCCGTATCCGATACCCCATTCCCTGAAATGAGTGGATGAATATCCCATTTTGTCAGCCACGAAATTCTGGCCGATATAGGCTGCATTTCCCTGCCATACAAAATTCATCAGATCGATAGGATAGAAGACTGTGGCATCTATACGCTCATTAACAAAGAGTGAAAAGTGATTCTTCTCACCGACACGAAAACCGATCATCAGATTGGTGATCCTGAGATCCGCATTAAAGAAAGATTTATTTTCCTGTTGCGTTCCAAGAAACTTATCAATATCTATCAGGGTGGAATCACCGGTTTCAGTAAGGACATCAGCTATACCGAAAGAATTATTCATGGAGAAATCGACCCCTGAAATGCCGGGCAAACTCACATACACCCTGGCATCGGGAAAATAGGCGGGATTGTAGTTGGCCCCCTGAGGCAGGGCTCTTCCCATGTGATAAAAACCCAGATTGCTTTGCGAAAAAACCTGTCCGGAAAAAACGATTAAGGCTATGTATATGATTTTTTTCACGATGATCTTATTCGTTTAAGTTAATAGAAACTTTGCCTTCCACTGCAACGGTTGTCAAGAGGGTATAATCTGAAAAGATCTTTACGAACTCATCCTGCTGGAAGCCAAATGAATTGAATCTCACAGTGACCTTTAGTTTCTCCGAGCTTGTGAGAGACTCAATCTTATCTTCGTCCAGTGTGACCCTGGTCTCATAGGATGCCGCTTCGGAAGTTTTACCATTACTATCGAATGCTATCGGCGATTCCAGAATGGATATATTGAGTATGGAGTCGATGGCTTCACCAGCTCCATCCATAAAATGAATATCCAATTCTCCATTGATCGGAAGCTCATTGATGGTTTTCAGGATTAGCGTGATCGATTGACTTTGATCCAGTTGGCTGATGTCGCCCAGATCAAACTCGGATTCATATTCAAAAGCATCCAGTTTCAGACTGAGTGGTAATTCCACTTTTGTTCTGATCTTGATGATGGAATTATCCAGCAGAAAATTTTCCTCTTCATCATTCGGATTGGAAATCCCTGTAAGTGCGAGATTCAATGCGGTGGGCGATGAAGATAAGATCTCACTGATATTGGAATTACTGTTATTCATGGTCAGGACAGTCTCAACAGTACTGCCTACATTCATAAGCGAAGGGGCACCAATGATTTGGAGTGTTTCTGCAAAGGAGCCTGATAGCGGGAGGTCGGGCTTATCACTATAGGAAGCATATATCCCTGAAAAATCAAGTCCGGCTTGAAGACCAAATGAATTCTCAAATGTGAATGAGATACTTGGAGCCTCGAAGGTAATACCGGACTCAGAAAATTCTGAGAAAATATCCAGGTCGATCGTCTGAGATTCAACGTCAAAAGTATCTTTTCTAAAATTTCCGTATATCGCACTAAATTCGGGATCGATCACATCAGCTTCCACAAATATTGACTCATTTCCGGTAAGTGCTGTTCCTGCCTGTATGGTTACTGAAGCCTGAAGATTGGCTTTGAATATACTGGAATCATTTTCATAGGTTAAAGTGGTCTTATAACCCGAAAGACTGCTGTTGTTTGTATCTTCTAAAGGTATGGTTCCAAAATAATTGATGACTCCGGAGACATCTATTCCCTGACCTGAACTGGTCTCAATGAATGAGTTTGTACTTAAACTGTAGGTAACATCACCAGGGAAATCGGAGGTGATCGATATTTGAAGAGCACCGCCCGAATAAAATAATGAATCGATGCGCTCTCCATTTTCTGACACATATTCAAAGTTAAGCTCACGATTAATGATCAGTGTAGTATCAGCAGGAGGAATAAATGGCGTGGAGATCGGACTTTCTACCGATCTACTGTTAGAAAAGGTACTGACATCGACAAAATCCTCATCCGCTGTATAGTCAATACTGTCCTCATACACTATAAACAACTCCGCATCCTCATTTTCCTGGACCACAGTAGTGTCGTCTGATAATTCCTTGATAAATTCATTGACCGTCAGTGTGTCTTTTCCGATAATGAGTGCGATGTTCCCTTCATAATTTGGCAGGTAAAAATCATCGCCGTCAAGTGAATCCGGTAGATCATCGATGTTACATCCGGATAATATAGATACTATTCCGGTAAGGATGCTCCATCTGAAAAGCTTTAATTCCATAAAGTTTAAGTGTTTCTTTGCGGTGAAACAAGAAGTGCAAATAACGCTCCAAAAATCTATTCTTTCGATTATTTGCTGAATTTTGTCGATGAATTACTCCAAATAAGCTAGGCCAGCTCTCTCAGGTCCACCGGCACCACTCTCGACACTCCCTGTTCAATCATGGTAATACCATAGATAATATCTGTGCTTGACATGGTCCGCTTATTATGGGTCACAATGATGAATTGAGAATCCTTGCTGAATTCCCGGATAATTTCATTGAACTTGTCAATATTAGCATCATCAAGCGGGGCATCCACTTCATCAAAAATACAGAAGGGAGCAGGCTTCAGCAGGTAAATGGCGAAAAGCAATGAAGTGGCCGTTAACGTTTTTTCACCACCTGAAAGCTGGTTGATTGTCAAAGGTTTTTTCCCCTTTGGTTTTGCCATGATCTCGATTGCAGAATCCAAAGGGTTTTCAGGGTCTGTGAGCTTCAGTTCGCAATCATCTTCCTCGGTAAAGAGGGTGCGAAAGACCTTGGTGAAGTTATCCCGGATCTTATCAAATGCCTCAAGGAAGGTTGTGCGGGCTACCGTATCAATTTCACCAATCGTTGTCATCAATGACTCTTTGGCTTCTTCAAGGTCCTGTTTTTGATTGGTTATGAATTCGTGTCTTTCTTTGATCTCTTCGTAGGCTTCCATAGCCATCGGGTTGATAGGCCCCATGTTTTCCAGCTTGTTTTTAAGTTTTTGAGCATTTTCCCTCAAATATTCTTCGCTGTTGCTCAGGATCTGATCATCATTGAAAAGCTCAACCTGCGAAATGTCGACATTAAATTCCACCGATAGCCGTTCCTTGATCGATGTCAATTGTAATTTCGTTTCATTGAGCTTTTCCTGCCATTCCATCAGCAGATGGTCGATCGACTCACGCTGTCTCTGAATTTCCCTAAGTATTTTTTCATCCTCATCAATCTTGCCTCTCACCTGGTAATACTCTTTTTCTGCTTCAGTCACCCCATTTTCGATCGACTCCTTTTCGTCATACATGGCAACTAACTCATCATCACCCTGTTCGGAAGTTTTGATCAATTCGTTCAGGTTGTGGGTGGTGGTCTGAAGCTCTGCTGAATTTTTCCCTATTCTTTCTGCGCTTGCCTCAAATGCTTCCTGTTTATAGGTGATTTCCTGACGAATGCTGTTCAGTTTGTTTTGCTGCCTGTGAAACAGGACATTTTCCTCGTTATAGGCTGTGGATTTTTGTGATAAAAGCTCATTGAGGGATTCTACCTGTTCTCTGGCATCTTTTACCCGGGTATCCAGACTTTCCAGCTCGTTTTTTGAATTTTCGTGCTTCGGTATCAACCCTTCCAGCTCATGGTTGATCTTTTCTATACGCGCGATCAGGTCTTCATGCTTGGTCTCATTAGAGCTTAACATAGAGGAAAACTGCTCCTTTTTGGTCTGTAAGGTTACAAATATTTCATTGACCTGACTTAATTCTTCGTTGAGCGTGTTCAGCTCTTCCTGCCTGGATTCTGACTTCAACCTCGCCAGCTCACTTTGACTTTCCCTGAAAGCTGCCTCGGTTTGTTCCTGTTTTTTGGTCAGGGATTTGATCTCCTCGGAAAGCTTTTCAAGGTTTTTGGCCCGTCCGATCCTTTTACCCTCAAATAAGCCTACCGAGCCGCCTGATAAGCCGAAATTCCGTTGTGCAATCTGCCCGTCTTTGGAGATAAATACAGCCTGATCATTTGGCAGTCCGGGATTGGTCCCTTCATAGATGTATACATTATCCAGCAGGTGGGCGATGAGTTTTTGATATTTTTTATCATACTCTACTACCTCGGTTGCATTCACCATTCCCTCAAATAAATGGGAAGCAGAAGAATGGTAATCTTCCAGTCGTTCCAGCACGAAAAAGCTTACCCTTCCCTGAGACGAGTGACTCAGAAGGTTTACCGCTTTCAACGCATCGTCATATTTATTTACTACATAATGATTCATGTAAGGCTCAAGAAAATTCTCAATGGCCACACGGTATTCTTCGGGACAGGTAATAACA
The DNA here is from genome assembly GCA_965243485.1 of Cyclobacteriaceae bacterium. Taxonomy (GTDB): domain Bacteria; phylum Bacteroidota; class Bacteroidia; order Cytophagales; family Cyclobacteriaceae; genus UBA7330. The sequence goes on along the minus strand of CBDEVP010000001.1, from coordinate 4,580,963 downwards.
TCTGAAAGGAGAGGAGCTTCTTTCCATTCCTTACTTTTTTTAAGAAACTTGATCGCCTCAGGAAATCCTTCCAGGTTATCAACCAGCGACTTGGTCAGGTTATATTCATTTTGAAGCCGGTCGAGCTTGCGGTTGATCTGAGTCAGTTCATCTCTCAGCAGGTCTATCCTTTGCTGGGCGGCTTCAATTTTTGAAACAAGATGATCCTCTTTTTCCTTAAGGGTTTTGAAGGCTTCTGACTTGGCAGCTTTTTCCTTTGAGATTTCTTCCAGCCTGGACGAAAATGACTGAAGATCCTGCGAATGTTGTGAGGTATCCTCCTTCGATTTGTTTAGCTCGGACCTTAGGGTATCCAACTGGATCTCCCTGATGTCAATGTCTTTGTTTAGTTGAAATACCTCATCTCTTTTGTTGCCAAACTGCTGACTTACTTCACTAAGGACTGCCTGGGCTTCCTGGGTTTGCAGTTTTTGCTGATCATAATCGGATTGAAGATTCTCCAGTCTTTTGGAGATCTGATCAAGGATACCTTCAGCCGTATCCTGTTCCTTTGTAAGACTTTTCAGTGAAAAGGAAGCCCTTTCATTGCTTTGTTTGTCCTGCTCAATCAGCTCCTGCAGATTCTCTATGCGATCATTCAAAAATCTTTGCCGTTCACTCTTGATCTTTTTTTCGCTTTCATACTGCCTGATCTTGCTCACATGGTCGTTAAGACTTTTTTGACGTGAAGACAGGAGCTTTTCTTTATTAAGTAGATCTGTCTTGGTTTTTTCGATGAGAGCCTCCGTGGAAGACAGTCTGGTATTTAGTTCGCTTTTAAGGTCATTTTGTCTGGTGATTTCTTCATGGATATTGTTCTGGACCTGCTGCTGATTTTCAAGCGTTTTTTTTGCCAGGCCGATGCTTATCTGTTTATACTCTTCCTTGGTCTCATAATAGCGGGTGGCCTGCCGGGCCTGTTTCTCGAGAGACTTCAGGTTTTTATCGATCTCGAATAGCAGATCTTCCACGCGTGCCAGGTCAGCGTCTGTGTCTTCCAGCTTGCGGAGAGTTTCTTTTTTCCGGATCTTGAATTTTGAGATTCCTGCGGCTTCTTCGAAAAGACTTCTCCGGGAATTGTCTTTATCATTGAGCAGGTCATCTACCATCTTAAGCTCAATGATCGCATAGGTATTTGAAGCGATCCCGGTATCCAGAAAGAGGTTGGTAATATCTTTCAGCCTGCAGGGGACTTCATTGAGCAGGTACTCGCTTTCTCCGGAACGGAAGTAACGCCTGGTGATGGTCACCTGCGAATATTCGGTGGGGATGAGGTTTTTAGTATTGTTGAAAGTAAGCGAAACTTCTGCCATTTGGGTTTGCTTTCTGGCTTTGGTCCCGTTGAAGATCACATTTTCCATTTTATCTGATCGAAGAATGCGCGTCTTCTGCTCTCCAAGCACCCACCGGATCGAGTCAACCACATTGGATTTACCACAACCATTTGGTCCTACTATGCCCGTTATTCCCTCATCAAAATTGATGGTAACCTTATCGGCAAAACTTTTAAATCCTTTGATTTCAAGACGAGTTAATTGCATGTGGATATTGACTAATGAGGCACAGAAGAATCGTCAAATTTAAAATTTAATTTCCTATTTTTAAGCCATAATGGATGACATTCAAACCTGGATTTACATAATCATCGGGATAATTTATTTTGTGATAAGGTCCCTCAAAAAGAAAGCACCTGATCCGTCCGAACAGGGACCTTCTCAATCTTCCGGACCTCAACGATCTGATTCAGAGCGACGTAAGCCCCTGACTTTTGAAGAGCTACTTAAAGAGTTTACAGACCCTCAAGCCGGCCGGGAAAGTGAGGAAGTTGATGATGATATTGAAGAAGCAGAACCCGAAAAAACAAAAGCAGATTTTGCGAAAGAAGGTAGTGTCCGAAGGTTTTCTGACGAAGAAAGCAGGAGGGTATATGAAGAATCTATAAAACAGGCGGAAGGTTTTGATCTGGAGTACAGCACTGATGACGATTATCATACCGAAAAGCTGACGGCCATACGTCACGATCATGAAGAGGAGGAAGAAACCTTTGCCGGAGAGATCAAAGAAATGCTAAGTGATCCCGAAGATGCAAGGAAAGCCATTATATTGGGCGAGATCCTAAACAGGAGGTATTGATCTCTTCTGATGATGATCAAATATTTACTATTGCTTATTAACGTCGCGCTTTCCGGCACCGCCTGGGCACAAGTAACCATCGAGAGGCTGGACTCTGGTCTGCTCTTTGCCGAAGGTGATGATCGTATACTGTTTTACCAAATCAGTGGTAATGAACAACATGGTGAATATCGGCGGGCAAATTATGTTCACCCCCTCTATGGATTGGATGGTGCGATGCTTACTGAAGATCGTCCCGAAGACCACCCACACCATCATGGCGTTTTCTGGGCCTGGCATCAGCTATACATCCAGGGAAAGCGGATTGGTGATGGTTGGATCAACGAAGACCTTGAGTGGAAGGTAATATCATTCGAAACCAAAGACCGGGGAAATGCAAAGCAACTAGTGGTAAGGGTGGACTGGTTATCACCTTTGTGGCTTGATGAACAGGGGAATATGAAGCCCGTGGTGAAAGAAGAGACCATGATCACTGTTTATCCCAGGAAAAAAAGCTACCGAACAGTTGATTTTAGCATTTCACTGATTGCTACTGAGCCCAATACCATGATTGGCGGATCTGAAGACCCAAAAGGGTATGGTGGTTTTTCACCCCGTATTAAACTTCCCCCCGACATTTCTTTCACTGGTCCGAAAGGAGAGGTGATACCCAAAACAAATCCTGTTGAGGCTCATGGATGGCTGGATATTTCAGGTTCCCTGGGAAAACGAGGCGAGCAGGCAGGTGTGAGCATATTAAGTCATTCCAATAATCCCGGATATCCTAACCCGTGGATTTTAAGAAGTAAAGGAAGCATGCAAAATGCTGTATATCCTCATCCTGGTGCTCAACCGGTTTATTTATCTGATCGGGAATATACCACCCTCAAATACCGGCTGATAATACATGGTAAGGAAGTACCAGACCTTGCTAAGCTCCATGAAGCTTATTCAAATCAATAAAAAAGCCGGAGACAACCCCGGCTTTTATTGCTTTTATCTTTTGGAAACGGGGACGTAACTCCTTTCTGTCTCACCAGTGTAGATCTGCCGCGGACGCCCGATAGGCTCCTTGTTCTCTCGCATTTCTTTCCACTGGGCGATCCAGCCAGGAAGCCTGCCGAGTGCAAACATTACCGTGAACATTTCTGTAGGAATACCCAGTGCCCGGTAAATAATACCGCTGTAGAAATCTACATTAGGATAGAGCTTTCTCTCCACAAAATATTCATCGCTCAGAGCCTCTTCTTCCAGTCCTTTGGCAATGTCCAGGACCGGATCCTTGATCCCAAGTTTTCCTAGCACTTCATCCGCAGCCTTCTTGATGATCTTAGCTCTTGGATCAAAATTTTTGTATACTCTGTGACCAAAACCCATCAGTCGGAAAGGATCATCTTTATCTTTTGCTTTGGCCATCCATTTCTTGGTATCGCCGCCATCAGCCTTGATACCTTCCAACATTTCGATTACGGCAGCATTGGCACCTCCGTGGAGAGGACCCCACAGTGCATTGATACCAGCGGATAGGGATGCATAAAGGCTAGCCTGGGAGCTACCAACAATTCTCACAGTTGATGTAGAGCAGTTTTGCTCATGATCCGCATGAAGGATCAATAATTTATTGAGAGCATCAACGACCACGGGCTCTGGCTCATACTCTTCTGTTGGCAACCCAAACATCATTTTAAGGAAATTGCCGCAATAATCCAGCTTATTATCCGGATATAAAATAGGTTGACCCAATTGGTTTTTATATGCCCAGGCTGCAAACGTTGGCATTTTAGCCAGAATTCTGATGATACTCAGATTCACTTCATCCCATGAACGGTTAGGATCAAGACTTGCGGGATAAAAAGCAGTGAGTGAAGTAACGAGTGATGAGAGCACTCCCATAGGATGAGAAGTATAAGGGAACCCATCCAGCAGCTTTTTGATATCCTCGTGTACCAGTGTATGATTTGTGATATTCTTTTCAAAGGACTTCAATTTATCTGCTGAAGGAAGATCTCCATAGATCAACAGATATGCTACCTCCAGAAAACTCGAATGCTCAGCCAGCTGATCAATCGGATAGCCACGATACCTCAGTATTCCCTTTTCTCCATCAAGAAATGTAATAGCACTTTTGGTTGATCCTGTATTTTTAAATCCCGGGTCAATGGTGATCACTCCGGATTGGCTGCGAAAGCTGCTAATATCTATTGCTTTCTCATTCTCAGTTCCAACCAAAGTGGGTAGTTCGTATGACTTACCGTCTATAATTATCTCAGCTTTTTCTGACATTTTACTTTTAAATGATTAAAATGAATGGATTCCTTAAATATACACTTAAAATTATTTTCCTAAACCTGCTTGCTAATTCTTACTGGCTTAATTTCCACCAAGGATTAGGGGAAGCCCTCCATCACCACTGCCTATGACTATCACTTTTGTGTTTTGTGAATTAGCCAATTCACGAGTAGCTTCAATTCCACGCATCCTTAATAACTCTCTGGTCAAACTATTGTTAATAATTTCATTTGCCCTTGATTCGCCCTCAGCCGCAATTCTTTTTCTTTCAGCTTCGCTTTCTTCCTTTTCCAGCCTGAATTGATAAGCCAGTGCTTCCTGCTCCTGCTTCAGCTTGTTCTCAATTGCCAGCCTGATCTGCTCTGGAAGTTTTATGGATCTGATCAGCAAGGCTCTCATTTGGATATGATTACCTGGAGCTCCCAGGATAGCTTCCGTTTCGCTCTTGATGGCGCCTTCGACTTCAGGTCTCTTGGTGGAATAGATCTCCTCTGCTGTGTACCTTCCCATCACCTGTCGCACAGTGGATCTTGTCTCCGGAATGACAAGTCGGCGCACATAATCCTGTCTAAAATTCTCATAGATATCTCCAATCTGATCATACTGTGGATGAAATCGAAGGGTGACGTCCACATTGATATTTAAGCCATTTTTATCAAGCACATCCATGGTCTCCTCAACCTGATTTTCGGTCACATCATAAATGTATGCATCACTCCAGGGAGCCTTTAAGTGAAATCCTGGAGGCCTTACATTCTCTTTATCCAGCTCCCCGGTAATGGTATTGAAAATCACCGCTCGTTCACCAGCCTGTACTTTATAGATTATACTATTTGAGAAATACACCAGTATGATCAAAGCCACTACACCAATAATGATGAATGGTAGAAATCTCCTATTGTCCATAATATTTTATTTTTAAATTTTGACTCAAAGGTAACAAGCCTGAGTAAATCTTGTTATGTTTATTAATATGATGTTTATTGGTAGTAATTTTTAAATTTCTACTGGTAATATTGCCATCACTAACTGTATCCTGTCAAAATTTTTAAAATAAGTCAATGACTAATCAACTTGATCAATTAAAGGAAATACTTGGAAAACCATACTACGATCTTGAGTATCTGCTGGAAGCGCTGAAAGAAGTGCTTCAGGAAAACGGAGAGGAGGAGTTGTCCAGGCAGATACCCTGGATCAATGAGTTGCCTTCCGAGATCTTCGAAGATTTGACTGATAAACACATCCAGCTGTACTCACTGGTATTTCAGTTGGTAAATATGGCTGAGATCAACGGTGCAGTTCAGCATCGCCGACAACTGGAGAATAAAGATCTTTCATCTGTAAATGGCCTTTGGGCACACAATATAAAAATGATGAAGGAAGCTGGCATCTCTGAAGATAAAATTTTGGAGCGGCTTAATAAGATTCATGTTGAACCTGTATTGACTGCTCACCCGACTGAGGCCAAACGAGCTACCGTACTGGAACATCACCGGGAGTTATACCTCTTGATGGTACAAAGAGAAAACCAGATGTATACGGAAATGGAAAAGGCCAATATCCGTAATAATGTGAAATTGTGTCTTTACCGGTTGTGGAAGACCGGGGAGGTATTCGTCGAAAAACCCGATGTACCTTCCGAGTTGAGGAATATCATCCATTACCTGGTCAATGTCTTTCCCGAGGTGATACCAGTCCATGATCGAAGGATGAGGCAGGCCTGGGAAGACCAGGGGTTAAGCGTTGACAAACTTTATGAGAGCAATGCATGGCCCCGGATCACCTTTGGAAACTGGGTGGGCGGTGACCGGGACGGACACCCGCTGGTCACTGCCGGGGTCACAGCGCAGACCCTTCAATTGCTGCGGTTGAATGCGATGGTGGTGCTCAGAAGAAGATTGACCGATCTTGTCAGGCACATTAGCTTCACCATGGAAATCAATGACCTGCCCTCATATCTGAAAGACAGGATCCTGCAGATGGAACACGAGCTTGAAGGCAGAGGGGAAGAAGCTTTTGAAAGAAATAAGGGAGAAGCCTTCCGACAGTTTACCAACCTGATGATATCCAAGCTGCCAGTCGATACCAAAAGAGGACATGCCACCGAGATCATGGAATATCCGGGTTCTTATGTGACTTCCGATGAGCTGGTGTCTGATTTGCGCTTGCTGCAAAAAGCTGTTCAGGAGTTTGGCGGTAAGTTGGTGGCCCGAGATGATATACACAACACGATCCGGATTGTAGAAACCTTTGGCTTTCACCTTGCCAAATTGGATGTTCGACAGAATAGTGCCTTTCATGATAAAGCTGTAGAGCAGTTGCTGGAAGCCTCCGGATCAGACAAAACTAATTTCAGTGAATGGTCTGAAGAGGAAAGGCTGGCTTTTCTAAATCAGGAACTTCAGTCCAATCGTCCATTTACCCATCAGAAGACTAAGCTGGGTCCGAACGCCGAAGCTGTCATTGAATGCTATCGAGTAGTGGATCAGCACATTACAAAATACGGGTCTAAAGGGATCGGTTCTCTGATTGTAAGTATGACCCGATCGGTTTCCGATCTGCTAACTGTTTATCTGTTGGCGAGAGAGGGTGGATTAACTAAACAAACCAAATCCGGAATGGTCTCCCTGGTACCGGTAGTCCCTTTGCTTGAAACAATCGAAGACCTGGAAAATGGTCCTGAAATCATGAAAGGCTTCCTCTCACATCCTTTTACCCAGCGAAGTCTTAAGTTCTTTCAGGAGCAGGATGGTGAAGAGGAGATGATCCAGCAGATCATGGTTGGCTACAGCGATAGTAATAAAGATGGCGGGATCATAGCCAGTCAGTGGCATCTTCACAAGGCACAATCCAGGTTATTCGAAACGGGTCACAATCTCCATGTGAAGATGAGGTTTTTCCATGGAAAAGGAGGGTCGATCAGCAGGGGTGCGGGTCCTACTCACTATTTTGTTAACTCACTTCCCCATTCCACGATCAATGGAGATATGAGGCTGACCGAACAGGGAGAAACTATAGCTCAGAAATATGCCAATAAGGTAAATGCGGAATATAACATAGAACTGCTGACCTCCAGCATCACTTCCAAATCAATACTAAGCAGATATTCTGAGCGGAAACCGCATCCTTTGGAAGATATACTTGAAAAACTGGCTCAAATGAGCAAGGCTAAGTATGGGGAGCTTATCCATATGGATGGTTTTGTTCAATACTTCAGGGAATCCACCCCCATTGATGCAATTGAATCAAGTAAGATCGGATCCAGACCTGCAAAACGTACCGGTGCCAACACATTGGATGATCTTCGTGCAATCCCATGGGTATTTAGCTGGAGTCAATCAAGGTATAATATGACCAGCTGGTTTGGTATAGGAACGGCATTGGATACTTTAAGAAAAGAAGATGAAAAATCATATAAAAAATTCAAGGAGTCTCTCAAAACTGACCCGTTTATCAGGTATGTATTTACAAATGTAGACACAAGCCTGGCTGCAACTGATGAGGATATCATGACCGAATATGCGTCTTTGGTACGGGACAAAAAACTTCGTGATAGATTCCTCAAGGTATTCCTGGACGAATTGAAGCTAACGAGGGAAATGCTGATGGAGCTGCTTGAGGTAGGTATTGACAAACGAAGGAAGAACCATTATTACTCGAACCAGTTGAGAGCATCAATGATGATCCACATCCATAAGTTTCAGGTGAAACTGCTCAGAAAATGGAGGACCGAAAAGGAAAGCAATGAGTCCGAGGCAGAGAGCACATTGAAGCAGCTTCTGCTAACCATCAATGGCATCGCCGGCGCGATGAGGAATACCGGGTAAAAAAGGAGTGACCGTAGTCACTCCCTACAGCCATTTTGAAATTCATAATCAATCCAAAAAGGATTAAATAGCTGTATTTTCTTAAGTACTGTAGATTATCTTTTAGGGTTGGCGACTTTCACGACGATGGTGCTTCCTTCGAAATCGGATTCGTTCAGCGCATCAATAGCAGTTTTGGCTTCACTGTCATCACTCATTTCGACGAATCCATATCTTTTGGAATTACCGGTTTCCCGGTCCATGATAACTTTTGCGGAATCAACAGATCCATACTGTTCAAATAAAGCACGTAAGCTATCACCGGTGGTCTTAGCAGCTAGCTTAGCAATAAAAATGTTCATAGTAAATAGAGGTAAATCGGGTAAAAATTAAGTTAAGTCAACATCAAAGAGGTTCTTAATAAATGTAATATACGAATAATTTATGTTTAGTTGTAAATTTTCAACAGACCAAAATACCATCTGTTAAAATCCCGCGCCGTTGTATAACCCTCCATCAATTCATGACCTGGTGAAGGTGATTCGTTTGATTCATTTTTGGCCGGAAAAGAAGGTAGCGGGTAGTGGAGTAATTTTCGATTGAATACATTAGCGGTTCAAACATATTTTGACCTGATGCAGAATCTTTACACACTCTTTTTTTTGTTTATTGTCCTCGGTTGTTCAATGCCCCGGCAGAAGGCCGAACAACCAAACATAATTTACATACTTGCGGATGATCTGGGGTATGGAGATCTGGGCGTTTATGGTCAAAGCAGGTTTAATACACCCAATATTGATAAGCTGGCCAGAGAGGGGATGGTCTTTACCCAGCATTATTCCGGCAGCACTGTATGCGCACCGTCCAGATCGTCTCTCATGAGTGGCCTACATACGGGACATACACCAGTCCGCGGGAATCGGGAGGTAATGCCTGAAGGGCAGGAACCGTTTCCGGATAGTATACCCGTACTTCCAAAAATGATGAAAAAGGCAGGTTATGTAACCGGTGCTTTTGGTAAATGGGGACTTGGGTTTCCCGGATCACAAGGGGACCCGATCAATTTTGGTTTTGATAGATTTTATGGATATAACTGCCAAAGGCTGGCCCATATCTACCACCCTGAATATCTGTGGGATAATCAGGGGAAAGTGGAGCTTACAGGAAATCTGCAGGGAAAAGACCAGACCTACGCGCCTGAACTGATCCAGCAGCAAACGCTGTCTTTTATCAGGGAAAATAAGGATAAGCCATTTTTCCTGTTTGTGCCCACTCCAATCCCTCATGCTGAACTGGTCGCTCCTGATTCGGTAATGAATCGATTTATCGGTGAGTACCCGCCCGAGAAATCTTATGATGGTAAGGATTATGGCGACCCGGACTATGATTTCTATCGTGGACCTTATGGCGACCAGACACACGCACATGCAGCTTTCGTTGCGATGATCAGTATACTTGACCGGCACGTAGGAGAGATTATGGATCTTGTTGATGCACTTGGCCTGGCTGAAAACACCATCATCATGTTTACTTCTGATAACGGACCTCATTTGGAAGGAGGTGCCGATCCGGACTATTTTGACAGCAATGGACCACTGAAAGGATATAAGCGGGATTTGTATGAAGGGGGCATCAGGGTGCCATTTATTGTAAAATGGGAAGGAAAAATCAATGAAGGGTCAAAATCAGATCACGTTTCGGCTTTTTGGGATCTTTTTCCCACACTTCAGGAGATCACCGGAACTAAATTTGATTATAAGACCGATGGGATCTCTTTTTTACCAACACTTACCGGTGGAGATCAGAAGGACCATGATTTCCTATACTGGGAATTTCATGAAAAAGGAGGTCGTCAGGCAGTGAGAATGGGTAAATGGAAAGGAGTCAGATATGAGGTGTTCAGTGATACTTCTTCAATTCAGCTTTTCGATCTGTCTACAGACCTGTCTGAATCACATGATCTGGCTGGTCAGTATCCTCAAATTGTTGACCAGGTACGAACCATCCTTGATACTGCCCGAACCCCCAATCCGATCTTCAAGTTCGCTTCGGAGACATACGTTGCCAATTAAAACAGGTTGATTAATTGTTTATACCATAGTTTGAACAATCAAATCTTGTGATCGTTAGTAGGATATATTATATTCTGTGGGTACTCCTTATCTGTCGATATGAAAAGATTACTTTTCGTCGTATTTCTTCTCATCTCAGGGTTCGCCAAATCACAGGACCAGGGGCAGCTCATTCGGAGTATTTACTTCGGCGGTGGTAGCTGGTATATAGATGAATATCAGATCAAAGAGTTATATCATTTTATAGATTCTCTGCCCGGAGCCATGAGTTACACGATTAGTATCCACAGCCACACAGATAACATAGGAGGAGCGGAATTCAATCAGATGCTCTCTGAGTACCGAAGTTTGTCCGCTCTTAGGGTACTCCTAAAGAAGGGATATTCCAGGGATGCCATTGAGATCAAAGATTTCGGGCTCCACAATCCGGTTTTTGACAACAGTACCTATGAAGGGCGACTGAAGAATAGAAGGGTGGACATTATTTTCTGGCCCCAGCTTCTCTAGATCAAAAATCTATTGAAAGTCCGAAATAAGGTGATACATATCTGGTCGCCTTATATGAACCGTCTTCTGCCGGCGCAAATGCCCAGTAATAATCCACCCCGGCAGCAAGAAACTTGTTCATATGATAGATCAGTCTCACTTTAGCCAGGGAATTTTCATTAAAAGTAAACGCATCTTTCAGAGTTGCAAGATTTCCTTTGATATAATGCGCATGCAAAGAGACTTTGTCAGCCAGTCGTTCCATATCAGCATTCAGACGCACCACGGCCGGAGCATCTTCAGAAATGTTGTCAGGGATGGTGAGGCTGCCTCCTAACATCACTTTTTGTGCGATTTGTCCCTGTAAACTTCCGTAAATACCGCTCATTTTGGGAGCAGATCCCAGTGACAGCAGCCGGGCATCCTTATTGATCTCATATGAAGCATCAAAAAATTGAGGAAGGTATGCCTCACTGTAGTCCAGTCTTTCGATTCTGATATCGGTGCTAAAAAGATCAGCAATGAAGTTTAATCTGAAGTTCAGACCGGCACTAAAACCATCTCCACTTGTAAAACCATCTCCAAGGGTGTCTCGCAAGGCCTGACTATCGACGTTCAACCGGCTGTATGTGGTAAACAGGTCGATCTGGATGAATGGAATGCTCAGTAGGGTGATGCCGGCATCGAATCCCAGAGCTGCAACACCGTCTTTTGTATATCGATAGGTGGTACTGGTCGAGTCCGAAGTAGGAATTGCAGTCTGATCCTGATCTCTGATGTATTGCACTCCGACTTCGAAGGTACGAACGATCGGGATACCTGATTGTGCCAGTGGCCTGGTATATGGTCTCACGGCCAATAGGTTGAGTGAAACTGGATTAAAATCACTATAAAGACCTTCTATGCCAACCAGTCCCCTGAAATTCAGGTCATAGTGCAGACCAAGTTTTCGCTTTTCGTAGCTTGTGGTATTTGTATAATTATTGATCAGTCCTCCATATCCGATCATTGCGCTGCTCAACTCGCCGATTCTTAGATAAATTGGATCCTGCTTTTGATTACCCAGTCTTAAATACCGGATCAATCGTGCTACGCCAACACCGTCTTCAAAGATCTCTGTTCTGAAAGACCGGTCTTCTAGCCCATAAAGCACTGGAATATTTAGCCCAAGCCCAAATTTGCCCAGACTGAATTCCGGGGACAACACAAGCCCCGCATAATATTGTCCATCGATTTCCGTAAACGTGAGACCTCCGGTAAACGAACCTTTGGACTCGCCGGAAGGAAGTCCCGCCCTGAAGTCACGGACAGGAGGAAGGTCCCGGTTTTCTCTAAATTCTTTCTCTTTTTTGGGCTTCTCTTCTTTTACTTCTTCTTCCTCCGCTAAGGGTTCCTGTGATGGAATGCTATCAGCTGCATAAGGATCAGCTGGTTCAGGCAGGGTATCTGCGGTGAACACTGCTTCTGAGGGGGCTGCCTCCTGAACCTGCTCAGTTTGTTCTGATTTATCTTTTTTCTTTTTCTTTTTTTTCTTCTTCTTATCGTCTTCCCACAGATAAGAATAATCAGCAAATGGATCTTCTTCTTCCTCCTGAGCAAAAGCAGGTTGAACCATTCCGTACAAATACACTAACAAACCGAAGGATAGTAAATATTTCATGATGGCTAAGCTGGGTAAAATTCAATTTTATTTAAAAATAATTATAATTTTTATAAAACCATGACCCACAACAGAACTAATTAGTTGACCCGGATGAGAAAATAGTTCTTTTTTCCTTTTTGCGCCAGTATGTATTTACCCTGAAGCAATACCTTTTCTACTGGCTCTTCCTCCGATACGATCTTCTTTTTATTGATGCTTACACCCCCTCCTTTGATCATTCTTCTGGCTTCACCCTTCGAAGGGAACACCATACCATTTGTCACATCGCTGAGGAAATCGGCTACATTCTGAACTTCATCCAGGGCATCCTTTGAGATGGTCGTCTGAGGGACACCTTCAAAAACCTGAAGCAATGTTCTTTCATCCAGGGAAGCCAAATCCTCTGTGGTGGACTTGCCAAAGAGTATAGAGGAGGCTTTGATCGCAGTTTCAAGGTCTTTAATTGAATGTACCCTTGTAGTAAGATCTTCAGCCAGCGTCTTTTGAAGAAGTCTTTCATGCGGAGCCTCGTAGTGCTTACGGATCATTTCGGTAACGGTATTTTCATCAAAGGTTGTAAATATCTTAATGTATTTTTCCACATCCTGATCACTCAGATTGATCCAGTACTGGTAAAACTGATAGGGAGAAGTTTTTTCAGGGTCCAGCCAGACGTTGCCTGTTTCTGTCTTGCCGAATTTTGTCCCATCGGATTTGGTGATCAGCGGGGTGGTAATGGCGTAAGCTTCCCCCTGGCCTTTTCTCCTAATGAGTTCGGTACCGGTAACAATATTGCCCCATTGGTCTGATCCTCCAAGCTGCACCTTTACACCTTTGTGTTTCCAAAGCCAGTAAAAATCGTAACCCTGGATAAGCTGGTAGGAGAACTCTGTAAAAGAAAGTCCTGACTCCAAGCGGCTTTTCACAGAGTCTTTACTCATCATGTAATTCACCGTAATGTGCTTACCGACATCCCGGATAAAAGTCAGGAAATTAAAATCTTTGAACCAGTCATAGTTGTTGACGATCTCGGCAGCATTGTTACCAGAGAAATCCAGGAATTTTTCCAGCTGGGCCTTTACCCTGGAAAGATTATGCTTTAAGGTTTCTTCATCCAGCAAACTTCGTTCGGCGGCCTTGAAGGAAGGATCGCCGACCATACCAGTTGCACCGCCTACCAGCGCCAGGGGTTTATGACCACAGGATTGCAGGTGTACAAGAATCATGATCTGTACAAGATTACCGATGTGCAATGAGTCTGCCGTGGGATCAAACCCGATATAGGCGCTTGTCATTCCCTTGTTTAGCTGCTCTTCGGCACCAGGCATCATGTCATGTATCATGCCTCTCCATCGCAGTTCAGTAACAAAATTTTTCATGTAATGGCGTACAGTTTTCTAAATTTGGGGCAAAAATAGGCTTCTTTTCTGTTTTGATTTATAAATCATTGCCTTTCTTAAAGATGGTCCGCTTCCATGGTATTTTCTTGAGTATCATGTTTTCAATGATGGCTCATGTACTCTTATCTCAGGATCGGGAAAGCGCTTTTGAGCACCTTGGAAAAACAGACAAATACACAGTAAACATCATCAAAGACCATGCAAAGTCGGCTATCAGTTCCCTAAATGAATCTTCCAGTCTTAATCAATGCGAGGAGGAGCATTATTATCTATTGTTTCAACTGGCATCACTCACCGGCCGTGATGAAGTGGCTGAAAAAGTAAAAGAAGCCTGTTTTGCAGAATTTCCCTTTGGGGAGTTGCTTTAAAGAATTTATTTAGATCATTTTGGCAAAAATTCTCTTTCTTAGATGTAATGGCAGAATACAATGAGATCATTAAGGCACAGCAGCAGGGAAGGTTTGCCATGGTATATTTTCTCCATGGAGATGAGCCTTTCTTCATTGACAACATCATTGAAAATGTTGAACTTAATGCGCTGGATGATGCTCAAAAGAGCTTCAATCAATATATCCTCTATGGCAAGGAAACATCCATCACAGATATACTGAACATTGCCCGGAAATATCCGATGATGGGAGAACGTCAGGTGGTTATCGTGAAAGAAGCACAGGAAATGAGAAGCTGGAGAAGTGATGAACAGACCGGTTTTCTTATTCAGTATCTTGAAAATCCAACACCCTCAACAGTGCTCGTGTTTGGCTACAAATACAAGACCCTTGACAAACGCACCAAAATTGCCAAAGCCATAGAAAAAGGTGCCGAAACCATGCTTTCTAAGAGACTCTATGACAATCAGATACCTGATTGGCTCAAATCTTACTCTAAACTAAAGGATGTGAATCTCAGTGTAAGGGCAGCCATGATCATGTCTGAAAACATTGGCAACAACCTGCAGCGGCTTGCCAATGAAGTAGATAAGCTTAAGCTGAATGTTAAAAAAGGCGAGGAGGTTAATGAGCAGATGGTCCAGAAATATGTCGGGATCAGTAAGGATTATAATTCCTTTGAATTGCAGTCCGCTATTGCCCTGAAAAATAATGCCCGGGCCTTTAAGATCGTAAAATATCTTGCTGCGAATGGTTCGGCCAATCCGCTGGTCATGACACTGGGAAGCCTTTTTTCCTTCTTTACCAAACTCCTGCTCCTTCATCATGCCAGGGCTGCTGATAAGCAGGAAGTAGCCAGACTGATTGGGGTCCATCCGTATTTTGCTACTGAATATTTACAGGCCAAGTCAAATTTCCCTGAACCCGCCGTGATCAAAAATCTGCAATTCATCCATGAGGCTGACCTTCAGTCCAAAGGAATTGGATATGCGTCGATGACAGAAGGAGATATTTTGAAAGAATTGGTCTATAAACTTTTACATTGATACCAACCATTACCTTTGCATCGTTTAATGGCTAAAACCAAACCCAGTGGAATGCGTGTTTTAATCACAATTGTCTTTTCTTCTTCTATTTTTCTTGCATTTGGTCAGCAGAGTATGGTAGAAGAATCGGGTGAAGACCTTTTTTCGGAAGCAGTGTCCCTTTATGATGTCAATCATTATATGGCCAGCCTGGAAAAGCTTGATGAATACCTCGCACAAGATGGGGCTCTCGTTCGGGAGGCTACATACTACCGGGCCATGTGCTTGCTCAAAACAGGTGACCAGAGAGGTGAAAAGCAATTGGCTGAGTTTGTAGCACAAAATCAACAGCATCCACTTGCTTCAAAAGCTTATTTCTCTTTAGGTAATTATTATTTTTCTCAAAAATCTTACAAAAAGGCCAGAGATTATTTTGAAAAAGCCAATCATAATATCCTGGATGACCGTGAAAAGAGTGAGTTGTTCTTCAGGCTTGGTTATTGTCAGTTTGGTGAAAATGAGCAGGACCGCGCAGCCGTCAGTTTCAGAAATTCTATCACTTCAGGAAATCAGTTTGAAATACCGGCATCTTATTACCTGGGTTTCATTCATTATCAGCGAAACGAATTTCCTGAAGCTTTGAATTACCTGACTAAGGTGGATAATGATCCGGAATTCAGGCAACCTGCCTCGCAACTCATCGCGGGCATTTATTTCGGGCGGAAAGATGAACAGAAATTAGCCGGCTACGTCGATTCAAAGTACAGAGACTCGGATGAACAAACCCAAAAGTTGTTTAACAGGCTTTTGGGTGAATTATATTTTGAATTGAAGAAATACGACCAGGCGGTTCGCTACCTTAAGCTCCATCTGGATCAGTCCGGCGGCAAAATGAGCGAAGAAGGATACTTCAAGCTGGCTTTTTCTTATTACATGACCAATAATGATCAGCAGGCCATCACCAATTTCCAAAAGTCCGGATTAGGTTCGGGTCCAATGAGCCAGATCAGTTCATATTACCTTGGACAGCTTTACCTCAGAAATGAAAATCCTGAATTCGCGATCCGTTCCTTTGAGAAAGCTTTAACCGGTTCGAATGAGGAAGTAAAGGAGGAAAGTGCCTTTTTAGTGGGAAAGATCAACTTCCAGCAGGCCCAGTTTTCAGAGTCGATCAGGTCTCTTCAGCAGTTTCTTAACCAGTATCCAAACAGTAAATTCAAGACAGAGGCCAATCAATTGTTAGCCAGTGCCTTCCTGAAGACCTCCAACTATGATCAGGCCATTGCCTATCTCGAGACCATCCCCAACAAAAGCCCGGAGCTCAGAAAGGCCTATCAGAATGCAACCTTTCATAAGGGACAATTGGTTTTCAATGATTCTAAATTCAGGGAAGCAGTCAGCTATTTCAAAAAGACCATATCCGTTCCCGTGGACAGGGAGATTAACGGGAAAGCACAATACCTGTTGGGTGAGTGCTATTCATTGCTAGAAGATTATCAAATGGCCATTGTTTCATTTGAGCAATGCAAAAGGGTATCAGCCAGGTCCGATATCTGGAATATCAATTCCGACTATGGACTGGCTTACATTTTCTATAATCAAAAGGAATATACCAAAGCCAGAAGTTATTTCAGGGATTTTACCGAAAGATCAGGCAGGTACCATGATTTTTATCTGGATGCAATGCTTCGGCTGGCGGATTGCCACTATGTCTTAAAGGAATACAGTCAGGCCATTGAGCAATACCAGTTTCTAAACAGAGAGCCATCAGTGCCTAAAGATTATATCAATTTTCAGCTTGGACTTACTTATCAGCTAAACAATGAACCCCAAAAAGCGCTCAACAGTTTTCAGAAAGTTGTACAGCTTGAAACACCCTCTACCTATAAGGATAATGCCCTTTTTCAAATGGGTGTCACCTGTCTTGAGGACAACCAGTACAAAAATGCCATTACATATTTTGACCGGTTTGAGAGAGACCAGTCAAACAGTAGCCTGATGCCGTATGTAAGGAGTAAGCGGGCACTTTGTTACTTTAATCTTAATCAGCTTGAGTACGCAGCAAATGATTACAGAGCTATTTTGGAAAACCACATCAGTCATCCAACGGCAAATGATGCGTTGTTGGGACTACAGGAATTGAGAAAGAAAGGGCAGAATATTCCATCTTTTGAGCGGTACATGGCCGCGTACCAGCAGGCAAACCCCGATGATGGGTCCCTGGAAGTGATCTCCTTTGAATCCGCAAAAACCTACTATTACAATCAGGAATATGAAAAAGCTATCGAAGCCCTGAAGTCTTTTCAGGACAAATACCCCAGAAGCAGCTTCAGGGAGGATGCCTTGTATTTTCTTGGCGATTCATACTACCGGATGGAAGACTGGGTACGAGCAGTGGATGTTTTCACACAGATCATAAAAAATACCTCATCCAATTATCTGTCCAGGGTTTTGGATAAGCGTGGGAGGGCCCTGATAAGAATGGGTGAATATCAGCAGGCACTTTATAATTACTACCAGCTATCGGCTCAGGGGCTTAACAGGAAGGATCAGTACCTGGCGGATGAAGGAAAGCTGATCAGTCATTTTCACCTTACAAATAATGACAGTGCCAATTTTTATGCCAACAAGATCATCAGCGGGGATTGGAAACCGGTAGGAGCAGAGGCGCAGGCATTGTTGATCCGCGGTAAAATATCAATGAGAAATAAGCAGTTTGATCAGGCGGCAAACAACTTTCAGCAGGTACTTGAAGGCAATAAGAGTGAGACTGCTGCTGAAGCCAAATATCAACTGGCATATATTCAGTCGTTGCAGGGTAACTATAAAACCTCTGTTGAAACATTGTTTGATCTAAATGAGCAATTTGCTTCCTACGATTACTGGATCGGCAAATCATTCATTCTGATTGCAGAGAATTATTATAAAATGGATGAATTATTTCAGGCACAGGCTACCCTGAATTCCATCATAGAAAAATCACCGGTTGAGGCGATTGTTCAGGAGGCAAAAACAAGACTTTCCGAATTGGACAAAGAACGATCGAAAGTAATAGAAAGCGATTCTTTAAAAAATGGATAGTACAAAAGTTCAGTTAGTTTTTGGTGTTTGCATTTGCATCTTTTTGATGCCGTTTTTCGCACACTCACAGGGTGAGATTGAAGACACTCAGGTGATCATAGAAAAGGATAAACCGCTGACTCTGCCCAAAGCCAACCGGTTGTACAAACCCACGGAGATCAGCATCAATCAGTTCCAGCCAGCACCGGTAAATTATTCTTTCTCACAAGTTGACTTCACTGTAACCGATTACTCGCCTGACCCCAAGGCCGCAGCCTTTCAACAAACGACCGGATCTTCAGCCATGGATAACTACGTGAAGCTGGGGTACGGAAATTATCAATCACCTCTGGTAGAGGGTAATTATATCTACCGACTTGATGAGCACTATGTTAGTGCTTTTGCCTCCCATGAAAGCTTTGGCAGAGGTCCTGTGCGTGATGAACAAAGCGCTTTTTCAAACACAGGTATTGATTTAAAGGGACACCTTCATGGAGATTTCCATGTGGATCCGTATTTGAGCTGGTCAAGAACCAGCTATTATTTTTATGGAAGGGACACTGCTTTTGATTTTGCAAATCCATTGATTATCGACGACAGGATATTTCTTCAGGACATTCAGGCAGGGGCGGAAGTGAGGCAGGGAATGGAAACCAACCTGGATTATTATTTCAGACCACAGTACCGAAGTACTTCAAATAAAGTGGTCGGAGGCGACCGGATTGGAGCCGAAACAGAGCTTTCGGTTGATGGAAGGGTATTTTATCATCTTACGGATGCTTTTGCTTTGGGTCTGGAGACTACCCTGGCCACCACAAAGTATGAAAGTTCTTTTTTACAGAGAAGAAATTTTTTAAGTATCAACCCGAAGCTTTCCTATTCATTCAACAATGGGTCTCTGACTGCAGGGCTGGAGATGGCCACTGCCAATGATACCACCTCCGAAAGTAGTTCGCTATTTGTCTTTCCTGACATTGATTTCAATTTCAATGTGTCTCCGGACCTTTCCGTCTATGCAAAAGCCGGAGGGGGATTGCACATGGTTGGGTTGAAGTCGCTCTGGGACGAAAATAGATTTCTTGAGGATGATCTGAGATTACTGAATCAAAGCAACAAGGTGGACCTGGAGGGTGGTATCAAATCCAAATTGTTTGAACAACTCGTGCTTGAAGGATCCCTGGGGTATAGTGCCATCGAAAATCTTCCTTTTTTCATTCATAATTCCCTGGATTCATCAAGGTTCAGTGTCGTGTATGATTCGGCAAGTATCGTCAGGACCACCCTGGGGATCAGGGTTGGATATTTTGCGGCTGAGCGATTGTCGATCAATTATTCCCTGAAAATATTCGGATATACAATGAACAACCTCGAGGAACCCTGGTATAAGCCATCTTCTGCAATGAATGTCCTCGTCACATCCAGGCCGTCTGATCAGCTAAAAATAAGCCTGGACCTGATGTTTATGAGCGGTATCACGGCACCCTCGCCTTCTGATCTCACCGAGGTAGACCTGCCAGCTATTTTTGACCTTGGATTAAGTGCTCACTACAGAGTGACTGATAATTTTTCTGTCTTCGGACAGACGAGAAATCTCACCAACAGCGATTATGAGAGATATCTGAATTATCCTGTGAGAGGTATCACTTTCAAGCTGGGCCTTATTTATCAGTTCCAATAACTGTTTTTATTACTTTTGCCCGATGTTTTGGAATAATCAGGATTTTGTTATCTTGAACCCGAAATCGTAAGCCACCTTTTGTGATCTCAACTAACCAACTGTTACATGGCTGAAAAAGATAACGACGACGAAAAGTTTGATGATGATGAAGACTTTGGCTTGCCCGAACTTCATTATGAAGAACTAGATGACGACGACGAGTCGTCAAAGAAAGAGGAAGATAAACCGGAAGAAAAGTCAGAAGAACCAATCCCTGATCCTTTTGGTGAGGAAAGTTCATCAGAAAGTTCTGATGAGACATTCTATGAGGAGGAGTCTTTTGACGAATTCAAAGAAGATACGACCACAACCTCAGGATCGGTATTTGACAGTGATGACACACCTGAACCGGATGCTTTTACCGATACTTCCGACACATTTGGGACGGAATCCTATACTCAAGCCGATGCGCCGGAGCCCTATGCAGCGTACTATAATGAGGAGTCTTCCAAAAGAGCCAAGTCAAATTTCACGAAGATCGTTGTCATCGGCACTTTATTATTTGCATCCATTGCCATAGTATTCGTCTTTGTGATGGATGGAGGAGGCCTATTTGGTGATGAAGAAGAAGCCAAGGCACCACCTCCGTCCCCTGTGGTAGAGGAAACGACGGTAGATTCCACCGCTTTTCAGATGCCTGATCCGGAACCCGTAAAACCTCAACCAACTCAGATGACGCCAGGTGAAATAACTACCCTGGAGCAAAGAACCGGGAAATCATATGTAGTGATCGGTAGCTTTTTCGATGGGGATCTGGCCATGGACTACGCGAAGGTATTGGCACAAAATGGAAACAGTCCGCAGATCATTCCTCCTTTCAGGGACTACAGGTTTTACCGGGTGGCCATAGCGGAGTTCAACTCTTTTAAAGAGGCTGAGTCTCAGGCTCCATCCTATGCCGAGCAGTTTGGCAGAGAGGCCTGGCCACTTAGATACTAGTATTTATACACATGCAATGTGGGTATAATTTCTGCGTTTAATACGGAGGTTGATTAGTATTGCATAAATTTTCACTTAAGTACATTTAGATGGAACCTTCCGAAGGTCTAGAGACCATTACTATACTCGAATTATTGCTTCAGGGGGGATTTATGATGATCCCCATCCTCCTTTTATTTTTTGGTGCTATCTACATTTTTGTAGAAAGGACTTTGCTCATCCGAAACTCATCCAAAACACCGGATCATTTCCGGGAAAATATTCGTGAAAGAGTGCTGGCCGGTGATGTACAGGGTGCCAGGGCCATATGCCTGCAAACCGATACTCCCATTGGCCGAATGATGGAAAAAGGGATCAGCAGGATCGGCCAGCCGCTGAAAAATATTGAAGTAAGCATTGAGAATACCGGAAAAATTGAGATCTACCGGCTGGAAAAGAACCTCAGCATGCTGGCTACGATCTCGGGTGCTGCACCCATGATTGGTTTTTTGGGTACAGTAACGGGAATGATCCAGGCATTTATTGCCATTGCCCAGGAGGAAGGAGCGGTAAGCCCTAAATTGCTTTCCAGTGGGATCTATGAGGCTATGGTAACAACTGCCTCAGGGCTGTTTGTCGGCATCCTGGCTTACCTTGGTTATAATTATCTCGTGAGCAGGGTACAAAAAATAGTGCACAGAATGGAAACAACTGCCGTGGATTTCGTTGATCTATTACAGGAGCCCCAAAGAAAATGAATCTGAGATCAAAACATAAGATTGAAGCAGCTTTCAGCATGTCTTCCATGACAGACGTGATCTTCCTGCTGCTGATATTTTTTATGCTGACTGCTTCATTCATTACGCCATCAGGACTTCCGGTCAATTTACCTTCCAGCAAAAGCTCGGAAATTGTGATCCAGAAAGTGAGCGTGACCATCACGGATGATCTGAAATATTATGTGGATCAGAAGCAAGTAACGCTTGGTCAACTGGAAGGTGTGCTGAGAAGTTCATTTTCCGGCAAAGAAGGCGTTGTGGTTTTACATTGTGATAAGAGTGTTCCGGTGGATAATCTCGTGCAGGTAGCCAGCATTGCGACCGCGCTTGAAGCGAGGGTATCCATCGCGACTAAGCCCAATTAGCAGTGGAAAAAGATAAGAAATATAGACGCATAGGCTTTTTGACGGCAATTGTGACCAACGTGGTACTGCTGGTCCTGTTCTATTTTCTGATCGCCTGGAAAGAACCGTTTCCACCCATTCCATCTTATGGCATAGAGCTTAGCTTTGGGAATATGCAAACCGGACAGGGCGAACAGGCACCTTCCACTC
This sequence comes from Cyclobacteriaceae bacterium, assembly GCA_965243485.1. Lineage (GTDB taxonomy): Bacteria > Bacteroidota > Bacteroidia > Cytophagales > Cyclobacteriaceae > UBA7330. The sequence continues at coordinate 4,558,675 of CBDEVP010000001.1, read as the reverse complement.
CTGAACCCACTGAAGTAACAGAAGAAATTGAGCCTGTTGAAACGCCCGACGAGGCAGAAGAGACTCCCACGGAAACTACTCAGGAAGTGACTGAGGAAGCAGAGGTGCCGGAGGACCCCATCACTGAAGCGCCAAGCCCGGATGTCGTTGAGAAAAAAGTGGAGGAGGCCCCAAAACTCGAGCCTGTAAAGAAAGTTGAGCAAACTCCCCGGGAGGTGAAAAAAGAGGAACCAAAGCCCTCCAATGCCCCTACAACCAGTGAAACGCCTTCGCCATCCCAGGGGCAAACAAATCAGCCCGGTGATGAAGGTAAGCCGGAGGGCAAACTGGATGACCGGGCAATCTATGGCAGTCAGGGTGGAGGATCTAATGGTGCAAGTTTGCAAATGGCCGGATGGGTCTGGGATTTTAAGCCAAACCCTGACGATAAATCATCAGAAACCGGGAAGATCGTTTACAAGATCACTGTTGATGACGAAGGATACATTCAGGGTATCGTGTTGCAGTCTAGTACAGTCAGTCCTTCTGTCGAACGAATTTATCGGCAATCAGTAGAGCGATTGTCATTTAGTAAAACCGGGGATTACAAACCTGCTCCCACGTCTTCCGGGACCATTACCTTCCTTATACAGACCAAATAGATGAATTACCAGGAGTCGTTGAACTACCTGCTGGAACGTTTACCCATGTTTCAGCGGGTCGGGAAAGCAGCACTTAAAAAGGATCTGACGAACACTCTGAAGATGCTGGAGGCCCTGGGAAATCCACATCACCGGTTTCAATCGATCCATATCGCAGGCACCAATGGAAAAGGTACTTCGGCACATGCACTGGCCTCTGTGATGAAGGCTGCAGGATATCGCACGGGGCTTTATACCTCACCGCATCTGAAATCATTTACCGAGAGGATCAGGATAGATGGGGTGGAGGTTGCAGAAGATTTCGTCGCGGAATTCACCACCAAAAACAGAACACTCATCGAGGACATCCGCCCTTCCTTCTTCGAGGTGACCGTGGTGATGGCGTTTGAATATTTTAGACAGGAAAATGTTGACGTTGCGGTGATAGAAACAGGCCTGGGAGGAAGGCTTGACAGTACCAATGTGATCCTACCAGTGGTCTCTCTGATCACCATGATTGGGTATGACCACATGGATTTGCTCGGTGATACTCTGGAAAAGATTGCCGCAGAAAAAGCGGGGATCATCAAGAAAAATACACCTGTCGTCATTGGAAACAATCAATTGTACATCAGGCATGTCTTTGAAAAGGTGGCGCAGACACAGAATGCTGCTTTGCACACTGTGGATGATTATGGAACGGTCCTTTTGGAAAGAAGCTTCGACTATTGCAGATATAGAGTAATGAGTGGAGGAAAAATGGTACATGAGGACCTTAAAACCGATCTTACAGCTGCATATTTCGGCCTTAACATCCCCGGCATACTCAAAACGATCGAGGTTCTAAATCAACAGGGTTTTCACATTACTGCTGAAGAGGTGCGTAAAGGTTTTGAAACGATCAGAAACAGCACAGGCCTTAAAGGCAGGATGCAGATGATCGCACAAAATCCCATGGTACTTGCAGATATCAGCCACAATCAACCGGGTCTCAGCGTACTATTTGATCAGATCAATAAGGAGCTCCGAGGATCTCTTCATGTGATCTTCGGGGTGGTAAAGGATAAGGATCTTTCGGGGATCATGAGTGTCTTACCTCCTCAGGCCAAGTACTACTGGACCCAGTCAGCGGTCCCGAGGTCCCTGCCAGCCGGTGAATTAAAAACTTTCGCTGAAGGTTACGGTTTTTCCGGCCAGGCATTCCCGAATGTAAATGAAGCCATTTCCGTCGCCAGAGAAAGGTCAGGCGAGCAGGACTTTATACTTATTTGCGGAAGTGCATTTGTGGTAGCTGAAATTGACGATCTGTGAGACAAAAACTAAAGAGATTTGAGGTAAACAGGCACAGCGAAAACATCATCGAGCCTGGCAAGCCACTGTTTAAGGAGGTGAAGGGTAAATGGAATACGAGGTACTTCAGGAACGAACGCCCAATCATTGTAGAACTGGGATGTGGTAACGGTGAATACACCACCGGGCTGGCAGAGAACGATCCTTCAAATAACTACATAGGAGTTGATGTGAAAGGAGACCGGCTGTATGTGGGTAGTCAGTATGCCATTGAGCACAACATGGACAATGTCGCTTTTTTGAGAACCTCAGTTCATCAGCTTGAAGACTTTTTCGGGGAAAATGAGGTAGCTGGCATTTGGATCACCTTTCCGGATCCGAGGCCAAAGAATCGGGAAGAAAAGAAACGCCTGACACATCCCAGGTTTTTAGAGATCTACAGGAAGATACTCGGTGAGGATGGTTATATCAGGCTCAAAACGGACAATACGGGTTTTTATGAATACACCTTGCAACTGATTGAGGAGGGTAAGGTAAAGGTACGGTCCCTGGCTCATACCCCGGATCTTGATCATTCCGATCTTTTAGCTGATCACTTCGGGATTGAAACGAAGTATGAAAAGATATGGAAGGCCAAAGGGTCAAAGATCAAATATTTGAAATTCAAATTTGAAAATTGCAACTAAATTTGAGGGTTGGTTGTCAACAAATAAATAAAAATAGGAAATGAATAGACCGATGAAGCAGGAAGGAATTGTTTTTGTGTTGCTTATGATGGGAATGAGCGTGCTGATTTCATGTTTGCCCGACCCCGAAGAGCCGTTTGACGTGGCTGCGCAGTTTGAAAGCGAACTGGAAAACATTGATAGCTATCTTGAAACCAATCTGATCGAGGCGGATACTGATTCCGTCTCCCTGATCCGATATATAATGATCGAAGAGGGAACGGGCGAATTCCCGGAACCAACCGATAGCGTAAATATTACCTACGAGGGAAGGTTTTTGTCTGATGAGGAATTTGATTCCGGTACCACTACTTTTAAGCTAAATAATTTGATCCCTGCATGGCAAATCATGATTCCAAAGGTAATGGAAGGAGGGACCATTGAGTTCTATGCCCCTTCTTATTATTGCTATGGAACCAGAGGTGCAGGTACTTCAATACCAGGAAATACTCCGCTCATCTTCAGGGTTACACTACATGCAATAAAACCATCTTCTTAAATTTCAAGCTCAAGGGCTTCCAGCACATCCATGATCTCCCCATAGTCCTGCAGGCCTGTTTTTGCTTCTGTCTGGGCAGTCAGAGACAGCCCATGCTTACTGATCCTGTCAAGATTTTCCAGAGGAGCAGGAATATTCAGGATCAATTTCATTCCCTGGTCAGTGGGTAACTGATCAAAGTCAGAGAATGCATCGGTAGAATACTCCACGTGGAGAAAAGACAACAGATCTGCGCCATAAGCAATGGCCTTTTGCAAATGTTCCATGTCTTGTGGGCCTCCCAGCTTTGCGCGATAAATGACGGGGATCTCCAGGGAAGCGAGGGATTCAAGGTGTCCGGGGATTGAGGTTTCAATCAGGTCCAACTTGTAATCCACAGTAGCCAGTTTTATCGTTTCCAGGTCAGCCTGACCAAATTCACCGGCGAATTTCGGGCCGGCTACCCACTGGGTGATCTCCTTAAACTGTTCAGGATCAACGTAGGAAGGTGAGTCTTCAATCAAAGTGAACCCAAGGATATCCACGCCCATCCCTGCACAATATCTGGCATCACTTAAGCTGGATACCTGGTTGATCTTCACGAAGTTTTTTAATGCCATTTCTTTCCTTTGAGACAAAGAAAAGGAAATTTTCCTTCAAACTTATTTGACGATCTCATGATAATGGAAATAGGGATTGATACGCACAAAGATGTTCATGGAGTTTTCTCGCATAAGAGGTACATTTGCATCTAATGAACGGGAACTTATTTCCGTTTTTTTGTTTTTCAGAAACAATATTCACGTAAACCAGGCTTTCAACCTGGCGAGACGATATGAGCAAACACGGAAGAATACTCGTCGCCATGAGTGGCGGCATCGATAGCTCGGTAGCTGCGGTCATGCTACACGAACAAGGATATGAGGTCATAGGGATGACCATGAAAACCTGGGACTATGCCACCTCCGGCGGTTCCAGCAAGGAAACCGGTTGCTGTAGCCTGGACAGCATTAATGACGCGCGCAACATTGCCGTGGACCTGGGTTTCCCTCACTACATTGTAGATATTCGGGAAGAATTTGGGGATTACGTGATCGATCATTTCACCAATGAATACCTCGACGGAAGAACCCCCAATCCATGCGTGTTGTGTAATACCCATATTAAGTGGGATTCGCTGCTGAGAAGGGCAGACAAGCTGGGCTGTGAATACATAGCCACGGGTCATTATGCAAACCTCAGAGAAGAAAACGGCCGATATGTTATCAGCAAGGGAAAAGATGAAAACAAAGATCAATCCTATGCGCTATGGGGGATCTCACAAGAAAGTCTGAGCCGGACGAAATATCCGCTGGGTCACCTGAGAAAATCAGAGATCAGGGAAATGGCCACCGAAAGGGGATTTCATGCACTGGTTAAAAAATCCGAATCCTACGAGATCTGTTTTGTCCCGGACAATGATTACCGTGGATTTCTTAAGAGGAGAGTGGACGGATTGGAGGAAGATGTGAAAGGCGGTGAATTCGTGCTGGAAGATGGTACGGTTGTTGGCCATCACGAAGGTTATCCATTTTACACCGTGGGACAACGGAAAGGCTTAGGTATTGCTTTAGGTTACCCTGTATATGTTACTGAAATACAAAAAGATAAGAATAGGGTTGTATTAGGTACATTTGATGAGCTTTCACGCGATGGCATGTATGTAAAACAATTGAATATCAGTAAATACGATTCAGTGGAGGGAGAAAGAAGAGATACCGTCACTAAAGTGCGATACAATGATTCAGGTACACCGGCAGTGATTGAGCAGGTAGGAGATACTATGAAAGTCTACTTCGGAAAGGGGGTAAAGGCTATAGCGCCCGGCCAGGCAGCTGTATTTTATGAAGGTGATGATGTAATCGGTGGGGGATGGATCCATTCAAGTTTCAGACAAAAACATGCGCAGCTGGTATAGTCTTTTTTTGTTGCCTGTGTTATTGATTTCCTGTGAGGAGAGGTTTGTAGTTCCTGAAACGGATCCGGGGTATGATTTTTTTCCTCTTGAAACCGGCTCATTCCGGATATACGAGGTGATGGAGATCAACTTTGATGCATCAGGATCGGATACCCTGTATTATGACTTGAGAAATACCCTCACTCAACGGGTGATGGTGGATGGTCAGGAGTACTTTGTTTTGAAACGGGAGCAAAGAGCCGATGAGGCAGCGACATGGGAAATAAAAGACAACTGGACCCTTAGAAGGGACCAGTTTACCGGGGTGGTTGTAGAAGAGAATATCCCTTATGTGAAGATGGCATTCCCTGTGATATTGGATAATGTTTGGGACGGACATGCTTTCAATACCCTCGGAGCGACAGAATACCAGTATATTGAAGCTTCCGATGCCGCATATGATGATGCGATCGGGGGTGTGGAAAAGATACGGGTGCAGCTGTCGGACATACCTCAAAATCTGGTAAATAGGGATCAGCGTTTCGAAGTTTATGCAAAGGGGATTGGCCTGGTAGAAAAGAATTATATTATTTTGAATTATTGTACCTCAAATTGCGGGTCGGAAGAAGTAGATTCCGGTATGATTATTGAGCAAGTGTTGACAGCATATGGGCAGGATTAGTATTTTATTTTTATTATTTCTTTTTATTCATCAATGGACACTTGCAGGTGAACATCGGTTTGTCATATTTCTTTCGGACAAAGCTTCAACCGTCTTTTCAATTGATCGACCCGAAGAATTTTTGAGCGAAAGAGCCATTCAAAGGAGGGAAAAGCAGGGCATCGCTATTACAGAGGAGGATCTACCAGTCAGTGAAAACTATGTGAATCAGATTTCCGGGCTCGGGGTGAATGTTTTTTTTAGCTCAAAATGGATGAATGCCGTAATTGTTCAGATGGATTCGTCCATGATTGAAGACTTATCAGATCTGTCATTCATTGACAGTATTCAGTATGTGGCGAAAGGGGTTCGTCTTTCTTATGAGCAGTCGCCTGTTGAAATTCCTGAATCATTTGAAACTCCGAGGAACATCAGCGCTACCACTGATTTTCAATTGGCCATGCTCCACGCTGATCTAATGCATCAGGATGGGTACCGGGGTGAGGGAATGTACATAGCTGTCCTGGATGCGGGATTCCCCGGCGTGGATCAATACAAACCTTTTGAACACATACATAAAGAAAACAGACTCATTGCATACAGGGATTTTGTCACCAACTCCGGTAATCCTTTTCTTTTTGCCTCGTCGGCCAGCGCACATGGCACAAGTGTTTTATCGACCATTGCGATGGACTATGGAGAGGAAGTTCAGGGCATAGCCCCCAAAGCTGGATTCATTTTATGTATCACGGAAGATGTAGCCAGTGAATACCGGATCGAAGAGTACAACTGGCTGCTGGGAGCTGAGTTTGCCGATAGTGTTGGTGCGGATGTGATCAATGGTTCACTGGGATATTCAACTTTTAATGATTCCACCATGGATTACAATTTAGAACAGCTGGATGGAGAGACAGCCATCGTAACAATGGCTGCCAACAAAGCTGCCTCCAAGGGTATGGTTGTTGTGGTGAGCGCAGGCAATTCAGGAAATAAATCGTGGAAATATGTGACACCGCCTGCCGATGCGGAGGAGATCCTGGTGGTCGGAAGTGTCAATGGTATGGGTGAAAGGGTTTCGTTTAGTTCGCTGGGTCCTACAAGTGATGGCCGGATCAAACCGGATGTGATGGCGCTGGGTTCCCCCGCGACCATATTTGACGGACCTGGTTTCCCTGACAGGGTCACCTATGGAAGCGGTACAAGTTTCTCCTCTCCGTTGATCGCAGGTCTTGCAGCAGCAGTATGGCAGGCCAATCCGGACTGGTCCAGTAAGGAAGTGATCGATGCCATCAAATATTCCGGAAATATGGCCCTCAGCCCAAATGTGGAAATGGGTTACGGAATTCCTGACTACAGGCTGGCTGTTTCAACAAATGAATTATCCCTAGCGGATATTTTTGAGAATAAGATTACCGTGTACCCCAATCCTTTTCATGAAGGTAAGATCAACATTGATCTCACGGGGGTAAACAGGGAGCCATTCATTGACCTCGCCATCACAGACCTTAAGGGCGCGTCACTCCTCAATTATCGGATTGACCCTAAATCATCCAGCAGCAAATATCAAATCGATTTTCCTGCTGCCGAAAACGGAATTTACCTGCTTAGGGTTACCTCCAGGTCATACAACAAAACCATTAAACTTATCAAGTACTGAATCATGAAGGACTGCCTGATTGCTCCGTCAGTTTTAGCCGCCGACTTCGGACGGATCAATGAAGAGATTGAAATGCTCAACCGGAGTCAGGCTGACTATATTCACATTGACATCATGGATGGTGTGTTTGTTCCCAATATTTCCTTCGGATTTTCTGTTACCACTGCCATCGCCAAAGTAGCCAGAAAGCCCCTGGACTTTCACCTCATGATCTCTAATCCGGGTCAGTATTTAAGTGAATGTAAAGACAGTGGGGCAGAGATCATCACCGTTCATTATGAGGCATGTACTCACTTGCACCGTACCGTTGACGCCATCAAAAACCTGGGCCTCAAGGCGGGGGTGGCGCTAAATCCACACACTCAGGTGGATTTACTTGACGATGTATTTAATATGCTAGATCTGGTATTGATCATGTCTGTTAACCCGGGCTTTGGAGGCCAGAAGTTCATTCCTCATACCTATGCCCGGCTAGCCAAAACACGGGCAAAGGCAGACCTGCTCAATCCGGGGATACTCATAGAGGTTGATGGAGGAGTCACTCTCGATAACCATAAAGAATTGCAAAATAAGGGTGCAAATATGCTGGTGGCGGGAAACACAGTTTTCAAATCTGATGATCCTGCACATACCATAGCCGCGCTCAAAGGCGTTTGACAGGTACAATGCCGATCCGCTTTCTTTTAATTTTTTTTCTTTGCCAGGTATTCTTCAAAGGGCTTGCTCAGGACTTTACCATATCAGGTGACGTGACCGATCAGGAGGGGCTGCCTGTGAGTGATGTAAGTATTGGTGTGATCGGAGAGGCCAGGGGTACAAGCACCGGTGGTGATGGAAGCTTCATCCTGGACGAAATTGAAATCGGGGATACGTTGTTGTTTTTACACATTCAGTTCAGAGATCATCAGCATGTCGTTTCAGATTCAGGCCACATCCGGATCAAACTTGTTCCTGAGTCACAGTCGCTGAAGGATGTGGTGATCATGGAAAAAAGAGCTGACGAGGTATCCAATCAAATCGAGATTGATCCACAGGCTTCTCGCAAACTGCCTTCCGCTTTTGGTGATTTTAACAAGATACTGATCACCATGCCAGGCGTGGTCAGCAATAACGAACTGTCTTCAGCTTACTCTGTTCGAGGGGGTAATTTTGATGAAAACCTTGTTTATGTAAATGATATACCCGTTTACCGCCCATTTTTGGCCAATGCCGGCCGTCAGGAGGGCCTTAGCTTTGTGAATCCAGATATGGTGGCGGATATTGATTTTTATCCTGGGGGGTGGGAACCTAAATACGGAGATATACTTTCCAGCAGCCTGAATATTCAGTATAAAGAGCCCACGGAAGTAGAAGGCTCAGTGTCAGCGGGATTACTTGGAGGAACAGCCTATAGCGGGGGCAGTATGTCCAATGGGTCTTATCTGATTGGTGCCAGACATCGCGATTCAAGGTATCTATTGAATGGGCTGGAGACCGAAGGACAATACTTTCCCACATATACCGATGTCCAAAGCCTGTTTACATTCGACCTGACCTCGGAAGAGTCTTCTATGATCAATAAGACCAAACTTAACTGGCTGATTGCCTATGGACGAAACCGGTATTTAACCGAACCAGCCTCTCAGCTGACAGAATTTGGTACATGGAGAGAAAACTATCAGATAGAAACAGCCTTTCAGGGCAGAGAAGTGATGAATTATGATACGTTTCAGTCTGGTTTCAGGTTTTCACATTACTTCAATGATCGTGTAAGGACGCAGCTGATCGGGTCGGGCTTACTGACCCGGGAGCATGAATTGTTTGAGGTTGAAGGCGCTTATCGTCTCCGGGATGTGTCGGATCAGTTGAATGGACCGGATCGCGAAGAAAGCTTATCTGTCAGGGGGATTGGTTCCAACTATGACTATGGTAGAAACAGGCTGTCTGCCTCTATTTATACGGTAGAAAACCGGTGGGAAATGCTGATCAAACCGAATTTGGTCCTGGAAACTGGTCTGGGTCTGTCGGTTCAGCGCATCGATGACGAAATCAATGAATATAGTTTCATTGATTCTGCTGATTATGTATCAGTCACTTATGCTGTCTTCAATGAAGTGGAGCTAAATTCTTTTCAGTACACAGGCTATCTTCAGGGTACCTGGTTCGGGAAGGATTCGATCAGTTCATTGATCGTTGGCAGCCGCTTCAATTACTGGACCCTCAATGACGAATGGCTGGTAAGTCCGAGAGCAACCTACCGCTTCGCACCCAGGTGGAACACGCCCACTACTTTTACACTTTCGGCAGGACTCTATCAGCAACCCCCGTTCTACCGGGAGCTCAGGAATTACCAGGGTGAAATCAATACGGACAGAAGAGCCCAGAAATCGGCACACATTATCGCTGGAATGCGGCAGGGCCTGACCATGTGGGGTAGACCCTTTGTTTTCTCATCGGATGTTTACTATAAATACCTGTATGATGTGATTCCCTACGATATTGACAATGTAAGGATCCGGTTTCTGGAGGAAAACAATGCCACAGCCTATGCCACTGGCATCGACCTTAGGTTAAACGGAGAGTTTATCAAAGGGACGCAGTCCTGGTTTAGCATTAGCTATCTGCAGACCAAAGAGGACTTGCAATCCGATGATCAGGGTTTTGTAAGAAGGCCTACCGATCAGCGACTCAACTTTGCCGCATACTTTGAAGACCACATGCCCATTGACCCAACCATTAGCGTATATCTCAACCTGGTCTTTGGATCAGGCTTTCCTTTTGGCCCGCCACAGGTCCTGCGTTTGAGAAATGCTTTTCAGGGGGATGAGTACTACCGGGCTGATCTGGGACTTTCGAAGATGTTTGATCTGAGTATCAACCGGTTTTTCAACAGGCTATGGATCAGGGCTGAAGTGCTCAATGCCCTGGGAGCGGATAATACCCTCTCCTATACCTGGATTGAAGACGTGAATGGGAATAATTTTGCCATCCCGAATTCATTGTCGGCAAGATTTTTGAATATTAAATTCATAGCCGAACTTTAAATCGAATTTTACGTCTAAAGGATTGGTAAAATCAATTACCAGTAGAAAAAACTCAAAATAAAATGAAAAAGATTGCATTTTCCATCCCAGTCATGGCAGTACTGATCCTGCTTGGAGCCTGCGCCAAACGAACCGTGACCCGCGTAAGTCCGGACCAGCAAATTGATCTAAGTGGACGCTGGAACGATACCGATTCCAAGATGGTAGCTGAAGAAATGATCAATGATGTCCTGAATCGTCCGTGGCATCAGGATTTTGTCCGTGCCAACAACAGAAAACCCGTGACTATAGTAGGTATGATCCAAAACAAAACGGCCGAACACATTGAATCCGAAACATTTATCAAGGACATCGAGAGGGAATTTATCAACTCCGGGATGGTAAGAGTTGTTCAGAATTCGGTTTTCAGAGAAAAGCTACGTGAAGAACGAGCCGAACAGGGAGAATTTGCATCTCCGGAGACTCAGGCCAGATGGGGAAGGGAACTGGGAGCAGACTTTATGATGTTTGGTGTCATTACCTCCATCACTGACTCTTACAACAATGAAAAGGTCGTGAACTATAAGGTCAGTCTTGAGCTTGCCAATATCGAAACCAATGAAAAAGTGTGGATTGGCGATAAGGAGATCAAGAAATATATCCGAAACTAGGTAAATCCTTTGTCCCGTGATCCTTCAACGGATAAAGCAGGGGTGGTTATTCCCGGTCCTGGGATTAACCATTTCCTGTGCTACATATTATCAGCTCAATTATGAGTTTAACCAACATTATGCTAACGGCAATCTGGAGGCAGCAAGCAGGCTTTTGGATGGCAACAAAAAGCAGTCAAGGGATAAAAACCGTTTTCTGTACTTTGTAAATCAGGGACTGGTAAAGGCCCAGCTTGGGCAATATGAGGAAAGTAATGACTGGTTTGAGAAAGCCTATCTTTTCGGTGAAGATTACAGAAAGAATCCGGCCAATATTGTAACCTCTTTTCTGGTCAATCCGAATACGGCCGTGTATCCGGGAGAGGATCATGAACATCTCCTCCTGCTATACTATAAGGCCATTAACTTCCTTAAACTTAAGGACTACGAATCAGCACTGGTAGAGTGCAGAAGGCTCAACAACAGGCTACTGGAGCTTTCTGATAAGTATCGATCTGAAAACAAATACAAAAGAGACGCTTTTGTCCATAATCTCATGGGCATCATTTACGAGGCAAGTGGTGATGTAAACAATGCATTTATCGCCTATCGCAACAGCTTCGATATTTACAAGGAGGATTACAGTACCCTTTTCGGCCTCTCACCTCCTGAGCAGCTTAAGCAGGATCTTGTCAGGACAGCATACCTGAATGGTTTTCAGACGGAGCTGGAGTTTTATGAACGGGAGTTTGGTTTTGAATATGACAAAACGGCTGCAGCCTCAGAAGAGCTTGTATTCTTTTGGCACAATGGACTCGGACCTGTAAAAGATGAATGGTCTGTTAATTTCACCATTGTGGAAGGAGAAGGAGGAGTTGTCTCTTTCGTCAATGACGAGTACAGTTTTAACTTTCCTTTCCCTATCCATGATGAGGCTCAAAAAAGCGAACTGACCAACCTGCGCTTTTTCAGAGTAGCCTTTCCAAAATATGTGGAAAGGGAAACCCTGTACAATCGTGCTTCCGTATCCGTGAATAAAGAACAATACCCGTTGGAACTGGCCGAAAATGTAAATGATATTGCTTTCAAGGTCCTGAATGAGCGGATGTTACAGGAATTTGCTCAGGGACTGCTACGTGTAGCAATCAAAAAATCGATTGAGCAGGCCATTAGAGGAGACCAAAGCAAGGAAGATGAATCCGATAAGGAAGATAAAGGTGAGGAGTTCCGTGAAGGACTTTCTTTCCTGGTCGGCGTGCTGAATGCTGCGACTGAAAAAGCGGATACCAGGAACTGGCAAACACTGCCTCACAGCATTTTTTATACCAGAGTCCCTTTGGATACAGGTCAAAATGAGGTAATTTTGCAGGTTTCGGGTAATAATGCAGGAGCTAAAGACTACCATACCTTTAGCTTCGAGGCTCGAAAAGGCGAAACAGTCTTCCATACTTTTCACTCTTTGGAAGCTATGTGATAAGAGTTTTCTTATCGTAAATAACTTAGTGTTTAATTAAAAAATGATTAGGATGAAAAAAACATTTCTATTGTGTTTGTTGTCTCTGGTTGTGCTTTCACTGCATGCTCAGGAAGAAGATAAGGTTGAATTTACGGACGATGAGCTGATCAGCTATGCAACCGTAATGGTTTGGGTAGAGGGTGAAAAGAGCAGGATGCAGGATGCCTACAACACCTGGATCCAGGAAAATGATTCTATTGAAGCCAGCAAATTCAGTGAAATTCTGAAAGCCAGCAAATCAGGGACGCTTGACGAGGTGGAAGCAACTGAAACGGAGCTTGCAGCTTTTGATAGTATCGAAGCTAAAAATGAAAAGCAACAGGCAGACTTCAAGGAAGTCTTTGTGGGAAAGATCAAGGATGAGATCACCGTTTCATTGTATAATAATCTGACAAAAGCACTAAGGAGTGATGATGAATTAAATGCCAGATACGGTGTGATTTTTGATGAGCTGTTGGCTGCGGCTACGGCAGATATCGAAGAAGATAATGAGGAAGGATCATAAGGATGACTCCATAAAACGAATTGAAAAGGGTTGATCGTTATCAATCCTTTTTTATTTTAAGAAGGTTGCTTATTTTGGCTTTCTATAACCTACCCTTGAATGTTTACCGAACACGAAATTCACACCATCGTTGAGATCCCCGAAGTGCTGGAAGCCACCAGGGCACTTAAAAAAGAATTCTGTAAGAAGGAAGCCCCATACCTGGAGATTTCCGACCATGATTTTTTTTCATTGATCATGATGGCCCCTACGGTTGGTATCGCGTTGGCTGATGGTAAACTCACTTTATTTGAAGAGCTTGCACTCAACAAGAAGGCCCGAAAATTATCTTTGGGAGGTTACTTTATGAAAAAGGACCCTGTGGTTTATGCCATGAAATTTCTGATGAAAAAGTATGATGAATGGTCAGACAGATTTTATGAAGTACTAAGCCTTGCCATGCACAAGTCATTCAATATGAGCTCGCTGGAGGTGCAGGAATTTGATGAGTCCAAAGAAGTTGCTTACGAAGACTATAAATTCCTCATCCTGGATTCCCCCTATATTCTCATTCGATTCATCTCCAGCTTTTTCCTTGAATCAGACGAAGACATTATCAGAAACCGGCATAATATCGGAAAGAATGAATATGTACGGTTAATCCAAATAGGTGAAAAGCTGGGATTGCAGAAACTGAGAGTGTACCAAATGTTCGTTAAAACATTTGAAAAGACCGACTGATCAGATAAAATTAGTGGCATGGTTTTTCGTTCTTACACCACTGTGTCGTGTGTTTAGGGTGTATGAATAATCATTATTTTGCCTATTTTAGCAAAAAACCATGAAATGAGCCCCGCCTCAGGAGGGGCGAATTCCATGTGTCTATTAAAAAACAAACAATATTCACGTGAAAACCGCTTGAAGAGGTATGCATGTACATTTGTGTTATGCGTTACTGCAGCCTTCTCTGTTTCAGCGCAATCTGCGGATATCTACGAAAAGTATGATATCTACAGGAATCCGCTCCGGATATTCCTGAACAAGTTCTGTATATCCATGAGTCTGGGCTATGGAGTGACTGAATACAAAAACGATGTCAGCGATTTCACTTTCTATCAGGATTCCACCCGTCAATTGCTTATTCGTCGAGATCTGGAAGCCGGTGCTGATAGTATTGGCTTTCGAAACTGGCTGGTCAATCCCGTGGAAGATACGGTTCTGGCTGGCAATACCTTTTTTGGAGATTCTCTCGGGCTGACATTTCAAAATCAGTCCGGTACCATTCCCATCTCTCTGTCGATCCACTATAACTTCAATAAATTGAGGGTAGGTGCCGGTTTCACGTTTGAGCAACAGCTATTTAAGCCTTTGGAGCCCAATGTGTATAAGGATTCCATCCGTTCTTATGACCTTGGATATAAATCGGCTTCGGTCACAAGGTTCTGGGGGATGGCAGGTTATCAGTTTTACGACTGGTGGGACTATACATTTGTGGGCGAGCTGCGGCTGGGCGTCATCAATTATGGCAGGAAATTCAATGCGCCTATGATCACTAACGGGATGTATTATAATCTGGGTATAAATATAGAAAAACACTTTTCGGAATATTTCAGAGTTACCTTCAGGCCCTCATACGACATTAAGAGTTTTAAGATATCGCTTCCGGATGGCGACCCCGTCCGCCTGACAAACAATGCTTTCTTCTTTCAGGTCGGGGTTAGTATCAATATCCCTGAAATACCCAGATCCCCGATGAAAAGTGACCACATACAGCTCAAGCATGTACTGAGTGATCAAGAGGGGAAATTGTATGAATATCGTGGACAGCCACTCTGGAAAGTCCAAAATCCAAAAGTAGGTCAGAATCACCGACGTCTATGGCGCTATAAGCTAAAAAACAGGCGTAAATTACACCCTTATTAAGCTTAAAATCGACAGAAATTTTGCTTAAATTGCGGGCTGATTTCAACTTATTCATTTAATCCATTTCAATGTCAGACGGAGACGATAAGGACTTACCTGAAGAGTCAGGAATGCAATCCGCCGGCCAGATCATTATTCCAATAAACATCGAAGAAGAAATGAGAGGTGCTTACATCGATTATTCGATGTCAGTCATCATTTCAAGGGCATTGCCGGATGTTCGCGATGGGCTCAAACCTGTTCACCGCCGCATTCTTTACGGGATGTTGGAACTGGGGGTCAATTACAACAAACCATATAAGAAATCGGCAAGGATTGTAGGAGAGGTATTGGGTAAATACCATCCCCATGGGGACTCTGCAGTATATGATACGATGGTTCGTATGGCTCAACCGTGGTCATTGAGGTATGAGCTGGTAGATGGACAGGGTAATTTCGGGTCGGTGGATGGGGATTCACCGGCGGCCATGCGTTACACAGAAGCCAGACTGAAGCGGATTGCAGAGGAGATGCTGGCAGATATCAACAAGAATACGGTTGATTTTCAACCTAACTTCGACGACTCACTTAAAGAACCGACGGTTCTGCCAGGTAAACTCCCCAATCTATTATTGAATGGGGCCTCGGGTATCGCTGTCGGAATGGCCACCAACATGGCACCTCATAATCTCTCAGAGGTAGTGGATGGTATCTCTGCCTATATTGACAACAACGACATTACAATAGACGAACTAACCCAATACATTAAAGCTCCGGATTTCCCCACCGGTGGGATCATTTACGGATACCAGGGCGTAAGGTCGGCATTTGAAACTGGAAGGGGAAGGATTGTGATGCGTGCAAAATCGGAAATTGAGACGCTGAAATCCGGCAAAGAACAAATTGTGGTCACTGAGATCCCTTACCTGGTCAATAAGGCCAATATGATCGAGAAGACTGCAGCCCTTATCAATGAAAAGAAGATTGAAGGGATCACTGACATACGGGATGAATCGGACCGGTCGGGGATGAGGATTGTGTATGAACTTAGGAAAGATACCATTCCAAATGTAGTTCTTAATAATCTGTTTAAGTATACACAGCTTCAGTCATCGTTTAGCGTCAATAATGTGGCGCTGGTAAAAGGCCGACCACATACATTAAACCTGAAGGATCTCATTCATCATTTTGTCGATCATCGACATGAAGTAGTGATCCGCAGGACACAGTACGAGCTGGAAGAAGCTGAAAAGCGGGCTCACATTCTTGAGGGATATCTGATTGCATTGGATAACCTGGACGAAGTCATTGCTTTGATCCGTGGGTCACGGGATCCTGAAATAGCGAAAACGGGTCTGATGGAGAAATTCAATCTTTCGGAGATCCAGGCAAAAGCTATACTCGACATGCGTCTGCAAAGACTCACCGGTCTTGAGCGTGAGAAGATTGTCAATGAGTATGAGGAAATCAAGAAACTCATCGAACATTTGAACAATATCCTCAATAGTGAGGATATGCGTATGCAGATCATAAAGGATGAATTGGGAGAGCTGAAAGATCGTTATGGGGATGAAAGGCGTTCCGTGATCGAACATGCAGCAGATGAATTTACGGCTGAAGACATGATCCCTGATGAAGAAATGGTGATTACCATCTCTCATCATGGGTACATCAAAAGGACACAACTCATTGAATACAAGACCCAGGGTAGAGGAGGCGTGGGCAGCCGTGCGGTCACCACCAAAGATGATGATTTTACAGAGCACCTGTTTATTGCCACAAACCACAACTACCTGTTGATCTTCACAGAGCATGGAAAAGTCTACTGGAAAAAAGTATGGGAAATTCCGGAGGGGTCTAAAACATCCAAAGGAAGAGCCATCCAAAACCTGATCAATATTGATGCGGAGGATAAGGTAAGGGCCGTCATCAATGTGAAGACCCTGGATGATCCGGATTATATCAACAACAACTTTTTGATCATGTGTACGCAAAACGGCACGATCAAAAAGACTTCCCTTGAGGCTTATAGTCGCCCGCGACAGAACGGTATTAATGCCATTACCATACATGAAGGTAATAAATTGCTGGCTGTGCGTTTAACCAATGGGGACAATCACGTGGTGATTGCGAATAATTCCGGTAGGGCCATACATTTTCATGAATCGGATGTACGGCCTATGGGCCGGATGGCTGCAGGTGTAAAGGGGATATCCCTTTCCAAGGGAGAACATGTAGTTGGTATGGTTTGTGTATCAGGTCATGAAGCCAATCTCCTTGTGGTGTCTGAAAAAGGGTATGGAAAGAGATCTGACCTGGAAGACTACAGGATCACAAAAAGGGGAGGAAAAGGAGTAAAGACCTTGAATGTTACTGAAAAGACCGGGCAACTGGTCGCGATAAAAGATGTGATCGATAGCGATGACCTCATGATTATCAACAGATCGGGAATTGCCATCCGCATGAAGGTGGAGGATCTGCGTATCATGGGAAGGGCGACTCAGGGAGTGAGACTGATCAAATTGAATGAGAATGATGAGATCTCAGCTGTCGAAAAAATAAGTCAAATTGATGACGAAGATGAAAATGTTAATTAACTTAAATTTTAAAACGAAGGAATCAAAAATTACCATGAAAAAGATATTTGGACTTGCGCTGGCCTTAGCAGTATGCTTTGCCGGCTATTCGCAGAAAAAGCCTAAAGTGAATAAGGCAAAAAGTCTGATGGATAGAGGCGAACTTGCCGAGGCAAAGGAAATATTTGACGCTGCTACTACCCATGAAAAGACCATGGATGACGGTAAAATGTGGTATCACAGAGGGCTCTTATATGTCCAGCTTGATACTACATCAAAGCAGGAGTTTAAGATGCTTGCCGACAATCCGATGCAAACAGCACTCAAATCTTTTGACAGAGCAGATGAGCTTCAGGATGAGGGAAAGGAATATTTCTACACCAACTCTTCCTCACCGCTTCCTGTCACTAAATCCGAGCAGATCAACAACTATTACAGCTGGTATTACAATCTTGGTGTGAATGAATATCAGGAAAGCAACTTTAAAGAAGCTGTAGATAATTTTGCCAAAGCGGCTACTATTCAGCCGGCTGATACCAACGCGGTCATCAATGCCGCCTTTGCTGCTCATTCGGGAGAGATGTACGATGAGGCAAAGAAATATTACATGGAAATCATTGATAGAGGCGCAGTTAACAAAGATTATTTCTACAATTACATCTCGATTGTGGGAATGGATAATGATCTTGAAAAGTCTCTTGCCGCCGTCAATGATGCGCTTGAGTATTTTCCCAATGATGTGGATCTTACGCGAAACAGGATAGACCTGCTGATCAAACTTGATCGTATTGATGAGGCGAAGACGGAGCTGGTGAAGGCTGTGGAGGAAGAACCAAACAATCCCGATCTTCAATTTGCGCTTGGTGTAATTTATGACCAGTTGGAAGACTCTGAAAATGCGCTGGATGCGTACAACAAGGCGTTGGAAGCTGACCCTACTCATTACAATTCAAACTTCAACAAGGGGGTGCTACTGCTGGATATGGCCAATGATGTGATAAAAGAGCAGAACAATCTGGGAATGACTAAAGCTGACCAGAAAAAATATGCGGATCTTGAGCCGGTGATACAGCAAAAGCTGAAAGATGCCCTTCCGCAATGGGAGAAGATCGTTGAAATCAGCCCCGAGGGAGATAAGGTTCAGAATATGGAGTACCTGGGCTACATCTATACAAACCTTGGAATGAAGGAAAAGGCAGCCGCCCTACAGAAAAAACTGAACTCCATGAATCAATAAAAAGATTTATTTTGAAGATAAAGGCAGTCGATAACGGCTGCCTTTTTTATGATATCTGATGTGATAAAGCATCCATTGTGCGGTATGGATATAGGATGTCATTTCGTTTATGGTTTGGCTGTGTTTTCACAAACAAGGATTTAATCATGTCTGAACAGATCATTTCAGTTACCGGTGTCAGGAAATATTTTGGGTCAACCAGGGCAGTAGATGGCATAGATCTGAATATTAATAAGGGTGAATTTGTGGCCCTTTTAGGTCCAAATGGTGCCGGAAAAACTACCCTTGTTGAGATGATTGAAGGAATACAGAAGCCGGATGCCGGTGAGATACTGATCAAAAACCTTAGCTGGAAAGGCAACGAATCTACCTTAAGAAAGATCATCGGACTATCTTTCCAGGAGACTTATTTCATCGAAAAACTCACGGTTGAAGAAACATTAAACCTGTTCTCAGGATTTTATGGATTGCCGAAAGAGAGGTCTGAGTCTATCATGGACCTGGTGGGATTAGGTGAGAAGAGGAAGACCTACACTAAAAATCTTTCCGGGGGCCAAAGGCAAAAGCTGGCGCTGGGCGTTGCTTTTTTGAATCAGCCGGAGATATTACTGCTGGATGAGCCCACTACAGGGCTCGATCCAACTGCGAGAAGAGAGATCTGGGAAATCCTGAAAACGCTGAGGAAAAAATATCATACGGCCATGATACTTACCACACATTACATGGAAGAAGCTTCTTACCTGTGTGAAAGGATTGTGATCATTGATAAGGGGAAGGTACTGGCCAGAGGTACGCTCGATGATTTATTGTCTCAATATAAGAATGGGGAGAAAATTTCTTTTTCCATGGACAGGTCTCTCACCAGTAAAAACCTGCCTGGTCAGGATAGTGTTTTGAATATGGACTTCTCTGGTGATGGTTTGAAGGGGGAACTGATCGTAAAAGATGTAGTAGAGTATTTACCCGATTTTTTGAATTATGTGGATCAGGAAGGTGTGAAACTCACCTCCCTGGAATGCAGAAAAATGACGCTGGATGACCTGTTTATTTCTATGACCGGACGACACTTGATGGAAGAAAAATGAGACAACTGATCCTTTTGGTAGATGTTGAGATCAAAGAGTATCTCAGGGAACCAGGGGTTCTCTTTTGGGCCATTTTTTTTCCGATCTTACTGGCTCTTGGGTTGGGACTTGCTTTTTCCGGAGAGGGTGATCTTCAAAAGACAGTAGCAGTTGTTTGTGCCGGCTCTGATTGTAAGCTACCCTTTGATATCAAAGATGATAATCCGGTGGCATTGTTTGGAAATGAAAAACTGGGCTACACCAAGTACCAATTTGAAAAGTCGACCTGGCAAGAGGCCATCCTTAAGCTAAAAAAGGGAATGGTGCACATGATCATTGAGATTAAGGGTGATAAGGTGAAATACCATTTCGATCCCAACAATTCAGAGGCCAATTATTCTTACCTTCAACTCTCCACTGCAGACGAGGGGCGGTTCTCAGATACCGAAAATATATCTGTGCTGGAGCAGGTGGGTACCCGGTATATTGACTTCCTGGTCCCCGGTTTACTCGCTATGGGTGTCATGATGAGTTGTATGTGGGGCATCAGCTACAGCAATGTGGACCGTAGAAATAAAAAGCTTCTTCGAAGAATGATTGCCACACCTATGAAAAAATACAATTACGTGGCTGCCCAAATGATCTCAAGATTGATGTTGAGTGCGATAGAAGTCTTATTGTTGGTAGGCATCACCAAGTGGATCTTTGATATCGCCATTACCGGGTCCATACTGGCGATCATCCTGCTCATCATTGCAGGAAACGTAGCTTTTACGGGACTGGCGATACTGGTAGCCTCACGCACAGCAAATACTCAGATCGCGAATGGTCTGATCAACCTGGTGGTCATGCCGATGATGATATTGTCCGGGATTTACTTTAGCTATCACAATTTTCCGGATTTCATGATATCCATCATTCAGGTGTTGCCTCTGACCATATTGGCAGATAGTGTTCGGTCGGTTTTTTTAGAAGGGGCACAATTACCGGCAGTATTACCACAGATTGGCATCCTGTTGGTTTTCGGGCTTGTTCTTTATGGCCTCGGGATCCGCATTTACAAGTGGTACTGACCTGTCATCGGTCAGTCAGATCAAGATTGTAGACGAGTCTTGCATCCAGAATTGGCCCCGGGTCAAAATCCAGGTTTTTTTGCGCTCGGTCATCTCCAAAAGTCAGGATGGCAATCCTGAAATCCATTTCGTCTCCTTCTGCATATTGCAGATAGCTTCGACCGATTGCAAATCCTGCCCTGGCTTCAAGCCAAAGGTTTCCGAGTAATTTATACCTTCCAAACAAGGCAAGATCTATGCTTTGCCGCTCGATGTAATCCCTGTTGAATTCGGGTGCTCCGACCTGAAAACTGGTGATCAGGCCGAAATGACTGAATCCAAGGATCAGCTTTTCGCTGGCCTGATAATTGATCTTCGCAAAGATCGGTAGCATTCCGGTGACAGACCATTTGGCCCCCAGCCGCCAGTCGAGATATACGAGGGGTACAAACATGTGTCCGAATTTTTCTTTATTATACATCATCCCGTAACGCATGGTCAGCGTTTCCTTGTACCTGATTTCATAAAGTCCGATCCCCCCCAGCTGCCAGTGGCTGAGGTTAACATTTTTAAAATCGCTCATAAATCTGGGGACAAGCAATAATTGAAAGGCATTTCGATCATTTAATTGCCGGACCCAGCCAGACTGAAGAATAAAACCATGGATTTGGATAGGCATCACATGTCCGGAGATCTCGGAGGAGTAGGAAACATTGAAATGTTGGTAGGTGAGGTCAGAGTACCAGATGTTCCGGTCATTGAAGACTACCGGTATTTTCATATTGGCTAGAAAGCCGGTTTCCTGTGCATTACCCGTATTGTCCTCATAAGGCTGCTCTGGTCCGTGCCGGTAGGAAAGTGTAAGCAGGTCAATAGAACCTTGAGCCTGGACGAAGAGTGGAAGGGTGAAAAAAATAAAGGTTAGCAATCTCACGTAACCAATTTAGCGAAGATATCCGGGTTTTTGATTATAGTGCAAGAATTATTAGTAACTGTGGATCTCCTCTAATTGAAAGTATCGTCTTAACAAGTCTAATGCAACGGAATCATTTAACAGTCTAATAATAACGTGAGTTCGACATAAATCAATACAAAAACCCTCTAACGTCACTACGCTTGCGCTAAAGCTACAGCGTAGGCGCACAGAGCTCTTTCCGGGTGGCAATTCGGGTGGAAAAGGGCGTGGAGTCTCCTGATTTTCAGTGAGATTCCACGCCTGCCTGCCGGCAAAAGGCAGGGCTTCCAACACACAAATCTACCCTCACGCCTATGAATGACCGGGGCGCGTAGACGGGTTTTTTGTTTTTCTTAGATCGAACTCACGTGTGTGCCTTGAAGTAAAGAAGGGCACAATAATATATTGTAGTTCTTTACATGCTGATATTTAGATGATGGAAGGCCCATCGCAGGCATTGTCAGGCAAGGCCTGCAAATCACCTTGTGGTGCATCTATTGAAAGATTGGTGTGCTGAGCGACAAGGAAAAGGCTGGGGATATACCGGTCAGATGAATCTCAGAAGAGCTGAATGATTGAATCACTGTGTGAAGCATCGATATTCGTTATACTCTGTCAAAACCGAATAGGTACGTGAATTTTCGGGAGGAAAGCTTCAACGGGAGTAACCTGTTATTAGTTGAAGGGCAGGCGGTGTAAAGGTGACAGGACACTGGGATAGGCTAAATATTGGAACAAGGGAACCTGTCAACGAAACAGGAGAGAAAGTACAAGTGGTGACCCCATGAGGCGATTATCCAAAGTTGATAGGGACGGATCAAGCCGTATTAGTGAAGAAGCATCTGTAATGGGTGTGGAGCGAAGGGCTTGGGCAGTCATGTTTTATGGTATAAACAACCGAAAAGAAAGTAGGGATGATAGACTATTATGAAACGAAGACGCAACCAGTGACCAAACGAATGGTTTGGGAAGCTTACCATAAGGTAAGGAAGCAAAAAGGTGGAGCCGGTATTGATCAGGTGACACTGACTGAGTATGCTAAGGACTTATCTAAGAATCTATACAAGATATGGAACAGGATGAGTTCGGGTAGCTACTTTCCACCTGAAGTGAAAGGAGTAGAAATAGCAAAGAAGTCAGGAGGCAAACGCGATCTAGGCATTCCAACCGTATCGGATCGTATTGCTCAACAAGTAGTCAAGAGCTATCTGGAGCCAAAGGTGAATCACACTTTTCACGAAGACAGCTATGGTTATCGTCGGGGGAAGAATGCGCACCAGGCTTTGGAAAAAGCGACCTATAGGTGTAGGCTATATCCATGGGTATTAGACATGGACATATCAAAATTCTTTGATACTCTTGACCATGAATTAATGCTTAAGGCACTGAGGTACTACACCAAAGAACGATGGGTATTGATGTATGTAGAGCGATGGTTGAAAGCGGGCATGGTAAAGGAGGGGGCGTATTGGTCAAGAGAACTGGGAACACCTCAGGGAGGGGTAATCAGTCCATTATTGGCAAATATCTACCTTCACTTTGCCTTTGATAAATGGATGGAAAAGCATCATCGGTGGATTCGCTTTGAGCGGTATGCAGATGATGTGGTGATTCACTGTAAGAGTGAAAACCAAGCTGTCTATATCAAGGATGTGGTATGCAAGCGTCTGGCGGAAGTCAAGTTGAAGATCAATGAGTCGAAAACACACATAGTGTACTGTAAGAATGAAAATCACAGAGAGAACCACAAGCGGGTTAGCTTTGACTTTCTTGGGTACACTTTTCGGCCTAGGCTATGTAAGATGCGTAGTGGATTACGACTACAATATCTGCCTTGTATGAGCAGGAGCGCAAAAGTAGAGGTGATACGGCAGATCAGTAGACTTCAACTCCATAAGCATCAGATACCCATTCAGAGTATAGCTGAGATACTCAATCCTAAGATTAGAGGATGGATGCAATACTACTGTCGATTCAGTAAATGGACCACAGTATGGGTATGGCGTGTATTAAACCTTCGGTTGGTGAAATGGCTTAAATGGACGAGAAAGTTTTCAAAGAAGAGTTCCATCAACTGGTTAAAAAGGGTTTACAGGACTCATCCGGATCTTTTTGCACACTGGAAATTATCTCACTTCTAACTAGTTGAAGTGAATATCGTTTGACTGGAAGAGCCGTATGACGGGAGACTGTCACGTACGGTTCTGTGAGAGGTTGGGGGTGAAACTCCCCTGATCTACTCGACTAATATTAATATCAAATAATGCTATTGCTGCTACCAGTGATTTGGATAAGCAGGCTCAAATTTCAAAAAATGTAAATATCTCTGTCTACGGAAACCCTTTTTTGTTGGTTATTACCCTTTTTTCCGCTTTCTGGTTATTTTGTGCTATCTTTTTTTAAATACAGGACCAATGCTGGAAAATCTGAACAGTCTATTTGATCAATTGCTTAGCCGCCTGGTTGAGATACTTCCGGACCTCATACTTGCTGTGGGGTTATTACTTGGTGGCTGGCTGGTGGCCATGATTGTTGGACGGCTGGTCAGACGGGCCATCCTGTATTTCAATAGTGTTGCCAATGAGAATCTCAAAAGCCGCTTCCTGAATGTAGATTTGAAAGGTACCGCAAGGTTTGTTTCAAAAACACTCTACTGGCTGATCCTGCTTATCACACTTTTGGCCTGCATCTATTTACTCAGGCTTGATTTTCTTAGGGATTTGCTTTCCAGAATTATTGGATTCCTCCCAAGTATATTTGTCTCTGTGGTCATTGTTTTTGCAGGTCTTATAGCAGCGAGGCTTGCAGATGATCTGATCAAATCAGCTACGGCAAGAACGGGATTGTCCATCGGAAAATACCTTGGAAAGATCATAAGATACCTGATCCTCTTCGTGGCCATTATTGTAGCCATTGATCACCTGGGTATCAACATAAGGTTTCTTACCAATCTCATCATTATCCTGATATCTGCCTTATTATTTGGTGCGTCCCTGGCTTTTGGTTTGGGCGCTCAAACTTCCGTGGGTAATATTCTGGCCGCATACTACGTCCGAAAATATTATCAGCTCGGGGATAAAGTCCGGGTAGGAGAGACCACTGGTGTTATCGTAAAAATAACAGACCATGCGGTAGTTCTGGAAACTCCATCAGGTAAAATACTCATGCCTGCCAGGGAATTCAACGAATCAAAAGCAATAATTCTTAAAGACTAACATGATAAATACTGA
This sequence comes from Cyclobacteriaceae bacterium, assembly GCA_965243485.1. GTDB lineage: Bacteria > Bacteroidota > Bacteroidia > Cytophagales > Cyclobacteriaceae > UBA7330. Next base: position 4,533,640 of record CBDEVP010000001.1, on the reverse strand, counting down.
CAATAAGATCATTGAACTGTATGTCAAAAGTCATCCTACCCAGGCCATCAGCCTGATTGAAGATTTTGATGATCCAGAGATTGCTGCACTTTTAAATGCTTTACCGCTTCAAACGTCGACAGCAATCATTCGACAGATCGTTCCTTACAAAGCAGTCAGGGCAATCAACTATGTTGAGGACATGGTTCTCCTCAATATTTTTTCACAGCTGCCCATTAAAAAGGCCGGTAACTTATTGATCAAATGCGAGGGATCGGTTAAAAAAAAGATCCTCCAAAAACTACCTCGTGAGAGGCGAGAAAGCATTGAAATGAGGATGCAATATGCAAATGATTCGGTAGGAGGCCAGATGGAAACCGATGTGCTCACACTGCGAAAGGGCCAGAAAATACAGGATGGTTTAGAGATGGTCAGGAAGAATGTTTCCCTGGTTCAACCACAGATCTATGTGCTCAACCAACAGGAAGAAATGGAAGGGTACGTGGAATTGAAAGATTTATTGAAGGATCATGGCGATAAGGAAATTGATAAAATTGTCAGGGATAAGCCTATGACCTTTTTACCCTCAATTAATATTGAAGACTTGTTGTCTCAATGGGATTATCAGTTCATCCAATTACCAGTAGTTGACGCAGAAGGAGTATTTCTGGGTACTATCTCCAGGAAAGTGATCAAAGAATATGCAGGAAGTGAAGATATTCAGAAACAGCCCGCCTATAAGGCTGGAAGTGCGTTGAGTGAACTGTATCGAATTGGCTTTATCAGCTTACTTGGAGCATCACAGGAGAGTAGCTATAAAAATAATCCATCATGAAAAAGTCGCCACTAGCATCGGTTTTAGTAAAAGATTTCCTTAACCGTTTTCCCAAAGATGCTGCACAAATACTCAATGAAAGCTCGCCTGATGAGACGATAAAGTATCTTGAGGAGCTGGAGCCTGTAGTCGCCGGAGAAATTCTTGCAGGTATCACGCCGGGAATGATCCCTGATATCCTTGAAAAAATGGAACAGGATAGATTCAGACTCATTTTTTCCCAGATAGACCCTTTTAAGGCTGCATTGTTGATCTCTCGTCTGGGTAAGAGAGAACAAAAAGAAAAACTGGACTTGTTGACAGATAAAAAGGCGAAGCAAATTGATGAATTATTGCATTACCCTCCGGATTCAGCGGGCTTTCTGATGGATACCAAGATAAATACATTCAGACCTGAGATTACCGCCGGGGAGATGCTGGATAAGCTTCGAATACTGAAAGATAAAAGGATCCTTAATATCTATGTCACAAATGACGAAAATCAGTTGATTGGCAGGGTACCCTTGCAGACCCTTGCTATTTCCCCTCCGGAAGCGACCATGGGGGAATTGATGGAAACCAGCATGTCAGTGGAGCCTATGGCACCTGAGGAAGAAATTGTTAACCTGTTTCAGGAGGGAAAGATCTTTGGTTTACCAGTGGTGGATCAGAACAAGCGAATACTTGGAATCATCAGGAATGAGGCACTCATAGCAGCCGCTCAAAAAGATGCGACCGAAGATGTACTGGCTATCTTTGGTGCGGGCAGGGAAGAAAGAGCCTTATCTAAAGTCTCTTTCGCAATACGAAAGCGATTACCCTGGCTTGAAATCAATCTGGCGACAGCTTTTTTGGCAGCATCCATTGTTGGGATATTTGAGGATACGATTGCAAGGATTACCGTGCTGGCCGTATTTCTACCGGTCGTTGCGGGGCAGTCCGGAAATACCGGCTCGCAGGCCCTGGCTGTAACCATCAGAGGTCTGGCACTCAGGGAGATCACTACCAGTCATTGGTGGCAGGTCGCAAGGAAGGAAGTGGCTGTTGGTTTTTTAAATGGTTTGGCAGTGGCTCTGACTACTTCGGTCATTGTCTATGTCTGGGCCAGCTCCTTTGGCCTTGCTGTTGTGATAGGCACTTCCATGGTTTTTTCCATGGTAATTGCAGGGTTTTCAGGTGCTGTCATACCCATCATGCTGAAATCTTTTGGTCAGGATCCTGCACAGTCTTCCTCGATTGTCCTCACCACCGTGACGGATATTGCAGGCTTCCTTAGTTTTCTGGGGTTGGCCACGGTGTTGGGTTCAGCGCTTGGAATTGTATAGGTTCGCAGGGATCACATCCAGTAATTCGAGATTTTTAAAACATAACTCTCTGGGTGATGTTGAAATTATATAGTAAATTAAGATAGAATCAAACCCAGAAAAACTATGGCAAATATTGTATCCTCAGTAGTGAACGGAATTAAAGGAGGCCTCAAAGGAGCGCTTTCAGGTACAGCAGACCTTGGCGGAACAATTGTTGAATCAGTTAAGGATATCACCATTACTACGGTGAAAGGAGCTTCGGACATTGTGGTTAAGGGGATCCAGGTTCCCGCATCTATAGTTCAGGGCGCTTTTGAAAGCATCAAAAACATTGGAAAAAGTAGCATCAACCTCGTGAAAGGTATTGTGGATGGAGCGGTTCAGGGATCTATGGAAGCCGGAATAGAGCAAAAAGATGCCGTTAAAGGAAGCGTAAAACAGGCGATCCTGGGTGCTAAGGAAATAGGTATGGATGTTGGAGAAGTGGCGGTAGAAGCCATTCGAGGCTCTGTAGATGGTGTAAGAAAGGTTGGAGGGGATACAGTAGCAGCTACCAAAAACAGTATCATCGCAGCGCTTGAGGCGGCCGCGGAGATCAGTGAAGAGGCTGCAAATGCTGTGAAAAAATCTATCAATGAGGGAGTAAACAACGCCAAGGAAATCCTTGAGGAAATTAAGAAATAGGTCTTAAAGAATATAGATTTATAATCATAAATCTATTTGTCCGATTTCTTTCAAAAACCTGGTCCTGATTTAAAGGACCAGGTTTTCTCTTTTATAGACTTTCGAGAAGTATGTTCCTTTTCAGATCCAGGTCTACTTTGCTCATCTCATTGGAGATGTAGTCGATTTGAATGACGAAATCATCGTTGAACCTGGACAATGTTAGGTAAATATCAGTCTTGCCCGTTTTCCATATGGTCTCAAGTCTGAGGTTCCCACTTAATAAGTTGGTTGGCCATTCACTTTCAGGCAGAGAAACCCTGTTGGTGGCTATCACATTATTCAATGCGGGGGCGCCATACTTCTGGCTAAGCAGCTCCTTAAACATTTTGAAGTCTCTGATGTAGAAATTGATGTTCGTATAGCTGGGAGTGAAGAAATACTTGGCCCTCATCAGCAGGTCATTGGTAGTAAAGGTGTATACGATCTGACCTTTGATGTCAGCGATCGTACATTCATAGTAGATACTTGCAGGCATCTCAGTGACCAGCCTGCAATTCTCAAGTGATTTTACCTTTGACATTTCCATTCCCCAGGTCATATTCCTGAAGTCAGATTGAGCGTTGGATATACCATAGCTAAGCATAAGGCCTATCATGGTAATGATTTTTGTGATTTTCATTTTGATTGATTAGTGCATTTGAACGAGTTAAAGCTATTCTCCATGAATGGATTGAAAATTTCGATTTATAACGAAAAAGGATTGCGATGGTTGAAATTTCATAAAGATTTTCGCCTATAATTTTTAATTAACTGATAATCAGTTAATTATATTGATTATCATCTTAAAATAAATGACCAGATAAAATAAAAATAGTCCCCGGATTCAGCTAATTTCGGTCATTAAACAACTATGAAAATTGCTCACCCTGATCCAATTCAACGAGTCTGAATCCCTGATCCAAAAGGATCTCAGTCCGGCTAAAGCCTCGGAGCTTTTCAATCGTGACATGATCAACTGGTTTGACGTAGAGATCACGAACAAAGTACTGGTCGAAGATACCGCAAAGCTTTTTGAGATCCATCCCCTGATGGTTGAAGACATTCTGCAAACCAACCAGCTTCCAAAGTTTGAGGTCTTTGATAAATATTTGTTTTTCACTACGAAAATGCTAAGCTATGAACCGGCTTCGGATCAGATCCTTGAAGAGCATCTCAGTATTGTGCTGGATAAAAGCCTGATCATTACCTTTCAGGAAGGACTTCCGGGCGATGCCTTCGATGATCTGCGTCTGAGGATACAGCTGGCAAAAGGTATCATCAGGAAGTCCAGGGGGGATTACTTGTTCCATCACATCATTGATGCGGTGGTGGATCAATACATGAAGATCATGGAAAGGCTAAGAACAAAAATTGAGCAGCTGGAAGCCAGATCATTTGCAGATCCGACCTATGATGTGATGGAATCAGTCCTTGATATCAAAAAGGATGTGAATATCCTTAGAAAATACACCATTCCCATGAGGGATGCAATCAACAAGCTACGGGTGGAAGGGAAGGAGTTTATCGACAAAGCTTCCAACAACTATTTTCAGGATGTGGTGGACCACCTTAATTTTCTGATCTCATCTTTTGACACCGCGAGAGAAATGTTGAGGGACCTCATGGATCTTCAACAGTCCAATCAGAACAATGAGCGCAACAATGTAATGAAAACGCTCACCGTGGTTTCCGCTATATTTATTCCGCTTACCTTCATTGCAGGGGTGTACGGAATGAACTTTCAGTACATGCCTGAGCTGGGATACAAATGGGGGTACCCGATCCTCATTGGTGTAATGTTGTCGGTAGCTTTGATTATGGCTTTCTATATGAGGTTCAAAAAGTGGTTTTAGTGCTCGGCTTATTGAGATAGCCGTATTGTTCAAGTTCATTGCGTTCGTATATCTGGCGCAGATTGCCTCCATACAAGATATAATGTGTATTGGCAACCGACCATACGAAATCGATCTGATGATCGGTCAGGATGATCCCCTTGTGCAGGGATTGGATCCGGATATGTTCGGAAACGTGCTCGGCGAGCAGGGGTGATAGGAATGAAAAAGGCTCATCCAACAGGGTAAACTGTGTTTTTGCATAAAGCATGGCCATGATTTCAATGAATTTCTTTAGGCCGCCGGATAATGATCCGATGGGGCACCTATGTTTGTCATGAATGAGATCTATTTCAAGGATCTCTGGTATGTCAAAGATCTTAGCAATGCGTAGAGGAGTAAGGTAATTCATAAATAGATCTTCCTGCGGCAGGTAGTTAATGACACCAGGCTGCTGATAGCCTTTTTTTACATATTTACTATTGATCCTTACCGACTGATTTTCAGCTCGGAGTGATCCAAAAATTATTTTCATCAGGCTTGATTTGCCAGATCCGTTCCGGCCAATAATACTCACAATTTCACCCCTTGCGCATTTTAAGTATACATCTGAAAGGATAGTCCGGCTTCCAAAGGAAAAATTGATGCTATCGGCTTCCAGCTTACTCAAAATCTACGTTTAAATGAAAAGGCTGTAAACGACCACGACTAAAATAAAATCTGAAGCGATGGCGGAAGCAAAAAGAAATGAAGTACTGGCACCCAGGTTGTGGAAGAAGCACAAAAACTTTTTTCTGTGAGTGTAATATAGAGTGGCCAATAGCACATATCCGAAGGCCTTAATCCAGAAGATCCAAATCCAAGCTACTGCTCCAAATCCAAGCAAAAAGTACAGACCGATCACGGTGAAGATCAGGTTATAGACGGTATATTCTCTGTAAAAAAGTTTGAATGCAATAATGAGGCTCTTTAGTCGCGTTTTATCCATGCATTTTTAAAACGCTTTGATTTCTGAAAAATTTTAGATGGAAATACCTACGTTATTCACCCTATTTTAAACGTAGACCGGCATCTTTTTTGATATTACTTCATAATAATAATACAAAAAAATCTTTACTTAGTGATAAAAATGAAACCAGCTAATATTATGACACGTTCAACCAAGTCCACGTTACTTTCTGTAGTAGTCATATTCGTTTTAACATTTGCTTCCTGTGAAACCAGCCGTTACGGTTCTAACAGCTGGATGGATCTGCAGCACTCCAGGGATCTGGATGCCATGAAAGGAAAACGGTTGAAACCTATACAAAAAAATGTATCAAAAGCCGAGCACTTTTGAGGTGTGTGAATAGCAATCGATGCCAATGACGCGGTAAGATTTCAGGTTTTCTGATCCAGGTACTTTCTGATATTTTCCGCAGTCATCCCGATCAGCCGCATCCGTGATTCGCGAGCAGCCCACGCGTGGTGCGGGGTGATCAGGCAATTATCGATTCCTAGCAGGGGGTGGTCTTTCCCCGGAGGTTCCGTGGAAAGAACATCTACTCCTGCGCCGGCCAGATTCTTATTTAGCAATGCATCCCTAAGATCAGCCTCCCGGATCAATCCGCCGCGCCCTGTATTGATAAGAAAGGCAGAAGACTTCATTTTTACAAGAAGGTTTTTATTGACGATCCCTTCATTCTCAGTGGTCAGGGGGCTGTGCAGGGATATCACATCAGATATTGAAAACAATCTATCAAGGTCTACCAGCTGCCAGTTCGGATAATCAGTTGGCTTTGCATGCCGGCTGGTAGCCGCAATGTTCATCCCAAAGGCCTCGCCGATCTTCGCAACAGCTTTACCGATGCTTCCTAATCCATAGATACCCAGGGTTTTTCCATGTAATTCTGTGATGCTGTGTTTCCAGTAACACCAGTCATCGTTGTAGGTCCATTCCAGTTGCTGAACGGATTCATTGTGTAGAGCCACATGATTGGTCAGTTCCAGAAGCAATGAAAAAGCATGTTGGGCAACTGCTGTTGATCCGTAGCCTACAGCATTCATCACCTGAATGCCTTTGGATCTTGCGTATTCATAGTCTACATTATCCATCCCGGTGGCCAGCACACAAATGAGTTCAAGTTTTGGCAACTGATCGATGTGTATTTTTCTCACACGGGCTTTATTGACAATGACGATCTCTGCATTTTCTGCACGCTCAACCACCAGATCATCCGGAGTACGGTCATAGGATGTAAGATCACCCTGCTGGCTGATGGACTCCCAGCTGGTATCTCCGGGATTGGCCACATATGCATCCAACATCACTATTTGGGGTTTATTGCTACTCATCAGCCGGTTTTCCCTTTCAATACCTTCTTACTGATGTTTTGCTTTGCAGCAAGTGCGGCGCCAATGATACCGGCATGGTTTCTGGATTCTGCAGGAACAACTTTTGTATCCAGGTTGAGGTAGCTGCTGAAGCTGTCAAATTCCTTACTGATCCCGCCTCCAATGATGAAAAGATCCGGCCAGAAGAGTTCTTCCAATCTTTTCAGGTATTTATTGAGTCGACCTCCCCAAACTTCCCAGCTCAGATTTTCTTTTTCCATGGCGGTCTTTGAGCAATAATATTCAGCCTTGGTATTGTCTACATGAATGAAACCAAATTCCGTATTTGGAACAAGTTTTTTTCTGGTAAAGAGGCCACTGCCAACGCCTGTGCCACAGGTGATCATCATTACCACACCCTTTTCGTCTTTTCCGGCACCAAATTTCATTTCCGAAAGCCCTGCCGCGTCTGCGTCGTTGACCAGGTGGGTTGGACATCCGGTGGTTTCAAAGATCCGCTGGGCTGCATTGAGACCTTTCCATGAAGGATCGATATTTGATGCTGTTTTGATGATCTCATCCCTGATCGCAGCGGGAAAGCCACATCCGATCGGCCCGGTCCAGTCAAATTCCTTAACAATTTGTGCGACGGTATCAAGTACAGCATCCGGAGTGGCTGGCTGAGGTGTGGGGATTCTGAACCGATCAGTCTTCAGTGTGCCCTTTTTGGTATTGACAATCGCTCCTTTGATCCCGGTTCCGCCAATATCGATTCCTAGTATCTTCATATTTTGATACCAAACTTAAACATTATCCCTGAGTTTAAACTTTTAAAACATGGAATATCAGTAAGTTCGCACCAGCTTTAATAAAAGATCATTATGCTTAGAAAAGTATTAATCGGGATCGGTATCCTGGCAGTGGTTCTGGTCGGTCTGTTGATGTATGTTAATAACCGTAACAGGACATTAAGCCCTTCAGGTTCTGCGGAAGCTTCTAACCGGGATCTCTCTGTTTCTATTAGCTATAGCAGACCTTCAGTCAGAGATCGGGTGATCTTCGGCCCTGATGCTGAGGAAGCTTTGCAACCTTATGGAGTTTACTGGAGGTTAGGGGCGAATGAAGCTACCGAGATCACCTTTAACAGGGATGTGATTTTCGGTGGAAAAGAGCTGGAAAAAGGTTCTTACACCTTATACGCTATTCCTGGTGATACTGTCTTCGTGATCGGGGTCAATTCATCCGTCGATCGTTGGGGTTACTCAGAACCTGATTTCTCCCAGGATGTGGCAAGAATTACCATCCCGGTGGAGGAATCAGTACATACCGAGCAGTTCACCATCGACCTTACCAACAGTGCTGAGGGGATCGACATGGTGATCCTTTGGAGTGACGTAAGGCTTACTGTCCCGATCAAAGCACAGTAAGACAAACAAAGCCCATACGTCTTTTGTGACTTTGACTTTGTTCTATGTTTTTATGAAATTTGCCTTCCAGCCTTTTCCAGTAAAGCTTTGGTTGCCTTGATGCCTTCTATTTCGCCCAGGGTGCTCCCTTCGTATTCGATCCCGATATAGCCAGTGTACCCGGCCTCTTTGACTATTGACAACATCTTTGAGTAATCTGTATTGGTCTCATTGCCCTCGCTGTCAAAGTCATGCGATTTGGCGCTCACACCCTTGGCATATGGCATCAGCTCCTTTACACCCTTATATCTGTCGTACTCATCAATGCATTTACCTTCTGAGCGTTCGATACAGAAATTCCCGAAATCAGGCAATGTGCCGCAATTGGGCATGTTTACCCTGGACATCACGCCGGCGAGCCACTCACCGTTTGAAGACGGTCCTCCATGGTTCTCCACAATCACCCCGATTTCGTAATCTTTTGCAAATTCAGACAACCTGGAAAGACCATCAACAGCATTATCGGCCACCTCTTCAAAGGTTCCGTTACCTCGCGCATTGACTCTGATCGAATGACAGCCTAGTTCTTTGGCAGCCTCCACCCACTTGTAGTGATTTTCAATGGCTTTGGTTCTTTCAGCATCATCGGAAGCACCCAGACTCCCTTCGCTGTCGATCATGATCAACACATTTTTCACATCATGGTCAGCGGCTATTTGATTCATTTCCGCCAGATAGGCCTTATCATTGGCCTTATCCATAAAGAACTGATTGACATATTCTACCGCACCGATACCAAATTCAGTCCTGGCCATTCTGATGAAATCAAGATTGGTCATTTCGTTGGCCCGCAAAGCCTTATGTAAGGACCATTCTGCCAGCGAAATACTGAAGAAAAGCGCTGATCCGGAGCTTTCCTGTTCTTCTCCTCCGGATTTGGTAGAAGGAGTACAACTTGTAATGATATTTGATGAGAAGCCAGCCAGCGCAATTCCGGCTGAGCTACCTGCAAGATTTTTTAAAAATTTTCGCTTGTCCATTCGTTGCTAGTTATGTGGTTAGTGCGCGTAAAATAATAAAGATTGGCTTGTGATGCGAAATTCTTTAGTTCAAATGGATGTTTGGATCAACAATTTCAAAATTGGTTCTCGTGATCATATGGGTGGGGATATTGTCTTTGATGTACTCTTCCAGTTTTTGGATGAATCTGCGTTTATCAAAATTTTTCGTTACGATCAAACTGATCTCTCTCACTTTCTTCACACCGCTGATATTTTTGAGATTGCTCTCCTGTTCACTGGATAGTGTCAATGTAGAAAGCTCGGGTAGGATGGTGACCCCGCCCATTGTGTCTACCATTCTGATCAAAGAGTCGATGGAGTTGCTGTGATAAATAAATGTCTTTTCTTTTCTGACTTTATTAAGATCACAAAGGTCATTGACCTGATCTCTAAAGCAATTGCCCTCATCCAGCAACCAGAGGTGATCATAGGGAATGTCCTCCAGTTTCATTTCTGTGGCGTCTGCCACGGATTTATCGGATAGATACAAAAAGAATGATTCATAGAAGAGCGGGATCACCTGTATGCCGCTGGCTACAATTGGAGTGGAAATGATCCCGACATCGAATTCCCCCTGCTTGACAGATCTTACCACATTTTCCGTAATGGCTTCATGGATCTCCAGCCTGAAACTGGGATAGCGTTCCTGTATCTTATCGGAGAATAGAGGAATCAGAAAAGGAGCCAGGGTGGGGATGATCCCTATCTTTAACAGGCCCGAGAAGGACTCTGTGATCTCCTGAGAAAATCGCGAGAGCTGGTTGGCATTGTTTAGCAGGTCCTGTGCTTTATCCAGAAAAAGCGAACCATCAGCGGTCACCTCCAATGGCTTGGTGGACCGGTTAAATAAGGAGATCCCGATTTCATCTTCCAGCTTCTGTATCTGAAGGCTCAGTGCCGGCTGGCTGATGCCCAGATGTTCCGATGCTTTCTTAAAATTCCTGAATTTATTGAGCTGAGTAGCGTAGAATAACTGGTTTAATGTCATAAGAAAATCTTATTACATAAAGAGTTTCATAAGACAAACTTATATCAGAACCAGGTATTTACCAGTCTTATTTGTCATGAAGTTCAGTGCTGTAGTCCGGATTCGCAAAAATCTTTTGACGATAGCCAACCTTTTATTGTATCTTTTATGTAATAGCTAGAAAATGACCGCCATTGGGTTATGAAGACCACATAGATAAGAAACTGATCAAGGCATGTATCAGAAACGAAAGGGCTGCACAGAAGCAGCTATACCAGTCGTACTATGCTTATGCAATGAGCATTTGTCTACGATATTCAAATTCAAAAGATGACGCAGTAGAGATCTTAAATGACGGCTTCATGAAAGTCTTCAAATATTTAAAAGGATTTAACGCCAGAAAACCATTCAGACCCTGGTTTGGCAGGATTATGGTAAATGCAGCGATAGATCACTTTAATAAAAATAAAAACAATGTTGAGACGAACCAGCTGGAAAAGGCCCTGAATATGTCCGACAAGACGGATATAATTCAGGGCATCTCCTATGATGAGATCATAGACATGATGCAGCAGCTGCCTCCTTCTTACAGAACTGTTTTCAATCTTTATGTGGTGGAAGGATTCACACACGAAGAGATTGCCAGTCAATTGGGGGTTACCACCGGCACAACCAAGTCAAATCTGTTTAAGGCCCGAAAACATTTGAGGGAGATTTTGGAAAAGGTTCTTGAAAAACCCTATGTCTGACAAAGAAGAAAATATCGATAAGTTCATAAAGAAATCACTTGCCTTCCATGAAGTGGAATACAATGAAGCACACTGGCAGGCCATGGAGAAACGACTGGATGCTGAAATGCCTGTGGGGGTGGGGGTGCCCACTGCCTCGTCTGTTAATATTCCCTCTATCATACTCTCTGTCCTGGGAGGCATGGTCCTTATGCTGGCAATCTTGTGGATGACCGGAACTTTTGAAGAAAACCAGGAAACAGAGCATGACAATCCACTGGGAAATATGACTGCAAATTTGCCACTGGATGCAGACAAACCTAGTGATATACATGACAAAACCCCCTCAAAAAGTGTGCAGGTCCGGGGAGCTGACCAGTCGCTCGGTTTTAATGAATTGCAGCAACCCTCCAATGTGAGATTATCATCCCGCAATCATCCTGAAGATCAACAAAACAATTCAAGCCTGTATGATGATCCACTTGTCCCGATCAATGAGGAGGCTTCAGATGATGTTTTTACACGGTCTTCGTTCATCAGGAATCGTTCGATGCTGAATGTGACCCCTTTGCCTGTGTATGGAGATATTGCAGCATCTATGACCCCTGAAAGACTCTATCCTGTTGATCCGCTGCCAGTAATTCACAGAGAAGAGGAAGCCATTACGGTTCCTAAGGAGAATCTGCGCTTGGGCGTCATGCTTGGTTTTGCTCCGGACTTTAATGGAGTGGGAATGCCATCCGGTAAATCTTTTTCCGGCCAGCTAGGTTTTCAGCTATTTGCTACCTACAAAGAAAGGATCAGTATCAGCTCCGGTATTTATTATGGAAAGAAAAAGTACAGCACCGAAGGTGAGAATTACAGACCACCTACGGGATACTGGAACAGGTTTACCAACGGCGTGGTGCCAATGGAAGTCATTGGAACTTCGGTGGTTGTTGATGTGCCTGTCAACATCACGTATCATTGGAATCCCGATAGCAGGTTACAGTTTATTTCTAGCGTGGGAGTGAGCAGTTATTATATTTTAAGTGAAGACTGCTGGTACAAATTTGAGACCTATAACCCGGGCACGGCCTACGGTTGGGATTCAGAGGAGACTGAAAAAGAATTGTTTGGTGTGGGTAATATCTCAGTCGGTATGCTGTGGGATGTCAGCCCCCGGTTTAGTCTCCGGGTCGAGCCATACCTGAAGGTACCGTTCAAGGATTTTGGGTGGGGTAGGATAAATTTATATGGTGCCGGTTCGCTGGTTTCTGTCCAATATGTAATTAATTGAAAAAATAATCTCATATATCTTGCTGATTTGAAATGAGTTATACATCTTTATTTAAATTTTTAGTTTGCTATGAGAAAGATCAGAATTTTAATCCATGTATCTCAGATCCTGTTGATGGGTCTGATGTACACCAGCATTGCTTTAATGATGTAAGCAGTGTAAGTTGTCAAACAGGTTGTTGAGTAAAACACAGGCCACGGGTCTGTGTTTTTTTTTGCTTTTTTGAATCAAAATCAAAATAAATAAGGACATGAGACATTTGATACTTTTACTGCTGGTGTTAGTGGGAGAATATGGTTGGAGTCAACAAACACTGATCGATAAAAAAGGGATGGCAAAGTTTTACTCTGAAGCGCCCCTGGAAAATATCGAAGCGATCAACGAGAAAGTGGCTGGAGCCCTAAACACTTCCAATGGTGAAGTGGCTGTGAGTATGCTAATGAGAGACTTTGAATTTGACAAATCACTGATGCAGCAGCATTTCAATGAAAATTATGTTGAATCTGATAAATATCCTAAATCAACATTCAAGGGAAAACTTAGCGACTTTGATTCAACCCTGATCGAAAAGCAAGGTATGACCACCTTTGAAGTAAGCGGTGATCTCACAATCCACGGCGTAACCAAGCCGCTAAAAACCAATGTTGAAATAAATGTTTCCGGTGACAGGATCAGGGTTGAGACCAGGTTTATGGTGACTGTGGAATCCTTTGACATTGACATCCCTAAGGTGGTCTTTTATAATATTGCGGAAGAGGTAGAAGTGACGGCAAAATTTGAATTTAAAAAATAGGCTCCATGATGTACAAATCTTTCCTTTTTGTTTTCTGTCTCATTTTTTATCACAGCTCAGCCGCCCAGGAGGACTTATTGGCGCAGGTGGATCAGGAACTGGAAGAGGGGCCTGTGGTCGTTGAAGGGACTTTTAAGGGTACCCGGCTGATCAATGGTCACTCCGTCGAGACCCGGTCGAAGAATAATCTTACCTTCATCATTTCGCACAGGTTTGGTAATATCCGGGGAGGTGCCTATGAATTTTTTGGTCTGGATGGCGCTCAGATACGCCTTGGACTTGATTATGCAGTAACTGATGATCTTACACTTGGTATTGGGAGAAGTTCTCTTGGTAAACATCTGGATGGGTTTGTGAAATACAGGATACTGACTCAGCAAAAGGGTGAAACTGTAATGCCTGTTTCACTGACATATTTCGGATCCATAGCCTACGAAACCATAAGGATGGTACCCGAACCTAGCTTTCAGCAGCGATTAGCGATGACAAATCAGGTGTTACTTGCCAGAAAAATAACAGGTGATCTATCTCTTCAACTGATGCCTACGTGGGTACATTACAACCTGGTGAATGCCAATGAAAATAATGATGCGATCTCACTTGGATTAGGAGGCAGGTATAAACTGGGAAATCGGTTTTCGATCAATGCCGAGTATTATTATCAGGTTCAGGCCATGAATGATAATAACTACAATGCATTCGCCATTGGATTCGATATTGATACCGGCGGGCATGTCTTTCAGCTACATCTGACAAATGCCAATGCCATGATTGCAAAGGGATACATAGGGGAAACAACCAGTGACTTCTTTGATGGTGACATTCATTTTGGATTCAACATCACGAGGAACTTTCAGCTTTAATCCGCCCCTTGCTTTTGACTGACCTGTAGCTTTCATAGACTGCAGTTAATAAAATGATACTCCCGGCGATATAGGTTTGTCCCTCAGGAATTTCTTTCAGAAAAACAAAAGCAAGTAAGGTGCCTATCAGCGGAGTGAGACAACTCATGATACTGACAGTGCTCACTGTAAAGTGTTTGAGGCTTCTCACAAAAAGGGTATGACCAATGGCAGTGGTAAGAATGCCCAGCATTAGGAGTGACATCCAGTCGTTGAAAGTTATTTCCTGGAATTCGATCTTGTAGAAAAAGATCACAGGCCACAGGATCAGGCCCAGGATGATCACCTGGTAATACATCAAAGTGATGCCATCATGTTCTGTGATGTTCTTCTTCATTAGAATATTCCTGATAGCGTAAAAGAAGCCGGACAGCAAACCCAGCAGGATGCCTTTTGTGATTGTATTGCTAAAGTTAAGTTCCGGGACCAGGAAAGAAACCCCGACAAAGGCGAACAAAGAAAGTATGATAGACGCCAGGTGGAAGCGGGTTTTTAACAAAAGAGGCTCCAGCAAAGAGGTAATGACAGGATACGTGAACATGGAGAGCATGGCGATCGCCACGTTTGACATCTGCAATGCCATGAAGTAAGTAATCCAATGTGCTCCCATCAGCAGGGAACTGAACACGACTATCCTGAAATGGCGCCCCCAGCCGATGTGTTTCGATTTGTTGAGTGCCTTGAGTATCACGTAAAGGACCACAATCGCAATGATGCATCTGATCCAGATAATGACCGGAGCGGGAAGGCTGATGTATCTCCCCAGTACACCTGAAGTGCTCATGAAGATGATACCTGCAGATAATTGGGATAAGTGAAGGAAAGTTGAATTCATGCAACCGGATATGCCGCAAACATAGAGATTTTAACCGGATGGGGATTCATGTACCGGTAGATGGAAAAAGAAGGCAGTTCCAAAGTCAGGTTTTGAGATCACTTTAATAGAAGAATTGTGGATCTCCATGATCTTTTTTACGATGGCAAGACCAAGCCCTGCTCCCTGGGGTTCCATATTCTTCTCAGATTGTCTGAATCTTTCAAAGATGATGGATTGTTCCTCTTCAGGTATTCCCGGTCCGGTGTCTTTGACCATTACCTCCACAGATTTCTTGTCAGACTTAATGGTGATGGTGATTTTTCCATCCTCGGAGGTGAACTTTATGGCATTGTCCATCAGGTTTTGGATCGCACGCTCGACCATGCTGATGTCAGCAAAGACCAGGGGTACATTTTCATCCGTCTTTAATTCGATGGTAATGTTTTTTCTGTCCGCAAGCATCCTGAGCTTCGAGGAAATGTCCAGGGCAAGTTCTGTGATCTGAAACGGTTCCTTATGAGCTTCTACCTGATTGGCTTCCAGTTTTGAATATTCAAACAGCTGGGAAACCAGACGGGACAATTTTTCCGAGCTGTTCCTGATGATCTGAAAATACTTGTCACGCTCATCCATGCTGAGAGACCGGCTTTTCATTTCCAGGGTTTCAACATATCCCTGAAGGATCGCCAAAGGAGTTCTTAGATCATGTGAGACATTAGCGATCAGCTCTTTTCTTAGATTATCTACAGATTTAATTTCATTTAGATTTTTCACGATCGTATCTGCCATGTCGTTGAACGCATGAGCCAGCACGGAAAGATCATTTTTTTCCGGATCCTCAACCCGTACGTCAAGGTCACCTTCCTGGAATCTTTTTACTTTTTGGATGATCTCTCTCAAGTTTTTCGTCAGGAACCAGATACTCACCAGCCCTATCACCGAAGCAAAAATTACTGTCAGGGCAGAGGCACCCAAACCGAGTCTGATGAAATAGCTGGAAAGCAGCGACTCAGTCACTGCCTCGAATTGCTTGCCTGCCAGAATGATGTAGATATAACCACTTTTATTCTCAGTTTGAAACGCTGCGGCTGAAAAGATCTTCGGATTGTCCGGATCTCTGGGATTGTCACCCACCATGTGCCTTTCACCGTGGGAGGAGATGAAATCCTTGATTGGACGGAGGTCTACTTTCTTTGCTGGTTTGGTAGTATCCGAATGGTCAAGCACTACAGAATATTCCACTTCACCTTCTTCATTGAGGAGGTACACCTCGATGCCCTGGTTCACGGCCATCATATCATGCATAATGTCCCCGAAGAGCGGTTTATTGACTGATCCATCAGGCAGGAAAGGGTCGGCATCCTTAAACTTTTCAGCAATCAGATGATTTGCCACATCAGCATTCAGCTTTTGTGAGGTTTCTTCAAAGTACTTCTCGGAGAAATACATGGTGATGATCACGAAGGCAGATCCCGTGAGCAAAACAAGTAAGAAAAAAGTGATGCCAAGTTTATAGATCAGCCGGTTTGAAAGGGTTCTTTTTTGTTTCATGATGAGGAAATGTCTTCATTGAATTTATAACCAACACCCCAATTGGTAATGATGTACTGCGGCTCATTCATGTCCGGTTCAATCTTTGCTCTCAGGCGGTTGATGTGACTATTTACTGTATGCTCATAACCATCGAAATCATAACCCCAGATGAGACTCAGGAGGTCTGATCGCGTGTAGTTTTTGCCCGGATGAGAAGCCATCAGTACCAGTAGTTCGAATTCCTTGGGAGAGAGCTCAACTTTCTCACCATCTATCTGTACTTTTCTCTTTTCAATATCAATGGTTAGTCTTTCGAATCGGATCATCGTGGCAGAAGATGTTCCTGAACCTGAAGAACTCATTTTTGTCCTTCTGAAGATTGCCTTTACCCTCGCAATGAATTCTCTCACACTGAAGGGTTTGGTCATGTAATCATCGGCACCTACCTCGAGGCCGAGCACCTTGTCGATCTCTTCTGTCTTAGCGGTAAGCATAATAATGGGTGTGTTAAGCTGAGCCCGGACTTTCTGACAAACTTCAATTCCATCCATCAGGGGAAGGGAGATGTCCAAGATGATCAGGTCGGGCTGATGCTGGAAAGTTTTTTCCAATCCCGATAATCCATCGTAAGCCTTGAGTACTTCGCACTGCAGGTCTTTCAGATGTATTTCCAGAAGATTGATGATCTCCTTGTCGTCCTCTATGACCAGAACCTTCTTCATATCAGTTTACTAAAAAAGAAAAAAATTGTCACAGAAAGATCACAGGAAGTTCACCAATTATCCCAAATGTTGTGAAAGAGACTTTTTGTAATCGCCCGCCATGCCGGAATATCCATCATATCATTTTTAAGTGTCTTTATATCAGTTATTTATCCCGTTTATCGATGTGTGATATTTTTTGATAGAATTGTTAATAACCTGTGATCATTTGGCAATATCTAATACGTTAGTTTGAATCAGGAATCAAAAATTAACTATTATGAAAATTAATCTATTGAAAAAATTAACCATACCGGCCTTTGCATTGATAGTTCTGGTGGCATGTAATGAGGATCCGAATGAAGTAGTCATTGACTCCAGCTTACCGCAAGGCACATTTGAAGCTGATGCAACTGGTAGTTTTGTAGAACAAAATGATACCGGGAGTGCCGGGATGGCAGCATTAGGAACTGATTCGGAGGGAACCCAATTCCTGATGTTTGGCTCTGACTTCATGACTAATTTGGGAACGGGTACCGTGACGATATATTTATCGACCACAGAAACATTCACTCCTAATCCCGGCAGTGGAAATCCAGACCTTTTTCTGGTAGGTGCTGTAAAAAGTAATGGTGAACAATATTTTAAGCTGGAGCCAGCAGCGGAGAGCAAATTTGATCATGTAATTCTGTGGTGCGGATCTGCGGGCATCCCTTTTGGTTATGCTGAACTTCAATAAGCTTTGGTATATTTCATGGGTAATCCATCTGGCTTTGCCGGGTGGATTCCTTTTTTTGATCCAGTCAGCGGAAGCCCAGAGCGGTTGGACCAAGGGGAAAGGAGAGTTATTTTCCAGGGTAGGGTACCAGTATTTTTCGTCTGGCAGTTATTATAACCTGTCGGGTAATGAGATGAACACCAATGAGTTTATTCAGCATTCTGTTGCATTATATGGAGAATACGGCCTTACAGACCGACTAACCATCCTTCTTGACTGGCCTGCCTTTAAATCACACCGGTTTGAATCTACTGAGACGATCCATGGGGTTGGAGATATGAAGATTGGCGCCAAGTATGCAATTTCGAAGAAAATACCAATTTCATTGACGGTTCTTCCGGAGCTGCCTGTTGCCCGAGCCAACAGGTTTGCTCAAAATGAGAATCCTGCGTTCGGATCCATCAATCTTCCTACGGGGGATGGAGAATTTAATGTATTCACAATACTGGCAGGCTCAGCTTCTTTTTATCCCTTGCCAGTCTATACGAATGTATTTTTTGCCTATAACTTCAGAACTGAATATGATGGGATTAGCCTAAGCGATCAGTTATTGTATGGCATCGAGATTGGAGGAAAGGTGTTTGATATCGCCTGGCTAAAAGGAGGGATCCGGTTTCAGGAGTCTTTGGACCAGTCCGATGAAGTGATCAGTTTTATCAGAGGGGAAGGAACCGAGTATGCTTCGATCAGTTTCGGACTCTATGTACCAATTAGATCCGGTTGGGGGGTAGATATCAACTATTTCGATTATCTCGACCTGCTGGTAAGCCGCAAGAATATCTATGATGCACCGGTCTTCTCGCTCGGAATAGTTTATGAAATTAAGAAAGCCGAGGAGTAGACTTTGAATGTGTTGATTATTTTTGATCCATGGAGATCAAATTCAAACCTCGAACGAGTCATGGAAACGTCTGGATGTTTTATGCGGTACTCGCATTTTTTATGATCCTTTTTATTTTTTTGTTGCCAGTGAATGAGGAGCCCATGCTTTGGCTGGTATTCGGTTTTGGTGGGTTGCT
Source organism: Cyclobacteriaceae bacterium (assembly GCA_965243485.1). Classification (GTDB taxonomy): domain Bacteria; phylum Bacteroidota; class Bacteroidia; order Cytophagales; family Cyclobacteriaceae; genus UBA7330. The sequence continues at coordinate 4,514,706 of CBDEVP010000001.1, read as the reverse complement.
GATAGCGATCGTATTTGTGCAAGCCGCTGCACTGCCGTACGGCTATGCCGTATCGGATGATGGACTTGTATTGAGGCATTATTCCCGTAAGATCATTCCTTTCGATCAGATCAGGGATATTCAAAAGATTGATGCAGACAAGACTGCTCAGTTGCTGGATACAGTGCGAAGGAAGGAAGCCACCGCTTCAAACGATCTGGATTTTTTAGGGACCATGAAGAGCATGATCACATATGGGAAGATGGTTCAGTACTGTTCTTTTCAGATTGTCAACCAGGATTCAAAGGTGGGGAGAAAGATCACAAAGGTGAAATCCATCACCAAAGGGGATTTTGTGATCGTTATCACCGAAAATGACGAATTGTTTCTTTTATCTCCCAAGGATCCGGAGACAATGATCCATGAAGTGGAAAAACGTCTTTAAATAATAAGAGGCAGTACCCCAACCAGCCACTGCCTCCATCTATTACTGAACAAATTTTTTAACAATCCACATCCTGCAGTTGGCTGTCCCAGCAATGGAATGCATCATCCTGGAAGTGAGCCTGGCTTTTTACCTGGCCATTCTTGTTTGAACTGTGCCACTTCACAGTAATGATATTGTCCGCACTTACGTTATTGATAATGACTTCCCTGTTAAAATCTCCTTCAGCAAAAGCACTGTAGCTCAATGAACTCCCCAGGTTATCGCCGGTTTTCTCAACAGTGAAAGTAACATTGGCTTTGCCATCTACTTCGGAACGTTCCCAATCTGCAGATAACCAGGCGTTACCATTTGTGGGACTTTCATACAGGGTCCATGAACCGGAATCCCCATCGATGGCAGAAGTTCCTTCAAACCATACAAAATCCTCAAATACTCCCTCTTTGGAAATGTATCCTGTCCAGGTAACACCGTCTTCTGATAGCTCTGCGGTAAGCTTTACACCATAGACGCCTGCTGTATTTAAATTGACGTCATAGGCCCAAACCCACGCACGCAGGTCAGCATCAAAAGTAGGGGTCTGTTCCAGAGCTACTCTATATGCAGTCGTTGGTACGATTAAAGCGGTACCTAAAATGGCTGAATAGACTGTAACATTGGTAGCTGCATAAAGCCAACTGCTAACCACCTCAACCCGTCCGCTTTCATCACCACCTTCACCGGTGAAATAATTAAAGTCAGGAGCCAGACTGGAAGCAGGCGGCATCTCCGGGGGAGTGCCCTGGTCGATATCATTGTCTTCATTACAGGAGGTCACTAAGACGAGTCCAGCGAGAAGGAGCGAAAAGATCTTTGTTCTTTTGTTGTCGAATTTCATGATCACTTTTTTGAATTTCATAGATTCATTCTTACAGAAGCCGTGCCAAACTTGAAGCATTCCTAAATAAAATCGTTTATTTGCTAGAGACTTGAAAAGAATCGGTAAGATGCTTTTGAAGCATTAACTCATAAGGTATATTTTGAAAAGAAGCAAAAGAATTTATATACAATGATTGAGCGGTTTCTCACGATATTAATAATATGCTTTTCAGGTGAAGCATTTTCCCAAGCTCTTGTATCAGGAAAAATCAATAATTATGACGGAGAAACTAAAGTTTATTATTCTTATTCAGAAGATGGTGTTTTGCCTTTGATAGGAGAATATGTGCAACCCAAAAGAAATGGAGAATTTCAACTAAACCTTAACAGCGACCAGCTTGGTAAGGTCAATTTCAGTTATAAGAAATTTCGGGCAACTTTATTTTTTACTGAAAATTCCAATATCAAAATATCCTTGAATGAAGATGATCTAGAATCTCTTTCAATAAGTGGTGATTTATCAAAAATCAACAATTATTATCATTCAATTTCTAGTTCAATGCCAAGTCCGCTCATTTCTGTAAATGGAAATGAACACTCAAGGTTTATCGCCAACCTTGATGCACCTGATCTTGTGTTGGATGCTTTGGACTCAATGATACAAGGAGATCTAAATAGCATATATGCAATAGAAAAGATTAATCTGGAGGAGTCATCAGTCTCAGACTTATTTCAGGAGGTCAAAAAGCATCTAATCAATGAAATCAAAGCGTACTATGGTGAGGTCTTTTTAAATGCCATGCATTTGAAAAAGATGAATCAATTGATAGCAATAAATCGGGACCCGACAGCGAAAAGAAATATTTATAATGATACCTGGAAGTCATTAATTGAATCATTTAATAATAGTATCAGAGAGGAAATAGAACCAACTCCAAATAGTCCGTATTACAATGAATTCATGAGGCTCCATTCTGTTGTAAATAGCACTTATCAGGATGATGAATTTAATGAGCCAGCAACTATTGATATGAGTGTATATGAAACACTGGTTGGTTATGATTCATTGTTATTTAATGACTCTAAAACAGTATTTGCCTACAAACTCAACTATCTTAAATCATATCTCGAAACTGACTTATATTATTCACCTGCTCTTTTAGATATTACAAACCAACTGAAGAGTGAGTATCCAGATTCACACTATTGGCATTTACTTGAACCAAATATTGATAGAATGAGAAATTCAATTGTGGCGTCTGGAAAAAGATATAAGGAGGCAGAAATAATCAAAACTAATTATACCACCTTTCAAGACCTGCTTAATCAATTTTCTGGTAAATCTATTTATATTGATATCTGGGCAACCTGGTGCTTGCCATGTATTAAGGAATTTCAACATAATGAAGAAGTAAACACTCTTCTTGGTACAGAAATAGAGAGATTATTTATCTCAATTGATCAACAAAGATTTGCAGAAAGGTGGGAGCAAAGCATCAAATACAATGAACTGGAAGGCTATCATGTCAGAGCAAATACGGAATTACTAATAGATATGTGGGATGAAATCGGAGGACAAAAAGGTGCAATTCCAAGATATGTTCTTATTGATAATTCAGGAAATATCTTCAAAGCAGAGGCAGCAAGCCCAAGTAATAAAGAACTACTGGTGAAGCAGATTAAAGAATTATTTCCCAACTAGAAATCAACAAATTCTAATGCTGGCAGCTGCATTTGATCCCCATGAATCCATTGGATTCCTCATGCCATGGGAAGTTGTCATTGTATCCGTCCTGTTCCCAGAAAAACTTGGTTCGAGGCTTGTCGTAATTGCCTATTTCATGCATGGTTTCCGTATCATATAGACGACCATTAGCCATGACATACCTTACGTATTGCGTATTTTGAATGTCTAACAAAGGGTCTGCATCAAGGACAACTAAATCGGCTAATTTACCTGGCTCCAGCGAGCCCAGGTGATCACCCATGCCAATGTATTCAGCTCCATGGATCGTAGCTGCTCTGAGCACTTCAAAGTTGGTGAACCCACCAAGGGAGAGGTTCCACATCTCCCAATGAACACCCAAACCCTGTAGCTGACCATGGCCACCAACGCATATTTTGACGCCGGCATCAACTAATGCTTTGCATGACCTGGCCACTTCAATGAATCCATTTTCATACTCTTCCATCGGAGCCATGGTCCGGTGTCTGGAACGGCTGTCAATGATTCCTCTTGGAGTATAACTCAATAGCTTTTCATTTTCCCAGACATCTAGTTTTTGATACCAGTAATATTCCGCATTTAGCCCCCCGTAATTGACGATCAGGGTAGGGGTGTTGGCGGTATTACTGGCTGACCATAGTTTAATCACGTCATCATAAAGTGGAGCTACAGGTACATTGTGCTCGATGCTGGTATGCCCATCCAGGATCATGGTCATGTTATGGAAAAAAGTAGCACCACCTTCAGGATACACCATGATTTCCTGCTCTCTGGCAGCTTTGATGATCATCTGCCGTTGATTCCTTCTGGGCTGGTTATAACTCTTTACGCTGAAAGTTCCATAGGCTTTTGTCCTGGTGATGGCGCTTCTTGCATCTTCCAGATTATTAATTACTGCTTTGTAGTCTCCATCGGCTCCATAGAGGACTCTGCCTGTGGAGAATATTCGCGGACCAACCATGGTTCCACTACGGACCATTTCAGATTGAGACATGGAAGTTTCCGTGTTAGAAGATGGATCGTGAGTGGCTGTTATTCCGTAGGCCAGGTTGGCATAGTAGGGCCATTCTTTCTTTGGACTGATTCCACTCCTGAAAGCCCTCAAATGCGCATGTGTATCAATGATCCCCGGGATAATTACTTTGCCTGATACATCATATATTTTGGCATCACGAGGAATTTTAACCTCGCCATCTTTCCCCAGTGCGACAATTTTATTTGCCGTAACTAAAAGGGTTCCTTTTTCTATAATTTCCTCTCCATTCATTGTGATGATTTTAGCTCCTGTAAAGGCCACGGAGCCGGAAGGAATGTCTGTTTCCAATTCAAGGTTGACTTCTATGGTTTTTCTTGGAGGGATATCAGCAATGCTGTCCGGTGACCCTTCCAGAAAAGTGAAACATTCTTTCAGGTCTACCGTGTGGTAATCATTTCCTAAAGTCCAGTGCAAATGTTGGCCATCAGGTGCCCACTCGAGGTTAACCCCGGCATCCTCTGCCACCTTTGTTACGGGTAAGGCGTTCGTTTTACCCGATAGCTCGAAAGTTTGGCCATACTCGGAGAATGGCATAATGAATACGTCAAAGAGTTCTCCAAAGGCCAGCCAGTTACCATCCGGACTGATTGCAAACTGGTTGGTGTATTCGGAGTGGAAATGTGTCTTTTTGTCTTCTCCATTAAGATCCACACTTCTGTATTCATTACCTACCTGATAATAAATACGATTTCCTTGCTCATTGAATGTAGGGTAATTACCCTCATCGATAATAAATCGGGGAGTCCCTCCTGGTGCTTGCATGGTATAAATTCCTGTTTTAAGTGCATAGCCATAACCCAGTGCATAATCACCATGATCTTTCTGATAGACGATGGTATTCCCATCTGCTGAATACTGTGGTGATCGGTAAATGCCCTTTTCACTGGTCAGCTTTTTTGGTGACCCGCCGGAGGTTGATATAGACATGATCGCACCTTTGTTTTCATCATTCCAGGTCACGTAAACAATGGTTTTTGAATCAGGGGAGAAGGCTGGCTCAAACTCAAAATCAATGCTCTTTGTCAATCGCTTTGGGATGCCATCAGGTAGTTTTTTCGTATATAGATATCCTGCAGCATTGAAAGCAAGTAGCTTACCATCAGGAGAGGTGGTTGCGTTTCTGATCACATTAGCTTCAAAGCTGGCAGGGGAAGGGTTCTGATCAAATATCAGTGCATCTGTGATTTGATGGGTAGCTTCAGCCTTAAAAGGGATGACTGATGACTTACCTGTTTCAGTATCTATTTTTCTGATCTTGCCTTTAGCATATAAAATAATTGTTTTGTTATCAGGAAGCCAGTTATAGTTTGGATAAACACCAAATATGGCCCATACTTCCTGTTGATCTTTTGTTAGTTCAGCGTAAACAGGTTTTTGTATCCCTGTGGCAAAGTCATGAATATACAATACGGATTGAGTTCTCACTCTTCTGACAAAGGCCAGTTTCTTATTGTCTGGCGAAACCTGAGGCCTTACCGCACCTCCGGGGCCACCAATGATAGTTTCTGTCTCGCCGGTATTTCGGTTATATCTTTTGATCACATAGATCTGGCTATTGGGATCTTTGTTGTACTGGAAGGAACCTCCCGGATACATGTCTTCACTATAATAAACATACTCCCCAGCAGCCCAGGGCTCTCCTGCATCTTGCTGATCATTCTTTCTTTTGGTAAGTTGAATTCCTGCTCCACCACTTTTGTGGTACATCCACATTTCCCCGGCTCCCAATGATCTGGTAGAAGTGAAATGTTTTCTTGCGATCAGGTAATTTCCATCCGGAGTCCAAACGGCATTGTTGAGCAAACGGAAATCTTCTTTAGTGACCTGTTTGGCGTTCGTGCCATCCACGTCCATGATCCAGATATTATCTCCACCTCCTGCATCACTGGTAAATGAAATGTATTTTCCATCTGGACTGAACCTGGGTTGTACTTCAAATGCATGGCCAGTTCGAAGCGGGGTCGCATCACCTCCATCAATGGGCATGATGAAAATATCACCAAGCAGGTCAAAAACAATTTGTTTGCCATCAGGACTCACATCCAGGTTCATCCAGGTACCCTCATCGACCACAAAAGATATCTCCTTATAAGGTTCATTGGGGGTGGTGACATCCCAATCCTGGGCAAAGAGGGTGATGTTTAGAAATAAAAATGATATAGCCAAGTAGTTCCTATTGAGCATATGCTGCTGGTTAATTTTCATTTACAAGCTCTAAATTAAGGATTGTTGATAAGAACAAAATCGCTCATTATCTCAATGGATTAAACATGATTTGAACGGTAATAACTTTCTTTTAGATTAACCTCATTTCGATATATGAAAAAACAACTTCAGAAGGTACAATCGGAAGCCGACTCACGGATCGTCATTCCCTAGAGCGATAGCGCCTGTCCGCCGAACTAAGGTATTATGGAAGGCGGGAGTAGTGAATCTATCGGACTATTTAGGATTCCCTATGATTTCGTCAGATTCCCTGCTCGGTCTTAGGACCTCCAGGGAAAGACGGTCTTAATTTATTTAGTACTTATGAGATGCCTGTTTTGAAGTTTTTGTATTTCCTACTACGGGCTAAGGTTAGATCAAATCAAACCAAGGTTCAGGTCCGGCCTCGAGGATCTTAGCTGATCAATGGACTCCTCAGAAACCCTGGTGTTCCATAGATACAGAACCTGCAAATGCTCAAACCCGGTCAGCACTGATAAGGACTGATCTGTGATCTGGGTGCTGTGGATGTTCAGATGTTGAAGGTATTTAAGGTCTTTCAGGTAGGATATTCCCTGATCGGAGATTGAAGTTTCCTGGAGCGAAAGATGAACCAGGTTAGGGAAGGTAGCGATTTCTTTCAACTGCTCATCGGAGATGCCTGAGGATTGGAGATCCATCCTGACAATGTGGTTTTTTGCTTTGCTCAAAAGATCAAGCGTCGCACTTCCAATTTCGGAAAATCCTGCCAGTCTTATTTCAAGCAGTGGACTATTCTGCGAGATGTTTAAGACGGTGATCCCTCTTGATTTCATTTCATCGAGAAGGTCCTCTGAAAGTGGTTCCACTTTTATGTCTTCGTAGGGGTTGAAAGGTTCTATTTTATCGGCAAGGATCATGGCAATCCGTTCTGGCTTTTGGACAGAAGGCAGGTGTTCTTCAAAGGGCATTCCGGATGAGATCCACCATTCGATCAATGCCACTTCTGAGGGTAGCAATTGTTGCTGACCTTCAGGAGGCATGTGTTCTTCATGATCTTCAGGGAGGTAGATCCGTTCCAGTAGAAGACTTTGTGCGGGGTCTTCCTCATTAAACAAATCGCCATTCTTGCCACCCGCTTTCCAGGAGGATACGGTGCCTAGATTCAGATCACCCTGTTTTTTTGTTTCATTGTGGCAGGAAATACATTTTTCTCTGATGATCGGCTGTATGATGTCATTAAAAACCAGCGCACTGTCAGGATTGAGGAATTGTGATCCGGATTCTTTCTGAAAGACTTTCTTAATAAGTGGAGGTGCATCGGCCAGAAGGAAATCTTCTCCATGGGTAAGCGAGCCCCCGAAATGTCCTAGAACTGTTAGCAGTGCTAAGATAATCCCCCATGCAGCCCAAAGACTTTTTGTGCCAAGCCTTGTCTTAAAAAAGTAAAAGCAAACGGATAAAAAAGCGAGAGCAAAGCCTGACCATTGATGGATCTCAAAAGTGATCCCCTGGTAACCACCTTTTTGAGACAAAAAATATCCGAAAAGCGCTGAAATCACCGCTGTAACTGCAGTGAATGCCAGCAATAAACGGATGGCAAAATCCAGTTTATCTTGCTTTTGAAAATACTGGTAACACTCCAGCAGGAAAGCAGCGATCAATGATCCTATAGGCAGGTGTAGTACCAGTGGATGAAAGGAGCCCAGAAAATCCATCAGCCTATGCGATCAGTTCCTTAATGACTTCCCCGCCAAATTGGGACAATTGCTTGTGCCGTCCTCCATGGAAGTAGGTGAGCCGGTTATCATCCAGGCCAAAAAGATGCAATAAGGTGACATGCAGGTCTCTCAGGGGATGCACTACCTCAACTGCCGACTGCCCCAACTCGTCTGTCGCTCCGACTATGTGACCGCGTTTCACACCGCCTCCGGCAAACCACATACCCATGGCATCAGGATTATGATCCCTTCCGTAGGCGACCCCGTTTTCACGAACGCCATTGTCAGCGGTACGGCCAAACTCGCCGCTCCAGACAATCAATGTTTCATCCAGCATACCTCTTCTTTTCAGGTCTTTGATCAGTCCGGCGATAGGTTTGTCGATACTTGTGATCAGGTTGCCATGCGCCCGTTCCAGGAAGTCATGGGAGTCCCATCCTCCGGAGTAGATCTGTACAAACCGAACTCCCTGCTCGACCAGCTTTCTTGCAAGCAGACATTTTCGTCCAAAAGCATCAGTTTCTGTTTTACCAACACCGTACATCTCTTTGGTTTTTTCATCTTCACCCTCAATATCGATGACTTCCGGTACTTCCATTTGCATGCGGTAAGCCAATTCATAATTTTCGATCCTGGCTGAAAGTTCATCATGCTCAGGATGCATTTCCTGATGCTCTCTGTTGAGCTTTTGAAGAAGACTTAAACTTTCTTCCTGATGATACCTGCTCACCCCGGGAGGAGGGTTGATGTTAAGGATAGGAGATCCATGCGGTCGGAGCGGGGTACCCTGGTAATGTGCCGGCAGAAATCCGTTTGACCAGTTGCCCGGTCCACCCTGGGGATATGCCACTTCAGGTAAGACTACAAAGGCCGGTAAATTCTGATTCATGGTGCCCAGCCCATAGCTGATCCACGAGCCGATGGCCGGTTCACCACCGAATTGATTGCCTGTGTTGATGTGATACATGGCTGTGGGATGGTTGACTGATTCGGCCTGGCAGCCACGATAGAAGCAGATCTCATCAGCCACATCCGCCAGATGAACAAATGGCGAGCTCATGTCTACTCCGGATTTACCGACTTTACGACTGGTGAAGGGGCTTCGTACGAAGTACCGGTCGCCGGATGACATGGCAGAGAACTTTTCACCTTCCCGCTGGAATTTGGTCATGTGATACCTGTCCAGGTTCGGTTTGGGATCAAAAGTGTCGATGTGACTTGGCCCGCCTTCCATGGTGAGAAAGATGCAGTATTTTGCTTTTGCCCTCATCATAGGAGAGGAAGGGCTTAACGGTCCTCCTGAAATAGCATTGCCAGTCCGGGTGTCACAACCCAACAGACTGCTTAGCGCCACGGCACCAATGCTGGAACCAAGTCCATACAAAAAATCTCTGCGGTTCCAGTTGCTAGAATGATCAGTAGACATACATGAATTCGTTTGAGTTAAAAAACACGGCAATCAGGTCGGCAAGTGCTCGGGTAGGGGCATCTACATCCCTGGGTTGCAGGTCAGGAATATAGTTTTTGTAAATATCCAGCTCCTCCGTGTAGGTAAATTCTTCCCCGGTCATTTCTTCAAACATCTCCCGCTTAACCTCTGTAGGATATTCGACCACCGGCGGTTCGTTTTGTTGGTGATATTTGGTCATTTTGTCGAGGTAAGCCACGCTTTCTTCTATTTCACCAGGTTTGGCTTGTCTGTTGTATATCGCATAGATGGCCTTCTTAATCCGGGTCTGATCATTGTCGTTCTCGTTCATTAAACGGTTTGCATAAACCAGGGCGCGGGTCCTTACATTCTTACCATTAAACATGGTGAAGACCTGTGGAGTGACTGTGGATTCGCTTCTGGCTTCACAGGACATGTCGGTCCCGGGTTGATTGAAAACCTCCAGCGAAGGATCGGATAGGGTCCTGTATCGCTCCGCATAAATGGATCTCCTGTTTCGTTCCTCAGGTGTCCTTGACGGCTGGTAGGCCGGAGCGATCGATCCCATGGTATGCCTGGGTTGAAGGGCGGCCTCCATGTTGATCTCTGGTCGGACCGGAAAACCTCCTATTTCAGGATTGAGCTCGCCCGAGATATACAACATGGCGTCTTTGATTTCTTCAGCGTCCATTCTACGTGGATTGAAATAGGTGAGAAATTCATTGTCCGGATCGATCTCGTTTACTTTCTTCCAATTCGGATGAGATGACGAAAGCTGATAAGCCTCTGATGTCATGATCAACCGGTGCATTTCTTTTACGGAATAGTCATGATCAATAAAGTAATTCGTAAGCCAGTCGAGCAACTCAGGATGTGTTGGTTTGCCTCCCGTAGCGCCAAAGTTATTGGCTGTTTCCGCAATGCCTTTCCCAAAATGATACTGCCAGATCCGGTTAACCATTGAGCGGGCAACAATAGGGTTCTCCGGATGCGTCAGCCAGCGGGCAAAAGCCAGTCGGCGATTTTGCATACCATTAGGTATTTCAATAGATATTTCCTTCTTTTCAGGCGCAAGATATTCGACGATACTCATCACGCCTGCCTCTACCGGCTCAACAGGTGCATGCACTGATCCACCACCCAAAATATAACTTTTAGGGATTTCACCCTCCGGGTTCTCTGGAACTGCCAGCCGATTCTGACTATGTCTTACTTGGACTGGGCCATTGTAAACTGAGTAGGCTAGAGGTTCGTAGCGGTCCAACTCCCGCTCCAAAAGCTGACCACGTTTATTCAAAACTTTTCGGTATCCGAGGTCTTCAAATGTCAATCCGTAATACCTGGGGGGTTGCTGATCTTCCGGAAGTTTTCTTCTTTCACGCTTGGGCAGATAGCGCCGACCTCTTTCAGCGTACCATTCTTTTGCTGCTTCCTCTTCCTTCTTACGCATGATATCTTCCTCTGCTTCGGTCTTATTGATCCAGTCGACAATTCTTTGTTTTTCGAAATCCGTGACCTCTGTATTTTCTTCCGGTAGGAAAGGAGCAGGCCTGTCTGCAAACTGCGTGGTAGCAAACACCGCCTGGATGCTGTAATAATCCCGGGCAGGAATGGGGTCATATTTATGGTCGTGGCATTTGGCACAGTTGAGGGGAGTACTGAGGAATGCTTCGCCTACGATATTGGTTACGTCATCGAGGAAATGTTGACGTGTTTCAGTTGCAACACTCATCCCGGTATGTTCCCAAGGCCCCATTCGTAAGAAACCGGTCGCTATGAGCATCTCCGGATCATTCGGGTCTATTTCGTCACCAGCTATTTGCTCCATGACAAACTGATCGTATGGCTTATCATCATTGAAAGCTCTGATCACATAATCCCGGTAACGCCAGGCATTGGGCCGGATGTAATCGTTTGAGAACCCGCCCGAATCTGCATAACGCACCACATCCAGCCAGTGCCGGGCCCACTGTTCACCGTAGTGAGGACTGGCCAGAAGTTTATCCAGGAGCTTCATGTAGGCCAATGGATCATGGTGGTCAAGAAAGCCTTCAATTTCATCAGGGGTGGGAGGTAAGCCTGTGAGGTCAATGGTCGCTCGCCGGATCAGTGTGAGTTTTGAGGCTTTTGCAGCAGATTTAATACCTGATTCCTCCCTTTTATGATTTAAAAAGGCATCGATAGGATGAGCCGTCTCAGGGTTCATGTCTCCCCATGGAATTTCAGGATTATCAATCGGATAGTAGGCCCAAAGATTACTTTTTTCGTAGGGCCTGTTGTCCCACGTTTCGCTCAATCCTCGGGAGGTCTGAACCCGAATTCTGTTACCATACTGCCAGGATGTATCCTGTTTGATCTCAGCAATTCTTGCAGCATCCGGCCATGGAGCACCCCCGCTGATCCAGTCTCTGATGATCTGCAGCTCAATCTCAGAAAGCTTATCACCTTCCTTGGGGGGCATGGCGATATCTTCATTCAACCTCATAATGGATTGATAGAGCAAACTCTTTTCCGGATCCCCCGGGATGACAGCAGGCTCACCGGAGTTTCCTCCGGTCAGCAGGTTTTCATGATCTTTGAGATTAAGACCACCCTCGATCTTATCCGGATCACCCCCATGGCAGCCAATACACTTGGACTCAAAGATGGGGATTACCTCGTGTGCAAAGAGGGCTTCGGGGTCAACAGTTTTATTTTCTTCATTATGCTTGCAGCCAATAATGCTCACAATAAATAAAAACAATATAAATCCCCGTTTCAACTCTCTATATGCAATTGGTCATTATAAGCAATTTACATAAATAACTACGGAATTTCATTCCCGGAAATCAGTTCTAATCGGCCTGCGTAGCATCCTCCCAGTCATCCGTCCTGAAGGAGGAAGCTGGCAGCAAATTGGTATCATATAGTGTGCCTTCCACCCAGTTTTTCCAGGCATAACGAACAGCTACAGGATTTGGTACTTTTTCACTTTTGACAGACACATTCATCCGGTTGATGATCTCGGCCTCAGCAGGGTAGAAGACCTTGTCTGCCCCTGCGATTTCAAAATCTTTGAGTCCACTGTAAGCATACACACCTGTTTCGGCATTGTCAAAAGATAGAATGATGGCACCGTCTTTTACTTCGTGTGATTTATACTCGGGACCAACGGCATCGATATTCTTGAAGCCGTATGTATTGGTTAGTGCATTGAAAAGCAGTCTGTCGGCCACTTCTTTCTTTTTTGGAGGATGGATGCAATATTCATCACCGATGTCCAGCGTGACGGCAATACCTGAATTTGGAATGAGGTCAACGCATTCCAGCTGTGTTTCCCTGATAAAGGCTGAATTCTCATAGGTACTGAAGGCCTCATGGTCATTGTACCAGTAAGGCGCAATCTGCGCATAGTAGAAAGGGAAATCTCCGATACCCCAACGAGCCCTCCAGTCTTTGACCATTGCCGGGAACAGCTTTTCATAACCCTGGGGATCCATCCTGTTGGATTCCCCCTGGTACCAAAGCGCCCCCCTGATGCCGTAAGGGATTAAAGGGTGGATCATTGAATTATAGAGAGCGGTAGGGATATGGTTCGTGCCTTTCGTGATGTCCACATCTGTCAGGTCAACCTCCTGATACTGGCTGATCACTTCATTACTGATCCATGCCTGTACGCTGCTACCTCCCCAGGAGGTATGGATCATGCCAACCGGGACATCCAGAATTTCGCTAAGCTCCTGACCAAAGAAATAGGCGACCGCACTAAAACCCAACACATTATCTGGTGCAGCCTCCTGCCATCCGGAGTACCCTTCGACATCCTTGAGTGGGGTCTTTGACCCGATACGATCTACTGAAAAGATCCTGAGATTGGGGTTGTTTGCCTTGGCAACAGCCATGTTGGTGCCATAGGTCGGTTGGCCGGTATATCCATTCAGTGGCTGCTGCATATTAGACTGTCCGGAACAAACCCAAACCTCTCCGAAAAGTATATTCTCTAAAGTTACAGAAGAGTTTTTACCCGATATTTTGATTGTTTTAGGAGCCTTACTGTCAGTTGTCTTCACCTCGACCTTCCAGTTACCATCTTTATCAGCTTCAGCTTTGATGGGTGCAGACAGCCAGGAGGCTTCGATGGTCAGTTTTTCTCTGGCATCCGCCCAGCCCCAAATCGGCACGGTGGTGCTTCGCTGTAGCACCATGTTGGAGGAGACGATTGCCGGTAGTTTGATTTCTGCATGAATCAGGAAGGTGGATAAAAGAAAGATGGCTAGGAAAAACAGGGTTGAAGATCTTTTCATTACTGGGATTTATTTAGGTACACACTTTTTGAAGGGTACCAATTTAGGGATTAATGCATTTTGAAACAACCTGTCCTTAATGGATGAATGAGTCGGATGATATTCTTAAAGAATCAATGGGTGTCACGCAGACTCCGTATGCTGGCATCCATTCTTTATAGTTATTTGAATGTATTTAAATGATTTAATCCATTTATAGGGTTAAAGCCTGATTGATCATGCCTTTATATACACTATCCAGGGTTTTATCCAGCGTAATAAAAACTCTTACCTGTTTTCCCGGAAAATGATGGACATCTAAAACCTTATAGGCATAAGGAGTATCATTGGGTCCATTCATGATGACCCGTTCGTTTATTCTTGGTATAAATTCAAAATCAGACTTTTTGGGAGGATAAAATTTTCCCTCAAAATCAATTTCGATAAGATTAATGGTATGCATCTGATTTTGCTTTTGTAGATCCCATATCAGGATTTCTACCTTTGGATTTATTACGTAGTCCCAGTAGAATGCCGGATACTGTTAGGAGTATTGAAAATATGACCAGTGTAATCATGTGTTTGGTGCATTACATAGCGCTCCAAAGTCATGGTGAGCTTAATTGATAAAGAATTAGGTATTTTGATTGACGTTTTCCGGGGATGAAAAAGAAGTCAGTATGACAGACTTTAATTAAGCTGTTAATCTTTAATCATCGGGTTGTCAAAAGAATGTTAGACAGTTAATCTGGGAGGGGGGAAGTGATAAGCTAACGTCGGATCCGAGTAATTCAAACTCCTAAAGACAGGAAGATTTTTAAGTGCGAGACATTGCTTATTTTCCAGGTCAAACAAGTCAGAAGTTGGGATAATATGATCCAGCAAGGTAAGGCAGGTTTCAGCTTCAGGATCTGGTTCATCATGCTCCGGAAATACATCACTTTGGCCCATGAGTACTTCCAAAACCAACTCAACAGCAGATTCGATTTCATTCACATTAGGATCGAAAATACCACCTTCCATGTCTTTAGCAGCATCTATGGAAAGATTGAACATATAAATGCTCAGAATGATACTGAAAGGTCTGGCAATGTATTTTGAAATGAACCGAATCACCGGATAAAGGAAGATAATGTCTCCTTTAAATCAAAATTATTCAAGCGCTCTTTCGATTGTCTTCTGTTTCAGCAAGGATCGGGCCTTCCTGTATGGCGGAGAGACTGCTACGTAAGGAAGATCTTAAATTGTACAGATCATAAACGACAACTACCATCAGGACAAAACATGCAATGAACAAAACCTTACTCTGCAAATACAAGAACATAACCCCGGTAGCTATACCTCCCGTCATATAAGAAGTCATAATGGTCATGAGCAATTTTGCTTTGTTTATAAGGTCCGGGTTTTTACGGTTTTCTACTTTCACAAAAGAAGAGAATAGCAATCCGAGGTCTGTTGTCAGACCGGTAAGATGAGTCGTTTTAACTGCTGAATTAGAAATAGACGCCACGAGTCCATTTTGTAATCCCATGGCAAATAGCATCAATGCTATAAGGAGTTCGGTTTCATTGAGATAACCCTGATAATTTGATTCCAGGTAAATGGCTACAAAAAGCAGGCAACATATCTCCAATAGCACCGGAGTGGCATGGGTTAAGTACCTGGTCCGAAAAGTCCCTGTGACCAGGAAAAGATTGGAGGTGAAATTTCCCAGAAAGAACAACGCTATCCAGCTAAAAACCACCAATGCCTGGTACCAGTTACCCCTGGAAATTTCCTGAGCGAGAATGGCATAATGCCCGGTGACATTTGAGGTGAAAGAGAAGAACAGGATAACTGAAGTTACATTCACCATCCCTGCAGCAATGGCTGTGAGAGACCCTAGCTTCAGATTGTCCTTTATTGATCTGTTACTGCCTTCTCTTTTAAGCATATATTTTGTTAGTGAGTTCGCCTATTAAATGCCATTTCTACTATCCCTCTTACCTGAAGGTCAGAATTGAAATGCAGGACCATCCTGTCTTTGGTCAGCTCCTGTATCTGGTAGGTTTCCGTAGGAGTTCCTTGGGCCGTCAATTCAAGGATGTTGCCCCGTCCTTTTAAAGCCCAGGACAGCTTTTTTTTGTCCTCATTATTTCCGGCCAAACTCAGTTTTCTATCTGATGTAAACTGCCAAACTTCTGCCTTATGAATGACCAGATGTCCGGCAATTTCACTTTTGACCCTGTCATCCAGTTCGTCCATAAGAGAAATTGCAGACTGATTCCTGTGATCCATTTTTTCGTATCTCCATGATACTTCATCCCAGGTCCCAAGGATCGTTTGTTCCGGATCCTCTATGACACGAGTTGATAGTATGATCAGGCAGATGACTGGCAACAGCGGAAATAAGCTCGTATAGAGTACTTTGTTTGTCATTTAGACAAGAATAATTTCTGATTACTTTGTAACGGATTGAAAAAATAAATCAGCCAACTGCTCAATCTCGCGAGTGGCTCTGTGTTCGTAGCTGTTTATGGTTACATCCACAGTGGGAACCGGGCATTTTTCCAATAATGGAAGAATGTCCAGACTTCTCGGGTCTTTGAGCTTCATCTTGTAGTTCACTGGTCTGTAGACCTCATCAATTCGATTCCCGTCAAGGAAATTCCGGAACGCATTGCCATTGAAGCCGGTGAAAAGCTCAATACGAAAAGAGTTTATGGAAGACTCATATTTACTAAGGATGATTTTGCAGGAATCTTTGAATTCACGGGTCTCCAGGGGTCTCAAAATCTTTTCCTTAGAATAAAAGAGCAAATCAGTAATAGAGTTTGTTAGGTCTATTCGGTGGAATAGGACCAGATTAACAGGCTCATCTTGATTGTTATCCATCGCCTGACAGACCAGTTTCAAAAGTTTTACACTAAAGTCAGTTGGAATAAGGATTGTCTTTGCCATTTCAAATTCAATTTTGATTTAAAGCAAAGCTTCACCCGGCCTGATTATAAGCTCTTTAAAATAATATTAGGATTTTATTAGAAAGATTAACGTTCCATTAGAATTATCAGATCTTCAGCTAGTTCCGATCCATTGCTTTGGATCTACCTGGTTAAAATGTATAATTCCCCTGGGGCAGGTCGATGCGAACCGTAGTGCCCTGATCAACAATAGAGCTGACAAGCAGGGTTCCGTTATGAATTTTGATGATATTTCGTGCCAGGGGGAGCCCAATCCCGTATCCTTCATAATGTGCTGTATTGGAAGCACGAAAAAACGGATCATAAATATATTTTAACTCATCATCAGGAATCCCAATCCCCTGGTCTTTTACGATTACTATAACCCTTTTGTCATCAGAGGCAAGCGCGATATTGACCGGTTTGTTGTCCGAATACTTACAGGCATTCAGCACGATATTGCATAAAGCAAGATGAAGCAGTTGCTCGTTTCCTTTTATTTTTAGTCTTAAAGGGCTTTCCGGTAGCATACTAAAGTCAATAGAGATACTTGCGTTGCCTAGAAGGTTCTCTGTTGTCTGCTTTACATCAAGGATCAATTCATCTATTCGTACCTTTTCAAATTTTTGTCTTTTGCCATCATAGCCGGTTCGTGCCAGGTAAAGGAGAGCCTTGGTCTTTTGCTCCAATTTACCTGCCTGTTCTAAAATTATTCCGATGGTTTCTATATATTCCTTTGGTTTACGCGGTTTGGACAATGCCACTTCTCCCTCACCTATGATAGATGTCAATGGCGTGTTGAGTTCATGAGAGGCATTGCTGATAAAGTTTTTCTGGGTCTCAAATGAGGTCTCCAGTCGGTCCAGCATATCATTGAAGGTGATGATCAGCTGACTCAGCGAATCATTTCTGGCCGGGACTTTCAAACGCATATGCAGATTCTCTGAGCTTATGTCTTTTACCGCATGGATGATATTCTTGATCGGTCTTATCAATGTTCTGGAAAACATGAAGGAGATGAGCACAATCAACAATAAGGCATACGCAAGAGAGGTAAGCAGCAGGTTTCTCAAATAGGCAATATGATGGGTATGGAAGTAGTTCTCTGCTGAAATGATTACCACATAATCACTATTTTCAGAGGTCAGGTACCTGATCCCTGAGTAGTATATGTTACCATTAGCATAATTACCAAATCCATTGCTGATGATTTCGTTGATAAAATCAACGGGTATTTCTCCCGGAACAGAGTCTCTCACATAGCTCCCATTTGACAGCTTGATGTAGTATTCACTTTCATTGGGTAATATTTCCAGGTATTCCTGCCTCAGATCGCGGAGTATATCAGCATCACGCTTCTGTTCCAGTTTAATCTTGGCATTAGCTGCAGCTCTGATTTCAAGTCTTTTGTAGAAGTCAGTGAATGCATAGTTAGAGATTGAATAATAAATAAACCCACTGAACAACAGAGTATACAGGACAAAGATGGTGATGAGGATATAGATGATCCTGTTATGGATTTTCATTGCTTCGCTTTAATACGTAGCCCATACCAAAAACCGTATGGATAAGCTTCTCTTTACCGTATTTATCCAGCTTCTTCCTGAGATAGTTGACATAGACATCAACCACATTGGTGCCGATATCAAAATTGATACCCCATACTTCATCCAGCATGTCCGTTCTGGAAAAGACCTTTGTTGGGTTTTTCATAAACATCAACAGCAAACGATACTCAGTTGAGGTAAGTGAAATTTCCGATCCGTTTCTGACTACAACTTTGGTCTTATCATTTAATACCAGATCAGCAAATTCAAACACTAATTCATCATTTACCGCCAGGCTTTCCTTATTGCCTGCCCTTCGTAGCAATGTTTTGATCCTTGCCAGTAGCTCGATGTATTTAAAGGGCTTGGCCAGATAATCATCCGCTCCTGATTCCAGCCCGATCACCACGTTTTCTGCACTACCCATTGCTGTCAGCATAAGAATAGGGACTTCACTGTTTGTGGCCCTGATCCGCCGGCAAACTTCCAAACCATTGATGACCGGGAGCATGATATCCAGGATGACCAGATTAAAAACAGAGTCTCTGAACATCTGGAGTCCCGTTTCACCGTCCATCGCAATGCTCACCTCGAATTTTTGCTCGGTAAGACCTTTATTAATAAAATTGCATACCTGCACGTCATCCTCTACCAACAGTATTTTTTTCAACAGATAAGCCGGCTAGTGTAAAACATGGATTAATATTAATTTCCGGTGTGTATCTCTGCAAATGAAATCCAGGCAAAATCATTAGAATACGATTAGAATTTGAAAGATGATATGACCGAACCGGGTTGCTCTTTAAGGAAACAATTCCCCTATGAATTTGTGATTACCTCCATCCGCCACCAAGAGATTTGTACAATTTAATTTTTGAGTAGTATAGTTGTTCGCGTATGTCTATCAATTCCAATTGCGCCTGCAGTGCATTTTGCTGAGTAATGAGCACCTCCAAATAGGAAGCTCTACCCGTCCTGAACAAATCAGATGAGGTCTCAATGGAGGAGGTGAGTACATCCACCTCATTGGATTTGAGCACAAATCGATCCTGTAAGTTACGAATGTTCCGGATTTCCAGTGAGACTTCGGTGTACGCTCCCAGTAAGGTCTTCTGATAGTTGTAAAAAGCTTCTGCCTGCGAGGCTTTGCTGAAATTAAATTCGGCTTTGATGGCATTTCTGTTAATCAAGGGAGCCGCAATATTCCCGAAGATATTATAAGCTATGGATTCAGGGCTTCTGAATAAAAATTGTGGTTGAAAGGCATTGTAACCAATGCCGGCAGTGATCCCCAGTGTAGGGTAGAAGGCAGCTCTGGCGGCTTTTACATCCGCTTTTGAAGCTATAAGCTCCAGTTCGGCCTGTCGTATATCGGGTCTGTTGACGGCCAATTGTGAAGATGTACCTGGTAGAACGTTCAGAATAACCGTATCCTCAAATGCAATACTACTTCGCTGTATCGATTGTGGGTATTTTCCCATCAAAAGATTCAGACGATATTCCACTTCAGCGATTTCCTGTAGCGTTGCCTTTTGAAGCCCTCTTAAGTTTAATAGACGGGTTTCAAATTGCTCCACTGCCAGTTTATTGGCTTTTCCGGCCTGCTTCTGTGCTTTCACCACTTCAAGTGCATTTTCCTGCAGCGTGATGGTTTCGCTGATAATTTCAAGGTTTTCATCCAGTGAAAGCAATTCATAATAGGCCAGAGCCACATCAGAAACCAGATTGGATAAAACCCAGTTCTGACCTTCAATGGTAGCATAAAATCTGGATTGTGCTGCCCTCTTTCTGTTTTTCAGCTTGCCCCAGATGTCAGCTTCCCAGCTGCTCTGAAGGCCAAGATAATAATCAGTGTAGGTAGGGCGGAGGGGGTCTCCGGATAAGAATTGACCACCTTCATTACCGGCCCAATTAACAGAATATTCAGCCGTTCTGGCCTGACCTGAAAACCCTATGGCATCCACCACTGGAAAAAGCATTCCCTTTGCAAAGGTGACACCCGATCTGGCCATTTCTATCCGTTGATGTGTGATGGAGAGGTCGGGGTTTCCTGCCAGCGCCTGATCTATAAGTCTGATCAGGGTGGGATCGGCAAAGTATGTTTCCCATGAGAGGTTTGCAATATTTGTAGTATCTGTCGAATCCTCATATACACCGGGCATTTCAATCAGCGATGTATTCGATGTGATGTCTATGGATTGACAGCCTGATAATACAACTACGCATAGAGACATTGTTATCCATTTGTCGAAATATGGTTTCATTTTGTTTAGAGTAAATTAGTGTTGGCCGAAGATCAGTTTGAAAGTACCTTTTCAGTCGTTGAAGGAATTGCCGTAGCGACAGGCTTTTTTGATCCGATTGAGGCAAAAACATAATACAATCCTGGGATCAACAGTACGCCGATCACCGTTCCCAGGATCATGCCGCCGGCAGCAGCTGCACCGATGGTTTGATTGCCGATTGCGCCTGCTCCGGTTGAAAAGATCAGCGGGATCAAGCCAGCGGTAAAGGCAAAGGAGGTCATTAAAATGGGCCTTAATCGCTCGGCTGCTCCCTGAACGGCCGCCTGAAAAGGAGAGAAGCCTTCTTTTTGTTTTTGCAAGGCAAACTCCACCACCAGAATCGCATTTTTACCAAGCATACCAATCAGCATGATCATGGCCACCTGCGCGTAAATATTATTTTCCAGCCCCAACACCCAGAGAAAAAGAAATGCTCCGAAGATCCCGGCCGGCAAAGACAGGATGACTGATAATGGCAAAAGGAAACTTTCGTACTGTGCACAAAGCAGAAGATACACGAAAATCAGACAGATCACGAAGATCATAATGGCCTGATCTCCCGTAGCTACTTCATCAAAGGTCATTCCTGCCCATGCAATATCGTATCCTCTTGGCAGTTTTTCCGCTGCTACTTCCCGGATGGCTTTGATGGCACTGCCACTGCTGTACCCTTCGGCTGGTTCTCCATTAATCTCTGCAGAGGTATACATGTTGTATCGTGTTACCTGCTCTGGACCCAACACCTTTTCAAGGTCCATAAAAGATGCATAGGGTACCATTTCTCCATATTCGTTTTTGACATGCAGTTTTAGAACATCTTCAGGTTGCGCCCGATAACCCGGGTGTGCCTGGACCATCACCCGGTAGGTCTTACCATATCTGATAAAGTCAGAGGCCCATTCGCCACCCATTAAGGTTTGCAGGGTACTCATCGCATTTTTGACCGATACACCCTTTTGTGCGGCCTGATCATAGTCTACCTTCAAAACGTATTGCGGATAGTTGTTGTCAAAAAGGGAAAAAGCGCTTTGGATTTCCGGTCGGTTTCTAAGCTCCGTCACAAAGTCCTGCATCACTTCCTCCATCTGATGGAGATCATCATTTCCGGTTTTATCCAGGAATCGAAGCTCAAATCCACCGGCATTACCATACCCGGGCACGGCCGGAGGCGGGAGAAAGTCAATTTTTGCATCTTTGATGTGCCTTGTCCGCTCTGTCATGATTTTTGCCACCTCTTCCACTGATTCCTTTCGCTGGCTCCAGTCTTTCAGATTGATCAGCACGGTTCCATAAGGTGCGCCTGTCCCGTCTGAAAAGATGTTGGTACCTGCCAGAGTCGAAACGGATTGTACAGATTCCAGGTCGTTCGCCACTTGCTGAATGGCATCTACTACCTGTTGTGTTCGCTCGACAGTGGCGCCCGGAGGTGCCAGCACGTTTGCATAAAGGATCCCCTGGTCTTCGTTTGGAATGAAACCCGATGGAATGAATGAACTGAATCCAAAGGTGAGTATGCAAAAAATGATCAGGGAGGCAAAGGTTACCACTCTTCGATTTACGATGGCTTCAATGATGATCCGGTATTTTGCGGCAAGTCTGTTGTATCGGTTGTTGAAACCATCAATGAATTTATTGATCCCGTTTTTCTTTTTTGGTAAGCCATTTTCCTGATGTGTATTCTTCAAAAGAAGAGCACAAAGGGCAGGGGTAAGGGTTAATGCAACCACTCCTGAAAGAATGATGGAAATTGCAAGGGTGATTGAAAACTGCCGGTAGAAAATTCCCACCGGACCTGACATGAATGCGATTGGCACGTACACGGCAGACATCACCAGCGTAATGGCGATGATCGCTCCGGAGATCTTCTTCATAGATGCTTTGGTAGCCATATAGGGATTGGCTCCTGTACTTTCCATTTCAGCGTGTACTGCTTCCACCACTACTATGGCATTGTCTACTACGATACCAATAGCAAGAACCAGTGCGAAGAGCGTGATCATGTTGATAGAGAAGCCAAAAAGCTGCATGAAGAAAAAAGTGCCGATCAGGGAGACCGGCACCGCTATAGCTGGAATGAGCGTTGAGCGAAAATCGCCCAGAAAAATGAACACTACCAATGAAACCAGCAAAAACGCCTCTAAGAAGGTCTTTAAAACCTGCTCCATTGATGCGCTCAGAAACCGGGAAACATCGTACCCGAAGGAATAGTCCATCCCTGGTAAAAAAGATTTCTCTTTAAGTTCTTCCATCTTCATCTTCACGTTATCGATCACTTCCTGGGCATTGGTGCCAGGGAGTTGTTTGATGATGATGGCTGCTGAAGGCTTACCATTTTCCTTGGCATAGGTATCGTATGCTGCAGTGCTGAATTCAATATCTGCCACATCTCCCAATCGAAGGATCTGACCATCCACGGTTGACTTAACCGGTATTTCTGCATATTCATCCTCCTGAGTAAATCTCCCGGTGTATTTCAGGATATATTGCATGTCCTGAGCATCTTTCATTGAGCTTTGGCCTACCTTTCCGGGAGCCGCCTCAATATTTTGTTCCCGGAGTGCCTCAATTACTTCATCTACTGAGAGTTTATAGGCTGTAAGCCTGTCGGGTTTTAGCCAGACACGAATAGCATATTCACGCTGACCCAAAATATCAATGAATCCAACGCCTTTGACCCTTCGAAGCTCTTCCAGGATATTGATATGGACAAAGTTGTGAATGAATTTTTCATCCATAGATTGATCATCGCTAGAGATGTTGAGGTAGAGAAGGATACTGTTTACCTCCTTTGAAACCTTCACCCCGTAAAGCCGAACTTCCTCAGGTAGTTTGCCGATCACAGAAGCTACCCGGTTCTGCACATTCACTGCCGCCTGATCCGGATCTGTTCCGGTCTCAAAGGCGATCCTTATGATGCTGGTGCCGTCGTTGCCGGCATCGGAGGACATGTACTTCATTCCGGGCACACCATTCAATGCCATTTCCAAAGGCCGGACAACCGCCTTCACCGAAGTTTCGGCATTTGCTCCTGCATACTCAGCAGTAATCCCTACCACGGGTGGAGCAATCGTAGGAAACTGGGTCACTGGCAACTGAACAATGGCTAAAATGCCCAAAAGGGTAAGCAGGAGGGAGATAACAATGGATAATACTGGTCGCTCAATGAACTTGGTAAACATTGTTGTGAATTAGTTGAATGATGTATGGATACCAATAAAGATCAGTGCTTCAGAGCGATCATCGGGCTGCTTTGCTCTGACAGGAAGTCTACGACTTCTGATTCAATCTTCATTCCATCCCGAATGTGTTGCAAACCCTTGTAAACAATCCGGTCATTGCCTGAAATACCGTCACCGATCACATACAGTTGGGGTAAACGAAATAACGGGTTGACTTTTCTCCTGTGAAGTATATTTCCATCATCCACCACAAAAACATAAAGGATATCCTGAGCTTCAACAGTGGCTACCTGGGGGATCAATAAGGCGTTTTTCAACTCTTTGGTGATTCTAACCTTTCCGGAAGCGCCATGTATCAGGTTTCTTTCAGGATTTGGGAAAAGTGCTCTGAAAGAGATTGTTCCAGTTTCGCTTCTGATCATGTTATCGAGCGTCTGAATTTTACCTGGGTGTTCATAGGGTCTTTGATTTGCCAGTAAAAGCGTCACAAGCTCATTGTTTGTCTTTTCTTTTCCGATCAATTTCAGGTATTCCTTCTCGGAGACATTGAAGTATGCATAGATCTTGCTGTTATCAGATATGGTCGTAAGCAAAGTTCCCTCTTCTTCCAGGCTACCTACTTTGTTAGGGATCCTGCCGATCACACCATCAAAAGGAGCTTTTACCATGGTGTAGTTCAGTTGAAGCCTGGCCTGTTCCACCAGGGACCTGGCCTCCTCGACTTTTGCCTCCAGGGCATCTATCCTGGCATTGGCTATCTCCAGCTGGGTTGGAGATTCAATGTTTTTGTTTACCAGGTCCCGGGTGTTTTTCAGTTCTACTTCCGCTGATTTTTTCTCTGCAATGGCACTATTCATTGCTGCTTTAGCCTGGTATAGCATGGTTTCATACTCCTGCTTGCTGAGCGTAAAAAGCACATCACCCTTTTTCACCAGCTGACCTTCGTCTACATGTATCTCCTCTATAACCCCTCTGATCCTTGATCGAAGCTCCACATGTTGAATGGCTTGTAATGAAGCGATATAGTCCGTTACAAATGTGGTATCTTTTCTCACGGGATGGATCACCTGAAATTTTTCCACCTCTAATTCCGGCGCAGATTTCTCCGGTGATCCGGCCGGATATAAGGCTGTGAATAGACCAAGCATGAGCGTGAGTGAGCCCACACTCGAGAGAATAAATAATGTCCGTTTCCTTTTCATTTTGACTTTTTTGAGTGGCTAAAGTATCAGAAGAGCATAAGGGGGTGTTAAGAGAGGAATTAGAAGGAGATTAAAATTTCAACTTTCAGAAAAATAGTATTCTCTGGCCCATGACTTTAATTCATGCCTTTCTTCCGGCCTGAGTTTTTTCAGTGCTTTTTTGAATTCTTTTTGGAAGAGGGATTCATCAAAACTTATTTTCGTCAGGATGATTTTACTGTATTCAAGCAATGTTGTCTCCATGATTCAAAGGCATTTTTCTGAAGAAACGAGGCTGAAGTAATAGGCTGCTTAGAATAAAATTAGAATAGGATTAAAATTTTATTCATAGTTGAAATCAATGCCTAGCTGAAGATCCTGCTGATCATGTAGTCAACAGAAAAACGACCACTGCCCTTTATGACAAGAATCATACTGCAAATAAGAAGTAACAGGTGAAAGAGGATCCCATGACCAGTGGGTTGCCCCAACCAGTCTTCGGACAGATTTCCACCGAAGTGATAGGGGATGGTAGTCAGTGCAGAAGCAATAACTAATACTGCAAGATACCGGCTGGCAATACCCAGGGTGAGAAAGAAACAAGAGTAAAACTGAATGACTATGACCATGTAGGCTACAAGTATTGGATAATTGAACTCATGACCTGTAAGCCACTCTAAGCTGCTACGATAGTTGCTCACCAGCTTAAGCCCATTGGGGAATAAAAGTACGCTAATGATCAAACGAAGTGACAGAAGACCTGCACTGACACCATGGTTTAGAAACATACTGCGAATCGATATACCATAATATGTATAAACTGTAATCGGCTTAGATCACGCTTAAAATAAGATTAGAAGTTGATTAGAACTGATGTTAATCTGGGGGCCGAAACTCTTATTTTGATTCCGGCTCCTTATTGAATGAGATTCTTACCGTGGTACCTTTGGTATATTCGGATTCAATGTTCATGATTCCTTTGTGCATCTTCACGATCTTGTGAGCCAGAGACAATCCAACGCCGAAACCTTTGGTTCCTCTGGCATTTTCTGACCTGAATAAAGGTTCGAGTACCCTGGTGAGATCCTCTTTTGGTATCCCAATTCCCTTGTCAATAACAGAGATCTCTATCTTATCCTTATTTGAAAAGATCCTGATTACTACTTCTTTATTCTCAGAGAATTTACAGGCATTATCAATGATGTTGATCATTGCGACAAGCAACAGACTCAGGTTTCCATAAATCATCAAAGAATGAGCATTCTCCGGTAGTTTTGAAAGGTCGAGAACTACCTTGTTTTTGGGGTTTATTCTGTCGATTTTTTCTTTGGATAGGAAGACAAGTTCATCCAGCCGGATGGGTTCCACCAGCAAACCTTTGTTTTCATGACCTGCCTGTGCCAGTTCGAGCAGATTATTGATAAGCAAGTCCAACCGATGGGCCTCTTTTTCGATATTACGTATGGATGATTGATACTCTGAAACAGTTCTTTGTCTGTTCAGAATAAGTTCCGTTTCACCAAGAATTGCGGCTAAAGGATTTTTAAGTTCGTGCGATGCATTATTGATGAAACTTCCCTGAAGGTCGAAGGTCGTTTCCAGCCGGTCCAGCATATCATTGAAAGTGTTGGATAGCTCTGCCAGCTCATCCTTGTTATTGTTTGTATCTAATCTGAGGTGAAGGTTTGTCGCAGTGATTTCTTTCACTTTATTGGTGATATGTGAAATAGGATCCAATACTCTACCTGCATAGTAGCGACCGATAAGGAAAAGGGCAATCAGACTGATCATCAGTGCGACTATAAGTATCGTCCGTAGATTCTTCATTTTGGCATGACCGAATATATTGTCAGCTGAAATGATGACGACAAAATCTCCCTCGTTATCCGTATAAATAATGCCTTTCACGTATGTTGTTTCATTTTTTAGTGAGGCAGACTTCTTTTGGAAAAGATCATAGAAGAACTCAAATGGCAGGTCTTTTCGAATGCTTTCTTCAGGCAATGTTGGGTGCTCAATATCACTGATCCTGAAAATCACCTCCTTTTCATTTGGCAGACTTTGGCCGTATTTTTTTCTGATTTCGTCATAAAGCTGAGCGCTGAGTTCATCCTTTTCCAGATGGATTTGTGCCACGATATTGGCCCGGTCGTTCAACCGGTCAAAAAATTCGGAATCGGTATAGTTGTTCGAGAAGAAATAGATGATCACAAAGACCACTGACATGAGCGAACCAGTGAGCACCAGAAAGATCAGCGTTATTTTGTTATGAATATTCATTGATGAATAGTTCAACTGTCGGTTTTCATGATATAACCCATGCCAATCACCGTGTGGATCAATTTGGATCCATATTCCTTTTCGATTTTGTTGCGGAGGTAGTTCACATATACATCCACGACATTGGTGCCCATGTCAAAATTGATATCCCAGACATTTTCCAGTATGTCAATCCTGGATAATATCTTACGTTGATTTCTCATGAAGTATTCAAGAAGCCGGTACTCAGTCGAAGTGAGTTTGATTTCAGTGCCTTTTCGATATACTATTTTCGAGGTAGGGTCCAGCTCCAGGTCCTCTATTTTCAGTATTTTCTGTTCCGTATTTTCAGTCCCGGAAGATCTTCTCAAAAGCGCTCTGATGCGCGCCAACAGTTCTTTCAGTTTAAATGGCTTGGCCAGGTAATCATCGGCACCGCTATCAAGGCCTGCGACAATATTTTCAATGCTATTCAGCGCTGTGAGCATAAGGATAGGAGACCGCTGAGAAACGGATTCCCTTATTTTTCTGCAAAGATCTACTCCGTTCATTCCCGGGAGGATCACATCTAAAATGATCAGATCGTAGGATCCGGCAGACAGGAGTTGCCAGGCCATCTGGCCATCATAGGCAACCTGAACCTGATAATTTTCTTCTTCAAGACCTTTCTTGATGAATGAGGCGACTCCCGGCTCATCTTCAACTAAAAGTATCTTTACCATACCGGACATGTTTTGATCTGACTGAACTGAAAATTAATTCCATGGGTTGCCGAATATCAACAGAATTATTCCTCATGAAAGAAATTCTAATCTCATTCTAATGCCATATTCCGGTTCAGGTTTGCGATTGCAATTAATAAAAAGATGACAGGCTATATGAATTAGCACATTTTTTTGAAAGGATTTTCCAGGGTATATATTTACCTCCCCGGATTCTCATACCACACCACCCTCATGACCTCGTTTTCGTCACCAAAGTTTTCCTGAAGGTGAGTACATACGGTTCTCCGTTCCGGGTAACTCAATATATAATCCTGTTATTTTGGAAAAATTAATCCTGGGAGCAATTAAAATTGATCAAAAAATCGTTTATTAGTTAAGATGAAAAATTACCAGTTTACCGCACATATCGGAAGAGATCAGGATACAGGGCTTTACTATGGTATTGTACCCACCTTGCCGGGAGCTCATACTCAGGCTGAAAGCCTTGATGAACTTCATGAAAACCTTAAGGAAGTAATCCAACTTTGTATCGAAGAACTTGATCCGGAAGAATTCAATTTATCTGAGTTTGTAGGCTTACAGCAAATTTCTATTGCTCTGTGAGTAAACTACCATTAGTTGATGCAAAAACCTTTGAGCAGCTACTTTTGTCGTTAGGTTTCGAAATCAAGCGCAAAAGAGGAAGCCATGTGTTTTATCGTCATCCGGACGGTCGTTATACTACATTACCACATCACAAGGGTCGAGATATTGGTCGCCCCTTAATCAGAGAAATCTTGCGTCAGATCGAGCTTACACCTGAAGAATTTATTGATAAGTTGAAAGGCCTCTAAAGTCATTTTCAAATATACACTATCATCGCAGATGATTATAAACTACCTACCCGGATTCTCATACCACACCACGCCTAGTCCTTCGCTGTTTGCTCCAAAATTCTCTTCACAGGTAAGCACATCAAGATCTCCATCCCCATCCAGATCAATAAGCTCTATTCTATCGTATTTGATCCCATCCGGGCCGCTGACATTGTGCCAGGTCCAGTTCGGTTCGGTAGGGGAAGAGTCATACTCCAGCCACCAGATGCCGGATTTGTCTCCTTCATTGGTTTCGGTGCTGTGGACGATATCCGGCCTGCCATCCAGATCGATGTCACCAACCCTTACTGATTTTGATCTTCCGGTATGGGCGGTAATTGGAATCCGATAAGTTTCCCAATTTATTCCTGATTTATCCAGTCTTTTGAAATAGAGGATCTGTTGATTGGTGTATTCTGTCGTCAAAGCATCTTCTAGTCCGTCGCCGTCCAGATCAGCGAGGTCCATGAACATCACCTCAAGACCCTGCCCTCCAATAAAATGGTTTTCCCAGTACTTAACCTGTTTTTTGAATTTTCCGGGATTTTCCAGCCATCTTATTCCATTTGTAGCGCCGGGTTTCCTGTCGGACAATACAATATCCATATCACCATCATGATCCATGTCCCGGACAAAGAGAGACATCACCCAGGTAGCCTCACTGATCGGATGCCATTTCCATTCTTCCAGCCTTGACGGTTCCTGAGGTGACTCAAACCATCCGATTTTAGCATCTTTTCCTTTTCCGCCTGCAACCAGATCAATCCCGTTTTTACCATCGACGTCTGCCGGGATAGCATACATCCACATCATCAACTCATCCGAGGCTGGTAATGTGTCCGTTTTCCACATGAAAGGATCCGTGAATTTTTCCGGATCTTCCGGCGATGTGTGAAAGTAGATCTTCCGGTTTTTTCCTTCTGTACTGCTCACCACATCCGGCCTGCCATTGTTATCATAATCAAAAAATACGGCATCTTCCACGGCTGGTGTTGTACCAACCACAACCGAGGGCCAGCGGTCTTTGCCCCGTTGATGGCCCGGATGAAGATACACTTTGGTAAAACCGGCTTCCTCCCAGCCAGTAGTAATATCCATCAGGCCGTCGTCATTCACGTCGGCGAGTCGTACGCCATCCGCACCACTGTCAGCATCATCGATGGTATGCCGGGTCCAGTAATCCTGCTGAGCCATTGAAGAAAAGCCTGAGAAAAACAGCAGCGTGATCAAAATATGCTTTCCTGTTTCGTAATATGAATGGAAGAGTTTCATCAAAGACTAAAATGTCCTCTGACCAAAATAAATAGAATACCGGCGGCAAGAGCACCCGCCAAGGGCCCCAAAACTGGTATCCAGGCATATCCCCAGTTGCTGTCCCGCTTATTTTTGATGGGTGCCACCGCATGAAAGATCCTCGGACCAAGGTCACGGGCCGGATTGATGGCATATCCTGTGGTGCCTCCCAGTGACAAACCAATTCCCAGTACAAGCAAACCGACGGGTAAAGCGCTTAGGGATCCCAATCCTTCACCACTTACCAGGAAAAATACCGCGAAGACCAGTGCAAATGTTCCGACCAGCTCTGAAAGGAAATTGTTGAAATTGTTTTTAATGGCAGGACCTGTACTGAATACCCCCAGCTTGGCATCCGGATCTTCGGTAGCATGGAAATGGGGTCTGTATACTACATAGGTTACAAAAGCTCCCAGAAAAGCCCCGATCATTTGTGCGGTGATATAGGCCGCTACTTTTGCCCACGGGAACTTACCGACGACTGCCAGCCCCAGGGTCACTGCAGGGTTGATATGTGCGCCGCTTACCGAACCTGCAACAAAAACAGCCACGAATACAGCAATTCCCCAGCCAAGAGTGATCACAATCCAACCGCTGCCCTCTCCATAGGTTTGTTTTAATGAGACATTGGCATTTACACTGTTTCCCAGCAGAAGCAGGATAAAGGTACCGACGATCTCGGCAATAATTTCATTTATCATTCGGGTTGTATGTTAGTGACAATCGGTGCTGCAATGCAGCTTTCGGGTATTTTAAAAGCGTGGACCAGCGGCACTGCCTCCTGTCTTACCTCTTTTACAAGCCTGTTGACCATTTGTCTGATCGCTTTGGTTTTAGTCCCTACCATATAATCATGTTCCAGGTACCAGCCTTTATGTTTTTCAATAGTAGATAAGGCATACAAATCACACAATTTTTTCAGGATATTTTTACTGGACCCTTCTTCAAGGCCTTCGACTTTTAATATGAATTGCTCCATGATCACTGACTCGATATAAGCCACGCCTACATTGAATAGATGGAATTGACATTGATTGAAAGCGTCAAATGAATCCATACCCTGATCGATGTAGTGCTTGAGCCTCCGCGCGGCAGAGGAGAGGATGTCCCGCTCCCGGTATTTAAAAGCGTTCAGGTGAAATTCCGGATCCAGCAGATGATCTTCATCGGTATTTCTAATGATGATCGGGTTCATTTCTGCCAGTGTGATCTTGGCCTGTCTGGTCACATAGTTGAGGATGCTGAAAAAATTGATGTCGCTGAATTCCTGCTTGAATTCCGATAATCTGCTTTTGGCCACCAGCTGCATCAGCACCGTGTTGTCCCCTTCAAAAGTGGTAAAGATGTCCGTGTCAGCTTTCAATATATCGATCCGGTTCTCTGTCAGGTACCCCTTACCGCCTGTGGCCTCCCGGCATTCCTGCAGAGTGCTGGTGGTAAACCAGGTCGCATAGGCCTTCATTCCCGCTGCCAGCGCCTCAATTTCCTGGATGTCTTCATCCGTACGCTTCAGGAATCGTTGGGTCACATATTCCAGGGCAAAATGAATGGCATAGGCACTTGCAAGCGGAGGCATGAGCCTTCTCTGATGGGTTCTGTAGTTGAGAATAGACATTTCTTCCCCGCCTTCGGGTCCAAACTGTCTTCTCTGATTGCTATAGCGAATGGCAATGTTCAGTCCGGTTTTAGCAGCGCTCAATCCCGCTCTAGGCACGCCGATACGTCCCCCTACAAGCGTCCCCAGCATGGTAAAAAATCTCCGGTTGTCACTGGCGATCGGGCTGGCAAACTCACCATTTTTATCAATGCTTCCAAACCGGTCCAGCATATTTTCAATAGGGATCTTTACCTGATCAAAAAAGATCTTTCCGTTATCTACCCCGTTCAGGCCCATTTTATGTCCGCAGTCTTCGATGGTAATCCCCTCAAGCACCTTTCCTTTTTCATCGCGGAGCGGAACGATAAAAGCATTCACTCCATAGTCGGTCCCATCCACGATCAGCTTCGCAAAAACTGTCGCCATACGCCCATGCAAAGCTGCATTTCCAATGTACTCTTTGCCATCCATTTTTGAGGGGGTATGGATTGTGATCGTTTTGCTGCCATGAACATAGGTCGCAGTGGTTCTTATCCCACGTACATTGGAACCATGTCCGGTTTCTGTCATGGCAAAGCAGCCGGGCAGTTTGAGAGTGCCGATGTCTTTCAGATATTTCTTGTGATGTTTTTCAGTACCCAGAAACATGACGCTCATTCCCCAAAGACCAAATTGTACACCAAACTTGATGACCATACTCAGGTCGTGATAGGCAAGCGTTTCCATGATCACGAAGTATTTCTTCATGTCATTTTCGCCGCCATATTTTTTAGGAAAGGCCACAGCCCCATATCCCTGCTGAGCCAGAAACTGGCACCATTCCAGTACCTGTTGACGATACTCCCGGATGCTTTCGCCCTTGTAGTATTCGAATACCGGATCCTGGATGAGGGTTTTAACCTTTCTGATCGTCTCGGCATCATCGCCGTCCAGGATCTTGCTGATTTCGTCAGAATTTACGCTGGAATCAACCGCTTCTTCTCTTGATCCGGGGTGAATGAGAGTGTTGAAGTGATAGGCGGATTCCCTGGATACCACGCCAAGCGCTTCTTCGATGTCCTGAAGTGGTTTTCTGGCTGAATCAAGGGTTGCCTCAGTCCCGCTTCTGGCGTTGATCTGTGCCAGCTTAATACCGATCTCCACCAGGCTGCTTTTCATCTCAGGAGAAAGATGGTCTGAAGTTTTCCTGATCTCTTTGAGCCAGCTTTTCAACTGGTTGGGCGATGGGGGTGAGACCGGATCAAGATATGACAGCAGGAATTCTCTCTCGTCATCACTTAGCCATTCCTGTTTTTCAAGCAATTTATGAACGCGTTTGATCTCGGAAGGAGTCAAAACCGCGTCTGCCCACACCATGTAGAATAAGGGCAAAAAAGCGTAAAGGGTAGGATTTTCGTGAAATAACTTCTCACCAACCATATCTGTGTTTTTTTAATGTTATCCAGGTCTTAAATATAAACGGAAATAGGGACGAAAAAATCCTTTGGTTCAAGCTCTTTGTTGCTGAAAGGTATCGCCAGGTAAATTCTTCCCTGGTAAAATTGATTAATCAGGTCCATTAATAGAAATAAATGAAAGGGACTCGGTATGGTTCTTGGGTATTAAATGTGATTTTTTAGCTAATTGCTCGCCGTGCTTTCTGCAAAGAAGTAGTTTTGCCGCCTTATGCGAAAGCTGCTCGATCCCAACTATCCTTTTCACCCCGCAAAGTGGCCCTTTTTCTATGGTTGGATGATCCTGGTATGGGGGACCATCGGTATGCTGATGAGCATACCCGGTCAGACGATGGGCGTTTCAGTATTCACAGAGAGTTTACTGCTTGAGTTGAATGTAAACAGGGACCAGCTAAGTATTGCCTATATGCTTGGGACGATCGGTAGTGCTTTTTTGCTGCCATGGATAGGGCGATTGTACGACCGGGTAGGGGTAAGACCCATTGCCATCATTGCTGGGATCAGCCTGGGTCTGGTATTGATTTATTTAAGTCAGGT
Organism: Cyclobacteriaceae bacterium; assembly: GCA_965243485.1. Lineage (GTDB taxonomy): Bacteria > Bacteroidota > Bacteroidia > Cytophagales > Cyclobacteriaceae > UBA7330. The sequence continues at coordinate 4,481,216 of CBDEVP010000001.1, read as the reverse complement.
AGACAGGATTGTAGAGTATTTACAAAAGGAGCCTTCTGTGGCACTGACCTTTTTCTTCATTTTTTTGGGATTCATGCTGTTGCGGTTCACCGGACAGGGGGTTATCACCATGGTATCCAGAAATATGATGATGAAATGGTTCGAGCAACGTCGGGGTTTTGCCACAGGCCTAAGTAATGTTTTTGTTGCGCTTGGCTTTTCCATTGCTCCGGTAGTCCTGGATAGCCTTATCGTATCTTTCGACTGGAGGATGGCCTGGATAGTAGTAGCCGGTGTGGTCGGTATTTTATTCCCGGTGCTGGCGTATTTCTTTTTCAGGGATAATCCAGAAGCCAGTGGGTTGAAAGCCGACGGAGAATACACCATGTCTGCTAGAAAAAAGAAATACTATTTCCCCGTGAAGAAACAATTCACTTTAAAAGAGGTCATCAGGAGTTACCCATTTTGGGTTTTTACTTCCATCCTCGCGATGCAGGGACTGTATATTACGGGGTTTACCTTTCATGTGGTTTCCATATTTGATGAAGCGGGAATGACTAAAGAGGTCGCCGTATCAGTATTTCAACCAATAGCTTTTTTAGCAGTTGTCATAACTCTGATTACCAGTTATTTATCGGACATGATTCCATTGAGATATTTGCTCCTTTTGAAGGGGTTTGGAGCGATGATCGGTACAGCCGGGCTGGCCTTTCTGGGTAAGTTTGAATATGCCTATCATTTGCTGATCACTGGCACGGGGATTGTGTCCGGTTTATTCGCTGTACTGGCTTCTGTGACCTGGCCCAGGTTTTACGGAACCAGGCATCTGGGAGCAATCAGTAGTCAGGCGGTAATGATGACGGTTTTTGCATCAGCCATTGGACCCATACTTTTCAGTTCGTCTCTGACATTCACAGGTAGCTACGAGTTGGCAGTCTGGATATGCTTTGGCATTTTTACTGTTATTACTTTAGCTGGTCTTTGGGCCCACAATCCGCAGATCAAAATCCCGGAAGTTGAGAAGGAATGATTGAAATTTCTTTTTTGAACAGGATCAGCACTTAAACGTTATCTAGGTATGCAAACGATTGAAGATAAAGTTGTACTCATCACTGGTGGAAGTAAAGGAATAGGTTACGGCATTGCCGAAGCATTGAAGCGTGAAGGTGCCAGGGTGGCGATTACCAGCAGAAGCCAGGAAAGTGCCGATAAGGCAGTGGTCTCGCTCAATAAGATAAGTACCGGTGAGGCTCTGGGTTTGGAAGCTGATGTCCGAGATCTGGGTTCACAGGAAGCCGCGGTGAAAAAAGTGCTGGAAAAATGGGGGCAACTGGATGTCCTGATAGCCAATGCCGGACTTGGTCATTTTGCTTCTATTGAAGAACTGACCAAAGATCAGTGGAATGAAACAATTGACACCAATCTCACCGGTGTTTTTTACAGTATAAAAGCAGCGCTGGAAGCTCTTAAAAAGTCGCAGGGTTATTTTATTACCATTTCGAGCCTGGCAGGGACTAATTTCTTCGCCGGAGGTTCTGCCTACAATGCCAGTAAGTTTGGCCTGACCGGTTTTACGCAGGCCGTGATGCTGGATGTGAGACAGTATGGCATCAAGACCACCACGATTATGCCCGGATCGGTAGCTACCGAGTTTAGCAGTGGATCTGATGCAGACTGGAAGATCCAGATTGAAGATATTGGACAGATGACAATCGACTTACTCAAGCTTCACCCAAGGACATTGCCTTCAAAAATTGAAGTGAGGCCTTCGATGCCACCTAAGAAATAGCCTGATCCACCCTAATCAATAGTTTAGGTTGTTTTGAGCTGTTATTAAGAATGTAAATTTCTTAAATTACAGGTTGTTAGAACTGTTCAATTTTAAGATCAGCATTTAGAATAACCTATGTTTACGAAATACGGCATTGAGAAAGGATGTGGCTGGTTGAATGGCTGTATCGTACTGATTCTGATCACCACGATCTTTAGCTGCAAGCCTGATCTTCCTCCCGAAGTCTCACAGGCCTATGAAGAGCTTCCGGAGGTCATTGATTATAACTTCCACATTAAACCGATCATATCGGATCGCTGCTATGCATGTCATGGGCCCGATAAAGAGACCCGAAAGGCAGGATTACGCCTTGATATCGAAGAAAATGCCTTTTCTACTTTAGAAAGCGGAGCACGGGCTTTCGTTCATGGGAAAATTAGCAAAAGTGAAGCTATCGCCAGGATGCTCAGTGCTGATCCTGAGAAGCAGATGCCCCCTCCTGAATCAAAATTAGCTTTGGATCCGAAAGAGATTGCGACAATCATCAAATGGGTGGAGCAAGGTGCGGAATGGAAACCTCACTGGTCATTCATACCGCCTGAAAGGACCGGGATTCCGGATAACTTCCCCGGAGAGTGGCAACCAAAGAATGAAGTTGATCATTTCATTTTTGAGAGACTGGCACTTGAAAAACTTTCACCATCACCTCCGGCTGATAAAGAGCGTTTACTTCGTCGGGTCACGATGGATCTGACAGGGCTCCCACCGACGCTTAGTGAGATCGAAGATTTTATGAATGATCAGTCAGAGAATGCCTATGAAAAGGTGGTTGACAGGCTTCTGGCTTCGGATGCGCATGCGGAGCGACTGGCCATGGAATGGATGGATGTGTCAAGGTATGCGGATTCGCATGGGCTACATGCCGATGGCTATCGGTACATGTGGCCATGGCGGGACTGGGTGATCAAGGCATTTAAAGAAAACATGGGTTACGATCAGTTTGTCACGTGGCAGCTGGCTGGGGATTTGCTGCCGGATGCGACGCAGGATCAGATTCTGGCAACAGCGTTTCACCGCAACAATCCCATGACAGCAGAAGGTGGGGTGATCGATGAGGAATGGCGTGTGGAATATGTGGCAGATCGTACGAATACCACAGCGACAGCCTTTATGGGCCTGACCATGGAATGCGCCCGTTGTCATGACCATAAGTTTGATCCGATCTCATCAAAGGAGTACTATCAGCTATCTGCCTTCTTCAATCAAATGGCTGAGCTGGGAATGACCGGCGACGATGGGAATTTTGGACCTCAACTGCTCATGACCACTCAGCAGGACGAGGAAAAAATTGCTGAAATCAGGCAAATGATCAACCAGAAAGAGTTACAGCTCGATGATCAGTACAAGTCTATCGATGTTACTGATTCCAGGAGCATTCCACAGCTCCACTCAATCCCTGAATTGGCAGTTTATCATCCGTTCGAAAAGACGGGAAAATCAGAGAAAGATGGGTATTTTTTGGATGGTAATAAAAATAGCAGAAGCAGGAAAGAACCTGTGCTGCTACAGGGCAAACATGAAAGTGCCATAAAATTGACCGGGGAGTATGACGATGTTCGCCTGGAAGAAACAGGGATATATGAAGCTTATGATGAATTTTCTGCCGGAGCATGGATCAATACCTCCAAGAGGAAAAAAGACCATTTACAAACCATCATGGGAAATACGGGTCAGAAGAACAATTTCTGGCGAGGCTGGGATTTCCAGCTCAGTCCCACCAATCAGGTTTCACTCCGGTTGATCCATTCATTGCCGGATAATTATATTCAGGTAACCACCAAAGATTCAGTCAGACTAAATGAATGGACCCACATCATGTTCACCTATGATGGTTCCATGAAGGCAGCTGGCATTAAGCTCTTCATCAACGGAAAAGAAGCTGAATCAATCGTTGATTTTGATCATTTATATAAAGGCATTTATCCCATAAGAGTAGGAGATCATACGAAGGAAGACCGTGCCCTACGGGTCGGAAGGAGCTATCGCGCCCATACCGGAGAGTTTGGTCTGTTTAAAGGTTTGCTGGATGAATTAAGGGTGTATAGCAAAGAATTAACACCTCTGGAGGTAATGGTAGTGAGCAAGGTGGATGAAAAGCCTGATGATGCACTCATCAAATCTCATAATCAGGATCGACACCCAGCAATCATTTCACAAAAGACATCCATCAGGGAGTCAAATAAGAAGCTTCTGGATGTGGTCGACGAAATACCCGAAGTGATGGTGATGGGCGATATGGAAGAACCCCGGACAACCTACCTGCTCAATCGCGGACAATACGATGCAAGAGGTGAGGAAGTTACTGCCAATACACCTGAGCAGGTGCTCCCGTTTCCGGAGGATCTGCCAAGGAACAGGCTGGGATTGGCAAAATGGCTTTTCATGGATGAAAACCCGCTGACAGCCAGAGTTGCAGTCAACCGGTACTGGCAGATGATCTTTGGTAATGGCATTGTGAACACTGCCAATGACTTTGGCAGCCAGGGATCGCTGCCCACACATCCGGAGCTCCTCGACTGGCTCGCAGTTGAATTTAAGGAATCAGGCTGGGATGTCAGGAGACTACTTAAGCTGGTGGTCATGTCCGCAACCTACCGTCAATCATCCAAAATGAGGGAAGAACTGGAGCAGAAGGATCCGCAAAATATCTTACTTGCCAGGTCACCCAGCTACCGATGGCCGGCGGAAATGATCCGTGATAATGCGTTAGCAGCAAGTGGTTTGCTGGTGAAAGACATTGGTGGGAAAAGTGTAAAGCCCTATCAGCCGGACAGCCTGTGGATTGAGTTGGGTAATTTTTCGCATGTACTTCTTTATTTTGTGCAGGATCATGGCGAAGACCTCTATCGCAGGAGCATGTATACTTTTATCCGCCGTACATCTCCACCGCCCTATATGACTACTTTTGATGTAGCTCCCAGAAGCGTATGTGTGGTAAAAAGAGAGATCACCAACACACCTTTGCAAGCGCTCAACCTGATGAATGATCCTCAGTTTGTTGAAGCAGCCAAGGTGCTGGCTGAGCGTGTGATGAAGGAAGGTCCTCAGGATCAGGAGCAGCAGATCTCCCAGGCATTCAGACTGGTGACCAGCCGTGAACCCAATACTGAGGAAATGAAGATCCTTACAGGCATCTACGAAAGGGAAGAACAGAGATTCAATGATACGAGAGGAGCCGCCCATGACCTCCTGAATGTTGGCGAATACGAAATTGATGGTCAACTACCAGCCAATAAGCTGGCAGCTATGACCATGGTGGCCAATACGGTTTTAAATTTAGACGAAGCTTATACCAAGAGATAATATGTGCCATTGCGACAATCAGAATTCAAATTATACCCGAAGGGATTTCCTTACCAGGACCTCTCTGGGATTGGGAGCTTTATCACTTTCTTCCTTTTTGGGTCCTTCCAATGTTTTTGGTAACACTGGGTCTATCACTAGCTCTGGTGGTGTCCTCGGTCAGCCGCATTTTCCCGCTAAGGCCAAAAGAGTAATCTACCTGTTCCAGAGCGGGGCTCCGTCACACCTCGATCTGTTTGATCACAAGCCTCTGCTGAATAAAATGAATGGTGTCGAAATACCGGACAGTGTCAGAGGGGGACAGCGGCTCACGGGAATGACCGCCGGTCAGGCAAGCTTTCCTTTGGCAGGTTCCATTTTTGATTTTAAGCAATACGGGCAGAGCGGGTCTACTTTTAGTAATCTAATGCCTCACACCGCAAAAGTTGCTGATGAGCTGTGTTTTATCAAATCGATGTATACCGAAGCCATCAATCATGATCCTGCCATCACTTTTTTACAAACCGGATCGCAGCTACCGGGAAGGCCTTCCATTGGATCATGGGTAAGCTATGGTTTGGGTACTGACAATGAAAATTTGCCATCCTTTGTGGTGCTGGTTACGAAAAATAAAAGGGGTCAGCCTTTGTATGCCAGACTATGGGGCAATGGTTTTCTACCTTCTGAGCACCAGGGCGTTCAATTCAGGGCTGGTAAGAATCCGGTCCTTTATCTCAGTAACCCGCCGGGAGTAGACCCAATTGCCCGCGAGCAGCAACTAAAAGATCTTGAGAAGCTTCAGTTGCAATCATTTGATGAATTTGAAGATCCCGAGATCAAAGCAAGGATTGCACAGTATGAGATGGCTTTCAGGATGCAGACCTCAGTGCCTGAAGTGATGGATAACTCTTCAGAACCGGATCATATCTATGACCTGTACGGTGAAGATTCCAAAGTGCCTGGGACTTTTGCAGCCAATTGTTTGCTGGCCAGAAGGCTTGCCGAAAAAGGAGTGAAGTTTGTGCAGCTTTACCACCAGGGATGGGATCAGCACAATAATCTCCCTCAGGCATTACCTCGTCAATGCAAGGAAACAGACCAGGCCAGCGCAGCTTTGATTACGGACCTCAAACAAAGAGGGATGTTAGAAGATACGCTTGTGATCTGGGGTGGTGAATTTGGCAGGACAAGCTATTGTCAGGGCGAGTTAGATGAAGGTTTTGGAAGAGACCACCATCCCAAGTGCTTCACGATCTTTATGGCCGGAGTTGGTGTGAAGAAAGGTTTTACCTATGGTGCCACCGACGAATTCGGATACAATGTGGCTGAAAATCCGGTACACGTACATGATTTTCAGGCAACATTGATGCATTTACTGGGTGTGGATCATGAAAGGCTGACCTATAAGTTTCAGGGTCGCAGATTCCGTTTGACCGATGTTCACGGTCATGTAGTACATGATGTGCTGGCCTGATCCATGCATCAGGGAGACTGTCATACGGAGTACGTGCATGTTCTTTTGATAGATCCGTAAATAAATGAGCAGTCCTATCGATGGTTGCCAATAGTGTATTAATTTTAGACGGTACTTATATCGCAATTATGGATGGAGTTCAGTTATTCACTCCTTCCGTTTTTTAAACAACATTCTTGTAGAGATTTTTTTATGGATTTAGGATTATTCTTTGGACGTTTTCACCCACTGGTCGTACACCTCCCCATTGGATTTTTATTACTCGCTGCAGTATTTGAAGGGCTGTCCCGCTTTGAAAAATACAGGTCATTAAAAGCCGCCGTGTCATGGTCCTTATTATTTGGGGCGATCAGTGCCTTGTTTGCCGTGATCTTTGGTTTTCTGATCTCCAATGACAGGGGATATGACGACCAGGTACTGTCATTTCATCAATGGTTCGGCATCCTGGTAATGGTCTTATCTGTGGGGTTATATGTTCTGGAGATAGGACTGATAAAGGTTCAGCAAAAGGTGATGACGGGAGTATATATCGTGTTAATCATCGTTATTTCTATTACGGGTCATCTGGGGGGTACATTAACCCATGGAGAAGGATATCTGGTAGAATATGCTCCCGGATTTATAAAAACCATTGCAGGGACGTCAGAAACAAAGTCCCCATTGGATATGGTCCCCGATAACCCTGATTCCGTTTTGGTGTTCACAGATATGGTACTCCCGATCCTGGAGACCAAATGTTTGCCCTGTCATAGTGAGTCACAGGCGAAAGGCGGGCTGGTTCTGACAAGCTTTGAAACCCTGATGGAAGGAGGGGACGGAGAGGCTACCATAAGCGCCGGCAAGCCTTTGAGCAGTGAGTTGTTCAGAAGGATCACGCTGCCGGTAAAACATACCAAATTTATGCCACTCAAAGAGGAGCCCCTGGCATTTACAGAAGTCAGTCTCATTGAATGGTGGATTGAAACCGGTGCCGGGAAAGATGCGAAGTTAAGTCAGTCGGAAATTCCGGACCACCTGGCCGAACTTTTAATGCGTGATCATAAGATCAATGTAACTCCAAAACCCTATTACGAGCAAATGGTCGCTCAGGAGTTGACTGATGAAGACCTGAAAGTTATAGAAGAGCTTGAATCATACAATATCAGGAAGCTATCAGCCAAAAATAACTTCCTGGATGTTTCGGTTTCTCATGATATTGATCAGCTAACCCCGGAAGATGTTGATCAGCTACTGAAACTGAAGAACAACATTACCTGGCTGGATCTGAAGGACAAGCTAGCAGATAAAGCTTCCATCAACGCCATCAGTCAGCTGGAACACCTGACCAGGTTAAATCTATCTGGAAATCAGATCTCCAATGAAGAAGTGGCAGCTTTGACCAACCTCAGGCATTTGGAATCGATCAATCTGGTGGGGACTCAGGTGACCAGTGATGTCCTCGACTTATTGGCGCAGATCCCATCTATCAAAAGAATATATGTTTGGCAAACCGAAGTTACCACAGAGGCTGCAGATGCATTCATGAACAGCCACGGATCTATCGAAGTGGTGATCGGATATCAGTTAGCACAGTCTAATTAAATAATCTCATGGGAAAATTAAGAAGTAGAGACTGGTGGGGCAGGGAAGGCAAGGATGGTTTTATTTACAGGGCATGGATGAAAAACCAGGGCTGGCCCCCTGATGAATTCAACGATAAGCCGGTCATTGGCATCTGCAATACCTGGTCAGAGCTTACCCCCTGTAATGGTCATTTTAGAGAACTGGCAGAATCCGTGAAGCGCGGAGTCTGGGAAGCTGGTGGATTTCCGCTGGAATTTCCTGTAATGTCACTGGGAGAGACCATCATCAAACCAACAGCCATGCTCTATCGCAATCTGGCTAGCATGGATGCGGAAGAAAGTATCAGGGCCAATCCAATAGATGGAGTTGTATTGTTGGGAGGCTGTGACAAGACAACACCTTCTATACTAATGGGGGCAGCTAGTGTGGATATTCCAACGATCTTTGTTTCAGGCGGTCCCATGCTCAATGGAAACTTCCGTGGTAGAAAAATTGCCACCTCTGATATCTGGAGGTTTAGCGAAGCTTACAGGAAAGGCGACATGGACAAGGATGATCTGCTTGAAGGCGAGTCTGCCATGTGCCGAAGTATTGGTCATTGTGCAGTGATGGGGACTGCATCCACCATGGCATCAATGGTAGAATCACTCGGGGTGGCTTTACCCACCAATGCTGCGATTCCAGCCTCCGATGCCAGAAGGAAGGTGCTGGCACAAATGGCAGGTAGACGAATTGTAGATATGGTTAAGGAAGAGCTTGACTTGTCCAAAATACTGACCCGTAAAGCTTTTGAAAATGCCATCATGGTGAATGCGGCCATCGGAGGGTCTACCAATTTCGTGGTGCATTTGCTGGCTATTGCGGGCAGGATTGGGGTTGAGTTAAACCTGGAGGACTTTGATCACCTGTCTAAGGATATCCCGCTATTGGCTAACCTGCAACCTTCCGGGAAGTACATGATGGAAGAGTTTTACTATGCGGGAGGTTTGCCTGTGGTGATGAAGGAACTGCTCTCAAAGCTTCATAAAGATATCAAAACGGTCTCCGGGAAAACTGTGGAGGACAATGTGAAAGATGCCATTTGCTATGACGATGAGATCATTGCAACACTCAAGAAACCATTTAAAAAAGAATCAGGAATTGCGGTTGTAAAGGGAAACCTGGCTAAAGACGGAGCAATTATTAAACCATCCGCAGCTACACCCGAGTTGATGGTGCACAAAGGGAAAGCTGTGGTTTTTGAAACCATTGAGGATTTTCATGAAAAGATCAATGATCCGAATCTACCTGCAGACAAGGATAGTGTGCTTGTTTTGAAAAATGTAGGCCCTAAAGGATATCCGGGTATGGCAGAGGTTGGTAATATGGGAATGCCTAAGAAATTGCTTGATGCGGGTGTGACAGATATGGTACGTATTTCCGACGGACGGATGAGTGGTACTGCTTTCGGTACCGTCTTTCTGCATACAGCGCCTGAGGCTGCAGCAGGAGGGGTGTTGGCACTTGTGAAAGACGGAGATCTCATAGAAGTAGATGTGCCTAACCGGAAAATCCATCTTCATGTTTCCGATGAGGAGCTGGAGGAACGAAGAAAGCAATGGAAGCCGATTGACCTTAAATATGAACGGGGTTATGTGCAGTTGTACATAGACCATGTTACTCAGGCTAACCTTGGTGCGGATCTTGATTTTCTGAGGGGGAAGTCTGGAAGTAAGGTTAAAAGGGATTCTCACTAGGCTTAGCTTCTGTGCCACCGTTGGTTAGGTCCAGGGTAGCTGGACAGTAGCTGTACACCTCCTATACACCCTCCAGTCTCTGCTAATCTGCACCCATCAAGCTCCATCCTTAAGCACTGGTCTGGCGATTTCGGATGATAGTATCCGACTAAGGAGAAAATAAAACTCAATCATTGACTGGTTTATTGCTGTCGTTCAATAGAATTGTGCTTACAAATTTGTTTATTCTTGAAAGGATATAATTTTTCAATACCCGTTCATATTCGCTGGCAGGATCTCGACCCATTGGGTCATGTCAACAATGCTGTTTTTGTTACTTATTTTGAGATGGCTCGTGGAGCTTATATCAGTAAGGTTTGTCAGGGCTGGGACTGGAAGCGCCACATCTTCCTCATTGCCAATGTGAATGTAGATTTCAAACAGGAATTATTACTTACGGCTTCACCACCTGAGGTGCATGTCCGCACTTCCCGGATTGGTACCAAAAGTTTTAACCTGGAATATGCAATCACCACAATGAAAGACGGGGAAGAGATCCTCCATGCGGCTGGCAGCACGGCTCAGGTCATGTTCGACCCGGTAAACCGGGAAACCATTCCCATGGCCGAATGGATCAGAGAAGCGCTTACAGACTTTGACGGGCCATTCCGGGACTAAGGGAATTTGGGTCCCCTTGCCTCCGTTGGTGTTCTCACCAACGGAAATAGCATCCTCCAATCAGAGTCACCACAGGGGCGCTGATTCCATAGTAACTGATATATTTAGTTTGCGATCTAATGACCCTTCTCTTTTTATGTGACTTTAACAGGAAAAACCAATTCTGGTTTAATGTGTTAACTAAAGTAAAAGCAAAATTTAATAGTGATAAGAGCCTATGGCCGTATTTGGATCAATTGTAAAAGCTGGTCTGACGCTTAGTCAGAAAATAAACTTTGACTTACGTTCAGCAGAAGAAAATCAGGAAACACAACTCCGAAAGCTGCTGAAAAAGGCAAAAGATACAGCTTTTGGGAAGTATTATAACTTCCAGTCCATACTAGAGGCTGAAGACATCGTGTCTGCATACCAGGCTGAAGTTCCGATCTTCAGCTATGAAGAAATGAATAAACTCTGGTGGAGCCAGCAACAGAAGCATCCGGATATTACATGGCCGGGTAAACCCGGCTATTATGCACTTAGCAGTGGAACCACCGGCAAGTCCAGTAAGCGCATACCGGTTACTGAGGATTATCTTCAAAGTGTAAGATCGGTAGGCACATCCCTGATTGGATGCCTGCCTAACTTTGACTTTCCCGACAGTCTTTTTGAAACGGAAATACTGATGCTAAGCAGTACGGCCGATCTGAACGAGCACAACAGAGGTCATCTTGAAGGAGAGATCAGTGGTATCAATGTCAGTAATTTTCCCGGATGGTATGATATTTTTTATCGCCCGGGAAAGGAGATTGCAGCCATAGACAACTGGGATGAGCGACTTGCCAGGATTGTAAAGGAAGCACCCAACTGGAATATCGGAGCCATTGCAGGTATTCCTTCCTGGGTACTTCTGATGCTCCGGGAGATTGTAAAAGCACACAAGTTGAAGCACATTCATGAGATCTGGCCAAACCTGACCGTATATGCCAGCGGTGGTGTTGCATTCGAAACCTACCGAAGAGGTTTTGAAGATATCTGTAAAGAACCGCTAACGATCATTGATACCTACCTGGCATCTGAAGGCTTTTTTAGTTATACTGGCAGACCTGACACACTGGATATGCAACTTGCGCTTTCTCATGGTTATTTTTATGAATTCATCCCTTTTGACTCGCGAGGTGTGGATGATCAGGGAAATCTTTTGAAAGACGCCGAAACCCATCGATTGACTGAGGTACAGAAAGGGCAGGATTACGTTTTAGTTATCAGTACCTGTTCAGGAGCCTGGCGCTATGTCATCGGAGATACGATCAAATTCACCAGTCTTGAGCCTCATGAAATTCGCATCACAGGTCGAACCAAGTTTTTTCTCAATGTCGTGGGATCGCAACTCTCAGAAGATAAGATGGATCAGGCCATCGTCGATGTGTCAGGGTCTATGAAAGTTGATGTCAGCGAATATTCAGTATCAGCCATTAAGAATGAGGATGGTGAATACATGCATCAATGGACATTGGTTTCAGATAATGATTTCGATCCCAGGGCTTTTGCTGAAAAACTCGACAGATCACTTAAAGAAGCAAACAAGAATTATGCAGTCGCCCGCTCCAGAGCACTTAAGGACATCAATGTTATGGTAATCCCTAAAGACCTTTATTATTCGTTTTTAGAAAAAAGGAAGAAAAAAGGCGGACAGGTAAAAACACCTAAGGTGATGAAACCTCAGGACATGACCAGGTACCTTGAATTTATTGGCTCATAAACTGGAGTTTACCGGTATAAATGAGTCATCCTCCAGGCAGAGTTCGACAATTTTAATTGGAAGATAAAATTTCGAGATTTTTTCTATGTATTTCTCGCTCACCAGATCCTGTTCCAGGATGAAACGTTTGGAAGCTAATATTTCTTCTGTGAATCCCCGCTCAATGGCACGATAATCCGCCGAATATTCTACCTTCCGTTTATACTCAGATGAAAACAGATACTTAAGCCCAAAACCTATCATCTGAAAGTTGCTGAAAGGTTCATAATCCACCACATGGCCCAACTCATGGGCAAACCAGCCCTTCAGCACTTCCTCAGGTAAATCCGCGACCCTGATATTTTCACTGTCTCTTACATACGTGGCTACTTTAACTTTGTATTTCCTTTTATTGGAGAAGAGCCTGGAAAGTTTAATAATGGGCTGAGCCTGCATGGTAGAGCCTGCAATTTTCTTTTGTACTACAATGAATTTTTGATCATTTAGATCATCATATTTTTTCAGCACCTCCAAAAAGCAACGTTGAATCTTTTGATTGTCAAGATCTGTAAATTTTACATCCGGTTCAGGGTGAGGTTGTGCCGGCAAACTGAGGACCGAAAGCCACAGCAGAAATATTGCAAAAAGTTTAAGAGGAATTAGTTTCAGAACAAATGACATTTTTAACTCTTATATCCTTAACCCGGCTATTCCTCAAATGTTTCTGAATAACCCAGGGTGATAAAGATAGAATCAAAGAGAAGGATAGGAAAGATCTTTGTACTTAATCTGTGCAATAGCCCTATGCAGGTCATAAAGGAAAAGCCTGGGTGATCGTTTTTCACGGCGAATGAAATCCAACAATCCGGATGAAAGACGAGTGGGTCTTCCTTTCTATAAGGCCTCCTTTCTATAAGGCCTCCTTCCCGAGTTGGCTTAAATAGCTTACGAGGTCGACTAATTCCTCTTTCGACATGGCCCGGTGTAAACCTGAAGTCATCAGGGAATTTTCCAGCTCATCCATTGCCACGATATTTTCCTTCTTGTAAATGGTTTTTATTCCACCCATCTTAGTCAGTTCAATGGCATCTTCCGTATTACTGGATATATAACCTACTGCGGTTTCACCTGATTTTGTCTCGATAGCATACCCTTCAAACCCGAAATTGATCCCCGCATCGGGATACAGGATCGCAGCATAAAGTCCTTCTTTGCTCAGCTTGTTGCCTATTTCAGAAAGGTCAGGTCCGAATTGGATCCCCTCACCACTTACCTGGTGACAGGCCTGACAAAATTTCACAAAAACTGCAGATCCATTTTCCACTGACCCATTCAGTGCAATTAGTTCTTCTACCGGGGGTAATGCTTCACCTTCAGGGATTGACAGGTACTTAGCAGCTTCATCCCGTACACTTCCTTTGATGGCACTCATCAAAGTAGTTGCTGCTATTTCTACCAAAGGCTCAGGGATTTCATCATTTTTCAATAATTCTAACAGCTTACTTTCAGCGGTCCAGCCTTTTCCTATCGCGACAACAGCTTTTTTGCGTAAAGACATCTCTTCAGTTTCATCCAGTGCAATGTCTTTCATGAATTCCCACGTTTCATTCCCACCCATATTGGCCATCACAGCAATGGTGTTATTGACAGTAGTCTGATCCTCAGACTTTATTTGCCTCTTGAAGTATTCGAGTCCTTTCAGATCATACAATAGCCTGGCTGCCGATATGCCGATGTTCCCATTGGGATCCGTAAGATATAAGCGTTCCAGCTCCGGTGACTGATCGGTCAATTCAAATTTTTTGACCCAGTCCAGGTATTGCTCAGTTCCTTTCACTTCTTCAAGCGACCGGTAAACTGCGGTTTTCAATTGGTTGGAAGTTCTGATCGTTGAAGGAGGAACATGCGTAATGACCAGCTGGTTGATCATCTCCTTATTGGAATGGTCCGAATTCAACATGGATAGGAGTATTTTTTCCTTTTGTCCCGACTCGATAAAATCAAAGGCCCTGAAATATCTGAACATTTCAGTCTGGCTGATTTGCTCTTCCTCAATAAATCCAGCCAGCAGCGGGAGGGAGGATGGAGCCCTGAGTCTCCAGATGATGTCTTTACTCTCCGGGGAAGCAAGGGTTTGACCGGTCTTCTTTTTCCACGCATTCAGGAAAAGGTCAGGGTTGGCATCACTGACAATTCCCAGGGTTTCAAGGTACCATCGGTCACCCAATTGATATTGATCTGCAAGAGCAACCCACAAATCGGTAGCTTCTTCAGGTTTAATCTTAGTAAGTGCTGTAAGGGCTTCTCTTTTCACCTGCATCGAAGGATCACCGGTTGTCTTTTGCAGGTAATTGCTCATATTTCCCTGATCAAAAGCAACCGCCATTTTAAGAGCTGCTACTCTCATATCCTCATCCGCATCATTGAGTCCTTTCATGATATATTCTTCCGACTTTCCTTCGATCTGCACAAGCAGCCAGAGTGCTCTGGCCCTGAAATGATCTTGCCCATCATTATATAAAGCAAGCAAGGCCGGTTCGGCTTCCTTCCCATAATCCCTAAGGGCCGTCCATCCAAGATACCTTGTGGCCATATTGGGACTTTGCAAGGCGGTGACAGCGTTTTCAGGAGAATCAACATTGGGAGGCGATACATTGTATGCATGATCCTTTGGTGCAATCCGGTAGACTCTGCCTTGCTGCTGGTCACCTACCTGGTGGCCGCCGACACCCGGATCGTACCAGTCAGCAACAAACAGGGAACCATCAGGGGCCACACATACATCTGAAGGCCGGAACCATTGATCGGAATTGGCTTTCATGATGTTGACGATTTCTGCGGTATATCCGGCTCCTGACTTTGTGGTTGGATAGGCCCTGACCACGTTGGGACCGGCATCGGTATGGATCATCGAATGACGGAATTGGTCAGGCAGAAGATCACCCTCATAAAAAACGATTCCCGTGGGGGAACCAGCACCGGTTTGCAACAGGTTTGGAATAACCCCCGGATCATTCTGATGCCAGTGTCTGAGAGGTATCTCCTCATGCATGCCGGTCCGTCTTGTCCTCCAGTTGGCACCGGTCAGCTCATCCTTAAAACCATAGTTTCCATAAGGTATGATGAAGTTGATCCTTACACCCTTGTTACCATCATCATCATTGTCAGGTTGCCAGATATTTCCGTAGGAGTCCAGTGCCAATTCATAGGGGTTTCTGAAATTATATCCCAGCACTTCGATCTGAGATCCCTCAAAATCTGTTTTAAAGATCATGCCCTCCCGGTAAGGCTTTCCATTAGCAATGATATCGATCCCATGGATGTCTTTCATTTGATTGCCATCACTGTCAGCTATCTGGGCGCCGGCATTTCCCATGTTGAAATACAGTTTTCCATCAGGTCCGAAAACGAATGCATGAACGGCGTGATCGTGATGTTCACCACCCAGGTTGGTAAAAAGGATCTCTTTCTTATCCGGGATATCATCCCCATCTTCATCGGTGAAGACCAGCACGTTCGGGCTTCGGGAGACAATGATCTTATTCCCGAAAACGGCTATACCCAAAGCGGCATTTACATCATTACCCTGGTAAAACACCTTCTTTTTATCAGCTTTTCCATCCTGATCAGTGTCTTCGAGGATCACGATCCGGTCGCCTTCGTCCTTTACCGGGTTTCCGGGATTTAGCATGGGTCTATAGTTATATCCCTCACAAATCCAGACACGACCTTTGGCATCGATATCCATATTGGTAGGGTTCACGATCATGGGCTCATAGGCAAAGAGGGTGGCTTCAAGTCCCTCTGCGATATCAAATCCAACCAATGCATTTTCCGGAAGTCGCTTCTCTTCTTCCGTCAATTCAATGACCTCATTAACATTTTTTTGACAGGAAATCAGGGTAAGCAAAAAGACAATGATGCTAAGTTTTGGGTATGATTTTTTAAGCATGTGTAAGAATATTTTATGCTGTAAAATAATGAATTATTCTGTAGCACTTTTACCAATTAAATATTGTCATTTCGTCTGATACCATTTTGGTTTGGTTGCCAGGACTTCTTCATATACTTTGCACTCCGGTATATGCGCACCCTCAAGGTATCCGGTGCTCATCAGGAACTCATTGGTGATCTCTCCACCTGTAAACCTGAAGGTCTTTTTGAATAATTTCACCCATTCATTTTTTGTTTTGGGGTGATAATGATCCAGCCAGTTTTCAAAAGAACCAAATTCGGATTGCAGTTTTAATATCTGCCGGGCGTTGTAGATGGCCGCATTGACCTTCATGCGATTCCGGATGATGCCTGCATCGGCAAGTAATCTGCTGATGTCTTTTTCTCCGTAATTGGCCACTGTTTCTATGTTGTAACCGGAATAGGCTTTTCGGAAATTGTCAGCTTTATTGAGAATGGTGGTCCAGGACAACCCTGCCTGATTGATTTCGAGGACTAGCCTGCCGAATAGTTCGTGATCATCGTGAATAGGAAAGCCGTATAATTGATCATGATAATGTCGATGTACATTCTCAGGTTCCATCAGCAATACAGCTTCACAATACGATTTAGGCTTTTCCATTTTCGGTCTGTTATCTCAAGCGTGCATCCACAGTGATCTGAAGCCCCGGATGTCTTTCGTAACGAGCCGGATTGTTCTTGATATATTGGTGAAGATAGGCGGCCTGCACAGATAATTTATCTGTGACCTGGTAACCTAAAGCCAGATAGATCCAATTGCGATCATAATCCAGGTTTTGAAGTCTTCGATCCATTGAAAACCAAAGCTCATCAAAAATATTGATAAACCACTTTTCATTGATCGGACGCCGGATGGTAATCCTATATCTAAATCGGTTGCTGTAAGAAAAGCCATCTACCTCAAATGGCCCACCTGTTGTATTCTGAATGAGATCACCCTGCCATCGATGTTCCCACCTGTACCTGTGCTGTATGTTGGTTAAACCGATATCCTGGATCAGGGTAACCTGTTCCCAAACATTATTTTCGGGCTTATTGGCCGGAAGAGGATATTCGCCGTAAGGCCAGGTATTGATAAATGTATACCCGGCTGTCAATACAACGTTTGGATTGGCATGATAATTAATAAACGGTCTGATCAGGAGTTGCTCTTCCTCATTCAGGTAGTCGCTATATCTCATGTGAAATTCATTTCCCAGGCTCCAGTTATCGTTGATCTTGTAATGATTGAGCAGGAGGAACCAGACATCAGGCTCTCCGTGGATTTCCTGGGCTCGGGATGTAGGAATAAAAAAAATAGTCAGGACACATGTAAGCATGAATGCCGACTGACTCATTCGCTTTTTTGAAATTTGCATAGATACCCGCAAAGAAACAAAAAAGAGATTGATTGGTCTTATCAGTTTCCTTTAATTAGGAAGGCAGGCCTGTCAGTCTTCTTTTTTATATCCCCAATGATTCCCTGGTTTCCCAGACTTCATACAATGGGTTTCCGGTACTGCTGAATCCGCTGTGATGCCAGGAGCCATGATCCAGTGAATAATCAAATTCCAGTTTCGCACCAACTCTCGAATTATCCCGTGAAAAGAATTCGATGTTCTCGGTGTATTTACCCCTTTTTGTCGTGTATGTGCCACCACCCGTTCCGGAGAATTCCCCTGTTTCACTGTTAAAGGCGATCCACTGAAATCTAGTTCCTGATAATATTTTCATGGTTTTTCTTGCACCAGGGGTTCGCATACTGATCTCGCCATCCCGCTTCCTGCCGGTGATCAGCCAGGCACCCTGAAGTTTTCCTGGTTTCCCTTTATCTATCCTGGTCCATGTGAACCCATTTCCAGACAATTTATCATCCATCAATGTCATTTCGAAGCTCTCATTGGTACCAACCTGACTTTTATCCAGCGTGTGAAATTCATACAGGACTTTGGTTGTCTGACCTTCCCTTACCCAGGAGCCACCCAAAGTAAAAAGAAACTCAGCCGGATTCTCTTTGTAACCGGCAACGGAAAAGTACTTGTCGGTAATGATCAATGATATGGTATTACCTTCATCATCCTTCGTCTCCCAGGCACCGACCATAGAGTCCTGCTTTGGTGCCAGCATCAGAAAGACCAAATATGTGAGATTGAGCAATTGAGGTATCATAATGTAGGGTTGTTTATTATAAATTTAATTTGAAACGACATGAAGAACAAATATTGTTTTGTAAGAAGTTTTTCAGCTTTACTTTGCATGATCTTATTGGTAATGCAATGCGAAATCAATTATTAATCATACCGGTTATTTGCTTTCTGAGTTTCAAACTGTCTGCTCAGGAAGGAGAGACGCTCTATGCGACTTATTGTGCAGGTTGTCATGGAGCAAACCTGGAAGGTGGCAGTGCAAGCACACTGATCAAAACCGAGTGGAAGTATGGACGGACCAGCGGTCTCATGACAAGAAATATCAAATTTGGGATTCCCGGTACAGAAATGATTGGCTGGGGACAGGTATTAAATGATGACCAGATCAAATCGCTGGTGAGTTTTATATCCAGGGCTCAGCAAGTACATCCCAACCGGGAGCGACCAGTGCCTGAAACACTGGAAACAGCAGATTACAAACTTAATATTGAAGAGTGGGCTGAATTAAAAGACATGAGGACCCCCTGGGCTATCGAGTTTATAAATAAAGACTCTGCGCTTGTATCGGAGCGGAGAGGGGCGCTCAGATGGATTGTGAATGGTGTGCCTTCACCCACTACTATTAGCGGTGTTCCTCAGACTCAGGAGTTTCTGACAGGTGGGTATATGGACATTGCCTTAGATCCGGACTATGAGAAAAACGGGTGGATCTACCTGTCATTTAGTTATGCTCCGAAAGATATTACTGACAGCAAGGCTCCGGCCATGACCAAGATCATCAGAGGGAAAATTAAGGATAATACCTGGGTCAACGAGCAGGTTTTGTTTGAGGTACCTGACGAGTTACTTGTCACAGAAGGGAATCGATGGGGTTGCAGATTTCTGTTTGATGATCAGGGTTATCTTTATTTCAGTATCGGCGACATGAGCTATGAAGAAGACGCCCAGGATCCGGGAAAGCCTGTTGCAAAGATCTATCGAATCAAGCCCGATGGCTCGGTACCTCCTGATAATCCGTACTTCAACACTTATGGTGCATTGCCCCAGGTTTTTACTGTTGGTAACAGAAATGTTCAGGGGATCGCACAACACCCGCAGACCAAAGACATCTGGTTTACCGAGCACGGACCCATGGGTGGGGATGAGTTAAACATACTTGTAAAAGGTGGGAATTACGGTTGGCCTGTCATTACCTATGGTTTGGACTATGATGGAAGTGTCGTTTCAAACAGAACTGAGCGGGAGGGAATGATACAGCCAGTGGTCCACTGGACACCTTCCATCGCGGTGGGAGCCGCTGAGTTCTCCACAAGCCGGGAGTTTCCCAAATGGAAAAATCAATTGTTTGTTGGGGCCCTTGCATTTGAGGAAGTGAGGAAAATCGAGATCGATAAGGACAATAAGGTAGTGTCACAGGAGATCATCCTCAAAGGATATGGTCGTGTCCGTGACCTTAAGTTTGGGCCTGACGGAGCACTTTACGTGGTGCTCAACAGACCGGATAAGATCCTAAGGATTTCAAAGAATTAGCTTTCCAGACGATAAACGATCAGTCCACTCCGAAGCTTCGGCTCAAACCAGGTCGTCTTGGGTGGCATGATCTTACCACTATCGGCAATATCGATCAATTGCTGCATGGATACGGGATAAAGGGCAAATGCCGCTTTCATTTCTCCTGAGTCTACTCTTTTTTTGAGTTCGGTCAGGCCGCGTATGCCTCCTACAAAATCAATTCGGTCATCAGTCCTTAAATCAACAATGCCTAATAGCGGCTCAAGAACCGATTCTGAAAGGATGTTTACATCCAATGACCGTATAGGATCATGATCATCGTAGGTATGTGCCTTAGCCTTTAACTGATACCAGCTTCCTTCCAGGTACATGCTGAGGACATGGAGGGCTTCCGGTTTGTAGGGAACAGATCCTTTTTGGACGATTGCAAACGAATCTTCAAGCTTACTTAAAAATTGATCACGTGTCAGACCATTAAGATCTTTAACCACCCTGTTGTAATCAATGATCTCCAGCTGGTCATCAGGGAAATGCACAGCCAGAAAATAATTGTATGGTTCATCCCCATGATGATCGGGGTTTTCCTTTTTTAGGTCCTGGCCAACCAGAGCGGCCGCTGCGGTCCGGTGATGCCCATCAGCCACATAGGTGGCCGGCATGTTGTCAAATGCTTTTATGATTCCGGCGATGATCTTTTCATCATCAATTTTCCAAAGTCGGTGAATGACATGATCATCCGCCTCAAAATCATAAACCGGAGGGTCCTGCTTTACTTTACTTACAATTTCATCAAGGGCGGCTACTGCTTTGTAGGCAAAAAAGACCGGTTCCGCATTCATCATGCTGACACGAACATGGCTTTTTCGGTCATTTTCCTTTACCGGCCGGGTAAGTTCATGCTTTTTGATCCTGTCGCCAAAATAATCCTGAACCGATGCACAGGCAACAATCCCATTTTGAGACCTTCCGTGTCTGACCAGCTCATAGATATACAGGCAATCTTTCTGATCCTGGATGAAAATACCATCAGAGACCAGTTTTTGAAAATTTTCTTTTCCTGCCTGGTAAACTTTTGGATCATAGTGATCAATATCCTCAGGCAGGGTGACCTCTGGCTTCACAACCTTCAAAAAGGAATCCGGATTCTGAGAATATTCCTCTCTGGCTTCGTCAGAACTCAATACATCGTAAGGTTTTGATGCGATATCCCTGGCTTTTGCAGGAACAGGTCTTAGTCCTCTGAATGCTTTAATTTTCATTGTTGGATTTGGTGGAGGGAATGAGTCTTACCAAAAAAATACCATCCATTTTTTTGATTGACTGTAGTTCCGATTGTGTAATTGGACTGTCTAGATCTATGATATTATAAGCAATTTCACCCTGATGCTGATTCAGCATATCGGCAATATTGATATTTTGTGCAGCCAGAGTGGAAGTGATCTTACTTACAAGTCCGGGGATATTTTTGTTCCCGATGATCAACCTGGTAGCGCCGTTCCTCGGCATGGATGCTGTGGGGAAATTGACAGAATTCCGGATATTGCCATTTTCAAGGAAATCGATGAGCTGATCGGCTGCCATGGTGGCACAGTTATCTTCGGATTCAGGTGTGGATGCACCCAGATGAGGAATGGTAATGACCTGATCATGTCCGAGAAGATCTTCTTCGGGGAAATCAGTAACAAAAAATCGGATCTTCCCTGATTCAATACCTTCCATAAGACCTTTTCTCTCTACCAGTCCACCCCTGGCAAAGTTCAGAATGCTTACTCCCGGTTTCATGAGAGCAATCTTTTCCCTGTCGATAAATCCCCTGGTTTTGTCATTCAAGGGCATATGGAGGCTGATGTAATCGGCACTGGAAAGTACTTCCTCTAGTTTTTCGGCCCTTTGGACATACCTGGATAGCTGCCAGGCAGAGTTGATCGAAATATATGGATCATAGCCTATCACTTTCATGCCAAGACTTTCTGCGGCATTAGCGACCAGCATACCAATGGCTCCAAGCCCCACCACGCCAAGCGTTTTACCATATAATTCTGGCCCGGCAAATGATGACTTTTGCTTTTCAACAAGTTTTGGCACATCTCCACCCGAATCCTTCAAAGTCTGTACCCAGCTGATGGCCTCGTGGATCTTACGTGAAGACATCAAAAGTCCGGACAATACCAGTTCCTTCACCGCATTGGCATTGGCTCCGGGTGTATTGAAAACAACGACTCCGGCGGAAGTACAATCTTCAATAGGGATATTGTTTACCCCGGCACCGGCACGGGCGATGGCCTTTAGACTGGCATTTAACGAATACTCATGCAGTGAGGCGCTGCGAACAAGGATGGCATCGGGATCGTTTATATTTTCGCCTACCATATACCTGTTGAGGTCGAACCGCTCAAGCCCGACAGGAGAGATCTTGTTGAAAGTTTTGACAGAAAACTTCATTTTTATCCATTTTCCTTTTCAAATTCTTTCATAAAATCAACAAGTGCCTGAACACCTTCCATCGGCATCGCATTGTAGATGCTTGCTCGCATGCCACCTACTGACCGGTGACCTTTCAGGGTTTTTAGATTTTTGGTGCTGGCTTCTTTGATGAATTTAGCGTCGAGCTCCTCGCTGCCAGTTATAAAGGGAATATTCATCAAAGAGCGGGAGTCTTTGGCTACCGTGCCTTTAAAAAGTGAAGACGCGTCCAGGAAATCGTAAAGTATGGAGGCTTTCTTCCGGTTGATCTTTTCCATTTCTGTCACACCTCCATTTTCAATCAACCACTTAAATACAAGCCCGGCGATATAAATCGAATAGCAGGGAGGAGTATTAAAGAGTGAATCCGCCTCGACGTGGGTCTGGTAGTTGAGCATTGTCGGCGTGACTCCCATCGCTTTGCCTACAAGATCATCCCTGATGATTACGATGGTGACCCCTGCCGGACCAATGTTCTTTTGCGCTCCTGCATAGATCAGCCCGAACCTGGATACATCATAATTTTGCGACAGGATATTTGAAGACATGTCAGCAACGAGCGGGATATTTCCGGTATCCGGTAGCTCAGGGAAACAAGTGCCATAGATGGTATTGTTCGTGGTGATATGAACGAAGTCAGCAGCCGGGTTGAATTGTATCTTATTAAGGTCAGGTATGTAAGAGAAATTTTTATCCTCCGATGATGCAACTACATTGACCATTCCATACCGTTTGGCTTCTGCGATGGCTTTCTTTGACCAGCTGCCTGTATTGATGTAGTCGGCATTGTGAGATCTTGAAAAAAGGTTCAGCGGCACCATAGCAAACTGGGTAGAGGCACCTCCCTGAAGAAAAAGAACACGGTAGTTTTCCGGAATTTTCATCAGGGATCTCAGGTCTGCCTCGGCAGATTGTATGATTTCAGTAAATTCCGCTGACCGGTGGCTCATTTCCATCACAGACATGCCTGATCCTTTATAATCTGACATTTCTTTCTGAGCCTGCTCAAGTACAGATAGCGGAAGAGTTGCCGGTCCGGCGGAGAAATTATATGCTCTTGACATAATTTTTTAGTTGGGTAATGATTTTGTTCCGGCTAATATTCAACTATTTGAAGAAAGAGGCAAGTAATGCTGGTTCCTTAATTGAATTGTGATTACTTTTCCTCATCTTCAATCGGGCGTACATGAAAAATCAAATAATTATTCTTGCGATCACCATTATTTCTTACAGTTGTATGGATCGAAAACCTAACGAGGAAAAGCCATCTGAGCAAACCATATTTATCGGTACCTACACTTCAGACAGCAGCGAAGGTATTTATCAGGCCAAGTTCCTTCAAACCGGTGCTATTCAGGACCTGAAGCTTATTTCTGAAGCCGTCAATCCGTCGTTCCTCGCCTGGAAATCTGATCAGCAGATACTTTATGCCGTCAATGAGGTTCAGCAGGGAGGGATATCAGCTTTTAAGTACCATGCGGATTCCAATCGGCTTCAACTGATGAACCATGTGCCCAGTGAAGGTTCAGCCCCGTGTCATGTATCCGTCAATAGCTCCGGGAGTCTTATCTCATCAGCCAATTACTCCACCGGAAATGTCGTGACCTACCCGATAAAGGATGATGGAAGTTTGAGTGAAAATGTCTCTCAGCATCAGAATAAAGGGGAGCCTGGACCAACATCAAGACAAAAAAGCCCTCATGCACACTGCGGCATGTTTGCAAAAGATGACCGGTTCCTCTATGTGGTGGATCTTGGTCTGGATGCCATTATTGCTTATCCAGTAAATGATGATGGGATGACAGGTGATCCTCACACAGCCATGAAATTAGACCCGGGAGACGGCCCCCGGCATATGATCTTTCATCCGAACAAGGATCAGGCCTTCGTCATCAATGAGCTTTCAAATACCATCGTATCCATGTCCGTTGACCCTGAAACCGGGACATTCAGAAAAATCGACAAACAGAGTACTTTACCAGAGGGATTCTCAGAGACCAGCTACTGTGCAGACATTCATATGACCAGAGATGGAAAATATTTGTATGGATCCAATCGGGGACATAACAGTATTGCTTTATTTGAAGTAGGTGATGATGGACAGATGACATTTGTGGAGGCGGAACCTGTGAGAGGGGAGTGGCCCAGGAATTTCGCCATCAGTCCCGATGAAAAGTTCCTGCTTGTCGCCAATCAGCATACGAATAACATTACCGTTTTTGCAAGAAATCCGGAGACAGGCATGTTGGAATATACGGGCAATCAAATGAAAGTGTTTAATCCGGTCTGTGTGATATTCAAATAGCAAACAACCTGAACTATATAGCTTCTGAACCTTTTTCTCCTGTTCTGATCCTGATACATTCTTCGATGGGGAGAATAAAGATCTTGCCACCACCGATCATATCTCCATCGTGGGGCTGTGCCGCACTGGAAATGGCCTCGACGGCAGGTTCTACAAATTTATCATTGACAGCAATTTCCAACCGGATATTTGATACAAGGTTGGGGATGACTTTCTTTCCCCGGTAGATCTCTTCCGTAACTCTTCTTCCATGTCCCGACACATGATTTACCGTTATTCTGGTTATTCCAGCCTTGATCAATGATTCCCTTACCTGATCCAGTTGATTGTCTCTTATGATCGCGATTATTAGTTTCATGTGGGTATTATTAGTTTTTTAGCAGACACATGGAATTCGCCCCGAAAGCTTTTGGGGCTCATTTCATCTATATATGATTTATTTTGAAAGGTCAGATGGAATGCCCATATAGGATATTCATCCTCGTTTGGGTGTTTGCAAAAACATGGGCATTTCATCTTTATGATTAGTTAGGGTTGATCATTCCGTATCCTTTCTCTCCATGGAAATAGTTATCCAATCCCTTATTTTCTGCTTCTTCGGAGACACGGATCCTTATAAATTTATTCAATATGAAAAGTATTAGCCAGGTGCCAAAGGCTGCGTAACCTATGGCGATCAGGATAGCAACGATCTGCACGCCGAGTTGCTGCCAGGTACTCCAGCTTCCACCGGCAATTTCGGCCGCCTCCTGCATCCAGCTTTCACGGATAAAAAATACAAGGAAAACAGCACCGATGATACCTCCAATTCCATGAATTCCAAAAGCATCCAGTGTGTCATCATATCCCATTTTGTTCTTGAATGAGATCGCCAGATAGCAAGCCAAGGTGGCCAGAATTCCCAGTACCACAGCACCAACAGGCTGAACCACTCCTGCAGCTGGAGTAATTGCAACCAAACCTGCCAAAATACCTGATACCAGTCCAAGAGCGGTGGACTTTCCCTGATGCCATCCTTCGATGATCACCCAGGTAATAGCCCCGGCAGCTGCAGCTATTTGTGTTACGGTTAAGGCCTGTGCGGTGATGAGGCCACTGGTGATGCTGCTGCCCGCATTGAACCCAAACCATCCTACCCAAAGCAAACCGGCACCGATCAGGGTCATCACAAGATTGTTGGGCTGCATGGGTAAATGAGGATGCATCTTTCTGGCGCCGAGAAAGAGAGCAGCAACCAAACCACTGACACCTGCGGATATATGGACCACTGTACCTCCTGCAAAATCTATGGCACCATTGGCTCCCAGGTTGAAAAGAAAACCGTCGCCAGCCCATACCCAGTGACAAAGCGGATTGTATACCAGGAGACCCCAGAATGCAATGAAGATGCAATAACTTTTGAACGAGATCCGCTCCGCAAATGCG
Organism: Cyclobacteriaceae bacterium; assembly: GCA_965243485.1. Classification (GTDB taxonomy): domain Bacteria; phylum Bacteroidota; class Bacteroidia; order Cytophagales; family Cyclobacteriaceae; genus UBA7330. The sequence goes on along the minus strand of CBDEVP010000001.1, from coordinate 4,455,168 downwards.
CCGGCAATGATCGCGGGTGTGATGATGGCAAATTTGCCCTGGAACATGGTGAAGACATACTCAGGGATACCATCCATGATGCTGTCATCTATTCCCTTGAGCATCACATAGTCGCCATTCCACCCAAACCATCCCCACAAGACATTGCTACCGAAAGCCATAGAGTATCCGCAAAGGATCCAAAGCAGAGTCATGATCCCCATGGCAACGAAACTGTGCATCATGGTGCCAACTACATTCTTGGTGCGGACAAGCCCCCCATAGAACATGGCCAGTCCGGGAACCATGAGGAGAACAAGCATGGTGGAGGTAAGCATCCAGGCCGTAGCACCGCTATCAACCTGTGAATCCTGAGCGTATGTTGGAGTGTAATACAATAAAAGCAATAGTACGCACAGGCCAATTCTTCTTAATAAGACCATAGGGATAGGTTAGGTTAATGTTGTCTGGGGCGAAAGATAAATAAAAAATGAAATCAACGGGAAAAGCAGCTGCTTAAATTACGATTGGGCAGGGGGTGTTTTACTACCCAGGATCACGGACAATCTGTCCTGCATCTCATAAAAATCCTTAAGCTTCCTGTGATAAGCAAGGAATAGAATCTTTAGATCTTTAAATAGCTTTTGCCGGTCAATTTCATTTAAATTATTCTGCTCGATCAGAATGAGCTTATCAGTAAAATAGGTGGCCATTCTATCCACATCACCCCGCTTTATTTCAATGTCACTTGTAAACTCACTCTTCAAACCTTCGAGTTTGATCTCAGTGTCCCGCTCTACTTTAAAGTCATCATAATTTTTCTCGTTCAATTCCCTTGTAAGGAACAGATGGAGGTTGATGTTAAAGGCTTTTGCGATGGTTCTTAAGATCTCCGGTTTGGGTATGACTGTATTCTCATATTTGTTGATGTTATGGCTGGGCACACCAATCAGATCTCCAAATTCACTTTGGCTCTTTATGTTCTCGAGTTTACGAAGTGTCCTGATATTTTTATTGATAATATCCAAAGCCAGCTAAATCAGCGTCAATATTAGTAACTAAGAAAAATATTCTTACTAATTATGTAAGAAAAATTTTCTATATCACTGGTTATCAGAAATATAGAAAGAAGATTAGCAAGATTCAGTGGCGGATGTTAAAGTCAATTCAGAATACGGCGGTTGAATAAATGTTTCAAACCTTCATGAAAATTCTTATGTAATATAAGAAAAATTTTCTTAGATATCAAAAAGCTATATATTATTAATACCTTGAATATCAGATAGTTAACATATTTTCGGCCTGACAAAGAAAGAAATTTGGTGAAAATGTTGGACGGATATAATTTCAAACTCAAATCAGCTATTAAAAACATTACTGAACCAGCTAAATTCAGTTCTCAACCAGCTAGTGAAAATGCACCTTCCCAACGAGGTGCATTTTTTTTATCCATTCAACACCACAAGATGAAACGATCACCAGAGAGGCCGACCGGCTTTCTTATTTTGGTTTATTTCCGTATTTTGAACCTAAATCAATCAACAAAACGATGAAAACTCTTGCGACTGGTTTATTTTTTGTATCAGTGCTTTTTCTGCAGGCTCAGAGCATCAATAATTATCGTGAAGGCAGAAAAGCTTATGAGCAGGGAGATTTTGGGACGGCCATAGATTATTTTGAAAAAGCTGTGGCAGGAAATGACGCTTATGCTGATGCGTGGAATTATCTGGGGTTATCCTATGTAAAGACCAATCAGCACCAGCAGGCTGTTGATGCTTTCAGAAAGCTGGAGAGCATAGATTTCAATTATTTTCCATGGTATCATTTCGAAGCTGCCAATTCGTATATTCAGCTGAATCAGTTTGACAATGCCCGATTATCTATTAACAAATTCATGGAGAAGTTCCCCAATACGCCAAAGTATACCATTTATCAGCATATGGCTAAAAACAGGCAGGAGTATATCAACCAAAGTCCGATCATCAGGGCTCAGGTCACAGAAATGTCGATGCCAGTACCTATCAATCAGGTAAATAGTATTTATGGAGATTATACTCCCCAGGTAAATCCCACGGGTACCCGATTATATTTTACCAGTATACGAAAGGGTGGCTTTGACAATCAGAAGGATACACTCAATGCCATGAACTACGGAGAGGATATTTATTTTTCCACATTTGACAATGACTCCTGGAGCACGCCGCAATTACTTCCCGAGCCATTGAACTCTATGGGAGATGACTTTGGGTCATCTTTTACAGGTGACGGGCAGCTGATGGTTTACGTAAAATGCGGAGATGAGGAAGGTATTGGGAATTGTGATCTCTATATTACCCAGCTGGTTGGCACCCGATGGACAGTTCCGCAAAATATGGGCAATGTGGTGAATAGTAATATGTGGGATTCCCAACCTACGATCAGCTCTGATGGTTCAAGGATCATTTTTGCATCGACCAGGCAAGGTGGCTATGGAGGGATGGACCTTTACATGACACAAAAAAATCATTTGGGAGACTGGGGTGTGCCACAGAATCTCGGGAGCACAGTCAATACTCCATTCAATGAAAATGGTCCTTATCTGGCTCCTGATGGCAAAACTCTTTATTATGCAAGTACTGGCCATCCCGGATATGGAGGGACAGATATTTTCAGTTCAACATTTGAGGAAAACAAATGGTCCAGGCCAGTCAACCTGGGAGCCCCACTCAATTCTGAAGGAGATGATACTCAATTCACTATTTCCGCAGCAGGAAAGGCATACTTTGCTTCTTCGAGACTGGATCCTAACAACTACGACATCTTTGAAGTAGAGCTCCCGGACCATCTAAAACCTAAACCAACCATCGTTGTTCAGGGGATCATTACCAATGCCAAAACCATGGCCCCGGTAGAAGCTGTGGTGCTGATCGAGGATATCAATTCCGGGGAGTTGCTGGCTGTCAATAAGAGTAATTCTGTGAGTGGCGAATACCTGGTGGTGCTTCCGGCGGGAAGGAATTACAGCGTTTCAACCACGAGTGAAGGTTTCTTCTTTTATTCGGAAAGTTTTGAAGTACCCAAAGACACTACCTATCAGGAAATCGTCATGGACATAGGTCTCGAGCCCATCGAGAAGGGAACAAAGGTTGTACTGAATAACATCTTTTTTGAGAGTGGCAGGGCAGAACTGAAGCCGATTAGTTATGTCGAATTGAATAAAGCAGTTGACTTGCTGCAGGATAACCCAACCATGGTCATAGAAATCGGAGGACACACGGACAATCTGGGTTCTGATGACCTGAACCTTAAGCTGTCTCAGAGCAGGGCGGATGCAGTGAGGGACTATATGATCCTGGCAGGCATCGAGGAAACCAGGATCAGGTCCAAAGGATATGGCGAATCCATGCCTATTGAAGATAATTCTACAGAAGAAGGACGGGCAGCTAATAGGCGGACAGAATTTGAGATTGTTGAGTTTTAAATATAAAAAAGGTGTTCGGGTGAGGATATCTTCGCAGGTGAGGTACCTTTGCACTCTCATTATATAAAAACACCTTTTTGAATAAATTCAATAACCTGGGGCTCTCGAATACACTCGCGGATGTCCTGGAACAGATGGGATTTGTTGATCCGACCCCGGTTCAGGAACAGGCAATCCCGAAGTTGCTGCAAAATAATCCTACCGACTTTATCGGATTAGCACAAACGGGAACTGGAAAGACTGCGGCTTTTGGGCTGCCCTTGCTGGACCTTATTTCTGTAAAAGATCAGGGCATACAGTCTCTAATTATGGCACCTACACGTGAGCTGGCACAGCAAACAGCTGCCCAGCTGCTGGATTTTTCCCGAAACATTAAGGGAATGAATATTGAAGTCGTGTATGGGGGAGCGGCAATTTCCAATCAGATCCGCGCCTTAAAACAAGCTCCCAATATTGTCGTGGCTACACCGGGTCGCCTGATCGATCTGCTCAACAGAAAAGCATTGAGCCTGGATAAAGTAAAATATGTGATATTGGATGAGGCAGACGAGATGCTGAATATGGGCTTCAAGGAAGACATTGACAACATCCTTTCACATACTCCTTCTGATCGGGTCACCTGGTTGTTTTCCGCTACCATGCCTGCCGAAATCAGAAGAATCGTTTCGAGGTATATGAAGGATCCCCTTGAGGTAGCAGTAAATGTAGAAGAAAGGTTAAATAAGAATATTGCTCATCAGTATGTGATCACTAAAAGCACGAACCGGGTTGCTGCCATCAGAAGGTTCATGGAAATTCAGCCGGAGATGAGAGGGGTTATGTTTTGCAGAACCAAGCGGGAAACACAAAAAATCTCTGACGAGCTTTCTGCGTTGGGATATGGTGTGGAATCACTGCATGGAGACCTGAGTCAGGCTCAGCGCGAATCTGTCATGAAGCGATTCAAGACCAGGTCGATGCAGTTGCTAATAGCTACTGATGTGGCCGCAAGGGGGATCGATGTAAGTGACCTTACCCATGTAATTCATCACTCTTTACCGGATCAACTGGAAAGTTATACGCACAGAAGCGGCAGGACGGCAAGAGCAGGTAAAAAGGGTATTTCGCTGGCTTTCATCAATCCCGGAGAAATGAGAAAAATAAATGAGCTCGAGAAAATGCTTGGAATCAGGTTTGAGCCTGTGAAGGTACCCTCCATGGATGAGCTGAAATATAGCAGGATCAGTCACTGGGCGCATTTGATCACTACTACGCAGGTAGATAAAAATGCAGATCAAATTCTTCAGCAGTTGAGAGGCTATTTTGAGGCATTTGATAAAGAAGATATCCTGAAGAGGCTGATCACCATTCAGTTGGATCACCTAATGGACGAATCCGAGGAACTCAATGAAGTGATTACCTCCGGATCGAAAGAAAAGTCTGCGAGATCATCACGCACAAAGAGCGCTGGTGGAAATAGATATTTCATCAATATTGGAAGTATTGATGGTATGACAAAAGCAGATTTGGTCCACTTTATCGCTGATGTTTCCGGAATTGACAGAAATTCAGTCAGTGAATTATCCATGCAGAAAAACCATTCCTATTTCAATGTCGAAAGCAGCCATGATTCAGGACTTGGAAAGAAGTTTAAAGGTATCGACATTGATGGCAGAAGTATCCGGGTAAATCGCGATGATGAAAAAGAAATCCCACCAACCGGTAAAAACTCAAAAAAGCAGAGGAGGAACAGGAAAGAATCAAATAAAGCAGGCCGAAGGTACCGAAGGAGGCGGTGAGCCTACTCCTTATCGATGGTCTTTACTGTATAGATCTTTATTAAGCCGGAGGACGGTATGCTTATTTCTCCGACAGGTTTGCTTATATAAAACTTCGGTAATTCAAGTTTTTCCATGAGTTGCTGGGAAATTAAGTGTGTATTTTCTGTTTTTCCGCAATTTTTTTCGATCAGGTGTCCTTCATACAAAACAGAACCGCTCATTACTATCTGACTTTTCACATCTCCGACTTGCCCGATCACCACTGGCCCCATATGGAATGCCGCGGTGAATTGTGGAATTATGCCATAATTCTTTAGATATTTCTCGCGCTTACTTTTGATCACATCCCTGGCAGAGTAAAAGGCACGTAGGCAGTTGATATTTTTTAGCCCTTGCGATGGCTTCCATGTCACAACCATTTGATCACCTACATATCTGTAAATCAACCCATAAGTCTGAACGATGGGATCGGTGATGTCCTGGAAAAACTCATTGATGAACTGATTGAATCTGATTTCACCCATCTTTTCTGCCAGTGAAGTGGAATCATTGAGATCCAGGAACATAAATATTCGTTCTTCACGAGTGGGTTTATGGTATTTACCAAATATCAGGTTTAAGAGTATTCCCTGACCCATTTTCAAGGACATTTGATGGATGAAAATGATTGCGGCACTGATGATCAGTGTGTAACCGACGATAATGTTGAAGTCACCTTCATAAACAAATCCGCTAAATTCCGGACCTCGCAAATACTCAAAATAGCTTTTATCACTAAAGAGACTCCTGTTTACGGAATAAACACCTAATATCAGTAGCACAAAAAATGAGGAATAGTAGATGGTCTTGAAGAAAACCTGAGGAATGAATTTCATCCTTTTCTTCAGAGGATTATTGTTGTACAACTCGGAAAAAGACAGAAAAAGGCTACCAAGAAGTCCAATGGTGATCCCATTTAATATCGCTATCGGATCAAACATTTCCCTACCTAAAATCGGGTAGGCAACACCTGCCACCAATCCAATGATGATAAACCTGCCGGTGATTCTAAATTTTCTTCTATTTACACCAGAGGTCATATGGAGGTCAGTTTCTTATCTTCAATGGAAAGGATACCTAGTTTTCCTTCTTTCCCTTTCAGACTGATTTCACCAAGATCATTGGCCCGATATAGTATAGGTAATTCAAGTTTCTTCATCAGGATCTGAGAGGAGATCACATCTTTATCCAACTCCTTACACTTTTCCAATAGTCTGGATGCCGTGTTCATCGCATCTCCCTGAAAAACTATCTGGGTTTTTATCTTGCCAATTTCCGCTCTTACCAGAGGCCCGTAATGCAAACTACCGATGGTACGAGGAATGACCCCATATTTTTCGAAATAGTATTCCCTCCTTGTTTCAAGCTCATCGATAACTGCAAAAAAAGCTCGAAGACAATTGGAATCCTTAATCCCTTTTTCAGGTCTCCAGGTTACTACAATTTCATCTTCCACATACTCATAAATGATCCCCTGGTATTGAACAAGGGGAGTTGTGATATCAAAAAAATAGTCATTGAGAAAATTGAAGAGCTGAAACTCATTTAGTCCTGAGGAAAATTCATTGATATTTCTGATCCCAAGAAACATGATGATCCGCTCCTGAATAACTGGCTGATAGAATGTGCCGGTTATAAAACTGACAAGCATACCCTGACCCATTTTTCTGCTGATCATCCTTGTGAAATTGATCGAAAATGCAAAAAGCAGTGAATAGAAAATAGCCACACCGTAATTCCCTTTTAATAGATAATATTGAAAATCCGGAGATTGCATGACTTCCATAAAAGAAATATCGGTGCGGTACATCCGTGAGATCGCAGTGATTAAGAAAATCACTGCAGCGATCAGCGTGACATAAATGAAAGTCTTCAGACATAGCAAGGTGATGAATCTCATTTTTCTGGAACCGGTGGTGAACACCCACAATTCGAGGATGGAGATGATCACCCCAAGGACAAGACCAATGATAGCTCCATTGATAAAAGGATATAGATCATCAAACCCATTAGAAAAGGAGACATATACAAGCCCTAGCAAAATGCCTACAGTGATGATCTGCGTGGAGACCCTGTATTTAATGCTCTGATTGACGGTCAGGTCCATGCTACAATGGGGGTGAAAAGGGCGATCTATTATTTAAATTTAGTAGAAACTGTACAAGAAATGATTGGGCCTGCTGACCAAAAAATTTGATATGATCTCAGTTCTGATGCTGTTGACAACAGCCTCTGCCTTAATAATTTGATAAGTATCGAAGGACTCACTCCCAGTTCTAATGGTCTATCCAGAAAAACCAGAAGCTAATTATAGTGAAGAATTTAGCCATTCAATAATTGATTTCTGATACCGGTAGAGTGCTACTTTCATCAATACTTCTTATTATTGAAGTATAATCGCCAGTCTTGTGAAGCCCATTGTCCCGACCTAAATATGAATTGATGACTTTAGAAGATAAACTAGAAGAAGGCCTTAAATACGCTGAAAAACAGTTTAACGATAGCGGTGAGGGTACTGTATTGCTGGATATGCTCCAGCAACTCAGCTCTCAGGATGAGGTGAGAATTCTTGACTTCGGTTGTGGTTTTGGTGGCCGAACCTTATGGTATTCTAAATTCGAAAATTGCAGAGTTTATGGGCTTGATGTTGACAGCAATCATATTGCAGTGGCTAACCAGTTAAAAGACAAACTTGGAAGGAAAAATGTTGTTTTTGAAAATCGGAATATCTTAAATGACCCATTGAAAAAAGATGAGATTTTTGATCTGGTAACATTCCATGATGTCATCGAGCATATACCTATTGATATTCTAACCAGTATTTTGGAGCAAATCAGCCAGAATCTTTCTGATCGCGGTTTGATCTATTTTGGATATCCGCCATGGCAAAGCCCATATGCCGCACATGTGTATAGTGCTGTTAAAATTCCCTGGATTCAATATTTGCCTGACAAGACAACGAGAAAACTGATAGAAAAGAATAATAAAGAGATTGTGGGAGAGATAGAATCAGATCTGATCCAGGTTTATAATGGATTAAACAGGATTACTCACAAGAAGATCTTACAGATCTGCAAAAAATTGGGACTATCACCAATCAATCGAAAATCTCATTGTATTCTAAATAAATTAGCGCCTTTTAAAAACCTCAATTTTGATTTTTTCCCCTTTAAATATCTAATCACTTACGAGATCTTAGTCCTGACCAAAAACGGGACAAATTAAGGTTTTATTACAAAATTTAAGCTTAGGCCTGAGATAAGCAGCTTAAATGATCCGACTGGAAGAACCTCCTGGAAACATGCACCAGGCATGCAGGCCTGCAGAATGGAAAGTCAAAAAGTATTTTTGGTTGACAAAATCCCTGGGACATTAAGAAGTGAAAAAGCGATCTAAATCGTCAATATTTCAATAACAAGTCATCAATGGTAATAACGTCAGTATTTTTTGTATTATTTTTGGGGGAAAGTCGCCTGATATGTCCTTTCACCGCCAAACAGGATATTGCCTTTTACTTTGTGCAATAGTATTCAATACATATGCGCAGCAACGTGGTCAGATCATCAAATCGGGAGATAATGTTTTGGATCCCAATGGAGATGGTTTTGTCACTGCAACCGGTAATCCATTCTCGATTGATGGTTATTATGTAGATGAATTTGAATACAAAATGTTCGGATTACCGTTTGCCGGAGACGGAGAGACAGACGGTGATGCAGTTCAGAGTTGTAGCACTACTGATTTAGCAACTGATACAACCGGATTTTCTGTATATGGTGTACTGGAGGGAGATAACCTGATCTTCAGGTTTAGGCTTGCAGGAAACAGGCCCAGCGTAGAATCCTATACAATCTTAATTGATACTGATAATCGGATCGGTCCAACAGATCCCAATTACAGCCCGGCTAATCCCGGTTTTGAGGTAGATATCACCCTGATCAAGAATAAATCAAAGGGAGTATTTGTGTATGATATTGATGGTATTGACAATTGTCCGGGTATACTGGCGAGTTTTCCCTTTTCCACCCACTTTCAAAGTTCAGTAGCCGGCACCACCTCCTGTAATGATTTGGATTATTTTTATGATTTCTACATTCCCTTCCAGGTTCTAACTGATGAATTTGGGATCACTGCTCAGACAGAATTAAGATTTGTAGCCGTGACGAATGTCTCCGCAACCTGTGCAATGAGTGGGAATATTTCTGACGTAGGGGGGGTGAATGACGATGATTACGCCAGCCTTGAGGATATGTTCACCGCACTTTCTGAGTCGCAATGTCCTACAGCCATAGAAGATCTATGTCAAACCTGTGATGGATTTGCAGTAGGTGTAACGGACAAACCTGTGATAGATCAACCGGTCAAGGTTGGTGAAACGCAGATATCAGGTACTTCCGAGCCCCTGGCAAATATATTTGTTTCCGTATTTGATGAATCAGGAACTTTGTTGGAGGATCTCACTTCCAGCTCTGATGTGGATGGTTTTTGGAGTTTGTCCCTAAGTAATCCGTTAGAGGACGAAGATTCCATTACAGCAAGGGCTCAGATTGAAGGATCATGTTCTTCCGGGATCTCAGAATCAGATATCAGTTTTGCCATTGTGATTGTCAATACTCCACCCGTAGTCAGTGGATCCTCCGGAGTGCTTAACTATCCGGAAAATGCCGATCCCATTTCTATTTTTGACGATCTGAGTATTTCTGATGTTGATGATACGGAAATGGATAGCGCCTGGATCACAATTACCGCAAACTACAATGCTTCAGAGGATATTATTACATTGCCACCTGATCAGGGCTTGAGTATCAGCTGGGAGCCGTCTCTTAACAGGGTCCGGATTTATGGCCAGTCATCTCTATCAGTTTATGAGTCAGTTATACAGGGAATTTCATACAGTAATACCAGTGATGATCCGGATGGATCAACCCGTTCATTCTCCGTGAGTGTTCATGACGGATTAGATGAGAGCAATTTGCTGACCAGAGATTTGAATGTAACAGGGGTCAATGATCCTTCGGTGATAAGCGGCGATGCTGTCACTGTAGGGTATGAAGAGACCGACGTTGATGTGATCATTGATAATACCATCACTATCAGCGATGTGGATGATCAGTTTTTAGAGGGGGCGACCGTAATCTTTACGCAGGGATATGACCAGGGGGAGGACACCTTACAGTTTACGGACCAGAGCGGCATTACCGGATCATTTGATGATGCGCTTGGAATATTAACATTGTCAGGGACTGCTACTCTTGCCGACTATCAAAATGCATTAAGAAGTATTAAGTATGAGAACCTTGATGCGGGAAATGATCCGGTAGAAATCATTGACGATCAGACCACCAGAATTGTTCAGTTCCAGGTGAATGATGGCGATGATCTCAGCAATCTTCATACTGTAAGTATCGATATGAATATCGGTGCAAATGTGGCGCCTGTCTTTGTTGATAATATCACAGATCAGAATCCGGTTGATACGGTGGTGATCAACTTATTAGAAGATACGGTTCTTGATACCTGTTTAGCAGCCATCGACGCTGACGGGGACCTGGTGATCCTGCAACCTGATTTTACCTACGAAAATAATGCGGGGATTGCAGTATTGACAGGGGGGTTATGCTTCACCTTTACACCTGATGAGAACTTTGGCGGAAGCGAGTTTATATCATTTGAGGGATGTGATGACGTTTCGACTGGTTCTTTGTGTGACAATGTAGTGGTGGAAATCAACATGATCCCGGTCAATGATGTTCCCGATATCGTCGATGAAAATGATAATCCGATCGATACCATCTACTATACAGCAATCGAAGACACGCCGGAAAATTTTTGTGTATTTGCGAATGACGTTGAATCCAATGATTTGGAACTTTCTGATGTCATAACACTTACTGGAAATAGTAATTCCACGATTCCGGCTCCTGCCAGTCTTTGCTTTGACTACGCCTCAGGTCCGGATTTCTTTGGATATGATACCCTTCAATTGGTTGTGTGCGAACAGGGAAGTCTCAGCCAATGTGACACCATCATCGCCATAGTTGAGGTGATAGGGGTGAATGATCCGCCGGTGATTGAAGTTGGCGGTTCACCTGTAGACACGGTTTATTTTGATGCTTTTGAAGATGTAATCACACAAATGTGCGTTAATGCCGTCGATCCGGATTTTGACGATGTGCAGGTGGTTGATGCGTATACCCTGGAAGGCCCCGGTCTTTTCGAGCACCTCCCATTGGGGGATCTTTGCTTTTTCTTCCAGAGTGAGACAGATTCGACAGGGATGGCATATGGCGAAATCATCATTTGCGATTTTGCCCTTTGTGATACCATTGTAGCTGCCGTCAACATCATTCCCGTTAATGATCCTCCCATCATCATCGATGACGAAGGAAACCCGGTTCTGGAACCGTTTGATACTCTTTATTTTACCCTGAATGAAGATGAACCGCTTGACTATTGCATCAACGCGAGAGATCCGGACGGAGACCCTTACAGCCTCACATCCATTACCACTACTGATGGCAATGGAAATCATGTGATCACTGACCCTGAAAACCTTTGTGCTACATATACACCTGACCTTAATTTTAATGGAATCGAACGAGCTACTTTTACCATCTGTGAAACCGTAGGAACGGACCCGCAGTGTGCTTCGATTGCTGCAGTGTTTGAAGTACTTCCGGTCAATGATCCGCCGGTGTTGACGGATGAAAATGGGAATCCGGTGGATACGGTCTATTATACAACCGATGAGGACAATCCGACATTAATCTGTGTGGATGGATACGACACGGATGAATCCGATGTAATAGCGATTTCAGAGATCAATCCATCCACAGGTGACGCCATGTATGAACCTGATGGAACAGGTCTTTGCTTTGAGTTTATTCCGAATCCTAACTTTAATGGTACGACCAGTGCTGAGGTCATCGTTTGTGATGACGGAAATCCCACAGCCTGCGACACAGTTACGGTGATCATCGATGTTCTTCCACTCAATGACCCTCCGGTGTTCATTTCCCCTGATATCATCGATGATACATTGAGGATAACCACTCCGGAAGATATTGACATTGAATTTTGTTTTGATATTGTTGACCCGGATGGGACCGTACCAAATGATCCGGTACTGACTTCAAACACAAACCTGGGTGACTATACCTTCGAAAAAGGACTGCAATATTGTTACCTGTTTTCTCCATTGAGTCAAATCAGTGGTACTGAGTATGCATTGCTGGAGGTTTGTGACGACGATGGATTATGCACTGAGCTTCCGGTAAAGATCATTATCACTCCCGTAAATGACCCTCCGGTAGGGGAGGAAGATTTTTATGAGCATGACATATACACTGCTTTCACAGGTGATCTGAGCACAAACGACTCGGACCCCGAAGGCACCAGGTTACAAATAAGTCTTGGCGATGGATCTCAGCTAAATGGAGTCCTTGAACTGGATGATGATGGTACATTTAAATACACGCCGAGCAGAGATTTTGTTGGTACGGAGGAGTTTACTTATGTTTTGTGCGATACGGGAGATCCGCAGGTTTGTGTGACAGTCAATGTCACGTTTGAGCTATACGATCCGCTGATCGTCTGGCAGGCCGTTTCTCCCAATGGTGACAACATGAATGATGTTTGGGTAATTGAAGGCATTGATCTGTTCCCTGAAAATCGTGTCAGGATATTTGACAGGTATAATAATCTCATTTATGAGATTGACGGCTATGATAATTTCAATAATGTTTGGTTTGGACAGTCCAACAGGGGCTTATTTAATGACAAGGCTTCCGATGGCACCTATTTTTACAGGATCGATCTCGGAGATGAAAGATTCAGCAAACCGCTCAGTGGTTTTATAATCCTTAAAAAAGATTAGATGAGACTATTCATTGCCTCCATATTATTATTTATATCGTTGATATCTATCGGACAGCAGCAGGCTACTTTCAGCCAGTATATGTTTAATGGGCTTGCCATCAATCCTGCCTATGCCGGCTCTCAGGGAGTACTGACTGCTACAGCGCTGGCGAGATACCAATCCCTGGGTCTGGAAGGCGCTCCGAACACCCAGACCTTTGCGATGCATTCACCATTGATTAATGAAAATATTGGTGTCGGATTACTCGCTGTCCGGGATAATATTTCAATCATCAATCAATATTCAGTCAGTGGAATCTATGCCTATCGCATCAAGTTCACTGAATGGAGTAACCTGGCTTTTGGTATTCAGGCCGGAATAAACTCATTGAATGCAGAGTATTCAAAAGCGCGTATCCAAAACCCCAATGATCCTGTTTTTCAGGAAGATGTTAGGTCTTTCCGTCCAAACTTCGGACTTGGTGTTTATTTTCAAACCCAGGATTACTTTATCGGAGCAGCGATCCCGCAATTGGCTAACAATGTTTTTGACCGGGGTACCAACCTTCAGACTATTAAACAGGAAAACCCGATCATTCTTACCGGAGGTTATGTGTTTAGACTGAACAGACTTATCATGCTGAAGCCATCGGCGCTCATCAAGTATGTAGCTAACGACTTTGTGGAATACAACATCAACGCGCAAATGTCATTTGATGATGTGCTTTGGGTTGGTGCATCTCTGAAAGTCCTTAATGCCGTTGATATTTTGACAGAGGTACAGCTTACCCGTCAACTGAGGATAGGGTATGCCTATACCCATACGATTAATGACCTAAGTGTCATTGATCTGGGTTCTCACGAGGTAATGGTAAGTTACAGATTCCTGTTTCCTCCAAAAGATGGTCTCATTTCACCGAGATATTTTTGATGAAGAAACTATTATTCATAGGGTTATTTTGCTGTCTGCTAGGTGTAAATGCTCAAAATACGGACATCACCACGCTGTTTATGAGCGACTGGCAAAAGGCTGAGGTTCATTTCGAGAAATGGGCTTATAAAAATGCTATTGAACTCTATGAGCGGATGCTGGATAAAAATCCGAATGAACTCAGAGCGAAAGTCAGAATTGCAGAATGCTATGCTGAACTAAATGAACTGGATCTGGCAGTCAACTGGTACAGACAGATCATCGATTATAAAGATCTTGAGCCCATCCACTATTTCAACTACGCACAATCTTTATCCATGATTGGGGATTATGACGAGGCGAAGATCTGGTACGATGCCTACAGTGAATTAAATCCGGATGACAGGAGACCGAAATTGAAATCTGCTTTTATCGATCAAATGAGAACTTATGAGAAGGACCCCTCCATGATCTATTTTAATAACATTGAAATAAATTCTGAGAATTCCGACTTTGGGGTTGTGCCCTTTCAGCAGGGTTTCATCTTTCTAAGTGCAAGGGATCAGGATCTATTCATAAAATACAAGGACTCCTATGAGTCAGCCCTTGATGATAAAGACCCTTACGAATCACGGCTTGATCTTTACTTTGCCAGTAAAAACGATTCATCTGCTTATACAGTCGGGAAAGTGAATGATATCAATACACGATTTCACGAAGGTCCCCTGGTATTTTATCATGACAGTAGTAAGGTGATATTTACCCGTAACAACTTCTACCAGCATAAGAAAAGGACCAGTAAAGATGGTAAGATCAAACTTAAGTTGTTCACCGCCGACAGGGGCGAGGGAGATCATTGGGAGAACATTACACCTTTTGCATATAATGATGATGAGTATTCGACCGGACATCCCGCATTAACCCATGATGATCAGACATTATATTTTTCATCGGACATGCCAGGAGGATTTGGAGGTAGTGATATCTATTACTGTAAGCGGAGGGGTAATGGATGGTCGCAACCAGTAAATCTGGGGCCGGATGTGAATACCGAAGGAGAAGAGATGTTTCCGTATTATTCTTACGATGGTAATCTCTACTTTGCTTCAGACGGCCATGGAGGTTTTGGAGGCTTGGATATTTACCGTGCCTATCCGAAGGGAACTTCTTATGGATATGTAGAAAATCTTGGAACTCCTTTAAACTCTTCACAGGATGATTTCGCATTTTCTCTCAATCAGGATGGACGAACAGGATATCTTTCCAGCAATCGGGGAGGTGGCAAGGGAAGTGACGATATTTATGAATTCAATATTCAGTATTTGAGTATCATTGGAAGGGTATTTGAGACGTACTCCAATGAGCTGATCCCCGACGCTGAGGTTATCATTACCGAAGAAGAAACTCAAATGACCTATCTCATGAATACAGATAAGAACGGGGAGTTCAGGCTTGATCTACCCATTGATTCAAAATATTATCTGGTAGCCCAGAAAGAAGGGTATTCAGAGGATGGTTATTCTACTGTCAGCTCAGTCGTCAACAAGTTTGAAACAGATACCGTCAATGTTTACCTGTGGAAACACCGTTTGTTTGCAGAAGGACGTATTTTCAGCAATGAAACCCAGCAATTGATCGGTGGAACTACCGTAACGGTTGAAAATCTCACGGATGACAAGCGGGCGGCTTTGATCACTGGTCCGGATGGTGCCTATTTTTATGTATTAAGACCAGACCGGAAATATCGATTCACAGCTGAAGCCATTGGCCATATTCCAAGGAGTTTTATTCTGAATACTGAGGGAATGAACGGTGAAGATACGCTTAGAAATGACATTGTACTGGAAGAAACCTATCTTGATAAAAGTACAGTTTTCTTTGATTTCGATAAGTCACAATTGAAACCTGAGGCTGTTTCGATTCTAAACGAAATGGTAGATGTGATGAAAAAATATAAAGAGACATTCATTGTGATCAGCGCACATGCCGATGCCCAGGGTACTTTTGAATATAACCAGGAGCTGTCAGATAGAAGGGCAATGTCTGTAGTCAATTACCTGAAATCCAAAGGCATCAAAGAATCGCGAATGGAGTGGTATGGATTTGGGGAGCAGCTATTACTCAATCAATGCAGCGACGGGGTGGAATGCGAAGAGGAGGACCATTCCAAAAACAGACGTGCGGAGCTGAAGATCGAACATCCCAATGGGAGTCAAAGTCAGGATATATAAGCTTGATTTGATCTTTCTGTCATCCCTCGAACAGGAGTCAGAATATTTCTATTCATTCAAAAAATTTGGTTTTTGTGATCTGCTCCGAAAGCTCAAATAACTTTTGTTGATCCTCTTTATTTTTTGAAGCAGGTGTGGAATCGACCTGCACAGGAGAACCTGTATACTCTCTCCATCCGCTCAATCCGAAGTATTCACCTCCTTTTACCCGGGGATCAAGGGCCGCTCTCAGGGTAGGTAATGCTGCTTTCTCAGTACTTTCAAAGAGTAGTGGTGAAATGATTTTTGCCAGAAATTTTACGACAGGATTAAAATGGCTGATCAGATTTGTAAGCGTAATACCGGGGTGTGCTGCCAGGGCCATCGTCTGGAAATTATTCGTTTTAAGCCGGCTGTCGAGTGCATAGGCAAACATCAAACAGGCCAGTTTACTTTGACCGTAGGATTCCCTGGGGTCGTATCCTTTTTTGAAATGCAGATCATCAAAGCGGATTTTGCCCCATTTATGAGCGAGACTACTAAGCATCACCGTTCGCGATCCTTTGGTCTTTTCTAGGGTCTCCAGCAATAATCCTGTCAAAGTAAAATGGCCCAGGTAATTGGCGGCTAACTGCTCTTCAAATCCGTCGTCAGTCACTGTGTATGGGGTCATCATGATGCCCGCATTGTTGATCAACAGGTCCAGTTGTTTATAATGCACATGAAATTGCTTTACAAACGCATGAACGGAGGCCTGGCTGCTCAGGTCAATTTCCATGCACATCAGCTTGGCATCGGGGTATTTTGCTTTAATCACTTCTTTGGCTTTTTCCGCCTTGCCCATATTTCTGCAGGCCAAAACCACTTCGAAGTCTTTTTTAGCAAGTGCTAATGCGGTTTCAAATCCGAGTCCTACGTTCGCGCCGGTGACGACAGCAAGTCGGCCTTTTTGAGAGGGTATTTGATCTAATTGGAATGAACTCATATTATGGTGACTGATAATCAGTCATGATATTTTATGAAAAATGTACTTTGATTCAAATCATTTTGCAGATTGACGGTTCTCATTGGTGAGAATCCGGCTAAAAAATAATTTTGGATTGATACCAGTGAATGATATGGCACAATTACCCGATCCACTTGTAGAACCAAAATATAAAGCAAAAGTTTTGAAGAGCGAACGGATAACTTCCGATATGATGGAAGAGATCCGTGAGATCACCTTAAGTGTCAATGATTCAGGGTTTGGTTGTAAAGTGAACCAAAGCTTTGGAGTATTGGTACCAACACCTGGTAAGGATGACTCGATTCAGCATCGATTGTACAGTATTTCAGAACTGAAACCCAATCCCAAAAACAAATGTGAGTTCAGCAGTGTGATCAAGAGATGTATCTACATAGATGCTTTCAGTGGCGAAGAGGTCCAGGGTGTTGTATCCAACTATTTGTGCGACAGGAGAGAAGGTGACGAAATTACCATTACCGGACCTTATCCGCTTCCTTTCAAGATTCCGGATAACCCCTATGCCAATATGATCCTGATCGGCTTAGGAACGGGCATTGCGCCTTTCAGGGCGTTCATCAGGGATCTTTACACCAGTGATAAGCAATGGCATGGTCAGGTACGCCTCTTTTACGGTTCAAAAAACGGATTGGAACTGCTGTATATGAATAATAAAGGTAGAGACCGTGCTCAATACTACGATGAGACAACCTATCATGCACTCAAGGATTTGAGCCCCAGACCATTCTGGATGGACTCCTTCACGAATGCTCAAAAGGTAGAAGACCGGGCGGAAGAACTTCTTGACATGTTGTGGGAGTCAGATACCTATGTTTACCTGGCTGGTCATGAGAGAATTCTTGAAAACCTTGAGTTGGTACTTTCCACCACTCTGGGTTCGAAGGAGAAATGGGAAGCCCGAAAGTCGGGATTGATCGAATCCGGCCATTGGATTGAAATTATCTATTGAAGCGATCAGCCCAATCCCAAAAGTTTAAAAGGCAGTAGCAAGATGGTCGTGACAAGACCTAGAACTGCTGTCAGGAGTAGTCCAAAAACTTTAAAAAACAAAGAGAGCAAAAGGATAAGCGGCAGGAATATCAGCAATACCAGTCCTACAGGCCAGCACACAGAAAGGAGAATAAGGAATAATAAGATGATGATAAGTGTCTTCATGGTTTAGTTTGGGTATCCGGATTATATTATCAAAAGATCGACCAAAAACGCAAGGAATTGATTATTAAACACTTACCGTATCCGGTTTTATCATGACTGTATGTTTTCGGACAGTTTAGTGTAGGAAACCGGACAGCTACCAGAATACTCTAAATACAACATTCGGAGTAATACCCAGACCAAATACATTGGTTTCAATCAGGCTGTTTTCCAGTGATGGTGTGGTACGAAACTCCCGGTTGAGCTGATTTCTTCGATCGTATACATTAAGTACGGAGATCCCGAACCTGTATTTAAACCTATTGTTTGCCGGTTTCAACTCGTAGACCAGCGATGCATCGAGGCGATGATACACTGGTAAATTTTGAGTATTAATACCTTCATAGGCAACAACCACAGGCCCTTGTTCACCTGACTGCTCTACCACTTCTGTATATGATTTTCCAGTGTGCCAAAGCCAGCCTAAAGAGAGTTGCAGCTGATCAAAGGTAAAAAAATGAGACCATTTGACGGTATGTTCGATGTTCCAGTTTCCCGGAAAAGGTTCATTGTTATTAAGTCCTGCGAATTCATTCTGGGCATAGATATATGCGTAGGATAACCAACTTTTGTAACCCGTAAATTGCTTTTTAATAAAAAGATCGAACCCTTTAATTTGGCTATTACCAGTCAGGTATTCGTTACCCAGGGGATTCAGAAACCCGAAAGTCAATGTGGTGATACCGGAAATCTGTTTGAAATATGCCTCCGCTTCTGCGTAAAAACCCTGTCTTTCAAAGAAACCCCCGGTACTTACCTGATAACTTGTCGTTA
The DNA here is from genome assembly GCA_965243485.1 of Cyclobacteriaceae bacterium. Classification (GTDB taxonomy): domain Bacteria; phylum Bacteroidota; class Bacteroidia; order Cytophagales; family Cyclobacteriaceae; genus UBA7330. The sequence continues at coordinate 4,435,961 of CBDEVP010000001.1, read as the reverse complement.
TAGGAAAACCGTCTGGCGAGGCAAGGGTCCAAACTTTGTTTTCCAGAGAGAGGTCACTGACAATCGATTCCCTTATTTGGCTCACACCCTGACTACGATACTCCGCTGAAGCCGTGAGAGCAAGATCTTTACCTACATGTTGTTCCAGGTAAAATCGGGGTTCGAGAAATAGTCTTTGAAGTTCGTAGTAATAATTAAGGCGGGATCCTAGCTGTAAATGTGAATTACTGCCGTAATTCAGGATATATTCTCCGTATAAAGCATGGTTCTGCAGACGATTATCCGCGACATCCAAAACCAGGTTGTAAGCAGGAGTCTGATTTTCAAAGGCATATCTTATCTCTTTTCGGGTGTATTCATAGCCGGCACTTAACTGCTGTTTTTCGCCTATGCCGAAGTTTGTATTTACATTTAATCCGTAGTCATTGACAAGGTTTTTCTTTTGCGCGATATCCAGCGTGTCATTTTCAATACTATTAAATGCGTAGGATAGAAGGTATTTTGTGTAGAAGCCATCAATAGTGTAGTTAAACCCTGACTCCACGTCCCTTGAAAAACTTAGATTATATCCTTCGTTTTTAGTATAAAGTTCATCGCTGAATTGTGTGTTAGCAGAGTCATTTTGAGTAATGAAATTCAATGAATTGTGATCATATAAGCTGCTGAATTTCAATGAATAATTGTTATTGAATTGGTAATTGATGGTAGATGAAAAGTCATGGAAGAAGAAGCGATTTTGGGTCTGCTGGTTGCTGACATTTTCTGCGATTTTGGTGTTCTGGAATACTCGATCTGAATATCGATCATAAGTGACTGTATTGATCAGGTCAGTCAGTGATCTTCTTCCTGAGATCAGTAATGACAGCTTATCTTTGATGATCGGCTGGTGTACAAAAGCATCTGTATGAAGCAGGTTAAATCCAAATCCGCCCTCGGACTGATCCGGTATTTTATCAGATGTCCGTATATCTATCACGCTGGAAACACGCTCTCCATATTTGGCATTGGTGCCGCTTTTGATGAAGGTGACTTCATCTGTGATATATGGGTTGAATGCGGAAAGCATACCAAAAAAATGGCCCTGGTTGTATGTTCTGATCCCATTCCAGAGTACAAGGTTTTGATCCGGGGATCCTCCTCTTACGTGGATACCGGAAGCAGTCTCATAAGGACTGTTCACTCCCGGTGCCAATTGAATGCTTTGTAAGAGATCCGGCTCGGTATGACCAGGCAATATCATGATCTCTGCAGGGTAGATCTTGATTTGATTCCTCTCCTTGGTAATTCCGATAGTGAGATAATCTTTGACGGTAAGGGTCTCCAGAAATCCCACGGATTCAAACAGGGTCAGTTGCTTACAATCCGGATCCAATAATTCCAATGCCTTTGTTCTCCTCGTATTAAAAGTCAGGTGACGGATAGTAAAAGACAGGTCGTAGGGCACATTTTTCAGATGAAATGATCCATCATTGTCAGTCACCGCATTAAAACCGGGAAGATCGCCTGTAACCAGAGCCCCGGATACAGACCTGCCTTGTTCATCCGTGAGTGTTCCACATATGTCAACCAAATCCCCATTATCATATGGACGGATAATGATGTACTGATCGTTTACATATTCAAAATTCAATTGCAGTGTGGCCCCCAGATAGGAGATCAAGGCCCCGGTATCTTCGAATTGGATGGAATCAAGGGAGACAGTTATTTCTTCGATATTATTTTCCTCATATGAAAATTTAAACGTCGTTGTCTTCTCGATCCTGGTGAGTACATCTTTAACTTTCCAATTCTCACCCTGAGCTATGGAGGAGAAATGAAATAAACTCAAGATAATTATGATCAGACAGAACCTCATTCAGACTGAAGCTCGACAACATTATTTTTAATTTGATAATCTATCCGAAGTGTTCCCAAGACAATATTGAGGGCTAATTCGAGGTCATCATGTGGGAAGGTACCGGTAAATTGACGGTCCTGAGGTACAGCCCCCCTGAACTCAAGACCATATTGTTTTTCCAGATCTTCAAAAACATAAGCAACGGGAACATTTCGAAAGCTACTTGTATTATTGATCCATTCCGGAATTACACCATTGGATTGCAGATCAGTGATATCACCATTAAGGTCCCGTAATCCTCTCGTTGCAGTGAGGAGCTTATCCTGATTTTTCGTCTGCACCTGCACCCGCCCTTCAAAGCAAAATACCTCTAGTAGTCCGGGTGAATTTTTAACATTAAATTTTGTTCCGAGTACTTTCACGATTCCTTCTTTGGTCTCTACTTTAAAGGTACTGCCTTTTTCCACCTCAAAATAGGCTTCGCCATTAAGAGAGACAGATCTATCGTTAGACCAACCCCACCTGGCATAACTCAAGGTGGAGACTGCATTCAGGGTCACCTCAGTCCCATCCGGTAGCCCAATCGATTTCTTTTCGCCAATTTCAGTGTGGTATCTTACCAGCGAAAAATAATCAAATGCGAAATAAGACATCATGATCAATGCAATGGCTGCGGCAATTCTGAATAGCAGAATTCTTCCTGACTTTTGCTCTTTGCCCTTGACTTTAGCCAACATGGCCTCGGCATCGAAATTGTCAGGTGTTTTGTACAATTCTGTTCCTGCGATGATTTGCTGATATATGCTGTAATCGTCACTTGATTCAAAAGCGACCCGCTCATCTTCTGTGAGCTCTCCATTTAGCCACCTGGCAAGAAAAGTATCGTCATTAAATTTTTTCATCTCTCATTGATCAAACGTCCTTCGAGGATAATACCCTACCACTAGTCCTTAAAATTTATTTGTTCTCGCAGCTTAATCAGGGCTTTATGCATCAGCTTTTCCACTGCTTTTTGTGACACCTGTTTGATCTCAGCGATTTCCTTATAGGTGAGCTTTTCAATCCTGTTTAGCAAAAAAACCTCCCGCTGCTTATCGGGCAGACCTGAGATGGCATCATTCAATTTTTGCATAAACTCACTTTCTAACATCAGGTATTCCGGGGATTCACTGGAATGATCGGTTTTAGTCGATTGAACTTCGTATTTGAGTTTGACCTTTTCATGTCTCTTGAGACTTTTGCTGAGGTTGTTGGCGATCTGGTAGACATAACCTTTGGCTGTGTCAAGGGTCACTTTCGAACAATTCTTCCACAGCGCGATAAATGCTTCCTGGGCAACATCATCGGCAGATTCATCATCCCCGAATTGGAAATAGATGTAATTCCTCAGTGCTTTTGCATGCGTCCTGAAGAACTGATCAAAGGTATCTTCATTGCATAGCGGATGGATCTTCATACGTTGAAATCTGCATAGTCCGGATCAAAAATATTCAGCTCGGGGGTAGGGTGTACGATTGGTATGCTCGTTTTCCATCTGAACAGTCAAACAAGTGGCTTGAATATAATCATGTTAAATCGTCTAAACACAATCTAATGATGAAAACCTTGAATTATTTGATACTGTCGGGAGTGACCCTTGGCCTTTTGGTCCTGTCGTCGTGCCTCGAAGAAGAAAATCCCTGTCCCGATGCCGTGATCAATGTGGCTGTAGACAGTACTGATTTTTCGTATACTATCACTGCCGAAGGGCTGGAAGAGATCATCTACGAATGGCGGGTGAATGGTAATATCGTGGAAACTGAAGAATTGAATGACCTGCGTGACAATTTGTTGAATTTCACGTTTGAACCTGGCATTTATACAATTTGTATCACCGGTGAATCTGAAATATGCGGAGGTACGATCGAGATCTGTAGGGAGGTAACTATCGAGAAAAATCCCTGTCCTGAACTAAAGTTCGAATCCGATCAGGTATCACACAATAAGTACATCTTCGAAGCAAACTTTGATGGAAGGAATGATATCCGGTATACCTGGTATGTGAATGGGGATTCCATTGAAACTGCACCTTTTGGAGAAGAAAGATGGCATGCTTTTGATTTTGCCTTTGAGGCAGGAACCCATGAGGTTTGTATTAAACCGGTTGATCCGGCATGTGATAATGTTTATTGTAAGGAGATCATTGTTGAAGAGAAAGTTTGTCCGACCCCTTTCTTTATCAGCGATCAGCAGGAGGGAAACGCCTGGTTATTTTATGCGGACTTCGAAGGAAGAAATGACACACAGTATAAATGGTATGTGAATGGAGATTTTGTGGATAAAGAAAATTTTGATGGGTACGATACGGATCATAAACTGCTGAAGGACCTTGCTCCCGGGGTTTATAATATATGTGTAGTAATTTATACCGACTGGTGTGAAGAAGTGGAGTACTGTAAGGAGATCATCATTGAAGAAGAGCCTAACGATTGCATAGCTATGGATTATACGGGCGAACGCGACGGCGAGGCGCTGGCGTATACATTCCTGGCTGATTTTGAAGGTAAAGACGAGATCACCTATATCTGGAAAGTGTATGTCAATGATGACTTCCAGGGAAGTGAAGTGAGAGAAGCTGGTTCCGAGGATGACCATCAGTTCTATTGGCAGTTTGAGCAGGGTGTCACTTATGAAATATGCCTGATACAAGACGGTGGATGTACCGATAAGCAGGTATGCAAAACATTTAAGATTGAGTAGTTGGTTGTTTTTATTTGCCTTAAGAGGTTGCACCCCGCTATATGCGGGGTGACTTCTTTCATTTGCTCTGTTATTTGATTTGTTGATTGATTAATGATTGTCGATCATGGAAAAGTTGGTTATTTTGGACTGCAAACCCTGTACGAGTGAAAAGCAAAGACAGGTGATCATGACTTGTATCAAACTTAAAAAAAGCTCCACTGGGAAGAATTATAAATTATTGATCAACAGACTATTATATTATCTCATTTAAATAAGTGGCATTTAGATTTTCTACCATAGGTTTTAGTTTCTTGCTGATCGTTTTGGCCGCTTTGACCGGGTGTATAAATGATAATGAGTTGGAATTTCCGGAGGATCGGTCAGACGAACTCACCAGTACGCCGGAGTTGTTTACACTGTTCAATTACTTTAAACACAATAGCGACCGTCCGGAATGCTTCTCCATTATATTCCCCATAGAGCTTGGGTATAACACCGGGATTATCATTTCCGTTGATGATAGATCCGGACTTGTTGAAGTTTTAGGAAATCAAACCAATTCGTTTTATGTAGATGGAGTTATCCTGCCTGTTTTGGTCAATAAAAATGGAGTGCTTTCCAGCATTGAGTCTGCCGCAGAACTTCGCGAGCTGCTTGACTTCTGTGAAATACCAGGATTATCCCGGATACTCAGCAAATTAGAAGGTCAATGCTTTGAATTTGAATTTCCATTGTCACTGATCGATAATAATGATACGCTGCTTTTCACTGACGAAGATGATTATGAAGATTATGTAGAATTGAGAGGTGAGCTGTTTTCCCCTCAATTGATATTTCCCGTATTGGTTGAGATTGAAGAAACGGACGAGATCGTTAGTGTAACAAATTATTTCGAATTGCTTCAGATTGCCGATGGCTGCGAAGAATGTCCTGAGGGATCCATTGTGATCGATCCGGAATTTAATGGCACCTACACGTTTAAGGCTGAGTACGATGATGACGGTGGTTTACCTGTGAGTTATCAATGGTACATCAACGATGACCTGATCGGGGAGGGATCTGCAGATTCAAAAGACTCTCTCAATATCGAATTGCCAGATGGAGAGTATGAGGTTTGTTTGCAATCCTTCCATTCCGATTGCGTAGAAGGGACTTTTACCTGTCGTTCCCTTATTGTAGACCGGCCTTGCCCGGCACTGTTTTTTGATCTGGAGAAAAGCAATGATAACCCGAGATTGTATTATTTCTACGCAAACTTTGCTTTACAGGATGATATCTCCTATGGGTGGGTTGTTTACAAAAACAATGAATTCATATACTTTGAAGGCGAAGTAGCAGGTCAGGGAGATGGAAAGCTGACCTATGAATTTGAACCCGGATCTTACAGTATTTGCCTGGAAAAGGAAAATGTGAGCGAAAATTGTCAGCTGGCTCAGTTTTGCCGGGAGCTGGTGATAGAATGATTATATCTTACCTAATTCAATGACTTTTCTGGTCACATAAGGGTTGTTGGAAGAGGTATTACATTTACAGATGATGTTCACCGTATTTCCCATCTGATCTTCGGTAAAGCCAAAAATAGCTTCTCCGTTTCTCAAAGGCAAAATATCAACGAAAGGAGGTTCAGGTATCAGATATTGATTGTTTAGCAATGCACCGATGAAAAAATTGGCACTCGTGCAATCGTCAATGCTGAAATAGTAAATATACTGGCCATTTAGCTTTTGTTTTCTGATCTCTATCTCAGGCATTTTAGTTTTGAGTTCTCCACTCATTAAATACTCCCTTAAGCCAAGCCCGGGTTTACTGAAATTATAAGGGATCTCAGCTTTCAGATTGCCATTTCGGAAGTAGAGTTTCACGACCCCGTTCACCTCATCATTTTCGTAGGGAGTTTCAGCATAGACCTTACCGGATTCATAGTATTTTGTAGCCATACCACTCCGTTTACCCTCTTCATAAAACATTTCAAGCATCACCTGATCACTTCCTTCGTAATAGAGTACTGATTTCCCATGTTTCAGTCCTCCACGATAATTGATTTCAGTTTTCAGGTTTCCTTTCTCATCGTATGTCTTTTTCAGACCTTCCTTCATCCTGGAATCTGTATCACCTGTGTTTGAGTTTTTGCAGGACAGGAAAATAATCAATAGGGTCGTCAGGAAACAGATGACTCTCATGATATTCGTAAATGACAAAATGATACATAAATCATATTAGATGGAAATATGTGGTGTCAACCTGAATATAACAAATTTCATGAAAAGTCGTGTAAATGGTTTACTTTTCGAATAAATGAGTCATACCGAAGAGATCTTGCCTGACAAAAAACTGATTGTCGTCAGAATGGAGGGAAAATTTGATATGGAAATCATGAATCAACTGGCTATTCACTATCGAAGCATGGCTTTGGAAAAAGGATTTGGCCTCATATGTGACCTGCGAAAGGGTAGCAACAAGATTTCCATAATTGAGGCCTTGAGGGCTGTTCGCAAGTATGATAAAGGCGAGTACAGAAAACTTCGAAAGGTACCCGTAGGTGTGGTGGCAGAAGGTACCCAGTATATCTTCTTTAAGGTGGTTGAACAATTTATCGCCAATGCCAACGGTGAGATACGAATTTTTAAAGACCTGGAAAATGCCATTAAGTATTTTGAAAATAGGATAAGAAAATAATCCTGTCTGAAATGGGTAGTACTTAATTAATCAAAAAAGCCCGGACAAATGCCCGGGCCTCGCTTAATCCAATTGGGTAATTGATCCTCTCAGATTTTTCTTTCCATGCTGATTCAATAAAGCTTCATAGCCGGTTAAGATCTTGCCGATATAGCAATGTTAGGTCAAAGGCGTGGTTTTTGAAATCCGTTCCTTAACTGAAAATAGTACGACAAATCACGTAGGAAAGGCACGCATTTTATAGTTGGTCAATAAGTATAATCTATGTGCTTCACTTAAAATACGATGAAAAGACATTGTTTATAAAGACGCTCCTTCTCAAGTGATTTCTAAAATCGATTAATTACAGGGTTTCGAGGTTTGATTTTGGTTTCCGTCAAATTTCTATGAACACACCTCCCGTTTTACTGTTTCTACTAATAGAAACCGATTAATTTAAAATTTAAGCACAATGAAAATTGTAAATTGGATCATTCAGGGTTTTTTGGCACTGGTATTTTTAGGCGCGGGAGGAATGAAATTAATTACACCTTACGCTGAATTGGTGGATAATCCGAATACAGCCTGGGCCATAGAATTTTCAACCCTCCAGATCAAAGCCATTGCTGTGGCCGAAATACTCGCGGCTCTTGGGTTGATCATCCCCATGTTTGTGGCTAAGATCCGCGCGATCGTACCTGTTGCCTCTTCTGGTCTTGCCATTATTATGATAGGTGCGATTTTCACACATCTTGGCAGGGATGAGCCAATCATAGTCAACATCATATTATTTCTGCTGGCCAGCTACGTTACCTTCGTAAGAAGAGGATACTTCAAAAAACAACAGCCGGACCTCACGCATAACCCGGGAGAATAGAAAAGTCTGAAGCAATTCTTGTTGTTAGTATATTCTAGAGATAGGCGATAAATGTTGCAGCTATCATCAGGGTAAGAAAGTGATACCCTGTATTGATCCAGAATAGCTTCCAGGATTTTTGTTCCCATGTAACTTTCCCAATATCCACGGGTAAGAAGAAACCCAGCCAGGTAAAGAATGCGGCCATCCCTGCCACTGCAACAGGTGGGTTGTCATTTGAAGGTAATCCCCACGTTGTAGGGTCATAAGCGGCCATGTTATTTGCAAGGACCCAGGCTAGTAAAAATTGTCCTGCGACCATGGCAATCATTCCTCCGGCCATGGCTCCTTTTGCAGGTTTGGTATCCGGATCCAACCCTTCAGCTATTGCCCAGGTTTTCCCAAATAGTGGTGAATACCAAATAAATCCAAAGAAAAAGTTGGCAACTACTGCTAGTAGCACAGCCGTCATGTTTACATTAATTTCTGGCATTGTTTCGAGGTGTTTAGTGAATACAACAAAGGTATGAAGCTACCCCGCTCGCCAGAATGGTCTTTAATGACAACTTAGGGGGTTGATCGTGACATCAATATTCCCTATTTTAGTGATATTACGATAACCAACCTACTGATGAAACATATCTCCATCATGGTGCCGGAAGGACCGGCGGTGCTGAGCAGTATTGTCGGATCCTTCAAATTATTCGGCCAGGTAAACAACTTTCTTTCGGAACAGGGATTCCCGCCAGCTTATGATATCCAGTTGGTTGGTCTCAGCTCTGAGACAGAGTTATACGAAGGCTTATTCATGATCAAGCCAGGCAAAACCATAGCAGACGTGCATCAAACAGATCTGGTTGTAGTAACGACCATCATGGGGGATATGGAGCTTTCCATCCGGAAAAATGAGTCATTCATTCCATGGATCAGAGAAATGTATCATAACGGAGCAGAGGTGGCCAGCCTCTGCATGGGAGCATTTTTATTAGCTGCAACAGGTCTGCTTGATGGTAGAAGGGCTACAACACATTGGATCGGAACAGATGAATTTAAGCATATGTTTCCGGCAGTAAATCTACAGCCCGAGAAGATCATCACTGATGAAAAAGGGATTTACACCAGTGGTGGCGCCTTTTCTTTTCTCAATCTTCTGGTTTATCTGATTGAAAAATATGACGGTCGTGACATGGCCATACTTATCAGCAAGCTGTTTGAGGTCGATATTGACCGGCATAATCAATCTGAGTTCGTTATTTTCGATTCGCAGAAAGGTCATGGTGATGAACTTATTAGAAGATCTCAGGGATACATTGAGCAAAATTTCCGGCGAACAATCACACTAGAAGAATTGTCAGATCTGGTTTCTTTGAGCAAGCGAAACTTCATTCGGAGATTTAAGAAAGCTACTCAAAACACACCACTTGAATATATTCAGCGGGTGAAGGTTGAAGCTGCCAAGAAAACCTTTGAAAGAACCAGTCAGAACGTGAATGAGGTAATGATGGAGGTTGGTTATCTTGATACCAAGGCTTTTCGCAGTGTATTCAGGAAATTCACAGGTTGCTCGCCCACTGAATACCGGTTTAAGTACAATAGCCATTTATCCAGGGCTGTTTAGTATCTTTTCCGGAACCAGTTGATTTCATAAAGTCTATATCCTTTCTTAAATGGTGCAATACTACGTTTTCGAACCCGGCTTTTTACAGGATTTTTGTTCCAGGGTCTTTGTGTCTTTTGGTGTAAGCGAAGAGGAAGCTCTGCTTGCCTCAGAGGTCCTTTCGATGGCGGATCTACGGGGAATAGATTCTCATGGCATTGCAAGATTGAAGTCCTATGTCGAGATGTTCTCAATTGGTCGTTTGAATCCCTCACCCGTAATAAAAGTGATACGTGATAAGAAAAGTGTCGCAACAGTTGATGGAGATGGTGGGCTAGGTCTGATCGTTGGGCCCAAAGCCAATGAAATTGCCATGGAGAAGGCCTCGGCTCATGGTTCCGGATGGGTTAGTGTGTGCAATACCAATCATTATGGGATTGCATCATACTATTCCCTTAAAGCTCTGGAAAGAGATATGATTGGCTGGTCAATGACCAATACTTCCAGCATCGTTTCTCCTTTGTGGGGAGCACAAAGTATGTTGGGGACCAATCCGATTGCCATCGCCTTTCCGGGGCTGAAAAATCCTCCCATCGTGATTGATTTTGCAACGAGCGTAGTAGCCCTTGGCAAGGTGGAAATAGCCAGAAGACAGGGAAAAGCAATCCCCAAAGGCTGGCTGGTGAACCAGGAAGGGTTTGACACGGAGGACCCTAATGATATGTTTGACGGAAGTCTGCTTCCGCTTGGTTCCACCCGGGAGATGGGAGGGCACAAGGGTTACTGCATGGCTTCAATGGTTGATATACTTTGTGGAGTGCTAAGCGGTGCTAACTGGGGACCGTATGTGCCACAATTTGCAATGTACGAGACACCGCCTGAGAAAAGTGTGGGAAAGGGTATAGGCCACTTTTTTGGAGCCATGGAAATCGATGGTTTTGAAGAAGTGGGGATATTTAAAAGGAGAATCGATCAGTGGATTGAAGAATTCAGAGCCACACCACCCATTTCAGGCCAGCAGGCAGTCTTAATACCAGGGGACCCGGAGCATTCAGCGGAGAGAAAGCGTCGACAAGGAGGGATTCCAATAATTCAGGCGGTTTTGGATGACCTGCTTACTGTGGCTAAGTTGACAAAAGTGAAAATTGAATGGGAGAAACACTGCCTGAAAGAAGTAACAAGTATTGATGAATTTAGCTGAGGATATAGAATGGGGTCAAATCAAATTGTCACTGACCAAGGGTTGTCATTTGGCTTGTTAACTTTCATGCAAAAGTAAATTCACTATGCAGTTTGTTCCCGATCCCCAAGTCAAAAATATTCTCAAAAATTATCCCGTGGCAGCTACAAAAATGCTGCAGGAACTCAGACAACTGATAGTTAAGTGTGCAGAAGAGAATGATATGGTTGAAAGACTCACAGAGACGGTCAAATGGGGTGAACCAAGTTATTTGACGCGGTATGGGAGCACGATAAGGATGGATTGGAAGGCAAAAAATCCCGATCAATGCTACCTGTATTTCATCTGCACAACCAGTCTGGTGGAGACATTTAAATTCATCTATGGGGAAGAACTGAAATACGAAGATAACAGGGCCATCATCCTGGAAATCAATGAACCCATACCAGTCGAACCATTGAAGAAATGCATTGATCTGGCTCTTAGTTACAAGAAAATCAAGCATTTGCCTATGTTGGGTGTTTGACAGATCGTGAAAATATGATAACAAATATCTAAAGGCTGCTTAGATAATCGTTTGCTAGTTTCAAATGGTTCTTTTGCTTCTCTTTCTTCATTTTGTCAAAGGTGCCGACTAGCATCCCCAAACGAGGATTGGAGGTGAAAAAATCCCTGTGCTTGTCCATAAAGCGCCAGAAAAGACCATCCCAGGTCTGCTGCCAGTCTCCCTTTTCATAATCGCCCATTTTCATCAGATAATTGCTTCCACTGATATATGGCTTGGTAGACATTAATCCACCGTCCGCAAACTGGCTCATGCCGTAAACATTGGGTACCATCACCCAGTCGTATGCATCAATGTACAATTCCATAAACCAGCGATATACTTCATCCGGATCGAATTCACATAAAAGCATAAAATTGCCTAGCACCATCAGTCTTTCTATGTGATGATTGTATCCGGTTTTTAACAGCTTTTTGATGGTGATGTCGACAGGGTTAATCCCAGTTGACCCATCATAAAAGGAGGGAGGGATCTTTCTTTTAAATCCCCAGAAGTTGTTTGTTCGTTCCTGAGAACCTTTGGCAATGTAGACTCCTCGAATAAACTCCCGCCAGCCGATGATCTGTCTGATGATGCCTTCGGTGTTATTGATAGGAACATCTTCCTTTTCTGCATAATGAAGGATTTCATTCACTACATATTTAGGAGTTAGTAATCCGGTGTTGAGTAGCGGGGAAAGTATACTGTGGTGCAGGAAATGTTCATTAGATACAATGGCATCTTCATAGTCACCAAATCCGACAAATCTTTGTTCCAGGAATTCGGCAAACCACTGGTTACTGGCTTTATGACTATAAGGATAGACGGGGTTTTCTGAGAGCTTTCCCGGATTTGAGGAAAAGTTAGCATTCACATAGTCAAGTGCCTCCTTGTAGATCTTGTCTTTATCGGGAAAGGATATGGATGGGGGTGTACTTTTTGCAGGGTATCTTTTCCGGTTTTCCTTGTCAAAAGTCCATTGGCCACCTACCGGCTTATCTTTTTGTTCTATCAGAATATTTGCGGATATCCTTTGGTTCTTATAAAAATCCGTTTGAAAGAATTTCTTTTTTGAAGTTTTAAAAAAATCTTCAAGATCTTCCCATTTGTTTAAAAAGCCCGGAGAATCATGCTCCTCATAAGGAATTTCAAGCTCATTACACGCATGTGTGAGTCTGCGTCTCAGGTAATTGTCTACAGGATCAATAAAATGGATCTTTTCAGCTTTTAAACTTCCGATCAGGCTTCTGACATCAGAGCTGTCAGAGATTGCTTCAATATATTCGACCTCAACTTTCTTGCTCTTCAGAAAAGACTCGTATGACTTCATTGATGCCCGGTGAAAAGCCAGCTTCTGCTTATGAAATTTATATTGGTTGAAAAAAAGCTCTTCCTCGATCAGATACACCTTCATGTCCTTCCGAAGGGCAGGGTTTTTCTCAAAAAGTTGATGTGGAAAGATCAGCGTAACTTCCATACTATTTGACATTTCGGTTTTGTCTGCACCTTTCGCTGCAATACTTCACTTCGTGCCAGGTGGCTCTCCATTTCTTTCTCCAGGAGAATGGCCGTTCACACACAGGACAGACTTTAACGGGTAGATGCTGCTTTTTGATCATTTGAAATTTGGGACATCCTCCAGGTGAGCGTACGGAAATTGATTTTTTTTGAGCAAGCCATAATAGCTGCTTACTCCAGAAATACCGGCAACATTGAGCTGCTCCAGGTCTACATGTCCCTCTTCATCCACTGCTTTATCCTCTATAGTCAGGTGAAGGATCTGCCCGATGATCAAAATGGTCTTGTTGACGTTTATCGGAATTTCATCGACAAGCTCAAGACCGATCTTGATGGGGCTGTGTTTCACAAATGGGGCATGAAAGTCATACAAATACTCCTGCTCGAGGTCACATCTGTCAAACTCTGATTCTTCTTTCGGGAATTTGGCTGAGGTGTAGTGGGCGTTCCTCACATGATCAACCGGGATCTGATTGATCGTGTAATAGCCAGTCGATCTTATATTTTGATAGGTATTGGTCGGTCTTTCATGTTGTGGCCTGAAAACAAATCCTATCAGGGCAGGACTACTCCCCAGGTGCACCACACTACTGAAGATGGCTACATTGGATTGCCCATCCGGTGATTTGGTAGCAATAAGGTTCGCAGGCTTAATGCCGGTCACTGAATTGATGATATTCAATCGCCTGATCTTTGGGATTGACTCTATATCTGCTTTGGATAAATACATATTTGGATTCTATTGAAATGTAGAAACCAAATGTTGGTATGATTGTTCGGAAGCTATTGTCGCTTCATGGCGGTCATTGGAAAATCATTGTAATCAACAGATATCTTTCCATTGAATGAATTGCCTGCAAAATTGCCACTCATCAAAATCCTGTAACCCTGATAGTTGAAATTACAGGTTAGTATATCATCCACAACTGCAAGGTCATTTAATGTATTGCTGCCCTGATCTGAATAAATGGTGCCGGAGTAGGATTCGCCTTCCTTCGCAATGGCGAAATAACCATTGACGTCGCCATTTGGAGTTCCTTTGATCACAAAATCCCAGTTTCCGACGGAGTTGTCTAATTTTTTTGTCGGGGAGCAGGATACTCCCATGACAAATATTAGAAGGATGAGAAGTTTATGCATAATCAGGTATGGGTTAGTTTAAAGTAAACAGGAGGTTGAAGATACATAAAAATCCAAAATTATCTGCATCATTAAATCAGGATAAATATTCATAGAACTTATTAACTTGACGTTGAAGCCAACCAATCAAACCGTATGAAACGGAAGACCTTTCTTAAAAACTCATCAGTTATACTGGCAGGAGGAATCCTGTCTCCATACTGGTCCTGCACACCCCGAAAAAGTGACTATGAAACGCCCAGCCGCATGCGTTCCAACTGGGCCGGAAATTACACCTATCAGGCCGGGCACCTTCATGAGCCCACTTCTGTCGATGATGTGGTCAATCTTGTCAGCAAATTGGATAAACAAAAAGCGCTGGGCTCAAGACATTGTTTTAATAACATTGCTGACAGCCCGCAACACCAGATCTCACTTAAGAATCTCAATAAAGTGATTGCAGTTGACGAAGCGAAAAAGACCATCACCATCGAAGGAGGTGTTCGGTATGGTGATTTTTCTGAGTCATTACATGAAAAAGGCTATGCCCTGCACAACCTGGCATCCCTGCCACATATCACGGTAGCCGGGGCCTGTGCCACAGCTACTCACGGTTCGGGAGTAAGAAACGGGAATCTGGCAACAGCCGTAAGTTCTGTTGAGTTGGTCACTCCCGGTGGTGAAGTCGTAAAAATAGACAGGGATCATCCGGATTTTCATGCTGTAGTGGTAGGTCTTGGAGCCTTTGGTATTATCACAAAAGTTACTTTGGATATACAGGAAACCTTTGATGTGGAACAATATGTCTTCCAGGACCTGCCGTTGTCATCGGTAAAAAGCAACTTTCAGGAGATCATGTCTGCGGGTTATAGTGTGAGCCTGTTTACTGATTGGAGAGATCAAAAGATCAGTGAAGTCTGGATAAAAAGGCGTGCCGATGATGGATCTGACATTCCTGGCCGGGATTTTTATGGGGCTGTGGCGGCTGAAAAAAATCTACACCCCATAGCTGAGCTTTCAGCGGAGAGTTGTACGGAGCAACTGGGCGTCCCGGGACCCTGGTATAATAGATTGCCACATTTCAAAATGGGGTTCACTCCAAGTGCCGGAGCAGAACTTCAGTCGGAGTATTTTGTCCCTTTTGACCAGGCTGTCGAAGCTATTCTCGCCATAGAAAAGATGAATGCTGAGATCTCACCTCATCTGATGATCACTGAGATTAGGACCATAGCTGCTGACAATTTCTGGTTAAGCCCATGCTACCAGCAAAACAGTGTCGCTATCCATTTTACCTGGAAGCAAAAACCAAAAGAAGTGATGGACTTACTGCCAAAGATCGAAGCAATTCTGGCAACTTACGGAGTGAAGCCGCACTGGGGTAAATTATTTACCATTGGCAAGGAAGAATTACAATCACGATACCCCAGAAGGAAGGATTTCAGAAAGCTGGTAAAGACCTATGATCCGGAAGAAAAGTTTATCAATAATTATTTGAGCAGTCATGTCATGTAAGCCAATTCCCTTGAATTATCTGCTTTTTCGGCTGAACGGGTTGAATCGCCAAGAAGATATCTGTGAAGAGAACGAAAAGACCGAAATAATGCCTCTTTAATGACAGATGAAGTATGGATTCACCTCACAGATATCCTGTACATCTTCATTAACGTACCCAGTGTCAAACCCTGATACAGAACTGAACAAACCACCACGATATAGGTGAAGGTGATCAGCACCTCTTTCCCGGGAAAATTGGTCAATGACAGGGTGAAAGCCACGGGTAGACCACCTCTTAATCCGCCCCATGTAAGCACACTCACTGTGCCCCGGTCAAAGGATCTTAGAAAGGACATCATTCGAATGGGGATAAACATGGCCAACCACCTGGCAAACAGCACAATAATGACAGCAAAAAACCCACCTGCGAAATAATCAGCCCTGAGTGGTATCACAAGCATTTCAAAGCCGATAAGAACAAATAGAATTGCTGAAACTGTCTCCTCCATCAGCTGCCAGAACTTATATACATAGGAACCTACAGCGCTTTCCCCGGTTTTCCTGTCTCTACCGAAATTGCCAATGATCAGACCACTTAGCACAGCTACCAGCATTGATGAAACACCAAGTGAATCGGCCAGGTAAGAACCTGTCATGACCAGGGCCATCGTGATCAGCATTTCCGCTTCAACCACATCATTGTCAACAAATTTGAGCAACTCATAGCCTATCCATCCGAAGAGACTCCCGACAATTAGTCCACCAAAAAGGTCTTTGATCACTATCCATGAAACGTCAGCAACTTCCAGCGACCCTTGGAGGAGTTGGGCCTCTTTAATATTTGTAAGTGTAAATGCAAGGACTATGGACATGCATCCATTGAGCAAGGCTTCCCCTTCCACTTTTGTCCCAAGAGCGTCAGACAGGTTATAGCGCTTGATGTTTTTGGTGATGGCTATGGGATCGGTACAGGAGATCAAAGCGCCAAATACAAAACAGCCTATAAGTGAAAGTTCGATATTCAGCATTTGCACCATAAAATGCACAATTACTCCTATCACAACAGTTGATATCATCACACCAAAAAAGGAGAGGACCATCACTGGCCATAGTTGTTTGCCGAGCCGTGCGAAATTAACATTGAGTGCGGCCGCAAAGAGCATCACACTCAACACAAAACGATACATGATTTCAGTATAGTCAAACGCTTTTACATGTTCTGCCAAGTGGTATTCCGGATGAATATTTCCAATAATCAGAACGGCCAGGGATAAGCCGAGTGCCAGAAACATCAGTCCAATGGAGGACGGAAGCCTGATGAAATAAGTATTTGTAAATAGAAATACGCCAGCCAGAAAGACCAGCAAAGCAATGACATCAAATACACTCACGGCGATTAAGTTTTGCGGCAAAATTATTTAATCACCATTGCTCTGACAATAGGTTATTTCGGTAATATGATTGAGTATAAATACGGAATGGAGTCTCCTTTTTCTGAATCAAATAAAGGACATGCTAAATATTACCTGATTTCATGTAACACCTTGAGGTGGGGATATTTTCATTGAGAAAAGAAAGTAACAAAATGATGAATACCTGTATGGCGGTTGCTTTTTATGGCAGATTGTGCTAAATTTTGACAGATAGGATTTTTAGAATTTTCCTAACTTCAATATATCAACCACAAAATTCCTGATTCAATGGCCACAAAACAATATGCGGTGCTTAAAAGTGCGTTGAAGGGCTTTGAAGATCCCGACACCGGATCACAATCACAAGGATATGTAAACGCTGGGAAATATCTGATACAGGAAGTCAGGAAGGATTTTCCGAATGAGGATACAGACTATGCCAGGGTTCTTGTCCCTTATCTCGGTGCGGAGGATACCTGGATCTGCATACGTTGGCAAAAGAATAAGTATGCGACGATCGAAGAAGTCACGCCATCGGAAGTTCCTCAGACGGACTTTCTTTCAGACCCCAATGCGGTAGAAGAATCAGCCGTTGTTGACCTGCTTCCTCAGTTTGCTGATTTTGAGTATGACCTCGACGAAGCTAAATATCCCTACGAGTTACCCGGATTTAAAGCACCACAGGCTCCGCCTCGTACAAATAACTGTTGCACGTTTGTGGAAGCCTTACTTGTCAAAGCCTGGAACGATTCATTGCCGGGTTTTGAATGGAGTATGAATAAGCACAGACAGATGATGATCTATTCCGCCGATGATTATTACTCCCCGGTGACTGCTCTGGTCGAATCTGATATGGCAGAGCCACACGATGAGGACCAAAATCCACATCCCTGGACTGTGATTCAGGGCTGGAGGAAACAATGGAATGGGGGACACACCTTTATCATTGTTGATCATCATGCAACTACCGACCGTGTGTTAACGCTCGAGTCGAATTCATCTTATAAGCTGAACGGAGTTGGATATCGCATGATCGGCAATCTCAGAGAGTTTCCTAAACCACCCGACAACTGGTGGGAGAATGAACAGCTATGGACCTGGGAGCGGATCTGTTCCATTTATAGATATCGAAAACAATGTGCGTTGAGGTTAAAGAATAGAAATTGGTTGAGTGCTTAAGCCATATCAAGGTGAGTATATTTCCAGACTGATCATTTTTCACATATCACGCTTCCCTGTGAGCAACTAATAAATTGATTTAACAGATCATATCATGGATCGTAAAAAATTTCTATCAGCCCTCGGAATAACGGGATTATTTATTTTTCTTCCCGATGAAGCCTATACAAATATGGCGGATTCAAAGCAGCTATTCTTTAAGGACGATGGCAAAATACCTAACAACAGATTGCCACTGATCATTTACAAAAACGCTTTTTCAGACAGGGGTAGAGAAGGTGCAGCCTGGCTTGAAGATCGTTTTGCGACCAATAACTGGACCAATTCATGGAGAAATGGTATTTATTCCTTCCATCATTACCACAGTACTTCTCATGAAGTTCTTGGCATTTACTCCGGAAAGGCGCTTGTACATTTCGGAGGGGAGCAGGGTGAGAAAGTTCAGGTAGAAGCTGGTGACATCGTGATCATTCCTGCCGGTGTTGGTCACAAAAACCTGGGCAGCGAAGATCTTGGTGTAGTCGGTGCCTATCCCGAAGGCAGGAGCTGGGACCTATTACGCGGACTTTCCGGCGAAAGACCAAAAGCGGATCAAAACATTGCTGCTCTGCCCGTTCCGTCAGCAGACCCTTTGCTGGGAAAGGTAGAAGGACTTCGGAAGCTTTGGTCCTGAAACTCTCAGAAATAGATGTTTTGAGCCATACGGTAGGTATTTGCATGGGCCTCGATGATATGCTGGATCTTTTCTGAATATCCGCCACCCATGGAGGCAACGATGGGTATTTGATTATTCCTCGCAATCGACAGGACCAGTTCATCCCGCTTTTTGCACCCCTGAATACTCAAAGCCAACCGGCCAAGTTTGTCTGTTTCCAGTACATCCACCCCCGATTGAAAAAAGATGAAATCCGGCATGATGTGATCAATTAGTTCTTTGAGGTTTCTATCGAGAATGCCCAAGTAAGTTTTGTCATCCGTACCATCTTCAAGAGGAATATCGAGATCTGATTGCTCTTTATGTAAAGGGTAATTCCGGGCACCATGCATGCTAAATGTAAAAACGGAGGGATCACTTTGAAAGATCTTTGCCGTGCCGTTGCCCTGGTGAACATCCAGATCCACTACCAGTATCTGCTTAGCCTTTTGTTTATCCAAAAGATATTGCGCAGCGATTGCAATATCATTTAACAGACAAAAGCCCTCAGCCCGGTCGCTGTAGGCATGGTGCGTTCCCCAGGCAATATTCATGGCCACCCCATATCGAAGTGCGAATTCAGCACATTGGATGGTACCCGCATTAATGGTGATCTCCCGTTCAACAAGTTGAGCGGTAATAGGAAATCCACTTTTTCTTTCTTCAGTTTTGGAAAAGTTGATTTGCTGTAATTTTTGCCAGTAGTCTGCGGTATGTACCGAAAGGATTTCAGATTCGGTGAGCTTCCGTGGAGAAAAGAAATTCCCGGGATTCACAGTGCCTTCGTGAAGTAATTGTTCGGGAAGCAGATCATATTTCTCCATGGGAAAACGATGACCCTTCGGTAAAGGATGATTGTATATTTTCGACCACGCGATTTTGAGCATAAGAGATTAACTTGACATTAAATTTTATGTTTAGAGACTGAGTTGCCAATTTTTTTATGAATAGATTCTTCCTTTTCCTCTGTCTGTTGGTGGCATTTTTTTATCGGTGTAGTGATCCGGGAGAAGCGAGTGAGGATCAAAACACCAAAAATCCTCATACAATCGTTGTACCGGCTTCCGACTTCCTCCAAGAGTTACCAAAGGGAGATGAAATGGCTAGTGCCAGGCAGCTAAATGCAGATTGGGTTTTTAATAATACAGCCATCGTTCTGAATTCGAGGTCCAGTCTGATGACAACCATTTCTGTCTCTGACCCTGGTATCTATCACCTGTTTGTAAGAAGTGTTGGTAGACCTTCTGGCTCCTTTAAGGTAGCAATCAACGAAGATCTAACGGATCAAATTTTTGGAGCAGATTCCCTGTCTTCATGGAATGCCGCAGGGACTGTTGAACTAAGATCCGGAGAGAATATCGTGAAAATCACAAGGATCAATACAGGGGCTGCCTTTGACGTTCTTGCGCTAAGCAAAGATCCCTCACTGAAGGTCGAAGAGATCAGGAGATACGAACTGAACGAACAAGTCGTATTATTGAAAGAATATAAGATCCCATCTGCCAGCGCTGTAAAGTTTGGTGATGTCAATGGAGATCAGCAGGTGGATTTTCTGGTATTGCAAATGGATTATTCCGCTCATGTGTTCGATAACACTGGAAAAAAATTATGGTCCTGGGAAGCACCTGAAAGTTATAGCAGGGAAAGATCTGGCTTTGAGGCGCCTGGAGTACTTTGGGATTTTGATAGAGACGGGAAAGCAGAGGTGGTCCACTGGCGGATGGCAGGCGAGCAGGAATATCTGGTGATTGCTGATGGCATGACTGGAAAAGTGATCAGTCAGACAGCATGGCCCACAAGACCACATCCTCATGAATACAATAACTTCAGATTGGCAATCGGCAAACTCACTACGGGAGAACCGAATGAGATCGTTGTGTTGACGGATATGGATGCCACCATTGGCATAGATGCATACAACAGCGAACTGACACACCTGTGGAATCATACAGAGCAAAGAAAGAAGGACAATCTTGGACATTATATTTATCCTGTAGACCTCAACAACGATGGAATCGATGAAGTCCTGGTCAGTGCATTGTTGCTGGATCACAAAGGGAAAAAGATATGGGACCGGTTTGACCTTTTTGATGATAATCATGACCACGCGGACAATTACAAATTTGCAGATATCAATGGTGACAGTAGAACTGACCTGGTGACAGCCAACAGCGAAACGGGTGTATTTATGTTTGATGGTATGACCGGTGAAATACACTGGCAGCATGTTGCAGAGCATACGCAACAAATTGAGGTCGGAAATTTCCTGGAAGGATACGAAAATCCACAGGTCGTGGCCGGTGCGAGAACTTATGGCAATCGCAGGGCAGGGGAACCTTACCTTTGGAGCCAGCTTTACTGGTATTCAAATGATGGGAAATTGCTGTTCAAATGGCCATGGAAACCACTGAATGGAAATCCTGATTTCGTTAAGGGAGACTGGTATGGGGAGGGTAGTGATCAGCTGTTTTGGTTTAAGTTTAGGATAACCAGAGAAGGTGAGGGGAAACTTTATTTTCCTGACCCGGTCTATCATATGTTTGATTTCACAGGTAATGGTGCAGAAGAAGTGGTAACTTTATCTTACCAAAGGCTGGGAGTATATGGAGCTAAGATGCCTGATACAGGGAAGGACAAAAAATCCGATCTTCTGTATTTGAAGCATAAGGTAGTCAACCATACCCATTACTGAGTTACGATTCAATGGTTTAAACGCATTTTAAAACCGTCAGTTGTCTGACCAGTTGCTCGATGATGAGATTTTCACAGTTTATGCTTTTGATGTCCACAGTCATCTACGGGGCTTTTTGCCAGGTCGGTAAACTTGAGCCGACTGAGATGGAAAGTTCGGATGACTACCATATCATCAACTGGGGCACCGAAGACGGACTTCCTCAAAACAGTGTAAATGACATTGTACAGACAGATGATGGTTATATCTGGCTAGCTACTTATGGTGGTCTCGTAAGATTTGACGGGATCAATTTTGAAACCTTCCATATTGGAAACACGGAAGGTTTAGAATCAAACAGACTCAAGACTTTACTGGAAACACGAAGCGGAGTGCTATGGATCGGTCATGAAAACGGAGGAGTGACAGTTTTCGAAGACGGTAATTTTTTTAGACCACCGGGAATGGATCCCATTGGAACAGAATTCGTCCAGGATTTTTGCGAAGACATTGACAGTACCATTTGGATTGGTACCAGTAATGGAATATTCAGATACAAAGATGGCATTCTCAGGAAATTTGATAGCTCTGACGGTCTACCTGGAAAAATGGTCAAACAGATATTCTCAAATCCTGCAGGAGGTGTGCATTTTACCATGGAATATGAAAGTCCCGGAAACATCGCACTTGGGTCCTTAAAAGATGACACGTTTGTATTGAAACAAAAATTCACTCATGCAGATTTTCGCATTCTCGATATCAACAGTAAGGATGAACTCTGGTTGTCCTATAAAGATCGTCTGGAGATGGTTAAAAATGGGAAAACGGCTCAAACATGGAATTATGGAGATAAGAATTTGGGTGGATTACGTGCCTTTTTTGAGGATTCTCACGAAAACATTTGGCTTGGCTCCAACAATGGCCTGGGGATGATCCCAGCAAATAAAGCCGGCAAAAAAAATCAAATCATTCAGTTCCAATCGGAACCACTTGAAGTGTCTGTCAGAAGGATCATTGAGGATAAGGAAGGTGACATTTGGGTGGGTACGGACGGATATGGTGTAAGTATGTTGAAGAAACGTTCAGTAAAAAGGTACTATCCATCGTATGAAGTTGGGAATCAAAGTTTTGATGAAATGGCAGCAGATGGTAGGGGAGGAATGTGGTTCGCTTCACTTTGTGACGGTTTAAGGCATTACAAAGACGGAACCTTTTCGATTTTCAAACCTCCCGGGGAATGTATCAATGCGTTGTATCAGGATCCTGTTGATCAGGAAATACTCTATGTAGGCACTACTACCACACTGGGAATGGTCAAGGATTTTGGATATTCGGTCATAACAGATCTTTCTGATTTTTTTCCGGATGAAGAGCCCTATCATTTAAGGATCAACGCATTGCAAAAAGACATTCGGGGTCATTTCTGGATTGGTACATTAGGGAAAGGGATCATTGAGTACGATGATAGTCTGATCAATCATTATTCAGTTGAAAAGGGATTACTTGGCCATTGGATTCATACCATTACAGAACTAACCAATGGCGAGGTATGGGCAGGAACAGACAATGGGATTAATGTATTTGCTAATGGTGTTGTCAGGAAGATCACTAAAAACGAAGGTTTGGTGGATGGTGCTATCAGATGTATTTATGAAGATGGCGAAGGAGTAGTGTGGATTGGTAGTTACGGTGGAGGAATGTCGAAAATTGAAGCAGGTCGCATTGTGAATTTCACAGTAGATGACGGCCTGTCAGAAAACATTGTCTCAAGGATAAAAGAGGATGGAAATGGTAACCTGTGGATGCTGGGTAATCTCGGTCTGTCAATGATCAGAAAGCAGCAGTTTTACGAGCTGGAGAATGGTTTTGCATCAGACCTAAACAGTTTGCCCTTCGGCTATGAGGACGGCATTTCGGAAGGAAACGGAGCTGGCGGAGTGGTAACAACAGGAGATGGGCTTACCTGGTGGTCTACGATCAAAGGTGTTGCTGCGATTGATATTAATCTTGATTATCTGGATCCGAATCCTCCGAAGATCGTGTTTCAACAGGCCATGGTTTCCGGTGAGGTAATAAGAAATTTGGGAGAAGAGGTTATTCTTACTGCTTCGCAGCAGGATATTGAACTAACCTATGCGGGATTGAAGTTTTCCAGCCCTCAAAAGGTAAGATATCGATACATGCTCGAAGGATATGATGAGGGCTGGCGATACAATGGCAATCGGAGGTCAATCACCTATACAAATCTGGATCCGGGTAAATATGTCTTAAAGGTACAGGCTGCCAATCTCAATGGAATCTGGCTGGAGACACCGGTGACATTGAGTATAATGGTTGAACCAAAATTCTATGAAATTATCTGGGTAAAGATCTTTGGTGGTGTTGGGCTGGTAGCGCTGGTGTGGGGATTTTTCATTTGGCGAAACAGGTATCTCATACAGAAAAGGGCAGAGTTGGCCACCATTGTGAAAACCAGAACCGAAGAGCTAAATCAGAAAAATCTAAAGCTTGAGAGTCAGAAAAAAGAACTTGAATCAGCACTTTCAAGTCTAAAGGAAGCGCAAAAGCGCCTCATTCAATCTGAAAAAATGGCTTCTCTGGGAGTGTTGGCTGCGGGAGTGGCCCATGAAATCAATAATCCACTGCAGTTTATCAGAAATGGGTTGGATATTATTCAAAAGTCCAAAAATGATCTTGAGAAACTTAGAGACCAATTACCCCTTTCTACGGAGATCATTGAAAATGGGATAAATCGAGCATCAGCAATCGTGTCAAGTCTCAATCAATTTTCAAGAACAAGCGAACGCTTTGATGAAAAATTCGATGTAAGAGAAGTACTTGAAAACTGCTTGTTTATTTTGAGTAGTAACCTGAAGTCTCATGTGGAAGTGGTCAAGAAATTTCCGGATAATCCGCTGATGCTTATCGGAAATAAAGGCAAGTTACATCAGGCATTTCTTAATTTACTTACCAATGCGATACAGGCCATAAAAAGTAATGGGACAATTACCATTATTGCCAGGAAAGTGAAGCAACAAATTCAAATTTCAATATCAGATACAGGGATTGGCATTTCACGGGAGGACAGGCAAAAGATCTTTGACCCTTTTTTCACTACCAAAGTTCCGGGAGAGGGTAGCGGCCTTGGTTTGTCCATTACTTATGACATCGTTGTTCAGCATCATGGTACCATCAATGTTGAATCAAAACCACAAAAGGGTAGCACATTTACAATTACCTTACCAGATACTTTGTCGATCAAAAAAACACAAGTCACAATAAAATAGTTGATAGGCATATGTCATCAGATATGAAGCGATCGATCTACCTTGTTTTCCTCCTGCTATTGCCGATGTTTGTTTTTGCACAGGAATTAGATGTTTTCAATGAACAAAGGTTAAATATCAATAAAACCGGGATGCTGGTTCTGGGATCCTGGGCAGCAACTAACATTGCACTTAGTCCAGTGTTGGCCAGCAGGGAAGAGGGCTGGAAAAGGTCATTCCATCAAATGAACGGATATTGGAACGGAGTGAATCTTGTCATTGCCGGTTTGGGTTACTTAAATGCACTGAACGGAGACTCTGCCGGACTGGGTTTTTCAGAATCCTTAAAGGAGCAACATTCCATTGAAAAGATCCTTTTGTTCAATGCAGGTCTGGACCTGGGGTATATTGCCGGAGGCTTGTATCTGAACGAACGGGCTAAGAACTCCGCTAAAAATCAGGATCGGTTCAAAGGCTTTGGAAGGTCGATCATGCTTCAGGGAGGTTTCCTTTTCGTCTTTGATGTAATCCTGTATCTGGCGCAACAAAACCATGCCGGAGAGCTTTATCGATTGATTGATCAAATATCATTTAGCCCCGGGCATTTTCAGTTGATCCTGAGGATATAGCTTCTATTTTACCGGAAATTTTACCATATTCAATCATGATTCGGATTTTACATTCCTGGAAGTTCCCGGTGATTCTGTTTTCGATGCTGGTGATTTCATGCCAGCAGGATCATAAGGCTGGAAAGACTACCTTTCGGATTTTAGATGAGCAGGGCCAACACACAGCCGCCCGAGTCAGGATCACAAGTCTAAATGATCAGTACCTGGCACCAGTAGGTCATTCGGCAGATTTTCCAATGACAACATCCTCGGACCAGGAACCGGTGGAAGTGGATGTTCTGCTGGATGAAGGACGCAGGTTCGCCTATGTTGACGGAAATTTTGAACTGGAAACATCCGTTGATTCAATCAGAATCGAAGTCGTCAAGGGATTCCATTACAAGATATTTGATCAGGTCATTTCCTTAGGTGATGATATCGATATTCAGCTCGAGAAAGCTTTCGACCTCCCGGATGAACCCTGGTATACCGGCGATGTGCATGTACATCATATCAATAAAGAATCAGCCATTTTGGAGATGAAAGCAGAAGATGTCAATGTGACAAATCTGCTGATTTCTGATTTCACACTTGACCATGAGCATTTTCGGGGCGATATCGAACCCGAATCTGATCCCAAACATCTGCTTTTCTATGGTCAGGAATACCGTGAAGATCGGTTGGGACATGTGGATCTGTTGAATCTCACCGACCACCTGATCGAACCATCCGGGGAGCAAAGAAAACACCAGTATCCACTGAACATGGATGCAATGGATGAAGCTCATGCACAACATGGACACGTTTCTCTTGCACACTTCGCTGCATGGCCGGGTCTGGAGGGGCCACTTGATGTCGTACTGCAAAAAGTGGACGCTGTGGAGCTTTTATGTACAATAGATCCCTTTTATGAGCCCATTTTTGCCTCAGATGTAGTGCCTGAGGTGAGGTTAAATTCCGGATTGAAGCTATGGTATCGCTTATTGAATTGCGGCTTTAAGATTCCCATCACAGCCGGAACAGACAAGATGGGAAATTTTGTAACAGTAGGAGCCAACAGGACTTATGCATTGGTCGAGGATGAATTCAATTATGAGAATTGGGTAGATGCTTTGAATGAAGGAAAGACTTTTGTTAGCAACTCTCCCTTCCTTTCTTTCAAAGTGGATGGAACAGATCCAGGAGGGAAGCTTGATGGTGCTCCTGACAAAAGCTATCGGGTCACAGCCGAGGTCTGGAGCCAGATGCCCATCGATAGGCTTGAGATTGTGGCTAATGGCGAATTGGTCGCAGAGGTTTCTATCCAGCAGGGAGAGTCCTATAAATCTCTTGAAGTCGATTACATACCGGAGGAAAGTGTTTGGATTGCTGCCAGAGCCTATCAATTGGCTCAACGGGAACGAAGAGATGGTCTAAGTTTGGCTCAAAGAAGAAACGAAAATGGAGGACCCACTGAGCTAAACAAGTATTACGGTACGCTGAGGCCCGAAGTAACCTTTTCTCATACCAGCCCAGTATACATTGAAATACCGGGAAAGCCTGTCCGACCACATGAAGATGCTCATTACTTTGAGCATTATTTGCAAAATGCCATCAATTGGTTAGATAAAGAAGGGAGTTTCCCAGACGAAGCAGCAAAGCATGAGGTACTGGCGAAATTCAGAGAGGGAAAAGCAAGATTTTCTCAGTTGGCTGAATAAATCTCGTTGAAATTACCCGGAATGACTTCTTTAAAATTTGGCAGCTCCTGTTTGATAAATTTGCTTAGATATAGATGCTATGCAGTATCTCTTGAAGGGGATACTAACTTTGCAAGAATCCATTGGATCAAGGAGGAGATGAAAAAATCTCTTCTAACCTGGTTTAATCAACTAATTTCATGCTAAAACAAGAGCTAATGTATCGCCCAGCCTGTATGATTCTGGCCACATTCATTCTTTTCGGTTCATGCAATACGAAAAATGATTACTCCGAAGATGTGGCTGCCATTACTGCCATAAGCGATGCCCGGGCCAAGGCTTTCAACGAGGGCAAGGCAGGCATAATTGCAAGCTATTTCTCGGAAGATGCACTACTTCTTGCCCCAGGAAGTCCTCCTCTGAAGGGACCCGGGAAAGTGGAAGCATATTATCAGTCTATTTTCGATCAGTTTGAGACCAGGCTCTCCAGCCATTACGACGAAGTGGAGGTATCGGGAAATCTGGCTTACGGTAGGGGTACTGCAGAAGTGACCTTAATTCCCAAAAATGGACCTGCGAATGATACGCTTATTGTTTCCACCTCAAAATATCTTAATATACTAAAGAAGCAGACTACCGGGGAATGGATAACCACCCATGATATCTGGAATTCCAATGGTAATTAGATTGATTTCTGATTCCGACATCGGAAAATATGAACCCGAAGCACTTCGTTACAGTTGTATCAAAAAGTATTAGCTATGCTGAATGCTGTCAGATCCTGCATTTCCTTTTTAGTTATCATTTCCCTGACCCTTATTGCTATTTCCTGCAAAAATGAGGCTGGAGAAGAACCGTCCCCTCAATCAAAAGATGGTTTACCGCCCGTTGAAACGCAAGCACCCAATGCTGATTATGAACCGGCTTTTAAAGGCCAGACAAGGATACAGGGAGTTGAAACAACTACTGAATATCAGGTGGAAGAATTTGCCAGTGGCTTAACAAACCCCTGGGGTATGGCCAATCTCCCGGATGGCAGGATTTTGGTGACTGAAAAAGGAGGTGTTTTTCGTATCGTTTCAACCAGCGGTGAGGTTAGTGGTGCCATCACAGGAATTCCACCGGTTAACAGCTCAGGTCAGGGTGGATTGCTGGATGTGGCGGTTGATCCGGATTTTAATACCAACAGAATGATCTACTGGAGCTTTTCTCAAAACGGATCCAGCGGAACGGCAACTGCAGTTGCAAAGGGTATGCTTTCAAATGATGAAACCGGAATAGAGAATACTGAAGTGATTTACACAGCGCTTCCCGAATTTAATGGTACGCTTCATTACGGGTCCCGGCTGGTCTGGGATGGAGATGGAAATTTATTTGTCAGTACAGGGGAGCGTTCAAGTGTAGCAATCAGGGCTGAAGCCCAGGAGCTTGACGCTGCTCTGGGTAAAGTATTGCATATCACAAAGGATGGTGATCCTGTCCCCGGGAACCCATTTATCGGGCAAGCTGGTGCCGTACCTGAAATTTATTCCTACGGCCATCGCAATGTTCAGGGCCTGGCGATTCATCCGGTTACCGGAGATCTCTGGGAAGCCGAGTTTGGTCCGAGGGGAGGTGATGAGGTCAATCGGATTCAACCAGGTAAGAATTATGGGTGGCCGGTGATCTCCTACGGTATTGAATATTCCGGAGCGCCTGTAGGAGCGGGCATTACCAAACAGGAGGGTATGGAGCAACCAGTCTATTATTGGGACCCCGTGGTTTCACCCAGTGGCATCACTTTTTATACGGGTACATCTATGAGTGAATGGAGAAATAATCTGTTTCTGGCCTGTCTTAGCGGTAGGCATATTGCGAGACTGGTCATAGAGGATAATCAGGTGACAGGGGAGGAAAGACTGCTGGAAGACCTGGGACATCGATTCCGTGATATCCTGGAAGGAAATGATGGCGCGCTGTATGCCGTCACTGATGGAGGTAGTGCAATGATCTACAGAATAGGAATATGATTAATTATCCTCTCCGTGTGTGAATCTTGAGAATCCGTTCTTTTTCTTCTTTTACTTTTTTGTTTTTACGATGCCCCCAGATTTTGTTTCTGGCCTCACGGCCACTTTCCTGCACATCCACAATGGGGTATGGGTAGTCTCTTCCAGCCTTAAATCCACATAACTCTTGGTCCATCTTGGTCATTTGCCAGGGTTCATGGATAAAGGTATTTTCAACATTTCGAAGTTCGGGCACCCATTTTCTAATGAAAGTACCCTCAGGATCATGGTCTTTTGATTGCTTCACGGGATTGTAAATTCTGACCGTATTGATTCCGGTCGTGCCTGCCTGCATCTGAAACTGAGGATAATGAATTCCGGGTTCATAGTCCAGGAATTGTTGAGCAAGAAAGTAAGCGCCATTTCTCCAGTCCTGATCCAGGTGATGGCACAGAAAGGAAACCAGCATGGCGCGCATCCTGAAGTTGATCCATCCTGTAGTTTTCACTGCCCTCATGCAGGCATCCACCAGGGGAAAGCCTGTTTTTCCCTGTTTCCATGCTTCGAGGTGGTCCGTGTGGTTGGTTCTCTCCAGAAGTTCATAGCCTCGATTGATACAGACAGTTTCATATTCACACTCTACTTCAAATTTTTGAATGAAGTGACAATGCCACTTAAGCCGGGTGAGGAAGGCACCAAAAGCCCTTTTATTATTTTGATACTTGGGGTGATGTTTCACAAACTGGTAGGCTTGTTGAATGCTGAGATTCCCCCAGGCCAAATATGGGGATAACCTTGAGCAGGAAGATCGACTTTCCAGCGGTTTTGAAATGAGCTTGTGATAATCAAAACCTCTGTCCTCTGCAAATGATCTGAGATACCTCCATGCATTGGATTCTCCGGCAGGTTGCATCTGTGAGGGAAACATCTCCAGTTCTTTTCTCAGCTCATCAGGGGCATTAAAATGGTGTCTAAGTGGGGCTAAATCACCATGAGAGTAAAAATTCTTGATAACCGGCCGATGCATGGTAGCAAACCACTGCTTGTCCCAGCCTTTCCTGTCTCTTATCCCTCTCATAATGCCATCTCGCTGGTATTCGGTCCATTTGGCCCCCGATTCCTTAAGTATAGCAGCTACATTCTGATCCCGCTGCCAGCTAAGTGTCACTCCGGTTTCCTGGTAGGAGAACACGTGCCTGATTTCCTCCTTTTGTACCAGGTAGCTGAAGACATCTTCAGATTTTCCAAAGAAAATCTCTATGTGTCTATTGAAGTTCGTTAAAGTCTTTCTTAGATCGAACAGGGAATGAGAAATGAACTGCAGGTGTCTTGGAGATGTATCCTCATGTTTGGTGAGACCAGTATCAAATATGTAAATGATCCGATAAGGCTCCGCTGCTTGCTCTGCCTCCAAGAGAGGTCGGTGATCCTGCGACCTGATATCCCGCTTAAGCCAGACAAGGTTCAACCTGGAAGAATTTCTAATTGAAGTTAGTACCTGTTAAAATCTATTCTAGTTTATCGCCTTCGAGAGGGTTAGCTTTTTTACTGCGGTATTTCTTTGGATTATTGGCCATTTTGCGAAACTCGATGAAAGAGGCAATTAACCACGTGCCAAAAACCACTGTACCAAAAATGAAAATAAAAGTATTACTGATCATGGCTGCTTTGATTTTGTTTGATCAACTTGACAAGCACGGCAGCACTTAATATGGAAGGAACCCATATGCCTACAAAAATCCCCTCTTGCTTCTGTCCGTTGAACCAGAGGTAAATGGAAAAAAGGAAAGAAAAGAAGGAGGCCAGCAAAAAGAGAATATCTGAAGTTTTCATTATATCTATTTTTAAATCCAACAGAAAATGAAAGCAGTTGTTTAAAAAATATAGCTGCTATCTGTGAGTGAAGATTTTTATTTGTTGGATCACAGGTTAAAGCCATAGCAAGGCTTGTTTGCTTATTACAATTTGTCTGAAATAAATGTTCGCGGTCCTGGAAGACAATGATCTTCTACGTCTAAAATCTGCTACATCATCACATTATTAGTTTGAAGCAACAAGCAGTTTTTTACCTCCTCTCGATGGCAATTTGTATCGAAGGCCTGTATTCGCAATCGCTTCTTCAGCCTTTAGAAGCGGTACCTCTATCAAATCAGGGAGTGGTGCTTCTTAAGACAGGGGAGATTATTGAAGGAAAGATCAAAAATACAACAGCCACGCGAGGCATTACCAGGGTAACATTGATAACATCTTCAGATGGAGAAATGGAGTTTTGGCCCAATGAAATGGAAGAGTTCATGATCGTCATGAATAAGGCTGTGAAACTACAGTACTTTAATGAACGTGGATCATCGTTGACAAAACTGTTAAGTCAAAATCAGCCAGGGGCTGTACCCTCTGACTACATAACCTACAGAAATGTAAAAATGAAGTCGGGAAATGAGGTTTTGCTCCAGCTGTTAAATCCGGACTTTGCCGCAACCTTTGAAGTGTATTACGATCCATTTGCTGCCAAAACCGCTTCTATGGAAGGGGAATACTTAAGGCTGACTGGTGACAAGCATCGTTCTTTCCTGGTTTCAAATGAAGGTCAGGCCCCCATGAAAGTAAAAAAAGGAAACTATAAAAGATCATTTCATCAAATGTTTGGTAGCTGTCAGATCATGCATGAGAAAAAGCCGAAATGGAATGATTTGGGAAGACACATTTGGACTTTCGAAAATGCCTGTCAAGAAGTGGGAATTGTAGAGGGTTAGACTCTTTTGATTTCAATTTGATCAAAAAAAAGCCTTATTTGCCGTTGATAATCTCAAGGCAATAAGATATGCAAACAATACTTGGAGCGGGAGGTGCAATTGGACGAGAATTGGCCAGGCATCTTCCCCAGTACACCAAAGACATTCGATTGGTGTCAAGGAATCCAATAAAGGTCAATGAAAGTGATCAACTCTTTCCTGCTGATGTCACAAAGAGAGAAGATGTATTAAAAGCTGTCGAAGGGTCTGATATTGTATATCTGACTGTTGGCTTCCCATATAAAATCCAAGTCTGGCAAAAGACATGGCCCATAGTTATCGATCATGTACTGGAGGCCTGTGAGACCCATAAAACCAGGTTAGTATTCTTTGATAATGTATATATGTATGATCCTGATTCTGTGGGAAACCTAAAGGAGACCAATCCGGTAAATCCCATTTCCGAAAAAGGCAGGGTCAGGGCTCAGGTGGCACAAAAGATACTTGACGCCATCAAAGAGAAGCGAGTCGAAGCCCTCATCGCCAGGGCTGCTGATTTCTACGGCCCGTCTATTGCAAATGTGAGCATATTAACACAAACGGTGTTTGATCTGCTAAGCAGGGGAAAGAAAGCATCCATACTGGGAAGTGCAGATCGCATCCATTCTTACACCTACACTCCGGATGCAGGTAAGGCACTTGCCCTTCTTGCAAACACTCCCGATGCTTACGGGGAGGTCTGGCATCTTCCCACTTCCAATGAAAAATGGACGACCAGACAGTTCATTGAAGAAATTGCCTCTCAACTCAATACAAAGCCAGGATATCAGGAAGCCGGTAGATTTTTGGTAAGCATCCTTGGTCTTTTCATGCCTGTGATGAGGGAGCTGAAGGAAATGCTCTATCAATACGAAAATGATTACTTTTTCAACAGCGATAAATTCCAGCAACGATTCGAATTCAAGCCCACTAATTATAGCGAAGGCATCAGACATGTCGTAGAAACAGATTATCGATCCGGGAAAGGCGATTGACAGACACGTTGATCTGGTTTTGTCGGAAAGAACTGTTCCTTGATTAAAGGAAAAAGAAAAATAATCATTTTTGTTTTTTGGTTGTTTTACTGCTATAATGGACAAGTTAAAGTCATTTTGACCGTGCTTAATCATTGATGATTACCTGATCATCAATAAAAATTTGTAGCTTAAACACCCAATGAAAGACAACAACCTGCTGGTGAAGTCCAGGATAGAGACCACTTATGGGCTGTTTCATATCAATGCCTATGAAACCAAAATACCTGAATTACCCAACCTGGCCTTATACAACCCAAATACCGACTTTGCTGAAACAGTCAATGTACGCATTCATTCCGAATGTGCAACCGGAGATATTTTTAGTTCCGTAAAATGTGATTGCGGAGAACAACTGGAGTATTCAATGAAATATATCCATGAATATGGTGGTGTTATCGTTTACCTCAGGCAGGAAGGCCGTGGTATTGGGCTAGTCAATAAATTAAAAGCTTATAATCTCCAGGATAAAGGTCTGGATACACGCGAAGCCAACCTGAAATTAGGATTTCATGAGGATCCCAGAGAATACTCGCAAGCCATTGAGATTTTGCAGGGTTTTGAGATCAAAAGGATTAAATTGCTGACAAACAACCCTTTGAAAATCAATGCCTTTGATGGGTCAGGTATTAGGGTTGTGGGTAGGATACCTATCGAGATGAAGCCCCGATCCACCAATCTGTTTTACCTTCAAACAAAGAAAAACCGGATGGGGCACCTGTTTTCCGCAGAAATTATCAAATAATGAGATCGTGGAATGTCATACAACAACTGAAATTAAGTCTTAGGGAATGTAAATCGCTCCCTTCTGCTATCAGTATTGTGTTTAGCGACCAACCTCAAATTTTCACGGAATCAATCAAGGGTGCGGACCTTATTCTTCATCTTGATGCTGAGAAAAGTCCGGTGAATCCCTTGCTCAGTGATTTCATGCAAGTAGAATGCGGCAATGGCGAAAGGCCTGATGAACATGAATTGTCATTCTTAAAGCTATACCTGCCGTATGTTTTTCTGGACTTTGCCGGAAGGAAAGAAGGAAAGTGTTTTGCAGTCTCTCACTTTGCGCAAACGCTGGATGGAAGGATAGCAACTTCTACAGGTGACAGCAAATGGATTGGCAATGAAGAGAACCTTCTGCATGCCCATCGAATGCGGGCTCTGTGCGATGCTATCCTTGTTGGATCAAAAACGATCCAAAAAGATAATCCAAAACTTACCGTTCGATTGGTCAAGGGTCTGGATCCCGTAAGGGTGATCATAGGCGGAAATAGCAAACTATCAGACCGGGAGCACCACGCTATTGACAAATCAACGATAGTATTCAGTGAAGC
The DNA here is from genome assembly GCA_965243485.1 of Cyclobacteriaceae bacterium. Taxonomy (GTDB): domain Bacteria; phylum Bacteroidota; class Bacteroidia; order Cytophagales; family Cyclobacteriaceae; genus UBA7330. Next base: position 4,401,807 of record CBDEVP010000001.1, on the reverse strand, counting down.
CGGCCAGGATAATGACTGCTACAAATGTGTGGTCTTGAAGAAGGATCCTTATTTTGACCTCAAAGCTGTTTTGAATATGCTGGTGGAAAGAGAGCTGTATTCTGTTTATGTGGAAGGTGGTTCTTTTACTACATCGAGATTTATTGAACAAAAAGCAATAGATCAGATCCAGATCCATTTTTCAGCGAAAATTCTGGGATCGGGCACCCACTCTTTTGGCTTTGGAAGCATTGAAAATATCAAGCAGGCTATCACATTTAAAGAAAGTAAATTCATTCCGGTGGGGGATGAAATGATGTTTATTGGTAATTTGTGAAAGATGGAGGCCAGCACTATTTGGCATAACAAAGAGCGATCCTGGGTTGAGAAAGTACAATTACCGAATTCCGAAGGTGTACTCACCATCGAATCCATCTACTCCCTGATCAGTCATGGAACAGAGCAAACCATGCTCACACAAAAACTCCCACCCGAATCGATCAGGCATATGAGAGTTCCCTATATGATGGGAAATCTGAATGATCAGTTTACCTATGGCTATTCATTGGTGGGAAAGGTATTGGAAGGCTCAGGTACCTTGACAGATAAATATGTTCATCTGATGCACCCTCATCAGGATTATGCTTTGGTGAGTGAGACAAGTCTGTTTCCTGTTCCCGAAGGTATGGACCTGAAACTTGCGACACTGGGTAGTAACATGGAAACCGCTGTGAATGCTTTATGGGATAGTGAAGCGGAAGTAGGTGATAAAATACTGATCGCCGGTTACGGGTTGATCGGGGCTTTAATTGCCAGGTTGGTTCAAAAGATACCCGGTGTTACTTTGGAAGTAATGGATATGGATCCTGACCGGATCCGATTGTTTATAAGTCACGGTTTTCAGGAATTCAAAGACAGATCCTCTGCAGGGGAGTTTGATATCGTTTTCAATACTACAGGAAATGAAGGAGTCCTTCAAAAAGCCATGAGGCTTACCAAAGTTGAAGGCAGGATCATTGAACTCAGCTGGTATGGATCGAAGACCATTCAGCTACCTCTGGGAGCTGACTTTCACTATGGCCGAAAAAGAATTATATCTTCCCAGGTCAGCAATATCCCTCGTCGAAAACAAGGTGATTGGGATTTCATGAAAAGAAAAGAGTTGGTTTTTAAACTATTGGGAGAATTGGATCTTTCCGGCTTGACTGATCATGTGATCTCTTTTGAAGATGCTCCTGAATTTTTCGGAAGGCTAAGGAAGGGGTTAGTAAAAGATTTGAGCACAATTATTAAATATTAATATTATCCTATGTACACGGTAAAAGTTAAAGAACACATCATGATCGCCCATTCGTTACCCGATCCCTTTTTCGGACCTGCACAACACATGCACGGGGCCACCTATGTGGTAGAGGTATCCTTCAAAAATGATAGGCTCAATGACAAGAACGTGGTGATCGATATAGGAGAGGCTTCTGCCATCGTGAAGGAAGTTCTTGGAGAGCTGGCTTATCAAAACCTTGACGAACTGCCACAGTTCAAGGGCATTCTCACTACGACTGAATTCCTTGCAAAATACATTCATTCACAGATCAAAAAACAGATAAAAGCAAAGCTGCTGATTGGCGTCGAACTATTCGAGTCGCATGTTGCTTCTGCGAGCTATGAGGATTGATTCATGAAACCCGGAATTGTGATACTTAGTACCAATTTTGGTGCTAATTTTTCAGGGGGCTGCAGCGTCACCCATGAGATTATCAGCAGATTGCAAGATCAGTTCAGTGAGATCATTTTTGTTGGGGCCAGGGTAGGAGAGCACAGGATCAGGAATTTGATATTTATCAGAAGCAGTACCTGGTTAAATACCTACATTATTTTGAGAAGACTCAAAAGGAGCAAACATGTTTTTTACGGAGATTTTTACAATGCTTTTCTGCTGGCTTTAGCAAAATCAAAGTATGTATTTACTTACCATGACAACTGGCCTGAGCTGGCTGAACTAAATTTCAGACATAAGATCCGGAATATCTTTTACAGTACCGTCTATCAGTACATTTTCAATCATGCATCCAGGCTGGTAACCGTTTCACAATACAAGAAAAAGTTAGTTGACAGGCTCACAGATACACCCTGCCTTGTGATACCCAATGGATTTGCACAGAAGGATTCGTCAATAGATAGGCCTGAAGAAAAAGAAGGTATTCTGATGGTGGGGAATATTGATCATCGAAAATATTCCCTGGCTATTCAATTATTTAAGTCTCTTGAAGCTCTGGGTGGCGTGAAAATCGATATTTATGGCCATTTTGTTGATAAAGAACTGGTTGAAGAACTTAAGAAATTTCCTTTTGTAAATCTCAAAGGATTTCAGGTATCAATCCCTTATGGGTCCTACAAGTTTCTATTGCATACGTCATTTGTAGAAAGTTTTGGAATGGTTTTTCTTGAGGCCATTTCTAATGGATTACCTGTTCTGGCTTTTGACAGAGGTGGGGCGAAAGAGATTGTAGGGAGAGAAAATGGGGTGCTCATAGAACCGTATCAGGTGGATAGAATGAGGGATGCTTTTTACGAAATGCTAAAAAATCCTATCAAAGTAGATCCTGCCTCCACCAGCAAGTATTCCTGGGAAAAAGCTGCCAAGAGTTATTTAGAGGTGTTTAAAAAAGCAATTTGAATTAATATTTGGCTCAATGACCTTTTCTGACTGAGGTGATCCTTAACGATATGCTCAATAGAAAGGATATAACTATGAGTGCTCCGGTCACTGAAATTAATATTCTAACCCCAGGTGTATGAAATACAAACGGAAAGAGCAGGGATATGAAAAAAATCACGCTGATGCTAGCCCGGATTTTTCTGGGGAGTAACTCATTTGCTTTGGATACAGGTATGAAATGTATGATCCAAACATAAAGATATCGTAGTCCGCCAGGTATAAGTATCCATTCAGGGATCCTGTTTTCACTCACATGTATCCATGTTAAAAACATAGCCATCAGTGCATCGGTTTCATTATCCAGTGCTGCCCCTTCTTCAGTTTCCTGATCAAATTTTCTCGCCAGGAATCCATCCAGCCCATCTAATAGGAGGATACTAAGAAAGCCAAAAAGGAGCATCAGGTCATGTGAGCTTTGATGAAAGAGGAGTAAAATGTGGACCCCCAACAACCGGATAAGACTCACCCAGTTGGCATATCCAAACATCCATGGTAGTTTTGGCAAAGAGTGCGTGATGATCTTAAACAGGGCAACATACAAAGCAGCTGAGAAAAACACCCAGTATGTAATGTCCTGTACATTCCTCCAGGCTATCAAAAGCCCAAGCATATGGATGAAAATGCCGGCTAGTGACCAGATTTGGTACCTGAAATTAAAAGTTGATTCACCCGCCATTCATATGTAACCTAAAGGCTGTCAATATAATCAACGACCACTAGAGTTCTTTTTTTAAAATCACATATTGAAAAATTTGTTTTGCTTTACCGATAAATGATCTGTTATTCTCTAATGATTAAACTGCAAAGATACTTTTGTCTTTCCATCCTGTTCCTTTCATCTCTCAAAATGATGGGTCAGGTTGGACCTGACGAATCCCAGCCCGGCGCGTGGTACATGTACTTCTTCAATAAGAGCTTCGGGGAGAGCCGATTTGGGATACAGGGTGACTATCAATTCCGTTTTTGGGATCTGGGAAAGGATCTTGAGCAGATTTTGCTGCGAACGGGAGCTACCTACCGGCCTAAAAATGCGGATATCATGTTCACCCTTGGGTATGCAAATATTACCACCGGTAATTTTGGTGAATCCCGTACCACCACAGGAGAGAACCGTATTTATCAGGAAGCGCTTTTTTCACAAAAGCTGGGTCGAAGGTTTCTTCTGACACACAGGATCCGGTATGAGCAGCGGTTCGTGGAAGATCAGGATTTTCGAACCCGCTATCGCTACAACTTTTTCATCAATGTTCCATTCAACGATACAAAACTGGCTAAAGGTGTAGTGTACCTTGCCCTGTACAATGAGATCTTTATCAATGGGCAGACATCCATAGGGGAGGGAAGGAGTGTACAGTATTTTGACAGAAACCGGACCTACACTGGCATTGGATATGGAATCCTGAATAATCTAAGAACGCAGGTAGGCTGGATGAAACAAACAACTGCAAGCTGGTCCAAAGGACAGTTTCAGCTAAGTTTACATCACAGCTTCTGAACAGGTAATGCTACCTGATACTCCTCTCACTCCGAGGTAATGCTCTTTTTGCCATAACGAAACGAGTTGATGAAAGATCCGTAGGTCCAGGCGATCACTATGAGGCCGATCACCCAACCAACCAAAGGGATGAATGAAATGATCCTCAGCACAACTGCTCCAGCCAGTGCAAGCAAAACGAGCACAATTGAAGGCCACGGTTCTTTCCTTTTGCCATTTAAATGATTGACGAAAAGCAGGCTGGCAATGGAGTAACTGAAGGCTATGCTGAAAATGTAGAGGAAAAGCAGGAACAGGCCGATCGGAATACCGATGACGATGGCAAAGAGGACCAGGATGGCCACGGGAACACCTATCACATAAAGAAATCCATAACCCATGTTTTCTCCCATACGATCCATCAGATAGGCAGAGGCCTGCTGAAATTGCTTACCAAAGATCAGCTGCAAGGTGAGCAGAAGAATAAATGCCGCGGCGACGTACCAGAAGAAGAATCCGATCGCCATACCACCAATCCACCACGCAGAAGGAGTAGAGTCCTCAAAAGCCAGATTCTGATCAAGTGATATGTCTCCGTTGACAAACTGATGATCAAGATCCAGTTCCCCTTTGTTGGTCCAGTACTTCAGGTCTCCCTTGATTCTCGTTGAGTTGCCAAGTTCAATATTATCAGCAGCCAACTCAGCAGAGCCGCCGATTTGGGCGTCCAGTAATACATTGCCTCCTTTCAGGCTTACATTTTTACCAACCGATCCTCTCAGGTCCAGCTCCCCTCCATAGCCGTAAACATTACCCATGATCCTGGCATCAGAAGATACCTCACCCCCAAAGACTACCAGATCTCCCTGAATGACGACCTCATCATCCAGTGTAACGGTACCTGCAAATACGAGAAGGTCATCGCCCACTAAACTCCTGATTTCAATTTCACCTCCGGCAGCACGAATATCATCAAGCACCGGTCCTGATAGACTGATTTCGCCACCGGCAATCATCAGATCCTGGTATATCGTATCTGAAATATTCAACTGACCTCCGGCAACGATCAGATCGCCTGTGATCGGGGCACTGATATCTACATTTCCTCCGGCGGCATACAGATCGCCATTATACCTTTCACTGATGTTTACCTGATCACCTGCTTTGAATTGCGTGAAAGCGCTAAAGCATACAAAAAGCAGGGTATAAAAAGCGATGGATTTCTTCATTTTTTGATTGTTTTGACCGCAGCAGAAGTTCGACAAAATGATTCAATTAAAAAATGATCCATGTCATTAGTGATGATGACGTGGAATACCTGGCACTAATAAAATCAGTAAAAACACGTATTTCTTGAAAATGTGGAAAAAATAAACCATTTTAGCTTTGAAAAATTAGAGCCACCTCTTGGCGATATAGGATTCTTAATCTACCTATCTCCAATTATTTTATGTCAGTCCCAGACTGCTTTGAGAAGCATGATAAGAATTGACAGATGAATGATGTTTGTTATCCGCAGGTATGAATTGGAGTAGAAAAAGTGCTTTTAGACCACTTCTATCCTTGGGACTTTTGGTCCTGATCAGTATTTCTGTCCTTGCCCAAAATCCAAAACGCATTGAAAAACAGGCAGTTGAAAATTTCAATCAGGGGAATTTTGTTGATGCAAGAGATCAGTTTATAAAGCTATTTGATGCCGGGTGGAACTATAACATTACGGCATCCTATTTGGCTTCCTGCTACCTGGAACTGGACAAGCCACAAAAATCTTTTGAAGTGTTGTCGCAGGTGGAAGAGCCTGATCAGGTCAATAGTTATCTGATGATTCTGACCCAATATTACCTTGAAAAATTTGACGAGGCCGAACGATTGATCAGTGAATTCAGAGATACTACAGGATTTGAAATCGATGTGCTAAAAGAAAGAATCGCACGTGCTGAAGAAAAGTATCAGACTAACAACGGGATTCTGGTGCAAAATTTTGGTGATGGGGTAAATAGTGAAGATATGGAGTACAGTGCCATCATGTATAATGGTTACAATGAATTACTCTTTACCTCCAGAAAGGAGGAAGGTGCTGTCACGGATGTTGATGGTCTGGCTTTTGAAAATATCTACTACACTCACCTTGATTCATCCGACAACTGGGAAAAAGCTACCCCTTTCAATATTGAAGTCAAGAAAAGCCGGTCGCATGATGCAACCGTGCAGTTTTTGGAATCCAGTCAAAAAATGATTCTCTATCATGACGGTCAGCTTTATAGTGCTACAAAGAAGAATGGCGTCTGGTCCAGAGATGAAGACCTGATCCTGCATGAGGTCAACGGAGGAGATACTCACTGTTACCTATCACCGGATGAAAAATCAATCATCTTTGCATCTGATTATGCTTCAGGAGGTGAGCATCTTGACTTATTTATTTCATACAAAAACGATGAAGGCGCCTGGTCAGAGCCTCAACCAATCATCGAATTGAATACCGATATGGATGAGGATTCGCCGTTTATAGCTGGTGATAGCGTACTTTATTTCAGTTCGAACGGTCACAATTCCATGGGCGGCTATGATGTTTACAGAACGAGATATGATACCAAAATGGATAAATGGGGGACACCGGAAAATATGGGCTACCCGATCAATACTGTTGCTGACGATATATACTATACCACGGAGGGAAAGCTGGCCTATTTGAGTTCTAATCGCCTGGGTGGAAAAGGTTCTCTTGACCTTTACCGGGTTTTTCTGTTTAACAGGGTCAAAGTCGAGGGTAGATTACTTACTGATAATCAGGAACCTATTTCGAATGCTGAAATCAACATTAAATACGAAAATACGTCTTTGAAAAGCTTTACAGATGAAGAAGGAAATTACGATTTGTTTGTGCCAATCAACACCCGAATGCACATCACCTTTATCAAAGATTCATTGAACCTGGTCGAAGGGGATTACATTGCTAATATTTCTTTTAAAGATCAGAATAATAATGAATTCAATTTTTTCATTGATTATGTGGATCAAAGATCAGAATTGGTAGATGGCAACAAAGATGATCAGTTCGTAAGGAACCTGAATATTCAGGTGAAAAATGATTACGAAGACAATCCAATCTTAGCTTCTGTGCCGGAGGGCGAAGAAAGATTGTGGACCGATAGTGTAAATTATGTTGCCCAGCGAAAAAGAGCCGAAATTCTAAATCCTGAAACGACCATCGCCACAAGATCAAATGATCACAAAACGGAGATGCGCTCTGGTAGCCTGAATATTCACGAAGCTACCATCATCGAAAAACCAAAACCTGATCCTCCTCAAACTGTAAAGGCTGATAATGGACAATTACATGTTGATGGGTATACCGTTCAGATCCTGGCCATGCCAATTAAAAGGCCGCCTGATAGTACTTTCTTCGATAAGCTGGATTCCACACCGGTGAAAAACAAAGATGGAAAGGATGGATTGAAGCGCTTTCATGTTGGAAATTACAAATCCAAAGAAGAGGCCCTGGAAGCTATGCGAATACTGAGAAGGTCCGGATACAGCGATGCTTTTGTCAGGAAGCTGGACATGTATGCCGAACTGTGATTCAATCATCCTGATAGCTTATAGTTCATTGAATCCAAAGGGCATGGGTCCTCACAATGGCTGATTGGCGAATTAATCATTTTTTCCGTCACCAAATCTTTTTTGCTAAATATATGTTACTACAGATAAAATACCGTTTGGGGTGTTTTGGAACAATTATTGTTCATTAGTAGCATGATATTAAAAGGAGAGAAAGCAATGAAAGGAAAAGGCCTTATACACATGTTGTCAACGGTGGTGTTGTCAGTGATTTTAGTTGCATGTGTCGATGATGAATTGCCGGTAACTACCAATACAGGAACATCAGGAACGGAAACGGAAGAAGCAAGCAGGGAGGAGCTGACATTGGACTCCATGTATTTGTATGCCAGCGAGACTTACTTCTGGAATGAATTCCTCCCGGAATATGATGTGTTTGGTCCCAGGGATTATAACTCCGGCAGGAGGGAAGAACTGGATAATTTGCGTAGGGCATTATTTGACCTCACTCAATTTGCTGTAGATCCTGAAACCAATAGACCCTTCGAGTTTGTCTCCAATTTTTCATCAGCTCCCAAATATTCCTTTATTGAAGAAAACGAAGATTTTGAAGCTCCTTTGGCGGCCTTTCTCAGTTCAAACCTTGATGGAACAGCAGAGGACTTTGGCTTTGCGCTGGCTGCTGTAGGTGCCGACGACATCAGGGTACGATATGTAACGAAAGGTTCACCAGCCTACGAGGCCGGAATCAGGAGAGGAGACCGCCTGGTTAGCGTTTCTGGTAGATCAGTACGGGCAGACTCCAATGCGGATGTCAGCAGGATCATCAATGCGTTTGAAAACAATACTTTTGATCTCACCGTTGAAAAAATGGATGGGTCTGATGCCAGAACCACGCTGGTAAAATCAGAATATACGATTAATCCGGTAACAAAGCAAACGATCTACGACACGCAAAGTGGCAAAGTAGGATACCTTGCTTTTGAATCCTTTACTACTCCCAGCAATTCGGAGGAAGTGCTCAACAATGCTTTTTCCGAATTTGAGAAGGAAAATATTAGTGGCATCATTTTGGACCTGCGATACAATGGAGGTGGATTTCTTTCGACAGCCGACTACCTGTTGAACCATATTATTCCCTCATCCCTGAATGGTAAGACGATGTACATTGAAGAATTTAATGAACAGATGCAAAGGGGAGAGTCCTCGATTCTTGAAAATCTTCCCCTCAAGGATGCCAGTGGCGATTATATCCGCTCACGCGGTCGGTTAGTGACCTATGCGGATATTGATTATTCGCTGTCTAGCAACACATTCACCTTCAGAAAGCAGGGTTCGCTTGAAAATATAAGCGATGTTTATGTGATCATTTCAGAGGAAACGGCCTCTGCCAGTGAATTATTGATCAATACTTTGAGACCATACCTGAATGTAACCACCATCGGGTCCAGATCCTTTGGTAAACCCGTCGGCTTTTTTGGTATTGATATAGACAGATATACCATGTTTATTCCAAACTTCAGGACCATCAACGCCGATGGAGAAAGTGATTATTTTGATGGTTTTGAGCCAGATATCCCGGCCATTGATGATGTGACCAGGGATTTTGGAAATCCCGAAGAAGCATCGATCGCTGTGGCGCTATCCCTGGCCAATGAAAATGATTTTCCTTTACGACAGAATATGCGGATGAGTACGGATGATGCACCGGTTAAGATAGGTAGGAGCAAAGGATTTAATGGAATGATTGAGAACAGGACAGGATCAAGGTGACCATATCGTTAGAAAGCGGATATTAGACTGTCAGTCCACCTTGATTTACCATTTCACGTAGCGATCAGGTGCTATTTCCTGCCAACGAAGCGAATGACTGAGCTCCTGCCATTGTGGTATTTACCCTCATTAAGTACGTCTTCTTCCTCGTCCAGTTTGATAATCTCAAATCCGGAAAAATCTTTAGCGATTTCATCCGTTGAAAATAGCATGTTGATGTCTGCAGGACCGCCCACACCGGGATCCACCTCTTTGAATGAAAGATGATTCTTGCTAAAGGCTTCAAAGATCACAACTCCTCCAGGTTTCAAATAGGTCGCGAGTCTTTCGTGAAAAGCAGATTTTAACTCTGAGGGAAAGTGCGCATAGATCAGGCCGATGGCATCAAAATGCTCTTTATCAAAAGTGAGATGATCCAGGTCTCCCACCAGGTAATCAATCATAACTTCATTTTCCCGGGCGAGTAGCATGGCTTTCCGCTTTCCCTCAATGCTAAGGTCTAAAGAAGTCACCTCCCAACCGAGCGTTGCTGCATAGACTCCATTTCTTCCTTCACCATCTCCTGGCATTAGGATGCTGCCTGGTTGAAATTTGGGGATCCATTGCTTAAAAAACACATTGGGATCTTTGCCATAAGCATATTCGGTTTCACCGTACCGTTGATCCCAGTTGGGGTTGGCCATTTCCTCGTTCCATTGATGATATCTCACAAAGATATTTCAATCGTAGATTCCTTGGGTCAGGTTTTAAGATCTTTATCCATAAAAAAAGGGTCATATGCCATGACCCCTTTTAGATGAAAATACGAGGACCGTATTAAAACGGCGGTGATCATACCAAAAGGTTATCTCTACTTATCGACTCTTTCCGGGTAGCCATCCATTCAGACATGCCACCTGCATAGTTTTTTACGTTGTTAAATCCATGACGTGCAAGGATAGAATACGCAATTGCTGATCGATCGCCGGACTGGCATAAAACGACCACTTGCTTATCCTTACTGATCTTGTCGAGATTCTCCTGTAGTGTCCCTACAAATACATGGTCAGCACCTTCAATGTGTTTTTCTTCGTATTCACTGACTCCTCGCACATCAACAATTTGAGCATGGCCACCTTTAACGTATGATTTAAACTCTTCCTGATATATTACATCTGAGGTCTGAAGGTCAATACCCGTCTCAGTCACATCAGAAATATACCCATAAATATTGTCCAGACCGATGCGCATCAGTTTTCTCGTGTGATCTTCGAGTTGATCATCATCTGCTACCAGGATAAATTGTTCCTCATAATTTAACAGCCAACCAGCCCATGTCGCAAAAGAATTGTTCCCCTGAATATTCAGGCTGCCAGGGATGAATCCTCCGGCAAAATCCCTTTTATTTCGTGTATCGATTACCTTGATACCTTTATGATAAGCTGAAAGAAACTGTTTTCTTGTGAGCTTAGGATGTTGGGGTACTTCTACGAGCAAAGGACGCTTCACCTTATTGAGGTGCTTCATCATGGCGAAATATTTCGGAGGTTCCGGCTGACCTTCCAACAATTCTTCTATGAAGCTTTCCTCATTTTCTCCATATTGGAACGCCCAGTTACGAATTTTTTCATAACCTACGGTAGAGCTGTGAACAGCTCCCAGGGCTTTGCCGCAAGCCGAACCAGCTCCATGAGCGGACCATACCTGCACATAATCGGGTAGTGCCTCAAATTTCTTCAATGACCTGAACATGGCTTTGGCACCGGCCTCCTTAGTCCCCATGATCCCGGCAGCTTTCTCCAGCAGGTCCGGACGTCCAATGTCTCCGACAAACACAAAATCACCGGTAAATATCATCACGGGCTCATCTGTGGCAGGATGATCTCGCAGAATAAAGCTGATGCTCTCGGGCGTATGTCCGGGTGTATGCATGACCTCCAAAGAGAGATTTCCTACTTTGATCTTATCTCCCTCCTTTAATCCTACATGAGGGAATTCATATTGCCAGTCTTTGCCACCTTCATCGGAGAGATACATTTTTGCTCCGGTAACCTCTGCCAATTCCCTGGAACCACACAAAAAGTCCGCATGAATATGTGTTTCAGCGATGTGCGTAATCCGAAGGTTATTTTTCTCGGCGATGTCAAGATAAGTATCAATATCACGTTTGGCATCGATTACGATTGCTTCACCCGTAGCCTGACATCCGATCAGATAACTACCCTGTGCTAAAGTTTTATCATATATATGTTCAAAAAACATTTCAGTATATTTTAGGATGCTTAAGTAGGGCTAAGGTAGAGCATAGTTGGTATGCAGTTTGTTACATAAGTTACAAACCTCCCCGAATACAGTGGATCGATAAACTTACTGATGGAGCATATTAAAATCAGTAATCATTGACTCATCTCTTGTATGAATCATTGAATGTGCCCAGGTCCAAAACAATTAATCAAAATCATCAATAGCCGAGTTTCACAGTACTCTAGGGATCTGAGATCAATTACTATGGCGCAGGTTTTTCCAACCTTCAAATTTCTGATTAATGTTTAATCTGTATTAAACAAATTGATCGTAAAGCGAATTTATCGGATGACAGGCAGGATTGATCAAAATATGCATTTAAAGTGTTTATATACTTATATTTTGTAGATAAATAGAGGTGCAAAGTTTGAATAACGGGCTTTTCTCTGTAATCTTGTGGAAGATTTTAGTTCATATTTTAGTCATAATGACGGACTAATACGCTTGTGGGAACGAAATAATAAGTATGATGGATCTAGTGGGGACCCTAAATTCGGATTTGATTGGTCCGTTGCATTGTTGGGATGTAGTATCGTTAAATAACCATCAACTGAATCAGGAGGGTCGTAAGAAGTTAGAATTGATGGCTCTGGCACAGTTTCAGACCCAGTATCTTTGGAATGTAGATTTGAAGAAGATTCTTGAGGCTGAATATGAGGCGCTGATTCTTACAGATGCATATACCCGGATCAGGTGGGTAAACGATGGTTTTTCAAAGATGACAGGATATCACAAGCAGGACGCTCTTGGTCAAAGTCCGAAAATACTCCAGGGTGAGAATACAACTCAGCAGTCAAGGCATAGTGTCAGAAAGCGACTTGATGCAGGAAAAGCTTTTTCAGAGACACTTGTAAACTATCGCAAAAACGGTGAGGAATACCTGTGTGATGTGGACATTCACCCAATATATAACCGGGAAAACATCCTTTGTCATTATCTGGCATTGGAAAGAGAAGTCAGGTAAAAGTCAAGTATAATCCTAAACCTGGTGCTGCCGGCCGTAATTTAGTTTGTTATATTTCTTGGTGATTAGCAGGATCAGTCGCACCGTATAGGAACGCAGTAATCTTCAAGGTAATGTTTAGCAACTTATGTTCACTGAAGAGAATTCGGCGTATGTTGGTCGTTTCCTATCGAGAAAGGAATGAGGTTATCCAACCATATATCATAGAGTCTGGCAGGTCTGCTCTAGCTCAGAATGAAATCTATGATCTCCTTATCCAACGGATTGGTTCCTGACTTAAAGAACCTGACAAGTTTTCCATTTTCGTCAACCAGGTATTTGCAGAAATTCCAGGATGGGGCGTCATTGTTCCATCCATTCAATTCCTCAGAAGATAACCACTTGTACAACGGGTGTTGACCCTTACCCTTCACTTCTACTTTGGCAAACATTTGAAAGGTCACTCCGTAATTGGCCTTGCAAAACCGGGCAATCTCATCATTGGATCCAGGCTCCTGGCCACCAAAGTTGTTGGATGGAAATCCGAGTATGATCAGTTGTTCTCCATATCTTTCGTGCAGCGTTTGCAGGTCTTCGTATTGTGGCGTATACCCACATTCGGAAGCTGTATTGACGATCAACAATTTCTTGCCTTTGTATTGAGCGAAATCAATCATTTGACCATCAATGGTTTCGGCTTTGAAGTCGTAAATGGTACTTGTCTGAAGCATGGAAATGATAAGTAAGGAGATTAGCATCATAGTAATTTTCTTTGAAAAACGCTGGGATAAGCTAAAATGTTTAGAACCGTTCAATTTAAACCATTTAACTACAATTCAAACTCACTGTTCAATTGAACCTGCCTGGAAGGAAGTGACATGTCCTTCTTCGAGCGAAAAATGAATTTCAATGGGATTGCAGCAAACTTCACAATCCTCGATATACCTCTGATCGGTCTGTGATGGATCCAGAAGCATTGATATTTCCGCTCCGCAATACGGGCATAGAAAAAAATGTTCGATCATTACTTAAATCAGTTTTTCATCCAGATCTATTTTCTACTTCCTTATCTGACCATTGGAATTTGACCTAAGCAAACAGCAAAATGTTGCCCAATACGTAAATCAGCACGATCAGTACGCTTTCCCAACCAATCTTTCCTATTCCTTTCTGTTCGCGGTGGAGCAATCCTAAGATGATTATTCCTGTCATCAGGATAGCCATCCCAATGGTAACAATGTGTGAGTCAACCATCTCGTGATATATGCTGCCTCCATCGAAGGCCATATCGGCAAAGGAAAGGAAAAGGACATCGAAAGTATTTCCACCGATGATATTCCCTACTGCCAGAGTAAGGGCACCCTGCCTTACGGCAGCTATGGACACAATGAGCTCTGGAAGTGAAGTGGAAACCGCAGTAAGTAGGCTGCCTACAAATGTATCAGAAAGCTCGGTTTGATCTGTGATACCTATGGCCGACTTTGCAATGTAATAGCCACTGACACCAACCAGTAGGGCAAATACAACGAATTTCACTGTCACCCAGGATAAGTTTGTTTTCTTCTTCCGGTAATGAGGCAGATCTTCCACTGTAAGATGTGTCATTCTTGGCTTCCACATGGGTTTGTCCTGGGCTTTTGAAATCATTCTTGATGCCAGGAGGTAAATGAAAATGATCACGATGGAGAAAGGATGGACCCCTACAATTGTAAGCTCCGGAGCGAAGGCCACCACGATGACCAGGGAAAGTAAACAAATCAGTAACACACCTTGCATCAGATTGGTCAGGGAAGCCGCTGCATGTTCCAGGTTGCTCTTTAAGTAGAAAACATCAGCTATCGCAAGGAAGAAAGTTTGTACAGTGATACCACCGATGGCATTGCTTACAGCAAGTTGCAGGTGTTCATTACTTGCAGCGACAACGGTAGTAATGATTCCTGGAATTGAGGTGACGCTACCCAGGAATATTGCGCCGAATAATGCCTCTCCAAGGCCTGAGAGATCAGCCAGTTGATCGGCCGCCTTGGAAAGCAGGGTCCCAAATACCATGATGGCCACAGATGATACAACAAAAACAAAGACTGATGAAGTGATTCCCATGCAATTTACTCTTATGGTCCTAACAGATTAAGCCTTCATTAGTTTAGGAGGTGATTCATCAAGGCATTATTCGAAAAATGATCGCAGGTCATTTTTTCGTCCTTTCTGCAAACCTTTTGATCGCAATTATTATTCAATAGTTGTACTGGCTAACTTCGAAAGACCATGGCTGACTACCCAAATATCAATGATATCAAACAGGAAGTGATCATCTCCACAACCCGAAGTAGTGGGCCGGGAGGCCAGCACGTGAATAAAGTGGAAACAAAGGTGATTCTGCGATGGAGGCCAGACGACAGCCGGGTCCTGAATGACGTTCAAAAGGAGATCATACGGGCAACAGGTAAAAACAAGCTTACAAAGGATGGTGAAATAATCATTTCAGCTGATAGTAAAAGATCCCAGCTGAAAAATAAAGAACTGGCTTTCAAAAAACTGGACAGACTCCTTTCAAGATCCTTTAAAACAAAAAAGAAGAGGATTAAGACGACACCTGGAAAAGCCGAGAAGAAGAAGCGGCTGGATAAAAAACGTAAGCAAAGTGAAAAGAAGCAATTGAGAAAGCGGATATTGTAGTCTGCAGTTTTTATCGATTAATGTGAATAATTTACGGGACTAACCAGTTTGCTGCCCAACGATCGTTTTTCATAAACCTGATCCTGAGCTGCATTGACGCTTCTTTTATAATTTTGGGAATTGATTCAGACCATCATTTGCAGGTCGATCGAGAAATATATAAGTGAAGCATTTAAACCCTGAAAATTTTCTTGGTCTCCGGACTCCCATCCTTGACACCCGTTCCCCGGCGGAGTATCAGCAGGGTCACATCGAAGGTGCCCATTCATTTCCGCTTTTTTCCGACGAGGAGCGGGCTCTGGTCGGTACTACGTTTAAACAAAAAGGTCAAAAAGAAGCGTTCAAATTGGGTTTATCCCTGGTTGGACCAAAGATGAGGTCTTTCATTGAACTTGCCGAAAACTATGCCTCAGAAGAATTAAGGGTACATTGCTGGCGGGGTGGCATGAGATCTTCCAGCATGGGCTGGTTATTAGAGCAGTACGGTTTTAGGGTGACTGTCCTGGCAGGCGGATACAAGGCCTATCGAAATCATATCCTTGATTCTTTTAAGAAGCCCCTGAACCTGAAAATTCTTACAGGCCTGACCGGGAGTGGAAAGACAGAGATCCTCAAAGAAATGAGAAATCAGGGTGCCCAGGTGATCGACCTCGAAGGTCTGGCTAATCATCCCGGTTCCAGCTTTGGCAATCAACTTCATCTGCCGCAGCCTTCCACTGAAATGTTTCAAAATATGATCTTTCATAGCCTGGAAAGGTTCAATCTTCAAAAGACCATTTGGCTTGAGGATGAATCTTTCTGTATCGGTCAGGTACATATGCCTGAGGACCTTTTTTATCAAATGCGCGAAAGCCCAAGGTATCAGCTGATCCTCCCTAAAGAAGTAAGACAGGAGTACCTTGTCAGCCAATACGGAAACATGGGAAAGGTGAATCTCATTGAAGCTACAAGAGCGATCCGGAAAAAGCTAGGAACGGAGCAAACGGAAAAAGCTTTAGAATTAATAGAAAGTGGTCATCTTTTTGAAGCTGCTGGGGTGTTACTTACATATTATGACCGCATGTACGGTAAAAATATGGGTAAGGTGGAAAATGCGGACCTTGCTGTGATTGAATCAGGAAACTTATGTCCGGCTGAGCTAGCCAGGGAAATCATCAAGAAATATGGAAGTTAAGTTAACAGCTTATAGTCATGGCGCAGGTTGTGGATGTAAGCTTTCTCCGTCTGTTTTGAGCGAAATGCTCCATGGAATATCCTCCGGAGCTTTTGAACAATTATTGGTTGGGAATGACAAAAAAGATGATGCGGCGGTGTATCAGATTGATAAGAAAAATGCCATCATCAGCACCACTGATTTTTTCATGCCTATTGTAGATGATCCCGCAGAGTTTGGAGGCATTGCTGCAACCAATGCCATCAGTGACATCTATGCAATGGGTGGAACTCCTATGATGGCCATAGCAATTTTAGGATGGCCCATTGATAAGCTAAATTCTTCGATCGCCAGAGAAGTGCTTAAAGGTGGGAGACAGACTTGCGAACGAGCTGGCATACCTTTGGCCGGCGGACATAGTATTGATGCACCTGAGCCAATCTTCGGGCTGGCAGTCACAGGAAAAGTTTTGATAAAGCAGTTGAAAACCAATGATATGGCGAAACCTGAGGATCTTATTTATCTCACTAAGCCGGTTGGGGTAGGGCTAGTAGCTACGGCTCAAAAGAAGGGGATAGCCGGGAAGGAAGACCTTGATCTTGCCATTGGAAGTATGCTTACGCTGAATGATCTGGGTTCAAAGATTTCCAGATATCCTGAAGTTCATGCCATTACAGATGTGACGGGTTTTGGTTTAGCGGGACACCTTATTGAGGTATGTGAGGCTAGCGGTGTAGGGGCTGAGATAGAATTATCCGGGGTTCCTCGATTTTCATTTGTTGATAAATATCTTGACCTCGGTACAACCCCCGGAGGCACCCAAAGGAACTGGTCGAGTTATGGCAATAAGGTATTATTTGATGCTGAAGGTACTGATCATCGTCTACTTGCAGACCCACAGACAAGCGGAGGATTATTGATCACTATAGACCCTGGATTTCAGCAAAAATTTGAACAGGTTACAAACGATCACGGCATGAAGCTGAAGCCACTGGGCCGTATGGTAAGCCAGCATCCGGGGATGATACAAATCAACTGAAACCAAAAAAAGCGTCTTCAGGATCGATACGTCGCATAGTATACACCGTAAATGTAATGAGGATGATTTCCAACGAATCCCTATTTCCTATTTGCTTTCGAAGTACTTCAAAACTTATCAGTTATATGTAAAATAAGATTTACTACCGAGATGAACATGGCTAACAATATCAATACGCTTTTAGTATAAGTATATATCCGATATAGGTGAACTTAAAAATATATGGAGAAGTATCCCAGCCTGATCAAGGTAACAATTGTTACACCTTTCGTTGTCACTATACCGTACAATTGAAGAAAAAACGATGAAATACTATCATTCAAAAACTTTAAAAAGTAAAGATTTTCAAAAAGCCATTGAACAGGTAACTGACGCATTGAAAGCGGAAGGTTTTGGGGTGCTTACTCAGATAGATATCAAAGAGACGCTTAAAAAGAAACTGGATGTCGACTTCAGACCATATGTTATCCTGGGTGCCTGTAATCCTCCCTATGCATTTAAAGCATTGAGCGCTGAGGATAAGATCGGAACCATGCTTCCCTGCAATGTGATCGTCCAGCAGGTTGATGATGGGATTGAAGTAGCCGCAATTGATCCAGTCGCTTCTATGCAGGCTGTTGAAAACACTTCACTCCAACCAATTGCTAAAGAAATACAGACCAAGCTCAACAAAGTGATCGATAGCCTTTAATATATCTCTCAGATTGTATTTGCCGGGATATTGACTTCAGTAAATGACTATCTTTGAAGTCGCTATTTGTATCAAAGAATCATGAAGTACATTCTGACCGGCATAATATTCTCTTTTTTTTCCTTTTGGGCTCACGCTGATACATATCCTAAAAATCATAAGATAGATATTCTGAATTATGCCTTCAATATTGAGTTATCTGATGACACGGACGTGATTACCTGCACCGCGACCATTGACGTGTTATATAAGGAGTCCGGAGTACAGTTGCTAAGATTGGATCTCATCAAAAAGTCAATAGAACTCGAGAATCAGGGCATGGTGGTACTGAGCGTATTTGGGGATAACAACAAATTAAATTTCGAGCATGATAATGATGTCTTGAATATTAGGTTACCAGTTCAATCCGAAGCTGGGCAGAAGGCTACCTATGTAATCAATTACTGGGGAGTACCTGCCTCTGGTCTTAAGATTGCTGATAACAAGTACGGTGACCGAACCTTCTTTAGTGACAACTGGCCGGACAGAGGCAGAAACTGGTTACCCATGGTCGATCATCCATACGACAAGGCCACCTCTGAATTCATAGTGACGGCACCGGCTCATTATCAGGTGGTATCTAACGGGCTGAGAATTGAAGAGACAGATCTTGCTGATGGAAAGCGGTTGACGCATTGGAAACAGTCTGTCCCCATAGCTACCTGGTTGTATGTACTGGGAGTGGCCCGTTTTGCAGTTCAAAAGGTTGACGAATTCGATCACAAATCCATTGAGACCTGGGTATATTATCAGGATAGAGATGCTGGATTTTACGATTTTGCTGTGCCAACGAAAAGTGCGTTGGAGTTCTACAGTGAGAACATTGGACCTTTTGTCTATGAAAAATTGGCCAATATTCAATCCAATAGCGTAAGTGGTGGCATGGAAGCAGCCTCCGCAATTTTATATAGTGATAGATCTGTGACCGGTGAACGAAATGAACGCTGGAGGAATGTGATCATCCATGAGATTGCCCATCAATGGTTTGGAAATTCTGTCACGGAAGCTGACTGGGATGATGTGTGGCTGAGTGAAGGCTTTGCTACCTATTTCACTTACCTATTCATTGAGCATGAATACGGACAGAAGGCCTTTCAGGAAAGATTGGCGGCCAGTAAAGAGACCATTTATTCATTTCATAAGAAAAACCCGGACTATCGACTGGTACATGATAATCTGAGCGATATGAGCCAGGTCACCAGTCCGCATACTTACCAGAAAGGAGCCTGGGTATTGCACATGCTGCGAGGTTTAATGGGCGATGATACCTTCTGGAAGGGTATCAGGTCATACTACAATAAGTACATGAATAGCAATGCCACCACTCTGGATTTCAGGAAGGAGATGGAGAAGGCCTCCGGTTTAGACCTTGAGCGATTTTTTGATCAGTGGTTATACAAACCAGGAGCATTGAAAATTGCAGGAACCTGGAAGTATAATAAAAGGAAGAAAGAGATCATAATTAGTCTTGAGCAGATCCAGAACGATGGTAGTCTCTTTCAAATGCCGATGGAAGTCGCCATTTATGGATTAAGTGATCAGAAACCAAAAATAGAAGAACTAGAGATAAATCAGCAAAAGCAGACATTTACACTGACTTTGGATATCACACCTGAAAAGATCATCCTGGACCCCAAAAACCTTGTTTTGATGGAGGGAGATCTTACAAGAAGATAGGGTGTCCTGGCTGACATAAGTCATCCGAACATCAAACTTACCTGATAAATTCTTTAGTTTCTTTTTGGGTATCTTGAGCCCATGGGCAATATGGATGTCTTCGAGATCACCACACGCAAGCAGATGAATGAATTTACCCGTCGTCTGCTGAAGGACGTGCATGCCCTGGAGAGGATGATAGAGGAAGACTGGTTTGAGCATGGTCCCGTGCATATTGGTGCTGAACAGGAATTTTGCATTATTGATAATCACTTTAAGCCAGCGCCACAGGCCATAGAATTATTGGAAGACCTCCGGGACCAGGGATTTACTACCGAACTGGCCTTATTCAATATAGAAAATAATCTTCCTCCCTTACTTTTTAGTGATTCATGCCTCAGCAAGATGGAGCAGAATCTCTCACAAAGTATACTTAAGCTAAGGTCTGCAGGAAAGAAATTTAATGTGGATTTTGTACTTGCCGGCATTTTACCGACGATCAGGAAATCTGATCTGGAGTTGGAAAATCTGACACCTATCGACCGGTACCAGGCACTATTCAGAGCAATAAGCAAAGTGCGGGGCAAGATATACGAGATGAAGATTATCGGATTGGATGAACTTAACATTAAGATCGAGTCCGCCATGCTGGAGTCGTCCAACACCTCTTTTCAGGTACATTATCAGGTAAGTCCGAATGAATTTGTTGACAAATACAACGCCGCTCAGGTACTGGCTGCTCCGGTTCTTGCCATCAGTTGTAATTCTCCTATACTTCTTGGCAAGCGTCTGTGGAGTGAAACACGCATTGCACTGTTTCAGCAGTCTATTGATACCCGTGTGCCGGGTGAACACATCCGGGATCGCAGTCCCCGTGTGACCTTTGGCAATGACTGGCTTAAGGATTCGATTGTGGAAATGTATAAGGAGGATATCGTGAGGTTTAGAGTGATGATGATGTCAAATTTCACCAGTGATGTGATGGAAAAGATGGATCAGGGGATCACACCTGAACTTAAGGCGCTCAGCATTCATAATTCTACCGTCTACCGGTGGAATCGTCCTTGCTATGGGATCAGCCCCAATGGGAAACCTCACCTCAGGATAGAGAACAGGATCTTGCCTGCAGGGCCAAGCATCGTTGATGAAGTAGCCAATGCTGCTTTTTGGTTTGGTCTGATGGCGGTATTTGACAAGGAGTACCCCGACCTGACAGATAGAATTGATTTTGACCATGCCAAAGACAACTTTTTCTCTGCTGCAAGAGATGGTATGAATATAGACTTCGTTTGGCTTGATGGTAAGAATATCTCTGTCAAGAAACTTATAAAATCAGAACTGCTACCTCTCGCGGAAAAAGGCTTGCAGGCAAACAATATCAACAAAGATGATATCCAAAAATACCTTGGCATCATTCGACAGAGAGTGGAATCTGGTCAGACGGGGACTCAATGGATGATCAATTCTCATGGAAAACTGATCAAAAGCACTACCAAAGAGGAGATTGCGGTCGCGTTGACCAGCTGTATGCTGGCTAATCAAAAATCAGGCACCCCTGTTCATCAATGGGACCTGGCTTCATTGGATTGTGTATCAGGTTGGTTTCCGCATACTATGCGCGTTGAGGAATTTATGACGACTGATCTGTTTACCGCCCAACAGAACGATATACCTGAACTGGTAGCAGACATGATGAACTGGAAACGTGTCAAGCACATACCCATAGAGGATGACAAAGGAAGATTGCTAGGTATGATGGATTATCAGATTTTATTGAAGTATTACAGCCGAAAAATGAATATTGATCCGGGAAAGGCAGTGGTTGTTAAGGATATTATGAATAGTACACCGATAACCATAGCTCCCGAAGCTACTGTCCAGGAAGCTCTGAACCTGATGAAGAAAGAGAAGGTAGATTGTTTGCCGGTGGTAAAGAACAATAAATTGATCGGGATCATCTCTGAAGGCGACTTTCTGAAAATCACTTCCAGTCTCATCAAAGTATTATCTTCCCGGGATTAGCATGGAAAGAATTCTTGGTAAATTAGAAGGACATCAACCCGGGCCATTGATCATCTGTTTGGCAGGAGTACATGGCAATGAGCAGCTGGGATTACACGCCTTTCAAAATGTGTACGGTGCCATTACAAAACATAATATAGAATTCAGAGGTAAGCTGGTGGGGCTCGGAGGTAACCTGAAAGCTATTCAGTCAGGAAGAAGATTTATTGACTATGACCTCAATCGCTGCTGGATTGATGACTTTGTTAGTGACATTGTGTCAAATAATTCAAGTGTTGGAGCTGAGGATGAGGAACTTAGAGCGATCCATGAGATCATAGAAAAGGAGAGCCATGGGCAGTTCAATCTTAAAGTTATTGCAGATCTTCATGGCACATCTGCTGAAAGAGGCAATTTCATTGTGGTACCCGAAGAAATAGACAATCATCCAATCATCAAAAACCTGAAGTTACCACTGGTGATCGATCTACACAGATACCTGAGAGGGACCCTGCTGTCCTATTATACAAGCAGGGGATTCATCGCATTTGCTTTTGAAGGGGGTTTGATAGGTACGTCCGAGGCGTATCGGATCCATACATCAGGGCTTTGGGAAATACTTGAAACAGCCGGTTGTATCTCCGCTCACGATCATCATCAGGAAGATCACTATGCTAATCACTTAATTGAAATGTCCGCTAATCTTCCTGCAAGAGTAAAAGTCTTGCACAGGCATACCATACACCCGGAAGATGGATTCAGAATGTATCCGGGTTTTTTTAATTTTCAGGAGATCCACGAGGGCCAGGAACTTGCACTGGATCGCAAAGGCACAATCACCGCCCCGTGCGATGGCCTGATCTTTATGCCCCTTTATCAGGCGGAAGGTGATGATGGATTTTTTATTGTGAAGGAGGTATAAAAATCTAGCTATCCTTATCTTTTCGGTTACACATAAAACATCTGATTTAAGTCACTATTGGTCATGGGTCAAATCATAAATAATGTTATGATTGACCCATATCATTGGAGTGACGGTTGATCAAAAAACACAAACATGGCTAACGAACAGAAAAACATACTTGTACCTACGGATTTCTCAGAAATATCAAACAATGCACTGATCCAGGCGATCTATCTCGCAGATAAGATCGAAGCTAAATTGGTCATATATCATGTATATCATCGACCAGTGACTGACGCAGATTCATCATCTGCACTTTTAAAAATAAAGACGGCTATTGACGAGAAGTTTAAAGAACTGTACAAGAAGATTCCCGAATTAAAAGATGTGGCTCATGACTGTATTAAGGAGCTCGGCATTTCTGTAGATAATATCATCGAGATGACAAAAAAGGAATCCATTGATCTGATTTTAATGGCCACAGGAGGAGCGGAAAGCATCGATGAAATCTGGGGAACTAAAACAGCCAAAATTATAAAAGGGGCAGAAGTTCCGGTCTTTGTGATCCCTGATCATTCAAGTTTGAAAGAGATACAAAAGGTTTGTCTGGCCTGTGACTATAGCTTGCACGCGGATTATCATGATATTGACTTGCTGGTCAAGCTTGCTGAGCATCTCAATCTGACCATTGATGTAGTCACACTAAACCGAAATGAAAGGCAAATGACACATCAGGAACTGGAAAATCGTGAGATGCTAATCAAAAATCTTAAGGATGTGGAATCATCCTTTAGCTTCACTCACAGTTCTAATATCGAAGAGGGGATCATTGATTACAGTAAAGCAAACAACATTGGTTTGATCTCGATTTTACCTAAAAGTTATTCTTTCATCGAGCGATTGTTTCATGAAAGTCTTACCGAGAAAATGGTTTTCCACTCTCGAATTCCTCTACTCGTCCTCAAATAGTTCTTCAAAATGGATAATGGCATACACAACCTCGACAAACTGACCGACCAAATTTACCGTGAAGGGATCGAAAGGGCTGAAAAGCAGTCAAAAATTATCATTCAGGAAGTTGAGAACAATAAAGAAAAGATCCTGCAGGATGCAAGAGATGAGGCTGCCAAAATCGTTTCCGAAGCCAGGCGGGAAGCAGATCGCCTAAAAAGAAGTGTAGAAAATGAACTGGCGTTAAAAGGGGAGCAATTTATCAGTGATCTGAAGGCCAGAATTCTAGATATGCTGTCTGATAAGATCATAAAACCCAATACCGAGAAAGTTTTTACTGATGTGAAGTTTGTGCAATCAATGATCACCGGGATCATTAAGAACCTGAAGATAGATGGTGAACTTGAAGTTGTATTTCCCGCTGATCTGGAAAAAAAGCTTAAACAATCATTAGCCAACAGCATCAGGGAGATGGCACCAAACCTCACCATTTCTTTTGGAGACAAGGTTGATAGTGGCTTTAGGATTGCCCGGAAATCTGATAATTATCAGCTTTCGTTTGGCAATGAAGATTTTATTGGGATATTCAGGCCTTATCTGTCCGAACAGGCCGACAAACTTCTTTTTAAGTAGAGGCCATGGGTTACTATTATCTAATATCAGGCCTTCCGGATTTGTCACCGGATATGGATGCGGGACAAATTGATTATGAAAAAACTTTTGAATTGATCCGTCGCAACCTTACGCCGGATGACAACAAGGTACTGGATTATCTTATTTATCCACACGATATCCGTAATTTTTTATCAGTATTGTTTGAAGAGTATCATGATTTAGAGAAACCGGATTTTGTCAGGCCCTCGGTTTTGAGTGAAGACAAACTCTCGTCATATAAATTGTCCAAAAAGAATTTTCCGGATTTTATTAGTGACTTTCTGATGGAAAACGAAGACAGGTTCCAGGCCATGAGTATGCGACAGATGGAAGATGGACTGATGGCAAATTTTTATGAGGAGGCCCTCGGTATTAGTAATGATTTTACTAATGAGTATTATAGCTTTTATCAAAAGCTTAAGGCTACCATTGCCGCCTTCAATTTCAATGCTCATGATTTTCTGTCGCGGCCATCTGACAGCGATACGGACAGGCTAATCGGGCAAATTGGGCCATCGAGGACTCCAACCTCTTCAGTAATGAGGGATTATCCTTACCTGGAAGCCTTAATAGAAAAGATGTCCGGTGATGAGCCTAAGGGGATGGAGAAATATATTGACCGCATCCTTTGGGACTTTCTCGAAGAAATCGAAAAAGGCTTTTTTGACGCAGAAGAGGTTTTTGCCTATACGGTAAAGCTTCTGATGAAACAGCGTTGGGACAAGCTTGATACGGAAAAAGGTTCAGAACTTTTTGATGAGTATCACGAAAAGATCAAGAATAATGTGAGGTCTCCTAAAACACCTGTGATATGAATACTGGATCAGTAACCGGCGTGATTTCTAACCTTATTTACATTGAGGCTGATGGGGCTGTCACCCAAAATGAAATATGTCTGATCCACACCGAAGAAAAGCATCTTATGGCCGAGGTCATCCGGGTAAAAGGTTCCCTGGTGTATGCTCAACTTTTTGACAGCAGCCTGACCATCAAGATTGGAAGCCAGGTGGATTTCACCGGGCAGCTGCTTGAAGTGACATTAGGTCCCGGGATCCTTTCCAAGAAATATGATGGATTACAGAATGACCTCACTAAGATGAGTGGTCTTTTCATTGAGATTGGCCAGACAACCGCTCCCCTGGATGATGATGTACTCTATACCTTCAAACCACTTGCAAAAGAAGGGGATACCGTCCATGCCGGGGATTGGCTGGGGAATGTGAAAGAGAACTGGATTGATCACAAGATCATGGTCCCTTTCCATCTGTCAGGTACCTATTCCATTGAGTCTATTGTAAAAAAGGGAGATTACAGGATCAACGACATTATTGCACAGCTATCTTCAGAAAAAGAAGATAAAATAAAGGTGACCATGGTGCAAAAATGGCCGGTAAAGCGGTCTATCGATAAATACCTGCAAAAGGTTCGCCCATATAAAATGCTGCAGACCGGCTTAAGAGTAATTGACACCCTTAATCCGATTGGAGAAGGAGGTACCGGCTATATTCCCGGTCCGTTTGGTACCGGAAAAACCGTGCTCCAGCAGGCCATTGCAAAAAACAGTAAAGCTGATGTACTGATCGTGGTGGCCTGTGGTGAACGTGCCAATGAGGTGGTGGAGATCTTCACTGAGTTCCCTCAGTTAAGTGATCCGGAGACCGGGCGTAAACTGGATGAAAAAACAGCCATTATATGTAACACCTCCAATATGCCGGTAGCAGCACGGGAAGCTTCAGTTTACGTGGGCATGACACTCGCCGAGTATTATCGCTGCATGGGTCTTAAGGTATTGATACTTGCTGACAGTACATCGCGGTGGGCACAGGCCCTGCGTGAGATGTCCAACCGCATGGAAGAGCTGCCGGGACCGGATGCTTTTCCGGTAGAGCTTCCTGCCACGATCGCAAACTTCTATAGCCGTGCAGGCCTTACAGAGCTAAATAACGGAAAGTGGGGTTCAGTGACATTCATTGGTACTGTTTCCCCGGCTGGGGGAAATTTCAAAGAACCCGTGACAGAATCAACCAGTAAAGTTGCAAGGTGTTTTTATGCTCTTTCCCAAAAGCGAGCCGATGCAAAACGCTACCCGGCCATTGATCCCATTGCCTCTTACTCAAAGTATCTGGAGTATCCGGAATTTTCTGAAAATGCCGATCAAATGCTTCAGGAAGGATGGGTGGATAAGGTAAGAAGATGTAAAGACCTGATCCGTGACGGGCTTGAAGCCAGAGATCAGATCAGCATACTGGGTGATGACGCGGTTCCGGTGGAGTATCACACTACTTTTTGGAAAAGTGAATTGATAGATTTCGTCCTTATTCAGCAGGATTCTTTTGACGAGGTGGACATGAATACCCCTATCGATCGACAAAAATATATGCTTAACAAGGTGATGGATATTTGTGAGATGGACTTTTCGTTTGGTGAATTTGAAGAAGTTGGGAAATATTTTAAAAAACTGATCAATCTCCTGAAACAAATGAATTATTCAACTTTTGGATCCACCCAGTTCAAAAAATATGAGGAAGAACTTGAAAGGGAATTGCAGTCTTATGAATTGGAAACTGAGGTTTCATGACGAGATGAGGATATCCAACGGAAGCGAATAAGAAAAATTTAAAAACTACAGACTATGAAAGGCAAGTCTTTTCGAAGGATTTACACAAAAATCTCGGGAATAACCAAGGCCACCTGTTCATTGAGAGCAAATGGAGTGCGATATGGCGAGCTGGCCTGGGTCAATGGTATGCCCGCTCAGGTGATCAGTGTAGTGGGAGAGGAAGTGACCGTCCAGGTATTTTCAGGTACCGAGGGGATCTCATCTCATTCTGAAGTTGTCTTTTCCGGTTCGCCGCCATCATTGAATGTGAGTGATCTTATGGCCAGCCGTTTTCTAAATGCTTATGGTTTACCTATTGACGGAGGACCTGAACTTCGGGGCGAACCTCGCAACATCAAAGGTAACGCCGTAAATCCGGTAAGGCGCAGCAAACCCTCAACCTTACTTGCTACAGGTATTGCCGGTATCGATTTGAACAATACTTTAGTCACAGGTCAGAAAATTCCGTTTTTTGCGGACCCTGATCAACCATACAATCAGGTGCTTGCAGATGTAGCTATGAGGGCGGAAGCTGACAAGATCATCCTTGGTGGTATGGGACTCTCAAACGATGACTATTTGTTTTTTAAAAATACTTTTACCAAAGCAGGTGTACTGGATAAGATTGTCTGCTTTATCAATACATCAGAAAACCCACCACTTGAGCGGCTGCTGATTCCTGATATGGCCTGCACAGCTGCCGAATACTTTGCCAGTGACTGCAAGCAGAAAGTACTCGTACTGCTGACGGACATGACGCTTTATGCAGACGCCCTGGCCATTGTAGCCAACAAGATGGATCAGATCCCCTCAAAAGACTCCATGCCCGGTTCGCTCTACAGCGACCTGGCCAGTATTTATGAAAAAGCAGTACAGTTTTCAGATGGCGGATCCATCACCATCATCGCAGTGACCACATTAAATGAGAGTGACATTACTCATGCTATTCCGGACAATACTGGCTACATCACCGAAGGGCAGCTTTTTCTGAAACAGGATACGGAGATTGGCAAGGTGATCATCGATCCGTTTCGAAGTCTTTCACGGTTGAAGCAAAATGTGATTGGTAAAAAAACCAGGAAAGATCACCCCCAGGTAATGAATACACTTATAAGGTTGTATGCGGATGCCATGGACGCTAAAACGAAGAAAGAGAACGGTTTTGACCTGAATGAATATGATAAGCGGTGCCTTGAATTTGCCAGAGAATACTCTGGAAAATTGCTTGCAGTGAATGTCAACATCCCCATTGATGAGATGCTTGAGACAGGATGGTCACTCCTTAGAAAATACTTCCAAAAATATGAAGTTGGTATTAAAGAGGAACTGATGAATGAGTACTGGGAGCAAAAAAAGTCGAAGGAACTGGTTGAGGCCTAAAAATAGATAAGATAGGGTTTACAGATGAAATTTCATTACAACAAGACCACCATCCAACAGTTTAATCGCCAGCTGGCGATCAGGCAAAAAGCGCTTCCTATCCTAAAAAACAAGGAGACCGCTATGCGTATGGAAGTGGCAAAACTGAGCCAGCTGATGGAAGAAACCAGGTCGCAAAAGGAAGTACTGGACCAAAAGGTGGAAAGCTTTCAGGCTTTTTGGAGTGAGTTTCCCGGTATATTAATGATGGATGACCTTGGTATCTATCAGAATAAGGTGATTGGAGTTAAGATTCCTGAAATCCGTTCCATTGATTTCAAAATCGCAGATGTGAGTTGGTGGAACCAGCCGGCATGGGTCCCTTCAGGTATTCAATTGTTGATGGATGTGATCAGACTGGATGTTAAACTGGACATACTTCGCCAACAGGTGGAGATACTGGATTTAGCAAGGAAGAAAACGACCCAGAAAGTGAATTTGTATGAAAAGGTGCAAATCCCTGAATATGAGAATGCAATCCTCATGATCAAGCGGTTTTTGGAAGACAAGGAAAATATTTCCAAAGCAGCACAGAAGATAGTGAAGAATAGAAAAGAGAAACAAGCAGCATGATCCGTAAAATCCAATGAAATGAGCATGATTGATAAACACCAACCAAGGATGAATAAAGACTTGATGGTAACATTCTTGGGTGTGAAATCTTTATCATGCGAATTCCATGCCTGCGTGCCGAAATGCACTACGGCATGCAGGCATGTGACCGTTAAAAAACTATTATTATACACATGAAAACTTCTTTCAAAAAACTTATACTTCTGGTTTTCCACCGTGAAAGAAAAGAGATTACCGAGATGCTTCAAAATCTTGGTGTGGTCCATATTGAGGTGGATGATCAGATGAGAAATGAAGATATCGAAGGGCTGGAGCAAAGAAAAAATAATCTAATCAAAGCAATTGAGGCGATCAAAGAGCATGGGGGTGATCATAAACCTGAGGGCATCAAAAAGAAAGAATCTGTTGAGAAGGTGGTCAACAGAGTACTTGACCTGAAACACAGATTCGAAGAGAATCTGCTGAAAAGGGAAAACCTGAGAAAAGAAAGACTTCAGCGTTTACCCTGGGGAGACTTCGACCCTGAAAATATTCAGCAACTGACCTCACATGGACTTAATGTCTCATTTTGTATCACCGGCAAGAAGGAATATCGTGCATTTGATTTTGGCACACTTTCACATCAGGTGATCTATGAAAGTGCGGACCAGGTATATTTTGTGGTGGTAAGCAGGGAAGAGGTTTCACTTCCCTTTGAATCCGTGAAAATTCCGGACCATAAGATATCTGAGATCACAGACATTGAGAGGAGGATTCGGAAGGAAAATAAGAAAATCAAAGGTGAGTTTGCTGAGCTTACACCTCATATATCCACGATCAGGCGCGAATTGATCAAAGTGGAAAATGAGCTTTCATTTGCTTTAACCCAGGGTAGTTTCAGGGAATATGGCGAAGGGTCTATTCTATCTCTTACCGGATGGTTTCCCGTAGGTATGGGGGATAAGCTGGAAGAATACCTTAAAAAAGAAAAACTCACCTATTCATTTGAAGATCCTGAACCGGGAAGCAAGGTTCCCATCCTATTAAAAAACAGGAAGTATTCTAAACTTTTTGAACCTATCACCCGGATTTTTGAGCTGCCTAATTACTATGAACTAGACCTTACGCCGTTAATTGCGGTATTCTATCCTGTCATGTTTGCTTATTGTCTGGGTGACGCCGGTTACGGTCTGGTCTTCTTGCTGATTTCCCTGGCAGGATGGTTTACCTTTTTGAAACATGAGCGTCGTCTGGCAGTGTTGGGTGTGATTCTCGGGTTATTTACAACAGTGATGGGCATTATCAAGTCAGGCAGCGTTTTCGGGATGCCCACCAGTCTGAATGACTCATGGATCATTTTTCAGTATCTCCGACAATACATCATCGTTCCGGATGACCGCACTTTTATATTCAATGCATTTAACGTTTCCCTGATGATTGGGGTTGTTCAAATTTTTACCGGCATCACCCTGTCGATCGTTAATAAGCTCAGGTATGAAGGTAGCGTAGAGGCATTGCCACAAGTTGGAAAATTAATGATCGTCAGCGGCCTCATCTGGACCTTCCTCGCTGACATGCAGGGAGTTGAGATTCTGCAGCCATTGCCTATTCTCAGAAGAATGATGATCATATCAGGTGTTCTGCTCGTGCTCTTTTTTCATGATATGAGTCTTTCTATAATAAGCAGGGCAGCCAGTGGCTTATTGCCTTTGTTTTTTATTATTACTGGTATTCTTGGAGATGTATTGTCTTATGTGAGACTATTTGCCCTTGGGGTAGCTTCATCGGTACTGGGGTTGGTTGTTAATCAGATTGGAGGTCAGATCATGGAGAATGGCTGGTGGGGGATCCTTATTGGTGTGACCTTTCTGTTGTTTGGACACACCCTGAATTTTTTCATCGCCATCCTGGGGGCTTTCGTGCATCCGC
Source organism: Cyclobacteriaceae bacterium (assembly GCA_965243485.1). GTDB lineage: Bacteria > Bacteroidota > Bacteroidia > Cytophagales > Cyclobacteriaceae > UBA7330. The sequence goes on along the minus strand of CBDEVP010000001.1, from coordinate 4,370,815 downwards.
TTAGACTGACATTTGTAGAATTTTATAATAATGCTCAATTCAAGGGTGGTGGCAGTGAATACCGGCCATTCAGAAAAGAAAGTTTGGATATGAATAACTAATGATCATGGAAACATTACCTTTAACACTTGCCTTTATTGGCATCGGCCTGCTGGTCGGACTTGCAGGATGCGGAAGCGCCATGGGTACGGCCATTGGGGCTCAGGCTACGATTGGTGCATTAAAAAAACGACCGGAATCATTTGGGTCCTTTATTGTACTTAGTGCCTTACCGGGGACTCAGGGACTTTATGGATTTGCAGGGTTTTTTATCTTGCAGGACCTGATCAGCCCGGAGATGTCCTTACTGCAGGGAGCTGGCATCCTTGGTGGTGGTCTCGCACTTGGCATCGCCGGACTTTTGTCGGGGATGTATCAGGGAAAAGTCTGCGCCAGCAGCATCGATAGCATCGGGTCAGGAAATGATATTTTTGGCAGGGCATTGATTCTTGCTGTATTTCCTGAATTATATGCCATCATTGCCTTTGCTTCGCTTTTTCTTATTCGCGCAATCCTTTAGATTCGATAAATAATTCTTGTTATGGAACATCCGAAACATCAGCCTTTTCAAATAGCCCTTGTCGCCCTCGACCTCACAAAAATGGACGAGCATTTGATACGCTATGCTTCAATGCTTTGTAAGCTCCTGTCATTGGAGAGATTATTCTTCTTACATGTGGCCAAAGATCTGGAGCTCCCTGAGGAATTACTTGAAAAGTATCCAACTCTAATGGCACCTCTTGATGAAAGCTTGCAGGCAGACATCATGAAAAAGGTGATGAAACATTTTAAGAATATCAAAACAGACGTTGAATGTGTGGTAAAAGATGGTCCACCCATTGAAAAAATACTCAAGTTTGCCAAGGTCAAAGCTGTGGACCTGATTCTGATGGGACGGAAAAAAAGTCTGGAGGGTTCAGGACTGGTTTCCAGCCATATCGCACGTAAATGTCCGAGCTCCCTTTTACTCGTTCCGGAAATTTCCAAACCGAAGATTAAAAAAGTACTTGTAGCTGTGGATTTTTCAGGTCACTCAGCAATTGCACTGAACCATGCTCTTGCCCTGGTTAACGATGCTCCCAAACAGGTTGAACTGATGCATAGTTACACCGTCCCTCCGGGATACACCAAAATAGGTAAGACCTATGAAGAATTTGATGAGATCATTAAGGGGCATGCTCAGAGGGAGTGCAGGGAGTTCCTCAAGAAGCATCAGTTTCCCAAAGAAATCAGGTGCGCATACTTTTCGTCTGGTCCTGAGTCCAAAGAAGAAGCAATACATAATCATGCTGTGGAGTGTGGGGCTGATATGATACTGGTAGGTTCGCGCGGCAGGACAGCTACCTCCAGTATCCTGATGGGGTCTCTGGCAGAAAAGCTGGTTTTGCTTGAGTCCGAGATCCCGGTGCTCATTGTGAAAAAGAAGGGCGAGAACATGGGCTTTATTGAGGCGATGCTGCGTATTTAAGTCTTGTTCATGGAGAGGTGTTGACTGCTTTCATAAAATGGTACTCCTGACGTTTATCACAGTTTTCTTTGACCACTATCATGAGGTCAAAACAAGTACTTCCGTAAATTAAGGGTCGATCTCAAAAGGGATCAATACGATACACTGAAATTGTAAAATCTAATTTTAGATAAAATGAAAGCTATTGTCATATTCCTGATTATAAGCTGCCCAATAATGGTTTTTGCACATCCGGGGCACGGAGATTTCGAGCGGGGTCTGCTGCATTACTTCACATCGTGGGTGCATGTGATCCCCATTATTTTGGTTTTGATCGTGATATGGTCGATCAAAAAATTATATTTTGAAGACTTGTCACGGAATCGTAATAGAAATCATCATGCATGAGTTTTCTATAGCCAGGAGTATCGTAGGTATCGCAGAGGAAGAGGTACGTAAGGCAGATGCCTGCAATGTAAGTGCCATTGAACTGGACGTTGGACTCCTGGCAGGAGTGGATCTGCATACTCTCAATTTTATTTGGGAACCCGCTGTCAGGGATACGGTATTGCAACATGCAAAAATGACCATTCATTTGGTACCAGCTATGGGATTTTGCACTACCTGTCGAAGGGAATTTGAGATGGATCAAATGTTTGATTTGTGCCCATCCTGTAATCAGTACAATACAGATCTGATAAGTGGTAATGAACTCAAAATCAAATCTTTAACCCTAAACAGCTAAAGTTATGTGTGCGACCTGTGGATGTGATTCTGATGGATCAGTAAAAGTAGTTTTGATGGGGGACGATCAAAAATTGGTGGATGATCCTCATTTAAAAACACTTCATGATCATCATCACCATCACCATTCCCATCATCAGCATGACCATCACCATCATGAGCGTAGCGCCAAAATAGATCTCGAGAGGGATGTCCTGTATAAAAATGATATGATAGCCCAGCGGATCAGGGGATTCCTCGAAGCGAAAAATATTGTGGCCATTAATCTGGTAAGCGCTCCCGGATCAGGGAAGACTACGTTGCTTGAAAAGACCATTGAGCTACTAAAAGGTAATTTTGACGTGGCTGTGATCGAGGGAGATCAGCAGACAACCCATGATGCTGAACGAATTCAGTCAACCGGGGTTCCTGTCGTACAGGTCAATACCGGTAACGGTTGCCATCTGGATGCAGAGATGATCAATCAGGCTATAAAAAAATTGCACTTGAAAGATAACAGTGTGTTACTGATTGAAAATGTAGGAAACCTGGTCTGTCCGTCACTATTCGACCTGGGCGAAAACAAAAGAGTGGTCATTGTGAGTGTGACCGAGGGTGAGGATAAACCCCTCAAATATCCCAATATGTTTGCCACCTCTGATCTCTGCATCATCAATAAAACAGACCTCCTTCCTTATGTTGATTTTGATATAGCTAAAACAAGGGAATATGCCTTGCGGATAAATCATCATCTGGAATTTATCGAAACCTCAGCCACCAGAGATGAAGGAATAATAGAGTGGGTGACCTGGATAAAAAAACAGCTGGCTGTTCCTGCTTAACGTTTTGGATGCTAAGCACATACATATTAAAGGGATCGTTCAGGGAGTCGGTTTCCGTCCGTTTGTTTACAGACTTGCCATGGAAAAGAAAATATGCGGATGGGTAAACAACAGTACGGATGGTGTACATATTCACGCGGAAGGAAAGCCGGAGTCTCTGAAGGAATTTATATACAACATCAGGCATCAACCACCTAAGCTGTCATATATCAATTGCATGGACCTGTCACCAGATGATGTGGTTGGATATTCAACGTTTCAGATCAGACGAAGTGAAGAACATCATGAAAGATCAGTCCTGCTGACCCCGGACTATGCCATGTGTCCGGACTGCGAAAGAGAACTATTTGATCCAGAAAACAGGAGATACAGGTATCCGTTTATTACCTGTACTTTGTGCGGTCCACGTGTCAGTATCACTCGTAAGATTCCCTACGACCGATCAAACACGGTCATGGATTCCTATACCATGTGCCCCGCGTGTCGGCAGGAATATGATCAGGTTTTTGACCGAAGGTTTTATTCTCAAACCAATTCTTGCAAAGAATGTGGATTTCACCTGAGCCTATTCTGTAAGGGCATCGGAAAGACCGAAGATTACACAAGCGAACAGATCATTCGCTTTGCTATTGAAGAACTTGGCCAGGGTAAAATCATAGGCGTGAAAGGAATAGGTGGTTACCTGCTCCTCTGTGATGCCACCAACCCTGAAGCGGTCAGAACCCTCAGAAAAAGAAAAAGTCGTCCATCCAAGCCGTTTGCACTGATATATCCTGACACTGCTGCCATTTATAGGGATCTCATTGTATCTGATGAAGAACTGGCGGAATACCATTCAGCTCAGGCCCCAATCGTTCTGCTAAGAAAAAGAGCATCCCAACCTTCAGGGCTGGCAGCTGAGGCCATTGCTCCCGGTTTGGGTCATATGGGTGTAATGAAACCCTATGCACCTCTACTGGCGATTATTACTCACGATTTTCAAAAGCCAGTCGTAGCTACCAGCGGAAATGTATCAGGATCACCGATCATATTTGATGATAATATCGCCTGTCGGGCACTGTCAGACATTGCTGACTGCATTGTTTCACATGACAGAGAAATTCTTATTCCGGAGGATGATTCCGTCCTTAAGATCACAGAGAAAGGACGCCGCATCATACTCAGGAGGTCGAGAGGCTATGCTCCCAATTACCTAAATTCCAAATCAGTAAGCCCACAATCCACGCTTGCTCTGGGGGCATCAATGAAGAGTACTTTCAGTATTCAACAACGTGAAAATACCTACGTCAGTCAGTATCTGGGAGACCAGCGTTCATATGATTCGCAAGTAGTTTATGAGCGAACATTGAATCATTTTTTGGAAACACTTGATTTCCAACCTGACATTATTCTTAGGGATCTCCACCCCGGATATGCTACATCTGCACTTGCCGATCAGTTTTGTAAAACCTACCATGTACCCTCTCTGAGCATCCAGCATCATGAAGCCCATTTTGCTGCTGTATTAGCAGAAAACGAGCTGGTTCATACCAGAGAACCGGTTCTGGGAATCATCTGGGACGGTACCGGCTATGGTACGGACAGCCAGATCTGGGGAGGAGAGTTCATTGTATATTCGGACAGGTCATTTCATAGAGTAGGTCATCTTGAGTATTACCCCCACATCCTGGGAGATAAGATGCCGGCAGAACCCCGGCTATCAGCATTGAGTATCCTCTCGAAAAGTGAGTTCGCCAACCACATTTCCTCCAGATTTTCTGGGGAGGAACTACAGTTTTATCTGAAACTCCTGGCAAAGAACGAGCTGCAGACCTCAAGCATGGGCAGACTTTTTGATGCAGCTGCCAGTATTCTTGGGTTGATCGACAGGAATACTTTTGAAGGAGAGGCGGCGATGCTTTTGGAGGAGCTGGCCGTTACCGCCGGTTCTCCTGATGAATTCAAATTACCACTGACCAAAGAGTTGCTTTCCCCGGTTTTCCATCTTGAGCAGATAATTTACGATCTTGAAAAGGGTATTGACAAACATATTGTTGCGTGGAATTTTCATTACAGACTGGTGCAGCTGATCAGGTTTGTAAGCAAAGACCTTGAAATGCGGAAACTTGCATTCAGTGGCGGAGTTTTCCAAAATGGTCTCCTGGTTGATCTGATTGAGCAACATTTAGGTGGTGATCATGAACTGTATTTTCACCAATTGCTCTCACCAAATGATGAAAATATTTCCTTTGGGCAGTTGATCCACCAGGACATCAGGGTGGGAAGGAAGATGCTTGAAAAAATCCCTGAATCGATAGAAACCTATAATTCATAAGATCATGTGCCTGGCCATACCCGGAAAAATCATTGAGTTGCAAAGCGTAGAAGATCCTACTTTTCTCACGGGGAAAGTATCATTCAATGGAATCATAAAGGATGTAAATCTGTCTTTGGTACCTGAAGCAAAAATCGACGATTATGTTCTGGTGCATGTCGGTGTGGCGCTGAATCTGATTGATGAATCAGAAGCCCGGAAAGTATTTGAGTATCTCGATGAAATTGGCGAGGTTGAGGAGCAGCTGACCCGAAACTCCCGGAAGGAACTATGAAATACCTGTCGGAATATCGGGACAAGGACCTTGTAAAAAGACTCATGGAAGATTTAGACCAAATGGTTTCACAACCCTGGTCCATCATGGAGATCTGTGGTGGTCAGACCCATAGCCTGGTCAAAAATGGCATCCTTGATTTACTTCCCCGTGAAATCACAATGATCCATGGACCAGGTTGTCCTGTCTGTGTTACTCCCGTAGAGATGATTGATCAGGCCATCACTCTGGCTGAAAACGGGCATACGGTCTGTTCTTTTGGAGACATGCTAAGAGTTCCCGGAAGTGAAAAGAGTCTTTTGAAGGCCAGGTCGCAGGGAGCACAGGTGGAAATAGTTTATTCGCCCATTGAAGCTTTGCAGTACGCTGAGCAGCATCCCGATCAGGAAGTGGTTTTCTTCGCGGTTGGCTTTGAGACCACAGCGCCCGCCAATGCACTGTCCGTGATCATGGCTGAAAAAAAACGGATACGGAATTACTCACTTCTTGTGTCCCATGTGCTTGTACCGCCAGCTATGGAAACGATTCTGGCTGATGAGGACAATCGAATAAATGCCTTTCTGGCTGCAGGTCATGTATGCACAGTCATGGGATATAACCAGTATCATCAACTTGCTGAAAAATATCAGATCCCCATTGTCGTGACAGGCTTTGAACCGGTAGATCTCTTAAGAGGCATTCATAAAGCCATTGAGCTTCTGGAATCCGGTAAGCACATTGTAGAAAACGAATATTCTCGAGTCGTAGATGAAAATGGTAATCAGAAGGCTATAGAAGTCATCAACCAAGTCTTTGAAATCAGTGATCGTAATTGGCGAGGGATGGGCACTATCCCTGAAAGCGGATTTAAACTTAACAAGAGATTTGAGCGGTTTGATGCTGAGAAGAAATTAGATACAGCTGCAATTCCGCATAGAATGAATACCGACTGCGTGGCAGGGATGATCCTAAAGGGAAAACTTAAACCCCGTGACTGTAAGCACTTTGGGGCAGTCTGTACTCCTGAAAATCCACTGGGCGCGCCCATGGTTTCTTCCGAGGGGGCGTGCGCCGCATATTATCATTTCAATCGTGTTGCCATATGATGATGAATTCATGTCCTGTTCCGGATTTTGATTTTGATGTGATCACTCTTGGCCATGGTAGCGGAGGTGCATTGACCAACCAGCTCCTTGAATCCGGGATCTTTAAAATTCTCCACAACGATTATCTTAAGACTCGACATGACGGGGCGGTCATTGATATCAGTGAGAAAATGGCTTTCACAACCGACAGCTATGTTGTCTCACCTATTTTTTTCCCGGGGGGAAATATCGGAGACCTGGCGGTGAACGGAACGGTGAATGACCTGGCCATGTGTGGGGCTGTTTCAGGTTACCTTTCATTGAGTTTGATCATCGAGGAGGGTATGAGCGTGTCTGACCTGTGGAAGGTTCTTCAGTCAATCAGGCGATCCTGCGACCTGGCTGGTGTCAGGGTTGTTACGGGTGATACCAAGGTAGTGGAAAAAGGTAAAGCTGATAAACTCTTCATAAATACCACAGGAATAGGTCAAATTCACCCAAAGGCTGAAATACATCCTGATCGCGTTTCTGCGGGAGATGCGATCATCCTGAGTGGTAATATTGCCGTTCACGGAGTAACCATCATGTCACTAAGGGAAGGTCTGACATTTGGCACTTCTTTAACAAGTGACACGAAACCTTTAAACCATATGGTTTCAGTTTTACTGGATCAATTTGGCAGCGAGATTCACTTGCTTCGGGATGCAACGCGGGGAGGTGTAGCCACCATACTGAACGAAGTAGCAGGACATGTAAATGCCGGAGTTGATATTTTTGAAAGGGATATTCCTGTGCCTTATGAAGTAGAGGGGGCGTGTGAAATGCTGGGTTTGGATCCTCTGTATGTGGCCAATGAAGGGGTATTTTGCGCCTTTGTCAATCCAAATGTCGCAGTTAGATTTCTTCAATCCATGAAGTCATTACCTGGTGGTGAACATGCAAGGATCATAGGTCATGTGGTGGATGATCACAGAAAGAATGTGGTTCTTACCAATGAAATTGGTGGCCGAAGGATCGTTTCAATGCTACCGGGAGAGCAGCTTCCAAGAATTTGTTAATTCATTCACAAAATTGACCGCCTAATGCTCATGACCTTTCAGTTTGCCACCATACTTTTAAGCTCCAAAGAATAATTTCATTTACTAATGGCTCAATCCATATACATTACAACAGCGGAATCTCATTGCGGTAAGTCGTTGATATGCCTTGGCATCATTGATTACGTTTTGAGACGCACCCGTAAGGTTACTTATTTCAAACCGATCATCATTAATGAGGGCAAAAACTTCCGGGACAGGAATATCAATCTCCTTATTGAACACTTTGGCTTAGAACAGGAGTATGAAGAAGCATATGCTTTCAATCAATCTGATGCACATGCCCTTATTTCTGCGGGTCATACCGATAAACTGCTCGATAAGATCATTCAGAAATATAAGGCCCTTGAAAAGAAGAGTGATTTTGTACTCATTGAGGGGACCGATTTCGTCGCTGAAGGCAGTGCATTTGAAGTTGGGATAAATATTCACGTCGCCAAGAATCTTGGAAGCCCCGTGGTGTTGATCGGCAGAGGAGACCTTGGAAGATCGATCGAAGGCATGTTGAGTCCATTACAACTTGCTATTGAAAGTTATCACGAGCAGGACTATGATGTGGTGGGCGCCATAGTGAACCGGACAGAGCCTGAAAAAGTAGCCTCTTTACTGGAAGCCATGAAAAAAGGACTAAAGTCCGATAACCTCTTTCTATCCGTTATTCCGACCAACCGGTTGCTAAAGAGTCCGAACATCCGTGAGATTGCCGAGCACCTGGATGCAGAAATCTTATATGGGGCCGACCAGCTTGATAATCAGGTTTATCACTATTCAATCGCAGCGATGCAGCTTCAAAATTATCTCCCAAAGCTGGTGGATAATTGTATGGTCATTACTCCTGGTGACAGAGGTGAAATAATTCTGGGTACGCTGGAGGCCAATTTATCAGTAAATTATCCATCTGTCTCGGCTATTGTACTTACTGCCGGGCTACAACCTGACCCTGCCATCAGATTGCTTCTGGATGGAAGTCACCACCTGATACCCATTTTATCTACTCAAACAAATACTTTTGAAACTGCCACAAAACTGGATCACATTCATTCATACATCACCGCCGAAAGCACAAACAAAATCATCGAAAGCTTAAAACTTTTCGAAAAGTATGTGGATATGGAAAAGCTGGAGGAAAAAACCTCTAAAGTTGTAGTGCGTGGCATGACTCCCAGGATGTTTCAGTATCAGCTGACACAAAAAGCAAAATCCAAAGTCAAGCGAATAGTGCTGCCTGAAGGTGAAGATGATCGAATACTCAAAGCAGCGGAGATATTGAGCAATCAGGATATTGTGAAACTAACATTATTGGGCAAAAAAGATGAAATTGGAAAAAAGGCGCTTCGTCTCGGAATTACTTTGGATGAATCCGTTATTGAGATTATCAACCCTGAAGATTATCACCATTTTGAGCAGTATGCCTCTACACTTTATGAACTCCGTAAAGAAAAGGGCATTACATTAGACATGGCCCGCGAATCCATGCTGGATGTGTCTTATTTTGGTACCATGATGGTGTATCAGGGTGATGCTGACGGAATGGTTTCAGGCGCTCAACATACCACCCAACATACGATCAGACCGGCTTTGCAGTTTGTCAAGACCAAAAAGGGATTTTCTCTCGTTTCATCAGTCTTTTTTATGTGTCTCGAAGACAGGGTGCTGGTATATGCCGATTGTGCGATCAATCCTAATCCTACTGCAGAGGACCTTGCAGAGATTGCATGGACTTCGGCTCATACGGCCAGGGCCTTTGGCATTGAGCCAAGGGTGGCCATGTTATCTTATTCCTCCGGAGAATCAGGAAAAGGTGCGGACGTGGAAAAAGTAAGGGAAGCAACCAAGATCATAAAAAGCAGAAATCCGGATTTTAAAATTGAAGGCCCCATTCAATACGATGCTGCCGTAGACCTGGAAGTAGGAGCTAAAAAGATCCCGGGTTCCGAAGTGGCGGGGAAAGCATCTGTTTTGATCTTTCCCGATCTGAATACCGGCAACAATACCTACAAAGCTGTTCAGAGAGAAACCGGAGCGGTAGCCATTGGGCCGGTGCTTCAGGGTCTCAACAAACCTGTAAATGACCTTAGCAGAGGTTGCACAGTCACGGACATAGTAAATACAGTCATCATCACTGCCATCCAGGCACAGGACCAAACAGCCAAATGAAAATATTAATTCTTAATTCAGGCAGTTCTTCTATCAAGTATCAACTCTTTGAGAAGCCTGATGACGCAGTATTGTCATCGGGGGTGGTTGAAAAGATCGGAGAGGAGATGGGACATGTAAAGCACAAACAGTTTGTTCATGGAGATCAGCCAAACCAGATTGAGATCAATGAGAAAATAGCTGATCATGAAAGCGGACTAAGACAGATTGTTGAGATGCTGATGGATCCGGAAAAAGGAGCGATAGGTACAGCGGACGAAATAGCAGCTGTAGGACACCGTGTAGTACATGGAGGGGATAAATTTTCCCACCCAATTCTTGTAGGTCAGGAGACAATGAAAATACTTCATCAGCTCTCTTACCTGGCGCCACTACACAACCCACATAACCTCAAGGGTATAGAAGTTGCTACATCTATATTCCCGAATGCCAGACAGGTGGCTGTTTTTGACACTTCCTTCCATCAGACCATGCCTGAACATGCCTATCGTTTTTCCATTCCTAATTCATTTTATCAGAAGCATGGCTTGCGGGCATTTGGGTTTCACGGCACTTCCCACAATTACGTGACCAGGGAAGCAGCAAAATACCTCCGGATTGATCAGGACCATTTCAATGCAATTACCATTCATCTGGGTAATGGTTGCAGCATTTCAGCTATCAGGAATGGCAAATGCGTTGATACATCCATGGGTCTAACGCCTTTGGGGGGACTGATTATGGGAACAAGAAGTGGGGATATTGATCCGTCTCTGATATTGTTCCTCGCTCAGAACCTTTCATTGACCATCGACGAGATTGACAATATCCTTAATAAACAAAGCGGATTGAAGGGTCTCACAGGTGATAATGATCTAAGAAATATTTTGAAGAGGTATGATAGCGGGGATCCCGAAGCTATGCTGGCAGTTGAAATGTATATCTACAGGATCAGAAAATATGTTGGAGCTTATGCAGCCATTCTTGGAAGGCTTGATGCCTTGATCTTTACTGCCGGGGTTGGGGAAAACAGTCCTTTCATACGTCATAAGGTTTGTGAAAATCTGCAAATTCTGGGTGTCGAAATAGATAAAGACTTAAATAACAAAAATACCTCTGACATCAAAGAAATACAGAAAACAGGATCAAATGTGAAGCTGCTGGTAGTGCCAACAAACGAGGAACTTCAAATCGCGAACGAAGCCTATAAGTTGTTGACTAAATGATACTTATGACTCCCTACTTCTTCTTACTGTTATTCTGATTTAGCGCTTTCATAAATCGCCGTTGACTGAAATAAGTCATTGGTTCCGATAATCTTACTCATAAAAAATTCAGGTAGTTATCCATAATTTCATGGCAGACCATCAGATACCTGAGTTATGCCAAATTCCGGTTCTGCCATACACCGTTTAGATCTTAGTAAACTCGAGTTTATTTTTAATGAACTTCAGAGCCAGGATTATCAAAATATAGGTCATGTTGCCAGGGATGGGGCGATCATGCTGGATGTGATCACGAGTTTTGACCAGTTAGCTAAAGGATATACCGAGATTCAGGGCAGAGGCAATTACCAACTTAATCAAAAGGAAGATCAAAGTCTTTTTGGATACACGGTAGGGCCACAATCATTCAAAAAATATTTACATCCTCCCAGGAGGCGACTCTGGAGTGCCAAAGGTTCCAAGAATGCATTCCACATCAACTATCCGGATCCACCACCCAAAATGGCATTCTGGGGAGTTCGGAACTGTGATCTTACAGCCATCAAAAGACTGGATCGAATATTTCTGGAAGGTAGTGTGGTAAATCCATGGTACAGATCAGCTCGTGAAGAGCTATTTATTATTGCATCAGCTTGTGCCAAACCTTCGGAGAACTGTTTTTGTACCACCATGAAAGGCGGACCCTCTCCTGATGGTGATTTTGATATTTCCCTGACAGAAATCCTACAGGGTTCCGATCATTATTTCCTGGCAGATTTCAAGTCCCAAAAAGCAAAAGAATTCTTTGATCCAACAAGATATCAGGTGGCAACTGCTGATGAAATAGAAGAGGGGAGATTAATCATAGAGAAGGCTGTGAAAGCCATGATGGTCAGATTTGATCCAACTGAGGCAGCAGGTATGCTCAAGAGGAATCTGGAGCATAGACTGTGGGAAGAAATAGCCTCCAGATGCTTGAGTTGTGCCAATTGCAACATGGTTTGCCCCACGTGTTTCTGTACTTCCACAGAAGATATCACCGACATCACAGGTGAACATACAGAGCGTTGGATCAGATGGGATAGTTGTTTCAATGGTAATTTCTCATACCTGCATGGAGGATCGGTAAGGACCAAAACAAGCTCGTGCTACAGACAATGGATGACACATAAACTATCCACATGGTATGATCAGTTTGGATCAGCCGGATGCGTCGGTTGCGGCAGATGTATCGCCTGGTGTCCTGTGGGTATAGACCTGACGGAAGAAGTTGGCAGGATGAAGGAATCGGAGGATATAACCAAAAAGGAAAACATTACGAGTACATAAAATACAACTTAACGGACCAGGACTTATGAAATCGATCAAAGATATACTCAGCAATCTGTCTTTCTTCGAAGGTTTGAGTGAAGATATGCTTGAATACATCGCCGGATGTGGTAGTAATATGCATTTTGCTCCTAATGAATTTATTGGCAAGGAGAATGATGATGCCGATTACCTATATATCATCAGAAAAGGGAAGGTGGCAGTTCAGATTAACCATCCGGTAAAAGGACCTCTGACAATCGCGACGCTTCAAGATGGTGATATTGCCGGGTTTAGCTGGATTATCCCACCATACCGGTTGCAGTTTAACCTGTTGGCCTTGGATCACAGTTCAATTGTGGCTTTGGATGGGAAGTGTATGAGGGGAAAATGTGATGAAGATCACCACCTGGGATATTTACTTATGAAACAGTCTTCAGCCATTATGATGAAGCGTTTACATGATGCCAGGATACAACTTTTAGATGTTTACAGTGCAAGAGTTTAGAACGACACGTGAAGAGGTCATTGAAGATGATCCTTGGACCCCTCTGTTGTACTCAATAGAAGGTAGAAAAATAGAAAATGATAAACTATTGACCATTATGCTGCAGCCTGCAGGCAAGGAAAGTATTCAACCGATCGCTCCGGGGCAATACAACATGCTGTATGCTTTCGGTGTTGGAGAGATACCCATTTCGGTAAGCAGCATTACTAGTGATGGATCGAAGCTGGTCCATACCATACAGGATGTGGGTCCTGTATCAAAAGCCATCAACTCATTGAATATTGGCGATCTAATTGGAGTCAGAGGTCCTTTTGGTACCTCATGGCCTATTGAAAAAGGCCTGGGTAAGGATGTTTTAATCATGGCGGGAGGTGTTGGCTTATGTCCACTTAGACCTCTGATACAATCCATTTTAAAGGATAGGAAGCAGTTTGGGAACATCAATGTTTTGTACGGGACGAGAGATCCTGAGGGTATTATTTATCATCAGGACATTATCTCCTGGCAATCCGATCCTGAAGTTAACTTTTATGTGACCGTTGATCACTCTTATTCCAACTGGCGGGGAAATGTTGGAGTGGTTACTACTTTGATCGAAAAGGCGAAGTTTGATCCCGATAACACCGTTTGCTATATCTGCGGTCCCGAGGTGATGATGAGATTTGGGGCGTATGGTAGTATAGACGCCGGTATTCCGGAACAGAATGTATTTATTTCCATGGAGCGTAACATGAAGTGTGCCATCGGATTTTGCGGCCATTGCCAGTTCGGACCCTACTTCGTGTGCAGGGATGGGGCTGTGTTTCCTTTCACATCGATAAAATCTTATCTAAAAGTGGATGAATTATGAAGGATCCGAAGAAGACACTCGCGGTTTGGAAATTTGCCTCTTGCGATGGCTGTCAGCTGAGTATACTTGATTGTGAAGATGAATTATTACTGCTGGCTAATCAGGTAACCATCGCTTACTTTCCCGAAGCAACGAAAACAGTGATCGAAGGGCCATATGACATCTCATTGGTGGAAGGATCTATTACGACCCCGGAAGACGCCTTGAGGATACTTGATATCAGGAAAAACTCACGGCTATTGATCAGCATAGGCGCTTGTGCCACTGCCGGGGGAATTCAGGCATTGAGGAATTATCTCCGTGTTAAGAAGTACGTAAATGCGGTGTATGCACGGCCCGATTATATCAAGACCCTTGAAACATCCACTGCCATCAGTGAGCATGTGAAGGTTGATTATGAGCTGAGGGGATGTCCAGTCAATAAATACCAGCTTCTGGAAGTGCTGTCATCTTTCCTCCATGGAAAGCCACCGAATATCCAGGAGCACAGTGTCTGCGTGGAATGTAAAATGAAGGGGATCGCATGTGTCGCTGTCTCAAAAGGCATACCATGTCTGGGTCCCGTGACACATGCGGGATGCGGGGCCTTGTGCCCCTCATATTACAGAGGGTGTTATGGCTGCTACGGTCCCAAGGAAAACCCCAATACAGCTTCATGGGCTTCGTACCTTAAGGCCAGCGGGCTGTCCAGGGAGGAGATTCTAAGGTTATTCCGAAACTTCAACAGTGCTTCTCCTGAATTTGAAAAAGAAAGTAGAAACTATGAGTGATTTTGAAAATAATTCGAGGGTTTTAAAGCTTGATTACATTGCCAGGGTGGAGGGGGAAGGCTCTTTTTATGTGAGGTTGCAGGATGGCGAGGTGAAAGAATCCAAACTGAAGATCTTTGAACCTCCCAGGTTTTTCGAGGGATTTTTGCAGGGTAGATCCTTCCTTGAGGCTCCCGATATCACTGCACGTATTTGTGGCATTTGTCCGGTGGCGTACCAAATGTCTTCTGTTCATGCCATGGAGAAGATCTGTGGATATATCCCACACCCGATAATCAGGGATTTAAGGAGACTTCTGTATTGTGGCGAATGGATCGAAAGTCATACCCTTCACGCATTCATGCTTCACGTACCGGATTTCCTTGGGTATCCTGATGCCGTGGCTATGGCCAAAGATCATAAGGACTGGGTTGTCAAAGCCTTGTCTTTGAAAAAGACAGGTAATGATATTGTGAACATACTGGGAGGTCGTGAAATTCATCCGATCAATGTAAAGGTTGGCGGATTTTATCGCTATCCCCAAGTAGGTGATCTTGCTGAACTGAGGGTCCGGCTCGAAAAGGCACAGGAAATTGCCTATGACGCGGCCAGGTGGATGGCCAAAGTGGAATTTCCCGACTTCAGCATGGATTATGAGTTCGTTTCTTTGAAACATGAGGAAGAGTATCCTATGAATGAAGGCCGAATCATCTCAAGCAAAGGCCTGGACATCTCAGCGGATGAATATGAAAGCCATTTCATGGAAGAACATCTGCCATACAGCACGACTCTTCATACCACTTTGCATCAGGACAAAGTAATATTTACCGGACCATTGGCCCGGTATAACCTTAATTTTGACCTGCTGCCTCCAGATGCACAGCAGCTGGCTCTCGATCTGCATCTTGATCCCGCTATGAATAATCCATTTAAGAGCCTGTTGGTTCGAATGATCGAGACCTTTTATGCATGTGGGGAAGCCATCAGAATGATTGATCGATACAATTATCCATCAGAAATAAAGGATGAGGTGGAATATAAACCTGGTCAGGGACAGGCAGTGACCGAAGCACCCAGAGGTATTCTCTATCACCGGTACACCATTGATGAGCAGGGCATCATTAAGAATGCAAAGATTGTTGCACCGACCGGTCACAACCAAAAGGTCATCGAGCTTGATCTGAGGAAAGTTGTGGAAAAGTTCCAGTCCCTGGATGATCAATCGTTGACTGAGCGATGCGAGTCTACCGTCCGCAATTATGATCCCTGCATTTCCTGTAGCACACACTTTTTGAATGTGACCATTGAAAGAGGCTAAACCATTGATCATTGGTCTGGGAAACGAATTCAGAGGTGACGATGCCATCGGTATATTGATTGTGCGTAAGCTTCAGGACGAAAACCCTGATTTGGCCGAATATCTGATAGAACAAAATGATCTGACAAGGATTCTGGAAAGATGGCATAACAGGTATGTAATTATTATTGATGCTGTTTTTTCCCGATTACCGGCATGGGGAAAGATACATCAGTTGGATTCGGTACATGAAATATCATGCATCAGCAAGAAGCAGTATTCATCTCATGGATTAGAGCTACCGGATATATATAATATCGGGAAATCTCTGAATCTGCTACCAAATGCGGTTTTTATGATTGGGATAGAAGGTGCCAACTGGGAAATTGGCAGTCAAATGAATGGTGAACTCATCACTGCTATTCCCGGGGTTATAAGCCTGGTCAAGCAAAAAATGAAATAGGAAAAACCATTGGCAGTCTGATCGACCTCACCCGATCCGTACCTATCAAAAATCACCAGCCACACCCAGAAACATCATTTTTTGTCAGTATCTCAAACACTATTTTAGAACTGTCTCAATCGGAAAATTTAAGTCTCTATGGAAGCCCAGGATGTAAAAATAAAAAGGGTTTACAGGTTTGGCCATGAAATGGCTGACGGTAACACCAAAATGAAGCCACTCCTCGGAGGAAAAGGCGCGAATCTCGCAGAAATGGCCAAAATTGGCCTTCCGGTACCCCCGGGATTTACAATTACTACAGAGGTATGTACAGAATATCATAGGCTGGGAAAGGAAAAAGTCAAGAAGCTTTTGAGACCCGAGGTAAATGAAGGGATCCGCTTTATAGAGGAAGTGATGGGTACAAAATTCGGAGATGAGAAAAACCCGCTATTGCTTTCTGTTCGCTCCGGAGCAAGGGATTCTATGCCTGGAATGATGGATACCGTACTGGATATAGGCTTGAATGATGAGGTGGTGGTAGGCTTGGCTAAAATCTCCGGGAAGCCCCATTTTGCCTGGGATTCCTACAGAAGGTTCATTCAAATGTATGGCGACGTTGTGATGAAGGTCAACACTTACGTAAGCAGCGATCACGATGTATTTGAAGAAATTCTACATAGAATGAAAGAAGACAGGGGGGTCACTACTGACCAGGAACTATCCACCGAAGACCTGAAAGCACTTGTTTCCCTTTATAAAGCAAAAATCAAGGAATTAACCGATATTGAATTTCCGCAGGATCCTGCTGAGCAGGCCTGGAACTCCATCATTGCGGTCTTTGAAAGCTGGCATACTCCTCGTGCGATTGTATATAGAAAGCTAAATAAGATACCTGAAGAATGGGGCACGGCTGTGAACATTCAGGCCATGGTCTATGGCAACATGGGAAGCAGGTCTGCCTCAGGTGTGGCCTTCACAAGGGATGCTGCGACCGGTGAGAATGTATTTAACGGAGAATACCTGATCGACGCCCAGGGTGAGGATGTGGTTGCTGGTATCCGGACACCGCATCAAATTACGCTGGCCGGTTCGAGGAAATGGGCAGAGCTAGCCATGGTAAACGAGGAAGAGAGGAAAAAGAAATACGCCTCACTGGAGGAGTTCATGCCGGAGATCTATCGTGAACTGGTGGAGATAGAACACAAACTCGAAGATCATTTCCGCGATATGCAGGACCTCGAATTTACGGTGGAAGAGGACAAGCTATGGATATTGCAAACCAGGAATGGCAAAAGAACCGGGGAGGCAATGGTAAGGATTGGAATAGAGATGCTTGATGAAGGGATGATTGATGAACAAACACTCCTGAGGAGGATCAATCCCAATAAGCTGGCGGAGCTCCTGCATCCTGTTTTTGACAGGGTCGAACTGACAAAGTCAAAGGTCATTGCAAATGGCCTTCCGGCATCGCCAGGTGCTGCCACTGGCAGGATCGTATTCTTATCGGATGATGCCACTGTGTGGAAGGCCAGGGGTGAGAAGGTGCTCCTGGTAAGGACTGAAACCTCACCCGAGGACCTGGCAGGAATGGATGCGGCTGAAGGTATTCTCACTGCAAGAGGTGGTATGACCAGTCATGCTGCTGTTGTTGCAAGGGGTATGGGCAAATGCTGTATCAGTGGTGCAGGTGCTATCAGCATTGATGTTGTGAAGAAAACGATGAAAGTGGCCGGTCAGATTTTTAAAGAGGGAGATTGGCTGTCCATCGACGGAACAAATGGTAAGGTCTATGCAGGAAAGGTCAAAACGCAACAGGTGGAGTTAAGCGGCAACCTGGCGAGGATTATTGAAATGGCCGATAAGTATGCCAAGCTGAAAGTGTATGCCAATGCTGATACACCGGAAACAGCCAGAATAGCCAGGAAGTTTGGAGTTCAGGGCATTGGATTGTGCAGGACAGAGCATATGTTTTTTGATGATGATAGAATTATGGCCATGCGGGAAATGATCCTGGCTGAAGATGAACCAGGGAGGAGAGAGGCTCTGGACAAACTTCTGCCATATCAAAGGTCTGATTTCGAACAGATTTTTGAGGTAATGGAAGGATACCCTGTAATCATTCGGTTACTGGACCCTCCATTGCATGAATTCCTGCCTCAGGACATGGATAGTCAGCTGGAATTGGCTGAGGTAATGAAAATTCCTGTTGCAGCTGTTCAGCAGAAGATAGAAGAACTGAGAGAAGTTAACCCCATGCTTGGACATAGGGGATGTCGGTTGGGCAATACTTATACCGAGATCACAGAAATGCAGGCCCGGGCGGTCATTGAAGCTGCGTTGAATTTGCAGGAAAGGGGGATTAAGGCAAAACCGGAGATCATGATCCCATTGGTTGGCACTGAGAAAGAATATAAAATGCAGGCGGATATCGTCAGAAAAGAAGCCGAAAAAGTATTCTTTGAACGCCATGAGCATATTGACTACAAAATCGGAACGATGATTGAAGTGCCCCGGGCAGCCCTCGTCGCAGATAAAATTGCTGAGCTTGCGGAATTCTTTTCCTTTGGCACCAATGACCTGACTCAGATGACGCTGGGTTATTCCCGGGATGATGTGGGTAAGTTTTTGCCCGTATATCTTGAAAAAGGTTTGCTCAAGGAGGATCCATTCCAGGTGCTTGACCAGGAAGGTGTGGGTCAGCTGGTAAGGATGGGCATTGATAGAGGCCGTATGACTCGGCATAACCTGGAGGTAGGTATATGCGGTGAGCATGGAGGGGAACCTCAATCTGTGGATTTCTGCCATCACGCAGGGATGAACTACGTAAGCTGCTCGCCATATAGAGTCCCTATTGCAAAAGTGGCAGCGGCAAGGGCAAATCTGTAAATTAACTTGTTTTTCAGAACTAAAAACTGTCACTAAATTAGAAAGAAGCCAGCAGGTAATACTGATTGAGGGTATATCAGTCTCATACCTGAAGGCCTGGAAAATGGAATTTATTGGGCGGACGTACCTGCCGGGAGGATTATACTATTAGATGGCGCTATGCGATCAGGTCAAAGGGCTGCAGAGAAATTGATGTATGACCCAGATAGCTGATCCCTCAGGCCAAAATTCCAATGAAAGAAAGCCACACTATCCCCAAAAAATGCCAGAAATAGAAAACATTAGACGAAATACCGATTGCCCTTGAGTGAATTCTGTAGGTTTTCAGACGAAAAAATACCAGAATTAAAAAAATCAATCCAATCATTGTGTGCACGAAGTGGATGATGGTAAAAGGCAATAATATGTTTTTGAATTGCTGACTTAGTTCAACTAGTTGAGTCCAACCCTGATATTGGGAAACCATAAATAGAGATCCCATGATGATCGCTACAGAGATCAGAATTATTGCATTTTCGATTTCATCAGTCCCGATCGCTTTTTTAGCAAGATGAACGATCAGGCTGCTGATAATAATTATCAGACTGCTGTAGAGATACACCGTGGGAATTTCCGTTTCCGGGCTCGATTGTATCAGCCAAACAAGTAAAAGCGTTATGAAAATCAAAATGCTGGTGCCAATCAGCATTTTCATCATTTGCTTATGGGCTTTCTGTACTTTGGATTTCTCCTCTAGCCTGCTTTTTACAAGTTTAATTTCGGTCATACACTTTCGATCTCCTTATTTGAAACGAAACAAATTTTTTTTTCTTTTGTTCGTGCCGCTGAGAATTAGTAAAAGTTATATTTAACCAATAGATAATGAGTTTGTAATGGACCTCTGTTAAATAGTGTGTAGCTTACCAGTAATTTTCATTTTATCTTTAGAATATGACTGACTTTTCGACAAGTAAGCTCTCTTTTGCATGTTTCATTCCAATCATTTTAGTAGTTCTTAGCTTTTGCAAACCAAAAGAAGATCGTCAGACTGTCAGGATCAATGAATCGGATACCCTGAATCCATGGACAATGCTGGATTGGAACAATGAGCCATCCAATTTTCAATTTGTCATTGTAACAGACAGGACCGGAGGAATGCGCCCTGGTATTTTTGAAGAAGGCATAGAACGAGTCAACCTATTACAACCTGAATTTGTCATGAGTGTAGGTGACCTGATACAGGGATATACAGAAGATGAAGCTGAGATCAACCGGCAGTGGGAGGAGTTTGATGAGTTTGTGGATAGACTGGAAATGCCATTCTTTTATGTGGTAGGAAATCACGATATCACGAATAAGGTGATGGAAGATATCTGGAAGGAGCGGCTGGGAAGAACGTATTATCACTTCGTGTATCATGATGTGCTTTTTCTTTGCCTGAACAGTGAAGAGGGTCTTGATGCACACAGGAGCTCTTATTTTTCTGAAGATCAGCGAGCTTATGTAAGAAACGCACTTGAAGAGAATCCTGATGTGCGGTGGACCCTTCTGTTTTTGCACAAACCAGTCTGGATCATGGAAGGTCGTGAAAATGAGAAAACGGGTTGGAAAGAAATTGAACAGATGCTGGAGGGAAGGAAACATACGGTCTACGCTGGTCATGTTCATCGCTACACGCATGAGATCTATAAAAACAGCAATTACATCACATTGGCTACCACAGGAGGTGGAAGTGCTTTGCGGGGACCCGTTTTTGGTCAGTTCGATCATGTAATGTGGGTCACCATGTCCGATGATGGGCCGATCATGGCCAATTTAATGCTGACTGGCATCTGGGATGAGGATTTTGACAAAGGTGATATTTCGGATTACCTGAAAATGGAGCTTCAGCAAAAAGTCGTAAATATCGGAAATACGCTGGAGCTGGACAGCGTCCCGAAATCACAGATGGTTAAGCTGAGACTTTTCAATGGACAGGAAGTACCTATGGACATAAACATTGCAATTGAGAACAGTGACCACATCACTTTTGAGCCGAATGTAATCAATCAGGTGATCTCACCAAATTCACTGGAGGAGGTTGAAGTGAAGATGTCTGTTGATTATGGTGTCGACCAGTCGGTGACATCAGCTCAACTGAGAAGGGAATTAGGATCCCTGCCAGCTACCTGGGAGGTCACCTATGATTTTGAGGATTATGGCCAGATCGTCGTCAATGGCTCTGTAGGTTTGTGATCTCTATTTGTTCGGATTCCATTGAGGCTGATTTTGGAAGTAAGGCGCTGACTCTCTCATTCAATTGTGTGGAACACATCCAAACCATTGTTGTGTTCATGAGTTTGATTAAATCTAAAGCAGATTGATTCAACTTTTTTGATAAATGTCCGATAGCAAAAGAACAATCATTGTTGGAGCGGGAGTGGCAGGGTTGGTCGCTGCCATTGAACTGGAAAAAAGAGGTTATGCACCCAGGATACTTGAAGCAACTGACAAAGTGGGAGGCAGGGTCAAAACAGATCATGAAGATGGCTTTCAGTATGATCATGGTTTTCAGGTATTGCTGACCGCTTATCCTGAAGCACAAAGATATCTTGATTTAAATGCATTACAGCTTAAGAGATTCCGGCCCGGGGCTTTGATTCGAAATGAAGATCGGTCGGATTTGCTTGCCGATCCGCTAAGAGAACCCCATACCTTATTTAAGGTCGCTTTTTCACATGTGGGTACACTTTCTGACAAATGGAAGATCTACCAGTTAACAAAAAACCTGAAGGCTGCCCAGGTTGAAGAAATCTTTAAAAGAAAGTCAGTAGCTACCATGGCATATCTTCAAAATATGGGCTTCAGTCAGTCGATCATTCAGCAGTTTTTTCAGCCATTTTTTGGCGGTATTTTCCTCGAGAAAGAACTGGAAACATCCTCAAGGATGTTTGAATTCGTTTTTAAGATGTTTTCTGAGGGCCATGCCTCCGTACCCAACATGGGCATGCAAGCCATTCCTGATCAGCTATTTGCACAATTGAAGGATACAGAGATTGTATATAACACCCGGGTCAAGAATATCCGTGACAGGGTAATTCAAACCACGGCTGGTGATTTTTCTTTTGATAGTGCCATAGTTGCAACTGATCCGGCGCCGTTTTTGTCCGGTTATAAAAGCCCGGTTTCTGATTACCAGAGTACTGTAAATATGTATTTCAGCTTGCCTAAAAAGAACCATGATGGTTATATCAGTCTGGTGCCGGGGGATCATGTTCTGATCAATAATTTTTACCTCCTGACTGACATTGCTTCAAGCTATGCGCCTGCCGATCGATCGCTTCTTTCAGTTTCCATCCTGGGTATGCCAGGCATAAGAGAAAAAGAACTGATACTATTGGTTACAGATGAACTTAAAAAGCTGCTTAATATCGATTCTGGTGACATCGAGTTTAAAAAGTTATATCGTGTTGATAAAGCCTTGCCTAACGTAGAAACGCCAGTGATGGACCTGCAAAAAAAAGACATTGACCATGGGCAAGGCGTTTACCTTGCCGGCGATTATCTTCCCGGAGGATCCCTGAACGGGGCAATGCTTTCGGGACGAAGGGCAGCAGAAGTCCTTACGGAGGACTTTGAATTGCCGGAGCGATCCTAGGCCAGTAGGCCCACGAAAGAGAGCCAGACGATCCCAGGGAAATGGCAATAGAAAAAAACATTGGATGAGATCAAAGCAGCCCTTGAATGGATTTGATAATTCTTTAGACGGAAGTAGATCACAAACAACAAAGCCAATCCAATCATTGTATGTAGAAAATGTATGACTGTAAACGGGGGTAATATGTTCTTGAACTGATGATTGAGAGCCATCAGGTCATTCCAACCCATGGTTTGGGTAATGGAAAACACCAGACCCAGTAATATAGTAAACGCCGTGAGATACGTGGCTTTACTAATTTCATCGGACTTGATAGCTTTATTTATATAATGAACGGTGAGGCTGCTTCCAATGATAATCAAACTGCTGAAAAGGTATATGTCTGGTACTTTAGTGTGTGGTGTAGATTGCGCCAGCCAAACCAGTAACAGCGAAAGATGGTACTGGTAAGGATAAAAAGATTAGCCATTTGTTTGTGCCTTCTGAAGCTTCGATCCTTCTTTAAGTCGATTCCTTATCAGTCTACTTCCAGCCATAAAATCCAGTGGGCTTATTGAGAGTAAATAAATGCTTATTTCAGGGAGATGAACAAAGTGTGCAAACTTTTGTTCGTTGCTTATGCTAACAATAGATCAGGCCAGGATAATCATGTCCCAGTGTATTGAAATTGCCAGAAAGAATCAAACACCCTTTGGTGCAGCTCTTGTCGATGATGAGGGGACAATTCTACAGCTGGCTGCAAATACTTCAAAAATCAACGGTCCGCTGGCTCATGCTGAAATGAATGTTTTGCAAGCTTTGCATAAGTATACCCGTCACCCGATTCATCTGGTCACGACCTGCGAGCCTTGCCCAATGTGTGCCGGAGCTGCTGTATGGTCAGGGGTCAGGAGCATTCATTTCGGCGTTTCAATTAGACAGGCAAAAGAATATTTAAAACAGATCGACGTTAAAACAGATCAGATCATAGAGGCTTCATGGGAAAATATTCCGCTGTACAGCGGCCTAATGGAAAAAGAATGTCTTCTTCTGTTTGAGTAGATCCTTTAAGCAATCATTGGAATAATCTAATGATCAGTCGATTAAATCCTGGCTATGGACTTCTTAGCCCATCTTTGAAAACCTGACCAGAAGAATTTTTGCAATTTTGTCCAAATACCAGTCAGAGAAGGTTTTACATAAGCACTCAGTGTGCCCTGTAGTCTGGTTTTATCATCTTTCGCTTCAGTCCTGAATTCCAGTCTGTAAGGACGGAACCATCTTAAGCTGATCGCATAGCTCCCGTAGTTGTATTGAAGGTCCCGGTACTTATTGTTTTCAATTTTCGTCAGGACACCAGCAAAATTAATCAGTGGCCCATGATGATTAGTCAATACTTTTTCATGAAAGCCACTTTCAATGGTTGGATCCGGGCTGTAGAATTCTACTCGCCAGGGCCAGTATTGAGTATCTGTGAAGGTCTTGGGATCATTGAGCCATTGCCACACTTTTTCTTCTGTAGTGTTTACGTCAAACGAAAAGGAATAAACATTCTTGGCAAATCCCGGTGGCTTTGATTGTAAGATCATAAAAATAAAAACCATGGCGACGTTTGGAATGTTTACTGCTTGTTGTAAAAAGAAATGTGATGAAAAGAATAGAACCAAAAGCAGGTCAGGAGTCTGTTTGGGATTATCCTCGTCCTCCGGCCATTGTACCATTTGACGGACATATCAGAATCATATATAATGACAATATTATTCTCGATACCAACCGGGCTTTCAGGATACTCGAAACGAGTCATCCGCCAACTTATTATTTGCCGATAAAGGATTTTAAAGAAAATGTGCTCGAACACACGGCAGGTCAATCTTATTGTGAGTACAAGGGAGTGGCCCAATATTATGATATCTCCGTTGGTGACAAATCAGCAAAAAAAGCTGCATGGCAATATCCGGAAGCATACGGTGAGTATGAAGCGTTGAAGGATTGTGTAGCGGTTTACGCCCATCTGATGGATGCCTGCTACGTCAATGACGAAGAAGTGAATCCCCAGGTAGGGGGCTTTTACGGAGGATGGGTCACCTCAAATATTGTAGGTCCCTTCAAAGGTGGGGAAGGCACCTGGGGATGGTAGCTACAAATAAATCTGCAGGTACATTGCTGAATTTTGAGATTCTCTGGTTGAGTGGCAGTTCCGCTGAATGGGCGGTTTTCATTCATGGTGCGGGAGGAAGCATTAAGACCTGGAGCTATCAGACAGAAGCTTTCAAAAAGCACTTTAATCTGCTGCTGATAGATTTGAGAGATCATGGTGAGTCCAAAAACATCATTCCCGCATATGACAGATATTGTTTTGAATTAATTTCTCATGATATCAAATCAGTGATAGACCACCTTAAAATCAGAAAGGCACACTTCATTACCCTCTCATTTGGTAGTGTGGTTATCCAGGACTTCGCTTTAAGATACAGCCACCTCGTCGACAGAATTGTGATGGTCGGGGGAATCTTTAAGGGCAATTTTCCTATCAGAATATTTGTATACATGGCCCGCCTGATGAATCACGTACTTTCTTATCGTATGATGTACCGCTTATTTTCATATTTATTGATGCCACGCGAAAGACATCAGCTCGCCAGACGTGTATATCAAATGCAGGCCCGGAAACTTACCCAACAGGAGTACCTGAAATGGATAGGATTATATGCGGAGTTCTTTAAGCTATTGAAAGTCTTTTTTAGACAGGTTCTAGAAAAACCCACACTCATTGTGATGGGCAAAGATGACTACATCTTTCATAAAGGTGCGGAAGCGTTCATTAAGAAACAACCCAATGCAAGACTTGTAAGCATGTCCGGGGCAGGTCACATCTGCAACATCGAGCATCCGAATGCCTTTAATGAAGCTGCTTTGAAATTTCTTACTGCCGGAGGAAGCTCCTGACTTGGCAGCCAGGTTGCAACTATATTTCTAGCTCTTTTGCCTTTTCCTTTATTCTTACATTCAATATCTCATGGTTTAAAGAATAGTCTACAGGACAATCTATAACATGCACACCCTTAGTGCTTTTTATAGCATTTGTTAAAGTTTTTGTAAAATCATCTGAACTGCTGACTCTATGGCCATGAGCGCCATAGCTTTCTGCATATTTCACAAAATCCGGATTCTGATAGTCCAGCCCGTAATTTTCAAAACCCATGTCCTTTTGTTTCCACTTGATCATGCCATAGGCACTGTCGTTGAGGATGATCACCGTCAGATTAAGTTCAAGCCGAACAGCGGTCTCCAGCTCCTGGGAGTTCATCATGAATCCGCCGTCACCACATACTACCACCACTTTTTTGTCCGGATTGATCAGCTTGGCTGCCATGCCTGAAGGAAGCCCTGCACCCATGGAGGCTAATGCATTATCCAGCAGCAGAGTATTTAACTGCCGTGCCTTGAAATTTCTGGCGAACCAGATCTTGTAGATACCATTATCCAGGGTTACAATTCCATCGACAGGCACAGCTTTTCTGATTTCATTGACAATCTTTTGTGGTAAAAGGGGAAATCTTTTATCCTCGAAATATTTACCCAAATGAGTTTCTACTTCCTTTTTTACCAGGTGATAAAATTTAAAGTCCCAATGTGATTGGTGTTCAAGTTTGTCGGTAAGCATTTTGATTGAAGTAGCAATATCACCTTCCACGTCCAGGTCAGGGAAATAAACCTGGTCCAACTCTGCAGGGAAAAAATTCACATGGATCACCTTTTTACCTCCATGCTCCATGAAAAATGGAGGCTTTTCGATGACATCATGCCCGACATTGATGATCAGGTCTGCCTTTTCGATGGCATAGTGTATATAATCATCACTTGAAAGAGCGGCTGTACCCAGGCAAAGCTCATGTGCGTCATCTACTACTCCTTTACCCATTTGCGTAGTGAAGAAAGGTATTTTGGTTTTACTGATAAATTCATCCAGCGCTTCACTTGTCCTGTTTCTGTTTGCTCCGGCACCGATCAGGAGCAGCGGTCTCTCTGCTTCACAAATCATTTCTACAGCTTCATCAATCGCTTTACTGTCCGGTCCGGAATGGCGATTGTGAACCACCTTGAATAAGGGCCTATCCGTATCTTCCCTGGCTATATCTTCTGGTAACTCCAGGTGCACCGCCCCTGGTCTTTCTTCCCTGGCTCTCCGGAACGCTTCCCTTACAAGCGCAGGTATATTGTTTCCACTGATGATCTGTTTGGTAAACTTCGTCAGGGACTGAAACATGTCTACCACATCAATGATTTGGAATCTCCCTTGTTTGCTCGATTTGATCGGTTTTTGGCCGGTGATCATTAACATGGGCATTGCACCGAGTTGTGCATAGGCAGCCGGCGTCACCAGGTTAGTGGCTCCGGGACCTAATGTGCTCAGGCATACTCCCGGTTTACCAGTCAAACGTCCGTAAGTGGCGGCCATGAAACCCGCACCCTGTTCATGCCGGGTAATAATAAGCTTTAGGCTGGACTTCCTGATAGATTCCAGGAGATCCAGGTTTTCTTCTCCCGGAACACCAAAGATGTATTCAACACCTTCGTTTTCGAGAGCTTCTACAAAAAGATCGGATGCTTTTTTCATTGAATGTGACGCTTTTGACGGTTCAAATTTGTTCTAAGTTTATATTTTATGACTTCTTATCTAACAATCTTCTTAAACTTTTGATTTATGGATCATGAAAACTGTAGTAATAGCCGGTGCAACAGGTTTTATAGGACGCTGGTTCATCCATCAATTTCACAAGAAATACAAAATCATTGCACTCAGTCGGGGAGAAATAACCAGTAAGGATTATCCCGAGGTAGAATGGCGCCAGGTCGATCTCTACTCCTCATCGAGCACGACTAATGCTCTCAGGGGTGCGGATTACGCTTTATACCTGGTTCATTCGATGCGTCCATCAACGCGCTTAAATCAGGGAAGTTTTGAAGATACCGATATTCTTCTTGCTGATAATTTTGCGAAAGGAGCTCAAGCCTGTGGTATCAAGCAGATCGTATTTGTAGGGGGTATTCTTCCTAAGGAAACCAACGAATTTTCTACGCATCTGAGAAGCAGGTTTGAGACTGAACAAACGCTTGGTAGTACTTCGGTTGCGTTGACCTCGATTCGTGCAGGAATCATTATCGGCCCGGGAGGTTCATCATTTAGCGTAATAGAGAAACTGGTCAAGAGACTACCTGTGATGGCTTGCCCTCAGTGGTGCAAATCGCCATCTCAACCAATTGGGGTTCATGAAATGCTGAAAATTCTGGATAAATCTCTGGGGAACCAAGAAGTTTACAATCGAAGCATTGAGGTAGGAGGCAAGGAAATAATTTCCTATATGGATCTATTGACACGAACGTCCCGGATCATGGGGAAAAGACGAATCATATTTTCCATACCGTTCTTTACACTGGGATTTTCTAAATTATGGGTTGCACTTTTCTCTGACAGCAGTATCACTTTCGTATCACCTCTGATCGAAAGCTTAAAACATGATATGCGGGTCAAGTCATCTCAACCATACCAGTGTAAGAATCATGCGGAAAGCATTGATCAAAGTATTCAAATGGCTTTGACGGAGCATCCGCCGCAGTTCGAACGCAAGACTTTTGATGAAGAAGAAACCAATACCGTGAGGAGTGTACAGAGATTATCGAATCCAGGAAACATGTCAGTGGAATGGGTAGCTAAGACATATCCCTCGTGGCTCCCCACTTTTTTCAGGTATGTGCTCAAAGCTGAAGAATCCGGTGAAATGCTGCACTTCAACCTGTTTGGGATCACTCTGCTCAAATTGAAATATATGGCCGACCGAAGTGACCAGGACAGGAAGCTTTTTTTTATCGTTGGGGGAGTACTTTCAAAGCGGGAAGACCATGGGTGGCTGGAGTTTCGATCGGTCCTGGGCAATCGGTACATTATAGCAGCGATCCATGAGTTCGTACCTTCTTTGCCCTGGCTTATTTACAGGTATTCCCAGGCCATTGTTCACCTCATTGTGATGGTCCGCTTCGATAAATTCTTAGCAAAGCAACGGCGCCTGGCATAATTTACATTGATTGCTCTCGAGCGTTCCCTTGTCAGAAAAATTATCACCGGATGAATAAGGAACCTACTATTCTTTCTTATCTACGTTTAATTTAAGTGGGGATATAGCCTCTCCCCAGTAAATAGTACGGTGAGGGAATGGAATTTCAATGCCTTCCTGATCAAAAGAAAATTTAAGTCTTCGGTTGTATTCCCGACCAACGACCCACTGTTTGATGGGTAGGGTTTTGATCCGTGCCTTGATGATTATTGCACTATCGCCGAATTTATCAAGGCCCATGATCTCGATGGGTTCAAGAATGAAATCTTTGAAATCCGGATCCTGATGTAGTTCTTCTCCTACTTGTCTGATCACCTCGATGACTTTATCCACGTTTTCTTTGTACGCCACACCAATGTCAAATACCATGGCCGACCAGTCCTTGGTCATATTGGCCAGCGTATTGATCTTCCCATTCTGAAAAGTATGAACCACCCCGCCCAGGTCCCTCAATGTGATCGTCCTTAGGTTGATATTTTCTACGAGGCCTCCCTGGCCATTTACGATCGCCACGTCACCTGTTCTCACCCTGTTTTCAAGCAACATAAAAAAGCCGGATATCGCATCACGAACCAACTCCTGAGCTCCAAATCCAACGGCCAGACCGACGATTCCTGCACCAGCCAGAATCGGACCGATATCAAGCCCCAGTTGCTGAAGGAAGATCATGACGAATATTGCCCAGATCGCCACAATGATCACCCCGCGAGCAATTCCTATTAAGGTGGTAGCGCGTTTTTCTCTTTCCAGTTGTGTCTGGTCACCTCCGTCTGACACACTTTTCATGATCAGGTTACGAAAGCGCCTCAGTAATAATTTCATGAGCCACCTGGCTATGATGAATATGAGGATGGTAAGTAGGAGTGTAGGGACAGTCTTTATGGTCCAATTAATGACCTGACTCCATAATTCCTGATAGAATGATTCAGTTAAAAAGTCTTCCATGAATTAGTGATTTCTGTTGACGGGGTGCTGATGGTGAAATTAATGGATTTTGACTGGCTGAAAAAAGTCCTGTTAAAAAAGTAGGTACAATATCAATATCAACTAATTTAATGCCACTACCATTCGCTTTCAGTACGATTTTCTCAACAACTCATGTTTTTTGTAGTTTAGATTCTTGATTGTCAATTATTCCTTTCCTTCTATGCCTTTAAAGTCTGCTGACCAGCAAAGAGATGATGTACAATATCAACAGTTTCAACCCGACCCCGGGATCTCTGAATATGTGGATCGCATATTATATGGACATGCACCAGGGGGAATTGGTCACGAAATTTCCATCCCTCCATCAGGGGGTGTTTTTATCAGTTATGTCATTGGATCACCGATCAAAGTAAAATTCAGTGATCGTATATATGATAGAAGACCAAAGCTATTTATAGGTGGTCAGCTCAAAACGGAATCTCCGGTGTTGATCCCGGAAGATGACTTCGGACTCATTGGTTTTCAATTGACACCTACCGGATTTTACAAGCTATTTGGCATCAATACATCTACTCTGACAGATGATATAAAAGACCTGGAAGAGCTCGACGCTACCGGAAGCCGGAGAATACTTGATGTTACGGCTACTGAGGCTGATAAAGAACTGGTCATCAAAGCCATGACAAATTATATCCTGACAAAGGATAAGCCGGAGGTTGACTGTGGTAGAGTAGACCATATTGCACATTATATCACAGTCAACCAGGGAAATGTACGCGTATCGGACCTGGTGGGGCAATATGATATGACGGAAAGGGGATTGAGAAGAGAGTTTTTAGAAAAAGTAGGTCTATCGCCCAAGTACTTCGCCAAGATCATTCAACTTAATGCAATCACTGAGTTGCTGACCACCCACCAGGAGGAAAAGCTGAATCAGATGGCTTTAAGCTGTGGCTATTATGATCAGGCTCATTTTATACGTGATTTTCAAAAATACCTGGGAATGAACCCTATGGCTTTTGTTCGATCTGAAGACAGTTTCTTACGGACATTTCTAAGTAAAAGAAGGCATTGACCGATTTTTACAATTTTCTGAAGTCACTGATCCTTATATTGTCTGGTTAGAAATACATAAAACCAAATGATATGAATACAATCTTTCACAAAATTGCTATGTCAAGTTGTCTCCTTTTGTCTTGCTTACTTCTGAGTGCGCAGCAGGTAGCATCTGTCAATATCCGAAAAGGAATAGAGGAGATCAGAAAAAAACCCAGACTTGAAGTAGAGATACATGTTCCCATGGATATGACCGGTTTTGAAATAGATAATCCGATTGACTTTGAACGAAGTAAGCTCGAGATCTTTGCGGACGATACCGGAAAGGATTTTCTTGCGGCGTTTGTCGAAAAGCAGCAGGAACAAGAAAATCAAGGTTATTCCCAAAATGAGCACATTTTTTCTTTTGGGGGAGTTGCGGATTACGCTTCTGGAAATGATTTTATGATGGTCTTCACAGTACCCACAGATCCTGCTCCCGCAGCGAGGACCATTCATTTGAAGGGCAATGTAGTGGTAAACTTCATCAACGAGGGTGAAGCACTTACTGCAATCATCGAAGATGTGCCAGTGGAAATGCCTTACAATAGCCCTGGCCATTCCAGTAAAATTGGTCCGATAAGAATCGAAGGGAGGGGGTCCGCCACAATTGGGGATAACAAATATCGAAAATTCGCGGCTATGGGTGTGGATTCTCCCATAACTACCGTAGAAGTGGTGGGAGGAGATGATAGTGAGGCAGTAAAAGGCATCTGGGGAAGCTCAGATAACACATTTGTTTTTAGTGTGGTTCCTGAGACGGTGGATCTGAAAATTACTTACAGTACCTTAAAAAAGAAAGATGTTCCAATTGATCTGGAATTTGGTATTGGCCTTTGACATAGACTGAATTCTATGAGTATATTTTCTAAGCACCAGTGAATATGTGAAGGAGGTGCTGACCGATTTTTACAATTTCTAATGGACTTAATCTTCTAATTTAGAATTCTCATAATTCTAAATCGCCTGAATAATTAAACCTTCTTAAAGTACATAATTACATGTAAGATGAAAAAATACCGATTTTCACCGCTGGCCTTGCTATGCCTATTGATAACGATCCTTCCCATAAATTATACTCATGCTCAGAAGAAGATCAAAGGAAAACTGTCAGAATACACTGGACAGGAAGCTGATATCATGGTTGGCCTGATGGAACTTAAGGTTATCGGTTCAATCTCGGAAAATGGATCATTTCAAATAACTCCACCTGGCAATTATCTGGAGGAGATGACCGCATCCATGGAAAATAACCAGCAGGGTGGTTTCACTGTCAGCATGAGGATGGTCGAAGATGCTTTTGGGAACTGTGAAAACAGCACAGTGGAAATAGAAAACGGGGATCAGCCGCTGCTTAACCTGAGTACTCAGAATTCTTTCGTTATAGGTAAATTCAATAGTCCTCAGGACCTCGATGAGTATGGCTATATGGCCCTGAGCAATGACAGGGATTTCGCCTTTGCTATTCTTTCGTATCAACAGGGCAGCGCAAGCAAAGGATATGTCCTGGACTGGTACTATTTCGAAGAGCCTGCTTCTGTAAAGGGTGTTTGTAAGCTCAAAAGCTACACTCATACACAAAGAGAAGAAGACCTCTTCGAACAGGTGATTGACTATGATCTGGATTTTAAGAAAGGCTGGAACCTGGTCAGGTATGAATATGCTGACATTTATACCGACAGCGCCAACAAGACTTATGCATCAAAAATTAATTACCATACCCTCAAGAAGATGCCAAAAGAGGCTTCTTTTTACTTTTTTCAAGATCAATAAAACTATTCTTATGAAGATTATCGCCTATCTTATTTTATGTTCCTTATTTATTATTCCGTTTTTATCATACTGTCAGGTCGTGGAAGATGCAGCTGAAGAAGCAGTAGCTGTCGAAGCCTATGGTCCTATTGAGGAGGTTCCGGCAGACTTGTCTTTTGGGAATCCGTCAGATCCCAATTATATCAGTTTTATGACCCCTTCAGGTACCATTACTGTTTACTATCCTGAAGTTCTCCTTGTGGATGAAGGTGATGGCTATTCGGTTCATTTTCCGCTTTTCGGAGTAGCTCCTATCATTCCTGATTACATGGATATTACGCCAAAGGAAGTATTTAGAAGGGGTCAAACTGGAGGTTTGGTTACCTTAAGCCTTGCCTTTGATGATCAGGGTGAATACAACTTTCTGCGAGATCATATTAGTATTTCTTTATTTGAATGTCATGAGGATTTTGACAGCAATTATCGAAGGGGCATTACCTCCAAAGACATATCCAATATGACTCATTATTTAGATCGATCAGGCAATAATTACCTATTGGATTTCAATTCCACCTGGAAGGATGATGATTCCAATCAGTTGATCATACATGCAGAAGCAAAACCTTCACCAGCGATCAAGAAAGATATTGATACTAATGCACCCAATAATGTCTATTATTTTCCTGATATGGGTTTGTTGGCCTACCAGGAGGGGTCTTATTCATTTTTTGGGTCTGAAAAATTCATTCCATTGCCCGAAGGTGATGTCAGCAGAAGTGGCTACTTCGATCCCGAATCTTTCCGGGTCTATGAGTTTGAATCATTATCAGAAAATGACATTTCGTTTGATGTTTATAGTGTCAAAGCCTGGGAAGGGGATATTAAATATGACCAGGTGATTCTAGATCCTGTTGAAGATGGAAATCCTGATATTTCCAAAGTAGAATTGACTGATGAAATGCTTTCAAAATCGATTGAAGCTACCTCGATTTATACCATCGATGGTCCCTCGGTAATCCTAAATCATAATGACCTTAGCGAAGCCTTGCAGTATTGTACCTATCCACCTAAATATGAGAAGCTCGAGCCGGTGATTGGCAGCAATGAGCTTCCTGCTTCTCAAACTCTGGCTGTAAAACCCAATGATTTCAGAAGCTTTAAGCTCATCAATAACAGACTTGAGGGATTATCTTTCGAAGTAGAAGAAAATACCATTACTCAGAAGAAAACAAGCATTGAGAATCTTGTTACTATGGCAAAATATCAGAAGGTCAAAGAAAAGGCAGGAAAGGATGCCGAAAAGCTTTTTGATTTTACCTATGAGATCTTTACCAGCTTTCAGGAACTTCAAAAGAAGCCACTTGACTGGTGGAAGAGCAAGGCCAGGGACTTTAAGGTCAAAAATATTGAGGGTGATAACCC
The DNA here is from genome assembly GCA_965243485.1 of Cyclobacteriaceae bacterium. Taxonomy (GTDB): domain Bacteria; phylum Bacteroidota; class Bacteroidia; order Cytophagales; family Cyclobacteriaceae; genus UBA7330. Next base: position 4,336,727 of record CBDEVP010000001.1, on the reverse strand, counting down.
CCAGGCGTATGCGGAAGGTATCCTGAGATATTTTTATGGTGAAGACGACGACGTCGCCGAAATGATTGTATTTATGAAATCCGCTGAAACGGAAGTGACTCTTGAGACTTTAGAGCAGATCAGTGCCGAGAAAAATTCATATTCCGAACGGTTCTGGGTAGACATGACCATCGACAAGGAGGGGAAATTAGTCACTGCATCACATCACCGACGGGCAGCCGGAAAAGATATCTCCGTATCATGTACCTATGAAGGGGATCAAATGGTGGTGGAGCTTGCGGAAGAAGGCGGAGAAACTTTCAAAAGATCATTGTCCGGTGCACAAGGTTTGATGGATTATCATTTCATCCTGGCAGCCCTTCCGGCCATGAAGTTGAAATCCGGATTCCAAAATGAGCTATATCTCACCGATTGGACGGGGACTACTTTCGGAGGAGATTACTCCGTTAAACCTGTCTTCAATAAAGTGAATATTGAAGTTGTGGGAGAAGAATCGATTGATTTTTTGAACGAACAGATTGATACCTACCAGGTACAATTGAAATTCCTGATCCGTCCTGAAAATCCTACTGTATCAATTATTTATCCAGCTATGATTATGCCGGATGGAAGCGACTTCTATCAATTAAATGTATGGGTTTCGAAGAAAGATAATATGCCGGTGAGGTTACAAACTAACGGGGGATCTTACTGGCTTTTTAATGAGGATATGGATATTAGCAAATGGAGTGAATGGATGAGGAATAAAGCTCCGGATCCTTTTGGGCTATAATTAATGCAAGAATACTGATTTGATGATGCACCGACACATTAAGAATCTCTTGCACTTACTCATAATCACCTTCAGTAGTTGCAAAGTAGTTCATACTACTTCTCTTGTGGCAGATGTTAGAGAGGGTAGCAGTTCAGCATTTGATACTTATAGTTTTAATGCGGTTGGTCACGAAGGAGCTTTCTGTTTTGCGGCGACAAATAGTTATGATGCTCCCTTGCTTAAATACGATGGTGAGCAGGTGGAGCCTATCACCGTGCAGCAATGGGAAGCCATGCCTGTATCATCATTGGGCTCATTCAGAGCACTTCAAGGGGCCTGGGAATACGGCATTCCTCCTGAGGTCTTAGGTAAAACCGACGTTGCACACGCTTTTCCAAATATCTATATGGAAACTGATGGAAGCGTAGTTTTCATTGCTCGTGATCCGGAAAAAGGTCAGGAGCCACATCTATTTGATGGCCATGAGTTATCAGTCATTGACATCTGGCCTGGCAGAAGGGGAAGTAGTCCATCCTGGTTCTACCTGCTAAATGACCAGATCTTTTTTAATGCCAGGGACAGTCTTCGAGGCACTGAATTGTGGGTCTATCATATTTACAATGATCAGTTGAAATTGAAAGACCTTTCACCCGAAGCAGGTAACAGTTATCCAGCCTTTTTTTCTACCTATCAAAACAACCTTATTTTTTCTGCTTCAGGACCAGGTACAGGTAGAGAACCTGTGATCTTTGATGGCAATGAGTTTCGATTCATAGATGTTATTCCAGGTACAAGTGGTTCAAGTCCATTCTATTACAAAGCATTTAAAGATGACGTATGCTTCATAGCTAAGGATAGTATTCATGGGCGGGAATTGCATGTGTATAATGGGGCAGAGGCAAAGATGGTTGCAGATTTCAATGCCGGAGCCGGGGATGGTACCCCGAGACCTGATTTCAGAGCAAGCTATGAAGCTGCTGTTTATAAAGATGCACTCTATTTCATGGGCGATGATGGTCAACATGGCAAGGAGCTGCTAAAATTTGATGGAAAATCCATTGAAATGGTGCAGGACATTCTACCAGGTCCGGAAGGCAGCGATCCAAAATGGCTGACGCTATTTGAGGGTAAACTCTTTTTCACCGCTGATGATGGTATGCACGGAGAAGAACTTTGGGTTTATGATGGTAAGCAGTTAGAAATGATGAAAGATATTCGGAAAGGATCTGACGGTAGCTATCCAAACTTTTTGAGGGTATACGAGGATAGGATTTATTATACCGCTGATGATGGTTTGCATGGTAGAGAGCTATGGATTGTGGATGTTGAATGATGTATTCATAACGCTTCCAGATATATAACCGCGCTCGAAATACAGCAAATTACCTTGTTCGAATCAGCCAGTTTTTGTGATTTTGTTTATTTTGTGTTATACATAAGCACTAATTAATAACACTAATAAAACAACATCAAAAACCCAAAGATCATGAGTCAACCCTCGTTTTTTTCACATTTAAAAAGTGACCTTTCTTCAAGTATTGTAGTCTTTCTGGTGGCAGTTCCATTATGTCTTGGTATTGCCCTGGCTTCCGGAGCTCCGCTCTTCTCAGGCATTATAGCGGGATTTGTCGGAGGTATTGTAGTGGGGCTCCTGAGTGGGTCCGCCGTAGGAGTCAGTGGTCCTGCGGCAGGTCTGGCGGTCATAGTGCTGGCAGCAATAGAGGACTTAGGCTTTGAGACTTTTCTGGTAGCTGTGGTGATCGGAGGTATCATACAGCTGATTTTTGGTTTCCTGAAAGGAGGGGTGATCGCCTACTATTTTCCCTCCTCGGTCATCAAGGGGATGCTTTCCGGGATAGGTATTATCATCATTCTCAAACAAATTCCACATGCTGTAGGGTATGATGCAGACCCGGAAGGGGATTACTCATTCTTCCAGCCTGATGGGCACACCACGCTCAGTGAATTATGGTATATGTTTGACTATTTGTCCCCGGGAGTGATCATCATTACCCTTGTTTCAATGGCGATCCTGATCCTGTGGGAACAACCCTTCATGAAGAAAATCGGGATATTCAAAGTGATCCAGGGCCCTCTTGTGACGGTCATCGTTGGGATTATCATAAATATTTTGTTGAATGATATTCCTGATCTGGCTTTGATGGGCTCTCAAATTGTGAATATCCCCGAGGCAGGTTCTGTGATGGGATTCTTTAGCCAGTTTTCAACCCCGGACTTTAGTGGCCTTGGTAATACCCAGATCTATATTACCGCTCTGACCATCGCGGTGGTGGCCAGCCTGGAAACCTTGCTTTGCGTGGAAGCAACAGACAAATTAGACCCGCAGAAGAGGGTTACACCGACCAATCGTGAATTGAAAGCGCAGGGTGTGGGTAACATCATTTCGGGGCTGATTGGGGGAATTCCGATCACCCAGGTGATTGTTAGAAGTAGTGCCAACATCCAATCGGGCAATAAAACGAAAGCCTCAGCGGTCTTTCACGGTATACTTTTGCTGGTATGCGTCATGGCCATACCAAATATTCTCAACCTTATACCACTGGCCAGCCTCGCAGCGATTTTATTTATCGTGGGTTATAAACTTGCCAAACCCTCACTTTTCAAGCAAATGTTTAGAATGGGCAATGAGCAGTTCATTCCATTCATAGTAACCATCCTGGGTATTGTATTTACAGACCTGCTGATAGGGATCGGTCTGGGAATGGTGGTAGGTGTCATATATATTTTGTGGAATAACTTCCAGACGCCCTACCACTACAACCCTGAGGATGTAGAGTCTGATAAACCCATAAAAATCCAGCTAGCGGAAGAAGTGTCCTTCCTCAATAAGGCGAGTATCCTGCATACGCTAAATGATATGCCCAACAACTCGCATGTGATCATTGATGCGTCGAAAACAAAGATTATACACCCGGATGTGCTGGAGATATTTGATGACTTTGGTAAGAATGCGCCTACGAGAGACATTAAGTTTGAGGTTGTTGGTTTGAAGGACAAATTCACAGTTTCTGCCTAATGGAGCGGCTTTCGACTCCATAGGATTTAGAGCAATTGCAAAGAGTTATTAGGTTATATGTGATGACCTCTGGTTGCCAACCAAAATAATTACAATCAGATGATTTGCAATTGCTCTGCTTTTATGTGCAGGCTGGGGAGAATAAAGTCTTTTTCTCATCACATGACAAGCAACATTCGAACTGAAATGTCAACCATTTTCCTGCTAGCAACAGGTGGCGGGTATTGCTGGAATGTTAATTTGATGTAAAAACTTATGAATACTGGGTATTGAATGAGAAATAATGTCTCTTTGGGGTGCATGTGTTCATTTTTTCACTTAACTTTTCTTTTTCAAAAATTATCAGACATGCGACCAAGACCTAACTTTCACTATATATCCCTATTCGTGGCGATGATTTTATGTTTGAATCAGTCACTTTATGCACAGAGTGACTGGTACGGAAATGATCACTACAGCATTGAAACTGCTGGAGCCACTACCACCGTAGACATGCAAAAGAAGGCGTGGGAATCTTTTTCAATTGATGTAAATGAGTTCAATGTCAGTGGTGACGGGTTTTCATTCAATATACAGTGCCTTCAGACCATAAGTCTCAGGGTTGATATGATCTCCACTACAAATGAGAAAAGCACCCTGGTGGAGCAGGATGTTCCTGCCAATGTCTTTACCTCTGTTGCATATACACCGAGCAATATTTCTGAGGTCTCTCATTTGATCTTTTACGTGAATCCTGGCTCAGACTTCAATGGACAGGTACAAATCAGCGACTTCACCATTTCTGACGAGCCTGTACTTTCGGTTCTTCTTCCATCTAATGAACTTAAAGTATACCCGGTACCCACCAGGAACAATGTCTTCATTGAGTTCCCCTCAAAAGAAACCGGACTTGTTGAGATTTTTAATTCTCAGGGCATGAAAATAGGTGAACAAAATGCTACCGGTGGGTCACTGTCCCTTCAGGTAAGTAACCTGAGTAACGGTGTCTATTTTATTAAAACAAGGAACAGGCAGGGAATTCTAACTTCAAGATTTATCGTTCAGTAGTACTCAGAATAGGTGCTCATGTATTCATATCACATCAGACCATTTAAGGACATGAAACTAAAAATACTTATACTCTTTCTTTTGGGCATCAGCCTCATCCAGACCAATTCAATTGCGCAGGACGCCATTATCACACCTACCGGGGTGCCTTTTGTGAGCGGTGAACTCACACAATTTGAAAGGTTTGCAACCAACACGATCAACGGCAGTGGTATGTCCGATAACCCGGCTGTGGAAACATCCACACATAGCCAGATAAGCACGGATCATTGGCTTAATGACAATAAGACCACCGCCGAAATCATATATGATCTGGGGTCTAATGTGGATATCTCAGAAATGTTATTATGGAATTATAATGAAGAGGGTAAGACCGATCGGGGTGCCAATGCGATCAATCTTCAGGTCTCTTCGGATTCAGATCATAGCAGTGCCGCCTGGACAGACCTGGGAAATGTGAACGCCACCGAGGGGGGCACAAACAGCCAGACCATAGCGCTCGAAGCAACCAATGTTCGTCTGGTTAGGCTGGTTATCACATCAAATCACGGAGGGCAATATGTGGGATTGGCTGAGGTGCGTTTTGTGCCGGCCAATTTCGAACCGGATACTGAGGCTCCCAGTAAGCCGACAGGATTACTCGCTTCCAATATCACCAACACTTCTGTCACCCTCACATGGACCGCTTCTACGGACAACAGGAGGGTATCTGGATATGACGTGTATCAAAATGATGTGTTGAAAACGAGTACTTCCGGTACTAGCGCCACAATTTCGGGCCTCACAGCATCCACTAATTACAACTTTAAGGTTGTGGCCAAAGATCCATCCGGCAATACTTCAGAATCTGATGTGATCAATGTCAGAACCAAAACTTTTGCCACCGCACCATGTGTGGCTGAGAAAGTTACACTCACAGGATCTATGGTTACCGGAGGAGCTAACGCACTGGTCGATGAGCAGGCTGTAGCGGGAGATCCAAGAAATGGTGTGGGAGAAGTACCTACTACGGCCTGGAGCCCATCCAGTTTCCCATCATCTTCTCACATTGACTTCGGTGAAGAATACTATATCGAAGAGTTGCACATTTATGACCATAATAACAACGGGCCATTTACCATTAGTACGGGAGAACCGGGGTCATGGACTCAATTGGCCGTAGACAATACGACAGGTTACCATTCATGGAATCAACATACAGCAGATGCCGTTACACAATATCTGCAATTCACTGCAGGAGCAAGTGCGGTCGTCAACGAAGTGGTGATCTATGGTTGTCCTACTTTTGATGGTACTGCTCCGGAGACTATTGATAATCTGACCATTCTCGAAGCGATCACCACGTATGTGACCCTGCAATGGACAGCACCGGGTGATGATGGTGGCATAGGTACTTCTACCAGCTACGACCTGAGATACAGCACTGCGCCTATCAACGCGAGTAACTTCGACAGTGCCACACCCGTTGCCGGACTTCCTGCGCCTTCGTCGGCTGGTACTACAGAATCTTTCACTGTAAGTGGTCTTAGTGCCAATACCATCTACTATTTTGCCATAAAAGCTGAGGATGAGGCAGGGAATGTATCGGCAATAAGCAATATCCCTTCCGGGACCACACTGGATATCACGGTCCATAATCTTGCGGATTATCCTGGCCAGGCCACATTCTATAATATTAATAGGGTGCACGGGCGTGCAGAGCAGGGACAAGCGCTTAATCTGCAACCAGGAGATATTGTCTACTTACCTCCGACAGGAAGCAGACTAATTCTGAACTATTTCGGCACTGAAAATCTTGATGATGACCCTATTTACGTGTACCCTGCACCCGGAGCAGGGGTCCAGACAGTGTTAACCTCTTACAGCGGCGCTGGTGCGCTGGAGATCATTGATGCTCGCAATGTGGTTATCGATGGCTCGGTAAATGAAGGGGTAGAGCATGGCATCTTTATAGAGAATTATGGCTGGGGAGTACGGGTTTTAGGTAAAGGTAACTCCACTGGTACTCCTACCGATGGACGACAATGGGGAGCCCAGAAACTTGAGCTAAGAAACATCAAAGTGGGTGGACGAAAGCATAACGGTGAGATGGCTATTGTACCACATTTTGCATTTGCCTGCTTCGGCATTAAGCAGGACAACTATGGTGGATTCGATCCAACTTTGATATACGACGATATTAAGATGATCAAATGCTGGGCTCAGGGAGGTGCAAGTGCTACTGCTGAGCAGATCAATACCGGAGAGGGTTACTACATAGGAAATACTGATGGATCAAATCCGTCACCACAGCATAGGATAACAAATTTCTACATGGCTAACAGTGTATCACTCTTTATGGGAGGTGATGGTATTCAGACAAAACGTACTGACGGTATCATTGAATACTGTACTTTCTGGGAGCTGGGATGTGATCCCTTTGACGGTCTCACGCACCAAAGGGGTTTTCAGACCACAAACGATGACGGATCAGCTGACAATGAAGAAAGCAGATTCATCGTTAGAAATTGTATCATTGGCAAATCAAGGTCATGGAATGTTTTTGCAAAACCGCATTTTGCCAATTTTGAAAACTGCTATTTTTACGAGCCACTGATGGCAGATCAAAATAATGCCAACTATAATTCACATGTGGTGGCTTTTGATACCTGGATCAGCAATAGTAAATTGGCTTTTATTAACTGTTCGTTTAAAAATCCTACACCTAATGGTGATGCGATCATCATCAATGGTGGATTCACCGGTGCCATCTCGGCCATCGACTGTAAACAAGATGGAAATCTTGAATGGATCAGGGGAGGAGGTACAGTTACGAATTGTCTAAGCAATCAGACCATACCAGATCCGGGCTTTGTTGACGTTGCAAATTATAACATAACGACGGCTCCGGGCTTTGATGCAGGAGCATATACTCAACCTTAGCCGGTAACAGTAGCGGTACCATTATTCAAAGGATAGGGCCAGGAGAGTCCAAACGGGACGTAAATATTGGCAGTGATTTATCCCGGCGAAAAGCCATGTGAACCGGTTTTGTGATTTTCATAGAACTGAAAAAATCATATTGTAATCATCAAAAACCAGGATCTTCCGTAGTACATTGCGAAGGTATGACTCAAAGTATGCCTGTCGATCATTGACTGGTCTTCCGTCTGGCATCCTGAAGTCCCTTTCGCGCTGGTTGCAATCTTCCCAGATACGGTCAAGCGTAGAAATCACTGTTTGCGGACTGTATCCCTTTTGCAGGCTATCGATCATGATACGATCGATCTTATCCACATTGGTGAAATAAACATCGTAGTAATGTGTGAACTTATTTCGATAGTTGCTGTAATAGGGTTTCTCTGAAAGTTTACTGTGTATATCCATCAGGATATTGAAACAGATGAGTTTGTCAATGGTTTTCATTGACAGGAAATAACGATCATTTACTTATTAAATATAATATCAGAGGTAGGGTATTTCCTGCTGACGGCGTTTAGTAGTAAATAAGTAAACTAATGAAATGTCCATAAAGCGAGCTACACCAACCGAGCATGATTATTTGAAAGAAAATCGAGGTCTGGTTGTAGTTTTGAAGTATCCGGACATTCCATGTGACCTATTAAAATCAATTATACACACATGAATATTATGAACAAGTTTTTTATGAAGACAACGACTCTGGTATTAATTCTTGGAATACTGATACTTGGCAGTTGTACAGAAGATGAGGAATCCGGCATCGCTACAGTGGGAGTGAAAATGCAGGCTGTGACCAGTGTAAATTCCCTGGCGACGAGTGGTCGTGTGCTGAATACCATTTCATTTACCGAGGCGCTTGTTGGTGTGACGGAGCTGGAGCTTGAAACGCTCGAGGACGATGCGATGGATGACGCTGAAGATGATGATGAGATCGAGTTTGAAGGTCGTTTTATCGTGGACCTTATCGCAGGAGTAAGCGATCCTGACTTTGGATTTACTGAATTACCGGCAGGGTTATATGAAGAACTGGAAATCGAGATGGAACCCATACTCGAGGGTGGTCATACCATTTATGTAGCTTTTGAATTCACACCTGAAGGAGGTACGGAACCTGTATCGGTGATCTATACCTACGATGATGAACTGGAATTTGAACTGGAGTCTGAGTCCGGATTTATGTTGGATGGAACAGGGATCAATCAGTTGCTGGTTCTGCTGGACCTGGATGCCCTGCTTGCGGGGATCGATCTTAGCAACGCTCTGGCGGGAGATGATGGCGTAATCCGCATCAATGGAGAATCCAATGCTGAGATCGCCTCCAAGTTTGAGTCAAATCTTGATAAGATCCTGGAAGCTGGTGAGGACGATGATGACGATGGGGAGTTTGATGATGACGATGACGATCATGATGACGATCAAAAGTAGGCATTGCTATTGAGTTAGAAAAGAGGGTTCTCAAAACGGGAATCCTCTTTTTTTGTAACGACGCGAAAAATTTTTCAAATCAAATACACAAATGGACTAAATAAAAATGCCAATTTAAGTGCCTGTCAAATCATGCATGCGGGTGATACCTGTCATTGTACAGGTTTGGGTAGACACTGAAATTACACGGGCAACCAAGGCACTTTGATGCCAACGTAGATTTAATGAAGGTCGTTTATTTAATTGCGGTTGGCCTGCATGGTCTCATTCATTTGATGGGCTTTCTGAAAGGCAGGATCAGGACCATCCAATCCATAAAAAGCCCTGTCAACAGGAAGCAGGGCATTGCCTGGCTTGCTGCCTCAGTGATGCTATTGGCTTACCTCATTGCATATATGGCTCATGTTCAATTTGATTGGGTGCTAGGTTTTATATCAGTGCTTATTTCTCAGTTATTGATCATTTACTTCTGGAGAGAGACCAGGTTTGCCACAGTCATCAATGTGTTGATCCTGATGGTATCTCTCGCTTCGTTTGGTCAGTATCAATTTCACCAAAAGGTCAAAAGGGAAACCGCTCTTATCCTGGGTTCAGTTGCTGAGTCCACTGAACGAATGGTCACAGCAGAAGATGTGAAAGATTTACCTGATCCGGTGAGAAGCTGGTTGTTTTCTTCAGGTATGGTAGGAAAGCCGTTTATCACTCTGGGAGAAGCCATACAAAAAGCCGAAATGAAAATGCAACCTGACCAGAAAAACTGGATGAAAGCGTCTGCTTTACAGTATACCATACTCGAAGATCCAGCCTTCATATGGACTGTTGATATGCCGGTTAATTCCCTGATCCATATTATAGGAAGGGATAAGTTCAAAGATGGAAAAGGAGAGATGCTCATCAAAGCAAATGGGCTCATCAACATAGTGAATGCCGATGGAGAAAAGCTTACAGAAAGCACACTCCAACGTTTTCTGGGGGAAATGGTGTGGTATCCATCACTCGCTCTTAACAAACACATTGGATGGGAACAGCTAAGTGACTCAACTGCCCGTGCCACCATGAGCTATCTTGGAGTGACCGGCACCGGTACTTTTTATTTCGATACCCGGGGTAATTTCACCCGTTTTAAGGCACTCCGTTTCAAGGACAACGATGAAGGCGCCAGGCGATATGAGTGGATATTGAATGTCGAGTCATACAAAGTCTTCGAAGGCATCAAAATACCCGCCATAATGACAGCTACCTGGAAACTTGAGGACAGGGATTGGACCTGGCTCAGGCTTGAAATTGAAGATATTCGGTATAATTCGCAGGTTAGCCGATGAAGATCTCATCGTTCTCATTTCCTTTGTCATTGAATGATCCAACAATGATTTTCAGTATCTTCTTTTAGATTCCGTCTACAATGCACATTCTGATAACCGCGATGATGCCGATTAAGTCATTCATTTTCAGACGATTTCCATCACATTTTAATAAATTGGTAGAAAACTGAAGCTATGATAAGAATATTTGTCTCTTCTATGCTGCTGGTCCATGCTATTTTGGGGATGGGTCAGGAGGTCTTGCCCTCCAGGGAAGCCAAAGTATTTGAGGTATGCCGGGATCCCTCAGATCTTCTGAGCAACCTGCAGATACCATGGCAGGGTGATTCGGATTATAATATCAAGGAGCCGGGGAAAAGAAGCTTTTTGAGTAAAAGAAACCGGAACATCAAGTTTTTTGAGACCATGAGGTTTCTGGCACCACCTTCCACTGTCGCCTTTCCCTATACTTCATACACCAGGCATTTAGATGGCTCACAGGAAAAGAAGCCGTATATTTTAGATGCTTCGGTCCGGACACCCATCGCCCTTGGAGGTCCCGGAATGGGACTTTTTACCATTCATGTCATACCTGCTTTTGATGTACGGATCTTCAACAACGATGATGGCTATTATTATCCTGTAAAGCCGGATGGTGACGAATCCTTGCCGGTGAGAACACCATCCAACAGGGTAGGCGCTGCCTTTTACTGGTCTCATGCCAAACTGATGAAAACAGAGACTTATGAACGGATTCCATATTTTAGGTTCTTTGCTTATCATCATTCCAATGGGCAGGATGATTCCACCTATGTACCCGATCCGCGAAACGGCGATAGGATGGTAGTGAATACCTACAACGGCAATTTTTCCGATGATGTAGCCTTCGAGGTGGGTTTTGGCATATGGGATTCACGACCGTCAAAGATGCAGCCAAAAATTCGTCTTGTCAGTAAGGATACCAGGCGGGAGTTAAAAGATTCCATTCAACAACTCAAAAGTAATCCTAAGGATAGTCTGCTATTGCAGCAAGCCAGAGCTCAACAAAAGCAACAAAAGGCTTCCGACAGACTGATCCGGAAAATTTCAAATCCACAGGACGGCAATACCACCCGGATTGCAACTACTCAGTCATTTCAATCACACGCATACCTGGGTTTGTCTATTCATCCATTAACTGAAGAAGTGAACTGGCAAATACCCACCTTGCCTGAGAATGCACACATGTATCCTAAACTCAAGCTTCATACAAAAATAGACCTGATGAACGTACCCTTTCTTGTAGAATATCTTGCCAATAATAATAAATGGTGTCTTCTCGAGGGAGGGAGGCCTTCGGAAACAATCAGACTTTCACTGGATCTAAAATATACCCTGGATGCCAATTACTTTCGCGGGCCATCCTGGGAAGCGCTTGAAGAGGTAAAAGCACTGGATTTCAGAAGACTAAATGTTGACCTGAGTATTTATCGTATACTCAATAACTCCAACAACACTGCTGTATTTGCTTCTACCGGCCTTTATGGTAGTGACCCTTATAACATTTATTTCAATGAAGCCCTCTGGTACTTCAAATTTGGTTTGGCTTTTGGTTTCTTCAATAGCAGGGAAGCTTCGGCAGTCAGTACGAAAAATGAAATCTATTATAAGAATTAATAAAAAAATAAATATGGAACTTATTGGAAATAGTCCTGACTATCAGGGTCCCGGATCTCCCTTTACGCTACTCTTCGGAGCTGACCTCAGCCACTGTGGAACAGACCAGTCCAAACGCATTGAACCGAATCAGATCGCAGCAGTAGAAGAGTTGGGTCAATGCTATGAAGGGAATCCAATCCTGAGAGTAGTTTTTGCTTCACAGGGAAAACCTGAATCAACCTGAAGCTTCACCAAGCTCAGACTTTGATGATGACGCACCTAACCTGTAACAAAGACTGGTGCAGCTAAAAGAGGAACAATAGACTGCATTCAAATACAAACTCATATCCACAGAAGATAGATTACGTTATATTTATCCTGATTAAGAAGAAATACAGAGAAGAATTATGGGATGGAAATTGAGTACTGAACAAAGACTGCGCGCAGGCGCTGCCCTCATTATTGTTTTTTTATTGATCCTTGCTACCAATATGATCGATAAGCACCATTTTGAGATTGTGCAAAAAAGCATGACATCAATTTACGAGGACAGGCTGCTGGCAAAAAACTATATATATTGTATTTCACGACAAATGGAGGTAAAACGAAATCTACTGCAAACCGGTCTCCCTGAAGGTTCTGCTGCCATAAATGCGAATGCCAATGACTCCATTCAAACCCTGATTAATAGGTATTCAAAAACTAAACTTACTGAGAGTGAAGCGCAACATTTTGCTTCTCTTCAGACCCGACTCAACAGACTATTCCAGTATGAACAGAGTCTGAGCAGGGGAGAGACGATCAATGAAGAATTGCCGTCACTTGATCAGGTGGAGAATTATTATACTGGGATATTCAATGATCTGGACGCCTTATCTGAGATTCAAATTCAGGAAGGAAAGCGTGAGCTTCTTTTTTCTAACCAGGCCATTGATTCCAGCAATCTCATATCAAGATTGGAGATCGGAGCATTAATCCTGATAGGTGTTCTACTGCAACTTCTTATCTTTCTCAAACCCTTACGGTAGTTTTCATAAAGCTTTATCTCTATTATTAAATATTTTAATGAAACACCTTAAGCCTATAAGCGTATTTTATTAGTAAAAGAACTATGCAATGAACGGGCGGCAAAAGTGTGAAAAGAGGATCATCAGAGAAATGCAGGGACTCCTCATACTTTCTCTGGCTTTGATTTTTTTTATTTCTCCCGCTTCCGCCTCAGAAATGGCAGAGTTTAAGGATACCATAGAGACGGTGTATATACCGGTCTCGAAACAGTCTGAAGTAGGAAGGACTTTCAAAAAGACCGAAAAGCATGTTGCCATTTTTCGAACTGGTATCTTAGATATTCTTCCCGTTTACGATTTAAGATCTGTATTTAATTACCCCAAGCTTTATTTGCTTTATCGGTCATTCAAGCTATGTGACTAAGGTTTACCCTGCCAGGTGAATGAGGGATTGATTCCTCTAATTTTTTTCAAAATCTTAAACAAACATAGCAATGTTACATCAGGAATTATTAGCCGGTGATCAGGCTGAATTACATAAGCCGAGGAAAGCAGGTCCAAAAGCAGCACGTGTGGAAAGAATGAAAAGACGACTTCATACGGCCCTGACTCTTGGTAACCTGTTTGGAAAGGCGGTTCAGCTGTATTATCAGGATCATTATGAACGATTTGTCGCTCGTGAAGCGGTTGTAATCGCGGTTACAGATCGATTTGTGATTCTGGAAGGTGGGAGATCGATCCCACAAAGCAGGATTCGCAAAGTGGTACTTTAAATACTGAACCTTATCATTAAGAGATATGAGCCAGTTAGAATACAGTAAACTCGTATTGAGCAAAATACGTTTTTACCCTGAGATCTTCCGAAAGGAGTACAGGAAGTTCAGACAAAGTTTGAGGTCTTCGCGCGATCTATCAGAGCTGGACCATTGGGTAGAGAGGCATAAAATGCCCATATCAAAATAGTTCCAACTTGATGAAAGAGCGCAGTTATTTCTGTGCTCTTTCTTTTGCATTTCATGATCAGAGGAATCAAAACGCAATTCCAATCTATCTATTTTGATTCCACAGCCAGATCACATTGAAAGATGCTGCTATAAAATCCTTGGTTATTAGAAAAAAACGTATATTTGCCCCAGCTCGAAAAAGTTGTGAGTACTTCAATAGTCCCCAGCCTGCGGTAGATGCAGCAATCAGAATTCGTTTCAAATAGTTTAGTTCCAAAGAATTTCCTTTTTAAACGCATGAGAATATCCTCCTTTAAGGATGGATGGGCACTTAATTCATGAAGTTGTATGAATGGTCCGAAACACGGGTTATTATCTCAAAGCTTTCAACAGCACAATTATTAACAATAACAATTATTACAATGCAAGAAGGAACTGTAAAGTTTTTCAACAATGAGAAAGGGTTTGGTTTTATCACACCCGACAATTCAGACAAAGACATTTTTGTACACTCAAGTGGATTGATCGACGAGATCAGAGAGAATGACAAAGTAGCTTTTGATACCGAGCAGGGAAGAAAAGGCCTGAACGCGATCAATGTAGAATTAGTGGATTAAATATTAAGGCGCTTGTCGCTTTTATAGATAACCTTCGAAAGGTGATCTTGCATTGCAGGGTCACCTTTTTTTGTTTACGGCGGGTGCTTACCAATCCTTTTACAGAGGTCTTGAATGATCCGGGTGGGAGACCACTTGATACCCGTGAAGATGCTTGATCATCAAATGCCCTAAGCATCCGGCCAACCTCCGCAGAGATCTTTGGGTATACGAGATAAAGGTCAATAACTCTCAAGAAAAATAAAACAATAAGGGTAGACCAAAGTTCTCACACAAACCAAACAGAATATTCATGAAGAAATTGATTGAAAAATTTAGGATAATGAGCATCCTCCTGGCTATGACTGGGTTTGTTGCATTGATGAGTTGTAATGATGATGAAGGAGAAGATATTACTCCAACTGGAAATTCAAAGGAATATGCCCTGACATCTGTCGCAGATCCTGGAATTTTTGGCAGTGCGACATTTACCGAACTTTCTGACGGTACTGTTGAAATTGTGATTTCACTCGACGGCACACCTGACGGAGGAGTACATCCTGCCCATATCCACGCCAATACAGCGGCTGAAGGTGGAGGGATTGTTTTATCGCTTGGGGAGGTAGATGGAAGCACTGGTACAAGCAGCATTGTAGTAAGTGCTTTGGATGACGGCACACCAATTTCCTATGATGAGTTGCTGGAATTTGATGGATACATCAACGTACATCTGGCAAGCGATCAATTGTCAACGATCGTCGCCCAGGGTGACATTGGACAGAATGAGCTTACCGGAGTATCCAAAACCTACGACCTTGACGAGCGAGCAGTGGATGGCATCAGCGGTACCGCTGTTTTTTATGAAAGGATAAATGGAGAGGCTCTTGCTGAATTGTCTCTGGTGAATACCCCTGAAGGTGGATCTCACCCCGCCCATATACATGCCAACACAGCAGCAGAGGGAGGCGGAATCATTTTTTCATTCAATCCCGTAGACGGGACCACCGGGATGAGCAAAACAAATGTGTCAGCCCTTGATGATGAAACAGCCTTCCTTTATGAGGATGTGTTGACTGTCGATGGATACATCAACGTACATCTGGCAAGCGATCAATTGTCAACGATCGTCGCCCAGGGCGACATTGGACAAAATGAGCTTACCGGAGAATCCAGGATCTATGAGCTTAATGAGAGAGCGGTGGACGGCATCAGCGGTACCGCCACATTCTATGAAAGGATCAGTGGAGAAGCTCTTGCAGAATTGGCACTATCAAATACACCGGAAGGTGGATCGCATCCTGCCCATATACATGCCAATACAGCCGCAGAAGGAGGCGGGATAATCTTGTCATTCAATCCCGTAGATGGCACCACCGGAATGAGTAAAACAAATATTTCAGCTCTTGATGATGGAACTGCCTTTGTTTATGAGGATGTATTGACTGTCGATGGATATATCAACGTGCATCTGGCAAGCGATCAGTTGTCGACTATAGTGGCTCAGGGCGATATTGGACAGAATGAATTGACGGGTGTATTCAAAACCTATGAACTCTACGAAAGCGCTGTAGATGGTATTTCAGGAACAGCTACTTTTTCTGAGAGAGTAAATGGTGAGGCGTTAGCTGAATTGTCTCTGGTGAATACCCCTGAAGGCGGATCACACCCAGCCCATATACACGCAAATACGGCAGCAGAAGGAGGCGGAATTATTTTTTCATTCAATCCTGTAGACGGAACTACCGGAATGAGTAAAACAAATGTATCTATGCTCGATGATGGAACCGCCTTCGTTTATGAAGATGTGCTGACCGTTGATGGATACATCAACGTACACCTTGCCGGTGATCAATTGTCCACGATTGTTGCGCAGGGTGATATCGGACAAAATGAACTGACCGGAGAATCTAAAGTATATAATCTTGCAGAGCGCGATGTAGCGGGGATCAGCGGAACTGCCACATTTTCTGAGAGAGTAAATGGCGAGGCGCTGGCTGTATTGTCTCTGGTGAATACCCCTGAAGGCGGATCACATCCTGCCCATATACATGCAAATTCTGCTGAAGAAGGAGGAGGAATCATTTTTTCATTTAATCCTGTGGACGGAACTACCGGAATGAGCAAAACAAATGTTGCAGCGCTAGACGATGGAACCGTTTTTCAATATGCGGACGTACTGACTGTCGATGGATACATCAATGTGCACCTGGCAGGTGATCAGTTATCAACGATTGTTGCACAGGGAAATATAGGCTCGAATGAACAATAAGCCGGGAAGAGGTTAATAAAAAAGGCAGCAATTAATCACAGGCCGGCTCTAAGGAGGAGTCGGCCTTTTTTTGATCAGTGGCAAATAATTTTGGAAGGTTTGGCAGCAGAGCTTTGCCTAATCCCCAAAGCTGATCCCAACACCTTTTGCTGCCTTGAAAAGATAGGTCTTGTCGATGTCCACGCGGTTGTATTCGTTGGTGGCTTCAAGAAGTGATACTTCTTTGTAATCATTGTTTTTATATACTACCATGTGACCAAATTTTCCCCTCAGTGCCATTTCAAAGGCTTTGACGCCGAAGGCAGTTGAGAGGATCCTGTCGAATGCCAGGGGAGTGCCACCTCTCTGGAGGTGACCAAGTACCATCTCGCGTATATCTGCCTTGCAACCTGCCTCTTTCATTTGATGGCTCAGCTGGAAGGCGACACCCCCAAGCCGCTTCATCTGATAGCCGACCTCATCGCTGTCTCTTTGAACCATTTCTCCACCTTTTGGTTTTGCTCCTTCAGCAATGATAATGTTGGCAAATCCCTTTCCCCGGTGGTAGCGGTCATTGATACGGTCCACCACCTTATTGATATCGTATGGGACCTCGGGGATCAGGCACACTTCCACACCTCCTGCAATGGCTGCGTGAAGTGCTATCCAGCCGGCCTCACGACCCATCACCTCCAGGATCAATACCCTGTGATGGCTTTCTGCGGTAGTCACAAGCTTATCCACTGCATCGGTCGCTACCTCCACCGCCGTCTGAAAACCAAATGTGAAATCGGTGGCAGACAAATCATTGTCTATGGTTTTTGGGACTCCAATGACCGGTAGACCCTTTTCAAATAATCGCTGGGACAGACGCTGGCTTCCGTCTCCTCCTATGCTGATGACCGCATCAATTCCAAGATCTTTAATTCTCGACATCAGCTCATCTGATCGATCCTCATTTTTCCAGGTACCGTCAGGTTGGGACACAGGATAGTTAAAAGGATCGCCTTTTGTGGTGGTTTTGATGATCGTACCGCCTTTTACATGAATACCTGCAATGCGATCATTGGTGAGTTCAACGATTTCCTGCGGATCGCGCATGATCCCGTGATAAGCTTCAATGCTTCCATAGACCTTCCAGTCCTTTTCCTGCATTGATCTTTTGACAATGGCGCGGATCACAGCATTCAGTCCCGGGCAGTCTCCACCTCCGGTAAGTACCAGTAGTTTTTTCATAAATTAAGTGAGTGTTTAGCAACCAGCATCGAACCTAGCGACAAATCAGGTAAGAAGCAATTTATCGATCATTCTTCCATTAAAAGTTGAGACTGATTTTTACTGGTCGCAATAGTTAATTAAAGACAACCGGTACTAAGAAGTCGAGATGATCACCAACGATGACTTACTCCCATTCTCACGATATGACTGTGTTCGAAACCTGCCGATTCAGGCATGGGAGCTGTCAGCCACATATAGCCGGTTTTATAAGTGAATTGATTGTTTTTTATTCTAATTCCCAGATAAACTCTGTTTTGGTCCAGATACTGGGTGGTAATCTCTTTTCCAAAGTTGATCAGTATTTCATCATAAGCTGTAATTACCCAGTTTTCGACTACCGGGTAAAGGATACTTAGCCGATATCCTGTGCGATAATTAAAATCAAAGCCCGGAATTATTCGCTCTTCCATCGTTTTGCGGTTGAAGCGCTGCTCCAATCGAAATTTATGCCTGAGCCGGAGTTTTGTGAATGATTGCTGCCACTGTACAAATTGAAATGGTCTTGCTTCATAGCGGTACAGCGGTTGACTATCATCTGTAGAAATATTGTGCCAAAAGGAAGCAACACCAACAGTCAAAAATAGCTGATCTGCCAGCTCAAGTGTAACGCCGGGTCGTATCAGCTGCTGGCTTGAGGTCCGAAGAAAACCGGCCCTCCGATGCTGGACGTCCAGCATGGCTCCCCACTTTCCTGATTTCAGAGAGCCAGCACCTTTGTATTGGAACCATGTAAGCGCTCTGGGAGCGTGTTCCTGGCTTTGAACTTCAAGCTTCATCAACAGGATCAAAATCAAAAAAAATGGAATTTGCAAAGGCCGCATGCTATAATTAAGTGAATACCGGACGGTCCAACTGATCGCCACGAATTCTGATCATAAACCAATAACAGGCATCAAGTATAGCAAATATGTATATATTCGATATCAGTTGAGAGACACTTAAGCAAAGCCTGGAAAATTATAGCATCATCTTTAGCTTTCTGCGTTTTGAGGCAGCAGTTCCTCTTTGATCACCTGCTCCAGGGCGTTTTTAGGCAATGCGCCAGCTTGCATCATCGGCTGCCGGCCAACCGGAATAAATAGCATACTGGGGATACTTCGAATCCTGAATACAGCCGCAAGCTCCTGTTCTACCTCCGTATCCACCTTGTAGATCAAAACTTCAGGATAGTCTTCAGATAGCTCTTCAAGGATAGGTGCGACCATCTGGCAGGGACCGCACCAGTCGGCATAAAAGTCGATGATGGCAGGTTTTTCACCATTGTATTTCCACTCTTTTTCCTTGTTGTAGTCAAAGACCTCTTCTTTGAAACGTTCTGTCGTCAGCTTTATGGTAGGCATATTTATTCTTTTGTTTACACAAATAAACGCCGGATGAGCGATCCGGTTTGTAACATTTGTTGCAGTAATTATTCAAAAGTTACCGAATTTTCCTGTGATCAGGCACTTCACAAATTTCTAACACCTTCATCCAGATTAAATGTAGTGCGATCAAGTTCTTCCTTGCTGACCAATCTCAATTTTCAGGATGTGAAATGTCATGCATTCGAATTTCTGATAGTCCGTAGTTTGTACTTTTAGTAGCAAAAATGGATCAAAATAACATTCAGATGAAAAACAAAGCTGAACCCTGGCTACGCATGCTACTGGGGGTATACCTGGTAGGTTATGCACTCAATCAGTTTCTACATGTCGTGCCGGCGAGTTATGGCAATATGCCGGAGTTGACACGAGATTTTATTGATGCCATCGTTGTTTATCTACCATACCTGTATTTCTTCGAAATACTTGTCGGTCTGTTACTCATATTCAATAAGTGGACCGGAATACTGTTGATCATGCTTTTTCCTTTGTCCTTTAGCTTCATGATGTTCAGCCTTATCAATGGAGATGTAGTTATGCTTTGGCCAGCCATTCTGGTGGCGGGTTTGAATATTGCGTTGCTGGTAATCCATCAGGAAAGGTATAAACCATTATTTGATCGGCATTAAGCCATTGGATGCCCAAACTCTATGTCGAGCTTTAGGATCAGACCCCGTTTTAAACACCTGATAGAGGGCATGCCAAAGGAGCAGCTGGAGATCAGGCTTTGTTCAGCACTGGAGCAAAGTGGGCAATTTACCTTCAGTTACCTGCCGGGCCATCTTTACATCAGGATCCACCCTGACACACGTCATATATGGTCACCCCAGCTTCATTTGTCTTTTGAACAGGAGGAAAACAATGTGATTGTCAGAGGTCTGTATGGTCCAAATCCCACCGTTTGGGGTTTTTTCTTTTTAGGTTATGCCGCCATCAGTATCTTATCTCTTTTCCTTGGGATGTGGGGAGCCAGTCTTTTTAGCCTGGGGAAAGACCCTTCTGTTCTGTGGGGGTTGCCTGTTCTTGGCCTTGTCGCCCTGGCTCTATACGTCATTAGCCAGGCAGGTCAGAAGCTAGGAGCGCAGCAGATGTTCGATATTCATCATTTTTATGAGCAGATCACCCACGACAAGATCGTTGTGAGTTAAGGAGGGAACAGGAAGATAAAAAAGGTAGTGCCGTGGCATCAAAAAGGAATAAGTACCGCATCCGGCCATATTTTGAGTTCAGCTTCAATGGAAGCTTCAGCTTCTTTCAAATTCAACCTTAAGAACTAATCTCATATTTGTAATTTACAGCCTATTATTACCGTCATGAAAAAGCTTCTGAAAATAAGTTTATGGCTGATCCTTTCCATGTTCATCCTGACCGCTGCGTTTGTACTCTTTCTGGGATTCAAAAATCTTGGAGATAAACACCCTGGCTACAAGGCAGACCTGAGTATCAGGCCAGCAGGTCCTGGTCAACTGCAGGCAGGTTTTGCCGCTGTAACATTGACACCGGAAGTACCCGACCGATGGGAAGACGTGGACGGCAATTTCAAATACAACCCTGAAAAGGGAGATACCTGGACAGATGGGAATGGGAACGGCACATTCGATCCCATATGGATCGCAGGATTTAGCAACAGCAAACCTGCCAATGGCATCCATGATGACATATGGGCAAGAACGATGGTGATTGACGATGGAACGACACGTCTGGCCATTGTCTCACTCGATTTTATTGGTTTTATGCACAACCATGTGATCGATATCCGGCAAATGATCCCTATGGAAGCAGGGGTTACCTATACCCTCATCTCCTCGACACATACCCATGAAGGACCGGACATGATGGGCATATGGGGTGAGAGTATTTTTAAGAATGGGGTGAATAAGGAATATCTGCAATGGGTGAAGAAACGGGTAGCAAATTCTGTGGTGAGAGCAGTGGAGAACCTGAAGCCAACACAACTGGAGATCTCTCAGGACCTGACCGGAGCGGAAGGACTGGTCAAAGACACCCGCGATCCGCAGGTTTTTGATTCGGGTTTGCGCATGATACGTGCGGTCGATAAAGCAACACAAGGCACATTAGGCACTTTAGTCTCGTGGGGGAACCACCCGGAGACCCTGTGGAGCAAAAATCTGCTGATCTCGTCTGATTTTCCGCATTATGTGCGGGAAGGTGTAGAAAAAGGCGTCTACTCTGGCGATAGCCTGATCCATGAAGGAGCTGGAGGAGTAACTGTGTATGTCAGTGCAGCCATCGGTGGCTTGATGTGCACACATCCCTCTCTGACAATCATAGATCCTTTTACAGGAGAGGAGTTTGCAGAGCCTTCGTTCGAAAAGGCAGAAGCAGAGGGAAAACACCTTTCATGGCTCGCGCTAAAAGCTATGGAGAGGCCAGCTGCAGTCATTGATTCAGCAAGTATTTCGCTCGTGGTGAAAACCATAGAGCTTCCTGTGGATAATAATATTTTTAAACTGGCTTCATTACTGGGAGTACTTGACCGGGGCACATCAGGTTGGATGAAAATGCGCTCCGAGCTGGCGATAGGGACCATTGGACCACTGTCATTTGTTGCAATTCCGGGTGAAATTTATCCTGAGTTGGTGAATGGAGGAGTGGAGACACCTCCTGAAGGAGATTTTGTTGGTGTGCCGGTTGAAGGGATTCCCATTCGGGAAATGATGCCCGGGAAGTACAAATTCGTATTTGGTCTGGCCAATGATGAGATCGGTTACATCATTCCTAAAACCCAATGGGATGTGGAGGCCCCGTATGGTTATGGCAGGGATAATTCGCCCTATGGCGAAGAAAACTCCCTGGGGCCAGAGACGGCAGGGATTCTGCACCAGTCGCTTACATCAATGTTTGAGGTACTCGAAGGATCGGAAGATCTTTGATAATCGTCAATCGGGAATTACCGGACTTGAGTAATGAAGACTTGAATTACAGGTGCTAAAGACACAATATTCAGGAGGCGAATAATTGACCAGATAACCGTCGCGCTGGGATGCGATGATAAATAGGTACTATGGATTGAATCATTTCTGTTGCTCTTTCTTTCCTTTCGGGCTCTTATCCTTGTAGACCTCCCGGATCTCATTACTGCTTGCATAACAGACCGGTGATGCCGACTCAAATTGATGCTTCTGCTGGTCGCGATTCTTCACCTTATCCCTTTTTTTCACACGTTTTATCAGCTGACTCATGCTATCAAATTTAAGATAAAATATAAAATATCATAAGCACTGATCGGGATGCCTTTAAGCCCATTTTTCCATCAGTTTTGTACCTCAACTTTAAGATTCAGTTCTTTCCTGAATTTTTCCACCTGACTTTTGAAATCTTCATGATCATTGAGTGTGAGGAGAGTAAATGTTTTGTTGTCATCGTAATTGAGGCTAAGTGTATATTCTACGTAGTTGACCCAATAATCTCTGGACCTGGTTGCTGCTTTGTAACTCTTCTTCTCTTTCGTGACCAGTAAAGTGTTCAATATAGTAAAGTGGTTGTGAGTTCCGTTGGACATCCCTAATCTGTGGAAGCGGTCACTGATCATCTTCTTTTCCTGATCCACGGTAATTACATACTTGAAAGTCAAAAGAACTGCAAAGAACAAAATGCAAACGGCGGAGGTCACATACCAACCGATGATCACCAGGTAAATGGCCAGTAAGAATAACAGGATTGACAAAACCCATCTCAGAACATTGGGAAAGTAATATCTTACATATGTGACAGTGCTCATTCTTATTGATGATCAGTCTTTGAAATGCTTACTGCTTCACCTGATCATCATTGCGTTTAATCCTACCTGCAGCAAGCTCAATCGCCATTTGATCAATCACAGCTCTTAAATTCTCTTCAGTAGGGTCTGACTCGTACTTGGCGGCAAGCCGGTTAAAGGCTTCCGGTGCGGTAAGTAACGTACGAACCTCTTCAATTTTGTTCATCATTTCCCTGTCCATAGGGGAAAGTTAATTAGATAGTTTCAAAAGTTATTTATTATAATGTATATGTTGAAAGTTAGACATACCATATGGAAAACCATGATCGAAATAAGCTCACAGAAGGTGATTAGTTTTGACATCTGGTATGGATAAACTCCAAATCAATTTATTTCATCAGGATCTTGAACAGATTTTTGGAGTGATCAGGGATCACGTTCCGAATTATCAATATGACTTCAGGAAGCATACAGTTGTCTTGAAAGATGAGAAACATGAGAGCATGGGATCTATCCGGTTGCCCCTGTACCTGGTCATGGGAGAAGACCTGTCAATCATAAAAAATGATGCCACTGTATTGTATTTGAGTATTGAATCCGGAAGTGCAGCTATCTGTATGATGCATGGAAAGAAAAACATATTCCATACCACCTTTTCCGCTTATATGACGAGGGGAAAACAGGGCTTTAGCCAGATCAAGTACCTGAAGAAGAAAGGGAAATCGAAAGCAGGTTCACGTATCCGGTTGGCGGCAACCACCACTTTCTTTGAAAACATCAATCAAAACCTGACTGAGCTTATGGATGAATTCGAGGTGGATCGCATTGGCCTGAATTGCACGACCACCCTTATTCCTTTTTTATTTCAATCTAAAGTGGCCTGTCCGTTTGATAAGAAGGACCCTAAGTTATACAAGATCCCCTTGCACATTCCACATTCCAATTTTACTAACCTTGATGCGGCGATCCGAAAGCTTTGGGCGCCATTGTTGTGGTATGATGAAAAATATCAGGATCAAATTGGGACCTTATTTGGCAATCAACTATAATCGCTACCAATGACTATGACAAAAGAATTATAGGATGTTTAAAGCACAATATGGTAAATCACTGGACGAGGAAACATTTGAATCATGGTTAGAAAAGGGGAGGAGTAGTCGCCTTGGCTATCACTACCTGTTAGTGCTTTGGGATACGCTGGAGGAAGAATATCAGCCAGCATTTGTGGATGATAAAAAAAAGCTTGAGGACTATCAAAGTCATGAAAGCAGGGAAATCCTGGTTGCTGCCTATGAGCTATACTCGGAGTCTCGTGTCAACCTGGAATCGTAAGCCAGGACAGAAGTATTTCAGGCTACGGGAATCTGCTCACTCTTCATTCTCTTTCTCGTATCGTTTCTCAGCCTTCTTGCTTTTATTAATACCTATGCTACTAACAGCGCCGCTTAGGAGAGCTTCTCCCCAGTAGTGAAAGATCACACGGGAAGGGTCTCTTTCCCGAAAAATAGTGCCTGGCTTCAATATGAGGAAGGTGGGATTCTTGTCATTGATCACGAAGGTATTGGCCACAAAGGTCTTGAGGCCTTGATTTGCATTTTTCTTGTTTTCAGAATCCGGGTTGAGGAGCTGTATTTTCAGGTCTTCATAGCGAAACCGCATTTCACCGGTGGCCACTTCATTGTTTGCCTTGATATTAAAGTTGATCCGCTCGCCATGGCCATCTCTAATGTTAATGTTGGCGAGGGGTCTGAGTAGCTTATTCAGAACTTCAAGTTGTATCTGATCTATCTGCCCGGTAAATGAGAAGCGATCCTTTGGGTGCTGCATGTCAAACATCACACTGATCTGAAATGATGCTTCACCCATGAGCATTCCCGTCGCCACCAGTCTCATGGGCCTGTCTGCGATGTTGGGTACGGTGGTGATTTGCATCAGGGAAGCATCAATGTCCCTGAAACTTATTTCTGCCACCTCTTCGGTGTTTTCAGGTCTGATCCTGTGAGTGATATCGCCCATGACCTGAAGTGTATCGATATAGACCCAGTGGTCAATGTTCAGTAACATACTTTGTGGCAGTGCCTTTATCCGTGTGCTGTCAAAGGGGACATTCTTATCACGATAGATCAGGCCATCTAATGCTTCAACCACTACTTTGCGTGATTGGAATTCGCGTTGGTTGAGAAATCTTTTGAGGTCGAGGTCACTGAAGGAAACTACATCAGCACTGGCATCAAACCAGTCTTTCTGGTAGGTAAGGGTTTTGCTAAATTCTTCAGGAGTATAGATGGAAGTGAGTTTTACCTCACTGAGCTTTAGTGTATTACCAGGGTGAACCAACGCATATCGATCTATTGTCAACTGATAACCGCGATCTAGCGGCAACACAAGTTTTTCGCCACTGATACTGGCATACATCGCATCATTAAAAAGTTGCTCCCACTTCAAATCGCCTTTGGTCTCATATTTTCCGATCTCCACATTTCCTCCGTGCATCTCATAAATAGTTTCATTTATCCCATCATTGAATGAAATTTCTGTATCTATGGAAGATAACCAGCTAAACGCCATGGACTCAGGCATACGAATTTCATTCTTACCATTGGTCTTTGTGGTTCCGCCTTTATGGTATGTGATCCTTGGTGCAATCATTTCGATGCTGTCCAAAACCAGACGATGCTCGTTGATATAACCATGAAGATCAAGTCCAACAAGTTTCAATTGAGGCATGCTAAAAGTAAGAGGACCGTCTGCCTGATCAAAACTCAGTACATCGGCCAAAATGCCTGCCTCATCTTTATTGAAGTTTAGCTGGTTGACGAGAAAGGAATCCCCGTTCGTCATTCTTGATTCCAGATTCCTCACATCAAGGATCATATTATTAGCATACAATAAATGATCGATATCAAGAGCCGATTTCTGTGGATATTTAAACTCTTCAAGGATCATGGATAGGTTGGGAGTATTTATCATAGCAAAAGGCGTCTTACCTTCATCCCTGAAGCGAATCCTTGCCCTGTCCAGAATGACTTTTTTGAATTCAATTTCAATGCTATCCGGTGATTCCGTCGCCAAAGGCAGGGGTCTGATGTTCAGCTGGACGTTTGGATTAGTAATAGTGAGGCTGTCCCCTGCTAATTTTTGAAATTGCCATAGCATATCCTGGTCCAGACCATGCACGGTTAGGGAGGGAATTGTGCCGGTCACTTCTACTTCATGCTTAAGGTTGTCCCTCAACCTTTGAATTCTCATTTGCTGTACATATAGATCTTGTTGCTCTGATATCCTTAAATTATTGATAATTAGACGTTGTGAAATATTAGGTAAAGTAATACTTAAATTTTTGGCATTACCCTCATACATATGGCTATGAGCACCAAGCAAAAGCCGGGTATTGACACTTTCGAGGCTAATGGCCGTACTGTCATATCTTTTCGCTGTAAATTGACCATTAACCACCTCAATAAATTTGCTCCCGGTGATGGGATTTGCTGCCTGGTCTCTATCCGGGGTCATGAGCCCGATAGATATCCTGGGGTCGGTCATCATCATGGAATCAAAGGACATGATATTTCCTGCATAGAGGCTATCCAGGTTGATACCGGAAACGGACAGGCTGGTCATCTGACCCAAAGCTGACAAATGGTTGTCCAGATAGTCCATGGCTAATTCATCAAATATCAGCCAGCTGTTCAGGCTATCCCATGTAATTCGACCGGCATTCAAATTGAAGGTCTCACCATTGAGATCCATAGCCTGCAAGTTTAGACTTACTCCTCCGAGTACAGCATGCCATGAATTGGTATCCGCGGGCAATCGAAAGTCTGAGATCTCCAAATCAGATCGCCCGATCTTAAGTTTTTTGTTGATGGAAAAGGCTCCCTGATTGAGCAACAGCTTCTTGATACCAATGGTCTCAAAATGACCTGATATCAGCGAATAAAGACTGTCAGGGGTGAGGTCCTCCTTTCGCAGACCACCAGATTCCTTTTCAAAGATGATATTTGGGTTCTGCAGATGCATTTCCCTGATGGTCAGCTCCCTTCGTATAAGGATGTCCAGGTAGTTGAGGCCGTTTAGTCGGATCAGGGGTAGTTCGATGGAAAGGAACATATCGGTTGCACTCCCACTATCATTATTTGAAATATTGAAATTTTCAAATACCAGGGTAGAATCAAAAGAGCTCATCCGGAGAAGATCAAAATTGATGGTATGGATACTATCGGGGAGATAGGAACTGTAGTTGTGGATGATGATGTCCACGTCGTCGAAATATTTTTTACCGAAGTCGAATTGATAGTTGCTGCTGTCCAACTGAAAATTGTAGAGAACAATGTCCGCTCTTTCTGTTTGTATATGCTGGTAATTATTGTTGTAGTCGTTGTTGGTTTTTAGGTTTAAATTCGTATTGATGAAACGCATCTTTCCGATGCTTACCTGATCGAAAATGCTCAGGAGCTCCCTGAGCAAAGAATTCCCTTCTTTTGCAGCCTCATCGCCCTCGGGTTCCTTTTGTTCCTCCAGCAAAAGATGGGAGTCAGTAATTGAAAGCTCCTCCATTTCCAGCCGGTTATAACGATATGCTGAGAAATAATCTACTCCTTTCAAAGTAAGCTGCGGTACGGCAAGATCATAGATTGTCTGATCACTCTGATCATCAGGTCTGTCTTTTACAGGTGCCAGAATGAGATTATCAAAAGTTAAAACAGAGTCAGCTGTTGACAACACAAAGCGATCAAAATGTAGTTGATGAAGGCTGTCACTTAACATGAAGCTCTGGTTGTTGATCTCCAATTCAATGTTTTCGGAATAAAATCGCTGATCAGGTCGTGAGGCAGAATCGATTAAAAGATTCCTCATCATGAAGTCAATATTTGCAAGTCCGAATTCGCTGGGCGAGTGCTTAAATTGTGCATCTTGTATCGCCAGCAGGTCAATTTGAAGAACCCTCAGATAATCGGAGATCTCCTTGTACAGATTACCTGTCTGAAAGCTGAAACTTTCATTCGGTGCATTCTTTTTCTTAGTAATATGTATCTGAGGGTCTATGATCCGAACATTCTCCATCAATAGCTGACGATCCGTGTAAATACTAATGATTGATTTCAGGTCAATGTTTAGCCCTGCCAGGTCGAGGTCATACAGGTTGCTAAGCCCTCCCTCTTCGGGTCCTTTGTTCGGATCAGGTTTCAGCCTCACTTTTTTTAGTCGAATGGATCTGTTCCATGGATCTATATCGATTTCTTCAAAGGAAAGTTGATAACGGCCGTTGGTTTCTCTCTTTACCAGTTGATAAAGGATGTCACTCGAGAAATGTACACCCAGCCTCAAAATACCAAGAAATGCCACTAAGATTACCAGCATCATAGATATCCATATGATGAGGTGTTTTCTGAACTTTTTTGCAGGCGATGATCCCATAAGCTGGTCTGAGCAACAAAGTAAACAACTAAGTTAGATAATTAGATGATGTGGTGGGCTTTACTAGCTATGACCATGATTTCTGATGTCAGTGAGCAGGTGTTCAAAGCAGTTAAAATAGATTTAATTTCTCAAAACCTGAATAACTTTCTGGCGTTCTCATAAAGGATTTTTCTTTCTACCGCTTTGTTATTGCTAAGTTTCTTCACTGTCTGGATGGTTTTGTAACCCTGGCAATTGTCCCGATCGAGTCCATCTTTGTCTGCACAGTCGCTTCCATACAGAAGTTTATCCTGATGTCTTTCAAGAAATCCTCTTGCATGGTCTTCATCTCGCTTCATCGAATTGAGACCGGAACCGGCTGACATGTCTCCATACATGTTGGAATAATCGCTGAGCAGATGGTCCGTGATGCCACCGGGAGTTACGTGGCCTTTAGGATACATCACTGTTTGGTCCTCATGATTCTTATCGATGTTGGCCCACCAGGTCTGCGCATGGCCGATAAAGTTGACTTCGGGGAATTTTTCAAGCATTTTATGGAAGCGACCCAGACCATGGTTGAAGCGTCCATGCTGCCAGTGCATCAATACCGGCACATCATATTCACGGGCAAGGCTGTAGATTTTTTGCATGGCTGGTGAATCACATTCCACGTTAAACTTCTGTTCGCCAATGACCACACCGCCTTTTTTGAGGTATTTTTCAATCGTCTTAATGGTATCGGGAAGGTCAGGCACTTCATTGGCACCAAAGTAAAATTCCTTCGGGTATTCCTGCGCCAGCAGGTAGGCAGCCTCATTGGGTTCTACTTGTGCCTCCAGTCCATTGGATTCACCGAAATTAGTGGAAGCCCGGTCCTGCAGGGCTCTGCCGGAAGGTAGCAGGATGGTATGGGTGATGCCCATGGCCCGCTGATGGGTCAGGAGATGTCCATCTGCGCGACCCAAATAATTGGTATGCTGGTGGATGTCTATGATGGGTTCTTCTGCAGTGATGAGCTGTGACCATGCTGGATTTGAAAGGCAGGAGCCAGTGATCGATGCTCCACCAAGAGTGAGGAATTTTCTTCGTGAAAGTTCTCTGAGTTTATGTTTAGTGCAGATCATGTGGAGACAGATACATTAATATTTAAGTATACAAAATTTAATCATTAAAGAGGTATCCTTTCAGCCATAAGCTGTATTTCAAATGGAAGTCATTCATACCATTGCTTTGGGTGAGATTGCTGAATTCACTATTTTGCCTGTTCCTTATGAGAATCTTTATTAAACCAGCAATCTGGATATTTATTCTGACATCTTTCAGCTGCTCAAAATATGCAGATCCGCTTAGTCCTGAAGAAGCTGTTGAAAGCTTTCAGCTGCATCCTGATTTTGAGATAGAAATATTCGCTGCTGAACCTTTCGTGAGAGATCCGGTAGGGATGGAATTCGATGCTGACGGAAATATCTATGTGGTGGAAATGTATGATTACCCTTACCGACCGGCGGAAGGAGAGGAGCGTGGACGGATTATGCAATTGAGGGATGAAAATGGGGATGGAAAAATTGATGCATCCACTGTTTTCGCGGACAAACTGATGGAAGCTACCAGCATCTTACCATGGGATGGCGGATTGATAGTGACCGCTGCGCCACATATCCTGTACCTGAAAGATACGGATGGGGATGGAAAATCTGATTTTCAGGAAGTGTTGTTCAGCGGTTTTTTTGCCGCGAACTCAGAAGCACAGATCACAAGCTTACGTTTCGGTACAGACAACTGGATCTATGCCTCCAACAATGGACGGGCAGGAGAAGTGACCTCATCCATGGCACCCGAAGTGCCTCCATTAGAGATGAGTGGAGCCGATTTTAGGTTTCGAATGGATACCAGTGTGTTCGAACACATTAGCGGTTCCGGTCAGTTTGGTCAGGATCTGGACGAATACGGTCACCGGTTTTTCACCCAAAACACCCTGCATATCCAACAAACCATCATGCCCTGGAAGTACTGGCACAGACATGGATATATGCCTCCCTTCAGGACATCAGCAGACATTTCAGACCACGAGCTTGAGATGTTCCAGTTGACCCCACCACCTTACTGGCGTGCAGAACGTACCGACAGAAGGAATGCGGATTATCAGGCACGCAACCTGGATCGTGTTGAGTATGCTGAGGATAAATTTACCGGGGCTTCCGGCGGCACCATCTACACAGGAAATGGTTTTGGTGAAGCATATGTTGGAAATGTATTTACGGGGGATGTAGCCGGTAATCTTGTGCACAGAGATGTACTGAAGCCTGACCCTGATAGTCCGGCACTGATTGCTCAGCGGGCTGAAGAAGAGAGGGATCGGGAGTTTTTGGCATCTTCAGATCCCTGGTTCCGTCCAACTAATTTTGCTCAGGGACCTGATGGTATGTTGTACGTGCTTGACTACTACAGACAACATATAGAGACACCCTTGTCTATCCCTGATGATCTCAAGGAGGAAATGGATTTCATGAATGGAAGTGATCTTGGACGGATCTATCGTATCCAGCCAAAAGGATCGGATGTCAACTTTCAAAGGGTCAACCTGTCTGAGGCTAGCAGCCTTGAACTTGTAGAGCTGCTGGGACATTCCAATGGCTGGCACAGAAATACCGCTCAGCGCCTGATCCTTGAAAGACAGGATAAGGGTATTGTTGCTGATCTTAGGTCTCTATTTCTGGGAAGTGCTAATCCAAAGGCCAGGATCCGGGCGCTTTATTCACTGGAAGGGTTGTCTGCTCTGACCATCGATGATATTGAGCGGGCTTTGTCCGATCCTGAGCCGGGGATCAGGAAGCAGGCATTGATCCTGTCAGAGGGACTGGACTATGGGTGGGAACTTGCCTTGCCACTGGCTAAGGATAAGAATGCCGGGGTTGCGTTTCAGGCCGTGTTGACACTGGGGAACTATCATGGAAAGGAAGTACAAGCTGCACTGTTGGACGTCCTTTCTCGATTTCGACAAAACAACTGGTTCCACCTGGCAGTACTGAGTTCTGATACAGGTTCATCGAAGGAATTTTTTGATCAACTTGTTACATCAGGATACTTCGATCCGCTTGATGAAGCTTCTACCTGGTTTGTGACAAATTACTCATTTATTTCAGGCGCTAAAAATGATAAAGATCAAATCAAAGACTTATTGACCCTCCTTCAACAAACGCCTTTTGCAGGTGATGAGGAGCTGCTCACAGCTTCTTTGAGTAATCTGTCGAAAGGAATCCTTCAATACGAAGGTGCTGAATTGAGTGATGGGATCAAGATAATTCAAGAGGGAGGTGACAGTCCTTTGGAAAAAGTAAAGGCCATTCATGAGTTATTATAATTGTTTAATGAGTTTTTAATTTCGGGCAAGCTTTGGCGAGTTTATTTACCACGAAGGCCCAAAGACACAATATTCTAATTAGTGAGCTATATATCCGATCGCAGACAATTCGTTTATCAAATTCTAAGTGCTTTTGGCCTGGGGTACCTTTTTGCAGCTTGTCAATCGCCATCAAAGAAAGAAGAACCGTATCAATTAAAATCCTGCAGTGACTTGTCACAGGTGAGTGATTCGGAGTTGGCCAAACGTAAACAGTTTGCTTACGAAACCAGGGCTACCGACCCGTTGAAGGCCTGTGCTAACTGTAAACTTTATTTACCTCCCAGACCAGATGAATCCTGCGGAGCCTGTACCCTGTTTAAAGGACCGGTAGAAGCTGAGGGTTCGTGTACGTACTGGGCACCGCTGGAGGGGTAAGACATGGAGATTACACATTTTAAGGTACCAATATTCTGAAAATAATGAACAAAGGGACACAACGAAGCGACATCCGGATCGGTGCAGAAGTAGATATTGTGGAAAAGCATCATCAACGCACTGGTGAGCTTACCCGTGGTTTTGTGGCCCGGATCCTTACAAAATCATCCACTCATCCTCATGGGATCAAAGTGCTGCTCGAAACCGGGGAGGTTGGAAGGGTGAAAGCTATTGTTGAGGAGTAAATGATATAGCAGTAAGCCGGTTGCCTGGATACAAGCGTGATTATCGTGAATACTAACGTAACA
Organism: Cyclobacteriaceae bacterium; assembly: GCA_965243485.1. Classification (GTDB taxonomy): domain Bacteria; phylum Bacteroidota; class Bacteroidia; order Cytophagales; family Cyclobacteriaceae; genus UBA7330. Next base: position 4,303,920 of record CBDEVP010000001.1, on the reverse strand, counting down.
AGAGGAGAATTCCTCTGATCAATACGGTAAGTATGACCACTGTTAAGGCAATCCGAAGATATGAATTATCCATCTTGTTCAGGGACCGGTATCTTAATCTGTGGTGATTGAGTAGATAGTGCGCGATGTATTTAAAGTCATAACCTTTCGAGGGTTCACTGATCTTGTCATCATCTTCCTTTCTGAACGCTGAACGCTCATCAAGGCTTTGCTCCAGATAATATTGATACTCCTCATTGCTTCCTTTGGACAATAAACTGTGTAGTGTTAATTCATATTTGTACTTAAGCTTTCGATGAGATTTTGCAAATCTGGAATAATGTCTCAGCACAAACTCGAAATATTTATAACTGAGGAAAACCGCTAAAAAGATGGAGATCAGGAGAATAATATGGTCAAGCATCGTATCTACATTTAGATCCTTAGCGATGACAAGGTCGATATTCAGAAGTGTGAGTACGGCAATGATTCCACCAAAGTGATACTTCAACAAGAAGGAATTGGCCTCTGACGCCGTTTCTTTCATCGTATCATTTAAATAGTCCAGTTGTTTTTCAATAACATTCATGATAGGGCTCAAGTAGTTTAAATTTAGGAATTATTATATGGATATGCATCAAACCAATCAACTTACTCATGCAGGTTCTGTTGTTTTTAAAAGGATCTCAGGTGACTTATATTTTCTGATCATTTCTTCATCTGATTCTACCACCTGGGTGCTTCCAAAGGGTCACATAGAAGTGAATGAGAAAGCTGAAGATGCCGCCACCAGGGAGCTGAGGGAGGAAACAGGAATATTGGGCGAGGTAGTCCAGATATTAGACCGGCAATACTTAAATCTTCATGGAGAATCCTCAGTTGTACAGTACTTTTTAGTGGAGGCTACAGGAGAAGCCCAGGCGGATGAGACAAGATCAGTCCGGTGGCTGAAACCAGACGAAGCCGTGAGATTGCTGTCATTTGAAGATACCAGGGAGATTCTCAAAAAGGCCATAGAACTCATTAGTTGAGCCCTTATCAATAGGTCTTTCGCTTCAATTTCTGGCTCTGATCTTTTTTATGTAACATTTGTTACATAACTCATAATCAGGCACTTATATCAGGCTTAACACTGACATCCGTCAGTGATTGTCGTTTGATCCTGAGTTTACTTTACCCTATCAACCAAAGAGAATAGAGATGAAGAACCTACTAATTTTAGGCGCAGGATCTGCAGGAACCATGATGGCCAACCATCTTAGCGAAAAGCTTCCTGCCGAATGGACGATCACGATTGTTGATCAACACGAAAAACATTATTACCAGCCCGGATTCCTTTTTTTACCATTTGGCATCTATGAAGAGAAAGATTGCTATAAAAAGAAAGAAAGGTTCATTCCCGACAACATAAAGTATGTGCAAAAAGCGATTGATCTGATCATGCCTGAAAAGCATCAGGTCCGTCTGGAAGGAGATGAAATAGTGGACTATGATCTTTTGATCATTGCAACCGGATCACGTATCGCTCCTGAAGAAGTAGAAGGAATGAAAGGACCGGAATGGCATAAGTCTGTATTTGACTTTTATACTTTTGAAGGCGCCAAAGCCCTACGTGAAAAACTGGCATCATTTGACGGCGGTAGACTGGTGGTCCATATCACTGAAATGCCAATCAAATGCCCTGTAGCTCCACTGGAATTTGCTTTCCTTGCAGACTGGTATTTTAAAGAGCGGGGGATCAGAGATCGGATTGACATTTCTTATGTAACACCGCTAGACGGAGCGTTTACCAAGCCTACCGCGGCCCAAACCCTCGGACATCTGCTGGAGGAAAAACAGATCCATATCGTGCCTGATTTCGCGATCGCCTCTGTGGATAACGAAGAAAGAAAGATACTCTCCTGGGATGAAAGAGAAGTACCCTTTGATCTACTTGTGACGATCCCAACCAATATGGGTGATGATGTGATCCTGAGAAGTGGGATGGGCGATGACCTGAATTTTGTCCCCACAAGGAAACATACCCTTCAGTCTGAGAAATATGAGGATGTGTTCGTGCTGGGTGATGCCACCAATTTGCCCACCTCCAAGGCAGGGTCTGTGGCCCACTTTGAAGCAGAGGTACTTACAGAGAACATCCTTCGCTATGTTAACGGTGAGGAGCTGAAGGAAGACTTTGACGGCCATGCCAACTGCTTTGTGGAGACAGGGTTCAATAAAGCCATGCTGATCGATTTTAATTATGATCAGGAGCCGGTATCCGGAGTGTTCCCGCTGAGTGGAATAGGCCCGCTTAAGCTTTTAAAAGAAAACCGAATGAATCACTGGGGTAAGCTTGCTTTCCGGTGGATCTATTGGAACATGCTGATGAAGGGGAAGAAGATCCCGTTTATCACTCCTAAAATGTCTTTTGCTGGAAAAGAAATCAATGTTAAAGAATCAACTAAAGAAGAAGTACTTAACTAAACCCTTAAAATCATGGAAACTTTAATTGCAAATAAACCTGTAGAACTGAACGAACAAGGTTACCTGCTGAAAATGGATCAGTGGGATGAAGAAGTGGCCCGAAGCATTGCTGCCGAGGAAGACATTGAGTTGACAGATCGTCATTTTGATGTGCTTAACTATCTCCGCGATGAGCAGGAGAAAGGAACAGCTCTTTCTATCCGGCGTGTTGGAAAATCAGGCATTGTGGATATCAAAGAGTTTTATCAGCTTTTTCCCGGCGGCCCGCTGAAAAAGGCCTCCCGTATCGCTGGTATTCCAAAGCCGGCCAGCTGTATTTAATTCACTAAAACCTTATCAAAATGGAAACTTTAGAAGCACCTGTAAAGGAAAAGAAGTCAAAAAAGAGAGCCCTCAGGAAGCTCATGATCATAAACTCAAAAGCCACGGTTGATTCAGTGTACGCTGCGCTTATCCTGGCAAATGGCGCCCGGATGGAAGGTCTGGAGTCCGAGATATTCTGTACGTTTTTCGGCCTGGAAATGCTACAGCCAAAAAAGATGGATCACCTGCATGTGGCTACAGTGGGTAACCCGGGCATGCACATTCCAACCATGCTGGGAGGCCTCCCCGGCATGGAGTCATTGGCCAGTGTAATGATGAAAAAAGAAATGGATAAGCTTGACATTCCTCCGGTAAGCGAATTTCTGGAGATCTATAAAGCCTCAGGCGGGAAGATCTTTGCCTGTAAGCTGGCCATGGATATGTTTCACCTGAAGAAGGAGGATCTTTGGGAAGAAATTGACGGCGTGCTGACAGTGGGTGATTTTTATGAAAGGGGACAGGAAGAAGGTTCACAGATAATCTTCATCTGAGTACTCTTGGTTGATCAGAAGCCGGCCCGGTTCGGACCGGCTTTTTATTTTTGGTTGAGATCGCCGAATAATCTTTCGTCACTCATCCTCCCAAAAGTCGGGTTCTTCCGTAGATGAATGATCCAGGTTCTGACAATGGATTCTGAGGATAGGTTCATTCTGACGCTGCTCGACTAGCTCTCTGTCCAGAAAGATAGATTTTCTTTGTGCTCCGAATGCTCCGAAATGCCCGATCACTGTCAGGCTTTCGTCCGTTGAATACAGGTTCCCTTTGATCTCTGCAGGTGGAGGATCAAAAATACTTCCGCTGATGTCTAACTGGGATTTCAGGATCCTGTAAAACTCATAGGCTTCGGCACTCAATGTGAGCTGTTCCAGATCAATCCAGTATCTGATCCGAAATCTTTTTCCATCATCTTCAATGAAAAGGGCCGTCTCGGAAATAACCTCACCATCCTGTCTCAGGTCTTCATGTACGCGTATTTGCTCCTGGATATCCATGATCCAGCAAACAGCGCAACATGGTGGGCCTGGAGGGGGCGGGGCAGTCCGGATCTTGTAGATCCCACGTTGCCTGGTCCACATATGAAAATTCCTTTCTCCTGCAGGGTCTTTCCACTGGCTGATGACTTCCAGCCCCGAGCGGAAACCAAATTCATCGGAAGTAGGAAGTAATTTGAACCTGGTAAAAACCGTATCGATCTCTGGCCCTGTGATCAACTCCTCAACCTGAGACTCAATGAAAACTCCCTCTTTTGTGCTGATTTCAAGTTGATATTGCCTGCCTGCGATCCCTGAGAAGAATGAGGGCGTTGCATACCTGCCGGGACGGTCTTCAAATAATGCAATGTTAGATCCGTTTTGATCCAGGAGCCTCACTTCCGCTTCTTCGATGGGTTCAATGTACCCTCCCTGGGTAATCCTTTTAAAGGGTGCGATTCTTGAGATTTCAACAAAGTGCGGACCTGGCTGATCAGTAATATATCCATTTACAACGATCACATTTTCCGACTCATCGGGTTCATACTCGAGCGGGGAGATACAGGTGGTCAGCGCCAAAACCAAAAAGCTATATATGCCTAAATTCCTTATCATTAGAATTTAAAATTGTAGCTGATCGATGGAAATGCCGAACCAACGATGGCCAGCTTAAAAGCCTCTGGCGGACCATCCAGGGGATCTCTGAAAAAGACAGAAAATGCATTGTTTCTGCCATATACGTTATAAATGGACAGTATCCAGTCCCCATCCAGTATCAGGTGCCGGGAAGGCCAATGAAACTTAAACGCAATATCCAGCCGGTGATAATCAGGTATGCGGCCATTATTACGCTCATTGAAATATCCCAGGATGTTGTTTGCAAGTCTGATCCTGCCATCAGGCAGGGTGGCAGGTCTACCTGATTGATAGGAAAAGGTCGAGGAAAAAGCTGTGATGCGATCAAGCTGATAATTCATCACCACACTCAAGTTATGCGGCTGATCAAAATTTGCTGGATAAATATTTCCTTCATTGATCGTTTCGGAGGTAAACACACTTTCTGACTTTCTCAGGCTCCTGGAAAATGTATAACTCAGCCATCCGTTGAGCCTTCCTGCCTTTTTTTCAAGATACACTTCCATGCCAAAAGCGTATCCGTCATCCTGAAAAACTTCTGTCTCTATGTTCTTATTGATAAAAAGGTCAGCTCCGTCTTTGTACTCAATGAGGTCTGTAAATGTTTTGTAATATCCTTCTACAGATGCATCTACTAATCCAAGATCCATAAAATACCCAAGTGCAAATTGTTCTGTTTTCTGGGGTAAGATGTAAGTGTCAGAAAGTTTCCAAAGATCAGTGGGGGCAATAGCTGTGGTATTTGAGACCAGATGAATGTATTGCAGCATCCTGTTGTAAGAGGCTTTAATGCTTTTCGCCTCGTTGATCTTATAATTGATCCCGATTCTGGGTTCGAGCCCTCCATACCTTGATGTGGTCCCGGTCTGAATGTCTGTTCCAATGATATTTTGTGTTCTTCTGGGCAGTTCCGGAGCATAGATACTGATCGTATCAGGACCTTTTGAGGCATATCCCGAAGCTCTGATACCGGTACTAAAGGAAAACTTGGACAGGGAGAACTCATTTTCATAATAAAGGGACAGCAAATGCGCTTTTTTCTGATCTATCTCGTCCGGTTGTATGCTGGAACCGGCAGGTACGGTCAATACTCCGGGGTTACTTTCATATTCAACAAATTCACCGCCGAGGGTATTTTTTGTATTGAAAACAGAAAATTTAGCATTTAGGTCAGCCCGCCTTTTGATGACGCCAGTCTCAAGTGTTGAGCCTGTGAATTCATTGGTATCATCGATCTGTGAGATGTACTCACTCAGGTTTCCTGACAAATTGATTGTGAGCCGATCATTTACTACCCGTGAATATCGTAAAGCATTTGATCGGTTGATCCACGCATTGGATGTGGTGGTAGCAAACTGAAATTCATCACTGCTTCCGTAAGTTGAAAACTGGAGATCATTCTTTTCATTAATAGCATAGGCCAAAATGATATTATAGTCGTAGAAACTGGCCCTGCTGTTATTGATATTTCCTTCCTTCGCTTTCTTAAACAGCCAGTTGGCGTAGGACTGCCGAAACCCTGTGAGTATGGACAGTTTATCAGGGATCACTGGTCCGCCGATCCCGAATTTTGAGCTCAGCATTCCAATGCTGACATCACCTTCCCATTCCGTAAGATTTCCTTTCTTTTCATTGATCTCCAGTACTGAGGAGCCCCTTCCTCCAAGTCTGGGTGGAACGTATCCCTTATAAAGATTGGCAGATCTGATGATGCTGGGGTTGAATGCTGAGACAAAACCAAACAGATGTGAAGCATTGAAAAGAGTGGAGCCTTCAAGAAGAATTAGGTTCTGATCGTAATTTCCACCTCTTACATTAAATCCTCCGGTAGTCTCACCAGGTGAGCTGATGCCGGGGAGCAGGGTTAAGGATCGTACAATATCCACCTCGCCACCCATGTTGGGCAGCTCGCTGATACGTTCAACGGAGAGTGTTTCAATGCCGGACTTCTGATCCACAAAAGTATTTCCACCGCCACTGGTGACGACCACCTCTTCAAGCGATGTGATACTGGGTGCCAACCCGATATTCAGCTTACCATTTCCCTTTAAGTGGATAGACCTTACCTTTCTTTCATACCCGGCATAGGAGACAGCGATGGCATAGACCCCCTGGTATAAGCTCAATTCATAAGCGCCGGATTCATTCGTGCTGGTCCCTTTTTGCTGCTTTTCGATGAAGATATTGGCGCCCGGAAGGGGTTCGCCTGACTGAATATCATAAATATTACCTGACAAAAGAAATGGAGGACTGTCAGCATTGGGAACTCCTATTATTTCTATTCTTTGTGCGGTGGTGTAAAACCCCACAATTGCTACAAAGTACAAAAAAATGCATACCCGCCTCACTCTCTTCGAAGTTACAATGTGAGGGTGAACGGAAAAAACTGTAAACGATCTTTTTTGTTGATCAACAACCTGACCGACCAATAGATGCAACTTTATGTAAATCGAATTTATCGCAGCCCAGTTTGATATTCATATAGTTTATCTCAATGTTGTTTGACTAAAGCCACTTCGCTTTTTCTTCCTTTGTATCAAATTCAAGTCATGGGTCACAAGATTTCCTGTGCTTTTTTGGTAATTGACCAGTATTTTTTCCTCCTGGACAGCCTGCTATTGTGGATGTTTTCAAGATCTGTGCTGCCACTTCTTCAAATCAAAGTCCCGGTTTTGCTTTTCTTTGTTCCATTTCTGGTGTTTCCATCACTGGCTGTTTTATTGCTTGGGCTTATCCTGATCCGGGAATTGTCATATTCGTCGCAATCATGTCTTGGATATCCATCTTATACTTCCTTAGAAGGAGCATGGTGGAAGTGAGATGATTTCATGCAGCTCTGAAAGATCAGTTTTCAAAAATTGAAAAGCTTAATGTAAGTTGGGTGTTGTCTTTTCAACTCCCTCATTAGTCATCTGAACAGGTTTGATGCTACTATCCAGGAAACAGGTTTTTGTTCTCTGATCATTTATAAACATCCTGATCTAATTGATGGACTTTGCAGGAAAGTCAGTGACTATTTACCTCCAATACAGTTACAAGAGCATGAATATGAAACGAAAACCTGAACAAAATAACTAAGATGCTGAAAAAAATGGGAAGGATTACTGGTGGGGTCATGTTGGTTCTTTTAGTTGGATCAGCAGTGCTCTACCTCGTTTTTGACGAAGAGCTACCTCAAGGTGAACAATCACCGGTGGCAGACAGTCTGGCAAAAAAGATGCTGGAGGCAGTAAAGCATGAATCATACAAAAGCACCAGATTCCTGGAATGGACTTTTTCAGGGCATCATTATGTATGGGATAAGCAGAGGCATGTGGTTGATGTTTCATGGGAGGATCATCAGGTCAATCTTCACACAAAAGCTCCCTATGAAAGTAACGTATGGGTGAATGGTGAGATTATCAAAGATTCTGTTTCTCATGCGGAAATCGTAAATCAGGCAACTAAGTATTTCAATAATGACTCCTTCTGGCTGGTCGCACCTCACAAAGTCTTTGATCCGGGGACGGAAAGACGCCTGGTCACTTTAGACAGCGGAAAGCAGGCCCTGCTTGTAACCTATACCTCCGGCGGTACTACCCCGGGGGATTCATATCTTTGGTTGCTTGAAGATTCGGGGCTTCCAGGGGCATGGAAAATGTGGGTCGATATCCTGCCAATTGGCGGCCTAAAGACTACCTGGGAATCCTGGGAACTGACCGAAAGCGGGACCTTACTACCTACACGACACCAGTTGCTTTTTCTGGAATTCAAAATAGAAGATGTAAAGGGCCGCCAATGACCAATCAGTAAATGGATTGATTTGCAACAATCAAAGATCCTCGAGGCCATGAAGCTCATCAAGGCTCTTTGGTAGTTGTGAGAAATATTACAGAAATCTAAGACCTGTCTTTAAGCAGATCCCTGATCTCTCCCAGAAGCACCTCTTCATTAGAGGGAGCGGGAGGGGCCGCCGGTGCTTCCTCTTTTTTCCTTTCCAGCTTTTGATAGGTTTTGATCACCATGAAAATGACAAAACCAATGATCAGAAAATCAACGATAGATTGAATAAACATTCCATAGTTCAGAGTTACTGCTTCGGCTGTCTCTGTTGCTTCCTTCAGCGTATAGGAGAGGTCTTTAAAATCAACTCCGCCGAGTAAAATACCTATTGGAGGCATCAGTATGTCCGCTACCAGCGAACTGATGACCACCTTAAATGCAGCCCCGATGATCACGGCAACCGCCAGGTCCAGGACATTTCCTTTCAGGATAAAAGCTTTGAATTCTTTAAGCATCTTCTTTTTCTATTAAAAATAATTCTTTTCAGGAATATTTGTGAGTATCAACATGCGGGTTATATAAACTCTCAGATTATCAGACCATTACATTTTATTGACAACCCCTGTATTTAGGATTTTAGTGATTTTGGAATTAGTTTTATTACCATGGCGATCACCAGGCACCTGAATATTTGCTTATTCATCTATGTTTTGCTTTTGGGTGTGTCGTGTGAATCCAACACGAGTAACTGTGATTGTTCGTCAGAAATCGACTCTCTGAAAGATCTGCTTGCTATGGATAGCCTCATAGCACCACAGCATGAACTTCCTGAAGAAGAAATTAACTGGATCGTTGAAAATTCTGTAGATCGGGACCTAAAAGATATCAAAAAGGATGGAGTGCTGAGAGCCTTGGTCATCTATAGCAGTACCAGCTACTTTCTTTATCGCGGTCAACCTATGGGGTTTGAGTATGAACTTCTGGAAATGCTCGCCAAATACTTTAATCTGGAGCTTGACTTTATTATCTCAACTGATCTGGATACGCAGTTTGAAGTATTGAACAGGGGAGATGTAGATCTTATCGCCCATGGTATGACCATAACCAACCAGCGTAGGTGGGAAGTAGATTTTACCGAATACCTCTATCTGACTCGCCAGGTACTGGTGCAGAAGATGCCGGAAAACTATCGAGAGATGAAAGTCAGTGAGTTGAGTGGATACTTAATAGAAGATCCGATTGAGTTGATTGATGATACCGTCTCTATCCGCAGAAACTCTGCTTATTATGAAAGGATGCTCAGCCTGTCCAACGAGATAGGCGGAACCATTTTTATCGATACACTGGCCAGTCATTTGTCAACTGATGAAATCATCAAGATGGTCAAAGATGAGGAGATCAAATACACCATTGCGGATGAGAATCTTGCTAAGATCAATGCTTCTTTTTTTCCTGATCTAAAGATTGATGTTCCTGTTTCCTTTTCGCAGCGGATTGCCTGGGTGACCAGAAAAAAATCCGGGGAATTAAGGAAAGCTGTAAATGATTGGATTCTGTCTGTTAGGAAAAGTACCGACTACAATGTGATTTACAATAAATACTTTGAGAACAGAAAGAATTATGGGATCCGTATCAAGAGCGATTTCTACAGTCTCAATGAAAGAAAAATCAGCCAGTATGATGATTTGATAAAAAAGTATGCCAGGCGAATCAACTGGGACTGGCGGCTGCTGGCTTCACAGATCTATCAGGAATCCAGGTTTAACCCCAAAGCAGAGTCCTGGGCAGGGGCGAGAGGGCTGATGCAGATCATGCCTAAAAATGCTAAAAATCTGGGAGTAAGCAATTTAAGTAGTCCAACTCAAAGTATCCGTGGAGGTACGGGCTATCTTGAATGGATATCAAACAGGTTTCCCGATGTTACTGATTCATTAAACAATATCAAGTTTGCCCTGGCTGCTTATAATTGCGGGTTCGGACACGTGAAGGATGCCCAGCGGCTGGCCAGACAAAAAGGTTTGGATCCGTTGGTATGGGACGACCATGTAGAAGACATGCTTTTGGAATTAAGCAAACCAAAAAACTTCAATAAGTCCATTATTCAGCATGGTTACGTGAGAGGGACCGAACCGGTGAATTACGTCGACGAAATCTTTCAACGTTTCGAACATTACCAGCAATTCATACCCATGGAATAAGGTTTTCACCGAATGATCCCCTTTGACTTGCTGTTCAGACCAATAGACTTATTGCATCTATTAATCTTCTGTAAAATTCGGCCTGTCGTTGCTTAAAAACTTCTCTAGCCAATTGACTGATCGCCTTTTTTTCAGTTGTGTCCATTTGGATCGCCTGAAGGATCTGCTTTTCCAGATCTCCCTGATCAACCAGGAATCTTTCCCCAAACCCCATGTTCTGGTAATGGTGAGCTTTGGTCAGTAGTCCGGTTTTGGGTAATACAATTTCGTTCATGGGAGCTGCATCGGTAGTTATTACCAGTGCTTTACTGGATAGGGCTTCCGAAATATGATGACCAAATCCTTCGGCTTCTGAGGTACATAGGTGAATTCCATGAGTATTCATCGCGACATGCAACTCCTTATCCGTAAGACTGGTCTGACGATAGATTACATTCTTGAGCGGATACTGACGTTGCCACCATCCCTTGCTAGTGACCACAAGGAGGGGAGGCCAGCGAGGATTTTTCTTCCATAAATCCAAAATTGATTCGGTTCCTTTTAAATGACTATGGCCTGCAATATGGATGAATTTGGAATAGTCTTTTTCTACCTCAGGCATATAGATATCTTCCGATGTAAACCCAATATAGGTGGTGTTGAAGTTTCGATCTTTAAATATACGTTCTGCATAACGTGTTTTACACCAGATGGCATCGCAGCGATCAATGTTGGCTATTACTCCTTCACGCATCCATTCCTGGTTTGGAATAAGGATTTTTGTCCCGGAGAGATCCATCCAGCCATCAGGGAGATTTTCAAAAAACAGAAGAATTCTTTTGGATGACCTTGTTTTGTCTTCTATAGATTTTAATAGTCTCCTGTGAAGCAGGTGAAAATTTCTTCTTCTGGAAACATGGATGTTCACTTTGTACAGCGGACAGAGTACATCTCCTGTGATCCTTGCATCGTGCAGTAGGCCACGGGTTCCACCTGTGACAATATCTATGATTGGATCCATTAGAAAAAAAAGGTCCTATTAAATGATGTCATAACGACGCTCAATGCATTCGTTGGTGTGCCACGACGAGTGTAGAATTGGTAGAGTAAATCAGATAGCATATCATAAAAAAGGTGCGGTGAAGGATTTAAGAATGCCCAATTTATTCAAAGATATTGGTTTCAGTAAATATTTCGATCCTCAATATATACGGCTGGTAATGGTGTAAAGACCTGTTTATTGGCAAATATGGTAGAATAACCGTGTGATTGATTCTTCAGCTGGTTTCGTTGTATGATTGATTGTGCCCTATTTTCAGAAAATATGGTACATCCTTTGTTAATTTTCCCTGATCACTCAGTAGCTGGCGTGCTGATGGATTGTACTTTTATTACCTGAGGTGTCATCCACTATTCGACCTGGTAGACAGAGATACGCTGGCCGGATTTTATCGCAATGGTTCGAACACACCTGTCAGCGTATCAGGATGCCACATGCGAGTATTCCCGGAATGAACCCACGATGGATGGATTCTGGATAAATTACTATGATAGCTTATTTCACAGAGGATCTTAGTGAAGTCCCTTAGGGAAGAATGCTTTGAAATACACTATTCATAAGCCTCAAAGATTCTCCACGATCCTTACCGCGTTGAGCTTGCCATCTTCCCGGTGGAGTTTCTTTTTGAGGTTTTCAGCATTTTCATAAAGGCTTTTGTTTTCATTAAGTGCCTTTACATGATCTACAAATTGCTTTTCACTCACTTTACGTAAGGGTACAGGTTTTAAAGCTACCCCTTTCTTGTAAGCCATGGTACCCCAAAACTCCTGGTCACCAATAGGATAGAGTACCGGGCAGTTCCAAAATGGTCGACCTGCCTCCAGACATGAAGATGTAGTACCAGCACCCCCATGGTGGATGATGGCTTTTACTCTGGGAAATAACTGATCAAAAGGTGCGGAGGGTATGACCTTGATCCCGGGATCGTCCTTGATGGAGGCAGCGTCCTCACCTGATATTCCCCAACCCGCAACAAGGATCACGCGAAGACCAGGATCCGTCCTGATCCTGCGAATGACCTGGATCAGGTTGAGACTGGTGTCGTAGGGCATGCTACCAAATGTGATCAACAGAGGCGGGTCTCCTGATTCAAGAAATTCCACCAGGTCATCGCTCAGGGGTTCGGAGGAATCATCTGACCAGAAGCCGGTAAAAAAGCTATTGTCCGGATAGTCCTTTGGCTTTTCAATAAAATGCGGGCTAATCCCATAAATGGAGGGCAATTGCGGCCGTTCATAACTGCTGGAAAGGCCTACTTCCCTACGAAAAGCGACAACCTGTGATTTCATCAACTGAAAGCTCAGGTCATAAAAGAGATAACTCAGTTTGTTGAGGAAGGCGGGAAACTTGAGGGACCTAAAAGCCGGGTTAACAAAGGCATTTGTGGGTTCCAGCACGGGTACCACATTGGCGTGTATCATCTTGTCAGGAAACCGGTCGGCAAAATGGTCGGCCTGTGTCTTCACATTGAACAGTACTTTGTCGCTTTCGTGTGAAAGCTCGTAGAAGTTATGAAGGGCCTCGTAGATCATGGGATAGGCCCATTTCTTCAGCTTTTTTCGGACACCAAAATCGATTTTGATGATCTTTTTCCCAGTTTCTGAGCCTAAAAAGGCATTAAAGTCAGACTGCAAGGGTCGGAAACCAACACCATAATCCCTGGCCATACCGGCAAAATTTTTACCTGTGCAAAGGGTCACCTCATGTCCTTGCTGAACGAATGTTTTACCAAGCGCCAGATAAGGTTCTACATCACCCCGGGTTCCTAATGTTAGCATTCCAATTTTCAAAATGATTTGATTTATGTGAAAATTGACAGCATGGTCCCCATCAGGCTTAACCGGAGGGGCCGGTAATGGTTCAGATAAATACTGATTTTACCAGGCACTCATCCTGTCTTCTGTTTTTAATCCCAGCCCAAAACCATGCATCCTTACCAAAAGTTCCTAATGGCAAATCCGGAGTAGTCAGCCTTGTTTCGATTTTTGCGAACAAAGCGCCGCCGCATCCATTACATAGATAGAAGATTCAGTGAAAAATCAGTCTGAAAATAGTTTTGATGATGAACAGATGGAAATTTAGTACTCCTGGGATATTTCTTCTCATTGTACTTGTGCTCACCGGGTTTATTGTGGGCTGCCTGCCTTTCTATTCCACTCACGACCTCAAGGTCTCTGATGAAAGGTTTGGTTCTCTTCATACTCGTAGCAAGGCCGACAGCGTGGCGAGACATCTGGTCAGTCTAATGACCCTCGATGAGAAGATAGATCAGCTTTACGGAGCACCCTTTCTACCAGGGCTGCTTAAGCTTGGATTCAATTACCTGCTTTTCAAAAGATTTGCTCATATCTATGTGGGTGAAAATGAGCGCCTGGGTATACCCCCGTTTGTTTTGTCAGATGGTCCACGTGGCGTACGGGTTATGCGGAAAGGGACCAACGGAGTTACCACTTTTCCTGTTGCCATGGCCAGGGGGGCCAGCTGGGATACTGACCTGGAGTACCGGATCAACGATGTGATAGCCCGCGAGATGCGTGCCAACGGCGTGAATTACGCTGCCACCCCATGTATCAACCTGCTGAGGCATCCGGCGTGGGGCCGGGCCCAGGAGACTTACGGTGAAGATCCATGGCTTCTGGGAGAAATGGGGCTTGCAGCAGTGAAGGCTTATCCACCACATCATGTAATGGCCTGTCCCAAACACTTTGTGTTGAACAGCATTGAGAACTCGCGATTTGTGGTAGATGTCGGCATAAGAGAGCGGACACTCCGTGAGGTATATCTTCCTCATTTCAAGAAGGTTGTAAGAGAAGGAGAAGTACCAACTTTAATGACATCCTATAATCAGGTCAGAGGCAGATACATGGCAGAAAATGCCTACCTCAACCGCCAGATCCTGAGAAAAGAGTGGGGCTTTGACGGATTCCTGACCTCCGACTGGTTTTTTGGGGCCTATGACGGGCCCAGGAGTATTCAGGGGGGACTGAATGTTGAAATGCCGCTTCAGCAGGCCTATGACCATAAGGATTTAAAAGCAGCGCTTGAAGAGGGGATCATTGCCGAAGAACAGATCGATGAGCTGGTTGTGCAAACACTGCGAACCAGGCTTCCTTTTGCCGTGGCTGAAGACCACATGGAATATCCCCCTGAGCTGATTGCCAGTGAGACGCATACAAGGCTTGCACGTGAAGCTGCAGAAAAAAGTATGGTCTTGCTCAAAAATGAAGAGATCCTGCCGTTCTCTGCATCTGATCAACCACAGGTGGCAGTGATTGGCAAGTTGGCGAATCAGAAGACCACAGGAGACAGAGGCAGTAGCAATGCACGTCCGACATATGTAGTTTCAGCCCTTGAGGGTATTCGGAAATATATCACTCAGAAAGGCGGTACGGTGAAATATGTAGATGGGACCAAACTCACGGAAGCCCGTGAACTGGCAGAAGGTTCAGACCAGGTTATTGTTGTGGTGGGCTTTACTTATCGCGATGAAGGCGAATACACCGCCTCAAGGGAAAAAATGCTTGAGTCTGCAGAGCGCGGCCAATTGATCGGAGGGAAAAAAAAGCATGGCGGTGACCGACTTACCCTAAGATTGCGTCCGGAGGATCTGAGACTGCTCGAAGTCCTGAAAGCCAGTAACCCCAATCTGGTGGTTGTCTACAGTGGAGGAAGCGCCATCACCATGGAAACCTGGATCGATGATGTTCCTGCCTTACTTTTTAGCTGGTATGCCGGAATGGAGGGAGGAAATGCCCTGGCCAATATCCTGTATGGGGAGGCCAATCCAAGTGGTAAGCTGCCTTTCACCATTGGAAAATATGAAGAAGACTATCCCCCGTTCACACCATTTACCAAAGCCATTGATTACGGGTATTACCATGGGTACACTCTCTTTGAGAAAGACTCCCTGCCAGTGAGATATCCTTTTGGTTATGGGCTCAGTTACACCGATTATCAGTATGACAGCCTGAAGGTAAATACAGACAGTGTTGGGACCATTAACGTCTCCGTGGAGGTCACGAACACCGGAGAAGCTGCGGGAGAGGAAGTGGTCCAACTTTACATCGGTTTTTCTCAAAGCAGTGTCGATCGCCCTGTTAAACTACTCAGAGGATTTGACAAGGTTCGTCTGGCACCCGGTCAGTCCAAAAGTGTCGACTTTTTGGTGGCTCCTGAAGACCTGGCCTGGTACAATCCTCAAACAATGCAGTGGGAGGTGGAAGACATGACTTATGAGGTATATGCAGGTCCGTCTTCTGCCCATGAGCAGCTGCTAAAGAAAGAGGTACGGATTATGGTACCGAAAACTGACTTCCATTAGAAATGTGACAGTTTACTACCATTTAGTTATTTTTAATCCAAATATGAAATTAAAACAATGGGAGAACAGTCCAATAGCGGCAGGGTCATAGCCATCATTATCATTCTGGTACTTGTAGCTGCCGGGATGGCAGGGGCCTGGTACTGGCTGGTGTACAAACCTGATCAGGATGTGCAGGAAAGAGCACGGCTGGAGCAGATCGCAAGGGAAAAGGCAGAGCAGGAAAGAAAGCAACAGGATGAGCAGAATAAGCTCAGATACGATCAGCTTATTATCGATGCTGATTCGGCCTATGCACAAGAGAACTGGGAAAACGCACGTTCCCTGTATGTCGAGGCCCTGGCGCTTTTTCCAAATGAGCCTTATCCCCGAAATCAGATAGACCTGATCAACGCCATACTGCAAAGAACAGCAGGTGAAGTTGAGACTGTTTCAGCAATCACCGGGAGGTTCTATGTGGTCGTCTCCAGCAGCATCGATGATGACCTGGCCATGGACTATGCGAAAAACCTGGCAGAGGAAGGAAACAGTGTGAAAATCATTGAACATAAAGCTCAGGGCAAAACATTTTTTGGTGTGTCTGTAGCTGACTATGCCAACTGGGAGGAAGCGCTCAGCGCTTTGAACTCTTTTAATAATTTTGGGGAAGTGTGGGTGCTGAAGTGGTGAGGAAGATTTGGGTGATTAGCCACCCAGGTTTCCTTTTCATATGGTCATACTTTTGGTACCAGCCGGATATTTAAATTGAGTTGAGAAACTAATCCTGGCATAAAAATGGTCCACTCGAATATCAAAAATTCTTACTATGAAAATTGCAAATATCGTATCTGAAAATGGGGGAGGCCAGCAAGAGCCAAATCTCATCGTTATCCATGCTATGGCCGAGTACATTGATCAGGATGTCCAGGATTATCATGCCAAAGAATGGTTGGATAAGTTAGGCCTTTCCGCTCATTATCTGATTTGCCCCTCAGGAGTAATCATCCAAACCCGATCAAACGACCAGGTTGCATGGCATGCTAAAGGTCACAATACCAATAGCATCGGCATAGAATTCCTCGTTTCGGGACTTCACACTTATGAAACTTTCTTACAGGCAATCAGGAAGAAATATCTCACTAAAAACCAGTTGGAAATGGGTGTAGAGTTGTGTAATTCACTGAAAGAGCAGGGTCTCAACAGAATTACAAGACATGATGCGTTGGACCCCGGACGTAAAAAAGATCCGGGACCCGGCTTTCCATGGGACGAAATGATAGCCAGGACCGGACTGACTCCGCTCGATTTAGGTTGAAGCGCCAGTAGTTAGAACTTTAATGCTGGTATTGGTCTGGTCAGATGATAGCAAAAATTTCCACAGCATCTTCTTTTCCTCTTAGCTGAAAGCTTCCCATGGCTTGCTTTTTATAGCCTTTAATGCTGCCATTTTCCTTCAGGATAGTAGCGGAAACCAGAAGCACCTGACCCAGCTGATTGCAGAGATCCTGTATCCTCGAAGTCGTATTGAGTACATCACCATGAAAGGCAATATCACGTCGGATGGTACCGATCTCGGTGACACTCACCAGACCGCCGTGAATGCCGGCCTTGAAGAAAGGAACCACACCATAGGTCGATTGATAATGCTTAGACCTGCTTTTCAGGATTCCGGAAAACCTGAAATACAAATCAATCATTCTTACCGGGCTTTGCGGCCCTTCCCATTTGGACGTTACCACCACCTCGTCACCTACATACTGGTAAATATCCAGTGACTCATAGGCCTTCAATGTGTAATTAAAATCCCTGTAACAATCCCGCAGTAGCTGGCTGTATGAGACATCACCTAACTGCTCAGCGATGGAGGTGGATGACTTCAGGTCCAGGAACATGAACAAACGATTTTCAAGGATCGGATCACGGTATTTACCGGTGATAAAGCTGGTCACATTGAAATCCCCGATCTTCCGATTAGTTTCAATGATATAATTCAGCATGACGATTTGAAAGACCAGGAACATCATGATCATCAGAAAAAGGAGAATGATTTCGATACTAAGCTGAAATGAGCTGAATACATCATCAGGATAGTAACCCAATGCATCCACAATGAGATAGATGATGAAAAAGACAACGGAGAAGCCAATGGCATAGGCGAGGCTTTTGACCAGGATCAGACGCCCAAACCCGAACCGTTCCCAATGGAACTTCTGTGACAGCTCGTTGATGAAGATAAATAGGGTCCCCAGGAAGATGCCTGACAGGATTCCCTCAATGTATTGACTGGGAGAGATCCAGTAGATGGCCATTTGGCTTGTCAATGATTCCTTATTCAGACCCACAAATCGCATAAAGCCTTTAACAGTCAGTATGGAAAATGTCGAGAAGAAATTGATCGAAATGATCCAGTAGAGCAGGATGAAGAGATAGCTGTACAGCTTGCGCTTGCTCATTGTGATTGGTCCTTCGGGCGTTATTCGATCAATTTAGTTTTTTTGAAGATAAGTCTCTTGCCTACAACAGCTAAAAATCTTCTTTATACTTAGGGCCGGTCGGTGGATTCTGGATATCAGGATTGGTGTAGAAAGGTATCACTACGTCCATCAGTCCGACGCGGAGACTGTTCCACATATAGTTGAAGAAATCTTTGTTTTGGTACCGGATGAAGTAAATCTCGCCTTCCTTATAAGTGAGACTGTCTTCCTTCCTGTTATTGTTTCGCAGGATCAGGTTCCCAAACAGGCTTTTGATCGGTGCATCGTCCCTGCTTTCGTCATGGATAGTGATCTTCAGATCGGAATATTCAAATTGAGTTTTTCCGCTTGCATCATATTCATTTCCTGAAAACTCAAAATATAATCCATGTACCTGCCCTTCGGCTGTAACACCCGCCAGGGGCGTCATCACCTGATTGACATAGGTCACAGGTAGCTCTCCAAGGGTTCCGTTTACATGGAATTCCTGTTGGGGTGAGGGAAGATCCAGGTAGATATTTGTCTTCAGCTTTCCCTTTGCCATGAAATCGCTTTGTACATTGATGTTCATCTGAGATTCATCACGAAGCCTTAAGGAGTCATTGGTCAGATTATACGCTGATATATACAGATTGTCAAAAAACACCTTTCCGGTTCTGGGAAAAGCGATTGGAAACTGTTCATACTCAATATAGCTATTACTGATCTCAACGGTGTTTATCGTCATAGTGAAAGGTAACTTCTGTATCAACTGAGACAATAGAGGTTTTACTTTTCGGGGTGGATCAGGGGGTCTTTTATCCTTATAAACCAGGAGTTTAGCCTGATCAAGTAAAGTGTTACTTGAATGAATTTTAAACCCGCTACTATCGAAGTCCCATCGAAGCTTTCGTGAAGTTAATTGAGCCACCTTGAGGTCGATACGGGTCTTTTCATAAGGATGGACAGAAGCAAATTCCGATTTCGAGTAGACAGATCTTAGCATTAAGTCAGAAACGTTGAGCGTGGTATCCTCGATAGACAGATCACTTCCGGAGAGCACATATGCCTGATCCATTCTGATCTTGAAGGAATCTATCTGCACGTGTGAATCTCTGGATTCTAACGGGAAGATATTGTCGAGTGTGGCCGTATCAACTAACACCTCATTGGCGGTCAAATGAAAACCATTTACAGAGATCAGGGTATCCTCACTCACTTTTCTGATGATCCGGGCATTGACGTCTTTCAGTTCCAGTTGTTTTACCCGGATACTGGTAAATATCTCCGTAATAAAGAGGTGGATCTGTTTGCGGCTGCCCTGATGGACGGTATCTTCGGGGAGTTCTATGAGTATGGATACCGAGTCAATGGTCAGCTTATCAACCCAGATCTCATTATTCATCAGCAGATCCCAAAAGCTAAATCCATCGATGATAATCTGACTGGCCAGTGACTGAATACTGACATTGGCTATTGTGTTATCAAACCTTAGCTTTGGTTTGTCAAAGACCACCTTGTTACCTGTAAGATTGATATCCAGGCTTTCAATTTCAACCTCTTCCCCAAGCACGTCTGGCAATCTCCTGCTGGCAAGGAAACTTATATAGGCAAAGACACATGCCAGGAGCAGCACAATAATTACGATTAATAATATGTTTCTGGATTGATGCCTCAAAGGCAGTCATTTAATTCAAAAAGGGAAGATAATGCATAAAACGCAGGAGATAAAAGGATGGTCTGAAGTACAAACCGGAAGCCTGGTCGATCAGGCAGACGGCTTTGATGAGAGTCAGTGGTCACGCTGACATCCATCACGAAACGATGAAGAGCTATCCCGTAACTTAACTGTACTGAGTTTCGACCTATGGCCGTGCTGTATCAATTTCTTAGCGAAACCACGGATGTAAGCCGGTTTGCCATTCGCTTTTTCAGGGATGGACTGAAACCCCCATATGAAACAGATGAGATCATCAGGCAATCCTATATGATCGGTTATAAGTCTCTTCCATTGGTGGGGATCACCTCCTTTATTATGGGTTTAGTTCTTACTATCCAATCCAGACCCACGCTGGTAGAATTCGGTGCGGAATCATGGTTGCCCGACATGGTAGGTATTTCAATCATCAGAGAAATAGGACCTATGATCACGGCATTGATATGTGCCGGAAAAATCGGTTCAAGCATCGGAGCGGAGCTGGGATCTATGAAAGTCACCGAGCAGATCGATGCCATGGAAGTTTCCGGGACAAACCCCTTTAAGTTTCTTGTGGCTACCCGGATCATTGCAACCACCCTTATGCTGCCGTTACTGGCCATCATGGCGGACGCTATTGGAATCTATGGATCCTACCTGGCCGTAAATATCAAAGACACGGTAAGCTTTCCATTGTTCTTCAACCAGGTTTTCAATGCACTTTCATTCAGTGACGTCATTCCGGCCATTATCAAAACTTTCTTTTTCGGTTTTGCGATCGGGCTCATTGGGTGTTATAAGGGATATCACTCGGATAAGGGCACACAGGGAGTGGGACGATCAGCCAATTCTGCGGTGGTGATCTCGTCTCTGCTGGTGTTTATTCTTGATTTGATTGCTGTACAGATAGCTGACCTGTTTTATGAATTATGAGACATCCGATATCCTGAGCCCAAAGGAGGGAGAGACGCAAAGCCCTGAGGTTCCGGCGGTGGAGATCTTTCATCTGAAAAAATCATTCGGCAACAATCATGTTTTGAAGGGGTTTAACCTGACCATTCATCACCGGGAAAGTGTAGCCGTCCTGGGCAAATCAGGAAGTGGTAAATCCGTCCTGATAAAATGCATCGTAGGACTGATCAAACCTGATGCCGGCCAGATCAAGGTATTTGGTCAGGACGTGGTAAATCTGGATCATGAAGAGCTTGACATGGTGAGAAGCAGGATCGGTTTTCTTTTCCAGAGCAATGCCCTGTATGATTCCCTTACTGTAAGGGAAAATCTTGAATTTCCCATGAGACGACTAAGGATCAAAAAATCGAAAGAACAGGTTGATCAGATGGTACATGAAGCTTTGACGAACGTTGGATTGCCAGATGTGCAGGATCTGATGCCGTCTTCGTTATCCGGTGGTATGAAAAAACGGATTGGTCTGGCCCGCACACTCATCATGGAGCCAAGGATCATTCTGTACGATGAACCTACTACTGGTCTGGACCCCATCACCAGCAAAGAAATAGCCAATCTAATGAATGAGGTGCACCGGAAATACAAAACGTCTTCCATTGTCATCTCCCATGACATGAACTGCATCAAACGGACTGCGCAACGAATCGTGGTACTGAATGATGGGGTTGATTACCTGGAGGGAAGGTACAGGGATTTAAAAGATTCAAAAGATGAAATAGTCAGCGCATTCTTCTTATAGGTATGGAACAAAATTTTAGAAATATCCGACTCGGTCTTTTTGTGATCATTGGTACGGTGTTTCTGGTGGTGGCTCTGTATTTTATTGGTAATAACCAAAATATGTTTGGGTCCAAATTCAGCATACATGCCGTTTTTAAAAATGTAAGCGGGTTGCAAAAAGGCAATAACATCCGATTTTCAGGGATCAATATCGGTACTGTAAAAAGCATCAAGATGATCAATGATACCTCGGTACTGGTAAGCTTCGTAATTAAAGAAGATATGAATCAGTTCATTCGACGGAATGCTGTGGCCTCGCTGGGTACTGACGGTCTGTTGGGAAACAGGATCATCAATATCATACCCAGGAATGGAAATGGCGGGCTAATCAGGGACGGTGACACTTTGCAGGTGTATCATGGCATCGATGAAGATGAAATGTTCAGCCTTCTGGAACAAACCAACTACAATGTAGCGGTGATCACCAGTAGTCTGGTCGAAATATTAAAGGATGTTCAGGATGGCAAGGGCACGGTGGGCCGCTTTTTTTCTGATTCTGTTCTTACTGGTCAGATCCATGAGACCGTGCTGAACCTCAACGCATCGAGCAAACGTGCCGTCAGCATCCTGGACGCCCTCGAAAAGAGCATAGACCGGGTGAATACCGGCCGGGGGACCATCGGTATGCTCCTGAATGATACCACACTTGCTAAACGGATCGATCAGATCTTTGAGGAATTGCATGCGGGCACACAGAATGTGGAGCGGATATCCCTTGCTGTGAAGCAGATGCTTGATCAGGCCCGTGCAGGTCGCGGCCTGACCGGTAGTATCATCAGTGACTCAACAATGGTGAATAAGCTGGAAGAAAGTCTCGAAAATATCCGGCAGGGCACCGAGGCTTTTAGTGAAAATATGCAAGCCATGAAGCATCATTTCCTTTTCCGTGGTTATTACAAGAAGCTTGAGAAAAAAACAGGGGATGAGTGACAAAATCCATTTACCTCTTCATGATTATTTCCTTAAGCTGACAGCCAAAGTGGCTCCACAAACCATTGCATAACACGCTGCAGCCAGAAGCATTAGCGCCAGGAACCCTGCCTCTACCGCGATAATGGTGGCCAGGGCCGTACTAATGACCGAGGTACAGCCATTGATGCCCCATGCCCACGGTACTAAAGAAGGATTTTCGTGAGATAAATAACGCAGTCCCATGGGAAACGCCATCCCCATCCCAAAAGCAGGTACGGCCATAAACAAGAAAGCCAGTATGAGTCGAAAGCTCATATCGAACGAAAGTGCGACTCGAATGAAAAGACTGCTCAGCAATCCGAAGAGCACAATTCCAGCGCAGATGATCACCGATAGTCCAATGATCATCCTGAGCGTTGGCTGAAAGCGGGAGGAATACAGGCTTCCTAGTCCGGAGCTGATGAGCAGGGCAGAGATCACAAAGGCCATGGCATAAACCGGATGTCCCAGGTACACGGTAAAATGTTTGATCAGCACGATCTCGAAGAACAAATAACCAATCCCCAGTCCGCCGAAATATACCAGCGCCCAGCTCTTGTGGCTACCCCGCCAACCCAGCTTGAACAACGGAAGGACGATCAGCAGGACAGCCAGCACGAGCACCTGCACCAGCGTAATCAGGACGATGAAGTAGCCCAGTTCCAAAAAGGCGCTGCTTCGTTCGGCCATTTGATGGCGGTATTCCGGAAAGTGATCCCACTTCAGGAATTGAGAAAAATAAGGCCGGTTATCTGTAGCCGGTGCAATGTGGAACCGGTAGGTATCCAATACCTGTTGATAGTCCCTGCCAATGATCCGGTGGATTGTCCGGACCAGTGACTCACCCATCTGATCATTGTTCACTGTATCTGATGCGGGAAATGCCATGTCCGGAAATAGTACAGGGTCAAATCCAAGGTCTTCTGTAAACTGCCGGGCTTTGCTTATCTCTGTCGCAGTAAAAGGTGCTTTTTTGATGCAGTAGGTGATGGTTCCCCAGCTTTTTATGCAGATGATGTGACGGCCGGGGTTTTCGATTCCGGCCTCTTTCAGGCCTTGTGCAATGGTGGTAACCAGTTTATAGGGATAACGGACCGGATAGTCCAGCCAGGAGGAAAGACACAGCATGCCTTCAGGTTGAAGTGCATCCCACATTTCCCGGAATCCTTCCAGCGTGAGCAGCGTTTCTTCCTCCATGGCCTGCAGACCCACTGTTCCCCCGAATGCTCCTATCACCGGTACCTGGATCAGATCAAACTTAAGTTCGGAGCGCGAGAGGAAGGTTCTGGGGGCAATTCCGACATTCTCTACTTCCGGAAGGAAAAATAACGAATCTGTCATCTCCACATACTGGTATTTCATCAGGTCCGTGACCGCTCCGTGGGGTTCCAGCCCGACGATCCTGCTGGCTTTTTTTGTGACTGCCTGTGCAATCAACACTCCGGTGGACGAACGGGGGATGAGCACCGAATAGGGACTGCTCAGGTGATAGGGGAGACCAGAGGTAGTGTAATCCAGGATGTGGGAGGTATCCTGCCTGGAAAAGAGAATGACAACCCCAAACCAGTCGGCATTGTTGTAGACCGTATGGTTTTGGGGCACCTCGCCCGTAAAACTGACGCTCAGGCCGGGTCCGTAGCGCATTGTAGGTGCATACAGGGCCTGCACCAATCCGTACGGGCTGTTTTGCTCAGCAATCACTTCCACTTCAGGAAGCTGCATTGCCTGGCTCATTGACTTGTATTCTGAGTGATGAGGGTTGAAAGGGACCTGCTGATTGTACAGAATGCTGAAAAGTACCGAGGCCATAAGCGGTAGATACCATCTCAAGTGTACTTTTCGTAAGAGAAAAAGGCCTGCCACAAGTGGTAGAAGGGCAATGAGGGATGAGATGGCTATGGGTTGGACATTCCAGAACAGCAGGATGGCCAAAGGACCTCCGAGACCGGCACCCAGCAGGTCTGCAAAATAGTATTTGCCTGTTTGGGTAGTATATTTCACATAGACCAGCCCGATGGCCAGACCTCCCGCGAGAAAGGGCAGGAAAAAAAGCAGGTACGTAGCCAGCAGATGGAGGGCCTGTTCCGGGTCGATGAACAGCCGGTAAGAATCAAACCGGATTGCAGGGATCCTTGAAATACGTATTGCAACGGACAGGAGGAGTCCGGATAGGATCATCAGGAAGGGGAGCAGAAAGCCCGACCGCACCAAGAACCAGCTGCGGAAGATTGCCAGCAGTGTGCCGCCGGCCCCCAGACCGAGCAGAGCCACTGAAATCACCATGAAGGCGAAGTGATGCCACTGTACCAGGCTTAAGAAATGTGACAAATGCAGCTGATAGGCTACCATTGACATGGAGGTAAGACCAACAGCCGGAATCAGCCGGAGAGGGGTTCGATCCATTACCGGGTTTCCCTTGTAAAAGGTACAAAACGGACAGGTATCAGGTTTTTAGTTCTGGCCTTACCCCCGGTTTTGGTTACTAATACCAACTGCTGGGTCATGAAAGGAGACCCTACCGGAATGATCATCTTTCCACCGTCCTTCAGCTGTTCGATCAGGGGCGGGGGTATGTGTTCGGAAGCCGCTGTGACCACAATCCCGTCGAACGGGCCCTCTGCTTCCTTTCCATAGTAGCCATCGCCGTGGTAGACGGTCACGTTGTCATAGTTCAGGTCCTTCAGCCGCTGGCGGGCGCTTGTTGCCAGTGCCTCAATGATCTCGATGGTGTGTACCTCTTTCACGATCTCCGACAGTACCGCGGCCTGGTATCCGGAGCCGGTACCCACTTCCAGCATGACATCGTCCGGGCCCGGCCTGAGCAGCTCCGTCATATAGGCCACGATGTAAGGCTGGGAGATGGTCTGCCCATGACCGATCGGCAGGGGGCCGTCAGAGTAGGCCTGTTCCTGACGAGATGAAGCGACAAACTGATGCCGGGGCACCGCTTTCATCGCCTGCAGGGTAGCCTGATCTTTGATCCCCCGTTGGGCAAGCTGCTCTTCGACCATATGTTGGCGTTCTTCCCGGTACACATCCTGCTGCGGTATTGTGAGCAGGAAGAAGGAGATCAAAAAAATGCATCCGGTCAGTTTCATCATAGCCTATTTACAATTTAAGCAGAAAATGGAAGAATGGAAAGGTTTGGACGCTGAGATAGGATGTGTATCGGGGAAAGGTATGACACACTGACCAGGATCATCTGTGCTTTTGACTGATGTCGTTTTGAATTGCTGAATTCAGTTTTAATTTCAGGATCCAATAAGGCCATATTGAACCTTGATGATCAAGTGGAAAACAGAACGAAAGAAGTCATTTACTTTTTTGCTTTGACTTTTATCATTTCCTGGGGAGCACTTTTTCTGATCTTTGGAAGTGAAACTATTCCTGTAACTCCGGAGCAACAGGAAATGGTAGGAATGGTCATACTGCTTGGCCCCAGTCTCTCCTGCATTTCATTATTGTATGTATTTGAGAAAGGGAAAGGGATCAAGGCTCTTTTATTTCGATTAGGGCTTTGGAGAATTAGCTGGAAATGGTATTTGTTCGGAATATCAATTGCACCCGTAACAACCCTGATCAGTGTTTTCATTTTCACTATTTACTTCCCAGGATCATCGGCGATCTTTGCTACATCTGAAGATCTCTTCTCTCTGGCAGCGATGGGTCTGGTTGCAGGGTTATTTGTTGCATTTTTTGAAGAACTGGGCTGGACGGGGTATGCCACCCCTAAACTAAAGCCAGGGTTCGGAATCATTAAGACAGGACTCATTATTGGACTGTTATGGGGAGCATGGCACTTCATCCTGTTTTGGCAGGTAGATAGTTTTACTTCAATACCGGCATCACTTTTATTGCTTGTCCAGCTCTTTTCCTGGCTACCAGCTTTTCGTATACTCATGGTCTGGGTCTATGATAACACACAAAGCCTGCTGATCAATATCCTGATGCACATAAGTTTAGTAGCCAGCTTAGTGATCATGGATCCTGTACTTGAGAGTAATAAATTGCTTATTTATATTCTGATCAGGGCTATCCTGCTTTGGCTTGTGGTACTGGGCATCTTTTTTATTAGAAATCATCGCGGTTTGGCGACCTGACCAGTCTTTGCGCCTGTAATCTCAGCTGGAGCATTTGGTGGAATTGTGTAAATCACTCAAAGAGCAGGTATTACCAGGATCACCCGGAAAGATGAATTAGATCCTAATCGAAAAAAGACTCACGGAACGAGGGGTTACTTTTTGAAAAACTTGTTTACTAAGACCGGCTATCGATGACTAAAAAATAAGACAGGAAGTGCCGACTGTATGTGTTCTTCTTTGATCGGTGAATAACCTTCAGAGGTTTCCTTTATTTTATTACAACGGGAGAGAATGGCAACGAAAGACTGTGAATCACTGGGGAAAAGCTGAATATCTAGAAAAACATCCCCACCGATACTTTGATCACCCTGTTTTGGGCTTCAAGCCAGGTGTAATAGGACCCAGGAACCCCGTCGGTAGATAATGCTTCTTCGTCAATCAAAATATTAGTGAACCCAATGTCATAGGAGATGTTGAAATTCAATCCACGATCGAATTTATACCCGATGCCCAGCACAAAGTCTACGGCAGTATCATTGAATTGATCTGCGGTATCCGTAGTGCTGGAGATGTTATCTCCAGTATTGAGATCGGTGATGGTCGCCTCAATTTCGTTGGTGATCAGCAAACCCATTTGAGGGCCTCCGTAGATATTGAAACCATCGAAGTAGAACCGGAGGAGCAAAGGAACATCCAGGTACGCGGCCTTATTGTCAATCCGAAGCTCATTGTTACCATCGGTGAAGGATCCGCCGGCACCTTTCCGGCTGTAATAAAGTCCTGGCTCGAGCTTGATAGCGTTTGTGATGTTCACCTCACCGTAAAGCCCCACGTGAAACCCGTTCAATGCTTGAGATTCGAAATCTGCGCTGGCCAAAATATATCCTTTCCAATTGGTGAGGGAATAACCTCCCCGCACCCCAATTTGGGCCATGCAGGTGGTCGTAATTAAGGTGAAAAGGATCGCAAAAATGAGAAAATGCTTCTTAGGGGAGGTGTTCATGATGTTATACTTTGTTTAAACTTAATGAATTTAATCGAAGATGGTCTTAAAAAAGCTATCAGTAGAATTACGAGAGTGCCTGAAGCATATTTAAAATTTTGACAGATCATTACCGTTCTTCTTCTTGCTCCAAAGTATTATCGAGTCGGTCTGCCTCCCGTACAAAAAAGGCATCCAAACGATTCACTCCATATCTCGGGGCGATGTTGTCTTGTCCCATCATGGTGAGGAAAAACTCAATGGGACCATAGGTTTTTGAATTGGTAAATAACCTCGCCATCATGATGATTGATCTCCTTGTCCAATCGGGAAGATGCAAGATCTTTATCGGTTTATTCCATGCTTTCAGGGCCATTTCAGCCATTTCATTTTGTGTCAGTATGTCCGGCCCACCCACAACAAGCTCATCCTGTTGATTATTTATCGATTCTATAATAGCAGCTGCCAGATCAGCCCCATGAATAGGATTAAGCTTATAATTGCCACGGCCAAATAGGTACACCTTTCCTTTTTGGGCCATGTCAAGGAAGTCTTTCATATCAGAGAAGAATCCATTCGGGCGGATAATCAGGTAGTCTACGCCCGAGGCCTTTAAATCATCCACGAATCTTTCTTTCGCTTCCACCATCTTTAGCTGTCGCATCTGATCGCCGTTGATCACCGACACATAAATAAATTTCTTGATTCCGGCCTTCATGGCTTCATGGAGTAAATTCATATTGGCCTGGTAATCAACGTCCATATAGGTGAGGCCATCTTTCTGACGTGTAATGCCTACCGTTGATATCAGGATGCCTGCTTTCTCAAGTTGTCCGCTCAACGTTGAAGGATCGGTGACTTCAGCTTTGATGATTTGGTCGGACTTCAGGCCTTGTGCTTTAAGACGCTCTGTATTCCTGGCGATGGCCTGAAAAGAAAAGTTCACTCTTTGGAGCTCTTTGACAAGATGGCTTCCTAAATATCCGGTTGCACCTGCTATGATGATATTTTCCATTTGATCTGCTTTTAAAATGATTGATGTGCCAAAAGTGTAAAATCGACATGTGCTAATCGTCTTGAATTATGCCACAGCATGAGGAAGTGAAAATCAGGACTATTTTTACCTGAATGACACGAAGGAAATTGTCATTGGAGTCTCTAAAGCAGGTTTTGTAAAACTGGTTGACTGCTGGCTAAAAATATGTTCGGGATTTCATTCTGATGTAATATCGGACGAACGCCAACGACTTACAAAAGATGTTTGCATCGAAAAAATTATCAAGAAAAAATGAAAAAGCTTGTTTTACTACTTTTCAGCATTACAATAGCCAATGCTCTTTTTGCACAAAAGGATCATGAAAAAACGATCAAAAGGCTGGATCAGCTGATAGAGAAGGAACTGAAAATGGAAAACGTACACAATGTGTTCATGTCCGTTTATTCCCCGTCCAATGATTTTGAATGGCATACTGCCAGGGGGACGTTCAGGGATGGGAGGGAAGTGACCATTGAGCATCCCTTCTACACAGCTAGTATCGGTAAGACCTTCACGGCCTCAGCTATCGGGATGCTTGTAGACCAGGAAAAGATCCGGTTTGATGACCCGATTGCAATATATCTGCCTGATGAGACCATGATTGGATTGCATGTCCTTGATGGCGTAGACTATGGTGATTCGATCACAGTTGCCCACCTATTGCAACACACTTCAGGGCTGCCTGATTATTTCGGAGATCCTGTGGACGGTTCACCTGGCATCTTTGATTTGATCATCAGTGAACCTGATAGATGCTGGAAGCCGGATGAATTGATTGCCTTTTCTAAACGTCATTTCAAACCAGTTTTTGCACCCGGCAATGGTTATTACTATACGGATACGGAATATGTTCTATTGGGAATGATCATTGAAAGAGTCAGTAAAATGAAACTCCATGAGTTTTTCACCCGGTATATCTTCCAACCTCTTGAAATGCATCATACCTATCTAAACCTAAGATCAGAGCCCAACAAGTCTGTACCGGGTATGACAGAGATGTATGCAGGTGAGTACGAGGTTGGCTCCTTTAGGAGTCTTAGCGCCGACTGGGCGGGTGGGGCGATTGTTTCCACTGGCAAAGACCTGATTGCCTTTTTTTCAGGTCTGAGAGAGGGAAAACTGGTGTCTGCTGATACGTATAAGGAGATGCAGCAATGGATACCGGAAACGAAAGGCATGTCCTATGGCTTCGGGCTGCGGAAAATTTCCTTCAAAGAACTTTCTCCACTATTACCACTGTGGGAGGCCATTGGACACTCGGGGCTGAATGGCACCTCGATGTATTACTGTCCTGAGCTGGACATTTATCTGGCTGGTACGCTTAATCAATTGGAGGCCTCAAAGGATGCGGTGATATTGATGGCAAAGGTCCTTATGGCCTGTAAAAAACTTTAAAGTCCATTGGGACAACCAATGCGCGTCAAATGAACAGGATCAGCCGATGAATAAGGTAAAAAATTATATACTGTTTGTTCTGGTGGTAATCATTACCTTTTCGCTCCCGTTTTTCTTATACCTGCTTAGAGGGATACAACTGGTTGAAAATCTCCCTGAGAACATCAACAGGCAACTCATCTATCAACCCCTGACACTTGGTATCGCCCTCTTACTATTGCTCTTACTGAGGTTCTCGAAAAAGGAAGTCTTTCAGACGTATTTTCGTAAAGGAGATCCTTCTGCCAGGATCCTTCCGGAGCCCTATGTGGGGATCAAACCAAAGCCCGGAGAAACCTGGGGCAAAGCAGGCCTGGAATGGTCCTTCGTTATTTCCCTGGTCACTGCAGTAGTCATCTGGTTTCAGGTCTTCTCCGGATCTCAGCCTTCCCTGCAAACGATGCTGAGCGTCCTGCCTTTTGTACTTATTCTGGCTTTGATTAATTCATTTGTTGAAGAGAGCATCACCAGGTTAGGGGTGATCGTCGCACTCAGGGGGCTTTTTAGTGACCGCACGATTGCCATTGCATCCGGAGCCCTGTTTGGTAGCGTGCATTATTTCGGAAGTCCGGGAGGGTTTTTTGGTGTGTTGTTGGCCGGATTCCTGGGATGGCTGCTGGCCAAATCAATTCTCGAAACCAAAGGCATCTTCTGGGCCTGGATGATCCATTTTTTGCAGGATGTGATCATCATGACGGCTATGTTTAGTATGTAAATCCATATTTTAACTTTTTTGCTGCCTGACCCAGGCCCTGGGTGTCAGCCCGGTACTTTTTCTGAAATAGTCATTGAACACAGATTTGGAAGTAAAACCACTTTCATAGGCCAGGCCGAGCAGGGTGAGGTGGCTGTTATTCTGATCCAGGGCTTTCTCCTGAAAAGCTTTCAGCCGGTATCCATTGACGAATTCATTGAAGTTTTTGCCGATCTTTTCGTTCAAAAGCCAGGAGAGTTTATTCGGATGAAGACCGATCAGGTCAGCGAGATCTTTAAGGTTTAGGTTACTATCAGTAAACTTACTTTCCTGTTGCATGAGCCGGGAAAGACTTTCCAGGTAATGTGAGAGGTCCTCTTCAGCGATGAACTCTTTTACCTCTGTTTTCGGTTCAGGTAAATCGTTTTCCAGACTTTCCGAAGGAAAATATTTGTCAATAATTCTTTGAAATCTACTGGTATTCCTGAGGGAAGATAGAAATCTCTCATGCTTGAAGTTGACGACCAGACCAAGTTGCATATTGGTTTGAGTTTCTAAAAGTTTCAACGCTTCATCTGCATTGAGCTGAGCCAGTAAATAAAGATCCCATGCAAACAACGGACTTGGTTTGGAATCATGAAATTCCTCAATAAACGCATATTCTTCTGAAGTGATCGCGTGATCATTCTGCATAACTTCAGTCAGTAACTGACAAATGCGGGAAGATTGGGGACTATACAAAGTCAGGGTCTCAGCAAGCTCCTCATTTCTCCCCAGGTGAATGTAGCAGGCTATTTTCAGCTGAACCGCCAGGGCGAAAGAAGCATCAAGACTTAGTGACTTTTCCAGTAGACCCAAAGCCTCTTCAAAGTCGCCCTGAAGATAAAAAATATTGGCTTTTGTATAAAAATGATTTGGAGATAGGGGATCAGAGCCCAAACTGATGTCAATAGCCCGGACTGCCGATTCAAAATCACCAAGGGCCGTGTAGATCTCAGCCAGGCATTCGTTAATATCAGGTTCCAGGGGATTGATCCGGAGTGCATGTGTAATGTAATGATATGCTTGCTTATAATCCCAGAGGCCCCAGAATGTATGCGTAGCCATGCTGTGATAGGCATAGATAGATCCAGTATTGAAGGCCTGCCCCTTTTCAAAGTATTTTTCAGTCAGTTCAAATGCTTCTGATTTGTCCATATACCCCCAGGATCCCAATAAACTATAACAGAGCCCGGCTCCAAAGAATGCCAGGTCGTAGCTGGGATCCTTCACCAGGCTCTCCTCGAAATAATGAGCACCGCGGGCAATGTCTTCGAGATTCCATTTTTTCAAATAATACCGCCCTTTCAGGTATAGTTCATAGGCCTCGATATTTACGGTGGAGGCCTTCACCAGCTGATCCTGAATATTCAAATGTCCAAAATTCTCTCTGATCTTATTAGCAATAAGCAAACTGATCTCATCCTGGAGCTTAAACACATCGGAGAGGTCTCTGTCAAAAGTTTCTGACCAGATTTGAAAACCATGATCCGTCCTGATCAATTGTGCGGAAATACGCACACGGTTTCCGGATTTTCGAATACTGCCTTCCAGCACGGTGTTTACGCCAAGCTGATTACCAATAATTCTTACATCCTCCTTTTTGTGCTTAAAGACAAACGAAGAAGTTCTTGCCGTCACTTTCAGGCCCTTGATCCTGCTCAAGGCGTTAATGATCTCTTCGGTCATGCCATCGGCGAAATACTCATTTTCCTGATCGGAGCTAAGATTCTCAAGAGGAAGTACCGCTATGGATTTCTGATTGGTCAAAGATTCTGAAAGAATTGACTAAAATAATCATGAGCGTTATATAATGACAGGAATCCTC
Organism: Cyclobacteriaceae bacterium; assembly: GCA_965243485.1. Taxonomy (GTDB): domain Bacteria; phylum Bacteroidota; class Bacteroidia; order Cytophagales; family Cyclobacteriaceae; genus UBA7330. The sequence goes on along the minus strand of CBDEVP010000001.1, from coordinate 4,271,262 downwards.
TGTGAAACGCCTCCGGAGAGCTGATTTTTAGGCTGAAATGGCTGGTATATAAGGAGGCTTACTTCAAAAGGTCCTGATTTTTGACAAAAGGTCCGGCTTTTCATTTCGGGACGACTGACCTGTTTTTCTGCCCCATTCTTGCATTGTCAACCCGACCAAAGTGATCGGTTGACATACCCTGGTAACAGGGAGAACGTCAGTTCAGAACTTAATTTTTTTTTACCAATTAAAATATTCATGTTATGAAAAACCTATTAATGCTCATTTTAATATTCTGCATGTCGGGTGCCTTTGCACAAACTAATCTAAAAAAAGGTCCCCAAAGTGATGTAAGGTACAAGTACCGGGTAAGTCTTCCAGTGATCATCTTACCCCAGCTGGTAGAAAAACCCTGGGACGACCGGATACATACACAGCACATCGAGTTGCATGTAAAGCGTAATCTCGATGACAAGAACATCATTGGTATCAAGCTCGCAACCTGGCGATTGTTTCAACCCATGGGTATCCTATGGTGGGATGGTTTGCTGGATAAAATAGATACTGAAAGTGAATTTTATCCCGGACATGTAAGGGAATCGGGGATTGGAGTGACCTATCAGCGTATGCTGTGGAAAGGACTGTTTACGACTGTTGAAGTCTTGCCGCAGATTAAAACCTATCTGGATGAAAATGATAACAAAATAGGGAATGGTTTTAAACTATATAATTCATTTCATCTGGGTTATCATTTCGATCTGGGCAAGAAAAAGAGGTTTTTTCTTGAGCCTCAGGTTCATTCCCAGTTTTGGGTTTTTGATACAAACACACCGGCAGCGTTTAAGGCCCTGGATGATAAATGGAAAAATCACTTCCTCTTTGAGCCTAATCTCTACTTTGGGGTGAATTTTTAGGCTTTATGGAGATGTAGTCGTAACAAAAAGCAGGGGCGAGGGGTATCCGGTAAAGGGATATCCCTTTCTCATTTTCTATCGTATAAGAAAGGATTAGATTCTTTCAAATGGTGATAATCAGTAGTTTCAGAAAAACATACCTATGGACACTTTGATCACCCTGTTTTGAGCTTCCAGCCAGGTATAATAGGATCCCGGGACTTCGTCGGTTTCCAATGCTTATTCGTCAATCAGGATATTGGCAGAGCCTATATCATAGGGAATATTAAAATTCAATCCCCGGTCAAATGTATACCCGGTGCAGAGCACAACGTCGACCGATGTCTCATTGAACCTGTCGGCAGTATCGATAGTGCTTGATATGTTTTGTCCTGAGCTAAGATCAGTAATGGTGGCCTCGATTAAAATCGATACTTCAAGGGATGAGTCTGAGAATGAAGCAGTAAAACCCACGGCAAAGACGCCAATTGCAGAGGTTTATAGAACATCATTAACTCTGTCCAGCAAGCGTTATGATGATAATTTTATGTAAAGCCATCTTTCGGTGCATGAGCAAGGTCTTTTAAATCATGTGCCCTTCTATGGCACCATGTTTGTAGTTCGAGGGCATAGCAAATTTCAAAAAAAATGAAAAAATTAAGAAAATATCATGGAACTACACCAATGCTGATCACGCTTTTCTGTTTCGCGTTCACCAGTGTCACCGCTCAATTAAAAACACCCAGCTCAGTGGGGAAATATGAAAAAGGGACCATCACCACTGACAAAGGCAAAGAAATTGAAGGTTATATCTACATGGATATGATGAACCCTCAGGAATTTCAAAAGAGAGTGCACCTGATCAATGAGAAAACCTATCAGGCCTGGCTCAAGGGCAAAAAGATCAATAAGGACATCGAGGAGTATAAACCTAAGGACTTACAAAGCATTGAATTGGAGAATGGCAAAAAATTCAAACAGGCCAGATATGTCAATATATTCGCAACCAGAAAACAAGACATGCTCCCTAAAACACTTATGCTGGAAGTGGCTGCTGAAGGAAAGATTACCGTCTTTAAAAAATATCATCACACCCAGGGATTTGTTTCTTCATACTTACCCGACCGCACCGAAGTGAGTGATGCTGAATATGCGGCGTGGCAGGAAAATAATTTTGAGATCCTCTACCAGAAAGAAGGAGAGGGGTCGAAAAATATGTCTGTGATCAATATCAAAGCGCTCGTTGAAGACAATGAAAAAGTCCTGGAAAATTATAACAACGACCACTATGGCTTTCAAACCCTGTTTGTCAAAGGGCCTGTTTTCGAATCAAGCTTCCAGCTGGATGCTTTAGAGGCTTTCACCAGGATGGTAGAAGATTATAATAACTCGTAATCAGATAGACCGCATTCAACAAAATCTTTAATAAAGCCCGATCAAGCATATTTTGGTCGGGTTTTATTGCTTCGGTTATTTTAAAGACTGTTTTTTTTCATACTCAATACCATTGATACGCCAGCTGAAGTTGGCTATTTTGGTTTCGACAATCACCTCATCACCCACTTTTTTATGGAGTAGTGCCTGTGCCATGGGGGAGTCCATCGAAATATAATCTTTTTGGCCTATCAGTTCTTCGTATCCCACGATACGTAAGCGTTTTTTCAGTCCCTTCTCTACATTTTCAATCTCCACCCAGGCTCCAAACATCACTTTACCTTCCTGGTGGGGATGATATTCGATCACTTTAAAGTTATCAATACATCTTCTCAAATAAAGCAACCGCCTATCGATCTCCCTCAGCCGTTTTTTGTTGTAGTGATAATCCGCATTTTCTGAGCGATCGCCAAGGCTGGCAGCCCAGGAGACTTTTCTGGTGGTTTCCGGACGTTCAACACGCCACAGGTGTTTGAGCTCTTCTTTGAGGCGCTCCATTCCTTCCGGTGTAATCAACTGTGATCTCATTGGTATAGCTTTGGTTGATCAACCGCAAATATTTACATAGAAGCCGGGCTGAACCTCAGTGATCGCTAAAAAAATTACAGTAACAAGGGTGTGTTGCCTTCAAAGCACCCAATGGACAAACAGCAATGTAACTCTACCAAACATTTCCGAAACCGAATCGTTTATGACAAGGTCAATCACGTGTTCATGTCGAAACTGGCTTTCCTAAAAGTACTATTTATTGTTTTAACAATTGGGAACTTCAATACTCCATTGGTTGCCCAGGAGCAAGGGCTTATCCGCAAGGTGTGGAACTATATGTTTAATGATACCACCCATGCCGAGAAACCAAAATTCATGGCCTATCCGACCATTGCCTACGCCCCGGAAACGAGGTGGGAGTTTGGGATCAGCGCATTGTATGTCTACTACATGAATCGGGATACGAGTAACCGGCTGAGTGAACTGAATTTGTTCACGTTTGTCACACTGGAGCAGCAATACGGGCTTTGGTTGGACCATGCGCTATATGGTGACGATAGCAAATGGTTCTTTCTGGGAAAAATACGCCTGCAACAGTTTCCTCTGTTTTATTACGGGATCGGACCTGAGATCACCGGGGAAGAACTTGCCCGGATAGATGCGGGTACTCTGTCCATCAGGGAACGCATACTGCGAAGAATTACCGGGAATCTCTACCTGGGTCTGGAGACAGATTTTACGCGATTGTCTAGTGTAGGTGTCACTAACCTTACCAGCGACACATTTGATCCACCTGCAGGAGCTCAACCCTACACAAATTTTGGGCTGGGCCTGGGGTTGGTGTATGATAACCGACACAACGTGCTGAATGTCCGCAAGGGATTCTTTGGGGAAGCCGGTTTTCTGAGGTATGACAACCGGTGGGGTAGTGATTATGAATTTACTTCATACTTCCTGGATGCCCGGTATTACCGTCCGATGGCGAAAAACCAGGTGCTGGCTTCCCAGCTGTATTTTACCGATGTGGTGGGTGATGCTCCCTTCAACCAACTGGCACTGATGGGTGGGGAAAGTCTGATGCGAGGCTATTATACCGGTCGCTACAGGGACAAAACGTTACTGGCAGTACAGGCTGAATACCGGTTTTTACCCTTTCCATTCAGTAAGCGTTGGGGTGCTGCAGCATTTATGGGTATGGGTACGGTCGGGGACCGGTTTAAAAACCTTGATTTCGAACACCTGAAAGCAGCAGGAGGGGCCGGAGTGCGTTTTTTACTGTTTCCGAATAAGGATATTTATACCCGGTTTGATGTAGCCTTTTCTGAAGATGGCCCCGGGTATTATTTCTTTATTGGAGAGGCATTTTAGGTGGTTAACGAGTTGCTATTCGAGAATCATTAAATTTTGTTTGATGCACTTACCATGGACATGGTATTGGCTTCTATGCATGCTAAAAGGACAGTGCTCAGTGCATAAATGAAGTGAACCTTTCGTAAATTGGATGGCATTGAACCCAAAATCTCACTTTCAAAATCATAATTTCATCGAATGAGCAATTGGAGCATAAACGCCAGGTTAATGTTGATTTTCTTATTATCGATAGCCTTTAGTCAGCTCGTCTTTTCACAGGTACAGATTCCTAAAAAAAGCGAAGTATTGAACACCTTGAAGGAACAGCATCCCCGGTTGATTTCACAGGAAAGGATAGAGGCCATCAGGCAGCTTATCCGGGAAGATAGTATCGCCAAACAGATCTGGATCTCTAACCTGGATTTTACTGAAGCATTAATAGAACAACCACCAGTGATCTACGAAAAGCCGGATGGGCGAAGGTTGCTGCGCGTGAGTCGTGCGGCACTGGACCGCATACGTGCATTGAGTGTCTGTTACCTGGTGCTGGGTGAAAGAAAATATGCAGAACGGGCCTGGGAAGAGTTGGAGGCGGTGACTTCATTCAGCGATTGGAACCCATCACATTTCCTTGATTGCGCAGAAATGACCCATGCTGTGGCCATTGGGTACGACTGGCTATATGACTACTGGAATACAAAACAAAGAAAGATTCTGCAGGAAGCCATTGTGTCCAAAGGTTTAAATCCTGCCTTGGAAGTGTATAGCCGAGAAAATGGATGGCACACGGGGAATATCAACTGGAATCAGGTATGTAATGGGGGTATTTCTATTGGTGCGCTGGCCATAGCCGAGACCATCCCTGACATTGCTTCGGAAATTTTAAGTACCGCTGTAGAAAGTATACAATTGCCTATGCAGGTGTATGAACCGGATGGGGGAGGCTATGAAGGGCCAACCTACTGGGATTATGGTAGCCGGTACAATGTCTTTTTTATAGATGCTTTGGACAATGCTGTGGGGACAGACTTTGGATTGAACACCATGGAAGGGTTTAAGCGCAGCGGGGATTTTCAGATTCATATGTCCGCAACAGACCTCAACTGTTTCAATTTCAGTGACAGTGACATCAAAGCCATGTCTACCCCTCAGCATTTCTGGATGGGTCGAAAGTATGAAATTCCTCGTTATTCCGGATTCAGGTATCTGGCGCTCAAAAGGGGAGTGGAAGCCGATCTTTTGGACCTGTTGTGGTTTGACAATCGTTTCAAAGACTTTGATTTGAATACAATGTCTTTGGATAAGCATTTCCGTGGAGCCGAGATCATCACCATGCGGGATTCGTGGGAAAACGGAAAGGGCTTTTCAGTAGCATTGAAAGGAGGATCGAGTACCCGTGTACATAGCCACATGGATTTAGGATCATTTATCCTTGAATGCGAGGGTGTGCGCTGGTTCATCGACCTTGGCAAGGATGCCCAAACCTATCAGCGCCACATCAACAAGGCCGGACGTTGGGATTTCTACCGGACACGTGCCGAAGGGCATAACACCCTGGTCATCAATCCGGCGTTTTTGGGTAGCCAGAAAAGAACAGAGGATGGGGTAGCTGAATTTACCAGGTTCGATTCAGGTAAAGAAACTGCAGTCGCAGCATTAGATGTTTCTAAAGCCTATTACAACGACGCCATATTTAAACGGACTTTTACCCTGAACAGAGGAGAAGAATTCCGTATTGCGGATGAGATCAAATGTAAAGAACCTTCGGAGTTATTCCTGTTTTATCACACAGATGCCGAAATAGCTCTGAGCAAAAATGGTCGTCAGGCGATCCTTAAAAAGGAGGGGAAATCGATGGTGGTTGACCTGCTCAATCCTTTGGATGCCCAATTTGAAGTCCGGCAGGCTGAGCCAATGCCCGAATCACCCAACCTGCCATTTGAGGAAAAGAATCCGGGAGTTCAAAAGCTGACCGTTCATTTTACGGATATTGAAGCTGTTGATGTGGAGGTGGTGATGAAAATGGCAGGTGGAGATTGAATTTTAGAATGTTCGTACCTCAGGAATACAAGGCCGGATTCAAGGTTTTGACTCTATTATGGCACTACAAATAAGCTATCATATTATATTTAACCTTTATTTGACTTAGATAATAACACCCTTTAATACAACAACATGAGTCCCAAATCAGACAGAAGAAATTTTTTAAAGAAGAGCATTACGGCTGGTGTAGCCGGTATTGGTGTGCCATACCTTATTCCCTCGAAGGTACTGGCCAGACCCGGCAAAAGGGTAGGAGCTAATGATAAAGTAATCCTGGGTGGGATTGGTACAGGAAGCAGGTTTGGTGGTTTAAGCCCGGGCAATGTGGGTGGATTAGGAGAAACCTTTGCCAAACTTGAAGGCGTGGAGTTTGCGGCTACCGCAGATGCAGACCTGGGGCGATCCCAGAGTTCGGCAAAGAATCTTGGCAGCCACGTGACAGCCTACCAGGACTACAGGTACATACTTGATCGGCAGGATATTGATGCGGTCATTGTGGCCAGTCCTGATCACTGGCATGCCCAGCACAGTATTGACGCGGCCAAAGCCGGAAAGGATATTTATTGTGAAAAGGCACTGACCGTGACCGTGGAAGAAGGAAGAGCGATGGTAAATGCGGTAAGAAAGTATCGACGTGTATTGCAGACAGGCTCTCAGCAAAGAACCTGGGACAACTTTCAAAGGGCGATCATGCTGATACGTAATGGTTATATCGGCAAAGTAAACAGGATCATTGGTGTGAATTATCCCGGCCCCTGGGAAAATGCGCTCCCGGCACAACCTGTTCCGGAAGGAGTGAATTGGGACATGTGGATGGGCCCTGTTGAGCCACATCCTTACAATAAGAATATTCAAATAAGTCGTTCCAACCCGGGCTGGTTATCTATCAGGGACTTCTGTGGCGGTGAAATATCCGGGTGGGGAGCGCATGGACTGGACCAGATCCAATGGGCGCTTGGCGTAGATGAGAATGGTGGCCCGGAAGAAGTATGGGTGGAAGGAAAACCCTACGAGCCATGGGTTGCAAAAGCGGACTCTCCTTACGGACGATTCTTTGGAGAAAAAGAACCGGTCATTCACTACACCTATCCGGGTGGTATCCATGTCGAGCTTTCAGATAAAGGTGAACCCACCGGTGGGGCCACTTTTATTGGTGATAAAGGTCAGATCAAGGTAGGCAGAGGCATCCTTGAAGTCAGTGATAAGTCATGGCTCAAAGTTCCTTTGGAGGACATGAAAGTTCAGGTACCAAGGCCTAACGATCATTCCAAGAACTTCATCGATTGTGTCAAAGACCGCACCAGACCTATCGCGGATGTGGAAATTGGTCATCGCTCTGCCACCGTAGGTCATCTGGGCAACATTGCCCGATGGGTAAGCCAACGGACCGGGCAGGTTGGCGTGAAGATGAAGTGGGATGTGAAAGCTGAGAGATTCACCAACAGTGAATGGGGCAACCACTTCCTAAGCCGACCACGGAGAGCAGGGTATAGTTTGGAGAGTTAGGTTGCAAAGATTAGAATAGTAGTGACGCCAGGATTAATTATTGGCACTTTTTTAGAATTTCCGGGGTTAATCCATAAGTGAGGGAATACAAAATGTGCGTATCTTAATCTTTGCTTTAACATTTTGTATAACTCATAATTCTGTATATTTAAAGTATGAATAAAGAGACATTAAACGAATCAATCAGAGCGGAAAAAGCAATGAATGAAGCTTTAAAAAAGGATAAATTAAAAAAGTCCACAATCAATAAGAAAACTTCTCAAGCCAGGGGTAAGATTGTTGCTCAAAACATCTAATTTGTAAGTTGTCCCCAAAATTCATTGTTATTGCCGGGCCTAATGGATCCGGAAAATCAACAACCAGCCAAAAAATTCTAGTCCCGTATAAAATTGAAGCATTTGATTGGGATCAACATTTCCAGTCAAAATGGCGGTCGTTTAATTTTGACCCGGTAGTAATAGAAGGTATCCGTAACACAGTTAATGCGGAATTTCAAGACCACATACAAAATGCCTTCAGGAACAAAAAATCCGTAGCTTACGAAACTAATTTCCATTCCAATTATAATCTAGAATTGGCAGAAGATGCACGCAACCACGGTTTTGAAACCATGATGTATTTCCTGGCTTTAGTCAATCCGGAGATTGGTATTAGAAGAGTTAAAGAAAGAGTTCGTTCTGGAGGTCATGATGTAAGTGAATCCACTATTAAAGAGCGATTTCAGCTTGGTCTGGAATTTTTAGATACACAAGCAGTAGAATATTTCGATAAAATATTCATTTACAATTCATCAAAGAGTTTTGAAAGACTGTTAGTTATTGAAAGTCAGAAACTACTTTATAAAAGCGATTTATTCCATAATTCAATCCGTCAGTATCTACCGAATTTTCAGAAACTTTTTGGTATTTAGTATGCTCGCAATGTTTCTCGCTTCTCAAATCGTTCACAGCTATTTAAAATAATCCTATTATGACTAAAGCACTGATGAAATACCTTTTTTTAGTCCTCAGCCTGTTCATGTCACTCGGTACGATCGCGCAATGTGATACATGTAATCTGTCTGAAGCAGCAGATTATTGCTACACGGATTCTTTGTTTGAGGGATACTGTGCAGCTTTCAATGAAGACCAGGCTACGTTCCAGCTCATTTCAGGAAAAAAGGCAAAAAGTATCCCGATGCCTGAAGAGACCGACATGGAGTATTTTTTGGAGCTTGCCACCAACAGAAAGCTGAAGATACGGTCAAAGGACCTGCTTTTCATCCAGGCAGCCATTGCACAATGGTCCAAAGCTAAGCTGATGCTAGGTTATACCCTGAATGATCAGGGGTTAGGCATCAAAATACTCGAGGAGGGAACAGGTACGATCCCGGAAAAGGGTGAAAACATCAAGGTGCACTACACAGGTTTCCTGGCGGACGGAACGAAGTTTGACAGTTCGGTAGATCGTGGAAGGCCCATCGAATTCATATTAGGTATTGGTCGGGTGATCGACGGATGGGATCTGGCATTTGCCCAAATGAAGCGAGGAACAAAAGCTAGAATTTTAATACCCCCTGAACTGGGCTATGGCTCCAGAGGTGCAGGGAATGGGGTGATTCCCCCGAATGCCACGTTGATCTTTGAGGTGGAGTTGATGGAGTGAGGGAATTTATGATGTTCGTTTATGAAGATTACTACAATGCATTTTAGCAATCGAATACTCATTGGTGGCATATTTAGCCTTTCGTTCGTACTCATTTCATTCGTTCTTAAGTCACAGCCATTCTCCAATCTACCGGTGGCATGTGAGCAAGTCGTTTTGGTGTATACGGAGGAGTGGTCCAGCACGACTGGTGAACTTTTACGCTTAGAGAAAAAGAATGATCAATGGGATACTGTTAGCATGGCCATCAATGTCAATTTGGGCAAGAACGGCATGAGATGGGGAAGGGGACTTCACCTGAGGAATCATGAGGCCCGGGAGAAGCAAGAGGGTGATGGTTGTGCGCCTGCAGGCGTTTTTGAATTAGGTGTAGCTTTTGGATATGATAAACAACCAATCGGAGTGAGTTGGCCATATCAACAGATAACGGACAGAGATTATTTTGTTGACGATCCCAATTCCAGCGATTACAATACGTGGCAAACGATTCCAGTAAATGAAGTCAATGACCCTAAATCAAAATGGAACTCTTTTGAGCACATGAGGCGAGAGGACCATTTATATGCATTGGGGATCGTTGTGAAGCATAATGAAAGTCCCATCGTGAAAGGGAAAGGCAGTGCCATTTTTCTGCATGTTGAACGAGCTCCTGGTTTACCGACGTTAGGATGTACTTCTATGAAAGAAGCAGATCTACTTAAAATTGTACGATGGCTTGATGTCAATAAATACCCGTTGCTTATTCAGGCGCCTGAAAAGGAATTAAATGAGATTGAACTGTGAGTAAGAAAATTGGTGATAAGGAACATTTATTTTAACGGGAGTTCTGTGCCGTTGTTGGTGTTTTAACCAACAATTGCAAAAGAACGTCTACACAGACCCGGTCATTCAGAAACCTAATTTTTTGATTCCAAAATACACAAAACTGGATGACATAGGGTGGGTCTCCTTTAGGCAGGGTGAGGGAAAAGGCCATCGCTCACCCCCGAGACCCCTATAGGGGGCCAACCACACAGATTCATACAGCCATAAGAAGGCTTGGGGTCAGATTTGAGTGTCTGCCATTATTTATTATACGGATTAGTTATTTCAACTAAGTCTACTCTCCTTTCATTATCGTCACCCCTGTGCCGTTGTTGGTGTTTTCACCAACAACCTACTTTCTATTTAATAGGTAGAGAAGAAGAACCAAGCTTTTTTATAGCAACAGAATCTGCCAGGGAGTATATATATTTAGCCTGAAGCTTTCAACTTGTTGGTGAAGACAAACAAAAAGGTCCAAACGGATGCTTGAACCAGTTTTTGAATCGTGAGAAGGTAGAACCTGCTTATTACTCCTTAAACGGATTAGGTATTTCAACCAGGTCTACTTTCCTTTCATTATCATCACCACTTCCAAAACGCGCCAGCGTATAGATAGCATCAGAAGTAATGGCCATTGAAAAAGCATCGGTGACAGGGCTACCATTTGCATGATAAACAGGCCCATGATCCACATACGCTTTGCTTTGTATATTATAAGTGACCAGGTATACCATCTCTGAATTATCTAAATTCATTTCTTCCGCCTGTTCTTCTGTAATCGGTTGGCCGTCTATGTAAACGGGTCCGCTTGTGAGATGGTAAAAGGTTTCCCTGTCGGGACCAAGGTCAAATCCGTTATCGCCGCCATAAGGATGTTGACCATACATGCCACTTCTATTGAAAGGTTCCGAGAAAACCCTTTCTAATAATTCAATTTCGGGTGTTCGCGGATCGAATCGGAATAAATATCCGGAATTACCATGCAGACCATAAGCGACCTCCTCATCAGGATGCCAGAGCACCCTTCGCCAGTTATAACCAAGGCTCCCGGGTTGAGCAGGATCATACTTTCCGAAGTAATCAAGCTGTAGGTTAACACCTTCCACTTTGTGGAACGACTCAGAATTGCTGGGATTGTATGTAAAGATGTCGCCATTGGCTGCTGTAAAATAGACAGACCCGTCACGCGGATCAACAAACATTGCCCGGCACAGCGTATGAAAATCGTCCCCATGCTTCCCGGCTTCCCCTCTTCCTAATATGAGTCCAAGGTTGTTCATTTTCCCGGCTTCCACATCATAGTGGACAAAATGTCCCCGTGGCCAGGTAATGCCATAAAGGTGCCCCCGATCCTCATCCATGGTCATGGTCACAATTCCTTCTCCCTCCACTGCAATTCCCAGGTCTTTAAATTCGCCGGTTGACATGTCATAAGAGATGAAGTGACCTCCCGGATAGGGTAGGTAACCCTCCTTGGCAATGGCTAACTCTCCTTCTTCAATCGAACCGTGAACCCCGACATGGGTTGATCCATACAGGATTCCATCTTTTTCATAAAAAATACTGTGGCTTTTTCCCTGTGGGATGGCCTTTAAATCCTTTTCTCCGCAAACTTCAGTCAGGTCTGCCAAAAACTTTGTTTCGTCCGTCGCGGGGTCATAGACGTATATTCTTGCACCCTGGTCAACGTCAGTAGTTGAAAACGTGTAGTAAATTTTCCCATTGGAAGCTGCAGAAAGAGAAACCCACGACGTACCAGCTGATTCAAAGTCGCTGTTATGTGATTGGGCGACCAACCCATTGGACGCAGAAGAGGAAGCCTGTGTGCTATCTTCAATGTTGGCAGATTCGTTATTTGGTGAGGTACAGGAGATTGCTGAGGCAAACACTGTTACCAGCCATACAATTGATCCGACTGAACTAAGCGTACTTTTCATGTTATTCATTTCTGTTTATTAAAATGACCAAGCTATTCCAAAATTGTAGTCTGTCAATAAAATTGCAAGCTTAGTATGCACATATGCTAAAAAAAGCAATAAAACATCAAATAGTACCTTTTAAATTGTAGCTATTTGTTGAATACTTTATTGTTAATTCTTCTTTTTACTGTACCAATTTCAAATTATGGTGGCGTTTTTCAGATGGAATTAAAAATTACACTCCACATTTTTCTTTTGATGCTGTGTTTAGTCGAGCCTTGCCGGTCACAAAACCAGCCCGAATCCAATCTGGTAAAATCATTTGAACAGCATTTACAAATGAAGGCGGAGTCCAACTATGGACTCAAATGGACCCAATTAGGGCCGGTAATGAACAGCGCCCGGATTGAAGCGGTGCAGGCCGACCCCACACACCCCGGCACCATGTATGCGGCATTTGGATCGGGCGGACTATGGAAAACGACGAATGATGGACTGACCTGGGATCCAATATTTGAAAATAAGCAGGTTCTCGGTATAGGTGACATAGCACTGGCTCCCTCCAATCCGAACATTATCTATCTGGGATCGGGAGAAAGTCTCAAAAAAGCGCGGAATTTTACGATGCCGGGAAATGGAATGTACCGTTCTGATGACGGAGGAGAGACGTGGCGTCATCTGGGGCTAAATGATTCCTGGCATATCGGGGAGGTAGCTGTTCATCCCCGGGATCCTGAAATTGTTTATGTAGCGGTTCTTGGCCATTTCTGGTCGACGAACCCCAACCGCGGGGTGTACCGCTCCATGGACGGGGGCCAAACCTGGGAGCATGTTCTCTACCTGGATGAAAAAACAGGTGCCAACGATATCGTGATATCTCCCAGTAATCCTAATGTGCTCTACGCTTCGCTGTGGGAGAATTATCCCGGGATTAATGGGAAGCAGAGCGGTATCTACCGAAGCACTGACGCGGGTGAAACCTGGGAAAAAGCGGACAACGGGCTGCCTGAGGATGACGGGAAGGGAAGGATCGGACTTGCCGTGTCGTATTCGAACCCTGACAAGGTGTATGCCCTCCTGGACCATCGTAACCAGGGGGAAGGCCAGGGAGCAGCGGAAGTCTATCAAACTACTGACGGCGGTGAAAACTGGGAGATCACCCACGACAGCGAACTCCACTTTTTCACCTATATCGGCTGGTATTTTGCCGATATATACGTCAATCCCCAGAATGATGAAGAAGTCTATGCCCTCGGGATCAGGCTGGCCCACAGTACTGACGGAGGGAAAACATTTAGCTATATGGGCGGCAATGTGTACCATCATTTTCCCAATCCGGCCCAGGAGCTGCATCATGATCATTGTGAGTTATGGATCAACCCGACCAATCCAAATCACCTGATCTCGGGCAATGACGGGGGGCTGTATGTAACCTACGACAAGGGCGAAAACTGGAGGCACCTCAATAATATTCCCACAGTGGAATTTTATGATATTACCCTGGAAAAGGGTGACCCCTACACGATTTATGGAGGGTCGCAGGATAATTCGACCGTGTATGGTCCACCCCGGGGCACTCAGGATCATTTGACCGTGTATGGTCCATCACAATATTGGGACCCCAGCTATGCTGCGGACTGGAACTATCTCTGGGGTTTCGGCGGAGGGGATGGAACCATCACGCTGATCGATACGGTGGACACCGACATCACCTACTTTTGCTGCGGACTGAGAAGATTGGATGAGAAAACAAACACTACAACCGATATTCGGCCCGACCCGGACAGTTTTGATCTGGACACTAAAATACAGTATGCCTATGAAGAACCGTTCTTTATCTCACCCCATGATCATTCTACGCTCTACCTGGGTGGTAATTATATTTTAAAAAGTACCGATCAGGGAGACAACTGGAGCGTCATCAGTCCAAACCTCAGCAAGGGGCGGATCAGCAATCGGGATATGCGTGAAGCGGTAGGGGCCCTGGCAGAATCACGGTTGGTGGAGGGGCTGCTGTATGCCGGCACTGACCGCGGCGAGTTTTGGGTGAAGCACAGCGGCGACACCACCTGGGTGGAACGCTCTGAGGGACTGCCGGCCGCCTATATCAGGAGAATTGTTCCCTCGAAATATAAAAAGTCGCGGGTCTACCTGGCAATCTCCGGCATGAATTATGACGATTTCGGCACTTACCTGTACCGGTCGGAAGATTATGGGAAAACGTGGCAATCCATGAAGGGGAACCTGCCTGAACAGGTGGTCTATGAGATCAAGGAAGATCCCTTTCACGAAGATATATTGTATACCGGTATGTATCGGGGAGTATATATCTCAACCGACCGCGGCGAGACCTGGTCGCTGCTGGGCGAGGATATGCCTGTAGCGGCGGTTTCCGATATTGAGATAGATGAAGATTCGCAAGAGCTGGTGGCCGCCACCCATGGGAGGGGAATCTACAAGATCGGCTTGTCGCCGGTCTACGAAATCTACAAGGGTGACAGGGACAACGCACAACTCTTCGATCTGCCGGTTGTTCTGCTTCCGCAGTATGGAGATACATATGTGGAAGCGATCTACCGGACGGCAGAGAAGCTGCCCATACGGTTTTGGATGCCACGACCGGAAAAGGTGAAACTACAAGTGCAAAATGAAGCGGGGGAGACGCTGTGGGAGACTGCATACCTGGCTGAAAGGGGATTAAATGAGTATAGATGGGATCTGGTCATTGAAACCCAGGAGAGTGATAGCCCATATTTCAGCCAACACAATAAATTTCTGGAGGAAGGCAGGTATCAGGTGTTCATTACGACCCGGTCGGATACACTTCGTAAAGATTTTATAGCCCAAAAAAGGAAGTAATGTGGAGTGCGACCCGGTTTAGTCACTGGTCGGCATCCTGGATGTTTATGTGCAGGGCTTTCCCGAAAAAATGATAAAAAGATTAAACCATAAATACGTTATTATGTGTAATAAAGCCAGTAAATATCTCTATCAAATCATCTTCCCATTGCTTTTATTGACTTTTTGCGCTACTACTTTGTATGCCCAAAAGAGTAAGTTACCCGCCGACACTGCTATTGTCTCTACCCATGAAGTAACGGTGAACGGGAAAAGAATACCCTATCAGGTTACGGTAGGTACTCAGCCGGTATACGGTGAAGATGGAGAACCTGATGCAACGGTGTTTTATACCTGGTACAAAAGAACTGATGTCGATCAGGTTGAGCACCGACCCATCGCCTTCTCATTCAATGGAGGGCCGGGAGCTGCATCATTATGGATGCATTTGGGTTATACAAGTCCGAAACGGCTGAAAATAAGTGATGAGGGATATCCCGTACAACCATATGGTATCGTCGATAATCCACATTCTATCATAGATGTAGCAGACATCGTCTATGTGGATCCGGTGAATACGGGGTTTTCACGCATATTGAACGATGGCAAGCGTGAAGATTTTTTCGGGGTGTATCAGGACATTGGATACCTGGCAGACTGGATTGACAATTTCATATCACGTCAGGGACGTTGGAAATCCCCAAAGTATCTGATTGGGGAGAGTTATTCGGCAACACGCGTAGCGGGCTTATCCGGCGAACTCCAGGACAAACATGGGATGTACCTCAACGGAGTGGTGATTGTTTCCGGGACTAAAATGGAACTACCTATCGCCAGTACGGAAGTACTACAGCTACCTAACTACACAGCGATAGCCTGGTATCACAATAAGCTACCTGAAGACCTACAGCAAAAAGATCTTACTGAAGTGCTCTCGGAAGTTGAGGAGTACACCATTGAGGAATTTTTGCCTGCAGTGGAAAGAGGTGGGTCTATTGATGAAGACCGGAAACAAGCCGTTGCAGAAAAATTGGTCCGGTACACAGGTCTCAAAAAGGAATTTATCCTGGACCACAACCTGACAGTCGCGAGAAATGCTTTCAGAAAGGAGCTGCTCAGGGATGAAGGATATGTCCTGGGTTCTTCGGATGCCCGGTATAAAGGGATCGATCAAATGGATGCCGGCGATAATTATACCGGAAGCGCTCTTCCGGAGTCAGCTGCCTGGGACAATGCCTTTACTCCGGCAATCAATGCTTACCTCCGGGATGATTTAGGTTTTAAAACAGACCTGCAATACCATGTTTCCGGTGCTGTATCCCCCTGGCCATGGGATCGGTTTACTGATGGAACCGGAGAGAAATTGCGCAATGCCATGCTACAGAATCCCCATCTTGAAGTATTATTTCAGGCAGGATATTACGATATGCTGGTAACTTATTTTAGACAAAAAAATGGGATGTGGAAGCTTGATCCAGGTGGTAAAATGAAAGACCGTCTACATTTTAAAGCGTATGAAAGTGGTCACATGATGTATGTGAGGGAGGAAGATCTGGTAAATTCTACCAATGATCTCCGGGAGTTTATTCAGCAATCAATCCCCAGGGAGGGTGAAGCGGCGAAGTATTGATGTAGATCAACAAGCACTCAATGAGCATGATCTTAAATGGCGGATAAAAAAATAGTATATGGTTTAAACCGAATCATTATTCATAATGTGTCCACATACGAATTACTTTGACAATCTTCTCCTCATCTAATACCTGATATACCAATCGGTGTTGAATATTTATTCTACGTGAATATGCTCCCAGTAAATCTCCTTGTAATTTTTCAAATGGCGGATATTCCTGAAAGGGGTTTGTCTCGAGAATTTCCAATAGGTTTTGAACTTTTGGCTTTAAACCTGACGATGATATCTTCTTTGCATCTTTTTGAGCCTGCTTTGTATAAACCAGCGTGAATTTACTCACCAATCCAAATTCTTAGAGGTATCAGATATGGGAGTTTTCATTCCATCAATAATCGATTCACGCATTCCGGGTATTGATGTCAAATACAAAGTTTCTTGTATGTTGCGCCAATCTACCTCACTAACCAAAACGGCATTATTCTTCTTTCCTGTGATTTGAATGGGTTCATGCGTCTCGTTGGCCTGTTCTACTAATTTGTAAATGTTCTTTCGAGCGTCTGTTATTGTTAACGTCCTCATATTGCAAACGTACGCTATTCCGCACGTTATTCCAAATATGAAATACTAATCAGTAACATAGTCGTAAACCGTAACCAGCAAATTCATAGTATTGTTACATAATGGTTTCGTGTTATGTTAATATAGCTTCGGTTCGAGTGGGTAGGGGATAAAGTTTTTTAGGGGAGGGAAAAGGACCAATTACAGAAGCAATTCACATCATTTTATTAACCTATCATAGCACTCTTTTGCCAGCTTTGGATTGCAGGGTTAACAGAGAGGAGGTGGCAAATGTGTGCGGTTTATTTATTTCAAATACCAAATCTTAAAATTACATGAAGTACAATTAACACTTTTCACATAAAGGTGGATTAGAATTATTTCATAAACTGTTAAAAAAGTAGTAGGGTTTATTGATTTATTAATTTGGCCTAAAATGAGTGATATATTTCATAAACAGAAAAGAAGTGAGATAATGTCTAAAGTATCAAGTAAGGAGACAAAGCCTGAAATCTTGGTAAGAAAACATCTTTTTAAACACGGTTTTAGATATCGAAAAAATGATAGAAGGTATCCGGGTAAACCTGATATTGTACTTCCAAAATATCAGGTTGCTATTTTCGTTCATGGGTGCTTTTGGCACGGCCATAAAAATTGCAAATATGCAAAGCTCCCTAAATCAAATATTCAATACTGGAAGAACAAAATTAAAGGAAACATAATAAGAGATAAGGAACACACAATGAGATTAAAGGAGCTTGGACTTAAAGTAATAATAATTTGGTCATGCTCTCTAAAAAGACCTTTACTTAACGAGTCTTTACAAAATTTAATATCTGACATTAGATAAAGAAAGTTTGCTTTAGAAAATTATTTCTTTTATTATTGACAAAATATGTCCTGAAAAATATTTCAATGCATAAAAAGGAAACTTTTGGTGAGGTGATTAGACACCTTAGAGAAGACAGGGGGTTACCAATAAGAAAAGTTGCTGCTCACTTAGATATTGATCCTTCTACATTAAGCAAGATTGAAAGAAATGAAAGATCAGCTAACCGTGAACATATTCGAAGACTATCAGAATTGTTCCAAATAAATGAAAAAGAACTTCTTATTGATTATTTGAGCGACAAAGTAAGTTACGAACTACTTGAAGAGGAAAATTCCTCTGAGATACTTCAAGTTGCCGAAGAAAAGATCAAATACATCAGGTCCAAAAAAGAAACACAAGGCGAGATAAAGTTTAAATAATGAATATAACACATGGTAGCTTATTTTCAGGTATCGGTGGTTTTGATTTAGCTGCTGACTGGTGTGGAATTGATAACTTATTCCAAGTTGAGATAGATGAATTTTGTAACAAAATACTGGAAAAAAATTTCCCTGAAACAAAAAGATTTAGAGACATAAAAGATTTTAACGCAGATAATTATGAAGGAAAACTTGACATTATTTCAGGAGGATTCCCATGCCAACCATTCAGCCATGCAGGAAGAAAAAGAGGCAAGGAAGATGACCGCTATCTCTGGGATGAAATGTTTAGAGTTATTCAACAGTCAAAACCAGAATGGGTCATCGCTGAAAATGTTTATGGACTCATTTCTATGCAAGGAGGAATGGTACTCGAAAAAGTCCTCTCTGACTTGGAGAGTGAAGGATTTGAAGTCCAAACGTTTATTATTCCGGCTTGTAGCAAAAACGCACCGCACAGGAGAGATCGGGCGTGGATTATTGCCAACTCCGAAGGCAACAGAAATAGACGCGAGCAAGAACGCAAAAGGAGTAAGGGGGATGAACGTGATAAATCCGGACGGCAGAGAATGGGGGATAAATTTAACAACAGCTCTCAAGCTTTGGCCCCCGCATCTTGGGAAAGAGACTGGCTTGAGGTTGCATCCGAACTTTGCGGAACAGATGATGGGCTTTCCAAAAGAGTGGACAGAATTAAATCATTAGGAAATGCTATAGTGCCCCAGGTGGCATACGAGTTTTTCACTTCGATTCTTGAGGTTATGTCGAAACGTGATCCTGAATTAAAAATAACAGAGTTAGAATCTTTGGAGTATAGCTACAATGATAATATCTAAAGAAACAGAACCTTATGATAAAGAATTGCAATCAATTCTTGATAAATCAAAAGCACATATAGAGGACAAATCTAACAAAGGGCACGACTTCACAAAGTTATCCGGAACCGCATTTGAGAAAGTAGTTTGTGATAGCTTAAATGAAACATCTAGTGGTACCAGCTTCGAGAATAAGTTTGAACAAGCATCCACCCATGCCTTTCCAGATTTATATTCCAAAGTACTGGAAAATAAGTGGTTTGGTGTTGAAGTTAAGACCAGTCAAAAAGACTGGAAATGCTTTGGTAATAGCATTTTCGAATCAACAAGAATTCCAAATCTCGATGATAGAATTTATGTGTTTTTTGGAAAATTTACAAACCCATTAGAATGCAAGTGGGCTAGATATGAGGATTGTATTGATAGTATCAATATAACTCATTCTCCACGTTACCAGATTAATATGGACGTGGATGAAGATGAAAATCCATCAGTGTTCAAGAAAATGGAGGTGTCTTATTATGATTTTCAAAATAGCGATATTGGAAGCCGTATGGAGGCACTACGAACATATAAAAGAAAAGAATTAGGCGAAGATGTCGCTTTATGGTGGTTACCAGAAAATGAAGAGCCAACAATTGAAGATGAAGGAAAGCTTGTTATTAAGCTTTTTTCTGCATTAGATACTGAGCGAAAAAATCAAATAAGAAATGAGTCATTACTTCTTTTTCCAGAACTATATCATAATAGAGCGTCTTATGATAGGGTTTTGACATGGTTAGCAAGTAGACATGGAGTTGTGACAGGAAGCTTAAGGGACATATATTCTGCAGGTGGGAAAAGAACAGTTAGTCATAAATCTAAAAATTTTCGCCTACCTAGAATTTACGGACACCTTGAAGATGAAAAAGATAATCTTATATCGGCTCTATCCAATTTATCCTCATCTGAACTCTCTTATTATTGGGATATGAGGGTTAAAGGAGATATTAAATGGAGATTATCGACATGGATTGATCAAATTGAAGAGTATTCTAGCATCAATGATTTTCCTATAAGAAGTTGGCTTATTGAACTTTTTAAGTAACCTTCGAAAATTAAGAGGGAGGGCTGGCCCCAAAATACCGGGCTAGCGTCCGTACGGTGCGGCCATAGAAAAGAACGTAGTCGGGCAGATCAAATAGAAGCTGAACAAAAGGATTAAATCTTTGGCTAAAATAGGCTTGGATTTATTTTACCCACGTCATTTCCCGAAGAGCAACCGGAACTTTGCTTTTGTTTGTGTGTGGGAATTTCAGAGGAAATGTTTGTAAGTTCAATTGTATCTTGAAAAGCTGATTAATCTGACTTAGGCTTTATGAGAATAATATGCGACACAAACGTCTGGTATCGAATGGCAACAGGAGAATACACCCCTGATCCAAATTCATTTTATGTCGCAACTGATAATTCTCTGTATGAATTCGTCAAAACTCCTAATCTAGCAACTAAACCACTGGTTGTTCAATCTGCGGTGAGGGCTATGTTCAAGTATCACCATGAAATAATACCTGTTTCTCCTTTTGGATATGTGTTACATGAATACTCTGAAAAATATGGGTGGGACCCCAGTTTTACCTACAAACTAATATCATCCCTTCAAAAGTTTGCCTCCTTTAAAGAAAGTGAAATTCTTGAGATGAACGAATTGGATATCAAAGAATTAGAACAACAATGCCAACAGGCAAATGAACAGAATAAAAAATTTCAAGCTGCAATGACCAGGTATATCAATGATCTTAGAACAAGGGATAAAAGTGAAATTGATATAAATAAGCTGGCAAGAAGTTTTTGCTTAACTATATTAAATGACTCGCCAGAATGTCAAGGAATGAAAATTTCTGAATCTGAAATGAATTGGAGTATTGTTGAATTATTTATCGCCGTGACTAGCAATTATTTAAGCAAAATGCTAAGAGTTAGAAGCATGAAAGTAGATGAAAACGATGGTGCAGATTGGATCAATACGTTATATGTGCAACCTGGACAAAAATATCTGACCTTTGATAAAAGATGGAAATCTCTAATTAATGAAGACCGAACTATTCGATCATATTCAGTATAATAGACTTCCTTCTTTAATTATGTTAAGTAGAATCGTCAATCAGTAAGGCGTGTTGGCCCGCCAAAATACCGGGCCAGTGTCGGGCCTTGTGCGTGGAAGGATTATTTTGGCTTGATTTCTTTGTTTACTTTCTTCATCTAAGGAAGAAAGTAAAAGCCACCACGGCTTTAGTGGAGATGGAATAGAAAGATTACTGGGAGACTGAACTTACAGTGAAATAAATAGCACCTGGTAAAGAGATCCAAATAAACTCATGCAATTCAAGCGGTCTAAGTTTCAGGCTGCACCCCCGTTGTTATCGGAATAAAGCGAAGGCCAGCAAAGTGTTCCCGACGTTCTGTAATGCTCTACATTAAAGATTCAACACCAATTGTTAGGAACGATGGAATTACGGCATGCTCGTGGATTAGGAAGTCGGGATCTCTTTGCACTGGGTTTTGCCAATCCCGCCATAAGCGGGAAAGTGCGTTGGCAAAAACTTTATCAGTCGTAGTTGGTCAGGGCACGGCGTGGGTTGGCAGACCTGGCCTTAGATAATAGACCTTACCAGCAGCGAAAAAGATTTATTAAGTAACATAGTCGCTGCGGTATCGAATAAAGTGTGGCCAGGGCTACAGCGATGGCGCAGCGGCTATTTACACATAACACAAATTATATAACATGGGAAACTGCCAATTGAAAAAGTCAAACTTCAGATGCACTACACGAACATACTCGCCGGCTACTGCCGGCTTAACATAATATCATTATATAAAAAAGGGGCCCACGGCTAGTGGTTTAGCGTTGGCATGGATTGCGCCAAGGGCACTGCGGGCCAGGAATGCAAATCCATAGCTTTGTTATATAATTTATATTATGTTAAGTAAAGAACTATAAGTTTAATCTGCCGGGGGTTATCGTTTGTCTTTCTGTTCCCCACTATCCTGTTTGTTATGTCGTAATGAGAATGAGTTGGAAATGTATCTGTGAAATATCACATTATGGTATTGACAAATAATTTTTTGATTGCTTTTGTCGGAGTAAATTTTTCTTTAGCCTGACTCAGGTCATAGTTCCTCTGCATAGTTAACCAGAGGTCTGGGGTTGTATCAAATGCTTCAGATAATCTTAATGCCATTTCAGGACTCACTCCTGCTTTCTCATTCACAATCTTTACCATGGTCTGTCTGGTAACTCCCAATGCAGCTGCCAATTCTCCCATAGTAAGATCCAGGGGCTCCATGTAATCATCCCTGATGATCCTGCCCGGATGTACTGGTTTTAACATCTTTCCCATATCAATGATAATCTTCTAGTGTAACATCATAAGCATCTCCATCTATAAACTGAAAAGTAATTCTCCAGTTAGCACCTACTGTTACCGACCAATATCCTTTCTTATTACCTTTCAATTGATGAAGTTTCAAACCAGGTGCATTCATATCCCTAATCTCTTTTTACCAAGATCCTTCGCCAACTCAGGATGACGGAGTAAAATATAGAAACGTCATCCTGAACGCCTTCGCCGAAGCTTCGCGAAGGCAAGAAGTGAAGGATCTTAGGCTTTGAAAGTTTTTTACATGTCCTTACCACTCCAAAATATCTTCATAAAGATCTCTCCATTTGTGATTTGTTGACTCAATGAGTTTTATCTTTTTCGCCCTAACCCAACCTTTGATCTCCTTTTCCCTGGCAATGGCTTCCTCTATCGTTGCATGCGCTTCATAGAATACCAACTTATCAACATTATATCTTGAGGTAAAGGATCTCGGATCTGCCTTTGACCTATGGTCATGCATACGGCCAATAAGATCAACAGTGACTCCGGTGTAAAGAACAGTGTTTCGTTTGGTTGTTGTGATATAAACCAGCCCACCTCGTACCATCGGTTAAATATAATAGTACTTAATGGTATAATTTTTACTGCAATTTAAATTTTGTTACTCATTTTATTGAGCGGCCTTTTTGTAAACCAAGATCCTTCGCAGGCTCAGGATGACGGAATAAAATGTAGTTAAGTCATCCTGAACAAAGTGAAGGGTCTTAGGCTATTAAGCTGTCATCTTAAATTGTTTCTATCTTGGCACGGGGATTGTAATCAATCTTACAAACAGACTGTCATGCAAAAGTTACTATTCATCGTACTTATCATCTTAGTGGGTTTCACGGTACAGGCTCAGAACAATGATCGCAGAGGTTTTAGAGGCACCATCACCGCTTCTGAAACAGCCACCCTGGATGCAGCCTCCAACGAAGTGCTTGCCAGTGCCAACGAGAGCACTAAAATTGTATTTGATGGCCGTACCATCACCATCGGCAGCGATGTATACGAAATCGTGACCCGTGAATATGATGGGAATGCAACCAACACTTTCAAAACCACCAAAAGGCGCAATACTTTCGTGATCAAATTAATCCCGGGTGAGTCACTCACTATCATCGATGAATCCAACGATGCCGAGATCACGGTGTACAAGCTGGATTAAGTCCGATCGTACTTCAGAATTAGTGCGGCTGACTCCCCTTCAGGGGCCGGGGGCGAGCGGAGAAATCAATGCAATATGGTACTTAAAAGAGGTATTAGCTTCGACAATTGGCCTACACACACCCTTGCCTTCCCAAATCTCCAACCCAAATAAGGGCTGCTTATGACGTATTTAGCTAAAATTATTTAATCAGCAATGTTATCCTTCTTCCAATGCCATAAAGTTAAGTGTCTTCCTCATCCTCCCCCTTCACCCCCGATACGTCGGACCGCTCAGGCGGGGGACAAAGTGGTCTTAACTTTATGGCATTTTCCGGTCGCCATCTGGTTTTGTGTGTTTTGGAATCAAGAAATTAAGTCTCTGAATGACGGGTTTTTGTTTTTTTCGCTTTAGTTCGAACTCAGGCTCAACTAAGCCAATACCTGATTGATCAGCGCCACAGTGAAAATGCTCAGCAAAAACCAGCCGATAAACCCCTCTACAATGCATAAATAGCGGGCAAAACCCCTGGTGGGTACGGAACCAAAACCCAATGTAACGAAACTGTTGATGCTTAATGTTAACGCATTGACCACCGTCAAAAGTAACGAGCCCCCTACTACAAATATGGGTCCCACATATGACCCCGTTTTTGATTTCATGGCCTTTTCAAAGCTCACGAGCAGTCTGCTTTTACTCTCTATATCCCACTCTGATGGAAAGAAGACATAGAATACGGAGAATATCAGGATCACGTAGAAAGACATCAATACGGCCAGGCCCGGATCCGTTCCATGATTGGTGTAGATCCGAAGCAGCACATTCAGCTGCCATCGGAGGAAACTACTGAAGGTCCCCTCCTGCTGATAGCGGTGTTTTAACATTTGGCCCTCCAGCTCCTTCATTTCACTGTAGCATGCATTGGCTGATTCCAGGTCACCCCTCGATGTAAATATCGAATGCATGTGCTTGTAGATGTTAATGAGGTTTTTGAAGGTAATTTCATTGTCAAAGTCTTCACTTCTTTGAGCTCCATACTCTTTATAGCGGAGTTTATAGCCCTCCAGCTGATCCCAGTAAACTTCGTTCCATATTTCTGAAAAGAGGAATTTTTCAAAGGAAACTGTCTGCTCAAAATGATTACTCACCAGGAAAAAGCGTTCAGAAACGCTGACTTCAGCAAAATAGACCCTGGTGGCAAAGCTGTTTTCACGTATGTCCAGGTTCAGGTAGCTGCTCTTATTGAGAATGAATCGTGTGGTGCTGTCACCGGAAAAAGTATTTCCTGTGAGATATAAATCACCTGAGGGTGATCCCGGTAGTTCATAGTGGTTAAATTCTCCATACTCACCTAATGCTATCTCACAACCCTGGACGATAATTGCCAGGGTGCTGTTGTCGCCTATCAACAGGTTGCCCTCATTGATTTTACTGTCCACCAGGTTAATTTCCCCGTTGATCACCTGGTTGTTTTCAATTTTGACCTGTGAAGCGGTAATCCCTTCCAGGATCACACCAAAGTCTATGTTATTCTGACTAACCTCTACCCTTTCAAAAGTTGATTCTATGATTTCTACCTGATTGGCCGAACTGTTTTGAAAGAAAAGGAAATCCTCCGCGTGGATCTGATTCAGTGATAGTCCATTGAACTGACAATTTCGAATTTCCAGACCTCCCCGGAAATCAAACTGGTTCAGGTAAAGGTGATCTGTGAAGCTCAGGTTATCTAAAATAACGGGCCTATCAATCACTATAAGTCCCTGTTCATCAACAGTTTGTAGTCTGTTACCAACAATATAATTGAAGACGCCTTTGTTGCGTTTCAGCTTATTGTCAGTGATGGATATTTGCATGTCAGACAGGGTCAAATCACCTGGTCCATCCATCAGTAATAGCTGAATCAATTGCTCTAGAGAGACGGATTGTTGGCTATGGCCTGCTATCGGAAGCATTACCAGAAGAAGACAAAAAATTTGAGTCAGTTTACTAACCATCATTGGTACATTTATCTATAATAGCAAGATAATATGGAACCTGGTCAACGCACCCCCAAGTCCAATGGATCGCCTGAGAAATGTCTTTCTGTTTTTCTTATTCACTGGCAGGACTGGTCGAGTGTCAGTCTTTCCCCGGGTCGTGGTTTTTCCTTCACAAGATATCAATTTCCAGGAGATCCAGCGAGGTTCTGAAAGCCAAGATCCTTCACTTCTTGCCTTCGCGAAGCTTCGGCGAAGCAAGGCGTTCAGGATGACGCTTATTTTTTTATTCCATCATCCTGAGCAGCGCGAAGGATCTTAGAGTTAGTAAGTAGACTTTTCCACTTACCAATCCAGAATATCTTCATAAAGATCCCTCCACTCCGGATTCATGGAATCTATGTTTTTATCTTTTTAGCCCGTACCCAGCCTTTAATTTCCTTTTCCCTGGCAATGGCTTCAACTATGGTTGGATGCGCTTCATAGAATATCAGTTTGTCTACATTATACCTTGCGGTAAAAAACTTTGGATCCGCTTTGGTCTTGTGGTCATACATACGTCCAATAAGGTCTTCTGAGACACCGGTGTAGAGGACTGTATTTTTACGAGTCGTTGTGATATAAACCAGGCCACCACGTTCCATTGGATTAATTTAGTGTTAAACTATGGTATGATTAAATAGGTTGGACAAATTATATCAATTTATTTTTAACGTGGGGTTATAAATACCAGGAGATCCTTCACTTCTTGCCTTCGCGAAGCTTCGGCGAAGCAAGGCGTTTAGGATGACGCTTATTTTTTTATTCCGTCATTCTGAGCAGCGCACCTGTCCGTCGGCCTACTCTATGTTGCGGATCTTCATCTGATAGCCATCAATCTCATTACCGGTCCTGCGGTTCTGGTTCTTCTCAAAATAATCACGGACCTCCTGCTGTTTGACGTTCTCCTTGAAGATAAGCTGGTCATTGTAATATGAGATGTCTGAAGCAAACTGATTGTCATCAGGCACGGTCTCCAGGAGATCGGTCAGCTGATACAGCACCGGCTCTATCGTTAAGGAGATTGGATTTTCGTCTATGCCATTGTAGGTGATCTGCCTGGCAGGCTGCGCTGATGACGGACTTGCGATGAATTTGTTGACCCTGGTAAATTCCGCATCCGTGTTGATCTTGTTCCGGATGCTGCCGGCCATGTTTTCGATCCGCAGTAAGTCGGTGTAAGACGGAACGGAATTCAGTGTATTGGTCAGGCCGAGCGCCTGCAGAAAGCAATACTGCTGCGGCTGGCCGCCTTCCTTCCATCCCTGTCCCACGGTGGCATAAAGCTTAAATACCTGGATGTTCCGCGTAGCCGGATCAAGGTCCAGCCTTTCAATTTCATTTCTCAGCTTTTGCAGATGCGCTCTGTAGTCACCGGCGGCGGATACTGTCCTGCTTTCTGTGCGTAGTAGGTATAAGCTCTCCAGCGCGATCACCTTTTTCCGTTGATCAGCATTGAGCCGGTTTGCATTTTCCTTTACCAGGTCAATCAGCTTTTTGGCGTTTGGTAGCGCATCCTGGTTCAGGTATTGTTCCGCGGCGGTCAGGTAGCTGCTGAAGGCGCCTTCCGGGTCATTCAGGTAGTTGAGCTGTCCATCACCCAGCAGCTCATGCAGAATGGGGATCTGTTCGTCCGGATCCGTATTTCTTAGTGCGTTGGTGATCTGAAAGCGTGCATTGGTTGCATATCCTCCCCTCCATTTGTTGCGTTTGGCATAGATCATTCCCAGGGTGATGTGAAAACGTTTGATCATCTCACGGTCCTCATCCCCATAGGCAAACCCTTTCCCCGAAAACAGGTCACGGATCAGCAGGTCAAGCTTTCGCTCATCCGGGTCTAAATCCGGATATAGCAACAGGATATCCGCATAGGACGAGGCAAAGTCGAAATAAACACCGGTGAGCTGGTAATTACGAACATCCAGGTCCCGGATCATCTGCATCCCCTTTTCATAAAATGCGATAGCTTTTTCTTTGTTGGTCCCCAGCAGGTTCTTGGCCTGAGCGTTGAGGTACTTCAGGATGATGTTGTAGGGATAGACCTGACCTTCGGTCCCTTCCACTGTACGTTTGGAGTACCAGAAATCAAGTGACTGAAGGTCACTGATGGTCAGCTGCTCCTTTTGGCTGAGTGCAAACAACCTGTGAAGCTGGGCAATCCCTTCATAGGCGGATCCCTCCTGCCCGGGCAGCCGGTTGAGTCTTTGTTGATAGTTACCCTGGGTTTCAAGCAGCAGATTGCACCAGTGTACCACCGGAGCTTCCATGTCTGCGGTTTGATGGTTTTGCCTGATATACACTTCCAGCATCTCGAGGGCCTCATTGATAAATCCATGGTCGTGCGCTTCGTAGGCAAGCGCTTCCACCTCCGGGAACGTCGGACTGTGTAATTCCATGACTTTCACGAGATTCTTCCATCCGGCTTCCTGGTTGGGATCATGACTGATGCTTCGCCGCGCCATGGCAAAAGATTCCTCGTATTCTCCGGTCCGGAAGAGATTCTGACTGATCTGTAAAGCGTAGCGCGCCTTATTGATGTTTACCTCCCGGTACAATCCCTGCAGCAGTGTCAGGGCTTCGGCGTATTTTTCCTGCCGGGTATAGACCGCCGCTAACCTCTCTTTGAGGGTCCGGTCGTTAGGAAAAAGGTCCAGCGCCCTGCCGTAGTAATGGGTGGAGCTGTCCAGCATGGCGACAGCAGGATCTTCCGTGGTTTCAAACAGGTAGCCCAGCTCATAGTAGATTGTGGATCTGCAAAGGTCCGGAGATTCCAGGTTGCTGCAACGGGCCAGCTTCCTGAGCGCCTGATAATAGCTGTCCTGCCAACCTTCTTCTCCCTGTGAGATGGGTTGATAATCTGAGCTGCATGCTGCAATGGCCAGACCAAGAAAAAGTGAAAATGTTATCATGCTTTTCATTATCTGTTCAATTTGCGTCAGGAACAAAATTATCAGGAGTGACCGGCTGGTCTTCCCGGATGTCTCCCCTCTTGTAGACCATCATGGTCACCTCGTTGATTTTCGTTTCCACATCCTCCGAAGTGAAAATATTGCATTCATCCTGTTCATCGATGCTCCTGATAAAAAAGCAACCCTTAAACTTTTCCGGCACCTGGGCCTCAGGTTTGATCCTCAGGATATACACTTTAGTGGCGTACTCACAGGTGGCCAGGCCCAGGATCTCATTTTTCTGGATCTCCACCTCAAACTGCGTCTCATTGCTGATGCCCAGGTCGTCACTGTCAAAAGGAAGTGCCCAGCCCTTGAGACTTGTGATGGTGAGGGCTTCGTTTGTCAGCACGAATTTGCTGAACATGGATCCTACCAGGAATTCATACTGGCGGCTGAGGTTGTCCCTGATCCTCGAGACAATAGAATTGATGAAATCTGCGTTGCTAAAGGGCGTTTCACCATATTTGACCTTCGACTGAAAGGACCAGTTCATACTTTCTACCCCACTCTTCACATTCGGACCTGTAAAATCAAAGAAGAAAACGAGCTCTTTAGGGGTTGAAAAATCCTGATTGTTTTTGAAGATATTGTGCAGTGTGATGGTGAGTTTGTCCTCCGCAGCCTTTTCCGAAAAATCAATAAAGCTGAGATAGGTATTGAATACCGGCCCCAGTTTTCTCTCCACTTCCGCTTCCATGCCCGGGAGATCATTTTCAAAGATCAGTTTATACAGCGGATCTTCAATCTTGAAGACGATCTCTACCCTGGGTTTGGGATCCGGATGAGCGTATAAAAAGCTCATCATCAGGATGGTTATTGTCAGATACTTCATCATAAGCCGTTGGGTTGGGTCTGTTTGAGCAGAATATTGATCGTGGTTTCGTTTTTTGTAGGTACGAAAGAGGCGCTGGCGAGAATCATGCGGTCGCTCTTCCTCATGAGAATGGCCTCATAGGAGGCATTCATTCTGATGTTTAAATGCTCGCTGAAGTGTTTGATGTTACTCCATTTAAGGATCGTTTTACTGAGCTCCACGCTCTCCCCTGTTTCATAGTAGGCCGCCGCTTCACGTTGCCACCCTTCGATCTGGTCGGGGCTTACGTTCATCGGCCGGCCGATCGTATATGATCCGAAACCGTTTTTGGTCTCCTCCAGAAAGATCGTATCGCCGGCTTCCGACCGGATGGTCAATTCACACTGATCGAGCAGGGAATTCACAAGTGTGGGGATCACCCGCACCCACAGGGATGGCATGGGAACCAGTACCTCATCAAGCAGCAGTGTTTTGGCTGCCAGGGGGTAAAGGCTGAATGTATGATCACGATAGCCGGCCGACCGGATGGTCACCAGAGAACCGAATGGTGAAATGAAAAATCCTTTGCTGACCATTTCACCCTGGTTGATGATCATTACTTCATTTTTAGTCTCCTGCTCCCCTACGCGATGGATATTCAACTCGATGGATGATTCCGGGCTGTTATTCAGGATCCCTACGGAATTGTATACCGATGCGGTAAAGATCAGGACCAGGTATAGACACAGGATAAAAACCGGATGGATCAGTTTCAGGAACAGGGTTTTGGTCTTTGAGGCAATGAAATTTTTGGCTTCTTCATCAAAGGCCCTGGATGCTATCGATGCTGCAATCCCATAGATCGCAATGGCTCCGTTCAAAATGATTTTTGGTAATGAAGAATCCGGAAAATGATGGTTCAGCCAGAGATTGGCGAAGAACATGCCAATAGCGAAAAAAAGAATATTGATCCAATAATCCGATATGTTGGGATTTTGTCTCATGGCTGGTACTTCCGTTAAATTTAATGAATTCATGCATTGATCCCATGGTTCTTCCTGATTTAAAGTAGTCAGCCGGAAAAGATCACAGGCTCGCTGAAGTCCCCAGGGTCACATCACCTTCATATATCCATTGAAAATTGTCATAAAGGATGGAAGAAGTGGTAATTGGATCTCCATTGTCCCAGATGCCGAAAATGATATTGAACTTTGTGCAATTTTCGAGCGGAACCGTGGTTGTTAGCCAGTCAGTACCATATTTGGTTTCAAAACCAGTACCCTGTAATGCTGCATTCCCTGACACGCATCCCTCGCAGACATCCATGGAGGTAACAGTGCTGATCGTATTCCCGAAAGTATCAAAAGAGACATTATCATTGCCAGGCAACACGCTGATGGACCCTTCAAGCGGATTGACGATCACCGCTGACTCATCATAGTAATAGCTGCATGCCAGGGGTGACGTTAGGTTGTCCTTTGTATAATATTTCAGATCAAAAGAGAATCCCACCGCTGTTTCAGGGGGATTTAACGTAAGCATCAGGCCGATGCCGTCATTTCTCACCCCGGTATCGTCCAGGTTGTAAATTCCTGATTCGCAGTTGTAGGCAGTGCCGAGCATGGGAACAGTGCTGACATACCCCTTATCAAAGTCATCATTGTAATCTCCATGGACCGGCAGCCTCGCAGCCCCGGTAGACAAAAGCAACATATTGCTGCCCTGCCTGCTTGGCACATTGCTCCCAAACGTCTCGATGATACCGTGTCCGATATCAAAATTTGGATTCGAGGGAGCAGGACTCCCGTCAGGTTGAACCCACTGAGCGTCCTCGACCCCGTAACATAGCCCCAGTACCTCGGCAGCTTTCAGGGGGTCCGTTTCATCAACGGCATAACCATCGGTTTCACAGTCGCTCGTATATTCGGTGATCGACAGGACCTCGGAGATCATAACTTCATCGAGAATTATATCAATACTGATCCTGCTCGTACTGGCATCGAAGTGAACCTCATATAGTTTATTGGCTGTGGGGTTTTCGACGGTCCCCGTCAGTGTTTTTGTCTGAGGTGTACCATCGATGGTTTCATAATTCAGGGTGGCTTCAATGGCTATCGGTGACAAATCGAAGAAGCCAATTCTTGTTTCAGCTTCATTAAAGATGAGCGTACCCGAAGCATTACTCACTTCGGTGGAATAACTGTCGAATTGCTCCTGGATATTGGTCGAATAAATAATTTTGACACCACAATTTGCTACTTTGCAGGTTACCGAGACATTTTCTGTTTGCCCGGGTCCCAGGTCGATGATCCCGCTTTCTCCATAATAGTAAGGGCTTTCAAATGCCGCAGCCTGATCAGCGTTCTCTGAATAGGCTTTCACCTTATAAGATCCCGGGTCCAGGGTGATGAATTCCGGAACTTCAGAAGCATTGTCGTACTCAACTACCACAACTCCGGACTCAAGTTCCACCACTACCTTAAAGGTGTCTGAATTCACGGCAATGCGACCCTGGCCGAGTGCTTTTTCAATGATCTCTATTTCCAGGGAAAGTGAAATTTTCCCCTTCTCAGGGGCAGGATTATCTTCCTGATCCTTTCCGCATCCGATCAATAAAAGGATCACCGAAAGGCTAAGTAGTAGCTTTATCATCTTTCAGATTGTTGGTGATGGTACAATTTAACCAATTATTGACACATCATGGCATTTGGTTTTATAAAGATCCTGCAAAGCCAGGTCTGTTTTTTACGTCATCCTGAACGCCTTGCTTCGCCGAAGTCTAGCGAAGGCTATTTGACTTGGAAAGCAGCCTTCCCAGTTTCTGAATAATAATGACAGAATCTAGTTTTTGTGCCCTGGGGGCTTAGTGGCTATGAATAAAATATTGATCCGGAT
Organism: Cyclobacteriaceae bacterium; assembly: GCA_965243485.1. Lineage (GTDB taxonomy): Bacteria > Bacteroidota > Bacteroidia > Cytophagales > Cyclobacteriaceae > UBA7330. The sequence continues at coordinate 4,238,904 of CBDEVP010000001.1, read as the reverse complement.
AGAAAATTATTTCTGATAAAATAACATATTTAGTATAATACTAATTATATTAGCATATATGAAGCAATATCAGGAGTACAATGGTGATAACGTGTCATTGTCTTTTTATAAAAGATGTGTGGAAGAGCTGTGTAGTAATGTGGGCGCTCCTATACCCGATTATAATACAATCACCAGGTATTATTTCAGGAAAATTTATTCACCAGTAGACGTTTTCAGAATGACAAATCACAATTTAAATATCAAAGAGGCGAAAGTCACCATAGAGTGGACAGACCAGTATGGTCATGGTAGTAGAGAATTTACCCATGCAAAGCAGATCCGGGAGTTTTTGGAGGATTTCCCTGCGCTTAAGCATCAGTTGGGAAAGAAGGTCAGGGACGAAAACGATGTGTTACAGTCAGCGTAAGTATTAGGACTGGTACTTAGTCATAAGATCCTTCACTCCGTTCAGGATGACGATATATATTATTTAGTTCGTCATCCTGAGCAACACGAAGGATCTTAGGCTAGAAAGTAACCGCTTCAACTTGCCACCCTGTATAGTTACGTCATTTCACCAAATACTTTAGTAATTTCCGGCCCATGAATCTCGGGCTCTGGATCATCCTTTATATACTCATCACGGTTATTATCGGGATCCTTGCTTCCCGGTTCATACATTCAACTTCCGATTTTTTGTCTACGGGCCGCAGGATTCCCATGCTATTCAATGCCTCAGCCCTTTTTGCTTTTTGGTTTGGTTCGGAAACGGTCCTTGGGGCATCCTCCGAATTCATCCAACACGGCCTCCTGGGGGTGATCGAAGATCCATTTGGCGGGTTCCTCTGCCTGTTCCTTTTTGCAGCAGTATTTGTCCGTCCGCTATATAGAAGGAATATCCTTACCCTGGGCGACCTTTTCAGAAGTGTTTACGGGGAAAAGATCGAGAGACTCTCCAGCGCCCTGATGATCCTTTCCTTCTTTGGGTATGTGGCTGCCCAGATCATTGCGCTCGGCATTCTATTTCACACCATCTTCGGTGTGGACGAACACACTGGCAGATTGATCAGCGCAGCTATTGTCATGATATATACGGCAGCCGGTGGCATGTGGTCAGTATCCATCACGGATTTCATCCAGAGCATCATGATCGTTGCCGGTCTTGTTTTTATCGTGATCTTCCTTTCTCGCCTGGTGGATATGTCCACTCTTTTTACCGCTGAGGATCCCTATTTCTTTGATTTCACGCCGGCGCGACATCCGGACATTTCCTGGATGGACTACCTGGCGGCCTGGTGTGCCCTGGGGCTGGGCTCCCTTGCCTCACAGGATATTTTTCAGCGGGCCAACGCGGCACGATCAGAAAAGAATGCGGTTCGTTCCACATACCTCGGGGCTGTACTTTACCTTGTCTTTGCTATGGTCCCCCTTTTGCTTGGCCTGATGGCCCTGCAATTGATGCCGCAGTCGGCGATAGATGATTCACGGCTGGCCCTGACGACGATGATCTCGGGCTTTGCACCCTTGTGGCTGCAGGTATTATTTTATGGCGCCCTTACCTCGGCAATATTCAGTACCTGTAGCGGAGCTTTGCTGGCCCCCTCTTCCCTCCTGGCGGAAAATCTGCTGAAGCCAGTTTTATGGCCGAATGCTTCAGATCAGCAATTACTTTTGCTTAGCCGCGCATCAGTGGTAATCATCGGCGTGATCTCAACAGGACTCGCCCTGATGAGCGAGAGCATTTACGCCCTTGTGAGTCAGTCATCCATCCTGGGAATGGTGTCGATCCTGGTACCCTTATATGCGGCGCTTTTTCATGAAAAAAGTCAGCGAACTTCCGGTGCTTTATTATCCATGACATTGGGGTTGAGCGTTTATATCTTTTTTAAAATGTTTCCTTGGGAGCAGATCCCTTCCATGTTTTTGGGTTTTGGGGCATCAATCGCCGGATTGGTGATTGGAAATCATACAAGGTTTTAAGGAGGATGAAGTTACACAATGGCGGCAATAACTGCCCTTTTGTGCAAAAAACCCGCATTTACCCTCTCCGGCATTTCAATTGTTCAGTTTAAGAAAAAGTTTATAGGTTCAATCCAATCATATTTAGTTTTCTCACTTAAAAATTGTCAAAAGTGCATATGTCAAATCAAGACATTGAAAAACTGATAAATAAATTCTACTTTTGCCATCCAATTAACAATCCACCATCACGAACCTAATGAAAATAGCTGTTAAAATCTTTGCTGGTATCTTCCTGATGCAACTTTCCTTCCTTGCTATCGCTGAAAAATCCGTGACGGGGGTGATCAGGGATGAGCATGGCCATGTGGTTGAAGGTGTAACCGTTCAGATCAAAGGCACTGATCTGGCCACCATTTCAGATGAAAATGGTGAATACGCACTTAAGGTACCCGATAATGCTGTCCTCCTTTACTCTCTGATTGGACTGAAGACGATAGAAAAGGAAGTTGATGATGAAAAGATGAATGTTACCTTAAAGGATGCTACACAGGATCTGATCGAGCTCATCGTGGTAACCCCTGCATATTAGGGCCTATGACCGTCATGCCTCCTTTCCGGGTTGTATTTTATACTGCTGTCTCCCTTCTGCCATGGGATCAAGTGTGTTGCAATTTATACTATGAATTTTGTCAGCCTTTCCTGACGCTACAGTTTCAGTTTTAACTTAGCTTAGCCATTGTTATGCCTTCGATTACCATGGCTAAATTGATTTGCTCAAAATTCTTTTTTGGGTTAATGATGATGTTCCCGGTAGCCCTGAATGCCCAGGGAAAGCAGTTTCAGATCAATGATACCCTGAAGGTTCGTAAATCGCTTCTGTACAAGGAAGAATTCAAGAAAAACCTGGACGATTGGATAGTTGAACAACAACCCGGGGGCACGGTCTCCCTGTCTGACGGACAGCTGGATATCAATGATGCAAAAGGTTGTACAATTTGGTTTGCAAAGTCAATTAGCCAGCCAATGATGATCGAATACACCGCCACCGTGATTGACCATGGGGGGCCAAATGACCGTGTCTCGGACCTCAACTGTTTCTGGCTGGCTACGGACCCGGATCGGAAGGGTTTCTTTTCCAATCCAGCTCGCAAAGGTCGTTTTCCCCAGTATGACACCCTGCAATTATACTATGTAGGCCTTGGGGGTCATAATAATTCCAAAACAAGGTTCAGGAAATATTCGGGAACAGGTGAAAAGCCGCTGTTACCGGAACATGATCTTTCTGATCCTGAGTTTTTGATCACACCAAACCAACCCAATCATATTCGCATTGTCGTTTACGATGAAATCATACAGTATTGGAGAAATAATGAGCTCATTTACAACATTTTAGATGCTAACCCTTATAGTGAAGGTTATTTCGGATTCAGAACGGTGAATAATCACATGAAGGTTGATAATTTCTTGATTTATACACTTGAGAGACAGGAGAAATAAAGAACGGCTTAAGATCTGATTTCTTTTGCTGCATCCGGTTACTTATCTTTAGACAGATGAGAGATCTGATACGAAAACGGAAACTTCGATTGTTCCTGGGATTTCTGGCCCTGATCCTTCCGATCGAACTCCTGCTTGGTCGGTTTTTACTTGGAGGTAAACCGGTCTTATTGCAATCGCTCAGCTTATATTATTATACGGAGGTTAAGATCTCCTTCCTGGTGATCCTGGTGCTGTTCGGACTGGCTTTTATCGTCTATGGGGTTAGCTACAGTGTAGATCGCCTGATATTGGTAGCCATTGGTATATTGAGTTTGTGTATTGCTTTCTTTCCGACAAAATCACCTCAGATCAGTGATCTGGCACTAACCGGTTATTTCCATATTTTTTGCTCGGTAGCCTTTTTCTTCCTTCTTGGCTGGGTTTTAAGGTATTCATTCAATTTACCGATGGCATTTCCTATGCTCTCAAAGCTAGGTTTGTACATATGGATCGCAGAGGCTGTATTGATTCTTTATTTTTTGACTTTGAAAAGTCTGTGGCCTCCGCTGGTATTTTTGCTGGAGACAGTGATTTTATGGTTGTTTACTTTCGGCGTGTATGTAAGGTGGCAAATAGATAAGCGTTTGGGGGGATAGGCCTGCACATGATTTGTAATTGGGTGATAGGGCGTTGAATTATGGGTTATGGTTTGATAGTTTGCTAACTAACCTCTGTCGTTTTTCCTCCCCTTTCAAACGACGATAAAGCTTTAGCACTATGGACAGTGGCTGAACCAATAGCAAGACGGTTAAAGGAATTAATGTTACTTTCGCACAGAGCCAAGATGTAATTTTCACTCATCTTAGCAACAATATGAAGAGCCTTTGAAACGCAAAGTCGTGTTGATAAAACCAGCGGTAGTGAGGCTCTTCCGATCAGTAAATTGACATCGTAAAATGATGAAAAAAAAGAGGATATTACCTCAGTAATACCCCCTCTAACCTTGACTATTCTGATCAGGCTTCAGCAGAAAAAGCCGTCATCATCCAATGGTTCTTTTCAATTTGGTATACAAAACCTTTCACAAGATCTTCCGTACCCATATCACCTTGCTCTACTGCTACTTCCAGTGTTTCATACATGTAGTCTACGAGGACCTGATAGTCACTAAGTATTTCTTTTACCATATCCATTGCTTCCAGATCAGTTCCGGTCTCTTTAATCTCAGAGATCTGAATATAGTCTTTCATTGTGCTTAATGGGGTATGGCCGAATACTCGAATCCTTTCAGCAATGTCATCGATGGCCAGTTTAGCGTCGTTGTATTGCTCTTCAAATTTCTCATGGATATCGAAAAAGTCAGCCCCTTTTACGTTCCAGTGATAATTTCTAAGTTTCTGGTAATGAACGCTGTAGTTGGCCAGAAGGTTATTTAGTGCTTCCACCAGCTGTTTGGAACCAGCATTCGTGTATCCAAGTTTTGCGAAAGCACGCTTCTTCTCTTTTTTTTCTGCAGTTAATGTATCAGTACTCATAATCTTATTTCGTATTTATTCTATTTAATAAACTAACAGGCTCGTACGGGTATTGTTAGGTATTTTCTATGTTTTTTTAATAATTTGAAGGGTTTGTCGGGTTAGGAACCAATGGCCACACATGATTGGAGTGGGGATAAATATTATCCATGATAAAGTCACTGTATTCACAAGATTCTTCCCGGCAGTCAGAATGATGTAAGATCAGAATGACGAAATAGAAATTTATTGACGTCATGCTGAGGCACGAAGCATCTCGTGTTTCCGGGACTTTAATGAGAGGAAAGATTATGACTTTAAATAACTCTTACGCCTACCTGACATCCTCTCCATTGAGCAGAGCCTGCAACAATTGTCCGGCAGCCTGGCTAACGGCCTCTTCCCTCACCTTTTTCAATTCATGCTCATGGGCTGTCCTCAGAGCAGCCATTTTGTCTGAAGCCGGTGCTTCCTCATCCGGCATTTCTTCTTCTACCTCCGGATTATTTGCGTGAATATTACCTAATTCCTGCAGGAAGTTCCAGAAATCCAGTCTTTCCTGACAGGAAACCACCCAGACATTGGGGACTACCGCTTTGATCAGGTTGCTCTTCTGGTCAGTCAACCAGATAAATGGCAATCTGCCAACAAGCTCATCTTCTTTCAGGGAAAGATATTCATGCAGAGGAACAAGGTCCTTGCTGTCCAATGATGGAGGCACAATCATTAATTCGGCTACTTTGCTTTCAAAAAGAGCTTTGTAATCAGCGTAGGTGAATTCAGTTTTGAGCTTCGCGATGTGTTCATCATCCGACGTAAGGCTAATCTCATATTTTGGCCAGTCTTCCGAGGTGTTTTCATTCCCCTTCAGCTGAATCCTGTTACCCGTTGCAGATGGGTCATAAGTCAGGATCGGAAAATGTCTTCCGCATACTGCCGCTTTGGATACCATGACATCATCAGCCTTGTTACTTACCGGCAAGAGCAGATGCACAATTGCAGGGTTATTTGTTTTAATGAAATTTCCAAGACCTTCAGATAGTAGATCAGGGTTGTATAGTGTAGCCTGAAATACAAATACATTTCTATGAGATATGGTCAGGGTTGATAATTCCTGTCTGAACCTGTGAGATGCCTCTTCCCAGTCTGTCTTGCCATCCGGTTCGGATACCAGGCCATGGTTCAATATCACTATTTTAACAGGCCTGTTAAGGCTTAAGAGGCTGGTGTAAGCATCAAGTTGACTCGACAAAGAAAGATGATCAATGAGCAGGATAACCGGGTGAAACAGGCTCTTCTCAGCTTCAGTCAGCCGATACCAGCTGAAGTGCTCAAAAAACTCGTGATGAACATCTTCTTTGTATTCTCCATTTACTTCCAGCTCAGCAATGCGTATTGACCGAATGAGACCTATGAAAAGTTTCATCTGTTTTTTCAACTCTTTTTCGGCTTCCCTGAATGCCTCTTTTTCAACCACCGGAATCACTTCGGCATTGCTGAATACTTTTTTGTTCTTAAGTGCCGATACTGCATCCAGAATGACAGCTTCTGACTTCTCATAGGATTCCAGACCATCTTTCAGGTCTTCTATCAGGAAGCTCAGCCGTTTGCTTCTTGCAGGGGTGAGTTTATCACCTTCCCTGGTTGGCAGCATGCCAGATAGTTTGTCAAAGGCAATGATCTCGGAAGCAAAGTCGAAGCCAGCCCCCGCAGATTCTGCATTTACCTTTACATGAAGCAATTTTTTCAGGCCATCGATCAAATGCTCCAGTCTTAGCTTAAAACCATTGATTTTATTTTCCTGAGCATCAATTATGTGTTGATTTAAGAGCTCAAAAGGCAAAGCCTGGCTAAAATGAAATTCATTATTATTCAACATGAAGGGATACATGCCTTTCCCTTCCAGCACTGGTAATCCGGAAAATACAGATCTCAGCTTGACGTGTTTCATCTGGTCATGCTTCTCCCCTGTCCTGTAAAACCTTCTCAGTTCATTCCAGTAAGATTTTTGATCGGTTTCACTGGCGGAAGTAGCTGTTTTCAATCTGAAAACAGGTGTTTCAGACTTGTCTTTTTCCATGGTTTCTGTTTCAGACGGCATAACGATCCATTAAGTGATTGATAGCTTTGATCCTGTCTTCTGTCGAGATCCCCAGGTTGTGCGCTCCGTATTCATCATACCGGTAGGCTTCTTTGTTTTGGTAGAATAAACCGATAGGAACTGTTTCTTTCATTATCTCCGCTACTTCTCTGGCCTTTACCAGGTCTGAAGGGTCATGCGATACCACATGTCGGAACTTTTTCAGTTGATCCTCATCAAGTTTGATCCCATTTTCGTGGTCCAGCACGGTGATTGCATCAGGATCTTTGACTGTAGGCTCATAGTTGTCATGCATAAAAACCGGACATCGCTGGACGATCCGTACAAAAGCGAGACCCGGGTGTTTGTAAGCTTTGTGTATGGTTTCGTACAGGTGAGCAGGCTTCCAGTCCACTGTCTGAGCCACAAAGGAAACGTTGGGTAACCCAAGGGTAGACTGGATGGGATTGATAGGTGGCAATACGGATCCTCCCGGGTGGGTATTCGTTCTTGTACCCAAAGGACTGGTTGGTGAAGTTTGTTTTTTGGTCAGACCGTAGATGGCGTTATCAAAGAGCAGTGCCACCATCTTCATGTTATACCTGATGGCATGGACCCAGTGGCCGGCACCGATGGAACAGCAATCCCCGTCACCGGTGATCACAAATACATGCAGATCCGGCCTGCGGAATTTCACGCCACTGGCCACGGGAAATGCCCTGCCATGTAGTCCGTGAAAACCGTAAGTCTTCATATAATGAGGAAACCGGCTGCTGCATCCGATTCCTGACACAAATACGGTTTTTTCCGGCGGAAGCTGCTCTTCCTGACAAAGTTTCTTTACTGAATGCAGGATTGAGTGAGCCCCGCAGCCGGAGCACCACCTGGCCTTACTGCTGGTGTAGTCCTCAAGCCGAAATTCGGTCTCGGGAAGTATCATATCACAGGCTTCCGGATTAATAGCAATCATTTTTTAGTCAGTTAATGTCATTTTTAGTTCGTTTTCCATCATCTGCAGGATTCTGAAAGGACTCATAGGCTGGCCGAACACATTGCTGAAACAGTCTATATCGGTAAGTGTGTGAGCCCTGAGATACCAGGCGAGTTGGGCATAGCGTCTGCTTTCTTCGGTGATAAAGGGGTCTCCCAAAGTATCGGAATAATTGATCTCTACAGTCCTGACCTTTTTAAAGCCATTGAAGATCTCTTTTAATCCCGGCTCGAGCGGACTTAAAAAGCGAAGATGTACACTGCTGACAGATGCTCCTTTCTCCCTGGCCCGGCTTACGGCCTCTTCAATAGCTCCACGAGTGGATCCCCACCCGACCAGTAACAGGTCGCCTTCCTTATCTCCGAATACTTTAGGCTTCTTTAATGTCTTTTTCAAGGTAGCCATTTTCCTGCTTCTGTTTTCTGACGCTCGCTGGTTGATATGTGGATCGTAAGCCACATGGCTTTCTTCATCATGCGCCAGTCCGGTAAGCGTATACATTCCACCTTTCTGGCCAGGTATCGGCCGGGAACTGATCCCTGTTTTAGCATCCCATTCGTAAGGTCTTACGGATGGGTCCCACCTGCTTTGATCAATCGGTGCAGCAAACCATTCTTCCCTGATCTTTGGACGAGGAAAAGGCTGAACGCCGGTAGCCAGGTTAGCGTCGGATAACAAAAAGACCGGTGTTCTGAAATCCTCTGCCAGCTTGCGGGCAAGGATTACATAGTGGAAGCACTCTTCGATGGTGGACGGGGCCAGTACAATCTTGGGGGCGTCCCCGGGTTCACCGTATAGAACGGCAAGCAGGTCACCCTGCTCCACCTTGGTAGGTAGGCCTGTAGAGGGTCCACCTCTTTGGATATCTATGATCACCAGCGGTATCTCTGCCATGACTGCCAGACCGATGAATTCTGTTTTAAGGGCAATACCCGGACCGGAGGTAATGGTCACAGCTGTTTTACCTGCAAATGAGGAACCAATGGCAAATCCAATGGCAGCGATTTCATCCTCCGCCTGGTGAATCACTCCGCCTGCCAACTGGATGGTTTCTGCCATGCCGTGGGTGGCTGAGGTAGCGGGTGTTATCGGGTACATGGAGCAGACGTCGATACCGGCCGCCATTACCCCCAGGCTGATGGCTTCATTGCCATTCATCACCACAATGTCCTTAACCTCAGGTTTTGGAGGGATGATATACCGGATGTCCAGGTTGTCTGCCGCCCACTGATAACCTGCCTTCAGTAGTTGCAGGTTGTTTTCAATGATCTCATCCTTCTTTTTCCTGAAGATGGTCCGGATCTGGTCGGCCGCAAGCTCCATATCCCTGTCGTAGATGTTACACAGCATCCCGAGAACCCACATATTCTTACCTTTTCGGGCATCACTCACGATTTTCAGGCACTCTTTCTCCATCGGGATTTCATGGATGATAAAGCCCATCTCCTTGAATTTTTCCAAAGCCGCCGAATATTCCTTCCGGATATCCCCGGTCTGCTCAGCCCACTTGTTTTCAATGAGGATGTGAGTACCCTCTTTATAAGCATTCTGATCTATCCTTCCAAAAAGTACCTGCTCATTCAATGCCACTACCAGGTTGGCATGGTCACCCATGTTGGTGATCTTTTCCTGTCCGATTCGCACGCGTATGCCGGAAGCACCGGCTCTCGACCTGGCCGGTGGCTGTATCTCCGCCGGGATGATCTCAACGGTCCAGACACCATTTCCCATTTTTGCAGAAATAGCACCAAGGCTTTGGCCACATTTCTGTGCACCTTCACCGGAGTCGGAAACGATCTCTACAATTGCTTCTTTAATGGTTGGGGAAACATGCGTCTCAGGATCCAGGGTTTGTGAAGACTCGCTCATCTTATTTCAAATTGGGTATTACAAATTAAGTCTACCCCATAGTCCGCTATCGTGATAAATATCAGCTAAAAAAGAGAGTTGTATCAACTAATACGAGGTCATGAAAATCCCACTTCACGCTCTCCTTTCCTGATTATTTTTTTGCTTGCTTTTCCCTTGATGGCCCCTAGTTTCTGATCGAGCCATACGATGGCACCTGTAGGACAACGCTGGATAGGTTCTTTGATCTGGTGATCGAGCGAATAATCTATCACCGGCAGGTTATCAACCATCCTGATCAGATCACCCGGAGCATCCATGGCACATCTACCACAGGCTGTGCATGCAACTTCACATTCTTCAAGGATTTCATCACCCTTCTCTAGGTTCTTACAGGCTACCCATAGCTGATGGCTGACAGGCTGAAGTGAAAACAGGTCTTTAGGACAAATTTCCACACAGTCACCGCAGGCGGTACATTTATCTTCGATCACTTCAGGAAGTCCAAATTCATTCATGATGATTGCGTCAAAATCACATACCGCTTCACAATCACCATGTCCAAGGCAGCCCCAGAAACATCCTTTTCCACCACCGGAAACCAGTGATGCTGCTCTGCAGGTCTGTATCCCATGATAGTTGGCCCGGTTTCTGGCCACATTGGTGCCTCCCGCACACGCCAGACGTGCCACGATCTTCTCGTCTGCTTCTGAAGAAACACCAAGGTACTCAGCTATCCTTATCCGCTGGTCTTCTGAGCTGACTGTACATTTACCGGGAAGTACCTTTTCAGCGACAAGGGCCTCTGCAAAAGGTCGACAGCCAGGGAATCCACAGGCTCCGCAATTGGCATGCGGTAGCATTTCCTCAACCTGATCGATGCGGGGATCCTCATATACATACAGCTTCCTGTTGGCAATAATAAGAATGATCGCCAGTGCCAGGGTAATTCCTCCAAGGGTCAGTATCGCAACCAGAATAGTCATATATCAATAGATCAATAGATCACTTCAGCCCATTTCTTCCCGGCTATTAGTTCTCTCTTTCTGATCAGCCAGTTGGCCTGTGAGCCAAGGATATTAGAGAAAGCCTTGTCGAGATTTTCCTTTACCTTTTCATATCCTGCCACATAGATATAGGTGTTGTTTTGCAACAGTGCATGGACGATATCCTCAGCAGTGTCTTCAATAGTCTCATGAAGGGGGACCGCTTCTACCCAGTCCGGTCTTGGGCTTACCGCATGGAAGGCTTTAAAGGTCTTCTCATCGTAATAATTGGTCAGGTCATTTTCCTTATCGTTCATGTAGAGAAGTTCCAGACCACTTTTTGCTCCATAGTACAGGTATATCTTACCTGCCCAGTCTTTCTCATTCTCATATAGATGCTTGATAAAGGCTCGGAAAGGCGCGATGCCTGTTCCCATACCGATCAGGATCAGATTTGCTGTTTTGTCTTCGGGAACGTTGAAGGCCAGCGGGAAAGGTCCGGTGATGATGATCTCATCTCCCTTTCTGCGATCACAGAGGTAGTGTGAAGCGACCCCCTTGTACTCTTCACCATTAAAATCATCAATGTAAGTGCACCTTTTGACCAGGAAGGTTATTACAGGTTTCCCGTTGTTTTTGTATGGCAGATCAGATACACTATAAAGCCGGTGATGTGCATTGTTGCCAAACTCCGTTCTGGTTTCAATCAGCACACCAAAGCTTTGGTCCACCTGACAGTCAAAAGTCTTGTCCTGGACCTCGAGTTTGATCTCTCTGACCTCATCGGCATCCTCCGGAGTAAGTCTGCGGGTATTCAGGACTTTTGCCCTGTATCGCTTGTCGGTATTGTAATCTGATAGATGTGCCATGATCTTATGGTTTAAATGTTTTATGCTTACTACAAATGGTTGAACAACCGCAATCACCACACGATGATCTGCCTGCAAGGACATCATCATCAAGGATGTCTTCGCTGAATATTTTTTTCCAGAGTTGCTGAACAAAGGCCCAGAGTACCATCACTCCGATGATGCCCCCTATTCCTACGATATATGATGTGTATGCTCCCATATCAATTTCCTAATCCTGAAAAGCCCATAAATGAAAGAGAAAGAATGCCAGCAATAATCAGTGTAAGAGCAGTGCCTTTAACCACTTTCGGTACGTCAGCATAATCCAGCTGTTCTCTCAGTCCGGATATCAGTATCAGGGCCAATGTAAATCCTGCACCAGCTCCAAGGGCATAGACAATGCTTTGAAAAAAACCATATCCCTTGTTGGTCTGAAATAACGCCAATCCGAGGATGGCACAATTGGTAGTGATCAGCGGGAGAAAGATCCCCAGAGATCTGAAAAGCGTTGGACTCATCTTCTTGATCAACATCTCGACCAGTTGCACCGTGGATGCAATCAGTACAATGTAACTGATCAGCTGCAGGAACTCCGCTTCAAGCGTCACCAGCAATGCATGGATACCATAGGCACACATCGAGCTGATCAGCATCACGAAGCTCACGGCACCACCCATTTTGGTAGCTGTCTCAATCTTGCCTGAAACACCTAGGAAAGGACAAATGCCCAGGAAATAGGCCAGTACAAAATTGTTAACCAGACTTGCATTGATAAAAATACTCCAGAATGATTCCGTGTTCATGAGGCTACCTTTTTAGATTTTAAGACATTGAATAACAGCAGCCAGAGTGCCAGCGTAAAAAACCCGCCTGCCGGCAGTATCATCACGATCCATGATTCAAAATTTTCAGGAAACAGTCCTAGTCCGAACAATGTCCCGTTTCCCAGGATCTCTCTCACCGCTCCCAGGCAGAACAATGCAAATACAAACCCGAGACCCATGCCCAATGCATCCAGCAATGATTTACCGGGACCATTTTTCGATGCAAAAGCTTCAGCACGACTCAGGATCAGGCAGTTTACCACAATCAGTGAGATGAAGGCCCCAAGGCTTTTGTGCAATTCCACACTGATGGCCTGAATGGTATAATCGGTGATGGTTACAAAGGTGGCGATGATCAGGATGTAGCTGGATATGCGCACCTGTTTCGGAATAAAATTTCTTAATAAAGAGACCAGCAGGTTTGACATGAGCAGCACAAAAGCTGTGGCAAGTCCCATGGCCAGTGCATTTTCAGCGGTGTTGGAAACAGCCAGCACAGGACACATGCCCAGAACCTGGACAAAGACCGGATTGTCTCTCCATAGCCCTTTGATAAATTCATCAGTGGATGGATGATCTTTCATACTATCAAAAAATCCCTTTTTCGGCCGATCCATTGTCGGGTTAGTCATCTTTCTCCTTTCAGTTGATCAATATTTTTAGAAAGTACAGGTATCCATGTAGCCGCACTTTTTGCCAGTATATCCCCTATCGCCCGGGAGGAAATTGTCGCCCCGGTGATCCCGTCGATCTCCCATGGATTGCTTTTCTCCCCGTATTTCACGGTGACGATGGCATTGGCAAGTTCATTTTGCTTGTCCAGTCTTACATCAAGCTTATTGAAGTTAGCCAGGAAGTCGGGATCCTTTTCGATCTTGTCTCCCAGCCCGGGTGTTTCCTTGGTCTCCAGTACATAAAAGCCGACGATGGCCTCCTGTCCGGGGTCGTATCCATAGAGGACCCTGATGACATCGGCATATCCCTGTCCCGCTGCTTCTATGGCCACCCCCACCAGCTGATCCTGGTCATTATATCCTGCATAGACAATTTCATCGCCCTGCTGGCCGTCATTCAGAGGTACCAATTCGCCCTCAGAAAGATTGAATACCCGGGTGGTAGTGGTGCCCGGGACCACCCGGAATATGGCCCGCTCCAGTGCTTCAGCCTTCAGTCGATCTATCCGTGGCTTTGTGCCTTCATAAGTCAGCACGATCATCAATCCACAAAAAAGGCCTATACCCACCATGGCTATGAGCATGCGTGAACTGTCAGAAGTTGGCTTTGATGAGACCTGTGTTTTCATGGCAGGATTGATTTGTTGGTGGTACCATAGACTCGTGGCTGAATGAGCCTGTCAATATGGGGGGAGATGGCATTGGCAAGCAATATGGCATACATCACTCCCTCCGGTAATCCGCTCCATATCCTGATCACCACCACCAGGACCCCAATCAATATGCCATAAACCACCACACCCATTGGCGTAATCGGAGATGCCACCATGTCTGTAGCCATAAACACTGCACCCAGCATCAATCCACCGGAAAACAACATGAATACTGGTGATGGATATAATTGATTATCAATGAGATATAATATTTGACTTAAAGTAAATACAGTCAATAAGATAGCGGCAGGGATCCGCCAGTTCATCATGCCTTTCCAGATGAGGTATAGACCACCGAGGATGATAAAAATGGAGCTGGTCTCCCCAGCAGATCCGCTGATCGTTCCCATAAGCAATCCGGATGTCTCTGCAGTCACCCCATCAAACTTAAAGGCGGACAAGGGTGTGGCTCCACTCACAGAATCTACCACAGGAGTCAGAAATGGGATGGCGACAACTGATGAGCTGATGTGAGAAAATCTGTCAGCCAATAAGGGTGAGTACCAGGTAGTAATAGCCACAGGAAATGCTGCCTGTAATACAGCCCTTCCTACCAGGGCAGGATTAAACACATTATACCCCAGTCCTCCAAAAAGAAACTTACCTAATCCGATACCTACAATACCGCCGATAAACGTCATCCACAGAGGAAATATTGGTGGAAGGATCAAACCAAGTAATATTCCGGTGATAACCGCAGACCAGTCACCGACCGGAGTTTCTTTACCTGACCATTTATTCAGATAATGTTCCGTCAGCACACAGGAGATCACAGCAGTGGAAATGACCAGCAGCGCGTTGAAACCGAAATTGTAGATCGAAAAACCTACAACAGGCAGTAAAGCATACACCACGTTCTTCATGATGGTTGCCGTGCTGATGTCTTTCACCACATGGGGAGACGAGCTGATATCGAGGGTCTTGTGTGTCATGCCGATTGTTTGGTCTGAGCTCTTTTTCTTACAATCTGTTTTGACAGTCTGAAATACTGTACCAGGGGAATATGTGACGGGCACACATAGGTGCATGACCCACATTCAAAACAGTCCAGCAAATGATAGCTGGCAGCCATCTCGTCATAAGCCTCAAATTTTGCCAGGATACCCAGTTTCGAGGGATTAAGTGACAACGGACAGGCATCGACACAGGCGCCACATTTGATACAGGGGTAGATTTTCCTGTCCCTGACCTGTTCCCTTTTGAACACGACAATACCGGAAGTACCCTTGGTAATTGAAATATCAAGGTTGGACACGGCCACACCCATCATTGGCCCGCCCAGGTAAACCTCACTGGCTTCAGGATCTACTCCCACATAATCCAGCACAAATCTTAGTGGTGTACCGATGGGTATCAGGTAATTCCCTTTTTTCTTCACTCCATTTCCTGTGATGGTGATCACCCGTTCCTGAATGCCGCGACCATGAGGTAACAAACGACCGATCTCGGCTGTGGTAGCCACGTTGACAGTTACAACGCCTACATCAATGGGTAGACCACCGGAAGGTACCTCTCTACCAAGGATTGAAGTAATCAGCATCTTTTCGGAACCCTGAGGATATTTTACCGGGACCACTTTCACCTCAATGGGCAGATCTTTAGGTTTTAGTTCATCAAGCCTTGCAGCTGCATCAAGCTTATTCCCCTCAATCCCAATGATCACCTTTTTAGCATCGGTAACTTTCAACAGATACCTGATGCCCATGAAGATATCCTCGGTTTGCTCCAGCATGACCCTGTGATCCGTGGTGAGATAAGGTTCACATTCAATACCATTGACCATCAGGTACTCGCATTCCTTTCCTTCCGGTACTTTGAGTTTTACATGCGTAGGGAATGCAGCTCCCCCAAGTCCTACGATCCCTGCATCCTGAATCGCTTTAAGTATTTCCTCAGGAGATGAATCGAGCCCTACAGCTGTTCCGTCCATCACAGACTGGCCGGAGGATGGAAAAGCTTCAATGTAGATTCCCTGCACCATCTTTCCGGATATGGAGGGTACACTGGTAATTTTTCTGACTAGCCCCGACACCGGCGCATGAAGCGCCACAGATACATAGCCTCCCGGCTTCGCCACCAACTGACCGCGGGTTACCTCCTGTCCTTCTCTCACAATTACCTCCGATGGCGCACCAAGATGCTGCGCTACAGGCAGGATGATCACGGGTGCAAACGGAAACTGGCGGATGGGAAGTTTGTTGGTCTCCTCCTTATTTTCAGGCGGATGGATCCCATGCTTAAACGTATCCTTTCTTTGACCAAACATCACCCTGTCAATTGAATTTTTCTCCCCTCTTGATCCATTTATCAATGTCCTTCGCATTTCTGTCCGCAGGCAGACCGGGATGGATCACCTGTGTGGTGCACTTCTCCGCTGCACGAACAATGTCAGCATAAGGTCCACCAGTAGGATTCTTGATATAGGCTTTCTTATCGTCATTGTAGGCGAATATCTGAGAGTTGATGTTGATACATTCATCGCAGGATGAACAGTCTTCCGTATCGATCCAGGGAGCCATGTATTCACCATTTGCCGCCGGAGCTTTGGCTTCAGTGGTTTCTACGGCTGATGCTGTTTCAGGTGAATTCCCTGACTTAATGGCTACTGCAGGTGCATCCGGAATTGCGATCTCCCCTGCCCCGCCGGCCAGTTTCATCAGGTTCTGAGCCATCCTGCTCACGATTTCCTTCCTGATCCTGCTTTCGGCATCCTCATCAACCACTTTTTCTTTGGTTACTCCAGCCAGGTCTTTCAACATGATCCAGAAATCACGTCTTTCTTCACAGGATTCCACAATTTTTTGGGCGACCATTACTCTGCTAAGCTGCTGTTTTCTGTCCACTGCCCAGATATATGGAAATTTACCTTCCCGGTCATCGGCATCCATGTTCAGGAAATCTGCCAGCAAGACCATGTTTTCATTCCAGGTGTCGCGAGGTGCTTTTCTGAAGTGTTTTCTGAATCTTGCCTCTGTGAGCGCAAAGTCGGCAAAGGTCATCTGCAATTCCATGGATTTCTCCTGTCCGTTCTGGATGTATTTCAGCTGGTAGGTTGGCCAGTCCTGATCCATGGCTGGGTTACCTCCCAGGTCGAAGCACCCGGCTGCTTTTTTACTCACATCCGGATCATACTTAAATACCGGATAGGCTCTCGATTCAACTGCCAGTTTTGCCTGCTCATGACCCATATCATCACCGATACCATGCTCTGGCTGGCAGGATGTATAAAGGTTAAACAGGGCAGGTCTTTTAGTCATTAACCCGTCAATAAATCCTTCGATCATGTGCGTAGGATTTGAAATCGTTCCCTGCATCACATAGGTGTTTCTGTGTGCCATGGCAATCAATCCGATCTCTTTTCTGGGCTCATCCTTACCCTGGATGGCTTTACCATACTGGGCCATATCCGAGATCTGCCCAATAAATCCTGAGGTACAGGCCTGTCCACCGGTGTTTGAATACACCTGTGTGTCTACTACAACCACTTTGATCGGTTTCCCGGAAGCCATTAACCTTGAAAGGTTCTGGAATCCGATGTCGTACATCGCACCATCTCCGCCCAGGGCTACTACCGGAGGACAAAGCTTCCACTCGTCATCGGTGAACTGATGCCAGTTGAAATAGGTAAAGAATTCCTTGTGTTCTTCCTCACTGTATTTGCCAGACAGTTCCAGCTCAGCCCTTCTGACAGCTTTAAAACCTTCAGCCATTTTGGACATATGCCCTTCGAAAATTCCCATCGCGAGGGATGGAGAATCCTGGAAAAGATGGTTGGCCCATGGGAACGGATAAGGATTGAACGGATAGGTGCTTCCCCAAACAGACGTACAACCTGTGGCATTGGTTAGCCCCATAGTGGAGCGACCTCTGCCCGTGATACCATCCGTATATTTCCATTTGAGTTCTTTCAACCTGGATAGCAGATGGGTGACCTCTTTCAACCATTTTTGATCGATAGGATGTTTGCCTTTGATGGCTTCCAACTTACTGGTGATGGCAGACATGGTCAGATCCTTATCTGACATTTCTTCCACGACCTGATCGATGGAATCAGTATCAGTGACATCGATGGTCTTCATCAGCTGCTTTTGCACATGCTCTTCCAGTTTGGAGATCAACTCTTCCAGGTACTTCACATGTTTTTTAATCCTGGGTTGCATCAGTGATTCCACAGTAGCTACAAAAAGGTGTACAACCGTCTTTTCAGAACATCCAAGGCATGCGCCATCCCCACTGGCAAAGCTCTGGTACGCATCTTTATTCAGTAACATGGTGTCGAGGGCACCGATCTTTTCTTCCAGATCATCGATCCTGCTAAATTTTGATGGTGTGTTTGGCAAATCGGTCCAGAAATCCCAGTTCTTGCGAAGCTGTTCAATGGATTTATCAGTCTGGGTGACTGTCCTCAACGCGTCGTCATCACAAACAGCCACGCATTCGTTACAACCTTTGCAGGTATAAGGATTGACGGTGATGCTGAATAAGCCACCCGAATTGGATGATTTCTTTTCGTGATTGCCATAATAAGGTTTGGTCACCGCAAATTTGAAGTCACCAATTTCCTCTTTGAACCATCTGAATTCTTCCTCATATTTATCCTTGCTCCCATTGGCACTGCTCTGGATCGTCTGTTCAATGGCTTCATCCAGGAATTGTCCCATGGCTGCTCCACTGCCTTTGGTGTTGGCATTGATCAATCCCCGTAATTTATTTTCAAGCACCCGTACCGCTTTAGGAAGCACTTCCACCTTTTCATGGCTCTTTTTGACACGTTTCACCACAGTATCCATTACATCTCCAAAATCACTCACAAGCCCGGGAATGGCCGTGTCCGGACATACGGTGTAGCAGCTGCCGCAGGCTGTACAGTTTTCAGGGATGAATTCCGGATGTTCGAAACGGATACCTGTCATATCTCTGAAAAGTGAGGTAACTGCCGGCATGGCACTCAACCCGATGAATGGATCCGTAATGTTGTCATTGCCCATACCACGGGCATAGAAATTCCCTGTTTGCTCCCAGAACCGATGTATATCTGTCAGAGGGGCCTTGCTTTGAGGCGCATCCTTTAGCATAACTGGCAGGGAAATCTCACCATTCAACGAAATGGTCTTTTTCTCCTCGGTGATCTGCTTTTCTGTGATCTCTATGATCTCGTCGAAACCTCTTTTGACCACACGCATATTGTCCTCAACTACCCTTCTTCCTTTGGATCCGAACTTATGCTCCAGCTGGTCCTCAATGGCTTTCAAAAGCTCCTTCTCTGACAATCCCGTCTGCTTCATGACAGGTGAAGCCGCAAAGAAGGCACCCTGGAAAGCGATACCCTGCATTCTGAGTTGCAATTCCGGGTCGGTAGCTTCTTCTCTTGCTATTTTGAAGCCATCGATGTAGAAGATTTTGATCTTGCGATCGATAATCATCTTCTGATAATGCTTAGGGATATTTGCCCAGACCTTCTCAGGGGTTTCCTGATCGCTCTGGATGATAAATACCCCTCCTTCCTTCAGTCCAGCCAGTGCATTGGTATGCTTGAATACATTTGGATCCGGAGAAAGCACCACATCCACATAATAGTATTCACAGTTGATACGGATGGGTTCCGGTGCAGCACTCAGATAATAAGTTGTTGGCTGTCCTTTTTTCTCAGATCCATACTTTGGATTGGCCTTGATGTGGTATCCCAGCAAATCGAAAAGCGTCATGGCCAGGTTTTTACCGGTAGTGATGGCACCCCACCCGCCGACAGAGTGAAATCTTACAGTGATCGCTCCATCTGGCATCAGATTAGGATTTTCAGATCCCCTCACCGATAACTTATCTATTTCAGGATAGGCGTCTTTGATGGTCTGCTGATACAACTCCTGCTTGGGTGTAAAAGCATTTTTTCGAATGAAATCAATAGAGAGATAGAATTGTTTCTTGTGAAGTCCATCCGGCAGCATATTTTCAATTGCTCCAATCAGCCCCTCCGGTTGAAGGTCTCTGCTTCCCATGCCAAAACACCCCGAAAACAATGGAGGCATATCCCCAGGCTTGTAAGACTCAAGTTCAGGATAAGGCAGGTCTTTTTTGGACAAACCGTTTTCCAATGCCTTGGAAAGTGAGGTTCTGATCTCCCGCATCATGGGCTGATCACCGGCCAGCGGCTGATCTACCCTTTCAAGCACTACCACCCCTTTTCTGCCTTTTAGTATATTAGTGACGAGGTCTGAAGGAAATGGTCTGAACATCACGAGATTGACTACTCCAACTTTCAGTTTTCTGGTTTTTCTCAGATAATCTGCGACCACCTCCGCACTGGGTATCACACTGCCCTGGCCAATAATGAGATAATCTGCATCTTCCACCTTGTAGGTCATGACCCGCTCATACTTTCTACCGGTAAGTATGGCAAAGTCTTTAAATGCCTGCTCGGAAATTTCTTTGATATGGTCGAAAAAGAATGGTCTTTGAGCAGCAACACTTTGCATATAAGCATCCTGGTTCTGGACAATGCCAGTCATCACCGGATTGTCGACATCCCAGAGCTCGGGTATTCTTCTGCGCTTATTTCCATAAATAATCTTTTGTGCCTCTGTCGGAGTATCGATGATGTCATGAGGATGGCCCAGATATTCCTCTATCAATTCCCTTTCGGGAATCATCAAGGACTCGATCAGGTGAGTAGTAAGGAATCCATCCTGAGCAATTACACCAGGATTTAATGCCAGTTCTGCGATCTTATGGGCAATGATATTCAGATCAGCCACCTGCTGGGCATTTTTGGCAAACATCTGGAAAAAGCCGGTATCATCAATGGCATGGTAGTCGTCATGACCGGCATGAACATTCAGAGTTGACTTGGTCATGGCCCTGGCTCCTATGTTGAGGACATAGGTAAGTCTCTTGCCCACAGCTGCATAGAGTGATTCATGCATATAGGCGATGCCCTGGCCTGAGGAGAAGTTAGCAGCCCTTAGTCCCGTCATGGATAACCCTGCCGTGACACCGGCAGCTGCATGTTCACCTTCCGGTTCTATAAATATCAACGGCCGTCCGGAGATATTCAGGTGGCCTTTTGCAGCTTCTTCAGCCCAGTACTCTCCCATCTGTGTAGAGGGAGTGATCGGGTATGCTCCGGCAGCGTCAGTGGATTCGCGCTCACACATGATCACGGCTGTATTACCATCCAGCGCAGCTCGTGTTCCCGGATATTTGTATTCGGTCTTATTCTTGCCCATGCCTATGTTAGTTTTAAATTATTCTGTTACCAGCTCCCTGATCTTTTCTGCCAGGTTGAGGTATAAATGTGCAATGGTGATATCCGCCCAGATATCCTCCTTGTCTCTGAAATTGAGCATCGGCCCAAAATCGAGATCATTAAATTTCGGATTGAATTCCTTGCAGACCCGGACCAGTTCTTCCATGGTGTTATTTCCCGGCAGATCAATCTGGTTATCTTCCAGATAATGTGTCAGGAATTTTCTTGTGGAAGTATATGATTTGTCACACACAGTGTATGACACAACATCTTCCTCCGGGCGGGAAAGCTCGTTCCTTGCTTCCGTGAGGAGACGGTTGGCCTCTTTGATCAGGTGTTCTTTCATGATAGTGGTCATGGCTTTTAGGGTTTTTCCTTGTTTGTTAATCGTGGACAAGTTAGGGCCACCCCAAGTGGTGCCGTATGAGAACCATCAATGGAAAACATGATATGTGTCAAACAGATGAGTGGGTTTGGTTGCTATAGTAAGTGATTCATGATTGGATCTCGATTTCAGAAAGGAATGGTTTGTGAAGACACAAGCCATGGGGGTAGTTTAAAAAAAAGGGTCCCTCTCGAGACCCCTTTAACTGTAGCCATCTAAACACTTAATTTGAGGAACAAACAAATTCGCTTTTAGGAAGATCTGTTTTCGAAATGGCAAACATTCCCTGTGTGACATCAATGATATTATGGAATCCTCTGGATTTCAATATCGAGGATGCGATCATAGATCGGTAACCACCAGCACAATGAATATGATATTTGGTATCCTGTGCGATCTGATCCATATTTTCACTGATGTAGTCCAGAGGAAAACTCTGGGCACCTTCTATATGCTCCGCTTCATATTCAGAAGGTCTGCGCACATCCAGGATATGCACATCTCCATTTTTATAGGCTTTTGCCAGCTCCGCGGCTGTAACGCCATCCACATGGTCTGTCTCCTTCCCTGCATCTTTCCAGGCTTTAATGCCTCCATTGAGGTACCCCAGAGTATTGTCATAGCCTACTCTGGACAATCTTGTTACCACTTCCTCTTCACGACCGGGCTCACAAAGGAAAATGATCGGTTGCTGAAGGTCCGGGATCAGGGCCCCCACCCAGGGTGCAAAGCTGCCGTCAATACCAATAAATATTGAGTTAGGTATATGATCCTCAGCGAATGCTTCGGGTGATCTCGTATCAAGAACCAGTGCGCCTTCATGGTTGGCCATGGCCTCAAAGGTCTCCACATCCAGGGACACGTTTCCTTTTTCCATCACCTCATCGAGGCCCACCGCTGCTGACTTATTCATGGCCACATTCTGAGCAAAGTACTGAGGTGGCGGCAACAGCCCTTCGGTCACCTCCCTGATAAACTCTTCTTTGGTCATGTTTGGCCTCAGGGCATAGTTGGTCTTCTTCTGGTTACCCAGGGTGTCGGTGGTTTCTTTACTCATGTTCTTACCACAGGCAGAACCGGCACCATGTGCCGGGTATACGATCACATCGTCCGGAAGAGACATGATCTTTTCTCTTAGGCTATCATACAGGAATCCGGCCAGGTCATCCTGAGTAAGGTCTCCTTTCTGAGCCAGATCAGGACGGCCCACATCCCCGATAAATAAGGTATCTCCACTAAAAATGGCATGCTCTTTTCCTTCCTCATCAAACAACAGGTAGGTTGCGCTCTCCATGGTATGGCCGGGTGTATGAAGGACCTTGATCCTGATCTTACCTAACGCCAGTATTTCCCCATCTTTTGTCTCATGGATATCGAAGTCAGGCTTTGCTCCTGGCCCATAGATTATTGTTGCCCCGGTCTTAGCCGCCAGGTCGACATGGCCGGAAACAAAATCAGCATGAAAGTGGGTTTCAAAAATGTATTTGATCTTTGCTCCCTCCTTTTTTGCCTTATCAATATAGGGTTGAGACTCACGTAAAGGATCAACGATCGCTGCCTCACCCTCACTTTCAATGTAATATGCGCCCTGTGCAAGGCATCCGGTATAAATCTGTTCTATCTTCATCTCTTAAGTTTCAGTTATTATTTACTCTCAATCTACGGAGGTCACCTGCTGACAAGTGTAACAATAGTAACATTGATCATTGTACTAAGTTATATATCCGCACAGTCATTCACTGATTTTAGGTTAATCATTATGTTGAATGGCCTTTTCACGTTTTTCATAATTTTCAATGTGTTCTGATTCAACCGCATCATGGAGCGTTAAAAAAATGTTTTTAGTTCCTATTTCATCAAGCAATTTCGTGGTGAACAGGGCATCCCTTACCGGCCCCACAACCTCAGATAAAAGGAAGTCAATACCTTTTTCTTTTAAATTTCCGACAAGGTCAGAAATACCCTGTATAGCTGTGGCATCAACATAGCTGATCGCTGATGCATCAAGGATGACCCTTTTGATCTTTCTGTTTTTTGAAAGCTCGTGCTCTATAAAGTCCTTGACATATTGAATGTTTATAAATGTGATGGGAGCATCTATGCGGAGGATGAGTTTTTCTTCCCACGTTTCCAGGTCTTTAAAACGTAGGATATTTCTGAATTCTGTTTGACCGCGTAACCTGCCCAACCTGGCAATGTGCGGGTAAGCTGCATGATATAAGATCAGTAGTATCGATAGCACAACACCGGTTATGATGCCGGGGACCATATTAAAGATCAGAGTTACCATGAATGTTGCCAGTAGAAGAAAGAACTCCAAACGTTCCTCCTTAAACAACCTTACAGCATATTTCAGATCGATCAGACTGGAGACAGCCACAAGGATCACAGATGCCAGAATGGCATTTGGAAGGTAGTAAAACAATGGTGTAAGAAAAAGTAAGGTGACTGCAATAAGACCAGCACTTACGATCGAAGACAACTGGGTATGAGCTCCGGATTCCAGATTAACTGCGGAGCGTGAAAAACCGCCGGTCACCGGGAAAGATCGAAAAAATGCACCTGCCATGTTTGAAGCCCCTAATGCTCTTAATTCCTGGTTGGCAAGTACAAGGTGATCCCTCTTTTTTGATTCTATTGCTTTGGCCACTGAAAAGGCTTCCATATAGGCCACCACGGCAATGGTTGCTGCCAGGGGAATCAGCGAGCTGATCTGTTCTTTGCTGAAGTCTGGAATCCTGAATGCCGGTAGTCCCCGGGGAATATCCGCTACAATAGCCACGCCGGATTGATCCAATCGAAAAAAATATACCAGAAACGTCCCTAAAGCCACTACAATCAACATTCCTGGTATCCTGTGATCTGTTTTCTTTAGTACTACAATAATAATGACGCCAAAGAAACCGAGCAGAAAAGTGGTCAGGTGTATCTCGTTCAGTTGCAGAAGAGTGTCCCAAAGGATCTGAAAGACCTGGTTACTTCTGCCTGTATTGGTACCAAGCAGGTATTTAAGCTGGCTGATGGCTATAATGATTGCTGCTGCTGAGGTGAATCCACTGATCACGGGTCTTGAGAGCAGGTTTGTAATAAACCCCATTTTCAGTACTCCCAGTATGAACTGAAAGGCACCAACGAGAAAAGCCAGAAGGATGGCCAGGGTGAGATAGGCCTCAGTACCTTCAAGGGCAAGGACTGACACACCCGCAGCAACCAGTATTGAATCTGTGGCCACAGGAGCTACTGAAAGCTGTCTTGAAGTGCCCAGTAAAGCATAAGTGATCTGGGGAATGATCGATGCATACAACCCATATACCGGAGGCAATCCTGCAATAAGGGCGTAAGCCATTCCTTGTGGGATCAACATAATGGCAATAGTAAGGCCGGCAGTTAAATCACCCTGCAGATAGCTTGTCTTATAGGAAGGCAACCATTGCAGGATGGGAATATATCTCTTGATCTGATTCAATCCTCTGATCTTTGAAATGCAAAATTACCAGGTACCTGATCTAAGTCATGTAACAAATGTCACATCACTGGCTAAAGGATCTCAATCCTGTTGCGATACTGCTCGATCTTTCCTTCCTTTTCCAGTTGCTTGAGTAACCGCGAAATCACAACTCGCGACGTATTTAATTCTTTAGCGATCTGTTCATGGGTTTTATTGATCTCATAAGAACCTTTGGCCTGTTTGGTATCCAGGAGGTATCTGAGCAGTCTTTCGTCCATCTTATGAAATACAACGCTGTCGATCGCTGAAAGCATCTCTTCAAACCTGAGTTGGTAAGAGCTGAATACAAACCTTCGGAAAGAAGGATATTTGACGACCCAGGAATCCATATAAGTCATGGGAATCATCCATAATTTGGAATCCTCTTCTGCCACAACTTTATAGGAAGCCTTTTTTCCTTCAAAGCAGCAGGTGATAGACATCGCGCATGTCTCACCCCCTTCAAGGTAGTAAAGGAATACCTCGTCCCCATTAGGATCCTGCCTCAAAACCTTGAGTAGTCCGGAAAGAACAATAGGTATCTCATTGGTCTGATCATCTGGGCTGATGACTACCTGCCCTGCTTTGGCTTTCTTTAATCTGCCGATGGTTGCGATTTCATCGACGAGCTGCGGCTCAAGGCCACCTGACAATAGTATGGATGAGACTTCTTCCGGCATTGTTAGATCCTGATTGATATCGAACTGCTATGAGGCTCCTTTAGTTCCTGATCCTGATATCCCCTTGAAGATAGATAAATTTTCAATTAATTTCATTGTTACAATGCCAACACATCAAACCCAACAAATGAAATTAATTACCTATCTGATTGTCTTAGCATTACTCGTTTTCGTGTCGTGCAGCCAGGATCCCAAATTAGATACCATCGAACAATGGGGTGTCTTTGAGATCATCCTGAATGGTCCCGAATCAGGAAATCCTTTTGTAGATGTGGATCTCAGTGGGACCTTCATTATCCGGTGCGGGAAATAGTCTTTATCCTGGGCAATGAGCCACTGTGTACCGACCAACAATAAAATGAGTAAATACTTCATTCCACCAGGGTGTATTGCACTTCATTGTTCAGTAGCGTGATCTCTGGCTCGCCGGCATCTACAGAAATCGTAATTTCTTTGCCCTTCCAATCAGGTGCCAGAACAAACCGAACAGTCTTTGTTTTTGGATCCAGATCATTAGGTGCCGCAAGATTTGAGATTTGCTTGTTAACTAATTTATTACCATCAGTATCCAGGATGCTGACGGAAACCGTCTTTGCCTCCTTATTGCCAATGTTATGAATAGTCACTGCGAGCGGAACAGTTCCATTTTCATTGGATTCATTGGTGAGGGTGATATCTTCTTCCGTGAAGGCAAGGTCTACTCTGGGAAAGGTCAATCCTTTAAATCTTTCCGTCTGGCTGATATTCAACAGTACCAGTTCCTTGCTAATGATCTCAAAGCTTGTATAGCTTGTCCTTTCAGTAATTTCAATGGGTTTGCTGGTGATGATACTTCCATCTTCTTTCCGCTTCAAAGTCATTTGATATTTACCAGGCTCAAGTTGCCAGGTATAAATGCCAATCTGCTTATTACCTCCGAAGTTGTAAAGCTGAGCGTTCAGTTCCTTTCTGTTAGATTGGCCCACCAGCACTGCTACATCGGTGCCTGTATTTTTCCATGTAGCCGACAACCCCGGGAATTCAAAACCGGAACCGATATGTCCGGTGTACATACCAAACAATAGGTCATCATTTGGGATATATACACGATCAGTGAATTTCACTTCAGTGGTAAAAAGCGGGTAATTGTACCTGATGATGTTCAGAATTTCCTCCAGTCCCTTCTGAATATATGTTTCATCTTCAGTGACCCGATACTGGCTGTAATGCCGGCCGGCATCCTTGATCAGTTGATCATACCTGTCAGTACCTACCAATGCCCTGGCAGAACCAAAGAGTTTCATAATCCCTCCATTGGGATCAAGCCCCTCACCTGTTTTACCCCAAAGCTGTGCTGAAGCCCATTCTGCTGAGCCAGGTGTTGTTTCTTCAATGGGTTTGGGATGGTCCATCATAAATTCAAACGTTGAATTCATAGGATTTAACAGGCTTTCCGCACCTGTGATGGCATACAGACCAAGTAACTGATTATACATTTCTGCGATGTGACCCAGACTTTCCCAGTCAAAGTATTCCCAGCCAAGGCCCTCTCCCGGATCATACCAGTTAGGAGCATAGCCTCCGATTTTATCATCCTTGTAAGATACAGCTGCAGGCATCAATCCGGCTGGTTTCCCATTTTCACCTCTCGCAGCATCTTCGACCCACGCCTTTCCCCATTCAGAAAACAGATTGATTGTGGTTCGGTTTTGATTATACCAGGCAGCCCAGAGCATGGGCAGTGTAGCACGTGCATTTAAAGGTACATCTACCGCATAGGGAGGATTCTCATTCACTTCAGATGCTGATAAATAGCATGATTTGAAATGCCTGTGCCCGTAATCATTCACACCTGTCCATACATCCCTGAAGTTTTGCATACTTACGAGGCACCTCTCCACATAGATCGGATTCCCATAATTCATGAGGAACATGGCCGGGTGAGTATCCCTGAACAGTTCTGCTGAGTGCTCTACATCTTCAACTTTCTTAGAAAAAGCACGTTCAAGCAACCCGCTGTTCCATACGCCATTCACCAGTCGGGTATAGGCTTCCCTTGATTTCTGATCGTCCGCTCCCAAAATCACTGGCAGCCACCACCGCAGGATTTCCACATCATCACCAAATTTTCCTCCCAGCTCACCATTTTCCGCCTGAACACTGTCTGCCCACCAATGTGTCATTTCCTGCATGCGGCAGATAGCTTCTCTTTGGAGGTTTGCCCATGCAGGGGCATATTTATCATCGGACCTGCAACCGTTTTCATGGGGGATCTTTTCTCCATAATACATACTCAATACCTCATGCTCCGGATATTTATCATGGAGTAGCTTAAAATACTTTTCGTATTGCTCTCGATTGTATTCATTACCCTGCTCCTTATACAACCAGTAATGGATCCGTGCCATCAGATAAGCAGACTTATCATAGAGTGGATGATCCTCATCAGCAATAATTTGACGTAATAGATCTGAGGCTATGTGATACCTTGGAAAAATACTCATCCCGGTTTCTTCTACAGCCCAGGACCACCAGCCGATGTCATAGTAGTAACAGGCTTTAAGACACTTTTTAAGATCATTTAGGAGGTTGCTATTGGAAATACTTTGGGGTCTGCCAGCTACTTCACGTTTCAATGCCTGAATCTCTGTGGTATCCTGATCCAACAACGTAGGCAGTTCCAAACTTTCAGCACCTGATACAGCTCTCAACTCAATCCCGTGAATAGATACAGGACGGTTATTCCTGCTCACAAAAGTGAATATCGCCGAACCTTTCAGATAGATCTTCCTGCTAAAGGTTCGATAAGGTAAGGTAAGCCAAGGGGTTGTAATGCTTTCGGTGAGCACCTCATCATTCAGATAGATCTTTATATCTGTAGCAGGATCTTCACCCTCACCTACTGGTATTAGTAAAAGATACTCTCCCGGATCAGCATCCACTCGAAAGCCAAGGCTATCCATAGACCTGAGCCCATTCTGAAGTACAGGATCAGAATTTTTGACATAAGACTGGGCGAAGGGACCAAATCGCTCCGCACTCGTAACCAACCCGTAGCCCAGCTCAGCCGAGTATTTAGTCTGAGGTGTGACTGCGTGGTATCCTTCTGCCTGTGAATTACCAAAATCAAATAAATAGTTTTTTGTGGCCTGCTGTCTGCATCCGGAAATCAGGGTGATCAGTATGAGGAGAAAGGTAAGGAAAGGGTAATGCTGTTTCATCACCCACTAAAATAAGGCAAATGGTGAAATCTAAAGCTGGAACCGTCCTATTACGAAGAGCCGATCACCCACCATTCAAGATCTTTGCTTTTCCACAGCCTGCCTCTTGTCCCGGTCATGTAATACATGCCAGTCTCTTTGTCAGCCAGAATAGCCGGATCACTCAACCTGATAGAATCAAGTAGAAAAGACTTGCTATCTGATGGTTACTCTACCTCGCATGATAGTAAAATCAATGCAATGACCATCCACAGAACTGCCGTTGCTGGATTACCCCGAAATTGGAATTCAGACTAATTTTTGTAGATATCCATGGGAATCCCCGAAACATTCATGGTCACATAATAAGAGGGTTTATGTGATTTCATGATGGCCTTTTCTTTGGAAGTAAACTGAAAGGTGAAGAAAATCCCATTTTTTTCCTTATACGATAATTTCAGGGCATCTTTTTCAATGCCAAATTCCTTAGCCACAAGATCCGTTGCGCTGTCAAGTATATCTGATTCGCTTTTTGCTATCTTTTTCATTTTTGTCCTTTTATTTCTTTCAAAAACCTGTGAATAAATCCATTTGTCCAAGAATGGATTAAATCCTTACTACTAAATACTGTTGGTGGTCTTGAAGATATTAATCGGCGATGATTATATTATCTTCACTGGGCTTTAACGACAAAATTCCAATAGTGTTGTCACTTAATTGTTAATAGAATATTAAAATATCAGACTTTTTGATAAAACCCTAAAAAAGGATGATGTATGGTTTAAATTAGGTACGACAGTTTTCTAATACTTTTGGAGCTTTAATTCAATTTTCAGTATGAATAACAAATTGATCCCTATCACCGTGGTCTGTTTCCTTTTTTTCCATTTGGGATATAGTCAAAGTCCGTTACCCAATGCGCATGCTCACAATGATTATGAGCATAACAGGCCGCTGTATGATGCCCTGGACAATGGCTTTACTTCCGTGGAGGCTGATGTTCACCTGATTGATGGTAAATTATATGTCTCTCATGATCCTCCTAAAGATTTGAAGAATACTCCCCTGCTCGAAGATCTGTATCTGAAGCCTCTGCTAAAGAGATCCCAGGAAAATAATGGTCGGATCTACCCGGGATATGACGGACCCTTCTATTTGATGGTAGATTTCAAAACAAAAGCGGAGGATACCTACCTGGCTTTAGACGTGCTGCTAAAAAAGTATTCCTCTATGCTTTCCACGATCAATAGCGAGGGTGTGGAAGATGCGAAGGCCGTTAAAGTTTTCATTAGTGGGAACCGGCCCATTCAACAGGTCATGAATGCTGAAACCAAATATGCTGGCCTCGATGGAAGGCCTTTGGATCTGGAGCAGGGTTTTGATGCCAGCATCATGCCGGTAATCAGTGATAATTACAGAAACTTCCTCTCATGGAATGGAGATGGAAAAATCAAACCTGATGAGTGGACCAGACTGCGTTTATTTGTCGATTTTGCACACATGATGGGACATAAGGTCCGGCTCTGGGCTGCACCGGACAACCCGGTGGTTTGGGAATTCCTTCTTCTACATGAAATTGATCTTATCAATACGGACAAATTGGCCGAATTCAACCAGTTTATGAGGCAAAAATAAACCCGGATCATCCTTAGGTAATGTAGTAATACGCCCCTGGTTTTATGTCAGACTATCCGATTCAACAATAATTTCAGTATCTTCAGATTTCCTGCTTTTTTCAGGATTTCCTGATGTTATTTTTTATACTTTCACCGATTGAAATTGTAACCCTAAACCTTTCTCGATGAAACCTATTGTACAGATATCGCTCGACATCATTGATATGGATGAAGCCCTGGAAACAGCCAAAATGGCCATGAGAGCAGGCGTGGACTGGCTGGAAGCCGGAACACCCATGATACTCGCAGAAGGGCTTCACGGTGTACGGAAGCTCCGGGAAGCATTTCCTGATACACCTATTGTAGCTGACCTCAAAACCATGGATGGCGGCTACCTGGAGGCTGAGATGATGTTTAAGGCCGGGGCTACTCACGTGGTAGTGATGGCACGTGCTCACGAAGAGACCATCAAGTGTGTAGTTCAGGCTGGCAAAGACTTTGGCGGTCATGTAATGGGTGATAACCTGGCCTGGCCGGACATGGTGGAAGGAGCCAAAAGACTTGAAGACCTGGGGTGCGGATATATCATCCATCACATCGGTTATGATGAAAGAAGAGGAATCGCCGCAGCCGGTAAAAGAATGCCCAGTCCCCTCGATCAATTAAAAGAAGTGGTCGAAGCCGTGAGCGTACCGGTGCAGGCTGTAGGCGGATTGAGCCTCGAACAGGCCATTCAGTGTCCCGAATACGGTGCTCCGCTCGTTGTGCTTGGTGCACCATTGACAGTGGATGCGGACGCCTTCAAAACCGCCGATGGTAATCTGGAGGAATCTCTCCGGCTCATTTGTGAAAAAATCCATGCCTATGAGGATGTTAAAGTAGGCTAACCCAAAAAAGAATTATCATGAACGTATCAGCAGTAGTCAATTACGCACCGGAAAAAGGTTCGGTGGAATTACGAGATATTGAGAAGCCTTCCATAGGCGAAGAAGATGTTTTGTTAGAAGTTGCCAATGTCGGGGTTTGTGGTAGCGACTTGCACCAGTGGACAGCCGATCACAGCTGGCCCGTCAATTACCCGGTTGTTTTGGGTCATGAATTTGGCGGGATCGTTGCCGATAAAGGCGATAGAGTATCCGGATGGGAAATTGGTGCCCGTGTGGTAAGTGAAACCGCAGCCATCATCGATCCGCTCAATCCCATGTCGAGGATAGGCCTTTACAATCTGGATCCCACAAGAAAAGGATTTGGTTACGGTGTGAATGGCGCCATGACCAAATTTGTCAGGGTACCCGCCCGGTGCTTACACAACGTTCCCGATCAGCTGGCTTTTGAGCAAGCCTGCCTGACAGAACCCTGCTGTGTAGCATTCAATGGTGTAGTCAATAACACCAGGATCAAACCTGGGGACCGTGTGGTCGTAATAGGTCCTGGCACTATCGGACTCCTGTGTGCTGCTGTGGCCAGGCTTTGTGGAGCTGAGGTAGCAGTTACCGGGTTAGAATCAGATAAGAAAAGACTTGACATCGCTAAGGAAGCCTATGGTTGCGAACCCATCGTGGGAGATGCTACAGACTGGGCAAAATTCAGAGATGGTATGGGCGCGGATGTAGTGATTGACACTGCAGGTATCAGTGCGACGTTAAAAACCGCCCTGCAAATAGTAAGACCAAATGGCCACATCACTAAAGTCGGCTGGGGACCAAAACCGCTGGATTTCTCATTGGATCCTTTAGTGCAAAAAAATGTGACCCTTCAGGGTTCATTCAGTCATAACTGGCCGGTATGGGAACGGGTCATTGCATTACTTGCCTCAGGCCAGCTGGATGTACAGCCCATCATCGGTGGTGTATGGCCTATTTCAGAGTGGCACACAGCATTTACCCAAATGCATGATAAACAAGTAGTGAAAAGCGTTTTAAAACCCATTTAACATGCCCAAACTCGCAGCATTTCCCAAAGCCTATATGCAGGCACTTTGTAAGGACGGATCTATGAAGGTCTCTGAGTGGATTGATTTGGCCTCCAAACTGGACATCGATGGGCTAGAATGGTATGCCGGCTTTCTCGAAATGAAGGATGAAAAGAACTGGCCTGAGTTTCGCAAACAGGTGGAAGATGCTGGTAAAGAGATCCCCATGATGTGCTGCTCACCGGATTTTACACATCCGGATGAAGCCTTCAGGAAGAAGGAAATCGAAAAACAGAAAAACTGGATCGACATGACTCACGCCCTGGGAGGAACCTATTGCAGGGTTTTGTCAGGACAGAGAAGGCCGGAATTATCTGTAGAGCAGGGAATCGATCTTGCGGCATCCAGTATTGAGGAATGCATTCCATATGCCAAAAAACATGGCATTACCCTGATCATTGAAAATCACTACAAAGATGACTTTTGGGAATATCCGGAATTTGCTCAGAAGATGGATATCTTCAGCCAGCTGGTCGACAGGATCCACCATCCCAATTTCGGAGTAAACTACGACCCCAGTAATACCTACATCGCTGGTGAAGATCCTCTGGAACTATTGTACAAGGTTTCGAACCGGGTGGTGACCATGCATGCCAGTGACAGATACCTGAAAGAAGGCACCATTGAAGACCTCCGAAAGGAGGAAGGCGGTTCGCAGGGATATGCTAAAAGACTTGCACATGGTGAGATCGGCAAGGGGCTGAATGACTATGATGCCATTTTTACCGAGCTCAAGCGGGTGGGTTTTGACAGCTGGATCAGCATCGAGGATGGTGTGGATGGTATGGATCAGTTGGAACGCAGTGTCGCCTTTCTACGAAGAAAGATCAGTCAATACTGGCCTTGATATTAGTCATGCCACGACTCTGAGTCGTGGCATGACTTAATTGTTAAAAATCATACCTGATCTTTTTTGGTAGTGGTTTTGTTTCTAACTGCCTCCACTCGCCATCAATCTTGATCACCACGATCTTATTGTCCTTGTCGTAGAAGATCGTTCCGTCTTCGCTATTCTTCAGAGAGTGATAATTCACATATTTTGCACTCTCTTCAGCCAATCGTTCGTGGTCCTCAGTTGGTTCAGTTTTTACCAGATCCTCCTTCCCTATCCTTCCCAGGGTGAGGGCATTGCTTAGCCTGAGAGAGCCATAGAAGATGGCTTCATCCCTGCTGAACATATAAGAATGCTGCTTTACATCAGACCCGATCTTCACCCAGTTGTAGGCCGCAGGTGAATGATTGTAAACAGTGCCATAGTAGTATATTTCAGCAACCGGTTTATCTTCTTCCACGTGCTTATTCACCAGCATGGTAATTCTTGACTTATCATCCTTTGCATACCCTTCAAAAACATGATAACCCCAGCGTTTTCTATTTCGCTCTTCCTCATTACCTCTCACCTGGATCATGTAGGGAGTACTAATTATGCCATCAATCTCCGTATACATGGGAGTCAATTTGGGATTAAATCCAAAGCTGTATCCGCGGTGATCCCACCTGGACCAGGTAGAGTCCACATCAGACCGAATGGAAACATAGTGTAAAGGCGAGTTTTCCGAGCCTTTGATCAATTGGTAATGTCTCTCATCAACAGCCTTTGAGGATTGCGGATATCCTGGATTGATCAGCAGAATAGCTATAATGAAGACGGAGAAAGAGGCTTTTAATTTCATGACATTCAAATTTATTGTTGTATTACTGGCTTAGAGTGATCTCGTTGATCAGGTTCCTTTTTGTCTTCGGTCTGCTAAAATTACACAGGTGGTGGGACAGACATTAGTACTTGTAAGAATTTAACGGAGTTTTATCGCGACCGGTAGTTGCCCTCGGATTTATCTCAGGATATGTTTAACTTACCTGTTCACCCGTAACAACCTAAATATAAAATGAAGGAAATTAAGAAGGAAGACATCAGCCAGGAGGTATTTGATCTCTATGATGACTACGCTCATAACCGCCTGGATCGCAGGACTTTCATGGATCAACTCTCAACCTATGCTGTAGGTGGGATCACTCTTCCGGCACTGATGAGCTTCATCATGCCCAACTACCAGGACAACATTCAGATCAAACCTGATGATCCCCGGTTGCTTACCGGTTTTATTTCATACGAATCTCCTAAAGGCGGAGGATCGATAGATGCCCAGGTATCCAAACCCAAAGAATCCAAAGGAAAATTGCCAGGTATAGTTGTCGTACATGAGAACAGAGGATTGAATCCACACATTGCTGATGTCGGCAGACGAGCAGCTCTTGCAGGATATCTCTCCATCTCCCCAGATGCTCTTTCTCCCCTTGGCGGGTATCCCGGCACAGACGATGAGGGAAGGGAATTACAAAGACAGAGAGAACGTGATGAAATGCTCGAAGACTTTATTGCCGCCTTTGAGTACCTGAGAGATCATCCGGATTGTACGGGGAAAGTCGGAGTTGTGGGATTCTGTTTTGGAGGGTGGATATCGAATATGATGGCAGTCAAAGTTCCGGATCTGGCTGCAGCGGTTCCATTCTATGGTGGTCAACCCGATGCTGCTGATGTCCCACAAATACAAGCTCCGTTACTCCTGCATTATGCAGAGCTGGATACCAGGGTGAATGAAGGCTGGCCAGAATACGAAAAGGCCCTGAAGGCCAACAATAAAGAATACGTGGTTCATATGTACCCCAATGCCAATCATGGTTTTCACAATGACACCACCGGTCGTTTCGACAAGGACGCAGCTGCATTGGCCTGGACAAGGACTGTTGAATTTTTTGATACTAAATTAAAGGCTTGAAAAAATATGACTAAGATTTGGACAAGAATTTTAAGCTGATCAATAATGAAACTCAGAACCGGTATGAATTCCACATAGATGGATCAGTACCTAGAATCGAGTATATTCTTACGAAAGATAACAAGATCTATCTGACACACACCGAAGTGCCTAAAGAACTGGAAGGCAAAGGCATCGCTTCTGCCCTGGTAATGCAGACCCTTGAAGATGTTGAAAAAAGCGGCCGGAAATTGGTTCCACTTTGTCCCTATGTGGCTCAATACATCAAGCGTCATCCCGAATGGAAAAGAATCGTTGCTCCCGGATTTGGTGTTTAAGGTTATTCACCAGTTAATACACCCAGGAATACGCTCACCTTCGGGTTAACCGGATTTCCACTGGTCCTGCGAAAACTTACTACCTGTCCTACATGGGTAAGGGCATCCGAGATCTGTCCATTGATTAGATTCCAAAACGGGAATTCAAATTTTCCGGTTTGTAATGTTAGATTTCCCATGTCTATTTCCGGGTTTGAATGTAAATAATCACTTGATGATTTTAATGCTTCTAAAGTAAGGCTTCTCTTTTCATCCAAAGCCAGAGATGAAAATTCAGGGTGTTTGACCTGCTTTTTAGTGACCACTCTTTCAATGGTCACGCAAAGACTGAATATGTGATCGATCGTTTCCTCAGACGACCTGGCCCCTTCACTGGGCTGATAACTCAGATCTTCCTTTGTGAGACCCTCAGTGGCCCAGTAATATCTGAAACCAAGTGCATCAATCATTCTTGCAACAGTGGTTGCTGCGGTATATTCTGATGGGTAATCAGGTATCTTGCGAAAAGGCAACTCCTTTGCATTTTCCTGGGCGGAAAGAGTGCCAATGGTTATGACGGCCAAACAAACAATTGAACATAATCTTATTCCCTTCATAATTGCCAGGTTTGATCAGAACTTATTCTACACCAAAACTGGATCATTTTTTGCTATATTTGGTTAATCGACGGAAAATGATTCCCAGTAATCAGCTAAAATTTACCTGGAGAAGAACAAGATTGAAAGCCTTTCTCACCATTCCAACATTGCTCGCCACCTGCCTGCTTTATGCACAGGATGTGGATGATATGATTCCTTACAGGCCTAAAATCGCCGAATTCAGCTCGGAGACGATCATGGACTACAGAACTCAAACATCATCCGAACAATTCGGAGGGTCTGACAATGAAATAGAAAGAGACAGGACTTACAAAGCAAAGCTGGGTATCCCCTTACTGATCACACCCGACAGGATGTTTGGGGTCCAACTCAAATACTACCGGCAGAATTTTTTACTGGATCTTAAGGAGCATCCCACCGACTATGATCTATTCATTCACTTAAATACAAAAACATTTACCAGTGCAGGAGTCAGAACACTTTACAAACAAACATTTGAAGGAGGAAACGAACTGAAATTAGTTGCCGGCGCCGAGTTTAAAAGTGATCAATGGGAATGGAACCGTAACAGTACAAAGTATTTTTTCAGCGGCATCCAAACCTGGCAAAAGTCAGCTTCGACGGAAATCGGTGGAGGTCTGATGGTCAATTGGAACATGAGGCTATTTTCTGTTTACCCCCTCTTTTTACTTACTCACGATTTGAATCACAAATGGACGGTTGACTTAATGCTTCCCAAATGTGCATCCATGAGGTACAGGATCAACAGCCGCAATTACTTCATCTTCCGGACTCAAATGGTTGGTTGGCGATACAACCTAAACAATGCCCTTAAGGAGAATGATGGTGATCTTACCTTACGAAAGACTGATCTTCAGTTTTCTGTCAGCTATGAGCGGGAAATTCATGACTGGTTATGGTTGGGATTGGATCTTGGATATAATAAAAATCTTCAGTATTTCCTGGCTAACCCGGGCGATCGAAGCCGATTGGCCTTGATCGACGTCCATTCCAGGGACGCACTATACACCAGGTTCTCAATCTTTATGGTACCTCCGGGGAAATTTTATCGGTAAATGTTATTCCAGAGGCTCAAGTTCATCAAATATCCAGGGCATTAATTCTGAAATCGTAGGATGGATCAATACAATTTCACGGAATTTCCGGCAGGTCATTTTTGCATGCATCATGGTGGCAAACATTCCGATCACTTCATCTCCGCCTGCTCCCAGAACCGAAGCTCCGAGCAGTTGATCATTTTTGGCATCGACGAGTACTTTTGCAAAGCCTTTGGTCTCACTCATTTCCTTTGCCCGGCTGATCTCATTCATCGGCTTGACCGCCTTTGATACCTGATAACCATTCACAATGGCTTCCTCCTCTGTCATCCCTACCCTGCCAAGTGGAGGATCTGTAAACAAAGCATAAATGGGAATGCGGGAGGATATTTTCCTATTTCCACCGTAAAGATAATCCAGTACAATCTCAGCATCATTGACGGATGTGTGGGTGAAGGCGCCATGTCCATTGACATCTCCGACGGCAAAAACATCCTTAACATCCGTCTCGCAATGATCATTTACCCTGATATATCTGTGTTCATCTAACTTGATCCCCGTCTTTTCCAGGGACAACCGGTCACTGTTAGGTAAGCGGCCGGTGGCCACCAGCAAATGGGATCCTGAAACATGTTGGTTGTTTCCACCCCTGTCAATTTCAAGAGACATTGTATCGTCTTTATGTGACACAGATGAAACGGAAGTATCACAGAGCACATCGACCCCTTCATCTTCGAGAAACTTCCGGATTTCTTCAGAAATATCCTGATCCTCTCCGGGCATGATTCGTGAAGACCTTTGCAATAATGTCACTCCGGACCCAAACCTTCGATAGATCTGAGCAAATTCCACTCCGATGTACCCCCCACCGATAATCAACAGGTGCTCGGGCAGCTTTTCCAGGTCAAGAAGCATGGCACTATCCAACCAGGGAACATCATCCAGTCCCTGAATAGTGGGCACTGCAGGACGCGTTCCGGTATTGATATAGATCTTGTCGCCGATGATCTCATCATCATTGATTTTTATTGTATGGTCGGAAGCGAAAGCTGCCCAGCCTTGAATCAAATCCACATTCTCTGCTGATTCCATCCATTCTGTCAGACCTCTGGATGAATTTCCACGGATGGTATTCATTCGTTCCCTGACCCTGTCGAAGTTCAGCCTGATTTCACCGGATCCAAAGCCAAATTCCTTTCCCCTTCGTGTCTGGTAAATGGCTTTTGCAGAAGCAACAAGTGCTTTTGTAGGTGTGCATCCGTAATTCACACAGCTACCTCCTACCTTATTCCCTTCGATAACAGCAATACTTTCCCCGGTGGGCATCAACCGGCCAAGCAATGTACCTGTACTCTGGCCTGTCCCAACAATGATATGATCGTATTTTCGTGGCATAGCGGAATATTTTTAGACTAATGTCTACAATGACTACTTTCTGCCATACATAAAGTTTAAATGATTGTCGGTTTTGTCTTGCTCTACTTTACGAGACAGGATCTCAGACCACCTCTGAAGACGCGATGATGTCCCTGGGGTCCAGGATCTTTTTGCTGTAGCCGTGAAGGGTTACACTGATCATTGACTTGCCTAGCTGAGTGGTGTTTACCACTGAATTTGGAGACATCCATTTGATGAGCTTTACCATCCACATGAAGTAATCATACACGAACTGATAAAGCTTTGTCTTGGACTTAATTCCTCTTAAAGGGATGATCATACCCGGTCGGAACATAAAAGCTTGCTTGAAACCTAATTTAAGAAGATCGTTTTCAGTCCTGCCTTTGACCCGGGCCCACATGGTCTTACCTTTTTCGGAGGAATCTGTGCCCTGACCGGATACATAAGTACAGGTCATGCCGGGATTCATGTCAAGGAGTGCTTTGGCCAGTGAAATCGTATAGTTGTAAGTGATATTGGTATATTCCTGCTCACTCAATCCCATGGCACTTATGCCCATACACAGATAGCAGGCATCTATTTCCTTCAATTGATCAGATATGGACGAATAATCCAGGAAATCCTTGTGAATGATCTGTTTAAACTTAGGGTGCTCCAGATTGATATTGGATCGGCCGATGCTGATCACTTTTTTAACTTTTGGGTGATCAATACATTCAAGCAGCACCCCTTTACCTACCATACCGGAAGCACCGGTTATTAAAACATTCATATTCGTCCTATTTTGAAACTTCTACTTTCGAACTGTCTTCAAACGGAATAACAACCTTCCAGTTGCTATCTCCTGATGAAACCGAAACAGTGACCTGATGATCAGTTTCGGAAATGATCTTTGCTTTAACTTCGGGAATTTCCGACTCAGCCGGATACAATATCCAAACTAAATTTGTTGACTTCTTGATCCTGGTTTCGTAGAGAGAAGCCACATTTGGACCGAAAATGTTGTATTCGGGACTATACCACCCCTGCAATTCAGGTTTCTCCTGCCCTTTGACATTGCTGATGGTAAATTTTTGTTTACCCACCGGGATTACTGCCAGATTACCTTTTGAATTTACTGTCTTTGTCGTTTCCCCTTCGGTCATTACTTCACAATCCGGATGCCAGTGCCACAGGGTGGTAATGTCTCTTTTTACCTTCGTATCAACCCGATCCACAACTACCCAGAAAGATCCCCTCACATAAACCATTGAGCGCGTATGCTTCACTCCTTCAATGTCGTAAAACTGATCAAAGGATCCCGAGGCATAATCGTAATCCGGTGTGATCTTAAAAAAGCGATTGTCCAGTGGTTCTTTCGCATGTGTCGGTCCCGGTGCCTGGCCTTTACCATCTATCAGGACCAAATTATGACCTGTGGTGCTCCTGGCATAACCTCTGAATTTTTCTGCGACAGCCCCTGTATAGGCAAAACGGCCGGCATCTACTAACAGATCCCTCCCATAAACAGCTACAGAAAGATGCAATTTATCATTATGCTGGTGTCCGCTGCCCCAGGGACCGATATCCATAAAGGACCAATGAGCATTTTTATCAAAACCAGTCCTGGAAATCAGGTGACCCGCCCATGGATAAAAATAGCTGGGTCCATCAGAGGGTTTTACTCCGGAACTTCCATTGGTAATGATGTATGTCCACTCCGGATGATTGTATTTTTGGGCACCATCTGAAATAATGCTAACATCACTGCCCCGGTCTCCATCATTATTGAGGATCCGATGTCCATCCGGACGCACAGCATGAGCAATGTAGCTGTACATGTCTTCGATGGTCCGGGTAAAATAATCAGGAAGCTCCTTCCCTGCCACGCCGCAAAGTTCCTCAAACAGTTCAAAGTTCCGGAGTGAAACATTGTGATAATGGGAAGTAAGCTCGGTTTGCACCCCATCAGGATATACCTGATCTTTCATGCTCTCAATCATCACACCAACGGTGTAATCCATCCACTCCTCTGACTTTTTATACTCTGGAAAATAGGCTGCTACAGTAGCCAGTGCAGATATTTCCATGGTCAGCCAGTTGTTCTGTCCGTGGAAATTCCGGTTATAGTGTGCATGATCAGGCAGACTTCTGAGGATCAGGAACTTTGAAGCTTCAGACAGATCAGGATCGTTGATCAGCCCATAAAAAAGTCTTGTCCATCCTTTTACCCTTGCTGCCACTTCAAGCCCGCGCCAGATTGATTCACCCCCTTTTTGAGCCGGGTACGGCATACTTGCGAGGATAAAGTCCTTCAGGAACAGGTCGATGTAATCCATATATTTCGGATTCCCGGTTTCATAGTATGCAGCCAAAACTTCAGCAAGCTGACTGTGTCGATTGGACAGCCAGGCCCATTCCCGGTCATTGTTTGGTCCTTTATAATACCAGTCACGATGTCCATCATTGAGATAGGGTACCTGCCCTTTCACATTCTGTATGGTGAAGACATTTTTCAGTATTGTATCTGCTTCTGCAATTGTACGGCTGGTCGATAAAGGCTTTTCCCTGCGAAAATTTTCAGCCGTACCATTGGTGCGATAGTACTCAAGCAAGTAATCACCCGCATCTACCGGATTACCAGTTTCAAGGGCCGTCTTCACTTTTTCAAGACCAGGGTAATTCAGGTTAATCTGATCGAATGTATTGGTCAATAGTTCAGGTTCAAAAGCATAGAGGTCATCAAGGGTTTCAATTTCTTTCCATGTGATCTGGGCCATGCAAAGCGTCTGAAAAAACAGAATTCCTGCTAGTGTGAGGGTATATCTGGATCTCATAAATCAACTTATTTTATCTCCCTGATCTTGATATTTCTCCAGGCTACCTGATAAGGGCCGGTTCCCTCCCTGATACCATGCACCTGCAGGCTGATGAATCCGCCGGGGAATTTTTCATAGGTTTCCGCATCGGTCACATCTTCAATCATTTTTCCATTGATCCAGGTGGTGATTTGCGGTCCTTCAGCAAGGATCCTGTATTGATTCCATTCCCCGCCTTTGAAATGCTTGTGCGGCTCCGGCTCATCACCCATCCAGCCATCACCAGTGGCCTCACGCCAGATGTAGCCTGACAGTCCACCTTTTTCATCACCTTCTGCAATCTCCACCTGAGGACCGATGACACGTCCCTGTTGCTGGTTATTTCCTTCTCCAATGGTCTCCTCCCTGGTTTTTGATCGGATTTGCACACCCGAATTCAATTCTGAATCTACCTTCACCTCAAAGGTTAGCTCGAAGTCACTGTAACTTTTTGTGGTGCAAAGAAATGAATTGGGGCTGCCCTCGGAGGTAGTACCTACAATGGTTCCATCAGATATTTCATATGTGGCCGTTCCGTTCTTCTGCTCCCAGCCATCGAGAGACTTTCCATCAAAAAGAGATTTCCATTCGGAAGATCCATTTCCGGATTTATCATATTGGCCGGGAGAACCACACCCTGAAATCAAAACAAGAAAAGTGAATGGAGCAATAAGGTTAGGAATTTTCATAATCAGGTTTGATTAATTTTTATGATATCAAAGATATCAATACCTGCTATATTTACGATATTATTACCCAGTGACTTAACCTATCCCAAGAATGAAAAAAATCGAATTACTGCTGACGACTACTATGATCAGCTTGTTTATTATTGCCTGTTCGACTGACAAAAAATCATCTGAAAATTCAGACTCATCAGCTACCCGGGAAATGCTTTTCAATGGAGAAAATCTGGATGGCTGGGACATCTACATTGAAAATGACAGTTTAACTCCCGAACAATTTTTCTATGTGACCGATGGAGTGATCGAGACTGTGGGTAAACCAATGGGACATTTAAGAACTAAAAAGGAATACTCCAACTACAGGCTTCATGTGGAATGGAGATATCCGGCGGAGCCTACGAATAGTGGCATTTACCTTCATACTTCGGGGAGTGATGCAGCCATCCCCAATCATTTTCAGGGTCAGCTGAAATATAAAGATGCGGGGGATTTTATTGTCAGTGGCGTTGGCCTGACTGCTACGGTTCAGGACAGTGTGTGTACCTCCACAGCAGAGGTCCGACCCTTAATTCCTAAACTCCACCCTACCAACGAGAAGGAAGCTGAAGACGGATGGAACAGCTATGATATTACCTGCAAGGGAGATACCAT
This sequence comes from Cyclobacteriaceae bacterium, assembly GCA_965243485.1. Lineage (GTDB taxonomy): Bacteria > Bacteroidota > Bacteroidia > Cytophagales > Cyclobacteriaceae > UBA7330. Next base: position 4,196,115 of record CBDEVP010000001.1, on the reverse strand, counting down.
CGAACTGCGCGTGAACGGGTTGCTACAAAATGTTGCCACCGGATGTTCTGTTACAAAAGGAGCTATCGGTCTGCAGGCAGAGGGTTCCAGGATCCAGTTCAGGAACCTTTGGGTGGAGGCACTGTAGTCTTCTTGGTCGTCATTAAAACGTGAATGGTTTCTTTGTGAAGAAGTTCACTTCATGATCCAGGACCCTCATTCAGCCATTTAAGGAATAAATGGATCTGGTTTCCAAACGATATCGCTATTGGGGCGTTAGGTTACCAACACTGAATATTAAAAGAGACACTATGTTTTATGGCAAAAAATACACAAAACCCAATGCGTTGAACATTGTAATATGGACGGGACAGGTTTTTCTCGCGGTAAATTTTCTGATACTTGGCTACCTGAAGATTGCGCTACCTATTAATGAATTAGGTCCCGAAATGCCTTTTGTTTTAGTTATACCTGAGGCGCTCACCCGGTTCATCGGTGTGGCAGAGGTACTTGGAGGCTTAGGATTGGTGTTACCGTCATTACTACGCATTAAACCTGTCCTGACTCCCTTAGCTGCAATAGGAATCTTGTTAATCATGATCCTGGCTATTGGATATCACCTTTATCAGGGAGAATACATCATGATAGGATTTAATTTTATCATTGGATTAGTGGCATTGATCATTGCCTGGGCCAGGTACAAAAAGTTACCTATCACACCAAGATAGAACTGCCGATTTGTCCAGCGCCATTGGGATTACTTATTGACTTTCTGCCTGATAGGTAAGCAAAAGCAATTCAGGAAAAACCTCTATCCCTGAAGCCATCAGTTTGGTAAGTTCGGCGGCATTATGAAAGTATGAGCCCAGGTATATCTCCGGATATCCATCCCTGTTAAAGTCTCCGGCTTCCATAGTCAGCCATTTACCACAGGACGTCTCGTTTAGATAATAAGCATTAAAATTAAGTTGACCCCGATTCTCCAGGTAAACAAACCCTTTGGAGGCGTCATCGCTATAAAAAGCGATCGCTGCAATGTCCAGGTCGCCGTCCTTGTCAAAATCCACCGCTTTAGCCTCACTGCATCCATACATAGGAAAGAAATATTCCTCGGAGAAGTTGTTGTTTCCATCATTGAGATAGATCCTCAACCCGTGATAGGGTTTACGTATCTGTGAATAATCCCAGTTATCGCCATTGGTTAACAAGATATCCAAATGACCGTCTGCATCGAAGTCTACAAGTTCAAAGAAGCTACTACCATACACAGATGGCATCTCTATCAGTGTTGACTCTTTAAAATTTCCTTCACCCTGATTATAATAGACAGCAAGTTTTTCCCAGGCCTGGGCCATGAGTACCACAATATCATTTAGGCCATCTCCATTCATATCCTGAATGACCGCTTTTCGTGCGCCTGGAAGGTTGGAGAGTAATTGCTCCTTTTCAGTATCAAATTGATCATACCAGGCTAGTTTTCCCTGATGATTACCGAAATTACAGATGACCACATCTTCCCGGCTGTCCTGATTCAGATCTCCGGTGGCAAATTGAACCGGACGTGGTAATTCAGCGATCACGAAATCCTCTGCAGAGCCCCCTCCCCTCAATGTTAGCGGAAATAAAACGCCCTCCTTTTTATCAGATGGATTGAACTCACCAATACTCAGCAGCATGACGCCTTTCTTAGTTAACTCAATATCAGAAGCCGGCGATTTAATTTCCCAGTTTCCCACAGTTTGATTATTTCTGTCAAAGGCATAAACCTGTAAATGATCTCCGACAAAAAGGGTACCACTGGCGTCGTCGAATTCCAATAAGGTCACCTGTGGAACCGGCTTATCTCCGATTTCCATGAGATCTACATCGAACGGTGCCGGAACATCTGCGACAGGAGTATTGCTGTTTTGGTCCGGAAGACTTTCAGGGGCCATATCCTGATAGTAATTTACAATGGCCTGCCATTCTTTTTCATTCAATAAAGCCTGCTGAGGATAGATATTGAGGGTTTTCAATGAGGCTATTTGTTCCGGATCTACACCTTCAAAAGGATCATAGTTATCCGTTCTTAGTCCCATTCGTGCGGCCATATTCGGCAATACACTTTTGATCCAGGTTTTTTTATCCAGTAAATGAGGCTCAGGGAAAAGGTGACATGATGCACAATATTGAAGGGCCAGCGCTTTACCAGGATACAGTTCCTGTGGAGAGGAGTATGCAGATTCTGTCCCTGAATAATTATTATCTTTAGAGCATTGACTAGATAAGATGAGAACAATCAACAGGAGAAGCGAACGTACCATATTCCTAGTAATACCTAATTAATCGTGTAAAGTTCAACCTTTCCTTTCTTCCCTTTTAACACATGAGCTCCCATGTTTTTAAATGAAAATAAGATCGCTTCACTCAGTGCGCCCTTCAGATCTTCGGATACAAGCAAGTCAACACCCAACTGGTCACAAAGTGCCTGAATTCTTGCGGTTGTGTTCAATACATCACCCGTAAAAATGATCTCTTTCTTTAGCGCTCCAATCTCACCGGTAGTTACTTCACCGAGGTGAATGCTTGCCTTGAAATCAGGCATGGCACCAAACCTTTGTTGATACGATACTTTTTTGGAATCCAATCGATCTTTTACTGCTTGATAGCATTTGATACAATTACCTTCTCTCAGGCCATTTTCCAGGGTCCATGAGATCACGATTTCATCTCCAATATACTGATATACTTCGCCTGCATGATTAATGATTGCGTCACTGAAGTCGCGATAATATTCATCAAGAAGTTCGAAGTATTTTACGTGACCAAGCTTTTCAGCAATGGTGGTACTGGACTTCATGTCTGCAAACATGAAGATCCTCATTTCCACCTTGGGCTGATGGTATTTTCCTTTGAATACATTAATCAACACCTTTTGCCCGATGAGTTCACTGATCTCAAAATAAAACAGAGATACAAGAAGTGATGCGGCCAGCTGAACATTGGTGCTGATATTTGTAATGCTGGTCGCAAAACGTAAATACCTTTCCCATACCTTACTGTCAAATACTGAGGTTTGCATTTCCAGGCTGGCAGCAATGGGGAACAGGATCAGGATAATGGTAAACAGGAAAATCGAATAGATCAAAAGCTTACCAAATAGCTTGGTGAGAAAATTATACCTTGAAAATACATTATTAAGATATACGATTTCGATGGTTCCCACCAATAAACCAACAAAACCCACAGCCATGCTGGCAAAAAGAAAAATGTAAGGATTTAAACGAATGGCCGTTTCCGGTAAGTTATCCAGGTTTGGGGTAGCTGCTGTTTCCACGAACAGGAAAATCCAGCCTAAAACAATCCAGATAATTCCGAAAGGGATGATCCGGCTGATATTTCTTCTGTTTTTGGGAGAAAGATGCATTGAAAGGAAATGAAAAGAAGCCCTAAAATAATTGTATTTATCTTAAACGTGATCAGTCATATGAAATTGGAGCATGTAGTGATCAAGGGTGGGAAAGTCCATTAGTCTGAACATCAGAAAATCTGAATTTCCGAACAATTATTTTTTTAACTCGTCTTCTTGTAATTCAATACCGCCCACACATTGAAAAACAGGGCGAACCCCAACATGATCAGTATGTGGCTGGTGATGTGAATGAAACCACTCCCCTTAATAACGATCATGCGCATGACCTCAACAAAATAGGTAACCGGGATAAACTGCGAAATCACTTGTGCCCAGGGTGGCATGCTTTCAATCGGTGTAAACAAGCCGCTCATTAATACAAATATGGTCATCATCAGGAAAGAGATAGACATGGCCTGTTGTTGCGTATAGCTGTAGGTACTCACAAGCAATCCAACACCTAGAATAGCTATGAGATATAAGGCCAGGTATCCGTAGAGCAGAAAGACATTACCCAGGGGGATTATTCCGTAGATCAGGAAGGCTACTATAAACATCCCTATGGTAAAAACGATGATTCCCAGGATCCAGAAAGGAATGAGTTTCCCCAGGATGAAAATGTGCTTTTTGATCGGTGTTACATTGATCTGCTCAATTGTTCCGGCTTCTTTTTCCTTTACAATATTCAAAGCAGACATATACCCTCCGACCATCGTGACCAGGATCACCAAAATCCCCGGAACCATGAAGTATTGATAATTTAATTCAGGGTTGTACCAGTTGATGGCAGAGACCACGATAGCTCGAATGGTTGGGCTGCCGCGTAAATATTCAACACGTATATCCTGATTGAATTCACCGATGATCCTTCCCAGGTATGCCCCTCCTACCGATGCTTTCATGCCATTGATGGCATTCACGGCAATGAACAATGAGCCATGGTTTTCTCTGATCAGCTCCTTTTCGAAGTTATCCGGGATCTCAAGCACTACATCAGCCTCATCGGATTCGATGTCCTCAAAAGCCAATCGATAATCATGGGTATAATCTACAAACTGAAAATAACCTGAAGATCCGATCTTATTCATCAACTCCCTGGAAAAATCAGAGCGATCATGATCCACTATGCTGATATTGATATTCTTGATCTCGTAATCTGCAGCAAGCGGAATAATGATCAGTTGCACGATCGGCACCGCAAGGATCATCCTCAGTATGGTGGGGTTCCTGAAGATCTGCCTGAATTCCTTTTGGAGTAAATATCTGAGGGTGTTCATGCGAGCCGGATCTTAAATTTTTTAATACTTACCAGTAATAGGAAAATGGTCATTCCCAGGAGGATCAAAGATTCCTGCCAGATAGCTTCAAATCCCAGGCCCTTGATCATCACATCCTTGGCGATGATGTAGTACCATCGTGAGGGCACTATGTTTGAGATCCACTGGAGAAATAGCGGCATGTTCTCGATCGGAAACATGAATCCCGAGAAAATGAGTGTAGGCAACAACATGCCCATGAGCGAGATCAGCATGGCAGTTTGCTGGTTATTCGTCACATTGGATATCAAAATACCGAGAGAGAGCGCCGCCAGGATCAGGAGAATACTCACTCCAAATAACAGAAAAATATTGCCTGCTATGGATAAGTTGAGCAGGAATACACTCAGTAAAAGTATCACAATCAGGTTGACAATAGATAAAAACAAATAAGGTATGACCTTGGCAATGATCACCATGAATGGATTGAAGGGTGAAACCAGCAGGATTTCCATGGTCCCCAGTTCCTTTTCCTTAACAATGGCCACCGAAGTCATCAACACACATACAAGTAGCAGGACGAGTGCCATCACCCCGGGAACAAAGTTGGTCGTACCTTCAAGACCAGGATTATAGATATTCCTCACCTGCGTATTGATCATCATAGGCAATGCTGCTTCCATCTGTAGCTCCTTTTGATAATCCAGCAAGATCATGTTAAAATAGTTGATCAGTGTTGTAGCCATATTGGGATCACTGGCATCGGCAATCAGTTGAATGTTGGCAATGCCTTCATGGATCAGGTCATGATTCAGGTTTGAGGGAAATATGATCGCCATCTTACTCTTGCCATATTTAAAAGATTCTTCAATAGCTTCATTGTCTTCAATGACCTCATACAGGTCAAAGCTTTTGCTGGCACGGATCTTTTCAATGATTGTTTGTGAGGAAGCGTCTTTGGCATTATCGATCACCATGACCCTGGCATGTTTGATCTCATTGGACAACGCAAACCCAAAAAGCACGATCTGAACAATGGGCAATCCAAACAGCAGCAGCATCGTCTTAGGGTCTCTGAAGACATGCAAAAATTCCTTATAAATAAAAGCGATAAACTGCTTCATGACTAATCACTTCTTTTAGCTCCCCGGGCCAATTCATAAAAGACATCGTCCATCGATGTGGATCCAAACTTTTCCTTGAGTTTTGAAGGTGAATCCAATGCCTCAATCTTTCCATCCACCATCATGGATATCCGGTCACAATATTCCGCCTCATCCATGTAGTGTGTCGTCACAAAAACGGTGATCCCGTCACTGGCTGCCTGGTAGATCATGTCCCAGAACTGCCTACGTGTCACCGGATCCACACCACCGGTGGGCTCATCAAGAAAGACCAGCTTAGGATGATGGAAAATAGCTACCGAAAAAGCGAGTTTTTGCTTCCAGCCCAGGGGCAATGAAGCCACCAGCATGTCTTTCTGATCTGTAAGGTCAAGATCCCTGATCAGTTCAGCGCTTCTTGTTTTGATTTCACTGCTTTTCAATCCGTAGATGCCTGCGAAAAATCGAATATTCTCCACCACCGTAAGATCTTCATAGAGGGAGAATTTCTGGCTCATGTATCCAATGTTCTGTTTAATCTTTTCCGTCTCGCTGTAAACATCAAAGCCGGCTATCTCCGCTTTTCCGGAAGAAGGTATGGATAACCCGCAAAGCATTCGCATAGCTGTGGTCTTACCTGCACCATTAGCTCCCAGGAAACCAAAGATCTCACCTCGTTTTACATCAAATGTGATATGGTCAACAGCAGTGAAGTCTCCAAATTGTTTGGTAAGGTCCGTTGTTGATATGATCGACTCACCCATGGCTCATGAGGTTAATGAAACAATCCTCGATCGTTGGGCGAACAGACTTGATCTCTACCTGTTTATCCCTGCCAAAAGAGTTGAGTAATAAATCGGCACTGCCATCTTTGCTGAAGGTGACATGGTGATATTCACCAAAGGAATTCACAGTGTCAACCAATGGGTTTTCCCTCAATTCATGCAACAATTGATACATTGCGGGGGCTTTTATCGCAAAGAGCTCTTTTGGAAATCCATTGACTATCTCCCCGGGAGTATTTACTGACAGGATCTTCCCCTCATCGATCAGTGCGATCTCCTCGCACAGACTGGCTTCATCCATGTATGGCGTGGAAACCATGATGGTCAATCCGGTAAGTTTTAGTCGCTTCAGCATGCTCCAGAATTCTTTCCTTGAAACCGCATCCACCCCTGTGGTGGGTTCATCCAGGAACAGTACCTTAGGCTTATGGACCAATGCACAACAAAGTGCTAACTTCTGTTTCATACCCCCGGAAAGCTTGCCAGCCTTTCGGTCTTTAAAGGGTTCGATCTGCTTATAAATATCTTCAATCAAAAGATAGCCTTCCCGGATCGTGGTATTGAAAAGGGTGGCAAAGAACTTCAGGTTCTCGTACACGGTAAGGTCCTGATACAATGAAAACCGCCCAGGCATATACCCTACAGATTTCCGGATCTCTTTGTAGTGACGTACTACATCAAACCCACCAACTGATGCTGAACCACTATCAGGGAGAAGTAACGTCGTTAGGATCCTGAATAAAGTGGTCTTTCCGGCTCCATCGGGACCGATCAGGCCAAATAATCTACCACCACTGATCTCCAGCGAAATATCAGAAACAGCCTGAGCCCCGTTTTTCTCGTAACTCTTACTGATGGATTTAAGTGAGATCTCCCACATCGCATTTAAAATTTAACCTGACCGTACATACCAATCTTGTAAGTACCATCATTCGGTACACTGACTTTTACTGCATATACCTTATCAGCCCGTTCATCTTTTGTCTGGATGCTTTTCGGTGTAAACTCTGCCTCATTACTGATCCAGTAAATCGTACCTGGGTTTTCGAGGTACCCACCTTCCCCATCATCAGACTGAATCGTCACTTCCTGATTCAGCTTGATACCCGGGAGTTGATCACCTGTGACATAAACTTTCAAGGTGATATCAGAAAGATCCGCCATCTTATAAAGCGGCTTGCCGGGAGATACCATTTCGTATTGATTGGCATAGGTCATCAAGACTGTACCATTGGTCGGACTGGTAAGTTTACTTCTCTCGATCCTGTCCTCAATCATCCTGACCTGTGCAGTGACGGGCTCTGTTTCTCTAACCAGGCTTGCAGAGCTGGTGCTTAAACTGCTGTACAGGCCATCAATATTTCCCTTGATCACTGCAACTCTTGAATTTATATCATCCAATTGCCGGGGTGTCGCAGCTTCAGCATCAAAAAGTTTCTGAATGCGTTGCTGTTCGATCTCTGCAGCTTTGAGTTGCTCTCTTAAAGAAACCATCTGGGATTTAATGTCCGGACGTCGACTGAGTATGGCATTGATCTGTGCCTCCAGTTGTAACTTTTGCAGGTGAAGCTGAATGGTATCTATATATCCCAGTGCCTGTCCCCGGGTTAGTCGCTGACCTTCCCGTACGGTAAAAGCCTTGAGAATGCCCTGAACTTCCGCTGAGATAATCGTTTCATCGGCTTCAAAAACACCGGAAGCATCATAGGCTCCGTTGTCCGATCCACAACCAAAGAAAATGGTGAGGAACAACATCAATAACAGTTTTGAAAATACACTTGAATGATCTGTGTCTTGCGCTTTCATGTCAGTTAAAATTTCCGGTGGTCAATTGATATTCTTTTTTAGCCTGTAGCAGCTCTATTTTATGGACTTCCAGGTTATACCTCGCCTTTGATTCCTGAATAACAGCATCCTTATATTCTGTAGCTGTGATCACTCCGTTTTCAAGTTGCTGCCTGGCTGTTTCCCTGATGTTTTCACGGAGTTGGATAATCGCTTCATCTTTTTCCAGCAAACTTTCTGCTTGTTCTATGGCTGTTGATTGCTTATCCAGTGTCATTCGGGTATTGAAAAGAAAGGTTTCTCGTCTGCTTTCAATCATTTGTTCATTGATCAGCACAACTTCCTTCTGATTGCCGCTAGTGTATAAGCTGGCCAGGTTCCAGGATAACCTGAGCCCGCCGATGTAATAAAACTCCAGGTCATTACTTAGAAAGTTAAGCGCCGGCCGGCCAATACCACTTTGTAGAAAAAGGCTAAGCTTTGGAATATTGTCCGCACTAATGAGTTCTCCCTGTAGCTTGTTAGCCCTGAGTTGAGCCGAGAATAAGTCAAGTTCTGGCCGGGCAATTTCAGTGGAGACATGGTCGATTTCCGGATCTTTGAGGTGAGCGGGTGAGGCTATTTCCTGATTGATGAATCTACCCAGCATCAGCAAGAACCCATCAATTGATGATCGTATCTCGATTTCTTTTTGTTCCAAAGCCAGCATCTCGGCACGGAGCAGATCTGCTTCACTTTTTAAAACGATACCATTTTTGACCCCCTGGTCAAGAATATATAAACCGCCCTTTAACTGGTCCAGGGTAAGGCCAGTCTGCAAAAGTTGACGATTGAGTAAAAGAATGGAAAAATATAATTGACTTACCCGCTCCTTGACCTGGTAAAGTTGGATCGAAAGATCCTGTCTTTCAATATCTCCTCCTATTTCAGCTATTCTCTGCCTCCGATTGATGGCTGACCAGTCTGTAAGGGGTTGATTGATCTCGCCGTAAAGCTTATACTGATCCTTGCTGATCTGTGGCCCCATACCACCAGGGAGACTGGTTACATCTGACTGATACGACGCCTGCCCCGCTATGACCAGCCTCGGCAATTTTCCTTTGCCAACATTCTCCACGGTGTATTCGCCCGAGGTGGCAATGAGATTCATCTTTTGGATCATGGGATAGTTTTGCTCCGCCATATTTATGCAGGAGTCGAGAGTGAGCATCTGCTGGGCTCTTGCATCTATGGGTAAAAAGCCGATCAAAATGATCAGCAGCTTAAGCTCTGGTTGGTGGTTTAGCATTTTTTTCATGATTATCTTCTTCAAACATTTGCATGATCCATATGGGTATGAGTTGTTTTCTTTCGTTCATGAGTTTTTCAAAGGCCTTTGGATCCAGTTCCATAACATGTCCTAACAATGGCCTTGCAATAAATGGAAAGAGCAACATGCTCATCAGGTTCATCATGAAATGAAACGGATCAATTTTCTGCAGTTTACTTTTCCCAACATGATCTTTCAACTGTCTGAAAATCACTGTTTGCTTAATCTTCAGATTATGCAAAAAGGAATTTAAAAACTCCTTTGGATGAGTCCTTAATTCACTCAGGATGAACATGGGCAGGTCCGGTTGACGAATAAGTGCGTCGATGTATTTGTCGGAAAGAAGACTGAGTTTTTGCTTAAGCGTAGTCTCATGATTATCCAGAATACCTATTACCAATTCAAAAAAATCATGTAGGCTTTCCATCATGATCTGTTTAAAAAGTTGCTCCTTGCTCCTGAAGTAATAATTCAACAGCGCCAGGTTAGTGCCTGCTCTTTTGGCAATGTCCCGTGAAGTCGTCTTGGCATATCCCTTTTCTATGAACATGTCCCTTGCCACTTGCCTGATTCTCGTTTCGGTACTATCGTCTTGTTTCATGATATTTTCTCAAAGATAAACGTTTGTTTTAAACATATGTTTAATTCATTGAAAAATTATCCAAATCTTACATCGGGTTTAAAAGAATATGTGATTTATTGAAAGTCACATTCATCATTTATCTATTTTTAATGAGATTTTCAGCTAATCAGTCAAATTGTTAATTTATGTCGATCCGTGTTGCCATCCGTCACTACACTAAATATGATTATGACCGGGCCATTGAAGTTTCTCCCCAAATCATCAGATTGAGGCCTGCACCTCATTCTCGTACCCAGGTGAAAGGTTATTCGCTGAAGATCAATCCGACGAATCATTTTATCAACTGGCAGCAGGATCCTTTTGGCAACTACATGGCCAGGATCGTATTTCCTGAAAAGATCAAATACTTTGAAATCGATGTGGAGGTGATCGCAGACATGGTAGTCATCAATCCTTTTGATTTTTTCATTGAGGATTACGCTGAGAAGTTTCCTTTCAAATATGAAGCACTTCTCAAAAAACAGTTGGGTCCTTACCTGGAAATTAAGGAAAAAGATGCACAGCTGATGGATCTTGTGGAGCAGGCTAAAAAGCTCAGGAAAAAAAAGATGAACACGGTGGATTACCTGGTATCCATCAATCAACTGGTCAATGGTTTGCTCAAATACAACATACGCATGGAACCAGGAGTCCAGTCTTGCGAGGAAACCCTAACAAAAGGTTCAGGGTCCTGTCGTGATTTCACCTGGCTGTTGGTTCAGTTATTAAGACATCTTGGACTTGCCGCGAGATTTACCTCTGGTTATCTGGTACAGCTCAAGGCTGATCAAAAATCCCTGGATGGCCCCAGTGGTCCGGAAGAAGACTTTACCGACCTGCATGCCTGGGCAGAAGTATATCTACCAGGTGCCGGATGGGTGGGCCTGGATGCCACTTCAGGACTATTTGCCGGAGAAGGCCACATTCCACTAGCATGCACTCCCAGTCCGGAGAATGCGGCACCAATATCTGGCTCCACTGAAAAGGTAAATACTACGTTTCATTTCGAGAACACCGTCAAAAGGATCGTAGAGAAGCCAAGGGTCACCAAACCTTACACCGACGAGCAGTGGGCTCAGATCATGGCTGTTGGCAACCATGTTGAAAATGAACTTCAGGTCAATAACGTCATGCTTACCATGGGTGGAGAACCCACATTTGTAGCCATTGACAACACAGATGCCCCGGAATGGAATTCCACTGCTGATGGTGCCCACAAACGCAAGTTGGCAAACCAGTTATTTCATCAATTGAAGGATGAGTTTGCAACCGGGGCGCTCATGCAATATGGTCAGGGAAAATGGTATCCCGGTGAACCCTTACCACGCTGGAAGCTGGCCTGTTTCTGGAGAAAGGATGGCAAACCGATATGGGGTAATGACAAACTGCTGGCAGACCTGTCCAAAGACTATAAGTTGGGGATCGATGATGCCAAAAAATTTATCGCTGGGATCACAAAGGAGTTAAACATTGATCCTAAGAATATACACCCGGCGTATGAAGACCCCTTCTACTTTATCTGGGAGGAAAGCAAAGTTCCTGTCAATGTAGATCCATTGAAACTTGACCTGAAGTCGGACCTGGAACGACAAAAACTGGCAAGTATCCTTGCGGATGGAATGGATGAGCCCGCTGGATTTGTGATACCGGTTAGATGGGATGATGAAAAGTCTGTCTGGCAAAGTTGTCGATGGAAGTTTAGAAGAAAAGATCTGTTTCTTGTTCCGGGCAACTCACCGGTGGGATTAAGGCTACCGCTTAAGTCGGTTCAGTATCTGGATCCGGAAGAGGAGATCTATCAACCGGAAAGATCACTGTTTGCAGAGGTGGGTGATCTTCCTTCCAGAAAGGAGATTAGCAGCATGATCGATAAAGAGGAATCTTTCAACAATTCCAAAGAGGTCTTTAAGACGGCATTGATCGTGGAGATCCGGGAAGGAAAGATGTTTGTGTTCCTCCCTCCTGTGGCTTACCTGGAGCATTATCTAAATATGGTATCTGCAGTGGAGAAAGTAGCTTCGCAGCTTGAGATCCCTGTGCTCATCGAAGGCTATGATCCTCCCAAAGACGTCAGGATTCAGAAGTTCATGATCACGCCGGACCCGGGAGTGATCGAGGTCAACATCCACCCTGCTTCCAGCTGGGAGGAGCTTACCAGAAATTACGAGATCCTGTATGACAAAGCAACCCAAAGCAGGCTGACCAGTGAGAAGTTTAACCTGGACGGAAGACATACCGGTACCGGAGGTGGAAATCATGTGACATTGGGTGGCAATACACCTGCTGAGAGTCCCATTCTCCGGCGTCCGGATGTATTAAAAAGCTTCATCACCTTCTGGCAGCATCACCCGTCATTATCTTACCTGTTTTCTACCCAATTCATCGGACCTACCAGTCAGGCACCACGGGTAGATGAAGGTCGTGATGAGATCCTCTATGAACTCGAAATTGCCTTTCAGCAGATTCCGGACTTCAAAGAGAATGAAGTTCCTTTCTGGATTGTGGATCGTATATTCAGAAACCTGCTCATAGACATCACAGGCAATACACACCGAGCAGAGTTTTGTATCGACAAACTTTACTCTCCCGATTCAGACAGTGGAAGACTTGGAATACTGGAATTCAGAGGATTCGACATGCCACCTCATTACCGGATGTGTATGGTGCAGTTTCTTTTGATCCGCGCCCTCCTTTCAATGTTTTGGCAGAAACCATACAACAAAAAGCTAGTCAGATGGGGTACTTCGCTGCATGACAGGTTTTTATTGCCCCATTACTGCTACAAGGACCTGAATGAAGTGATCAATGAACTTAAGGATTCCGGATATGACTTTGACATGAGCTGGTTTGATCCGTTTTTTAGTTTCAGGTTCCCATTCCTTGGGGAGCTGCAGGTAGATGACATTTACATTGAGCTTAAAATGGCGATCGAGCCCTGGCATGTACTGGGCGAGGAAATGTCTAGCATGGGTACAGCCAGGTTTGTTGACTCTTCCATGGAACGCATCCAGGTAAAGATCTCAGGATTGACTGACTCTCGATACCACCTGCTCTGCAATGGTTTCAGGATACCATTAAAAAATACTGGTGTCCAGGGTGAATATGTAGCTGGAATCCGATATCGCGCGTGGCAACCTCCCTCGGCTCTGCATCCTACCATAGGTGTTGATACTCCATTGGTAATTGATCTGTATGATACCTGGACACAAAAGTCCGTAGCGGCGTGCCAGTATCACGTAGCTCATCCCGGAGGAAGAAATTATGAGACCTTCCCTGTCAATAGCTATGAAGCGGAGTCCAGAAGGATCTCCAGGTTCTTTGATTTTGGGCATTCTATCAATATGGTGGAGCCCACAGTCGTAAATCAACAGTCAAGCGGTCGATTTTTCACCAAATTGGATATCTTACCGAAATATGAAATGACCACAGAAATTGTAAATCCTGATTATCCATTTACCATGGACCTTAGAAAATATAAGGGAAAAAGGAATTTCTGATTTTCTGAAAAAAGAAGAGATTTGAGTTCATGATCAATTCCTATTTATCGGAGCGAACGATAAACAATACGCAATTCTTCGATGAGTTAGCCAAACCTGATGGTACCATATACCCTCACTGGAAGAAGATCGTGGAAACGTACGATGCGTTGGGGAATGAAGGATTAGCGCACAGGGCTCATGAAGTCGTGCAACTTCTCAAAGAAAACGGGGTTACGTACAACATTTACGGAGATCCTGATGGATTAAACCGACCATGGATGCTCGATCCCATTCCCATGGTATTCAGTCAGGCAGACTGGACCATCATTGAAAAAGGACTCAAGCAGCGTGCTCATCTGCTCAATCTCATTTTGATGGATATCTATGGTGAGCGAAAGCTGATCCGCTCCGGGACCTTACCATTTGAAATGATCTACAATCATCTTGGTTTTCTCCGGCAAATGGATAAGATCAGAATTCCTGGCGAACACCAGCTGGTCCAGTATTCCGCTGATCTGGCCCGGGGGCCTAATGGAAAGATGTGGGTATTACATGACCGGACCGATGCCCCTTCAGGTGCAGGTTACGCCTTTGAAAACAGAGTAGCCATGACCAGAGTATTCCCGGACATGCTTCGCGAGAATCACGTCAGACGTGTCGGCAGTTACTACCAGACACTGAAGAATACCCTTTCCAAACTTTCCTGGCAGGGCACGGAAAATCCGCGGATCGTTTTTCTTTCTCCGGGGCCAGGCAATGAAACCTATTTTGAGCATGCCTATCTTTCATCCTATATGGGATTCACCCTGGCCATGGGCCAGGACCTCACCGTCAGTGACGGATACGTCTGGCTGAAAACCATTGGTGGACTGGAGAAGGTGGATGTGATCATTCGAAGGGTGGATGATGTGTTCTGTGATCCGCTGGAATTCAGGATGGATTCACAGTTGGGAGTGGTGGGACTGATGGAAGCTGTCCGTCAGAAGAAAGTGCTGGTAATCAATCCTCTGGGTGTAAGGATCCTTGAAAACCCCGGCCTGATGGCTTTTCTTCCAAAGCTTTGTCAGCATGTGCTTGGCGAGGACCTGATATTGCCTTCCGTGGCTACCTGGTGGTGCGGACAGGAAAGGGAGATGCAATACGTGCTGGATAATATCCAGTTTCTGATGGTGCGTAAGATCTACCGAAGCCGACTCAATAGATCCGTGTATGGCGGTGACCTTTCGGAAGAACAGATCATCCAGTTGAAAAATGAGGTCAAAGCCCGGCCCTACCTCTATGTAGCTCAGGAGCTTGTCAATTTCTCTACTACACCATCGTTTATCAATGGAAAGCTGGAAGCCCGCAATGCTGTTTTCAGAAGCTACGTGGTTGCTGATGCTGACAATAATGACTATGAAGTGATGCAGGGAGGACTTTCCCGAAGCTCGCCTGACAAAGGCGTATTTATCGTCTCCAACCAGTCCGGAGGTATCAGCAAGGACACGTGGATCCTGGAAAGTGAGGGGAAAGAACCTGTTCCTGTGAAAGTGGCGCCTATCACCAAACAGTCTCAAAATATTGTTCCGAGCCGGACAGGCGAACATTTACTTTGGCTCGGCAGATACATCGAAAGATCAATATATACAGTCAGACTGATCCGTATCATCTTAAGAAAATATTATGAAACTGTAGATGAGAAACACCTGGATGGGGACCATGTGATCACCACCCTGCTGAAGACTCTGACCACCGTAACCGGTACCGCTCCGGGCTTTAACAAAAAGAGTATCCTCAATCAATCCAAAAAAGAACTAATATCCCTCATCACCGACCCTCATCGTACAGGTTCTTTAAGTCATTCTGTTCAATCATTCTTAAACAATGCCTACTCGGTCAGGGATCGGTTGAGTCTTGATACCTGGAGGATCCTTGACAGTATTTCTGATGAGCTATCCCGGATGAAAAGTCAATCCAGTCTCCACCAGATCAACTGGAACCTTGACAACCTGATCATCAAACTTATGGCATTCCACGGACTGAATATTGATAATATGACCCGTGAAAACACCTGGAATATTCTCAACATCGGACGGTTTATCGAATCAGCCAGGAATACCTGTATGATCATCAGGTCCATGCTGTCTGTCAAACGCTCTGAAGAAGTGGAGCGAATGATCCTGGAACATCTATTAATGACCAATGAAAGCCTTGTCACCTACCGGTATATGTACCGGTCCACTCTGGAGATATCAGCAGTACTTAATCTTTTGCTGATTGATGAGCTGAATCCCCGTTCAGTCACATACCTGGTAGAGCGGATCGACCAGCACATCACCAAAATGCCTGAGGGGAACAGCAGGCTTCTCAATCCGATCAGGAAAAAGCTATTGGAAATAAATACAAAAGTGAAGCTGGTAAACATTGAAAATCTGAATCAGTTGAGCAGATCTGACACCTACCGCAAGGAATTGCATACGTTCCTGGATTCGATCATCAGCTTACTGGCTGATGTCTATCATTTGATTCATGAACAGTATTTCAGCCATACACAAAATAAGTATGGCTTTGTCACCACTAAAGTCCCTGAAGTATGAGGTATCATGTCACTCATATCACCCGGTACATTTACGATTTTCCTGCTTCGCTTTGTCACAATATCATCTTCCAGACCCCTTCGGGCCATCCGTTTCAGACATTGGAACACTTTGATTGCGAAATTCAGCCTGAACCTACTTCGCTCACCAGGCGGAAAGATTTTTTTGAGAATGAATTTATTTATTTCTCCTTACAGGTCACGCATCAAAAGCTCATTGTTACCTCCCGAAGTACTGTCAAATTGACGAGGCCCAACTGGATGTCTATCAACCCAAAAGAGACTCCTCCATGGGAAACAGTGGTTCAAAAGCTTCACACCACAGAGGTATTGAATGACATTCGTCAATTTTATCTGGATTCCCCCTTTGTTCCTACCTTAAATGAGATCCAAAGCTATGCAGCTGAATCCTTTTTTCCGGGAAGGCCCATCATGGATGCCATGGTCGATCTGAATCACAGGATCCATCAGGATTTCGTTTTCACACCAGGATTTACAGATATCAGCACTCCACTCAGAAATGTTTTTGAAGAGCGGAAAGGAGTTTGTCAGGATTTTGCCCATTTCGGACTTGCGTGTGCGAGATCTATGGGTCTTGCTGCCAAATACGTAAGCGGTTATATTGAGACCCTTCCGCCTCCGGGCAAGCCCAAACTCGTCGGTGCCGATGCCTCACATGCATGGATTGCAGTTTACATTCCTGATGTTGGGTGGGTGGAATTTGATGCTACCAACGACCTGCTGGTCAATGACCAGCACATCCGGGTTGCTACGGGAAGAGACTTTGGGGATGTGGTACCTATGAAAGGAATTGTCTATAGTGGCGGTGGTCAGACCATGGATGTGAGTGTGGATGTTCGCAAAGCAGAAGAAATTGAAGCTACAGTTTGATAATTGATGCTAAGCTCCCAATAAGAGCTATTGGTTAACTTCAGATCCTGATTAAATCGCTTAAGGCTTTGAACTTTTCAGGTAATAATATTATTACCTTTATACTCTAAATGAAGAGTAGTGAACTCTTTCGGTTATTAAGAAAGGACGGCTGGTATGTTATCAGACAACATGGCACGAGTCATGTGATCATGAGACATGATACGAAAGAAGGTCAGATTACAGTGCCTGCTCATGGATCAAAGGAGGTCCGAACAGGCACATTGAATGCGATATTAAAAGCAGCTAAATTAAAAACCAACAAACGATGAAAAAACCAAAAGTTAAATTGACCGTGATCAAAGAAGATGTTGGGTACGGGGTTACCGGTCAGTGGAAGGATCGATTCATGGCCACATGTGGTGATACCTGGGAGCAATTGCAGGAGGAAATATTGGATATGGTAAACCTAACCTTTGAAGATCTGGGTTTCACTTACGGTATTGATGAAATACAATTAGAGTATGATCTGGAAAGTTTCTTTGATTTCTATAAAGTGATCAATGCAAAAGCTCTCTCCGAACGAATAGGGATGAATCAAAGCCTGCTGGCCCAGTACATTAAAGGGAAGAAAAAGCCTTCTAAATCTCAAACGCGAAGGATTTTGGAAGGTGTGCATCAAATTGGGAAGGAATTATCCGAAGTACAGTTGATGGCCTGAAAAGAATTCCTGAGATTTTGGATATTGCTAAAGGGAAAATTATTATGATTAATCGGTAAAAAAACGGTGGTTGTATTTGTAAAATTTTCACCACTCTTTAAAAACAAAAAACACGGCTGCCAGTATCAAGGCAAATCCAACAACATAATTCCATTTTAGCTCTTCTTTGAGGTAAAGGACAGAAAAACCAATGAAGACTAGTAAAGTGATGACCTCCTGGATTGTTTTTAGCTGAAAGGCAGTAAATTGTCCGTATCCAATGCGGTTTGCAGGCACCTGAAAACAATATTCAAAAAAAGCAATGATCCAGCTTATCAGGATTACTTTCCATAATGCATTATGGGTAAATTTCAAATGACCATACCAGGCGATGGTCATAAAAATATTGGAAATAAGCAGCAGGAAGACAGTTTTCATCCCCAAAGCTAATTCCGGGGAATTCAAATTTTTTAACTACAATGCTGATTTATTTTGACTACTTTTCCAACGCGGGTATCCTGAATTTCTCCACGGCCGGAGTCTCATGTTCCTCTTCCATGATCTTGAGGATTTTGTCTGCAACATTCGGGTGTTGATCAGCAACGTTGTTCAGCTCCTGAATATCATTTTCAAGGTTGAAAAGCTGGAGTTCAGTCTTATCCTGAAATAGTCCTTTACGAATACCTTTCCACTCCCCCATTCGTACAGCCTGTTGCCCACCATAAGCCGGGAATTCCCAATATAGAAAATCATGCTTTGGCTGGTCTTCTTTGCCCATCAGCTCCGGAACCATGCTGATTCCATCGAGATCACCTCCCATTGGTGCACCTGCTAATTCCGCTAGGGTTGGCAGCAGATCCCAGGTAGCAGCTATCAACTCACTGGTAGTGCCTGCAGGAATCTTTCCTTCCCAGGCTGCGATGAAGGGCACTCTGATACCTCCCTCATGTACGAAACCTTTACCCCACCCTCTTTCACTCTTAAACGGCCCCGCACTATCGAAATATGGAGAATCTGTTCCACCGTTGAAAGAGGGACCATTGTCGCTGGTGAACATGATGAGGGTGTTGTCATAGATCCCCAGATCTTTCAGCCTCTGAACTATTTCTCCAACCTGATGATCCAGGTAAGTAACCATCGCTGCATAGGCCGCCCTGGGATAGCGAGTAGGGAAATAACCCCTGTCACCCAGATAAGGCTCCTCATCCCCAAATTTTTCAACATAGTAATCGATGTATTCCTGAGGAACCTGAAGTGGCACATGTGTTAATGGGGTGGCATAATACAGGAAGAAGGGATCTTCTTTGTTGCGCTCAATGAAGCCAAGGGCCTCATCTTGCATCTTTTTTGGTGCATAGTCCTCCTGAAAGAAGCGATCGTAGCTGCTGAGGTCGTAAGGATTGGCCGTACTATCCAGTTTGGTGCCGGGCACAACAAGTTCATTGTTTAATAAATCCTTTTCCCGATTTTTCCACAAATGCATTGGGTAGAGGTTATGTGCCTGTCGCTGACAGTTAAAACCATAGAAAAAATTAAAACCGCGGGTATTTGGAATACTTTCAGAGGTAGGTCCTCCAAGACCCCATTTACCAACAATAGCTGTTTGATAACCAACATTTTGAAGGATGTCCCCAAGCGTCTCTATGCTATCGGGTAAAGGTCTTTGGCCTTCAAGGTTTGGATCGCTTACTGCTTTGGCATAATCCCAGACATCCCCTTTTTCTGACATTTCATCATTGCCCCTGACATAGGCATGTCCCGAATGCTGACCGGTGAGTAAGATACACCTGGAAGGTGCACATACCGGTGAACCAGTGTAGAATTGTGTGAATCGCATGCCTTTAGCTGCAAGCGCATCGAGATTTGGTGTTTCAATCAATTGTTGACCGTAACTCCCCAACTCGCCATAACCGAGGTCATCAGCCAGGATCAATACAATATTTGGAGGTTTACTGGTAGTTTCTTGCTTACCACAGCCTATAATTAATGCTGCAATAAGGAATAAAATGGTCAATTGGCCTGAAAAGTGTCGATTCATAATAGATATCTTCATCATTTGATTGATTCCTTAATCTGTTCAAGCATGGCTATTTCAGCAATGAATTGCCAGTCAAATGATCTGGTCTGGTTGGCGCTATGGACATGATGGTCCTGGTCAAGAATGTAATCATCGGGTTTGGTGAGTATCCTCGTTTGGCCGTAAATGTCTTCAAACGCTGATCTCATCGTCTTAAATTCCGAGGTCAGCATTTCCAGCTTCTTTTTCCTCTCTGTTTCCGACTCTTTTGACTCCTGATTCAATTGTTGATCATATTCCTGAAGTGTAATCATCATCCTGGCTGTATACCTGATCAAATCATTGACCTGACTGTAAACATCAAGTGTATATCTGTTTCTAAGGGCATTCTTTTTCGCTGCCTTGATCATTGTGGAAATGGAGTCCGTGGATTGAAGCAGCTCCCTTGCTTGGGAAAGCTTTTCGGCATACTTTTCAGACCATTCGCCGGGTCTGGCTGGGTCTGGAATTGGGATTACACCTTCCATGTTATTCTTAACAAGATCATTTCTTCTTCCTCCATCCATCAGGATATTTTTCCAGTCTCCTACCGGACCTTCCAGCTGATCGATAAAGGTTTGTTCCTGCCCTAGCTTATGACCAAAATACCGGTCAATGAAAGCTGATTTCACCTGTTCAATATCCCGCTGATCTCCCGCCCAGCTATATTCTGCAAAGGCAAGAATTCCTCGCATATATAATTCAAAATGCGGTGAATCATCGTCCCACAATGTCAGAAGAAGTCCATTGAATTCATTTTCAACAGACGACAGTGCGAAGGATCGAATGTTCGGGATGTTGCTTTGATTTTGCGGCATCAATACCCACCGGGTTTGTCCTGCAGTAGCTCCCATCACCTCAAAACCATTCGAAGTGAACCATTCCATGGCTTTCAGGTTGCCATAGGTATCAGGAGACTGATAATTCCAGCGCATATAAATACAGTTTTTTGGAAACTGATCAATGAACTCGAGCAAACGAGGTTCGTTAACTTGCCAGATACTGTCCACTTCCTCTTTTTCCATATCCGGATTAAACATGGGACGATAGACTTCTGCAAACTTTAGAGGCATATCGTCCCAGAAAATAGGCGTTCTCCCCTGCTCCTCAGCGTATTTACACACCTTGTTCAACCAGATGAGCTGAAGCTCCAGTGGTGACTTATCACTGCCACGGCCTGTTGTGTGCACCTCATCCCCACCGATATGTAAATATCTGCCGTAAGGAGTTGCTTCAATAGCCTCTCTGTACAGATCAAATTGTACTTCATAGGTTTCAGGATCTAATGGGTTAAATGCCCAATCACTTTCAGGATCATCTCTCAGGTGTTTGTACTCCTCATGCTTAAGGATGAATGAGGCATGTCCCAGCCCCTGTACCAGCGGACTGATCTTAATATTCCGTTGTTGAGCATATTCACTAAGCTCTTTCCATTCTGCTTTGGTCCACCCATCCTGCGAACCAATGATTGGTTGACTTTCATATTTTATTTTGTCTTCCAGCTCCACGATCACTCCATTGACCTTGTAGCTGGCCAGCCGATCCATCAGCTGGAAATAATAGGATTTCCTTTCCATGTGATGCTTTACATCCAGATGGATGGCCCGGTGTTTCAACAGCGGGTAGTCCCTGATCTCACAAAGTGGAAGTTTAACATTCTGGTCAGCTGCGTCGCGCATGAGCTGATGCAGTGTCATCATCCCATAGAGTAAACCAGCCCGATCCGGTGCTTCAATGTATACTTTATCATCCTCAATGTTAAGTTCATATCCTTCATCCGGAATCTCCAGTTCAGCATTGATGGTAAGGGTCACCTGTGCATCTGATTCCTGTTCGACAGCCTTTAGATCTGATAGCTGATCCAGCACAGACAGGTCACTGCCCGAACCTGGATAATAACTTAAAATATCACTTTGCTTAAGCTTGCTAGTACCTTGAATATCAAACTGTTGTGGAGATGGAATAAGTACAAATTCACCTGTTGGTTCGTCGGAGGTTTTGCAGGAAATAATCGCCAGTAGGAAAAGCAGACACAGAGAGCTATTGATCGATCTTGACATAGCGCCGGAAATTAATGAATTAATCCCTACTCCTGAAAAGTCTTGGGAAGTTTGTCGTGATTGAATAACTTCCTGACCCAACCCGAAAAACATGAAAAGATTTTTTGATCTATGTAAACTTATTGCGTTACTACTGCCTTTATTCATAGCTTGTAGTGATAACAGTTATCAACCCTCTGAGCAGGAAAAGGAAGCATTTCAACTGGCGCGTCAAAATGGAGCGCTCGTCAATGAAGGCCTGGAACGTTGCAGGAACTTTGTGAGAGACTGGCTTGCAGAAGCAGATCCGGAAACAGGACTGATACCGCGTAACCTGACCAATAGTACAGACATCTGGAATGCGCAGGACGCTGCTGCTGACAACTATCCTTTCATGGTCCTTACAGCTAAACTCACTGATAAACCCTTGTTTGAAGGTCGGATGATGGATATGCTCAACACAGAAACCAAGCTTACTTCAAGAGTCGGAGCATTGCCGGATACTTATTCCTTTTCAAAAGATGACTTTGCCTCACCTGAGGTAAATATGGATCAGATCATGTTTGGATCTTCTGAGTATATCAAGGACGGGCTGTTGCCACTTACCGAGTGGCTTGGACCAAGTCCCTGGTCTGAGCGAATGATATCCATTCTTGATGATATGTGGACACGTGCGGCTATTGAAACTGACCATGGTAACATTGTTTCCACGAACGTGGAAGTAAATGGCGAAATGCTCCAGGTATTGTCCCGTATCTACTGGATGACCGGAGATGAAAAGTACCTGGATTGGGCTATCAGGCTTGGTGATTACTACCTTTTAGGTAATCAGCACCCAACGAGGGATTTTGAAGTACTTCGTCTACGGGATCATGGTTGTGAGGTGGTTTCAGGACTTTGTGAACTATATGCTACCATCAGTTATGCCAGACCTGAAAAAAAGGGAATATATCTAAATCCCATCCACGAAATGCTTGACAGGATCCTGGAAGTAGGCAGAAATGAGGATGGATTGTTCTATAATGTGGTAAGTCCAAAAGATGGTAAGATTATCAATGAAGGGATAGCAGATAACTTCGGGTATAATCTCAATGGGTTTTATACCGTCTATCTCCTCGATTCAAAGGAAGCTTACCGGGAGGCTACCATCAAAGCTTTGAATGCACTCAATGGGAATTACCGAAATTTTGATTGGGAAAGAGGTTCTTCAGATGGGTATGCCGATGCCATAGAAGGTGCCCTGAACTTATATAACCGGGAATCTGAAAAACAGGCAGCCAGCTGGATAGACAACGAAACCCAGGTGATGTGGTCTATGCAGGATTCGAGTCATAGAGAGAATGCACAGCAATGGAAAGGGTCCGGGGTTATTGAAGGATGGCACGGTGACGGCAATTTTGCGAGGACCACCATCATGTATTGCCTGTGGAAAACACAGGGAATGACCGTCTCCCCCTGGAGATCAGATATGAAGCCCGGGGTGATTAGGTTAGGTGATAAATTGGCCATAGGTGTCTCCTCAGACGAACCCTGGACAGGTAAACTGACCTTCGATACCCAAAGACATCAAACGATTATGGGACTGCCGTTTGACTGGCCGAGGATCAACCAGTTTCCGGAGTGGTTTACCCCTGATCCTGAAGGACAATATGAAATGATTCATGTGCTATCTGGCGAAAAGCAGACTTTCTCCGGTCAGCAGCTCATTGATGGTGTTGAGGTAAATATTGAAGAAGGTGTGACAGAGTGGATATTAAGTCCAATTTAGGACTCCCTGGGGATCCAGCGAAAAGCATAATACTCACATTGACCTTTACCAATGTTTCTTACGCCATGAGGCACCATAGAACGAAGGAATATAAAGGATCCTTCATCTGATTCAAAGGTTTCACCATCTATATGCTCTTCGATCTTACCATACCTGACAAGTATGATTTCCTCATCCAAATGTGTATGTGGAGCATGGCTTGATACACCTGCATTTAATGTGGTAACGTGCATCTCAAACTCATCCATCATGGGTGTAGGTTGTCTCATGATATTTCTTCGACCTCCTTTGTCCGTAGTACGAAATGTTACAGTATCCCAGTCAACCCACACTACATCAGGATAGGGCGAGTCATCATAGTCTTCCATGTTCTTGGCCTTCCACTTCATCAGGTAGAAAGTCGCATCTTCACTTCCGCTATTTTTTGTCTTCAGGGTATTGCCAGCATGCAACACCGTGATACTCCCCGTTCCCAGCGTTGCTTTTTGCTTCTTTACTTGCTGACTCAACTCCCCTGACTTCATGATGATCAAGGCTTCGTGGTCTTTTTCTGAAACAACGAGAGATTTGCCTGGCTCCAGGTTTTCAACGGTAATGATCAGAGAAGAAAAAGCGTCTGTAGGCCCCTGTACAGTTGCTCCATTTTTACTGATGTCGTCCCAATGAAAAACTTTGGAGGGGATTTCGTTTTGTCCTAAAGTTGTAAGACAAGTACATAAAAGGGTTAAAGCGGCTAATGTTCTCAAGTTGCTTTTGGATTATTTACGAGGCTAAAGGTTAATATAAACAAATCTAGTTAATTACACCAGATTCCACTTCTTTCAGCAACTGATCAACATCTGTCCGGGCATTGTAAGCAACCGGTACGCGAAGCGCTTTGAGGCCGTGTACTCCCTGCAGGTCCTCCAGTTCAAGGTCTTCATACTCAGTATCCACATATCCTTTTGCTGCCAGAAAATCCAAGTAGGTTCTGTATTCCAGTGCGTCTTGTTCCTGTGAGTATACAATGACAAGGTGGCCAGGTTTTGTGATGCGGTCTTTTGTGCCTTTTACATGTGCTTTGTCCACCCTTTTCTTAATGATCTCATATCTGGCATTATAGGCTCCTTCTACATCAAATTGCTTTTCATCCATCCTGAAATGCACCGAAATAGATGTATTATAAACAAGTATCAGAGAAGCGATCTCAATGTTGGTGTGGAACTGATCCTGCATGGCTTTAAACTCATTCTCCATTTCACACATGACCCCAAGCTGCCACAGGCGCAGATTCCTTAAGTAGATCTGATCAAACTTCTCGTTTTTAGTGATGGACTGCCCGATATACATGTTGTATTCGATGCCATCTGTCTTATATCTTTCAAAATAATGTGGAAACATCTGCTGGGCTTCAGTCTGCTTCTGGTCCAGATAACTGGCCAGACGTTGATTGATCTGATTGACTGTCTGATCAAAGATTTTTCGTTCCTCATAGACCGTTCTTAGCTCAGGATCCAGCATACCGAAGTATTCATCTACCTGATCTTTCAACTGCTTTCCGGTCGATGCCAGATAGGTGAGCACAGGATAGACATCGGCTTCGAGAAAAGTAGTCAGACGATGTTCACTACCTGCCTCAAGATCGTTTTCAAGCTCTTTCTTCACTTTGTTTAGTCTAAACATAAGCTCTTCCAGTGCCGGGAGTGCATTTTTCCTGATTGCGATTTTTAATACCTTCTCAACACCTCTGATCTGCTTGATCAGGTCCTGGCTCACTGCTTTATTTCTTCGCTCGGAAGATCCTTTGATGTCCATTTGTCCATACAGAGGATACAACTCCTTGAAAATGATATCTCTGAAAACAGGCTGTTCGCCTTTTTGCTGCTGAGTGATAAACTTACAGGCTTCATCATGAAAGCGCCACTTAACCGAAGGATGTATAGTGGTACATTCTCTTTGTATGATAGCTTCAATTAGGTTTTCTTCCTCGGTCACATACCGTTTATTGGCCATGGCAAGCATGGGTATGATCTCATCCAGAACGGCAATGGTCCCCATGTGTAAATCAAAACGTTTTTCCGACCCTAATTCGAAAAAGCTTAACAACTCATCTTCATAAACCAATGGAATGCTGATATAGCTATTCAGTCCTGTTTTCAGGAGCCTTTCAGAGAATTTACTTTGGGAGGTCTCGTGGAATTTTTTCACATCAGAGATGACTAACGGTTCGTTATTCTTGAAAAGTATTTCAAAAGATCTTTCACAAAGATCTGAACGGCCATCCAGCATCTCTCCCGGCTTTAATACAATTCCAGCCATGCCCTCAGCTTTGTCAATTGCATGTAACTGTTCATTGCTTACCATCAACAGACCTAACGATAGGGACGAATTATTCAGTAATGTCCTGATACTTGAAAGGACATTCTCAAATGACTCCGTAGATTTATCGAACAGATTCGACGCAACTCCTGCGATGGATTGATCGATCGTCACATCTACCAGCGAAATCAACATGACACCTTTCATGATCCAGCTATTGGGAGGAAATTTATTCTTCCATAATCCAATGTCGTACAGGTTTTCAAGTAGATTCTCAAAATCTGAGCGTGTGATTTCAGGAGCCTTTTCCGTGGGAACAAACTCGCACAGGTCCATATTGATGAGCACCTTATAGGATCGGTAGATATCCTGATCTTTATTATAGATCTCCATCATCTGAGGCGTGGAACCTGCAACATTAAAACCATAGTATGCAGCAAGGATAGAAAAGCAGCCATAGAGATAGAATAGGTCCTCATCTACATCCTTCATGCCAAATTCAAATGTCTCACCCGAGGCCTTTACAATGCTATCAAAACGGGCGCTGCTTCTCAATGGATCAAAGGAAAAAGGAGGCGTGACTACCTTGATCTCATTGGTGGTCAATACTTTCGGAAAAAGAAGCCCGGTAAGTTTATCAATCGTCTTCCTATACTTAGTCAGTGATTTACCCTCACCGATACCATCTCGTAGCTCCGGATACTGATTTACTTCCTCCAACAATTTGGAAGCATGTTCACGAAGAATTAAGTCCGGGTCATTCAGCTGTTTCTCAAGCCCTTCAATGATTTTGAAGAAGCTAGTTTGACTAAACGACGGAAATTCAATTTTCTTGCCCTTATACATCATGGCTCTATGCTCAGCTTAATGGGTGGATGATCTGATGACGTTCAGCTCCGGATAATATTTTTTCAAGATCATTAAACCACCTTCTATTTCTTCTTTTGGATCAGGTCTTCAATATCTCTCAAGATCTGATCCTGGTCCTTCGCAGATGCAATGGCTGAGACCCAATTTTCGACCATTTGCTGTGTTTCGGATTCCGTCAATTTCTCTTTTTCCTTCTGTATTTTAAAGTCCACAAGTCCTTTGCCCTTTACCCACCAGCTGATACCAAAAAAGAGCAGCATAATAGCTTCCATCCAGTAGATGAAATTGTTGAATACCTTGTCCTTACCAATAAAAAGCATCACCACTGCCGTAATGATCAAAACAGACCAGATCACAATCCCGCATATCCTGTAAATCCTGTTTCGCAATTTTTTATCCGGATCTTTCAACGCTTCTTTGGATCCCCTTGTAAAGTGGAAGAACGACAGATAACCCATCAAAAGGAAAAAAACCGAAGCACTGATAAAATGTACCGCGCCCCACCCGTTATCACAATGGCAGAAAGGCATGACCGAGCAACTTCCGTCAGGACATCCACCAATGTAAGGCGTAGGGACAAATGCCACAATGATCAGCAAAGCCCCCGCAATGTTTGTAATGATATTGTCCGTGATCACCTCTCCTTTCGCCTGGTACCCCCTGTAGGAAATCAGGAAAATACCTGTCAGAATAAGCGTACCCGTAAAAATCAACGTCGAAACGCTGTAATAATAATCACTGATGGAGGGTAACCATTCTCGTGCGGCTCCGGCCACCATGTAGGGCAACAAAGCTCCCAGGTAGCCAATAATTTTTCGTATCCTGAAATAGGATAAGTTGGTGTTGATTGCTATTGCTTTCATCGGTCAGGTTGGTTTTGGTTCTACATTAAAGATAACAGGAATTTCATGGACATTGTGTTTAGCAGATAACTATTTGATATCTGGCACTTCCTTTGCGGCAGGTAGTACTTAATGATTGTAAATACCAATGATCAATTCTTTTCGTTACGGGCATATGATTTTAGCAAAACGGACACTGATACCTTGTCTGATCTTTTTTTTGATGGTTCTCGATGGCAAAGCGCAGAAATATGGGACTACCCTGGGCCTCCGGATCGCCAATGCCGATCAGCGAATGATCGGATTAACCTTTCAGCAGAAGGTGTACAACCATCTGACCCTGGAGGGAATTGTGCAAACAGATTTCGATCGCAACTCCACAAGCCACCTGCTCATAAAACATCATATCCCCCTGATCACCAAACGGTTAAATATATACACCGGCATGGGTCTCGGTGTGGGTATTGAGGAATCAATCATGAAAGATCCGGTGAATAAAGAGATAGTGACGACCTATGGAAACAAAACCCTGGGTGCCGATTTGATGATAGGTGCCGAGCTGACCATCCTGGGAGCAAATGTATCTCTGGGTTATAAGCCAAATATCAACATTTCAGGCCGGGAAAACTGGTACACCGATCAGGTCGCCATTTCTATCCGGACGGTGCTGATCAAAGAGTCCAAACACAAAAAGAACAAACGGAAAAAAGAGCGGATAAAAAGGAAAAATCAGCGACAATAAAGTATTCAAATATTTTTCTGTAAGTCAAACTGTTATCATTACCACCATAGCACAAAATGGCACCCTGATAACACTGTCGGTGATTGGAAGTGGTGCGGTGGGTCCCTCTAGGGAAAAAGGGTGTGCTAAGGGGTAATCTGCTTAGCTTAAATAGACTTAAGTGCAGATTTAATTCTTAACATCACCTTAGTTACGTCATTCAATACTTCTTCATTGGTTATTCTGATAACTTTGAGGCCATAGTTTATCATATCCTCATCACGATTGATGTCATCTTCCCTTTGAATTTTATGATGATGGTGTTTGCCGTCGATCTCAATGACCAATTTGGCTTTATGACAGTAGAAATCGGCGACGTAGAAACTAATTGGATGTTGTCTTCGAAATTTAAGGCCCATCAGTTTTTTATCTCGTAGCTGACCCCACAAAACTCTTTCTGATTCGGTCATGTTATTTCTTAGCATTGTTGCTTTCTTAAATATTTCAGTGTTGCACCATAAAACATAGACCTTGGATCTTCAATCCTCATAGATTTAAATATTTTTATAGGTGGACTTTTTGTGGTTATCAAATTGTTGCATAGGCACGCCCTCTGGCCCCTAAAGGGGTGCCTTACGAGTGCCAACGTACTGAACATTCCGCAGGTTAACAGACCTAGCAAACAACACTAAAGTTTATCATCACCAGGCTTTTGTATTAGGAAGTCTGGCAGACCGAGGAATATTTTAAACTTGGGTCAATTACTTCCTTGCAACGATTTTCAGCCTTATCTCAATATCATCAGAGAGAATATAATCGGTAACCGGATGCTCCCACTTGATGTCATATTTCTGTCGATCGAAAACCAGTTCGGCATCCCCTGCAAGACCTTCGGGAAGGACCTCCAGATACGATAGTATGGCTGTTTCCTCATGTGTCACCCCGCGAATGGTCAGATCGCCGATCAGGTGGTTATTCCTTTGTTCTTTAATGGTAAAGCTGGCAGTTGGGTATTTTTCTGTCAGAAAGAAATCGCCGGTGGTCAGGTGATGCTGAAGATCTGTGATCCTGCTTCCGTCCCGGTCCTGATAAGATGAGGAGTCTAGCGGAACGACGCTCAGCATATCGATGGAAATGGTGCCCCCGGTTATTTCATCTCCTTTGGTCGTTAAAAATCCATTTTCAACATCAATAACGCCGTTATGTCCGTAAACACCCACGACTCTTCCTTCCCATAAAACCTCAGAAAGCTCCGGGTCCACCACATAGTTTCTGATAACAGCACCATCTTCAATAGTACCACCACCCGAAGATGAACCGGTGTCCTGGTTTTTCTTATCTCCACAGGCTGCCAGTAATATGAGAATAGCAATATTTAATGTCAGTATTTTATTCGAAAAGAACATAGATGATTTTTGGCTAATCAAAGATATGCCCATGAAGGTAAGCATATTCAGGATAACATGTAACAATAAAAGACTTTCGTGCACTGAGTGGATAGACTTCAGTCTGGCGACGGACAGACCGGGGATAGGGATGAAACAGATAAGGTGCGTGAGGACCTCACGCACCAATAAATACTGTTTTTAAATAATAAATCGCTGATTAATCAAATTCAACGACATGAGCACTTACTGTGATTGTTCGTATGGAGTAAAAAGGAGGAAATCCGCCAATATGCTCTTCAGTGGTAATGTTGGTGACCGCTCTGGATTTACCGATCATTTCTGCCTCATCCAGCATTTGATTGTAAGCGTCCCTGAATAGATTTCGCTTCTTCATTCCCCCGAAAAAGAGAACGTATTCCACTTCAGAAGAGCCACTGACTTTATCCACCACTTTGAAATTAGCTTCGGATAATTCTACTTGCGTGGCATTGTGATTTTGGTTGAGCACATAGGCGTAACCAACTCCACAGCTACTGAGTACAGCCATAGATAGAACCGCGATTAGTCCTTTAACCATTGAGTTTTTCATTTTGATAAATTAAGATATGATTTTGAATTGATAGAAGGTATAGTTACCCCAATGATTGTTAACGGATAATGACATAGTTTGATCTGGTATATTGCAGAAAATTTCCAATGACATGGTGCGTGTGGACACGCACCATGGAAATCTAGGATATCATATTCCGTTTATTCGTTATTCTGATTGGCCTTCCTTCTCTCCTCCCGGGCCTTCAGGTAATCCTCCAGCTCCTTTCGTGGCATGGGAAGATCCGTCTTTTTGTCGAGCCATGCTTTAAAGTCCTTTTCAAAAACATCCCTTTCCACCACAAAGGCTTCGTTCACATATTCATATTTATTGGTGGCCATGGCAAAGCGGTTGTACTCATCACGGAGTGCGGTGTATTCTCCTGAAATCACCACTTCCTGAACCAGATGCGGAGGAATGAAAGCCACGCCGGTTGTTTTTGCCAGGATCACGTCTCCCGGCAACACAGTAGCCCTGCCAATCCTGATCGGGCAATTGATGCATGAGACGAGCATGTCCCGGATCGCGGATGGATCAGACCCCCTGATCCAGGCATTGAAACCTTCAATCTGAGACAGCCCTTCCACATCTCTGACAGACCCATTAAAAATCACACCTCTCTTGCTGGCTTTGTAGATGGCATTGCCGAGATTGTCTCCAATGAGCGTACCATCCACCATTTTGCCGTAGCTGTCTGCGATGTAGATATCACCATCCAGCAGCTTGATGATCGGTGCATAATTGGTAACAGGTGTTTTAGTTCCCTCCTTTTCAGCTTGCTGCTGAATATAATCGTCCAGATCGTCACGGGCAGGCATAAACTGTGCCGTCAGGGCACGACCGGTCATCACCTGGTCGGGGTGAAGGATCTCCCAGCCATTTTCATAGACACTGGCGAAGTTTTCAAACTGATTGTTGTAACCGTTTCTCCTCAATGTAGCCCACACCTCTTCCATGGAGAGCTTTTTGAGTCTTTCCAGCAGTTGTTTGGAAACCTTAGGTCTGCCATCAGGTGTCCTTTCACCTTCCCATGCTTTGGTCAGTTCAGAAGTGTTAGCGGCAGGCCAGACCACATTTTGACCCTGAAGGATTGACAGGCCCACAAAAAAGCAAATAATGAGTGAAGTGTAATTTTTCATTTTAATGAGGTTAAGGTTTTTTGAATCTCTGAGCTGAAGATAGCATTAAATTAGTAAACTGGAATGGTTTAGAACTGTGATATAGCGAAGGAAACAAACAATTTGATCCGTGGAACGTTCAATTAAGTATAAACTATAATCTTTTCCAAAAAAATGGACATCAAAAAGAGAACCAAAGAAGAGTTAGAAGCAAAGATCAAAGATCTTGAAGATTTCATCGCTAAAAAAGGTATTGGCTCCGGCTACCTGCAAAGGGCTGAGAAGGTGCAGCGTAATGTAAACATTGGCCTTTTTCTTGGGATTACAGCTGCGGTTGTCGGCTTATCGCTTTGGCTTTTGTCCGGAAAAAGTGAAGATGAAGACTAATCCGGATTTCAGACCAGTGCTCTCGTTTTGCATACTTGCTTAAAATACACCAATACACCTTCCCAGGCTGGTGTTTTCACCATAGCCGTCAACTTAAGCCAATTCAACACAAATCGGCTCATAGCTTAATCCCGAAGGGATGACTATAGCAGAATTTGGATCCAGAATGGACCAACCCCGAAGGGGTGTCATAATATCCAATCAAACAAAAATCGCTCCTCAAAAGGTACCTCGAATTCATTTAAAAACGACAAATACTCATCTCTGAAGGTTTGCTTTTTATGATGCTCTTCTTGATTGAGAATATATTGGTAGACGTCTTTTACCTGTGAATGGGAATATGAAAATGCTCCATAACCCTCCTGCCAACTGAATTTACCTGGTAGCCACTTTTTATCATTGATGAAATTAGTAGTATTGTTCTTGACATCCCTTATCAAATCCGACTCTGCCATAGAAGGCTTTAACCCTACAAAAATATGGACGTGATCTGCCACACCATTTACTATGATTGATTTTTGATGCTTATTGTCAATGATACCTGTCATGTATTTGAATACCTCATGCCGCCAGGCTTTATTCAGTAAATTTGATCTTCCCTTTACAGCGAAAACCGCCTGAATGTAGATTTGTGAGAATGTTCCAGCCATGATAATGTCACTCCTTCGGAGTTGTTTTTGCTTAAATAAATATGATCTATAATTATTTCATCCCTTCGGGATTACAATTTACGCCGTTTTGTGTGTAAATGATCTTATAATAAGATCATATCATAAATATTGTATTTGAAAGACTCTTAAGTTGATAGCTATGATGTCTTCACCAGCCGGAATGAAAATAGAAACAGAAACAAAATAGAAACAGGATGGTCGCTGGAGACACCGGCCATGGAGTTAGTTGAACAAGGGCTCTCCCGCACCCTTTAATGAAAACAAAGATTAACACGGATTTCAAATCAGTGTTTTTGTTTCGCAGATTTGCCCAAAATACTCCCCGCTCTTTCTCAACATTCGTTGTTGTGACTCAAAATCGTTGTAGTACAATCCAAACCGGGCACTTTGGCCTTCTGCCCATTCCAAGTTATCCAGCAATGACCAGTGATAGTATCGTCTGATATCGACACCCTCCGTCTCCGCTTCCACTAGCTGCTGCAAATGCTCGTAGATGAATGTCTGACGGTATTTGTCATCCTGATCACAAACACCATTTTCAGTGATGTAGATGGGTAGCCTGTATTTCTGATACACTTCCTTACAAATCTTTTTCAAACCTTCCGGGTAGATCTCCCATCCCAGGTCATTGGTTTTTGATCCTTTGGCTACGAATCGCTCACCGAACAGTATCAATGGATTGATTACTCCTCTGACCATATCTCTGGAATAATAGTTCACGCCCATAAAATCGGCAAACACCTGCATACTTCTTGGTCTTTTAAGAAGAAGCGGGAAAAGGGATTTACCAGTGGTCATCCCTTCAAGAAACATACCCTGAAATACCCGGTTGATCAACTTAACAGCTATTTGTGTCAGTTTTCTGTGGTCAGCCGGGTCAAATATCCGTAGGTGGTGCGCTACCCCCACCCTGGGAGATTTGTATCCCTGTTCAGCATAATGATGGTGTATTGCAACATAAGCATCCTGATGAGCCTTTATCATGTGATGAGCCCCGTTTAGGAAACTCCTGATATTCCCCTTCTTTCCTGGTGGCCAGATACCTTCGAAGTACGCAAAGAACAGGTAGACATTGGGTTCATTGATCGTGATCCACTCATCTACGACATCCGCCAGGTGCTCCATCACAAACCTCACGTAACGCAGAAACCTTGGAACTGATTTTTTACTGACCCATCCCCCATCATCTTCAAACCAAATCGGATTGGAGAAATGCCATAGGGTAATCAGAGGCTCGATTTTCTTTTCCCTGAGCAATTCAATCTCCTTCCGGTATATCTCAATTCCTTCTTTCGAGAATTTACCTTCTTCAGGCTCGATCCTGCTCCATTCCAGTCCCATCCGGTAAGTGTCGCAATGCAGATCCTCGATAAGTTTCACGTCCTCTTCCATCCGATTGATGTGGTCGCAGGCCACTTTGACATGAGACCCATCTTTGATCTTTCCCTGTTCAGACCAGCGATACCAGTTGTTGAATTGCTCACCCCCTTCGATGTGTGTGGCGGCCGTGGCCACACCAAGCTTCCAGTGGGATGGGATTTTGTGTGCTGTGGGCATTATTGAAGCTATTATTGTTTTGCCACAAAAACCCTAAGGTACAAAGGAAGAATTTTTCTGACCAAGCATCCTGGCTGGAATATGCCTCACGGATCGTGTGCAGTCAGGTCCTCACGAGACAGAAGGGTGGATGGATCAATTCGTCTTCTAACTTATATTTATCCTGACTTATATTTCATTGGCCCCTACCTGTCGCTTGGCTTCGCCGAGTGACTTTTATTTCATTGGCCTCCGGCCAGAGGCCGTAATAAGCAATGTCAGACTTATTTCGTCCTAAAGAGATAGTAACATCTCCATGCATAAAATACAGCTCTCCCGAATGAACCTGACCCTCCCACACCCTGGCCGGGCGCCCCTTTTTCCCTATAGGGACCAGCCGCACCACTACGAGGATATTAATTATAACGTCATTCTGAACGGATCCCCCAAGAAGAAAAATCAAATTGCATATCGGCTTTTATTTCTTTGCATCTGGCTCTTCGCTGGTATGAATAACGTTTAAGATATCTATGGATTCACTATTGACCTGATAAACGATTCGATAGCTCCAGCGAAAAAACCTCCTGATATTTCCGGGATTGTTTGGGTAAAACTCATCTAACTGATACTTCTCAGGCTGAGCCGGTAAATCTTTTGAGGCATTGATGATTTCTGATTTAACTTTTTTTTGCTGCTGAAGGAGAGTCTTTCTTTATATGATCATGATGCTGTTTCAAAGATGCTTTGGCTCTTTTAGACCAAATGACCTTCCTTTTCACCAGTTTTCGGACTCTTTTTCTAATTCATCGACGCTCTGAAACTGACCCTCTTCAATTTGACGTCTGGCTTCATCAATTGCAGCTACATACTCCTCTTCAGTCATAGTGTGATATGGTCCTTTTGATCCTTTCAGAAATTTGTAAATGGCCACAAGCTTCTCCTTGTCTGAAATGCTATCAATGGCCTGGTGGAGTTGTAATTGTAAATCTGAAATATTCATGACCAATATCTTTTGTAGCAAATTAACCACTTATCACGAAAAAGTGAAAACAACAATACCTATTCGAGCCTAAGGATATGAGGAAAAAGATTGCCACAAAAGCGATAAGTCACATTGGAACAATGGCCTCCCGCACCCTGGCCGGGCGCTCCTTTTTCCCTGTAGGGACCTACCGCACCACTACTTCACCTCGGCTGGTGTCTTCACCAGACGGAATGATAGAGAATCAGGATGATTAGACTTTTTTCCACAAAGACCCTAAGGCACAAAGGCTGTTCGTTTCTGTCGCTCGGCTTTGCCGAGTGACTCTTAATATTTAACCCGACTTCTTCGTGACTTTGTGCCTTCGTGGCTCAAATCTTTACACAATCAAATCTCACTTCACCTCGGCTGGTGTCTTCACCAGACGGAATGATAGGGAATCAGGATGGTTAGACTTTTTTGCCACAAAGACCCTATGGCACAAAGGCTGTTCGTTTCTGTCGCCTGGTTTTGCCGAGTGACTCTTAATATTTAACCCGACTTCTTCGTGACTTTGTGCCTTCGTGGCTCAAATCTTTACACAATCACATCATGCACCACATGCCCATGTACATCTGTGAGCCTGAACTTGCGGCCCTGGTACCTGAAAGTGAGCCTTTCATGGTCGATGCCCAATAGATGCATCAGCGTGGCCTGGAAGTCGTGCACATGTACACCATTTTCAGCGACATTGTAACTGAAGTCATCGGTACTTCCGTAGCTAAAACCGGGCTTCGCGCCACCACCGGCCATCCACATGCTGAAGCAGCCCGGATGATGGTCACGGCCAAAATTCGTCTCTGTCAGCCTGCCCTGAGAAAACGCGGTACGACCAAACTCTCCACCCCAGATCACTAACGTATCTTCAAGTAATCCCCTTTGCTTCAAATCCTTGATCAATGCTGCCGAAGCCTGATCCACAGACTTAGCCAGCTTGGGAAATGCACCGGGCAAACCACCATGGTGATCCCAGCCCATGTGATAGAGCTGGATGAACTTCACATCTTTTTCGGCAAGCTTTCGTGCCTGGATGCAATTGGCGGCAAAGCTTCCGGGCTTCCGGGAGTCTTCACCATACATGTCAAAAATGTAATCCGGTTCGTTGCTCATGTCTGTCACTTCCGGCACCGAGGTCTGCATCTTGAACGCCATCTCATAGGCCGCGATCTTTGAATTGATCTCAGGATCGCCCCAGACATCGAACGCATCGTTGTTCATGTCTTTGATGAAGTCCAGGGCGTCTCTACGGGTATGGGCATCCACGCCATGAGGATTGGAGAGATACAGTACAGGGTCATTACCTGACCTGAACTGCACCCCCTGATGCTGGGAAGGCAAAAATCCTGCTCCCCACGAGTTCGCTGAGAGTGGCTGCGCTCCCCCACCCTTGGAGATCATCACCACAAATGCCGGTAGATTTTCATTGTCTGTGCCCAGACCATAGTTGATCCAGGATCCAATCGATGGGCGACCGCTGATCTGCGAACCTGTCTGAACAAACATGACTGCAGGCTCATGGTTGATCGCTTCGGTATACATGGACTTGATCACACACAGATCGTCGGCCATTTCCGCCAGATATGGAAACTGATCACTGATCCAGATACCGGACTTACCATGCTGCTTAAACTTGAAGGGTGATCCGACGAGCGGAAAAGATGACTGAGCGGACACCATCCCTGAGTTACGTTGGGTCTTCTGGATGGAATCAGGGATCTCCTGCCCCATCCGCTTCATGAGCTCCGGCTTGTAGTCAAACGATTCGATCTGTGAAGGCCCACCACTCATGAAGAGATAGATCACTCGCTTGGCCTTAGGCGCAAAATGCGGCTGTCCCAGGATACCATTCAATGGATCCGGCTGGCCTAAAGAGGCTCCCAAGGAATGAGTAGGGTTTAAGAGTGACCCAAGCGCCATGCCTCCTATACCCATTGCCGACTTCTTAAAAAACTCTCTTCTCGAATTCATCTTTTATGTTTTTATTGAATGGTGTACGCTTCGTAGGTGTTCATCAGTGAATTGGCCACGACTGTTAGTGCCGCCAGCTTATCCGCTTCCAGTTCCTTCACCGTAGGCTTTGCCCCAACCTCGATCAATTCCCGGGCTGATGACTTTTCCTCCTGATACTTGTCTAACAAATCTTCATAAAACGCTGCTGTTTTTTCCAGCTGCTTCGGCTCCGGGGTCTGTCCGGTATTGGCGCGGTAGATGTACGAGAGCTGTTTGATGCTGTCGCCCGGAAAAGCCTGCATGGCATTCTCCGACATCACCCTGGCAGCTTCCACATATTGCGGATCATTCAGCAGCACCAGCGATTGCAGCGGCGTACTGGTGGTTTTCCTTCTTACCTCACAGGCACCCCTGTCCGCAGCATCAAAAATCATGAGTGCGGGAGGCGTAGTGGTTCGTTTCCACACGGTGTAAATACTCTTTCGGTACAGCCCCTCTCCTGTACCCTGCAGGTACGGATAGCGCCAGACTTTATTGGTTACCTCATCCCAGAGTCCCTCAGGTTGGTAAGGATATTCAGATTCACCACCGATCCTGTTCACCAACAACCCACTCGCCTTCAGGGCATTGTCACGGATCATCTCCGCCGGCATCCTGAACCTCGGACCCCTCGCGATAAGTACATTCTCCGGATCCACCTCTTTTAGCTCAGGCCTGATCTCTGAGGACTGCTGAAAGGTAGCCGACATCACAATCTTCTTGTGCAGCGCCTTCATATCCCAGTCGTTTTCCATGAACCATACC
This sequence comes from Cyclobacteriaceae bacterium, assembly GCA_965243485.1. Classification (GTDB taxonomy): domain Bacteria; phylum Bacteroidota; class Bacteroidia; order Cytophagales; family Cyclobacteriaceae; genus UBA7330. The sequence goes on along the minus strand of CBDEVP010000001.1, from coordinate 4,158,203 downwards.
GCCAACCAGTCCAGTAACTCCGGATGTGATGGCAGGCTGCCCTGGGCACCAAATTCTTCGGATGTCTTCACGAGTCCCTGGCCAAAGTGCATCTGCCAGATGCGGTTGACCATGACGCGGGCCGTCAGTGGATTCTTTTCATCAAACAACCATTGAGCGAGACCCAGCCTGTTTCTTGGATACTCCTCAGTAAATGGTAAAATACTCTCAGGGGTATCTTCAGCCACCTCTTCCCCGTGGTTGTCATAAACGCCCCGGTTTAAGACGTATGTTTTACGTTTTTCCGGAAGGTCACCCATCACCATGATCTCTGGTGCGGCATTCAGGATAGCGTTGAGGCTATCTGCGATGGTCTTGTACGACTTGAGGGATTTTTGGTAATCAGATGACTGTCTGACATAAAAGTCTTTCACCAAATCCTCAGAGGCATCATCCACAGAACCTTTATCCAGGTAGTTGATTTCCAGCTCGCTGAGCGCGCGGTCATACATCCGGAACTCATCGATCTTTCCACCCTTGAACATCTTCTGGAACTGTTCATTTCCGAATTTCAATTCATGACCACTGAGCGTGTGGATATTTTCCTCGTACAATAACCCTTTGTACAGGTTATCTCTTCTGATCTCCACTTCTAGCTCCTCACCATTCAGGTACAGTTTGATGCCTTCGGCATTACTGGTGCCGTTGTAGGATATTGTGAGATGACTCCATTCATCGACGGGGATGGCCTCTTTTGACACCACTTCCAGGGAATTATATGGCCATGCATGAGAGATCAGAAACCTGATCCTGTTGTCTTCGAGCAAGCAATTATATCCCTTGAAGCCATACCGGATGGTTTGCGCATTGCTAAAAACCAGGGCATCTTCATACAATTTCGGTGGATTCACCCATAAGTCGAAGGTGAAGGGCTGCGTGCGTTCATACAGGAAGTCACGATTGGGCAGGTCTGCTTTGGCATAGTCACCTTCGATCAGCAGGGATTCGTTTTTTACACCTTCCACAAAGTTTACAAATCTCAGGTTCAGGTAATGCGGATCGTTGGGCCGGGCAGAATATAGCTTTTCTCCTTTTTTATAAGGCTTGTCAAAATTAAAATAAACCACCTCGTTGACTTTCAATGATTTCCTGATGTCCGACGTGATCGTCTGGCTGTTCTTCGGAGGATTTACATCCGACTCATAAGCTTCAACCTCCAGGGCTGGTGCCTTCCGGTCCAGCTTCGTTTGCAGGTAGTTGATGATCTCGTCCTGCTTCTCCGTGGTTAGCAACATGGAAGGTCCAGGCGTAATGTCAGGACCATAAACGGCCGTGCCCAGTTCGTCCGTACTGTTGAAGAAAGCAAACATCTCATAGTAGTTCTTCTGAGAGATCGGGTCGTACTTGTGGTCATGGCATCGTGCACACTCGAACGAGGAGGCCAGGAAAGCCTTGCCAAAGGTGTTGGTGCGGTCCGCCACATATTCCACCCTAAATTCTTCATAGACGATGCCGGCCTCGGAGTTTTTCTTGTGGAGCCGGTTGAAGGCTGTGGCCAGGATACTTTCCTTGGAAGGATTCTCGATCAGGTCACCGGCGATTTGCCAGGTGACAAAGTCTTTGTAGGACATGTTTTTGTTGAAGGCCTCGATCACCCACTCCCTCCAGGGGGTGAAGTCGCGCATCTTGTCATCGAGGTAGCCGTCGCTGTCGGCAAAGCGGGCCAGCTCCAGCCAATAGATCGCCATGCGTTCGCCATAATCCGTGGATGACAGGAATCTATCCACCCACTTCTCATAGCTGTTGGGGTCCTGATCCGACAGGAAAGCCTCTATTTCAGTGATGGTCGGTGGTACGCCCCGAATGGCAAAGGAAAGCCGGCGGAAAAGAATTTCCTTATTGGCACGAACTGAAGGATCCAAACCTTTTCGTTGAAGCTTGTCGAGGATAAAGTGATCGATCTCATTGTTCGCCTTCGCGTCATCCGATACCCGGGGCACCGCAGGTTGTTCAGGGGTGATGTAAGCCCAGTGTCTTTTATATTCGGCTCCCTGCTCGATCCATTTGACGATGGCAGCCTTCTCCGATGCACTCAGCTGAAGGTGTGACTCCGGCACGGGCATCATGTAATCAGCATCTTCAGACAGGATCCTGCTGATGACTTCGCTCTTGCCTGGTTTTCCTCTTACGATGGCAAATTTTCCGGGAGACTGGGATAATTCTTTGTAGGCAGAATCTGCGATGTCCAGGCGAAGGTCTGCTTTTTGCTTGGCGGCATCCGGGCCATGGCATTGAAAACAGTTTTCGGACAAGACCGGCTTGATGTGAAAATTATAGTCGATTTCATCAGGAAGATTCTCATAAGCCTGTGAAACGTCGTCAGGGAGGTCTATTTTCGACTGACAACCAAGCAGGTAAACACAAGAAATGATGACGTACAGGTACTTAACCATTTATCCGAATATAATTTTCACGCATTTTAATTATAATTTAAGTAAAATATCAGGTTTAAAACGGTTAAAAACCGTTGAATTTTGATATTTCCGTCATACCCGAGATCCGCCACCCCACCCCAGGCTGGTGCCTGCCTGACGGCAGTCAGGTCTTCACCAGCCGGAAGAATAAGTAAATAGAAACAGAATGGTCGGTGAAGAGCAGCCAGGGAGTCGGTCAGGATACCGACCATTGGAATGAGGGAGGGAAAAGGCCATTACTCACCCTTGCCGGGCGCCCCTTTTTCCCTAAAGGCCTTATGATTGTAAAAACATAAGCTTCTATGTGATTTAGTTTTGAATAAGTAAACAATAATCAAACTAAAAGATAGAAGCTTATGAAAAGTAAAAGTAAAGAATTGAGTTTCGATGGTCAAAAGGTATTCGTAGGGATTGATGTGCATTTGAAGAATTGGCGAGTAACCATATTACTGGAACACATCACGCATAAAACATTTTCACAAGATCCTAGCTCAGAAGTTCTTGCAAACTATTTGAAAAAGAACTTTCCGGGAGCTGAATACCATTCGGCCTATGAAGCTGGGTTTTGCGGTTTCAGTGTTCATCGATCTCTGGAGGCTCAAGGCATTCACAATATTGTCGTAAACCCGGCAGATATTCCCACTACTGATAAGGAGAGGAAGCAGAAGGAAGATAAACGAGATAGTAGAAAAATTGCTCGTTCATTACGAAATGGAGATTTAGAATCCATTCATGTACCCACCAGGACTACCGAAGAACTGCGCGGCCTGGTAAGGTATCGCAAAACTCTTGTGAAAGAGATTAGCAGGAATAAAACGCGGATCAAGGCCTTTTTACATTTTTATGGGATTGAGATTCCAACTGAATTGGATTCGGCTTCACGTTACTGGTCAGCCAATTTTTCCAAATGGTTAACTACCATAAGATTGAGTACCGAATATGGTCACGCTGTAATATCCGGAACACTGGATACTGTAACTCATTTGAGATCCACTTTACTTAAGATTAATAGACAACTAAGAGAAATAGCTAGAAGTGAAGAGTATGCTCATCAGGTTAATTGCCTGAGAAGTATTCCAGGAATAGGACTGATCGTATCAATGACTTTACTTTCTGAGTTAGGCGATATAAGAAGATTTAACAGCCTGGATAAACTGTGCTCATATATCGGTTTGGTTCCCACCACTAATTCTTCTGGGGATAGGGATCTGACAGGTTCGATTACTTCCAGAAGTAATAAACCACTGAGAGGAGTACTTGTAGAAAGTGCCTGGATTGCCAGCAGAAATGATCCTGCTCTGGCTCTGACTTATAATACCTTATGTAAGCGAATGAAGCCCAATCGAGCTATCATTCGAATTGCTAAGAAGCTATTGAGCCGAGTAAGGTATGTATTGAAGAATGAAACGGAGTATCAGTATGCTGTGGCTTAACGAAATAACTATCATCATAAAACAACCTCTAATTGAATGACAGCTATACGTCCCTTGCGATGCTACATTGTAGTATTCGTTTCCTAAAGGCTGCTGTTTTCATTAAATAAAGAATTAAACAAGGAAATGCGGCTTCTTAAGTCCGTTGATAGAAGGATGTTTTTATGATGAAACAAGAGGCCAAAAAAGGCATTTGGGAAAAAAGTATTAGGTGATTCTCTTGGATTACAACATAGAAGGGACCTACCGCACAAGTTCGATTCTGCCAAAGCGTAGGCACCCCTTTAGGGGCCGGGGGTAGCGAAATAGGTTAACAAGTTTGAAAAGGCCATCGCTCACCCCCTGACCCCCTTAAGGGGGAATCCACCGCACAGGTTGGAATGAACTGAAGGCCATCCCTCGCCTTGAGATCCCACTATCCCAGGCTGGTGTCTTCACCAGCCCGAAGAATGTAAATAGAAACAGAATGGTCGGTGAAGACACCGACCATGAGAAAGGGACCTACCGTCCAGCCAGGGACTCGGCATAAGCATAGTTGTGTTGGTATTTTTGTTTTGAGTTAATGTCTAACTCAGGTAATTTGCTGCTATCAAATGAACAAGAACGCACCGGTTTCCCTAGACAAGATCCAGCAGGCACTCGAAAGGGTGACCCGGAGTGAGTTATTCAGTGAAAAGAACCAGCAGTTGCTGACGTACCTGGTGAGGAAATCCCTGGACCATGATCCGCCGAAGGAGGCCACCATCGCGGTAGAGCATTTCCAGGCTGACCTCAGCAAAGAAGAAGACACATCCTTCGTGCGGGTGGCGGTCTACCACCTCAGAAAGCGATTGAAGGAGTACTACCTTACCGAAGGTAAAAACGACGACCTGCTGCTCGACATTGAAAAAGGAAGTTATGAAGTATCATTTAAAGAAAAGGAACCTACCGAAACCGATGAGGCTGCAAAGAACAAGCGGCTGGTGCCCGGACTCGTGGTCATCATCCTGTTGCTGATCTCTGCCCTGGCTTACGCGATCGTGTTTGATGAAGCGGAAAAAAGCTACCAGCAAACCCTGATCTATCAGGATCTGAGCAGCAACAGCAAGCCTGTGCTGGTGGTGCTGGGCGATCTCTTCATGTATCATGACACCACCGGCAATCTGGTGCGGGATTATAACATCAACAGGCAGGCCGACCTGGAAAGCCAAAGGCCGGATCTCCTCCCCTTCAACCAGTCCCGGAGCAAGTACCTGACCCGGCAGCATGCGATCAGCCTTTATTATTTTTCCGACCTGCTCAGGCACCTGGACCGGTCCGTAAACTTCCGGATGGCCTCCGAGCTCACCATCGAAGACCTGAAGGAAAACAACATCATCTTTATCGGGTACTTCAAGAGCCTGTACCTCCTGGATGCGTATTACAACATCTCCCATTACGAGCCGTCCCCCTCCTATGGTGTACTGCTGGAAAAAGACACGCGGGACACCATCCAGATCGTTGGCAACCCCGGGGAGCTGCACAAGGACTATGGCATCTTTTCCAGGGTCTCAGGGATCGAAGATACGTTCATCTACCTGATCGCAGGGTTTACAGACACCAGCGTGGAACTGATCTCCTCCAAAGTACTGAACCAGGCCTTTCTGGACCAGGTGGGCACTGAAAACTTCCCTGACAAGCAACTGCCCGAATACTTTGAGATCCTTTTTGAGGTGGAGGGCTACGACCGGAAGGAGCTGTCTACCATTTCAGTGGTAGAGGCGACGGAGATTGAGGGTGAGATGTGGGATTAGGGGGGACTCATATTTAGTCAAAAAATGGAAACTGACAGCCTATCTCTGAACAAAAAGCTAAGCCAAAAAAGAATTATCCTCGGTAGTTTCCCTACTTGGACGCTAACAACAGCCGATAAGTCAAAAGGTGAATCTGGGGAAGGTAAACTAATTGAAAGAAGAAAAAATGGTGATCTACAATTTTATTACGGCAGCTCCAAAAATGTCTTTTGGAATTGGTATTCTGCTTTTGTTGATAATTCAGTTCAGCCATCTGATCTTATTGCTATAAAGCGTAGCCTTGAAAAAAATGAGATCGGGATTACAAATATTATCACCTCTGCAAAAAGAAAAGGAAAATCATCATTTGATTATGACCTCTCTGATCGCACCTACAACTTCAACTTCTTCAAATATCCAGGTATTAATGAAAATTTACGAATCCTATGCACTTCAAAAGCGGTGCTAAATGAAATGCTATTAACGAACGGCTTTTTTGAAGAACATCCCTCCATAAATAAAGAAGCTGAAGGAACCGCCATGTTAAAAAATATCATTCTCAGTGGCATTGACTATACAAATGAAAAAATTAACCAACCAATTTGTCAGCAACTTAAGCTTAATAGTGGAGGAACAATTGAATGTGTTTCTATCCCTTCTCCAGGAAGCCCTTTCAGGGGATTACAATACTTTGGAAAACCAAAAGAAATAGATAGTAAGTTATTCTTGCGAGACTATCTTAGAAACGTATTTACTTGGCTTATTGGTAGCTAGGAAATAATCCTTCATCCTCAGCCTTGATTTTGTAAAGAGGTGCTCTGGCTCCATGGGTAATCGGATAGGCTTTTGAGTGCTCTTTAATATTCTCAAGTATCTCTTTCTTCTGAATCCTTTTTTCAAGCCAGCGACCTTCCCAGAATTTAACTATCCTCTTGGTTGCTTCTTTATCTTCTAGCTCCGTAGGAATGATGTAGTCAGGCTTTTGGTCGAAACCTAGAAGCACCTCCCTAACATTCTTTGCCAACGGAATTCCATAAATGATCCGATTTTTACCATGCTTTAGGATAGGCTCGGATTCGAGACCAATAAGCTCAAGAGCTTCCCGGATCTTTCTCATAAGGGGATTCGCACCTTCACCAAAAATGCTGTTTACTCTTCTTCCACCAATTCTTCTTCCCAAATATTGATGCCCCCATTCTAAAGTTTCTTGGCTGAACTGAAAAGACCCAAAACCCTCTGAAATTCCCAGGTTTATATATTCTATCCTTTCTTCTTTACTTCCTCCAAAGCTGTCCATTGGCATCTTTAGCCGATTATATTGGCTAGAAGCAACCCCGTATAAGCTTGTTGTTGCTAAAAATGTAAGCTTGGGCTTTCTTACTATGGGTTTACCAGCCATAGCTGATGCGATTAGGCTCTCCTTCCTTGAATATTTTGAATTGTAATAATTTACAACCTCCGGGGAAGTAAGCATTAGACTGACCAGCTTTCCCCCTATTAAATGATTATATGGGGCGATTGAACCACAGATAATAATATCCATTATATCAATACCGACACGCTGTCCTTTCCTACGACGCACTAGCTTACCAATTGCATCCCTGAATTCAGCGGAGTCCAATGCTCTAACAAAATGTTCAAGCCCTCTATGAATCTCGTACTTATCTAAAATCAACTTAATTGAAAGTAAGTCTGCCAAAAAGCTATATCGCTTACTTTTAAATAGTGCGGTTTCAGCTCTCTTATTCCAATTGATCGTTTCACCTTCCTTAGACTTTTTGGCTTCATGTGGAAATCTTCTATGACCCTCTTTTTCCTCCTCCGCTCGTTCCCTTAAATATGTAATTAGGTTTTGGTCTGGGGCCTCTAGCTCTTCAAGGGATAAATTCTTTTCCCTTAAGAGATCATCAATATATAGCTCCTGGAGAAAATCATTCCATATTTTTAGAATCCAATCAAGCGTTTGCTTATTTGGGTCCTCTCTTAAATTTTCTAGGAATTTATCGGCCTCCCAACCAATCCAGCGATCACGTTTAGTTAACTGAGCCATGGAGCTTCCAAGTGCAGCAATCCCAATCACTGGATGATGCTCGGCAGCAGCATCTCGAATCAGTATCGATATTGATCTGCCAGGAAGGCTTTTATAAGTAGTTATCCATGTATACCTAAAATACCTCCAAATATCAGTGAGATATAGATCTGTATGCTGACATTTTTTTCCAGTCTCTACGAATTGAATATATGGATCAATTACTCCTTCAAAATCTGATTTTTCTTGAGCCGAAATGGAGCTAAGTGACCTCTCAAGCTCTTCTCCATCTCGCATTAAGGAAAAGATTGAGACCCAGCCTTTCTCCGTAAATTTTCTTCTTTCCATCCTCTCAATAAACTCAGCTACTGAAGGAACAAGAAATTGTGAATTACGGGAAATAAGATGGCTATTCCGCACCTTTTCTTTAAGCTTTTGAGCTGCTAGCTTTTGCTCCTCTTCTTTGGCAGTATGAGCTAAAAAGAAACTTCCTTTCCTGATTTTTAAAAACCAATCCTGCTGGAGCAGGTCTAGAATAAGACTTTTAGCATACAAGAGTAAGAGCTCATCATTACTGGAAGCATCACTATTTGAGATTCTAAGCTGCTCTCTCTCTTTTTGAATTGCTTCAGTGGCTACTCTGCTTTTGCGCTGATCTCTTTTGATCCGACTAAGGAAATGTTTAAACTGATCTTGTACGTGTTTTTCGGCTTTAAGGTCAAGTTTTATTTCCTTCATCTATCAGGTTAAATAAGCTGCTAGGATCTGACTCCAGTTATCGCGGTAAATGCCAGCTATCTTTTTCTGCTTTTCTTCCAGAATAGATTCTGCCCGGGCAGCTGCAAAAATCAATATTTCAAGCTGCTTCATGAAATAGTATGACGCATTTTTCTGATTTTCAAGTAAGGGGTGATATACCTTACTGTAAAAGGGATGATTTGAATTCAGTTGAACCAAGATCTGTTTTTTGGAATACTCTGAAATAAAAAAACTTATTCCATCAAGCTTCTTGAAATCGAGGTAGTATTTTAATCCTTTAATTACACTGCCACTATTAGACTTGGACCTTATTCTCTGGAGCAAACTGTGAACATCATCTTTTGTGAAGCTGCCAATAGGGGGAGAGATAAAGCCATCAACCTTTTCAAGTTCATATTTTGCCCTGAGGTTACTACCAATTTTCTTTAGCTCAATAAATCGATTCCGAACTCTGTTATTTAACTCCCTAGCTATGTTTTGTATGTCAGGGGTCAATATTTGTTTTAGCTCTTCAGTAGGGTTGATCTCCTGCTTTGTGTGAGTTACTCCAAATAGTTCATCTAGGTCAGGACTAAATGAAACCTCGCACCGCCACCAGTCATCGTAATTTTCTTTCTTCTTACTTCCTGTAAAAAACCAGCCATAGTCAATCTCACGCATTGCACGAACAATTGAAAATCCGGCTCTTTTGGTTATAGACAGCCCTTGCTTTTCCTCATTAGAGTAGTGTGACCAACGCTCAAGAGGTAATTCAATAAACCGGACAGCGACCTTCGACTTATGGTCTATTCCAGGAACCCTAATATCATAAATTAGCTCTTTACCATATAGATTACCGCCTATCAGGTTATTACCAGCCTTCATAAATAGAGGGTCAATTGGGATCACCTCCTCATTATTTACAGTGATCTTCACGCCTTTCCACAATGCGTACCGAAATATTCGTCCTAGCTCAAGATGAAGATTAGCCATCAAGCTCTTTAGGTTCTTGTAAGATAAGCGATCACATTTCATCCATTTCACAATGGTCCCGGATGATGAATGGAGTAATAAATCATCCTTTCTTAGCTTCATCGGCTTCCCGATATTGCCAACCTTACCAGCAACTATCTCGTCGATATCCAAGTGATTTTTGTATACTGAGCTCTTCGTTTTCCAGGTCACTACTTCAATCCTTTTGGCCTGGCTCAGGGAGCTATTGGGGAGACCCATGCCGTACCTCCCCAGTCCGCTCCTGGAATTAAATTTTGAGCTACCTCCAAACTGCAATGCGCTATTTAGCTCTGCTGCCGACATTCCAACCCCGTCATCAATCACTGAAACAGTGTATTCCTTTTGTGCGCCCAACCCTTCCTGCTCTATTTTGACCTCAATGGATTTTGCTTCTGCTTCCAATGAATTATCAATGATTTCGGCTAAAGCTGAGTAGGTCCCTCGATAGCCGGAATCACGCGTCGCTTGGATGAAATTCTTAACTTGAATTAGCTCTTTCATTGATCAGTTTTCTGACTTGCTTCTAGCTCTTCCTCAAAAATTTCATCATCCTCATTCTCAGAAAAGAAGTGGGATAATTTCTCCAGCGCTGTCTGAAGTTTAACTGACCACTCATTACGCTCTATTCTATAAAAATTCTTTTTCTCTGCGGTTACCCTTAGCTCACTTTCACCTAAAACATAAAGAAGTATATCCAGAGAGTAACGAAGCTCAGGGCTAGAGTTCTTACCATTATACAAATCTGTGTAGAACCTATGTTCTTTATTAATGTAAATATTGACTTGCCCTCCAATCTGCTTGACCATATAAAATGGTCCCTCTTCCTGCTCTATGAAATTTCTCTTGTAAGGAGAAGTGCTTATTTCAGATTCCAGATGTTGCCGGATCAAATCTTTATCAACACCGGATTTTGTTGATCTCTCGTTTATTTCATTTTCAAGATTCTTTTCAGCTTCTTTCTTAAACTCTAGAGGTTGTTTTTCTGGATCAACCTTATGCTCCTTTTTACTTTCCGCCATTGCTTTCGCCGAAAGATCTTCTTGCTTCTCGGTTTCACTTGACTGAGACTGATCCTTTATTCGCTGCTTAAATTCCTTAAGCCTTTTTTTGTATGTATTTCTTGTATTAGCAATTGCTTCCCTAACTCCATTATCTTCAAGAATATTCCAGATTCTTTCAGAAAGAACAACTTGCTGCTTTGCTGTTGTTATTGAAAACTCTTCATCTAAAGATGGCGGGAAATCAATTTCAATCCCAATGTATCTGTCATTATTTTGGAAAGTAGTCCATGGACATTTAGATGTAATTACGTCTATTTGTCGTCCAGCTCTTAACGCTATAATTCCATTATTCTCCTTCCTTACATAGAATCTTTTATTGCTTGCATTAGGGGGTGGATTGAGTTGATTCTTAAATTCTGGTTTACGCAAAAAGGTAGGTGGCATCAGTGAAAAGCGAACTGTGATCTCCCCTACCTCTTTCTTAGTTTCCCGGTCTTTAACCTTCACTTTTAATGGGGCGAGACTAGTAGCTCGATCATCATCTTCATCATAATATCTAAAACCCTCTGTAATGAAAAGTGGATCAATTGGCTCTAGAGCTATACCATCCACATAAAGATTTACCTGACGCAAAAAGTTTCGATAGGTAATACCACATTGTTGAATCAAGAAATCTTTTAATGGGCCATATGTTTTATATGTTAATCTGTCAACCTTTTCAATAACAACAGCAGTGCCGTGGTTTAGCTCAATTGATTTTTTATCAAGATATGATTGGATAAAGTCTGGTAGGCCACCTTCCTCAGCTTTTGGGGCAATTATCCTTCCTGAGGAGGGATCCAGATATTTTGGGTTATTCTGAGCTATTTCAACTACATCAATTGGTACGTAATTCCAATTTGAGTCTTCCCTTTTTGAATAAACCGAAAACTTCTGACCGATGCTCACGCATGAGGACGGGAGGCCATAGCCATATTTACCGAAGCCATCCCGATTATCGATTCGATGTGAACCACCCCAGAGGACGGAAATACGTAACATTTCTGGAGTCATACCGTGCCCATCATCAATTATGGCGATTCTATCTGGTGCGCCTTTTTCAGATGAACCCTTATCGAAATCCATAATTATATGGATATTCCCCGCTTCTGCCTGGATCGCATTATCTATATTTTCAAACAAAGCTGTAGCTGTACTTTTGTAGCCTATATCTCTGATCCCTTTAAGAAACGCTTGTGTAAATACAAGCCCAAAATCAAAACTTGCCCCATCTATACCTTGTATAAATTCATCCTGGCTTTTTGCTCCTATAAACTCTTTCATGATCTTCTTATTTAAAGTGAATAAATGTATTTATAGCCATTGATCGTATAATATTCAATCATCGCGTTTTTGGTTTTTGTAACAATTTGGTGTACAGTACTACGTGGAAATCCAAGCTCCTCTGAAATTTCATCGACTGTGTAATCCCTTCTAAAATAAAAATTGAATATTGTGATATCTTTGGTCCTAAACCTAAGCTCATTGAAGGTCCTAGTTAGTGAGGCTTCTGAAAAATCAAAATTTGCAATGACATAAGATTCTCCCTGAAAAATCCTTTCTTCGGAATATTTCCTTTTAGGATTTTTAGTCTCTTCAATGACGTAGTCAGATTCAACTTCAGGTAACTCTTGAACCTTTATGGTTTTCTCATAAAAGTCAATCAAACGATTCTTGATAACAAGTTTTGCAAATGGGGCAAAATTTGTCCCTTTAGAAAAGTCAAATCTTCTTATTGCTTCATGAAGACCTAAGATGGCTTCTTGCTCAATATCATGTTTCCAGAAATAATATGCTGAATACTGTGAGACGCATTTACCAATTAAAGGTTGGTAGTGTCGCAGTATTGAATTGAAATCTTGATTGGATGTCTCAGTACGAGACTGAATGTTCGAAATGAAGCGATTTTCATCAGCTATCGCCAAAGCCTTCTTATTACCTTTCATGGCTCTCTAACTTTTTGGTTTTAGAGGGCCAATCGCCGACAGTTCATCTGTTAACCACAGCCAGTTGCGGCCATGCTGGGACAAACCCTCTTATTTATCAATAAATTTAAGCAATGTATACGTGTTTAGTACCACATTGCTTATTTACATACGGAAGAAATAAAAAAAAGTCCAATTGAATTGAAAAAAATTATCGTCGTGATCCACTTTTTCCGGTCTTTTTACGCCTTCCCCAATAGCTGAATGCTTTTTCTAGTCCATTATTATAAATAATCTCTTTATCCTTTACCCCTTCTGCCAGTTTTAGTCCTTCCACTAGCTCATAATAGCGTTTACTTGGGACACCTGTTTCTTCCTCAATCACCAGCGGCCAAAGAATAGGCTTTCCTTCTTTATGCTCAGCAGCCGAGACCTCAGCCAATAGCTTATCGACTGCATCTCTATTTTCCTTCTCAAACCCAATTAAATATGAAAGCATTATGTACTCTACATGCCTTCTATATTTGGCAGCCTGAATAAGCTCGTTACGAATTTTCGTTGCTTCTATACTTAGTGCCATGAGATCTTTCTTTGTGGTAGCAAACCAAACTAATTCATAAAGCTAATAATAATTACTACTTTTAGTTGAAATTCAATTAACGGTATGGAAGGAATGGAGCTATTGTTCTCGTCTGATTACTATGATGAGTATAAGAAGGATATTTATGCAGTATCCTCTTTACCAAACGGTTACTATTATCGCTTTAGGTATCCTGATAAATACACATCTCAATACATAAAGAACCACTATCGAGAAAGAATAAATGCACAAGCTTTAGTGATCTTTGTTACTGGTAATAAGGAAAATGATCAGGGGAAAAAGCTACAATTCATTCCTATCAGACTAGCAACTATTAAACATATTGACATTGATAGAGATACTGAAATGTTTCACGTACACTTCGAATTGGATGATTTCGTAACAGTTAATTCAGAATTCAAAGAATTAGATGAATCGCCTCTCAATGAAATTTTCTTCGGTCACCAAATCGTTCAGCCTAAATATGATAGGACAAGTTGGAAGATTATCGTCAATAATCTATTCGATTATGAAAAGGCTCTTTTTTTTAAAATAGGAATAGAAGATTCAAATAATCAGGAAGTCAAACCAATAATAAAGGATAGTTACGATTCCCACTTCGAAATTATCGAGATGCGTGACTATTTTATTAGAATATCAATTGCCAATCTTTGTGAGAAAAAGGAATTACAAGAAATTAGAAGTCTTGTATCTGCATCAGATATTTCTACAACGCTTTCAGAAACGATTCAGCCAGGACTCAAATATGATAATCGCAGTTTTAAGCTGTCCGGATTAGAAATTGGTGATCAGTCTACACGAATCAATATGATTAAACTTCGATCCGTCATTCTAGGAGAAGAGCAAAATGACAGATCTATATATTCAGTCAGATTACTCTTTGATGTCAAAAAAAGTAGAACAAGAAGGATTCGATATTTTTTCATTACTCTTGTACTATTGTTTGGTTCTGGCTCACTGTTTACAGATTACGACGAGTTTATTGCTCTTTCAAGACCTGCAAAATTTTTCTCAATTGTTGGATTGATGGCTGCGGCATGGGCTACCTCAGAACTATACTCTAGATTTAACAAGAAGTAGAGGTAGTACTTTTGATCTCAAAAGTTCATACCGATATGGAGTTCTTGCTCTTTGAGCGTTTTTTGTATCAATGATGTTCTTCCGATCAATAATCTTAGCATCTACAAATTCAATATCCTCTCCAAATTGCTCCTTTGTTAGATCGATCTCTTGACCACTTGGTAAAATATTCCAGAAGTGATTGTAATCTTCACTAAAAAGTATATTTCCTCCATACAGATCATTAATAACTAATGCAGTAACCGCACATTGACCCAACGCCGGATTGGAATTAGTCCACTCGTCAATTTGTCTAGGATAGCAAGTTTCCTTTGACCACGCTTTTCTAAAGCTCTCTTTCAGCGATTTTTGATCCATACTTAAAAATAACAGTTTAATTTGAAAAATTGATTCTCTCAATTTGATAAATCCAAAGGTTTGGAGACCCCGGAATAGTTTGACAGTGAGAAGCAACCCATGAAGAACTGCCAAGTTCGCCCGAAAAACATGCTCAAAATGGCTAGAAAACAGCGATTAAGAGTCCTATGGATAAACCACGTGTGATTGGACGGTCAATCACGTGTGGTTGAAGCCTGAAGGACGTGTGGTTTGATTGGCGTTTATATCTTTTGATACCTGGTGGTCCGGGGATAGACTTTCACTCGAGCCGTGATGGCTCCTACTTTCCACAAGCATTATCTGTGATTTTTGGGGTAGTCCAATGCAAAAGCGACGCCACGAAGGTCGTTATGCCACAGACCCTGGCTATATGGGGCGGGATTAGCACATTTCTGTAATCGCAATCGGTACAGCGTGCTACTGATAATTATATAGCCTTCTCTGAGTAAGGCTGATATGTCGTTTATATCGCAGACCGAAGTTACTGGCTGTTTCACTCAGGAAACTCCCTTGTTCTTGTATAGTAGTAAAGATTACCGTCCTCAATTCTTGATTTCATGATCAATTGATTGTCTTCAAAGGAGACTGTAAACTCCTGGTTGTCTAAGCTTTGGTCAAAATTGATCAATGTCATAATAGGTCTGTGGCCATCCATATGCCAAAACCCATGATCGACACTCGCATCAGGATTCCTAAGTCTGAAGCGCATGTCAGGCCTGACAAAAATGAATTGCTTCTCACCAGGATCATAGTCTGGAAGTTCATGGCCATCAGAGCTCTCTGCTTTGTTCAAAGTCCAAAGTCCTTTGACCAAATCGGCAGGTGCCGGTGGCATCTCCCGAATCTGGACGAGCGATACGGTCACTGGTAATCCTTCTTCCTGGCGTGTCCATTTCATGGTATCACCGATAAAGTGGACCTTAAAAGGTCCAAAATCATCTTTTATTCCAAGTTCATTTGTTGGGGCCAGCTCCTTTGTTTTTTTATTGTAAGACCAGGTACCGACAGCATTCTTCGTCCAACCGTTTCCACCGATGGCAGTGCCGTCTTTATTGAACCTGAACCATTTGGCCACTGGTGTCATATCTCTCTCTCCGACAGCTACATTGGTCACACCCCAGAAACCAACGACCGATTGACCATGTGCCATATTCGCTAATGACATGCCGACAATCAATGATGTGATAATTCTATTTTTCATTTTGTGAGTCAATTAAGATTTTAACAATATTGCTGGCAAGTGCCATTTCATCTGTTTGTCGTCCCGTATTTGCCAGGAAGGCGATGATGTATTCGCCATTTTCGATGTTGATCAGCATGGACTTAAAACCTTCCGTAGCACCTCCGTGAATGATGTACGCGCTATCAATCTCAAGATTTCCCATCTTGTATTTCTTCTTACCATCAAATACAACCCACCCGTATCCGTATGAAATAGTTGGATTTACATCCCGGACATGATTGGTTTTCATGAGATTGACAGATTGGCGACTCAGCAAGGTCGGTGCGCTCATCTCCCTACCCCACAAATAGAGGTCATGAGCGGTGGAGAAAATCCGTCTGCCCAAAGTCAGGTCTATGAATCTATTTCTATTCCAATTGTCCTCCGATGGTGAATAATTGTAAGCCTCTACGGTATTCTCAAATACTTCTGTATTTGAAATTGCACTGAACGTGTGCTCCAGTTCCAACGGTTTACAGATCTTTTGATCCAATAAGTCTGCGAAGGACTGTAGATATACATCCTCTAACATGATTGTCAGTAAATGATAGGCGAAGTTGCTGTAGTAAAACTGATCTCCTGCTTCACCCTGAGCAGGCAACTGGCTTATGAAATCTACATATTGCGCATTGGTGAAATGCTTTCGCTTGAACAATAACGCATCATCCTCCAAAAGATCACTATCTACTTCTCCGTAGTCGGGCAATCCTGAAAGATGACAAAGCATTTGATGAATTGTGATATCAGGATCGAAGCTGCCAGAGTATTGGAAATTACTTAAAAGATCAACCAGTTTATCTTCCAGCGTCAGTTTGCCTTCTTCCACGGCCTTCAGGATCAAGGTGGAAATGAATGACTTGTTGACAGAACATATGTCAAACCGATGATTCAAACGCATCGGTATATTCCAAACACGGTTGGCTGTGCCAATGGCCTTTTTAAATAACACAGAATCCCTGGTTCCGATGACTACCGTCCCATCAAACTCGTTGTTCACATGCATCTGTGTTATTAAGCTATCAAGTCTGAACTCAAGCTTCGTTTGTTCTACGTTCGAGTGAGTTTGACAGCCTACTGCAAGTATTAGCATGCTGATGAAGTAGATTATTCCTTTCATGTGCTATTGAAATTACACACAAGAAGAATTGATTCTCTCATTTATGCAATAGCATTACAGATTATGGGACGAAATACGCTGATGAGGGGTGAAACTTCAGAAGCTTTTATGCAATGAACCGGCTAACATAGTTTTTTGAGACTGGAATTGCTTCACCGTTAATGTCCAACTCCACGCGATTGTTTGTTTTATTGACATGGTCAATATTGATAGGATTGACCAGATAGCTCCTGTGGCATCTCAGCAAAATCTGAGCCTTTGCGAATTCCTCTTCGATGCTTTTTAGCTCCTTCCTGATCATGCGTTTTTGTACAAGCTCTTTGTTTCTATGAACTATTTCCACATAATTATCCGCAGATTTGACATAAAGGAGGTTTGCAAGCTTCAGCTGAAATTGTTCTTTTTTATTCGAAGAGAAAAAGGTGATCCATGCGGAATCCCTGCTGTGTTGATCAACCAAACTGGCAATCAGGTAGCTTATTACCACTGGTACAACAATGATCAGCGGATATTCATAGAGAAACTTCGCATAGCTTGACCAGTACAACTCCGTCCAATGGAAGAAATAATTGAATGCAACAAATGTCAAATTTAATCCCAGGAAAGTAGCTAAGGCAGCAGTAACCAAAGGCTTGAATCTTTGATTGATTATAAGTCTCGGTGCGAGATAAAATTCGAAAAGATAGAATACAGCTGATATGATCATGGAATGCACCAGGGACCTGACGAGAATGCTATGCCCGGTAAAAGCCTCGAACTGGTCAATGTGATATGATCTGTAGATATACAAAGTGATGAACATGAATAATCCGGACAAACTGGTCACAAGCCATCCATAGAGATTATGTGTTTTGTTCAGCAATATTCTCATCAATTAAGCTTTGTCAATAATAATGTGTGATGTTGCATTGTCCAACACATATGCCTTGTACCCCTATAAATTTAATGGATTACTTTTCAAAAAGGTGTGAAGAAAACAAGGCTGCCAGGATGCTACGGTTTTGTTACATACACCCAGTCTACCAATATCTTTGATTCTCCATTTCTGATGAGGTCCACCGTTTCCTGAGGCAGCCCAAAATAGGGTTCCTCAATGCCATTCGTTTTATGAGGGTATCCTCCCCCAATGGCCAGATTTAAGATGAGATGTTTGGGACTATCAAATGCCCATTGGCCGTAGTGTTCTACCATGGGTCTTGTGACCCGGTAGATCAGTCTGCCATCAATTCTAAAATCAAACGACTCAGCGGTCCAGTCCACCGAATAAATATGCCAGGAAGTCACATCCTGCTCATCATCAAAGAAGTACTTATTGACCAGTGGGGTTTCACCGGAATACCCGGGTCCATGAAGCGCAACACCGGTCCAATCTGTTTCACCGACATATTCCATGATATCTATTTCACCGGTTTCAGGCCATCTCCCATTACCCAATGCCCAAAAAGCCGGCCATAGCCCCTCTCCCGGTGTCATTTTAATGCGGGCTGCAGCTGTCCCGTAAGTGAAATCCAATTTGCCCTTTGTATTGATACGCCCGGAAAGAAAATCAAAGGTTTTGCCATCCGCTGTGACAAAATCAGGAGAGTATACGGCTCTGATTTCCAAAACCCCATTCTTTGCACCCTCTGCATTTTCAATGATCCGAATGGTCGCACTTGAATCTACATACGCCTGTTGTTCATTGTTAAAAACAAATCCTGTTGTTCTTACATTCCAGACTTCTCTGTTGAGATCATGGCCGTTAAAATCCTCAAAGAAGACCGTGTCAATTTCCTGTGCTATAGTATTTAAGGCAGTCAGAAATATGATGGTGATGAATAAAAGCGCTTTTAGCCGTAAAGAAATAGTTTGCATCTGAAAAAGGGGATTTTAGTGGTAAAACCTCAGGTATGTCAGGCAAAGTTATACCTTAAGCACGATATCGATTCTTTCGCCTGGAGCAACCGGGTGAGTGATTACGAAGTAATCTCATTTCTTTTATGGACATGAGACTGCTTCGCTTCATTTCATTCGCTCGCAGTGACGGGAATACTGGCTGAATCGATCGATAGACCAGAAAATTCGTAGCCCCCTCACTTCTTTTTCACTGTCACATAGTAGATGATGGCGGTGATGATGCTAAAGATCAATGCAAATACAATCCATAGCACTTTACTGCCGGGACTCATTTTCTTTTGAGCAGTCAGTACGTCGTAGATCACCCAGATAGCGCAAATCAGTGCCACGACGCCGATCAATGAATTAACGTTCATTAGTTAAAGGTTTGGTGGTAATCCACTAAGTTACATAAAGGATTTTGAAAGAGAGGGTCATCATGATCAGGATGGTCGGTGCCTGATATGAAATTGCTGCTTGACGCCAACTTGTCATGGTTTACTGAAATCATGTTTCGATGTTAGCCTGCTTTTTCAAATAGAATGTCAAAATAAGGTGTTTGTCAGGGGACAAACCCCGGTAAGGTTGTAAGGTTAAGAGACGGCAGAGATCCGGGGAAAGCCAAACATTGTTAGCATTGTTGTAGTATTACTTACTATTGCTGCACAAAATGAATAGAAGAATTCTGGTTTCGGTCTTTTCAGCCCTTTTTGCTATCTTCCTGGTGCTGGGAAATCCATCACAGTCGCACTTTATGAGAACTGTGTCAAATGATTACGGATCATTCCATAAGGGAATGGACCTTTCGCCGGAACAACTTGGTAAAATGGGCACGATCCGGTACCGTTCGTACCTGGTCTTTAGTTCGTTTGAATATAAGTTTGGCAACATCAGCGTTTCCTATTTTGGTCTGGCCTTCATGACCTTTTACCGGGGGAGCTCCATTTCAGGTGATGGAGCGGGTGAACCCACACAAATGATCTGATCCGGTCCCCGTTTCCTATCGCTTCGTCAACATGAGGGGTTTGTATGTTGCCATGTCACGCGTAGAAAGCAGTGTCTTGACCTGAATGTTGTTTTTACGTATTCTTGCCTGATGAAGCACCGATTACACCTGCTGATCCTATGGTCTGTTGCCTGCTGTCAATGCGCCGGACCTACCGATCAGCGATCAGCTGAATCCCGGATCCCAGTCATTCTCGATGCCGATGCCAATAACGAGCTGGACGACCAGCATGCCATCGCCTATCTCCTCTTCAATCAGGCACATTTTGATGTAAAGGGGATCACCGTCAATGCCACCAGAAATGGCGGAAACATCGATGAGCAACATGCCGAAGCCGAAAGGGTCATGAAATTATGCGGTGCAGCGAATGTCCCCTTGCTAAAAGGAGCCAATGCCGGCTATGACAGCATTACCTCCGGGGGATTGACAGGCGATTATGATGGAAAACCTGCCGTGGATTTTATCATCAAAGCCGCCCGGGAGAACACTACCGGAAAACTGACCCTCATCCCTATCGGCAAGCTGACCAACATAGCGCTGGCGATCAACGTGGCACCGGATATCAAAGATCGTGTGAATATCATCTGGTTGGGCTCCAACTATCCGGAAAAGGGAGAATACAACCAGGTCAACGACACTTCGGCCATGAATTACCTGCTCAATCAGGAGGTTCCTTTTGAGATGGTCACGGTGCGATACGGAAAGCCCAGCGGATCTGATGCAGTACGGGCCACACCGGCTCAGATCAATGAAAAGATGAAAGGGAAAGGCCCTGTAGTGGCCCCGGTAGAAGGGAGACACGGGGGAACCTTCACCACCTTTGGAGATTATGCGGTCAACCTGTTTTCCAAAATCGATCTGCACGGTGATCCGCCGTCAAGGGCGTTATTTGACGTGGTGGCCGTGGCCGTCCTCAAGAATCCTTCCTGGGGCCAGCAAAAAGAGATCCCCGCCCCCATCCTCATAGATGGGCAATGGGTAGAGCGACCAGGTAATTCCCGATCAATCACGGTCTGGGAAAACTTTGACGAGGAAGCCATCCTCAATGATTTTTTCGAAACTTTTGACAAACAATAAATACCCGGGATGTATATCGTTGAATCTTACACTTCAGCAGTTATTCTATGCGTCGTTACCATGATCTGCTGGGGGTCCTGGGCCAATACCCAGAAACTCGCTGAAAAATCCTGGAGCTTTCCGCTCTACTATTGGGATTATACCCTGGGATTGATCCTCCTGACACTGATTTTTGGTTTCACCCTCGGGTCCACCGGTGATTCGGGAATGCCCTTTCTTACCAGCCTTCAACAGGCCTCTGGGTTCAGCTCTTGGTTTGGCCTTTTTAGGTGGCGTCGTGTTCAATATTGCCAACCTGCTGCTGGTGGCGGCCATCGCTATCGCGGGCATGTCCATTGCCTTCCCGATCGGAATTGGGATAGCGCTGGTGCTGGGCGTGGTGGTCAATTACGTGGCGACGCCTCTGGGGGATCCGGTCGTTCTTTTCATCGGGGTAGGTTTCGTCACGCTGGCCATCATCCTCGATGCACTGGCCTACAAAAAGATATCTTCAGGGTCAGCTTCAACCAAAGGCATTCTGATCTCCATGGCTGCGGGTATACTGATGGGGTTCTTCTTCAGGTTTGTGGCTGCCTCCATGACGACTGATTTTGCGGTGCCAGCTCCGGGCCTGCTCACGCCCTATGCCGCTGTCTTTGTTTTTTCCCTGGGTGTCTTTCTTTCCAGCTTTCTCTTCAATACCTTCTTCATGTATCGCCCGATCTCCGGTAAACCTGTCAGCTACAGGGATTACTTCAAAAAAGGCAATCCCGGGCTGCATCTCACAGGCATCCTTGGAGGTGTGATCTGGTGCATTGGCATGAGTCTCAGCCTGATCGCTTCGGAAAAAGCAGGATATGCTATCTCCTACGGGCTTGGCCAGGGAGCCACGATGATTGCTGCCATCTGGGGCGTCTTCATCTGGAAAGAATTCAAAGAGGCGCCGAGGGGTACCAATCTGATGCTATTATTCATGTTTGCCTGTTTCATTACAGGCCTGGCTTTGATCATCTATTCCAGATTTGTATAGTTATTGGTGGCAAAACTGCCATTAACCTTTCGCCTTTTTCCGTGTTGATAATCCAAAGGGCAAATACAACGGACAAAAACTGATGAAGCTGGTGATGATGAAGATGGCAGCCAGTATCCCCAGTATGATGGCTACCGTGCCAGAAATCACTCCAAAGTAGTTCAGCGCGATGATGGCAATGGCAGCGATGATCCTGATCATACGATCTGCTGAACCCATGTTCTTTTTCATAAAGATATTGATTAGATATAGAAGCAAATCTGATTCAATCCCATGGATGATTATGCAACAAATGTTACAGAGCGGATAGCTTCTTGTCGGTGATAACACAGTGACAACACCAACAAGAAGCAGGTCTGTGAGGGCACAGTGAGGGCACAGACCCTGGATAGCGGAATGACGGGTTTTTTTGTTTTTTCTTACATCGAACTGACATTAATTTAGCTACGGACCCTCATCCCTTCGGGATTAGGCTATGACCCGATGCCAGAGGAATCGGCTAAAAAAAAGCAGACCTGATCAAATCAAATCTGCTCCTAAACTTCCGGATTCGTGAAGACACGAACCAGGGAGAGTTTTTAATTCATCGGTACTTCCATGAGCAGGATTTTGTTTCCCGGCTTTACATTGATCCTGATCTCATCAGTCTCCCACACGCCAAGGGCATCCCGTTTTGAAAGATCAGTTCCTGCGATTTCAACGTCACCTTCCAGCACAAAGGCATACACACCATTTCCGGGTTTGTGCACTTTGTAGGTGACTTCTTTAGCCTCGTCAAATTTTCCCAGGTGGAACCAGGCGTCCTGATGCGCCCAGACGCCCTGGTCGTCCTTATTTGGAGAAAGCACCTGGTAAAACTCATTCGGCTTTTCCAGGTCCTTCGTGCTGATCTGGTCATACCTCGGTGTCACATTCTTTTCCCTGGGAAACATCCAGATCTGTAAGAATTTGACCGCCTTGTCAGCATTCTTATTGTATTCGCTGTGAAATACCCCGGTTCCCGCACTCATCACCTGAACATCCCCTTCTTTGATGACCGCGGCATTACCCATGCTGTCCTTGTGCTCCAGATCTCCTTCAAGCGGGATAGAGATGATCTCCATGTTGTCATGCGGGTGTGTTCCGAATCCCTTCCCTCCTTCTACTGTATCATCATTCAGGACCCGTAACATCCCAAAATGGATCCTGTCCGGGTTGTAATAATTCGCAAAGCTGAACGAATGGTATGAATTGAGCCAGCCATGATTGGCATGCCCCCTGGAATTAGATTTATGCAATACAGTTTTCATATTATGATTCTTTTCAATTTATATGTACGTACATGTAAATACGAAATTCAAAGGAAATGGTTTAGCCCTTGTCAATTACACGATTAGGTCTGTAAGGGGACAGACATGGGAAGTATATAGGCCTAAAAATTGTCATGCCATGACTTTCGGAGTCATGGCATGACTAAACAATCTGGGTAGAGTTACCTGTCCATCAATCAGTGATACTAAGTTCGCCAGTCATCGAGGCATGAAACTCACAATTGTAAAAAAGCTTGTCAGGGGCGTCATTAGGTACCACAAAAGTTACGGTGCCACTCTCCGCTCCATTGTTGGTCACCCCGTTATTATAGGAATTGCCAGTACCCGTACCCTGGGTAGAGTTAATCCAAAAAGGGTGTCCGGGTGCATTTACATTAAATACATAAGTATTGCCTCTTTTGAGGGAAATGTTTGGATTGGAAGCACTACTCAGGCTACCTCCGGAAAATGAATAGGCTGACATGCCGGTGTTCGTTACGTCATAGCTCACGCCACCGGTCGAGCCCACACTGGATCCGATATTACCCTGTGTAACGATCGTTCCCAGATCGCCCTGGGCTTTGTGTACATTGATGTAACCCGCATAGCTGATGAGCTCTTCGTAAGTTATCGCCGTCCCATTATTGAATTCGGCAACGTTTGTCCGGCTAAAACCATTTCTCACATTGTTCAGATCAATGGCTATCCCTCCGGGGTTTTGTGCGGAGCCGGTATGGATGTGGGTGGGATGATTACTATCCTCCGGATCCCCTGTTAGATTGATCACTACAAGGGTTTCACCGCTCACACGTTTGCTAAATGTCGCTGTGCCTGAGATACCGCTATCACCGACTTCCGACAACACATACTCCTGAGAATCTCCGGTTAGCTCATTTGATCCTATATCTCCCTGAGCCAGTAATGTGCCCAGGTCGGAGGACGAATTGTGCACGTTGATATATCCGTCAAATTCCTGTAATGATTCAAATGACAGGTCTGTACCATCGTTCAGTTCGGTGACGATGGTTTGACTCATTCCGGTCGATCCGTCCACATTTTCAAGATCCAGCACGATCCCGCCGCCTTCTGCGGCTGAATTAGCATGTATATGAGCGGGGTGATCACCTCCGGCAGAGGTTCCTGACAGGGTGATGGTAATCCTGATACTCATATCGTCGAGTTCTTCGAAGCGCACCGTACCGGATACATTAGAACTGCCCACGGCGCTCAGGTCATAGCTGATCTCTTCTCCTGTTGGTTGTGGCCCGGCCATTTCATTATCCTTGTTGCAGGAGATGATTGCTGAAATAACAATTAGCGACATGATGAGGCTAAGTGTTGATAGTAGTTGTTTCGTCACTTTCATTGGATTCAGGGTTTGAGGAACTGATATTTATTATCCAATACCATGAAATGACTTCAGGTGGTTGCTTTTGTTTACCATGATCATTGGAAAGTATCGTAAATCAGGTTATTTGAGTACTACCCGGGGGATTACGGAAAGATAAACCGGTCAGAAAACGATAGAAGACTGCCGTGAGTTGGACTTATTGCGGGGCAGTGTATTGTTTCCATTGCTGATCGATCAGCTGCGTATCGGGAGCGCCATTCATGGTCAGGACTCTGAAGCGGGCTTTGTATACGTCCCCCGGCTTAAAGTTAAATCCATTATCCACCATGGGAAGGAAACAGAAGTAGGGCATGTTTGGATGAATCCTTACATACTGCGGTGACCTGAAGTTTTTGGTACCGTTCATGGCAACAAGGCTAACAGTTGTGCTATTTACATTGCCAAACATACTTACCCAATTAGGTCGTGTATGATTTCCTGCTCTACCAAGTCCTTCACTGGTGAGGAATCCCCCCTGCCCCGGACCATATTTTTCTGCTCCATTGGCAGCGGTCGTATCATTCCATTCGGCACTACCTCTGAAAGCCATCCCTCCGTAATGATACTGAAGAACATGCAGCGTGTCCATGGAGATATTCTCCTGATCCACCTCCATGTCCCAAAGGAAATAATCTGAGATGTTGTACACACGCACGGTCCATAATTCCTGCAACACTTCGGTAGTATCCACTCCATTGAATGCTACAGCTATGTGAGAGCTCTTAAATTCACCAAAAACAGGGCCTTCCTTATGATCGATCAGTTGGTCAAAGACAACCGTACCTGTTTCGTCCTGCTGGTTCCAGAAATCGGTATCCCTTCCCTGAAACCTGGTGTTTACCCATGCAAAAAAGATCCCATGCTGATGCATATGCCCTTCCGGAAAACCATCGGTGATCACCTGGCCACCGGGGGAATAAGCGGGATGAATGAAACCGCCTTTTTGGTAGTATTCAGGATTGCCTGGTGGTGGCATCAGGGTCTCCATCTGATAGTTCAAAACCGGTTTACCCTTGACCAGCATGGTGAGTTTCCCATTTTCAATCCTTGTCCGGACGTGGTCGGATGCTTGTTTCATATAAACAAGTTCAAAGGTTTCCGATTTACCAGTAGGTATTGAATCGGGAATAAATACCCACTGATTTGAAGCTACCTGCTGGATTGGGTATTTCACAGGTCTGTCTGCTGATTCCAGGTAAGGGATTCCATCGGTCAGAATGGAATCAGGCATGGTAAAGTAATACGGAGAAGCTGTACGTGTATAATCAACTGGCTCAATGACCAATTGAAAGGTGGATTCTCTTTCTGAGCAGGAAATCCATACCAGCGAGACGGCCAGGAAACAGATGGAACGGAAGGAGCGACGACCTGCTCTCATTATCTTAAGATATCCTGCTGGAGTCTTTATTGTAACCTAATTTCTGAGAAACCTTTATCCGGTTGTCCTCCAGCGTATTGATCGCTGTCTGGAGCTCCCGTTTAAGAGATATTTGTTTTTTGGTGGCTTTCTCTTTGTACTCTCCAAACTCAGTGGCCAGCTTACTGAAATCCTTCTTTGTAGCACGGGTTACTTTATTTGAATTGCCATACATCATGTAGAGGATAGCAATGGCCGCGCAGAGACCACCAATGAGCACCCAGACCACGAGGTTGTACAGTACTTTATTGACCTGTATCCCCAGAAAACCGATGGTCGCATTTACATCTTCACTGGCCTGAAGCTCATCTTTTGTTTGCTGAAGTGCCATGCCCAGACTATCAATTCTGGCGGAAAGACTGTTGATCTCTTTCCGGTTAGCTGACATTACCGACTGGTTCTTACTCAAGGTGTCAGAAACAATCTTCCAGAAATCATCCAGTTCATGGTGCTTCACCATGGTGTACCCCTCCCACTTACTGGCATCCTCTCTGAATTTTTCGAATTGTTCCTGTATGCTTTGTGCCTGAATGGAAGACAACGTGGTGCCCAGAATTAATATTATTATCAAGATGACTGGCCGCTGGATGGTTTTCATAATTTTCTCCTTCTTTACTAGTAATAAACAATTTTACAATCGGGATTGAAACCCCGAAAAGAACTGATATCTCTGTTATTCAGTCTTGTGTTGTAACAAGAAAGTTCACTGAGATGATCCAGTTCAAATAGTTGATCCAGGCGATTGACCCGAGTGTTTGAACAATCGAGTCTGACAAGTGAAGTCAGGCTTTCCAATCCTCTGAGATTTCTCAGATTGGTTCCTGAGCAATTTAAGACCTCTAAGTTACGCAATCCTGCCAAAGGTCTCAAATCATCAATGGCAGTACTTGATATATTTAGCTGTTTTAATCCGGTTAAAGTTCCAATCGGTGAAATATCCTCGATGGGAAGCTCTTTTAATTCCAGTATTTCAAGGCTGGTAAGCGCTGGCAAAGCCGAAAGATCTGATAAAGAAGACCTTTGAATATGCAATTCCTCCAGGGACAGAAAGTCCCATAACGGTCTCAGGTCGCTGATTGATGACTGATTAATACTAACACTCCTTTGTGAGATGATCTGATGAAGTTGTATTGCATCAGGAGCGCCGCGAAAATCAGTGTTCTGCCTGAAAATATCTTTCCAGCCTGGTTCAAGCTGATCCCACCAGTTTGAGAGGTATTTTGTATCAAAAATGATCTGACAATCGGGTCGTTCCAGATGAAATTCCCTTATGGCTTCCCATGATACGGGGGTCCCATCCACATTGAGGTGTTTCAAATTACCCAGATATGAAAGTATATAGATTTCATTGATCCTCGTTTGTGAAAGGTCCAGATGAGTCAGGGTTTTCAGGTCTTTGATAGGCGCAACCTGCTCAACCCAGGTAGATGAAGCTTTTAATACCTCAAGCTTGTCCAGATTGATCAGCGGATCAAGTATGTTGATATTGTTCTCACTGATATCGAGGTATCGAAGTTTGTAAAATCTGCGCAAAGGCTCCGCCGTAGATAGTTTTGATTTTCTAAGGTTGAGCGAGTCAATATTCAACAACATCACCAGGTCCTCCCTTCCGGGCTGCTGTGTATTCCCGCCAACATACTCTCCAAGGATGGTCTTCCAGGAGTAATCCAACTCATCCCACCATTGCAATACTCTTTGTGAATTATTGATGACAAGTACTCCTTTATTTTTGGTCATGAAGGAGGTTGCTTCAGACTCCGACACCTTCGTATTGTCACAATAGATCCGCTTTAGATTCTTTAGCTGTGCCAGCGGGCTCAATGAAGCTACATTTGTCTGGTTGATATTAAGATTTTGAAGCGCAGAAAGGGTTCCGAGCAATTCAATGTTGCTGATATCCGTTTTGGAAAGGTCGAGCTCCTTTAAAAGATTCATGGATCTCAACCCGCCAATGTCACTGATGAGCGTATTGGAGAGATTCAATGAAGTAAGGACATTCAGTTCACTCAGCATGGATGTGGATGAGAAGGCAGTATTGGAAAGGTCCAGGTGTGCTAATCCCCTCAACTCCCTCAGGGAATTAAAGTCTGAAATATAGTTTCCGGATAGATCCAGGTCGGTCAGCGAAGTGAATTGATCAATCACCCCGACACTTCTGATCCTTGTATTAGAAACATCCAGTCTTACCAGATTTCGAAGATATTTAAGGTATTCCAACTCATAGATCTCAGATTGCGTCGCCACCAGTGTTTCTAACGCACCGGCAGACCTCAGGGGACCCAGGTCACTGATTTTGGTCTCAGATATATTGAGATACCTTAGGTTTGTCAGGATGTAAAGTGGCTCGATGTTGAAGATGTATTGATTACCAGCCAGGTTGAGGCTATCAATCGCAGCAATTTTATAGAGCATGTCTGCAGAAACTTCTTCATTGGTATTCAAAATGACCTTGAAGATCTTAGTCCACTCATAGGAAAGCTCAGACCACCAGGCTTGCAGTTCTTCTTCCTTGCTGATCTTGGTGGTATAAATGCTCGCAATTTTCAACTCATCACTGGCCTGATCAAGATTGATCTCAATGAAACGTTTCCGGGTGTTGTTTACTTTTTTTCCTTCGATAGAGAGCGCATCCAGGGTTCTATTGAGTTCAATCCTGAAATAAGGCTGTCCGTTATCCCTGGTGAGTCGCTCCACTTTAACGATATCAAATTCGAAGGTGACATCCCTGAAAAAAAAGTCAACATCTTTCAGGTAGGCCACAATGTCTTTGTTGATCACTGATTGACGGTCTTCCAAAAGGTCATCTTCTATCTGGACCTGTGCATCCCTGAAGATCTTATTGTAAGACTCATTGATGATCACATCCTTATCCCGGTTATTGGTTTCCTGGTCTCCAACCGTATTTAGCAGATATTGAAGGAAGCCCACCATATCGCGCACCCGCTGTTCGTAGGCTCCGTTATCCTGGGCACTGGCAAGGCTGATAAAGCTCAGCAGGATCAAAGTAAGGAAACTACATCTTGCCATAGATATATCGTTTCAGTGCTGCTTCCTGTTTTTCATTGACCGGGACCAGGTTTGAGATAAGCCAGCCGGTGTTATATCCCGGCCGGTTGAAATCCGATAATTCAAAATACCACCCGTCGATCTGGAAAAAATGAAATCGAAGGTCGTAAACTGTTTCAAACTTCAGATTTCCCAGTTTCAGTTCATAAAGAAACAAAGTCAGCTGGTCCGGCTGAAATCCATGCTTTGTATAAGCTTCCGGCGATTTGCCAGGTTCAAGAGCTTTCCTGAGATTCATGAAATCCAACTCGTGACTCATAGGATGGATAAAGGCTTTTGAAGCCGTTGTGTCTTTATTGAAAAGGCTTTTAAACCGTTGATAGGATACATCACTGATCACCCATTCATAGCCAAGGCCCTGGGGTTGAATGGTGAAATATAAAGTGACGGTTTCCTGATTGCCTTTGTAGCGAAAGCCCGCATTTACCTCTGCAAACCATTCTCCGTTGTGGAAATCAATAAACCTTGGTTCTTTCTTGTCAGTGACTAATTTGGTAAATTCCTTCTTTGTATCTGCGGAAAGACTTGAGTTCTGATTATCAAAAAGAATGGAAAGATAATCCTGACGAAGTTTGAAATCACGATAGTTCTTATCCCCTTCGTAATACCGGTTCCCATCTTCATCCTCTTCCCCGTTAAACCTTCTGAAGAACTGGTTGATCTGCTTGGTGGACGACCTAAACTTCTCTTCAGCTTCGAGGTCTTTCGTCAGGTCCTGAGCATGAGAAAAACAAATAACCCCTAAAAAACAAAGGGCTAAAGGCAGTTTGATCATGCTGTCGTTTCAGTCACACGGATGTCGCCGAGCAGTACATCCCAGAATTCAATCACCCTGCCGGCAATCTGTGTCTTTTTCTTCTCTACATAAATAGTGATATCCTTCTTCGTGGTGTCTTTATAGTTCAGTCCGTCGTCTGAAGTACCCACAAAGCTTTGG
The DNA here is from genome assembly GCA_965243485.1 of Cyclobacteriaceae bacterium. Classification (GTDB taxonomy): domain Bacteria; phylum Bacteroidota; class Bacteroidia; order Cytophagales; family Cyclobacteriaceae; genus UBA7330. The sequence continues at coordinate 4,128,356 of CBDEVP010000001.1, read as the reverse complement.
TAGATGGTCACCACCCCTACGTATTTTCCATCCGGCTGCAACTCCAGGTCGCTGATATAGTGGATATCATACCACCTGATCTCCACCTTGTCGTAATTTAGCGCCATCAACCGTTCGAAGTATTTTCTCACCTTGTAATAGGCAATATCGGACCTGCTCAGCGACGAAACACCCATCTCGCTGTCCGGGGCAAATAGCTCCTCTGCCCTGTCCATGACCCTGGTAGCCTCAGAATACGGTGTTGACTTATCTCCGATCAGGCTGATGTACTTACTTAGATCTTTTACTTTCTCCAGTGCCAATGAATCAATGGCTCTTTTACGGTTAGGATCTACTTCCTGAGCCACCAGATTTGAAGTGAGAAATGGCGTCAGCGCCAGAATGAATATGATTTTATGAATGCTCATTTTGTGTAGTTTCAATTATTTCCTATATAAAACCAGTTCTTTGATTTTCCCGCTATTATCCAACGTGTAATCCTCCACACGGTTTATGCTTTTCTTCGTGTCCTTCAGATAATTCAGGTATTTATTGATGGTTGTAGGTTCATCGTACTCCGCTTTTCCGCCCGCCGCGTAGAAAATGATCAATACAGGGGCATCACCTGAGTTAAACATACTTTGTGCTTCCTGGATGCTGTTGTTAGCAGAAGCTAAAGAAGATGCATTTGCAATTGATTGGAAGTAATTCTCCAGTGTTACCGCTGTGGAAGCTTCTGGTTTGTAATAAGTTTCCTCAGAAGCATCCTTTTCTTCTACTTCCTCTTCAATCTGCTGAGAAACCTGTGCAGTATCGGAAACTGATGTAAGCTTCTTTTTTCCTTTACAGGAAGAAAAAATCAGTGAAACTCCTGTAAGCAGGATCAATACATGGTATAGGAGTCGAATTTTCATATGTATTTCATTTTGAGTTTATTTTTTGCAAAAATAAGCGTAGGCGATTAGAACGCCTACACTTTTGGAATGAGACTGTTCCATAGCTGACTCTAAAGTGCCTTAATCTCCCTTTAAGTATTGTACCTCATTAAAATCTAAATACGGATTATTTAATCCTCCGTTTAATTTGATCATTCAGATTGATACCTTTAAGAACCATCTGACATGATAAGTCCCCTGATTTTACCGATCATTTTATTGATCTTATTTTCGTCGGTTTAATGATTTGCAACCAATAAGGGATTTGGATATTCGATTAGCCATATGTATGCCACAGCATTAAGTGGCTGATATCCAGAAAATTGAAGGGATAAAGTGAGTTTAAAATTGCTTAAAATGAGAATAATCTTTTCAATTTGAGAATCGTGAAGAACCTGCTGGATCAGCGATAAATGCCAGCACTATTTCTGACAAGGTTGGCATTTCTCTTACCTTTTCACAGATCGAAGGATCAACGGATAGGCTGAGAAACCGGTCAATGGCCTGATCCTTTGCCTCGCTGATGCTCACTCCTATACCAACATGCTCAGCTTCCACATATTTAGCATTGATCATCTGTTCAAAATCATTTTTCCGATAAATGACCATTAATGGCTTTTTGAGCATCAACGCCTCATAAATAAGATTTGATCCGGCAGTTCCGATGATACCCTCAGATCCGGAAAGATATTTTAGGAACGATTTCCTGTCGATCGGATGATCATGCACTCCAGCCAGGTCCAAAGGATACCCAAAATTATGAACGATCTTGCCTCTTTCTGTAAGCTTTTTCACCACCTCCGACCCAATATGATCACGAAAATAGGACACGTAGTAACTATCTGGGTGCGTAGACTCTCCATCCACAAAGTCAGGCCTCGCGACTCTTGTTTTGCGGTTATTTGATTTGATCGGTGTAAAGTGTACGGCTATCTTGCTTTGAGCGAACAGGGAATTAAAAACGGACTTCATACTCTCCTTCGTGAACTGAAATGCAGGAATTTCAAAGGGATGTTTGCAATAAGGAAAGATCAGCCCATGACCAATGGACAAACTTTTGATGCCCAGCAATCTTGCCGCATAAACAGATGGGGCATCGCCATCGGAGAGGATAATTTCAGGCGGATCCTGCTTTAACAACTGATAATCTGATATCAACCTGGAAATGAAGGCCGGAAAACTTTTGTCACGGCGAATAATGAACGGATCAAAGTCAGAAAGCAGTGGAATGGCGTCCTCACTGGTGTACAGAGCAATGTGATGACCTGCCTTCATCAGATATGGGATCAAAGACAGCGCTCTGGACGCATGCCCCCTCCCCCTGCCATGTACGTAATATGCTAACTTCATTGATCGATCGAGACAATCAATTTATTTTAAGGACGATCTACTTCAATGTTAGTCAGCTTTGACCTATTTTTCACACGCCGGAAGCATGATATTCTTTCAAAAGAGAAATAGGATCCCCCCATCGCCTTTACTCCTTTCATCCGAAAAGAAAGTCTCATTCTGCATTACACACCAAAACCGGGAGGAATATCTTCAGAGAACCCTTCTAACAAATCTTGAAGATTGTCTGGAGCAAAGGTCATTCACCGAATTTGTTTTAATGGATTTTAATACCAACTCGATGATCCGGGACTGGGTGTTTTCAGAATTCAGGGATTTTCTCAAAGAGGGCTATTTAAAATACTATCATTCGGACAGGCTGGAGACCTGGCATGCTTCAATCGCAAAAAATGCCTCACATAGCGTCGCAGAGGGTGCCATACTCGTGAATCTGGATTGTGATAATTATACAGGCCCTGAAGGGAGTCAGTTTATCGTTGATACTTTCTCAGAATATCCTTTCAACATTGTCTTATGGCAGTTTTCCGGAAAGAAACAAGATGGTTCGTTTGGCAGGATCGCTCTGACCAGAGATATGTTTTTTCAGCTGGGTGGTTATGATGAGTCATTCCTTCCAATGGGCTATCAGGATGATGACCTTTTAGATCGGGCAAGGCATCTTGGCCTTGTAAAGGTCCGATCAAAGGATAAGCGTTTCAATCAGTGCATCAGGCATGAAAAGTACAGGCCCAGCGACATTTCATACAAAGAAATGAAAATGAGGAATAAGAAACTTTCCAAGATGCATATCAGGCAAGGTCGGCTTGAAGCGAACGGAGGATTTCCTCTCCAATTAGGAATAAAAAGAATGGATCACAAAGGCAACATGATACCCTGGAATCACCCAACGACGGTTAATTGATAGTCACGATGCCATTTTCAAAGCTTGTACCTAATTCAGCGAGGTTCCTGTTTGCCGGTCCTTTCACAACCTGCCCTGAGGTATTGAATTCCGATCCATGACATTGGCACACAAAATTGGTATTAAAAGCCCATTGTCTTGAACAGCCGGAATGCGTGCATATGCTGGTGAAAGCCCGTATCAATCCATTATCGTTGATCAGGAGAACATTGGCGGTAGGGTGCAGCAGCCAGGCATTTTCTACAGTCAGTTGATCAAACGGACTTTGGGACAGGTCAATTTCAAAAGGGCCATCGGGCACAGGCTCTTGTTCTGAAGTACAGGCAGGTAAGTGACCCAGAAGTGCCAGTACCGATAAAGATGAGGCCGATTTTACGAATGTCTTCCTGTTCATAACAGGAAGAAAACAATCGTTTCAACTGAATGTTTTAGAAATTAATCGTTTACGGTGTACAGCAATTCGTTTCTTGAAAAATCGTATAATGTGAGTCTTCTGAGCAAATAATAACTATCCCAAAAGTCTCTCAGTGCATTGACATAGTCCCTCTTGGCATTATCCTTTTGCTCCAATGCAAGTGTAAGATCTGTGATTGAAGTCTTTCCGCTCATATATCTTCCCTGAGCTACCTCATATCTTTTCTGAGCTACCTGATCGCCTGTTTTCTTGATCTCTATCTGTTTACGCAGCACCTCAATTCTTCCCACAAGCGTAATGATCTCCTGTTCAAAATTTTGTTGCTCTTGCTGAATGGCGTACTCAGTAAGTTTTTGGGTCTCCTGTGCCCTTCTAACTCTTGATTTACCACGGCCCCAGTCCAGGATTGGCATGAACAAGCTCAAATCAAACCGTTGTTGATTATTTGGATCAACATACGTCTCATTAAAAGTAGAGGCAGCATCATTTAAACCGAATGATGCGGTTAATTCTGCACTATAGCGAAATGCTTTCATCTGAGCAACTTCTGCTGCAGCTTCAAGCCTTCTTCTTTCAAAGGCAATAAAGTCAGATCTATTGTTCTTGGCATAAGCCAAGGCCTTGTCGAGCTCAATTTCAAATTGAGGTATTTCTTCAGGTAATTCCAATCTAATTGCACTTGTGTCATTTGAAATACCGATAAACCTACGTAGTTCGAGGCTTGCCTGCCTAAGGTCCAACTCTGCCTGTGTGATCTGTCCCTGAGAGGTTAGTAATTGTAGCTGCACATTCAATAGATCATCTTCTGTAGCTGTACCTATGTTATACCTTCCCTGCTCAATGCGATAGATGGTATCATTGTTTGCCAGGTTGTACTCGGCTATCTGTAACCCTATTTGCTGATCCATGTAATCAAAATAAAGTTGTACAGCCTCCTGAGACAAACTTTCTATATTTTCAACATATGACCGTTTTGATTCCTCATATACAATAGGTTCAGTGCGTTTATCCCATTTCAATTCATTGAAATCAAACAATGGTTGTGTAAGTTCTATGTTTACAAGGGTGGAACTCCACTGAGTATTGCTATTGGTCAGATCCTGAAATTGCCTGATCTGAGAATTTATACTTATTTCCCCGCCTGTAAATGCGAGAGGTTGTAGCAAACCAAGTCTGACGTTACTCTGCAATTGCTCCCTGGTCTGGTAAACAATTTCTCCATTATCCAGCCTGTTTTCATTGAAATCTCGATTGTAGCCCGGTAATCCCCCAGAAAAAACAACCCTGGGATTATAATCTGAGCGAAAAATACGGTAATTCCAATAAGCATTTTCCTTTTGTGTTTCAGCAATTTTGGCACTGATAGAGTTTTCCTTTGCCAACCTGATAACCTCATCAAGTTGGTAAACGTATTGTGCCTGAAGAGTCAAAGAAGAAACGAGAAATAAAAGAGTGAGCGGAGAAATGAGTTTATTCATAACGTAGTGATTGGATAGGGTCTTGTGAAGCGGCTTTTCTGGCCGGAGCAATGCCAAATATTAAACCGACTGAGGCAGCAACGCCAAATGACAACGCGATGGAACTAAAAGTTACCACAGTGGGTATTTCTGCGAAAGTACTGACAGTAATCGCGATGATAACGCCAAGAAATACCCCAATCAGTCCGCCACTCACACTGATCATGATTGCCTCAAATAAGAATTGATTGATAATGTCCTGTTTTTTGGCGCCAAGAGAGAGCCTCAACCCGATTTCCTTGATACGTTCCAGCACCGAAGCCAGCATGATATTCATGATCCCAATACCTCCTACCAGAAGGGAGATACCAGCGATAGCTCCCAGTACATAATTGAAAATATCATTGGTCCGCTGCTGTTGTTTTAGCAGCAACTCCGGTATCTCAACCTCAAAATCAACCACCTCAAAGTGTCTTCTGGCCAGCATCCGGGAAATGATGTCAGCGGTTGCTGTCATCATGACTGTCTCATCCACCTGTACAACCAGCCGGTCAATTTGATGATAATTCTCCATTTCCGGAGTGGTCTCTTGTTGCTGCTGGTTAAAGGGATTGCTACCCTGATTGGCCTTCATTAACATTTCTCTGGTGACGGCTGACCTGTTTCGGTACCTTATCAACATGGTCTGCAAGGGAATATATACATCCATGTTGTAGTCACGGATTCCAAGATTATTTAGACTCGCAGTGGAGATCAACCTCTCCTGCAGGATCCCGATTACTTTGACCCAGTTATTACCACATTTCAAATACTTTCCCAACGGATCTTCAGTGGGGAAAAACTTGGCCTTAATTGATTTGCCTATGATACAGACAGGCTCTCCCTTTTCGAGTTGTGCCTTTGAAAACATCTCACCCCGCTCCAACTGAAAATTAAAAATGTCAAAGTAGGAAGGCTCAACACCAACGAGTTTGGCAGATCTCCTGATTCCATTATTAATAATGTATGTATCAAGAATGATTTCAGGGCTGACTTTATTTACGCCAGGAATTACGGATCCTATTCCTTCAGCATCCTTTATGCTTAATCCGGGGGAGAATTTCTTCTTTTCCTGTCCCTGAGCACTTTCTTCACCAACCTTTTCTTCGGTTTGTTCTACCACTGGCCTTATTACAATATTATTCACACCGACCAGTTTCATTTGCTCAATGATCTCCTGTTGAGCTCCGTTTCCAATGGCCAGCATTGCGATAACTGCAGCAACCCCGAAAATAATACCCAGTGCAGTCAGTATAGACCTTAGACGGTTTGCTATCACGGCTTCCACCGCGATAAACAAGTTCATTAGTGCCTTTTGAATCATATGAAATCAGGAATTAATAATCAGATTACTCCTTCTTCTTGCTTGAGGTTTCTCTTTCCGTTCAACTCTTCCAACAATGAAATGCCTGACAAATCCGTAGCGTTGGTAGGCATCGACAGATAAACCCGATCATTTTCTTCAAGACCCATTTGAATGATGGCTGCGTCCGCATTTGTATGGCCAACTTTGACCTCCTGTCGTTCATAGTTCAGGCCATCAGATTTGAACACGAAAGAAATTGAATCTCCAAAATTGTGTAGGGCTTCAAGCGGTACATAGATCACATCTTCAAACTTATTTGTGATAATAGTATTGCTGGTAGTCATACCAGGCCTCATTGTTCCATCGACTTCATTGACTTCAATCATCACTTCGAATACCTTGGCGTCAGAATTAGGACGTTGCATTCCTACATTAGCTACTTTTGTAACCTCTCCGGTAAGTTTTTTGTCAGGAAAGGCATCCAGACCAATTTTCACCGGCTGACCTACCTTAATCCTCCTGATATCAACCTCATTGACATAAGTAATGGAATTCATCTCTGAAAGGTCGGGCAATTCTGCAACAACTCCTCCGCGGTAGGTCCTTACGGTTGAACCTTCCTTGATCGGCGTTCCATCCCAGTCTTTAGTGTAGATAACCATTCCTGGTTCGGGTGCGACAACTCTCATTTCCTTTGCGATCGCCTGCATGGCTTCGAGCTCTCGTCTATCCTTGTACACTTCCGTGGCAGCAGCTCTCATTTTAGCCTCGTTTTGCCTTTGTCTGATCTTCAAGGCTTCTTCTGCCTGTTCTAATGTCCTCTGGGCTTTTTCCAAAGCAATTTCATTTTGCCGAATTGTAGCAGGAGGTTCATATTGGGACTGATCAAGTGTAAGTTGTGCCTGCTGAACATCATATCTCAGGTTAACCAGCTTGTCCCTTTCCTCTCTCATCTGTAATGTTGTATCAAGCTGTATTTGCTCGTATTCAGCTTCTTCTTCCTGTAATTCCAGTTGTCTGTCCTGAATCCGGTTATTTAATTCTGATTGATCCAAAACCGCAACAAAATCTCCTTTCTCCACAACCGTACCTTCCTGAACAATGCTTTGAATGGTCACTTCATAGACCCTGTGGTTTCTTAAATTTTGAGGAGCCGTAATTTTTACAGAGTTTTTAGCCTCCAGTTCTCCGGTAACAGCTACCTCCACAATAAATTCACCTCTTTCAACATCAACAATGATGGAGGTTTCTTCGGAACCGCCACGCCCCATCAGCAGAAAGATGACCAGCAATGAACCGATCAGTACTGACGAAACGATTATTACCCTTTTATTTTTCATGTGTATGTAAGTTAATTTTCAGTTGTCACATGGAATTCGCCCCATCCCGATAGATATCGGGATCGGGGCTCATTTCATTAACTAATAATTTAGTTTTAAATATATCTTAATTGATGATCAATACCTGAAACAAAATAGATTTCTTTGAAAAGAATTTCGAGACTACATAAAATTTAACATATAACTTAACAAACGCGTTTTTATTTAGTGGTTTTTAACATTTTCAAAGAAAACACATAATTCTATTTGAAATTTGAAGCTTTGTATTAGATTCTTCCTATTTCAAGGATTTTACATCAGGTAGCTGTCCATGAACTTATCTAAACAAATTTTGAACTTCCTGAGGGATCTGCAGACACCCGATCGAATACCTGACGGTGTGGAAATACTTAATCCATACAGGCAGCCATCTTCATGGAAAATCGTTGAACAATTTTATACCACGTACTATGAGAACGATAACAAACGGATGATAGTTTTCGGCATAAACCCCGGAAGGTATGGCGGAGGCGTTACGGGTATCCCGTTTACTGATCCGGTAAACCTGGAGCAGATCTGTGGCATTTCAAATGATTTGGAGAAAAGGACTGAATTATCATCCCGGTTTATTTACGAAGTCATTGATGCTTACGGAGGTCCGAAGGATTTCTATGAGACGTTTTATATCTCTTCAATATCTCCACTGGGATACATAAAGGATGGAAAAAACCTGAACTATTACGATATTGAATCCTGGAAAGAGATCTTTCAAACCTATGCGGCAGATATGATCCGGTACCAGTATGATTTCATTCGAAAAGACCGGGCCATATGCATCGGGCAGGGTGAAAACGCCAAATTCCTGAAACTGATCAATGATGAAAACAGATTCTTCGATCAGATTATCAACCTGCCACACCCCAGGTGGATCACGCAGTATCGACTCAAACAAAAAGAAAAATACATTCAGGAATACCTGGATTCCCTGACCGGCTAAAAAGTAAATTCCATGCCGTCCGCAAGTCTCACAAACTCAAATTCGTGGGCATTGAGCACTTCAGTATTCATGTGAGTGAGATAAATGCGGTCAGCTTTCAGCTTATTGATGTGCTTCTTCAGGGTTTCATAGCTCAGGTGACCGGGCCCTTCACCCCGAAAGAAATTGCATTCACAGATAAACAGATCGGCGCCGTCAGCCAGATCAATCAAAGCATCGGTCCACTCCGTATCACCCGAAAAGGCAAAAACGCTTTCATCCATTTTGATCTTGATCCCATGTGGATTTGAAGGGGGGCTGTGCTTTACAGACCTGGAATAAATGGATAAATCCTCGTGATCCACCCATCGATCCTCACTGAACTCAATAAACCGGATATTCAACTCGTCCAGGATCTCACTGGTTCCGGGATATAATGCTTCCTGAAGTTGGAATACTTTTTCTTTGAGACCCACCGGACCAATAAGGGTATAGGGTTTCCTGCTTTTTGACTCAAAATACCGGGACAGCGCAAAAAAGGGCAGTCCGCCGTAATGATCTCCATGAAAATGGGTAATCACAATGGTGGAAATATCCGTGACATCCACCCGCTCCTGTTTAAGTCTGATCAATGTCGATGCGCCACAGTCTATCATGACCTGATGATCCTCAGATCTTAATAAGAAAGAGGTATTAAATCTTCCTTCCGATGCGAAGGCATCACCACAACCCAGAACTTTAAAGAGAACAGCCAAAATAGAAATCGTTTATGCAATTCCTTCAAAGGTAAAAAATTAGGGCTGAATCCTTAATTTTGATATATGGCAAAATTCGCGCTGGCAGTCAGTGAAAAAGCTGGATCCGTTGATCTGAAGATCGATGAGGGAGAAAATGCCTCGGCATGTCTGATCCTGGCACACGGAGCGGGTGCCGGAATGGATCATTCCTTTATGAAGTCACTCGCTCATCATATTTCAAAAAAGGGCATTCATGTGATCAGGTTCAATTTTCCATATAAGCAGAAAGGAAAGAAGATGCCGGGTAGTCCGAAAGAGTCCGTCCTGACGATGGAGAAAGTGGTACAATTTGCCAAATCAAAATTTCCTGATCACGCGTTAATCCTTTCGGGTAAATCCTATGGAGGAAGGATGGGCTCCCATCTGGTAGCTGAGCAACCGGACCTGGGGGTAAAAGGGCTCATCTATTTTGGATTTCCACTTCATGCTCCCGGCAGAAACTCCAAAGACCGGGCGTCACATCTGTCGCTGATAGCAATACCTCAATTATTTCTGCAAGGCACCCGCGATGCCCTGGCTGACATCCAGTTGATCAGAGAAGTGGTTTTAGATCAACAAAATGCAAAGCTTGTACAGTTTGAACAGGCAGATCATTCCTTCAAAGCGTCCAGGGATGCCCCCTTCAATACCAAAGAGATCTTTGATCAGCTGGTGGAGGAATCAGTCAGATGGATCCAAGAGCTTGTTTAGATCGCTTCCCTGTTGTCCTCAGAATGAGCGTTGTCTGATTTACCGGCCCTTTTCATTGGCTTCTTGGACTGCATCAGTATCTGTGCTGCTGCAGAGCTGAGCAAATCATCATTGCCCTCGTAGTGATACCCCATCAGCTCGAGGGCATAGATAATTTTACCATATTCGGCAATGGAAGATTTTCCGAATGTTTCCTCATTCTGAAGGTACACAGCTTCAATGACCCCTAAAGATTTTTTCAATAGATCGTAGAGCCGCTCCTTTTCGGCAAACTGATCATTTTTCTTGCTGTAAACTTCAGGGACCAGTTCCCTGAGCTTATCAAAATGCGCTTTCAGTGCAGGATTTTTCTCTGTCATGCCAGTGATTTTAATGTTTTGACAAGTTCATTGGCGATGCCATGCTCGGTAGATGGAGACAGTTCAATGTACTTGTTGATAACCTCTATTGCTTTATTGTAGTTTTTCTGAGAGATCAGAACCAGGCCCAGGTTGTAATAGCTGTTGGGGTATTCCGGTTCTATTTCGATTGCCACCTCATAGTGAGCCTGGGCCAACTTCAGATTACCGATATCAGAGTAGACATTGGCAAGGTTATAATGTGCCTCGAAGTGCCTTGGATTGATCTTGAGGGCCTGTGTAAGGAAATCAATCGCCTGGCCTTTTTCATCACGTTCGGATTTAAGTATCCCAAGGTTGCAAAGTGCATCTTCACGGGCATCTCCATTTTCAATGGCCAGTCGGTATAACCGCTCAGCTTCATGATCATTTTGATCATCTTTCAATAAGGCTTCCTCAAAGAGGCTCTGATTTCCCTTCAATTGAAATACCCTGGCTTCCTTCGAGGGCCCGTCAAACAGGTTTAACTGTCCCAGGTCCTCAAGATCAGGTTTTTTCTTCTTCCTCTTGACCTTTTGATGGCCAAGTTTTTCAGGTGGGTTTACAGGAAATCTTACAACCCTTGCCATTCTTTAGCTTGCTTTTTTAGATTTTGCTTTTTCCTTCTTCTCCCCCGCTTTTTCCATAGGCTTTTTGTCAGCTTTAGCCTGTTCAATACTTTGCTTAAGTGCCGTCATGATATCTACCACTTCAGGTTCTTCCTCAGTAATGGAGACCACCTCTTTCCCTTCTATCTTGGCCATGATCATCTCCTTCAGCGCCGAATTATACTTGTCTTCCAAAGTTAACTCATTGAATTTTGTTGTCATACTGTCAATGAGTGTATTAGCCATCTTGAGCTGAGCGTCATCAATGGGTTTCTCTTCCAGATTCGGTACGTCTTTGATATCTCTCAGCTCATTGGGATAGCGTAGTTTGTACAAAAGTATCCCTTTCTGATGCGGAGTAAGCAGCACCACATTCTCTCTGTCGCGCAGCACCACTTTGCCAACGCCTACCTTGCCGCTTTGCCTGAGTGCCTCTGCCAGAAGATTGTAGGTCTGCGCAGCCACATCCCCATCGGGTCCGGCAAAGTAAGGAGAGTCAAACAGGGTATGATGGACTTCGTTTGCATCCACAAACCCCTCAATTTCTATGACCTTTGTACTCTTAAGCTTTACCTTCTCAAAATCTTCATCATCAATGATCACAAAATTTCCCGGTTCATACTGATATCCCTTGATGATATCCTCCTGCCTGAGCACTTCACCGGTCACCTTGTCCTTCTTCTCGTATTTGACGGGGTTATGATTCTCTTTAGATAGCAGATTGAAGCTCACTTTCTCTTCGGTGCTGATCGCATTGTAGATACGAATGGGTATGGTAACCAGTGAGAATCGAATATGACCTTTCCAGATTGCTCTCATGACATTTTAAGCTTTATATGACAAAGTAAGCTTAATTAAATAATTAAAACAACTTAGGATATTTAAATAATTGTAAATCAATTGTTTATAATAGATCTTCCCTAAGTCTTTTAAAGACCGGATCACGATAGTGACCATCTTTGGTGATCTGGCTGAATTCGATCTCACAGGGGACCGGTTCAAACCATATTGAATCAGGATCTACCTTATCCTGAACCGGTGGTGCTGTCACCTTCCTTTTATCAAAATACGCTTTCAGCTCCTTAAAGGTTTTATCACTGAAGCCGGTCCCTACCCTACCCCGGTAAACCATCTCACCTTCATGCGGCTCCATGACATGGACTGCACCAAAGTATTTTTCTCTTTCCCCCTGCCCTTTGGTATACCCTACAACCATCGCATCAGCGGTATTTTTGACTTTGATCTTAATCCAGGTATTGCTGCGTTTCCCGGGATAGTATTTGCCATGAACTTCTTTAGCCATGATCCCCTCAACACCCAGCTTCTCTGCCGCCTTAAACAACTCTCCTCCATCCTCGATATCTTCACTGATCCTGTACCTGGTCTCCTTTCTCACCGAGTCTCTCAACCACATTCTTCGACGTGCCCAGGGATCATTCAGCAGGGAGCGGCCATCTATGTATAATGCATCAAAAAGGTAACAATAGGCAGGATTTCTTTTCACCTGATGCTCCACTTCCATGGCCTTCTTTGTCATCAGTCGTTTGATCACTTTCCTGAAGTCCGGTTTTCCTTCAGCGGTCAGGCATACGATCTCTCCATCAAACACTGCATTGTTGATGCGGAAAGCATCTTCAGGGACATTGAGCTCGGGAAACGAGTCTGTGATGATATTCATATTCCGGCTCCTGATGATCAGTTCCCCCTCATTCAAAGTGATGATCACCCGAATGCCATCCCATTTGACTTCGTATCGATAGTCACCTCTGGGAGGTTTTTTAGCACTTTCAGCCACCATGGGCTGAACCTCCTGGTGCAGCATATCCACCTGTGGTCGGTCTACCCGCTCCAGCAACCATTCTTTATCTTTCATCAGATGCATGCGATATTCCGCATTGATCTGGGGGCTTGATAGCCTGAAGTAAAAACCATCCTTTTTCTCTTTGGTGATCTCATACTTACCACCGGCAAATACCCACATCATGCCCCCTCCATATTGCCCTTTGGGGATCTCTCCTTCAAAGGATAAATATTCCAATGGATGATCTTCCGTCTGAACGGCCAGTCGCTTCACTCCGGGTACAGGTGGCATACCCCTGGGAACCGCCCATGATTTCAGCACTCCATCCTGCTCCAGCCTTAAATCATAATGAAGATGCGAGGCATGGTGTCTTTGGATACAAAACCGGTTTCCGGATCCGTCATCTGCCGGAATGTATGGCTCCGGCGTCTTGCTGAAATCTCTTTTCTTCGAATAGTCCTTGAGCTGCTCAGGTGATTTGTGTCTGGGGTTTTCAGGCAGGTCCTTGTAGGAGGCCTTACGCTTATCCGTATGTAATGGTACAGCCCATCCCCTGATCGCCTCCCAGGCATCTCCTTCTGAAAGCACCTTTTCCATCACTGAAAAAAGGTTCAGATCCCGGGGGTGCTCAAGCTCTTTTAGTTCTTCCCAGTTGATCGGACAGGAAACCGGAGCCCCCGCTCTTCCACGAAGGCTGTAAGGGCTTACAATGGTCTGTGAACCTTTGTTGCGAAAGATATCAATGAGAATCCTCCCCTTCCTGGCTTCCTTGTTGAGGTGGAGGGTGGAATTGGCATATTTCTTTATAAATGATTCGGCCAGACCTTTGGCCGCATCAAAAGCTTCATCGAATGAATAGCTGACTTCTATCGGAGTAATCAGGTGCAGTCCTTTACCTCCTGTGGTCTTGATAAATACGTGGTAACCTACATTTTCCAGGTCCTCTTTAAGCTTAAACGCCAGGTCCTTCACCTCACTAAACTCTCCCCCTTCCGGGGGATCCAGATCATATACAATGTAGTCGGGCTTATCGGCATACTCCGTAAAGCTATGGATCTGGTGGATCTCCAGACAGGCGAGATTGGCCAGCCAGACCATCGTAGCTTCTTCCCTGGCAACGATGTATTCTTTTTTTCGCTCCTTACCCAGCCGGATATAGTCGATCCAGTCGGGTGTCCAGTCTGGTCTGTTCTTTTGAAAAAATTGTTCACCGTAGATGCCATCCGGATAACGGACCAATGATAAGGGGCGGCCTTTAATGTGCTGTAAAATGGTGGGCGCAAGCTTCAGATAGTATTCGATGACCTGCGCCTTGACTATGTTATCTTCAGGATATAAGATCTTATCCAGGTTTGATAACTCAAGCGTTTGACGACCAACTTCTACATGTACTTTCTTTTTGGCCATTTGCTATGCTAAAAATCAATCGTACGGTGACTTAATGGCAAGGTCTGCCAGCGAATTGAGCTTTTTGATGAAGTAATCAGCCTGCCTCGGGGCGTACATTTCATCTTCCTGCTTACTGAAAAAATACACCTCAGACACTCCCATTTTGATCCAGTGAGAAATTCGTTCCGCCCATTCATCCAGCCTCCTGTAATTTGAATCGTGCAGTTCATAGGCAGCAAACCGGATGAAAACCTTGTCCGTGGTAAACCGCTGGTGAATGATGTCCCTTTTCATCGCTGTGTCCGTGATCACTGCGACACATCCGAGCGAACCTAACATCTCAAAAGTTTCCTCGTAGGCCTCTCCATCAAACCAGCTGGGATGTCTGAGCTCCACTGCAACAGGAAAATCCCGGGGAATGAGTTTTAAATACCCCTCAAGCCGATCCAGGTATTTGGCGCTAAAGTTTTCCGGCATTTGCAGGAAGGACATACCCAGGTTATCGCCAAATTGCTGGCACATAGTCACAAAATATTCTGTGACGTCTTCGACTTCCTTCAGCCGTTTAATGTGGCTGATCCGGCGGTTGAATTTTGGACAGAATTTGAAATGGCTGCCTTTGGCTTTTTCAGCCCAGCTGAGCATATTGTCCTTTTTGATATTATAAAAGGTGCTATTCAGCTCAATGCAATTGAAGTGCCTGATGTATTCCTGAAGGTAATCTTTCTTTTTAGTGCCTTCCGGATAAATATCTCCTACCCACGGGTCCTGACCCCAGACACTGCAGCCGACAAAGACTTTTGAATCTTTCCTGCTACCGGACAATACGGATTGATTGTTCGGATGATCTTCCGGAAGGGTCAGATCAAGACCATCGAGATCTTCAATGTTTTCAGGGGCTCCAAACTTCATTTAATGTGAGACGTTTTCAATTTTACGATCATGATCATTTTGCTGAATATAAATTTACCCAATCCTTTCTATTCCATTTAAATGTCCTGTCTCATTCGATAATTCAATGGAAAACTTTTTACCATCATAATCGAGGAGATACAGGCCACAGTTCGAATGACCATAATGATCCATGTTAGCCAAAGTTTCATCCATCAGCCAGCAAAGAAGGATCCTCATCGCTCTGCCGTGCGTGCAGATCAGTATATTGTCTTCATGCTTATTGGATAAAATATACTCCATGGCAGGAACTTGCCGCTCCATGACCTCAATGGGCGATTCACCTTGTTCTATCTTCAGGTGAAGATCCCCTTCTGTCCACATCTGGACGATCCGTTTGTAAGCGGTGCCGGTTTCTTCCGTAAATGGGACACCCTCCTGCTCTCCCCAACTGATCTCTTTCAATCCATCCAGCACTTCATAAGGAATTTTCAATGATAGAAACTGATTTACCGTTTGATGGGTCCTCTGTAAAGGGGTTACATAAATCTTATCGAATGCAATATGTTTATAGGCTTCGAAGAATGCGGCTGCCTGTTTTTCTCCTTTTTCGTTCAAAGGAGCGTCGATCCCGCTTCCCTGGACCATACCCAACCTGTTATATTCTGTCTCTCCGTGCCGCAGTAAATAAATTTTCTTGTTTTTCAATTCAAATGTGATTTGGTTTGTCGCCAAATCGCAAAATAAAGGCATGTTCCCAAAAGACCTCTCTCTGGAAGCTTTAAATGATCTTGGAAAAGGGAATTTAACAGAGCATCTGGGCATTGAATTTACTGAAATAGGCCATGATTACCTGGTAGCTAAAATGCCTGTGGATCACCGAACAACACAGCCCTTTGGGTTGTTACATGGAGGAGCTACAGTGGCACTGGCTGAAACGCTGGGAAGTGTGGCAGCGCAATTGACGCTGGACATGTCCAAACAACATGCGGTAGGTCTTGAAATCAATGCAAATCACGTCAGATCGGCAAGAGATGGGTTTGTATTTGGAAAAACCACACCGATCCATGTCGGAAAGCGAACACAGGTCTGGGAAATTAAGGTGAGTGATCCGGAGGAGAGGTTGATCAGTATCTGCAGGATCACCATGGCGATTATTGACAATAAATAATGAAAGAGAGACTTTTAGAAGAGGTTGGGTTACTGATTGATGATCCCGATAGATTAATACACCGGCTCATTGGTAAACACATCGCATTTGCCGCCTGGCGACTTCCTCAGGATAACAAATCTTTTTTTATCATTGACCTGCATAGTGATCTGCCAATGGTAAAAGATCAATCCATCGAGGAGCTTAACAATACTTTCATCATCAATCCTTTCCGGGAAAATCATCCTCCTCAACCTAAAATTCTAAATGGAGATGTGGTCATTCATTTTCAGGAAGGTGAGCCGAAGATCACGATATCTCCCAGGGTATCCGGACAGTCCATAGAAAAGCTTTACGAAGCCATCAGCAGTACCCCTGAAAAATCACACGAAAAAGGTGAGAGGATTGAACCTCATGCGGGTGATTTCATTGCCATGGTGAATCAGGCATTGGAGGAGATTAAGAATGGCAGGATGCATAAGGTTGTCCTGTCCAGATTCGAGGAATATCCGCTCAGGGAGGATTTTAGTCCTTACCAATGCCTGAAAGCACTGGAAGATAACTACCCTAATGCATTTGTCTACCTGACCTACACCACTGATTTTGGTCTGTGGATGGGCGCCAGTCCGGAAAAGCTGATCTCCATTAAAGACCAGAGAATCTTTAGAACAGAGTCTCTGGCCGGCACCCAATACCTGCCGGAAAATGTAAATCTGAGCGAAGTGGCCTGGACGCAAAAAGAAATTGAAGAACAGGCCATGGTGAGCCGGTATATCATTGATTGCCTGAAGAAGATCAGGCTCAGAGAATTTGAAGAATCCGGACCAAAGACCATCCGGGCAGGTAAGCTGGTTCATCTAAAGACGGAATATAAAGTGGACATGGCTGAAACCAATATGCCTGAACTGGGGAGTATTATGCTCAACTTACTGCATCCGACATCGGCTGTGTGTGGCGCCCCATTTGAAGCTGCTTACAATTTCATTTCAGAACATGAGGGGTATGACCGATCGCTCTATGCTGGTTTTTTAGGACCGGTAAACTTTCACAAAGACACCGATCTGTTCGTAAACCTTCGGTGTATGCAGCTTTTGGGTAAAAAGGTGAGACTCTATGCAGGGGCCGGGATCACAGAAGATTCAAACCCTGAGAAAGAATATCAGGAAACTGTGAACAAGATGAAAACCCTGAGTGATCTTCTGTAAGGAAAATGAGCGTTTTACTTTGATGCAAATAGAAATGGTTCAATTTTGCGTACCAAGTTACTGACCCATGATCCACCAGGTAGTATTTGACACCGCAGAACTACTTTACAGAAAAGGTATAAGGCATGTTGTCCTCAGTCCGGGTTCAAGGAACGCTCCTTTAACTCTCAGCTTTGCCAGGCACCCAAAGTTGAAAATCTACTCTATTGTGGATGAACGGTCAGCCGGATTTATTGCCCTGGGAATTGCACAACGAACACAGCAGCCTGTGGTAATCTGCTGCACGAGTGGGACTGCATTGTTAAACTACTTACCCGCCATCGCTGAAGCATTTTATCAACAGACCCCCTTGCTGATCATTACAGCTGACCGGCCACCGGAATGGATAGGCCAGAGAGATGGGCAGACCATCCATCAGTCTGGTGTGACGGACAACTTCACCAAAGGCTTCTTACAAATGCCTGTCAGCTTAGACCATTCTGATTCAGAATGGGAGTATAACCGCAAACTCAATGAGGCCGTGAACCTTTGCAATCAACCTCCAAAGGGACCAGTTCACGTGAATGTCCCTTTCAGGGAGCCTTTTTATCCTGAAAAATCACAAAAGCTAAGCTACAGTGATTACATTCGGATCATTGAGAATTTTCAGGATGCTGAAAAAGAAGTGTCCTTTCCCAATGAATTCATTGATTTCTGGATTGCCTCTGAAAAAAAGCTGATGGTCATCGGACAGCAAGATCCGGTAGACGATCTGGCCCGGAAACTACTGGACTTTTCTGGAAAAACCGGTACGCCTATTGTTACGGATGTGATCAGCAACCTGAATGACGAAGGATTCATTAAATACCATGATCACTATCTTGGCAAGCTCAGTCCAAAGATGGCAGATTCTTTGAAACCGGATCTGGTTATTTCCTGCGGAAGATCAGTGATCAGTAAAAGCCTGAAACAATTTCTCAGAAAGAACAAACCTGTCCATCACTGGCATTTTGAAAATTCTGATCAGATCGCCGACACCTTTCAATCACTCACCTGGAAAGCCGGATATTCGATCGAAGCTGTGATTGAGAAATTATCAGACATAAGTGACGAACCTGCAAATACAGACAACCGGCACTATTCCCGCGCCTGGCAATCATTTGATGAAAAAGCCAAAAACAATTTATCAGTGCTCAATGAAGAGCTTTTTTCCGAATATAAAGCCTCGTGGATTGTATCAAATGAAATTCCGGAAAACTATTCATTGCACCTGTCAAACAGTATGCCCGTACGATATGCCAACCTGCTGAGAAATATGCATCCCGGAGTGGAAGTCTATTGCAACAGGGGTACCAGTGGCATTGACGGAAGCAATGGAACGGCAGTAGGAGACGCACTGGTGAATGGTAAGAACACCCTGCTTTGGAGCGGAGACCTGGCATTCTTTTATGACAGAAATGCTTTTTTCCATCATCACGACCTGTCCAACCTCAAAGTGATCATCATGAATAACCAGGGTGGTGGGATTTTTCGGTTGATCAATGGTCCGGGTTTGTTGCCTGAACTGGAAAAATATTTTGAAACAAGACACGACTACTCTGTCAGGTCAATGGCTGAAAGCTTCAATTTCGAGTACCACAGTGCCAATGATGAAAAAAGCCTGAAAGTAGGTTTGAATGCTTTGTTCAGAAATGAAAAAGGAAAAAAACTTCTGGAAATTTTCACCGAACCTTCTGTCAATGAAGAAGTTTATAAAAAGATAAAAAGCATAAATTATGACTAAATCCAAGCGAAATTGGGAACCGATCAAATCCTATTCTGATATTAGATTCGAATCGTTTGATGGGATTGCAAAAATCACCATCAACAGACCCCGCGTCTATAATGCCTTCCGTCCGGAAACAGTGAAGCAGATGATCGATGCCATTGATCTGGCCAGAGAAATGACAGATATTGGCGTAGTGATACTTACCGGGGAGGGAGATAAAGCTTTTTGCTCGGGAGGAGATCAGAATGTAAAGGGGACTGGCGGTTATGTGGATGAATCCGGTGTTCCCCGCCTCAATGTCCTGGATTTCCATAAAAGGATCAGGGAATTACCCAAACCTGTGATCGCCATGGTCAATGGTTATGCCATCGGGGGTGGTCACGTCTTACATGTTGTATGTGACCTCACCATCGCTTCAGACAATGCTATCTTCGGACAATCGGGACCTAAGGTGGGAAGTTTTGATGCCGGTTTTGGGTCTTCTTATCTGGCCCGGCATGTAGGGCAGAAAAAAGCGAGGGAAATATGGTTTCTATGTCAGCAATACAGCGCCGAGGAAGCCGAAAAGATGGGCATGGTGAATAAGGTGGTTTCGTTGGATCAGTTGGAAGATACAACGGTAGAATGGTGCCAGATCATCATGAAGAGGAGTCCAATGGCCATTCGTATGATCAAACGCGGACTCAATGCCGAATTGGATGGGCAGCGCGGACTCATGGAAATGGCTGGGGACGCTACACTTATGTTTTACCTCATGGAAGAGGCCCAGGAAGGTAAAAGAGCCTTTCTGGAGAAAAGGGATCCCGATTTCAAGAAATTCCCAAAATTTCCATAAGCAAGTTTATTCAGCAGCCATCCCCGGAGAATGTTACCACCCCCTCATCGATCTCATAGTTGAGGTCGAGTGTGGTGGCAATCTTTTTCAGGACCTCTTCTGCTGTTTTAAAATCATAACTGGCATCAAGAAGACATCGCTGAATCGAAGATTGGCTGAATTGGATCTTTAAACCAAAGTTCTGTTCAAGGGTGGTGGCTACTTCGGTCATGTAGGTATTTTGGAAAACCAGCCGGCCCGTTTTCCAGGCCAGGTAGTTTTCATCTTTTATTTTTCTTTTTCTGATCCCTCTGGTACCCACGGTTAATTCTCCGACTTCCCCGGAAGTGATGCCCACCATCATGTTAGAACCCTGAAAAGCCGAAGGATTTTGATAAAGGTTCACAGTACCTGACTCGACATAGACTGCAGTCCTGTTTTCATCCTGGTTGTCTACCATGAAGGAGGTACCCGTTACTGCAATTCTTCCGCTTTTTGTTTCAATAGAGAATGACCTTTCAGGGTCTTCCTGAACCTCAAAATAAGCCCGACCGTGAAATTCGACGGAACGACCATTGTCAAAATTACTTAGCTTTATATGGCTACCCTTTTCCAATGTGACCGATGATCCGTCTGAAAGCTGTTTCGTAGTCGTTTCCACTGCAAAAAACTCGTCCCCGTGACCAAGGGGACTGATCATTCCCTTGTAAACAACAAACACGATGGCTACAATCACGGCAAAAATCGCCAGGTACTTATAATTTCTTGAGAATACTACACGCATAAGATCATTTGGGTCGAAATTATTAAATATCACCAAAAAAAGTGAAGATAAAAGTCTTAAGCATCATCGATCCAAGGGATTGTTACATGCATGAAAATTATATTTGTCCAACAATTTATCAATCAGCTAAATCTCTGCTTCATTGAGCCAGCCAATGACCATTTTATTGAATGATGTACAGATTACCACAGAAGACATCCGGTCAGGAAAATCGCTCAATAATCTTGATGATCATGAAGCAGAGGTAATAAACCTTCTGAGACAATGGTATGGAAAAGAAGATTCAATTGAATTCCAAACCAGTGGATCCACAGGAAAGCCCAAGATCATCTCTCTCACAAAAGATCAGATGAAGTACAGTGCTGTCGCTACGATGGACCGGATTGACCCCGACCGGGAAATCTCTCATTCGATTCTGTGTATCAGCCCTTCATTTATCGGGGGAGCCATGCTGGTGATCAGGTCGGTCTTAAGCGATCTCGATCTTTTTGTTCAAAAACCCGGAGCACTTCCTGAAATATCCCATGACCGAAGCCCTCTGATCTCGTTGGTGCCGTATCAAATCATGAAATCTTTGGATAGTGATATTGCATATTTCGATTCGGTCCACACCCTGCTGATCGGGGGAGCAACCTTGCCCGATAAGTATGTTCAGATCCTGAAGAGCAGACAGATCAATGCCTACCTGACCTATGGAATGACTGAGACATCATCTCACATCGCATTGAGGCATGTCCGGTCTGCCACAAGTGACTTCGAAGTGATTGGTCAGACTCAGATTTCGACGGATGAAAGAGGTTGTTTAATGATCAGAGGAACAGTCACAAATAACCAGTGGCTTCAGACCAATGATATAGTGAAGATCAAAGGACCCGGGATGTTTGAGTGGGTAGGCAGGGCAGACCTGGTGATCAATTCGGGAGGATTTAAAGTAAGTCCCGAACCCATTGAAAATTTTTTAATGGATTCGTTAAAAAAACAGGTATTAATTTTACCGGAACATGATGAAATACTCGGCCAAAAGGTAATTTTGCTCATAGAAAGTGAAAACCATATTCAACTCGATGAATCCATCTTCGAATCATTTCATCCTTATGCCAGACCGAAAAAAATTCAGTTTGTGAAGTCCTTTGTCTATACAGCCACGGGGAAAGTAGACCGGTCAAAAACCGCTAATAAATACCTTCGATGAAAGTTATTGTATCTTATCAGACCCTACAATTACCACCACCTTATTCCTTCGCCTACACGCTTGACTTAAGCTTCGACGACGACGCCGTAGTTGTCAAATTTGAGCAGGAATACCTAAACAGGGATACGCTCAGCGAAGAAGAGATCCTGAATGAGGGCTTTACCACCAATGATGATATCAGTTGGAGCGGAACCCTTGGCAAAGTATGGGCTGATCATTTCAGTAAGTTGTTCGAAGATGTTCAGTTGCAGGATGAAAGTGATGAGGAAAGACTTTACATCCATATGGCAGTTGGGAATGGCAAACCCGGGATGGTCATTGATACTGATTTCTGGGAATATGAGTTACAGGAAATTGTGCAGGCCATCTATGAAGCATCCGGAAGGGAATCCGGACTGCACATGGACTTTCTCGTTGTGGAAGATGGTGATCAGCAAAAGATATCCATAGACGGCAGTTTTGAGGACAGAAAAGCCCGGATCGACAAGGATCAACCCACTTCATGGGATAATCTGAGGAAGATCATGAGCCTCACCTACAATGAAGATTACGCCGAAGAAGGTGTGAAGAAACCCGATGAAGATGGCATCTGGGTTGACTTTGACGGAGAAGGCTATTATTACCGGATCCCCAATAAATCTACAGAAAGTGAATTAATGGATCTCATCCTGTAAAACACCTATTGTGTTTACTATTTGCTATTACTCATAATCTTCCTTATCTTCTTCCAACATTAACCAATCAGTAGTACTATGAAAAATCTTGGATTTATTGGAAAGTTATTATTTGCGCTACCATTCGTCATGTTCGGCTTTGCTCATTTCTCCAATGCAAACGCCATGTCAGGAATGGTACCCTCCTACTTCCCCGCACCCGTTTTTTGGGTTTATCTCACAGGTATTGCGCATGTGCTGGCTGCCATAGCGATCGTGATCAATAAGAAAGCAAAGCTTGCCACATTGCTACTTGGGATCATGCTGATCTTGTTCGCCTTGCTAATGCATCTGCCGGGATTCATCGAAGGAGATCAGGGTTCAACCACAAATTTTCTTAAGGATACTGCCCTGGGTGGCGCAGCCCTCTTTATGAGCAGTGTTTTCAATGACTGATCAAAACAACAGATAATTGCCACCTCTGCGAAAAGCATTCGTGTTCAGGGGTGGCATTTCCCTGTCACTGAAGTATTTCTTTTTAGCAGCTCTAAATAGCTGATTGATCATGGCGGCATGATTGCCGTCTCCCGATAGTCTTCTACCCCATTCCGAATCATTCAGTCTGCCATTGTGCATAGATTCTATCTGGTGTATGACCTTATGGGAACGGTCGGGATATGTTTTGATCAACCAGTCTTTAAAGATCGATGCTACCTGGCCATTCAACCTTACCACTGTATATCCGGCATTCAATGCACCCGCCTCGCTGGTCTGCCTCAGTATTTCCGGAATTTCGTGGTGATTGAGGCCCGGGATAACCGGCGCATTCATGATGCCCACAGGTATACCGGCTTCACTCAGGTCGCTGATAGCCTTCAGTTTCTTCAGGTGGCTTGCTGTCCGTGGCTCCATTAACCTTCTCAGGGCTTCATCCATCGTATTCAATGAAAAATAGACATGGACCAACTGATGCTCCGCCAGGTCTTTGAGAATATCCAGATCACGGGTAACCAGGGTGTTTTTTGTGATGATACTGACCGGATTCCTGAATTTCAGCATGACTTCCAGTATCTGACGTGTAAGCCCAAGCTTTTTTTCAATCGGCTGATAGCAATCTGTGTTCCCGCTCAACATGATGGCCTGACATTGCCACCCCTGAGCCAGGAATCGCTTTTCCAGCTGCCCCGCAATGTCTCTTTTTACAATGATCTTACTTTCAAAATCAAGCCCGGCACTAAAGCCCCAATAGGTGTGAGAGTTTCTCGCATAACAATAGATACATCCATGTTCACACCCCTGGTAAGGATTAATAGAAAACCCCAGCTTAAGATCCGGACTATCGTTTTTACTTAATGGGTTTTTTACCGTTTCATAAAATAGTTGAACCTCAGGATTCTCTATTGATGTATCTTCATCAATGCCTTCATGATGTGCCCGGACAACCTCCTTTTCTGAAAATGGATTGGCGGGATTGAACTGTGCTCCTCTTCCCTTGATCATAAAGCTAATGTACTAATATTATTAGTATTTAACTAAATATATTAGATAATAAATTTATCTCGAGGATACGGAACTGATCCTGCTCATACCATAAGCAATACCCAGGCCTGTCATTGCACCAAAGAGGTGAGATTCCCAACTGATCCGGTTATCATAAGGAAAAATGCCATAGATCAATCCCCCATAGACCAGCAAAATGATCAGGGAAATAATAATAGATCGAACATTCCTGCGAAAGATGCCAAAGAAGATCAGGAAGGTGGCGAGGGCATAAACCAGACCACTGGCACCAATGTGATAAAAAGGACGGCCGAATATCCATACAAGGGTATTCGTCAGGAAGTAGGCTTGTACGAAAACAGTGGAAGCGATCCGATCATAAAAAATGTACAACGTTGAACCAAGGAATATTAAGGGAAAGGTATTGGATATGAGATGCGTAAGGCTGCCATGGATCATCGGTGCAGTAAAAACACCCAGAAGGCCTTTCAATGACCTTGGAAGGATACCAAAAAAACCCAGATCAATGAACATGTAGACCTGTATTGAATAAACAAGCCACATAAAAAAAACGAGTCTAAGCGGAGGTGTGATACTGGAGCGCCCCATTCACCCTTGGTATTGTTCACATCCGTCCTGGCCTTTCATTTTTTCGGTTCGTGGATCATTTTCAGATCTACTAATTGTGATTCTTCAAAACTTACCGACAAGTAACCCAGTACACCTCCTGAAGCTTCTGCGATCCTTTTGGCCAGCTCTTTGAGGCTGGCATAAAGTTTAATACTGAAGGCCTTGTCGATTTTGGGAAAAATAATATTCAACTTCTTCAATTCTGAAGTGATCTCCCTGGTCCTTTCTGCCACATCATCCGGTAGTTCATCAACCAGGTCAATAAAATCTTTCTCAAAGGTTTTGCCAACCTCATTGAAATATTCAAGTAGCTGCTCCCTCGCTTTACTTTGTTTGATCTTGAGGATATTGATTGCCTCTTCATGCTCCTTTTTATCAATCTTACCATCGGCACCACCGATCAAAATGGCCACATATGCCGGGGCTTTCAACAATGTCCTAATTTCATCCTCACGTAGACCTTCAAATTCCTTGATCATAATTATTAGCTACTTAAAATTTGGGTCGAAAATACAAAAATTAGCACTTTGATGCCCGCAATCATTCAACATTTTTGGTTATTTATTCCTGTGCTTCTTACTGCTCCTTATTTCCCCCGGATCGTATCGAATCCGGGTTGAAATACAGATCATAAACTGCTTTCAGCCTGGCGAGTATCTCACGTATGGCGAGCGCTGAAGAAAGTTTTCCTCTTTTATCAGCCGAGTAGGCCACCGCATCTATGCCGTAATGATCTGCAATAAAAAGGGCTCTGTAACAATGAAAATCCTGGGTAATGATCAAAATTTTCTCATTGCCATATACCATCTTTGACCTTACCACAGAAGCCAGGGTGCTGATCCCTTCGGGATCAAGGATCACCACGTCTTCAGGAATACCCTTTTTCGACAAGGCATTGAGCATATCACGCGGTTCATTGTAAAACTGAGTTCTATTGTCCCCGCTTACGATGATCTTATTTATGAATCCCAGATTGAACAATTCGGTGGCGGCATCAATTCTTTGGTCAAAATACAGGTTATTATGCCCTTCTACCGTTCTTTTGCTGGTACCCAGAATCAACCCTACCCTTTCACCAGGGACAAATAACGGCTCATACTGGATCCGGTCTATGGTGGTAGTAATGATCCAAAAGTTGATCGTAAACAGGAATGCTATGACTGAAAGAACAACAATCCCTGCTACTTTGAAGAGCTTTTTAACGGTCATTTAGCTTTTTCCTATTCTTTTTCTTTTCCGTTCCTGAATAGTCCCAGCTGATTATCTTCATTTTCTACCTCTTCTTTTACTGATGATTTAAGTTGCTCGAGGGATGCAAATTCCGACTTTGCTGTCTCCGAACTACCTGATGTCTTATTCACCTCAAGCACCTGCTGCACCGGAAATTTATTGCCAATAGCTTTCCATCCTTTCACATCAATAAGTTCTTCCAGATCGTATTCTTTATTCTTATGACTTCTGCCGTCTTTGTATTTTACATCCACAACATTATCACCATCATGACCCGCAAATAGCAGTTTCGAACCTTTAGACTCGCTGATAAAACTAAATCTCTTGCCTAAGGTGGTAGTCTCCACAAGAAACCGTTTAATGTAGGTCGTTTTTGATTCTCCATCCACATGGATCGCATTGACCGGCTGCTCCTGATCAAACTTATAAATGGAGACGATCTGGTTGTTTTCGTACCTGTTTGTCAGCTCGAAAGAGGTCAGCTCATAGGAACCGTCTCTATAAAAGACGATCACCAGGTCATCAGATCCAAAATTTCCAAGTTTCGTGCCCCGACCATCTGTGTTAAGTCTGCCCACATTCTCATCGTACCAGATATCCAGACCGCCCAGGGTGGATACGCCGGCGGACTTGAGCTGAATTTTCCTTACCGGATATTTGGTCAGGATATTTCCTCCGGCACCTCTTCCCTTGATTTCCAGCTCTGCAAAATCAAAATCAAAAACCTTTTTTCTTGCTTTGGAAGCAGCTGTTAGGTAAATGGTCACAACTTCAGCCTCTCCATTAGGATTTGCCGTGAAATAATGGACTTTGGATCCGCTGCCTCCCCGTGTCAGATCATACTCCCGATCCCGGGTGACAGAGAGTACCTGGAAACGCTTAACCATGGTCCTTCCCGATTTACCATCTACATAGGCCAGGTTATAAACCATCCGTTCATCCCCTTTCTTAAATACGCCGGCGTGCAGTATATCCTTTCCGACAAAGACCTTTTCCTGGATCTTGGTGACGACGCATTTACCATCTTTGCGGAAAACAATGATATCGTCGATGTCTGAACACTCTCCGATCAGTTCATCCTTTTTCATCCCATACCCGATGAAACCATCTGCCCTGTTTACGTAAAGTTTCGCGTTATTTGCAGCTACGACAGTGGCTGCGATGGTATCGAAATTGGTGATCTCTGTTTTCCTTTCCCTACCCTTTCCGTATTTGCTGATCAGGTTTTGGTAATAATCGATAGCGAATTCGGTGAGGTGTGCCAGGTGATGTTCGGTCTCCTTAAGTTCATCTTCGAATCTATTGAGCAATTCATCGGCCTTGAAGGTATCGTACTTTGAGATCCTTTTGATCTTGATCTCGGTCAGCCTCACAATGTCATCCTGAGTGATCTCCCGGTAAAACTGAGATTTATATGGATCCAGGCCCTTGTCAATGGTTGAAATGACATCTTCCCAGGTTTCGCACTCTTCAATGTCTCGGTAGATCCTGTTTTCAATGAATATCTTTTCCAGGGAAGAGAACAGGATCTTCTCCAGCAATTCCCCTTTTTTGATCTCCAGTTCCTGCTTCAGGAGCGAGACGGTCTGATCAACCGAGTGCTTAAGAATCTCTGTTACAGTGACAAAGTGGGGTTTGTCTTCTATGATCACACAGGCATTGGGTGAAATGGAAACCTCGCAGTCAGTAAATGCGTACAGGGCGTCAATGGTGATGTCGGGAGAAACACCCGGGGCAAGCTTCACCTGTATTTCTATGTCCTTCGCGGTATTGTCGATGACCTGCTTGATCTTGATCTTGCCTTTATCATTGGCTTTAACGATGGATTCGATCAGTGAGGTCGTGGTGGTACCGTGAGGAATGTCTTCAATCACTATGGTTTTCGAATCCATTTCCCTGATGGTAGCCCTTACTCTCACCCGGCCACTTCTTTTCCCGTCATTGTAATCGGTGACATCAATTTTCCCTCCGGTCTGAAAATCCGGGAACAACTTTGGCTTCTTACCTTTTAAGATACCAATGGAAGCTTCCAGTAATTCCACGAAATTATGAGGGAGGATCTTGGTGGATAAGCCCACTGCTATTCCTTCCACACCCTGGGCAAGCAGTAAAGGGAATTTGACCGGAAAGGTAACCGGCTCCTTCTTCCTTCCGTCGTAGGACAATTGCCACTCAGTGGTCTGCGGATTGTAAACTACCTCCAACGCAAATTTTGAGAGGCGTGTTTCAATGTACCTGGGCGCAGCGGCTCCATCACCGGTGCGGACATCCCCCCAGTTGCCCTGGGTATCCAGCAGCAGGTCTTTTTGTCCAATGTTGACAATGGCATCAGAGATCGAAGCATCCCCATGCGGATGATATTGCATGGTACTACCGATCACATTGGCCACTTTGTTGAACCGTCCGTCGTCCATTTCCTTGATGGCATGAAGGATCCTTCTTTGTACCGGCTTCAAACCATCCTCAATGGCCGGAACAGCCCGTTCAAGAATTACATAGGAGGCGTAGTCCAGAAACCAGTTTTCGTACATTCCCGAAACCGGAATGACTTCGTGCAATTCTTCTTCTCCGTTTTTACCGTTTGTCTCGCTCATTTAGAATTTTTGTAATTCAACCCAAAATATGTTGTACAATAACAGATACCCAAGGGCTGCTGATACAGAGATCAGGTTCCCTAACAAAAAGTAATCATTGGTGACTTTATCATCATCCCTGATGTGGGTGGCAATCTTCAAAGCGCCAAATAATGTAAGCGCATGAAAGATCCCATTGACCATGGCAAAAAATAGAAACAGCCGTTCAAAGATACCCCTGACCGCACTGGAAAAAGACATTTTACCCCTGTTCATGATCCTGATCAGGACATAAAAAACGACGTTGGCCAGAATCTCACCTAAGATCAGGATCATGAAGAAAAGCGCTATTTCGTTGATTCCGGGCATCAGGCAAATGAAGTGATCAAATCCTTACAGGTTACATACTCCGGAATGGCCAGGCTTCTCTCACGTCTCCACATGGTAGATGGGTCCTTTTTAAGCTTTACCGCTACTTTTTTATAATCCTTATATCTTAAAAATGCATCTACCACCTGCCAGTCTTTCTCATTCCAACGATCGATAAAATGCTGAAACAATACAAACAGCTTCCTGAAATGCTCCGCTTCTTCAAATCCTTCAAAATCAAAACGATGGAATGATTTCTTTAATAGATTCAATCGTTTTCTGGCCTCAGTCAAACCTTCTCCCAGCATTCCATGTGCATGTTTTTTCTCAATGGGTGTCTCAACCGGACCATAAAGCAGAACATATCTTAATTTAAACCCCGAAGCCTGGGCAATGATCAGTTCTTCCATCCGGAAAATAACGTCCAAAGCCGATCTTAAATCATCCACTATTCCCTGAAATTCATCTCCAAGGGTGATGGTAAACCGGGAAATAATATGCATACTGTATTCTTTGTTCACTTTTTTTACCAACTGCTTAAATTCTTCCATCAGTGGTCCTGATCGATAGTTTGAACTGTCAATGATATCGGCCATCAGAATGTATTGCATATATAATGCAAAGTTATATTAATTGTACTATTTATACAAAATATTATATATTGTAATATTATTACAATCAATTGATATAATCATTCAGTCGCTGTGCCAGGTCTTCCAAGTAAGGAATAAAACTTGTTGCATGAGTACCTTCATTGATGGTCAGGAAGGTTACACTGCCTGAATTGAAAAGATCAAATACATCAATAGAATTTTGATAAGGCACCGTCACATCAGCATTCCCATGATACATATACATATCAATGGTGGGCGTCCAGTCTGTAAGGCTATTGGCTTCGAAAGCCTGATTGATCTCATCAAAGGCCGGGTCTTCTCTATTGTTCAGATATTCTTCCGTGATCAGATCTGCAATGACGCTGGTGAGTTGTGCATTGATCTCATATCCTGACAGATCTCCACCAAACAGACCTGGGATTCTACCGGCATAGGGTTCATTAAAAAACAAGGTCAACGGATCAGTCAGATCATAAGTGATACGATAGGACTCTGCTACATAGGCAATAAAATAAGGCTCGGGGTAACTTTCCTGGCTAAGAAAATAATCTCTCATTCCAGCAACATCGTAACCCCCAGCTGCCGGAAACGAAGCCTTCAGGTCAAAACCATCAATGCCCTGCTCTTCAAAATATTTATGAGTGGCCATGGTCGCATATCCTCCCTGAGAATATCCGGCCAAATACAGGTGATCCAGAAAACCCAAACCTTCCGCACTGGCCATTTCATGAACAGCATACAGTTGGTTCACAACGGCACTCACAGTCAACGATTCATCATAATAAGGATGCATGATGTCTACCGAGGAGCCAAAGCCGATGTAGTCCGGAATGGAAACAATCAATCCCGTCGCAGCCATGGTCGCATAAACCAGCAGATCATTGGTAGATAGATTGTTGGACGGAGCCTCATCATCTGACGCAATGGTGCCGTGCTGGAAACTTAAAGTCCCTTTGGCTTCGTTGGTGACGGGTAAGGCAACCACACCTGACGCAATGATCTCTTCTTCCTTGTAGTCCGTATAATAATAGACCTTGTATACTTTCACATCATGCTTCAGTATGTCTGTCGGGATCCCAAGTCCGGTAATTGAAATAATCCCTCTGATCGTTGCGGCGGAAATGGTAGACACTTCCTCATATTCCACCACATAATTAAAAGACGGACCTGTATCATTGTCTTTGTTACAGGAGACCGTAACGATCAGCAAAAGAAGGAAAGCTGATCTTCCTATCGCTTTCAATGGCTTCACGACTCGGCTACTATGATGGTTTCATCATCCTTCACGATGTCTTTCTCCACTTTCAGCTTATTGATGATAAACTCCTGACGCTCGGGGGTATTCTTTCCCATATAAAAAGCCAGAATATCCTTTGTCTTGGTATCCTTTTGCAAAATGACGGGCTCCAGCCTGATATCCTCGCCAATAAATCCAGCAAATTCATCCGGTGAGATCTCTCCCAGACCCTTGAATCTCGTGATCTCAGGCTTTCCTCCTAACTTTTCAATGGCTTCCCTTTTCTCAGTCTCTGAATAGCAATAGATGGTTTCCTTTTTATTACGAACTCTGAATAAAGGGGTGTCCAGGATATAGACATGACCATTTCTTACCAGCTCTGGAAAGAACTGTAAAAAGTAAGTGAGCAGCAAGAGTCTGATGTGCATACCATCGACATCCGCATCAGTAGCGATTACAATTTTTCGATACCGCAACCCTTCCAGACCATCCTCAATGTTTAACGCATGCTGAAGCAGGTTGAATTCTTCATTTTCATAAACCACTTTTTTAGTCTGCCCAAAGCAGTTAAACGGTTTTCCCCGTAGACTGAATACTGCCTGGGTCTGGACATCCCTGGATTTGGTAATGGATCCGCTCGCCGAGTCACCCTCGGTAATGAAGATCATCGTGTTCTCCAGCTTCTCCTCATCCACACGCTTATCATTAAAGTGCAGACGGCAATCTCTTAATTTCTTATTGTGCAGATTGGCCTTTTTGGCCCTTTCATTAGCCAGCTTTTTGATCCCGGCTATTTCCTTTCGCTCTCTTTCAGACTGTATGATCCGCTTCAGAAGGGCATCTGCAGCTTCGGTATTCTGATGCAGGTAGTTATCCAGCTCCCGCTTGAGAAAATCATTCACAAATGTCCGCATGGTAGGACCTTCGGGAGCTACGTTCTGTGAGCCAAGTTTCGTTTTGGTCTGACTTTCAAAAACGGGCTCCTGCACCCTCACTGCTATCGATGCCACAATGGAAGCCCTGATATCAGCTGCATCAAACTCTTTTTTGTAGAAATCCCTTACAGTCTTTACCACAGCTTCCCGAAAAGCCGCCAGATGTGTACCTCCCTGTGTGGTGTGCTGACCATTCACAAATGAATAATATTCCTCACCATACTGGCTGGCGTGGGTCATAGCAACCTCAATATCTGATCCTTTAAGATGGATGATCGGATACCTGATCGTCTCTTCATCCACTTTTCGCTTCAGCAGATCAAGCAATCCATTTTCCGAATGATATTTCTTTCCGTTGAAATTGATGGTGAGACCGGCATTCAGGTAGGCATAATTCCAGATGAGATTTTCCAGGAACTCCGGAATAAAATGAAAGTGCTTAAATACCTGATCGTCAGGTATGAATTCTATGAGCGTTCCCTCCCTTTCATCTGACTTAAAGACTTTCGCATCATTGACAATGACTCCCCGCTCAAATTCCGCCAGTTTGGACTGGCCATCCCGAAATGACTGAACCTTGAAGTAGGTACTCAGGGCGTTGACAGCTTTGGTACCGACACCGTTCAGGCCGACTGATTTCTGAAACGCTCCACTATCATACTTACCTCCGGTATTGATTTTAGAAACACAGTCGATGACCTTGCCCAAAGGGATCCCTCGTCCAAAATCCCTGACCTCAACTTTATGATCAGTGACCTTGATATTGATGGTCTTTCCATAGCCCATCATGTGCTCGTCGATGCTGTTATCCAACACCTCTTTCACCAGCACATAAATACCATCATCATGCGCCGACCCATCACCTAACTTACCAATATACATCCCCGGTCTGAGCCTGATATGCTCTTTCCAGTCAAGGGATTTTATGCTCTCTTCGGTATACTGAACTTCCGCCATCTTCTCCAAATCTAGTTGTCTTTAACCATTCAACCAGGGCTTGAATTTAGATAAAATTTTGATGGATCAGGTGTAAAAAAAATTCCGGAGTTTGGGAATTTAATTGAAGTAGAACTAAATAACCTACTGAAATAGAGAGGGTTTTATTTCCTCTTTAAAACAAGAAAAATAAGTCCGATTGTCCATGCAAAAATCAAAATCGGTCCCAGCCAATTGAGATAGAAGTAATTTGAAGCAGGGATATGAGTTGGATTATTGATCACACCCAAAAAGCCAACAATAAAAGAAAGGTACAGATTGAATACGAAGGTGAACCCTCCTACCCAGGCTTTCAATTCCTCACTGATTGTTTTTTGATTAATGATTTTCTGAATGAAAAGGATCAACAGGTTAGCGACAACAAATGCCACGATGCTGCTATAAAAAAAATTCTCTTTGTGCACCTGGGCCACACCTTCTTCATCCAGACTGACCATGATGGGCATGTAAGCGTATACAAGAGAAAGGGTACCTAAGAAAATGAAGGCGGAAAAGATCTTGATCAGGTTAATTACTCGCAGCACGTTTCAAGAGTGGTTTATTGGATGCCAAAATTAGAACAAATCAGTTCTCAACCTTACGATAACTTTAAATTAACTTTGGCGGTTATGATATTGTAATGAGATCAGGACTCCTTATCCTTTGTGTTTTCTTTTTGTTTTCCTGCTATGAAGCACCGGAAGTTCGTGGATTTGACCCTGATCGATGGAACGCACAGATCAGCTGTGAGCAAAACAAAATTGAACAGGCCCGACTGCTTTTAGCCAATGAATCCACGCTTTTGACGGCCAGTCAGAATGAGATCAAAGCTCTTCTTGGTGACCCAGACGAGCATGAATTATACAGCAGAAATCAAAAATTCTTTTATTACAATTTGTCTCCTGCCTGTGATTCGGTGCCGGCAAAAAGATTGTCATTGAGATTCGATGCCCTGGGAAGGTTGAAAGAGATAAATATTTTTCAGACTGATCTCTAGTCAAAGATCACCAGCGACTGAACTTCGGACTGCTCCGTGATTAGCTTTTTCCGACCACCTAAAAAAGACAGCTCAATCAAAAAAGAATAACCAATGACTTTACCTTTCATCTTCCTGATCAACTCTGCAGCAGCCTGTGCTGTGCCGCCGGTGGCCAGCAGATCATCATGGATGAGCACCTGATCGCCCTGGTTGATGGCATCTTCATGCATTTCTATTTCAGCACTTCCATACTCAAGCTCATAGGCATGTCTCACTGTTTTATAGGGCAATTTTCCTACTTTTCTCACCGGGATAAACGGTGCACCCAGTTGTTGAGCCAGTTGGAGGCCATAAATGAAACCTCTGGATTCAATACCAACCACGACATCCACCCCCCGGCTCTTCCAGTGATCAAGAAAAGCACGGCTCACTTCTAAACTGAGTTCCGGATTGGCGAGAACCGGTGTGATGTCTTTGAACAGGATGCCGGGTTTTGGAAAATCCGGTACATCCCTGATCGTTTTTCTGAGTTTTTCGGAAATAGAATTGCTCATCCGGCGAATATACCTATTCAAACCTTAACGACTCGATGGGATCCAGTTTTGAGGCTTTATAAGCGGGAAGGAAGCCTGAAATCAACCCAACAAAGGTTCCAACTGCTACCCCAAAAAGGATCCAGAGCCATGGGATAATAAAAGTGCCCGAACT
This sequence comes from Cyclobacteriaceae bacterium, assembly GCA_965243485.1. Classification (GTDB taxonomy): domain Bacteria; phylum Bacteroidota; class Bacteroidia; order Cytophagales; family Cyclobacteriaceae; genus UBA7330. The sequence goes on along the minus strand of CBDEVP010000001.1, from coordinate 4,093,831 downwards.
AATGAAACTTGAGACGAGATTGCCAATAAGGATTCCCAGCACGATCCCTCCTGCACCACCCATCTGACAAATCACGATGGCTTCAATAAGAAACTGCTGCCTGATCTTTCCCGGGGTAGCCCCAATGGCTTTCCGGATCCCAATCTCCCTGGTCCTTTCTGTCACCGATACCAGCATGATATTCATCAACCCTATCGATGCGCCGAGGAGTGTGATAAAACCGATGGAAAAACCCCCTATCCTCAAATATCCTGTGATCTCGCCGAGTCGTTCTGCCAGTGATCGGTTAATGTTAATATCAAAAGAACCCTCAGATTTTACCGGATCCCTGCGAATAGACCGCATCAGGCCGGTAGCCACACCGGTAGCCGCTTCCATCTGATTGGCATCCGGAATAGCAACAGTAGCTTCATAGTTCAATCTTCTGCCGGCAGCCAGTCTTCGCGCGGTCAAGACCGGAACGAGGACCATTCTATCTACAGAATTATCTCCGGCAGCGCCCCCCTGTGCCCCCAGTAACCCGATCACCTTAAATCTTTGACCTAAAACGGTAATATAATCGTCGACCGGATCCTCAAAATTATCAAATAATGCATTTTGTATGTCAGCACCGATGATCGCTACCAGCGCACCATTGTCCGCTTCATTGGATGAAAATGACCGGCCCTCGTCTATATCGTACCCATCCACTACCAAATAATCATAGTCTCCTCCCTGAACCCTGCAATTGGGATTTGTAACTTTCGATCCCCTTTTGATCTCTGCATTATAAGTGACTGACGCATTGACACTGACCACGCCCGGTCCATTATATCGCTCCTTAAAGGTGGTAAGTTCATTGAAGGTAAGCGGTGGATAAACTTTGCTGGTTTTACCTTCCCTGGAACCTCTGTCAATCCTTTTACTTTCAACATCAAAAGTATTCGACCCCAGGTTGCTGAAACTTTCTTCAATAGAAATTTGAATGCCATCGATGGCTGTAAGGATTCCAACCAGCGAAGTAATACCAATGGCAATGATGGCCGCAGTGAGAATTGTCCTTAGCTTGTTGGCATTGATTGACTTAATGCCTTCCTTTATGTTTTCTCTAAGATCCATGGATTATCTTTAAAAGACACAAGTTTCAAACTATCCTTGAAACTGATACGTTACAAATCTAAATTCTGATGCGAATGAGAAAGTTTTTATTATTAACGGCAATATATATCCTTGGAATGCAATTACAAGCGGCTTATTTGTACATTCCAATGGATGAAACCCAAAAAAATCATCTGAAATCCTACGGCATCGCTTACTGGGTACTCACCCAGGACATAGAAGTCGACTGGTTGTTGAATTACAACGGTGGTAGTTTCATGATCAAACACCATCAGCTGATTGAAAATGAATGTATCATCAGAGGGGTCTCTTATCAGGTGATATCAGATGCACAGGCCAATAGTATTCTGGCCAGTATCTCAAGCCCTTCGTCCAACATGGACGTGATGAAACTGGAAAAGCATCCGAAAATTGCCGTTTACAGCCCGAAGAGCAAGCAGCCCTGGGATGATGCGGTCACGCTGGTGCTGACCTATGCCGAGATCCCTTATGATGTGATCTTCGACGATGATGTCATGTACAATGAGCTGCCCAAATACGATTGGCTACACCTTCACCACGAAGATTTTACCGGGCAGTATGGAAAATTTTACAAGACCTATCATCATTTTCCCTGGTATCAGCAGCAGCAAAAGGAATATGAGGAATCTGCCAGGAAGCATGGTTTTTCAAAAGTATCTCACCTCAAGTTAGCCATTGTCAAGCGGATCAAATCCTATGTGGCCAGCGGAGGATTTCTTTTTGCCATGTGTTCCGCCACTGATACCTACGACATTGCCCTGGCAGCCGAAGGGATCGACATCTGTGAAAGCATGTATGACGGAGACCCTGCTGATCCGCAGGCACAGCAAAAGCTGGACTTCAGTAAGACCATGGCCTTTGAAAATTTTGAAATTGAGCGTAACCCACTGGAGTACGAGTACTCCAATATCGATAATCAGCAACAGATCAGGGGCTTAAATCAATCCAATGATTTTTTCAGCCTGTTCCAGTTTTCTGCTAAATGGGACCCGATACCTACGATGCTCACTCAAAATCATGAAAAGATCATCAAAGGCTTCATGGGGCAAACCACTTCATTCAAGAAGAGTCTGATCAAATCGGATGTGGTCATCATGGGAGAAACCCGATCTATTGATGAAGCCAGGTATATTCATGGTGTGCTGGGAAAAGGATTCTGGACCTTTTATGGTGGACATGATCCGGAAGACTATCAGCACTATGTCAATGAAGAACCTACGGATCTGAATCTGCATCCTAATTCTGCGGGTTACCGGTTGATCCTAAACAATATTTTGTTCCCGGCAGCGAAGCAAAAAAAGCAAAAAACCTAAACAGCTTTCAGAACTTGTTAAACCATTAGTTTGTTCATTGGAAAGCCTTACGTAAACTTGCATAAAGTCTGATTCATGAGCTTTTCAAAAGATGATATCCTTAAATCCCTGAGTGAAGTGATCGATCCCGATCTGAAGAAGGATCTTGTGTCGCTTGGAATGATCAGGGATGTAGCTGTTGATGGCAACAAGATCTCTTTCAAGGTGGTACTGACCACCCCTGCATGTCCGCTGAAAGAGATCATCAGGAAAGACTGCGAACAGGCACTCTACCGAAACCTTGGTGAAGATATTTCACTGGATATTGATATGACCTCATCTGTCACCACCACCAGAACGGCTGCACCCATACTTGATGGAGTAAAGAATATCATTGCGGTAGCATCCGGTAAAGGTGGAGTAGGAAAGTCCACAGTTGCATCGAACCTTGCAGTCTCTCTTGCCAGGACCGGTGCAAAAGTCGGCTTGATCGATGCGGATATCTACGGCCCTTCCATACCCACGATGTTCAACTGCGAGCATGAACAACCAGGCGTAGAAAAAATTGATGGCAAGAACATGATCATCCCCATCGAACAGTATTTTGTAAAGCTGATGTCCATCGGGTTTTTAAGTCCTCCGGGCAATGCCGTGGTCTGGAGAGGTCCTATGGCCAGTTCAGCGCTTAAACAATTTCTTGGTGACACCAAATGGGGAAATCTGGATTATTTATTGATAGACCTCCCTCCCGGAACAAGTGACATTCACCTTACACTGGTGCAGTCTGTACCTGTTACCGGAGCGGTAATTGTCACCACGCCTCAGAAAGTGGCACTGGCCGATGCGGTGAAAGGTTTGGCTATGTTCAAGCAGCCTCAAATCAATGTCCCCATCCTTGGACTGGTAGAAAATATGGCATATTTCACACCGGAAGAGCTACCTGATAATAAATACTATATCTTTGGTGAGAATGGTGGTAAAAACCTGGCGGAGAGTCAGGAGGTTCCATTCCTGGGGCAGATACCCATCGTGCAGTCAATCAGGGAAAGTGGAGATTCGGGCTATCCGGCTGTATTAAAAGATGACGTCACGGCTGAAGCCTTTGGAAACGTGGCCTCATCATTGGCTCAGCAGGTAGCGATCAGGAACGCAACAATGGCAAAAACCCAAAAAGTAGAGATCAATGTCTGAAAAGAACCTCAAAGCTCTGGTTGAAAACGCCCTGGATAGCATAAGACCTTATCTTGAAGCTGATGGTGGTAACGTCAGAATACTGAAGATTGATGGTAACAACAAGGTATTTCTTGAACTGCTGGGCAGTTGTGGCAATTGCCCCATGTCTACCATGACCCTGAAAGCCGGTGTGGAAGAAGCCATCAAGCGTGCAGTCCCGGAAATCTCCGCAGTGGAAGCTGTAAATATTACCTCCCCTGGTGATCCCGGTGCCGTATTACCCCAACGAATGATGTAAAATGAGATGGGTTTTAGCCGTCCTGATCTTTAGCCAGGTGGCTATCTCTCATGCACAGGAACGCTGTGCAGTCAACTACACGCCAGCGAATCAGCAGATCCTGAATCAATCCGACCGGTTTGAAAGCTGGATGTCCACCATGCGTTCTGATAAACCTTCCTTTGTTGAGCCCTTTGGTGCAAGATCACATGCGGAATATACCATTCCCGTCGTTTTTCATATCATCCATAATGGAGAGGCCGTTGGTGAGGGTATTAACCTCCCGGATGAGCGGATCCTTGAGCAGATCGAAGTGCTCAACGAGGACTTTAGAAGAGAAAATGAAGATGCTTCATCCACCCCATCGATCTTTCTTCCTGTGGCAGTAGACACAGAAATTAATTTTGTACTTGCAAAGCAGGATCCGGAAGGATTGCCAACAACCGGCATCGTCAGGGTCCAGGGCTCAAAACCTGTTTACAGCGCTTCTCAGGATGATGCCCTGCTGAAAAGCGAAAGTTACTGGCCGGCCGAAGATTACCTGAATATTTGGGTCGCCAATTTATCCGGAAATTTCATCGGGAATGCCCAGTATCCGTTTGCCAACCTGCCGGGACTGGAAGGACAGTTTCTGAACTACCGTTTGACTGATGGGGCTGTGATCGATTACCTCTTTGTAGGCATCAACCCCAATACCACCTCTTTTGACTCCTATGGCAGAACAACCACCCATGAAATCGGTCATTATCTGGGACTCAGGCATATCTGGGGTGATGGAGGGTGTAGTTTTGATGATTTCTGCGCTGATACGCCGAAAGCTTCGGGAAGCTACTCCGGAAAAAGCTCCCCCTGCTCCTTTCCCGACGACCAGCGTATTTGTGATGAAGGTTCTCCTATGTTTCAGAATTACATGGATTACACCGATGACGAATGCATGAATCTTTTCACTCAGGATCAGAAAGAAAGGATGCACCTGGTACTGGAATACAGCCCAAGAAGAAAATCATTGTTGAGCTCTCCTGGCCTTGTAGAACCGATCCAATTCACCAATGACCTGGGAGTAAGAACCATTTTATCACCGACCGTGGCGGACTGCAGTGGGATATTGGATCCATCCATAGAAATCAGAAACTATGGGACAGCTCCGGTCACCTCGTATTCAATAGGCTTCTATGTGAATCAGCAACTGGTCGAAGTCGCCAATGAGGTGTCAGATCTGGATCCGCTGGAAGTTGCGCTTGTAAATTTTGCTTCTGTCTCCATCAATCAGGCTTCATTCAATGAAATTGAGTTCAGGGTACTATCGACAAACGGCATGCCTGATGAAAACCAGAGCAACAACATTAAAAATCTTTCTATTCTCCCGAACGAATCATCGATCATTCCATTTTTTGAAGACTTTGAAGGTCCTCTGCAGGTATACACCACCGGAGAGTTTGGAGAACCCTCTAATTGGGAAGTCGCCATTGCACCAGACAATACAGCGCTTAACCGGGCAGCCAAACTTGACTTTTACAATTCGCAGGAAAACATTGGTTCACTTGATCTTTTGCTGACAAGAGTTCTGGACCTGTCTACTTTAAGTACTGCGTTACTTTCCTTCAGATATGCCTATGCAGCCAGATCGGACAGCACTTTCAATGATGGATTGATTGTGGCTGTTTCTACGGATTGTGGCAGCACATTTCCTGTGGCGGAGTATTTATTTGAAAAATATGATCTGGAGCTGAGCACGGTCCTTCCCAGAAGCCAGGAATTTACCCCTACCTCTCCTTTTGACTGGGAAGAAGAACTGATCAACCTGACACCGTACATCGGATTTGACAATGTACAGGTGGCTTTTATTGGAGTAAACGGAGGGGGAAACAATCTCTATCTGGACAGTATTTCAATCACATCCGATAATCTTTTGGCCTACGATGTGGGACTTCGTCAGGTAAGCAATGTATCTCAGGTTTCATGTTTCAGCGAGTTTGTCCCGGTCCTCGAAGTGAAGAACTATGGGTATGAGACCATCAATAACATGCTGATCTCCTATGATTCAGAAAACGGATCCGAAGGTTTTCAGTTTTCCAATCTGAACCTGACCTCCGGCGCATCCACCAACATTATTTTGCAGGGAAGCCTCCAGGATGGTCTTAATCGAAACAGGTTTGAAGTCATTTCCGTCAATCAGCGGGTCGATGAATTCGCCCTGAATAATCGACTGGAATACTACGCTGTGCTAAATTCTGAGGAGGAATCGATTCCCGTAAGGCAAAACTTTGAATTTGACCCCTGGGTGATCAATGAATCCTCCAATGAACCTGATTATGAACAGGTCCTTATCGGAGACAACAACACCTTAAGAGCTTCAGGCTTTAATTCCGGTAATGTAGGTGCGGAATCCTGGCTCGTGAGCCCGACCCTGACTACCAATGAATATGAAGAGGCAGCTTTACGCTTCAGACTCTCATATGCATCCAATCCACCCTACGTAGATAACCTGAAGATTCTTCTTTCCACCAACTGTGGATTGACGTATGATCAGGTCATCTACAATAAGAACAGCGATTCACTGGCCTTGCAAGTCTCTACAGCGGACTGGATGCCAGAAAGTGATGAAGACTGGAGGACAGAATATTTGAGCCTGACCAATCTATTACGACTGAATGATGAAGATGAAAGAATTGATAAATTCAGGCTGGCATTTGTATTTACCAATGGAACCGGGAATAATCTATACCTTGACGACATCGAAGTGCTGACCATCGATGACCCTGACATTGAAAGCTTTTCAGATGTGATAACCGTATACCCCAACCCCGTCACCGAAAAGTACTACAGGATTGCATTTAACCTGGAGAGGAAGGAAGAAGTCCTGATTCAGCTGATCGATCTTTCCGGTAAAATCGTTTACAACGAGCGGTTTTCTGAAACCTTAAATCAGATCTATGAATTTGCTACGCCTAATCAATCGGGCTTTTACTTTGTAAGAGTCATCGGTCAAAGCTTTTCAGACACCAAAAGATTATTTATTAGCCAATAAAGACCGCCAACTGACTTAATTTTGGCGCCCAGGAAATGAGTCCCGCCTGAGGCAGGACAAATTCCCCTGCAGGATTGTAGGGTGTCTTAAAAACAATTTTTATCAAATGAAAGTCGGGATCTTTTTCGGGGGACAATCACGGGAGCGGGAAATATCATTTGCCGGTGGTCGGACGGTTTACGATAACCTGGATAAATCCCTCTTCACCCCGGTGCCTGTCTTTGTGGATAGCCTGGGAAATTTTATACTGCTCGACTGGCAATATTTATACAAAGGGACCATCAGAGACTTTTATCCCGCTGCTGACCAACTACCGCCCAGTCCGCATTTCTTCCAGATCTATGTTGAATCCCTGGGAAATGCTACAGCTGTTGAGGAGAGTATCAAAAAAGTTGGCCGGAGGATCCGTCCCGAAGAATTTTCGGAGCTCATGGATTTTGCTTTTCTGGCACTTCATGGCCCATATGGAGAAGATGGCAACATCCAGGGACTGCTGGAATGGTATGGGATACCCTATTCAGGATCAGGCATCCTACCGAACAGTATTGGTATTGACAAGTCCATTCAAAAAATCATCCTGAGATCCGCAGGCTTTGATCTTCCTGACCACACCTCAGTCACCCGAAAGCACTGGCTGGACAGGCCCCGGGAGATCCTGAAGGAAATATCGGATCGGTTCGATTTTCCTGTGGTCGTGAAAGCACCCCATCAGGGTTCTTCGATTGGTGTTACCGTGGTGAGGTCGGAAGAAGCTCTCGGTCAGGCCATTGACAAATCATTTTTTATTCATAAAATAAACATCCGGGAATGGAAGAGCTTCTCTGAAGCTGATAAGAGAAACTACCTGGTCAGGTTCACAGATATCAGGGAAGGGCTTGGATTTCCCGTGCTTGTAAACGATCAATGGTGCAACCATCCCGAAGAGCTATGGTCGATCCTTGATCAGTCAGAGCAGGAAGTGATCATGCTTGAGTCACCGGATGGTGAATCAGAGGTTTTGATCGAAAGCTTTTTGGAAGGTGTTGAATTTTCATGTATCGTCATCACTTCTCCTCATGGCGATCCGATCGCCCTGCCACCCACAGAGATCAGGAAGAAAAGCAACCTGTTTGATTACCGGTCGAAGTACCTTCCTGGTATCAGCCGTAAAGTCACCCCTATTGATCTGCCACATACCATCATCGAAGAGATCAGGAACAAATGCTGTAAATTATTTCGGGCCATCCATACCAACGTGTACGCAAGAATTGACGGATTTTATACGTCCGACCGCCGCATCATCCTTAATGACCCCAATACCACCTCGGGTATGCTTCCCTCTTCATTTTTCTTCCACCAGGCTGCAGAGATCGGGCTCAACCCTTCCCAGTTTCTTACTTACATCGTAGAGGAATCACTCAAGTCCCGACTCAAAGCGGGTAAATCCATCCATGAGGTGCAGGGCCTGCTCAGCAAACTGGACCGGGATCTCAAGGCAAAGGCCAGATCAGAAACTAAAAAAATCAAAATTGGCGTGATCATGGGTGGATTTTCCACGGAAAGGCATATCAGTATTGAAAGCGGGCGAAATATTTTTGAAAAACTGGCATCCTCAGTCAAATATCATCCCATTCCCATATTTCTGACAGGCGATGAGCAGCAGCATGATTTGTATCAGCTACCCATCAATGTGATGCTGAAAGACAATGCAGATGATATAAAAGAGAAGATCCTTGACAAAAAGGCGAAACATGAGATCCTCGAAAAGATCAAAACTGAAGCCCAAGAGATCAGGGCAAGATTTGCCTATGTAGAATCCATGGAGCTGAAAAAGCTTTCATATCAGGATTTGAAGGAGATCATTGAGTTTGCTTTCATCGCTTTGCACGGCCGGCCCGGTGAAGATGGAGCCATCCAGCAGGAACTCGAAAAGGAAGGAATTCCATACAATGGATCAGGGATCACCAGCTCCTCAACAACCATTGACAAATACAGGACCAATGAGATCCTTCGTAAACACGGTTTTCATGTGGCCGAACACTGTATGGTAATGAAGGCTGATTATTCAATGGATCCCGTCAGGGAAATTGAGAAGCTGGAAGATGAGTTTGGCTACCCCTTTATCGCCAAACCTTCGGACGACGGATGTTCCTCTGCAGTCAAAATGATCAGGAGCAGGGAGGAAATCAGGGCCTATTCGGAAATGATGTTCAGGGACTCTCCGCCGTTCCCCGCCCAGCCTGCATCTGTCCTTAAGCTCAGGGACAATGAAGAATTTCCTTTAAAGGATTATTTCCTGGTAGAAGAATTGATTTCCAGAAAAAATGAAGAAAGATTCATGGAGATCACCGGAGGGGTGATCACACGCCGGGAATCCGGCAAACTGATTTACGAGGCTTTTGAACCCTCCGAAACCCTCGCCAGCGGAGAGGTCTTGTCTCTGGAAGAGAAATTTCTGGCAGGAGAAGGCCAGAATATCACTCCGGCGAGATTTGATAAAGATCCGAAAAGGTCAAAAGAGATCTCCCGTGAGGTCAGAAGCGTACTGGAAAGGGTGGCTGAGGTCCTTGAAGTGGAAGGCTATTGTAGAATTGATGCCTTTGTGCGTGTGTATCCGGACAAAGTCGAAACCTTTATCATTGAGATCAATTCACTGCCCGGAATGACCCCGGCGACCGCCATTTTTCATCAGGCAGCCCTGGCAGGAATGAAGCCCTATGAATTTATTGATCAGATCATCACCTATGGATTCAATAAGTAGTGAAAAAGGGAGTTTATATTTGGGGACCAATTTGTTTTACAACAATCATTAAATGAAATTCTTAAAAGCTACGCGCTGGTACGACATCATCAAACATTTGATCTTTATCGGGGTCATAGGTGTGATGCTCGTCTTATTCTTTTTTTACATATACCTTCCATTCAATACCAACCATGGAGAAACACTCACGGTGCCTGATGTCAGGGGTGTGGCCTATGAAGATCTGGACAAGTTTTTGGGGGAAAGGCAGCTTCGGTATGAGGTCACGGAGGATTCGGGATTTTCCGCTGAGCTTCCTCCCCTATCTGTGCTACGCCAGCTGCCCATGCCAAATGCAAAAGTAAAGGAAGACCGAAAGATCTATGTCACACTGAATGCCGAAAAGCCACCTTTGGTAAGAATGCCCAAACTGGTCGGGGGTTCAGTAAAAAACGCACAATTGATCCTGAAAACATATGATCTCAGATTAGGGAAAATTGACTACCAGCCGGATATTGCCTTAAACTATGTGCTTGATCAAAAGCTTGATGGAAGGAAAGTGCTTGAAGGAGAAAGGATACCTAAAGGTTCAAGTATCGACCTGGTCGCTGGAGACGGCCTCGGGCAGGTAACGCTCGAGTCGCCAAACCTGATCTTCCTTGATCAGGAAAGCGCAGAATTCGCTATCATTGGTTCGGGGCTTAAGATTGGTGATGTCACACACGAGAAAACGGGAATTGCCGTTATTGAAGTGGAAAAAGAGGATGGAACATTTGAGTACGAGCAGGAACAGGTTGCGCCCGGTGCTGTTTTCAGACAAAGACCCAGTCCGGGGATCAACATGAAAATCGGACAGGAGGTAGATATCTGGATCTACAGTCCTGACTCACTGAATGCCAATCCTACATTATTGGATCAATGATCATCTATGAGGTACCTGCTTACCTTTCTTATATTCATTCCCTTTATACTGGAAGCGCAGCTGGTCGTTCAGTCACTCGAAAACAATCGGTATCATACTGCCGGCAGAATTGAGGAAACCCAGGTTGACACCACTCTCACACTTCCGTTTTGGGATGATTTTTCCACCTCTTCCAATCAACCGGATATTTACAAGTGGGCTACAGGTAAAGATATTTTTGTCAATGAGACTTATGGGATCAATCCTCCCACCTACAAAGTCGCCACCTTCGACGGACTCACTCAGCAGGGCAGAGCCCATCGGCCCAATAGCTCCTTCCCCGGTCCGGCGGACAGCCTGGTCAGCCACCCGATAGACCTGTCGCAATTGACGGCCTTCGAAAAGAATACCGTCTATCTGAGCTTTTTCTGGCAGGCCTTTGGCAATGGTGAGCTTCCCGATCCCGAAGATTCCCTAAACCTTGAATTTTATAGCGTTGATTCTACCTGGGTGACCGTCTGGAGTACCAACGGAGGCCTGGATAAAAGTGAGACCTACTTTCAGCAGGTCATTGTACAGGTCTCCGGTGATCAATATTTACATCAGAATTTCAGGTTCAGGTTCCGGTCCATCATCAACCGGGGAGGGCCCTTTGACACCTGGCACATCGACTATGTATACCTGAATAAACTGAGGTCATCAACGGATATCTTTCACTTCGACAGAAGTTTATCCAGTCCCCCTTCCCTGTTATTTGCACCTTATGCCGAAGTCCCGGCCAGCCAGTTTTTTGTGAATCCCGCAGCCTATCTCAGCCCTCAAAATATCCTGGCCAGTAACCTGGATAATACTCCGCACCCCCTGGATTATTATTACAACCTGAATAACCTGACAACAGGCGAATCCTATGTGAATGCCTCATTGGGAAATGCAGGAGGTGGAGCGCTGCTTCCGCTTGAGCAGAGGATGTTGGGTGGTCCTGATTTCCCGGCCATACCGATAAATAACCTTGATTCACAGGTCCTGGAAACGACCTATTACTATAATACAGGGGATAAATTCCTTTTTGAAGAGGTGGTGGAGGACGATACCGTCTTTCTCCCGGTTGACTTAAAAGTCAATGATACCATCCGGCACACCTACACCCTGCATAATTACTATGCCTATGATGATGGGATTGCAGAATACAGCGCCGGCGTAAATGTCGATAAAGGTAAGCTGGTCGTGATGTTTACCGTAGCAGAACAAGATACCCTGACCCATATCGATTTTCATTTTCCGGATATCAATCCCAACAATCCGGCGGGTAAGCCTGTCAACATTGTGGCTTACAGCCGCCTGACAGAGGACCCTGCAAGGTCTCAGCCCTACAGCATACAGCTGCCTGCCGAGGCTAACACATTCACCAGGGTGAAGCTCAACACACCCCTGATCGTCAGAGATACTTTTTACATTGGCTATGAAAATAACACCAACTTCCTCATTGGTGTAGGACTGGATAGAAACAATCTGGCTGCCAGTGATTTCATCTTTTACAATGTGGATCAGGAATGGATACAGAATGATGAAGTGTCCGGTGCACTGATGATCCGTCCGGTTTTTATCGATGGGTCAGAGTTTATTCTTTCCACACCAAAGTATTCGGGAGAAATCTCCATCTATCCGAATCCAACCAATGGCATCATACATGTACCTGAATTTGATGAAGCTGCCATCTATGATCTTTCGGGGAGTCTTCTTAAAAGATTGGATCATTCGCCAGGGATCAATTTGAGTGAATTCCCCAATGGTATTTATATTTTGAAAATGCGCAGAGGGGAGCATTTTGTTTCAAGAAAAGTGATACTATCCCGTTAAAACATTCCTTCCGGAATCTCCAGTATCAGTGGTCTGGGACTGAAAGAGATCACAAAAATGATCAATGCTATCCAGCCAATCAGTTTCCTTCCGGGGTCCAGCTCCTCATTTTCAGCTGTCCTTGGATGATCAATCCCAAGTATGCGGCCTACCAAAAAAGCAAAAACCAGCCACCCGCTGTAGCCTTCCAGCTGGAAAAAGGATGACAACATAAATTGAATAGCCATGACTATCACCGCAAAAAACCAACGATCCTGCTTTCGCTTAAACATTGAAAAAGAACTCGCATAGAGGAAGTAAATGTACAAGGCCAGATACAACGCAAACTCTCCCACTGCCGCCAGAGAAGTATCCTGCAGACTTCGCACGGAAATAAGCCCCAGGCCGGCATAAAAGATGAAAGCGGTAAACAAAACCCTGGCAATGAGGCCATGGTACTTTTTACCGAACAGACCATAGGTGATGTGACCTCCATCCAGCTGCCCAATCGGCAGGAGATTCAAAGCAGTAAACAGCAGGGCAATATACCCGGCCATCAGCAACGGGTAGTGATACATCTCACTTGTGGGAGGTACGCGGTCCTGGTCCGCCACATACGTCCGGAAAAACCAAAAGATCAGGTTATCCCCCAGTTTCATGGTCATTCCTTCCAGCTCTTTATTAGCCTGCTCAATATTTTCCCAGCCTACGGTTTCATACTCAGGATGGATCTCATAAATAAAAGAAGGATCAGGCAGATGGGTAAATCCGTACCAGATGAAGAATATGGCAACAATAAACCCGGCTACAGGACCTGATACACCCACGTCAAAGTACTTTTTACGATTGGTGATGTGCTCCTTGATGCGAATAAATGCACCCATCGTGCCCAGCGACAATGAACCGATGATGCCCAGCCAAAGTGGCAGGTAATAAGGAAGCGTGACTTTGATCTTATGATACCTGGCCGTAAAGTAATGCCCAAACTCATGACAGGTCAGGATCAGCAACAATGGTAAGGAAAAAGAGAAACCTGCCGTAAAGTCACTCCATCTCATGGTCTCCTCAGTAAAGAATAGGAATCTCCCATAAATCCACTCCGCTCCGGCCAGGGTCGTCGTGACAATGGTCAGAATAAACAAACCTACCTGGATCAGCAGTGTTTTTTGTTTTTTATCCATTCCCCACGATTTCAAAGATCTGATCAGGATACTTTACCTGGACAGCTTTAATCCCCAACTCCCTGGCACCTGAGATATTTTTTACATTATCATCCAGAAACAGTGTTCGTTCCGGGTTCAGCTGACCTTTATCAATCACATATTCGTAGCAGATGGCCTCCGGCTTCCGGTATCCGATCTTGTGAGAGTAATGGGCCAAGTGCACAAAACTATGCATCCCTTCCTCACCCGTTTGCTCATTCACCATCTCATTAAATTTCCGCTCATGAATACCATTCGTATTGCTGAGGATCATCGTCTGAAAGCGATTACCCAGGTCTTTCATTAGCTGAAGCCGCTTTGAAGGTATATCCCCAAGCATCAGATTCCACGCTTCCTCAAAGTCCTGCATACTCATATTTCCTTTGAGCAATTCATTCATTTCCAACAAAAATTGCTCCTCGGATGTTTTTCCTGTTTCATACTGGATAAGCACAGGCGAATTGACGATGAGCTCTCTCATTTCATCTGAAGGCGACACATCTACATATTCGGACAGTTTGCGAATGACACCATCCGGATTCAGGTCCACAATCACACCTCCCAGATCAAAGATGATGGTGTCAATTTTTGACAGATCAACCATAAGTGCCGCAATATTACTTTGAAGCGATTAGAAATCATGGGAACCTGCCGATTTTCCCAGTTATTTAATTATTTTCAGACAACCAATGAAATTCATCCTGATCTTTATTCTTGCTTTTTCCATCCTGTGGGGTTGTAAAGATGCCTTGCAAACTTCCGATTCACTGAATCTCATCGAATATGACATTGATAAGATCAGGACTGGCTACGATAACAATGCTTTTACTATCGAACAGGTGGTTTCTTACTACCTGACGCGCATTGAGGAAATCGATAAGCACGGACCAGCTCTCAACTCCATCATTCAGGTAAATCCGGAGGCCCTAGAAATTGCCAGACAATTGGATCAGCAAATGGCTGAAGGGCAGATCGCTGGGCCTTTACACGGTATTCCTGTGATCCTAAAAGACAATATAGACACCCATGATCAGATGGAAACCACAGCGGGATCAAAGGCATTGATGGGTTCTCATCCGCTCCAGGATAGTTTTGTAGCCAGAAAGCTGCGGGAAAGCGGCGCAGTGATCCTCGGAAAAGCAAACCTGAGCGAATGGGCCAATTTCCGTGGGGAGCTCTCCTCCAGCGGATGGAGCGGCGTGGGCGGACAAACAAAAAACCCCTATGTCCTTGACCGAAATCCCTGTGGATCCAGTTCGGGTTCGGGGGTATCCGTCAGTGCAAACCTCACTGTTTTGGCCATTGGGACAGAAACAGACGGATCCATTGTATGCCCCTCCCATGCCAACGGAATTGTCGGTATCAAACCCACGGTTGGACTAATCAGCAGATCGGGAGTAATTCCGATCTCATTTACCCAGGATACACCCGGCCCTATGGCCCGAACCGTGAAGGACGCAGCCATTTGTTTAGGGGTATTGACCGGAGTGGATCCTTCTGATGCCAAAACCCTCAAAAGCGAGGGTCATTCTTTAACCGATTACACGCCGTATTTAAATGCCGATGGCCTGAAAGGAAAGAAAATCGGATTCTACAAAGGACCGATGGGCGCTCATTTCAAGGTGGACACACTGATGATGCGGGCGATAGAAACATTGAAAGAAAACGGAGCTGAAATCATCGAGCTGGATGAGATCTCTACGACGTCCATGGGAAATGCCGAACTTCAGATCTTTTTGTATGAGTATAAAGATGGTTTGAACAAATATTTTGCCTCCCTGGGATCGCATGCTCCCGTGAAAAATATCGAAGCGCTGATCGAATTTAACCGGAAAGATTCCATCGAATTGAAATATTACAATCAGCAGTATCTGGAGATGGCCGCGGAAAAGGGAGACCTGGACTCCCCGGAATATCTTGAAGCACTGGAAAGAGCGCGAAAGTACAGTCAGGATGAAGGCATCGATCGGGTCATGGACCTTCATAATCTGGACGCTATTGTTGCCCCGACCGGAAGTCCTGCCTGGAAAACCGACCTGGTCAATGGAGATCATTTTCAGCTCGGAAGTTCAAGGTTTGCAGCAGTTGCGGGCTATCCAAACATCACTGTTCCTATGGGATTTGTGGATGAATTACCGGTAGGTATTTCATTTTTTGGCAGAGCATGGAGCGAGTCTACTTTGATTGAGATTGCTTATGGATATGAACAGGCCACGATGTTCAGAAGAGCACCTGAATTTATCAGATCCAGATAAAACAAGATTCCCTATTATCCGTTATAATTGCACAATACAAAGATTTACTTGTATTTTATATCTTCCAGCTATCGAGATTGAAACTTAATTGGAATAGACTCAATAAATTATTTGGTTTACCTTTTTATACAAATTCTTCTTTAGATGACTTCACAATCTACCCTAAGAGCTTTTCATTCCTTCGTCGTGCTCATCTCAATCTTTTTCAGCACATATGCCCAGGATTATTCGGCAGGTATCAACACTGAAAATCCCAGTCCGTTTGCCGTTTTGCATCTCGTGGCACCCAATGGAGATCAAGGGCTGTTAATACCCAGCCTGACCACGTTGCAGAGGAATGCGCTGACTTCAGTAATGAGCGCAAACGAAAACGGGCTACTGGTCTTTGATCAGGATGAGGCTCATATTTATTTCTGGCAAAATTCGCAATGGGTTGCTTTGGTTCAGACTTTCTCAAAATCCGGCAATACAATTTCACTTACTAACGGAGGCTCCATCAACATTGGAGAAGGTGTTCCGGTTGCGGGTCAAATACTTCAGTGGGATGGCGCCAATTGGGTACCAGCCAATCCGGCAGGTGCACAAACGTTAAATTTAGCCGGTAGCATCCTGGACATTTCCAATGGAAACAGCGTGGATCTCAGCTCCCTGATCGATGATGCCGATCCGGACCCTACCAATGAAAATCAAACCGTTTCCGGTGGGACCGGTATCAATGTGACCCAGTCAGGTCAGGATTTTAATGTAACCAATACTTTGCCCGACGTGGTGGTCAATATTACAGACGGTGGTAGTGGAAATCTCGCAATTTCAGGTACTTATCCCAACTTTATCCTTGATGTCCCAAATGTTGATGATGCGGATGCTGACCCTCTAAATGAGATTCAGACCATATCCGGAGGCCCCGGTATCACGGTGACACAGACGGGGCAGGATTTCAATGTGACTAACAGTCTTCCGGATCAGGTGGTAAATCTGTCAGCAGGATCAACCAATGTAACCATTGGTGGTGGCTATCCCAATTTTATCGTCGATGTACCCAGCCTGGACGATGCGGACAATGTGATAGGAAATGAATTTCAGGACCTCTCGCTGGCTGGAAACATCCTGACTCTGAGCGATGATGCCACAACAGTTGATTTAAGCGCTTTCCTTGATAACACGGATGATCAGATCATCGATCAGTTTGACCTGACCGGAAGTACGATCAATCTTTCCCTGGAAGCAGATGGCGTTGCTCCCTTAACAGTCGATCTGAGTACTTTTTCATTGCCCGCACTGGCTGGAAACGCCGGTAGTTACCTTACCACGGATGGTTCTGTGAGTTTATGGAGTCCATTGGGTGCTCTTGCTCAACTCAATACAGTGGGTTCCAATGAAATCACTGATTTAAGCATTACTGAGACTGACCTGGCCAATTCAATTGCAGGTGATGGGATAGCCGGAGGTGCTGGTATTCCGCTTTCTGTAGACCTGGCAGCAAATTCAGGAATGAACTTCAATACCAACCAACTACAAATGGAGGAACTGTATCCGGGAGGCATTACGTACGATGGAGGCGCATCTACAGCTATCAGGTCAATCACTTTTGACTCCAAAGGTAGGTTTCTAAGTGCCACATCTGTTACTGTGGTCTTAAGTGATAGGCGCCTCAAAAAAGAAATCACACACCTGGATAATTCTTTGGAAAAAATCATGCAACTCAATGGATACAATTATTATCTGAAATCTGATTCATTGAATAAAGAATTAAAGACAGGGGTCATGGCGCAAGAGATCAAGGAAGTGATTCCTAACCTACTTTTGACACGTCCGGACGGTTATTACGGTGTTGATTACCAAGGTCTTATTCCCATCCTGCTGGAAGCCATCAAGGAACAACAACAGATCATAGAAAATATGAAAACTGATCTGAGTCATCAGGAAAGGACCAATCAGGACCAGGATTTAAGAATCACCGCCATGGAAGGGAAACTGGAACAGCTTCTGGAGTTGATGTCAGTCAACGAATAATGAACTGATCTAACATAACCTCTTTTTATCAAAGGCGTGCCCATTCGCTGCCCGGCTGCGTACCTTCCTTCTGAATAATTCCCGGCAGGCTTCGTCCATTTTGTAAGGTCCTGAATCGCCAAATTGCGTCTTTCTGAACCTTCATATCTGTTTTACTATCCACGATAAGTCTTTACCATCCCAGGCAGCTACTGGGGATGATAATTACTTTGCATCTTTGCCAGCTATGAAGACCTTCTACCAAAAGAGGATTGATGCCTTTTCTTCACAACTGAAAGGTGAAAGCAATGATGCCAACAGACTTTCGATCATTCGCGGATTGAGCTTTATTTTGGCACTGGTCGCATTGATCGTATTCCTTTCCGCTAATGGCAAGTCCTCTCCCCTGTGGCTCCTGGGCGCTGCGATGCTGGGTATTGTTTTCTATCGGGTTGTACTTGTTCACATCAGTAAACTTAAAAAAGTAAAAGAGCTGGAAACCTTCATTGAGATCAATGAGCAGGAAGTACAGAGAATCAGCCTGGAGCTTGGATCGATTGAAAACGGTCAGGCATTTACCGATCCGGAACATCCCTACCATATTGACCTGGATATTTTCGGTAAACACAGCCTTTTTCAGGTGATCAACCGGTGTCAGATCCCTGAGTCCAGATTTCTTCTGGCACAGTGGCTTTCAAAAAAGGCCACAATAGACGAAATCAACGAAAGACAGGAGGCAGTAAAGGAACTATCAAAAGATCAGGACTGGTGTCAGGACTTTCAGGTAGCAGCAAATATCTCCATCAACAAACGTGGAAAACGAGCCCCGGAAGTTGCTCAAAGCGAGCTGGTAGAATGGGCAAATGGTGAGTTTAAACTCAGCTTCGAAAAAATATGGAAACCTTTGACCATAGTAATTACTGTTATCACGCTACTGATGATTGCAGCTGTGCTATTTATTCCTCTTCCCTATCAGATTCTATACTTATTGATTTTTCCTAACGGACTGCTACTGATATCGGCCATCATTCGCCTCAACAGGCTTTCAAGAGGAATTGACAAAGCAAACTATCTCATCAACACCTTTCTTCAGGTCATTCCGATGATTGAGGATCATTCTTTCGAGAGCAGAATGCTTCTTGCACTAAAAGAAAAACTGATAAAGAATTCCAAAGCAAGTAAGGCCATCAAGAAACTAAATAGCATCACTCATCGGCTGGCTGCAAGAAGCAACCTGTTGTACCCGCTACTGGACGCAGTATTCCTGCTGGATGCTTATTTGCTGATAGACCTATATCAGTGGAAAAAACATCATGAAGAACAAATTGCAGAGTGGCTGGAAGTCGTCAATGAAATTGAATGTCTGATCAGCCTGGCAGGTTTTGCACACGCTCATCCTGACTATGTCTGGCCAGACGTAAATGACCGTGGCTTCAGCTTTGAGGCGAAAGCTCTGGGGCATCCTCTGATCAGTCCTGATGAAATGGTCACCAATGACTACAAAATCGATGGCAAGGGCCACATTGATATACTTACTGGCTCGAACATGTCAGGCAAATCCACTTTTGAGAGAACCGTTGGAGTCACTATGGTCCTTGCTCAGATGGGAGCACCTGTCTACGCATCTTCCCTGGCCATGGGACAGACAGAGATATTTACCAGCATGCGTACCGTTGACGATATTTCGAAACATACCAGCTCTTTCTATGCGGAACTCAAGCGGATCAATCAATTGCTTGAGCACGCCAAGAGTCACCCGGCAACCTTCGTACTGATCGATGAGGTCTTAAAAGGAACAAACTCGGAAGACCGGCACCGTGGAGCTCTTGCGCTGGTCAATAAACTATCCGTAATGAATGTCTTTGGTATGGTATCAACCCATGACCTGGCACTGGGTAAAGAGACCCTTGATCAAAAAAGCATTCGGAACTTCAGCTTTAACAGTGAGATCATTGATGATCAGATCATCTTTGATTATAAGCTTACCAAAGGGCTATGCAAAAGCTTTAATGCCAGCAAACTCATGGAAAAGATGGGAATTACAGGCTGAAACTAAAAAAAAGGCCAATAAATGCTTACATCTGCATCTACTGGCCTTTATTGGTGGCAGAATTTAGTTAGTTCCCGGGACTTAATGAAAATGAACCGTCACCATCAAAATCTGTCAGGGTGATAGTCACTGTCCAGTTTCCGGCAGCTCCTGATGTAGTAACACCGGATTTCGAATCGTCACCCTGGCCTACAACCAGCGTTTGATCAAGAACCACCTTGCCTGTAGGATCTGTAATCCTTAGGTTGAAACTGCCTCCCGCTGACGCAGTGATATCCATATTATAGTCTGCTGTTGGCAGAGAATTATTCCAGGTATAAGTTCTTGTTGTGCTGCCTCCATCTCCGGTTACATCACCTCCAAGCGTATCTCCAACTTCATTAAAAGAAACGGAGGCCATAGGATCTTCCTTACAGGCGGTGACCAGTAATAGGTTGGCCATCAGAAACGCGATTGCTAAAAAACTTGATCTTCTCATTTTTATTAATGATTTGATAATTATAAACTTATTTCTATTTCTGTAGCTAAATCGAGCCCGTCAGCTACCGTGTCAAATATTTCGGAATTGCTGGTTTCGCTGATGACAATTACTCCACCAGTTTTGGTCGCAGCTGAGAGTTGTTCTGAAGATACTCCTGCAAACCAGACACCCGGATCGAACGTTACCTCAGCCAATACCTGGGCTCCTTCACCAATGGTGATGTTTCCTTCTTTCTCTACTTCGAATGTTTCTCCTGAATTGAATTCAAAGCGGATCGGATGGGTTTGATTATTGGCATCAGTGAAAGTGCCATTGATCACCACAGACGGAATATCGTTCTCATCCAAAATCTCGAGCTCCACCCTTACCTCCTGGAATGTGCCTATCGGAAAAACAAGTGACTCAAGATTGGGTGTGGTTTCGCCAGTGGCAAAGTCTATTTCTATGATCCTTTCTATTTCAGCTTCTATTGAATCACCATCATCAGTTTCAACTTCAAATTGTATACTTCTTAACCTGATCGTGCCATCGGTAAATTCCAATGTATTGGCTTCAATTCTACCAGCTGGTACTCCAGTGACAGAGCTATTTCCGACGAATCCAAAATTGACCGTTGCATTAGACATTTCATCATCCTTCCCACAGGATGCCAGTGCGAATACGAGCGCTACCAGCGCTGTATATTTCATTAATTGTTTCATTGTTTGTTTCATTAATTGTAATTATTAGCTTGATTGAAATTTTAATTTTTTTATGACTTCCTCAGAATCCTCAACCTCCAGGTTGATCTCCGTTTCATTGTAACCTGAGATCTTCCAGGTCTCATTTAACAGAATGAGTGGCTCAGTGTCCGTATCGAAAGCCATAGATACGGATTGACCCGTGTCGTTTAATTCAATGTCCCATTCACCATCTATGGTTTCCGGTCCCTGAGACATTAATGTGAGGTCATTACTAAACAGGATAACATAGCCGTCAAAGATGGAAGTGCTTTCAAGACCGTTCTCTTCATAGTAGGTAATGCTCCAGGTTCCTGAAGCGAAAAGATCCCTGAATTCTTCAATGAATATATCTTCGAACTCGACAATATCATCTTCACTGCATGTATTTTCTGATGCGATCAGCGCATTGATCAATTCTTCATTAGAAACCACCTGGAATGTGTCATCCGCAGTCATCAATGTGAGAGGATAGTCGATAGTGATCACCAGCTCAGTCGAACTAAATAGCTGGTAAGCTTCATTGTCTGCTTTCACTTCCCTGGAATAAACCTTTTCTGTACGGGTATTAAATATTTGTATGGTATAGGGATAGCCAAAGTCGATGCATTCATTGTCTGCATCACCTCCCCCTTCAATGCAGGCAGCTCTGATTATTTCAAGATCATCCTCACTGGCCAACACAACTTCAGAATGATCAGATAAAAAAACTTCAATTGGATAGATCCAGTCTATCTCCAGTGCACCCGCACCTAACCTTTCTACTTCCTCAAATGAGTTAAAAAGCAGTTCTGCGTCATCATAGATACCTCTGACCGGAAATTTCACGGTAGTGCAACTGGACTCATCTATGAGATTGTCTTGTGAGCCGTCTTTTGTGGCGACGGCTACAATTAATTCTGCTATGAGGTCATCAGAGGTGATGGCATTTTCATCAACTTTGACTACCGGCTCAATTTCGTCCTGACAGTTTACCAGCAGACATAAACTGAGGGCCATTGCTGAATACTTTAATATGATGGAAATCTGGTGTTTCATCCTGGTCAAAAAACAGGGACACTCTAAAAATCCCTACCCGATAGCCGGATTTTTTTTAAATCTTATCTTACAACCTTAGTATTGCAGTCCGTACTTGCGGCTATCAGATCAATAGCGCTATTGGTGTGGTAACAATGTATGCAGATGGAGAAACCGGAAAATGTATGTGCTGAGAAGGTCTTTAATGAGGTATTTAAGTTAAATGCACAGGATATCTTTAATTTTCTGCATTATAAATACAGGGATGAGGACGATGCCAAAGATGTAATGCAGGAGGTTTTTTCAAAACTCTGGAATAATTGCATGGCAGTAACACCTGAAAAGGCCCGGGGATACTTGTTTGTAGTTGCAAACAATCTCATGAAAAATATACTTTCTAAAAAAAGTACGGCTCAAAAACATCAGAAACATCTTGTCTCCAGAGAAGCAACGGCAGAAAACCCTCATTATCTCATGGAAGAGTCAGAATTCAGCGCAAGATTAAATGAGGCGCTTTCTGCTTTGCCAGATGATCAACGCATTACATTGTTAATGAAGCGGGTTGAAGGAAAGAAACAGAAAGAAATCGCTGAAATACTGGGGATATCTGAAAAGGCCGTTGAAAAACGATTATCAAAGGCTATGTTATTCTTGCGAAGCGAATTGGGAAATATTTTTTGATGATTTTAAAAGAATCAGGTAGGGAAAAATTAACTATTTCGGTTTTCTCATAGAGAAATTTCATGAAAAACGAAAAGCTCTTAAATAAGTGGTTGCTTGGTCAACTTTCTGCTGAGGAAGAAAAACTTCTAAAGGAATCCTCTGAATTCGCTGAAATGGTGAGAATTTGGGATGGGCTGGAAGTGGCGACTCCTCCAAAGATCGACCTTCAGGCAGAATTAGAGCGTTTTCATGCTTCACGCAAAAAACGATCCAGGGTCATCAGCATGGACTGGCCAAAGAGATTGATAGGTATTGCTGCATCCATCGTGATAGTTTCAATCATCGGCTACTTCATCGCGACTAGTCTGAATGACCCGATGGTTGTGGTGACTGAAAGTCTCAATGAAGTTTATTTACCTGATTCATCTATTGTTACGCTCAACAAAGGTTCAGTATTGACTTACAGCGAGAAAGAGTGGTCATCTTCAAGAAAAGTTTCTTTGAAAGGGGAAGGTTTTTTTAAAGTGAATTCTGGTTCAAGCTTTGTGGTGGCAAATGAATATGGAAATGTCGAGGTGTTAGGCACATCATTTAATGTGAAGGGAAGGCCTCATATTTTTGAAGTCGTGTGTTACGAAGGAAGAGTCGCGGTAACCACAGCAGGTCAGAAACAGGAGCTACACGCGGGCGATGGTTTTATCAATACAGAATCTGATCAAAGCAGATTTAGGGTTCATTCGACTGATGTTCCGTCATGGATTGGCGGTACGAGTTCATTTTACAGAACTCCGTATCTTGCCGTGCTAAAAGAACTGGAAAATCAATTTGACATATCAATTGAAACCAGTCGAGTAGATCTGAAGAGTACTTTCACGGGTAGTTTTCCCAACAATAATCTCACTTTAGCTTTAGAGGCAGTTACTACACCTTCCGGCTACACTTACCGGTTGAATAATGACAGAGCACTCATCGTCGGGGATGCGAGGTGA
The DNA here is from genome assembly GCA_965243485.1 of Cyclobacteriaceae bacterium. Taxonomy (GTDB): domain Bacteria; phylum Bacteroidota; class Bacteroidia; order Cytophagales; family Cyclobacteriaceae; genus UBA7330. The sequence goes on along the minus strand of CBDEVP010000001.1, from coordinate 4,070,118 downwards.
CCTTTGTCCAAGGCTGATATTCGCCTGCATATTGTCTTTTTGGGGATCAGTTTCCGCACAGGAGATGCCCCACACAACCCTCAGAGATGCTCTGGACGGAATTGAACAGCGCTTCAATGTACAATTCTCCTACATGGATCGCAACATAGATAGCCTCAAGGTGCAGATAGCATTGACTGAGCTTTCCCTTGAAGAATTACTTGAACAATTGGAGAGGCAAACGAATCTCTCGTTTATTCCGTTGGGAGATACATACATTTCCATCACACCGAAACCTGAATCCAAAATATGTGGATACCTAATGGATAAGGAAGAAGACACACCGATTGAAGGCGCTCTGATTTTTACCCAGGAAGGTTTTTCTACTTCAGATCCACTTGGTTATTTTGAGCTGACTTCCGATGCAAAAGATGTAGAAATCAGGATTCAGCATCTGAGTTATGAAGATCGCGTGCTTCAAATAGTTGGAAGACAGGAATGCATAAAAGTCTACCTGGTGCCGGCTACCAATCAACTTGAAGAAATTGTGATCCAAAATTATATTACCAGAGGTATTCAGAAACTGGAAAACGGGGAGATAAGCGTGGATGTTCAGGAAACTAATATTTTGCCCGGGTTGACTGAACCGGATGTATTTTTCCTTTTACAGAAAATGCCGGGGATTCAAAGTGCAAATGAAACTGTTTCGACGATCAATATCAGAGGAGGTTCCAATGATCAGACGCTTATTTTATGGGATGGCATCAGGCTATACCAGGCCGGACATTTCTTTGGGCTGATATCAGCTATAAATCCTCATATCATTGATGAGACCACGTTGATTAAAAACGGAACTTCCGCTTCATTGGGCGAAGGAATTTCCGGCACAATTATGATGCATACCCCGGACGAGGTAACGGATGAGCTCAACCTTAAAGCCGGGGTCAATTTGATCAATAGCAACCTGCTCCTCGACATGCCTGTCGGTGAAGGAAGAGTGATCATTGCTTCCAGAAACTCGATCGAAAGGATGGTAAAGACACCCACATATAATGAATATTTTGACAGAGCCTTTCGGTTTTCGGATGTGATCAATGATCCAAACTCTGAGGTAATCAATTCCGATGAGAATTTTGGCTTTTATGATTTGTCAATAAATACGATATATCCCCTCTCCCCCACTTCAACAATCAAAGGTGGATTCTTGAATCTAAATAACAGTATTGATTACAGAGAAAGTGACCTGGTGGATAGTCGTGTGGAATCACGGGTTAGCAACCTAAGCCAAGGTACCATAGCAGGTTATCTTTCATATGATCAGCGCTGGTCGGATAGGTTTAAAACACGTCTATACACCTCAGTAATGAGTTACAAACAAGAATCGCTCAATTTTGATGTCAGAACTGGTCAGGAACACGAGCTGGATAATGAGGTTCTTGAAATGAATTTCCGAATGGATGGCACCTGGTATTTAAATAAATACCTTGATTTCGAAGGCGGATTGCAATTGATAGAAACTGGGATTTTAAACTTCAGGAATATTAATCTGCCAGCCTTTCGATCACTCAGCAAAGAGGTACTTCGAACCTCAAGTGCTCATTTGACTGCTCATTCGCAGATATTTTCCAGTACAAATCTTTCGCTGGGCATAAGAGCCAGTTACTTTGACAAATTAAATAGGTATAGAACAGAACCTCGCCTTAATTTAAAGACCAGACTCGGCGGTCCTTTTAGTTTCGAATTGCTGGCAGAATTGAAAAGCCAAACCGCTGTTCAGGTAGTAGATTTTCAGACAGATTTTCTGGGGGTGGAGAATCGAAAATGGGAATTGGTAAATCGTGAAAACATTCCTTTAGTGACCAGTGGTCAGGTCTCCTGTGGTATTAATTTTCAAAAACCTTTCTTGCTGATAACGTTGGAGGGATACGTGAAGCATGTAGATGGAGTGATTACCAGTAGCCAGGGATTTCTAAATCAGTTTCAATACATAAGGTCTGCTGGTGCCTACGATACGCAGGGAGTTGAACTACTGATTAATCCGCGTTTTGGCTCTTTGGATAGCTGGATCAGCTATGCTTTTCTCAATAGCAATTATTTGTTTTCTGAGCTTATTCCACCTCACTTTAGAAATAACTTTGATATCACTCATACACTGGCTTCCGGGTTAACCTATCGGATAAATGGATTAGAATTGTCGGCAGGAATGAATTTCCATAGCGGCTTGCCATACACAAGCCCCACCGGAATTAACGAAAGTGATAGCGAAATCATTTTTTCGGCACCTAACTCATCCACCCTAAAGAACTATTTACGAGTCGATTTTTCTGCCAGATATTCATTCAGCTTATCTGAACGTCTACATGGAAATTGCGGTTTATCAATTTGGAACCTCACAGACAGAGACAATTTCATCAATACTTTCACATCCGTCACGTCCACGGGAGGCCTTTCTCAGGTCAGTCAAAGAGCACTGGGAATCACACCGAACCTCAACCTCAACCTTTCGTACACCATGGATTATCAAGACAGGTAATAATACAATTGTAAGGTTATGCCCTCCAAGCATGTCGTATCAATTTGCGAGGTTGAAGTGCCAAGGCCATGTAACGCATTACCAAATTTTGATACGTAAGGAGCTCAGACTTATTTCACTGGAATAATCACATAGCTGTAAGTATAGTTAGCAGGCTGGATCATGTATTCATCATGAGGCCTTTGACCCCAGCTATTGTCTCCACCTACTCCCATTTGCAGGTGATCGATATTCACACTGACCAGGCTTCTGGTTGGAATGTGATAAGCATGTCGCTGGATCTTTTCCTCCCCCTCGTCAAAGTCTCCTGTAAGTGCGTGATGAGCATTGAATCCCAGCAGCTCACCGGTAGCCTGAAATTTTAATCCCTGTCCATTCATATTGGTAAATGCTACCTCTCTGATATCCGTCCGATAGCCATTCTCCTGGGGACGTTCATACGGAAAGTACAGATCAGCCACTTCCATCTGATACCTGCCGACAAAAGCGGAGGTCTTTCTATCCACATAATTTTCATGCGGTCCGCGACCATGCCATTCAACCTGATCTAATTCACGATCAAGGATCAGATTATTGCCAATCCTTGGAATTTCAGGAAGCGTATCTGATACACCGATTAAACGGGTTGTTACCAGGATCTCTCCATCCGCATTGAAAACATAATTCATCGAAACCCTGGCATTCACAGCCGGTAAATGATAAGTCACATCAACTGTTGCGTTCCCGGAATTTACAACCGTGAAATCATCTAAAACCGGATCAAGCGTAGCCATTTTCCAGGCTTCAAATTTTACCGGCATGCCATAGCCAAAGTCATTGTCCGTGGGAGCCCGCCAGAAATTGGGAGTGACTGGTGCTTTCAGGATATTTCCAAAACCATAGTCGAGGCTAAAAAGCTGTCCGGCCTTATCATCAAACAGTACGGTAAAGCCATTCCCCTTAATCGTTGTTACACCATTCCTGCCTTCAACAGTAAGATCTCCGGATACATTTTGATCGAATGATGCTAATCTGTTTTCCAGGATCTGAAACTCTTCCTCTGCCACCACATGTCCTTTGGGGAGCAGTCCGGCTTCTGACCCGGTCATTGCTCTTACACGCAGATAATACTCAGCCAGGTCACGGTTCATGGGAAAAAGAAGTTCGACGCTGGTTTCAGACCGGGGCCCGGTTTTTTCCACCTCAAAACTTCCCTTCCGCACTGAAAGACCATTTCTGAAAAGTTCCCATTCAAAGTCAAAGCCTGAAAGGTCGACAAAGTCATACCCATTGTAAATGGTCAGCTCAGAGGTCTGCCGATCATATTCGGAGAATTTGATGTACTGATAGACTTTCTTGACTTCCTGAAGTGATGGATGCGGTGTCCGGTCGGCAGAGACCAGCCCATTCAGACAAAAATTAGCATCATTGTAGATCTTTGACCCGCCCAGGTCTCCGCCATAGGCGTAATAGGTCTCCCCTTCAGGTGTTTTGGCCTCTATGCCCTGATCGACCCAGTCCCAGATAAATCCGCCTTGCAGGACGTCATACTTCTCGATCACGTCCCAGTAATCCTGCAGGTTACCCACGCTATTGCCCATGGCATGTGCATACTCACACATGATCAGGGGACGCTTGGGATCGCTTTCCGCGTACCTGACGAGCTCAGGGATCAGGGAGTACATCGGCGCCTGAATGTCCGTATTTGAAAATTTGGTGGCTCCCTCGTACTGTACGGGTCGCGATGGGTCATTCGCTTTCAGCCAGTCATAAGTGGCGAAAAAGTTCTCTCCGTTACCAGCCTCATTGCCCAGGGACCAGATAATGATTGAGGGATAGTTTTTGTGCCACTCATACATCCTGATGGTACGATCCAGATGCATCTTTTTCCATTCCGGACGATAAGCAGGGTGAACAGCCATCCTTGCAGGATCATTTTCGAGACCCTGGTTAGTAGCTCCCATCCCATGGATCTCGATATTGGCTTCGTCAATTACATAGAAACCATATTCATCGCACATCTTATAGAAGAAATCGCTTTTTGGATAGTGGCTGCAACGAATGGCGTTCAGGTTATGCTTTTTCATCAATTCAAGATCCAGCCTGGTGATCTCCTCCTGAACGTAGTGTCCCGTTTTGGGGTCATGATCATGCAGATTTACGCCTTTCAGGTAGACGGACTTCCCATTGACCATCAGCTGATTGTTTTTGATCTCAATCTCCCTGAACCCGACTTTCTGTGAGATAAATTCTATAGGATTTCCTCTCTGATCTTTCAGCGTGATCAAAAGGGTATAAAGATGGGGTGTCTCGGCTGTCCATGGATTGATTGGATAATTCTGTATTATACTCGACAAGCTTACCTGGTTGGAACCATTCCCGGGAACAGATAACTTTCTGTTAGCAGAAAGAATTTCATTATCACCATCCAAAAGTGTGAACCCTACGGTTTGATTTCTTACAGTTCTATTTGAGGAATTCCTGAAGTGTACAGTTACATCCAGGGTTCCATTCTGATAGTTGTCATCCAAACCAGCCACAACCCTGAAATCGGAGACAGTGAATTTTGGTGTGGTATAAATGTAAATATCCTTTTCAATACCACTTAACCGCCAAAAATCCTGATCCTCCAGGTATGAGGCATCTGACCACCGGTAGACCTCTATGGAAATGTTGTTTTTTCCGGCTTTGAGATATTGTGTCACATTGTACTCAGCAGGTGTCTTACTTCCTTCATTGTAACCCACAAATTCTCCATTGATCCATATGTAGGCTGCACTTCTGATCCCGCCGAAGTACAGGAACACATCTTTACCTGAAAGCCAGTTTTCTGTAACTTCAAATGAACGTTTATAGCTGCCTACCGGATTATCGTCATGGGGTATAAAAGGTGGGTTTGCCGGGAAAGGATAACGAACATTGGTGTAGATCGGAATGCCAAATCCCTCCAGCTCCCAGTTAGAGGGGACAGTGATATCCTCCCATCCTGAAATGTCATAATCCTCGCGATAGAAATATTCAGGCCGATCCGCAGGCTTCTTTACATAATTGAATTTCCAGATGCCATTAAGTAACAGGTATTCCGGTAACTCTTCAAATGATCTGCCGGACAATGCATCTTGCTCTCTGGTATATCGATGAAAGGCAGCATGGGGCTTTTCCCTATTGATCTCAATGATTTCAGGATCCTCCCACTCCAGTGTACCCTGAGCCCATAAAATAGCATTACAGAAAATAAATATTACCAGAAAGGATGTTTTGAATTTCATTGCGCTGTGGATTGACCTTGTACAGGTAATTTAGAAACCCTGACTAAAGAAGACAACTTCCTGTTTCCTGAAATTTCATTAAATTATCTTGTTTCTTTGCAATTCAGAATCCGCAATCCATTTTAGCTGCCGCCTGAGTCTTTTCTGACTAGACTTTACTCATTACTCCCCCCATAAAGTATCTACTTTTACTTTATACATTTCTCGCAGCAAATCCATTTACTTTTCCTAAATTGTAACTCATAATCAATCATCTTCTTCGGTTTGATTTTACCAGGGCTTGCTACCTTCTTTTGTATTCTTTTAATTGGCTCACAGCTATTTAGCCAAAAGAAAGTCAAAGTAGATGATAAGGTTCGGGTGATTGATTACTATGTACTGAGTACCCAGGAGAATGGCGGCTTCTTCAGAAAAAATCAGGAATTGCCCAGGATACTCCTTCAGGCGGCCATCGATGGACACATCCAGACCTACGAAATCGATTACAGTAATGGAAATGTCATTCAACTGTCATTAAATGAACTCTCCGAAAACCTCAGAAAGCTGGATGAGCCGGGAAAGAATGCTAAGTATTCCGCGAATGATCTATCACTCATCGGGATCGACCTCACGGAAGGTCACAAAGACGGGGAGATCTACCGGCAATATCATTTCCTTAACCTTTATGTCCCCTATCACCATTCGGCCACAACCCACAACGTTTACATTGCCTCGCTCCGCTTCGATCAAGTGATAGATCTGCTCATTGCGAGGGAAATACTGTGGTATCCCGAATCCTTTGGTTTAGCCAATGGGATCTTCACCAATTATGCTGGTCATACGCTGAGACAGACCGGATGGGCCAAAGACTTACTTGAGCAGGTGAAGTATGACTTTTCCGGAGCCTCATTCAGCGAATCGGCCAACATCAGTTCCTACGATGCCTATAAAGGGTACGAGGTTGACATCCATTTGAAAGAAAAAAAAGAAAATGGACATTACAGACCACAGGCCATAGAAATCCACAAAGCCCGTCATGAATTAAAAAACGGGGAAAATCCATTTATCTGCAGCATTCCTTACGGTGAATTCAGGGAGTACCTTGGCAGCCGTGTATCCGAAGAAATTACACTGATGTCGGATGCGCTGCTGAAAAGAAAACTAACCAGTCCGTCGGAAACCTGGCAAAACAAGTATGAAAATTTCTACGATGCCAATTTCAGAGACCAGGAAGTAATCTCTAAAAACGGAAAATATCATGGAAGTGATCAGGCAGATCCTCTTTCCGCTGGCAAAAGACTCGAACTAAGAAAGATTGATCATGAAATAGATGATCGCAGGTTTGCTCTCCGACAAGTAGAAAGCGTGGAACTCCTGGCAGATGAGGGTACTCATTCTGTTCAAAATCAGGAAATGATCCAAATGATCCTGAATGCTGCACGTATGGGTGACTTGAGTAGCTATAGGGATGATTCCTTAAAAACCCAGGTAAATACAAATGAATTCAAAGAGCATCCTATTCCTAAAGTTGATTTTCATCGGATGCGTAAGCTCATGTTGGGGCCGATCTATGAACTCAGCTTTGATAATCTGGGAAGAAATAAATCTTACCGGCCATTAGGCCTGGGGATTATTTTTCCTGAAGAGGATAAGGTATCAGCTTATTTCCGGTTTGAGGATCTGAAAGAGATCTTACCAGATAAGCAGCTGGATTTCTTCATCAACAGGGACTTCAAAGGTTTTGTGAGCCGGAGCAGTCATATCTCTATGTTAAGAGATTAAAGGTGACAACCCTTGTGATAAGACTTATTTCAGACGAACTGCTATTTATTTCCTATCGGACTATCATCACATTCCAGGTCCCCCGCCACATACTGAATGCCATCAAGGAAGAACTGAAGCAACTCAGGATTCTCCATGCTTTGAGCATTGTGTGAGGGAGAGCTATAAAATACACGGCCCTTACCATGCTTTTTGATCCAGGCCACGTAATTGATATTGTCAGCCACCTCATGCCTGATGCCCTCTATTTGATCAAGTTCGATGTAGAGCAGTGGCCTGAAATTGTAATCAGCATAGGCATTCTTAAAGATGTAGGGTTCATCTACATGGGTAAACCCATTTCCTTTGAAGGCCTGTACCATCGGGTGATTGGGGTCCACTTCTTTTAGATGCATTTCCTGCTGGCGTGGGTGGTAATCGAAGCTACCTCCTACCAGCTGGCTGAACTCCATGGAATTGTTTTGTACGGTGATGGCCCCATGCATGATCATGAGACCACCACCCTTAGCCACGTAGCTTATCAGGTTATCTTCGTATGCAGCAGCTTGTTGAGTGATGGTGTTTTCATCCAGACTTGTATATTGTCTCAACAGATCTGCGAAAAGATCCCGATCCGGGCCGGTCGGATTAGAATTATTCAGAATGACAGCATCATATTGCTTCAAATTCTCCTTATCGAAACTGTCGATGTCTTTTGATATGAACACTTCAAAAGCCCCGGATTTTTCTGCCAGGATCTTCAGCATCTCATTGTTGTGCGGGATGGTCCAGTGGTAAAACCCGGTATGCTGACTAAACACCATGATCTTTCTTTTCTCGGCCTTTATTCGTGGGGTGGATGGAGCCAATGATTCAATCTTAGCCAACCAATCGTCATTTACAGGAAATTGCTCAAGGCTTTGAGCGCATGCAGTGATGGAAAAAAGAAGAATAATGATGGGGGTGATAATTTTTCTCATTCTAAATTTTTGGATATTCAATGTCAATAAGATTCAAATCTAATGGAATTGGCCTAATACAGTGATTATTATCTTAACCCTTTTTTCAACAATTGCTATGGACGGGAAACTCCTGGAAATCATGGGCAGAAAGCTTCTGTTGAAGATAGCTGGTCCGGTGGGATACCCAGACAGGAAGCACTTGATTGTTCACGGAACAGAGAATCCACATGGCTCACAATCTTTGAATACAAGTGTCTACTGATCATCAGGCCTTGGTCTTGAATCCATTTGCTCAATGATCTTATTGACCTCCGACTCAGTGGACCTGAGTTTTTTTTGACAAAAGGCGATCAATTCTGATGCACGTTTTACCCGTTCACCCAATACATCAATGGAGACTGTTTCATTTTCAATCTCAGCGGCGATGGCTTTCAGCTCTGTGTAAGCCTCTTCATAAGTAAGATTCTCCATCTTCTCTCCTGCGTTTGGTTTCTACTTTGGTGTCCAGATCATAATCAGTCATTATGATTGATAATTGATCTTCGGGTTGGATGTTTTCAGCATTTCCCACCGGTCTTCCATTCTTCTTGACAATGGCAAAACCACGCTTGAGGATGCTTTCCGGCCTAGCCATCCTGATCATTGACTCCTGATGAGCAATCATACCTTTTTTAAAAGTAAAATATTTATGACTAAATGATTTGAGGTTTGCGATCAGATTGACAAGATCCCGGGATTGATGGGAGACCATCATCTGAGGTTTGGTGCTTATTTTCCTGGATAAAGATTGCAGTGAATCCCTTTGGCCATCGAGGATAGATCTTGTTTTATTGATGACATTCAGGTTGGCAGCACTTATTCCTTTCAAAGAGTTGGCCAAAAGCTGCTGAGATTTAATGGTGATGATGTTTTGCAATCTGATCACCTGATCCTCAAAATGCCTGTTGTGAGATACGATAAACTCAGCGGCTTTTGTCGGCGTATTGGTGGTGGTATTGACCATCATGTCCACAATGCTTGTATCAATCAAATGGCCGATACCCGTAATGATCGGAATGGGGAATCTTGCCACAGCTTTGGCCAGCAGGTAATTGTTGAAAACGAGGAAATCAGTCTTGGCGCCCCCTCCCCTGATGATGACCACCGCATCATACTTCTTCCCGGACTGATAGATGGAAACCAGCCGGTTGACAATTTCCCCTGGAGCGCCCTCTCCCTGTACTGCAGATTGATAGGTGTCTATCACAAACTGATAATGGAATCGATTGGTATGTATGATCCCCTCAAAGTCCTTATACCCGGCAGAGTTAGGTGAACCGATCACAGCAATGTGCTGGATGACAGCTCCAAACCTGGCTTTTTTGTTGATGGTGATGTATTCTTCATCCACCAGCTGAATGGCGTCAGGATTTTCGGCCACCAGGCGTGCAAGTGTCGCCTGCTTTTGTTTTTCAAGATTACCAAGTGTCCAGTTCTTGTCTATTTCAATGAGAATGAGCGACAGTCCATACTTACCAGAGTACTCCACTTTTACCCTGGCCAGTACCTCGATTCCGTCTTTGAAGGTCTGACCAGTCATCCTTTCGAAGTCTCTGATACTGTCCGAGCCCATCCGCCAGGCAATGCCGCGCACCTTGGCCGTTTCCATCTCGCTCTCCTCATCTTTCTCCACAAACTCAAAGTAATGCCGCTCCCCCTGCTGGTACATTTTATGACCGGAGATCTCGGCGACGATCCAGTAGGTCTCTGCACCAAAAGCCTCATCGATCACCTGTCTGATCTTGTGGGTCAGCTCCGAGAGTTTAATATGGGTATCTATGGTTATCATGTGAAAGTCATAACACTAAATCAAATAATAGTCTTAAGAAGTAGGTTTTTATTGAGGCTCTAATCTTTGTGAGTAACTCAGCACATCGTAAACATAGTTTATTCGTCTCATGCCTGTGGCTTATCTGGCAGATATTATTGCTTGAAGATTGCTAAAATGAGTCTAAATCAATTCTAGACAGTTGATGGTCGCATCCGTGAATACGCTTCAACTACACCTCAAACAAAAAAGCTACAACGAGATAATTAGATGTTGTTTAATAGCTGGTTAATCAGTTTATTTGCAGTCCAAAAAAATGAGCGAGCAAACCTCTCTTATTTGGGCCTATAACTCAGTTGGTTAGAGTAACTGACTCATAATCAGTAAGTCCCTGGTTCGAGCCCAGGTGGGCCCACAATTCAAAAGCCACATGGTTAGTGAAGTCGTGCCATGACTCAAAGTCATGGCACGACTGCTTTCAAGGATAAACGATCAGATCACCTCCACCAACTTATGCTTCTTCACAAACCCCGGATCAATGTCCACGCCCAGGCCCGGACCGGTCGGTACGTCGATCTTTCCTTCCTTCATCCTCAGGTCTACGGTCTTTGAGGTCATAGGAATGTCATTACTGAAGCCTTTGAATTCATGGTACGGTCCGGCATTGGGAAGTACAGATACAAAATGCATCATATAAAGATATCCCAGTCCCGATCCTGAAATGTGCGGGACGCAGGGTTTACCCAAAGCTTCCGCCATACGGGCCACTTTCAGGCTCCTGACCATCCCGCCGAAATAGAAGATATCCGGCTGCACGATGTCAAGCGCATGGTTGGCGATCAGCCACCGGAAATTGTGCATGCTGGGCTCCTGCTCTCCCCCGGCGATGGGCACGGTGAGGGCATCTTTTACAATCTTGGTTTCCTCATACCAGTCAAACGGGACAGGCTCTTCGTAAAAATCAAACTTATACTCTTCCATCATTCTTCCGATCCTGATGGCTTCTTCAGCATCATATGAGCCATTAGAGTCGGCATAGATCACCATGTCATCCCCAAAGGTCTTTCTGACCAGTGGAATGAGCTTTTCTGTCCTGCCTGGAGGATAATCGGCATTGTTACTCATCCTGCCCCCTACCTTGAATTTCAGCGCTTTGGCATTGGTGGTTTCCATGTGTGCCTTGATCAGTTTGATCGATTCCTCGGCACTTCTTCCCCGGTAATTGTTAGCCTCATACACCGCAATGGCCGGGTGATGTACCTTCCCGATCAATTCACCAAGCGATTTACCGGACATCTTACCCAGCATATCCAGGATGGCAAACTCCACTGTAGCCACCGGGATCCACAAGGCGTAGCCCTGATACTTGTAATTGGACTGGTGGATCCTCACTCCTTCGATCAGGTCATCCAGATCTCTGGCATCCTTGCCGATGAAAAAGGGAGCCACCTGCTTCACGAAGATCGGATACAGGAAATGCATCCTGGCATTATTGCTTACGGATAAGCCTTCATTGCCGGATTTATCCCTGACGGTACAGATAAAATTCCCATCATGGTGGATGAGGTCAATCTTTTCGATGATCACGGGATCGCGGAACAGCTCCCTTTTCAGGACCGGTTGGGCAGCCGCCGCATCGACTTTGGCATACCGGTCAAAAATTTCCTGGTTAGTTGTACCGAAGCTGGCGGGTGCGGTGAGTATGAGCCCTCCGGCTGCTGATTTCTTGAGAAAGCTCCTTCTTCCTGTTTTCATAATCCCGGTTGTGTGTTGTGGTTGGTATTAAAATTACACATCCCAGGCTGATTTCCAAGAAAAAAGCAAAAGCAGATCAATGACCTGCTCCTGTCTTTATTTATGAACCAAAAAAATATAAATGGTACTCATTAGCCTTTGGAGAACTTCCTTAGGGTGTAGGTGAACGATACCATGAAGTATTGCTGTAACACCAGTGAACGTACTTCTTCAAAATACGCGGAAGTGATATTTTGAGTGATGCTCTGGTTTTGGTTCAATAAATCGAATACGGTCAGTGCAACCTCACCCAGGTCGTTTTTCAGGAACTTCTGGGCGATGCTAAGGTTCCAAAGGATATAGCTCGTATCAAACTCAGCGGAAACACCATCATAGATCTGATAGTTGATGTCGCTTCTAAATACGGTACCACCCTTAGACAACAGGTTGATCTTTCCATTGATCAGGTGAGTGGTGTAATTTGTATTCCTGTTAGCCTGCACCGAGTTAGTCACTTTATTCAAACCGGTATTGTAGGAGATATTGAAGTCCACATGCTTACTGATGTTGGAGGAAAGGTTAATTCCTGTATTTCCATTATAGGTCTGTGAAATGTTGCTGATCCCATTGGCTTCACCGGGCGTCCTTGTATAGCCTACTCCTAATGTCAGGTTTACATTGGTCTTCAACGGGCTTACCAAAAAGCCGTAAGTGATGTTGTCTCTTACTGACCAGTAGCCGTTCAGGTTGATTGGCTGGGAGATCTGTCCGCCTCGTGGAAGGATGATATCACCTACCAGGGCACTGTCAGCATCCGCACGATAAGTAGCATTGGTGATAAAATCCTGAGTTGCTCTTACCATCACGAAGTTGGAGAAGTTTCTATTCTTCTCTGTGTTGGTCTTGCCGTATCTGGCAAAAAACTGGTGCGAATAAGACTGATCCAGAAATGGGTTACCAACAGACATGAACAATGGATTACTATTGTCTACCACCTGCTGCAACTGCTGAGCAGAAGGAATATCTGTATTGGTGCTGTATCTAAAAAATACACTCCTTTCCTTACCCAGGTCCATTCTCCCCATCAGTGAAGGCAGGAAGTTATTAAAGGTATTGGTCGGTACGATGATCTCTGAAGGAAATCCCTGTCTGCTATCCAAAGTCACATATTGATAAGCCAGGTCAACTCCAAAGAAATTGGTCATGCTTCGGTTTCGTAAACCGATGCTTGGTTTATGAGTAGTATAGTCGGTATCAAAGTGACTGGATAAACCTTCTTCAAAATTTTGACTATTGACTGTGAAAGAATTATAGCTAAAGCCATCCCTGATGTTCCTTCTTACATAGTTGGACAATTCATAGTTAGCGTTAACCTGACCATTCAATCCGATGGGCTCAGTATAGTTAAACTCGGTGATCATGGACACATTCTCATCCGTGTTGTCATACCTGAACAGTGAGTCCAGCTGGTTATCACTGTAAATATTTTCCCGGTTTGAGTTATTGATATTCGTTCCCAGTTCGACAGAAAATGTCCTGCCGGTCTTGTTGAATTTATGATTCCAGGTCAGCTCACCATCAATTCGATAACCCAGGTTATCTCCGGAGTAGGTGTTGTCTGTACCATTGAGTAATTGCTGGTTTTCATTAAATGTTTGTCCGAAAGTCACATCCAAAGATTCATTATCCTGGAAACTGATATTTGGCCTGAAAACAATGGAATTCTTGTCATTCAGGTTGTACTGAAGTCTCATATTCATCCTGTGATTCAGGTTTTCCGTACTTCTGGTCACATCTTCGTCATAGAATAAGCTCTCGCCACCGAAAAATGATTCCCTGGAACGTACCTGGTGATTATCGAACAATGAACGGTCAAAAAAGTAGCTTGACTCTATTCGACCTTTTTTAGCCCAGGTGTCGGAAAAGTTCACGCCCACAGATTGCGTTTGTGTAATCCCAGAAGGCGTCAGGTTCTGACTATCTCCAAAGGATCTTCCGAAACCTCTTCCACCCCGGCTGGAGCCCATGATACTTCCGTCACTGAAGTTTGTCTGATTGATATTGTTGGTCATACCTAAAATGGTAAGCTGTCGGCCATCCTTCATGAAGTTGACATTGCCCTCCACATTGTGGCGATCATCGGTGCCATAGCCGGCAGTGACCTTTCCAAAGGTGCCGTTACGCTTATTTTCCCTGGTCACTACGTTGAGCGTTTTTGTTGTATTTCCGTCATCAAAGCCGGTGAACTGAGATCTTTCACTCATTTGATCAAAGACCTCAACCTTTTGTACGACCTCCGCAGGAATAGTATTTAATGCCAAAACCGGGTCTTGTCCAAAGAATCGCTTGCCGTCCAGTAACACCTGACTTACAGTCTCGCCATTGGATTGCACGCCTGCCTCTGTGATCGTCATACCCGGAAGTTTACGGACAAGATCCGCAGCACTTGCATCTGGGTTTACCTTGTAGGCATCCGCATTATACAGGGTTGTGTCCCCTTTCTTTTCCACCGGCACCACATCCCCTTTGATTTCCACTGCCTGAAGTTCTGTGACATTCACAGCCAGAGGAACATTGCCCATATTGATATCGGTATTAACTCTCAACACCCTGATCATGGGTTTATAACCAAGGCTGGTAACACGCATTTTATAAAAAGCCTGATCCAGATTTGAAATGGCGAATGATCCATCAGGCAGGGCATTGGCAAACTTACTCCGCGTTGAATCTTTTACGTTGATCATCAAAACTGTTGCTCCCGCCAGACCGGTTCCATCATCAGCGCCTATAATCTTACCGGAAATTTTAGCCGGTTGAGGTTTTACCTCAGTAGTAGTTCCTGCCTGTCTGTCAGCGCCAATCACCTTTTCATAAACAGAATATTGTTCGTCATTAAGGACATCCTTGATAAGCGAACTTTTTTCCGCCTGAAGCGCGGGCATTTTCGTCCTGAACTGACTGAAGTCACCGGACTTACGGATTTCCTCAAATGTCTCATCCATGGTAACACCATACTCTTCATAGATACCTTCCAACAATAATTTTTGGTCCGCTGTAAGGTTTTCCACTTTGGAGAAGACATTTTCCTTTTCCCTTTTAATCATTTCGGTCCTGTCAAACCCTCCCCTTTGAGCAAAGACAGCCAACGTCATAAGTACCAGAATCAAAACAAGTAGTGACTTTTTCATTTATTATATGCGTTATTTGGTCATTTTTACTTCAAAAGTATTCCCAGGGTTGGGGCCGGATCTTACTATTCAACCAACGGATCAGTTATTTCAATCAACTGCTGAAAAACGGCCAGTTCTCACTTGATTGGAGGGTTTCTTTTTGTTTATTGAACTCCGAGGTTTCTTTGTTGAAATATTCATGGCCTACGTTGAAAACCTGTCTTTAAGAGAATGAAACAAACCAATTTTACCTTCCAATACTTATGAAAAGGGAACAATTAATTCACGTCCTGTCCTGGTTTGTCTACGGCACACTGATCTTCTATTTCCAAAGCAGGATCTTTGATATCGATGAAGCACTGATCCATACATTCAGGCTGCTGGCCATCCACATGATGGTCTTTTATGTCAACCTGATGATCTTTCTTCCCAGGATCTTTGAAAAGGGTAAGTATCTCTACTATGCCATTGTGGTGATCGCCATCATTGTGAGTGTTCATTACCTCATCCAGTTTACCAATGACCTTTTACCGCGACCAGACTTTTCGGAGCTCAGGGGCAGAGGCGGCCCTTCTTCGGGATTAAGGCCCTTTCTCTGGCTGATCTTTGGTTCGGTGGTCAATTCCATATTGATGCTCTTCTTTTCCACCATCGTATGGATCACGACAGAAAACAGAAAGCGTAAACAGCGGGAAGCCTCGCTGATCCAGGAAAAACTTCAGTCTGAAATGCAGTTTCTGAAGACCCAGATCAATCCGCACTTCCTTTTCAACGCACTGAACAACATCTATTCCCTCTCCTACAACAAGTCGCCACAGGCTCCTAAAATGATCATGAAGCTCTCGGAAATGCTTCGATATGTGGTCTATGATACTTCGGTAAAGAAGGTATCTTTGGACAAAGAGTTAAGTTATATCCAGCATTTTGTTGATTTTCAGAAATTAAAAATTGGTAAAGACATCCACGTGGATCTTTCTGTAGACAAAGTGAATCCGCAGGCATTGATCGAACCCATGCTATTGATCCCTTTTATTGAAAATGCGTTTAAGCACAGTAACATAGAATCCAACCCCGGGAGTATCATCAGTATCAATATCTTCTCGGAAGGCGACAGCCTGATCATGAAAGTTACGAATAATCTAGGTACGGTCATATCCAATGGAAACGGCGAAAAAGGAGTTGGCATTGAAAATGTTCGCCGGCGGCTGGATCTGGCCTATCCTGGCAGGTATGAGTTGAGACAGGAAAAGAAGGACGGGATGTATGATGTGTATCTCAAAATCCAGCTCAAATGAATATCCGATGCGTGATCATCGATGATGAAAGACCGGCCCGCGACCTGCTGAAGGCTTATGTAAATAAAATAAGTCATCTGGAGCTCGTCGGTGATTTCCCAAACCCAATGGATGCCATGTCGGTGATTGCAACTCAGCGCATAGACCTGATCCTGCTGGATATTCAAATGCCGGGACTGACCGGCCTGGAATTCATCAAGACATTATCTGTAAAGCCAGCCATTATCCTCACCACCGCCTATCCTCAATATGCACTTGAAGGATTCGAACTCGACGTGCTGGATTACCTGATGAAGCCTATCTCTTTTGAACGTTTCCTCAAGGCAATCAACAAACTAAAAACAACATCCCCACCGGTAACGGACACACAAAGCGCACCGACCAAAGAGAACTTTCTCTATTTCAAAGCGGATGGCCAGAGGCATAGAATCCCTTTTGACAGCATTCTTTACATAGAAGGTTTAAAAGAATATGTGAAGATTGTGACGGATTCAGATAGTAAGATCACCCTGGCTTCGCTTAGAAATCTTGAAGAAGAGCTTCCGGATAATTTTTTAAGAGTTCATAAGTCCTTTATCATCAATCAGGAAAAAGTGAAAAGCTACTCTAGCAGCCAGATCGATATTAACGGGAAGAAGATACCCGTAGGAAAAATGTATGCTGAGGAAGTGATGAAAAAAATGTACTGAATTAGCCGGAGACGCCGAACCATTTTTTCCACAAAGGCCTGCGTGATTCCTCACGTGTAATGATGACCAGCTCCCACGCTGCTTCAGCTTTTCTCATCGCTGCATCAGCATTCTTTTGGGCTGCATCAGCTACAATCTTCAGCTGTTCAGTCTCTTTTTGAATGGCCAAAGTCATCCTTTTTGTTTCGCGAATCTCCTTGCTGATCAATTCAATTAATCGGTTATCCATCAATCATCACTTAATGATTAAATATACGAAGATTGGTAGATCGAAGATTTATTTTAATGGAGTTTAGCAAACAACTACTTGCCAGATATCTTCTGCTGCCACCTCCAGGCATCTTTCATCATCTGGTCCAGTCCCCTTGATGCTTTCCAGCCCAGCTCCTTATTGGCAAGGTCAGTACTGGCATAGATCTTCACTACATCGCCCGGTCTTCGACCAACAATCCTATAATTTAATTTTTGACCCGTTACCCTTTCAAAAGCCTGTATAACTTCCAAAACGGTGCTTCCGTGACCAGTACCTACATTGAAGAATTCGTAGTTAACTTTTTCTTTACGATTTACCATCCGGTCCATCGCTTTCACATGCGCCTCCGCCAGGTCTACCACATGTATATAATCACGCACTGCCGTACCATCCGATGTATCATAATCATCGCCAAAAACCGATAGCTCCTTCAAAATCCCTGCCGCTGTCTGGGTAATGTAGGGAACCAGGTTGGCTGGTACTCCCAGCGGGAGTTCCCCGATCTCCGCCGATTCATGGGCGCCCACCGGGTTGAAATATCTGAGTGCAATAAAGTTAAGCTCAGGAGATGCTTTTGCTACATCCTGCATGATCTCTTCGCAAATCTGCTTGGTATTCCCATAAGTAGATTCTGCTTTTCTAAAGGGCGTATCTTCAGTCACAGGCAGCTTATCCGGTTGCCCATAGACCGTACACGAGGAAGAAAAAACCAGGTCCGGAATGCGATGGATCCTCATCTGTTCGATCAGGTTGATCAAAGAGTTGATGTTGTTTTTATAATATAACAGTGGTTTTTGTACGGATTCCCCCACCGCTTTGCTTGCGGCGAAATGAATGATCCCGGAAATATTCTTCTCTGATCTGAAAAAATCAGAAATTCTGGCTTCGTCGCAAAGATCAAACTGATAGAAAGCAGGTTTTGTCCCTGTGATCTTCGCAATTCTGTCGATTACTTCAATCCGTGAATTAGACAGATTGTCTACAATCACCACTTCATAGCCGGCATTGATCAACTCAACGGCTGTATGTGAGCCTATATATCCGGCACCACCTGTAACCAGGATTTTTCCCTTCATTTTTTTTGATTTGATTAGGTATACTTCTTTGCAATGCTAACTAATTCAGCCTTTCTGTCCAGCATTTTACGCGTCAATTCCAGCTGACATCTTGCGCGGACCAGGTTATGACCTTCATAGGCAATCTTATAATACTTATTACCTTCCAGGTGGTCAGTTAAAAATCTTACCCCCATGATAAACGTCATCATGAGGGCTCCTTCTACTATCGTTGCTATTTCAGTTTCTGAAAGATCTGATCTGGTCGCATCGAGAAATCCGTGGGTATAGGCTTCAAATGCCTCCATATCCATATCCACTTCTGACAGGTCAGATTCGTCTTCTTCTGTGGTACTGCAACCGGTACGAACCCCGTCTCCATAGTCAAAATGGACCAACCCAGGCATCACTGTATCAAGATCAATGACGCACTTTGCTTTATTTTTCCGGTCAAATAGAATATTGTTAAACTTAGTATCATTATGGGTCACCCTGAGCGGCAGACTGCCCCTATCCAGAAGACGCTGCAGCATACACATGTCATTGCCTTCCTGATTAACAAAATCTATTTCAAACTGCTCCTCCCTGGAAAATGAATTTCGAACATTCACAACCTCCTGAAGCCTGGACAACCTCCTTGGCATGTGGTGAAACCAGGGAATGGTGATGTTTAAAGAGGCCGCGTTGAATGGCGTCAGGTCCCTGATAAATTCACCATAGCCTTTGGCGCCTTCGTATACCAGTTGAGGTGAATCAGGTTTATCAATTGATTTCAATCCCTCAATGAGGAGGTAGAGCCTCCAAAATTGCCCGTTGTGTTGGGTATAAAGACCCTGCTCTTTTGTTTTGACTATAGTAAGCGTATCGTACCCTTCATTTCGGGCGCGATATATATCAGCAAGGAACTGTGTGACGCGTTGAATATTTTGCA
Source organism: Cyclobacteriaceae bacterium (assembly GCA_965243485.1). Taxonomy (GTDB): domain Bacteria; phylum Bacteroidota; class Bacteroidia; order Cytophagales; family Cyclobacteriaceae; genus UBA7330. The sequence goes on along the minus strand of CBDEVP010000001.1, from coordinate 4,050,722 downwards.
TCATACCTTCAACATCCCTAAAGACATGATGATTGATCCTTTGAAGAAAGTAATTTGGAGCTTCAGTATCGCTATTCTGTGCCCGGTAAGAGTCGTTGATATGTCCTGAGCCAAAGGGTGTGACTTCAACTACGGTCCCCTGAATATTGAATTTGTTTACAATGTCCACGAAATTACCGGCCATCAGCCCCAGAGACTTTTAGGATAAACACCATCATCTGTCATTTTCTGAAGCACGATCTGGGCATTGAGTTTATCCTCCTTGTAGGTCACGCCGAACCAGATATCATTGGTGACAAGCACAGGTACATTCTGTCCAGCCTTTCTCACATTGTCCAGGACGGTGGGAATGAAGAACTCCGCCTTGGGATTGTCTTTTGACCTTTCAAAAAATTGCACAAATGCCTTTTCAATATCATCAAAAACCGGACTTGTAAATCCCATCAGATTCATCGACACCGGCTCATTTCCGGTCAGGGGGTATTGTTTTCCTTCCTCTACATAGTAAGGATGATCCTGACCTTTATAGATCTCGGTCTTTTCGGTGATGGATTTAAGGTTTCCATCTGACACCTCGCATATGCCCCGGGAAACGCTCCCATGATCGGAAAGTGTGTTTTTCAACTGGTAGGCTACCAGACACCCATGCAGCAGATCATTATCAACCTTCAGCAGATGGTCATAGATCACCTGCATCGAGGCTCTACCGTAAAAGTCATCAGCATTCACTACCACAAAAGGCTCTTTCACCGCTGATTTCGCGGTCCAAACTGCGTGCCCGGTTCCCCATGGTTTTTCCCGGTCCTGAGGCACTTCAAGATTTCCAGGAAGAGTGTCCAGCTCCTGAAAGACAAAGTGGACTTCCGCATGATCCAGCAGGCCACTGAACTTTTGTTTGAAGTCCCCGACCAGATGTTTCCGGGTAATAAATACTACTTTTTTGAACCCAACTTTAAGGGCATCGTAGACGGTGTAGTCAACAATGGTCTCCCCGCTCGGGCCAAAGGTATCTATCTGCTTTATACCACCATACCTGCTGCCCATACCGGCAGCCATTACAACTAAGGTTGGATTCATAAAAAAGAAGCTCTGTTTATTACTTTGCGAGGCAAAAGTATTAAAACTTATATCTCACAAAAGCCTCGATGGCTTCATATTCGGTAAGCCCCAGCAAATCATATTGTTTGGCGGTGTCCCTGTTCCTGTCTTCAGCACGCTGCCAGAACTCCCTGGCGTCATTTCCCGGAAATACCGGCCGGTCTTTTTGAGACTGATGCTTGAAAATAGCATTCCTTTTCCTGGTCAGGTCCGCCGGACTCAACGGAATAGCCATCTCAATCTCGTAAAGTGGCCATTCGTGCCATGCACCCCGATAGAGCCAGAAGTAGCAGTCTTTGAGCCAGGATACTTTTTCTGACTTTAGTTTTTCCAAAGAATGAATGATCAGATCCAGGCAGGTCCTGTGGGTGCCATGAGGATCACGCAGGTCGCCAGCAGCATAGATCTGGTGAGGCTTTACCTCGTTCAACAGATCCATGGTGATCTTGAAATCTTTTGGTCCCGGATCGCTCTTTTCAACAGCCCCTGTCTCATAAAAGGGAAGGTTCAGGAAATGAATATGATCGTCTGCAAGACCACAGTACCGGGCGCCTTCAGCAGCCTCACCCTTCCTGATCAATCCTTTGACCTTCCTGACAAATTCATGATCCACATCACCACTCTTCTTATGTTTCAGCGCATCATAGATCTCAGATTTTACAGACCGATGTTTTGTTACATCTACGCCAAATGATTCCATGAAGTCAAAGGCGAAATCGGTAAACCTTCGGGCATCCGAATCAAAGACGGCGATATTCCCTGAAGTCTGATAGGCCACATGCACATCATGTCCCTGCTCCACCAACCGAAGGAAGGTGCCTCCCATGGAGATCACATCATCATCGGGGTGCGGACTAAATATGATCACCCGCTTTTTGGCAGGTTCCGAACGTTCAGGCCTATGCGTATCATCGGTGTTTGGTTTACCGCCCGGCCAACCTGTGATGGTATGTTGGAAGTGCGTAAACATCTTCACGTTGAGATCCTGGGCGCTACCATAGTGAACCAGCAGATCTCCCAGTTCATTGACTTTATAGTCATCTTCAGTAAGCTTTAGAATGGGCTTATTTATTTTTTGACTGAGCCAAACTACCGCTCTCCGGGCCAGGGCATCATCCCACTGACAGAGTGAAACGATCCAGGGTGTCTTGAACCTTGTCAGCTCGAGCGAAGCATTTTCATCAATGACCACTTCCACGTTGGGGTGGTTTTGCAGAAAAGAGGCAGGGATCTCTTCTGAAATATTTCCTTCGACGGCCTCTTTAAGAATAGCAGCCTTCTTTTCACCCCAGGCCATGAGGTAGATTTTCCTGGCCTTGAAGATGCTTTTGATACCCATGGTGATGGCCCTTCTGGGCACAAGATCTTCTCTTATGAATTCCCGTGTAGCATCCGAGATCGTGATAGGATCCAGCTTAACAAGTCTGGTAATTGAGTCCTTGAAAGACGGAGGTTCATTGAAGCCTACGTGACCAGTCCTACCGATACCAAGAATTTGTATGTCCATCCCCCCGTACTCATCAATTTTAGCTTCGTAATCATCACAAAACTTCTTTACTTCTTCAATCGGTATAGAGCCGTTTGGTATGTGAATGTTTTCAGAAGGGATGTCCACATGATTGAAGAGGTGGTGATGCATGAAAAAATAGTAGCTCAGAATGGAGCTACGATCCATTGGGTAATATTCATCCAGATTGAAAGTCACCACATTTCTGAAGCTCAGATTCTCTTCCTGATGTTTTCTTACCAGCTCCTTATAAACTTTAATGGGGGTAGCTCCGGTCGCCAGGCCCAGGACGGCCTTTTCCCCGGCTTTTTGTTTTGTCAGGATCAAATCGGCTATGTCGTCAGCTACTTTTTTACTGGCGATCTGATCGTTTTCAAATATGTGAACGGGTAAACGTTCCAGGGTTTTTGCTGAATGATCTAAGGTCTGTGGTGTCATGTTCATCAATTTACAACAAAATTAAAAAATATCATAGGTAATAATACTCGATGGAGATTATTAATGTGTTCGAACACAAATATAATTTGTTCGACCACACTCCTACGCACAATTAAAAAATAATTAATAAATTCGTCATAATATTTATCTGGAATGGGAGGAAAAAAGAATTTTACAATCAAGGATATTGCGAAACTGGCCAATGTCTCTCCGGGGACAGTCGACCGGGTGATACACAACCGAGGCAAAGTATCACAAAAGGCCCTGGCAAAAGTGAGTGTCGTACTGGAGGAAATTCAATACAAGCCCAATGTGTTCGCCCAATCGCTTAAGAGACAAAAATCGCTCACGTTTGCTGTTCTGATCCCACGGAAAGAGGATGATGGGTACTGGAATTCAGCGCATCAGGGTATATACAAGGCAATGGAAGACCTGGATCATTATGGCATTGATATAACGATAACCACTTTCAACAGTAAGGATCCCGGTGATTTTATCCAAAAGGCTGACGCCATACTTGCTGACAGGCCTGATGCATTATTGATCACTCCGGTTTTTCTTCATGAGTCCAGAGTGGTATTGCAGAAATTCGAACATCAGGACATCCCTTATATCACATTCAATACCAGGATCCCGGAACTAAAACCTAAATGTGCTATCGGGCAGGACCTGAATCGAAGTGGCAGGCTGGCTGCTAACCTGATAGACTTATGCAACAAAACGATCAGTAGTCTGATCGTCATACATCTCGATGAAAATCCGGGAAATGCGCCTCATATGATCCAAAAGGAAAAAGGGTTTCGTGAATATTTTGAATCGAGGTATCCGGATCTACAGATACGTCGGATCGTCATCCCGCACAGAGATCCTGCCAGGATCAATGCCATTTTAAATCAACAGACCGGAGGCCTGAGAAAGGTGTCAGGTGCATTCATTACCACGGCAAAGGTCCACCTGGTGGCCTACCCGATAAAAAGCCGGTTTCCGGATTGCATTGTGGTAGGATACGATCCCACAATACCCAATATTGACGGCATCAAATCAAAGACCATTGATTTTCTGATCAACCAGAATCCTTTTATGGCTGCCTATGAAGGGATTTCGAAACTAACAGATCTTTTACTCCTGGGTAAGGAGGTTGAAGATCACAAACAGCTTCCTCTGGATATTATCACCAGCGAAAACCTTGAGTCATATGCACTCAATCAAACGGACACAGTTAACTTCTGATCAGAAGCCGAAAAATTCAGGTACGATCATTGTAATTGATGGAATATAGGTGATAAGCATCAGGATGATGATCATTCCAATAAACAGGGGTATCAGCGGTTTGATCACTTTTTGGATCGGTAACCCTGCCACACTACACCCGATGAACAGCACTGATCCCACTGGTGGTGTACACAAACCAATACACAGATTCATGACCATGATAATCCCGAAATGGATCGGATCTATCCCCAGGCTGGTAACAATCGGCAGGAAGATCGGCGTGAAGATCAATACAGCCGGCGTCATATCCATGAATATCCCAACGAACAACAGGATCAGGTTAATCAGCAACAATATGACAATCCCATTGTCACTGATGGATAGCAGGCCTTCACTGACGGACTGCGGGATATCTTCAAAGGACATAACCCATGACATACCCATAGACGTAGCGATCAGCAGCATCACAATGGAATTTGTATTGGTAGAACTAAGCAGGATCTTTGGTACGTCCTTAAGTTTAATCTCTTTGTAGATAAATACTGTTAATATGAATGTGTAAAGAACTGCGACCGCAGAAGCTTCTGTTGCGGTAAAGATACCGGCAACAATACCTCCCATGATAAGGACCAGCAAAAACAGGCTCGGAATGGCGTCAACAAACGTCTTTACAAGGTACCTGAAGGAAACCCTGTCCCCTACCGGGTATTTTTTTCTGTATGCAAAGTACCCGGCAATGACCATAAGGGTGAGTCCAATCAGGATCCCCGGAAGATACCCTGCCAAAAACAAGGCAGCAATCGAAACGCCGCCACTCGCCAGCGAGTAGACGATAAGTACGTTACTTGGCGGGATCAAAAGCCCTGTGGTGGAAGAGGTAATGTTTACGGCGGCACTAAATGACGGATCATATCCTTCCTCTTTCATTCTTGGTCCCATGAAGCTCCCCATGGCGGAAGCAGCTGCTGCTGCAGACCCTGAAACCGCTCCGAAGAGCATACATGCCAGAATGTTTACATAAGCCAGACCTCCCGGAAGCACACCCAGACAGGCTTTGGCAAAATTGACCAGCTTGTTGGCGATACCTCCATGATTCATGAATTGTCCCGCCACAATGAAAAAGGGAATGGCCAGCAGGGCAAAACTATCCAGACCAGTAGCCATTCTTTGAGCCATGGTTGTGAGAGCGATGGTTGTATCCATACTTACCAGCAATGTAAATATGGATGATAATCCGATACTGTAAGCGACCGGTAATCCAATCAGCAGCAGGACTACAAATGAAACGACGAGGATGATGATTTCTAATGATCCCATGGGTATGCTTTAGTAGTAAAATTTTTGATTATTCGGCATTCTTTCCGGCTGCCCTCATATTGATAATATTATCGACAGAATAGTAGATAAAGAAAACACCGCTGACTGGAATGATCAGATAAACAATTCCAAGCGGCATCTCCAAAGCTGCTGAGATCTGCCCCAAATAAAAGGTGAGGTATACCAGACGGATACCGCCAACAATCAGGAATGAAAATGAAAAAATGATGATCAAGGATTCAAGAATGATGTCCAGACGGATCCTGGCCTTTTCTGATAATTTATCATGGAACAGGGTCATTGCCAGGTGCAACCCCTTACCAGAAGCATAGGCGGCACCCAACAAACCAATCCATATCAATAAATACCTTGCAAGCTCTTCGGTAAAGCTGCTGGGCTGTCCTATCACATACCTGGAGAATACCTGCCACAGGACATTAATGATCATGAATCCCATGAGGAAAGCAAGTACTGCTTCCAATCCTTTGTCAATCTTTTTTCTAAGTTCCGACATTTCTGATATCTTCAATTAATTGGTTAATCACCGGGTCTTCTTTAAAAGTATCATAGAGAGGCATTACCTCTTCCTGAAAGGGATCTTTATCAGGATAATTGATCTCAACCCCGGCCTCCTGCACTTTTTTTAGAGAAAATTCGACAGATTCCTTCCAGAGTTTTCTCTGCTCGATGACTGAGGCATCCACCGCATCCTGCAGCCATTTCTTTTCCTGCTCCGACAGGTCTTTCCACAAACTGCTGTTGATGAGGAGTACATCAGGCTGAGCCGAGTGTTCATCAATCGAATAATACTTACAAACTTCGTAGTGATAAGAGGTATAGAAGCTCGGCGCATTATTTTCTGCTCCATCTACTATGCCCTGCTGCAAAGCAGTATAGAGCTCACCCCATGAGATGGGGGTCGGAGAGGCTCCAAGCGCTCTCATCATGTCAAAAGCCGTGACACTGTTCATGACCCGGATCTTCATCCCATTCAGGTCAGCCGGCTCCTCTATTGGTTTGTTCTTGGTGTAAAAACTCCTTGAACCGGCATCATAAAAGCAAAGGCCACGCATCAGATAGTCTTCACCTTCCGCCAGCAGTCTTTGACCGATGGGGCCATCCCAGACAGCAAACCTGTGCTCTTCATCGCGATAGATGTAGGGTAAACCTAAAACCTTGTATGAGGGCACAAAATTTTCCATCACAGCAGCTGAAACCTTGGTAATCTCCACACTGCCGATTTGCATCAGCTCTAGCAATTCACGTTCCTGGCCGAGCTGACCCGATGGATAGATTGTGATCTGTAATTTTCCATTTGAATTCTCTTTCACCTTCTCAGCCATATACTCCATGCCTTTATGTACCGGGTGTTCGATATCAAGGCCATGAGCCAGTTTGATCACCCGTACGTCTTTGTTGATGCCACCGCAACCGGCCAAAACGGCTAGAAGAATCAAAATCAGCACATTTTTCATCTGTAAATCATTTATTTTTTAGATCACCCTCCGCAAGCTGTGGAGGAATTTGTCCCGCCTGAGGCGGGACTATTCATAACTACTTGTATTTTTTTGCTATCGCAAGTGCATCCTTAACTTTTTGCGTAAGCGCAGCCCAGTCACTGTTGGCCATGATGTCTTTGGTCATCAGTTGTGAACCCATACCCACACAATGCACACCAGCTTTGAACCATCCACTCAAATTTTCATCTGTTGGTTCCACGCCACCAGTCGGCATGATAGAAGTCCATGGGAAAGGCCCCTTAACGGCCTTCACAAATGATGGACCTCCTACTTCCGTACCCGGGAATATTTTCACCACTTCAGCTCCAAGCTCTTCGGCATAGCTGATCTCAGTAAGGCTGCCACACCCCGGCGACCATCCGATTTTTCTCCGGTTACAGACTTTGGCCATTTCCGGATTCAGGATCGGGGAAACGATAAAATTGGCCCCCAATTGGATATAAAGTGAAGTAGTGCCAGCATCAACTATGGACCCAACCCCTAACATCATGTCAGGGGTCTCTTTGGCTGCCCACTTGTTCAGCTCACCGAATACCTCGTGGGCATATTCTCCACGGTTAGTGAATTCAAATACACGAACGCCTCCATCATAACAGGCTTTCAGTACTTTTTTACAAACGTCAAGGTCCTTATGATAGAATACGGGCACAATACCCGTCTCCTTCATGGCCAATGCTACTTCTATTCTGGTAAATCTTGCCATTTTCTATAAATATTATCTTGCTACCCTTCCTGAGGCGTCACCACTCATCAATTTCTCTACTTCGCTGACTGTCACCTGGTTGGCATCTCCGAATATGGTGTGCTTCAGGCAAGAGGCTGCCACTGCAAAGTTCAGTGCTTTTTGGTCATCCCCTTCGTACTTGAGCAAGCCGTAAATTAACCCACCCATGAAGGAGTCTCCTCCACCTACCCGGTCAACGATGTGCGTGATCTGGTAGGTAGGCGATTCGTACATTTTATTACCGTCGTAAAGCACGCCAGCCCATGAATTGTGGGAGGCGCTGATGGATCCTCTCAATGTCGTGATCACTTTTTTTGCCCGGGGGAATTTCTTCATGACTTGCTGACAAACCGATTCGAAAGCCGCAGCCTCCATAGACTCTCCTTTCGTCACATCCACACCTTCCGGATGAATACCAAAATGCTCGGCAGCATCTTCCTCATTCCCAAGGATCACATCACAAAACTCAACCAGCGGTGCCATTACATCGGCACTCTTTTTTCCATAATTCCAAAGCTTCTTTCTGTAGTTGAGGTCGGTAGAGATGGTTACTCCTTTCTTATCTGCAACCTTCAATGCTTCAAGGCATGCATCCGCAGCCCCCTGTGAGATGGCCGGGGTAATACCCGTCCAGTGAAACCAACCAGCACCATCAAAGACCCTTTCCCAGTCAATCATACCCGGCTTAATATCTGCGATCGCCGAATGTGCTCGGTCATAAACAACCTTACTACCTCTTGAAACCGCTCCAGTTTCGAGGAAATAGATACCCAGTCGCTCGCCGCCCCAAACGATATTATCGACATTCACTCCTCTTTTGCGCATTTCCATCATGGCACACTCTCCGATATCATTTTGAGGAAGACGCGTAACAAAGTCTACAGGGACCCCATAGTTAGCAAGTGATACAGCCACGTTAGACTCTCCACCTCCATAGATCACATCAAAGGAGTTTGTTTGTGAGAATCTCAATGTTCCTGGAGGAGAAAGCCTCAACATGATTTCTCCGAAGGTGACAACTTTTTTCATATTGTTATATAGTATTATCGGTTATTAAAATTTGAAATATTCTTTGGCATTATAGTAACAAATATTGGATACCATTTTGCCGATTAAGTCATAGTCTTCCGGAAGTCTGCCCTGTTCCAGGTCCCTTCCCAGAAGATCGCAAAGTAATCTCCGGAAATACTCATGCCTGGGGAATGAAAGAAAACTTCTGGAGTCGGTAAGCATTCCCACAAAACAACTCAGTAACCCCATATTTGAAAGCGCATTCATTTGTTTTTCCATCCCGTCGATCTGATCGAGGAACCACCAGCCGGACCCAAACTGCATTTTTCCCCGGATCGACCCATCATTGAAGTTACCCGTCATTGTGGCAAAAACCTCATTGTCTGATGGGTTCAGATTGTAAATGATCGTTTTGGCTAATTGATCCGTAGCATCCAAGGTATTAAAAAATACAGACAAGCCCTCGGCCTGAGGAAAATCACCGATGGAATCAAAACCGGTATCCGGACCAAGTTTGGTCAACAACCTTCTGTTATTATTCCGCAAAGCTCCTAAATGAAACTGTTGTGTCCACCCGGAAGCATGATCCATTCTGGCAAATTCCAGCAGCATATCAAACTTGAGTAATCTTTGCTCCAGTGCTGAAATCTGCTGTTTTTCAAGTACCTTCTTAAACACCTTCTCCGGTTCACCATGCTGATAGCTGGCATGTTCGATGTTATTCAACCCATGATCTGATAGTCTCCCACCCATTTCATGAAAGAAATCATGCCGTTTCTGAATCGCCTCCTTGAATGAGTCATAGTCATTGATGGAAATACCCGAAACATCCGAAAGCTTTTTTAAGTAATCAAGATAATTGTCAGCCTCTACCGTCATGGCTTTATCCGGCCTGAAAGTGGGTAGAACCTTTATCTTAAATCCTGAATCTTTGATCTTCTGGTGATACGCAAGATCATCTATAGGATCATCTGTGGTGCAGGAGATCTCCACGTTCATCTGCAGCATCAACCCCCGGGCGGTGTGCGAATCACTGGCAAGCTGTGCATTGGCTTTTTCGTAGATGCCTTTAGCACTTGCCGGATTCAATAGGCTATCGATACCGAAATATCTTTTCAGCTCAAGGTGAGTCCAGTCATAAAGCGGATTTCTCAACGTATTCGGAACAGTCTCGGCCCATTTAAAAAATTTCTGGTCATCGGCTTTATCACCCGTAATATAAGATTCATCGATCCCGAAGGTCCTCATGGCCCTCCATTTGTAGTGATCACCCCTCAGCCAGACATGTGTTAGATTATCATATTGCTGATTTTCAGCAATTTCCTTAGGTGGCAGGTGAGAATGATAATCAATGATCGGCAAAGACTTCGCGTAGTCAAAGTATAATCTCTCTGATGCTTTATTGCTTAATAAAAAATTCTCATCCAGGTATTTACGCATAATTATTTGTCTGTTTGGCTTCTTCTGATTCCCAGTTCAAGACCCCGCAGTTCGGCCAACCCCCTCAACCTTCCGATGGCAGAATAACCTGGGTTGGTCTTCTTATTCAGATCATCCAGCATCTGATGGCCGTGGTCGGGTCTCATCGGCATCCTGAGATCTTTTCTTCCTTCCCGCTGCCGTTTTTTTTGCTCATTCACGAGGGCCTTCATGACGGCATACATATCCACATCGCCGGTCAGGTGATCTGCTTCATAGAAGTTGCCCTCCTTGTCTCTTGTAGTGGCTCTCAGGTGTATAAAATTGATCCGGTGACCCATTCTTTGTGCCATCCCGGCCAGATCATTATCCGCTCTTACCCCATAAGAACCTGTACAAAAACAAAGTCCATTGTTAGGGGTATCCACGACATTCAGAAGCTTTGTGGCGTCCGCCTCTGTGCTTAACACCCGAGGCAATCCCAATAAGGGGAATGGAGGATCATCCGGGTGAATGGCCATCAGCACACCGCTCTCTTGCGCTACGGGAATGATCTCTTTAAGAAATTCATACAGATTGTTTCTGAGCTCTGCATCCCCTACTTCATCATAGGTGTCCAGCACTTTCTGGAACTTATCCAGTGTGTAACCGGCATCGGACCCCGGAAGCCCGGCGATGATGTTACTGACCAGTTTATCCTTGTCGACCGTGCTCATCTTATCAAGCGCAGCTTTTGCCTTTTGCTGCTGCTCCCCGGAGTAAGTCTTTTCCGCACCCGGTCTTTTCAATAAGTAGAGTTCAAAAGCCGCAAACTGACTGGCGTCAAATCTCAGTGCTTTTGAGCCATCTGGCAATACGTATTCAAGATCCGTCCTGGTCCAGTCGATGACAGGCATGAAGTTGTAGCAGACGATATCAATGCCTTCTTTGCTGAGATTCCGGATACTCTGTTTGTAATTTTCTATGTAGGTAGAATAGTTTCCCGTCCTGGTCTTAATGTTTTCATGCACAGGGATGCTTTCCACCACAGACCATGTCAGACCGGAGGCTTCGATTTCGCTTTTTCTCTTTCGTATTTCCTCAGGAGACCATACTTCTCCAATGGGGACATGGTGAAGAGCGGTAACGATACCTGTGGCTCCCGCCATTCTGACGTGACTCAAGGGAATAGGATCATTGGGTCCGTACCATCTCCATGTTTGTTCGAGGGTCATTGTTAGGTTTTTGGGTTCAATAATAGTTTAAATATCTAAATTCAGGGGCTAAACGCCACTGTAAGCGCTGAAACCACCGTCAATGGGTATTACCACACCAGTCACAAACGATGATTCCGGATCGCACAAATATAAAAGAGTACTGTTCAGATCCTCCGGGTTTCCAAACCTGCCCATGGGTGTCTGTGAAATGATCTTATTCCCTCTCTCCGTAAGAGACCCATCTGAATTGGTCAGCAAAGCCCTGTTTTGATCCGTGAGAAAAAATCCGGGTGCAAGGGCATTCACCCTGATCCCGGCTTTGGAGAAATGCACCGCCAGCCACTGGGTAAAATTACTGACTGCTGCCTTGGCCCCACTGTATGCGGGAATCTTGGTGAGTGGAGTAAAGGCATTCATGGAAGAAATATTCACGATGCAGGCATCTTTTTTGCCGATCATGCCCTTGCTGAAAACCTGTGTAGGGATCAATGTCCCTAGAAAATTCAGGTTGAAAACAAATTCGATGCCTTTGGGATCAAGATCAAAAAAGGAAGTCAGACTTTCATCTTTTAATTGATCCTCTTCAAAAAATTCTTTGGATGTGGTCCCTTTGGGATGATTTCCACCTGCCCCGTTGATCAGGATATCACAAGTCCCAAATGCCTCTTCTACTTCCTTCCGGGCCTTTTCCAAAGCTTCCTTTTCCAGCACATTGGCTTCAACACCAATCGCCTCTCCGCCAGATTCCCTGATCTCTTTTGCCAGGTGATCTGCGGCAGCTTTTTTAAGGTCTAACACAGCAACTTTTACACCCATCGAAGCCAGAAGTTTGGCCAGCTCCCCACATAAAACACCACCGCCTCCGGTGATTACAGCTACTTTTCCTTTCAGGTTGGGCATAGATTGAGATTTAATATTTTTAGCTCCGTGTACGTTAACGTGCAAAAAAATCTGATTTTTCTCAGACAAATATATGATATTAGTGGAAGGTTAAAACAGGAGCCCTCCCAAATTTTAAGAAAAATCTTGGCTGGCAGGAAAGTAAATATCAAAGACATCGCTTCACAGGCTGGTGTTTCTATTGGCACGGTAGACCGCGTCATCCACGGTCGTGGAGAAGTGTCAGAGGATACCAGAAAAAAGGTGCTCAGGGTAATCAGTGAGCTCAACTATCAGCCCAATCTGATTGCCCGGTCACTGGCCTCCAAGAAAAAGGTACGACTGGTGATCCTTTTGCCAAAAGCGAGCTCAGATGATGAATACTGGTACTATCCTCAGATTGGCATTAAGAAAGCCCTTGATGAAATACATGACCATGGTCCCATCGTCCATCAGCTGTCATTTACACCCGGCAATCAACAGGAATTTCTACAGCAGTTGGAAAAACTGGACACCATCGATTTTGATGGATTATTGACCGCTTCAATCTATCCTGACGAACTCAGGAATTACATCAAAGACCATAAATCAGATAAGTCCATCATTCTCATCGATTCCAATATTCCGGAGCTTGAAGTGGATTTTGTAGGTCAGGATGCCGTGAAAAGCGGCATGGTTGCAGGCCGTCTTATAGACTTATTGACTACTTCGGATAAAAATTGCAGGATCCTTATTCCAAAACTGGTTTCAAATGTGCAAAGTTTTCCGGTGGTCCGCAGACGCATCGACGGTTTTCGTCAGTATTTCCGTATGGAAGGAAAAGATCCGATCCTGGATGAAGTGACACTGACGATCCGGGCGAATCAGCAGGAAATACCGGAACTACGAAAGCTACTTAAAGACCCCTACCAGGCAGTATTTGTACCCAACTCAAGAAGCTATCTCATCAAGAGCAATAGTCAAAACAAGATCTGGATCCTTGGGTACGATCTAACGGATCAGAATGTTAAGCTTCTGAGAAAGGGTGCACTGGATTTTATCATCAGTCAGCAACCCGAACGTCAGGGATACATGGCTGTGATGAGACTGTTCAATAAACTGATTGGGAAAACCAACTCTACCATTCAATATCACCTGCCCATTGATATCCTGATGAAAGAGAACGTTGACAACTACATCAACAAACAATCTGATTTTAAATCTGATATTGGCTACTGATCCAGCGCTTCGAAAAACTCCCTGGTCTCAAAATCCGTTTTGTCTACCCACCCTGTGCTGCCACTGTCTCCTTCCATAAACTTCTCGAAGAAATTCTCTCCGTTGGTTAACAGGTATTCGTCAAAAATGGCTCCATTCCCAAAAATCCTGGGATCCTCCTGGGCGGTTAGCTCGTTGGTCATCTGTTCTCTTAAAGATGAGGCTATCTCAGAAAGGCTCTGGTCCATCATAAGATTATTGACACAAGAGGGATCTTCTTTGATATTATAGAGTTCCTCTGCAGGTCTCTTGCCAAAACTCATTTTCCAGTATTCATTCGGGTAGTTGATCCTGTTCTGATTGATGATCCAGGTCTTGGTCGGGCTGCCGTCAGTATTGAGGTAGCCTGTAAGCGGATGGCCCGCCGGCCATCGTTCAGGCTCAAAGTTTTTCAAGTACAGATATTCTCCCTTCACAATTCCCCTGATAGGGTAACCCCAGTCATTGGGTCGCCCGGTATCGTGGCGCTCTTTGCCGATCAACACATGATTCCTGCCTAATCCGGTATCCCCTCCAAGCTCACTTCTAAAGATAGGCATCAGTGAAATACCTGAAACAGGTTGCATCCGTGAAGCAGTATGATTAATGCCCGCTGCCTCCAAAATAGTAGGTGCATAATCGATAAAACTCACATAATCCTCAATGACCCGTCCCGGATTTTTGATGCCTTTACCCCACATGATGGCCAGGGGAAGATGGTTGGCATATTCATAGGCATTGCCTTTGATCCTTGGAAAAGGCATCCCATTGTCTGCGGTCACTATGATGATCGTATTTTCCAGTTTCCCATTTTTCTCGAGGGCAGCTATCATTCTACCGAGATGACTATCGAAATATTCTATTTCATATCCATAGTCCAAAAAGTCATGTCGAACAGTGTCATTGTCGGGATAAAATGCAGGGATATTGTCAACTTCCTCAAGACTTCGGTTTCCCAGTGTCTGGCCGGATTTAAATGTATATCTACGGTGGGGCTCCACACTGCCGTACCAAAACATGAATGGCTGATCTCCTGCAGAGTCGAGGAAAATCTCAAAATTAGTGGCATAGTCTACCTTACTGATGTATTCGGTAGGTGGATCGAGCTTTGCCTGATTGTATGCTTCTCCGGTCAGCTCCCTCCTTTTACCATCAATGGTACCCGGATCTCCGGGTGCCCAACCTTTTACCGTATATCCCGTCCGGTAGCCATGCTCTTTAAGCACTTCCATGAATGAAACATACTTTTCAGGCCAGTAAGCCAGGTGATTACCGAGCTCTTCCAGTTGCCAGGAATTTCTTCCGGTAAGAATGGCAGCCCTGGAGGGGGCGCATTTCGCATTGGGTGTGTAAGCATTCTGAAAAAGCAACCCCTCTCTGGCTACCCTGTCAAATGCAGGAGTACTGACCCAGTCGCAGCCATAGGCACCAAAATGCCTGTAGGTAGCATCATCAGCAATAGCAAACAATATATTGGGGCGCATTTCCTCTTCTTTGCAGGAAAGGAAAAGGCCCGATATAAATACAAGAATCAGAAATCTAATCATAAATCAGATCAGGAAACCTGAGGATCCCAACCCGGAGCGTATTCCCGCTTCCACAACTTCATCGCATCACGATCATAGATATGCCCGTTGTTCACATCTACATCCAATGATTTATTGTTTAACCTACTGGAGATGTTTGCCAGGTGGCACAGGTGAACGCTGATTGCTCCGTCTTCAATCGGTGCATTCAGTTTATCCACACCACGAATCGTTTGAAAGAAATTATTCAGGTGGTTGGTTGACATGTCACCGCCTCCACCAAGCGCCATACCTCCTTCATCACCGCCGGATTCAGCTTCTTTGATCAGTTTACCGCCCCGGTCATACAATTCATACTTGCTTCGGTCCACTCTCACAGTTCCTTCAGATCCAAAGATCACAGTTCCACGACCACCTTCGTAGGTACCATAGCCATTACGGCTCTTTCCATCCCAGTTGATCACTTTATCATCATCAAATTTGAAGGTGGCATACATGGTATCGTACATTTCCCATCCATCATCAATAAA
The DNA here is from genome assembly GCA_965243485.1 of Cyclobacteriaceae bacterium. Lineage (GTDB taxonomy): Bacteria > Bacteroidota > Bacteroidia > Cytophagales > Cyclobacteriaceae > UBA7330. Next base: position 4,035,109 of record CBDEVP010000001.1, on the reverse strand, counting down.
GTGACCTTTGATGGAATCAACCATGACTTTATGTGGAAAGTCTACCTGCAAAGCCCAACGTGCCACATCCAATTCGTGGGTTCCATTGTTACCACTCTCGGCTGTACCGTAATCCCAGCCATACCAGTGCCAGTTGTAATCCCAGGTGTCATGCGTGTAGGCTCTTCTGGGGGCCGGTCCCTGAAACAAATCCCAGTTCAGGTCCGAAGGGGGTGCCTGTTGTACCTGTCTCGGGACTTCTCCCCTGCCGCTGCTGTAATAGGCAACTGCTTTGTAGGGTTTTCCAATCACTCCATTGTGAATTTCCTTAATGATCTCCTGGGTATGTCCGGATGAGCGCTGCTGATTCCCCATCTGCACTACCCGATCAAACTTATCTCTGAAATACACCAGCAATTCTCCCTCCCATGGGTTGTGGCTACAGGGCTTCTCCACATATACATGTTTACCCGCTTCCATGGCTTTCCAGGCTCCCGGAGCATGCCAATGGTCGGGGGTTGCATTGATGACAGCATCCACATCTTTGGAGTCCAGTGACTCCTGTAGGTTTTCTACATACTTTGGCTTGTACGAGATGTTCTTCTTTAGCCTTTCAGCTGCTCTTTCCAGCTGACTTTTCTTAACATCGACAACAAAAGTGAGTTGCACATTGTACCTTTTATCCAGTATATCCTGGTACGCACCAAATCTTCTTCCACAGCCCCAGATAGCCAGATTCACCCGGTCATTGGCACCCATAATTCTCTTGTAGCTTGCAGCTGAGGTAGCTCCTGCAAAGGATAAACCTGCCGCAGCCAGTGTTGATTTCCTGATAAAGTCTCTTCTTGTATCTCTGTTCATAATTCTTTGATTTTAATGCTTCTGTAATGTACTGTATCTCCATGATCCTGCAACAAGATCGGACCTTCCGGCCACTGTCCGAAATTTTCCCACTTGGCATATTTGCTGTATGCTACCAGCGCCCTGAACATCTGGGAGAATCTATCGTATTCCACCACCTTTTCATTGTTCAACCAATGCTCAACTTTTCCGTCTTTCGAAACGATCCTGGCCTGGTTCCAGCTTCCCACACCTTTAAATTGTTTTCCACGTCCTTCAACAGATAGGTTTTCCGCGGTGATCAGGTCATACAAAGAGGCGACCGTTCGATTCCCGCTTACGCCCTGCTTAGCATCCGGATGTTTGTCGTCATCCAACACCTGATACTCACAGCCAATGGCAGAACCTGTGCCCTTATTTAAGGCTGGATCTACAAAATATTTTATCCCACTGTTGGCTCCTTCAGTGATATTAAACTCAAGGATCAACTCGAAATTGGAAAATGAGTTTACGGTTACAATATCGCCGGGACCAGCAGATTCTCTACCATCCTTTCCGATAATTGTGAGTTGGCCGTCTTGCATTTCCCATCCTTTTTCGGGAAAATTTGGGATCTTAGCGCCTTTCCAACCGGCGGATGTTTTACCATCCCATAGCAGTCGCCACCCCTGTCTTTTTTCATAATCAGAGAGTTGGTTTTTCAGGTAACTGACCTCCGGAACCTCAGGATCGGGATCCCACCGGTTGGCCTGCAGGTTATCAGTCATGATCCGGATATTTCTCCACTTCACCTGTTCTCCTTCCAGATGCTCGCGATTCCCAATGCCATGCACCTGAAGGGCGATAAAACCTTCTGCCGTCATGTCGTCGACCAGCCGGCTACAGTGAATGCCATTCACCCACGTATTGATGGAGTTGCCAATCGCCTCAACGCGCACCGTATTCCATTGCGACATTTTGAAGGCTGTCCTGGCTTTAGGATTTCTGGCCAGTGGATACAGCCAACCTCTTCGAGCCTCATCATAAATACCACCAGTATAGCCCCTTTCCGACGGGTCTATTTCCACCTGATATCCGTGAACCCTTCCATCCCTGTAGTCTTTGGTGCTCAGACTGCGGATCTGCACGCCTGAATTCATGTAATTGTCGAGATAAAATTCGTATTCCAGGATAAAATCACCATACGTTTGTTCGGTGGTCATGAAGGAGTTGGGAGTGTTTAGGACCGTCTGTCCGACAATGACATCTCCTTCGATGGAGTATTTGGCTTCACCATTCAGCTGCTTCCAGCCATTGAAATTTTTTCCGTTGAATAGAGGCTTCCAGTTAGCCTGTGCCTGAACAGCACCTGCGATTAATGCAAGCAAAATAAAAGAAAGGGTTTTGTTCATCATTTAAAGATTAATTTATTGTCGTGTACGCAAACGAAGTTAAATAAAAGAATAATACGATCAACTCAAAGGATCAAATAATCCGCCCTAATCAACGAATTTACGGAGTTCGGATACCCAGGAGACATAGTGGTCCTGATAGGTTTCAGGCTTTTTAGCGGGTTGGTATGTATGCAAAACTTCTGAGGCTCCGATAGCCTCCTGAAGGGTTTTGCTATGCCCCAGGGTATAGCCCACTGCCAAAGCCGCACCGGTGGCTCCCGTTGTCTCAACCATTTCGATTTCACAGCCCAGTAGCGTGGCGATGGTCTCTGAGAAGATCGCGGACTGAAAGAGATTATCGTTACCTACCCTGATCTTTTCTACATTGCACCCAAGTTCTTTCAGGATGGATACGCCATACACAAAGGAGAAAGCAATACCCTCAAGTCCGGCCCTGAACAGGTGAGACTTATCATGACGGTTAAAGTCTATATTTAATATATGAGAGCCTATTTCATTGTTTTCAAAAATGCGTTCCGCCCCGTTGCCAAAAGGAAGGATCCGAACACCATCTGAACCTATGGATACTTTTTCAGCCAGCTTTTCAATCTGACCGTACGAAAGTTCACTTTCCATCAATTGTCGCAGCCATCGATACTGAATGCCCGTACCATTTATACAGAGGAGGTTTCCGATCCTGGTATGATCCGGCCGGTGATTTACATGGGCAAAACCATTAATCCTGGACTTCTTATCGAAGATCAACTGATCAGTGATACTATATACAACACCCGATGTACCTCCGGTGGCGGCAATATCCCCGGATTCAAAGACGCCCAATGAAAGAGCGTTGTTTGGCTGATCACCGGCACGGTAGGCTACCGGGATTCCTTCCTCTAGTCCGAGTTCTTTTGCTGCATCGGGCTTTAGAACACCGGATTGATGAAAGGTGTTGTGTACTTCGGGTATCAGACTTTGATCAAAACCCAGATCCTTCAGCAGGAAATCTGCAATCCTGTTTTCCCTGAAATCCCAGAGTATGCCCTCGGAAAGCCCTGAAATGGTGGTGGTAATCTCACCGGTCATTTTCATGGCAATAAAGTCTCCGGGAAGCATCATCTTGTGAATTCGGTCAAAAACCGACGGTTCATTTTCTTTCACCCACTTGAGTTTTGCGGCAGTGAAATTCCCCGGAGAGTTCAGTAAGGTACTTAAGCACTTATCACTACCCAGCCGATCAAAGGACTGATTGCCATATTCAACCGCCCGGCCATCACACCAGATAATGGAAGGCCTTAATACTTTCTGATCTTTGTCTACCAGCACCAGTCCGTGCATCTGATAGCTCAATCCGATCCCTGCAATCTCATCCTTATTAATCCCGGATTTCTTTATGACCCTTTTGGAAGCTTCTCCTACATACTTCCACCAGTCTTCGGGCTCCTGCTCAGCCCACCCGGACTTTTTGGAGATCATGGACATTTCTATGTCAGGGTAGCTGGTTGTTGCCATCGGCTTTTTACTGTCTGCATCCACGAGGGAGGCCTTGATAGATGAACTTCCAATATCAAATCCTAGATAATACATATAAAACAGGGTGTTGAATAGATTAGGCTGGAAAGATAAAAAAATATCCCTGTTTAGCGAACGCTCACCCCTACTCCCGCTGAAAGTACCGGATAGTCCTGTATGGTATACGCAGTATTGATGGTGAGAGCGACCAGCCGGATCCTGAGACCCATGGTCAGATTCATACTACCGTCGCTATATTTCAGATCGATGGGATCCTCCGGTAGCTGATCAAAATCTTCATCGATCGGATAAATACCCAGAATCTCCGTCGTGGAACCGGCCCTTGAATAACCAATCCCACCATAAATGGTAAAAATGTCGATATACTCTTTGGAAACTATTCCCTGGAATACCAACCCATTCATCCTGAACCGGCCTTCATTCCCATTGGTGGCCGGATCATTCTCATCAGAAAGATCCACGCTAAGACTGAGGTTGCTATACCCAGCGAGAACGGAGACATCCACCCCCGCATAATCCAGCAGTTTGATCCACTGTCCCAGATTATGCTTGAAACCATATCCAAACATGCTGACACGCCCCGCATCTTCCCCGAAGTTGATCGGGGGAACAAAACGAATGATCAGGTCCGTTTCTTTGATGAGGCCAATGCCTGCCTGGACCATGGGCACGGGAATGGCATTAAAGCCGATCTCCTTTTTCAGGTCGATCGCTCCCGGTGGCGACGTGGCCCGGATCACTTCTTCACCATCATTGTAAAAGGTGAGTTCCGGTCTTTCCTCTTTCCGGTAGGGACCAAGAGCGGTAGGCAACTGATCACTGCTCGAATTGCTGAGCTGAATGTTGGTGAAATCAGTGTTGTTAAATGTATAGGTCAATTCCTTCTGAGGGACAAAAGCTAAGTTTGCAGAAACAGAGATATCAAACCCAAATGTTTCATGCGGTTTCGCGGTATGATACCATCCGTTGGAATAGCCGTAACCAATGCCCTCGAACACCGGCTCAAGGTAGTTTTGGATCATTTTAGCCGCATCCTCAACACCTGCCTGTAGAAAAAGGTCTACTCCGTTCTGTGCTTTTATATTGAAAAAAGTGACAGTGGTTAGTAGTAAGATCAAAGTAACCCTAAAGCTCATAATCGACCGTGATTGTGGTATCAAAATAGACATCGAGATAATAATCGATGGACTCGGAATCTCCGGTGGTATGTACTATCATTAGGAACTCCGGTTGGGTATTTACTTGCTGAGAAAAAATCGAAAGGTCAGAGGCTCCTATATTTACCTCTATTCGATCTCCCTCAATAACCGGAACATTTGACACCTGAAAAAGCGGGATAGTATCCATTGCCACATTACGGTAAGAAACCTCCATACTAATCTCCTGTGCAGTGTTCCAGGGAGCAATGTCTCTTATCCGATAACTAATTGAATTGACCTTGTATGGATCAGGAAAAACCGCATACTCCATAAAATCGGCCATTTCGGGATGACTGGGAATATGAATTATCCCGAAATTTGTAGCTTCGAAAGAATCAATGGAAGAAATGTAAACATCAAAATCAGGCTTTTTTGAAATGTCTGTTTCGAGTCCGTAACATCCTGACAGCACAAGAACTGGTATATATATCCAACTTTGTAACCGGTTTTGGATAAAGATTATTGTAGCATTACACATCGCAGATCATCACTCCCTGCTTCAAAGAAGCTAATTTTTCATCACTTTTCGGAATAAATTCCTGGGCCACGTAACCGGTAAAACCTGTTTCAAGAATGGCCTTCATGATGGCAGGATAATACAACTCCTGCGTTTCGTCAATTTCATTTCTCCCCGGTACTCCGCCTGTATGATAATGGGCAATGTACTCATGGTTATCGCGAATGGTCCTGATCACATCGCCTTCCATGATCTGCATATGATAGATGTCGTAAAGGAGTTTAAAGTTTGGCGATCCCACTTTTTTTGCCAGTTTAACCCCCCAGTCCGTATGATCGCACTGATAATCCGGATGATTTACCTTGCTGTTTAAAAGCTCCATCACCAGCAGCACATTCTTTTGTTCGGCTACTTTCAGGGCTTTCTTCAAACCTACAGCACAGTTTTCCAACCCTGCTTCATCCGAAATCCCATTCCTGTTGCCGGAAAACACAATGATCTTTTCCACACCGGCATCAGCCGCTTTTTCTATCACTTCAATGTAACTCTTTGTCAGCCGGTCATGATTTTGAGGGTCATTCAACCCTCTGGTAATCCCGGCATCATTCGGCGTTCCCAGTGAGCAGGTAATTCCAATATCCTGTACAGTCCTCCAATCATCGGCACCCAGCAGATCTATGGCTGAGATACCCATTTCTTTACACGCAATGGCAAATTCCTTAAGTGGAATATCGCCATAGCACCATTTGCATACGGAGTGCCTGATATTGCCTTTCAACTTGAGGGATCCGGAAGTCATATTCTTGCTGTCAGTTGAATGAAATAAACCCAGTCCGAGCGATCCGCTGGCAAGTATTTTGATAGCATCTTTTCTTTTCATCGTAGGGTCTTGAGTTGAATGTGAACGGAAGGTACCAATTATTTCATAATTGATCCTTTGTAATAAGAGAGATTTAGCTAACAAAAACTAAAGTATTTATCAAAATAAAGTACATATGAGTCAACCTAAATCGATAATTTTGGAGATATTTATGAAACCATTGCGGCAGCAGTGAACCACTCCGTCTTAAAATTGTATGAATAGTTTGCAAATACATTTCAGAGGCCTTACTCTTATGATTTGCATTTTAGGCATCCAGACGCTCTTCGGACAAAATCTGGATTCCCGATTGCAGAGGATTGAAAGCCTCATGGACAGTAACGACATTATTAACGGTATTGAAGAGATCAATGCTGTATTGAACAATCCCTCAATGGCCGGTCAGCTTTCGCCTCAACAAAAAGCTGTGCTGCACAATAACCTCGGATTTGCGAATATCAAGATCAAAAAATATGAGATTGCAAAGAAAAACCTCGAGATCGCTCAAAGCATCTATACTGCCAACCCTGGTCTTGATCAAAAAGACCTGACCTTTATCCATCAAAACCTGGGTGAAGTACTGATAGAAGAAGGCGAATATGACAAAGCACGTGACTACCTGATCAAGGCCATCGATGAAGCCGCCAAATCATTCGGTGTTGATTCGTATGAGTATGCCTCTGTCCAAAGTAAGCTGGGTATCCTGTTTGAAGATGTGGGATACTACGACCTTGCTCTGGAGTACTTCACAAAATCCCATGACCTTTGCATAAAGATCCATGACGAAAAGACCCCGGAATATGCAGAGATATGCAACCACCTTGGCCGGATCATGATCAAAAACGGAAATATCTCCAGGGCCAGGGAATACCTGCAGACCTCTACCCAGATCTATGAATCGCTTGGCCGCAACTACCTGATTGACTATGCTGAATCCCTTGAAAGTCTCGGAATGTTCTATGAAGCTGAAGGAAATTACGCCGAAGCGGAAAAAATCCTGCTCAGAACGTTAAACCTGAAGAAAGGCATTTCTGATCTGCCGGAGCATCTGCTGGTCGAAACACTGAATGATCTCGGGATCCTTTACCAGGACCTGGGCAACATGGATCGGGCGGAGCAATATTTTGCTGAGGTCCACAGCATATGCATCGATCACCTGGGAATGGACAACCAGTACTATGCAACTTCCATCAATAACCTGGCTGTGATCTACAAACGTAAAGGCCAGTTTGAGGAGGCTAAAAAGTTGCTTCTGGAAGCACTGCCTGTGTATGAAAAGAGGTATGGCAAAGTAAATCCGAGCTATGCCGATGCCCTGAATAATCTCGCAAGTACCGAACGTATCCTTGGCAATTTCACGGTGGCCGAACGATACTATCTGGAGGTCCTGAAAATTGACGAGCAATTACACGGGATCAACCATCCGGATTATGCGACGACTCTAAACAACCTTGGGATACTTTATTCTACCATGGCCATGCATGACAAAGCCATTCAATACTACCTGCAGGCGGTAGAGATCCGTAAAGACCGGTTGGGGGTAAATCATCCCTCCTATTCGCGATCCCTGGAGAACATTGGTCTGCACTACTTCGCACAAAATGACCTCGTACTTGCTGAAAAATACTTCAAAGAAGCCATTTCCGTACAGATTGATCAGATCTCCAGCGTATTTCCTGTGCTTACCGAGCGGGAAAAGGAATACTTCTATGAGGATGTTCGGGAGGATATTGAACGATACAATTTTGTGGCTCTCAGGCTGCTCAACCAGAAACCTGAGCTGATTGGGAACGTGTTGAATAACCAGATCCAGACCAAGGCCATACTTTTTAATTCAAGTGAGAAGCTTCAGAAGAGCATCAGCAAGAGCGGAAATCACGAATTGATGGCTTCGTATATTCAATGGAAAGACCTCAAAACAAAATTAGCAAGCTACTATCAGATCGGTAAAACACGACTTGAGGAGTATAACATTAACCTTGATGTGCTGGAGGATAGCGTGGAAAACATGGAAAAGAATATCATGCTGGCTTCCGATCAGTTTTCCAAATACCTGAGAAGTGAAAAGATCGACTGGAAACAGGTACAAAGTAACCTGGAAGCGGACGAAAGTGCGCTAGAGATCATCAGGATCAGGGATTTCGTATCCGGTACCCGTGGCGGCGCTCAGGCCTTCGGCTTCAGTGATGCGCTCTCCTATCTGGTGATTATTTTAAAACCCGGTGCACAGCAACCTGAATATGAGTTGATAGAAAATGGTGTTCAGCTTGAAGAGAAGCTTTATGCCGCCTATAAAAATGCACTACAGTTCCGGTTTGAAGAATCCGCTTCCTACCGGCTGGTTTGGGAACGGATCGACAAACATCTTACGGGAACCAAAAAGCTCTTCATGTCCCCTGATGGTATTTTCTTTAAGATTAACCCAAACACTTTCAAGCTTCCGGAAGGCTCATACCTGATAGACAAGTACTATGTCAGCTTTATCACCAACCTGGAGGATGTCCTAAAAACCAAAAAGAACAATGCTGCAAAAAATGCTGTCTTCTTCGGAAATCCCGACTTCGGTTCCGCAAGCCAGCAGTCCTATGCCCTGGATCAGCTACCAGGCTCGGAGACAGAAATAAATATCGCTGCTAAAGATCTGAATGCGAACAAATGGCAAACAACGCTATTTCAGGGCAGCAACGCTACAGAAGCAAAGATCAAGGAGATCAACAGTCCCAGAATTTTACATATTGCAACCCACGGTTATTTTTCGGATAAGAATGCCGCCCTCAAGCGGGTGCTGAACACCGACAATCCCCTCTTTAAATCAGGTCTGTTCCTTCAGGGAGCGGCCTCTTCCCTTTCGGCCTATGCAGGTGGCGAGGGCCAGGTCAACTTCAGCGATGGCATCCTGAGCTCCTATGAAGCCATGAACCTTAATCTGGAGGGCACCGAACTGGTGGTGCTCTCGGCCTGTGAAACGGGACTTGGGGATGTTGAAAACGGTGAAGGCGTTTACGGACTTCAGCGGGCTTTTCTCGTCGCAGGCACTCAATACCTGATCACCAGTCTCGTCAAGGTTGATGATAAGGCCACGCAGGAGTTGATGAATACTTTTTACAGTAACTATCTTAAAAATAACAACATCTCAGAATCTCTCTACCAGGCGCAGGTCAGTCTTAGGGAGAATTATCCTAATCCTTTGATCTGGGGGTCTTTTATTCTTGTTGGACATGGCTAATATCACACCCCATAAGTTATTATTCATTATTATCCTGCTGGTCTCTCCCCTGCTGGCCACCAGCCAGGCCATTACCTTGCTGATAGAGCAGGGTGACAAATACGCTGAGATCAACGACCACCCAAGGGCGATCGAAGTTTACAAGGCCGTATTGAAGGAAGATGAAAATAACATTGCCGCTCAGTACAAGATTGCTGAATCCTACCGGGCCATCCTCGATTACGAAACCGCGGAAGGGTATTACCTGAAAGTCAAGCGAAGGAATGACGGTCGTTTTTTGTTATCCGGCTACTACTATGCCCTGATGCGTAAATTAAACGGTGACTACCAGGAAGCACTTGAAAGTTTTGAAGAATTCATGGCGTTGCTTAAGGAAAGGGACCAGCATGAGGATGAACGGTTCAGGCAGTATTATGAACAGGCAAGGATTGAGCGGGAAGGAGCCCTTATCGCTTTAAATGAGATCTCAAATGCCCAGCCGGAACATAAGTTTGAAATACTCCCTGATCCGGTCAACTCTGAATTGATGGACTCGGCACCATCTATTTATTCCAATGATTCTACCATTGTGATCTCTTCCGGCAGAGGAAGAGGAAGAGGTACCGGCCCTTTTGGTGAAGCCTGGAATAATCTTTACCGGTTTACTAAAGTGGATGGTGAATGGAAAGAGCTGAAGACAAGGGATGGTTTCGATATCATGAATGATAATTTTGAAGATGCAGCGGGCATGTTTAATCATGCAAGGAATAAGTTCTATTTCACCCGTTGTGAGCCCAACGGAAATGCCATCAACTGTTTTGTTTATGTATCCACATTGACAGGTGGCGAATGGTCCGAACCGCAACAACTGAATTCAAACATCAACTCAAGGGGGTCTAACTCCAGACAACCGTGTATCACTTACAGTGGAGATTCCCTCTTTTTCTGTTCGGACAGACCCGGTGGTGTGGGGAGTTATGACATCTACCTCAGCACCAAATATGGTGACGAAAACTGGGGCCCTGCGCAGCATTTAGGTACCCAGATCAATACCCCTTTTACGGAGTCTTCCCCATTTTACGACCATGTGGATCAAACGTTGTTCTTCAGCTCCGACGGCCACCGGGGATTTGGTGGATTTGACATCTACCTGGCAGATGGGACCACTTTTGAAAAAGCGGAGATCTACAATGTCGGTCTTCCCTACAACTCAAATAAAGACGATCTTTTCTTTTTCCTGGGCCAGCATAGGGGCTATATCTCCTCTAACCGCGACGGAGGAGCAGGTAAGATGGACATCTACACCTTTGAGGTGAGGACGGAGAAAGAGATCATCACTGAAATTGAAACAGAACAGTCAATCGCCGGTAGGAATTCATTATTTTCCGATGACTATGATTTCGATTCGGACAACGATGAGATGCTCAGCGAGATCATTAGTCACCTGATGGCCTCCAATGTCTCAAACATTGAAATGGCCCTTACCAGCGAGCAATTGTCTTTTTACAATTCGCTAAGCAGGGACGACCAGGAAAGGATCGACAGGATTGTAGGTGCCAGGGTGAGAAATCTTTCCCAGGATGACATCCAGGCCATCCGTGACGAAGATGAATTCTTCTACTCCCATATGAGGTCTGACGACAAAAGACATGTAGACAACCTGGTATCAGCTTATGTGCGTGAAGACGGGCTTGGTCTGAGTGTATCGGTTGAAAAGGGGGAGCAGGATTTTTATCAAAACCTCTCTGTAGAGGACAAGGAAAAAGTGGATATGATCATTGCCACCCGTATGGTGCAGGCTCACGAGTATCATTACCCTACCGAAACCTATGACCAGCTGGATGAACAATCCAGAAGGAGCGTTGATCAGTTGTCTTACAAGGTGGTGAGTGAGAAAAAGAACCTGGAGAATATGTCCCTGACATTTGACGAGAACCTCTTTTTGAGAAACAACAGGGACCAGCCCGAGGTGATCAATAATTCCATCAAAGAAAAGATCTACAACCTGGCCGAAGACCCCAAATACGAATTGAAGGAAGAAGACCGGATCTTTTACCAAAACCTGGATTCACGTCAACTTCAGGCACTGGAAAACATTGCCTCAACAATCATTCTGCACGATGTAGATAAGCTTGGTGATGAAATTGCCAAAGAAGACCTCGCGGTATATAATTCATTCAGTCCCGGTCAAAAGCAGCAGCTTGACAAGATCCTCACAAAGATCATCAACAATACCATGAAAGCCGATCTATATATCGGTGAGGTGAATTTCCAAAAGAGCGAAATTGCACAGGCAAAGCTAAACCGCGACATAGAAGCTGCTTTTTCCTATCTCAAAACCACTAAACAGCCACTCTTTGACGAGTTGTCTGACAAGAATCACCGGGCCATTGAAAGATTTATCGCAGTTTCGAATCCATGGGTAAAGAGCCCTGACAATATTTATATCCCTGAAACGGAGGTTTCAGAACCGGATACCTATGTCGATCGTGGACCGATCATTGCCGATGTCCGCTCAGGTGTCACATCAAAGTACGGAAATACAGTGGCTTCCAATCGTCAGGCCGGCAATCAGCAGCAAGGCACGCCTGGTGCCAATCCGGCCATTTCCAGTACAGAGCTTAGTCTCTATCAAAATCTTACTCAGGCCGAAAAGGCAGCGATCAACCGGTCTGTTGCAGCGTCCCTTGTAACCACCGCTTACCGGGAAAACCCTTCGCTACCGGTAGCTGACAATGCATTTCAGGCAGAGTTGAGTGCACATCATAAGTCATATGTGCAGGTACTGGCCAGGCAGCTTTCCGGCGAGCCCCTGACAAGCACAGAGAAAGCTTTACTGACAAGTGCTCAATCCTATTATGCGCAGCTATCAGGCGATGAAAAGGCTACATGGAGCAGGCTCATCGCCAAGGAAGCGCTCAAAGAAAACCGGAACGGCAACGATTATAACCTGAGCCAGGAAGATCAGGCCGTGCTGGCAAGCCTTACCACTGCTCAGAAGTCCGCTGTCAACAATATTCAGGACTTTTTAACCGATGTACAGGCATTGATTGTAAGTGATAATGCCATACCCGGCACCGTACAATTGAATGAAAATACCATTGCCAATATCCCAGCTGGTGTCGTATCAAATTTTAGCCAGCTAAATGTCAATGGAACTATCGTCAATGCAACCAATGAAAGCCCGGTCGGCGGTGTCGCACTTCACCTGGTATCCAACAATGGAGTGGTCATCGAGGAGGTCATCACCAAACCCGATGGCAGTTTCCTTTTCACTTCCATTCCAAATACCGATTACAGCATCGAGATCATTGACCCTGCAGGTATTTATGACAATACCTATCTCAAAGGATTATCCATGAAGGGTACAGGTCCGGCACCCGTAAATACAAACAATCCCGGTGACCCCATTACTTCTGAGGATATCGCCTACTACGGATCACTGGATGTGACCAAAAAGAGGGCCATCGATCTGAAAATGGCAGCCGAGATCCTCACTGAGACCTACAATAAGTCGCCCCGTCTTGTACTGACAGACCAGGCTTTTTTCAATACATTGTCAGAAAAAGAAAAAGGCTACATTAGTATCCTTGCCAGAGATGTGACCGGAGAACCCATTCAGGAAAGCGAGTATCTGCTGAAAGCCACTGCAGATTCATATTATGCGCATTTGATCCCTGTTGAGCAGCCTTACTGGAGCCGGCTGATCGCCAAAGAGGCCCTGAAAGCCTATCGGAACGGAAATGAGTTTACTGTGAGCGATGAGGTCAAATCCCTCATGGACGGATTGTCCTATGCTGAAAAAAATACCTATGACAGGATCAGACAGTCACGGTCCCTGAACGAGCCTTTATTCTCCGATCAACTAAATGCCGATCCTGCTTTACTTGCCAAAATACCTGCCGAAGCAACCGCTGGAAGTCAGGCCAAAATATTGAATGGGCAGGTTGCCGAAGTAAAAACCGATACCCCCTCTCCTGATCAGTCTTTGGCTCTGCTGAATACAGATAACATTCCTCTTTCAACTTCGAGGACAGACACGCAAGGACAATTTCAATTTGACAATGTCAACCAGGGTGAGTATAAGCTGAATAATAGCAATTCCAACTCCGACAACCTGTATGTGAATCAGCTCACTCTTAGTGATCAGCAGGGACAGGTGTTATTGTCTTCCTCTGAACCGGGATCCCAAACTGCCGGGCTGGAATCCTCAGATATCTCCTTTTACCAAAACCTGAACGAAGCAACGAGAAATGCGATCAACCGGAGTATAGCCATTGAGCTGCTCAACGAGGCATATGCCAATGACCCGTCCCTGGTAGCAAAGGATGAGCAATTCGCTAATTCAATGAGTGAAACGCAGAAGAGCTACCTCGATGCAATCACACAGGATCTGCAGGGCCGTTCACTCTCAAAGGCTCAGCAGGAAGATCTGGCCGTAGCTTATTCCTACTACCGGCAATTGCCCCAGGCTGAAAGAGCCAGTATGGGCAGGCTTATCACACAGCAGACATTTGCCGACCAAAAAACCGGCAATACCATCCAGCTTTCATCCTCTGATGAGCAAATGATCGCCGGGTTGAGTAGCTATGAAAAAGGAGTATACGCCAGGATCAAAGAAGCGCGCAAAAATTCAAGCCCGATCGTGGATCAATCCATCCTCATAGGTGGCCCAAAGGGCACCCTGCTTGAGGTACCTGTTCTTGCAGCTGCAACCGGAGACCAGGTGGAGGTATCCGGTCGACTTATCACTCTGAACTCCGGTAGTCCGGTCGGCTCGGTATCATTGACACTGACGGATGCCGGCGGTAAGGTAATTTCACGAACAACCACCAATGCTGTCGGGCAGTTCGAATTTGACCGTGCCAATCCTGGTCCGCTTTACGTCACCCTCAGTAACCCGGAGAATCTATCCTCCAAAGAACCAGTCTATGTCGGGGACCTTGACATTACAGAAGTGGCAACACAAAACATCCTGGCTGTAAATGAGGGTTCCCGTGACATCTCCCCCGCACAATTATCGTCTCAGACCATTGCTACTTACCAGGGTCTGCCAAGGGCCGATCAAAAGACCATCGACCGGATCATCGCTTTCGATTATTTGACAGAGGCCTATCAACGTGATCCCTCCCTGAGGAAAGCGGATCAGGACGCCTTTAGAGCCCTGGATAATGAAGCTCAGCGATTTTTGAAGATCCTCGCCATGGATTTGAAGGGCGAGGAACTTTCAAAAGCCGAGCAGGATTTTCTCTCATCCGCATTTACTTATTACTACAATGTCGCCCCGGGTAAGAAAGCCACGCTGAACCGGATTGTCGCTGATATGGTATTCAGTGAAAATGCGCAGGGAAAGAATTACAGGATGAGCAGTGCTGATGTTGCATTTAAAAACCGGATGTCAGCCTCCGTCAATGGCGCTCTCGAGAACATAAAGACTTTCAGGTACAATAATGAGCGGATTCTTAGTGAAGACCTTGAGGTGGAATCTCATGATCTTGGCGTAAGGCCGGTGGTACTTGATATCCCCGGCTTCACCAATCAGCAATACAGCAGGTTGAACATTACCGGAAGACTGATCGATACTGGTAGCGGAAGCCCCGTCTCGACCAAAGCCCTGAGGGTCGTGGATAGCAATGGCAACATGATCGCCCGGACCTTCACCGGCACCGACGGACATTTTAAATTCAATGAAATACGCGCTGGCGACTATAAGGTTGAGCTGGAAGAAGGTTACTCTGCAAGGACCCAAAACGCAAGTTATTTTGTGAAAGACCTTGAGATCACGGGTACCCAGGGATCAAGATATGCTTATCAGGAATCTTTCAACATCCATTTTGATTTCAACGCAGCTGAAATCCGACCCGAAGCCCGTCAGGCCCTTTTTGATGTGGTTGAATTGGCTGACCGGCAGGAATTGTTCATCGAATTGCGTGCGCATACCGATGCCATAGGAAATGACAGGTACAACGACCAGTTAAGCGGTAAAAGAGGGATTGCAGCCATGGACTTCCTTAAGAGATATGGCGTTCCCGATGATCACATGACCCTTCTCTCCTATGGAAAAAATGACCCGGTCGCATCCAACAGTGATGAGTATGGCCGCCAGTTCAACAGAAGGGTTGAGATCATTCTGAAGTCAAAGTCTCCGATCAGCTATGCTCCCCCCAGCGTTTACCTGATCCGGCCGAAGGCTACGCTTTATAGCATTGCGAAGAATTTTAACCTGACCGTCGAAGAGATCATGAGGTTGAATGGTCTCAGTGATCCCGGATTAAACGCCTATAAACCCATCAGGATCCTCAATCCGATGAACTACAAGCCTAACCTGGATATGCTGGTTGAACTCAATACTTCGGTGTCTACCAGCAACAACTTCAAATACACGGTGAAAAGGGGCGAAACCGTCACGTCCATTGCAGAGAAATTCAATTTGCCCGAGGAGCTTATCCTGGAGATGAACGGCCTGCGATCGCTTTCCCTGGATCAGGGGCAGACGCTCAATATCTATGTGAGGTTCTAGGTTATATTGCGCGTTATTTCAGGTGGTCATCCGGAGGATGGACTGGAAACACTTACCTCATGCTGGGATACGAAGCATCCTGTTCTTCGTAAGTTCAATTCCCTCGGTGCGTGTAGTCGCGATTACCACCAATATAAGGATAAAAAAACCTTTCAAAATCAAATAATGGCAATGATCTCCCACTCCCCTTGAAGCACCTTAACCAGGAATACCTTTCTATTAACAACATTCTTCGCTGTGTTGCTTATGACATGCTCGAACCTGTGCGGTTGATCCCTTTAGGGAAAAGGGTGTGTGTAGGCCAATGCAGGAATATTAACACATCGCTCGCCCCCGGCCCTTAAAGGGGAGTCAAACACACAAAGACCCTCTTTATTCATGTCATCCGGTTTTGTGTGTTTTAGAAAAAAATACTTCTCAGAATGACGTAATAAAAAATCTACGTCATGCTGAGAGACGAAGCATCTCGGGCCCTGCTACAGCTAATTAAAACAACGCATTGTTGATCTTCCGGAGATTTCCGCTATTTCCGAGCATGTAAACGAGCGACAGCTCAAAGGAGGGTTGTTCAACCCACGGATTCGTGTCACTGGTAAAAAGATAAGAATTCAGATCCATGCTTCCGCGTATGGCCAGGGAATTGTATTGAAGTCCGCCCAGGAGGACAAAAGATTCCCGCAGACGATACCACGAACCAAACAGCAATTGAAATCCCTGGTTAGCAGAGGTAAAACGAGCGGTGCTGATAAAACTTAAGGCAAAATGCGATCCCACGATGGTCTGTAACTGACCTCTTGAATAATAAAGCAATGCATTGGGCAGGATATAGAGGTTCCCGGTCCTGACTTCCACCCCACCATGATACTTGAGAATGATGGGCTTTCTGCTATCTCCCCCCGAACTAAACGTATCGTTGGGCCTGTTGATATTGAAAATCGTAAATCCGGAGAAAGCACTGTAGTTGTGTAACAGGTAATTTCTCTTCCTGTTGTAATAATACATCGCTCCTGCATGGATGGCGATTCTGCTAGTGGCATTGTCAAATTCAGTGACCGGCGCCGGAGAGAAGTCATTGAACCCATCGGTATTATAGCCGCTATACTGTGAGCCCCATTTTAAATTTGAAGGAGAAAATGTTCGTCTGGCAAAACCTCCCTGTATACCCACCGCAATCAGGTCTGATCCCAGCAACCCCAAAGTAAAATTTTGTGCATAGGTCAGGTAGATCCCATTTTCTTCAATGATATCATCCATCCTTTCGTTAAATCCTGTCAAACCAAAACCAGCCACATTATCAGAAATATTATCCAGCTTCAGAGGAAAAACCAGTGACACCTGGGTAGTCTGGATTTGTGCCTCATTGGTCGTTTGCATCTTATAATTCATATTCACCGCAAAATCCGTGTACGCTGATGCGAAAGCCGGGTTCATATGAAGCGAAGACAAGAGATATTGTGAAAATTCATAGTCCTGGGCACTTAGTCTAAAAAAACCAGTGACCACAAATAGCCATATGCAAGTTTTCCTGATCATCTTATCAAATAAAAGCGCCCTGTCTTATTCTCTGGACTTGGAGGTAATCCCAGGGGTTCAAGGGTAAACTGCACCTGGTAAAAATATACTCCCATTGGCTCCTCCTTACCATTTCTTTGATTCGTGCCATCCCAACCGATTTGAGTGGCTTCGTTGTAATCTGTCGTCTCGTACACAAGTATCCTTCGCCGGTTATAGACCCGCATCAGGAAGTTTTCACTGGAAATCCTTTCTCCGAAAAATCTGAAGTTTTGATTCAATGGATTGGAGGCGTTCGGTGAAAATACTTCAGGAACATACCAAACTCCGTCCGGAGGGATCAATGGCGCCCTGGCCAGCGCAAAATACCTGATGTTTGTATCTGAAAACTGCAAAACACTGTCACTTAATATTCTGCCAAAAGAAAAGTAGTCGGTGCTTTCCAGCGATGCGACACCCAGCGAATTAAAAACGCCACCGGCACTGTCGGCATAAGCAACAACCGTGGTAATGGTGTCGGCAGAAAACTCATTGAATATTGAAAAATTCTGTAAATCTTCATCCATGAAATCCAAAAAGATCCTCGAACCATCAAAAGACCCTCCCAGATATTCGGCCGACCACAGCCCATTGGGAGAAACACCAATCAGATCATCGCCCGGTACCGGATCGTACGGATTGGTCCATATGTGTCGTGCGGCGATCTCGGGGTCTATGCCCTCAATGTTATCAAATTCCACCGGACCAAAATGACCGTTATTTCCGACCGGATAATACTTAAATCCGGTACCGCGGGTCACCAGCGCGCCGTCATAGTACGATGTTTCCGAACCGCCGGTTGCTTCGGCATCCTCCTCCAGGATCAGGGCTTTGTCTACCAGGGATGTTAGGATCCCTGACTGAAAATCCAGTGTTTCACTGATGGTAATAGAAGGAGAGTTGAGGGTGACAGGACCTACGGAGTTCATGATCATGCCTTTGAGCGGCATCTGGTTATCATTGAACGTCTGCGACCCCGAACCATTAAATTCGATGTTCGCCTCAATAAAATTGGAGACCCCGTTATTGATCCAGTTCCCACCAAGAAAGAAGGTGCCCGAGCTGGTCAGGCTGCCATCGTTCAACCCATTACGCCGGATGGTCAGCTCCGAATCCACAGCCAGCCCGATGATTCCTGAATTGTTGAGGTCCAGATCCGTGCCCAGCCTACCCGTATTTATCCCTGCAATCGTCCCCTGATTGCTGATGGTGCCGGAAGCATGCAGCAAAGCCTGATCCGAGATGGTGATGACGGCATTGGGGGGGATGTAGAGGTTTTGGCCATAACTAAATGATGGAAACAAAATAATAATAAAAATAATCACCTTCATTATCATGGGTTAATGGATCTGCTAAGTTCCAACCATTGCCCTAAGGTTGCCGACCACATAAGTGTAATGGTAGAGCCCTCTTCATCAGCATCTACTCCCCAATTGCCATTAAGCTTTTGATTTCCACCATTATCCAGCTGAATAGCAGCATTAGTTCCTGGGTCCACGCTACTAGCCATAAACAATACTAATATGTGTCCGTCTTTATTGCCAGTAGCCAAAGTAAAATTAGTATTTCCATTTTCTTGATCTACAATCTCAATAACTGTTCGATTATTAGGATCAAGGGTAGCACCGTCTACGGTGAGTGTGACAATGCTAGGACTCATGGCGAGACCACCATTAATAGTAGCTGTAACATTTGTGGTGTTATTTACACTACCGCTCATTGCGACCGTACTGTTTTGCCCGGTATTCCCCATGGAAATAGTTTTGGCAGCTGCTCCAGCTCCTATATTGATGAATTGTATAGAATTATTGTTGGCGATATCAATATTACCAACCGCATTCATCCTTAGCGCACTTCCACTTCCATTGGCTTCAATGAACATGCCCCCGGTCGCTGTGCTGATCGTATTGTTATTAATAGAAACATTATTGATCAATGCCCCACCAACTGCTGAGACATTCATTCTTTCCGTACCCTCGATGACCAGGTCTCCGACTCCGCTTTGAGTGAAGAGGGTATTGTCATTTCTATAGGCTCGTTGCAGGGTCACTCCGGTGGTAGCAACCAGCGTATCTTCAAATCCTACATTAGGCCACCGATATATATTGGTATAGCCGGTGGGCAGGTCTCCGAGGAAAAAGCCAACCTGTTTTGTCGGATCACCATCATCAATGATTCTAAAATAGTTATCTACAACAGAAAGATTTGCATTGATTGTGAGGTTGTCGGACCCAAGAGCACCATCACCAATGGTAAGATCTCCTGTGATCGTGCCACCTGTCAGCGCGAGTTTCTCATTGTCCAGTTCTTCGATAGCCGCCTGAACATTGTTTGCTGCAATACTGCCCGCAGGTGTAAAACCTACAGCTGAAGCAACCACACCACCCCCGGATTCAACAACTGATTCCAGCTCTTGTAGCGCACCCTTGATTGTAGTATTATCAGATATGGTGACACCGGTGAAAGTTCCCAGGTCAGTATCTCCATCATTTACACCGGTCAATGTCTGGACCGCATCCAGATCCGTTTCCAGCTCCTGGAGGGCTCCTGTAATTGTATTGTTATCGGAAATGATATCACCTGTGAAGGTTCCCAGATTGGCAGCATTTGCTGATTGCCCGCTCAGCAGGATCAGGTTGTCCACATTGGTACCTAAGTCACTGATGTCACGGCCATCCACATCTCCGCTCACTGTGATATTCCCAGTCACGTCGATTCCACCCAATGCATCGAAGTTGGAACTTGACACAACGCTTCCGGTTCCGTCAGGAGTAAAAGTGATATTTCCATCCGTATTGGTGGATGAGACAACATTTCCTGACAAACTTAAATTGCCGACATCTACCTGGTTGGCTGACACATTTGTGAAAGTACCTGTAGCAGGTGTTGAACCACCAATCACGGTATTATCTATTGTCCCCCCGCTGATTTCAGTCAAAGGAATTATCACACGCCCCGTACCACTCGTGGTCAGTGTAATGTCATTATTTAAAGCAGCATCAATTTCTACACCTCCTGCCTGTGCATCCAGCCGAATGGCCCCGGAAGCGGTGCCGGCTGTGTTAGTCAATGTGATCGTCCCTGATGTCCCGGTGTTTGATTCCAGACTAATAGCCCCGGCAACATCATTGCTACTGGTTAAACTAATGCTATTGGTTCCGGTAACGCTCAATGGCCCACTTCCATCGGTAATGATAGATTGTCCCCCATCATAGGCGTCCTGTAAACTAACACTGATTGCCCCCACCTGGTTGTCTACATAGGTCTTGATCGCCAACTGGGTGGACAGGTTTGCATCACTGGCCGCTCCACCGCCCAGGTCTGTCGCCGTGCTGATGTCCGTGACATTCGTGCCACCGTCAAACTGTAAGCCGTTCGTACCGTCAAGCTGGGTCACACCACCCACCGTCAGGTTGTTGGTCACATCCGCACTGTTCAATGTCGCTGCGCCTGAAGTAGTTACGGTCGATAACGATGTGTTACCGGTCACGCCTAAAGTACCTCCCACCGTCGCATTGTTCGTAATAGATGTATTATCCAGGGTAGCTGTTCCTGAAGTGGAAAGCGTAGATAATGAAGTATTTCCTGTGACACCCAGGGTGCCTCCCACTGTGGCATTATTGGTAACGGACGTGTTATCCAGCGTGGCTGTACCTGATGTCGAAAGGGTGGACAATGAGGTATTGCCGGTCACGTCCAAAGTACCGCCGATGGTGGCATTGTTGGTCACATCCACGCCGTTAGTAGTAGAGACCACCAGCTGCTCGGTGCCTGTGATGACCACGTCGCCTTCCGCTGCGGAGGTAGTAATGGTATTGCCATCAATGTAGGCTTCCTGAAGATCCTGGCTGCCCACCTGGTTGTCTACATAGGTTTTCACTGCCTGCTCTGTTGGAATCGCTGAATCTGAATTTCCAGCTAATGTTCCATCAGTCGAAAACTCATCAGCTGATGCTCCGCTAGCCAGCGTGAGTGTACCACCAACTGTTGCATTATTCGTTACAGATGCGCTGTTCAATGTCGCCGCCCCTGTCGTTGAAAGCGTTCCTGTTCCAACATTTCCTGTATTGGTAAGGCCATTTGTCGTTGTGGCTCCGGTGACGTCAAGTGTACCGCCTACTGATGCATTGTTGGTGATTGATGTATTATCCAGCGTAGCTGTACCTGAAGTCGAAAGCGTAGATAATGAAGTATTGCCCGTGACACCCAGCGTACCGCCTACTGTGGCATTATTGGTAACGGACGTATTATCCAGCGTGGCTGTTCCTGAAGTCGAAAGGGTGGACAATGAGGTATTGCCGGTCACATCCAAAGTACCGCCGATGGCGGCGTTGTTGGTCACATCCACGCCATTGGTCGTAGAGACCACCAGTTGCTCGGTGCCCGTAATGACCACATCGCCTTCCGCTGCAGATGTGGTGATGGTATTGCCATCAATGTAGGCTTCCTGAAGATCCTGGCTGCCTACCTGGTTGTCGACATAAGTCTTGATCGCCAGCTGGGTGGACAGGTTTGCATCGCTCGCCGCTCCACCGCCAAGGTCTGTCGCCGTGCTGATGTCCGTGACATTCGTGCCGCCGTCAAACTGTAAGCCGTTCGTACCGTCCAGCTGGGTCACTCCACCTACCGTCAGGTTATTGGTCACACCCGCGCTGTTCAATGTCGCTGCTCCTGTCGTTGAAAGCGTTCCTGTTCCGATATTTCCTGTATTGGTAAGGCCGTTCGTTGTCGTTGCTCCGCTGACATCAAGCGTACCTCCTACCGTCGCATTGTTGGTGATAGAGGTATTGTCTAAGGTTGCTGTACCTGAGGTGGAAAGCGTAGATAATGAAGTATTTCCTGTGACACCCAGCGTACCGCCTACTGTGGCATTATTGGTAACGGACGTATTATCCAGCGTGGCTGTTCCTGAAGTCGAAAGGGTGGTCAATGAAGTATTGCCGGTCACATCCAGCGTACCGCCGATGGTGGCATTGTTGGTCACATCCACGCCGTTGGTCGTAGATACCACCAGCTGTTCGGTGCCGGTAATGACCACATCGCCTTCCGCTGCAGATGTGGTGATGGTATTGCCATCAATGTAGGCTTCCTGAAGATCCTGGCTGCCTACCTGGTTGTCGACATAAGTCTTGATCGCCAGCTGGGTGGACAGGTTTGCATCGCTCGCCGCTCCACCGCCAAGGTCTGTCGCCGTGCTGATGTCCGTGACATTCGTGCCGCCGTCAAACTGTAAGCCGTTCGTACCGTCCAGCTGGGTCACTCCACCTACCGTCAGGTTATTGGTCACACCCGCGCTGTTCAATGTCGCTGCTCCTGTCGTTGAAAGCGTTCCTGTTCCGATATTTCCTGTATTGGTAAGGCCGTTCGTTGTCGTTGCTCCGCTGACATCAAGTGTACCTCCCACCGTCGCATTGTTGGTAATAGAGGTATTGTCTAAGGTTGCTGTACCTGAAGTGGAAAGCGTAGATAATGAAGTATTTCCTGTGACACCAAGCGTACCGCCTACTGTGGCATTATTGGTAACGGACGTATTATCCAGCGTGGCTGTTCCTGAAGTCGAAAGGGTGGACAATGAGGTATTGCCGGTCACATCCAAAGTACCGCCGATGGCGGCGTTGTTGGTCACATCCACGCCATTGGTCGTAGAGACCACCAGTTGCTCGGTGCCCGTAATGACCACATCGCCTTCCGCTGCAGATGTGGTGATGGTATTGCCATCAATGTAGGCTTCCTGAAGATCCTGGCTGCCTACCTGGTTGTCGACATAAGTCTTGATCGCCAGCTGGGTGGACAGGTTTGCATCGCTCGCCGCTCCACCGCCAAGGTCTGTCGCCGTGCTGATGTCCGTGACATTCGTGCCGCCGTCAAACTGTAAGCCGTTCGTACCGTCCAGCTGGGTCACTCCACCTACCGTCAGGTTATTGGTCACACCTGCACTGTTTAATGTCGCTGCTCCTGAAGTTGAAAGTGTTCCGGTTCCAAGGTTTCCTGTATTGGTAAGGCCATTCGTTGTGGTTGCTCCGCTGACATCAAGTGTACCTCCCACCGTCGCATTGTTGGTAATAGAGGTATTGTCTAAGGTTGCTGTACCTGAAGTGGAAAGCGTAGATAATGAAGTATTTCCTGTGACACCCAGGGTGCCTCCCACTGTGGCATTG
The DNA here is from genome assembly GCA_965243485.1 of Cyclobacteriaceae bacterium. GTDB lineage: Bacteria > Bacteroidota > Bacteroidia > Cytophagales > Cyclobacteriaceae > UBA7330. Next base: position 4,011,435 of record CBDEVP010000001.1, on the reverse strand, counting down.
TTCGTAATGGAAGTGTTGTCCAGGGTAGCTGTTCCTGAAGTCGAAAGAGTGGACAATGAGGTATTGCCGGTCACATCCAAAGTACCGCCGATGGTGGCGTTGTTGGTCACATCCACGCCGTTGGTCGTAGATACCACCAGCTGTTCGGTGCCGGTAATGACTACATCGCCTTCCGCTGCCGAAGTCGTGATGGTGTTGCCATCGATGTAGGCTTCCTGAAGGTCCTGGCTGCCGACCTGGTTGTCGACATAAGTCTTGATCGCAAGCTGGGTGGACAGGTTTGCATCACTCGCCGCTCCACCGCCCAGGTCTGTCGCCGTGCTGATGTCCGTGACATTCGTGCCACCGTCAAACTGTAAGCCGTTCGTACCGTCAAGCTGGGTCACACCACCCACCGTCAGGTTGTTGGTCACATCCGCACTGTTCAATGTCGCTGCGCCTGAAGTAGTTACGGTCGATAACGATGTGTTACCGGTCACGCCTAAAGTACCTCCCACCGTCGCATTGTTCGTAATAGATGTATTATCCAGGGTAGCTGTTCCTGAAGTGGAAAGCGTAGATAATGAAGTATTTCCTGTGACACCCAGCGTACCTCCCACTGTGGCATTATTGGTAACGGACGTGTTATCCAGCGTGGCTGTACCTGATGTCGAAAGGGTGGTCAATGAAGTATTGCCGGTCACATCCAGCGTACCGCCGATGGTGGCATTGTTGGTCACATCCACGCCGTTGGTCGTAGATACCACCAGCTGTTCGGTGCCGGTAATGACTACATCGCCTTCCGCTGCCGAAGTCGTGATGGTGTTGCCATCGATGTAGGCTTCCTGAAGGTCCTGGCTGCCGACCTGGTTGTCGACATAAGTCTTGATCGCAAGCTGGGTGGACAGGTTTGCATCACTCGCCGCTCCACCGCCCAGGTCTGTCGCCGTGCTGATGTCCGTGACATTCGTGCCACCGTCAAACTGTAAGCCGTTCGTACCGTCAAGCTGGGTCACACCACCCACCGTCAGGTTGTTGGTCACATCCGCACTGTTCAATGTCGCTGCGCCTGAAGTAGTTACGGTCGATAACGATGTGTTACCGGTCACGCCTAAAGTACCTCCCACCGTCGCATTGTTCGTAATAGATGTATTATCCAGGGTAGCTGTTCCTGAAGTGGAAAGCGTAGATAATGAAGTATTTCCTGTGACACCCAGGGTGCCTCCCACCGTGGCATTATTGGTAACGGACGTATTATCCAGCGTGGCTGTACCTGATGTCGAAAGGGTGGACAATGAGGTATTGCCGGTCACGTCCAAAGTACCGCCGATGGTGGCATTGTTGGTCACATCCACGCCGTTAGTAGTAGAGACCACCAGCTGCTCGGTGCCTGTAATCACCACATCGCCTTCCGCTGCAGATGTAGTAATGGTATTGCCATCAACGTAGGCTTCCTGTAAGTCCTGGCTGCCGACCTGGTTGTCAACATAGGTCTTGATCGCCAGCTGGGTGGACAGGTTTGCATCACTGGCCGCTCCACCGCCCAGGTCTGTCGCCGTGCTGATGTCCGTGACATTCGTGCCGCCGTCAAACTGTAAGCCGTTCGTACCGTCCAGCTGGGTCACTCCACCTACCGTCAGGTTATTGGTCACACCCGCGCTGTTCAATGTCGCTGCTCCTGTCGTTGAAAGCGTTCCTGTTCCGATATTTCCTGTATTGGTAAGGCCGTTCGTTGTCGTTGCTCCGCTGACATCAAGTGTACCTCCCACCGTCGCATTGTTGGTAATAGAGGTATTGTCTAAGGTTGCTGTACCTGAAGTGGAAAGCGTAGATAATGAAGTATTTCCTGTGACACCAAGCGTACCGCCTACTGTGGCATTATTGGTAACGGACGTATTATCCAGCGTGGCTGTTCCTGAAGTCGAAAGGGTGGACAATGAGGTATTGCCGGTCACATCCAAAGTACCGCCGATGGCGGCGTTGTTGGTCACATCCACGCCATTGGTCGTAGAGACCACCAGTTGCTCGGTGCCCGTAATGACCACATCGCCTTCCGCTGCAGATGTGGTGATGGTATTGCCATCGATGTAGGCTTCCTGAAGATCCTGGCTGCCGACCTGGTTGTCAACATAGGTCTTGATCGCCAGCTGGGTGGACAGGTTTGCATCACTGGCCGCTCCACCGCCCAGGTCTGTCGCCGTGCTGATATCATTGACATTCTGGCCACCGTCAAACTGTAAGCCGTTCGTGCCATCAAGCTGGGTCACACCACCCACCGTCAGGTTGTTGGTCACATCCGCACTGTTCAATGTCGCTGCGCCTGAAGTAGTTACGGTCGATAACGATGTGTTACCGGTCACACCTAAAGTACCTCCCACCGACGCATTGTTGGTGATGGAGGTATTATCCAGGGTTGCTGTTCCTGAGGTGGAAAGCGTAGATAATGAGGTATTTCCTGTGACACCAAGCGTACCGCCTACTGTGGCATTATTGGTAACGGACGTGTTATCCAGCGTGGCTGTTCCTGAAGTCGAAAGGGTGGACAAGGAGGTATTGCCGGTCACATCCAAAGTACCGCCGATGGTGGCGTTGTTGGTCACATCCACGCCGTTAGTAGTAGAGACCACCAGCTGCTCGGTGCCCGTAATCACCACATCGCCTTCCGCTGCAGATGTAGTAATGGTATTGCCATCAACGTAGGCTTCCTGTAAGTCCTGGCTGCCGACCTGGTTGTCAACATAGGTCTTGATCGCCAGCTGGGTGGACAGGTTTGCATCACTGGCCGCTCCACCGCCCAGGTCTGTCGCCGTGCTGATATCATTGACATTCTGGCCACCGTCAAACTGCAAGCCGTTCGTACCGTCCAGCTGGGTCACTCCACCCACCGTCAGGTTATTGGTCACACCTGCACTGTTTAATGTCGCTGCTCCTGAAGTTGAAAGTGTTCCGGTTCCAAGGTTTCCTGTATTGGTAAGGCCATTCGTTGTGGTTGCTCCGCTGACATTCAAAGTCCCGCTTGCATCCAGGTTTGTGAAATTACCTGTAGATCTGCCTGTTCCGCCAATAGGTGTATTGTCAATAGTACCTCCGTCGATGGTCAGATCATTGTCAACCTCAGAATCATTAACAACCGAAGAAGACGCTACAAGATCGGAAGCTGTCCCTACGACGATGTCAGTTTGGTTTATATAAACCGGATTTCCGGTACCATCCGTGGCGAGGATCTGATTGGGAAGCCCATTGGCTATTTTGGCCAGTGTAACTGCATCGTTAAGGATCTCCGGCGTGCCTACGGCGTCATCCGCAATTTCTGCTGCGGCAACTGCATCATTGGCTATCTTGGCAGCGGTGATGGCATTATCAGCAATATCGTCGGTAAGTATCGTGGAAGTAGCTATGTCCAGGGTTGTAATGGTACCATCCAATATTTTATCTGTGGTAATGGCATCACTGAAGATCTTGGCATTTGTAACCGCATTGGCTGATATTTGATTGGTGCCCACAGCATTATCAGCAATTTTGGCATTGGTGATGGCGTCATCGGCAATATCAACAGTTGCAATAGTAAGATTGAGTATTTCGTCTGTTGTGATGGCCCCTGTGTTGATGTCATCGGCCGTCAATGAGTTGTCAATCACCTCGTCGCTTCCTACCGAATTTGATGCGAGCTCACTGTTTCCAACTCCATCAGGAGCAATTTCATTAGCAGTGATCACATTGGTTCCAATATCGATGGCCGCTATGCTTCGGTCACTGATCTCCGTGGATGTGATGGCATTGGGCGAAATGGTTAGCACGCCGGTATTTGAAATGGTAGCGTCCCCACTCAGCGTCCTGGCTACGGCAGTACTTGACCCATCTCCAATGTAAATCTGTCCGTTGGGCAGACTTGAACTGATAAAATTGTTGCGATCCTCCAGTTGAGGGTTACCTCCGGTATCCGTCGTAAACACCTTATTAGCATCGGTTACACCTGCAGTACCCAGTTTATCGGTAGTGACTGCATCATTGTTAATTTTCAAGGTAGTTACCGCATTATTTGCGAGATCTATACTACCAATCGTACCATCTGCAATTTTATCACTGCTCACCGCGTCATCAGCGATATCTACAGTAGAAATCGTCCCGTCAAGAATCTCGGTAGTTGTAATTGCATCATCTGCAATCAGCACATTGGTAATGGCGTCATTGGCGATGTCTGCAGTAGCTATGGTGCCATTTGCAATCTCATTGGTGGTCACCGCCCCTGCTGCAATATCCGTGGTGCCGATTGTTCCATCCAGTATTTCTGTTGTTGTCACTGCGCCTGATGTAATCTGCACCACGCCTGCGCTGTTGATATTTATATCTCCGCTGATGGTCACATTGTTAAGTGTTGTTCCATCTGCGATAAGCATCTGACCAGGTGTATTGGATACATCTACCGGAGTCGCCATGCTGCCGGCATTTCCTATGAATATATTTCCTTCCGGAAGTAATGATGTCGCAAAATTGGTACGACTTTCCAGTTGTGGATTTCCGGAAGCATCCGTGGTATAAACCTTATTGGCATCACCTGCCCCCACCGTTCCCAGCTTATCCGTTGTGACTGCGTCGTTGGCAATATCTGCATTCGCTACCTCGCCATCGGCAATCAATACACTTGTGATCGCATCATTGGCAATATCTGCTGTTGCAATGGTAGCATTCGCAATCTCATTGGAGGTGACAGCGCCGGCAGCAATATCTGCTGTGCTGATGGTACCGTCAAATATTTCCACTGTTGTAACAGCTCCTGCCTGGATCTGGGCGTCGCCGGTGTTACTGATATCAATGTCGCCAGTAACATCCACACTGTTGACCGTGGTACCATCTCCGATCAGAAAAAATCCGTCTCCGGAGGCATCAAGGGTCGTGGCCGCTCCTCCTGCCGTACCTATATATACTTCACCCAGTGAAAGGGTGGTGGTTCCAAACACACTGAGATCTTCCAAATAAGGAACTCCGGTTCCATCTGTGATATACACCTTGTTGGCATCGGGCGCCCCTAAGGTTCCCAGCTTATCGGTTGTGATGGCATCATCGGAAATTTCTGCGGTCTGTATCGCGTTGGCTCCCAGATTCACAGTGCCACTGGTGACTGTCAGTCCGTTTTCCAGTGTCAAAAGCCCCAGCTCATTCACAATGACATCACCTGTTTGGCCATCCACCACAAAATCTCCAGTACCCTGGAGGCTGATCGTTGTATTTGCATCCCCCTGGTTAGAAATGGTCAGGGCTTCACCGGCACCCTGGGTGATCACGGTATTGGCTGTGGTAAGGTCTCCGCCCAATTGAATATTTCCTTCGGTATTCTCTGTTAACCCATTATCCGCAGACACTGAAAAGTTGAGGGCATCGCGAACTGCTTTTTCGGTGGGAATAGTGCTGTCATCGCCTGTCGCGCCAATTACAGTAGTGATATCAGTGACCGTGGCGCCGGTATTAAGCTGAAAGGTTCCGGTTGCAATTTGTGTGCTTGCTCCATTGATGGAAACCTGGTTATCGGCGGTAATGACCACATCATCCCCGGCGCCTTCGGCATCGATAGTCACATTTCCTGCCTGTGAATTTATATCTATGGTACTGCCTGCAGTAATATCCACTTCGCCGTTGGTGGATGACAGAGTGGCGGTGCCTGTGGCTGCATTGGTGGTGAGATTGGCACCACCTGTGATCGTCACATCATTGGTCGCATCCACGACCACAGATTGTCCATCCAGGTCCAGCTGTGAGGCCGCATTGATATCTATGTCGCCGGTCGTAGTGGTAAAGCTCGAAGTAGCTCCCCCCTGAAGATCCAACGCATCAGCGGAGGTGATCGAAAGAACGCCCAGGATTGTGGTGAGATCCAGCGCATCATCTGCCGTGATGTCGATGTCTGTATTGGAGAGCAGGTTGATCAGGTTTTGCCCGGTCAGGTTCACATTGCCGGCGGCAGCTGTGATGTCCACGTTGTTGTTGATCGCATCGATGGCTACGCCCTGGTTACCATTGATATCGATCCCACCGAGTGTGGTATTCAACTCCATGGCCTGGACATTTGATGAATCCGCCCTGGAAGTAGAAAGGGATATAAGCTGGGTTCCTGAAATATTGAGTGCGTTGTTGGTGGCATCAAGGTCATCACCCTGTACTGCATTGTTTTGTATTTGCGTTCTTCCATCTTCAAACAGAAAAACATCTCCAGTCATTGCCCTGGCCTGAATTGAGTTAGTGCCCGCTCTCCCGCCAACAAGAATGCTGCCATATGTAGGATCAGTGTCCATGGGGATTTGAAGAGTACCTCCTGAAGAGCCAATAAAAACATTTCCAGCCGCCAGAGCAGTTAGCTCAAATGAGCTTCTAGGTTCAAAAATGACATTTCCATTTGCATCAGTAACCAAAACACTTGATGTATTTGTTGCAATAAAGCTTGGGACGTAAAAATTTTGGATACCGAAACCTGGAATGTCAATAGGAACAGTCGCTTGCTGGGACACCATTATTCCTCTTCCCTGTGTATCTGCATTGGTTCCTAACAATCTGTCTGCAAGCAGGGATGTTCTTTGAACTTTAGCATTATTAATTGCATTATTGGCAATATCTTCATTACGAATCGTTAGATTCTTGATATCAGCACTTGTCACAGTACCATCTGCGATCCTGGTGGAGTCAATCACATTTGGCATGATGTCCAATGAATCAATCGATCCGTCAATGATCTCGGCTGAACCCACCGCGTCCGGCCCCAGCTGAAAATCAGCCTCAGTCCCTGTATTGGTTACGGTCAGGTCACCACCCACAGGTAATCCCTCGGCCACCCCGGACGCACTTCCGATGAAAACGCTACCTTCCGCCAGCGCAGAAGATGTGAAAGCGGACTGGTCTTCCCAGTAAGGAATCCCAGAAGGATCCGTGGCCAGTACTTTATCCGTATTGCCCTCAGCGTTTAATCTCGAAATGGTGATTGTGGAAAGGGCAATGTCCTGATTAAGGATCGAAGCATCAAGAATATTGAGTGTTCCTACCTTGACCCCTTTTTCTGTCACGCTGGTCACCCGGCCATCAGCGTCAACTGTCACCTCAAGCACGGTCGAATCGTTGGCCGCCCCGAAAGTACCGACATTGGTAGCCACATCTGTTAGCTCCGGTCCTCCGACGGCATTGTCCCTGATCGTTGGATTCGGAAAGATCCCCTGCAGATCGCCACCGGCGGCCGTCTCGCCCAGCACACCCAGCCCGGCCTTCCAGATGCTTCCATTCCAGTGCCAGAACTGATTCAGATCGGTATCGTAGACCATCATTCCACGGTCTGTGCCTGTCATCGCTGAGGTCATCGCATTCCGCTGTGCGGTGGTCAAGCGGGGAACCAGGAAGCCCTGGTTGTTGTTAGGGGATACCAGTTCAAGCACAGCTCTTGAATTGGGTGTGGAGGTGTTGATACCCACAGAGTTCTGACCATACACACCGAAACTTGCTATGCAGAGGAAAGCGAGTAGTGGCAGAGATTTTTTAATAAACAGATTGGCGGCCCGCATTTTCAGATTATCTATCTTTTTACATTACAAAAATGATACATAATATTAAAATATTACAATAAAATCGATAAGCTGCGATTTTTCTTCGAAGAATGCCGCTTAACTCTTTGTGTATGGGTGGTTTATATTTTATTCAGTACTAAGGTTTTATGGGCGGTTCTTGACTGAATAGCGTCAAATCTACACATTTCTATTGTTTCTATGTCAAAATTATTTATTTGATTTTGCAATTATATCCAACATTAGCCCACAACAAACGATAAAAAGTTTGAATCGGTTAATTAATTATTAATAAATATATCGGAAGAACTGAAAATTTGAAAACTTTTCAAAAAAACCTCGATCAATTGTACAATATAAAAAGCGATCTGCTTTCCGAAAACTTTGTTGATGTGATTACTAATATAATTGCACCCGAAAAGCAGTCGGTGGAAAATTTTATTTTAAATAGCACTCATTTTGAAGTAATTTAGCGGGTGCTTTCCATATGAATAAACGAAAGGATCAACTTATGCAGGAAAAGGGTCTTTACCTTGAAGAATTAGAGCATGATTCCTGTGGTGTGGGTTGCATTACCAACATCAACAATAAGGAATCTCACAAAATAGTTAAGGATGCGCTCACCATGCTCGAAAACATGGAGCATAGAGGGGCCACGGGCAGTGATGAAAATACCGGCGACGGTGCGGGTATTCTTATCCAGATCCCTCATCAGCTTTTTAAAGAAGAATTACTAAAATATGCCATCGATCTCCCCAGAAAGGGATCCTATGGTGTCGGTATGATCTTCTTCCCTAAAAACTATAAGATACGTGAAGCTTGCCGTAAGATATTAAATAGGTGTATTTCCAACCTGGGACTGGACCTGAAAGCCTACAGGCATGTACCGATCGACGAAAAGGTACCCGGCCACGAATCCAAGGCTGTGGAACCGACCGTGGAGCAGGTGTTCGTCACCCCCCGGGATAAAATGACCCAGGATGAGCTCGAGAGAAAGCTTTTCGTCCTCAACCACTACGCTACCCACGAGATCAAAAAAGATGTTTCCGGAGAAAACGATGATTTTTATTTCTGTAGTTTTTCTACCAGAACGATCGTCTACAAAGGGCAGCTAAAGACCGACCAGGTAAAAAAATATTTCTATGACCTCCAGAACAAAAGCACAAAATCTGCACTGGCGATCGTACACTCCAGATTTTCTACCAATACTTTCCCTAACTGGCGGCTGGCGCAACCTTTCCGATACATTGCCCATAATGGAGAGATCAACACGATTCGCGGTAATGTCACTAAAATGAAATCCAAGGAGGCAGCTATGTCTTCTCCCCTGTTTACCAAACAGGAGTTGCAATGGCTGATGCCCGTCACAAATCCGAAAAATTCGGATTCGGCAAACCTTGATGCGCTGGTCGAGCTATTGAGAATGGGTGGCAGACCACTTCCCCATGTATTGATGATGCTTGTGCCTGAAGCCTGGCAGGACAACTCCAGGATGGATCCAATGAAAAAGGCCTTTTATAAATTTCATGCCTCCCTGATGGAGCCCTGGGATGGCCCGGCTGCCTTGTTTTTCACAAACGGTATTCAGGTAGGTGCCACACTTGATCGGAATGGCCTAAGGCCGGCCCGATACTGCATCACCAAAGACGGTTATCTGATCATGGCTTCTGAAGCCGGGGTACTTAATATCAAACCGGAGAATGTGGTTGAAAATGGTCGTTTGCAGCCAGGTAAGATGATCTGGGCAGATCTTCCGAATAAGCGCGTGTTGAAAGACGATGAGATCAAGCGATACATCGTTGAAGGTAAGCCATATTACGACTGGATCAAGGAAAAGCGGATCAAACTGCATGCCCTGCCGGAAGCCAAGATGGAACTGGTCGTTCCTGATCCGGATACACAGCTAAAACAGCTCAAAGCTTACGGTTACACTCAGGAAGACATTAAGCTGATCGTTAAAGTTCTGGCGGAGGATGCCAAGGAACCTGTGGGTTCTATGGGGGCCGATGCACCGCTCGCTGTTTTGTCACAGCAGAGTCAGCACATATCAAACTATTTCAAGCAGTTTTTTGCTCAGGTAAGTAATCCTCCGATCGACCCAATCAGAGAAAGACTGGTCATGTCTCTGTTCACCAGGGTGGGTGAATCCCTGAATGTACTGGATGAAAGTCCTGAACACACCAAGCAGATCCACATTTCTCATCCGGTGCTATCTAAAGAGGACTTCTTTAAGCTTACTCACCTGAAGGAGTACGGCTTTGACTACCAGATCATCGATGCCACTTTCGATCCGCAAAAGCTGTCGCTGGCAGAAGCCATCAACAAGATCTGTCAGGAGGCGAAAAAGGCAGTAGATCAAAAGAAAAAGATCCTCATTATTTCCAACAGGAACATCGATGAGGTAAGGGTACCGATCCCTGCACTTCTGGCTACCGGAGGCATTCACCACCACCTGGTGAAGAACAACATCCGGACCAAAGCCGGGTTGATTGTGGAAGCAGGCGATGCCTGGGAAACGCATCACTTTGCCACCATCATCGGCTACGGTGCCAGCGCAATCTATCCATTCAAGGTTTATCAGACCCTCAGGGATCTTCACAAGAACGAGAAGCTTGATAACAGCAAGCCGGTCGAACATTACTTCGAAAATTTTGCGAATGGCGTAGGCTACGGATTGCTGAAGATCCTTTCCAAAATGGGTATTTCCACCCTTCAGTCGTATCAGAGCGCCCAGATCTTCGAATGTCTTGGCCTTGGTTCGGAAGTCGTTGAAAAGTGCTTCAAAGGAACGATCAGCAGACTTGACGGACTCACATTTGATGATCTTGAAAGAGAAGCCCTGATCAAACACAATGCGGCGTATAAGACTTACGACAGGTTGCTGGAAGTGGGTGGATTTTTCCAGTGGAAGAGAAACGGTGAGGTTCACCTGCTCAACCCTGAAACCATCCATTTACTTCAGAAGTCCACAAGACTTAATGACTACAACCTGTTCAAGAAATTCTCCAACCTCATTGATGAGCATCAGGAGAAAAGCATTACCATCAGGAGTCTTTTCGAGTTCAAGAAACGGCAATCTGTACCACTGGAAGAAGTAGAGCCTGTAGAAGGCATTCTTAAGCGTTTTGCTACTGGCGCCATGTCCTTCGGGTCGATCTCGCATGAGGCACACTCCACGCTGGCGATCGCCATGAACAGGATTGGCGGGAAAAGCAATAGCGGCGAAGGCGGTGAAGATGAAATAAGATTTGAGAAGAAGCCGAATGGCGACTGGGAGCGTTCTGCGATCAAGCAGGTAGCGTCCGGTAGATTCGGGGTGACCAGCAACTACCTGAAGGAAGCCACAGAACTTCAGATCAAGATCGCCCAGGGCGCCAAGCCCGGTGAAGGCGGTCAGCTGCCCGGTCACAAGGTGGATGCATGGATCGCCAAAGTAAGGTATTCCACACCGGGCGTGGGTCTGATATCCCCTCCCCCGCACCACGATATTTATTCGATCGAGGATCTGAAACAGTTGATCTATGACCTGAAGAATGCAAATAGGAATGCCAGGATTAATGTCAAGCTCGTAGCTGAAGCTGGTGTCGGTACCATCGCTTCAGGTGTTTCCAAAGCTAAGGCAGACGTAATTCTGATCTCCGGTGCCGATGGAGGAACGGGGGCCTCCCCTATTTCATCGATCCGGCATGCAGGACTTCCTTGGGAGATTGGTCTTTCCGAGGCACACCAGACGCTGCTCAAGAATAACCTGAGAAGCCGTGTGGTATTGCAGACGGATGGCAAGCTGATGACCGGCCGGGATGTGGCGATTGCCACCTTACTGGGGGCTGAAGAGTACGGCTTCAGTACGGCAGCGCTGGTTGTCGAAGGATGTATCATGATGAGAAAGTGTCATCTCAATACCTGTCCTGTGGGAATCGCCACGCAAAGACCTGAATTGAGAAAGCTTTTCACCGGAAATCCGGATCACGTGGTGAATTTCTTCACCTTCATTGCTCAGGAACTCAGAGAGATCATGGCGGAGCTTGGATTCCGAACCGTCAATGAGATGGTCGGTCAGTCACAGGTTCTGAAGGTGAAGTCCAACATGGAGCACTGGAAGCTGAAAAGAATTGATTTCTCACCCATCCTCAATAAGGTGAGTGTACCAAGCTCATATGGCGAGTACAACCAGTTCGGACAGGATCACCACCTGGAAAAGGTGCTTGACCGGAAGCTGATCCGCGACTACCTTAAAAAAGGAGAAAACAATAAGGTCTACAACATTAAGAATACCGATCGCGCTGTTGGAGCCATGTTATCATATGAAATATCCAAACTGCATGGCAGTAAGGGGCTTGGCCTATCAAGAATGTCCGTAGGCTTTAAAGGCTCAGCGGGACAAAGTTTCGGAGCCTTCCTGGCACCGGGTGTGAACTTCGAGCTGGAAGGTGAGGCCAATGACTACTGCGGAAAGGGACTTTCCGGAGGTCACCTGGTGATCAAACTTCCCAAAGGGTCCACACTGCAAGCGCACGAAAATATTATCATTGGAAACGTGGCGTTTTATGGCGCTACCTCCGGTAAAGCCTACATCAGTGGTATGGCCGGCGAGCGTTTCTGCGTGAGAAATTCCGGCGTGGAGGCGGTCATTGAAGGTATTGGCGACCATGGATGCGAATATATGACCGGTGGAAAAGTCATCGTGCTTGGAGAGACAGGCAATAACTTCGCTGCCGGTATGTCGGGTGGAATGGCGTATGTCTTTGACCAGAAAAATGAGTTCAGAGATAAAGTCAACATGGAAATGGTCGGCCTGGAACAACTCGCAGATGAGGACATCAAATACATTCAGGAGGAAATCACCAACCATGTGAAGTTTACAGGAAGTAAGCTCGGCAAGCTGATCCTTGATGACTGGAACAGCATGGTGAAATATTTCGTCAAGGTGATGCCGAATGACCTGAAGCGGGTTTTGGAAGAAGGAAAATTGGAGGAACAAGAAAAAGTAGCTTAATCAATGGCAGATAAAGAAGGATTTTTAAAATATAAAAGAGAACTACCACATTCAAGAGATCCCCATCTGAGGGTCAATGACTATAAAGAGGTTTACGAACCATTCACTGAAGATAAGACCAACAAACAGGCAGCTCGTTGCATGGATTGTGGTATCCCCTTTTGTCATCAGGGTTGCCCGCTAGGAAATCAAATCCCTGACTTCAATGACGCAGTCTACAACAAGGATTGGGAAGCGGCGTACAAGATCCTCAAGTCAACAAATAACTTTCCGGAGTTTACGGGCAGAATTTGTCCGGCACCGTGTGAGGGTTCCTGCGTGCTTGGGATCAATAAAGATCCTGTGGCCATTGAGCTGATCGAAAAAGAGATCATTGAAAAGGCATTTGACCTGGGCCTTGTAAAGCCACGGATCCCGGCCAGCCGGACTGGTAAAAAGGTAGCGGTCATCGGCTCGGGGCCTGCAGGTCTCGGTGCGGCCGATCAGTTGAACCAGGCAGGACATGAGGTCACCGTATTTGAACGGGCCAGTAAGATTGGCGGACTTCTCAGGTATGGTATTCCGGATTTCAAGCTTGAGAAATGGGTGGTACAGCGCCGGATCGATGTCATGGTGAAGGAAGGGATCAAGTTTGAGACCAACGCGGACGTGGGCAATAACATCAGCGTTGAGCAACTGCGAAAAGATTTTGATTCCATTGTACTTTGCGGAGGCTCTACGGTCCCCAGGGATATTCCCATTCCGGGCAGGAACCTCAAAGGCATTCATTTTGCCATGGATTTCCTGAGCCAGCAGAATAAGCGTGTGTCGAAGGAAGACAACGTCCTGATGAATCATGAAGGACGACCGGTGGAAGAAGTGCTTGCCACAGGAAAAAATGTGGTGGTGATCGGTGGTGGTGATACGGGCTCAGACTGTATCGGAACCTCCAACCGGCACAAGGCGAAATCAATCACGCAAATTGAGATCCTGGATAAACCTCCGAAAAACAGATCGATCACTAACCCATGGCCGGAATGGCCCATGATCCTTCGAACATCGTCGAGTCATGAAGAAGGCAGTGACCGGAAATGGTCGGTACTGACCAAGGAGTTTGTCGGCAACGAAAAAGGAGAGCTTACCGGGCTCAAGTTGGTGGATATTGAATGGGGAGATAAAGGGTTTAATGAAATTGAAGGCTCTGAACGCACCATTCCATGTGAGCTCGCACTGATAGCCGCAGGATTTGTGCATCCGCAGAAAACCGGGATGGTAGAACAGCTCGGACTTGAGCTGGACGAGCGCGGTAACGTGAAAGGCAAGGATTATCAGACCAACCAACCGGATGTGTTTGTTGCGGGTGACATGCGCCGAGGCCAGTCGCTGGTGGTTTGGGCCATTTCAGAGGGCCGGGAAGCAGCCCGGGCCGTTGACACGTACCTGATGGGCGTTTCAAGCCTGCCGTCCAAGCAGCATTCCTATTTTGAGCTTAATTGATTCTAATATAAGTCTCTTGCTTTAGGAAGATTCATTAAGCAAGAGACTTAAAACAACCTTGCTTAATCTATTTTGATACGATCATCTTCTTAGATTCAATCACCTGATTGTCTGCAATAAGGGCATACAAGTATATACCTTCATTAATACCTTCGGAAGAAACTGAAATTTTTGTGTTCCCTCGTCCATTTACTGGAATAGACTTGATTAAGCTACCTCGCAAATCAAATAAATTAATCTTGGCTTCAATGTATGTTTGATCAACATACAAATCAATCTCCGTTTCTATGCTAAAAGGATTGGGAAAGTTTTGTTCCATTCTCAAACCAGTATCTTTTATTAAGTTGCTATTTGAGGTTTTATTACTATTTTCTAATTCCGCTTTTAGATTGTCAATTTCAGCTTGTTGGTTGGAGATTAACTCATTTAATTCTTTAACAGCTTTAATTAAAGGCACTACGAACTCTGAATACCTTATTCCATAATAATCTTTCTCACCTTTAGGCTTATCTACTATGCCGATGTCTAGATTATTTTTCACTATTACTTCTTCAACTTCCTGCGCAACCAATCCAATTCGTCTCTCTGATAACCTTGGGTAAGTTCTTGAAGATTCACTAACCCGATCATTCATCCCAACATAATGATCAAATTTTTGATTATCAATATTGTAACTGACAGGATTTAAGCTACTGATAAATTCAAGACCGGGGACATCATTTTTGATATTCGCCTTGAATCTTCCGTCTGATAAAGTTGTCCATCCAACTTGACCACCTATGCTTGTCACACTTGAGTTTCCGATTCTCACCTGATTAGAAGCGCTTATTGAAACGCCAAATCCAATAGCTGTGGAATTTGAGAAATTACTGATCCAACCTGTCCAAGCACCTATTGCAGTGTTGTTGCTGCCTGTTATCAAGCTATGTCCAGCACCAGTTCCAATGAATGTGTTGTCTGAACCATTAAGAATGTATGTTCCAGCATCAGCTCCAAAACACGAGTTTCTCCAACCAGTTTGATTATTTAGTCCTGCAGCCATTCCAAAATATGCGTTGTAACCGCCTGATGTTGTCCCACTACCAGATGAATAACCATAGAATGAATTTGAAGAACCCGTAGTATTATTGGCACCTGCTAGATTACCAAAGAAAGCGTTGTATAATCCTGATGTGCCGGCTCCTGAACCATAATAAGTAGTAGATTGAGAGGCACAAATCATCGGTATTGCTAAGGCCACAACCAATAGTAAGCTTTTTGAATTTTCCATGAGTTAGTTATTTATTTATATGGAAAAATACTACTCTTATTTATGACAAGCAAGGGTATAGTAAAATATTGTAAAAATGTCTCCTGTACAAACAATGTCATAAAGTGTCTTTATCCTCGTTTTTCCAGTCTTCAAATGTTTCTTGCTTACATCAAAAGTAGGATGTGCCAAATACTAGTGTTGAATTTATTTTAAATCTAAACCTAGCATCAGGTTCTGAAAATATTTGGTATTACACTAAATCCCGTATCTCAAAATCCCTGCCTTTACCGTAGCGAGTCAGATCAGAAAGTTTCAGCTTTTCAAGGGTGGAGAGGTCCTTGATAACAAAGTCCAGGGGATAAAGTACCTCCAGTACTTCGAACTCGATCCGTTCACCGAAATTCACTGCCCAGTATTTGTGTCCCGCTCTCAGACTGGTGTAACTTATCCCGCTCATTAACTTTTAATACCGATTTTGTGCGGTCAAAGTTTGAAAATCTTACTGGTAAATTTCAATGCCACTTAAAAATAGATTAAAATTGGGCAGAAAATAAACCTAACTAGTAAATGAAATGAGCCCCGATCCCGATATCTATCGGAGCGTGGTGAATTCCATTCGTCCTCTAAAAACTAATTATCACTTACATGAAACTGACGTTATTCTATTCTTCCTGTGTCATATTGGCCTTCTCCCTTCTTTCGGGTTGCGGGGGGTCCAACAAAGGGTCAAAAGCCGATGACGTTGAATTTTCAGCTTCCAAAGAACAGCTGGTTGCGGATATTGATAAGGTCCTGGCAGATTTGCCCAACCCTTCTGAAGTTCCCTATACCCTCCAGGCTGCTGCGGCAGATTACAACGAGGAGTTGATCAATGATCTGTCTGACGTTTCTTCATATCAGAACAATGAAGATAAGGCTGCTTTGAATCTGGGCATTTATGCCACGGACATGGGTTACCTGATCTCTTATGAGCAGGTACAGAAGTCGCTGGACTACCTGGAGGCCTGTCAGAATTTATCAGAAACCCTGGGCGTATCCTCGATCTTTAGCAATCAGATGGTTTCACGTTTCCAGGAAAGCGAAGGAAGCAGGGATACACTGGCTTCGATGATCGATAATGCTATTGAGACTGCCGGAAAAAATCTGAACGATGCGGAACGACTGAATGTGGGAGCATTGATCCTTACGGGGTCATTTGTAGAGGGACTCTATTTGGCTGTGAAAGTCATCGAGACCTACCCTACCGATATTCTGGATGAGGACAATAGAAACCTTATCCTCGAACCACTGGTGAAAATTGTCCTGGATCAAAAGAAACCGCTTGAGGACGTGATTGCCCTGCTTGAGGATGTGCCCAGTGATGATAAAATTGCCGGCATGCTTACAGAGCTTAATACACTAAAGGAATTATACGATGGTGATCTGGCGGAAATCGAGAAAAAAATCTCTGAAAATACCGGTGATTTCATCCTGACCCAGGATATGCTGGCAGATATTACTAATGAGATCAAGAGAATCCGATCAGAAATCATCTCTTAAAAATTTGTACAACAACCAACCTAATCCAACTATCTTTCAAAAGCATTGAATATCTTTCAATGCTTTTTTGTTTTTCACCACCTGAATACATGATCATTTATGAGTGAAGAAGTTCTAAATGCGATTCTAAGACTTCTGGCTATCGTTGCTTCGGAAAACAAGGTTTCTTCTGAAGAGCGGACATTCATTCAGAATTTCCTGAGAGAATCACTGGATCAGGACACAGCTGACAGATACATGCGGGTATTTGAAAAGTATGTATCGGAAGAGGATGAAAAGGAAATCGTACAGCATCTTAAAAAAACCTGTGAACAGATCAATCTTGAGCAGACGGCACAGCAGAAAGTTGTGGTGATCCTGAATCTGGTGATCCTGATTGCTGCAGATGGTGTGGTCACCGAGCGGGAGAACCATTTGCTGTACCAGATCGGTGAATACCTGAACGTTAAAAAGGAGATCATAGACCTGATCAAGGCTTTTGTGATCTATGAGGAAAGGAGCAAAATAGCCTCACATCATGTATTGATCATCGATGACGGCAGCCATCACGTGAATACGGAATGCAAACATCTGGTCAGTGAGGAAGTAGATGGATTCATCATCATCCTGGGACTTGTAGAAATCGATCTTTTCTTCCTGAAATATCATGGAGAAAAGAATATTCTCTTCAATGGTGAGGTCATGAGGACGGATAAGATCTACAACTTCAACACGGGAAGTGTCATCAAACTGGATGAATCATCAATTTACCATTCAGAGGTGGTGGGTATGTACAGGGGTATCGATGCCGAACATCAACTCACTTTTGTCGCCAACGACGTCACCTTTAAGTTCCGCAATGGTAAGGTAGGGCTCTTTAAGATCAACCTGCAGGAAGAATCAGGCCGGCTGATCGCTCTCATGGGTGGTAGCGGTGCCGGGAAGTCTACGCTGTTGAATGTATTGAACGGGAATGAGACGCCAACAACCGGCGAAGTAAAGATCAATGGCTTTGATATCCACAGAGAACAATCAAAGATCAGTGGGGTCATTGGCTACGTTCCCCAGGATGACCTTTTGATAGAAGAGCTTACCGTTTTTGACAACCTCTATTTTGCCGCCAAGCTATGTTTCAGGGAAATGCCCGAACCGGAAATCAGGGAGTTGGTAAATCATACATTGGAGTCTCTGGGTCTTTTTGAAACCCGTAACCTGAAAGTAGGATCTCCACTCGAAAAAACCATCTCAGGTGGCCAGAGAAAACGACTAAACATAGGTTTGGAGCTGCTGAGAGAGCCCACCGTCATGTTTGTGGATGAACCAACCAGCGGCCTTTCTTCAAGGGATTCTGAAAACATCATGGATCTCCTCAAGGAACTTTCCTTAAAAGGAAAACTTGTCTTTGTGGTCATTCATCAGCCATCCGTAGAGATCTTCAAAATGTTTGACAAGTTGCTCATCCTGGATGTCGGCGGCTACCAGATCTATTATGGGAATCCTTCCGAGGCGGTCAGCTATTTCAAGCGGGCTGTCAAGATCGTGGATCAGGGTAGAAACAATAATCCTGAGCAGATCTTCAACATCATCGAATCGAAGGTGGTCAACGAATTTGGGAATTTCACCAAAAAGAGAAAGATCTCTCCCAAAGAGTGGTGGCAGATGTATGAGGAAAACCAACAAATAGAGGAGGTAATAGAATCCGAAGCCACTCCTAAAAAGACCACCAACATTCCGGGAAAATTCAGTCAATGGAGAACATTTACGATCAGGGATTTTAAATCAAAAATCACCAATAAGCAGTACCTCTCCATCAACCTGATCGAAGGACCGTTACTTGCAGTATTGCTTTCTTTTATTATCCGGTATATGCCAGAGGATACGGCTGTCTACCATTTCAAGGAAAACCTGAATATTCCGGTATTCTTTTTCATGAGTGTGATCGTTGCATTGTTCATGGGACTGACCGTCAGTGCCGAAGAGATCATCAGGGACCGTAAAGTACTGAAGCGGGAGGAATTCCTAAACCTGAGCAGGCTGAGCTACCTCTTTTCAAAGATCTTCATTCTATTCAGCCTCTCAGCCATACAGACCCTGTCTTTCGTGATCCTCGGAGAGCTGATCATGGGACTTAAGGGGATGACGTTGATCTTCTGGCTCACACTTTTCTCCGTCTCATGCTTTGCCAATACCCTGGGGCTGATCATCTCGGCCGCCTTTAAATCAGCAGTTTCGGTGTATATTTTGATCCCTTTACTTATAATCCCGCAGATCATTCTAAGCGGTGTGGTGGTAAGCTTTGACAAACTGAATCCGGTGATCACCACAGAAGACAAAGTGCCGGTCATCGGCGAAATCATGACCTGTCGATGGGCCTTCGAGGGGCTGATGGTCCATCAGTTTGTAAACAATGAATATGAAAGTCAATTCTACCCTCAGGACAAGATCATGGCGGAGTCAGAATTCAAAACTGCCTATTTGTTTCCAAGACTTGTTGCAGATCTGGATTTTACCATGCGACATGTCAATGAAGGTACTGAAGAACAAAAAAAGGATGTCGCTTACCGGCTAAAAACCGTAAAAAATGAGTTTACCAAGGAGTTGACAAAAATCGGTTTCAACCAATTCCCTCAACTTGAAGCGATTGACCCCAACAGATACAATGCGGAGGTCCATGACGCAGCGATCAAATTCATATCCGACTTAAGGAGGTATTACAATCAGCGATATAAAGCCGCTAATGACGAAAAGAATACGTTACTGGCAGAATTAACCGCTACACCTGAGAAAGAGGAACAATTGAATGAATTGCGGATCAACTATGAGAATGAAGCGGTAAGTTTCATTGTAAAAAACACAGGTACCGAGCACAGGATCCTGGAGCATGATAATCATCTGATCCAGAAGATCTATCCCATTTATATGGATCCTGAATTTCCGGAACATGCTATGGATTTCAGGGCCCAGTTTTTCCAACCCAGAAAGCATTTGGCGGGAACATTGTTTCCCACGCCGGTTTTCAATATCATGATCATCTGGATCATGACCTTTGTATTGTTTATTGCCTTGTATTACAACTGGCTAAAAATTTTACTATCCGGCATCAAGCGACGTTCCTGAAATGTTCTTTTACCTATCCAAGCTCCTGAACTTTATCATACACCCCTTGTTGTGGGTCTTCGTGCTGCTGCTCTGCAGCCTGATCTTCAAAAAAAGGTCACGAATCTTGCTGCTCAGCTGCCTCATCATATTTGTCTTTTTTTCCAATCCCTGGATCGCAAATTATGCCATGGAGAAATGGGAATTGCCGGCCACACCCAAAGAGAATATTCCATTGGTGGAAGTGGGGATCGTGCTGTCAGGAATGGCAGGACATGATCCCGACCTGGAAGATCAAATACATTTCAACGAAGCTGCCGACCGGCTGACGGAAGCGATGATCCTGTACCATGAAGGGCTTATCCGTAAAATTCTGATCACCGGGGGTTCCGGCGCTATTCTTGATCAGGATTTCAAAGAAAGTGAAGTGCTGAAGAGGTTTCTTATAACCAATCAATTCCCTGAACAGGACATCATCATCGAAGCCGATTCCAGAAATACCCATGAAAATGCCTTATTTACAGCAAACAAATTGGAAGAGCTGGGGATCAAAGACCGGAAACACCTGCTGATTACCTCTGCCTTCCATATGAGAAGGTCCCTCGGATGCTTTGCCAATGAAGGTGTGGAAGTGCTCCCCTATTCCGTAGATTTCAGAAGTACACATGTATCCTGGGACATAGGCTGGATATTGCCGAGCCCGGGAGCCTTTTCTAACTGGAGTTTTCTCCTAAAAGAATGGATGGGAATGGTAGCCTACAAGTTAGCAGGCTACCTTTAAGAGTTTTATTCGCCGGAATCTTCTTTCTTTGATTCCTCTTTTTTTGCTTTGGCTTTGGGCGCTTCTTCAGACTTCTTAGCTTCGGATTTCTTTTCGGATGCGTCAGCTTTTGCCTCTTCCGCTTTAGGTGCCTCAGCTTTTACCTCCGCTCCCTCAGAAGACTTGGTAGCCGCTTTTGCTTCGGTTTTAGGTGCTGAAGATTCTTTGGAATTCGCTACTTTGCTGGCTGAACCTCCCTTTTTCTTCTCAAATTCAGCTTTGATAGCTTCAATATCTATGTTCTTCACCGGAGGCAGTGAATTCAGTCGCTTCATAGTCGCAATTCTGCGTTTTGCCTTCGCCCGGTCTCTTTTTAATTTTCTTTCTAATCTGGTAACAGCCATTTCTTGATGATTTCCTTGTAAACGATCGCAAATTTACGCTTTTGGTTAGTTTTGTCCAAAATTCTTTTATGTCAAAACAAAAACCATCTACTCCCAGGGGTACACGGGATTTCGGACCGGTAGAATCCGCTAAAAGAAATTTCATTATTGACACCATTAAATCCCATTTCATCAACTACGGATTCTCACAAATTGAGACGCCCGCGATGGAAAATTTATCCACCCTGATGGGCAAATATGGAGAGGAAGGCGACAAATTATTATTTAAGATCCTCAACTCAGGCGATTTTTTACAGAACATCTCAGCATCAGATCTTCAGCAGGGAAGTCAGCATGTAATCAAGGAAATCTCAGAAAAAGGATTGAGATATGATCTCACAGTGCCTTTTGCCCGGTTTGTAGTTCAAAACAGGAATGAAATTTCCTTCCCATTCCGGAGGTTTCAGATCCAGCCCGTATGGAGAGCCGACAAACCTCAAAAGGGCCGGTACCGGGAATTTTATCAGTGTGATGCCGACATTATCGGTACTCAGTCTGTCTTCAGCGAGGTAGAGCTGACCAATCTGATCATAGATGTTTTTTCCAGCCTGGGTTACACTAACTTTTTGATCAAGATCAATCACAGGGAGTTACTATTTGGCCTCGCCAGGTGGTGCGGTCTGTCCGGTCAGGAAATCGCATTCTGTACCTCCCTGGATAAACTTGAAAAGATCGGAAAACAGAAAGTAGAGCAAGATTTGCTGGCACTGGGTGCCGATCCGGCAAGATTAGGCAAATTGTTTGATCTGCTTAAAAGAGATACAGATAATTCCGGAAAGCTGGAGGATATCAAACGTCTTCTGGAAGGGAATGCCGGCATCAATACCCTGGAAACATACTTCGACTACTTCGGAAAATCTTCAGATAGAGTTTCCCTGGATCTCAGCCTGGCCAGAGGCCTCAACTACTACACGGGGATCATCTTCGAGGTGGCAGCAAAAGATTTGACCATTGGAAGTATTTGCGGAGGAGGCAGATATGACGATCTTACAGGAGTATTCGGACTTCCGGATGTATCCGGCATCGGGATCTCTTTTGGTCTCGACAGAATTTATGATGTGCTGGAAGAAAAGGATCTTTTTCCAAAGCATTTAAATGTCAACGCCAAACTCCTGATCACCCACTTTGATGAGGATGCGATGAAGCACGGTATGGATATTTTGAAAGAAATCAGAACCCACGGGATCCCCGCAATCCTCTATCCGGATGTAGCGAAAATCAATAAGCAACTGAATTATGCGAATAAAACTGATATTCCGTACGTTGTAGTCATTGGAGAAGAGGAGATGAAGAGTAAACGTTATACTGTAAAGGAAATGCAAACGGGTACGCAGCAAGTACTTGATTTGTCTGCTTTGATAAAGTCACTGAAGCCTGAATAAACAACAGATCTGTGCGTTCTAATTAATTAAATGCATTTCTTGCTTAGAAAATATGGAACAGTTCTGCTCGTACTGATCTGTGTACAGATTCAGGCCCAGCAAATGAGTCAGCTTGGAAGGTTTTCGGTGGAATTTGAACGCGGGTGTGAAGGGGTTCAGGTGAATATCTCTACTTCAGCCAGTTTTTCCGGTTTTACCAATTCCTATTTTTATGAGGAGGGGCTTCTGGATGTGAATGACACTTTTCATATATACAGCGATCCCGGGATCTATCAGATCGTCCAGCTTACACAGGAAACAATCTCCCCAAAAACAGATACACTGATCTTTGAGGTTTTGCCCAACACAGCCCCACAATTTGAGATCTATGAATGCGGATCTCAAACAGTCCAGGTCGAGATCACGGAAGACACCTACGATTACTACCGGGTTTATTTTACTCCTACAACCACCGTTGATTATGTTCCTGGCAACCCCTTCCCTACTTACACCTACCCGACCAACAACGTGCAGATCCTGGTGGAAGGTTATTACAACAATTCATTCCCAAACTGCGGCAGTGCCTTCAAATCTATTGTATTAAACAATGCATTGGCTATGGCAACTATCAACAATGCCACGCTCACACAAACCTGCGGTACATTATTCGATATCAATCTGTCGGCCTCTACCCTTTCAAACATCAAATATCAGGTGGAGCTCTCTCTGAACAATAGCAGCTACACACAAATCTACGAAGGTCCCATATCCAATAATATCACCATCAGGGATGTAAATATTCCGGGGTTACTGGATTATTGCTTAAGGATCAACACGTTGGAGCCCTGCTCCAATACCATCATCAATGGTCCCGACTACTGTGGCACGATTTCAGCCAGCCAGTTTGATTACCTGAACAATGCCTATGCCGGCTATTCAGGAAGCCGGGTAGCTATTGTCTTTCAAAACCAGAATTTCCTGGATGTACTGGTGAAAAATACGAGTACCGGATCAGCAACTGATACCCTCAGCGCGTCTGCACTATATCCTGCCTCCGGCACTAACACTTATCAATTGTTGATGATCGACAGTTGTGAACTGATCCTGGATTCTGCAATTGTTAGTCCGCCACTACTGTCTGTCACCAACCGGGATTTTGAGTTAAACGAAATCACCCTGGACCTGACGGACCCTGTAAACGAACTCACCGAAACAGGCCGTGAGCTGGTGATATACAGTGAAGACAGCAGTGTGGTCGAGGTGGTATCTTTTGATCCGACGATCCGGCTTACCTCAAGCGTAGGAAGTGTACAAAAGATCAGAGCCAGATACTGGTACGCAGAGATTAACGAACCGGTTTATTCCAATGAAATCGTTACCCGGTTTATTTACAGGATCTACGTCCCTACAGCATTCACCCCCAATAATGACGGGATGAACGACCGGCTGGAATTCTTCGGATTGGAGGGCAATACAGCAGAAATCAGTATTTTTAACCGCTGGGGTCAGCAGATCCATTTTACGGATAACCTTAGTCTGGGTTGGAATGGTTATATCAACGACGAGTTGGCGCCGGAAGGTGCTTATACCTACGAGATTAAATTTACCAGCCCGGATGGCGAAGAACTCCGGCAGGTTGGTACGTTTGCATTAATAAAAAAATAGAAGGCGATATGTTTGATATGATGAAAATGATGGGCAAGGTAAAAGAGGTCCAGGAAAAGATGAAGCAGGCCCAGGAAGAGTTAGGATCTGTGACCGCAGAAGCGGAAGCAGGCGGTGGCCTGGTAAGAGCGGTAGTTAATGGACGGAAAGAGGTGGTCTCCCTTTACATAGATCCATCGCTCATCAACAAAGACGATGCTGAAATGATGCAGGACCTGGTCATTGCGGCCGTAAACATGGCCATTCAGTCGGTGGAAGTAAAAGCAAGAGAATTTCTCAAGAAAGCCACTGAAGGCGTGATGCCCAACATCCCCGGACTGGATCTAAGCAACCTGATGTGAAATGAGCAGTGTCGCAGTAGCGATCCTCAATTACAACGGAGCCGATCACTTAAGTAATTTTCTTCCAGCACTCTGTAATTACAGTGATGATGCAATCATATACGTCATTGATAATGCATCTACTGACAATTCCCTGGCTGTCATCCGGTCGTATCCTTCCGTGCAGCTTATTCCATTAAAAGAGAACCATGGATTTGCCGAAGGCTATAACCTGGGTCTGGACCAGATTGAGGCCGATTACTTTATCCTTCTTAACTCAGATGTTGAAGTCACCGAACACTGGATCACACCCATGAAAGATTTCCTGGATAATCACCCCGATTATGCAGCCTGCCAGCCTAAAGTATTGGATTGGAATGATCGCACAAAATTTGAACATGCCGGAGCTGCAGGAGGTTTCCTTGACCGGCTGGGCTATCCGTTTTGCCGGGGAAGAATATTAAACCATATAGAAACTGACAGCGGACAGTATGATGATCCGGCGGATATTTTATGGACCTCAGGCGCCTGTATGATGATCAGGTCAGAGATCTTCAGGAAACTTGGGGGGTTCGACCCTGACTTGTTTGCTCACATGGAAGAAATAGACCTTTGCTGGCGCATCTACGACTCCGGTAAAAGATCAAAATGCATTCCTGCATCGGTGGTCTATCATGTAGGGGGAGGAACCCTCGCCTACGGATCTCCAAGGAAAACATACCTGAATTTCAGAAACAGTCTGATCGTATTATGTAAAAACCTCCCGCTGACAGATCTTTTCTATGTGTTAGTTCTCAGATTTGGACTCGATATCATGGCCGGAATAAGCATGAAATCAATGACACATTTTTGGTCAATTCTGAAAGCCAACTATAGTTTTTATCGAAGTTTTTGGAAGCATTTCAGAAAAAGGACCCGTCCAAAGCGGATTTCCAAAGAGCTAAAAGGGGATAAATGGGTTTTGATCCAGTTCTTTCTGCGGGGAAAGAAAACCTTTCTCGAAATTCAATAATACCAAAGGGTGTTGTTCCTTCTTCTGAGCATTTTGCGGAAATTCATCACAAAAGCCAGCGCCAGATACAGGATAATCGGTGAACCGAAGGTCAAAAAAGATGCATATATAAAAGATAAACGGATACTTGAGGTGGGAATTCGGAATTTCTCACCTAGTCTTGTACAGACTCCGAAAGCATATTTTTCAATTAGATCCTGCATTTCTTTGATTAGGTTTTGATGCAAAGATAACACTAAGGGCCTTGAAATTGTTAAATATGGGTGTACAAGAATCTATTTTTTAAGTAATATTGTAACAATCTAATGTTAAAATTCACCAATTTTGTATTTCAAAAATTCAAAAAGATGATCCACATGAAAAAACTTAACTATGCGATAGCATTGCTTGTTGTAGCCTCGACCTTCACCGGTTGTAAGCTCAGCAAGATGATCAAACTAGCTTCTGATCAGGACCTGACCGTCAATCCTAATCCACTGGAACTTAAGGGTGACGAAGTACCTTTTGAAATGTCAGCTGTACTTCCTCCGAAAATGCTTCCTTCAGGAACTCAATACACTATTAATACGATCTATCAATATGGTGATCAGGAAGTAGCTGTTGGTTCTGTGGATTTTCAGGCATCTGATTTTCCTAACAGCAGCAGTTCTACGTCAAGAAAGTCTGAGAGTTTTTCTTTTCCTTACCAGGATGGTATGAATCCGGGTACGCTTTATGTAGAAGGTGTTGCCACCATTACTTCAAGTGGTAAATCAAAGACCTCTCCCAGAATGGAGGTTGCAAAAGGTCTTGTAATGACTTCTTCGTTTGCCAAGCCTGTCGTTTTGACAGCTATGGCTGATCACGGGTACAATGATCAGGAAGAACTTGAGCCAACAAACATTGATTTCTATTTTGAGCAGGGAAGTTCAAGATTGAATTTGGGTCTGGCCACAGATGGTACTTCAAACAGAACCAAGAGAGAGAATATGTCAGCTTTCATTGCTGAGAAAAACGTAACCAGAACAGTGACTATCACTGGTACGCACTCTCCGGAAGGTCCTGAAACCATCAATACCAACCTTTCAAATGACAGGGCTAAAGTGATAGAGGATTACTATCGCGCTCAAATGAGCAGGTATGATTACAAGGATATCGCTGATGAGATCGACTTTATCCTTAAGCCGGTTGTTCAGGACTGGAGCGCATTCAAAGCTGCGTTGGCTGACTATGATGGAATTTCTTCTAGCGAGAAGAGCCAGTACACCAATATCATCAATGGTTCAGGAACTTTCGTAGACAAGGAAAAGCAACTACAGCAATTACCTACCTACAAGAAAGTTTTTGATGCTTTATATCCTGGTTTGAGGTCTGCCCAGACAGAGATCCTTACTGTTATTGAGAAGAAGCCAAACGCAAAAATCGCTGTTCTTTCAAAAGGCATCGTGAGTGGAAACACTTCTATGGATTCTCTTACCATGAACGAATTCCTTTTCTCAGCAACGCTCACTCCTTCTCTGGATGAAAAAGAAGCTATTTTCAGAGCCGCTGCAAAATCAGGCGACTGGAGAGCTCATAACAACCTGGGAGCTGTCTTGATTGAAAAAGCCAAAATGTCTGGTGACATGTCGCTTATTGATAATGCGATGACTCAACTTGAGATCGCAGGCAACAAAATGAATTCTCCTGTAGTACAAACCAATATGGCTGCTGCAGCAATGGCCAAAGGAGATACCGAAGCCGCTGCTGAAGCCATCAGTGATGCCATGGGCTCTTCTCCTTCAAATATGGTGAGTGCCAAATTGAAAGGTATGCAGGGATCCCTTCAGTTGATGAGCGGAGACTATGCCGAAGCAAAAGCTTCATTCGCATCAGCAGAATCTAGCCCTGAAGTAACTTTTGACAAAGGTCTGACCAGCCTCCTTACAGGAGATTACAGTGATGCACAGACTACTTTGAATGGTGTGACAGATAATGAATCTCTTTCTGCAGAGGCTTACTACCTGAAAGCCATTGCAAGCGCCAAGCAAAACAATGCCGAAGGTCTCGGATCAAATCTCAAGCAAGCTGTATCTAAAGATGCAAGTCTTAAAGAGACTGCATTGAATGATCTTTCATTCTCAAACTATACAGATGCTGTGGCTGCAGCTGTGAGATAATTAATCAAACTCAAAACATTCTAAAAAGCTCTCCCTTTCGGAGAGCTTTTTTGTTTGTAATCGATTAATTTAGCGCCCGGAAATAAACATCTTATGAGAGAAATTCAATTCAGAGAAGCACTGGGAGAAGCCATGAGTGAAGAGATGAGAAGAGACAAAAACGTCTTTCTCATGGGAGAAGAAGTCGCAGAATACAACGGTGCCTACAAAGTCAGTCAGGGTATGTTGGATGAGTTTGGACCTGAGCGTGTGATCGATACGCCTATATCGGAACTGGGTTTTACCGGTTTGGGTATAGGAGCAGCGATGAATGACCTGAGGCCTATCATTGAGTTTATGACCTTCAATTTCTCTCTCGTGGCTATTGATCAGATCATCAATGGAGCTGCGAAGATGATGTCCATGTCCGGCGGACAATTCAAAGTGCCCATCGTATTCAGAGGACCTACAGGTAATGCCGGTCAATTGAGCTCTCAGCACTCCCAAAACTTCGAGAACTGGTACGCCAATACTCCCGGACTAAAGGTGGTTGTGCCTTCTAATCCCTATGATGCTAAAGGATTACTGAAATCTTCTGTCAGGGATGATGATCCGGTGATCTTTATGGAATCGGAGCTGATGTACGGAGATAAAGGTGAAGTACCTGAAGAAGAATACCTGATCAATCTGGGTGAAGCCAAGATTGTGAAAGAAGGTACCGACGCCACTTTGGTTTCTTTTGGTAAATTCATGAAAGTAGCCAATGAATCCGCTGCGGAAATGGAAAAAGAAGGTGTGAGTGTGGAGGTGATCGATTTAAGAACGGTTCGACCGATCGATTACGCCACAGTGATCGAATCCGTAAAAAAGACAAACCGGTTGGTGATCGTGGAAGAAGCCTGGCCTCTTTCATCTATTGCTACCGAGATCAGTCATTATGTACAAAGACATGCTTTCGACTACCTGGACGCGCCTATTCACAGGATCAATAACCGGGATCTGCCTCTTCCATATGCTCCTACACTCATTGAGGAAATACTCCCCAGTGTGAAGAGGACAGTGGAAGCCATCAATGCGGTCTGCTACCGGTAAAATCTGAATCTGGCCTTTAACAGTAACAGATCGATTTGAATTACTGACGTAGCATTCCGGAGAGTGCCTTGGCCCCTCCCATCTTGTTCATCGTCTTCATCATCTTTTTCATCTGACCGAACTGTTTCAGCAATTGGTTAACCTGATTGACATCAGTACCACTACCTTTGGCAATCCGTTGTTTTCTGCTTCCATTGATGATGTCTGGCATCTCTCTTTCTTTGGGAGTCATGGATTTGATGATGGCTTCAATCGGCTTTAATGAGTCATCGTCGATATCCACATCCTTAATGGCCTTTCCTACCCCGGGGATCATGCCCAACAGATCTTTCATGCTACCCATTTTCTTGATCTGCTCCATTTGGGTGAGAAAATCATCCAGGTCAAATTGATTTTTCTTGATCTTCTTGTTGATCCTTCGGGCCTCATCTTCATCAAAGGTCTGCTGCGCTTTTTCAACCAGAGAAAGGACGTCTCCCATACCCAGGATCCGCTTGGCCATCCTGTCAGGATAAAATACATCTATGGCGTCAAGCTTTTCACCTGTACTGATGAATTTGATAGGCTTTGTAACTTCCTTTCGGATAGATAAGGCCGCACCGCCACGTGTATCACCGTCCAACTTGGTTAGGACCACACCATCAAAATCCAGCCGTTCATTGAAGGTCTTGGCCGTATTCACCGCATCCTGTCCTGTCATCGAATCAACGACAAAAAGGGTTTCAGAAGGCTTAATATTTGATTTGATAGATGAAATCTCATTCATCATCACCTCATCGATAGCCAATCGACCTGCCGTATCAATGATCACAGTACGCTTGCCATTCTTTTTGGCATAACTAACGGCATTTTCTGCTATTTTGATGGGATCCTTCTGGTCTGGTTCTGTATATACTTCCACATCAATCTGTTCTCCGAGCACCTTCAACTGATCGATGGCCGCAGGACGGTAAACGTCGCAGGCTACCAGTAAGACCGTTCTTCCCTGCTTTTTCAGGTGGCTTGCCAGCTTACCGCTGAATGTGGTCTTACCCGAACCCTGTAATCCGGAAATTAAGATGGTATTGGGATTCCCATCCAGGTTGATAGGCACATTGCTCTCACCCATCAATAAAGTGAGCTCTTCCGCAACTATCTTGGTCAGCAACTGGCCCGGTGATACAGCGATCAATACATCCCTGCCCAGGGCCTTTTCCTTGATGGTATCAGTAACTTCCTTTGCTACTTTGTAATTGACGTCAGCATCAATCAGCGCCCTTCTGATCTCCTTCACCGTACTGGCGACATTGATCTCAGTGATCGTCCCCTGCCCTTTTAAGGTCTTAAATGCCCTGTCAAGTTTTACACTTAAATTATCAAACATGATTCTCCGAATTTGCTCCCAAAATTAATAAACATCCCATGGAATTGCTTTTTAGGGTCAACAATTCAACCAACGATATTATTTCTATGCTTATTTTTTTTCATTTTGTTGAAACCTAAATATCACTTTTTAAGTATGTTAAATATAGTACCTTGTATTACATAATAATAAGACCCGATATGGCCATAACCATGAAAAATCTAATGATCCTCCTTACAATTCCCTTATTATTCTCCATTAATGATGCGGAAGCTCAGAAGAAAATTAAGGAAAAGGACCTGATTGGCCCGTGGAAACTGATCATCAATTTTGAGGAAGGTTTTGATGAGGCGAGGAAAGAGCTAGAGGAAGATGAAGATAGTTTTATCAGTAAATTGGTTCTGGGTTCTGTGGAAGGCTTTGTGACCTCTATTCTGGATGAAGTGGATATTTTTATGGATTTCCAGAAAAATGGTCAATTGAAGATCATTGTTGAGGCTTTTGATGAAAAAGAGGTTGAATACAGCCACTGGCAAATCAACGATCGTGGTGAGCTGATTATTGATGACAGCGACAATACAGATGTGGACCACTGGGTGATTGAAGACGACTTACTGGTGGGCTATGATGAAGATGGGAAAAAGAATTTTGCATACATGGTAAAGATAATTTGAAAAAATGCTATCAACTATAATGGTTTTGTCATAAATCCTATTTTACTTTGCGGTTGAAATAAAAAACAACTTATTTCATTAATAACCAGCTAAAGTATCATAGGATTTCTTATGAAAAACAAAAAGATCACACGCCTCTTCCTATCGTGTTTCACCTATATATGCCTGCTATCGTTCTTTGGTTGTGAAGATGATAACACCATTCAAAAACTGGTGGAATTAAGGAACAATACAGCAACCACGCTAACCTTGTTGATCCCGTAAATTTTAATTATCCGTCATTTAGGATTTTAAGATCTTTTCAAGGTTGGCTGGCGAATAATTGACAGATTTCAGGGTTTTATTATCTCCCTTCCTGAATACCAGGTACTTACCATCTTCTTTCCTGTAGTAGCAATCGGTGTCCCTTTCCTTTTGGTAATAATTAACGGTTGCCTGTGCCTCTTCTTCGCTATCACAGGCTTTGCTCATGTTGGAACGTTGAACCTCATTGAAAAGCTCTACAAATTTCTCACCCAGGCCAAACTCCAGCACAGCTCCCGATAGTACATATTGAATGTCACATAGAGCATCAGCGATCTCTACGATGTTATTATCAGCTATGGCCTCCTCAAGTTCTTTCAGCTCTTCAGCAATGAGGGAAACCCTCAACTCACATCGTTTTTTATCGGGAATTGTGGGTGATGAAAGAATTGGGTGATGAAAAGTCTTGTGAAATTCAGCTACCTGATTTAGCGAGTCAATCTTATCCATTCTTAATTTCAGTTTTCTATTTATTGTTTTTGTATTGTAAACACTATGATGTGGGCAATGCCTTCAAAATCAAGCCCTAAAATAATGATCATTGATAGGATGGCAGCGACACTCATGGATTGTTTTATATAAAACTTTCCTCAAATCTTGTGGAGACCAGATGCGTGACTACTGAATAACTAAAAGTAAATCCAGGGGCAAAGAAGATCAAAAAATGCCCATCCTATCGCCATTTCTAAAGAAGCCGAAATAATGCCCTGCCGATGCTACATTGATCAGCTTGATCCGTCCATCTTTTGTGACCTTTTCAGCTACTCTTTTTTACTTAATCTGACGACTGTACGGTAAAGATAAATCAGAATGAATATCAGCAGGATCAGTCCCGGGAAGCTTCCACCCATGGGTTGGTCTGAGATTGATAAGCTCCACCCAAATGTTGCAAGTAAGGCGATCAGGATTCCCATCAGGGCTTCGCCGGTAATTAGTCCCGAAGCAATCAGCAATCCTCCATTTGATGCTGCATCTTTCAAATTGTCACTGATATTGTTCCTGCGGAAACTCCTTTCCAGTGCCCATGCGACTACCCCTCCCACAAATATGGAACTGTCAAGTTCAAAAGGCAGGTACAGACCGACCGCCACTGCCAGTACGGGCATTCTAAAAGCAGATCCTCTTTTTTTAAGGTATTGATCTGCAATAATGATCAGCACACCGATGCAAGCACCTATCGCTATGATGGTCCACGGTAGTTTACCACCGAATATCCCGGTGGCCACACTCATCATCAAAGTCGCCTGGGGCGCAGTCAGCGGATCGGGGTGCTCGGTAGTGGGGCTCCCGATGCCCTTTGATGCTAATAACAGGTTTAGTACAGGAGCAATCAGGAGTGCCCCGGCGATAACGCCGATCATCTGCATGATTTGCTGATTTCTTGGAGTAGCACCCAGAACATACCCTGCCTTCAGATCCTGCATATTATCACCAGCAATGGCAGCCGCACAGCACACCACTGCACCCACCAGAATGGCTCCCGCAGCACCACTTACAGCACCACCCGACCCCATCAGCAGCAGTAATAACAATGAGGTTGACAAGATAGTAGCAATGGTCACTCCTGAGATCGGATTGTTGGAAGAACCCACAAGCCCGGCCATATATCCTGCCACAGCTGAAAACAGGAAACCGGCAAAAACCATGACCAGCGCCATAAAAAGGGTGATAGGGACCTCCTCAATGATGGATAGATAGATGAAAAATATCGGAATGATGAGGATCCCGATACCAATCAGTACCCATGACATGGGTGTGTCCAGATCAGTTCGGCTCATATCTGATAGTTTCTGTGTCCCCTCCTTAAAAGCCGCAACACCGGCCTTAAAGGAAGTCACAAGGGCTCCACGGAGACTGAGGACCGCCCAAATCCCCCCTACGATCATAGAACCCACTCCCAAAAACCTCATTTTAACACTCCACAAGCTGATGCCCAGGGCATCCGCATGTACCTGATCAACGCTAGAAAATTTTCCGGCAGCGATCAGCTCATTGGCCACGGATTCAAACCCATTGATCCAGACATACACAGGGATGCCGATCCACCAGGTGATCACACCACCCAGAAATACCAGCGTCGCAATGTTGAGTCCGACGATATAGCCAACTGCAACCAGCGCCGGCGAGAGATTCAGACTGAAATACAGATACAGCTTCTGATTGAGAATAGTGGCCCTTTCAAAAATACCTTTCCAAAGATTTAGCGCCTCAAAACCAAATTTGAACAAGCCACCCATCAAAGCACCATAGATCAGGTACATCACGGATTTACCGCCGGATTCCCCTGATTTCAACACTTCTGCAGTGGCAATGCCCTCCGGAAACATCAGCTTTTCCTCTACAATCAGCGCTTTTCTCAGCGGTATGGTGAAAAGAACCCCCAATACGCCTCCGCAAATTGAAATGAGTGTTGTTTCCACATAATTAAATTCCTGCCAGTAGCCCATGATCACCAGTGCGGGAATGGTAAATATCACCCCTGCAGCCAGAGATTCTCCGGCGGAAGCTGCCGTTTGAACCATGTTGTTTTCCAGGATATTGGCATTCTTAAAGATCTTCAGGATGGCCATTGAGATCACCGCAGCGGGTATGGAGGCGGAAACGGTCATCCCGGCAAACAAACCGAAATACGCATTGGCAGAACCAAGTATTACGGATAGTAAGGCACCAAGGATGATTGAACGAAAAGTGAGCTCATTGAGGCGGGTCTCAGGACTGATGTATGGCTGCATAGGATTGAATATAGGTGTTAGGAAAATTCAATGCAATGCCGACAAAAATGCTCATTTGATGTTTTAAAACAAAGTCAGACTGACTAAAAGTAGACGTCCTGAGCTCCGCTAAGGCGGCAACGGATGGCACGGTCTAAGCCCAGAACAATCAACCGGAGTGCCCTGTTATATGCTCAATACCCATACTTCTACTGAAAAAATCCCAGTGGTTTTCTACACCATCAATAATTATCCGACTTTGGACTTGGTCAATGTAGCCAGTAATCGAAGGCTTTCCTTCAGATATGGATCCTGAGACAATCGTTTGGCAATGGAGTCTTCGTCAGCTCTTTTTTCGCCTATTTCGCTGTTTTCAATGGTGGTAGACAGGTCATCGATCGTTTCACTGGCCTGATGTTCCTTCAGCCGGTCTTCGTAATTCAGCGAAACCGCTGTCCGATTTTTATTGGCTTTTACTTTGGCAATCTCTTCAGCCAGCGACTTTAAATCTTCATCAGTCACCAGGTGGTTTTCATAAAGCTTTTTAAGACTGGCCATTAGATCCTCCGAAATGGTATTTTCCGGCCTGAACCGGGCAGACCGTATCTCATCCCAGGGCAGTGCATTAGGCATATCACTTTCACCAAAGGCCTCATCATCATAAGGAGATGGCAATGCAATATCCGGTGCGACCCCGATATGCTGTGTACTGCTGCCTGTAACCCGGTAAAACTTCGCCAGCGTCATTTTAAGCTGCCCCAATTCTACTCCTGCGTTTCTCAGATAAAGATCGAGATCGATGAGGTTTTGTACCGTTCCTTTTCCAAATGTATTTTCACCGATGATGATTCCTCTTTTATAGTCCTGAATGGCTCCTGAAAAGATCTCGGAAGCCGATGCGCTGTACCTGTTTGTCAGTACTGCCAGCGGCCCGTCATAGTAATAGCCATCATTTTCATCCAGATAAATATCTACCGAATCATAAGTGTCCCGCACCTGAACAACAGGTCCCTCATCAATGAAAAGGCCAGTCAGCTCCACAGCCTCCTGCAGCGAACCTCCCCCATTGAACCTGAGATCAATCAATAATCCGTCCATGCCTTCCTCTCTGAGACCGGAAATGAGGTATTTCACATCCCTGGTTGTGCTTGTATAGTCCTCTTTCCCCTGATGCATCTCTTCAAAGTCAATATAGAACTGAGGAATGGTGATGACCCCGAGATTGAAAACCTCACCGTTTTCCCGGATAGGAATTAGTTCGGACTGAGCGGTGGATTCTTCAAGCTTGATCTTGTCTCGCACGATCCTTACCGTATCGGGTAATGAATTGATATCCTGATCATGTCTTAGAACCTGTAGCCTGACCACAGAGCCTTTCGGGCCCCTGATCTTCTGCACCACATCATCGATCCTCCAGCCTATCACATCCTCAAAGCTGCCTTCATCGCCTTGCGCCACCCCGATGATCTTATCATTCTTATATAACTGCTTGCTCTTAAAGGCAGGACCTCCGGGAATTACATCTTCTACTTTCGTATAGTCCAGTTGTTGTGTCAGACGGGCGCCAATCCCTTCCAGAGAAGCGCTCATGTCTATCTGAAAGTTTTCCTTCGCGATAGGTGAAAAATAATCGGTGTGGGGATCGAATGTGCTCGTAAAGGCATTCATGTAGGTCTGATAGACATCCTCACTGTTGTATTGATAGACCGATTTTTTTACCCTGGCATATCTTTTTTGTAATGCATCCACGATATCAGTCCACTCCTTACCGGTCAATTTGTAGCTTAGGGCCTGATTTTTAACAATCTTCCTCCAGAGTTCATTCAGGTCTTCCCTGGTCTTGGCGTGGGACCAATCCGGTCTTTCGATGTCAAGTTCTTCCTTTGCAGACCAGTCAAACTCTTCCTGAAACAATACATCCAGATAGTCAAGTCTTTCAAGCGACCTCTCCCTGTAGATGGAAAATACCTGGTAAGCAAAATCCAGGTTACCATCAAGCAACTCATCGTCAAGTTCGTATCTATATTTAGAAAAATAGTCTATATCAGTTTTGAGAAAATTGGCTTTGTTGGGGTCCAAAGCATCCAGATAGTTGTCGAAAATCTCGGAGGAAATTGAGTCATTCAACCACTTCTTTTTGTAGTGATACCTGGTAAGAAGATCCACAATGGCTTTGGTCTCAGCCGGATGCTCCTTTTTGGGCTCAAGCATGACCAGCGTATCCGTATAACCAGCTTCATGGTCTTCATGACTTACAGATGAAGGCTCAAGATAGCCCCAGCCAACCAGGAGTGAGAATAAAACGATTATCAGCTTATTCATTATCTAAATCTAGTTTAATCTTATCAGAAAGTTAACATGCCCACTTTGGAATAAGTTTGCTCAAATACCATTCCGTTTTCACGCTTACTTATTCTGGTGGTCCCAAACCAGGGCTGCGGCACCAAGAATGGCAGCATTTTTATCCATCATCCCCGAAGGTAACAATTTCACTTTGTCTTTGTAGAACGGCAACAGGTACTCATCCATATACTTTCTGGTGGGTTCAAATATCCATTTTCCGGCTTTTGCCAACCCTCCCAGCAGAAAGAACGCTTCCGGGTGGGAAAAAGTTGTGAAGTTGGCCAGTGCCTGCCCCAGGTATTTACCGGTCATTTCATAGGCTTCGATGGCGATCGGGTCACCATCTTCTGCCGCCCTGGTAATGATCTCTCCATGCAGATCGTTGTAGGAATAATCCCTGAGCACGCTGTCTTTCAGGGACTCGCAAAGCAGGAAAAACACATTTCTTTTCAATCCGGTGGAAGAAACATAGGCTTCAAGCCCGCCTCTTCTCTCGAGACCGGTCCAACGTCCGTTGTAATCAATGACAATGTGTCCCAGCTCTGCCGCCTGAGAATCATACCCATAGATCAGTTTGCCATTGCTTACCACCCCGGATCCAAGGCCCGTGCCAAGAGTGATCACAATGAAATCCTGCATTCCCTTGGCCTCTCCGTAGATCATTTCGCCGATGGCTGCAGCATTGGCATCATTGGTGATATGAACAGGTTTGTCAAATCTCTTTTTGAGTTCTTCGGTTACACGCAGGATCCCTTTCCACTTCAGGTTGGCCGGATGCTCAATTGTACCCCTGTAGTAGTTTGCATTGGGAGCCCCGACACCCATGCCGACGACCTCCAGTTCGACTGAGGATTTCTCAATCAGGCTGGTAAAGGTTTCTACCAGCTCGTCAAGAAACTGGGTAAAACTCTTATTCTCTTGTGTTGGAAATTCGGACTGACCGTACATATTTCCATCCAGATCTACTATACCAACTTTGGTGAGCGTTCCACCTATATCAACCCCAATCGCTACCTTTAAGGACATATTATTTGTTTACAAAATCGAAGATTTCAAATATAAGAAGGATCGGTAATTGATTTTAGTAAATCAAAAGATTCGATCGCAATAACCAGAATTTTTAATGTCAATGGCTAAAATACAGGCAAACTATCTTTTTGTATATGGTTATTTGATGCAAAAGAACAGGAGCGTTGAAGAATTAGGTGTGCCTGAGATGCCTGTAGAGTATATTGGTGAAGGCTATATGTTCGGAAATCTGTATCGTGTAGCAGGCTTTCCGGGACTTGTCTATGACAACACCAGAAAGAAAAGGGTCTATGGTGAGATCTATCTGATCCGCGAAAAGCATCATTTCTTCCGTGAGATGGATGAATATGAGCTTTCATTTCCAAATTATCATAAATCAGATGCTGTATACCACCGCAGGATAAGACCAGCATATCATACCACTGGAAGGGTCTTCCCCTGTTGGGTCTACGAATACATCAAACCGACCAAAGATCTTATGAAGATCAGATCAGGAAGATTTATCCTGACAAGTTAGCTTCTTTTACTAGCAGGCAGACATCCCCGTTTTCCTATTGACTCTCCAAAAATGACGGCTATTGGCTCCTCGCATCCGGCTCATCGGCATTTTTAAGCAGGATCTGTCATCATAATACCCCAAAAGACGATAAATCTCGACATAAATAGCTCAAAAGATCCCATTCTGAACCAAAAATCGATACTAAGGCGGCACTCGGCATCTGCATATTACTATTCATAGTAAAAATATAACTATTCATCGATTTAATAGGGGATTTACCTAGTTCTGGTACGCAGATTGCGTAATGATAGGCAATACGCAATTACACGAATCAAATAATGGAATCTCTTAATAAATTAATTTTTTCACTTGTTTCAATCTTAGTTTTTATCACAGGAGCATATGCTCAATCACTTACTGCACCAGGATCGGTTGGAAATGTGGTGTTAAACGGAGATACTGAGACCATTGGCGGCAGCGGGACCATTACTTTTACCAGTCTCGAATTAAAAGCCAATTCAATACTTACCATCCCGTCCGGAGTGAGAGCAGTTGTAAATGGTCCTTTTGAAAACAAGGCCGGTAGCCGGGTCATCGTTAATGGAGAGCTTGTGCTTAATGGTGGTGATAATGAAAACAAAGGTGGTGGTGTGATCGAAGGATCCGGAACACTTCATGCACCTAATGGTATAGATAATAAAGGTGGTGGTACAGTATTTGGCAGTACTGACCGAAATCCCTCATGTGAGTCAGGTTGCTCATACACAACCTTACCAGTGGAATTGATGTACTTTGAAGGTGAATTTGACAAAAACGTGATCCTGTCATGGGCCACTGCTACTGAGATCAACAATGAATACTTTTCGCTGGAGAGATCAGAAAATGGTAAAGACTTCTATGAAATCGCCAGAATCCAGGGACATGGCAATTCAGAGGAAATGATTGAATATACTTATGAAGATGACTCATATGAAAGCGCCGTTGAATTTTACAGACTAAAGCAGGTTGACTTTGACGGTCAGTTTGAGATCTTCAAGGCTATCAGGGTAGAGACCAATGCCGGACAGGCTGAAAACAGTTTCAAAGTATTCCCTACCGTCATTACTCAGGGTAAAGTAACCATCGAAGGTGAAAAGCCTTTTGAGATCAAAGATATTCAGATCATCAGCCTGACCGGATCTTCAAATGTGTACCAGCCACGTACTTCTGAAACTACTTTCAGAAATGTGGAAGTACACATGACAGGAATAGAAAGCGGCTTGTATTTGATGAAAATGGTTTCTGAAAATGGCAATGAATTCACTTCCAGGATCATTGTTCAGTAGTAATTGCGTAACTGAATAGTCTTCCAAAGGGATTTGAAACAGTGATGTTTTAAATCCCTTATTTTCTGTTTCTGCTTTTTCCAGCTCTCATTTCATAAACTAGTAGCCAGGTATCCAGTTCAAAGAATGTTGAATCGGGTACTGTAGCTTCCATATTCAACATGAGCAGACGATCTAACAGAAAGACCATTAGGTGCCTCAATTGCGGTGAGAAACTAAGATCTTCCTTTGATTACTGTCCGCTGTGTGGCCAGGAAAACAGCCAAAGGAGGTAAAAACAGCAAGAAAAAGCCCAAAATCCCCTGTTCTGAAACCAAAAATCGATCCCCAGGCCCTATCTGGCATCCACATATTACTATTCATAGTAAAAATATAACTATTCATCGAGATAATAGGGGATTTACCTAGTTCTGGTACGCAGATTGCGTAATACTAAGCAATACGCAATTACACGAATCAAATAATGGAATCTCTTAATAAATCAATTTTCTCTCTTGTTTCAATCTTATTTTTAATCACCGGAGTTGCTGGTCAATCTTATACTGCACCCGGTTCAGTAGGAAATGTTACCATTTCAGGTAATGAGGTAATTGGCGGAAATGGCACAATCACTTTCAATCAATTGACTTTGGACCCAGGTTTAGTGTTAACTATTCCCAATGGAGTCACTGTAATCATTAATAATAGGTTCAGGATGCAACCTAATGCACAAGTAGTTGTTGATGGCGTATTGAGATTGAATGGCAATGACAATCGGGTGCAGCCTGGCGGAGTCATTGATGGCTCAGGAGCTCTGATCGCAAGTAGCAGTATTGATAATAAAGGAACAGTATTTGGCAGTACAGGCGGAACCGTCAACTGTACCTCAGGTTGTGGAAACACCACTTTGCCCGTGGAATTGATGTACTTTGAAGGAGAATTTGAGAAAAATGTGATCCTTTCCTGGGCCACAGCCACTGAGATCAACAATGAATACTTTTCGCTGGAGAGATCAGAAAATGGTAAAGATTTCTATGAAATTGCCAGAATCGAGGGACATGGCAATTCAGAGGAAATGATTGAATATACTTACGAAGATGACTCATATGAAAGCGCCGTTGAATTTTACAGACTAAAGCAAGTTGACTTCGATGGTCAGTTTGAGATCTTCAAGGCTATCAGGGTAGAAACCAATGCCGGACAAGCTGAAAACAGTTTCAAAGTATTCCCTACCGTCGTTACTCAGGGTAAAGTAACCATCGAAGGTGAAAAGCCTTTTGAGATCAAAGATATTCAGATCATCAGCCTGACCGGATCTTCAAATGTGTACCAGCCACGTACTTCTGAAACTACTTTCAGAAATGTAGAAGTACATATGACCGGAATTGAAAGTGGTTTGTATTTGATGAAAATGGTTTCTGAAAATGGCAATGAATTCACTTCCAGGATCATTGTCCAATAAGTAATTGCGATAAGCAGAAACCTGCACAGGGATTTGAACACTCAAATCCCTGTTTTTCTTCGTTTCTGCTTTTTCAACCGATCCTTTTGTAAATTAGAGGCCGGGTTTTAATTCCCGGCAAAACAGGCTTCCGGATTCTCCCTCCAGTCAGATTCATCATGAGCAGACGATCAAACAGAAAGACCATCAGGTGCCTAAACTGTGGTGAGAGACTAAAGTCCTCTTATGACTACTGTCCGCAATGCGGCCAGGAAAATACGGATTTGCAGCTGACATTTCTGCAAATGCTGAGGGACTTCTTCTCCAACTATTTTGCCCTGGACTCCAGATTCGGGAGGAGTTTCAAACCATTCTTTCTCAAACCCGGATTTCTGACCGATGAGTTCATGAAGGGGAAAAGGATGTCCTATGCCAATCCCATTCGTTTGTACATTGTCATCAGTGTCATTCACTTTTTTGTTTTCAGCATCTATTTTAGCGCCGGTCAATCTGATAACCGAACGGATGAGCGCGTATCAGTGGGGGATTCTACCCTTTTCCCAGGTCCGGGAGATCGTCCCATTGAGGTGAAAGATGATACCCTGAAGATCACACTGGGATCACAGCAAAATATGTTTGATGTTCAAAGAAACATCAACATCATTGAGCGTATGAAAAATAATCACAGTGAAAGGGAAATTTATGATTCCCTGCAACTTGAAAACAAGTCATTTCTAACCCGGCTGACATGGAAGCAGGTCATCAAACTGGCAATAGAGGGTGAGTCAACGTTGCAACAGTTTTTCCTCAAAAACATTCCCATTTTAATGTTCTTCCTGCTCCCGGTTTATGCACTTATCCTCAAGATATTCTTTGTCAAAAAGCTGTATCTCAATCATTTGATCCATTCTTTACATTTGCATTCTTTTGTTTTTGTAATCCTCACGCTGCTGTGGATTTTGTATCTGATGGTTTTTGAATCTTCGTGGTTATTTTTTGCCATATTCCTGCTTCTTTGCGTTTACATCACGCAATCCTTCAAGAAGACCTACCAAATCACCACCGGAAAAGCTATTTTTAAGGTAGTGGGAACTGGCATGATCTACAGCATTGTCCTTTCCTTTTCATTACTATTGACACTGGTCATTAGTTTTTTGACATTCTGAAAAAGTAATCTTAGGGTGCCGATCCTATTGACTTCCATCAACCGGATCAGGCACCATTAATATTGAACCCCATGAAAACAACCAGAAGAAATTTCCTTTCAACCTCAGGTTACCTGGCAGGCGGAGCCACCCTATTCACATTAAATGGATGTAACAGCCAGGAGCAAACACAAAGGAGTACAACTGATTATTCACACCTCGACCAGGCGCTTAAGAAACCCGTTCTGAAAAAGGAACTGTTTAAAGATCCGGTGATCATCGAATCACTGGACTTGCTCTTAAATGGCAATAATTGTCTTTACCGGGTAAGATCAGCAGACGGCGCAGAGGGTATTTCAGTGGGCCACCCTTTTATCGCAGAAGTCAGTTACCCTATGGTGCCAAAAGTCCTTGCTCAACATTTTGTTGGCAAAGACGCCCGCTATCTGGATCAGCTGATTTTCAATGCGCACGAACTGAACATTAAAAGGCAGGGAATACCGCTCTGTGTACATGTGGCAGGGATTGAATTTGCCATCCTGGATATGCTCGGAAACATGGCTGACCTACCTGCAGGATCATTGATAGGCGACATGCAAAACCCGGAAATTTCCATCTACCTGGGCCATCACCTTTCGAAACTAAGAAATATGGAACCGGAAGAATCTTTGCCCTATATGTTAGAGGATGCAAAAAAGACCGAAGCCAAAGCGATTAAGCTGAGAGCCGGAAGAGGTGACAATCTGGCTTCGGATATTGACAACGCCCCGGGTCGAACTGAGAAACTCATCCGCATGGCCAGAGAGATGTTTGGTGACGATATGGTGCTCATGATCGACGGTAATGGGTCCTATTCCGTCAATGAGGCGATTCGTATTGGTAAGATCCTTGAAGAGTATAGCTACGAGTTCTATGAAGAACCTGTGCCCTGGGACTGGTACGAAGAGCAAAAACTGGTTGAAAAAGCGCTGAACATACCCATGGCCGGTGGAGAAGAAGAGTTCGGCATGCATGCTTTCAGGTACCTGATCGGAAACGAAGTTTTTCAGATCCTGCAACCGGACCTGTTCTATTTTGGAGGCATGACCCGGACGATGCAGGTCGCCAACATGGTTGAAGCGGCCGGTTTGCAAATCACCCCTCACATCTCGGGCGGTGGTTTTGGATTTCTTTATATGCTGCA
Organism: Cyclobacteriaceae bacterium; assembly: GCA_965243485.1. Taxonomy (GTDB): domain Bacteria; phylum Bacteroidota; class Bacteroidia; order Cytophagales; family Cyclobacteriaceae; genus UBA7330. The sequence continues at coordinate 3,968,836 of CBDEVP010000001.1, read as the reverse complement.
TATGGTTTCGGTTTGCCCGGCAGCATATAAATACCATGAATTTAAGATGTTTGAAACCAGGGATGCCAACGGCAACATCATACCGATCGAATCCAAAGGAGAACCCTTTCAGAGTATCGGTGGAAAGATCAAACCGCCGACGGGCTCCGGGCTTGGTGTAACCATCGATCCGGAATACATTAAAACCCATCAGGTTTTCAAAGGGTGAGGATAAAGAAGGAACAGACCATCTCAATCAGAAAATTATCCTTAGATTGGTAAGACAACTAATCCATCATCCAGAATCATGGTAAAGCACAGCCTGGTACTTATTATTACCCTTACATTACTCATGACCTGCACTGATCAAAAAACTGAAGATCTCCCGCGAAAGAAAGGTATCCAACCCAGTACTGACCACCCTCAATACTGGTCATACAATGGAAAAGACATCCTGCTACTCGGAGCCAGTGATAATGACAACCTGTTTCAAATGCCAGGTTTGATTGAGCAGCTTGATCTCCTGAAAGCAAATGGAGGAAATTACGTGAGGAATACCATGTCCTCCAGGGATTCCGGCAATGTATGGCCTTTCCAAAAAATGCAAAATGGTTTATATGATCTCAATCAGTTCGAAGATGAATACTGGAACCGGTTCGAGACATTTTTAGAAGAAACCGCCAGTAGAGAGATCGTGGTACAGATCGAAGTCTGGGCTACTTTCGACTTTTACAGGGAAAACTGGGAGGTGAATCCTTTCAATCCAAAAAATAATCGAAACCTCAATACCTACAGAGATAAGCTCGATACAGTGATTTCCACTCACCCGGTCTTTACTCAAAACAATTTCTTCCGGACGGTACCGGACCAGATGTCACTGCACCGCCCGCTCTATTATCAGCAAAAATATGTCGATAAGCTACTCTCCCATTCTCTCAAATACGATCACGTGCTATATTGTATGGACAATGAGACTTCAGTCAATGCAGACTGGGGACGGTTCTGGGCGGATTACATCAAAAAAGCTGCCCTACTGGCTGGAAAAATGGTGTACTGTACGGAAATGTGGGATCCCCATGAACTGGATCACGCCTTTCATTATGAAACCTTTGACCACCCGGAAACCTACGACTTTGTGGATATATCCCAGAACAATCACAAAACCGGTCAGGAACACTGGGACAATGGCCTGGCTCAATTCGAAAGGCTTATAAAGCTAGGGAATCTAAGACCCATCAATAATGTGAAAGTCTACGGTAGCGAAACCCGTCGATTCACCAGTGACCAGGAAGGTATAGAAAATTACATTCAGAACGTTTTCATGGGATGTGCGAGCACCCGGTTTCATCGGCCACCCTCCGGAATCGGGTTGAATGAGCAAGCGCAGGCGATAGTCAAATCATTGAGGGAAGCAACAGACAAAATTGACTGGTTTGAGGCCACCCTTTCTCAGGAATTGCTTGGAGACCGCGAAGAAAACGAAGCCTATTGCAGGTCTTCAGACAGGGAATTTGCCATCTACTTTTCTGATGGAGGGGAAGTGAGCCTTGAGGTAGGCCAGGCTTCCATGACTGCAATCGAATGGGTCGATGTGCTTAATAATGAATGGAAAGAACCTGCATCCTTGGACGCAGATAATGAAAAAATCAGCATCCAAACACCCGGACAGGGTGATTGGATCGCTATCATAAAATGATGCCTATGAAATCTTTGCTTGCTGTTTCACTACTTGCAACAGCACTTATCGCCTGTCAGAATAAAAAGGAAGTCCAAAAACCCAACATCGTCCTGATCATGGCAGATGATCTGGGTTATGGTGATTTGGGTTGCTATGGAAATACCGAAATCAAAACACCCTTTCTTGACCGGATGGCTGAAAATGGAATAAAATTTACGGATTTTCATTCCAATGGAGCTGTCTGCTCACCAACGAGGGCGGCCCTGATGACAGGTTTGTACCAACAAAGGACCGGACTTGAGGGAGTCATCTATGTGCACGGAGAGACAAGGAAAGTCGGTCTTGATACCACTTATATCACGATGGCTGAGGTCTTTAAAGCAGCAGGTTATGCGACCGGAATGTTTGGTAAATGGCACCTGGGATACGAAAGCAGGTACAACCCCATCCATCATGGTTTCGATGAGTTCAAAGGTTATGTAAGTGGCAATGTAGACTACAAAAGCCACTATGATAACGCGGGTATTTATGACTGGTTTGACGGAACTGACAGCCTGTATGATGAGGGATACGTAACAACCTTACTTGGGCAATACGCGGTGGACTTCGCCAACAGACATCGGGATGAACCTTTTTTTCTTTACATCCCGCATGAAGCACCTCATGTGCCTTTTCAGGGGCCGGATGATCCCGGGTATCGGTATCCGGGACAGGAATTCACCTATCTGGGTCCCGTGGAGGATCGGGAAAGAGCGTATGTAGACATGATTGAGGCGATGGATGAAAGCATTGGGTTGCTTCTCATGAATCTCGAATCCTTGCGCCTGCTGGAAAACACCCTGATATTTTTCCTTTCTGACAACGGAGGATTCCAGCAATATGCCGATCACGGACCCCTGAACGGTGAAAAAGGGACCCTCTATGAAGGGGGCCACCGGGTGCCGGCCATCGCCTACTGGAAAGGAAAGATCCATCCGGATGTATCCGATGAGCTTCTGATGAGTTTTGACCTTCTTCCCACTTTCAGTTCATTGATTGGGGTCGAAATGGAAATGTTTCTAGATGGCATTGATTTTTCTCCGGTCCTGTTTGGAGAATCATTCAATAAAGAAAGAGATCTGTTCTGGCGTTACCGGGATCAGGCGGCCATCAGGTCCGGAGACATGAAATTATTGATGACGAAGGAAGATACGCTGTTGTTCGACCTGGAGGTTGACTTGGGTGAGAAAACAGACTTGAGCGAATCTAATCCTACAAAGGCAGATGATTTACTGAAAACGTACCAACAATGGGTTCAGGAAATGGATCAATACACTTTGGTAACTGACTAGTGAAAAAGAATAAAGTAATTACACAAACAGTTGAAACACCCATTGGTGAGATGGTTGCAGGGGCAACAGATGAAGGTATCTGTTTGCTGGAGTTCCACGATCGCAGGATGCTGCCCACTCAACTAGATCGGGTAAAGTCACTGTTTGATGCGGGACTGGAAGAGGGTGAACATAGGCTATTTGGTATGCTTAAAATGGAGCTCAACGAATACTTCCATCACGGAAGAAAAAAATTTGATATACCCATCGTATACTCTGGCTCACCTTTTCAGTTAAAGGTTTGGAAATCACTCCTTGATATTCCTTACGGAAAAGTACACACCTATCACCGGCAATCGGAGCTTTTGGGTAATCCGAAAGCCATCAGGGCCATGGCCAAGGCTAACGGAGACAACCGGCTGGCTATTCTCATCCCCTGCCACCGGGTGATCGGCAGCAATGGAGAGATGGTCGGATACGGAGGAAAAGTCTGGAGAAAGAAATACCTGCTGGAGCTAGAAGGGGCACTGGTGAAGCAAGGCTCTTTATTTTAACGACAGTTCTGCAATAAAAACGTAACAAAAAAACCGTCTTCGCGACCCGGTAATCTGAGGCTTAATCTTTGGTTTTGAAATACATAAAACTGTATGACACTGGGGTGGCTTCCCTTCAGGGATGCCTTTAGGCAGGGTGAGCGAAAAGGCCATCGCTCGCCCCGGGGACCCCACCCAGCTGGCGGGGACCAACCGCATGAGTTCCAATACGTGGTTTTTTTTGTTTTTATCACCTCGGACTCAGGTTATTTTAAGACCACCGGCTGCGTCCAGGCTACTTCCATGTCATCCGGGTGATATGGGTTTTCCTTTGGCTTCGAGCTGACAATTTTAGCCCGAACATACAAATCACCTTCTTTTAGTGAATACTCACCTGTAGTACCTGTAGTCTCATCAAACAATACCCCAGTTTCCGTTCCGGATTGAGTGTCCCTTGAACCAAAGAACTGAATGGTATAGCTGACCCCTTCATCCGGAAGAACCTCCAACTTTAACGTACTCCCATCAAATTTGATGGATTTCATATTGACACCTGTCGAAGCATAGAAATCACCCGCTTCCATGGCTTCAATAAGCTTTTCAGGACTCAGTTCATCCGTATGGACCATCACCCACCCCCTGCCTGGGTTGCTGTCCTTGGGTCCAAAATTATGATAGCTGTGAGCATCATCTACCGCCAGTCCGTAGATGGATGGCTTTCCATCCTTCAAATAAGCAGTCTGGACCAAATCCCACAGAGCTTCCATACCAGGACGGAGCGAGTCTCCGTAATTGTGCACCAGCGGATGCCCGTTGTACACTTCAAAAAACCGTTCACCGGACAGTTTGATCATATCATCCGGCGTGATGGCCCAGATAAAATTGGGGTGGTTGATGTGCGGAAACATCGGTACATCGAGTTCTTCCCGTTGCTCCAGCACTTTGTCGATGTTGTTTTGCATCACATCAGATACTGAATTTCCTCCCTGAGGTTGTATCAGCTTCTGAATATTCGTCACATTGATATGGATGGGTTTATCCTCAAAACGGTCTGAAATTTCTTCGGACTGAATGATCAGGAACTCACCCGCTTCTTCAAACATGGGACGATATTCCGCCAGGGTCTTGAGCTTCACTTCGAGTCTACCCAGGCTGTCCCTTCTGGATTCCGCATGATTTTCACCGTACTTTGCGACGTACTTATCAAATATAAATTCCTGCTTTTCTGACAGTGTTTTCCACTTTTCTCCTTCTGCCAGGGTGTTGTGGTCCGACAGTACAATGAAATCATAACCATTTGACTTGTACCAGTCCATGATCATCTCTGGAAAGTCATTGCCGTCGCTCCAGAAGGAATGGGTATGAAGGTTGCCTTTGTACCATGTTTTTTGGTTTTCTTCCGGTCCCGGACCCGAGCAGGCGAAAAACAGGATGAATATAAAAAGATACAGGAATGGGGATCTGATCATGGTAATGATGGTTGAGTTTCTGCCTACAATTTATATCAATTTGCCGGATTATAGAACCATGGTATGCCTGCATCCTCATCTTACCACCTTTCAATGACGGATGTCCTCCATCCGATCATTTTCCTCCAAAAAAATGTTAAATAGGTATAGAGCGATCGTAGAATTCATAATTTCGTATCCGGATGCTGAAACAACTGATTGGTTTATTTCTTTTTTTAGCTTGTCTCTACTCTTTGTATGGTCAGCAATCCATTCAGGGGATTGTGATCGACGGCCAGGAAAATCCTTTGGGGTTCGCGCATGTCACTAACCAAAGCCTTAACATGGGCAAAGTCAGCAATGTCAACGGAAGATTTGAACTGCTGGCCAGAAAGGGTGACTCCATTACCTTTTCATTTGTTGGTTTTATCACCGAATCACTGGTGGTGGAGTCGGTCCATTTAACGAACTACCTTAAGGTGAAACTCACGGAAGACTCACTGCTCCTCCCTTCTGTTACCATATATTCGGATCCATATTTTAAAGTACCACTGAATATAAAGGGTGAATCCATGGAAATAGCTGGTATTGAAAAATCAGAGAAAGAACCCATAAAGCCAGGCTCCGTTGGCCCGGGCGAAAGTGGCGGTGTAGGTCTCACCCTTTACGGACCCATCACGGCATTTAGCAAAGATGCAAGAGAGCAGCGGAAATACAGTGATGCAATAGAGTCCAGTGCAGAAACCGGATTCTATGCCCGATTTATCGAAACGGATTCGGTGAAAAAAAAATTGTGCAAGATCTATGGGATCAATGCAACAACCTTTGACAGGATCATCGTCTCAGCGCACAATCAATACCCAAACATCCAGACCATGGATGAGCCAGAGGAGATATGGAACTGGCTGCTGTTATATTTTGACGATGTACTGAATTAGATTTCAATCCCGGTCATTTTGAAAAACAGTATGTTTAACTGTGTCCCATAGCTGGAAATGAATGATATAGAAAACAGAAGAGACATTGAATTTCTGGTTGATGAATTCTACAAACTAGTTGTAAAAGATGATTTGATTGGCTTCTTTTTCACAGACATTATCCCTCTGGATTTTAAAAAGCATCTTCCGGTCATGTATGATTTTTGGGAGACAACCCTGCTGGGAAACAGAAGGTATCAGGGAAACCCGATGATCAAACACATCCGGTTGAATCAAAAAGCCACGATGAGAGTTGAGCACTTCGATCGTTGGTTATCTCTGTGGGAAGCTACTCTGACTGAAAATTTCCATGGTCCCAGAGCTCAGGAAGCACTCTACAGAGCTAAACAAATTGCCGAATTGATGAAGTTTAAGATTGGCAGTGCTTCGATGAAATGATAGCTGATCCTGCCCACCATCGGAAGCCAGAGTCTGCCGGAAGAACGGGTTCACTGACGGGCATATGACCAGGTACTTCGATCGGTACTTTACCTTTACTTTCGTAAATTTCACTACCATTATATCAGTTTGTAAGAAATAATGAACATCCCTGATAAGCATACCACATTCCCGCTCGAAAACTATGATCGTCTGTGTTTTCTGAAAAACATCATTAAGAATCCCAACATCATTGTTGGAGACTATACCTACTACGATGATTTTGAAACGGTTGAAAATTTTGAAAAGAACGTGAAATATCTTTTTGATTTCACCGGGGATAAATTAAAGATTGGCAAGTTCTGCATGATCGCCTCGGACGTGACCTTCATCATGAATGGTGCCAATCATCTGACTGAATCTATTTCGACTTATCCCTTTGCCATTTTTGGTAAAGACTGGTCGAATGCCATGGAGGGCAGGGAATACCCCAAAAAAAAGGACACGGTAGTAGGTAATGATGTCTGGATAGGTTTTGGAGCGACCATCATGCCCGGCGTTCAAATCGGTGATGGGGCGATCATTGCCACAAAATCTGTGGTAACCAAAGATGTGGCCCCTTATGCAATTGTTGGTGGCAATCCGGCGAAGGAAATACGCAAACGATTTTCCGATGAAAAGATCAAAAATCTGCTGGAGATCCGCTGGTGGGACTGGCCGGCAGAGAAAATTACAAGCAATGTGCGGCATTTGACTGGAAACGATGTAAAGCAATTGAAACCTTGATTAATGTGCATTTTCTCAAAGTCATATTTATCCATCATCATCTGACCCACCCTATTTCACACCCATATTCGCTCTCTATCGGTCCTTATTTGTTTTTGCAGAGGATATTAAGGATGCAAAGATCTTTTAATAAGTGTAAATAATACATATATTTATCTACTTGCCCATTAAACCCCAGCATGATGATTTATATATCACAAAATTCAGTTAAGGTCACTATGTGGATTTTAGCGCTTCTCCTGACTGAAACGGCCATGGCACAGGACGGAACCATCTACCCACTGGAAACACCAGAAGAGCCAAATGCCATCCCGCTTAATACAGGAGGTGTTGAAGATCAGCCCGCTTCAGAAACCTGGTTCAGACAATGGGGGGATCCGATGGCTCGCAACATTACGAAAGCTACCCTTACTCCATTCTTGCCTGATCCAAAAAAAGCCAATGGGGCAGCCGTGATCGTGGCTCCCGGAGGCGGCTTTCGCTGGCTTTCAATGGGCAATGAAGGCTGGGAAGTCGCTGAAGCCTTAGCTAATCAGGGAATTGCTGCTTTCGTGTTGAAGTACCGGCTCTTTCCAACCGATGAGTCTTTGGAAGACTTTGCCGCCTGGATGAATAGACCCCGCACACTCCCACCTGCCTCTGACTCTTCCAACACTTCTTCAAATGCAGCACCACCACGTCCACCACAAAGAGACCTGGCAAACCAACAGGAAGATGCTGAGGCTGCCTATGCAATGATCGTTAACCGTGCAAAAGAATGGGGTGTAGACACAGAGAGAATTGGGATGATTGGCTTTTCTGCAGGTGCCGGCCTGACCATGCATTGCACCCTCAACTCCAGGACCATGAAGCTGGCATTTATCGGACCGATCTACGGAGGTATGGGATCTGTGGACGTACCCGTTGATGCACCTCCAATGTTTAATGTAATTGCAACAAATGACTTTTTATTCAGAGGTCAGTTTGGGATCATTGAATCATGGTACAAAGCCGAAATACCGGTTGAATTCCATTTATATCAAAACGGAGGACATGGATTTGGGCTTGGCAATCCTAACCGAACAAGCAACAAATGGTTTGATGCATTTATTCACTGGCTGGACGTCAATGAGTTTCTCAAGAAAAAAATTTAACCCTTACATCCTAATTAGATGGAGTATTTTATCTATCGAAAGAGACAGAGCCTACCCACAACCTCCATCCCCAAAGGAAGCTACCACACCCACGGTCTGTGGCTCACGTGTCTCCACCAAACACCACAATGATTACCTATTTTAATTACTAGATTATTTACACACAAAACGGATTATATTGTAATCCCGAAGGGATGTAATAATTATAGAAAACATCATTAAAATAAGCTGAACTCCGAAGGAGTGACATAGTTATGGCCGGAACATGCTCACAAGAGTACATGCCATTTTTGGATGAATATGAGATACATTATCAAGAGCGACTTTTATCTGAATGGATATCATGACACCCCTTCGGGGTTAGACTCTTCTTTATCCAAATTGTGCTATAGTCATTTCATCCCTTCGGGATTAGTCTATGAGCCCATTTGAGTTGAATTGACTTAGTTGATAGCAATGGTGGCTCACAGACCTTCGTCCGGATGCTTCAATCTTACCTTAGGGAGTCAAGGTATCACTGTCTACTAAAACCATTTCCTTGTCTTTTTTCCTAATAAAAAAATCCAGTTGATCTGATCATAATAAAGTGATGCTATGACTTAGCCAGGGATTCCCTATTTTTAGTCGTAGAATTCAACTTATTGCAAAATCTACCCCACATATCAACCTTAGTTCTTGCCCTGGCGCTCATAAGTTGTTCTGACTCTAATAATCCTGCCAGAAACGTCCCCCTCGATGAAATCGCCGGCAATGAGACTGTAAAAAATTACATGGAAGCCTTCGAAGGTCGTGGCGCACAGACCGATGGCTCAAAGCCGACAACCCCTGAAGCTTCTCTTAAAAATTTCAAAATCGCTGATGACCTGGCCATCGACCTGGTGTTGTCAGAACCTCAAATCCATCAGCCGGTTGAGATCATGTTCGATCACCGGGGCAGACTGTGGGTGGTACAATACAACCAGTATCCCTATCCTGAAGGACTGCAAATTGTGGATATCGACAACTGGGCTCGTGTGGTTTTTAACAAAATACCTGATCCCCCACCCCAGGGTGTTCGTGGAGCGGATAAGATCACCATCTTCGAGGACACCGATGAAGATGGAATCTATGACAAATCTACCGATGCAATTACAGGACTCAATATCGCTACAGGGGTTTGCCTGGGCAGAGGGAATATCTGGGTACTAACCCCACCCTATCTCGTGGCTTATTCTGACCCCGATGGAGATGGTATCCCGGATGACAAACCGGAGGTTCATCTATCAGGCTTTGGGCTGGAAGATACCCACGCGGTGGCTAACAGTCTCCGCTGGGGACCGGATGGCTGGATCTATGGTGCCCAGGGCAGCACAACGCATGCCACCATCAATTCAAAGGCATCTAAGGACGTTCACTTCAAAGGGCAGGCCATCTGGCGATATCATCCTAATAGCAAGGTGTTTGAAATCTTTGCCGAAGGGGGTGGAAATACTTTCCATGTGGAGATAGATGCCAAAGGAAGAGTATATTCCGGTGACAATGGCGCTTTCAAAGGCTTTTACTACAAACAGGGAGGCTATTATCAAAAGAACTGGGGAAAACATGGTGCGCTGACCAATCCGTATGCGCTTGGGTTTATCAGGGGCATGGACCTTACCGGTGAACGTACGCGGTTTACCCACGCCTGGATCAAATATGAAGGAGGTACGCTACCGGAGGCTTATAACGACAAAATCATTGCCATCAATCCGTTACAGAACTATGTCCAGCTGACAAGACTTGAAGAAAAAGGATCCACTTTCTCAAACATTGATGAAGCCATCATTATCAAAACGGAAGACCGGTGGTTCCGGCCTGTAGACATCAAGGCCGGGCCGGATGGCGGGGTCTACCTGGCAGACTGGTATGACAGCAGATTGTCGCATGTAGATCCCCGGGATACCTGGAATAAAACCACCGGAAGAATCTACCGTCTGAGAAGTGAGAAAATAACCAAGGTTGAGCCCTTTGATCTAAGTACCTATTCCAGTGTGGAATTAGTGGACTTACTTAAGCATAAAAACAAATGGTACCGTCAGGAAGCATTGAGATTGCTTGGCGATCGTAAGGACCCCTCCATCTTGCCCCAATTGAAAGAGATGTTTGAAAACGGCGATGACCAGACAGCGTTGGAAGCCCTTTGGGCGATCAACCTGACAGGAGGATTTGGCAAAGAAACCCAAATGACGGCATTAGATCATGATGACCCTTATGTCAGGATGTGGGGAGTTCGATTGCTATCTGATCAGTTTGAGAATAAGCTGGATCCTACTGTCGCTAAAAAACTGGCTTCAATGGCTGCATCAGAAAAACAGCTTGAAGTGATCAGCCAGCTGGCATCAACTGCCAAACGGCTGACCGGACCGGATGCCATACCGATCATTGCTAACCTGATGAAAAATGAGTCGACAGCATTTGACAACGACAACAGATTATTCATCTGGTGGGCCGTGGAATCAAAAGCAAAAAGTGGTCGTAAGGCAATTTTAAGCTTATTTGCGGAGAAAGATTTGTGGGGCAAGCCTTTGGTCAAAGAATTTATTCTTAATAGACTGATCCAGCGCTACGCCCTGGAAGGAGGCAACGAGAATTACCTGGCCTGTGCACGGTTGCTGGAGCTTTCTCCATCCAATGATACCAGACAAGTGCTTATGGATGGGTTGCAGGAAGGACTGCGAGGCAAGGATCTGACAGAAATTCCACCTATCCTGGCCAGTGTCATGGAGCAATACCAGGCTGAGTATGGAGGAGGCAGGCTGGCACTTGGATTGAGACAAAACTCATTGGAAGCTACTACCAAAGCACTGGAAATCATCGCTGATCAGGATGCTCCCCTACGGGAACAGTTGGCTTATGTTCGGATCTTTGGCGAGATTGATCAGCCTTCATCGATTCCGGTATTGCTTAAAATAGCCCGGAACCAGGGAGCTTCAACCGCTTTGAGATTGGCAAGCATCCAGTCATTAAAGCATTATGACGACCCGGAAATTGGAAAGTCACTGGCCGATGCCTACCAGTTTCAGATGAGAGCGGAGCCCGACCTTAGGTATGAGACCCTGAGCTTGTTTGCCAGCCGGGCCTCATGGGCCAATGAACTTATGAAAAAAGTCTTTGAAACCCGGGAGATCAAGCAGGAGGAAATACCCGTTGATATTCTACAGCAAATCAAAATGCTCGATGATCCCGAATTAGTGAGCCTGTTAGAATCCAGATGGCCTAAATTGAAGACCACACCAGCCGACGAGATGAAAATTGAGCTTGCGCGGGTCCGAAAAGCCCTGGCTTCCAAAATCGGTGACCCTGAAGCCGGACAATTGATCTACCAGCGAAGCTGCGAAAGCTGCCATCGGCTTTTTGGGAAAGGTGGAGACATTGGTCCCGAGCTGACCGGCTATGACCGCAAGGACCTGGAGACCCTCACGCTTAACATTGTAAACCCCAATGCTGACATCCGGGAAGGATATGTCAATTACCTTATCCAAAAAACGGACGGCCAGGTCATCATGGGGACCATCAAAGACCAAAGCGGTGGTCAGGTGATTATTCAGCCCTTCGGCGGTACAGAACTCACTTTGGCGGAATCAGAGATCAGCAAGATGGAACCCCAAAAAACCTCCATCATGCCGGAAAGACTCCTCACCCCCCTCTCAGACCAGCAGATCAGGGATCTGTTTGCGTATTTGGGGAGGTGAAAGCCGTTGTTTGAGGATAAATGGGTATTTTTATGAGTATATTCAATAATCGTATATACCATGTAAAGTGTATAATATCACTTTACTCACTTGTTTGTGGAGCATCACCTACCAAGGATGAAGAGTAAGCAAATAAAAATATCGATTGACAATCCTTGCGATCAGAACTTCAAATATTTTGTCGCTAGCAGTTATGCGCCAAAGTGCTTTACTGCCAGGGACTGTGGGACTTGATCGCTCACTGCCCATTCTGCTACTTCATCACTTTTTGCTTCTTCTGTAGTTCTGGCTTTTTATCTTCAGAGCGTAGTGCTTCGTAGATACTGTTGTGGTAGTTGGGCAGTTTCGCTATCTTGTGCTAGTCACAACTGGTGAGCGCACACCTGCTAGCTGTGCGTTGTGCTTTATTCCTCTATTTATGCGAGTCTTCCTAGTATCAATTTTATCATTGCTTTTGACCTGTTGTGAAACAATGGACTCATACGAAAAGGAAGAGTTTCAAGCTATTGAAGACATATGCCCCCTAGTCGCTCGGCTGCGCCGAGTGACTTCTATTTATTTTGGCCTCCGGCCAATAGACCATCTTCAAGCTTTAAGGGAGAATCATAACCGGCACTACTATATTTCCAGGCATGTTCATCTGTAACATAGCCGCTGGTCACAGGATTCATGCGTATGTAATCAGCTTTTTGATCATAAATTTTATTGTCACTCAACTCAATTGGATGGCTGGTCTTTTGCCAAACCATGTTTTCTTTATTCTGCTTAGTTTTCTTGGCATAATACCCAAAAAGATACTTTAACCAGTCTTTTCGACTTTCACCCGCTTCATCGATGCATTTTAATATTTCTTTTGCGGTGAAGCTTTTGAAATCCCTTATGACATACGGCAGCTTACAGTCCAGGTGCTGAATGATCATATGAACATGACTCGGCATGATCACATACTCATGAATCCTCATATCCTTTTTGACTATGCAATATTTCAAACTATCAAATGATTTCGCAACATCGCTCTCTGGTAAACAAATCGATCCACCCTGCTATGGTGAATGTCGCAAAGTATGGAAAATCTGTATCGGCTTTTCTTAATTCAGACATCCTTTTAAATATAGAGATTTATTTCCTATACCGGCCAGAGGCCTTCGGAATAGTGTGTCACTCCGCTAAGCGGAGCGACTGTGTGACTGAGTGTATATCATCCTTTCCGGATAATTCATAGCCAAATGGCCATGGAGGAAGGTCACTGATCTTTATCCATCCCCTCCCTGATAATAATCATTATTCCTGGCAACCAATCAGTAACATTTGTCACACTCTAAATAAGGTAGATATCGTAAATTCAAGTAGAATTTATGGGACATGAAACTGAAAAAAAATATTGCCCTGAGCGAATCGGGATTCATTTTCAATCCGGCCACAGGAGATTCATATTCCACTAATCCCATCGGGCTTCGCATCCTGGAATTAATGAAGTCCGGTAACTCTTCAGAAGCAATAATCAGTCAGTTGGAACAGGAATATGCTATAGAAAAGAGACAGTTAGAACAAGACCTGGATGATTATTTAGCGCTACTCCGGCAACTGTACCTCACCGAAGATGAAACTGCCTGAATACTCGATTGCTGTTACGGGTCTCAATGCCATTGACAGTCCCGGACCAGGTGTCAGCGTGATCCGGGCTATTCGGGACAGCAAACAATACAAGCCGCGTATCATCGGACTTTCATACGAATCTCTTGAACCTGGCATTTATATGGAAGGGATCGCTGACAAGACCTACCTGATCCCGTATCCATCCGCCGGAAGGGAAGCATTACTCCACCGGATCCTGTACATCCACCAAAAGGAAAAGCTGGACCTTATCATCCCAAACTTTGATGCCGAACTGTACAACTTTATCAAACTGGTACCACAATGCAATGAAATGGGGATCAAAACCTTCCTCCCCACCCTGGAAAAGCTGGAAGCCGTTGATAAAATGCACCTGCATGAATTCGGTGAAGCGCATGATTATATGATCCCGAAAACAATGTTTATCTCGGGTAAGAAGCAGGTGGAAGATGTGGAGGAGGAAATAGAATACCCTATGGTCGTAAAGGGTAAATTTTATGAGGCCTATATTGCTCACAACCGCGGGCAGGTCAATGCATACTTTGATAAGCTGAACGCCAAATGGGGTCTTCCGGTCGTGATCCAGGAATTTATCAAAGGGACTGAAATTGATATTGCGGCACTTGGTGATGGGAATGGCAAGCTCATTGGGGCCGTGCCCATGCGAAAGCTTTACATCACCGAAAAAGGAAAGGCCTGGTCGGGTATCGTGATTGAAGATCAAAAGCTGATCGACCTCACCCATCGATTCGTCAGGGATTCGAAATGGAAGGGCGGATTTGAACTGGAGATCATGCGAACCCGGGAAGATAAATTATATATCATGGAAGTCAATCCACGCTTTCCTGCATGGATCTACACCACGGCTGCGGCCGGACAGAATTTACCCGGAGCCCTGGTCTTAATGGCCATGGGACAAAAGGTATCACCATTTACAAAATATGGTACAGGGACCATGTTTGTCAGGTATGCTTGGGACAACATCACCCACATCAAGGAATTTGAAAAAATATCAAACTATGGAGAGCGCTGAAACAACCACCAAAGCAAAATACGAGCGACCCATCATTCAGAAACTGAATACGGGACTCATGAATAAGTTCGGGACCAGCATGGATCTGAATCCGGTCCATGAAATAGATGGTGTCCCTATCAAACAACTTATCTCAAAATATGGCTCTCCACTTTTTGTGCTGTCAGAGACGACCATACGCAAAAAGTACAAAAGCGCTTACAGGGCCTTCAGTTCACGTTATCCGAAAGTGCAGTTCGCATGGTCATACAAAACCAACTACCTGAATGCAGTAGCCGGAATATATCATCAGGAAGGATCCTGGGGAGAAGTGGTTTCAGGGTTTGAGTATGATAAGGCGCTGGCAAATGCCATTCCCGGTGAACACATCATCTTTAATGGGCCGGATAAGTCAAAAGAAGACCTGATGAAAGCCGTTGAAAACAACTCCCTCATTCACATTGACCATCTGGACGAACTATACACCCTGGTCAGTCTGACACGAGAAAAGAATCTTACGGCCAGGGTAGCCATCCGGGTGAACATGGATACCGGAATCTATCCCATGTGGGACCGCTTCGGACTGAACTATGAAAGTGGCCGGGCCTGGGATGCCGTCAATAAGATCATGGCAACAGAGACATTACAACTGGTTGGTCTACACACCCATATTGGCACTTACATGCTTTCCTCACACGCCTATAAGGTTGCTGCATTCAAGCTGGCCCAGCTTGCCATCAAAATCCATGGCAAGTATGGTAAATGGGTGGATTATATAGATATGGGTGGTGGCTTTCCGTCACGCAACAATCTGAAAGGGGCTTATTTACCTGGAGTGGATATCGTACCTCCGATTGATGAGTTTGCGGAAGCAATCACCCGTACCTTACTCAATGCCGAGCTGGACTTCAACAACCTGCCTACGTTGATCCTTGAAACTGGCAGGGCGTTGATTGATGAAAGTGGATACCTGATCAGTACCGTACTTGCCAATAAGCATTTATCAGATGGCAGGCGGGCAACCATCATAGATGCCGGGGTGAATATCCTGTTTACTTCCTTCTGGTACAACCACAAGGTGAGTCCCGCACAGGAATTTGAGGGTTTTAAAGAAGACACCGAACTCTTCGGGCCTTTGTGCATGAACATTGATGTAATCCGCGAGAGTATCCCGCTTCCTCCGCTCAACAAGGGAGATCATTTGGTGATACATCATGTAGGCGCCTATAACATGACCCAATGGATGCAGTTTATCACCTTCAGGCCCCGTGTTGTGCTCATCAGCCCTGAAGGTGCAACAAATGTGATCCGTGAACAGGAAAACCTGGAATATATCAATCAGCTGGAAAGTGTACCCGACTACCTGGCCAGGACCTAAACAACATGGACACTGGATTCCGATATTGGGTAAAAAGCACAATCAACAGCTATGGGCAGGTATTTTTTTCTATCAATATTTGGTTTGGATCCATTCTACTGCTGGTCACC
The DNA here is from genome assembly GCA_965243485.1 of Cyclobacteriaceae bacterium. GTDB lineage: Bacteria > Bacteroidota > Bacteroidia > Cytophagales > Cyclobacteriaceae > UBA7330. The sequence goes on along the minus strand of CBDEVP010000001.1, from coordinate 3,952,790 downwards.
TTTATCGATCCATGGGCCGGACTCTGTGGTTTGGTCAGCGTACTTATCAGTAATCTCGTTGCCTGGTGGTTTGGTTTCCGGCAGGACCTGATCCTTCGTGGGGACTATGGATTTAATTCACTCCTGGTAGGTCTCGGACTCGGAGCATACTTCGATCCTGGATTCCCCTTCCTGGTGCTGCTGGCCAATGCTTCACTGATCACGCTATTTATTACTGTGCTGGTGGGAGGTGTACTCTATAAATATGGTCTGCCCTTTCTCAGCATCCCTTTCCTGTTATCTTTCTGGATCCTGATCCTCGCTTCCATTCGCTTTGAAGCCCTGGGAATTACCGAACGGGGAGTGTTCCTGTTGAATGAATTATACAAAACCGGCGATAACTTCCTGGTGAACTTATACCACACATTTAATCATGCTACCCTTCCGGAAAGTATCAGGATCTACCTAAAGTCGCTGGCAGCCATCTTTTTTCAATACAATGTGCTGGCTGGAATCTTTATTGCCATCGGGTTACTGCTTTATTCACGTATCGCCATGCTGGGCTCACTTATCAGTTATTACGCAGCCTATTACTTTTATCTCTTCATTGGCGCAGAGATCACCGACCTGAGCTACAGCTACATTGGTTTCAACTTCATTCTCAGTGGAGTGGCTGTAAGTGCTTTTTACCTGATCCCATCCCTGGCTTCAATTCTATGGACCATCCTGATCATTCCTCCCATGGTAGTGATCAACTCCTCCCTGGGCAACCTGTTTGCTGCCGCACACCTGAGCATTTACTCCCTCCCGTTCAACATGGTGGTGCTTACCCTGCTTTATGTGCTGAGCATGCGCACAAAAAAAGGACCTCCTCATCTGGTACCCTATCAATGGTATGTGCCGGAGATCAATCTCTATGAATTTACCGGAAACAGAAAGATCTATGAAAATATTGCCAGGCCGGGAATCGGTCTGCCCTTTTATGGCACCTGGAAAGTGAGCCAGGGCTATGACGGGGCATATACCCACAAGGAAGGTTGGAAAGAAGCCCTGGATTTCATCATGGAAGATGATGAAGGTCAATCATTCTCAGGAGAAGGCAGCATGGTATCGGATTACTATTGCTATGGCAAACCAGTGACTGCCCCGGCTGACGGAGAAGTAGTGTTTACTGAAAAAGAAATTGAAGACAATATCATCGGCACCTCAAACCTCAATCACAACTGGGGAAACTGTGTGGTGATCCAACACGATGATTATTACTTCACGTTGATGGCCCACCTGAAATACGAATCGGTGACATTCCACAAAGGTGAACAGGTCAGGCGGGGACAACAGATCGGAAAATGCGGAAATTCCGGACGATCTCCTTATCCCCACCTGCATTTCCAGGTTCAGGGTGCTCCCATGCCCGGGGCTCAGACTATTCCATACCCGATCGATCATTTTATCCGTTGGAAGCCTGAAAGGCAATCCGAGCTCCTGAATTTTGAAATACCGGTTGAAGGTGACATGATTTCCTCCATGAAGCCGGATCCTGAGCTGGTCGATTCATTTGACTATCAACCTGGTCAGATCATGGAAGGAAAGTTTAATCAAGAACCTTTTACCTGGACCATTGAGGTCAATGCCTACAACCAGGCCTATATCGACTCCGGAAAATCAGCAGCTTACTTCAAAAATGACGGAGTAGGTTTTCAGTTTACTTCCTATAAAGGCAGTCGAAAAGACCCTTTGTTCATCTTCTATTTATCCTTATACAGGATCCCATTTATCATGGAATCAGGAACAGTATTGAAAGAAAGCATTCCGCTCTATATGGTCGATCGATCATTTTCACGGCAATTACTGGACTTCATCAGCCCCTTTGTCCGGTTAAGAAAGGCCTTTTTTGAGATGGAATTGAATAACCATGGCTCAAATGGGATTATCCTAAATAGTGCTGTTTTGGTTAGGGGTGCAGGAGTAGATATCCATAAGCACTTTAAAGTATCCATTCAAAACAGAACTATCCAAAGCATTGAAGTACCTGAAACGAATCAAAAGCTGGAATTCTCATGAGCAGGCTGCTATCCATATTGATGCTGTTCCTTTCACTTCTCGCTCAGTCGCAGGGGTTGGGATTTTATGACAGTCTTACATATGCTCAATATCAGACCCGGGATTACAAAGCATTAAAATCTACCGGCAGGGAGGCTTTGCAAAAGGGTTATGATTTCTATTACCTGAGAATGCGTATCGGTATTGCTCTGTATGAGACAGGGAGATATGGTAGTGCGATCCGTCATTTCAAAGTTGCTTACAGCATGTCAACCGATAAATTAGTCGCAGAATATCTCTACTACAGTCTCCTGTGGTCCGGACGATCTGCTGAGGCAAGGGCATTTCTATGTGAGAACAGAGAATTGCTGTCATCCATTCCCACCACATGTAATCAGTTTATCTCCGGGATCTATACCGAAGGAGGTGTTAAAAAACGAACAGGAGATGTTCCTGAAATCGGGGACATTTCATTTTATCATATCGGATTCAATCATCAACCTGCCGGAAGACTAAATATTTACCAGGGTTACTCAAGGATAAAACAGGAGATCTATTTTTTTGATACCCTGACCATCAATACTGGCGGACAGGGACAAGGGCCGGGTTCCGGTAGTCAAAGTGAGTCCAGGATTGTACAAACCGAAACCAGCATTATACAAAATGAATATTACACCTCTCTGTCCTATCTGCCGGCAGATATGATCAGCATTACTCCAGCCTTCCATTACCAGGGTGTAAACATAGGGGCCAACAACAAAGCTTTCTCAGTGAGAATAGACTTAAGAGGAAGCAGTATCAACGGGTATCTTGGATCGACATGGTCTGAGATCAATACCAATAATCAACAGCTTTACACCGCAGGATTGACCCTGTTTCCCCTTGGAAATCAGGCATTGTATCTGAATGCCGATATCAACGATCATGCACAGGATGGTTACCATACAAAGGTGTACAATTCACGCATCGGTTTCTGGCTCTTCAATACCATCCAACTGGAAGGTATGTATGGATGGGGTGACCTCTACAATTACCCCGACCTTAACGCATTTTATATCTATAATCTCCTGGATGTGATCCAACAAAGGATGAATGCATCAGCTTCGGTCTTAATCGCTAAGAAACATCAATTGAAAGTCGGCTACCTGCTGGAAGATAAATACAACGTCGCAACCGACAAGAACTATGAGCACAGGGGAATTTTTGTTTCATTAAACATTCTGTTATGAAATGAGCATGTTAGAGAATCAAAAAATAGAAAATCAGAATTACAGGAATCGCATCATTCATCAATTAATTATTACCATGCGAATTCCATAGCCTGCCCCGCAGGATTGCGGGGTGACCTATAAAAAACTAACAATAAACACATGAAAACTCTCATCATTATACTGACCGCTCTTATGGCCATCAGGATATCGGGGCAGGATATCATGGACTTGAAGGAAGCATTGGATCACAGCTATGCCTATGAGTATGATAGTAACTATGTGGCCTCCCTGGAGGCTATCAAAAATTACTATGATGAGGAATCCTATCTCCTTAATGCCCGCATGGGTTGGCTGTATTACCTGGTCAATGAATATGATAAATCCCTGGAATATTATCAAAGGGCTATCAAACTCATGCCCTACGCACTTGAAGCCAGGATCGGATATGCTTATCCACTAGGGGCACTCGGGAATTGGAATGCCGTCATTGAGAACTACAACAAGATCCTTGAGATCGACCCTCAGCATTCACTGATCAACTACAGACTGGGGTTGATTTATTACAACCAGGGAAGGTATTCCGAAGCATTTCCCTATGTAGAACGGGTGGCCAACCTCTATCCTCTTGATTACTACTCCGTTGTCCTTTTGGGTTGGATCCAGCTCAAAATGGGTAGAATGCGCGAAGCACGAATACTTTTTGAGAAAGCGCTGCAGCTGCGCCCTGGGGATGAATCTGCAACGGGAGGTTATAAGGAGACTGGTTGAAAAATTTCTGGTAGAGATCGAGCTATCAGCCACTTGTATCTGATCCAATAAATAAAAACCACATAAGTTGTAAGTATATGAAAATGTCAGGATTCGTATTTATGTTATTCATCGCCATTATGGCGGACACAGGTGCATATGCTCAATCAAAGATTGATACCAATTCTGAAGAATTACTTCAGGAATTTCAACAGACTACTGAAAAATGGATGCTGGCCTATAATAGTGAGGATGCTCAAAACCTTGTTCCGCTTTATGCTGAAGATGCCGATTATATTTCTTCTCATGTAGCCGGACTCGAAGCAAATGGCCGTTCCAAACTCATTGAAAATTTTCAAAAAGGGATGAGCATGGGCGGTCATATCGATTCAATAGATATCTTGAAAATTGAAGTATCCTGTGATATGGCCACTTTATTGTGCAGGTACCAGGCAAATAATAACGGGGAAATCGCAATCGGCAGGAATCTACTGGTGATGAAAAAAATTGATGGTGTATGGCTTATCTCCCTTCATATGACGTTTGTTTAAATAAAAATCATGTTGGGATTCAAGGCCCCCCAGCTGCAAACGAAGAGATACAAAGTTCAGAAAAACCTGGTCAGAACCTATTATCCGGTTCCTTTGTTACACGAGTCGAACAAAATAAACCTGATCCAGTGATCTACCGGGTAGAAGCAAAATTCAATTACGACAAAGCAGAAGAATTCCACAAGAAGCTTACCGACGGAACAATCGCCAGTCAACGACCGGACGGACAGGAAATTGTCAACTCCATGAAGCGGGCGGTCATCGATAAGGGTGGAAAAATCCGTTGGTCGGAACAATGCTATTGCCCGACTCCCCTTCAGCATGAACGAAAAACAGTTTATGATCACTATTTTACAGATTTGAAGACTGAAATCATTCCGAGGCACGAAGACATCGAGGGTGAATCGTTTATTGAAAAGATTTCATATAGTTGAATTGGTTTGTTATGTCTTTTTTCACCTGGGTGCAGACCTCAAGTTCTACGTCCATGCATTCCATCCTCATCTTAACCTGATGGATGGTTCGTGAGGACACGAACCATGGGAACTAAGAGGACATGACCCATGGCTAAGGACTGAACCATCACACCCTCGTGCGTGTCCTCACGCACCATTAACAGGCATATGGTATGAAGATGCCTGTCTTCCAAAGCCCTACTCACTTGATTTTCTTGGTCTCTTTGGCATTTTGCAGCTCATAGCGATCGCTTTTTTCATCAATCGTCAAACCCCACTTTTTCATTACGGGAGCCTCCAGCGATTTTTGACGATACTCATCCGGGGTCATGATGGGGATACCATAAATGATGGGAAAGTACCGTTGACAATGGGTGCAGGTGAGCAATCCTTCATAAATCGTGTTTTGATCATCTTCATGAAGTACACTCAGTCTCAGATCTTTTTTATCAAAGGGACAGCAGAGTTTATCAATTAAGTTTCTTTGCATATTTTCTCTTAGAATGTGCTATTGAGTGATAGCTATCAATTTTAGTTGTTCCAAATAATCTTTTACCGCCCGCTCAGGATCGGCAGCATTTAAAATACCGGAGATCACCGCAATTCCATCAAATTCCAGGTGACTTAACCGATTGATGTTTTCCGTCCGGATCCCTCCTGAAAGAAAGATGGGTATATCGGTGATTTCACGGGCCTTTTTGATGTTTTGCTGGTCTACTATTTCACAATCACTTACAGACGGTGAAGGAAAAATCGCACAGAAGCTGATATAGGAAACGGACTGCTTTGCCGCGTAGGTAATCATATCCAGATCATTGCCTACCGTCAGTCCGATATATTTCGGTGCCACTTGCTCCCGCATGTGATCAAAACTTTCAGGCAGCTGATCAAAATGGACTCCATCGAGCTCTGCTTCAATGGCCATCTCATAATCTTCGTGCATCAATACGGGTACATGAAATTTCTCCGCCAGGTTTTTAACCTTTCTCACAAAACCGATTTTTTCATCCTGTAGTATACCCTCCTGCCAATGATTCCATATTTGAATGATGTTGATGCCACCTTTCAGCGCTGCATGCAGTTTTTGCATGAGTGCATCCCAATTTTGCTTTGGATCAATGACAAGATATACTCCTTTCAACTTTTTCATTTCCATCCGGTTTTTAATGCCTGATAAAATGCGTTCCAGTAAGGATCAACTCCATTAAACTTAAAAATTTTCGACTCTCCATGAACATCAACCAGCAGTTTATCACCGTGCTCCGTAAATTCACCAACCACTGTAGCAGGGATCCCTTCATCTGATAGCTTTTCAATAAGTATACGCTCGTGTCCTTTTTTTACAGCCATCAACATGGAACCTGCACCAATGGATACGAACGGATCAATCTCGAAAAGATCAGCCACCATCCGGATTTCATTACTGACCGGAAGTTTATCCACCACGACTGAGAATCCACATCCTGAAGCATCAGCCATTTCATTGATGGCTCCAAGCACACCACCTTCCGTAACATCGTGCATCGCATGGAGTTCACTATTGGGATGCAGGGTAGCCGCCGCAGTGGTTCCCTCTTTCAATACCGACAACTTCCAAAAATTTTCACTGGCTTGTTGCTGAACATCCAAACCACATTTTGGCCTGACCATTTTCGGAAAAGCCCGCGCCAGGAGTGCAGTGGATGATAACGCAACTTCCTTGGTGACAATGATGCAATCACCGGGTTGCGCCTGGTTGCTCGTCATTATTTGATGGTGTGGCGCCTTTAAAAACATGGTTCCACCACCGGAAATTGTCGACTCCTGTCCGGGGACCTGACCGGTATGCCCTCCCGTAATGGCAATTCCATGATTGTTACATATTTTGTGAATATGTGCCCAGTAGTCTCTGAAATCCTGGCGGGAAAGACTGACAGGTAAGTTCAATACGAACTGCGCATACTGAGGTGCAAATCCTGTCGTACTCATATCATTGGCCAGCAGATGGACCGATAACCAGGCCGAGACCTCCATACCCAGAGCAGGAATAAGGGACAATGGATCGCTGGAAACCGCCAGGCTCTGACCCTCACCAAGATCTATGATTGCCGTATCCACTCCAAATGCAGGGCCACACAGTACTTCTTTTCGGTCGGCCCCACACAAATTCATGACGTCCTCTTTAAAGACCGATTGGCTTATTTTCCCGGTATGATCTTCAAAAGCCCCCATCAAACATCATTTAATTGTAGCTGAAGCCCAAAAAAGTCACCATAGGGCACCTGCCATTGTTGTTTGGGAAACCATTTGGGTAATCCGGTAGCCTTCTATTTGATAGTGTAGTCACGATCCGGTAACGCCTCGGCGATTAAGGCCTGAAGGGATTTGGGCGTATAAAAGTTGGCCGTAACATAGTAGTTGTTTTTGCCAGAAGCCTGCTGTACCCTTCGCCGGATCAGTTTTGGTGTATTGCGGTTCATCATACCGAATATGATGCCGTATTTACCGACACGAACAGCTTCCCTGATGACCTGCACAGGGTCTTTGTAATATTCAAAAGTGGTGATAAAGGCCAATGCATCAAAAGTGTGATCTCTGAATGGCATATGATGAGAATCCGCCAAAACCAGATCACCGCCGAACAGCTGAACACCCTGAGCAAGCATAAAGGGAGAAATATCACCTCCGGTGGCCTCAATTCCGATTTCATGCCACCAGCGGGTAAACCTGGTGGTTCCACATCCAAACTCAAGCAATGTCTTTACGCGTGCATCCTGTTGTATGAGTTCCTTAAGTGTCTGTTTTTGCCAAACCTCCTGTCGCCTGTACGGACCTTCATAGTATTGTTCATAATGATCGGTATCATCACGATTGAAAAACCATTCTTTCCGGCCCTGCCAGTTTCGAAGGTTTCCTGTCGCCACATCAAATTTTTCTCCTTTCTGTATATCACTCATCAGATCTTCATTGATTCAGATCTGAAAACACCGGGAAAGAAATTGAGAATGCTGGTTGAAAGGTATTCACAATCCCTACGCTGGCATTATCCAGATCAGGTTTCGGGTGAAATCTCAGCCTGTCGATTTGTTCAGGCACCCCGTTGTGTCATTATTTGAATTTCGAAACTAGATAATAATTTCCCGAAAACAAGTAATTGTCTGAGAAATCATCATCATATGGGTAAGTCTTACTGTGAAATAATGGTTCCTCTTACCTTCAATAAATCTTAGATAAATGGAAATCATATCATCCCCGCTTGCTACCCTTTATCAGCTCCCTCACCTTCTGGTTGAACTCTTTCTTATCATTCAATTCCCCGATATTCATGTGAAAGCGATATTTCCACACATTTTTGGGATTCTCCGGGACATTGATCCTTTCTTCTTCGGGATTTTCTCTCAGCATTGAATGATCCAGGATGATAAGGTCCTGCAGCGGTATGATCACCCACATCGAGTTGGCTTCAAATTGCAGCTTCAGCAGCTTTTCAGCAAATTGATCATCCATGTGATCTGGCGGCTCTCCATGTCTTCCAAGGATCCCATGATAAAACCTTCTCAATCCATCCGGGTCATGTTTCCACCATTGACGAAGCGTGTGCATATCATGATTGCCAGGTCCTTTTACACTCAGATAATGTAATTCCCAAAACTGTTCTCTGTATTCCGGAAAACGCTGAACATTAAGTTGCAGGATCTGCAATTCATTCATCAATGGTCCTACACTGGCCGGTACAAAGCCGAGGTCTTCACCGCACATCAGCATATCCGAGGCATCCCTCAGGATGGGTAGTTTTTTATTGGCGTTCTCCTTCCAAAACTGATTGTGCCGGTGATGGAAATAGTAGTCATGCAAAACCCTGATGCGATGCCTGAGTGATTCATCGAGCTTGAAATATCTGAAGGTGTGATGCAGGTCTATTCTCGGGTGATAATACCCCTCTTTTTCATCCCGCACAAATAGTACTTCCCCGTGTAACCTGAATACCTCCTTGCGAAGCGGCTCAGCTATATCCTGACTGATTTCCTCATTCCTCACCATTAGTCTGATCTTTTCAGTCACCACCTGCTGCGACAGCATAGCATCCCGGAATTCCCACCCATGAGCTACCTTCACAAGGAAGTAATCCTCGATCAGTTCGGTAAAGGACATACTTTCCAGCTGCTGGTCATGGATCAGCGGGTCACAGTATTGCTCAATATCCAGGTGAATCCCCCACTTTCTGATCTCCTCAGCAGACAGAGGAAGAGATGGATAAAATATCCCCAGCAAACCCTGTACCTGGTCTGCCGGCATTTGCCAGATCCTGAAAAAACCAAGGATATGGTCCAGCCTGATCATGTCGAAATATTTACTCATCAAACGAAGCCTGTCGGTCCACCACTGATAACCGTTCTTCTCCATTTCCGGCCAGTTGTAGGTGGGGAAACCCCAGTTTTGTCCGGTATCGGAAAACATATCGGGTGGGGCTCCGGCCTGCTGATCCAGCTGAAAAAGGTCAGGCTTTCGCCACGCCTCCACTGAATTTCTAAAGATGCCGATAGGGATATCTCCTTTCAGGATCACACTCTTTTTTCGCCCATATTCTGTCGCTGCCTTCAATTGCTTATCCAGGTGGTACTGGATATAGAAATGAACGGCTACATCGTCGTAGTGCTTTGCTTTCGGAGAAGCGAATTTGCGGACTTCCTCATCAGTCATCATACGGTGTTTACCCCATTGATGAAAATCCGGCGTCTTATTGCGATCCCTCAGACATGAGAAAACCGCATAGTCATAGATCCAGTGTTCATTGGCTTTGAGAAATGTTTTAAACTCAGAGCTTTTCAAAAACTGGTCCTTGTTCTCATCATAGCTCAACTTGTAGAAGTTGGACTTCATCTTCATCACAGCCTCATATTCGAAGTCCTTACCCTGATTAAGTTTTTCAGCCTGATCACAGATATGTTTCCAGGCTTCCTCATTTTTCAAAGAACCGACAGCTTTCATGTTACCGTAAACCGGATGCAGTGCATGCACGGAAATGGCTGCATAAGGATAGGAATCCCACCAGGTATGGCTGGCTACCGTATCATTGACCGGCAGGACCTGAAAAACCTTAAACCCAACTTCAGCCATCCAGTCGATCATGACCGGAATGTCGGTAAATTCACCAACGCCACCGCTGTTTTCAGTGCGAAGTGAAAAAACAGGCAGTGCCACGCCCGCACCCCGCCAGAGATCCTGATCAAATGAAGCATATTCATCATTGATCATGGCCTTTTTAAAACCCACTTCTGAACTGAATGTGCGGTTATTCCCCTCTTCCCATTTGAGTAGTTTCCCGTTGGCATCACACAGGACATATTTGTATTCGAAAGACTGATCAGGTGCTATTTTCAACTGAGTGCTCCAGAAAGGAAATTGGCCGGAATCCAGAATTTTCACCTGATCCGGATCCCATGATCCCAGCTCTTTGATATCACCCAGTATTCCCACCTTCTGGTCAGGATCAATCTTTATGTGGCGCAGACCAATTATCAGGTTGGCGTCCTTAGACTTCCTGGGTTTCTCAGCTTTTCTTGTAAAAAATGATTTGATAAAAGGGGCAGAATAAAGTACATTTTCGTAAGTATCGCACGACCTCCAACTATCCTTTATATATAATCTCTCAGTACCATCTATGACCAGATTTCTTCTCTCTCCAAATTCCTTTTCAACAGATTCTCCCAACCTGATTTGGTACTGGTATGTGTTTTCTTTTCCTGATACATCTGTTTCAAGATGCCAGTTAAGCCCATTGGTGGTATTCATTGAATAAACCACATCATTGATACTTACACAGATTTCCTGCCCCCATCTGGTGTGGTATTCAATAGAAAATTTTGCTGTCATGATCAATAACCCCTAGTTTTCGATAACACTCTTATCATCATTGGGGTCCAGCCAGCTATCCGCAGACTTTTCGTCATCCTTCCCGCCGACTTTCTTTATCATCTCATCCTCTACTTTTTTCAGGGGTGTATAGCCGGGATGGTGTGAGGCTTTATATGGGTCGTTGTGTTTGGTATTGTAACAACAGATCATGGACCACCTGGGGTTTTCCGACCGGTTTTGATCGGAACGGTGAAGGGTATTGGCATGAAAAAACAAACAGTCGCCTGGCTGCATTTCGACATGCATTAAACCAAGTCTCTCAATGGCCACTTCCACGCGCTCCATGTCAGCACCCGCCTGCTCGCTGTTCCTGGCATGCTGGATCCTGCCCAGTTTATGGCTGCCGGGAATCACCTGCAGGCAACCATTCTCCTTTGTGGCCTTGTCGACCGCGATGAATGCGCTGGCCATGTCAGGATACAGGCAGCCATTTTCATACCAGTACCCATAGTCCTGATGCCAGTCCCAGGCACCACCTACTTTTGGGTCTTTCAGGATCATTTTGGAATGGTAGTGATAGACTTCATCTTCCAGGAGCTCCTCCATGGTATCCACGATCCTGCGACAGCGGGCAAACATCCCGTACAGGTTGTCGCCGGCATGATTCCACAAGGAAAGTCTGACCTGTCCGCCTTCCCGGTCTGCCCTGGAAAAAGAGTGATCATCCATGGCCTTATCACGCTTTGATTTATCTTTTAGATATCCGATTTCCTCGTCATCAAACAATTTGCTGATAATCAGGAAACCATCGCGATCGAAGGCTTCTTTTTGTTTATTCGTCAATTTTTCCATGTCATACCTCTCTTTGAATGATCTCTCCGGTTTTTTTATGCTTGAGGATCAATTTACTCCTTTTATCATTCAGTTTCTCCGTCTTGATCAGATAATAATCTGCGTCATATTCCTTAGGCCTGATCTTTTTGATCTCATCCTTTTTTCCATGCCACACTTTGAGCTTTACGGGTTCCCACTGCCTGGATTCAGCGGAACGATAGCAGGCATCAATGATCTCATTGACAACATAGCCATCATAAAAGCTTTCGATAGGAGACTTACCATTGGCCATGCTCTCAAACATATCTTCAAACATGTGATCATATCCCAGGCTGTTTACCTCATCACCCACAGGAAATAACCACCCGGTATCACTTTCCGCTTTCTCCGCCACATAATCTTTCTCTCCCACGCTGGTGAACATTTCAAAACCTGTCCTCAGAAAATGATCCACCCTCAGCGATCCTTCGGTGCCGGCCACTTCGTCCCTTAGGTCCATTCCTCCCCTGAATGACCAACTCACCTCAAACTGGCTGATCGCTCCCGAAGCGTATTTGATCATGCCGATGGCATTGTCCTCGGCGTCGATGGGCTTCACCAGCGTATCTGCCCAGCACATGACCTCAACAGGAAGAATGTCTTTACCGATATAGCTCCTGCCAATCTCTATGCAGTGGCAACCAATATCTACGATCGCTCCTCCGCCGGAAAGCTCTTTGTTCCAAAACCAGTCGCTGTGAGGCCCGGGGTGTGCTTCTCTTGAGCGCGTCCAGGTAATATCGCCCAATGCTCCGTTTTTTACACTTTCGATGGATTTCAGGGTCTTGGGTGTATACACAAGATCTTCAAGATAACCACCGAATACACCAGCTTTTTCCACAAACTGATACATCTCAAAAGCTTCGTCAGCGTTTCTGCCCAAAGGCTTGGTACATAAAATATGTTTTCTGGCTTCCGCGGCCAGCTTTACCGCTTCCAGGTGCAAATGATTAGGCAAAGCAATCAGCACTACATCAATGTCCGGATCACTGATGGCTTTTTTCAGGTCTGTTTCAATTTTAGGGATGCCCCACTCGGACGCGAATTTCTTCGCCCGCTCACCGGACCGTGAATACACGAGATGCACACGATCAGGTTTGCGTTGTCTGTGCAAAGACATCGTATAAAAGGTACCGATCAATCCGGTGCCAAGCATGGCGATCTTATATGAAGACTTACTCATAGGGTTTGTTCATTTCACAATATTTCGAATATCGAAAGGATATACTGCCAAATCAAGTGATTTCAGGAGAAAAAAGGAAGGTGAATTGGAAGTATTGTAATCATCTTCATCGTGTGGGAGTATACACTTATATTTGCCATGAAAATCTCTGAAAAAACTAAACCAAATTCCTATGAAATTCAGACCCGGTGTGCTTACCGGTCAGGAAGTCACTGACCTGTTTAATTATGCAAACGACAATAATTTCGCTTTACCGGCAGTCAACGTCATTGGTACAAATTCTATCAATGGAGTATTGGAGACAGCCAAAGAAATGAAATCACCAGTGATGATACAGTTCTCCAATGGTGGTGGTGCATTCATCGCAGGGAAAGGGGTGAGCAATGAAGACCAGAGTGCCGCGGTACTTGGTGCGGTTTCCGGGGCACAGCACGTGCATAAGCTGGCAGAAAAATATGGAGTGACAGTAGTATTACACACCGACCATGCCGCAAAAAAATTACTACCCTGGATTGATGGGATGTTGGATGAGAATGAAAAACACTTTGAAAATACGGGCAAGCCGCTCTTCAGTTCACATATGATCGACCTTTCCGAGGAACCGATCGAGGAAAACATGGAGACATGCGTAAAGTATTTTGAGCGGATGTCCAAGATGGGCATGACGCTTGAAATCGAACTCGGAGTGACCGGTGGAGAAGAAGATGGCGTGGACAATACCGATATCGACAACTCCAAGCTGTACACACAACCTGAGGAAGTTTCCTTTGCGTATGAATCACTGAAAAAGATCAGCCCGAACTTCACCATTGCAGCAGCTTTTGGTAATGTGCATGGCGTATACAAACCGGGCAATGTGAAGCTGACACCTGTCATACTGAAAAACTCTCAGGACTACGTACAGGAAAAATTTGGAACAGGTAAAAATCCAATCAACTTCGTATTTCATGGAGGATCAGGATCAACCAGAGCAGAGATCAGGGAAGCCATTGAATATGGAGCCATCAAGATGAATATCGACACAGACATGCAATGGGCTTTCTGGGATGGAGTACGTATGTATTATAAAGAAAAAGAAGGCTACCTGCAGTCACAAATTGGCAATCCGGATGGCGAGGATGTACCCAATAAGAAGTACTATGACCCGCGGGTTTGGCTGAGAGAAGGAGAAAAGAATTTTGTGAAAAGATTGAAAGTGGCCTTTGAAGACCTGAACAATGTCAACACAAACGTCTGAGACTTTAGATAATATTTATTAGAAATCAATAAGAGGTAGCCAGAGGTTACCTCTTTTTTTTACAAATAAACCCCATGGAAAGACCGGTCATATATCAGATCCTTGTCAGGCTTTTTGGTAACAAGCAAAAGCCGCAAAAAGAATGGGGCTCCATCAAGGAAAACGGAACCGGAAAGATGAATGACATTACAGACAAAGCCCTGTCTGAAATTAAAAAAATGGGCTTCAATCATGTCTGGTATACCGGGCTGATCGAGCATGCTACCTGTACTTCATATTCCGAATATGGAATTCCCGCTGACCATCCGTCCGTGGTAAAAGGAGTGGCGGGGTCACCCTACGCCATCAAAGACTACTACGACATTGCACCGGACCTGGCCGGGAATATTGCCGAACGTATGTCTGAATTTGAGCAGTTAGTCAAAAGGTCCCATGATCACGGGCTGAAAGTCATCATTGATTTCGTTCCTAATCATCTCGCCAGGCAGTATCAGTCGGATGTAAAACCTGACAGGACAAAGGATTTTGGTTCCGAAGATGATGTGACTGTTCCTTTTTCACCCTCCAATAACTTCTACTATGTCCCAGGAGAGGAATTGTCCGTGCCCCACTCTGACAATAATCAGCAAACTTTTGATCATCCGTACCATGAGTCACCCGCCAAAGCCACAGGAAATGATGTTTTCTCCCACCAGCCTTCCATCAACGACTGGTACGAGACAATTAAACTTAACTATGGGGTAGACTATCAAAATCACCGGAAGTCATACTTTGATCCGATACCGGACACCTGGTTAAAAATGAGGGATATCCTGCTCTTCTGGGCAGGTAAAGGAGTGGACGGATTTCGCTGCGACATGGCTGAAATGGTCCCCGTGGAATTCTGGCAATGGGTGATCAGAGAAGTCAAAGCGATCAAAAAGGAAATCATTTTTATTGCAGAAGTCTATCAGCCGGATCAATACCGAAATTATATTCATGAGGGTGGATTTGATTATCTCTATGATAAGGTAGGACTCTACGATACACTGAAGTCGGTCATACAGGGGCATTCCTCTGCGGATCATATCACAAGAGTGTGGCAGTCCCAGGAAGGGATTTCGAATCGCATGTTGCGATTTCTGGAAAACCATGACGAGCAGAGGATCGCCAGCCCCTGGTTTGCAGGAGAAGCGATCAAAGGTATCCCCATGATGGCAGCCACGGCATTCATGCATTACGGTCCGGTGATGGTCTACTTCGGCCAGGAGGTTGGTGAGCCTGCCAAAGGCGCTTCAGGCTTTAGCGGGGATGACGGACGTACCACGATCTTTGACTATTGGAACGTACCGGAGCATCAGAAATGGATGAATAAGGGTACCTTAGACGGAAAAAAGCTCTCCAAAGAGCAGAATAAACTTCGCCAACAGTACATCAAGATCCTGCAATCATGTAATGAGCATCCGCTTCTCCAATCTGGTGATTTCTACGACCTGCAGTACTTCAACCGTAGTGACCGGTTTAAAGGGTATACCGACAAAGTTTTTACTTTCATCCGTCATGACCGGGAGCAAGGGCTGCTTGTGGTCATTAACTTCTTCAAAGAGACAGAACACATACGAATCAAGATACCTGTGGATTTCATTAAGAAAATTGATCCGATCGATTCGCAACATCTGTCCATAGATCGAGAAATTTTCAATATCACTGAAATATCAGATCCGGAGTCGCCGGTCCAATTTCAAACCAATCTGCCTGCATACTCCTACCAGTTGATTCAAATCAACTCATCTAAATAATTCCATGTAAATTAGGTGTTTTTAAAACTTCCTAAAATGAGAAATATCGCGGTAATAGGTTCAGGTACGATGGGCAATGGCATCGCCCATGTATTTGCTCAGCATGGGCTTGACGTTTCATTGATAGACATTTCTGAAGCAGCCCTTTCGAAAGGCCTGGCCACCATTGAAAAGAACATCGATCGTCAGGTAAAGAAAGGAACGCTTAAGGAACTGGATAAACCTTTCATCCTCAAAAGGATCACCACATTCACCCGCGTGAATGACGGGGTAAAAAATGCAGAGCTGGTGGTGGAGGCTGCTACGGAAAATATTGAAGTAAAAAAACAGATCTTCCAGCGGTTAGACGAGTTTGCCCCAGAGGATTCCATACTCGCAACAAATACTTCAAGTATTTCAATCACAGAGATTGCCTCTGTAACAAAAAGGCAGGATCAGGTGATCGGGATGCACTTCATGAATCCTGTCCCGGTCATGCAGCTGGTAGAAGTCATCAGGGGATTTAACACTTCAGATGAAACCACCCAAACCATCATGAACCTCTGCGAAAAGATTGAAAAAACACCGGTAGAGGTCAACGACTATCCCGGGTTTGTCTCCAACCGCATCCTGATGCCCATGATCAATGAAGCTATTTATACGCTACACGAAGGGGTGGCTGGCGTTGAGGAAATCGATACAGTGATGAAACTGGGTATGGCACATCCCATGGGACCGCTGCAGCTTGCGGATTTCATTGGCCTGGATGTTTGTCTGTCCATATTAAAAGTCCTTCACCAGGGATTCGGTTTACCAAAATATGCTCCCTGCCCTTTACTGATAAGTATGGTCAATGCAGGACATTTGGGTGTTAAGTCAGGGTCCGGTTTTTATATCCATTCAAAAGAAGCAAAGGATTTGGTGATCAACCCTTCCTTCGCTAAATAGTTGAAAGCACTAAAATGGTTTGACCGGTAATTTCAACTATGAAAAAAGTCTCATTGCGTGACATCGCCGAGGAGCTGGGAGTTTCCAAAACACTTGTCTCTCTCGTCCTGAACGGGAAAGCAGCCGAAAACAGGATCAGTCCGGCAATAATAGAAAAGGTAAAGAAGTTAGCAAAAAAGAAGGGGTATGAACCCAATACCTTTGCCCGGGCATTAAGAACCGGCAGATCACACACCCTTGGAATGATCGTTGCAGATATTTCAAACCCTTTTTTTGCAAAAATGTCCAGGAGTGTTGAGGATGCGGCTTTCGATACTGACTATACTGTGCTGTTTGGAAGCTCTGATGAAGATGTACAGAAAGCAGAAAAACTCATCAAAGCGATGCTGGACCGTCAGATTGAAGGTTTGATTATCAGTCCGACGCTCGGTGGAGAACGAAACATTGATCTTATCGAAAAAAACAATATTCCCTACGTACTTATCGACAGGCTTATCCATGGAGCAAAGGGGAGCTCTGTATCAGTAAACAATCAGGAAGCCTCCTATCAGGCAGTTTCAGGGCTCATCAATGAAGGATGCAAAAAAATTGCCCATATTACATTTAACCAGCAGTTAAGCAATCTTAATCAAAGGTATCAGGGCTATCTTAAAGCGCATGAGGCCCACGGGCTAGCCGTGGATCAATCACTGGTCAAATCAGTCTCAAGTGACCATGCTGTTCATGAAATCACAGCGCATCTGGAGTCAGTAAAGGATAAAGCTGATGCTTATTTCTTTGCAAATAATGAGATCAGCCTAATTGCATTACAACATCTTCGGGAATCAGGCATAAAGATTGGGAAAGATGTGATGGTTACCTGCTTTGATGATCACGAAGCCTTTCACCTTCTTGATGGCAGCATTCGTGTAATCACCCAGCCTGTAACGGAAATTGGGGAAATGGCCCTCAATCTGCTGCTCACTCAAATCAATACCGGCAAAAAGGATCTGCCTGCAGAAATTATCCTTCCAACAGAATATAAGGTGCTTAATGAACACTTTACTGAAAAACAGAAGTAAGCTCTTTTAGCTCAACCCCCAGAAGGCTCTTAGCCAGATAACTTAGCTCATCAAAATCCCCTACAAAATGAAAAGTCCGGTGGTAATGTGTGAGTTGTTCACCTTTTGCCAGGTTGGCTGCCGGTGATGAGCTTTCAATTTCATAGAAAGGTCCCAGCATACTTCCATCTTCCTGTGGCCCGTCATTGTAGGCGTTGATCACATCCCCTGAAAACGGGTCATCCTGCAATTCCCACAATGAATTCACATAACTGTTTTCTTCAGCAGGTATGGTAAACATGGCGATTGTCAGCACCTGGTTTATGGCATCATAGCTTCCTGCGACGGGTTGAGCTCTTTGCGGAGAGACCCCGATCTTCCCCCGTTTTTGTCCATCCGCCCGGAAATAGATGATCCCCTCATCAATCTGCAGCCTGTCTACACCAATCTTTCCAAAGTACACATCATTCACTACCGGGCCAAGCGCTTCTTCAGGACCATTTTTAAAGGGAATCATGACGACCGTTTCCGGAGAGGGGTTCAACATACTCAGTATCCAGATAGAAGGCATACCATATTGTTCATCCCACGTGTTCTGACCCTGATTGATCAATGTGTTTTTGGACTCAATGGCAACAGATTTGACGGAAGGTGAGAGCTCAATCCCAAGGTATTCTCTTTGTTCTTCCCTGTTCAGCAAATTGATCGTTCGCTCAACCAGAATTTCAAATGGGTTTCCCGAGTAATTCACCAGTGACATTTTCTTCCTGAAATGTGCACTGACCTCTGAAGATGAAACCACTTCAAAGGGTTCGGTATCAATCTCTTTGGGTACCTGCCAGTTTTTAAGGATAAATTCCTCTCCAGGTGAAAAGTAATAAGAAAACTGACCTCCTTCAGGCCCAAGCCAGATCCGTTCTTCCCCTCCTACGGCATGCATTTGAGGCTGGATCTTACCCGAAGCGATCAATTCATGGTTGATCCAGCCAAAACTTTGGCCGTCCATCCCGTTGGCTGTACTGGTCATCACCCTGCCCTGGAGTTCCGGAGAAACCACAGCCATAGCTGAATCATCATTTTTCAAAACGATCAGATTTTCATAATGGTCTTTTAGGAACTTATGATCATAACCAAATGTGCCCGGATCGTAGGCGTTTTCTTCACCGGACTCTGAACCGCTTTTACATCCCATGGCAAATAATAAAAGTAACGATGTTGTGTTAAATACAAGATACTTGACCAATCGAACCATGCTTCATCAGAATTTATCAGACTTTGGCTGTAGTGGTGACATCATATTTCTTCTGAAGGCTGATCACTCCGTAGATGGTGACCACGACAAAGCAGATCAGAGGTACGATGAAAGACAGGTGAATACTGCCAGTACCATCTGAAACCTGACCCATCACAGCCGTCAATACCGCACCTCCAAGGATCGCCATGATCTGGCCTGATCCCCCGATCTTGGTGTCCCCTTTCAAACCTCTTAGACCCAAACCGTAAATCGTGGGAAACATCAATGACATGCAGCCTGAAATACCTACCAGTGCAATTACTCCCAACATACCATCAGAGATCATCACAATGCCGGTCAGCGCCATGGCCAGTACAGCAAGAGTGATCAGAATCTTACCCGGGGAAAAAGCACTCATCAATCCGGTACATATAAATCTCGAAACAGTGAAAAGAACCAATGCTGCAATGTAATAGCTTGAAGCCTCATCTTCATTCACGTTAAGTGCCTGCATCACATAGCGTATCGTAAATGACCAGACACAGATCTGGGCACCCACATAAAAGAATTGGGCCACCACACCCATTACATAATTTTTATTTTTGATCAGCCGCTTCACCGTCCTGCCAAGATGAATGTCATGTTCCCTGTCTGCGAGGGTATCTACCGGCATTTTTGCCGTCAGGATCAAAACCCAGATGATCAGTAATCCTAAAGCTACTGCCACATATGGTCCCATCACCGCGTTAAGTTCAGCCAACTGGATATTTTTCAATTCTCCGGGATCCAGTGCTCTCCGCTCCTCGGCTGAAAGCTGCACCAGGTGAGAGAGAATAAAGAACTTACTGATCACCACTCCGGATATCGAACCGATGGGATTGAATGACTGTGCAAGATTCAAACGCTGGGTGGCTGTGGCTTCGGGACCTATGGAGATCACGTAAGGGTTGGCACTTGTTTCCAGGATGGAAAGACCACCTGCCAGGATATAAAGAGCAGCAAGGAAGTGCCAGTAAGTCATGGTAATGCTGGCCGGATAAAATAAAAGCCCGCCCAGGATGAACATCCCTAACCCAAGCAGTACGCCTGCCTTGTAATTGAACTTCCTGATAAAAAGAGCACCGGGCAGGGCAAAACAGAAATAAGCACCATAGAAAGCCATCTGGATGAGCGAGGTTTGAAAATCAGACATACTCATGATCCTTTTGAAGGCCGCCAGTAAGGTGTCAGTCATGTTGTTGGCGAGGCCCCACCAGGCGAAGCAGCTGGTCAAAAGGATAAATGGATACAGAATTCTTCCGGGAACAAGCGAGGTTTTCTTTACACCCTCAGTTGAGCTGTTAGTCATGTTGATCTTTTTGGGTTTAACCCGTCAAGCAGTAGAAGCTTATTGCAGGTTAGTCAGTTCCGCCAAAAATAAACTTAATCTGTTAATTAATTCAATTCAAATCCGACTGAATGAAATTGGCGAATCCTTGATAGGAAGAGAACTGTTCACTTTCAAATTCCCAGCAGGCATAGAAACGAAACTTCACAGGTGTGCCATTGGCGATCTTCATGGAAACTGCGTAAGTCTGGGTGATCCCCGGACCCTCATCGGGTGTTGCAAAGGACCGGATAAAATCATCTTCGTTCAATGCGATGGCCATACCCAGCTTTTCTCCGGAGAATGCCTGATCGTCAAAGGTACCAAAAGCCACTTCATTCTGACCGGTGTAGGTATATAAAGAATCGCTGTCCATATTTACAATACCTGTTACCAGATTTTCATCGCCGATCAGCCCCTCCACAGTTACTTCGGAAGAATAATACCTCGTTCCGCTTTGAATGGCGATGTCGTGGACCACATGATATACCCGATCACGAACTTTCCAGTTGTTGAATTCCAATCTTACTTTCGACTCAATCGGGCCTTCATATAGAATCCGGGCTGATCCATCAGACCCAGGGGCAATTCTGTAAAGCGAATCCCCGATCTGCAGCGCAATGGCTCCTGCACCCAGGGAATTTCCCACCTTAAGCACATCCTGGCCCCATTCCTGCAGATCATGGTAGGATGGTTCCCCCGGAGCCCCTACCCGATCCAACACCATGCTCTTCACACGCTTACCGAAGATGTCCATCCCGTTTCTCTGATCAAAGTAATTCCTGAAAGCTACCCGTTCATTCTCCCATGCCGGGCCCTCCATCTGAAGTTCGGGCGATGTGAGTTTGGTATCCGTACCCGGAAGCCTTTCCAGTGAGTCGACTTCGTGCAGGTTAGGTTTTTTCTTTGCAAAGCGAATATTGGTCAGCGTGTCAGTCGAAGGATAACTGAATTTGGATATCACTTCCACTGTTACCTCCTTCAAAGTATCTGATTTGACCAGAAAACCAGTCAGCTCCCCCTGTTGATACATCGGCTGCACGGTCAGAGGTCTATTCGGGTTGTCCATGAAAAAAATGGGCATTTCAAGCTCCGGATTGAATCGTACATTCCTCGCAGATAAAGCCTCCATGGAAATATATGAAACTCCATGATCAGCTTCCCGGACTTCAATATTGGTAAACTCCTTCTGGCAGGCCGTTAATATGAATAGCAAAAGGACAAACAGACTCAGACTTCTCATGTGTGTATTATCGATTTTAATAGGTCACCCCGACTAAGGCGGAGCTCATTTCACATTACTTTTCGTTTGCGGGTTTTCCAATGGTGGCCAAAATTCCTCCATCCACGTATAATACCTGCCCATTCACGAAATCAGAGGCTTTTGAAGCCAGGAAAATGGCTGCCCCCTGCAGCTCATCAGGATCGCCCCATTTACCTGCAGGCGTCCTGCCGACTATAAAATCGTTGAAGGGATGTCCGTCGACCCGGATCGGGGCTGTCTGACTGGTGGCAAAATAACCCGGACCGATGGCATTGATCTGGATATTGTATTTTGCCCATTCCGTGGCCATATTTTTGGTCAGCATCTTAAGTCCTCCTTTGGCGGCTGCATAAGCTCCTACGGTATTCCTGCCCAGTTCTGACATCATACTGCAGAGGTTGATCACTTTTCCTCCTTTTCTTTCAATCATGCCGGGAACGATGTGCTTGGCCATAATAAATGAACCAACAAGGTTTACATCCAGTACTTCCTTGAATTCACCGACCTCCATCTCCAGCATGGGCACACGCTTGATGATCCCTGCATTGTTTACCAGGATATCGATCGGACCCACTTCGGATTCAATCTTTTTGACATTCTTTTTAACCTCCTCCTCATTGGTGACATCAAATAAATAACCATGTGTATCAATGCCCAGCGCCTTATAGGTTTTCAGGGCTTCATCCATTTTGGAAGGTGTATGTCCATTGATCACCAGGGTAGCGCCTGACAAACCAAGCCCTTTGGCTATGGCCATCCCCAGTCCGTGTGTTCCTCCGGTGACGATCGCGACTTTTCCTTTTAAATTAAACAGATCCATATTATTTCAATTCTGTTGGTTTTACACCATCCATATCACCATAATCAAGGTTCTCTCCGGCCATTCCCCAGATAAATGAGTAGTTGGTAGTGCCTGCTCCCATATGCATGCTCCACGGTGGGGACAGAATGGCCTGCCTGTTTTTGACCCAAAGAACACGCGACTCCTCTGGTGTTCCCATAAAATGTGCAATGGACTGGTCTTCCGGCAGATCAAAATAGAAATAGGCCTCCATCCTTCGGGTGTGGGTATGGGGAGGCATGGTATTCCACACACTTCCGGTTTTCAGTTCTGTGAGCCCCATCTGCATCTGGCAGATATCCACCACCGAATTGACGATCAGTTTATTGATCGTTCGTTCATTGCTGGTCTCCAAGCTTCCCAAATTGACAATCTCGGCATCTTCTGCCCGGATGTGCTTCACCGGATAACCATGATGTGCAGGAGCAGAATTCAGATAGAAATAGGATGGATCAGCTTTTTCCAGACTGGAAAAGGATACCTCCTTTGCTCCCTGACCAATATAAATGGCTTCCTTTCTTGATAGTTTAAAACTTTTTCCATCCACAGTAACCTCACCGGGACCACCTACATTCACCACCCCTAGTTCTCTCCTGGCAAGGAAAGTATCGGATTTTAGCAGATCAAAGGTCTCAAGCTTTACTTTGGATTTGACAGGCTTGGTCCCCCCGACGATATACCGGTCATAATGGGAGTAAACAAGATGTATATGATCTTCCTGGAAAAGATTGTCGATAAGGAAGTCTTTTCTGATCCTGCTGGTATCGTAGGATCTAAAATCTTCCGGATTGGTGGCAAACCTTTCTTCAAATGTTTGTGACATGCTAAAAATCTATTTTTGACTAAAAGAATTGTTCATTTTCAAATATCTGACCAGTGCCTCAATAAAATAATAATCCCCGTAAGACAATGGTGCATCGATTTCATTGCCTCCGGGCAGGTGACCGACGCCGTGCTTTAAAATGAAATTACCATTTTCATTCAACTTCGCCAAATAGGCCGGACTGCTTAGTGACTGAAGCATCATTTCAGCATTTTCAAGATAGGAAGAAGCAAGCGAATCATCAACATATTCCCTTAGTTCCAGTAAAGCAGAGGCCATGATGGATCCTGAGGAAGCATCCCGATAGGTATCCGGGATCTTCGGGTCATCAAAGTCCCAGTATGGGATCTTATCTTCGGGTAAATTAGGATGATTGAGTAGAAAATCAGCGATACTTTTGGCCTGATCAAGGTATTTAGGATCTTTTGTCTGCCGGTACATGGTGGTAAAGCCGTAAAGTCCCCATACCTGACCCCTTGCCCACGCTGATTCATCCGCATAACCCTGATGGGTCATTTTTTCCTTTACACCGCCATTTACAGTATCGTAATCCAGCACATGCCAGGTACTATAATCTGTCCGGTAGTGATGTTTGATCGTAGTGTCTGCATGAGATAAGGCTACCTTTTTGAAATCCTGATTACCGGATCTTTCATGGGCCCAGAGCAACATTTCGAGGTTCATCATGTTGTCAATGATCACCGGAAAAGTCCAGTCATCTCCTCTTTTCCAGTCCCAGGACTTAATGACTCCGGCTGTTTCATCAAACCGGGTGATCAAAGACTGAGACGCATCGATTATGACAGGCACGTATTTTTCCTCACCCGTGATCCTGTAGGCATTGCCATAGGGACAATAGATCATGAAACCAAGGTCATGGGTACCGGTATAATTCTTCAAAGGCTCAAGTAACCAGGTTCTGGCCTCGGCTTCAGATTTCAAGGTTTGATCACCGCTGTATTCATAAAGATACCAAAGACTTGCCGGGTAGAAACCACTCACCCAGTCCCTGATCCCTCTCGTCTTTAGTTCTCCGTTCTCAAATGTTTTCGGTATCACACTGTCAGGCAGATTTTGCATCATGCCTTTGTATTGCTCAATGGCAAAATCCAGTGAAGCTCTTGCCTGCTCCACGGTAAAGACTTGTTGTTGCTCTTTGTTGGTTTGATTACAACCTGCCATTACCCATAGGGATAACCCAAGTATTGTTTGAAACAGTCTGTTCATAGTTATTTATTTTACCGTGTAATTTATACACAGAAAGTGAGAATAAAAAGTCCAACGACTATTTCATTTTAAAAAGCTCCGGTCCTCCCTTGACTCCTATCTTTTTCTGTCCGGTCGGTGAGATCAGATCAAGTTGCATCATTTTTTTTCGGAAATTTCTCCGGTCCAGTGATTCACCAAGAATACTCTCGTAGAGGTCCTGCAGTTCCTTTAAAGTGAATTTTTCGGGAAGCAACTCACCGAGGATCAGGTGTTCTCTGAGATTGTCCCTCAGTTTGATCAATGCATCTTCAAGGATCTGGTTGTGATCAAAACCCAGAAGAGGCACCGCGTCCATCCGGAACCATTTGACGTCAGAAATGTAGTTTTTAGCGATCACCCTGTGATTTTCAGGTTTGATGAGTGCATAAAAAGTCACAGTAACAACCCGTTTGACTGGATGTCGATCGATTTTGCTGTATACCCTTACCTGTTCTGTATGAATATGATCCAGTCCGGTCAGCTGAAAGAGCACGTCATTCATCGCTTCCTCCACCGACTGATCAGCCTTCATGATACCACCGGGCAGCATCCAGTAGTCTTTGAATGGCTCCACTGCACGCTTTACCAGCAAAACCTTAAGCTGTCCTTCCTGAAAACCGAACACAGCACCGTCTACAGTAATTGTACATTCGAATGATTTTTGATGAACCAGGGTGCTGATCTGGTTGACTGCTTTTTTTGGCATTAAAGGCAATTGTTACAGGAGCGACTAAAGTAATTGACTTCCTGCAAAGTCGCAAGGGTGATTTCATGCAAATGTAGTCTCTCAAAAACGCTTAAGAATACTTTCTCGTATAGATGCAAAGAGGGCTTCTCACAAAGTCGCAAAGACGCTTAAGAAGACTTTCTCGTAAAGATGCAAAAAGGGCTTCTCGCAAAGTCGCAAAGACGCTTAAGAAGACTTTCTCATAAAGATGCAAAGAGGGCTTCTCGAAAAGTCGCAAAGACGCCTAAGAAGACTTTCTCGTAAAGACACAGAGGCGCAAAGAGGAATTTTTCTGAAGAGCCTAAAGTAGTTACCCGACTACAAACCGTTCACTATTCGATGAATTCCGTTTTTAATTAAGGCTTCATTAAAATTTATCAATAACCCAAGTTTTAATTCTGTCAATTTCAGATACGTCAGCAATTGCTTGTAATGAACAGGAGCAATGGTTTCAACCGACTTTATTTCAATGATAACTTTATGGTTAACAATGATATCTGCTCGAAATCCCTGATCAAGTTTTACTTCGTCCCAAAGCACAGGAATTGCTTTTTGCCTTTCGATCATTAAGCCTTCCTTCAGTAATTCATATACCAGTATCTCTTCGTAAACTGATTCAAATAACCCGGCTCCAAGCTTCTTATGAATATTAAATGATGAATTTACAATGATTGATGATAATTCATTTTCATTCATTCATTAAAAATAACGGAACATAGCAATTAAACTAAATATTAAAAGTGTTAAATATCAGTCGCCAAATAAACTTTGCGTCTCCGCGTCTTTGCGTGGAAACTATATACAATTATTGATAATATTCTCAAAGTATTCCTGACGGCCACTGATCTGCTCCGGCTCACCACTCTTGATCGCGTGTTCTCTCAATTCCACCAGTCCCAGCTTGCCGGATTCAAAATCTTTGCCTTTTCCGCTATCGAATGATGAATATCTTTTCTTTCGCAGGCTTTTGTACTCACTCTTTGTCAGCACTTTATCTGCGATAAGCAGCGACCGGGCAAATACGTCCATCGCACCGATGTGTGCATGAAAAAGATCTTCCAGATCCGTTGAATTCCTTCTTGTCTTTGCATCGAAATTGATACCACCGCCACCAAATCCTCCTGCTTCCAGGATAACCAGTAATGCCTCGACCGTTTCATAGATATTATTCGGGAACTGATCGGTATCCCATCCGTTTTGATAGTCTCCCCTGTTGGCATCGATGCTTCCAAGCAGACCAGCATTGGCCGCAACCTGCAATTCGTGCTGGAAGGTGTGACTCGCCAGGGTGGCATGATTGACTTCAATATTCAGTTTAAAATCCTTGTCCAGTCCATTGGCCTGAAGAAATCCTACCACAGTGGCCGCATCAAAATCATACTGATGCTTGGTCGGTTCCATGGGCTTTGGCTCGATGAAAAATGTACCTTTGAATCCCTGACTTCTGGCATAATCCTTTGCCTTGTGCAGAAACAGCGCCAGGTGATCCAGTTCACGTTTCATATCGGTATTCAGGAGGGACATGTATCCTTCTCTCCCACCCCAGAAGACATAGTTTTCACCGTTCAGTTTAATGGTAGCATCAAGGGCATTTTTTACCTGGGTACCCGCATGTGCCAGCACATCAAAATCCGGGTTGGTGGCCGCACCATTCATGTATCTTTTATGAGAAAAAAGGTTGGCGGTTCCCCAAAGCAGCTTCACCCCGGAAGCTGACATCTTATCTTTGGCATAATCAGTGATGATTTCCAGTCTTTTTTCTGATTCCGCGATGCTTTCTCCTTCATCTATCAGGTCAAAATCATGAAAACAGAAGTAAGGCAAACCCATTTTAGTAATGAATTCAAAGGCAGCATCCATTTTATCCTTAGCTCTTTGTACGGGATCGTTTGCCGCATCCCAGGGGAAAGCCTTTACGCCTGGACCAAAAGGATCTCCACCGGTATTGCAGAGCGTATGCCAGTAGGCACAGGCAAACCTGAAATGATCTTTCATCGATTTTCCGGCAACTTTTTTATTGGCATCATAATATTTGAATGCAAAGGGATTATCCGATTCAGGACCTTCATACTTGATAGATCCGACTCCTTTGAAATATTCTTTTTCTCCTAGTGTAGGCATGGGTTTAATGATTTTTTGTTTCTTACAAACTTACAGACAAATGGTCTTTTGACGATCACACTTTGAGTCAATCGCTGATTTGGCGTAAATTACTCATTCACCATCAAGAATCTAAAAATAATATGCATCACAAAAAACAATCCCCATCCAGAAGATCATTTATGAAAAAATCCATGTTTTCAGGTGCCGGGCTTACAGGTCTGGTCCATGTGTATGGGCGCGATCAGTCTGAAGTTCCCAAGCCTGATTTCCCCGGGGCCGCAACGGTCGTTTTTCAGGGAGATTCTATCACTGATGCAGGCAGAGATAAGGAAAGTACCAAAGCAAACGATTTTAGGAACATGGGATATGGTTATGCCATGCTGGCCTGTGCAGAATTGATGGGCGGATACCCCAAAACCTCCTGGAAATTATACAACCGCGGGATCAGCGGACACAAGGTCCCACAGCTCGACGCCCGGTGGGACAGAGATTGTCTGGACCTGAAAGCTGATGTGTTAAGTATATTGATTGGAGTCAATGACTACTGGCACACCTTTACTCACGACTACAAGGGTACCGTAGACTCCTATGAAAGAGATTTTGATGCCTTGCTCAAGCGAACCAGTGATAGTCTGCCGGGTGTAAAATTCATCATTGGCGAGCCCTTTGCTTTGAAGGAAGGATCGGCCATCCTGAAGCTCAAAGACTGGTATCCGGGATTTTATGAATATCAGAAAGCAGCCAAAAGAGTGGCTACAAAGCATAAGGCTGCCTGGATCCCCTACCAGCAGATATTTGATAATGCCTGTAAAAAAGCTCCCTATGATTACTGGGGACCGGATGGTGTCCATCCTTCCTTTGCCGGTTGTCAGCTCATGGCTCAGAACTGGATAGAGGCCTTTAAATCACTTTACTAAGCAATAATCTTATGGCACAAGGAAAAACCAATTTACTTTGCCTGTTGTTGATCATTTCAGTCACTGTTTCATGTGATGATCAGGCAAAACCCAACTCAAATAAAGACCCAATGACAGAATCAATCGAAAATGGGTACATACAGGCATCTTTTGCCGTGCCCGTAAAAAGGTATTGCATGCACCTTGAATTAAAGGATGATCCTCAGCTTATTAGAGAATATAAAGAATGGCACACTAAGGTATGGCCCGAAGTGCTGGAGGGCATCAAAAAGGTAGGCATCCTTGATCATGAGATCTATATTGACGGAACGCACCTTTTCATGATCCTTGTTGCCCCGCAGGATTTTGACTTTGAAACACAGATGGGAAAGCTCGCAGGACTTCCACGTCAGGCCGAATGGGAAGAATTTATGACCAAATATCAGAAATCGTCACCGGATGCGTCTTCCGCAGAAAAGTGGGTAAAAATGGAGCGGATCTTTAAGTTTACCCCGGGCCTGTAGCCACTGAAAACACAAAGAGTCACAATGATCATGTTGTGACTCTCGGTATCTGCAATATTTAAACGAATTTATTACTGGATCACCCTTACCTCGGTCCTTTCATGTCTGGTACTCTCCAGGTATTCATTCAGAAACCTTTCGTCATTGGCATCGCTATCGCCATAGTATTCACGCAATTCTTTTAGCTTCTGATGCATACCGTCTCTCACAGAGGCATACTCCGGGTCGTTGTACACATTGTTCATCTCATTGGGATCTTTCTCCAGGTCATAGAGCTCCCACTGATCAATGTCGTAATAATAATGGATGAGTTTATATCTTTTGTCAGCTACTCCGTAGTGTCGCTTTACCATGTGTACTGAAGGATATTCATAATAGGTATAATAGACAGCATCCCTCCATTCATCGGTCTCACCACTCACCAGTTTCCTGAATGACTCTCCCTGCATCTCTTCCGGCACTTCAACTCCCGCATAGTCCAGGAATGTCGGCGCCAGATCAAGGTTTTGTACCAACTCATCAATTTGAGTACCTGCTTTAATTTCCTTTGGATATCTCACTAGCAGAGGAGTTCTGAAAGATTCTTCGTACATAAATCGCTTATCAAACCATCCATGCTCACCAAGGTAGAAACCCTGATCAGAAGTGTAAACAACAATGGTATTGTCCAGCTGACCGATCTCCTCCAGGTAATTCATGACCTCTCCCACTCCATCGTCTACCGTCTGTATGGTACGCAGATAATCCTTGATGTACCTGTTGAACTTCCAGATGCCGATCTCTTTCTCGGTCATATTGGCAAATTTTGCTTTCAACTCCTCATTTTTGGGCTCATAAGCAGCATTCCATTCAGCCAGCTGCTGTTCATTGAATCTGGCCAGTTCCCTGTGAAAACCGGTACTGTCTCCATTCGGATCCACAACAAATTTGAAATCATGACCCCATTGCGCATGGCCATCCACTTCCATTTCCTGCTCCCTGGCAGCAACACCCATACCGTCGTAATCATCGAAATAATTGGATGGGGGTGTAAATTCTTTATCATCAAATAAGGTCAGGTATTTGGCTGAAGGTTTCCAGTTTCTGTGAGGGGCTTTGTGGTGGTATAATAACAGAAATGGTTTTTCCGGATCCCGGTCTTCCTTCAACCACTTCATGGTATACTCTGTGATCAGTTCGGTACAATAACCAATAAAATTCTTTCGTTCCCCATTCACAATAAAATCAGGATTGTAATAATGACCCTGGCCTGGCAACACCATGCTGTGGTCGAATCCCTGAGGTAATCCGTCCAGGTGTATTTTTCCAATCAGGGCGGTCTGATACCCGTTCGCCTGAAGAAGTTTTGGAAAGCTGGGCTGATCCCAGTTAAAAGGTTGCACATTATCAACTTTACCATTGATAAAACTATGCTTCCCGGTCAGTAACACCGCACGGCTGGGTGCGCAAATGGAATTGGTCACAGTGGACCTGGTGAACAAGGCACCCTCTTTGGCAATTCTATCAATATTGGGTGTGTTGTTTAATCCAAATCCATAAGCACTGATCGCCTGGTATGCATGGTCATCGCTAAAAATAACCAGGATATTCGGTGGACGCTCCGGTTCCTGGCTGCAGTTTGAAAATAATAAAATTGCTACGAATGCGGTTATGATTGCTGACTGGATTCTCATTGAATTGGGTTCTTTTTTTAATTTGAAGCCATGAAGTTAGGGAATCTGCTGAAATGTACCAATTCACTGAAAATGATGAAAAGGTAAGTTGCTGACATTATGATGCCTGAATTCAGGTTTCAACAGGATTAGTAAAATAATTTGCTGAAATTCGAATGTATGAGCACATCACTTTCGGAAGATCTCAATAAACAGCTTGAGAAATTCAATTCCACTGCCTCAGACAGCAAGAAAAAACTGTATGCAGAAGTCTTTGAAGCATTAAAAAATTCCGGCATCCTGGAAAAGGCCTTGAAAAAGGGAGATCGAGCCCCAGACTTCACTTTAAGAGACCAGCTGGACCGGAATTATTCGCTTCATCAGCACTTAAGAGATGGTCCGATCATTCTGTTGTGGTATCGTGGCGGCTGGTGTCCTTATTGTAACATCACCTTGCACCACATGCAGGCCCATCTGGAGGAATTCAAAGATCTTGGGGCCTCCCTGGTGGCCCTCACTCCTGAGCTTCCGGACCAATCTTTAAGTACCCTGGAAAAACATCAACTTGAATTTGCAGTCCTGAACGACATTGGGAACCAGGTAGCAAAAACCTTTGGCGTAGTCTTCAAATTAAACCCTGAGATTGCAAAAATGTATCAGGAATCCTTTGGCCTGCACGAGGTGAACGGCGATACCAGTCAAGAACTTCCTCTTGCCTCCACTTACATCATCGATCAGGAGGGGATCATCCGGTATGCTTTCCTTCATGAAGATTACCGGGTCAGGGCCGAACCGTCAGAAATCATCAAAACCCTTCAAAACCTGGAGTTGAAAAAAACATGAGCCGATGAATTAAATGTGGCATTTTGGGTATGATTGGGTAAATTCAAGGCCAATTTGAATACATTAATGTACACATGAAATCAGCATTACTCAACGAGATCAATGAAACCCTTTTGATGGGTCCGGGACCCTCCAGCGTACCCAAAGAAGTATACCAGGCACTATCCACCTATTCACTGGGCCACCTTGACCCTCATTTCATCCGGATCATGGATGATATCAAAGTATCACTTCAGCAACTCTTTCAGACAAAGAACAAGCTAACCATCCCGGTCTCTGGTACAGGTTCTGCAGGCATGGAAACCTGCTTTGTCAACTTACTGGAGCCCGGCGATAAGGTCCTGATCCTTTCCAATGGAGTCTTTGGTAAAAGGATGCAGGACTTAGCTGGAAGGCTGCGTGCCGAAGTGGACGCCCTGGAATTTGAATGGGGTACACCTGTCATACCGGGGGGAGTTGAGAAGAAGCTAAAGGGAAGCACTTATGACCTCATTGCTGTGGTACATGCAGAGACCTCCACGGGTGTCAGAAATCCGGTGGAAGAGATCTCCAAGCTCGTACAACCCACTGGCGCCCTATTCCTTGTCGATACCGTCACAAGTCTTGGTGGCATCCCTGTAAAAACGGATGAATGGAAGATTGATGCCATCTACAGCGGGACACAGAAATGTCTTTCCTGTCCTCCAGGACTGTCACCGGTCTCTATGTCGGACAGGGCAGTGGAGAAAATTCTGGCCCGCAAAACCAAAGTTCCTAACTGGTATCTCGATCTCTCCATGATCATCAACTACTGGGCAGGGGAAAAGCGATCCTATCATCACACCGCCCCGATCAACATGCTATATGCACTGAATGAAGCCGTGCATTTGATCCTGGACGAAGGTTTGGAAAATGTATATAAGCGTCACCAGGAGATTCATGATTACCTGGGTCAGGAGTTGGGCAAGATCGGACTGCAATTCTATGTGGATAAACCTTATCGTTTGCCTATGCTTAATGCTGTTTCCATTCCTGAAGGTGTCAATGATGCCGAAGTACGGACTCGCTTATTGAAAGACCACCACATTGAAATTGGGGGCGGTTTGGGACCTTTGGCGGGAAAGATCTGGCGGATCGGGATCATGGGCCACACGGCCAGAAAGGAAAATGTCGACCGGCTGGTCAAAGGATTGAAGGAAATCCTTTAGTCTGTAATCCTTTTGATGCGGGCCTGCAATTTGATAAATTAGGGCATCCAGATGACCAACCGTAGAGCCTTTCTGCAAAAATCCCTGCTTTCATTGACCGGGTATTCATTGATCTCTGAGCTCAAAGCTTCAGATCCTGATACCCTGGAAAAGGTGGGAATCATCACCAATACGGTGCGAAATGAATTGGCGACGGATTATAGGCAAACTTTCAAAACCCTGGCGGATATCGGGTATAAATGTCTGGAAAGTGGCTTTGTACCCGAAGGTACCGATCCAAAAGAATTCAACAGGTACCTGAAGGCTCTGGGATTGAGCACCGTGATCACAGGGATTGGTATGAATGATCTGGTCAAAGGAAACCTTGACGAGACATTAAGAAAGGCTGAGGGTCTTGGTGTACAATACATTACCTGCTACTGGCCCTGGCAATCCAATGCTCAGAACCTGACTGAAACAGAAGTGATGGAAGCCGCCGAACGGATCAATCGATTTGGAAAACAACTCAGGGAAAGCGGCTTTCGGTTTGCGTGGCATAATCATGACAAGGAATTCGCAAAGATCAATGACGAATACGTTTTCGATATACTCCTTGAAAATACAGATCCCGCTTATTCAACGGTCCAGATGGACTGGTACTGGGTGGTAAAAGGCGGAGAAGATCCGATCAGGTATTTTAAGAAATATCCCGGCCGGTTTGAACTGGCACACGTGAAAGACATGAATAATAATACAGATGGCGGCATCTCCTGTGTGGGTCAGGGGATCATTGATTTCAAACCCATTTTTGATCAGGCGAAAACCGGAGGAGCCAGATATTACATCGTTGAAAATGAAAGGGCCGTGGATGGATTCAAATGTGCCAGATCCAGTTTTCAGCATCTCACTCAAATCTTAAAATGATGCTAAGCGTGAAATCAAAATACCTCTTTCTATTGGGCATCCTGTTGTGCTATTGTCAGCAACCAGGGTCATCTGAGAATGAGCAAAGTTCGGCACCTATGAATATCCTGTGGCTGGTCACCGAAGACATGGGACATTACATCCCTCCTTTTGGGGACTCCACCATACAAACTCCGAACCTAAGCCGGTTGGCTGCTGAGGGTATCCGGTATCCTAACTTTTTCTCCCCTTCCGGAGTATGTGCCCCCAGCCGTGCAGCCATCGCCACCGGGATGTATCCCTCCAGCTTTGGCGCCAATCACATGCGAACCGGGTCGCACACCAATGTGACCGGATTGCCCAAATATGAAGCCATCCCCCCTCCCGAAACAAGGATGATGAGTGAATGGCTCAGGATGGAAGGATATTATTGTTCCAACAACGTGAAGCAGGATTACCAGTTTCAGGCTCCGGTCACGGCATGGGATGAAAGCAGCTATTATGCCCACTATAAAAACCGTGAAGAGGGTCAGCCCTTCTTTTCTATCTTTAATTTCACCACTACCCATGAATCCGGCCTGTTTGAACCGTATGGTTTTCGGAAAAATGAAATGCGCCATTACAACTCAGGAGATACCAGCCTGGCAAAATCAAGCTGGAATGGCAAGACCCCGACGGACGAAACGCCTGTTCACATATCCAAAGACATCCAATTTGACGTGCCTCCCTATCTTCCGGATAATGACGTGACCCAGCACGACATGTGGAAGGTATACAACAACATTGCCGAAATGGATCGTCAGCTGGGAGCTATCCTGGATCAGCTGGAAGCCGAAGGCCTGATGGACAATACGGTTATTTTCTTCTACGGAGATCATGGAGGACCGTTACCCCGTCAAAAAAGACTCATTTATGACAGCGGCCTCAAAACCCCTCTCATTGTGAGATGGCCTGACAAGCGGAATGCAGGTACTATTGATGACCAGTTGCTCAGCTTCATCGATCTGGCCCCTACTGTTTTATCGCTGGCCGGGATAAGTCCAAAGGATTACATGCATGGGCAGGCCTTCCTGGGTGAATATCAAGCAGAAAAGAAAAGAGATTACATCCATGCAGCTGCGGACCGGTTTGATGAATTTACCGATGCCATCCGCGCAGTAAGAGATCCTCAGTTCAAATACATTCGCAATTACAGACCTGAGCAACCCTATTACCTGCCTGTCAGCTACCGCGAACAGATACCTACGATGAAGGAATTGTTAAGGCTCAGGGATGAGGGAAAGCTAGATGAATACCAGATGCAATGGTTCAGAGAGACCAA
Source organism: Cyclobacteriaceae bacterium (assembly GCA_965243485.1). Taxonomy (GTDB): domain Bacteria; phylum Bacteroidota; class Bacteroidia; order Cytophagales; family Cyclobacteriaceae; genus UBA7330. The sequence goes on along the minus strand of CBDEVP010000001.1, from coordinate 3,918,023 downwards.
AGACAGGGAAGAGCTTTTTGACTGCATCAATGATCCTCATGAACTCAACAACCTGGCCAATGATCCTGCCTATCAGGAAAAAATGGATGAACTGAGGAAGGAGATGGATCGCTGGCTGGCAGCCATCGGAGATCAACCCAATTTACCTGAACGGCAGTTGATTAATCAGCTGTGGAACGGAAAGGATGAGCAACCTGAAACGCAGGAGCCTTCTTATAGCGTGGCTGATAACAAGCTGGCCATATCGAGTGAAACGCCCGGTGTATCCATCGGATATAAAGTCATTCCTCCTGATGGAACAGAACCACCAATCTGGGAGGTCTACAGCTCGCCGATCCCGGTACCAGATCAGGGAAAGATCATTTTTCAGGCCCACCGGATCGGATATATACCCAGTGAAATAAAAACCTATACAGTTAATTGAAAATATTTCGTTAACTTTAGATCAGGACAATAATCCACCCGGTCATGAAGAAGGCATTATTCACTTTGGCTTTTATGGGGTTTCTGGTAATTGGTGCATCTGCACAGTATTTCCACAGATACAAAGCCCTTCCGGATGCCGATCAGCCATTGAGAGAGGACAAACCCTTGTCTTTCTACCCTGAGCACAAACCTCAGGTTTTCGGACCTGATTTTAGATTTAAGAATCCTGAAATCATGAATAATAAGACAGAAAGAAAATACAAGATCGCCCGTCATGATTATGACAACATGCCCAATTACCAGCCGATGGGCATCTATCCATCAAGGATCATAAATCCTAACGACGGTGTGAAACACAGCCTGATCATTACTGACCCCCTGAAAATCAGAATTGCTAAAGACCTGACTGAGGATTCTGACAAGTAAATTATTGAGTATCCAAAAGATCTGAAAATACTCGCCTGGATTTTCTGGTGACGACAGCCAGAAACAATATTTTAAAATCCTTCCAACCCTTTTAATGGTCGATTGGTCTATTAGGATCGAATAACCATTCAAAAACTCAAAACAATTTCAGGCAATTAATATTGTCAATCATGGAACCGAAAATGATAAATAAAAGCTATCGACAAGGTTCGATAGTTTTAGGACTAGCTGTTGCAATTCTTCTTTTTCTCACAAGCTGTATGGATGACCAGGATACACCTGCTCCCATCGAACATGCTCATGTAAGCCTCTATCACACTTCCCCGGATACCGAGGGTATTGATATCAGGGTAAGTACCGGTCAGATCAACAATGAACCTTTCGAATTCAAGGATTATAGCTTCTATTTGAACTTCTATCCGGGAAAAAGGAACATGAAATTCATCGAAGCCAATACAGGGGTCATTGCGTTGATCGATACCACTTTCACCTTTGAGATCGATCACAACTATACGGTATTTGTTGCCAACACAAGCAACAACCTCGAAGCCGTACTCTTTGAAGATGATTTTCCTGATAAAGTCGATGGAAAAGCCATGGTCAGATTTATTCACATGTCTCCGGATGCGCCCGCTGTGAAAGTGCTGGCCGACGAAGACGAGTTGTTTGATGCTACGGGTTTCAAAAGCGGTAGTGAATTCGCCGCGGTTGATGCCGGACGGGTGACTTTTGAATTCATGGAAGCCAACCTGTTCAACACGGTGATTCAGCTACCCGAAGTGCAGCTGACCGACGGTGCATATTACAACATCCTGCTTACGGGGTTTGATACTCCACCGGCAGGGAATACTCATGACCTGAGTGTGGATGTGATCAGGCTGTAAGTAAAAGTGTGGGTGAGAAATCTTTGGGAGGGATAGAACCCTCCCTTATTTTTTATGAATATCCATCGCTCAGCCTCTTTTCTTCACTCACCCATCTTCCAAAAGAGTGGTCCTAAACAGGAATGGTTGGTGAGTCAATATAGCCATCAACTTTAGCTCCAAAGGAGCATTAGAAGAAAACGCCGGGAGTCAGACCTGCGTTATTGCATAATGATCACTCAAGCCCCAAAGTGGCGAAATAAAAGAATTGTGCTATAGTTATTTCATCCGTTCGGGATTAGACTAGGAGCCCATTTGAGTTGAAATGGCTTACGTTGACGGCTATTAACCATGGGATTTTTAATTGTCAGAATGACGTTATCCTGATCAGCTGTCACAACTCTGGTAACTGATCCTTCACCTGACGCCAGAAACTTTCGTCAAACAAGCGGGCACTGCCGAAAAGCGCAGCATCTTCCATGAGATCAGATATTTCTACCTCTGTCTTGATTTGATGATCCCTGAAATATCGAAGCATGGAGGGCCCGAACAGAGTGAACGCCCCGGAAATATTACCACCCATCACAATCTTTTCCGCTGGAAATATCTGTAGCCATGGGGTAAACATCTCCCCCAGGTTCTTTCCAAATTCAACGAACAGATTTTTAACGTTAGGGGAATCATCAGCGGCTTCAGCCAGCTCCTTCACACCGGCAACGCTCCTTCCAAAACGCTCCTGGTAAGTATTGGTAAACCACCTGTTGGAGAAATAATCATCGACCAGGGCCTCCTTAAAGGGCAGGTGCCAGAGGCATCCTTCCCGGGGCACATCCTCCCTGGTGACAACCGGGACCCCCCGGTCGATAAAGGCCGAACCCAGACCTGTGCCAAGGGTAATGGCTATGGACTTTGCAGCTCCTTTGGCTTTGCCTACCCAGGCTTCACCCACAGCAAAAGAAGTGGCGTCATTCAGGTACCGGAAGGCCAGGTCGTCACCCGGTGTGAGGTAAGGCTTCAGTGCAGTCTCTACGTGCACATCATACAGCGCAAGGTACTTTTTATTACCGGACTCAAACTTCCCGATCCCCTCTTTGTAATTGAAAGCCCCGGGCATGGCAAAACCAATCCCTGCTATTTCATCGGGATCCAGACCTTCCAGCGTCCGATTCAGTGCGGCTGCCCAGGACGTCAGGATCTCGTCCAGCGACCCTTTGTTATTGACCTTTTGGTAAGCCCGCGTATGGGTTAGCAGCTCGTTCTTTTGGTTATCTATCGCCGCGCTCAGGATATGCCCGCCACCGATGTCTGCGCCTATGGTGTATTTCTTATTCAAGGTGATTCAAAGATAGCAAGATGCGGTATTTACATATTATGCGATAATGGGATCAGCCGGGCAGACAGGTCCGGGTCGTCCATGCCGCGGTCCAGCGGATACATCGGCCGGTTGATCCGCTGGTAGCCCAGCCTTTCCAGGTCCTGATCTACGCCGCCTGGTGTCAGGGCCATTACCCAGTCTCCCCGCATGTCATACAATTCCGGTACCAGGTAACCTATTTTCACAACCACAATGTCTGTTTCTCGGGGGTTGAGACCCAGGTCTGTAAAGTCACTTTCGTGATGGTAGGGCTTACGCTTTTTCGTCACGATTACGTGTACGCTACCCACTTTTACCACCACTTCTGTTTCCGCATGAACATCCCCATGTTTGATCTTCTTAATAGTCCCTTCAAACAGTACCGGTGGAGCATACCGGTCATCTACATGAGCTCCGGCAGTTCCACTGATTTGCCCTCCTTCTCCCGTTTCAATGGCTTTAGCGACAAAATCCGGTCCTGGTATCGAGGCATAGATTATTGAAGGACCATCAGCCGACTGAAACTCCTTCATTTTAAGGATCTCGGTAATCGTCCATGTGACATCCCCTGCCCCGCCGGCGGTCGGGTTGTCACCCATGTCGCTGAGCATGAAAGGTTTTTGATCACTTTCCAGGGCCAGCTTCATGGCTTCTTCGAAAGTGGTGGTCGGTGCCACAAAGTCAAACTGATGTCTGACGTCCCAGAAGGCCTGAGCCAGCTCCTCAGCACCTTTAGTCACAGCTTCTTTGTCATCCCCGTAAGCCATGACTACAGCATGATTCCTTGGTTCATCCGCCCAGGCGTATCCGATCCAGATCGCCGCATCTATGATCCCCTTACGTGCAGCTACCGGAGCTACTTTGGCATACAAACCTTTACCTGGTTCAATACGGGTACTGGTCTGTTCGCCCGGCAGTAAGATAGGGACCGGGATCCAGGCTTTGTAGGCTGGCTTTCCCTTGCCACTTTCCAGCCGGTCCAGCAGGTTATCCACCGCCCTTCTTTTGGATTCGATGGCATCCTCATGAGGTGCCATGCGGTAGCAGGTGATTAGGTCCGAGTGCCCGGCCAGCGCCTTAGAGACATTGCCATGGAGGTCCATGCTGGTGGAGATCAGTGTTTCCATTCCAACGACTTCACGAACCTGTCTGATCATATCCCCTTCAGGATCATCCAGCCCCTGCACGCTCATGGCTCCATGGATATCAAAGAAAAGGCCATCGTACGGCAGGTCTGCTTTGAGCATGTCCAGCATGACTCCCATCAGCGAGTCATAAGCCTGACGGGAAACAATCCCTCCCGGCAATGAATGGCCCCTCAATGCAGGAAACCACTTCGCCCTGTTTCTAATTGTAGAATCCTTATCCATGAAAGGATAATAGTCAAACACCTCATCCCCTGTTCGGGCCAGGAACGCTTCAGCCTCTGTGACCGCTGGCGAGAAAGTGCTGGACTCGATGGCCAGGCCAGCGATGGCTATACGGGGCAGATCATCGGATGGGTCCGGGGATGAGCATCCCGAGAAGATGGAAAGGACAAACAGGAGAAGGAAGGTGTTGGTGTTCTTCATACCGGCAAAATACGAGCATGTCACCAGATTAGGCAAGGGAGATGGGGAGAAAGTGATGAACTAAAACGATCCAGTCAGATATTTGGATGTTCGGACTTTCGGACATTCCAATATTCCGACACTCCGATATCCTGCATTAACCCCGAAATAGAAAGGTTGTCTTATTTCAATAATTGCATCATCCTCAATCTTATACTTCTTCTTCACAAAGAAATTCATGTTTTCACGGTGAATAGCATAGATAAAACCATTTCCGGGAACGAATAATTGTCTGCAATGAATTTGGCCAATTATCTTAAAAGGCGCTTCAGATTCGAATATTGTAAATCCAATAGAGGGGCCAACAATGGCGCCAAATGTTATAAAATGCTTCTTGTTGGTATTTGTACTTAGACTTGTCTCTATAAGCAAGGAGAATTAAGACATGGCTTTTCTTTATATTTAGCCTGCAACTTGCAGTTATAAACAAACATTACTTTAGAAAAAACTGGCTACTATTTCTAATGACCTTAATAACTGCGGGTTGTGCAAGATCATTGACTCCTCTTCAATTCACAGAGAGATGCCCCGGCTTAACAGAAGCTAAGTATTACGGAAGCATTGAAGGGAAGGAAGCGATATCTAATGGAAGATGTGAAATGCTCGTGGAAGGCAGGAAATACAGAGCTCCAATGGGACTTGGTCTGACCGGTGATATGATGAATGGAGCAAAAGGAGTTAATGAATGGGTTCAGGTTGATGAAGGAAATTCTTATATACTTAATGATTTTGAGTGGGATAAATGTCTTAGGCACCGGTCTTGACGGACAAGTAATCGAGGGCTCACAGCTAATTATTTATTTTGATACCATGTTATGCAATACAGAAGAATAGGACTTCTGATCATCCAGACAATTGATTCATAAGGTATTATTGTAGGCCACTATCGCCTCTCCTTTCTTAGAAAAATACAATTATTTGGATATTATACCTCAAAAACCCCTGACTGGAAGCAGTATGGGAGCACTCCGGGAGCACACTGGGAGCAGTCCCGGTGAGTAAAAGGCTCTTCAAATAAGAATAGTTATATTTCTGAATAAGCAAGGGATCATTTCCTCAAATTCACCCGCAGATGATTTGTACCTGCGATACTAAATCAACAAACTAACCGTCATCCAGAGCGAAGTGAAACGGAGCGAAGGATCTCCTGCTTGTAAGCAAACTCGTACTACTCTTCCAATCGGATTACAAATTCCCGATCAAATCAGCATGCCTGCCCTCAAATATTCGATAATTAGATAAATTGCATACATCATTAAAGCATAACAAAAGTTAATAAATGAACAAGAGACATTTTTTGAAGACAGCAGGTGCAGCATTAGCTTCTGTTACCTTGTTGCCCTCGTCAGTCTGGGCAAGGGTCAAAAATGGTAAAATACGAACTGCACACATTGGCGTTGGAGGAATGGGGGGAGCTGATCTCAAGGTAATTGCTTCCCATGACATGGTGGAGGTGACAGCCTTATGCGACGTTGATGCCATGAATCTTGCTACCGCACAAAAATCGCATCCGAAAGCAACAGCTTACAGGGATTATAGAAAGCTTTTTGATGAAGTGGGAAAATCTATAGATGCAGTCATTGTATCTACCCCTGATCATACCCATGCGCCTGCTTCGATGAGGGCCATGGAAATGGGCAAGGCTGTTTATTGTCAAAAGCCGCTGACCCATCATGTGTCTGAGGCCCGGGCCATGAAAAAAATGGCAGCGGAAAACAATCTCGTTACCCAAATGGGCATTCAAAAACACTCGAGTGACCCTTATTTAAGATCAGTGGTACTGATTCAGCAGGGGCTCATTGGAAAAGTAAGCACTGTCCGGGCATGGTCGCCCAAAAACTGGGGCTATGACGGAGCTGCGCCCTCAGGCAGTGATCCTGTTCCCGAAAATCTGGATTGGAACCTTTGGCTGGGAACTGCTCCGGAGAGACCATACAAAGAGAATTATTACCATCCCGGTAACTGGAGAAAAATATTGGATTATGGATGCGGAACGCTGGGCGACATGGGGGTTCATATCTTCGATACCCCATATACTGCTTTAGGTCTCACAGTACCAAAAACAGTCAATACCAGCTGCCGGGAATTTACCGGGTTTGGACATCCTGAAAACAATGTGGTGACGTACGAATTTCCAGGAACACCCTATACTACTGACGACTTTAAGTGGGTTTGGTACGACGGGCCTGGAGCACCACCGAAGCATGAGGACCTGATGTTGCCAAATAATGACAAATTGCCGGATCAGGGTGCCGTTTTTGTTGGTGAAAAGGGAACTTTAGTCCTCCCTCATACTGATTACCCCAAGCTGATTGTGAATGGTAAATACGAAAGAATAAAAATGCCTGACATGGACCTGGTGAACCATTATCACCAGTTTATTGATACCTGCCTGGGCAATGATGAGTGTAGTGCTCCATTTTCCTATGCAGCTAATCTCACAGAAGCGATCTTGCTGGGCGTTGTGGCAAACCGATTCCCGGACCAGACCTTGCACTGGAATGGTGCAAAGGCAAAGTTCGAAGAGAAGGAGCCTAATAAGTATTTAAAATCAAAATACCGCAAGTTCTAAATACACGGGTCTGAGGGGTAATTGTTTTACCGGTCGCTCGGGTTGCGTCAGACTGCATCGACTATTATTACTTATGCGATTGCTTACCCGATCCCGATGGCATCAGAGTTCCGAGACTAGCCGTCCGCAAGCAAAAGTCCAAATCAAAGATTTGGTTTTGTGTTTTGCTTGCTTCACCCCTACAAGTTTGGCTCGGTCTAAAAACACAAAAGCCCGTCACTTCGTGACAGGCTTTTGCTCTCCTCGTGATCCGCCCGGGATTCGAACACGGAACCTACTGCTTAGAAGGCAGTTGCTCTATCCAGTTGAGCTAGCGGACCTTGGGTAAATTGGAGTCGGGGATTAGCTACGCTGATCCCTAATGGGAATAGCTAAATCAAAAACCGATTTCCTTCGGAAACCGAAAGCCTCCCCAGTATATTTTCAAATGAAATTTGAAATATACTTCTCCGGCTTTAACCGCGATGCGGTTTTTGATTTGCGGAGAGAGGGGGATTCGAACCCCCGGTACAATTGCTTGTACGGCAGTTTAGCAAACTGCTGGTTTCAGCCACTCACCCACCTCTCCAGGGTTTTACTGAATGAGCCATGCTATCATGGCTCTGTAAAGGACTGCAAATATAGTATTTCAGAATAAAATAGATCCAATGCTTTCAACAATTCAGTGATGAATCTAAAATTTCTGAATTTGGAGTAATTTCTTTGGGGTACATGTTCAAAATCTTACTCACCCTCCTCTCCTGACTCATTTCCTTCACTCCGGTAAACACACAAATTCCAATAGTTAAAATCACCTCCCCACCTGTATAATCTCAGCTAAACACCGTAGTTCTCATAAAGATTTATTCCATTATTTTTAAAGGCTTAAAATATTCCACATTCCGGACACCCGTAAATGTTCGATGCCAGGTCTATACTATCTCTTTTTGGATTGTTCAGCACATTCATCGGATTGCTGTTTGTCTACTACGTGGTGGCCAACAAACGCTACAACTGGCACCTCATCTCCTTCACACTCGGAAAATTCTTTCAGGGGGTAGCCGTTATTGGATTGACTTCGAGTTCCTGGACATCTGATTACTTTGCACTCCATATCAGCAATGCTTTCCTGCTGCTTGGTTACGCACTGGAGGTGTATAATGTAGCCACTTTTGACAATCGGCCTAACAAGACACTTTTCTGGGGCATTTCCATCCTAACCTTTCTGGGGATCATCTTTTCATTGTCCTTTCCCCGATTGCCTTATCATGACGTCATTGAAATCCATCACCTGATTGTGGCCCTTTGCTTTGGTTTTGGCGCATTTTATTTGTTCACCCAGGCTGGTAGGGCCAGGTTCGTGGTACTTGTTGCCGTAACCTACACACTATTTTCACTGGCATTCCTAAATTCCTCCATTACCGCAATTGTTCAAGATGAGAAGCTTACGGTTTTTGACGGCAGCACCATACGGGAAGCTTTCCTTTACTTTTTTGCTGGTTTAAACCTGATCGTCGGCAGTGTTGGTTATCTGTTAATTTTGAAGGATCTGGATGAACAACAAATCACAGCTAACAATAAAAAGATCGAATCAGACAATCAGAAGCTGGCTCAATTGAATGCCAAAAAGGACCGGTTCTTTTCCATCATCGCTCATGATCTGAAAGGCCCCATCAGCGGGGTAATGAGCCTGGGTGAAATCCTGCAAAAAAAACACGATGAAATGACCGAAGAGAAAAGAAATGAATTATTTCAGCTTCTGGTCAATTCCATCAAAGACACTTCCAACCTCCTTGAAAACCTCCTGCTATGGTCCAGGTCCGAATCAAAAAATATTGAGGTAAACCCCGAAAGCCTCAACATCGAGTCCCTGGTGGATAACAGTCTCAATTTATTAAAGCAGATTATCGAAAATAAGCAGATCTCGATTGAGAAAAATGTGGATAATGATATCCATGCATGGGCCGATGAAAACATGATCAGCACGGTGATCAGAAATATCCTCTCGAATGCAACCAAGTATGTGGAAGAGACTGGTGAAATTTACATCTCATGTAAAAAAGATGAGTCAAACAATGAGGTCTCATTAAGTATTGCTGATAATGGGATAGGCATGGAAAAGGATGTTCTGGACCAGCTATTTGACATTGATTCCAATCATTCTACCCGGGGAACACACAATGAACCGGGAACAGGGCTTGGACTTAAGATCTGCAAAGAATTTATTGTAATGAATGGTGGTACCATTGAGGTTCAAAGCAAACTGAATGAGGGGAGCACCTTCACTATATCACTTCCGATGAATGGTCTACATGCTCATGCGTAACCTAAAAGCTCGTTATCGGGGTTTTATTGGCTCCAAAGCCATCCTCAGGCACAGAAGAGCGAACAAAAGAGTGATGATGGCGAAGAATTTCTCAAAGGTGGATTGAGCCAGCAGATTCCCGACAGTATTGAGGAAAAACAAAAGGGTGATGATCCAAAGGGTCACCCTGGAGGCGACCAAAAGCCCTGGCAAACGAATCATTTTCATCCGGATGAGTACGGTAATCAGACAAAAGGTGATGGCGGCAAGGGAAATGACCTCGAACATAAGCAACTCCTCCGTGGTGGTCATTATTCCTCCCCAGAGATATTCAACCGGGGCATAATCAAAAAGAAGGATACCCATCAATACTGCCAGATGAAACAAAACAAAAAGTCCGAACAGGATAGCACTCCACTGACCGGCTTTTTTGAAGGTAATCAGATTTTTCACTGAACTAAATTAATCCATCTTCTTTAATCTCAATTCCACGATGATAATGATACCTACAAAACCACCAATCATGATAAGTGCTCCCTTCCATCCATACATGGAAAATTTTGTGTAATTCGAAGTTAAAAAATGAGATAAAGCCCATACTAAGCCAAAGCATATCATGAGTAATCCTGCAAGTTTGTTAGCATATCGCCAGTGACTTTTGGATTTTACTGATTTTGGGGTACGATAACCGACTATCTGGTTTTTGAAATTACTTACAACCAATAAGACGATACCGACGAAAAAAAGGAATACACTAAACCAATAAATCCTTTCCATGAAAAATCAAGCTGTTTGTTGCACAGCCTTCCGCACCTCCGGAGCAACCACCGTACCCAGCAGCTCGATGGCTTTCATTAGTTTTTTGTGCGGCATGGTACCGACACTTAGATGCATTAGAAACCGTGTCAATCCAAACATCTCCTGTTCCATCAGTATTTTGTCTGTCACCTCCTGCGGACTACCCACCAGCAGTGATCCTCTTCTCGTGCGCATTGCCTCATATTGCTGCCTTGTCATCGGGGACCATCCTCTCTCCCTTCCTATCTGGCTCATCACCAAAGCATATGGACCATAGAAGTCATCAGCTGCCTGTTGGGAGTCTTCTGCAATAAATCCATGCGAATGAACAGAGATCTGCATTTGATCAATATCATGACCCGCAGACAAATAAGTTCTTTTATACAGATCTGCCAGTTGAATGAATTGCTCTGGCATGCCTCCAATAATAGCGATGGCCAGTGGTAATCCATTCTTTGCTGCCCTGATCACCGATTCCGGAGTTCCGCCTACAGCTATCCAGACAGGTAATTCTTTTTGATAGGGTCTTGGATACACACCCCTGTTGTTGATGGAAGGCCTGTGATGGCCCTGCCAGGTTACTTTTTCTGATTTATTGAGCTTGATCAATAGCTCAAGCTTTTCAGAAAACAAGGTATCATAATCCTGGAGATCATTGCCAAAGAGGGGAAAAGACTCAATAAATGAGCCCCTGCCGGCCATAATCTCTGCCCTGCCTCCGGACAGCAGATCCACATGGGCAAACTGCTGAAATACCCTCACCGGATCGTCAGAGCTTAAAACAGAGACGGCACTGGACAACCTAATGTTTTTGGTTTTCACAGCTGCAGCCGCCAATACTGTGGCAGGAGATGAGACCACGAAATCCGGTCTGTGGTGCTCGCCAATAGCGTAGACATCCAGTCCAACCTGATCTGCAAGTTCAATCTCCTCCATCAGATTTTGCATCCTTTGATAAGGGCTTAAAAGCTGGCCGGTTTCAGGGTCCGGTGTATTCTCAACAAAAGTACTTATGCCTATTTCCATTGTTCTTCTTTTATGCTTTCAATATAAACAATGTAGGTACATAAATAATCCCATCAAAGCTGAAAAAAACCACTCTGTCACGCGATGCAATCGCGACCAGAGCGTCTTTTGTTCTGGCGTGCGTTTTAAACGCGTGACTGTCGACTTCCAGGGCGTTTTCCGTATGCAGGGTGAACATCTACCCTATTACTTCCACTCGACCCCAAGGCCTCAGCAGAGTCTCTCGTAGAGGACTCTGCGTCATTTCAATCTGAATAGGCCCCAGGTCCCTTCCATCGCCACGAGACTCTTCCTGGGACTAATTTATGGATCTGATAGGGTGTCACTTCCATTCCACGCCGGTATTCTTCCAGCTTTTGGATTTAGCGGATTCAATCACCATCTCACAAACTTTCTGGGTCTGCAGCGCGTCCCTGAAGGTAGGATTGCAAGGTTTCTTGGTTTCAAGTGACTTAAAGAAGTCAGCGGCCTGGTGAATAAATGAATGCTCATATCCAATGATCAGACCGGGAACCCACCATTTATCCATGTAGGGTTGGTCACCATCTGTGACATGAATGGATCTCCACCCCCTTACGATCGAGTCGTCCCTGTGGTCAAAATACTCCAGCCTGTTCATGTCATGGAGATCCCACTTGATAGAAGCATGCTCGCCGTTAATCTCAAAGGTATAGAGCGCTTTATGTCCCCTGGCGTATCGTGTGGATTCAAATTGACCAAGCGACCCATTCTCGAAATGACAATGAAATATACAGGCATCGTCAATCCCTACTTTCGTTTTTTTTCTGGTATCGGAATGGATTCGTTCCTTGATAAAAGTTTCAGTCATCGCCGAAACATCTTTGATACCTCCGTTCAACCACATAGCTGTATCGATACAGTGAGCCAGCAGGTCACCGGTCACCCCGGACCCGGCCGCTCCGGCATCCAGTCGCCAGGTGCCTGTTCCTCCCTGGGGCACATCGGGACTGATGGTCCAGTCCTGTAGAAAATTGGCCCGGTAATGAAATACCTTACCCAGTTTACCCGAATCAATAATCTTTTTAGCCAGGGTCACAGCCGGCACCCTCCGGTAATTGTACCAGACCGTATTTCTGACTCCCGCCTTTTCGATGGCTTTTACCATATCCTCTCCTTCTTTCAGTGTCCTGGAAAGCGGCTTCTCGCAAAGAATCATCTTACCTGCTTTGGCCGCCGCAATGGCAATTTCCGCATGGGTGTCATTGGGTGTGCAGATATCCACGGCGTCGATGTCATTGCGGTTGATGAGTGTTTTCCAGTCGGTTTCCGTTGATTCATACCCCCACTGGTCCGCAAAATCATTGACAGCTTCTCTGTTTCTTGCGCACGCGGCTTTCAATACGGGCTTGTATTTCAAATCCGGGAAGAAATTGGGTATTCTGTTATATGCATTGGAGTGGGTCCTTCCCATAAACCCACATCCGATCAGACCTATTCTTAATTCTTTACTCATGTCGTGTGTTGATTTGCAGATTAAAAATTAATTATTCACTCCAGCCGTGTGCTTCACGTACTTTGATCAGCATCGCCAGAATGTCATTCCAGGTCTTTTGCTGCGTCATCACGGAGTTGTCGAACATGCAGCCGTCCCAGCAGATATGTTTGAACGCTTTTGTCAGTTTACCTGACCCATCCCTCAACCAGTAACCGGCATCATGGACCACATCCAGCTTGCCTTCAGGATCAGTAGCAAGGCAGTGTCTACCTGTTTTATCATGCGATCCTGTACCGTGAACGGTGCCGTCATTTTGAGCAACATGAAAGTCGATGGTCCATGGCCTTAGGGCATCCGTGATCTTCTTGAGTCCTGAATTTAATGTGTCCCGGTCATTCCAGTCAAAATCCTTGGGGAGAATGCGGTCTTCCGGACGGTTATATCCCAACAGATAAAGCATGGTATGGGCCATGTCCGCCTGAAATCCCATATTGGGCCGGTCCACAGCTTCCAGTGTCTCTACCATTGTTTTCCAGCTGTGCATGCCGCCCCAGCAGATCTCTCCTTCTGCAGCCAGCCGTTCATCATAATCAGCCGCTACATCACAGGCTTCCCTGAAGGTCTGAGCAATCAGTTTGGAATTATTGACAGGATCTTTGGCCCAGTCGGCAGGACTTGAAGCGGAATCGATGCGAATGATCCCATAGTTTCGAAGACCTTCATCTCTCATGACTTTCGCAAATTCGCAGGCTTTACGAACCATTTCTACAAATGTCTTTCGATCCTCGCTGCTCCCAAGGATAGGTCCTCCCCAGATCGGAGCCACAAGGCTGCCGACTTTCAGTCCGTACCCGGCGATCTGGTCAGCGATCCGCTTGAAATCGTCCTTCGATCCTTCGATATCAATATGCGGTGGCAATAGTCCAAGATCCACTCCGTCAAATTTTACACCATTGACCTCGGCGGTTGCTGTCATTTTCAGCATTTGATCAAATGAGATCGGTGGTTCCGAATCCGGTCCTTTGCCCACTACTCCGGGCCATGTTGCATTATGTAATTTGGGATAGTTGTTCACGTCTTGGGTATTTTAAGTTAGAAAAATAGAATTGTATAAAGGTAATCATCAATGATTAAATCTTCATGTCAGGATTTTCAGGACCGAAATGCTTAAGCATCACGATGGGGTCGAGATCAGAATAGTTGGTGATCGTGACACCCTGTTTGGCTGCATCCTCTGTGACAAAAAATTCATCATTGGTCAGCTGACCGTACCTGATCATGGAAGGTGTCTCAATATTCCAGACACCCATTTTACCATGCCCCTGCATCATGATCATTCCATAGGCTGCATTGTCTTTGATGGTCACAGTCTGCCCGGGATGAACAGTCAGCTCCTTGGCGCTAAAAGCATCCGAGCGATAGCAGACCCAAACTTCCCGGTATCCTTCCATTTCTTTTTCAGGTCTCACGGGTATGGGAGCCATAAACCTGGTTTCCAGCAGATTTGGATTGGTATTCAACTCCCAGTCCAGCACTTCGATCAACTGATCAAAGTCGCCGATCCTGTCTTTCGGTGTACCATTCCACAGCAGCTCCTCAGGAATAATGGCTTCGTTGACGAGAGACTGATACATCGCAAAGACGTCAGAGGCTTTCTGAGGCTCGTAGGTACACATACTGCCAGGTGCATGAAGCATACCGGGAGGCACGTCCCAACCGGTTCCGGGCTCCAACCTGAATGCCGAGGAATAGTTGGTGATCTTATTGTCTCCTTTGGTGAAATTCTTCAAACACTCCAGGATCTGATCCTTAGTGGTTCCGGGTGTGATCCCGAAAAAGGTGTAGGGGAAGTCTCCCCCATGGTTATTGACCTGCGGTGGGAAGTAATAGGCTTCGGGCTTTCCCTTCTGACCGATTTTGGCAGCATCTTCATCATTGTGATGAACATGATGAGGCAACGGACCCATATTGTCAAAAAACTTGGAGTACATGGGCCAGCTCTCATGCGCGTTCCAGAGCCTGTCACCAATTACCGCACCCTTCAATTCATCGATCACATCCCGCAACAAAAGCTGATGTGTTTTTGATCCGTCTTTGAAAACGACCGGACTCAACCCTTCATTTTTGCCAGTCAGAGGGCCGTTTTGAGCAGGTGTGGTTGAGGAAAACCATCGTTCATCGATCCCACCGCGTTCGCCACCCAGCACGTAATAATCATCCGGATGTAGTTTTATCCTTCTTCCCGGTACACAAAAAGAACGGGGGACCCATGTAGGGGCCAATCGAAGTATCCCTTTCCCTTGTTCCAATGCATTTTCTGCAAGTCGTTTTTTCATTTTAGGTTATTTATTATAATTTATTTCTGAGTCTTTGTAATTAATGCTTCTATTTCTATCGATTCCGTGATCACTTCCAACTCCAGGCGGTATTTTCTGCTTTCACCGGGTTCCAGAAAAATCAATGTTTCTTCTTTCCGGGCGGCCGCCTGACCAATGGGGGGATGTGTGCCGGGTTCCAGGGCTGTCACATATTCTTTTTTACCCCAATGCTGCCAGTTGGTCAGCCAGGGCATTTGTTCTTTTCTAAACCGCACAGCCAAAGCTATCCCAAGTGACTCATTGAACACGCCACAATGTACGACCCCTTCCTGATCTGCTTCGGGATCAATAAATCCGCAGGCCTCGCCTGTCCCGCTATGTTCCTGTAATGGTGGTTTACATGTCTTAAAATCCTTCCCCTCTCCAAAAAGCTGATCATCCATTTTACCACCTCTGGATCTGCAGGCTCCGTTCCAAAGTAATTTTGCCCCCTCATCGATTAGCGGCCAGCCAAAGTTCAGATGATAAAGAAGCATATGTGGCGCGGGTTCATTCCCTGCATTCACCACTTCATCCTCAACGATGATGGACGATGAACCAAGCTGGCCAGAGATCTTTCTCTTTAATTCCAACCGGTTTCCGAATACCCGGGTCTGGCTCATCTTACCGGAAAGGCTCATCACTGACTGACCCCTGGAAGGATCCGGCTGGATCACAGACTCGAGTGTCGCCGGGATATTGCTGATCCGGTCGTGCAAACCACGAACCCCGTGTTCATCTTCTTCCGGACCACCGACATGAGTAAGACCACAGGTTGTAATCAGACCTCCGCTGAATGTCTTCAGCCAGTCGAACCCTTTGTCCGCATAAGGTTGCGGAGACATCACACCTCCATGACTCAACCAGGCCAGGCTATGCTGATTATAGAAAGCATCCACAATATCCATGCCCCGGTCTATCACCACTTTATATCGCAATCCTGATCCGGTGTTAACCCAGGCGATCCGGCTGTTTCTGCCCGGCCCATCGTCAATCACTGAGGTTTCGATACCCCCAACCTGCGCAGGGTTGGAAATCTTATCCGTCCAATCCTCTATTTGGCTTTTTGCGCTCAATTCTTTGCATGTTTATGGAGCATTCCTTTAATAAACTCAAGTCCTTTTTCTGCCATGTCCCAGGGTTTTGCAAATTCACGCCAGACGTTAATTGAGTTGGCAAAATCAATATCGTTGCGGGTGAATCCTTCAATCGTCAGCCAGCCATCGTAGCCGATCTCAGCTAACGTTGAAAAAGTATCATCCCAATGCACATGACCTGTTCCTGGAGTGCCCCGGTCATTCTCACTTATATGAAAATGTTTGAGATGAGGTGCGATTGTTTTAATAGAATCTACAATATCTTTTTCCTCAATGTTGGCATGATGGGTATCATACATGGCTTTGACATGGGAATGATCAGTAAGCGAGACCAGGTGAGCGAGTTGTTCCGCTGTATTGCACAAGTAGCACTCGAAGCGATTCAAAGCTTCGGGGGTTAATACAATGCCGGATTCAGCAGCATAATCACCTGCTTTATTGAGTATTTCGGCACTCCTTTTATACTCTTCTTCCTGAGGCCCATGCTGATAAAAGGTGGCGAAGGCGGAATGGAAAGGTCCGCAAAGAACTTTTGCATCAAGATCGTTTAGCCGGTCAATGGTCCATTTGATCCTTTCAAGTCCTTTTTGCCTGATCTTCGGGTCCGGATCAACGGGATTTTCCTCTTTCAATAAAGAAACCACTGCCGTGGTCTCCAAACCAATACTTTTGGTATGTGCCCCGATCTTTTTATAATCATCCGGATCTGATTCGGCGATGTAGAATTCCACACCATCATAGCCGATCTCTTTAAGCCGGTCAAGTATCGGCAAAAGATCATCTGAAACTCCGGCGGTCCAGGCAAGTACATTGAAGCCGATCTTATTCATGGCCTAAAGTGATTTATACCTGATATTTTTGAATTCCACCTTCATGGGCGGCCCCCGGTGGATCTGAAAGCCAAGCAAACCAGAAGATTTACGGTTATATTGATCATTATCTGTCACCTCGCTCATCAGGACCCCATTGATGTAATGCTGCAGAATATTCCCACGTATCACCAGTTTACATTCATTCCAGTCCTGTGCTTTTATTTTTGCCTTCAGCGCATCAGGTGCACCCAAAGAGTCAATGATTTCTGTGCTTTGCCAGGCATTCCTTTGGACATTTTCCCTGACCGGGGCTTCAGGGTCCGGAGCGGCATTTACAATGACCTTTTGTCCCCGGTAAGCCAGCGTCGTGCGCTTCCTTTCCTCATAATTTTGCCCGGTGTAGTTGTTCCTCCCGTCAATATCAGCCTGGTATCCCCTCAAACCGTATGGAACATCTTCCACCGGCTCACTACGATACTGGATCCCGCTGTTTCCGGATTCGCTGATCCTGAAATCAAGGACTAATTCGAAGTCTTCGGGTTCTCCTCCCTCCCAGATCAGAAAAGTATTGGCTTCCAAAGGTGTGTCTTCGGTGACTTCGCCGACGATAGATCCGTTCTGCACGCTCCAGTGTATATCATCACCCCGCCATCCTGCTAGCGTTTCACCATCAAAGATCACCTGATATTCATCAGCCGATTTGGCGGATCCTGATTCGGTGCCTTTCCCCTCCTTTCCGCCGTTTCCACAGCTGGGAATCAAGACCATCAAAAAAATGAGGCTGAAAAAGCCCGGGAGTAGTTTAATGAGTTTACTGATCATTAGGTTAATTGGTTGATGAGATAAAGATCGTATCCGTTTGATTTTTTACTATCATGCTCAATCCTGTACCTCAATAAACTATTGATACAATTCATTCTGAGGATCACCCCCTGAGATCAGGTAGGCTAACAGGTCCTTTACCTCATTTTCATTGAGGGCATTGATCGTACCCGGTGGCATGGCTGAGACTTCCGACTCCTCAATGCGGACAACCTGGTCTGCAGGAACCTCTCTGAGCATATCAGGATCAAAAGGATTCTGTGAAACCACATACTTCTCGTCATCGGAACTTACAATTCTCCCGACGACGGACTGTCCGTTTTCCAGGATCAATATAGAAGATGCGTACTGATCAGAAATCACCTGACTGGGTTCGATGATAGCACTGAGAATATCTTCCGGAGAAAAACGTGTACCTAGCTGTGTCAAAGCCGGCCCGCTTACACCCCCCTGTCCATTCATGATATGGCAGCTGTTGCAATTGGCTGCAACAAACATATTCTTGCCATTGACGTAATTCCTGTCATTCAAACCTCCGTTCAAAAGCCCTTGAATATCATCCTCCTGCCATCTTTTGCCGGGTCCCTCGGGTCTGATCGCCTGCGCAATGTCATTACCCGACTCTGTGAGCAAAGCATCACCGGATAGTTCATTGTAATAAGCGAACTTATCCTCAGGGACATTTGCCAAAGCATTTTTCCTTGCATTATTGATAAAACCAATGTAACTGTGTCCAGCCTCGTATCCCAACGCTTTTTTGAACCAACTGAAATAACGTTCCCTTAATTCAGGCGTCCAGCCGGACTCCAGCTCGCTGAGTACAATGCCATAAAAGGTATGCTGTGCCGGGGGTACACTGCTCAGTGTTTTGGCAATGGCCATCCCATATTGCAGGTTACGCATGATGAGGTCCGATCCTTCGGTGGCTCCATCACTCATACCAGAGGCATCTCTGGTTACTTCAGTTTCCAAAAGCGTTAATGTCTTTTCGATCACTCCCGGAGCCTCAAGAAACACAAGCACCTTACTCAAAGTAAAATTCAATATATCGTTGTCGGAAGGATATTGAGATGACAACTGATTGATCACCTGACTCTGAACCTGCCGGGAAGGTTTACCATGGCGGGAAATAATCACTTCTACTGTTCTCACCAGATCTATTTTCTGCTCAAGAGATAATGCTGTAAAGTCAATCCCTGCTAACAATTCTAATATGGTATCGTTGAACCGATCGCTTTGGCGGGTTAGTGCCAGACTGCTTTGGATCAAGGTTGAGGGGTCTTTTTCATCGAAAACCCGGGAAGACCACTGATCTACCGGCTGATGCTCCAGGGCGATTCGGGCAGCATATTGGACAAATCTGTCTTCATGACCAAGATGCAGCCAGGCAAAATCCACCGCCCCATCAACAGGTCCGCTGTGATATGTCTCCAGTTTTTTACGTATTTTCCACGCTTCACTCAGATTTTCCGAATTGGTGGCCTCATTTGCGACTTCGCCATCAAAATATACACGATACAGGTCCGAATCAAGTCGTCTCCCGCCCGTCATGAAGTACATGGCACCATCCGGCCCGAAAACACCATCTGTCAGGGGTAATGGTATTCCCGATAAGAATTCCTCTCTGGTGCCTGTGTACGACGCACCAGCCGGTTGCAGGTGAATACCATAAATGATCCCAAAACTCCAGTCAAATGCAAATAAGACATCTTTGTACTTTGCCGGGAACCGGGAATCTTTTCCGTGCAGGACGCCCGTCGGAGAACCCTGTCCAATGTTTATTACCGGCGGTAAATTATCCGGGTAAGCAGGTGACCATTTGGCATTTCCTGTTCTCCAGCCATACTCACTACCGCTGGTCGCATGACATATTCGGGTAGGCCTGTACCATGGCATACCGAGATCCCATTCCATATCCGCATCGTAAGTAAACAAGTCACCATGCTGATTAAGGGCAAAATCGTAAGCATTCCTATACCCTGCACTGATCATTTCCCAGTGTTTTCCTTCAGGATCGATCTTTGCAATCCAGCCACCTGGTTCTTTTCGAGTACGGGCATGCCCTCTTGGATCTGTCAGATGAGGAAATAGATTATCATGCTGCCAGTTGCTCGGAAGCCTGTAAGCATCCATCTCAGGTGCATCCGTATGGTTTCCTGCAATAACATACAGCGATTTTCCATCCGGTGCGGTGATGATGCTGTGCGGTCCGTGCTCTCCATGCCCATTCAGCTCTTTGATAGTAATGATCTCGTCGAACTGATCGTCCCCGTCATTATCCATCAACCTGTACAGACCACTTTCAACACCAAAATCTTCGTTAACCCTGTTGTTGACCATCACGTATAGGCTGTTGAAGGCATAATGGAGGCCCTGAGCATGTCCCATTTGAAGCACCGAATCATTTGAGGTTGTACCTGATCGTATAGTCAACTGTTCTATTTTGGGCTTAAGGTCGCTTGAGCCAATGGGTGGAATTTCTAACCGGTACAAAGCACCGTACTGATCGGAGGTAATAAGCCTTCCTTTGTCATCAAAAGCCATAGATACCCAGGATCCCATTTCATTTTCCGAAGGACTGAATAAATGCTCAGCTTTAAAACCTGGCTGTAATGTTAACTTTTTGACTTTGGGATGATCCGGCTGTTTTTCAGCACAGGAAAACAACACGAAAATGAAGGCTATCAGTAAGGCCCCTGGGTTAATGTTCATCTGGTTATATTATTATTAAACTGTAAGCCCCTCTTTGGAGGAGTATTTGAATTCTGATAAATATAGGTTCAAAACTCAAATATTTTACAAAATCATATAATGATCCTTCAATTGTGGATAAATGATGGTCATATTTTTTCAAACATTTCCAAATTCTTTTATTATTTGCAGTAATACCTACCCGGAAGAAACCTGATCAAATGAAATGAATATGATTTCGAAAACACCAACCAAAAGATTTATATCAAGTATGGTAAGGAGTTTACAGTGGTAGAAATGATATCATGCGAATTCCATGCCTGCATCCTGGAGTGCATTCCGGCACGCAAGCATGTGTTCGCTAATAATTAACTATATACACATGAAATTATATAGTTTTTTCATTTTATTGACCTTTCCTTTCTTCAACACATTTTCGTGCGACTGTCAAACGCCACTTTTGGAAGAAGAGATTGCCATGACACAAAACATTCTAATCGGTAAGGTCATCTCCACCGATAAGATAACCATCAGGCCAGACAGGGGGACTGTACATTATCTGTATAGCACAAGATTTCAGGTCCTGAGGAGTTATAAAGGAACGAAATCAGAAACCATTGAGGTATTGTCGAGGATATCGGGTTGTGCATATCCCTTTGAATTGGATTCTACTTACATCGTCTTCACAAGCAGACATCCGAAATACTATAAGCAGTTTACCACTCCCTGTCAGCGAACAGGTAAAGTATCGGTATCAGCAACATTGATCCATAAACTGGACAAGATCAAAGAACAGATATACAGAATTCATTTGCTGGACCCTCGAGATCTGTATGGTAATATCTGGAAAGAAGAGATTTTTGATCGGGTAGAAAGTACCCCTACACAAAGAATGGACTATGCTGAAACGCAGGAATTCATCAGGAAACACTTAAAACCCTGTGAGATCGTTTGTGAGCCCAAAAACAAACGAGATAGCCTCATCATACAAAGTCCCACCTTCGAAGCGGCTGTCAAAAGGTTTACAGTAGTTTACGAGGTAGATACGAACGGCTACATCAGCAATCCGAAAGTCGAAGAAAGCTGGCATTCGATACCCCTCAAGGATGATGCGATGGAATGTAAACAAAGCGCCATCGAACTGGTAAAACGACTTCAACCCCTCAACCCCGCTGAAATCCATCAGGTAAAGGTTAAAAGCGTGGATAAATTCCTGGTGGATTTTAGTGTATTAGCTGATCGGTGAATTGCATCGTTTTCCGGGTCCAACATTTCTTCAATCATCAGAGAAATTCAAAAATTTCAACCGGCAATCGTATGTTTCCATCCTTCTCCTGAAATACTGCTCATCGCTTTTTACCTGATTTTTTCTATTACTACTCTTCTTACAGGCACTGTTAAAATTACGGGCCCTTTTTAATAACATTCATTTAGCCATGATCGTGGTTTAAAAAATGTTAAACGTTTGACATAACCATGGTCACTTTTCATCTGCTTCATTAATTTTGAAGGTGAATGAAGTGGGCGTACGACATCGGAGTATTTGAAATTACTGTCATCCTGGGATTTATCCTGTTCTATGCATTTTATATGCTTAGACTATTCAGGATCAAACGAGCCCTGAATACCTCTGTGCGAAGATCTGTTCTTAAATTCCTTCTACGCAGTGCCTATGTGTTTTTGATGATCGTTGCTTTGCTGGGGCCATCATTCGGCGATACAACCCGTGAGGTCAAATCGATTGGGAAAGATATCTTTATTTGTGTGGACCTCTCGGAATCAATGAATGCTGTAGATATTCAGCCGTCAAGACTGGAAAAGGTGAAGTTTGAGTTGAAAAATATTGCGGAAGCTTTCAGTTCGGACCGTATCGGCCTGATCATGTTTTCCAATGAAGCATTTATGCAGTGTCCTCTGACTTATGACAATAATGCAATGACACTTTTTATCCAGTCACTTAATACAGATCTCGTCCCAAGTACAGGGACAGACTTTGGACCGCCATTGAAAATGGCCCTCGACAAGTTCACCGATGAGAACCAATCACTGGCCAAGCAAACCTCCAAGATCATCATCCTTATCAGTGATGGGGAAGATTTTGGAGAGGATACGGAGGAAGTAGGGAATGAAGTGGAAAATTCCGGGATCAAATTATTTACTCTTGGCGTGGGTACGGAAAGAGGCAGCAAGATCCCCACTCCTCGCGGATACAAAAAAAGTCGCTCCGGGGAGGATGTGATCAGTCAGCTCAACGATCGGTCCCTGAAGAAGCTCGCCGCAGATACCGGAGGAAAATATTTTGAGATCAATGAATCAAGAAATGATGTCTCACGTTTGATCAATGCAATCAATGACATCGAAGGAGAATTGAGAGATGCCAAGACGATGGACGCCAAAGCCAACAAATATTTTTACTTTTTAGGTGCGGCACTATTCCTGATGCTATTGGATTCTATCATAAATGTGAGAGTTATCAGAATATGAAAGTTCTAGTGATCATACTTTTTTTTATTCTTTCACCTGATCCCATCGAGATCAGCAGGATCAACAAGACAAAAAAACAGGCCGAGGCTGCTTACACCAGCGGTAATTACCAGGTCTCAGCATCCAAGTATAAAATCCTGACAGACAGCATGAATGTACAGGATGATGAGGTATATCTCAATCTGGCACATAGTTACTTTCACCTCAATGATTCCGCCAATGCCACCAATGCCTACAATATCCTGACTGATTCACCCAACCAGGAGATCAGGTCTATTGCTTACCAGCAGCTTGGCGTGATGGCAAAGAACAATCAGTTGCTTGAAGAAGCAGAATCACTGTTAAAGTCTGCTATCAGGGCCAATCCCTCTAATGTGGACGCCAGATATGATTATGAGATAGTGAAAAAACTCCTGCAAAGAAAGAACGAACAGCAACAGCAGAACCAGGACAACCAGAATCAGGACCAGAGCGACCAAAACCAGGATCAGCAAAAACAGGATCAGCAAAAGCAGAATCAGGATCAGCAGGATCAACAGTCTGAGCAGGATAATCAGGATCAGGAACAACAACAGCAAGAACAAAACCAGCAGGAAGGCGAAGAAGGTGACGAGCAGGAACAACAGCAGCAGCAAAGCGAACAACAGAACAATGAAGAGCAGGAAAACCAGCAGCCTGGCACCAAAGAAAAGCTGGAAGAGATGAATATTTCGGAGGAAAAAGCCCGGATGATCCTGGAAGCTATGAAGAATAATGAATTTCAGTACATCCAGCAGAGAAAGAGGAAACGCACACAGCAGCAGGACCCCAACGCTCCTGACTGGTAAAAAATCAAGCCATGGAAGAAGTCTACATCGTTTCGATCGTTAGAACTCCCATCGGGAGCTTTGGCGGCACCCTGTCCTCGTTTTCAGCCACGCAACTAGGCAGTCTGGCCATCAAAGGGGCCCTTGAAAAGAAAAAAGTCGATCCAAAGCTCGTCGAAGAGGTCTTCATGGGAAATGTGGTGTCCGCTAATCTGGGTCAGGCTCCGGCCCGACAGGCAGCTATCGGCGCCGGGATCGGCACCAATGTACCCTGCACAACTATCAATAAGGTGTGTGCCTCCGGAATGAAAGCTGCTATGCTGGGCGCTCAATCCATCATGCTGGGCATTAACAGTGTTGTAGCAGCCGGCGGAATGGAAAGTATGAGCAACATCCCATACTACATTCCGAAGGCCAGATACGGATATAAATACGGGCATGGCCAGCTGATCGACGGGCTCATGCATGACGGGCTTTGGGAGGTTTACAATGGCTTTCCGATGGGCAGCTGCGCAGACAATACGGCTAAAGAAATGAAGATCACCCGTGAAGAACAGGATCAGTACGCTATCCGGTCCTATCAGCGGGTGGCCAAAGCTACCGAAAACGGGGATTTCAAAGATGAGATCATCCCGGTGGAGATCCCACAGAGAAAGGGTGATCCGGTCGTGATGGATAGCGATGAGGAGTATAAAAATGTGATTTTTGAAAAAATCCCTTCTCTAAAGCCGGTTTTCAGTCCCGAGGGAACAGTGACGGCTGCCAATGCCTCCACGATCAATGACGGGGCCTCAGCCATGGTATTGATGAGTAAAGCCAAAATGGAAGAGCTGGGACTCAAACCAGTTGCTAAGATCCTCGGCTTTGCCGATGCTGCACAGGACCCCATCTGGTTTACCACCGCTCCTGCCCTGGCCATCCCCAAAGCCATCAAAAATGCCGGGATCACTGAAAAAGAGGTTGACTACTACGAGATCAACGAAGCGTTTTCCGTGGTTGCCATTGCCAACAACAGGACCCTCAACCTCGATCCTGAAAAAGTCAACGTACTGGGCGGAGCTGTTGCGTTGGGGCATCCGTTGGGGGCTTCAGGTGCCAGGATCATGACCACCCTGACCAATGTGCTCACAAGAAAGTCGGGCGGGATCGGTGTGGCAGGGATCTGTAACGGAGGCGGGGGCGCTTCCGCTATCGTGATCCAAAAAGTATAATTTCTTCAAAGGAATCTCGTTTATTTTTGTGGTGTTATGAGGAAAACAGGGTTCTTTGTTATGCTCCTGGTCAGTGCTGCCGGTGGGTTTGCCCAAACCCCGGTCATTACCTACTATGATGATGGAAGTGTCCGTGAGAAATACAGCATCCTGAATGAGGATTCTTCCATGGTCCACGGACCCTATGAAATGTACAGTCTATCCGGCAAAGTCATCGTCACAGGGAACTATGAAAACGGAAAGCGTAATGGAGAATTTCTTAACCTTTACGAAGATGGATCGATACAAAGGACCACGTTTTATGAAAACGGAGAGCGCGAAGGTATCACAAAGGTGTTTGACCCCGAAGGCCGCCTGATCCAGGAGGCACAGTTTAGCGATGATACGCTGACCGGAGAACTCAGGACTTACAAACCGGACGGTACCCTAGAAGCAGAGACGACCTTCAACCAGGGCAAGCCGGAAGGCTGGGTCGTATCCTACTACCCCAATGATGTAAAGAAGCAAGAAACCTTTTACAGGGATGGGAAACCCAATGGACCGGTGCGGGAATACTATGAAAGCGGAAACCTTAAGCTGGAAGCGGAATATGTAAATGGTTTGCTCGACGGACAATACAAAACCTACTTTCCGGGCGGCCAGCTGGAGATGGAAGTGATGAATCGCAGGGGATCCAGGACCGGTTCCATAAAATACTACTACGAAAACGGACAGTTGAGGTCCAGGGGCATTTATGAAAATGGTGGACTGGAGGGTCTCTATGAAGTTTTTTATGAAGACGGATCACAAAAAGCTACCATCCCCTACCAGGACGGATCGCGCTCCGGTAAAAGTATGGAATATCATCCCAATGGGGAGATCAGATCAGCAGGGACCTACAGCAATTTCGGCATGGATGCGGATATCAGCGAATTCGATGAAAAGGGAACGCTGATCAAAGAAAAAAGCATCAAAAACGAATTGCCTCACGGGAAATGGAAAACCTATGACGAAAAAGGGAACCTGGTCCTTGTCGAACCTTACGATGCAGGCAAGCTCCATGGCGTTAAAATGCTTTATGAAGATAAAAAGCTGGTCAGGGAGGAAACCTATGCGTTTGGCATCAAAGCCGGTAAGAGCATTGAATATTTCCCCAACGGCAAACCGGAAGTCGTTTCAAACTGGAAGCTCAACTGGCTGCAGGGATCGTTTATCCGGTATTACAAGAACGGCGAAAAGGAATACGAAGGCAACTATCATCGTAACAAAAGACATGGTGAGTGGACTTATTATGACAAAAAGGGAGAACCAGAGATCAGGGAGCTCTATGAGCATGGGGAATTGAAGGAAAAGGTTGATTTAGGTGAGCATTGAAAGGTCGACCGTCTCTCCTAAAAAAGAAAGTTAAACTTCCTAAATTTGTCATAATGAAAGTATTACTAGACATAAAAGACAATAAGGCACTGCATTTATTGGAGGTGCTCAAAAGTCTGCCCTACGTGAGGACTAAACAGCTGACCGGTGAAAAGGCACTTCTATTGGAAGAGATCAGGGAAGCCGCAGAAGAGATGAAGCTCATTGAGGAAGGGAAAAAACAGGCCCGCAACGCCGAAGATTTTCTCAATGAGCTTTGAGGTAAAATCCATTGAAGTATTTGAACGGCAAGCTAAAAGACTTCACAAAAAATACCCTTCTCTTAAAAGTGAACTTCATAGCCTAATCCAGGAACTAAAAGTACTACCAGACCAGGGAAAACCTCTTGGCAATGGCTGCTTTAAAATCCGCCTGGCAATCAAATCAAAAGGCAAGGGTAAATCCGGAGGTGGCAGAGTCATTACCTGTGTCAAAGTAAAAAAAGAAAGCGTTTTCCTGCTATCAATTTTTGATAAGTCCGAACAAGCCACAATCTCAGATAAGGAGCTTAAAGAGCTTTTAAAATTGATTCCTGACAGTTAATACGAGAAAATATAGCATAGGATCGTTATAAAGATTGGGCTTAGTTGGTACTATGTAAACAGGGTAAATTCAATACCAGGGCAACTATCACCGCAATAAAAGGCATGGTGAATGGACTTATTATGATAAGAAAGGTAAACCTGAGTTGAAGGAGGTTTACGAACATGGGGAGCTGCTGAAAACAGAGGAGCTCTAAATCATTTTTTTGTACATTTATCGCCTCATCAAAAGGCACTGAAATTGACTGACCCAAAGCCCTCCTCCTTTGTTACAGCATGTTTCATGTTATCATTAATGGCCCTTTTTGGGTGTGAAAACACTACAGTCGATACCAACAAACCCAACATCATTCTCATCGTATCAGACGATCAGGGGTATAATGATATCGCGACGTATGGTGCGGATGATATCATCACTCCCAACCTTGATCAATTGGCAAAGGAAGGTATCCGGTTAACCAGCTTTTATGTTACCAGCTCGGTTTGTACGCCGAGCAGAAGTTCGTTGCTGACAGGAAGATATCCCCAGCGCAATGGCACGTATGAACTGTTCCGAAACGAACTACCTGATGTGGGGCATGAATACACGAATATAGAATACAGCACCACCCCTGAGAGAATCCTTGGAACTGATCTTAGAGAAGTATTCATTTCAGAGGTACTGAAAGAGGCTGGATACAGAAGCGGGATTTTTGGTAAGTGGGATCTCGGGCAGCTCAGGAGGTTTCTGCCAATACAACAGGGGTTTGATGAATTCTACGGATTTGCCAATACGGGAATCGATTATTTTACCCATGAGCGCTATGGAGTCCCGGCCATGTATGATGGTAATGAGTTGACCAAAGCCGACAGTGGTATTTATTCCACGACCCTCTTCGAAAGAGAGGCCATCAGGTTTCTTCAGGCATCCGAAAACACTCCCTTTTTTCTTTACCTGCCATTCAATGCTCCACATAACTCCTCCAACCTGGATCCAAAGATCAGAAGCACGGTACAGGCACCCGAAGAATTCCTTGCCATGTATCCCAATGATGATACTACCCGGGAAAAGCAAAAAAGAAGAGACTACATGGCAGCCGTAACCGCCATGGATCATGCCATTGGTAATATCCTGGAAGTCGTGAAATCCATGGGAAATGAAGAAAATACAATGGTGATCTTCCTGTCCGATAATGGCGGCGGTGTGGGTTCAGACAATGCTCCGTTCCGTGGCAGGAAAGGACATTTCCTGGAGGGAGGTGTCCGGGTGCCATGCATCATCAAGTGGCCAAAGGAATTGGATTCAGGTGTTATCAATGATGCATTTATTTCCTCACTGGATATCTTCCCTACAATTCTATCCGCCAGTAATGTTCAACCTCCCGATGGGGTCATACTTGATGGCTATGATATGCTGCCCGTGTTGAAAGGTCAGGAACAGTCCAAAAGAGAGACCATGTTCTTGGAATTGAGAGGAGGTTTCGCTGCCAGGGTAAACAACTTCAAGTGGGTCGATGACATGAAGGGCAACGAAGGTTTTTATGATCTGGATCAGGACCCGGTGGAGTACCATGACCTGACCGCTTCCCACCCGGAGCAGCTTAAAATGGTGCAGAGCAGGTTTAGAGATTGGCAGGAAGAAATGAAAAATGCGGAAAACCGGGGGCCTTTCAAAGATTTTTGACGCTCCGAAACTACCTTCGAAACCAAAATCCTTAAGCTATTGATCAAATCCATTCAATTAGCAAACCATTTATCCTATATTTAAATCCATGAACCTAACTACAAGAATTCAACTGTCGACCATGATGTTCCTCCAGTATTGTGCCTGGGGAGCATGGTATGGTCAAATGAGTAAATACATGACCAACCAGCTGGGTGCAACCGGTGACCAGGTGGGTCAGGCCTATGCTGCTTTCTCCATTGCGATGATCGCTGCACCATTTTTTGTCGGTATCCTGGCAGATCGTTTCTTCTCAGCTCAAAAAGTGATGGGCTGGTTAAATCTCGCAGGGGCGGCTATCCTTTTTTGGGTTTTGCAGATCCAGGATCCGGATACATTTTTCTGGGCTATGTTGCTATACTGCCTCACCTTCACCCCTACCATTTCACTCGCAGTCTCCATTTCAATGGCGAATATGGAAAATTCCGAAAAGGAGTTTCCGTCGATCAGGGTACTGGGTACCATCGCCTGGATTGTGATTGTGAACATCGTAGGTTTCATGGGAGTTGGTGGTGATGTTGTCATCTTTGAGTTCACCATGTGGTTTTCCATCGCACTTGGGATATTCTCATTTTTCCTGCCCAAGACACCTCCTTCTTCAGACGGATCAGTTTCTATCGGTCAAATACTGGGGAAGGATGCCCTGGTTTTGTTAAAAGAGAAGTCTTATCTGATTTTCTTTATCTCATCCATCGTGATCTGCATTCCGTTGGCATTCTATTACACCTGGGGAAATCCGGCCATTACCGATGCTTACATCTTCTCCTTTCCAGACCAGGATCCCACTGGCTTTAAGGTAGAAAACAAGATGTCGTTGGGCCAGGCATCAGAGGTTATTTTTATGCTTATCCTTCCGATCCTTTATGTCAGGCTGGGCATCAAAAGGATCATTATCATCGGGCTGGTCGCCTGGATCGTTCGGTTCATTTTCTTCGGTTTTGGCAATGCAGACAGCCTGGAGTGGATGTTTTATGTGGCCATACTCCTGCATGGAATCTGTTATGACTTTTTCTTTGTTTCTGGCCAGATCTATACGGACAGGAAGGCAGGACCGAAGATCAAAAATCAGGCGATAGGTTTGATCACATTGGCAACTTATGGTGTTGGGATGTTCATCGGGTCGCTGGTGTCCGGATGGGTCAAAGATGCCTACACACACGAGCAAATTACCAACTGGACAGGCGTTTGGCTATTCCCGGCATATATCGTTGCGGCTGTATTGATATTCGTCGCCATTTTCTTTCATGAAAAAGGAAAGGTTGTTAAAATAGATGATTAACCAAAATATTGACTAAGCAGAACTATGCACGACCTTGGATTCGTAAGCGCCATTCTGGCTGAGAAGTCATTTGAAGAAGTAATTGATTTTGCTTCCAAAAATCGTTTTAAATGTGTGGAGATCATGTGCTGGCCTAAGGGAAAAGCCGAAAGAAGGTACGCAGGGGTCACCCACATTGATGTGGACACGCTGGATCGGCAAAAAGCCGGGTCACTAAATGATTACCTGAAAGAGCATGGGGTGTATGTCTCTGCCATGAGTTACTACCCTAACCCGCTGGATCCTGATCCCGAGCTTTCAAAAACATATGTGGAGCACCTGAAGAAAGTGATCAAAGGAGCATCGATGATGGGGCTCAAAAATGTCAACACCTTCGTGGGTCGGGACCCGTCCAAAAATATCGATGAAAACCTGAAGAGATTTGGAAAAATATTTCCAGACCTGGTAAAGCTAGCAGGCGACCATGGGATCAGGATCGGTATTGAAAACTGTCCGATGTATTTCACTAATGACGAATGGCCGAGCGGGAAAAATCTGGCCATCAGTCCGGCAGTCTGGGAACGCATGTTCGACATCATCCCAGATGAAAACTTCGGGCTCAACTACGATCCTTCACACATGATCTGGCAGCACATGGATGCCTATCAGCCCATTTACGATTTCAGTGAACGTCTCCATCACATTCACCTGAAGGATGTAAAACTCTATCCGGAGAAGCTCAACAAAGTAGGCATTTTGGCTACCCCTCTTGAATACCACTCTCCCAAGCTTCCGGGTCTGGGTGACGTAGACTGGGGGAAATTTTTCACCGCGCTCACAGATGTAAAATACAGAGGGCCCGTTTGCATCGAGGTGGAAGACAAATCTTTTGAAGACAGTGCCGAGGATATCGAAACTTCCCTGCTGATCAGCAGGAATTACCTGAGTCAGTTTTTGGTGTTATGAAGAAATACGAGCTTACTCTGAATCTTTTAGGTTTATGCCAGCTATTATCCTAAAGGATGGCTTTCGATTTTTCTTCTACATGAATGAGCATCTACCCATACACATTCATGTCCAAAAAGGCGATGCAAGAGCCAGAGTAATTCTTTCACCAACAATAGATTTTCAAAAAAAATTATGGTTTTAAAACCATCAGAAGTGGATTATGAGTACTTAATTGAAAAATGGGATGAAACCTTCAATTAGTAAAAAAACTCAGGAATACTTAAAGTCATTGAAAAATGAGGTTGATAGACCACAATTTCATTATGATGAAAATGATCCAACAGACCTGTTGATTTTTGAAGAGGGTCTACGCATCAAGAATCTTTATATCGATTCTGACTTAGATTTACTGGTCATCATATTAAATAATGGCAAGATCATAAGGCGCACAATAACTGAATTTAGGTTATTGAATCAAGCAAAGGCTGAGCAGCTAAGCGATTATGAAAATGATGGTTTCGGTATCCACTGGCCACAATTAGATGAGGACCTGAGTCTGCGAGGATTTCTACTGACTGAACTTTCCAGCTTCAAAGAAAAGGTATAAGGATCACGTTCTTATGATCTTTTCTCAAGCAGACCTTACCCAGTCCTTTATTCCATCATTCCTAATCCAAAATCGTATTACCTTTGCCAGCCATGCCGGAGGGAATCAAGTTTACAGACTTTCATTTTAAGGGACAGACCAACAAGTACCAGGGTAAGGTCCGCGATGTTTACACCATCGGTGATAAACTTGTGATGGTAGCCACAGACAGGATCTCTGCTTTTGATGTGGTCCTGCCAAGAGCCATCCCCTACAAAGGCCAGGTCCTGAATCAGATTGCGGCGTTGTTTTTAGATAAAACAAAAGATATTGTGAAGAATTGGGTGCTGGATGTGCCCGACCCCAATGTAACCATCGGTGTGAAATGCAAGCCTTTTCCCGTAGAGATGGTCATCCGGGGTTATCTCTCCGGACATGCCTGGAGAGAATACCGGGATGGTAAAAGAACTCTGTGCGGAAATACGCTGCCCGAAGGTTTAAAGGAAAACGATAAGCTTCCCACTCCACTGATCACCCCTACCACCAAAGCCCATGAAGGTCACGATGAAGATATTTCACGGGAGGAGATCCTGCGACAGAGGCTGGTGAGTGAGGCAGACTACGTGAAGCTGGAAGACTATACCCGAAAGCTATTCGAACGGGGCACACAACTGGCCAAAGATCAGGGATTGATCCTGGTAGATACCAAGTATGAGTTCGGGAAACACGGGGATGAGATCATCCTGATCGATGAGATCCACACACCTGACAGTTCGCGTTATTTCTATGCGGAAGGTTATCAGGAAAGACAGTCAAAAGGAGAAGAACAAAAGCAGCTCTCCAAGGAATTTGTTCGCAGATGGCTAATAGATCATGGATTTCAGGGAAAAGAAGGACAAAAAATACCGAATATGGACGATCCGTTTGTACAATCCGTTTCAGATAGGTACATTGAACTCTATGAAAAGATCACGGGCAGGAAATTCCAAAAAGAAAACGCAGATACAGATATTCTGACCAGAATTAAGCACAACATCGCCAATTCATTAAACCTTGCTGTAACTTAGCATGAACAATCAGATC
This sequence comes from Cyclobacteriaceae bacterium, assembly GCA_965243485.1. Lineage (GTDB taxonomy): Bacteria > Bacteroidota > Bacteroidia > Cytophagales > Cyclobacteriaceae > UBA7330. The sequence continues at coordinate 3,885,417 of CBDEVP010000001.1, read as the reverse complement.
TGATTCTGGTTTAAATGAGGAATCGAAAGGCAGATGTGATCAAATTGAATAATTAACACAAAAAAGATGAAATTCTCAATCGACAGACAGGAACACTATACGATACTTACCATAGACGAGGAAAAGCTGGATTCATCCGTGGCACCGGAGGTGAAATCCGAATTTGTTACACTGCAAGCTGAAGGTGTCCTTCGGGTGATACTTGGGATGGAAAATGTGAAGTATTCTGATTCTTCCGGATTAAGTGCATTGCTTGTCGGAAACAGGATCTTTACCGAGCAGGGCGATTTCATCATTTATGGAGTGAACGAACATGTGATGAAACTCATCAGTATCAGTCAGCTGGATAAAGTCATCAACATCCTTCCTACAAAAGAAGAAGCCATCGATGCCATCTTTATGAACGAGATCGAAAAAGGCTTGAGGGAAGAGGATCAGTCAGAATAAAAAAATTGACTTTGGCGCTTGAGCTACAAATACTTGGTTCCAATTCAGCAGCTTTTGCGCACAACCGACATCATACGGCTCAAATCCTTAGGATTCAGGAAAAATACTTTCTGATCGATTGCGGCGAAGGCACCCAGCTCCTTCTCAAAAAATATAAGATCAAGCTGGCCCGTATCCAAAACATCCTGATCTCACACCTTCATGGAGACCATTACTACGGATTGATGGGGTTGTTGAGTACTTTGCATCTTTACGGGAAAAAGGCTGATGTCCATATATATGGTCCGCCGGGTTTAAGGGAGATCATCAGCCTCCAATTGAGATATTCTTCCACTTTTCTCAGCTATGATATCAAATTTCATGAATGGATCCCAAATGAGCGTTCAGTAATTTTTGAGGATCATCAGCTAACCATCAGTACGATCCCGCTGGATCACAGGATTCCCTGTTCTGGTTTCCTATTCAGGGAGAAACCAAAAAAAAGGGGATTGATCAGAGATAAAATTCCGGAAATGCTCACTCCTATAGAAGTCCACGAACTGAAGCTGGGAAATGATCTGTACGACAAGGAAGGAAATATCAGATATCGTGCCAAAGAAGTGACACTTCCACCCAAAAAACCATACAGCTATGCCTATTGCAGCGACACAAGACTTGTTCCGGGGATTGAGGAACAGATCAGCGAGGTAGATCTGGTCTATCATGAATCCACTTTCATGGAAGACATGCGCGAAAGGGCCAGCTACACGTTCCACACCACAGCAGCTCAGGCAGCCTCACTTGCAAAAAAGGCAAGCGTTGGAAAATTATTGCTCGGTCATTTTTCCACACGATATAAAGATCTGGGTCCCATGCTTTCCGAAGCCCGGAACATTTTCGAGAACACTGAACTGGCCGAGGAAGGTAGAAAATTTCTCATCAATCATTAGCGTATCAAGCCCTTGGAAAGCAATAAGAAACAAAATCTCTTTCTGATACTCACAGGGATCTTCCTCACAAATGCCCTCCTGGCTGAAATGATCGGGGTTAAGATCTTTAGTGGGGAAGCCACGTTAGGTCTTCCTCCCGCCAACATACCTTTACTTGGCGGATATGTTCTTGATTTCAATCTAACCGCCGGGGTGGTCATCTGGCCTGTGGTGTTTATCACTACCGATGTGATCAATGAATACTTTGGTAAAAAGGGTGTGCGTAAGATTAGTTACCTGGCGGCCGCCTGCATTGCCTTCGCTTTCCTGGTCATTTACATCATCACTTTGCTGCCACCCGCCCAATTTTGGCTGGAGGTGAATAATGAGGATCCCGAAGGCAACCGTTTCAATATCAACTATGCCTTTAAAACCATCTTCAGACAGGGCCTCGGGATCATTGTTGGATCTTTGATCGCTTTCCTCATCGGACAGCTGATGGATGTTTTTGTGTTTCAGCGGCTGAGACGATACACGGGGGAAAAAATGGTCTGGCTGAGAGCCACCGGGAGTACACTTATTTCGCAGCTGATCGATAGCTTTGTGGTACTTTCCATTGCATTTTACATTTTGGCACCATCGGAAAGCCGCTGGAGCATTGCCCAGGTCGCTTCCGTCGGCACGATCAATTATATCTACAAGTTTTTTGTAGCTATTCTGCTGACACCCCTCATTTATCTGGGTCATTATTTGATCGATAATTATCTCGGAAAGGAATTGTCAAACGAAATGAAGGAGGAGGCTACTGCATCCAGTGAAGGATTTTTTTAGCTGAACTCCAGATCAAGCTCAAGAATGATATCCCTCAGTTCTGCCAGCATACCTGCCGTTGCACCCCATACCACCTTACTTCCCAGATCGAAGTAAGGTGAGTCAAGTTTTACATTTTCTCCAACCACAATCTCTGTGCGTTTGATGTTCTCCTCATTTACGAGCTCTCTCAGGGCAACATCAACTACCTCCGCTACTTCAATTTCATCCGGCTTGTAGTCGGGAATCTCTGGATAAAACCCGATCACCGGTAAAACCTGATGATTGCTTGCGGCTACATTGAAGGAGGTAAGTGACCCAACGATCTCAATCTTTTGGGCATGAACACCTATCTCCTCTTCCGCTTCACGCATGGCAGTCTGAATAAGATCCTGATCTGCTTCTTCCCATTTACCGCCCGGCAGGGAGATCTGACCGCTGTGAGGACCGCTGTAGGTAGGACGCTGTATCAACGGGAAGCGGAGTTGTTGATCCCTTTCATAAAAAAGTATTAGGACTGCGCCATCTTTAGGTTTACGGGTATTTGCAAAATTTATCCTTTCACCATTCACCAGTGAAGGCCTCATCGATCGGTGGGATGCATCCCCTGGTAGTGATCTCTGAAGTCTGTTTTTCAACTTTTCAACAAATGTTGGATCCATTGATATCAAAAATATTTATTTATTTGGATGAAGAATAATTAAATTACTTTAGTTCCAACCATGGAAGAAGTCCCTCCCTATATCAACCTTATCTTTGCTGCCACCACTTTTGTAACGTTCTGTTTTGCTGTTTACGCGGTAAAGATCGGCGTACAAAGAAAAAGATCACGCATTCCGTTCACTTATGGTTTTACTCTCCTCATCTGGTTATTCCTTACCGCCTGGTTAGCCGCTAATCATTTCTTTGATGACTTCAGCTTCAAACCCCCAAAGCTTTTCTTCTTTGTTATCTTCTACGTGATTTCAGGTTTGATACCGTTCATGACCCAAAAAGGAAGAGCTTTTCTCAAGCAAATACCGATCACCAGTCTAACATATTTACATATCATCAGGGTTCCGGTGGAGATTGTCTTATGGTGGCTTTTTCTGGAAGGCCAGGTTCCTGAGAAAATGACTTTTGAGGGAGTTAACTATGATATCATCTCGGGCATTACAGCACCCTTTGCTGCTATCTTCCTGGTGGGATACAAGGGTTATCGAAGGACCGGAGCTATCATCTGGAATGTACTTGCCTTAATGCTTTTGATCAATATTGTGGCGCATGCCATTCTGGCCACACCATTTTTCTATGACCCTGCTATTTATGATACTAAAAATGTTGCCGTATTGTATCCCCCATTTGTCTGGTTACCTGTATTCGTCGCTCCCAGTGTATTGCTGGCGCACATCATCTCCCTGTATCAGCTGATCAGCAGAAAGGAGATTGAGGAATAGACCTTACTGACAATATTTGCTGTAAAGTGATTTTGAACGTGCTTCATTCAGGTCCATCCCTTGAGCCCATAACTCACACGCTTTTTGCGTTTCAGCCTGTACAAGATATACCTCACCCATATACGAATATATCTCATCCAGGAAGGCATCCCTTGAAAGAGCTTCATCAAACAATCTCAGTGCTTCCTGATAATTCCCCTTCCTGAAATGATAGATGCCCTTATTCCGGTAAGCCCAGGCGTTTCCGGGATCAGCGAGGATGCTTTTATTGATATCTTCCAGCCCAATCTCCAGGGAATCCATCATTAGGTACACAAAGCCACGGTTATTCAAAAAGTAGGGTTCCCTTGGGACAATCTTCAGGGCCTGATTCAACGCACCGAGCGCCAGCCGGTATTCACCCTGAGCAATAAACACCTGGCTAAGGGTGTTGTAGGCATTGGCTTCGTTAGGGTCTCTTTTCATCACATACTTCAGCCAGTATTCCGCTGAGTCCAGTTCATTTTGAAAGTAATACAATGTGGCCAGGTTAACATAAGATTCGAGATTGGCAGAATCCAGTGCAATCGCACGGTAGAAGCTACCTTTGCCTGCCTCGTAATCTTTGAGCCTGGTTAGTAATAATCCCTTATAAAAATGGATATACGCCGAATCTGCATAAACTTCCTCAAGCTCTATTAGATCCTCATAGGCCTCATCTACCCGGCCGGCCTGCTCAAGTGCATAAATCCTGTTAAACCTGGCATCTTCGTAAGCTGAATCCAGCTCAATGGCACGGTTATAATCCAGGATGGCCTCATGCGGGCGTCCGTCTTCGACCTTCGCCACTCCGCGATTATTAAAAGCCGATGCAAAACTTTCATCCGCCTGAATGGACTGGGTAAAGAACTGAATGGCCCTGTCATATTCCCTGTTTTCAAGCGCTTCATTACCCAAAAGGAAAAACCGGTCCCGCTCTGTTTCCTTGGGTGAGCCACATCCGGACAGGAAAAAAATGAAGACTAAAAAATAAAAGGACCCGTAGATATTTGCTGTTTTCAGCGGGAGATGATCAATCACTAAACTAAAATGGAGTTTTATAATCTTTCTGAAACTCTTCCCAGGAAGTATCGGTGTAAATGTTTTCACCAAAGTACTCAAGGATAGGATGAAAATCTTTAGCCTTATAGTAACCTGCAATGGGTTGGATGATCCTGAATTCCTCGTCCATAAATACAGTTGTCGGATAACTCAATTGATTGTTGGTAAGCGCCACAGCAAGCTCATGAACTCCTCTCCTGCCACTGGAAACAAACTTGAAAGTGTGGTCATTGAACTCTACGTCTTCTCTTTGCTCAGCATTGAATTTTACAGGATAATAATGCTCAGAAATGTACTTAACCAGGTGTTCATTGCTGTAAGCCTCCGCATCCATTTTCTTACACCAGCCACACCAGTCTGTATAAATATCAATCAAAAGCTTCTTTGGATTTTCCTTTGAAAGGGCAACAGCTTCTTCAAAACTATACCATTTCAATTCCTGTGCACCGGAGGTAAACCCAATAAACAAGATGATCAAAAACGTAAAAATCCCTTTGTTCATAAATCTAAAATTACTGAAAGATAAACGTTTACAAAAACCGTATAGTTTCAAACCAACAAAAAGAGTGCCTGAATACTCCGGAATACTATTGAACAAAGTAGCTTCTGCCTTTAAAAATCTTGTTGATCGCAGTACTGTCTGAGAAGTATTCATGTTCATTGTAGCTGGTCGCCAGCGTATTTTCACCATCAAGTGAAATCATGATATTCTCCTGATTGCTAAGCTCCAGATTGACTGAAAACAATGTATTCCCCATTGATTCATCAAAATTCCGGCTGGTGACCATGCTCAGACCATTCAGGTACGAAGCCATGCTTGCGGAATCAGCCGGTTCGTTGCCCACCAACCATCTGCCATCGGATTTCAGAAGAGTAAAAGCACTGTCCGGGTAGTTGAATGATATACTGGAAACAGAATCTCTTTTCAACCTCAGGATCTCATTGTTGCGGTAGCTCGCAGGATCTTTACTCACACTCATACTCATGAAATTATTGGCGACATAGGTATCATTTTCATCAGCCAGACGAACGTAGGTGTAAAATGATCGCTGACCTTCAACTCCAAATCTTCCAATGATAAGATCGAGTGATTTTTGATCACCTTCATAAACAGCAACACGGGTACCTGCGGAATCTACCTGGAAATCCGACCATTGATCAGCGGACCTGGAAGCAATACGGGATGGCTCTATGGATGATAAAGTGGAAAGCATGGAGTTTATATTGGCCTTTTTTGCTGGCTTGGTTGTCCCGTCTTTCAATTGCACCTGCCAGTCATCAGGTCCACCGCTCAAAAGGGTTTTTTGACCCTCCCCGATGATTTCTATTCTGGTCACCTGATCCTGATCGATCTCTACCAGCTCTTCCCTGAAAGATTTGCTACGTCCACCGTCATCAAAATAGGTCACCGCCAGGTATACCAGCACCAGGATGACGAGGATCCCAAATAATATGAAATTATTCCTGTTTTTCATCATCTGATCATTTATAGTTGCCTTGCATCCACCGTTGACGTTTTCGGTTATTTTGAGATCGCCTTACGAAGGCATATATCAAAATAAGAAATACCGGGGCCAACACGTTCCCATATTTCAGGAGATTTTTAGTGCCGTCTTCAATCTGATCCAGAGGTCGGTTGGTGATGCCTTTGGTCCTCAGATTGATCAGGCCGGTATCATCAGCCAGCCAGTCTACAGCATTGGCGGCCAGGCTGATATTATCCTGATTCACCCGCTGGGGATTCTGCCCAGTCCCGTTCACACAGAAGTTGCCATTGGAAACTAGCACCAGCCTTCCTGAGCCTCCGCCCAGACCTTCCAGTGCGGCCGCCAGGATTTGCGGTTGTGCGGTAAAGTCATTTTGTGTCCACTCCTTTTGGATGTCCACATAGGCAGGAGGTTCTACAACCCCGGTATTTTCGGAGGATTGGATCAATGTATATTGAGAAGCTGAAGTGTCCGCACTGTTGAAAGATATGCTGCTGGCAAACTGGAAAACGACTGATTCCAGGCCACCTGTGATGGGATGATCTTCGAAATCAGAAACGATCGGGAAGTAAGGAAATTCCACCTGGCTGTTGATGGTAAAGAATCCCTGCCTTTGCTGGACAGTGACAGAAGCACAATTGGCATCGATCACAAAATTACTTTGCAGGTCCAGACCCTTTCCGGCCAGCCATCTTCTCATGCCAGTTGTAGGTCCTGCGGAGAGCATGCCCTGCTGCATGTCACCTGTCACAGGCGAATACCCTACCAGGATGCTCCCTCCGTCATTTAAATACTGATCCAGCTTTTGAAATTCAACCGGGTTGATTGTATCGGTAGCTCCCATCCATAGCAGAGCCCGATAGTAAGATGGAATGGCGCTGGTATCAGCAATATTCACCGGTTCAACATCATAAAGTACCGAAAACTCTTCCATCAGCTGAGGATAGGCCTGCAGTGGCGGAGCGCCATATCCCTGGATCAGTCCGATCTTAGGCTTATCTCGAATGGATATTTTCTTGATTGCCGTGGTAAGATTGTATTCCATGGCTGCTCCCGGCTGTATCACAGGGATTACTTCCGTTCGGTCTTCCATTTTCAGAACAGCGCCCAGGTAAGCCCGCATTTGCTGTACCTTATCACTTTCCGTGACATTGATCATCACAGGCTGGACACCCGCCTGTTGCGCTTCCTGCTCCAGCTCCTCATTCTCATTGGGGCTAATGAATTCATAGACCACATTACCACCGGATCGGGTTTCATACTCTATCAGCTGATCCTCGAAATCCTGTTTGGTTTTCAACAGCTGGGAAGGAAGGTCTTCAGAAAAGTATGCTTTAATGGTGACCACTCCCTCCAGGTCGTCCAGCACATCTTTGGTGGCCTCGCTGAAGGTGTACCTGTTGTCCTCCGTAAAATCCAGTCTGAAATACAATCGATTGGAGATCAGGTTTGCCACAATGACGATGGCTGCTATGACCAGCAATTGAATAATAATATTTCCTTTCTTCATCTTTCTTTAGCTTTTTAAGATTGCCAGTTTCGCTTTGAAAGCATCACCTGGGAAGAGATGATCCCTAAAATGATGATACTGAAAAAATAAACTAGATCACGGCTATCGACCACACCCCTGCTGATCGATTCAAAATGAGCACTCATACTTAAAAAATTGAAAAGGCTTCCCGGTCCGCCTGTGAATGAATTTCCAATGACATCAAACAGCAGCTGGAAAAAGATCCCGATAAATAAGGCGACAAGAAATGCCACGATCTGGTTTTGGGTCAGGCTGCTGGAAAATAATCCAATGCTGATGTAGCTCGCCGAAAGAAGTAATAGCCCAAAATAGCCGCCAATCACCGCTCCATCGTCGATATTGCCAAGTTGTGAAATGGTGATGTAATAAGGCAAAGTGCAAACAAGTGCAATCAAAACCAGCAGAAAACAGGCAAAGAATTTGCCCCAGACGATCTGGCTATCAGTCACCGCCTTGGTGATCAGCAACTCGATGGTCCCCGCTTTATTCTCCTCTGCAATCATCCGCATGGTGATGGCAGGGATAAAAAAGAACAGGGACCAAAAGGCGATCCCAAAAAAGATCTGCATGCTTGCCTGGCCGGACACAAATACGTTGGTGCCCACCAGCCAGGTGAATGTCCCACTCAGCCCCAGGAACAGGATGATCATCACATAAGCGATCAATGAGTCAAAAAAAGAAGCCAGCTCGCGCTTCGTTATAATCCAGATTTTTTCCATTGCTTAATTCGTCAGTTGATGGAACACGTCTTCAAGTCTTGTTTCAAGACCTGTCATTTCCATGAGATACCATTTGTTTTTTACGCAGAGGTCAAAGATCTCCTTACGGGACGAACTCTCCGGCTTGCTCTGTACCTGAAACCACCCTTCCTTCCCATTTTGAGGAATGACTTTTTCTACGGACGACAGTTTCAGGATCGCTTTTTCAACTTTGGACGGGTCACCTTCAATGTGTATGGTCAGCAATTCCTGACCCTGGGCCTGGTTTCTTAATGTCTCAGGTGTGCCATCAGCGACAATCCTGCCCTTGTTGATGATCAGTATGCGATCGCAGGTAGCCTCTACTTCCGAAAGAATATGAGAACTCAGGATGACGGTCTTTTCCTTACCCAACTCCTTGATCAGCTTTCTGATCTCCACGATCTGGTTAGGGTCCAATCCGGTGGTAGGCTCATCCAGTATCAGGATCTCAGGATCGTGGATCATCGCCTGAGCGAGACCTACCCGCTGCCTGTATCCTTTGGAAAGTTCGTTGATGTTTTTATGCTTTTCCCTGTCCAGGCCACATTTTTCAATCATCTGACCCACCCTTGCAGGAATTTCCTTATTAGGGACACCCTGTATCTCAGCAGAGAATTTGAGGTATTCAACGATTGGCATTTCTGTGTACAGCGGATTGTTTTCCGGCAAATAGCCGATCTTGCGTTTGATGGTATCCTGGTCTTTATGGATTGAATACTGATCAAGTCGCACATCCCCGCCTGTTGGTGCCATGAAGCAGGTAATGATCTTCATGGCGGTGCTTTTTCCGGCACCGTTCGGACCCAGAAAACCAACGACTTCACCGGTCTTTATTTCAAAAGAAACATCATTTACTGCCTTCTGATCCCCGTATTGTTTGGTGAGATTCTCAACAACTATAGACATAGGATGAATGGGTTAAGTCTAGCCTGCGTTTGAGGTCGCAATATTAATGACAGCAGGATTGATTTTCAAAACATCCCCGGGGTTAAAAAAAGTTAAAATCAATTGGATTTGACCGCTGTCAAATAAAGGATGATCAGGACATGCTTTTTGAGGATTCCAATCCGCGCCTGATTAACAATTTTTGCGGAAAACACGTAGTCAACCATAGGTAAATCACTGAAATTCATCATTTACACTACAAAAATGAATCATCGGATAGGTTTAAGTATTATGATTAGGTAATCAATCAAGCAACATGGATAGAAAGCACCCCTAATAGACTCTATCATGGTTTTTTGGATATATTTAGAATAATCAGTTATTCTTTATGTAATTTTATTCAAACCGTTTTGTTACAATGTATTCAACCAGCACCCATTTTCTCCTATATATATCATTATTCGTACTTGCGCCGGTCGGATTGATGTCTGCAGACCAGGCTGAGTTTGCGACGCATGTAAAGGTTCGGCAGCAATCAATTCAGATGTGTCCGGAGCCTTCGCTAGCACCAGTGAGTGATCAACCCGCAGATCAGGTGGCTGAGTTTTTCGGAGGCCTTTTTTCTACCATTCACTGGCCGGCCCGGTGGTATTGCGGAAACTGGTCAGACTTTCACGGATGGTTTTCGATCGCTTCCGACTTTTTTGTGTGGGCAAGCTATTTTGCGATCCCGATCATCCTATTCACCTTCCTGTACAGAAAGCGCGTACCGAAAGAATTCAGATCGATTTTCTGGCTTTTTATCGCTTTCATCATGTGCTGCGGGCTTACGCATCTGATGGAGGTCATTATCTTCTGGTGGCCAGCCTACCGGCTAAGCACGCTAATTTCCTTTCTTACAGCCACAGTGTCTTCAATCACAGTCTTTGCCCTGGTAAAAGCCATCCCTTCCACACTCAAATACAAGAGCCCGGCGGAACTGCAGCAGCTGATTGATGAAAGAACACAGCAGCTTGAAGCAAAAACGGCTCAACTGGAAGAAATGAACAAAGAACTCAAGCAATTTGCTTATGTGGCGGCGCATGACCTGAAAGCACCTCTGGCAAACATCGAATCATTGGTACAGATCCTCAGAAAAGGGAAATATGATCACACAAATGAAATCCAGTTGTTTGAAAGGATCAATAATACCATCGTCCAGTCCAAGGACAAAATTGAAGCCCTCAATGATGTACTGGAGATCAAAAACATCAAAGGAAAGCCCACAGTTGAGACGAATGTGCTCAAAGTACTAAATGATTCGGTATCTTCCATTGACGAACTTGTGAAGGAGAACTCAGCCACCATGGAAATTGACATAGACCGGCAGGTCATGGTTCCAATGTCTGAGGTATATCTTTCCACCATTTTTCAAAACCTTATCACCAATGCTTTGAAGTATCGAAAAATTGATGTCAATCCAAGGGTCAGGATCAAGAGCAAAAAAGTCTTGAGAAATGTGATCATTGAGGTTAGTGATAATGGAAGAGGAATAGATCTTGAGAAGTACGGTCACAAGTTTTTTGGCCTGTTCCAGCGATTTCACCTGGATGTAAACGGAAAAGGGGTTGGACTATACATAACCAAAAGTCTTATGGAAAACTTTGGAGGCAGCATAGAGATAGAATCAGCAGTTGATGTTGGTACGACTTTCAGGCTGATATTCCCTATATCAACTCAAAAATTTACCTATGAAAACGCCCAGGCAGATTTTACTGATTGACGACGACGATACCTGCAACTACATCAGTGAGATCATCATCAATACGGTTGATCAATCCATCAAAGTGAATAAACTCACCAATGGAAAAGAGGCCATCGTTCACTTCTCACAACTGAAGGACCCACCAGAGCTTGTTCTTTTGGATATCAACATGCCGTTTATTGATGGCTTTGAGTTTCTGGATTACTATGCCAGACAAAACTGGAATGGAAGGACCAAGTTTGCCATCTACAGCACCTCTTCCAGGGTCGTTGACAAACAAAAATCCCTTCAGTATCAGCACGTCATAGACTATATCGAAAAACCACTCAATGAGGAAAAATTAAAGCAGCTTTTTAATAAGCTTGCAAAAAGATAGTATATACCTCTAGCGAAGAATCTTATTTGCCCGCGCGCTATTTTCTTTTATTTTTGAAACATATCCCAAGTTTATGCAATTGGATTTCAATCAAATCAGGAATAAGCAAAGAATCTTTATTGGTGGAAATAGCGGCACAGAAGAGATCATCAACATCATATCCCACAGCTTAAAGCAACTAAAAAAGCCTTTTGATCTGCTGAGGAACGGAGAAGGCTCCCTCACCGATGCTCCTTTGGTTCTATATAATGGCATGAATGAACTGGATCCAGGGACCGGAAAGGCTCATTTTCATGAGTTGAAGCCGCATATTGCCTTATTCCACAAGATCATCGAACCAGTACCCGAATCCTACCACTCATTTGAAGATTTTATCTATCAATACGAGCTACTCGCTGACAGCCTGCCCAAAGCTGGTACATTCCTTTACTATCAAAGCGACAACGTCTCCCTCATGATCGGCAAGAAGGAAAGAGAGGATGTGAGGAACATTGAATATACTAAATTGAAAAATCATCGGAACGGTGATCAGCTGACCATACATTTTCATTCGGACCAGTCCCTTGATTTCAAGATTACAAGAAAGGGCTTTCCTGGTGAGTTATCCGCTGCGCTAAACATTGTGAACCGGTTGTCCATCGAAGAAAAAAAATTCATCAAGTCCATCCAAAACTATCAGCCTGGTGTATAAACTAAACCTCAAAAACCCTCTGGTGATTTTTGACCTGGAAGCCACAGGAACCAAGATATCCGAAGACAGGATCGTTGAAATCGCATTGATCAAACTCAATCCTGATGGCACCAGGGAGGAAAAAGACAGACGGATCAACCCCACCATTCCAATTCCCGTGGAATCAAGTCTTATACACGGCATCTATGATGAGGATGTAAAGGATGAACCCACCTTTAAGCAGATAGGAAAATCTTTGGCCGATTTCCTTCAGGGATGTGACCTGGCCGGCTTTAATGTGATCAAATTTGATGTGCCCTTGTTGGTAGAGGAATTCTTACGCGCCAACATTGACTTTGACATCGACGACAGAAAGATTATCGATGCACAAAAGATCTTTCACCTGATGGAAAAAAGAAACCTTTCGGCGGCCTATAAGTTTTATTGTAACAAGGATCTGGCAAATGCCCATAGTGCTGCTGCGGACACTAAAGCCACCTATGAAGTGCTGGCCTCACAGATAGAAAGGTATGAAGGTCAGGATGTGATGGATCTTCTTGGCAATAAGATCGGAACGATTGACAATAACATGGCAAAATTGCATGAATTAACGAATCATAAGCTGGTTGATCTTGCCGGAAGGATTGTATACAATGCAGAGGGTCAGGAAATTTTCAATTTTGGAAAACATAAAGGAAAATTAGTAGCTGAGGTACTATCAGATGAACCGAGCTTCTATGACTGGATGATGAAAGGAGATTTTCCGCTGGACACAAAAAGAAAACTAACTCAAATCCGGTTAAGAAATTTTGGTTAACTTATAAAGGAGTTAGAAATCATTACCACCAACAATAAATTCATTCCATATCTATGGGAAAAACCATCATTGTATCAAACCGACTACCAGTAAAAATAAAAGAAGAAGACGGAGAATATCAATTCAAACCCAGTGAAGGAGGTCTGGCCACTGGTCTGGGCTCAATTTACAAACAAGGTGGAAATATATGGATCGGTTGGCCCGGCATGGCTGTACCCAATGCTGATAAGAGAAAACTGATCACCAAACAGCTCGCTGAGGAAAACATGAAACCTGTTTTTCTCACCACCACAGAAATTGAAGAATATTACGAGGGGTTCAGCAATGAAACGCTCTGGCCCAATTTCCACTACTTCAATCAGTATACAGAATACGATGAACATCTGTGGAAAGCTTATCAAAAAGTAAATAAGAAGTTTGCCAAGGAGATCGCCAGTGTGCTCGAACCCGATGACACGGTATGGGTCCATGATTACCAGCTCCTGCTCCTGCCACAGATGATCCGCGAATCAGCACCGAAATCCAGCATTGGATTTTTCCTTCATATCCCGTTTCCCTCCTATGAGTCTTTTCGACTGATCCCCTGGAGAAGGGAGTTGTTGAAAGGAATGCTGGGAAGCGACTTACTGGGATTTCATACTTATGATGACATGCGTCACTTTTTATCCTCGGTCAACCGGTTGGCAGGGATCGGTAATTCCAACGGCAAGATCAATGTGAATAATCGCCTGGTGATGGCGGATGCCCTTCCGATGGGGATTGATTATGATAAATATGCGGAGGCTGCTGCTTCCCCTGAGACGCTGGCCAGGGAGGTCAGGTATAGAACTTCCGTGGGAAGTTCACGGCTGATCCTGTCTATTGACCGGCTTGATTACTCCAAAGGGATCCCGCAACGGCTAAAAGCATTTGAGCTCTTCCTGAAAAGATATCCCGAATACCGGGAAAAAGTATCGCTATTGATGGTGGTAGTACCCTCCAGGGATAAAGTGGAAAAGTATAAAGAGCTTAAGGAGGAAGTCGACCTGCTGGTAGGCCGGATCAACGGACAGTATGCCAGGCTCAACTGGACCCCGATCCACTATTTCTACCGGTCTTTCCCTTTGCCGGCACTTTCGGCTTTTTACAGAATGGCTGAGGTGGCACTGGTCACGCCAATGCGGGATGGCATGAATCTGGTTTGTAAGGAATTCATCGCATCGAAACTTGATCAGAAGGGTGTACTAATACTTAGCGAAATGGCAGGTTCATCCAAAGAGCTGTCAGACGCCATCCTGATCAATCCAAATGATATCAATCAGCTGGTGACAGCATTGAAAAAAGCACTTTCGATGCCTGAAAAGCAGCAGGTCCAGCATATGGCAGTGATGCAGAAGTCACTGAAACGGTACAATATCCATCATTGGGTGAGCCTGTTTATGGAAAGGCTGGACTATATCAAAACTGAGCAAAAATCCCTTGAAACCAAGCTGGTGGATGAAGAGATCCTTAAAGAGATTAAGGCAGGATATACCAAAGCAAAGAAACGACTGATCTTTCTGGATTATGACGGCACGCTGGTGGGATTCAACAGCGATCCCGAGCTCACCAAGCCGGACAGGCAGCTTACAACGATCCTGACCAAACTTACTTCAGACCCGAAGAACAAAGTGGTGGTGATCAGCGGACGCGGCAGAACCACCCTGGAGAACTGGCTGAAACCTTTTCAGCTGGACATCATTGCAGAACATGGGATCTGGCTCAAAGAGGGTAAAAAAGAGTGGAGAACCATCACGCAGCTCACAGACGTTTGGAAAGAGGAATTCATGAATGTCCTGGAAGGATATGTTGACCGGACCCCCGGTAGCTTCGTTGAAAAGAAAGACTACTCTCTCGTATGGCACTACCGCAAGGTAGAAACGGGTCTGGGCGAAGCCAGGACCAGAGAGCTCACCAGTCACCTGAAATACATTGCCAATGACAAGAACCTGAAGGTTCTTGAAGGCAACAAAGTGGTGGAGATCAAGAATTCGGAAGTCGATAAAGGGAAAGCTGCCAAAGACTGGCTCAGAAAATATAAATCGGACTTTATCCTGACCTGCGGGGATGACTGGACGGATGAGGACACCTTCAAAGCCATGCCCCCCGAGGCATACACTATCAAGGTGGGAAGTACCTCGTCAGCGGCCAAATTCCGGGTCACGGATTTTCAGGAGATCCGGTCGATACTGGAGACGCTGGTCTGATCAGTAAAGAAAATCCGGTTTATCAATCTTGATGGCAATCCTGTGGGCTGAGTTCAGAAGTCCCACGTGGCTGTAGGCCTGTGGAAAATTACCCCACATGCTGCCGTCGTTTTCCTTGACATCTTCCGAGAGGAGTCCGAGATGATTAGATGTAGCAAGAACATTCTCAAAATACTTGATGGCTTCATCCAATCGGCCCACACAGGCCAGTGCTTCGATATACCAGAAGGCACAGATCAAAAAGGTGGTTTCGGGCTCCCCAAAATCATCCTGATGTTTGTACCGGTAAAACAAACCATTCTTTGCATGCAGCTCTTTCTCCAATGCCTTTAGATGATCTTTGGCCTGCTCGGTACGTCCATCAAGGTAGTTCATCATGATCAACTGGAGGGTGCTCGCATCCATCCGGTCCACCCCCACTGCCTGGGAGTATCCCTTTTTCCTGGGCACATAGCATTTTTCGATCATCTCAGCTGCTCTCTTCCTGAGGTGGCTGGCTTTTTCACCCATTTTCTGATCTTTGATCACCCCGGCGATTTTCACCGCAGCGCTGCTTCCGGCCCAGTGAAACAGGTAAGTGTAGCAATGGTGCTGCTTCAGGTTCCTGAATTCCCACAGACCAGCGTCGGCCTCGTCAAAAGTCTTCTCAATCATATTGAGGGTCTTTACCACCAACTCCGTAGAGTCAAATCTTTCGGTGAAAATGATCCTCTTGTCCGAATATAGCGGTAGCAAAGAAACCAGCACCTGACCGTAGACGTCATTTTGAATGTGGGTATAAGCTTCATTTCCAACCCTCACCGGCGTATTGCCCTGGTAACCTTCCAAAGGAATTTCAATCTCATCGAGATGTTTCTGGCCAGTGATCCCGTACAGGGGCTGATACCTTTCCTCTTCTTCGATGGTGGTATTGAGGATGTAATGAAAGTATTTTTCGGATTCTTCAAAGTGACCGATACTATTGAAGGCATTCAGTGTGTAGTAGGTATCACGCATCCAGCAGTACCGGTAATCCCAGTTCCGGGTACTTCCCGGTGACTCAGGCAAACTTGTGGTTGCCGCAGCTATGATCGCACCGGTATCTTCATACTGATGGATCTTCAAAGTAAGTGCACTCCTGATCGCTGCCCGCTGATAAAAGTTGACAACATGAGCGGTCTTGATCCAGTTTCGCCAGTAAGTCTTTGTTTTGTTCAAAAAAAGTTCGGCGGTCTCTTCGAGTGCTGCTTCCAGTGGTGGTCCATAAGTCAACACCATATATTTGTTTTCATTGAGCACGAATCCCTGC
The DNA here is from genome assembly GCA_965243485.1 of Cyclobacteriaceae bacterium. GTDB lineage: Bacteria > Bacteroidota > Bacteroidia > Cytophagales > Cyclobacteriaceae > UBA7330. Next base: position 3,868,973 of record CBDEVP010000001.1, on the reverse strand, counting down.
TCATCCACCACATAATTAAGAGAGATGTTGGTGGTCAGTCTCACATGAGCTCCCAGTCCCAGGAACCGTATATGGTTGCTGCCCATACTGTGTTCAGGATCAATCTTTCCATAATCCCCCCTGGGCTTACATTTTACAATGATTCTAGGATTCCCCTTTAACCGCTCGATCTTTCTGATCAGCATGAGCGGTTTGTAATACCTGTCTGTCTGGAAAAATCTAGGAGCAAAATCCGTGACACGGTACATCCCCCCTTCCGTCTCCACTTCGGTACATAAAATGTTGGTATTTTCAATGTAGTACTGCTTGCTTTCTTTATTACCATTGATCGGATTGATAGAAAACTCGCCTCCCTTATTATTGTCCAACATACCGCCGAAAATGAAGCTGCTATCAAAGCGTGGCCAACACATCCAGGAAACATTTGTATTCTTATTGATGTGAGCAATGAATGCACAGTTTCCGATAACTCCGTAATCGTAGGTATGTCTCATAATTCTAAATTGATAAGAAAGTCAAATAAAAGCTATTATTTTAATAAAAACATCATATTTTCTCCAAAATACCAACTGCAAGCTTAACTTATTCTAAGATTCTTAAAAAAATCAAAATTGTACGGGCTGAAGAAATTTCTTTATGAAATCAGGGTTGATCAGATGATCCGCACTTTACTTATATTTGATCTCTTGGTAACACAACAATATGGCTATCAAGTTTTCTAAGAATACACGGCTCAGGATCATTTCAGGGATTGCTGGGGCTGTTATCATCTATGTTATTCTCATCTCACTTTTAATCTTTTTTGAAAAGGACAGCAAGCAGGCCACGATTGTTGACTATCCAAACGCCATCTGGTATTCACTTGTCACCCTGACCACTGTCGGATACGGAGACCTGGTTCCTGCAACGATCTTTGGCCGGGCTATCGGATTTATTTTTATCATTACCAGTATCGGCATTTACGGGATCTTTATCGGGCAAATCACTACACTTATGGCAGCAATAAAAGAAGAAAAACACCTGGGACACAATGGCACACAGATGACCGGTCATGCGGTGATCATCGGATGGAATGATTTTGGAAAGATGGTTCTCGATCAGCTGATAAGTGTTCAGAAGAATGTAGCTATCGTGACCAATGACCGGGATGACATTGATTTCATCAGGGATAAATACAAAACGAAAAATGTCTTCATCCTTTTTTCAGAGCTGGATAATTATGATTTCCTACAAAAGGCCAATATAGAACATTCTTCCATCGTTTTTGTAAACCTGAAGGACGACACCGAAAAGTTGGTCTACATTCTGAATTTAAAGAAGAAGTACCCTGACCTGGATTATGTGGTTACTCTTGACAATGGGGACCTGAAAAATACATTCCTGGCAGCCGGTGTCATCAATACGATCTCAAAATTTGAAATATCTTCAAAGTTACTGGCTTCCTATATGTTCGAGCCGGATGTGGCCAGCTACAGCGAAGACATCATGTCTGTGGCCAAAGATGATTCGGACTATGACATAAAGCAATTTCGTGTGACTGATACCAATCCCTATGTGGGGAAGCCGTACCAGGAGGTCTTTTTTGACCTGAAGACCAAATTCAACGGGGTGCTGATCGGCATCACCAAGAAAGACAAACACGGCAAGAAGCATCTGCTAAAGAATCCGCTGGGTGATCTGAAGATCAGTGTGGATGATTATCTCATCATCATCCTCAATGGCAAAGCGTTTAAGCTGATCAGGAAAGTCTTTGGGGTGGATGAAGGATTTTAGGGAATTAAAATATATACTCATGAAAAGATCTGACCTTTTGGTATGGATGGCCCTTGCGACCTTGACGGTAACCTGCAAAAACAGGGATGTCAATGAGGGCGAGCAGTTTAAGCCCCGGGAGATACATGAAGATGTAAGTTTTCATTTTGACTCGATCACAGTCGATGGGATTGAATATCTGATCCTGGAAAAAGACAACAACAATCCCCACGAGGGATTTGGTTTCATGGCCTTGAGAGGCAACAGACTGATACAAAAGCAAGACACCATCCTTGCCTATCTTCGCACTGTCACTGATTTGCAGGTAGAGATCCTTGCAGGCATCTACGACCGGCCCACTACGGAGATCACCCAGCGTGTAGATGAAATATTACACAGGTACATCGATGCACAAAAGGCAGAACTGATGCAACTTGAAAGTGCAACCTATCAAAATTTCAAAGATTCAACGGGAGTAAGTTACTTACCAAAATGAGCTTTCAACTGCTTAAGTGCAGCGGATACCTGAGGATCAATATCCGGAGAATTGACAATATCCTTGGCTATTTTAACCGCATCCACCAGCTCATCCTTGTCATGAAATACTTCGTCCAGGATATTGCAGTCATAGATCAGTGACATCAAAATGACAAAAGCCTGTGATGGCCTGGCATTTTTGAGAACGATACCCTTCAGCCCGTTTCTGATCTCCTGCTCAAATCCATAATTGGCATTGTCAAGCCGTTCTGAAAGAGGTATCCACATCAGTTTAGTAGCCTCTCTTTTCAGTATCCCTCGCTGAACAAGCAACTCATTGAGGTCATGCTGGATATCCCTGAACTGCTGTGCCAGTTGTTCAACCGTCTTAATAAAATCACTGCCTGATTCTATCTTTTTAAGGACATTATCAAGAATGCCATTCCCGGTGCCACCCGTTTCTAAAACATTGATCTTTCCATCAGCCAGTTGGACCTTTTTTGACAAATACAATTCAAGTATACAGGCACTGATCACTCCGGGAACGATCGTCTTCTCAGCCGCTGCCAGTAATCTGCCTTCCTCATCATCCATCGCAATCAGATACAATCCCTCAGCTATACTTAATTTCATAGGACTATTATTACTTTTTCTTCTTCGTTTAAAAATTATTTCAGCAAGGCCTTAATCGTAAGACCCTGTACAAGAATAGAAAATACGACCACGCAGTAGGTTACAAATAATATGGTGTCTTTCGTGGCAACATCTATGTTTTCAATCTTTGCCAAAGATAATGCTAATGCTACAGAAATTCCTCCCCGCAAACCACCCCATGTCAGGATCTGTATGGTCTTAGGCTCAAATTTCCTGAACGATTTCATGATCGTGATCGGAATAGATACCCCGATAAATCTTGCTGTAAGTACGATCACGATCCCCACACCTCCGACAATCAGGTTGCTCCATTCAAAAGAATGAACGATCACGATCATTTCCAGTCCTATCAGGATAAACAGGATGGCGTTCAAGGCTTCATCCAGCAGATGCCAGAACTTGAAAACATACTCTCCGGTGGCATTTGCCAGATGCTCATCTCTTCCCTGGTTACCAATAAACAGTCCCATGACCACCATGGCCAGGGGTGCGGAAACGTGCAGGATCTCAGCAATCCTGCCCCCTATCATGACCAGGGTAAGCGTGACAAGCACCTCCAGCTCTGTGTGCTCGTTGTCTATAAAATTCAGGAGTCTGAAGCCCAGGTAGCCGAAGAGAGCCCCCATCAGCACACCGCCAATCACTTCCTGACCAAATAATAAACCAACTTCTGCAGGATCAAAATTCTCCATCCCTGATTTTGCAATCCCCAGTATTGTAAGGAAAACCACCACCCCGACGCCATCATTGAAAAGGGACTCCCCGGCTATCTTGATCTCCAGGTTCTTGGCAATGCCAAACTGCTTCACGAGCGCCAATACCGCAATGGGGTCCGTGGGTGAGATCAGCGCCCCGAAAAGGAAGCAATAAATAATGTCGATCGGATATCCTATCATCGGAAAAATGTAATACACAAGCATCCCCACCACAAAAGTGGACAGCAGGGTACTGCCAATGGCCAGGATCAATACAGGAAGCCGCTCTTCCATGAGCTTGCCCAGGTCGATCGATAAAGCTCCGGCAAACAACAGGAAATTAAGCATGACATTGAGCAGTACTTCCTGAAAGTCAAATTCTTCAATGATATGTTCTGCACCGGATGTAATTGCTGGGAAAATAAAGCCTAGGGCCAGGATAGCCACGGACATCATGAGGGCAATGGCCATCAGTCCGATGGTAGACGGCAACTTCAGTACTGTGATATTGATCAGGGTGAAAGCTGCAGCCAGAAAAATCAGAAGGGTAATAAGGTCAAGAATGCTCATTGGGTGATGCTGTTGCTATTTCCGGTGGAAAAATTTGAGTGTCGAAATTAAGGTAAAATTCTAAAAAATTATCCCGATTGATCCTTAATGTTACAAAATTTGCATCCATCAATCAAATCAATAAATCAAACTTCTGATGACCGGTTTTTATTGTCAGCATTTCAAAAAAGATCTTCAGACGAACATCTTGTTACTGGCTACTTTATTCCTGCTGGCCTGCCAGCCGCTGAGGAATATGCAGGTCCGTCAGACATTTAAAAAATCGCCGGTTTTCTCAAAGCATTTCACCGGGTTTTGTCTGTTTGATCCGGTGGAAAATAAGTTTCTGATTAACCAAAATGAATCGCTCTATTTCACCCCTGCATCTAACACGAAAATACTTACCGCACTCAACAGCCTGGAGACTTTTGGCGATTCTCTCCCAACCTTTGCCTACTCCCGGCTCAATGATACATTGATCATTCAGGCTTTGGGCGACCCTACCTTTCTGCATCCGTCTTTTGAATCTCAGCCGGCATTAGCGTATCTGCGCAAAAACTCCGGCCTTAAGATCATTGAAAATGAAACACCCCTGGCTGCTTTCGGACCCGGCTGGGCCTGGGACGATTTTCAATATAATTTCCAGGCTGAAAGAAGCTGGTTCCCCTTGTATGGAAACATGGTGCATATTCGTAGAATGTTGGACTCCTTGTTTGTCATCCCTGAATTTTTCAGGGATTATGTTCAGGTACAGTACGGAGAAACTCAGGACCATACTAATTACAGGGATGTCAGGTATAATCTGTTTAATGTCTGGGTACCTGAGATTGCAGGTGAATATGAGACCGAGATCCCTTTTGACCATGACAACGAACTGCTGTTAGAGCTACTGGAAGACACGCTTCATCAGGAAGTATCCATGATCACTGGATTTGACGGCTACCTGACGGATACCTTATTCAGCCAATCCACTTTGGAGGTTCTCGCAAAGATGGTACAGACAAGTGATAATTTCCTGGCGGAACAATTGCTCATTCAGGCGGCTTTGGTCAGCGGATATTCGGATATTGACGAGTACAGAAGCGACATTCTCCGGAGGTGGAGTGATTTCAACCCTACAGCTGTCCAGTGGTACGATGGATCAGGACTTTCAAGATATAACCTGATCACTCCCCTCAGCCTGGTGAATATCCTGAAGCGTCTTTACGAAAAAACATCCTGGCAAACCATCCAAACCATTTTCCCGGCAGGGGGCCAATCCGGCACACTTACCGAATGGTATGGCAGCGATCCGCCATTTATTTATGCCAAAACCGGCACGCTCTCAAATAATCATAACCTGAGCGGATTCCTGATCACGGATTCAGGCAAGACCCTGATCTTTAGTCTGATGAATAATAACTACGTAACCAGCTCGTACACTGTCAAGCAAGAGATGGCTAAGCTTCTTTACTTCATAAAGAGGACTTATTAGTTACCGGAATCCGAGTAGTCAGAAAGAATGCCTCCTGTGAGCCGCATCAGACTTACTTTCGAGTCCACCAGCAGGTATAGTGCATCCAATTCCTGGATAGCGGCCGTGAGATAGTTATTCTGGATCGTTCGGTAGTCAAAAGAGTTGATGGTACCATTTCTGAATTTCTCTTCTGAAATTCTCAAATTCGTTTCCGCACCCTCTTTTCTTCTACGCTCAATGAAATAGATATTCTTGCGGGTATTGTATTCGTCATAAGTCTGAGATAAGGCAGCTGACAGATCTGTTTTTAACTGATCGACCTGAATGTTACCAATATCCTGCTGAATGATCGCATTTTTAATGGCACGATTTACCCGGCCTCCGTCATACAGGTTAAAGGTCAGCGAAAAATTCGCAAAATAAGTTCCTGTCTTTGCCACCAGAGGTTCGGGAGGATTCTGGTAGCTGGTGTTGGGACCGGAATATTCAGCACTTGTCAGGTCAGAAATGTTTCTGTTCCAGGTATAGCCGGCATTCATCGACACGGTGGGGTAATAGGCTGACCGCTGAAGCTTAACCTGGTTTTCCAGGATCGTCTGCGAGATGTAGATCCTCTTCAGATCTATGTTGTCGGCAAACATGGCCTCTTCCAGGGCGTGGTAATCATACAGGTCCTCTTCGTAGAAAAGCGAATCGGACAGCACATATGGAGTGTTGATATCCTGCACAGCAAGGATGGTATTCAGTGTGCGTATAGCATTGCGGTAGGTGACCACCTGGTTGATGAAATTCACCGAATCTGTCAGGTAGTTATTCTCCTCCAGGAGCAGATCGCCGGTGACCACACTTCCGAACTCGTATTTTGCCCTCACATAGTTATACTTCTGACTGCTCAGGTTCAGCTGTTTTTCAAATTCATTGAGCCGCTCTTTTTCAAGTACAGCCAGATAATATCCCAGGATGATCGTCTGAATGGTATTTGAAATCACGATCTCGGCATTTTGCTCCGATTCCGCCTGAATATTTTCCAGGATCTTTTTATTGATGATCGCGCGATTTCCCTGAAACAGCGCCCACGAAACCTGAGCTGAGGGACTAACAGAGTAAGCCCGCTGGTCTTTTAGCTGAAACCCGGGAAATATTTGTCCCTGAAAAAACTGGTTGTCAGACTCCTGATTTCTTACATTGTTGTTACTGTTTGCACTTAAAGAGACGGTTGGGAGCCTTCCGGCTTCACCCCATGAATTATTATTCTGAGCTATCAGGTTTTGCTTATTTACGATCTGAATGTTGTAATTATTTTCGAGACCTATGGAAATAGCATCAGAAATAGATAATTCAGATTGGGCTGAAAGAGAAAAAGAGATCAGAAATATCAAACAGTAACCAGCAGAGAATTTCAACATATAAAATCAGATTAAGCGCCAGCCAGCAGGTTTTTTAGATGGATCAGGGTCTTCCTCACTTTCATGCCTCCGGAAGTTTTGATCACTCGTACAGATTCCCCTTTTTCATTGTGATACACCAGGAAGAGAGCATTTTCAGTTTCCTCGAGATCAAGGCTGCTATTTTTCACCAGAATACTGTCAACCATGATATCATTTCTTTTCCTGATGAGTAATCCTGTGCTGTTTTTTACTATCTCAAAGCCTGAATACTCCAGATACCTTGATAAACTTCTGGCAAGCAGAATGATGCCTACAATAGAGACGATTGCTGTTGATAAGCTGATCACCGCCGGCATAGTGGATACCCCTTCAGTCAGAATGATCCTCCATTCCGAAAGCCCAAAATAGGCAACTCCTGCCAGCAAGGCACCTATGAGGATCCCAAGCAAATCCACAAAATAAAATCTGGATAAGCGGGTAATCCTGATGGTATCCCCTTCCTGAATGATCCTGAATCCCAGATATTTCAAATAGCTGAAAGACGAAATTGAACTCTCTTCGCCATCTACATCTTCCTTAAGCTTATTTAATTCATTCGTATACTGGCTGTTGAAGAATTCATCTGTATGAATAACCTCCAGCAATGCACTCTTGGCATCATAGCTCAGTCTTTTCCTCTCGGAAAGCAGGTCGATCAATTCGCCACGCTCCTTTTGCTTAAAAATCTTATTGTAAATCATTTTAGTCCTTTATGCTGCTTTTGAACCTTTGTCCATTTTATCCAACCTTTCTTCATCCATTAATGTTCTTTCAACCTCTTCTCTGATAGGTCTTTCGCCGGTCCATAACCATTTCAATGCGCGTTTGGCATCATTATACATTAAGATAATTACCGGGAAGAAGGTAAGAATGATCACCGTACCTAATAACACCCCATAGGCAACAGATATTGCCATGGGAACAAGAAACTGAGAATAAAAATTGGTTTCGTTGATCAAAGGATAAAGTCCCAACACCGTGGTCAGGGATGTCAGCAGGATAGGCCTGAATCTGGCCAGTCCAGCTTCATAGGCAGCGTCATATACGGTCCTGCCCTCATCTCTTACCAGGGAATTGAATTTAGATAAAAATACCACAGCATCATTGATAATTACTCCTGAGAGAGCAACCATTCCCCATACGCTCAGGAGAGAAACGGGGAGATCCCTGCCACTGATATTGGCTTCGATCCAGTGACCGAATACAGCGCATGTCCATCCCAGCGGAATGATAGAGATAATTAACAGTGCCTGTCCAAAAGATCTGAAAGTGATCATCAGCAGGAAGATGATGATGACAAAAGCACCTCCGAAATAAAGCAATATCTCCTCTCCTGCCCTGGATCGTTCTTTCGCCTGACCACCATATCCCACATCCACAGATGGATATTTTGCTTTAAGAGCGGGAATGATATCATCCTCAATCTTCTGGAGGATTGGCGGGACCTCGGCATACGGGTCGGAAAGGTCAGCCTCAATGGTCACCGCTCTCGATGTGTTATAGTGTTTAATCCCGGAAACCCCACGTTCTATTTTATATTCTGCAAGCTGTGGCAGCGGATATTCCTGCCCGGCATCAGTCTTGATCTTCACATCTTCTATCTGGCCGATAGTCTTCCTGTCCTCTTTTGGATATCTCACCCACACCCGCAACTCGTCATTTCCCTTCATAAAGCGCTGAACCTCCTCACCAAAAAAACCCTGCCTCATCTGGGAAGTAATATCATTTGTATTTAACCCGAGAAAGTAAGCCTGGGGTCTTAGGTCAAAGAGCATTTCCTTACGTCCTACAGGGACATTATCTGTAATTTCCTTCAACTCCGCCAGCTTACCCAATTCAGCCTTCAGGTATTCCTTCGCCTCACCTAATTCCTTATAATTTTTTCCCATCAGAAATACAGATACCGGCCTTCCCCACCGGCCTCTGCCACCACCAACCATGAACTTTTCGGCTTCCGGCACCGGACCAATTTCTTTGGTAATACGATTCACCAGGTCAAACTGATTGATACCGAATTTATCCAGATCATCATAATCCACCTCTATGGTGCCTGTGTGTGAACCTCTTTCGTCTTCTGAGGTTTGCCCGACATCCGTCATGGTGTAGGCAATGATATTCTCGTCCGTTCCAAGTTCTTCTTTCCACTGATCATTCACTCTCCAGACAGCTTCTTCAAATCTTTTCAGGTAACCTTCTACCTTGTCTTCACTTTCCCCTGGCTGGAAAGCGATATCAATGCTTAACCTGGTAAATGCCAATTGAGGAAAATAGGTGGTTTTGATAAATCCTCCCATCATGAGCCCCGCCACAATCATAACGAAAGCGGTGACACAGGCTGTGGTGATCGCTCTGTACTTCATGGTCAGCTGAAGCAGGGACCCGTAGATATTGTGTCTCAGATAATCTATGCCTTTGTTCAGCGATTTACGGATCCGGTAGCTCCTGGTATTCTCCTTTTTGATGCTCAGTACTTTCTTACTCGCCAGGTGAGCAGGAAGCACAAAAAATGCCTCCAGCAGAGAAAAGCCCAGACTGAAGATCACAACAATACCCATGTCCCTGTAGAACTCGAAGCTTCCCGTCAAAAGAAGCAGAGGGGTAAATGCCACCATGGTGGTGGTGACAGATGTAAATACAGCCGGTAGCACCTCCATTGTTCCCTTGATCGCGGCCTGGACGGGGTTTTTGGTCTTTTCAAAATGCGAGAAAATGTTTTCCGCGATCACGATCCCGTCATCCACCAGGATACCAATCACAAGGATCATCCCAAAGAGGGAGATAGAGTTGATCGTAAGCCCGAAGAATGATCCCAGGATAAACATTCCCAGGAAAGAGGAGGGTATCCCCCAGGCCACCCAGAAAGAAAGTCTCAGGCTCAGGAAGAATCCCAGCGCAACGACCACCAGCAACAGCCCGATGATCCCATTCGTAGTGAGCAACTCCAGGCGCTCATTAAGTCTTTGGAGATAATCCCGGGTAACAATCAATTCTACTGCATCATTAGATGCATTGAATTCTTCCACATAGTTGAGGACCACCGGGGCAATGGACTCAAGATCTTCTGTTTCCAGGTAGCTGGCGTTCAGCAAAACGGCCTTTTTACCATTCAATAACCCCTTAAAAGGTTCATCGGCAAATTGTTCTTTAATTACAGCAATGTCCCTTAACAGGATCTTGCTACCATCCGCATTGCTACGGACAACCACTTCTCCGATCTGTTCGGCCTCCGTTTGTTTCGCCTTTGACCTGATCAGTATTTCTTCCGTGGTGGATTTAATGGATCCGGCGGAAAGGTCGCGGTTGTTATTTCTTACCGCTTCCGCTATAAGCTCCAGCGTGAAATTATACCTTCTGAGGGTCTCCTCTGTTACTTCTATTGAGACCTCAAGAGGCGGGTAGCCGGATACACTTACCTGGCTGACCACACCTGTTGCCAGAAGGTCACGTTCAATATTTTCAGCATAGTCTTTCAGCACTTTAAGGCTTACGTCGCCCGTCAGCGCCATTCTCGCAGCGGTATTTGTTCTTCTGACCTTATAGATCACCGGCTTTTCAGCACCGGCAGGAAAAGACGATATGCCATCAATCGCATTTTTTACCTCCGTATAGATCTCATCGATATCATAATTTTCCAGGGTGAGAATTGACACCACTGCACTGTTTTCACTGGAATTCGATGTCAGCTCATCGATACCCGGAATGGCATAAATCGCTTCTTCTATTTTGGCAGTTACGCCCTCTTCCATCTCCTCGGGAGAGGCACCCGGATAAGACACCGCAATCTGGATATTTCTGTCGCTCCTTATTGGAAAATAAGCTTTGTTGGTATTCAACAATGCCACAATACCGCCGATCAGCGTGATCGCGATGATGATATTTGCCAGAATCGGGAACTTGACAAAATATTCAACCAGACCTTTAATCGAATTCATAGCGATTTATCTAATGTTACTATTTGAGTCAGACTGTCTTTCAGTGAGTTTGGAATCAATCGCGTCTTTCCGCTCCAGGTCTATATCACGGTCACTCAACTTAAAGGCTTTCATGTTGTTATGGGCATTTATCAGCGGATCTACCACCAGGTCCTCTCCTTCGCTAAGCCCGGAAAATACCGCTGTTTCATCCATCAGCCGGTGGATGGTGATGGGTTTGACTTTTAGCAGTGTATCCTCAAGGACAAAAACTTCATTGCCCTGGTAAATGATATTTCTTGGGATTTCCATACCATCCCTGATCACACGTGCAGGAATCGCAGCTTCAATGAACTGCCCGTCATAGATCTTACCTCCTGAAGGGTCTATAGAGATGTACACATCTATAGACTGAGTATTTTGATTGATGTAATCACTGATCCTGACCACATTTCCTTTCCAGGTCTGCTGTGTTTCATTTGAGTAAATGCTAGCCTCAGACCCCAATTGGATCCATGGGATATCTTTTGTTTCCACTGCGACTTTCAATTCATGATATCCCTTCCTCATTACTCTGCCTATCCTTGTGCCGGGGTTAACAAAGGCTCCGGTTTCGAGTACTACCTCTGAGATGCTGCCATCAAAAGGGGCATAATACTTATGTTTCTTCAGTCTCTCCTCCACACTCTTGATGGTGTAGAAATTGGAATAAATACCTTGAGTTGCCAAAAAAGTTTTCTCCTTCTCGCTTCGGCTCTCCGGAAGCATCGGTAAATCTTCGTCTATCTGCAGAGTAGAGAAATATTCCTGCCAGGTCTGAAATGATTCCGGGTAATCAATTTTGAGGTCAGGGAGAATCGCTGCCAGGTCCCTCAAAAAATTACTTTTTTGCGATTTTAAGCTTAGGCTGGCTTCAGTATCATCGATATAAAAAAGCAGATCTCCTTTTCTGAAATCCTGACCTTCTTTTAATCTGACTTTGCCTTCATACATTCTTCCGGACACCTCTGACAAAAGATCTAGTGATTGGGCTGTTTCTACCCGGCCGTAGGCAATGACATGGGTCAGGATGTCACTATATTTTACTTTCTCTGTCCTTACATATTTTTTTATCTCCGGAGGTTTCCTGACCCGGGGTTCCTCCTTAAGACTACTTAGAAAGGCCATCAAAGAAACAGCTGCTGCCAGAATTACGATAACAATAACTGAAATAACTAATGTTCTTTTATTCATATCCTGGCAAAGTTGGCAAATTGATATTTAAGGATTTTTGAAAGTTTTTGTTTCATTTCGAAACTAAATATTTGAAAAAGGGTTTGAATTAAAGTCTAAAGAGGATTCAAATCAATCTCCAATTTTAATCTCACATTCTGATAATATTCTGAAGCAAACGGAATTGTGAGTAACTAAATTTTACGGGTTACGAATATAAAAATACTTCAATTTCGAATACCATGGAAAAGATCAATAAAAGCGAAGAAGAGTGGAAAAAAACATTGACACCCGAACAGTATCGTGTATTAAGAGAGAAAGGTACCGAGCGACCATGGACGGGGTCTTTACTGGAAAATAAAAAAACTGGAATCTATGAATGCGGAGCCTGCGGAAATCCCCTTTTCGATTCCACTACCAAATTCGATTCAGGAAGTGGCTGGCCCAGTTTCTTCGAACCGATCACAAAAGGAGCTGTGGAATATAAGCTGGATACCTCACTGGGTATGAAAAGAACAGAAGCCCTGTGCGGAAGGTGCGGAAGTCATCTTGGACATGTTTTTAACGACGGCCCGCAACCGACAGGCGAAAGGTATTGTATCAACTCCGTTTCACTGAAATTTGACGAAAAACAAAAGTCAGGTGAATAACCTGGTCTAAATTAATTAGCAGAAAAGCTAAAATATTTTTTTTCATAAACGGATGGAATGATAATCTTTACAGCATTATATAAATACCGCTATCTAGCCTATGTATAATGTTGTTGTCATTGGGGGAGGTATCGTAGGTCTCGCCTCAGCCCTCAAGATCAAGGAAGCAAATCCTAAACTACGTGTTGCAGTTCTCGAAAAAGAGGCCAAACTGGCCCAGCATCAAACCGGGCACAACAGCGGGGTTATTCACTCCGGTCTGTACTATAAACCGGGAAGTCTAAAGGCCAAAAACTGCATTGAGGGATACAAACAGCTGGTCAGGTTCTGCGAAGAAGAGGGAATTCGATACGAGCTTTGTGGAAAAATTGTGGTGGCGACCAGGGAAGAACAGTTTGAAACGCTCAGCATGCTATCCGAACGTGGCAGACAAAATGGTCTGACGGGGTTAAAAGAGCTGAGTAAAGAACAGCTGAAGGAATATGAACCGCATGTAAATGGCCTCAAAGGTATTTTCGTGCCACAGACAGGCATCATTGATTATACCGAGGTTGCCATGAAGTATGTGGAAAAGATCAGGCACTTTGACGGTCATGTATTCACCGGACATAAAGTTGTAAGGATCACAGAAGAGAAAGGATTTATTCAGGTACATACCCCCAGCGAAACCTTCATCACCCGGCTGGTCATCAACTGCTCAGGGCTGTATTCTGATAAAGTGGCAGCAATTACAGGTATGGATGTGAATTATAAGATCATTCCGTTCAGGGGAGAGTATTATAAGCTCAAGAAAGAAAAAGAACACCTGGTAAAAAATCTCATCTATCCGGTTCCTGATCCGAATTTTCCCTTCCTGGGCGTTCATTTCACCAGAATGATCAATGGTGGCATTGAAGCCGGACCCAATGCAGTGCTTGCATACAGCCGTGAAGGATACAGTAAAAGCAAGATCAAACCAGGGGAATTTTTTGAAAGTCTAAGCTATCCCGGCTTCCAGAAAGTCATTAAGAAATACTGGAGGACCGGATTTGGGGAACTTTACCGTTCCTACTCCAAGTCAGCATTCACAAAGGCTTTGCAGGAACTGCTTCCGGAGATCACCAGTGCGGACCTTGAGCCTGGCGGCGCTGGGGTCCGAGCCCAGGCCTGTGACAAAGAAGGCGGTCTGATCGATGACTTTTTGATCATGGAAAGTGAAAAAGTGATCAATGTGGGTAATGCGCCTTCTCCTGCGGCTACCTCATCTTTGTCCATTGGTCAGCATGTAGCGAGCCTTGCCCTTCAAAGATTCAAATAATTCAATTCAAAGTATTCTCTATTTGTGCACGCAATTGAGTGACGACCAGCTCATTCTGCCCTGCAACATTGAGAGTCTCTTTCTCAGGGGTGCTGTGGTCATAGAGCTCTACGAAGCCATCGTCGTGCTGGATCATCCGATAGTTGTCAGTCCGTATCGTCTTTGCATTTCTGAAATAGCCAAAGGCATTGTGGCCTTTTGACTTTGGTCCTTCAAGGATCGGTCTTAAGGATTCTCCCTGGGCAAATTCCGGTTTACTCAGGCCCGTCAGATCGCAAAGCGTGGGAAAAATATCAATGGTAGCTACGATGGCGTTCGAATGGGTGCCTGATTTTTCCATTCCCGGATATTTAATGATCAAAGGAGAATGCAGGGATTCCTCGAATAAACTATGTTTTCCCCAGATCGCATGTTCTCCCAAATGCCAGCCATGATCCCCCCACAACACAACCACCGTATTTTCATCCGCCCCGCTGGTCTTCAAGGCTTCGAGCAACTTCCCAACCTGGGCATCGGCGTAGCTCACACAAGCTGCATAGTGTCTTCTTACCTCTTCGGCAAAGGTGCTGTCCTCATTAGGGTCTTTCCCCCAGCGGTTGTACTTCATGAACTCACCCGAACGATGCCAGGTTGTCTGCCCTTCCGGCTTTTCAGGGTGCGGAATCGATGGGAGCTGCGTGCCTTCATATGTTTCGAGATATTTTTTCGGAGCGCCAAAAGGAAGATGTGGTCTGATAATCCCGACAGCAAGGAAAAATGGTTCATCCGTTCGGGCAAGTGAATTCAGTTGATCCAGAGCCTCTTCCATCATCAGTCCATCCGGATAGATCCGGTCACCTCCCTCAGCTGCCTGAAACACATCCATTTCTTTGGCATCGGTCCTGATCTCACCATGTGCCAGCCCATGCATCATTCCGCGGGGATGCTCCCACTCCCCGGTAGGCATCAGGTGCCTGTTCCAGGCTCGTGGCATTTCAATGATGGAGTCATCATCCCAGTCTTCACCACCTCGTCCACCCGGATGATGAGATACCTTACCAACAGATACGGTGGTATACCCGTTTGACCGGAACCACTCAGGCATACTTGGAGGCACATTCTCTCCATTCGACATCCTCTCGGATCGGATAAAAAGAGCATTATTTGAGGGTGGACCGTATAAGCCTGTGAGCAAAGTGTATCGTGAAGGACCGCAGCTCGGGGCGTTTACATAGTGGCGTCTGAAGGAAACTCCCACGTCGGCCAAAGCATCGATGTTGGGTGAACTGATATAACTTTTCCCAAAGCTCCTGAGCTCCGGACGGAGGTCGTCCACACAAATCAACAAAACATTAGGCTTTGCCGGTGAAGAATCCGTGCAACCGGAAAGAAAACTCACATAAAAAACTACAGGAAGCACAGCTATAAACTTTCGCATACTCATCACAGAAATAAAGGTTTTGTGCCGGAAAACTAAATCATTGGATCCAGATGGCTTACGAGCGCTCCAATTTTTGCGGGTTCATCAAAACTTACCTTGTTTTCTTTTATAAAGTCCCGGAAAGCCTGCTTCTGCTTTTTAAAGAGTTTTTCAAGTTGTTTCATACTCGCTGCCTCTTTTACCACTCCATTCTTTTTGACCCAGTAAACCACATAGGGTTTTGCAATGTATGCATCCGGAAGGTCCAGCTCGTGAAGCCGGGCATCACCCTGAATAGTCGAATAATTATCAACCGCGGAGGTCTCAGAAGTACCTCCGTAGCCAACCGACTTCCCCGGGGCTTGCACTCTGCATTTATATTGAACGAATAAGTCAGTTCTTGCAGATTGGTAGAGTACTTCCATAAACATCCCTTCCAGCCTCACAAACTTTCGGTCATCCATGTAGATGGTATCGATCAGCTCACTTTCGGTATTCCCAATGGCCAGTTTCAATGATCCTTTGGTAAATATCATTTCCTCGCTGATGGAATTGTAATTGATCGCTACATTGTTCCTCCTTCCGTTTTTCATCAGGACCACTCCATCTACAAATTCCGGGAAAATGTAATGAGATATCTCTGTGGTTTGAGTTTGAGCAAAACAGGATTGACTGAAAAGGGAAATGACAATAATGATAAAACTGAAATGGGGTGTTAAAAACATGATATCCGCTTGTTGATGATTATGGTATGATCTCACATTCTCAGATTTGATCGTTATTTAGTAGTAGCTGGAAAGTCTAACTACTCAAAATATCTACAATCCTGATTTGAAGTTATGAATTTCGAAGATCGGTTCCAACCAGGAACCCGGATTATGTTTCTTGAATCTCAAGATTAAAAGAAACGATCTTCGAATACCTGTCCAGCAAAAGGGGTGATCGTATAGCTGAATGTAATTTCGTGGGTGCCGAAATTGGTGGTGATCAGATTATTGGTGGGTAATTCAAACGTATACCCTATCCGGTAATTATCCTTGATCTGCAACAAGCCAAAAAAACTAAAGCTGGAAAAATCCCTGACCATGGCTCCTGCCCAGATATCCTTAGTAATAAAATAGGTGCCTGAAAGATCAACGGATACTTTATCCTCCAATACCCTGATCAGCGTCTGTACCTTGGTGTCATAAGACCTGAATGAAGTAAACCTCAGTCCTCCTGAAAGGTAGTAATGGCGCTGATATCTTCCGTTATCCTCGAAAACGGGCTCGGGTTCATCTTCACTAAGGATCCTGGGGATAGAAAAACCGATAAAGTAATCAAATCGCTGGATCATAAAGCCGAAGCCGAAATTCGGGAAAGAATACTGGGGGATAAAATCATCCAGCACGGGATCATCAAGTACCTCAGGCTCCAGTTTGTTCAGATCGTTGCTCACCTGGGTAACCCCTCCCTGTAAACCGAAGCCAATGGTGGTCAGATGGGATCTGATGTAATAGGACCCCGAAGCGATGAATTCATTGCTGCTTCGGATCCCGATCCGGTCGTTCATGAATCGAACTCCCAGCCCCCCGGTATTGCCAATGTTGGACATCGCTGTGAAAGTATTGGTGATCGGTGAGCCTTCCAAACCAAACCATTGCGCCCTCGAATTGACACCGAAGGTAGTATTCTTATACACACCAGCATAAGCCGGATTGATCATGTACTGGTTGAAGTGATACTGGGCATACAATGGGTCCAGTTGAGCTTGTAGTTCAGTGAAAGCAAACAGAAGGATCAATATGGCAATGGCATTTTTCTTCATATTATCTCATCAGTTCAAAAAAGCCACTTCCTAATTTTTGTCCTTCCGACCGGATCACATAGTAAAATGTACCTTCGGTCAGGTCATTTTTATTGGCAACATTATTTTTCCCGATAAATTTTCGGTCGCGGTTGTCGTAACCTCTCTGCTCAAAAACCTTGGTTCCCCAACGGTCGTAGATCACTACCAGGCATTCAGGGTAAGCATCAATGTTTTCAATAAACAAAAATTCATTCTTCCCGTCACCATTGGGACTGATCAGGTTCAATACTTTGATCGGAGGCTTGTCTTCCGGCAGGTATTTCCTTCCGATGGAAAAATATGACAAAGTCAATGGATGATCAACGCCATTGGAAATATATCCATTACTGGTTGTTCCTGCAGTGGAATCCTGGTAAAGACTATAAATGCTGGCATTTAAGTTCTCAGCCTGAAGCAGCATGGCATAATCCAGCTCCTCCAGAAATTCGCCATTTTCGAATCCCACACCCACATTAAATTCATCATCAGATTCATCCATCACCCAGTGAAAGGGAGCGATCTCTGCGATGGTATTGTCAGGGGTGCCCAATAACGGGGACTCAACTGCTTTAATCCCTATGGGTTGCGGATCATCTGTGATCGGAGCCAGATATACGGGCATGAAGTAATTACCTGTACCAACAGGATAAACCTGAAGTCCGGTCATCACTAACCTACCAATGATGTAATCATCCTGCTGACGGGTGATTGATCCTCCCGGGACGATCTCCAGTCCAAAACCTTCTGAGACTGTCAGGATACTTCCGCTCAGCTCCAACTGTTCGACGGAGAGGTCGGCATTCAGGGTCTTATTCCCACCTGATAACCGAAGCCGCTCGATGAATGACTGATCGTTGATTGACTGGATGACTGTACCATTCATGTCTACCACTCCGAGTCCGGCCGTCTGATAGACCCCGGTGTTTACCCAGTTGCCACCTACAATGATCTGGCCGTCATTCCGGAGGTTGCCCGAGTTGACGAAGTTTTCATTTACCTTCAGCATCCCCCCTGCGGTCACGCCCATGGCAATTCCGGTATTCTGGAAGCTTTGAGAGAATAAAGCTCCGGAACCGCACATCAGTAGTATGTAAATCATCCATTTCATATCTAGCCTGCTGTACCGGGTGCATCATTGTTTGAAACTGATATCGGAACCCATCCTCTGAATCCATTTCCGTCATCAATGTAAACCAGGTGGATCGAACCTCCCCTTACCAGATTTACGAATCCTGCGGGAAGGAAAAGATTGCTTGTGGAGGAATAGGACTCAAGTGTGAGTGTAGTCTGCCCTACATTGATCAGGATCAGCTCCTGACCAGACACACCATTATTGACCTGAATAAAGGTAATGTAAGAGCCCAGAGTTGGCTCAGGAGTAAATAATAGTGTTCTGGTAAAACCGAAGGAAGAGATGTCCAAAACATTGTTAAAGACATTGGAGTCATCGGCGGCCTGCTGACCGGAAAGAAAATTCAGTGCCCTTAGATAATCACCGTTCTGAAACTCACCGTAGGTAAATCCATCAGCATCACCAGCTAACGGAAGCTCAATCTCATTGGAAGGGTCATTGTCAGCATCATCGATATCATCAATCCCGTCTACAAACCCAGCAGGCACATTGGCCAGGTCGGCCCAGTCACCCGTGAAGTCATCGCTGACATCCGTATCATAGCTATTCAGATCAATGATGGTGTTGTCCGGATCACCTGACAGCGTGATCTGACCTGAGGCAAACTGAAGATCCTGAAGTTCATTGGCCGGATCATTGTCTGCGTCCCCAGTATTGGTGATCACACCATCTACAATCTCTATGCCGGTCCCTGCCTGAAGCGATGAACCGACGGATGATCCAACGGGTTCCCAATGGTCGGTTAGCCAGAAGAAGAACTGATTGAGATCGGAATCGTAAACAAGCATTCCGTTTTCGCTGGAAGTAAGTTGAGTTGAAAAATCCGTCCTCTGAATGGTTGTCAATGCAGGAGCCATGAAGCCCTGATCGTTGTTAGGTGCCACCAGGTGCAAAACAGCTTTTTCATTGGGGGTTTGCGTGCCGATCCCAACAGACCCTTCCTGTGCCATCAGGGCACCGGAAATGGGCAGAAAGAGGAAAATCAAAATCCTTTTCATAAGCGGTGATCGATAAAATGTCTTTGTGAAGAAAGTACCAGATTTTCTTTACAAAGTGATAGTTCGGCGTTAGCAGGTAAATGTACAAAGATGGTTGTAGAAAGTAAAGCAATCCGGCCTTTATATTCATTTGAATGGAATATGGAGATACAAGTTGAGCTCATGTTTAACTTACTTACCTCGGAGCAACAACTGTCGAAACGCCTGATAACGGTACCCACCCCCGAAAGGCAGCTTCACTTCCGTCGACATACATCAGCGTCATTGTACCTCCAGGTCCGAGAGTAACCCTATTTGTGGGCAGAAACAGATTGCTGCTAATTGAATTATCGAGTATAACAGGGCCGCTTCCTGCTGCAACGATTACGATCTCCTGACCATTAAGCGTACCTTGAATGGAATTAAGGACATAGTTATCCGTTGCATTGATCATCACCACTTTGGCAGACTTATATACATCAATCCCTAGTGCTGAACTGCCAATCTGAGCTGGTGTAAGGGTAATCGTCAACCCTACAAAGTTCAAAGCCTTGGCATGTCCGCCATACTCAACAAAGGGCCCTATACCATCAGAATCCTCGCTCCAGGGTGAACTGCCACCCCCTGTGGCATCAGGTTGCGGAGTCCAGCTTGAACCATTGAATTTCATCACATCACCAAAATTAACCCCTGTTGTAGGGAACTCGATTTCATTGTTTGGATCATTGTCCCCTTCCGGAGCCGCTATCCAGCCACCGTCGGCCAGAGAATATTTTACCACATCACCATCACTACCGGATAGACTGGCAAGTAAATCTGTATTATCAAAATAAGCATTTAGACTTACCGGAGTTCCATCATTTGTTAGTACCAAAGAGCCATCCACCAGTTCAAGATCCTGTTCATCCGTATTGTCAAAATATTCATTTAAACTTACAGGTGTATCATCTCCAGTTAAAACCAGGAAACCATCGCTTAACTCAAGATCCTGGATTTCATTTGTCGGACTGGCATCGGCTTCATTCACAGCTTCCCATTGCCCTCTTAAGTACTTTGCTATCTGACCTTCCACCGGATCCAGGCCCGCAAGCACATCCGTATTATCCAGGTAGGGAGAAAGATCAATACCTGTAGGTGTAGGGTCCTGAGTAAGCGTAAGTGTATTGCCGGATAATCTGAGGTCCTGGATTTCATTGGAAGGATTAGCATCCGGGTCAGCAACTTCATCTGTTCCAGCTACCCATACCAAACCATTATATTTTAATACATCGCCAGCTGAAGGGGATAATCCAAACAATAAATCCGTGATATCAACATCAATTAGACCCGAAAGATCAATATTCGTCGCATCTGGATTATTGGTAATGGTCAGGATATTGGTGCCTGCATCAAAACTCAGGTCCTGGATCTCATTTAATGCATCTGCGTCATCGTCCTCCACAAGATCATTGTCAACTACCCATTGTCCACCAACAAATTTTGGTATCTGTCCTTCGGAAGCTAACAGATCCGCCAAAAGATCAGTGTTGTCCAGCAGATAACCCAGATCGGCAGTTCCGCTGCTATTTGAAAGACTCAACACACCTGTTTCCGAATCAAAGATCAGGTCCTGAAATTCATTGGTAGGATCTGCATCCTCATCGTCCACGTCATCCAGGCCATCCAAAAAATCTGCCGGAACATTGACCAGGTCATTCCAATCACCGGAAAAATCGTCTGCTGCATCCAGGTCGAGATTCACGGGAACATCAGTCAGATCCAAAAATGATCCGGAAAAGTCATCTGTCACATCCGTGTCCAGATAAAACGGAATATCCACCAAATCCAGAAAAGACCCTGAAAAGTCATCGGTTACATCCTGATCAAAATTGGTCAGGTTGATGACCGTGTTGTCCGGGTCTCCGGTCAGGGTGATGAGATTGCCATCAAACTGGAGGTCCTGTTCATCTGTGTTCGTACCACTGAACGGAGCCAGATTGATCTGTGTGGGGGTGGATAAGCCTGTGATGGTTAATATGTTGCTATTCAAACTGAGGTCCTGCAATTCATTCAAAGGATCATTGTCCGCATCATCCACATCATCAATCGCATCTCCAAATCCGGCGGGTATGTTCAACAGGTCGGCCCAGTCCCCGGAAAAGTCATCACTGACATCTGTATCGAATCCGCTCAGATCAATGACAGTGTTATCCGGGTCGCCTGTCAGAGTGATAAGTCCGCCTGCATACTGCAGATCCTGCTCATCGGTGTTCGTACCGATATAGGATGAAAGATCAATCTCTGTGGGAGTACTCAGGCCACTGATGGTGAGGATATCACCGGCCAGATTCAGATCCTGTAATTCATTGGCGGGGTCATTGTCTGCATCATCCGCATTATCAATCCCATCTGCAAAATCAGCAGGCACATTGATAAGATCGGACCAGTCACCCGAGAAATCATCCGACGGATCCGTATCCCCGGTATTGCTGATCACCCCATTCACGATTTCCACACCAGCACCGGCCTGAAGTGACGAACCGACAGCTTCCCAATGATCGATCAGCCAAAAGAAGAACCGATTGAGGTCGGAATCATATACCATCATCCCGTTTTCAGCCGTCGTCAACTGACTGGAAAAATCATTCCGCTGGCTGGTGGTCAGCTTTGGAACGAGAAATCCCTGGTCGTTGTTTGGTGCAACCAGATGTAATACAGCCTTTTCGTTGGGTGTTTGTGTACCAATGCCGACAGAACCCTCCTGTGCAAAGAGGGCAGCGGATATCGGTACAAGGAGTAGAAATAGTATCCTTTTCATAAGCGGTGATCGGTAAAACGTAAATTGTAAAGAAAGTACCAGTTTTTCTTTACAAAGTGATAATTCAAGCGATAACCGTAAAAATAATAATCTCCGGAGAGAATCCGAAGTATCTTAGTCAGAATATTCGATCCATGGGATTTTGGTCGTAGATCGGGGAAAAGACATAACTCAGGGTAATTTCATGAGTACCGTGATTGGTAAAAATGAGATTGTTGGTTGGCAACTCAAAGGAATACCCTACGGAGAAATTTTTGTCAAAATCCAGTTTGCCGAAAAAGCTGGCCCCATAATAGTCGCGCATCATGGCTCCTACCCTCATGAAATCGGTTACAAAATAGGTGCCGACCAGGTCAAACGAAAAGCGATCACCCAGTACACGAACAAGCGTCTGCAATTTCGTATCATTGGATTTAAACAAACTGAATCTGTATCCGGTGGATACATAAATATGCCTTTTGTACCGTGGGTCATTGATGTTTGATGTAAGATTCTTTGTTTCCAGTATCCTGGGAACGCTCACTGCGAAAAAATAGTCAAAGCGCTGAATGACGAGTCCGATCCCAAAATTGGGCTGGACGCTGCTAGGTATGAAGCTTTCCAGCTCAGGATCGTTCAATACTTTGGTATCCAACAGGCTGAGATCACTCCTTACGTTGGTGATACCTCCCTGAAGTCCCATGCCGATCTTTACAAAATGGGATTTAACGAAATAGGAAGCCGATGCCATGACCTCAGTGTTGTTATGCACACCGATACGATCATTCATTACCCGCAATCCCACACCTGAATGGTCGGACAGGCTGCTTTCGAAGGTCAGTGTGTTAGTGAAGGGTGCGCCTTCCAATCCATACCACTGAGCCCGGGAGTTAAAGGAAACCGACGCACTTTCATACAATCCTCCAAAAGCGGGATTGATGAGATACTGATTAAAGTGGTATTGGGTATATAGTGGATCCAGCTGGGCAAACCCTGAAAAAGTCAGGAATAGCAAACACGTGATCAAAAGGTAACCTCTGCTCTTCATCTTACCAATTCAAAAAATCCGGTAGCTAGTGTTTCTCCTTCGAAATCGATCACATAGAAGTAAGACCCCTGTTCGAACTCACTTTTAAAACGGTCATTACCAACCCCGTCGAAGCGGATACTGTTATTGTCATATGATCTGACCTCATAAAGCTTTGATCCCCAGCGGTCGAAGATAGAAACCAGGTTGCCCGGATAGGCCTCGATATTTTCGATCATCAGAAAATCATTTAGTCCGTCATTGTTCGGACTGACGAGGTTCAATACATTTACCGGAGGTTTCTCTCCCTGTCGATGTTTGCGGGCCACTGTAAAATAAGGACCCCTTGCTCTGATAGCTGATACCGTACCTGCATCAGGAGAGCCGGAAAAAAGCCCGCCGGCATCTTTTATCAGGTCATTAACAAAACCTGCTTCGCCCACGCGGGCATTTTCTATATTTTGAAGAAACTCTGCATCCTGAAAGTTTAGGGTGACTCCTGCACCAGTGTAGGTTTCAGGGGTCAGCAACTCCCAGTAATATCCTGCAATCCCGGAGATAGACTTGTCAACGGAGGGACTCAAAAGCCCGGGCTTTACAGCCACGCCGATCTCCAGCACCTGATCCTCAGGCAACTGCAGCCTGATCGGCAGGCATCGCTCCGGAGTTCCCACGGGAAAAGTCAGGTCCTGACCAGTCATAAAAAGAGCGCCGATGATGCGATCTCCCGGCTGATAATTCAGCGTAGCTGATTCGTCAAGGTGTATGGCTGATCCGCCGGGAACAAACACGAGGGTATGGTCAAGCTCTAATCTGCCGGTGACGTAACAATTTTCAGAGATATGTTTTCTTCCATTGATGAGCGTCAGGTTTGGTATCGGCAACTCCCCCTGGCTGATGAACTGAAGGTCATTGCCATTGAAAATGAGCTGCCCCTCCTCAGCCTGGTAAGCACCTGCATTCACCCAGTTTCCCGAAACCTGAAGTGAACCTTCGTTGTTTACCTGCCCCCGGTTAACCAGACTTCTGTTTACTGCCAAAACCACTCCATTGGAAAGATTCAGGGAGGTGTTTTTGATATGGAGGTCCTGGGAAAGGCATACAAACGGCAAAAGGCTCAATATGAATGTTAGATATTTCATTGAATTCTACCTTCCTGCTGCCACTGAAACACTCATCTCCATCCAACCATCAAAGTTGGTACCACTGAACTGATCTTTAAAATAAACAAGATGCAGGCTACTACCGGTCGTCAATGAATGGGTCGCACTTGAAAGAAAAATATTTCCATTTGCGCCGTCAACATTCAATGTACCCGGACCGATAACCACCAGAAAGAGTTCCTGTCCAATAACCCCTGGATCGATATTCCTAAGATTGATTGTGCTACCGCCAGGCACTATGATCACGGATCTAAAATCATTGATCATATTTCCTTTCAGAGCTCCGGCAGTAGCCGTCAGCTCGCTTCCCGAAACATGATTAGGATTTGACCTTGAGATCATGTTATTGGATATCACATACTTGCCGGTATAATTTATATTAGTTCCATTGTTTTCTTCAATCCATGGTGTTACGTCATCTAACTCACTAAGGTCCCAAACATCATTCCCATTCGGCTTGGTAAGTGTCAGAAAATTTGTGACAGAATTATATGTAAGCGATTGGATCTCATTCGTAGGATCTGCATCAAGATCATCTACCAAAGACGTAAGGTCGACATTGTAATCTGTTCCCGACTCCCGGATCCTCAAGGTATTGCCCGCTTCCAGGGTCACCATTGAAATTGATTCATTGGAGGGGTCAGCGTCGGCATCGTTTATGGAAACAGTACCTCCACCTCCGGAAAGTGTCAGCAGGTCATTCTCCAAAGCCATTGTCTGGATCTCGTTCAGAGGATCTGCATCCGCATCATCCACCTGATCGCCATCAGCAAGGTCTTCCGGGATACCGGTAAGGCTCCCAAACTGACCGTCAAAGTCATCGGATGCATCCTGATCCCAAAGAGATAAGTCTACCACCGTACCAGTCAGATCTCCAGCCAGCGTCAGGACTCCGTCCGACCATTGAAGGGATTGGATCTCATTCGTTGAATCGGCATCGGCATCTTCTACCTGGTCTCCATCCGCCAGGTCAGAAGGAACACCTGTAAGACTTTCAAACGAACCGTCAAAGCTATTGGATACCAGAAGT
The DNA here is from genome assembly GCA_965243485.1 of Cyclobacteriaceae bacterium. Classification (GTDB taxonomy): domain Bacteria; phylum Bacteroidota; class Bacteroidia; order Cytophagales; family Cyclobacteriaceae; genus UBA7330. Next base: position 3,843,561 of record CBDEVP010000001.1, on the reverse strand, counting down.
CCTGACAGGTCAATGGGTGTGGCATTGTCATTCCCGGTAATGCTGAGTATCGTGCCGCTGATGCTGAGATCCTGTATTTCATTGGTTGGATCGGCATCGGCATCATCCACCTCATCTGTGCCATCCAGAAAATCGGCAGGTGTATTTTTCAGATCATTCCAATCCGTCACAGTAAGTGAGCTCAGGTCGATGGTATTTCCGCCTAACAAAGAAAGCTGATTGGTCGTCTGATCGTACTGCAAAGACTGACTACCCGAGGAAAACGTCTGCCAGTTAGTGTCCCTCCAGAAATAGAAGATCTTCTCTGTCAGATCAAATACCATAAGGCCATTGTCACGCGCGTCCAACTCATTCATAAATATGGATGAAGTCCGCTGTGCTGTGGTCATCGACGGGATCAGTAAACCCTGATTATTACCCGGCGAAACCAGATGCAGAATAGCGTTTGGATTTGGGTTTTCAATACCTATCCCGACTGAGCCGTTGTCCTGGGCATGCAGCGTCATAGAAAAAGAAAAGCCAATACATAGTAATAGTGATATCCCGTTGGATCTCATTTGTTTGTTGCTGGTTGATGATACAATCCGATCAGGTGGTGGATCATATTATTCAGGGTTAAATCTATGGATAAATAATCCACAAAATGAAATCTTTTTTCAAGAATTTTCATTTAAGTGTTGATTTATTTAAATTATTTAACTCTCTGATAATATGTATTTTATCAAATTTCAATAAACCAAAATTGAACCATTACTGCTTAAATCTCTGTTTTAAGAAAGAAAATTGAGAATTCATTAAATTGTCACCATGAAAAAGATACAGATTATCAGTTTTGCAATCGCGCTTTTACTGGCTGCAACTTCCTGTGCACAGGAAACCTCACAGAAAAAAAAATCTCCCAATTCGACGGTAGAAAAGATTGAGCTGTCCGAGGCTGAGTGGAAAAGCAGATTAACCTCAGATGAGTTTGAAGTGCTGAGAAACAAAGGAACCGAAAGAGCATTCACGGGAAAATACTGGAATAACAAAAAGGAAGGTATCTATACCTGCGCAGGTTGTCAATTACCCCTGTTCGACTCTTCTACGAAATTCAGATCCGGTACCGGCTGGCCAAGCTTTTATGAGCCCATCAATGAAACCAATGTGGCGGAGGAAAAGGATACTTCTTATGGAATGGTAAGAACAGAAGTGCTGTGTGCCAGATGTGACGGTCATCTGGGCCACGTATTTCCGGACGGTCCGAAACCAACAAACCTTAGGTACTGCATCAATTCTGTCTCTTTAAACTTTGTAGAAAAGAGTGAGCTCCAACAGACCCCTTAATTCTCATTATTAAAGTCTTCAATTATTGACCGCTCCATCGTCGATCCAGCAAAGGATCAGGTCGATCTGATTCTGAGACAACTCATCATCAGGTGGCATGGTACCTGCAGATACCTGAGACCTTACCCTTTGAGCATTGCCCGAAATATCAGACCAGGTAGAAAAGACGGGGATCGTGGGGTCTTCTCCATGGCAGGTGGCCACGCTGCAATTGTTATCGATGATGGGCTTCACTGATGTGGAAAAACTGACCCCGCTTTGCACTTTGACCGTTCCGCTATGGATGCATCCTTCAGCATCTTTGACTGAAACATTGTAGCTACCTCCAGAAATATTCTCAAACGTACTGGATGTAATGAAATTGCCGGTACCCAGACGGTAGGTATAATCTCCAGCTCCACCTGTCGCTGTGATTTCAATGGATCCTTCTTCACTGCCGCAGCCCCCGGTAGTGGTACTTGCTGTGAAATTAAGATCGCTGGATTCATTAGTGACAGCAACCGTCACTGCATCCATACATCCCTGAGCATCAACTACCGTAACCGTATAATCGCCACCTGAAAGATCTGCGAACGTGGGTGATGCCTGAAAGCTAATACCATCCAGAGAATACAGGAGTTCTCCATTCCCTCCGGTTGCAGTCACTGTAATGCTACCGGTAGGCTGACAACCTGCCGGCACCACTTCTCCCTGTTCAAGTGACGGACCTGAAATAGCACAATCCACCTCCTCCATCTGGTCACTTCCACAAGACGTCACATAAAGGATACTGAACACGGACAGAACAAAGGTGATGTGATGTAATCTCGGCATCATGAGCTTTTCATTTTAAATCATCGATCTTAAAAACCAATACCATGAAGCCTTGAAAAATGGTTGTCCGGGTTCCTAATAATCAAAGAAATCATCCTCGGCCCTCACTACCTCCCAGGTGTGATCCGACAACAGACGTACCTGGGCGATAAACTTCTTGAAAGGGTTTGACCTCCCCCATTCTTCCGGGCTCACCATGGTAAGCACATCTTCGCCGTTTGCTCTCTGAAAAAGATAATAGTTTTGATTGTAGACCGGTTGAAAACCCATATCCGCCAAATAGATCCTTTCGGAAATATTGACCCGTTTCTTTAGATAGTTAGCCTGCTCAACCAGCGTTCTCATTTGTTCGTACAATTGTCGGAATTGTCTGTCTGTCTGCTCGTGCATGGCAGTTACGGCCGTACCTTTTATCTTACCCTTATCTTCCGGTTTGACGATTGCACTGCCTACTCCATGGGCATATTCGATCAGACCTGGCAGGTCTGTGACTTTGTCTTTGAGCTCTTCGAGATCAATGTGCTCCAGGTCTACTTTGTTTTTGTTATTCACCGGTTTCAATTCGTTCTTTCAAGTTCTTTTTTGCACCCGGCCAGGTCGTCCTCTGGCTGATGTCTATGCTTATGAAAATCATGATAATCAAAAAAATGGCTGCAATTACAAAAAAAATCCGCTTTGATCTTTTCATATCCGTTTAGAGAACGACAAATTTGAGGAATAGTTTAAATAAACATCATGACTTTAGAAGGACGAATAGCAGAAATATTTGACACACAGGATGTGACGGATTCATTCAGGAAAAGAGAATTTGTGGTTGAATATGCTGAAAACCCCCAATATCCTGAATTTATCAAATTTGAATTGATCCAGGCCAACTGCGATCAGCTCAATGAATTTAAAGTCAATGACCGCGTAAATGTTTCGTTTAACCTCAAAGGCAGGAAATGGACCGATCCGAAGGGTGTGGTGAAGTACTTCAATAGTTTGCAGGCCTGGAGGCTGGAGAAGGCCGGTGCTCAGGCAGACAATGTTCCACAAAGCCCACCGGATAACCAGGAGTGGATGAAAAGCGATTTTTCTGAAGATGACGATCTACCGTTTTAAAATATTCCATAGCCTACTAAACTAATATCTGCTATTCTCGTTCATTCAATGACCCTTTTAATTTAAACTGATTGGGACTTATAAGATGCTAAGAATCAAATATTTATTCTCTCATCTTCAGTTGCTTTTAGCTTTCTTTTCCGTGCTAAGTATGTCTTGTACAGAATCAAGAAAAGAACGGCCTTCCCCGCTCAGAATGGACAGCACCACAATTGCAGGAAGCGACCTGAAGATCACCTACAGCAGTCCAGGGGTCAAAGGAAGAAAGATTTGGGGAGGACTGGAACCTTATGGAAAGGTATGGAGGATGGGGGCCAATAAAGCCACTGTATTCGAAGCTTCGAAATCAGTGTCTGTCGCCGGTCATCACGTGCCAGAAGGCAAGTATTCTATCTTCGCCATTCCTGACACTACCGAGTGGACAATCATCTTCAATAACCACTGGGATCAATGGGGCGCCTACGATTATCATCCGGAGCAGGACCTGTTTAGAATGACGATCACTCCGTACAGGCTGGATTCGCTCCACGAAAGGCTCACCTTTAAATTTTCGGATAATTCCCTGCAATTCAGGTGGGAGTACCTGGGTTTTGATCTACCCCTTACATTGCCCTCATCAGATCAGTCACAACCCTGATCATCAATCGACTCATTGCTTCAATGATATCGTGGCAATCATTGAGCATGAACCGCTTTTCCATGTCATAAGGACTAATGAATCCGATGTAAACATCTTCATTTTCTTCCCATACCAGGATTTTGAGCGGCAGATCCAGCGCAGTGGTAGGTTGGCAGGCAATCAATTTTGAAGTGAGTTCAGAATCCTCAAACATGATCACCTTTGTAGGGCTTAGGTCCACGTTACGCTCTTTGGCGATCTCTTCATAAGAGGCGGTCTCGAAATAAACCAGGCCCTTGTCTCTAATCAACTGAACAAGCGCTTCTGCGGTCTCATCAACACCTCTCTTGCTTTTGTAAATGGATATGCTCTGACTGAAGGATGCTGAAATAACCAGCAACATCCCTGAAAAAAGCAAAAACTTAAAGTTCATTCGGTGATAAATCTTGTGCTAAGGAAAAAAAATTAACGTAGTTTAAAAAGCGTTTTAAGTATTTTCGTTGCAACAAAAAACCAGCCAAAATTTCCCTTAAGTGTAATTCAATGATTTTTATTATGTTAGCTACATTGGCAGGTGTCCCTATTTTAATTGGATGATCACAATATTTACTTATGGATTACCTTAAGAAATACAGAAACATATTTGATCAGAATATCATTCTGCTTTTTAAGGGTCCATTAAATTTTGACCTGGTTACCTCTATGATTGCCACTCTTGGAGTAAGACTGAACATTTCAAACAAAAGCGATGCGACAACCAGGAAATTTTACAATATCGCCACTGAATGCATTCAGAATATCTATTACCAGCTCAATGAAATTGAACATGAAGAGAAAACTGGAACCTACGACTCACGATCTGCGCTAATCATGGTGGCCTCAAGAAAAAAATTCTATACCATTCAGACTGGAAATTACATTCCATCCCATCGCTCCTCGGAGCTCAAAGAGCTTTTGGATAAAATCAAGGAACTACCAATGGAGGAACTCAAGTCGCTGTATAAAAAATTGATATCCGAAGAAGACTTTATCAAAAAGGGGACCTTCAGCCTGGGCTTTATTGACATCGCAAGAAAAGCCGGTGATGAAAAACTGAGATACCGTTTCCAGGAGGTAAATGACAAATTAGACTTCTTCACCTTTCAGATCAGAATACCAAGAAACTGATCCTCGTTGTTCGTGGAAAGCAAAATTGTAATTGAACAGGGGATTGGTTAAAATGCACCAGATTACAACATTTTAAACAACATGGATTTCTCAACCCTCGATATCATTGTATTTGTAACATACTGTCTGACCATCGTTGGACTTGGACTGTATGTCTCAAGAGATAAAAAAGGTCATCAGAAAAATGCCGAAGATTATTTCCTGGCCGGTAAATCCCTTCCCTGGTGGGCCATTGGTGCTTCGCTGATCGCGGCCAACATCTCTGCTGAACAGTTCATAGGGATGTCAGGGTCCGGTTTCGCCATCGGGCTTGCCATTGCCTCCTATGAATGGATGGCTGCCGCTACATTATTGATTGTTGGGAAATTCTTTCTGCCTATTTTTATCGAGAAGAAACTCTACACGATCCCTGAGTTTGTTGAGCAGAGGTACAGTACCAACCTAAAGACCATCCTCGCAGTCTTCTGGATTGCCCTTTTTGTCTTCGTCAATCTGACCTCGGTACTTTACCTGGGATCCAAGGCCCTGGATACGATCATCGGAACAGGTGACGGTTCTCTGGTGATGACAAGTATCATTGGTCTGGCCATTTTTGCAGCGGCTTATTCGCTATGGGGTGGGTTGTCCGCCGTGGCCTGGACAGACGTGGTACAGGTGGTACTGCTGGTGCTCGGTGGGCTGATCACCACTTTTATCGCCCTGGACCATGTGGCTCCGGATGGTGGAGTCATCGAAGGTTTCAAACACATCTACAAGGTAGTCCCTGAAAAATTTTCCATGATCCTCTCTAAAGGCGAGATCATTACGCCAAATGGTAAGGACGCCTGGTGGGACCTGCCAGGGTTGGCGGTGCTCATTGGCGGGATGTGGGTGGCCAATCTATATTACTGGGGCTTCAACCAGTACATTATTCAAAGGACCCTGGCTGCTAAAAGCCTGAAAGAATCGCAAAAGGGAATTGCATTTGCTGCATTTCTAAAACTAATCATTCCTTTGATCGTGGTGATCCCGGGTATCGTTGCTTTTGTCCTTAATTCCAATGAAGCCGGTGAACTCACCAAAGAAGCCATGGACCCCGCCTTCTATACGGGTGAGGGTGGCATCACCAACGACAATGCGGCTCCCTGGCTGATCAAAAGTTTTGTGCCTGTAGGACTCAAAGGGCTTGTACTGGCAGCGCTGGCAGCAGCCATCGTTTCTTCGCTGGCTTCCATGCTGAATTCTACTGCTACCATCTTCACCATGGATATATACCGTCCCTACATCAACAAAAAGGCCACGGATAAGCAGACGGTGACCACAGGAAGGGTCACTGCATTCGTCGCACTGGTCATTGCAGTACTGATCGCACCACAGTTAGGTAATCTCGGTCAGGTCTTCCAGTTTATCCAGGAATATACCGGTGTAGTGAGTCCTGGGATCCTTGCCGTTTTTCTCACCGGCCTGTTCTGGAAAAAATCGACCAACAACGCCGCGATCTGGGGAGTGATCCTTTCGATCCCGATCGCCATGTATTTCAAAGTGGCTCCGAATGGATGGTCCGATGCAGCCTTTTTCCTGAATCTGCCATTTCTGCATCAGATGATGGCTACCTGCATAGCATCAATTTTGATCATCATGTTGATCAGCCAGATCGAGTCAGGAGGGAAAGACAATGAAAAAGGGATTGTCCTTACTAAAAAGCTATTTGAGACCTCTCCGTCTTTCAACATTAGTGCCACTGTGATCCTGATCATTCTGGTGATCCTTTATGCCCTATTCTGGTGATCCATGGAATTGAATAAACATCAGGTCAGGACAAGAGAACAGATTCTATCTTTTCCCAAGTTTTGGCTGTATCTGCTGAGCTCTTTACCGATGGGATGGATAGCAGGACTGAGGGTGGTTTCTCTGGATGAAACCACATGCGTAACTTCTGTTCCTTTTAAATGGTTGACCAAAAATCCTTTCAGGTCCATGTATTTTGCTGTTCAGAGTATGGCTGCAGAACTTTCGACAGCGGCTCCCTGCCTGCTGGCCGTGCAGGGCCATCAGCCTTCCATTGCTTTTATCATCGTGGATCTGAAAGCTCAGTTTCATAAGAAAGCAACAGACAGGGTGTACTTCACCTGCACCGATGCTGCAAAGGCATTTGAGGCTGTGGATCAATGCATCAGCGAAAAGGATTCGGCGCAGGCAACCTTCAAAACCTCCGGTAAGATGAAGGATGGCACGGTAGTGGCTGAATTTGAGTTCACCTGGTCATTCAGACAGCGTAGCTCCTAAAGATCCTTAAGAAGTTTGTTCGCCGGGGCTTTTCTGATCGCCTCACTGACCGATTCCATGGTTGCATGTATGGTTGCAAACTCTTTGTTCTGCTGCTGCTGCGGGAGGTTGTCAAGACCCATATTTTCGAGCCTGGTAATGACCGTAGCAACGTCCATATCATTGATGTCCATGCCGGGCACATATAATTCTTCGTCATCATTTTTGACCCTCACGATCAGACCAGACTTCTCAAGCTCATTGACAACCTCACGTACAAACCTGTGAGGCACAATGACCTCCATGGTAAGCTTATCAAAAGAGATGGGTGAGGCTTCCTTTTTGAAATGCATGACGATCTTTTTCAGTACGAGCAAAGTGAGTTCCCTTCTCGTTCTCAGGTTGATCTGTAATTGTTCATTATCATATGACCATGAAGTCACATTTTGAATGGCAAAGGCCAGCTCGGCTCCAAAGAGCAGAATCATCCAGCTCAGCTGAAGCCAGATCAGGAATAGCGGCAGAGCGGCAAAGGTTCCATAGATAGCATTGTATCGGGATAAGAAAACCTGACCTTCGATCCAGCCAAGCTGCAGAAGTTGATAACCTGATCCCGCGATGATACCGGCCAGCAAAGCTGCCTTGACCTTTACCGGTGCATTCGGGAAAACAATATATACGAGAAATAATAAGAACCAAACCAGTGTGTAAGGGATCAATCTGATAAAAAAAAGAATGGCAGGCTTTAGAAATCCAAGAAATTCAAGACTCTCGGTAAAACTTTCCATCTGGCTGGTAATATAAACTGTGACTGTCCCAGATAATATCAAAATAAGCGGCCCAAGAAAGATGACAGACATGTAATCGGTGAGCTTTCGCTTCAGTGACCTTCCTTTTTCCGTGGCCCATATATCATTGAAAGATCCCTCAATTTCATTAAGAAGCCTGGCTACAGCATAGATCAGAAAGACCGAACTTATTCCTGAAATCAGTCCTCCACTTGCTCCTGATAACATGTTCGTTGACCATTCCAAAATATTATTAACTACCTCCTCCGGCTGTCCGGCCAGAAAAGCCCTCAGCTCACTCTTGAGATAGTCCTCCAGACCAAATGCAGTAGAAATGCCATAAGCCATGGCCACCACGGGCACAATCGAAAGCATGGTGAAATAGGTGAGCGCGGATGCTTTCTCCGGACATTTATCCTTTTCAAATTCAGAAAAGGTGATCATCAGTATCCGCAGCTGACGGTAAAGAAAGGCTTTTCCCTTTGGAAGAGATTTGATCTTCACTTTCCAGAGATCTACCTGAAGAAATTTCCTGAATTCAGTAATTTTATTAAACACAGGCTCCAAATTAATTAAACGGAAAGAAAACCATGGCTTCTAATAGCTGAACTTGAGCCTTAAATAGAAGAGTTTGCTTTGCGCTTTGTATTCACTCCCCATTCCTTCGGAAAAAAATAACTGGCTGATCAGGTCAAGGTCAATGTTTGAGGTAATCGAATAGGTCACGAATGGATTGATAAAGACAGAGCCATCCGACGGAAAAAAAATGGTAGACAGACCTGTATTAACAAGCGGATGGGCCGGATAAGAACCCTGAAGAAAGGTAGACCAGTGATAGGGCGAGATGGACCGGATATCCAGGTTAGATGATGTGTTGAGCAAAAACAGATTTGGCGATTCTGCACCATAGCTGTTATACAATGCTGATCCATTCAGGTAGAGGGAGTTTGAAAAGAGATAATCTACAGATACCGAAGCCAGGAAACCATCTTCCTGATCTGCATCAAAGCTGTTGAGATATGTCATCTCTCCTTTGAACCCCGCATTCCACAGATTCCCGGCCCAACCTGTCCCTAGCGTCAGGTTATTTTTCATCACCCCACCAATGAACTGGATATCGTAATTCCACTTGTTAATCTGATATTTGAGGGCTGTGGTCAGGTCTTCGAAACTATCCGCTGCCTTGATCGCAAAGTCGATCTCAGAAGCATAACCGGTATATTTTCTTATTCGAAGTGCGTCGCTGCCCGGCCGCTCTTCATAGTCGAAATCAAAGAAAGAATAGGCATTAAAAAGGTCATTGGGATTCCACGCCAGGTTCATCCCCCAGTTGATCCGCTGCCTTCCCAGGCTAACTTCCCAGTCGTTCCTGTTCCACTCGAAATACAACCTGTCGATCATGGTATGGATCACCAGGTCCTCATTATTTACTGGCATCCACGACAGGTCGAAATAGTCGTTATTGACATCAATAAAGTCCCCGTAATTGCCAAAGGGTGTCTGAATGAGTCTCACCAGGTCTCCGAAGAAGATCCTGTTACGGAATTCCAACTTTCCAGTGAGGTTTTTGGTGGGATACCAGGCCAGGTTGATCCGGTTGTGGATCAGGTTATCGATCAGTGTAGAGTCTTTGCCAGCAAAATTGAAAGTAGCCATGTCTTTCACATAGCCACCAATGGTGAGCTTTGGATCATCTTCACCTTCCTGACCAAATAATGATATTGGAAAGAGTATCCATATCATCAACCAGTATCTCATTGCGTCACATCGCTTATGATATGACCATCTTCCAGGGTAACAATTCGCCGGGCTTTATCGATCACTCTTTGGTCGTGGGTAGAAAAAACAAAGGTGGCTCCCTCCTCTTTGTTCATTTTGGCCATGATATCCAGCAAGGCAGAAGTAGAATGAGAATCAAGATTGGCCGTTGGTTCATCGGCAAGGATGAACTGGGGTTTGGAGGCCAGCGCTCTCGCCACCGCCACCCGTTGCTGTTGTCCTCCGGATAGCTGCGATGGCCGCTGATTGGCTTTATCAGCTATGCCCATTTGGGTCATTAATTCAAGGGCCCTTGCATCTCTTTCCTTTTTGGCTTTTTTCTGCAACAGCATGATGAATTCAATATTTTCCTGAGTGGTTAGCACCGGGATCAGGTTGTAAGCCTGGAAGACAAAGCCGATATTCCTGAGTCTGAAGTCAATGAGGTTGCTATCTTTCATTTTCGTAATCATGGTACCGGCAAGCTCAACCTCACCGGAAGTGGGGTAGTCCAGCCCTCCGAGAATGTTCAGTAAAGTGGTCTTACCACAGCCGGATGGTCCTACAATAGCGGTGAACTCACCTTTTTCAATCTCCAGGTCAATACCATTCAGGGCTTTCACCGGAACAGCTGTAGAAGTATATACTTTGGTAATGTTTGTTGCTTTGATAATAGACATGATCAATCAAATTTTATGTAATGCTTCAACAGGCCTTAATCTGACCGCTTTCAGCGCGGGATAAATGGCTCCAATAAATGCGGTAATGAACACCCCAAGGGTCACGGCCACGTAAACACTGTCAGCCACGTAGGGATAAAGAATGGAATCATAACCAAAAGCTTCCAGCCCCTCGGACCAGGCCGTAAGATCCACACCCTTCTCGTTCAGTTGAGTTACGGTCAGCCATCCCAAGAAAAGGCCAAGGGGCGCCCCTACCATGCCCAGGTATATGGTTTCGATCATGATCATCAGGAATACACGGAGTTTCGTCATACCGACTGCCATCAGCATCCCAAGCTCTTTCATCCGTTCCAGCACCGCCATAAGCATGGTATTTACGATCCCAAATACGAGCGCCGTGAGAATGATGCCCATCAGCACGTATAACATGCTGCCATAGATATCCTGAAGATAAGCCAGCTGTGGGGCGATCTCCTTCCAGGATTCAACAAGGTCACCAGGATACTCTTTTTCATATTTGTCGGTAATGGTGGTCAACTCTACCTGTGGCTCCAGCAAGACTGCAATCTCATGGATCTGATCTTCCAGCCCCAGCAATCCGTTGAGGTCGTCCTGCTGCATAAAGACATATCCCTCACTGAGGTTTAAACTGGAACTTTTGATGATCCCCGCGACCCGGCAAGAGGCCTGGGTAAGGGTGCCCTCAGCATCATTGAAAGTAAGGACCAGTTTTGATTTCACCGAGACCTGAAGGTTTTCTGCAAGCTTATGACCAATCACAATCGGATTTCTGCTGATCCCTTCGAAGTAAGCCCCCTCTCCGATCAATGAATCCAGACCTGTGACCACGGCTTCATTTTCAATGTCTATGCCTCTGATCTGTACGCCGGAAGCTTTTCTGGGAGAAGAAAGCATGCCGGTGACCAGTGTACGGGTGGTGGCTCCTTTTACACCCTCCCATGTGCTGATCTCTTCGGCTTTCGATCTTCCATCGGGGACATGGTACTTTAATTCCTGATCCTTTTTGAATTCAGGATGATGGATCTGAATGTGTGAAATATCATGGTTGATGGCATTGGCCATATAGCTGACTATGAAACCATTCATAAAACCCGTTCCAAAGATCATGGCCCACACTCCAACAATGATCGAGCTGATCACGACCAGACTTCGCAGTTTGCTCCTCCAAATATTTTTCCAGGATAGTTTTAGTAACATAGCATTGTATTTATTCGCGCATGGCTTTTACGGGCTTCAGCTTATGTATGACGATCAGCGGATAGAGGGAAAGTATTCCGGCCATCAGGAAAATAGCCCAGGCCTGATTGTAAAACAATGAGGGCTCAAGGGAGAAGAAATAAGCTGCTTCCACACCAAAATCCTCTACAGCCGCCTGCATGTCCCCGCCGAAATAGATCGGATGAAAGTGGTAATAGATAATAAAGGGTAAACTGATCGCCACCCCTAAGATCACACCCATACTGGCCATCAGGGCCATTTCCAGAAAAATGACCACCTGCATTTTGATACGCTTCATCCCAATGCTGAGTAATACACCGAATTCATACATTCTCTCGGCAGTCATCATCAGAAAGGTACCAAACATGCCAAAGCCAATGACCAGATAAAGTATCCAGATCATGACTTTTGAACTCAGGTTGTCGATCTCGATACCCTGGACAAGCTCCGGCATCAGTTCTTTCCACCCCATCACTTCATAGGCTTCCGTATCCACCTTTGACCGAATGTCCGCTACGATCCGGTCCACGTGGTCCGCCTTGTCGATCACCAGGGACAAACTGCTCAGCTGATCCCCGGTGCCATATAACCACTGGGCCTCCGCAAGAGGCAGGTAAATGGTCCCGTTGTTTTGTTCCGGAACGGGAAATTTCATGATCCCTGATACGGGGTATATCCCCACTGCATTCATGCCATGATAGCCCTGACCGATCAGGACCACCGAATCACCGATACCCACCCTCAAATAGTCAGCCAGGCCTTTCGCAATCATGATCGATTGGTCGTCGCTTTCCAGGTATTTTCCTTCTACCAGCTTATCCTTCACTTCAGTCAGCTTATGCTCTTTTTCAGGTTCAATACCCAATACCATGGCCCCACGGGTCTTCTGCTCGTAGGAGGCGAGAGCGAATGATTCGATCCTTGGAACCACCTCCAGTACCCCCTCAACTTCGGCCACTTCCCTGATCAGTTCCTCCCGGTATTCGAAACTGTTGTCTATGGTCTTGTCTTCCCAGTAGCCGTTTTGGTGCAACTGAATATACCCCGTGAAAAACCGGGCGGCGGTCTCAATCATACGCTCGTATGAACCCAGTTGGACCGAACGCATGGCACAGGCCAGCAATACAGCAAAGGTGATCGAAGCGATGGTGATATAACTTCTTCTCTTGTTACGCCAGATGTTTCGCCATGCCAGTGTAAAATACATTGCTTACAGATTTAGGGTTAAGGCTGAAAAGAGTGGGCAATCAGCATTCATCTTACTCTTTTCATGTTTTGGATGGAGAAAAAGGAATCATCGATCGAAATATTGAATTCCATGTCATTGTAAACGATCATTGTTTTCTGGTCCGGGTTTTCCGCCGGGATCATTTCCATTTTCGACGGGATCATTCTGCCGCCCAGTTCTTTGATATCGGACAATATCATGGTATTCACGAGATACCCGTCTTCATCATAATACTTAAATAGTAGCTGCAGAAAATCCTCTTTACCGATGTATCCCTCAATTTTACCCCAGACCACAGGAGCATTTTCCTTCGGGATCAATGCAACTTTCCATGCCTCCCTCCCCTGGATTACGGTATCCTTTAACAGCTCATGTTCATAATCCTCCACAATGGATGATTCACGGACAAGGTCATCATTGGTAAAATCCGATCCCATCCAGGATTGCATCATCATGGACGGAGGCATTTTGATCACACGATTGATGGTAGGCTGCCAGTTCCATAATTCCTTTTCGCGTTTCAAAAAAGCAGTGCCTTCATCCCTCGCAGGTTCGGTGATCAACACCAGGCTCTTTTCTGTCCCCTTGGCCCAGCTTTTTATACCGATCTCCCGTGTCCAGTCTGGCCGGATGATCTTCATGGTCATCTCTGCAGAATTGCTCTCACCCGACATCTTATCATAGGCCTTTTGCACGATGTCTCTGGCCGACTGCCCGGAAACGATGGCAATACTCCAAAGGAATGCCAGTGGCAAAAGCAGGCTGCGTATCAATATTTTGGAAAAATTCATTTTGCACTTAGGTTTTTCGTTTACAATATCGCTCCACCAACATCTCTTCAATCTCTTTCAAGGGATAATCTTGTTTCAATACCATGTACTGCATCCCTATTCCGTCAAATAGAGTCGTAAGGATCCGGGCTTCGGTTCGATAATTGGGGAAATTTATTTTTTTGAGTAAACCGGTAATTAAATCCAGGAATTCATTGAGCTTGGCATTGGCAAGATCGTGAACAAAATCAAACTGGTCCACCTGTGTCACCAGGCTCATGATCAATCGATTCAATTTTTCATTTTCCCTCAACCACTTAAATGTGCTCCTGATCATCATTTCCAGCATTTCAGCAGGATCCTCAGATTTTGACTTAGCCATCAACTTCTCCCCTTCTTGAGAGAGATTGCTGATCATTTCCTTTAAGAGGGCCTCCTTACTATCAAAGTAATTATAAATAAGCCCTTTGGAGACTCCGGCCTTTTCGGCGATTTGCGAAATGGTGGTGGTCTGGTAACCCACGGTACCGAACAACTCAAGGGCAGCCTCCATGATCTTGCCAGCGGAAGATTCCCTGATGGCTTCAAATTGCTTTTTTGATCTCGGACTCATTAATTGACTGAACGGTTAGTCAATTAAAAAGTTGCAGATCTGGTGCACTTTATTATGGCAAAAAAATCCATGGCCGACTATGGTCAACCATGGACTTATGTGAATTAAAAGATTATTATTACCTAAGCGGCTGCTTCTTGTTTCTTTCTGCTTTTCACCCAGAAAAACAATATTAAGAACAGAACAATCAATATCGCAGGGAATGTAATCATGCTTCTCAATACATCCTGCCCTGCAGCCAATTCCAATGCGTCACCCTCGAGACCAGCGGCTGCTGCCTCTACTCTTGCACTATCGATCCAGCTACCGATAATTGGCTGCCAGATAGAAGTAGAAAACATCCCTACTGCACCTACGATTGACATTCCGATTGCCCCACTTAATTTGATCTTCTCTGCAGTAAATCCAATCATGTTTGGCCAGAAGAATGTAACGCCAAGGGCAAAGAAAACAGCTGCAACATAAGCCATTGGCCCTGTTTGAGTACTGAATAAGAAAATCCCTATGGTACTGAATATCGCTGAACCCAGCAATACTCCGGGTTGGTCAAACTTGTGAACAAAGTCTCCTCCCCAGTATCTTCCGACAGCCATCAGGCCAGTGACCAGTGCAAGAATCAGCATGGGTTCTGCTCCACTCTTTGCCATGATGATACCGGTCCACTGCTGAGGACCAAACTCTGTGATAGCAGTCAATGACATACATACACAGATGAATATGAACAATGGCGCATAGCTTTTAGACCAAAACATAGCTTTGAAATTCTCCGTCAGAGATCCTACCTCCCCGGTTGGTTTTGGGAAAACCTGACCCCAGAAAAGGTAAGCATAGATTAAAGTGGGGATCATAATGATCCAAATTTGTGCTTCCCAACCCAGGTTCATATTGGTCATAGCAAAAGAAATTAGTGCTCCGATCACGATACCTCCGGGAAACCACATGTGAAATCTGTTAAGTAACGTATTCATGGTTTTGCCGGTATAGGCATCTGCTATCATAGGGTTACAGGCCGCCTCGGTACAACCATTACCAATTCCAATCAATAATGTGGAAATCAATAAACCTGTATAACCTCCGGAGTAGATGGTCATGATGATCCCTATCGTATGCGCAAAAAAGGCAAATTGCATGATCCTTTTCGGACCGAGACTGTTGTAGAAAATACCTCCCAATACCATTGAGATGGGGAATCCAACAAACCACATCTGATTGATAAATCCTAGTTGTGTTGCAGTCAGGTCAAATGTCTCTCCAAGCTGGGGTAATATTCCTGCACGAATACTAAAAGAAAAAGCAGTTGTAATGAGGGCAAAACAACTACCATAAAAAAGTCTTTTACCGTTTGATTGATTCATTTTTTTAAGGTTAATTATGGTTAAGTGGCGTTAAAATAGTCATTTTCACCATATATACCATAAATGACCAGTAGAATTACAATCAGTACTTTGTCAGCAGCATAACCAAACCTGTACTTACCTTGGAGTAAAATGAAAAAGCTATCTCTTATTATTCTCTTTCTGATCGGATCAATTCCAAGCATTTCACAAATCCTGAAAAAACCCATACCCGATAAACTGGTCGTCTTAACCTTCGATGATGCCCCTGCCAGTCAGTATTCTGTGGTAGCACCTCTCCTGAAGGAATATGGATTCAATGCCACTTTTTTTGTCTGTGAATTTCCACCCAACTACCAGGACAGCACGCTTTACATGAACTGGCGTCAGATCCGGGCGCTCGATGATATGGGATTTGAAATAGCGAACCACACCCGAACACACGCTAAGATCAATGAGTTGGCTGAAACTGAATTTATTGAAGAGCTGAAATACATCGAAAGAAGATGTGATTCCCTGGGTATTCCAGTACCAGAAAATTTTGCATATCCGGGATACAGACTCAATGCTTCTATTCTCGGTTACCTTGAAGACAAAGAATATGTTTTTGCACGGGCGGGAGGAAGCCGGCCATATGATCCGCTGAAAGATCACCCGTACTTAATTCCCAGCTGGGCTACCGATGAAAACAATAAAGAAGAAATCCTTTCGGCATTGAAAGAGGCAAAAGATGGGAATATTGTGGTGCTTACGCTGCATGGTGTCCCTGATATCGAGCATCCGTGGGTCAATACGCCGCCTGAGTTATTTGAAGAATATCTGGATTATCTAAAGGAAAATAAATATCAGGTCATCGCACTTCGGGATCTGGAAAATTCGCCCATGTCGGTGACAACACCGACACTAAGCTTGTAACCCACTGAAAAACTAAGAACATAAATTTACCTCTTTGGCTTTGCCCGGTCATCCCCAGACGTTTTTCAGGAACCTGATCCAGTTTTTGGAGCAAATATTCTCAATGTCTTCACCGGAATAGCCCCTTTCTTTAAGGATGACAGGAATCTGCTGAAGGTCTGCAATGGTATCCAGGTCTTTGGGGGATTGTTCCTTACCATAAGCGCCATCCAGATCAGACCCAATCCCCACATGGCGGGAGTTACCGGTCAGCTGGCAGATGTGGTCAATGTGATCCACCACACTTTCCAGGGATACATTCATAGACTCAGGAGTAGACTTTCCTCTGATCCAACCTGGAGCCAGCATCCAGGCATCCAAAGCCGCACCAATCACGGCACCCCGATCCACCAGTTCCAGGATCTGTTGATCATCAAACTGTCGGTGATGAGGTACAAGCGCCCTGCAGTTACTGTGACTTGCCCAGACGTGACCCTGAAAATGATCCATGGCCTCTCTAAAGCTTTCGTCGCACAGATGAGTGGCATCCAGGATGATGTTAAGCCTCTCCATTTCCTTCAACAGTGCTCTCCCTTTCTTACCAATACCTCCGGAAGCATCTGTTCCCTGGGCATAAGTGCCCGGTCCGTAATGGGCCGGACCGATTGCCCTTAATCCTCTTTCATACATCTTTTCCAAATGCTTAAAAGAAAGGATTGAATCCGCTCCTTCCAGACTTTTGATCAATCCAATGGGCATATTCACCGGATCATTTTCCCAGTTGCTGAGATGATCTTCAAGCTCCTCGTAGTCTTTCAGAGACCTGATCGCTCCCTGCCATTCCATGGCGTCGTACCAGGCCATTTGGCCCTGGGTCTGGGCCCAGGCTTGCTCAGGAGAATTCCAGCTTGCCCCCGGCAACTTATTGGTGCGCCTGGTATAACGGGCGATCATTGTCCCCACAACAATGCCGATATTGCCCGCTCTCAGGCTAGGTAGCGAAACTGTCCCACGGCCACGGTCCGGCCGGTCAGTCATCCCCTTCTCGGCATCACGTATCTCCTGTACGGTCCAGCGCAGATCCCGGTTCCACTCCATCGCATTCATGGACAGGTCCAGATGAGCATCAAAAATCAGGGGAAGTGACTGATCATCCACATCAATATATTCTTTTGCGGGCAACAATCGGCCAGTATTCGGAAACACGGGAATCGCTTACTATTCCGGCCTGTTCGTGAAGGGCCACCGTCGGACAGATGTGCCAGGGAATACCATAAACCTCCTCACCAATTTCCCAGATCGAACTATCAGACACCCTGATCACCAAATGCTCCTCACTGTGGGTGGTGATCTCCATGTCGGGCATCTGTGGAAAAAAGACCGGGTCAACTTTCATCTCCAAGGCAACAGCCTTATAGCCAAGATCCAGACATAGGAGGTTATGACCCGGCTTACTTACGATCCGGGTCATCAGTATCGCCGCCGGTTCGAAGGGAAGATCCGTAAACTGTGAGCCATATCCCCTGTCCCATAAAAGGGTCGTTCCCGGAGAAAGTGTCCGATCAGGGTGTTTAGCGTGAACCTGAAAAGTAATGCTGCTTCCACAAATGAATTCAAGATTGGTCCCGGCCTGCCTTTCCCACAGCAATAAAATTTGCTTATAAGCTTCATCTACGGCAGCCTCCCTTGCAGAAAAGTCCTTTTCCCTGATATGGCCATCATAAACGTGAAAACCTCTTAAGTTAAAAGATGGGTCCATTTGGTTGATCAGGCCGGTTACGTTTTCCGGATCCATCCCTGTACGATGCATGCCCGCATCCAGATCGATGAATACATCGATGGTCTTATCGGTGACTGATTTCCAGCTTTTGGTTTGATCGGCATGATCAATCAAAACTGAAAAGTGGGCGTCCGGGTATTTTTCTGTCAATTCCATAAACCGCACTTGAGACGGCCCTACCAAGGGGTAAGCCACCAGAATATCTTTAACGTCACATTCAGCCAGCATTTGGGCCTCCGCAAGTGTAGCACATTTAAATTTGCTGATCCCTTTCTCCATCTGCATCTTCACGACCTGGGGGCATTTATAGGTTTTAACGTGGGGTCGAAGCCTGGAGGTAGAGCCGGCAATATTGATCATCTGATCGATGTTGCGCTGTATTCTATCCGGATAAAAAAGAAGCGCCGGACTCAAGACATCGCCTGAGTTTTTTATTTCAAACCAGTATTTCATCACTTCAACTCAAAAATGGCCTCCACTTCCACAGCAATGTTGCCAGGCAGGATCATCCCGACAGCACTCCTCGCTCCTTTTCCCAGATCTTCACCGAATACTTCCACCATCAGTTCGCTGAATCCGTTAATGACCTGCGGATGATCAAAGAAATGCGGTTCGCTATTTACCATACCCAGTGTTTTGACCAGTCTTTTGAGTTTGTTAAGATCGCCAATCTGTGCTTTGATAGTGGACAGCATGGTCAGCCCCACCTGTCTTGCAGCCAGGTAGCCAGCATCTGTATTCAGGTCAGTCCCCAGCTTTCCTTTGATCAGACTTCCGTCCGTTTCCACCGGGCCCTGTCCTGATACATAAAGCATTTTGTCAATGATCAGTACCGGCTTATAAACTCCGCCAAGCGGTGGTGCCGGGGGGAGTACAAGTCCAAGTGATTTGATTTTCTCTTCTACGTTCATGCGCTTAGATAATTAGGTCCAACAATAACACTCCCAGAAAACCCACAATAGAAACCGTGGTCTCCATGAGGGTCCACGACAATAGAGTTTCTTTGATACTTAAATTAAAATATTCTTTAAACAGCCAAAACCCGCCATCATTGATGTGTGAGACGGTGAGGCTACCGGCACCGGTCGCCAGGACCAGCAACTCCGGTGAAATCCCTGAAATACCAATCAATGGCTCAATGATACCGGCTGTGGTCATCGCCGCAACAGTTGCAGACCCCACACAGATCCTGATCAGAGAGGCAATGATGTAGGCCATGACCAAAGGTGACATACCGAGGCCGTTCAGCACTTCTCCAATCCGGTCGCTCACCTCTGTAGCGATCATGATCTCTTTGAACGAGCCTGCCCCTGCAATGATGAGCAGAATGGTGGCCACAGAGGCAACGGCTGTTGCATAGATTCCCATCACATGTTGGACGCTCCTTCCGGTTTTCACGCCCAGGAAGTAGGCTGCTGCAAGCACTGCGATCAGCATAGCGATGGAAGGATTTCCAATCGTATTCACCAGTTCATTGTCCCCTACTACCAGGGCGATCACGGATGACCCACCTATCAGCAAGACCGGAAGCAGGGCGATCACCAGGCATGTAGTCAGCGAAGGCACTTTGTAATTGTCCGTCTTTTCAATGATAAATTCCTTTAAGAGCGGCGGATTGATGCGTTTCATGGTGCCGGAAAGCAGGAATTTTGCTGCAGCGATGGCCGGGATCCCCACGATGATCCCGTAAATGAGTGTGAGACCGAGATCTGCCTTGTAAACCGCAGCAATGGCGGTTGGTCCCGGGTGCGGCGGTAGAAAGCCGTGGGTCACAGACAATGAAGCACACATCGGTAGGGCAATGTACAAAATCGATAGTCCCGTCTGAGCGGCAATGGCAATGACCAGAGGCACCAGAATGACAAAACCGACTTCATAAAACAACGGGATCCCCACGATGAAGCCTGTTACGATCAGGGAAAACTGGATATTTTTCAAACCAAAGCGTTTGACCAAGCTATTGGTGATCTTACCGGCTCCGCCGCTTTCCGCTACGAGTTTTCCCACCATGGACCCAAATCCCAGGATGATCACCAGCGACCCCAGCGTCTTACCGATCCCGTCTTCAATGGCGACGACCGTATCAGTGATGGACAACCCACCAGCAATGCCCACAAACAGGCATACCAACATGAAAGAGATAAAGGCATCTAGTTTGACTACGGCAATGAGCATTACCAGCAGGACGATACCAATGATGATCGGAATGAATTCCATGAAAATAGTTAGGTTAGTGTATTGGTAACTGTGCTGAAAATTAAGTGAAATCAAATAATCTACTCCTATTTTGGGAGTTTGTCTCCTTGCAAAAGATCTATAAATTCAAATGATGGTAAAAAAATCAGTCATTTCCGGATCAGGATTTCCTGTCCCTGTGCTCTTTAACAAATTCCCTGGTTCGTATCCTCACGAATCAACAATCAGGTGCGTGAAGACACGCACCTCGGATTTCAAAATCAAATTATGCATGGCAGGACTTATCATCTGTGCACTTTTTCTTTTTACAGCTTGTAAACAACAAACCAATGAAGCACAGAGTAACAAATCAGAAGTACCCCCCTTCCCCCCAGGACTTGTAGATTTTGCTCCTTACAGTCAAAATCCCGTTTTCACAGGTACCGGGACCAATACCTGGGATAAAAATATCCGGGAGCGCGGCTACATCTTAAAGGAGGGAGAAAATTATTACATGTGGTATACAGGTCATACATCGTGGGATACCCTGTCGCTTGGCTATGCCACCTCTCCGGATGGAATTCACTGGACAAGGCATCCCGACAATCCGATTTTCAGCGAAAGCTGGACGGAGGACATGATGGTGACCAAAATTGGTGACATCTACTACATGTTTGCAGAAGGTAAGAATGACATTGCTCATTACCTGACATCAACAGATCGCATCAACTGGACTGATCATGGTGCGCTGGATATCCGCAATATTGATGGCTCACCTATCAATGAGGGGCCTTATGGAACGCCCACCGCCTGGAAAGAAAATGATACGTGGTATCTCCTTTTTGAGCGGGGAGATCTCGGTATATGGCTGGCGACTTCCAAAGACCTGAAAATCTGGACGAAGGTTCAGGATGAGCCGGTCATTGAGATGGGTCCCGAGTGGTATGATAAATATGGTCTGGCCGTCAACCAGGTCATCAAAAAAGATGGATGGTATTATGCCTACTACCACGGTACCCCAAAGGAAGACTGGTCAGTTTGGAACACCAATGTAGCCGCTTCCAAAGACCTGATCCACTGGACCAAATTTCCCGGGAATCCTATTTTAGAAGACAATAAATCCAGCGGGATCCTGGTAGAAGTGGATGGTGTATTCAGGATGTATACCATGCATGATCAGGTGGCCCTGCATTTTCCAGCTTATTCAAACATCCAAATCAAAGGCGTCTATGGCAATCCCAAACCTCTCTGGGAGAAGGGATTTAATCTGGCTGATCTCGGTGTGAATTCCATATTCGTCCACAGTGGATCAATCGATAGCACCATGATGGAACGGGCCGGGAAAGAAGGCTTGAAGGTTTACTCCGAATTTGCCACGCTGAATGGGAAAAATTATGTCGACAAGCATCCGGAAGCGTGGGCCATCAATGAGAAAGGTGAAAAAGTAGAAGCTGCCGGGTGGTTTATGGGGGTCTGCCCAACCGAACCGGGATTTCGTAAATATCGCTTTGATCAGCTCAGGACATTACTTTCTAAATATGATCTGGATGGTGTATGGATGGATTATGTGCACTGGCATGCACAGTTTGAGGAGCCCGAGCCTATCCTGCCGGAAACCTGCTTCAATGATCCCTGCCTTAACGCCTTCTCCAAAGCCTCAGGTATTTCAATCATCGAAGGTACCACTGCTGAAAAAGCTGACTGGATTTTAAGCAATCATGATACAGCCTGGAGAAAATGGAGAAGTGAAGTGATCGTGGAGTGGGCTGTGGAAATGAAAAAGATCATCAAAGAGCTTAAACCGGATGCACTTCTTGGACTCTATCACTGCCCATGGGATGACCAGGAATTTGACAGTGCCCGATACCGGATCCTGGGACTTGATTATGATTTATTGAAAGAAACCATTGATGTATTCTCCCCTATGGTCTACCATGAAAGGATGGGCCGGTCACCCGAATGGGTAGCTGAAAACATTGAATGGTTTAGCAATAAGATAGATTTCAATGATGATTCTCTAAAGCTCTGGCCCATTGTGCAGGCTTCGGATGTTGCCCCTGAACCATTCAAAATAGTCATGGAAGGTGGGCTTGCCGGAAAATCAACCGGTGTGATGATGTTTACCACCTACGCCGTAGCGGAGGATCCTGAAAAAATAGAGGTCATGAAAAAGATTTATGAAAACACCCGGAACTAATAAATCATCATTTCACTAAGATCGTACTGCAATCGTAAACTCCCATCGTGCCAGCAAAAGTATTATTGTGATTTCTCCAAGAAAATAGATCCACGCGTACACGGTGAGTTGATCATAAAGGTAAAAGAGAAACACTACGGTTGTCACGCAATAAATCACATTGGCAATGGCAATGATCCGCAGGTTTCTTTTCCAAATCCGAAGTTGATTTTTTAAAAAGTGATTGGTAAACGAATAAATAGCAAAAGCCAAAGCGATCAGCGCAAGCAGGTATAAAATACTTTGATTTACTCCAAAAAAATCAGTGAACCTGCCTAACACCTGACTTAATAATACCGCCGTAAGTAAAGCACCCAGTCCGTCAATCAGGAATATTCGTTTTCCCATTTGAAATATTCTAGCATTCGCAAAACTATAAACTTTTACTTTTCTCCGAATGATGATAAAAAAAGGTCCGGCAATCGTGTCGCCGGACCTTTTCATTTCTATACTATTTCTAAATGATCTTAGTTAACATCCCAAAATATTGGGTTATTCAGATCA
The DNA here is from genome assembly GCA_965243485.1 of Cyclobacteriaceae bacterium. Taxonomy (GTDB): domain Bacteria; phylum Bacteroidota; class Bacteroidia; order Cytophagales; family Cyclobacteriaceae; genus UBA7330. The sequence goes on along the minus strand of CBDEVP010000001.1, from coordinate 3,820,289 downwards.
TCGTCAGCAGCAATCCTGCCATAATTCACTTCATTGAAAGTCTGCTCAGTTCCAGGTATGTTAAAACGTACCGGAGGTAATGTCTGGCTATTTCCATTATCAGGCATAAATTCCAATTCAATTTGACCCATTCGTCTAAACTCAGCCCAGTTCTCATAGGGTTGAATGATGTTGAAATGAATCCACTTTTGTCTCGCAATGAGCTCCAACTTTTCATCATTAGTTGTAGCATCATCCCAGCTCACATCAGCTCCTGACAAATAGGTGGAAATCTCACCCGCTGTTGGAGTTGCAGGCGCTGGAACTACATTATCATTACTTACCGCTCTGATTCTTGCATATTGGTCTACGGAGTTCGTAACAGACATTTCGTAGTTTGACTTCGCCATGGCATCATTACCTGCTCTTAAATAGTGCTCAGCTTTAATCAAATTGACTTGCGCAGCGTTAATGATAAGTCCGGGGAAAAAACGATTTCTGGAATACGTACTTCGATTAAAAGTTGCCGCTATTCCGTCATTTACCATATTAGTTGCCGTGGTTGGATCTCCCAGCTGATCAATTCCCATATATACCCCGCCGGCATTTTCTCCGGGTTCCCAAATGAAAGGTAATCGGGGATCACCTGAATTAACCAATTGGTCCATAAAAGCTTTACCTGCTGAGCTACCAAACCATCCTTCATCATTCTCCAGAGTAGTGAAATTTGAATTGATAGGTGTACCAAAATCCACAACATCAATCTGAATATTCTGATCGTTATTTTCTACCACAGGATAATCTGCAGGGTTAGCCAAAATCTGCCCGATTTCAGTGGTTGCACGACTGCTGAATTCTGAAACATCCCGAACCCGGGTAAGCATTCTTAACCGAAGAGAATTACAGTATCTCTTCCAGCTATCAATACTCCCATCATTCACATAATCCTGGATGTTAAAAGCTGTTTGGAATGTTGGGGTCAATACCACATCATTCAGGTCATCGGCTATCGTAGCCAGTTCGTCCAAAATGAAAGTATAAATTACCTCAGGCTCATCAAATGCTGCCAGAGACGCCTCATAATCTCCACTATTTTGACTCAGCTTACCTGCTTCCAAAAATGGAATGGCTCCGTAAAGATCTGTAATTCGCTGAGTATAATCATACATATAAACCTTGGCTGCCAGCATGAAGATCTTCTTGTTGGCCTGCTCAGATTCAGGTGCATTATTATATATTTTCTCAAGCTCTCTATACTGGAACAAAGTTCCGTAATAGTTATTCCAAACCGCATCAGAACCAGACGATGGCGGCACATATTGATTGGGTTCATTCGGCCAACCAATGATTTGCGTGTATCGATTTAAGCTGGTTCTAAGCACTACGAAATAATTCCAGTATGCTTTTAAAACATACTCTCTATTCTGGAATAAAAATCCTGTGAACTGACGATCAATAGAAGTAGTTGAAAGCGTCCCGGGATTTGCATATGCATCCTCAAAATCCTGTTCAGTACATGAAAAAAGAATTGAGGTAATGAATACTGTTACTAATAATATTTTTTTCATTTTTATATAGTCTGTTTTGATTTCACATAAAACCTAACCCGTTTTCTGTCGGGTTTCATTTCATGTTGATCAAACTTTTCATAATTAGAAACTAGCACGTAAGGTCAAACCCATAGACCGGAAAGAAGGGTTATTCCCTGCTGTGTTTATGTTCTGATACCATCTTGTACCCGATGTAGTCTGCTCCGCATCAAGATCCTTGATCGTTCTGTAGATAAAGAACAGGTTACGTCCAAAAACAGACACTGAAAGATTGCGTGCACCTATTTTTTGCGAGATAGACTGTGGTATGGTATAACCAAAAGACAATTCACGCATTTTGATGTAATTGTTTTTGTTTACATATAGCTCATATCTTGATGATCCATATTGAGGCCCACCCCAGTTGTAAGTGTTTGCATAATACAGGGATTGCGGAATCACATTAGTATTAGGCTCTCCACCAGCCAGAACTCCTTCCAGTAATATTCCATCCTCAAATACAGTCTCACCATTTGGTCCTGAAGCAGCAGTGGTCTGCACACCCTTTCCATTGGCATCAATGTAGTAAGTCAGACCACCTCGCTCTGCATTCATTCCATTCAAACTTTCCTCAAGCAATCCACGGCTGATCATCCAATAGATACCTGTCGGCATGATGCTTGAGCCAAAGCTAAAGTCAGTCACAATATTGAGGTTGAATCCCTTGTAATTCAGGTTATTTAACAAACCACCAATCACGTCAGGCATGGCATTTCCGGAGACAATCCACTCATCTCCATCCAGTTGATATAATCCATTATCCTGAACAATCATGTTGCCATCGTCATCTGTAGCAACGGGATGCGTAAAAATATCACCCATTGGACGACCTACTACTGATCGGACTTCAGCTGCGTTACCATCATAGTTCGCATGGATAAGTTCTGTTGAGTTATTGGCCAGTTTCTCCACCTTGTTGGTATTTCTCGCGAGGTTAAGTGTAATATCCCAGGCAAAATCACCACGATTAAATACCTGAGCATCAATAGCCAACTCAAGACCCTGATTCCTTAGTGTTCCAATGTTGGTGAGGATTGCGCCGGCTCCTGTACTTTGAGCAATGTCAAGCGGCAGGATCTGATCTCTGATCTGTGCATTGTAGTAAGCAAAGTCAAAACCTACTCTATTTCTGAAGAATCTTGCTTCCAAGCCTATTTCAAATTCATGCTTCTGCTCCGGTCTGATAAGGTCATTACCGAATGTACCAGAAGGAATAAAGGTATAGAGCGGGGAAACACCAGCTGCCTGGGCACCAAGGGTACGCTGAGTGTAAGCAACATTGGCCTGGTAAACTCCAGGGTAATTACCTACCACACCATAGCTTGCTCTCAATTTACCATAAGTAACACTTGGAGGTAGTCCTAACACTTCAGAAAAGATAAATCCGGTGTTGACTGAAGGGTAAAAGAATGAGTTATTATTTGGATTCATCGTTGAGAACCGGTCTCTTCTTCCAGTACCTTCAACAAAAAGGTATTCCCTGAAATTGAATGACACCGTTCCAATGAAAGCATCATTTACGCGATTAACTCTGCTCAAACTGGTATTTGGCTGATTGACTGATGAACTCAGATCAAAATAGTTTTCTGTGGCCAGACCTCCATTGGTTCCTGAAGACTGATAGATCTCCTCTTCTACTCTGGCTGAGTAGCCGGTCATAGCCGAAATGGACAGATCTTCAGTGATTTCTCCATCATATGTAAGGAGTATATCTCCATAGAGATTTGATAAAGTGTTTTGATTTACACTAAATCCTCCGGAGTTGCCAATAACCAAAGGCACCTGAGTAGCGGTCTCATTTTGGACTTTCTCAGAAGTAAAGTCATTGGCCAATCGACCCCTTAAACTCAAGTTATCAGTAAACTGAATGGTTTCAGTGATACTGGCAATCACCCGGTTACTTGTTTCAAAAGATTGATGCTTATTCACGCGCCATACGTAATCAGCGATATCACCTCTGAATGGTCCGTAAATGATATTCTCATCAGGGGTTGCACTGGCTTGAGTCCCTGTTCTGAACCGGTATCCTAAACTTGTCTGATATCGGTCAAAATACCATTCAGCCTTCTCAAAACGGTCCATCATGCCGGTGAAGTTGTTGATCATCCGGTCTACTTTATAAGGTCTGTTTTTTGTATATTGGTTGATATACTGTACGGTAATATCCGTCTTAGACCACTCTGCCAGCTTAAAAGAAGAGTTCAGGTTAAAGACATTTCTTTCGTTCTTTGATCCAAAACTGATCATCTGGTTATCCTGGCGAGTGTAAGACAACCTCATATTGGCATTATCATTGGCTGCAGATAAGGCAACGTTGGTCTGTTGAGAATTAGCATTCTGAAAAAGGTCTGCATATGAACTGTTAGATGCCACATATGGGACAATCTCACCAGTCCATGCGCGAACAGGTTGACCGTCAAATACAGGACCATAGTTTCGAGATTCATTCATTAACATACGATTACCCTGACCGTCATCAATAAACCCATCAAGTCCCTGGCCAGCATCAACCCAGGAAAGTGGTCGCCCCGGACCTCTTACATTCTGATATCTTGGAAGATAAGCAATCCTGTCATTGGTATAGGAAGAGAAAATTTCAACCCCAAGACCTTTCTGACCTCTTCCGGATTTGGTAGTGATCATGACCACGCCATTATTTGCCTCTGAACCATAAAGTGCCGCAGCGGAAGCTCCTTTCAAAATGGTAATATCTTCAATATCAGCAGGGTTAAGATCGTTCAGACCATTTCCTCTGATCCTCTGATCACCCCAATAATTTCCATTATTGAATTCACCGCTTCTGATAGGCACACCATTTACCACGATCAGGGGCTGAGTGTTACCTGTGATGGAAGCAAATCCTCTGATATTGAGACTTACTCCAGATGTAGCTCCTCCCGGTGTAGACTGGATCTGCAATCCAGGTGCCTTTCCATAAAGAGAAGCTCCAAGAGTAGGTGCTGCTGTTCGGTTGATGTCTACCGACTCAATGGTACTCACCGCATAACCTGTTTTTCTTTTATCTTTCTCAATACCATAGGCAGACACCACAACCTCACCCAATTGGGTAACATCCGTTGCCAACTCCACATTAACCTGAGATTGAGTTCCCACCACGATTTCCTGATCAGCATGACCAATAAATGAAAATCTAAGGGTAGCACCTTCTTCAGCACTAATGGTGTAATTACCATCAACATCTGTGACGGTTCCTTGCTGCGTACCCGCAACAATTACATTTACCCCAGGTAAAGCTGATCCATCTTCACCGCTGGTAACTTTTCCGCTTATGGTTCGCTGTGCAAAAGCAAGTCCCACCGTTAAAACGAAAAATAACAAACTAAGTAGTTTTCTTGTCATACATTTTTCTTTATATAATACAATAGAAAATAACGCCAAAATTGGAATTATTTTAAATCATAACATAGAATTAATATATAATTATTTTATGATATTCTTAATCTTACGGTCTATGAATCTAAATATCATAACTATCATCATCTTTTTTTTAAATATCATGTATTGATTACACACATCTTTTCTAATAGTTAATATGGAATTCATTCATTTTCGACAATTTAATTTCATTTATTCACTATATATTTCTTCTTATATTACAATTTTTTCAATATAAAGGCAGGTGCTGAATGCAATGAAAATTGCGGTAAATACTTGCGGTAGGTTGTGTAGGATAGCTGCGGATAATAGATCTGATCTCTAAAGGTCCAACTCAGCTCGCGAAAAATCGGCAGAAATTGTTCATCACAGCTAGTAGGAGCCAATCACTTCCGACCTATGAGAACCTAAGGAATGACATTTGAGAAGCAAATTGACCCGAAAGAAAGGGAGGAGATTATGGATCGATAAAGACTATATAGAAGCCCCCGATCCTTGCTGAGCGTACTCTGCACGCTGGATCACTGCAGGTCCCAATAAAATTTTTGATACTTCAAGTGCAGGTGTAATTCGACAGCACTATCACTTATTGAAGTGATAGCCGATCTATTATGAATGAAATGGTTTCGGCATGCTGGAAAGGCCATGAACAAAAAAGGTCTGGCAGATGACCACCAGACCTTTTTTCAATTGTATAAAAAATCAAAACTTAGTTTCCGTCCCAGAAGATTGGGTTATTGAGATCATCACTCTCTGCGATCCTGCTATAATTGGCTTCATTAAAGGTCTGCTCAGGACCGGGGATGTTAAAACGGACCGGAGGTAGTGTCTGGTTATTACTGTTATCAGGCTCAAAAACCAGATCTATTCGACCCATTCGTCTAAACTCTGCCCAGTTCTCGTAAGGCTGAATGATGTTGTAATGAACCCACTTTTGCTTTGCAATAAGATCCAGTTTTTCATCATCTGTAGTAGCTGCATCCCAACTCACATCAGCTCCGGCAAGATAAGTAGAGATATCGCCCGCAGTTGGTGTTGTAGGATCAGGAACTTCTGTTGGTTCAGCATTTGACACCGCCCTGATCCTCACATAATGATCTACTGAATTAGTGACTGACATTTCGTATGAAGCTTTGGCCATGGCATCCTCACCATTTTTCAAATAATACTCAGCCTTATACAGATCAACTTCTGCAGCATTGATAATGAGTCCGGGGAAAAACCGATTCCTGGCATATGTTTCCCTGTTGAACTGTGCGATTAAACCATCATTCACAGCATTATCCACATCAGCAGGATCATCAAGCTGATCAATCCCATTATAAGCTCCTCCTGCATTTTCTCCCGGTTCCCATATGTATGGTAATCTTGGATCTCCTGTGTCGACCATCTGATCAAGAAATGCCTGTCCGGCAAAGCTGGAATACCATCCTTCAGCATCATTCTCCAGGGTTGTGAAATTTGAATTTATAGGTGTACCAAAATCCACCACATCAATCTGAATGTTCTGATCATTGTTTTCCACTACAGGATAATCTGCAGGGTTAGCCAAAATCTGCCCGATTTCAGTGGTTGCACGACTGCTGAATTCTGAAACATCCTGAACTCTGGTGAGCATCCGTAACCGAAGAGAGTTGCAATAACGTCTCCAACTGTCCACATCCCCATCGTTGACGTAGTCCTGGATGGTAAAAGATGTCTGGAAAGTTTCAGTCAACTCCACATCATTCAGGTCATCAGCTATGACCGCCAGTTCATCCAAAATGAACGTATAAATCGCACTGGGATCATCAAATTCCGCTAAAGAACCTGCGTAATCTCCACTGTTTTGACTCAGTTTTCCTGCTTCCAAAAACGGAATGGCTCCATAAAGATCTGTGATTCGCTGGGTATAATCATACATATAGACCTTGGCAGCCAACATAAAGATTTCTTTATTGGCCTGGTCAGATTCAGGTGCATTGTTATATATTTTTTCAAGCTCCCGATACTGGAACAAGGTTCCGTAATAATTATTCCAAACTGCATCAGAACCTGATGATGGAGGAATATACTGATTCGGTTCATTTGGCCAACCAATGACCTGCATGTATCGATTCAGACTGGTTCTGAGTACCACGAAATAATTCCAATATGCTTTTAAAACATAGTCTTTATTTTGGAATAGGAATCCAGTAAACTGCCGATCAATAGAAGTGCTTGCCAGCGTCCCAGGATTTGAATAAGCCTCCTCAAAATCCGTTTCTGTACAGGAAAAAAGGACTGAGGTAATTAATACTGTTACTAATAATATCTTTTTCATAATTATTTCTACTGTTTATGATTAAAAGCTAGCACGTAACGAGACACCCAAAGACCGGAAAGATGGATTACCACCGGCATTGTTGATGTTCTGAAACCATCTGGTACCCTGCGTAGTTTGCTCCGGATCAATGTCTTTGATTGTCCTGTAGATAAAGAACAGGTTACGTCCAAAAACAGTAACACTTAAATTCCTGGCTCCGATTCTCTGTGAGATGAATTCTGGCAACGTATAACTCAGGGCCAGCTCTCTCATCTTGATGTAATTGTTCTTGTTAACATACAACTCATATCTGGAAGATCCATATTGTGGTCCACCCCAGTTGTAAGTAGCGTTATAGTACAGGGATTGAGAAATCACATTTGTATTAGGCTCTCCGCCTGCTAAAACACCATCTAACAATATTCCATCGTCATATACTGTTTCTCCATTTGGACCAGTAGCTGAAGTAGTTTGTACACCCTTTCCATTGGCATCAACGTAATATGATAGTCCTCCACGCTCAGCGTTCATTCCATTCAGACTTTCTTCAAGCAAACCACGGCTGATCATCCAGTAGATACCTGTTGGCATGATGCTTGACCCGAAACTAAAATCTGTAACTACATTTAGGTTGAATCCCTTATATGACAGGTTGTTGATTAAACCACCAATCACATCAGGCATGGCATTCCCGGAAACAATCCACTCATCCCCATCCAGTTGATATAATCCATTATCCTGAACAATCATGTTGCCGTCGTCATCCGTGGCTACGGGATGCGTAAAAATATCACCCATAGGACGACCTACAACAGACCTTACCTGGGCGGCATTACCATCATAGTTGGCATGTATTAGCTCAGTTGAATTGTTTGCAAGCTTCTCTACCTTATTGGTATTTCTGGCCAGATTCAACATTACATCCCAGTTAAAATCGCCTTGATTGAAGAGCTGAGCGTCAAGTGCTAACTCAAGGCCTTGATTTCTAAGTGTTCCTATATTAGTCAGAATGGCTCCCGCACCGGTACTTTGCGCAATGTCCAGTGGAAGGATCTGATCCCTGATCTGCGCATTATAGTAAGCGAAGTCGAATCCTAATCTGTTTCTCAGGAATCTTGCTTCCAAACCAATCTCAAACTCATACTTCTGCTCGGGTCTGATGAGGTCATTACCAAATGTACCGGAAGGAATGAAAGTGTAGAGCGGAGAAACACCTGCTGCCTGGGCGCCAAGCGTCCGCTGAGTATAGGCAACATTGGCCTGATAAACTCCAGGGTAGTTACCGACGACGCCATAACTTGCCCTCAGCTTACCATAAGAAACGCTAGGAGGTAGCGCCAGCAAATCTGAAAAGATAAATCCGGTATTCACTGAAGGGTAAAAGAATGAGTTATTATTTGGATTCATCGTTGAGAATCGGTCCCTTCTTCCCGTACCTTCTACGAAAAGGTAATCCCTGAAATTGAATGAGACTGTTCCAATGAAGGCGTCATTCACCCTGTTCACCCTTCTCAGACTGGTGTTGGGCTGATTGACAGATGAACTTAAATCAAAGTAGTTTTCGGTTGCCAGACCTCCATTAGTACCGGAAGACTGGTAAACTTCCTCCTCTACCCTGGCTGAGTAACCTGCCATTGCTGAAATTGAAAGATCCTCAGTGATATCTCCATCATAGGTAAGCAATACGTCACCGTAAAGATTTGATAAGGTGTTTTGATTAACACTGAAACCTCCCGAGTTACCAATGACTAAAGGTACCCGTGTAGCAGTTTCATTCTGGATCTTAAGCGAAGTGAAATCATTCGCCAGCCTACCTCTCAGACTCAGGTTGTCAGTGAACTGAATGGTTTCAGTAATACTTGCAATGATCCGGTTATCTCTTTCGAAGGATTGATGCTTAAATACCCGCCACACATAGTCAGCAATCGCACTTCTGAATGGCTGATAAATAATGTTTTCATCAGGCGTTGCGCTGGCCTGAGTTCCTGTCCTGAACCTGTAACCTAAGCTGGTTTGATAATTATCAAAGTACCATTCAGCCTTTTCAAAGCGGTCCATCATACCTCCGAAATTGTTGATCATTCGGTCAACCTTATAAGGTCTGTTTTTGGTGTACTGGTTGATATACTGCACGGCAATATCTGTCTTAGACCACTCTGCCAACTTAAAAGAAGAGTTCAGGTTAAAGACGTTTCTTTCGTTCTTTGAACCAAAACTGATCATCTGATTATCCTGGCGTGTGTAAGACAGCCTCATATTGGCGTTTTCATTGGAGGCAGACAAAGCAACATTGGTTTGAAACGAATTTGCATCCTGAAACAGGTCTGCATAAGAGCTATTGGAAGCTTCATATGGGACAATCTCCCCTGTCCAGGCACGAACAGGCTGACCATCAAATTCGGGACCGTAATTCACACTGGTATTGATCAAATAGCGATTTCCTTCCCCGTCATCGATAAACCTGTCTTCTCCCTGTCCGGCATCAGCTAAAGAGACAGGGTATCCCGGACCTCTTACATTTTGGTACCTTGGCAAGTAAGCAATTCTATCGTTTGTATACGTGGTAAAGACATCTACTCCAATACCCTTTGTTCCTCTGCCTGATTTGGTAGTGATCATCACCACACCATTGTTAGCTTCCGAACCATAAAGCGCAGCAGCAGAAGCCCCCTTCAAGATCGTGATATCCTCAATATCCGCTGGGTTGATATCATTCAGACCATTTCCTCTGATACGTTGATCTCCCCAGTAACTTGAATTATTAAACTCACCGCTTCTGATCGGCACACCATTCAGTACGATCAATGGTTGTGTATTACCGGTGATCGAAGCAAATCCTCTGATGTTCAAACTAACTCCGGAAGTGGCTCCACCGGGAGTAGACTGAATCTGCAATCCGGGAGCTTTACCGTATAAAGAAGCTCCAAGCGTTGGCGCCGCTGTTCGGTTGATATCCACTGATTCAATCGTACTGATGGCGTAGCCGGTTTTCCTTTTGTCTTTTTCTATACCATAGGCTGACACAACCACCTCTCCCAGTTGTGTTAAGTCTGACTCTAGTTCCAGGTCGATAGTGGTCTGACCATTCACGGGAATCTCCTGAGAGGCGTAACCCACATAACTCACGGTAAGTGTTGCAGATTCCGGTACTGTAATAGAATACTTTCCATCAATATCTGTAACAGTACCATTACTTGTTCCCTTCTCGACAATGTTAACACCGGGCAGTCCTTCACCACTCCCTTCATCAGTGACCTTACCAGTCACTGTGATGCCCTGTAAAATAACCTCAACGCTCCGTTCATTGTCACCATCAGTCTTCATTACGTTGATGTTGTTATTTACCTGTCGGAAAGAAACTTTTGCTTTTCGCGAAACTTGCTCAAGCACATCAGCTACGGTTACATTTTTAGTGCTGATAGAAATTTTAGACACTTTCCTCAGCTCCTTTCCATTATAGACAAAATTGAAAGATGTTTTACTTTCAACCTCCTTAAAAAGATCAGTAATATCTGCATCTTTCAGGTTGAGGCTTATGTAAACCTCCCGAATACTCTGAGCTCTCAGATCCCTATCGCTTGCAATAGCGGATGAAAGCAACACACACAATACAAGACTGCAGAGTAGCACAGTTCGTAAGGGTGTTCTAATCAATTGTAGAAATTTATATCCCATATTATCACGTTTATGGTAAAACATTAAAAAATATTAATTCATAGTAATTAGCGGCATTCATTTATCTGGTTTCACTTGTTGATTCAAATAAAATAGATGCCTGTTTATCATTTATCTCATATTCAAACCTGTACGTATAGCTTAACCCGGTCAGGATATTACCCAAATACTCATTGTCAAACTTACCGGTTACTACAGCTGAGCTGTCAGGCATCTTGTCGACATTGAATTCAATTCCATACCAGTTTTCCAGCTCTTCAAAAACTTTGCTTAGTGGGGTGTTTTCAAAAACAATTAGCCCATCTTTCCAACCGATCGCTTTTTCCGGATCAAAATTGGTCTTCTTAAGAATTTTTGTTGTAGTGGTGAATTCTGCAGCAAACCCGGGAGTAAGAATGAGGGAATTTTCGATCTCAGACCCGGGAGAGTTGACCTTTACTTTTCCGCTGATCAGGCTGACCTTAACCTGGTCGCTTTCTCCATATGCGTTAATATTAAAGGATGTTCCAAGCGCTGTGGTTGTCACATCGCCTGAATGAACAACAAAAGGTCTTAGCGTATCCTTTTTGACTTCAAAAAATGCTTCTCCGCTCAATTCTATTTTACGTTCCTGATCGAATGAGGAGGTATAAATGAGCGTGCTCGCAGCATTTAAGTGAACAATTGAACCATCAGGTAAAAAGATCTTGGATTTTTGGCCTTTTGCATTGCTTTTGATGATTTCTGTGGCTTCATTTAAACCTTCTTCCTGATCATAATTGGTGATCATCCAAACCGAAAGGCATAAAGCCAGCACCACAACGGAGGCAATTCGGATATAATACCCAATCGACCTGGGTTTTGATCCCGCAGATGACTGATAACTACTGATCGGGAGTACTTTGGTGCGATGCCCCTTAGGATCTTCTGATTTCGAAGTTGCCTCGTCAATCCTGTCCCACAGCTTTCTTTTCCTGCTAAGGCTTAGCTTGTGATCTGAAAACTGCATCGCCTTTAGAATTTCAACAGCTTCCTTAACCTCTTTCTTTTTTTCAGGGTTTTGAAGAAGCCATTTCTCCCAGAAATAATTCAATTCAGGATTGGGCTGAAGCACCCAGGCTCTGAATTTATCATCGCTTACAAAATCATTTACACGATATTTTGAATAAGACATATTCCGCGTTAATTACTACTACAGAGGCGGAACAGGAATTTATTCCACTATGTGTGGAATGATTTTTTTTGAAAAAAAGTAAAACTGTTGATTATCTGAGCACCGGCGCCAACTGGAGTCTCAGTTTCTTATATGCTTTTGAAGCAGTATTGTAAACATATTTAAGGTCAAGTTCCAACACCTGTGCTATCTCCTCATAGCTAAGGGACTGATAAAACTTCAGGTACAGGATTTCTTTTTGACGGCCGGAGAAATTGTTTACGGTTTTTCTAATGTATTCAATCCGTTCTTTTTCTTCAGTTGATGAGATCATATCAACCTGGATGAATTCATTCATGGCAAAAGCCTCTATATCAATTGAAAAAAGATTGGACTGAATCTTACGATGCTTCTTCTGCTTTTTCAACAAGTCTCGTCTTAAAGACTTCAAAAGGTATGATTTTATGCAATTGACTTCGGAAAGCCGCTCCCTGGAGTTCCACAAATTAATGAACAACTCCTGAATAACATCCTCAACAAAGGAACCTTCGCTAACAATTTGTCTTCCATAATTATAGAGGTAATCCACATACTGGTTGTAGATACTTCCAAAGGCAGTACGATCCCCAGACTTAAAAGCCGACCAAAGAACTACGTCCTCTTTATTACGATCAATATCAAATGAAAATAGCTTTTCGGATGACATGAATTATCTGGTATTAGTTGGTCTGAAGGATTTAATAAACGAAAATAGAAGGATGATCCTTTATTCTATTAATAAAAAAGCTGCATGGATTTGTTACAAGACTTACAATATTAAACTATTCCTATGTAAATGCCATAAATACAGCAATCTGAAACAGATCAACGGAATTTGATTCGACTGAAATCCACTACAGTCACACTTTGTCATTCATCAATTGAAGAAAAACCTTTTGAAGAAATTCATCATTCAATAAGTATAAAGAAATACCTTCTCCTTCATTCAAAGAAATCTAATGCCGCTATGACCGCAAGTCTTTGCATGGTATCAGGGATTTTAATGTTGCTGATCTGGGTTTAAGGTGTTCAATAAGGCCACAAACATTTTTTTCAATTAAAGAAATGCAAAAAAGGAAGTGACGTCCGGATATCGATGATCACCTAAAATGCACCTTCAATTCTTCTCAATCCTGCTAATGATCAGATCCACTTCCTTAAGTAACTGATCGAGCGATGCAGTGTATTCGTCATGGCCCAGGTCTTTCCGGTGGAGCAGGCTATCCATCCTGTCAAACAACCTCGCTTCCAGGGTCAACTGAATAGAGTCTTCTTTCACCTTTGGGTTGTGAAAGATCAATGCATTCTTAATGTGGAGTTGAGCATACCTCAAAGCAGCTTTTGCTTCTTCGGGCCGGTTGGAGGCAGAGAGTTTTTCAGCTACCTCAAGCTCTGCATGTGCAAGATTGCCAAGTGCATATTCAAAAGCGGTCAGCAATTCCCGGGAGGGCACTGAATCTCTGAGAATGTGACGGTGAACAGATTCGAGCCTTTCAATGGTCTTCTCCAGCCGGTCAAAGCTTTCGTCATCGAGGTTCTTTTCCAGTCTCCAGATCGACTGAATTGCCTGCTCAATGCTGTAAGCACTTTTGTCATGCCGGTGCATCGCTTCGTATTCACTGGCTTCAAGCAGGTGATCGTCAGGATCAATGGCGGTATTGTGTAAGGCGGGGTATAGCTTACTTTCCCTTTCCTCCTTGTTCCAAAAGTAAAGGACACAGTAAAAGACTGCAATAACGAGCACGGAGATGATATATTTTTTTTCATGGGATAACTTTAGCAAGTTACTAAGAAAAAACAGCTATTATTATGACTCCAATTAAGAATAAATGGTGTTTCCAAAATGGAAACAGATAACTAAAACTTTGCAAAGCCTAATTGGTTATCCTAAATATTTAGCTGCAACATGAAGCATGCTTTCTACTTTCTCTTTTTCATTTCCGCCAACCTGCTGGCCCAAAGAAATCTGGAATCACGGCTGGAGGACCTGGTCAGTAAATATCAGGCAGTAGGATTGACAGTTTCGGTGGTGAAAGGAAATGAGCTTGTCTACACAAAGGCTTTTGGAAAGAAAAACCTGGGTACCCGTGAACCGCTGCAGGCTGGTCATCTTTTCAGGATCGCCTCTATCTCAAAATCGTTTTCAGCTACCTCCATCATGCAACTGGTGGAAGCCGGAAAGCTTAGTCTCAAGGATGATGTAAGTGACCTGATTGGATTTAAAGTACGCAACCCAAAATTCCCTAACGAGGTGATCACCCTGAAGATGTTATTGTCACATACTTCATCTATCAATGATTCACAGGGCTACTTCACCCTCGACCCGCTGGATCCGGAAAAGAACCCTGACTGGGAAAAATGCTACAATGATTATGCCCCGGGAGAGGGATACCAGTATTGCAACCTTAATTTCAACCTGGTGGGTACCATCATCGAAAAGTACTCGGGAGAACGCTTTGACCAGTATGTGCAGAATCATGTTTTGAATCCGCTGGGACTCTATGGGGGGTACTGCGTGGATTCTTTGGATCATGAGAAGTTTGCAGGGATCTATGCTTACAATGAAGAAAAGGATGAATATGAACTGTCAGATGGCGCTTACCATCCGCGGAGAGAGATCATGAGTAACTATGAGATGGGATACACCACTCCCGTCTTTTCTCCCACCGGCGGCATGAAGATCTCCGCTCCCGACCTCGCCATATATATGACCATGCATATGAATTACGGACGGCTGGGCACTGTAAGGATCATGAAAAAGAAGTTTGCCAAAAAAATGCAAAAACCTGTAAGTGACAATGGTTATGGGTTGGCGCTGAGATACAGCAATGCCCTGATACCGGGAGAGGACCTGATCGGACATACGGGTTCGGCTTACGGCCTTCACAGTTCCATGTTTTTTGAGCCGAAGAAGAAATTCGGCATTGTGGCCATCACCAACGGCTGCCGGGACTGCGTGGATGAGAACTGGGAAAACCTCATGCTCCCCGAGGTGACCAGACTGCTGTATGAAGACCTGATCAGGTAAGTCCAAATTTACCACCTGCACTCCGGAACGACCAGTATCCAATAATCTTAGCGAAACCAGGTTTCCTATTATCAGCAAGCAGTATACTTTTGCCACCTAATAAAAAAACTGAACATGCTCATAAGACTATCTCTCCTGTGCCTTACCTGTATTATCTCAGCTGTTTCTCTGAAAGGACAAAACAAAACCGGCAATATTGTAGAATACTTCGGTAAGGAAAAAGTAGAGGAGGTAAGTGAAGGACAAGTCTTACATGTATTTAAAAATGGTCTTATCCTCAGCCAGGACCGCTTCTACCTGAATTCAAATACCACACCCAAAGAGCCCGTCTTTGCCAGGTACCTCGGAAGCAGGGACTACGGGATCGCGGAAGGATCTGCTGGAAATACCAACAACGAAGGAGAACCTATCAAATGGGAATCCATTCAGGTGGATTCAACCAATGAGTTTACAGACAGAAGGCTAAGGTCAGGTTACCTGTACCTCAATTATGTAAGTGACACTGAACAAACGGTACTTCTTGATGCATCCGGTCATACCAAAATCCTGGTAAACGGACTCCCTCACGAAGGAGATCATTACGACTTTGGTTGGTCCCTCCTACCCATTGCCCTCAAAAAAGGAAAAAATGAATTTCTGCTAGATGGCGGTCGATTTCCACGCATGCGGGCCAGACTACTTATACCTGAAAGCCAGATACTGCTAACCACCCGAGACCTTACCACACCTGATATACTCCGTGAAGAAGATGCAGACCTCACCGGGGGTATCAGGGTCATCAATACCTCTTCATCAGACTTCACCGGGGGAAAAATCCGGACAAGCTTTGAAGGCAAGACCAGGGAGATCACAGTGCCATCCATTTCCCGCCTGAATTCCAGAAAGGTACCTTTTATGATCCCTTCGATCAATGCCGACACCAACCGGATTAACCTTTCTGTTTCACTTATCGACGCTGAAGGAAAAACCATTTCAACGGTAGTGGTACAGGTTGGAGTCAAATCAAGATACCAGCATCACAAAAACACATTTGTAAGCTCGGTGGATGGCAGTATACAGTATTACAGCGTCGCTCCGTCACTGACGAAAGATGAAGATAACCAAGCCATGTTCTTATCTGTTCATGGAGCCGGGGTCGAGGCGGTAAACCAGGCCAATGCTTATGACCAGAAAGACTGGGGACATCTGGTAGCTGCCACTAACCGTCGACCCTATGGGTTTGCCTGGGAAGACTGGGGCCGGATCGACGCCCTGGAGGTCCTGCAGGATGCGGAGAAAATCTACAAGACCAATAAACAGCGCACGTACCTGACCGGACATTCCATGGGTGGACATGGCACCTGGTACCTGGGGGCTACCTATCCTGATCGCTTCGCAGCCATTGCTCCGGCAGCAGGTTACCCGGATCTGCTGGGATACAGGGACAGTTTCAGGAGAAGACTGAAAAACATGTCAGAGGAAGAAATACGTGACATGGGTCTCTCACCGGAAAGGGTCGCGGAAATACTGACTGAATACAACTATACGGATCCGAAGGATCTTTCTATGGATGCCATGATCACACGCGCCGGTAATCCCAGCAGGACGCTTGAACTCAAGAGAAATTACCTGCATTATGGTGTTTATATATTGCATGGGGAAGATGACACTGTGGTACCTACATTCATCGCACGTGAGATGAGGAGCACACTGGGAGGATTCCACAATGACTTCACCTATTATGAATACCCGAATGGAACTCACTGGTACGGCGACCACAGCGTGGACTGGCCGCTTATCTTTGATTTCTTTGATTTTCGGTCTATCAAATCTCCCGGGGAGGTGAGTGAAATTGAATTCTTCACAGGCTCGCCCGGTGTTTCAGCAGGTTCGCATTTCATAAAGGTCCTGCAGCAGGACCACGCTTTTGATATTTCCTCTTTTCACTTTTCAAAGGAAGACACTTTTTTCATCAGTACAGATAATGCAAAAGCATTACAAATTGATCTCAGGTCTATGGGCGAAAGGCCGGATACCTTATGGTTGGATCGTCAGCTGATTGAGCTTCCGGAAAAAGAAAGCATCACTTACGTAAAAGAAAATGGAGTGTGGAAAGAAACCGAAACTCCCTCAGCAAAGCAAAAAGGCCCGCACCGATATGGTGGCTTCAAGGATGCCTTCACCAACAGGTTCGTACTGGTTTACGCCACCGGCGGAAACAAAACCGAAAACGACTGGTATTACAGCAGGGCACGTTTTGACGCGGAGAAATTTTACTACCGGGCCAATGGAAATGTGGAGATGGTTTCCGATAAAGATTTTGACCCGTGTAAATATGCTGATCGTAACGTAATCCTGTATGGCAATGCTGACAACAACCGGGCCTGGAAGAAGTTACTCTCCGATGCTCTCTTGCAGGTAAAGGATGGAAAGCTAAACCTTGGAGAGACTGTACTTACCGGCGATCAGTATGGAGGGTATTTTATCTATCCGCGGCCTGACAGTGATGTGGCCAGTGTCGGAGTAGTGACTGCCACGGGGGAAAAAGGTATGTATTCAGCCTTTGCCAACAACTACCTGGTCAATGGGACCACCTTCCCGGATGTGATCATCTTTAATGATGAGGTATTGACAGAGGGGATCCCTGCTGTCGAATGTAGCGGATTCTTTGGCATGGAGTGGGACGTAGCCACGGGAGATTTCGTGTGGAGATAATAAGGCTCAGTTTATCCGAGCTGAAAAAACCTTTTTTGAGTCTGACCTGCGTTCGCCGGTGAAATAGAATGAATCGGTAGCAGGTAGGGTTGTATCCAGGTTGCTTAGGATCTCTATTTCATCCCCCAGAAAGACCTCTGCCAGGAAATTGATCATAAAAGATCTGATATTGATCTTCTCGTGGAATTCTTTGGGGATGGAATCCATCATCCACTGGGCATATTTCACATTGTTGGCATGGTGATTTACATCGAGGTCACTGATCTCCACCTCAAAAGTTTTCAATGCTTTAAGATGATCCGGAGTAACAATCTTATCAGCCGAAAAACCCACGGAGTGATCCGTCCGGGGTTGGTACATAAGTTCTGCTTTTTCCAGGACTTTTGGCTTTCTGGAATCAGGATCGAGGATCACCCAGGTAGTGGAACAGGATCCGATTTTATCCGCGCCAATAAATAGTTCAAATTCGCGGGTAGCAAAGATTCCTGATACAGGCAAAGTCCAGGTCTTCAGTGAAAGGGTATTGTGCCATTGGGGCCAGGCAGTCATCTCTAGTTTTAGCCGGATCAGTGCCCAAAAAAATCCTTTTTTAAGCGCATCCTCATATCCGAATCCAAGGATAGAGGCATGTTCCCACGCGGCATCCTGCAAAATGCCCAGCAGACCATACAAGCTAAGTTTTCTGCTGGTATCAATGTTGAGGCTATTGATCGGGTAGTTTTTCTCTAAGATGGAAGCGGATGCATTCACAACTTAAAATTGATAAAAATATTGGGAGTTCACCTAAAGATTTTGTTGTTCTGTTTTTGATGAAGTTCAATACATCTTTCAAAAAGCATGCATCGACCTCACCGCTCAAATCCGGATATTCATTTCAATTGTCTGATCGACTGTCAGCGCCAGTTTCTTTCTGATCTCTGCTTTGATGGGAAGTATATAGGTATCCATTTTCGTATCAAACCAAATGGCCGTCTCCCAGGACACTCTACCAATTTCGGCCAATGCCTTCATTCTGCCCCACCCTTCTTCCTGCCATTGAAAATGTTCTCTGATCTCTTTTGACAGGTCTTTGGGCAGAGAAACAAAATACCACCCGCCCGTGGATTCATGCCGCCACAGTTTGGTTGTATAGCTATATTTGACTTTGCCCTTTTCCATATCTTAATTGACTATAAAGATCTCAAATTCCTGGATGAAAAGGAAAAATGAGAAGGTAGCTCCGTCGGACCCTCTGAGTGTCAGACTGTCCGGGAGGCTGCCTACGTAAACTGTGGGATTTTTTGACCGTTCGCAGAGTATTCGATCAGAATGTCCAGTCGGCGTTGTCGCGTCTTTTCCTGTTTGGCACTCATCACCCAATGGATGGAGGCTTTTCGGGAATATGGTGATAGTTTTTTACTGAAATACGCCCAGGCTTTAGGATCTGCCTTGAATTGATCTTTGTATTCCCTGGCCAGTGTTACCCTTTTTTGTTCGAAGGAGGCTTTTTTTTGATTCTTCTTGTCGCGTTCTGCCCATACCTTGAGTCCGGCCGGATACATTCTCTTTTCCTCAATCAGTTTTTCGATCTTTTTGATATTGACTCCACTCCAATGACTTTTAGGTCTGCGTGGCGTAAACCTGATCTGGTACGACTTTTCGTCAATGCGATTACGAACACCATCAATCCAGCCAAAACAGAGGGCTTCGTCTACGGACTCCGGCCAATCCACACTTGGCAGGCCAGTACCTTTCTTGTAATATCCGACAATTAGCTCAGACTCCTTTTCGTGGTTTTCGATGAACCATTTCCTCAAATCGTACGGTGTGGCAAAAAATCTGGGCTTCATTGGGTTAAAGTTAAACCCGAAATATGGGTTAGGCTTTCTATTACAGGGCTAAATTACTTCAAAATCAAGCACTTAACATGACATTCGCTCGTCACCATAGCGGTGCTATCGGTCCGCCGACGCGGCCTCCTCGGCGTAAGTACCGCAGCGGCGTACCGTTTGATTTTCTTGTACTTTAGCTCCTCACGACGAAATCCTAACACATAATCCGGGTTAAAAATTGCCGGGTTTATGTGCTGAAAGCTCTCGCCTCATCCCATTTCTCGAAAAATCTTTCGATCTTCAAAGTGAACCCAAATTCAGTTCTCTTTCTGCTCCTCAGCACAAAAAAGCGCCGGAAAAAAGCTCCCGGCGCTTTGGGTCAGAAAATCTAAAATATCAACCTGATCCTGAAACTGGTACTTCACTGGTGGATTTCCATATGTAGGGATTCCTCCCAGTGAAAATCATTGGATCACTCCGCAGTATGCGGGTCTATGACCGCAGAAACCCGGCTGATGGTATTTGCAGGAACCCCTGCCCTCCTGGCGTGCTCTTTTATCAATGATTCATCCCTGGCCTGATACACACAATAAAGCTTATCGTCAACCACATAGCTGTGTTGCCATCGAATATCCGTACCTAACTCTTCAATCACCGAATTAGATTTCTTTGAGTTGGCTTTTAACTCTTCATCAGTGGAACTTCCGACATTTTCGATTTCTCTTTCAATTACGAATGTGGGCATCTTATCTGTGTTTTTCATGACTGTTTCTTTGTTTTGATTGTTATTTGAACCAGTGCAGGAAGCCAGAATCAATAGTAGCAGCAGGCTTCCTTGCAAAATGAATGTTTTACGCATTTGCATCATTAAAACTTTATTTTGTTTGTTTATCACAAACGTAGGCAGGAGCTTCCGGCAATGCTTTTCTAAGACGTTCAATGATTTTACTATATGGTGCAGGGATTGTTTCCCGGCCCTCTATGTGCTTTTGTTCTTTTCCCGGTAGAGGCTGGGTGAAAGCCCACAGATTTCTTTAAACAACCTGCTGAAATGAGATACATTTTCAAATCCGCTTTCGAAAGCGATCTCCGTGATCGGCAGATGAGAGGTCTCCAGCAAATGCGTGGCATGGCCCATTCTTTTTTCCCTGAGCCATTTGCCGGGAGTGGTGTGGTAGTACTCGTAAAATTCCCTTTTAAAGGTCGCCGTACTGCGTTCTGCCATTTTAGCGAACTGGTCTATGGTCAGATTGTAGGTATAATTTGCTTCCATAATCTCCCAGATCGGCGTTCTGAATTGATTTTGAATGTTTTTGACATAAGCCAATAACGCGGCATTGGACGGGTCTGAGAGAATGATAAAAAGCAGTTCTTTAAACTTTAGTTTGAGCAGGTCTTCAGGAGGTGGCAGTTTCTGATTGAAATAGGGTACAATGCTATAAAAGGAAGCCCTTGCAGTTTCATTCACAGTGATTTCAATCAACATATCCTTAGGTGGATCCGGAAGGTTTTTCAAAGGTAAATGCGCTCTGTATTCATCAAATACTTTCCTTAGGAAGTTATCCTTAAAATAGAATGCAAGCACTTCCCAACCAGCAGTACCGTCCAGTTCCTGTTTGTAGGCCGCTCTACGAAAGAAAAGAGACTTATTTTCCGTAAGCTCCCACGATTTTCTTCTTTGATAGATTATTTTTTTGCCGGACAGCGTATAGGCGATTTCGTTGAAATGGGTGAAAAGCTTCAACTGTTTTTCCACCTGGGGGCAACGATAGTAAACGAAGAGCATGTCTTTTACCTCAAGCTGTGTAAAGCGATCCGGCTGGCTTATATGAAGGTCATAAGTGTTGATCATAAAATTGAAAAGATCTTCGGATTAAAGGAGTATATAGAGATCTATATATGCTAAGGATATGAGCACAAATCACCAAGCCGCAGTTTCGTGGCCCCCGTGCTTGGCAGGTTCCTATAAAACTAATGAATCTGCCAGTACTCGCAAAGTATTCGGGAGGCGCTGTAGCTGCCTTCCAGGTATGGTTCTTCAGATTAAAAAACTTCATGCATTCTGAAGTCACAACTAAATTTGATCGTAAAACTGCACTTAGCTGTAAAATGTCTCATTGGGAGTGAGTTGTTAGGGATTTCTTCACAACATGAAGGTTTTCACCATTTCCAAACCCAAACCTGAATTTTTCAGCAGGAGACAGTTTTATTGAGTAATCTTCAAGCACTACTGTAAAACCAACAGATTCAAGTCTTTTAAAATAATCCCTTCCATAAATCCTGACATGGTCAAATTGTCCAAAGGCTTTCTGTCGGTCGTCGGGCAAAGTGATGGATTCGTCTTCATAGGTCTCTTCCCTTTCCATTTCAATAGGAACCTGTAGGATGCCCCAACCACCTGGTTTCATAACTCTGTAGAGTTCTTTGATGGCAGCAATATCATTAGGAATATGCTCTAATACATGAGAACAAATAACGAAATCAAACATGCTATCAGGGAAATCTATGTCTGTTATATCCATGTTAATTGTCCCTTTCGGATAAGCATAGCCCTCTGTAAATTTATCAACCGGATAATAAGTGATGTTTGGGCTTGTGGAGAATTTCTGAAACAGTTTGGATTCCGGAGCTACATGAAGTACATTTTTTGGCGAACTAAAGAATGTGCCATCCTTGTTAATAAACTTCCAATATATCCTGGTCCTTTCCAGGGATCTGCAGTTGGGACACATGGCGTTTGGTCTTAATGGTCCGGGAGGCATTCCAAATGGCAGAAAAGTCACGAATCTCTTTTCGCAAAGAGGGCATTCCACATTATTGCCTCGGAGGAATATGTTTCTTAATTGAAAAAACAGATTTCTCAATATGTTTTTGACAAAATTGGGTATGATCTTTTTGATAGTTTTCACCAACATGATGGGTAATAGTAATAACGTCCACGTATCAGGTGTGTGATCGTACTTTGTAGACGGCATAAAAATAGTGAAGTCTGCAGGTGCTTCCAAGGTTTCTATGGCGCACTGCATCCAGAAGATTAAAAAACTCCTGCGCTCAACAGATCAATGAAAAGCTTAACTTTTCCCAGCAGCAGATTAACGGTGGAGCTCCACAGCCAATGGCTAGCAGCACTTAGCACATGCGGCCATACACAATGTTGAACGAATCCACCAAAGGTGGAAGACCTTCAGTACGAAGAGTGCTTCCTACCTTTAGTGAAATACTTATTAAATCAAATCTTAATATCATGAAAAAAAGCAGAAAATCTAGTAACAAAGGCATGTAAAGAATTTGCACATTTCAACAATCAGTATCAAAAACTAAAAAGATCAGTGGAACTGGTAGGTAAAAGCCAGAGCACTCTCACCAATTATGCCCGCTGCCTGGCCCAGATGGTTCTGCATTTTAAATGCGACCTCCTGGAGTTGGATGAAGAACAGGTGCTCGATTATCTGTACTTATTAAAAAGCAGAGACAACAATCCTTCGGAATCTTACTTCAAGCACACCATCTACGGGCTGCGGTACCTCTACAAACAGTATGGCTTGAAAGAGCTGCACATCGCCCTCCCCTCTGTCAGTCACGACAAATCTCTCCCAGAAGTACTCAGCCAGCAGGAAGTGAAGCTGATCCTCAAAACTCCCAAATTGCTTAAACACCGGATTGTTCTCGGGCTGCTCTATGGATGCGGGCTGCGTAACTCCGAATTATGTAATCTGAAGATCACTGATATTGACCTGGACCGTAAAATGCTTCATGTCCGAAAAGGGAAAGGACGCAAAGACCGATATGTCCCCCTCTGCGACATGCTCATCCGGGGTATTTCCACCTATCTGAAAGCCGAAAAACCCATAGATTACCTGATCACCAGCAATAAAGGTGGCGGTCCCTACACAACAAGAGGCGTTCAGTGGGTCCTCAGACAGGTCAGGAAAGATTCTGGTACGGCCAAACAGATCACAGCTCATTGCCTGAGGCATTCGTATGCCACTCATCTGCTGGAAATGGGAATGGACATCATCTCGCTGAAAGAGCTGTTGGGCCATGAAAGTATCCTGACCACCATGACCTACCTGCATGTGGCCAGAGTAGGTCGCCAGATGCCGTTTAGCCCGCTGGAGAAGCTTTATGAACAGGCCGGCTCATGAAGTAGCTCACATCATCAATAGCCTCAAGCCTCAGCTTCCCGATATGGTCAGCAATACCTGGAAGCTGCGCACCCTATACGCGCTGTCCCGGTGCAGGACAGCCGCTATGGGAGGGCATATTGACCGGTGTGACCATCCAACTTGCAACACACTGCACCTGAGTTATAATTCCTGTAGGAATCGTCATTGCCCAAAGTGCCAGGGGCATCAGCGGGAGGAGTGGATACAAAACCGCGAAGCTGAACTGCTTAATGTGCCTTACTTTCACGTAGTGTTCACCCTGCCGGACCACCTCAATAAACTCAGCCTTCAAAAGCCTGAAGTGGTCTACTCCCTGTTGTTTAGATCCGCCTGGCAGACCATCAGTGGGTTTGGGAAAAACCATAAGTTCCTGGGTGCTCAGACTGGCATGATCTCCGTCCTGCATACCTGGGGGTCCAACATGAGCCTGCATCCGCATCTCCACTGCATCATCCCCGCAGGAGGGATCAGTAGTTCCGGAAAATGGAAAACCACCAAAAGCAAGGGTAAGTATCTCTTCCCGGTCAAAGCCATGTCCAAAGTCTTCAGAGCCAAATTCCTTGATGGACTCAAAAAGGCTGGCCTGCTGGAAAAGACGCTACACGAGAAGCTAACCGTCAAACCATGGGTGGTCTATGCCAAAAGGCCCTTTCGGGGACCTCAACAGGTCACTGAATACCTGGGACGCTACACCCATAAAATTGCCATCAGCAATCACAGGATCGCCAGTGTCTCAAAGGACAGCGTAAGCTTTACGGTGAAAAACTACCGGAAAGGTGGCAGCAAAGAGATTTGCACCCTCTCCAAAAGCGAATTTATCCGTCGTTTCTCCATGCACATCCTGCCGAAAAGCTTCGTAAGGATCAGGCATTATGGGATACTCAGCAGTACGGGTAAGAAGAAACACCTCATCACCATACGCAGGCAAACCGGTGAGGTAAGGCTACCCGTAGACAGAGGGCCGATCATGGCAGGCTTTTGTCCTGTTTGTAAAAAAGGAAAGCTGGTGACCATCGCTGTCTTTCAGGATCGGGGACCACCCGTGGATCTTATCCGGCAAATCAACCAGCAAAAAAAACAACGCCAGCGGGCGTGATGGAGTAGTACGTCCAAATCTCCGTATTCGGACAGGAATTTCCATTCTGAAGACCTCCCGGACTGGTTAGAGTGGCTCGCTTAGCACCTCTATCCCTGTCCCCAGGCTCTTCCCCGTAAAGCTCCCCGGCATCAATTGCCCTCAAGTAAGTCACCGCAATACCCATAGTATATCACAACATTCGTTCAACATTGGCTCCATGTTGGGTCGTTCCGACCACACGAAGCCTTAGTTGTTAGAGGTCGTTTTTAGATTCTTTCATATCGAGATATGATTCTTCAAAATCTTCAATATTCTTTTTATGCTGTCTTAAAGATTCTCGAAATTGATCCTCGATGTCTCTAAATAGAAAAGCTGTTTGGTCAAATAACTCTTTAAGTGTTTTTGCTTCCTTTAAGATCTTTTGTTTAGAGGGAAATCGTGATAATTTATGTACAAGCCTAATTCTTACTTTGTTTATCTGATTACAGTTATCTAGAAAGTCTGCTGTTTCTTCAAACCGAACGCTTCTCTTGAATTCTTGAACCAGCGTACCAAACATCAAGTTATCCTTCTTTTCAGGAATATATACTGCTGGGAAAATTGAACACTGAATATAGAAATTCGAATAATCGATAATTCTTTTCAAAAATTCTTCGGTTAGTTGATGATAAATTAATGTAGAAGCTAAGTATCCCTCAATCGTATTATTCTCAAATGAATTATCAGCAATTTCATTTAAATCACCAAGAAATTCAGGGCGTTCAAAGTGAGGCCATTTATCACTATTCTTTAATTTTTCTATGATGTCTTTATGGTAGTCCATGCATGACCTCTAACGCCTGGATAGAGCGAGTGGCCCTCCCCAGGCAATGAAAATCTAAACTAGCTAAATCTCCTGTGAGATGCAACGGGTAAAATCCTACTGCGTTCTGCATATGAAGGCTCCTGACTGCTCCAAAGGCTAAAAGAAAATATCAGTTCCCAGAGTAGATTTGGCGGTGAGGTTCGCAGACAAGTGGCTATGAAATGCTTTAGGCCATTCGTCTCTATGTAATACTCCCTAAAAATCGGACCATAGGAATAGTTAACCAAACAATATCTAAATTGACTATTACCTATGAAAACAAGCAGAAGAAAATTCACAGCGGAATTTAAAGCTAGAGTAGCTCTTGAAGCGATAAAGGAACATCATACCCTGGCTGAACTATCAAAGAAATATGAAGTGAGTCATGTAGTGATCTCACGGTGGAAGAAGGAGTTTCTTGAAAAGATGTCGATTGTTTTTTCATCCGGATCAGCTCAGCAGGAGGAGCCATCTGTAGATGCAGAGAAGTTGTATGCTCAGATAGGGCAACTGAAAGTAGAGAATGATTTTCTAAAAAAAAGCTTGAAGAAAACCGGCCTATGAAAGAGCGTGTCAAGCTTGTTTCCGGACGCATGATGAAGCTATCGCTCCGTAGACAATGTGAATTACTAAACATTAACCGCAGCAGGATCTACTACAGGCCATTGGGAGAAAAGCCGGAGAACCTGAAGATCATGAGGATCATGGATGAACATGCAGGCAAACATCAGGCAGAGGGCGTAATGTCTATGCATTATATGCTAAAGGGCAAAGGTTACAACGTCAATCCAAAAAGAGTGCGAAGACTTCTGCGTAAAATGGGACTGATGGCCATTTATCCACGTAAAATGCTCAGTATTTTAGGACATGCAGATTATGTAAGACCGTACCTGCTTCGAGGCCTGGACATCAAAAGAGCCAATCAAGCCTGGTGTATAGATATTACCTACATACCCATGGCTAAAGGCTTTATGTACTGTACAGCCATTATGGATATCTACAGCCGCAAGATTGTCGGCTGGGGTGTCTCCAATACACTGGAAGCCAAATGGTGCATCAATGTCCTGCAAGAAGCTATTCGTACCTATGGAAAGCCAGAGATCATCAACTCTGATCAGGGTTCTCAGTTCACCTCTGCACATTGGACAACAACACTAGATGAACTTGAAATCAAAATCTCAATGGATGGCAAAGGACGAGCTATTGATAACAGGTGGATCGAAAGGTTCTGGAGGACATTGAAGCACAAGTACATCTACCTGAATCCTGCCGAAGATGGAATTGAGCTCTACAAGAATATCGAATACTATATTGATTACTATAATGATGTGAAGGTTCATCACACCATCAAAGAAACTCCTTCCAAACGTTACATGAGTTCTTTAGAAAATGCAGCCTGATCAACACCAAAATATTAACTTAGCAATACACTCCTTTGGTCTGAATAATGGGGAGTATTACAAATAATGCTGATGCACAAACTAAGAATACTTTTGTTGATTCGAGAGACGGTAGAGTGTATAAAACTGTTTCATATTTTGATCCATTGTTAGGTGATAGTTTAACAATTATGGCTGAAAATCTCGATTATAAAACTCCGAATGCTTATGCATATGATAATGATGATAGGTACAGAAAACAATTAGGATTGCTTTATACGTGGGAAACAGCTATGAAGGTTTGCCCTGATGGATGGCATCTTCCAAGCTTCAAAGAATGGAGTTCAATAAAGGCCTTAATTGGAGGGACTGATGAGGAGGTTGCAATAAAAATGAAATCTAAAACTGGCTGGAGTAACAATACAGGTACAAATGAAAGTGGTTTTTCTGCTCTTCTCGGTGGAATTTGCCAAACTATGGGTGGTCTTCTAGGGGGTAACTTTGTTGATATTAGAGAAAGAGGAGCTTGGTGGAGTTCATCAGAATTTGGTGAAGATATGGCATATCGACTTGAGATATCTTACTGGTTCGAAGGTGCCAAAATATCAGAATTTGTTAAGAAAAGAGGGTTATCCTGTAGATGTATCAAAGATTAGGAATCTCTGGAATATTTTTAGTAGGATTGTTCAAGTACTAGATAACAGGTAACGCCAAGGTATGGTGAGTGGCCATCCCTCAGCAATAAGAATGAAAGATAGCGGAAACTGCCGTGCTTTACAATAACTAGAAACTACTGCTTAACACAAGTCAATAGCTCCTGACTGCAGCAATAGCAGATGGATCCATATCAGCACAGGGCAGTTGCAGCGGTCAGATTCTGATACAATTTGCTAGTAGCACTTAAGGCCATTCATCATACCGAATGTTAGCGGTTTGTTATTTCCTTCAAGTTCCAAACTGTTCCATCGTTCTGAATCATTTGGACATACCCAATTGATTTACTCCAGCTAATTTGTTTGAATGTTTGTTCACCTCGATGAATTTTTGGAGGTAGATCAAATACAAGAACGTCATCGAGTTCATAGTATGGAGTTTTAAAATTATGGCTTTTTAGTTTTTGATATTCAGATAATGTTAACCAATGAGGGTACATCCCAGCATCCCTTAGAGTTATTTTAAAGGTTATCTCTTCTTCATGTTCGTTATCAATTGCGGCAAAATGTAAAATATCTTCTGTGGTTCCGTGTCTTTCAGTTTGGGATAATCTGTAAGCCAAAACGATCATTCGTTCATTGGTTGGAGCCCCTAAAGCATCTGGGAATCTTCCATCTTCGATCTTTGAAATTCTGAGTTCGTTAGTCAATCCCATGGATGATTCGAAAACTAACATCTGATCTGGCTTGTAGGGATTAATGGCCTTGATTTCGTCTGTTAAATACGTTCGTTTTTCTGAACAATTGAAAAGGAGGAAGATTAGTATATTAATTGACCAAGCTATCTTCATAGGTTCGGAATAACCGCTAACGCACAGGTATGATGAGTGGCCACCCCTGTGCTATAAGAAACTAAACTAGCTAAAACCTCGGTGAGATGCAACGGGTAAATTCCTACTGCGTTCTGAAGATAAAGGCTCCTGACTGCTCCAAATGCAAATAGAAAATATCAGTTCCCAGAGAGGTTTTGGCGGTGAGGTTCCTCATCAAGTTGCGATGAAATGCGTTAGGCCATTCATCATACCGAATGTTAGCCTCTTTATTACTTAGCTACTAGACATCCAACTATGCTAAGCAGTTGTTTTTGGCTTTTTGTCTTGAATTCT
Source organism: Cyclobacteriaceae bacterium (assembly GCA_965243485.1). Taxonomy (GTDB): domain Bacteria; phylum Bacteroidota; class Bacteroidia; order Cytophagales; family Cyclobacteriaceae; genus UBA7330. Next base: position 3,791,376 of record CBDEVP010000001.1, on the reverse strand, counting down.
GTATCGATAATGTTGAAAACCTGAAGTCTTTGAATAAAGTGTTCAGAGAGGGGTTGAAATTGTTGGGCCGTACCTTCTACGCGAAACATAATGGTATTCGGTGCCCCCATTAGTACATTTCCCAAATTTGTTACAGTTGCACCATTTAGTTCGTGTATTTGTCCGTTAGAAAGATGGAAGTTGAAGGTTCCCATAGAGTTAGTAACGCTATCAGATAACTCATATCTGGACCCAATCATGATCATTGCACTAAAATTAGTTGAGTCGTTCGGGTTCTCAGGGTCAAAGTGTTTTTCAATTAATAGTAAGTTAAAATCTTTGGATGCCGCACTGCCTCCTTTGGATTCAATATTTGAGGTTTTTTTTGAAGTTTTCCTTATTAATTCACAGTTCTGTCCAACTAAGTTGAATGTTAATGAGGTCGCAATTATTAACAGAAAATGTTTCATCTACAGGTTATTGAGGCTAACGCCGGACTATGGCGCGAGGCCACACCCGGCTTTTACTGCAAAATAGCAAAAACTGCCATGCCAGGCAACTGTCCATTTCGCACGGCGTACCACAAGTCAAAAGCTCATGAGCAGGTCATTTGCAATCAACTACCATCTTTCACAGGCAGGTTTTGCGGTCCGGTTCTACAGGCTTCTGCAAAGAACTACTTAAGCCTTGCGCCATCAGTCCTTGTTAGAGGTATTTTTCAGCCGTTCAGACCCTCAAGAAGTGATGGCCTCCGGCAGCTCGGCAAATGCTATCAGACCAACGAAGCTCCGACGGCGGGGGGCCGTGCGGGAGTGATTCATCCTCGCAGAAATTTTCAAAACTGAAAAGAGATCTCTTGGCCAACCATGATCAGACCTCACTTCCGAAACAGTGAAAGGCCTGCCAGCAGCACCTTTTAGCGACTGGAAAACGAGCGTTGGCCGTGCGGGCGTGAATTGCGCTGGTAGATAGATGCAGATACAGCTCCCCGATGCTCAATCAAAAGGCTGACTCAGCAGATGCCGATGTCCGGAAACAGAGAGGGGGGATTTTAAGACTGATATCCGTTCCATCACTTCTGCTATGGAAGATGAAAGCAGAAGATCCTCTACACTTTGCCTCAAAACCAAAATTACCTCTAACGCCTGGATAGAGCGAGTGGCCCTCCCCAGGCTATAAAAATCTAAACTACCTAAATCTACGGTGAGATGCAACGGGTAAAATGCTACTGAGTTCAGCAGATGAAAGCTCCTGACTGCTCCAATGGCTGGAAGAAACTATTAGCTCCCAGAGTAGATTTGGCGGTGAGGTTCGTAGAGAAGTGGCTATGGAATGCTTTAGGCCATTCGTCTCTATCCAATGTTATCGGCTTTCCCTGTTCTCCAGTTTAGCTGTTAGTTCGGTATAAGGTAAAGTTCTAGTTTTCTTCTTTCGTTTGAGGATCCTACCTGTTACGGAGTTATTCGTCATGTCATAGTTGATCCAAAATTCCCCGCAACCCCAAAGGAAATAGTCGTTCGGAGTTTCAATTATTCCGTTACCGTGATCGATTCCTTCAGATTTGTTCAGGGCCACTACATAATAGTCTCCAGTTTTCAAGTAGTCAATGTATGGTCTGCAGAGGTTACCAGGATCTCCGAAAACTTCAATTTCAGTTCGCTGTTCTTCGCCACGTAAAAGTTCTACAATCTCAAAAGTTGCCGAAAGTGGTTGTTGGTGTTCGTCTGAAGTTATTCCACCTGTAAATTGAAAAAAGTTGTTATAGCTTTTCACTTTTACAAGTGCAACAACCTCGGAGTTAGCAGACATATCCAGAAAGTTACCTGCCCAATCACAATCACAAGCTAAGGTTCTGGAACAGATTAAAATGATTAATATGGCTATGAAATTCTTCATAATTGCCGATAACGCCTGGATAGAGCGAGTGGCCCTCCCCAGGCAATGAAAATCTAAACTAGCTAAATCTACAGTGAGATGCAACGAGTAAAATCCTACTGCATTCCACAGATAGAAGCTCCTGACTGCTCCAAATACAGAAAGAAACTATCAGTTCCCAGAGGAGATTTGGCGGTGAGGTTCGCAGAGAAGGTAGCTATGGAATGCTTTAGGCCATTCGTCTCTATCCAATGTTAGAGAGCTTTTAAGGTGAGTAATAAAGGACAAATGTTTTCAGAGGTTCATACCAAAGTAGAAGTTGGTTTCGAATCTCAGGTTCTCCATGTTGAAATAATTGCCCATTGAATGAATCAAAGTAAGTAATATATTCTGAATCTGAAATCTTGAGCTTATTATTCTCTATATCCCATTTTGCCATTTTTAAAGCTGTTACACGGTCAATCCCTGAAAAATCGTTTTTTTCATGTAGTTCAGGTGTTCCATAATAGATAGCTATTGTAAATGTTACCCAAAGACTCCGTTCTTCCCAATCAAAGGCTTTATTATCATTTATCCAGAGGTAAGGATTTTCATACAATTCATTCCACAAAAGTGTTCCATTTCTTGACCATTCGGATTTGACATAAATGGTGTCATTCTTTAGATAGATTCTTGAGCTAATTGTATCAAGTTTACCAATGTCGTCAACATTTCCAATTGTTAAAATTGTTGTGTCAGCTGGTCTGCTTTTAAATTGGTCAATCGTTTGAAATAACTGATCAATAAATTTCTGTTCCCGTGAATCACTTGAATCATATGCAGTTTTGTATTTTTCAAATTCAGTCTCGTTGATTCTGATAATTTTTAGTTCAAGTTCACTTTTTTTCCTGTTTTCAAGTTCTAATACTGTTTGAATATTCTTCTTATCTAAATCCGAAAGTAAGGAGTCTACATTTTCATATTTCGGTTCATACCAATCAAATGTTGAAAAGTGTTTCAGTAAATCTTGTGAGTTAAATATGTAGCCTTTTCTAGCGAATATTTCGTTCCTGATAATTCTAAGTTCGTCAATTGATTTATTCTGAAGTTCAGATATTGAAAGTTCTGTGGGCTCAGTAATTATTTGTTCCTTTTTATCAGTTCCACAGGAAAGTAAAAGGCTAATTAATAAAAGGAAGGTTAATTTTCTCATTGTAGTCAATGCTCTCTAACGCCTAGGTATGATGAGTGGCCATCCCTTGGCAATAAGAATGAAAGATAGCGGAAACTGCCGTGCTTTGCAATATGTTGAAACTACTGCGTAACACAAGTGAATAGCTCCTGACTACAGCAATAGCAGATGGATTTATACCAGCACAGGGCAGTTGAAGCGGTCAAGATCTGAAACACTTTGCTACAAGCACTCAAGGCCATTCATCCATACCGCTTGTTAGATTTCGTTCATTTATTCTTCGCACTTCCTATGCTGTTCAATTCCCACCCTTGCCAGGGAGGCTTTCATTTTTTTATGACCAAAAAAACGAAACAAAAAAAGTCTTCGGAAAATGAATAAGTGCACGGCCTACGCACCACACGCTCCCCTCCAGCCAACCTCCTGCAACACTCCCACCCGCTATCCGCCGCCATTTTCCGCCAGCCGCCGTGAGGGTTTGTTCAGTGCTTAAAATTTAGATTGTTGGTTAAAGGCAAGATCCGGCAATAACCTACCAGTTGACGATTCTGGGTTTTCAGCCGTCACGGTTCACTTTGCAATTGCTTCCGACCCTGCGCTGACTTCTTAAACAAGTTTCCCTGCACCTGCCTTCGCTTAAGCATTGCGAAAGTTCACCGCTTGGCTGAAAACAATTGAAAATTGACAAAAGTTCCCCGTTCCGTCCCTTACAATAAAAATATTTTCTACGTGTTGAAGTTCTGCGTTCAGAAGAGAATGAAATCTAACGTCCAGCTATGATGAGTGGGGATTAGAAAGCACTAACCTTTCGTCTCGTACATAGCCACGCATTAATTTAAATTTAAAACTTGTGGCGGACTTTCCAAGTGCCACCAAACTTTCCTTACTGATAAAACCCCATTCATTCATAGCGCATGTTACCAGCTTTATTCCATTATCGGTTTCACGTACTCAAGAAGTGATGATCTTCCTTGCATATCTCTAACTGTGAGTTGCATGATCGTTCCATGCGCATCTTCTAAGTCAACGGGTTCATTTATCTTGAAGGTTGCAGGCTGCTGTTGGCCTCCATCAATCGCAATGTTGTCCGCATAGAGGTATGTTCTAAAGGATGTGTCAAGAATTGGGTTCAATCGACCAATTAGACCTGGTATGTGACAAGTACTTTCACAGATTATTGAGCCGATATTTTCTGAAGAATGAACCTTGAGTTCTACGTCTTCACTGGGATCAATCTTCTCTACAACAAATGCGGGGAAGTTCGAATGTGCAAAATATAGCTTGTAGTTTCGCCTAACATTTATGGTGAATTTAAATACACCCTCTTTTGTTGAAATTGGCCTGAGATAAGTATTATTATCTGCGATTAGGATGATAGAGGAATCAGTAATATACTCGTCATTTTCATCTATTAGCCTCACTTGAAATGTCGAGGGTTCAACTTTAGGAACTTTGACTAAGGTAGACAGGCTTTTTCTAATATTTTCGCTTGGAATTGTTCGCCCACTTGCGACAAGTTTTTTGAATATTATTTCAGCAAAATCGTTAGGTGCTTTATCCGTTAGAGGGATGTATCCAATTGTTGGAAGTAGCCCTGGGATCTCTGTTTCATCAAAACGAGCTGGCAAAATATATTCCTGATTTTCTTGAAACGCTCGGCTCTGCATCGCCTGCCGTTCATGATTTGTCCAGAGTTTCTTATTGTAGTGTTTCGAAACAAACATTATGGTATATCTGGCCTTGTTTTGATAGATATCGCTTAGATAATCATAGAGGTTTTTACCCCAGAGATTAGCTTCTTCAAACTTGTCATAGAAAACACTTACTCCTTTAGATTTTAAAATGTTAGCAACATTATCTACATATTGACGGTCTTCGCCTGCAAAGGATAATGCTATGTCAAATTCTACTTGTCTCTCCATCTAGTTATTGCTGGTAACGCCTAGCTATGATGAGTGGGGATTAGAAAGCACTAACCTCCCGTCTCGCACATAGCCACGCCTTGATTTAAATTTAAAACTTGTGGCGGACTTTCCAAGTGCTACCAAAGTATCCTGACCGATAAAACCCCATTCATTCATAGCATTTGTTAGCTCCTGTGGTTTTTCTCTAAAAATTGTGAAATCCATATGACCTAACGGCAATTTTTTCGGGGTACCAATCTGATTTGGTTCCATCAAATACTAATAGCAGGCAATCACGTTTAACTTTTGATATCGTTAGTGCTAAGTAATATTTATCACCTTTGTTGTCGGCATTAATATCATAGGTTACCGAAGCTTGGTTTTCCTTTCTTTTGGTTGATGTCAAAATGCTAAAGTGGTATATTGAACCGCTTTCTTCAACAACAACTGCATTAAGTAATTCCGTTTCAAGCATTACTTTATAATATCCAGTCTTTAGTTCGCCATACGCTTCAAATTTTCTTCCTTGTCCAATTAGGTCACCTACAGTCTGGCAGTTGGCGGTTGAGACTGCTCCGAGCAATGTAAGAATCAGAATTACAACCTTATTCATCCTTCTTGTTGTTGAGTCCAAATAAATAGCCAGCAATAGCTCCAAGTATTCCGTAAGTTGCACTCAACTTAGTTGCTTCGATTTCAGCGATAGAAAGAATTGCAGCAAGGGAAGCGACTAAAGTTATTCCAATTGCTCTTAAGTTGAATGGACCTAATCCATCTTTCATTTTGGATTTGAAAATCCATAGTACAGCAGCGGTTATCAAAATGATTGATAACAGAATCCAGTGTTTCATTTCCATATTGATATCTTTTATTAGGTGGCACATAGGAGCTAACGCCTAGGTATGATGAGTGGCCATCCCTTGGCAATAAGAATGAAAGATAGCGGAAACTGCCGTGCTTTGCAATATGTTGAAACTACTGCGTAACACAAGTGAATAGCTCCTGACTACAGCAATAGCAGATGGATTTATACCAGCACAGGGCAGTTGAAGCGGTCAAGATCTGAAACACTTTGCTACAAGCACTCAAGGCCATTCATCCATACCGCTTGTTAGATTTCGTTCATTTATTCTTCGCACTTCCTATGCTGTTCAATTCCCACCCTTGCCAGGGAGGCTTTCATTTTTTTATGACCAAAAAAACGAAACAAAAAAAGTCTTCGGAAAATGAATAAGTGCACGGCCTACGCACCACACGCTCCCCTCCAGCCAACCTCCTGCAACACTCCCACCCGCTATCCGCCGCCATTTTCCGCCAGCCGCCGTGAGGGTTTGTTCAGTGCTTAAAATTTAGATTGTTGGTTAAAGGCAAGATCCGGCAATAACCTACCAGTTGACGATTCTGGGTTTTCAGCCGTCACGGTTCACTTTGCAATTGCTTCCGACCCTGCGCTGACTTCTTAAACAAGTTTCCCTGCACCTGCCTTCGCTTAAGCATTGCGAAAGTTCACCGCTTGGCTGAAAACAATTGAAAATTGACAAAAGTTCCCCGTTCCGTCCCTTACAATAAAAATATTTTCTACGTGTTGAAGTTCTGCGTTCAGAAGAGAATGAAATCTAACGCCTAGGTATGATGAGTGGCCATCCCTTGGCAATAAGAATGAAAGATAGCGGAAACTGCCGTGCTTTGCAATATGTTGAAACTACTGCGTAACACAAGTGAATAGCTCCTGACTACAGCAATAGCAGATGGATTTATACCAGCACAGGGCAGTTGAAGCGGTCAAGATCTGAAACACTTTGCTACAAGCACTCAAGGCCATTCATCCATACCGCTTGTTAGATTTCGTTCATTTATTCTTCGCACTTCCTATGCTGTTCAATTCCCACCCTTGCCAGGGAGGCTTTCATTTTTTTATGACCAAAAAAACGAAACAAAAAAAGTCTTCGGAAAATGAATAAGTGCACGGCCTACGCACCACACGCTCCCCTCCAGCCAACCTCCTGCAACACTCCCACCCGCTATCCGCCGCCATTTTCCGCCAGCCGCCGTGAGGGTTTGTTCAGTGCTTAAAATTTAGATTGTTGGTTAAAGGCAAGATCCGGCAATAACCTACCAGTTGACGATTCTGGGTTTTCAGCCGTCACGGTTCACTTTGCAATTGCTTCCGACCCTGCGCTGACTTCTTAAACAAGTTTCCCTGCACCTGCCTTCGCTTAAGCATTGCGAAAGTTCACCGCTTGGCTGAAAACAATTGAAAATTGACAAAAGTTCCCCGTTCCGTCCCTTACAATAAAAATATTTTCTACGTGTTGAAGTTCTGCGTTCAGAAGAGAATGAAATCTAACATTTGGTTATGTTGCGTCTGTGCAATATAACTGCCTTATATCATGCTAAATCTAATGGATTTCTAATATTTTCCAGGCCTTTAAGTGCAACATTTGTGTAAACTTCGGTGGTTCGTGAAGAATTATGACCCAGCAGCGATTGAATATATCTTAAATCAGTACCACTTTCCAGTAAGTGTGTGGCAAATGAATGGCGAAGTATGTGAGGCGTTACTTTCTTATGGATTTTTGCCTTCCTTGCAGCCTTGTAAATGATGCGTGCAACACTGGTCGAACTGTACCGGTTACCTTTGGCACCCTCAAATAGATATTTCTTTGGTCTGTATGTTAGATAATAGATCCTTAAATCTTTAAGCAATTGATTACTCAACAGGGTGACTCTATCTTTTCTGCCTTTTGACTCTCTTACAGTAATTAACATTCGATCACTATCAATATCTGATATTTCAAGATTTAATAGTTCATTTCTTCGTAAACCGGATGAATAGAGCAGCTCAATGATACACTTGTGTTTAATATTTGTGCAACTTTCAATCATCTTAAAGACACTTTCCTTGCTTATCACTTTTGGCAAGGATTCTTTTTTCATAGGCCCACCAATTGAGTAAAATCTATTTGGCATCTCAAGGACCACTTCATAATAAAACTTGATCGCATTAATCGACATCTTGATATAGGAATCAGACTTTTTTGCCTTTACCAGGTGGCTGATGTATTCATTGATCTCCTGCTCGCCAAGCTCCATAAGATTTTGTACCCTGGCGTAGTGGTTTATAAACATTTCAAAGTGAGAAATGTATGACCTGGCAGTATTTAAGGAGTATTTACGGACCTCCAGCTTTTGAAGAAAATCCTCGGGCACAAGCCTTTTCCCATTTTCTGGCACTCTTTTACGATAAAATTCAATGTCCGGAGTTTCATTGTGTACGCTTACTGGACGATTGATATAGAAGTGTTTACAGTTGATCCAGCACAGACCTTTAAACTTTTCAAAGATGGCTGCTACATTATCAGGTGTATTTTTTATATACACCATTCCGTATTTCTCACTCCATTTGGGCTCAGGCAACTGCTTAATGACCTGCTGTATCAGCTTGTCAGGGTAAAACTTGATCCCGACCATCTTCTGCCCATTGATATGAAGGTGCTTGAGCGTGATCTGACGCTCCATGGTGTGTGTCTGTGGCTTCATCATTTAGTTCTTTGATATTATCCGAAAAATCGCGCCACCGTCACTGAATCAACTGCCGCCGCTGGCCCAATGATCATGCGCTTCATTGATAGCCGCAAAAAAATGGTGACCACGGACATTAGCTCTGCATATAAGCACTTATATTCGACAATAAGCATTTAAAAAATTGGATAATGATAATTTTTAGGTTTTTAAGACTGAAATTGGCATAAAATGGAAGAACCAAAAGAGCTACCCGACAAAGATTCGCCTCCGGCCAATAGGAAATATTGTCTTGAGTGCGCCAAAGAAATCGTTGGACGCCTCGATAAGAAATTCTGTGATGCCTATTGTCGCAACACCTTCAACAACAAGGTAAAAAGACAAGATGAACAGTACATTCAAAAAATCAATAGTATCATGAGAAGCAACAGAAGAATCCTAAAGACCCTGTCCCCGGAAGGTAAAGCTTCCGTAAGAAAAGATGTGCTCAAAAAAATGGGATACGACTTCCGGTACTATTCGGCAACCTATCAATCTCCCAAACTTCTGTATTATATCTGCTACGACTACGGTTTTGCCGCGATCAATGACAATGGAAAACAAAAAGCGATGATCATCCAAAAGCAAAACTACATGGATGACTATGAAATCGATCCCTGGAAAAAGTAGTCAGGCAGATCCATGGGCCATTTGATGATCCAAATCATATTCCGGCTTTTGGTAAACTAGATTAATCCCCTTTGTTGCCATAGAAGGTCAATAAATCCGAAAATTGAATCTGGAAAATCCAAAAAAAATCAAATGGAAAATGATCAAAATCCCAAAAAGTTGGTGCAATCATTAAGAAATTGGAGTGATTTTGAATTTTTTAAGATTTGGGTCTTTGGATTTTTTTTGGATTTCGGAATTTGAGCTTCGGATTTCACTAAGAAAAGGTTAATAAATCCGAAAATTGAATCTGCTAATGACGTATGAACCTGTGCGGTTTTGGAATCAAAAAATTAAGTCTCTGAATAACGGGTTTTTTTTTGTTTTTTTCTTACATCGAACTGTCATTAAATTAAAATATTCTTCCCCCTCCCCCGTCATCAGTGCAATTGCAACAACAAAAAGTTGCCGGTTATCAAAATTTCTGAACATATTGACCATGCATGCAGTAAGCATAACCATGACACAGGCCAAAGCCGACCATATTGAACGAACGGTGAGGGATGAACGGGAACGTCTCCTCAACTTCATCCGGCAGTCAGTCGCCAGCCGGGATGAAGCGGAAGACATCGTCCAGGACGTCTTCTACCAGTTTGTGATCGGCTATGATGATATCCGGTCCATCGACCAGGTATCAGGCTGGCTCTTCCGCGTGGCACGCAACAAGATCATCGATGCCTTCCGGAAAAAGAAACCGCAAAGTTTCTCTTCTCTTCTGCAGGCATCAAAAGATGGCGAGGAAGAACCGCTGATGTTGGAGGATATCCTGCCCGATACCAACCGGCTGCCGGAGGAGGAACTTCTCCGGGAAATGGTATGGGAAAAGATTGAGCACACCCTGGCCAAAATGCCTGAGAAACAGCGACAGGTATTTGTCTGGCATGAATTTGAACAAAAGAGTTTTAAAGATATGGAGCAGCTGACCGGTGAAACGATCAATACCCTTATCTCGAGGAAAAGATATGCGGTACTTTCGCTCCGTGAAGCGCTGGCAGAACTCTATAATGAAGTTTTTGACAATGAATAAGATGAAAGGATACTGGATCGCTAAGATGGCCCTGATGGTCATCCTGTTTTTTGTGGTAGTCTCAGCGGTACTGATGTACCTGTGGAACTGGCTGCTCCCGGAGATCTTCGGATTACCGGTGATCACGTTCTGGCAGGCTGCCGGTATCCTGCTGCTCAGCAAGATCATCTTTGGTTTTGGAAAAAAAGGCGGCCCGCCGCGTGGAGGACCTTCCTGGAAGCATAAGTGGAGCAATATGAGCGAGGAGCAGAAACAGCAGTGGAAGGAGAAGTTTAAGGAGAAGTGGTGTTCGCCACCAGACCATAGAGGGGAAAAAGATCAGAATTAAGCAGGTGGCAGACTTTCAGACGGTCAGACATTCGGACTTTCAGACAGCCAGACAATCCGACTTTCAGACTTTCGGACAGTCGAGGTGTCAGAACATCAGAGTGTCGGACTGTCTGAATGTCTGAATATCCAGGTTTTACTTCTTCGCTCCAAGGTGAAGCACTAATCCTACAACCGCGATCACAAGACCAAAAAACTCCCTTGATTCCTCGATATAAGGCTTGTCTTTGTACATCTCCCCAAACAGCTCCTCCTTGTTGGGCTGAATGAGCCATTCCAGGATCGATGGAATATAAACGGTGGAATAAATGATCAGCAAGAGAATCAAAATCCAGATCACCCGCCGGCTGTAGTACACGTTGATCCAACGTAGCAAAGAAATCAGGAAAACAGCTCCGTAAATGGTCACCCAAAGAACAGGATCAGGATCATTGAACTGAAAGTAGGCAAACAGTCCGAATAGGAAAGTGAGAATGCCACTGAGGATATTTTTGTTCATAAGACCTGCATTAAAATTCCATCCTGTACGTCAATATCGGGATCAGTCCCAATTGAGTTTGCTGTTCTCTTTGACCTGTAAATGAATCATAATAAAAGTATGCATCATTTTCATTGTTGGTCATGTTCTGAAGATCCAGAGAAATGGAGGTGGTCCGGGTCTCCAGGTACCTCGTCCATTGTATCCTCAGGTCAAACCTGTAATAATCAGCGTTTGACGTGGTCGGAGGACCCATGAGTCCGTTCTCCTGTATGGGATCCGCCAGTCCTCCCTGGTAAATGACCCTTGCATTAACCCCCAAAGACCGCTTCACTGGCTTTCCCTCAAAATACCATTCCTTCCCCGCCGAGGCGTTGACATTCCTCTTAAGATTGTATCGGTTAGGCTGACCATCATCCCAGGTAGACTCAAAAAGGCTTCCCCCAAAGTTCATGTACCAGTTCCCGGTAAACGATCGGGTTCCCATGATTGATACCCCGTAGGACCTCGCAGAATTCGTAGCACCGAACCCGGCAGCTTCCACGTTGACCTCCGGGAAATTGTAGTAGAAAACTTCCGCGTTGTAGCTCCAGTTTTTGAGACTCACCTGGTACCCGGCCACGAGTCTCTGGGACTGAATAAGGTCAAAATCCTGTTGGGTCGCGTAATAATCCCCGGCCGCCGGTGCATAGACAAAGTAATAATTGTTTGGATTTAGCAACTGTGAATACAGTCCTGCGGAAAAGAAAAGTTCGCTCCTCGGACCCGTAAAAATCGTAATCCTTGCTCTCGGATCGATCTTTTGATCATTGTCCAGGCTCAGGCTGTAGTTGACACCCAGATCAAACTGCATGAAATTAAAAAACGGATAGCTCACATTGAGGTACGGGTTGATCAGGGAATACTGAATATCTTCCATCGCATCGACAAAAGTGATGATGAAAGGCGATGACCCTACAAAGGTGCCTGTGTTCTGGTTACTGTATTTATAGGAATATAAGCTAACTAGCGAACCTACTACGGCCTGACTCTTTCCCAGCCTGAACTGATATTTGGAATTAAATGAATAGATCCTGCTGCCGGATGAGGATTCAGTTTCTCCTGTGATCACCTGGTTCTGATCATAATAATTCTGATCGCGGTCATTATCAGATGCTGAAATGGCACCGGAAAGCATAAACGTGCCAGCCCCTAATTGATGATCCAGACTGATCCCGAGCGCTCCCATCTTTCCATCGTAGAAAATGTCCGAACGGTCTTTTTGCACTTCCGACTCTTCCAAAGCTTTGGCTTCAAATTCATTGAAATTCAGTCCACCCACCCCAAAAAAGGAAATGTTCCCTTTGTCACCCAGTGGCTTATTCACATTGAAAGACAGGTCCTGAAAGCCAATGGATTCACCGCCGAAGTCTACGCCCATCGAGGTGAGCAGACCGGTAAAAGAATAACGGTAGTTGAGGATATAGCTGGCATCTCCTTCTTTCCGAAAAGGTCCCTCCGCTGAAAAGTCAAACCCGATCAGTGAGGCCTGCGCCGTGTACTGCCTTTCATCTTCATTGCCGGTCTTCAGGTGCATGTCAAAGATCCCGCCGATGCTATTACCATACTCCGGAGAAAAGCCGCTGTACAAAAACGATGAATTATCCAGCATCTGTGCACTGAGGATATTTACCCCTCCGCCGGTGGAGGTCGGCTGATCGCTGAACGTGCCTGCATTGGACAGGTGGTTGGGATTGACGATCTCCACATCTTCCAGCCGCCAGACGTTGTAGTTAGGTGAAATGCCTCGCACGGATATCCGGTTATTCTGATCGTTGGAGACCGCCACATCGGGAGAAATGGTTACCAGCCTGGCCGGATCATAATAGGTGGCTGCAAATCGGTTGATCTGTTCCTCCGAAATGGTCATTTTACCAATTTCACTGAGGCGCTTTGGTTCTGTGATCACCACTTCCGCCAGCCCTTTCGGATCCGGGGAAAGCCGGATATCTTCCGTGATCAGTTTGCCATTCCTTACCCAGACATCGAAAACCTCTCCGCTTTTATAACCGATATATGACGCCGTGAGCTTATGCCTTCCCGGATCAACCGATCCGAAAAAATACTCGCCATTGATATTTGAAACAGCCAGGGCCACACTATCATCCAGGATCACGTTGGCACCCGCCAGTGGCTCACCAGTCACATCATCTCTGATCACCCCGCTTAATTTTTGGGCAAAGGTGATTTGTGTCACCATCAGCAGGATGGCAAAAATGAGTTGTTTCAACATTAATTAAAGAATTTTCTTTACCCCTTTATACGAGATCTGTATGCTTTTCATCGGGTCATCCGAACGATCCTGTTCCACAAAGAAATACTCAAGGCCGGCAATACCGGCGTTGTCGAACAGTTCATTGTAGTCAATCACCCCTGTACCTACTTCTGCAAATCCTTTCTCCGGGGTCTTATCCATATCCTTTACATGCCAAAGCAGGAATCTGCCGGGATATTTCTTAATGAACTCCAGCGGATCCAATCCGGCTTTGGTCACCCAATACAGATCGGCTTCAAAATTGACCATGTCCCGGTCGGCAATATTTAGAAGTATGTCCATACCATTGGTGCCGCCGAGGTCTTTGAATTCAAAATCATGGTTGTGATAAAGGAGTTTGATACCAGCCTTTTTGCAGGCAGCCCCCTTCTCATTGAGATTATCCGCCAGCTTCTTGTACCCATCGGCTGTCCGGTAGTCATCTCCTACCCAGGGGATTACCAGATACTTTTGTCCCGAGGCCTGCATGGCATCCAGGATCTGGTTGATATTCTTCATCACCTCATCCACACCGATGTGAGAAGACGTGGCTTTCATCCCAAGATCTTTGACGATCTTACCAAATTCTGCGGCTTCAAAACCGTAGAACCGGCCACCGCTGTAGGAAGCCGTCTCCAGTACCTTGTAACCGATATCAGATACTTTCTTCAATGTACCCTTCGGATCATCATTCATTGCACTTCTTACAGTATAAAGCTGCAGTCCGGGTTCGAACTTTCGTGCCAAAGCAAATGAACGGGGTGCAATCAGGACCGTGCCGGTAGCCAGGGTCACATGGCGTAGGAAATCTCTTCTATTGTAATTCATTCTGGGTCAAATCGGGTATAAAGTTAAAGTGTCTGATCCTGAAAAGCAGATCATCCGAGCCTTCATTCAGAAACACGAAATAAATATCGTTCTTTTCATTGACGGGATCAATGTCTATGGTGAGTTTGTTGTCAGGATATACCCGGCTTTCCTTCACTTCAGCAGATCCGATCTCACGGCCGGATGCATCTCCCAACCGGACGGAAATGGATCCATCTCTTACCCAGAGCATCTGTACTTCAACCGCTGACATACCTGTCAGGTCAATGTCTTTATACCCCACATAGCTGCCATGAAAAATATTGTGAATGTAAGTGCCACCTCCTTCTATGCCCTTGTCTACATTGCTGGCATCATCAAAACCTGCAGCTTCCACCCTTGTGGATCGTAACCAGACATCTTTTCGTGTGGTGATCGGACTGATGTTTTCCTTACCCTCGTCTTCGTACGACGCGGTAAACTGGAGGCGTCCCTCTGTTCGGTTGGCGACATATTGTCCGGTCAACGGGAAATACGAGCCCTCTTTGAGGGATAAAATATATTCCACCATTTTTCCAGCCTCGACCTGCGAAAGTTCGGGATGGGCAGCCATCACGTGTTCGCCCCATACTCCACCTCCTCCGTTAATGATCTTGTAAATAAGGTATTCCTGGTTTTCATCTGTTTTAGCATACCTTTCAGCTACCCGGACATAGCTGGGCCCAATGGAGGGTGCGTCGATCTGATGACAGCTTTTGCAATCCAAGGACTCGATCAGCTTCCTGCCCGTCACCACTGGCGACTGGTGTCCCAAAACCTCAGCCTGATCATAAGACTGGTAATGATTGATGCCAAAATCAACAGCATCAGGAGCGATCCCTTTACCCAGGCTTCCATCTTCCGGATCATTGACTTCCACCTGATAATTGATTGCCCGTCTTTCCCAGAAAAAGGTATTATTTCCGGCAATCTTAATATCAATTACCGGCGGGGCATTTCCCACGGTCACCTTAAACTGTTTTCTTACCTTATGCCCTTTGGGATCCCTGAGCACCAGTTCAGGGTAATAAACCCCCTGTTTTTCAAAGGTATAGGTAAGTACGCTGTCAGAAAATTCATTGCCATCCACCTTCCAGTCAAAATAAAGATTGTCATCATCGTAATCCATGGAGGCACTGGCATCAAACGTCACTGTAAGTGGTTCCTTGCCCTGAAGCGCGGTAGTTTTCACCTCAAGAATTGGAGGCCTGTTGCCCCTAATGTAGTTGATGCGGGAAAGTGTGGCATTTTCATTTTGGGAAAACCATCCCGTACCATACTCCAGCAGGTATAATCTCCCGTCCGGGCCATACTCAAAATCAATGGGATTGTTAAAGGTGGTATTGGGCAACAGCCGGTACCAGTCGAGGATCTCTCCCTCTGCGGATAGTTCCAGAAAAAACAGATGACCCCTCATCCAGTCGTAATACATGGCCCTGCCATCGAAAAAAGAGGGGAATCTCAACGTTCCCTCAAAATCATCACTGTAATAGATAGGTCCTGCCATGGCATTTCTCGACCCATTGCCGACCATGGGAAATTCGTCAAAATTGGCATAAGGATAATAAACCAGGGCAGGATTCGCCGGAGGCAGCTCGGTCCGCCCCGTGTTGTTAGGCGAGTCATTCACAGGGCTATCAGGATCATGAAGCGGGCCTGATGTTTTGGTGAGAAAGTCGTAATCATGATACGCTTTATTAGGTCCTACAAAATAGGGCCATCCATAATACCCTGCGGACCTTGCCAGGTTAAACTCATCATATCCGCGGGTCCCCCTCATCTCAACGTCATTTTGCGCATCAGGACCCACGTCGCCCCAAAAAAGCCATCCTCTGCGGCTATCCACACCGATGCGATAGGGATTTCTGCAGCCCATCACATAGATCTCAGGCCTGGTGAGGGGATCATCATCTTCAAACAGATTCCCTTCCGGGATGGCATAGGTACCATCAGCCAGGGGTTTGATCCTCAGGATCTTGCCACGAAGGTCGTTGGTATTGCCGGAGGATCCCTGGGCATCCCACGGCGATCGTCCCGGCCGTTCATCCATGGGCCCAAACCCATCGGAAGCAAAGGGATTGGTATCGTCTCCGGTAGACAGATAAAGAAGACCATCTCCTCCAAACTGGATGGAGCCACCGGTGTGGCAGCACTCATCCCGCTGGGTCTTTACCTCCAGCATGACGATCTCATCCCTGAGCCCCTCTTCGGTAAACCTGAATCTGGACAGATGTTGTTTCGGCTCATCCCCTACCGGCGAATAGTACAAATAAACCCACCGGTTATTTTCAAAATCAGGGTCAAGTGACAATCCCATCAGCCCATCTTCAAACTGTTTATGGACCGGAATGGAATCATACAGCCGTTGACTACCTGTCTCAGGATCGTAGAGGATCACCTCTCCTTTTCGCTGAATAAAAAGGATCCTGCCATCAGGCAAAACATCCAGCTCGGTAGGTTCATCCAGGTTCGTCAAAAAGACTTCCTTTGAAAACCGGTTTTCTTCAGGTACCTGGTCTTCATTGCCCACTCCTGAATCGTAAGTGGAGTCACAAGCTGCAATACCTGCCACCGCCAGCACCATCATTATCTTCCGCACAGCTCTATCTACTCTTTGAGTTAAAACTAAAAACTTAACTGATCCCCAGGATCTTCTTGTTGGTAGCCTCATCCGGCCTGGCACCCGCAAAGTCATCAAATGCTTTTTCGGTGACTTTGATGATATGATCAGCAATGAATCCTGATCCCTCTTCGGCGCCTTGTTGCGGGGATTTGATGCAGCATTCCCACTCAAGCACGGCCCAGCCATCAAAACCATATTGACTCAGTTTGGTAAAGATACCACTGAAGTCTACCTGACCGTCACCCAGTGACCGGAACCTGCCTGGTCTGTCCACCCAGCCTTGAAAACCTCCGTAAACGCCGGATTTGCCAGTAGGATTAAACTCGGCATCCTTCACATGAAACATCCGGATCTTCTCATGGTAAAAGTCTATGAACTGCAGGTAATCCAACTGCTGCAATACAAAGTGACTTGGATCATACAGGATGTTCGCAGCCGGATGATTGCCTGTGGCTTCCAGAAACATCTCGTAGGTGATACCGTCATGCAGGTCTTCACCGGGATGTAATTCATAACAGACATCCACACCTTTGTCCTTACAATGATCAAGGATCGGCTTCCACTTTTTGGCCAGCTCTTTGAATCCAGCCTCCACCAGACCGGCCGGCCGTTGTGGCCATGGGTACATGGTATGCCAGAGCAACGCTCCTGAGAAACTGGCCATCACCTTGATCCCCAGATGAGCGCTTGCAGTCGCTGTCGCTTTCAACTGGTTAGCTGCCCACTCAGCCCTGGCAGGATAGTTGTTCTTTTTGCTGTCAGGAGCAAAGGCATCAAACATGATGTCATAAGCAGGATGCGAGGCAACCAGCTGACCTTGCAGGTGAGCGGCAAACTCCGTAAGCTCCAGGCCGGCTTCATTCACAATGCCTTTGACCTCCTGGGCATAGTCCTTGCTTTCAGCGGCCTTTTCAATATCCACAAGCCTTCCGTCCCATGCCGGGATCTGAACACCAGCGTAACCGCATTCTTTGGCCCATTTACAAATATTCTTCAGGTTGTTAAAGGGTGCCGCATCGTCAGCAAACTGGGCAAGGAAGA
The DNA here is from genome assembly GCA_965243485.1 of Cyclobacteriaceae bacterium. Lineage (GTDB taxonomy): Bacteria > Bacteroidota > Bacteroidia > Cytophagales > Cyclobacteriaceae > UBA7330. Next base: position 3,773,582 of record CBDEVP010000001.1, on the reverse strand, counting down.
TAGCCGGCCCTTTGATCGTTTTCATAGTCATAGTGAATTAATGTTTTTGGTTATAAAATATTGACCCAAACCTGGCCTTTTCGGTGTGACTCCAGCACGCCTTCGATAAATTTCATTCCTCTTACACCATCACGTACCGTGGGGAAGGCTCCATCTCTGAAGGGTTTCTTTCTGATGGCCAGTGCCGTACCTTTATAAATATTTCCCATCGCATCAAAGAGTCCTTCCGGGTGACCCGGAGCAATTTTGGTGCTCTCTTTGGCAAAATCGGTCACATAAGGATGTCCGGGCTTAAAGATCTGGACCGGTTTCCCATCCTGGAAGTAGGTCAGGTAGGTCGGGTCTTCCTGCACCCATTTCAGTCCGCCTTTATCACCGTACACGGCAATGGTAATATTGTTTTCCTCACCGGTAGCGATCTGGCTGGCTCTGACAAGGCCTTTGGCACCACCCTTCAGCCGCACGAGTGCTGTTCCATCCACATCCAGGGGATTGTCGTCATACAGCGTATCCAGATCGGCGAGTACGCTTTCCACTTCAATGCCGGTGGTGTATTCGATCATGTTAAATGCATGCACCCCAATATCACCAAAGCAAGAGCTTTGACCGGACTTTTCGGGATCCAGTCTCCAGACGGATTTACGCTGTGCTTTGTCATGAATGATCGGATTGATCCATCCCTGGTAATACTGGGCATCCACTTTCTGTACTTTGCCAATGGCGCCATCGGCAATCATCTGCTTCATCTGACGAGCCATCGGGTAGCCGGTGTAGGTATGCGTCAGGGCAAATACCACTTTATGCTTCTCGACCAGCTTTTCCAGCTCGATGGCTTCGGCCGCAGTGATGGTGATCGGTTTTTCACAGATCACATGAAAACCGGCCTCGATGAGCTTTTTGGCCATGGGGTAGTGAAGGAAATTGGGAGTAAGAACTGATACTGCTTCCATGCGCTGATCTGCAGGCAGGGCGACTTCAGCGGCAATCAGTGCATCAATGTCTTTGTAAGTCCTGCTCAGATCAAGCTCGAGGTGTTCGGCAAAACGTTTGCTTTCATTGTAATCGACATCAAATGCCCCACCGATCAGATCATAGTCTTCAAACATGTAGGCTGCTACCCGGTGAACGACCCCGATGAAGGAATTAAATCCTCCTCCGATCAAACCGAGTCTAATTTTTCGTTGGCTCATGATTATTTGTTGGGTTTATGTAAATCAATAATTGGACACCGGCCGGAACATTAGATATCATCCAACCGATCCTCGTAAAATTACCCGATGCTGGGTTTAGTCCAAAAGACTAATACATAAAATTTGCTTATCAACCATAAAAGTGTGGAGAATGGACTTTCGGACTTTCGGACATTCAGACATTCGGACTCTCAGACATCCGGACAATTTAATTCCGGAAAATCAAATTGTCATAATATCGGAACGTCTGAATATCTGAATGTCCCCAAACTGGTCTATACAATTATTCTATCATAAGCAACGTTTAAACACAAACGCCAACCTATGAAAAAACTCATCAGTCTGTACCTGCTTACATTTTCCAATTTCTTTGTTACGGCTCAGGATCAGGTAATTTTTTCGGATCGTCCAACGTTTACTGATGCTGTACGGTTGATTGCTCCGGGTACCTTTCAGGTTGAAGCGGGATACAAGTCCTCCTACACAGGGACTCAGGTCACAGATGATGGTGTAACCCATGTCTTACCGGCTCTATCCTTAAAATATGGATTGACGGAGTGGCTGGAGTTGAGGGTAAACAGCCATTACACATTTGTTGAGTATAAGTCTATGATCATCGAAGAACTTAAGGGGATTGAACAAATTACTTTCAGTCCGAAATTTGGCCTGGTTAAACAGAAGGGCGCTATTCCCACACTTTCTTTTATTACCAGTGTTACCAAGCCTCTTCTACAGCACGTTAACTATGGCCCCCAGGAAAAATGGTTTTATAATTCCAGACTGCTATTTGAGTATACTTTCAAAAAATTCTCCTGGTCAAATAGTTTTGGGACTATCTGGATGGAAGATGTATTGGAATACTCATCAATGGGTAGGTACCGTATCGCTGAGAAATCCAGCACTTTTCTGGAATTCTATGGATTAGCCAGTTTCCCGTATCAATTACACTCCGATATTGGGTTCACTTACCTGCTCTCAGATAATTTTCAGCTGGACATCATCTATGGAAGACAGCTACACAATGAGCCTGTATCCCGTCGAAGTAAGCGATCACAAATTTTTGGATTTGGAGCAGCATGGAATACGCATTTCAGGTAGCATGTAACAGGTTTCCTCATAATTGAAGGATCCCCCAATAGCCTTACCTTCCACCTTTTTTGTCTCTCATAAAATTTTGCCGTATTTTTCAGATGAACCTGATAATGATCACCGAAATTTGAAATAGCTTTTGGATATGAAAAAACTCCTACTGCTTATTTCCATTTCATCAATCCAGTTCTTAGTGCTCGCACAGGAGTCTCCCATTTTCACCGACCGTCCCAATGTGACGGATGCGGTGACCCTTATTTCACCTGGTACCTTCCAGATTGAATCAGGCTTTTTTCAATCCATGTCCAAAGAAGAATCCGGCTTTCCATCCCAGAGATTCCTGATAGAGTCAACAAACATTACCCTTCCAAACTTTTCTCTGAAGTTTGGTCTGTTTAAGTGGATGGAATTCAGAATATTATTCAACTACAGGATCGATAAGCTGATTTCGGACTCGTCTCCTGATTTCAGATCCGAAGGCTTTACACCCATCATCGTAAGTCCGAAGTTTTGCTTACTCAGGCAATCCGGATTTCTGCCGGAAACAACGCTTGTCACAGGATTTACGCTTCCCAATGGAAGGAATGCAACTTATCGATCTGATTTTAATTTAGCGCTCAATTTGCTTCTACAGTATACGTTGAGCAAGTTCAGCCTGGCCGGTTCAATAGGCACTGACTGGCAGGGAACCTTCGATCAAAGCTGGTTCTACAGATATACCCTGGTTGGTGGGTTTGCGATCACTGATAAGCTGGGGACTTTCCTGGAATTATATGGGAATTTCGCTGATGAACTGGTAGGAATAGATGCCGGATTTACCTATCTTATTACTAATAGCTTACAAATCGATGTGATCTACGATACCAATTTAAACGGGATCAACAGTCACGGCTTCGGTTTTGGGATCGCCTGGAAGACTGATTTTAAAGAGTGATTACAAGACTTTTGGATTTTCCGACTCGGGTTTCTTACAAAAAATCTTTTTAAGAACAGTCCAGGTCTTTTTATCTCTGAATTATAGTCTTTCATCTGGTATAGTAATAGTTGTAAAAGTCACAGCAGGGTGACCTTAACTCCATTTCCCCCGGTCCTTTCAAATCGATGTATTTTTCAGGTGGTGAATAGATTGATTCTACAGAGGATTCCGGTATTAGCTTAACCTGCAATAAATGGGTAGCCTGTGTATCAAATGTATCCAGCTGGACCTTCCCATATTCGATCAGACTGTCATTTCTGAGAACGCCATAAATACCGAACCGCTTAATTTCAAGAAAATCATGATTGGGCTCAAATCCGGTTCCGGCAAAACCACCGCCAATACTCTGCAGCTTCCATTGCCCATAAATCCCCATATAATTTTCGGGAATAATCTCTTCCGAATAAAAAGCCCCGGTCTCAACAGAATCCAGAAACAGTCTTATTTTCTCCTCCCTGCAGCCGAGCAATCCTAATGAAATAAATAAAAGCGCATATCGCAGCATCTTGTTTTTCAAGAGTGGTTGTAACCAATATAACGATTTAAAGCCTTTAAGCATTTTCAACACCAGGGAAAAAATAACCGGTCAATCCATACAGAATCTTAAAATCAAATCCTCATATCCCGGATATTTCTCCAACATCTGTACTTTCTTCAGCATCCTGAAATCCTCAAAATCAAAACCGGGACTGACCACACATCCCATCAACACATAACCTTTCTGGCCTACCACCTCCGCTGCAAATTGGCTCCCGGCAGGGATCAACACCTGAGGTTGTCCGGAATCTGAAATCCCCAGTTCATGTTTTTGATACTTTCCATTTTCAAATACATGAATGATCGCTCCTTTCCCATCATGGAAATACCACAATTCATCCGAGTCCAGCTCATGAAAATGGGAAATATTGCTCCCTTCGAGAAGGAAATAGATACTGGTTGCCAGATTCCTTTTCCCTGAATGAGTCGGATGATCCAGCTGATCGGCAGACCGGTAAACCTCACGAAAATAACCACCTTCCGGGTGCGGCTGAAGGTCCAGTCGATCGATCCAGTACTCAGCGCTTTTCAAAACAATCTGGCTGCCAGGACAGTCTCCCGCTTCACCTTATAAAATTCAGTATGGATGTTGAAGGCGGGCTCACCATCTGGTGACATCTCAACAAAGGTGCCGTCTTCTTTCATTTCATAGGAATTCACATTGTCCCGGAGATTATAAGCCAGAATATTGATGGCCTGCTGCTTCAGGAGGGTGTCCTTGATCAAAAAGATGGATTCCAGCCTGCGATCAAAACTCCGTACCATCACGTCGGCACTGCCCGAATAAACCTGACTATCCCCGTCATTGTGAAAATAAAAGATCCTTGAATGTTCCAGATACTCTCCAACAATGGACTTTACGGTGATATTCTCACTCAATCCTACCCTGCCGGGGCGAAGACAGCAGATACCCCTCACGATCAGCTTGATCTCCACGCCTGCCCTGGAAGCATCATACAATGCGTGGATCGTCTCGGTATCCTGCAAAGAGTTCATCTTCATCACGATCCCTCCCTTTCGGCCTGCTTTGGCGTGCTCCTCCTCTCGTTTGATCAGCTCAATAAGCTTATTACGCATATCCCGCGGTGCCGTGATCAGGTATTCATATTCGTCCGGCATGGAATGCCCGGTGATTACATTGAAGAATTCCTGCACATCGTTGGCATACCCTTCGTCAGTGCTCATCAGGCCAATGTCCGTATAGAGCCGCGCTGTGTCCTCATTGTAGTTTCCGGACGACATGTGTACGAAGCGCTTCACCCGGTCTTTCTCCCTCCTCACGATCAGTAACAGCTTGGTATGGGTCTTCAGATTCCCCACGCCATAGATCACAAAACACCCCGCCTTTTGGAGCCTTTGCGACTCTTTCATGTTGTTTTCCTCGTCAAACCTCGCCTTCACCTCAAATAAGACAGAAACGTGTTTCCCATTCTCAGCGGCATTCAGCAAAGCATTTACCACCCTGGAGTCCTTGGCCAGCCGGTAGATGGTGAGCTTAATGGACAAGACCTGCGGGTCTTCCGAGGCCTGCTCCAGCAGGTCAATGAGCGGTTCAAAACTGTTGTAAGGATGGTGCAACAGGATATCCCGGTCCTTCAGGATCTTGAACATGTCCTGATCCTCATAGTCAGCCATGCTGATCGGAGGTACCTGCTTGGGAGACGGATTCTTGTATTCTTTAAAGTCCTCATGCTTCACGATCTGCCAGAGACCCGTATAGTCCATCAGAGCCTGCTCGCCGATCACGATCAGATTGTCATCACCAATTTCATATTTTTGCTTGAGCTGCTTGATCAGCCATTTGTCATACCCGGACTGCACTTCGAGACGCACCACCCTGCCGGTCTTTCGGGTTTTGAGCTTTTTCTTCATCTCCTCCAGCAGGTTTGCTTCGATATCTTCCGTATCCTCAAGGGTAAAATCCCCGTTTCTGGTGACCCGAAACAACGTGGAAGAGATAATCTCAACATTTTTAAAGATCTCGTGTATGTGTGTCCTGACCACTTCCTCAATGGGAACAAAGATCTTTTTGTCTTTGCGCTCCATTTCAAAAAACCTGGGCAGGTTCTGAGGGATCTGGATAAAAGACATTTTCTTCTTTTCCTTTTTTCCTTCCGATTTGGTCACCACCCCGAAAATGAGGATGTTGTTCATCAGGATCGGAAAAGAGTGATAAGAATCATAAACCATGGGGGTCAGCGTCGGGAAGATGATCTTATCAAAATAATTGGTTACACGTTCCTTTTCCTTTTTTTGCAGTTTGTCAAAACCGGTAATATCAAAATTGTACTTTTGGAATTCCGGGATCAGGTTGTTGACGTAGTGCTCGCTTTGGGCCTCTGCAAAAGCCTTATAGCTGGCAAAAAGCTTTTCTTTGAAAGGGATCAGACGAAGCCCGGAGTTGTCGATCCGCTCTTTGTTATAATCAATATAATTGTATAAACTCCCAACCCTGATCATGAAAAATTCATCGGCATTGGAATCGGTAATCGCTAAAAATTTGAACTTATCAAAAAGGTTTCTTTCCTTCTTTTTCGATTGATCCAATACCCTGTAGTTGAACTGCAGCCAACTTAGATCACGACTGATCAGGTCACTGTCATAAATAAAATGCCTGTACTTCTCGATCATTTCCTTATTCAACAATATGAAATAGTCATAAAGCCATGTGTCCTTTAAAAATCAATTTTTATACACATGAATTAAAAAAGCCCCTCATCATATCAGAAGGGGCCTAAAAATAATGATTTTGCGGTTGTGTGTCAGACAAGCTTCATTTCTGCAAGCACATTGTTCATGTTTCTCACAGCCTCTGCGCTTTTATTAAATTTATCCTGCTCGTCTTTGCTTAGCTTATAATCAACGATCTTTTCGATCCCGTTTTTACCCACAACCACCGGCACGCCGATACAAATATCTTTTTGTCCGTATTCACCATTCAGGTAGACGCAGCAAGGGAAAAGCCTTTTTTGATCCTTAACAATGCTTTCTACCAGGTAAGCTCCGGCCGCACCGGGTGCATACCATGCAGAGGTACCAATCAATTTGGTCAGGGTGGCACCACCGACCATCGTCTCCTGCACCACGTGATCCTGCTGCTCCTTCGTCAGGAAGTTTGTAACAGGTGTACTGTTATAAGTAGCATGATTGATCAACGGGATCATGGTGGTATCACCGTGACCTCCGATCACCACGCCATGCAGGTCATTGGGCGAGCAGCCGATGGCTTCACTCAGCCTGTATTTGAAGCGGCTGCTATCCAGGATTCCACCCATGCCGATCACACGTTCCTTAGGCAGACCGCTGGCCTTGGCAGACAGATAGGTCATCGTGTCCATAGGATTGCTGATCACGATCAGAATGGGGTTTTTGCTGTGTTTTAGAATGTTATCGGTCACTGACTTTACAATTTCTGCATTTGTTCCAATCAGTTCCTCTCTGGTCATGCCCGGCTTTCTTGGCAGCCCGGAAGTGATCACCACCACATCTGAATTCGCTGTGGGCGCATAATCGTTGGTTGAGCCGATGATCTTGGTGTCAAAGCTATTCAATGTTGCAGTCTGCATCATGTCCATGGCCTTGCCTTCAGCCAGACCTTCCTTGATGTCAACAATTACAAGCTCTTCAGCCAGTTCCTTTCGGGCAATATTTTCAGCACAGGTGGCACCTACAGCTCCGGCACCTACTACAGTTACTTTCATCTTTATTTAGAATTTGTTAGGTAGAAAAATACAGGTATTTCGATCATTCACAAAGATCAGAAAATCCGTAAATCATCGATGCATTTCAAAGCTACATCTGTAGAGGTGAATCACAAAGTATTTGAGCAACTTAAAAGTCAGAATCGGAATAAACTGTATTCAAATCAAAGAATCCGACAGTTGACCGGTAGACTTTAAACAGTTTCGTCACATAATCATTGTAAATCTCAGAAAAGTTGGTCATGATCTTGGCCTTGATCACCGGATGATCGTCCATGACCTCCTGGATATTCACCTTGGGGATCACATAAATGTCTGCTGACTCGGTTTCTACAATGGCAGTAAAGGGCCTGTTTGTGTCCTGCAAAATCGCATTGTCTCCAAAAAGACCTCCGCTCCTGAGGGTCATGAGCTTTTCGAAATCATCGGCCAGGTCCAGTTTTAAACCCACAATACCTGTTCGAACAATGTATATGGCATGGCTGGGATCACCAGTAAAGAAGACCACCTCGTTGCGTTTGTATTTCCTTTCGTAGATGTAAGGCAGCAGATGAAAAAGCTCATCGTCTTCAAGGTTTTCAAAAAGCTTGGCTTTCCGCAAAAAACTAAACTGAAATTTTTCTTTCTCGGTGTACGATTTCTTGAAGATCTTAAACATCCTGATGAACCTGCAGACGCAGCATTTTTTTGGTATCCGGTGTTACTTTAAAACGTTCGTCCAGCCTGTACCCGACGATCCAGACGATTTCCCCCCCACTCTTCAGGATGAGTACATCCTGTTTCAATGTTAGTGGAATTTTGGAATCAATCATAAAGTCGCTCACCTTTTTTTTACCCTTCATACCCAGGGGATAAAACGCATCCCCCTGATTCCACCGGGTAACCTTTGGATCATGGATCTTATCATGGTCCACATACACGATCCTCGGGTTATGATGATCTTTCAGTTCATTTCCGCCGACCACCGAAGCTTCTATGGACCGGTGATCGATGATCGTTGTTCCCGGAATACTCAGCTTCTGTTCTTCCGGGCTTTCATCGACCTTTTTCCTAAGGACCATTTGCTCTCTGTCAAGGTTCAACACCCATACGCCAGAATGAAAAAGCTTACCTGAGCTTCCTGATGCGACTGTTTGTCGTACCTGGCTGACCTGCGCGTAGGAAAAACCATACGGGCGTAATAACTCATAAAGAATGATCAGCGGATTCAGGTAATTTTTCATCCACTCCAGGTTTATAAGTACTTTACCCTTATCCTCTCGGGTAAAATCCCTGACAATGCCCTCAGTCACATGATCGACAAGGTCCTGGGCATCTCCCATTCTTTGCGATATACTCAAAAAAGTATGTGTCAATCCGGGGTTGATACTTTGAAGAACAGGGATCACCTGGTTTCTGATCTTATTCCTCTGATAATCATTCCTTTCATTGGAGGCATCCTCCCGCCATTCAATTCCCTGGTCTTTGGCATAGTCAAGAATATACTGCTTTTCAGCAAACAGAATTGGCCGGATAATTTCGTTATTTTGTGGCTCGATCCCCTTCAGTCCCCGCAAGCCCGTACCTTTGGTGAAGTTGAAAAGGGCGGTTTCCAGGCTGTCATCCAGATGGTGGGCAGTGGCGAGTCTTTGGTAGCGATGCTGCTGCATCAACTCCCTGAAGTAACGGTACCGGAAATCCCTGGCGGTCATCTGTATGGACTCGCCTGATGAAAAAAGTCCTTCCGGAACTTTTTCCGCATGAAAAGTGATTCTTTTATCAGTACACCACTTTTTGACAAAGGCTTCATCCAGATCGCTGTCACGGCCTCTTAACCCGAAATTGACGTGAGCGACCGCAAACGGGTATCCGGATCGAAGGAAAAGGTCAGCCATCACCATCGAATCCACGCCTCCGCTTAATGCCAAAAGCGTTTTTTCACCCCTTGCGATCAGCTGATGCTGTTTTATGAATGACAAAAAATACTCAAGCATACTTTTCAGCTAAAATGGCGTTTGTCTTATAGCTTTACAATCCCAAATGAAGTTACTTCAATATTTGATCATCTTTTTCTTCCTCATTGGACCAGGGATCAAAGTCTATGCTCAGGAAAAGAAAAAGATCCAGTACAAAGCTGACTCTCTTATCTCAGAAAGAAAAGGTGGTGAAACATACAGAATTCTTTGGGGTAATGTCATTTACAAACAAAAAAATACCACGATTTATTGTGATAGCTCGGTCATGAATGCCACGCGGAATTCAATGGATGCATTCGGCCGGGTCCGGATCGTGGATGATTCCGTTACCATCACTTCCAGGTCTTTGTTTTATGACGGGAATGAGCGCAAGGCCAGATTACGGGATCAGGTGGTGTATACACGGGGAGAGAGACAATTATTTACCGACTTCCTGGATTATGACCTGGAAACCGAGGTGGCTCACTATTTCAATGATGGAAAGCTTGTGGATACCACCAATACGCTGACCAGCAATATCGGATATTTCTATGCGAGAATGAATTATGCGTTATTCTGGAAAGATGTGGTCCTTACTGCCCCACAGTATGTGCTGGAAGCCGACACCCTGAGATACAACACCATCACCAAAGTGGCCTATACCTATGGTCCTACCGAAGTGACCACAAATGACGGAACCATTCTGTACTCACAGGCCAGCGAATTTAGAACTGTGGTGGATCAAAGTCAGTTTGAGGATGGCAATGTGGAAACCAGGGACTATACGCTGCGGGGAGATCAGCTATTCTTTGATGATCTCAGAAAATATTATAAAGCCATCGGGAATGTGAAGCTCACCGCCAAAGAAAAAGACATCATCATTACGGGTGAGGAGGGCTATTATGATAAAAGAAATGGTATCAGTAAGGTTTATGGAAATCCATTGATGAAGCGTATCCTGAACCCGGATACCTTATTTATCACTCCGGACACCTTTAAGCTTGTTGCAGACACTTTCTATGTGGCAGCGGATACCATGGTTTCCGTAGAAAGTGAGTTTGACTCGCTGAAAAGAATACTTGCGTATCACGATGTGAAAATGTTTAAGACCGGTCTCCAGGGCATTGCAGACTCGGTCTCCTACTTTCTGGCAGATTCCATCATTTATTTTTACCATGACCCGGTGATGTGGAATGAGAAAAACCAGATCGAAGCGGATACCATCTATCTCGAAATTTCCGCCAACGAGATCAAAAAGATGCACATGATTGCCAACTCATTCATGACCCAGGAAGATACGATCTCTAATTACAATCAGATCAAGGGCAGGGACATGGTGGCTGATTTTGAATTTAACAACATCAAGACCATTGATGTGAATGGAAACGGCGAACTGCTTTACTATGCTCTGGAAGAGGGTGATTCAACCGTGATGGGTCTGAATAAATTGTTTACCAGCAGGATGAGGATGCGCTTCAGAAACAAAACGCTGATCAATTTTTCAGCTTACAATAAGCCCGATGCCCAGTTTATCCCTCCACACGAGCTGACAGCTGAGATCCAAAAGCTGGATGGATTTAACTGGAGGGCTGATGAAAGACCCCGCTTGTATGAACTGGCTCCTTATCTGGACAGTCTGAATCAAAGGATTTCTCCGGAAGAAGTAAAACCGGTTCTTCCACTTGAAGAGAATGAAACCATCCCTGTAAAAAGGGAAACCGGCAAGGTCCCCTCATCAAAAAGGGGATCAACAACCTCACAAATTTTGTTAAATAAAGAATAAGTAAAGAAGCAAAAGTTTTGATGCTTTTTAGTTGTAGGTCCAATAGGCTAAGTTTGCGTCCAGTTTTTAAAAAATGAGTCAAAAATTCATCATCAATTTCATACTGATCGGGTCCATCCTTTTCGCCGGAGGATGTAAGTTCAGAAAAATCCAAAAGAGTACGGACTGGAAAGTGAAGTATGAAGCTGCCCTCGATTACTATGAAGAAAAGGACTATTACCACGCAAATGTCCTCTTTGAAGAGATCATACCACTGATCCGGGGAACTGAAGAGGCAGAGCTGGCCAATTTCTATTATGCCTATACCTACTTCTACCAAAAACAATATCTTCTAAGTGCTCACTACTTTCAGTCTTTTTATGAGATCTACGGCCGGAGTGAATACGCCATGGAAGCCCAGTACATGAGGGCCTATTCCCTGTACCTCCAGTCGCCGGAGGCCAGTCTCGACCAGACGAGCACGTATGAAGCCATGACTGCCCTTCAAAATTTCATCAACAAATACCCCTACGAGGAGCTGGCTGAAAAAGCGGATACGCTGATCAACGAGCTCAGAGTGAAACTGGAAACCAAGGCTTACGAAAAGGTCAAATTATTTTTTAATTTGAGAAGGAGTAAATATGGCGGTTATGAGGCAGCCCTCACCACCGCGGATAATTTCCATGATTCGTACCCGGATTCAAAGTATAATGATGAAATACTCTACCTGGAGGTGATGGCTGCTCATGAGTTTGCCACAGCAAGTATCAGAGCAAGGCAGGAAGAGCGATTCCAGGATGTGATAACGAGATATACCCGGCTGGTCGATAACTACCCTGACAGCAAATTTATTGCACAGGCGGAAAGATATTATGCGGATAGCATCGAACAATTAGCTATCTTTGCAGATCAAAATTAATTCTGATAGAAAAGAAGAAGATTGCACATGGCAACAACTGCATCATTAATTACAAGAAATAACGAGGAGATATCAACGCCCACCGGTAATATTTACGAATCACTTGTGGTCATCTCCAAAAGAGCCCGACAGATCAGTGCTCAGCAAAAAGAAGAATTGAATTCAAAACTGGCGGAGTTTGCTTCGTCTGTAGATAATCTTGAAGAAATTTTCGAGAACAGGGAGCAGATAGAGATCTCCAAGTTCTATGAAAGAATGCCCAAGCCTTCTACCGTAGCGGTAGAAGAGTTCCTTGAAGGTAAGATCACATTCAGAACACCAGAAATAGAAGAAACGACTGTCCAGTAATCCGCCATGTTGGCCGGAAAAAAAATCCTGATAGCGGTTTGTGGCTCAATAGCAGCCTACAAGACCGCTTTTTTTATTCGTTTGCTTGTCAAAGAAGGTGCAGAGGTAAAGGTGATCATGACTACCGGCGCCAAAGATTTCATTACTCCCCTGACCCTGTCGACACTTTCTAGAAATCCTGTAAATTCTGAATTTATACGGGGAGATCAGGGCGAGTGGGTCAATCATGTGGAGCTCGGACTATGGGCGGACCTCATGATCGTTGCGCCACTCACTGCCAACACACTGTCTAAAATGGCCAATGGACTGGCTGATAATCTGCTGACTGCCGTTTATTTATCGGCGAGATGCCCCGTGATGGTATCTCCCGCCATGGATCTCGACATGTATCAGCACCCCACCACCAAAGAGAATCTGAAAAAACTCTCCGGCTATGGCAACATCGTCATAGAAGCCGAAGAAGGCGAACTGGCCAGCGGATTGCATGGAGTGGGCCGGATGGCTGAACCGGAACACTTGCTGGCATCGGTCAGGTATTTTTTTAAAAAAAAGCTGACGCTGAAGGGTAAAAAAGTGCTCATCACCTCAGGTCCCACCCATGAAGCGTTTGACCCGGTGAGATTTATCGGCAATCACAGCACCGGCAAAATGGGACGATCCATTGCTTTGGAATGTGTAAAGCGAGGGGCAAAAGTCGAATTTATCTCAGGCCCCGTACATCACTATCCCGATCACCCTGACATCCACGTTCGAAAGATCACTTCGGCAGAAGACCTCTTTGAGGCCGCAAAACAATCTTTCAAGGATACCGATATCGCCATTTTCACGGCCGCCGTTTCTGATTACCGCCCCAAAGAAAAGGCTTCATCCAAGATCAAAAAGGAAAAGGATGATATGCAAATCACCCTGGTACCCAACCCGGATATTGCCCTGGAGCTAGGAAAGGTGAAGAAAAACGGACAGATCACCGTGGGTTTTGCCCTGGAAACGGACAACGAGGAGGAAAATGCGAGGGAAAAACTGAAAAAGAAAAACCTGGACATGATCGTTTTGAACTCTCTCAAGGACGAAGGAGCGGGATTTGCTCATGACACCAACAGGGTCACGATCTTTAAAAAGGATAATAAACCGATTACTTTTGAGTTGAAGACTAAGGACCAGGTCGCTGAAGACCTGCTGGATGTTCTGGAAAAATCCCTCAAATGAAGAATATAATTTTCCTTGTTTTTATATCACTCACGCTGACAGTTTCGGCCCAGGAGCTCAACTGCAGGGTGATCATCAATGCCGAGCAGGTTCAAACGACTGAAAGAAGCATTTTCAATGACATGGAAACGGCCTTTGCCCAGTTTCTCAATGACAGAAAATGGACCAACGATGAGTATCTCCCCGAAGAGCGCATCAATTGCAACTTCATACTTACCCTGGACCCCAATGAAACACAGCCCGGATTGGGAAAATTCGGAGCCTCTGTGCAGATCCTTTCCTCCAGACCTGTCTATGGCACCGACTATGAGACGGTCGTCTTTAATTTTGCAGACAGGGACTGGGTATTTGAATATTTGCAGTCACAGCCCCTGCAATTCAATGAAGCCGCCTTTCTCAATAACATCACCTCCCTCCTGGCTTACTACGCCTATGTGATCATCGGTGTGGATTATGACACCTTCAGCGAAATGGGTGGGACCAGGTATTTTCAAATGGCCAACCAGGTCGTGATCAATGCACAGCAATCAGGCTATCCCGGCTGGCAGCAGTTCAACAGTATCAGAAACCGGTACTGGCTGACCGAAAATCTTTTAAGTACCACCTTCGAGCCAGTGAGAAGAGGATACTACAACTATCACATCAAAGGGCTGGATATCTTCATGGAAGAACCGGAAGAGGCCAGAAAGAATGTTTTGACCTGCCTGAAAGGATTACAGACGGCTAATCAGTCAAGGCCCAGATCCATATTGATCATCACCTTCCTGGATGCCAAGGCAGAGGAGGTCACCCAGATCTTCAATGAGGGAAACCCCACACTACAGCGGGAAGCTTATCAAATTCTTACCGCAATCGATCCCAGCCGAAGCGATACTTTCAAATCCATCATAGAGTAGCCCTATGAGCAAGAAACTTCTAAGGGTCAATTTCGATCAGCTGGATACCTGCATAAAGAATAAGGTCTGGCTGAACATCATTCTGGAGGATGGCTCAGTCTACTATGTCTGTCCTGTAAAACATGTTGCCAACATTTTGAAAGTACAAAACAAGATGGGCCGTAAGATGAACGTACTTTTGACTCAAATTGATGAAATTTGGGCCGACGTAAAAGTCTGACGACTGCATGATCAAATCTCTTTCAATAGCCAATTACGCTCTCATACAAAAGCTTGATATGCATCCGGCTGCCGGTCTGAATATCATCACCGGGGAAACAGGTGCGGGGAAATCCATCATGCTTGGTGCAGTGGGGCTACTGCTGGGCAATCGTGCGGACACCAGAACACTCTATTCCGATCAGGAAAAATGTATCGTGGAAGGGGTTTTTGCGATCAGGGAATATCAGCTGAAGGAACTCTTTTCACAAGAGGACCTGGACTATGAAGACGAAACCATCATCAGACGAGAGATCAGCCCTTCCGGAAAGTCCAGGGCTTTTGTCAATGATATACCGGTCACGCTCGATGTCCTGAAGAAAATCGGTGAAAGACTGATGGATGTCCATTCCCAACATGAAGGATTGCAGTTGGGGCAGAATTTGTACCAACTGGAAACCCTGGATCTTTACGCAGGTAACACCAAACTGAAAGCCGAGTATGTCGAAAAGTTTGATCGCTACGTAGATTGTCTCAACAGGTATGAGGAGCTGGTCTCTTTTTCCAGAAACAATGAGAAAGAAACTGACTACAACCAGTTCCTGTTCAATGAGTTGGAAGAAGCTAAACTGGAAGTCGAAGAACAAGAGTCCCTGGAAAAGGAACTGGAGGTCCTTGAACACGCTGAAGAGATCAAGACAAACCTAACAGGCGTGGCTGAGATCATGGATGGGGAGGAATTTTCAATCAATCAGCAAATGCAACAATGCCTGTCATTGCTTTCTTCCATCAAAGGCTATTCCCCGAATCTTGAAGAGCTCTACGAAAGGCTTTACAGCAACATGATAGAAGCGAGAGACATCGCCAATGAAATCGGTAAAGAGCAGGATGCCATTACTTTCGATCCGGAGCGGGCCCAGGTGGTTAAGGACCGGCTGGACCTGATCTTTCGACTTCAGTCAAAACACAAGGTAAACTCGGTGCAGGACCTGATAGAGATCCATGACAAGCTTGGAAGACAGCTTGAGTCCGTGCAAAACCTGGATGAAAAGATCGAAGCTGCCAAAAAAGAGCTCGAATCAGTACAAAAGATCATGCTTGCAGCCGGCAAACTACTGACCGAAAGCCGCGTGAGGCACAGCGATGAAATGGCAAGGTCCATCGAGTCGATCATTCATAAACTTGGGATCACAAATGGAGTTGTACATTTTCAGATCACCGAGGCCAAGCCCGGCAGAACAGGGCTTGACCAGGTAGAGATGATGTTTTCAGCGAATAAGGGGATCCCACCCAAAGAGATCAAACATGTGGCCAGCGGCGGCGAATTTTCACGGTTGATCTTTGCCATCAAGTACCTGATAGCAGATAAGACTGCCCTGCCAACCGTGATCTTCGATGAGATCGATACCGGGGTCTCCGGTGAAATCGCCCTGCAGATGATCGCGATGATGAAAAAAATGGCCGGCAACCACCAGGTCATCGCCATCAGTCATTTACCACAGTTTGCCGCCGGAGGCGAAGCCCACTATTATGTTTACAAGGATCATTCGGCAGATAAGTCTGTCAGCAAGATCAAAAAACTGGAATCCGAGGAACGGGTCATGGAAATCGCCAAAATGATCGGCGGAGACAATCCCTCCGAGGTGGCCATTAACAGTTCTAAGGAGCTGTTGGGCATATAATGGAGAATGCTTCATGAAGATTATTTTTGCTTTCTGATCATTTTCACGCTCCCCTGCAGTCTCTCAACTTCGTGCCTTAGTGCCTTTGTGGCAAAAAACAATAGCGGTAACCCATTCATCTGCGAAAAATAAATAGTCCATCCATTGATACAGGAGTGGTTCAAAAAAGTAATCCTTACAAAGGCATTCATTTAAGGCATTTCAAAGGCAGGTTTTCAACTCCATCCTATATTTTTACAAAAATTAAATACTCCATTTATGTCTTACCAACTACTGAAAGGAAAAAAAGGAATTATCTCCGGTGCTTTGGACGAAAACTCAATCGCCTGGCACGTGGCACAGAGAGCTTATGAAGAAGGAGCAGAATTCACACTCACCAATGCACCCATTGCATTGAGGATGGGGAAGGTCAATGAGTTGGCTGAAGCCTGTAAAACCCAGGTCATCGGTGCCGACGCTACTTCAGTGGAGGAGGTTGATAACCTCTTTACCCAATCCATGGAGACGCTCGGAGGAAAGATCGATTTCGTGCTGCATTCGATCGGCATGTCGCCCAACATCCGGAAAGGCAAGGCATATGGCGAATTGAACTATGACTGGTACCAGAAATCCCTGGATATTTCAGGTCTGTCTTTTCACAAGATGATGGCAAGTGCGGAAAAGCTGGATGCGATGAATGAATGGGGATCGTTTGTGGGCCTGTCATACATTGCTGCACAAAGGACCTATCCGTTTTATACCGACATGGCCGATGCCAAGGCGCTGCTGGAATCAATCGCCAGAGGTTTCGGCTACCGCTTTGGAAAGTCGAAGAAAGTAAGGGTGAACACCATTTCACAATCTCCCACCCCTACCACAGCTGGATCCGGAATTGGCGGATTTGACTCATTTTTCGACTTTGCCGATAAGATGTCACCACTCGGAAATGCAACGGCAGCAGACTGTGCGAATTACTGTATATTCCTCTTTTCGGACCTGAGCAGGATGATCACCATGCAGAATCTGTATCATGACGGCGGCTACTCAAGCACCGGCATCTCTGAAGAGATCATCGATCTGCTGAAGAAGGAATAACCTGCAATGATTTCCTTTCCGAATGCCAAGATCAATCTTGGGCTGAACATCCTCCGTAAAAGAGAGGATGGATACCATGATATTGAAACCTGCCTGTATCCGATCCCACTTACGGATGTGTTGGAAATCGTACCATCGAAATCATTCTCTTTTGTGAACACGGGCTTACCGGTAGACAATAACGGGGGCGACAACCTATGCATCAAGGCTTATAAGCTGATTAAAAAGGAATTTGGGATTTCCGAGGTAAACATGCATTTGCATAAAGTGATCCCGATGGGTGCAGGTTTAGGCGGCGGGTCGGCTGATGCGGCCTTTACCCTCAAAAGCCTTAATTCTCTATTTGAGTTGGGTATTGGAATCGGAGAATTGAAGGAAATGGCAGCTGAGCTCGGAAGTGATTGTCCGTTCTTCATAGAAAACACGCCGGCTATGGGTACGGGAAGGGGCACTGAGCTGGAACCCGTCCCTGTTGACCTGAAAGGTAAATTCCTGGTCCTTGTATTTCCGGATTTTCCGGTCAGTACCGCAGAGGCTTATGCCAACGTACAGCCCTCACTGCCAGAAAAAGGATTGGAAGAGGCGCTATCCAAACCTATCGCCAAGTGGAGAGACCTGGTAAAAAATGATTTTGAAGAAAGTCTTTTCCCCAAATATCCGGTATTGTCTGAAATCAAAAAGGAGCTTTATCAGGCCGGAGCCGAATATGCGGCTATGAGCGGGTCAGGGTCGACGATGTTTGGGATCTTCAGCAAAACCCCGGAGCTCAGCTTGATAGCAAGCCATCGTATCATACATCTTTAATTCCTCTCCATCCAAAACGATCTTATTTTCTAAAATATATTTATATTTATATTTTATAAATATATAATGGCAACATACACTTCATCACTTCCGGATCACCTGCTGGAAAAGCTTGATGAGATTTCAAAGAAGTTAAGCCTCCCAAAAAACAGACTCATTGAGAGGGCTCTCGAGGTCTATCTCGATCAATTAAATAGAGCTGAGTATGTCAAATCCTACAAGCAAGCGGCAAGCGATCAGGATATTCTGACTATTGCCGAGGAAGGGATCCACGAATATTTCCGTCGATTGGACAAGGAAGATGAGGCAGGGTGAGATCTGGAAGCTTTACCTCGACCCTGTCAAAGGAAATGAGCAATCAGGGAGAAGGCCAGCCGTTATTGTCAGCGGAAATATGCTGAATCAATATCTGCCTATTGTGATTGTTTGCCCATTGACTACCGAAATAAAAAATTACAAAGGGAATGTCATTTTAAATCCCAACAAGAAAAACCAGCTGAAAGAAAAAAGTGAAGTATTGATATTTCACATCAGATCTGTTTCCAAATCAAGACTGAAGAAAAAGATAGGCGAGATTGAATCAGCGGAACTGATGCAGATCAAATCCGGACTGGAGGATATCATGAGGTACTAGTTATTTCCGAATTCCGTCTCCTGCTTGCAAGTCGTAACTTAGAGGCCTGCCCGACGTAGCTCCAGCGAAGGCGAGACTTCTTATTCCACCTTCACAGCGGTCCCGCTTGCGGTCACCATCAGCATGCCTCCATCCCTTCCCATATTTTCATAGTCGAGATCGACCCCCAGAATGGCATTGCCACCCAGTTGCTGTGCTTTTTCCTGCATCTCCTTAATGGCAATGTCCTTTGCTTCGCGCAGGCCCTTCTCATAGACGCCTGACCGGCCGCCGATCACATCGGTAATGCTGGCGAAAATATCTTTGAAAAGATTGGCACCGATAATGGCTTCACCAGTAACAATGCCCAGATATTCTTTTATCTGCTTTCCTTCTACGTTGTGAGTTGTTGTAGTAATCATAATGGTTAAAAGGGATTATTTTTATAAATAGAATACGCACCTCATTCAAAATAGATTTGTATTGAAGTCAAAAATCATCAAGGTCTTCTGGATAACCATCGCCTGGACGTTCATTTCATTATATCAGTACCTGATTGCGTATAGCTTCGTTCTTCAGTTTGATTTACATGTTGGAAGTGATCTGGAATTTAGCTGGCTGGGTGGACTGGTCACTGGCATCATCGCCGGGCTGACTGGAGGTACGGTAGTAGTGTTTTTCTGGGAGAAATGGCTGAGATCCAAACCCTATGGATGGACGATCAGAAGTATACTCTTATCATTTACAGCCATATTCCTGGTGATTTCTATTATCAACAACATATTATTCCTTAACAATTTCGAGGGAATGCCGATAGGAGATGTCAATACCTGGCTGACAGCTTTTTACAGGACCTTTGAACTCAGTACTTTGATCCCTTTTATCTCCTGGCTCCTCATTGTTTTATTGACCCTGGTCGTGTTCCTGGTCAATGACAAGTATGGTCCGGGGGTCTTTTTAAAATTCCTTATGGGCAAATATTTCAACCCGAAAAAAGAGGAAAGGGTATTTATGTTCATGGATCTCCGGTCTTCAACCTCCATTGCTGAAAAGCTTGGTGAGGAGGAATACTTCAACTTCATTCGGGATGTCTATAAAGAAGCAACACCTGGCATCCTGACCTGTAAGGGAGAGATCTATCAGTATGTGGGTGATGAAGTGGTCGTTTCCTGGCCGGTAAAATCGGGAATTGAAAATGGTAATTGTATCAATTGCTATTTTGAAGTAAAAAAGCTCCTGGCCTCAAAAAAGGAATACTTTGAAAAAAAATATGGGATCATCCCGGAATTCAAAGCCGGATTGCATTACGGCGCTGTAATGGCAGGCGAAGTGGGCATTGTAAAAAGGGATATTGCTTACTCGGGAGATGTACTCAACACCACTTCGCGGATCCAGGAACTTTGCAACTCCTATAAGGTAGACCTGCTCATGTCAAATAACCTCATTGAAAAACTGGACTTCAGACAATTGAAATTGGAACTCAGATCCATCGGTGAGATCAACCTGCGGGGTAAGTCGGAGAAAGTGAAATTGTTCTCAATCTAAAACTGATATCCAAAGGTAACGAGCGGCATCGTCTCCTCTTCTGAAAATGCCAGGTGGAATGTAGCGAGCACCCTGTTGAGCGGTGCCAGCCAGACGCCGAAACCCTTACTGGTGTGCCATTCATTACTGTTCTCTCCATTGTACCAGACCCTTCCGATATCATGAAATCCAACAATTCCTACTCCCATGGGCAGGAAATAGGTCCTGGTATTGAATAGATGGATCCTCAGGTCGATGGCATTGTAAAAGGCAGTGTTCCCGGCAAATCGATTTCTCCGGTATCCTCTCACCTGTTTCATCCCGATGGCAGAGGCGTTGAAAAATCTGGGCTCCCCCACCAGGTGTTCGACCCCCACCTGACTGGCCAAAACAATCTTTTTAGGGGGATAAAGCGGCAAATACAGGCCGAAGTCTCCGCTCATTTTTGTGAAATCCTCTGACTCATCATTCAGACCGTAGTATTTGGTAAAAGACAAACTACTTCTGACGCCCTTGGACGGGATCATTTTATTGTCCCGGGTATCCATCGATAATTCAGCCTTTATACCCAGAAACTGAAAATTGTCATCAAGCCCGGCCGGGTCCACCCCACTCCCCGGCTCTGTGATGAACTTATTTTCAGCACCTTCATCAAGCTGAAAAGAAAGATGTTGTGCGCCAAAGCTTAGCTGACCAGAGACCCCCAGTGATTGCCCCAGACCAATGAATGTATTGGATCTGTTGTACCTGATCCTGTAAAAGTCAATCGGATCGTCGAAACCGGCAGCGAGGCCTTCGCCCTCAAAATCAAAGGCGCTCTCATTGCCAAAGCCAAAAAAGTTGGAAACACTGAAAGGCTGCTGCAGAGACAGGTCGGCCAGCAGGTCCCACGAACCCACGGCATCCGTGAATATGCCGGAATAGTTCAGATTCACCGCCCCCGTGGCAAGCGCCACATTGCCTGATAGCTGATGCTTTTGGGCAAAGGGATCTTTTCGCCAGCCTTCTTTGGTGTAAATGAAACCTGCGCCCAAAAACAGCCCATCATCTCTGTTAAATTGTGCACTCAACAATGGAATGAATTTGTCGTACTCAAAGGCTGTACGGTTGTAATGATTCACTCCCGGCTTATTGCTGAGCTTTGATTTGATTTCACGGGAGCCATTCAATTCTGTGTCTTTGGTGTCATAGACGATCGTACGTTTACCAGGCTGTGAAACATCCGACACATCCAGTACCTCATCATCATCTTCTCCACCAATGATCCTGATCTTTATTCCACTTCCTGTCTCCCCTTTCAGTTCAAAAATATCTTCTCCATCCAGGCCATAGAGCCGGATCTCCTTTGTTTCCAAAGCATTGAATAACCTTTGGTAGATGATCTGCTCTATTTCCCCATCTTTTTTACGTTTATGCACAGTCACCCTGGTCTGTTCAGGATCTAGTCTTTCTACCAAAAAATACTCATGTTTATCAGTACCCACTACCTCCACTTCTTTGGAAAGGAACTCATAATGAATTCTGGCATATCTATCCATATCGGTCAACCTGGCTTTCAGGATCTCAATGGTACGTTTGGCGGTAAGCTGCTGAATGGTATCTGGCCACTCACTTACTGCTCTGGCAAAAATATCCTCATTCAGGTTCTCCTGAAGATGATCGATTTCTCTCTGCCAGTCTTCCCAGTCCATTTCATTGAGGAAGGTCCGGTCGAAGAACCGTGCACTGGTATTAAATCCCGGCGGATAATCCATGCGTTCGTCAAACCCTTCGGTATTGGGGAGTGCAAACCTTCTGGAAACCATCCATCCAACGACCCCTTCATTGACAAAAAAAGCCTGGTCTCTGTCTCTGGGGATCGGTCTCCAAATATGCCCCTGAGGTTCTTTGTCTGTCCTGGCCCACCGCCACTGGTCCTCATGACGGTCCCAATCACCAATCAGCATGTCAAATAGTCGACTCCTCAGAGCAAATGGCTGATCAACCTTTTCGTCGTTGTCTTCTCTCAGTTCAAGGATCAGATCCGGGGTGCCTGCCACATCATCCCCCTTTCCATCAAAATACATTTCTTCAATGTCGCTGGTGGGCCTTTCCTCATACAAAACCGGCAACCCGGCAAAAATATCTCTGTACTTCCCAAATCTGGGATCATTGGGCACATAGACCATTTTTGGATTGGTGTGGTAAATACCGGCAGCTTCAGCCATAGGAGGTATCGCAAAAGCGCCATAAGGATTGGCCGCAGAGATCTGATCCTGAAGGATATCACCAGCAATCGTGGCCTGGAGAATATCCGGTAATAATTTTTCAGTGTATTTTTCCAGAGATCTCAGCACAAACTGGCGACCGTCATCTGCTTCGAGGCGCAGGGATTTGGTCTGATTACCGCCACCCAGCTTCACGATCTCCAATCCGCCATGTTCCGTACCAATATCAAAGACAGGCATCTCCACAGGTGTCGCCCAGACATCCCGGTAATTTTCTCCCAACCAGAATTGATGCGCCTTACCCACCCCATTATACCGGGTGCTGATGGGCGCTGTGACATTTGTTTCTTCCAGCCCGAAATCCATGAGATCCTGTCTGGTGATCACCTGTTTGTTGTAGATCGTTTTGGTAAATAATTCTTTCTTTTGGTAACCGTCGTAAAAGGTTAGCTGTACATCGCCATTGTCCGAAAAAAGCAACTTTCCAAATCCCCGGGCCGATGAAGCAAATTGCGAACCCCTGCCCATGGACACATGTGAACTTTTGGATCCCGAACCACTGGTGATGTAGTGAATGGAATCATCCATGATGTACTGGAGGTTATGCTCGTGCCCGTTGATATAGATCAGATTTTCTGTGGTTTCCAGGACGTCAATGATCTCTTTCCTGATCACCTGATATTTTGGGTGTGAGATATCCTGCCTGAGTCCAAAAACCATCCGGTACACCGGATAGATACTTCCCAGGACCGGAAGCGGAAGCCAGATCTTTGGTTTTGAGAGATCGGTCAAAGGGAAAATGTGTGATCGCAGAGGATATTTTCCCCCATGGGAGCCATAGCTATAGATCGGATGATGTCCCGCAACCACAATATTCTTACCACTATGATCACTGATAAGACTTTTGAGTTCGTTGAGTACTTCTACGACCGAGGCTGTAGCACAATCATTGGTGCCATCGGGTTTTTCATACGGGTGTAGTAAATACTGAGTATCAAGTATAATGACAACAAGCTGCTCTGAAATTACCACTTCCACAGGTCCCGGGCATCCGTTTCTGGGGAGAAAGACTGTAGCATCACCGAGGTAACCGTCCACATAATCCTGCATTTCCTGCAGATATTCCCAGCCATTTTTTCCGGCACTTTGCCAGTCGTGATTGCCAGGAATAATCAGGGACTTCCCCCTGAAGGATCTCATAATTTCCAGGCTGGCATTCAGCTTCTTCTCCATTTCCTGCCGTTGAGGATGACCGACGGGAGGCAGTCCTTTAGGATACAGATTATCTCCCAAAAAGATAAGCACATCTTCAGGACCGCCCTCAGCACTGATCTGTGCCAGGTATTCAAGGTTTGAATCCACCGGGAACGAAGGTTCACCGGCATCACCAATAAGGAATATTTCAGTCTGTTGACCGAAAAGGACACTTGGCAGGAATAACAGGATGATCAAAAACCTCATGGCATCATCGGTTTATAGTGCAATATACGACCAGGTCCATTGACTCCCTCTGAGCTGATCCAAAGTTCCCCCTGAGGACTAAACGTAATTCCTTCGGGCTGTATCAAAAGCTCTTCAGGGATTGAATAAGTAGCCATAATGTTTCCATCTTTATTGACCACCACCATCATTTTGCCTACGGAAGCAAGGATATAATAAAAACCATCGAGAGGATTATATGCGATACCCGATGGCTTCACCACGATGCGATCTATGTCGTAGTTATATGACCTGTTTTCTTCAAAAAATGCTTTCAGCGTACCAGCGCTGAGAGACATAAAAGGCTCATCTGTCAGACTGTTTTCACTCAGTGAAAAAGCATAAATATTATTCCCTTCCGTTTTCTCCCCTTTTAATCCTTTTTTCTCTTTGCACGCGATCAGCAATCGATTCGATACGGGATCAAAACACAGTCCCTCGGTATCATTTTCGCTGCTCAGCCGCGTGTCATACTCATCTGTTTTAATCTCTGAATCAATAAACGAGAAGCGATAAAGATCTCCATTGCTCTTCAGGACAAAAACCATGTCTGAGAAGATAGCGACATCCTCATAGTCACCATCTCCAGCAAACCTGCGTTGGGAAATTACCTGCTTCGATGCCAGATCGTAGGAATAAATAAGGCCGCGCTCATCTTCCACACAGATCAGGAGACCGGACTTGACGTAGCTTATTCCCGAAATTTCAAGCAACTTCTCCGGCATGATGTATGTTTCCTTAGGGTCATTTAATTCGTAGATATATTGTACCTGCTCTGTGATATTGAATAAGCTATCTATTCTACTTCTGGCTGAGTAGTCGCACCCTGAAGAGGAAGAAATGACGATCGGGAAGGTGAAAACATACCATACCCTGAACAGGTTGATCTTGAACATCTGATACTAATCTGCCGGAATTTGTACTAAAAAAACAGAAAATCGGTATTTTTCCTTTTCATCCACGAAAGAAATGTCTTCAGTAAGATCATCTATTCTTGGCGAAGCCCAAAGATACGCACAGGAGATCCTGAAAAATCAGCTCCCTGAGAACATCGTATTTCATTCTTTTGAACACACCAGGCATGTAGTGGGAGCGGTCCTGGAGATCGCCAGTCATTCTGGCGTCACTGATAAGGAACTTGAGATCCTGGAGCTGGCTGCCTGGTTTCACGACCTGGGATATGTGACAACCTTCAATAATCATGAAGAAAAAAGTGCGGAGATCGCGCGGGAATTCCTCACACAAAAAGAATATCCGTCGGAGGCAATCGATCAGGTGATCGGATGTATTCTGGCTACTAAAATGCCGCAGAATCCCACGAACAAACTGGAAGAAATTATCTGTGATGCAGACCTCCTGCATCTGGCCAATGAGAAATATTGCGACATTGCAGAGCTTCTGCAGGAGGAGCTTGAACAGGTACACAACAAAGAGATCCGTGATAAAGACTGGTATATCAACAACAAGAATTTCATAGAGAATCATGAGTTCTTTACCGAATATGCCAGGATCAATTACACAGATAAAGTCAAAAAAAATCTCGATATTGTTAAGCAAAAGATTACCCGAATGACCGAAGAAAAGGATGATGAAGTGATTGCACTTGAAAAAAAGGTGCGTAAGCTGAAGAAGAAGGTGAAGGAGGTTAAGGAAATTAAGCCCACACGAGGGATTGAAACCATGTTCAGGCTTACCTCCACCAATCACCTGGATCTCAGCGCCATGGCGGACACCAAGGCAAATATCATGATCTCGGTTAATTCCATTATCCTCTCTGTGATTGTGTCAGTATTATTAAGAAGGCTTGAAGAATATCCCCATTTGATCATCCCTTCCATTATCCTCATCGTCGTCTGTCTGACCACCATCGTTTTTGCCATCCTGGCCACCAGACCAAATATCTCGAAAGGAACATTCACCGATGATGATATCTACAACAAAAGGACAAACCTGCTTTTTTTCGGAAACTTCCACCGAATGGGGATGGAAAAATATGAGTGGGCGATGAAAGAAATGATGCAGGATGCAGATTACCTGTACTCCAGCCTGATCCGGGATATTTATCTCCTGGGGGTGGTCCTGGGAAAAAAATACAGATTGTTGCGGATCTCCTACACCATCTTCATGTTTGGTTTCGTCATCTCTGTGCTGTCTTTTATGATTGCGGAAGCCTTCTTGAAGGCACCCGTACCTTACTAAACCTTGTTTTGCTTTCCGATGAATGCGTAGGTATCTATCTGTGCCCGCTTCTCTGCCCCTTTGTTCTCAACTTTTATATTGCGAATTTTTGTGTCTAATCGTACCGCCTTTGTGTTGTCGTTTATCTGGATCATCAAAAGCTTTTTCATCACCTCTTTGATGTTCTTCTGGTATACAGGAAAGGTGATCTCCACTCTTCGGTGAAGTTTCTGTTCATCCAGTCAGACGATCCCATAAATAAATGCTCTTCTCCCGCGTTCAGAAAATAAAATACACGGGCATGCTCCAGAAAACGATCCACGATCCTGATTACCTCGATACCGGCTGTTTCAGGGATCAGGCAGCAGATACTTCTGACGATTAATGTAACCTTCACCCCGGCATCCGCAGCTTCATATAATTTTTGAATGAGACCAGGTTCTTCAAGATTGTTCAATTTGATAATGATTTCCGCTGGTTTGCCCGATTGGATGTTGAGGATCTCATGATCAATCAGAGCCCTAAACCTTTCCAGCGCTCCAAACTGTGAAACAATAAGATGTTTAAATCCTGATGGTTTCCTTTTAGAGGTCAGGAAATCAAAAACACCCTTCAGCTCTTTGTTCATTTCCTGATGGCTGGTCAGCAGACTATGGTCACAATATATTTTGGCAGTACTTTCGTTCAGGTTACCGGTCCCGTAAAAGCCCCAGCGCTTTACTTTGTCTCCAGGCGTTTTCATGGTGATCAGGGCTGCCTTGGCATGCACTTTCAGTCCGGGCATACTGTAGTGAATACGGATGCCTGCCGCCTCCATTTTTCTGGCCCAAAGCAGGTTGTTTTCCTCATCAAACCGGGCCTTGACCTCCATAAAAACATGTACGGTTTTTCCGTTATTTGCCGCACTGATCAGTGCCTCGCCGATCATGCTTTTTTCAGCCATGCGGTAAAAAGTAACATTGATACTTTTTACATGAGGGTGGATCGCCGCTTCATTGAAAAACCGGATGATGTAACTATATGATTGATAAGGGAAATGGAGGATCTGATCATTCTCTTCGATGATATCAAATATGGACCTTTCAGAATCAAGCGCTTTATGGCGAATGGGTGAAAGTTTTTCATACTCAAATCCCTCACCTGGACTGCTGATCTGAAAAAAATCATTAAGGTTATGATATTTCCCACCCGCATAGAGATCAGATTCCCTGAGCTGCAAAATATCCTGTATCTGCCCGAGAAGTGTGATAGGAAGCGAACGGTCATACAGGAAACGCGAGGGTACTCCGAGATTTCTCTTTTTAATCTGTTTTTCAATTTTCTGGACCAGATCACCTTCATACTCATCATCAATCTGAAGGTCTGCATCCTTGTTTAATTTAATACTGTAGCAGCCATTTATCTGATGATCTGGAAAAACCAGGCTCAGATTGTCCCGTATGATGTCATCAATAAAATAGATCCTGGCCTGGCCAGCTCCGGAAATCACATGAAACCTTGAGACCTTGTCAGATGGAATATTAACAATATAGATGATCTCCTTTTCCTCCTTCTTTGTGGAGATCAGGAAATACAAGGCCCGGTTGTTGAGAAAAAGTGATTTTGACCTAAGGGACTGAATCCTCAGATAACCCATCAGGGTGGTTCTGAAAAAATCCATCAGAATTTTGCGGTCCCTGCGCTGGACCTTCCCGGAATAGTTGATGATAAGCCCCTTTTCTTTCAGCTTCTCAAAAATTCCTCGAAGAACTTTCCCGTATTTTGTCTGATGCACGCCTACTTCCTTTTGAACCTGCTGCAAAAGGCTTCTGGGCTCAAGATCTATCTGTTTATTGATCTTCTTTTTATCGATATCAACCAGGTTTCTAAGATTAGCTACCCTCACCCTGAAAAACTCATCCAGATTAGAAGAAAAGATCGCTGCGAAGCGAAGCCTTTCCAACGGGGGAACTTTCGGGTCATCCGCTTCCATCAATACACGGTAGTTGAAGGTGAGCCAGCTTAGGTCTCTGTCGAATAGGGGGAACTGCTTCATAAGATCTGAACAATTGTGATTTCTTCATCCAGACCTTTCAGCTTATAGGAGGCTTTTGATTTTACCTCCTCGATTTCATCCACTAACAAATCATACAGGTCCCCGGACATCAGCAAGGTACTGTTTAATTCTTTATTGAACTGTTCTATTCGGGAGGCAATGATGACTGCCCGGCCTGATACAGAAAGCTGTTTCCTCGTTTCTGTTCCAATATTTCCGACTAACACTTCTCCATAATGCATGCCAACGCCAATTTCTATTGATTCATCATCCATGGTTTTATCATGAAATCCCGCGACATATTCCAAAATGCTTTTTACAGCCTTCCAGGCTTCATACGGGTGGTGATGATCCGTTTCGGGAACACCGAAAGTAGCCATCAGGCCATCTCCCAGTATTTGATTTACGATACCTTGATGATCATTAATAATTTGTATGATCGGTGAAAAAAATTGATTCTGAAAGGAATTTACTTCCTCTGGTGAAAGTCGCTGAACCTTTTTTGTGAAATCACGGATATCCAAAAAAACCAGTGTGGCCTTGAGCCTTTCGGCATAATCCTTCTTCTGCTTCAGGACCTCCACCAGTTCGCGCGAGATCTGCTGGTTAAACAGACCTTCGATTTCCCTTTTCTCCTGCAGATGCTGATAAGTCGAAATAAGTCGTGTTCGAAGTTCGGATGCCACCAGTCCTGAACAAATTCCTGCAATGACATAAATAATGGCTCTCACATAGTACGTGAAATTGGGTAAACCCAAATCGTCCCCATAGGCTGTTGTCGTCCAATAGGTATATACACCATAAAACAACCCTACCAAAATTCCTAAAATGGTACTGTACCAAAAGCTGAGATGCAGCGAAGAGACAATGATCAAAATGAAATAAAGAAAGATGGCCGGCGAATCAACAAAATAGGCGGATTGTTCATTGATGGCGATGCCAATCAGCAACAAGGCAGGAACGCAGACCTCCACCGCCATCGTATACAAATAATAAGTCCGGTTTAGCTGCCCTCCCGTCTTTGTTAGTCTGGCAATCCATTTCCAGGGCAAATAGATGAGAATCGCCATGACAATAATGGTCGCCATCAGGGCATAGAAAGAATCCTGGCTTCTAAAGGCATTTTGAACCTCCTCCACATAAAATATTCTGATCCCAAGACTTACCAGAAAGGCTACGGCAAATACACCCAGAAAAACTTCCAGTCTTCGCTTTTCAGATTTTAATAACTCCTGCCCAAGGTATGGATCAAACACCGAACCAATTTAAATAAAATAGGCAGATATCAACATTGGATGACAGGGTAACACCGATCCACCAGACCGAATCAGAACACTACCCTGCTGATTAATGTATAAATATTTTTTGTTTAACCTTTATTTGGTTCAATATCCATTTAACGCATTTCAAAGGACTATCAGTCTATCATTTAAAAGTTTTTGTTTAACAATTTAATATTTTTTTTAAACATTTTATGTCAGGTGCTGTTTGATGGTCAAGTGATCGATAAATATCTGATTCAAAAACAAATTAAGTAACCATGAAATGAGTTCCGGCTAAGGCGGGATGAGTTCCATGAGACCATTTAAAAACTATTACTCTCATGAAATGAGCCTCGAAAGCTTTCGGGGCGAATTCCATATGACCATTAAAAAACAAAAACACACATGAAAAAAACAGAATTAAGAAAAATCAACTGGTCAATGCTGGTATTGCTGGCATTGGCGATGTCCCTGGTGACATTTACGGCATGTAATGACGATGACGATGACATGGACGATATGGGTCCTACCGATGACATCGTAGAAACCGCTCAGGCAACTTCAGACCTGAGCACTTTAGTGACTGCACTTGAAGCAGCTGATCTGGTGACCACACTAAAGGGTGATGGACCTTTTACAGTATTTGCTCCGACCAATGCAGCATTCAACGCGCTTCCTGATGGAGTACTTGATTATTTGCTGGCCAATCCAACTGAATTAGCTGGCGTACTGCAATATCATGTAGTGAGTGGAAAAGTGCTTTCTACGGACTTATCTTCAGGTCCCGTGACTACGCTAAACGGAACTATTCAGGTAGTTGTAAGTGGTGGAGATGTGACGATAAATGGTTCTGCAGACGTAGAAACAGCAGACGTAGAAGCCACTAACGGAGTAGTACATATCATTGATGAAGTGCTTATTCCTGCAGGTTTTGAAGTTCCTCCAACTGATAATATTGTTGAATTGGCTCAGGCCACTTCGACACTAAGCACACTTGTAACCGCAGTAACGGAAGCAGGACTGGCTACAACACTTCAGGGTGACGGTCCTTTCACTGTGTTTGCTCCTACAAATGACGCTTTTGCTAATTTACCCGATGGTGTATTAGACTACCTGCTCGCAAATCCTGATGAATTGGCTGAAATCCTGCAATATCACGTTGTGGATGGAGCTGTATTCTCAACGGATCTTTCCAATGGTACTGTAGCTACACTGAATGGCGACATCGAAATTGATGTATCTTCAGGAGTAGTGATCAACGGGTCTGCCAGTGTTGTAAATGCTGACATCGAAGCCACTAATGGGGTTGTTCATATTATCGACGAAGTATTGATTCCCGCTGGTTTTGAGGCAAGGAATGTTGTCTCTCTGGCATCAGACACCGAAGCGCTAAGTACGCTTGTTACCGCTTTATCATTGTTCCCGGATTTGGTTGAGACATTAAAGGGCAATGGTCCATTTACGGTATTTGCTCCGACCAACGAAGCTTTCGTTGCATTATTGGCTGCTATTGGCCAGGATGAACTTACTGACATTCCTGAGTCTGTAGTAAGAACTATACTCGAATATCATGTGATTTCGGGAGCTGAAGTATTATCAACAGACCTCATGGATGGACAGACTGCTACAGCTGTGTCAGGTGAAGAAATTACTGTTAGTCTCGATGGAGGAGTATTCATCAGTGGTGCAGAAGTTTCTACTGCGGATGTCAATGCATTGAATGGTGTGGTGCACATTGTTGATGATGTCATGGTACCGCCGTCTATTCTTCCTATTGTCGGAACAATCGTTGCTCCTGCATACTTCAACAAGGATTTCTCTACTTTGATAGCTGCGGTATTGGCGGCTGACCCAGGCATTCTTGAGACCCTTTTAGGCAATGGTCCTGGTGATATGGGATTGACCCTGTTTGCACCTACAAACGCTGCATTTGAAGCTGCAGGTATCACTGAACTTCCTGATGCCGAAACATTAGGCGCAGTATTGACATATCATGTTGTTGATGGAACCGTAATGGCAGGCGACCTACCTACTACCACAGTTGGAGCTGCTGAGATTGAATCTCTGGGTGGTACATTCTACCTGTCAAATAAAGGCGGTGATGCCGGAGTTTTCATCAATGGAAAAACACAGGTAGTTGCTACAGATATCATGGGTAGTAACGGAGTTGTTCATGTAATTGATCAAACTATTCTGCCTCCATCCAACAACGTTGTTGAGATTGCACAGAGTTTTGATCCGGATGAATTCACTCAACTGGTAGCCGCAGTAGCCAGAACAAGCGGAGAAGATCCTGATCTTTTGGCTGCACTTTCCGGCGCAGGAGATTTCACAGTCTTTGCACCTACTGATGCTGCGTTCCAGGCTTTACTGGATTCCGATCCAACATGGAATACAGTTAACGATATTCCGCTTGGCACTTTAACTGCCGTATTGCAGCATCATGTGATTGCTACTCCAAGAGTATTCTCCTCTGATCTCGCAAGCGGTGCAATAACAACCTTAAATGGCGATATCACCATCGATGCCATGGCAGGTACTATCACAGACGGATCAGGTGCTGACGCAAATCTGGTTGGCGAATTGCTCGATGTGCTTGGCACAAACGGAGTGATCCATGTGATTGACAAAGTTTTAATACCGTAATTTCATAAGTTTTGAGTGTTAAAAAAACCTGGCTCCTTTGGGCCGGGTTTTTTTATTTATCTCGGCACTGTATTGTACAGCAGCAAGCCGATACCAGCAAAGACAATATTAGGGATCCAGACAGCCAGTAACGGATCCATGCTTCCGGCCTCTGCAATGGCCCTGGCCAGCACAAACGTGATTACAAAAGCAAAGGCGATCACAAAACCCAGGGCAATCTGGTAACCTGTCCCCTGCCTGCTTTTTTTCGCTGAAACAATCAAACCAATAAAACACAGGATCAACACTGTAAACGGTTGCATGTACCGGATATATTTCTCAATCTGATAGATTTGCACATCATCGGCACCCCTGGATTGCTGCAGCTCAATATACTCATTGAGCTCTGGTAAAGTGAGTGTTTCCCATAGTCGCTCTTTGTTCTTAAAGTCTGCCGGTGATAAAGCAAGCAGCGTGTCCAACTCCTGCCCCTCTGTAAGGATTTCTCCATCTTCCTTTAGCACTCTGTGTTCCCAATCCATCAGGGTCCACTTCCCAGCTGTAGAATCCCATTTGATCCTGGTGGCTTCAAGCTTCTCCTTCAACTCCTCTTCGACGATCTTTTCGAGCGTCACCGAATACCCCACATCGCTCCTGTTATTGTACCTGTTGATATAAATGTAGCTTTCCTCCCCGATCTTGAAATGAATGTCGCGGTCACTGAAATAGAATGGTTTATTTAAGTATTCCAGCTCAAAAGGGATCCTGAATTTATTACCTTCAGGAATTGCAAAGTTTATGAGGTAAAAACTACTGATAGCAATCAAACATGCGCCTATAAAATAAGGAAACATCATTCTCCGAAAGCTTACACCCGAAGCCAGAATGGCAATTACCTCTGTTTTTGCTGCCATCTTTGAAGTGATAAAAACAGTGGCAATAAATGAAGTGATTGGTGTAAGCAGAATGGCAATCCAGGCGATGAAAGTCAGATAATAATGAAAGATCATACCTGCCGGTACCTCATTCTTAATGAATTTGTCATTCTTTTCTGTGAAATCAATGATGCAGATGATCAGTACAAGCATGACCATCACGAAAAGGAATGTCGTGATCATCTTCTTAAGAATGTACCGATCAATTTTCTTCATCAAAGCTTTGTAGAAACAGTTTTTACCATGCTATTCTTCCATAACGCAAACTCCCCGCTGAAGATTTTCTCTCTTGCTTTATTTACCAGCCACAAATAAAAGGTCAGGTTCTGCAGGGTGGCAATCTGAGCCCCAAGGATTTCATTGCTTAGTATTAAATGCCTCAGATAGGCTTTGCTGTAAAAGTTGCTGCTGTAGCCCTCCAAACCAGGATCTATCGGGGTAAAATCTGATTTCCATTTTTCATTTCTGATGTTGATAATTCCATGGGTAGTAAAAAGCATTCCATTCCTGGCATTTCGGGTTGGCATCACACAATCAAACATATCCACTCCTAATGCAATACATTCCAAGATGTTCTCCGGAGTACCCACACCCATCAGGTAACGGGGTTTATCCGTTGGTAGTATTCCACAAACCAGGGAGGTCATGGCGTACATATCCTCATGGGGCTCTCCCACCGAAAGTCCTCCTATCGCATTTCCCAGACAATTTCTCTCTGCCACGAACGCCGCTGACTCCTTTCTCAGGTCAGGATAGGTACTGCCCTGAACGATGGGGAATAATGACTGATCATACCCATATATCGGATCCGTTTGGTCAAAGTGCCGGATACATCTGTCCAGCCACCGGTGCGTCATCTGCATAGACGAGGCCGCATAATCCCTTTCGCATGGATAAGGTGTACATTCATCAAAGGCCATAATAATATCAGCACCAATGATCCTCTGCGTATCCATTACATTCTCCGGGGTAAAAGTGTGGCGGGATCCGTCAATGTGGGATTGAAAAATCACCCCTTTTTCTGAAATTTTCCTGTTATCTCCAAGTGAATAAACCTGATAACCTCCACTATCTGTCAGGATAGGCCCGTCCCAGCCGTTAAACCGATGCAGGCCACCGGCCGCCTGAATGATTTCAAGTCCGGGTCTCAGATAAAGATGATAGGTATTGCCCAGGATGATCCGGGCATGAACATCATCCTTCAATTCCCTTTGATGAACAGCCTTAACAGTACCCGCCGTTCCAACGGGCATGAATATGGGAGTTTGGATCGTTCCGTGAGCAGTTTCAAGCGTGCCCGCTCTGGCTCCTGATTGAGCATCTACCTTATCCAGCGTAAAATTCATTGGACGCAAAAATAGGTAGCTGCAGGAGTTAGACAGGCAAACTTGAAGATATTATCACTTTTCCTCATATCTGAACTAGCTTTAGCGTGACTTTAGGATGGTAATAATTGTTTTTTTCTATTTTCTCATGATCCTGCACCTGGTTCACCTCGGAAATTTGGTGATACCTGTTCTACGCCATAAAAAACCATCCGGAACTCATCGTCCCGCATTCTCCATAGTTGTGGCTGCCAGAAACGAATGCGATAACCTTAAGGTCCTGCTGCCATTGATTTTAAACCAGAAGTATGCCAACTATGAAATCATCATTGCACTAGACAGATGCTCTGATGAAAGTGAAAGCTATCTGGATGATTTATCTGGTGAAAATTCTAATCTGAGTTATTTATTGATCAGCGATTTACCCGAGGGTTATGATGGAAAAAAGCATGCACTTACGCAGGCCATCAATGCCGCTTCCAGTGAATGGATCATCCTTATTGACGCTGACTGTCGTCCACAGTCAGAGTTATGGATAGAAAATTTTGCGAAAGCCATCGGTCCGGACACAAGCATTCTTATTGGCGTGAGTCCATACAAAAAAAGGCCATCCCTGTTGAACCAGTTCATCCAATATGAGACCATTTATACTGCGATGAAATATATTTCTGCTGCACTTCGAAAAAGACCTTACATGGCTGTAGGAAGGAATCTGGCCTATAAAAAGGCATTATTTATGAAAGGAAACGGATTTTATCCATATCAGGGGATCACGGGAGGTGATGACGATCTGTTTATCCAGAAATACGCAAATGCCAAAAACACACAGGTTGTAACCGGACTTGCCAGTTTGACCGTCACCGATGCTCCTCGTTCTCCGGGACGGTACCTTACTCAAAAGACCCGGCATTTACATGTTGGAAAGTACTACAAGAAAAAGGCTTTACACGTCTACTGGACCATGAACCATCTGTTATTATGGCTATGTTTTATATCTTTGATGTTCGCTACTCTATGGAACAATGGAGTGATTTTGACGTTCATCTTGTTAATAGTAATAAAAGGACTTATTTTCAACTTGTCGTCACGGAAGTTAGGGTTTTATTATAATCCTTTCTTTTTGCCAATTTCGGACCTGATTTATGCAGTCTTGTATCCGTTGATTGGAATCTGGGCGTTGTTACACACAAAGGTCAAATGGAAGTAAACAGGCAATTTTCTGACAAGGCACTAAAAGACTTCAGCCTTATCGACAAAGCTACCGTTGAAGGTGATGAAACAGCTTTTGCCGAACTGATGGATCGCTACAAAAAGCCTGTCTATCACATGATCCTGAAAATGGTAAGGAACGTGGACGACGCGGAAGACCTTACCATCGAAGCATTTGCCAAAGCATTCAAAAATCTGAAGCGGTTTAAAAAGGACTATACCTTCAGCACCTGGTTGTTCAGGATCGCTACCAACAATGCCATTGATTTCATCCGAAAGAAAAAACTGGAAACCTACAGTCTTAACACTTCCTTTTCTGACGACAACGGGGATTCAGTGAATATTGACGTGGAAGACCGGCGTCTGACACCCGATGAGGAAACCATAAACTCACAAAAGATCCAGCTGGTGCGCATGTTTGTGACCAAGCTTCCACCAAAGTATCAACGCCTGGTGAAACTCCGGTATTTTGATGAGTTGTCCTATGAAGAAATTGCAGAGGAACTTGATGCGCCTCTGGGGACCGTAAAAGCACAACTTCACAGGGCAAGAGAGCTTATGTACGACCTGCTTAAGGATAAGAAAAAACATATCTGATCGTTGGGTACTCCGCTTATCCTCAAATATTTTCCTCATCTTACAGATCTTCAAATAAGCCAGTTTGAAAAGCTGGATTTGGTTTATAGGGAGTGGAATGACCGCATCAACGTGATCTCAAGAAAAGACATTGATCATCTGTTTGAGCGGCACGTTCTCCACAGCCTGGCCATCGCAAAATTTCAACATTTTACTCCCGGCACAAAGATCCTGGACGTGGGTACCGGAGGAGGTTTCCCGGGCATTCCTCTCGCTATCTTTTTTCCGGAATGTGAATTTATGCTGGTGGATTCCATCGGAAAGAAGATCAAGGTGGTCGAACAGGTAGTTTCAGCCACACAGCTTCAGAACACCAGATTTCTGCATGAACGTGCGGAAAAACTGAAAGAGAAGTTTGACGTTGTGGTTTCAAGGGCGGTGGCTCCTACAAAGATCCTGTACCAGTGGACGTATCCATTGATCAACAGGAAGCCTAAAACGAACATGGATACCGGACTTATTTTACTGAAGGGAGGCGATCTTGATCAGGAATTGAAAGAATTGAAGCGTCCCCATGCCCTGACGGAGCTTTCGGATTATTTTGAAGAACCCTTTTTTGAGTCAAAGAAACTGGTATTTGTACCTGTATGAGATGAATTATGTGGCAAATTTTTGTGTGTGGATTTCGTTTTTTCCGAATTAGACGTATTTTTAATTAGTCTATAATATATACAATTCAAAAAAAATGAAAAAACAACCTTTCATCATCATCGCATTGCTCTTTATAAGTATCACATTCGCTCATGCCAATGAAACCGGTCCCGTGAAAGTAAATGAAGCAAATCACCGGGCAGAAGTCATCATCAATCGTGTGGAAGAGATCCGATCGATGGAACGCTCCACCCTGACCATGGAGGAAAAAAAGGCTTTGAGAGTCGAATTGAAAGAGCTGAAGAAGGAAGCGAGGGAAATGGGACTGGATTCCCGGATCTCTATTTCAGTAGGTGCATTGATCATCATCATTCTTGTATTGATCATCATATTATAAGAAAGTCCGAAGCTTGTGGTCAACCATCTTCTGACGGAAGATGGTTTTTCATTTTCTTTCAATGAAACCAAAAAAGATCGTAGTCCTGACTGGCGCAGGTATCAGTGCCGAGAGTGGTTTAAAAACATTCAGGGATGCCGGAGGTCTGTGGGAAGGATATGATGTGATGGAAGTGGCTTCGATTGATGCCTGGAGAAAGAATCCTCAACTTGTCCTCAGTTTTTACAATGAAAGGCGGCTGCAGGCAAGGCAGGCCAAACCTAATCCTGGCCATCTGGCGCTTGCGCGCCTGGAAGAAGATTTTGATGTGACCATCATCACACAAAATATTGACGACTTACACGAAAAAGCCGGGAGCAGCCAGGTGATCCATCTCCACGGCAGCATATTCCAGTCTAAAAGCTCCATCGATGATTCCCTTGTCTATGATATGGAAGAGCTGGAGATCAGGATGGGAGATACCTGTGAAAGAGGATCCCAACTCAGGCCTAATATTGTCTGGTTTGGTGAAATGGTCCCGATGATGGAAGTCGCTGCAAAAGCAGCCAGTGCTGCAGATATTTTTATGGTGGTTGGGACTTCACTGGTTGTATATCCGGCCGCGGGATTACTGGACTTTGTGGGCCCGGAAATTCCAAAATACATCATTGACCCCAAATTACCCGATCTTCATCACCACAAAAATCACTTCTTCTATGAAGAACCTGCCAGCACAGGGGTAATGAAGGCCATCCAAAACATAAAAGCTAACCAATGAACGATCTTGACAAACTTAAATATCCGGTGGGACGGTTCAGGTGGCCTGCGCAAATCTCACCTTCAGAAATAGAACACTGGATAAAAGTCATTGAAGACTTTCCGGAAAAATTAAGCAATGAAACAGACGGTATCACTGACAAGGAACTGGACTGGCGATACAGACCTGACGGATGGAGCATCCGGCAGATAGTCCATCATTGTGCAGACAGTCATTTCAACAGTTTTGTCAGATTCAAACTGGCCCTGACCGAAGATACTCCAACAATAAAGCCATACAATGAAGCCGCATGGGCCAGGCTGGCTGACAGTACTGGTGCCGTCAATACATCACTGATGATTCTCAATGGATTGCATTCACGCTGGGCTCAGTTATTGAGAAGTCTCGCTGCGTCAGACCTAAAAGTCACGTATTATCATCCGGAACAGAAGGCTACCAGACAACTGGACGAAACTATCGCCCTCTATGCCTGGCACTGTGACCACCATCTGGCGCACATCAGGCTTGGAAAAGAATCGATGGGAAAATATAACTAATCGCTAAGCACTTGCCATGATCTTTTTCAGGTCATCTTCGTGGCTCTTTCCAATGCCCAGCCAGTCCATCGCCGACTTGTACATCAGGTTTTCATAGTCTTCCCGGATGAGGCCCAGGTCCTCGATAAACTGACCGATCTCAAGATCCCCCAATGGAAACGGATAGTCCGATCCCAGGCAGATCTTTTCTGATCCCAGCTTTTTCAGAATATATTCAAACATCTCAGGGTCATGAGTAATACTATCCACCCAAAACTTTCCTAAATACTCTCTGGGATTCACATTATTATGAACAGCAACCAGATCGGGTCTGCATTTGAAACCATGCTCAATCCTGCCTAATGTGCCCAGGAAAGAGCCTCCTCCATGCGCAAAACATACTCTCAGTTTGGGATATCTTTCAAAGACCCCTCCAAAAATCATTGATGTGATTGCCCGGGTGGTTTCCGCGGGCATACCCACCAGCCAGGGGAGCCAGTACTTTTCCATATGCTCCTTTCCCATCATCTCCCAGGGATGAACGAGGATAGCCATATCCAGTCTTTCACAGGCCTCAAAAAACTCGAAAAAACGTGGCTTACTAAGGTTCTGATTGTTGATATTGGATCCTATCTGTACTCCCGGAAATCCAAGCTGATGAAGTCTCTCCAATTCCTGGATGGCAAGGTCAACATCCTGCATCGGCACTGTACCCAGCCCAAGGTAGTTCCCCGGATACTTCACCACGATATCAGCTATGTGATCATTCAGAAACATGGACAGCTCCAGACAATCCCTGGCATCGGCCCAGTAGCTGAACATGACCGGAATGGTGGAAATGACCTGAAGATTCGTTTGAAATTTCTCATATTCCCTGATCCTGAGCTTAGGGTCCCAGCAATTGGCACTGATCTCACGGAAAAATTTACCACCTTTCATCATCAATGCACTGCCCTCTTTGTGGTGCAGAAGACTGATGAAATCTCCATAACCAAACTTCTCTGAAAAGTTTGGCATCTTTTCAGGAATGATATGGGTATGCATATCTATTTTAAGAGGTAGTTCTTGGTCGAGCATATTCAAATTTAACTAATCTTACCGGCAATGCCGGTTGATCATGGCCGGGGCCTGGACCATACCATGCTGGTTGGCCATACTTAAAAAATGGCAGGCATCCTGCTTGTCGCCCAGCTCAAAATGACACATCGCCGCATTATACCAGACCATCCCATTGCCAGGATCAATGGCTAAAAACTGATTGTAATAGGCCAATGCACGGGCGTAGTTTTTCTCGTAGAAATAGGTATTTCCGGTAAGGTAAAGCGACTCTGATCTTTGCGGATTGATCCTGTAAGCCTGAACGAAATCGCTTCTGGCGCTTGAATACTGGTCGAGTTTTAGCTTTGCTCTCCCCCTGTTGATCAATGACAGCTCATCTCCGGGATCAATATCCAACGACTGATCAAGATATTGCCTGGCCTGATTGTAATCACCCCGATCCATGGCTCTCGAAGCCAGAAGGCTCAAGGTGGGTGCAAAATCCGAATCCAGTGAAAGTGTCGGAGGGAGTGTCAGGTTATCATCGATCAGTGCAAGATTATACCAGGCCAGAGAATTATCCGGATCGATCTCGATGGCTTCCTTAAAATCATTCCTGGCTGCAGCCGAATTTTTCATCTTCACCCGCAGCAATCCTCTGCTGATGTAATAGTCGGGAACCGGTTCCAGCAATAACGCACTGTTGAGGTCTGCGAGTGCTTTCTCATAGTCATCAAGTTTTTGATAAGCCTGACCCCGGTAATGGTATAGCTGTGCTTCCAGCATATTGGTGGTGAGGATCTTGTTCTGATTGCCTCCGGATTCATCAATTTGAAAAATGATGGATGTTGTTTCCTCCGAACGGTTATAGGTGTTGATAAGATAAGAGAAATCCCTGACCGCCTGCTCCGGGTTTCCATGCTTCAAATAGATCAAAGCTTTTTTGAAATAGGCTTCCCTGTATTCAGGATTCAGATCCACGGCGGCTTCATATTCCGAGACCGCTCGTAATGGCAGCTGATCCCCTTCAAAGATCAATCCGCTCAGATACCTGGAGTCTGCAGTTTCTCGCATCCCTATCGATTGATCAACAAGGTACCTTGCCAGTCCTAATTCGTTTTTCTTGTAGTTGGAGTAAGCTTCCTGATACATGTCAAAAGCCTGCTCTGTTTGCTGCTGTGGAAAACCCTGAAGGAAGAAAAAGCAGCACGAAAGCAAAAAAAGCCATCTCATACTGCTAAAACGGACTTATTACATGGACGGTTCCAATTTAGAATACCTTCTTAATGCTCATTGCGCTTTCCTTAGGAAGGTGAATGAACTTACCATTCTTGTAAGAATAGAAACTGATGGCCATGATCAATACACAAGCCGTACGATCGTTGGGTCCATCATGATTGATGGATATCTGTGTGGTCATCGGACTTGTAGGTATCTTTAGAATGGGCAGCATAGGCGTTTCATAGGTATTAAACAACCCATGGATATCCTTATTCAATGGAAGATAGGCCTCTTCAAAATTATCGTAAGCATAGTCAGATAAGCTGATCAGCCGGGCTTTTATTTTAAAATTGGTAGCCTCCTTTGGTTTCTTGAGAGATTCGTCAGGGATAAATGCAGGAAAGTGCAGGATCACCTGGCAGCACCTGGATCCGGTCTTGATGTGATACTGGGCCCTGAACACCTCATCATAAGGGCTGGACGTATTGAACTCAAAGCCGTTCAACGAATCTCCGTGTTGACTGACAAACATAGGTCGCTTTCCAATAGGACCATCCTGATGTTTGGCCAGGTTTCTAAATATGGCAGTCAGACGTCCTGAAACATAAGTCTCACAGATCTCATTCATGTTTCCCGTGAGGGCAGTACGTAAAGTCTTCGATAATGCCGAGGCTATTGCAAACTCTTTTTGATTGTTTCGGAGCTTCTGGTAGGTAGGTCTGGTTTTGATCTGATCGGCGGTAGGTCCCCCCTTTCGTGCGATGATTGTATGTTTTACTCCTTTCAATTGATAAGCTCTGTATCCTTTGGGTATTTCCACGTTGGAAACAGGATCAAGATTTTCTTTCATACTGGTTGTTTTGCATTAATAAATAAGAGACAAATAGCTTCGGGTTTGAAATATAGATAATCGATCATTCCAATCAAAAGATTCTTGCAAAAATGATTGAAATATAAATATTTTTATTACTGTGAATGAGATAGTTATAGAAATCAATTTTAGTAAATCAGAACTAACAGTGACTGACAGGTGCAATCTATTATCATTGAATGATGAAAAAGTGGTTGGGTTGCTTTTTAATGATCATTATGGTTATACTCGCGTATCCGAAACCCTATATGCAAGAAATCAAATCATTTATCACACAGAGTGAACCACTTTTAATCATGCTCCTGCCACAGTTAGCTTATAAGGTAGAGGTATAAAGAGAGGATCCTGTGTCCACATACGGAGGCATGTGGTAAACAAGAAAACAGAACAAATCAAAATGAGTGCCGCACCGAGCGGAATAACCTAACTAAAACACAAAAATGAAAGAATATTTTAAATCACTGGGATCTGACCTTCCTGCCGGGGTGGTCGTATTTCTTGTTGCTCTTCCGCTTTGTTTGGGTATTGCACTCGCTTCAGGGGCTCCCCTCTTTAGTGGTCTCATTGCCGGAATTGTCGGAGGTTTGGTGATTGGCGCTTTGAGTGGGTCGCAGCTGAGTGTGAGCGGACCTGCTGCAGGTCTTACCGTGATTGTGCTCAATGCCATTACAAAGCTTGGCACATTTGAAGCCTTCACACTTGCTGTGGTTATTGCCGGTTTGATCCAGCTTACACTGGGTTTTCTAAGGGCAGGTACGATTGGTCACTTTTTTCCCTCTTCCGTGATCAAAGGAATGCTCACTGCCATTGGCTTTATCCTGATCCTTAAGCAGATACCGCATGCCCTGGGCGATGATCGTGACTATGAGGGAGACGAAGCCTTCTTCCAGCCTGATGGAGAAAATACTTTTACGGAGATCGCTCTGGCCATACAGAATATTGATATGGGTGCATTGATTATCGCTTCCACCTGCCTGGCCATCCTCATCATTTGGGAAAGACCTTTCATGAAAAGACAAAAATGGACTTCAATCGTCCCTGGTCCCCTCGTTGCAGTTGTGGCAGGTACTGTCATCAATTTTTTCGGTTACGGCGCCAGCATGAAATTAAGCGGCAAACACCTGGTAAACCTTCCGGTAAGTGAAAATCTGGACGAGTTTATTTCGATCTTTTCACTTCCGGATTTCAGCCAAATCGCCAACCCGGATATTTATATAGTAGCAATCACCATTGCCATTGTCGCCAGTCTGGAAACACTCCTGAGTCTGGATGCTGTCGACAAACTGGATCCCTACAAGAGAATTGCTCCTGCAAACCGGGAATTAAAGGCTCAGGGGGTAGGCAACACGATCTCGGGTTTGTTGGGTGGTCTGCCCATTACGGCCGTTATTGTCCGGAGTACGGCAAACATAAGTTCAGGGGCCAAAACGAAGGTCTCGGCGGTATTTCACGGGTTGCTGTTGATCCTCAGCGTGGCCTTTTTTCCGGGTATCCTGAATCTGATACCATTGGCTGCGCTCGCTGCGGTCTTGCTGATGGTTGGTTACAAGTTGGCAAAGCCAGGCTTATTTAAAGAAATCTACGCACAGGGCCGATCACAATTTATTCCGTTCATCGTTACTATCCTGGCTATCCTGTTTACAGACCTTTTAATTGGAATCATGATCGGAATTGTGACTGGACTTTACTTTGTGATCACCACTAACATGCATCAGGCCATCCGGGTGGAAAAAGATAACAATACCTATATAATAAGGTTAGAGAAAGATGTAAGTTTCCTGAATAAAGCCTTCTTGAGACGAACACTTAGAGACATACCCAGGGGGTCTCAGGTGATCATCGATGAGTCAGATTCAATATTTCTGGATCACGATATCATCGAAACCATCGATGACTTCAAATTCACGGCAGACCAGGAAGGTATCAGACTAGAGATCAGACAACCCAAGAATACCAGAAATAATTTAAAAAGCGTCATGAATGAATAAAGGAAAGACTTTACTTGCTATCTTTCTTTTTTCACTT
The DNA here is from genome assembly GCA_965243485.1 of Cyclobacteriaceae bacterium. GTDB lineage: Bacteria > Bacteroidota > Bacteroidia > Cytophagales > Cyclobacteriaceae > UBA7330. The sequence continues at coordinate 3,729,823 of CBDEVP010000001.1, read as the reverse complement.
TTATCCATCGGGTTTTCGGAGTGCAGAGGGTCCTATCATACAGTAACGATGGTCAAGCCCAAAAAAAGATGGTTCCCTTATGACGCCAGCAAGGACCGTAAAAAGAAAAGGACCAAAACTGTGAAGTATAAGGCTATAAAATGAGGAAACTGGTCATATTCATTGTCTTCTTACCATTGCTCGCCTGCCATACGGCAGGGACTGAGAAGCGTGTTGGAGCAATTGGTGATGAAGCCATGGTGGTTACGGCCCACCCCATAGCTACAAAAGCCGGTCTTGAGATCCTGAAAAGAGGCGGGAATGTATTTGATGCGGCAGTTACCATCCATTTAATGCTGACAGTGGTTTATCCACGTGCAGGAAACATTGGCGGTGGTGGATTTGCGGTGATCAGAGAGAAAGATGGTGCTGTATCCTGCCTTGATTTTCGAGAAAAAGCACCCATGAAGGCCTATGAAACGATGTATCAGGATGCCAATGGAGAGGTGATCACTGAAAAATCCAGGTTAGGGCACTTTGCCGTCGGTGTACCGGGTAGTGTGGCGGGCATATGGGAACTCCACCAGAAATTTGGAACAAAAGACTGGGGTTTGCTGGTCCAGCCTGCCATTGATGTTGCTTTTGAGGGTTTTGAGATCACAGAAAACGAGGCAGCGTTGTTGAACGAAAAGCAACAGGATTTTATTCAGGCCAACCATTATACTCCCTGGCCCATCAGGGAAGAGCTATGGAAAGCAGGGGATCTCGTAGTGCAGAAGCAATTGGCCGCCACGCTTTCATTCATCAGGGATCGTGGTAAAGATGGTTTCTACACAGGAATTGTGGCCGAACAGATCGTAAAGGAAATGTCTAACGGAAGGGGGCTCATCAGCAAAGAGGACCTTGCCTCCTACGAGCCCAAATGGAGAGATCCGATCATCGGTCATTACAAAGGTCATAAAGTGATCAGTATGTCTCCCCCATCGAGTGGTGGTATAGCACTGGTGCAGCTGCTTCAGGGAGCGGAAAAAATGAAACTTGGTCAATGGCCGCATAATTCTACGGAGGCTGTTCATTTAATGGCGGAGATCGAACGACTGGTTTTTGCGGACCGGGCCAAATATCTGGGAGATCCGGATTTTGTTGAAGTTCCGACCCGGGAATTACTGGACTCCGCTTATAATGCCTCCAGGTTTTCAGGTATCGGGCTTGATGCGGCTATCCCTTCTGACAAAGTATTTGCTGGTAAGCTGGAAATTGTGGAATCATTGGAGACCACACATTACTCTATTGTGGATGCAGATGGAAATGCGCTTTCCATTACCACGACCCTGAATGGGAATTATGGTTCCAAAGTGATGGTCGAGGGTGGCGGATTTTTACTGAACAATGAGATGGATGATTTCAGCTCAAAACCCGGATCACCGGATATGTTTGGTCTGATCACTGGGAAAAGAAATGCCATTGCCCCCGGTAAACGTATGATCAGTGCCATGACACCAACCATCCTGGAAAAAGACGGACAGCTCAAAATGGTGCTGGGAACACCCGGAGGACCTACGATCATTACCTCTGTTTTCCAGACGATCATCAATGTGATTGACCATCAGATGACCATGCAGCAGGCAGTTTCGGCCAAAAAAGTACATCATCAATGGCAGCCTGACCGAATTCTCGTTGAAGAAAGTGCCTTAGAATCCAGCCAGATCAAACAACTCCAGGAGATGGGTCACACGATTGAAATGCGTGACAAAATTGGCCGGACCGACTGTATCCTTGTGATGGAAGACGGACGACTGGAAGGGGGTGCGGATTATACCCGGGGCGACGATTATGCCGAGGGCTTTTAGCGGCTTACAAACAGACTTTCTGACTCAGTAAATCACAAGCGTTGACGTCAAAATGAAAACAATCATTTTCCTTCTATTCATCATCATGAGTTTTTATTCAATTGGCCAGAAAAAGCTGGAGAAAGAGGAGCAGATCCGTGCAGACGATGCCCCCCTCCAATTGAAGGAGACAATAGAACCTTTCTTAGCCAATGCTGATCATATCAAATTCTATCGTGAAACGGACGGCGATCAAATGAGCTACGAGGTCAAATTTGAGCTAAACGGCCTGGAATACAGTGTTGAGTTTAGCGATCACCTGGAATTTGAAGATGTTGAAGTGGTGGTGGATATGAAAAATATCGATTCACAGACCAGGAAAAACATTGAAAGCTATTTTGATCGCTACGACAAATTCAGGATCAGGCGAGCGCAAAAACAATTCTCATCAGATACAAAACAAGCTTCCCAGGTAATAGAGATAGCTTTGGAGAATTCGGGGGACGCGGTGACCGTGCGTTATGAACTGGTTGTTGATCTAAAGCAGGATAAAAACTGGACAAGGGAAGAGCTTCTCTTTGATGCGTCAGGATATTTCCTTACGTCACGGGAGGTCATTTACAGGGCTGAAGACTTTATCCTTTACAGATGAGAGTATTCTTTCTACTTGCAATGACCAGCTTTAGCTTTTCTACACTGCTGAAAGCCCAGTCTGATCAGGTCCAGTTTGTTTGGGAAGGCGGAGGATTGGTCAACTACAAATTAAACGATCTTTGGTCAGGAAACACCGGCATTGGCAAGCGCAGCATTTGGTCCACTCCGGAATCAGGGGCTCTGAGTGGCCGACTGGCATTCCTTGAAGCAGACCAGTTTCTTACCAGAAAGATGAACCCTTTTCTGAAGGCTTCAGCAGGATACAAATTCAGATGGGTGAATCCCACCGGGCACCCTGGCAGGTACGAGCATCGGCTTACCCAGCAGCTGGCATGGACGCACCTGGAGAAAAGGATCAGGATGGTAAGTCGCTTCAGGACAGAACAGCGGTTCAGAACGCTTTCTTTTGCCCATCGCTACAGGTACAGCTTCTCTGCAGATTTGCCGCTTGCGGGTGAACGATTGGATGTGAAAGAATTCTATCTCGCACTGGCCAATGAATTACTCTTCGAGGCAGTGGATGTTGAAGAAAATACCCTGGAAGACAGGATCTCTGCAAGCCTTGGTTACCTGATCTCAGATCAGATGAAAGCTGAATTTAACATAACCCTCCGCCTGGAAGACATTACCAGAACCGTAGAAGAAATCACCTTTTTCAATACGCGGGTATTTTACACCCTCAATTGATAACCGTGAGATCTGATTGAAGGATTTGCTTAATTTCCGATGACTTCAAACTCTACCCTTCGGTTCAATCTCCGGGTCTCCTCAAAATCATTGCTGGCCACCGGCTCCGTGCCGCCATATCCTCTACTCTCAATCCGGTCCTCAGAAATATCATTATTGATCAGGTAGTCTGCAACCGCCCTGGCACGCTCTTCTGATAACTGCATATTCAATGTCTCATCTCCCCGGTTATCCGTATGCCCCTTAAGCAGGATACTTACCCCGGGGTTTTCCTCAAGCATGTCCACGATCACATCAAGTTCACTTTCAGATCCTTCCACAAAATTTGCCGTACCACGATAAAAAAGCACATTTTTCAGCACGATGGTATTGCCCGCTTCCAGGGGTTCCAGTTCTACGGAAATGATGGTATCCCCCGCCAGGTGGTAAAAGTCCGGCTCTACCACAAAATAATCTTTCAAAAATCCCTGAGCGATGAACTCCATTCGATAAGGAGATCTTTGCTCCGACTCAAGTAAAAAGAGTGAATCGGTATGTGAATAATTGAGGGTATCACCCTCCTGGTTGATGAGCCGTATCTGTGAGGCGATGAGGTTTCCGGAGCTGGCATTCAATACCTGAAAATTAATCGCAGGAACCGGCTTTTTCTCGATGACCATCTCAAGCACCGTATCAGAGACTACTTCGTTAATTTCTTCAGTGATCCTGATGCGCCTGATATCCCCATAACCGTCACTGCTCCTTGTAGAGATATAGTAAGCATAATTCTTTCCGGTCCTGAATACCAAAGAGGATTCAGCCCCTGCAGTATTGATCTCATCCAAATTGACAGGTGTGGACCAGTTTCTCCAGGAATCATCCTGCCGGGTGGTAACATAGAGATCAAAACTACCCTTGCCTTCCCTTCCATTCGTTGCAAAGATCAACGTCTTATTGTCACCTGCCAGAAAAGGTGTGATCTCCTGAAAGGCGCTATTGATCTGATAACCCAGATTCCTGGGTCTGGACCAGGACCCATCCTGCTGTAACATACACACATAGAGATCTTCAACACCATACCCAATATTCGTTTCAACGCTCACCAGCAGAAACTGGCCATCCTGACTCAGGCACCCGGATTGCATCGGGGAAAAATTTCTGAATGCCGGAATATCCAGCTTTACAGCATTTTCAAACGACCGATCGCTGGCCCAGATCTCCCCAACATAAATTCCTTTTTCAAACCTTACCTTATTGTACAGGAAGAACTGGCCATTTCTGGTAAAACCTATAGGGGACGTAAATCCTTGGTGGTTGATCGAGGTAATATTTTCAGGCTTTGTCCACTCCAAACCTGTGAAATTACTCATCCAGATATCACCCTCATCCTTTCTTCCACCCACATTCAATGGGTGGTTTTCCCTGGAGAAGAACAAGGTACTGCCATCAGGAGAGATGCTTAGATGCTGCTCGGAGAATTGTGAATTAACGGAATCCAATACCTCGGGTGATCCATAAAATGTGATCTGACCCAACACTGAAAACACGCTTAAACTCAGAAAAAAAAGTAAAAATAATCGAATGGACATATTGAATAATTAATAATTAATATTTTACTTGATGATATGATTTAACCTGCATAATATTCATTGATCTAAGATCACCTTAGAGATCGCCTGCTAAGAGATAGACAGGTTATGAATAATTTTTCCAGCCTCGTTCTAAATAGCCGGTTTTTTTTGTTTACTGACCCATTCATTGTCCCGTATATAAAATCTCCAGGGAAGCAGTGCATCTTCTCCGGCATAATCAATTCCAATTCGTACATCTGATACGATCGGGTGTTCCTTCTGATCCATTTTATCAGCCAAATATATATGATCCCCGGTAAGATCAGTTCCGGTCAGGGCCTTGGTCAATCCCAGGGCTTTGGAAAGCTTTCCGGGGCCATTTGTCAGTTTCTTCATCTCCTTCCCATATCTTTCTTTCATCATCTCAAAACCAACTTTCGGTTCAATCGCCCGGATCAGAACCGCATCTGCTAATCCGGACCGATTAGTTACAATATTGAACAGGTGATGGATCCCGTAGCACAGGTAAATGTAAGCTAATCCGCCGGATCGATACATGACCTCAGTTCTTTGAGTTCGCTTCAAAAATGCGTGACAGGCTTTGTCATTCCGGCCGTCATAGGCCTCAGTCTCCACGATCATACCTCCTGTAATCCTTCCATGGATGTTTGTAAATAAATATTTGCCAAGAAGTTCCTGGGCTATTTTTACCACATTCTCTCTTTCATAAAAAGACTTTGGTATTTTTACGTAATCAGATGTATTCATTAACCAATATAAACACTATGAAATCCTTGATACTATTTGCAGCATCGCTGTTTATTTGCTTTAACTCAATGGGTCAGAATGGCCCAGCGCCCAGCCCGGCATCCAAACTGGTACAGACAGTCGGACTCACTCAGGTGACCGTGGAATATTCCAGACCCGGAGCAAAAGATCGTACGATCTTTGGAGATTTGCTAAAATACGGTGAAATGTGGAGAACAGGCGCCAACGCCGCCACCAAATTCACATTTGACAAACCTGTGAAAATTGATGGTCAGGACCTGCCAGCAGGTTCATACACGATCCTGACAGTGCCCGGTGAAAAACAATGGAAAGTTAATTTCTACAAATATGACCAGGCCAGCTGGGGTTCATATACGGAAAAAAAGCCGGATGTTTCAGCAACTGTAACCCCGAAGAAACTTTCGGAGCCTGTCGAAACATTCATTATTGATATCAACAACCTAAGAGATACTTCGGCCACCATAGACCTGGTATGGCAAAACACCAAAGTTTCAATTCCACTAACCGTAGGAGTAAACTGATCATATCAAATGAGAAGTACCCATTCGTGGGTACTTCTTACTTATTATTTGGTAGTATGGTCTGCAGAATGATCGAAATAATGATCGTTGATGAAAACCCGATCACGTTATACCATAAATACCCAAGACTGATTTCACCGGTCAGCACCAGGTAATGCACCACAAAGACAATGCCCTGAGCCATTAGCGCGGCGTAGAATGCGGCAGTCCCTTTTACATACCTGATCAGAAATGCGATCAGGAAGATGCCCAGGATCGTACCATAAAATATGGACCCGATGATATTGATCGCCTCAATGAGGTTTTCCGTATTTTTTGCTATCAGGGCAAAAAGCAATGCGATCAGGCCCCAAAAAAGGGTCAGGAAACGGGAAACAAACAAATACTGACGATCGCTTGCATCCCTTTTGATCAAACGCCTGTAAAAATCAATGGCGGAGGTGGATGCGAGGGCATTCAACTCTGAAGAGGTGGATGACATTGCCGCAGAAAGGATCACCGCAATGAGCAGGCCTATGAGTCCGTGCGGCAGATAGTTCATCACAAAAGTAAGAAAGACATAATCCGAATCTTTGGTTTCAGTTTCCGGACTTACTTTAGAGATCAGTCCCTTTACCTTATTTCGGATTTCTATGGATTGTGCGTCAGCGGCATTAAAGTCTTTCAGTAATTGTTCCCTTTCAATGCTTCCCTCCTCTGCATCGGCAATGGAGAAAGCCAGCTCCTTCCTTTTATCCGTGAGCTCCCGGTATTGTGATTCAAAGACTGCCAACTCTTTGCTGGCCTCAGAATTCCGCAGCATCTCCATGGAGACCTCCTTAAAGTGTACCGGCGGCTGATAAAAGATGTAAAACACGTAAACAAGCACACCGGTGAAAAGAATGAAAAACTGCATGGGTACCTTGAAGATGGCATTAAACATCAGACCCATCCTGCTGGCCGTAATATTTTTTCCGGCAAGGTAGCGCTGTACCTGAGACTGATCGGTCCCAAAATAAGACAACGCGAGGAACAGGCCTCCGGCCAGTCCGGACCAGATCGTGTATCTTTTTTCGAAGTTCAGATCAAGATCCACAGCATTCAGCTTCCCTAAGCTGCCTGCAATATCCATGGCGTCACCAAAAGGTACATTTCGGGTGATATAGCTGATGGCGATAAAAAAGGCGGCAACCATCCCGATCATTATAATCCCCATTTGATATTTCTGGGTAGTACTTACGGCTTTTGTACCTCCGGTAACTGTATAGATGATCACAGAGATACCGGTGATCAATATGGTAGCATTGAGATTCCAGCCCAGGATAGACGACAAAATGATAGCAGGAGCATAAATGGTAATACCGGCAGCCAAACCCCTTTGAATAAGGAATAAAAAAGCTCCCAGTAGCCTGGTCTTGATATCAAACCTTGATTCAAGGTATTCATAGGCAGTATAGACCCTGAGCCTGTAATAGATAGGGATGAATACCACCGAAACTATGATCAAAGCAAAAGGCAACCCGAAATAGTTCTGAACAAAACTCAACCCGCTTTCATATGCCTGTCCGGGAGTACTGATAAATGTAATCGCGCTCGCCTGCGTAGCCATAACGGAAATGCCTATGGTGCCCCATCTCATGGATTTGTCACCCAGAAGGAAGCTTTGGATATTGTGTTGCTTCTTGTATTGCCATACCCCTACCAGTACAATCAGGACAATTGTAGCTCCTAAAACAATAAAGTCGAGATAATTCATTGATTGGAAAAGAAAAAGTGAAGGAGGAGTATAATAAGGATGATGTTTGAGATCACAATCCAGTACACAGGTTTCCAGCTTTTAAAATAGGGTGGGGTTGCATCGAGGTTGTCATCATTCGGGTTAATATCCATCACTGTTCTTTTTTATTTCCTATAGAGATCAGATTCACAAGCAGCCTGTAGGCACCGGGAACACCGGCCGGAAGTTCTCTAAAAAACGAAAGAGAGGTATAAACATAGTTTCCGCTTCCGTATTTTCCAACCAAAAGGCTGCCATCAAGCGGAGGTTCTCCGGGATCATTCATGCTCAATACAGGCCTGAGTTCGCCTGACCATGAATCGGGAAAGTAGAGTCCTCTCTCCTGAACCCACCCCTCAAAATCTTCAGTGGTTATCTTATTTGGATGGTTCAGGACCGGGTCTGAAGGATCGAGGAGCCTCACCTCAGACTCCTCCACTGTGACACGATCTCTTGAAATTTCTATAATGAATGGTGAAACATCTTCCGTAATGAGCTGACCAGTTGTATTGTATTGCACAATCAAATTGCCTCCCGTTTTTACATATTCAAATAGCTCCTGATTCTTGTAAGCAAGCCAGTCCAGTGTATTGAACGCGCGGACTCCGAGAATGATCGCACTATACTGACTCAGGCTACTGAGATGGACGCTTTCCTCACCGATCAACTCTACCTCGTATCCGATCTGTTCCAGTGCCTGAGGGATCAGGTCGCCAGCACCCATGATGTATCCTATCTTTTGATTTTCGATTTCGAGATCAATTTTTGAAGCCTTGATTTCAGTCCTGGGGAACAGGACCTGCTGGGGAATATGATCATATTCGATCCTCTTTATTCCTCTTTGGTATTCTTCTTGATTTACGGTGGCGATCACTCCGATCGTATACTGGCCCTGCTTTTTGGATGGTTTTACCCAAAAGTCAAAGCTGGCCTGATCATTTTTTCCTTTCAGACTGAAATCATAAGCCGTAGGGCTGCTTGTCCAGCCTGGCGGAAGATCCAGTTTGAGATTTCCATTCACATCTTTTTTCCCCGCGGTGACCTGCACATTCACAACCTTCTGGTTGTTATCACCAAAGATCATTACCTCCTGACCGGTCGAAACAAGGACAGGCGGAGTAATATGAACCGGCCGGTACTGTTCGCCTTCTACAGGATCAGTGGCATTGAACAGGACCGGAACCTGATAATCAATGAACTGTTCACCTACCTTGAGGGTAACCCTAGCGGAAATCGCCGGATCATTCTCCGGCTTACCGATCATAGAGAGGTCATTTACCTTAAAAAGACCATCTGTACCTTCTTCCGTAAGCCAATAAGGTTGCGAGATACTAAAGTCATTAGGTATCTTCAGATCAAACTCCATCTCACTTGCTTGATTTTCAGTCAATTTCAGGTTGAAAAGTATTGTTTCATCGCTGATATTAAAATCCATGGAAGATAAACTGATAGCTGCCGGGCTCCTGTTGATGACTTCTCCCCTGATATTAATCGAATCGCCGACCGCAAAGGACTCCTGGTTGGTCACCAGCTCAATAAAGGTTCCGGTAACAGCCCTAATCAGTTCATCGATCTCCTGGATCTTGATCTTTTTCCAGTGCTGATCTTTTAAGGCGATCAGCTCCTTTCGCGCCGACAGCAAATCTTCAAGGATCATGTGCGGGTTTGCAGGATCAAAGTTGGCCCTGGCTTCCTGTATGAAATAAGCCACTTTCTCGCTGCCTTCCACCCTTCCCCATGTGATATCGATGCCATCAAAGATCTCATCACCCGGAGGATTGTCACCTACATTTACAAAATATTCATATTCATTACCTCGCGATGCTGATACACCAAAGCCCTGGCTTTTGTGCATGCTCCTGCTTCTGGCAGATATTTCTGTGAATGACCTGCCAAGTACAGGCGAATAGGCTCCCACATTTACGGATTTAAGACCAGTAGTATCAAACTCCTGACCGGTTCTCCTGTAAAACCACCAGCTTGTGTTCCAGAATATTTTCGAAGGTTGCCACGGTGATAGTTCTCTTAATTGCTCCGGAAATACTACAGGGTCCCCGCTGAGTTTAAAAGCTTCTCCGGCCAGGATTGCTGAAGCCGTATGATGACCATGTGTCACTCCGGGCTGCGTATTGAACCTGGTGATGACAATGTCCGGTCTGAATTTTCGATATACCCGGACAAAGTCGCTGAGTACCTGCTCACGATCCCATTTGTCGAAGGTCTCATCCGGATGTTTTGAGTATCCAAAATCCACCGCGCGGCTGAAGAATTGTTCGCCCTGATCGATCCTGCGGGCTGCCAGTAATTCCTGCGTCCTGATCATTCCTAAAGATTCCCTGATCTCAGGACCTATCAGGTTTTGCCCGCCGTCCCCTCTGGTAGCAGATAAGTAGGCTGTCCTCGTAAGCTTGCCGTTTGCGAAATAGGAGATGACGCTTGTGTTTTCATCATCAGGATGCGCGGCTACATAAAGCACGCTGCCAAGAACACTCAGTTTATCCAGTCTTTGCAATATGTCCGTGGCATTATATTGCTTTGGAGTTTGCGAAGACAGATTGTAACACAGAAAAAAAATGGCCGAAAAGAGACACAAACGTATAGGTAGGGTATTGGATTGGGTCATTGGATTTTGAACGCTGATCTGCAATTAAATGTTTTTTATTCTTTGCTTTACATCTGCAATCTTTAAATTCCGTTGAAAATAAGTAAAATATCAGACTTTAATGGATCAGCGAGTATATTTCAAAGTGTTTTATACGAGTGAAAAATGAACCGTTAAAGACAAAGTCTGCAGGTTTTTCACGACATTTGAAATAAAAATCAGCCAAGTGAGCAGTTCAAAAACAATTTTCCTTGTTGACGATCATAAAATAATACGTGATGGTTTAAAACTGTATTTTTCAGGTAACGATGAGTTTGTGGTGCAGGCTGAAGCAGAAAATGGCATCGAAGCCCTGGAAATATTAAGTAAACAGAAGTTTGATCTTGTCATTACAGACATCAGCATGCCTGAGATGGATGGCATCACGCTGGTACAGGAGATCAAAGCAAAGTATCCTGAACAAAAAGTGATGGCTTTGACAATGATGGGCGAAAACCAGCACATTAAGCATATGCTGGCAGCAGGCGTGAATGGGTATATCCTTAAGAATTCGGATAAAACAGAAATCATGACCGCCATCAATACCATTCTCAACGGGGAGAACTATTATTCGGGGTCCGTTACCAAAACCATTATTGACAGCATTTCAGGAAAGAAAAAACCAACCCAGCGACTTACGCTTGAATCTGCTTTATCCACAAGAGAGAAAGAAGTCTTGAAGCTGATTGTAAAGGAATACAGCAACAAGGAAATTGCCGATGAGCTGTTTATAAGCGTGCGCACGGTAGATGCGCACAAACGTAACCTCCTGGAAAAAACGGGATGTAAAAATATCGCCGGGTTGGTAGTGTATGCCCTGGAGCATAACATTGAGTGATCCATTTAGGTATTACACCTAGACGATTCTTACAGTTCTTTTATGAGCATCTACCTAAATTGCAATTTGGGTACATCACGCTTATATCTCTAAATCCCTTGGCTCAGTTTTGTATAGAAATAAAACAGAAAAGGGATGAAAAATTCTATACTTACTATCACGCTAATATTTTTCGGTTTTCTTCACTCTTCTGCCCAAAATATAATGGCAGAGACTTATGTGGAAAAAACGCATATAAGCCCAAAACTTGGTTCCTCCGTGGGATATCAATTTCTCTCCGGGATCCAGGTAGGAGGATTTTTACAAAGATCGGTAGAGGTGCAGGCTCCGGAATACGGCAGACCGCTTACTCAGGAAAATTCTCTGTATGGTATCTTTTTTGCTTATCCCATTCCAACAAAATTAAAATGGATTGATCTTCATTTAAAAACACGTACCGGCGTGATGAATAACCAGAACTTTGTGATCACACCGTCATTTCACGGCACTTATACTCCTTTTAAGTTACTTGCGGTAAGTGCCGGCGTGGGCATCAGATCCTTTCAGCCAGCATATCATTTTGCATTAAAAATCAACCTCCTTGGAAAAACTACCGCAGATTAATGCTGTTCAGGTAATATAAATGCCGGATTTAGAAAATCTCATCCCAGGATGCCAATGGATCATAATACAGAGACCCGTTAAGGACCTTTAAGGGGGAACCAATATTGTTTTGATAAAGAGCGCCAGTCCCAAGTCCCTGATACCCTTCCACCCCGACATAAGAGCAAAATTGAGCAATGGCATTTAGTCCGACATTGCTTTCCAACGCCGAGGTGATCCAGTATCCGATTTGCATCTGATCCGCAATCCGGATCCATTCCATACAGGAGGCCAGCCCCCCATGTAGGGTAGGTTTAAGAATGATATAGTCAGGCTTTAGGAATCTTAGTACTTCCACCCTGTGTGACCTGTCAGTGATACCAACAAGCTCTTCATCCAGAGCAATGGGCACCGGTGATTTATTGCAAATCAGCTGCATCGCCTCCAGTTGTCTTGGGATGATCGGCTGCTCAATGGAATGTATGTCATAGGGAGCCAGGGCATTAAGCTTTTTGAGGGCTTCATTGTTTTTAAAGGCGCCATTGGCATCCAGTCGAAGGACACCATCAAACCGATCTCTGATCTCCTGGATGATCGCTATTTCATCTTCAAAATCCAGAGCGCCGACCTTCATCTTGATACAATCGAACCGCTCATTGATCTTTCTCTCAGCCTGGTCAAGCATGGATTGTTTATTGGCCATCCATATCAGCCCATTAATGGGTATCCCCGTCTTACCCTGGAGAAAGGGTACATCAAATACTTTCCTCTGACCTTCATTCCAAAGGTCCAGCAGGGCGGTCTCCAGACCAAATATTATGCTGGAGTATTTCTCCGGGCAAAGCCTCTCAGCCAGGTCCAGACATCTGCCAATACTTGAAGGCACCACCTTTCCATCAGCCCTTTCCTGCACCAGTTTCATGGTTTCCATCACATCCTCGACCTTTTCCTCACTCAGTCCGGGTAAGGGCGCTACCTCTCCGAATCCCGCAATTTCCGGACGATCGCTGTCAAAAAGCCTGATAAACACAACGGTGTGATTGGGCATCAATCCCCTTGAAGTCCTCGCTTCAAATTTAAAATCCAGTGTATAGGGTTTATATTCGAGTTTTAGCATAATCAATATGAATTGGAAAGATATCGACCTCAAGGATTATCAATACAATTTACCACAGGGGAAAATTGCAAAGTATCCATTAAAAGAAAGATCGGCATCCAGGTTACTTCACTATCAACAAGGTAAAATTAAGCATCATAAATTTAGGGAGATTATCCACTTCATACCTGCGGACTCAGTTTTGGTCTTTAACGACACAAAGGTCATTCCGGCCAGGTTGGTTTTCCAGAAAGATACAGGGGCTCACATTGAAATTCTCCTATTGGATCCTGTTGATCCTTCCCCGCTTCATGAAGAAACACTGAATGCAAAAGGGGTCTGCCAGTGGAAATGCATGATTGGTAATGCAAAGAAATGGCCAACAGGCTCATCTTTGACTTTATTTATCAAACAAGGGGTACTTATTGAAGCCATTCGAAAAGAGAATCAGGAGGTCATGTTTCGATGGCCGCCCACGCACACCTTTTCAGAGATGCTCCAACTCATTGGTAAAGTGCCTCTCCCTCCTTACCTCAAGCGGGAAATGACCGAAGAGGACAAACCAAGATATCAGACAGTCTATTCCAAATTCGAAGGTGCTGTAGCCGCCCCAACAGCAGGTCTCCATTTCTCAGATAATATATTAAATCAATTGAAGGCCAGAGGAGTAAAAACGGAATACCTGACACTACACGTTTCATCAGGCACTTTTCTTCCCATGAAAACAGGTGTGGAAGAGCATCCCATGCACAATGAACAGGTAGTTGTGACCCGCGCCCTGATAGAAAACATTTTGAATCATAAATCCATCATACCAGTGGGTACCACAAGTATGAGAACCCTGGAAAGCCTTTACTGGTTTGGTGTCAAGTTGGCAATGGGTGATGAGAAATTTCACATTACCAAAATGATGCCCTACTATTCCAATAAAAAAGAAATCAGCCGGGAAGAAAGTCTGAAAAACATATTATCCCTGATGGATGAAAAAGGACTTTCCAGACTGATGGGAAGTACCGAGATCTTTATTTTCCCGGGTTATGATTTTAAGATATGTGAGGGCCTTATCACCAATTTTCATTTACCTTCCTCCACCCTGATCCTGCTGGTAGCCGCTTTTGTCGGAAAGGATTGGAAGAAGATCTACCAGGAAGCCCTGGACAATGACTACCGGTTTTTAAGCTATGGCGACTCATCTTTGCTCATCCCAAAACCCAAATGATCAAATTGAGTTAACTTGTTAATCATATGGAAGAAGCTCTGGAAAAGTTCTATCAGGAATTAGGTGAAGCCTTTGATTCATTCAGAGACATGATCACAACCCCTTTGTTTAACATGGGGGAAAGTCAGATCAGTCTGGGTACCATTTTCTATTTCTTTATTGCATTTATTGTTCTGGGCTATGTCTCGAAGAAGATCAGGAGATTTTTACTTAACACCATCCTTCCCAAAGCAAATCTTGATCAGGGAGTAAGTGCCTCCATCGCTTCAATTACCCGGATCATCATCATCATCATCGGTAGTGTGATCATCATTCAGACAGCGGGTATTGATCTGAGTGCGCTCACTTTGCTTGCCGGAGCTTTAGGTGTCGGTATTGGCTTTGGATTGCAAAATATCACCGACAATTTCATCTCAGGCGTCATCATTTTATTTGAAAAACCAATCAAGGTGGGTGACCGGATCGAGGTGGGAGATGTGCAGGGAGATGTGATCAATATCTCCTTCCGGGCGACCATGATCCTGACCAATGACAACATCTCCATCATTGTCCCAAACTCGGAATTCATTTCGAGCCGGGTCATTAACTGGAGCCACAACGACCGGAATATCCGGTTCCGGATTCCTGTGGGAGTATCTTATAAGGAAGATCCTGAAAAAATCAAGAAGATTCTGCTTGAGGTCGCAAAGGACAACCCTCATGTCAATGATGATCCGCCTCCGAGTGTTTTGTTTGACGAATTCGGGGACAGCTCTATCAATTTTATCCTTGCAGTCTGGACAACCTCGCACACGGATAAGCCGAGGATCCTGAAATCCGAATTATATTTCGAGATCTTCAAAAGATTTGGTGAACAGGGTGTGGAAATACCTTTTCCGCAGAGAGATCTTCACTTTAAGTCTAATTTCCCGGAGGTTCCAAAAGGCTGATTAATCTTTTTTCCTTTCATCCCCATAGGAAAAGGTGAAACCCAGACCGAGTACACTTTTAAACTGGATCCTTGGGCCTACTGCATCGATGGTCCCGTCATTATTGGTGTCCACTTCGATATCGATATCGTCATCGTAGATCAACTGTGTGAAGAAGTTGGTGGTAAGCCAGCCATTCACCTTAAACACAAACCCGTTTTGCCAGTTCACATCTATGTTTCCAAAATTCTCTACATAGTTGGTAAACAATTCCAGTCTCGAGTCCAGTTTCACATTCTTAATGATCTCATCTTTATATTTTATCCTGAGAAATGATCCCAACTCCGCCCTGCTATTCGATCCGGGATCCACTCCATAAGCGCCAACAGCGGCCAGCTCATCATCCATGACGAAGGTGAACTTCCCGGTAACTGGCACATAGTTAAAGGACAATTTCTTACTGGGTTTGTAATCAACCCCCAATCCAACCACCAGGTAACCCGGAGCCATGAACCGGGAGATTACGCTGTCCTGCTCTTTGGCTGCAAAACCATTGGTAAATTGAGTTTTAAAATCAAGAAGCCCACTGAAAAACCATTTCTCATTGTCATTATTGATCTGAAAACCATATTTAGTGACAACATTTATCTTATCGTCTGATTTTGTGAAATCCGCCTCGCCCTGCTTGATCAGTCCATAGGCCAGATCGATAGAGTTCTCCCAGGTCTGTCGTTCTTTGGCCAGATCCGCAAAAAGACCAACATAACCATTGATGGAGACAGAATTTTGACCTCCGGCAGACCAGTTCCTGAGGGAAACCTGTGAAAATGAGATTGAATTCATACCTCCTGCGGTCCAGTATGAAGTATCCTGCTCAACAGCTGTGGTATCGGTCTGAGCCCGAAGGAAATACCCGCTAAAAAGCATCACGCTAAAAAGAATAATTTTGTATTTTTTTTTCATTGCAAAACGAAGTCTACCTGAGAGAATATCGTATATACTGATTTCTCTCAGAAATAAATATTAGTGTATAATTCAAGGGTGGTTTACGGTTTGGAAATCACCAGGAGCGATCTCACCGCAAAAAAAGGAAAAATTTCGTATTTGAAATGATGATCCCGAAATTAATCCGACTTCAACTTCGCTTTTTCATTCAAGCCCGTGACCTAGTTATAACTGTTGACTTTGGCGTCCTCCTCTTTCAGTACCCTTCTGAGGATCTTTCCAATATTCGACTTGGGTAGCTCATCGGTAAATTCGATATACTTGGGTTGTTTATACCCCGTAAGATTTTCATCACAATGTTTATGCAATTCGTCCTCTGTCAGTGAATCATCTTTCTTGACCACGAACACTTTTACCACTTCAGTAGAATTTTTGTCCGGCACGCCGATAGCACCAACTTCCAGGACTTTAGGGTGCATAGCGATGGCATCCTCCACCTCATTAGGATAAACATTAAACCCTGAGACCAAGATCATTTCCTTCTTCCGATCCACGATCTTAAAAAACCCACCATCCAGCATCACGGCTATATCCCCGGATTTGAAATATCCGTCTTTAGTCATCACCTGTTTGGTCTCATCAGGCTTGTTCCAGTAGCCGTCCATCACCTGTGGCCCTTTGATGCACAGTTCTCCTTTTTCTCCTGCCTTTACTTCTTTGCCTTTCTCATCAATCAATTTCACATCTGTACTGGGGATCGGCAACCCTATAGACCCGATCTGTATATTACCATCCAAAGGGTTTATACATACTCCCGGAGACGTCTCAGTCAATCCATAGGCTTCGGCGATCCTGAACCCGGTCACTCTTTCCCATTCTTCAAGTACTGACCGTTGCAAGGCCATACCGCCTGCAAGTACCACCTTGCAATGGGAGTGATCGATCTCTTTGAATTTAGGATGATTAAGCATCTTGTTAAACAGTGTATTTACACCAGTGATGAGAGAATAATCATGCTTCTTCATTTCGCTAAGAAACCCTCCGATATCCCTGGGGTTGGTGATCAGTACATTCTTTGCACCAAGCTTAAGCCCAAGACATAAATTTGCCGTCAGTGCGAAAATATGATATAGCGGTAGCGCGGTTATGAAGACCTCCTCTTTCACTTTCAGGTTACCCGGCAAAACCCAGGCATTGGCCTGCTCCAGGTTTGCAACCATATTGCGGTGAGTGAGCATGGCACCTTTGGAAACACCGGTCGTGCCGCCCGTATACTGAAGAAAGGCAATGTCTTTTGGCTTGGTGTTGGGTTTATTGAATTTCTTCTCCGCACCCTTTTTGAGGGCATCTTTAAATTTGACCGACTTAGGAAGATCGTATGATGGTACCATCTTTTTGATCTTCCTCACTACAAAATCAACAATGGTCCCTTTTAGTCCACCAATCATTTCACCAATACTTGCAACAACCACATGCTTGATAGAGGTCTTGTCCAGGATCTTCTGCAGATTGGAGGCAAAATTTTCAAGTATCACAATGGCTTTTGACTCAGAGTCCTCAAACTGGTGAAGCATCTCGCCGGTAGTATAAAGCGGATTGGTATTCACCACGATCAAACCTGCCCTCAGGGCGCCGAGCATTGCGATGGGATACTGCAGCAGATTCGGCATCATGATCGCGATCTTATCATCCTTCTTCAGCCCACAATCATGTTGCAGATATGCCGCAAATGCCGCTGAAAGTTCATCGATCTCCTTGAAGGTGAGGCTCTTCCCCATGTTTTCAAAGGCGGCATCATCCGAATATTCCTTAAATGACACTTCAAACAGGTCCACCAGCGAATCATATTGCTCGGGATTGATTTCGTGAGGTACTCCTTTGGGGTAATTCTTAAACCAGGGTTTGTCCATTTTTGCTTAATGCTTATTTATGAAATAAATATAGTGATTGATCAGTCAAAAACGATGGCCTGATAGATTAATGATCTCAACATCAGTTGATCGTTCACAACTGAACCGGGCCTCAGCTGTGTGAAATACACCACTACAAGTTCTTCTTCGGGATCCACCCAGTATTTTGATCCGTAGGCGCCCCCCCAACCGAAAGTACCAACGGATCCGTAAGTACCATAAGCTCCGGTATCCTTCACCACATCAAAACCTAACCCGAATCCCTGCCCCTCTCTAAATTCAATACCGTTCAAATGGTCTGTCGTCATCAGTTCGACAGTAGAAGGTGCAAGTATCCTTTTTCCATTCAATTCACCTCCGTTGGCAAGCATCTGAAGAAACAGATAATAATCCTTCGCGGTGGAAAGTAGCCCGGCCCCTCCGGAAAAACATTTCCGGGGGCCATCGATATAATGTCCCTGGCTGTCCATCGTTCCGGCCTTCGGTGCAGGTTTCAATTCACCCTCCCGGGGGTTATAGACAGTAGCTAGCCGATCGGATTTATTCTGTGGAAGGAAAAAGTGGGTGTCTTTCATTCCCAGGGGATCAAGGATCTCTTCCTGAATAAACCTGTCCAGAGGTTTTCCGGAAGCTTTTTCTATGACAAGTCCAAGGATATCGGTATTATAGCCGTAAACCCATTTTTCCCCAGGGTGATTCACATTGGGTAAGCCGGCCATCCTGGGTATTACCTCTGCAATCGTTTCGTCCCGGTCAGCAAAATACCAGCCCTGGATCCCTGCCTTGCTCCAGGCATCGGAGACATGCCCGTATCCATAATTAATTCCGGCTGTATGTGTCAACAGATCGCGGATGGTGATTGGCCTGCTGGCCGGCACAATTTCATACGTCCCATCTTCTTTAGGCTCTGCCACCGTGGTTTTTGCAAATTCGGGAATGTAATCCCCTACCCTGTCACTGATGAGTAATTTGCCCTGCTCCTGGAGGATCATGACCCCCACACTGATAATCGCCTTGGTCTGTGAAGCTATCCGGAATATGGCATCCTTTTGCATCGATTTCTTAGACCTGATATCAGACATACCAATGGCTTCAAAGTAAGCGACCTGACCTTTCCTTGCAACAAGGATCACGCTACCGGCCATTTTCTCCTCTTCCACATATTCTTCAAATTTTTGGGTGAGTCGCTGTAGCCTTTCAGAAGAAAGTCCGACACTTTCCGGAGGTGTGGTGTAAAGCTCCTGTGAAATGGATGGTAACCATAATATGCAGGCCAGTAAGGTTAAAGAGGGAAGTAAGATTCTAAATTGGAGTTTCATTGTAAAGTAATTTCAAATGATGCCTTTAGGGTTTATGATCGTAGATTAATATCTTGTTCCCTGAAAAATAATCAAATTAGCTTAAGATACTTAACTCAAACATCCTATGCCATCCTCAAAAATTAAAGTAGCAATCATCGGTCTTGGTTTTGGTGCCGAATTCATCCCCATCTACCAGAAACATCCGCAGGCTGAAATGTATGCCATCTGTCAGCGAACAAAATCGAAACTGGATGAAGTCGGGGACCATTTCGGAATCGAAAAACGTTACCAGGATTATGATGAATTGCTGAAAGATCCTGAAGTCGATGCGGTCCATATCAATACCCCTATTCCCGATCATGCTATTCAGAGTATCAAAGCCCTGAGAGCCGGAAAACATGTGGCATGCACAGTACCCATGGCAACCACTGTGGAGGAATGCAAAGAAATCGTGGAGATCGTAAAAAGAACAGGCCTGACCTACATGATGATGGAAACGGTGATCTACAGCCGGGAATTTCTCTTTGTGAAAGAAATGTATGAAAAAGGTGAGCTGGGAAAAATTCAGTTTCTCAGAGCCTCTCACCAGCAGGAAATGGCAGGCTGGCCGGGATACTGGGAAGGACTTCCGCCGATGTACTACGCTACACACTGTGTTGGACCGGTCCTGGCTTTACCGAAAGCTAAAGCAGAATATGTTTCCTGCTTCGGTTCCGGACGGATCGATGAAAAGCTGATCGGTAAATACAACTCACCTTTCGCGATTGAAACCTGCCACATTAAGCTAAAGGATTCTGACCTGTCAGCAGAAATCACGCGGTCATTGTTCAATACTGCCCGCCAGTATCGCGAAAGCTTTGACGTTTACGGGTCCAAAAAATCCTTTGAATGGACACTGATCGAACATGAGGATAGTGTGATCCATACGGGAGAAAAACCTGAAAGGGTGAAGATCCCGGATTATGCCCATCTGCTACCAAAGGAAATAGCCCCTTTTACGACAGGAGGTGTCTATGATGCGGACGAGCATCAGCACCTGTCATTTATTCAGGGAGCAGGTCACGGAGGATCACATCCCCACCTGGTGCACGAATTTGTCACAGCGCTTTCTGAAAAAAGAGCACCTTACCCCAATGCGGTAGAATCGGCAAACATCACCTGTGTGGGTATCCTCGCACATGACTCGGCCATGAATGATGGAGAAATACGAAAATTACCGGAGTTTACCCAATAAATCATGTTTCACCCCAAATATCTAGTAAGATGGAGTCCCCTCTGGTTGCTCACCATCAGTCTCTGTTTATTCCAGTGCGGTCCTGCCACTGAAATCGGGAATCAAAACAGAAGCACAAACCTGTTTCTCAAAATCAATGAGGACCAGTCGAAGATATCTGTATTTCGTGAAGGAGGCGATAGTCCAATCGTTGTTCAGAACGCCAAACCTGATTTCAGGCCCTATATCCACCCCATTGAAGCCCCGGACGGCAAAGGGACGCTTACAGAATACAGCCCTGCTCACCATAAACATCAAACCGGCCTGTACTGGGGATTTACAAGAGTAAATGGAAGGGATTATTTTCATCACCCCGGAGACAATTACTGGAAGAAAGTCTCTTCGGATGTAATTGCTGATGAAGGGAGTGAAGTGAAATGGCAGACCATTTATCACCTGCTGGACTCGGCTGGTTCTCCGGTCATGGAGGAAACGCAACTGTGGGTGATGCGAATCCTGGATAATGAATACGTCCTGGACCTGGAATGGACTGGAGAAGCACTGGTTGACCTCACTATTGGCGAATACGATTACGGGGGACTTTTCCTCAGAATGCCCTGGAAGGATGGCATCAAAGGAGAAGTTATCAATGCGGCCAGACAGAAAAATCAGGCAGCCGAAGGTCAGCGGGCCATGTGGGTAGATGTCGGGATGCAGGTGGAAGGCCGGGAGGACCTGGCTCACATCACGATTTTCGATCACACTCAAAATGCCGGCTTCCCTCAGCCATGGAGGGTGGATGGACAACTGGGAATAGGCCCTGTACGTGCCCGCTTGGGGGATTGGGAGATCAAAAAAGGTGAAAGCGAGATTATCAAACACCAGATCCGTGTCCATACCGGGGAACTGGATGATGTGAAACTGACCGAACAATGGACAGCCTACGTAGAGGGACACTTTTACTCGGTGGCTGCTCTGTGGGACCTTGCAAGAAAAGAAGGAAGAGATGCCAAATTCCTGAATCCTGAAGAAGCTGTGGAGGCGATGACCGTAAAAGAAGGCTATCAGGTGAACGCGTGGGCCGCCGAACCGATGATCACCCAGCCTATGGCCTTCTGCTGGGACCATAAAGGAAGGCTTTGGGTGGCGGAAAACAGAGATTATGAGACGAGACAAACAGGTTTTTCTAATTCTGGGGACAGTCGCATCCTCATCCTCGAAGATACGGATCGTGATGGAAAAGCGGATTCCAAAAAAGTATTCCTGGAGGGTATCCCCTTCCCTTCTGCCATAGCCGTAGGTTTTGACGGTCTTTTTCTCGCAGCTCCGCCCAACTTGCTTTTTGTTCCTGATAAGAATCAGGATGATCAGGCAGATATGGATGATGTGGAAGTGCGGTTGACCGGATGGGGTATCAGGGACAGGCATGAAACCATCAACAGCCTCCATTGGGGACCAGATGGCTGGCTGTACGGTCTCGAAGGTTTTGCAACGCCTTCAAAGATCAGGAAACCTGTGGGCGAAGGTCATATCTATAAGCATCGGGAAGCTTTTCCGGAAGACCTGCTAGATGCCGACGGAGTGGACATCAATGGTGGGGTATGGCGTTATCACCCAACCAAAGCTATTTTTGAAGTGGTCGCCCATGGTTTCAGCAATCCCTGGGGTATTGACTATGATGCCAAAGGGCAATTATTTATTTCTGCCTGTGTCATACCCCACATGTGGCATGTGATCCCTGGTGGGATCTATCAGCGACAGGGCGGTCAGCATTTCAACCCCTACCTTTATTCCGATATCCAAACGATTGCCGATCATCGCCACCGGTCTGCTCACGGGGGGGCGAGGGTCTATCTTTCGGATGCGTTCCCTGAAGATCAGGAGGGAAGGATCTTCATGGCCAATATCCATGAACACGCCGTCTTATCGGATGTGCTGACTAAGAAGGGCTCCGGGTTTGTCGCCGAACATGGGGATGATTTTGTGATGGCCAACAATGCCCAATGGATCGGTTTTAGCATGGAGTTAGGACCGGACGGTAACCTGTATGTGCTCGATTGGCATGATGCCGACATCTGTGGGATGGATGTGGTACACAAAGAAACAGGCAGAATCTTCCGCATAGCACCTGAAAAAAGCCTTGCTAAAGACTGGAAAGGTAGATATGATGATCTCACCAATTTTTCAGATATGCAACTTGCTGAGCTTCAAACCAACAAAAGTTCATGGCACGCCCGGAGAGCCCGACTGATCCTTCAGGAAAGAGCCACCAATGGACGAATAGATCCGGCGGCTGCTGATATGCTCAGAAATATTTTGAAGGAAAACAAAAACATTGACTGGAGGCTGAATGCGCTCTGGTCCCTGCATGTCTCAAACCTGATGGATCGCCAGGAGCTTTTCGGCTTGCTTTCCGATAAGAATGAATACATCAGAGCCTGGGCGGTTCAGTTGCTCTGCGAAGACAGGACCGTAGAAGAGGAAACGAGTGGCAAATTTCTTTCCATGGCAAGGAATGATCAATCTCCCGTAGTGAGGTTATATCTCTCCGCCGCCCTGCAACGACTCCAAACAGACCAAAAATGGGAGCTGGGCATGGCTTTATCCAAAAGGAAAGAAGATGTCGATGACCATAACATTCCCCACATGCTATGGTTTGGCATTGAGCCGCTGGTAGTTGATGATCCAACAAAATATCTGGCCATTGCCAGGGATTCGGAGATACCGATGATCAGCCAGTATATGGCACGCAGAATGGTGGATGCCAATGAGATGGATATCCTCGTGGCTCATCTAAGTCAAAAGGGAAAGAATCAGGTAAACCTGCTCAAAGGGTTTAGTGACGGACTGGAAAGCCGGCCGGGTTCCAATGCTCCTGACAACTGGGAAGCCGCCTATAAAAGCATTCAATCCCAGGGAGGGGAAGCCGCAGAGATAGCACTAAACATTGCCCAACAGTTGGGCGATTCCAGGGCCGCTATGCAGTATATGGCTACGCTACGGGATCAAAACGCCCCGGTTGAAAAAAGAAGGGAAGCACTGAATGGTCTTTCCAGTCAGCAATGGCCGGAGCTGCCTGAGCTGCTCCCTTCTCTGCTGGAGGATGAATATTTACGAAACGCAGCAATCAAGGCTATTGCTTCCTACAGCAATAATCAGCTGGGTCGGTCTCTGATCGAAAAGTATGATGACTTCAATAAGACTGATAAACTGGAAGCCATTCAGACCTTATCATCCAGGTCAGGATATGGCCGTCTGTTAACAGATGCACTCAAAGATGGTAAAATTCCAAAGCCGGATATACCTGCCTATGCAGCCAGGCAACTCAGAAGGGTGGTCGGAAACGGATTTGTCGAGGTATGGGGCCCCATTGACCAGCTTTCAGGAGACCAGAAAGTAAAATACGAGAAATACAGAGACCTGCTTTCCTCTGATGCCCTGGCCTCGGCTAACCTCAGAAATGGCAAGCTGGTGTTCCAGCAAACCTGTGGCCCCTGCCACAAGATGTATGGAGAGGGTGGTACACTTGGTCCGGACATTACAGGCTCTAACCGGCAAAACCTTGATTATTTACTAAGCAATGTACTGGACCCCTCCGGCGAAATACAGGACGATTACCGAATGGTAGTGGTGACCACCCGCGACGGCCGAACGTTTAGCGGGAATGTGGCTTCAGAAAACGAAAGGGTCCTGGCATTGAAGCTGGTAGGTCAGGATACGGTGAGAGTGGCAAAAGCGGATATCCAGTCCAAAGAAGTCACTAACGTTTCCATGATGCCCGCAGGACTTTGGGATACGCTTGATGACAGGCAGATCATTGATCTGGTCGGTTATTTGAGAACTTCCAGCCAGGTAGCGATGAATTAATCAGCTATTTACTATATTTATGTTTAATCATTTAGGACCGACTTAAATGAAATACATCTTTATCCTTGTATCATCGATGATGCTCAATTCCATGCTTTGGGCTCAGAAGGTACTGGATGTTGGAATGTATAATCAGCACCTCGAATTTATAGAAGAAGGTTGGAAATTGATCCGTCAGGAGAAATTCGAAGCAGCCAGTGATCAATTTGAGAAAGCCATTGAAATAAACCGTGGAAATGCGGATGCCTATGTTGGAGCAGCCACAGCCTACATGCATCTGGGCGAATATGAACTCGCAAAAACACGTGCTGACACCGCTGTGGGACTGACTTCGAATCAATCGGATATTTACTTCCTCACAGGCAACATTGCTTTCAATTCCGGAGATTACAAAAGGGCGGTGTTCGCATATACATTCGCCATCAACAACAACAAAAGCAGTGAGGTAAAGATCGATCTGGCCAACGGCTACTTCAACCGTGGCAATGCTTATCTGGCGCTGGAGGAATATGAAAAAGCCATCGGAGATTATAATAAAACCCTCGTGACGAAACCTGACTTTGCAAGCGCTTATCACAACAGAGGAATAGCCTATAAAAACCTTTCTGAAACTCAAAGTGCCTGCCGCGATTTCCATGCTGCTCAGTACTTTGGGAGCACCCTTTCGGAAAAGTATCTGGATGAATGTGAAGCGGTAGATTTCAGTCCGTTCAACTACGAGGAAATTGAGGACAGGGTAAGGATGAGCTCAATGGTAGATGCGAAAAAAATCGTTGACTATTCAGATACCAGCCTGGTTGATACCTTATACTATGGTCCTGACTGGAACTTAACGAACAAAGAGTTTGGCACCTACTATCGTGTTGCCACAGTCAACACCAAAGAGCTTGCTTTTCAGGGAGATTTTACTGATTATTTCAGCAATGGCCAGCCTTTACTCGAAGGCTCCTATGACCAGGAGGGGAAAAAGACCGGGTTATTCCAGCGATTTTATGCGTCCGGCAGTATCTATTCAGCTGGTAACTACGTCGACGATAAACCTAAAGGTGACTGGGAATATTTTCATGAAAACGGTGAAGTTTCCGAGGTGATCCGGTTTTTGAATGATGACTACTATGTGGTCAATTCATGGGACGAAAATGGAAAGTCGGGTGTAGTTAATGGTAGCGGAAAATGGAAGAAAGTGATTTCCGAACAGGATGGTATCAAATACATTTTAATCGCGCACTTTAAGAATAAAAAGAAAGTAAAAAACTGGCTGATAAGAACAGACGATGGGGTTCTCATTCAGAAGGAAGTCTATAAAGATGGAGAATTTGTGAAAGCCATTCGTAACAATATGTTTTCTTTCGAACCAGCAGCTCAAATGATGTCGGTAAAGATGTTCTATTCCCAGGCTTTGCCCATCATTGAAAGCTTTGAGTGCTCGGATCAAATCGATGTTTATGACTATCCATATATCAAAGGACTGCAGTCGGATTTTTATGCCTCATCAACATCTCAAAGTCATGGGGTAAATTCCTCTGTAAACGAGCCCACATACGATGGAGGGATGATGGCATTTTACCGTTTCGTTGCTGATAATCTCAAATATCCCCAAAAAGCAAGGAACAATGGAACAGCCGGAAAGGTGATTGTCAGATTTACGATTCAAAAAGACGGATCGGTCAGTAATATTAGTTGCCTAAGCAACCTCGGTGATGGTCTGGAAGAAGAAGCCATGCGCCTGATCTCAATGACCAATCAATGGATCCCTGCCAAAGAAAATGATCAACCGGTGGTGAAAGCGCTGACTTTACCGATCACATTCAGGCTTTCAAACTGATCCGGATCAAATTTGATCTTCTTTGATTTCAAATTTCAGAAACCGGTCTTCTTCAACAATCTCTGAGGAGTCCACTTCCAGGTCTCTGTCGAATAACCGGTTCAGATTATTGGCTGCCAGATCCTCGATCGAACCATCGATGTGAATGATATATTCACCGGCAACCCATTCATGCTCCGGAACAAAGATGATTCCGGTTTCTCCATTCTTTACCTGATAGTCACCAGTTACCGGATTCCCTCCAGGCCCAGTAATTGAAAATGACCCAATGACAGAGGTATAATCCAGGACCTCCCCGAAAGAAATGATCAAAGGATCCAATGACGATTGGGGTATCTCAAGTTCCCATTGTTCAATCGATGGCATCACCTCATCACGTGTTGAAACATAGAATTTTTTCGAAACCGGCATCGCAAGAGGTATCCCCTTCGCTGACTTCCATTGATCGCCTATTGCAATCGTGTATATGTTGCCTTCGCTGATCGGTATACCATCCAGCACATTGGGCAACAGGCTTTTTTTGATCCGGCCAGGTTCCAGCCACAGGGTCAGTATCTTCTGATCATAATTCCACAACTCGGGATCCAGCTTAAGAAAGATATGATCCAGCGTATCTCCCTCCGAATTGAGCAAATGAACATAATTCGAGGAATGAAGCTCACTCATCTTCTCACTGAATTCCAAATGGATCTTCAGCAGGTTTTCCGGCACAGTGTCACCCGTTGGATAAATATTGATAAGCCGTGGAATGCTGGTCTCTGTCCGTTCAGGTATGGTAAACTGACGGATCAATTCACCCCTGTATCTCACTTCGTAAGTAAGATCTCCCTTAAAAGGTATGGCTGGTTTGAACCTGACATAATTCGGTTCGATAAACAGATCACCCAATATATCTTTTTCAGCTAAGGATAATTTCACACTAACTTCATCGGGCTGAATGTCCGGGACCTCGAAAAATGATGAAGGGATGATCACAGCAACGGGCCGGTCCTCGACATACTGGATTTCAATATCTGCGGGAGTCTCTTCCCTCGAACTCACACAGGTAATCAGACAAAAAGCAATGAAAATGGCAGGAATAAGCATCCCTGCCATTTGATGAAATTTTATTATTTCCAATGAAGCTGACCCCATATTCAGGATCAAATTTGGTCGGTTATTGCCACCTGGAGACTTCCTCGGTCCTCAAAGCCAAAGCTCCGTCTTCCATTTTCTGGATCAGCACCACCCTTTTTGCATCAATGAGGTCAAGCTGATGCACGTCCTTGTCATCAAAGACCTTAAAATCCACTCCTGCAGTACCTTCTACCTTCTCGGTCAATGACCCGTCATAGCGATTAAGATCATCGATATTTACCCGCATCATTGGCCGGGATGAATTGG
The DNA here is from genome assembly GCA_965243485.1 of Cyclobacteriaceae bacterium. Lineage (GTDB taxonomy): Bacteria > Bacteroidota > Bacteroidia > Cytophagales > Cyclobacteriaceae > UBA7330. The sequence goes on along the minus strand of CBDEVP010000001.1, from coordinate 3,702,330 downwards.
CAAATAACAGAGAGGTCTTATTATTTACCTTCATGGAAATGATATCCAGGGGCGTATTCCTGTTGCCAAGTTCCGCAACAGTTCTTCCCTTTACATGTTGGCCTGCCTTTAACTCACTCATCGGAAATAACACCAGTGGCGTGCACGTATAGCTTGCCACGAGATAGTCCTTACCCCCTATGGTAGCCGTGGTAAATGATTTGATAGGAGCATAAGTTTCATATCGTCCATGATTGGCATGAAATATCTCCAGCGTCGTTGCTGAAAGATCATTATTAAATGGAAAGGACATGCTCCTGAAGGTCGAGCTGAATTCTTTGTTTGATAGCCCGGAAACCATCACTTTGCCATTGGAATATTCCAGGTCCGAGATAGCGTGCACCCTGGTTGGCCGGCCCCGGTTGTCAGTGGCATCTTCTGCAGGGGCATCCACAATGGCTGCCTGAGAAAATTCTACATTCGTGAGATCTACCTTGGATAAATTTCCATTAACCATCTTCAAAAGGACAGGTGTACCATCAGCCGTATGCACAGCAAAGTATAACGCTTTCGAGATCGGATTCACCACCATATCCTGAATCACCACATCATCAACCGATGTTCCCAGTGATTCAGCAATGGTTTTGCTGACGTCTGCTACGGGAACAACACCTGACGCATTATTCGATTTTGCATCATTGGTATTTACAGCAAAGACCGCTGCACCTTTTGTATCACCAATAAACAGGATTCCATCAGGTCCGAATGACAGTTTACTCATCGATTTGATGGCTGGACTTCCTTTCTCGAGATCATACTTGAAGGAAGTAGTAGAGGGCAGTACGCTGAATGCCATAACCACAATGGCCAGGCATGCAATGATCAGATAGTGTAGTTTCTTCATATGGTTTGGGTTGATTAAAATTATACCAACGATTTATGTAGCTAAAAGTGTCACTACTGTTGTTTTGTTTGCCATATTATTAGAAATGTAGTTAACTATTCTGAAGGAATCTTGAATAATGCACCATAGTTTGTAACTTATTGATTTTCAATAAGTAATTTCTCCATGAGACAAGCTATTCTCGGTTTGTTGGTATTATTCTGTGGTTGCACTCAACCATCAGGGGAATCAATCAATAACATGACCCTCATCGAGGGAGGAGCATTTAGGATGGGGACAAACGAAGAGGAGTTGGACAGCATTTTGAATAAACACAGCTTTCCACGTGGATACATTGCCTCAGAATACCCTTCCCACCATGTATCCCTTTCTTCCTTTTATATGGATCAATTCGAAGTCACAAATGGTGAGTTCAAAGATTTTGTCCTTAAAAATCCTATGTGGCAGAAGGAAAACCTTCCGGACAGCCTCCACAATGGCAAATATCTTGAGCATTGGGATGACAATGAATATCCAGTAGGGACAGATGAATATCCTGTCTATAACATCACCTGGCATGCAGCCATGAAATATTGTGAATGTCTTGGGAAACGCTTACCCACTGAAGCTGAATGGGAATACGTAGCCAGTAACCTTGGCGACACTCGCTGGTATCCATGGGGTAACACACCCCCTGATAGTTCAAAAGTCAATTTCATGAATATTATCGGAAAAGCTATTTCAGTAGGAAGTTATCCTCCCAATGAGTTGGGTATATATGATCTTGCCGGGAATGTCTGGGAATTCATGCTGGATGCCTGGTCTGACGATTATTATCAGCATAGTCCGGCTAAGAATCCTGTTAACGGAAGTAAAACTTATGAAGACGAGGACCTGTGGATCATTGATTCTCGACGCGTCATCCGGGGTGGTAGCTGGGGTGGTGCAGGTATTAACCTTAGAGTATCGTTTCGGGACAGTCATCCACCTAAAGGAGCCGATGATCATGTTGGATTTAGATGTGTTATGGATAGAAGGCAGGAGACAGACATCGGGAGTCAAAACTCCTGTATACTATCCGCACCTGCTATAAAATGAAAAAGGCCACAGCACCCCTACTGTGACCAGATTCAAATAAACAACATTAACCCAAAAATGATGGCTGTAGGGGAAGGAGTCGAACCTCCACGAAGCGGTTAGTCTTCCTATTCAAGAATGGTTACTTACGTAAGCAATCATGAATAAGATAAGATTTATTCCTTATCTCCACCCTCGAGACAGGAGGGCATGTCTGCCAGTTTCATCACCCTACAATATGTATAAGAACTAATTATGATTCAAAAGTAAGTTAACCGGTAATACGTTGCAAATATTTTAACAATTATTTTAAATAATTATTGATAGTATATCATAATTTGATTTTCATTGAACAAATAACAATCAGAATTAGTTTAAAATGCCTGTTTTGAAGAGTTGAAAAAAAATCGGTCACTCATCAAATTCAACATCGGTTTGCGTGCGGAGACTGATACATTAAATTGATGATTTCCATTCTCCATTATTATATGTACAGAAAGGGTTCTATTTAAGATCCGCTGATTTTTTTCATTTTATTCTTCTGATTCTGCACTTTGATCCCTGCTATAAAAGGAAAAAAAGGCCACAGCATCGATACGTCGGAGCGAGCAGTCGCACCGCGCCCTACTGTGACAGGTTCAAATGATGTGGTTGACCTTAATGTTGTTTTGGTTTCATTTTAAATCTTGATAGGTATGAAAATGAAAAAGGCCACAGCACCCCTACTGTGACCAGATTCAAATAAACAACATTAACCCAAAAATGATGGCTGTAGGGGAAGGAGTCGAACCTCCACGAAGCGGTTAGTCTTCCTATTCAAAAATGGTTACTTAACGTAAGCAATCATGAATAAGATAAGATTTATTCCTTATCTCCACCCTCGAGACAGGAGGGCATGTCTGCCAGTTTCATCACCCTACAGTATGTATAAGAACTAATTATGACTCAAAAGTAAGTTAACCGGCAATATGTTGCAAATATTTTAACAAATATTTTAAATAATTATTCAGTATATACTTAATATGTATTTTTATTAAATATATTATAATTGAGATTTACCTAAACCACCTGTTTTGAATAGTTATTAAAAAACCATTCCATTACTTTTCTTTTAAACATAACACATCAGGATTGTAAATTCCGCAGATCGAGCTACTTTGATAAAAATTTACCATAATATGAAGTCCAACATTCTCCTCTTACTGCTTATTCCTGTGATCCTCGGTTGTGCAACCGAAGGCATTACACCTTCGGATCTGACCTGCGAATACCTCAGGGATCCTACGGTCGTGGATGTACGAAACCCCAGGCTAGCATGGATTAATCTGTCTGTGGACAATGAGAGAAACCAGTCTCAAACCGCTTACCAGATTAGGGTGGCCTCCTCCAAAGAACTTCTGAATACTCCCGATCTTTGGGATAGTGAAAAAGTATCCTCAGATCGATCCTTCAGAATAACCTATGATGGTGCACCTCTGCAATCTCGACAGGACTGCTGGTGGCAGGTCAGGGTCTGGGATAAAAATGATGTCGCATCTGAATGGAGCAAACCAGGCTTCTGGAGTATGGGACTTTTAAGCCCCTCTGACTGGGAAGCAACCTGGATCGGGGTTCCCTGGCAGGGTGAAGAAGCTTTACCTATCCCGCCGGGTGGGCCCAATGCGATCCTCGATACCTTCCCTCCTCCTGCTCCCATGCTAAGAAAGACCTTTAATATCAATAAGGAAATAAAGCGAGCAAAGGCTTACGTCACTGGCCTGGGCTACTTTGAATTGTATGTGAATGGTAAAAAAATCGGAGATGAGGTACTGGTTCCCAACCAAACCAATTATGGCAAAAGACCCGGCCTGGAGGATCAGTATATTCCTGTAGCAGACAATTTCAAGAAATATAAGGTCATGTATCTCGCGTACGACCTGACCAAAGAGCTGAAAAAAGGAGAAAATGTTGTCGGAAGCATTCTTGGAAATGGATTTTACAACCCGGCCAAATTCTGGACCAGCCCTTATGGTACCCCAAGATTCTACGGTCAGCTCGAAATTGAGTATGCTGACGGCACCAAAGACATCATCCCCACTGATCTATCCTGGAAAGCATCAAAAAGTCAGATCCTCATGGATATGGTCTATTACGGAGAGGTATACGATGCCAGACTGGAACAAAAAGGATGGTCTTCCCCCGGTTTTGATGAGAGCAATTGGGAAGCTGTGGTAGAACGAAATGCCCCCTATGGAGAACTGGTAGCACATACAGCACATCCGGACAAGATCACGGAGACTTTTGAACCGTTTACCATTGAAAAGAAAAATGACAGTGTGCATGTCGTGGATTTTGGAACAGAAATATCGGGTTGGGTCAGATTAAATGACGTGACCGGACCTGAAGGACATAAGATCGATATCGATTTTCTGAGTAATCAGTATTCCGGTGAAAACACCTACATCTTCAGTGGGAAGGGCAAAGAAAATTATGCTCCCCGATTCAACTGGTTCGTTTTTAGCGCCATTGAAATCACCAACTGGCCCGGAGAGTTGAAAAAGGAGCATCTGACCGCTGAAGCGGTAAATACTTATGTTGAGGAAACAGGAGTTTTCGAAACTTCCAACGAGCTCTTCAATGAGATCAACAAGATCTGGAAACGCAGCCAGACGGACAACATGCATGGCGGCCTTGCCAGTGACTGTCCTCATCGGGAGCGGTCTGGATATACCGGTGACGGACAGGTGGCCTGCCTCACGGTGATGCACAACTTCGACGCCCGAAACTTTTACCAGAAATGGATACAGGACATCCTGGAAGCACAAAACAAGGATGACGGATACGTTCCAAACGGCGCACCCTGGCAGCGTGGATGTGGTGGTGGCGTACCGTGGGGCGCCGCCATGAGTATCATGCCCTGGCATTTTTATGTCCAATATGGTGCCCTCGATATGCTGGAAGACAATTTTGAAGGGATGAAAGAGCATGTGGAATGGATGAAGAAATGGGTGGATGAAGATGGGATCATGTTTTCCCGTGAGCCGGATGAAGACAATCCGGTCGTCTGGATGAACCTGGGAGAGTGGGCCGCTCCCACAGGCAGAAACAGTATTCCACAACCCATGGTCCATACCTTTTACTTCTGGAGGTGTGCCTGGTTCACCTCTAAAGCTGCGGAAGCACTTGGGGAGCCGGAAGATGCCAGAACATATGCTACCCTGGCAGAGAATACCAGGCAGGCTTTCTACAGAGAGTTTTATGATGAAGTCAATGGAACCTATGGCAATTATGGTGGAAATGTACTTGCTCTCACTATGGGAGTGCCGGAGGATCAGGAGGAAAAAGTAGTGAAAGCTTTGGAGCAAAATGTAGAAAACAATGACCGTCACCTGGACACCGGGATCTTTGGTACACGGTTTTTCTTTGAGGTACTGGCAAAGCATGGACTGAACCATTTGGCGTACGCTGCCATGAACAAAAGGACAGAACCCAGCTATGGTTACTGGATCGATCTTGGAAGTACCACTACCAGGGAGCAATGGGACAACTCCGGATCACACAACCACCCTATGTTTGGCGGAGGACTGGTCTGGTTTTATCAAAACCTTGCCGGGATGCAGGCAGATCCTGAAGAACCTGGCTATAAGCACATTATTTTTAAACCCCAGCCGGTCTCAGAACTGGATTTTGTAAACTATCAGTATGAGACATCTTATGGAAAGGCAGGTATACGCTGGGAAAACCAGGACAGGGAGTTTAGCATGAAGATCGAAGTGCCGGTTGGCTCCTACGCCACCGTCTACGTTCCAAATTCCTCTAACAGAGAGGTGCTTGAAAGCGGTATGGCCATTGAAGACAGTGAAGGGTTAAAATATCTCAGGACGGAATCCGGCTATTCTGTGTACGAGACCCGAAGCGGAGTTTATGAGTTTGGTTTTTGAACTAAGACTACAAAAGTTTCTTGCAAAAAGCACAGAAACTTTTGTAGTCTATCTAGCTCAAATGATCCGGTCTGACTACCGTCTGATCTTACAAGACTAAACCGACTGTGGAGACGGAATATCAAACTCCGCCCTTCTCGGATCCGCCAGCAACCGGTTGGCTTCTGTGGAACGCTCTCCCACAAAGTGCTCAGCCTCTCCATCAAATTCCAACCATGGTCCGACGATATATTCGGCCTTATCTTCAGGAACACCCATCCCATCTCTGGCAATGGCATGGATCTTCATAAATTCCTCATAAGCGATCTTGTTGTCACCAAACTGTCCGGCCTTCGCATTGAAAGGCACTTTCTCACCCAGTCTGTATGAAGTATTCATCAGGTGACCCAGTGTACAGCTGTAATGAGCATCCTTCATGGTCCCATTGGCCATGGACGGATCATTGGCACGCACCGCCGTGATGAAGCTACCCCAGTTTCCTCCGGGTGTCATCGGCACTTCTTTTACTGTTACGTTCCTTGGCTGACTGCCATTTTTAGAGATATACTCTCCATCTTCTCCAATGAGTCTCCCCCCATCTTCAAAGTAGAAGTGGTTGGTCACCTGTCTTTCATAGCCTTCATGATTTACGTTTCTTACGTTGAAGAACACATACTGACCATTGGCAAATTCAGCTACGGCAAACATCGTATTTGGTGTTTCGCCCTGGTCATCCCACTTGAATCTGCCGCCTAGCGCCATCACTCGTTTTGGGTGAGTATTTTCTACCTCTTCATCAAGCGCCCAGTAAGCCACATCCAGCTGGTGTGTACCCTGATTGTTCAGTTCTCCGTTCCCTACAGCCCAGTTCCAGTGCCAGTTGTAGTGCACCAGGTTTTCATTGTAACTGTTGATGATCGCCGGGCCCTTCCACAGGTTCCAGTCCAGGTGGGCAGGAGGTGCCGTATTTGGTTTAAAGCCAATGCCTTCTCTCGGCTTACAGGCAAAACCATGAGATACGGTCATTTTTCCATATTTCCCGGATCTGATTTCGGATACCGTTCTTCTCCAGCTTTCACTGCTTCTGCGCTGAGCTCCGTGCTGCACAACGATGCCATATTTTTCTGCAGCGGCAAGCGCCACTCTTCCTTCATAGATATCATGACTGGCAGGTTTTTCGACATAAATATGCTTTTTCGCCTGTGCTGCCCAGATCACCATCAATGAATGCCAGCTGTTGGGGGTTGCAACAGTGATGGCATCCACATTTTTGTCATTGAGCACATTGCGAACGTCTGCAACTCCTTTGACTCCGGTATGCAGGCCGCCGTTTTCCTTGACCTGCTTTACCTTCTCTCCCAATACTTTACTATCAGGATCCACGAGATAAGCAATCTCCACATTATCCAGTTCTCCGAAGCCGCGTATGTGGCTTCCTCCCCGACCATTCACACCGCAGACAGCGATGCGGACACGATCGTTGGCACCCATGATCTTTGCATATGATTGGGCGCTAAATCCCATCGCACCAATTGTTATTCCTGTGGTGCCCAGGACACTTTTCTTTAAAAATTCTCTTCTTTGGGTCATTGTCCGATGTTGTTAATTGTTACTGATATTCTAAATATAATAAAAATGACCGTCACGATTGCGCGTTTGCGATCATAGAGTTAAAAACCTGAAGCTGTTCTTTCATGGCTGCCACCCTGTCATCCGGCGACGTCCGGGCTTCCAGCAGGATCCATCCCGTATAATTCATTCCGACAAAAAGATCCATCAATTGCTGGTAAGGGTAGTCACCAACGTTCAATTCACGAATGTGGACCGTATCACCAAACCATTTCTTTACTGAATTGAAGTTAGCTTCAAGACCTGGAGGCAAAAGATCCTCATCATTGCAATTCCAGCAGATCTTCACGCTGTCTTCCGTCACCTGCTCAAAAATGGCTTTCATATTCGGAAGCTGTTGTGTAAGCCGGCCATGCACTTCCACACGGATCAATTGGCCCATATCACTCGCATATTTCCCTACTTCATTAAAGGAAGCAGCGATCTGGGCAATGGTCTGCTCCTGAGGAACCTCTTCAGGCAAGCCATTGGGTTTTACCTTGATACCTGTGGCTCCGATGTCCTTACAAAGCTTGAGGTATTCTTTCGTTCCTTCTATATTCTGCCGGACCCTTGCCTGGTCTACATGATGAAAATCAAAGTTGGAACCATAGCCCACACAGGTAACAGGACTATCATCAAAGCGCTGCTTCACCTCAGCCCTTTCACTCGCTGATAAGCTGGTCTCCACACCATGTGCGTGCTCTGTCCTGAGCTCTACGGCTCCAAAACCGGCTTCCTCACAATTAGCGATCAGCGTGGGCAGATCCCAGTCCTTACCCCACTGATAGGTGACCAGACCTAGTTGCATTTTTTGCTGCCTGGCCATTTCGCTGCATGCAGATGCCCCAAAAAGGGAAATACCTGCTCCTGCTGCTATTGATTTCTGAATAAAGTTTCTTCTGGATTGGTTTTCAAACATTTGAGAAAGGTTTTCTTGTTACATTGATTTTTTGTTGGCGTACTCATCAGCCAGTTTGTTGATCTGGCTATCAGAAAGATCTTCCGAGGCAACCACCAGCCTGTACCTGAACGTGGCTGTTTCTCCCTTTTTCAAGGTGAAATTCAGTTCATTTGCACCTTCGGAAAAGATTTTTTGTCCGAGAGTGTTGGCAGCAAACAGTCCGTAATCACGGGCATGCCAGTAAGTTGGATATCCGGGATTTTTCGGATGATCAATGATCACCAGGGCCACATCCTCCCCGTTGATCTCGCTGCCCAGCTTCATCCAGCGGCCTCTGGTGCCCCATACTTCCTTTCCTTCGATGCCTTCGGAACTTCTGTAGTTGCCTTTCACATAGGTGTTATCCATTTTTTCTACCCGTGTTACTTTGCCATGAGAATCCACCAGGTTGGTTGGTTTCTCAGAAGGCAATTCAAGTTCACGACTGACCCTGATGGCAAACATACCCTCCTTGTTGTCGGTGAATTTTACTTTATCAACCAGGGCTGTTAAGGTGGTGGTCCGGTCAATGATCCTGGTATTTCCATCAGTTATGAACTGAAAGCTCGTTACATCTTCCAACATTGAGGTGTTGTCAGGAGCTTTCCACAGTGATCTGGTAGTCAGCTCTGCGCTTCCCTTCCCGCTTTTGGCCTTTTCTATGGATTGATGATAGATGGATCCGTACCTGTCTTTCCTTTCCGGGGAAATGGCTTCGGAATTATTCCAGAAATCCAACCCGTTTACATCTCCGTAATTCAACCATACGCCTACATGGTGCGGGTGATCTGTGCGGTCCCCTTCTTTACTGATCAGGGGAAAACTTCGGGTGAGCATATTGCCTCCGGCGGAATTGACAGGCCAAAGCACCGGTTTCATGATGTTGTCCGGATAGATATAAGAGGTAAAAAGTTTGCCGTCGATCATTACATCGACCTTCTTTTCTGCATCATTTACTTTTAGATCGATCTTTTGAGCAAAGAGTACGGAACTACTCATGGCAAACGCCAGCATTAAGGGTATTCTTATTTTCATGTGTGTATAATTTATTTTAATAGGTCACATGGAATGTCCTGATACTTCAAAACTGCTTCCAGACCAGTATTTTCCTTTAAATACTCATCCTTGGTTGGTATAGCTCGCTTTATGGACATTTCATATGTGTATTATTTGTTTTTTTAAAGGACATCCCGCACTCAAGCGGGACTCATTTCATTTTTGGATTGTTAAAAAATTAATAGATAATGGGATAAAGCAATTAAAAAAACCTGCCAGGTTTGTCCCGACAGGTTTTTTATTACATATACATAAATACAATTATACTATTTCAGGAACAGCAAAACCTGGTCTGTAGTTACGTGTCAGCATAGTATCCGCTTCAGGATCATTGATGAATGTCTCTGACTTAGGATTGAAGTTTAAGACACGTCCCAGTCGGTAAGAAATATTACCCAGGTGTGCCAATCCTGATGACAGGTGAGCAGTCTCTACCGGTCCATTAAGAATAGACTTGTCATGCTTACGAACAGCTTCGATGAAGTTGGCAAAATGTCCGTCTGTTCCTCCTGCGCCCCGATCAATACCGGTTGCTGAAGGCCCTCCATCAGCACCTGACTTTCCGGGTTCTCTGTCTCTTCCGAGGTATGTCTTGTAAGTGTCGTATCCATCAACGACCAGAATACCTTTGTCGCCATAGAAGATGTTTCCTACGGTCACTCCTTCTTCAGTGTTGGTGCACCAGTGTCGAACTTCAAACTGAATGATCTTATCATCATCATATTTGTAGACAGATGTCAATACTTCCGGTACTTCCTTGGCATCATCCCAAAGGAATTTACCTCCCATGGATGTGATCTGGTTAGGCAATCCGACATCCAGTCCCCACATGCAGAGATCAGTCTCGTGGATACCCTGGTTTCCTACGTCACCGTTACCATAATCCCAGTGCCAGTGCCAGTTATAGTGAACAAGATTTCTGGTGAATGGCCGCTTTGGAGCCGGACCAGTCCACAGATCATAGTCTATACCTTTTGGTACAGGCTCAAACCCTGCATCACCGATCGATGGTCTCCATCGGAAGACAAGACCTCTGGCCATGTAAACCTTTCCGATATACCCATCTCTCATCAACTGGATGGCCTCCTGTACGGCAGGAGAGCTTCTCAGCTGAACTCCATGTTGAACAATCCGGTCATATTTCTGCGCAGCTTCCACCATCTTGCGGCCTTCCCAGATGTTATGTGACCCGGGTTTTTCAACGTATACGTCTTTTCCTGCCTGACAAGCCCAGATAGTAGCCAGTGCGTGCCAGTGGTTAGGTGCTGCGATGCTCACCACATCGATGTCTTTATTGTCCATCACACGACGCAGGTCCTGCTCAAGGGCAACATCTTTTTTGTAAGCATCTTTGAACTCTTTCTGGCGATCCTTGAGAATATTCATGTCAGGATCGCAAAGGACGGCTACATTCACATTGTCCTGTGCCATCAGACTCTTGATGTGGTTCTTACCACGGCCATTGATACCCAACACCGCTGCATTGATCCGGTCATTTGCTCCGAATGCCTGTGACGATACGATCGTAGGGGCTACAAATGCGGCAGAACCAGCAACAGTCGTTTTTTTAATAAAGGATCGTCTTGATTTTTCCATGTTTAATTTTTGAATTTAAATGACTTAACTAAGCATCCTCTAGTACTTTAAAAAAGTTCTATTTGATTTAGGATAATGTAGCAGGATAATTTCTGAAAACTGAATTCTCCCGCACGCTTTGACGTGTCTAATTTAATAAAGAATAGCCTAGTATACAATCAAAAAAAAACTTATCCGGGGCTATTTGAAACCCCGGATAAGTTGTCAATTAACGTGTCATCAGACAGGTAAAACGGCTTTTACTCCCCGATTGCCCGCATGGGATCATTGTTAGGCACACCAGCAGCCTGAACCTGGTGTGTCAATGGTTCAATATTGTTTTCTGAACCATCATACCCTGTGGTCTGATTGAGCGTAGCCTCAACGTTCCCAACGACATAATCCAAAAAGATTGGCCAGAAAATGTGCTTCGGATCCATGGTATACCTGTTAGTAAAGGTTGTCCATTCTACTTCATCTCTGTAGAAGGTGTTCTTATCCATCACCCTGTTGTAAAAGAAGTTGTTGCTGGAAAGGGATACCTCGATGTTATCTCCACTGATTGAGTAAGTATTACCCAGATAGTCTTGCTTACCTGTCTTGGCAAAGATCACTGACATCCTGACAAGCTCATCGTGACGATATTCTTCACCATACAGCTCACGGTTACGCTCATCAAGAATGGCACCTATTCCATCAGTCTGGACATCCGCTCCGGTGTACATGGCTATCGCATTTGACCGCATCCTGATCACATTCAGATCATCTGCAGCTTCCTGAAACTTATCCTGCCAGAATCGGGCCTCAGCTCTTACAAGATAAACTTCGGCGAACCTCATCACATACATGTTCATCTTTCCACCGTCCTGTCTGTTTAGCTGCTGCTCGCGATTTTCGGCGTAGAACTTATATCGCGGATAGCCATACCATGTCCTAATGGTGTCGCCACAGGTGATATCGCCTGATAGCGGATCATATAAGGTAAGCGGTTGAAGGTACCATTGTGGCGCACTGGTAGCTAAACCAGGGTTATCATAAAGTACATCTTCCATTTCCATCCAGTTGAGGTCTTTGTGACGATAATCCTGCTCATCAAAAGTCCCTTTGAAATTCCACATATCATACTGAGAGTAGTTTGTAGGCCTGGTAAATCCCTGACCTCTACCCCACTTTTTCATCATTGGGCTTTCTCCATCCCGGGTAGACTGTCTCAGGTCCATCCCAACCGTTCTTGTTCCCGGCACCCAGACTCCAACTGAGGGCTGTACCGTATTTGGTCCCCAGGCACGGATCCTTGCAGACCTTCCTCTTGTACCAAGAATGAATGGTGAGTTTACAAGCATCCAGATACCTTCAGGGTTATTCACCTTTTGATCCCCTTCCTCCATGTGCAGGAAATTCTGGGCATCGGCCGAAGCGTTGGCACTTCTTCCTGGCAATACAGTGCCGGTGACAGGATTAACATTATTAGCCACTCTAACTGAATCTACTCCACCGGGGATCATCGCATCGGTAAACAACATAGACTCACCATCGTTGATCGCATCGGTCATCAGATTCTCTGCATCAAGAAATCGCTCATTCAGCATGTAGTATTTTGCCAGGAGAATTCTAACTGCATCTTTTGGTGGAAGTCCCACGGCAATTTCACTTTTGGGCTTCACCCATTGCTCAGCAAATTCCAGGTCTTCAATCATCTGATCCCAGATACCCTGCATATGGAAAACTTTGAAGTCCCTTCTTGCCTCAGAAACAACATTGAGGATAAAAGGCACATTACCAAACTGCATGGTGAGCTGCATATAGAAAAATGCTCTCAAAAAGTAGGCGGTTCCTAAAAGGTGATTCCTTTCAGGGTCATTTTCACCTCCGTCCCACTCCGGAATATCGATATTGTCAATGACCGCATTGGCATTTTTAATATGCTCGTAATTTTCCCTGTAAAAGGACAGAGCCCTGCCAGCGTCGTTATTCCTGTCATTGATAGGAGTAGCAAATCCTCGTAGATCTACCCAGGCATCGGGTTTATCCGTAGAGCCAATAACAGTTGCATCACTCATGTTACTGTTAAACATCAACTCTCTCGTATCACCATTCCACTGATTGAAAACCCCTCCAAGAGAAGCCTGCAGTGAAGTTTCCAGCCCGGCTGCATCCACAAAAGTGTTCTCAGGACTCAGGAAGGAAAGAGGTGTTTCTACGAGAAAATCCTCGCCGCATGATGTGGAAAACATCATTACAGCAGCGATGATCAATCCTTTAAATAATTTATTGTTTTTCATTTCAAATCTTTTTCTTGATAAAAGTTCCATGCTCAGATCTTAGAAAGTGAAGTCAAGACTAAATGAATACGTCCTTGGCATTTCTCTTTCAGATTCAGGATCACCATAAATCCATTGAGTGAATACGGCTGCATTCTCGACATTGACAGCAAGCCTTACGCGACTGAAGTTGATGTTTTCAAGGATACTGGCTGGAAGGCTATAGCCCAGAGATATATTCTGCAGGCGGACATAATCCTTGTTCAAAGCAGCTTCAATACCCCCCAATCGAATGGAGTTGATCCTTGCAGCATCATCAATCTGGTTATTAGGCGTCCAGTAAGGAAGTTCTCTCCAGTTTCTGTTTTTGATCAGTCCCTGTTCCCAGTTGAAAGGCTGAATGGTTCTTCCTAACCAGCCAAACTTTCCGAGGAAAACAAGCCCCAGGTCAAATCCCTTGAATTCTATATCATTTCTGAAAGTGACATACCATGGATTTTGATCCAGTCCAAGGAATACCTTGTCTTCTACATTGATTACACCGTCACCATTTTGGTCGACATGTCTGAAATCACCAGGCTGAAGATTGTATACAGCAGCCTCAGCCTCTTCACCAATCTTGTAAACACCATTCGTTTCGAAATCCCAGATCACATCTTTGCTCTCTCCAATGAACCACTCGTTATTTAGATCATCCGGCTCTCCGAATGATCCATCAGGTAGCTCAATGGGAGAATTACCAAAGGTGATGATCTTGTTCACCGCATAGGTCACGTTAAAAGCGCTGGTCCAAACCATGTTTGGAGAGGTCACATTGATCGAATTAATACCTAAATCAAAACCTGTATTCTGCAACGATCCAACGTTGTTTTTGGAACCAAGGAAACCTGTATTAACAGGCAAGGTCTGATCCAGGATCAGATCGATGGTCTCCGACCTGTAAACATCAAACGTACCGCTGATACGGTCATTGAACAATCCAAAGTCCAGTCCCAGGTTTACTGAAGAAGTTCTTTCCCATGAAAGTCCCGGTAATCCGAACCTGGTTAGCTCGGTCCAGGGAGTAGTGATGTAGCCACCATCATAGGTTAGGAAGAAGCCACTGTTCAGTCGGGCATATGCATTGTAGGCATCCAGGCCCTGGCTATTTCCATTCACACCCCAGCTCAATCTCACTTTCAGATAGCTCAAAAGATTGCTTGAAGGCATGAAACTTTCGTTAGTTACAGTCCATGCAGCTGAAACCGATGGGAAGTTACCATAGAGATTATCAGCTCCGAATCGGGAATAACCATCTCTTCTGATTGAAGCAGAGAAATTATATCGGTTAGAGAATGAATAGTTGATACGACCAAATGCTCCGGTTCGTGAATTCACTTCATCAGATGAGGTCGTGAACTGGTTTTGGCCTAAGTTCAATAAATGGAAACCCAGTGAAGAAGTTGGTGAAAAGGCATTTGCTCTGGCTATGGTTTCCCAAAATGAGTTTCGCTCCGCATTGTAACCTGCTGTCACATTAAATCTGTGATCACCAAAGCCTTTGTCCCAGGTGAGAATAGCATTGGTCTGCCATAAGAATGCTTTGTTGTACCTCCTTTGCGCTTCATCAAGTGCTCTGGTTGGATTATTTCCGGACATATCGAAATCATTCCTGTCTCTAAAATCAAATCTCGGCGTATAGTCACCCCTGATACTGAAACCAAAAGGAAGAGAAACCTTCATAAATAAAGTGGGATTGACCATGAACCTGGTGTATTCCCTATAGTTCCATGATGGATCCTGGTAAGGATTACCCTGATTGGATCCGGCAGCCTGAGCCTTCAAATTCTCAGGAACTCTTGGCACATTGTTCTCCCAGGGCTGATCGTACGGAGACTTGGTTGCATATCCTCCATTGTCCACGGGCTCTTTGCCTTCATCCTGATAAGTGAAGCCAATGTTGGCTCCCACATTCAAGAATTCAGCCAGATTTACATCCAGATTTAACCTGGAGGTAATGGTTTCAAATGATTCCCAGATCTGAACTGACTCTCTGTGACTATATCCTACTGAATAATAATAAGAAACACGCTCATTTCTTCCGGATACGCTGACGTCATAGTCTTGTCTTAGCCCAGTCTGGAACAGGAAATCCTGCCAGTCATACACTACACCATTTACGTAGTTCTCCTCTTCAGTAGCTTCAAAGCCAAAATTTCTGAACCTGGTCAGGTTGATCAGATCAGCATCGGTAGTATTTGCAGGCAATCCATTGATTTGTAACCAGTCATCCTGGAATTCAGCAGGCACCTGGAAATAGTCTTCATACCTGGACCATGGATCAGCAGAAACACCATCCAAAGACTCAAAAACGTCAGTGAGGAACTGAAAAACATCTTCACCCTTGTAGGTTTCCATCCTTCTCGCACCGGTTACCAAGCCAACTCTTGTACTAAAAGTGATTTGTGGTTTACCGTATGAACCTTTCTTAGTAGTGATGATCACAACACCATTAGTCGCCTGAGAACCATAAATCGCAGCCGAACTTGCATCTTTCAATACGTCAATGCTTGAAATGGTGTTAGGATTGATCTCGGCAAGATCCCCCCGGAAAATTACCCCATCCAATACGATGAGGGGTTGATTTGCCGCTCTTTCTTCCTCATCATCACCATCTTCGTCCAAATCACCCTTCAGAGATGCATCACCTCTTACCTCGAATGTTGGAACGTTTCTTGCATCTGTGGCATAGCCCACCTGAAGACCGGGAACAGTGGTTCTAAGAATTTCAGAAACACTTGTTGGCTTGTACTTTTCAACCTTCTCGGCCTGTACATTGACAATCGCACCAGTCAGGTCTTTCTTTTGCTGAGTACCGTAGCCAATCACGACCACTTCATCGAGAGCGGTTACATCCTGAGCCAGACTCACGTCAATGGTAGATCTGTTACCGATATTCTCTTCGATGGTCTGATACCCAACAGAACTAAAAACGAGGATATCCTCTCCATCCGGAATATTCAAAGCATAGTCTCCATTGAAATCAGTGATCACTCCGACAGTGGTCCCTTTCACGACCACGTTTACGCCGGGAATGCCCTCGTTGTCTTCTCCAGTCACCTTTCCGGTCACTGACCTTTGCACTGTTTCCTCTTCAGTGCTCCTGTCCGGTTTTTCCGGACCTGCCATTACGAACCCCTGGGCACTAGCAGTAAGTATTACTGATAGCATGATTACCCGAAGGGATTTCCAAAGTAGTTTTTGGTTCATAGAATAAAGTTTCAGTTATATAATAATTGATTAAAAATTCACTTACAGGGTCATTTTCAGGGATGCACGAATTCCATCCGGCACAAAGAAAAAAACCAGTAAAAATTGAAAAATTATTACGCTGAACTTTACCAGATCATTGATGGGCTGACTTCCGCCATCATCAATGAAACGTCAATAAGAGATTGACTAAAAATTACGCTGAACGATTATGAAGAATGAACCGTGGTTTCCTGTCGCTTATGATTTCCAGTATTGAGATTGTTTTCGTGAGCATCTGTTAGAATGTCCACTTTACAGCTAGCAAAACATAGGCGTCTTTGAATCCAGGATTCAATTTTAACTACGCCAAATTAATTCAGGAAATGGTAAAAACACTAAGAAATTCATTATCTAAATATTAAAAATGCAATATTGGTATCATTTATTATCATAATTTATTGCATTTTAAATATCATATCTATTTCAATGGATTTTTATCAATAAATACTCAATTTTTTTATAGAAGAAATTGAGCCAGCACTGATTCCTGACTTGTTTGAGGCAGTTGACTGGTGGTTTAGTCCTTTTCTGTTTGTTAAAAACAAAAAAACTTACCCGTATTTCCGGGTAAGTTTTTTAGTGTTTGATTAAATATTTACTACTTACTCACCGACTGCTTCCATCGGATCAACATTTGGAACACCCGCTGGCTGCACCACGTGAGTTAGGGGTTCAATGTTACCCTCAGATCCAAGATAGCCAGTTGTCTGGTTCAAGACAGCACCAACATTTCCCACAATGTACTCCTGAAATACCGGCCAGTACACATGCATGGGATCCATGGTATATCTTGTAGTTGGGAAAGTAGCCCATGGAACTTCATTTCTAAAGAATGAGTTTTTATCCATCACTCGGTTATAGTAAAAACTATTGGCTGAAATGGAAGTCTCAATATTATTGCCAGATATAGAATAAGTATTGCCAAGGTAATCCTGCTGCCCGGTTTTCGCATAGATGACCGAAATACGAACCAGCTCATCGTGACGGTATTCTTCACCAAATAATTCTCGGTTACGCTCATCCAGTACAGCAGCAACTCCCAAAGATGCCAGGTCGGCTGCGGTATACATTCTTTGAGCATTTGATCTCATTCGAATCACATTCAAATCATCCGCGGCCAACTGATCCAGTCCCTGCCATGCCCTTGCTTCAGCTCTCACCAGGTACACCTCGGCCATTCTCATAAAATAGAGATCCTGGTCTCCGCCATCCTGACGGTCAGGACGATGCTCAAGATTTACCGCGTACATTTTGTATCGCGGATATCCATGCCAGCACCGGATCGTATCAAAACAAGTCAGGTTTCCTAATGAATCGTACAACGTGAGCGGCTGAAGATACCATGATGCTCTCCTAACATCTTCAGGATCAGTAGGATCAAAATCATCACGGTTCGGATCAAAACTGGGATTATCGTACAAGACGTCTTCCATTTCAAAATAGTTCAGATCCTTGTGTCGATAGTCCAGCGTATCCACATACCCATCTGACCATCTCCATACTTCGTACTGAGAATAATCCGTAGGACGGGCAAATCCCTGGCCTCTACCCCACTTCTTCATCATTCTTCCTCTCGAATCAGCTGTAGATTGTTGAGTGTCAGTTCCGATTGTGTTTGTTCCAGGAAGCCATACTCCAAGATTGGTACTGACAAAGTTTGGTCCCCAGGCACGTATCCTGGCTGACCGACCCTGAGACCCCAGTGTGAACTGAGTATTAACCCCCATCCATATTCCTTCAGGATTGTTCACCTTCTGAGCACCTGCATTTTCATGAAGTACATTTTGAGCATCGGCAGGTGCATCCGAATCTCTACCAGGTAAAGGATTACCAGAATTAGGGTTGAGATTATTCGCTACCGGCACTACTGTTTTTCCTGCTGGTATATCGGCATCTGTAAAAAGTCTGGACTCACCATCATTGATTACATCATCCATTAATGCTTCAGCATCAGCAAATCTTTCATTTAGCATGTAATATTTGGCCAAAAGGATCCTTGCCGCGTCTTTAGGTGCCTCTCCAACAGCTAATTCACTCTTGGGCTTCATCCACTGAACAGCGTACTCAAGGTCCGTGATCATCTGATCCCAAATCCCCTGAACGTGAAAGACTTTAAAATCACGCTTGGCTTCACTTACAACAGTCAATGGAAAGGCAACATTACCAAACTGCATCGTTAACTGCATGTAAAAGAATGCTCGAAGGAAATAGGCAGAACCCAACAGGTGGTTTCTGTCTTCATCATTCTCTCCGTCAGGCCATTCTGGAATATCAATATTGTCAATCACTGTATTACAGTTTTTGATGTGCTCATAGTTCTCATAGAAAAATGAACGAGCTCTTCCAGCATCATTATTCCTCGTATTCTGAGGATTGGCATAGGTTCTCAGGTCAACAAAAGCATTCTGCTTGTCAGTTGCGCTTACAACAGACGCATCACTCATGTTGTGATTAAACATCATTTCGCGTGTATCACCATTCCACTGTCTGAATACACCCCTGTGGGCGGCCTGTAGAGCAGTGTTTAATCCTGCTGCATCAGCAAATGTGTTTTCAGGACTCAGGAACGAGAGCGGTTGCTCCTTCAAAAAATCATCACTACATGAGAATGAAAACATCATTGCCATGGCGACGATCAATCCTTTATATATTTTATTGTTATTCATTTCTATTTTTTTAATATCAAAAAATTTGATCCTAACTATTGATTTAGAATGAGAAATCAAGGCTGAATGAATAAGTCCTTGGCATCTCCCTCTGTGATTCAGGATCACCCAGATAATCCGGCCATTTGGTAAATACCGCGACATTCTCGATGTTGACAGCAAGTCTAACCCGACTGAATCCGATAGTTTCAAGCATGCTTTGTGGCAGGCTGTATCCAAACGAAAGGTTCTGGAGCCTTACGTAGTCCCTTGGAACGATGATATCCGCGTCCAAAGGTCGAACGGAGTTTATCCTTGCTCCGTCATTGATCGGATTGGTAGGTGTCCAGTAAGGAATTACATACCAGTTTCTATTCTTGATGTAGGACTGAGACTCATTGAAAGGCTCCCCGGTAGTTCCATTCCAGCCAAGCTTGCTAAGGAATACAACTCCAAGGTCAAATCCCATGAACTCAACGTCGTTTCTCAAGGTAATGTACCATGGATTCTGTGACAGCCCCTGGAACACCCGATCATTTACATCAATCTCACCGTCATTGTTCTGATCTATGAATTTGAAGTCTCCAACAAAAGCGTCATACTGAGTAGCCTCAGCCTCTTCTCCAATTTGATAAACACCATTTGATTCAAGATCCCAGATCACATCCTTGTTCTGTCCGATGAACCAACCATTTTGAATGTCATCATTTTCCCTGAAAGTACCATCAGGCTGCTCACTAGGCTCATTTCCAAGCGATGAGATCTCATTGATCGCATAAGTCACGTTGAAAGTAGTGGTCCAGAGAAGATTATTGCCGGTAATATTCCTGGAGTTTAGACCCAGGTCAAAGCCAGAGTTCTTTAGATTACCTACATTATTTTTAGCTGAACTAAATCCTGTAACTTCGGGAAGCTTCTGATCAAGGATGAGGTCAGTGGTCTCCGACCGATAAATATCCAACGTACCGCTTAACCTATCGCTAAACAATCCAAAATCGATTCCCAAATTGAAAGAAGCTGTTCTTTCCCAGGATAAACCAGGTAATGCAAATCGGTTAAGTGAGGTATATGGAGTGGGATTGTAACCACCAGCGTAGTTCAACCATAATCCGCTTCCTAGTCTTGCATACGCATTATAGGCCTCCAAACCACGGCTGTTTCCGTTTATACCCCAACTGGCTCTTACTTTCAGATAGTTCAGTGTGTTTGTGGTAGGGAAGAAATCCTCATTGGTAATCGTCCATCCAGCAGCCAGGGCAGGGAAATTTGCCCAAAGATTATCAGCACCAAATCTTGAATATCCATCTCTTCTTATTGAGGCCGTAAAGTTGTAACGGTTACTGAAGTTATAGTTTACTCGTCCCATGATACCAATCCTGGTGTTGGTTTCATCATCTGAATCTACCTGTGGTACCAGACCAAATCCAATGCCATTGTAACCCAGGGCAGCTGTTGGCTGAAACTGCTCATTGATCGCTTGGGTATACCAATTCTGATTTTTCTCAGTATTGTATAGACCGGTTACAGAAAATCTATGATCTCCAAAGGCCATATCCCAGTTCAGGATGGTATTGGACTGCCATTCAAAAGCCTCATTGTGACGTCTTTCGACCCGATCATTTGCCCGCTGAGGATTTCCGTTCTGATCAAAATCAAATCGTTTTCTGGTATCAAATCGTGGTGTAAAGTCCTGACGAATGCTGAATCCAAATGGTAAGGTGAACTTGGCAAACATTGTTGGGTTTACCATGAATCTGGTGTGCAATCTACTGTTCCACCATGGATCCTGATACGGATTGCTTTGGTTTGATCCGGCTGCCTGATCAGTAAGGTTCTGAGGTGTTCTGGGCAAACCATTTTGCCATGGCTGATCCCAGATAGACTTGGTTCGGTAGCCACCGTTTCCAATCGCTTCCTGACCTTCGTCTTGAAAGGTAAACTGAGCATTAACACCAATGTTTAGGAATTCCGCCAGATTAACATCCAGATTCAGCCTTGAAGTAATGGTTTCAAAAGTTTCACCAATCTGAACGGACTCTCTGTGGCTGTAACCAGCTGAATAGTAGTACGATACCCTTTCAGTCCTTCCGGATACACTCACATCATAATCCTGACGCAATCCTGTATGAAAAAGGAAGTCCTGCCAGTCATAAGTTATCCCATTTTCAAAATTCTCAATTTCCTGCTGCCAGAAACCAAAGTTGTCGATCCTGGCCCTGTTGATAACTGTCGCATCATTGGTACCAGCAGGAAGGTTATTCAGCGCTAACCAGTCATCCTGTAATGAAGGATCCAAAGCAAAGAAATCATCAAATCTTGAAACAGGATCTGTTGCCGTACTGGTAATGGCCTCGTTCATATCAGTCAGCCAGTTAAGCGCTTCTTCCTGGGTCTGATAAGTTCGCTGACGCCTTGCACCTGTCACCAGACCGACTCTGGTACTAAAGTTGATCTGTGGCTTACCCAGCTGACCTTTTTTGGTAGTGAAGATGATCACCCCATTAGTGGCCTGAGACCCATAGATCGCTGCCGAGCTTGCATCTTTCAATACGTCTACACTTGCGATGGTATTCGGGTTAATCTCAGCCAGGTCACCCCGGAAGATTACTCCATCCAATACGATCAAAGGCCTGTTAGCTTCTCTTTCTTCGTCTACATCATCATCCAAATCGGCTTTGATTGAAGCGTCAGCACGAACTTCAAAATCCGGCACGTTTCGGGCGTTGGTGGCATAACCTACCTGAAGTCCGGGTACTGCACTTCGCAGGATCTCCGAAACACTGGTAGGCTTGTATTTCTCCATTTGTTCTGCCTGTACATTGACAATCGCTCCTGTCAGGTCCTTCTTTTGGGAAGTACCGTAACCAATCACAACTACTTCTTCAAGTGCTGTCACATCCTGAGCAAGTCCAATGTCAATCCGTGATCGGTCTCCAATCAGTTCTTCCACGGTGACGTAACCAACTGAACTGAAAACAAGAGTCGCGTCATCAGAAGGCACATTAAGTGAATAATCTCCATTGAAATCGGTGATCACACCGGTGGTGGTTCCTTTCACAACCACATTTACACCTGGTATTCCTTCACCATCATCTCCCACCACCGTTCCGGTGATTGTTCTTTGTACCGGTTCGTCAGTACTCATGTCCGAATCCGGGGGATTCGCCGTTGCATTAGCAAAATCCGGGGCTCCCGCGGTAAAAATTACCGCCAGGAAAAATGCCCTCATGGATTTCCAAAGTAGTTTTTGGTTCATAAATAAAAACATTACGTTAAACATTAATTAAAAAATCTTACTCTGAATGAGGATAGAAGGAATTTAATGGATCCCAATCATCATTCATTCATTATATCTGACGTAAAACTTTGCTTAAATGAGACCTGTCGCTCTATGAGTTACAGTATCAAATGAAGTCCGGATGCAGATCGTCAACCATGTTGAAGGCGATAAAGCCATTGATTTAGAGAATTGCCCGGTCTGCAGAACAAATGAGTTCTGGACTAATGGTAGAGCAATGATACAACAATTGGTTTTCCGGGTAGTTTTTCAGGTTCATAAACAATTACATTACGTTCAAACATTAATTCAAAAAATTGCCTCAAAACAAACTCTTCAGATTAAGTATGCGAGGCAACATTTTATTAGAATATTGATAAAATATTCAATCAACCCGATTGTAATTTAAATTCACCTTTTCGAATTGTTTCAAATTTTCTTTTAAAAATTCAAAGATTTACAATCCTGCCATCATTTATAGGTAATAATTGATTCCCTTGCAACAAATGATTGTAATTAATGCATTTTTTTCATGAAAAATCGTGTGGTATAACTCATTCCTGAAACCAGATAAGCCTCCTTTTCTTCAATCGTTAACGTACACGGCATTAAGCAAAATCAGCTTCTGAAGACTAAATGAATTAGAATCAGTGATAAAATAAAAAGAAAGGGGAGAAAATAAATTTCTCCCTTTTACAGATTAATGTTCAACGTAATGATCTTTAATATTTTAAATTTTCAAAATCAATACTCTTTTGAGTATATCCATTGAATCAATCCCAATGATCAACAATAATTCTGAAGAAAAACTGAGTTATTTCTGAAGAAAAAAACTTACTAATTGCCTTTTGAATCTTTCTGTGAGGAGCCCATTAAACCAGGTATTAGGATAATTGCCGGTTAAATGGAAATTGACTATCCGTCATTGGTATAGAGAATATTGATGTAGAGGGCGATTAAGAAAATATTTGTATCCACTTACCGCAAATTTTCCAGTACGAATTTATATTCCATCAACCATATTATAATAATAATGTTAGGAATTAAGTTGATCCAAGTATTGCTATTGATTAGGAATGTTGTAAAGATCCGGTGAGCTTTAAGTTGGTATTAAATGAAAAAGGCCACAGCACCCCTACTGTGACCAGATTCAAATAAACAACATTAACCCAAAAATGATGGCTGTAGGGGAAGGATTCGAACCTCCACGAAGCGGTTAGTCCCGATGATTCACAATAATTTACAAGCGGTAAATTATAGCGAATAAAACCGGGATTTCTCCCTTATCTTCACCCCCGAGATAGGAGGGCATGTCTGCCAGTTTCATCACCCTACAGTATGTTTAAGAACTAATTATGATACAAAAGTAACATATCAAGATATTTTTTAAAAATATTTTAATATTTTTGGTAAATATTTATACCTGACTTAAGATTGTAGAGTCATTGTTGCGTATTTAAAAATATCACCTGATTAAAATGAGTAAAAATTACGAAATTGATAACGTTGATCTAAAAATCCTCAATTTATTAATGGAGGATGCCAAAATTCCATATACTGAGGTTGCGAAAAAAGTCTTTGTGTCCGGCGGCACGGTACACGTAAGAATGAAGAAGCTGGAAGAAATGGGAGTTGTCAATGGCACTACGCTTAAAATGGATTATTCAAAACTTGGTTTTGATGTAACATGCTTCATGGGGATCTTCCTTCAGAAAAGCTCTCTCTACGACCAGGTAGTTGAAAAGCTGAAAGACATCCCTGAAATTGTAAAGGTCCATTATACCACAGGGAATTACAATATTTTTATCAAAATTCATTGCCGCGATACCCGTCACCTGAAGGATGTGCTTCACGATAAGATCCAGAAGGTGGAAGGCATTGAAAGGACTGAGACTTTCATTTCTCTTGAAGAGAGCCTGAACAGACATCTGCAATTCTAAATCCGGTCGTCCGAAGGTGAGCGACCTGCGGACGGCTTTCATCCAAACCCCACCCCATAAAATGAGAAGCACTGCTATATATATACCATATATACTATTGACGATTTTCCTGATCAATTGCGGAGAAAAGGAACTGCCCTACTCTACCGTGGAAACCTGGGATGAGATGGTCGCTGGCAATGACTATAAATATGTCACCCCGGTCCGCATCTCCGACCCTGGAACCGAGGAAAATCCTGCCTATACCGGATTTTGGTTTTACGATGAGCAGCAGTTCGATCCTACAGGAAGATACTCACTGGCCATGAAAGTCTACTTCAAAGAGCGGGAGGTTACAGCATCAGACGTGGGTGACATCGGATATATCGATCTGCAGGATAATAATAAGTGGACAAAGATTGGTGAGACAACTGCCTGGAACTGGCAGCAGGGATGCAGACTGCAATGGCGGCCCGGATCGGAAGAGATCCTTTGGAACGATCACAATGATGACAAAACGGATTTTGTTTGCCGGGCGTATAATTTCAGGACGGGTGAAACCCGAACCCTGCCCAGGGCCATCTATGACGTGACCGATGACGGCAGGTATGCACTCACACATAATTTTGCACGCATGAGGCATGCAGGCACAAGCTACGACGGCGTACCTGACCCGTATGTAGACATTAAAGCTCCCGCTGAAACCGGGATCGTGAAGATGGACATGCAGACCGGAGAGACTGAATTCCTGGTAGGTTTGGACCGGATGGCAGAAATTGCCTTTCCGGACGGATACGACGGAGAGACCAATCTTTATATCTTTCGCGAAGGCTGGAATCCATCGGGTACACGCTTTATTGCCTTCCTCCGAAACATGGACAGCCCTGACAGACATGTCTCCGGATGGTCTATATCCGCGGATGGGAAAGATATTCGCTACTTCTTTAATGATCCAAGTCATCATATGTGGCTGGATGATGAAACCATCTTTGAAGGCCGTTACTTTGGCACATTCAAAGATGATGGTTCCGGTGAAATGGTGGAACAGTATGCTGAGGTCAAAGCAAACATTGACCCTTCACTCCTGCCTGAACCTTATAGCGACTGGATTTTGGGCGATACATACGTACTTGATGGTGTTCAGCATCTGTTTCTCTTTCATTTGCCTACCAGGTTGTTTGTTCCCCTGGCAAAGCTTGATGCTCAGGGCCCCGAAGGAGGTATTTTTAGGATAGATTTGCATGCCCGGACCAGCGAAAATGGCCGTGTCGTTTCCATCGATTCCTCACATGATGGTTTAGGTCGACAGCTTTATATCCTGGACATCGGTCATATACTTGACAATCCGCCGGTGCGGAAGTAAGGTTTTTGCTCAAACTTATGTTGGTATAAGTATATTTTATCAACATTGGGGAATCAATCCATCGTTTATATCATTTCTTATTTAGATTAAGTATAAATAAGTGTAAATTTGTGTGAACTTATCGGAAGCATCAGAGTTACCAAGAAAGATTAGATTCCTACATGAGCAAAGACGATCAAATATTAGAAGAATTTACCTCAAAAGAATACGAACACGGGTGGTCCATCGACTTTGAAGCAGATGAAGCACCTCTGGGCATCAATGAGGATATCATACGATTTATTTCCGCCAAAAAAGAAGAGCCGGAATGGTTGCTTGAATGGAGACTGAAAGCCTACAGAAGATGGACGGAAATGACCGAACCCACCTGGCCAAATGTAAAATACCCTCAGATCGACTACCAGGCGATCAGGTATTACTCAGCTCCTAAACAGAAAAAGAAGCCAAAAAGCCTTGATGAGGTAGATCCTGAATTGCTAAAGACATTTGAACGGTTGGGCATCTCCCTCCAGGAGCAAAAAAGACTTACCGGCGTAGCGGTAGATGCGGTGCTGGACTCTGTTTCTGTGGCTACAACATTCAAAGAAACGCTTTCCGAGCTTGGGATCATCTTCTGTTCTTTCAGCGAAGCTGTACAGAAACATCCGGAGCTCGTCAAGAAATATATTGGCTCAGTGGTACCCTACAACGACAACTACTTTGCTGCACTGAACTCAGCAGTGTTTTCTGATGGGTCCTTTTGTTATATCCCAAAAGGTGTGAGATGTCCGATGGAGCTCTCCACTTACTTCCGGATCAATGCGGCAAACACAGGTCAGTTCGAAAGAACACTGATTGTGGCTGAAGAAGGATCTTACGTGAGCTATCTCGAAGGATGCACTGCACCTCAGCGTGATGAAAATCAGCTCCATGCAGCTGTGGTGGAGATCTATGCTGAGAAAGATGCTGAGGTGAAATATTCAACAGTTCAAAACTGGTATCCCGGTGATAAACATGGTAAAGGAGGTATTTACAACTTCGTGACCAAAAGAGGCCTCTGCCAGGGTGAAAATTCCAAGATCAGCTGGACACAGGTAGAGACAGGTTCGGCTGTCACCTGGAAGTACCCAAGCTGTATCCTTAAAGGGGACAACAGTTCCGGAGAATTCTATTCTGTAGCCGTAACCAATAACTACCAACAGGCGGATACGGGAACAAAGATGATCCACATCGGTAAAAATACCCGGTCAAGGATCGTGTCAAAAGGTATTTCCGCAGGCAAATCACAAAACAGCTACCGTGGTCAGGTTCACATCTTGAAAAGGGCTGAAAACGCAAGAAACTTCTCCCAGTGTGACTCTTTGCTGATGGGTGACCAATGCGGGGCACACACCTTCCCTTATATTGATGTGGAAAATAATTCCGCACAGGTTGAGCACGAGGCAACCACCTCAAAAATCGGTGAAGATCAGATCTTCTATTGTCAGCAAAGAGGGATCGACGAGGAAAGTGCTGTGGCACTGATCGTCAATGGATTTGCAAAAGAAGTCATGAACAAACTTCCTATGGAGTTTGCTGTAGAGGCACAAAAGCTACTGGCACTGACTCTTGAAGGTAGTGTAGGATAAAACTTTAAAATTAACTGGTACTAATAGCAGATTTCTAAAAGAATGTTAGAGATTAAGAATTTATATGCCTCAATAGAGGGCAAAGAAATACTGAAAGGAATTAACCTGACGATCAAACCAGGTGAGGTACATGCCATCATGGGTCCCAATGGTTCCGGAAAGAGCACACTGGCTTCTGTACTCGCAGGTCGTGAGGAGTTTGAAGTGACCAAAGGATCGGTTTCCTACAAAGGAGTCGATCTGTTGGAAATGGATCCGGAAGAACGGGCCAGAGAAGGCGTTTTCCTGGCTTTCCAGTATCCTGTAGAGATCCCCGGTGTCACCACCACTAATTTCCTGAAAACAGCTGTTAACCAGGTAAGAGAATCCAGGGGTGAAAAACCTCTGGATGCGGTTTCATTCCTTAAACTCATGAAGGAAAAAATGAAATTGGTTGACATGGATCAGGCATTACTATCCAGATCGCTTAACGAGGGATTCAGTGGCGGGGAGAAAAAACGTAATGAAATTTTCCAGATGGCCATGCTGGAGCCCACTTTATCCATTCTTGATGAAACGGATTCCGGTCTGGATATCGACGCATTGAAAATCGTCGCCGATGGAGTAAATACCCTGAAATCAAAGGATAATGCTACCATCGTAGTGACCCACTATCAGAGATTGTTGAATTATATTGTTCCGGACTTTGTCCACGTCCTCCTGAATGGAAGGATCGTAAAATCAGGCTCAAAAGAGTTAGCTCTTGAACTGGAGGATAAAGGCTATGACTGGATCAAAGAAGAAACTGCTGCAGTCTGATGATGGATGTAGAGGAAAGAAATATGGAATTGTCGATGCTCGGGCAATATTCGGAATTGCTTGAAACCGATCCACTGGACGGATTGAGGGCTTCTTCAAAGGAATCGTTTCTGAAGCTGGGCTTGCCAGGAAAAAAATCAGAGTCCTATAAATACACACCCGTCGCGAGGATCCTTGAAAAGAACTTTGACTTTTCTGCTGTAGAACCGTCGGTCTCCGGATGGTCCAAAGAGGACTGCAAGGAAAAATTATATCCCAATGAGGAAGCCAATCATCTGGTATTCATTAACGGACTCTTTCATGAGGATTTTTCGATCATCAAAAGTCCGTCGTCTGACCTGGTTATCAAAACCATTGATGAGGCTTTGTATGCCGGCACTCCCGAAATCAGGCAACACTTTAACGCTTTGATCCATGATAAAAATGACCCCTTTGCCTTTTTAAATACAGCATCTTTCAACAAGGGATTGTTTCTGCATTCCTTAAAAAATAAGGACAACCTGCCTGTCTACATTTATCATTTCAATGATGCTGAAAGTGTGTCAGTTTCCATGCCGAGGATACTGGCCATTTCAGAGACCGGCAGCAGACTTAGAGTATATGAAAAAACTTTCAGGAAAGGCTCTGAAAACCATCTGACCAATAGCCTTACGGAAACGGTGGTGCATGCAAACGGCGAACTCCGTTGGACAAGGCTCCAGGATCAAACACTCAATGATTATGCCGTCGAAGGTTTTTACGGTATCCAGGAAAAGGACAGCAGGCTTTACACCAATACTTTTTCTTTTAAATCCGGCCTGACCCGGAATAACCTGAGCCTTTCACTGAATGCTGAAAACTGTGAAACACACATGCATGGCCTGTATCATCTGAATCAGACCTCACATGTAGACAATGATACCAGCGTGGATCACAAAGAGCCCAACTCTTTCAGTAATGAACTGTATAAAGGCATCATTGATGAAAAAGCGCGGGCTGTGTTTAACGGCAAGATCTATGTAAGGCCACAGGCGCAAAAGACCAATGCTTTTCAGTCCAATAACAACATCGTATTATCGGACGATGCCAAAGTCAACACCAAGCCGCAGCTTGAAATATGGGCTGATGATGTGAAGTGTTCACACGGTTGTACTACAGGACAATTAGATGAAGAAGCGATCTTTTATCTAAGGTCAAGAGGTATTTCCAAACAAAACGCAAAGGCCCTTATGCTTTACGCATTTGCATCAGAGACTTTGCAGGAAGTAAAAGATGACCTTGTCCGCGAAGAAGTTGATAACCTTATTCTAAATAAATTAGGGTCGTGAATTCCACCGCTACCATATCAGTGGATGAAATAAGGAAGCAATTTCCTGTGCTTCATCAGCAGGTAAATGGCAAACCCCTGGTCTATTTTGACAATGCGGCTACCTCTCAAAAGCCAGAATCAGTAATAAACGCTTTAGCTGATTACTACCAAAAGGATAACTCGAACATCCACAGAGGCATTCATACCCTGGCCGAGCGGGCGACAACAGCCTATGAGGAGACAAGGGCTGCAGTCTCCACATTCATCAACGCCAATGAGACTGAAGAAATAGTCTTTACTAAGGGCACAACCGAAGGTATTAACCTGGTAGCACAGGCCTATGGAAGAAAGACCTTGAGGGAGGGAGACGAGATCATCATCTCTCAACTTGAGCACCATTCAAACATTGTACCCTGGCAGATACTTTGCGAGCAGACAGGTGCTGTTTTGAAGGTGATCCCAATCAATTCGAAGGGAGAGATCATTTTTGAGGAATATGTGAGGCTCTTGTCTGATAAAACAAAAATCGTTGCTGTAAATTATATTTCCAATTCACTGGGAACGATCAACCCTGTGAAAGAGATCATTTCGCATGCTCACAACTCGGGAGCTGTGGTGCTGATCGATGCCGCTCAGGCCGCTCCTCACCAGAAAATGGATGTTCAGGACATCGATTGTGATTTCCTCTGCTTTTCGGCTCACAAAATGTACGGTCCTACCGGTGTTGGAGTCTTGTATGGTAAGAGAAGACTGCTGGAGAGCATGGACCCCTACCAGGGTGGCGGGGAAATGATCAAATCGGTTTCCTTTGAGAAGACTACTTTCAACGATATCCCCTACAAATTTGAGGCTGGCACACCAAATATCGCTGATGTGGTGGCATTTAAAGCAGCCATTCGGTTCGTCGGGGAGATCGGGTATGATTTCATTCACAACCATGAAGCCATGATGCTTGACCATGCAAACAAGATACTTGCGGAGATTCCCGGGATCATCCCTTATGGTCAGGCTGAACTCAAGACTTCCGTATTCTCCTTTAATATAGAAGGTATCCACCCCTTCGATATCGGCATGTGGTTAGATGCGAAAGGATTTGCAGTTCGCACCGGACATCACTGTACGCAACCACTGATGGATTGGTTTGAAATCGAAGGAACAGTAAGAGCATCCATGGCAATTTACAATACCATAGAAGAAATTGATAGCTTTGCCGAAGCACTGTCAGATATTGTCAGAAGATTCAAAAATTAGCCATGTCTATTGAAGAGAAGCAGCAAGAGATCATAGAGGAGTTTTCCGTACTTGATGGCGACATGGAAATGACCATTAATTACATCATGGAGCTGGGACAGCAATTGCCTCCGCTTGATGATAAATACAGGAATGAAGATCAGATCGTAAAAGGTTGTCAGTCCAAGGTATGGATGCATGCTTTCATGAAGGATGATAAGCTGCAATTCAATGCAGACAGCAATACGGCCATCACCAAAGGTCTGGCCAGTCTGTTAGTGCGTGTGCTTGGTGATGAGAAACCTGATACCATACTGGAAAGTGATATCTATTTTCCGGAAAAAATTGGTATGCGAAGGTTTATTGGTACGCAAAGATCCAATGGATTTGCTGCCATGATCAAACAAATGAAACTTTATGCACTCGCGTTGAGTTCCAAAACAAAAACAGGAGCATAAAATGGAGGAAGAAAAGCAAACCAAAGACGATTTACAGCTTAAGGAGGAAGTCATTCGGGCATTGAAGGAAGTATACGATCCCGAGATCCCAGTGGATATCTATGAATTAGGTCTGATCTATGAGATCAATGTTTATCCTGTAAATAATGTTCATGTACTGATGACGCTGACCTCCCCCTCCTGCCCTGCTGCAGAGTCCATCCCTTCGGATGCTGAGATGAGGATCAGGGAAATAGAGGGAGTGAACGATGTGGTCGTGGAATTGACTTTTGACCCTCCTTATACCACTGAAATGATGTCCGAGACGGCCAAACTGGAGCTCGGATTTATGTAAATAGTTATTTTTGAAATTAAAGAACAGACAATAAAATGTATCCGGAAGAATTAGTTGCACCCATGCGAAGCGAGCTCACAGAATATGGCTTCGCTGAACTTAAAACACCTGAGGAAGTAGAAAACCATTTAAAGGATCACAAAGGGACAACCCTGCTCGTGATCAACTCTGTATGCGGTTGCGCAGCCGGTGCTGCAAGACCTGGCGTGCTCATGGCTTTACAGCATAGCGAGAAGAAACCAGAGCACCTGGCCACAGTATTTGCAGGGGTAGACAAGGAAGCCACTGCCAAAGCGAGAGAGTACACGCTACCTTATCCGCCATCTTCACCTTCAATTGCACTTTTCAAAGATGGTGAACTCACTCACTTTGTGGAAAGACATCACATTGAAGGTCGGCCCGCACAGTTGATCGCCAATCACCTGCTGGATGTTTTTGAAGAATATTGCTAAATAAAATTGCTTTTGAAAAAGCCGGTTTTAAGAGAATTGAAACCGGCTTTTTTATGAATTTATCAAAATAGCATCTTAGCAAATAAATTATTTCTATTGATGACCGGTTGTTGTTAGCGCTATTGCACACACATCTGGCAATTGATGCACAGATGACAAATAATTGCATTATTTCTAAAATCCCAGGCCTAAAAATTGCTATTTCGGAAATTAAAAACCATATTTAGCAAGTTTTTTCTGAATGTAGAAATTTGTGAGCTTAACTGGTCAGGAATATAAAAATAAGGAAGCGATCCATCTTGAGGATCAACGGTCTGCTCCTGCATCATCTCATTTTGACGATCTATCCCTGTGGTCTTTATTCAAGAAAGGCCATGAAGGAGCATTTAAGCAGATTTACGACAGATATTACAGTGAGCTTTACAATTACGGTCTGCTTTTTTATAAGGATAAAGAACTGATAGAAGATAGTATTCAGGATCTCTTTATAGACCTAAGAAAGAGTGGAGAGAACCTTTCAGACACAGATAACATCAAATTTTATCTGTTTAAAAGCCTCAAATGGAAGCTGGGATTCCTTGCTAAAAAAGCTAACAGATTTTCACTGGTAAAATCGCAGTACTCATTGTCTTTCTCTCTGAATTTTGAAGTCTCTCACGAAACTATCCTGATCAATCAACAGCTAGACCGTGAAGTAAAAAGGGTATTGTCTCAGGAGCTTAACGATCTGCCCAGGCGCCAAAAAGAGGCCATCTATTATTTTTATTTTGAGGGCTTTAGCTACCAGGAATTGACCAAGATCATGAAGTTGGGTTCTGTGAAAGCATCCCGAAATCTCATTTATAAGGCCATATCCTCACTGAAATCATCGGAAAAACTCCGATCCAGAAAGGCATTGAGAAAATTATTTTAATTTTTTTCAAAAAAACGATGTCATTCGGGTCATGATCTACATTAGATATGTAGAGACCCTGAAATGATGAAATACAAAGACTATTCAACAGAGGACTTCCTGATCGATGAAGACTTTAAGAATTGGGTGTTATTCCCGACAGAAGAGTCCAACTCCTATTGGAATTCTTTGCTGGAAACTCATCCTTCACTCAGCGAAAAAATTTCAGCTTCCAGGGAAATACTACTGGCCATTGCTCCAAAGCTCAATAAGAAACCCCACTCACAGGAAAAAAAGGATCAGATATTCTCCAAAATTGTCAATGGTGAAAAAAGCATCTCTTCAAAAGTCAGCATATCCACCATCAATTATCCTGTCATTTTAAAATTTGCCGCTGTCTTTCTGATTGCCTTAGGTTTATCTGCTTTCTTTTATTTCATCCAAAATAATCAGGTGGTGGAGGCAACATTAGCTGATGAAGTAACGCTGATCCGAAAAGAAAACCCTAAAGGAAGGTCATCCACCATTAAACTTCCGGATGGGTCGACGGTAAAACTGGCGTCTAACAGTTCACTCGAGTATTATTCTTCTTTCAACGGTGACAAAAGAGAGATCTGGTTGGACGGGAAGGCTTTCCTGGAGGTCGTTGAAAACCCTGAAAAGCCCTTTTATGTTTATACAGAGGAAATTTACACAAAAGTCCTCGGTACTTCCTTTACAATTAACAGCCCGAAAAACGGAAATCATTTACAGGTAGTACTGGTTTCCGGAAAAGTACTGGTAGAAAACACACAGGGAACTGTTTCAGAGTATTTATCCCCAAATCAAAAGCTGACATTGGATAAAGAAAAAACGGTGATCACCAAGAGTCCTTTGGATTATGACAAAGACCTTGCCTGGAAAGATGGCATTTTAGTCCTTGACAAAGAATCAGTTTTTAGCCTTAAGCAAAAAATAGAAAACTGGTATGGTGTAGAGGTGTTGATTCAGGGGATTCCCGACGACCATAAATTTACTGGAAAATTCAAAAACAAGAGTTTAGAATACGTAATGGATGCCATTGTGTATGCATCAGACATTGAATATAATCTTGAGAACAAAATTTTATTATTAAAAGCTAAGAAAATGTGAATAATCAATATTGAATAAAAAAGGCCTTGATGACACATCTTCCTGGACAGTCGGCGTGTTTCAAGGCCCTGCTTGATAAGTATTTACCAAACAATAAATAAATATGAAACCAAATTTACGAAGGCAATTATTAAAAATGTCGCGATTGGCTCTATTTATGTTCCTGGCAAACTTCACCCTGTTGTCATTGACATCAGCGGGACCTGCCAATGGA
The DNA here is from genome assembly GCA_965243485.1 of Cyclobacteriaceae bacterium. Classification (GTDB taxonomy): domain Bacteria; phylum Bacteroidota; class Bacteroidia; order Cytophagales; family Cyclobacteriaceae; genus UBA7330. The sequence continues at coordinate 3,668,150 of CBDEVP010000001.1, read as the reverse complement.
CAGATCTCTGAGAGCATTCAGGACATTTATTTATCAATCGATGTAAAAAACAATTCGATTGAAAAAGTTTTCAATGAGATCCGCAAAAAGACGGGTTTTGAGTTTGTCTATGATAAAAATGACCTTAATAAGGACAAGCTGACACTTAATGTTCAGAATAAGTCTTTGGCGCAGCTCCTTAAGGAGGTTTCACAGCAGACCCAGCTGGAATTTCTGAGAAAAAACGACAACATCATCGTCAGAAAATATGGCTCTTTTGAATCATCCGTTTCAGAGACTTATGAAGCACTACAGTTAAATATCTCCGGAGTTGTTTCAGATGAAAATGGTGACCCTCTGCCTGGGGCCACAATCCTGGAAAAAGGTACCTCTAACGGAACCATTACCGATGTAAATGGAAAGTATTCTATTGCGGTCGGCAGCGATAATGCTACACTTGTAATTGATTTTGTTGGCTATATAACCCAAGAAATCCCTGTCAATGGAAGATCAGTGGTAGATACACAACTGGAACAGGATATTCAGGCACTCTCAGAAGTTGTGGTGATTGGATACGGAACTCAGGAAAGAGCAAAAGTGACCGGTGCTGTAGCATCTGTTTCTTCAAAGGATATAGACCGACAGATCGTTGGAAATACCGCCCAGGCCTTACAGGGTCAGGCTGCCGGGGTTAATATCACCAATGTAGGCGAACCCGGTGAAGAGCCTTTGATCCGAATCAGGGGTATCGGCACTATCAACAACAACAATCCTTTAATCGTCATTGATGGTGTGCCAGGTGGCGACCTAAACTCTATCAATCCGAATGATATTGAGTCTGTCGAAGTGCTTAAAGATGCTTCCACAGCAGCCATCTACGGTTCCAGAGGTGCAAACGGAGTGATTCTTATAACCACCAAGAAAGGACAGATCGGGAAACCACAAATCACAGTTGACTCATACATTGGTGTCCAGTCGGCCTGGAAACAACTGGATCTGCTAAATACAGATCAGTATCTTGATTATGCAGCAGACCTGTTTGGCAATGCAAACCAGGGTGTGCCTCCCCGACATGCGGAAATACTAAATGGTACCAGCGAATTTGCAGGGATTGATACCGATTGGCAGGATGCTATGTTTAAAGCCGGTCAGATCAGTGACAATAACATATCTGTGAGTGGTGGTAATGAGAACGTGACCTACCTGGTAGGCGGAGGATATTTTTGGCAGGATGGAATTATGCTGGGATCAAATTTTGAAAGGATCTCCTTCAGGGCTAATTCTGAATACAAGATTAATGATCGTCTGAAAATCGGTGAAGTACTGACCATCGCTGATGTGACCAGAAGAGACGATCAACTGTCAGGTGGTCGGTCGCAGATCGAACACATGATCAAGATGACGCCTTATATTCCTGTTAGGGACCCTTCAAGGGTAGGTGGTTTCAGGGCTCCGGATACACCTGACGGAACTGACCCTGAAAACCCGGTATTGAATGCTACCTTAAAGCAGTTTTATAGAAAAAATCTGAGAACATTTGGAAACATCTATGCCGAACTGGAAATTATTGATGGGCTGAGCGCAAGAGTAATGTACGGTGTTGACCTCAACTATCGTAGAGACTCAGACTTCACGCCAATTTATAATGCAGGAAGTTTTCAGCAAAACGACCGGGCAATCATTAGTGAAGACCGGAATGCTTTCATTGGTAATATTTCAAACTATCAGTTGAGTTACAACAAAGTATTTGGAGACCATACCCTGGGCGTGGTCGGAGTTTTTGAGCGCCAGATCAACAGGACGGATAATGTAGGTGCAGATGGAACGAACACGGTGACTGACAGGATAAGCGCTCTGGATCAGGCGCAGGAACCGCAGGTGAGTGGAAATAGTTCTTATTTTGAGATACAGTCATTGATCGGACGACTGACCTATGATTTTCAGGATAAGTACCTGGTCAGCGCATCAGTAAGAAGAGATGTGTCTACAAGATTCTCATCAGAAGTGAGGATTGGTATCTTCCCTTCCTTTTCAGCTGGTTGGAGAATTAGTGAGGAATCTTTCCTCGAAGGTGTTGAATTTATTGATGATCTGAAGATCAGGGGTAGCTATGGAGAAACCGGTAACCTCAACGTGGGTGACTATGTATATATTCCCCAAATCTTTGGGAACCTTGGTTATGACTTCAATGATCAGGGACTTCAGCCTGGTAATACGCTGAGAAGATTGACCAATGAACGCTTAGGTTGGGAAACAACCGTCATGACCAATATTGGTTTCGATGCTGCATTTTTTGATGGCCGATTAACTTTGGCTGCTGATTATTTTGCAAATACCACGCAAGACATGATTATTGGTGTTCCGATCCCGTTTTCTCAGGGTTATGACGAGGATCCGATCGATAATGTTGGTTCGGTAGAAAATAGTGGTATTGAGATCATCCTGGGATATAATCAGGAAATTGGTGACCTGAGCCTGGGATTCAACGGTAATTTCTCTACGGTGAAGAACAAAGTAACCGCCTTAAATAATCCGGATGAAACTATTTTCGGTCCGGCATTTGAAGGCCTGCCTTTGACAATCACTCAACAGGGATTCCCGATTGCATCATTTTACGGCTATCAAACCGATGGACTGTTTCAAAATCAATCTGAGATAGACAATCATGCCACACAACCTCAGGTGATACCAGGAGATATCCGGTTCCGTGACAACAACAATGATGGCCAGATCAACGCTGATGACCGGGTGAGAATAGGTAGTTTCCTTCCGGACATTATTTATGGATTCACTTTCACTGCAGACTACAAGGGTATCGATCTGAGTGCGTTTTTCCAGGGAGTAGCGGGTAATGAAATTTTCAATACTAACATCTATGACCTACAGGGAATGACTCGGTTGTTTAATGCCGGAACGGCTGTTCTTGACAGATGGCAGCAGGAAGGTGATATTACCGACGTGCCCATAGCGAGAAACGGAGATCCTGCATTGAATGCAAGGGTGTCTGATCGCTACATAGAAAAAGGTGATTACCTGCGACTAAAAAATCTCACCATGGGATATACTTTGCCTAATTCTATCTTTGGTGGCATGGATTATATCCAGAATGTCAGGATTTATTTCGGCAGCCAAAATCTGTTTACCATTACTCAATATACCGGATATGATCCGGAAATTGGAGTGCGACAAGGATTAGATGCATCGCTTGCCACGGGTGTTGATTTTGGACAATATCCGCAACCAAGAACATTCATCGGTGGAATTCAGATTAAACTTTAATTCATAAATGATATCAAGTATGAAAAAGTATATATTTTTAATCATTACTCTGTTCACGGTAGTCCTGGCATGCGATGATTCTCTTGAGGTAGGAAATCCTAATGCCCTGACACCGGATGTGTTCTTTACGACTGAAGAACAAGCCATTTCTTCAGTAAATGCGATTTATGCTGGTCTACAGGCAAATAACCTGTACAATCGGGAGTATTTCTTCCTGCATGATTTGCTTTCAGATGACAATCAATCCGGAGGTGGACAATTGGAAACCTCCAGGGCACAGGTCCTTCTTCACACATTTGACGCAACCAATAAATTAACCAATGATGTGTGGAGAGGTTGGTACCGAATCATTCTAAGAGCAAATTTTGCCATCCAGCAATTACCCGACGCGGAAGGAGTATCTGATGCTCTCAGGTCCCGTTTGATTGCTGAGGCACACTTTATGAGAGCATGGGCCTATTTTGAATTGGTAAGTCTCTGGGGGGACATTCCCGTATATACGGAACCATCAAACACACCGGGAGGCCAACCCAAAACACCTGAAGCTGAAGTTTACAACCTGATTTTTGCGGATCTTGACCTTGCTGAGCAGGACTTGCCAGTGAAATCCGAATATAGTGCCGGTGACCTGGGAAGGGCTACAAAAGGCGCTGCTCAGGCCCTCAAAGGAAAAATTCACATGTACAGGGGTAATTATTCTCAGGCCAAAACTGAACTTGACAAAGTAGTAGCTTCCAATGAATACAGCCTGGTAGACCGTTGGCTGGATAATGTTGAAGCTGAAAATGAGAATAATTCCGAGTCAATACTTGAAGTTCAATTCTCATTAAATCATGGTACAGGCGGTGCATGGTCTGCCGACGGTACTGGGGTAGCAGAAATCACTTTCAGAAGCCAGGAATATAGTCCGGTAGCCTGGAGAAACGTGATCCCTTCCGCAACATTTATCAATGCTTTTGAAGCAGGTGATCCACGCTATGGCTATAGCTTCTATGAAATTGGTGAAACCTACAATTTTGGCCAGGATACACTCACAGCAGCTAAGATACAGGGAAACAACCCGAGTATAAGCTGGCAAAAGTATTCATGGTTGTATAAACAACCCAATGATGCCAGTAGATCTGATATCAACTTCCGAGTGATCAGGTATGCAGATGTATTGCTGATGCTGGCCGAAGCTGAGAACGAACTTGATAATCCTGCAACAGCTGTAAACTACCTGAATGAAACAAGGGACAGAGCTGATGTAAATATGCCTAACTATCCAACGACTGAATACCCCACAGGCACAAAAGAGGAAATATTCCGGGCCATTGTGCATGAACGCCAGGTTGAATTTGGTTCAGAGCAGATCCGAAACAGAGACCTGAGAAGGTGGAGAAGAATGGGCTATATGTCAAATACCGCCCGTTTCCCGAACGGAGATCCTATGGCAGATCGATTCCAGCCAAAACACGATCTTCTGCCCTTTCCTATAGTTGAACTTGATAACAACAGGTCACTTGGAAGTTCAGATCAGAATCCTGGTTGGTAATATTTTATTGAAATAGTTTTCAATTAATAAAACTCTCACTCGTAACCGGGTGAGAGTTTTTTGCTATTATCGTAAAAACAGGTCTTTAAATTTCCTCTACATGATTAGGAAAACATTATCCATTCTCCTTATGTCGGTACTTCTCACCTGTGAAATACCTGAGAAAGACACTTCAGCAATATTTAAAGCAATTGCCGGCGAAACCTTTTTTACTCCGGACAACCTGTTTGCGAGTACTCAAAGAGTTGAGTTCTTTAAAAACGAGTCTGAGAAGGCCGACCCGATCCGGAAGAACATCTATGATTATGAGCTTGCAAAAAATCTGCTCTATCAGGGAAATACCACTGCTGCCATCAATCTATTCCGGGAACTCATTGATCGGAGTAATTCTACCATTGGCTTGAGTGGACTTAAGAGTTATGAAGAGGAGTCGCTGGATGAGTTTCTGGCCATCTCGTATTTCAGACACGGGGAATTACAGAATTGTATCCATGACCACAGCTCTGCTTCTTGCATCATTCCCATTGATTCCACTGCCATTCATCATCAAACCGATGGTTCACGTGGATCAGCAAAAATCTACAGGGAAATCCTGGAAAGAGAACCTTATAATACAGAAGCTTTGTGGATGTTAAACCTTAGTTATATGACTTTGGGAGAATACCCGAAAGCGGTACCTGAAAAGTGGTTGCTGCCGGAAAGTCTTTTTCAGTCAGAATATCCATTAATGCGCTTTAGAGACGTGGCATCGCAAGTCGGTGTAGCAGTCAACCAGCTGGCCGGAGGTTGTATTATGGAGGATTTTAACATGGATGGATACCTCGATATCATTACCAGTAGCTGGTTTCCTGATCATCAAATCAGGTATTTTGTCAATAACAGAGAGGGTAAGTTTGAAGATCACACCAGGCAATCAGGACTGGTTGGACATACCGGCGGTCTTAATTTAATTCAGACTGACTACAATAATGACAGCTTCCCTGACATCTTTGTCCTGCGGGGAGCCTGGCTTGAAGGATTAGGTGCCCACCCCAATACTTTGCTCAAAAACAATGGTGACGGAACTTTCAGTGATGTTACCATAGAGGCAGGACTTTTATCTTTCCACCCTACCCAGACCGCCACATGGAGCGATTTCAACAATGATGGCTGGCTCGATCTGTTCATTGGCAATGAAAGCAATGAGGGCAACATCCATCCATGTGAATTATTTCTGAATAATCAGGATGGAACCTTCACAGAGGTAGCAGAAGCTGCCGGAATCCGGGTAAGTAGTGCCAGTAATGCATACTTTATCAAAGGAGTAACCTCCGGTGATTACAACAATGATCAATATACAGACATTTACCTGTCAATCCTACGCCCCTCAGGGAGCAGCAACAAGCTTTTTAAAAACATGGGTACACACAAAAGTGAAATCCCTGTTTTCAAGGAAGTCACTTACGAGGCCGGATTAGGTGAAGCCATCCCAACATTTCCCACCTGGTTCTGGGATTACAACAATGACGGCTGGCTCGACATTTTTGCCGCAGGATACAATCATGACCCTTTTGGAAATATTTCCAGAGACATCACAAAGGAACTACTTGGAAAAGAACATACTGCGCAGACGGGTGCTCTTTTCGAAAACACACGCGATGGGAAGTTCAGAAATGTTAGCACAGAAGTGAATCTCAACAAAATCATTTTTGCCATGGCTGCAAATTTCGGTGATCTGGACAATGACGGCTGGCTGGACCTGTATGCCGGGACCGGAGACATGGACTATGCCTCCGTGATTCCTAACAGGATGTTTAGAAATTCCGGAGGAAGCTTCTTTCAGGATGTGACGACCGCAGGTGGTTTCGGCCACCTCCAGAAGGGACATGCCATTTCATTTGGAGATATTGATAATGATGGAGACCAGGATATTTATGCGGTAATGGGCGGTGGATTTGAAGGAGACTTCTTCTACAATGCTCTGTTTGAAAACCCTTACCAGAACAGTAATATGTGGATCACAATCAATTTAGAAGGGACAAAATCTAATCGATTGGGGATTGGTAGCAGAATAGAGATCACGATCAAAGAAGGTGAAAAAAAACGTAGAATATTGCGGGAGATCAATTCCGGCGGAAGCTTTGGCGCTTCCCCATTAAGAGCTGAAATTGGTTTGGGAAAAGCCGAAAAGATTGAAGAAATAAAAATCCTCTGGGCAGGATCAGGCACTGTACAAAAACTCAGAGATATCGATTGCTGTCAATTTCTTTCAATTACAGAAAATGACAAGTGAATAAAAAAACCTGTAGTATTTCCACAGGTTTTTATTCACAAATTAATAAATAACTACTTTCCTACCTTAAACAGCCTGAATCCAACAGAAACCTGAAAAACTCTATTCTTTGCATCTTCCTGATCGCTTTCGCTGATATCATTTAATCCGATCAAATAACGGGCTGCAATATTCAGTCCGAAGGGCAGATCCCATCCGGCTCCAAGCGAAGCACTGATATCCGAATTCTTGAATTGATTGCTGATGTCCCGTCCGGAGTTAATCGTGACTTCCTGACCATTGATCATCACTTCATCACCTTCCGCAGAAACGAGGAACCCAAACTGGGGTCCGGCCTGCAGATTCAGACCCAGTGGCAGATAGAACTTAACCATGACCGGCACAAGCATATATTTAAGGTCTGATTGAAGATCCTGATTGATCTGTGCAAAAGAATAGTTTGTTCCCTGAGCCGAGTAAAGCAATTCAGGCTGAATCCCAATATTGGCAATCTTAATTAAAGAATAAGCTCCAAGGTGATATCCCGTTCTCGAATCGTACGAGGCATCCACATCGGTAGATAGATTAGCGAGGTTTAGCCCTCCTTTAAGGCCTAACTCAAATTTTGCCTGAGCATAAGCTGAAACCATCAGCAGGATCATTAGTCCCGTTATTAAGTACCTTTTCATATTGTTTATTTATTGTTTAGAATAAAGTAAGATATTTTGTTGTATACCACCAAAAACGGATGATTTATTTAATTATTTGAGGTGTAAGGAAAGTTTGGTATAAAAAATAACGTCCCGGCATCTGCCGGGACGTCTCACCCTCTTGTAACCAACCTAACCTAACATTGAGGGATCTTAAAAACCCATACTATGAAAAAAACTCTCAGTTTGTTGCGACCCTTATGGTCGATACTGTTAGCTTCAGGCTATACTTTGCAAAAGGTGTGCCAGTTTTATGACCTGGAAATATCTCTTCACAAGGTTTTGTCCCTTCCCCTTTTCTGATAGCCTGTCCCCAAAAGGCAAGTTATGCATTGGGGTCTTTCGGGGACAGACCCTTGTGGTGCATAGACCCTGGACTGGAAATGGAAAATCAACCGGTACTCGCGTCCCATGGCCTGTACCCTGACAGGCCAGACAGATAGGTATATGATATTATGATTTTAACTATTTACAAATAACGTATATATTTATCCTGTTACCATACTTAAAATGAAGTCTAAGGACCTCAATCCATTGCGATATTCCAGAATGGAATTGAATGAAGTCTATTTTTGGACCAACACCATAAAGAACTGGTTCGAGTTACTCAGATCTGACCAATTTAAACTTATCATCATCAACCAGTTGCAATGGCTGAAGAACAAAAATAAAATTAGAATTTTTGCATATGTTATTATGCCTAATCACATGCATATTATCTGGGAAATGCTGGAATTGAACGGGAAAGAAATGCCGCATGCCTCATTTAATAAATGGACAGGGAGCCGGTTTTTGAACAATCTTCGAATCAATCAATCCGAACAATTACACTTATTTGTTGAAATAAAACCAGAACGAAATCACCGTTTCTGGCAAAGAGATCCTTTGGCTATATTGATGGACTCGAGGGAAAAGATTGAGCAAAAGATCGATTATATTCACACAAATCCACTTCAGGAGAAATGGAACCTGGTCACTTATCCTGAAGACTATCGATGGTCTTCTGCAGGTTTCTATGAGACGGGTATCGATGAATTTGGAATATTGACTCATTATCGGGACTACTTCTGAAATATAACAACGTACAGCACCATGGTCTATCCCGCGACAGGCCAGACAGTTAGCTTCTGTCAGCAAAAGAGCCTGTGGTCTGTCAGGGGAAAGACCTGGGGAGGGGGATTATTTCTAAAGAATATATGTCACCGAATCAAATTTGCAAGGTGCGGCGGATCAACCCTGGAGGGATGCGCTGGTCTTAATCACAATCCTGCTAGAGGTCTGTCTGGGGACAGACTTTGGAGAGGGGGAGAGATTAATTGTTTAGATCTGTCGGGGAGAGAGGCCTGTCAGGGGACAGGCCTGTGAGAGAGGGGACAGACCTGGAAGATGGAAATGGAAAATCAACCGGTGCTCAAGACCGCATCCATTTTGATCTCCATCCGGTCAAGGATCTGACCCTTGCTGACGAGGATCATCGAATTGACCGGGATCATTTCCCATCCCGGGTCTTTGCTCAATGGTTCAGAGCTAACAATGACAGATTCCTCATTCTCACCAGGTGCTTTCATATAGCAGACCCCATCTTCACAATGATAGCTTTTTCCAATATTCAGATAAAGCGAGTCAGCATGATCAATGTCTGTCGTAAACCGCACGGCAAGGGCTAGATGACCATCAGTAAATACAAAATTCAGATATGAATGGGCTTCAGGAGCATATTCTTTCGTCAGACTACAAACCTTTCTGATCGTATGTATCATGCCTCTTGCCATTCGGTCATGGGGTTTAAGGCCTTCCAACTGATTGATCTCATCTACCAAAAGCGCAAAGAAGTGCTCCGAGTCCGTGGTTCCCCTGATCTGGTTAAAAGCCTCATCGGACAACATTGCGAGCAGAGGGCGTTTGATACGTTGGAATCCCCCGACATCCCCATTGTGCATAAACGAGTACTGCTGCCATTTAAACGGATGACAATTAGACTCGGAAACGATCAGGCTTTGCGTAGCAGCTCTGACATGGGCCAAGATACAGGTGGACTGAATATGCTGACAGATCTCCAGTAAATTATTGTTACTCCAGGCCGGTGAAACAGACTTGAATAAAGCAGGGTTGACGGATAACTGGTGATTGTACCATGCCAGTCCAAATCCATCACCATTTAATGGCTCTTCACGTTCTCTGGCTGCAAAACTCTGACGGATCAACGAATGCCTGGGCTCCGTGATCAGTGAACTTAACACAATAGGCTTACCCATATAAAACGTGAACCGGCACATACATCCATATTTTAGAAAGGATGAAGCTAATCAAAAATCCGATCATTCGACACAGGTCCCGAAGCGGTTTATCAACAAGTGAAATCAAATATTTTTATCAAAGAGGTACTATTGATTAATATTGCACCGAATTAAAAGGATCATGATCATTGGTATATTAAAATCCGAGGCCAGTAATCTGTCTGCATTGGTACCCTCAATTGCGAAAAAATATATAAAAGACGGTCATCAACTGATCATGGAGCCGGGCATTGGAGATCAATCATTTTATCAAGATGATGAGTTTAAGTCCGAAGGCGTAAATACTGCATCAGTTGATGAGATCCTATCAAAATCTGAGATCATTCTGACAGACACGGTAATATTCCCCGAGCAGGTAAGCAGAACCAGGTCCGGTGCGCTGATCATCGGGAGATTCAATCCCCTGGTCAACAAGGAGATGATCCGGGCATTACCTGTCAATGGCAGAATGATATTCAGCCTGGATCAGGTGCCCAGAAGCTCGATTGCCCAATCCATGGATGTATTGTCTTCCCTGGCCTCGTTATCCGGGTATAAAGCGATCATTATAGCAGCAGAAAGATACAGCGGATACTTCCCAATGATGTCCACGGCAGCCGGGACAGTGCCCCCTGCGAAGGTGCTGGTCCTTGGTGCCGGCGTGGCCGGGCTCCAGGCGATAGCCACGGCCAAAAGACTGGGAGCGATGGTGGAAGCTTTTGATGTGAGATCTGCGGTCAAAGAGGAAGTTCAGAGTCTGGGTGCAAAATTCATCGAGGTATCCGGAAGTCAGGAAGATAAAGAGGCGGGCGGATATGCCGTTCAGCAATCAGAAGAATATATTAAACTTCAAAAGGAGCTGATCCATGAACGATCGATCAATGCGGATATTGTCATCACCACAGCCAATATCCCTGGAAAAACAGCTCCTCTGCTCGTTGAAAAGAAGACCGTAGAACAGATGAAGCCGGGATCCATCATAGTCGACCTGGCCAGTGCGTCAGGCGGCAATTGTGAAGTTACGGTGGATGAAAAAGAGATCCATCATAAGGGAATCAAAGTGATCGGAAATTCCAGGCTTTATGAATCAGCACCGAAAGAAGCCAGCCGTCTGTACAGCACAAACCTTTACAATTTCATTAAATTTCTGGTAAAAGACGGACCGGACCAATTGCCGGTGAAGCACGAGATTGTCCAAAAAACCCTGGTCAACCAAAATTAAAGCACCCCATCTAACAACTAACCTATGCAAGATATCCTGTTATTCATTGAACAATATCCCATTACCCTATACATGCTGTTAATGGCTACTTATCTGGGTTTTGAGCTCATTTCAAAAGTCCCGACGGTCCTGCACACACCCTTGATGTCGGGAGCAAATGCCATCAGCGGGATTGTCATTATCGGAGCCATTCTGCTGGTACGCCAGGCTTCGCCTGACGATTATCTAGCCCTGGGTCTTGGGTTCGTGGGTATCATACTGGGCATGATCAATGTGGTCGGCGGCCATGCGGTGACCAACCGCATGCTGGATATGTTCAGAAAAAAATAATTATCACCAACAGCATATTAACCTATGGCTGCATTTGTCAACCTATCCTATCTGATCTCTGTCACCCTTTTGATTGTCGGACTTCGCCGGCTGAGCAGTCCCGCTTCTGCAAGGTCCGGAAACCTCCTTGCTGCCACCGGAATGGGCCTTGCGATTCTTACCACCCTGTTGAGCCCAATTGAAAACGCGAACAACAATTACCTGGTCATCATTTTAGCCATGACTATTGGTGCCATCATCGGACTTCTTATGGCCAACCGGGTGAAGATGACAGCCATGCCGGAACTGGTCTCACTTTTTAATGGGCTTGGTGGTGCCTGTGCAGTCGCTATTTCACTGATCGAATTATATGGCTATCAGTCATTTTTTGATCGTGGCGAGGCTGCATCGATCGTTAGCGGCACTCATTTAACTACACTTTTGGCCATGTTTGTGGGCGCAGTGGCCTTTACGGGTAGTCTTGTGGCTTATGGAAAATTAGCCGGGAAGATCCGTGATATCTACATCCCCATGACCGGAACCCTAAACATTATTTTACTGGTATTGATACTCGGTCTGATCATTTACCGGGTGGTCGTGCCCGATGATAGTTTCCTGATCCCTGTAGTGATCCTCGTGATCTCATTGATCTACGGTATCTCTTTTGTGCAGCCGATTGGTGGTGCAGACATGCCTGTAGTGATCTCACTGCTTAATGCCTTTACCGGTGTAGCTGCTGCTCTGGCGGGAATCGTCTACAACAATCAGCCAATGATCATTGGCGGGATCCTTGTCGGCTCATCCGGAACTATCCTAACGATCCTGATGTGTCAGGCCATGAACCGGTCCCTATTCAATGTGATCATTGGCGGCTTTGGGGTAAATCGGCCAGCAGGTAAGGAAGAAGGTGAAAAAATAGTCACGGAGACCACCTCCAATGAGGTAGCTATCCTCATGCGATACGCAAACCAGATGGTGATCGTCCCGGGATACGGAATGGCTGTAGCCCAGGCGCAAAAAACCTGCAAAGAACTGGACAATTTACTTGCGGAACACGGTGTGGATGTACACTATGCGATCCATCCGGTCGCAGGAAGGATGCCGGGACACATGAACGTACTTCTTGCCGAAGCGGATGTACCCTACCCTAAGCTACTCGATCTGGATGAAGCCAATGAACTCCTCAAAGAAACCGATGTGACCCTTGTGGTGGGCGCCAACGATGTAGTGAATCCCGCTGCACTAGATGATCCTTCGAGCCCGATCTATGGCATGCCCATTCTGGAAATACTTAAGTCAAAAACGGTCGTTGTTCTTAAGCGAAGCATGAATACAGGTTATTCAGGCATTGAAAACCCTCTATTCTTCAACAAAAAAACAAGGATGCTTTTTGGAGATGCCAAAACCTCCATACAAAACCTAGTGGAAGAGGTGAAGGCGCTGGGGTAACTTCTTTTTGTCAGAGGCACAAAAACTTTTTGTCAAAATGAAGATCACGAATTGGGTCTGTCGGGGGACAAACCCTGGAGATGGTGGAAGAGGTGAAGGCACTGGGGTGATCTCTCTCTTCTCAGTGGCCGAGGATTCCTCCCACGCCGGATGGCAGATACAGTAACCAGCCTGTCAGACTGTACCGACTGACTTCAGTTTTCAATACTTCATGAGGCACGATATCACTTCTGAAAAGCACACACCTCCTGGCTAGAGGTTCCACAACGATGTCTTCGCTGTCTCTGAAAATCCTGAGCTCTCCCCCATTGCCCGGTTTCCAGTTTTCATTCAGATAAATGATCATGGAGATCATCCTGTTGTTGCGGGATTTGAACTGGTCCAGATGCTTTTTGTAGAAACATCCTGCGGGATAATGAGCCAGGTGGAATTCATAGCCAGAGAGGCTGAGATAACAATATCTGTTTAAGATCCCGACAGTTTCCTCAATAAGCTCAAAAAATGAAGCCATCGAAGCATCTTTCTGCTTATCGATCCAGTAGATGTAGTCGCCCCTGATCTCTGAAATGACCTGCTGCTCAGCCGCCGGACCCACACTGGCTTTGTGGAACTCGTCATCTCCAATTTTCCCCAGCAAAAAAGATCTGGCTAACTGATAGGTTTCCTGGTTAATAAAATCGTCAATAACAACGAAATCATTTTCAGCCAGCTGATCGACCCATCCGAGCCACTGATCTTCGCTGTAGAAGGCCACTGTTGATATAAATTGATTTAAGAAATTCTGCCGGCGATCCAGTCTCCCACCTCGGACGTACTTTTGGCGCTTTCCTTTGAGATATCCTCTGTAACGAAGTTTTCTTCCAGGGAATCATTCACTGCATCACGAATTGCGCCGGCCTCTTGCAGCAAATCCAGGGATTCCAACAGCATAGCTGCGGATAAAATCGTGGCAATAGGATTGGCAATATTCTTTCCGGCCGCCTGTGGATAAGAACCGTGGATAGGCTCGAAAACTGAGGTTTCCAGGCCTATGGATGCAGAAGGAAGTAATCCCAGGGAGCCTGTGATCACACTGGCTTCATCAGACAGGATATCACCAAACATGTTTTCAGTGACCAGGACGTCAAATTTTTTAGGCCACTGGATCAATTGCATCGCCGCATTGTCTACAAACATGTAATCAACCTCGATGTGCTTGTAGTCTTTCTCCATTTCCTGGGCTACCTCCCTCCAAAGTCTGGAGGTTCCCAGTACATTCGCCTTGTCAACTACAGTGACCCGCTTGTTCCGCTTTTCCGCATATTCAAAAGCAAGCTTAAGGATTCTTTCGATCTCTTCCACGGTATAAACACTGGTATCAAAAGCTGTACGTTGGTCCTCAGAGCGACCCCTTGGCTGACCAAAATAAATTCCTCCGGTAAGCTCTCTGACCACCACAAAATCGGCTCCTTCAATGCGATCGTTTTTCAAAGGACTCTTATCAATCAGAGAAGGAAAAGTCGCTACCGGCCGGATGTTTGCATAAAGGCCTAATTTTTTTCGCATGCCCAGCAAACCCTGCTCGGGCCTCACTTTTGCTTTGGGGTCGTTATCGTATTTTGGATCACCGATGGCACCAAACAAAACCGCATCTGCTTCCAGGCATATTTGGTGAGTTTCATCGGGATAAGGATTGCCAGTGGCATCAATGGCCGCTGCCCCCACCAGAGCGTGGGTAAAATTGAAAGAATGGTTGAATTTTTTCCCAACTGCATTCAGGACTTTTACTGCCTGATCAACAATCTCAGGACCTATCCCGTCGCCGGGTAATGTTGCTATCTTAAAGTTCATGTATGTTATTTTTCAATAATGTTCAGCATTTTGATGGTCGCCTTGATGGCAGCGACTGTCTGGTCCGGATCAAGACCACGTGTTTTGAAACGCTCACCATTTTCCCAGGTGATGGTTGTAATGACCAGCGCATCGGTCTCTCCCCCCGGAGGGATGGTCACCTCATAATCTGCCAGTCTTGGAAGTTTCTTGCCCAGGTCTTTATATATCGACCTGAGTGAGTTCATAAAGGCATCATACTGCCCATCACCCGAAGCCGTCTTCTCATAGGATTTCCCGGCCACCTCCAGGTTGAGGGTGGCCATCGATCTCAACCCCTGAGCAACCGACAAAGCATAATTCTTGATGATCACCTTCTGGTCGATCTTTTCACTTCTCAGGACGTCATTGATAATGAAAGGCAGATCTTCTTTGGTGATCGATTCCTTCTTATCTCCCAACTCAATGATCTTTTCTGTAACGCGCTGCGTTTCTTCCTTGCTCAGCTCAATCCCCAGCGCTTCGAGATTCTTTTTGATGTTGGCTTTGCCTGACATTTTCCCCAGTGCATAGGAATAGTTCCTTCCAAAACGCTCCGGTGCAAGACTGTTATGATAGAGATTATCCTTGCTGTCTCCATCCGCATGGATCCCGCTGGTCTGGGTAAACACAAATTCACCGATCAGGGGTTTGTTTTGGGGGATACGAATGCCGGAGAACGACTCAATGATCTTGCTTACCTTATATAACTTCTTCTCATCGAGACTCATCTCCCCTTTCAGGTGATCCTTTACTATCCCGATCACGCTGCTTAATGGTACATTGCCAGCACGTTCCCCAAGGCCATTCATGGTAGTATGTATTCCTGAAACTCCGGCTTTCAGGGCTTCATATACATTGGATACTGACAGGTCATAGTCGTTGTGGGCATGGAAGTCAAACCTGGTGTCCGGAAAGCGATCGATCACGTCCTTGCAGTATTTGTAGCTTTCCTCGTGATTCAGGATGCCAAGGGTATCCGGCAACATGATGCGCTCCACACCGTATTTGTTCAGTCCCTCGATCATCTCGTAGACGTAATCCGGAGAATTGCGCATGCCATTGGACCAGTCTTCCAGATACACATTGACCTGCAAGCCCTTCTCTTTGGCGTATTGAATGGTTCCGCAAATATCTTCCAGATGCTCCTGCAAGGTCTTTCTAAGCTGCTTTTCACAATGCTTCCTTGATCCCTTGCACAGCAGGTTGATCACCTTGCCACCTGCTTCACTGATCCAGTCGACGGAAATGTTGCGATCGACAAACCCCAGTATCTCTACCTGTTGATGAAAGCCATTTTGCCTGGCCCAATCAAGTATCTTATTTGCACCTTTGAATTCGCCTTTGGAAACCCTGGCAGAAGCCACTTCGATCCTGTCTACTTTCAGTTCTTCCAAAAGCAGCTGGGCGATGGTAAGCTTTTCACTTTCGGTAAATGAAACACCGGAAGTTTGCTCGCCATCTCTGAGCGTGGTATCTAGGATCTCAACAAACATCTTATGATTATGCCCTTGACTGCTCAAAAGCGGTGATCTGATCTTTGATATTTAGCAGGTAATCAATGTCATCAAAACCATTGAGCAGACATTCCTTTTTGTAGGCATTGATCTCGAAGGTAGCCGAACTACCCGTGGAGACAATGGTAAAGGTTTGGTTCTGAAGGTCTACCTCGAATTCTGCCTTTGGATCTTTCTCAATTTCTTTGAAGATCTCTTCCAAAAAGTCTTCAGTTACCAGCACGGGAAGTAATCCGTTATTCAATGAATTATTCCTGAAAATATCGGCAAAGAAGCTTGACACAACGACTTTGAACCCATAATCATGCACCGCCCAGGCAGCATGCTCACGACTTGAACCACTGCCGAAGTTCTTCCCTGCAACCAGTATTTTTCCAGTGTAGGTAGGGTCATTCAGTACAAAATCTTCAATGGGCTTGTTATTGCTGTCATACCGCCAGTCCCTGAAGAGATTTTCTCCAAATCCTTCCCTGGTTGTCGCTTTCAGGAATCTTGCCGGTATGATCTGATCCGTATCTACATTTTCGATAGCCAATGGTACCGCTGTAGAGATAATTTTTGTGAACTTTTCTATCGCCATGTTTTTGCCTGTTATACTAATTCCAGCTCTCCGATTTCTCTTGGGTCTACGATTGATCCGGTAACCGCCACTGCAGCGGCAGTGATCGGACTTGCCAGCAAGGTCCTGGACCCGGGTCCCTGACGTCCTTCAAAATTTCTGTTTGACGTGGACACCGCATATTTACCAGACGGGATCTTATCATCATTCATTGCCAGACAGGCCGAGCAACCGGGTTGTCTGAGCTTGAATCCCGCTTCTTCAAGGATCTCAACCAGACCTTCCTCAATCGCCTGCTTTTCAACCTGTTTGGATCCGGGAACGATCCATGCCGTAATGTTATCTGCCTTTCTTCGTCCCTTCACAAATCTTGCAACCTCTCTAAGGTCTTCAATCCTGCCATTGGTACAGCTGCCGACAAACACATAGTCAATCGGTTTGCCGATCAGCTCATCACCGGGATTAAAGCCCATGTATTTCATGGACTTGGTGAATGAATTTCTTTCCCTTTCGGGTATTTCATCCAGGGTGGGTATTCGTCCGGTCACTTTGGTCCCCATGCCGGGATTTGTACCATAGGTGATCATCGGTTCGATATCCGCCGCATCAAAAACGATCTCCTTATCAAAGACAGCATCCTCGTCGGAATACAATTCTTTCCATTTCGCCAGCTCTTTTTCCCATTCCTCTCCCTTTGGCGCATATTCTCTTCCTTTCACATAATCAAAAGTGGTCTGATCCGGTGCGATCAATCCGCCCCTGGCTCCCATCTCGATGCTCATGTTGCACACGGTCATCCGTCCTTCCATACTCAATGATCGGATGGCGGAGCCGGCAAACTCGACAAAATATCCTGTTCCTCCTGAGGCTGTTACTTTTGAAATGATATATAATACCACATCCTTTGCCTTCACGCCCTCTTTCAGTTCTCCCTCAACGGAGATCCTCATTTTCTTCGGCTTGGGCTGCATGATACACTGTGTAGCCAGTACCATCTCCACTTCGCTGGTACCGATACCAAAAGCCACGCTGCCAAACGCACCATGGGTAGAGGTATGGCTATCTCCGCACACGATCGTCATTCCCGGTCTTGTCAGACCCAGTTGTGGCCCGATCACATGTACAATGCCCTGATAGGGGTGATTGAGACCAAAAAGCGGAATACCGTGACGCTCGCAATTCTCAGTCAGTTTGTTTACCTGAAATCTTGAAAGCTCATCCTTAATCGCCAGATGCTGGTCTACTGTAGGCACATTATGATCAGGAGTAGCCACCGTATTCTGGGGCCTGGAAACTTCAATCCCTCGTTTCTCAATACCTGCAAATGCCTGAGGACTTGTCACCTCGTGGATCAGATGTCGATCTATGTATAATACACTGGGACCTTCATCAATTTTAGTCACCACGTGTGCATCCCAGATTTTATCAAACAAAGTTTTTCCCATTTTCTGTATTGTCTATTGCTTATTTGACCAAAAAGATTTTGGCGCTTGAACTACCCTTCAAAATCGGACTGCAAAAGTAACTCAAAGAACTCTAAATTACTCAGACAAGATGCAGTTTTACGTCAGGACCTGCCCAATAAGATTCTTACTTTGTTCTTCACCCTGTTACTCTCCAACAACGGATGAAGAAGTACACTACCTATGATCATCAGGGCTCCCAGATAAAAACTAAATGAAAGCTCCTTGTTTTCCTCAAAAATGAACCAGGCCATGATCATCCCGTAAATGGGTTCCAGATTGAGGATAATGTTGGAAGCAAAGGCGGAAATGTGTTTGAGCGCCTTCAGGGAAATAACCATGGGAAAAGCCGTGCAGACCGCAGACATGATGGCCAGCAGGATCCAGTCCTCTGTGCCTGGCATGATGATAGCCTGCGGAAACCAGATCAGGTAAAATGGGAATAACAGGGTGAGTATCAAAAAGCCGCTCCCCATTTCCACTGTTGTCAGGGATGCGGGATCACCCCTGTTTACGTACTTCTTATTCAGTATGGAAAATAAAGCTGCCAGCACCGCTGAAAGCAACCCCAGTCCAAAGCCAAGGTTAAAATGGGCGGGCGTGGTATTGAAGATCAAAAAGATCCCGAAAATCACGATAAAGCCGAGAAATACTTCAGCAAATCGTATCTTCTTCCGGAAGAACAAAGGCTCGAGGAAAGCGGTGAACAAAGAGGTAGTGGCCAGCCCGCAAAGCGCAATGGATGCATTGCTGTATTTGATGGACCCATAGAAAAGCACCCAATGGAATGCTATCAGAAACCCAATAAGGACAAAGAGTTTAAAATCCCTGAAAGGCAGGGTTTTCAAACCTTTCAGTACCCTGGGAACAAAAAGCAAACACAGGGTCGTCATCCACATCCTTTGCCAGACCAGGGGTAGTTCACTCAAGCTGATCCATTTTCCAAGGATAGCGGTAAACCCCCACAGAAAAACCGCCAGGTGGGTCTCCAGATAAGCTATGCGAGTCTGTCTATTCAAACCGGTACAATCTACATCCAAAAATACCCTCGTCACAGCGTCCAATCATTCCATTTTGGTTTTTGATTAAGAATTTCCCCCGAGATTTTGTTATTTAGACGAATGACTGAAAAGGAAAATGCCATTCGGATCATTGCAGAAGCTTTTGTAGAAAACCCGAGTGTGCTGCATGTAGTGAAACAGGATAAAAATAAATCCCGAAGGATCAGGCATTTGGCCGCCTATGTCTATGAGACCACCAAAATGAGAGATGGAGTCTTTTTTTCAAAGGACCAGGAAGCGATCGCCCTTTGTTACCGATATAATATCAAAAAAGAAGGCCTCCGGGATATCTTGAATCAGATCAAACTGGTTTTTCAAACAATTGGTCCTGAGCGGGTACTTAAAGTTCTGAAAAGAGATGCTTATGTAAAAAAACAGAGGCCCCCCGATGGGAACTTCCTTTATTTCTGGTTCTTTGGCTCCTCTGACAAAGCCCGTGGAGGCCCTGGTGCCTGGGAATTGATGAAACGGGTATTCAAAAGATCTGATGAGATGAGTTTACCCATCTACCTGGAGACCTCAA
The DNA here is from genome assembly GCA_965243485.1 of Cyclobacteriaceae bacterium. Lineage (GTDB taxonomy): Bacteria > Bacteroidota > Bacteroidia > Cytophagales > Cyclobacteriaceae > UBA7330. The sequence continues at coordinate 3,648,170 of CBDEVP010000001.1, read as the reverse complement.
TCCCGCAAAACAAGCTGGTGTATGAAAGGTTTGGTTTTGAAACGTATCATGTCTGGGAAGGGAACTATGGTGGACAGCCTTTATATTTTATGAGCAGACCAGCAAAAGGAAAGCAAAAACACTGATTCTCATGATGCTCAAACTACTCCTCATGATCACTCTTCTCCAACTCATGCTGACGGGAAATTGCCAACTAGGGGAAAAGATTACCTATGAGAAATCATTTATCGGCTACAAATTCTATGTCGGTACGGCACCCTTAAAGCCCCGGATGATGAAGATGCTGATGGTTAAAGACCCCCGATCGTACGAGCTTATCAGGTCTGCCTTGCTATCCAGAGGTGCCCATCACTTCCTGTTGCTGGCAGGGGCCGGATTAATTGCTGTCCCTTTTCTTGATCTGACCAGAAGCCATGAGCTTGCGATAGGACTTGCGGCAACCGGTGCCGCCTTATGGGCCATCAGTCTGCCTTTCTATGCAGATTATAAGAAGAACTCCGCCAAATCAGTAGAACAATACAATACATACCTGGACCGCCAGGTTTCCGAAGTACTGGAACTTAGCACCACCAGTGATGGCCTCACACTGACGTGGCGCTTCTGACTAATCCACCCTGTTCAGCACAGAATCCGGAAAATACTTATTGGTCAGAGCGACCATTTCATCGCCTTTCACAAACATGTGTATATTGATCTCATCGGTATGCTTACATCCGCAGGAGGCCAGGAGCTCCAATACCGCATGAATGGTATTCTTATGAAAATTGTAGACTCTTTCAGCTTTATCCGAGACCACAAGTCCTTTGACCAGCATCTTATCCTGTGTGGCTACCCCGGTAGGACAGGCATTGGTATTGCATCGCAAAGCCTGGATGCAGCCGACACTAAACATGAAGGCACGTGCCGAATTACAGATATCCGCCCCCAGGGCCCTCATACGCAGAATGGAGAAAGCCGAAAGCACCTTGCCGCTGGCGATCACTTTAATCTCTTTACGCAATCCATATTTCTGAAGCGTGCGATTGACGAAGATAAGGGCTGGCTCAAGCGGGATACCTACGGAATCCGAAAACTCAAGAGGAGCTGCTCCGGTACCGCCTTCAGCGCCATCCACCGTGATAAAGTCCGGCCATATTTTCTCTTCTTTCATTTCGCGACAGATCTCGATAAACTCCTCCGTTCTGCCAATACAAAGCTTGAAACCCACAGGTTTACCTCCCGATAATTCCCGCAATTCCCTGATGAAGTACAAAAGGCCTGAGGCATTACTGAAACGCTTATGGCCCGGAGGTGACAGGACCATGGTATGGGGTTTGACCCCCCTGATCTTAGCAATTTCCTCGGTGTTCTTGGCTGCCGGGAGCACACCACCATGTCCCGGTTTGGCTCCCTGCGAGATCTTAAGCTCGATCATCTTCACTTCCGGGCGAAGCGCATTTTGTTTGAACATCTCCGGGTCAAAATCGCCCTCCGGGGTTCTGCAGCCAAAGTACCCAGTACCTATCTGCCAGACCAGGTCCGCTCCCCCTTCCAGGTGATAGGGAGAAATACCTCCCTCACCCGTATTGTGGTAAAACTCGCCCTTCTTAGCTCCTTTACTTAAGGCCAGGATGGCATTTTTACTCAATGCCCCAAAACTCATCGCAGATATATTAAGGATTGAAGCATTGTACGGATGCTTGCAATAGCTGCTACCGATCTCTACCCTGGGAAATTCCGTTTCCGGCTCTGTGGCATAGATCGAATGTCTTAGCCCTTCATAATGATCATCATTGATATTCATCTGTGTACCAAAGGGATGCGTATCATTCACGTTTTTCGACCGGCGATAGACAAGGGCTCTGTGGTTTCGGCTAAAGGGTACGCCATCGGTCTGCCGCTCAATAAAGTACTGCTGGATCTCCGGCGAGATCGATTCAAAGAAATACCTGAAATAGCCCAGCAAGGGAAAATTTCTCAGGATGGTATGGCCCCTCTGAAACCTGTTATAAATTCCAATGAATATCAATGGTGAAAGGATCAGGTAACCCCACAATAAATCGGGGTCAAAATAAGAGGCTATACCAAGGGCTATCAGGATAATAATGGTGCTGTAATAGAAGATATGTCGCATTTGACCAGTTTTTTGGGTGGAATAAAGATAGATGGAAAAGTGATCCAATCGATGAAAGCCAGTCCAAATATTTAAATTGCATGGATCGAACAATGAAATCCGGATATGAAGCATTTTCTCACATTGATCTTATCAGGTCTGATTCTCCAAACGTTTGCGCAGCCGAGATTCCCACAACCCTCGGAAGATGAGACCGGTTTCGTCTCTATTTTTGATGGCACGCTGAAAGACTGGGAGGGTGATCCGGTGTACTGGAAAGTAGAAAATGGCGAGCTGGTAGGCACCATTACTCCTGAGACCATTGTGGAGCGTAATACCTTCATCATCTGGCGGGGTGGTGAACCTTCCGACTTTGAACTGAAGGTCGATGTAAAGGTTTCGGACAAAGGGAACAGCGGGATCAACTACCGGAGTGTGGAATTTGAAAAATACAGGCTGAGGGGCTATCAGATGGACATTGACGGACCGAATCAATGGTCCGGTCAGAATTATGAAGAACAGGGACGTAGGTTTCTGGCATTGCGCGGACAGGTGAGCCGGAAAGAAGACGGAAAGGAAGTGGAAGCGATCGGTACGGTTGGCGATAAGGAGGAACTCACCAAAGTAATCAAAACCGATGAATGGAACGAATACCACATCATCGCTAAGGGAGACGTGATGGTCCACATGATCAACGGGCAGGTGATGAGCATTGTCGTCGACAATGATGAAGAAAACAAAACCTGGTCAGGCCTGATCGGCGTACAGGTCCATGTCGGCCCGCCGATGGAGATCCGGTATAAGAATTTCAGGTTGAAAGAGCTAACCCCGGATAATTAGCGATTATGAAAGACCTCAAGATAGCCGTAGCCCAGTTTGAGCCCAAAGACGGCGACAAAAATTATAATCTATCCATCATTGAAAAACTGACCCAAGAAGCTAAGCAAAACGGAGCCGGGGTAGTCAGTTTCCACGAAATGTCGATCACTGCCTACACTTTCCTTAAAGATCTAAACCAGAAGGAAATGTTTGAGCTCGCCGAACCAGTTCCGGGGCCAAGCTGCGAGAAGCTCATCGAGATGGCAGCCAAAAATGAAATCACTGTGCTGGCGGGTTTGCTGGAAAAAGAAGATGATAAATTATTCAACAGCTACGTCTGTGTCGATAAGACCGGAGTCAGGGCCAGGTTCAGGAAGCTGCATCCTTTCATCAGTAAATATCTGTCTCCCGGAGACGAATATGTCACTTTCGATCTGAATGGATGGAAAGCTGGCATATTGATCTGCTATGACAACAACGTGATCGAGAATGTGAGGGCTACCACCCTGCTGGGTGCTGATATCATCTTCGCCCCGCATGTCACCTGTTGTACCCCTTCGGCCATGCCCGGCCGGGGCTATGTGGATGACAAGTTCTGGCAGAATCGGCATACAGATCCGGAATCATTGCGAAAAGAGTTTGATGGACCCAAAGGCCGAGGGTGGCTCATGCGTTGGCTGCCGGCCAGGGCTTATGACAACGGCGTCTATTATGTGTATACCAATCCTATTGGCTATGATGGAGAGCATCTGAAAAACGGCAATTCGATGATCCTCGATCCTTACGGAGAGACCCTGACTGAGACCAGGAGTTTTGAAGATGAGGTTTCTTTGGCCACCCTCACTCCTGATAAGCTGAAATTGGCGGGGGGCTATCGTTACAGAAACGCGAGAAGGCCGAAGCTTTACAGGGACATTCTGGGGATGGAGCACCAAGCGGAGACGAAGCCGGTGTGGATGAAGTAGTTAAGATGAGAAACCAGGCAAGGAAGCGTAGTCGCTAGGGTTTTGACGATCACACGAAGCTTTAGTTGTCAGATGCTGATTTCAGGTTCTTTTAGCTGTTCAGATACTTCGACTGTGATTTCGAAGGGATAGCGATACGAATCAATACTGTCTTCGGAAATGGTTTTATATTCTTCAATTATACCTCTAACTGTTTTTTCTCCAGCTGATTCAAATATTAGATTCATCGTAGCGACTGAATCAGTTCCTTCAAAGTATTGAAGTTCCTCGTTCTCCGGAAGTTCGAATTCAGAGTTATAGTCTCCGATAAAAACACGAAATTTTGGAAGATAGAATTCCTTCCGTTCGACTATCAATTTATTTGGTTCTTGTACAATTGGCTTGTCTGTCTCAAGATACACCATCATATTTTTCCTTCGGCATTCATAGGTCTCGCATCGTGAGGGTTGATTGTTGCTTGAATCCGTTTCCAAAATGGGTGTCCACCAGTTCGACCAAATAATTATTGCCATAAAAAAGATAAGGTGAAATCCAATTCCAAACCTCATTAATCCTTTAAATCCACCAATTATATCTGTATCCGTTTTTTTCCAAAATGTTACTTTAGCTTCTTCCCCTTGGTTTGAACGTGCCCAGAAGAAGACGCCAATCATGTAACCCACTGTTGAAAGCACTACTAGAATATTTCCAATTATATGGTATTGGCCAAAAACGTTGATTATTCCTACTAACCACATGCCAATGGAAATGAAAATTATCCGTGAGTGGTTGATAGGCCTCATTCGTTTTTACGAAGTCTTGTTCAATTTAAATTGAATTCCTCTAAGTTTTATTTCAATGCTATGTAGATCGTTCCAGTATTTCCCAACTCTTTTCCAACTGCCTATCCAGTTAAGTTGAAATCGAAAAACCAAAAGCCTGATGAGATAGCGTTCCAAAATTGATAACTCATCAAATGATCTAAATTTTGAAAGCTCAGTTAGCTGATTAGTAATCTCAGGATTATTTGTGAGTTCCAGCAATGAGTTAGCTTCATTTTTAAGATGTTTAAACTTCAGCTCTTTTGCCATAAGCACGGAAGAAACTTTCGCGTTAAGGTTGGGTAAATTATGTCCTGTCTTCATATACACAAAAAGGAATGCTTTCTACGATTCATTTTTTATTAGCTATCTAATGTGTTAGTTTGAGGCCTGCAATCAATTTACATTAGCCAAACCTTACAATCATGAGATTATTCAGTAATAGTAAAATAAATATTGCCTTTTTCAGCTTAATGCTATTTTCGTTCACACTTGTCAGCTGTCAAAAATCGGCTGAAGCTGCGGCAGAAGAGGTTTGTGAATGTATGGACGAAAAAATGCAGGCTCTACCATCTGGCGAAGAGGCGGGTGATACCAATGAGTGCAATGACATGGCAAAAGAATTCGAAAAAGGTTTTGAGTCAGAAGATCGAGAGATCTTCATCAAAAAAGTGGGAGATTGCGCCATGGGCCAACTTGGTCTATGACGCGCAGAAGAATTGTCATCATAATTGAATTGAGTTTAGCTTTCTGTTGTGGTTGTCACCGACAGGATGCGTGACGTTTCGCATCACTTCCGATTCTTGCCTATTGTGTTTTCTTTTCTTAGCAGCATTTCTGCGTGGTCCAGTGCAAGGCAACAAATATTACCATAAGAGTCCTCCCCTTTTTCATACAGCTGGTAAGCATTCACGAAATTAAAATAGGCTTTTATTGTTTTGGTGCTACTTTTTGCCCGGATAAAAGTCCTCAATGCTTCTTTTCTCAAGTCCTCCCTGAAAATATCATCGACGTACGCCTTTAGCTGATCATCAGATACATAGATCCCCAGATCAAGTTTGGCAGCCTGTTCTCTCGCTCCCTCTCTTCTCTTTTTTAGATCAATAAGATTCCTTAAACCTCCACTTTTTAGGGCATCGTAATCTTCCTGGGATTTTGTTGACCAGGCCATCAATGAATTCCCCTTTTCATCAGGTGGATAGAGCCAAAATCCGTGTTTCCTCTTCTTTTTTTCCTTCCTTGGCAATCGGAATTTCTTCATGATCTCTGCACCCTTAATCGAATGGCTTCGGCAATAAAGCTATTTAAAGATGTCTTTGCCTCCATGGCCATCAAGGCAGCCTCCTGATGTAAGTTCGCAGGAATTCTTATATTGAAACTACCTTTAAAAGGTTTCTCAGGAGCTTTGTGATTTGCTTTGCAATCTTCCAGATAAGTATCTACAGATGCTTTAAAATCTTCTTCCAGGGCTCTGCCAATTTCACCTTCGTAAGAAATGAGGCTCCTAATTCCTAAAACCTGACCATATAGCAAATTATCCTCATGGCTATATTCAATAGTGCCGGTATAACCTTTGTATTCCAGGTAATTCATAAATAGATTCTTCTTTGAATATGTAATGTAACTATAGTTGCATATTCCTATCAAGCCAACAATGGAAAAGCAACTGAAATTGACAGGGGATAATACTTAAGTAGACCGTTAGATTCCCTACTCGTTATCGCTCTAGGGAATGACGATCTAAAAGCCGGTTTAAGCTTCCTTTCTACCAACAGCAATTGTTAATTAGGACTACTAAACTTAAGCTTCCTGTCGGTATTGTCATTGTGGAGACACCGACGGGAAACGTGACCCCACTAACCCTTTCATGCCCGCTTCAGCTCCAGCACGGTGATCTCAGGCAGGATCCCTACCCTGCCAGGGTAACCAATGTAGCCGAAGCCCCTGTTGACGTAAATGTACTGATCGCCTTCCTGGTAAAGATCGGCCCACTGCTTATAGATATACTGTGAAGGGCTCCAGCGAAAGTCTCCGATCTCAATGCCGAACTGCATACCATGGGTATGACCAGCCAGCTGCAGTTCTATGTCAGGATACTCCGGCCTTACCTGGGCATCCCAATGGCTGGGGTCATGAGATAGCAGGATCTTGAAAGGGATGTCTTCCGTGCCCTTCACGGTCTTTTCCATGTTTCCATACTTGGAAAACCGTCCGGCTCCCCAGTTTTCCAGGCCCAGGATCGCTATCTCTTCATTGTCCGCTTTCAGGATACGATTTTCGTTCAGGAGGATGTCCCAACCCATATACCTGTGCATTTCATGCAGCTTCCGGATGTCTTCCTGTTTGGCTGCCTGGCTGGGCCAGCTACGGTAGTCTCCATAATCGTGATTGCCCATGGTGGAAAATACGCCCATGTCGGCTTTCACCCTTTTGAAGATATCCAGGTAGGGCTTTGCTTCCGAACTCTGATCATTTACCAGATCACCGGTGAAAAAGACGATGTCCGCCTTCTGATCGTTGATCAGATCAACGCCGCCAGCTACAGCCTTTCTGTTGAAAAAGCTGCCGGTATGGATGTCGGAGATCTGAACCACCCGGATCCCGTCAAAAGCTTTTGGAAGATTTCTAAGGGAGATCGTTCGCCTTCTTACACGGTAATCATGCGCCCCGGAGAGGATCCCGAAACTAAAAACGGCTATCGGCACCGATCCCGCTATTACGGCGGACTTAGCCATAAATTCTGATCTTGAAGTGGAGTGGCTCTGATCACCACTCACTGGTAATATATCGTAGATATATACAATCAAACGACGCAGATCATCTGCAAGCAGAAATACAACAGTCACCAGCTTCCCTATCAATGTGATGAAAAAACCGGAGATCAGTGCAATCCTCAACCCCCCGAAAATCTTGGGATCAATCCTTGAATACAGCAGGGCTCCCACAAAAAAACCAATGGAAATTGTGAAGTAAACGACCCTTATGATCCTTCTTGTACCTGCAGAATAATCCTCAATCAACAGCCTGACCGCCTGAAAAAGGTAGAGATCCAGACCGATGTAAAGGACTGCAATGAAAATAAAAACCATATATCTGGACATAATAATGTAGATATTCAGACGATCCGACATTCAGACACTCGGAGGGTCGGAAAGTCCGAATGTCTGAAAGTCAGAATATCCGAAAATCAATTTATCTAACTAATTCCAAATCGCCTGTTGATCCTTGCGAAGAACAGGTACATTACCGGAACGATCACCAGGGTAAGAAAAGTTGCAAATGTCAAACCAAAAATGATTGTCCACGACATCGGTCCCCAGAAGATCACATTATCCCCACCCATATAAAAGTCCGGATCGTAGATGGTGAACAGCTTGATGAAATCAACATTGATCCCAACAGCCAGAGGCACCAAACCAACAATCGTAGTAATCGCCGTCAAAAGGACAGGTCTCAACCTGGTTTTACCCGCATCTACAATAGATTGGATCACCTGATCAAATGGCAACTTATCTACGCCCATTTCCTCGGCTTTACGCTTTCTGCTCAATTCGATGAAGTCAATCAGTACGATCGCATTATTCACCACAATACCCGCCAGTGAGATGATCCCGATCATGGTCATGATCACAACGAAATCCATCTGGAAGATTACAAGCCCCAGAAAAACACCGATGGTACTCAATACCACAGAGGACATGATAATGATCGGTGTGGTCAACTTATTGAATTGCGACACAATGATCAAAAAGATCAGGAATACCGCCAGCAATAAAGCCTGACTCAGGAACGCCATTTCCTTCTCCTGCTCAGCCTGCTCACCGCCAAATTTGTAGGTGTAGCCATTGGGCATGTCCAAATCATTCTCAAGCAAAGTTTTGATCTGATTGTTGATCTCCGTCGGATTATATCCACCTAAAACATTTGATGATAGTGTGATCATCCGGTCAAGATCCTTTCTTTTTACAGACCCATAGGTGGAACTCAATTCCGCCTCAGCTACGGAGGAAATAGGGACCTGATGAATGGACCCATCCGTATTATCTCTGAAAGTAATACTCTTGTTCATGAGCGCATCCATGTCATAGCGATACTGATCCTGCAGCCTGAGCTCTATGTCATAGTCATCCTCTCCAAGCTTGAACTTTGAGATCTCCTTTCCAAATAAGGAAGTCCTCACCTCGTTGGCGACATTGTAGGTTGACAAACCGAAACGCCTGGCCTTTTCACGATCAATATCCACGATCAGCTCCGGCTTGCCTGTTTCAAGATCAGACTTTAACTCCTCAATTCCCTGGATAGGTGATTCATTAATCATCAACCGGATATTTTCGGTGATCTCAACCAGTTTTTCCAGATCCGGCCCCACCACTTCGATATTGATCGGTTTCCCTGTCGGCGGACCTGCCGCATCTTTATCTACCGTGATCAATACTCCGGGGTAATCTGTCAGACTGGTTCTGATCTCTTCCATCACATCACTGGTCATGACGAAATCATCTGTCTCCGGATCAACACGAAACTGATATTCTACAAAATTGACCGTGATCCGGGCTTTATTGGGAGTAGAGCCCTGACCAAAAGCACTTGGATCATTAGGATCGGAGGCATCCTCCCCTACTTTGGTGATCACTGACTCAACCATGAAGTTATAGGGCTTCACCAGGTCCAGCACTTCTTTCTCAACTTTGTGAGCATAGTCATTGGTCCGTTCAATATCCGTTCCGATAGGCATTTCAATGAATACATTGACATATTTTGGCTCATTGATGGGGAAGAATATGACCTTGGGAGGGAATACTGCCATCAACGCGAAAGAAACAACCAGGAGGAGGACCGTCCCGAAAAAGAACACATATGGCCTCCATCCACCCAATGCAAAAGTGAGTGTGCTACTGTAGATTCTTTCTAAAAATGGTAGAAAAACCGCCTGGAAACGTGTGGAAAGCGGATCCAGCACATATACATCCAGTGCTATGATCAATCCCAGTACAATAAATAAGTTACCCAGTACGGTCCAGCCGATCAACAAAAACAGGGCCCCTATTCCTGCCAGTATCCCGACATTCCGCCACATCTTTTTATAATTGATCGTGCGGTTCCCATCCTGAATTTTCATGAAGGTGGATATCAACACAGGGTTCACCACAAGAGCCACGAACAGAGATGAGGTCAATGTGATCATCACTCCAAGCGGCAGATAAGCCATGAACTGACCCATCAGACCCGGCCACAGGGCCAGCGGTAAAAAAGCAGCCAATGTAGTAGCGGTAGAAGATATGATTGGCATGGCGACCTCACCCACACCCTTTTTGGTGGCCGCCAGAGGACTGTAGCCCTCTTCCATCAGACGATACACGTTCTCCACCACCACAATTCCATTATCCACCAGCATTCCAAGGGCGAGAATCAGAGAAAACAGGACCATCATATTGACAGTCACTCCTAGAAAGCCCAGGATGTTGAAAGCGATAAACATGGAGAGCGGGATAGCAATCCCCACAAATAAGGCGTTTCTGGATCCCAGAAAGAATAGCAATACCAAAACCACCAGGATCACCCCGGAAATGATATTATTTTCAAGGCTCGAAACCATCATTTTCACAAAGGTGGACTGATCGTTTGTCCGCACGATCTCCAGATCAGCCGGGAGTGTGGGAACAACCCTGGCCATGGCCTTGTCAATCTCTTCAGTGATCGAAAGCATGTTTTCTCCGCTCCTTTTGATCACATCAACTGAAACCACAGGGTTGGTACTCAGACGGGCGTAGGATTCCTTTTCAGTATAGCCAAACTCAATTTCAGCAACATCCTTCAGATATACGATATTGCCTTTTTCATGCTTAATCACGATATCTTCCATTTGTTCGGGAGAGGTGAATTCACCTACCACCCGGATGGATCTTCTCAGGCCATCCTGGAGGATATTCCCCCCGGAAAGCGTTACGTTCTCAGCGGTGACCGCATTCTCGATGTCACTGAAATTGATATCACGTGCTTCCATCTCATAAGGATTCACCATGATCTTCACCTCTTTATCTTCCACACCGGTGATATCTACCCTTGAGATCCCCGCGATCTTTTCGATCTCGTCCTGGATCACCTCGGCAAACTCCTCCAGCTTTTGGACGGAGTAATTCCCGGATAGATTGATATTCATGATCGGAAATTCCGAGAGATTCAGCTCAAAGACATTCGGGTCCTGCGGAAGGTCGCTGGGAAGCTCAGGCTTAGCCTTATCTACCGCATCCTTCACTTTTTGAAGAGCATCCTCAAGTTCGATATCAGGCTGAAACTCCACGATGATGGTGGAATAATCCTGAACGGAAGTCGACTTTATTTCATCAACCTCTGAGATGGCATTGATCTCCTTTTCCAGCTCCCGTGTCACCAGGTTTTCCATATCTACCGGAGAGTTACCGGGATACGGTGTACCAACATAAACAATCGGCTGCTCGATCTCAGGATAGCTGTCTTTGGGTAGTGAACGGTATGAGATCACCCCCATTACGATGATCAGGAAGGTCAGAAAGAAGACCGTGTTCTTATTTTTCAGCGCAAACGTGGTAAGCCAGAATTGCTTGTCCACATTTTCTTCCTGGTTGTTTTCTTCGTTTTGATTAATATCTTTTGCCATGTGCAATTGCTTTTGATATGGTGATTACAAGGAAGCTGCACTTACGGAGATCTCAGCTCCGTTCGTTACATTTCGATATCCCTGGTTGATGACACTTACCCCGCTGGATAGCCCTGAAGTGATCTCCGTCATGTTTTCAAAGCTCTTTCCTGTTTCTACCGGTACACGCTGCGCGATCCTCTTTCCTTCCTTCATACCAACAGTATATACAAACTTTCCACTCGCATCCGAAAGGATCACATTGGTAGGTACACTCAGGGCATCGTCTTTTTTATAGTCAACCAGTATCATCCTGGCTACCTGGTTTGGTCTGAATTCATAGCCATTCTTCGCTGGAAGCGCCGCTTCGATCTTAAAAGTTCTGTTTTGGTCATTGATCACCTTACCAACAGAAAGGATCTTGCTGCTCAACGTCACGCCCTGCACGGGAAATACAATCTCTACTGATTCACCGGCTTCAAATTTTCCAAGATAGGCTTCGGAAACATCTGCCATCACGTACATCTCATCAGGATTTACAATTCTTATCAATGGCAAACCGGGTTGAGCCATTTCACCAACCTTTACGGGAATGTTGTCAACCACACCATTGAATGGAGCCCTCACGAAATATTGATTCAGCTGGGACTTTAAAGTGGCAAGCCTTCTTTCCAGCGTCTGGAAGTTATTTTTCGCCTGCAAATACTGGATTTCGGTACCGATGTTCTGATTCCAGAGGTTTTCCTGACGCTCGAAAACTGTTTTGGCAAGCTCAAGCTGTGTCTCCACTTCAGAAATGTTGTTGGAAATGATATCATTGTCGATCTGGATCAACAGGTCCCCTCTTTTTACCTCCTGACCTTCGGAGACAGTGATCCTTTCGATCCTTCCCATGGTCTCAGCACTCATCATGATGTTTTTCCTTGAAGCTACCGAACCTCTTACCTCGATCTTATGGATGAATGGTTTTTCCACCACGTTGTAGGAGCTTACCAGGATGTTGCCGGCAGACACATCCGCGGTCGTATCCAGTTCTGCTACTTCATCTTCAAGGTCTGAGATCTCTGCCTGAAGGGCCATGAGCTCTTTTCTTTTGGCATCCAGTTCCGCCTTTTTCTCTTCAAGTTCGGAAGACCCGCCACAGCTGTATAATGCTACAGCCAGCAAACTTATCGCGATTATTTTATTAGTTAAGTTGACCTTTTTCATCGTCATTTATTGGTTTAGTAATCCTAGTGCTTTCTTTAATTCTAACTGGGCAATCATTGCCTCATATAATGTATTGTAATAATTAATGTCGGCTTCTTTCAGGCTATTCTCCGCTTCGATCACTTCCAGGTTTGAGCCCACCCCATTGCTGTATTTTTTAGTGGCCACATCAAAGATCTCTTCTGCCAGTGCTCTATTCTCCTTCTGAACTTCCAGCCTTTTTCTGGCATCATCATAATTGATCCTGTTTTGTTGAATATCCACTTCTATGGACGATTCGAGCTGATCAAAGGAGTTTTCAACCTGTAGCAGGGATAGTTTTTCCTGCTGGATCTGATTGGCCCGCTGTAATCCGGTAAACAGACTCCAGCTTAGTCTTAAACCAAACAGGTTGTAACCATACCATTTATCCGGGCCGGCACGCCTTCCGCCAAGTTCGGTATCCTCAAAATTGCTGTTGGTACTAAATATGCCGCCGAATGTGGGTGACTGGGTGGTGAGTCCGAGGTTGGCAAATGCAGATACCACAGGGAATGCTTCCGCATACTTATTTCGGATATTTAGCTCCTGAAGCTTTTGATTGGCCAGTAAAACCTGGTAATCAGGCCTCTCCTGGTAATTCCATTCTTCGTCCCGTTCAATTTCCGCTTCCAGAATGGTGGTGGATAATGTCTCTGCAATCTCAAGGTCCTGATCCAACGGATAGTTCATCTGAAATTTCAGCAAACGTTTCGACAGGTCAGTCAACCTCAGGAAATTATCTCTTTCAGTAACCAGGTTATTCAGGTTGACTTTTATCCTGTTTACGTCTATTAATTCAGCAAATCCATTTAAATACATGGTCTCTGTGTCTGAAAGAAGCGTATCTATCCGTTTGATATTGGATTCGAACAGTGCCAATCGTTCCTGATTGATCAAAAAATTATAATAGGCTTTTGACACGTTCAGGATCAGATCTTCCTCTGTCTGGTTGTATTCCTTGATTGCTAAATCCTTATACGCCTGTGAAGCCTGTAAACCCACAATGTATGATCCATTGAAGATCAGTTGATCAATCCCCAGGCTTGCGTCACCGGAACCTCTTAACTGAAAAAAGTTCTCAATGGCACCTACATCACCAGCCTGGATCCCGGGAATGTTACCAAGACCAAAAAAATCTGCATTTGGGTCATACTGGCCAAAAAACCTGGGTTGGGTTTCGGCATAGGAAACACTGGCGTTGCCTTTGATCTGTGGTAATCCTATACCAATGGTTTCTTTGACCCTCGCATCGGCAATCTCCTGATCCAGCCGGGCATTTTTCACACTGACTGCATTGTTGATTGCGTATTCGATACAATCTTCCAGTGTAAATCCCTCAGCGGTGGTCAATGTGGTCGACTCCGTCTGGCTATTTGCCAGCAGGGGAAACAGTGTCAGTATTAGTATGTAATTTATTCCTTTCATTTGAGTTGGTTTTCAATATGTTTTTCCTGATAGTCCTTATATACTTTTCTCCCCTTATCAGAGAGTAGCCCATGTATGAAATGGTCGAATACCTGCATTTGTATATTCACAAAATCAAAGTCGTTCTTGGGGAAGATCCGTTCATCAAACATGATCTGGATCTGCTCCACCCGCATGATTGACAATATATTTTCATCTATATCAGCCCTGTATAATCCTTCCTCTTTTCCACGAACGATGTTGTTAACTATCCTCCCACGGATGAAGTTATCTTTATAGTTCTTAAAAACTTCCCAGGCATCAGGATGATACTTTTGCAGATCATACAACAGTGACGGATTAATGTTTGAAATATTTTTTCGGATGCATTTGGAAAGCTGATAAAGCTCATCGACCGCATCCCTGGCTCCGGTACCGATCTCTTCAAACTCTTCCATCTCTCTTTGCAGATGAGCCCTGGTAGTTTCGGTGACCAGGTCATCTTTGTGGTTGAAGTGCTGATAGATGGTCTTTTTAGAAATAGATACCTCCCTGGCCACGTCGTCCATGGAAATACTTCTTACACCAAATCGCGTAAACAATGTCTCTGCCCCATCCAGGATTTTCTGCTTCACCTTATCTTAGTTTCTTAACATTTGGATAATACTCAGGAAACTTTTAGTATTCTTAAAGTTTCCATGGTGTACGGTATCAACCAATGGATGTTTCATATTGTTGTTAATTTTCAAAAAAAATTGATGAGTGGTTGATTTCTACTATAAAAAGCGTGGTTCAGGGATGAACAAATTGATCTTCCTACATGGATTTGGTGAAGATCATACGGCCTTTGATGAAATGATTGACCGGATCATACATGAAATTCCAGATGTCACCTGCTATGCCGTGGATATTTACTTTCATGGGCTCAGTGATAAAGTGGATGTACCTGTGAGTAAAGAAGAATGGAAGCGATCCTTTCAGCATTTCCTGATCAAGGAGGATATTTCATCCTTTCACCTGTTTGGATTCAGCCTCGGCGGTCGGTTTGCGATTGCAACAGCTATGGGATTTACCAGGCAGACCAAATGCATTTTTCTCATCGCCCCTGATGGGGTTTTTCAATCTTTCTGGTACCGGTTTGCCAATACATACTACGGCAATCAATTGTTTAAATATCTGACGGAAAACCCCGCAAAGTTTGACCGGCTGGTGAAATACCTGGGAAATACAGGTTTCGTCTCGAAGTCTCTCATCAGGTTTGTTGATAAGACCCTGCCGACAGCTGCTCAGAAGAGACGCGTTTATCAAACCTGGACGTATTTCCATCCGCTGCAGTATTCATTGAATGAGATCAGGACTCACTTTAATCTCCACGCGTTTAAAATATTTGTCCTACTCGGAAATAAAGACCGGATCATTCCTCCAAAAATAATCTCCTCCCGGCTGAAGAGTATCCGACACCTTGAAACCATCATCATTCCTGCGAGGCACCACCAGATGATCGGTCATTCCATTTCACCTGTCATCTCACGTCTCAAAAAGGAATTACTTTGATCAATTATTCTATTTTTGCGCTTGAATTACACACCTTCCTTGAATGATCCACTTCTTCCAAAAATCCAGCACTGAGATCTACGCCGTCAGCACCCATCATCAATTATCACCAGATGATATCGACAAACTTACCTGGCTCTTGTCGGGAGCCAAAAAGCTTGACGAGGAAACCATAGCAGATACTTTTATTGGTCCCCGTAAAGAGATGATCTCTCCCTGGAGCACCAATGCCGTGGAGATCACTCAAAATGCAGGGATCACAGGGATTGATCGCATAGAAGCCTTCCAGAGATACACCGGACAATCATTCGATGAAATGCTCAGGCAGAAATACAGCGTGCTGGATCAGCACATTTTTACCCTGAACATTGAACCTGCACCGGTGATTTATGTCGAAGACCTTTCTGCCTACAATGAGCAGGAAGGTTTAGCGCTCACCAGTGAAGAGATAGAATTTTTAAATAATGTCTCCGCAGAGATCGGCAGGAATCTGACCGACTCAGAAGTATTTGGCTTTTCCCAGGTCAATTCGGAGCATTGCCGGCATAAGATCTTCAATGGTGTCTTCATCATAGATGGTGAAGAACAGGAACTGTCGCTATTCCAATGGATCAAAAAGACCTCTAAGGAAAATCACAACCTGATCGTTTCTGCCTACAAAGACAATGTGGCTTTTATCAAAGGACCAGTAGCGGAGCAATTTGCGCCGGACTCGCAGGACAAACCTGATTTCTTTTCAGTAAAGGATTTTGAATCTGTGATCAGTTTAAAAGCCGAAACTCATAATTTTCCCACTACGGTAGAGCCTTTCAATGGTGCGGCCACTGGCTCCGGCGGTGAGATCAGGGACCGGATGGCCGGGGGTACGGGGAGTTTCCCATTAGCCGGTACAGCCGTTTATATGACCAGCTACTCACGATTGAGTAAAGGAAAGAAGTATGAAGAAAAGGTGCCCGAAAGAAAATGGCTGTATCAAAGCCCGAAAGACATTCTGATCAAAGCCTCGAACGGGGCCAGCGATTTTGGAAACAAATTCGGCCAACCCCTGATCTGCGGCAGTCTTTTCACTTTTGAACACCAGGAAGGCGAGGAGATCCTGGGGTTTGACAAGGTCATTATGCTGGCCGGCGGCGTAGGGTATGGTAAAACAAAAGACAGCCTGAAAAAGACCGTGGAGCCCGGCCAGAAGGTCATCATGCTGGGTGGCGACAATTATCGTATCGGCATGGGTGGCGGGGCCGTCTCTTCAGTAGACACTGGAAACTTTAAAAAATCACTGGAGCTCAACGCCGTACAGCGATCGAATCCTGAAATGCAAAAAAGGGTCCAGAACACGATCCGGGCCCTGGCGGAGGCCGATGAAAACCCGATCGTCTCGATCCACGACCATGGGGCTGGTGGTCACCTGAACTGCTTTTCGGAACTGGTCGAGGAAACGGGGGGCAAAATATTCCTTGAGCAGCTTCCTGTCGGCGATCCCACACTTTCAGATAAAGAGATCCTGGGCAATGAATCGCAGGAAAGGATGGGGATGGTGATGAAAGAGGAAGACATTGAGTATATGAGGAAAGTCTCCGAACGGGAACGGTCGCCTTATTACATTGTCGGAGAATCCACCAATGACCGGCAGTTACAGTTTTTAAGAAAAGGTCAGGAGAAGAAGGCGTTTGACCTCAAAATGGAGCATCTATTCGGATCCTCACCGACAACCATACTTGAAGATAAATCGACGGAGCGAACCTTTGGTAGGCTCGAATACAATCGTGGGGACATCGAGAAATACCTTGAAGACATCCTGCAGTTGGAAGGCGTGGCCTGTAAGGACTGGCTGACCAATAAAGCAGACAGGTCCGTGACCGGCCGGGTAGCCCTTCAGCAGACCATAGGCGAAATCCAGCTTCCGCTAAATAATGTAGCCGTCATGGCACTGGATTTTAAAAATAACCGCGGGGTGGCCACCTCTATCGGTCATTCAGCTGTGCCAGCATTGATTGATTCTGGCGCCGGATCGAGATTGAGCGTGGCAGAAGCACTGACTAACCTTGTCTGGGCGCCATTGACACACGGGCTGAAGGGGGTTTCTCTCAGCGCCAACTGGATGTGGCCGGCTAAAAATGAGGGGGAAAACTATCGTCTCTACAAAGCGGTGAAGGAGCTCAGCAACTTTGTTGTGGATTTAGGGATCAACATACCAACTGGTAAGGATTCCCTTTCCATGACCCAGAAATATCCTGATGGAAGACGGGTACAGGCTCCAGGAACTGTGATCATAAGCTCGGTGGGGGAAGTGAGCAACATACAAAAAGTGATTACTCCTGACCTGGTGGCCAGTAAGACGGGGAGCCAGCTGATATACATTGATTGCTCAGGACATTCGTTTGACCTGGGAGGAAGCAGCTTCGCGCAGGTCAATGGGGCTGTGGGTGAGAAATCTCCGGATGCTGATCCGCAGGTGCTTAAAAAAGCTTTCCACGCCATTCAGGAGCTTATTGAAAAAGGTCTCGTTCTGGCCGGGCATGACATCTCAGATGGAGGAATGATCACTGCTTTGCTGGAAATGAACTTCCCCAATCAGTCGGGAGGCATCAAGGTAGATATTTCTACTTTTGAAGATGCAGATCCAATAAGGATCCTTTTTTCCGAGAAACCTGCCGTCATCATCCAGGCAGAATCCGCAGAAGCTGTCTTTAGCATTCTGGATCGGCATGGTGTAGCCGGCCATACGATAGGGGAAGTGATCCCAGACAGGGAACTGGTCATCGAACATGAGGAATTAGCTCTTCGACTATCGATTGACGACTATCGTGATGTATGGTTTAAGACCTCTCACTTGTTGGACCGCGAACAGGAAGATCCCGATCATGCAGATCTCAGAGCCAGAAACTTTAAAGTACAACCCCTGAAGTACATGCTGAAAAAGGACTTCTCCGGCACCTATCAATCCTTTGGCCTGGACGTTAATCGAAAGAATAGATCAGGAATCACAGCTGCGATCATTCGTGAGCAGGGTGTAAATGGAGATCGAGAGATGGCCTATGCACTTCATCTCGCAGGATTCGATGTAAAGGATGTACATATGACCGATCTCATCACAGGAAGGGAGGACCTTTCTGAAGTAGATATGATCGTTTTTGTCGGCGGATTTTCTAATTCGGACGTACTGGGTTCTGCTAAGGGCTGGGCTGGATCTTTCCTCTTCAATGAGAAGGCCAAAGATTCTTTGAATAAATTCTACGAACGCGATGATACGCTGAGTCTCGGAGTATGCAATGGCTGCCAGGTCATGATGGAGCTTGATCTCGTTTATCCAGGCATGAAAGAACACCCGAAAATGCACCATAATGGATCCGGGAAGTTTGAATCCATTTTTGTTTCCGTGGATATCCTGGAAAATGAAAGTGTGATGCTCCGTTCGCTTGCGGGAACTTCCTTAGGTATCTGGGTTGCTCATGGCGAGGGCAGGTTCATTTTACCAGGATCAGAAGACCAGTACTCGATACCCATGAAATACTCATACAGCGATTTTCCGGGCAATCCGAATGACAGTGATTATGGCACTGCTGCAGTGGTTTCGAAGGATGGACGTCATGTAGCGATGATGCCTCATTTGGAAAGATCATTATTTCCCTGGAACTGGCCCCATAACCGGTTTATTCGCGGTACTCAGATCACTCCGTGGATCGAACCTTTTGTCAATGCCAGGACATGGATCGAAGAACATAAACTGGTGTAAAAAATATGTTTTTATTTTAATCAATTCCTGCTAGTTTTGCAGTCCGATTTGACCTGCGGCATCATGCCCAGACTCATAATCGGGTAAAAGTTTGAAGCACTTTGAAAGCTTCGGTTTATTGGCCTATGGTGTTCCCGATAGCTATCGGGAGGCAACACTTAGGCAGGCTGGGTTAAGGGTCTGACCAAAATCAGACCCGCATAAGAAACCGGCAAAAATTTATTGGCCTATGGTGTAACTGGCAACACGTCTGATTTTGGTTCAGAAGAGTCTAGGTTCGAGCCCTAGTAGGCCAACATTGTTGTAGGGATGGGGGCGAGAAGCCTGTCCCGCACTTGTTGCGGGAAGCCCTAGTAGGCCAACATTGTTGTTGGGTGGAAAAAGGCACCCGATTGCTGATATTAAATCCGCCAATATTGCTAAACGATGGCGATCAATGGCGGATTATTTTATTTTAAGAGGTAAATGTCACTGGTAAAAATATTTTCCGGAAAAGGAACCATCGAACTTTCAGAGAAGATCGCGCAGATCTATGGCAAACCCCTGGGTAAGTGCACCTCACAGAAGTTCAGTGACGGCGAATTGAATTTCGGTTTCAACGAATCCGTTCGTGGCGAGCATGTTTACCTGATCCAGTCCACAAATCCTCCCTCTGAAAATATCATGGAGCTGCTGCTCATGATCGATGCTGCCAAACGCGCAAGTGCCAAGCACATCACAGTGGTTGTCCCCTATTTTGGCTATGCCCGACAGGACAGAAAAGACCGTCCCAGGGTTTCCATTGCAGCCAAGCTCATGGCCAATCTCCTCTCTGCAGCCGGAGCAAGCAGGCTTC
This sequence comes from Cyclobacteriaceae bacterium, assembly GCA_965243485.1. Classification (GTDB taxonomy): domain Bacteria; phylum Bacteroidota; class Bacteroidia; order Cytophagales; family Cyclobacteriaceae; genus UBA7330. The sequence goes on along the minus strand of CBDEVP010000001.1, from coordinate 3,628,122 downwards.
TTACCTGCGACCTTCATGCCGGACAGATCCAGGGATTCTTTGACATCCCCGTGGACAATCTGGATGGTACCGCTCTTTTTGTACCTTACCTGAGAAGCTTAAAGCTGAAAAACCTGATCTTTGCCTCACCTGACGTTGGGGGTACCGCACGGACGAGAAGCTTTGCCAAATTCTTTGAGGCTGACATGGTGGTCTGTGACAAGCACAGAAAGCGGGCAAATGAAATCGCTACGATGCAGGTCATTGGTGAGGTTGAGGGGAAAGACGTGGTGCTTGTTGATGACCTGGTGGATACGGCAGGAACGATTTCCAAGGCAGCAAATATCATCATGGAGAAAGGAGCCAGTTCTGTGAGAGCAGTGTGTACGCATCCTGTTCTTTCCGGAAAGGCCTACGAAAATATTGAGGGGTCCGCACTTACTGAACTGGCGGTGAGCGACACCATCCCTGTAAGGGAAAAAAGTAAAAAAATTAAAGTGTTGACGGTAGCCGACCTGTTTGCGAAAGCGATCCGGAAAATACATGATAACGAATCTGTAAGTTCACTTTTTATTAATTACAATTAAATATAATCTATGAAAACTGTTGAGATTATAGGGTATAAAAGAGCAAATCTCGGCAAACCTGAATCCAAGAAATTAAGAGAAGAAGGTTATGTCCCCTGCGTACTTTATGGTGGAAAGAAACAAGTGCATTTTTATGCACCCAACATTCTTTTCCGTGATATCATTTACACAGCTGAAGCTCACTTTGTTGAGCTGAATATCGAGGGTGAAAAAACCAGGGCTATCCTTCAGGAAGCACAGTTCCATCCGGTGAGCGAAGCGATCCTGCACGCCGATTTTCTGGAGCTGTTTCCGGATAAGATCATTAAAATGGATGTGCCGATCCACCTCCAGGGCAGAGGAGTTGCTCCTGGTGTACAACAAGGTGGTAAGATCATCCATAAGCTGAGAAGACTTTCTTTGAAAGCTTTGCCGGACAACATGCCGGAATACATTGACGTGGATGTGTCGAAGCTGGGCCTTGGCAAATCAGTCAAAGTTTCTGCCATTGAAGCAAATAATTTTGAGATCCTGAATAGCCCTATCATCACTATTGCTACCGTTGAGGTGCCTCGTGCCCTTAAAACTGTTGAGGAAGAAGAAGCCGAAGCAGCAGCTGAAGAACTGGAAGGAGCGGAAGCCGCTGAAGGTGGTGAAGAAGCCAAAGAAGGAGAAGAATCCTGATAAGATTACTATGACCTTAAAGATCCTGTTCCGCCTTTCCGGGGCAGGATTTTTTTTTGTTTAATCATACTTTGATGAAATACCTGATTGCCGGACTTGGAAATATTGGCCCTGAATATGAAATCACACGTCATAACATCGGCTTCCTGGTGCTTGACCGGTTGGCAGATCTTCAGCATGCGACTTTTGATCAGGACAGACATGCCTTTGTGAGTGAGGTGAAACACAAGGGACGGAGCCTGACCCTCATAAAACCTACCACTTATATGAACCTCAGCGGAAAGGCCGTCAACTACTGGCTGGATCAGCTAAAAATTGACAGGCAGAACCTTTTGGTGATCACTGATGATGTGTCATTGCCCTTTGGGAAATTACGACTAAAACCAAAAGGCTCCAGCGGTGGCCATAACGGATTAAAAAACATTGAAGAAGTACTCGGCGGGCAGAACTTTCCGAGACTAAAATTCGGGATCGGCGATGACTACCCTAAAGGCCGACAGGTGGATTATGTACTGAGCCCTTTCACCAAAAAGGAGTTTGAAACACTGACCATAGAAATGGACCGGTGCATTGACATGATTTATTCATTTTGTACCATTGGCATTGAAAGGACCATGAATCAGTTCAATTAGTATCATGTTAGGAAAAAACACCATTCATCTTTCCATTCAGATTGTGCCCAAAAAAGAGGGAGCAGACATTTATCCCATCATTGATAAGGCCATTGAAGTCATTCAGTCCTCCGGAGTGAAGTATATGATCACTCCCATGGAAACCGTGATGGAGGGACCATTTGACCGGCTGAATGAAATTGCCCTTAAGGCACAGGAGGCTGTATTGTCGGCTGGTGCTGACGAAGTGCTTGTTTTTATTAAAATGCACTACAGGGCAAAAGGAGATGTTTCTTTCGAAGAGAAAAAACTCCATCGCTGATCAGTTAAGCTCTTCAGCAGTCCACAGCTGTTGCCTGTCTTTGGTTTCATTTCTGACTCTGCCTACCTCCACGGGGGTTATTTCTCCCGCCTGATTACCCCAGGAAGAACGGATATACGTCAATACCGAAGCGATTTGCTCATCATCAAGAAAATCTCTCCATGGAGGCATCTCGCCATCATATGCTTTCCCATTTACCACTATTTCGCCTCCAAGCCCGCTCAGCATGATTTTGATCAGTCTTTCTTTATCTCCAGTTACCCATTCCGTATTTTGCAAGGGAGGAAAGATCTCCCCTGTCCCCTGCCCGTTATACTGATGGCAGGGAGCACACCTTGACACATACAACTGAGCAGCTGCCGACAGCTCCTCCCTGTTTTGGGTATCCGGAGCTGAAGTGGAGCCCGTCGTCCCATCTTCGGGAAGCGTAAATGCCAGAAAAGAATTTCCCGGTTTCGTCCCCGGCTTCCCTCCTCCTCCGGCTGCGATAACTACATATTGCCTGCCGTCAACCGTGTAAATACTGGGAGTGGCATACCCTCCGGCAGGAAGTTTCACCTCCCAAAGTAGCTCTCCGGATGCTTTGTCATACGCCCGGAACATCTCATCCATGGCAGCTCCAATAAATACAATTCCTCCGGCAGTAACGATAGGTCCACCCATGTTGAAAGAACCGGTGGGTGGTTCATTTTCCATGCCCGGATGATGACCTAAGGGTACTTTCCATAATATTTTCCCCACATTCAGATCAATGGCGTTGAGGGTCCCCCAGGGAGGCCTACTGATCGGATATCCTTCATTGTCTTTGACCGGTTGATGACCCGTCACCTTAAATGGAAAACCGTCCGGATTATCATTTTCAAGTACCTGAATAAGCTCGGGTTCATCGCTGGCATTGACATAGAGAATCCCTGTCTCCGGGTCAACGGCTGCTCCACCCCAGTCTGTTCCTCCGTTAAACTGTGGAAACACCACCCCACCCTCAAATGAAGGCGGATCATAGATGGAGGCTTCCCCATACTTTTCCCATACATTTTTCCTTACAAAATCATGGGCTTCGGGTGTCCTGTTGGTAATATCTTCTTCTTTAAAACCCTGCCTTGCATAGGGAGGTGGTAAAGTCGGAAAAGGTTGGGTGGGGGCAGCCACTTCACCAGGTACTTCGGAGGCTTTTACCGGTCTCTCCTCGATCGGAAATAGAGGCTCACCGGTCTGCCTGTCGAAAAGAAATAGCATCCCGACCTTGGTGACCTGTGCCACGGCATCAATTTTCTTACCATCATGTGTCACAGTAACCAGGTTTGGAGGCGTCGGGATGTCATAATCCCAAAGGTCATGATGAACTACCTGATAATGCCAGATCCGTTCACCTGTTTCAGCATCAAGCGCCACCACGCAATTGGCAAACAAATTATCTCCGGTACGGTCAATCCCAAAATGGTCATTGGAGGCTGAGCCTGTCCCAAAATAGAGGATCCCCCGGTCTTCATCGAGAGAAAAGCCACCCCAGGGATTAGCTCCTCCAAAGGTCTTCCATGCATCTTCCGGCCAGGTGTCGTATCCATATTCACCCGGATGTGGGATGGTATGGAAAATCCATCTTCTCTGGCCGGTCCTCACATCATAAGCCCTGACATGACCGGGAGCCGTCACTCCACCCCCTTCGCTCAGTTGAGCCCCAACTATGAGCATATCCTTATATATAATACCCGGAGAGGAAGCATTGATAAATGCACCGTCTATTTCCCTGTCAAGATCCTTCTGCAGATCAATCCGTCCCCTTTCACCAAAAGATGATCTTGGCTGGCCATTGATGGCATCAAGAGCGTACATAAACGGTCCCCGGCCAAAGAAAATCGTCGATGAGGTCCCATCCGACCACCACGTCACACCCCGATTGGCTCCGGTAGATCGTGATAACCGGTTATTTTCCGCTTCATAAGCATTCGGATCGAATTGCCAGATCTCCTCACCGGTTCGGGCATCAATGGCAAAGGCATGGACCCTGGGAGAGGTCCCATACAGCACCGTGTCAATGATGATCGGATTGCATTGAATGGAATAACCGGCTTCTCCGGCTTTGTATTCCCACGCAAGCTCAAGAAGGTGCACATTGTCCCTGTTGATCTGGTCAGCAGAGGAATATTTTGTATTTGCTTTATCACCACTTGTAACCTCCCAGCCACTCCCGGCGGGGTCAGAACCTTTATCAGGCTGACATCGGAATAAAAACAGTGATGAAAGCACCAACAATAGAACATATGCAGTATTTGGATTCTTGTAGTCGGGGTAAATGCCTCTAAGCATGAATTTTTTGAGGTAATCGTAAAACAAAATGGCCTGATTAAAATTATATGTATTGTGCAACTTATGCAATCGACACCATGTCCATGAACTTTATGGCTAAAAACATGGTCAATCAGCAAAAGCTGTAGTAGATTTGACTAGCTGCCTGGTTCTGGTAAAATTTTTGCTCTGGGTTAGCTGTACGAGATATTCTGTGATGAAAGCCGTTTATTATACATTCATATTTGCTTCTCTTTTCCTTCTTTCGTGTGAAGGGGAACGTATCAATCCTGCGCAGGAGTCTTTTGAGTTTTACGAAGGTGCAAAAGTAAAAGGTGAATTTCCTTATGCAGAGAACGGGCAAAAGGTGGTCTTTCATCACTATTACATGGCGGCTGATCATGAAAATATCGCCGATGACGAATATGCTGAGGAAGTTTTTTTTGAAGTGGATCCCAGAGAAGAATTTTACCTTGAGGATGAAGCACTAAAGAAAATTGATTTTGTTTTTAGACAATACTGTTATTGCCCTACGTTCGATCAGCTGGAGATTGTAAATGGTTACCTGAAAGGAGAAAAAAAAGGAGGTGACCGGTATCTGCTTGAAGCCAACATTGAACTGAACGGATATTACATCTTCGAGGGAGATACCCTGGAAAAACAGGTTCTTCATTCTGCCTTTACCGGACTATTCAAGCGTGCAGAACTTCCCGCTGCTGAGTAAGATCAGGCGATCGTTGCCCCGTTTTCCGCCGTGGTATCAGGGCGGACAGCTTTCAGTGATCCATCAGGATTTTCTGCAAATAGCAACATGCCCTGTGACTCGATACCCATGATCTTCCTTGGCGCGAGATTTGCCAGCACTGTTACTTTTTTTCCTACCATTTCTTCGGCACTGAAGTGTTTCGCTATGCCACTTACTATGATCCGCGTGTCAGCGCCTGTATCTACAGTCAGCTTGATCAGCTTATCGGATTTGGGAACGCTTTCAGCAGCTTTTACCTCACCCACACGAAGGTCCATCTTCATGAAGTCATCATAGCTCATCTCATTCTTGATGGGTTTCACCTGTTGTTTTTCGGCCCGGATATTCTTCTCCCTGGTATCCAGCAGTTTCTGTACCTGCTTTTCGATCTGATCGTCCTCGATGCGCTCAAACAGATATTGAGGCTCGCCCAGCTTTGCACCTTCGCTCACCATTTCCAGACTGCCGGTATCGTCCCATTTCTTACTATTCACCGGGATCGCTTTGAATAGTTTCTGGGCGGTGAACGGCAGGAAAGGATCAGCCAGCACAGCCAGATTACCGGATATCTGAAGGGCAATATTCATAATGGTTTTCACACGCTCCTGATCGGTCTTAATGAGTTTCCATGGCTCGGTATCTGCCAGGTATTTATTACCCAGCCGGGCAAGGTCCATCAGGTGATTGACTGCCTCTCTGAACTTGAATTGTTCCAAAGAATTGGCGATCCGGTCAGGAAATTCCTTCAATGCCTTCAACGCCTGATCATCCTCGGCTTTCAACTCTCCGATCGAAGGGACCTCACCCTCGAAATATTTATGCGTGAGCACTACCGCCCTGTTGATGAAATTCCCAAAGATGGCCAGCAATTCACTGTTATTTCTGGCTTGAAAATCCTTCCAGGTAAAGTCGTTGTCTTTTGTTTCCGGTGCATTGGCCGTAAGCACGTATCTTAAAATATCCTGTTTATCAGGAAATTCTTCAAGGTATTCATGCAGCCATACCGCCCAGTTTCTGGAAGTTGAGATCTTATTGGATTCCAGGTTTAAAAATTCATTGGCCGGCACATTATCGGGAAGGATGTAGCTACCTTCAGCTTTGAGCAATGCAGGAAAGATGATACAGTGGAATACGATATTATCTTTTCCTATAAAATGGATCAGGCGGGTATCATCTTTTTTCCAGTAATCTTCCCAGTTTTTTCCGTTCTCCTTTGCCCAGTCTTTAGTCGCTGAAATGTATCCGATCGGTGCATCAAACCATACATAAAGTACCTTGCCTTTGGCGTCTTTTAGAGGAACGGCAATCCCCCAATCGAGGTCCCGGGTCATGGGGCGGGGCTTGAGGCCATTATCGATCCAGCTTTTGCATTGGCCATATACATTGGGCTTCCACTCTTTGTGGTCTTCCAGGATCCATGATTTCAGCCAGTCTTCATATTGATCCAGCGGAAAATACCAGTGTTTGGTCTCCGCCATGGTGGGTTCTGCACCACTCAGCATGGATTTTGGATTGATCAACTCGCCGGGACTCAGCGTAGAGCCGCAGTTTTCACACTGATCACCATAGGCCTCGGGAAAAGAGCAGGTCGGGCAGGTCCCCTTGATATACCGGTCGGCCAGGAATTGCTTTTCAACAGGATCAAAAAATTGCCTGGAAGTCTCTTCCTGAAATTTGCCCTCGTCGTAGAGCTTCCTGAAAAAATCGGAGGCTGTTTCATGATGTGTCTTTGAACTTGTGCGATGATAGATATCAAAACTGATCCCAAAATCTGCAAAAGACTTCCTGATCTGCTCATGATATTTATCGACCACCTGCTGGGGCGTGATCCCCTCCTTTCTTGCCTTTAGTGTAATGGCCACACCATGCTCATCCGATCCGCAAACAAAAACGACCTCCCTACCTTTTGACCTTAAATATCGAACATAAATGTCTGCCGGAACGTAAACACCAGCCAGGTGGCCGATATGAACAGGACCATTGGCATAAGGAAGTGCAGATGTAACTGTATACCGGTTGAATGATTTTTTAGCCATTTTTAACATTTGAAGCGCAAATATAGGAAGGATTAGGCAAGGCTTTTGCGTACCTTACGTTCAATAAGGGTAACAATTAAAAAGCCTGTTTAAACAAATATTTATCCTTTCAGTTTCAAATATTCACCAGTTGTAAAAATCACTTATGACAATTGACACTTTGTACCCAAATTACAATAAATGGCCAAGATGATCAGGGTACTTACTTTCTTTTTGTTTTTTGGTTCTTTTTTCGCTTTTGCTCAGGAAGAAAAAGTATATGAGGTCCGGATTGATCTTGGTTCAATCAGGGATGATCAACTGAATGTGACAATCCTGCTTCCTCGCTCTCAGGAGAAATTTTCAGAATATCATATGGCCAAAATTGTTCCGGGCACATATGATGAGTCTGACTTCGGGAGTTTTGTCAACCGGTTGAAAGCATTTGATGAAAATGATATTGAGCTCAAGGTTGAAAAAATTGATACAAACCGCTGGAAAATAGAGAATGAAGGCCGTCTTTACAAGATCAACTATTGGGTACACGATACTTTTGATCGATTTGGTGAATATGGAAAAGATGTGGACGATTTCATTTTTGAGCCGGGAGGAACAAATTTTGATAAATACCGCAAGTCCTACATCCTCAACACCTTTGGCCTGATAGGTTACGTCGCCGGCCAGAAGGATCATCCCTATCGACTGGAGATCAAACATGCTCCCAGCATCTATGGTGCTTCTGCCCTTGAGAGGGTCCGTGCCAGCGATACCCTTGATGTCTTTCAATCAGAGAATTTCAATTTCCTGGCGGATGGGCCAATCATGTACACCATCCCGGATACAGTAACCAGAAAAATAGCCAATGCCGAGGTGATGGTAGCCTCCTATTCACCAAATAATCTTGTATCTGCACAGGAGATCATGGACCAAATATATGATCTCATGCTCGCTCAGGCAGCTTATCTGGGTGGGGAACTTCCGGTGGACCGGTATTCCTATCTTATCTATCTCGTGGATGACAAGGCCACTCCTTATTTTGGTGCTCTGGAGCACTCTTATTCGACTCTTTTTTACTTATTTGAAAATGACATTGAGTACATCGGCAAGTATGTCAGGGACATTGCTGCCCATGAGTTTTTTCATATTGTGACTCCCCTGAACATTCATTCTGAAGAGATTGGCAATTTTGACTACATCAACCCTAAGATGTCCAAACACTTATGGCTTTATGAGGGGGTAACAGAATATAGTTCAATGCATGTTCAGGTAAAATACGGGCTTTACAGCATAGGTACTTTCATCGAGGAGGTCCGTCAAAAACTATATGATGCCAGTACTTATCCGGAAGTATCCTTTACAGAAATGAGTGCAAATATCCTGGAGCCGGAATACGAGTCAATGTACCAGAATGTCTATGCCAAAGGGGCTTTGATCGGCTTATGCATGGATCTGTATCTTTTAAAATACTCCAAAGGAACCTATAACCTTCAGGACCTGATGAAGGACCTGTCGAAAAAATATGGCAAGCATCAATCCTTTGATGACGATAAGCTCTTTGATGTCATTGAAGAGTTGACATATCCAGAGGTTCGGGAATTTCTGGACACTTATGTTGCAGGAGAAAAACCTCTCCCCTTAAAAGAAGTCTTTAGCTGGGTAGGGATCAAATATATAGAGGATGGCGAGGAATCAGACATCACGTTTGGCAATGTAGGACTACAGCAAAATGAAGATGGTCAACTGATGATCACTGATATCTCCGAGATGGATGCCTTCGGAGAGAAAATGAAATACCAGGAAGGTGATATTATCCTTAGCATCAATGAACAAAGGATCGATTCGATGAGTATCTACAACGTCATTGAGCACTATTTTTCATCTACCAGTCCGGGCGATAAAGTGACTGTAGTCGTAGAAAGAGCAAATAAACGCGGGAAACTCAAAGAGAAAAAATTGAAAGCCAAAGCATTCAAAACCACCCGCAGATTGAAGTTTGAGCTTGAGGTCTCAGATGAAATAACAGATTCCGAGCGTGACCTTCTGATCACCTGGCTTACCCCTGAAAAATCCCGTGCCCCGGGTCAGTCAGATTAATCTAATTTACTAAACTAGTCGAGTAGATCAGGGGAGTTTCACCCCCAACCTCTCACAGAACCGTACGTGACAGTCTCCCGTCATACGGCTCTTCCAGTCAAACGATATTCACTTCAACTAGTTAGAAGTGAGATAATTTCCAGTGTGCAAAAAGATCCGGATGAGTCCTGTAAACCCTTTTTAACCAGTTGATGGAACTCTTCTTTGAAAACTTTCTCGTCCATTTAAGCCATTTCACCAACCGAAGGTTAATACACGCCATACCCATACTGTGGTCCATTTACTGAATCGACAGTAGTATTGCATCCATCCTCTAATCTTAGGATTGAGTATCTCAGCTATACTCTGAATGGGTATCTGATGCTTATGGAGTTGAAGTCTACTGATCTGCCGTATCACCTCTACTTTTGCGCTCCTGCTCATACAAGGCAGATATTGTAGTCGTAATCCACTACGCATCTTACATAGCCTAGGCCGAAAAGTGTACCCAAGAAAGTCAAAGCTAACCCGCTTGTGGTTCTCTCTGTGATTTTCATTCTTACAGTACACTATGTGTGTTTTCGACTCATTGATCTTCAACTTGACTTCCGCCAGACGCTTGCATACCACATCCTTGATATAGACAGCTTGGTTTTCACTCTTACAGTGAATCACCACATCATCTGCATACCGCTCAAAGCGAATCCACCGATGATGCTTTTCCATCCATTTATCAAAGGCAAAGTGAAGGTAGATATTTGCCAATAATGGACTGATTACCCCTCCCTGAGGTGTTCCCAGTTCTCTTGACCAATACGCCCCCTCCTTTACCATGCCCGCTTTCAACCATCGCTCTACATACATCAATACCCATCGTTCTTTGGTGTAGTACCTCAGTGCCTTAAGCATTAATTCATGGTCAAGAGTATCAAAGAATTTTGATATGTCCATGTCTAATACCCATGGATATAGCCTACACCTATAGGTCGCTTTTTCCAAAGCCTGGTGCGCATTCTTCCCCCGACGATAACCATAGCTGTCTTCGTGAAAAGTGTGATTCACCTTTGGCTCCAGATAGCTCTTGACTACTTGTTGAGCAATACGATCCGATACGGTTGGAATGCCTAGATCGCGTTTGCCTCCTGACTTCTTTGCTATTTCTACTCCTTTCACTTCAGGTGGAAAGTAGCTACCCGAACTCATCCTGTTCCATATCTTGTATAGATTCTTAGATAAGTCCTTAGCATACTCAGTCAGTGTCACCTGATCAATACCGGCTCCACCTTTTTGCTTCCTTACCTTATGGTAAGCTTCCCAAACCATTCGTTTGGTCACTGGTTGCGTCTTCGTTTCATAATAGTCTATCATCCCTACTTTCTTTTCGGTTGTTTATACCATAAAACATGACTGTCCAAGCCCTTCGCTCCACACCCATTACAGATGCTTCTTCACTAATACGGCTTGATCCGTCCCTATCAACTTTGGATAATCGCCTCATGGAGTCACCACTTGTACTTTCTCTCCTGTTTCGTTGACAGGTTCCCTTGTTCCAATATTTAGCCTATCCCAGTGTCCTGTCACCTTTACACCGCCTGCCCTTCAACTAATAACAGGTTACTCCCGTTGAAGCTTTCCTCCCGAAAATTCACGTACCTCTTCGGTTTTGACAGAGTATAACGAATATCGATGCTTCACACAGTGATTCAATCATTCAGCTCTTCTGAGATTCATCTGACCGGTATATCCCCAGCCTTTTCCTTGTCGCTCAGCACACCAATCTTTCAATAGATGCACCACAAGGTGATTTGCAGGCCTTGCCTGACAATGCCTGCGATGGGCCTTCCATCATCTAAATATCAGCATGTAAAGAACTACAATATATTATTGTGCCCTTCTTTACTTCAAGGCACACACCTGAGTTCAACATAAATCATAACACAAAAAACCCTCTAACGTCACGCTTGCGCTAAAGCTACAGCGTAGGCGCACAGAGCTCTTTCAGGGTGGCCATTCGGGTGGAAAAGGGCGTGGGGTCTCCTTATTGGCAGTGAGATTCCACGCCTGCCTGCCGGCAAAGGCAGGGCTCCAACACAAAAATCTACCCTCACGACTCTGAATGACCGGGTCGCGTAGACGGGTTTTTTGTTTTTCTTAGATCGAACTCACGTTAAACTAAATGGTCTTACCTCCCTTCTGGAATTCTTTTCGGATACCGGATAGCAAAAGCTTTTCAGAGATATTTTCCGATCCATTTTTCAGGCTCATCAATACAGCATACCTCGCGGCATTGATGATGGCTCCACCGGCCAGCTCATAATCTTCAGCGATTTTTTTCAGGTTCACGGAAGGTTCTAATTCATAATGGTCCGATATGGCCTTCTTCCACAAAATATACCTTTCTCCGCTTTTTGGAATTGGAAATGGTACGATAGACTGGAAACGGCGGGTAAAAGCCTCATCAATGTTGCTCTTAAGGTTGGTAGCCAATATGACGATCCCATTGTGATCTTCGATCTTTTGGAGCAGAAAGGAAACTTCCTGGTTGGCATACCTGTCGTGCGAATCACCAACATTGGTCCTTTTCCCAAATAGAGCGTCTGCTTCGTCAAAAAACAATATCCAGTCCTTATTGGCAGCCTTGTCAAATACCTTAGCCAGGTTTTTTTCAGTCTCACCGATGTATTTTGAAACCATCATCGAGAGGTCTATCCTGTAAACCTCTTTTTCCGCATATTTTCCAATCAATGTGGCCGTCAGGGTCTTTCCTGTTCCGGAAGGTCCGTAAAAAAGACACTTATATCCAGGCTTCAGCTTTGTATGATAGCCCAACTTATAAAGCAGTGTATCACCATGTTCGATCCATGCCTGAACCTCCTCTATCTGGTCAAGTGTCTGGCTATCCAGCACCAGATCATTCCACGTCAGGTTGGTTTCAATTTGCTGAGCGGGAAAATCAATTGAATACTTTGGTTTGCTGATACGACCTGCTGTTATCATATCTACAAATTCATCAGACATAGTCAGGGCACCACTCAAAAAAGGTTCGTCTTTGTGTGGGTTATTCAGCCACAGGATATGCTCCCGGGCAAAAAAATGATCAGCTTCAAAGATCTGTGTGTAATGTAAACGGGCATTCAGGTCATTTGCGGCTAAAAGGAAAATGGCTGTTTCACCCGTAGGAATGAAACCACTGAAATACTGACCTTTCACGCCTCCAAATTCTGTGAACCCCCGATCATTGGTGGTGTTTTTGGTAAAAAAGACATCCAGGATCTGAGGTTGTATATGAGGGATCAGCCCCAATAGCATGACCAGGCGCTCCGTAGGTGAAAGCTTATATTTTGAAATGAATGCGGTGTAGTGTGATGGCTTCCCATTCAGGGATGGCGGGGAAATGGAACTGATATCAAAATAGGATTGGTCTTTTTCAAAGTAGCTGCTCAACCTCCTGTTTACCACCTCTATAAACCACTCCAGATCCTGCTGAAGGTGGTCGGTGTCAATTCCAGTATTCTTCTCTACCACTCGCATGTCATTATATCCTTTCTCCAGGGTAAAACAATCATATTCAAACCATATGGTAACCGGTCAATCAGTACGTCAATACCAGTGCGCTCTATCTTCAGGAGGTATTTTTCATCCTGAAGATACAACAAGCCGGACCGACTTAAAAAAGACTTCCTCAATCCATCTATTGATGTACTTTTCAAAACAGTCCAGTTGTCAATCACTGTTTCCAGCAATTCATCAGCGATCTTCAACGTCTCCTCAATAAATTCTTCCGGTTTTTCAACAGGATCTTCAGGGGACATTCCGCATAAAAGCTTATTTAATACCAGATGGTATTCTTCACCAGCCCGCTCACCTGTGGCCATATAATGTAGAAGCCAAACTGCTTTGATTCGATCCATCTCAGATACAAAATGTTTGTCCTCCACCCAACCCAGCCTTTTAAACAGCCCGCTGAGATATGGCCATAACAAAATCAAACCAGCATTTTTACATGGAATGGCTTCTTCGATGGTTTCTCCTGGCTGAAAATCCTTTTTCTCCTCCGAATCTTCTGCAGATAGCATCCTCCGACCAGTTCCTGATACCGTTTTCGTTTTCGAAATCAGATCAAAAATCCTCCGGCGTGCCACCGTGAGGTTTTCGCTCCCCTCAACATGGCTGATCAGCTCTTCCGGAGGATCCTGAAGCTTTTTGACTACAATATTCAGAGTGTTTAGAAAGGATTGAAAGGAACTCTTTCGCGCAGACACAATGTAAGGAGTGGATGAATTCAGGTAAAACCTTTTTAAGGATTGGTAAATCACCTCAGTATCGCTACTGACACTGAGTGCTGGCAGCAATACAGCGATCCATATTTCATGCAGAAGCTTTTTCCGTTCATTCACTGAAAATGTGCCCCTTTCCTCACCCTTTGTCAGGATTATTAATTGATAAAGGAGATCGGGCAGAGCCATGGCCATCACCGGGGAGGCTGCCAGCTTTTCCAGCAGCTTTATTTTAGCTTGATCGGTTAGATTTGATATTACTCTTCCGCCGACCTTGTTGTCCTTCAACAGATCGTTAAAAAATGAAGTCAGGATCGATTTATCAGCACCTTGTATGAAATTCTCCATCAATGCTCCGATGTCAGGGAATTCTTCGTCACGTGACCACCAGGGCAGATATCCTTTTTGAAAAAAGAATCTCAGCAGTAGTTCCGTCCTTTGGGCATCATTGATTACCCGGGCAGGCTTTCCAGGACTTGTATTTTCATCCACATCATTGAAGGATACCCGTGCTGATGTCTCCTGATAGCTTTGGGAAGAGGACGGGATATTATCGAGTACTGTTTCCTTTAGTTGGACCGACAGCCGTTTTTTCAACTGATCGAAAAATACATCCTTTTGAAAGCTTCCAAGGTCAACTTCCAGTCGATCAAAACGGATAATTTGGTCCGGAGTGCTTAATTCGGAGAATACTTCTTCTATGGATTCAAGTATGTCCCGGTTTCGGTTACTCATTTCTCTTTGCAGTTCATTTGAGTCATTGAAACCAGCTACTTCCAGCTGCCATACCTGTCTCTGAATGATATGTCGGTTATCCCTGGTCAATTCTTTTAGAGTTTTTGCAATTCACTGAGTGCATTGGGTTTTGATTTAAAAGCAGATTGATAATAGGTCATCATACTTTTCCATTGTGCGCTGTCCCCAACGGCAATTCCGGCCTCCTCAAAAGCAGCCTTCTGATCCGCAATCTTCTTAAAAACCTGGGTAGCACCTCCGGTCGCAGTAATGTCTTTCGTCTGCATTTCGATCATTGCCAGGAATCCGGAAATGACCATCATTTCGCTTCTAAACAAATAGCTCCTGGCCTGTTTGTCAGTGGTTTTTACTACCAGATCACCTATCTCCGTAATCCATCGATCATAATTAGTTGCTTCCTGTTTTAACGCTGCACCGCTTTTCAACTCTGTCACTGCAGATGGATCATTTTGAAAATTAGTTTGCAAAGCATTGTATTCGAATAATGCATTGACATTGTTTTCATTGTAGACCCTGACCTCCGGACTGGTCAATAATCCGTCTCTGCTATATCCCAGTGGTGTCTCGCCATCTTTGATCGTAAAATCCGGATTAGGGTCTTGCTGTGGCCGCGGTATGATCAGCTTGTCCTGAACTTCACAGCCATTACTCAGATATATGGTCACCGTTACTTCAACCGGACCATTGCTGAAATCCACATCTGTGATGAATTGATTAGATTCCGGCGTTGTCTCAAAGGTCTTCCCATTTACTTCCCATATCACTTTATCAGCACCCTGAGGATGATCAAACCGCATGATCCAGAGCGGAGCTCCAACCTCCTGCTCTAAAAAGGCATATTTTAAGTCAGGAGCAGTGGCGTCATATACTTCCACGGTAATTGATTTCCCTTTGTATTTATAAGTATATGTGCCAGGTACAACGCCGTTTGGAGCAAACTGATAATTTCCATTTACATCCTGGGTGACCCCTGCATTGTCTCCTTCAAGCGCCCCGTCTTTTGGGTCTGTCGTGAATTTATATCCTCCGGTATCATTGTTGCAATACGAGTATGGCTCCTTCCTGCCGGACTGCTCCAGGTCGAATACTACTTCCCTGGGAACAACGATGTCTTCTATATACTCCACCGGCGGACAATGGTCATTCATGGCCGTAAGCTTCACTTTTAGGGTATCAGCATCAAAATCCCTATACAGCAACTTAACTTCATTTACATCCCCGTAGACTTTAGACTGACCTGTGGTTGCGTTGCTTATGTTCCAGTTTACTTTGGTATGGAATTGACTGCTATTGACCAGGGTAACTCCTGTGGATGTCTCATTCTTCTTTGTGAATTTAGCAACCGGTGGTTCGTGAAGTTCAACATCAAAAGTTGCGGTCTGGCCATCATAGGTGTATTTAAAAATGATGTCTTTGCTGCTGGCACTTTTAGGCACAAATGAGTATTCACCATTTTTTTCCACAACCCCATCCATTGGTTCAAGTTTCCCTCCTGCCGGCTGCAAGTCAAAGGTGTAGGATTGATCGTCATCTTTGCAATAGTCTTTTTTGGGTAGTGAGATATCGACGATCACATCTTCCTCAAAAGTCAGCCTGTCTATCTTTTCATCTTTACACCCTCCTTTGTAGGCCGTAAGTTTTATCTGGAATGTTTTAGTGTTGATATCCTTTTCATAGATCTCAAGGTCTTTATCACCTCCGATTTCCCTGAATTTATCAGTTGATTCTAATTTGATCGCCCAAACAAAATCTGAAGCATTTTTTGATTTGTTGATCAGCTTATATCCTTTCAGGTCCCGAGTAGCGATCTCCTGAACCTCGAAATCGGCGATGGGATCATAAACCATCACTTTCCTGGTCATTTCCTGGTCATGGTAGATATAGGTCAGGGTAACCTCGCCGACCGTAGTTACTTTGGAAGGAACGAAATAGTATACACCTCCCTCGTTTTCAATGCCCTCGCCGATCAGAATACCTCCCGCCGGTTGCAGTCCCACCGGATATTTGGCCGGATCTTTTTTACAAAATTTGTCCTTGAGGTCTATGGATAGATCTTCTTCTACTTCTGACTTGTTACATTCGTCACAGCATCGGTATGGCAGGGCAAAATCAGCTACTACCCGGTAATCTCCTTCTGCAGATTTCTTCGGGATCTCAATACCCATCTCTTCAAGGACTTCATCCGCCCACTGTCCCAGGTAATCTTTTCCACCATCATATTCCTTGAAGGCCTGATTGGCATCAATTTTTTGTGCCCTGATATTTTCCTTTGGTTGATTCGTTTCCGAATACTCCATTCTTTCACGCACCACGTGCTCATATTCACTTGATGGTTTTTCTCCAGTTTCTTCTTCTTTTGGAGTCTCCGACCCGGGATTTATGATCTTCATGAGCTCTTCCAGCGAAATGTCATCTGCCTTTCTGGTCAGGTAGACCGCCTGCTTCATCATTTCCTTCACCTGCTCCGGTTTAAAACAGTCGTCTTCAGGTCTATCTTCGGGTATATCGATGGGTGGCACTCCCTGCTCCGGTACTGGTTTATCGTCATAAACCAGGATGAATGTGCCTCCACTATAAACACCACCTAAATGTTCAAATCCTGGCTTATTTTGACCCAGCGCCGGGAAGAGCTTTCCAACCTGATGCTTTCTCAGTCTTTCCAGGTATGACTTATACAATGACAGGAATTTCTTATCCGTGCAATCGTCTACCAGCCGGCCGAAGAATGGCTTCAGAAATACGAGTAAGATGCCGAGGATTTTCATCAAACCCTGACTAAAAGGACTCACTCCTATGTGTAATACCACCTCGATCAGCAACTTAAATATCATGGAAAATGCATACACCAGCAGATATGATCTCAGGAATGTCCTCGCATCGAACTCTGTAATGCATTCTGCCAGACTTAATTTCAGGTTCTTTACTTCGTTGGCAAAAACCTCTACAAATACAAAGAGATCTTCACCACTTGAAACTGCAAGGATGTTGCTCTGCCCTGTTTGTTTTTTTCTCATGTCCACATATCCCAGCCCTTCTACAGTCTTCCTTGCCTTAATGACCATATTCAGCAGGTTTTCCAGGCCCTCAAGACAACTTAGAAATTCAGCTCTGTCGGCCTTATAAACCACATTGATATCCTCAAAGCAATCTTTGTCTATCGATACATCCTGATAATCCTCCGAAAGCTTCACACCCATGAGGTCTATGGGTAGATTAAAGCGGGTGATCTTATCCTCCAAAGAATCATAAACCGATGAATAGGTCTGGCCGATATGACCTTCTATACGGAAGAATCCATACTGGTCAATATTGAATAATAAAGGTGCCTTAACATGCGGAAGGTCGCTGTATTTCTCTCCATGATAGGATAGAATTGATTTATTCAGGCAGTTGAGCTGCTTATCAAAATTCCATCCTTTCACAAACTGATCAGAAAACTGATAATAAAAACCTGGTGTCTGTCTGCTGAGCGGAAACTCGTAGGTTCTCCCGGGAGTGATCTTGATCTCTTCCAGTTTTGTCTTTTCCTCCACTTTGAACTCATCGATCATCTGCCTGATCCTGAGGTGAGCTGCCCTGAGCTTGGCCAGGAGTCTATTCTGGCCGGAAAGTATGGGAGATGGCCGGAAATAATGCCGGTAAATGGTCATCTCCTCGTCAGGCAATGCCTTGTTCAGCATCAGATGCAGTGGAAACTCATCTTCGTTTGGGCAACATTCGGCATAGTATTCTGTGGCTATGCTCAGGAATTCCTCATAAGCATATTTCAGATCCCTGAGCAGGTCATACCCGTACTGAAAGCGTATCGGTTCATCATTTAATTGGTCAAAGATCTTCTTTAACAAAGGATTTGTGCCCGGATCACTTTCATCCATCTTATCGAATGGGTTTGTGCCTCCGTATTCGGGTAGTAGTTCATCACTGAATGCCTTTACTGTTTGCTTGAGTGCAGAACCAATACGGACCCCGGCATTTTGGATGATCTGGCCATAGGCTGACTTCAGGTGTTGTAATTTGTTAACTTCATGAAGGTTTAAGCTGGTCGTGTCTGCCAGGTTAAAATTAAACCGTTCTACGCTTACTTCGGGGAGGTTGCAGTTCCTCAGTAGCAATGCCTTTAATTCAGATTCAGTAAGTTCCGGCTTTTCAAGCTTATGTTTAATGATCAATTTCAGGTCATCCTTTCTAATCAACAGCTTCCGAAGGGTATGGATCTTTTCAATTCCATGTTCTTCACAATCTTCTCCTATACAGCTTTTCAGGTCCTTATCATAGACCTCCAGGTATAGCAGGACAGCCATTTCACTGAGATCGAATGGAGCATCGGCGAGCTTTGTCATATCCATTTCCGGATAGGTCGCGTATTCCTTGCTTGTATGAAGCTCCCACAGGTCATATTGCACAGATCCATTTTTCATGAAATCCGGATAAGGTGGCGTGGCCCTATCCTCATAAACCCGGTAATATTCCAGCAGACAATCTTCAGACAGGTGAACGAGGTATCCCAGTGAGGTCAACCCTACACCTTTGGAAATTTCAACAAAGCTGCTGCCATCTCCAGTGACTTCAAGGCCACAGGCTATGCCGATACCCAGTAGCTTTCTACGTGTGATCAGGTCCTGCTCGGTGAGGTATTTAATAGAATCATTGAGGTTGTCTGCAGTCAATACCTGATCTGCTTCAAATACGGGATATTCAAATAGCTGTCTCATGAGGATTTTGGTTTGATTGATCCTAGATTACTCTGTCCAAGTATTAATGGATTTTCCCCCTCACTCTCGTCACAATCGTGCAGAGTAGCCGGAGGATATACACTTCTGATTTCATTTAATGCATTAATAAGTTTTTCCAGTCTGAGCTGTCGGGTAGCCTCATCCGGTTCGGTCATGGCGTTGACCTCCAGCCAGTCTTTCCAGGCACCTTCAAAGAGCTTCATGTCTTCTTTGTCCACCCAGCAAATTTTCACATGGATGTGGGCCGGGGTCTCTAATCTTGCTGTGTGTTCGAAAAACCTTCTGAACCGCATGTCCCTTGATCTTTCGAGCCATTCAGGCAACACAAGAGTGACCCTGAAGCTGTAGGGATCGAGATTTCCAAGGCAGGACACACATCCGGGATCGATGCAAACAGGCATCAGGTGGTCTGTCGATGATTTTGGTCTTAGCAATATGTGCTCCACCAGATGAAATCCTTCGTTGCTGCAGGGTTTTTGCAACAGCTGAATGCAATACTGAAGCATCTGATTTCTTTCCCCTGTTGATGCAAATGGGGAGCTTATTCCAATTTCTTCATGGTTTGCAGCAAGAAGCCTGAAATAAAAACCATCTCCGGATGTGGGTTCTTCTGTTTCTATCGATGATTCTCCATCCTTAACCTCAAAAAGCTCATAATTCTCTGCTTCTATCCCATAGTCTAAGACAGCATTAACGCCTTTATCCCTTTTTGCCTTGCTGGTATAGCTTTCACTTTTCAACAAGTGACCTCCCTGGGGACCCGGAAGGATGAACCACCAGCCACCGGATTCTTTATATAGCTTAAAATACTTTTTCGCTTCCATACAGGACAGGTCTCTTCTACCATAGGCATCTATACCTGTAAGCCTGCAAAGACGTTTGGTTAGTCCTGAGACATTTCCTGTATTCCAAAGCTGACTGGCGAGGGTATAATTAAAGGCCTTACCTCTGTCATGGCTTATCTCCGGATAATCCCGGAGAAAACTTTGCTTATCCTCAATCAATGTTTCACGTCCCGTAAATTCACCTTCCAGGTTGTAACTCAGCAGCACATAATCGGTAAACTGCTCAGCAAATCTTGCCATCAAATGATCAAGAAATTGATTTCTTCGTTTGAGAAAAGTGTCCCTGTTTTCAGTGATTGAGGCCAGGTTTTTCACAAAATTATTGAGGGTGTCATCTTTGAAGTTACTCCATTCTGTCTCCAGCAGGGAGCTCCTGAGATCATCTATGTCACCACTGTAACTCTCTGTAAATTCCCTGATCAGCTTAAAAATGTGATGGGTATCTTCATCTACTGTTTGTCCCTTAAGCGCCCCGTTGTGATAGAGAAGTTCATAAAAATACGTGCGGCTCACCTGGTCACTGGCAGAAAAGATTGACCTCACATTAGAAAGCTGTGCCAGGTAGTTTACCAGCAGCTGGTCAAAGATCAGGAGAAACGCTTTGAGTTGTTTTGATTGAGCCAGTCTTTTATCATCCACTATCCCGGGAATCCCTTTCTTTCCAACTCCATAAGTCAATGGAAGATCTTCCTGAACAGACTGGTAGCGATATATACCCAGATCATCTCCTGGCAGGATCTCAATGTCATATTTATCATAACCTAGCTTCCTGGACCTGATATTGAGCTCTTTCTCCCAAAGATGATCTTTCATTAAATCATATTTGGCATTGTAAGGGATCAGGCCTTTATAAAAATTGATCTCCTTATGGGATATTTCAATATCTAATCGCGGAGCTCTGCCATCGGTGATATCCAGATACCATCGTTCTCCTTTGGTCAATGGAATACCCTGGAAAATGTTCGCCAGCTGCAGGTCTTTGACTGCCAGTACTCCTTCAATATCCATAATGATCTGGATCAGATCAGAAATGTTGACCTCAGAGACCAGTTCAGAGTTTTGTAAATCTTTATCCTTCACAAATCCGTGGTCAAGTGCAGGGCCTTCAAAGATCTCATCGACTGAAAGCTTCTCTTCCAGCAATTCCTCAAGGGAATAGAATTTGACCTCCGGAGCCAGAAACGCATCCACTGCAAGAAAAATATCAGCCAGCGTCTCCTCAATATTAGTATCGGGTGCTACTTCCACATCAAGGCAGAGTTTCACCTTCTCTATCTTCACTGCCTTGAAATGCTCATAGTCTTCGCACAGGTTTCTGTGAGCATGCAGCCTTGACTTTACATCTGCTACAGTATCTAAAGCAGCTGTTATTCTTTTCTTATACCGAGCTATCTCCAATTGAAATTCCGGTCCATTTAAAAATGCCAGCACTTCGGCTTTGGTTGGAGGGTCCCGCTCATCAGAGACAAAACTGGAACCGTAAAACCACTCTTCAGTGACATCTTCCTTCTTTGTTGTAATTTTCAACTCCAGCTCATAGCGACGGGTCTTGTTATCATAGAACACGTAGCTAAACGCCTGGGACTGGATCTGACCGGGATGGATATTGTCTTCCAAAAAGACATCCCATGCAGGTAAATTCAGTGTTCCGGTTTTCCCGGCAATCTCTATTCTCGAGCTGTAATCGTTCAGGTCTCCCAGGCTATCATCCTCATCAAGCTCCAGGATCACATCATATAATCCCCTGATAGATACAGGTTTACAGTTACTATTGAATGAAAATGTGAGCTCACTGGCTTTACAATCTGCGTATAGCCTGGGTTTGATATCCTTCTTCATCTCAAACCAGGCATTCTTTACCCCTTTTACATCAATTGCAAGCCTTCTCAAGTCATTGATGGTAGTAGGATTGCAGGTCAAAATCTCACGGGCTGTAAAAAACTCAGGGACATAGCTGTCGTCTGTATTTTCTGCAAGGATATCCTTCAGGTCCAGTGAGGTCCTATAGCTAAGATCAGTCAGTGCATAGCAGAGTAACTCCAGCAAAGTAACACCCGGATCGTGCACATTATAATCCGTCCAAATCTCACTACTTAGCTTTTGTATGTGCCTGATGCCTTCTTCTCTGAGCAGCCCGTAGTCTGCAGCCTTTTCCCGCTTTTTATTTTTCGCTATGTAGATCGGTTCTTTCAACGCTTATTCAATTTCTTTGATCAGATGCTCATTCTTATAGTCATCTCTGGCTATGGATGTAAATACAGATCTCGACGAGGTAGGATAAATCTCCTCGATGTTGGCATTCAACAATGCGCCATCCACCCAATGATTCATTTTAAATTCACGGACATAATCCACATAATCCCGTTCTTCCACATGATTTAAAAGTACCGATCTGTGCAGCTTGCCACCGAATAAAATTTCGGCATTGCTCTGATAGGCCCATGGAGCCAGGAAACGCTTGAGATCTTCATTGAGCTTTTTAGCATAAAAGCCCCAGTCAGCACTTTTGAATTCCACTTGAAAATCCACCTGGATCTCCTCAAATTTCGGATTAAGCACCTGAAGCGTATCAGCGCACCAACCTGACATTTTAGCCTGCAAAAACGCTTTTACTTTTTCCAGTGCTGCCTTCGAAAGCCTAGGTTTATAGGGATCAACTACAGACCTGTTGGTCAGATTAGGGATCAGGATCACACTAACGTAACCCGGCGCAAACTCCGATGTCATCGATTTCTCCTCTGACACCGGGTATCCATAAGTGGAATGATTTATGGTCCTGGCTTTGTACACTTCCGGAAACTCTTCAAGGACGATCCGCTCGTAATCCCATATCGTGATGCTCCGGTTCTTGTGCCTTAGTCGCTCACTCACCCTCCTGTAGAAGGATCTATCTTTCTCAACCGTAGACCCACCAAAGGAAGCCATTGGTTGCGTAATCCCTTTGATCGCAGAGACGCGATTTTTCAGCTTATTTATCGTTTCTTTCGGTAGAGGCTCTGCCAGGAATTCAGGATCATTACCCTGGTCATTAAAAGTTGCTTTTACAGCCTGAGTACTTATGGATACTACATTACATACAGCTTTGTAGTTGTTAGAAATGATCGCTTTGATCCAGTGTTTGCCGGCAGGCATCAGGGAGTGATCTTCAGAAATATCCCTCGGGATCGCAAACTCGATGATCCCCGTCTGTAGTAATCCATTTGTGGTGTCTTTCACTATCGCTGTGCGCTCAAAAGCCTTCCAGCGATCTTTTGCCAAATAAAACCAATATAGATCTTCAGTATCTGCTTCCGGATCTTCGCTTCCCTCGTCTACGTTTACGAACAGTGTCAGACTTTGCTTCGGCTTGAGTTTATCAAATCCTACAAGGAAAGTTCCCTGATGTCTAAGGATGGTACCCTTATCCAGATGACTGAACTGAGGCAATAAATAAATATCTTCGAATAAATAAGGATGAATTTCTCCAAAGCCAAACGGGTGGAGGTGAAAGACCTTTGAATTCCTTCCCTCGAAAAGCGCCTGATCACCAGAAGCAAGATCGATCACTTCTTTCGCTGAGTACGAAATTGAAAAATCTTTGAGTAGCGGTGTGTATGGAGGTTTGGGGAGGTTTGCCTGATTAAACACCGTACCCGCGTCACCATCCAGGGTCTTATTCAACTCCTGAACGGTCTTCCTGGCATAGAGATCGGGATATTTCTTATGACCGAACGCCATCTCAGGACTGGTAAGCTCCAGTTTGAGAAAACCTCTTTTGGTAGATATACTATAAGGGTCTATTTCACCTGAGTCAGTAGCGTTTTCCATCAGGTACTCACTTTCAATACTGAGGTCCAAAGCGTCCGTTGAAAACAGGACTTTTTCGTTGCCTAGTTTCTCACCTTCCCAATTTCCATTCTTCAAACCCTTGAGCTTCACTTTAAATGAGCTCTCCTCAATATCCGGATCCTGATCATAATTTTCGTATTGCTCCTCCAGATCGGGCTTGTCCACCCAACTTCCATCTAACTTCAAACTGGTCAGATTCTTTGAAAGCAACTCACGCGAACCAATGATGAAATTGCTCCCCAAGGAGGGCTGCGGCCCAAATGGCATGAACGGAGCCGCCGGGTCTAAAACTGTGGTATCATTTTGTAAGATCAGATTGGTCAGGTTTGCGGAAACTTCCAGTGTGGCACCGGTCAGTTTTTTGTTCCTTAGTGAATGGTAGCTATACGTTCCTGACCTGTCAGAACAGATGACTTTCATCACCGGAAGCGTACTTCCGGTCTCAAACCCGTGCACTTCAGGATTCAGTAAAGTAACCGCGGGTTTGTCGCTGCCTAAGGTAAGGCGAATCTTGAGTTTATTGGAGCTGTAAGCAATCCCTTCCTGATCACTTTCAGCCAGACTTTCCTTATAAGTGGGTTCCAGATGGAGCCAGCCCTCCGCCGAAGTCAGATAAACGTCAAAAACGGTCTTATGATCCGAAGGATTGTTGAGTCCCTCAAGATTGAGTGTGAGATCTATGGTCCGTTTTCCTTCCTGCAGCATCAGTGTCCTCGATTGGATCAGCAGGCCTACATCCGTGGCTGTCAACGTCATTTCATCCTTTCCCTTATCAAGCTGAGGCTCCCCAAAGGCCTTCCATGCTGCGCCTTCTTCCAGCTCTTTGCCCATGCCATCTGCAGAATTGGCTACCGGGGCGCTGTAAATGCGATCCTCCGGATCAATGAAAATGCTCCTGAAATCGTCAGTATAAGCCCTGTTGACGATCAGGTCATTGTCCGTCTTATACTGTACGTCTTTGCCAACCGCATCCTTTCCTGCCTTCAATATTGTACCTTCACCGACCAGGTAGGAAGTCAGAGTTCTGGAATTTGCAAGTTCAAAAAGCAGGTGAACATGATCCGGTCTGGCCGGCTTTTTATCCAGTTTTAAAACCTCTTTATAGTAAAAATCCAGATGACGTTTGGTGATCCCGTTCAGTTGATCCTGATTATATTTAAAAAGCTGAAGAAAAGATAGCAACAGGCCGAGATGAGGCTCATGCCCGCCATGGTTCTCAACCACATCGAGAAGAAAAGCTTCTGCTTTGTGGCTCAGCTGAGCAAAGAATGACAGTTGTCGCTCCATGAACTTATTAAGGAACAGGGATGCCTGACGAATAGCATCTTTTACATCATTTCTATGATCTCCATATATCGAAGCATCAGCAGTTAAGCCAGCAAAATAATCTTCCCACGATTCAGCAGAATCTGATATCCATATTTCCTGATAAGATTTCGTGATCAGCGATTCCGAATCCTCATATTCAGCATCCAGCAATGAAGGATCAAAAAAACCCTCCTCGAGTAACCTGACACCACTCTTTGCTTCTTTGTACGCTTCCAGACAGCTGGTGAAATCTATCCTGAGATCAGATTTTATCATTCTGCTTAAAAACGTTTGAAGCATACTTTTTTCAGTTGCCTTGTAATACCAGTTATCTATCTGGTTGTATCCCGTAAAAAGCAGATCAAAATAGGTCTTAAAATGCTTCTTGAGCTGGGTAGCGCTGGCTGTATCATCGAGCAAAATGTGCTGCAACTGCTCATATGCCTTTTTTAATGGCGCTATACTAAATTCATCTATAGCTACAATGGTTGCCAGCACATTGCTGGAAAAAAACGGTTCCCAGGACCCGCTGGCATTATTCTGAGCATCATAATAGGTGATCTCCCTGGAGTAATCCCTTACAAATCGCACAAGGTCCAAAAGCGAACGGTCATCTACAGGCGTAGATGCAGGATCGAGCTTTGCCAATGCCCGGGATTGCTGGCTGGTGCCATCCCTTACCAGAGGATTCGGTGTGTTACAATCTGAGCTCATCCGTTAATTTCACTTCCTTCTTCCAAATAATATGGGAACACAAAGTTGAAACGGGAGTTAGTCCCCCGGACCTCATATTCCACGGTGATCGTCACCTTACCTTCCAGGGGTTCCGGTTCCAGCGAAATTCCCAACAGGTTGATCCGAGGCTCAAACCTGACGATGGCATCTTTCACAAGCGTTTCCATAAATGTGATAAATGACAGGTTGATAGGCTCAAACAGGAAGTCCTTGAGGTCGCATCCATATTCCGGCTGCATGACGCGTTCCCTGATTTGGGTAGAAAGCAAGATCTCCAGACTGGAATTAATATCCTCAATATCCGAGATCATGACCACCCCCTTTTTTTCTTTGAGAAAAGTGGGGGGAAAGCTCCAGCCTGTACCCAGAAATGTTTTATCAAACTCGCTCATAGTTATCCAATTAAAACGGTTGGTTCTCCTCCTACAATTGTCCCGCCATGGGCCGTAGGGTCTCCCAGTCGTGCAGCTGGCATACCACCGATCATTACAGTGGCCGAGCCATTGACAATGCTGTCGGGAGGTCCCGTACAGACAGCCATATCTCCGACCCTGGCCGCTGGCACCCCGCCTATCATCACGGTTGGCTCGCCCGGGGGAAGTACCGGCCCGCCCACATGCGGAACCACTCCAGTGACCATCGGACATACATGATTATCTGTGATTCTGGCTGCTGGTTGTCCCATTTGTTCTAGTTAATGTTCACCAAAGATCCTTTAACATCCGTCGTGCCGCCACTTTTCAACTCTGCCCCGGAAGATCCTTCCGCACTCAATTGCGATTGAGCCTTCAGGTTAATATTCGTGCCCTCAACATTTACATCTCCGGAGGCAGTGATATTGATGTCTTTGGCACTTTCCATCGTGATCCCATCAGCATTCAGCTTGATGGTATTGTCGTTTTCATCAGTAATGATTACCCCGCCTTCGTCTTCGGAGAGTAATATGGAATTACCGTTTGGGGTATCAATGGTCAGTGAAACTTCATCATCATTGATCCAGATACGCATTTCGCTGCGGGTGACAAGCCCTTTTTCATGATTATCATCCGACCCTTCATGCGGGGCAGCATGCTCTGAACTGTGTAGCATACCAAGTACCACGGCATCCCTGGGGTCATTCTGCAGAAAACCTAAAATAACCTCATCTCCAATCTCGGGATGAAAAAAGGTGCCACGGTCCGGACCGGCATCCAGGGTAGCTATCCTTGCCCACACGCCTTCACCTCCATCCTCCACCAGCGGGAGGTTAACCTTGATACGAAAATTACCATCCGGATCATCCTGCAATTGTGTTACCTTACCAACCTGTAATCCCTGAACTGCCGGAACCAATGGGTTCAACTTTTGAAAGGAGGTATTTTCAGGGAGAAAGTCTTCCGGTAAGCCTACTTCCACATCACTGATCCAATCTCCCTGACTGATCTCATGACGTACCCCGCTGATAAACGCCTGTCCGTTGAACCGGGCTCCTAACCCATCCAGCTTCAGGACTTTTCCGGGATACAGCGTATCTAATCCCTGAAATCTCACCCTCCCTCTCACTTTTGAAAGACGAGCGCGCTGCAAGGTTGCGTTGGCCCAGGACTGTAGCTCTTCAGACGAAAGTCTGCCTCCGTATTGCAGTCTTTGTTCTTCAAATCCTGAATGCCCTGCCAGGTCATCAGCACTCAGGTTTGAAATATCAGATTCATCGGGTGTTTCGGCTTCTGCCTCTTCGAGGCTTTGCTGAGTCTCATCCCATCGAATGGATTTCACTCCACCCATCTGATGACGGCTGTCTATGCTTCCTTCAAATTCCAGCATGGTAGACCCGTGTAAAACACTCACCAGTTCTCCCTCTTTGGGAGCCGGCTTTTTTACCAGGACCTGATCGTCCTCAAAGGTGATGATCAGTCCGTTGGTTTCAGCTCTTCTTAGGAGGAAATCCCAATCAGTACAATCCATCTGGACCATATTCAGATGACTTCCTTCTGTAGAATCAACATCATTTACTACACCATAGCTGTCAAGAATTTCCTCAATGATCTCCTTATCGGAAACCTCATAAAAGTACTTGCTCTTGTTTGCCAAAGTACTTTTAAAGATCTCGTGCTTACACTCTACGATCAGGCGTGAACCATGGTACGGCACCATTTTTATACTATGCCTGGTCACCACTCCTTTAAAAATTGATTTGGTCTCCGTTTGATAGCCAGCTTTTATCTCAATGGATTTTCCCGGTTCAAAATAGGCCTCTTCACTCAACGGAAAGTTTTCGTTGGCGGCATCTCCATCCGAAAACTGAAGTTTAGCCGTTGGGATCTTATTTACATTCCGGCTTATGATGATGGATATTACGCCTTCTGAAAGCGGCACCATACTCCCGTCTGAGTAGATCTCAAAAGACACGAGATCTGCCGGACGTTCCGTAGCGATGGTTCGGGGAGTTCTCATTCGGCCACTTCTTTTAATGGGGGAAAGTAAACTTTGGACCCTGCCTTCAGCTTCCTGTGATTGATGATACCATTGACTTTGGCCACATCCAGGTAATACCTGCTATCACCATAGATCTCATAGGAGAGCAACGGCAGATTTTCTCCTTCCTTAACAACCCTCATGTGGGTCATATCCGGAGATTCGGGTTTGTCTTCAGCAATCTGCGTGTTGTAGTCTTTCGAACTCGACATGGTCACATCCACCTTTACCCGGAGGGGGCTGCCCTCAGCTGTGAACAGGGTATATTTCACCGCTACATTTTTCACAACCCCACGAAAATTCAGTGCATTACCCCAGGTCACGTGCACATATCTGGGCCTGTGGATCTTTCCGTCATATTCGTAAGCGGTTTTCTGAAATTGACTTAGCTGCTCTACCACATCAATTTTCTCACCGCTGGCGCCTGTGCCGTCAAGTGTAAATGAAAGCGCAAGATCCGAGGGTTTTATCCGCTTAAACTTCTGGGGACTGTCTGTTTTGCCATTGGCCTCCTCGCTTTCATATTCCGCTTCAAAAGACCGGCTGAATTCAGATGGATTATACTGAACGGTAAATTCCTCGAATGCACCTGTAAAATCTTCCTTCTGATAGCCTTTAAAAAGCAGCTTCGGATTAAGCGCATTTTTTGTTAAACTGAAATCCATATCACTTTTCCTGTTTTTCCCTCAGTATTTCCATGACCTGATCCACACACATGCGAACAAGTTTTTCAGAAGGTTGCGATTGACTACCACTGACACCGGCCGGATCAGTTCCGTCGTCTGTGGTGACCACAGCCTTTATGACAAGTTCTCTTACTTCAATTGGCATATTTGATCAGATTACCAGTGAATTATAATATTGATACTTAAGCTCCATCGTTTCAATGACAATGGAATTTTCCTGCGCATTGAAATTGGAGTAGGACCATTTCACCGGGTAAGCCTTCACCACATGCCATGCGGCAATCGGCAGATGTTCTTCATTCAGTAAAGTGATTGTAGCATCTACAGGCTCTATCTCCAGGTTCTCAATGGCTTTTTTTGCCCAGGCAAGAAGTCCGGACCCAATAAACATCCCACGCTTAAGCACCAGGTTGGGGTAGCTGGTACGAACAGGCAGCGAGTGAGTAAATCTATTTTCGCCACCTTCTACGAGATCCTCAGTGGTTAATTCCTGAGATAGTCCGCTCACCTCCTGAAACCTGATGTCTTTATCGGTCTGTGGAAGAAGCTGGAAAATCACGGCAAAGTGAAATCCAACCGCTGGTCTGAATACGCCCATGATTAAGCCATTTCGATCTCCAGTCCTTCATGTGCGATCTCCATGGACTCAATAGCTACCTCATTTCCATCAGCTTTCATCGATGGAGATTCAATCTTTGTGGGCCAGGCGCTTTTTGCCTTCCAGACCATGACCGGGTTGTGCTCTTCATCGAGCAGACTGATGGTCAGATCGCGGCGTTCAATGGTGTTCATCTTTACGCTATTCAGCCATTCGTAGAACTCGTTGTCCTTTTTGATGACTCCCCGCTTCAACGTAATGTTCCCATATTTCTGAATGCCGGGCATCTTGGTCGTGGAAAAGATGGGACTGAGCCCATCACGATACTCAATCACCTGTGATTCAATATTGAGGCCCGAAACTTCTGAAAATCCCAGGTTTGACCCGCCCCATTCTACCTGAAAGTGAAATGCTACTTGTGGATATGCCATTTTCTTAATGTTTTAATGTTGATAAAAATTCCGTTTGAACTAGGCTTCCTTCATGAAATGTGAAAATTTCAAAATGATGAATTCGGCAGGCCTGACCACAGACATTCCGATCTCTACATTCATCCGGCCTTCAAGTACATCCTGTGCCGTCATTGTTTGGCCTAATCCTATCTTGACAAAGAAGGCATCTTCGGGTACAGCACCCATGAGTGCACCATCCCTCCACTTATCCTTCAGGTAGTTTTCTATCATGGCTTTCACCCGGATCCATGTGTTAGCATTGTTCGGCTCAAATACGGCCCAGTAGGTCGATTTCTTCACAGACTCTTCAACCATGTTATAAAACCGTCGTACAGAAACATACCTCCATTCATTATCATTTCCTGCGAGTGTCCTGGCACCCCAGATCAGGGTTCCTTTCCCGGTGAAAGCGCGAATGGCATTTACGGATTTACCGGCATTTACATCGACATTGAGATCTTCCTGCTCTTCATTGTTAATGAGTACCATAGGACCTATCACGGAGTTAAGGCTTACGTTGGCCGGAGCTTTCCAGACTCCCCTGGTCTCATCCACATAAGCCATCACACCTGCGACAGCGCCACTTGGCGGGCAGTCATTGAGAGCATTGGCAACTTCCCCGAGGATGGCTTTGTATGATCCTGCAATTTCAGCAAGTCCTGCATCAAAAGTATCCTCGTAGCTGGTGGCAGCAGTGGTAAATTCAGCAATCCATCCGTTAAGTGCTCCCCAGTATGCAGCAGCAGCTGATGCAGCTTTCTGTGCAATACCCACATGATTTCCGGCATCAAACAACGCCTTGTATTCATTTTTTAAAGGGGTGTTGAGATTGGAATTGATGGTGCCGTTGCCAAAAATATTATTCACATTCGTCGTAAAGGTTGCCGGAGTGTAGCCCGTAGGTGTCTGACTCCATACATCTGCATGCTCCAGGGCTTTTACATGATCCTGCTGGCTGTCCTGCGAAAGGTCGTCAATGCCATTATCCGCTCCCAGTGTCGGCACATCGTTTTTTAGCTTGTAAGCATATTTTGTCACAGCAGGGTCGGTACCTGGATCAGGTAGCCCGGCATAGTAGGTACCGACCGCAGTCAGCACATCAAAGTTAAATTTGAGCAGGGCGCTCACAGCATTTTTCAGATCTGTTAAAGTAGATGGTGTGCCTGCATCATATGCCTCCGAGGCTGCTTCCACATCTTCATAAAGTGACACGAATTTTTCCTGCAGGGTATCTTCTCCTCCCAGTAAGGTGGCATTCTCTGTAACAGCGGTTTTGATGCTATTTACCCCGTTAATACTGGGCTGAAGCAGGCTATCAATATAGTCCCTGATATCCGTATCCTTGGTAAGACTGCGGAAATTCATCGTAGTAGCCCCCTTTTTGAGCGTGAGCGATCTGTATTTAACTATTTTTGGATAGGCTGTATTGAGCCATGGGGTGTATGCAGCGCCGTATTTAAGATTGTTGATACCTACATTGTCTCGGAAGTTTTGAATATCCGCGTCATGATCCCCACTGTTTTTAATGTCCAGTACAGCGATTCTGTCCATCAGCTTTGCGGCTTGTTTGAGTGCCTGCTGCTGAAATGACGCCAGGTTGGTATCTGACAAGGAAACAGCATCGGGACAGATCAGCATGGTGGGTTCATCTTCCTTTTCCAAAGCTTTCAGCCCCTTAAGGATCCCTTTGGTATCATCCCCAATATCCACAGGATCACCAATTTCCCCAACACTCACGATGTAGCACTTACCACCTCCATTATCAAAAAACAACCGAAGGCTGTCGTACAGGTAATACGTATTAGCGCCAAGATCAACTGAGGTCACCGTGCTGGTAACCGGGTCCAGCTCGACGGTCGGTTCTATTGGAGGTCCTCCTCCGAAAATTTCGACAAAGTCCAGCATGGAAGCTACTTCCTTCGGCTTGTACAGCCAGGACTTACCATTGTGAGTATACTTTTTGGTATATCCAATAAATGCCGGGATGGCAGTTTCTACCTCCGCTACTGAGGGAGGTAATAGTGATATCTCCTTTACGTAGACATCAGGGGTTTTGTATGTAGCCATAGGCTTGGTTCGTTTAAGGGGTTATACATAAATAAATATTTCAGAATATATCTTTCCATCATCACTGTTGGGCTTGATCGCCGAAACAGGAGCATTTGGCAGGTTTTTGATCACATCTTTATCCATCCCCGGATCATCAGCGTCTCCACCTCGTCCTCTCCCTCTTCCGGGGCCTCCACCACCGGAGCCGGAGGATGATGTATCCTGCAGAGAAATGCCTTTTCTGGCGATTTCATAAAAAGGTATGGTTTTCTGAGATTGAAAAAGAAGAACGATGTTATCCTTAAATGTTTCTGTTCGTTGCTCCTCAGGAGGTTCTGATTTAAACTCTACCTCATCCGGATAAGGTAAATCTTCCTGGGTGGATTCCTGATAGATCACCTGCAGACCCGGGTCTTCGGAGATATTCCGCAGCACGATGTAATATTTCCAGAACGTTTCCCTGGCATTAAAAACAAGATGATAATTCTTCGCAGAAACGTTTGTACCATTCATAAACCTGTTATCAACAGCTACTTCGGTTCCATTGAATATCTCCACAATACCCAATAGACGATCCGGGGTCCAGGAGCCTGCCACATAGATCTCTTCCGTCTTGCCGGCATACTCAAGCTGGTACCTGCCTTCGTCCGGACCAGCAAGATCCACCTGGGTAAAATAGACCCCTTCGGTATCGGTTTCTTTTTGTTTTTTCACCTTTATCGACCGGTTGATCAGGATATTCCCATCAATATCTTTCATCATGAAAGTTTCTGATGGATTTGATGAAGTGCCTGTTATAGTCAGCAGTTTTTCTCTCAAACTGACCAGGTCATCGGATGACACTTTTGTTCCTTTATTGAGAAGCAGCTTTCCGTCCTGATCATTCTTTTCACGGTTGTTCCAGTAAAAGACTTCCGGTAATTTGATTGAATCCGGAATATCCGAATAATTGTAGAAGAGAGATGATTTTGCAATGATGTAAAAGGCAAGTTTGAAAGGCTCATTTTTCAGCTTCCACGGAATGTCGTGAGGTTCTTCTTCTGTGGGGTCTTTCTCATACAGCACGATAAGACCTCCGGACGTTTGTCTCCAGATCAGACCTGCATTTATCAACATCCTTGCACTTGTCTCAGTCGGGATAATTTCAAGATCCCTCACAGGGTTTTCCTTAAAGTAGGAATGATCAATCATTATCCTGAACAATATGTCAAAACTGATGTTCATTCCTGAAAATGAATTTTGGTGATCGGGCTTCCGATATCTGAAAGTTGTCTTTCACTGATCGATAAGGTCCGTAGTTTATACAGTACAGAGGGCATATACTTTGCACCCATCAGCCCCCATAAATAATTCGACTGTTCGAATGTAAGACTTTGTATGTCAACGGCTACTCTTTCCACATTTGAGGGTAGCGATGGTGTATTGCCAGAATCAAAATATGATTTTGACTGAAAAAACCCGATCACATTAGAGAGAATATCCAATGCAGTCTCATACTGCGAAGAGTGGGCGGTAAAAAGAACAAAAAGGTTGATATTGATTTCGGGATTTTCCATTCCCAGTTTATCATCGGCAATTTCTCTGGGTCTTGCCGGTGGTTTCAAATGAGTTTCCTGCGCCACGTTGACAAGGGTCATGACCAGGTAGTGATCTGTGGAATCGCCATTACTTTCGCTAAACTCCAGTTTACCTTCCTGATTTAGGAGGTTTGACAATACGACTGAACAGGTCGCCAGATTGTCGGGATCTTTGAGGTTGAGGAATGACTGTACGTCACTCTTGATGGCTTCGAGTGTTCGACGAATCATGGTTTAGGTGGTTGGTGATTCTTAATTAGCTTCTTTCATAGCTTTTCTCAAGGTAATACTTAAAATTTAGATTGCAAATAATAGAATCAAGTTTATGTCAATTATTTGCAATCAGGCCTGATATTTCACAGGGAAGGTGTGATTCGTACGGTTCAGGGTCGTCCGGCATCCGGATAAAAAGTACCATCGGGATCACACTTTACATAGTCTCCAAAATTGAACCGGTAAACGGGGTTATGCGCCCCGGTACCTGCATACACAGGAACTCCGAATATCTCCGCAAGACCGCAAATAAGGTCTTTGTTTTGCCCCGCTTCGCAATGCTGAATATGTACAAATCCTCCGGATGCAAACCGTCCGTTTAGCCAGCCCAGCTGCTCTGCATAGTTGCTCAAATTACCTGTACCTATTCGGTCGTTCCCAATTTGTATTGTATTGGAATTACCATGATCAAGAATGTTGAGACGGGTAATCTTCCCCTGCTGCAGCCTCTCCAATACATTTTCTACCATGGAGTCTACATCTGACATATATACTTCCCCCACCCTGGTAGCACCGGCTGCCCAGCCGACAACATCGCTTCCATCAATGACGGTGATCTCCTTGTTACTGGTCCTTGCCCGGATCCTATTATAAATGTGTCTGAAATCAGACATCCCTCCGGAATCATGATCCCTGCAAATAGTTCTCATACCACCTCCTACCATAATTGTCTGGCAGTTCGAATAGTCATCCTGTCTTTGAATTTTTTTATGAATGGACCCTTTCTGTTGAACCGTATGTGTCAGCTCATGAGCCAGAAGCTTCTTCCCTGAAGTCGTTTGGGGATCATACTTTCCACGGTTAAAAAAGATATCATTTCCGACCGTAAAAGCCTGGGCTTTCAGGTTGCGGCTGAGTGATTCAGCTTCACTTCCCGTATGGATCCTTACTTTTGAAAGATCTCTTTGGAACCCCGATTCCATAAAATTTCTGATCCTGCCTGATAATGGAAACCCACCTCCTTTATGGTGCTGAATTTTTTTGGTGATAGCCCCTGAAAAATACCCTGTGCCTCGATGTTGCTGAGCCTTTGTTTGAACTTCCTCTTCCTCTCCCTTTGTCTGGACTTCTTCTTCCTCCCCCTTTGTCTGAATTTTTCCTTCAGCTTTCATTTGTAAGCCCTCCTCCTCGTCTTTTGATTGTAAAGATTCTTTTTTTGTCTGTGCTTCTTCCTCCTCACCTTTGGCTTGTGCAGTGTGAATGGTCGAGCTGATCCTTGGGATCTCTTTACGCTGAACAATTGCAGCAGCCACATGGTCTGCCTCTTTTTCAAAGGAGTCATCGGACCTACGAACCTTCATCTTGGGTATAGAAGTGGAGTTTTGTCCTTCTGTTTTACTTTCAGAGGATTGATTGGACAAAGCACGGCTGTTCAGGCTGGGTCTCAAACGAGAAATTCGGCCAGTTTTCATAGCTGTAGGTGGTTCTTAGTAGTAATCCAGAATTTATATAAAATTTTGACCCCGAACAATCAATTGCTTCTATTTATTTTCGATCTTCTACCTGGCATTCTTTATCAATGAGGAATTCCTGGTCCATTCGTTGCCGTCGGGATGTGGCACATTTTCAGTATTGAACCAGGTGGCTATTTTAGCAAAAGACAGTTGAAGATCGATCAGGGAATTAACTGCCTTTTTTATTCTTTCTTTTTTGCTATCAATAGCAGATGTTTTTTTCAGGTCTCCTTTCAGATCGTTTATCACTTTTACAACATCGGCCTCCTGTGCCATGACCGGTGGCTCAAGGTTGGAGGCAAGTTTGCTGAATTTTGAGGAAAGGTCTTCCTTCATTACCCACCTTTTTTGAGATTCATTGTATTCAGCATTTTTAGAGTTAACCTTTGTCACCGGAATCTTATATAAATTCTTCACAAAGTATCGGTCGCCTCCCTTCTTATCATCATTGTGCATTTCTGCTTTCACTCCATAGTAGAATGGCTCGCCTTTACTCATCAACTTTTTACCCTGGTTTTCCAACTGCTGTAACTCACCCTTATTGACTTTTCCGGGGGCCATCACGAGGTTCTCAGCTTTTGCGGGTCCGTGAAACTGGTGTGAGATAAGATGAGCCTGCACATAGGATCTGGATGCATTTCTTTTGGTACGTTCCTGTACCGCTTCAGTCAGTATCTGTGCTCCGCCAGTCGGAGATCCGATGGTATTTCCCGGTATCTTAGTGATGGGTGCTCCGATTCCATACTTGGTCTGCCCACTGGCTGCCCCAAACGTCAGATGGGACTGACCCAGTTCTATCTTCCCATCGATTTGCATTGTGCCCAAAGCTTTTACCAAAGCATCCCTTGAATTTGTAATTTTTGGCTTAAGGTCTGCAATCAACTTTTGCTGCCTGGTCGGATCGCCGGCCTGATAGACATTATTCATCTTGTCTATATGCTTCATCAAAGCAGCATAGGATGTTTTTGCCTGTTTGATGTCTCCCGGACCGGAATATCCATTTAAGAATTTTTCAACTTTATTCTCTTTTTTACTATGCACCATCAATTGTGCGGATTTTTCTTTTCCCTTGAAGTAGACGTTATGATCTGATCCGTCTTTGGCCTTGAAAGACTTTTTCATCTTCCACCAGCCAAACACTTTAGCTTTCAACGTTTTCAGCTTCTCCTTACCTTTCTTTACTTTTCCTTTCACATAAGCCTTGCCTTTTTTGATCAGCATCTTACCGCCTTTGATCATTTTACGTCCGATACCGGCAATCCAGTTTATGATCGGATCTACCACCTTATCCACCGGCTTGCGGATCGCTTTGATGGCTTTCTGAACAGATTTACCAATACCTCCTATACCGGCCAGAGAGGCCAGCAGACTCAATATGACCGGCACACTTTTGGCCATGGCTCCTTCCACAGATTTTGCTGCCTTGGCAGTCTCACCACGTGCCAGTGGCCCTACGGTATCAAATACCGCCTTCACGAACTGGATGATCTGATCTTTGCGCTCGATGATAAACATCACAAAGTCGTACAGCATCATGAGGGCTTTCACGATGGCACTGGCAGGATTCAGCAATCCGATCAACCATTTCACCCCGGCTTTCACCACCTCGATGGTCACGAGGTTACGGATCTTCTCCATGGCCATATTTTTGATCTCTGTAAATTTATCCTGGATCTTTTCCCATAGAACAATTGGTCCACGTGTTACAAGGTCGGTGACAAACTCCACGGTCTTTTCCATAGCGCTTACCACCTTCTCACCATCGGGACCAAGCTTTTTGACCAGTTTGGCTCGTAATTGATCATAGGTAAGTCCCAGGATCTGCATAACAAGGGAGAATATTCCTTTCAGATCCCATTTTTCCGGTAATGTGATCGGCACATCAGACATTGCCCCTGTAAGCCAGCCAATCAGCCCGCTAATCAGGTGCTTTTTGATGTTGGTGACAAAAAGACTGATACCGTCACCTACTCCTTTTGCCACATTTTTAATGAATTGTACCGGATCGTCCAGAATGATCCTGATGGTCTTGCCGGCTTTTTCCATAAAATCGAAAACCGGTTTTGGATCTATACCTGCGATCTGACAGGCTGATTCAATGACAATCCTCGCTGCCTCTGAGAAATCTCCGGTAAGGACTGCTCCGGCCACAGCCACAGCGGCTTTGAGTGCTCCTTCAAAGACATCCAGCACTTTGTTGATAGCTGCAGTGAGTCCATCCGCGAGTGCCTTTACACCTTTTTTCAGTCGGTCTGCAATTTTGTTGACCGCACTTTTGGCAGCATCAACGGTAGCGTCTATGGCTTCATTGATACGTTTGGCCAATCCGGGGAAATGCTCAGCCAGGTACTTATTGACTATGTCCTTCAGGAAGGAAGCAAAAGCATCCAGGGCTTCAATCACCCATTTACGGGCTGCTTCTATGGCTGCCAGTGCCAGTTCTTTTGCTTTGTTGATGATCTCAGTGACCGCCTTTCTGACCGCATCAAAAATATCGGAGATCGCATTGGTTATCGCCTTGACAGCACTTTTGACCGCATTGACCGCCCGGTCCCACCAGCTATCATTCTCGCTTTCCTTTTCAAGTTCCCTTTTCTTGTCAGCTGCCTTTTTCTCTCCTTCTTCTTTTTTCTTTTCGGCCTCTTTCTCAGCATTGTCCAGCCCGGTTTTTGCTTCACCCTCTTTCTCAGTGATCTTATCTTTTACATCTTTATCTACCTTATTCTGTTCTTTGCCGGCCTCCTCGTTGAAATCTGTCATTAATTGATCAGCTTCTTTTTTACCCTCTTGCTGGGTGGCGGCCACCTCGTCGCGTTTCTCCGTAATTGTTCTTTGCTGCTCTGCATTGGCTTCACCGTTGAGTCTGTCGGTCTCCGCCTGAGCATCATCTACCGCCTGCTGTTTATCCGTTTCCTTTTGGCTGGCAGCAGACTCAGCGTCCTTTCCAGGCCCGGACAGGCTTTTCTCCAGCATTGGAGCCATATTTTGGTCAGCCTGAGCCCTCACTTCCCCTAAATCCATGGTAAGGAAATGCTCCATGTCGTCTTTCTTCTCGGTCGGCACTTCCTGTCTTTTCTTCTCAATGAGGACCTCGTTCTCCTCCTTAACATCCTGGGGCTGGATATTTTCCTGACCCGGATTTTCCTCTATCTTTTTGGCCACCTCATCCCGCTTATCCGTGGCCTGACGATTTCCGTCTTCCCGCTGCTTTTCTGTTCTTTCGGGATTGCCTTCCCCACTTGTGTCTACTTTTGGTCTCTCTCCGGGGTCGGTGTTCAGCCCATGATCTTTGGTGGAGATACCACCAAGGAATCCATTGAAGTTTTGTCTGAACCAGCCCAGGAAGGCACTTAGCTTCTGCTTATCAAGAAGTTGATCGTTTTTTGTCGGATCCGGAGCATCACCAAGATTTTGATGCTCCTCTTTCTTCGGAGGGGCCTGGTTCGGTCCTACCTGCTCTTTGATATCCTCAGCTCTCCCTTTTTCTGTTTCCGGTGCTTTCTTACCTGTCTTTTCTTTTTGACCTGTATTATCCGCAATCACCGGAGGCGTCTCGGATTCAGTCTCTGCCCGCTCACCTTCCATCTTCTCACTTAAGGCATCACCCAATGAGGGATAGGTCGCAGCTATCCGGGAGGCGGAGGCCCTGGTAAAGGATGACATGGCCTGGTCAGACGATCCCGTGAGAGCGAGAGACTCTACTTTCTTGCTTTTTTGGCTGGAAACCCCAACTTTCTTCTCGCCGGGCGCATCTTTGACCTCACCATGCTTTTTCTGTTGATCGACTTTTTCCTGATCCGCTTCCGCACTCTGTTTTTCATTCGCGCCTGTTTTTTCATCCTCTTTCTTAGGGACCGATACTTTGTCCTCTGACCTACCTTCCGG
Source organism: Cyclobacteriaceae bacterium (assembly GCA_965243485.1). Taxonomy (GTDB): domain Bacteria; phylum Bacteroidota; class Bacteroidia; order Cytophagales; family Cyclobacteriaceae; genus UBA7330. The sequence continues at coordinate 3,588,931 of CBDEVP010000001.1, read as the reverse complement.
TGTAAATTCCACAGAGTCATCTGCCTGCTCAAATTGCAGTTCTGATGCATTGAATTCAGCCTGCTCTGGGTTTTGATCCTCCTCTGCTCTTTGATTCTGCTCTACGCTTTGGTCCTCCTGTACTTCGATGCCCTCATCTTGTCTCTGCTGATACTCCTCTACCTCAGAAGTTTCCTTCCGCACTGTTTCAGAAGCTCCCTGCTGCACCGTATGTGTCAGTTCATGTGCTATCAGGTGATCACCTGTTGGTGTTCCCGGATTATATTCTCCGCTTCCAAAGTAGATATCCCTACCTACCGTAAAGGCTCTTGAACCAATCGAATCATTCATGGCTGAGGACGCTGCGTTTCTATGTATCCGCACCCCCCTGAAATCTGCCCCCATGGCCTCACCCATATTGTCGGCGGAATCAGCAGAGAGCGGCTCTCCGGCACCCCGGGTCTGCTCAATCTGATGTTCCATCTCCGATGGTGGATCCGTTCCGCTGGTCTGTCCCGAATGATTGATTTTTGGCATGACGGAAATGGACGGTGGGGCATTTTCCTGCTTACAATTACACCTTCTGATTTGCTCTTCCCGCTCACAGGCAGCGCATTTGCGCTGGATGCCGGGTACTGTCTTTTGCCGGACTACCTGGTCGGCTACCTTGTCCGCTTCGTACTCCAACGGGTCGTTAGCAGAGCCGATTTTCAGCTTAAGCTGTATGGACCTGATGGTGAAATGGATCGGATGAGCCACCGAGGCAGCAGATTTTAATTCACTCATCCTTACCCGTTCATCAGTATCAGGATCAGTAAATGTCATATTGGAGATCCTGCTACCTCCGCTGGAGTTGGTGGAAGCATCCAACTGCCACAGATTACCCCGATCATTATTTCCACCCAGCTGAGTTTCGATGAGGTGATCTCCCTGCATCCCTTCAGTAGATGGCCGGTATCCAAAGTCACTCAAAGGATCATTAAATCGTCCCCCACCCAGAGTGCCAGAAGAGCTGGTCATCACAAAAGATTTACCGACTCGCAGTTTACTGTCATTGTCCAGCCCATACATGGAAGTACTTCCGTAGGGCAACTGACGCTTGTTCATATCCGGTGTAAACCTGATCACAGGTAGTCCATCTTCATTCCATTCTTCAAGCTTATCTGTATCAGCCCCGGGGGTAGTCAAAAGATCATTATAAAGCTCGGAAGCTCTGGTAGGATTACCGTTAGCATTTTCAAGGTCAGACTGGTCAATTGGGACCCTGGCTTTCGGACCCACATAAAATTCGGGATAATCGGTATAGGCCGGTTTAGGCCAGGCATTAAGTCCGCTGAATTCTACGGGATTTGATCTGCTACCGAAATAGGCATCGGCTGCTCGTATTGTAATGCGGGTGTGATAAGCGTGATCTGGAAGTGCAGTTTGAACCTGCCATTCATCAATCTCCCCTTCATCATTCCTATCCTCCTGCACACGGATATTGTCGTACTCAAACCGCTGTTTGATCCGTAACACCTGCTGGTCAATGTATTCGGAATTGCGATGATCGTCGGATAGATTCCTGAAGGTCTCATTGATCTCCTCATGCACGTCTCTCTGACGAGTGGCGGCAGGTTTTCTCAGGAGGTCATCCCAGGTCATCGGGGAACTTCTTCTGCGGAGTGTAATCTCAAATTTTGCCGGATCAGTAGCAATTGAGGTGTCCGTACTGACACCTCCGGCCACCTCCCGGTATTGAGGACGGTCTTTGATCCTTCGAAGCTCCCTCTGAGCTTCAGCAACAGCAATACCTTCCTGACCATAGGAAGCTTTCTCTCCCTCAGCCCAGGTATTTGCTGCTCCTCTTAATCTCAACCAAAGCTGTCCCTCAGGAGAATCATCCCGGTCATGATCATCGGAATCCCTGTCACGGTCTCGCCTATCCCTATCATGGTCTGACCCATGATCTCCTCCTCTTCTCCGCCGTCCTCTTAATCGTTCGAAAATATCGTCCAGAAGCTGTTTAAATCGTCCCAGGAACCTACTCATGGCCTGACCCAGTCGTTGCAGGTTTCCTACCAGCACCCTGGTAATGCCCTGTATAAATGTTTTGAATTTTGTGATCATCAAAGACATAAACCTGATGATCGGCCGCAACAGACGATGGGCTACTTTGATGATCTTTGCCAGGACTCGAATGGCCACTTTTCCAGCTGAGGTGGCTGCAGTGGCTCCAGCTCCGGCTCCGCCTGCGTAAAAGGTGATAGCAGCGGCTATCAATGAGAAAACAACTTCCCACAATATCATTCCTATAAGTCTTCCGAGCATAAAGCCCATTTGCTCCCCGGGCATACGATAGATCCTTACCAGCAGATCCGCCCCCTGTTCACCGACTTGCTCAGACATCTGCATTAGCTGCTCATCAATGCCATTGATCATTTCCCAAAGTTTGGAAGGATCTGAAAGGAGCAGCATGATATCTTCCTGAACATTGGCAATGGCGTCATGTGCCCTTTGCCCAAGATCCCTGAGAGATTCCATCGTTTCCATGAAAGATTCCCTTAAATCCGGCATGGTTTCCAAAATATTCTGCACAAAGCTTATGAGTTGAGGTACGAGACATACCAGGTCGATCACCATCTGGATCAATCCGAGTATCCCATCTGCAAAGAAGCCTACCAATAGACCTTTAAGCAGTCCCCACATAAAGCTGAGGTTGCCTCCGAAAATGATACTGGAAAATTTTCTAAGCATCCCGACTTTAACACTGGCATCTTCTTCCTTGATCTTTCGCAAAAATGATTTCAGCACCACCTTGCTATACCTGTCTGACGGATGAATATTCGGAAGCATATCTACAACCTCAATGGTGCGGTCTATGAACCGGTCTATAGCTGCGCTCTGTACGCTCTCGGGCAGTTGGTTCCACATCCAGAGCGGGCCATTTCCCAGAAACTCAAGCGGTGTCCTGACGGATTCAGGCAAAAATTCAATGATATCGGATATCAATACATCTTCCTCGACCCGCTCCTGCTGACCCTCTCTTTCCTCTTCTCCCATGGCCCATTGAGCGACCGCTTCAACCATGTCCGGGCACTCCACCCCTATGCTTTCTTCACCGGATGTGGATCCTCCGCCACTGGCTTCATCTACTAAAGAATCAAATACTTCCTGCTCTTCCTCGGATAAGGATGATTCGCCGGATTCAGATCCGGACAGATCACTTTCATCTTGTTTTTGTATATCAGGGCCTGCCCGGGTAGGATTGGACTGTTTGGTTTGGGCAATAGCAGATTGATTCACTGCACCCTGCTGGATGGTGTGTGTAAGCTCATGTGCCAAAAGCCATTTGCCTGCCGTCGTGTGAGGTTGATACTTACCAGCGGCAAAATAAATGTCCCTGCCAGTCGCGAAGGCCTGGGCATGGATCATCCGTGCCATTTGAGATATGTCTGTGACCGGGGGATCTTTCCCGGACACATCTTTTAGTCGAATTTCAGAAGAAGGATCAGAAGGTTCATCTGGCAATGATTCATCCTCTTCGTCCTTCCGGTTTATGATATGATTGCTGTGATTTTTTGGTTGTATATACTCCTGTTCCCAGTTGGCTTGCAATTCATTTTCAGTTTCCTCCTGCACCTCTTCCTGTCGCTGCAGCTTATCTTTTTCACAGTTCGTACATTTTGCCCTGATCTGGGGCACCTCGTCATAAGTAACCCTGTCGGCCATCGCATCTGCCTCCTGCTCAAACCGGTCATTTGGTTTACCAATTTTCAGTTTGGGATGGATTACCCTGGCATCAGAACTGATCCCAAGTGAGCCTCCGGAGCTTCCATTGAGCGTGCCATGACTAAACGCAAATTGCACCTGGGGCACACTATCTGTAACAGGCTGATCTGCCCTGGCTTCCTTTTTTTGAGAGGTAGGATTAGCTGCCGCCCTGGAGGGTGTTCCTGCTTTAGACGTTTTGGGAGCATTACTAAACATATATCATATAGAAAATAGCAGCTACTGTAAATTAACGTTTCAATGCAAATTATCCAAACCATTCAAGTTGAACATACCTGAATGCCAAAGATTAAGGAGTATAATCACTTGATAAGAAATAGAAATACTCAATTGTGTAGACAATTTTAATTATCATTCTACAAAATATCATCAATCGATTACATATTGCGATCTAAGTGCCAATAGTTAGATTTTTTGTTTAATTTTTAGGTTATTTTATTAAACAAAATAAAATAACATGAGGTTGATCGGGAAATAAAACCCAATTTATCATGTTATTACTCGATTTATTAACTATTCCAAAAGATGACCCGGTGGCATTTACATTCTTCACCGGTTACATGGCGATGCTAGCGGCCTCTATTTTTTTCTTCATTGAGAGAGGTAGAGTTGAGGGGAAGTGGAAACTTTCATTACTTGTGTCCGGACTGATCACATTCATTGCAGCAGTTCACTACTATTACATGAGGGATTATTACCTGGCAACAGGCGAAAACCCGACTGCACTGAGATACATCGACTGGACATTGACAGTTCCACTGATGTGTGTGGAGTTTTACCTATTGACAAAAGCCGCTGGTGCTAAGGTTGGTTTGCTATGGAAACTGATTGTGGCATCTGTCTGGATGCTTGTAACAGGATACATAGGTGAGGCTTTCAATCCAGAAGGTGGAGACACCGGGCATTCAGTTTTGTGGGGCGTCCTTTCTACCTTGGGGTATTTGTATATCCTCTACACTGCGTGGTTCGGAGAAGTAGCCAAACTGGCTGCAGCCAGCGACAGCGAAGTAGTGAAAACAGGAGTACGAACACTTGCCTGGTTTGTTCTGGTCGGCTGGGCTATCTATCCAATTGGTTACATGTGTATGCCAGGTGGATGGTTGAACGTCGCCTTCGGATGGGGATCAGGCAGTGTGGATTTATTCTACAACATTGCCGATGCTATCAACAAAATCGGGTTTGGTCTGGTAGTGTACAACATAGCTATTACATCCACCGAGAAGGCTAAGGCCAAAGCATAATATTGTTCATTTAAGCTCTGTGCCTCAGGCACGGAGCTTTTCGTGCCATGACAAGAGCTATATTTATTTTCATATCCGGCCTGTTGTTATTGTCTCCCCTTGTGTTTTACGCAGGTGAGGTATCCGTGTCAACACAATTGTTGTATTGCACGCCCTTTTTGCTATTCCTGGGTATACCCCACGGAGCTCTGGATAACATCCTGGTTGCAAATAAAAAGGGTCTTAACAATTTTCATTTCATCTGTATTTACCTTGTTCTCATAGGCGTCAACATTTTTCTATGGATCATAATACCACGAGTCGCTTATATCCTTTTTTTACTGATGTCCGCCTATCATTTCGGGCAATCTCAATTCACGCATTATTTTGATCAACAACCTTTAAGTCATAAAATTTTATTCCTTTCCTGGGGTATTTCCCTTTTATCAGGTCTGATCTACCTGAACATTGAAGAAATCAGTCTGATCATATCAAACTATACTGATTTTGAAGTTTTTGAGGCATTACACCAAGCCTATCCTATGTTTTGGTTATTTGTTACATCCACATCTCTTACGATTGCCCAAATGATCACCTTTGTCGCATTCCAGAAATTGAGAATGGAATCGCTGTTCATGGAGGCCCTGGTACTTCTGCTCATTTTCTCGTGCTTCTACCTGATGCCTTTGCTGGTAGGCTTCACCCTCTACTTTGTGATCCTCCATTCATTCAAGGTATTATTGGAAGAATTTAAATTTCTCAAAACAAAAAAAGAAGTTCAATCTACAGGGTCTTTTATCCGCATGATCGCACCGTTCACACTGTTGTCAATCGCAGGTATATGCTTACTCTTCGGGTTGATCTATATCGACATTTTGAAAATGAATTATGGCTACACTTTAATGATTGTGATTTCAGCGATCACTTTCCCTCATGTTTTCGTGATGAACTGGTTTTATGATTTCCTGTTCAGAAGTAACTTTTCCAAGAGTTAACTTCTTAAATACCTTTCACAGATCACGATGATCTGTTTAGGAATACTTATCACTGATCCAGCCAATTCCTAAAATCAGTCGCCTTCTCTGCGCTCACAATCACTTGCTCTCCCGGATTTGGGTCCAGTTCTATCAATAATTTACCTTTTGCAAACTTGTGGACTCCGGCTACATGTTTGAACTGCACAAGAAATTGACGATTCAGTCGATAAAACTGCCTGGGATCCAGATCTTCTGAAATTTCTTCCAGTACCTGATCCATGATATACCTGTTGTTTCTATGTGTGACCAGAAAGACCACCCCGTTCTTTGTGTAGAAATAAGCAATATCCTCTGTAACCACAGAAATCAGCTTTTCGCCTACTTTCACCAAAAACCTGCTTTTGAAATGCTTTTCATTGATCCTGATCTGCTTAAAAAGCATTTCCAGGTCAGGCATTTCATTCGAATACTGGGATTTCAGTCCATTATATTTTTTCAGGCTTTGTTTAAGGTCCTCCTTCAGAATCGGCTTTAGAAGGTAATCAATACTGTTGACCTTAAATGCTTTGAGCATATATTCATCAAAGGCCGTTGTGAAAATTACGGGTGTGAGGATTTTTGTCTTTTCAAAAATATCAAAGCTGATACCGTCATTTAGCTGGATATCCATGAAGATAAGATCAGGATGCTGATGATTCTCAAACCACTTTACACTTTCTTCCACACTATCGATTACATCGATGATCTCAATGGCAGGATCAACTTCTTCCAGTACTTTTTCGAGTCTTCTGAAGGCCGGCGCTTCATCCTCAATGATCAGGACTTTCATCCGGCCGCCAGTTTTCGCTCATTGATCACGTTGATCAAAGGTACGGCTACCATGAAGTTTTTGGCAGTCGTGATGATATCGATCTTCCGGTTACCCAGCAATTCGTATCGCTTGCTGATGTTGGCCAAACCTGTTTTAGTAGATTTCTCAAGAGAATTCTTGATTTGAAGGTTATTCTTCACGATGATCGCATTTCCCTTTTCTACGTAGACATCGATATTCAGCGGATGTGCCTTACTCACCATGTTGTGTTTGATGGCATTTTCTATCAGCATTTGAAGGGTAAGAGGGGCGATGTGCGAACTAAGATAGGTCCTGTCAACCTTGAAATTGACATTGAGATTCTCAGGAAAACGCATTTTCAAAAGGAAAACAAAGTTTTTAGCAAACTCAAGTTCATCACTCAACCTCACCAGTTCTCTTTCTTTATTCTGCAGGATATACCGGTATGTTTCCGAAAGCTTTTCAGTGAAACGGATCGCCAGCTCCTGGTTCTCGGCAATCAGTGTCGTAAGTGTATTGAGACTGTTAAACAGAAAGTGAGGGCTCATTTGATTTTGGAGTACCTCAAACTGTGTCCTGATCTGCTGGTTCCTTAATTCTTCAGTGAGCTTGAATGATTCTTTCCATCTGTTGAAAAAGTAGACGATTTCATATATCATTCCAATGAGTGTACTTGCCAAAACGCTGACCGGCGTAAATTCAAACCAGGTTTCCCATCTTCCAAGGTCTGCAAAGGTTTTTTCATTGATGACTACACAAATGATCGGGTCAGCGATCAGAATGAACGGATACAGGGTAAGAAGTGTAAAAATCAATCTTCTGGGAGTCTGGTTGATCTCCGGGAATCTTCGCCGGAAAAAGAAGAATATATTGGCAGCCCCGTTCCAGAGTATACCAGTAAAAAACATAGAATGGAGTGCTGCCTGCCAGAATGACTCCTCATCTTCTTTGGCCACTAAAGAGATGATGACACCTACAATCGGAATACCGATCCATCTGATATGAATCTCTTTCAATTGATTGACCTTGATTGCTTTCACACCATAAAAGTAGCTCTAAATAAGAAATACACGGCACATGCTTAAGTCAAACCGGGATATCTGCACCTGAAACCGGAATATTTGATGATGAAGCTGAAACAGCCACTTTTTCAACCAAATCCTCAAAAAAAGAACATTATCGCGGATTCATCCCGCCAATCTCCGGCCTCACACATTTTCTTCATTGATGAGGATATTCATCGCCATACTTTCGGATCACAAACAAAAAACGAATTAAACGATGAATGCTACTTACAGACTTAAAACATTACTAACAGTAACCCTGATCATGCTGGCTAGCCTGGTGATGGCACAAACACAGGTTGTAAAAGGTACATTGGTAGATGTACAAAGCGAGGCTCCATTAATCGGGGCCTCGGTGATCCTCATCGGCTCCGATCCGATTGTTGGAGCAGTGACTGATCTTGATGGTCAGTTTAGAATTGAAGGTGTACCAGTGGGTCGACAAAATTTTACGGCATCCTATGTAGGGTATAAAAATCTTGCCATTCCGAATGTGCTGGTCACTGCTGGCAAGGAGGTGATACTAAATGTGAAGCTTGAGGAATCAGTAGAAAATCTGGAAGCTGTGGTGGTGACAGCAGGTGCAGACAAAGACCGCCCGATCAATGAGATGGCCAAGGTAAGTGCACGGACCTTCAGTCTCGAGGAAACCATGCGGTTCAGTGGAGGTCGGAATGACGTCGCCCGGTTGGCTACTTCCTTTGCAGGCGTGAGCGCACCTAACGACTCAAGAAATGATATCGTGGTGAGGGGAAATGCCCCAACCGGTTTGCTCTGGAGAGTTGAGGGGCTTCCCGTAGCCACCACCAATCACTTTGCAACGCTTGGCGTAACCGGAGGTCCGGTGAATGCACTGAATACCAACTTATTGCGCACCTCTGATTTTCTGACCGGTGCATTCCCTGCTGAATATGGAAATGCCAATGCGGCGGTATTTGATGTGAACTTCAGGAATGGAAACACCGACAAATATGAGTTTACAGGTCAGCTTTCCGCGTTTTCAGGTCTGGAGTTTATGGCGGAGGGTCCCATAAACAGGGCCAATGAATCATCATTTGTTGCTTCATACAGATACGGAATTGCCAGTCTGGCAGCAACAGGCACCAGCGCCATTCCCTATTACCAGGACTTTTCCTTCAAAGTGAACCTCGGGAAATCCAAGCTGGGAAAATTTGAGATATTCGGTTTGGGAGGACTAAGCAGTATTGACTTCTATGGGGATGAGATTGACGAGAATGATCTGTTTGCCAACCCAGAGCAGGACGCCTTTGTCAACAACCTGTTGGCTGTGACAGGCATCAACCACCTGGCGAGAATTGACAACAATACCTATATCAAGACAACGATCGGCCTGGCTACCAATCAAAATACCTTTGATCAGGACAACCTGATGCGCGATGGAGAAGGCAACACCATCGGGAAATACCGGGCTACTGAAGTCGCAAATGAAGAATTCAGGTATACCCTGTCCAGTGTACTCAACAAGAAATTCAACGCCAGACTGAATTTGAGGGCCGGGTTTATCCACGAGATCTATGACCCCAGCTTTATGACCATGGATCGTGACAACCGGGTGGAAATTCCTGACAATGACAACGATGGAGTACCCGATTATTTCCTGAATGTAATTGATGTAAGCGAATCTTATCACCTAACACAACTTTTCGGACAGGCAGAATATAAATTCAGTGATGACCTGAGCACAACGTTTGGACTACATAGTCAGTACCTGACCTTCAACAACACCTACAGTGTAGAGCCCAGAGCTGCGATCAGCTACCAGCTTAACCCTGTACAGAGGATAAGTCTGGCCTATGGTCTGCATGCACAGGTCATACCAGCCCCGATCATGTTCTTTGAAGAAGAGGTATCGCCAGGTGTTTTTGAAAGAACCAATGCAGATCTGGAATTCAGCAAAAGTCACCATTTTGTAGCAGCATACGATCGAAATTTAGGTAGCAGCTGGAGGCTGAAAGTTGAATCTTATTATCAGCGATTATTTGATATTCCGGTGGAATCCACTCCCAGCAGCTACAGCGTGATCAACGAAGGAGCTGATTTCATCTTCGACCAGCGCGGATCGCTCGTAAATGAAGGCACCGGTACCAACTACGGTCTGGAGCTCACGCTTGAGAAATTCTTTAGCAGAAACTACTACATGCTGATGACAACCTCACTATATGAATCGACCTACGAAGGAAGTGACGGGATAGAGAGGAATACTGCTTTCAACAACAATGTGGTCTATAATCTCCTGGCCGGCAAAGAGTGGAAATTTGGTGCCGGCGCCAGAAACGCCTTCACTTTTGACACCAAGCTCACTTATTCAGGAGGAAAGCCCTACACTCCGGTAGATCTGGAAGCAACACGGGCCAATGCTGGCAGGGAAATAAGGAGTGAAAACAGGGCTTTCAGCGAGCGATATGGTGAGTACTTCCGGTGGGATGTGAAATTCGGTGTGAGGATGAACAGTCGTAAAAAGAACGTCTCCCATCAGTTCTTTGTGGATCTCCAGAATGTCACCAACAGAGAAAACGAATTTGTATACAGGTATAACGAAGTAACTGATGATGTAAATGTCGTCACACAGAATGGCTTCTTCCCAGACATCATGTACAGAATACAATTTTAGTCTGTAAGGAAAGGTGTGCCATTGTCTCTCAGGGGATGATGGCCCCTTGATCCTTACCGTCAAGAAAGGAGTCCTGATACCTCAAAAAAGTCAGGGGCGTAAACCGAAAAGCCTTACGAGTAGGAAAAATCAAAAACAAATAATAAATATGAAAACCGGATTAATTAAATCAATTGGAATGGCCTTTATGGCAAGTATCCTTCTAAGCTCTTGCTACACTTATAAGAATGTCGTTGGAGAAGGTGCCCAGGGTAATCAGGAAGTAAAAAAATGGAATCACTATGTGGCTTATGGATTGGCACCAGTTGGAGTCTCTGATGCTCAGGAAATGGCCGAAGGCTCAGAAAATTATGAAGTGACCACAGAACAGACCTTTGTAAACGGACTTGTTTCAGCAATCACTATGGGACTGTATACGCCCACAACCACGACAGTGAAAAAGTAGATCAGTGTTTTTTACATTTTCAAGCACCCTTGTATCATACATGGGTGCTTTTCATTTATAGTACCTGATCACCATAATTGTACTCTCCTTTCCAACAAAATAAATCTAGATAATCTATTTTTATTGGGTAAACCCGAGCTTACCCTACCATGAATCATTATAGACACATCAAGCAGCTCCTCAATACTCATTTGATACCCTCCATGACATGCTTTTATCTGCTATTTTCCTGTGGACTGGATTCAGGATCAACCAATGATCCTCTACATGCCTCCGCCCCTTACCCTGTGGGTGTTGCGCTTGGTTATAGAGATCTAAACAATGATTCAATCAGAAGCATCGCTGGATATGAATTTAATAGTCTCACAGCGGAAAACTCCATGAAGATGTACGCTATTCTCAAAGATACAACCTACAATTTCGATGGCGCTGATGCATATATCGAGTTTGCGGAAGCTAATGGCATGCGGATGTTTGGTCATGCATTGCTTTGGCATTACGGTCTTCCTGAGCATGTGAAAAAACTTGAGGGAGACACTGCCAAACTTCGTGAATTTACCAAAAGATACATTCATAAGGTAGTGTCCCGCTATAAAGGTAAGGTAGATGCCTGGGACGTCGTGAATGAAGCATTCCTGGATAAAACCGGAGCAATGAGAGAAAATATCTGGTACAAAACCTTCGGTGCTGACTATGTTGAGATGGCCTTTAGAATGGCCCATGAGGCGGATCCTAAAGCAAAATTATTTATAAACGATTACAATACGGACCGGGATTCTGCAAAACTCGATGGCCTGCTCAATCTTGTAATCGATCTAAAGGAAAGAGGAGTCCCCATTGACGGGATAGGTATGCAGATGCATCTCAGAATGGACATCCCCAATGAAACAATTGCCAGGCATGTAAAAAAAGCAGCTGAAACAGGTCTGCTGGTTCATTTCTCGGAATTGGATATCATATTCAACAGGCATAATGATGACCAGGGGGGAGGCCAGCAAACTCATCCTGAATTAACTGAAGAATTGAACAGTCTTCAGCAAGAGAAATACCGTCAAATTGCTGAAATATATAACAAAAATGTACCTCCAGGCCAACGTTATGGGATCACCCTGTGGGGATTTTCAGATAGAAATACATGGATCCGGGGTTTCTTTAACATCATGGATTGGCCACTGATATTTGACGACAATCTTGAGAAAAAACCAGCCTATTATGGTTTTAAAGAGGGTCTTGCCAACAATCAGTAAGCAACTATTTAAACCCGATTTCATTTTACTTTATTTGGGATTTGATTTTTAGAATCCTGACAAATTCTTCCTTATCGCATGAGAGAGGTCATACGGGAGCTATCAAGCTACCTCTATCTTCATGAATGAAAATAGTTCCCACTTAAAGTAATTCGATATGGAAGTCAGCGTAAAAAAACCTAAGAAGAAGATGGAGGTGAAACACAAAGCCCTGAGACAATGGGTAGATGATGTGGCCGCCAGGTGCCAACCGGACAGCATACATTGGTGTGACGGATCAGAAGAAGAATACAATTCACTAACAGAAAAACTGGTTGAAAAAGGAACATTCATTCGTTTGAATCCGGAAAAAAGGCCTAACAGCTTCGCTTGTTTTTCTGACCCCAGTGATGTAGCGAGAGTAGAGGACAAAACATTCATCTGTAGCAGAAGAAAAGAAGACGCAGGACCTACCAATAACTGGATGGATCCCAAGGAAATGAAAACTACACTTGAGCCGTTGTTTGACGGGTGTATGAAGGGTAGGACCATGTATGTGATCCCTTTCTGTATGGGTCCGATCGGATCGCCGATTTCACAAATTGGAGTGGAAATTACAGATTCTGAATATGTAGTCATCAACATGAAGATCATGACCCGAATGGGTATCGCAGCACTGGATCAGCTGGGAGAAAATGGTGAGTTTGTGAAGTGTCTTCATACTGTCGGGGCGCCACTTGAGCCCGGTCAAGAGGATGCCAGGTGGCCCTGCAATCCTACGGTGAAGTATATTGTTCACTACCCTGAAGAAAGGTCTATCGTCTCCTATGGCTCAGGGTATGGCGGCAATGCTCTTCTGGGCAAAAAATGCTTCGCACTTCGCATCGCATCAGTGATGGCCAGGGAAGAAGGCTGGCTGGCCGAGCACATGCTGATCCTTGGAGCCAAAAATCCACAGGGAGAGAAGACGTATGTGGCCGCTGCATTCCCCAGTGCCTGTGGTAAAACAAATTTTGCTATGATCATACCTCCTAAAGCCTTTAAAGGGTGGGAGATCTCCACGGTTGGAGATGACATCGCGTGGATCAAGCCTGGCAAGGATGGGCGATTGTATGCCATCAATCCCGAGGCTGGTTATTTTGGTGTGGCGCCAGGTACTAACTATAAGACCAACCCCAATGCCATGGAGACGATCAAAGAAAATACCATCTTCACCAATGTGGGTGTGACTCCGGATGGAGATGTTTGGTGGGAAGGAATGACCGATGAAGTGCCCGATGGTGTAACAGACTGGCACGGCAATGAGTACGATCCTTCAATAGGTGGCAAGGTTGCTCACCCCAATGCAAGGTTTACGGCACCGGCGAGCCAGTGTCCGAGCATCGATCCTGACTGGGAAAAACCTGAAGGTGTGCCGATCAGTGCCTTCATTGTGGGTGGTAGAAGGAGCACAACAGTACCTCTGGTCTATCAGGCTGCCAACTGGAACTTTGGTGTCTATGCTGCATCTACTATAGGTTCTGAAATGACCGCTGCAGCGTTTGGAGAAGTAGGCAAGGTGCGCCGGGATCCTTTTGCCATGCTTCCCTTCTGTGGATACCACATGGCTGATTATTTCAACCACTGGTTGCAGTTTGGCAGGTCATTGGCTAACCCTCCACGTATGTTTGTGGTCAACTGGTTCAGGAAAGATGAAAAAGGACATTTTCAGTGGCCAGGCTTTGGTGACAATATGCGCATTCTGGAATGGATCATCAACAGAGAGCACGGCAGAGCCGGTGCGGTTGAGAGCCCGATCGGCTGGATGCCTACCTATAAGGACATCAACTGGGAGGGGCTCGACTTTACTGAGGAACAGTTTGATGAGATCATGGACATTGACCGGGAGCAGTGGAAACATGAAGTCTTTGGTCATGAAGAACTCTTTGAACGCATGTATGACAAGCTTCCAAAGGAATTTACATTCATGAGAGAGTTACTTTTATCCAGCCTCTGGCGGTCACCAGCAAAGTGGGAACTGGCACCGGAGCGGATTTGATGTAGTTTCTTCTTCATACATCAAGAAACAGCCGGAGCTAATCCGGCTGTTTTTGTCATTGGTTCAGACTTGCTGAGAAATTTCCTTATGGTCACAAGATGCTTCGTTCCTCAGCTTGACGTTTATTAATTTATTTCTTCATTCTGAGCCTGTCTTGTGGTAATCATTGGTAGCGAAAGAATCTCGTTTTTCCAGTGTTAAATTATGCTGTCACCAGTTCGTGCTTTCGGATAAATTCAGGATCAATTTGTACTCCAAACCCCGGACCTGTTGGCACTTTGATTTTTCCATCAACAACTTCCAGCGGAGAGGTAGGACATTCAAAAGGCACATGGGTTCTCAATCCTTTGAACTCATGATGTTTGCCCGCATTAGGACAAACAGAAACGATGTGAATATTGTATAAATATCCAAGTCCACCTCCCGACATGTGGGGAATAAATGCTTTTCCAAATGCTTCTGCCATACGTGCCACCTTTATCGAGCGGATCATTCCCCCAAAATAATAGTTATCGGGCTGCACAACATCAATACCATCATTGGCTATGAGCCAGCGAAAATTGGTGAAACTATGGTCTTGCTCACCATTTGCTATGGGGATGGTCAGCGCATCTGATACTTTCTTAATATCTACAAAGTGGTCAAACATTACCGGCTCTTCAAAATAGGCGTATCCGTTTTCTTCCAGCAGTTTGCCGATTTTTATGGCTCCTTCAACATCATAATAACCATTCGAATCCGCATAAATAGACATATCATCCCCGTAATGTTGACGAACCATGGGGATTAGCTTTTCGGATTTCCCCGGAAGTCCGGGATAATGTATGTCGGTGGTGCCATAATGCATATAACCCACTTTGATCTTTAGGGCATTCACATCATACTGTGCAACCGTCTCTTGAATTTTTTCAAAATGTTCTTCCAAAGGCAAATGACGAAATTCTGTCGCTGCATACACACCTACTTCAGGGTTGTGAATTTCACCAACCAATTGCCCTGCTGATTTATTGGAGATATGCCCAAGCATGTCAAGGATGGCAAACTCAATGGTTGCCAATGGTATCCCCAGGGCTATTCCACCCAATCTGAAATTTAAGCCGTAGAAAAGCACCCTCTCCAGAATTAAGTCCAGATCCCGGGCATCCTTCCCAATAAAAAAACGATGTAGTTTTTGAGTGAAAATGGGGAAAAAGACAGCCATGTCATTGTGTGCAACTGAGATTCCTTCTGCCCCGTCAGTCGATCTGACCCGACAGATATATCTGTTCTCATATCGTAATAATTCAAGTGTTTCAATGATCACCGGTGATTGGAATAGTTCTCTCTTCAATACGGGTTGCTTGAGAATCTCCCTAAGCTTCGCATCTCTTGATTCGATCAGGGATTCATCCACTGTCGATTGCTCTGCTGCACCGCAAGAAACCAATGGGACTGCCCCCACTGCCAATCCTCCTACAACTGTCTTAGAAATAAACTTTCGTCGATTCGTTTTCATGGTCATGCAATTTTCAAAAAACCAGGAGACTACATATGATTTGTCTCACCAGGGAACATTGAAATTAATAAAATTTCTTTCATAATTCCTTTTTGCCCGAGTTGCTTCGTGCCTCAGCATGACGATTTTTATTTTATTCCGTCATCCTGAGCAAAGCGAAGGATCTTGTTTTAGAAGGATATATCTCCTCCATGGTTCGTGTCCTCACGACCATACTTCCTTTACTTATAGCAGTAAAATTTCCTCAAATTCCTTACATTTAATCAACTCCAACCAAACCCAAAAAATGAAACGTAGAAAATTTATCCGCAATGTTACCCTGGCAACCTCTGCCCTGCCCTTTCTCCCCTATCTGGACCTGATGGCCAACCCACTCGCCAAAAAAGTAAAGATCACGGATGTCCAGTGCGTCCTTGTAAAAATCGGCTTCCGGGTCAGCCCGCTGGTAAAAATCACTACAGATGCAGGACTGGTCGGGATCGGGGAATGCCACCATGACGAAACCGGCTACGGCGCTAAGGACATCGTCCACAATGTATGCAAACCCATCCTTATGGGCCAGGATCCGCTGGACCTGGAATACCTTGTATTTAAAATGAGCACCCGTACGTCTTACTATGGAGGCAATCATGGGGTGGCCACCCACGCCATCACCGGTGTGGAATTTGCGATGTGGGACCTGATCGGGAAGATCACGGAACAACCGGTCTCCAGGATCCTGGGAGGTGGCAGGCATGTGAATGAGGTAAGGGCTTATGCCTCCTCCGGTCCCCGAGACATGCTAAGCAAAGAATCTGTGGCGGAATTCGCTGAGCTGATGAAGTCCCAGGGCTGGACCGCCTGCAAAACCAACATCTTACGCGACCAGGCCTGGAACCGCCTGGATAATCGGAGGATCTCCAATGTGGAAGTCGACCGTAATGCAGAAGGCTTTATGAACATGCGTGAGGCCTTAGGTATCGGTTTTGACATCGCGGTGCATTGCCATTGGGAATTTGACTTCGACAGTGCACTTAGATTGGCAAGGGCTGTTGAACCAGTTCGTCCCATCTGGATGGAGGATCCCATGCCAATTGCTTACAATGAACAGTGGGTGAAGCTGACAGAACAATCCCCTGTGCCTATTCTTTGTGGTGAAAACCTGTATACCAGGGATGATTTTCGACCTTTCATTGTCAACCAGGGACTCAACCTCATCGAGATCGATGTATCCATGGCTGGAGGACTGTTGGAAGCAAAGAAGATCGCCGATCTGGCTGAGATCTACTACATCCCAGTGTGCACACACAATGTGGCCGGACCCATTGCGACCATTGCCTCCGCCAACTTCGCTGCCTCAGTGCGAGAGTTTGTAGCGCATGAAGCCTTCATTTCCAACCCGATCAACCGGGGCGGAAATGGCATCAACGGTGATCCCGAAGTGTTAGGTTATGACAAGCCCATGATCCAAAATGGACATATTCAGCTAAGTGATCGTCCGGGCTTTGGCATCGAGCTAAATGAAAAGCTGATCCGGGAGAAGTATTTGGTGGAGGGAGAAAAGTGGTGGGGATAGAATCAATTTTCTCAGCTAGTTTAAAGCCAGTATTGGTGTATTAACCTAAGAATTGTCACTAATTTACATCTACTCTTCAAGATCGTCTCTCGAAAGGAAGATCTCAATGGTGGATTCAATTGAAACAATGACAACAAATCGACTCCAATCATTTCCAAAGATTTAGTATCTTTAATAGCACCTAATATATACCCCATGAATAAGTCTGACAACAACGGGAAACCACTCTCCAGAAGAAATTTCATCTCGGTAGCTTCGCTCACTACCGTCGGTCTTACCGGACTGACTATAAACCCGCTTCGAGCCGAAGAGCCAAAAACCAAATTCTCCCTTGACGATGTAGCCCCCGAATGGCGCAACAAGCAACCGGAAATGTCCTATCGCAAGCTGGGGAGAACCGGCATGATGATCTCTGAAGTGGTCTGCGGAGGAGACCCTGTACGTCATGGAAATACCCGCCAGGTAGAGATCGCCATGGAAAAAGGGCTCAACTACCTGGATATGGCACCAGCTTATGGCCGAGGGGAATGCGAGGAAGCATACAGTAAGGTAATAGATAGCTCTTCTAAACGGGAAAAGGTCTTCATGACCACCAAAGTGAGTGGCTTTTCATCAGTGCGGGATCAATTATACAAAGAGATTTTTGATGGCCTGCCCTCTGGCAAACAGGAAGCCATCATGAAAAGGGCCAAAGAGATGCGCGAGGAGCGGGCGGTCGACAAACCGGGCTACTACCTTACCTACTGGCCGGGTCAGGACCGCTCCATGGATGGAGCCTACATCTCAAACGCCATGATGCAGGATTATGCGCATATGGTTGATGGAAGCAAGGCTTTTCAGGAAAAGATCGTCTCTTCCCTCGAAGGTAGTCTGAAACGAACCGGTGTAGAGTACTTCGATATCCTGATGTGTCCGCATGGAGCCAACAGTCCGGAAGAGGTACAGATCCCTGAGATCTGGCAAACTTTCGATAAGTTGAAGAAAGATGGTAAGGTGCGCTTTCTTGGCGTTTCTACCCACAACGATCCCGCAGGTGTCCTACGAGCAGCCACAGCCACCGGCAAATTCGATGTAGCCATGTGTGCATACAACATCATCAATGGCGGTTACATGGAAGATGCCATCAGGGGAGCTTATGAATCGGGCATGGGCATCATCGGTATGAAAGTAGCCATGGCGGTGGCCACACATCATAAGGCATTGCAACCTACCCCCCAGTGGAGAGTAGACAAAGTAGAGCGCATCGTCCCGGGAGATATGAAGGCCCCGATGAAAGCCTACCTGTGGGCATTACAAAATCCGCATATCTCAGGAGTGATCTCCAACCTCTGGGACGAGCAGTATGTGAATGAAAATCTCTCAATCACCGGGAAAAAAGTAGCGTTACAGCCAGGATAAGAACAGACCGCCTTTCTAATGCTCTACATCATCGGCGGCTCGTCCCGATCAGGAAAGACCCAGATCGCTCAAAAGATTTTGACTGGTAGAGGAATCACTTATTTATCTCTGGATTGGCTGGTGATGGGTTTTACCAACGGGATACCTAAGCTGGGTATACATGATAAATTATTCCCACACGAGATTGCTGAAAGGTCCTGGAGCTTTTTGAAAGCCATGCTGGAAAGTATGGTCTATGTGGAAACGGATTGTGTGGTAGAAGGAGAAGCCCTGCTTCCGGAACTGATCATTGAATTGACGGAAAAATATGCGGATAAGCTGAGGGTCTGTTTTGTTGGATATTCAAATATCCCGGTGGAAGAAAAAGTAAAGGATATTAAAAAATATAGCTCCGGTAACAATGACTGGCTAATTGACAAACCGGATGAATACATCATCGATCATGTAAACAATATGATCATCCATAGCCAGCGGATCAGAAAATCCTGTGAAGAAACCAATATTAGATATTTCGACACCTCGGAGAACTTTACTGATGTGCTCGACAAGGCGATAACTTATCTATTAGATGAGTTGTAAATTGCCTATTGATATACTTGAATTACTTAACTTCAATGGAAGTAAGCAGGTAGAAGTTATCTACTACCAATAAAAGAATGGCTTTGAGAATAGTATCAACTACCATGATCATT
The DNA here is from genome assembly GCA_965243485.1 of Cyclobacteriaceae bacterium. GTDB lineage: Bacteria > Bacteroidota > Bacteroidia > Cytophagales > Cyclobacteriaceae > UBA7330. The sequence goes on along the minus strand of CBDEVP010000001.1, from coordinate 3,569,607 downwards.
TGCCTTTTGATTCTGCTTTCAGAAACAAAAGCACAAAGAGCATATCCTCCGCAAATTGAAGGTGCCAAAGAAATCATCTATAAAACAGTTGATGACGTCCAGCTGAAATTATGGATATTCAATCCGGGGGACCATTCGTCAGATGATAAGGCTCCTGCCATTGTCTTTTTCTTTGGAGGTGGCTGGAGCTCAGGAAGTCCCGGGCAATTTGTTAAACACTGCGAATATTTATCAGCAAGGGGAATGGTGGCGATTGTTGCTGACTATCGGGTGAGAAGCAGACATGACGTATTGGCTAACAAGTGTGTATCTGATGCTAAATCTGCAGTTCGCTGGATCCGAGAGCATGCTTCTCAATTGGGTGTGGATCCCAATAGAATTGCTGCCGGAGGAGGCTCCGCAGGAGGACATCTGGCCGCTGCATGTGCCATTTTGCCAAAGTTCGATGAAAAAAGCGAAAACCAGTCCATTAGCTCCACACCCAATGCCCTTGTATTATTTAATCCAGCTGTAATTCTCGCTCCTGCCGAAGGCTTGACAGATGAAACGAATGAGAAACTGGCAGGCATGAAAGAGAGGATGGGCACCGAATTAGAAACAATATCACCCTATCATAACCTGACAAGTCAATTACCTCCAACGATCATTTTTCACGGTATAGCTGATAGTACAGTCCCGTTCAAAACCGTAGAATTATTCACTGAAAAAATGAAAGAGCTTGGAAATGAATGTACGTTGGTTGGCTACAAGGGCGAACCCCACGGCTTTTTCAACTATGGTAGAAACAATAATGGTCCGTTTGTCTCTACCGTCAGCAAAATGGATGAATTCCTCGTTTCTCTGGGTTATCTGGAAGCACCTCCTGAAGCGGTTGTCACAAGTGATTAGCCACAACCACGGATGCTGCCTGTCTGCAGGGACAGGTCTCCAAAAACTAACCTACCTCTTTGAGCATCGTCTCTCGTAGAGAACGATGACGGCTTAGACATTCTTCTTTGAGCATCATCTCATAGGACTGTAAGCCCCCGATTTATCGAGCCTGAATGCCTCGTAAATACGCTTTTCTTGCCAATTTAGCAGTTTTATGCTCTCCCGTATGGCTCCATCCCGGTGGCATCAACACGTACAGCAATTTATTTTTTAATCCTGGAGCTCTAATCACATCTTTAGCCAGGGCGATAATTTCTCCGAAATAAACATCCCAAAAACTACCGGAATTCATTTCCCGGGTGATCCCGTATTCAATCGGCAGATCTTTCTGCTCTTCCTGGTAGGTGCCAAAAAGCCTGTCCCAGATATTCAGAAGGTTGCAAAAATTGGTATCCATATAAAGCGGGTTTCTGGCATGATGCACCCGATGATGAGAAGGTGTCAACATCAACCGATTCAAAAATCCAAACCTTGCATCTTTGATCACATTTTCTCCTACATGGATAAATGCACCATACGTACCATCAATAAACATAATGACGAAAAGCATGGCCGGAGTCACTCCCAGAAGAATACAAACGGTGGTTCTGATCACATCAGCATAGGGCGCTTCCAGAAAGAAATGCGCATGCGTCACAGAGAGATTCATGCTCTCCGGAGCATGATGTGTGGAATGAAGGCACCAGAATAACCGCACTTTATGGCCCAGATAGTGATAGATGAAATGACCAAATTCCCAGACGATATATCCGTAGATAAACCAGTACCAGGTAAACTCCGTTTGGATCACAGCATATTCTTCAAATAAACCAATACACCAGACGACCATCGCGATCGCGATAAACTGGCTGACGATCCTGTTAAATACATAAATCAGAAAATTAACCTTGTACACCTTTGTCTGTGGCTTCTTGTATACAAGCCCAAGTATAAATTCCAGGATGATCAGCGTGGGAATGATTGGCATGATCAGGGCGACGATACCGTCATAAGTCCTTAAAGCCCCATAATCCCCGAATCTCAGGATCTCCCAGGCCTTTTCAATGCCAAAAAATCCAATGATCTCCCGGTAAAAAGTTTCAAGAATTTCCATGTGATACATTTTTAGTCTCTTACACGCTCTCCTTTTTCCTGATGGAGACCATTTTTTAAAGATATTCAAAGTTTTATACAATACAGAACAGGAGTAATCCCCGAAAAATCCGTCTTTTACGTTTCACGTTACTTTTTACTCTGCTTACTTTGCAACATGACTTTCCTGGAAGACAGCTTCGGATTGGATCCTGACATTTTCAAGTTTGTGGTACTGCCAATATTAATCTTTCTGGCCAGGATACTCGATGTATCCATCAATACCATCCGGATCATCTACATGCTGCACAGCAAGAAATTACTATCTACCATCCTGGGATTTTTCGAGTCCCTGATCTGGTTGTTGGCCATCAGTCAGATCTTTCAGAACCTCAGCAGCTGGCCGACCTACCTGGCCTATGCCGGAGGATTTGCCTCTGGAATTCTCGTGGGCATGCTCATTGAGGAAAAACTGGCCATCGGTCGGGTGGTCGTAAGGGTGATCACCCGGCAGCCGGCACAGGAGCTTATTCAATATTTTGAAAAGAATGGCTATCGGTACAGCAGTGTGGATGCGCTTTCGGATGAAGGAGAAGTCAATATTCTATTCACCGTCATCAAACGTGAAAACCTTAAGCCCACCATCCAGGAGATCAAACGCTTTAATCCAAAATCATTCTATACCGTGGAAGGCGTCAAGCGGGTAAGCGATGACGAAATTTCCGATGACAAAGGATTCGGTTTTCGAAAGAATATCATGAAAAGGGTCTCGTGACAATATCGGCATTAAACTCCCCTTACATATTGTTGTTGATGTCCTCATGAACCATCAATTCGACAGTCCAACTTTTCTCAGCGTTCTTTTCAGGATACGACGTTGAAAAAAAGTAGTACAGATTTTCTTATCACCTCTCACTTCATGCATCGTCTCTCGCAGAGGACGATGTATGACCTTATCTCTTCTCTGCTCCCATTGTCACTCGCAGAGGACGATGTACGTGGCCGCTTTTTTACCCAATGAAAGATATAAGGAAAGAAATGAAAGATAATTTATAGTCTGTTTACACCACATTTCCAGGAGCTCTCTAACTCCATTTTTCTTGTCAAATACTTTACAATCTATGAACGATAAGTAGAAGCAATGCGACTGCTTCACAAGTATTATTGCTTATCCGTTTTGCAATTCTGATTCCTAACAAGTTTCTGATTTACAAACGGTTACACTGATCAGTGTTTGGGTGGGCCCACCTGATTCAGGTCTCCGAAGGGAGCACCGAAAATCAATCATTCACCCTAAACACAACGATCATGAAACGTTCATCTGTTATCATCATGGCAGTGGTATGCCTTGGTGGAACCCAGATAGCAAGATCTGAAATCAAAAATGGCTACGAAGCAAAACTCAAAACTGCAAAAGAGAGCCTCATAGAACTTCAAAAATTCGGCGATCAGGAAGTAACCGACAAACAGAAGGCCAGGATTGAAGCGCATATCCAACTAGCTACTCAAAATTTGGAAGAAATCAGTGAATTTCATTCTAAGACCCGGGAAATCATTGAACTCCTAAAGGTCATCGATCCTTCTCTGTACAAGGAAATGAATGCAATCAAAGACTATCTGGGTAATGAGACTGACATTTACATTGAAGTGGTTGAAAGCATTGGGAAAGGCCTGCATGGTGCCACAAATGTGGAACAAAGCAAGGCCAGCCCTCACGAATACCGATCAAAGCATGGAAGACGAACTGTGAGCATTTTGATCACTGACGTCAATCTGTCCAAGAGTCTGTGGGCGCTTGTCCACGAACTGGGACATGTACGCTACCAGGTCCCTCATCTGGCAGAATATGCCTCGTTCTACAGAAAGACATATCTCAATAAGCGTTTTTCAGGGATCAATGGTCATCATCCCTCTGATCCGGGAAACCTGTATGTACAGGAAACAACCACAAATTTCAAGCTCCGATGGAAGAAATACAAAAAATCAATGGACAAGGAGAAGAAAGCCAAGCAGTCCGACGCGGTGGTTAGTTTCGATAATTAAAATGGTGTAATAGTTTAGAGTCAAAGCTTTCCTGTTTTTTTCGTAACTTACTATAGTCCACAACGATTTCATGTCCAAATGAAAGCGCTCTTGAAGCTGTCTTTCCTTCTCCTTGGCTTGAGTACGCTCATCAGCGAAACACTTATGGCTCAATCAGATAACCTGGTTATCCGGAACTATTCAATAAAAGATGGATTACCTAGTGGTAACGTATTAAGCATTTTTCAGGATAGTCAGGGGTTTATATGGGCAGGTCTCCATACAGGGCTTACAAAATTTGATGGTTATACATTTACGAATTACAAGATTAATCCTCTAGATACTAACAGTTTAACCAATCACAACATAGCTTCCCTTTGGGAAGACAACCAACAACGATTATGGATCGCCACATTTAGAGGCCTTGAAATACTGGATTTAAAAAAAGAAAAATTCAAACGGATTCCACTTGACCCGCTTAATCCATCAAGGGAAATAAATGTCCGGCAGATTCTTGGAAAAAAAAATGGGATGGTCTGGCTCGCAACTTTTGAAGGGATTTATCAAGCAAGTCCGGAAACGATGTTTATTAAAAAGATTTACGATTATCCAGAGGATTCTGTAGGGAATAGAATCAATAGAATAACTCAATCAGCAGATGGCTCAATCTGGGCAACCAGCGGACAAGTCGGATTAAGCGGCCATGGACTCATAAACATAAGCAATTCAGGAGTTATTACTCACTATCGTCATGATCCTGAGGATCCCAAGAGCATTGCTTCCAATGAAATTATTGCATTATATACTGACAGTTCTAATAGACTTTGGATTGGAACCAGTTATGGTCTAGATCTATTCAATCCTCAAAACCAGTCATTTATTCATTATCTCCCCGATGATTTGAAATTCATTCATAATAATCCTGCTCAGCATGAATTGTTTTTTGACATCCTAGAGATGCAGAACGGTAGACTTGCTCTCGCATCAACTTTTGGATTATATGATTTTGATCCCATAACTGGCAAGTTCGACCTGATCGTTGAGAAGTATAATATGAGACTCTACAGAGATCGACAGGATATTTTATGGTGGTCTAGCATTGGTCTCTCGCAGATTTCGCCACTACCAAAAAAGTTTTCTATTTATCATCAATTTGGGGATTCAGACGTATCAAATCTCAATGTCAGCATTGTAATGGAAGATAAGAATGATGGCATTTGGGTCCGGACCTGGAATCCTACTACCCAGATCTTTAGGTTCAATAAAAAAAGAAAAACCTTCCAAAAATTAAATCAAAAAAATCAAGACTTCTGGTTGGATTTTGGACCCCTGGCCTCAAAAATAGATATGTGGGAGAGAAGTTGGTTTCGCGAAAATGAAATTTACAGATATGATATCCACAAGCAAAAATCCGAAGTTATTAAAGTCCCTAATAGAATCGTCAGCATTTACGAAGATTCACTAGGATATATCTGGATTGGAGGTTGGAATGGTTTTGGAAGATATGATATAAGCAAGGGCAAATATGAAGAAATTACTGCCAGGTTTTATCGTCCACAGAAAATACTTGAGGACTCATTTGGAAAGATTTGGATTGCGGGTTACGGTCTCTTCAGGTATGATAGGCAAACTAAAAAATTAGATTCGATTTGGCATATTCCTGGTGACTCTGAAGGTATACCAGACAATAGAATAGGAGACTTTATCATAAGTCAAAAGGGAGAGATTTGGATAAGTACTCAGTTTGGATTCAGCAAGATGATTACGGGTACCAGTAATACTACACCCAGATTTACTCATTGGAATACTTATAATTCTGAGTTGCCAGATGATCATGTTCATCAAATTGTCGAAGATGATGACGGATCCTTATGGATTATCAATGGTAACATGCTTTCACACTTTTCCCCACAGACTGCAAAATTTCGAAATTATGGTCCGGAAGACGGTCTTCCGGATGAAGGTTTAACTGATGGAATGATCAGTGAGGATGGAAATATCTACTTTGGTAGTGCTGGTGGAATGGTGGTTCTGGATCCAAAACAGCTGCGGGATAACCCCTATATTCCACCTGTGGTGATCACCAAGATGTACATTCATGATCAACTGCTTCCTATCAAGGAAAGCTATTCTGATACTCTTTCCTTGGAAACACCTCTGGCCGCATCGATTACCTATACGGATAAACTAGAGCTCCCCTACCATCAAAACGACTTTGCCCTGGAGTTTGCAGCATTGAATTACTTAAATCCTGAGAACAATCAATACAAATTCAAACTCGAGCCCTATGAGACCGAATGGATAGAAACCACCGCGGAGAACAGGATTGCACGATATACCAACATAAGTCCGGGTGAATACACTTTTCGTGTGATCGGATCCAACAACGATGGGTTGTGGAATGAGGAAGGAACGAGTCTTCATATCATCATACATCCGCCCTGGTGGATGACCTGGTGGGCCTATGTGCTCTATGGAATGCTGGCCGTCGGCGTACTGCTGACCATCCGGTATTACGAAATGAAGCGGATGAAGATCCGGGACCGGGCCAAATACCTGTCGGAGCTGGATCAGTTGAAGACTCGCTTTTTTACCAACATCTCCCATGAATTTCGAACACCGCTAACCCTTATACTGGGCCCCTTAAAATCAATGTATGAAGGAACATTTACCGGAGATCGTAAATCAGCACTTGCTGTGATGATCCGAAATGGACAGCGCCTACTCACCCTGATCAATCAGCTGCTCGACATCAGCAAGCTGGAAGCTGGTAAAATGAAAATGCAAGTCATAAATACTGACCTGGTTCAATTACTCCAGTCAATCACCGCATCCTATGAGTCTTTGGCTAAGGAAAAGCAGATACGATATTTCTTTTATCCGGACCGACAGGAATTAAAAATTGATTTGGATCAGGATAAAACAGAAAAGATCGTTCATAACTTGTTATCCAATGCATTCAAGTTTACCCCGGAAGGTGGTGGTGAAGTGATCCTTCATTTAAAAGTGGAAGCAAAATGGGCCGTCATTCAGGTGAAAGACAGTGGTCAGGGTATCCCTTCAGCGGATCTGGACAAGGTTTTCGACCGGTTTTACCAGGTAGACAGCTCCCAAACCAGAACGCATGAGGGAAGTGGGTTGGGAATGGCTTTAGCCAAAGAGCTGGTCGAGCTTCATGGCGGCACCATCACATTGGAAAGTAAAGAAGGTCAGGGAACAACTTTCACGGTCAGACTACCGATTGAACAAAAACATATCACAAGGGGTGAAGCAGACAATGACGATGTAGATGCAAGAGAAATTGAAGCTGTTGTGTCGACCCGGGAGTTTTCAGATTTGGAAATTGAAGAAGAAATAGTAGAGGAAAAAAATAGTCTGCCGGTGTTGCTCATTGTGGAAGACAACCCGGACATGAGGAAGTATATCAAAAATACACTTCAGGAGCAGTTTCAGATTCGGGAAGCCGAAAATGGCAAAGAAGGGCTTACTATAGCTAAAGAAATTATGCCGGATCTGATCATCAGTGACGTGATGATGCCCGAAATGGATGGTTTTCAACTTTGTAAAAAAATCAAAACTGAAGAACTCACCAGTCATATTCCGGTCATTTTGCTAACTGCAAAAGCTGACCGATCAAGTAAACTTTCCGGGTTGGGCATTGGCGCTGATGACTACCTGTCAAAGCCTTTTGATGCGGAGGAATTGAAACTGATCGTGAAGAATCGCATTGCCGAACGGCAAAAGATGCGAGAGCGGTTTAGTAAAGACATTACGCTTGAACCCGGACACATCGCTATCACTTCCATGAATGTGCAGTTCCTGGATAAAGTCATGGAAATCATTGAGGACAAAATGAGCGATGACCAGCTCAACGTAGAAGCTTTGAGTCAGGAAGCCGGCTATAGCCAGGTGCAGTTTTACCGAAAGCTCAAGGCCCTGACTAACCAGACACCTTCGCAGTTCTTACGAACAATTCGCCTAAAACGTGCGGCAGAACTCATCCGGCAAAAGAGTGACTCTATCTCACGGATCGCCTACAGGGTAGGATTTAGCAGCATTCCGTACTTCACCAAGTGCTTCAGGGAGCAATTTGGGGTTCCGCCTGGTCAGTATGCTGAATACAAGCAAGAAGTGAAATAAATTTTCACTGCACTGTCTGTTCGCGCATCGTCTCCCGTCATGGAAGATGTATGATGCTCATCACTCCTTTTCATACATCGTCTCTCAAAGAGGATGATGTAGGTTGTATCATAATTTCTCTCTAATCAAATACACCTTGGTTCGTGCCTTCACGAACCATCAATTCATCGTGCTTTTCCTGATCGTCCCTTTCAGGAGACGATCAAGAAAAAATCAGTGAAAATCCATTAATTTGTAGTCTATGAAGTCAAATTTAGATGGTCATCTGTCCAAAAGAAATTTCTTAAAGAAAAGCCTCATCGGAGGGATATCCTTGCTGACCATTCCTTCGATGGTAAGCTGCAGAAAAGAAAACCTTTCGTATGATCTTGATCTCCATGTCCCAACGAAATATTTCGACGGTACCAGGTGCTGGTGTCATCCCCGGGCAGGCATTGTCCCTGCCATTGGTATGGATGGAAATCCCAGGGTCGTGATGACTATGAACAACCTGGACCTGGCAGGGAGTGATGTTTTCTATGGTGTTTTCGGCCTCCAGACGGACGATCTGGGAAGTTCATGGACCGAAGCAAAGGAACAAAAAACCCTCGCCCCCAGACATGAAACGATCGACGGTGTTGAACGGCCCGTTGCTGTCAGTGATTTCTGGCCTCGATGGCATGTTAAAACAAAGACATTATTAGGCACCGGCCATACGGTAGCCTACACTCCCGACTGGAAAGTCAGGAATCCCCGTCCAAGACATACCTCCTACGCTACTTACAATCCTGCCAGCAGCAGCTGGTCAGACTGGAAGAAACTCGAGATGCCTGGCGATACCTTCAAAGATGCGGGTGCAGGTTGTGTCCAGCGTTACGATCAGGAAGATGGCACCATCCTGTTACCCATCTATTTCAGACCTCCAGGAAAAAATTCCAGAGTTACGGTCTGTAAATGCACTTTTGATGGAAGTGAGCTGAAGTTTCTCGATCATGGCTCCATCCTTGGACTCAACAACGACACAAGAGGACTGGGTGAACCATCGCTGACAAAATTGAATGGCACCTATTTCATGACCATCAGGAATGATGAAAAAGGGTTTGTGACCAAGAGCAGGGATGGACAAACATTTGACGACTACAAGCCCTGGACCTTCGATGATGGATCAGAGCTAGGCAGTTATAACACCCAGCAGCACTGGGTCACTCACAGTGATGGGTTGTTTCTGGTTTACACCCGCCGGGGGGCCAATAATGACCATGTATTCCGTCACCGGGCACCTCTATTCATGGCTCAGGTTGATCCCGACAAACTATGTGTGATCCGCGAAACAGAACAGATTCTGGTACCCGATCGTGGTGCCAGACTTGGGAATTTTGGTGTGACGGATGTAAGTCCTGATGAAACCTGGGTTACCGTGGCTGAATGGATGCAGCCTGAAGGTGTGGAAAAATATGGCAGCGATGGCAGCGTGTTTGTTGCAAGGATCAGGTGGAATGAACCCAATAAGATATTCTCTGCCATTTAGTATCGTCCCTTACAGGAGACGATACTTGAAGTAGATGGGTGGATTGAAAAACTCTTCGCACTTCGAGCATCGTCTCTCGAAGAGGACGCTGCTTTATCCGATACGCGAGTGAATTCAACATTAAGTAATATATTTAGCTAATAATGGTTTAGAGATGACCGTCAAACTCACTTATAATGATTTTCCACAAACCTATTTCTGTACCTTCACTTGTATCAACTGGCTAAGCTTATTTCACATTACCAACCTCTATGATAATATCTATGAGTGGTTTAACATCCTCATAAATGACAATCATCAGATCACAGGATTTGTGATTATGCCCAATCATCTACATGCTTTAATCCATATTCGACATGGTAAATCGAACATCAATAAGATTCTGGGTAATGCTAAGCGATTCTTTGCCTATGAAATTGTGGATAGGCTAATAGATAATGGCAGGCAAGATCTATTGAAGACCATGGCAGATAAAGTAAAGCCGGAGGAAAGATTAAGAAAGAAAAAGCATCGGGCTTTTGAAGTCTCATCTGATATTAAGATGTGCTGGAGTGAAGAATTCCTTTTACAGAAACTTGAATATATCCATGCTAATCCTGTCAGTGGCAAATGGAAACTGGCCGAAACCTTTGTGGAATATCCTCATTCCAGTGCGGCTTTCTACGAACTTAATACCATTCATCCACAGGTTGAAATCACACATTACAAAGACCTGGGAGGGCCGGTTGATCCTACATCGGTATCGTCCCTTTCAGGTGACCATACCTGACGAAGAGATTAGAGCGTATCGTTGTTTCAGGAAACGATACCTGACGAAGAAGGGGATTGATAAATTCTGCACGCTTCGAGCATCGTCTCTCGAAGAGGACGATGTGTCTTGAAAGGCAGATACGATCTACGAAATATCATGTCAGATAAAGTAAATCCCGAGGCAAGACTGAGAGATAAGCACTTTGGTATCGTCCCTTTTAGGAGACGATACCTGACCGGAGAATGAAAGCCCGGATGAGACCTGGGTCACTGTAGCTGAATGGATGCAGCCGGAGGGTGTCGAAAAATATGGCAGCGATGGCAGCGTGTTTGTTGCCAGGATCAAGTGGACTAAGAAGAACGAATTATTTCGATAACCCTCTCCAGGCATCGACACTCGCTGGATGATATAGAGCAATCACTCCTCAGCTTCCATTTCCTCTTCCCCGGGCTGTTCCTTCTCCAGTGCTTTCAAAATAAAGATTACAATGGCTGCCCCGGTCAGGACAAAAAGTAAAAACCTTAAAAAACCTTTCATGACGGATTTGAATATGTAATACAAAATTTACCATTTCCAGGATATTTTCATCTCAAACCCACATGATTTTTTTTGTAAAACCAATACCACACATTTTACTTCACTTTTTTTGGAACCTGATGCAACTTACAGGTATTCTCCTGCATCTTCTCAATGAACATCGACAGAAACATGTTGCGGATCAACAAGTCAAATACGGAACAAGCCCTGCTTGAGGGGTGCCGAAAAGGCCAGGCGAGTGCGCAACGTGAATTGTATGAGCGTTTTGCCCCCAAAATGATGGGGGTTTGTATGCGGTACATCCATGACCGGGAAGAAGCCGAACACGTCATGATTGGAGGTATGGTGAAGGTCTTTGAGAAACTGGACCAGTTTAACGATGAAGGAAGCTTTGAAGGATGGATCAGAAAGATCATGGTCAATGAAAGTCTGATGTATATCAGGAAAAACAAGAACATGTCGCTGGAAGTAGAAATAGAGGCAGTGGATATGGAACCTAATTTCCATCAACTTGAACAAACACTGGAAGCTAATGACCTGCTGATGCTGGTAGGCGAACTTCCGGTAGGTTACCGCACGGTATTCAACCTGTATGCCATCGAAGGTTATAACCATCAGGAGATCGCAAACATGCTGGATATCAGTGAAAATACGTCAAAGTCACAGTTAAGCAGAGCAAGGAAATATTTACAGAACAGATTAGAGGCTTTACAAAAAGCAACAATTGAGAAAGGAGAAAGCAATGGCACAAAGAAATAAAACCGATCAATTTTTCAGAGAAAAACTCGATCAGCTCGAATTTCAACCTTCCGGGCAGGCCTGGGAAAAAGTGCAGGGAGCAATTGGAAGTAAAGCTACTCCGTGGCCTGTTTACTTGAAGATCGCTGCCGGGTTTGCATTATTGCTTGCGATCAGCCTTCTGTTTTATCCGACAGATAAAAATGAAAACTATGGCTACAACAGTGAAGTGATTTCTCCGGAGCCCCTTGAACTTGCTACTATCGATACCGATGCCTTAAAGAAAACAGGGATTGGCAAGACTCCTGATGTAGTTCCTGATGTAAAAGTCTCATCCATCCGTAAAGCGGATACTGAACCGAAAAAAGAAATTACGACAACTGAAAGGATACCATTGGAATTAAAGATCATAGAGGAAATCAGCGTTGCTGAGGTTACTATCAGTTCAGAAAAACCTGACCTTAACGAGTCCGCTGACACGCCGGAAGTGAAGATCACTTACTTCACCGCCAGGAATACTGAAGAGGTGGCTACTCAGGAAGAGGATTCGGTCAAAACAAACTTGCTGGATAAAATGAAATTCTTTGCCAAAAATGTCTCACCTGTGGAATTACTGACGGATCTGAGAACTGCAAAAGAAGAGCTTCTGGAAAATGGATTTAGAAAAAATTAATCACTCAAAATAAAGGACAAAATAATAGGACAATGAGAAATCTATCAATTTTAATCTTCCAGCTATTCCTGATCCCGGGAATAGCTGTTGCAAGCGGGGATCCATCAGATACAGTGGTCATTGAGCTTACCAACAAAAGTAAAATAGTGATCCAGACCGAGGATCGTGAGGAGCTCACCAATCTGGAGAATTACGACATCAATAAGATGATCAAAGACCTGAATGCAGCTCTGGGCTCCAGCAAAGTAGAGATCTATGAGCTAAAGGACTCTACCGGACAGCGATATCTTAAGGATACTACCATAGTCATCGGCGAAAAAGATGCCAAAACAAGTATCAAAATCGGGAACATGGAATTATTGATTGATGCCGACGATTGGGATCAGCTGGAAGAAGAATTTGAGAATGAGGACATCGAAACCAGGAAATACTCTTTCGAGGAAGAAAGTATCGACAGGACCAAAAACTCGTTCAACATCGATATTGGATTGACTAACTGGGTGGAAAACGGCTCCTTCCCCGATGCCACCGGACAAAATTACACGGTGAAGCCCTGGGCAAGCTGGTTCATTAGTTTGAACAGCGTCAATAAGACCTGGATTGGCGGACCAGTCTTTCTGGAGTGGGGCGGCGGGATCAACTGGCTGAACTGGAAGATGCAGGATTCCGATATCCTGATCTCAAAAGACAGTGCCAACATCACTTTTGAGCCTGTGGACCCAACAATCAATACCATAAAAAGTAAATTATCAGCCACATACCTGAATGTAAACCTGGTACCAATGATTGATTTTTCTCAGGGAAGAAGAAAAGTCAAAAATTTCGAACGTGGTAGTGTCACCTTCCGGAAATATGATAAACAAGGCATACGTTTTGGCGTAGGTGCCTATGCGGGTTACCGGATCGGCAATCACTCAAAGTTTGTGTATAAAGAAGGAAGCGGCAGGGAAAGAGACAAAGAATTCGGGAATTTTTATATGGAAAACTTTCGATATGGGATCCGTGCGCAGCTTGGTTATAAAGGAATGGATATATTTGCCACTTATGATCTGAACAATGTCTTTGCCCCAGGCAGAGGGCCCGAGCTAAATGCCTTTGCCTTCGGGATCACATTATAAAGAACCTCTTCATATATACAGTTTACAGGGATGATCAACCAATGGTCATCCTTGTTTTTTTTCTTCCCTCACCCATTCGTCTATTTCTTCATCGGAAATCCCAAGTGATTTGGTTATCCGGTTATAGGTTGGCCTTTTTGTAGAAAACATCATCAGTACCGCAACATATATCAATGAGAAAATATGATCTTTTGTGAGGTATAAACCAACAAAGGCGATGATTGCTCCCAACTCCAGCAACAGATAGTCTTTGGTCTTTTCATTGAGGTACGCCTTCAATTTATCTCCGGTCTTTTCCCGGGATCTGGCCGCAGCCAGTAGATTATGTCCGTATTGATAGCTAAATAAAATAATGAGGATACAAAGCGCCGATCCGATGATCTTTATGGTAAATAATGAAATACCTTCAACAATCGGGGGATCCGGAAATTCTCCCTGTGTCTCCAGAAAAGCCCATGCAAAGGGTATCATGGAAAGTGCAATGATCCCATGAAAAACCATACCCAGCCGATGGTAAAACTTTTCCCACCTGTTATATCCCTTATTCATGGCTTCGGTGAAATGATCCTGGGCTCGCCGGAACTAACAATGGCCTGGTACGACAATCTTTCGGCTTTGGAAGGTTCTTTTACGGTATCCACAAAAAAGTAGCGGGCACTGGCTTGTTTTTGATTCAGGGTAAGCAGCACATATCCATGATCGGCCAGGTTGTTATACTTCAGGTGTGGATTGCCTTTACGATACAATTCTTCAGCCATCCTGACCGTGTCAATGGAAACACGTTCATCATAATTTGAAGAACTCACACTGGTCGTACCAAACTCAACAGCCAAAGGCTGATCGCTCACTCCGTCCACCATGGTTTCAAGTACCCATGATGCATGGGTATCTCCTGTGACCCAGATCACATCTTTAATTTTATTATTGACGATGGTTGCTGCAATCTCTCTTTTCTCAGCCGGATAGCCATCCCATGAGTCCATATTCCTCGGGCGATCCGGAAATACCAACTCCCTATTCAGATCCGTAAAGATCACCTGGTTGCCAATGATCTTCCAGGTGGATGTGGACGCCCTGAGGTTATCTTTCAGCCATTCCAGCTGTGCTTGTCCTAACATCGACCGCTCAGGGCTTTCATAAGACGGATCATCCATACTTTCCAGCTGCTCTGATCTGCCTTCCAGCCGTTCGTCGAGCATAAATACCTCCGCCAGCTTACCAAAAGAAAATTTTCTGTAGAGCTTTTCTCCTTCTCTGATCGGCATCCACTCATAATATACCTGCCGGGCGATGGCTTTTCTTCTTTCGTAAGGACCCTCATCTTCCTGGTGATTCTGAGCGCCACTCACATAAGAATTATTGGCTATTTCATGGTCATCCCATATCACAATGAAAGGGTGAGCGGCATGCACAGCCTTCAGATCTTTGTCAGTCCTGTACTGAGCATATCTTCTGCGGTAATCGTCCAAGGAAAGGATTTCCGTGGATGGGTCATGAAATCTGCCAATCGTAGAGTCAACACCGGCCCTTACTCCATATTCATAAATGTAATCACCAAGATGAAGTACAGCATCAAGGGATTCGCGGTCTGCAATTCGTCCGTAGGCATTGAAATAGCCAGTCTCATAATTACTGCAGCTAACGACTGCAAAAGATAATGAATCCGCATAGATCGCAGCTGTCCGGGTTTTTCCTGTCATGGAAGTATCTCCCAGCGAATAAAACCTGTAAAAATATTGCGATCCGGGATTTAAGCCCGTCACGTCAATCTTCACGGTATGATCCTGATCGGGTGTTGTGGTATACTTACCATATTTGATCTGATTTATAAAGCTACCATCAGTAGCTATTTCCCAGTCAACCTCCACAGCTTCAAGGGAGTCCGGCACAGTCACCCTCGACCAGATAATGACACGATCAGAAAGAGGGTCACCGGATGCCACTCCATGCTGAAAAACCTTATCCGAAAGCTGCTGATCATTCTGCTGTGAGTTACAAGCACAGAGTATACCAGTGACAAGTAAGATCAGAATTATAAATTTCATACTGGCAATTTACCAAATAGCTCCGGTCATTCATTAAACTGGAGTAATAAGAATACATCAACCAATCTCAACAACCACCTTCTTCGATCTTGGTTTGCCGATACAAAGTAATCTGTAACCTTCATCTATTTCTTCCTGAGATATTCCCTCAGCATCCTCAAGACTGATCTCTCCCTCCAGGCACTTTCCTCTGCATGCCGTACAGAGTCCGCTCTGGCAGGAATAGGGCATATCAAGATCGTTATCCAGACCTACTTCAAGGATATTCTGATCAGAATTCACTTCAATTACATACTCCTCGCCATCCATCAAAATCGTAACTTCACTCATCTCTGTTGTTGATTTTCCATTGACTGAAACGGTATTTGGAGCAGTCTTTCCTGCTTCAAAGCTCTCCATTCTAATGTTATGATCAGCAACCCCAACTTCTTTCAATCCCTCCAATACAGTATCCATCATTGGTTGTGGGCCGCAGATGTAGCATTCTGGCTCATTAAAACCACATTTTTCGATGATTTCCCTTATGATCCCAGTGGTTGGTCTCCCGGTATAATCAGCTATTCCATTTTTATCCTCTTCCAATATGTGGGTGACACGAAGTCTTCCTTGCGAAGACTTGATCAATTCATTCAGCTGATCATAAAAGGCGATGTATTCTTTCGATCTATTGCCATAAACAAGGAGCAGTTTGCTCTTTGGCTCCCTGATCAGCATGGAACGGATCAGCGAGATCAGAGGGGTGATACCGCTTCCGCCTCCTAAAAAGACCGCCTCCCTTTCATTGGCTTCATCATATTCTGCGGTAAACATTCCCATAGGTTCCATTACCTCGATCTGATCGCCGGGCCTGGTGCGGTCATTGATATAGTTGGACATGACCCCTCCGGGAACTCTTTTGACAGTTACTCCCGGGTACTCGTCTTCAAACGGTGTGGTACATAGCGAATAGGCCCTCCTGATCTTTTTCCCATCAATGGTCATGATCAGGGTGATAAACTGACCGGGTGCATAATCAAATGCTCCTTCAGGTTTTTCAAAGATCAGATTGACTGAGTCTTTGGCTATATTAACGACTTCTCTTACCGTAAGAGTAAGATACCTTGAGTCCTTTGGCGATTCTTTCTTTTTCTTAAATAATCCAAATACCATTGATGAAATTTTAAAGCGCAAAGGTAAAACAACAGCAATTCCCAACAAGTTTGAACGAATCGCCTATTTTTGCACCTCGAATTTGACTCATGGAATTAAACTCATTAAATGCTATTTCCCCGATTGACGGAAGATACCGTAACAAAGTTGATGAGTTATCAAAATACTTTTCAGAATTTGCCCTGATCCAATACCGGGTCAAAGTCGAGATCCTGTACTTCATCGCGCTTTGTAAGATACCACTCCCTCAGCTGAGCGGTATCTCATCAAAGGTTTTAAAAGAGTTACTTACAGTATTTGAAGATTTCACCGAAGGAGATGCCCAACAGATCAAGGATACCGAAAAGATCACCAATCATGATGTAAAAGCCGTAGAGTATTTCATCAAGGAGAAATTTGACAATTTAGGACTTTCCGCCTACAAGGAATTTATCCATTTTGGGCTGACCTCTCAGGATATCAACAATACAGCCAACCCTATGATGATCAGGGACGCTGTGAATGAGGTATTGCTTCCCGAAATCAACAAAATGAAAGATCACCTGGACAGACTTGCTGATCAGTGGTACGACATTCCCATGCTGGCCAGGACGCATGGTCAGCCAGCATCTCCCACTACCCTGGGAAAAGAGATCCGGGTATTTACTATAAGATTGGATGAGCAGCTAAAAATGCTTTCCGGGATTGAACATACCGCAAAATTCGGAGGCGCTACCGGTGGATTCAATGCACACTTTGTGGCATACCCTGATCACGACTGGCATCAATTCGCTGACGGATTTGTCCGGGAAAGCCTCGGGCTCAGACGCAGCTTCCCAACCACCCAGATCGAACATTATGATCATGCTGCCGCCTTATTTGATAACCTGAAAAGGATCAACACCATATTGATCGATTTCAGCAGGGATGTGTGGCAGTATATCTCCATCAACTATTTCAGGCAAAGAGTTGTCAAAGATGAAGTAGGATCTTCGGCCATGCCACACAAAGTCAATCCGATTGATTTTGAGAATGCGGAAGGCAACCTGGGAATCGCCAATGCGCTGCTGGAGCACCTGAGCGCCAAGCTGCCAATCTCCAGGCTTCAGCGGGACCTCACGGATTCCACAGTTCTGAGAAATGTGGGTGTTCCCTTTGGTCATATGCTGATCGCCCTGAAATCTCTGGCTAAGGGAGTGGAAAAGCTGGAGGTCAATGAAAACGTGATCCACGACGATCTGGACGATAATTGGGCTGTGGTGGCTGAAGGCATTCAAACCATACTCAGAAGAGAGGGCTATCCGCAGCCTTATGAGGCATTGAAGAGCCTGACGAGAACTGGTGACAGGATCACCAAAGAAGTCATCCAGTCATTCATCGGGGACCTGGACATCAATGATCAGGTGAAAGAAGAATTAAAGACACTTTCCCCTTTCAATTACACAGGAAAGTAAATACTATTCAACATCCTTTACGCATCGGAATCCGGTATGATTAAAACCGGAATCTTTGCTTGACCTCATCCTTCGGGCTACCCGATATCCTGAGCAGTAGCTGTCATTACACAGGAAAGACCCGCCTCTGATCACATGTTTCGGTGTATAGGGCTCCATAGGGTCATAAGACTCACGAGGACCTGTAGGGTTGCTGACCAAACCTTTTTCCTTGGATTGCTTGTAAGCTTCCACGTGATATTTGTCCTGGCACCACTCCCAGACATTTCCTGCCATGTCATAAAGTCCATATCCATTGGCCGGGAATGATTTAACAGGCGCCGTTTGATAGAAGCCATCTTCTTCAGTATTCTGATAAGGAAAAAATCCCTGCCAGAAATTCGCTTTGTCATATGATTGCTCAGCTTCCAGGTTGCCCCAGGGATATTTGGGATCGTCCAGTCCACCCATGGAAGCCCATTCCCACTCAGCTTCCGTTGGCAATCGCTTTCCGGCCCATTCGCAATATGCAACAGCATCATCCCAGGAAACATGCACTACCGGGTGGTCTTCTCTCCCTTCGATGGAACTTCCCGGTCCATCCGGATGCTTCCAGTCTGCACCGATCGTCCAGGCCCACCATTGGGAATAATCCCTCAGGTTCACCGGTCCATCTGTGGCTTTGAAAACCAGACTTCCGGGCTGCAGGACAGAGTCCGGTGGCTTAGGTGTGCCGGGAGGCAGTTGCTGTGCCATTGCTTCCCAGTCAATGGCCCTTTCAGCAATGGTTTTGTAACCCGTGGCCTCAATAAATTTGGCGAATTCCGCATTGGTAACTTCAGTCCGGTCCATAAAAAAAGGTGAAACCTTGACCTCATGCCGTGGGAACTCATCCTCATCAGCCTGGTCGGACTTTCCACCCATTTCGTAGGAACCTGCAGGAATGTACACCATCCCTTCAGGTGCTTCCTGATTATGTACAACTTCCTGTTTACTATTCTTATTTGCGGTTTGACTTGTAGTTTCCTTTTGCTGTGATCCCTTTTGAGTACATCCCGCGACCCAGACCACCAGCAAAAAATACAACAGCTTGTTTATCATCTTTGGAGCTTTAAAAACACGAAGCTAATCATTCTCACTGTTTAGCTCAACCAAACAGCAAACAAGCTGAATGAGTTCAGATCATTAAAACCAAAAAAAGTTACTGAGGAACTTTTAGATCCACGATGCTTTCAGCGATCATGGCAAGATCCCTGTCCATCCTTTTCTCCCTTTCAAGCTCCTCATGCAGGATCTCGACATCTTCATAAAATCCCATCAGTTTTCCATAGGTACAAACCGCACCCAGCAAAACAATCTTTTGATGAATAATGTACTGTGTATAAAGTATCCTCAGTGCGTCTTTCATCTCATTGCCCGAAGCATTGATCAGGTGCGACCTGGCCTCCTCTGCCATGGCGATGATGGTGCTGCAATCACCGCCCCGTTTTTGTTCAAAAAGATCGTTGAACACCCGCCTGACGATGATCACCTGATCCTCCATTTGTCCAGCATACCTGGTCAGGGCTTTCTTCAGCGTTGGGTCAGCTGTTTCATCAATAAACTCATGCAACAGCTTTTCCAATTGCAGATCGCCCAGATAGAGTGTCCTCAATTGAGTAGTCATTAGTTCCTTTAAATTTTCCAGATATTTCATTTTTCTATGACAATTTATGTTCTACCTCATTTTTAGAATTCAGGTGAAAGGTATCATCCTATGGTTTTTACAACAATGAGATTTATTACTCAGTCAGATGATTTTTTGGTGGGCAGGGGGTCATCATGTATTTCTGGCAGTATTCAGAGAAATAATTTATTCTATATTTAAAGCCACTTATCTAACCAAAGACTTATGATCTTAACCACTTTCGACTGGTCCATCATTGTTCTCTTTTTCGTTGTATCGCTGGGTATCGGTGTATGGACCGCGCGGACTGCCAATAAAAATTCCAAAGACTATTTCACCGCGAGTGGTCAGATGCCCTGGTGGCTGCTGGGTGTGTCTATGGTGGCGACAACTTTTTCTGCAGATACACCGAACCTCGTGACGGATATTGTCAGAAATAATGGCGTTTCAGGAAACTGGGCCTGGTGGGCCTTCCTCTTGACCGGTATGCTCACTGTATTCGTCTATGCAGGGCTGTGGAAGAGATCTGGTGTGATCACCGATGTTGAATTTTATGAAATGCGTTACAGTGGAAAGATTGCCCGATTTCTGAGAGGATTCAGGGCTGTTTACCTCGGGCTGATGTTCAATGTAATGATCATGGCTTCCGTGTCTCTGGCGGCCATCAAAATAGGTGGTATCCTGTTGGGCCTTACACCCGCAGAGACAGTCATCATCGCCGGGGTCATCACAGTCATCTATAGTTCTTTGGGAGGACTTCGCGGAATCCTGATCACCGACTTCATTCAGTTTTTCCTGGCTATCGTTGGCTCATTCATTGCGGCGTTTGTAGCGCTGGGTCACCCGAAAGTAGGTGGAATGACCAACTTACTCAATCACGAAAATGTGGTGGACAAACTTTCACTGATCCCTTCATTTTCTACACCTGAAATTTTCATTACGATCTTTTTGGTGCCCTTACTGATCCAGTGGTGGAGCGTCTGGTACCCAGGAGCAGAGCCCGGAGGTGGCGGGTACATAGCCCAACGGATGTTTGCTGCAAAAGATGAAGCCAATTCCGTAAAAGCCGTACTTTTCTTTCAGATTGCGCATTATGCATTACGTCCCTGGCCGTGGATCATCGTTGCCCTGGCATCGCTGATTGTATTTCCGGACCTGGACAGCTTCAGATCAGCATTTCCGGGATCAGAAAGCATCATCAACCATGACCTGGGCTATCCGGCCATGCTTACTTTCATACCGGCGGGATTGCTGGGGCTGGTTGTGGCGTCGCTGATAGCTGCATTCATGTCTACGATCTCCACCCACTTAAACTGGGGTGCATCTTACCTGGTAAGCGACGTGTATCAGCGATTTATTAATCCCGATGCTTCGGAGAAAACGCTTGTGGGTCTGGGAAGGATCCTCACGGTGGTCCTGATGATTTTGGCGTCGTTGTTTGCGCTGGTGCTGGACAATGCCCTGGGAGCATTCCAGATCCTGCTTCAGATCGGAGCGGGCACCGGATTACTGTTTATTCTTAGGTGGTTCTGGTGGCGGATCAATGCGGCCAGTGAGCTGGCAGCCATGATCGTTTCGTTCCTGGTCGCCATTTACTTCAAATTCATTCATACGGCCATAGGTTTTGAGCCCATGTTAGGCTGGCAGGAGCTTGTGATTGGTGTCGCTATCACCACAACCGGCTGGGTGCTGGTGACCTTGTTTTCCAAACCCACCGACCTTAAGACGCTGGTATCTTTCATCCAAAAAGTGAAGCCAGGGGGGCCTGGCTGGAAAAGGATAAGGGAAAAGGCCAAAACTGAGGGACTGCAGATCTACCAAGAAGAAGGCCCATGGAAGGTGCCTTACGGCATTTTATGTATGATCTTCGGAAGCATTTGTGTGTACGGGCTGCTACTAGGTACCGGCCAGTTTATTTACGGCAATTTCCTCAATGGTTTCATCCTTCTGGTGGTAGCCATCGGTTCAGGATACGGGATCACAAGGTACTGGAAGAGAATATTTTAACATACTCAGGCGAAAAGACCTTATCCCTGTTAAAGAGTAAACAATGCGTGGCCTGTCAGCCATCCTTCGCCAAAGCTTCGGAGGCCGAATGGGACAGGCCACAGGGGATTAGGGAATAAAACAGTTCCCAAGTTCTGAAACTTTGGAAAAGTTAGATTGGATCTTGAGTCGTAAAATTATTTTGTGCTCACATCCAGAATCCTGAAAAGCCCGGCGGGCACTGCCACACTAAAATGCTGACTCTGCACTGCAATTTCTTCCCGGGTGATAGCATCCCGGATACTGTGTTCTCCGGGCATACCGATCCTTACCTCCACCTGGTGGTCTTTTGGGTTGATCCACCCCGGATCGATCAGGAATAACCTGTAATGACCATCCCTAATCTTTAAGACCTGCATGAATACCACCTGATCACCCACCTGTCTGAAAAGAAGTCTTTCAGCCGCTTTTTCAAACCGGTCCTCCAGAAACCGGGCAGCTTCATCTCCCCTCATCTTCTGCCCTCCTTCTTCCCAGGTGTAAATTCCATCCGTATGGATCCACTCATCCACATGGGCAACATTGGTCAGGTCCGTGTGCTCCGGGACAATGGCCACCAAACCATAAGGTGTGGAAGGGACCTGGTATCCAAACTGCCTTTCTTTATTGAAAACCACCTTTTGGAAGGCATGATCCGGGGTATTGGTCATCCCCCACAGGCTGCCATTATGTGGGAAAACGGCTTCATGCAATTCTTGATCATCCTCCCATAGCTCCGGGCGATGACCATTGTGGGCATCGGTGATCCATTTTTCCTCCGGCTGGTGAAAGACAAGCCCTAAAGGCGAATACCCGAGCGCCTCTTCCGGCTGAGGAGAAAAAACGATACCCTTACCAAGAAGGTGGTAGAAAAGGTCCGTGCTTTCATATCCCATAGGTCCGGTCATATTATCTTCAGTTGCGGGCATGCTCCTCCTGCCCCTCACATTGGTCTGTGTCATCCCCATCGTTGTGTGAGCAATGAGCAAGCGAAGGTAAGGATGACCCACCCGCGGATATTCCCACTGATGGTACCGGTTGAATGAAAAAAGATCGCTATGGATCGAAACGTCATTCTTCTTCAGCAAACCTGCCTGCCACAAACCTCCCCGTGCCATCAGATTGACTTCCGGTGTTCTGGAATTGGAATCCTCGGTAGCTGCAATGGTGACCTCATCCCTATCCTCCCCAAAGAGGGCCATGAAAACCTCGGGATTTGCTGACGAATCCATCCACCACAGACCCTTGTTTTTGGTCATGCAGATCTTTTTGCCATATTTCAGACACAGTTCGGCCAGTGGTTTCATGTAATATTCAAAATACCTCGAGATCCTTTCTACCTGTTCGTCTTCGAAGGTCCCGAAGCCCACCGTGTAATTGGGGGCGGTCTGAAGGATCTTCTCCACGGTTTCAAGGGTAATAAATGGCATGCATGAATGACCGATGATGAAGAAAGTCGGGATTTCATTTTCTTCGATCCAGCGGGCTTTTTCCAGGATCTCATCGACTGTCATCGTGCCCCGAAGCGCATCAGTCCGCCACCTGCTTTCCGACCAGGGTTCACCATTTTCATCCAGCGGCGGGGTCTCTTCCATCACTTTCATGGATTTGATCACCCTGAAGTTCGTGTAGGGATACCTTTGAGAAAACCATTCCTGCTGCCGTCGATACTCTTCCAATCCAGTCTCATCGGTTTCAATGGATCCGAACCCGATGACCAGGTCGTAAGGAATGTCTTCCTTACTTTCATCGATATCCATGGTTTTCAATTGCTCTGTGATCTCCAAAGTCCGATCCTGTATGGCTTTGATCTTTCCTTTGAATGTAGCTGCTTTCACAGCTGGCTCCCAGTCATCCCGAATACTCACCCGGTATACAAATTCATCCCCATTCGGTGCGGAGCCCAGGTAAATCTCGTCCCCGGCAACCTCAATATCCGTAAACCCAAGACTTGAATTGGCCGAACTGATCAGGTTTCCCCGGTTGTCCCAGACCCGGATCATCCCTCCGGCCACGGAAATGATCTCCTTACCAGGATACTCGGTATATAGATCCGCCGAACGCACAAAAGCAGTGGAGTAAAACTCCAGCTGCGATCCATCCACCATTTCAAATGGTGGCAGACCTTCGGAGATCCAGAGGGATTCACCGGTATGATCGGCTACCATCACAGCCTGTTTATTGAAATACGTATCGCCCATGATGATCTCGTTGTCAGCATCCCCATCCAGATCATCGATAATGATGGAAAATGGAAAGAAACTGCCTCGGGGATTCTCCCAGTTGACCAGCTCATCGGGTACTTTGATCGGTTTTCTCCACCTGGAAAAGAGGGTGTCTCCGCTAAACGAAAGGAGGTTGGCGGTAGTCCTGTTTTCAATGACAAGGATGTCGTCATATTCATCACCTGATAGCTCTCCCACGGCAATCCGATGAACCAGCCTTTCCATCTCCTGCGACTGATCCAGCAGACGCCCATCTTTATCAAACACATACACAAACCGGTCGATCCCACCGCAAACTACCTCCAGATCCTGATCTCCCTGAAAATTGCCTATCCCGACATTGAACATGGCCAGTTTTGATTGAAACGACCAAAGCTTGCTGCCCTGACCATCCAACAGGATCAATTCCCCGGAGGCTGTGGCGAGTGCGATCTCCTTTTTGCCATCCCTATTGACATCACCGGTTTTCAAATCAAATACAAAAGATCCGGCAGGGAAAACCCATTGATTCTTTTCCAGTTCAAGATCTCTGAGCATGATCCGGCCATCATAATCCGCAAGTACCCAAAGGTCACCGGACCATTGCTCCATGTGCCAGATGTTAGCGTCCGCATTCAGGTATTCTAAGACAGGCTTACTGGTCTCAGACTGACAGGAAAATAACAGGGGTACAACAAGAAAGAAGGACAGGTACTTTAGCATGGCTTTGGTTTTAAAAATTTTCAAAAACAGATCTTCCATCCTGACCCATGTACTGATTCCAGTGATTGGATCTGAAAGGAACTGTACGACAGCTGATCAAAAATCCTGAGTGCTCAAATGGATCATATGGATTCAGGTTATAGACATACACAAGTTCCTGCATGCCATTTGAATCAAGATCATCCATCAGAATGGTAGAGCCAATGTTGGTCCCCTCATTTGAATAAATGATTTCTTTAGAACGCTGTCTAATATCAAACATGTAAACAAGATTTTCATAAGCGTGGGATGGCTTTCCGGACTCCAGCGGAAAGCTGGTGGGATGAAGGTCATTGACAGGCAGCAGGACCTGGTCTCCCGGAGAAGATTGAATGGTAATGGGGGAGGAATATTGCAGGTATCCGATCGAATCAACGACCGTGACCTCACCGGTCTTTCCATCAATAATCAATTGAATGGCACCGTACATTTCGGGCCATGAGCCTTTACCATAATTCACGAAAAAATCGAGCGTAGAATCTCCTGTGAAGTTTCCTGCAGCCGGCTGGGAATGGGACTCATACTCTCTTCCCAGATCTATTTCCCAGATCAGGTCAAATCCATCGCCATCCAATGCAATGACTTTACCCTCAAAGCAATTCAGTATGATATCTACTTTATTGTCTCCGGTGATCTCTGCCAACATGGGCGGTGCGATCAGACCTTTGTACTTTCCGGAACACAAGGTATTATGGTCGCTCAAAAGTTGATCCATCAGGTCATCTACCGATGCCAGATAGAGACTTCCCGGAATGGTCTCTCCCCCGGTACCAAATAATACTTTTTCTATACCATCCTCTGAAATGATGACCGGTGACATGTATATTTCTTTACCATCGGGCATGGGGGTCTTTGAAATCATCTTACCCGTTTTTGCCGAAAAGATCATCAGGTAACCAACAGGACGGTTATAGTTATTTGGCCTAGCTTCCACAAATCCCCCATAACTCACCAGGATATCATTTAAGCCATCATTATCCCTGTCGGATATAAACTGAGGATTGAAAAAATTGAGAATGGTGGTATCTGTCTGATAATCATGGTTTGGATCTGTTGGCAAATGCTCCCATATCAATTGACCATTTTTACCATCCAGTGCCATGAATTGTGCAGAGCGCCCCCCGATAAATACATCCGATATGCCATCTCCGGTGATATCATTAAATGCAGGGCTTCCAACGATCTGGTTTCGACAATCCTTTTTCCACAGCACTGATCCATTCGCCCCGTCCAGGGCGATGACCCCGTTTTCCGAGGATTCCCATTCGCGACGACCTCCGGCCCCGAATACAATGTCTTTGACCCCATCCTCATTCAGGTTTACGGACCGGGGAGAAGAGAAAGTACCACTGGCATTGATGACCTGTTGCCATTCGATCCTTTGTTCACAGGCAAAAGGCAAACAGCAAATCAGGATGCACCATTTACTATTCAAAATTACTCTTCCGCTTTATTGATCAATAGTACCCAATCCTGCATAACCGGAGGTGTTCCGATGGCCCATTCGCCTTCATCGCTAACCTTCAAACCCCTTGCGGGATGCTTCCTGCCGGTAATCGGATCAAAATAAATATAATCGTATTTTCCTCCCGGATCCAGACCTAACACTTTCAACTGATTCGGTTTGTAGCCCACTTTTGTAAAGTAGATCAAAAGATCCTCACCAATCTCAGCAGCATATGGGTCATAATAGTTATCAATTTCTGCATGATAGGACAATCTTTCAGGAGCAGGTTTGATTTTCCACCACTCAAGTGACCTTAGAAAATTTGCTCCCTCACCTAATTGAAATGAACCCGGGTAATGCATGGCATCCTGCCACGGGACATTTCCCCATGTCATCCCGGTGGGTGACTCCCCAAACAATTGATCCCTGGTATTAAATTGCCAGATACCTTCGACTCCATAAGAAAAACCCGGGGTTCCCTGCAGCACATTACTCCAAAAGAGCATTCTCTGCACATCATCTCTGCTGCTGCCAAACATGCCTTCGAAGCAAACTTCCCCATGGATGATGGGCACATTAGGAAATCTTTGGAAGTAATCCTTCACAAATCTATTTGAGGTTGGTACGGTAAGAAAGCCCTTGTGTCCGCTCTGCAGCATGATCATATCAAGCTGATCCATGTCATAGATCGGAGGTTTTCCATCATGTATCCCCGGGCCCGGATGAGTAGTCAGCACCCTGTGGTACGGATCAGTATTCTGAATAAATTTTGCTACGTCGCTCCACTGACTTCTGAATTGATCTTTGTAGTAATCCCAATTATCCGATAAATCAGTGTAGTATGCAAGGGTAGTTTCTCCACTTAGGGTGTAGGTTACGGGATACGCACCGTACCGGGCCATCAGGTATTCCCAGTGCTTCTTTACATTTTCGACACCCATCCATTTCATATAATATCCCCAGAGGCCTACGATATTTGGTACAAACCCCAGCTCAACCAACGCTTCCACCCGTTGGTCCACCAGATCAAAGTAGGCTGGATTAATGCTTTTGAAATCTTTATCCCATGGATCGCCTGCCTCATTTTGTCCTCGCGGATCAAAAGGTTCGATATCACAGGGAAAAGAGACCGCAAACTGAATCACCGAAAAACCTTTTTTCTTTCTGTCTATGGCCAGAGTCATAAAATCTTCAGGGTAATTGAACCTGCTGGTCATGCCATGCCACCAGCTGTCGGCCAACCAAAAAAAAGGTGTGCCATCCTGGTGGACAAGATACTTGTTGTTTTCACTGACGATTAAAGGACCATGCTTGAATAGCGGGTTATTACCCTGATAAGTTGAGACCCTGATTGTTCCGCTCTGACCATGCAAGGACTTGTTTTTGGGATCACTGCATATGGTCTTGAATTTATACTTACCCGGATCAGGACTGCTGAATCTGAACTTCCAGCTTTTGTCTCCGGACCAGAACCCTGTTATTAAAGTTTTGACACCAGTTTCTGTAGTAATTTCTGCCGATACTGTTACATCTCTAAAAGGATTTGCATAGGATTTGGCCGAAACGTACTCCCATTCAATTACCTGATTCTTTTGGACAGTTAGTTCTTCCTGTTGCTCATTATTCCCGCTTAAAACTGGATAAACGACTAAAACCAGGAGTACACTTATTGTGATGCTTTTCATCAGTGAGAGGCGTTTAGGATAAAAAAATAATACTCCCCCGAAGGGAAGTATTATTCAATCATATGGATACTAAATTTAGATTATTCTGACGCTGCCCACTCAGGCTTTTGAACCAATTCCGGATTCTGATTCAGTGCAGTTTGAGGATACGGTAACTTGTAATGTTTTTGAGGAATAAATCCCTGCTTCTCAAAATCATTAACACCGAGTGCATATCCAAAGTATTTCGGGAGCGTATTATCATCTGCTTCAATTTGAGCAAATGCTGCTTCAGCGGTTTGAGTTCTCATCAAGTCAAACCATCTATGACATTCCATAAACAGTTCCCACCTTCGTTCCTCGAGTATCACGTCCCTGGTGATAGCGCCCACAGCCAATGTAGGAAGATCTACACGACTTCTAACCTCGTTGAAGGAAGCGGCTCCAGCAGCACTCAAGCTACCATCAGCCATCAGGTCAGCCTCTGCATGGATCAAGAGCAGATCGGCGTATCGAAGTACTTTTGTATCCAGATCAGTAACTCCATTCACTCTTTCGGTAGATTCAGACCACCAATGCTTCTTTGGTCCACCGCTGTCACGACGGGATTCACCCCGCGCCGTAGAACTGCTATATTGTCCAAGCGTATCCCCGGCAATCGTAACAACGTCGTCACCATCAAAGAACAAGGTGAATCTCTTTCTGGGATCAGCATCATCCCACTGGGCTTCAACAGACTCGAATGTATGTAACCATCCAAATCCCCAGATATTCAACCCCCGGTTCAATCTTGGATTGATGGCCATGGTACTATTAGCGCCAACGTTTCCGTTGCTCCAACCTCCTGAGCTATAATGCTGAACTGCAAAGATGTCCTCAGAGCTATTTTGATTATCCAGGGACCAAAGAGAGATCAAATTCTCCTGGGGAGTCAAAGCCGCATCATCTACAAGGGCATAATTTCCGGAATTGATTACTTCAGCAGCCTTCTGCTCAGCCAGTCCATACCAGCTATCATTATTTAGTTCGTCTGCTCCAAACAGGTAAACCTTTGCCAGCATGGCTGTGGCAGTCATGCTTACAACTGCTCCCACATCGTCCTGTGTTGAAGGTAGCAGAGTTTCAGCCATTTCCAGATCAGCTATTGCCTGGTCATAGACGTCAGCAGCTGAGGAAGCCGCCACCGCATAACCGGCGGGTTCGGTAGGTGGTTCTAATATGATTGGGGCATCTCCAAATATCAAGGTTAAAAGGAAATACTCGTGACCTCTAAGGAAATAGGCCTGTCCCAGGTAATTATCCAGATCAGCCTGTGCGATCCCTTCAACTGTGGGTGCATTCTTCAATACAAGATTTGCCCGGTTGATGGCAATGTAAAGGTTGCGATAAAGATCCCTCACAATTTCAGAATCAGGGCTATGACCAAACGCATCCAGGGTGTTATAAGGTGCATCTGCTATCCCATATCCATTATCGGACATGGCCTCGAAAGCCCACATATCAGCTGCCCAAAGTCCGCGACCTATGGTAAGGCCAGCGTAGGCCGCCACCACAGAAAGTTCAACATCTCGTTCTGTCTTAAAGAAGTCATCTCCGGTAGGCCCTGTTGGATCCTGCTGAATGAGATTGTCTTCACATCCTAAAAACAGACCTAGAATCAGAATTATACAAATTATCTTTTTCATAATCTAGTTTCGTTTAAATCTTAGAAAGAAAATTTCAGACCACCAATAAACTGACGTGTTAACGGATAACGTCCTCTGTCAATACCAGCTGTTTCATTGTCACCAGCTTCTCTAAGCCCAATTTCCGGGTCATACCCTGAATATTCAGTGATCGTAAAAAGGTTAGTAGCATTCACATAAATCTGCATCTGGCGCAGACCAATCTTGGTGATGATATTTTGAGGCAGACTATAAGCCAATCGTGCATTCTTCAATCGAATAAAATCAGCTTTTTCCACCCTCCACGAGGATGTTCTACCATTACCATTTCCTGCCAGACGTGGTTCAGTCGTCGAACTTCCTTCACCGTCCCAGGCATCCAAACGCTCACGGGTTGTATAATCGCCCTTTAACGTATTGTAGACATTGATTCCGTGTACACCCTGGAAAAGGAAAGACAATAAAAACCCCTTGTAGGACAGCGTGTTTGTCAAACCGACCGTAAAGTCAGGTATTACACTACCGATCACCTGCCTGTCGTTTTCAGAATCAATAAAACCATCTCCATTCAGGTCTACAAACCTAAAATCTCCGGGTGACGTTGAGGTTCTTCTGGTTATATCATCTCTTGCATTTACGTCATAGACCGGATTTCCATCAGAATCAAATTCAATGAGAGCCTGATCCTGATAAGCATGTGCATATACTTCGTCCCAGGTCTGGAAGATTCCATCCAGTACATAGCCATAAATGGCTCCTACTTCTTCTCCTACTCTGGAGATATTGTGTAAGTTATCCTGCCATCCATCTGATGTAAATCGATCCGCATTATTTCCCGGAAGCTTTTGAATTCTGTTTTTTACAGTACCAAACACAAAGTCAGTGGTCCATGTAAATGCACCTCTCGTATTGATGGAGTTTATGGTAAGATCTATCCCTTTATTACTGATCTCTCCCAGATTTCCTTCTGGTGTGGACTCATTTCCCAGTTCAAGTGCCGGAGCAAATGGAAGGAACAGGTCTGAAGTCAGTTTGTCATAGAAATCTGCTGCTACATTTAGTCTGCCGTTAAATAAGCTCACATCGAGAGCAATATTGGCCATTCTGATCCTTTCCCATTGTAGCAAAGGGTTTGCAAGTCTTGCGAGCGTTGCACCAAATACTTCACCTCCGTTGAATGAATAATTGAATTCACCTCCCTGTCCTACAGCTGCCGCCGTTTGATAGTTCCCTGCATTGTCACTGCCACTGATACCATATCCTGCCCTGATCTTCATGCTGCTCAACCAGGGGATGGTTGGCATAAATGATTCCTCAGTGACTCTCCATGCTGCAGAAGCCGCTGGAAAAGTACCCCACCTTCTATCAGCACCAAATTTGGATGAACCATCTCTCCTCACAGTGAAGGTGACCAGGTATTTCTCCTGGAAATTGTAGAAGAGTCTCCCGAATACTGAATTAACTCCGGATTCAACCTCGAAATTGCTGGGACTGGGTATCACCAGGGGAATTGATGGATCCGCAGGGTTGACGATCCTGGGTCGACTGTAAAACCAGTATTCCGTATCCTCAAAAGCTCCGTCAGTAACGTTAAATCCGGTTGCCAGCGAATTTTGATATTGCAATCCTGCCAGCGCAGTGATCTTATGATCCCCGAAAGACTTGTCATAGGTTAATGTATTCTCCCAAAACAAAGTTCTGGATTCTCTGTTTGTAAATCCTAACCTCGTCTGTTCAGGCAATACCAACTGAGTTCCTTCGATATCATTAAAGTCGTTTCTGTCTTCACGCTTCGTGTAGTTGAAATCAATAGATCCCATAGTATGAAAAGTCAAACCTGGGATGATCTCGGCATCCAGGTAAACAGAAGCCCAAACCTGGTTAACAGTCCAGAGATCTTTGTTTTCTTTCGCCGCCCAAATCACATGTTGGTTTGCACCATCTAAACTACCCTCTGCTTCAGGTGGATGGCTATCCAACCCGGCGTATGACCCATCGGCTGCATAAATCGGCTTATAAGGATTCATACCCACCAGCCTCTTGATGTAGTCATTGGAGTTATTGCTTGGATTGACATTACTCTGCCTGTTAGAATGGGTTCTGGATAGCAACAAGGTATTACCTATTTTGAAGCGCTTTCCGACCTTATGATCTGAATTAAATCGCAAAGAATAACGATTTAGATCGGAACCATATATGGTGCCAAGCTGATCAAAATAATTGATAGAGGAATAATAGCTGGAAGTTTCGTTTCCGCCTGTCACAGATAAATTGTGAGACTGAATCGTCCCTTGCCTGGTTAACTCCTCCAACCAGTCATTTTGAGGAAATTCCTGACCAGCGAGAATAGCTTCTACCAATGGCTGCCCGGTGTAGACTGTATTTCCCTGCAGTTCATTGGTTCTTGCCTCAATCTGGGCCCATTCCGGACCGGATAGCCGGTTCCATTTGGAATTGTCTATTACTGAAGCCCCTGCATACCCATCGTAGCTTATGCTTACTCTATCCTGCGTTCCTCTTTTAGTCGTAATGATAACCACCCCATTGCCAGCCCTGGCTCCATAAATAGCTGTGGCGGACGCATCTTTCAACACATCAATGCTCTCAATGTCATTGGGGTTGATCAATGAAAGCGGGCTCACATCATCAAGACCTCCTCCTCTTACATTTCCGAGGATCACTCCGTCAATCACATAGAGTGGCTCGTTATTGTTCAGCGTACCAACACCTCTTACGCGAATAGTAGCTCCGGAGCCTGGTGCCCCCGAACCATTGATCACCTGTACGCCGGCGAGTCGCCCCGATAAAGTCTGCTCAACAGAAGCTACCGGAACCTCAGACAATACTTCACCTTTTACAGAGGATATGGCACCTGTTACGTCTTTTTTCTGCTGAGTACCGTAACCAATCACAACAACTTCTTCAAGGCTTGAGGTACTCAATGCCAACTCAATATTGATCGTAGATCGGCCATTTACCGGTACTTCCTGTGCCTCATAACCTACAAATGAATATAGCAAGGTAGCATTTTCATTTACTGAAAGAGAGTAATTTCCATCCACATCAGTCACAGTCCCATTGTTGGTTCCAAGTTCTATTACTGTGGCTCCGGGAAGTCCCTCACCGGCATCATCAGTTATTCGTCCTGAAACACTAGCCTGAAGGCTTATTTCCTCCTGAACATTTGGCGTTGTTTCGGGTCTGGCTTCTTTTACCGTTATGGTTTCATTGACCCGCTTAAATGATACAACAGATTGTTTCGAGATCTCTTGCAGGAGATCACCAAGTACCCAATCCGTGGATGCCAGGGATACTGTCTTATTTTTCAGTTCCCTGGAAGAGTAAACAAAATCAAAATCACTTGATTTCTCGATCTCATGAAACAACTTGACAATCGGGTAAGACCGCTCCTGGATCTGGATATCGATCTCACTCAAAAGCTTGCGCTGAGCCTCCGATGCTGAGCTAAAAGCCATAGACAACGAATACAAGAAGATACCTGCATATATCGCTGTTTTTGACATGCGGATTAGTAATTTTTGTAATTTTACATGCATAGGGTTTTTGTTTAGTTTAGACTATCATAAACTCTTTTTGTAGAGAGCTGAGATACTTTACCACAAGACCACTCAGCTCTCTTTTTACTACTTATTTTATAGATCTTATTCTATCATCTATTTAATGATCACGCTGTTCTTTTCTATTGAATACTCAAAATCATAGGCAAAAGAGAGACTTTCCATCACTTCCATCAGTGGGGGATTGTCATACCTGCCTGAAATGGTCTTAGTTTGATCCAGTGCTTTAATTATTTCAAATTCGACACCATACCACCTTGATAGATCTTCCAGAATGTGATTGATGTCCGAATTCCTGTAGATCAACTTCTTTTCCGTCCATCCAAAAACCAACTGATTGTCATCAAGCAGATATTTTTCAATCTTCTTATTGGCCTGGGAATAAGAAACGATCTCATCGGGGTCAAGCTGCAATGTGGTTTCATCAGCAAACAGTTCAACACTCACTTTTCCTGATTTTACAGCCACGGAAGCTTCTTCTTCGGGATAGACGCTAACATTAAATGAGGTACCCAGCACTTTAACCCCCAGGTCGCTGGTAGTGATCATAAATGGATGCTCAGGGTCTGGCTTCACATCAAAGAAAGCCTCTCCAACGAGGGAAACCTCCCTTTTCTCTAATCCAAAGTCAGAAGAATAAATCAGTTTGCTACCAGAATTAAGTTTAACCAAAGTACCGTCGGGTAAGGTGAAATTCAGCTTTTGACCATACAAACTTTCTTTTTCAATCAATAACCCGTCAGAAATCTCATCAGCAGCAGGATATAATTGTAGATGGATCAAAGCTCCCGTTAAGGTGGCGAGAAGAAGAATGGCAGCAATTTTGATCCAGGACAAGAAATTTATCAGTCGTTTGCTTTGACCGGAATGCATTTCTTTGGCAAGCACACCCCATACTTCACCCATCATTGATTCCATCTGAAGATCAGAAGGACCATTCAGTTCCAGCTTCAACTGATTGTAAACCCTGACATTTTTAGGGTCATCAATCCACCTTTCGAATGCCTCGCGTTCAGCATTTGAAAGTTGTTCACGGTTTAATTGCTTTAAAAGGATTTCTTCCATTAAAAATCTAAGGATAGCGGTGACCCTGCTACCATATATGAGCAAAAACGAAGAAAAGAGGGCAGGTCAGGATACAAGAATTATAATTATATCAATATTCACATCGATAAATTGAACAGGATAATTAAAATATGTATAAATATTGAAAATATATCATCTGGAATTTAGCCAAGAGAAGATATCAGCTTGATCACTTTGGCATCGGAAAAATACTGATCAAGGGATGTTCGCATGTTTTTCAGCGCCAGGATCATATGCTGCTTTACCATACTTGTAGATATTCCTAATGCTTCAGCAACTTCGCTATATTTTCGGCCGTCATCCTTGACCATCCGGTAGACCAGCTGACATTGCGGAGGCAAAGCATCTACGACTCCCCTGATCCTTGCCGATAACTCTCTTCCGATCATCAAATCCTCGGGATTGAGTTGGTCAACGGATCTCAGCTCCAGCTGGGTATAAAAGTCATCGAAATTTTTAGGGTGGTTGGAAATTGATCTGAGGGCCTGATTTTTTACGGAAGCATAGAGGTAAGCCTTTAATTCCCTGATCTCCGAAAGATTGGTTTCAGATTTCCAAAGGTTGAGAAACACATCACTCACAACATCTTTGGAGACTTCATGAGAATTGGTGATGACAAAGGCATAAGAAACCATTTGCAAAAAATAAGTGTCATAGATCTCCCTAAACTTTTCAGTGCGATTTTGATTGATTTTTTCAACCTTCCTTTGACCCGATCTTCCTTTTGGCACGAGAACTGGATTAAGATTTTCATAAAAATATCCCCTTAAAATAAATCCAATTTTCAAAAATTACAATTAATGATCGTGAAGACCGGATAAATGACCTTTCAACCCCATCGAAATACGAGTGATGAGTGATTTGTTTGACATTACTCACAATACCCTTATCTTGACCAGAATATTCCAACATTAACCTCATACCCATGTATTCATTTTGGCTGTTTCTACTGGCGCTCATCCCCATACTTTTTGCTGGCATCCTACTGGTTGGCTTTAAACTGCCGGCCAGGATAGTCATGCCCATGGCCCTGGTACTGACCATCATCATAGCCTGTTACTATTGGGATCTGACTCCCTTTCTGGTCCTGGCTTCCTGTCTGCAGGGGCTGGTCATCACTACAGACATCCTATATATCATCTTTGGGGCCATTCTTCTACTGAGTCTACTCAAATATTCGGGGGGAGTCATTGCCATCAGGCAGGGATTTACCAACATCAGTGCGGACCGGAGGATACAGGTGGTCCTGATCGTCTGGCTCTTTGGTTCGTTTATCGAAGGTGCGGCAGGCTTTGGCACGCCAGCCGCGATTGTGGCTCCGCTCCTTGTAGCTCTTGGTTTCCCGGCGATGGCTGCAGTCATGCTGGGTATGATGGTACAAAGTACAGCTGTCACCTTTGGTGCAGTGGGTACGCCCATCCTCGTGGGCATTCGCGGAGGCCTGCAAAATCCCGAACTAGATGCCCAACTGGCCACAATGGGATTAGACTTCATGGATTATATTCAGATCATCACTTCAAATGTAGTGATCCTCCATGCCATAACAGGGACGATCATGCCTACCCTCATGGTAGTGATGATGACCCGGTTTTTTGGAAAGAACAGGTCCTGGAAAGAAGGCTTTGAGATCATGCCATTCACTTTGTTCGGAGGACTGGCCTTTACCATCCCCTATCTATTGACTGGAATTTTCCTTGGCCCTGAATTCCCATCACTTCTCGGATCATTGATCGGGATTGGCATAGTAATTATTGCGATCAAGCGTAATTTCCTTCTTCCAAGAAGCACATGGGATTTTGAACCCAGAGATCAATGGCCTGAAGTCTGGCTGGGAAAGATTGAGATACGTGATGAAGGCACAAATAAAAATATCTCGCTCGCCAGGGCCTGGTTCCCTTACCTCCTTGTAGCTTTTTTACTGGTCCTGAGCCGTCTGCCTCAGCTCCCTGTAAAAAGCTGGCTCACCGGGATCACCATCGACTTTACCAGTATTCTGGGAACGCCTCTGAATGCATCCAGTGCTCCACTCTATTTACCCGGCACCATACTGATCCTGGCGGGAATAGCGGCCATCTTCCTTCATCGAATGAATGGCAATGAGGTGAAGAAAGCCTTTTCAGAAAGTGCAAAGATGATCCTAGGGGCAGGATTTGTCCTGATCTTTACGATACCCATGGTGAGGATCTATATCAATTCTGGGATGAATACCCTGGACATTGAAGCGATGCCAATCGCTATGGCCGAGTGGGTAGCATTGAATGTGGGAGGTATCTATCCGCTTTTTGCGCCATCTGTGGGTGCCCTGGGGGCTTTCATCGCAGGAAGCAACACCGTAAGCAACCTGATGTTCAGCCTGTTCCAATTTGGTGTAGCCGAAAGACTATTCATGCCCACCACCCTTATTGTGGCTTCACAGGCTGTTGGGGCTGCTGCTGGAAATATGATCGCCATTCACAATGTGGTGGCTGCTTCTGCTACGGTCGGATTGCTTGGGAAGGAGGGGCTTGTCTTAAGAAAGACCATCTTCCCAACGATCTATTATGTTGGACTGGTGGGAATCCTGGGGCTAATTGCCATTTATTTGCTACAGCATCGGGATGTCCTGATGGGATCAGTCTGAAGCATCGAATGCTTCTACGATCAGATGGGTTCTTCCTCCCACTTCAGCCTTGCCAGCTTCACACCTTTAAAATCGGCAATGTCGCTGATAAACCATTGATCATCCTCTAAAATGATCTCCGGAGCCCATACCGGCAATTCAGCAATGAGTTTTTCATCATTGTTTACACCAAAATTATAGGGGTCTTTCGACCGGTAAACGAAACATGAACCCGTAGAAGACGAAGACCTGAACAAAAAATAATATCCCCCATATTTTTGAACAAAGGGACTCTCGGCACTGACGGCTCCATTGCCAGCCCTCCCCCCTTCTGAAACAATCGTATAGTCGCTCCATTCCACAAGATCTTTCGAGGTGCGCAGACTCACAAACCCGCGCAGCCATCCATCACGCGCTACCGTAGAGATTGTGGAATAGGCATAGTAGGTATCGCCTTCATCGATGACCATCACATCACGTCCTCCTTTTTCATAAAGCAGATTGCTTCCGTCCTTGATGGCCTGTCTTTCATAATCTGCACCGTTTTGAGAGGTCATCAGCCGGATCCCGGCCGAATTGTAGAAGCAGAAATAAACATCCCCGACCTTCCTGAAATAGGGCGCCTGGATCTGCTCCCGTCCGTTGCTGACCTGTTCGTTCCATTCAGACGAGGCCCTTGCCACCACACCCACCTGGTCCCATAGCTTGCCATCGGTCAGTGATTCTCCTTCCCATCCATAGAGCAACCGGCTCACTTTCGTGCCCCGGATACATGCCCAGAGGTGCCATTTACCTTCATTGTCTTTCACGAATCCATGATCCACTACATGTTGCCTGGAAAGATCAGGTCCGTTGAGACTGTCTAAATCAGGAGCGGCACCGATTCTCCAAAACTCCCCGTCGATGACCGGAACAGGCGCTGTTTCCTGTTCAGAGTCCTGTTTACAGCTAAAAAATATTGATATGAAAATGATCAGAAGATACTTCATGGACTTAACGTTTAAGACTAAGGTATACAAAACCGAACTTGCGACTGTCTTGACAAATCCTGAAGCCTTTTATTTCAAATACTTTCAATTCCAGCCGGGGACAATTATCTTGTGATCCTTTCATCAAAATCAAGCGACATGTTATTAAAGAATAAAGTAGCGGTAGTGACCGGGGGCGCAAGGGATATCGGTCGGGCCATCTCCTTAAGATTTGCCCGGGAAGGAGCAAAAGTCATCATCAATTATTTCCACTCTGACGATAAAGCCAAAGAAACACTGGAAATGATCGGAGAAACCAACGGGGAGGCCACGATCATCCAGGGCGATCTTACCAAACCAAAGGATGTCGATAACCTCTATAAAAAAACACTTGATATCTACGGAACTCCTGATATCATCATGAACAATGCAGGAGGTATCGTTGCCCGGAAAAATCTGAATGAGATCACTCCGGAATTTTACAAGGAAGTCTTTGACCTGAATTTTCTAAGTACACTGCTGGTACTTAAAGCATTTCTTCCGGAAATGAAGCCGGGTGGAGCCGTGGTGAACATGTCCTCGCAAGCGGCCAGAGATGGTGGCGGTGGTGGATCATCCATGTATGCAGCCAGCAAAGCCGCAATAAGTTCTTTGACGAAATCACTGGCCAAGGAATTTGGACCGAAAGGTATTCGCGTAAATGCTGTTTGTCCGGGTATGATAGACACGCTTTTTCATGATATGTTCACCCCGGATGATATCAGGAAAAAGGTTGCTGCCACCACCCCTCTCCGAAAAGAGGGGAAAGCGGAAGATGTGGCCGACCTGGTATGTTTTCTTGCATCGGATCAGGCTGTACATCTCACCGGTGTGAATTATGACATTAACGGTGGATTCCTGTTTTCTTAATAGCTCCCTCAGGACATATTGGGTATTATTTTACTCAATTTGAAAGCTCTTTTATGAAAATCTAAAAATAAAAATATGAAATCAGTACTTACACTCTGCAGCATGATCATCGTACTGCATTCATTTGCTCAGGTAGCAGGTGAATCAAAATCTTCTTTTACAAAAAGCTTTCTTCCCATCTGGGAGGTATCAACCAAAAATGCTCTGGATGTAGCCCTGGCTATGCCTGAAGATCTGTACGGTTTTAAACCCAATGATTCCAGCATGACTTTTGCCGAACAAATGGTTCACATCGCCAATAGCACGCTGGGGTTGGCTAAAAGATTTGTTACGGGAGAAAGTGGTAGTGGAAATAATCCTACGGCATCCGATATGAGGAAATCCGAAGTCATTGAACTGATGAAGAAAAATTTTGCCGAGACAACCGCAATTATTTCATCTATGACAGAAGTACAGGCGAATGAAATAATCAAGGTGTTTGGCGGTAAAGAAGTTCCTCGCTACATGGCGGTGATGTTTGTTCAGGACCACCTTACCAACCACCGGGCCAAAGCTAACCTGTACATCCGGATCAATGATATCAGGCCACCCAGATATGCTTTCTTTTAGGTCGTATACATCGAATTAAACATGACATAATCCGTGGTGAGGTCGGTTCCCCACCCGGTGGCGGAAGCACGACCTTCATAGAGTTTGATGTCGATGATAATGTTGGAGTCTTTCAGGACCCGTTTGATCAGTTGCACATCCATCTCTACAGGGCGGCCTTTTTCGAGCATCTGAACCTTGTTGCTTTCATTCCCAAGCCAAAGATCGACCTTATCGGGATTGAATTGAATGCCGGACCGGCCCATGGCAGCCAGGATCCTGCCCCAGTTGGGGTCACGGCCAAACATGGCTGTCTTCACGAGCGATGAACCTGACACCGTCCTGACGATCTGCCGTGCATCCTCTTTGGTCCGGGCGCCGTTTAGGTGGTATTCGATAAACTTCGAAGCACCTTCCCCATCCGAGATGATGAGTTTCGCGAGGTGGATCAACAGCTCTTCAAGCTTCTCCTTAAACTCCTGGTAGTGCGGGTCACTGGCTTTGGTGATCTCCTCATTATCCGCCAATCCATTAGCCATGATGCAGGCCATGTCGTTGGTGGATGTATCCCCATCCACGGTGATCATATTGAATGAGACATTGACGGCTTCCTTAAATGCCTTGTCCAGAAGCTTCTGATCAATATTGATATCCGTAAAAATAAAGGCAAGCATCGTCCCCATGTTGGGATGGATCATTCCTGAACCTTTGGCAATTCCTGCGATATTGATGGTATTTCCATCGATATCAAATTCGACATAGCCCTCCTTGGCAAAGGTATCTGTGGTAAGGATCGCATTAGCTGCAAAGGAACCGGCCCTGGAATTTTCAGAGATATTTTTGGCATTATCTCTGATCCCCTGTACGACCTCCTCGGTTGGAAACGGCTTTCCGATGATGCCTGTTGAGGCTACCAGCACTGATTTCTCGTCAACCCCAAACTCCTCTGCCGCTGCCCGGGCCATCTTTTCTGCTGCATCTCTGCCTTGTTCCCCGGTACATGCGTTGGCATTTCCTGAGTTTACCACAATCACCTGTGCCATGTTTTCGTTTTCTTCGAGGTGCCTTTTTGAGAGCTTGATCGGCTCTGCAACGACAAGATTTCGTGTAAAGGTGGCTGCAATTTTTGCGGGTACTTCAGAAACCATCATGGCAAGATCACGGCGCATGGATTTTACACCTGTATGGGCTCCCCATACTTTGATTCCTCTTACATTCGTTATGTTGCGGATCATAGAGTCTATGGTTGTAATGGTACGCTTTGAAGTCCGGAATTTTCATCCAGGCCAAAAAGCAGGTTCATATTTTGTATTGCCTGGCCGGCTGCTCCTTTTACCAGATTATCGATCACTCCTATGGAAATAATGGTATTGGTGCGGTCGTCATAGGTGGCATAAGCATCGCAGTAATTGGTCCCCCGCACTCTTTTCAGGTGAGGAATGTCATCACATACACGAACAAAAAAATCGTTCTTATAAAATTCCTGATAAAGCGTGGCAATGTCTTCATCAGAAATACTTCGGATGGGTTTTGTGTAGCAGGTTGACAAAATTCCCCGGTCTACGGGCAATAAGTGAGGTGTAAATAGTATGGTACAATCAGATTTGCCGAATGCACTCAATGTTTCCTGGATCTCTATGGTGTGACGGTGCGTCTTCACCCCGTAGGCAATGAAATTGTCATTCACCACAGGGAAATGAGTGTTTTCACGTGGCTTAATACCCGCACCGGTCACCCCGGTCTTGGAATCCACAATGATGTGCTGCAGATCGACGATGCCTTCTTTGATCAATGGAGCGAGCGCCAAAGTAGCAGAGGTGGGAAAACATCCGGGATTGGCAATAAGCTTCGCCTTCCTTATTTTCTCACGAAACAGTTCGGGCAAACCAAAGGCGACATCCTTAAAACCCTGCTCGAAGCGATGTTCTTTTTTATACCATTTTTCATAAACGTCTTTTCCGGAAAGCCTGAAGTCACCCGACAAATCAATGATCTTATATTTTTCCTGATGATGGTCAGCAATGAAATCCATGGAAACCCCATGAGGCAATGCGAGGAACACAAGATCCAGATCCTTTGGCAACTCCTCAATGCTGATCAGCTTAGGCTCAAAAATATCCTGAAATTGAGGATGCACCTCTGAGAATAATCTGCCCTGATATCTTTCCGAAGTTATGGCTACGATCTCCACCGATGAATGAGAAAGCAACAGCCTGACCAGCTCTGATCCGGTATACCCGGTGGCACCCACAATTCCAATTCTGTATTTTGACATTATCTGGTTTCTTTTAAGGCCTGAAAAAATATGTCAACTGCCTTATGCAGGTCTTTATCGGGAATATTCAGCGGGGGCACCCATCTGATCACCTTCTCGGCTGTGGCATTTCCCAACACTTTATGCTCCATCATTTTCAGCATGACCGGTTTGGACTCCCTGTTCAGCTCAACGCCAACCATCAGCCCTTTTCCGCGCACTTCCACGATCTCAGGATATTCCACCTTCGATGCTTCAATGGTCTCCCGAAGCCAGACCCCTTTTCGTTGAGCTTCATTCAAAAGATCTTCTTCTTCGATCACGCTGATGGTGGCCAGAGAAGCTGCACAGGCGATGGGATTTCCCCCGAACGTGGTACCATGATCGCCGGGCTCCATGGCTGTGGCTGCCTTTTCATTGGCCATCACAGCGCCCATCGGCATCCCGTTGGCGATCCCTTTAGCCAGGGACATGATGTCTGGCTTCACCCCGTACCATTGATGACAAAACCATTTGCCCGTTCGGCCAAACCCGGTCTGGATCTCATCAAAGATCAGGGCGACACCTTCCTTGTCGCAGAAAGCTCTTAGTTCATTTAAATACGCCTGATCCGCAACATTGATCCCTCCTTCCCCCTGAATGGGTTCCACCATGATAGCTCCGATTTCTTTGCTGAATACTTTTTTGATAGCATCCATGTCGTTGAGAGGTACATGGATGAAGCCAGTGGGTACCGGATCAAACCCTTTAAGCATGGCCGGCTTTCCTGTAGCTGCCAAAGTAGCCATCGTCCTGCCGTGAAAAGCATTTTTAGCCGTGATGATCGTGCCTCCGCGTCCATTCTTTGAAGCATACTTCCGGGCAATCTTGATAGCACCTTCCGCAGCTTCTGCACCACTGTTACCAAAAAATACACGTTCAAGCCCCGCTAACTCCACCAGCTTTTTGGATAACATCACCTGCGGTTCGCTCAGGTAAAAATTGGAAATGTGACCCAGCTCACCTGCCTGCTTACAGATCGCTTTGACAACTTTTGGGTGGCAATGCCCTACATTACTGACAGCGATACCTGCCAGCACATCTATGTATTCGTTTCCTTCCATATCCCATACCCTGGATCCGCTGGCTTTTTTAAAGGCAAGCGGTAATCTGCGAAACGTGGGCAGATAATATTTTTTGTCAAGGTCATGGAGTTCTTCTGTTGTCATTTTTTTATGCGTGAGATTTTCAAACCAGTTTGTGATCTGGATCACTGTAAATAGTGGTAAAGCTTGGTATTTGATTTAAATGGTCAGGCAAAGTTAATGAAATCGCCTTGCTCTCAAAGCGAACCTGTTGCTTACATAATTAATGATATCTGTTAAGAAATGTTTGAAATTTCTTCAAACTTTGCTTATTCCACGATCAGGTCCTGATATCTAAGGGTATCTTTCACCAGCGAAAGCTCCTTTAAAATTTTCAGGGCAGCTTCCAGTTTTGACTGATCCAGATCAGGCTGCGTCGTCCATGAGGTCCTTTCCAGCCAGGAGGCAACATCCGCTTCCTCCATCTGATAATGATCGGCAATCAGGCGCGTGAGTGCGCTATTGGAAAGTAAAGCCTGGCCTGACCTGAGCACACTCTCCAGCAGCTTTTGGACCCGCTCCCGATGATTTTTCCAGGTCTTGTTGGAGACACAAACCACGAAGCTGGAGAATCCGGGGACGCATTCTCCCAAAATCCTGAATTCCCCACGGTCGACCAGGGGTTTGGTGGTAAACTTCTCCCACAAAAAAACATCCGCCTGATCGGTCCTGAAGGCTTCTCTGGCTCCTTCCATCCCTCCTACTTCTACGAAATCAAGCTCCTTGGTAGGCCAGTCCCTGTTTCTGGCATCGAGATAAGAGATGAGGTGAGAGCCTGAACCATACCGGCTGATGGCGTATTTTTTGCCTTTCACATGCTCTATCGAGTGGTAATTGCTTGAGGCTGGCACGTGGATCCCCCAGATCAGTGGTGAATCCACAAAGAAATTAAGTATCCGAAAGCCGGCACCCGAGTCAATGCCTTTGATGGCACCCTCAGTCAGCAGAGTCGCGAGATCCAACTCTCCGTTGTCGAGAGACTTGACCAGATCTCCGGTGCCGCCGGGATAATCTTCCCACTGGAACCGGATATTGTCAGGATTAAGTTCGGGATGAGCGGCCAGATAATGCAACGGCATATTGAAATGTTCGGGGACTCCGCCTACTTTGAATGTGATCACGACAATAAATTTTTGTTAGCAAAAATACATTAAAGTTGAAAGTTCCCTGGCCAACGTGATTTGAAGTACTTTCACGCATCTTTTTGCTCAGGATTCGTTTCATAGTCTAGATGAGGTATTTAGTTGCAGGAATTCTGATTTTTTCCGGTTTACAGATCATTGGACAGGATAAAAGGATTGATGCCATTTATTCGGAATCCGTCAGAATATCAACAGACCAGTATGAAGCGGACACCTCCCACGATTTCATCGAGCTTAGGTCGGCTTTCTCTCAAAATGTGGTGGAAAATGTTCCCGTAAAAGAACAAAGGATCATCCGGATCGATCTGGTCTATACCGCATTCAGGGAATCACAACAATTCAGTCAAGAAGAGCTAAATAAGGAAAGGATAAGCAGGTTGATTACCTCAAATCCCCACCTGCTGGAAAACAAATTTTTCGAATGGAGGCTCGTTGAGCAAACGGGCTGTAATTCTCCCGGGAGCTGCCGGGACTTCTATCACGGCTTTGTGGTCTACTACGACAAATATTATACGAAGGAAGACACCCGGAAAGAGATCGACACGATCAGACAGGAAATGAATACCCTCGATTATACCTTGGCAAGGTATGATTCACTGAAAAGATACCAGGTCAATAATTATAGCTGCACCTTCCCCCCACTCAATGTCTCCAACCAGTTTCTAAGCGATGAATTCAAAAAATACTACGAATGCAGCGAAAGGTTTACTGGAAAAGTTTTCTTTGATGTGGCCGTGGATAATAAAGGAAAGCCGGTCCAGGTAAATATCAAAGGAACACTCTTCCCATGTAAGGAAGTGACCGAAAACATTCTCAAATATATCCTGAGATGGAAAA
This sequence comes from Cyclobacteriaceae bacterium, assembly GCA_965243485.1. GTDB lineage: Bacteria > Bacteroidota > Bacteroidia > Cytophagales > Cyclobacteriaceae > UBA7330. The sequence continues at coordinate 3,524,997 of CBDEVP010000001.1, read as the reverse complement.
GGGGGATCACCATTGAGGGCACCTCCTATCCGTTCTATGCCCGCGGAATGATCGAATTCCCGCTCCAGAGGGAATGCATCACTATCTCCGAATACATTCCTCCTCAGGAATTGCAGGAAAAGTTCAACATGGAGATCCGGGGATTTGCCTGCGAAGCCTATACCGTTGATACATTTTATACCGAAATCATACCCAAAATTCAAAAAGAGGCGGTCTCCACCGTCCTTTTCCGAAATAATTGGGAGGATAACCTGATCATTGTGGATGCAACGGGCAGCATGTATCCTTACACCAGCGACCTGCTGAAGTGGATCCGTCTGAAGACCCTCGATAGAGAAAGGACATTTGTCTTTTTCAACGATGGCAACGACAAGCCCACCAGCCACAAGGTGATCGGCAAAACCGGCGGGATCTATCACATCAACTCTTCCAGCTATCATGAAGTCAGGGACATGCTCTTCCGGTCGATGAGAGAGGGTGGCGGCGGTGACCTGTATGAAAACAATTTTGAGGCGCTACTCTACGGTACCTCATTAACCAGCGGCGCTGAAGACGCCATCATGATCGCCGATAATCATTCCTTCCCCCGGGATCAGGAATTGCTGAGGAACTATTCTGGAAACCTTAAGATCATTCTCTGCGGGACCGAATACGGGATCAACACCTATTACCTGAATCTGGCTTATCTCCATGGGTTTTCAATCCATACAATGACGACTGATCTCAGGGACCTGAAGCACATGAAACAGGGGCAATCCATTAAGATTGATTCGAGGGAATATGTCCTGGGGCCGAATGGGTTTAATCCATTGATACGGTAAAGTTATTCTAGGAATAGCTCAGAATCCCTTCCAGGAGACTCTGAGCGGGTGTCAAAATTTGATACTTTCATTCAGCAATCTTGATATGTAATCAAATCTATTCGAGTAGAAAAACACATTAATTAATTAACTTTCAAGTATGGATCTACAACAGTTTAACGAGTTTAGAAAGAAAATTGAATCCAGGCTTACACAAATGGATGCCAAAATAGCCTTCCTTCATGATGGAGTAAAAGGGTTAGCGGATTCTCACAAAGGATTTCAGGAAGAAATGACTGATTTCATGGCTTTCATGGCCGATGGACTGGCTGATCACGAAAAGAGAATCTCAAACCTTGAACGTAAAAAATAACTGTTCCCTCCTCAGAATCACTCTTAAGTACACCTGCCATAATTTTAGCCAAAGTTTCTACCCTGGAATGGCTTAGAGTCCCTTCCAGATGATTCTGAGCAGGGTTTATCACACTATAACAGCCTACTATTGAAGAAAATATTAGTAATGATTTGTTATTGTGGATTTATATTCTACATTTGTAGAGTATATTCTAATACCATAGAACATGGAGCTCTCTAAAACTGAAGAACAACTCATGCATTATCTGTGGAAGCTTAGGCGGGCTTTCATGAAAGATCTGCTGGAAGAATACCCAGACCCCAAGCCTGCTACAACAACTGTTGCCACACTCATCAAAAGGATGAGAGACAAGGGTTTTGTTGATTATAAGCTGTATGGAAACTCCAGAGAGTATTATCCATTGGTTGAGAAATCTGATTATTTCTCAAAGCACATGAGTGGGTTGATTAAAAACTTTTTTAATAACTCCACCTCGCAGTTTGCTTCATTTTTCACTGCCGAGGCAGACCTGACCAATGAGCAACTTGAAGATTTGAAGAAGATGATTGACAAACGTTTAAAAGACAACAGCAAATGATACTTTATCTAATTAAAAGCACGCTATGTCTGTTGCTATTGATCGGTGTATACCAGGTCCTACTGGCTCGTGCAGGAACATTTCATTTCAACAGGTTTTTCCTCCTTTTTGCCATTGGGTTTTCCCTCACAATCCCTCTGGTAGAGCTTGATACCTGGAAGGCGAATATGTCAGAAGAGGCACCTGTTATGTCTGTCCTTACTGAGGTGGAACAGCAACTAGTCTCATTCGAGAGTCCGGAGATCTATGTTACGGCTTCGGAAGCATCCGCAAATGCTCCTAAAAGCATGATTCCTATATTGATGTTTTTGATCTATGGCCTGGTACTGTTGATCCTATTCTCTCGATATGTCTTCAATATCATGAAATTGCTCAAAAGGAATAGAAATGCAAAAGCTGTTTATTATGAAGGCATCAAGATGTACCTACTGAATGATAACATAGCTCCGCACAGTTTTCTCAATCATATATTCATTGGTAAAGACGATTACCAAAAAGGAGTAAGTCCCAAGTTATTGATCCATGAGCTGGCACATGTACAACAGGGGCATACCTACGATATTCTATTTGTTGAGTTGGTAAGTATAGTTTTCTGGTTTAACCCAGTCCTTCGTCTTTATTCCAAAGCCATACGTGTCAATCATGAATACCTGGCAGATCGGGCTGTCATTAAACGCCATCAGGACATTGGGGATTATCAGCTTCAATTAATTCAGTACATATCTAAGTTTCGTTCCCCTGCATTCACAAGCCATCTAAATTATTCTTTCACTAAAAAAAGATTTGAAATGATGAAAAAGAAAATATCAAAAACATCAGCGACAATCACTATTGCCGTACTAATCCCAATCCTGTTTTTGGCTTTGATGGCTTTTAGCCCGGCAGTCAAAAAGATCGAACGATCGTTAGAAGCAGGAGTTCCCAGCATAGGAACCTTGATTAGCCTGGAAGTTTTTGAAGCGGAAAACCGTATACCTTCAATTTTGCCAATTGATAAATCAGCTTTACATCGGGTTTCATCTGGTTTTGGAGAAAGGATAGACCCGATCACCAAAGAAAAGCGGTGGCATCTTGGATTGGATTTTACGGCTGAAACTGGTGTCAATGTACTAGCCACGGCGGACGGTACAATTACTTTCGCAGATTACAACAGTGGATACGGTAATCATATTAAAATTGACCATGGAGAAGGATATGTAACCTTATACGCTCATATGCATGAGCTAAAAGTGTCAGCAGGAGAATCAGTAAAAATCGGAGATGTAATTGGTTCCGTGGGGAGCTCAGGCAAGAGTGACAAGCCACATCTTCACTATGAGGTAATAAAGGATGGTAAGCGGGTTAACCCGGAAAATTTCATCCCCGGCATGTCTAAGACCAAAGTCGGACAGCAGCAACCGGGATCAGTAGGTACCTGGTCACGTTACACCATAGGTGACAAAACTTACCGGTTGAATAACATTAAAAGAATTTTCATCGGAAGCGAGGACGATGCCATACGTCAAATCATGTTAAATGACTCCATAGCAGTAGTGATCTATCGTGATTTGAAAACAATAGTAAAAGGCCTGGATGAATTTACTGAGGAAGAAAAGACTATGCTGAATGCGCCTCCCCAAAAAACCAACCGCGTTTCTCCCACCCAAAAACAACTTGATGACTGGTTAGACCCTACAAAGTATGGTGTATGGCTGGATGGGAAGCGGATCCCGAATGAAGAATTAAAGTCCTATGAACCTGAAGATTTCTCCAGGGTTTTTGTGAGTGGCCTTGAGAAAAATGCGAAAAACTATGGGAAGCATGAGTTTCAGGTGAACATACAGACCAACGAGGCTTTTGAAAAAAGCTGGCAGGAGAAATTGAAAGCGTGGGAGAGACAGAGGAAGTTCTAGTTTGTACTTCAGAGAAGCTCAGAGTCCCTTCCAGATGACTCTATTCACCTCCTCAGAGTCACTCAGAGAGGACTCTGAGGCATAGAATCCTACCTGTCATTATTTTAGCCGAAGTTTTCTGCTAAGCGGGTTTGGGTATAGGACTATACCTTATCCACCAGCCGCTCCCACTCCTCATTCACCCGGTTGAGCTCAGACTTTTTGCTTTGGTACCGGTTGGTGATCTTTTCGCTTTTGGCTGTATCTGAAAAGATTTCGGGGTTTGCCAGTTCTTTCTCCAGATGCTCTACTTCCTGTTCCAGCCTCAGGATCTTTTCCTCAAGCAACTCGATTTCCTTTTGGATGGCCTTCTCTTCCCCATTGTGCCTGGGCTTGTCCTTCTTTTCTTCATTGATGGCAGCAGCTTCTTTTTTGGCCGCTCCATTGCTTTTGGCCTGAGAAGGTTTTGACCGCTGATTTTCCCACCAGTAATCAAACTCATCATAGGTGCCGGGATATTCTTTGATCTGATGATCTTCTATCCACCAGATCTTGGTGGCTACCTGGGAAATAAAATCCCGGTCGTGAGACACCAGCAGCAAAGTACCCTGGTATTGCTGCAAAGCCTGGATGAGGATATTCACCGAAAGCATATCCAGGTGATTGGTCGGCTCATCGAGTAAGAGGAAATTAGCCTCCGAAATGAGCGTTTTGGCCAGTGCCACCCTTGATTTTTCACCTCCCGAGAGCACTTTGATCTTTTTGAATACTTCATCATCGGTAAAAAGAAAGCAGCCAAGCACCCCGCGAAGCTCCATTTCGGTCTTTTTGCTTCCCGCCTGCTTCATCTCCTCAAGGATCTCATTTTCCACATTCAGAGCCTCCAGTTGATGCTGGGCAAAGAAGGTCGGGATCACATTGTGGCCCTCTTCTACCTTGCCTTCGTGTTTTTCAGTACCGGCAATGATCCTCAGCAAGGTGGACTTACCTTTTCCATTGGCTCCGATCAATGCGATCTTGTCTCCTCTTTCAATGTGGCCGTTGGCATGTTCCAGGATCTTAAGGTCCCCATAAGATTTACTGATGTCCTGGAGTCTTTTGACATGCCTTCCTGATTTTGTCGTGAAGTTGAACTTGAAGTTGATCTGGCTGGTATCATCGACCACCGCTTCCACCCGGTCCATCTTTTCCAGCATCTTCATCCTGGACTGGGCCTGCTTGGCCTTGGTAGCTTTGGCCTTGAACCGCTCGATAAATCTTTCCGTCTGCCTGATCTTTTGCTGCTGATTTTCGTAGGCGTTCTGCTGGATCTCATTTCTAAGCTCCTTTTCCTCCACGTACTTATCATAATTCCCGGCATAAACATTGAACTGGTTTCCGGACACTTCAACCACCTTATTGACACAGGCATTCAGGAATCGCCTGTCGTGCGAAACGATGATATAAGCTCCTTCATAATTCTGGAGATAATTTTCTATCCACTTGATGGAGGGCAGATCCAGGTGGTTGGTAGGCTCATCGAGCATGAGCAGGGAGGGCTTTTCCAGCAGCAACTTGGCCAGCATCACCCGCATTCTCCACCCACCTGAAAACTCTCGCAATGGCCTTTGGAGGTCCTCTGTATTGAATCCGATCCCTTCAAGAATTTCCTCGGCTTTAGCTTTGATGGTATAACCGTCAAGGTGCTGAAAGCGGTCCTGAAGCTTAGCCAGCTTGTCTACCAGGTCATCAGTATAATCGGTTTCCATCTTTTTCAGAATATGATCAATCTCATGACCGATCTTAATGGTCTCCTGGAAAGCCTGCATGGCCACATCCACGATGGGTTCATCAGATTGATAGGAAAGCAGGTCCTGGTTTAAAAAACCGATGGTTGAATCCTTACTTTTACTGATTTCTCCTTCCGATGGCGTAACTTCGCCGACCAGCATCTTCAACAACGTCGATTTGCCTGTACCATTAAGTCCGATCAGTCCGATCCGGTCTTTTGGTGTAATAAATAGCGAGGCATCTTCGTATAATATACGATCTCCAAGATAGTACGACAGGTTATTGATGCTAATCATGCTGCAAATGTAGAAAGTAGTAATTTCAATCGAACTGGATTGATCTAAAGTTTGTATAATTATATTCGAACAAAAAAGGAATGTGTTTTAAGATATTGATAATGGCCGGAATCCTGATGATAGCAAATGCCCCGGCCGAGGCAGCTGAGCAGGACGAGCTGATCACCATTTTGGAAAAGGAGCTGGATCGCGAATTTGAGATGCTTTCCACGTTGACCCCTCCGGTCTATTTCATCAGTTATAATGTTTCCGATATGAATGTACTGTCGCTGGAAGCCTCCTTCGGCAGCCTGATGAATACCGGCGAAAACAGAAGCCGGATCCTTAATACCAACGTAAGAGTGGGTGATTATGCTTTTGACAATTCTCACAACTTCCAGGGCAGTGAAAGATTCAGCAGGTACTCGGGAGCCTTGCCACTCCCCCTTGAAAATTTCGAAGAAGCGATCCGGCAAACGACCTGGATGGCCACGGACATGGGGTACAAAGTAGCCTCCTCAGCCTACACCATTGCCCAGAGAAGTGAAAAAAATGAGGTCGGAGAGATCCCTGATTTTTCCAAAGAGAATGTGGTGAGCTTCATTGAGCCTCCGCTCAGCGAACAAGACAGGGAAGTGGATGTAGACGAGTGGATCAAAAATATCACCACATGGTCCAATGCTTTCCTACTGGACAGGGATATCCTGGAGGGTTCAGTAAACTTCAGTTTTGTGTCCGGCCAGAAATACTTTCTATCCACTGAAGGATCGAGGATCCGGCAGAATGAATTGAGAGCTGAAATCCAGATCAGTGCGGCCGTGAGATCCGCCAGCGGAAACATCATCCCGCTGCATCAGAATTATTTCGCAAGTCACCCAAGGGATTTACCCGTGGAGCAGGTGACTGCAGATATCGACCGGATGATCAAAAAATTACAGGAACTGAAAACAGCCCCTACAGCCGACCCGTTTGCGGGTCCGGCGATCTTTTCAGGTCGTTCTGCAGGTGTGTTTTTTCATGAAATCTTCGGTCACCGGGTAGAGGCTGACCGACTGAAAAGCAAGGATGATGCGCAAACCTTCAAGGACAAGATGGGCAAGAAAGTGTTGCCAAAATTCATTGATGTCACTTTCGACCCGACTTTGCCTGCTTTCCAGGGTAAACACCTGACCGGCAGCTATGCCTATGATGATCAGGGAGTGAAATCTGAAAAAGTAAAGGCGGTGGAAAATGGCATTCTGAAAGACTTCTTACGCTCACGAAAACCGCTCGTGGAGGGTCAAAATTCTAATGGCCACTCGAGGGCTCAGACGGGCCTCAATCCGGTCTCACGACAGTCCAACCTGATCGTTTCATCCTCCAATCAAAAAGACGAGGAAGCACTGAGGAAGATGCTCATCAAAGAGTGTAAAAGACAGGACAAAGCGTTCGGCTACTATATCAAAAACGTACAGGGAGGCTATACCATGACCGACCGGTATACGCCCAACGCCTTCAGTATCACCCCTACGGAAGTATACAAAGTGTTCGCGGACGGTAGTCCGGATCAGTTAGTGAGAGGTGTGGACCTGATCGGCACACCGCTGACCATGTTTAGTGAGATCCAGGCCACAGGCGAGACCAGTGAAATATTTTATGGTTATTGCGGAGCGGAGTCGGGTTATGTGCCTGTTACGGCCATTTCACCGGCCATCTTTGTAAGGAAAATAGAAACACAGAAAAAACCGGAAGCAAACATGGATAAGCCTATCCTTGCGAACCCGGCAAACATGGACAAATGATGCGAAGAATTGCTGCTGCTATAATCTGTTTTGTAATCCTGTTCACGGGCCACGCCCAGGATGAAGAATCCATCATTCTCAAGGCCATGAGGGACGAGCTCAATCGAAACATGACCGAATTGAAGTCCGAAGGCTACAATGATCCGTTTTTCATCGGCTACGGTGTCACAGAACTTCAGACCATCAACATCAATGCGATGAATGGGGGAATATTCCAGTCTTCGTTTGACAGTGCCAGAAGCTGGTATACCCGGGTAATGGTAGGTGACTACGATGTGAATGACGAGAATTATAATGATCCGAATATGGTGTTTACCCAGGACCTGGGATACACCAATCTTCCGCTGGATGATAACTATAACGGGATCAGAAGATCGCTTTGGATCTCTACCAATAACATTTACAAGGCGGCAGCACGTTTACAAAAAAGCAAGACAGACCTCTATAAGGAAGTAGGTATCGAAAAGCTACCACTAAAAGACTTTGCCGAAACGCCTAAAGTGCAGATCTACAATCGTCAGCCCATAGGACTGCCGGACAAGGAATTGTGGGAGGAACGTGTTTCGACGCTAAGCAAAAGTTTTCTGGAGATCCCTGAGGTATTCCGGTCGGCGATAGGTTTTTTCTATATCGGAGCCAACCACTATTTCGTGAATTCAGAGGGCATCGAGATCGTCACACCGCATGAGCTGGGCTACCTGACCCTGTCGGTCCAGATGATCGATAAGGATTATAAGGTGGTCACGGAAGAACTGGCTTATCTGGTTTCCTCCATAGAAGACCTGCCAACACAGGAAGATATCGAATCAGACGTAGAGATCCTCAAGTCATTTCTTAGGAGAAAACTCGAACAGGACAGCTTTGAGGACATTTACTACGGTCCGCTGCTAGTTGAGGGGGAGCTGGTTGCAGACTTTTTCATGAATGCACTGATGACAGGAGATCTGAACATCACTGCTGAGAGAGAAAGCCTCAACAACACCGACAAAGGTCTGCTCTCCACGTATATCAGCAACATTAACAAAGAACTGGCCCGTGCCCCGCAAAGGATCGCTAACCCTGAGCTTTCGGTCACTGCTTTGGCACACCGGGATACATTTAACGGGGTAAAGCTAATCGGAAATTTCAATGTAGATTCCGAAGGGGTTGTTCCACCTGATTCACTCAAAATTGTGGATAATGGCCGGCTAGTGACGCAGTTGAACGGCAGAACGCCGGTACCCCTGGCACCCAAATCAAACGGTCATAACCGACTGAACTTTAATTTTGGCGGTACTTTCAAATCTATCGCTCCCGGGATCCTGGCAGTACAGTCACAAAAGCCAACGCCCGGAAATGAGATGAAAACCTCACTTGCCCGTAAGGCAGACGAGATCGGTCTGGATTATGCTTTGCTTTTCAGACCTATCAAAACGACGGGTATCTCCAGCATGTTTCAGGCATACAAGGTAGACCTAAAGACGGGAGAAGAAACTCCGATCCGCCTGGATTTTGTGGATCTTTCCAGCAATATCTCGCTTTTCAGAATCACAGGTCTGTCTGATAACCTCATCGTTTCCAATCAGTTCTGGGGTACGACAGGATCCAATGGCATCAATGGTGTGCCTATTTCGCTCATTGTACCGGATGCCATACTTGTCGATGGTTTTGAATTAAGCGGATTGGGTGAGGACTTCCAGAGCAACAACCGATATGTTCCCACCACACCCTCGCCATTAGCGAAATGATTGGTAATTTTGGTTCATGAAGTATTTTAGCGCCCTTCTTTTCCTCTCCATACTTGTATCCGGCTGCAACATCGGCCAGGAAGGCTCATCTGCGATCAGTGTAGATACGACCATCGTAAATTACGAAGACCTGAAATTGGATTCTCTTCAGCTTCCGCCCGGGTTTAAAATTGATGTCTTTGCGAGGGCGGAAAACGCCAGGAGCCTGGCGCTGGCTCCTGATGGAACGGTTTTCGTAGGAAGTCGCGGTGCGGGGCATGTGCTTGCTTTCAGAGATGAAAATGGAGACTACAAAGCCGACAAGAAATATGTCATTGCCCAGGGAATGAATAATCCGAACGGGATTGCTTTTAAGGACGGGGATCTTTATGTCACAGAGGTAGATAAACTCTGGAAATACCCCGGTATCCTTGCCATGGACACTGCCCGGAAGGAGCTCATCTATGATGACTATCCTTCTGAAACGCACCACGGCAAGCGATGGCTGGCCTTCGGACCTGAAGGAAAGCTTTACATTCCAGTAGGTGCTCCGTGTAATATCTGTGAAAGTGAAGATGAGATCTTTGCATCCATCACACGCATGAATCCGGATGGCTCCGAAAGAGAGATCATTGCTCATGGTGTGCGCAATACGGTCGGTTACGACTGGCATCCTGAAACAGGGGAATTCTACTTTACCGATAATGGAAGGGATTGGCTGGGTGATTCCATCCCCAATTGTGAGCTGAACCGCTTGACTGAGATCGGACAACATTTCGGCTATCCTTATTGCCACCAGGGAAACATTTCTGATCCGGAGTTCGGGTCCAAATATCCATGTTCGGATTTTGTGCCTCCGTTTGCGTTATTGGGCCCTCATGTGGCTCCACTGGGTATGCGGTTTTATACCGGATCGCAGTTTCCTGAAGAGTATAAAAACGAAATTTTCGTAGCCCTGCACGGATCATGGAACCGGACACCGGAAGCCGGACACACCGGTACAAAGGTGTTGCTTGTAAAGGAGGAAAATGGAAAAAGTCAGGGCATTGAAACCTTCATCGATGGATTTTTGATGGAATCCAATAATCAGTACTGGGGCCGACCTGTGGATATGATCATATTGGATGACGGATCTATGCTACTATCGGACGATATGTCCGGGACCATCTACAGGATTTCCTACGAAGGTTGATCAAACTGTCTGGCTGAAGTTTGCATAGACTTCGGACTTTTGCCACAAATGGGCATCAAAGGCCATACAAATGTTACGGACAAATGGTTTGCCAGCTTCCGGTATCCGGATACGATTTCCTGTGAGAGCAATGAGCTGATCAGACGATAGTTCATCCAGGAGATCATGGTTGATCAGTTCCCGGATGAGTCCCCATTCGTGGTCGGTCAGCGTTGTTTCATATTTACAAATGAGATCCAGTATTTTCTGCCTCAGGATGAGGTCAACTTCCGAATGAAGATGACCTCTGACAATCGGTAGATTGCCGTTTTCCACAAGATCAATATATGCCTCCACCCTCTTCTCATTCTGGCTGAAAGCCGACCAGGCATCTCCTATCGAGCTGGCTCCAAGACCCACGAGCAATTTGCTGGCTTTACTGGTGTAGCCCATGAAGTTTCTATGTAGTGTACCGGATGCGTAGGATTGATATAGCTCATCACTCTTCAATGCAAAATGATCCATTCCGATCTCTATGTATTGACTTTCTTTAAATAATTGTTTCCCGACCCTATACAGCGAAGATTTGAGCGATTGTGCGGGTAGCAGGGTTTCGTAGCTTTTCTGGGCTGGTTTCAGCTTTGGAACGTGGGCATAACTGTAAAACGCAATTCTGTCCGGTCTGAGCTGGATCGTCTTTTCAATGGTACCTTTTACTGTTTCCACAGTTTGCCCGGGCAGACCATAGATCAAATCAAAATTGATGGATTGGTAACCCAGGTCTCTCGCCTGACTCACCACACGCAGCACCTGTTCAAAATCCTGTTTTCGATTGATGATTTGTTGTATACCCGAATCAAAATCCTGGATGCCGAAACTTACACGGTCAAAACCCAGTTCAGCCATCACCTTCAGATGATCACGGGTGGTGTTACCGGGATGTCCTTCGAAGCTTAACTCCGGACTGGCAGCTAATCCTGATGATCTAAAGATCTCCGAAAGCAGACGTTTAAGGTTCTCAGGAGAAAAGAACGTTGGTGTACCTCCTCCCAGATGCAACGCTTCGATCACTGGTGTATTTTGGAATAAATCGAGGTACATTTTCCATTCTTTGAGCAAAGCATCAATATATCTGCCTTCCACGTTGTGATTTTTCGTGATCCGGGTATTGCACCCGCAGTAGGTGCATAAACTTTCGCAGTACGGTAAATGAATATAAATGCTGCACGCCTGTCTTCCATGATCAAATCCGGCAATCAGTCTATGTCTCCATTCCCTGAGCTCGAATGAACGGGTATCCCAGTATGGTACCGTGGGATAACTCGTGTAGCGGGGGCCGGGCACATTGTATTTTTCGAGCAAAGCTGTATTCATTCAGCAAAAATTATCATCCTGTCATATCTGATTAATGACTTAAGTAACCGCGCACAATGACAATTATCAACCAATGAAGATCAGATTCAATTAAAATCGGTTTGGAATTCCGATCTCTGAGATCAAATAAGTATTTTCGAGGAATGGAGAGACCCGCTTTTGATGATATCTTTATGGAACTGGCAGTTAATCTTGCCAAACGTTCTCATTGTATCAAAAGGCATGTCGGAGCGGTTCTCACCAAGGACACCCGGATCATATCCATCGGCTACAATGGACCTCCGGCAGGCACCCACAACTGTGATGAAGAATTCCCGGTAGAGGGGTGTCCCAGAGATTCAAAGGGCGGATGCTCCCTCGCCATCCATGCAGAGCAAAATGCTATATTGTACGCTGTCAAGAATAAAGCTTCCGTGGAAGGATCCACGCTCTATGTCACCCTCTCTCCCTGCTTGGCCTGTGCCAGGATCATTTATACCTCAGGCATCGACAAAGTGATCTATCTCAATTCATATGCAGCGCACAAAGGCATTAAAAGTGACGAAGGAGTAGATTTCCTCCTAAAGTTTGGTGTGACGGTAGAACGGTACCACGGTCAGCTGGCAAACGTCTCTGAATTGACATGATTGATTACATGTCAAAATCATCTCCACCTCCGCGATCGCTATCTCTTTCACGCTCCTTTTTCTGATTCAGCCGGTAGATAAAGGCCACTGTAAAACGCGGGCCTCTTCTCCACTGCCAGACATTGTCCTGAATAATCGTAGGTAATTCTGTGGTATATCTGTATTTGTCGGTATTAAAGAGGTCTCTCACACTTAAACTAACCGTACCATTTTTATTCATCACATCATAAGCAAGCCCGAGGTCAAATTCATAAATGGCCAGACGTTTTCCCTGTGCCCTTTGTTCGGGAGCCCGATATGAAAAATTCAGTTGCCCTGTGAGTCTGTCTGAAAACGTAAAAATGTTGTTGATCCGGCTGGACATTGTCAAAGCTTCAGCTTCCAGTCTTAATGTATCTCCAAGAACACCATTTGATTCCTGGCGATAGAAGTTAACATTTCCTGTCAGTCGATACCAATCTGTGAAATCCTGCGAAACATTTACTTCAACACCCACTGCCCTGCTCACACCCACATTGTACGGTCTCATCACCGTTACCAGATCGGACGGATTGAAAGTTACACGTTGCATCAGCTGGTCTGTGAAACGATAGTAAACACCGTAGTAAATGGATGAATTATTCATGTTTTGAAGAAAACCCAATTCATAAGAATCGGTAAACTCAGGCTGTAAATTGGGATTCCCTACCCTGAAGCTACGATTATTGGAGAAAGAGGTCATAGGGCTCAATTCCCTGAATCGTGGCCTTTCGATCCTTCGGCTATAACTCAGCTGGATCTGGTTGCCGGAAAGTAATTTATAAGTTAAGAATGCACTTGGAAACAGGTTGGTATAGTTCCATCTAAGATCCGTATTCTGTTCCTCCAGAATGGATGAAATATTGGTGGTCTCACTACGCAGACCTACCTGCCATGAGATTTTTTCCAGTTCATCGCTGATGATACCATAAAAAGCGTGGACCCGCTCATTATAATCAAAGGCGATGGTAAATGTATCAACAGGCATAAATACGCCGTTCTCATCCGTTTCGTCTACCGTGTAATTGTTCTTCACATTCCTGATGGTGCTTCGGTATCCCAGTTCAAATTTGCCATTGTCTCCGAATGGATGGATGTAGTCAGCCTGAAGCATCAGTCTTTCTTCACCTTCTTCGTTTCTTACTTTTTGGTCAAACTCCGTCATCAGGTTTTCCCTTGTGTCACCATTCAGTTGCTGGATGTCCGACTGCTCAAGCTCGTTGTTACTTTGATATTGGATATCTGCAGTAAGCTTGTGATCTTTGTTACTGAATGTACGGGTGAAATTGACCGAGTATTCCAGGTTTTCATCCCCTTCCGTTTCTTCATCCTGCCTGAGGGTGTAGTCCATGAGCATACTCTGGCTTCCATAGTCTTCGAAAGCAATATCTGAATTATTGGTTTCATCAGAGTATCTCCACAGGAATGCTGTAGTGATGGTGGTCTTATCGTTGATAAAAAAATCGGATCCGAACCTGACACTATTGGATAGTCCGCCCCTCAGCCTGTCGGTGTACTGATCAGTCCGGAAAACCTCATCCCCTTCTGCCTGCGGAAACCGCTGCAATGACTCGCCATATCCCGGGGCCCTGCGGTAGTCGATACCATAGTTCAGGAAGAAATTTACCCAGTCTCTCCTAAAATTCATGTTGGCTGAGGCGCCATGATTGTGCGGCCATCCGGTATTGACCTGAAAACTCCCATTAACTCCTTGTTTCTTATCTTTTTTTAGGATGATGTTGATGATCCCAGCCATACCTTCGGCATCATATCGGGCCGAAGGGTTCGTAATGATCTCCACGGACTCGATCATATTGCCCTGCATCTGTCTTAATGCATCGGTACCTGAAAGACCTACCAGACCCGAAGGCTTCCCATCAATCAGGATCTTCACGCTGGAGCTCCCTCTAAGCTCGACATTGCCTTCTACATCGACACTCACCGAGGGTAGATTTGCCAGTAGGTCTGATGCACTTCCCCCCAGGTTACTGAGATCTTTTCCCACATTATATACCTTCTTGTCCAACTGCAACTGCATCTGTGTTCGTTCTGCCTGAACAACCACTTCCTCAAGTTCTGTATCCGAGGGAGCCAATAAGATCTCTCCGAAATTTTGATTGGGATTGTTCCGATTAATCTTTATGCCACTGAACGTTTTTGAGGCATAAGTTACAAACTGGATCCGCACATAATAATTACCCGGAGCCACTTTGATTATAAAAGAACCATCAGCTTCGGTGATTCCTCCGGTCACCAGACTGGAATCCTGCTCCTGAAAAATGGCCACATTGGCAAATTGTAACGGATTACCAGTAGACTCTTCAGCTACCCGGCCTGAAATGGTAAAATTTTGGGCTGAAGCAATGTAAAATGCAAGTAGGAAAAATGGTATTATAAAAAATTTCATTCGATCTCGTTAAGTAATGAACCACAAACCTAAGGGTCATATCTAATCAGAGTTTGATCGAAATCTATCGGAAACCTGAAGTTCAGGTCCAGGACAATATAAACGTGTGTTTTGCCCCGCTGTTTTCATAGGAAATACTGATTCCCATGTCGTCGCAGATCTTCTTTATGATAGACAATCCTAATCCCGAACTGACGGGATCGTTGGTTCCTTTCCTAAATCTTTCGAAATACTCATTAGGATCACCTTTCAAAGGATGACCGGAATTTTCAATGATTAGCGTCTTCTTTTCCAGCGTTACATCTATGTATCCATCCTTAATGTTATGCCTGATGGCGTTGTTCAAAAGATTGGTCAACAATAGTTCAATCAATACCTGATTTCCACTGACGAACTGATTGTCTTCAATTTTTGTTTTGATTTTCAAGGATTTGAGATCTATGAGCTCTTTAAAATCGTAAATAAATCGATTTATTTCCCTGGAAAAGTTGATTTGCTGAGAATCACTGAATTCTTTATTGTCAATTTTTGATATCAGCGAAAGAGAGTTCCCAAGCCTGCTCACCCGTTTGATGGCATTTTGAGCGGATGAGATCAGTTCCAGCTGTTCCTCACTCAGGTTTTCATCCTTCATCAATATTTCCAGCTTTCCCTGGGCGATCGCCAGAGGTGTTTGTATTTCGTGCGAAGCATTTTCCGTAAACTCTTTAAGCGACAGGTAGTCTTTGGTCGCCTTATCAGTCATTTCCTTCACAAACTTATTCAGCCGTTTAAACTCCGTGGTTGAGGATTTGGCTAGTTTGATCGGTTCCAGTGTTTGAATGGAGAAATTCTTGATGGCCGTCAGGGTTGTACCAAAAGGCCTGAATACATAATAGGATCCCAACAAGCCAAAGACCACGATCAGGAAAAGCAACAAGCCAAAGATCTTAATTAGAGACTCCTCCACCACATCTTCGATATCGTCTGATTCCACCACCAGGTCATATAAAATGATCCGGTAACTTCGATCATTTACATTCTTAACGGCTTCCAGTTTCATATGTGGCTCGATCCTTTCCAGCGTGGTATGCATGACCAGTGTATCGGAAAAAACCGGACCCATTTCCGGAATTGTCTCATTCAAGGGAATGATGATCATTTTGTCCCGGATCACCGAGTCCTTGGGTTCCCTTCGTCCGAGATAATTCACAATGGAGGGCAGACGTTCCTGCAGATACCACTGTTGCTCAAACTGGACCTCCCGATAAATGATCTCAAAAGCGATCATACCTCCTGCTATAAAGACGATGGTAGTGATGACCAGATAGAAGATGGAAATTTTGACAACTAATCTCATTCTTCCGCCTTAAACTTATAGCCGACGCCGTATACTGTGTGAATGTAGTCCTCTCCTCCCGCCTGGCTGATTTTTTTCCGAATGTTTTTTATATGCTGGTAGACAAAATCAAAGGAATCTGCCGCATCCATATAATCACCCCAAAGGTGCTCGGCAATGGATTGCTTGGTGAGCAACCTGTTTTTATTGATCACCAGATAATGGATCAGCTCAAATTCTTTTCGGGTCAGATCCAGCAGGCTATCGCGTACCCTGATCTCGAAGGTGTTGACATTGACGCTGATCTCATTGAAGGTGATCACATCATTTCCTTCCTGGTTTCTTCTGCGATAAATCGCTCGCAATCTTGCATGAAGCTCGGATAAATGAAAAGGCTTGGCCAGGTAATCATCAGCCCCGAGATTAAGGCCTGTAAGTTTATCGTCCAGGGCATTCTTTGCTGAAATGATCAAAACACCCATCTGAGGGAATTTATCTTTGATCACCCGTAACAGATCAAGACCGGTCCCATCGGGAAGCATCAGGTCCAAAGCCACCAGATCGTAATCAAAGGCATACAGTTTATCTAAAGCCTGTCGGTAAGTCTCACTGACTTCGCACACATACCCTTCCTCCGACAAGTAAGACTTAATATTACTACTTAGCTGCAAATTGTCTTCAACTACAAGCAGTTTCATATCGCATATCATTGTGTTCCAGCGTCACCTGTTTACATGCGGCGTAAACAGCCCTGCGGGTAACAGGACAACCTGGTGACAACCGGTACTTTTATCAAACTTTTAACCTGCAAAGATTAAATATCATTTCTGAAGGAATTTTGATCATCAGATGATATTAACTTCTGTTTCAAGCTGGATACCAAACTTTTTCAAAACGGACTCCTGAACCTCCTCCGACAATTTTTTCAGGTCATTCCCGGTGGCCTGCCCATAATTGACCAGAACAAGTGGCTGCTTCTGATGAACACCTGCCTCACCCCGCTGAAATCCTTTCCATCCGGTGTGATCAATGAGCCAGGCAGCGGGAACTTTTACCAGGTCGCCTTCCATTTCATAGCCGGGAATCTCCTCAAAGGCGGTTTTCAAGGACTGATAAAAGTCCTTGCCAATGACAGGATTCTTGAAAAAACTACCGGCATTTCCGATCGTTAAAGGATCCGGAAGCTTGCTTTTCCGGACGTTAATCACAGCCTGACTGACCGATTCCAAAGTCAGTTCTGAAACGTTCATCTTTTCAAGGGTCTCCTTCAGGTTTCCATAAGAGACGTTGAATTCAGGGTCTTTCCTTAGCTGATAATAAACCCGGGTGATGATGTACCTGTCTTTTTGGGGGCCTTTAAAAACACTATATCGGTAGTCGAATTTGCAGTCTTCTTTATAAAATCTTACAATCTCACCTGAGGAGATCTCGTAGGCCTCTAGCGAATGAAAAACGGACTCCTGCTCCACCCCATAGGCACCTATATTTTGAATGGGTGCCGCCCCGACCGTTCCGGGTATCAGCGAAAGGTTTTCAATGCCGCCCAGGCCATTCTCTATCGCCCATAAAACAAATTGATGCCAGTTTTCTCCGGCGCCCACCTTTACAAGAACGGTCTTTTCTCCATCATTCATAATTTCGATGCCCCGGATCCCGATCTTCAGTACCATTCCCTTAAAGGGTTTGGTAAACAACACATTGGATCCCCCGCCCAGCACCATTTTTTTCATGAGTCTGAACTTGCCTGAAGAATATACTTTTGCCAGGTCAGTGGTGGTGGCGATGTGGGTCATGTAATCTGCAGAAACATCGACGCCGAAGGTATTATATGGTTTTAGAGAGATATTTCGCTCGATCAGCATAAGGATCCAAATCAATTTTGGGTCGTAAAGCTAACCATACGATGCTATAATTCTATTTTACGTTCAGACTGAATAATAAAACCAGGATCTTAGCTCTTTTAAGGTAATTCCTCTAAATTTGCGCCTCCATTCAGGTGAATGGGCTTTTCGGCTTAACGGGAAAGCATATTTAAAAATTAAATCCACGGGGATGACGACCCTGGCTTCGTGGTGTATTTAGGGTCAATTACATTATGGCAAAAAAAGAAACTGAGGAATTAGAAGAAAAGAAAACTACTAAAACTCAATCCAAAAAAAGTGATGAGAAAGAATCCTCATCTAAAGAAGCTGCTTCGGAAACCGAATCCAAAACAGATGAGGTAGATGAGAAATCTGAAAAGAAAGAGGCTGAAGCAAAAAAAGAAGAGATCAGGGAAGAGACTCCGGAAGTAAAGAGCACAGAAAAGGAAGAGGAGAAAAAAGACTCGCCGGAAGCATCTGCCGCTGATAAAGAAGCTGAAGAACCTGCGAAGGAGGAACCTAAAAAAGAACAGAAAAAAGCTCCGGCTCCGGAAACTAACATCTGGGATGCTGACAACGATGGTTTCGGAGAAGAGTACAGCGAAGCCGATCGCAAAAAAATGGAGCAGATGTACGAGGAGACCATGAACACCATCAACGAAAAAGAGGTGATGAATGGTACCGTCGTAGGTATTACAGATAAAGACGTTATTGTAAATATTGGTTTTAAATCTGACGGGCTTGTGGCGTTGTCAGAGTTCAGGGACATGCCTGATCTTAAGGCAGGAGACACTGTAGAGGTCTACGTTGAGGAGCAGGAAAATGCGGCCGGTCAGCTGGTCCTTTCCAGGAGAAAAGCCAAAATCGTCAATGCATGGGAGAAGATCCAGGAAGCCCTTGACAAGGACCTTGTGATCGACGGAATGGTGAAGAGAAGGACAAAAGGAGGTTTGATCGTGGATATCTACGGTGTAGAAGCTTTCTTACCCGGATCACAGATCGATGTGAAGCCTATCCGTGATTTTGATGTTTTTGTCAATAAGAAAATGGAAGTTAAGGTCGTGAAGATCAACTACTCCAATGACAACGTGGTAGTATCTCACAAAGTCCTTATCGAGAAAGATATTGAACAGCAAAAAGCTGAGATCCTTAACAACCTTGAGAAAGGTCAGGTACTTGAAGGTGTGATCAAAAATATGACCAACTTCGGGGTATTTATCGACCTGGGTGGTGTTGACGGACTACTCCACATTACAGATATCTCGTGGGGCAGGATCAATCATCCTGAGGAAGTGCTGAATCTTGATGAGAAGATCAATGTGGTAGTACTTGACTTCGATGATGACAAAAAGCGAATTTCTCTGGGGATGAAGCAATTGACACCTCATCCATGGGATTCTCTAGACTCAAACATTGAGATCGGATCTAAAGTTAAAGGTAAGATCGTCAATGTGGCCGACTACGGAGCATTCCTGGAGATCATCCCTGGTGTGGAAGGATTGATCCACGTTTCCGAAATGTCATGGTCTCAGCATTTGAGGAATCCACAGGATTTCATGAATGTCGGAGATGAGCTGGAGGCTGTTGTCCTTACCATAGACAGAGAGGAACGCAAGATGTCGCTCGGCATCAAGCAGCTGACGGAAGATCCGTGGACCAAGCAGGATCTGCTCACCAAATATGCCGTGGGCACTCAGCATAAGGGTATCATCAGAAACCTGACAAACTTCGGGTTGTTCATTGAGCTGGAAGAAGGGATCGATGGTCTTGTACACGTTTCAGACCTGAGCTGGACCAAAAAGATCAAGCACCCATCTGAGTTTGTCAAGGTAGGTGAAGAACTGGAAGTGGTAGTGATGGAGCTGGATGTGGAAAACAGAAGGCTGGCCCTGAGTCATAAGCATCTGGAAGAAAATCCATGGGATACCTTTGAAACCGTTTTCAAGAGAGGTTCTGTTCACAAATGCACAGTGATCTCCAAATCCGAAAGAGGTGCTTTGATAGAGCTTCCTTACGGTCTTGAAGGCCAGGTGAGCACAAAGAACCTTCAAAAGGAAGACGGCACCATGGCCAACGAAGGTGAGACCCTTGACTTCAAAGTGCTTGATTTCTCCAAAGACGAGAAGAGGATTACCCTTTCTCATACTTCTATCTGGAAAGAGGGTGCTGAGCAGCCGACAGAGGAACCAAGGAAGAGAAGTGGTGGCGGCGGAAAAGGCAAGACGCTTAACAAGATCAACCAGGAGTCAGAAAAATCTACACTTGGAGACCTTGAAGCCCTGTCTGCATTGAAGGATAAGATGGAAGAAGCTTCCAAGCCTGCAAAAAAGGCTGCTCCCAAGAAAGAGGAGAGTGAAGAGAAGCCGAAAGCATCAGCCAGGAAATCTGAGGAAAAAAAAGATTCTGAAGAAGAGTCTTCCAAAGAGGATAAATAATCATTGAAATGCCATGTGGGGGATAACCCGCATGGCTTTCATTCGTTATTGATACCCGGAGGCCGAAAGAGGCGTCCTAAATTTGAGGAAATTTTTAACTTAGCATTGACATTGCGTCAATCATCAGGTGCTGTGGCCGAGTGGCTAGGCAGAGGTCTGCAAAACCTCCTACAGCAGTTCGAATCTGCTCAGCACCTCTTTTTTCTCCCCTACTCCCAAGGCTGGTGTCTCCACCATTACCGTCAACTTAAAGAATATTACCCATAGATATCGAAAAAGGTCTGTAGCCTCCCACACCCTTGAATCCCTGAAGGCCTTATGATTGTAAAAACATAAGCTTCTATGTGATTTAGTTTTGAATAAGTAAACAATAATCAAACTAAAAGATAGAAGCTTATGAAAAGTAAAAGTAAAGAATTGAGTTTCGATGGTCAAAAGGTATTCGTAGGGATTGATGTGCATTTGAAGAATTGGCGAGTAACCATATTACTGGAACACATCACGCATAAAACATTTTCACAAGATCCTAGCTCAGAAGTTCTTGCAAACTATTTGAAAAAGAACTTTCCGGGAGCTGAATACCATTCGGCCTATGAAGCTGGGTTTTGCGGTTTCAGTGTTCATCGATCTCTGGAGGCTCAAGGCATTCACAATATTGTCGTAAACCCGGCAGATATTCCCACTACTGATAAGGAGAGGAAGCAGAAGGAAGATAAACGAGATAGTAGAAAAATTGCTCGTTCATTACGAAATGGAGATTTAGAATCCATTCATGTACCCACCAGGACTACCGAAGAACTGCGCGGCCTGGTAAGGTATCGCAAAACTCTTGTGAAAGAGATTAGCAGGAATAAAACGCGGATCAAGGCCTTTTTACATTTTTATGGGATTGAGATTCCAACTGAATTGGATTCGGCTTCACGTTACTGGTCAGCCAATTTTTCCAAATGGTTAACTACCATAAGATTGAGTACCGAATATGGTCACGCTGTAATATCCGGAACACTGGATACTGTAACTCATTTGAGATCCACTTTACTTAAGATTAATAGACAACTAAGAGAAATAGCTAGAAGTGAAGAGTATGCTCATCAGGTTAATTGCCTGAGAAGTATTCCAGGAATAGGACTGATCGTATCAATGACTTTACTTTCTGAGTTAGGCGATATAAGAAGATTTAACAGCCTGGATAAACTGTGCTCATATATCGGTTTGGTTCCCACCACTAATTCTTCTGGGGATAGGGATCTGACAGGTTCGATTACTTCCAGAAGTAATAAACCACTGAGAGGAGTACTTGTAGAAAGTGCCTGGATTGCCAGCAGAAATGATCCTGCTCTGGCTCTGACTTATAATACCTTATGTAAGCGAATGAAGCCCAATCGAGCTATCATTCGAATTGCTAAGAAGCTATTGAGCCGAGTAAGGTATGTATTGAAGAATGAAACGGAGTATCAGTATGCTGTGGCTTAACGAAATAACTATCATCATAAAACAACCTCTAATTGAATGACAGCTATACGTCCCTTGCGATGCTACATTGTAGTATTCGTTTCCTAAAGGCTGCTGTTTTCATTAAATAAAGAATTAAACAAGGAAATGCGGCTTCTTAAGTCCGTTGATAGAAGGATGTTTTTATGATGAAACAAGAGGCCAAAAAAGGCATTTGGGAGAAAAGTATTAGGTGATTCTCTTGGATTACAACATAGAAGGGACCTACCGCACCTCTTTATTGCTTCTCCAAGGTCTGCCCCCAGACAGACCTCCAGCTTCGACTCCCTTTTGAAGCTTGTCAATCATTTCCATGGATTATTTAACTTATCCGTCCCAAATTTTCTCTTTGTGCCAGTAAAGGTCTAACCAGATCGTATGTGTATCATTGCTATCCGAAGCAGCCCCATCGGGGCGTAACTACCTTTAGAAGCAAACCAATTGTTTTTACAAAAAGCCCCATAGGGGCGGCCTGTTGCTTTTGATCTTAACCAGTATCTTTTAAAAGTGACAGTATCTGCCTCCTCACATGCAAGAGGCCGTTCATCCTTGTGGCCTGTCCGGGGACAGGCCATGGACGGTTTGGTGAAGACACCAAGCGAGTAAATATTACTCCTAGCCTCTTGTCTCCACTGTGTCTCCACCAGACAGAAACAGGGATTTTTCCCTGGTTAATTAATCCTGCAAAAAAACCTCCTCATGCACCACATTCCCATCCACATCATGATGCTGGAAAGTGAGCATGGGTTCTTCATCCTGATAGGAAACCTTCCCGAATAAATACCCTCCTTTTACTCTTAAAAAGCGGTGTTCAGGTCTCTTGTCATCCGGAGGCCATCCCCCGGCATGCTGATCTGCGCCCGAACCCGTACCAAATTCCCACAGGTTAGAGTTCTCATAATGGGTCACATATTGCCAGTGCCTGTCTCCACAGGTGATATAGACATTATCAAACTGATTCAGATAATCCCTGATCTCATCACCTTCATACTCCCAGTTGGAATTTGAATAGTTGTCTTTTTTATTCTCCCGGTCCGGACCAAGGATGGGGTCATTGGTGATCAGCAATTTAAAAGTCGCGTCAGATTCTTTGAGTGTTCTAAACAACCAGTCTTTCTGTTCCTGTCCCCAGATGGACTTTCCTCTTTCATCCGGAGCGGTATTTTTACTCCTGTAATTTCGCCCTTCAGTGATCCAGATCTGAAGATCTTTCCCCCATCTGATCGTTTTGTAGGGTTTGGCATTCGAAGGGAATTGTTCAAGGTCAAAGATCTCCAGACCACGCTCGAAAGATACCGTGCCATAGCTCATGCCGGGATACACATCATTCCTTAAAGCATCGTGATCATCCTTCATAAAGTAAGAGGTTGTCTGAGTCCAGAACTCCCTCTGCAAGGGTAAAGCAAACAGCCGGTCCCATTTGAAACGCATGAGCTCCTCGGTCATGGCCCAGGGATTGGGTTTATCATAGTATTCAATATCTCCGGTATGTACAAAGAAATCAGGATCCAGCTTTTGCATGGAGGCATAGATCTGATGTCCGCCCGGCTGGTCCTTCCGGATGTAATCATGGCAGCTCACCAGTGTAAAGGAGATCTCCTTCTGTTGAGCTGCTACAGGCGGGAGATAGAATTCGCCATTCACCGAATCAGATACCGGTGATCCCTCACCTTTTCGTGCTTCGATCTGCACTTTGTAGGTGACATCAGAAGAAAGCTTTTCCAGCTTCCATTGATAGGTGTAATTCTCATCATCATTTACGGCCACCCAGGGTAATTCTAACTTTTCATCCGGCAAATGCTCCGGATAGTAAGTAAGTTTTACCTCCCCTGAAGCTCCCGGGCAGGCACCCTCCATGTCCTCAAGCGAATACCCTTCAGGTATCTGTGCATTATGGATCTTCTCTTTGGATGGATCTTCATCCAGAGCATTTCGTTCCTCATTGGTCAGATCGGTAAATTCCTTACCATCGAAATTGGCTTCCTTCAGTTTGGTCAGCCGGGTCCAGATCACGATGGATTCCTGGTCCGCCCACCCATTGTGGAACCCGTTAGCGAGAAATGGTCCTTCTTTTTTAGATTGGTTCTGACGCTCTCCGCAAGCGGCAAAAAGGATGATAATGATAAGGATCGAAAAGTGTGACTTCCTCATGTTTATATACTTCTTTATGTTTTGGTAATAAAAGAAATTCTCCCACAGCAGCAGGAGAATTTCTTCTAAAAAGTAAATCGAATATAACTATCAAAAATTTTAAATCAATAATCCGGGTTCTGGGTGAGATTGCCCTGAAGGTTCTTCTCTATCTCACTGAATGGTATGGGCCAAAGATTATTATGATCAGCATAGCCAGCACCATCATGTGGATTAAGAGCTCTGGTGCGCTCAACCAGCATTCCAAGTCTTGCAAGGGTAAGCACCCTGAATTCCTCGAGATACAGCTCTCTGGCTCTTTCGTCAAGTATATAATCAATGTCTACATCCCCGGAAGTGATGAGGGGCGCCTGAGCTCTTCCTCGAACAACATTGATATCATCAGCAGCATTTTGTAACTGATTCAATCCCAGATATGCTTCCGCCCTGATCAAATAAGTCTCAGCAAGTCGAATGGCATAAACATCCCTAAAAGCCGCATGACTAAAGGATAATCCTCCTTCAACGACTGGATTTGGTAAAAATGCCTCAGGAGGCTGACTTCCGGGAGTAGAGGTCTTTCCGATCCATGGATACATATTCCTGGTAGTATCATTCAAACTCGACATGGCAATCGGGGTATTGTCAGCAAAGATCCACTGTCCATTGAAATCGCTATCAGGATTTCTGATGATAAAATCTCTCGTAATATTTGCTGGAGAGTTCCTGATGTCCTGACTGTACCCACTTCTTTGCCACAGGGTCTCGAAGAAGAAATAGGTGGGTCTTGTAAACCCTGAGCTACGACCACCGGTGTAGGCATTGGGATTGGGAACAACCGTGGTTGTAGAACCATCCAGATTCTGAACCTTGGCCTGCCAGATCCTCGGTGCAAACAACCTTTCAAGTTCAGGACCTCCACGAGATGAGCTATTACCCGGCACATTCCATTCATCCTGGAGGACCCAGATTGCCTCGGTATTTCCAGTAGATCTGTTCTGGTTGCCCTGGCGAAATAAATCCCAGTAAACATCAGTATCCCATTGTTCAGCTGGCAGATATTTTTCATTGGCCTGGGTACCAAAACGATCTGTCATCAGCGCAGTAGTCGGATTGTCAATGACCATAGATGCCGCATCCACGGCGTCCTGCCATCGCTCCAGTGAGAGATACACCTCAGCCAGAATATGATAGGCCGCCAGTGTATTAATGCGATGATCAGGAGCCTCTACAATGCTCATCAAATCCTGTGTGGCATCTTCCAGGTCACTGGCTGCCTGCTGGTATACCTCGGTCCTCGAGCTGCTATTATAATCACGCTTGGGTTCCTGGGTCTCCTTCAGCACAATAGGTACACCACCATACACATTAGCCAACATCTTATACATGTAACCTCTGAAAAACTTGGCTTCAGCAATGAACAGGCTTTTTTCGGCATCAGTCAACTCGTTGTCATCCGACGCAGCCCTACCAATGATAACGTTCGCATCGTAGATAATGCGGTAGGCCGGCTGCCAGAGTGCTCCAAATACAAACCCGTTGTTTGTAGGCAACAGGATGGATTCCAGCGGAGTATTGAATCCGTGATTCTTGTGCAAGTGCATGATATCTGTTCCTGCAATCCCTGCATTTGGAAAATCGTTTTGATTATCACTGGAAAAGAAGTCAGTCCTTACCCTGTCATACAGATTCATCACTGCCGCCTCATAATTTCCGGCAGTTACATATGAATTCTCCGGTGAATAGAAATCTACAGGTTCAGTCTTAAGAAATTCCTCTTCATCACATGCGGAAAAAAGAATGACAAGGACCAGTCCGAACCGGAGAATGCTCTCTTTAAAAATCAGATCCAGACTAAAAAATGATAATATATTAATGCTTTTCATAATTCTTCAGTTTAAAAGGTAACATCTAATCCTACCGAATAAGACTCCATGATTGGTCTTCCTCCCCTGGTGATACCAACAGGATCCCCATCATTGTCAACGATTTCGGGATCCCATCCCCTCCAGTCTGTCAGTGTAAGCAGGTTCCTTCCACTTAGTGTGATTCGTATATTTTGAACAAACTTTATCGCATCTGCTCCCAAATTGTAAGACAGGGACACATTACGAAGTCTCACAAATGATCGTGAAGCGTACCGTGTACCAGCTATACCGTCAGAACCTTTGATTCCGGGTCTCTGATATCTGGCGTCGGGATTTTCTGGTGTCCAGTAGTCAATACCCTGAGGAAATGCAAAATTGAAGTGCGATTCATTATTAAATATGGAGAGATCATAGATATTATCAGCTCCCAGATAACGATCCTTTCCACCCTGTATCGAATTGACAAAAAAGCTTAAACTCCATTTTTTATAATTCAGAGAGTTGTTGATCCCAAATCGATAAGCAGGTCGCGAATTCCCGAGGATAGTACGATCGCTAGGGTCGATCATACCATCATTGTTGAGATCTACCACTCTGTACGCTCCAAACTCATAACCAGTGGGAATTTCATCATCGATCTGGTAAATGCCATCGATTTGATAGTCAAATATCGCGCCTGTGGATTCACCAATGAACAAACCCTCTGATATCAAATCATCTTCTTTTCCATCCTCGTCGATATCAAAACCAAGCAAAGTGACAATTTCGTTTCTGTTTCGTGAGAATGTAAAATCGGTAGACCATGTGAAGTCATTTTTCTGAATGTTGATTGATGAAATCAGCAATTCAAGTCCCTGATTGTGGATCTTACCAAGGTTGTCAGGAAATCTTTGGTATCGGCTAATTGCAGGAATATCAACTTCATACAAGAGGTCAGTAGTATTGTTGTTGTAATAGTCAATTGAACCACTAATTCGGTTGCCTATAAGTCTGAAGTCCAGACCAACATTGATACCGGTCGTTTTCTCCCATCTCAAATCCGGACTTGCAAGTTCACTGATCCACTGCGTATAAATAGATGAGCCATCTCCTGTGAGGTATCCAAATTTTCCTGATACCTCTGCCAGTGTCTGATACCTTCCAATGGTCCGGTTTCCGGTCGCACCATAAGAAACCCTTAATTTTGACCAGTTTAACCATCCCATCTCGGGGAAAAAAGCCTCTTCAGTGAAGATCCAACCTACGGCAACAGAGGGAAAATACCCAAACTTATTTGCTTCACTGAATCCGGAAAATCCGTCCCTTCGTATGGTGGCATTTACAAGGTATCTGCCCATCAGCTTATAAGATACCCGCGCCATATTATAAAGGCTTGATTCTACCCAGCCGCCAGACTCGACACGCTGCAGATCAGCCGCACCCGCCTGAAGCAGGTCATATCCCAGCACATCATTGATGAAATTGGAGGCCTCGGCACGTGTATATTCTGATTGTCTTTTTTCAACTCCATACAAAAAGGTGACACCCAATTCATGAATATTTGCAAAGACCTTATTATACGACAGGATGTTATCTAAACTCCATGTATACTGAACTTCATTTTCTTTGAAACCATTACCAGTGAAATCAGCTCCAAAGCTTCTGAACTCAAAATTTCGATTAGATAAATAATTGTTACCAAATCTTAGCTTATAGTCTAATCCTTCGATAGGTAAATAGATCGTAGCCGTGAGATTTGCATTCAGGTTCAATCGTTTATCCTCAGTATCAGCAGTTTCTTCATAAAAAGGATTGATCTGATTCCCTGTCGGTCGATCCACAAGCACACCATTTTCATCGAACGGAGTTGCAAATGGCTCAATATACCGATCACCTAATCCAAAGATCTGAGGCCCGTATTCACTAAGCGTCATCAGACTCTGAATATCAAAATCCATCCATTCGGTGACTGATGTAGATAAGTTAATCCGACCGTTTACCCTCGAATAATATTCATCTCTCATATGTCCGGTTTGATCAGTGTATCCCAGGGAAACATAGTAATTATTACTTTCGGTAGAATTTGAAATGGAAAGATTATGCCTGGTAGTGTATGGATTGTCAGTAGTCATATAATCATACCAGTCAAATGTTCGGCCGGCATTAAACTGCCTGAGCTCGTGATTGGTCTTAAAGTTTGTGGCTTCATCCCAGCTGGGGTCCCTGTCCAGGTAGCCGGAAGATGCCGTTCTGCTTTGAAGGATATCGGAATGCTCAATCTTTAGCATGAAAGCGTCACCATCAACTTCAGATCTTAATTCATTGTGAGGCTGCTGAAATGAGTATTGACCTGAATAAGTAATCGTTGGCTTTCCATCGGAGGCTCCACCCGACCTCGTGGTGATCATAATTACTCCATTTGCAGCCTGCGAACCAAAGATGGCGGCTGCACTGGCATCTCGGAGGATATCGATGGATTTGATATCACTTGGGTTAAGATCTACCAATTCACCTCTGAAAATGACATTATCTACGACGATCAAGGGACTCTGTTCTCCTGATAATGAACTTTGGCCTCTGATATTCAAATTTGGATTCTGACCAGCCTGATTGACCTGTCCTATGTTTAAACCCGGAACGGCTCCCTGTAATCCTTCCATTACAGACACGTTGGGTTGCTTATTCATGTCTTCAAGGTCCGCGCTCACAATGGCTCCGGTCACATCTTCCTTTTTCTGCGTACCATACCCCACGACCACTACTTCCTGCAAGGCAGCTACATCAGATTGAAGGGTAATTTCGACGGTCGTCCTGCCATTCACAGGGATCTCCCTGTTTTGATAGCCAACAAAAGAGACGATCAGGACAGCATCATTCCCAACATTGATGTTGAATTTTCCATTCACATCGGTTATGGTACCGTTTGATGTTCCTTTCTCGAGTACGGTCGCTCCCGGAAGTCCTTCACCGTCTTCATCAGTGATAGTACCGGTTACCGCATTTTGTTCGTCTTCCTCCGCAAAGGTTTCCTGAACAACAACCTCATGTGCGTTTTTTTGATATACATGAATGTTATCATTGATCCTTTTGAATCTCAAATCCGAATTTTTTGAGATCTCTTCGAGGAAAGTGCCCAGTACCGCTTTTCTCGAAGAAAGGGAAACCCTTTTATCCAGAATCAGCTGATCTTTGTAAGTGAAGTAGAAATCTGTTTCTCTTTCAATCTCATTGAAAACATCAAGAACTTCTCTCTCACCGGCACCCAGTTTCAACTCTATCTCATACAAGCTTTTCGCCTGAGCCTCAGACTTCTCCGCATGCAAAAATGAAGCGAAGAGCGCTTGTATAAATATTACATAGAAAAGGGGTCGTGACATAATGATTATTTCCCTTAGTAAATGGTTTTTCATATTTTTAGGATGTTTTAGTGAATAATAATTTCCTGGAACTACCCCTGCGCCCGAAGTCCCTCAACTGCTGGTGCGGGGGTTAATTCTCTACTTTCATTTTTCATGTGCTATTCATAGATCGATACATTTTTTTGGTTCATACTATATTTTATATGTGCTGTGAGGCTGATGCCCTCTAAAATCAATTCAAGGGATTTGTTCTGATATTTTCCGCTGTAGGTCCCCTCCAGGCTGATCCCCTCCTCAAACTCAAATTCCACCCCGTACCATCTTTCCAGCTTTTCAAAGACTTTTGGCAAAGGCTCGTTCTTGAAGATCAGTATGCCATGGTACCAGGACAATACCTCAGGGTCATAGATTCTCTTGTTGATGGTTTTGCTGTTTTTATTGAAGATGCCCATATCAGAGGGACTAAGCAATTCCACATCGCCCGCCTCATTGCTGATCTTCACCAGGCCGGAAACGACCGACACCGCAATGGTGTCATTTTCAGGATACGCCGATACATTGAATGAAGTCCCGAGCACCTCAGTCATCAGTTCACTGGACTGAATGACAAATGGTTGGTTTTTTGTTTTAGCTACATCAAAATAAGCCTCACCGGAAAGTCTGACTTTTCTCAGATCTTCCTCAAATTTCTCAGGGTATTCGATGCTACTCCCAATGTTGAGTTTTACTATGGTACCATCCGGCAATTGGATCGTTTTTCGCTGCCCAAACTCCGTAGCAACCCTGAGCTGGCTCACTTCTGAATGCTGACGCTCTTTTTTAGAAAGCTGAAAGTGGAAATAGGCAGTAATGAGCAGAATTATCGATGCTGCCACCCCATATATGTATTTGGGATATCTTTTGCGCCGATGACTGTCAGACCTCATTTCACTACTTCTCAGCAATTTTTCAAACATCAGTGAATATTCGGGATCCGAGAGCTGGCCGCTTTGCTTATATTGAACGGACCTGATAAATTCCCGGGCACGCTCAACTTCAACCCTCTTTTCCGGATTTGCCTTCAGCCATTTTTCCCAGAACTGATTCGCGGTCGGATCGGACTCAGTGATCCACGAAACAAAAAATTCATCTTTGATAAAGTCTTCAACCTGGTAATGTTCGTATTTCACGCGTTACAGTTTCGGTCCTTCTATAACTAAAAGTGGAACGGGCGAGAAACGACCATACTAACCTGAAATATTTATAAATCAATCAGTAAAAGACATTAATTAATAAACAGACAGTAGGTATTTGTGCGAAAAATTATAAAATCATCAATCCCATCATCAGGATCAGACTCAGCAAGGCCCGCTCGTACGGGGATAGTATGGCTTTTAGGGATTCGATTGACCGGTAGATCAGTGCCCTTGAAGATTTAACCCTGATTCCAAGCAGTTCGGCAATTTCGGAATATTTCAATCCCTCGTAAAAATAAAGCAGGATAGCTTCCCTTTGGAGAGGTGGTAATTCATTGAGCTTATTTTCAATGAGCTTTTTCCTGGCGTCGTCCAGTTGCCCGTTGATCATTTTTACCTCCGATGAAATGGTCACCTGAAAAGCAGTGTTTTCTTCAAAATTCGCCAACTCCACTGCTTCCCTTTTCTGGTCCTTTGTCAAAGCATGGATGATCCTGTTTCTTAGGCTTTTCATCAGATAGAACTTGATAGAAGTGGTAGAAGCCAGATTTTTCCGTTGTTTGATCAGGTCGAGAAACAGGTCCTGCAAACAGTCTTTGACCAGGCTCCGGTCGTTTGTAAACTGAAACCCATAATTGAATAAGAAATTCGAATAGTTCCTGAAAATGTAGGTTAAGGCCTTCTGACTACCTTTTTTGAAATTTTCCCATATCAACTGCTCGTACTCAGGATCCCCTTTTCCGTGATCCTCTGCGGTTGCATCATCGGGTATGTGTAAAAAAAAGTCTGTATTTCTTTCCGGTCGTAACAAAAGAAATCAGTTTTAAGGTTGGTTATTAAAGATACAAAAAAACCCGTCAACTGACCCTTATTATTTGTCAAAATAAGAAAAAGAATGGTTTACTTAACAAATCTGCAATAATCCGCTTTTTTTAAAAAATCCGCTTTTAGTTCGGTAATTCATTCGAAAAACCAAAATAGCTTTACAGTCGTTTCGTTATTTTTAACGCTGATGAGACCGTCTATCTACCTGATCCTAATATTTGGATGCCTTTCCGCATTTGCACAGGATTTCAAATCCTGGAAATACCTGGACAGGTATTACTCTGTACAATTCGGGACGGGCAAGAACATCTATTTCGGAGAGCTGAATCATGACAATTCCTTGCAGGAAGGGCTTTCCCATGTAAATGTGGGCCTGGAAGCAAGGCTTACCTCCCGGCTGGCAGCACGGGCAGAGCTTTATGGATTCATCCTCAATGGAAATGACAATCAAGCTTCGGACAGTACGTATGCCCGCCAAAGGAATCTATCATTCAACTCGCTAAATGCTGAATTCAGTCTCCAGGGTGTTTTCTTCTTCAAAAGCTACAACGGGGATTTCTACCGGCGTGACCCGTTTGATCCTTACCTTACAGCCGGAATTGGCGTGACCTACTTCAGTCCCAGAGCAAAACTGGATGGAGTAGAGTACAATTTGAGGGACTTTAGAACGGAAGGAGTCCGATATGCCCCCGTGACGATGGTTTTTCCCATTGCTTTGGGAGTGAAACTGAGACTCAATGAGTTTCTAAATTTCAATGTGGAAGCCAGTTACCGGCTCACGCTCACAGATTACCTGGACGATGTATCTACCACCTACCCCATAAGTATTGGTGACCCTTTGCGGGCGGCACTGAGTAATCGCAAAGATGAAGTGGGTGTGGTGAACCAGCAGGCCTACGACCAGCTTTCTCCCGGAGGATCCAGAGGCCATCCGCGAAACAACGATCACTACTTCTTTTTAAGTTTCAAGATTGAACTGTTCCTGCCTCCGGGATTTCTCAGTGGCGGCAGCCGGGGTTCCTTCATCAAGAAGAGCGACATCAACTAGCTGTGCTGTTCGGAGAATTTCGGTAATCCGCTCAAATGGTGATCCGCAGACCTCTTATCCATCAATTGCACAAGTGTCTTAAGGATGATCTTCATGTCCAGAAGAAAAGAATGATGATCTACATAGAATACGTCCAATTCGAATCTTCGATCCCAGTCCAGCCGATTCCTGCCACTGATCTGAGAAAGCCCCGTGACGCCCGGCAGCACTTCATGTCTGCGATTCTGCTGGTCTGAATAAAACTCCCTGTACTCCACCAGCAATGGTCTGGGTCCGACAAGACTCATCTCGCCCTTAGCCACATTCCATAGCTGCGGGAGCTCATCGATGGACCATCGACGAAGGAATTTGCCTAAGGAGGTGATCTCATTGTTTTTCATGGTCCGGAGCTTGTACAAAGTAAAAATCCTCCCTTCTTTCCCTATCCTTTTCTGCGCAAAAAATACAGGCTTACGATCCAGCATGCCGTTGATCAGTCCTGCAAGCAGACACGGGACCATCAGCAACAAAAGCAGTGTGGCCGCAGTGATCCGGTCAATGATATTCTTCAGCAGTGGATACATGATCAATGCTCAATTTCTACCTTAAAAGTAGGCATTCTGTGATTTTATTGATACTTTTCACACTCAAAATGATCTTCCCTGGACCGGTATCAATTTTAGCCTCAATGCCTTAAGATTTGAAAACGTTTCGTTTTGTTCTTGCACTTATCCTTTCCCTGACCGTATACATTGCACTGGATCATTCTTTTTCAGGAATACCTGCACTGGGCAATTTTCTCAGCCCCCATCATGGATTCTGGCAAAACGGAGAAAGACCAGGTGCACGTCCATCTCTGGAGCTGGAGCTCGGAGGCCTGAAAGCCCCGGTAACTGTTTACTACGATACGCTTAAGATACCTCACATTTTTGCACAGAATAACCACGACCTGTACCTGGCCATGGGATACCTGACCGCCAAAGACCGGTTGTGGCAGATGGATTTTTATTCCAGGGTGGTGTTTGGCCGTTTATCGGAAGTGCTCGGCGAACGTGCACTCAGCTACGACCGATTGCAAAGGAGGACCGGGATCAAGGCCATGACAGAAGCCATGTATGAAGCCATCAGGGACCGCGATGAAATCAATCAAATGCTGGAATCCTATTCCAAAGGGGTCAACCACTACATCGACGAGCTAAGCTATGCCGAGTACCCCATCGAATTCAAGTTGCTGGGCTATGAACCTGAGGCATGGACCCCACTGAAAACCTGCATGGCCTATGGACTGCTCAGCAATACCCTTTCCCGGGGTGAAGCAGATCTTGAAAATACAAATGCGCTCCAATTATTTGGAAAGGAAATGTTTGATCTCCTCTATCCGGACGTACCCACGGGTGTAGACCCCGTAATTCCGAAAGGCACTAAATGGAACTTCGAGCCTATCGAAATGGCACCGGAGCTTAAAGCACTGACCGGTCAACTGATCAACCGGACCATTGAGAAGCCTGATCCGTTGAACGGAAGTAACAATTTTGCAGTTTCTTCGCAAAAATCTTCAACAGGAAATGTGCTCCTGGCCAATGAGCCAGACCTTCAGCTGACTCTGCCTTCTATCTGGTATGCCAGCCACCTGAATGCACCTGGCATCAATGTGATGGGTGTAACCGTACCGGGCACCCCGGTGATCCTGATAGGATTTAATGACTCTATCTCCTGGGGGGTCACAAATTCCCCGCGGGATCAGGTGGACTGGTATCAAATCCAATTCAAATCCGGCCTGAGGGATGAGTACCGGTACAACGATCAATGGTTCAAAACCTCAAAAGTAGTTGAGCGGTTTGAGATCAAGGGAGAAGATGATTTCTACGATACGATCGTCCATGTACATCACGGGCCGGTCGTCTATGATAAAAATTATCTCCCCAAAAATGCAAAGTTCAATGCTGCCATGCGGTGGATCGCCCATGATGTGAGTACCACCTTCCTGACGATGTATGAGATCAACAAAGCCAAAGATCACGACGCTTTCACTGATGCGCTGAGAAGTTTCACCGGTCCTCCCCAAAACTTTATTTTTGGCTCCACCCATGGAAATATTGCCATGCACTTACCCGGGAAGTTCCCCGTTAAGAGAAAAGACCAGGGTAAGTTTATTTTGGATGGGTCTGATCCTGACGCCGAGTCAAAACGATATATTCCTTTCGAACATCACATGAGCGTGACAAATCCACCACGTCAGTTTGTGAGCTCAGCCAATCAGCACCCGGTGGATTCTTTGTACCCCTATTATGTGTATGACCATCATTATGAGTATGATAGAAACCGGAGGATCAATGACCGGCTAACCGCCCTCAATAAAGTAAGCCCTGATGACATGAAAAAGTTACAGCATGATAATTTCAATTATCGGGCTTATGAACTGCTTCCTGTAATGCTGGATACACTGGATACCCTTTCATTTAACGATGATGCAAGACGATACTTCACCATGCTGAAATCCTGGGATTATTTCAATGAACCGCAGCTTGTAGCACCTACGGTCTTTCAGATGTGGTGGAACTTTCTATATAGAAATACCTGGGACGAATTTGACACCATTTCCGTGGCCATTGACAGACCGGATGCTTACAATACCGTGCTCTTACTGAAGAACAGGCCTGACCTGAAATTTTTTGACATCCTTGAAACACCGGAAAAAGAAAATGCAATTGACTTGTATGATCTTACCTTTGAGATGACTATAGATTCCCTTTCAAAGATGCAGGAACAGGGGCTGGACCTGAGATGGTACGTTTTTAAGAATACTTCCATCAATCACTTACTGAGGCTGGACCCATTTTCTGTGGATGAAATAAGAATAGGCGGATACGGAAATACGGTGAATGCCGCAGCGGGCGGACACGGTCCCAGCTGGAGAATGGTAGTAGAGCTAACTAAAGAGGGGCCTAAAGCCTGGGGAGTTTACCCGGGTAGCCAGACCGGAAACCCCGGCAGTCCGGATTATGGTCACATGATCGACGAATGGGCTTCAGGGGATTATTATCGACTGGTTTTCGGCAACAGTCTTGCCGGACATCCTGAGATTGTTTTCACCCAGCAGATAAATCCTGATTAAAATGGGTAACGGATCCTTTATGTCAAAGAATAACAATGCGTCCGGGTAGAAACCCATGGCTATAAAACACACAACCCTATGAAATTAATAGGCAAGATCATTCTCATTGGGCTGCTCACATACTTTGGAGCATTCCTTTTACCCTGGTGGACAGTTATGCTGGCGGCCTTCCTGGTCTGTTTCCTGATCGAAGGGTCCGGAGTGGGTTCCTTTGTCAGTGGATTACTGGGTGGAGGTACCGTATGGATGGCTTATGCATGGTATATCGATGTGAAAACAGATTCGGTCTTATCCTCAAAAATCATTGAATTGTTCCCCTTTGATGATAAGATCATGCTGGTCTTACTGGCTGGACTCGTTGGTGGAATAGCCGGCGGGGTTGCAGGTATTGCCGGAAACAGCTTCAAGCTGATCTTCAAAAAGAAAAAGGTCCAGAGCTTCTATTCTTAAATGGTCAGGGTCTATAAAAAGCGAAAGAGGGCAACTTTCGTAACCCTCCTTCATTAAGAACCAGCTATGGAAAATAGATATACTTACTATCTATCTCAACAAATATACATGCAATATTTATAATGTCAAGCGTTGCTTATGTATTTTTGTTTTATTGCTAACAAAAATCCAAAGACACCATCCGCCAACAGGTTTCAGAAGTCACCGGGGCTGGAAAATGCTCTACTCTATATCAAAAATTTTGAGGATCTGGTTCAAATAGAAAAGACCGCACACAAAATGTGCAGTCTTTCTATTTTCCACCACCGATCTTAAATTGATCTTGAACTAAAGTAGAAGATAAATTTTAATAATACAAGTAATTATTAAAATTTTACAATTATTTTACCTACGGATCTCCTTGACTCCATAAACGCATGGGCCTCAGCCATCTGATCAAAAATGAAAGTCTGTCCAACCAGTGGCTTAAGCTGGTGTTTTGAAACAAAAGCGAACATTTCCTTTACTACCTCCTGAGCGATGGCTTCGTTCCCAGTCAGGTATCCGATGTGGGTGGCGTACAAGCCTATAGATCTCCTGGCCATGTCCATCACCTGAGCTTTCGGAGCATCTTTCCACGTCTGCCACCAGGTAATGGGATTCCATTTCTTGAAAGGAATGCTGGCATAGCCAGCTACGACCAGTCGGCCAAAGGGGTGCAAAAGATCAATGCTTTTTCTGAATACTTCACCGCCTACTACCTCCAGTACAAAATCTACAGCATCTACGCCGTGCTCCCTCAGATAGCCTGCGAAATCATGTTTTCGGTAATTGATTGCCATATCAGCGCCCAGTTTTTCCATGATCTTTACTTTTTCATCAGATCCCGCTGTAGCGTACACTTTACAACCCATGGCTTTAGCAAGCTTGATCGCAGCAGAACCCACACCCCCTGCACCCGCATGGATCAGCACCCGTTCATTCCTCTCCAATCTTCCTTGTTTCACCAGCGCCACCCATGCGGTCATGAAGTTGACCAGCAAGGCTGCATTTTCTTCCGCGGAGAAGCCCTGAATACCCGGGAATGCCAGCCATTCCTTTGTACAAAAGTATTCCGCGTAGGATCCATGCTGATTACCGCAGATCACAAGATCACCTTTCTTATGAGACTTTACATTTTTACCGACCGCTTCTACCCTGCCATATGCTTCCATGCCTGGAATATAAGGCTTCTTTGGTGCCCACTGGTACTGTCCTTTCCTGGAGAGGATCTCGGCATAGTTAATACCGATCGCTTCCGTCTTTACGAGAATTTCGTCATCTGCAGGCTCGGGTCTTGGTACTTCATGGATTCTGAGCGTTTCAGGTTTTCCCGCTTTAGTGAGTAGATAAGCTTGCATAATTGTCAATTAAATAAGTGCATGGAAATGTCATATTGAGAAAGCTTTCTTTGCTTTTTCATCAATTTTTTTCTTTTCCTCTTGTGAAGGTCACGGATATAGATCTCTTTGATGCGGTCAGGGGATTCCATCGCAATTTTCTCATAGATCTCAGGATCTTTCTGACCGCTGTCGCCGATCAGGGTAAGACTGGCATCCCGGAAAGTATCCCTGATGAGCCTGATCTTCTCAAATTTGTGTTGGTGAGTGCCCCCACCCGACCTCATCACCTGCCGAAGTCCGATCTTCATATTATTCAGCAAGAAAATTCCTTCCGGTAAATCATGGAACCGGCAAAAATTATCAATGAAATCGTATAGATTCCATTCACTGCTGCTAACATAAAAGAAAACCCGGCTGTTCTTTTCCCCGGACAATTTCTCATAAAAGGCCTGCACCCCCTGAAATGGTTTCCTCCTTTCATGATTTCTGCTCAGCAAGGTATAGATCTTCTTAAACAGGCTGGTTGAATGAGAAACCAGAATGGTATCATCGATGTCTGAAATAAAGATCTGTTTGGGATTCATTATTTCAAGCTCTCCGGATTGTTTTACTTCCGGATATTTTTCGAGATTTATGGTAAATGATATCGGCCCTTCTTCTATGCCGGGAGATATTTCAAGGAAGAAATACCCATTTTTGTCTGTGGAAATTTGGTGCGCCCTATCATTGAGATGGACGATCAATGGTTCATGGGCGGCCATCCTTACCCTGTATCTTTTTAGCATTTCCCAGGCGTTCTTAAAGATGTTTTTTGAAACCCTTTCCTTTTTTAGCTTTTGCTTTTTAAAGACATGTCCAAAAATACAGGCCTGCTCAGATGATCCGAACGGTTTGTACAATTTGATCTCAATACCGGAAGCCTCCTGGTCATGTCTCATTTTGAAATATCTTGTTTTACCTGCTTTCTACGACTTTTGATCATGGCATTTTTTGGTACTTACCTACCTTTGGCCAAAATCATTTCAATCATAGAACATGGCCAAAATCCTTTTTGTTATCAACCCGGTTTCCGGGGGGCTGCAAAAGTCTGAACTGATAGATCTGATCAGGTCCCACGACAAAGATGTGGAGATTTTACTTACCACCGGAAAGAATGACCCCCGGAAGCTACGGAATCAACTCGATACACATGCTTATGACCGGGTGGTAGTCGCCGGAGGCGATGGCACCATCGCCATGGCAGCCGTGGAAATGATCGGCCGGGATCTCCCCATGGGAATCATCCCCGTCGGGTCCGCCAATGGGCTGGCTCATGAATTATCCCTGCCCATGGAGACTGAGAAAGCGCTGAAAAAAGCATTGAATGGAACTGGAAAACCCTTCGACATCATCGAGATCAACAACAAATGGCACATGATCCATATGGCTGATTTTGGAATGAACGCCACCCTGGTAAAACGGTACCAGAATGATAAACATCGGGGACTGATCGGGTATGCTATCAGTGGTTTCAAAGAGATTGCCAACCTGATGAATATTGCCGACTTTGACCTGGAGGTTGGGGGCAACCTGCGCACCATTGAATCTACCTTTGTGATCATCGCTAATGCCAGACGCTATGGGACAGGCATTGAAGTAAATCCCACCGGCAAGGTGGATGATGGCAAATTTGAGATCTGTTGTCTGCAAAGCATCACTTTTGAAGACTTCCTTCAGCGGTTTGTGGAAAAAAGGGAATTTGAATTAAACCCTTTCGAAATCCTTTCCACCGATCAGGCCATGATCCGTCTGAAAAAGGAGACGGACTTTCAGATCGATGGGGAGTACAAGGGAAAAGTACAGGACCTCGCCATCAAAATACTAAAAGGTGCAGTACGATTGGTCTTCTGATCATTCGATGGTCACAGAAAAAGTCAGGTCAAGGTCTGTATTGCCGACATCGGACCCGCTCGTCGCTGTTTTTAAATCCGGCTGATGTTTTAGCATCACCCTGAAGGAACCGGTTCCCGGTGCTCCCGTTTGCCATCCGGTGATCAAACCAAGTGGCAGGCCATTCTCATCTTCATCAATGTAATTTACCTGATCTCCGCGGCTATCGATGTTACCATCTCCTTCTGGCTGATCGAAAAGTGGATCGGTAAAACCAAAATATATCATGTGGTCGTTACTCTTCTCCTCGATTGTTTTGGTCAGATCTACATTATCCACATCATTTCTCAACCTGATAAAGAGTTGAAAGCTCTGCCCTGAAGGTAAAGTGATTTCATCCGGGATCAGGTCACCTTCTCCATCGTTCTCAGGATCTGTAGCAGAAAATGACAAAGGCGCTCCCCCTGCGACAGGGTTGAACAACAGGTCCACATCGGTGATTAACTTACCTTGTTCCTGAGGTGCAGGATCTTCCTTCTTGCAGGCACTGATCAATATCAAAACAGGAACAACCAGGAAAAATACCTTTCTTAATAACATAACAGTTAATCAACGTAGGATTGTATAGTTTGTTTTTTAGACATCAGGCATGATTTCAGTGTACTACCGGATCTGGGCTCTTTCTTCATCGGTAAGCTTAATGTAATTGTACTCGCCCCAGTAGTCATCTGAAAAGTCTCCCTGACTTTCCAGAGGAAAGGAGAAGGTATTGCCAACAATAAACCCTTCAAGGTCAGTATTATCACGATTTGATTCTATCTCTGTGTTGACAATCAGGGAACGGAAGACGAATTTTTCGCCATTTTCTTCCCAGGCACCTTCAAAGGATGCCCTCAATAGGTAGTAGATCAGGTCATGATGCTGAAATTCTTCGATCCAGACCTCAGTATCGAATTCAATATCGCCCAGAAGGGTATACTCAAGACGTATGATCGCATAAGTAAAAGTGTCGATGTACATTCTGCCTGCCAGATATCCCTTTTTATTCTTTGGTCGAAAATCAACGATATAGATATCTTCGTTGCGGTGTACCTCCGTGCCCACTAACTGATATTCATAGTTACCCCGGTTTTTTTCTCTAAGAAAGGATTTTTCATGCCATATAGATGACTCCACCATTTCAGTGGCATGTCCGCTCTTCACATCAAAACCTTCATGAATGATGTTATTAACTGTTTTTACCCGTGTCCTGATGGGTCTGATTAGTGAGGGAGACGTTTCAACATTAGAAGAAAGCATCAACTCCATGATTCCCTCAGCGATATAATGGATCTCTTCGTTATCTGTGAGCACTTCACGATAGTAACTCAGCATGAACTGGTCATGGATCTCATAGTTGAGGTGAAACCTGTTGAACACTTCATACATGATCTGATCGGCATTTAATCCCTCCGTATTCCGCGTTGGTGTTACTGGTTCCAGGGGTATCAGATAGGGCTTCTCCGTCTGGATTTCCTCAAACCGGATATCATAACCCATATGAAATATTTCAAGATTTTCTTCCGTTGCCTGAGGCACGCGAATATTAAACTGACCCTTCGAGTTGGTATAAGTAACGATGTCTCCCACCCTGATATGGGCCATGCCAATGGGACTGTTGTTCGCTTTATTAAACACAATCCCCTCCAGGTGGATGTTCTGAGCAATGCCGGGGTTAGGTAGCAACAGGGTGATTAAAATGATTGGGAGAATGCTGCAATACCCTTTTTTCATAATATGTGTACAGACTTAGTCAGCTTGATTAGGAATTGATCAACTCAACTCCTCATAAACGAACGAATTTAACAATAATTCAGAAGAATTTATCAGAGGCCATCTTTAAAGCCGGTCAACCAGCAGTCTCCGGGATGCTGGTTGTTTGCCTGCTAAAGAAAAAAGGCAGATCATTTCAATCTGCCTTTCAAACCAAAAACAAATGTATAACCCAATTTAATGTAATTGCGCTCTTTCCTTAGCTGTCAACTTGATATAGTTATATCCTCCCCAGTAGTCATCTGTAAATCTTCCGTGAGACTGGTCAACAAAAGAGAAATCAGATCCTAAAATGAATTTTTCAAAGGGCACACGGTCCTCTTTATCCGCTTCTATCCTGGTATTTACCACCATGGAATTAAAGACATAAGGTTTACCATTTTCAGTCCATTGTCCTTCGAATGAGGCCCGCATGAGGTAATACGTATGATTATGATGCTGGAATTCCTCTACCCAGGTTTCAGCATCCCATTCAGTCTCACTGGCGAGATTGTACTCTATCCGGATGATGGCAAAAGTGAATTCATCCACCCAAAGTCGTCCCTTTACATATCCTAAATGATCTTTCGGAGCGAAATCGATCAAAAAGACATTCTCATTGCGATGCACTTCCTTTCCTTTCAATGTATAGCTATAATTCCACCGGTTCTTTTTATTCAGGAAATCGATAAACGCCCATGACTGGATCATTTCAGAGGCGTGACCACTCTTTTCATAAAGTCCGCCCTGTTTGAAATCGGCGGTCGACTTCACCCTTGTCTTCAAGGGTCTCAGCAAAGGAGGCCCTTTTTCCACATTGCTGGGGATATGGATCTCCACCACGCCTTCCGCGAAATGGTAGATCTTATCCTGTGCGGTGAGGGTCTCCTTGTAATAGGCCAGCATCAGCTGATCTTCCAGCTCATAGTTAATATGCAGGCGATTGAAAACCAACTTCATGATCTCTTCTCCGCTATGCATATTTGTTGGTTTAGGGTCCACCTTATGAAGGTAAATTTCATAGGGGTTGAGCGCTGCGGAATCAATGACCCTGGTTGCATAACCATCATACCCCATGTGATAGATCTCTAATTCTTTTGCTACCTTTTTAGGTACCCTTAGGATAAATTCCCCATCTGCGTTGCTGTAGGTGAAATAATCCTCGACACGGATCAGTGCATTGCTCAGCATCTCTTTCGTTTCGACACACTGCACCGTTCCTGTCAGCTCAATATTTTGGGCCTGACCATTGAAAATCCACAGGCAGGTCAGGCCAAAAAATAAACTCAATTTGTTAGGTGATATCATTTCCAATCGTGTTAAATCCGGTAATATCCAATAGAAAATTTAGGCCAAGATAATGCGGCAAAAAGTGATCTGAATAGCTCAAAAGCCACTTTTTTGAAAAATACGTATATCACTTAAGTGATAAAACCTAAACAACGTAAGGATAGCTACGTGAAATACGGGAGAGTCGGTAAGACGGCCGAAAATCTCACCCAATTTTGCAGATCCGACCCTTCAATCCGTGATCACTCAAACAGGCGTTTGAATTCATTCCTGACCAGTTCATTGGCAGACAAGGCGATGATGATGGAAATGATCAGGCCCAGCAAAGCGAACAGCACATCCCTGAATATTAATTTCATAGTCTTTTTCAATCCCCCTTCTCCGCGCCTGATCTTCATTCCCAGCTCCCGGCCACCCAGTAATCCGATAAATACCCAGGTGGTGCTCATGGGCACAGTATTCACCCAGGTAAACAGGATAAGTATCAGCGTATACACCAGATCGATAACCGTTGCCGGTCGTACATCCTTTACTTCAGACTTCTCATTGATCACCTCCTGAATCCTGTCGCCTCTCAGGTAAAAAATGACTCCTAATCCCGTGAAAATTGTAAGACTGAATACCAGAAACTGCCAGACATTTAAGCTTCTTGGAAGGAAAACCGCAATATTGGCCGCATCCTGCATGATCCACAGCGACCAGAGAAAGCCACTGGTGATCCACTGGAAGATCACCCATCCGGGTCCGGCATGGCCGTGAAAACTTTTTCGCATCATCCTGTCCAGCAAGATCCACATGATGAAGGCCACTCCAAAAGCGATAAAATACCCGGTGATACTCTTTTGCATCACACCTACGAGTGCGCCTGAACTGGTACTGAATGAGCTCAGCAACAAAAAGGTAGTGGATACAGGCATTCTTAGTTTGGTGACGATCAGTAAAAAGATTGGGGCTGCCACCTGCAGAAAATGAAACGACCCGGGAGCTTCTGCAAATCCTTTAGAAGTAAGTCTCTGATAGGACACATCACCATCGTAAGCTATCCAGCTGAAGGTGATGGTAGCCAGAAAAATACCACCGATATATAACCAGAGAACCCACCATTTTTTATCTGCACTGGAAGCAATGAATGTTCCGATGGTCTGGATACTGTCATTGGCAATGGCTGAATAGGCCGCCAGTACAAAACCCATCCACATAGCTATATTGGGGAAAGGATAAACAATTCCAGCCAGCAGAAAACTAACACCAATGAAGATCATGAAGGTCTTTTCTTTCCTGATCATGATGTTCAGGCGTTTAAACCTCCTGTTTGCCAGTGTTCTTGTGTTACTTTTTCCCAAGTTGATGTCTAATTAGAAAGCAATTATGCTCAATACCATTTGAAGCATTCGCCTTTTGAGAGAAAAAATCTGATAACGAATTTATTTCAGGCCTGTAAATGACACGACTAAATCAAACCTGGGGATCCCGGATAGGACTCATTCTGGCCATGGCCGGAAACTCAGTAGGCCTGGGCAATTTCCTTCGTTTTCCTGTACAGGCCGTTCAAAACGGAGGTGGCGCCTTCCTTATTCCCTACCTGGTCTGTTTTCTTATCATGGGTATCCCTCTTCTTTGGGTGGAGTGGTCAATGGGGCGTTTTGGTGGCAGGAAAGGATTTCATTCGTCCCCTTTTATCATGCAAAGAATGGGCAGGCACAAGGTTTGGGCATACTTCGGTGTGTTTGGAATTTTCACAAACATAGGAGTAGCTGCTTACTACTGTTATATTGAAAGCTGGACCCTTTCCTATGTGTTCAATACCGTCGCGGGGACCTTCAGTTCCATGAATCAACTGGAGATTGTAAAATTCTTTGATGAATACATCCATTTTGAAAGCTATTTATTGGGGATGCCCGAAGCCATATTCTTCTTTTTATTATGCATTTTTTTAAATAGCTACATCCTCAGCAAAGGTCTTGCAGGTGTGGAGCGGGTCGCCAGGATCGGAATGCCCCTGTTGATTCTTTTTGGTATAGTACTGGCCATCAAATCATTGACCCTGGGGACGAGCGCAAAGTCCGACATTTTTCCGGAAGCCAATGCATGGGATGGTCTTAACTTCTTATGGACCCCTCAATACGAATCACTATGGAAGCCAAGGGTATGGCTGGCAGCAGCCGGTCAGATCTTTTTTACCCTCTCAGTAGGTATGGGAACGATCCATTGCTACGCCAGCTACATGAAACCACGGCAGGACATCGCATTAAACGCTGTGTCTGCAGGATTCACCAATGAATTTGTGGAAGTGATCCTGGGGTCATTGATCGTCGTACCACTGGCAGCAGGATATCTGGGGTTGGATTGGGTCAAAGAAAACATTGGTTTTGGAGTGGCTTTCCAGACCATGCCGTATTTGTTTAATCAATGGGGACCATTTCTGTCTGCCGCCGCAGGGGTCATGTGGTTTGGTCTGTTATTCTTTGCAGGAATCACCTCCTCCCTTGCGATGGGGACACCCTGGATCGGTTTTATGCGGGATGAGTTTAACTGGTCCGCATCGAAGGGAGCTTATTCATTTGGTCTGCTGACCCTGATGCTTGGTTTACCTTGCGTACTTTTCTATCAGCAAGGAGTATTTAACGAATATGATTACTGGGCCGGGACGGTTTCTCTGGTGATTTTTGCAACCGC
The DNA here is from genome assembly GCA_965243485.1 of Cyclobacteriaceae bacterium. GTDB lineage: Bacteria > Bacteroidota > Bacteroidia > Cytophagales > Cyclobacteriaceae > UBA7330. Next base: position 3,480,224 of record CBDEVP010000001.1, on the reverse strand, counting down.
TGAAATCATTTTATTTTCCTGGGTTTTCGGTATGGATAATGGCTGGAAGGAGATCAACGAAGGTGCGGACATAAAAATACCGGTCCTGTTTAAGTTTATCCTGAAGTACATCACCCCTGTACTGCTGATCCTGGTATTTATGGGAGCACTGGTTACACCCATTGACAACAACTGGCTGGTTGCTGTTGACGGATTGCTTCGGGGTGACGGCTGGAAATTAGATGGTAACTCCATCATCAGGCAGTTCACACTTACTGATCTCAGAACACAAATCAGTTCTGCTACAGACCTTGCTGAGCACAAAGCGCTAAAAATACACCTGTATTATGTTGTATTTGCCAGAATGATGTTGGTCACACTGTTCATTGGCATTGCATGGCTGGTAATGATTGCTCAAAGAAAACATTCATTGAAATGACAACGGAAGCTCTGCTATGGATGATAACGACACAGGCCCTGATCGCATCAGCCACCCTCTACTTTTTTTACAGGGTTTTTAAGAAAGAAAAATAAATGTTGGATTTCATATTTCTTTTATCGCTACAGTGCGTAATATTTCCGCAATGAAGAGAAGTTGTTAAATGGAGAGTTTTTTTCAATGGCTCAATCCTGAGTATATCGTGCAGGTGGGCGGCATCGCACTGGTGGCAGCAATCATTTTTATTGAGAGCGGGATCTTTTTCGGTTTTTTCCTTCCCGGTGATTCCCTGCTGTTTACGGCAGGGTTGCTCTGCGGAACCAGATATATCCATTTATCCATTGAATGGGTGATCATCATTCTGATGACTGCGGCATTTTTGGGTTATCTCGTCGGGTATTATACCGGCAGCTGGTTTGTTCGCTCGCGAATCTACTTCAATGAGAAATATCTTTTTAAGCGTAAATATTTTTCGAGGTCAGCTGCTTTTTTCCGGCTTCACAAGGGTCTGGCTTTCATTTTAGCACGTTTTATCCCACTGATACGAACATTTTTACCCATTCTGGCAGGGTCGATTAGCCTCAATTTCCGCAGTTTCCTGCTCTACAATTTCCTGGGCAGTCTCATCTGGGTAAACCTGATCGTCCTTTCCGGGTATTTTCTGCGGCTTTTCAACCCGGGGTTATTGTACAAACTGGAATGGGTAGTCGTTGGCCTGATCATCATCACTACGATCCCGGTGATCCGGATCATTTTCGGCAAGAAAGTAATCAGGAGGAAACGGGGGTTAAGTATTGCAAGGAAAGGTTAAGCTCTGTTTTATAAGTAAAATCTAGTAAGACGCACAATATCATTATATATTCATATTTACCTGCGCAACTAAACTAAATAATTAGTTGTGCAAAATCTTGGTTGAGTAGGATTTTGATACTAGCAGGCCCAGCGGAAATTCCGAAAACAAATCCTGACTACTCCGTAGTCATTTTGTGTTTTCAGACCTTCTCTGAAGCTCCGCTTCGTTCAGCCTCTGAAACACAAAATCCCGTCAGCAAAGCTGACAGGATTTGTTCTCTTGTCGGGGTGGCAGGATTCGAACCTGCGGCCCCCTGGTCCCAAACCAGGTACACTAACCGGACTGTGCTACACCCCGCACACTAAAAAAACTACCTTCTTTTTTCTTGGAAGCAATCCACGAGGACTGTCTGTCTGCCGAAGCGTAGCGAAGGTAGGTGCTACACCCCGTCACTTTTCAAAAGTGAAGTTAATATCTCTGAGGTATCTTTCGATTCCTCTTTTCTTAATCTTTTTTTCAAGTCTGACTGCTTCAGATCTTGTTGAGAACTCAAAGGAGGTGACAAATCTCCAGGGAACCCCCTTTTTCGTGTACTCACCTTGTCCGGTGTTGTGTCTTACGATCCTGTCCGTCAAATCGTTTGTACTTCCAACATAAAAACGGTCCAGTGAAGGACTGTATAATATATAAACCCAATACATTCGAACCTGCGGCCCTCCCGCCAGCGGCGGGATACACTAACCGGACTGTGCTACACCCCGTCCGTTTTGAGGCTGCAAATCTAGAAGTTTTAGTATTAAATGCTAGGGTAGATATGGAAAAATTGAATGAAGATGAATTTTATTTAGAAACCAGTGTCAGTATTTTGCCAGATCCTAGCTAGTAATGGATTTGATTGTTAAATAGTCGGGGTGACTGGATTCGAACCAGCGGCCTCTTCGTCCCGAACGAAGCGCGCTGCCGGGCTGCGCTACACCCCGCTTTTTAAATAAGCCTTCTACAAGACTTGAACTTGTGACCCACGCTTTACGAAAGCGTTGCTCTACCAGCTGAGCTAAGAAGGCATATTTCATGAGAAATTCAATGAGCGGGTGAGCGGAATCGAACCGCCGTCTCGAGCTTGGGAAGCTAACGTACTACCATTGTACTACACCCGCTTTCACTGCATTAAGACTTTTTACAGTAATCAATTTCAAAATTAATTTTTGGTTCACATATATGTGGCAACCAAATAAAAATTATTTTGCCTGTTAACTTTTCCAAAGTTTCGAACTTTGGAAAAGTTGGGTGGAAAGACAGCTATTGTAATGCTTCTCCTATGTAAAACCACAAGATAGTCTCATAGACGGAGAACAGGACAATAGAAGTTACCCGGCACAGCCTGATACAGTTGTGCGACTGAGAAAAGTTCTTCTAAATTGTATTTCATTACATTACTTGCCAGAAAGTATATATAATGAGTCCATTAATCGCCCTTTTCAGAAATTATTCACTTTTACTGACTCTCCTCCTTCATTTATCATTTTGTAATTTCTCACGCGATAGTGGATCATCCTTAGACTTGGTAAAATCAAATGTTGTAGCATACTCTCACTCGAAAGATGGAAGAATTTATTCCTACTTCGATATTTCCAGAGGTCGACAGATAACTATTAATAAGAATACAAACGACACAACAATCCATGCCAGAGGGATTGGTGGAAATTGGGGTCAATTGAGCTACGATGGGAAATATCTGGCATATATTTTTAGAAATGGCACGATCCGTATTTGTGAGTTGGCAATTGATAGTGTTATCTATTCATATACTGATAGCTCCGAAAGGATCGCCAAATTGCAGTGGAATCCCACAAGATATTCGCTATTGTTTCTTCGGGGAAATGCATCTTACTCAGAATTATATGAGTTGTATTTTTTGGAGGATAAAAAAGAATTGATCAAGTCCTTTGCATTCGGGGATGTAAAGAAACATGTCAACTTTAGCCACAATGCCAATGGAGAGTTTATTGCCATTGATAATCCCACCGGTGATGAATGGCAGTCATCAATCATTGATTCTAAAGGAAATGTAGTTTCTACAAATCAAGAAATGTTCTTCGGTTGGTTAGATGATTCGGATAATTTTCTTGTAGCCAGCAATGATGAAGAGCAGGGTTTGTCGGTGTTTAGAAAGAGCTTAAATGATCCAGAAGCAAATCAATACCTGGTTGATGCTAAAGGTTATTACGCCTGGTTTAATCAGACGTATAATGGTAACGTTGGATATCTGGCAGTGGAAGCGGATACAAGGATTGGAACAATTGATTCATTGGGATCATATTCAGAACTTCATTCAGATGAAAATATTTCCTATGAATCAAGGGCAGAGTTTTATTCAGACGGATACATATACTCAAAAGGAATTGGAAATGGCATTAATGTATTCTCTGTTCAATTTGAAGAAAAAGAAAGACTTAATCTCAATCATTTCACGCGACTTGGTGGTCACGCCTTTGAACCAAGATTATCGCCCACTGAAGACAAATTACTATTTCAGGCCAGGGCATGGGATGGGCAAAATTTAGATACTAATGGAGCTTATTATATAGATACATCCACAGGGCAATATCATCTAATCGAGCAGTCAGATGGTTTTTGTGAATCCTCTGGCAATTGTATTGAGTGGGTAGCCTGGTTAAATAGTAATCAAGTGGTATATACCATTTGGAGATCACCTTTTCCAAAAAGAGCAGTTGTGATCCATGATATTGAATCTGACGAAAAAAAGATTATTATCGACTCAATGGATTTTGGTATTGCACATCTTGAACCATCAGCGAATGCAGATAAAATAGCTTTTATTAAATGGACTCTGAGCAGCAATGATTGTTCAGTTATGATTTATGACATTAAACGCAATGAAATTCGTCCAATCATTGAATTGAAGGATGTTCACTTTTCAGAATATAGCCAACCATCTGTTTACTTTAGTTGGGACACCAATAAATTGTTCATTGCATACACTCAGGAGCAACAAAAGATATTGCAGGTGATAAAAATTGATGTTCAGACTAAATCACAAAAGTCGATCTTCACAATGAAGAATAGATTTCCATCAGGTTTAGATTACTCCAGCTTTAAAAAAGAACTATTGTTGACACATGAAAGCAAGCAATTGATTAATTATTATGAAATTTCATATCAATTGAAATAGCATTTTTCTTTCACAAAAGATTATTGAAAAAAAGAATTGATTATCAAAGACACATCTGGCCTCCGCATCGGGACAATCGACATCCTCCGTGCAATCACCATGTTCCTCATGATCTTTGTGAATGACCTCTGGTCACTTACGGGAGTTCCGGAATGGCTGGAGCATGCAAGTGCCGGAGAGGATCGGTTGGGTTTCTCCGATATCATTTTTCCGCTTTTTTTATTCATTGTTGGTCTATCGATCCCCCTTGCCATCGAAAACAGATCCAAAAAGGGTGAATCATTTTATGAAATGATCGGACACATTGCGGCCAGAACCATTGCCCTGCTTGTGATGGGCTTTTACATGGTCAATTTTGAAACCATCAACGAGGAAGCTACCGGGATAAACAAATACCTCTGGGAAATACTGATGGCAACAGCCATCGTTCTGATCTGGATGGATTATAAAAGGTTACAATTGACTCAAAAGGGTTTAGGCAGGGCGCTTCAGGTGCTGGGGTTGATCATACTGGCCTACCTTGCGTGGATCTACAGAGGAGGACCATCTGACAATATTAGCCTGATGCGACCACAATGGTGGGGAATTCTGGGTCTCATCGGCTGGGCATATCTCTTGAATAGTTTACTATACCTGATATTTCGTAAAAGGATTTATTATGTAGTGATCGCCTTCCTTATCCTTCTGTTTATGAACGTACAGGAAAGAGGCTTTTTCGAATTCCTTCCCGGCTTTCGATTGGTCATTGGTGCTTCAAACCATGTCCTGGTCACCGGAGGCATGCTGTGTACGATCATTTTTTTGAAATTCAGAGAAAAAGGAAAAGTCAATCAATTTTTAGGCTATGCTGCAATGGCAGGCGGACTTTTTATTCTTTACGGATTTCTGCTCCGTCTCGAATTTCCAATTTCAAAACTTTCAGGCTCACCGTCCTGGGTAGCCATATGTATGGGGATTGGCCTTTTGTCTTATGCTTTGCTTTACATCCTTGTAGATCAGCATGGTTATGACAAATGGGCAAATATCCTTAAACCTGCCGGTACCAGCACGCTTACCTGTTACCTCATGCCCTACTTCGCATATCCCATCATCACATTGATTGGGGTCAGTTTACCTGATTTTCTCACAGATGGGATCATCGGCATCATGAAGTCACTCCTATTTTCTTTACTTATCATATTGTTTGTGGGGATGTTGGAAAAAAGAAATATTCGCCTTAAAATTTGATCTATGATCAACAGACTATCTTGTCCAATCATCCTCACAGTCATCCTCTTACTGGTCAGTTGCAAAGAGCAGGCGACGGAAAACCGGAATGAAAAACCAAATATCCTGTTCATCGCCATCGACGACATGAATGACTGGGCAGGATTTTTAGGTGGTCATCCGGGAATGAAAATACATACGCCCAACCTGGATCGTTTTGCGGCCTCCTCCATGGTGTTTACCAATGCTCACACTCCGGCACCGGCCTGTGCACCTGCCCGGGCAGCCATTCTTACTGGAGTACACCATACCCGGTCTGGAGCAGAAAACGTGTATTGGGGTGACGGTCCCAAATGGAGGGAGATCCCGGGGTTAAAAGAGGTGGAAACCCTGGAACAATTTTTCAAAAATCGTGGCTATAAAACCCTGGGTGCGGGAAAGATCTACCACAGCCAGGCGCCACCATGGTCACCTACCAGCCAGGTAGAACCGGAAAACTGGGACTTTTATTATCCAAGTGCTTACATCTCACATCCTTTTCAAATCAGAGCGCCTAAACAGGTGATATATCCTCCAGATGTAGATAATGAAAGCCGGTATGGAGGTCTGGACAGCTGGTGGACCTGGGGGCCAATACCTGTTCCGGATGAAAAGATGGCAGACTATCATGTGATGGATTGGGCGAAATATCAACTTAGCCAAAAGCACGACAAACCTTTCTTCCTTGCAGCCGGAGTATGGAAACCGCATGATCCCTGGGAAGTCCCCCAGAAATATTTTGACATGTACCAACTGGAAGATATCAAATTGCCAGAAGTAAAGGAAGATGATCTTGAAGATGCATTTGACCACGGAAGAAGGTATCTACAGAAATGGGTAGTCGACAACGACCAGTGGAAAAAGGTGGTACAATCCTATGCTGCTTCTATTACTTTTTCCGATGCCATGATTGGACGATTATTGGATGCTTTTGAAAACTCAGAATATGCTGACAATACGATCGTGGTGCTATGGTCAGACCACGGCATGCACATGGGAGAAAAGGAAAACATTGAAAAATTTACCTTGTGGGAAGAGTCGACCAGGGTACCGTTGATCATCTCCGCTCCCGGGATGACAAAAGCTGGCACAAGGAGCGATCAGCCGGTGAGTCTGATGGACCTCTATCCCACCCTGGTTGATCTGGCGGGATTTGACCAGCCCACTCATCTGGATGGCCGTAGTCTGGTTCCTCAATTAAACGATCCTGAAGCTAAAACCTCTCCGGTTGTCACAAGCTATAAATTCTCCTGGTCCAAAGCTCAGCCTATAGTAGGTCACGCTGTGAGAAGTACGAGGTACCGGTACATCTATTATCCGGAAATTAACCTGGAAGAGCTTTATGATCACGAGACAGACCCCAATGAATGGGACAACTTAGCTTACAAAGAAGAAAATGATAGTGTCATCAATGAACACCGGGAAGTTCTGTTGGAATTATTACCAGGTCTGGAATGGGAAGATGGTGGGCCTACGGGATATGTGGTTGATGAGGACGGGAATGTGCGAAAGATCAACTTTGAACCGACTTTTTGACAGCCCTGCGTTGATTAAAATCCAATCAACGGATCGTGTCCTCACGACCCACATTGATGGGTTTTATTCCGGTGCATGTGGACAAACACCATGTAAATAGGAAAACCTCCTGTTCTCCTGTCTTCTGTATTCTGTATTCCCTTCTCCAACCGTTTTCTCTAAAAAGGTGTCAATGAGGTAATATTCTCAGCCCAATGAGCGTTACCCACTAAACCAACCACCTTGATCAAAGCTCTATTACCCTACGTATTTTATTTCATCACATTTATATCAGTCGCGCAGACCCATACCATCAGTGGGTACGTTCGTGACAAAGACAATGGGGAAAACCTCATTGGAGCCACCATCATACAACAAGGAACAACCAATGGAACGGCCACCAATACCTTCGGATTCTATTCGTTGACACTGCCAGCCGGATCGGTATCCCTTCAGATTTCATTTGTAGGTTATCAGATGGAAACCGTCGAAATAGATCTGGTTGAAAATGTGAGGCTCAACATTGAAATGCAACCAGGCTCACTCCTGGAAGAGGTAGTTGTAACTGCTGAAGAAAAAATTGAGTTGTCCCCGCAAATGAGCACCATCGATGTGCCCATTGAACAGATCAAGGCCTTACCAGTGCTCATGGGGGAGGCTGATATTCTCAAAACACTCCAGCTACTGCCTGGGATTCAAAGTGGCTCTGAAGGGTCCAGTGGCATCTATGTGCGTGGTGGCGGGGCGGACCAAAATCTGATCCTGCTGGATGGTGTGCCAGTCTACAATGTTTCACATCTCTTTGGGTTCTTTTCAGTATTTAATCCCGATGCCATCAATAAAGTAAATGTGGTGAAGGGTGGGTTCCCGGCACGATATGGGGGAAGACTCTCTTCTGTCATTGATGTTTCTATGAAGGAAGGTAATAATCAAAAGTTTTCAGGTGAAGGATCCATAGGTTTGATTTCATCTAAACTCACGCTTGAAGGACCGATCGGCAAGGACAAAAAGACCTCTTTTATTGTGTCCGGAAGGAGAACTTACATTGACTTATTGACCAGACCCCTTATCAAAGCAAATAGTAGGAGTGGTGATAGCTATACTGTTGGTGGCTACTACTTCTATGATTTAAATGGAAAAATCAATCATAAATTTTCTGAAAATGATCGACTCTATTTGAGTTTTTACAATGGCCAGGACAAAGGATTTAGCAGGTCAAAAGGTGAATATGACAATGGAATAGAAAAAGTGAAGTACAAAGACGAGTATGGATTAAACTGGGGCAATACCATTGCCGCGCTTCGTTGGAACCACATTTTTGGACCGCGTCTCTTTGGAAATCTTACAGGCACCTATAGTAAATACAAATTCAGAATATTTAGTAGTTATGAAAACGAAGTGGTGTCTTCGGCAGACATGTCCTCATCCAATGAGTCGATAGAATACTTCTCCGGTGTTGACGATGTGGCACTAAAACTGGAATTCGACTACCTCCCCTCCCCTGACCATAACATCAAATTCGGGACCTCTGCTATACATCACGAATTCAATCCCGGAATTTTTGGGTATGATAACAATACGGAAGGCGCACAGGATACCGTCATCAGCTCACAGCAAACAAAGGCGCTGGAATTCTATACTTTCCTTGAAGATGATTTCTCTGTCACTCCTGAGTTAAGAGGCAATGTCGGGGCGCATTATTCAGGCTTTCTGGTAAACAATGAATTTTATCATTCGCTCCAACCCAGGGTTTCATTCAGGTACCTGGTCGGACATGACATTTCACTAAAAGCGTCTTATGCTACAATGAGACAGTACATTCATCTGCTCACCAACAGTGGCATTGGCCTTCCGACCGATCTTTGGGTGCCTGCTACTGATAAAGTGAAGCCACAGTCCAGTTGGCAGGTGGCTTTAGGTGCTGCCAAAACCATGAAAGGTTATGAAGCAAGTGTGGAGGTATACTATAAGGAGATGACAAATCTCATCGAATACCAGGAAGGTGCTACGTTTTTCAATCTTGGTACCGACTGGCAAGACAAGGTAACAACCGGAAACGGGGAGAGCTACGGTGCTGAATTTTTGTTGCAGAAAAAGACTGGTCAATTTTCCGGGTGGCTTGGCTATACGCTTTCCTGGACTTACCGGAAATTTGAAGAATTAAATTTTGGGGAAAGATACCCCTATAAATATGACCGAAGGCACGACATCAGTGTGGTGGGCATTTATGACTTTTCAAAAAGATTTTCTTTGTCAGCTACCTGGGTATATGGCACTGGAAATGCCATTACCCTTCCCAGATCCACCTATCCATTCGCCAATGATTTTACCGGGCAGTTTTATGGTAACCAGGAAATTAGAAACTACGGCAGCAGAAATGATTTCAGAATGGCTGCCTACCACCGACTGGACATAGGGCTGACCTGGAACAAAGAGAAAAAGCATGGCACACGGTCATGGTCAGTTGGTGCTTACAATGTTTACAGTAGAAAAAATCCATTTTACATCCAGGATGGATACGACAGCAGTGGAAATAAGCACTTCTATCAGTATAGTTTATTCCCGGTTTTGCCTTATGTCAGATACAGTTTTAAGTTTTAAATCATGAAACGGTTAACCTCTCGACTCATCAAAATATTACTTTTATTTATACCCGGACTTGGTATCATGGGGTGTGAAACAGTGATAGATGTGGATCTGCCTGAACAAGAACCTGAGTTGGTCCTCAACTCCTACTTTGGTACAGATACGACCTTTATAGTCACACTCCATGAGAGTAAAAGCATTTTGGATGCTTCATATGACTTTGAGGTCGTTCATGATGCCTCTATTCAATTGTATGCTGATGGCCAGCTCATTGGCACCTTTACTGAAAGTAAAATCGAAAACGAATATGGCACTGAATTCGGGAATTACGTTTTGGATCACTACCCTGAAGCTGGGGTTAACTACTCCATTGTAACCTCCAAAACAGGGTTTAGGACCGTGGAAGCCGAGGATGTAATCCCTCTAGAGAAAACTAATCCGGCAATTGAAGATTTTAAGGATATAAGTGATGGCGATTACTATGGAGATAGAAGATATCATGTAACCTATTCATTGAATGACCCTCCCGGGGAAGATTTTTATGAAGTATTTCTCTATGTCGAGGAACCCTGGTATGAATATTATGCAGATGAAGATACCTCCTATTATTATCAAAATGGATATAGGAAGTATCGGGTCTACTACGAGGAAATAGGTGCTGAGCTCAACGAATTTGAAGATCATTCTGTAGATCCCACCTTGTTTTCAGACGAACTATTCGATGGCAGAAAGTATACCCATACCATTGAAGCATCTATCTATAGAAATAGTAGCAATGAAGATGAAAAGATCAAACTGTACCTTGAGGTGAGGCATGTTTCTAAAGCCTATTTTCTTTACAAGAAGAGTTTTGGTCTTCAGCAGGGTAGTGAAGGAAATCCTTTCGCAGAACCCGCCCTGGTGTATAACAACGTAAAAGGTGGGCTTGGTATCTTTGCAGGGTATGATGCAGAAACCGTTTACTTTGAATTTGAGAAAAAGTAGATCTCTTAGAGCGTCGGATTTTGAAAATTATCAATGAAATTATAGCTCATTATTTGCCTGATTTTGAGCTATATCATCAAGTTTTATAGCTCAGTCCGCTGCTGGGGTTATCTCCTGCCTTCTAACGATATTTTCACAGCTGTTTAATCTCTTTGCAAATTTGTACTTTCCGGTGAAAGGCTTTCTGTACCATTGTATTAGCTTAATTTATTAAATTTGATTATGCTGACACCGGAGCAAACAAATACAATAAAAAGGTTGACTTTGAGAGTCAACCCTTCAATGGTAGGATTTTTTGGGTCTTATGCAAGAAACGAACAGGAGGAGAATAGTGACTTAGATATCCTCATCACCCCTGGAGTAAGAGTGAATTTGCTCGATTTGATTGGTCTCGAACAAGACTTATCCGAAAGTTTAGGAGTTAAGGTTGATTTAATTACTTCCCGGTCTTTGAACCCGGATTTGAAAAAATACATCGAAGAGGATTTCATTAGAATCATCTAGTGAAAAAAGACCCAAAAATATATCTGAATCATATTTTAGACTGTCTAGGCAGGATTCAGGAATACACAGAAAATCAATCTGAGTCAAGCTTCCTTCAGAATAAAATGATTCAAGATGCAGTAATCAGGAATCTTGAAATCATTGGGGAGGCAGTAAAGCAACTCGATTCCAATTTTAGATCGAAATATCCCAATCTAGAATAGAAAAAGATAGCCGGTATGCGAGACAAGTTGATCCATGATTATATTGGAGTCGATTTATGGGCGGTTTGGGTGGTTGTTGAAGATGTTGTTCCGCAGTTTAAGACAGAAATTGAAAAAATACTGAATAACGAAAGTGATGGCATATAAACATGCTATGCCTCTGTTCCTCGTTCCCGCCATGAACCTATATTTTGAGATCAAAAACGCATAATCTCCCGCATCCTGGGCGCGGAGAGGTTATCGAAGGGATTTATGATCCTTTGGTGGCTCACCTCCTCCCACCAATCGACAACTGCGCCATGGTCTTGTTCCTTTCAAAGCTATACTTTCCGGAGACAGGCTTTCGCCCGTACAATTCATCCAGCTCACCCTCACTCGGATAAGGTGAACGCATCGTCATGCTATGAGCCACTTTCATCTTATCCCAAACCTCATAGCTGGGTTGATTCTCCTCACTATAACGTGGATCAGGAACCATCGGAAGCCGCTCCATCTTTTCGATCTCAATGCTAGGAAAATCAAAATCCACAACTACTTTTCCCAGTAAAAGATAGCAACCAAGTCCTTTAAACGGATATTTTTTCAGACTGGGTGGGAAATGGGTGGTGTCAAAATATGCTCCTTCCACATCGATCCAGGTACCGAAATTCATTTTGAGCTTCCCATCCCGGTTCTTAATGGGCACATCCTTGATCGAAACCAGGTAGCCCACCATCTTTACGGTCTTGTTCACATGCTCCATCAGGTCCTTAACAAGCACATTTCCCCTGAATTTCGTTTTCAACAAATTGAAGGGTGAGATACTCACCGGATAACCCAATCCCTCCAGTTCATCAAAGGCGTCGGCAATCGGGTCTCCTTCCAGCTGCGGGAAGTCGAAGGTTTTTGTAGGTACCTCAAACAACTGCCTGGGAGGTTTCTTTTTTGGCTGATGATTATAATGGCGTTTGGCTTCGATCACGAGTTTACCTTTCGATTGGCCAAGTCCCCTCAGCGCCCCCACATAGATCAGTTGCGACAGCTCATCATTGGTAATGCCTGTTCGCTCAATGAATGAGATCAGGTCCCTGAACAGTCCGTTTTTCTCTCTTTCTTGCGGGATGGTCTCTGCCATCTTACCGGTAAGGTTTATCACCTGATTCAAACCCAGATAAATCGTTTCTCCTTTCAAAGATGTAAGTAGCTCACTGTGGTTGATATCCGGTGGCTCGATGGTAGCTCCAAGCATCCTGGCCTCATTGATATAGACCTCCGGACGATAGAAACCGCCATTGTTATTGATCACACCTGTAATAAATTCCAATGGATAATGCGCTTTCAGAAACAAACTCTGATAGCTCTCTACCGCATAAGAAGCACTGTGACTTTTACAAAAACTATAACCGGCAAAGGAGGCGATCTGTCGGTATACTTCATTGGTCAGTTCCTCTGAATATCCCAATTGCTTACAGTTCTCAAAATACAGGTTCCTGATCCTTTCAATTTCATCTTTCGATCTTGACTTTCCTGACATCCCCCTGCGCAAAACATCTGCTTCGTCCAGTCCCAGCTTCGCAAAATGATGGGCGATCTTGATCACATCCTCCTGGTAAACCATCACACCATACGTATCTTTTAGCTGTTCCTCGAAAACCGGATGGAAATACCTGATCCTGGTCGGATCCCGGTGTCTTTCTACATATTCCCGCATCATCCCGGACTGGGCCACACCAGGCCGGATGATCGAACTGGCGGCGACGAGGGTTTCATAGCTGCTGCATTTCAGCCGACGGAGCAGGCCCCGCATGGCCGGACTTTCAATGTAAAAGCAACCGAGGGTCCTGCCCTGAGCCAGCATTTCATTGCACTTTGGATCCTTTTTAAATTTCCCTGTATCGGAAATATCGATTTTCACACCCCTATTCTTCTCAACAAGCTCTACCGCTTCCTTGATATGACCCAGTCCCCGCTGGCTCAGAATGTCCAGCTTCTCCAGGTGTATGGATTCGGCAATATACATATCGATCTCACAGGTGGGCACCCCCTTCTGATAAACATTCATAGCTGAGTAGGTGGCGATCGGCTTTTCACTGATAAAAATACCACAGGAATGCATGGAATACTGGTTGGGAAAACCCTCTAGCATGGAGCCAAACCTGTGAAGCTTTTTTGTGATGTCATGCGATTCCTGAGCTCCAAAAGGAGTTCTTGACAGCACATCCAGTTCCTCTTTGGGCAGTCCGTATACTTTTCCCAGCTCTCTTACCACTGACCTGAATTTAAAATCACTTACGGTACCACAAAACCCTGTGTAGTTCCTGCCAAAACGCTTGAAGATATAGGCAATGATGTCGTCCCGGTCACGCCAGCTCCAGTCGATGTCAAAATCCGGAGGACTGGACCTTTTGGTATTGAGAAAACGGGAAAAATAAAGATTGAGCTCTATCGGATCAACTTCTGTGATCTTCAGGCAATAGGCCACCAGAGAATTAGCGCCCGAACCTCGCCCCACATGAAAATATCCGTTCCTTAAACTATGCCGCACAATGTCCCAGGTGGTGAGAAAGTAACACCCAAACTGCATCTTATGTATGACTTCCAGTTCGTCATGCAGCCTGTCGAGCGCTACCCTGTCATCCTTCCTGTACCGGTCTTTGAACCCTTCCAGCGCCAATGATTCCAGCAGCACCTTGTCTTCATAAAAGCTGCCGGTAAACGTTCGCTTGTTCTTCGGTGCTTCATAATCAAACTCAAATTCACACTGATCCATCAATCGTTGAGTGTTCCTAAGGATCTCAGGATAATCGGAAAATATTTTTTCCATCTTGTCCTTAGGGAGCATCACATCCTGTGGCTCAGCCGTTTTCTTTTGTTCAAGATGAGTGAGCAGGATGTTGTTGTCAATGCATCTCAGCAATTGATGCAGCTCATATTCTTCTTTATTCCGATGATTGACCGTATGCAGGCAAACGAGTTTATCTTTCTGCTTCAGCAATGGATTTTTGAATCGTTTGAGCTCTTTGATCCTGACCCCAACAAATTCGTGTTGTTGCAGGATCAGAGGAATATTGTGGCTCGGGTAGATCACAAAGACATTTTGAAAAGCCGGAGACTGGAGCGGCATGGGCATTTCGCCAAGATTTGTTTTGGTAAGTAACTCATTGAGCTCCCTGAATCCATCCAGGTTTCTGGCCAGACCAATGTACAATAGTTCATCCTGCTTCCTGAATTCAATACCGACAATCGGTTTGATGTTTGCATCCCGGCAGTATTTTACAAAATCAAACACTCCGGTAGTACAATTGATATCCGTCAATGCGAGGGCATCGACCCCGTTTTTTTGCGCCAGTGAGGCCAGCTCTTCTACCGGGATGGTCCCAAAACGTAGCGAATAATAAGAATGACAATTCAAATACATGCTACTCCCTTCATTGATCTTCGTAAGCTGAAAACCCTGTAGCCCGTCTCACTAGTTTCGGATCATTGTATTTGTGTTTGATACGGTCCATGGCCTGATAAAGCCTGATCATTTTCACATTGTCATGGAAGAGGTCAATCTGATGGTTGCCCTGTACGAGGTTGGTGAGCTTTACCCCGATCAGTCGAAGGAGCATGCGTCTTTTAAATAACCTGTCGAAAAGCTCACTGGCATATGCAAACAATATTTCATCGTTTGAGGTAAAGGCAATCTTTCTTTGGGCGGTCTCGGTATCATTGTTACTATACCTGATCCTCACCGCAATGGTGGAACAGAGCAGATTGCTTTCCCTGAGCAGAAAAGCCACTTTTTCAACCATGACCAGCAGTAGGGCCTTTAGCTCAGAAACATCCTGAGTATCCTTATCGAAAGTAGTTTCGGTAGAGATCGACTTTT
Source organism: Cyclobacteriaceae bacterium (assembly GCA_965243485.1). Taxonomy (GTDB): domain Bacteria; phylum Bacteroidota; class Bacteroidia; order Cytophagales; family Cyclobacteriaceae; genus UBA7330. The sequence continues at coordinate 3,464,930 of CBDEVP010000001.1, read as the reverse complement.
TATGATCGTAGGGTACCACGGGCGTCAGGTCAATGCCATGCGCTTTCTTCCACAAGGTCATCCCAAAATTTCCCAGTAACTCTGACATGGCCTCTGCCGGTACCTGGCGCAGGGTCTGAATGATCCTGATGTTGATCCGTCTCAACAATTTGTAGGTGACCTCTCCCAGCATGGGAATGTTCCTGATGGTCTGAGGATCCAGAAACGGCTGCACTTCAGGCTCACTGATGAAAAGGTTTCCCTGTGGTCTGGCAAAGTTGGTACACATCTTGGCCACGGTTTTGTTGATGCTCAACCCGAAAGCCATCGGTAGCCCGGTTTCTTTGCGCACCCTGCCTACCAGTTCCTGAGTAAATTGCAAACTCCCGAAAAACCGGTCCATCCCTGTCATATCCATGTAAAACTCATCGATGGAGGCACGTTCATGCACCGGTGCCTGCTCTATCAGGATCTGATTGACGATGTCAGAGTATTCAGTAAACAGGTCAAAATCCCCTTTGAGCAAAGTCGCATCCGGGCACCGTTGCAGTGCCAATCGTGTAGGCATGCCCGGATGTACCCCATATATCCTCGCTTCATTCGATGCAGAGGCCACCAGTCCCCTGTTGCTGGTCCCGCCGATGATCAACGGTTTTCCTTTCATCTCCGGCATTTTAAGTAAAGTACAATTCACATAAAATGCATCCATATCCAGGTGTACAATTTGTCTGTTCATTACTAACAAATTTAGATATTTACTAATTATATTAGTTATTGAATTAGGACTTTATTTTGAAGGGAATTGTTTTGGAGTAGGAAAATGTTTTTCCAAAGAGGGAGAGAAGGATACGTAAAAATTTTTAGACAGTTGTTGCCAGGGTGAGTTGGTAAATAATTTATCAATTTGGTAACTGCTTATTGGTCTGCTCAAACCTGAATTTCATCCAATGAAACCCAAGTTCTCTAATTCTTCTATTTAAAAACTGGAAAATAGCTTCCAGGAATTCGTCCGGATCAGCTAATTTTATATAGAACTTAACCGTTTTAGTGAAATGAAGATCTTAAAACACATCGGCTTCGGGATCCTTGGATTAGTGATCCTGATCGTCATGGTTGGACTGATCGCTTCCAATGACTTTAAAGTTGAAAAGTCCATCACGATCAATGCACCCGCCTCAGAGATCCATCCGTATGTCTCCAACCTTAAACGACAGGATGAATGGTCAGTATGGGCAGCCATGGACCCTGACCAGAAGGTGTCCTATGAAGGGGTGGATGGACAGGTAGGCTCCAAATCCATGTGGGATGGTGAGATTACCGGCAAAGGTTACCAGGAGATCACCAGTGTTTCCCCGACAAGAATAGAATCAAATCTTGTCTTTACGGATCCTTATGAATCAAAAGCCGAAGTTTACATTAACCTTGAGAGTGTCGGATCGGGTACGAAGGTCACCTGGGGTTTTGACAGTGAGATGCCATTTCCTATGAATATTTTCCTGCTATTTGGTGATATGGGCATCGGTGATGATTTTCAAAAAGGGCTGGAGAATCTGAAAACTAAAGTAGAAGGGTAAGCGGTTTCAATCCGCGTTATACCATGAATGGTAGTCTTGCATCTGCTACAATCCCTAAATAACTTCACTCGGAGTAATTTTTTTTTAGGCTAACAGGATCATGTGTCATGGATCAGGTTACGCTCCACAGCATACATCACCAAACCCGCAACATTTTTTGCTCCCGTCTTTTCAATCAGGTTTCGCTTGTGTGTCTCCACGGTTCTTATGCTTATAAAAAGCTTATCTGCGATTTCCCGATTGGAATACTCTCCGGCTATCAGTTTGAGCACCTCCAGCTCCCTGGAAGATAGCTTTATGTCTAAAACCAGGCGATCTTTCTTTTGCGGTTTTTTGGCAATATCCGAAATCAAAGACCGCATGGCCCTCTCATCAAAATAATCCTCACCACCGAGCACAGTTTCAATTCCCTTTATGAGTTCCTCTTTTCCACTGTTCTTTAGAATGAACCCATTCACCTGCTCTTTAAGCACCTGCTTTATGATATGAGCCTCTCCATGCATGGTAAGTGCGATTATTTTCAGTTCAGGATACCTTTTTCTGGCTTCCCTGATCAAATCCGTGCCATCCATGTTTGGCATTGAGATGTCTGTAAGCATCACATCATATGATTCCTTTTCAAGCTCTTCAAGAGCTTCAACTCCATCAGAAGCTTCAGCTTTTACACTAAAACCAAGATGGTCTTCGAAGTAATATCTGATACCACTCCTGATGATCTCATGATCATCAACCAATAGTAGCTTTTTCATTCAATTTTAGGTTTATCAAGGCTTTTGTGCCGCCGGACTTTCTACGATTCATTTCAAAATCAGCACCGATAGAATCCAACCGGTCACGAATATTTCTAATCCCAATTCCCCCTCCTGACCTGATCTTTTCAGCATCCATACCAATTCCATTATCCTCTACTGAAATCCATAGCAGATCCTTTTCCCTCCAGATACTTATAATAGCCGTGCTGGCTTCGGCATGCTTGATTGCATTTGTGATCAACTCCTGTATGACCCGGTAAAGGTTTGTTTTTTGGAAATCCGTAAGAAAAAGGGCATTTTCATCCACTTTATTGTGAAATACAAATTCCATCTGGTATAGCAAATTCAATTGGTCAACCAGTTTTCTGATCAAAAGGGTAAGAGATGCTTTTTCGATATCGGGGGAACGCAGATCGTGGGATATTCTCCGTGTGTCATCTGTCGCTTTTTTGAGATAATAGACCAGTTGATCAAATAATTTCGTGGTTTTTTCATCGGTTTTGGCCATTCCTCCGATCACTTCAGCCAGCATCATGGAACCTACCATCTCCTGCAATACACCATCGTGGAGCTCCCTGGCAATCCGGTTCCTCTCCTGTTCCATACTTCGTATACTCTTTTCTAGTATTTCCTGCTGGTGTTTTTTATTATCTGTGATATCCTTGAAGAAAACACTCAACCCATTTTCATCAGGGTATGCAGAGACCGAGGCCCATATCTTCCTTCCCGGATAGAATTCTTCGAAATACCGGGGTTCCTGGTTATTCATGGCCTGGTGGTATTCCTGGTAAAATTTCAGGCTGACTGCATCTTCATAGACATCCCATAGATTCCTATTGATAATGTCTTCTTTGGGCATCCCAAGAATACTTTCAGCAGCACTGTTCCAGTAGTTTACGATCCAGTTTCTGTCCACCGAGAAAAAGCCGTCGTTAATCCTTTCCAGAATGCTGTTTTTTTCAAGAGATGCTTTCTCAGCTGCTATTCTGCCTTCCACCTCTTCCGTGATGTCGTAATTGATCCCTACCATTCTCACCACTTCATCTTTCTGGTCTTTGATGGATTGAGCGTGGGCTCTAATATGTTTCAAAGTACCATCCGGATGAATGATCCGAAAGCGGGTATCAAAGTTTATTTTTCGATTTTTGGCCTCAAATATTTCTTTCTGAGCCCGTTCACGATCCTCCGGGTGTAATGCCCCGGACCAGGAATCAAAAGCATTGGTAAACTCTTCCGGATTTATGCCATAGAGTGTCATCATGCCGTCGTCCCAGGTGAGCTGACCTGTGATAATGTCCCAATCCCAGACGCCGAGCAGTGTTGTTTTGGTGGCCAGCTGGTAACGCATATTCATCTCTTTGAGTTCTTCTTCCATGAACTTCCGGTCGCTGATATCCTGGATACTGCCATACACCCGGAAGCATTTTCCATCCAAAAATTCCGCATTGCCAGTGATCCGTGTCCATTTCCGTTGTCCTTTTTGAGTGATCACCTCTATCTCCTCGTCCCAGGACTCACCTGCTTCCATCGATCTGTTGAGACGATTTCTCAACAACTCATGATACGCTTCCGGGAAAAAGTTTTTGATGTTGTCTTCCGATGGTTCATACGTAGCGTCTACATCATAAATATCTCTTGCGATGGGTGTCCAGTCAATCTTTTTTGTGGTGGGGTCAAAATACCAGGTTCCAATTTTTGCCAACCTTTGCGATTTTTCAAGCAAATCCTGTAATTCCTTCTGTTCTGTCACGTTCCTGGCTACTGCGTAGACCAACTTTTCACCCAGTGCTGGTGTGGCTCTCCATGATAGCCATATATATTGTCCGGTCCTGGTTAGATATCTGTTTTCAAAGTGCAGCGTAGCGTTTCCCTCCGTCAGAGAGGCTATCTCGTTCGCGGTGGGCTCCACATCTTCAGGATGAATAAAATCTATAATCGGTTTACTTAAAACCTCTTCCATGGTAAGACCCAGCATCTTGCACAATGCAGGATTTACTTTTTTATAATATCCATCCATACCTGCGATGCACAATACATCAGGAGACAGATCAAAGAAACGATTGAGCTCCTCATCCGACTTTTTACGCTGGATGTACGGAGCCATCTCTTTGGCGATAGATTCCAATATTGACTGATGCTCATCGATGCTTTGGTTATCATTTCCCAAAAGTAGTATCGCACCAATCATCCTATCATGAAAGGGTATCGGGATGGACATGCCTGTAGTCAACCCGGCCTCTTTGGCTTCCCTGATCCTCCTGAATCTTCCATCAGACAGATCTAATAAATCAATAGATCTTCTTTGCTGCCAGGTGATTCCGGGTAAGCCCTCACCTATCTTGAAAGTCTCGAATTTTGTAGATCTTTTCAGAAATCCCTTTCCCTTTTTATCTCCTGTGCCAGCTGCAATCCGATGCAAGTGAGATTTATCCATCGATGATGTCCAAAACTCTACTACCGAGGCGTTGGTAAAATCGGCTATGGTCCGGGCTATCTTTTCAAGACAATCAACCAAAGATCCTGACATGTTCATTGTTTTGGTGACGTCCGACATCAGGTCCTTGTGTAGCTCCAGGTTTCTGCGTGCAGTCACGTCGGTAACCGCACCAACCAAACGCACGGCTTTTCCCTTTTCATCCCTCAGGATATATCCAATGTCATTTACATAGGCGTAGGATCCGTCGGCTTTCAGAAACCTGTACTCGGCCTGGCATTTAGATATCCTTTTACCATCTAAATGAGTGTTTAGTTTTTTATAAACCCTCTCTCTGTCTTCGGGATGTACCTTTTTCTCCCAGAAATTCTCTGATCCAGCCTCTTCATTGCTGTACCCAAACAATGATCTTAGTGAATCCCCTACCCGAAAAGTTTCCCCTGTTTCCAGGTTCCAGTCATAGATATGATCGCCTGAAGCTTTAGATGCCAGGGCATATCGTTCATTGCTGATGATCAGTTGTTGGTTCTTTTCTACTGTCTCGGTCACGTCCCGGGAGTTGATCACTATCCCGTGCACCAGATCATCATCAGACAAATTAGTGAAAACTGATTCCAACCAATGATATTTTCCACTGGCATTCCTAAACCGGAATGGAGTGGCTTTGACTCGCTTTCTCGTTTTCAGCTTCTCCAATTGCTGCATCACCATGAATGCGTCTTCCGGGTGTACAAAATCAATTGGACGCTTCCCCACCAGATCTTTTGTATGATAGCCTACAATACGCTTGTGATTTCCACTCACAAAGGTGTATTCACCATCGACAGTTACTACACTGATCAGGTCAGTTCCTTCATGAGTAAGCGACTTAAACCTCATTTCACTGGTCCTGACTTCCCCTTCAATCGCTTTTCTTTCATCAATACTATGAAAGTTGACAACTACTCCTCCAATCCCCTGTGTCTTTCGATGATCCGAAAGTGTTGCAGACACCCAAATGTACTTTCCCGATCTGGAGCGTATTTTACATTCGTCATGAATGGTTTGTTCCCTTTTATTCAGCGCTTTTTTCAGCACCTTCATCCGGTCTTTCACCTCCTCTGAGGGGAAAAAAGTGAAAATTGACGAACCCAAGATCTCTTCCGGCTTATAACCCAAAACCTTTGTGATGGATGGGCTTACATACTTTACAGAAGTATCATCATCAATGATCACTGTGCTTTCGGAGCTGTGCTCAATCAGGGCCCTGTATTTCGACTCTTCCTGCAATCGTATGTTTCGCTCATCTCTTTCCCGAAAGGCCCTGAGAATGGCGGCAGGCAGATGTTCTACTCTTTCCTTGGCTATGAAATCAGTAGCGCCGGTTTTTATAGCCATCACGGCGTTTTCTTCACCCAGCGTACCTGTTACGAATATGAATGGCGTGACACTATCGCTTTCCCGGAGGATCTTCAACGCTTTCATCCCATTAAAAGTAGGCATGGTGAAGTCTGCTAGAATAAGGTCCGGATCAAATGTATCGAGCAGTTTCCTGTACGATTGCTCTTTGTCGGTCACTTTATACACAGGATCAAAGTCCATCGATTCAAACTGTAGCATGATCAGCTCTACATCACTCCTGACATCTTCCAGAATCAGCACTTTCAGTGCTTTATTGCTCATTTTATAACCTCCTTGTTCTTTCCTTTAAGCAGCTGGTTAAGCTCTTTTTATGTTCACATAAATAAATCACAAGTTTCACTCATCAGAAACAGGATTTTCATTGAGCAGACCCCAATAGTATCCTACATCTTTCACCGCTTTTACAAATTGATCAAAATCAACCGGCTTTACGATATAACTATTTACACCCAGCTTGTAGGTCTCTATGATGTCCTTATCCTCTTTGGAGGATGTTAGAACGGTCACCGGGATATATTTTGTTTTAGGATCAGCACGTATTTCTCTCAGGACCTCAATGCCATCTACCTTGGGCATCTTCAGATCCAGCAGAATAATTTTTGGTTTCTGATTGGTGTTTCGTTCAGCGTATTCACCCCTCCCAAACAGAAAATCCAGGGCCTCTTTCCCGTTTTTTAGCCAGATGATCTTATTAGATAGACGGAATTCCTCCAGCGCTATTAGCGCCAATTCCGCATCATTTTTATTGTCTTCTATTAGTAATATTTCTACAAAATGTTTGTCTGTCATGTCTATGTTTGTTGTTTTGGTAATGTGAAATAAAAGGTAGACCCCTGGTCCAATATGGACTCCGCCCAGACCTCACCGCCATGCCGCTCTATGATCTTATGCACAATGGCTAATCCGACGCCGGTCCCCTCAAACTCATTTTCAGCGTGTAGCCTCTGAAACATACCGAATAACTTTCCGGCATATTCCGTTTCAAAGCCTACACCATTATCCTCAATTTTATATATCGTGAGATTTTCTTTCTCTTCACTACTGATCTTAATGTTGATCTCATCTTTTGTGGAGGAATACTTGATGGCATTATCCAGCAGATTACTCCACACATGTCTGATCATATCTCTGTCAGAAGGGGAGTTAGGCAATGCGTGAACAGTCAGGTTTATCTTTGATTTATCCTGTATCTGTGTAAGCTGATTATAAACCTCCCGGACAAGTGCTTCCATGTCATAATTAACATATTTCTTTTCAGTACGTCCCATCCTGGAGAAAGCAAGCAAATCATCTATTAATTCGCCCATTCTACCGGCATTCTCCACGATCACGTTAAAGTAGTGCTGCCCCTGATCATCCAGTTTCCCGTCCAGGCTTTTACCCAGAACTTTAGTAAAACCGGATATGGCCCTTATCGGAGCCCGCAGATCATGCGATACCGTATAGGTAAAATCCTCCAGTTCCTTATTGGTAGCCTGTAAATCGGCCGTTCGCTGTGCTACTTTGTCCTCCAGCTGCTTATTGAATTTCAGGATTTCTTGCTCAGCTTTTTTCATGGGGCTGATGTCAGTTGCCAGCTTGAGGATACGGTACACTTTTCCGTCAGGGTCCGAGATTGGGTTATAATTACCCTTGATCCAGACTATATCCTGATTTTTAGTGAGACGTGGAAATTCTCCTTCCTGATACTCTCCTCTTCCCAGCCGGTCCCAGAAGTCCCTGTATTCGGCGCTTTCTTTCAGAGGTTTGGAAACAAGAACACTGTGGTGCTGCCCAATCAGCTCTTCAGAGGTATAGCCCATCAACTTCAAAAATGGATCATTGATATAGGAAATCACTCCATCCGGGGTGAATTCCACCACCAGGTTGGATTTATAGATGGCATGTTTGATGTTATCAATCTCTACCTGCTTACTGATAATTTCAGTAATGTCCATATTGGATCCGGTCATTTTACGGGGGTTCCCATCGGCATCATAGGAAGCCCGGCCTCTTCCCGTTAGAAAATGAATGGAACCGTCCTGATGTACAACCCTGAACTCGGTATTGAAGTCCCTGCCACTTGCTAAGCTATCCTGAACTGCTTTCTGAACCTTTAGCCGGTCATCAGGATGGACCCTGTTTTCAAAATCTTCATACCTGTTTTTAAACTTACTTCTTGGTAGATCATAAAGTGCATACATGGTCTCATCCCAATCGATATAGCCAGTATCAAGGTCCCAATCCCATACCCCGATCTTACCTACCTTAAGCACAACATCCAGCTGCTGGATCTTTCTTTCCAGCTGATCCTTGAGGTGAGACATCTCTCTATTGATGATCATCCGCTCCGTTTCATCCCTGGAGATGATGGCCACAGATCTTACTTTTTTACCTTCGAAAATGGGTGCCACGGAAGAGGTATAGTGCCTGGTTCCGTCCGGCAGCTCCGCCTCATGCGTATAAGCAGTAGCTTTGCCATTTTTAAACACCTGTTGCACCGCCTCTTCTACCAACTTTCTTGAATCCTCAGTTTGATAGTCAAATAGGTTAGATCCGATTACATCCCGGAGCTTCAGCCCCTCAGCAACACGGTTGATGTATTCAATCCTGCCTTCCGGATCAACTGCATAAATATAGTCGGGGCTGTTTTCAAAAAGAGCTTTAAATCGCTGCTCACTTGCTTTCAGTTTTTCCAGAGCCTGCTGCTTTTTCTTGTCTGCCTGCTCGACGAGTTTGTTTTTTTCCAGGAAATAGGATTCAGCAACAACGTTGAGGGCATAATCTATCAGTTTGTTCAATCCGTCCAGTACCGCCATCAACTTGGGGACGTTTCCACTCAATCTTTCAACGACGAAAGGCCGGGAGAAATCCCTATATATCTTGACGATGTAGGACCAATCCGAGAATCGGAGCCCCATATTAGCATAAGCTACTCCCTGCTCAAGCAAGTCCCTGGTATAATCATCCCATCTGCCTTCCCGGATCGCTGCTTTTTGCATTTTTCGGAATCGCTGATCCTGGGCTTTTTGCTCCTCCTCGGTCTGCTGGCTGAAAACCGGACCTAACAGGGGATCATTGACCAGCTCTTTTCTGAGCCGTTCACTTATGGCGATGTGGTTTTCATCCATGAAAGCATCAAAGACCCTGAGCGTATCCAGGTCCTTTTTGCCCAGTTTGGGCCTCAGTTGTTTTAGCATTTCACCTTCCTTTTTCATGGGTATGATGCTTTGGTAGTGATACATAAAAAATTGCTCCTTCGCCGGGAACCGATTCCGCCCAAACCCTGCCATTATGCAGGGTGACTATTTTTTTGGCAATGGCAAGGCCTGCGCCAATCCCTTCAAACTCATCTTCATTATGCAGTCGCTGAAACATACTGAAGAGCTTATGGCCATAATCCGGGTCAAAACCTACCCCGTTGTCTTTGATGCTAATAACGATTTCCTTGTCCCCGTGCATGCATCCAATCCCGATCCTGGGATGATCCCCTGAAGCGCTGAATTTTATGGCATTGTGTATCAGGTTTTTGAAAGCCCGCGCTATCATTTTTTCGTCGGCAAAAATCGGTGGCAATTCACTGACCTCGACAATAATGGTTTTTCTGGTACCAACCAATTCATGACAAATACTTCGTATCATTTTGGTAATATCAATCCATGAATGGTGCTGTTCGGCGCTGATCGTTCTGGATAGCTGGAGAATAGCATCCATCTGACAGGTCATTTTATGGACATTCTCCGTGATCCTGTTTAGATATTGCAGGTTTGTGGCGTCCAATTGATTAACAGCTTTGGTTTGTAATACCCTTGAAAAACCGTCAATGGCACGTAAGGTAGCCCTTAGATCATGCGATATAGAATAACTTAAAGATTTAAGCTCCTCGCTAACAACCTGAAATTTTTCATTTGCACTTGCCAGACCTGCTGGTTGCTTTTGTTTTTTTCCTGAATCTATGTCTACCAATTTCTCTGCCATTAATTACATTATACAGTTTTTAGCCAGTTTACCGCTTCATCAAAATCTTCAAATACTCTTGCAGGGTAACCAAGGTTATTGAGTCTGATGTGTTGCTTAATAAATACAAAGTCGGCCAACTTACTTACCAGGTATGCTTCTCTGGTTCGCCTGGTCCTTAAATCTCTGTTGCCAGACCATTCATGAAGTGCCTCAAGGCTAAAACCATTTTGCGCCCCTCTGATGTCTACAAGTACAGGCCCTTTAGTATCCTGCATGAGCAGAAGGATGGCTTGTATATGTTGTGCGATTTCTGACATCAATAGCTTACTATTATTATCCGGAGTATTAAAGTTGACATGAACATATTCCGAGTGAATCCAGCTATGGACCCCGGATCGCAACCTGATCGTATTTGGTATTTTGTCTGGCACTTAATGATCTACTATTGAAATGGCGGTATCAATGCATGTGCCAAAAAATCAACAAACGTAATGCTATTTTCTATTCACTTGATTATCAGTTATCTAAATATCAGGAAGTGATGATCTGAACTAATAAGACCACGGTATTTCGTGGTTAATATTAGCTCTTCGTTTGTTTCCCGCGCTATTACGTGGGTTATTCTGGTCGGGAAATACTGAATTTCTTCATTTTGTCACGTAAGGTACTCGGCTTAATTTGTAGTTTTTCTGCCGCTCCTCCAGCCCCTTCAATCTTCCAGTTACATTTGATTAAAACACTCCTTATGTGCTGTTCCACGATTTCATCAAGAGAGTCCCCCATTGCCCAGGCCTCATCCTGATCAAATAGAATATTCCTGACAGGGATAGTCAGTCGCTGACCTCTTGAAAGAATCACCGCCCTCTCAACCATATTTTCAAGTTCTCTTACGTTTCCTGGCCATTCATAACTCATCAGGTAATTCATAACATTTTTAGGAATCGAACTGATTGGTTTAGAATGCTTCAAGCTATACTTTGAAACAAAATGTTCAACAAGTATCGGGATGTCGTTGGGACGAATTCTGAGAGGTGGCAAAGAAATAGGAAATACATTAAGCCGGAAAAACAGATCTTCTCTGAATTCATTTTGTTTGATTGCCTGATTTAGATCCCTGTTGGTCGCTGCGATTACCCTGACGTCAATTTTTTTCGTCTTTGTGCCTCCTAATCGTTCGATTTCCCCTTCTTGCAACACCCTGAGCAACTTCCCTTGCAACTCCACAGGCATTTCTCCGATCTCATCAAGAAAAATAGTGCCATTATCTGCCAGTTCAAACTTTCCTGGTTTTGAAACGGTAGCACCGGTAAAAGCGCCTTTTTCGTGACCAAACAACTCACTTTCTATCAAATCCCTGGGTATAGCAGCCATATTGACTTTGATCATGGGTTTATTCTTACGGGGGCTGGTTTCATGAATGGCTCTCGCTATAAGCTCTTTACCTGTGCCAGTCTCACCGGTGATCAATACAGTCGCACTTGTTTTTGCTACATTTTCTACCTGGTTTAAGACTTCCCTGAATTCGTTGCTTACAAACACCATGCTCTCAAAGTCATGAGAATGTTTGATCTCTTCTTTTAGATAGATATTCTCCTGTAGAATTTGATTCTTCAGGTTCTGAACCTCGTGCAGGGCTTTTTCAATTTTTTTCCTTGCAAGTACCTGCTCTGTCACATCTACACCCGTATACAGGATACCCTCAATCTCTCCTTCCTCGTTTCTGTAAGCCTGATAAACAAAATTGAGATATCTTTCTTCCAGTTCATTGCTATCCTCGGGGTAGAAGTAAAATAAGGTTTCCTTTCCGGTAAAGGTCTCTCCGGTCTCGTACACGTTGTTAAGCCAATCCAGATACCCGTGATCTTCAAGTTCGGGAAATACCTCTCTCACACTTTTACCAATGATATCAGGAGAGCGGCTGGTCAGTTTGTAGTACTCCTGATTGGCAGCTTCAAAAATGTGTTCTTCACCCTTAGCAATGGCCATACTGACCGGGGCCTCCTGAAATATTTTAAATAGTCGTTGTTTCTCAGACTCAAGCTTTTTCTCCAGTTTTAACTTTTCAGTCACATCCCGTCCCACACTTTGATAATCAATCACATTCCCATCCTCATCAAAAAAAGCCCGATTGGTCCAATGTTGCCATGCGGGCGTGCCCTCTGGCAAAAGGACCTTACGGTAACCGGATGAAACGGGGTTGTTTGGGGATAATTTTTTAATCCGATCCTTTACTGCTGGCAGCTCTTCTTCAGGGATCAGCTGATAAAAATTTTTTTCCAACAATTCCTGGCCGGTCTTTCCGAAGGTTTGATGAAATGCTGCATTTACAAATGTCAGTTCACCGTCGTTTTTCCACCTCACGATCATGTCCGTCTGATCATTTACGATGCTGTGTAAAAAGTCTTTTTGTCTGACCAGATCCTTTTTCAGACTCAGCTGACTGAATAGTAAACCCAGGTGTTTCGCTACTCCAAGCATCATATTGATCAGATGCTCATCCCTCTCCTGTGATCCAATGTGGTAAAAAGCGATGATCGCATGAAGTCTGTCATCAAAAATAACCGGCACACCTAACGCCGAATTGATCCCTTGAGCCACTTCCGACCTTAAAAAATTTTTATCACGAGACAGATCGTCAATCCAATGAGGTTCTCCGGTCTCCCATACAATTCCCGGCAGCCCGGTTCCTTTTCTGAATTTGAGTGTTTCCGCTGCATCGCAAAAAGCCCGGAGGTCCTGTTTCTGGCAATAACAGGAACCACTATATTTCAGGAAGGGTGAGTCGTCCTGTGGAAACCATATTTCACCCAGTACCCACTGAGCGGTTCCACAAAACAGTTCGAGCACTTTTACCAGGGCTTCAGAAAAATTGTCGGCATGGTAGATGATATCTGAGATCTCCAGAAGCACCTGGACTTCCTTCTGGTAGGTGACCCTGGCTGTTTCATTTTCATGGGTGATGAGTGCAATGCGATTTCCTGCAAGATTTACTGGTCTTGCAGTGGCCATAAACCATCTTTTCTGTGAAGGTGAATGACATGGGTATTCGACCTCGGCGGTTGCTCTTTCACCAGCTAATACCTTCTTGATCCCAGTGATAAATTTTTTTACTTCTCTGTCTTCTTGCCCGCTGAGCTCAAGGTAATTTCTGCCCTCGAAGGAAACGAGTGTGGATCCATTTTCAACTGCGAATTTCGTCCATGACTGATTGACAAGCAGAATCTTTCCTTCTCCATCCAGGAGACATATATGCTGGTCAAACTGATCCAATATCCGTTTAATTTCAATCAACATTGAATTTGAAATTCTCATCTCCAACAGTTCTATGAAAAATCTAGAAGAACTTTCATGGATCGCTTTAGTTAAATCTGATAGGAATCCATGAAGATACAAACAATTAAAGCACTACTCAATTAACAAAAAACATTCCAGAAAAATCTCCAAACGGCTTAAAGCAAAAAGAATATTTTTACAAGATGACTACTTGCCCACTTTCAGATCGGGATGATCACTCGGCCTCAAACGGGCTCTCAAACGCTGATGGTCCGGTAGCGACGCATTGTAAGTCGACCCGAAACCGGTTTGTTGATGATAGATATAACCTTTCCAGGGATCTTCACCGCTGACCCTGGGATCTCCGGTTGCTACCAGGTATGCTTCCAATCGTTGGATCATCTCAACTTTGATCATTGAGTAATGCGGATTATCCACCAGATTATTTAACTGTCCGGGATCAGTCTTCACTTCATACAATTCCTCTTCCGGTCTCTTTCCAAAGTTCAGCTCATAGTATGCTGGCATGATTCCCTGATTTGCCAGTATAAAAGCCTTGGTCGGACAGGCGTCCACATCACCGTGAGTGGTCTTGTTGGATGAAATAAACCCTGGCCCCCCGGTAGGATATCGGTCCGGTTCAAAGTTTCTGATATACAGGTAGTCCTGTGTCCTGATCGCCCGCGAAGGATAGGTAGACCCGTTGGGTCTGCAATACGTATGACGTTCCAAACCAAAAAACACCTGGTCTCTTTCAGGATCTACGATGCCTACCTGATCATTCTTTAGGATAGGAATAAGACTCTTACCGGTGACCTCCTCAGGGATACTAAGACCTGTTGCCTCAAGAATAGTCGGTGCGATATCTGTCAAACTCACGAGGTCATCCACTACTCTACCTGTTGAAATGTTATTTCCCCATCGAATGGCCAGCGGCATGTGTGTGCCCCAGTCATACAGGTTCACCTTGGCCCGTGGAAAGGGCATCCCATTGTCAGAGGTGACGATGATGATCGTATTGTCAAGCTCTCCAATCTCTTCCAATTCATGGATCATCCCCAGCAGATGGGTATCATACCACATGATCTCATAATAATAGTCCAGGATATCCTGCCGCACAACCTCATCATCCGGCCAGAATTCAGGCACCTCAATAGCTTCAGGGTCCAGCCACCCTTCCTTCTCTCCCACTCCAAACTGATATTCACGATGCGGCTCTGTAGAGCCGAACCAGAAGAAAAACGGCTCACCATCTTTCCGGTCCTTCAAAAAGTCTCTAAAATTAGCCGTATAGTCTCTTCTATCAATTCCATAAGCGATCTCCACTTCCATTCGATCGTTGTAAGCCTGGATCAACGGATCTCTTTCCAGGCCGAGATAGCTCCAGTTTCCAGGTGCCCACCCTTTTCCGGTATACCCTACATGAAACCCGGCATCTTTCAGCTGATGTGTGAAAAGTGGCAGATCCGGAGGGATGGCTCCCATCAATAATCCAGCCTCCCTAGTCCGCCAAAAATCCTGTCCCGTCAATATTGCTGATCTGGAAGCTGTACAGGAAGGTGAAGAGGTAAAAGCATTGTTGAACAATACTCCTTCCCTGGCGATCCGGTCAAAACCCGGGGTTTGTATATTCTTTTCCCCTGAAATACTCGTATGGAGCCAGGACTGATCGTCAGCAAGGACGAATAGGATATTGGGAGCTTCAAGCTGCTTGTTTTCATATGGCGAATCCTGACTGCATTGACTAGTGATCAGGGCTATCGTGACGAGTGCATAAATCGATGAGATCTTCATCATTAAAGGTTAGTTGATGAAATCAATTTACGAACAATTTTAAAACTGATGTTCCAAACACATGTAATGACGATCATCAAAATGACAGATTCCCGAATCCCGCCTTCCATAGTACCTAAGTACGGCGGACAGGCCCCTTTCCGGGCTCTAGGGAATGACGTGCTAAGGCGATTGGAGTTTTCTTATATTATAGTACCCATTAGAGGCGGACAGGCGCCTTTCCGGGCTCCCGGGAATGGTGTGCTAAGAACGGTTGAGGGTACCGTCGAAGGATAACTGATATTGGTGGGGTGGTTTACTTTTAGCGATGCAAGGGCAAGCTAAGGTATTTCAGAAAAAGACCAGTGTTTTGTCCAAACCCCATTAATTACCGAAATTCGTGGCAAAGATTTTTAGCATGTCCTTAAAGAAATCAGTTAACGTTGGTCTTGTTCAGATGAGTTGTACCTCCGACAAATCAGCCAACCTTCAAAAGGCAATCGGTGAAGTGGAGAAAGCGGCCAATAACGGCGCACAGATCATCTGTCTGCAGGAACTCTTCACCTCCCTTTATTTCTGCGATGTAGAAGATTATGACAACTTCAAACTGGCCGAGCCCATCCCGGGACCTTCTGTAGAGGCGTTACAACCTGTTGCGAAAAAGCATAATGTGGTCATTGTGGCCTCCCTCTTTGAGAAAAGAACGGAAGGGCTCTACCATAACACCGTAGCTGTCATTGATGCAGACGGTTCTTATCTGGGTAAGTACCGAAAGATGCATATACCCGATGATCCCGGCTACTTTGAAAAGTTTTACTTTACTCCGGGAGACCTGGGATTTAAAACTTTTGACACTAAATATGCAAAAATTGGTGTGCTGATTTGTTGGGATCAATGGTATCCCGAAGCTGCCCGCATCACCAGTCTCATGGGTGCCGAGATGCTTTTTTATCCTACAGCCATCGGCTGGCACAAGAGCCAGAATGAACAAACAAACAAGGAGCAGCACAATGCCTGGCAGACCATCCAGACTTCCCATGCAGTAGCCAATTGTATCCCGGTGATCTCAGTAAACCGCACAGGCTGGGAAGGCGACATGCAGTATTGGGGAGGATCCTTTGTGACCAATGCGTTTGGGTGGATCGATTACAAAGCACCTCACGACAAGGAGGTCACGAAGGTGGTGTCAGTGGATCTGGAAAAGTCAGATTCATACAGGATACACTGGCCATTTTTAAGAGACCGAAGGATAGATGCCTACTCCCCCATCGAAAAGCGGTTTATTGATGAGTAAGCAGACCCCAAAGTCAGCGGGTTTTACTTTTCCTGCGGAATGGTATCCTCATGAAGCCACCTGGCTGAGCTGGCCCCATAATAAAGATTCCTGGCCGGGGAAAATTGAAAAGATCTATCAACCGTATTGTGAGTTCATCAAGCTTGTCGCAGAAGGCGAAAAAGTCTGCATCAATGTGAGCGATCTTACGATGGAACGGCTAGCCATCGAAAAACTCAACAAGGCAGGAGTAAATCTGGACCAAGTTACCTTTCACCATCACCCAACTAACGATGCCTGGTGCAGGGACCATGGACCTGCTTTTCTGATCAATCCTAAAACCAATGAAAAAGTCATTGTCAATTGGGAATACAACGCCTGGGGAGGTAAATATCCACCTTTTGACCTTGATAACCGCATTCCAGGTTTGATAGCTAAAAAGAAGGGATTGAAAACATTTTCACCTGGCATCGTCATGGAAGGCGGTTCGGTCGACTTCAATGGTGAGGGAATTGTACTCACTACCATATCCTGTCTGCTCAATAAAAACCGAAATCCTCATCTTGATCAAAAACAGATTGAAAAATTCCTAGTTGACTACTATGGGGTGAATACTGTCTGGTGGCTGGGGGATGGTATCGAAGGGGATGATACGGATGGACATATCGATGACATTACCCGTTTTGTCAGTCCGGACACGGTGATTACTGTAGTAGAGCCCAACAAAAAGGACTTTAATCATATCCCACTTCAGGAAAACCTTAAAACACTGAAAAAGCTTCGGATCAACCAGAAGCCATTAAATGTAGTGGAGCTGCCCATGCCCAAGCCTGTGATCTACTGTGACCAGCGTTTACCGGCATCCTACGCCAATTTTTATATCGCCAACAAGTATGTGATTGTTCCCACCTATCGGGATGATTCAAAAGATAAAGAGGCACTGGACATCCTTGGGGATCTGTTCACCGACAGGGAAGTTGTAGGTATTGATTCCACCGACATCGTATGGGGTCTTGGCAGTTTCCATTGCCTGAGCCAGCAGGAACCAATGACCTGAGATCGACTGAACATCATTCACTGAAAAAGGTTATTCAAATACCTTTACAAGGCGTATGAGCAATCAGGTAACCACACTCACTTTCTTTAAGTATAAAACATTACTTTCCAAAGTCTGGGCATTTGGCATGATGCAATTTGCACATGCTCACCTGAACAAAACAGGTGGCATGACTTTCTATAAATTGCTGGGTACAGGCAAGGGGCTTGGATTCAATCCTTTTCCAGACTGGTCGGTTTACGGACTACTACAGGTATGGCAGGATGATGCATCAGCACGTGAATTTTTTCGATCATCACCCCTGATTAAAAAGTATGAAAGAAAAACAGAAGAAAGGGCCACCATATTTATGAAAAACATCAAAGCTCATGGCGAATGGTCCGGGTCTAATCCTTTCGAAGTAAGCAGTGAACTGGATCCAACAAACCCCTACCTGGCTGTGATCACCAGGGCCACAATTAAAACGTCGAGATTACTTCGATTTTGGAAGTATGTTCCGACCTCTCAAAAGCCCATCGAAAATGCTTCGGGGCTTATATACACAAAAGGCATTGGTGAAATTCCAGCTAAACAGATGGCCACGTTCAGCCTTTGGGAAAGTGAAAAAGACATGCAGCAGTTTGCCTACAGGAGTAAGGAACACCAGAAAGCGATTCGACTGACGAGGGAATTGAAATGGTATTCTGAAGAATTATTTTCCAGGTTTCAGCCTTATGACTTTCAGGGTAACTGGGAAGGAAAGAAATGGGATTTTAAAAGCGTCATTACTTAACAATTCGATGATTCCAAGGTTAAGAAATTTTATATTTTAAGTGCATGTCAAAAGCGATCATCATCGGTTCGGGAATAGCGGGTCTGGCCAGTGCTTTAAGGCTTAGAAAGAAGGGATATGACGTTACAGTCTTTGAGTCCAATGACTATACCGGCGGAAAGCTGCATGCTTTTTCTAATAAAGGCTATCGGTTTGACTTCGGACCCTCACTTTTTACTATGCCGCATCTCGTCGAAGAACTTTTCGATTTGTTTGACATCGATCCTCAATCGGAATTCGAATACATCAGAAAAGATACGGTCTGCAATTACTTTTGGGAGGATGGACACACTTTTTCCGTTCCGGCCGATGAAAATGCCTTTATCGAACTGGCCGCTCAGAGCTTTTCAGTAAAAAAAGAAACGCTGGTCAACTACCTGCTGCGCAACAAAGAAAAGTATGACCTCACGTCCGGTATCTTTCTTGAAAAATCACTCCATAAAATGGATACCTACCTGTCTGCTGACACCATGAAGTCAGTATTACAGGTGTGGAGGTTGCACATTTTCAATACCCTCAATGGAGTAAATCAACAATATTTTTCAGATCCCAAACTGGTCCAGTTATTCAATCGATATGCTACCTATAACGGTTCATCCCCCTATTCCACTCCTGGCATCATGTCCATGATCCCTCATCTCGAAATGCACTTTGGGACCTTTTTGCCCAAAGGAGGCATGCATGAGATCTCTCAAAGTCTTTACAGGCTCGCCCAAAAGGTGGGGGTGAATTTCAAACTTGGAGAAGGAGTAAACAGGATCCTTACAGATGGGAATTCCGCAACAGGTATTGAAACGCCTACCGGCCACTACAATGCCGATGTGGTGGTTTCGAATATGGACATCTTCTCCACTTTCAAAAAGCTTCTGCCTCAGGCCAAACACCCCAACAAAATACTGAAGCAGGAGCGGTCCAGCTCCGCAGTGATCTTCTACTGGGGCATCAACAGGACTTTTGCAGAGCTTGACCTTCACAATATCCTATTTTCGAGCAATTACAAAAATGAGTTTAATCATATCTTTAATAAGAAAAACCTGTATCACGATCCAACAGTTTATATCAACATCACGAGTAAGGACATACCGGAAGATGCACCTGCAGGATGTGAAAACTGGTTTGTGATGATCAATGTTCCGGGCAACACCGGCCAGGATTGGGAGACCCTCATTGCCCAGGCCAGGAAGAACATCATTCAAAAAGTGAACCGGATACTCAAGGTCAAACTGGAAGATCACATCGAAACCGAGGACATCCTGGATCCGATCGGGATTGAAGAAAAGACCAGCTCGCATCAGGGCAGTCTCTATGGCACATCCAGTAATTCGATGTTTGCCGCTTTTTTGCGGCATCCGAATTTTTCTTCGGAATTTAAGAACCTTTATTTCTGTGGTGGCTCAGTTCATCCCGGTGGTGGTATCCCTCTTTGCCTTTTATCAGCTAAAATTGCAACGGATCAAATTCCTGCCATTGACTAACTTTTCAAACATACTGAATAAAAAAAACGGGGCCATCTTCCTGGTGTGGCTCTTTCACGTTTCGGCGATCATTGGGATATCCCTGGGTCACTTCGACTGGTTCGTGACCAAAACCCCGATCAACCTGTTGTTGATTGGCATCCTCATGATCTTTGCTTATCCCATCAACAGCCAGGTCAGCATTATTTTCTCTGTCTTTTTCTACACTTTGGGTATGGCTGTGGAATGGATTGGTGTAAACTATGACTTTTTATTCGGCATTTATTCCTATGGAGAAAATCTCGGACCCAAAATTGATGGTGTGCCCTGGCTGATCGGACTCAACTGGATGGTGCTGACGCTGACAACGGCAGCTATTTCGGATAAGATTTTCAAAAACAAAGTCTACAGGATCATCATGGGAGCTACCTTAATGGTTTTCCTGGATGTTTTTATCGAGCAAACAGCTCCGGTCCTTGATTTCTGGTCATTTTCGGGAGGGGAAGCACCCTTGCGAAACTACCTGTCATGGTTCGGGATCTCTGTCTATATGCACTATCTCTATCAAAGGTCTGCGATGACAGGGGATTTTTGGGTATCCGTCCATATTTACATGGCTCAACTGGTCTTTTTCTTTTACCTCTATGGAGTCTACGGTATTTGATTATGCCATTATCGGCGCGGGAGCAGCAGGTTTGCACCTGGCCATGGCCATGTCAGAGGAACCTTATTTTGACTCAAAAAGGATCCTCATTATCGAAAAAGAGTCTGAAAAAAACACTTACCCAACGTGGTGTTTTTGGGAAAAAGGGACAGGAAAATGGGATGACATCGTAGCAAAGACCTGGAATGAAACTGCTTATGTCACCCGGAAAAAAGAACTTAGGATCAGTCTTGGAGATTATACATACAAAATGGTGCATGGCCAGGATTTTCATCGTGAGGCCAGGAAGAGACTAAAAGATAAAACCCAATTTACCTGGGTGGAGGCAGAGATCGATCACCTGAATCATGGACATCCGGTGAAGATCACCTCGAAAGGAAAAGTAACCTACCATGCCAGTCACATTTTCGACAGCAGGATTGACCCTGGCATATTTAACCAGGGGATCAGGCACACATACCTGAAGCAGCATTTTGAAGGCTGGGTGATCCAAACGAAAGATAAGGTTTTTGATCCGGCGGTATTTACCATAATGGATTACAGGCTGATCTATCCCGGCACCACCAGTTTTACCTATCTACTGCCTCTCAATGCCCATGAGGGGCTGGTAGAATACACCTTTTTCTCCCCTCATGAGGTAGAAAAGGATGTTTATGAAACGTATATCAAACAGTACATCAGCAAATACCTGGGTATTGAGAATTATGAGGTGATCAGAAAAGAAAGTGGGATCATTCCCATGACAGATTTTCCATTTTACCGGTTCAACGACGAGTTTGTCACCAAAATAGGCACTGCCGGGGGTTGGGTCAAAGGTTCGACTGGCTATTCTTTTAAACATGCAGAGCGAAAGAGCGCCAGGATTGTAGAAAACATAAAGAATGGCAGACCACCCGCCGAAAAACTCTCGAAAAAGAGGTTTCGCATTTACGACGCTTTGTTCCTCGATGTTTTGTACCGACACAATAAGAATGGCCCTCGATTATTCAACGACATGTATTACAAAAACGACATTGAGCTCATTTTCAGTTTTCTGGACGAGGAAACTTCTTTTGCTCAGGAAGTCAAGATCATGAATACATTTGACAAGCTGATTTTTTCGAAAGCAATTCTAAAAAGAATGTTTCGATAAAAACGGTCATAAATGCCTATATCAAAGCACCAGAACCAGATGGTAGTACAGGTAAGTCGGTTTTTTAAATTTGGTAAAAGGTAGTTTTAGGGCAGTAGAATCTGTGGATAGTTTACTTTCTGTTTAGAAGGGTCATTAACATGTTAAATTTTAATCATTCATTGCAAAGTTAAATCTGGTAATCAAAAGAAATTGTTTTATTTTTGACTCACCAGTCAGCTATTGATTTTATCAACAATCATTTCAGTTAGATCATGCACCGCTGGTTGGGACTCTCCGTTTTATTCTTCTTTTTTACTACTGATCTTCTTTTTGCCGCAGAATTTTTCAGGAGACAGGCAGGAACCACCACCTTTACAGGAAACAGTACCACTGTTACGATTCCCACCCCTTTGGCAGATATGTCAAAATCAATTCTTGTTTTTTCTTCTACAATCAGCAGTGCGGATACAAGAAACAACCTGATTGGTGGACAAATTACCAACTCCACAACTTTAACTTTTGCGAGAGCTTCTAATACAGGCACTGTTTCGATCAGCTGGCAAGTCATTGAATTTGAAAGCGGAGTATTCGTACAACGGGGATCAAATGTAGTGGCGGAAAATACCAATGTAGATGTAACCATATCGTGTGTGGATCTAAACAAAAGTTTTGCGCTTGTCACCGGGAGAAATGATGGTACCATTCTGGGATCAGACGATGGTGTGACAGGGAACTTAACTTCAGCTACCAATCTCAGACTGCGGACCGGTCAACTGTCAGGAGATCATGATCTGGCCTATTGGCAGGTGATTGAATACCAGGGGGCAGTGGTTCAAAAGCTCACAGGAGCAATGACAGGTACAACGCTGACTTCAGCCATCCCCACCCCTGTCGACATGAGTAAGACCATGGTTATTTCCAATCATCGTATCAATCAGGATATTGTAGCAGGAAACTTACCAAGGACCCAGCTGACCAGCAACAATCAGGTGACCTACACGAGGAACGCTGCAGCGGGAACATTAGATTTTGTGACCTATGTTGTGGAATTCACTGACCTGACTTCTGTGGTAAGAGGTAATCAGGCGTTTGCCTCGGGAGTTACCTCACAAACTGTAACAGGTCTGACCACATCCGCTTCTTCGTGTGTGATCGCCCCGGGAAACTGGGGAAGGCAAGGCAGCACCAGTCATACTACAGATGATAATACAGGACATGGGTGGTTTACCTACCGGATCGCCAGTTCGACAACTTTACAGATTGACCGGGCAGTAGGCACAGGCTCTACGGCTCAGGCGCCCTGGCAGATTGTCACTTTTGAAAACACTGATTCAGGACTTCAGACCAGTACATTTTATTCCATCGGCTCCGGTGCCTGGGAAACAAGTGCCAACTGGTCATACACTCCTGACGGCTCAAGCGGTGCTGTTCCAACAGGAGTCTATCCCCGAAGAACCAATAATGTGGTAATTCAAAACGGTCATACAATAGATATCAATTCAGTGACAGATAACAATCCCTGTTCCGTCTCACCAGATGGCCTTGGACTGAGCAATGTAGGTCCATTTGTAGGGTCCGGTGATCAGATGTTTTATCATACTGGTGACATTCTTATTGCTAATGGCGGAGCACTGACGAGTACTGAAGAAGTTATGCTGGCAGGATATACCCTGGTAGAGAATGGAGGATCCTTTACGTCCTCGGAAGATATCATTAATCTTGGCTATCTGGAAGTATCTACAACTGCTACTTTCGGGAGTTCACTGGATGACCTGATCCTATCCGGAAACAGCATAACCATCATTGACAATACCTCTACAACTGCCGATGATATCTACATTGATCACACTGATGCTCAACTATGTGGGGAAGGAACAGTCCAAATCGGTAACGGTGGACCAAATCCCATTATCAACTGGAATAACCCTGGTACAGCACGATTCGATCAGATCTGTGATGGATTCCAGATCACCTGTGTGAGCAATTGCACAGCGGGTTCCACCGGAACGGGTAGTGGAGAATTTTCGACCGGCAACACCGGGCCAGGCGGAGTAGCTGCAACCAACGGATCATCGGAGCTTCTTTATTGGATTGATGCTAACAGTGGAATAAGTGGCAGTAGCCCTATTACTGCCTGGAGCGATCTTTCAGGATATGGAGTCACGAATACTGTTAATGGTAATCCAGCAATTACTACAAATGATCTTAATGGTCGATCGGTAGTTACCTTCGACGGAACCGGAGATTTCATTCAGACCAACTTAAGTATCAATGCAGGAACCCGTCCTGACCTCAGCATCATTTCTGTGTATGTACCCATCGCAACATCAACTGCCGGGTCTGTCTGGGGAGAAAGTAATGGAGATTATGACAGGGTGTTAACAGCCGGTAATGGAGTGGGTGGATGCACGAATGCAATAACTACCGGATCTGCTTGCGTAAATGACGCCTCCTTATTTCCAACCAATAATTCGGTAATTACCACCGTGGTGTTTGATGAAGATGCTGCAAATGGTAGCCGAGCTTATACAAATGGAACACAGGTGCTTACCTGGACTTCAAATCATGCTCCGGCAACTTCAAACAATTTACAGATAGGTCAATCCGGACAGAATGGCTTTATACCGTACACGGGAGATATTGCAGAAGTCATAATCATGGGAAATATCATCAACAATGCGAGGCGAATTATCATAGAAAACTACCTGGATGCTAAATATCACACTGATACGGCCCCGGCTTTTGTTAATGATGTCTATACCATGGACAACAGTGCCAATGGGAATTTTGATTTTGAAGTGGCCGGCATAGGACGGGCTTCTGACGGCTCAAGGCATATTGATGCGAGGGGTACAGGCGTTGTCAGAGTTTGGAACCCAAATAATCTTGGCAACGGAGAGTTCCTGATGTGGGGTCATAATAACACCTCCATTACTGCCACGACATCCAATGCTGGTGTAGATGTGGATGGCACCATCATACAGGAAAGGCTTTCCCGCATTTGGAGAGTAAGTGAAAGTGGTGGGGATGTGGGAACTGTTTCAATCTCTTTTGATTTTTCCGGTCTGGGAGGAAACCCACTTGGCTCCAATCTCCGTCTCATGATTGACAGAGATGGTGATGGGTTTGCAGATAATGATGTAACCCCGATTGTAGGTTCGGTCTCCAATGGGATCGCTGTTTTCTCCAATGTAAACTTTGCAGATGGCGATTTTTTCACCCTTGGTAATACAGATGCCTCTTCTCCCCTACCTATTGAGTTGCTGGAATTTGATGTCTTTCAGGAGGGAGAACAGATAGTCGCTCAATGGACCACCCTGACTGAGTTGAATAACGACTTTTTCACACTCCAAAGGTCAGCGGATGCCAAGAACTGGCTTGAAGTGAAAATAATACCCGGTGCCGGGACGACAGACAGCCGGAGGAATTATCAAACTTTTGATGAAAATCCATCCAGAGGAATGTCTTATTACCGGTTAAAGCAAACGGACTTTGACGGACAATATAGTTACTCCCCGATCAGGATGGTTGATGTAAAATTCAGGTCAGAGATCAATATATTCCCAAATCCATCACCAGGTACTTTTACAGTCTCAGGAGTGAAATCAGAAAATGCCCGCATCAGGGTTTTCAGTGTGTTGGGAAAAGAAATACCCTTTGCTCTACATAAGGATAAAGAATATCAGGTTGACCTTAGTGATCACCCTGCGGGACTATATATCCTGAAAATCGGAGACGGACCTGAGCTTAGAACTTTTCAGATCATCAAACGTTAATTGGATGCTGATAGGTTTGGTTGAAAAGATCAGATTCTTCCAACGATTGCTGAATATTTTATCGGCTAGTAGCTCGTATCATCCAGCTTCACTTTCCCACTAAAGGTTTTGTATACAAAGACGGTATAACCGAGGACCAACGGCGGTCCGATAGCAACAATGATCATGATGATTCTTATTGACCTTGGGAGAATGCAACATTGATATTCCTGATCACGATGAAACAGGTCTCTTTCCATGGATTCAGCTTGCCGGAACATATTACAGAAATCTATAGTTTTGCCATTCCTAAATCCTTAAGAGAGTAAAAACAACCAAATGCTGATATGCCTCAAGTAAACCCTTTCCTGTCATGCATATTCATGATCATCCTTCTTCTTAGTTTTTCATGCAGTCAGGATCAACCATCAACCGATCTGCAGGAACTTTCGGAATACTATCAGCCAAAAGCATTTGAAGGGGATTCAACCATATCAGCAGAGAAGGAACTCATCATAACTAACATCGCCGGTCCGGACATCGTGCCCAGCCCCGCCTGTCTGGCTGTTTTACCTTCCGGTGAAATTTTTGTGGGTGTGGATATGCAGGGTTCTTTGGGAAAAGAGCCCGGTAAGGGCAAAATCGTGAAGCTGACCGACAGTGATAATGATGGTGAATACGAGGAGGTTAAAGAGTTCACTAAAGTTGACAATCCGCGTGGGATCATGGCTGTTGGAGATAAGGTATATGTCCTTCACACCCGTTTCGACCCTGACTCCGCTGTGGCCGATGCCATGGACCTCGTGGTCTTTGAAGACTCAGACCAGGATGGTGTGGCCGATGGACCATCAAAGCCGCTGATCGAGAATATCTCTTCCCAGGCACCTTTGAGAGGGCGTGGAACCGACCACTCTACCAATGGCATCAGGATGGGTATAGACGGATGGATCTACATCGCGGTGGGTGATTTTGGTTTTCATGATGCGGTGGATCGCTCTGGTGATAAACTAACCATGCTGGGTGGTGGTATCGTCCGCGTGAGGCCTGATGGTACAGAAATGGAAATATATGCGCATGGAACCAGAAATATTTATGACGTGGCGATTGACCCTTTCATGAACATTTATACGCGTGGCAATACCAATGATGGAGGAGGCTGGAATGTGAGGTTCATCCACTACAATCAAACCGGTGAATACGGATATCCCATGCTTTTTAAAAATTTCACAGATGAGATCATTCCTGCTCTCATCGATCTAGGTGGTGGTTCCGGGACAGGCAGCTACTTCATGGATGACAGCCGATGGCCGGAAAAATACAACCATGTGCCTATGATGGCTGACTGGGGAAGAAGTCAGCTATTCATTCACAGGCTGAAGATAGACGGTCCTGGATTTATCCAAAATGATGAAGACTTTATTAAGCTTTCCCAGATCACCGATGTGGATGTGGATGGCGCAGGCAGGATGTTCCTTTCTGCATGGGATGGCGCAGGATACAGAGGAAGTGACGAAAAAGGATTTGTCGTCAAAGTGGTTCCAAAAGACTGGACTTATGAACCCTTCCCCAATCTCAAGTCTGCCTCTATCGATGAGTTAGGGAATTTATTAAAGGTACAAAGCTCGGTTGCCCGTTTTCATGCATCCCAGGAACTCCTCAACAGACCAAAAAGTGAAGCCGCCAGTGTAGCATTAGGGGTTGCTTCCGATCAATCATTGCCTTTGGAATCACGAGTGGCAGGAGTATACACCTACGCGCAGATCACCTGTAAAGATGGAGTGGACCAGCTTGTGGCACTGAGTAAAGAAGATAAAATGCGTGAGTTCGCCCTTCGAGCTCTGACAGATAGAAAGACATGCCTTGAAAGCGTACCGCTTCAACCATTTTTAGAAGCTGTCAGTGACCCTAATCCAAGAGTTCAGGCCGCGGCCATCGTGGGATTAGGCAGACTGGGTAAGAAAGAGGCAGCCAAAACCTTACTCTCTGTGAAATTACCTGATAGTTTTAAAACTCCGGCGCAGGGAACAGAGGGACCTCATGCCACGCCAAATTCAGATATCATCTTACCGCACCTGGCGGTGAAATCAGTGGTTTCGCTAAATGCTGTAGATGCAACACTTGAAGCCATGGATAGCAATCCAAAATTAGCTTTGTGGGCTCTTCGGTATATGCATGATCCTAAAGCGGTTGCCGGGTTGATGGATGCTTATGAAGCATCTAATAATGAGGCATTGAAAAAGGAGATCGTAAGCACGTTGTCAAGAATCTACATGAAAGAGGCTCCCTATGACGGCACCTGGTGGTGGAGTACAAGACCCGATACACACGGTCCTTACTACAAAGCAATCACCTGGGAGTCGTCCGATCAGATCAAAAGCTTCCTGTTGAAAGAAAGTCGCAGCTCAGAAATGATCTCTAAAAACTTCTTTGCCTACCTGAATGACCGTCACAGGATGGAATTGCCTGAGCTTGGCAGTTTGCTGGAGGAACCCACAGAAGAATCATCAACTACCGTAGACTGGCAGCGGATCAAAAACCAAAAAGGTCAGGTAGGCAAATCGTCCATTGAAGATGTGATCCTTGCCATGGCTGATATCAAAGGTGATTCCGAAATGGGTAAGAAATTATTTACAGACCAGGGATGTATCGCCTGTCACAGTGTAGAAAAGGGTCAGGTCATGAAGGGCCCGTTTATGGGACAGATTGGGGCCATCATGAACCGGGATCAGATCGTTGAATCCATCCTGAAGCCCAATGCATCCATTTCCCAGGGCTTTGCATCTTACCTGATTGAAACTACGGATGGGGCCACTTATATGGGCTTCATCACTGCAGAATCTGCAGATGAGCTTACCATCAGGGATATCACAGGAAATGCCAGGAAAATCGACAAAGCCATCATTAAAAATCGAAAGGAGATGGAGAACTCCATGATGCCAGCAGGACTTGCAAACTCACTTTCTTTCGAAGAGCTGGCTTCGCTGGTGACTTACCTGCAGCAACAAAAGGGATCGTGATATTAGTAAACCGATAAGGTTTACGAAACCTTATCGGTTTGTCACTTTATTTAAATCAACCAGATGTCAATGCACTTATCCCTGGTCATTTAATTTATTCTTATCTGGTACTGATCCTTACTCAACTTCATCTAACCGTAGAAAACGAACGGCATTATTGTAAAAAATATCTCTTTTTTGCTCCTGAGTCAGAAAGGGCGCCTCCTCAATGGCTTTGACGGCAGCTCCGATTTTTTCAGGCCAAACCATCTGATCGGATCCAAACATGATCCGCTTTCCAAGGCCTGCCCTGATCAAAGCCTCCAGATAATCATAAAATGCCGTTCGAGGGATCACCCAGGTGATTGTTGATACATCTACATACAACTGGGGATATTGATACATCATGGCAATCATTTCATCCCGAAAAGGATAACCCGCATTTTCTACATAAAGCCTCAGGTCAGGATGTTTGGAGAGTACCTCCTCAAGCAACAATGGGCTTCCTGCTGCGGATCTAAAGTGTGGCATATACGGACCAATCCCCAGGGTATGGATCAGCACCGGAAGGTCCAATGCCTCAGCCATCCTGAAATAGGGTTCCAGTGAAGGATCATTTGGGGGTATGCCATGGAGTTGTGTACCTATTTCACCCATGCCCCGGAACTTACCACTTTCATACAGGGGCTTTAATTCAGCCAGCTCTGTGTTCCCTGCCTTAAGAATGAACGGGGCGGCAATGAACCTTTCAGGATCAGTTTCCGTCCATTGCTGCACGGCCTCAAAATCTACTCCACTGAGAAAAGCTTTCCGGATATTGTACCGGTCCATCGCAGCAATGGTTTTTTTCATGAGCGGGGCTGGACTGACGGTTGCTGCTCCATCCCCTTCACACGGTGCCGGACGGCACAATGAGGGGATGCCTTCCGGAACTTCATGAGGCAGCCCGGTATGCATGTGCATATCTATAATGGGCAGCCGGCTCTTATCGATCGCCTCATCTTGACCATACCCTTTCAGTAACGGTGATATTACAATACAAGTGGTAATCAGTATTTTCTTTGGGTCCATCTTTTTCATTTCTGTCATGATTTGTTGTTCAGAAATAAAATTATGATATGATTATCCTCCTGACATCGGGGAGATTACCCAAATCTTTGCAAATGAAAATATGGGTATTTCTACCTATAACAGGATGAGAAGTCGGATGAGTACAGACCAAAGCTGTCGTTTAATCCAGCAAATTTTCTTTAAGAGCAAAAGAAGCAGCTTCTACACGGGAGGATACGTGGATTTTATGATAAATATTGCTAACGTGGCGGTCTACCGTGCGTTCACTGATAAACAATTCACTGGCAATAAATTTGTTTGATTTACCAGCAGCAAGCACCTGCAATACCTGCACTTCGCGCAGTGTCAGGCCATGAGTTCGGTATTTCTTTTTTTTATCCAGCAGCTGGCTAACCCGTTTGAAATCCGGCACCGCTTTCAGCTGCTCAAAATTCCATTGAGCTGCCAGAAGTTCCGTTTCCGAGTTATCTTTATCATCCAATTTACCATATACCAGGCCCTTCAGTTCTCTGGTCATTGCACCTTCGTAAGGTAATCGAAGCCAATTCCATATTTTTGATGCCTTTTGTAGTTGCTCAAGTGCAAACTGAAAATTTCCTTTAGCAAAGAACAAGCTCCCTTTGGAGTGAGCATCCATAGCTGTAAGATATGGTGAATCAAAGGCTGCGGCAATCTCATTTAACCGATGTTCCGCGTCACCCGCCTCACTCAAATGGTTACCTGCTATCATGACCTTTATTGCCCCTGGGAGCAATTCAGAAAGACTGTTTGGGTCTGTAGTCTCTTTTATGGTGTTTCTGATGGAAGTCACCGCTGCTCCAAGTTTTCCCTGAGTCATTCGAAGCAATGCCAGCCCAGGCTGGGGATTTCTACCCAGTCTTGAGGCTTCCTGGTAGTAACCCTCCGCATCTTCAAAATTTCCCAATAGCCTGCTAAGCTCAGCTCTCCGGTAAAAAGCTTCAGCAGCTGCGGGTTCACCGGGAGGTCTGGTCAAAAGTGCACAAGCCCTGTCAGTTCCTTCCAGTGCGTGGTCCCAGTCTCCATGAAACTGCAGAATCTCGGCACGGCGGACCAGACATTGCCCCCTGAAAGGTATAATCTCCGGATACGCGTCGCACCACCTGCTCAAGGCTTTTGTCCATTCTTTTGCCCTTCCCAGGTCCCAAATCTTACGGCAGGTTTCAATGACTGCACAGTAGACAATTCCTGTGACAACCGGATAAATATCTTCCGTTTCAAGAGATACCATGGTCTCATCCAGAATTTTCACTCCCTCAGACACCTCCCCTAGCCTGACCAGTGTCTGTCCCATGCCCAGCCGCCCCAATACCATGACATCCGCATCATCAAATTTTTCGCCAAGTGCATTGGCCTCCTCAAATAGGCTTTTGGCTTTATTCAATTTTCCTCCGGACATAGCACCCAATGCTGCCGGGATGATTAACAGTCCTTTTTCCGGAGTGGCAACCGTCGCATTGCTGAGAAGTCTTTCGCCCCTGGCCATCCATCCATTACTTCTGGCCTTTTCACCGGCATTCATCAGCATCAGTCCCAGCCAAAAAGCACATCGTACAGCGAGGGGAGTTTGTCCAAGACTCACATATCCCATGTGGGCTCGTTCCATCATCTGAAAAGACTTGACATCATGACCAGTCAGATAGGCCGCCAGACCCAGCATCTGGAGGTCACCAGGTCCAAGATCCATCTGCTGGTCTGCTTTAGATAACCGATGGTAAATCTCACTCCAGTTTTCTGCTTTTTTCATTCCACTGGTGGTTTAGTGTATGCCAGAGGAGGCATTAGCATAAAGATAGAAAAGTGAATTTAATTGATGACGTTTATCTCATTCTCTACCGACTGAGCAAACAGATATTCAGGAATTCACCTTTTCATCTACCAGTGATTATTGAAAAACAGAATGATTGAAGAGCTGACTTAAAAAGCGCTAAAGCCTTTGGTCTGATAGTCGTTTTTGGGTTTTGCAAGCTGCGGGACTTTAGTTGTGGAATGTCCGTAGGTAGCGCAAAGTGGGGTTGCACACGATCCCATTAGAAATACCAACGCAGTAACTACACCTATTATTCTTAGCTTCTTCATCCAAAAATTACCTGTTTCCGCCAAATTAACGAAATATTCTCACTCTTGTTGTATCAATATTGATGCCATAATCCAGCCAAATCTTTTTAATTTCATGGAATGGAACTGAAAGACGGGATCAAAACATTCGCTGGAACCAGGAAAGCATGGAGAAACTGGCTGGCGCAAAAATCATCAGTCTGAAAAGTCAGTTTGGTTGATCATTTACAAAAAAGATAGCCGGATCCCTAGTGTAACCTATCCTGAAGCGGTGGATGAAGCCCTGTGTTTTGGATGGGTTGACAGTAAGCCCAATAAGCGTGATGAAGAGAGTTATTATCAATTTTTTGCGAAAAGAAACCCCAAGGAGACGGTTGCGCTCGCTGAAAAGAACCTCAGGGACAATCAGTACCGGCAATAGGCAAGGTTCTGAACCTTTCCGGTGCGTGGGGACACGCACCAGGGAGATGATGTGAAACAACACCCCATGGTTCGTGTCCCCACGAACCATTCAATATCAGCTTATGAATTAAAACTCTTCTCCCAGGTGTTTTAAAAAATGAAATTCGCTAGTACCATTTTCATAGAAACCACACGATGAAAATCTATATTTTGCAGGATCATTCAAGGTAAACCAATCCTTGAGTAATGGGTTTGAATGGATATAATCCAGCTTTTGATAGGCGGTTTCGAGATCCGTAAGTTTAATTGCCAAAGGGTCTCTTTCCCAAAATTGAAAAGCTTTATTACTGCTATTAACTTGATATGAATTAAGTATGTAAGCAGATTCAGTTTTCCTTTTGATTCTTGAGGACTCGAACCATGGGTGCAGGCAATCATTAACTTCACTGGTCATTCGAAGTTTCTTTTGAAACTCGTGTGAGGTAAACTTGAGAAAGGACGCATCAGGTTTCTCTTTTCCATTTAATTGATTTAGACGCCAAATGAAATGAATATGATTTGGCATCACTACAAACCCAAATACATCAATTAAGTCTCTAGCTGACAAATATCCCAGCGAGTCTATGATAATCTTCTTCCAACTATCTTCTCGTAAGAGCCATTTCCACTGAAAAATGGTAGCTGTCCAGAAGTATATAGAACCCAGTTCCATCAATGACTTTCTGGTTCCTGTGATGTTCTCCAATTGAAAATATTTAATGAAAACAATATATTTAATAACGGTATAAAATAAATATGATATTCTTCTTTTCTAACAGCTGATTTCAGTGTATGAGGACACTCCCCAGATAAATCTGAGGTTGTGGTGACAGCTCCTACCCATGGTTCGTGTCCCGAACCATTCAACCATGCACTGTGGCTCATACTCCAACACATTTATGAAATCTGGCATCGCGAGTATTGTAATTCACAGATCCTGTGGAATGGGTTAACAAGATCCATCGTTAGCACGTATTGTTCCGGTGCGTGGGGACACGCACCAGGGTGATGAGGGATATGGGGTGAGACATTACCGTAGTGTGTGGAGACACGTATCAGGAACACAAATCGGGGATCTCTACCGGCTCATGGTCCGTGTCCTCACGAACCATTCGAACAGATGATAAGACCCAAGGATCCCAGTAAAATCAATTTTTTACCTTTGGGTTTATATGAACCCATATCTTAAAGCACTTGAAGCAGACAAAAACGGTGACTGGGACGGAGCCCATGATATCGTTCAGGATATTCAGACTGCTGAAGCTGCCTGGATCCATGCCTACCTGCATCGAAAGGAAGGTGACTCCGGAAATGCCGGATACTGGTACAACCGCGCAGGAAAGCCCTTCTTTCATGGCAGCCTGGAGGATGAATGGCAGCAGCTGTGGAAGCATTTTGAAGGCTGAGGTGAGAGGTGGTAGTTATCTATTGATCAACCGTCACTTTAAAGACACCGCCCTTGTAAAGACCCAGGTACAGCACCTGCTCTCCGTTTTCCATAAGGGACACCATGCTGTAAATACCACCGAACAGCTCATTATCTTCGTAGACCACCTCTTCCCATGTCGATCCGTTGTCTTTGGATACCGACAGGACCAATTGCTGAGGATCATCAAATTTTTTGAGCCAACCCCCGGCATAAATGGTCGATGGATTGTCCAGGTCTCTCAATAGCCCAAAAGTGAATTTGGAAGTGCTGTGATCATCTTTGACCAGCGTCCAGTTTACACCATAGTCTGTGGAAGATATAATCCCTCCTTCAGCGCCAATCATCACATGGTCCTCATCCATCGGATCAAAAAGAATGGATTTGGCCACGCTGGGTGATGAAACCAAACCTCGATGAAGGATCTCCTCTTCTGCCTGAATGTCAAATTGATAAAGCACAAATTCTTCGATTGCATTCTGTCCACCTGACCATAGCATATTTTTCTCAGGGTCGATCTCAACAAAATCCAGGCCGGTAGCAATGGCATCCCAGGACCCAATAAGTGGTGTCCATGTAATACCCTGATCCGTGGATTCAGCCACCACCCCTGTCCCGGTGGCGTACAATTTCCCGGTTTCCGGGAAGTATTCCAAATCATTAATACCCTGATCTGTCTCACCACCAAAGTTGGTTTGGAGGACCTCCCAGGTCATTCCGGAATCTGAAGATTCATAAAGTTCATGACCTGTGGAGGTTCTTTCTGCAACGATCCAATGGTTTTCATCTATTTCGGTAAAAGCGCTGATATCCCTGCCTTCCAATCCATTTTGAATCCAGTTACCTTCATTCAGATCTTTCAAGTAAAGTCCATCATTAGTAGCAGCAACTAGATATACATCTGTCAATGATAGCTCATTGATGATCAAACCGCTCAGTCCATCCTGCTCAAAGGAGTAAACATCCTGCTTCTCCGGCTCTTCATCACCGCATGCAACAAGTGTCACAAAAAAGCAAACGAGACAACTTAAACAAAGAGTTTTAATCATAAAATCAGTAATTTTCTTTACCTCACCAAAGACACATTATCCTACATATCTGTTGGAAAAACCCTTGCCAATGATCAAATTATCAACTATCAGCGAACACTATAGGCCACGAAAAAAAGAAGTAAGGGTTTTGAACTGCTTTAGAAAGAGTGGATGATCCGGATAGTATTTAAGGAAAGTTAGGTCGGGACAAACCTGGTGAAACGGATCTCCTTATTCAGGCTCTTCGTGATAAAAAACTGAATGTTACCATTAACCAGATCTACGTTTATTCCATGGTCAAAACAGATCTTTACCGCACTGATTTTTGATGTCATCCCCCCGGTGCCCAAACCATTGTCTCTTTCCTCCACGTAGTTTTTGACGACCTCCAGGTCCGTCACTTCAGCAATAAACTCAGCGTCAGCACCCAGATTTGGGTTTTTGGTAAATAACCCATCGATATCCGAAGCAATGATCAGCCGGTCAGCTTCGACCAGCACAGCCACCAAAGCGGATAATTTATCATTATCACCAAGAACGACCTCTTCAACGGCAACCGTATCGTTTTCATTAATGATTGGAATATAACTGTGAGCAAGCAACTCCTCGATCGTATTTTTCGTGTTGATCCCGGACTCTCTGTTTTCAAAATCCCTGTAGGTAAGCAGACACTGAGCCACTTTCAACCCGAAATCACTGAATACCTCACTGTAGATCTGCATCATCTTGGGCTGCCCGATGGCCGACATGGCCTGCTTGGAATGAACCACATTTGACCACCCTTTGATATCTACAAATTGCCTGGCTGTGGCGATGGCGCCCGATGAGACGAGAATAATATCATACTCATGCTGAAGGTCTACAAACTGACGGGCTATGTCCTCGATCTTACCTCTGGAGATCCTGTTCGTTCCTGCGGTAAGTGTGGATGTCCCTACCTTTACTACCAATCGCTTCTTTTTCATACCCTTACCTGGCCCTGACCTGAAACAAACCATTTATTTGTTACCAGCTGACCCAAACCAATCGGCCCGCGGAAGTGTAATTTTTGCGTACTAATAGCAATCTCCGCTCCAAAGCCAAACTGGCCACCATCGGTAAACCTGGAGGATACATTGTGATAGACCGCCGCACAATCCACCTCGTTTAAGAACTGTTCGGCTGAATCTTTGTCCGAAGATACGATCACCCCGGAGTGTCCCCCGGAATATTTGTTGATCGTCCGAATGGCTTCATCCAGGTCGTCCACCAATGCAAAGAGTATTTTTGGAGAAAGGAACTCCTCATAATAAATATCCTCATCTTTGATCCCTGGTACACCCTCGAACTGTTCAAAAAAAGTGCCGTCACCCATCACTTCGAGATCCATTTTTTTGGCTTCGGCCATCAACTTTTTCATCCACTGCTCCAATGCGGGTATCTTCTTGTGAAAAAGCACTTTATCAATGGCATTACACACACTCAATCTGCTCTTTCCATTCAAAATGAGTTTGAGAGCCATGTCCGGATCGGCATTTTTATGGACGTAGATGAAGTTATTACCGCGACCACTGACGATCAGTGGCACTGAAGTATTCTCTTTGATGTAATTGATCAAACCCTCACCTCCTCTTGGGATGATCAGGTCGGCATCATGACTATTTTCCTGCAGCAATTGTTGCATTTGGGATCGTTCGAGGTCCAGGTAGGTGACATAGTCCTCAGGCACATCATTCTTTTTGAGTGCCCGATGCCACAGATTCACAAGAAATAAATTGGAATGTCTTGCCTCTTTCCCGCCCTTTAGCATGATCTTATTTCCTGCCTTGAAAGCACTGATCGCAGCCTCTATGGTCACATCAGGCCTGGATTCATAAATGATCAGGATCTTCCCGAAAGGCACAACCTTATTTTCCACGATCATCCCATTGGGATGCTCATAGTGATCCAAAACCCTGCCCTGGGGATCCTCCATCTCCATCACTTCTTCAACAGCTTTGATCATGGCATCCACTTTCTTCTCATCCACCTTCAATCTATCGGTGAGCGTGGCATCCAGATCTCCGGCCCGGTCCATGTCTTTTCTATTGGCAGAAATGATTTCCGAGCGGAATTCATCAAGCAACCCGGCGAGGTCGTTTAGCACATTTTGTTTCTGTTGGGTAGAAAGGATCATGTTGATTTTAGCGTATCAAAGCGCAAAGTTAGTCTGAAAACAGAGAATTTAAATTTCCGGCAATCAATTACGAGACAGCTTTCAGACTCTCCTCATTGGCTGCAATAATGGTAGCCACATCTTCGTCAGTCAAAACAGCCGGAACAAACAGCGTTTCAAATTGCGAAGGCGCCAGATAAACGCCCCTTGAAAGCATCTCGCGGAAATATTTACCAAACAAAGAGGTGTTGCAGGTTTGAGCATCCTCCAGGCTCTTGATCCTCTTATCTGAAAAGAAAAGACTGTACATGCTGCCGATCTGATTCATGGTGTATTTAAGCCCCATGGC
Organism: Cyclobacteriaceae bacterium; assembly: GCA_965243485.1. Taxonomy (GTDB): domain Bacteria; phylum Bacteroidota; class Bacteroidia; order Cytophagales; family Cyclobacteriaceae; genus UBA7330. The sequence goes on along the minus strand of CBDEVP010000001.1, from coordinate 3,428,153 downwards.
ATCAAGGGTGGACTGATATCCCTTTACAATTTTCTTCGTCAGGGTATCCAGCTTATCATACACATCCCCGTGATCATTAAGGTACTTCAGAGTAGCAAAACCTGCAGCCATGGCTACCGGGTTACCGGATAGCGTTCCCGCCTGATACACCGGTCCGTCCGGGGAGACAAAATCCATGATATCCTTTTTTCCGCCATAAGCTCCTACCGGAAGACCGCCACCGATGATCTTTCCCAGGGTGGTTATATCCGGTGTCACACCCAATAGCTCCTGAGCTCCACCTTTGGCCAATCGAAAGCCCGTCATCACCTCATCGAAGATCAAAAGGATGTTTTTCTGTGTGCAAAGTTTTCTCAAACCTTCCAAAAAGCCCGGTTCCGGAGGGATGCACCCCATGTTTCCGGCCACCGGCTCAATGATCACGGCGGCAATCTCTCCCGGGTTGTTTGAAACAAGAGCGGCTACCTTCTCCAGATCATTGTAAGGAGCCAGCAAGGTATCTTTAGCCGTGCCTGGTGTCACTCCCGGGCTGTTGGGGGTACCCATGGTCATGGCCCCGCTGCCGGCAGCGATCAGAAATGAATCCCCATGCCCGTGATAGCAACCCGTGAACTTGACGATCTTGTTTTTACCGGTGTATCCCCTGGCCAGTCGGATAGCGGACATTGTGGCCTCCGTACCTGAATTTACCATCCTCACCTTTTCAATCGAAGGTACCATTTCGCAAATAAGCTCTGCGATCGAGACTTCTCTTTTAGATGGAGCACCAAAGGATGTTGAGCTTTTTACTGCTTCTATGATGGCCTCTTCCACCTCAGGATGGGCATGTCCGAGGATCATAGGTCCCCAGGAATTGATCAGGTCAATGTACCTGTTGCCATCTTCATCCCACATATAGGCGCCCTTTGCGCTACTGAAAAAGATCGGGTCTCCCCCTACTGCCTTAAAGGCCCGTACCGGAGAGTTTACACCCCCGGGGATGAATTTCTTTGCCTGCTTAAATAATGCTTTGCTCTTTTCAATATCCATAAGAATTTCTGTTCACCACTTCCAACTTTGTATCTCTGAACCTTATAATGGGAACGACCTGATTATCATTGGCCAAACCATACTCCACACCTTCAAAGATCTTACCTTTCGTGAACCGGCCTTCTCTCAATCCATTCTGGAAATATTTTCCATAAGCGTTCATCTGTCTGCCGACAAACCAGATGAGCTCATACCCGGTATAATGATATTCGGAAGGGATGGTTTTGTATCTGAGAGCTAACCGGTCCGAAGTCTCCTGAAATGAAAACCTTTCCTTATCAATAAACGACGGATCTGCCATGGTAATTCCCAATCTTTCGAATTGATTGTAATCTGCCATGGTATAACCCAGCCAGTCGGCATAGGTATAGATCCGGGTGCTGTCTTTTCTGGCCTGCACCACACTGATGAGGTTATTGGAAAATACGCTTTTATGTGTTGCTACCAGAAAGTGACCGATCGAATCCTTGGCCATGTCCAGCACCTCCTCGTAGTATACCATGGCTTTGCTATCTTCCCAGGTCACAGGCAGGGTAAATGCATTCTCCTTTCCCTGCTCTGCATAGATCCTTTTTAGTTCATCATCCCTTACGCGCCTGGATTCCACCATCCTGTCCGGGATTCTTCTGATAGAGTCCGCCTGGTATTTAGTCAGATAGACATCATGCTCGGCTGTTAGCGAATCCTGGATAGCCTTGGCATTGTCCTGATTGATGGCCGTGTTCCACACAATGTTAAAACCTGCTGCCTCAAGTTTTTCGCTATAAATGGAAGCAAGCAATGAATCTTTCTCATTTCCCTGTTCGTAGAAGATCATCGCATTTTTATTGGAGTCCATTTCCGCAATGGCAAGATCCGCAAGCGCTAAAGCCATGGTCTCAGTGGAAGGTTTGAATAAAAAGGAAAAAGGATTTCTTCCGATGATCTCACTCGTGGAAGAAATCGGATTGATCATGTTCATCTGATGGGCCAGGCTGTAATCCTGAGCGGACTGCACCGGGTCAGAATAAAGAGGCCCAATGATCAGGTCAGTATTTTTAAAATTTTTAGATTCTAGGATAGATGCCGTTTCGGCCTTACTCCTTTTGGTATCATATGGAATCAGGTCAATATTGATCCCTTCCTTCCGCAAATCCTCCACCGCCAGCTCCATTCCCTGATAAAGGTCAGTCACGAGACTGTTTTGCAGGATCCTGCCCGGATTTTCAAGGGATTCATACATAAAAGGTAACATCGCAGCAATACGGTAACTGTCCTTTTTGATGATCGGTAAACTCACATCTGTTATCCTGGCAATATCAATATCATGTGTGCTCCTGAGACTGTCGATGTAGACAAAATCCCTTTCATTGTAAGGTAAGTCAAGAGATCGTTTCACATAAGTCTCAGCCAGCAGATCAAATTGAGGAAAGATATCGATCAATTGCTTCAGAGAATCCATGGAAACCCTGGCAATAAAAGTGCTTGTCAGTTCCGTTTCCGCAGTGGTATCACGGACTTCCTCCGCATGCCTTTTAGCATAGTTGATGCCCTGCACCATATCCCCTGTGGAAAATTCGGCAAAAGACAACCAATACAGCACTTCTCCCTTTTGGTCAAAGTCAGGATATTGCTCCAGCAACCTGTTCCATGAATCAATGGCGATGTCAGCATCTCCGGATTCCCAGGCACTCAGACCGTAATAAAAGGAGGCATAGGATGCAAAAGGGGTATTGGATCTGGCCAGGTTAGAAAAAGTCGCTTTTGCACTCAGGTATTGCCCGGTATTAAAAAGCCGTTTGGCTTCCAGGTATTCCTCCTGCACGCTTTGGCTAATCAAAACCAAAGGCACCCCAAGAAGGATCGTCAGATTAAAAACTTTTTTTGATATAATGCTGGCTAAAATACGGATCACAATGACAAGGTTATTCCCATTCTATGGTTGCCGGAGGTTTGGAAGATATGTCATAGACAACTCTGTTTACTCCTTTGACACGATTAATAATTTTACTACTTATCCTTCCCAGAAAATCATAAGGCAGGTGACACCAGTCAGCTGTCATTCCATCCAGACTGGTCACAGCCCTGAGTGCTACCACACCTTCATAGGTCCTCTCATCCCCCATTACTCCCACAGATTGCACCGGCAGCAGCATGGCCCCGGCTTGCCATACATCGTCATAATGCCCTTCTTCCTGAAGACCGGAAACAAATATATCATCAACCTCCTGAAGTATCCGTACTTTTTCGGGGGTAATCTCTCCCAGGATCCTTATGCCCAGACCTGGTCCCGGAAACGGATGTCTCCCGAGAATGGCCTGCGGAATTGCTAATGCTCTGCCCACGTTTCTCACTTCGTCTTTAAATAAGGTATTGAGTGGCTCGACCACTTTCAAATGCATTTTCTCGGGTAATCCACCCACGTTATGGTGAGATTTGATGGTCGCAGAAGGACCCTTTACAGACACGGATTCGATCACATCGGGGTAAATGGTCCCCTGTCCAAGCCACTTCACATCCTTGATCTTGTGGGCTTCACGGTCAAAAACTTCTATGAAGACCCTTCCGATGGCCTTCCTCTTTTCCTCCGGATCTGTTTTACCCTGCAAAGCCCTGTAGAACTCATCCTTTGCATCAACACCTTTTACATTCAGACCGAGACCTTCATAGGATTTGAGTACTTTTTCAAATTCATTTTTTCTCAACAACCCATTATCAACGAAAATGCAGTAAAGATTCCTGCCGATGGCCTGGTGGATCAGCGTGGCAGCTACCGATGAATCTACTCCTCCGGACAACCCCATCACAACTTTTTCATTACCCAGTTTTGCTTTCAATTCTGAAACAGTCTGCTCTACAAAAATGTCTGCTGTCCAGTCCCGGGAGGCCTTGCAGATATGAACCACAAAATTTCTCAATAAGGTTTTGCCCTCTACCGTGTGAGTCACTTCCGGGTGAAACTGAATGCCATAGACAGGCTCATCCCTGACTTTGAATGCTGCCACAGGAATGCTCTCGGTCCGGGCAATCGATTCAAAATTCTCTGGAAGTTCGGTGATCGTGTCGCCATGCGACATCCAGACCTGGCTACCTGTCGAAAGTTCTTTCAGTAAGTCAAAGTGAGTGTCCAGATGGGCAAGGTTAGCCCGGCCATATTCCCGGTGCAAAGACTTACTCAGCTTACCGCCATGCTTATGCGCCAGAAGCTGAGCCCCGTAGCAAACACCCAGGATAGGCACCCGTGGCAACTCATTCAACTGTAGGTCAGGAGCATCCTCATCCAAAACCGAGCAGGGGCTACCTGACAAAACGATGCCTTTGACTGACTGATCAGGTTTAGGAAAATGATTGAACGGATGGATCTCGCAATAGACATTGAGCTCCCTGATCCTCCTTGCGATTAACTGGGTGTACTGAGAACCAAAGTCAAGGATCAGGATTTTGTCTGTCATGCCGGCAAAATTAGTAGAATCACTTAAAAATCCGACGCTAATTTAAAGATCAGATGTTTCAGTAGATTTTCGGACAATCAACCGGGCATTCAGGGTAATCTGCTGATATTGCATATTAGGCTTTTCAACCTGTTGTATTAGCAATTCAGCTGACCTTTTTCCCATTTCAAAAGCAGGTTGTTCAATACTTGTTAATGGTGGATCAAGCAATTCGTCAGAAGGTTCATTGTTAAACCCGGCCACAGCAATTTGCTGCGGAATGCTAATACCTCTTTTCTTTATGGCTCTGATGGCCCCCATGGCTAACTGGTCACTAAATGATATGATTGCATCGATGATGAAAGATGTATTCAATAATCCTTCAATCTTTTTCATTGCTCCCATTTGTGATATCGGACTATGGCATATTAATCTTTCGTCCGGTACTATTCCGTAATCGGATAAGGCATCCCTGTAACCTTTCAGGCGTTTATTGCTGATCTGCAGGGTTTTGGGACCCGCCAAAAAAGCAATGTGATCTCTTCCGACTTCTATCAGATGTCGAGTCAGATCATAGGAGGCCTCGTAGTTGTTGATCATCACTTTGGAGGCCCTGATATTGCAATCTCTGTTGAAGAAAACCAAAGGGATCCGTTTAATCGCCCTTTTAAAATGCGAGAAATCCTTTCCCTGGCTTGATACAGATACAATGATCCCGGCTACCCGCATTTTCATCAGCTCATCGATAATCTCCGATTCTCTGCTTGGGGATTCATTGGTCTGACAAATGATTAATTTATATCCATGTCGCTCAGCTTCCTCCTCAATGCCTGAAATTGCCCTTGCATATAAGTAATATGAAATACTTGGGACGATCACTCCAATTGAATTGCTTCTCTGATTAAGCAGGTTAATGGCCAATTGATTGGGCTGATAATCCAGCTTTTTCACCACCTGCATGATCCTGGATTTAGTGGCTTCGCTGATATCCGGATGATCACTTATAGCCCGGGAAACCGTGGAGATAGCAACACCCAGCCGGCTGGCAATGTCTTTTAAAGTAGCTGGTTTATTCTTCATTTAATACAAAATTTCAACCCCGGTCCATACCATTGACTGAAGAATATTTTCTACTAAAATCAATGATAAATGCACAAGATAAAAACGGGTCTGGTTTCTGCAAACGTTTGCGGTAAGCTTTGCGAAAAAATTATTTAGCATTGACCATCGATTATTCATTTCGATGATATAAACTTCACCATGACTTCAGATTGCTCTTTTAAAGTACCCCATGAATAATCCTAAAATTAGAATAACCACCAATGCTTTAGCCGGACTTGTTTCCCTGGTCTTAAGTGGTTGTACAGAAATACCTCTTTTTCAGGAGAAAGATGGGGTATTGGCAGTGGAGGCTGAAGATTTTGCCAGTCAAAGATCTGTCAGCTCCAGAAGCTGGTATTTAATCAGCGAAAACTCAGATCACCCTGCTCTGGAAGACCCGGATGATCCACACTATGAAACTGCGAGCGGCGGGGCTTACCTGGAGATCTTACCGGACACCAGGGTCACCCACGACGACACCCTGAAACGAGGGGTCAATTTCTCCAATCAAGCTGGTGAGATGGCTGTGCTGGACTATAAGGTCTATTTTAACAATCCCGGAAAATACTACGTATGGGTCAGGGCATATTCTACCGGTACCGAAGACAATGGAATTCATGTGGGTATCGATGGCACCTGGCCCGAAAGCGGACAGCGGATGCAATGGTGTGACGGAAAAAATGCCTGGACCTGGGACAGCAAACAAAGAACGGAAGAAGTGCATTGTGGCGTGCCTCAACTGATCTGGCTTGAAGTACCTTCCGCAGGTAAACATACCATCTCATTTTCCATGCGTGAAGATGGGTTTGAATTTGATAAATGGGCCATGACAAAGGAGTATCACAAGCCCGTCGGGGAAGGTCCTCCTCCTGTATTAAAAAATTAATCTACTTTCGATCGTTGAGTTTCAAAAAAATATGAATGGATATAAAATAGCAGTAGTACCCGGTGACGGTGTGGGTCATAAGATCGTACCTGCCGGGGTTGAGGTGCTTAAACACACCGCTCAGAAATATGATTTCAAACTCTCATTTGATGAATTTCCATATGGTGCAGGGTATTATAAACAACATGGGGTTTTTCTACCGGAAGAAGCATTAGGAAAATTAAAGGGTTATGATGCCATCTATTTTGGGGCAGTGGGATTGCCTGAAGTCGATGATACGCTTCCAGCCATGCTGTATACTTTTAAAGTGAGAACCCAATTCCATCAATATGTCAATTATCGGCCCGTAAAGCTGCCGAAAGGTATCCTGAGTCCTCTGAGAATGAAAGGTCAAAAAGACATTGACTTCATCGTTTTGAGAGAAAACAATGAAGGCGAATTTGTTCAGAACGGAAAGGTGCTCAGGCCGGAAAGTCCGGAGGGAGTGGCCACAGATACCAGTATGTTCACGAGAAAGGGTATAGAACGAATTGCGCACTTCGCATTCAAATTGGCCCAAAAACGCAGAAAGAAAGTCACCAATGTGACCAAATCCAATACATTGATACATACACTAGCGTACTGGGACCGGGTCATCGAAGAGGTTCATCAGAATTATCCGGATGTAGAGCTTCAAAAGATGTATGTAGACAATGCGGCTGCGTCTTTTGTTTTAAGACCGGAAGTCTTTGATGTAATCCTTACAACCAATATGATCGGTGACATATTAAGCGATCTGGGCGGAGCAATTATGGGGAGCCTTGGCCTGGGTCCCAGCGGAAACATCAACCCTGAAAAGGAATTTCCAAGCATGTTTGAGCCCATCCATGGTTCGGCTCCGGATATTGCAGGTAAGAACATCGCAAATCCGATCGGGCAAATATGGTCAGGTGCACTGATGATGGAGCATTTGGGAGAAACAAAAGCTGCTGAAGCAATCGTGAAATCCATCGAAGACACACTGGAAGCCGGCCATAAGACCATTGACCTGGGTGGCAAAGCAAAAACCGATGAAATCACCAGTGAAATCATCAAGAGAATATAAACCTGGAATGACCGGTAAGAAAATCATCGATCTCACCTTAGCTTATTCTTCAAAAGTTGCCGGATTTAGCTCATCTCCTTCCAAAACGGTGGAAAAAGATGGATGGAATGCCAGCCATTTGGAGTTTTATTCGCATTCAGGCACACACATGGATGCCCCATTTCATTTTGGGGTGTCTAACAAAACCATTGAAGATATTGAACCGGATCGTTTGATCCTCACTTGTCATAAGGCTTCCATCGAGGTCAATACAGATAGTTACCTGATCACAACCGAAGAACTGAAAGCTGTTCTGGACAAAATAAGACCCGGTGAAGGGCTGATCATTCAAACCGGCTGGAGTGGTCATCTTGGAAAGGACAGGTATCGAAATGGTCTTCCGAGGATCAGCAAGCAGCTGGCTGAAGAGATCGTAAACAAAAAAATCAGTTTTATCGGGGTGGAACCTCCCTCGGTCGCTGATGTGAATGATCTTAAAGAAGTCACGGAAATTCATCATATCCTTTTAAAAGCCAACGTCATCATCGTTGAAGGGTTGACCAATCTTGAAAGTCTGGAGAAAGATATCTTTACAGTAATTGCACTTCCGCTTAAAATAGAAAATGGCGATGGTGCACCCGCAAGAGTAATTGCAATTGTAGAATGATTGGGTTAGACAAAAAGCAGGTATTTGACGAATTACCATCTTTCGATGTCCCATGGCCGGAATTACAGCCTTCCGCCGATGAAACCATCGTCGTCCTTGATGATGATCCCACCGGCACACAGACTGTCAATGACCTTCCGGTACTTACCTCGCTGGATATCCAATTGATCGAACTTGAGTTTCGAAGGAAAACACCTCTTTTCTATATTCTCACCAATTCACGAAGCCTGACTGAAGCAGAGACCATTAGGTTGCATGAGCAACTGGCAAATAATCTGCTGGAGGCTTCGAAGCGCACTTCCAGATCCTTTCAGATCATCTCTCGGAGTGATTCTACACTTAGGGGTCATTTTCCTGCTGAAACGAAATCGCTTGGAAAAATTCTTTTTCCGGGATCTTTTCTCACCCTATTAATTCCTGAATTTTTTGAAGGGGGCAGATATACCATCGACAACATTCACTACGTGCAGGAGGAGCAGAAGCTCATTCCCGCCTCGGAAACCTCCTTCGCAGCAGATAAGAGCTTCGGATATACGCACAGCAACCTGTATGACTGGGCCTGCGAGAAAGATCCCTCTTTAAAAAAGCAGGATATATTTGATATCAGCATCTATGAGCTTAGGACCGGAACACTCGAGCAGGTCACAGAGAAAATTCTGGGTCACCTGCAAGCAAAAGTCATGGTGGTAAATGCGGCTGATTATCAGGATCTGGAACGATTTGTCATAGCCTTGCAAAATGCCCATCAAATAAACCCATTCAATTACCTGTTTAGATCGGCAGCCTCCATCGTACCTGTGGTTGGTAGGATCGAACGAAAAGCTGTGCTCAGCGGAGAGAAGCTGGTCGAAAAAGGTAAAGCCGGATTGATTGTGGTAGGGTCTTATGTACCTAAAACCAGTAACCAGTTGTCTCAGCTTATCGCCGGTTCCGACATTCATGCCATTGAAATCGAGGCTGAAAAACTCACGGGCCGGGAAAGAGCAAAAGAAATCAAACAGAAATCAAGAAAGATCGATGAGTTGATCAGCCAGGGAATCGACGTCGTCACCTTTACCACCAGAAAACTAATAGCCTCCGATAGTAAAGAAGAAAGCCTTAGGATCATCAATGCAGTTTCCTCGGGAGTGGTTGAGATCGTGTCCCGGTTAAGCGCAAGACCATCGTATTTGATTGCCAAAGGAGGAATCACCTCAAGTGATGTAGCCACTGAAAGCCTTAGGATCAGGAAAGCAATGGTGATGGGACAAATTTTACCGGGCGTGCCGGTTTGGAAAGCAGGTGAGGAAAGTAAATTTCCCGGTCTCTCCTATATTGTTTTTCCGGGGAATGTCGGCGACAACAATGCACTACTGGAGGTATACCTCAAACTTAAAAAAGCCTCTAAATGACAAGATTAATTCCCACCCGGTTCCTTATGGTTGTTGGCACTTTTCTGCTTTCACTCCTGCTTTACATTGACAGAATCAATATTTCAGTTGCTCAGGATGAAATCTCGAATGATCTGGAACTGACAGGTACCGAGATGGGTTGGGTCATGTCGGTTTTTGCGCTGGGGTACGCCCTTGCGCAGGTTCCTTCGGGCATGCTGGCAGACAGGTACGGTCCAAGATCCATATTAAGCCTGGTAGTAGGCTTCTGGTCTCTTTTCACTTTCCTGACGGGAGCAGCCTGGAATTTTATCTCCCTTTTCCTTTCAAGATTTTTATTTGGAATTGGTGAAGCGGGGGCATTTCCGGGTATCGCAAAAGCAGTTTATAAATGGATCCCGGTCAAAGAAAGAGGAATTGTTACAGGCATCAACTTTTCCGGATCTAGACTTGGCGCTGCCTTTGCCCTGCCCTTTGTTGCCTGGATGATCAGTGAGTTTGGTTGGAGAGCATCCTTTTTTATCCTTGGTGGAGTTGGATTTATCTGGGCGGGTATCTGGTACTGGTGGTTTCGCTCAAAGCCCGAAGATCATCCGACTATAAGTGAAGATGAAAGAAATTTCATCATGAAAACCAGGCAACAGGAAACGTCACACCTTAGCGACTCCGGGCTTCCTTTTAGCTTATTGATCAGGTCTAAAAATATGTGGCTCGCCATGGGACAATACTTTGCCAGCAATTTCACCTTCTTCTTTTGCTTATCCTGGATGTTCAGCCACCTGAAGGAAAAATTTTTGCTCGAATCTCTTGAAGCCGGCTGGTATGCATCCGCTCCGCTTGTCGCAGGCGCCTTTGGCAATTATTTTGCGGGCTGGATGGTCGACTACATCTATCGCACCCGTGGTCTCCGGCTTAGCCGGAAAATTCCGGCGATCTTAGGATTTTTACTTGCCTCGGCAGGCATCCTTTTGAGTATGCAGATGGACACACCAGGGACAGCTATTTTTTTCTTTTCCATTGCGATCTTTGGCGCTGACATGACACTAAGCCCTTCCTGGTCTTTTTGTGTTGATATTGGCCGGGAGCACTCGGGCGCAGTCTCCGGCACAATGAACATGGCCGGAAACATCGGGAGTTTCATCACGGCACTGGCCTTTCCTTACTTACTGGCCTGGACAAACACCCCGGATCCTTTCTTTTATATTGCCGCGGGTTTGAATGGTCTGGCAATCATTCTTTGGATGTTCAAGAAGCCGGAAATGTATATACTGGAGTACTGATACCATGAGTAAGAATAGATTAAAAGGAGTTTTCGTTGGCGCGGGGTATTTCAGCCATTTTCATCTGGATGCCTGGTCGAGGATACCTGAGGTACAAATAGTGGCCGGATGTGACCTCGATCTGCAAAAAATCAAAGGGCTGGCTGATGAATATGGAATTCCAAGGATCTACACTTCCGTTCACGAAATGCTGGAATCAGAAAAACCGGATTTTATTGACATCATTACACTTCCCAATTCTCATGCTGAAATTTGTAAACTCGCCATTACACACCATGTGAATATCCTTTGCCAAAAACCGGTTACTCCTTCCTTTGACGAATCAATGCGGCTCTTTGAGGAAGTGGAAAAAAGCGATATCAGATTCATGGTACACGACAACTGGAGATTTCAACCCTGGTACCGGCAAATCAAGCCAATGTTGGAGGATGGTGTGATTGGAGAATTCCATACCCTGAATTTCAGGATGCGAATGGGTGACGGATGGGGTCAGGATGCATACCTGAACCGTCAGCCCTACTTTCAAACGATGCCCAGGCTGCTGATCCATGAAAACGGTGTGCATTTCATTGATACCTTCCGGTATCTTTTCGGAGAGATCAAAAGTGTATATGCAAGGCTCAGGAAGTTGAATCCGGTGATCAAGGGCGAAGACACCGCCTGGGTCCAGTTCGACTTCCGGTCCGGAGGTCTCGGGCTGCTCGATTCGGGGCGATACAATGAATCTACCGCTGAAAATCCGAGATTTACTTTTGGGGAAGCTTTGATAGAGGGTTTGAAAGGAAGCATAAGGCTTTATGACGATGGAAGGATCACATCACAATCGCTTGGGGAAAAGGAACGCGAAATAACTTATCCATTAAACCTGAGGGGTTTTTGTGGTGACAGTGTTTTTAGCTGTTTGTCTCATTTTGTTGATGCTTTGGTGAACAGCAAGCCGTTCGAAACCTCTACTGAAGACTATCGGAAAACATTAACGGTACAGGAAGCCGTGTACCGTTCGGCAGCGGAGCAAAAAGCCGTCAGTTTATGACAAAAACAAAAGACAGGAAATGAAAAGCATAATTCTCCCCTTACTGATGATCCTCATACCGGAATTTTTGATGGGTCAGGCTGATCTGATTGAGCAACTTGACCGGATCAAAAACCGGCCGAAAAAGATCAAAATCCCAAACCAGATCGACATTGAAGATCAGGGCGGCCACCTGCAGGGAGTCCAGCTTTACAATTATGAGAATAAGCCTTTCTTCTACTTTTCGGGAAGCTCTCAAAGCTATGGATATCTGGCGGTAGCGGACCCCTCTGAGGTTGTGCGACTTCACATCGTCGGACAGCTCCCGCTGAAGCATGCCGGGGGTTTTCAGATCCGGGATCCATGGCTGGCGGTAGGTGTGGAAGACAATGAATCAAGAGACAGATCGATCGTTAAGGTGTATCACCTCGATAATCCCATGGCGATTGATCTTGATCCCGCAGGTATCATTGAAAGAAATGGAGATTGGGAAAGGGCGACTGCCGGTGCAGTGGCTCTCCATGAAAAGAATGATACACTTCAGGTGCTTGTGGGGGACTGGTCCAACAAACACATTGATTTTTACTGCACTCCATTAAAAGGTGCTCAGAAAACGCTGCAGTTTGAAAAAACAGGTGAAATTGACATGATCAGTTATCCCAAATCCAACTGGATAGAAAAAACTGCTTTTCCTTACCAAAATGTGAACCTCATTCGCTACCGGGACAAACTGTACATGTTCGGTTTCTCCAGTGGTCCCAGGGATAAGAATATCATGGATGTGTTTTTACTGGAAGACCTGACTGCACCCATCCCAAAACTGCAGAAAATTTACAACCGTACGTTTGGTAGATCGCGAAAAACACGATTTGGCTGGGGGGCAGGCATTTCATTTTCAAAAGAAAAGGGTTTTACATTGTACGCCTGTGGAGAAAATATCCTCGATCAGACCATTATTGCAGCCTACTATTCAAAAGAATAACAGATCCACGGGTTATTTGAGGCTCTGATTTTCATTCTTTTTAAGATTATCCTCATTTTTTGTATTTGGATCAAATATTCAAGGATTCTACAAATAGTTTAGGGTCTTCAATTTGAATTATCTTGAAATTTATATTGCTTAGCCGGTTCATTTAAATGCTGAATGACCAGAGAAGAGCAAAGACTAGTTGAAAGCAGGGAAGGTATAAACTGGAAACAGTGGGGACCCTATCTATCCGAACGGCAGTGGGCCACGGTGAGGGAGGACTATTCGGAGCATGGAAACGCCTGGGAAGGCCTGATCCACGACCACGCCAGGAGCAAATCTTACCGGTGGGGTGAAGACGGTATCGGCGGTTTTTGTAATGAAGACCAGCGGATTTGTTTTGCCTGGGCCTTCTGGAATGGCAAGGATTCTATCATTAAAGAGCGTCTGTTCGGGCTTTCGGGGAATGAAGGAAATCATGGAGAGGATGTCAAGGAGCTTTATTACTACCTCGACAGTACCCCCACGCATTCCTACATGAGAATGCTTTATAAATACCCACAAAACAGGTTTCCTTACAAGGACCTGATAGAAGTGACCCGGACACTTACTAAAAAAGATCCCGAGTATGAGATCATAGATACAGGGATTTTCGACAACAATGAATACTTTGACGTGTTCATGGACTATGCCAAGCGGTCTCCCGATGATCTTCTCTTTAAGGCTGAAATATGGAATCGAGGACCAAACCAGGCCGAACTAACCGTATTGCCTACCTTCTGGTTTCGCAATACCTGGTCTTCGGGAAGGGATAATAATAAGCCAAAGATCACACAGGTAGATGAGAATAAATTTCTAATCAAACACCACTCGCTGGGAAATTATCATGTTTATCTGGACGGTTCCCAGCAAGAACAGCTGTATTGTGAAAATGCGACCAACAGAAAGCGGTTGTACAATACCGACACCAAGGAGAAATATTTTAAGGATGGTATCAATGATTACATCGTTGAGGGTAAGCCGACTGTAAATCCCCAAAAAAAGGGCACCAAGGTCAGCGCACATTACAAGCTGACCATCCCATCTGGCGAAAAAGTCATTATCAAACTCCGCATGTCAAAAGATAACATCGAGCAGCCGTTTGAGAGTTTTGATTCCATTTTCGGGGAACGATTAAAGGAGGCCGATGAATTTTATGCTAAAAAGCAAAGCAAGGTACCTACCGATGAACTCAAAAAAATCCAGCGACAGGCATTCGCCGGACTGATGTGGAGCAAACAGTTTTATTATTATAATGTCAACAACTGGATACACGGAGATCCGGGCAGGCACAAGCCTTCAGAAGAGCGCAAGCACGGAAGGAACAGTGATTGGAAACATATGTTTAATTACGACATACTCTCCATGCCGGATAAGTGGGAGTATCCGTGGTTTGCGGCCTGGGACCTGGCTTTTCATTGCATCCCTCTTGCCAGAGTAGATCCTGATTTTGCAAAAGACCAGCTACTGATCCTTCTTAAGGAAAGGTACATCCATCCAAATGGTCAGATACCTGCCTACGAATGGAACTTCAGCGATGTAAATCCTCCCGTTCATGCCTGGGCAGTCCTTCGCGTCTTCAAAATAGACCGGAAAATGAATGCCGGCAAGGGAGATTTTGACTTTCTTCAGAAAGCCTTTCACAAGCTGCTGGTCAATTTCACCTGGTGGATCAACCGCAAAGACAAGGATGGATCCAACATTTTTGAGGGAGGTTTCCTGGGACTGGATAACATCGGTGTTTTTGACAGAAATCACCCGATTGTAGAGAATGCCCGACTGGAGCAGGCCGACAGTACGAGCTGGATGGCCATGTTCTCATTGAACATGCTGCGGATAGCCCTGGACCTTTCCAGCGAATTCCCCATCTATCAGGACATGGCCATCAAGTTCTTTGAGCACTTCCTGTATATCTCCGGCGCCATGAACGGTGTCGAAGAAAACAAAGTGGACCTCTGGGATGATGAAGACAATTTCTACTACGATGTCATGCACATCCCGGGTAAAGAAGTGAAGCAGATGCGTGTCCGGTCAATGGTGGGGTTGATTCCGCTTTTTGCCGTGGAGATCCTTAACTCAGACGTTTATAACAAACTACCGGAATTCAGGGAAAAGCTGGAATTTTTCCTGAAGGAAAAGCCCAAGCTGGCCTCACTGGTATCCCGCTGGGGAGAACCCGGAAAAGGTGAGAGAAGACTGCTCTCCATACTTCGGGGGTTCCGGATGAAAAAGATACTGGAACGGATGCTGGACCCGGAAGAATTCCTATCTCCCTATGGTATCAGGGCCTTGTCAAAATACCACGAAAAAAATCCCTATCAGCTTAAAATAAATGGGGATGAATTCAAAGTAAAGTACCTACCCGGGGAATCTGATTCTTCTTTCTTCGGTGGCAACTCCAACTGGAGAGGTCCGGTCTGGTTTCCAGTGAATTACCTTATCCTGGAAAGCATGCTGAAATTTTACTTCTACTATGGAGATGACTACAAAATAGAGTTTCCTGTAGGTAGTGGAAATATGGTCACCTTACTGGAAGCAGTGAGAAAGCTCACGGAAAGCATGATGAACCTCTTTTTGCCCGATGATAAGGGAAACCGGCCGATTTATGGGAATCAGAAAAAGTTCCAGGAGGATCCGCACTTCAGGGATTATATCCTGTTTTATGAATACTTCAACGGAGACACTGGTCTTGGACTGGGAGCAAACCACCAGACCGGGTGGACAGGACTGATAGCGGAAATGATCCACCGCTACTATAATACCGAAACCGTCATAAAAGTCAGGTAGATTTTCGAATTGTAGCCTAACTTGCGAGCTGTAAAATCACAAATCTGATGAGACTAATATTTCTTGCAATTACACTGCTTATACTCGCGGCGACACACACAAACGCCCAACCTCCAAAACCTAAACTGGTTATCGGGATTGTCGTGGACCAGATGCGTCAGGATTACCTGTTGCGTTTTTCCGACAAATATGGAGAGGATGGCCTTAAGCGTATCATGAAAAATGGTACGGTAGCTTACAATGCCCATTACAACTACATTCCCACCAATACAGGTCCCGGTCATGCCTCTGTATACACAGGAACCACCCCAAGCATGCATGGCATCATATCAAACAACTGGTATAATAAGCAAACAGGCAAAAGCCTGTATTGCGTTGAAGATCCAAATCATCAGGTAGTAGGCGGAGATCAAGGTGCCGGCAATATTTCACCGGCAAACCTGGTAACAACCACCATTACCGACGAACTGAAAATATCAACCAACTTTAAAAGCAAAGTCATTGGTATCGCTTTGAAAGACCGTGGCTCGGTACTTCCAGCCGGTCACAACCCGGACTGTGCCTACTGGTATGACAGCGAAACCGGTAACTTCGTCACCAGCACTTACTATTTAAAAGCATTGCCTGCCTGGGTTCAAAACTTCAATAAGGAAAAAAGGGCTGCAAAGTATATGAAAAATAAGTGGGAGCTTTCCTTGCCCCTGTCAGCATATACGGAAAGTAGAAATGATGACAACACTTATGAACGACTATATGGCAGCATAGAAAAACCAACCTTTCCATACGATCTGCCGGGGTTATCAAAAAGTGCCTCTGCGCTGGACATCATTAGAGCGACCCCTTATGGAAATACCTTTACCCTCGATTTTGCCCTGGCAGCCATTGAAGGGGAAGGCATGGGGAAAGATCAGATCACCGATTTTCTGGCGGTTAGTTTCTCCTCTACTGATTATATCGGGCATCAGTTCGGCCCGTATTCCGTGGAAATTGAAGATACTTACATCAAGTTTGACCGGGAGATTGCCAGATTACTCAACTACCTTGATGCCAACATCGGAGAGGGTCAGTATGTGGTGTTCCTCTCCTCTGATCACGCGGTCGTTGCCAATCCTCAATACCTGGTTGATAACAAGCTTCCCGGAGGATTTACGAATACGGGAGACATTAAAGCGGCCATTGAAAATTCGGTGAAGAAACACTGTGGCGAAGGTGATTACATTTCCAGTATTTCCAATAATCAGGTCTACTTAAATCATGAATTGCTGGATCAGAATAAGATCGATGCCGGTGAAGTGCTTGCCGCCATCAAAAAAGAGCTGATGAAGCTGGATGACATTGCCAATGTGTATTTTCCTTCAGTACTCGGCACCTCAGGGGAGCTTCAAAGTGATCTATTGAATAACGGATATAATGCCAAACGTTCGGGGGATCTTGTTTACAGGCTAAACCCAGGATACCTGGGAGGTAAGCCAGGAGACCGTGGTACTTCCCATGGATCGGGATACACTTATGATACTCATATTCCCATACTGTTTTATGGAGCCGGCATACCTGCCCGGTCGGTTTACAGGAAAGTAAATATTACGGATATTGCCCCTACCCTTTCCATGCTTTTACAAATTACCCTTCCGGCATCGGCCACCGGCCAACCAGTAATTGAAATTTTCGAATGAGGGAAGTAGGATTGATCTTTGATATGGATGGGGTCATTGTCGACAACCATGAATTCCATTATCTGGCCTGGAAAAAGCTTGGGGAGAAATATGGGATCGATATTTCACCAGATTATTACAGGAACAATATGAATGGCCGCACCATTCGCGAACTTGTCCGGACGGTTTTTAAGGATGTGCCGGACATTGATATGGGTCATTTAGGTGAGGAAAAAGAATCCACTTACCGTGAGCTATACAAAGATCTCATGACTCCCAATAAAGGTCTGCTTGAGTTTCTTGATCTGGCTAAAGCGGAGGGTATTCCCATGGTGGTTGGTACCTCTGCGCCGCTGATCAACGTGGAATTCACCATCGACCGGCTGAATCTCAGGCATTATTTTGTCGATATCCTGGATGAGCGTGCTGTGACCTTGGGAAAGCCACATCCCGAGATCTACCTGAAGTGTGCCAGCGCCATCAATCGGGATCCATCTGCCTGTATCGTCTTTGAAGATGCGGTTTCAGGGATCCAGGCTGGGAAAGCAGCAGGCTCAAAAGTAGTGGGTGTTGCCACCTCTCATGCCCGGGAAGAGCTTGATGCGGATCTCATCATCGATGATTTTGTTGGCTTCGGAATGGAACACATCAGAAAGGTTTTAAGTTAAAGTATTTATGATAAGATTGCTTGCTCTCTCACTTTTGACTTTTTCAGTCCTTTCTGCATTTGGCCAACCGCTAAAAATTGCCAAACTGAAATATGATGGCGGTGGTGACTGGTATGCCAATAAAACCGCACTCCCAAACCTGATCGAGTTTTGTAACCGGAATCTGGGAACGGACATTGCCAGGGACGAAGAGATCGTTGAGGTCGGTAGCCCTGACCTGTTCACCTTTCCGTATGTGTACATGACGGGACATGGAAACGTGGTCTTTACCGATCAGCAGGCCGAAAACCTCAGAAAATATTTGATGTCAGGTGGGTTTTTACACATTGATGACAATTACGGCCTGGATCAGTTCATCAGGGTAGAGTTTAAAAAAGTATTTCCGAACCTGAATTTTGTGGAGATCCCTTTTGACCATCCCATCTATCATCAGAAATATGATTTTAGTGAAGGCCTGCCCAAGATCCATGAGCATGATGGTCTTCCTCCGCAGGGCTTCGGGATCTTTTATGAAGGTAGGCTCGTTTGCTTTTATTCCTATGAAAGCGATCTGGGCAACGGCTGGGAAGATAAAAGTATCTACAACGACCCTGAAGAAGTCAGACAGAAGGCCTTGAAGATGGGCGCCAACATCATCTCCTATGTCTTTACCGGCACACCGGAAATAGAACAGTAAAAGGCCCATCCGGATAGCTTCTAAAGGAAGCCGAATGTACTTCATTCTGACCAGCGGCAACAAAAAAAGGCCGCACCCGGAGGCACGACCCTTTCACCTGATAGATTAACTATCTGATCTTAAACACCTTTGATACCTCTTGGTCTGACGATCCTGGTGATCGTTGCTCCCTCAGTGGTAATATCTGCCCTGCGATCACATTCTCCGTCACCATAGTCGATCAACGCTTCCCGATCGCCAACGATGATTTGCTTCACACCGGCTACAGGTATGATGATCCTGCCATCTCTGCATCCCCTTTTGAAAACCAGCGTTTCAAGGATATTGATCTCATAATCATTTCCTGCAAGATTCACCCCACCGGCTGATCCGTCAAGCGTGGCATAATTGTCTCTGCGATCCTGATGGAAGTAGGAAGTCCTTTGATGTCTGGCATCTCTGGTTGCAAAAGCGCCGCTCGGAAAAGTTACTTTTCCACCCTCCAGTACAATGTCGAAACTGATTGAATTTTCTGCATTACTTTCATCGGTAACGTTGGTGACCTTTCTCACCCCTTCTACATGTATACTATCAATATAGAAATCCTCAAAAGTCACCTTTCGGTAGGATCCGGGATGCTTCATTCGGCCATCATACTCGATAATGATCTTACCACTCTTGATGACCCCGTGAGGACCTTCACAACCATCGCCAAAATCAATGGTAATGATCTGATTCACTGTGTCCTTAGTCACCTCCGCGCAATCAAGGAGTTCGTCCCGTGTGATCCTGGCTTCCGGGCTCTCATCCAGCGTTTCCATTCCTGCTTCTGAAAGCAGGTCCACTTCTTCAAATGTCGCTTCAAAGGCCGCTTCAGATTCTATCTCAAAAGATGTAATGTCGGGATTACTTTCTTCGTCATTCTGGCAAGCCGATAAAAACAGGGAAAATAACACCCCCACTGTCAATGTTTTAATAAGTACCTTTTTCATCGTTTTTAAATTTAGTTTTAATTGATTCGCCCTTTGGACAGTGATTCGAGGGAAAGGTTTAATACGGGATCTGATTTTATTTTAGTTGATCATATTTTTTTTTAACTTAAAATCACCAAATCACTAAATATTTGCACGTTTCTTGCCTTTGAAGGAAATCATGAAATACCTAACCCTAATTCCGCTCCTGATTGCCAGCCTTGCTCTTCATTCACAGGGTTGCAGCGATGCAGGATTCTGTACAATGGGCGCTATGAAGCCCGATCAGAATTACAGTAAAAGAATAGACCTCAAGCTCAGATCTATTGAGATCAGTGCCTACCGGGGCACTACTACACTCACTCCCGTGATCTATGTCTATACGGCTGACCTGACCATCGGGGTCAACAGCAACAATTTCTTCCAGGTCAAGGTCCCCTACCAGATGACGTCCGGAAATTTTGGTGAGACACAGGGACTAAGCGATATTTCACTCGCCTGGACCAGGCAATTAGTAAGCAAGGAAGAGTATTCACTGAGTGCAACCATTGGGGCCAAGATCCCTACCAATGGATCTGACATTGAGAAAACCACCAATGAATTCGGGACCGGAGGGGATTTTCCGATGTACCAGCAGGTAAGTCTGGGAAGCTATGACCTTGTTGTAGGAGGCTCTTTCATTTCCGATGAATGGCTGATTGCTACCGGGGTACAGATCGCACTTACCGAAAACGAAAATGACTTCCGATGGGGACAATGGGGTGATTATCCAAGTCCGGAGTATCTGATGGATTATGACCTTGCCAATAATCTGAAGCGTGGAACCGACGTAATGGTGAGAATCGAACGTAATTTTCGATTTACCAATTTCAATTTCAACATCGGTTTATTACCAATTTACCGGATCACCAAAGATGAGAGATACGATTTCAACATAGACGAGCGTGTCAAAATTGACCATACCACCGGATTGGCCATGTCTGCCCTGGTCGGAGCTGGTTACCGCTTTAATGTCAACAACGGTGTCAGAGTATTATTTGGACAAAAGATCACACAAAGGAAAGTAAATCCAGATGGGTTGACAAGGCATGCTGTACAGACTATAAGCTATATATACCGATTCTGATGAAATACCTGATCTTTCTTCTGTTCGTATTCGGATACCTGACAAGCACCATGGCTCAGGATTCATTGTTTCAAAAAGCCAATAATGAAATCGCAGCCGGTGAATATGAGTTGGCTTTACAGCATTATAAAGATGCCGGTGCCGCTTTTTCCAAACAGGGTGATACC
Source organism: Cyclobacteriaceae bacterium (assembly GCA_965243485.1). Classification (GTDB taxonomy): domain Bacteria; phylum Bacteroidota; class Bacteroidia; order Cytophagales; family Cyclobacteriaceae; genus UBA7330. The sequence goes on along the minus strand of CBDEVP010000001.1, from coordinate 3,407,303 downwards.
AGGATGTACACGTTTTGCAAACTGGGCGAAGCGGATGCTTACCTCGGGCTGGGACAAATAGATATTGCCAGGTCTATTGCTGCCGGTACCACCAGGTTTGTGACGACCATTCACAAAAACGACAAGCCGCTGGTCATAAAGGCGAACATGACATCCGGAAATGCCCATTTAAGGTCCGGGAGGATAGATCAGGCCCTGGAAAACCTGAAAGAGGCCGAGGACCTGCTGGACGAAACAAGTCTGCAGGCTGCCGAATGTTTTGATGATCTGGGGGTGATTTACACCACCAATGGAAACCGTGAACTTGCCCTCCAATATCTTCAGAAAGCGCTGGCGATCCGGCAAAAAGAGGGTGTGGACCAGGTACTCATCGCTGATTCCTACAATAATATTGGCCGGGTCTATCTGAATGATGAACCCCTTCAGGCCATCATTTATTTCACCAGGGCATTAAATATATATACTGAGGAGCTCGGTAAATCTCATCCCAAGGTGGCCCTGATATACAGCAACATGGCTTTTGCCAATGCCAACCAAAACAACTTCAATGATGCCCTCGCTTACCTGGAGCAGGTAGCTGGCATCTATAACACCATTTATACTTCAGATCACCCCAACAAAGCCTTCACGCTGAACAATCAGGGAAGGATCCTTGAAATGAAGGGTGATTTTGAAGGCGCGCTGGATTTTCAAAACAGAGCCCTCGAAATGTATTTGAAATTATATGGATCCCGGCATCCCGAAGTTGCCAATACCTACTTCCTGATTGGCAGCGTCCATCAGAAAACAGAGGCCTACGATAAAGCCATTGAAGCCTTTCAGAAATCCATTTATGCAAACCTTTTTGATCAGGAATACTCGGATATTTACGAATTACCGGAAATCCGGGACTATTTCAACGCAGATATTCTGCTCACTTCCCTGCAGGCCAAGGCCCAGTCGCTTGAAGCTTATCATTATAGCCAAACGCTGAAAATGAAGGACATCGACGGGGCTTTAAATACCCTGATGAAATGTGACGAATTGATCACACAAATCAGGCAGGTTCGGTTCAATGAGGCCGACAAGCTTAAACTCGGTGAAATAGCTGCAGAGATCTATGAAAATGGCATCGGTATCGCAGCCTATCTCAGCAATCGCACATTCAAAAAGCAATACTATCTCAACCGGGCCTTTAACTTTTGTGAAAGAAGTAAATCTTCCATCCTGCTGGCAGCCATCAATGACACCAACGCCAAGCAGTTTGCTGGTATACCAGACAGCGAGATCGCCATTGAAGACAGCCTGAAGACCGAGATCGACTTTCTGGAACAAAGACTGGCACGTCTGGATAAGGAAGAAGAGATCCGGGAGGTGAAGATCGAGCTTTTGAAATATCAGAACGGACTTCGGGATTTCATTGATAAACTGGAAGCAAGATACCCTGAATACTACGATTTGAAATACAATACAGAAATCGCCGGGATACCTCAGGTGCAGTCCATCCTCGATGACCAAACAGCCATGCTCTCTTATTTTATCGGGGTTGAGCGAATTTATATTTTCGAGATCTCAAAGGATAAATCCAGGTTGCATGATCTCCCCAGGTCTGAAAACTTTTCAAGGAACCTGAGTGGGTTTAGGAACTCCATCAAGTTTTATGTGGATGAAACCTTTACCATCACCTCTAATGAGCTTCACGATCAATTGATACCCAAAATTCCTGAGGAGATCAGTCGGCTGATCATTGTACCTGATGCAGCCATCGGAACAATCCCTTTTGAAGCTCTGGTCTATGAAAAAGGTGCCGATAACAGCATCAGGAACAACAAATACCTGATCAACAAACATTCGGTAGCTTACGATTATGCTGCCACACTGGTGGTAAATAAGGCTGGAAACCAGGACAAAGCCAATAAAAAAGGAATTCTGCTGGCCGCCCCCGTAAGCTTTCAGTATGACGGACTCTACCTGGCCGAGTTACCAGATTCGAAGAAGGAAATCGATGAAATTGAAAAACTGTTTGCGGGGGCTCAGCGCCAGGCGGTATCCTCCACCGGCACAGACGCCTCAGAAGCAATGATCAAATCTGCCTCCTTGTCTGATTTTCAGTTCATACATCTGGCTACTCACGGAATTGTGGACCAGTCGCGGCCGGAACTTTCCAGGGTTTTCCTTTGTCCGGGAGCCTCTGAGGATGGCAGCCTGTATTCCGGCGAGATCTACAACCTGAAATTCAACGCCAACCTCGTCACACTTTCAGCCTGTGAAACCGGCCTTGGTCAGGTAGCCAAGGGTGAAGGGATCGTCGGTCTCAGCCGTGCCTTGCAGTATGCCGGGGCTCAAAACCTGATCGTCTCGCTCTGGCAGGTGGCTGATCAGTCTACCGCAGATCTCATGATCGAATTTTATAAACAATCACTGAATGGCAAAGGACCTGGATATGCCGGAGACCTGAGAACTGCAAAATTGAGTCTCCTGGAATCATCGGATTATTACAATCCCTTTTACTGGGCCCCATTCATACTGATTGGACAGTAGCCAGTTTAATTCGTCAATTGTACTGGTTTTTCCAGGTCCGCGAAAACCCGGCATACTCTGGAATACCAGTATGTTCATGCCGCACATCGATATACTTATTATCTTTGCGCCCTGATGAAAAGAGTGGCATTTTATACGCTGGGCTGCAAACTCAATTTTTCGGAGACCTCCACGTTGTCCCGGATGTTTGAGGACAGGAATTATGTGAAGGTTGACTTCTGCGACCGCCCGGATATATTTATCATCAACACCTGCTCTGTGACAGAAAATGCCGATAAGAAATGTAAAAAGCTGGTCAGGGAAGCAAAAAAGATCTCTCCCGGGAGCTACATCGCCATCGTCGGTTGCTATGCCCAGCTGAAGCCCAAAGAAATTGCGGAGATCGAAGGGGTGGATGCAGTCCTCGGTGCAGCTGAGAAATTCAGACTGTTTGATTATCTCGATGAGTTCGTCCCTCAAAAGCAAGCCCGGGTATTTGCTTCCGACATCAAAGAAGCTCAACATTTTAACGCTTCCTATTCCTTCGGAGAGCGTACCCGAACTTTCTTAAAGGTGCAGGATGGTTGTAACTATGGATGTGCCTTCTGCACCATTCCCCTCGCACGAGGCAAAAGCAGAAGCGATACCATCAGTCATATCGTTTCCCAGGCGCAGGAAATAGCAGCTACCGATGTGAAGGAGATCGTACTTACCGGGGTCAACATCGGAGACTACGGGATCATCAATGGCAAACGAAGTGAGAAATTCATTGACCTGCTCAATGCTTTGGATCAGATAAAAGGGATTGACAGGTTCAGGATCTCCTCGATAGAACCCAACCTGCTCACCAATGAGATCATAGAATTTGTTGCCGGATCAAAGAAATTTGTTCCCCACTTCCACATTCCGCTGCAGTCCGGTAGCGATGAGATCCTTCGCAGCATGAAGCGGAGATACCTGAGTGACCTATACAGAGATCGGGTAGAAATCATCAAATCCCTGATGCCTGACGCTTGTATCGGTGTGGACGTGATCACAGGTTTTCCGGGAGAAACGGAGGAAAAATTCCTTGAAACCTACCATTTCCTGAATGAACTGGATATCTCATACCTGCATGTATTCACGTATTCAGAAAGGCCAAACACTTTAGCGACAGAAATGGACGGAGTGGTACCTGTGAACATTCGAAAAGACCGGACCACCATGCTTCGAAATCTTTCGGAAAAAAAGAAATACTATTTTTACCAGAGCCAGCTGGGAAAAACCGGTACTGTGCTTTTTGAGGAAGATGTGGAAAATGGGATGATCCATGGATTCACGAGGAATTATGTACGGGTGAGAGCAAAATATGATCCGATGCTCATCAATGAACTCAAGGAAGTTTATCTGGATCAAATCAATAAAGATGGAATCGTTGAGGTGACTGAACCGGAAGGAGCATTAATCCACTAGAATGAAGATAATTTGCATAGGGCGAAACTACGTCGACCACATCACAGAACTGGGCAATGAAAGGCCCGAAAGTCCGGTCATTTTTCAGAAACCAGAAACGGCTCTGTTAAAGGACGACGAGCCATTTTATTATCCTGAACATTCAAAGGAAGTTCATCACGAAGTAGAGGTGCTGGTACGTATAAAGAAAGAGGGAAAATCCATTGCTCCCGGCTTTGCATCAAACTATTATGATGAGATCGGCCTCGGCATCGACTTTACGGCCAGAGACACCCAGCAATACCTCAAATCGAAAGGACTGCCTTGGGAACTCGCCAAAGGATTTAATGGTTCAGCGCCGGTTTCGGGATTCATTTCAAAGGAAGGCTTTGATCTAAAAGACCTGAACTTTAAACTTGAGAAAAACGGAGAGGTCGTACAGGAAGGCAATACCAGCCTCATGTTGTGGTCCATTGATGAGATCATCGCCTTTGTCTCAAAATATTTTACTTTGAAAACAGGAGACCTGATCTTTTCCGGAACACCCAAAGGAGTGGGTGAAGTAAAGATCGGCGACCGGCTGACCGGTTACCTCGAAGACCGGAAGATGTTTGATTTTGAGGTAAAATAATTAAATAACAAGTAAACTTGTAAAAACTCATTTTAGCGTTTTAATACTGGTGTGTAGGAGAAGGATATCTATTCAATTCATTTTTACGATTTTTTTCACAGGTTTTTGGTTTTACCAGGCCACCGCGCAGTCGTTCACAGATGATGACTACTATTTGTTTCCGATCAATCCCGGTGAGCAAAATCTGCTGGCTGGGACCATGGGGGAGTTGAGGACTTCCCATTTCCATGCGGGGCTGGACATCAAAACCGGTGGCAGGACCGGCCTGCCGGTTCATGCGGCGGCCAGTGGATTTGTATACCGGATCAAGATCTCTCCCGGAGGATATGGAAATGCCCTTTACCTGAACCATCCAAACGGCACCACCACGGTATACGGACACCTGGAGGGTTTTAGCCCGGTCCTCAATGATTATATTCTGATGGAACAATACAGTCAGGAGCAGTTCAGCGTGGATCTGTTTCCCGAAAATGGTGCTTTCAGGTTTGAAAAGGGTGAGATCATCGGCTACTCGGGCAATTCAGGATCCTCAAGCGGGCCTCATCTGCACTTCGAGATCAGGGACCGCAACCAGAGAATACTGGACCCTCTCAAGTTTAAATTTCCTGAGATCAAAGACAATATGCCACCTTTTCTGAAAGGTGTGGCTTTTGTGACGCTGGATGAAAATGCAAGGGTGAACGAAGCCTTTGGCCGATACGATTTTGATGTGATCAAAGTAGATGGGGTGTTTAAGACAAGAGCACCGATCGCTCTTGAGGGCAATATTGGAGTGGAGATCTACGCTTATGATCTCATGGATGGGGTATGGAGCAGGAACGGGATCTCAGAGACCGTCATGCTACTGGACGATGATACAGTCTATCATGAGCTTAAATCCAACCTTTCTTTCAGCAACCAGAAAAATATACTCGTCCATATGAATTACCCACACTACGTACAGACCGGGCAGAAATACAACCGATTGTATGTAGAAGATGGCAATACTAACGACATTTACCTGGTACCCTCGAAAGGTATTCAAATAGACAGTGAACCTCACACCTTGTCGGTCTTGATGCGGGACAGTTACAACAACATAGTGAAGTTTGAAACGAAGATCAATGACCGAAGGATTGTGTACCGCCCAAGACCTGAGATTAAAGAATTCGAGATCTTCAGAAACTACCTGCACTTTGAGGCTCCCTACGTCTCCACCCCCAGCCAGATCGTTGTTTATTTCGGTAAAGCCTCAAGAGAGATTATTCCCTACCGGATTGAAAAGAGTCGGGCCTATTACCAGTGGGACCTCAGACTCGGACTACCGGATTCTATTGATTATTGCGGTGACATCAGAAGAACAGGTATCCAAGCCATGATCCCATCCGGTACGGAATACAGCTTTTACCATCAGGATGCAGACCTTTTATTCCGAAGAAACAGCTTATTTGACACACTCTACCTTCAGTTTGATAAATCATATGATGCCGCTAACAACCTGGAAACTTTCAACTTCCACCATTTAAAAGATCCCATGAAAGGAGCTGTACGGGTGAAACTTAAATCCGAAAGGGAGTATCCCTTCGGCAGCCAGGCCTATACGCTCAGAAACGGGCGAATGTCCTACGTAGGTGGTTCATGGAATGGTGAAGAAATAGAATTTTATACGCAAGACCTGGTCACTTTCACTATCGCCAATGATTCCACAGCCCCTAACATCCGGCCGGTGATCATTAATAAGGATGAACTGTATTTCAGGATCAGTGATGACCTGTCCGGGATCAAAGAATACAAAGCTACATTGAATGGGGCTTTCGTACTGATGAAATACGAGCCAAAGAAATCTTTGATCTGGTCAGAAAAAAAAGATAAAAACATTCCTTTTGAAGGAGAGTTTTTATTGACGGTAGAGGACAATGCGGGGAATGTGGAAACCTATGATTACACCTTTAAATAACAAACATTAGAAGATGAAATTAAAAGCCGGAGATCAGGCCCCTGATTTTGTAAGTAAAGATCAGGATGGAAATGAAATCAAACTTTCGGATTTCAAAGGAAAGAAAGTGGTACTTTACTTCTACCCGAAAGATGACACTCCCGGGTGCACCGCGGAAGCATGCAGCCTGAGGGACAATTATCAGGAGCTGCAAAAGCAAGGCTATGCTGTTGTTGGCGTGAGTGGCGACGATGAAAAAAAACACAAAAAATTTATTGAGAAGTATGATCTTCCCTTCCCGCTCGTAGCCGACGTGGACAAATCAGTTCATGAAAAGTATGGTACCTGGGGAGAGAAATCAATGTATGGTAAAAAATACATGGGAACACTTCGCACCACCTTTATCATTGATGAAAAAGGAAAGATCACCGATGTGATCGAAAAGGTGAAAACCAAGGATCATGCGGATCAGATCCTGGGGTAGCATAGCCTGCTCTCCGGTCTCCCGGGTGACTGTCGTTTTATTGTAAGACCAAAGCCAAGACGACAGGTAGCATCACTCCTACCCATCTTTCGTATTGATAGGCAGCTGGATGCAACCTGTCAGATGATAAGGCGTTTTCAGCATTTGCCAATTCCCTGGAAATGTCGGTGATATTAATGAGAGGAATATCTGATTCATCACATCTCATCTTGATATAAGCATTATATACATCAATTTCATCACTGATGGTACTACTGATATTCATTCCGAAGGAAGTGACCCCATAGTCCGGTAGCGAAACCACAAAGACCTTCTTATTGCCGCCAGCAATAGCAATGGACTGCTCCAACAGCAAATCAAATTCCTCTTGGAAGGTCTCAAAAGGTAGTTGCTGGTATTGATTATTCACACCGATTAGCAATGACACCATTCGTTGATCACGAAGACCAGTCAGATCTGTGTTTTCAATCGCATCTAAAAGGGATCCGGTGGTCCAACCAGTTTGAGCGATGACCATGGTTTCTCCTATTACAAATCCATGATGCTCCATCTCCCTCTTAAGCTGATACGGCCAGCTTTCGGAAGGTGAAACACTCTGACCGATCGTATACGAATCTCCCAGTGCAATGAAATCCAGCGTATCGTACTTTTTTGACTCTTCCGGTATATCCATTCTGTGGCTCTGCTCAGAGCAGGACAGATTGATTATTGAAAATATAAGCAATAGCGCTTTTCCGAAACACCGGTGATTCATCAGCAACAGATCCTGTTTATCTATTTGTAAAACCCTGTTTTCGGGTCAGGTTTTGTTATCATATCAATAACTCTCTGTTTCACTTCATCGTTTATAGAAAATAAAATCAGAAGCCAAAGGCTCTAATCCGGATTGTCTGAAATCCATGGCGATCTGGCCGTGGTGGTAGGTGGAGTGATTGATGATATGAAACAAGATATCGCGGGTAGAATTACTGAAATTGCTTCCGGTAGAGGTTTTATAGTTGATCACTTTTCCAAAGTCGAAAACATCCAGAATCCTTAAAGTACCTTCATAATTGCTCCTGTCAATTTCTTTCAAATTGCTCATTTGACGTATTTCCCAGACGTCAGGAACTGTTTCAAGAGGGTCAATCCGGTAATTCCAGATCTGATGGGCATTGAGGATGTGATTAAAGAGCTTGACAGCTTTCTCTGTGGTTTGATGCTCATTGAAAACTTTCCACAGCATTTGATTGTGGTGATGGCTGTATTCAAACAGTTCTTTGAAGAATTCTTTCATTGATTTGCATTAACGTGAGGCAAGGTTTTTTCTTAAAAACGAAAACTTGCAAATCCTGGTTGATTTAGCAAATTCATCTCCGAAAAAAGGATGACCGGCTGATCCTCTGTACCGGCTATATGGTTCGATAAAGTACCAGGATGACCCCGGCAATAAAAATAGGAGTAAAGATCTGCTTGTTATATTTTGCCAGCCAATTCGGAAGAAAGATATCAAAATTGTCTTTATCAGAGTCTGAATATTTTCTTGCAATGATCGTAAGCGGACAAAACATATTGAAGACCACAAGTGTCACCCCCTCCCCCACAATCAATGCGATAGCAGCCCAGGTATAAATGTTTACCTGACCCGAAATGCCGGCATAGACGATATAGAAGATTACTGCAACAAAGAACACCCAAATGACCGTGTGGATCACTTTCACCATCAGGAGTTTTTCAGCTGGTTTCATGGTCAGTTCAGGGACAATTAAAGCAGGTCACCTATTTCTTAATATAACGTAAATGGAGGTGAGAAGATGTGTATTATACCTTTTGCACACTTCTCCTGTGGCAGCTTTATTTATCGCTTTGACCCCTCATTGAATTCATAGGAAAACTTTGGTGGCGGTTGTTTGTAACATTCAGCCTTAGGATGTGCATCGTATCGGTGGCCATGATGTAGATCATATTGTTGGGAAGGATAGTAAACCCTGCATTGAATAGTTGCACAGAATCCATGTTGCACAGAGAGTCGATGGTAGCTTCACTCAATGTACCAGGGTAGCTGTAAGGGTTGCCCGATTTAGACTGCCTATTCCTGGTCAGTACCGTCGAAGCTTTCAGGTACTGGGTTCGCTTCATGTCATGCGAGGTGGTGAGCAGCTTGGTGATTGTAAGCGTTGAGTCACTCAGCTCAGACACCGCAAAGATACCGCCAAAGTTGAGCTGATCGATGACCTCCTTGTCCAACTGATGATCGATATACCTCCCCTCCCTTACTTTCCATGTACCGGTGGAGCCATTATAGAAGAATGTCCCATCAGGGTAATAGCACATGGAAATGTTCAGTGGAGTCACTTTACTCGTACCCCTGATTTCCGTTTCTTCCCTGAATACCCGCCAATATCCGGAGGTCAGCATGTCCAGCTTTTCGTCATTCAGGGCGATCGAACCGGGATTGGAAAACTCAAAATATTTAGTTTGACCATGGATGATCAATGATGCCAGACAAAAGAGCAGGGTGAAAATGAATGGACGGGTGCTCATAGGCCAAATGTTCTTTACAAGGCGTCGTTGCCTTTAATAAATGTAACAATATTTCCTGATAACGGAGTATTAAATCCCTGGAAAATCCAGGTAGAGGAACTCAAAATAATCGGTCTGTTACAGATAACCTGCCGCAATAGCAGTGGTGCTTTACCATTTCACCTTTAGCTTTGCAAAATGCTTTCCAACAGGCAGATGTTCCTGCAAAACCTCGCGCAGACCACTCAATTTCCGTTACAACTGGAAATCGATCGGGCGGAGGGAATATATATGTACGATCCCTCCGGTAAGGCTTACATCGATCTGATCTCGGGGATCAGTGTGAGCAATGTAGGCCACCGGCATCCAAAAGTGATTGATGCCATCAGGCAGCAGCTGGACAGGTACATGCATCTCATGGTATATGGCGAGCTGGTCCAGTCCCCGCAGGTGCAGCTGGCCAGAGCCATCACCGACACGCTCCCTGCCCCTCTCGATCAGGTCTACCTGGTCAATTCCGGGAGCGAAGCCATTGAGGGGGCACTCAAGCTGGCTAAACGATATACCGACAGGGCAGAGATCCTCTCCTGCCGCAATGCCTATCATGGCTCATCCGCTGGTGCACTTTCCGCAGGAGGTAATGAGATCTTTAAGCAGAATTACCGGCCCCTCATCCCTGGTCACCGGCACATTCCTTTCAATAGCAAAGAGGCACTGGATCAGATCACGGAGAGGACCGCTGCTTTCCTCGTGGAAACCATCCAGGGGGAAGCCGGAGTGGTGATCCCGGACGAAGATTACTTCAAAGCAGTAAGAAAACGATGCGATGAAACAGGTACGCTTTTGATTCTGGATGAGATCCAGGCCGGATTTGGCAGGACCGGTAAATTCTGGGCGTTTGAACATTATGGTATTACCCCGGACATCCTCACCAGCGCCAAAGGGATGGGAGGCGGCATGCCCATCGGATGTTTCATCAGCTCTAAAGAGATCATGCAGACGCTGACGGAAAATCCCATCCTGGGTCACATTACCACATTCGGTGGCCACCCGGTAAGCGCAGCTGCTTCCCTGGCCACGCTCCGGATCATCCATGATGAAGGATTGATGAATGAGATACCCGTGAAGGAAAAACTATTTAAAGAGCTCCTCAACCATCCTCAGATCCGCACGGTACGAGGAAAAGGAATGTTGCTTGCCGTAGAATTTGATTCTTTTGAAAGACTTAAGAAGATCATCGACAAAGCCATTGAATGGGGGCTCCTCACAGACTGGTTCCTGTTTTGCGACAATGCCATGCGGATCGCGCCTCCCCTTACCATCACGGAGAATGAGATCGGAAAAGCCTGTGGGCTGATCGTCAAAGCAATTGACAGCGTCAAATAGAAAAATCCTTCCCCGGCCGAGTAATCTGGCGCCCGATTACATCATATGCCAGATTCGGTTCTCAAAGCAAACTCTTCAACTGCAAATTGATCTGTTTGATCCTGTTACCTTCCTTTACCTCCAGCACGGCCGTGCCACCGTCTTTTTTCAGCATCTCTTCGATTTCCACCAGCGACAACTCGATGGCCTTTTTTCCATTGATACTGATCAACTCATCATTGACCATGATCCCGAACTCATCGGCCGGTCCACCCTCGATAATCTGATGGATCAGCACAGCACTCATGTCCTCATTCATCTGCACATCCATCCCACTGCAGTTTACTTGCAGTTTCTCATCAAAATGTTCACTCTTTTCCAGGTAAAGCCGGTGGTGCGGATAATCGAACAGGATATTGAATTTTCTCAACAGCCGGTTGCCAATGATCCCTGAGACATGACTATTTGACTGGATTCCCTGGGACACCTGGCTGATACCGATAGGAAGGTTCTCAAACTCAAATCCAGCGAATTTTAGGTTTTTGACCCTTCCCTCGTAGTGCAGGGTCTCCTTGTTGCTGATGTCTTTCACAAGGTAGCTGTAATGCTCACCGGTTTTATGGATCACATCATATTTATTAGCAAATGGTGTATTGAAATCCAAGGTGGTTCCGGCCCCGGTATTAACAAAAAAAGTACCTTTGACCACTTCATCATTGTTTAGCCGTATGGTACCTTTGATGGTCGGGATGCCCAGATGCGACTTAAATTTGACAACCTGCCCGTTTTTGGGGTAGTCATCTTCGTAGATCTCCAGAAGCATATTATCATAGTCAAGCCTCACGATGTGATGATGGGCCAGGTCATACCCGATGATCCCGTCAATGTCGCGACCGATGCTGATCTCAAGATGTTGAAGGTCAGCGGCATTCAGTTTGATGTCCGATTCCAGGACGTATTTGTTCAATTCTATCTTATTGTGCTTGATGGCCAGTGATCTGATCTCACTTTGTGCGGCTTCAGCCGTTTCATCGTGATCAAAGATCAGCTTAAGATCTTTGGCCACGTCCATGTCGAGCACCGTAAGTCCGGCACCGGTATCAAAGATAAAATCCAGTGGTTCGGAATCGTCAACGCTCAGCTGGATGATGATATGGTCTCCATACTGCTCAAAAGAGGTGCTGGTCACAGGTTGCTGGGCATAAGCACCAGACATAAAGACGAAAAGGCAAAGAATATAAATGTAATTTCTCATAGCAAATTAGGGGTCATTTGGCAGCAATTTAAAAACAGATGATTTCTCTTTCACCTTTATGTGTTTAATTTTCTGAATTCTTTAAGCGATCGAGAAAACATGAAGGAAAAAGTGAAAGAATCGGCAGATTATCTTTTGTCAAAGGGCTATGAAGGCGCAGAGATCGGGATTATCCTGGGCACGGGCCTGGGAGAGCTAACAGACCATATGGAAATTGAGCAGATCATCCCCTATGATCAGATCCCCCATTTCCCGGTAGCTACAGTGGAATTCCACCATGGCCAGCTGGTACTGGGAAAACTTCAGGGTAGGAAGATCATCGCTATGAAAGGCAGGTTCCACTATTACGAAGGTTACAGCATGGCTGAGGTGGTCTTTCCTGTTCGGGTCATGCATCAGTTGGGCATCCGGAGATTGCTTATCTCCAATGCGGGAGGCTCCATGAATCTGGCCTGGAAAAAAGGTGAGTTGATGCTCCTGGATGATCATATTAATCTTCAACCGGACAATCCGCTGAGGGGTAAGGAAGCTGCAACATTCGGCCCCATCTTTACTGATGTTAGCGCTCCTTATGATAAGGGCATGAATCAGATTTTCAGGGAGGTAGCCAAAGCTCATGGGATCAGGTTAAGGGAAGGAGTATATGTGGCTGTGGCCGGACCTAACCTTGAAACACGGGCAGAATACCGATTCTTGAGAAATGCCGGAGCAGATGTGGTGGGTATGTCCACCGTACCTGAAGTCATTGCAGCCAATCAGCTGGGACTGCCTGTCAGTGCCATCTCAGTGATCACCGATGAATGCAATCCGGATGATCTGCACCCTGTCAACATCGAAGAGATTATAGCTGCTGCCAAAGCTGCTGAAAAGGACCTTATCACATTGTTCAAAGGTCTGATCGAACACATCTGATCACCAGGATCATAAGCATATCCAGGCGCTTAATTGAATGGATACAGATTCTCAGATTTTTTACGTATCTTTAATTGGTACAATTTAATACTATCCAAAATTGGTGACTGATAATTATTCTGAAAAAGGCCGGTTCCTGACCGGCCTTTTTGATTTTAATTTAGGATGAAATGAACATTAATGGATTTGAACACATTCCCTATAAAGGTGTAGCTTATCCCGAACGTGAGATGCTGGACCGTGCCACTGCCTTCTATTCCCTGCTGAGCAAAAGGAGAAGCATTCGTTCGTTTGCTGAGAAACCGGTGGATAAAAAGGTAATAGAGCTGATCATCAGGACGGCAGGAACAGCTCCCAGCGGGGCCAACAAGCAACCATGGAGCTTTTGTGCCATATCAAATCCATCAGTCAAAAAAGAGATCCGTCAGGCAGCGGAGAATGAGGAGAAAATCAACTACACCCAAAGAATGAGCGATTCCTGGCTGAAGGACCTTCAGCCTTTTGCTACAAACTGGGAAAAACCATTCCTGGAGATTGCACCATGGCTGATCGTGGTATTTAAGAAGTCTTATGACATCGGTGACGATGCCAGCCGTAAGAAAAACTACTATGTCAACGAGTCCGTAGGTATTGCCTGTGGAATATTGATCGCTGCCATCCAAAATGCCGGCCTGGTCACTTTAACCCATACGCCCAGCCCCATGGATTTTCTGTGCGGGATCCTGAAAAGGCCTGAGAATGAGAGACCTTACCTTTTACTCCCTGTAGGATACGCTGCTGATGAGGCAGTGGTGCCTGATATCCGCAGAAAATCTAAAAAAGAAATATTAGAATATTATGATTAAAAACCATCATATTCCTCACTAAATTATCTACATTTATCCTTACCAAAGACGGCTAACCGTTTTTTTGAATTTGAGACTTCAATAGGTCTGAACATAATTTTCAGACAAGTTTATAGCTGGTTGGGAGCCCCGAAGGACACACTTCGGGGTTTTCTTTTTTACACTATATAAGTATCATTTTCCTGTAGCTTTCTATGATCTTATATTTCAGTTAGTTCCCATTTCAATGACGAGTTTTTTATTTTTCTTACATTGAACTCAGGTTAACTTAGCAGCATGGTAATCTCAAAGGCTGTCGTCCGGGTTTCTGACCTTGATAACGTGGGGGTTGTTGCGATCCCTTCGGGTTTGGAAAAGGGCGTGGAAGTCTCCGATGAAGTGATTTCGCAGCAGTTTATTGCCATGGGGCATAAAATTGCCCTCACTGATCTGCCTGAGGGAAGTCCGGTCATCAGGTATGGGCAAACGATCAGCTACGCCAGCGCATTCATTGCCCGCGGATCCCTGGTCAATGAAAAAAATACCACCCTGCCCGAACCACCGGCACTGGATGAGATCAAATATATTCCGCAGACACAGCGCCAGGCGGAAGCACTGGAAGGTCACATCTTTCAGGGTTACCGAAACAAGGATGGCTCGGTGGGTACTAAAAATATACTTGCCATCTCCACCAGTGTACAATGCGTGGCAGGGACCACGAATTACATTGTTGAAAAGATCAAAAAAGAGCTGCTTCCGAATTACCCCAATGTCGATGATGTAGTAGCCATCAACCATACCTATGGCTGTGGCGTGGCGATCAATGCACCGGCAGCCATAGTTCCCATCAGGACCTTGAGGCACCTGGCCCAGAATCCGAATTTCGGAGGTGAGGTCATGGTTGTGGGGCTGGGATGTGAAAAATTGCGCCCCGAAAGCATCATTTCAGAGCAGGAAAACGGTACTGATTCCATTGCTTATCTGCAGAATGAGGTCTACCAGGGATTTCAGGGAATGGTAGAGGGAATTCTTGTCATGGCAGAAAAACACCTAAAAAGGTTAGATCAAAGAAAACGTGAACCATGCCCGGCTTCCGACCTTGTGGTAGGTCTGCAGTGTGGAGGTAGTGATGCGTTTTCCGGGATCACCGGCAATCCTGCGGCAGGATTTGCAGCCGATCTCATTGTGAGGGCTGGAGGGACCGTGATGTTCTCCGAAGTCACCGAGGTCAGGGATGCCATTCGTCCTCTTATCGAAAGGGCCGCCACCCCGGAGGTCGCCGAAGCCCTGAAGCGGGAGATGAAATGGTATGACGACTATTTATCAGGAGGCATGGTAGACCGAAGTTCCAACACCTCTCCAGGCAACAAGGCCGGCGGCCTGAGTAACATTGTGGAAAAGGCGTTGGGCTCTGTGGCCAAATCAGGCAGCAGCCTGATTGTGGATGTGGTCTCTCCCGGAGATAGGGTCAAAAAGAAAGGACTCAACTTTGTGGCTACTCCGGCCAGCGACTTCGTGTGTGGCACCCTCCAGCTGGCCGCAGGGATGAATGTCCACGTATTTATCACCGGAAGAGGAACTCCCTACGGACTGCGGGAGGTGCCGGTCATCAAAGTGAGCTCCAATTCAAAGCTGGCCAGCCGATGGCATGACCTGATCGACCTGGATGCAGGGCCAATAGCGCTGGGTGAACAGACCATCGAAGAGGTGGGGTGGGCTTTGTTTCACCTGATCCTGGATGTGGCCAGTGGTGATAAGACCGCCAGTGATAAACTTGGACTTTATAATGACCTGGTACTATTTAATCCCGGTCCGTTGACTTAATTTTAATTGTATAAAACTTAACCTAATACCCATGGCATTGACTTTAGCCCAAATCAAAGCATCCCTGGAGGATGGACTCCTCTCTTTTCCAATCACTGATTTTAATGAAAACGGTTCCTTTAATGCAGACACCTTTGCCGACAGGATCGAATGGTTCGTTCAGCATCAGGTTTCTTCGGTATTCGTAGCCGGGGGTACCGGGGAGTTTTTCTCTTTAAGTAAAGCCGAATATCAGCAGGTGGTCGAAATTGCTACAAAGGTGGTCAAAGACCGGGTACCTGTCATCGCCGGCGCCGGAAAAAGCATTCCCGATGCCATCGAATTTGCTAAAATGGCTGAAAAGGCGGGGGCACATGGCCTGCTTTTGTTTCCGCCATATCTCACCGAATGCCCCAAAGACGGCGCCTATGAATACGCCAAAGCCATCATTAAAAGCACCAGCCTTCCTGTGATCTATTACAACCGGGCCAATGGGATCCTGAATACCAAATACATAGAAAAGCTGGCCGCCGATTGTGAAAATTTCATCGGTCTGAAAGACGGGACCGGCAATATCCAGGAGCTGAATGACATCATCACCACCGTTGGTAAGCGGTTGTCGTACATCGGGGGAGTGCCCACGGCAGAGATCATTGCCGAAGCATACCTGGCAATCGGAGTGAATACATACTCCTCGGCAGCTTTCAATATCGTGCCGGACCTGGCCAACCTTTTTTACAGATCCCTGAGAAGCGGCGACAAGGAAACGGTTTCAAAGATCACAAAGACTTTTTACATCCCGCTGGTCAGGCTCAGAGAAAGAAAAAACGGATATGCGGTCTCGTTGATCAAAGCCGGGGCAAAGATCATTGGCAAAAGCGGTGGTGATGTAAGAGCACCGCTCGTCATGCCAGGTAAAGAAGATACGGCCGAACTCGAGCAGATCATCAGACAGGCAAACGTTGAATTTGGATTCAAATAGACGGCATTGCTGACAATCAACCTTCTATTGGGATGGTCTTGTATTCGCCTTTGGAAAAAGTCCTGAAAGTCATCGCTTGTTTCAGCACCTCGGGCTTAAACATCGATTTACCCAGCAGCATTCGGCCACATTCCTGGATCCCCTCGATGATGGAAGGATGCGGATGTATCAGCTCTGCCAGTTCTTTCATGCCTTTGCCCATTGAAATAAGCAGGGCTACGGCCTGAATGGCACTGGACGCATGTTCTCCGACTACCCGCATGCCATATATCTCGTAGGGTTCCTTATTGGAAACGATGATCTTAATAAATCCCTGGGTGTTTCTCATGGCAATGGCTCTGGGGATACAGGAATAATCAAGGCTAACGACCTTGTAGTCCACTTCTGCCTTCTGAGCCTGGATCTCATTCATACCAACACCCGCCACCTCCGGGCCTAAAAACATGATCGTGGAAATGTTCTCATAGATCAGATCACGCTCTGGCTTGCCAAAGATCCTTTCCACCGCAAACCTTCCCTCCAGCTCACCCACATTGACCAGGGCAATGTCTGCGGTGATGTCTCCCACGGCATATATGTTGCTGATATTTGTTTGTGTGAGATTATCAATGATGCCTCTTTTATCGATCTTGATATTGAGTGATTCATCAAAAAGGTCTTCATAATTGGGAACTCTCCCCACTGAAACCAGCGCCTTTTCTACCCGGAAGACTTCTTTGGAGCCATCCGTATATTCAAGGGTGTAATTCACCATGCCATTCTTCATCTCCATGTGGACCAGCTTTGAATTGCGGTGTATCAATACATCCTTAGCCTCCAGGTTTCGCTCAATGACTTTCACAATGTCTTCATCTTCGAACGGCAGGATCCTGTCCCCTTTGTCAATGAGGTGCACTTTTGTCCTTCCAAAATTGGAGAAGATGGTGGCAAACTCACAGCCGATCACTCCGGCACCCACGATCACAATACTTTTTGGAAAATCATCCAGCTTGTCCAACCCATCACTGGTATAGACGTGCTCCTCGTCAATGGGCAGCTCCGGCAGGAGCCTGGGTCGGCTTCCGGTAGCCACAATGATATGGTCGGCTTCAAGTATCTCCGTATTTTCAAAATTGCGGACCTGCACCTGGGTCCTGGTGATCACCTTGGCCACTCCAATGATGTAGTCAAAGAGTCCTTCCGCAATGGTCACGTTGATGTTATGCATGTGATGCTCCAGAAAGTCCATCCGCTCCTGCACTGCAGCCCGTACCTCACCCTTTAAGGTCTCATAATTGAATTTGGGGTGATGGATATTGAAGGCCTCGCTGTGCTTCCTGATATTGGCAGCCTCCCGTGAAAGCTCCCACCAGGTTTTACTCCACAGGGCACCGTGATGGATCCCTGCACCTCCTAACTGTTTCTTTTCGATTAATGCTACTTTCTTTTTGAAGTCGATGGCTCTCATGGCAGCTGCATAACCTGCAGGTCCGGCTCCGATTACGATTACATCGTATTTTTTCATCAATGGGGTGTATTTTGCCTGAATCTAAAAAAAATATGGGTAATCAGGAAGTTTGATGCCGCTTTTCCAGTACGTCCAAAACGTCGTAAATGGTCAGATCCTGATCTGCAAGCAAGACCAGCAGGTGAAAAATCAGGTCCGCCGATTCATTCAGCAGGAGTTCCTTGTTTCCTGACATGGCTTCAATCACGGTCTCAACGGCCTCCTCTCCCACCTTCTGGGCCACCTTACTTGTCCCGCTCCGAAAGAGACTGCTGGTATAGGACTTTTCCGTTGGGTTTTTCCTACGGGAGTCAATGATCTCCATCAGCCGTTCGAGAAAAAAGGCGCTTTGTTGATTTTCTTCACTAAAACAGGTATCAGCACCGGTATGACAGGCCGGACCGGCAGGCTCAGCCTTGATCAGGAGGGTGTCACCGTCGCAATCCGGGATGATCTCTTTACTGTACAGAAAATTACCCGAGGTCTCCCCTTTGGTCCACAGCCTGTTTTTTGACCTGCTGAAGAAAGTGACCTTTCCACTTTTTCTGGTTTCAGCAAGCGAATCCTCGTTCATGTAGCCTAACATGAGGATCTTCCTTGTTTTGGTGTCCTGAATAATTGCAGGGATCAATCCATCTCCTTTTTTAAAATCTAAATCCATTTAAATCCTGACGGGTATGTTGTTCTTTAGTAAAGATTGTTTTAAATCGGCTATTTCTACTTCCTTATAGTGGAAAATGCTGGCAGCCAGTGCGGCATCGGCTATGCCCGGATGTAATATTTCGGTGAAATGAGCCTCAATTCCACCCCCCCCCGACGCGATCACCGGAATGCTCACTGCCTGAGATACCCTGGTGGTGATATCCAACGCAAACCCGTTCTTCGTACCATCATGATCCATCGAGGTTAGTAGGATCTCTCCCGCCCCTCTGTCACAAACCTCTTTGGCCCAGGATACGGTTTCAAGGGGCGTAGGTTTCGTGCCTCCATGGGTGTGAACAATGTCTTTACCATCGATAAATTTGGTATCTATCGCCACGACCAGGCATTGTGAACCGAACTCGGCTGAGATCTCATCGACAAGACCAGGATCTCTCACGGCTGCGGAATTGATCGATACTTTGTCAGCACCGGCATCCAGCATCATCCTCACATCGGATACGCTGCTGATCCCTCCTCCCACTGTAAATGGAATATGTACGGCCGCAGCTACCGCTTTCACCATATCGATCAGGGTCTTTCTTTCTTCCAGGGTAGCAGAAATATCCAAGAAGACCAGCTCATCCGCTCCTTCGAAGGCATATCTTTCGGCCAGTTCCACGGGGTCACCGGCATCGCGCAATTCGAGGAAGTTGACTCCTTTCACAGTACGCCCGTTCTTTACATCCAGACAGGGTATGATCCTTTTAGTTAGCATCAGAAATTGCTTAGTTGTTGCAAAGATAGTTTTCCCTCGTAAAAGGCCTTACCAATGATCGCTCCAGCTAGTCCGGTATCCCGTAGTCGCTCCAGGTCTTCTGTCGTGGTCACGCCTCCACTGGCAATCAATCGTACATCCGGAAAGCTGGTGAGGATCGAATCATAAAGCTCAAACGAAGGGCCTTCCATGACTCCATCTTTTGAAATATCCGTACAGATCACCCACTTCACGCCGGCTTCCATATAATCATTGAGAAAATCAAAAAGGTTGATCCCGGTAGATTCCTGCCAACCTGAAACCATCACCTTGGTGCCCAATACATCAGCCCCAAGTATAATCCTGTCTCCCCCATGATCCGCCAGCCACTGTTTGACCGTATGGGGTTCTTTCACGGCAATGCTTCCGGCAGTAACCTGCCTGGCACCTGCATCAAAAACTTTTTTCAGGTCTTCTCCTGATTTTACACCCCCTCCGAAGTCTACTTTTAATTTGGTCTGGCTGCAGATCCTTTGTAATATGTTAATGTTCACCACATGCCGGGCTTTTGCCCCATCCAGGTCTACGAGGTGTAGTCTTTTGAGCCCCGCCTCCTCAAAATTTTTAGCCACCTCCAGCGGCTCGTCTGAATATTCTTTCACCTGATTATAGTCTCCCTTCGTCAGGCGTACACATTTTCCCTCAATGATGTCTATGGCCGGAATGATCTCCATTATAGCTTGATAAAATTTTCCAGGATCTTCATGCCCGGATCCGCACTTTTCTCCGGGTGAGCCTGGATGGCATAAAAATTGTCTTTTTGCAGCAACGCGGTAAAAGTCACATCATAGGTGCACTGAGCTGTTGTGAAATCGCAGAGTGGAACATAATAACTATGTACAAAATAGATATAGCTGCCCTCTTCCACTTCGTCCAAAAGCCTGGAATCGAGCCGGGTAATGTCATTCCATCCCATATGCGGTACCTTGATCCCGTTCGGGATGAATCTCTTCACTTCCAAAGGGATGATGCCCAGACACCTGGTATTGTTTTCTTCGGTGCGCTCACACATCAGCTGCATGCCTAGACATACGCCCAGGAACGGTTGTTTCAGATCCG
Organism: Cyclobacteriaceae bacterium; assembly: GCA_965243485.1. Lineage (GTDB taxonomy): Bacteria > Bacteroidota > Bacteroidia > Cytophagales > Cyclobacteriaceae > UBA7330. The sequence continues at coordinate 3,386,699 of CBDEVP010000001.1, read as the reverse complement.
TCAGTACTCTGTCCAGGCCATTGGCCTTCAGAGATCGCATGGCTGAGCTGGCCTCTCCCTGACCGGGAAAAATGACCTTATCCGCTGAAAATAATTCCTCGGCATTGTCAGTAAGGACAGGCTCCACGCCTAACCTGTTCAATGCAAAGGTCAGGGACTGGACGTTGCCGGCATTATACTTGACTATGGCCAGTTTCATCAGCTAGGATCAGTACGTTCCATTCAATTCCAGTACTTTCCTGATCTTGGATATCAGCCGGCTCGAAGCATCAAAGCTCAGGGTTTGCTGTCCATCAGAAAAAGCTTTGTCAGGCACTTCATGTACTTCGAAAATGATCCCGTCCGCACCGGCTATAGCTGACGCCAGGGCGATCGGTTCCACATAATCCCTGATCCCGATGCCATGAGAAGGGTCGGCAACCACAGGCAGGTGCGTTTTATCTTTCAAAATAGGGATGGCATTGATATCAAAGGTGTTCCGGGAAGCGCGTTCATACGTTCTGATACCCCGCTCGCAGAGCATCAATCGCTCGTTTCCGGCTGAAAAAACGTATTCGGCGCTGTAAAGCAATTCATCGATCGTACCTGAGATCCCCCGCTTGATCATCACCGGTTTGTCTACCTTGCCAAGCTCATCCAGCAGGTTGAAATTCTGGGTATTCCTGGCCCCCACCTGGTACACGTCCACATAGTCATACATCTCCTCGATCTGTGAGACCTGCATGACCTCTGTCACGATCTTGATGCCATTTTCTTTAGCCAGCCTGTACCAAAGTTTCAGCCCATCGATGCCCATGCCCCGGAAAGAATATGGAGAGCTCCTGGGCTTGAATACACCACCACGCATGATCCGGAGGTTGTTGGCCTTCAGATGCTCGATAGTCTTCATGATGTTTTCCTCCCCTTCAATGCTGCAGGGACCTGCCATGATGCCGAATTCGCCATCACCAATCTTGACGCCATCGCCCAGGTCGATCTGCGTCTGATTCACTTTCCATTTGGATGAAACGAGCTTATAATCATCTGAAACCACATGGATATCGCGGATCCCATCCAGGTGACCGATCTTCCTGATATCAAACTTTTCCTTTCCAATCCCCACCAGGTAATCACCTTTCTGGGTCTTCACCTCCGTGGTCTTGTACTTATGCACCTTCATCTCTTCAGCCACAATCTTCCTTGATTCCGCTGAAATGTCTGCTTCAAACTGTATGATCATGATCTTCCCTTAATTCCTTTGATAAATCTTTTTATATTCTCCCCGGAGGCATCTTCACCCAACAACTTGATGAATGCACTTCCGATAATTGCACCGTGCCCGTATTTACAGGCTTGTTCAAAAGTCTTTTGGTTGGAAATACCAAAGCCGATCAGTCGTTTGTTGGATAAGCCCATGGAATGGATCCTGTTGAAATAGCTGATCTGGTCCTCTGTGATCTCCCCTTTGGCCCCGGTGATACTACTTGACGAAACCATGTATACAAAGCCACTGGAAAGCTGATCAATCTTCCTGATCCTGTCTTCGGAAGTTTGTGGTGAGATCAGGAAAATATTGTACAGCCCATGGTCCTTCAGTACCTGGTGATAGAGCTCTTCATACTCATACATGGGCAGGTCGGGCAGGATCAACCCATCGATACCCACGTTTTCGCAGTCTTTGCAAAACTTTTCAAATCCATATTGAAGGATAGGATTGATGTATCCCATAAGCAGCACCGGGATGCTCACTTTTTCCCGTAAGCTTTCCAACTGCTGCATCAGCAGCTTCAGTGTCATCCCGTTTTTCAAAGCCCGGGTCGAGCTTTCCTGGATCGTCGGGCCGTCGGCAACGGGATCGGAAAAAGGGATCCCTACTTCAATCATATCAGCCCCACCAGCCTCAAGTGCCTCTGCAACCCTTACAGTGTCATTCAATTCGGGATATCCGGCGGTAAAATAAACGTTCAGAATGTCCTTCTTCCCGGATTCAAACGCCTGGTCAATCCTGTTCATGTCGGTTAATATTTTCCCCATTTGATATAAGTTTCAAGGTCCTTATCTCCGCGTCCTGAAAGGTTGATGACGACTACATCGTCTTCATTCAATTCTACTCTATCCAGTGCTGCAAAAGCATGTGCGGACTCCACAGCTGGAATAATACCCTCCAGCCTGCTCAACATCAACCCGGCATTCATGGCTTCCTCGTCAGTGATCCCGATAAACCTTCCCCTGCCCGAATCAAACAGATGCGCATGAAAAGGCCCAATACCCGGATAATCAAGACCGGCGGAAATAGAATAAGGCTCTACCACCTGTCCATCCATGGTTTGCATCAGCAAAGTGCGACTTCCATGCAGCACGCCTTCTTTTCCCAAAGCAGTGGTGGCAGCAGATTTCCCGGAAGCATTGCCCAATCCTGAGGCTTCCACAGCGATCAGTTTCACCGATTCAGTGTCCAGGTAATGATAATAGGCGCCTGCTGCGTTGCTGCCCCCGCCTACACAGGCAAAAATGTAGTCCGGATCAGTCCTTTTCTCTTTCTCCATCAACTGCGACTTCATCTCCTCACTGATTACCGACTGAAAACGGGCCACCATATCCGGATAAGGATGCGGTCCCACCACAGAACCGATGATATAATGTGTATCTGCTGGATTGTTGATCCAATGCCTCATGGCTTCATTGGTGGCATCTTTAAGCGTCCTGGATCCCGACGTGGCAGGGACTACCTGAGCGCCAAGTATTTTCATCCGCTCCACATTGGGCTTTTGCCTGGCCATGTCTACCTCCCCCATATATACGATACAGTCCATCCCCATGAGCGCGCATACGGTTGCCGTCGCTACTCCATGCTGTCCGGCTCCGGTCTCAGCAATGACCTTTTCCTTACCCAGAGCCCTGGCCAACAGGATCTGCCCCACGGTGTTGTTGACCTTGTGCGCACCGGTATGGCAAAGATCCTCCCTTTTCAGATAGATCTTTGCTTTGTACTTTTCAGAAAGACGAGAGGCAAAGTATAAGGGTGTAGGTCTGCCAACATAATCCCTGAGCAGTGCTCTGAACTGCGATTGAAAATCCGGCGTCTCAATGATCTCCAGATAATTCTGCCGCAGTTCCTCGATGTTTGGATAGAGCATCTCCGGTATGTAGGCTCCGCCAAACTTTCCATAATATCCTTTCGTATTTACCTGGTATTTCGATTCTTTCACTTTCATAGCAACTCTTTTACCAACTTAATTTTTTCAATGTCTTTCTTCCCCGGCTCTATTTCCACCTGACTATTGATGTCGATGGCAAAAATACCGGGAAGGTTTAATGCCTTGATGTTTTCAATGTCCTCCGGACCAATGCCGCCACTTAAAAAATAGGGCGTATTGAAGGGGTATACTTCTAACAATTCCCAGTTGAATTTCTTCCCGCTCCCTCCAAAAAGTTTTGTACGGGTATCAAATAAAAAATAGTCTACTTTGCTTTCATAGGGCTTCATTTGCTCTACCGGCAACTCATTTTCCAGCCGGAACACCTTGATCACCCTTAGGCCCTCATTTTTTATCTTTTCCACCAGGGTGACAGGCTCATCTCCATGCAGCTGGACATATTCAAAACCAAAATCCTTTGCTTTTTCTAAAACTTCTTCCAGGCCCGGATTGACAAAGACCCCAACCCTGGTGATCCCCGCTGCCAGATCCCTGTCAATGAGGTAATCGGATGCATCCCGCGGGGACCTGTCATAAAAGATCATTCCCATGAAGTCTGGTTTGACTCCGCCCAATTCACTAATGTTTTCAGGTTCCCGCATTCCGCAGACTTTCAGCTTAAGGCTCATTTTTGTAATTCCCTGATACTTTTCACAAAATTCCTGCAGGCTCTTTCCGGACTGGTGCTTTTCATAAAATTTTCCCCAATGAGAAATCCGTCAAATCCGTGTCCCATCAAATCAACAACTGTTTTCGGGTCACTGATTCCGCTTTCGGAAATTTTCATAAATTTTTTCGGGATCACTTCTGCCAGGGCTTTGCTGGTGGCAATGTCCGTATGGAATGTTTTAAGATCACGGTTGTTCACTCCCACAATATCCACTTCATCCGTCAGCACCTGATCAAGTTCGTCTTTATCATGAACCTCAAGCAGGACTTCCATCCCCAGGGATTTGGCCTGAGATGCCAGACTCTTTACTTCTTTCGGGGTGAGACAGGCCGCGATCAGGAGTATGAGATCCGCACCAATGGACTTTGACTCGATCAACTGATATTCGTCAATGATAAAATCTTTTCTTAGGATCGGACAGAAATTGAAGCTCCTGGCGATCATGAGGTCTTCACTTTTACCTCCGAAATATTTGTTGTCCGTCAGAATGGATAAGCCGGCAACTCCCGCTTGCATGTACCCGATCGAAACCTTTTCGATGTCTACCTGGTTATTGATCACCCCTTTAGAAGGAGACTGCCGCTTAAACTCAGCGATGATCCCGGTTTTATCAGGCCGCTTCAGGTATCGGGCCATAGAGACCACCCGGCCCTCAAAATACGGACTCTTCTCCAGCAACTTGACAGGAAAAAGTGATTTCCTCTCCGCTACTTCTTTCTTCTTATCTGCTACTATCTGATCAAGGATACTCATTCTCTACTGATTGATTGAAATAAATTGTTTGAATGATTCAAGCGCCTTGCCGGAGGAGAGGGACTCTTTAGCCTCTGCCACGCCCTCCTCAATGGAAATTTGTTTTCCCACGGCTATGGCCAGGCCGGAATTGGCGATCACTACTTCTCTTTGAGCCTCGCTGGCATTATTATTTAAAATGGACTCAAAGATCTTTGCTGATTCCTCCACTGTATCACCTCCATGGATCTCCGACTGGCTCACTGTCTTAAGTCCCAGATCTTCCGGACTGAAAACCTCTTCCCTTTCGTTCATGATCATTTTGAAATTTCCTGTAAGAGAGACCTCATCATATCCATCCAATGCATGAAGGATCACATATTTTTTATCTGTGTTTTGATAAAGATATCCGTACAGCCTGGCCAGCTCAAGGCTGAACACGCCTACCAGCTGATTTTTCGGCATGGCCGGATTTACCATTGGGCCAAGCATATTGAAAAAAGTCTTTACACCGAGTTCTTTTCGTACCGGTCCCACATTTTTCATCGCCGGATGAAACAACGGGGCGTGCATGAAGCAAATGCCGGCCTTGTCCAGGCTCTTTTTCAGGGTACCGATGTCGTTGGAAAATTTTGTTCCGAAATGCTCAAGCACATTGGAGGATCCTGAAACGCTGGACACCCCGTAATTTCCATGTTTTACGACCATCTGGCCGGCCCCTGCCACCACAAAAGATGAGATAGTGGAAATATTAAAGGTATTCTTACCATCTCCACCGGTCCCGCAAAGGTCAATGGCATTATAGTCTTCCACCGGCACCTTCACGCAGAGCTCAAGCATGGCATCGCGGAACCCCGCCAGCTCTTCCACAGTGATCGTCCGCATCAGATACACGGTCAGGAAGGCAGCCATCTGGCTTTGATTGTACTGGCCGGTGGCCAGGTTCGACAGAATATCAAAAGCCTCCTGCCTTGAGAGGGATTGGTATTTAAAGAGTTTATTGAGAACGTCCTTCATCTTCTTATTGTTGGATCCAGTTGTCAATCATTTTTATTCCATGCTCGGTCATCACGGATTCCGGGTGGAACTGGACGCCCCGAACATTGTATTTTGCATGTTTTATCGCCATAATGTTGCCCTCTTCATCCAAAGCAGTGACCTGAAGATCGCTATTCACCGATTGGGGCTCTACCGCCCAGGAATGATATCGACAAACCCTAAACATTTCAGGCAGACCTGCAAACAGCGGATCCTCGATGTCAGTCAGCTTCACCTGTGTGGCCACTCCATGGAATACCACCGGTAGGTTGAAAAGTCTTGCACCAAAAACCTCCGCGATGGCCTGGTGACCAAGGCATACACCCAGTATTTTTTTGTTAGCGCTAAATTTTTCGATCATTGCCGGCATCACTCCTGCTTCCTCCGGCAATCCCGGTCCCGGAGAAAATAGCAGGCTCTCAAAGTTTTCAGCATAGTCGACCGGTATTTTATCATTCCGGTGCACCTCCATGTCCTGACCCAGCCCCAGCTCCCGGAGGATATGGACCAGATTGTACGTAAAAGAATCATAATTGTCTACGACCAGTATCTTTTTCATCGCCTCAACCTTCAATCGTTTCTGCCATTTTCATGGCTGATTCCAATGCAGCCAATTTATTGTACACCTCCTGAACCTCACTTTGGGGATTTGATTTGGATACGATTCCTGCTCCGGCCTGGAAATAAAGTTTATTTGACCGGCTTAAGAATGTACGGATCATGATGGCGTGGTTATAATTTCCATCAAAATCCATGAATCCGATGGCACCCCCGTAAAATCCCCTGCTCATGTTTTCATGCTCATTGATCAGTTGCATGGCTCTGTACTTCGGCGCGCCTGATAATGTGCCTGCCGGAAACGTACTGGCCACTATGTCCATGGGATCAGCATCCGGCCTGAGCTGACCGGTCACCTTGGAAACAAGATGAATAACATGTGAGTAGTACTGAACTTCCTTGTAGGTCTCCACCTTTACATCGTCTGAACTCTTGCTGAGATCATTCCTTGCCAGGTCTACCAGCATGATATGTTCGGAATTTTCCTTTGGATCCTCAAGTAGCTTCTTGGCCAGCTCCGCATCTGCCATGTCGTCTCCGGTCCTTCTGAAGGTCCCGGCAATCGGATAGATCGTCGCTTCCCGGTTTTTGACCACAATCTGGGCCTCCGGTGACGAGCCGAATATTTTATATCCTCCATAATCGAAATAAAACAGATAAGGCGAAGGATTAATGGACCTCAGTGCCCGGTACACCTGAAATTCATCTCCTTTGAAAGAGGTGCTGAACTGCCTGGAGAAAACCACCTGAAATACATCCCCAAGGTCGCAGTGCTTAATGCCCGATTTCACAATCTCCAGAAACTTTTTATCCTCAAAATTAGATTGGGTCTCTCCTACCTTCTTAAAACTAAAAGAGGGGATGTTACGCTGTGAGATCAGGTTGGAAAGCTCATCAAACTGAGCATCCGAAGGCTGATCGATATAGGTTTCTATAAGAAAGCATTCATTTTTGAAATGATCCAGAGCCAGAATAAACCGAAACAGATGATACTGTATCTCGGGGATGTCCGAAGAGGGTGTTAAATTATTTTTTAATTCAATGTCTTCAAAATACTGTACGGCATCGTAGGCCATGTAACCGAAAAGTCCGGTCTTAATAGCCTTTCCTTCACTTTTTGGCATTTCGAAGGCGTTGAGGAATGCCTTGAATTCAGGAAGTAATTGCTTCCGGTCAGGAAGCTCTTCATGCCGGACCTTGCCATCCGGAAACTGAATATCAACCTTGTTTTTATTTAGCTTAAATGAGGCGATCGGGTCACAACAAACGTACGAAAAACTGTTTTCAGCACCGTGATAATCTGAGCTTTCCAGCAAAAGGGAATTGGCGAAACGATCCCTGATCTTAAGGTACAGACCCACCGGGGTAATGGTATCGGAAAGGAACTTTCGCTCCCTGATCTTAAGCTTATATTCTTTCATTTAACTACTGATTCATCACTATATAATCATAAAAAAACCCGCTGCGAACAGCGGGTTTTTATTTTATTTTTAACATACCTCGGCTATTCACATCTGTAAAGAATGTGTGAAATGCCAGTGCCAGTATGTAATCTTTTTCAACATCGGTGCTAAGCTAAATTGTACCTGCCCTTAAATCCAAGAAAACATTTAAAAAAATGTGGTTTGATCAAAATTAGTTTGTTTCATCTATTCCAAAATAGTGTTAAGATTATTCCACAACTTTGGACTGTGTTATATTAGTGTCCTCAATAAAGCAAACGAAATGCTTTCAACCAAAGAACAGATCAATATACTGGTTCATCTATCGATGGCGGATAATCACCTCGCCGAGGAAGAAACCAAAATGATCCACAAGGTAGGAGAAAGAAACGGGCTTACCCGAAAGGAAATTGACCAGATCATCAAAAACCCGAAACCCATCCCCAATCTGAAAGGGCTCCAGGAAAAGGAAAAGTTCGACTACCTCTACAATGTGATCTTTCTCATGAAAGTAGATGGCAAGATCTTTCAGAGTGAGATCAAATTCTGCGAAAAGGTAGCCACAGCGATGGGTTATAAACCCAGTGTCATTGCTGAGCTTTCAGGAAGGATCTTTTCTGATGACTCTATGCCGGTAAATTGGGACGAGCTGTTAAAGGTCGCCAACAAGCACCTGGTCTGACTAACTAAGCCTTAGCTTTAATGGCTTTGGAAAGATCGTCAATCAGCTTCTTGGAAACTTTCTTGTCGTTTTTCTTCTTGTATTTTGTGAGTGCTTTCAGCGCAGCCTCGGCTTTCTCATAAAGTCCTGCGGGATTGCGATCAAAAGCGTAGCTACCAAGGCACCATTCAATCTCTGAAACCAGTTCATCCTCTATTTGCAGCTGATTCAATTTGTCTTTTGCTTCAACGAGCTTTTTTTCAATGTTGTTCGATTGTGCGGCCATAGTCTTTGAAGATTATTGAACAAAACTATCTGATTATTTAATTGAGCTAATTAAATATACGTCAATTTTAAAAATTTGGATGAAAAACAACCCTGAATTAAAGCACTAGGCAAAAAAATTTAACAATTGATCTAAAAATCCATCTTTCCAAACGAGATGAGGTAGGCAGCAGAGAATCCAAGCACATAACTGTTGGAAAGGTCCGGAATACCAGAATCAAATGTACCGTATTCCAGCATGTCCCTGAAGCTGAAAGTGCCAAAACCATCGATCTGAATGGTGCCAAAACCAAAATCTCTTTGAATGCCTGCACCTATTCTTATCCCGTAACTAAAAGTTCTGTCCCTGGACTCTTCGTAGGTGTAGAATTCAGACTGACCGATATTCTGAGGATTGGGGTCCGGATCTTTATCAACATTGACCAGGTGCTCCAGGTAAAACCCCAGGGTAAAAAAGGGTTTGGTCTTTCGCTGCCCGAAATAGATAAACGCTTCCGCCGGAAACTCCAGGTAGGTAAGCCGCGCATGATAGGCAGGCTCTTCAGTAGGAAAGGTCTGCTGCCAGCCTTTGTTCACCAGATTAATACCGGTTTGGAGGCCAGCATTTAAGAATGAGGTCTTTTTTTGCCTGGAAAAATGACGGACAATAAGTCCCGAATGGTAGCTGACCAGGTAATCGGTACTGATCAGCGCATTGCCTATGGTCCTTTCAAAATAGGCCGAAGAAAAGTTGGCCCCACCCTTTACACCCAGATAGGTTTTCGACTGAGCGTCAACCTGGAAAAATACCAAAATCAACAAAAAGCAAAAAGCAACATGCTTTATCCGCACAATTACTTCTTTTCTTCTTTCTTAGAAGAAGCAGATTCTGAGGCAGAATCAGCCGGACCCTGTTTGTCTGCTTTCTTGGGCCTGGACACGCCATAGGTACCCATGCTGATCTTTCCACGTCTTGTCTTTTTATCTCCTTTTCCCATCTTATGAATATTTAATTATTTAACAAATATCAGTGATTTTTAGATTTTGCAATACCTTATTCCCCTTTTCGTAACTCTCCCTCAAAGTAAAAAATACCCTTTTTGTTGGCGATCAGGATGTCTTTCAGTCCATCATCATTGATATCTTCAATGATCACCTGCAGCCCCACACCTGAACTGTCATCGATCAGATGCCTGGTCCAGTAGGGTTTGTTATTTTCATCCCTTTTCAATTCAAACCAGTAGATGACCTGGGGATCCATGCCTCCGGGATCTTTGCCATTATGAGCAAAGTAACGCTTACCCGTGATCAGATCCGGCAACCCATCTTCATTCATGTCGGCAAGTGCAGCACCGTGCGTCTGGGAAAAAGAACTATCGATCAGATGCCTGATGAAAGTGATCTCTCCTCCGGGACCTTTTTCCTGTTCGTGCCACCAGATCCCGTAATTGTGTGCCGAGCAGGAAATCACATCATTGTCACCATCCGCATCAAAATCATACACGTGCATCTGCGAACAGGGCTCACCCAGTGAAACCTGATGCCAGGTCCATGTCTTTGTCCGGTCTGCCGGGGCTTCCCACCAACCATCCACTACCATGATGTCGTCCCTGCCATCTTTATTAATATCACCCCTACCCAGACCATGGGAAAATCGGTTAGTACCTGCAGCATTCTCCTCACTCAAAGCATAGGACGTCCAGAGATTTTCCTGTTTTCCTGTGGTAGTAAACCACTTCATCTCCTTATTTCCGCTTCCAAAAACAAGGTCGGGATTTCCATCGGTGTTTACATCCATCACCATTGGAGATTCATTGCAGGCAGTACTGTCAATCAGGTGTCTGCGCCAGTGACCAGGCTCATTCTTTGGATTTTCAAACCAGTAGGCTCCCGTACCCGGGAAATCGATGGTGATCAGGTCAATCCATCCATCCTTATTGACGTCCATAGAGAAATTCAAGAAGGAATCGCTCCATCCCTTGGTGATATCAAAGGGCTTCGGTGTTCTTATCTCGTGGGATTTCCAGTCAGGCGCTTCAAACCAGAATGGCCCGGACATAATATCTATTAAACCATCCTGATTCACATCGCCAGTCGCTATCCCCTCTGATACAAATTGTTCGTATAATACATGCTTTTTAAAGCTGATGTCCCTGCCTTCCTGGCTGATACCGCATCCAATCAGAAGGATGCCAAAAAATAACAGTAAGGATGATTTCATTGCTTTTAATTTTGATTGAGTAAATATCCCATTAAATGATAATAATCCCCTTCTGAGATCACCTTGCTAAAATTGTCCGGCATCAGGGTAAACGGCAGCGCATTCATCGATTTGATCTCATCTGTGGAATAGGTGAACTCATTGCCGGAAACGTCTGCAAATACCTTGATCTTTCCCTCGTCACGACGGTACAGCCCCTGGGCTACCCGGCCATCCTTCAATTCAATCTTATAGTTCACAAAAGCCTTGGATATGTTCCGGTTGGGGTCCAGGATCTTCTCAGACAGGGCCTGCAGACCCCAGTTGCCGATCCCATCCAATTGCGGACCAATATTGCCGCCCTGACCTCCGATCTCATGACAGATGGCACAGTTTTGTTGAAAAATTGTTTCTCCAACAGTCAGCGAAACATCCTCTGTTGCAAAATTTCTCACCCGGTTTTCGATCAATTTCTGAGCTTCTTCTGAAAAGGGTGAAAGGTTCTCGGTCAGGCTGGCATAAGCAGTTCTCTGACTGGCGGTCATGTTCTCTTCCAGCCGTTGGCTGATCTGTGGGTCCAGCAGCAGTTTAGGCGATATGTCCAACTCCTTTGCTGCTCCTAATACGGTTTCTATACCCTCCGAATGATTGGACATCATCAACACCGCATCCTTTTGAAGATCAAAGGAAAGAGTATCCAGCACTGAGGCAAGAATCGTAATACTTCTGCTGGTCTGTAATTCACCCAGGATCGTCACCAGTCTCCTGCGCAGGACTTCAGATTCATCAAAATCACGTATTACCGGACCAATGAAGGTCACATTTTCAGCGGATTGATTGACCAGTGCTTCTGCGGCTGCAGTTCTGGCCAGAACATCCGCATTTTCAGCCTCCAGCAGCTGTTGCAATCGTGATTCAAGGCTTGTTGCGTTTAAATTTCCGGCTGCCTTGCTGGCAAAGATCAGTCTTTCCGTTTGCTGACCGGGACTTTGAGAAGGAAGAGTCGGCAATCCCATGCCAGGCTTTCCAATTCCAATGTATTCACCCCAACCCGGTGACCCGTCGGTAATGACCATGAATCCGGATTTCCCAAAATGATCTCCAGCATCCCAGGTAATCTCCTCCACCTGGTCAGGGCCGGTAATGTCTTTTGACAGGATGGGGGCTTTTTGACCTGTCAGGAAAAGCTCTACTCTATTTGTGACTGGTCCGGTATTTCCCTCCTCATCAGGAGGAGCCTTGTGCCCCACCAGAGTAAAATTGATTTTTTCTGGTAAATCAAAAACCGGGGAAATAAATTTATTGATCGCGCCGTTCCGGCCTCTTCTCGGACCACTAATCAGTATTTGTTCGTCAGCTACTTCCTCAAATGTTTCAAAGACCCAGGGGTTGGCATTGTAATTATTGGAAAGTGGTGTGGTACTCCAGGCCTTGCTGCCGGGAATGTCTGCCAAAAATATTTCAGCCAGACTGATGGCCCATTTTCGGGCTTCCCCGCTGACCTCCTTACCTCCCTGGTCCATACCTTTCTGTAAGGACAGGAAAGTCTGATATTCAAGGTCCGGATCACCTCCTGCCACTGACTTAAGCGTGTGGACAAAATCATTCATTTCCATGGCAGGCAGGAACCTCGCAATGTGGGTTGTATATTTTAAAAAGAAATCTTTGGGTTCCTCATAAGCTTTAAGGTGAGCGTGCATGAACTGAGCCGCCAGGTGGTTGTCCACTCCCATCAGCACATCTGCAAGGGCCCTGGAATCCTTTTCATCCCAAGTTTTTTGCGATACAGCCCTTAGAATATTTTCGTTACGGAGGTGATCTCTCAGATTCTGCCGAATGGCATAATACAAATGGGTATCGTCCTCCGAAGTCCTGCTTTTCAACTCAAGAAATGTGGTAACCTGGTCCTCAGTGGGATGTTTTGCCAGCAGCATAGTTACTGCCCTGGTCACATGCGGGTTGTTTTCTTCCAGCATTGCTCGGGCCAAAGAAAGCATCTCTTCACTTATATCAGGTTGTTCAAATAAGATCCTCAACATATGTACCCTCACCTGGTCATTGGCATGATCTAATCCCTTAACCAGCAAGTTTTCTTCCAGGGCCTCCAGACGAGACAGTATCCACATCCCATGAATAAATGACCGGTCATCCACCTTTAACTGACCTACCAGCTGCTTAACAGGGTCGATGGCATCTTTTCCAAACCTGTCCACAATCTGATCTGCTACCATCAGCCGGATGTTAATGGCCGGATCTTTGATACCCCCGATCAGTCCATCAAGATCCTCCACTGTCCAGTCTTTGCTGATGTGATCATCCCGGCTTTCCTTGTAGGTTACCCGCCAGATCCTTCCGCGTCGTTTATCACGTGCGGGATGATCCAGGGGAACTTCATAATGGCCGATGATGCTATTGTAAAAATCAGCAATATAGAGCGCTCCGTCAGGTCCCAGCTTTACGTCCACTGGTCGGAACCAGGGGTCATCACTTATAATGAAGTCAGGCTCCCAGGTAGGAACCGGAGTGGTTCCCTGCATTTCAATCGAGCTTCTGTATACCCTGCATTTCACCACATCCCCAAGGTAAAAATTTTGACGGAATTCCTCCGGAAACTGATCACCGGTGTAGTATTCGAGACCGGCCAGCGCTGTGGAACCGTACTCATGTCTCATCATATATGGCCCGAAACCGATCCCTGTCGGCTGCTTTCCGAAATGAGGATAATCGGCACCCCTGATAAGCTGATAGATAGGACTTGAATGGCAGTCTACCGAATACATATAGCCATATTCATCCATGGCATAACCAAAAGGATTCACGCGCCCTGTTGTGGTGAACTCCACACCCGTACCATCGGGATGGAACCGGAAGGTGTTGCCGGACTGCATCACAAGTGGTTCCTTATTGTCCGTACCCACCACATGTGATACGTTGGAAAACCCATGGTCAGCATGGATCCAGCCATCCAGGCCTCTGAAAAAATTATTGATCATGCCATGGGTATCCTTATATTCAAAACCCTTTAGCAAGACTTTTCTTTCATCGACCTGATCATCGTGGTCATGATCTATCAGGTGATACACATAAGGTATGCTGTAGGCAATGGCCCCATCGATCATCGGGGTGATACCTATGGGAATATTCAGAGAATCAGCAAATACCTTGATTTTGTCTGCCCGGCCATCCCTGTCCGTATCCTCAAGGATGGAGATCCTGTCGGGCCCTGTGCCGGCTGAATCATAAAATGGATATTCATTGGATTGGGTGACCCACAGACGGCCCTTGGGGTCAAAGCTTATGTTCATGGGTTTGCCAATGTCCGGCTCGGATGCAAACAGCTCGATCTCAAAACCATCGGGCAGCTTAAACCCTAAACGCTCCTCCTCCGGGGTTCTTGGCTCTGAAGTTCTGATATGCAGGGAAAACTGATCTTCTTTTTCTTCCCTTTCAGGAGAGGCACAATCAAATAAAAAAATGAGTAATAACCATGTGAATTTTAGAAGTAGTCTTAACACCACTTCACTTAAACTTTGTTTCATCATTATGGGCCTTGAGGATATAACAAGTATAATCAGGAATAGCTACATATATTAATTCCTCTGGGCATAACTTTCACAAAATGCAAGATCATCCTAACGTTATCATGACATCCATTTAATTAAGAAAGCGGATGATTCGTAACATTATCATAAGATAAATAGATCTTTGATATTAATTTGATAACAATTATATCATTTATGTAAATAATTTATATTTTAGACCGCTACTTACTTTACGGTTTTATAGAAAGTCAGCTATACGATGGAAAAAATTGAATCAAAAAGAGAGTTTAACGAAACAGAATTCGAAGATCTTGACGATGTGCTGGATCACGCTTTTTTCTCGGATAATGACCTGGAAGATATGGAAGAAGATGAGTCCTATTACGATTTCAGGGATACAGATTTCAGATCTATCGCGGATCTTTAACAAAGAATATTTTATTTACATCAAACCCTTTACCTTTGCATTCGGCAAACGGGTACGACCAGCTCCTGCTGAATCCCCCAGGACCGGAAGGTAGCAAGGGTAGGCGGTTGTAGCGGTGCGATACCCTTTGCCTTTTTTCTTTCTCATTAACCACAACAAAGCTCTCCATGAAATTCTTTATAGATACAGCGAATCTGAATGAGATCACTGAGGCCTATGACCTTGGGGTATTGGATGGTGTGACCACCAATCCTTCACTGATGGCAAAAGAAGGCATCACCGGCCAATCAAATATTCTTAAGCATTACAAAGACATCTGCAACCTGGTAGATGATAATGTGAGTGCGGAGGTGATCGCAACAGACTTTGATACGATGCTGAAAGAAGGCAAGGAGCTGGCCAAGATCGACGATAAGATCGTGGTGAAGATCCCCATGATCAAAGACGGGGTCAAAGCCATCAAAGCCCTGACCAGTGAAGGCATCAGGACCAACTGCACGCTAATATTCAATGCTGGTCAGGCTATCCTGGCAGCAAAGGCCGGAGCAAGTTTTGTGTCCCCTTTCATTGGCAGACTCGACGATATCAGTGCCGATGGCATGGCATTGATCGAACAAATAGTGATGATTTACGACAACTTCGGCTTTGAAACGGAAATTCTCGCCGCATCCCTCCGTCATACGATGCATCTGATCCACTGCGCTGAGGCTGGAGCTGACGTTGTGACCTGTCCGCTGGGAGTGATCACAGGCCTGTTAAAGCACCCTTTGACCGATATCGGGCTGGAGAAATTTCTGGCTGACTACAAGAAAGGGAATCCGTAAAGTCTGCACTGTCCGTTTTGCTAAACATGTATATCATTAAGGTAAAAGGCAAGGCAAAGATCCCGGACTATATTCAGCTGAGGGACGATAATTTTGTATTGATTGCCTATTTCAGGGCAGACAGACCCCTTCAGAAGCTGGAAAAATTTGGACTGGAAGGAAAAGAGAAAGAACTTGCAGAAGTGATCAAAAATCTGCCTTTCGGTAAATTACAAAAACTTGAACTTGAATGACCTTTTCAGAGGACGCCGTTGTAAAAGTCAGCAATGCCAATATCTTTCAGGACAATACGACCGTGCTGAGCGGCATTGACTTTGAGATTGAAAAGGGCGAGTTTGTATACCTAGTGGGCAGGACCGGTAGTGGTAAATCCTCACTTCTTAAGACACTATATGCAGATCTTCCGCTACGGCTGGGCAACATCAGAGTAGCCGGCTATGACATCAGGGGGATCAGGCCCCATGATATCCCCTTCCTGAGAAGAAAAATCGGCATCATTTTCCAGGACTTTGAGTTGTTTTTTGATCGCAGCGTGGCGGAAAACCTTTTCTTCGTGATGAAAGCTACCGGATGGAAAGACAACGCCAAAATGAAAAACAGACTGGCGGAAGTGCTGATGCGGGTAGGACTAGGTGCTGTTTCCGGAAAGATGCCTCACCAGTTGTCCGGCGGCGAACAACAGCGGGTGGTAATCGCAAGAGCCCTTGTGAACGAACCTCAGATCCTCTTTGCAGATGAGCCCACCGGCAATCTGGACCCTGATGTTTCCGAAGGGATCATGAATCTGTTTTTTGAGATCAACAACAGTGGCACCGCAGTTTTGATGGCCACACATAATTACAATTTCATCAAGAAATTCCCACAAAGGATCCTGAAATGTGAAAATGGAAGGATCCTGGACTCAAGAAATCAAAGAATTGAACTGAGCGAGATCTCCTGACAGCGGAAAATGTCTTCGACGATTAAATCTTTAGTAATTTCGGGTATGAGAATTTTTCTTGCTCTTACGATCACCCTCGCAATGCTTGCCATGCTGAAAGGGCAGGAATTACAAACTGATAGCCTTCAGACAGCACAGGATAGCCTGATCGTCGGAAAGGACACTGAAGAGCAGGAAAAATTGCCTGCTGCCTGGTCAGTATATTTCGAGTATCTACCGGAATATGCTCCACATCCAGACCAGTATGGGTGGAATCAGCAGTTTGGTGTCGGAGGTTCATTACGTCACCTCCATGTTGGCTTTTTCATCAATTATATAAGAGATGGTATCAGCAAGCCCCTGATCTTTCCCAATCAATTTGATCTGATCTTTTTACACTCAGGGGGCTTTATCGGAACCTCACTATACAACAAAAATCAGCTGAACGTTGTATTGAAGTATAACCTGAGCCATGGTACCCTGGTTTGGGAAAATACCGAAACCAAAGCCGACCTTATAAGAGAGTATTTTTTTATGTCAAAACCGGAAGTCACCATTCAATATGCATTGATCAAAGTTCTGTCAGCATTTGCCTCGCTTGGTTATAAAATCAGCCATGAGGCGGATATCCCGGGCATTGAGAAAAATGACTTCAACGGATTTGCGGCGGGAGCCGGTATAAGATTTGGCTTTTTTCAGTCGAAACCATGAGATTGCTACCAGTCATATTGATCTTTTTTCTTTCCGGTTGCCTATTGGGGCCGGAAAAGCCCGATGATCAGGATGTCTGGATCTATGCCAGGCCTTCTGAAGTAAGCCTTTCCGACAGTTTGTTACTGGTACTTGATAAAAACATCAAAGACCGGGTGTATGACAATATCAATTCACTGATCGTCATCAAAGAAGGCAGACTGATTTTTGAAAACTACTACGACCTCTCCTATCGCGACCGCACAAGGAATATCGGACAGGCCTCCATGACGGTACTGATCACTGCGCTGGACCTGTTGATGAGAGATGGATATATCAGCAACATTCAGGAGCCGATTGTCACCTTCCTGCCGGAGTATCAGGCACTCTTCGACGCTGAGCCTGAAAAAGAGGAGATCACCATTGAGCATTTGCTTACCAACAGGTCCGGTCTGGGATGGATTCAGTCCAATGCTTTTCCCGACAACCTGAATGACCTCTTTTTGATGAGATTTGAAGATGACTGGACTGAATATGTACTGGCTAAACCCCTCGAAGCTCAACCGGGCTTAAGGTATGTACCCAACAGTGGTGCTGGGATAGTACTGGCCAAGGTGATGGAAAATGCACTGAATGGGAGCGATCTGCTCGAATATCTTAACAGGGAGCTCTTTCAAAAAATTGACATTGATGAAGTGATCTGGGAAACAGATCCTTCGGGAACCTACGACGGAGGATCAGGCTTAAATATGCACACATTGGATCTGACAAAGTTTGGATACCTGATGCTAAACGGAGGCCGATGGAAAAGCGAACGTGTGATCTCCGCTGAGTGGATCTTCGAAATTTCGAGTTCCCGGTTTCAACTGGACAATACCATTTATTCCGGTTATGGATGGAACCAGTTTGCAGACGGAGTCCTGGCACTTGAAGAGAATGACATCTTTTTTACTTATGGAGGGATTGGCCAGCAATTGTACGTAATTCCACATCTGGAGATGGTGATTGCCATCAATGCGGAAAACCTCTCTCAGGGATTTTTTAATTCATCCACTTTCATTTTCTTGACGGTTCTGGCATCTTTAGAATCAAACGGAGATTAATGCCAGGACCTTCTGATATTCTCTTATTCGATCAGGTTAAAAAAGGCAATTCGGAGGCCTTTGAGCAGATTTTCAGAAAGTTTTACAGTGATCTGGCCAGGTTTTGCTATTCTCTGGTAAGGAATGAAACCATTGCAGAAGAGATCACCCAGGAAGTATTTATTTACCTGTGGGAAAAGAAAGCACAAATTGAGATATCAAGTAGCCTGAAGTCCTACCTGTATTCAGCAGTCAAGAATAAATCCATCAACTACATCAAGTATGATCTGCCGAAACAACGGATCCTGATTGATCTCTCGGATACGGTCCTCACCGGAAGTTCGGAGTTTCATGAGCCGTCAGAAACCCTCCGGTTGAAGAAAAAGATCCAATGGGCCATCAATCAGCTACCGGATAAATGCAAACAGATCTTTTTGCTAAGCAGATACGGAGGAATGACTTATGCTGAAATAGCTGAAGAACTGGAACTTTCGGTCAAAACCGTAGAAAATCAAATGAGTATTGCATTGAAAAAATTACGGGAATCCCTGGAATCCGATCTGAAAAATTATCTGAATGAATAATAAATATTAAATTTATTTTAGGGGTATCCGACCTCATACTTGACTTAGAGAAACATGAGAGATTCATGGCTTGATAAATACCACCACCGTAGCACCCGTAAAGAGGGCACAAAGGATCCTTTCGACGTTTTTATTGAACTCGGAGAGACTCCTGACGTTTCTTTTGACGAAAATGACGCATGGAAGAAAGTGAGTTCGAGGTTAGCCTTTTCTGATCCTTCCGTCAAAATTCAATCAAACCGTCCTTATTTTTCAGTCATCTATAAAGTTGCCGCTGTAGTTTCTCTTGTGGCTGTTTCTTTATTCATTTACCTGTCAGTCATTGATTCCGGCACCCGACAGATCACCGTCACCGCTCAAAATCACTCAATTAATCATGAATTGCCAGACGGCTCCCTGGTATACCTCGATGCCAATAGTAGCATCACCTATGCCGCGGGCTTTGAGCCCAGGATCATTGCATTTAAAGGGATCGGATACTACGATGTGGTGAATGACGACTCCCCTTTTACCATAAAGATGGACAATCTGAAAGTGGAAGTACTGGGCACTATTTTTACACTTGAGGCCCTGCCCGGGCAATTTCAGGCGTTTGTGGAAGAAGGAAAGGTTCAGGTTTCTAGTGATACTGAGACATATGGGATAAACCCGGGTGAACTTCTCACTTATCAACTGAAAGAAAATAAATTCACTTTGACGGAAAATAATGACCCTAATATCCTGTCGTGGAAGACCGGGGAATTTGTCTTCCGAAATACCTCTCTTATCGAAGTTCTTAATCAGCTGGAAAGGTATTACAAGGTTGATTTTCAACCCTCAGCAAACTTAAAGAACTGCACGGTAACAGCAGAATTTAATCAACAAAACCTCTCTGACGTCCTTGAAGTTTTGGGTGAGATCCTCGAAATTGGTTTTACAATTTCAGGTTCAAACGTCAAAATACTAGGAAAAGGCTGCCACTAAATATTAATTTTAAGCCTGACGCATCGTTATCTATCTGATGACGTACATTTTACATGCATCAAGCGAAAATTAAGTATTCTTTATTCATAACTCTTTTAGTTGCTTTTCTTTTCGGATCTGCGCAGACTAAACTAGCACCTGAAGGGTCTTATAGATTAAGCGAATTGCTTACCCTACTGGATGAAGAGTATAAGCTGGCATACAGTCTCAGTACGATTCCGGGAGATTTCATTATTGCACTTGATAAGGATACCCCTTATGACGAATTGTTTGCATTGATTACAGCTCAGGCCAACGTGAATTTCAGAAACCAGGGCAATACCTATATTGTAACTTTTAAAGAGCCCAGGCCTAAAAAATATACCATCAACGGGTATGTAAGAGACAGCCAGACCGGGGAGCCCCTGATAGGATCAACCATCCTCTTAGCAGGTACCACCCAGGGAGTGGTGACCAATAATTATGGATTTTATTCGCTTAGCCTCCCCCCGGGACCTTATGAGATTCTGTGTACATTCATCGGTTACAAGACAGACACGGTCGCAATCGATCTGGCTGGAAATATCGAACATAATTTCAACCTGGTGCTTCAGCCATCGGAGCTTGCTGAGATCACCGTCTCATCCCGGGAGCCGGAATATAACATCCGAAGCATTATTCCGGGAGTGAACACCATCAATTTACAGACAGAAGGACAGATCCCTTATTTCCTCGGAGAGGTAGATGTGCTTCAGGGAGCATTGCTGCTGCCGGGGATCCGCACCATTGGTGAAGATGCAAGCGGAATCAATGTTCGTGGTGGCGAGGTGGATCAAAACCTGCTGCTTCTTGACGAATCTGTAATCTACAATCCTAACCATTTCTACGGCCTGATCAGTGTATTCAATCCGGAGGCGGTAAATAGTATTGAGATCATGAAAGGATTTATGCCCCCGTCTTACGGAGGAAGGGTTTCTTCGGTGATCACCGTCAATCAGAAGGAAGGCAATGATGAAGAGTTTGGCGTCACCGGCGGAGTTGGCCTGGTATCTGCCCGACTCATTGCAGAAGGTCCGATCAAAAAAGAGATCAGCTCTTTCATCATTTCGGCCCGTCAATCGATTGCGGACCTTTCCGTACTGGGAAATACCAGTTCCGGTCTGAGCAGGAACACTGCAAACTTTCAGGACTTCAATGCCAAGGTTAACTGGAAATTCAATAGCAACAATACACTGCATCTTTCGGGTTATTTCGGAAACGACCGCAACCGCACAGGCTTCAATGCCATCAGAAACTGGGGAAACAGAAACCTGTCATTGAGATGGAATCACCTGATCGGCCCGCGGTTGTTTAGCAACTTCACCGGTACGGTCAGTGAATACGTGTATAAAGTCACGGACCCCCAGGAGGCGGGCTCATTTGTCGGACGATCAAGCATCATTGATTACTCCGGTAAGGCAGACTTTTCGTTGAATCTGACAACCCAGCAGGAGCTTACTTTTGGTTTTGGCACGACCTACCACAGACTGTTGCCCGGTGAAAGAATCCCTTTCGATGAAAACGCCTCTTCCCGGCCATTTACACTGGACACGGAAAATGCCTTTGAATCTTTTGCATATGTGGGGCATGAGCTGGAGGTTGGAAATAAATTCTTGGCACTATACGGTCTTCGCTACAGCTCCCTGGCTAATTTGGGGCCTACCAATGTCTTCATCTACGATCCGAACAGTGAAAGAAATGCCAGCAATATAACGGACACCCTCATATACGAGGGTAGATCTCTGGTAAAATATTACGATGGCCTTGAGCCCAGGATATCCACAAACTACACATTCAATGATTCTCAGTCCATCAAGGCTTCCTATGCCCGAACCTATCAGTACCTGCATTTGATCTCCAACACGGTGATCCCATCGCCCACAGATATCTGGAAGATCAGCGATACCTATATCCCACCCACGAGGTCAGACCATTATTCACTAGGGTTTTATCAAAACCTCAAAGACAATCAATTTGAAACTTCTGTGGAGGTGTATTACAAATTTCTGGACAATATCATCGAATATAAGAATGGCGCCAACCTCCTATTCAATCCTAACATTGAAACCGAAGTCCTGCCCGGAATCGGGAGGTCTTACGGAATCGAGTTTTTTTTAAAAAAGAACACCGGGAAATTTACCGGATGGTTGAGCTACACGCTGTCCAGGTCTGAGCTTAAGGTAGAAACCCCTTTCCCTGAACAGACGGTAAATTCCGGAAGGTTCTTTCCTGCCAACCATGATAAATTGCATGATATTTCGCTGGTCTCCATTTACAGGCTTGGAGAGCAATGGGCGGTATCGGGAACTTTCAATTACAGCTCCGGAAGACCCATTACACTCCCGGCAGGCAAATATGAATTTGAAGGGAACCTGGTGCCCCATTTCCAGGACAGGAACCAGAACAACCTTCCTGATTATCATCGGCTCGACCTTTCCGTCAAGTGGAGTGGCAGCCCCTATAAAAAGGATGGTACCAGAAAAAAATTCACTGACTACTGGACCTTTGTTTTATATAATGTTTACGGTCGGGAAAACGCTTACTCGCTCATTTTCCGAAAGTCTGATACCGATCCGAATCTGACTGAAGCTGTCCCTTTCACCATTTTTGATTCACCCATTCCGGCCATCACCTATAATTTCAAATTCTAATGGGAAGAGTGTTCAAAATATCCATTCTACTCCTGATTTTGACCGCCTGCGGGGATGAAATTGTATTGCCTGAGACCAGTGAATTGCTGGTAGTAGAAGGATGGCTGACCGATCGGGACTCCATCCAGCAGGTGCGCTTATCAAAAACCGTGAGCTTTGAATCTGAAATTACAAGTACAGGAGTTACTGGTGCAGAGGTGACGATAAAGAGTTTACAAAATGATTTTCCATTTATACACTCAGGCAATGGTATTTATCAGTCTGTTTCGCCTTTTTCCGGTGTCTCCGGACGTCTCTACTGGATTGAGATTGAGCTGGATGGAGAACTGATCACCTCTGAAAGAGAGCGCATGAGATCCGTACCCGCACTGGACAGCATTTACTATGATTTCTTTGAAAGACCCTCCGAGGAAAACCCCCAGATTGAAGAGATCATCTACTATCCCATTGGTTATTTTTCTGATCAACTGGAAGAACAAAATTTTTATAGGTGGCGATTTAAAAAGAACGACATCCTGTTTAACCAGCCGGAAGATATTTTCATTCAGGAAGACCGGTTTTTCAATGGTCTGGATTCAATAAAAAACGAATTCACCGGATTTGAATACAAGCTTAACGACACCATCTACATGGAGGTCCAGGAGATTTCCTTTGAGGCTTACAACTACCTCAGGCTTTTGAGACTGCAGACCACCTCGCTGGGAACAAGAAACGGGACCACACCATCTGTGGTCAGAGGAAACCTGACCAACACTTCCAATCCCGGAAACCTGATTCTTGGTTATTTTGGTGTGGTTTCAATGACGTCGGACACTACCATCATCAATCCCTGATTTTTTTTAAGATTTCCTTTAGGGGTAGGCAGCATTTTATATGACTAACAGATATATGGTCAAAAAACTCATCATACTGTTACTCACGATCGTTCTGGTTGTTTTCGGGGTAGTTCTCTCCGGGAGCAAAAAAAGGACCAATGACAGAAATGACGAGTTATTCTACAATTAAAGGATAGTTATGGTACTTAAACGAAATAAAATATCTAGAGGACTCGGACGATTGATCAAACGCAAGGATGTCAATCATTTTGAGAATATTCACAACGTCTTTCAGGAGGATCCAACAAGCCGCTATAAATATCTGGAGTCTTTTACACAGGCGCAGCTGAATGAAATTGCTAATATGCATTTCAAGTAAGCTTACCCTTTTATCAGCCTCATTTATTCTTCTTCTGACTTGACTCGTTCAGGCTATTGCATAACTTATGCAGTTGAGAAAGGTCTATTTCGTTGAATGAATAGACCAGTTTCCCGGCTTTATGGGTTTGGATGAAGTTTTCGTACTCATCTTCTGTCCCGGCATAATATCCATCCGCGTACCAAATCAATCCTTTGATTACCTTCACGATGTCTGACTTTCGCTAACAATTTAGCCATATCAGATTATACTTCCCAGAACTCTCCATTTCCAGAACAGTCAAATCTCATTTTATCAAATAAGTGCAATGGATTTATTTGTTTCCTACAATAGACCAAGAAAAAAGGGAGTCCGAAAACTCCCCTTTTTCATAAAATCCTGAAGTGATCTGTCTCTTAAATTTCCGCAAAGAGTATGTTTCTGAAATCAATATCCATGTCTCTGTTAGGATGTAGCTGCAAGCCTACCGGTCCCTCCTCAATGGCTGTATCGGAATCGTAGGTCAGCACCTCTTCTCCGTTGAGCCACATGGTGTAGACGCTACCTTCGGCTTTTACCTTGATGGTATTCCAGTCATTTTTCTTGAATAGCTTGTCAATATTCTTAGCTTCCACAGGGTATCCTTTACCAGGAATATAAGGAGAGCATGTCATATCCCTTTTTAGTGACCCGGATTCGCCGATCTGGATCTGTTGTGAGTCCGTACGAAGAAAGATTCCGGAGTCAATGGTCCCATCACCGAATTTGAAATCAGCCTGAATGATGAAATCCTTATATGATTTTTCCGTCCATAGAATGGAGCCTGTCTTTTCTGGATCGCTTTTAGCGGTAAGTATGCCATTGCTGGCGGTCCACCACAGATTGTCTTTATCCTCCGGTTCCACAACCCAGCCATTCAGGTTTTTCCCATTAAAGATCTTTTTGAGTTTGGGATCCCTGGCGGGTTCGTGATTGACAAAGGAAACCAGGAAAATACAAAGTACGATCAGTGTAGGAATTGTTGTTTTTTTCATCATTTGATTCTTTGGATTAATAAAGCTCCAATTTACAAATTTTGCTCCAAAATGCTGTCCAAATGCCGGCAAAGGGTGAAATTGGAGCTATGAAATTTTTTCCCAATGGAAGCAATAGATAAATACATAGACCAATTCCCACCGGACACCGGAGCAATCCTCAAAAAGATTCGTTCACTTATCAAAAATGCAGTTCCCGACGCCGAAGAAGGTATCGCCTACGGTATGCCTGCTTACAAGGTCAACAGAAAGCCACTGGTCTACTTTGCAGGCTACAAAAACCACATCGGCTTCTATGCCACACCATCAGGACATTCGGAATTTGAAAAAGAGCTTTCAAAATACCCGCAGGGGAAAGGCTCGGTGCAATTTCCTCTCAAGCAGAAGATTCCTTATGACCTGATTGCCAGGATCGTCAAATTCAGGTATGGGGAAAACATGGCAAAAACTAAAAAGAAGTGATGATCATTGGATCGGCAGGACATACAGACCAATGAAGGCCTCTTCGGCAGGGCCCAGTTTGTCCAGTATTTTAATGTAGTCTGTACTTTTATCAGGATAATGCCGCTTTGCCTCCTCAATCAACGGGATCAATGCTTTCGGATTAAATTCTTTGACCTGCTCATAATTCCAGGTCTCAGGAGCCAGCGCATAAGGGATCAGAAAATTAAGTGCCCTTTTTATAGCAGGATCATCTTCATCAGGTATCTCCCACAGGTCCATTCCCACTTTTTCACCCAAATTTCCGAGAAGCATCAGTGACTTCAGATTCATCACACTGTAATCCCAGGACCGGGTCCTTGCCAATTCCTGAGGTTGCCTGCCCAGGGAATCGACATGCTCGATGATCCTTTCGGCAGACCTCGCAAGTATCCTCCTGGCGGTCTCAGGATCATCTACACCCAGGGCAATCGAGGAGACCTGTACATCATACCAGGTGCCGTGATTGTTGAGCCGGGTAAATTCCTCTTGTCCCAGCTCGCTGTTGAGCAGCCAGTCCCTGTAATCCCTGAACCATCCCTGCAGCGCCTCATGATCATCATCAGTCCAGGCTGGTGAATCTCTGATCAGCCGCTCCGCGTCCAGCACTTTGGAGATGTCTCGGGTTTCAATGATGCCATAGCACCGGCCGTCTGTGCGTCCGGGCACCCCCTGCCCGAAATTGAGGTTGGGGTTCATCCCGGTGCTGTCATTGATAAACCAGCTTCGAAGAACTTCAGCAGCTTTGATCGCATATTTCTCGTCACGGCTATGGTGATAGGCCAGGCCGGTAATAAAGGCAATCTCCGTGGTCTCCCCGAGATAGCCTTTGTCAGTGATCTCATGTACCTCCGGATTGACAAAACCATCTCTGCGCACATAGGGAAGACCATTTTCGGTATCCGGATTGGGCCACCAGTAGACGCCCATGCTCATGTAATCATGCTTATCACCACTCGGAGGCATGAATGACTTCTGCAAAACAGAGTAAGGTCCGTCTTCCATACGCTGATCAGCTGATGAAACGATTTTTTGTATCATCTGCTTATCAGAGATGATCTCTGCGCGGGAGGACCATAAAAGGTCTATGCTTTCAACGTCCTGGTCACCCGAACAGGACAACAGAAAGCCAATGAATGAGCATTGCAGAATTCGAAAAGGGTATTTTAACATAGAGTTATCGGGTATCATTTTGCAAAAAAGGTCACAATGGATCATCGTGTCAAAGTACATCCTGATCTTTCCACAATCTAATTATTTATGGCCTTCTTCTTTATAATGATCTCAAGCTATCGCCCCGGCATCCATTGAATTAGCGGATTTGATTTGGTAATTTAGAGGGGGTTGGCTTTTCTTTACCCACCCAACACAGATTTACACTGACACTGAGATTATGAAAAAAATAAAGCCGATCCTTGTGATCCTTGTGATCCTTCTGTTTCAATCCATCAAAGCAGAGGCACAGGAACTTTCACTCAATGTGAGCGAGGATTATATCCCGATGCAGATCGGACAGTCCTTACAGATTGAAGCCAATGTCACCGATGGAAAAGGTAAAATAGTTGAGGATCGTAAATTTCTATTCTTTTCCAAGAACCGGCGGGCTTTATCTGTCGTGGATAGTACAGGATTGGCTACTGCACACAAGCACGGGGAATACGAAATTGTGGTAATAAGTCCCGGTCAGCCGCTGCTTCGGTCAGAAATTCGGGTAAACATTGAACCGGCACCCATCAGTAAGATCACTTTTGAAGATGTTCCGGAGAAAATTTATGCCGATATCAAAATTCCCCTGACACTTCAGGTCACTGATGAGGCAGGTTTTGAACGACCGGAAGTTCCTGTCACCCTTACATCCTCTGATAAGAACCTGCTTTCTATCGGACCTTTTCACACAATAATCCCGGTCAAGAGTGGAACTGTGTCCATTACGGCAACTGCAGGCGGTATTTCAGAAGTTCTTAGGATCAACATTTTTGAAAATCCAATCGACAAAATTGACTTATCCGTGAATAAAACTGAAGGGAGATCGGGCGATGTTTTTACCCTCACAGCTAAGGCTACAGACGAAAATGGAAAACAGGTCGAGGATGCGCCGATCACCTACTCTTTTACAGGTCAATCGTACGACGTATCAGAACCCCCCTCCGGGATGATCACCGATGATGGAAAATTTGTGGCCGATGAACCGGGTCTGTATGTGCTGCAGGCAACCTGCGGATCTGCCGCAGCCTCGGTGACTGTAAGCGCCAATGAAAGAAATGTGACCAGAAAAATAGAGCTCGTTGGGCGTGGTTCAGTGAACACGCGGCATACCTCAGATTTTTGGATCTGGGAAGGTGTTGATGGTAAGGATTATGCAGTGACCGGCACCTGGGGTTCAGACGGTACGGCCTTCTTCTGGGATGTTACCAATCCCGCCAGCCTTCAGTTGATCGACTCTGTCAAAGTGGATGCAAGGACGGTGAATGATGTGAAGATATCAGAAGATGGAAAGATCTGCATCATCTCCCGGGAAGGGGCCTCAAACAGGAAAAATGGTTTGGTGATCATCGATGTGACCAATCCGCGGGATGTTAGCATCATCTCCGAATTTTCGGAGAATCTGACCGGGGGTGTTCATAATCTTTTTATTTATAAAAAGCATGTGTACGCCCTGAGTGCTGCCAGAAAATACTATTCGATCAATATTGAGGATCCCAAAAATCCGAAAATAGTCGGTGAGTTTGAGCTGGATACACCCGGGCACTCCATTCATGATGTATGGGTCGAGGATGGGATCGCCTACTCTTCCAACTGGGCAGATGGGGTTCAGTTGGTGGACATCGGAAATGGCATTGCCGGTGGATCACCTTCCAACCTAGTGCAATTTGCCAGCTATGCGTATCCCAGCGGAGCCAATCATGCCGCTTTTCCTTACAAAGACGAAAAGACCGGTAAATTCTATGTAATCCTTGGCGACGAGATCTTTCCCTATGGTTTGGACCCTGACGGTCGCAAGCCCAGCAGAGCGGCGGGGTTCCTCCACATTATCGACTTTACAGATCTGAAAAATCCAAAGGAGGTAGCCTGGTTTGAAGTTCCCTTCGCCGGTTCTCATAACTTCTGGGTGGAGGATGATGTCTTGTACGCGGCTTTCTACAATGGGGGTGTCAGAGTGGTGGATCTGAGTGGTGAATTATTAGGTGACCTCAACAGACAGGGTCGGGAAATCGCCTGGATCGTGCCGGAAGATCCTGATGGATATGTACCTAACGCACCTTTCACCTGGGGTGCTCAGCCTTATAAGGGCCATATTTTCTATTCCGACTGGAACAGCGGGTTGTGGTCAGCCAAACTAAAGCCCGTGCTTCCGGATGACACAAAAATTGAAACAGAGCAGTGATGATGATAATCAGATCCTACATCATCCGGTTTTTGACGGCTTTCATCCTCCTTGCCAGTCATCCAGGGCAGACCCAGGACTATTACGTATACGTGACTGCCGAATCAGAAGATGAAGTGTCCCTGATCAGATTCGATGGGAAAAAAGCTTCCATCGTTGAAAACATCACTGTGGGTGTCTGGCCTGCTGAAATAGAGGGACCACATGGCATAAACGTCAGTCCTGATGGTGAGCACTGGTACCTGTCACTGGCGCATGGAAATCCGTTCGGTACCTTGTATAAATTTTCCACAGCTACCAACGAGGTGGTTGGAAAAGTGGAGTTGGGGCTTTTCCCTGCATCGTTACAAATTTCGAAGATCACAGGTCTCCTTTATTGTGTCAATTTCAACCTGCATGGAGACATGGTACCCAGCACCGTTTCAGTGGTGGATCCGGTGGAAATGATCGAGATCGATCGCATTGAAACAGGTGTAATGCCGCATGGTTCCCGGATCTCTGCCGATGGTCAGTATCACTATTCCGTAGGAATGATGTCCGGAGAACTTTTCGAGATCTCCACCACCAGATTGAAAGTAAACCGTGTTTTAAACCTCGACGGAGACAATCACGATCACGGAGCAATGAGTGCCATGGATCACGCCAAAATGGGACACACCAATATGGACAGTCCGATGATGAGTGGCGCCATGATGCATCACAGCAAGGTCAAACCTACCTGGGCTATGCCCCACCCCACCAATGGCAAAGTTTATGTGGCCGGAAATGGTTCCGATGAAATACTGGAGGTTGATACCGAACAATGGAAGATTACGAACCGACTCAAGACCGGCAAAGGACCCTACAATGTTGATGTTTCTCCGGACGGACGGTACCTGGTAGCCACCTATAAAAGCAGTGCCGAGACCGGGATCTGGGATCTGAAAAAGATGGAAGAGACTGCGAGAATACCAAATTCCCGAAGGGTATCTCATGGTGTTTCCATTTCCTCAGACAGTAAGTATGCCTTTGTTTCCGTGGAGGGTGTTGGGGGTGAACCCGGTTCCATGGATGTCATCAATATCAAAAAAGGCAAAAAGGTAGCCTCTGTGGATATGGGCAAACAGGCGGGAGGTATCATCTTCTGGAAGATGGAGTGACGCTCCCCGCAATATATCATAGCGATGATAAACCTTAGATTCAACATTACCATTTTGATCCTTGTGGCAGGTGCTGTCACTCACGCTGTTGCACAATCCCCTGTCTCACTGGGTGAACAAAGGGAAATATTTGTCGATCATTTCCTGATCGACAAATTTGATGGTGCTGAGATCGTCATGCATTCCCCGCATGATGAAGGGGTGGTATTCTACTTTGACAAACCCTGGGAAGGACCTTTCAGTGCTTATGTGACCATCATACAGGACGGGAATCTTTATAAAGCTTACTACCGCGGCTTGAGAGAAGCCGGCAAAGATGGAAATGAAGCGGAAGTTACCTGTTATGCCAAATCAGCGGATGGAATTAACTGGACGAAACCCGACCTGAAATTTTTCGAAGTAAATGGGACATATGAAAACAATGTGATCCTGGCTCAGGCTGCCCCGGTCACTCATAACTTCAGCCCTTTTATTGATAAGAATCCAAAGGTAGTTCCGGAACACAAATTCAAGGCTTTGGGAGGAACGGAGAAAAGCGGTTTGATTGCATGGAGTTCTCCAGATGGCATTCACTGGAAAAAACTTCAGGATAATCCTGTCTTTGCCCAAGGAAAATTTGACTCACAGAATGTGTCTTTCTGGTCTGAGTCGGAAAATCAATACCTGTGTTATTTCAGGACCTGGACCGGAGACGGGTATAAGGGATTCCGCAGTGTGGGAAGGACAACATCCAAAGATTTTATCAACTGGAGCGATCCTGTACAAATGACTTTCGGTGATACACCTCTTGAACACTTATACACTCAGCAAACAAGTCCGTATTTCCGGGCACCTCACATTTACCTGGCCATTGGCGGGAGATTCATGCCCGGCCGGCAGGTGCTTACGGAAAAACAAGCCCTGGAGCTGGCCGTGAACCCGGGTTACTTTAAAGACTGCTCGGATGCATATATGATGTCCTCACGCGGCGGAAATGAATACACCAGGCTTTTCATGGAAGCTTTTATCCGTCCTGGCATCGGACTGGATAACTGGGTATCCCGGTCCAACTACCCTGCCCTCAATGTGGTACGAACAGGACCGTCCGAAATGTCACTTTATGTCAATCAGGACTATGCCCAACCGACTGCCCATCTACGAAGATACTCCATGCGACTGGACGGATTTACCTCCCTCAATGCACCTTATGATGGAGGTGAAATAATCACCAAACCATTTACATTCAGTGGTAATCAACTGGAGATCAACTATGCCACCTCGGCTGTAGGGGAGATCAGGATCGAGCTGCAGGATGAAAATGGAAAGCCACTTCCCGGATTTTCACTGGATGACTCCCAGGTCATCATTGGCAATGAAATTTCCAGGGTTGTGGAATGGAGGGGAAACAGCGATCTTTCTTCACTTACCGGAAAGACTGTACGGATGAGGATCCATATGAAAGATGCCGACCTTTACTCTATTCGTTTCAGGAAGAAATAATCATTATTCAAGATTTACGAATTCCTCACGAGTGACCTGCATTTTTTTGCAGCTAAATTCATTAATTTCATCTTACAATAATCAACAACCCAAAACGCTGATCAAATGCATAAAATCGCATTCATTATGATAGGCCTGAGCATCGTTTGTGACCTGAGATCACAGGACCTTCTCAGTAGTAAATTTTCAACGGAAGAGTTAAAGAATATCCTGATCCCCCGGAATACCTGGAAGCCATTCCCGGCAATCACCAACCGGGAAGCCTGGAATGAGATCGATCCTGAGATCATGAAGGGCTTTCTGGATGAGGCCAACCAATGGATCGATTATGAGTGGCCCTACATCCCGGCTACCCATTCTCTGCTCATCGCACGCACAGGAGATCGTGATACCTATCAACGGGTAAGCTTCGAAAAAAGGACTGTGCTGGGAACCATGATCCTCGCAGAGATCTATGAAAATAAAGGCCGGTTCATTGACCCAATCATTAATGGCGTCTGGTCGATCTGTGAGGAGTCCTGGTGGGGTGTGCCGGCTCACCTGCCCAAAAGTGATGAATATGCAGGACTCATGGATGTCTCCAGACCTTTTGTGGATCTGTTTGCTGCGGAAACGATCACCGTGCTGGCCTGGGCAGACTATTTCCTGGGTGACAAGTTCGATGAGGTGTCTCCGCAAATCCGAAAGCGCATTTACCACGAAGGCAATACAAGGATCTTTGAACCGCTTATGAATCAGCATCATGGATGGATGGGGAGCAGAGAAAGTGAGAACCGGCCTAACAACTGGAACCCATGGATTTGCAGCAACTGGCTCAATTCTATCCTGCTACTGGAAAAAGACCAGCAAAAACGTGCCGCTCATGTGACACGCATTCTGCATGTACTGGATATCTTTCTTAACCCCTACCCTCAGGATGGAGGTTGCGATGAAGGACCAGGCTACTGGAATGCGGCAGCGGCTTCACTGTATGATAACATTGCCTTGCTCAATACTGCCACAAACAGCGCATTTGACTATGTAACCGCCGAGCCCAAAGTCAAAAACATGGCCTCTTACATTTACAAGGTCCAGATTGCCGGCAATTACTTCATCCCTTTTGCTGATGCTGATCCTCAGACAAAGGTCGATGGGGGCCTGATCTACCGGTTTGGAAAAGCAGTAGACGATCCGGCCATGATGAAATTTGGCGCCTACTTTTATGAGCCTGGTGATGGGAAAATAGGCAGGTTTCACTACTTCAGGAATTTTTACGAACTGTTTGCACATGAAGAGATCACTGCCTCCGAAAAGGCACTCCCTCTTCCGCGGGACAGCTGGTTTCCGGAGCTGGAGGTGATGGTTTCCAGGGACCAACCGGGGTCAACCGAAGGGTTCTTTCTAGCTGCGAAGGGTGGTCACAATGCGGAAAGTCATAACCACAATGACATTGGGAACTTCATTGTATTCTATGATGGAAAACCGGTGCTCATCGACATTGGCAGGGGAACTTATACCCGCAAGGTGTTCAGCGACCAGCGATATGATATCTGGTTCCATAATTCCGATTTTCACAATACACCATCGGTTAATGGTGCAATTCAACCACCCGGAAGGTCTTTCAGGGCAACTGACCTTTCGTATTCGGTGAAGAGTGGTAGTGCCTCTTTGGTGGAAAACATCGGAACAGCCTATCCGGAAGATGCCGGGATCAGGACCTATAACCGGAGCATCCGCCTCAACAGGGGCAAAGATGTGACCGTCACTGACAGGTACGAGCTTTCAACCGGGGATCAGATCACGCAAAACCTCATGACCTGCTATCCGGCACAGGTACTCAAACCGGGTATCCTGCTCATCAATGCCGATGGCAATGAAATGGTCATTTCATACCCTGCTGAGAATGCAAAAGTAAACATTGAGAAGGTCCCGCTGGTGACCATGGAAGACCGGGGTGTAAAGGAGAAATGGGGTGACAGGATCTACCGGATCACTATTACCAATACCCGTCCCGGTACGAAAGGAACCTTTCAAATGAAGGTATCAAAGAGGTAGAAAGGATTCTTGCGCGCGATTGCATTGCATCGCGTGCAAGATTTTATCATTCCTCCAGTTTCAGCACAGCAAACTTCCCTTTGTTCCAGCCGTGGACCAGTAGATACAACTGGTCCCCTACCAGATGAGGCCATACCTGGTGAATATTGGTAAGCACGGGGATTTCTAGTTCACCGGGCACAACTGTCGATACAAGTTTTTCGCTGGTATGAACATAGATTGGTGCTGATTTCTGATCTCCGAGAGGACTCAATGCATTCATGAAATAGTGATCACTCTTGTAAGCCACATTGCAGATCAAAGCACTTTCAGGAATATCGTCGAATGTTTCTACAAATTTTCCTTTCCGGGTAAACTTCACGACCTGCCCTGCGGCTCTGTTAGCTACCAGGATGTGGTTGTCATGTGCATAAATGCCATGCGCCGTTTGAAACTGTCCCGGGTTATCGCCTTTTCCTCCCCAGGCCAGGTCACCCCAAGCCCACTCTCCATCTTTCTCTTCAATGGTGAGCACAAAATCGCCTTTGGAATATCCGTGAGCAGCATAGATCGTACCTTTCAAATAGGTGACATCTGTTACTCCGAAGTTGGCCTCATCAGAACTGAAAAAGGTGTTGGCCTCGGCAAATTTGAATTCATTACCGGTCGGCTGATTGATTTCACTGACGATGTTTCCATCCAGGGTCAGCACAAGCACTCGCTTTCCATTCTGAGCCACCGCCAGGTATTTTTTTCCTTTATGTACAAAAAACACGATCCCGTGTATGTTGTCCTTTAACCTTTCGTCATCTCCTATGACAGACCATTTTTTCAGGTCAGGTGTAATGGCACATAGTCCGTAGCCCGGAATACCGGTATAGACTATACCGGTCTCGGGATCTTCGTTAAAACCACCGTGCATCTTGGGTTCGTGCTCGATCGCATCATCCGGGAATGCGGCGGTAAGTCCCTCATCATAGGAAAAGATAAAATCGCCCTGCCCGGTGACCAATTTGGCATATTTTCCGGTTGGCGTGATGTAATCATGCGGATGATGATGGTGAGCTTCTCCCGCATGCGCCATCTCCTGGCCAAGGTGCGCGTGGTCATGGTCATCGTAGTGAACCTGGGCTGGTAAATCTGTGGTGATAGCGAAAAATATACAAATCAGGGAAAAGATTGTTGCTCTTATCATTTTTTAGATTGTTGAATTTTTTTGGAAGATAGGCAATCTGCTGAAATTATTCAATCGATGGCTATTGAGTCTGATTTGTGAGCGATGTTACGATGCTTTGTCACGCGATACAATCGTTGCGACAGCGTTAGCTAATTTCATCCAAATGTTAAAAATCTCAAAAAACTGATTTTCCTGTCATTTTAGTCTTACATTTAAGATATTGAAATAAATTGATCTAATAATGAAAAGATTTAGAGGCTTTCTGGTTTTTTGTTTTGTATCAGTCTTCCTTTATGCCCAGGAACCTCTCAATTTCAATCCAAAGTATAGAACTGATAGTCTGGAAAGAGAGACGAAACACTATCATTCAGCTTCATTACTCGAGAATCAGGCAAAACTAACTCCCTCTGGACTTAAAATGCGGATTTCTTATGGTGCTTCTAGCCAACATCTTACCAAATCAGACAGCCAAAACCAGGCTCCAAAAAAAGAAGAAGAGTTTATCGAAAAGAAAGAGCAGAAATAATCTGGCACTCGATGCAATCGAGCACCAAATCAATTAATCGCACACCAGACAGTATTCTATAGCCTGGTGTTCAAAATATTGTTGTATATAGAACCAAAGGTATAACTCAAGCCCAGCCCCACATTTAGCCGGTAATTGGTGGCAATAGCTCGCTGCTGGAGAATAATGTCTTCCAGCGAGGCATCTCCAAGCGGAAGGTTGATCTGGTCCCTGATCATGTCAAAGTCAGCATTGAGGTTCACAAAAAACCCCTTGAAGATCCTGACACTGGCGCGATTATCCAGAGAGATACGATTCTTAGAAAAATCATTCAAAAAATTCCGAACGATCACACTGGAAAAAATATAGCCCCAGTCTTTTCTGTATCTTACATTGACGGAAAAAGATTGACTGGGAAATCGGTCCTCATCCACATCATAGATGGTGGTCTCCAGATATCTTTGATAATTGTATCCAACTTTATAGGCGAAGGTAATTTCCCGTGTAAGTACCTCCCGGTAGTCAAATAGGCTATATTCCACAGCAGGGGAAACGTTGAGACGCGCCTCAAAATTATCTACGTTATTATTTGAAATATTGGTAAAAATACCTGCAGACCAATGGTTACCAAGACTTTTAACAACACTGGTAGCCAAATATTTGTATTCTCGGATACTGGTAAATTGCGTACCATCATCCTGGTCAATATTCAGGATATTTCTTCTGAAAAAGCCATCTATCCTCACTCTCCAGTCTTGTGAAACCTTATCTCCTTCGAAACCCAGCTCATAGTTCAGTTCTCCTCTTGTATCCTGATCACGTAATCTCATCTCACCCCGAATTTCAAATACCCAATTATTCCACGGATCACTTGGTAATTTTTGCTCACTTTCTTCAGGTCCTTCAGTCACCACTATTTTGAATTTATCAGTCAGGTTGGTTTTCAGGATATAGGGAATAAAACCCTTAAGTATTTCCTGAAGAAGACCATTACGGGTCTCATTGTACGTCAACGTTCGGGAGAAATCTGCAGAATAGTCATAGTCCATTCCTTCAAACTCTCCCTTCCCTACATATTCTATGTTATAAATTTCACTTGATGGGCTCCAGGTTCGATTGATCAACAGGTATACATCAGCCAGTGATTGATCCCGGACATGAGTGAGGAAGAGGCTGTTTTGTTGCAGGTAGCTTTCATCACATCCTCTACAGTCAATCATCACCTTAAGTTGATCGGGTTTGCTTTCCTGTGCATTGGTAATAAAACCTAATAGAAAAAGTACCAGGCCAAATATGCCGGGCTTGAAAATATTCATAGAGAAAAAATTTAAACAACAAGTTTTAAATAAAACATAGAACAATTATAAGTGTTTATATTACACTTAAGGGTGAGTGATGGCACGTAAGGCTTTTGAGGAAGCCCGGGATTAATGTGACCGCAAAGTTAACTTATTTTTTGGTGAGGATTGGGCATTTGTTTTTCTCATAATCCGGCGCGCTATGAAGATAAGCTGACCTAAGTAATGTCATTTTGCTAGAGAGTGACTGCAGTCAGGAAATGTTAAAAATCCCAAAAAACTGATTTTCCTGTGGTTTAAGTTTTACTTTTAGAATATGGAAATAATCTGAATTTGTTATGTTAAGATTTGCAGGCATTATAGTCTTTTGTTTTGTATCAGCTTTCGCATATGGCCAGGAAAACCTCAATTTCAACCCTAAATTCCAAACAGGGTCAACTGAAAAGGAAGCAACCTCAAAAAATGATGATGAAGACTTCAAAAATCAAAAATTAAAAGTGCCTATGGGGCTAAATGTCCGGTTGTCACGTGATTTGGTCAAACAAATGGAAATGAAATCGGACAGTGTCGCACGTACTCCACGGAAAGAAGAAGCGATCGAAAAGAAAGAGGATAAATAATATTTATCGATTTCATCGATTTCAATTTCTGGCGCGCGTTTTCTCCTAAAATCCGCAGGTCTGGTTATTTACACATTGCAATGGCAAAAAATAACTTTAATAACCATTGATGTTAAGGTTAATCTTCGCTTTTCACCTTCAATGAAGCCAAATGCAGCTTTAAGTGTTATTTTTAAAGGGTATTTTTTTACTTTATTTGAGAGCTGGACAGACTACTCCCTTTATTTTTCAAAATAGCCAATCTCACAGTCAAAGTCAGGGGCTAAAAGCCATCTTTCCATAGACTCTTAATTTCCATGAACGTCCTTGAAAAATCCACTTTGCGGGCAGGCAAATAAATCTGAAGATAAATTTTTTGATGCGATAATACGGCTTTAACATTGATGATACTTTTGAAAACTTCCTTATCATATAATGATACAAGTTTCTGCACATTGCTGTAAAAATTAAGAACACACTGTTTTCTTCTATCTTGGAAAAAGGCATTTTCGACCATCCAAAATCATTTTTCAGCACATCAAATTCTTTTTCAGTTGCTCCTCTCTGATTGTAAAAGAATACAACCCGATCCTCACTAAGCTCAACATCATTTGTGATGATAGGATGGTAGTTAACAGCCTCACCAGTAAAAATATTGATCTGGCCATCATCTCTTGCCGTTTTAGTAACGATAAGACGGTAGGGTTTTAGTAGATGTTGCTGTTTATTTCTGGTAGCAGCATTTTTGAATGGTGTAAACACTGTGCTTCCCCTCCAGACTTGTTGACCATCTATGATGACTGGTTTCCAATTTTTTATAGTATTAATCGCCTCTACAATTGGAGGATTCATTCTCCCCCTTACAAAAAACCTTCTACAATTATTGGCTATGATATTCAGTGTTTTTAGTTGAAAGGAGGCTCCGTCTGCCCTGAAAGTATCAACTTTTAGATTCTCCTCCCTGAATAAGTCGAACATATTTCTAAGTGTCTCATGCTGAAGGGTTTGGGGGTCGGCATTACCATTTCTATTTTCTACATAAACTACTTGATTGTTGATGATCCCAACACCTGGGCTATACCCAAATTGTTTTTTGTAGGTCATCATAGCATCTTCCTTTTGGTTAAATACAATGGTGTTATCAAAATCAAGTATTACAGGACCCTTGCTTGTAGAATTCAGTTTTTTGAAAACCCGGATATTCAATTTATTAAGTCTATCGTTCCAACAGAGTTTGTGTTGACCCTTACCTTTTGGGGTACCAAAGTAAGGAGCTTCACAAGCTAACTCTTTGAAGCGTCTTAATACACTATCAGGACTTGGACAAGATATCCGGGGATGCCCCTTAAGCGCATCTTTCAAGTTTTCTGAAAGGTCCTCAATGCAGTCCCCACCACAATGATAAATAGACCAAAAACTGTAGAGAATATCTTTCCAGGAATACAGGCTTTGTGGTGCCAGCGAAGGAAGCATTGAGTTAAGGGTAGTTTCCAAATCAAGATGATCAAACTCCTCAAGAACAAAATTTAACCCGCCAAATGAGCTTATAGCTCCAGATTTAATTACTTTCATAGTTGTGTTATTCCCATCACCAATATAGGTGAAATCACAAAAGCGGTAAAGACTTGATAATCAATCTTTACCGCTACTTTTTTAATAATCAAGCGGATTTTAGGTTTCTACGCGTGCCAGAAAATGCTAATGCCTTATTTAGTTATTTGCCGCTTTCTTAATCGCACAATCCCAAGACACCTTCAGCCACTTTCCTTGCTATCTCCATATCCTTTTCATCCTCATCCGAAACATCCACATTGATCATCACCACGGCGTTGCCATGTAACACAGCCAATCGTGTCTCCCTGAGACCGGGTGCTGTTTGTATATATGTATTGGCCTTGTCGCTAAGCCCCCCGACCTCCGCATGACCCTCAGTGGGAGCCATATCCAGCAAACCTTTAGCTGCTTTTGCTTTGGCATCTTCCTTCCCTTTTTCTTCAAGAGCTTCCTTTACCTGCTCCTCACCGGCTTTCGTTGTGGTGTGATAGGTATCAAAATACTGCTCATAGGTAAATGATTTCTTATGCAATTTTTCCGCTTTTTCAATTTTTTCATCCAGATCATAAATGGTGATCCCAACCACATTATTGGTCGGAACCTCCATTTCTATGCTGGAGACTTTCATGACATACTTGCGATCATTCTTCCAGTTAAAATTACAGTTATCATAATCAGGGTTGGATTTGAAATTGATGGACGCCTCGTCTTCTCCAACTAATCCGGCAAGCTCAGTCTTCGAATACCATTGAACCGGATCGGTGATCTCGACCAGACATGATTTTGAAGTTGGATTAATAGCAAAAGAACTTTCACTTGCCGATGAGGCAGTTTGTGTCTTTGATTCTCCTCCACAGCCCAGGATGACCAGAACTGCCAAAGCGATGATATTTTTCATGACGGTAAGGTTTTGGTACTTCTATTCAAGATAGTCAATATTTATCTAATTTGTGTAGCTGGTGCGCGATTGCATCGCGTGCCGATTCATTTATCAACTAAATTTTTAGTTTTATTTGCTATTTATAAACTATAGTCTTAGTTTTGAACTAAACACTTAGTTAAAAGAGAAAAATGAAGGAACTAACACGGGCTGAAGAAGAGATCATGCAGGTACTTTGGGACCTGGATGCCGCGTTTGTGAAAGAAATCATCGCAAAGCTTCCGGAACCCAAACCAGCTTATAATACCGTATCCACCATCGTGAGGATCCTGGAGCAAAAAGGATTTGTGGGACACGAAGCCTTTGGTAAGTCTCATAAATATCATCCCATGATCACCAAGGAGTCCTATACCAAAACATTCATGAAGGGATTTGTGAAAAAATACTTCAGTGGGTCCTATCAGCAAATGGTATCCTTTTTTACCAAACAGGACAATCTCAGCCTCAGGGAACTGGAGGAACTCCTCAAAGAACTTAAAAAGAAAAAATCATGAGTAACTACCTGATCGAACTTGGGGTCATCCACACCCTGCTTATTCTCGGATACTGGTTCTTCCTGAGAAAGGAAAGACAATATGCCAAAATGAGGTTTTACCTGGTCGGGGCGACTGTGATCTCATTGATTATCCCTCTCCTGGAGCTTCCTGCCCTATTCTTCACAGGTGATGATGCCATCCGTGTGATACCCGCCCTGCCGGCATACACTTTCGAAGCAGTTCCCGTTGCAGAAACTTCCTTCTGGAGCTGGGACCTGATCCCGTGGGCTTATCTGGCAGTGAGTGGGTTTTTCCTGCTGGCATTTATCAAAAACCTGGTTTCACTTGCTCTTTTGGAGCGAAAGAGCCGGTATGAAAAATTCCGTGGCATGTTCATCCGAAGAGTAAGCGGTGTAAAGGGCAGCTTCACCTTTTTCAACCGGATCTTCCTGAGTGAAGAAATCACCGAAGACCAGGAAGACTACGAAACGATCCTCAAACATGAACAATCGCATGTTTCCCTGGGACATACCTACGACATTATTTTCTTTGAGCTATTCAGGATATGTTTCTGGTGGCTGCCGACCAGCTGGTTTGTCCGGAAAGAAATCAAGAAAATCCATGAGTACCAGGCAGATGCTTTGGCGCTGAAGTCCTGCGATCCTGAAAAATACTCAACGATACTGATCAGTTCTACTTTACAATTACATGGATTGAGCCTGGCCAGCTCGTTTCATGATGGTTTAATTCTACAAAGACTAAAAGCAATGAAAGAACAAGCAAAAAGACTAAGCCCCTGGAAGATCGGGGCACTCTCGGCGTTAGGCGCACTGCTATTCGTGGTGTTTGCCTGCAATGAAGAGCTGGACAATGAGATCAAGAAGATGGGCGAACAAAGCAGTATAATCACATTTGATCAACTTCCAATTGAAGTACAGAAAAAAATAGGTGCTGAAAAAGATGACATGGTCTACGTCCGACTTGACGCAGATCAGCAAGACATTTCAAAAATTCCGGAACTTGCTGAAATAGATCCTGAAACAATCCAATCCATTAGTGTTTTCAAGGAGGAGAAAGAAGCATACATTGCCATCAGAAAGAAAGGAGCAAACTTTGAATATCTCTCTGAAAAGTCAAAAATCGATGATAGCAAAGGTGAAATTTTTACCATCGTTGAAGATGCTCCGGAGTATCCGGGAGGTCTCGATGCCTTTTACAGGCACATATCAGATAATATACTGTATCCGACTGAAGCAAGAGAAAAAGGTATAGAGGGGAAAGTATATGTTCAGTTCACGGTTGACAAAGATGGATCAATCACAGATGTCAAGCCTGTCAAAGGTATCGGAGGAGGCTG
Source organism: Cyclobacteriaceae bacterium (assembly GCA_965243485.1). Classification (GTDB taxonomy): domain Bacteria; phylum Bacteroidota; class Bacteroidia; order Cytophagales; family Cyclobacteriaceae; genus UBA7330. The sequence goes on along the minus strand of CBDEVP010000001.1, from coordinate 3,345,649 downwards.
TGATGAGGAAGCAGTCAGAGTTGTACAGACTGCAGACAATTTTAAACCAGGTCAGCAAAGAGGAATGCCTGTCAGGGTAAGACTTGTTTTGCCAGTTGCTTTTAAATTAAAAAAATACGAAGACAACACCAGTTATGGAGTCATTGCCATTGATGAACTTCAACAAGATAAAGATGTGATGAAAGTGAATGCATCATATGGAAATGGCCTGTGGAAAGGTAAAGTATTAGATCCTAATGGTGACCCACTCCCCGGAGCGAGCATTGTGGTGAAAGGTGGAACAACGGGCACAGTCTCCGATCTTGATGGAAACTTTGCCCTACAAACCAGCGAAAGCGATGCACTGGTATTCAGCTTTATTGGGTATGAAAGTATCACAGTAAAAGGTAGTGGGGCACTTTAACAAAATAATGTTGGATCAACAGATAATGTACTACCGGTGCAGATTCTATCTAATGACGAGCTATTATTTGAAGGTAAAAAGATCAATTTCAATGAATTTTCAGCCCTTGCCAACAATAAGATAGACCAACTTCAATCTAAGGGTATAAATAGAGAAGATATTACAGTTAGCATTAAAGCGCAGAAGGAAGTCGAAATGGGGAGCATTAACAACTTTCAACAAATACTAAAGGGTATGAATATTAGAAAGGTCAGCTACTGATATTGGGTCCAGGTTGTAGCCGCATGATCATGTGTAGCCGCATGGTAACATGCAGCTACACTTTAAGACATATTACGTTAAACATTAGCAAATAGTGCGCATCTTATGCGTACTTTTTCTGTTGTCGCATAGTGTTCACCCCAGATATACCAAGTTACCTTGTTGGCAGCCAAGCACTGAGATAGCCAATGTGCTTAAACTACAAAAGCATCTTGCTTTTCGGCGATATCATCAATGATCTTCCAGGCATAGGATTCCCATTCGGGCATGATCTCCTGATTGGCGATACTGAAGGCGATCAGGTCAATTAGTTTATTTTCAGGGAGGATCCGGGTGAGATTCGAATAACCAATCACTTTCATTGACCAGCCTTCAAATCTCCGATCAGACCTCCAGTTGGCTGCCTCAGCCATGATTTTGTGTCTGGGATCTTTACGTATATTTTCCATCAGGCTGTCGATTTCCTTTTCAGGACCTTCGATGTATTGAAAGAAATGATTTTGATCATACACCAGAAACCCGGTGATAGAATGAAGATCATTCGCGGATTGGAATTGCTCCAGCATTTGATTCAATTGCCGTTCCGATGGTTTAATATTAGAAATGCTCAAATAAGCAAGGCTGTCAATCATCATAATTTTGTCTTTTCGCAGTACATCTGGTCCATATATTCTAACGCAGGGGCCAATATAACGTTTTAGATGGTCTGCCACCAGGTGACAATGGAAGATCTGTCCGCGATACAACCTAAAATCCGCTTGATTATTAAAAAAGTAGCGGTAAAGATTGATTATCAAGTCTTTACCGCTTTTGTGATTTCACCTATATTGGTGATGGGAATAACACAACTATGAAAGTAATTAAATCTGGAGCTATAAGCTCATTTGGCGGGTTAAATTTTGTTCTTGAGGAGTTTGATCATCTTGATTTGGAAACTACCCTTAACTCAATGCTTCCTTCGCTGGCACCACAAAGCCTGTATTCCTGGAAAGATATTCTCTACAGTTTTTGGTCTATTTATCATTGTGGTGGGGACTGCATTGAGGACCTTTCAGAAAACTTGAAAGATGCGCTTAAGGGGCATCCCCGGATATCTTGTCCAAGTCCTGATAGTGTATTAAGACGCTTCAAAGAGTTAGCTTGTGAAGCTCCTTACTTTGGTACCCCAAAAGGTAAGGGTCAACACAAACTCTGTTGGAACGATAGACTTAATAAATTGAATATCCGGGTTTTCAAAAAACTGAATTCTACAAGCAAGGGTCCTGTAATACTTGATTTTGATAACACCATTGTATTTAACCAAAAGGAAGATGCTATGATGACCTACAAAAAACAATTTGGGTATAGCCCAGGTGTTGGGATCATCAACAATCAAGTAGTTTATGTAGAAAATAGAAATGGTAATGCCGACCCCCAAACCCTTCAGCATGAGACACTTAGAAATATGTTCGACTTATTCAGGGAGGAGAATCTAAAAGTTGATACTTTCAGGGCAGACGGAGCCTCCTTTCAACTAAAAACACTGAATATCATAGCCAATAATTGTAGAAGGTTTTTTGTAAGGGGGAGAATGAATCCTCCAATTGTAGAGGCGATTAATACTATAAAAAATTGGAAACCAGTCATCATAGATGGTCAACAAGTCTGGAGGGGAAGCACAGTGTTTACACCATTCAAAAATGCTGCTACCAGAAATAAACAGCAACATCTACTAAAACCCTACCGTCTTATCGTTACTAAAACGGCAAGAGATGATGGCCAGATCAATATTTTTACTGGTGAGGCTGTTAACTACCATCCTATCATCACAAATGATGTTGAGCTTAGTGAGGATCGGGTTGTATTCTTTTACAATCAGAGAGGAGCAACTGAAAAAGAATTTGATGTGCTGAAAAATGATTTTGGATGGTCGAAAATGCCTTTTTCCAAGATAGAAGAAAACAGTGTGTTCTTAATTTTTACAGCAATGTGCAGAAACTTGTATCATTATATGATAAGGAAGTTTTCAAAAGTATCATCAATGTTAAAGCCGTATTATCGCATCAAAAAATTTATCTTCAGATTTATTTGCCTGCCCGCAAAGTGGATTTTTCAAGGACGTTCATGGAAATTAAGAGTCTATGGAAAGATGGCTTTTAGCCCCTGACTTTGACTGTGAGATTGGCTATTTTGAAAAATAAAGGGAGTAGTCTGTCCAGCTCTCAAATAAAGTAAAAAAATACCCTTTAAAAATAACACTTAAAGCTGCATTTGGCTTCATTGAAGGTGAAAAGCGAAGATTAACCTTAACATCAATGGTTATTAAAGTTATTTTTTGCCATTGCAATGTGTAAATAACCAGACCTGCGGATTTTAGGTACAATCGCGCGCCTGATCGAATTCTAGCTTTTCAGCTTCTCCGCTGTAATCGGCAGATCATACACCCGTTTCCCACAAGCCCTGTAAACCGCATTGGCAATGGCAGCTCCTGTAGGCGGCATCGAGACCTCCCCTCCCCCCTCAGCAGCTTCTTCCGGACGGTCGATCATCTGCACCTCCACTTCCGGGATCTCGCTGAATCTCAGGATCGGGTAGGAAGCCCAATCTGTGCTTGTAATACCATTCTGATTAAAGGTCACCTGCTCTTTCAGTGTCCAGCTGGCGGCCTGGATCATGCCACCTTCCATCTGGTTTTTGATCCCGTCGAGGTTGATGATCTCACCCACATCAGCCGCAGCCCACATTTTCTTTAATTCGACCTTCCCGGTTCTGGTATCTGCTTTGACCAGTGCTGCTACGGCCGCATAAGCCGTGGAGTTTTTATACCTGCAAAAAGCAAAACCAAGCCCCTCTCCCGAACCAGCCTCAACGTTTTTAATCATTTCCCTCAGCCTGGTGCATACAGCTTTCGCCCGATCATCTTCTAGATGGTCCAAACGGAATGTCATCGGGTCCCTGCCTGCCTTCTCCGCCAGTTCATCCATGAAGGACTCGATGGCAAAAATATTGGCGTAAGCTCCCAGGCTCCTAAGACTTGACACACGCAAGGGCCCGTCAAAATAATGCGCATTGACCTGCATGTTCGGGATCGCATAGTACGGATCCGCATTGCGGTGACCTCCTCCCAGATACCCTCTGCCGCTCATCGGCATTGGATCTTCAAGGTATCTGGCGGGCAGCAATGTTCCGGCATCATTATTGGGTCTTGTACTGTGGGCATCGGTCCAGACATCGGTCCTCCAGGCACTGATCCTGCCATTTGCATCCAGTCCTGCCTCCAGTTCCATGATCATCGCTGACCCGAACGGCTCCCAGGCATTTTCATCGTTTCGGGACCATTGCACCCGGATGTATTTTCCGGGCACAGACATCGCCAATAATGCCGCATCAGCAGCTGCATCATCCGCAGCATTGTGCCCATAGCAACCTGCCCCGGGCACACTCACCACATGGATCTTTTCCTGTTCTAATTTCAGCATGGCCGACAGCGCCCTCCTCATAGGATAGATCCCCTGGCTGTGAGACCAGACATGCAGGATGTCCCCATCCAGGATCGCCACGGCGCAGGCAGGCCCCATCGAGCCGTGCTTGATGTAGGGTTTTGTATAAACAGCCCTGTAAACATTGACACCGGACAATGCGCCCCGGATGTCTCCTTCACTCCTTTCGGTCTCAGGGGCATCAGCGATCTTCCGGATGTGATCAAAAAGATTTTGCTGATCCGGCAAAGTTTGTTGGGTGTTCCACTTAGCTTTTGTCTTAAGATATCTTTCTGCTTTTATCACCTGGTATTCCTGCTCCGTGATCACACCCAGCACACTTCCATTGATGACCGTTTTTACAATACCCTCAACCTCATTTTCAATATTTGACGTATCTGCTTCCAGCAACCTTGACCCGTAATTCGGAGGTCTCACCACCCGGGCATGCAGCATACCTGGAAATCTCAGATCCTGTATATAGACAGATCCACCCCTCACCATCTGTTCGATATCTGTCCGGGGAACGGGTTTACCCACATACCTGTGTTCCTTCTTTGCTTTGATCTGTACCGGGCTGGTGACTTCCTGTTCGATCTGCTGACCAGCCAGCAATTCATTGAGAGTCAGAGATTTCCTCGTTTTTTTGGACTTCACAAATCCATTTAGAAAAACCAGGTCTGCTACCGGCTCGTCCAGTTGTTTACTCCCAAGGTCAATGAGTATTGTCCTGGCAGTTGCTGCCGCATACCTCACAGACATGACGCTGCTCGGTACGGAGTTACTACCCGCCGTATACCCCTCATCCGGTGTGAAATCTGTTTCCGCCAAATGCACCATCACCTGATCCAGCTCAAAATCCAGCTCCTCGGCAGCCACCTGGCGAAGTGCTGTCCGTATGCCCTGGCCAAGTTCCACTTTACCGGATAATATCCGGACGCGTCCGTCATCCAGCACCTGCAACCAGGCATTCACCTGGCCGGATCTGCGCATACTCCCTGGTAAATCACCCTCGAAACTCACCCTTGGGGCCATGACGGGTTCCTGCTCTGTCAAACAGGATGGCAATAAGGAGAATCCAACGCTAATGAATCCTATTTCTTTGAGGAATTTTCTTCTTGATGTGGTGGACAAATCAATCATGATTGATAATTAAAGATTTTGAGCGGCCCTTTTAACTGCCTTGATGATCCGTGTATGCGTTCCACACCTGCACAGGTTGAGTTGCAGCGCTGATTTGATTTCGTCATCGGATGGATCGGGATTTTGATCCAGCAAACTCACAGCAGCCATGACCATTCCATTGAGGCAGTAGCCGCACTGAGCTGCCTGTTCCACTACAAATGCTTTCTGTACTACATGCAGGTCTTCCGGGTTTTCGGCCAGGCCTTCCAGAGTTGTGATCCCGCTTCGTCCCACTGCTGATACCGGCCTCGTACAGCTTGTCACTGCTTTGCCATCAATCAAAACCATGCAGGAGCCACATTGGGATACTCCACAACCATATTTGGGTCCGTTTAACTCCATTTGATCTCTCAAAACATATAGCAGAGGGGTCTCGGGATCAGAATCTACTGTTTTATTCGATCCATTGACGAAGAGTGTGTATTTTGGCATAAGCAAAAAGATTGAATCCCAAGATAATAAAATGTCAAAATCATTGCTCTGCTAAGGATTCAAATCTTTGGTAAGATTTGTCAGTCACAAAATTGTAATACCTATGAAACCAACTTTAATTATTTTCATTTTTTCTTTAATCATCAGTTCATGCATGGAAGTCAACACATCTGAAGAAGAATCTTCCTCGACTCCACCAATCTATATTTCCCCGAAGGAGTATGCTGACATGAACCTGCCGTTTTCTCAGGCCGTCATCGTTGGGGACATCCTCTATGTATCCGGGCACGTTGGTGAAATCAATCAGAAACTTGTTGAAGGTGGCATCGGTCCCGAAACCCGACAGGCCATGGAAAATATCAAAAAAGTGATAGAGGCCAATGGCTCTTCCATGGATGATGTAATTAAGTGTACCTGTATGCTTGCAGACATCAGTGAATGGGGAGCAATGAACGAAGTCTATAAGACTTACTTTCCAAATAACAAACCGGCCAGAAGTGCTCTTGGTGCCAGTGGGTTGGCTTTGAATGCCCGGGTAGAAATTGAGTGTATGGCCTATGTTAGCAAGAAATGACAATAACTTAACCAAGGGCCGGCTTTTAAAGGACTGGACGAACATGACCTGAAATCCAAATGTTATATTAGAGATCCTTTCTTAAACTGCAGATTGACATGAAGAAGCGTGAATTCCTCAGAAGTATTGGTTTGGCAGCTTTGACCGCTCCTATCTATCATAGCACCTTGGCGTCAAGCATGGGAGCGGTCAGTCATATACCAGCCGGCGAGCTTGCTACAGACGAAGATTTCTGGCTAAAGGTGAGGCAGGACTATAAGCTAAAACCAGATTATATCAACTTCGAAAGCGGATATTACAACATCATTCCCACGCCTACCCTGGAAGCTCTCAAGAGGCACATGGAAATGATCAATTATGAGGGATCCTGGTACATGAGAAATCACCATCAGGATGACAAAAGGCGTGTGGCCGACAAAGCAGCCCGGGTGATTGGGGCTACAGGGAAAAATGTAGTGATTACCCGCAATGCCACCGAATCCCTGGACCTGGTGATCAAAGGACTGGAATGGAAAAAGGGCGATGAAGCAGTGTATGCTGAGCAGGACTACGGAACGATGCGGCTAATGTTTGAGCAGATCGCCGACCGGCACGGGATTGTCAACAAGGTTGTTTCCGTCCCCAATCATCCGCAATCTGATGAGGAGATCGTTGAGCTGTATGAAAAAGCCATCACTAAAAAGACCAGACTATTGATGGTCTGTCACATGATCAACATTACCGGACACATCCTCCCAATCAGAAAGATCTGCGACATGGCCCACAGCAAGGGCGTGAAGGTGATGGTGGATGGCGCTCACTGTGTGGGCCATTTTGAGTTTGATATCAAAGACCTCAATTGTGATTACTATGGCTCAAGCCTGCATAAGTGGCTGGCTGTGCCATTGGGTACAGGCTTGCTTTATGTAGCAGATGAGCATATCGACACTACCTGGCCGCTCCTTGCAGGTCATTCCGAATCTGGTGACATCAACAGGCTCAATCATACGGGCACCATCCCGATGTATCACAACCTGGCCATTGAAGATGCGATCGACTACTACAACATGCTCGGGGGAGCCAGAAAAGAAGCCAGACTGCGATACATCCAGGAACACTGGAGCAGACAGGTACGAAATCATCCGGGGATCATCCTCAATACACCGAAGGAATCACACCGGGCCTGCGCCATTGCCAATGTGGGTGTGGAAGGCATTGAACCCAATGAACTGGCAAAGATCCTGCTGGATAAATACAGGATTTTCACAGTCGGCATCCAGACAGCAAATGTATACGGATGCAGGATCAGCCCCAATGTGTTTAACACCATCGAAGAAATGGATGTGCTGGCCAATGCATTGAAGGAGCTGGCAACTGCTTAACTCGAACTATCGTTAATCGACTGGGATCAACTGGTGATTCGGCATCAGTTTTTATAGTTTTGGACCGGAAGCGATGAAAGTTCACCATGAAAATCGACCATATTTTTATATTGTGTGAGGATGAAGGTAAAGCTGCCGATGACCTGGTGAAATTTGGTCTGACGGAAGGGAGCAGCCGCAGGCACATTGGTCAGGGCACAACCAACCGAAAATTTCATTTCCGCAATTTCTTCCTGGAGATCCTGTGGGTACATGACGAGGAGGAGATCAAAAACTTTCTGACAAAGCCTATGGGTCTCTGGAAGCGGGCTGATTTTTCAGACAAAGAAACTTCGCGTTTTGGGTTGTGCCTTACAAATACCGAAGACACCGACCCTTTATTTCAGAAAGCCTACCGGTACCAGCCGGATTATTTCCCGGAGGGGTTTCCCGTTGAAATAATAAAAAACGAAGATCAGCCGGCACTTCCGTGGACTTTCCGGTTACCCATGCAAATGCAGAGCAGCCCTGGCAGTGAGCCTACCGATCATGACAATTATATCAGGAGCCTCACCAAAGCAACTTTTGAGTATGCCGGTCCGGTCAAAGATGATTTTATATCACTATTTGAATCACAGGATCAGATAGCATTCAAAAAATCAAAGAAAAACTGGCTGACCCTGCAATTTGATGAAGGCAAGCAGGGAAAGTCGAAAAAATTTAAAGAGTTGATGCTGACGATAGAGTATTAAGTTCATGGTTTCTGTTGACTATAGTCCCTTTATACAATCCTAAAGTATATTAGAGGAGAATTAGTCTATCCTATGAAACATTTTTCTATCCTCCCCTTTTTTCTGGTTCTTCTGTTATCCTGTGACGATGGAATTGAAACACCCAAAATCGCGGTGCAATGGGAGCACATTACCAATTTCACAGATGAACCCAACGTGTTTGAATCAAAATTCACATTGAAACATCTGGCCGGAAGAAACCTGGATGATCAAAACTGGACTTTGTTCTTCAACATTTCTCCCCGACCCATAGTGCCCACTCCTGCCCCTCAGCCAGCTACCATAGAGCATATCAACGGAGACTGGTACCGCATGATACCATCAGAAGGTTTTCAACTGAAGAAAGGAGAAAGTATTGACATCATTTATCGCGGCACGGAGGCAGTGATCAAGGAAACGGACAGACCCCTGGGCCTTTACTTTGTGTATTATGATGAAAATGGCAATGAAGAAGAAATCGTGGAGGTGACAGATTATACTTATGAGCCCTTTACCAAACCGGAACAGATCCACCGGAGTGACCAGGATTATGTGCCGATACCTACATCTGCACACCTGTATCAATCCAATCAAAAGTTATCAGACATTCCCGCAGAGGAAACCAACCGGATCCTCCCCAGTCCTTTCTCCATTGAAAAAACAGAAGGTGAAATCGTTTTGAACGCAGATTTTGTGATTTCCCATAACAGCGAACTGGCTGGCGAAGCTTCTTATCTCAGGAATAAAATTTCAGAAGACCTCGGTATCCGGCTCGAGACTACAAATACCGTCAGTGTTAGCAAATCCATTGAATTGTTAATAGATGATATCAATGTCAATGGAATTAATAGAGAAGCCTATGAGCTGTTGATCAACAACGAAAAGATCAGAATTACAGGATCGGATCCTGCCGGGGTTTTCTACGGTATCCAGAGTCTTAGGGCATTGATCCCCGTTGAAAACTTCAGCGATAGATCCGGGTCAGTCACCTTACCTGCAATGAGGGTGAAAGATGCACCAAGATTTGGTTTCAGGAGTCTTCATCTGGACATCGGCAGGAATTTTCAGACCAAAGAGACCATTTTTAAACTGTTGGATGTGGCTTCTTTTTACAAGGTCAATCACTTCCTGTTTTACGTGACGGAAGATGAAGGCTGGAGGCTCGAAATCCCGGGATTGCCTGAGCTGACCGAGGTCGGCGCCGTTCGAAAACACACCACCTCTTATAAAAACAGTTTGGTGCATCCGGCTTACGGATCCGGGCCCTTTGCATCTAATAGTAATTCACAGCATGGGACCGGTTATTTTTCAAGAGAAGATTTCATCGAGGTTCTGAAATATGCCAAAGAAAGACACATCACCATCATTCCCGAGGTCAATTTCCCGGGTCATGCCAGAGCGGCCATCAAATCCATGGAAGCCCGGTATGAACGGTTGATGAAAGAGGGAAAACCGGAAGAGGCCGAGCAATACCGGTTGATCGATCCCGATGATACTTCCGAATATATCTCCGCACAGGCTTACAAAGACAATGTGGTCTGTGTGGTACGTGAGTCGGCTTATGTATTTTATGAAAAGGTAGTGGAAGAGATCCTGGCTATGTATGAGGAAGCCGGCGTACCCATCAGCAAATTCCACATGGGAGGTGATGAGGTACCCTCCGGAGCCTGGACCGGGTCACCGATGGTAGCGGAATTTATGAAGGAGCACCCCGAGATCGAAAATACCCATCAGCTTCACGCCTATTTTGTCAAAAGAATTACCGACCGGCTGAAGGATAAAAACCTCGAATGGCATGGATGGGAAGAAGTAGCTTTGAAAAAAATGCCGGATGGCACCTATGTGTCCAATGAAGAATTACTTGGCCAGAACCTGGTACCCTACATCTGGAACAATCTCTTTGATTACCCCGATATCGGCTACCGGCTGGCCAATACGGGATATCCGGTGGTGCTCTGCAATGTCTCCAATTTCTACTTCGACCTCGCTTACAGTAAGGATCCGAGTGAGCCCGGACTGTACTGGGCAGGATTCATTGACACAAGGGACAACTGGAATTTCGCACCTTACAACATGTTTACCTCCACGGCAACCACTTCCATGGGAAGCGAACTTCATGTGTTGAGAACTGAAAACCGGAGAGACAGGACCGTAGATATCATTGATATTGAACCGGGAGATGGCCCACTGCTTGAACTGGAAAGGTTGAAACCTGATGCTTACAAAAACATCATCGGAATAGAAGCACAGATCTGGAGTGAGACCATCAAAGGCCAGGACATGCTCGAATATTATTACCTGCCCAAGCTGATTGGTTTTGCAGAAAGTGCCTGGTCCAAAATGAGACCATGGGAAAACATCGATAATGAAGAGACAAGGGATCAGTCAAAAGACCAGGATTGGAATGCCTTTGCCAATAAGCTTGCAGACTCGGAACTTCCAAGATTGAGTTATATAAACGGAGGATACAATTACCGGGTACCGCCTCCGGGAGGGATTATTGAGGATGGGTATCTGAAAGCAAATACTGAATACCCGGGTCTGAAAATTTATTATACAACAGATGGATCGGACCCAACAGGAGACAGCGAGATATACACCGCACCTGTTCAAATACCCGGGGAAGATGCTGTCATCAAGCTAAAAGCGTTTGACAAAGCAGGTAAAGCCAGCAAAACAATGACCGTTTCTGCTGATTCACCATCCTATGAGGCCATGTAGACTTAAGCGGAAGCTACATTCAACTGTGTCCTGATGATCTGTTTGGTCTTTACCAGCTGGTTCTTTACGGTATTCTTTGAAATATTCAGGATTGAAGCGATTTCCTCGTAGGATTTACCTTCCTCATAATTCAGTTGCAGGATCCTTCTTCGCTTTTCTGTAAGGTCACCAATAGCCACCTTGATATTTGCGATCCGCTCTTCCTTGAGCTCAGGCTCTGCTTCCTGATGAGCAACAATGTTTTGCCAGTACCTTTCCTTTACAAATTCATTTCGCTTGACCTCTTTGAGATAGTCATAAACCCTGTTGCGAATGATGGTGAAAAGGTAGGAGTTGAAATTTAGTTCAGGGTTAATACCTGAGCGTTTATCCCAGATCTTGATAAATACCTCCTGGATCAGATTTTCTGACTCCTCGGTATCCTTAATGATGGAATTACAAAACCGGATCGCTGGCACCTTGTACAGGTCATAAAGCTCATTGAATGCTGCTTCATCGCCATTTTTGATTGCTAACAGTAATTCTTTTTTCATTCGTGGTTGGTTTATATAAACTTACTTTTCATTTGTTGGTAAGCCGTTATCCCAATATCAATCATTAATTAAATAATGAGCGTAATCAATAACTTGAATAAATTTATTCCAATGAATGGCAAGAATTGTGCGCAAAATGCGCTTTTTATACCTGAATTTGCGCAAAGGCGAATTTTGATAATTTCAGGGGGCCCGGTATTAAATTGATGTTGACTACTGATCAATAAATCATTAAATCTTCAAATAGTTATCATTCCTTCATCAGCCAGACCTCTGAAACAATGGTGCCCCACCCTCCGGAATTGCGCCATTGCTCTACGGACACCCTGTCTCCGGATGCAACGTCGGCTGATTTTTCAAACCTGATGGTCAGCATTCCATCTTGTGTAGCTTTTTTAGGAACCTCGAATGTAAAGAAGTCGCTCATTTGTAGAGGCAACTCAAGGTCTTTTACAAGGAGCATGTCATCAGCGTAAACGGATTGTGATTTTTGATTCATACGCATATCATAGCGCTCCTGGTACCATGGCCTGACCAGCGTAAACCTGATTTTATAGTTTGCGTTTGGATCAAGGTCATCATAGTACAAAGTCACTCCCTGTGCTTCATCCTGAGTAAAATGCATCGATCGCTGGCCGGGGAGATTCGCTTCCGAAAGCATTTCAGCCACATATGGCTGCCCATGGTCGTAGGGATATCCGAAGGTCACGTGGGGAGCGGGATTCGATGTTCCCAGATTGTCATAAAAACCACCATCTCCCGGATCTTCATAATGGGTGATCATCTGCAGAAATTCTTTCCTTTTCGACCCTTTGACGTCGAGTGCTCTGGTTAGTTGTCTTTGATACCAGCCCAATCCGATGTAATCATGCTGAAGATTGAAGAATCCATCATTTCGGACACCAAATAGTTGATTGCTCTCCTCCCCCAGCTTTTCAGCTTCATTTTTTAAAGTGACCATTTCCCCAGTCTCCCCGTGGATATCTTCAAGCAACCCTGCCGCTTTCTCCAGCAATGCCATGTTCCCACTTCTCAGATGCTCACCCACCAGGGATTTCACCTGATCCTCCAGCTCCCTTTGTACGGTCACGGCCAGCTGAACATACCGGTCCAAAGCACCCTTTTGCATATACATTCGCCACAGCCAATTGTCTTTCATCAAAAGATCCGGCATCACCTCACCAGCCTTTTTGGTCAGGTGATAATAATCAAGAATACCTTCTTTTTCTGTGAGCGGCTTGCCGGGGATCTCTTCGAGATTTTCTTCCAACTGGAAAATGGCCCGGGCCATGAATGGAGCGGCCACCTCTCCAAACCATGTCTTGCAGTATTCATCCACAACCGCTTCAACCGATGTTCTGGGAGACCAAAGCAATCTCTGCCACATCCATTGGTTGAAGTGATCATGATGTCCGGAAGAATGGGTGATATCTCCTGCCCCATATCGCAGCAGATCATTGAACACACGATGATAATTCCGTGGCCATGCATAAAAGGTCAGCCGGTTATAGACCATGGTCAGGAATTGATCCGGCCTACGCTCATAGATATCGTGACTCCAATGAGGTGGTAAATCACCGTTTTTATCTGCTCTCGGATACATCTGGATGTACGCATGTTGAGCGTATTTCCAATGGGTGATCTCATTGTAGTAAACTAGCTGGTGTCTGGCAGGTATTTGCTTCACAACCTCTAGAGGATAAAGGGAATACGGACCAAATCCCGGATACCTGAACAGGTCCATCCGGTGGGTCTGCCGGTGTCCAGGCTGCCATGTTGTGGCATCCGATCCGGGGCCATAGCCCCAGGCCCAAAGCCATTCCCGAGGTTTTTCATTCAGATAGTTGAAGATCGCCTGATCATCTGCATTGTCAAATTTCTGATTCGTGAAATAGATCCTGGTTTTAGGATGATACTGATGAATAATCTTCGCCATGTCCTCTACCAGCTGAATAAACGTAAGGCCGTAAGGATCACATCGGTCGCATTCACATCCACCCCCATCGCCACCATGAAATTTGATCAGGTCATAATCAGGCATGCTTCTGGCAAATTCCTCACATTTCTTCAACATATAATCTCTTGCAGCCGGAACGGAAGGACAGACATACCCTGTTCTCCCAATTGACTCTGATGCAAACCAGGCCGTATCCTTTATCTCAGGAGCTGTATTGGCACCAAACCCTCCCTGGGTCATCAGGCCGAAAGACTTGATAAAATCGTACATGGGGCCAGGTTGTACAGTAAAAATATTGGCCCCGGCCAGTGCATAATCCAGAATTACACGTTGGGTCTCCTCCTCTGTCCAGTCCCTGACATTTGCCAGTCTTTTAGCTACCCCACTTTGTCCGAACTGGGTGCCTCTGATCTCAAAGGCAGGAGCCGTACGGATATTGAGTCCGGAAGGAATGCCGATTTCATGCTCCCCGTAGCTGATCTGCCTTAACATTTCCCCGGCTGCATACAGACACCCCCGATCATCAATGCCTGCAGCAACCATCAGGGTTTCATCCACAAGTTTCAATAGAAAACCCTCCGGCCCGGGGGCCAGGTCCGTAAGCATTGAAATGTGGTTCTTTTCAAATTGTTGCTTAAGCAATTGATGGTTTACAGGATTTCCCAGAAAAATGTTTAGCCCCTGATCAGTGGGTTCATTCATCACCTGGACTTCGACTTTTGATCTTTCCATGATACGCTGTGCCAAAAGCTGACCAACCCGCTTTTCGACCTCACCTGCATGTTCTCCAAGAACAATATTTATTTTATTATATCTTAAAAATCCTGACTCATCTACGGAAGCTTTTGCAATTATTGAGAATGAAAAACACACACCGAATAAGAATATAACGATCTTGCTCATGGGGCTTAATAACAACATTGAGTAATGTGAAACATCAGTCCGGAATAAATTACTGGTGAAACCGATAAACAGACTAAGAAATAGCCTGTAATCATTGGATGAAAGTATTAAAGCTGAATTTTATCAGTTGACCCATATTTTTTTGACCCATGCAAAAACTCAGAAGTCTCTTTTTACCCATATGCTTGCTTATTGTATTTAAGACCTCTGCTACCGACATCAACGATGCGGGAATCCTGATTTCCCCGGACATCAGGCCGCAGGTCCAAAAGTCTGCCCTGGAGATACTCCAAAAGGAAGTGGGAAAGCGAACAGGTTTGAAATGGACAAAAATCAATTCCTTTAAAGATTCAAAAACTTATACCATAGCCCTGACATTGTCAGCAACCAAAAAACTTGGGGGTCAGGCCCCTCCGAAAAGGACGGACACGAGCCTCCCGGAAAACAAACCCGAAGGCTTTCGATTGTTAAAAGACAATAACACAATCTGGATCATCGGTTACGATTCAAGGGCGGTCCTCTTCGGGATCGGGGAGCTGCTCCGAACAGCCTCGATGAACACCGGCCAGTTTATTATTCCTGATGAACTGGATGTTGCATCATCCCCGGAATATTCATTACGCGGTCATCAGATCGGCTATCGAAACACGGCCAATTCCTACGATGCATGGTCTGTGGACCAGTATGATCAGTACGTCAGGGACCTGGTGCTTTTCGGAACAAACGCCATCGAAAATATTCCTCCGCTTAACGACGATTCAAGTCCTCATTTCACCATCTCCAGAGAAGAAATGAACATCAGGATGAGTGAGATCTGTGACAAGTACGACATTGAATATTGGGTCTGGACGCCTGGTACAGTAGATCTCAAAGATCCCGCACTCAGGGCAGAACAGTTAGATATCCACGAAGCCAACTATAAGCAGGTACCTCGGCTGGATAACATATTCTTCCCGGGAGGTGACCCCGGTCACAACCATCCAAGAGAAGTGATGCCTTTCCTGAAGGATCTCTATGCCCGACTGATCAAATACCACCCCGATGCCGGTATGTGGATCTCTCTACAGGGATTTAGCCAGGAACAGGTCGATTATTTCTACCAATACCTGGATCAGTATAAGCCCACGTGGTTACGGGGTGTGGTCTCCGGGCCTAGCAGTCCTCCTATTTCGGAGACCAGGTTCCGGTTACCCAAGCAATACAGGCACAGGCATTATCCGGACATCACTCACAATGTGAGGTGTGACTACCCGGCCCGAAATTTTGATCAGGCCTATGCGCTGACCATCGGTAGAGAGGGGATCAATCCACAACCATTCTACTATGCGGAGATCCACGGAAAATATGCACCATTCACTGACGGGTTCGTATCCTACTCGGATGGGTGCCATGATGATGTAAATAAGGTAGTCTGGAGTCAGAGAGGCTGGGATCCTGACAAGAGTGTCTTTACAATAGTAAAAGAGTACACCAAATATTTCTTCAGTTCAGAGGTTGAGGATGCTGCTGCCAATGGTATCCTTGGGCTAGAAAGAAACTGGGATGGACCGATCATTGCGAATGGAGGTATCGAACCCACCCTGGATTTTTGGAAAGGCCTTGAAAGTGAATATACTGAATTCAGTGACAACTGGCGATGGCAATTACTGGTGCTGAGGGCTTATTATGATGCCTATGTGCGACAGCGAAAGATCTACGAGACCAATCTTGAGCAACAGGCCAACGAGGTTTTGCTTCAAGTGGATCAGTTGGGCTCAGGGGTAGTCACTAAACAGGCATTAGAAATCGTGAACCGGGTTGATGCTGAGCCTGTTGCTCAGGATATGAGGCAGATCATAGAAGGCTATTGTGAAAGGCTATTTGAATCTATCGGTCTACAGACGAGTGTAGAAAAATACCAGGCGAGTGGTGGTCAACGAGGAGCCATCCTCGATTATGTGGACCATCCGCTAAACAATCGATGGTGGCTGGCTGACCAGTTTACGGCCCTGGACACATTAAGTTCAGAAAAGGATAAAGCTGAAAGGATCAAAACCATTGCCAATTGGGAAGATCCTGGCAAAGGGGGGCATTACGACAACGTGTCTGATATCGCCAAAAGCCCGCATGTGACCACAACTGTATATGATGCTGTAGATTTTGGATGGCTCAACAATGGTTTCAGCCGTTTGAGATTGTCTTCACAGGTTTACCAGTTTAATCCCATCCTGGAATATGAAGACCTGGACCCCGGAGCACGGTATATAATCAGGGTCACCGGATATGGAGACGCACTGGTGAGAGTTGATGGGCGAAGGTTGGAACCAGTGATTTACAACAAAGGTGTGGAGGAGTTTAAGGAATTCATTGTGCCTCGAAGTGTGGTGGGAGATGGCAAGATGACACTCACTTTTGATCGTCCGGAGGAATCCCATCTCAACTGGAGAAATTATTCAAGGGTCTCTGATGTCTGGCTAATCAAAAGGTAAAATGAAACATTGCATTTATTGTCTATTTATTCTTTTCCTGTTTTCCTGCGCTGAAAAAGAAAAAGAGGCCACAACGGGTCAGCCTGTTTACATGGATGTACCGTTCGTTCAGGACCATGCCATAAAGTATCCGGCAGAATCAGGCACCTATCAAAAGGTATACACGGACCGAAATGGTGTCATTCAGGTCCTTTCCTCTGATGGATTGCTAAGACCTGATAATGGTCATTTTCAATATCCTGGCACATTGGAACCTGACATCAGATACATGCCTATGGCTGATAAGAAAGTGGTAGATATGGTGATTTACCAGGATCAATTCGTGTACCTCGATAATCGGGCAGTATTCAGCAATGCCTGGGCTGGAAAACTATATTTAGAGCACGATGTTAGAAATCCGGAAACGATTACCGCAGGATCTGACTTCAGGTTTTTGGTCACTGATGAAAAAGACTTCAGGATCATAGGAGAAACTACCTTGCTCATGGGTTCGCTGGAGGAACCGATCATAGAAACAAAATTTGCCGATGGTTCTTATTACCTGTTGACTGAATCGGCACTGATCCTTGTAAATGAGCAGTCACTTGAAATGGGTAAAATTGAGCTTGAGAACAGACTTACATCTTTTGACTTTTTACCCGGCGATAAAATTGCGATTGGAACCAAAAATGGATACCTGGTGACCGACCGGTCGGGTAAGATCATTGAGCCATTGAATTCGAAATTACCCTGGCCAGAGATCTCTGACATCAGATACCTGAATGGAAACCTGTGGTTTGGCTCTACCAGGGGAGCATTCATGCTAAAGGAGGACGGTAAGTTCAATTATTATTATGGAGAAAGGTGGTTGCCTGGAGATGAAGTCATTCATATTTCGGAAGGTCCTGATGAATCCATCCTGGTACTTACAGACCAGGGCCTGGGCCAGATCTGCTTCGAAGCAATGACCCTTGAAGAGAAGGCCATGGTATACGAAGATCAGGTCAGAAAAAGGCACATCCGGTATGGCATCAATACAGATCAAAGTCGATTACAAAACCATGACCTGGCCACCGTCCAAAACGGGATTGCCGCAAGCGATAACCTTTGGACCGGCATGTATCTTGGAAGCCAGGTATTCAGGTACCTGGTCACCGGTTCGGATGATGCGAAGCAGAATGCTTACGAAGCCTTTGAGGCGATGGAAAGATTGCATGAGATCAATAATATACGGGGGCTTTTCGGGCGGACTTTCGAACGGAGCGGTTATCATGAGTTTCGAAAAGAATATCGTTCTTATGTAGAAAATTACTGGTATGAGGGTTACAACAATACGGTGAGTTGGCAGCATGCGGACAATCCCGAATGGGACTGGCAGGCCACAGCAAGCAGTGACCAGACCGTAGGCCAGATGTTTGCGATGATGCTGGTAGCAGAATATATCGATGATGAGGCCTGGAAGCAGCGAGCCGTTAAGATCATCGATGACCTTATGGGATATATCGTAGAAAATAATTTTACGCTCGTAGATGTTGATGGCAAGCCAAGTCTTTGGGGCCGTTGGAATCCGGAATATGTCAACCGGTTTCAGACCATGATCGGAGACCGGAAGGTCTATTCCTCCAACCTGATTGCTTTTCTTCAGGCAGCCTACAGGTTTACAGGCAAGGAAATTTATAAAGAGAAAGCAGCAGAACTCATCAATAACCATGGCTACCTCGAAAACCTGGCCAGACCATTCAATGAGATTGGTAAGGCTCCCGAGAATGCGGATGCCTGGAGTAAGATGCTCTCCGAAGAGTGGAACCATAGCGACGATGAGATGTATTTTTTGGCTTACTGGGGCCTGTACCCTTACGCTTTCAACGATTCATTGAAGACCATTTACAAGGAAGCCATCAGAGACCACTGGCAACACGAGCGTCCTGAGAAAAACTCCTTATGGAATTTTTGCTATGCCATGACAGGGGCAACAGATTTTGACCTTGAGGAGTCTGTCTGGCATCTGAAGGAATTCCCACTGGATATGATCCAGTACGAAACTATGAACAGTCACAGGAAAGATCTTGTTTTCCGTAAAGATCCGGGATTCAGGGGTCAGTTTACCGACGAGGTTCTGCCCGCAGATGAAAGACCGGAGCTGAAACATAATAAGAACTTGTTTACCCTGGATGGTGGGGACCGCCGTGCAGAGCTTAGCGCCGGGGACACTTATTTACTCCCCTATTGGATGGGCAGGTTTTTGGGCGTGATTAGTGCGCCGGTGGAATAGCGAGCAGCGTGGTGTAGATCGGTGGCTGGTGGGTGGAGTGGCTGGGTTAACTACCACTTCCAGGTTCAATTCACCGCTATTTACCCTGACTGGTATCTTTACCATCCGTTACCAGCCGGACATCAACAATCAGAAAATTTCTCGCCCTGGCTGGTGTCTCCACCAGCCAGGAAAATCAAACGATATTGTAAAAGACGGTTTAATTAAATAGATTCGTTAATGAATCTAGCAATTTCAGGGGACCGAAAATCCAAAATGTACCTCAATGAGGTTTATTTTTGGACAAACTCTATCAAGGATTGGAATGAAATCTTATGGGCGGATGACTATAAAGAAACTATCATTCAGTCTTTGAAATACCTGGCAGACAATCTCCTCATTAAGGTTTATGCATTTGTCATCATGCCGAACCACGTTCACATCGTGTGGAAAATGCTTAAAATGAACGGTAATGAACTTCCAAACTCCAGTTTCAGCAAGTTCACTTCACATCAATTAGTTAAAAAACTTAAACCTCATCACCGAAGCCGGTTAAATAAGTTATCCGTAATTGAGGGTGATAGAGCCTATCGAATTTGGCACAGAGATCCTCTGGCGGTCTTAATGGATTCCAGAAAGAAGGTGGAGCAAAAAATTGACTACATACATGATAATCCTCTGGGGACTAAGTGGAATCTAGTTAAGAATCCAGAAGATTATCATTGGTCATCAGCAAGCTATTATGAAAAAGGGGTTGACCATTTTGGATTTTTAACTCACTATATGGAAGAGTTTTAATCGATAATTAAGCTTGCTGGATCGGTGGCTGGTGGAGACACCAGCCAGGGGTTGAAGTTGAAGAAGAATTGGAATGGTCTGTGAAGCCACTGTGAAGCCACAGACCATGGAATAGTGGTGTTTAGGATATGGAGGAGATCTTCGCTCCCTGTTCCCTGGCTGGTGTCTTCACCTGCCAGAACGGAACAGTTGGTTAGTTTAATTTCTATTATTGGATCGGTGTTGAACACCAACTTCAGTAGATCATTAGCACAACCAGCCGGAATTTTCCTGATAAATAGCCTGCCGCCAACCATTCGAAGTATTACTACAAAAACATTTAATCAAGTATTGATGAAGAACTTCCTGTACCTGTTTCTCTTAACAAGCCTTTTACTTACTCAATGTTCCGATCCTACCGTTCAGCAATCCACCGGCACACAACCTGTGTACCAGGACGTGCCCTACCTTCAGGATTATAGCATCAAATACTACAGGACCAATGAAATGTCTGGTCTTTCCAGCTCAGTGATGGACCGAAATGGTGTGATCCAAACCCTGGCTACCGAAGGACTGCTCAAAACACACGACGGACAATTCCTCTACCCCGGGGAGCTCATCTTTGATAAGACCTACCGTCCACTCACAGACAAAAACATTACGGATATCACGGTCATCGACGAGCAGTTTGTCTACCTGGATGATGTGGCCGTGCTGAGCAATGCCTGGGCTGGGAAGCTTTTCATCAGGCATGGCATGAAGGACACTAAGATCTTTGACGGATCACCAGCCTTTCAATTTTTGATCAGCAATGGCAAAGCACTGAAGTATCTCGTTGACGATGCGGTTGCCTGGGAAGGAAGTCTGGCAGATGATAACGTACAGGATATCCTGTTCGATGCTGCTTCAAATACGTTTTGGATCCTGGGTGAGGGGTCAGTAAGTCAGTTTATCCCATCAGACAGGTCTGTAAAGACCATTATCAAAGAAGCAGGTCTGACAGCATTTGAGGTTTCGGGA
Organism: Cyclobacteriaceae bacterium; assembly: GCA_965243485.1. Classification (GTDB taxonomy): domain Bacteria; phylum Bacteroidota; class Bacteroidia; order Cytophagales; family Cyclobacteriaceae; genus UBA7330. Next base: position 3,324,617 of record CBDEVP010000001.1, on the reverse strand, counting down.
TCCAAAATCATTGTTGGAACAAATGATGGTTACTTTGAAGTGGATGCAGCATCCGGTCAAAAAGGTGAACTAAAAAGCAAACTTCCCTGGACTGAGATCACCACCATCGAGGCCATTGACGGTCAGCTATGGTTTGGTTCAACCCGGGGTGCATTCATACTCAGGGAGGACGGTAAATTCAACTATTACTATGGCGAGCGTTGGCTTCCGGGCAATGAGGTGATTGACATCTCGGCGGGTATTGACAACTCCGTTTTGATCCTCACTGATCAGGGCCTTGGACAGATCGTGTTTGAGGAGCTGACCCTGGCAGATAAAGCTGAATATTTTGAGCAGCAGGTACGTGACCGGCATATCCGGTTAGGATTTAATGCCAGCCTGGTAGGCATGGAAAAGGGCAATGTAGATAGCGGAAGGCTTCAGGATTCTGACAATGACGGCCTCTGGACCTCCATGTATCTGGGAGGAGAAATTTTCAGATACGCTGTCACAAAGTCTGAGGAGGCTTTACAAAACTGTCGCGAGTCACTGGACGCTATGGAAAGGCTCTACAGTATCAATCCTGTTCCGGGATTCCCATCCAGATCTTTCGAACGAAGTGGGTATATCGAGCGGCTGGGCGATCCCGAACGATGGCAGCACACGGATGACCCTGAGTGGGACTGGAAAGCGACTACCAGCAGCGACGAGGCGATTGGACACATCTTCGCCTTTGGGGCCATGGCCGAGCTGATCGATGATGAGGACATGAAGAACCGAGCCATCACACTGATCGACACACTGATGAGTCATGTGGTGAGAAATGACATGTACATGATTGACTTTGACGGGGAACCTACCACCTGGGGTAAGTGGAACCCGGATTATGTGAATGCAAGACCCAAGATGGTTGGAGACCGAAAGCTTAACTCATCTAACATTGTAGGAATGCTCCAGACAGCCTACCATTTTACAGGAAAGGAAAAATACAAGGAAAAAGCAGAAGAACTGATGATTGAGCATGGCTACCTGGAAAACCTCATGCGCCCCATTAGCGAGATCGGACAGGCTCCTGAAGATGCAGATGACTGGAGTAAGATGCTTTCTCAATCATGGAATCATTCGGACGATGAAATGTACTATGTTGGATACTGGGGCTTGTATCGGTATGCCTTCAATGACTCATTGAAGCAGATGTATAAAGAAGCCATCATCGATCACTGGGAATCGGAAAGACCAGAGAAGGAGGGCGCCTGGAACATATTCACCGCCATGACCGGAACGGATGAGTTCGATCTTGATGAAGCCATTTGGTATTTGCAGGAGCATCCGATGGATTTGATCACCTGGGATGTAGCGAACAGTCATAGAAAGGATATTGAGTTTATTGAAGAGAACTTCAGGGGTCAGACTATCACCGAAGCGCTACCACCTGATGAACGTCCTATCCAGCGACACAATGCTAACATGTTCAGGCTGGATCAGGCAAGAGGTAATGGAACATCGGAATATAGTGCAGGTGATATCTGGTTGCTTCCTTATTGGATGGGCAGGTATCTGGGGGTGATCAGTGCGCCGTTGGAGTAGGTGGGTGGTTGGCCAAGGGACCAACCACAGGAGATGGCCGACTTAAAGCATAAATGGAGAGGTCTGTGAGCCACAGACTTCGGGAAAGATGGTTAAGTATGTTCCCTGTTCCCTGGCTGGTGTCTTCACCAGCCGGAAAGAAACAGTTGGTTAATTTAATTTCTGTTGTTGGTGGTGAGGGGTGGTTGCTGGTCCAACTTCGACAAGACTTCGTTGGACGAAGAGAGGGACCAACCACGGGAGAGAAGTTTTTGGAATGGCTGGTGGAGACACCAGCCACGGGAGAATGGAATAGGTGGGTGGTTGGTCAGGGGACCAACCACGGATAGAGAATAGTAATTTTAGTTGATTAGTATATTTTGGTTTAAGTCCCATTGAAATATTTGATGGGACTTTTTATCCTTTTAAAACATAACCCATGCATAAAGTAAAACTACTACTGATCATCCTGGTCATTTTCCAACATACCCTCCCGGCACAGGAAAAGGTCAATTTTGCAGATGCGACCATTTTCAGCTCGAAAGCTGATACGAAAGAACTTAATAAAGTGATCCGGGTCCTTCAGGAAGAGATCGGCAAGAGAAGTGGCATTCAACCCAAATCGACAGGAAAGATCAGCAAAGGGACCCAAATTATACTTTCAATGGGGGATCCCGCCGAGGATCTCACCGGATCTCTTTCCACCCATATACAACAACTGGCCCCAGTCAATGAAGAAGGGTATCACCTTCTGAAAGTGGATAATAAAATCATTGTGCATGCTAATACAAAACGTGGTATGCTCTACGGAGCTGGCAAATTGCTCCGCACCCTTGAAATCAGACCAAATGAAGTCCTGGCTTCTTCAGAGATCAATATATCCACTTCACCCAAATACGAGATTCGCGGACATCAGCTGGGTTACCGGCCCAAGACCAACAGCTACGATGCCTGGTCGGTGGAACAATACGACCAATACATTCGGGATCTGGCCATTTTCGGAGCCAACAGCATCGAGATCATGCCACCACGAACCGATGATGACTTTACCAGTCGGCACATGAAGCTTCCGGCCATAGACATGATCCGCGAGCAATCCAGGATCTGCGATGAATATGATCTGGATGTCTGGATGTGGTACCCTAACATGGGCTCAGACTACCAGCACCCGGATTCACTTCAGGTAGAGATGAATGAGAGACATGAGGTCTTTGCAGCGGTACCGAGACTGGATCACCTGTTTGTTCCCGGGGGCGATCCCGGTGACCTGGAACCGGATATTCTTTTCTCCTGGATGGAAAAAGTAGCTGTTATCCTCCATCAGTACCATCCTGATGCGAAGATCTGGTTATCACCGCAAGTTTTTCGGCCCACCAAAGAATGGCTCGGCAAGTTCTATGGATACATCAACGAAAAACCTGATTGGCTGGGTGGTGTGGTTTTTGGTCCCTGGGTGAAGACCCCGATCGATGAGATCAGAAGCATTGTTGATGCGGACATTCCGATACGAAGGTACCCTGACATTACGCATAGCCTGAGTTCACAATATCCTATCCCCGGATGGGATCTGGCCTGGGCCATTACACTGGGCAGGGAATGCATCAATCCGCGGCCAAATGATCAAAAAATGATCCACAATGCCCTGGATGAATACGCCAATGGCAGCCTCTCCTACTCCGAAGGCACCAATGATGATGTAAATAAATTCATCTGGAGCGACCAGGACTGGGATCCTGAAACACCTGTCATCGAAACCCTGAGAGATTATGCCCGGTACTTTATCTCTCCTGATCTTACAGAGGATATCGCCCAGGGGATCCTGGCTCTTGAAAGAAACATCGACGGGCCGCTCCTTACCAACGAGCACGTCTTCAATACCAGGATGCAGTGGGAAGCCATCGAAGAGAAAGCTACTCCTGAGGTGAAAGGCAACTTCAGGTATCAGATGGGACTTATCCGTGCTTATCACGACGCCTATGTGAAAAAGCGGCTGACCTATGAAACATGGCTCGAACTACAGGCGAAGGAAGTGCTCGGTAATTATGAGGAAACAGGAATTCAGGAAGCTATAAAAAGTGCCCGGACGATCCTGGAGAAAGCCTGGAAAGATCCAATCGATGGTGAATTGAAAAAGAGATGCGAAGAACTTGCCGATGATCTTTATGCCAGCATTGGCGCTCAGCTCACCATTGAAAAACACGGCGCCATGGGTGGCCGGGGCAATTTCCTCGATAACATAGATAACCCTTTGAATGATGTGGCCTGGATTTTTTCTCAGCTTTCAAAAGCTGAAAATGCTACTGTAGAAAAAGAAAAAATGGCCATCATCGAAAATATTCTGAACAGGACAGATCCCGGTCCCGGTGGTTTTTATGACAATTTTGGCAACCCTTCCGGATGGGACCGGATCGTTGTGAGAAATGACTACGCCACTGATCCGGGAAACCTGAAAACTCCCCGGGTAAGTTTTGGGGTGGGCCTGCAGGGCAAAGAATGGGTGCATGAAATCACCGCTAAAGGCTTCGAAGGCGATGCTGCTCCCATGGCCTGGATGAACCAGGTAACCACGCTTTATGATCAACCGCTGGAAATCAGTTACGACAACCTTGATCCCAATGGGGAATACTCCATACGGATTTCCTATACCGGGAGGTTCCGTTCCCGTATGAGAATGATGGCCGATGGCATCGAGGTGCATGAGTTTATCAAGACAGGTATCATTCCGACCTATGAATTCCCGATACCTGCTGAAGCTTTGAAAGATGGAATGGTAACCTTTTCATGGACCTGTGGAGAGGCCGAACGCGGTTCACAGGTATCTGAGATCTGGATCATTAAAAAGTAAATCACATGAAGAAATTATTATTGCTGACAGCTGCCTTCTTATTTATTTATGGCCCCTTATTCAGCCAAACCGGGTCTGTCCACGAACCTGTGAGATATATTGGTGGGGTCTCGATCGATCCCCATGTTCATGAAGGAAGATTACGCTATGCCGTAGGTGTGGAAAGCCGGCAGACGGTCAGAGCCAACAGGACCCACCCCGAAATGAATGATGGTTTTGGATGGACCTACAGCCATGCATCGAACCTGGCTTACTGGAACGGTCAGTTTTACCAGCAATACCTGAGCAATCCGGTAGATGAACACATCGCTCCGGGACAAACCCTGATGGTGACATCAAAAGATGGGCGGAGCTGGAGCAAGCCGGAAGTAACCTTTCCTCCATATGAAGCTCCGGCGGGAGTAAAAATTCCGGAGGGGTACGACGGGTATATGATGCATCAGCGGATGGGCTTTTATGTCACAACCGACAACCGGCTCCTGACACTTGCATTTTACGGGCATACCGAAGATCCATTCAAAGAAGGAGGAATTGGACGTGTGGTACGGGAAATTTATAAGGACGGCAGCCTGGGCCCCATTTTTTTTATCCGATACAGCAGCCATGCGGACTGGAACGAATCCAACACCAGCTACCCTTTTTATACCCGATCCAAAGACAAGGGATTTGTCAAAGCCTGTGATGAATTGCTGGGTAATAACCTGATGACTTTGCAATGGTGGGACGAGGATCGTGGACTGGACGGTTTTTACAGTTCAGAACATGCAGAATCAGCCCTCTCGTATTTTCACAGGAAGGACGGAAAAGTAGTGGCACTGTGGAAATGGTCTTTGACCGGACTTTCCTCTGATGGTGGAAAAACATTTTCAAAACCTGTAAAATCGCCTACCCTGGTCATGGCAGGTGGAAAGCAATGGGGTCAGCAAACGGATGACGGAAGATATGCAATTGTTTACAACCCCATAGAAAACCAGGAATACCGTTACCCCCTCATCACGATCACCAGCGATGATGGCATCCACTTTGATAACATGGTCCTCGTTCAGGGCGAAGTACCACCCAGAAGGTTCTTTGGGAGGTGGAAAGACTTTGGTCCCTGCTATGTGCGTGGTATTGTGGAGGGCAATGGCAATCCTCCCGGGAACGACATGTGGCTGACCTACAGCATGAATAAGGAGGATATATGGATCAGCAGGGTGCCAGTACCAGTTGCTTTTACAGTGATTGGGGACGTGAATGATGACTTTGAAAATATGCAGCCCGGAGGTGAGATACCCAACTGGAATACCTACAGCCCGCTATGGGCACCGGTAGATCTGGTAAAAGATGGCTCAAATACCGTGATACAATTAAAGGACAAAGACCCCTATGATTATGCGAGGGCCATCAGGGTCATGGAAGAAGGAAATGAGGTGGAGGTCTCTTTTAAGGTCAAAGTACAAAATATCAGTGATCAGCCATTTGAGGTGGATGTAGTCGACAGATACGGTAACCGTCCTGTGAGGCTCAGTTTTAATGAAGATAGAACCATCTCCGCAACCAACGGAAGCACTCGCGAAATGGTCGGAAAATTTCAAGATGGAGCCTGGGTCTCTGTGAAAATCAAGGTGAATGCCATTCCCTATGGTTCCTTTGACGTTTGGATCAATGATCAATTAGCAGCAAATAATTTCCAGCTTGCCGAAGCCGTTAAATCCGTGGAACGGGTTTCTTTCAGAACCGGACCTTACCGGGATATCCCGAATCGAAAAACGCCGAATGAAACACCTGAGCCTCCCCTTCCTGGTGCTGATGACCCGGTAGAGGAAGCGGTTTTATATATAGATGATTTTGGGGCTAAGAAGCTTAAATGATTTGGTTGAAGGTTGTGAGACCTGCCTACCGGACAGGCATGCACATACCATTTCACCTCACTTTTTCTTAGGCCTTTTAAAAACAACCAGAAATTTTGTAGACCATCCAAATAACCCATCAATTACCGGTTCCATTTTGACAAGGTCCCAACCTTCATTACCCCACTCGTCAAACTTTATCTGGAGTTCCGATTGAAATTCGGTCTTCTTTAAGTGTGTGGTGCTTATTGTCAGCAGTTTGTATTCAAATTTATCCATGTCATTTTCCAATTCGTGGGAATATCTTACTGTAGTCCTCCTTTACCTCTGTAGAGCGAGACTGGTCCATCCAGTTCAAGCTTTAGCACGGTCACGTATTCATCCTGCGCATTAGCCGGCACATCGATATACACCAGGCCGGGTACCGGACTCCATGAGATCTTGCCTACAATTTTATGATCCAGCGCTGTACCATTGCCAACTACTGTGATCTTTTCGATCTTACTTTTCAACCCCTTTAACATCACTTTTCCGGTTGTTTTCCCGGGAAGGAAAAGATACAGCGATGTGGAATCCTTCGTCATTGTGGAGGGTCCGTAAAAGTGGCCCTGAGGCAAACCAGGAATGGTTTCAAAGATGGCTTCCCCATGCTTCTTATTCCAGGCTCCCAGCTCGGTAAGGATATTCACCTGCTCTTCCGAGATCGTACCATCTTCCATGGGACCGATATCGAGCAGCAAATTACCTCCATAGCTCACAGCATCGACAAAGATGGTGATGATCTCATAGGGCGTTTTCCAGTTGTTATCACTTTCCCGGTACCCCCAGTTGTCATTCGTGGTCATACAAAGTTCCCACCACGGGTATTCCGGTCGGGAAACCGGAAAATTCTGTTCCGGAGTTTCATAGTCTCCATAACCCCTAAGCCTTCCATTGATGATGGCATCCGGATTTTTAGAAAGGATGATATCCCGGATCTCAACAGATCCCCACTCCTCAGCACTGTGCTCCCAGTCGCCATCAAACCACCACAGGTCAGGATCGAATTTGGTTGCAATTTCCCTGATCTGATCCTGGTTGAACTTCTTAAACTTTTCCCATCTTTCAGGTTGCTCGGATACTTTGTACCGGGAACTGTCTTTCAGAAAGCCCGGGTAATCTTTATATGACCAGTCGATCAACGAAAAGTACGCGCCTTTTTTGATATTTCTGCGTTCCAGAGCGTTAAAAAAAGGAGTCAGCAGATCGCGCTTCGCCGGTGTATCCTCTACCACATTAACCGGCCCAGATTTCCACAGGGCTACTCCGTCATGATGTTTGGTGGTGATCACTGAGTATCGTGCGCCGGATGCTTCAATTAGATCCGCCCATGCCTCCGGATCATAATTGCTTGCCGTGAAACCTTTTAGCTGCTTCATGTAATTGGAATGAGAGATCTGTCCATTGTGAAATGACCAGGATTCACTTACATCACCCACGGCATAAATTCCCCAGTGAATGAAAATACCCAATTTGGCATCGGCAAACCATTGCATTTTTTCTTCGATGCTTTCAGGCGAAATTTCCTGCTGTCCGGTTGCCAGAAAAGGAAACAATAATAAAAGTATAAGGAATTTTTTCATCTTATCGCTGATTTACTACCAATGCAATGGCCGGTGTACCCTGTAAGCTTTTTCTAATCGCCCCGGGAATCTGAACCTGCATCTTTTCTCCTTTCACACTCCATTTCAATTTTCCTGAACCCCCAGCCACGGTTATTTTCGCCCCCTTTTCAGGAATATTGGTCGTCCACTCGATCACAGATGGAATTTCCTCATTCTCACTTAAGGTCTGTATGGCATAAAACACATTTTCTGCTTTGTGACGGGTAAACCAAATGTTGTTTTCCTGGTAATGACCCATGATCCGCGTTCCATAGATGGCCTCTCCATTCTTGTTCAGCCATTCACCGATCTCTTTCAAAGGTTTGATCTGTGCTTCATATAGAAGACCGTTAGCATCCGGACCCACACCCAACAGCAAGCTGCCATTCTTTGCTGTCACTTCAACCAGGGTATGTATCACCCTTCTTGCTGACTTAAATTTATCGTTAGGCACATATCCCCACGCATTCCCCAGCGTCACGCAACTTTCCCAGGGATAGTCCAGCTGGGTCTCCGGAATGCGTTGTTCTGGAGTACGATAGTTTTCATAAGGTCCGTGGACCGTTCTATCAACCATCAACAATCCCGGCTGATAGCTTCGCGCCATTGCAGCAATTTTGTCCATTTCGATGTCCTGGCTCCATTCAGGAATAGGCGCACCCCATGACAACACTTCCTCATTCACTGTTTCCCGTGGACGTACCCATCCCCCATCCAGCCAAAGAATGTCCATTTCACCATAACTGCTCATCAGTTCTTCAATCTGGTTATAAGTGAATTTCTTGTACTGATCCCATCGCCAGGGATGTTTCCGGATGTCATAGTTATTGTTACGGTTTGCAGTAGCGTACCTGGGCCACCAGTAATATTCGGTGTGCCAGTCTGGTTTGGAAAAATAAGCTCCTATCATGAAGTCTTTCTTTCTGAATGCTTCGAAAACATATTTAGCCACATTCGCTTTCGGGTGACCCGCGAATGGACCTGCAGTGATCTTGTAATCGGTTTGTTTGGTATCAAACATATTAAACCCGTCGTGATGCTTGGTAGTGAATACGACATATCGCATGCCGGCATCTGCAGCTACACCTGCCCACTGATCAGGGTCAAATCCCACCGGATTGAATTCATCTTTTAATCCCCAGTACCAGTATTTAAACTCGCAATAGGAGCTGGTACTGTCTCTGTAGATCCAATCCTCCGAACACAACGCCCAGGATTCAATGATCCCCGGGACTGCATATAACCCCCAGTGTATGATCATTCCAAATTTCTGATCGCGCCAGTTTTCCAGTTTTTCTCTCACAGCAGGATAATCTGGCCACTCGTAGGGTTGGGCCTCCTGTACCTGCTGAGCATTTACGTTCAACCCAATCAAAACAATTGCTAAATAAATTATTTGCTTACCTGCCATGGAATCATTCATTTGTAGTTCTTCTGTTGCCCTTCTCAAGTGCCCAGTCACCGGCAAAACAGCCGTAATCATTCGTTTTTCAAGTCATCATGGCTGACTTCCCGGAGACTCCATGGATAGTTGAAACAACGACTGTCCTATTAGTAATACCTTATGGGGTGAGGGTCACAAAACTAATTCAGATACCTGAGAAAGTAAATGGGCTGCGGCCCAATCAGGTCAATCCAGTATCGCACTTCATAAATCATCACAGGTTTCAGTGATCATTCCTGACAATCACGGATAGTATGAGACTTTATCTGCTTTTTTACCAGAATGGACCTTTAAGGCACGCTAAACGTGACAATTCTTATTTAAATTACTAGGATGATTTATTGATCTCATGCATCATGCTTAAGCTATTTTCATACCTTACAGCAGTCCTGCTTTCGATTCATGCCTTTTCAATGGCGATTCTCATCCCAATGGATCATAGTCAGACTGATCATTTAAAAGCTTATGGTGCTGCATATTATACGCTTTCCAGGAACGTAGATGTGGACTGGCTGCTCAACTATCGCGGGGGTAGCTTTTTGATCAGCTATGAAGACTGGGTAGCGAATGAATGTGTGGTGCGTGGTGTATCCTATGAACTGATCTCCAACGCACAGGTGAATCAAATCCTCAACAAGATAAACTCACCTTCCGTAAATATGAATCTCGTCAAATTGGAAAAAGAACCAAGAATAGCCGTCTACTCTCCAAAAAATGCCATGATCGAAGATGAGTCTGATGCTGTCATTGCCGTATTGGAATATGCTGAGATCCCATTTACCATTCTTTATGACCAGGAGATCCTGTTCGGAGAGCTTACCAAATATGACTGGCTGCACCTGCATCATGAGGATTTCACAGGTCAGATCCATCGTCACAGGTTCCGGGAAGAATCCCTAAGAGAGGCCGAATTGCAGATGAGGCAAGCAGCCGAACTTGGCTACGGAAGTGTTGCGGAGATGAAGTTTGATGTCACCATAAAGATCAGGGAATTCATTGCCTCAGGTAAATACCTCTTTGCCATGTGCTCGGGGGCGGAAACATTTGATATAGCCATGGCAGCCGATGGACAGCCACTGACATCGGGAGGATATGAGGAACCGGTCAGTTATAACAGTCGAATACAGTTTGATTACAGCAAGTCTTTTGCGTTTGAGAATTTCGTGCCTGAATTTGACTGGCGCTTTTCTGATATCAATGAAAATACCATCAGATTCCATAACCCGGACGAAGATTATTTCACTTTGTTCTCCTTTTCCGCCAAATGGGATATTGTCCCCAGCTTACTCACCCAAAATCATGAACACCTTATTGAGGAATTCTTTGGTCTTACCACTGCCTTCAACAAAGAGCTCGTGAAGCCTGGTGCCCTGATCCTGGCGGAAAATGCGAGAATGAACCGCGTCAGGTACCTGTACGGGATCTATGGGGAAGGTCACTGGACCTATTACAGCGGCCATGACCCTGAAAGACCTACCGGAGGTGGCCGCCGAAGAGGAGGTTCCCGAAAACCTCTCGTCGAGCTCCATCCTAATTCACCGGGCTACAGGCTGATACTCAATAACGTCCTTTTTCCCGCCGCCAAAAAACAAAAAAGAAAAACCTGATCAGCTTTATCCTCGTCGCAGAGCCTCGATCCAGCTTCCTTAAACTTCTTACGGATGTTGAGCGGTAGACAGAGTCGTCTCTTTTACTTTCTTCGAAGTTATGACCTTCCGGGGACTTGTGTCCTGACAATGAGAACACCTAAGGCGGCCAGACATGCCGACGCCATAAATGGAATTGCATATCCAAATTTGATGGCATAACCGGAAAAGAATGAACCAAAGGATATGCCCAGCCCAAAAGCCATGGTGACCACTGCGAGCTGTGAACCCGTCTGACCTTTTTCTGTCAGATCGCCAGCAAGCGCCAGGGCTGGAGCAAATACCATCGCAGAACTGATGCCCTGTAATGACCGGGCGGCAATCATTTCCCAGGGCTGCGTCACAAGCCCCTGAGCGATCACAATAGGGATCAGGCATACCAGGCCTGTTAAGATGAAGACTTTTCGGCCATACCTGTCACTTGCTTTGCCAATGATCGGTTGGGAAATAGCAAGTGCGGCAATAAGCGCGCTGAATTCAAGTGAAAACATAAATGGACCCTGTGAGAGTCTTTGATTGATGGCTGTCTCAATCGGAGCAAGTAAGGAAAATCCAAAGCTCATGATGAGTGTGGCCAATGCCAGTGCAAAAATAGGGTCCAGTATCCTGCCCTTGTCTTGTGAAAACAGGCGGATACGGATCTTCTCTTTACTGGGTCGTAGGTGTTCAGGATCAGAAACCAGTATTGAAACCAAAATGGCACTAAGAAAAGCCGCTCCGGAGGCCACAACAAATGAAGCAATAAATCCGTCAATTTCCCCCAGGTATGGAATCCTGTAGGGGCCATGCTCCGTTAACAATCCACTGGCCAGAGGACCAATACCAAAACCGACCAGTCGAAACGAATTGTAGATACCAGTATTCTGTCCCCTGTTATTTACAAGGCTTAGCTCAGTAACAAGAGCCAGGCTTGCTGTGATCGTAAAGGCCGCAGCAATACCCTGGATCGCCCTGATAATCATCAGCATGAGGTAGGTGTGTGCTATAGCATACGAGAAATTGGCCAGGGTGAATATGACCAGCCCCAGTACCACAAAAAGCTTTCGTTTTCCTAATTTATCAGACAATCTGCCGGCAAATGGTTGAGTAAAACTCGTGATCAACCCAAACAGTCCAAGGATAAATCCGGTGATGACTGTTTCAGAAAGCCCGAGTGCCTCTCCTTTCACACTTTCACTTGCTATGTAAAGGGGTATTACTACGATCAGAAAAGAGTTGCCAAAAGAGTCAGCCATTCTGGCCAGACCCAAAACGACTACCCTCTGATCATATCCGAATAAATTTTCACTTTTAGTGTCTGCCAATACCTCTCAATCATTTAAACAGGGGAGCTTGCCCTGCTTTAAGAGCAATTATTTATACAAGAAACACATCAGGTAGATTTGTGTTTTAAAAAGAAAAGGGAGACAGAAGGTATCACTAGCCGGTGGGAAATAACCAGGTATTTGTCATCTTCTTATCTGGACACCACCTCAAGATCCCAATTTTCAAACAGAAAAGTCCTGATCATCACCGGTTCAATGATCCTGTAACCTATGTAAGTAACTGCGAGACCAATGGGGATCATCCATATCGGGAAAGTATTGCGCCTTTCAATGAACAGATCGGCAATAGGAAGTATGGTCAGTGTTGCTCCCCCTGCCATGATTGCAGTCCCTGCGATGAACTGGGGAATAAATTTCTTCTTTCCGCTGGTAATCACCCATTCAATGTCTTCGTACCGGATCCGCTGAAACCGGATCGGCTCATACAGATACTCTTTTTTGGAAAGCGGCTCTGATACGCCTAGAAATGAAATCATATACTCATCGAAATAATCATAGATCAGGACAGAATAAATGACGGAATCTCCTTTTAACTTGAGATCCCCGCTGATATTCTCTGAAAACCTGATTGCTTTTGTCTTATACTCAGAGATGAAATCCAGCTTCAATTTTCGATCGATCTCTGCTTCCGCCAGTTCTTCAGCAGTAATTCCCAATGAAAAGGTATCCTCCTCAACGATCAAATTGTAGTAGTCAATTTGCTGGGCAAAAGAAATAGTCACGGATGCCGTAAATAGCCATAAGAAGAGATAATTCCTTTTCATATTTAGTACTGGCATGTTAATTCAAATGATGACTAAAGATACATTACCTGCAAATGTACTTCCCTGTTGTTAGGATCATCACACCTTCTTCCAGATGGTAGCTAAAAACCCTGTCAAAAAAATCACCACTGTCCCGATCACGATCGTGAGATAGGTATGAAAAGGACTCGCATAATCAATCAGTGGCTCCTCGGTGAAAACCATCGGCGATACACTGAGCCACAGGATCGCGATCAATCCCAGGATCACACCGATGATGGTCCCTTTGATATTTACGGTTTTCATGAAAGCTCCCAGGAGAAACAATCCCAGCATGCCCCCGCTGAATACGGAAGCTAGCTTCCACCAGGCATCCAGTGCACTCTGTACATTGATCATGGCAATGCCGATAATAATTCCGATAATACTAAGTGTGAGGGAGGAAATATACAGGACCTTCATCGAGTCTTTCTCAGTGACTTCCTTCTTCACAAACCGGGTGTAGTAATCCGTGAGTACTACTGTAGATCCGCTGTTGATACTGGTCGAAACGGTACTCATCCCTGCAGCAAAAATAGAAGCGATCAGGAGCCCGGTAAATCCTGTAGGAAGGATATTGACGATGAAAAAGGGGAATACCCGGTCACTCATCTCTGCACGCTGCAGATCTGCAGGCAATGCCTCTGGCTGTGCTGTGAAATAGGCAAATAATGCCGTACCGATCAGAAAGAATATCATGGAGACGGGGATATACAACATCCCCCCAAAAAAAGCAGACTTTTTGGCTTCTGCATCGGACCTTGAGGCCATGTATCGCTGCACATAATTCTGATCGATCCCATAATTCTGCATGTTGATAAAGATCCCATAGATCAGCACAACCCAGATCGTGGATTCTGATAAGCTCAGACTGAGACTCCCCAAACTGAATTTATCATTCTGAGTGGCAATCTCCATAAATTGTCCGAAACCTTCCGGCATGTCCACCAGAATATAAATCACACAGAAAATGGCCCCGGAGATCATGATGATCCCCTGGATGGCATCGGTCCACACCACGGCCTGGATACCCCCAAGCAAAGAATAGATCATCACTGCCAGCCCTGTCACGATAATGATGATGGCGATATTCCACCCAAACATGGCATTGACCGGCAAAGCCAGGAGGTAAAGTATCGTCCCCATCCGCATGATCTGCGTGAGCAGGTAGCATGCCGATGCATAGATCCTGGCCCAGGGTCCGAAGCGATGCTCCAGAAAGGCATATGCTGAAGGACTGTTTTCCCTTCTGTAAAGCGGTACGAAGACTGTAACCGCCAGGATAGAAGCAACCGGAATGGAAAGACTGAAGACAAATGCATTCCAGTCTGACAGGTAAGCATTACCCGGCAATGCGAGGAAGCTGATGCTGCTCACAAACGTGGCGAAAATGGACATGGTAACGACCCATCCGGGAATGGCGCTGTTTCCCAGGGTGAAGGCCGCCGAGGATTTGTTTTTGCGATAGAATGAACTTCCGAAGACAGTCACACCTATCATGTAACTGAAGAATACAATGAGGTCAATTACTTTCACGAATCAGGGTTTTAGGTTAAAGTGTTCTCTTTTGGGTGGGGGCGTCAAATTACGGATTTTACTCCAAAGTCATTCATTACCTGGTGGAACATCCGGAGCAAATCGTTGTGGCGGTTGTTGTCCTGCACTCCCATCTTACTCATCGGGATACGGGTATTGGTACACAGATTAAAACCACGTTTCTCAAGGAAAAACTTCGCCGACCAGGGATAGAAATCATGGGTGATCCGATCCATCACGCAGAGGTAGTTATTAAGTGTTTCAAGTTCATCTTTCTTTCCCTCCCGATAGAGCTTTAGGAAATGACCGTACAGCTCAGGGTAAAAATTACCGGATATGGGAGAAATACCAGCGGCGCCATCTCTCAGCGATTGCAGGGAGGTGACGGTATCTGCATTGTACAGGTTGAAAGTACTTCCTTTCACACCAGCTACCTTCTTTTTGATCAATGGGGCGTTGCAGGTGGTGTCTTTGTGATACCAGAACCTGCCTGTCGAAGCCAGCCATTGCATCATCTCAGAGCTGATCACTCTTTTGTAGGGCACGGGACATTCATACAGACCCATCGGAATATCGCCAGTGGAGGACATGATCTCTTCCAGGCGCTTCTTTAAAACGTCATCACTTTCTCCGGGCTCCACCAGGATGCCGGAAATCAGGATCACCGCATCCACCCCCAGATCGTAGATCTTTTTGATGAAATCTGCATTCTGCTTGTTGTCTTTGAAGAAAGTACCAGAAGAAACAACAGGCACCTTGTCCCTGCAGTGCTCCACGATCGTTTTGGTCAGAAGCAATCGCTCTTCGTTGGTCAGTTGGAACATCTCACTCGACAGACAATTCGCAAACATGCCATTGGCTCCTGAGTCGAGATACATATCTGTAATCCTTTTTGTGCCATCAAGATCGAGGGAGTTGTCGGTCTTAAACGCGGTGAGCATAACCGGCCAGAGGCCTTCGGGTAAATTCTTCATTCTTAAGTCAGGTTGCGATTGATATTTATATTAGGATACTAAATAATTAAAAAAACAGGCTACCAAAAACCGGAAGACGCACGTATCATGTTTCAATCTTCCGGGAGGTTTTCAAATTTGCGCAAAAAAACCAATAATCAAGGGTATGCAGGTCCTGTGATCGGGTATATATATTAATCAGTATAACCAGTTCACTAAAATGAGCCCGAAAGATCATGACTTCCTTAAGGATGACCTTAAACAGAAATTACGCTCGAATAAAAGAGTCTATGGCAGCTGCATCACCGTCCATGCACCCCGATGGCCTCAACTGGTAGCCGGTGCAGGGTTGGATTTTGTATTTATTGATACCGAACACATGGCCCTTGACCGGTCCGAACTCTCCCACATGTGTCAGATTTACCGGGCATCGGGCCTTTCTCCTATTGTTAGAATATTAAAACCCGATCCCTACCTCGCCGGAATGGCCATCGACGCAGGGGCTGTCGGGGTGGTCGCCCCTTACCTTGAAGAGTTGCAGGAAGTCAAAGACCTGATCGGAGCAACGAAACTAAGACCGATCAAAGGAAAAATGCTCAGGGAACTGCTGGATAAGAAATCAAAACCATCTGAGGAACTAAAGCATTACATCGATCGATTAAACGAAGGACATTTGTGCATTCTCAATATTGAAAGTATCCCTGCTGTAGAGCGGCTGGACGATCTATTGTCTGTTGAAGGCGTTGACGGAGTGTTTATCGGACCTCATGACCTGTCTATCAACATGGATATCCCTGAGCAATATGATCATCCCGAATTCATAAAGACCGTGAAACTCATCATCGAAAAAGCCAGGAAATATACCCTGGGAGTCGGTATTCACTTTTCCATGGAACCTGAAAGGCAGTTATTCTGGATCAAAGAAGGTGTAAACATCGTGGTGCACAGTTCGGATATGGCGCTCTTCAGCCAAAGGCTGCGAAAAGATCTGGACATACTAAAAAGCACTGACAATAATTATAAATCTGCTAATGCCGATGATTCATCAACCATTATTTAAGAAACTTAAACCCATTTACATGAACAACAAAACGCTGACTTTACTCATCCTCATCATTCTTCCTTTATTGCTCTCCGCCCAGAATGGCAAGTGGAAGTCTTTATTCAACGGCAAAAACCTCAAAGGCTGGACCATTCGGGGAAACGCAGAATGGAAAGTTGAAGACGGGGTCATGATCGGCAAGGGTGCCAACGGACATATTTATGCAAAACCCGAATTATCAGACCTGGAAGTGAAAGGTACCTTCCGGCTCAGTGACCAGGGTGGCGGTGGAAACAGCGGTCTCTACTTCCGGTCCAATCCTCCCGCAGACAATCCGGATGGCTATCCCAGAGGCTATGAAGCCCAGATCTGCCACAACCAGGAGGCGCATACCGGCTGGCTCTGGAAGCCGGGCAAGCCCACAGGAAAAGCCACAAAGCTGATCACCAAAGATGATGAATGGTTTGATATGCGCGTTCAGGCGATCGGCTCCTCAATCAAAATATGGGTCAATGAAGAGCTGGTGATGGAATACGAAGACGAAGAATATAAAAAAGGATATTTTGCCATACAGTGCCATAATCCTGGGATGACCATCGAAGCCAAAGACCTGTACTATCGTGACCTTAGTAAATAATGAAAAGTTACCTTTCTATTCTTTTTTTGGGCATTACAGCATTTGGATGTAATCCCACACAAAAGCATAAGCAGAAATCAGTTGATGTCCGGCATGTGGTGATCTCCTATGAAAAAGGATATTTCAGCGGCTGGCCGGCCAACTTCGGCGCCTGGAGCTGGGACAACGAGATCCTGGTAGGTTTTGACAAGGGCTATCACAAAGACCTGGGTGAAACACGGCACAACATCGACCGGGAAAAAGACGAATGGACTCTTCTGGCCAGAAGTCTTGATGGTGGAGAAACCTGGACCATTGAAGATCCATCGCCTGAGGGTATCCTCGTGGCGCGGGGGTCATCGCTACATGGTACTGAACCGTATTACCCCCACAGGGTAGAACCATCGGATCTTACGGAACCGATCAATTTCACGAACCCGGATTTTGCCATGACTTTGAGGTTTTTGAATTACAATACCGGCCCCTCCCTTTTTTACTATTCCTATGACCGCGGACACAGCTGGAAGGGTCCATTCAACCTGGAGGCCTCAGGAAAAACCGACATCCTGGCCAGGACTGATTATATTGTCCTGGATAAAAGCTCATGTATGGCCTTCCTGTCCATGTCTAAAGCCGACAACAGTGAGGGAAGACCTATGTGTGCCAGAACTGACGATGGCGGACTCACCTGGGAGCTGGTAAGCATGATCGGGCCCGAGCCGACCGGATTTGGGATCATGCCCTCTACGGTAAAAATTTCTGAATCGGAATATCTTACGACGATCAGAAGAAGGGAAGATACAATTCGCTGGATTGATGCCTGGAGAAGTCTCGATGCAGGGAAGACCTGGAGGTTAGAGGATCCGCCGGTTGATGATCTGGGGGAAGGCAACCCTCCCAGTCTGATCAAACTTAAGGATGGGCGATTGTGTCTGACCTACGGGGTAAGAGAAGCACCTTTCCGCATAGCTGCCAAATTAAGTGAGGACAATGGAGAATCCTGGTCGGAGGAGATCGTACTTCGGGATGATGGCGCGGGCAGAGACATCGGCTATGTCAGGTCCGTACAACGACCGGATGGTAAGGTGGTGACCATGTATTACTTTGAAGATAAGCTGAAACCTGAACGGTATATTGCCGCAAGCATCTGGCAGCCCTGATTATTCGATAGCACGCAGCCAGACTTACTCAGTCACAAGCGGACGCTTGCGCCTGAGTAAGTAGTTTAAGCCCAAGCGCAAGCATCCGCTTGCGCTTGTGATATAGCTAGCTATGCTAAACGATATAACTCAACTCTATCAACCCCTTTTTTCCATAGAAATCTCTGGCACTGCTATACAGAAAATCTTCTTGATTTTCTACGAATCCAGCATTTACAGGATTTTCATGGATATATTGAAGTTTTTGATGAAAGATTTCATCATTATATAATTCAATCGGATGATTGTGCTGTTGCCACAGTTGCCAATCACGGTTGTTTCCATTCATTTCCCCGGCCATTCTCATCATTTTAATTATCCAATTTTTCCTGCTTTCTCCCGGATGATTTTCAATGGTCTTTCTCAATTTTTGCGATGTGAAACTTTTCATTTCACCTACAATTTTGTCCAAGGGTCTATCGTTCGAACCAATTATCATGTGGATATGATTTGTCATTATTACCCAACCATAGACCTCCAGACCCTTATTTGTCTGGCAATATTTCCAACTTTCAAGCATAATGTTTCGGTATTCATTCCGAATAAAAAGATCGATCCAATCTATAACAGCAAAACTGATAAAGTATAATTTGTCATGATCGCCAAATTTATATTTCCTGCTCATGGTGGAAATATATGTATTATTTATTCACAACGGAAGAAATATGGATCAGCAAGCCTGCCCGGACGACATACCCCAGTTCTACTAGTCATAAGCGGACGCTTGCGCCTGAGCAGAGATGGTAAGGTGGTGACCATGTATTACTTTGAAGATAAGCTGAAACCTGAACGCTATGTGGCCGCCAGCATCTGGCAACCATGATCATTGAGTAGCCCGGAGCCAGACCCGGGACCGTGCGTTCAACTCTAAAATCAATTTTTGACCATTGACCGGATATTCCTTACCTGAAAATACATCTGTCATTTTATGCGATTGAAGTCCTGAAAGGCTGATGGAAGCATTTTCTCTGTTGTAATTGTGAATGACCAGCTCTCCGTTACCCAGTGGCTGCATCGTTACCCTGGTGGGCGCCTCCAGCCGGACAGGCAATTCATGATTAAATGCAGATCGAAGTGTGTTTGCCCATGCTTGCGGAACTTCCAGGAAACCCAGCGGACGTGGACACAGCAACACCTCCCCCACAATCTCAAAATCCTGCTCTGAAAAAGTATGAGAATTGAGGACATAGAATTCACCCTTTTTGCTTTTTGTCAAAAAGGGTATCCGGGTGTCCCCAACTGCGCTATTCAGGATGGTCTCAGCTGATTCAATCGCAATCATGGCTTCAAGATCCAGTGGCAGATCCATTTCAATCTCACTACCATCTAAAAGTATTTGATTCGTGCTTACAGAACTGATCGCCGGCTTGATGATACCTGCAATTTCTGACAATCTGCCATCGTCTTTTACCTCAGACAAAAACCCGGAAGTAGCAATGATCCGGGCACCACGCTCAAATGATTGTAACACCTTATTCATAATCTCAGGATCTGCCGCTGCCTGGGTGGGCAAAAATATCGTTTCAGCATCTTCCGGGTAGGCTGAGAAAGGGATGACCGGAACCCCCAGCATACCTATAAAATCCATGATGTACAGATCGCCGCCGGCATCGCTGTGAGGTGGTTTGTACGCAGAGATACCTACCACCGGATTGGTTTGAATGGTTTTTGCCAGCTTAAATAACTTCTCCAGATCCATCCTCAGCAAATGATGACCGGGATGGCCCTGAATGAAACTTCCGTAATTAAAGATCACAATCTCTTTGGCTCCAGCCAGGACAGACTGATAAGCCTGTTCGATGAAATCGATCGCCTCACAGTCCCCATGATCAAACCAGGCACCACCAATCTTGTCACCGGACAGGGAGCTGATCCACCGGTAATTTACAAACCCCTCATACGGCTGGACAAACCCAAACCTTTGTGTGTATTGCCCCCTTGTTTCCGTTCCGACCCATACTTTATCAAATAGTGCAGGACCGCTTTCCACGTCATAGCCAAACATATGGAACCGGTCATACCATTGTGGATATTTGATGATCATTTCAATGTCCGGGTTCACTGATCGTGCGGGATCTATAAATATCGTGGATGCCAGTTTGGTTAGTAATGCTCTTCGGTATTCAGACCAGCTTCTGTCACCCTTCGCCCTTTTGGATTCCAGGCTGGTGTCTCCGGTACAGAGGAAGTCATCCACGATAAATGTATCGAAGATCGGGGCTACATCCAGCATCACCTTTTTGAGATCACTCTGCGTCTTTTCATTTTGCCAGTTGAACCAACCTAATTTTCCTTCCTGCTTTACACCAAAATCCCCTCCGGGAACCGTGGCAATTCCTCCCACCACCTCAAACCCGTTTTCAACAAAGAAATCTTTGACTTCGGAGAGTAAGGCTGGAGATACGACCAGGCCACTTCGGTAAACCTCTAAATAGACTTTTGATATCCCATTGGCATGGAGCAATGAAACGGCCTCCCTCCTGGCGTCCTCAGTGGACAGGAGCCGGTCTACTGTATGAGCGGTCATGTAAATACTTAGCTGCAGGTCCTGAATATGATCTTGTGCAAGCTTGTGTATATCATCAAACCTCTTTGTTTCATGAAGGCATCCTGATAGCAGGAGCACACCTGATAGGACCAAAGAGCTGAGTACAGTTGTGAACTTCATTGCATGAATTTTCAGAGCCTTCTAAAGCTTGATAAATATCCTTCGCCTGTACAGGATCAGTGTCGGTAGAAACACAATAAATACAAAGATCAGCGAGTAGATCATGCCGGTAAATTTTTCCCCTAAACCAATCCCTGTAAAAAGATTCACAAAATGCATGTTAAGGGAATTCCCGCCAAATTCAAGACCGTAAAATAACCCGGCGAGGATATCCCCCATCACATAGGCGGTAATGGCATTGGCTCCGTAAATGATACCAGGTTTGGTACCCTGTCTATACCCCTTCATGTCTACGATATACATAAAAGCTCCCAGTGCCAGAAAGGCAAAACCCGAAGTAACCAACACAAAGCTGCTGGTCCAGATGTTTTCATTCACAGGAAAAGTTAATCCCCACAGATATCCTGCGATGGACATGAAGAACCCGATCACCATCAGATGGATCACCTGCTCTTCCTTAGATCGGTCATTCAGGATAATCACTCCTGCCAACATACCAGAAATACCTGATACAATGGCAGGGAAAGTACTCAATATTCCTTCGGGATCCCAGGTGCCCTGCCACATGGTACCCGGAAGATACTTGCTGTCGATCCAGGCAGCAAGATTCACACCCGGCTCCAGCATCACTTTCCCCACACCGGGTGTGGGGATCAATGTCATAGCCAGCCAGTAAGTCACCAGGATGATGCCACTTACCCATGCCTGCGTCTTCCATTTGGTATTGAGAAATAGCAGGGCACAAGCCAGAAAAACAATGGCAATCCGTGGTAATGTCCCCGTCCAGCGTAATTCAGCGAAATTGAAATCCCACAGCAGGTTCAGGAAAATGCCTATCGCAAAGATCTTAAATGATCTTATCACGATCTTTTTGTACATATCCCCTTTTGGCACATTGTTTTCCAGTCTTTTGGTGTAAGCAAGGGCAATGGATACCCCTACGATAAACAGGAAAAACGGAGCGATAATATCTGTGGGTGTCAGACCATTCCACACCGTATGTTTCAACGGAGCATAAACGTGCTCCGGATTACCGGGGAAATTGACGAGTATCATCGCTGCGATGGTAAACCCCCGCATGGCATCCAGCGAGATCAGTCGGTTAGTGGCTTTGGTCATTGTTGGTCAAAAAATCTTTATCTTAACAAACAATATACTGCAAATATTGAGTGCCGGACTAGTTTTGATCAGGCTGATCTGTGCTATTCACCTGGTCAGTCAGCATATATCCTCCCGATAAATTAATTCCAAAATGCATAGTACCTTCTGAATAATCGGCGTATTATTATGGTGAAACAACCAAACCTACCGTCACCCAATGCTTAAAATCGGAGTTGATTTAGGTGGAACTAACATCCGCGCTGGCCTCATTGATGATCAGAAAGTGATCAGGATCAGAAAGATCAACCTGGAGGAAAAAGACAATCTGGAAAGTACTCTGAAGCAATTGACAGAGCTGATCGAATCAATCTATGATCCGGAAATCAGTGGAATTGGCATTGGCGTACCTTCGGTCGTAGATATAGAAAAGGGGATCGTTTTTGATGTGGTAAACATACCCTCATGGAAGGAAGTACACCTCAAAAGTATTCTTGAAAAGCGCTTCGACGTGCCTGTGTTTATCAACAACGATTCGAACTGCTTTGTACTGGGAGAAAAGCATTTCGGAGCCGGAAAGGATTACCATAATATTGTCGGAATCACCATCGGTACCGGCCTGGGTGGGGGTATCATCCTGAACGGATCACTTTTCAGTGGAGTGAACTGTGGTGCCGGTGAGATCGGCTATCTTCCGTATAAGGACAGGGACCTGGAACATTACTGCAGCTCCAATTTCTTTGAAAAAATCCATCGTACCACCGCCTATGATTGTTTTCTCAAGGCGGAAAAGAATGACCCGGAAGCCTTGAAGCTTTGGGATGAATTCGGTCACAATATGGGCTGGGCGCTGAAAGCCGTGATGTATGCCTATGATCCGGAAATTATTATTTTGGGTGGCTCCATTTCAGCCGCTTTCCCCTATTTCAAAAAGAATATGTATGAGACGCTCAATACTTCCTACTATCCCAAGTCCGTTGAAAAACTAAAGATCTGTCTCTCCGAAATTGAAAACGCCCCTATGCTGGGGGCTGCTGCTCTGGTAAATCAGCAATTGGAAACAGCCATCTGAATCTTTTAATCTCCTTTTTAAAGATGAAAAACCTTTTGATCGTCTTCCTGATAATGCTCACTTTTTTTGTGGTTTCATTCCTCACCAACATTCTGGGAGCCCTAAACCCAAACATTTCAGCGAGCTATACCCTGACCGATACCATGGCAGGACTGCTTCCCTTTGCCTTTTTCATCGCATACGGGGTCATGTCCATCCCTTCCGGTTTGCTTGTGGAAAAATGGGGAGGCAAACCCATGATGATCCTGGCCTTCTTCATCGCATTTGCAGGGTCACTGCTATTTGCACTAATCCCTGTTTTTGGCGTATTTGCAGGCTCACTTTTTACCATCGGAGCAGGCATGGCAGCACTTCAGGTGGTGATCAATCCATTGCTTCGCATTTCCGGAGGTGAAGAAAATTTTGCTTTCAACTCTGTACTCGCCCAACTGGTCTTTGGACTTGCCTCTTTCATCAGCCCATTGATGTATTCGTACCTGGTCACAAACATCAACCAGGGAAATCTAGACAAACCCTTCATCAGCCTGATCAGTCAACTGGTGTCTCCGGAAATGTCGTGGGTATCCGTATACTGGGTATTTGCCGTGATCAGTTTGCTGATGATACTGCTGATCTTTTTCATAAAATTTCCTAAAGTAAAACTAAAAGAAGATGAGAAAGTGGGCAGCAAAGAAAGTTACCTGGAGCTGTTCAAAAACAAATACGTCATTCTGTATTTCCTCGGGATCTTCACTTATGTGGGTTCTGAACAGGGGATTTCTTACTGGATGTCAAAATTCCTGAGCAATTATCATGGATTTGACCCTGATACCATCGGCGCCAATACGGTCTCCTATTTCTGGGGACTGATGACCATCGGTGGTGTATTCGGACTTGTCTTTATGAGGCTTTTTGATACCAAGTACGTGCTCAGATGGTTTACCATCATGGCGATCTTATGTGTGGCGTTGGGCTTGTTCGGAGGAGCGAACATCTCGTTGTGGGCTTTTCCCATCTCAGGATTTTTCCTCTCTGTAATGTACCCCTCCATCGTGTCGCTCGGGCTCAACTCTGTCTCACAGCATCACGGGTCTTTTGCCGGGATCCTGATGACGGGGATCGCCGGAGGGGCTGTGGTACAGCTTCTCATCGGTGGCTTGAGCGACCTGATCTCGCTGAAATTCGGGATGACTTTCATCTTCATTACCCTCGGTTATATTTTGAGTATTTCATTTTGGGCAAGGCCAATTATTTCAAATAAAACCATAAAGAGCCTCAAAGACCTTTTCAAAACAACTGGTTAGTGTTAATTTAATCACCAAATGATCAAGATTATTCTTTTAATCGATCTTGGTGAGGAGTATGGCACAGGATTGTTGAAGGGAATCACCAGGTACTCGCAGAAATACGGACCCTGGGTCTTTTGCCGAATGCCCGGTTATTTCCGAGAAAAAAATGGTGTGGAAGGAATCCTGAAATGGGCCAAAGAATGGGAAGCTGACGGGATCATTGGTCAATTTTATTCTGATTCCAGCGTGGAAAAACTCATGAAAGCCGGGATCGCCGTAGTTGCTGAGGATTTTAAGGAACGTCAAAAAAACATTCCGAATATCACCGGCGATTATCTGTCCACCGGACGCATGGGAGCTGAATATTTTCTCAGGAAAGGGTTCAAGAACTTTGCTTTTTATGGATTCAAAAACATCGTCTGGTCCCGCGAACGTCTGCAGGGATTTGAAAACCGGGTGAATGAAGAAGGATATACCGTGCACCAGTTTGAGCATCAAAGGAAATTCAAATATCAGGAACTTTGGTATTACAAACCCTCAGCGCTAAGCAAGTGGCTCAAATCATTGCCGAAACCCATTGCATTGATGACCTGCGACGATAACCAGGCCATGCACATTACCGAGGCCTGCCGGATCTCCAATATTCGCATCCCGGAAGAAGTAGCTGTACTGGGCGTGGACAATGATGAAATGCTTTGCAATCTACTGGACCCGCCGCTGTCCAGCATTGCATTGGATATTGAAAAAGGAGGCTATGAAGCTGCCCGGCTGATCCACACCATGATCAAAACAAATAACAAGGAATTCTATGATGTGGTGGTGGAGCCTACTCAGGTGGTCACCAGGAACTCCACAGACATCTATGCCGCCAAGGATAAGTACATCGGCATGGCACTGAAGTATATTCATAACAATGTCGACAAAAACATGAAGGTAAGTGATGTACTTGAACAGGTACCCCTATCCCGTAGGTCACTCGAAATCAGATTCCAGAAAGTGACCGGGCTGCCGGTTTATGAATATATCTTTAATCTAAGGATTGAGCGGTTTACTCAAAAACTGCTTGAAACCGATGATTCCATCTTTGAGATCGCCGTAGACCTGGGTCTCAATGACAGCAAAAATATTGCACATCAGTTCAAGCAGATCAAAGGATGCACCCCCACCGAATACAGGAAAAAATACCTGGTAGAAAAGACTAAATAGGCTTAGATAACTGACTTCAGTAAGCTGTCTACCTTAGCTCTTTCCATGGGTTTGGTCAGGTAATTTACAACGTGTTCATAGTCGAAAGACTTCTTGATCTCACTGGCGGAAATGGATGAGCTCAGCATGATTACATTCAGCTTGATCTTATTGACCGTCAGTTTTTTCAAAAACTCAAAACCACTCATGCCCGGCATATTGATATCCAGAAAAACCAGGTCGGGTTTCCTGGACGACAATGCGTGAAATGCCCGGTTCGCATCATTGAATTCGCTCACATGCCAGGTGGGATTACTTTGCTTCAGAATGATCCGGTTCAACAGGTTCTGGGTGGCATCATCGTCAATGAGCCAGATGTTGCGGATTGGTATACCAATCACCTGATGATTCTTTTCCACACAACGACCAACATTGATGAACTTGTTGGCATCCATGATTTTATCATCCAGCTGGGCCACCGCTTCATCCAGAATCTCGATACCTGCATCCAGCGACATCTTTCCAAGCCGTATCAAAGGGAATAACTTTTGAATGATCAGCAAGCGTTTTCTCATGATTTCAGGGGAATCCTCCGATGCTTCCTCCTCTTTCATAAAATACTCATTAAACTCATGCTGAGCCTGGTTCAGGGCATCCAAATGGTTAAGTTTACTTTCTATGGCCTGATTGATGACAGAGATCAAGCCATCCGTAACGACCGAGTGCCTGATGATAGCATCCATATCAGCATCCAAAAGGGTTGACGACTTTCTATCCCAGTCATCACCAATCATGAAGATAAAGGGGCAAAGCGTAAGCAGTCCGTGATTCCCTGTCTCCTCCAGGATGTCCCTGGCAGCCATATCCGGCAGGTCAAAATCACAGAGAATAACGTCAGGTTTTTCTCTTTTAGCAGCCTCAGCTCCTTCAAAACCGGTTTCTTCAACAATTAATTGAAAAGGGCCATCAGCAAGTGATTTTCTGATCTCTGAAACAATCACAGGATCACTGACAATGGCAAGTATTTTCTTAGCGTTCATTTCGACGAATTACAATATTAAAGTTCGAATTTGAACCTTTAAATCCTAAACTCAAAGCTATTTTCGATAACTGGTACAAAATAACGCTAAGTGGAAGGATTATGACCATAACCAACAAGAACACCTCAAACAGTTTTACGCGGAGATCAGAAGTCAGGCCTTTTCGGTCCCTTATATGGGGCCGCCCCCAATTGCTTTTTTTCTTCCTTTACAGTCAGCAAATCAGGATCAGTTTCTTCTGGAGGCAGAATAAACCCATAATATCTGCCCATCCAATAATCTCTCAGAAAACCGGTGGGCTCCATCACCATATTTCCCCCGGCACCGCCATCAAGGTCCGTCGCAGGTCTTGCGCCCCGTTTCACTGCTGATTCTCGCGGTGAAATCGCCTTCACGCCCCCTTCGTAGGATCTATATCCTTCTTCGACAAAAAGATCATCTCGATGACTATTGTAATAGTTATGTGTTGTACAGTCAAGTGTCCAGGCTCGCAGATGCTTCACACATTGTTCATTGTCAAAATCATTGTCAGTGAAAGCACCATAAGAAAAATTAAACCAGGGGATATGTTCCATCCTTTTCACTTCATAGGTTCTTTCAAGACTCCTCAGCAGGAAAGAGCGGGTGATGGGGTCGTCAGTATACCGTAAAATGGTATTGTATGCTTCAAATGCAAGGTTGTCGTCCCATGGGGCCAGTGTGGAAGGCGGGAAAGTATTCTTCTGTCGAAGGGTATTGGCCAGGTAGCCCCAATCCACCAGCTGGTCAAATCCTTTTTTAAACTCTTCATCACCTGAAAGTTTGTAGGCTGCCTGTGTAAATGCCAGTGCTTCCAGACCGTTCACCCCCCTGTCATTGTAGCCATAGGGTCTGAGCAGGTATTCGGGATTCCATCTTCCCCAGCGGGTCGGCTCACCATCCATGTCGATGAGTACCCATCCATTTTCCATGATATACCTGGCGATCTTCACAAGATGCTCCCTGGCCAGCTCCTTTTCATGACCAGTTGCGATCAAATCGTGAAAGAGCGAAACAGCATAAAAGTGTGCAATCACTTCATCACTGGAAGTGTCCCCTTTCCAATACCAGTTTCCATCCTCGGTCTCGTACCATTTGGCCGGCAAGCCACCGGAACCATGCCTGCTCAAACCACCTTTATCGCCTTTTATTGAATAGATAGATCGGGCAAAAAATCCATCTATGGGTGTGATACGCTCCAAAAAAACCAGGGCTTTTAATGCATCGACGGCTTCCATTCTGGCTGTTTCGTCCCCAGTCACTTTGTATTTGAAGGTCATTGCCGCCAGATACGTTGCCGTATGTGCCCCGTCATTGTCGCTCACCGCCCTGATCCATTCACTTTCATGCTTATAAACAGTCTGGATAAACCCGAGTCGTTTATGACCCCAGTGGTCCAAATGTTGCTCATAAAAAGCAGCTTTTTTCTGTAAGGTGTAAGGTTCATAACTAATGATCCCTAACCCTCCGGCTGTAGCAATAAACACTTTCTTTCCGGCAACAGCTATATCATTGACCTGATTGTCCGGAAGCCAGTGATCCGCTCCAAAATAGTGCCACTCCTCTCCTACTTTTCTTACTGCACCTCTTGCTGTCCCAACCCAGAGATCATTGTCAAATCCTGTGGTGAGGGACGTGGTATTCTCCACCGGGAGTCCATCTACTCCCATGATAACATCCAGGGTGGCACCCCGGAGCTCACCCAGGCCACGATCGGTACTGATATACAGTCGACTTCCAAAGCTGAGTATGTCATTCGTTTCCCCAAATGGTAACGTTCCCCAATCAATAAAATCGGTATTGACCATTCGGCCGTCAAACTGCACGAGCTCACCTGATCGGAGGACATGCAGCGTGCCTGCATAAGAATCAATTTTATAGATGGGACCTAATCTTACAGGGTCGGTATGTACCTGAGTCCCGTCTTCCATCAAAGTTGTAATGTCGCTGTTGAGATAGCCGCCCTCGGGTTTGATGGATACTAAACGGTCTCCCTCCAGCCGATAGATATCCTCGATTGTAGCCGCATGCACAACACCCTGATGTATACACAGGTCCACAACAGAAAGCTCAGAGACTTTCGTCCAGCTCTTGCCCTCATACCTGAATAGTCCTTCTGAGGCTAAGGCCCACATCTTCTGATCCATGGTTATCAAACGGGATGTCTGGCCAGTAGCAGTTTTCTGTAAAATCAACTGATCACCTTCAAGGCGGTATATCTCCTGATTTATGACGGCAAACAACTGGTCATTCCAGGTAGCAACGGAAGTGACTGGTTCACTGGTTGTGATCTTTTTTGCCACCTCCTGAAGATAAACCTCATCTCTTACCGGTTCCCAGAATTTTTCATTTTGTGAAGTACCTCTGGTGATCGTGAGCGCAAGGATTACCAAACAGGCAATCATACGGACTGTGGTATTATTAAACATGATGTAGTTTTTAACTTTTCAGATATATATACCACCTGATTGATAAAGCAGGCTATCACTCAGGCTTTTGAATGCTTGAGTTCTGACTCTTTTCTGATTATATACTCAATCAATTGGTCGGCGTGCTCCCTGTGGATTTCATCAAATGGCAGGATGGGGTCACGGACATTCGGTGTTGGATACAAGCCCTGCCTCCACAATAGTCTCTTAAAAAAATGAATGGATATATCGAGGTGTTGATTAGAAAAAGCCAATACAGGCAAAAGCTCATTGAATAACGATACAGATCCCTGTAAATCATTCATTTGAAACCTTCGGTAAATCTCAGTGTAAATCCAGTGCATCCCGGTAGTCATGAATGCATGTACTCCGCGCTTTAGTGCTTCGGGCATTTGGGATACCGCCCACCCTCCGCTGATGTGCATCTGACCCCCGGAGAGTTCCAGCATACGGCTATACTTAATACCAGCAGGAACTGTCTCCACTTTCAAACATCTAAAGGCTGGTACCTCTTCATATAACGCCATGATCAAATCATCTGGAAGACCATATCCGTTGGGATCCCAATCCTGCAACATGATGATTTCTGGCTCAGACTCCACCAGTTGAAGAAAATCGCTCCTGAATTGTTTGTCATTATGATAGGGGAGCTGGACCAGGAAGTGACGATAACCAAGCTGCTGGTAATCTTTCATTATTTTCTTTGACTCCTCCTGGGTAGGCGCTGCAGTACCGACGAAAACAGGCATCTTTCCATCAACTGTTTTCATCACGGTCTCCACCATGACCAGCTTTTCTTTATGACTCAGCTTGTTTACCTCCGAAGCCATGGCCGGAACCAGAAATCCAACGACCCCAGCGTTTATTGCTTCCCGGACATGCTTTTCCAGTGCCTGATGGTCTATTGTATCTTTTTCAGTAAATGGCGTATTGAGTACAGGGATGATACCATTCAATTGAAGGAGCTGTTTCATGGGACCTAAGCCAGTACAGCCTCTCGAATCTTACGAATGGCTGCAGCTATCAGATCCATGTCCTCTTTGGTCCCAAGCATGACATGCTGAAGGATCCATACTGCCTCTTCATAGCAGGCCTTTTCAGCTACAGGACAGGAGACATTTGAGTAGTCGACATCTTCAGGAATAGCATAGCACAAAAAATTCTTCTTTTGAAATAGAGGTTGTTTATACAGTGGCTCAGGATACCCCATAAAAGAGGGAACACCTTCTGCAGCAAGCAGCTCCGCAAATTCCTTCTTGGGTAAGCCATTGAATTTTGAAGCATCGTACTTAAAGATATAGATATGGTAGGTGTGAAGCGTCTCTCCCAACCCTCTTGCCAGAGGCTCGATGCCATCAATCTTTTGAAGTAATGAATTGAGGTAAAGTCCATTGGTCTCACGCTTTCGGGTTTGATCTTCCAGCCTGTCAAGTTGCTTCAGCAGCAAAGCCGCCTGCAGCTGAGTGATACGATAGTTACATCCAAGGTTATGATGCTCATACCATACTCCGCCTTTCACCCTTCCTACGTTTCGCAGAGAATTCATCATGTCATACAACTTCTCGTCGTTTGTCGTGACTATGCCTCCTTCTCCGCTTGTAAGGTTTTTGGAAGATTGAAAGCTGAAGGAACCGGCATCACCGATACTACCCAGCTTTTTGCCTTTGTATTCACCACCATGGGCGTGTGCGGCATCCTCTAGTACACGTAAGTTATGTTTCCTGGCTATGTCCATGATAGCATCCATGTCACAGGCCTGCCCGGCAAAATGAACGGGAATGATCGCTTTGGTCTTTGATGTAATGGCTGCTTCAATTTTTGTTGGGTCCAGGTTATAGGTATTTGGTTCTATGTCCACAAATACCGGAACACAATTAGCTTCCAGAATCACGGATGCACTGGCAATAAAAGTGTAGGGAGGAACAATCACCTCGTCACCGGGTTTTACCCCACAGGCAATGAGAGCCAACCTTAGCGCTACAGATCCATTCACGCAGGTTATCGCATATTTGGTGCCAATATATTCAGCATATTTCCTTTCAAATTCTGCGACCAGTCCTCCACAATCAGGATTTCCCCAGGCGCCGGACTGTACCACTTCAGTCACCGCATCAGAATCGGCCTGATCGTGTATGGGCCATTTGAAGCTTTTGGTGATCGTTTTTGGCCCACCATGTTTGGCTAAAAGTTCTAAAGTCTTTGAGTTCATTGTCTATTTATTTAGGTGCCTGTAACAAAGCCTGATGGTTTCAAGCGAAGACTCAGGCATGCATCGGTCAGGTGATTGTTGCTTTTTTATGGTCTGATAGAAATATTCGATTTCATTGAAAAAACCATCCGGTCCTTCTTTAAGATCAATTTGGTCTAACTTTTCATGAGTCGCCACCTGGATAGATCCTGGGTTAGATGTCGAATAAAAAACACTGGCATTCTCAAATTGAGCAGAAAAGGATGCCTGAAAGGGATAGGTTGAGTGAAAAATGTTTCCTCCTTCTACCTTCACCTTAATGCCAGACTTTTCATATTTCCAAAGGGCGGAAACATAGTCATTTTCGCTTAGGTAGCCAGGTAGTACATGGGATTGAATGTCATCAGGAGACCCGAGCAGATCATTGACAAAATCGATGTCATGGATCAGCAGGTCAAACAAGGCTCCTCCTGAAGTTCCAAAAGCTGTTTGCTTTTCTTTCCACTGGCCCCAAAGCGGCACCCCTGAAAATCTTGATACTGACAAAAATTTGAGCTTACCGTAGGTTTTCTCCTCTACCCATTGTCTGAGTTGCTGATAGGGCGGCATGAAACGAACCACATGCCCTACCATGAATACACAATTATTTTCCTTTGCCAGCCTGATCAATTCAAGCCCTTCTTTTTCATCAAGGGTCATCGGCTTTTCAAGCAGCACATGCAAGCCAGCTGCGAGCAGCTTTTTAGCGATCTGATAGTGAAGGTTGGTGTGAACGCATACGTGAACTGCATCCAGTTTCTCGTTTCGAAGGCATTCGTCGAGATCATCGTATTTATTGGCTTTTTCCAGTATTTGAGGATCGATATCCTCAATGGAAAAATTTCCGCTTTTTGAATGAATCTTTTCGCTAATGCCTTCAACGTCTTTATCTACAATAGCAGCAATCTTCACGCCCTTCATTTTGGCAATGGCTGCAGCATGGGTCATCCCCATAAAGCCAAAACCCACTATAGCTACATTTTGCATCATCGACAGTTCTTAATCTTCGTTAATTATATGCTTCAGTATCAGAATTCAAATCTTTTTTGCATGCCGGGCATTTCGCCATGTGCATTGATCAAAACAATGGCGAGTAGAACAAGTATGATAAATACAATAACAAATTTTCTTGCCCAGTTGATGTCAGTCGCCTTTTGCCTAAATACTGGTTTCAAGCCTGGCAAGACCAGTAGAATTAATATATAATTAACAATATATAGGTATTGCTCAATCCTGTGGAAGCTCACTATGGCACCCGTAATGATCAGGCTAAAAAGCATATATAAAGCGAAATGACCTCCGAAAAAGAGCTTTACTTCCTTTGCACTATACTGGATCATCTCATCGGTCTTTATATGATAATATCTAATCATGATAAAAGCTGTATGGGCGAGTATGAGAATTAAAGCCACAACCTTGATGACCCATGCCATCTCCAGCGCTTCACCTCCGATAAGCTTTTCATAGTTCCCGGCAATCTTTTCGATGCTGAACGTCTGATCCCAGATGACCAGGGGTATAAAAAACACCAGAAACAGGATCGGGATGATATTAGATTCCTTTTTTTGCAGGCTCGCTGAATCTTCCCATTTAGAGGTATATGTTCCATAAGCCATTCCCAGCCCGCCGAAGAAACCCAATGAATATTCCATGACATTCCAAAAATTGAAGGGTATCTCAGACACATTTCCCATCACCTGAAGAAAATTACCAAAGGCAAAACCAAAACCACCGCCTAATCCACTGAAAAGGGCGACCCTCAGTGCAGACTTATATTGGAAATACTGGGTAAACCATGCCAGAAATAAAGCTGCTCCAAGACAGGCTGCCCATAGTTCTGAGCGTGGTGGGGTCATTTTCCATTCCCACTGCAGGATCAAAAAGAAATAGGCAATGATACCACCGGTTACCAAACCGGACATCAGCACTCCCCACCTTACACGATTGGTTTTTGATTCCTGGAGCACAAGGCCAAACAGCCCTCCCCCGATAAAGCCATACAATCCACCAATGATGAAGAGCATAAGCAGCCCATAGTAAACATTGATAAAATCAACGCCTCGTCCATACCCAACAACCACGCCGTAGCTCATCATACCTCCCAATCCCCAACCAATCGCAGCGGCCATGCTAGCTTTAAATAGTTTATTGTACCAGTCCTGTCTTCCTGATATAAATATGATGCAGATGGCCCCTATGGCTCCCGCCCAGGCAGCACCCTGCTCGTGGCCAAACTGACCCCTGATGGCCCAGCTGGTCCCGAGGGTCATACCGACTATGACGAGATTAAGTATCAGGTTTTTGTTCTTCATCAGCTTAATATACCCTGATCACATCCTTTCAGACCATACAGTCCTGTGACTTTTTATAATCCTTGTCTTAAGTACGCTCACAATCTTTAAGTGGACCCACAATGCAACTTAATTAACAGAAATTTTTCCGAATACCATAGTCCGAACATAAGTCCATGAAGTATTTAGAATATCCGTAAGATGAAAAAATTCAGATGGATCCTGAAAAATTACTTAAAAAACTAATAAACAACGAAATCACCCGGGAGGAGTTTGAGACGCTGCTTGAGCAAATTGAAGATGATCAGGTGCGTGCAAAATACGATGAATACCTGCAATCCCTCTTTATGGATGAGGTAAATGCACATTTCAAAGAGAATGTAAAATCGGAGGATCCATCAAAATCTAAAAAATCTGGTACGAATTACAAGAAGTATTATTCAATTGCTGCAACACTGCTGATCCTTGCCAGTATCAGCTTTTATATTCTGCTTATTGTTCCGGAATATGGTGAACCGATTTCCAAACAAAAGGCCAATTCTCCCAATGAGGTACCCATAGAGATAAAAAACACGCCAACCAAGCGGATGTTCAGGACCCGGCTTGCTGACGGAAGTTTTGTGCACCTCAATGCTGTGAGCAGCATCTCATATCCCCGGCAGTTTTCAAAAACAAAACGAGAGGTGGAAATCAGCGGGGAGGCCTATTTTGATGTGAACCGGGACGAAAGCCGGCCTTTTCTTATTCATGTAAAAGGCCATACTGTGGAGGTCCTGGGCACCTCATTCGATGTCAAAGCCTATGAAGATGAAGATATTTTTTCTGTCGTGGTTGAATCTGGATCCGTGAAAGTACTGCTGAATGACAGCAAGGAAGGTTCCATTGTACTCACAAAAGATCAAAAGCTCTCCTACTCGCCAGTCACCCGTCAATTCAAAGTAATCGAAGTAAGGGCGGAAGATGAATTAAGTTGGCGAAAAGGGATTCTGAGGTTTAACTCCACACCCATGCGGGAGGTAGAAAAAATGCTTGAAAGATGGTATGGGGTAGACGTGACCATTCAGGACGGTAGTATTTA
The DNA here is from genome assembly GCA_965243485.1 of Cyclobacteriaceae bacterium. GTDB lineage: Bacteria > Bacteroidota > Bacteroidia > Cytophagales > Cyclobacteriaceae > UBA7330. The sequence goes on along the minus strand of CBDEVP010000001.1, from coordinate 3,289,835 downwards.
TAAAAAGTCTTTGACCGGTATCCATCAGAATGAAAACGTAAAGTCAGTGCTTGAATCGGTGACTTATGCCACAGGTACAAAGTACGAGATCAGTAATAATACAATCATTATCAAAAAATAAATCCTATGACAAAAAACAAACCAAACACTATTTCTCAAATCAAAAATCAGAACGCTTAATCATTTAAACACTAAACTATGAAATCAAAACTTACCAAGTTTTTGAGACAATTGATTGTCATGGTGGCAATCATTGCTTTCAATTCAACTTATGCGGTTTCCACAGGCCAGCCTGGTCTTGAGGACACCAAATTAAGTCTGAGCATCCGTACCGGGAAAGTCATTCAGCTGATGGATGAGATCTCGGAAAAGACAGCTTATAATTTCATTTATGAAGATGAGATCAAATCTGAGCTGGAAAGAGAAGTTCGAGTCGAGCAGGGAGAAAACCTTCAGGAGATCCTGAAAAACATCTCACAAAAGACGAATCTCGAATTCAGAGCTGTAAACAACAACATTGTTGTAAGAAAACGCGCTGATCATTCTCAGTCTGTTTCAACCGCAGTACTTCAGGGGACCCGAGTTACCGGTAAGGTGACTTCATCTGAAGACAATTCCGGTTTACCCGGAGTCAATGTAGTAGAGCAGGGAACTACGAATGGTACAGTAACTGATGTAGAGGGAAATTACGCTATCGTAGTATCAGGAACTGATGCAGTGTTAACCATTAGTTCCGTTGGTTTCAATACTCAGCAAATTGCGGTTGGCAACAGGTCTGTGATTGATGTTACCCTTGAAACAGATGTAACTTCTTTGAATGAAGTGGTCGTAACGGCCCTTGGTATCGAAAGAGAACAAAGGTCTCTTGGATATGACGTTGGTCAGGTAGATGGAGAGTCACTCACCCAGGTTTCCCAGGACAACGTCCTGAACTCACTGGCAGGAAGAGTGGCAGGTGTCCAGATTAATCAGACCAGTGGCCCGGGATCAACCGTAAGTATGGTCATTAGAGGACAAACATCACTTACTACAGATAACCAGCCCCTTTTCATCGTTGACGGAGTTTTCATGGGTAACGGTTTGAATAACGTGTCGGTAAAAGGAAATGACAACCAGGTGGACTATGGTAATGCTATATCTGATATCAGTCCGGATGATATAGCGGATGTTACGGTATTGAAAGGTCCCAGCGCAGCTGCGTTGTATGGTACAAGAGCGGGAAATGGTGTGGTGATCATAACCACAAAGTCTGGTTCAAAAGCCAAGAAGATTGGCGTCTCTGTATCATCAAGTACGCTATTTGAGCAACCTTACAGATACCTTGACTTCCATTACCGATTTGCTAATGGAGGAAGAGAAGCAGTACTTGATGAAGGTTCTGCCTATTGGGGAGGTCCTGAGTTGAACGTTGGAAACATCGCCCCACAGTGGCCGGATTATGAACCCAGAGAGCTAAGGTCATATCCTGACAACATGAAGAATTTCCTGCAAACTGGTATTACCTCTACTAACAACGTGGCCGTAACAGGTGGCAATGAAAGCGGAAACTTCAGGGTTTCTTACTCCAATATGTCCATGCAGGGTATGATCCCGAACAATGACCGTTTCAGTAATAGTTTGAAGACCAACTTTACTTATGAAATCCTTGACAACCTTACAGTAAACACGAACATCACGTTTGCAAGAACACACTCAAATGATATCCCAAGCACAGGGGATAGAAATAACAATGCGCTACAGGCAGTATATGAGTCTTCCTATATTGACATTAAACTATTAGAGGATTATTGGGAACCCGGACTTGAAGGAGTTCAGCAGAGAGATTTCCCCAGAGGTGATAATCCTTACTTCATTGCCTATGGTATGAATAATGGATTCCAGAGAGATAGATTATACGGGGTAGTTTCTCTTGCCTATAATTTCACGGAAAACCTTTCTTTGACGGTTAGGCATTCTATGGACAGCTACAATGAAAGCAGAGAAACCATTATCCCATTCAGTTCCATTAGAATGCCAAAGGGAAATTATTCTCTTGAGGATATATTTTTCCAGGAGCGAAACAGTGATTTCCTTTTATCATACAACAAATTGTTTGGTGATGACTGGGACATCAGTGTTTCTGCCGGTGGTAACATCATGAATCGTCAGGGGACTAACTCCAGTATTGGATCAGGTGGAGATAGAAGAAACGGCCTGGTCGTACCCGGTGTATACAATGTTGGAAATATTCCACTGGACAATATCAGTGTGAACAGTAGTGAATTTGAAAGAGAGATCTACAGCTTGTATGGATTGGCTTCTATTGGCTACGCCGGACAGGTATATCTTGATCTTACAGGAAGGAATGACTGGTCAAGTACCCTTCCGATTGAAAACAGATCATACTTCTACCCTTCGGCTTCATTGAGCTGGCTGGCCAATTATACCTTTGACCTCCCACAGAATATTAGTTTACTGAAACTTCGTGGTGGATGGGCACAGGTTGGTAATGATACCGACCCTTATAACCTTGAGCAGGTGCTTGGATCCGGATCATGGAATACATTAATTACCCAGAGTGTACCCAGCACCCTGCTAAACCCAGCACTGAAACCAGAAACAAATACGTCAATTGAGGTAGGCCTTGATTTTAATCTATTTGCTAATCGTGTACGATTCACTGGTACATACTATACGATGGACAACAGAGATCAGATTTTCCGTGTTCCACGACCAAGATCATCAGGTTTTAGCAGTCAGCTGATCAATGCGGGACTGATCAATAGCCAGGGTTGGGAATTCACTTTTGGTGGTACACCCGTACAAAATCCGAATGGTATTACCTGGGACATCGACTTTAATCTAACCAGGAACAGAACCACTGTTGAAGAACTGACAGATGGCCTTGACTTCATTCGTATCTGGAGTGATCAGGCGGGAGCTTACTCCTTTATCGGTGATCAGATTGGTGATCTTTATAGTTATGGTTATGTGCAGGTTGAGGATCCTAATTCACCTTACTATAAGTGGCCAGTCCTTGGCAGTAATGGATACTATCAGGATCTGAGAGACACTGAGGACTGGGAAAAGACAGGAAACTTCAATCCTGATTTCATCCTTGGTATGCAAACTCAGGTAAGATTTGGAAAATTCACGGTTGCCGCCAGTTTTGACTGGAGACAAGGTGGAGAGTTTGTCTCATTTACTTATAGATATGGTGAATCTGACTGGAGGTCTTCAAGACAGCTTGAAGGACTGGTACCAGGTGGTTTGTTCTCGGAGGAGGAGCTTGAAGATTACCTGAAAGCCACTGCGAGCGAAAATGTGATCCCCCAGCTAGGCCGATTCCCACGTGTGGGTGGTCATACTGCCGAAACGGGTGGTTTTGACCTTGGTGATGGAAATGACGGAGCATTTATTCCTGGTGTTATTCAGACTGCCGGAGCTGATACACCGGATGACTTTTCAGATGATGTATATCAGGAAAATCTTGGTGGTCCTGGTACAGTCTTCGCACCAATTACTAATACCTATCCCTGGAGATTTGCTAAGAACGTAACTTTTGATGCATCGTTTATCAAGTTAAGAGAATTTTCAGTAGGCTATGCAATCCCTTCTTTATTTAAGGGTGCAAACTTTGCCGTATACACCAGGAACCTCATGTTGTGGAACGCTGCGGACATTGGAATCGATCCTGAGAGAGCTTTCCAGTCAGGCGGTGGCAATCAGGGTGACGGCAGAAGTCAGTTTAAGCAAGGGTTTGAAAGACAGAATGTAATGCCATGGAGTTACTCAGTTGGCTTCAAAATGAACTTCAACTTTTAATTGGTAGAAAGGATTAAAAAATGAAAAAATCAATATTTAAAATAGGAATCGCTGTTGTGGCTCTCGTCCTGATTGTATCAGGTTGTGAAGACAGGTTGACAGAACTGAATCAGAACCCGAATGGGGTACCTCCTTCGGAGGGTAATGTGAATCTCTTGATGCCTTCGGTACTAGGTCCAACAGCATCAAGATATTTAGATCTTGGAGTTAATGATATGGCCGGAGCTATGCAACACACACAGAAGTCCGGTTGGGCTGGTGGCCATAACTATTATGGATGGAATTCAATTGACTGGGAAGGTTATTATGACATACTCAGAACCAATGAATTGCTCATACAAAAGGCGCGGGATAATGGATTTCCATTTCACGAAGGTGTCGGACTGACCATGAAGGCATTTATCTATGGTCAGATTGCGGACTATTGGGGAGATGCTCCATTTGAAGACGCTTTACAGGCTGATGAAGGCGTATTTTTTCCAACTTACTCTTCGCAGGAGACCATTTACAATGGTGTCATTGCTGATCTTCAGGAAGCTGCTACCTTGTTTGCCACGGGTGATGATTCAGGTGTAGATGAAAATGTGGATCTATTTTATGGAGGTGATATGGCTGCCTGGGAAAAGTTTGCGAATTCACTGATCATCAGATACGCTGTAAGGATCTCTGAAAAGAGTACTGCTTACCAGGGAATTGTGGAAGGTATTGTCTCGAGCGGTGATTACATCATGTCTTCCTCGGAGGATGCAACTTTAGACTATACTGGCGGATCCAATGATCAATGGCCTATTCAGTACGATAATGAGCAAAGTTCAACAAGATATCAGGCCTGTGCAACACTGATCGATCACCTGGTATCAACCAATGATCCCCGACTGGATGTATGGTTTGAACCTGTCAGAGTCAGATGGGTGCCAAATTTGACACTACCTGTATCGACTTCATCGCAGATGAGTGTAAATGGTGGGCCTCTTACTGATATTCTGCCAAACTGGATTGATTACAGAGGAAGTACCGCTACTTACACCCGTGAATACAATCCTGACAGTGTAACCCGGGATGACAGTGAATACATCGGTATCCCTGCCGGAATATTTATGCAGGATATTCAGAGTTTCAATGGCAATCCATCTCCAGGGCAGGGCCGCCACAATGTACATGTCTCCATGTTGACAGAGACCTTTATGGATGGGCAAGCACAACCGGGTGACCTGCTTCAGGCACGGCTGGTATCAGCAGCGGAAATGCATTTCACACTGGCTGAGATGGCTTTGAATGGTTGGTCCGTTGGTAGCGCAGAAGCACACTACAATGCCGGTGTTCAAGCTTCACTGGAAAACTGGGGTGTTGCGGATCAATACAATACATTTATTGCCTCTGTTCCCTATGCCGGAACCATTGAGCAAATCATCACTCAAAAGTGGGTGGCGTCATTTACTTCAGCTACTGAAGCATGGAATGACTACAAGCGTACAGGCCTGCCAAATCTAACTGTGGGTGCCGGTGCAGTGGCACCCGTTCCTGCAATTCGGTTTGGTTATGGTGGAGATGAATTGAATAATAATACAGTCAACGTTGCCTCTGCTGTGGAGTCGTCCCTTGAAACTACAAGTTATTCAGGACCCCTTGGAAAGGACAGCCCTTACTCTAAACCATGGGTGCTTCAGGGTACAGGGCTACCATACTAATTTGATCATAGTGTAGCTTTTATTATAAATTGTTTTGGAAACCACTCCGTCGAAAGGCGGGGTGGTTTTTTTGTTTTTTTATTGGCTGATGAAGACACAGTGTCCCCACGCACCGGAACAATACGTGCTAACGAGGGATCTTGTTAACCCATACTCAGGATCTACTAATCACAGAACTATTACGGTAGATTTGATTAATGTGAAATAGAGGTTTTGGTGGGGTATGAGCCACTGCTCAAAAGAAATGTTTGAATTTTTGAATGGTTCGTGAGGACGCGAACCATGGTAACTTGGCCTTCCCTAAACTATCTACCTTACGGTATTCTCCAAGACAACAACAGAAGGCCCCGATCTTATCCATCTTTGACCTAATCCGGTTGTATCGCCAGCAGCAATAAAAGCAACAAAAGAACCAAGGGCAATATCAACATCTCCGTCTCCATCCATGTCAGCTGCATCCATCACGATCCACCGGCCCCTGGAAGCATCTTCAAAAGAATAACTTTCATACTTCTCATTGCCCGTATTTTCCAGGAAGACAAAGCTCTCCTCAGGACAGCTTACATAATCCGGAAAAAAGGAAATGGCTGCAACATCAAGGTCGCCATCCAGATCATAATCATTGGCCATCGCCTTGTAGGCGCCATTCAATTGGTAGAAGAAAGACTCTTTAAAATTATTGTTCCCATCATTTTCATATATGTAGATCCCATGATAGTCTTTTAATATGGGGGTTTGATCAGCATTGTCGCCGCAGACATACAGGATGTCCTGATAGCCATCTTCGTTAAAATCATGCAGCTCAAAATACTGCGAACCATTCAGGGGTAAAAAGCTTAGCAGCCGGATCTCTTCAAATTTTCCGTTTCCAAGATTCCGGAACAAGAAAAATCCCTCATCGCCCTGAGCCATCAAAGCCAGGACATCTGTTTTCCCGTCATTATCCAGGTCGGTCAATTCAGTCTTTATCGCTCCCGGAGCCAGCTTAAGCGTATCTTTTTCATACGCATTTCCACCCATGTTTCGAAACCAGCTTAGCTTCCCGGTCAGGTTGCCATACTCACAAACGACGATATCCTCCAGACCATCTCCGGTCAGGTCACCATATGAAACATGTACAGGCCGCTGAAGGTCCTGCACTAATACTTTTGCACTGCGATAAGGTTCATTCTTGCTTTGCCTGAACAGTTTCAGAATATTTCCATCGGGTGCATCGTGAGGATACAGGCTCTTCCCTACCGTAGCGAGATAAACAGTATCTGAATCCTCCCGGTAATGGATCGGGGTCGTCTTTAGTTTTGTGTTGAATTGCTGGTTTAAATCCCGATCCAGAAAAGTCAGGTTACTCATGTCTTTTTTACCATCACCGAAGACGATGCCCTGATCATTTGGCAGAATCCGGATCATACTGCTCAATGGTGGTCTGTGAGAAAACGAAGACGGGTTTACTTTAAAATGCTTTAATCCAATTTTTATGGGCTCTTTCCGAACGGGCGGAGGAATATTTTCAGGGGCCTGATCCAAAAAGTATGCTACGATCTTTTCCCAGTCTTCCAGTGCGATGAGCGGGATCTCCGGGTAAATATTGGCCCTTCGGATGATCCTCCCTACTTCCCCTGCATCAAACAGACTGTCCGGTTGATGTTCTCCTCTGTAAATTCCTAACCGATGACCCATGGATGGCAGCACATCATTCTTCCAGATGTCTCTGGGTAACATGGCCGGTGGTACAAAGGCATGACAGCTGCCACAGTGCTTCACAGCGAGTACACTTCCCTCAAGTCCTGATGGGGCTAAAGCATGGCGTGTTACCCCTGATCCGGAACCATCTCCACAAGACATTGTAAAAGACCCGATAATAATTATTGTAAAAAAGATCCTCATCCACTGATCATAATCGCAAGTAAAATTGGAAGATACGCCGGGTGATCAAATCAACAAAACTTATGGTGATCAATTGATACATCGTTGTTCTGATGCTGCGCAATAAAAGGAATAATTTACGTAAAAAGCGCAAAGTCTACCCTTGAAATTTCTAAACTTTAGTATGGATCGTTCCTAAATATCCATTTGTAAAAAAACCATTAAATGATCAATAAATAAGCTCATTGTTATGTGAATATGTAATACAAGAAATTCTGATTAACAATTGAGAATTTCAGTAACAAAAACTGTAATATCAGCCCTAATTGACTAACTTATACCTTAATGAATCAATGTGTCTTCTATTCTGACTTTTTTCAAACTAAACGCCTACTATGAAAAAACATCTACTATTTTATTTTGGTGTTACCTCCTTGCTGTTTATAACATTAATATCATGTAGTGAGGAGGAGAACCCGACAGCTGATCTACCTACATCTGTAATTCTCCACTACAGTGTGGATGGAAAGCAGGTGGCATTTAATGCATTGGCTATTAATGCCAATACGTATTCATGGGATTTCGGGGATGGAAATACCAGTACTGAACCAAATCCTGTTCATGTTTACGATGTGGGTGGTTATTACTCTATTTCACTTAATGTTACAGGCAGTACTGGTACAGTGAGCGATGAAGTATACCTGGCCATTGATCTTCCTCCATTTGAACTGCTTACCGGTGATCCGGCAACAGGCAATGGTAAGACCTGGAAAATGTCTGCAGCTCATTCAAATGGTGGCGACTATTTTGCCAATGCTGACGCTGAGCTTTCCACTGTGGGAGGCACACCAAGACCTCTTCCTGATGGAATATTCGGTACTGAGTTTGGTATGGGGGCTATCTACGATGACACTTATACCTTTTTCCCTGATGGTTCATATGTTCATGATGTGAAAGAAGACGGGGGCACCTTTAGCGGATATGTGTATCAGCTCGTGACCGGGGGAAATGTTACCAATGCAAACGGAGCTTCTTTTGGCTTATGTATCGCCGATTACACCCCGGAGGCCGATGCCACCTTTACCTTTAATGAAAGTGAAGATCTGACGGTACCTTCGGTATATGGGGGCGTTTCCTACACAGGTGCCATGACCATCGATTTTTCAGGCACTGAATTTATTGGTTTCCACGATTTTCAACGTAAGGTTATTCTCAATTCTATTTCAGATACTAAAATGCAACTGACGATGTTTATGGCAGCTGGAACCGACCCTGAAGAAATTATCGGTGTAAATACCAACGCACTCATCATGACATTCGAGGTCGTCAATTAATGCTCCTTCTCAGATATTAAAATTTTCAAAAACATGAAACACGTGAACTACACATTAAAATATGTTTATCATCTGATGATGATATGTTTTATGGTGACTGTGGTCTCCATGCCGGCTAAAGCATCAAATGATGACCAGCAAACAATTCGGGGCAAGGTCACCGGATCCGATGGCTCTGGCATCCCTGGAGTAAACATTTCTATCAAAGGTACAACCGAAGGTACCATAAGTGATATTGATGGAAATTATAGTCTTCAGGTTCCTAATGAAAATACAATCCTGGTTTTCTCCTATGTGGGATTTGAATCTCAGGAAAGGGTAGTAGGCAACAGTTCAACCATTAACATTGAAATGACTGAAGATGTGACAGCACTTTCAGAAGTGGTAGTTACAGCTCTTGGTATCAAAAGGGAAGAAAAGTCTCTTGGTTTCTCCGTAGGTAAAGTTGAAGGAGAAGAATTCACCCGGGTAGCTCAGGAAAGCTTTTTAACAGGTATGGCCGGAAAAGTTGCTGGTGTAACCATCAATCAAACCGGAGGCCCTGGTTCCACAACTAATGTGACCATACGTGGAGCTTATTCACTTAGCACCAATAACCAGCCTTTATTTGTGGTGGATGGTGTACCAATGACGAATGGCATAAACAATGTAGGTGGTTTTGGAGACAGAAATCCGGTGGACTATGGGAATGCCATTTCAGACCTGGATCCCGAAAGCATCGAGAGCGTTTCCGTGCTGAAAGGTCCTGCGGCTTCTGCTTTATATGGTACGCGTGCAGGAAACGGTGTGGTTCTCATCACCACTAAAAAGGCTACACAGGGAACAGGCATGAAAATAACTGTGACATCAAGCAATAACTTTGATCTTCCTTACAGATTTCTGGACACCCAAAAGAGGTTTGCAGCAGGCTACTTTTCCTATCGACCTGAAGATGTGGGTGGAGGTGTCTTACCATCCGTTGCCAGTGGACTTGGCGGTGGAGGTCCTGAATTGGACAAAGGATATTTTGCTGTTCAATGGGATTCACCATTGGACGCTAATGGAAACCCAATCCCAACAGAGCTTGTGTCCCATCCCAACAACGTGCAGGACTTTCTTAATGACTATGCTTTCACAAGTACAAACAGTGTATCCCTTTCTAATGCTTCGGAAAATGTCAGCTACCGATTAGGATACACCAATATGACCCATAATGGATTAATACCTAATTCAGATCTTAACAGACATAATTTATCCTTATCAGCTTCGGCGAAAGCACATGAAAAAGTGACCATCAGCACAGATATTAATTTTGTGAACAGCTTCGCAAAGAACAGACCTGCGGGTGATCGTGGTACTAATCCCCTTCAATGGGCCTATTTCACCCCCGTGGAAGCAGACATCAATAAGCTGCGAGACTATGACATCGGTCAGGGAAATGTGATCAAAAAGGTGACCCAGGACAGTGATAATCCATGGATGCTTGCCTACGATGTGAATAATAGCTTCAATCGCTATCAACTATTCGGCAATGTAATGGCCAACTGGGAAATCACTCCCAAGCTAAGCCTGATGGGCAGGATTACCCTCGACAGAATTGACCAGACGGAAGAAACCAAAATAGGCCAGGGCTATTCCCGCGAAGCAAATAATGGAACCTATGGTATTCTTAACAGCAATACCCTGGAGCGCAACATGGATTTCCTGCTTACCTATAGTGATAATTTCCTTGATGATTTCTCAATCACAGTTTCTGCAGGAGGTAATAATCGCTACACCAAAAACACGAATATCAGTAACTCAGCTCAAAGCAGGAGCGGTCTTGTAGTACCAAACCTGTTTAACCTGAGCAACATTACAAATACGACACTGGTCTATTCTAATTATCTGGGCGAGCAGGCCATCAACAGCGTATATGGCCTGGCCAATTTGGGATGGAGAGAATCAATTTTTGTTGATTTAACAGCCAGGTATGACAAGTCAAGTACACTGGCACAAGGTTATAGCTATCCATCAGCTTCCCTGAGTGTTATTCTAAACGAATTCATAGAAATGGGTAGATCGGTGGATATGCTCAAACTTCGTGCAGGATGGGCAAAGTCGGGAAATGACACCGACCCTTATCGCTTACAGGCAACATATGGCAATTCAGGCCAGTGGGGCAATGCCGTGAGACTGAATGTTCCAGCAACAAGATTTAATCCAGACCTTGAAAATGAAAAGCAAACTTCCATTGAATTGGGTGTTGAGGCAAAATTTTTTCAAAACAGGATCCGATTTGAAGGAACTATATATACCCTTGATAATGTAAACCAGATTTTCAATGTTCCTTTACCAACATCTACAGGTTTTAATTCCAGAATTTTTAACGCCGGACTGGTAAGAAGCAAAGGAATTGAGATCAATATGGGTGGCACCCCTGTAAGAACCGGGGATTTTTCAGTAAATGTTGATTTAAACTTTACAAGGAATGAAACCCGAATTCTTGAATTGGACGACGAAATCCCCTTCCTGGCACTATGGGATCAGGCACGTGTCCGAAGTTATGGTTATGCCCAGGGGGCGCTGGTCAATGTTGATCAGTTTGGTAATGATGTAATCAGCGACGGATTGGTAGGCACACTTTACTCCAGAAAAGTGAGAAGAGTCACTGATGAAAATTCACCATACTACATGTACCCATTAATCCCTGATGCAGCAACCGACTCCGAATGGGAAGCCGCCTCTTCCTATGAAAAAATTGGGAATGCAAATCCTAAATTTCTGATGGGAGGCCAGGTCACCGTCTCATATAAAAATTTCTCACTTAGTGCCACGTTTGACTGGAGACACGGAGGTCAGTTTGTATCCCAAACCTATCGCTATCTGACCGAGGACAAGGTCACCAATCACTGGTTTGAAAATTTGAACTATCCGGGTGTCTACGACCCTGAAAATCCCGGACCAAGTCAGGAACTTCGTGACTGGGTAGTCGCCAATGCCGACAAATTGATCTATCCGGACAGGTTGTATCCTGTGGGAGGTCCAACACCTGAATACGGTGGTTTCCCTGAAAACTGGAGCGGAGTTACGGTGTATGACGGAGTGTTTTCACCTGGTGTTGTGGGTACTTATGACGGAGATGGAAATTTCATCCTGACAAGAGAAAACCTTGGAAATCCCGGAACTACATTTCTACCATATTCTGTAAGTTTCCCATGGGACATTGGTTTAGCCAACGTATTTGATGCAGATTATATCAAACTCCGGGAAATTGCACTGAACTACAGTTTTCCAAGGAGCATCGCTCAAAAAGTATTTCTGGAGAACATCGACGTCTCTGTGTATAGCAGAAACATTGTATTGTGGACTAAAAATACATTTAACCTCGATCCTGAAAGGGCATACCAACCATCGGGAAGCCAGCTTCTCCAGGGTGTGGAAAGATACAATGTACTTCCCTGGGTAATGCCTTTAGGATTTAAAGTAAGTCTTACTTTATAATATTAAGAGATCAAGAAATTGAAAGAGATGAAAAAGTGGAATCAAATATTTGTCGCTATGACTTTGAGTTTTCTCATGGTATTATTTGCCTGTGAAGACCTGGACGAACTGAACATCAACCCAAATGCACCAGCACCGGAAACTACAGACCTGAACCTTCTCTTGCCTACAATGCTCACAGACCTTGGGAGCCGTATTGTAGATATGGGAATCGGGGATATTGCCGGGGTGATGCAACATACCCAAAAAACCGGATGGTCGGGAGGTCACAACAACTATGCCTGGAACAATCCGGGACAAAGCTGGAGTGGTTATTATGGTATTTTGCGTAATGCCGATGAGTTTTATAAAAAAGCTTTAGACAGAGAGCTTGAATACCATCAGGGAATCGGGCTGATCATCAAGGCCTACACTTTTGGACTGATTACCGATCTGTGGGGCGATGCTCCCTACTCAGAATCCTTAAAAGTGGATGAAGGCATTGTTAAGCCGGTTTTTGACTCACAACAAAATATCTATCATGGAATTCTGGATGACCTAAAAACAGCCAATACCTTGCTTTCTACTACAGGCGGGTCCCCTGTCAATAGTTCCCAGGATGTTCTTTACGGAGGTGATATCACAAAGTGGAGAAAGCTGGCAAATTCCCTTGCTCTGCGTTACTACATGAGGTTACAGGCAAAAGAGCCAAATTATGCGGAGGCAGGAATCACTGAGATCGCTTCTGATCCTGCTACTTACCCACTGATCACAAGTACTGAAGATGATGCCAACATCAGCTATCCCGGCGATTCACCAAATACCTCATGGCCGATAACCATGGAGTATTCACCCAATGACCCGTCCAGTGAATACCTGCGAAGGAAACCGTGCGCCACACTGGTGGATACCATGCAGCACTTCAATGATCCGCGTCTGGGGGTCTGGTTTACCCAGGTTGAGATTCCACTCGAGCTTGTTGGCGGTACTGGTGTAGATCAAATTGTGAATGGAGTAAGGCAGGTTTCACAGGATGTGGTAGACGAATTTTTAGATAATTTCTCTGATGAACCGGATTTACGCCTTGATTTCGACCAGGATTATGTGGGTATCCCTGCTCAGACCCAATCTGCTCAGGCATACAACCTCACACCGAACTATACAACCCAGGGAGCGTACAATCCGCACATATCACAGTTAAATTTAATGTATGCGGAGAACACGGGTGATTTACTTCAGATGAGACTCATGTCTGCTTCCGAAGTACATTTTATCCTGGCAGAGGCTGCGCTTTATGGCTGGGCTCCAGGTACTGCAGAAGATCATTATGAAAATGGTGTAGAAGAATCATTAAAAGCATGGGGTGTGGGTAATCAATTTGGTAGTTATATTGCCGGAGCAGCCTACACTGGGCTTGAGGATATCATTTTTCAAAAATGGATAGCCAGTTGGACAGCAGCGGCTGAATCCTGGTTTGACTACAGAAGAACAGGAATGCCCGACTTACAAACAGGCTTTTCTGCTACAAGACAAGCCTTGCCATTACGCTTTTATTACAGTCTCAACGAAGACATTGCTACAAACCCTGTGAATGCGGAAAATGCCATAGAAAATCTGGCGCCTACTTCATTTGCATCACCTGACCCTAAAAACAGCGCCTGGTCTAAACCGTGGTTGTTGCAGGGAACCGGGTTGCCTTATTGATTGAAATTGAGACCTTACCGAATGGCATGTAGCGCCGCTTGAATTATTTCAGAATCTTGTGTTTCCTGTGACGATCTGTTGCAGGACACAAGATTCTTCCTTTCTTGCCTCCAAAAAAAATTGAACTTACTGAGACCTTGTTGATCTCTTACACTTACCAATGATCCGATCCATTTTTAAGATCCTTTTTGGAATTTTAATAGTCATTGTCTTATTCCTTTTTTGGGCCATCCGGGGTGTAGATTATACACCCTACTTTGAGACAGCCTATTACCAGTCAACCAAAAACAGACTTGACAGTCTGACCCAACTGATAACACCCGAAAGTGGAAAAGTCTTTGTAGGATTTGGCAGGCAAAGCATCACCCCTATCCTGAACGGAGATCAAGACGACCCGACAACCGGAGAATTCGTTTCACTACCTCTCTCGGGATATGGTGGCAGACGAGGTGCACCGGCCACAGGTATTCATGATAGTTTGCTTATCAAGACCACAGCCATCAGAGTTAATAATAAAACCTTTGTCCTGGTCGCCTCAGATCTGCTGATCATGCCCCCTGACGTAAGCAAAAGATCTGATGAGCTGGTGAAAGCCACAACCGGACTGGACCGAAACAGTATCTTCTACTCGGCCACGCATACACACTCCAGTGTAGGCGCCTGGTCAGGTGGTGTGGTCGGCGAATCGTTCAATGGCCCTTTTAATCCCGTAGTCGTTGAATGGCTGGCCAGTCAGGTCGCTAATAGTATCGTAGAAGCAATTGAAGACCTTAAACCGGGAAAGATCGGAAGCGGGAACTTTCATGCTCCCGGATTTGTCAGGAACCGTTTGGTAGGTGAAGACGGAGCTGTAGACGATGATTTCATCCTGATCAGGGCCGAACAGGACTCCGGCCGAAAAGCAATTCTGGGCTCTTTCAACGCACATGCAACATCACTCGGTGACTGGAACCTGGAAACCAGCGGCGATTTTCCGGGTTACTGGCAGCGAAAGCTGGAAGCCAATGGCTTTGATATGGCAGGATTTTTTGCAGGAAGTGTGGGAAGCCATACCTATGTCAGTGAAGGAGAACAATTTGAAAAGTCCAGATATATTGGCGAAGCCCTGGCTGACAGTGTAATACAATATGCCGGAACCATTGAACTTAAAGACACTATTTCTATCAATTCAATTACCCTAGAGGTAGAGCTGCCCTATTTTCAAATCCGCATTTCAGATGGGCTAAGATTAAATACCTGGCTGGCTAAGAAGTTCTTTCCCGACGTGGGCGATGTCTATTTGCAATCTATCAGGTTGGATGATTTGATCTTATCAACCACCCCCAGCGACTTCAGCGGAGAAACAGCACTTGTGTACAAAAATGCGATGCATAAAAAGGGATTCCGTGCCCTTGTCACCAGCTTCAATGGTGCTTATACCGGTTATATCATTCCCTGCAAATATTACCACCTCAATGAATATGAATCCCGGATCATGAACTGGTTTGGCCCCGGCTATAACCCATATATCAATTATATGCTTGGGGAGATGATTGAGGAGGTATCGTCTCGCCCTTAAGACCACAAAAATTTCTTCCCGCAGAGACTACAAAAGTCTCTTGTGCTTCTAGAAAGAGACTTTTGTAATATTAGGGAGACTCTAAAGATGCTCCTCCAAAAACCTGTCAATATAAAACTGGCAGTATTCATTTACCTCTTTGGCCACGTCCATCGAATGCGGCCATCCCTTTAACAGGTGATAATCATGGGGTACTCCGGCCCTTTGAAGCCAAACATCCAATGAATCCGCCTGACTGTAAGGCACCAATGCATCAATCGTACCCTGAAATGTGATCGTCGGAGGGTCATCTGATGAAATGTAAGTGCCGGGTGAAGCCGCTTTAAATATCTCAGGATTTTCCTCATAAGTTGTATTGAGGAAATCCTTAACCTGGTAAGTGCTGATGGCATAAGGAGTGGTCAGATCCACAGGGCCATAAAAATTAACGATGGCTTTGATATCGCCGGAATTTTCCATTTCACAATCTTCATTGAATAGACCTTCTTTCCTGCTATACCCAATCAACATCGCCAGGTGACCACCCGCTGATCCACCTAAAAGAGCTATTCTTTCGGGATTAATTCCATATTCTTCCGCATGCTGAAAAACCCAGTTGATCCCACAATTGACATCCTGAGCCGCTGCTGGAAATTTGGCCTGCTTCACCAGGCGGTAAGAAATCGTAATGGTCACATATCCTTTTTTAGCATAATCCAACAGGTATGGCAGGTAATCACCTCTATCTCCGGATCTCCATGCACCGCCGTGTATGAAAATGATGGCAGGACTTCCTTCAGGTAAGCCTTTCTTCTTATAGATATCCAACTGAAGTTTCGTGGAATTGGTCTCCTTGAAGGTAATGTTTCTAAAGACTTCTATTTCATCCGGGATGGCAGGTTCTGTGTCAATAAGGTCCAGCCAGCCAAGACTGTAGGATATTTTCATGAACGTCTCATTCATATATCCTTTTGGAGGCTTCAGGGGTCGGTCCTGATCTACTGATTGAGAGTTGCATGCACAAAGTGCTAATATCATTAAGACTACAATTGATCTCTTCATATTATTTAATGGGATTATTACTCATTTTAAAAACCAGCTTACCTCCTCCTGCCAGCTCTTCATGACTGATCCATGTCTTATCCAATGATAGACCATTCAACTGAATGTCGCTTACATAAATATGATCAGGCGAGTAATTTTCAGCGATGATCTCGAGCTTATTTTTTTCACTATTGACCACAGCTTTTTCAAAAAGAGGAGCACCCAACTGATAGATCTTCGTACCTGCTACCGGGTAAAAACCCAATGCACTAAATACGTACCAGGCGGAAAGTGTGCCTCCGTCATCGTTGCCATCCAGCCCATCGTACCTGTTTTTGTATTTATTTTCAAGGACCCACCGAACCCATTTTTGTGTTAGATCCGGCCGATCAGCCATGTTGAAGAGATAAGCTGCATGGATGTCTGGCTCATTTCCATGCCAGTAATAAGAACCGGGGTACCAATGACCAATCTTTTCATCAGATTCTTCGAAAAAGATATTGAGCTCATCTATGAAATAATCGGAAGAACTAAAGAGAGCAATCAATCCTATTCCATCAAAAAAAGGTGCCCACCTCCACTGCATCGCACTCCCCTCCACATAGTCATTGGTATAGGTTTCATCGCCGTCTACATAGGTCAGTAAAAGAGGCTTGAATTGTTCGTCAAATTGTCCGTCTGCCTTCCTGGGCTGGAAAAATTGTGTTTCCGAATTCCAGGTCTGCCTGTAGTTCATTGCCAATTGCCGAAAAAGATTCGCATCTTCATCTTTTCCTAATTCTTTAGCCAGCAGCGAAATGGAATAGTCTGACCAGGCAAATTCCAGGGTTCTGGAGACCGCTTCATCCATCGAGTCTGCCGGACAATATCCATAAAGTCTACAGCTCTCATTACCCTCTCTTCCGGAGAATGAAGAACCCTTTGGCATTGGTTTCAGTGCTATCTCTTTCATATTCTGGTATGCAAAATCAACATCAAAACCCCTGATGCCTTTTTGATAAGCTTCAGAAATTACAATGTCAGAAGCAGTACCCAACATCGAATTGGTGTATCCATACCCGGAGGGCCATCGGGGTAACCAACCTCCTTGCTTCGCCATGTTCGTCAGCGAAATGATCATGTCTCGCTGATCTTTCCTGGCTACCAGGTTGTAAAGAGGATGCACCGTCCTGAATGTATCCCAGATGGACATATCCGTGAAGTATTGAAAGCTGTCCGCCTGATGTACCTGCTTGTCAAAACCCATGTATTGACCGTTGACATCATTGAAAATGGTAGGCATCTGGAATGACCGGTAAAGCGCAGTATAAAAAATGGTTTGCTGATCGTCTGTCCCGCCGGAAATGTTTATCACGGAAAGCTTTTCCTCCCATCTCTTCGTTGCTTCATCCTTTACCTCCTCAAAAGTCTTTTCCCCGACTTCAGCCTTAAGATTTTCCCAGGCATTTTCGATACTTACATGGGAGATGGCTACCTGCAATTCAATATTCTGATCGACAAAGGTGAATAAGGTTTTAATCTTATCCCCCTTAATTGAATCCATTCCAAAAACCTCAATTTGATCCGCCCATGTCTTATTGATTTGAATAGGTTTAGAAAACTGAGCAGCAAAAAAGACCTTGATGCCTCCGTATCTGCCCGCAAAACTTCCAAAGGTCCTGGTATGACCTTCTATTCTTCTTTCATCAATCATTCTCAGGTATCCATCCTCACCAGGCTTATCTCCCAGCGCATGTGTGACATCAAATAGCAATCCCGGGCTTTCTGAATCAGAAAAATGATATCGATGAAAACCAACCCGCTCGGTAGCTGTGAGCTCAATTTGGATGTTCTCACCCGGAAGATCAAGACTGTATAAACCCGGATAGGCTAGCTCATTATCATGTTTATGTTTATGCAGAATCTTAGAGGTACCTGTATATTCCATTGTATTCCGAATTGGCTGAACGAGAAAATGCCCTCCGTCCGTAGCTCCGGTCCCCAGTAACCTGGTATGTGAAAACCCAATAATCTTATTGTCTCCATAAAAATATCCGGAGGTATTTAAGGCGGTTTGTTCGTTAAGTTCGGAAGATGTTTCCGGCCCAAGCCTCATCACACCAAAAGGCATCGAAACTCCCGGGAAGTTATAGGCACAGGTCCAGGGTACTCCACCTGTCCCGATGAAAGGGTTGACCTTTGAGGCAGTAGGATATTGAGACTTTACAATAGAGGGAATCTCTTTGGTTGGCGTGTCGACAAAGCTTCGATATTTCCACCACAAACCCGCAATGATCAGAAAGATGATTAATACAATGGAGCCCAAAACCCCAAAAAACCATTTTAAGAATCTGATCATCTATTGCTTAATTGCTTTTGCTGTCTGTATCATTTCTCTTTGAATCAACTCCCCAAAACCCGGTCCATAAAAACTCACACTGGTCTCATATCCACCCTGACTATACTCATCCTCAGTTAGGATATAACTAATCCATTCATTCGCCAGTCCGCCGATAACAGGATAATTTATCCCATTCTTCTTCAACTCTTTTTTGATTCCAATACCCAGCTCTGCGATCATTTCACCAGGCGCACCCACAATCACCAGCTCTCCCAACTGCATAGCTGTAAGGTATGTCACCGATGGAAAGAGCTGGTTCAATAAGCCCTGAATATTTTCTTTGGTAAGCTGGTACTCTGCTCCTCCGGTTTGCATAAAGGTAGGGTGAGGTATTTTATCTGGTAATCTGATTTCCCTGCTCACGAAGCCAAAAGAAGTATTACTGGCTGGTTTAATATTTGTATAAACATCCAGGGTTTTTTGAGCAATCAGCCGTCCGTAGCATTCAGCCTTCTCATAGTGGCTACGCCCTTTAATTGTAATAACGGATTGGTCGCCCTCAGCCCCATTGTAGTACATGGCTACTACATCTTCTCCAATCCAATCTTCCAGTTCTCGCTGCAAATAGCCCGGCCAGCCACCAGACACCCACATATCATACTCATCCATGATTGTTGGATGGGCGGTCCAGTTAACAAGTACAGCTACCGGATTTCCCTTAAGATCATCAACCCGGGTAACAGTCAACTCCTTATCAACTGCCTCATCTCCACGTCTATTTCTGTTTAACCCCTCAAGTGAGATCTGGCCGGTGCCTACTTGCAATGCTACCAGATCTTTATCTGTCAGCCTGATCAGTTGCACCAGATGATCTACCACATATTCCAGGAGTTCAGGTTGAAAAATTCCTATCGCCGGTATATCAAATTGGTTCTTATCATTGATGGCCAGCATCTCCAGGCTTGTATGCGAATGGCTTGGCAACAACAAAATATTTTCTGGTTTCCAGCCACTATCCTTAAGCCTGTCAGCCATCATAGGTCTCACATTCGGAGGAAATCCGACGATATCCATCGTAACGATTACAAACTTTTCATGACCATTATTAATCACCAATGCTTTCGCCTGTATATCATCATGAATGCCTTCTGCAGGCTTACTCATTCTAGCACCATAACCTCCAAGGGTGTATTTCATCTCAAGCGGTGGAGTGACTACCATAGATTTTGCATTTCCCATAAGTGTCTGGCCAGTTCCAGTATAGGAGCATATGAGTAAAATACAAGTCACCAATCTTGCTATGTTATATTCACCCTCTTTACTCTGAAACCCTAAAGTAAGAGCCGAATAAATCAATTTGACACCCTTTAGGGCTGGGTCAAAAACTGATTTCAAAACTTGACAAAGTAGACCTGACAGATATTTACTAGAACTGAATGGAGTACATACCTTTTTCATATTCGGTGGTTTTGATGATTAACTTATTGCGGTCCTGATCATATATAAAGTCCTTTCCCTCCATAAGAGGCTTTCCATCAAGGGCAATTCCGTTTGGATTTCTATCCAGGAGTACTCTTAACACATGTGGTGTTTTCTTTCCCGAGATTTCCAGCACCAATAAATTATCTGATCTTTGATATGAGATAGCAGTACTTTCTTCTTTCTCGCGATATACCTCAAATTCCGCGGATCCAAAACCCGGATAGACCAATACGGTCATAAGACCGGTATCGGTAGAATCACCAATGCCCGTATAACTCCTTTTGATATCCATCGGAATAATAGCCCCCTCTCTGATAAATACGGGATACTCATCCAAAGGAAATTCCTTTTCAAATTCAGCAGGGCCCTCAATAATTTTACTATCATCAAACCAATACCGCCACTTCCCTTCAGGCAGCTTCACCTTGTTGACCAGCTCATCTTTATAAATTGGAGCTACCAGTAAATTGTCGCCGAACATGTAGTGGTATTTTCCATCGATGGGCTCCATCAGCCTCCTGCCACCTTCATGGGCTGTGACCACATAATGATACATGTAAGGGATCAACTCTGTATGCAACCATGAATATTCACGGATGATCTCCAGCTCTTCAGGTGACCTCATCCATAAGCGTCTCTCTCCATGTCCGCCATTCAAAAAAAGTCCGTTGAATGCTGAAAACTGGGCCCAGCGGATATAAAGCCTTGGCGGAATGGTACTTCCTGAAAAACCGGCTATATCGGACCCGATGATATTGTATCCCAATTCAGCACTGTTCAGAATACTTGTGATCGCTGATTCAAATCCCTGGATTCCTTCCAGCGCAATGTCTACTTTCTCCGGTTCTCCCTCAATCATCTCGCTGGTTACCCATTGATGTTCCTGGTCTCCTACCCAGTTGACCGGGGAAGCGTCGAAAGGAGCGAAACCTTCAGGGTGAAAGCCCCGGTCCATCGATCGTGACAAGGTCACAAACTCAGGATTTTGTGTGAGACCGTGCTGGTATTCATCCCGATAGTAGTGGTCCATGTAGGTTCGGGTGGTCATCAGCCCTCCGGCAGTTCGCTTATAGAAGAAAGGGACAGGTCCCACATTTTTCCAAAAAAGGGTGGCTGTTCCATCGAGTTTCCACCCGTCAATCCCCAGGTCAAATACTTCCTGTTGCATGCCATGCCACCAATCCATTGCTTCAGGGTTTGTGTAGTCAATGAAACCTCCCCTACCCTTCCACCATTTGTTTTCCTCTCCATCTGCCACCAGATATCCGTTTTCTTTGGCCTCATTGAACCACCCAGGCGTTTCTTTAAGCTTCAGATCTTTATTGTAACTATTGACCATCGTAGTCATCCACAACACTACTCGATAGCCCTGATCCTGAAGCCCTAAAAACCAGTTTTTATGATCGGGATAAATGGTGGTATCCGTATCAAAATCATTATAGCGATAACTCCATGGACTGTCGATCAGAATGGTACGCACGGGAATATCATGTTCTCTGTAACCTGCCAACAACTCATCCACAAACGCTCCGGTATTTACATCATCCTCCCAAAGCCAGCATTCCAGGGCCCAGGCAGGTGTCAATGGGAGATTCTTATGTCTTTGAGCATTGAAAGGATATCCCCACAAAGGATATACAATGTAGAAATATCCTAAAACAGTCAGAACCAGGATGATGAGGAGTAAAACCCTTAATGTCTTTTTCAGAAATCTCATGAGTGCCTAATAAATATAGATCGGATTGGTGTATATCCAGGGGAGCCATCCATCATTGATCTCTACCCTTGCCACCAGCCGGTAATTGCCCGAAGCCCCCTTCACCGGATAAGAAAATTGATAAGTTTCATTGGACTCATCGATGATCTTGCCATCTCTGAACAACTGAAACTTCACCGGGAAAGGGGAAATAGCCTCCAGACTTTTGACCATTGAAAGACTCAACGAATCCCCCAGGATCCCGCTTAGGGTATCCTGGTCATTCAATGCATAATACTGGAACCCCTCACCTTTGGCCAGGTGTTCGAAGCTGACAAAGACATGCCCCTTCTTAATGTGATCCCGGATATTGGTATTTGTGAATGTATCACAGAAAACATAATTGTTGGAAAAGTTATAAGAGTTGAAATACGGATCTAATTCCCATTTATAGGCCCATCCATATTTATCCGGTTCATCCATCATCAATTTATCGAACCAGATAGGCTCCCGAATAACCAGGGTGTCGGCATTGGGCCCTACCCATTCTATTTTTCCATCATCGAGATATCTGGCCCTGAAATTTTGATTGTTGTGTGCATCCACACCAGCAATACCCACTACCCTCCTTTCCTCATTCAGCCTATCCCAGTTGGCTAGAATAGCGGTTTGTTCATCAAACATTTCTCTGAAGGCCCAATGGATGTGCTCACCCCTGTTAAAGGTGCCATTGATGACCATGGATAACAGGCCATTCTCGTCTTTCACGTCCGTATGAATGTTATAGATCTCCATGGCATGATAGTGTGAACTTTCCCAGTCATGTTCTTTCTCCGAATGGACATAAGTGACCAAGCCTCCTTTTTCAGCAATATTTTGCATGATCTCAGCCTCTGGTTTATTCCAGTCTACAACTACCGAATCGAAGGGACTGATCATCAACCCCGAGCTGTGTTCGGTACCGGATTCAATGATAAGGCCATCATAAATCCCATGATATCCCCGGGGGAAAGTGTCCAACTGATCCCTCTTATGATCTGAAAGGAACATAAATTGAAGATTGGCCTGCGTTGCTCCATCCAGGATCTCCGGCAAGGTGCCACGGCTATCATGTGACCAGAAAGTATGGGCATGAAGCACACCCCTGTAAACAGGAATTGGAATGACTTGTTCCGGGTCTTTGTACTTTTCCCATAAAGCGTTCCTTTCCTTCTCCAGCTTCGGATATTCAACCCAACTATTCCATAAGGCCGGTGAGATCTTTAGCACGATGAAGATCAATATAAAAGTCACAATCCCAAGCAGGGAAAATTTGATGACCTTTTTGATATAAAACCACCACCTGCTCATCACTTACAGATGCTTTTTAAACCATTCCACCCCATCGGGATAAGCTTTGTCTATCGGCAGGTCCCTGTGCCTGGAAGGATACCATTTGATTTCTTTGGGTTCACTGGCCTCCTGGAAAAGCATTTTGCTGGTGATGGGAGCAATGACCTCATCATTTTCAGCATTGATCATGAGCAAGGGCCTTGGTGAGATCTGTCCAACGAAATTGATCGGATCGATAATGCTGAAAAAATCGCGGGTCTCTTCAGATAGGGCATCTATTCCAAACATCAGCGACAAATTCCCACCAGCCAATGCGATCACCGGTACATTCACTCTTTCATCAACCCCGGCGAAAATGGTCCCGATGATCCCGCCCAGGCTGATACCAAAAAGTCCAATCTTTTCACTGTCAATCTCTGGCCTTTTCTCCAAAAAATCAATGGATCGCCTTAAATCAAACACAGTCTGTGTGATGATATCCCGTGTCCAGTAACGATATCCATCAGTCAGGTCAAAATCATATTTATGCTCAATGCGATCACCGTGGTTATGTATGTCAATTCGTAGTACCGCAAAACCTGCTTTCAAAAAGTATCTATGCCCCGCCTCAATATAATCCACCGTTTTTCGGTCTCCAACGCCGTGGAGAAGGATAACTACGGGCATCGGACGATTTGCTGACTGAGGAATGGAAAGAAGACCCGAAACCCTTTTATTGTGGATACTGGTAAAATTTACCTCATGCAATAAGAAATCAATTGTATCAATCAGTGTGACGGAGTCTTCCAGTGGCAGGTCATGATCATATTCATAATACTTTGCTACCGGAAGCTCTTTTTTTGATACACAGGCCTGTGTGAAGAGTCCCAAAAAGATGATCAGTAAGCCAAATGCCGACTTCATATATTGGTCACAGGATTTTTTCAGGATTGGCTACGAACATCCTGGTGCTGGTGATATACTCGTCCTGGTTAGGATCCCTGTACTTCAGATTTAAATAAAAGGCCCGGTAGCCGGACTTCGGAAAATCAACAGAGGCATTTACCTGATCAGTTTTACTGACAGAAAGTGACTGGCTGACAAACTCAGCATCTCTGAAATCCCTGTCTTCCGAATCGGCAGTCCAGATCTCTGCATCCACCAGTTGATCAGCAGTTGCGGAAACATCAAGTGAAATCTCCTTTCCGTTTGGCTCTACCTTCCATCCGCAAACCGGGTATTCTTTTCCATTCAGGGTCATTGCAAAAAACGAACTTAAAGCCCGGGTAGCCTGTACTTTGTCTCCAAGGCCATGACCTGCATTCGGTACGTATTGAATGTATGTTTTTCCTGAGATACTGTCCAGGTAGTTTTTGATCGCATCGACAGGCCAGTATTCATCATTGGTCCCGATGAAGATCATTTTAGGCATACTTAGTGACTTTCTGTAAGAATACGGATCCACCATCGTGGTGATCTGAGCCCCTTTTTCCGTTCGGGCAGTCTGCGGGATCTCCAGCTCCACATAATCCTGTATCTGAACACTGTAGTCTTTCCAAACCTCAATCTGATAATCCAGACTTACAGGCATATTCAAAACATCGATCACCATAGGTGCGATGGCGGTCACTCTCGGGTCCTGTGACCCGGTAAGCCAGGTCGTCCAGCCTCTTTTTGATGCACCAGAAAGAAGAAATTCATCAATCTGTACATTCAATTCTTCCTTTGTAAACTCCTGCACCGCATCCATAGCCCTGACAGCTGATTTTACCATGGGAAATAACAAAGGCCAGGTGAAATCGCCATCAGCTTTGAAATTGTGAAGCGTAAAGGAAATCAGCTCATCTTCTACGAGGTCATCATACAGTGGCTGATTGGGGGTCTGCCTGATGATGCTGACGACTGCATTGTTTTTAGCTGCAATCATGGCCATGCTTTCAGTGTCATCGGCATCTTTTCCCTTGAAATTTGGCTGGCCCTCTTTGTTACTTCCGCCAGTGATGAAAAGCAAGCTACCCTTGTGATTTACCTTCTGTGGAACCAGGATGGTCAATTGGTGCGTCCATATATGCTCCCTCCATTGTTGAGAAGTCAGTTTGAGATCATAAGCAGTCACGGTTTGATCTTCTACCGGATAACTTTCGATCAATTCCCATTGATATTTTTGATCATCATTGCTCAGATACTTTTGAAGTGCGGTTTCCGCTGATAATGGGATCTCTTTGGATGTGGTTTCTTTTTCTTTTTTAGTGACACATGAGACCAGTGAAACCACCAGGATGGCATAAAGTAATTTGTGCATAATTAAATCAAAAAGTTTATTGTGCTTTGTAGTTTTCCGCCGGAGGATTTTCCTCCACCATGTTTAATGCTTCTTTGATGTAGATCTCTCCGGTCATCTCACCCAGACTTGTTCTGCTCACATAGTCATATCTCTTAAAACTATTGAAGTCCTCTTTGGTCAGGATATAGCCAAAAGCATCGTTTGTTAAGCCAAACAGGAAAGGGTGATTCGTTTTCATATTTCGTTTGAGATAATATCCGATATTCGGTAAGGCCTCTCCGGGAATGGTGAGAATTTGTGCGGTTCCGACATTGACAAGATTCACCTGAGTGCTCAGGACATAATCATCGGAAATATTCAATTTCATCTGTGAGTGATCAATGATCATACGCATCAGCTCGGAATCGACAGGAAATCTGAATGTTTTTGAAGCGATAAAAAGGGCGGGATCTTCCTGGGTTTCAGTTGACGCCACGATCGACATAGCCTCATCAGCCAGTAGTTCGCCAATCCTTTTACATTCCTCCCAGTCATTGGCCTGTCCATCATTTGGCCTTCTGTTGTCGGCAGTGACCATCCCTCCCTGTGCCCCATTCATGAAGATGGCAACTCCTCCAACTTTGGATTCAATACGATCATATAATGGTCCGCAAAGATCCGGAGTAAGAATTCCTCTACCAGGCCCAACCACCTCAGGGTGTACGGCATAGTTGACCAGGGTAGCAATGACCTTGTCCCGATTTTTTCCTTTAGTTCCGATAGCCTGGATCACCCCACATCTTGGATCGTAAAGCTGTGGTGCATAATAATTATAAGCAATCTGACCTTTGGCCTCTCCCACTGCTATTTTCAATGCAGCAGGTTCCAGGTTTTCCACGGCTTCATTTACTGCATCTGCAATCTGTTGTACACACCAGTTGAGATATTCAAAATCAGCTAAAACCTCCCCTTTTTCGTTGGGAAAGCCGTAGGCATCGGGTGCACTGTGTGTATGGGTAGCCCCTATCATGACGTTTTCCGGAGGAATACCTTTGATGAGCTGCCGGGACTTATCACCCAACACGGCTGGCCAACCCAGATTATCAATACCCACAAAGGCTACCCTGGTTCCATTCTTCTCGATGACCATGGCTCTGGCAAACAAGTCGCCCTGCTTTTGAGTAACGGGATTGGGTGTGCCTATTCCTCCTGAAACGGGTAGCAAAGGGTCAGGGGTGATCATTCTTACTGCTGCACCAACTTTTACTCCCTGTCCGGACACTTCCAGGCACATGCAAAGACTGATGACAATCAGATAAATTGATTTCTTCATTTTGTGGCTATGTTGTAAGACCAAAATAGTATGCATGCATAATACTTCAATTTAAGCATTCAGTACCATTATCACTACACTTATTTTGATCTGATCAAAATACGATGCACAGGGCCAGAGACATTGGCCAGATTGACAGCCCTGAAGCTAATCATATGCTCATTTTCAACCAGGTCTATTTCTGGCTGATCACCCACTGCCTGCCAGGGTCTGTCAGGGGAATCCTTCATCTGGTACTCCTTGAAATTGGGTGTGGCGGAAGTAAGGGTGATTTTGGCCTTATTACGTGCAATGTCAACCTTGGAGGAAATGGTGTTAGGTGTCCACTCGATGGCTGTTCTGTCCGGTTCTTTAATCATAAACTCAGGTTTGTTGTAAGCCCAGTGCGGCTTACCATCCCATATCCATGTATGGTTATTGAAATAGTCGTCGGCGTACATGGTCAGGAAGGATTCATGTTCAGGCCAGACGGTGAACAAGTTGTTGTGGGTATGGAATTCAATCCAGGTATAGGTACGGGCAAAGCTGGCCCTGCTCCGCTGAAATTCTTCATCATAACTGACAGGTTCCTGCGCTACGCCTTTTACCAAAGTGATATCAGCAGCTTCATTTTTCAGGTATTCATCACGGACTTCCAGTGCTGACAGGGGAATACCATCTTTCTCAAAGTAATGATTGTATTTGGCATCCAGCAGGACCCACTTTTGATACTTATTGACCCAGGTTTCATTGATTCCATGGTGATTATCTGCCACGCCTTTCTCTCCCGGTCCGGCACCAATCGTGCGGGTCACATAACCATAAGCATTCAAGATCCCGTTTTGTACATTCATAAAATGACCGCAATGAAACCCGGTTCCTTCCAGTGCAGCGTCCAGGATTCCTTCCACATAGCCTCCGCCCGGATAGGGATCACCATAATCGTCTATAGGGATGACCTGATGGATCCATTCTTTCAGTAGCAGGATCCTTTGGAACTCATCTTTTTCGCCGTGAAAGATGGTGTCGAGCTGGTATTTGGTGATCAGCTGCTGAAATTTGGGAGAAGACAGATCCTCATAATACTTGAACGCGGTATTTCCCCGATACGGCGGATTTTCCACTCCAACCTGATGATATTCTTTTTGACTGCATTGAACACAAAGAATCCCTGCAATGATCAGCCACCCGATATTTCGCATTCCGCTCATTTTTAAATATTAAATTAGCAATTCTTTCAGATTACAGAGGTATAATAAGCCTGATTAGCCGTACTTTAAGTGCATTCATCCAAAACCTCGAAAAAATGAGCATCTATTGTTTCTTTAACGGACTGATTAATTTGATAAAAAACAAGTCGAAAAATGTGGTGTTATGTTTGATCGTCATCCTCGTAATGATCTCAGGGTGTGGTGACAACAGTGGTGGCAAAGAGATCGTATTTGTGCACAAACCCGACTCAACCTACATTGCCTATCCGGGACTTTTTCCTACTCCTAGCCCGGACCGGATCATCGCCAACCTGACCGAAGATCCAACCACTTCGATTGCAGTGAACTGGAGAACAGATACTACTGTTTTTGAATCCACGGTTGAGGTGGCGGAAGCTACGCACGGTCCGGAGTTTATCAATAACACCAGACAAATCAATGGAGAATGGGAAGCCCTGGTCCATAAGCCGGAAAACGACCCGGAGGTTGGAGCTAATTATCATTCTGCAATCATTGATGGACTGGAATCCGGTAAAAAATATGTCTATCGGGTAGGCTCTGAAAGAGGTTGGAGTGAATGGTTCCAGATCAGGATGCCGGAACCTGAGAAGAAGATCTCCTTTATTTACTTTGGAGATGCTCAGAACAACGTGAAATCCATGTGGTCCAGGGTGATCAGAAAAGCCTATGGGGCGCTTCCTGAAGTGGATTTCATGCTGCACGCCGGGGATCTGATCAATCGCTTTGACCGGGACATCGAATGGGGGGAGTGGTTTTACGCCGGATCATTCATTCATGCGATGGTTCCCAGCGTGATGACTCCCGGCAATCATGAATACAGAAATGTCGTGCTTTCACCCCAATGGAAAAAGCAATTCAACCTGCCGAAGAATGGGCCTGAGGGTCTGGAAGAGGTTTGTTATCAGGTGAATTATCCGAATCTTAAGGTTATCTCACTGGATGCCGAACAGATCGATGAGTCTCCCGAATACAAGCAGGCTCAGCTTGAGTGGCTGGATGAGATCCTGACCAACGACCCGAGACAATGGACAGCCATCACCTTTCACTATCCGATCTTCTCCACGAAGCCTAACCGTGATAATCTGGAATTCAGAGAAGCTTTCAAACCTGTTTTCGACAAGCATAAAGTAGATATAGTGCTGCAGGGACACGACCATGCCTATGGAAGAGGAATGGTCAACAATGTGCCGACCGGCTACCAGGTGAAAGATAAGACCTCAGGCACCATGTACGTGGTTTCTGTCAGCGGACCCAAGATGTACGATGTCTCTGATGATCCCTGGATGGACCGGAGAGCAGGGAATACCCAGCTTTTCCAGATCCTAACTATTGAGGGAAATACACTGAAATATGAAGCTTACACGGCTACCGGGGAGTTATACGACGCTTTTGACCTGGTAAAAACGGAAGGTGCCCCCAATAAGCTGATCAACAGGATACCTGATTTTGAGGAGCGGATACTCGAGGCAGCGGAATAACAGGACCATTAAAATCAGCTATACCAGAATAGTGATAAATTGTACGTGTTTGCTATGTTATTTCATGGAACTGATGATTTCTCAGGAAGTGGAATGGTAGTAACTTGAGTTTTCACAGTAATTAATAATAAAATACAATGAGCATCAAACTCTTCCCTCTGGGGCTATCTCTGGCTTTTCTGGTAGTCTCAAACTCATGCACTCAAAAAGCTCAATCGGAAAATCAACAGGAAACGAATAAAGAAGTACAATATGCCAACTGGGCTGAGAGACTGGGATACCCCGCCGGCAAAAAAGTGATCATGCTTCATGCGGATGACATTGGCATGTGTCCTGAAGCCAACATCGCAGCCAAAAAACAATTGCTGGATGGTGACATTCAATCGGCAGCCGCAATGCCGCCGTGCCCCAATTTTGAAGAGATCATCGCCTGGGCCAAAGAGCACCCTGAGATCGACATGGGTCTTCATCTGGCCCTGACCAGCGAATGGAAAACCTGGAGATGGCCATCCGTGACTCCACCGGAAGAAGTACCCGGATTGATTGATGAGGAAGGAAAACTGTGGAGACGTGTGGAGGACGTGGTTAAAAATGCTACGCCTGAAGAAGTAGCTAAAGAGGTTCGTGCCCAGATAGAGAAGTCTATTGCATTGGGATACCGTCCTGACCACATCGATACACACATGGGCACCCTCTACGCCCATCCTCAGTTTGCCAAAGATTTTCTGAGCATTGCCATGGAATACGGCATTCCCGCCAATGCCATCGATATGTCCAAACCTGAAGTGGTAGAGGGATTTAAACAGCAGGGCTACCCGATCAATGATGAAATGATTGCATACATGGAAGCTTATACCCTGCCCAAACTGGACTTTTTTGCCAGTGCACCCAAAGGAAATACTTATGAGGAAAAGGTGGAGGCCTTCAAAGAACTTGTGCGTTCGCTCAAACCCGGCCTTACCGAGATCATTTTTCACCCGTCTGTGGATACTGAGCAGCTAAAAACGATCACAGGATCCTGGCAGCAGCGCATCTGGGAATATGAAATGTTTGCTGATCCGGATCTGAAGCGGTTTTTCGAGGAAGAAGGGATCATTTTTACGAACTGGAAAGAGATCATGAAACGCTTCAATTCATGAGACAAACAGGATCTTTAGGTATTTGGGTAATTCTGGTCTTGTCGACCTTACAATGGGGTTGTGGCAGGTCAGAGGATACCTACGAGGCTTCCTACGAGGAGTCTATCATCTTTCCCCTTCAAAATGAACATGTACATGGACCGACGATCGTAGAACTACCCAATGGTGATCTCTTGTCTGCCTGGTTTCAGGGGTCCGGCGAAAGATGGGCCGATGATGTCAGGATCATGGGTTCGAGGCTCAAAAAGGGTGATACAACCTGGTCAGAGACTTTCCTGATGGCCGATACACCGGACTTTCCCGATATCAACCCGGTCTTATTTTTGGACTCGAGAGACAGACTCTGGCTGATGTGGTACCCGGTCATAGCCAATCAATGGGAAACCTCCATTCCAAAATACCGGATCAGCAGTGACTATGAGGGCGAGGGGGCGCCTGTCTGGGATTGGCAGGACATCATCCTGGCTAAACCCGGCAGTAAAACAGAGCGTGGCATCCAGCCCGATGACCGGTTTGTTGCAGAAGTGACCAAACAACTCAATACTTATGAGGAATACCTGAAGAAGGAACTACTCAAAGAAATGCCGGTCGACCAAAAGGAACGACTGTTGCCCCGGTGGGAGGATTACAGGCGAAAGATGGACAGCCTCGCCGGTGGTGAGAACATGATCCGCAGCGGCAGATTAAAGGTCGGGGAAGAAACAGTGGACGCAGAATTAGGCTATCCGCTATCCAGGAGGATCGGCTGGCAGACAAAAAACAAACCCATGATCATTCGGGACCGGATCATCGTTCCGTTGTATTCTGACGGACTGGATTGTTCGCTTTTCGCGCTGACCGATGACTTTGGCGAAACATGGGAATTTAGTAATCCTGTAATGGGTGGGATCGGGATCCAACCAACGATTGCCATTGCAAGAGACGGGAGCTTGTCTGCCTACCTGAGAGACAATGGACCCTCTCCGAAAAGGATGCAGGTGACCCGGTCGTTGGATGGTGGGTTTAGCTGGAGCATCGCCAGGGATACTGATATTCCCAATCCCGGTGCCGGATTTGATATGACTACCACTGACAACGGCGAATGGATCATCATCTATAATGAAACTGAAAATGGTAGACATGACCTTACCATAGCTATCTCCGATGATGAGGGAAAATCCTGGAAGTGGAAAAAAAAGGTAGAATTGGATGACCGGGGAGAGCTGGCCACCTCAAGTCACTATCCTGCCATCATCCAGGGAGCAAATGGGATCATCCATACCGTCTATAGTTACCATCATCGCGACAGAGACAGTGGTCCTCATAAGACCATTAAGTATGCTTCCTTCCCCATAAGCTGGGTGAAAGGTGAATGATCACGAAGATCAGTGGTGACTTTGTACCAAGGCTAATTATGAATTTAAAAAAAGACTCAGGGTTTATCCTAACGCTCATCCTATTGCTGGCAGGTTGTGGTACGAATCAGGAAGCCACCCGGAACAATCAGCAGACCACTTATACTGATATTCACTTTATTCAGGAATATCACCAGGGATTCCTGATTGACGAACATGATCTTAAAGCCAATGATGTGCGGGCTATAGCCATACGTGATACCGGCGAAATATGGATTGGCACAAAAGATGGTTTGTATCAAAAAGGCCAGGGATCTGATTGGAGGCTCATGATCACAGGAGAGGCCCAGGGTCCGGTATATGATGTGGATTTTGATGCAGCGGGCAACGTCTGGGTCGCAGCCTGGGATGGCGTATATTCAATCCACTCAGGAAACCTTTCTTTAAGAAAGGGTCCTGAGGCGCCGGTAGCCAGAATCGTTGCTGCAGAAGAAGGGGTCTACGCACTGGGACCTAAAGGAATATGGCTCTTTCGAAACGATCAATGGGAGAAAAAAGCATATACCAGAGCAAGAAGCATGAGAGCAGCTATTTCCGATGGCAACAACGGACTTTGGATCGGAACCGATGTCGGGCTGTATCACTGCAGTGACGATGAAAC
The DNA here is from genome assembly GCA_965243485.1 of Cyclobacteriaceae bacterium. Lineage (GTDB taxonomy): Bacteria > Bacteroidota > Bacteroidia > Cytophagales > Cyclobacteriaceae > UBA7330. Next base: position 3,257,192 of record CBDEVP010000001.1, on the reverse strand, counting down.
CACACTTTATAATAAAAATGAGGACCTCATTTCCGCTTATGTCAAAGGTTTGGATTTTGATGATGAAGGCAATTTATGGGTTGGTGGTTTGGGCGGTGTGACCATCAGAAAAGGTAATCAGGTCATAGGAATGAAAAGGCCGGAGGACGGGATCACTCATTCCGAAGTAAATGTAGTAAAGCGATCGCCTGACGGGACCATGTGGGTAGGCACACAGTACGGGATCACAAGGTTTACACCAGGGAAATCAGAGTATTCCGTCAGGCATAGCAGACGCTGGCTGATGTCCGATGAAGTCAGGGACATCACCTTTGATCGGGAAGGAAATGCGTGGATCGCAACAGCTAATGGAGTAAGCGTAATCAGGAGAAAAGAGATGACACTGGCTGAAAAAGCAGAATATTATTATCACCAACTTATTACCCGGCATGTTCGTGAGCCCTGGATCGTAGGAAGATTTAAATTGGAAGTACCGGGTGATACCAGCACGCTGGTTCCGGATGATGATGACAATGACGGCGAATATACCGCCATGTACCTTGCCATGGAATCTTTCCGCTATGCAGTCACAGGCCATGAGCAAGCGAAGGAGAGAGCTAAAAAAGCCTTTGACTTTCTGCATTTTCTCAGAGAGGTGACGGATACGGATGGCTTCTTTGCCAGGACCATTGTGCCTGCCGAGTGGGAGGCGATGCATGACATGAACAGGACCTATACTCCTCAGCAACTGGCCGATGAACTAATTGCTAATCCCAGAAACAAGCCGGTTGAGAAAAGATGGCGCCTTTCAAAAGACGGAAAATGGAAGTGGAAAGGAGATACAAGTAGCGACGAGTTAGATGGTCATTTTTTCGGATACTACTGGTACTATTATCTGGTAGCTGATGATGTTGAAAAGCAGAGGATTGCCAGTCATGTAGAACAGATCATGGATCACCTTGTCAGAAATGATTTTTATCTTGTTGACATTGATGGAACCCATACGAAATGGGGTGTCTGGTCTCCTCAAAGCCTCAACGGTGATCCGGAATGGTCACCTGAAAAGCCTTTGAATTCGCTGGAGATCCTCTCTTTTCTGAAGTTTGCCTACGAAATAACAGGTAAGGAACGCTATCAGGAATCATACCTGCACCTTATCCGGGAAGAGGGTTATCTTGAAAATGCAGGATTGCTTTACACTACCAACCCTGCCTGGGAAACCTACTTCGACATCTACCTGGCATTGTACATCTACCCGGCTTTGATCAACCTGGAAGAGGATCCTGAACTCAACAAATTTTACAGATTACACCTGGATCAGTGGTTCGAAAAATTTAAAGAAACAAATAGCCCTCTTCTCAATTTCACCTATAATATGCTGACCGGTGGATCAGACGAGCTTGAAACTTCCATCTTCTTTCTTCAGGATGCTCCGCTTGATCTGGTAGACTGGTACATAGATAATGGCAAAAGAGAGGATCTTAAATTAGTCAGATATCCCATCCTGGAAGAGGTGCAGGTCAGTCAGCTTCGGCCTCCCAGCGAATACAGAACCATCAGATGGGACAAAAACCCCTATTATGCTTTTGCAGGGAATCCCTATGAAGAAAAAGAGCCGGTCTACTGGTTGTTACCTTACTGGATGGGAAGGTACCTTGGTCTCATCAAATAATCTAAGCTATTTACCTAGGCAGAAACCGGAATTTTGATCTTTTTGCGCCACATTTTGTGATGGCGCTTGCTTAATAGATGAAAATATTTCTAAGTTTAATCCGGTTTATTTTGACCTGTTGAACCAGCCGGATTTATTAGCATAACAAACCCTGAGTGAAGCAAAAAGAAAACGCAATCGCAAGATTGTTGCAGTAATAAATGAGAATACTGGATCAACTATTAAATGCAGGGATCGAAAAAAACAATGACGATTCCTCCATCAAGGAAAGACGAATTTTCAATACTTTTTTATTTGGCACCATTGCTATTGCTATTCCACTCGGAGTGATCAGTATCATTGCCAGCAAACCTCTTAACTCAATCGTTTGTTTTAGTGCTGTGGCTTTACTGGTGGCCCTTTATCTTTTAGCCAGGGTAGGTTACTACATCATTTCAAAGCACCTCTATCTTTATATGTGTCTGGGTGTGATTGTCTCCATAGCTTACTACAATTATACTTTGATGAGATTCAATGGTGTTGAAAATCTTCTTTTCCCACTTATTCTGGCCTCATCATTACTCTTCCGGCATCGGGCCAATCTTTTTCAGACAGTACTGATCATTGCTTCTTTGTTGGTACTTGTTTTTGTAAGGAGACAATTTGAAGGATTACCTTTTGATGGCGAGTTTGCCATTAGAACGGTCATATCATTGATGGTAGCGGCAGCCATTCTGATACTCACTCAGATTTACCGCTTTAACGAACGGTTATTGATGAAAAAAATGATCCGTCAGAAAGATATTTTGTACGCGCTCATTGACCATGTGCCCGTAATGATGAGTCTTATAGACCGTGAAAAAAGATTTCAGATCGTCAATAAACCTTTTGCAGACTTTCTGAAAAAGGAGAGACAGGAACTGATTGGTGCCAAATGTGCGGATGTATTGCCAAAGATGATCAGTGAAAAGCACAAAACCTGGTGTGAGAAAGCCATCCATCAGGGACCGGTCAGTTTTAACGATGACCTTATACTCAACGATAATAAATTCAGTTTTACCGGGAAGTATGTTCCCATCAAAGACGAATCCGGAGATGTCCGGTTTGTATCCCAACACCTGGTCGATATTTCCGAGCTTAAAAAAATCGAGGCCTCGCTGAAAGAAGCAAACAACGCCAAAAACAAACTGCTTTCCATGCTTGCCCATGACATAAGAAGCCCGCTCGCTATGCTTTCATCCACGATGCAGCTTGACAAAAGCAACGAACTGACACCGGAAGAATTCTCTATGCTGAAAAATGATATCAATGACAAACTTACCAGTCTTCTAAGCTCATTGGATACCTTGCTGGATTGGTCAAGGTACCAGCTGGATGGCATAAGAACCAGGAAGTCATCATTCTATCTGCATGAAGTGCTTCATGAATGTATTGAGCTACATCGTGACCTGGCCAAAATAAAGGGAATTGAGATCCTGGTCAATGATTTTACCAATGAAATGGTCTGGGCAGACCCTAATCACATGCGGTTGGTTCTTCGCAATCTGATTCATAATACCATAAAATTTTCCAGAGAAAACCAGGACGTAACCATCACCATAGTGGAAGCTGGCACTGATATTTGCTTATCCATATCTGACCGTGGTATTGGTATGGATAGCGACCAGTTGGAGTCAGTGATGGCAGGCAGCATTCAGGATTCAAATGAGGGCACTTCAGGTGAAAAAGGTAATGGTCTGGGTTTGAGTCTGTCATTGGGACTCCTGAAACTCAACAACCTAAAATATGAGATAAAAAGTGAACCTGGCGAAGGCACTCAAGTCCATGTTCTCATGCCTGTGGCGGTTCAGGTGTAAGGAACTCGCATGGATGGATCAGGAGGTAATCAAACATCATGTGACCTGCTTTTTTTACATCGTCCTCCTCTTTTCTTGCAATCAATCAAATCCTGTAGAGAAATATGTTCAGATTGAAGACGTCAGAATCCATTGTAAGACACTCGGCAGAGGCCGTATTACCGTGATATTTGAAAATGGGATGGCTTCTCCAAAGGAGGTATGGAACCATATCCCGGACAGCATTTCAAAAACTGCTCGTATTCTCAGCTATGACAGGGCCGGAATTGGTAAGTCTGAAAGTTCATCCAGGAAAAGAACAATCCCTAATATGGTTTTGGAGATTAGAGAGCTTTTGCAAAAAGAAAACATCAAGCCACCCTACATTTATGTGGCGCACTCCATGGGTAGCTATATCGCCAGATACTTTGCAATCAACTATCCGGATGAAATAAAGGCACTGCTTCTGATCGATCCGTCGCCTGACAGGTTGTACGATGATTATTCGGAAGCAGAATACGAGGAGTTTAAGAATTCAGGTAATGACTCCTTCGAAAAAGCCACTGCAGGTGAACGCCGCGAATGGGAACACTACCTGGATAATCGAAAGTATGTTCAGGAAAAAGGCATTCCTGACCACATTCCCATGTATGTCATTTCAGCCAGCCAATGGAATTTTGACCGATATCACAGAGAGATGCTCAATGATCATCCCCTGTCAAGACAAATCAAAGTCGATACCGGACATGATGTACACAAAGAAAAGCCCAGGTTGGTCATCAACCTCATTCGGGCATTGATCGGTCAGTAGCCTGGCCTGGTACTCACCGCTAAAACTTCAGATTTTCATCCTTATCCCAGATGCCCCAGTAGGCACCAACATCTCCTTCATCACCCACTTTCCATGACTCATCAAAAGACGAAAAGTAAAAGACCTCAATCCCTTCCTCATGGGACCAGGTTTGAGTATTGATGAAATACTTGAGGGCATTTTGCTCAGAAGGGTAAGCCCCACGTAAATTGGTTCCTTTGAAAGGCCAGCCCGTCTCTGTAACGATAACCTTTTTGCCATGACCGGCTTGCTGTGCCTGCCGATACATTTCCTTCATGTACATCAGGGAATAATCGATTTCACAACCTTCCCAGAAGGGATAACAGTTTGAAAGGATCACATCGCAGAGTTCTGTAATGGCCGGCCGATGTGAGAATTCATAGTAGGCATCCACATAGCCAACAGGTACCTGATTGATCTCCGCTTTAGCCCGTTTGATAAAATCAATCAGCTGCTCCTCAGAAAGATCCTTCCTGTACATGACCTCATTTCCCACAGCTGCCACGTCTACATGACCTTCTCCCGCGAGCCTGATCAGGTTTTGAAGTTCTTCCTCATTGGTCCTGGGGTTTTTACCTAACCAGGCACCTACGAGGGTCTTCATTCCGTATTCATGCGCAATTTTCGGGATGAGTTCATTGCCTTCCGTACAGGAAAACGATCTGATCCATTTGGTATAGGGTTTCAGGATCTCTAATCTTCTTCTGATCTGCTCCTCCGATAGCTGATCCCCCGGCTTCTGTCCCTCCACATACGGGCTGATGCAAAAACCGTGAACACCATTTTCGAGCAACCCTCGGCATTCTCTGGCCAGATCTGCCTCTGTTTTACCGGCATGATCCGGGCCGGATAAAGCCAGTATTTTATCACTTCTGTAAGACATGTTATTAACTTATAATGGTTTTTTCTGCTGCATACTTTAATTTTTCATTTTTATCCCAGATCCCCCATCGCTGACCCACATCACCCTCGTGATGTATTTTCCAGGACTCATCAAAGGAAGAGAAATAGAATAATCCGATGTTATGCTTTTTACTCCAGCGATTGATATTTACGAAGTACTTCATCACATTGGTCAATGAAGGTACAGCCTGCTCAGTGTTTTCTCCCTGGCTCGGCCAGCCTGTTTCAGTAATGATCACCTGTTTATTCTTTGCCACTTTTCGGGCAAATGCAAACATCTTCTGAAGGTGAAGCGGCGCTTCATCAATGGCCGTACCTTCCCAAAATGGATAGCAATTGATCAGAATGACATCACTTACCTCCACCAGCTCCGGATGGATATTGTATTGAAAATAGGTATCTACACATCCTACAGGCACATTAGGCAGAGCCTCTTTTACCCTGACTATATATGCTAACATCTCCTCTTTGGGGATCTCATTTCTCAGCAATACCTCATTCCCCACTGCTGCAATATCCACATAACCTGATCTCGCCAGTTTGATCAGCCACTCGATTTCCAGTTCATTTTGCTCCCGGTCCCTTCCGATCCATGCACCAGCAATCGTTTTGAGGCCGTAATCATGAGCCACTTTAGGAATGAATTCATTTCCCTGTGTGCTGGAAAACGAGCGAACCCAGCTTGTGTAAGGTTTGATCACCTCCATCCTCCTTCTGATCTGATCCTCAGATAAAATGTCTCCAATATTCTGCCCTTCAAGGTACGGACTGAAGCACAGACCATGAACTTTACTATTCAATGATTCGGTAAACATCGAACCTAAGTTATGATGGTCTAGCGCTGCAAAATCACTGTACACTTCGGCGTCAATTTCATGCTTAGGTATGTCCAGAGCGGGTAGCTGATCTTTCTGATAATAGGAGGAACTTACCGGTTTCGGCCTGGCCTCTGCCCGCCTGTCCAGCTCGGCACGGATCTCATTGGCCCGTTCTTCCGTGACGTCATAGTTACGCATGACGAGTATCGCAATGGATGTACCTAAAATCGGTAATCCGGAATAAAATGCCCGTAATCCGATCAGTGTCTCTTCTGCCTGCATACCGGCATCAGCATTGAATCCCACAACTGAAAGTATGACACCACTCAAACCTCCTGCTATCGCAAAACCGAATTTCACCATCCACCAGTAGATAGCACCGAAAATCCCTTCCCTTCGCTTCCCGGAATGCAGTTCATCCAGGTCGATAACATCGGAGGTCATGGACATCATCAGGGTAAAAAGACTGCCTATCCCAAAAGAAAAGAAAGGAAGGGCAAAAATGAACAGCCATGGCTTGCCCGGTACAAACAAGAACCACAACATGATATAACCAACTATTGATATAGACTGTGACAGCACAAAAGCATTCTTTTTCCCTATGCTTTTTGACATCCTGGCCACTATGGGTATCACTACAAACGTGGTGACCAGAGCTCCCAAGCTTCCAAAAAGTGTGGGCCAAACGCCAGCAGCCGGTGCATCTCCGTTAAAGAGGTAGTACACGACAATAAAAAATGAAAATGCTGCGATGGTGTTGAAAGCGTTGAAGATCAGGAAGGTAGCAATACATAGCTTTCTGAATGGCTTTAATTTGAATGCTTCCTTAAACCCATTCAATATTTCCTTCAGACTCTTCCCAATGGATTTGAGATTCAGTGGTGCGTAATCCTCATTCAATGTGGATCTGCTTCGAAGAAAAATAGCCGGAACCATCGCAAAAAGCATGCAGACAATCCCCACCCAGATGGCCAGTTGTCGGGTAGCCACCTCCGCAGTAGGAAACCAATCCGGATCATACATGATCACCCAAAACCAGGGAGCGATCACCCAGGCCCATTGCCCGATCCATTGTGCCACAGCCATGATGCTTGTGCGCTCGTGGAAGTCATTGCTCATTTCATATCCCATGGCTACGTAGGGGACACTGAAGATGGTCAGGCCCAGGTAAAATACAAATGACCAAAGCAGGAAGTAGGTGAAATTGAAGTTGACTCCATTCTCCCTGTACAACTGCCACATGACAATGAAGGCTACGCCCATCAAAATAGCGCCAACAAAAACGTATTGCCTCCTTCGACCCCATTTGGATTTGGTGTTATCGGAGATGAAACCCATGATGGGGTCCGTGATCGAGTCAAAAATCCGGGGGAAAAAATAGATCACACCCCACATCCAGCCCGGGAACCCAAGGTCCTGAACCAGCACGACCATAAAAATACCCAGTACGGCCGGGAACATCTGGTTGGCCAGCATGCCGACTCCAAAGGCTACCTTTTGACCGAATGGAACTTTGTTTACTCCGATTGACATAATTCTTGCGGTTTAAGTTGAATCAATATTGTTTGAAGGGTCCGTCCCTGTATCGTCAGTGGCTTTGAGTGATTACTCACTAACAAAGAAAAATTGTGTGACTGTGCTCCCTTATTCAAAACAATGACCACAATCGAACCATCAGGATTTTGAGCGGCGGTTACTTCAAGAGTTTCAATTTCACTGGAATGCCCCACACGGATTGCACCGGGCCTCATATACCGGCTGAAATGACTCATGATGTAATACAAGGGGGTATAATAAATTTCATCCGTATCGGGATCAACGATGACCGGGGCGATGCACCAGTTCCTGGCCCAGTTAGGACCTCCCTGTCTGTTGAGCACCATGTTCCAGTCAACCCAGCCATCCACCCGGTTATTCAAACAACCGATGATGTCCGAGGCATATCTGTACACAGGAGTATACCGTGGATGCAACCACTTTTGATCCTCCGGCGCCCAATCCCAGCCCCAGTCGGTGGCCTCCTCTCTCCAATACCAGTCATCATCTCTCCACCTTGGCACCTCAGCGTCAATACATGCCTCTGTCTGGATCAGATGTTTTTCCGGAGCTATTGAATGCGCATATTGCAATGTGTCAGGAAAATGCTTAAAGGTGCTGCCATACCAGTGAATAGCTGTTCCTGAGAAATATTTACAAGCTGCCTCATCCGCATACATGGCATCCACCCATTCCTTTAATTCAGCTCTGTTCTGATCAAAACCCAGTATCCTGACATGGCCCTTCCCCTCCCTTTCAAGGACCGGACCCAGGTGATCTTTCACAAAGTCTGTCATCTCCTTCGGGGTGAAATGCATGCTTTCCCAGTTGTTCCCGTTCCCAAGAGGCTCGTTCTCCACGGTGATTCCCCAGATATCAATACCTTCTTTCGCATAGGCATTCAGGTATTTTAGAAAATACCACGCCCAGACCGGATAATATTTTTTCAACAACCTGCCACCCACCCAATGATTGTTGTCTTTCATCCAGGGCGGAGCCGTCCAGGGCGATGAGATGATCCTGAAGCCTTCTTTAGAAATCGCCTGTGCATCCCTGATCATGGGAATCAGATCTTTCTTATCCTCTTCGATCGAGAAATCGTGGAGCTCACTGTCTCCGGCCACCGGAGCATAACAATAGTGGTAAGGCGAAAAATCACAGGAATTGATATGAGTTCTGGTCAGTGAATATTTTGCTCCAGACTCCCCAAAATAAGCCTCCAGCACCTCCTGACGTTTATGAGCGCTCAACTGGTTCAGAAGCAAGGCCGAGGATTTGGTAAATGAACCTCCAAAACCGGTGATCGACTGGAAAGTCTCATCAGGGTTGATTTTTATGATCCCATCTGTTTCCTGTGACTCATATGATCTTACCTCCACATGCTTATTTCCACTGGCAGATGTTTCAAACACCTTTACATCAAGACTACTGATGTCGGTGTTATTATCTGTCCTTACAGTGGATGTGCTATTCATGTCCCGGTTAGAATGTCAGACTTAGTTTTGGTTTTTTAGGAGGTACAGCAATGCTTTTGATCAGCTCTTGCTTATTTCCATCAAAGGTTTTTGTGATGGTATTTCCACCTCTTGTCAGACCTTTAAAAACTCCCCGATCCACCAACGACCAGAGAACGTATTTTGCCCGGCCATCCACGGTAAGCAAACCGAAATGATTTTCAGACCCCCCGGGATTTCCGGCATCCTTCCAGGGTTCATCGAAGGCCTGGAAATAGAAACATGAAATGTTGTTTTCATTGGTCCAGTCACGCATCATGTCATGATACATGGCTTCTTTGTATTCGTCAGTCGCTTTGGAACCTTCAGGCCCATAGAGTTCATTCGATGCACTGGCCCATCCGGTCTCCCCGATATGGATCGGTTTGTCCTCTCCTACACTGTCCATGTAGGTCTTCACGCTTTCATACTGAGCCACGGCATAATCAAGCGCTCTTTCCATCGCTCTACGGATCTTCTCTTCTTTTGAGAGACTTCGCTCTTCCGGCAGTACCCCCCAAAATTGTGGATTATAGTGCGTATCATGCATCGGATAGGTATGCATCGAAATATAATCCACAGCTCTGATCAGCTCATTCAGATCCTGCACATGATATTCCTTGTTTCCTCCTCCCCAGGAAGCAAAATTGTCAGAGCTGGTGATCCAAAGGTCTTTCGGCAGCTTGCCGGATGCTTTCAGCTCCTGTAAATGATTCACCCACTTTAAGATCACTCCTGGCTGGACATAATAAGCCGCTGCCCATTTGACCATGGCCTCGTTCCCCACTGCAATGATCTTAATGATGTCCGGGTACTCTCTGGTTAGCTCAACTGCCCTGGCGATCTCCGATTCATTCTCTTCACTTTCCTCATCATGATCCGGTGGCAGGTCCGTCCACGCATTTTTACAGTCGATCCACGCCCCAAGCATGAGGTACATCTCAAATTCCGGCTGCTCTTCCTTTAGCGCCCTGATAGCCTGTAAGAGATTAGCTGTCTGAGGCAACTTCACGTTATAGGTCCTCAATACTTTGATGCCCATGGCCGACAGGATCTTCAGGTCCTCCTTGAGCTCATCAAATGTAGGCTCTACCTCCCTTGATGCTTCGCGGTATCCTCCATATGAAATGGCCTGGTAGGCAGGATTCCCTAAAATATCTTTGGCTGTCACATTGTTTTCTGATTGCATGGAAGTGTAATTTTGACCTTTTTGACACGATATCGTGAAGACTGAGATTGTGATGGCGAATATGATATTCCATGAGGCCTTCATCACCCTTCCCTATCTTAATTGCGAACTGTTTACCACTACCCGCAGATGATCAATTTCACCTGTCCGGGAAAATATCTTTTGACTTGTTTCCGCATCCAGTTCCGGGGATTCAAAGGAAGCCGTCTCACCATCAATATATTTGACATCTATTGAATTGCCTTCGCCTATCTGATAAATGACCGGTATCTGACAATAGGTGAATACCATCGAATCTTTAGGTATCCCTATAGATTTTTGCTCCCGGTTGATATCGGTATATTCGAAGGTTGTAGTTGCCTTGAGAAATTCTGATCGTCTCAGCAATGAAGGATTGAAATGAACCCTCCCCTCCTTTACCTGAACCCCCAGTTCGCCAATCCTGCTAAGAATATCTTCCTTCACCTGGCCGGTCATGCCCGGCTGCTGCACCCCCTTGCCAGCAGGGGTATGGGAATAGGGGTCTACCGGAAAAGCACCATAGAGATCAGGGCTTTTATGTACACCAATGCCCTCATTGATCTCGTAGTAATGCTCCATCAGCCGGCCAATGATCTCTTTTGATGCCTCTTCTTCCACCGCACGCAGACAACATTCTTCTACTGCCAGCAGGAGTTTGGATACCATGTGCCAGTAAATAGATCCCAGTCCTTCGTACCCAAAGAAAGTCCCTGACCGACCGGTAAAGGCCTTATGATTGAAGACATCCTCGAAAATCTGCAACACCTGATGCTCTTCCTTCAATATCAGGTCTTTATAGCCTTTTAGAGCCAGTGCTTTCAACACCTTTCTTAGGTCTGAGGCATTATTAAAATTCCCATTGAAATGGTACTGACCTTTAACATCTTTTTCGATGACTGCCGTATTGTTGTCAGACACTAATTGCTTCAATAACCGGGAAGACATTACCTTATTTTCCGGGATGACATTTTTGACCATGAATCCAGGAAGATCTTTGTTGGGATACAGCAAATAACTGTATTGATCCTCTCTGAAGAGTTTGCTGCTTTTCAAAGCATCAAGCACATCCAGGCTATCCTGTGAAGAAAGATACCCTGAGCTCAACACAGCCACCTGACCTTCCAGCATCTCCTGTAAGTTTCCTATTGTAACTTCCTTTTCATTCTTTAGGGACATGATGTTGTATGCATGGTACATACCATCCTCTCGCTTGTTGGCTTCAATTGAAGGGTTCAGATACTTCAAGCCCAGTTCAATAAACTCCTTAAGATCCGCGGTGGTGATTTTGCTCCGCTTGCCTGAAAATGATTTTGTATAAACCTGATCCCTGTATCTGCTGCCGGCCGTGCCCAGGCTATCAAGGATCAGTTTTCTTTGCTCGTCCGATAAACCTGAAGATAAAGTGGATAAATTTCCCGATAAAATTCCGGTAATCTCTTTGAAAAAGACCGCCACCTCCTCCGATAGCGAATATCCATCCCCCGCTTGGGTGTCCACCACCTCATCAATAAAAGACAGAAATCTCCTTAGATAACAAAGGGTTACCATGGAAACACCATTCCCTACCAGGGCATTGTTGGCGTCATTCCATTCAGGACGTTGAGTGTTCATCCAGATGCCGCCCTCAGGGATAAAATTTGAGAGTTTTACGAGCACCACAATCAGGATCTTTTCAATGAAATTGGCCCGATGTACGTTTCCATCCTTATCTCTGAGCAGGGCTCCGTCAGCTCCGATTTCTTGCCTCAACGAGCGGATTTGGTGATCCAGGGACTCGTCAAATACGATGGTGTCTTTCGGATCTTTCAATATCTCCTCATAAGATTTGATTTTGTAGGGAACGTTAGCGTACACAAACAGGTCACTTTTGAAGTAAGATCTCAGCCTGTTTGGATAATGACCAAAAGCAAATTCCAGAAACTTAAGCAGATAGATCACCTGATGATCTCCCCAGTACCCTATATAGGACCAGGGATCATGTGGTTCAATAGTTTCCCAATCAAATCCATCCTTGGTCACTCTGTATGGATTATACCCGTCGAAAGTGCTGGCATTGAGAAATTTGAAGATCATACCATCAATAAATTCGGGATACGAATGAACCAACCCTTCCCAGTTTTGAAAGATGTCGCGCCAGTTCCCTTCATAATCCAGGATCTTTGAGCCATCGATCTCACTGCGCGTGTTGATGGAGAAACGGTTCCACGGCCTGCTTGGATCTCCGTGTCTGCGACTAAATTTCAATGGCAGGTATTCAAGGGCCAGTCTGGTAAAATCCCTGTCGGTATTTTCAACCGCCACCTTTCTAAGGTCTTGCAGGTGGATCGTTTCCGGTAAAGCATTCAACAATGGTTTCCAGTTACGCTCCGCTTTTCTGTTGGCCCTGATCAGGTAATTTTCAAAATCCCATCTTTCAATTTGATAATTGTTGTCAAAAATGCCCCCCCGCATGATATTGAAGAGCGTGTTGGAATAGTGTCTGGCATTTCGCAGTTTGTCTTCGGTGAGTTGGAGACCATCGGAGGAAGAAACAAGATTGTTCAGGTTTATACTTCCTTTTTCGATATCCCTGTTGATCAGTCCGACCATATCCCTTTCATTACCCAGCTGATCGCAAAGTGCTGCGATGGATGCAGCTGACTGATTGACATTGGCAACGATCATCCAGCGTTTTTCCTCCTCAGGGGACAATTTGATCTCGGTGGAAATGAAGTAGGCTCCTTTACGGGCCTTCTCATCTGATTCAGTGTGAATTTCTTGTCCCCTTCTGAAGGCCGGAAGCTGTTGCGAGGTCAGCAAATAAACCGGATCATCGGTACCTATAGACCAGGCAACATTTGCCTTTAAAGCTTCGCTGGGCTCTGCACGGTCTACAATGATCGCACTCAGAGAATAGATCCCTATGCCTTGTTCAGCGACCAGTTCGTTTCTTTTATAAGCATCTACAAGGTTGCTTTGTCTCACCTGGAGATCCGAGGAAACCCCATGAGGCATGATATTCTGAATGCCATCCAATAGTGCGACAGTCACTTCAGATCCGGAGTGATTGATCAGTTCACATTTTCTGACGAAACCATACAGGTTGCTGCTGTTCCACTGATATCTGAAGGTAAGACCAAGGTCTTCATTGATCTCTTCAAAGATGACTTTATTGCCGTAGTAGTTTTTATATAAGTTTCTTAAATAGGAGTACTTCCCTAAATGATGCTCAGCAAAGGGTTCCCAAATACTAATGTTACCATCCTTTATGATCCGGAAGATGGATTTGCTACCTGTGATGTCATAAAATTCGGACAGCTTATCATCCGTGTAATAAGGAAAGAGGGCATGCTCCGCATTCTTCCTGCCTGCTGTAAGACCCCCGTTGCTGGAAATAAACATCCAGTGATTGGAATCACTCACGATGCTCATGAGAAATGGACTCATCGTGTCATGATTGGATATTTTGAAGAAAGATTCCCCCTCAATATCTACAATAGAAAGATCAGGCTTACTCAAAGTTGATATAAAAAATAAAGTATTGAAGTCTATTAGAAAAGTACAGCTTCCTTTGAATGAAGTGGATTCATAAGGAAACATGAACTAATAAATGCCGGGCAAGGGAGCCCGGCATTTATAGATTTTTAAGTTATTCGATTGCTTCGATTTTGATATTATCAATCAACACTGATCCCTGTGCAGCACCACCGGTAGCAAAATTGAGATCAATGATAAAGTCAGTTCCCGTACCCACTCCGGTAATATCCTGAGAGATGGTAATGAATCCGGTATCGTTGATCTGATTTTGAGTGTCAAAAGTATTGGTGGTTATAATTCCTCCGCCATCCTGGGGAACCTGTGATTGGAAATGAAGAGCTGACCCGCTGATGGCTGATGTCACCTTCGCATCGTAAGATACCCTGACACCGGCATTGCCTGCATAATCAACAGTCTTCTGGTATCGCAGGATATAAGCTCCTCCAGCATCCACATTGATTGCCAGCTCGATGGCTCCTGTTCCATCTACTCCACCATCTGCACTGTGAGCAATGGTAACATTTGCATTACCTGTAGCATCTGCAATTTTTGTCCAGCTGTTTACATCACTTGCATTATTAAGTCCATCCAAATAGAGCTCCGGCCCTGCAGTTATTTCAGCGGTATATAGATATATATTATCCAGATACACCACTTCCAGTGTCTGACCGGTAGCAATGATGAGCTGAGCCAGGTTATCCCTTATGGTAGACCCAGCAGCGAAGCTTGAAATTGGTACATCGATGGATCTCCATGTACCGCTCTGACCATCTCCAATCGCATTTGTATACTCAAACGCATTGATTTCACCACCAGTGGGAGCATGATTAGACCATTTTGGATTCAGGATCTGACCGGGAGTGAAATCATCAGCTATCCAGTAATCCATATGGAAATGAGTATAGACGCTCGCATCAAAAGAATTGCTGCTAAAATCCACTCCAAGAAATCCTCCCTGGCTACGACCAAAATACACTTTCTTGACCGTGTTGCCAGCAATCATGACATCTTCCTGATAGGCATCATCCCATTCTGCAGACCATGTATCAACCGGAACATCGGTATAAGCATCACTGAATAATGATTTCACATCACCCTCTGCTAACATTGGAGTTTCAGGAGCATCGATTGGAGCAGGAGCAGGATCATCAATCTCCATCAAAGAAACATTGTCGATCACAACCACACCGACAGCAGCCCCCATGTCAAATAGGACACGGCTGTTCATGTCACCGAAAGTTGCCCTCAAAACCAAAGAAAATCTTTGTGTTGCAGTATTTAAATTCACGGTTTCAGTAGAAGACGCAAAATTTCCTGAATTGAGACCAATACCTGCAATTAGGGTACGCTCCATATCAGAAGAGGCATTGAATGAAAGCATGTAAGTGGAACCTGCAGTGAGTTCAAGGATCTGACTGACATTGACATCAAATGATGCTCCGGCAGTGGTGACATTTGCAAAGGTATAGCTGTTGCCACCTTCCGTTCGTACATCAAGCCCGTTGCCAGTCCAGCCCGTGTTGCCGTCTTCAAAATCTCCATTGGTCAGCAGGCCACTTCCTTCCCAGGTTACTGTTACTGTTCTGGTCACTTGGGTAGCGGCGTTTCCTGCATTGTCAGTGACATTGTAAGTGATGGTGTAGGTGCCTGGCTGGAAAGTATTTACCTGATCACCGCCCACGATGATATTTTCGGTGACATTACCATCCACATCATCCGTTGCCGTTGCACCCGCATCCGTGTAGTCTTCACCAATTTCAATTTCTACCGTAGCAGCTCCTTCCAGCGTAATCACTGGGGCTGTTTCATCCACAACGACCAGGGCAATGGTGATGGTCTCTTCAAATGTATCTGCAACCGAACCATTTGATGCGGTAAGAACTACATCATAATCCCCATCTTCGGTATAAGTTTTAGTCGGGTTTTCCTGTGTCGATGATGTTCCATCACCAAAATCCCAGGAGTAATCAGTTGCATTCACCGATGTATTGGTAAAAGTAACTACTCCGGTTTCCTGATTAATGCTTGAGGTAAATCCTGCCTCTACCTGGGGCAGCTCCTCATCATCATTACACGCAATTGTAAATATTACCAGTCCGAATGTTGCGACCAGTAAGGCTTGTTTAAATATGCTTTTCATCATAATTAGATAATTAGTTTAACAATTAATTATACACCCGTACATAATCGACGAGCAAGGTTTGCGGGAATACGGTGTTGGTGCCGGGGGCTCCCACAAAATTTCCCCCAACAGCCAAATTGATTAGTATGTAAAATGGTTTATTAAAGACCCATTCACCCGCAACATCCGCCGGGGTAATCTGATTGTACAGCACATCATCCACGTAGAAGTTGATATACTCCGGACCCCATTCGATTCCGAAGACATGGAAACCTGTGTCAAACCGGTCTTTTTCTAAAGTGTACTCTTTTGAAACAGCCTCGCCAGCCGAATATCCCGGACCATGCACACTACCGATGAGTGTAGATGGATTTTGTCCCCTGTATTCCATGATATCGATTTCCCCGGCTCCAGGCCATGGATTAGAATCTATGTCAGCGCCAAGCATCCAGAAAGCAGGCCATATCCCCTGACCCCAGGGAAGTTGCATTCTTGCTTCGAACCTTCCGTACTGTTGCTCAAACTTTCCTTTGGTAAGTAATCTTGCGGAAGTGTATCCAAAGCCTTCAAAATTTTCTTTGATCGCAGTAATGACCAGATTACCATTTTCTATCCTGACATTTTCAGCACGGTCGGTATAATACTGCAATTCTGAATTTCCCCATCCGTTCGGCCCATTGCCAATATCATAAGACCAGGTGGTACTATTCGGTGCTCCATCTGTGTCAAATTCGTCCTGAAAAATCAGATCATCCAAAGTGGTTACCTCCTGTTCATAGTCCTGAAAACAGCCGGAAAAAATGAGTAAAATACTTAATAAGCAGGCTTTTCCGATACCTTGAGCAAAGCACTTTATCCTATTTCTTATGTTCATCTTCATCATTATTTCTATTCGTAGAAGTACAGGTTATCAAGCAGGAAATCGATATCCCCGATAAAAACAATTTGAGCCAGATTATTTTTCTGACTGGCAATGTCTCCGGTCAACGGAATATTTATGGACATCCAGGACCTGTTGGGAATGGAACCTGCCGTGACGACGTAAGTGATTTCTTTGTCATCCTCCGTAGGCCCGCCGGTAAACACATTAGTATTCAATACACCATTTGATCCACGATCCCTTATCTTGATCTGGAAACTTGTACCCGGATTGTCGTAGGTCCAAATATCCAAATGAAGAAAATTCATTGATGAAGCATTGATAGGAGGATTATTGAATTCAATCCCCACGAAGTTTAGTTCAGTGTAGAACTTGACATTATTTTCACCGAAACTAAGGTCTGTGGTTTGGGTAGTAGACCCGCCGTAGAAACCATTGAAAAAGTCTACTGGCACATTGGTATAAGCATCACTGAAAATTGAAATCACCTCAGAGGGATCTTGAGTGGGAGTAGGTGCCGGGGCCACCACACCACTGGATGTTACCCTAAGTGAACCAGCAGCCGCCACCCCACCCAACTCTGCGGTGATTGTGGTATTCCCTGCATCCAGTATACTTACCACACCAAATTGATCAGGCACAGCTACCCGTGGAACCGAAGAAACAAAATCGAAATAGGCAGGTGATGTAAGTACTGTCTGGTCGATACCTGTACCCAAATTGAATGTGGTGGTCAAGCCTGTCAATGTAACTGACGCTCCGGTGAAGGACGGTGTGGTCACATTAGCGCCCCCCTGAATGGCTGGTCTTGGATGTGCAATGGTTCCTGTGTACTCAAATTGCAGTTCATCAATCCAGAAAGTAAAACCCTCTCCCGTAGGCCCTTCAGGCTTTGCACCAGTCGCATAGGTAAAAAGCCCTTGTAAACGATCCAGTTTGTCAGGATCAGGAATCGGAATGTAATATTTTTTCCATGAAGTGCTCAATCTTAATCCATTGATGCCAGCCTGATATCTGGCATCTTCGAAGGTGACCCCAAATCCGATTTGATCAATGGTTGTTGCCATGGATGCTTTGGCCCAGAATGTCAGGGCATCAAACTCCGTTAAGTTTCGACCCCCCATATCCGGGAAAATAGCACCAGCATAATTACCATCAGGATTATCTCCATTTGGGACGTCTATCCTCATGGATGCTGCACCCTCGTAGAATACCTCGGTATCTACAGAAAAGGCATCCAGTTTTGAACCCGCAAATGGAAAATATTCCAAACCCCCACTAAATCCATCAATAAAAATCTCTCCGTTTTTAGGGAATGTTGCAAATTCGGCTTCGCCTGAAGGACTCCATTCACAGGAGAAGGCGACAGATACAAGCACTAAGAATAGAATCGATTTGAATATTTGAATAAAATTTTGCATTACTTCTCCCACTTTAGTTTCCAAGATTGATGTGCAGGTAAGTCCTCAGCTCCCATTCATTCCCATTTGGAAAACCAACCGGACTTATGATCGGGGCGGTCGCAAATTCTTCGGCTTCCATTGGGGAATACCTCGGTGAGAATTCGTTTAAAGACCTCCACGTAAACATCAAACCAAGTTGAGTGCTGGGTAATAAGAACCAGTCAGGTTTCGCTATTGAAGTTGAAATATCAGCCATCAGTTGAAGCGGATAGGTAAGGTTAAAGTCCCGGTGATAATCAAATGGACCCCAGTCATTTACCTTTCCATGACCGGAAAACTTGATCTTTTTGTAGATCAACCTGACATCTCCACCGTATCGTTCGATGGTTCTGGGGTCGGGACCATTGGCCTGACCATTTCCGCCATATAGCTTCCCAATGATCCCAAATTCGGGACCTAGCTTTGAGACAATGCGAGTGTTAACCTCCCAAAGATCCAGTGCCGGTGGTGCACCCGATGCTGCGGTAGGTACCCTGCCGGTACCGGGAAAAATGACTGCTGCATCCTGTGAGGTCGGCAGATGACGATACACAAATCCCAGATTCATTGCAAACTCGGCATCTTCCGCCCGGTCGTTATCCCATTCATACATCCAGGTACCAGGAGTAGGATCAAAAGTGAATAAAACTTCACCGGCGATCGTCTCCCTGTTACCCCTGACGACAAACGGATCATCCAGGATGTTTCTTGGCCTTGCAGGGCTTCCCTCACCTATAGCTTCGAGCGGAATGGGCCCAAGTAGTGGTTTCTGCCACATGAAGTTCGGAGCGACCTGAAGCTTTCCGACACTGTAGGTAAAACCCGTGAGTAAATTGTTCTTGTTTCCTGATCCATTGTCTTTAAGAGACCATCCCGTAAAGGTTTGAGTCCCGTCAGCACCGCCATTTGCTACAAGTCCCTGAACGGCCCCCTGTGCATACCAGTTAAACTTACCTCCTTCATACGTTAGCTTCACCTTACCTCCCCAGGTATCAGTCAATTGTATTTCATCAGTAAATACCTGATAATCGTCACCCTGCTGCTCCACAAACTGGAATTCACGTCCCACCAGAGGCTGACCTCCCCAGATACCACCTACTTCAACTTTTAGTTTTTCCAGTTCCCTGGCCGCATATAAGGTAAATCTTCTGGTCTTGGGCTGCGGAACTGCAATAGAACTGATCGCCTGACCAGGCTCTTCGAGATCCTCATGAAATACACCGGTGAGCTCAATGTTTTTGATTTGTCGGCTGTATTTCAGCAGTACCGCTGGGTTAGCACCCCACCATAGCTCCGGACCGTAAGCAATCTTCAGGCCCTTGAATGCTCTCTTGCCTGTAATTTCAAATCCATTGGGTGCATTTCCATTATAAATATCAATGTTGGGACCATAATTAGCTTCAGGATATAAACCAAAAAAGTCACCTTCGTATCCCCAGTGGTAGTGCCCGGTACGGTAAAAACCCTCAAGGCTAAAGTACTTGTGATCCCAATTGTATTCAGCCTGATAAACGGCTACACGATTTGGGTTTGTGGTTACCGTATTACCATTTTGAGTGATGAAGGTCTGAGCTCTGCCCCTGTTTTCATAGAAAATCTCATTGATCGGGTTTTCCGCCACATTGCCCAGGAAGTTGAAAGTAACTTTTGCCCTCACATTAGCTTCGGGTTTGGCTTCGATACCCACAAAGAAAGATTCCATGCGGTCGAATCCGAGCTTGTTTGGGTAAATTTGATTGTTTGGATCAGGGCTATCGGGAGTCGTGAGAAGATTTCCTCCTGTCAGGTATGTAGAAAACTCTGCCCTGATGTTACTAACAGTAATTTTTCCTCCCTTTTCTGCCAGTAGGGATGCTTTGTCTCCCCGTGCTTTCATCATTGCATCCATCATGCCGATATCTTCAAAGTGGTTCTCTACAGCTGCCAGGTCTACTCCCTCATCGTAAGGATTTAATTGATGAGCTTCAGCCAGTGCATAGTAAGCTGCCCTTGGATAAAGCTGATAGCGTCCGTGAGAATCAGTTTGGCCCTTGGCACAGATACCGAACCATTCCTCGTTCATGTTATTTTCCCCTTCCGCATAGTCCATGTAATATCCTCCATTGGACCAGGAAGCATTGTTGTCATGAATGTCCAGGTTTTTAGTCTGACCAAACTTCCACCAGCCATCGCTGAACTGGAAAGTGAAACCGCCGATGGAGTTACCTGATTTTCCAAGACCTGCTGCATTCTGATAGATCTCTTTCCAGTTGGCCAGATTAAAGTAAGCCTGCATCTTTTGATCTTCTTCATTATTGGCAGCATTGTAGGCATCAGATCCAAATTCAGTAAGCATGATGGGCATATTCAGCTCGACCTTGACCCGTTCGAATGCATCGCCGAATGATTCTCCCCGATACATGTTTGTTCCATATATATCCACATCTTTACACTCTTCCGCCACGATCTCGGAAAAGAGTAAATCCCCATTGCATATAGCCACAGGGTGAGAGCCGTCGATAGATTTCATTTTGATGGCCGCATCATTCATTAATTTATACATCGGCCTTCCACGGGTCTCGCCGATAAATTGTATCCTTCTCTCATCATCCGGAAAATCCTCAGTCTCAGCGCCAGCCCAGAATAATCCGTAGTTATTTTCATTTCCAAGGAGAAAAAGCAGAAGTCCGGGCGTATCCTTGTAATCTTCCACCATTTGTGTGACTTCGCCCATCAATAACTCCTGGGTCGCAGCATCCCTGTAGTCTGTAACCGCCCTCCAGGCCCCATCTATGGTAAGTCCATACCTCCCAAAAGAATGATTCAGCATGGTGTAGATGCCGTGGTTTTCATAGATATATTGAATCCATTTCTTAGGTATTCCTGTGTAAACCCTGATCGTATTTACTCCCATATTCCTGAGGAAAGACATCTCGTAATCCAGGGCTTCCTGAATGAATTGATCAGTTTGATTCCAAAGACTGTAGGAATAATTGGTACCGATCGGGAAATAATCCCAGTTCATTCCATTGATCATGAAATCCTTGTTGTTCACTTTTAACTTGAAACCACCATCACTATTGACTACAGAAACCATGTCCTGCGGGAAAGCAAAAAGGGTGACCAAAATAAAGATCGATGAAAGGGTAATTTTCTTCATGAGCTCCTGAGTTTATATCATCTTGTTGATTGCACTAGCTTGCTGTTATTTGTAGTGGCTCCAATACATCATAAATCACAACTTCCATGACACCATTAGGTTATTGTTAAGGTGTTTTACACACATATAAAGTTATTGTTAAGAATTACGATTGCGGCAAATACCACCTATACAAATGATCTACAAATAGATTTTGTTTAAAATTTTTAAATGAATTTCTAATTATCACAATTAAAATATGAAGAACTAAGAGCTCAATGGTACGATTTCACACTTCACCAGAATGGGTGAACGAACTTGAAATAAAGATGATTCCGCCCATCACAGGATCGGGGATTGTATAGGTATTGTAGAGGTGCTGTAAAGGTACAGGTTGAGGTGGATCAGATACTCAGGATATACTCGGTCAGGTTCTCGTTGGTATCCAGATTCATTTTTTGTCTCAACCGGTAGCGTTTGATCTCTACACTTCTGGGGGAAATGTTGAATAATGGGGCAATCTCCTTGGAAGAAAGATTTAACCGAAGGTAGGCACACAGCTTGAGGTCATTCGGAGAAAGATCGGGGTGCGCTTCTTTCACTTTCTTAAAGAATTCACTGTCACTGTTGTCAAAGGCTTTTTTAAACAGCTTCCAGTTCTGGTCGTGATTCAGGTTTTGGTCAATGATCTTAATCACCGGAGCTACGGCCTGCTTATTGTCGAGATGTGTCAACTGATCTTTTATTTGAGTCAGCAATTCATTCTTTTTGACAATACTCATCGCGGAGGCTGCTGCCTCGCTGCTTTTACTCTTATAATCCTTTTCAAGCCGCTCATTCTTCACTTTGATGATCTCTCTTTCATTCTGCAGCATCGCCAGCTCAAGCTCCTTTCTGTTCTTCTCAATCAATTTCTCTCTTTGATTTCGATAATATCGCTTATAGGTCTGATGGATTAAAAGGGACATTAACACCAGTAGAATCACATAAACCGACAACATGACATCTGTAATATACCAGGGTTTGGAAACGGTGAATTCATAGCTGGCAATGTTTTCCGAGAGTTTATCACCAACCATTGACCTCACTGAAAAAGTGTAATGGCCCGGGGGAATGTTTTCAAAAAAGACATAGGGCTGCGTGGTCCACTCACTCCACAGATCATACAGCCCATCCAATTTGTACTGGTAATTCGGTGTGAAGTACTCGTAATACTTTGGGGTGTAAAAACTAAAGCGCAAATTGTTTTCATCATGATCAAAAGCACCATTAGCACCCTTATCGATCAGGTTTTCCGTTGCGCTATGGTCCTCATTGATACCCAGGCTGATCTTTTTCAGATAAATGTTGAATGGTGTGACTGTAAGATCTTCGATATTGATGACCATGTAACCATAGCTGGTACCCAGCAGGAAGTGATCCTCATCCTCGTCACTGATTGAAATGATGTTTTCATACTCCATCACGGCTCTCCTGACCTCCAGTGAAATTGGTATTTTGGTGATCTTAGGTGAGCTGCTGAGATTCCCTGAGCTGACCAGTACGAGATTTGTCCTGGTAAACAACCAGAATTTATCACCTTCCTGATCGATCACAATCCTACCCGAAAGGTAGTCGTCTTCTGAATAAGCAGTACTCAGAAGGCTATCCCTGACAAATTCATTTTTCTCTTCGTCAAACAGGAAGATCCCTCGCCTGCTTGTGTAGAGGATGTCACCCCGATATTTTGAAATGCTGGAATTGGCTTCCTTCAATAGTGTATCTACCTCCGAATCAATGACGTTTGAGAAGTTCTTATCAACCTTAAGTTTGAAAACCCCTTTATACTCATGGTTCACAAATATTTGCTGATCAAGGACTTCAAAGTATCTGGATGAATTGCTAAAGCCTTCCACCTTATTTTTCAGTCTCCAGGTCCCTGATTGCTTCTCAATGACATGAAGTCCATCATAGTTGCCCTGTATGATGAGATCAGCCGCAACGGCATCTACATTCCAGGTACCCTGTATGTCGGAAATCCTCGAAGCCCTGCCCCTGTCAATGATGAATGTGCCGAAGTGATGTCCGCAAAACAATTGGTCGTCGATCACTTTCAGGCACCACACCTGACCCTGTGTGCCTTCGATGAGTGAGAAATCGCCATTGCTGTTGTGTCTTTTAAAGAACAGGCCCTGGTTTGTACCCAGGTACAAATAGTCATTAAAAATAGCTGATGCATATACGCTCCCGATAATGCCTCTGGTATCCTTGAATATTTTGATCGGTGCTTCTATGTTGATGTAGCTGATCCCATTGTCAAGTCCTGCCCAGACATTATGATCTTTGTCCTCAAAAAGGGACAATACCGTATTATTGACAAGTCCATTGCTTTGATTGATTTTGTGGATAATGTTAAGTCCGGGATCCAGTATAATCAATCCGTGAGATATGGTGCCAAGCACAATTTCCTTACTTTCAAGCTGCAGGGCACTGTAAATCCCAAGATCCTTAAATTCATCTGCATCATGCCCTCGCCAGGCATTTAAGCTGCCATCTTCAAAAAGGAAAAACCCATTGTTCTTTGTGAGGATCAAAATATCTCCTTTATATGGAAACATTTCTATCACCTCGCTCTGATTGATATCCGGATGAACTGTGAATATCCGTGCTTCACCGTTCTCAATATGATAAATTCCTTTTCCCAATCGGTGAAAATAGATATCCTCATCAATTTGAAACATTTTGTTGATGACCTCGACGGATTCTATCACGCGGACCGACTGACTTTTGGTATTGAAAAGGTATATCCGCCTTAAAGACTGAAAAACCACCCAATCATCAACTCCGGTGATCCTCCAGAATTCTTCATCTTCGATCAGTGAGATATCGAGCGTTTTGCTGATCGACTGATAGGACAGAACACCCAGGTCATTCCTTTGCCAGTACCCAAATTCCATGTAGCAGCCGGTATAAACTTTCTCTCCAATGACCCTGACAGAGCGCATGATGGTCTCATTGGGTGATGGATGGAGCGTCCAGGTAGCACCGTCAAATTCTAGTAATCCATCATTATTCGCGATAAAAATGATCTTATCCTGTGACTGGGAGATCCCCCAGTTTTGGTTTCCAGAATCATAATCCAGCGGGGAAAAATTATGCATTGGTGGTATCTCCTGAGATGCCGCACCCAGCTGATGGATATAGATCGCTAATAAAATAAAGATTCTGAGACCGGACATTTAGCCTGTACGTACCGTATTATATGGCATTAATTTAACCAAAGATTCCATAAAGTATTGAATTTGCCAGTTGATGAAGGCTGATAACTACTCCTATCTTCCGGTCGGAGACAACACTGTGACAACACCAATCATAAGTTCTAAACAAAGCTTAATGTTGGTGTTCACCGACATGGGCGCGAACTCCCAACCTATTTCTTCTAAACAGATCTCAGGTGTTTATCAAAACATCTCTTCACTTGCTCCCACATGGCCTCCGTTAAAACGTGACCAGCCTCCGGCTCGATAAACCAGGTGAAATTATCAGGTACTCCAGCCTTCCGGTAAACATCCGCTATACGTTCGACTCCCCGTCTGGCAGACTCAATGGGGCTGCCGCTATCCTTCTCACCAAGATTTAAATGTAAAGCTCTGGGTGCGATGAGGGCGGCAATTTCGGGGGTATCGCCATATTGTTTCCAGCCGGGTACAAAATTGGGAAAGCAGTGCAGTAAATGCTCCTCTTCGATGGCGTCATAGGTGGGCAGGCAACAATTACCCACAATGCATTTCAATCTCGGTTCCAGCGGACCCACTAACCAGGAATGGGTCGATCCCATCGAGTGGCCATAGCATCCTATCTTATCATCGATCACTTCCGGTCGTTCGCAAAGTACATCGATGGCTCTTTGCATATCGATAATGTTTTTCCATGCCATACTACGCCCCCTAACGACCTCTCGAAGAAACTCAAAACGTTCATATGCACCCCCTTTAAGTTTTCCGGAGGGATCCTGTCGGTCTTCGAAACACAAAGCATCCGGACAAAGCACCACATAGCCTTCTTTGGCAAGAGCAACGCCCGTGTGATGCATGGGATTTCCCGCAAGACCTGCCGGTTCGGATTTTCCCAAATGATATTCTCCGTTGTGCTGGTGCCAAACTGCAATTCCAGGTGCCGGCTGTTCTGAGGTGACCTGATCCGGGATCAGCAAAAAAGCGGGCACCCTGTCACCTGGTTGTACCTCATAACTTAATAATTCAATGCGATAGCCCTCTTTCCGGATGGTTTCATGAACCTCAGTTTTCAATGGACCTGGTTCCGGAAAAGGTCCGCCCAGACATTGCTGATACTTCGATAATAATGATTCTGTCATAGGCACTTGTGCATTGGAGTGATCGTTTCCTGATTCTGAGATATTGGAACATGAAATACCTGCTACAGCAGATCCGAGGCCAAGCAGCATGTTGGTCTTCAGAAAGTCCCGACGATTATTTTGCATCTTCTATTTTCTATGATGGTATTTTAAAATTATGCTTTCTTCATGACAATGTAGACGCTTACTTGGCTATTTGATGTCAGTGTTGTCACTGACATAAGCACCTGTTTCTTTAGATTGGTGACAACACCATAGCCGTCAACTTAAGCCCCTCGCTGCCCCTTTTTCCCCTCAAGGGGACCCACCTCTTTCGGTCCATCGACCAAAAAAGAGGTGTGGAAGGTCCCTTCAGGGATGAATGGGGCGCCCGGCTAGGGTGTGGGGAGGCTTTGTTTTTTTAAACGGATCAAGATGATAATCTCCTAAGTTGACGGCTACCGACCTAAAGCAATAAAAGATCAATCCTCATTGATTGTCAGCACCCTATCCTGCTCCCGGCCATATCCATTAACCTCCAGCCGGTCATCAAAGACACTGACGATAGCAAAGGCATTCGTATCGTGCTCAACCATTCCATCAAAAGTCACATAATGCACTTTCGATACTTCCTCGTAATGCCCCTTGTGCACATGTCCATTGAAGTAGGCCACTACATGATCATTTTGATCAATGATCTCTAACAATTTCTTATCATCCCAAAGGTTGTGAGATCCCGGATACGGACGGACCGGAAAATGACACATGAAGATCACTTGCTGATCTGATCTATCGGCAGCTTTAAGCTCCTTCTCCACCCATTTCAACTGTTTTGATCCCAGTGCGCCATTCCATTTGAAAGCATTGGGTGCTCCCTTTTCCTCCAGGTTTCTCAGGATGGTCCGGGCTTCATCATTTTCTCTGCTCCCGTCTGCCGTACCGTATAAACTGACAGCATTCCCATCCAAAAAGATGAATCGCCAGCCCTGAAGTGATTTACTATAGTATCTTTTCTCCAGATCCAACTGGCCCTGTACTCTTGTTTTCTGTGGTTCATCCACCGACCATTCATGGTTGCCGATGGCATGCCAAAGCGGTGCTTTCAGGTCTTTTGCAATCTCATTCACTACTGAAAAGCTAGCGAAGTCGCGGTCGATGAAGTCTCCCAGGCTGGCGACAAACTGCAGGTCATGCTTATTCAACTCCTCCACAGCCTTCCGGAACTTTTCCGGAGATTCCCGGTAGTGCCGGCTTCCCGAAGTCTCACAATCGCAATACTGGACATCCGCTACCACGCCAAACCGGAAGAGCGGCTGATCAGAACTTTGGGTGAATCCGGGGTTTACAATCAGTAAAACTGTTATACCAAAGACGATATGCTTCATTTTATCCATCACCCTTAAAAATATGCATACGAACCTGATTTCTGTTTACAAATCGGGGAAAGATGGGATTAAACTCAATTTTCGGACTTGGTATCGGGACAATACAGATCTACGGGTTGGGTTGTTAGAGGCGTGTAAAAAATAAGAAGCTTCCCTTGTCGTTCTTATTTGGGTGTCACTAAAGAGTAGCTACAGCCGGCCCTTTGTTAACAAATCGATACTACATTTGCATGCTAACAGAATAACCATACCAAACATCTTCAATGAACAACATACTTAAGGGATCCGTATTCACGCTTGTCTTCATCTCGATTTCACTGATCATTGCCTGTGGAGGTAAAGAACCCGTTGAGCCTGGCAGATCAATTATTCTTGATCTTTTGGAGTCATCTTCAGAGCCGCCGGCCAAGATACGCCTGTTTTTCAAAGCGGATTTTGACAATGGTGATCCCATTCCCGGACTTGAAGCGGACAACTTCACGATCTCCGAAAATGGAAGTGTGATCTCAACCAGTGAATCACTTGCACAAATCCAGAGAGATCCCGGTCAGTTTATGTTTACATCGGTACTTCTTCTCGACCTGAGCGGAAGTGTATTAAACGCTGAAGCTTTACCCACCTTAAAAGCATCCTCCATCGGGTTTATCGAATCAGTCATCCCCCTTCCCGATGAAGCCTATGCCGGATCCTATGAAATGGCGATCTACTGGTTCGACGGTGAAGAAAACATACACTTATTGAAGCCTTTCAGCACATCAAGGGAGGAACTGGTTCAATCCATTGAATCCATCGACGAGAATATTAGCAATGACAACTCAACCAACCTGAATGGCGCAGTGATACAGGGGATAGAGATAGTCAGTGAGCGGCTGGAACAAATCAAGATAGACCCGAACATTTCAACCGCCTCATCACTGGTGATCTTCACCGATGGTACCGACCAGGCCAACTGGGCCAGCGACGGTGAGGCCACCGATGCCGTGAATTCCTCGGGAAGTGATCTGACGATATTCACCATCGGTCTTGGCACGGAAATAGATGAGCGAATTCTGTCCACCTTTGGCAAGAGCGGCTATGAATTTGCTGATTCCGATCTGGATCTCAACGAGACCTTCCAAAATGTGGCTAACCAGGTGCGTGACGAGGCCAACTCTTTCTACGTGCTTGAGTATTGTTCTCCCAAGCGTTCCGGGACCCATACCATCACCGTGCGACTTGATTATATGGGCAGTTCCGGTCAGTTTAATTCGGATTTCTCAGCGGAGGGATTCTCCGGAGGATGTACGATCGAATAGATCTTCCGCATCTGAGGTGGCCAGACCGGTGACAAAATCATGGTCGTCATGATCCTAACCGCGGAGAGAAGATTTTCCAGGGACCTGTCGCTGACGACATGCCGAGCGTACGATTGGGTACTTGGTCTTTCTGATATTTATGAGCAGCGATCAATAAGATGGCGGAAGAGATATAAAAAAGGCTCTACTTCTTTATTTCGCCCCTTTGGGGCTGGTGCTGGTCATTATCCAATAACGCAGGGTTGATACCCTGCCCTCTAATGCTCCTTTGGAGCTTTTCTGATAAGTGGACTGTAATGATGACAACACCAGCCTTAACCAAACAAAAGCCTTCATGTGAATCCGATCAATGTTTTATCCCGTAAGAAAATATAGGAATAAAAGAACTATCGTCCTATGAAGCAAAGAGTTTCACCGGATCATATCACCGGGCTAAAGGAAAATGAAGTTTTTGTCTTCGGATCCAACCTGAAAGGTATGCATGGAGGCGGAGCGGCGAAGTTGGCGCATGACAAATGGGGCGCTGAGATGGGAAAGGCCTTCGGGTTTACCTCCGGTCAGACCTATGCCATACCAACCGTGTCGGGAGCCGGGGGACCAAAATTAACGTTGAATGAAGTAGGGAATTACATTGACAAATTTATAAAGGAGGCCCAGCAAAATTCTGAAAAGATCTTTCTGGTTACAGAAATCGGGTGTGGTATCGCGGGCTTCACGGTAAAGGAGATTGCTCCCTTATTTAAAAAAGCATTGGAGTTGGAAAATGTCTATCTCCCGAAGCGTTTTTTGGGGTATTTGACATGACCCGCATCCGGAAAGACAGATACAGAACCAGCCCGGTAACAGTTAATTTAAACTGAATAAGACTTTAATTAAAGCAGAATATAACACAACAGTAGACTTATCTTTTTACGATTTTCCCCTCTATCATTGAATCGTCCTGCCTGATTATTAGTAAATAGACACCCGCCGCCAAAGTACCTGTATTGAGGACATAGTCTGTACCCATTCTGAGACCCTCCTGAACCTTTGTTTTTCTCCCGTTGAGATCATACACAAAGACCGTAGGATTTTTCTCCCAATGCAGACCACGAATATGTAAGACATCTCTAAAGGGATTTGGATACACCAACACATTTGATCCCGGGTCATCCAGTGAAGTCAGAATATATGTAAAAGGAAGAGATCTTCTGGTACATTGTCCCTGACTCAATTCAACGGTATAATCGCCATATTCCCTGAAGTTGATAGCGAGAAATCTTGTATCTGCACCGGGGATTGGCTCCCCTTCATTGTACCATTGATAGGAATCGGCGCCAACGGGAGCCACAAGAAAGTCATCTATCACGACTATTTCAGGTGTTTCAGATTCACCGATTTCGGCAACCACTTCAACACGCTCACTCTCACAACTTCCATCCACAATAGAAACATAATAGGTTGTAGTCTCGGAGATCACTGGCGTCTCGAATGTACCATTCATAAAACCTGCTATCGGGGATGGGGTGGTCTCCGAATCGTACCACCTGTAGTTGCCATCTGTCGTTCCGGAGGCCATCAAGAGAACACTTGACTGCCCGCAGGCAAAGCCGTCCGACACCGCAGGGGTGGGTGGACTGTAGATCATCGCTTCCACAGGGGTCCGGTCACTTTCACAGGTGCCATCATCGATAGCAACATAATAAGTAGTTGTTGCGAAGAGCTCCGGAGTCAGAAAGGTTCCGTTTACACTCCCTGCTATAGGTTCGACAGCATCGGGTGTTTCATACCATCGATAATTGCCATCCGCACCCCCGGTGGCCGTCAATGTAATCCTTCCCGAATAACATGCAAAATCACCTGTCGCTTCAGGGTTTGGCAGATTACCAATCGTTGCAACTACAGGCATGCGTTCACTCTCACAGGCCTCTTCAACAATGGACACGTAATAGGTGGTTGTTTCAGTGAGATTTGGCGTCAGATAGCTGCTGTTCACTTCTCCTGAAATCGGCGTCGGAGTAGTTTCCGAATCATACCATCTGTAGTTGCCATCGGTCGTTCCCGAGGCCATCAGCTCCACGCTTCCCTCTCCGCAGACAAAACCACCGGTCACTCCCGGTATTGGGGGATCAATGATCGTTGCCTCTACCGGGACCCGGTCACTTTCGCAAGTTCCGTCATTGATGGCTACATACCAGGTGGTCGTGGTGGAGATCTCAGGAGTGAGAAAGGTCCCGTCTGCATTCCCTGGTATGGGATCTACAGCATCAACTGTTTCATACCATCGGTAATTGCCATCAGTCCCACCGCTCGCCGTCAATGTAATTCTACCTGAGCCACATGCAAAATCACCGGTCGTTTCAGGAGCTGGCAGGTTAACAATCGACGCAACTACAGGTACACGTTCACTCTCACAGGCCCCCTCAACGATGGACACGTAATAGGTGGTTGTTTCAGTGAGATTTGGCGTCAGATAGCTGCTGTTGACTTCTCCTGAAATCGGCGTCGGAGTAGTTTCCGAATCATACCATCTATAGTTGCCGTCGGTCGTTCCCGAGGCCATCAGCTCCACGCTTCCCTCTCCGCAGACAAAACCACCGGTCACTCCCGGTATTGGGGGATCAATGATCCTCGCCTCCACCGGAATACGATCACTTTCACAGATTCCTTCCACAATCGAAACATAATAGGTCGTGGTTGTTGAAAGCTCAGGTGTGGTAAAGGTATCATCCATAAACCCTGCAATAGGATCAGCGGCACTGAGTGATTCGTACCATCGATAATTACCATCTGTGCCCCCGGTCGCAGTCAATGTGAGACTTCCGGAGTAACATGCAAAATCACCTGTCGTCTCAGGGTTTGGAACATCAATGATCGATGCCACTGCAGGAATCCGCTCACTCTCACAGAGTCCTTCAACAATAGAAACATAGTAGGTCGTCGTTTCAGTGAGTGTCGGCGTAAGGTAGCTGCTGTTCACTTCCCCTGAAATCGGTGAAGGAGAGGTCTCTGAATCGTACCATCGGTAGTTGCCATCGGTGGTTCCGGAAGCAGTCAGTGTCAGTTGGGCCGCTTCGCAGGATTCATCTCCCGCTACGGTTGGATTGGCCGGACTAGAAATTGTCAATGTAACGATCTCTGAAAAAACAGGAGTAGAATTATCACCTGATACGAGGCATCGATACCGGTAGCCATTTTGATCTGTTGTCACCGGATTAATAACCAAAGTCTCAGTGATGGTTCCCGAATATGTGGTATTGTCAGTAAGGTCAACAAAACCAGCTCCCTGATCTTCCTGCCATTGATATTGCAGACCAGTATCTCCGCTCGCCCCAATTGTAAACTCGATGGATTCTCCGCTACATGCCGTCTGGTCAGATGGTTGTCGGTCTATACTGATGGTAGCTTCCTCCTGGACCTGGTTCTTCAGAATGGCAATGGCTGAGCTTGTCAGCCCAACCACCAGATCAGGCCTGCCGTCCAGATCGATGTCTCCAACATCTAATCCTCTGGGTGTTGCAGGAAGTGGATAATCATTTCGAAGTTCAAAAGAGGCTGCATCTAACGTACCTGTATTAATATTCCTGAATACCGAAACCTGCTGAAGGGTGTTGTAGACGCAGATTATTTCCGGTTTACCGTCACCATCCAGGTCCGCTGATGATAGTAACGTAGGATCAAGGTCTGAGGCTATGGTAAATTTAGTTCCAAAACTGATGGTTCCGGCTGTACTTTCATTCGGATAGATGGATATTTGATCAGTATCGGTACTGGTGCTGACTATTTCCAAATCGCCATCGCCATCGAGATCGATGACTTCCATGGCTACTGAACTCCCATCTGCCGGGAGGTCCACACTGGCAAACTTATCAATCCAATTCTCCCGTTCACCATCTGACAGTTCATTCCGGAAGATCTTAATCTGGTTAGAATTCCTGTCGATAATTCCAACATCCGTCCTGCCATCACCATCCAGATCTGCAGCGAAAGCACCTCCCAGGAAAGTAGAAACCCCGGTTGCCAGGGTAACGGGGTTAGGGCTTACTGAAAAATCATTCAGATTTAAACTACCCAATGAATCCGAGCGTTGGAAGTTTTGCACAAGTTTGAATGATCCCGCACCGGCATAAAGCAGGTCTACCTTTCCATCCTGATTCAGGTCGCCTGCCGGCATCCCCAGGAACGCATCATTTGTTGATACTCCGGCTGCTACTGACGTACCAAATTCTATAAAGTCAGGTGATATCCCGGTACTGAAATTCTGAAAGATCCCGGGTGCTGACGAACTATTGCGCATGATATCTGACTTACCATCTCCGGTCAAATCAAACAGACCGATAGAATTAACGGATGACACTCCCAAAAATATTTCCGGTGCCGCAGTCAAGGAGCCATTATCGATGGTCCCCATGGTCGAGGTATTTCTAAAAAATCCGATATTACCCATGCTCACAACAATATCCGGCTTTCCGTCTTTATCTAAATCCGATATTCTTAATGTATTTTGAGGAATACGGCTTGTGGCAAATTCGACCGCCCCGGCAAATGAGTTTTCATCAATAACCATCTGTCCATCAAACAAGGGTGTGAACTTCCTGTTTGATATGGCTGTCAATCCGTTGGTGATCACTGAAACAAAATCCAGTGAGGCTCCGACCGGGATTTCCACATCGATGCTACTTGTGGTCGAACTGATGACATTGCCCGAAACCTGTCCAAAGATCACCATATTGTTTTCTGCGATTGGGTCGAAGTAATTACCCCGGACTGTTATGACTTCCCCAGCACCTGCCGAATAAGCTGAAAGGCTGCTGATCACCGGGGCAGGCTGTACCTGGTTTTCATAGACAGCAATGGTATTCCTTCTAAAAACTACCACATCCGGTTTACCATCCTGGTTAAAATCTTCTGTTTTCAGATCCGAATAACCGCTCAGGACCCCCGGAAAAGTGCCAAAGGATAAAGGACTTTCAAACATAGCACTATCGATCACTGCACTTATTGTACGAACAACGCCAAAATGGAGGAGACCCTGGTAAGATCCCACGATATCTACAAATCCATCATCATCAAGGTCCGCAAGCTGAAAATCATTGGGCTGAACACTGGTTTCCCCAATCGTTTCCAGTCCGGCCTGAATGGTCAGACTAATATCTCCAATTCTGCTGTTGTTCTTCAACACTGAAATACCACCACTGCGATTTGCAACAACCACTTCACGCTTTCCATCGCCATCAAAATCATTGGTTTTAACATGCCAGGGACGTACATCGGTATCAATAAATAGGTTGACGGGATCCTCCAGGGAGATCGCCCCGATGGTAGAGGTATTTCTATAAATGGAAATGGAGTCATTGCCCAGATCGGTATAGTACCCTAACAGCACCTCCGGTTTATCATCAGTATCAATGTCGGCCACATGTAATTTGGCCCTGCTATCTGTAAGGGTTGGGTATTGTACCGGTGCGTCAAAAGAAATGATTCCGGGGGTTGAAGTATTTCTTAAAACTGATATTTCATATGGAGCTACAACAATTACATCAGGTTTTAGGTCACCATCTATATCAGCCACCGTAACATCCGATTGACAACCGCCTGTTTCAAAAAACACAGCAGCTTCAAAATCAGCGTCACTCAGGCTGCCAGGCGAAGCATCATTTCTAATAACTCCAACGCTGTTTGTATTGCATGCAGTAGCGGCATCACTGAATATAAGATCCGGTTTACCGTCGCCGTCAATGTCAGCAAGGCTGGTGCCACTGATGTAGATCACATCTGTTGATACATCAATATCAATCCGAGCTTCAAAGGAACTACTGGTGATCTCGCCTCCCGAATGATTATTCCTGTACAGATAATAAGTACCCCGTAATTGATCTGCTGCAATGATATCAGGGAGTCCGTCTCCATCCAGATCGCCTACCTCGAGGTTATCTGCACTGGTTGAACCCTGGTCAGGTATATCAAAAATGACCGGAGGCTTGAAGGATGAAGGGATGATCTGACTGAGTACCAAATTTGGTATTAACAATAAGAAAACAAGGTATAAAGATCTCTTCATGGCGACTTATTTTTTTAATACCTCACCGAAACCTGCTCACTGGGCCTGCCTTCGATTTCCTGTGCATTGGTGCTTGTGATATAGTAGAAATACAGTTCTCCGGTTTCCACCTGCTCATCAAGGAAATCATGCTTTTCAGCAGGTACCTGGCTCAGTAGGGCCGGTTCCGTTCCCGGACTGTACCTGTAAACATTGTAGTTACTTAGCTCTCCGGAAAATACCTCTCCCCAAACAATGCGGATGCCGGATGTTGATCTTTGTGCCCTGATGGAAGGTGGAGGACTGGGCAGGGGAAGCAAAAAACCGAATTGAACGGTATTGCTCAGGCCGCTTTCAGATCCAAAGAAGTTGAAGGCTTTGACAGCATAATCATAGGTAAAGCCTTTTTCAACAGTACTGTCAAGATAGTGATTGGTAGCAGCAAATAACACTGAATCGTGTATTGATCTAAATTCATCCTCAAATGACTTTTTCCTTAATAATTGATAGCCAAAAAGGTTGTCCTCCATGAGACTCAGATCATCCCAGAACAGATATACATTACCATCAGAAGTGCGACCACGCAGATTCTGCGGTGGTTTGATTTCGACTGTGATTCCTGGCCGGGCAGAAAGTGTATCTGAAAAGGGGCTCACCACATAGCTGTCACTTATTGTTTTTAAAGCATAGTCATAGAAACGATCTCCTCGCAAACTGCTGTCCCTGTCAAAATAGTGGTATACACTCTCCTCATTGGCTAAAATGGGCTGAGAGATCTGAACGAATCCTTCTTCTCTTTCCTGTCGATATACATAATAACCAAAGACATTTCGCTGCAGATCCTCCCATTGAAGTTCAACTCCCCCATCTGCGGTTCTGACTGCAAATTCAACCGGAGGTTCCGGGACAAAGTCACTTTCATAAAGTATGAAGGTGGAAGCGGTTGAAATACTCATCTCTTCGGGGCCATTGATCTTCAGCCGGTAGTAGTAGTTTTCCATTGATCTTGGTAACACATCAATGTAAGCTGAGTCATGGGGCGAGACCTCTGCTATCACTTCAAAATCAGTATCAAAAGACATGCTGCGCAGGATCATGATACTTCGCAAGAAGGGCTTGTAGTCCAGTGACCATGTCAGCTTTATTTGCCGATCATCCAGTGCTATGGCTTTGAAACTATTCAGGTTTGGAAAGTCCTGTGTGGTAAAAAAGCTGATCTTCAACGGCTCTGAAAATGCACCCGGGTTTCCAAACATATCAAAAGGCCTCAATTTGTATTCATAGACCTCATGTCTTTGAGCTAACGTATCATTGACATGAACAAAAGTCGAATCCAGATTTTTGCTGTAACCAACCGGTACGGATATCTTTCGGTATCCACCTCTGAGATTGTCCTGCCGAAAAACTTCAAAACCGGCGATTCCTCCCTGCTCAAAGAGAAGCCATTGTATCATCATGCCCTTTTCTCCGAAAACATGTTTTTGATAAACACTTTGGGGCAAGTCAGCCATTTCCGGCATTTGATAGGTAACCTGTTCAGTAGACCATTGCGGAATTATCCGTCCATCGGTGACCTTCTCTATCTTGTATTGATACTTCGTTCCAACTTCAACAGTACTATCCTGCCAGGCCCTTCCGAGGGCAAGATTCTCAAGAATATGACTTACAAAAAATAGGCTATTGGCGCTCTTTCTATCACTTATGACATCCCATGTTCGATCTATCTGAGTCTGGTTGGGTTTGAATAATTTTTCATAAACGACATAAGAACGCTGTATCCTCTGTTCGTAGTCTGCTTTACTTTGCGGTATCGAAATTTCGCTCAGTATTTCATAGTCTTTTCTACCCACCTTTCTGCTGACCCGGTAACTAAAGTCATAAGGAAGCTCTTCACCTAAAGGAATGAAAAAACCATGCTGCGTGGCCCTGATCTCCAGGTCCTGAGCCCAAATCCCCTGAGCTAATAATATGATGATGAAGGTGATAGTAAGCCTCATGATCAGTTACAATTAAATTTATCTTTGATGTCTTTGCTCAAGGGGTTTCCTCCGCTACATGAACCTAAAGCAAAACCGGCATCAATATTTCCACTTGAATCGAAATGAAAATTGGCTTTTACTCCAACTGATTCGCAAATTGTTCCACATCCTTCACAAACAGGCGGAATGATTGGCACAATGGCAGATACCGGGAAGCACTGCTCGATAGCTCCCGCAATAGAAAGACTTGCACAACCGTCCAGAGAGAATACACCGTTTCCGGTATTGTACATCCCCTGAACGGCAAGTTCAGCTCCTAAGAAACCATAAAGACTTGTGCACGTAATTGGAACATCCAACAAGAGGGTGAAGTGGCTGAAAGCCATCACTCCGATACCAAATTCAGCACCGGAATCATCAAAACCCATCCATAACCTGGCATCAAATCCTGTGACCAGTTCAATGCTTGCCTTAACAATACCGAAATTAAAGCCGGTTTCCGGAATGCTCAACTGCGGGATTGATTTCATTCCGGTAAAGAAGAATCCGGAAAATCCACTTTGAAAAGCATCAGGCAGATGTTTCGTATAGGCTTCCTGAAGCAATCTATTCTCAATGGAATTTCCTGCTATTAAAACATTCATGTTGCCATAATCACCAATGCCAAGCCCGGCATTCAATTTGCCAAAGCCCGGGGTGGTCAGGCTACCACCAGCTATGAATAGCCAGCCATCGGAATCTGCGAGATAATCGGCATGTCCTGTGATCTGGACTGATGAAAAGTTCTGCTGAAAATCCAGGCTGCCGGTGAGTCTGGAATTTTTGAAGTCATAGGTGATCTTCATCCCACCGAAGTCCGCTGATATATTTTTTACGTCCAGTCCTTCATTTTCAGCATTGATACTGCCATTGATGGTAAAAGTTTTTCGCTTTTTGGAATCCTCCACCCCTTTCATCCCGACGAAATCCCCGCTGAAAACAAACTTATTCCAGTTGCCGGGTATGGTTTTGGTACCTCCGGTGATCTCCGCCATGTAATTGCTGCTGTTTTCTGCAATTGGAAGTGTCTGACCGAGCGGATCGACATAGATGTAGGTGGAATCCAGATCCTTCACCAACCTGGTAAAGAGCTTTACCTGTCCTTCATGTTCAATGTAGCCTACCGCATCAAATTTATTTTGCTGTATGGTTTGTGAACCCAGGATCTGATCACCCACAAAAAGGGTGTTCCCCGGAATGGTAAAATCAACGTCCATACCCAGGAACTGGGACTGCAAGATCCCATTTTCCTCTGTGTAACGAAAGGAACCGTAGCTCGCCTGCAAAAGCGGGATCTCCAGGTCGAGTGAAGCAGATAACTGCAATCCACCGTCAAGCATGGTGAATTTGTCCGGAGTGACTTTGATTATGTTGTAGAATGTCAAAGCTTTATCCTGATTTCCAATGATCATTTCCTGCTCTCCATTGCTCAACAACAGGACCTCCTGCATATCGATCTCATCTGTAGAGACCATGCCCGGCAATCCTTTAATAGAGGCTGCAGGTTGATTGTTAAAGCCGATGATACTCATCGACCAGTGTGGCTGATTGTCAGACCCTGCAGCATTATCAATGCCAAAGGAAACCGTATTGGCCTTGATCGTGATGGGGACAATATCGCCAAGCTTAAAATCGTTTAGGTTCAATGCGCCTAATTGCAGGTCATTAGGCAAAATCTTGATATCCTTGATCTCGGTGGTAAACAAACCGAAGTCGATTTTTCCAGAAGGAGAAAAAATTCCGGTAACGTTCGGATCCAGGGTCCAGTTGTCGCAGGTGATCCGCCATTCTTCCAGGTTGAACGTCAAAGGTTCGCTGCCAATAATTTCTTCAAACCCGTGGACAGAGACAACGATATTGCCCACATCCACTTCCAGGGTATTGGGAATGGACAAGGGTATATTTTCGGCGAGCAGGGAAGTGGCAAGTACGAGGCTGTCCTGGTAAACATAGGAGTCTTCCTTTCTGGCGATGGCCTTGAAGTCCTGCACCTTAAATTCGTAGTCCATGAAATTTTGATCAGAAACCCCGAATGACTGAAGTTGATAACCGGCAGCTGATAAGGTTTTGACACTGGTAGAATTCTGTTGCTGATCAAACAGCCTCAGTTGGGATTGGGAACTGAACAGGTCAATGTAACTTCTCTGTATATTGTCTGAAATAGTAGCCTGTGATTGCTGTATCAGGATGAAATTGCTGTTGATCAATTGGGTTGAAGTTCCCTCATTGAAGGACATGTAATGCTCATCAAACTGGAAGGAACTATTCATCAACGTCACTTTACCATTGAGACTACCTGATCCATTTTCATCCGCCATCATCATAAGTTGGTATCCTGTATTTGGCGTTTGTTTTACCAGAAAGCTGGTGTAATTGATCAGGTGAAGTTCGGGCTCATCAAGGGTGATACTGTCACTGATCGATTGTGCGACGAGGCTGCCATTTTTCAAGGTGCCTGTGATGGGTACCTGGTGAAATTTCAATTGCTGACTGGTGTTCTTAACAGAAAAATTGTCATTCCCCGGTAGGTTGATAAAGGCACCATCCAGTAAATAATTATTGCCATCCGGAGTAATACTCTTTACCGTAACAGGAATCCCCATTAGCTCGTTAATTTCGAACTCACTGAATTCTTCCAGGTTGAAATTGAGATCCCCCGAAAGAGGGAATTGGATATTCTTGCTATCTGCTATCAGGGTGAGTGAACTGCTCTGGTTTTCTGCAGTGATGGTGTACTCACTAAAATTCTGAGAAATATATTTCAGGCTGTAGTTGCCCTCTGCATCCGTGTATGCTTCCAAATAGTCATCGATGTATACCCGTGCATTCGCTAACGGCACAGAATCCTGTCCGTAGGTGACCGTTCCGGAGATGTTCCAGGCCTTTTCCAGTACCACACGCCCGGCATACACTGGCTGTCCGGAGGATTCGCTCTGAATCGTGATTGTCTTCTTGACCAGGTCCTTATCCACAGGTGGGATCACTTCAATTTCAAACTCCTGGCTGTTGTTGCTAAAAGACAGGGTAACATAACCATCTTCATCGGTATATCCGTAGATGATATTGTCAGCATACGTGCCGGGAGGGCCTATCAATTCAACAGCATTTGGATCTGCAGGCTGGCTGCTTTTGGTATTGGTTTCCGGTCCCTGGGAAAGGAGATTTGTCACCTTTACCAAAGCGTTTTTCACTGGTGGAAACCACATGGTCATATTCCCCTGCGTCACATCACCCATAAATTGTTCTTCCTCAGTGACCTGTAAGGTGATCCGGTGCTTGTACAGTCCCACTTCAAATCCTCCGAGGTCCTGGGGTAGTGCGGTACTGTTCTCACTGATATCAACCGAATAGTCAGAAGGGACAAAAATTGGATTTTCAGGCACAATGTGTAATTCCACGTTTTCCCCGGAAGGCGCCTTGATCAAAAAAACCTCCTTCAGGTCGCCGCTGATGCCCAGCTGATTCTGTAATTCCTGCGATTGCACGGTGGTGGCAGAGGTAAATTCTCCGATAAACACTTCAGCTTTTACAGGGTTGCCATCGTAGTCCTCTACATACCCATAAACAAATCCATTGGGCTCTAAAAGGATGTCATCCACTTCGTACTGCTGGCCCCATTTCAGGTAACCCTGAGGTGGAATAGCCTTTAGATATTTGGTATATCCGGGATGTTCGATAAACAGTACGCGGGCAGGTCCATCGACTTCATTTTCGCTGGTAATTTCCAGTTGAAGATGATCAAAAGAGAACTGCCCGTTTTCATCAGATATCTGCTGTAATTTGTTAACCGGCTGAGTATTGTTGGTCTGCCAGTATTTATTGATCTCCCACAGATTCACTTTAACATCTGGTAGCGGTGCCTTATTTACCTCTTCGCTCCAGTTGGGTATCTGTTCGAAAACATTGGAGAACTCACCCATGGATAACCCCGATTGATAGACCATGGTAGACATGAAATTATTGACTGAGCTATTCGAAGCTGACCTACTCAGGCTGCTGCCACCGGATTTATCAGGACTTGGGTTTGATTGAGAAGCCGTCAATTCAGCAGGTGGCTGGACACCACTCACCTCGCCGAAGACCCGTGGCAGTTTTGGATTGAGGGTAATGGTATCCACATACTCAACGATCTGCCAGTCAGAGTTGAAATAAACCTGTGATTGATCGGCATAGGCTCCTCCTGGGGGATTGGTTGATGGAAATGTCTGATTCTTCGTCTGAAAATTATATTCACCGATATTTTCATTGGTAGCACAGGTCACCAAATAATTGTCAAGCGGGTTGTAGGAATTGTGGTTGACCAGGTTTGTGAAAACTATTTCTCCCTTGGCGTCTGTGGTCCCCTCTGCTACGATGGCACCATCCAGATCCTGACCTTCATTTTCAGGGACTGAAGCGATACCATTCGTTCGCTCGAGTGTGGTGAGCGCCAGCGGGATGGTGGCACCCACGCCACCCAGTTGATCAGCAAAAAAGGCAAATGGTGCGCCGGTTTTGGAAACTACTTTCAAATTATAAGACCTTACGAATGATACAAGCGAGCCGACTTCGAGATGCTCCCAGGGTTGGACAACTATGTTCATCTCCGGGCTACAGTAATACGGGTTGTCTACAACCACCCGGTAAACTTTAAATAAGGTACCACTGGCAATGGTACTGTGAACATTAGGTGCCTGCGTTGAAGCCTGCCCTAATGAATCCGTTTGTATGAACGTGAACTCAAAATTTCCATCCATATCTGTGGTAGCGGTAGCAATTGTCTCCGAGGCATGCCCCCATGGATTAGAGATGAATTTTCCGGATACATTTTCACCCAGATAGGTTCCGTACACCAGGTATCCTGAAACCAGTTTCACATTGACACCCCCAAGCGGAAGCGATCCGATAGCCATGGTATTATCCTCATTGAAAGAAGGATTATACGTGATCGGGGATTGTGTGGGATTTTGTCTTCCGGTTTGGATATTTCCCTGCTGGATAAATCCCTGCTGATTATTAATATTATTTCCAGGAATGTTATTTCCTGTTACATTATTACCGGTCGAATTGGATGTGCTATTGTCAATGAAGCTGTTATCGACCATTTGACTGGCCGCCTCTGTAAAAGAAACAACACTACCGGATGAAATGAATCTGTAACGAAGGGAACCGGATACTTTGGTGACAGGGAAGACATAATTGGGAAATGGATTTTCAAGAATAGTGGATACCGACACATTCTTTTGGGCTACGACCTCTTGGTCATCATCCCCTTCATCAGGTACTATATCATCAACGAAACTGCTGTCCTTTACCGTGAAATAACACACCTGGCTAGCCCCCTGATTAACATAATTTCCCCTGTCAGGGTCATTATCAAGATATACCTGGTATGCATAGGTAAGGCCGGGTTCCAGCAGGGATTCACCGGGTCCGTAAAGAAAGGAATTACCCATGACCTGCTCTTCGAAAAATGGCGGATCGGTGGCACCCAGCATGGCATCATTGGGATTTTGATCCGGGATCCGCATTTCCACAATCTTCAGGGTGTATTCGGTTTCAAGCGGTGCTCCCGGAGCGGGCAACCAATTGAACAATACAAGCTGGCCTGCTGAAATATCTATTTCTTCTCCACATGCGGGTGTCAAAAGTTGAGGCGGCTCGACATAGTTTACAGGAAAGATGCCGGTACAGACACTCCCCGCATCCGACAGGGGATATCCGGCAACAACATATGGGAACAGGCAGACCTGGTAATTCCCCTCAGGCAATCCCTGATCGAATAAATCATTTCTGCCTGCTCCACTGATCAAAAGCAATTCAGGACTAAAAAATGAAAGCAGATCTCCTCCCCGGAGAATCAACGGGATATTTTTTTCAAGCTGAAAGATCTCAGGAGCATCGGACGGCCCCGGACCGGAAATAGAAATGCCATTATCTCCCAGTATCTGAAATTTAAAGGTCACATCCATACTCCTGCTGGCATTTACATTCACCAGCAGCATATCTGAAATATTTTCCAGTGAGGTGATAAATGGAGGAACCGCCTGGACGGACATGTTCAGGTTTGTGGGAGGGACATTCATTGAAAAACATGACGGAATCTCCGTTAATAGCTGTCCGGCATTGTCCCAAAGTCTGAAGCAGATGGCATAGTTACC
Source organism: Cyclobacteriaceae bacterium (assembly GCA_965243485.1). Lineage (GTDB taxonomy): Bacteria > Bacteroidota > Bacteroidia > Cytophagales > Cyclobacteriaceae > UBA7330. Next base: position 3,214,667 of record CBDEVP010000001.1, on the reverse strand, counting down.
TTCAGGCAATCCGTATTCCAACGGATCCGTATCACCAAGCCCCTCAAATTGCACAGCAGGATGCGTAATATCGACCAGATCGAATGCACTTAATGTTGCAGGGACATTGGCTTCCAGCGAAATCAGGTCTCTCCGGGCACCCTGACCGGCAGTTACATTGATATTGTCGCCTGAGATCTCCAGTGTAGCGTATGCATCAGTAAGATTCCTGTCGGAAATAATTGTCAATGAAGTTTGCGAGAGCAGGTCTTCAAGAGCCACATCAAAGGAAGGCATGATGCTCACGTTCATGGAGATGCCGGCGGGCGGGACCCTGAATTGCTGACTGGCTGAGGTTATTTCCTCCTCACTCAACAACAGAGTAAATGTGATCAGGTAGCTGCCCTCGGGTAATCCAACGTCAAATAATTCCTGCTCAGCTATTCCTGTAAGCGCGCTGAATCCGCCGGGAGAAAAAAGGTCATCCAGGTCAATACCACTCAGGATATTCGCTCCGGACTCCAGGCTTACATCCCTTCTCTTCCGGATGGTAACATCACCATCAATGCCGGTGATCAGCATTTCCAATTGAGCATCAAAACCCTGTGTAGTGGTGAGGGTTACAGTGAGCTGATCGGGGTATTCATTGAAGGGAAGATTGTAGGGTGGCACAAAGGACATGGTGGATGCCACGGGCGGCAGATTGACCAGGATATTTGTACAGGCCGTATTACTGATTTGCCGTCCAGTGGCATCGAACAGCTCAAAGCAGAAAAAATATCTACCTGCAGGGAGCCCCTCACCAAAGAAAACCTCCTCCTGATCGACACCTGTAAATATGAGATTATTGATGTCGATGAGGTCATCAAAATCACTTCCCATCAGGGTATTGCTTCCCGATAGCAGTCTAACCTGCTTCCGCCCAATATCGCTGCTGATGATCTCAACCGTCTCATCATGGTTAAATATATGAAGGCTTAAAAAACCCAAGACATCCTCCTGACCAGGTACCGTAATGGTCAAATCAATCTGATCCCTGAGATCTTGCAGACCCACGTTGTATGGCGGTCTTACCTGAAAAAAGATGATCGCATCCTGTGCACAGGCTATTTTCGCTATGAACAAAAGAAAGCTCAGGCATAAAACCACCTTCATCTGTCCCGATCTAAAACCTGAGTCCATAGCTAATTTCAATTTTGGTTTCGTTAAAGGACCGGTCAGGATCATCTCTGTTATCACTGTTACGGTATTGCGCTCTGAGCGTGACTTTCTGTTTCCTGGTCACCCGATAGCTGGACCGCAACATCAACCTGGAGATGACTCTTGTGATCTCGTCGTTCATGTTATTGATGAAATAGTTGGCAGATAGAGCGATACGGAGCTTGTTTTCGAAAAAACCCTTGTTTACACTCACATTGGGGCCATAATACCTGATCTCCTGATCGGTCAGGCTAAAGGAAGTATGGGTAAATCCAACATTGGTCGAGAGATTTGCTTCCATGAGTGAAAACATGTACATGCCGGAAAATGTACTGGAGGTATAATCGGAAAACTGTTCGGTCATTTCATTCCGGTCATTCAGGTTTTGATTATTCACCATGGCATTTACACTGTGCATCACCGACTCTCCCTGAAATGTCAGGGTATGTGACATGCTCCATTGATTGGTCACCTGGGCGATTTGCAGCGCAGGATCCACAACTTCCAGGCCTTCCCTTTGCTCAACTCCGAAGTTTGAATAGTTGCCACTGAAGCGGTACACATTTCCAATGCCCCCGCTGATATTCAGGCCTCCGATCCGCCGGATGGTCTTATAATTTTTTGTGTTCCCCAGGTTATTTTCCTGAAAACCAAAGCTTGTTTGAATCCTCCAGTTGCCGTCAAATATTTTGATTCCCGGATCCATGGTGATTTTCTGTATGTCATTCAGAAAAAAGTAGGCCCCCATGGATCTATATCCGGGATCAACACGCTGGTAATTAACTCCTCCGAAAAGCAGATCTCCGTTGTAATTGAGTGAACCTTTTACGGCAGTGCTCAGGGAAGAAGAAGTGAGGTCATTAAACAGGAAGGATGGCACAAAGTAGTCATTTTCATAGGTAGACTCCCCGGCCCTGGTATCTTCAGTGTAGTAGCTTCTCGCATATTCAAAATCAAATATCCAGTGATTCAAAAAACGTTGATGCGTGGTTATCGCGATCACCAGGTTCTCAGCCGGAGTTAAGTTTTCAGGTATGGAATCCAGGGAAGAGGCGACGTCGGAGCCTTTGAGCAGGATAAGGTCAACATAATTATCTTCAGTCCCGTATCCGAATTTGACAATATTGCCGATCCTTTTAAATGCAGGTATTACCCTGAAATCCTGATCGTCGATTATGGGAGAAGCCTGTACAGACCTCAGCAATTGGCCGTACATATACCCGAATCGAAGTTTTCCGGGATTTAACTCTACGCCGGCACCAACAATCGAATGGCCGGCGAGGGTGTAGTCCGAATACTGCATATTCTGATAGCCCAGACGAAGTCTGATCCATTTATATTCGGGGCTGATCCCAAACCGATTGAAAGGTTGGCGGAAATCGCGTTCCTGCTCTGATACCACGATTGTGACAGGCACTGCAATGCCATAGATATACAACGTAGGGGTTCCACGAAGAAGCCAGGTAAACGGTTTCCGATACGAGTCTCTTCCATTCATATTAAAATAAATGGCACTCGCACTTAGACTTCCTTTGATCTCCAAGGGCTTTGCATCACGAATACTTTCGAGATCCTGTGACCTGGCTGGTGCGATACAAACACAGAGTAATAATGCGGTTAATCTAAAATAGCTCGCTGTCTTCAGGGTAAACAGCCTGAGTATGAATGTCTGGTTGATGTTGCAAAAAACTGAGTAGCCAACGTGATGACCCGTTGATCCGGAAGGCAATAACTCTTTAATTGGTTGCGAGTAAATCATCAATTGTTTAGGCTGGACTTCGCATGGCACATTTAGGCGGTGATGTATGCGTCGATCCCTCACATTGTTCCTAAACAAATCTGTAATTATGATCGCAATATCAATTGATCATATGTATCATTTCTTTATCCAAATGTAACATGGGTCATAAAAGATGCCGGGGTGGAAAGTACTAATGATTTACGTTTCGATCCGCGTACGCCGATGGAGTCGTTCCGTATTCCTTTTTAAATACGTTGGTAAAATAGGACAGGCTTCCGAAACCGGCAGCATAAGCTACCTCGGAGACAGACATCCCGGATTCAAGAAGTGAAGCCGCCCGAATGACCCGTTGGTGCCGGATGAAAGCTGAGGCGGAATAGCCGGTCAGACTGGACAGTTTTCGGTGCAATTGCATCCGGCTCAGCCCGGTATCCTTACAAAATTGCTCTGTGGTATATTCCGGATTGGTAAGGTTTTGGTTCACGATCTTCATCACATTTTGAAGAAATTTCTCCTCCGTATTGACAATCTCGATTTCCTCAGGCACCAGTTTAAGTAACCGGACATACTTATCCTTCAATTTTGACCTTTGTTCCAACAGGTTGGAGACCACAATATCCAGTTCTTCCGGATCAAATGGCTTTTGAAGATAAACATCAGCGCCTACAGTCAGACCTTCCAGCCTGCTCTCCTGATCAGCCCGGGCCGTAAGAAGGATGATCGGAATATGATTGGTCTCTACCGCATTTTTTAAGATCTGGCAAACTTCTACCCCGCTTTTTCCCGGCATCATCACATCGGTAATGATGAGATCTGGGATAATCTCTTTGGCCTTTTGAATGCCAGCCTCACCATTGTCGGCACTGAAGATCTTATTCCTTCTGCCGAGCAGCTCAGTGAGATATCCCTGAAGATCGGGGTTATCTTCAATAATCAGGATAGACGGACCTTCCCTTACATCCTCACTCCCATTTGAATTTCCGTTTGAGCTCGTATTTTCAGCGCCTAACCTATGAAGTTCCAACGTCTCATAGGATAGAGCCGCTCCGGTGTTAAGGACAGGTATTTTGATCATAAAGGTTGCTCCAAGTGGAGGCTGACTATCAATCGATATCTGACCGGCATGAAGCTCTACGAGCTCCCTGGTAAGGGCCAGACCGATGCCTGTGCCAAACTTTTCAGTTCCAGGTGTCTGGTAGAAACGTCCGAATATATTTTCCTGCTCTTCCGACCTGATCCCCGGTCCGGTATCACTGACCATGATGACCAGCTTATCATTTTCAATCTGTGCTCTCAAAGAAACTGAGCCCTCTTCCGGTGTGAATTTAAAAGCATTCGACAAAAGGTTATTACACGCCTTCTCAATGATATCTTTGTCGAATTCCAATATCAGATCTTTATCCGGAATTGTGCTGGTAAAGTTGATATTTTTGGCTTCGGCCAACGAGTTAAATGAGGCGGCAATAATCCTGAAAAATGAATTTACTTCTACGCTTGTCTTATGGATCTCCAGTTTTCCATGCTCCAGCTTTGAGAGGTCCAGCAACTGATTGATCAGCTGGTAAAGCCGATCAGCATTTCTGTACATCATCTTGAGTAATGCTTTATCCTCTGTCGATCCCGAAGCGTTTATCTTCTCCTTGAGAGGCCCCATCAGCAGACTTAACGGTGTCCGGAATTCATGGGAGATATTCGCGAAGAAATTCGACTTTAGCTGGTCCAATTCTTTCAGCTTCTTGTTGGCCCTGTACTTGATACGGTACTGGTTGAAGATCAGTCCGATCAAAGCAAGAGCCACAACAGCAAAGGCGATCAGGTAGTTGCGTTCATTCTCCCTCTTGGCAATCTGCAGATCCTGAAAATTATTTTCAGCGGCCAATAAAGCAATTTCCTGTTCTTTTTGTTCATTCTGATATCTTGCTTCGATCTCCGATGCCAGGTCCCGTTTTTCAATGGTATACAGGCTATCCCGAAGGTCCCGATGTCTGAGAAGATACGTGAAGGCGTCCCGATAATTATGCTGTAAATAATAAGCATCCGCAAGGGTTTTGCTGGCATCCATGGCTGTAAGCATGATGCCTAGTTTTGTGGCAATTTCAAGGGCTTTATTCGAATAAAATTGTGCCTTCTCCGGTTCTTTCAAACTCAGGTAATTATTGCCCAATACCTGGCTGGCCATGGCAATGCCAATGGAATCCCCTATCTGTGTATTGACCTCCAGCGCCTGCTTGTAGTAGACCAGAGCAGTTTCATAATCCTTTTGCTCCCAATATAGATTTCCAATGTTTTGAGTGGTTTGTCCTATCTGGCGCAATTGGCCTGTTTGCTGATAGATCCCGAGCGCTTCCCTATTGTACTTTAGGGATTCCGGGTAATTTCCCAGGTTTTTATGAATGATCGCCAGGTTTTTCAGGACAAAAGCCCTCCCTGCTGAAAATTGCTGATCTTTAAAAATGCTGTCGCTTCGAGCCAGGTAATCAATGGCTTCCGGGTAGTTTTCCAGCTTCTGGTGGATCAATCCGATATTCGCCATGGCTATTCCTGTGTTTCTCACATTTCCGATCTCCGCATATTTCCTGGAAGCCATGGTGTAGTTTTCCATGGCCCTGGCATATTCGCCCTGTTCAGTATAGATATTTCCCAGGTTGTTGAATGAGCTGGCCACGCCATCCTCATCGTTGATTTCCTGCGCCAGCTTCAGGTTGTCTTCAAGGTATTTTGTGGCAAGACCGAGATTTCCCTTACTTGTATATGTATTGCCCAGGCCGATCAAGGCTTCAGACAAGCCCTGATGATAGGATATCTCTTCTGCCAGGGCGGCAGCGTCTTTGTATGCTGCAATCGCTGAATCGTAGCCAGATCTGAATGAAAGAAAGTCAGCCAGTTTATTTAATCCATCGACAGATAATGTCTGCAAATTGTTCGCATTAGCCAGCTCTACGGCCTGCAATAGTACATCCTTTGCTTTATCCGGCGAATCGTACCTGTATTGTTCATGAAGATGGTGCAGCAGGTGTACTTTGACTGAATCAATAGCTGTTTTCTCTAAAGCTGAAAGGAGGCTATCAGTCTTTGAATCACCATCAGGCAGCGCCGTGAAACTCTGCAGCACACAAGAGCCTGCCAACACTATGAGTCGTATGATCTTCACATCAAAAGCTTACATATTTCTTTTCAGGACCAAATCATTGTATAATATAATAAAAGTCGGCAAGGAATGGTATCATTGAAGATGTTTCGTGGGGTGAGGAAACAGGTAAAGAGTTTTTGTAGCAAAGACCGCTGGAACTTGCACCTACCATCATGATAAGCAGAGGGCTCACCCACGGGACCGCCGCAGAAGGGTGTAGAGGAGGTGTAGAGGAGGTGTAGAGGAGGTGTAGAGCTACTGTAGAGCTACTGTGGAGCTACCGTGGATGGACTTTCAACCCGTGGTTGTTAAGTGCCCGGCAAGGCAGGACGTAACAACCATCATGCTTCAACACCAACTCACCCAAAGCTCGACTTTCATTATTCTTTAATTGTTCCACCCCTCTCTTTGGAAGAGAGGGTATTGCGAACATCGTCAAATGTTCGGGTAGTAGTACCTGTGGTCGGTGCGTCCCTGCAACAAGCTTTCGTTCCTGCGATACCAAAACAAACAATTATCAGTCATTCTGAACCTACCTGCTGGCAGGCAGGCGAAGTGAAGAATCCCGGCCTCGCAAGTAGAATCGATCCATCCAACATGTTCCTCCACAACATACGCAAGATTCTTCGCTCACATTTCAATCAGTCAGCCCGATCAGTAAGCGGATTGATGAACGATATTGTGCCCGCTTATACGATGTCTTATGTATCGCTGCTTATGACGTATTCGAACCTGTGCGGTTGGTCCCCTATAGGGGTCTCGGGGGTGAGCGATGGCCTTTTCCCTCACCCTGCCTAAAGGCATCCCTAAAGGCCTTATGATTGTAAAAGCATAAGCTTCTATGTGATTTAGTTTTGAATAGTAAACAATAATCAAACTAAAAGATAGAAGCTTATGAAAAGTAAAAGTAAAGAATTGAGTTTCGATGGTCAAAAGGTATTCGTAGGGATTGATGTGCATTTGAAGAATTGGCGAGTAACCATATTACTGGAACACATCACGCATAAAACATTTTCACAAGATCCTAGCTCAGAAGTTCTTGCAAACTATTTGAAAAAGAACTTTCCGGGAGCTGAATACCATTCGGCCTATGAAGCTGGGTTTTGCGGTTTCAGTGTTCATCGATCTCTGGAGGCTCAAGGCATTCACAATATTGTCGTAAACCCGGCAGATATTCCCACTACTGATAAGGAGAGGAAGCAGAAGGAAGATAAACGAGATAGTAGAAAAATTGCTCGTTCATTACGAAATGGAGATTTAGAATCCATTCATGTACCCACCAGGACTACCGAAGAACTGCGCGGCCTGGTAAGGTATCGCAAAACTCTTGTGAAAGAGATTAGCAGGAATAAAACGCGGATCAAGGCCTTTTTACATTTTTATGGGATTGAGATTCCAACTGAATTGGATTCGGCTTCACGTTACTGGTCAGCCAATTTTTCCAAATGGTTAACTACCATAAGATTGAGTACCGAATATGGTCACGCTGTAATATCCGGAACACTGGATACTGTAACTCATTTGAGATCCACTTTACTTAAGATTAATAGACAACTAAGAGAAATAGCTAGAAGTGAAGAGTATGCTCATCAGGTTAATTGCCTGAGAAGTATTCCAGGAATAGGACTGATCGTATCAATGACTTTACTTTCTGAGTTAGGCGATATAAGAAGATTTAACAGCCTGGATAAACTGTGCTCATATATCGGTTTGGTTCCCACCACTAATTCTTCTGGGGATAGGGATCTGACAGGTTCGATTACTTCCAGAAGTAATAAACCACTGAGAGGAGTACTTGTAGAAAGTGCCTGGATTGCCAGCAGAAATGATCCTGCTCTGGCTCTGACTTATAATACCTTATGTAAGCGAATGAAGCCCAATCGAGCTATCATTCGAATTGCTAAGAAGCTATTGAGCCGAGTAAGGTATGTATTGAAGAATGAAACGGAGTATCAGTATGCTGTGGCTTAACGAAATAACTATCATCATAAAACAACCTCTAATTGAATGACAGCTATACGTCCCTTGCGATGCTACATTGTAGTATTCGTTTCCTAAAGGCTGCTGTTTTCATTAAATAAAGAATTAAACAAGGAAATGCGGCTTCTTAAGTCCGTTGATAGAAGGATGTTTTTATGATGAAACAAGAGGCCAAAAAAGGCATTTGGGAGAAAAGTATTAGGTGATTCTCTTGGATTACAACATAGAAGGGACCAGCCCTACGTCATCCAGTTTTGTGTTTTTTGGAACAAAAAATGATTTCTCAGAATGACGCTACTATTTTTCACCCCATGTTTCGTGTCCTCACGAAACATCTTACTTCAACACCAACTCACCCAAATCTTCAATTGTCACTGTTCATCGGTCCACTCAACCCCTCTCTTTGGAAGAGAGGGTATTGCGAATATCGTCAAATGTTCGGGTAGTAGTACCTGTGGTTGGTGCGTCTCTGCAACAAGCTTTCGTTCCTGCGATACCAAAACAAACAATTATCAGTCATTCTGAACCTACCTGCTGGCAGGCAGGCGAAGTGAAGAATCCCGGCCTCGCAATTAGAATCGATCCATCCAACATGTTCCTCCACAACATACGCAAGATTCTTCGCTCACATTTCAATCAGTCAGCCCGATCAGTAAGCGGATTGATGAACGATATTGTGCCCGCGAATACGATGTCTTATGTATCGCTCAGAATGACGCTACTATTTTTCAACCCATGTTTCGTGTCCTCACGAAACATCTTACTTCAAAACCAACTCACCCAAATCTTCAATTGTCACTGTTCATCGGTCCACTCAACCCCTCTCTTTGGAAGAGAGGGTATTGCGAATATCGTCAAATGTTCGGGTAGTAGTACCTGTGGTTGGTGCGTCTCTGCAACAAGCTTTCGTTCCTGCGATACCAAAACAAACAATTATCAGTCATTCTGAACCTACCTGCTGGCAGGCAGGCGAAGTGAAGAATCCCGGCCTCGCAATTAGAATCGATCCATCCAACATGTTCCTCCACAACATACGCAAGATTCTTCGCTCACATTTCAATCAGTCAGCCCGATCAGTAAGCGGATTGATGAACGATATTGTGCCCGCGAATACGATGTCTTATGTATCGCTCAGAATGACGCTACTATTTTTCAACCCATGTTTCGTGTCCTCACGAAACATCTTACTTCAAAACCAACTCACCCAAATCTTCAATTGTCACTATTCATCGGTCCACTCAACCCCTCTCTTTGGAAGAGAGGGTATTGCGAACATCGTCAAATGTTCGGGTAGTAGTACCTGTGGTTGGTGCTACTATTTGAGCCCAAACAATTTCTCATTTTGACTTAAATTTTCTCTTTTTGAAAACAACGGATTTGAGTGATATGGGATGGGAAGGAAACCGTGATAAGGACACTCATTAAACGTATTAGCATCTCTTATGGTTTCCGGATCGTTGCATTATACGTGAATTAATGAGAATATTTGTAAAAATGCCTGATAATCACGCTTTAGGCGACTTTATGGAATGATTGTTGCCATGAAGGAAGCAAGAGGCCTCTCTTTAATAATTTCCTTAACAATTTAAATTTTACGAAAATGGCACAATTAAAAAAGAACCTGTTTTTACAGGGTGCTAGTGGTACGCTAGGCGGCCAGCTAGTTTACAGGAGAGTGAATGGTGAAACCATCGTAGCCTCCAAACCGGAGCGTACGGCTCCAATGTCTGAAGCTCAGAAGCGACAGAACATGCGTTTTAAATACGCATCGGTCTATGCGAAGAACGCAATTGCAGATGATGTGCTTGGACCGATCTATGCAGCGGGAGCTGCGCGGATGACCAGGTATCGAAATCCATACACACTGGCGGTGACGGATTACCTGAAAGCTCCGGAGATTGGTGACATCCTCCTGGAAAGTGGCGCATCCGGAAGTACGATGCTGGTAGAGGCCTATGAACAGCCTCAGCTGGCGAAAGTCATGGTGGACATCCTGGCTGAAGATGAAAGCCTGGTGACCTCCGGCGAAGCTACCGTCACTGACAATGGGATCCAGTGGGCGTTTGTACTCACACAGGATATACCCGAAGGAGGTTCGATCCGGGTAAGGGCGTTTGACCTGCCAGGTAATGTTTCAACTAAATCGTTTACTGTATGATAATCAAAGCTGATTTGATTTAGCCGCTTTTCAGGAATGGGAAGCGGTTTTTTTGTGTTGATTTTCAGCTTTGCCAGACTCTTGCGCTAAAAGCTACAGCAATGAGGCGGGAGGCTTCATTTTTTTATGTCGGAGCGGCAACCAAAATAATTCTACAATCTCCTCGCTCTAACAAACCTGCCTTTTCGAGGATCATAATAATGAGTTGGTGCTCTTCTTCTTTTGATCATAATTCTGGGAGTAGTGACCTTCTGACTGGATTGATTTTGTGGCTTGCTTAACAATGTGCCATTTAAAGCACTTCCAATAAATGACTCACGATCAATCACCGCAAGCACTGTTTTATCTTTATTTTCAGAAAGCAAACAATACAAGTTCTTTCTTAAGTCAGTACCGCCTTCTAATTGTTCCATGCCCAGAAAATCAAAGATGACCGGCACTGAACTTCCTAGCCAGGATTTGGGAAAACACTCATCCGGAAAATCTAATATGAAATATCCCGGTGTATTTGTACGCCGAATCTCATTGATCCCTTTAAGGAATCGAGAATAGTCTCTTTTAATGCGAGTGCCGTCAACAACCCATACCATTTTCTTATAGAAATGCTCACGAGCGAGCCGCTCTTGCGGATCAATGTGTGAATGTTGAAATTCAATAACAACCTCATGGTTTGAACGAACATCAGCAATGTGTTTTTCTCCAGTATTCTTATCTGTAAGGATCACCTCTTGCCATTCTATAGGAAAGTTATTCTTCCAGGCTCGATGCCACTCTGTTTCATTCTCCCACCAAGGATCACAATTCCGTATTTTTTTGTGTGCCCAGTGATGCACTTTGAAATCACCACATTTGGCAATTACTTCCGAGTCGCAACTTGGGCAAATCCCCTTTGCTCCCTTGGTTGCTTCGACTCTGATGTCATTTACTAATGCAAACTTCATATCTCATATAGTCTCTTGATACTCGATCAAGATGGCAATAGCATGTTCGGTGATGCTGAACTACTCATACTTTGATATTGCACTTTTGTAAGCCTTCAGAATTTTTGCCCTAAAAAATGCTGGCTCCAACACCTCTACATGATCCTTATAAGAAAATAGGTGATTCTCCAATTCGGGATTTGGGATCACATCTATTTGAATAATGAGGCTCCCATCCGGCTCTCTACTAATCACTCTCTGAGAACCATGGACGGGTTTGGTAGAAATGTAATTGGACATGAATGCAGAAAACTTCAATTTGATTTTGATAGACTCTACATCCTTCTCTTTTCGAATACCAATTAAATCTTCAAAGTGAGCAACAAAATCAAATTGCTTATTCTCGATGAATTCTTCATTCCTTAGAATTAGCATCTCATTAATTCGATCTACACTTAAAGTGATCAGGTCGTCCCTCTTTGGAAAGTAACCCAAAATGTACCAGCGATTGTCGTATTCCTTTAGGTGATAGGGATGAACAATATGACTCTTCTCCTCATCCCCATCAAAGGTTTGATATTTGATTTCCAATACTTGTTGATGGGTAATGGCATGAAAGATTGGGCCAATAAACTCTTTGCCTTTCAAGAATTCATTGGATTCAAAACTGATCACATTTGGATCACCAACTTCCTGATAGGTTCCTAATTCCAACTTGGAGGTCACCTCATCAATCCACTCAAACCCCGGAACGCCGGAAAATCTTGACAGTATGAGCGCTGCATCTTTCAGATGTTCAATCTCCTCCTGATTTAAGGGTTGATTAGAAAATGAATAATCCGGATCTGAATACTTATAAAAAACCCTGTTGCCATCCCGATACTTTTCTATCGGAGCGTTGAACTCCAGTTCCATATCTTTTAGGTCACTATAAAGCGTAGTCTTACCGATTGGTTGAAGGTTTCGATAGGCCAGGTCATTGTTTACCTCTTCAATCAACTCCTCATAGCCGTATCTTCTGGCAGTATTCGTCAGGCATTTATCAATTGCTCGATATCTGATCAAAGGCTTTTTATTCTCAGGCATACCTGAAAGATATCTAAATCATAGGTTGTTCACAACTACTGAACAACATCCGTTTATCCTTGCTTCATCAAAATAATTACCTGTCTCTGGGTGTTCCATATAATCCTATCCAGGTAAGCCACCATTTATTGACTAGCCCGATTCTGCAACGAATCGGGCTTTTTTATGGTATTATTTCGGTTGTTCAGTTTCACTGAACAGGTTGTAGAAATGTTTGTATCGTCAATAAAAGTCTAATTAAAATACACGAACATGGAACATATAGAGATATTTTTCGATAGAATTAAAAATCTAAATTTTTGGCAACGACTATTTGGCTGGGGCACAATCAAGTCACTGATAAACAGTACTTATGAAGCCATTAAAGGCATCAAATCAAATTTGGATTCTGCTAATCATGAACTAGGTGAGGTTAAAAATCAACTCTTAACTGCTGCAAATGACAATAGCAATTTGAAAGATCAAGTTGCCAATTCCAATGTCACAATCGGTAAATATGAAACCAGGATTGATCAATTGACTCAGCAACTTGCTGAAGCAAACAGGAAAATCACAAAGTATGAGTCCACTGAGGAGTCAAGGAAATTTGAAGCAGACAAGCGAATAGATCAATTAACTCAATCCAAGTTAGATTTTGATGCCGAGCGATCCAGGCTAAGTGACGACCGCATCAAGGAGAAAGAAGCGCAGATGGAGCAGATGAAGAAGCAATGGGCTAATCACGAGGCTGGTGTCAAGCAGGCAATTCAGATGATTTGTCAAAAACACCTGATTGAATATGTTGAAAACTTTCCCCTCAAAGGGAACCCTGACAATTCCATCCTAATCTGTGATGAATATGTAATTTTTGATGCCAAGAGCCCCGCTAATGACAATCTGGAAAATTTCCCCAAATATATCAGGGCACAGGCAGAAAGTGTTTCTAAATACACAAAACAAACCTCAGTAAAGAAAGACCTATACCTGGTAGTCCCAACAAATACTTTTGAAGTACTTTCCCAGCATGTTTATAATATGGGCGAATACAACGTATACATCATTACCAAAGATTCGCTTGAGCCTATCATGTTTTCATACAAAAAAATAGAAACGTATGAATTTGCCGAACAGTTAAGTCCTGAAGACCGTGATCAAATTTGCAGGTTGATTGGAAAATTTGTCCACACGACCAAACGTAAGATCCAGCTAGATCAATTCATGAACGGTCAATTTCTTGAACTACTCTTCAAAGCGAGTAATGATATTCCTGATGAAATGATTGAAGCAGTTACTAAATATGAGGCTGCTGAAAAGCTCAATCCACCGACTGATAAGAGGTCAAAAGAGATGATGACTTCAGAGCTTGAACGAAGACAATCAATTCTCGAAACAGAAATAGGTTCAAGGGGTATCACAAAGGTTAAAGAGGTTGGTGAGTTTGCTGAAGCCAGCTAACTAAGCAAATAACCGCTATATTTAACAATGATCCGGCTAAATGTAATAATATGAAGTCATCCGATGGCAATATCCAATTTTCTGCATCAGATCTTGTCAATTTCCTTGGGTGCAAACACCTCACTGAACTGGATCGATCAGTAGAAATGGGTAAAAAAGATCCGCCGGACTATTTTGATCCTGCGAAAGCCATCTTACAACAAAAAGGTCAGGAACATGAGGATGCCTATAAACAACATCTCATTGATGGGGGGTATTCCGTTCACACCCTGACAGAACGTTCTAACGATGCCACCCTGGCGGCTATGAAACAAGGGCATGACTACATTGTACAGGCTCAATTGAATTCAGGAAACTGGGGTGGAAGAGCAGATTTTCTAAAAAAGGTTCCAGGCAATAGTGAACTTGGGAATTACCATTATGAGGTTGAAGATACCAAGCTGGCTCAGGAAACAAAGGCTGGATCCGTTATCCAATTATGCTACTATTCGGAAGTCATTGGTCATCTTCAGGGAAGGACCCCTGAAAATATGTTTATTGTAAAGCCTGGTACAGATTTTCCTACTGACAAATACAGGTTCCCTGAATTTGAATCTTATTACAACCTGATTAAAAGGCAATTTGAACAAGTAATGTATGGAGATCCACAGGAAACTTATCCAATGCCAGTCAGTAAATGCGACACCTGCAGATGGTGGAAAGAATGTGATCAACAATGGCATAAGGATGACCATCTGAGCCTTGTTGCCGGCATCAGGACACTTCATATGAATGAACTGAACAGCCAGGAAATAAAAACCCTCGAACAGTTTGCAAAGGAAAAAGAGCCATTAAGAAAAAAGCCGGTTCAGGGGAATAGAGAAACTTTCCAAAAACTTCATAAACAGGCACAAGTACAGCTGGATGGAAGAATTAAAAAGCAATTGGTTTATGAATTATTACCAGTTGAACCTTTAAGAGGATTGAATCGGTTACCGGTCCCTTCCGAAGGTGACATATACTTTGACATCGAAGGTGATCATTTCTATGAGGATGGAGGACTTGAATACCTGCTTGGGTTGGTTTACAGAAACGATGAAGGTAATTCTGAATACTTAAAATTATGGGCTAAGAACAGAACTGAAGAAAAAGAGGCATTCAAACAGTTCATGGAATTTGTTTTAGAGCGTTGGGAGAAATTCCAGGATCTGTATATCTACCACTTTGCGCCTTACGAACCCTCAGCCATCCAGCGACTTGCTTCCCGACATGCCATTTTTGAAACTGAAGTGGATGATTTGCTGCGGGCAGAAAAGTTTATTGACTTATATGCTATCACCAAAGAGACCTTACAGGCCAGTGTTGAAAGCTATTCACTAAAGGAATTGGAAGGATTTACAGGGTTTAGTAGGCAGGTTGACCTCCGAAAGGCCAGCGAAGCTAGAAGGCGGATGGCCACTTCATTGGAACTGAAAGCAACTCAGATATTACCAGACGAAGATTATCAGGTGATCGAAGGGTATAACAAGGATGATTGTTTGGCAACTATGGAATTGCATACCTGGGTTGAAGATATCTATCAGGATCAAAGCTCAAAAGGAGTCAATTTGCAAAGGCCTGAAGAAAAGTCTAAGGATGCCAGCGAGAAAGTAGCTGAAGAAGATGCAGAATCAAGAAGACTCTATGAGCTTTTAGTTAATCAACTTCCATCCGAACCGTCAGAATGGAGTCCAATAGAAAAAGCTCAATGGTTACTTGCTCATCAGATAGATTATTTCAGAAGGGAGGATAAAAATGCCTGGTGGGAATACTTCCGGTTACACAAGCTTGATGATGAGGAAGCATTGGATGATCGTCACGCTATTGTTGGACTTACTTTTGAGAAAGAACTACCAAAGCAAGGTAGAGAGCGGAATCCTACACATCGATACAAGTTTCCATCCCAGGAAGCAACCTTTGATGAAGATGACACAGTTGAAGAGATTCTGGGAGAAAAAATTGGTGACGTGGTCAATTTCTCTATACAGAATGGCACCATTGATATTAAGAAAAGTGGTAATGCGATTGACATTCATCCTCATTCAATCCATGTAAGGGAAGTTGTACCCGGAGGAGCCTTAGCCGCTTCGCTCAGGCAATTTGCACAAGCTGTCATTGATTATGGGTTAGATGAGGAAGGACCATATCGTGCCGGGAGAGATTTACTACTCAGAAAATCGCCAAGATTAAAGAGGGGAGTTGAAACACAAATCAGGAAATCAGACGAATCGGTTAACGAAGCTGCTTTGAGAGTCACTCAGGATCTGAATGAAGGAATCTTGCCCATTCAAGGACCTCCGGGAACAGGCAAGACCCATCTTGGAGCTGAACTGATTATCGACCTGGTTAGAAAAGGGAAACGAGTAGGTGTAACAGCAGTGAGTCATAAAGTGGTGAGAAACCTGCTGGATAAGGCATTGAAGATGTCAAGAGAATTGAAAACACCAATTGAGGCCGTTCACAAGCCAAAAAAGAAGTCCGAAACATTACCTGAAGGACTTGTGGAAGTTACAACTAATGACAAAGCTTATGCAGCCCTGGGTGAAGGAAAAGTGGTAGGTGGTACTGCCTGGTTGTGGGCAAGCGATGATGCTGAAGAGCAGTTGGATTACCTGTTCGTGGATGAGGCTGGTCAGATGTCACTTTCGTATGTGCTGGCGATTTCAAGGGCTGCCAGGAACATTATTTTGTTGGGGGATCCTCAACAACTGGAACAACCTCAAAAAGGAGCACACCCCGAAGGATCTGAGGTCTCTGCATTACACCACGTTTTGAATAGGAAGCAGACCATGCCAGAGGATCTGGGGTTATTCCTTGATCTAACGTGGCGACTAAACCCATCCATTTGTCAATTTACTTCTAGTGTTTATTATGAAGGAAAACTTCAGCCAAAAGAAGGATTGGAAGTCCAGAAAATAGCAGGTAATAGCAACTTCTCAGGAAGTGGTTTATTTCTTATTCCTGTGGAACATACTGGGAATCGTGACCGGTCTTTTGAAGAAGTAAAAGAAATAAAATCTATTGTTGACCATCTTTTATCATCCGGTTTAATCTGGACAGACCGTGGAAAGAAGACCCGAAACCTCACCAGGGAAGATATTTTGATTGTTGCACCTTATAATGCTCAGGTCGGAGCACTATCTGAGGCTTTACCGGAAATCCAGATTGGAACAGTAGATAAATTCCAGGGCCAGGAAGCTCCGGTTGTCATTTACTCCATGACGAGTTCTTCTCCGGATGATGCTCCGAGAGGCATGAGTTTTCTCTATAATCCTAACCGATTGAATGTGGCCACAAGCAGGGCGCAATGTATTTGTATCCTGGTGGCCTCACCCCTGCTCTTTCAACCGGAATGTCATTCAGTTGATCAGATGAAGTGGGCGAATGGGTTGTGTAGGTATGGAGAGATGGCGAAAAACACTTAAAAATTGCCAAAATACTTTCAACTGTACAATTCAAATCCCTTTAAATGCTTCACGGCCTTTTTAATGTGACCTTCCGTAAACATCTGACTTTTCCGCTCTGACCAGAGCCTTTGGTGGATCTTGTGTTCATCAAAGATATTTTCTGCCCTGATAAGGAAATCTACAGTGGCCAGCAACTCTAATCCATAGGGGGATTCGTATCCACGGATCAGTTTACTGACAGTTTCCAGGCGTTCTTTTTCGTCAACGGACAGATTTTCCTGCATATACGCCTGGAGTTCCGGGGCTTTGTCGGTTTTAAGTTGAAGTTCCTCAAAGGGCTTAACCTGCTTTTGCTCAAAGCCGGAAATGTAGTATCCATTTAAGGCATAAAGTACGTGCCGCATTTTTCCGGAATAGGGGCCATAATATCCCTGCTGAAAATCCAGCTTCAATTGCTTTTCACCGAATCGTTGTAAAAAGTAGGCCAGTTTTTCAGCGGCAAACTCACTGGCCGCCTCACCCAGGGCACGGTACCTGTACAGTAGATGAAGGATCATTGCCCTGGCTGACGTCAATTTTGCAGCTTTTGGGTTATGCTCTTTCATAAGAACCCTTTTCACCTGCTCAGATGGTTGGTACAATTGCACTTCCAGCGGAAGGTCGGTCATAGCTTTTTCGATTTCCAGTCGTACCTGGTCCCAATCCAGGCCTCCGTTACCACATCCCAATGGAGGAATGGCAATGGACTTTACCTGGAGCGTCTGCAGTTTTTGTCTAAGATCCGACAATCCATCGATAATCCAGTCCAACCTGGAGGGGTACCTCCAATGGGCTTTTGTTGGGAAATTAATAACGTAACGAGTACCTGAAGTACTGCTTACAGGAACCACCTGAACGGTACCGACTTTAAGCTCACCTTTTTCCACGGCTTTGGCATAGGCCCGGTTATTTTCAGGGAAATGCTTTTTGAATTGCAGGGCGATGCCTTTCCCCATCACTCCCACAGTATTTACCGTGTTAACCAGTACTTCAGCATTTGCATCCAGTATGTTTCCGGTTTTATAGGTGATCATAATTAATAATATAATTTTTGAGGAGAAACCCGTATGCGACAG
Source organism: Cyclobacteriaceae bacterium (assembly GCA_965243485.1). GTDB lineage: Bacteria > Bacteroidota > Bacteroidia > Cytophagales > Cyclobacteriaceae > UBA7330. Next base: position 3,196,499 of record CBDEVP010000001.1, on the reverse strand, counting down.
GATGCCCCACAATTTTGTAAAATTTCTTCCACCCTTTGTTTTGCAAGATCATTAAAAACCCCTACATAATCAATACACCCCCAGGGCATGTGGTCTTTTACCAGCAGTTCGGCTTGTTTTTTCTCTTTGCGTCGCAAGTCGGTTTCATCACTTTTCCAATAGCTACTGTAAATTGTTTCCCAGTCAAGTTTATCAAAGTCACGTTCATCAATGTAAAAGGTGCTGGTCTCGCTCCTTGCATGTCCATCTGCAAAGAAATAGGGCAACTTAAACTGCTTGATTTTATCCAACGAAGAGATCAGGTAGATAATTTCCTGCTGATCCATCTTTACAATATCCTCCCACCCGGTGGCAATTTGCAGTAGCATGGGAGATCTTGGGCCAAGATAAAATGGTATGTAATCTTTTAGCTCTCCTCCGGGAGGATCCATGGCCTTCAGCTCTTTCCTATACTCAATTAGAGTACTATCTCCAATGCTGACGTATTTGGGATTTGCTGATGCATGACTTGCTGTAACCAGCCCATTCTGAACGATATGCTCGAGGTTGTCAATGTGAGTAATGCGGTAGAGCCATATGGTGGAAGGCTTACTCAACCAGACCTCCTTTATCTAATTTGATTTGCATGTAGGTGATAGTATTATTTTATAGCATTCAAGAATCTTCCTCCGCATCAAATGGTTTTATACACTCTACTTTCCATACATAATAAAATAAGCCCTCTCAACCTTTGAGTCATGGTTGATTTTGAGGTAATCAGTAATGGCTTTCTTCACTACACTGTATTTACTCACATGCTCATAAAATGTGACTGTTTGGTCGGCTACCCATCCTGGATCAAAATTTGAATAGTCAAATCCTTCAATATTCATCAACCAGTCATAATAAGGGTCAATACCCTTTAATTCAGTGAATGCGGTAGTATCTTTATTTAATTTATAGCATAGATCTAAGAATTGGTCTAAGGGGTAATACCTAGGTCTTGGTGAAATCCCAAATAGTCCTAGATTTTCTTTCCACCTTTCATTTGGTTTTGCTCTTTTTCTGTGCATATCAAAAAACTTTCCTGTTTCAGGGATTACGCCCCAGAATGTGGCTCGGTAATGTAGAGTACTATCAAATTCCTGATCTAGGGATTCAATAACTTTTCTTTTGAAAAAGTTATTCAAAATTTCAAGCTGGGAACTTTTCCCTAAATCCACGAGAAAGTTTCTACTTGAAGATTGGATCTCCGGAAGTTTAATTGAAAGAAGATCAATGAGCTTCTTTGATTCATGCTTATTGAAACTGATATTCTTCTCGGAAATAATCGATGAGCAGACCTCTAAACCCCGTATGGAATCAAGTTTGGATGGATTATTTAGTGACCAAAAGAAGAACTTCTTCACTATCGAATTGGACAGCACGTCAGATCGCTTATTTATAAAATACCATACTTCTGAAAGTTTATTCGGAATTAGTGGGTTAGGCTTTGATATGAAATCAAATATTTTAGAAGTGACACCTTTCAGCTTTTCTGCCTCAACCTCAAGAAAAGACAGTAGAGTTAAAAGGTTAGTGAAGTATTTATGATAATTGGTCTTAAAGTTGAAAGCCTCTTTCTGGGTAAAATAATCCATAAGGCTATCCCCTGAAGCCATCAGGTTATTGAGTAAGTCAAAAACGTTTTCATTCCCCGAACTGCTTTTATAAGCTATCGACTTCAAGCCGTATCTTTTGATGTACGGCTTGAGATTTTTAGCTTCACAATGTAAAACAATGACCTTTACTATAAAGTCGTCGAATTGCTTAATTCTGCCATCCTGTTTCTCATCTATGGCATGGGAGATTATAACAGCTTCCATGAACATATCTGAAATTTCTTTAAACTCTAAAAAATCGTCATAGATGATACAGTTATTGTTTAAGAAGGAGTATAACTCCAGATATTCATTGATAAGCTCCAATCCATGATTATTCCAACTTGCACCTCCATCAAGTTGACTGTAGTAATGATTACGAATTTCATTAAGCTTTTTCTTTATCTTGAACTGTGCCGTTTCAAGAAATGCTTTGGTATATAAATACTTAATAAAATCCTGATGATCTCCGGAATAACTGCAGTATGCCTGATCTAAATTAATGCTATGTAGTTTTTCTAATAGCTCGGTGTTTTTAGATCCTGTAAACGGATTTCTCAGAAACTGGTATAAATGCTTTAGGTTGTGATCAATGATGAAATTGAGAAGGGAAAATTCCCTTGTACACTTTTCTTTGGTTTCTAACAATTGATTCGCTGACAGCTCACCACGTCCAATCTTCAAATTGATATACGAAGTCTTAATATCTTCCTGAATATTGCCTGTAAGTTGATTAGATGATTTCAATACCCTGCCAAATTCAAAGCGGTGATAGTTGCATCTAATACAATTGCATTTGGATTGATCAATAAATCTTACGTCTAGTAATCTTCTATCGCATTCATCTTCAATGTTGAAAATTAACTGTTGAGTAAATTTTGAAAGAACGGTTGAAATCTGTTGCTTCCGATCATTTATTTTAATCCTTTCATCATCTATTTTTATAACTTTATTGTATTCTGAGATTTCAATGGAACGGAAAAAATTTAGACTTTCCGAATGATCTAAACTAAGTGTAAAAGAAGTGTAAAATGGAAATTTAGCTTGATTCAGGAAAGTCTTAATCTTACGCCTTAAGATGTTTGAAGGGAAGAATTCTACCTCCCTATATAAAGATTCAAAAAAACTATACCAATTGGAGAGTGCATCTTTTTCATTTTCCCACTCAAACGATTTCAATTCATTTTTCTCAAACATTAAATCGTTGCTAAAACGGTCATTCCAAACTTTATGGAGATATGTTTTTGCCTCTTTAATATCAGATATCAGCTCATTAAAAGCATTTGGAGCAATCTTACCATTATGCAATAATCTTTTTTTGGGATCAATATATATTTGAATGCTATCAGATCCTTTTTGCTTGGCAATACTGTATTTCTCAAGGTAAATATTTGAGAACAACTGTATTGGTAGATAGTAAATACTTCTTTTTTCTAAATCGCAAAGCGTAAAAATCATAACGTGGTCCAGTTCCTCACAGAAGTATTTGATATGCCATATATCATGAAGCTGAAAGGATATCTTGCCTTTGTATTCCCCATTTTTCAAAGGAGTAATTTCTTTTGAGGTACCCTTGTTTTGGTTATAAAAGGAACCTATTAAAGAATTATCAAAGGGGAACCTATTTTCAGGTGGAGAATGCCTTTTCTCAATTTCAAAAATATGATCAATTCCTTTTTCCTTTAACTGATGCAATTCATAAGGTCTTAATTGGTAAGATCCATTCTCTTGAAATATATTTTCAATAGCTTCTTCGAGAAGTCTATTTGCACTCCTTTCAATTTCATCATTTGTCAAATTCACCCTACACCCCCTTCCACAATCCTAATCTCCTCCTCTGTCAACTCATAAAGCTCATACACCAGTTGATCGATTTCAGCTTCTAAAGCACTGGTGTCTGCTTCCGGATTTTCTTTTTTGAGGGAGATGATTCGGTTGACTTTTTCTTCGATTGGTTTGGCCTGGTTTGGCTTTGCTGTGGGGATAGGAATTTGACTGAAGTATTTCCATATCAATTGATAACCGTTCTGTATGGCCGTACAGTATTTGGAGATCAGCCACCAACCTACTTTGGAATTTAAAATTGCCAGCAAAACCTTGTCATCAGATGGTAAAATCCACATTGAATTATTGCAAAACAATCCTTGGTCATCGTAGATAAAGCATGGTTTTACCTGAAATACCTGATACATGATCTTTGGCTTCTGAAATTCCTCCCAATATGCAATGGTATCCTGTGTCTCAAACCATGCATTCGAAGTTTTCTTTCTTGAGCCCGGTTGCCCTGTCTGTTCTAACCTGGATTTCCCAAATTCCAAAAGATATTCTTTTATTGATTGATACTCGTCTATGTTAATTTTTTTATTCGGGAATGTTCCAATTAGCCAATAATTCCCTTCTTTTGAATACCACGATTTAATATCTCTGCCTCTAAGGATAGGGTGTAAAAGACTTTTTGAAGTTTCATCCTTTGTAATAATTTCCTCAGCCCGGAAACTTTCTATAATGAAAGCCTCCGTCAAACCAGTTAAAACACCCCTCTTCGCTACTCCTTTTACATACTTATCTAACGGTTCGTATCTAGTTTTGAGTGCCTCCAACAATACCTGATCTTGTGAACTGCTAATTACCCATGCATCACTCGATAATGTATTTGGTTTGATTGATGTTCTAATCTGATCCAAATAGGTAGCAAATAAATCCTTTTCCTGAAGAGTCTCTACCCTTACAACTTCTATTGTCTGCGCAGGGGAATCATTGCCTGCAGTCAGTATTAAAGGGTAAGTTGTAGCTTCATCAAAAACTTGCATATCTCCAAAATCGATGATTTCAAAGATTCGTTTTTTCAATAGAAATTCTCTGGCTGGTTTGCCATAGCCAGCTTGCATGAACTTATTGGGCATGATGAAGGTGAACACACCTTTCTCTCGTAAAATCCGAAATCCCTGCTCCGCAAAGAAAATGTAGATGTCAGAAGCACCGGTGTAGAGTGTAAAATGTTCTTTCAAATAGGGCTTTTGATCTTTTATCTCCTCCTGTCGGATGTAAGGCGGATTCCCGATCACCACATCAAACCCAACAAAGTGCCCTTCATCATCCAGCACTTCCGGAAACTCAAACCGCCACTCAAAGGCATTTTCATAGATTTTGTTGCTTTTGATCTCTGCCAGTTCCTGTTCCAGCTTCTGTAGCGCTTTTGTCTTGGTTTCTATTTCTTTACTCCACTTTTTCTTTTGAGCAGTTGTCATGTCAAACATGCTCGTCTGAGTGGTCAATGCAGTGAGTTGTCCTTTCAATTTTTGTGAAGTGATTACTCTCTTGTCCTTTTTGCTGATCTCTGTTTCAAAGTCGCCTTTGATGTCTTCGATTAATCTTTCAAATTCCCGTTTGTCCTCTTTCCTAGTGGCATTTTTGTACCCGTTGACCGCATTGCGATACATTGTAACATCCCATTTGCTCTTTTTGAGTGCTTCGCTGATGTCCGTATCCAGATCAAACCGGCTGATCAGTGAATTCCCCCGTTTGATGTTGATGTCAATATTGGGGAGCGTTTCCAGCTCAGTTTCATTCTTATAGTATGCATGTTTAAGAAGTTCAATCCATAAGCGGAGCCGACAGATCTTTACGGAATTGGGATTGATGTCCACGCCAAATAGGCAATTTTCAATGATGGTTTGCTTCTCATGAAAAAGCGCTTCCTGTACCCGTTGACTTTCTTTATCGGTTGGAGAATATTTAAACAGTTCGGCCTCCAGGTTGGTAATGGCCAACTCATCATTATCGATTTCTACAACATATTCGGAAAGCACTTCACCTTTTCTGTCAGTGAGAATATGAAGTTCGGACTTGATGGTGATGATCTCATTTAAGGCAGAAACCAGGAAGTGTCCGGATCCAACTGCAGGATCACAGATCGTCAGGCTATTAATGAGCTCGTTAGCTTGCTTTCGGACTTTGCTTCTTCCCTTGTCGCTTGTCCGGATCTCAGTTACCAGATCTTCTTTCAGATCCTCAAATTCCTTGCATTTCCAACCCCACGCTTCATTGAATTTTTGTACAACAGCACGTCTGATGGTCTCCCTGCACATGTACATGGTAATGAAACCGGGTGTATAAAAGGAACCGTCTTTGTACCCGTTGATCTTTTCAAAGATCAGGCCCAGCACGGAAGCATTGATGAGCGATTTACTCTCTTCCTGTACCTCTTCTTTGCCTTCACTGCTGAAGTCATAGGCCTCCAGAAACTCAAATAGATAGGAAAGCGTGTCCTTGCTACCTGTTTGCCTGGCTCCGTTATCATTCTTTAGAACTGTCTGACCGTAAAGCTTCAAGCCAATATTGTTATTGAGCATGGTGATGGTCAACACTTCTTCCAATCCGGTAGGCTCAAACAGGGAGCTGTTTAGGTAGGGTACATGCGCAAACTTTTCCCGATAGCGTTCATTTCTCTCCTCCTGTTTTTTAGCCAACACCCCAAAGAACAGACTTTCAAGGGAATCGAAATTGGGAATGGTGCTAATATCCAGGAACCGGTATTGCTTGTCTCCTTTATGATAGGTCACTAGCTGGGATTCCAGGAGCTTAAGAAACAGGATCCGGTTGATCCAGGTTATACAGAGTTCAAGGGCTACACTGTAAAGCTGCTCATCTACCGTATTTCCAAAATGAGTGGGGTTATTCAGGACCCTGTGGCGGTCCCTTTCTTCCATAATGTTGATGGCATTCTCTAAAAGTGAACCGTCATCCCGATGGTCTTTTTCCTTTCTGCGGATAAGCTTCTTTCCCTTTTCCTTGACTTCCTCCAAACCAATGATGTGCAGCAACTCATGGTAAAATTTTTTATTGAGGGAGTTGCTATCATTTGTAAATGGTTGATTGAGGAGGTGAACCGGAGAAAGAATCTTATAGAATGAGATCAGTTTCTGACTGTCATTTCCTTTATTCAGATCACTGGTAACATCATTAAAATCAAACCAGGTGAATGTAAGGTTCTCTATTTGTTCCTCTATAGCAGGACCGGCAATGTCTTTGAAGAACATCGTAGTATGAGCACTGTCCTTTTGGCCGGCACTCCATTCCTTAAAGGCCTTAAGCAATTTCGGATTCTTATAGAAGCACTGATAGAACACATTGCCATCAAAGATGAACCACTCATGCGCATTGGTGATGATCAGATGCTTAATGTCTTTGTTTTCTTCTTCAATCCGCTCCCTCAGATAGTATAGCACCAGCTCCTGTAGGGCTTTGGTATTGAGATTTTCTTTGGAGACCATTTCACGGTTCCCTAGCCTTTTTACTTCCAGTAGGACACCGGCAGTACTTCCTGTGGTCTTATCGTTATGAATGACCAGGTCCGTTCTCCCTTTGGTATTGATGGCAAATTCATCTTTATACCAGGTATCGTTTAAGAAAGTGATTACATTGTTTTTGAGGTGTTCTTCGGTTTCATTTGGATTAAGTCCTTTGAGCAGCGCATTCAGATTGGCTTTAAACCTTTCGATGTCTTGCCGATCCACCGGCTGCTTACGGTAAGCTTTATTGAGAGCTTTGAGGGGCGTAGTGAGTAGTTCGGTGGTGCTCATTTAGAAAGGTGAATCAGCTAGTGACCAAAAATAAGTATTGAAAATTAGTTTAATTAAATTACTATTTATCGGTAAAAGCATAATTTCAAACTTAATATCATATAACGCAGAATAGAAAGAAAGTGCAGCTGAAAGGCCACACTGCAATGACTTTTAAATGAAAGATCATGTAGGATAAAATCAAATGACATACGCCTTAGATTAAATATTTTCAATTCAAAGAAATCATATTTCGTGAAACTCAATGCCAAAATTCCCAACCATACCAGGCTATAACATTCAGGAAGATCTTGGGGAAGGTGGGTTTGGTAAGGTCTATTTAGGGAAGGACAAAATCTCGGGAGGTCAGGTGGCCATTAAGTTCCTCAAAAATGAGAACCCAAACACGATCAATGACCTGATCAAGGAAATCCAGATCATTGATTCATTTGACCACCCCAACATCGTCAAGTACCGCACCCATATCCAAAATGGAGAAAGTCTTTGTTTTGTCATGGACTTTTGCGACAAAGGCAATCTGTATCAGGCCGTCAGAGGTGCCGGTTTGGAGCAAAAAGTACAATGGATCATCACATCGACCAGGGCTATTGCACAGCTCCATGATCGTGGCGTGTACCACAATGATCTGAAGCCCGGAAACCTGCTGATAAACAAATCCGGAATACTGAAAATCAGTGATTTTGGTTGTGCCAATCTCTCATGGGGTACTCGTATGTACCTGCCACCGGAAATGTTAATCGACCAGTACCCATCACATGACGATCCACGAAGGGACATCTATGCTTTAGGAGTCACCTTGCTCGAGTTGGTTACTGGCAGTAATCCCTTCTCAGGATTATCAAATGAGCAGATTTTCCAAAAACATATGTCAGGTGAGATCATTCAGGGAGACCTGCCACAGTGGTTACAGGAAGTGATCCTCAAGGCCATTCACCGAATCCCTGAGTTAAGGTTTCAAAATGCCTCTGACCTTGCGGAAGCATTGGCAGCCAAACACGTTCCTTCAGTCCTTAACCAGCGTAAATTGATTGCCGGAAATATCAGCAGAAAGATCAACACCTTCATTACAAAAAAGAAATGGGTGAAAGCATCGGGATTGGTGGAAGAGGGACTTCACAACTACCCGGAGGATGTTTCCATTTGTCAGGCAGCTGGAAATTATTACCTCAATCGAAACCAGATCGAGAAAGCACAAAAAACCTTTCTCAAGGCCTTATCCCTGAATCCACGCATAGACGTACAGAAGGAATTAGGTATCTGCCAATTAGAGCTGGGTAATTACCCTCAGTCTATCAGTTTGCTAAATGACCACCTTTCCAGGAGCGGCCTGGACAAAGCAGCCTACAACAGCCTGATTAGATGTTATTTTGAAACCAATCGATATGAATATGCTATTCAGCTTTGTGATCAGTTGCTAGTCAACAAGGATTTGAGGTTGCCATATGTTTACAACAATCGGCTGATCTGCCAGATCATGACAGGACAGAGGGACTTCCCCGAGTTAATGAATAGTTCCAATCCATTCATAGTTTATAACTTGTCACTGCTCGAACCACAAGCCGAGTTTTATCATGAGCAAAAAGGTCCTTCTCTGAAATCCAAACTGCTATTTCAAGAAGTCAGGTTTGCCAACCTCAATGATCACCAGAATAGCTGCTGGCTCATGAGCATGGATCAAAAACTACAGGAAGAAATCAACAAAGGCATGTTTACATTGGGTCGTTCAGGTTACAGCAATGATTACAATTTTGGAGAAACGAACGTAAGCCGAAAACATGCAGTGATCATCAACCAGAAGAATGACATCTGGATTTACGACCTGGATAGTACAGGTGTTTGGATCGATGATATCAGGGTAAATAAAAAGGCACCCTTACTCTACAATTCCAAGCTGAACTTCAACGGGTTCTCCGTTCGGTTCCTGACTTCTTTGGACAAGGTGGTGTAAGATTATAAGATACTTTTACGGACTCTATACTAGTTTCCGTCAGGTCTCGCGGTAGTTTTCTCAAATCAATTTCCAATCACAGAGTCTGTAGTGTGACTATCAAAGGTTAGGATGTCATGACACTATTTTATTCATCCATACCTTCATTCGATTTTGAACGGCTCGGGTTCTGGTCAGGCCAAAAATTATTACCAGAGGTTTGAATTGGATGATCATCTAATCTTGCCAGTAATTCTTCAACGGTCTTTTTATGGGCGTAAAATGGGGACAGGCATTGGTGGATAGCTGCTCATTGCAGTAATTCAAAACAAGGCGTTGGATATTATGGATTTCATTGCAAAGCTCCGGGCCCAAAACAAAGACTATACCGAAACAGATGAGGGTATTGAATGGATTGAACTAAGTCAAAATAAAGGATCAAACCAAAACAGATAAAAAATGCAGTCCTGAATTATCAAGACTGCGTTTGAATGTGAGCCCCCTGCCGGTCCCGATAGCTATCGGGACGAACCGGCCAGGGACAGCGACCGGTCGCTGGTTGAAACCAATACAAATAAAAAAAGCACTCATGATACATCACGAGTGCCCGGGTAAAGAGCCCCCTGCCGGGATCGAACCAGCGACCTACTGATTACAAGTCAGTTGCTCTACCAGCTGAGCTAAGGAGGCTTTTGTCTCTTAGCTTGTAATAAATAATACTCAAAAGAGTAACTATCTATTTTTGGTAAGTTGCGCTATCGGAGCGCCGAAACGTCGGACCGCGAACCACAGCCAAGCTAAGGAGGCTTGCTTAAAAAGCGAGTGCAAATGTATAGTGACCATCCCTGATCACAAAAGAATTACTTAATTAATATGCACTATCATTGTTGTCACAGTCCATGCATCCTTTACCTCAGTCGGAGCCCCTGTTTTTCATACTAGCCAACTGCATCTGCACTCAGGCTGAGGGATCGACCTCCTGAGGGAAGGTTGCCAGTTAAGGCAGGTAGAGGTAAAGAATATAATACCGTCATTTTGCACGTTTAAATATAAACATATCGACTAGTGATAAGCAATGATGAACAGATCAGAACAAAGCAAAAAAGCAGGTCGGAGTAAGCAGGTCGGTGACAAAGCAAGCAAGCAAAAGCAACACAGGTCGGTGACAACACCATAGCCGTCAACCTAAGGAGATTATCATCTTGATCCGTTTAAAAAAACAAAGCCTCCCCACACCCTAGCCGGGCGCCCCATTCATCCCTGAAGGGACCTTCCACACCTCTATTTTGGTCGATGGACCGAAGGAGGTGGGTCCCCTTGATGGGAAAAAGGGGCAGCGAGAGGCTTAAGTTGACGGCTATGGTGACAACACCGACCTAAAGCAAGTCTATATCCTTTCCTAAGATGGTCCACTGACTCAAAAGCATATGGTTGCTGCGAAATGACCTCAAAATAATCGAAGAACCTGTTAAAGTATCTTTCAGCCTGTGCTTCACCGAATTGTGCCACACCAAGCTGATGAATTCTGATCAGGTCAGCCCGGACTTCGTTACTTAATCTATATTTTGTCATTAAGTAGTGACCTGGATTGGGCTAGTATCTGCTCCTTACTTTCGTTGGTGAAACCACTTCGTTCAGCCCTATCCAGTTTGGCTCTGATCCAATCAATTTCTACCTGCTGCTTTCTTGCTTGTCTGATTAAATCATTCACCAGCTCGCTCTTACTTGAATATTCCTCACTGTCTACCTGAGTCTTGAGCCAGTCGTCATTTGGTTTCGTGATAGTAATACTCTGTCTCGCCATAATTTTTAATAGTATGGTGTAAATACACACCTAAATTGAACCAGCCGGAAATCCGTTTATTCCAATCTTAGAAAGATAATTATCTGTAATGTTTGTTGTCCACATTTTCCAGGTTCACATCGTCTTCAAGAACGCCGAACGTAATGATGGCGAAGGTGAACACCTCCGTACCATACTCCAGGTGCCCTCCGAATGATTTGTCCGGATCTGCCAGCGTGATGTGGCAATGAATTCGTCCGTTGATCACGTAACCATTGGCACTGATCAGGTCGGCCGGAGCCACCGGATTTTTCACATACATATTTTTGGAGGGAAAATCACGATTGATCACCTGATGAACGTGATAACCCCTGACCGATCCGGCGCCTGACAAAATCACCGCATTTTCGATACCATATTCCCTGACTACCTGCTCCAGTCCTTCCAGCATATCTGTTTTGAATTTCACCCGTGCAACCACAATTTCTTTAAAATCTCCCCTGATCCCGTATGCTTTGGGAACTGCCTCGCTATTTTCCTTTGAATCCAGCGCCTCGGTGGTATGATTGGTCTTTTCAATTCTGGTTTCCTGGGCAATTGATGGAATGATCACAGCCATCATGGCCGCACATAAGATATATTTCACCATTACAAAATCGTGTTTATTCCTGAGGTTTAAAGTCGTGATTTAAAGGGAGAGAGTCAAGGACAGACATCATATCATTTCCTCCCTTACGAAGTCATCAGATTGACTTCTGACTATAATGATCAATATCATTAAAACAAGAGTTAAACTCCGAAGGAGTGACATAATCATTACCGGAACACTCACAAATCTACATTCAGGCGGTTTTTGCTGTAAAGGGAAGATCAAAATTTGAGGTACCTTTTGAGGCGCAATTTTTATTTGATTGCATATCATATCACCCCTTCGGGGTTGGACCTTTCTTAATCCAAATTGTGCTATAATCATTTCATCCCTTCGGGATTAGCTATGGCCAATTTGATTTGAATTGGCTTAGGTTAACGACTATGGTGACGATACGGACCTAAAGCAAAAAAAGCAGGTCGGTGACAACACCGACCTGGAGCAAAACCTTACAGGTCATAGGCTTTTTTATTATTTCTTCACCTTTACCAGCCCCAACTTCTCAAATCTCTCAATGAGAAAATCAGCATACCTGAGGAATCCCAGATCCGTGAAGTGTACGCCATCCACAGTGCCTTCATGGTCTTCCCCGAGAGCATCTTTACTGTCTATGTAAAAGACGTTTTCAAACCCTGCTTTCATCATTTTAGCATATTCCGTCTTTAATGCAGCGTTCTTGTCGCTTATAAGCTCGCTCAGCTCCTGATTGAGTACTGAAGTATCGTAGATGAAATTCTCAACAAAAAGGATGGGTGTTTCGGGATGCTTTGCTCTGATGGTTTTCACCAGAGGAATGGTTCTTTCGGTCACCTGCCCGGGGTTCATGTTGGGCAAACATTCGATCACATAAAAGGTGGGATCGAGTGCTGCGATCAGCTCATTGATGGGTTGCTCCATCCTTCCGTTTCCGCTGAAGCCAAAGTTGATACAATCCATGTTCAGCTTTCTGGAAATGATGTTGGTATGGGCCATGCCGGGCCGGGAGGCACAACCACCCTGCGTGATGCTGGTGCCGTAAAATACAATGAATTCACCGTAGGCATCCAATGGCTTTTTGATCACACTGCCGGAATCAATGCCGACTTCTATTTTCGCCACTCCATCATAAAGCGGCAAATACATTTTATATTCCCGCAACTTATGGGACATGTTTTCAATCAGCAGGAATTCATTGTCAATGCCTGTCGGGCGGGCAGTGTTTACATACTGCCAGTTACCCTTGTTGTTAAAGTACAGGTCAATGCCTTTGATGCCTGTCTCCGCCATATGGTTCATCTTGTTGTCATGAAGAAGCGTCCACTTCACATGGATGCTGGTGGAATTGGAAAAGAAACGGATGGACATTCCCGCAGAAGATTTGGACAGTTTCCACACAGGCTCGCGAACCTTATCCTTTAATGACAGTGGCAACCTGTCATATCGATTTTCTTTCAGTGAATCGGCTATTTTGGTGCCTTCCAAAATGAACGAATCTTCACCATAGTAAATGGGGTTGCCTGGCGTTTGAGAGCTGCTAAGGATTGGGATACATAAAAGAACGAGGATAAGGAATTGCTGCAATACCTTTTTGTTTTTACCAGTGTTCCTCCTGTCCGGTGATCGATACATAGCTTGATTAGTTTTAACTCAAAAATATGCTATCATTAAGACCCTAAACGGTCGGACTGCCGTTTGACCTTTACCGTCACTCCGGCAAAATTGCTTAATGTCGGTGTTCACCGACATAAGCAATGAGCACACGCTCAAAGATGATCCTTAATATGCGTTAGAAAACCGAAATCATCCTTATTAAACTCATAAAATCTTACAGATGAATACCAATAGTCCTCCGCTCTTTCACATAGACCCGCTTTTACTGGATTATGATGTATATAGTCTATTTTCTGATAGGCTACATTTCTGTTATACATTTTAGCTTTAAATGGTCTTCTTTCCCAAAAGTGAAATACGCGGTCACTTTGTGTGCTCTTGTATAAAGCCAGTTCTGCGGATTGATTGGTGTCAATCATTTGATATTTTATTTGTTGAGCTGTGTACTTCAAAAACATTTGCTGAATATCCTTATTAACCCATTCTTCTTTCTTTCTCCAAAGAAGATGAATATGATTTGGCATAATCACGAAGGCATAAAGCCAAATGCGGTCATCTCTTACCAAAAATTCCAGGCTTTCAAGAATGATTTGTTTTCTGGAATCGTGAACCAGCAATGGTCGCCAGTTAAGGCAGGTAGAGGTAAAGAATATAATACCGTCATTTTGCACGTTTAAATATATACATAACGACTACTGACAAGCAATGATTTTAAGAGGTTGGTGACAACACCAACCTTAGGCAAGGAAGACCTGGTTGGTGACAACACCGCCCTAAAGCAAAACCCAAACGGTCCGACTGCCGTCTGACCTTTACCGTCACTCCGGCAAAGGATCAAAATAGGACTCTCCCCGATTCTCCTTCATGAGCGCCCGCAACTCCGGGATCACGGACTGATACGCCGGATCTTCCGCAATATTTACATTTTCCTCCGGATCCTTCGAATGATCATACAGCATGCTGGCATACAGACTGTCCTCCATGTTCCTCCATTCCGTATAATGATACTGATCTTTGACAATCGTCAGTCCGTTGTGCCATTTGGAGAGTGCAAAACCTTTGTGCTCTGATGACGGATCATTAAGTACCGGTACCAAACTCGTTCCCTGCAGGTGAGCAGGAATTGAAAGTCCGGAAAGGTCGCACAAGGTCGGATATACATCCAGAAATTCTGTTTCTGCCATGGCTTTTTGACCACCCTTGAATTGCGGTGCCGCCACGATCAGCGGAGCATTGATCGAGGTGTGAAAATTACAATGCTTACACCAAAGTCCGTGCTCTCCCAGGTTCCACCCGTGATCTCCCCACAATACGATGATGGTATTTTCCGTGAGCTCAAGCCTGTCCAGCTCGTCCAGCACCAGGCCAATCTGCGCATCCGTATATGAAACGCAGGCGTGATACCCATGTCGGAGTATTAAAGCCAACGAATCGCTCACTGGTCCCTCCTGAGGGATGCCCGAATAATTCCTCAGCTCCCCAAAATTATGCATCGCCTGATCGGGAGCGCCTTCAGGTTTGTATGGATTGTCTGCCAGCCCGATCTTCTTCGGATCATACATGTCCCAGTATTTTGACGGGGCATTGAAAGGAAGGTGAGGTTTTTTGAATCCTACCGCCAGGAAAAAGGGCTGATCTTTCTCCTTCAGCCTTCTCAGGTCGCTGATCGCCTTCAGTGCGATCTGTCCGTCATGGTAGGCTGAGTCCGGCACATCGGCTTTTTCGTAGGCATAACCTCTTTGATCCGCCACGGAATCCAGGCCGATATTCTCAGGCAAAAGGTAATTCCTCCCCGGACCGGGTGGTCTCCACTCCTCGTCCCAGGCTCCTTTGCAGTCACCCCTATGGTGCGCAACCTTCCCGTTGGTGATCGTATAATATCCATTTGCCTTGAAGTGGCCCGGGAGCGTCACCGTATTGGGTGCCTGTTCATCGATCCGTGCATCATAATTCAGAAACCGGTTCATGGTTGGACGTAAACCGGTTAAGATACTTGCCCTCGAAGCGCCACATACCGGAATATTGCAATAAGCCTGCGGAAAGATCGTCCCCATGGCAGCCAGCCGATCAATATTTGGTGAGATAATTCCTTCCACACCAAAACTTGTCAGCTGTGGCCGGAGATCATCGACGGCAATGAAAAGCACGTTAAGCTTTTTCTTTTCTTCCTCCTGACAACTCAGAAAGCCGCCGGAAAGGATCAATATTAAAAAGGAGTAAAAAATGGATCTGTTCATAGTATTTATTTGGCTTCAAGTACTAAAATCATATCCTGCTGAGCCTCCTGCGATACTTCAATCAGATTGCCGTTGACTTTCACAGAACCTTTCCTGTAAGTGCCGGAAACCGGATCAAACCATCGGGCTGCGTAGGACAATCCCCGTTTATTGAAAATGCTCACATCCAGTTTTGATGGAAAGTAAACCAGCAGGGTTTTATAATCCTGTGACCTGAGCATGGAGACAAAGTCGTTGTATTTTTCATCACCGGGCTGCTCCACCAACAATTCCTCGTGAGCAGGGACCAGGTCCCACCATTCAAATCCTTCAAAGAATTTTTTAGCATAAGGCACCTGTGTCCCGGCCGGCAATTTCAGGCTTTCATACCAGGTGCTGGTCCAGGGGGCATCCCTGTGATTGAGGATTGATTCTCCCTCCCGCAGCCAGGGCCAGATCCCATTGGCACCGTAAGTCACTCCTGAAACAGGCGTGGCAAACAGGCTCCAATATGTAGCCTGACGGACATCGAGCGCTGTGACATGTTCGTGAATTTGTTCGTAGATCGGTTCGAGGTTCATGATCGGTCTGGCGGGAATACGATCCCAATCCTCGACCATCGGACCTTTATTCACCCAATCAACCGTAGTCTGGCTGGTACTGTGACTGGACTGATAACCCGGGATATCCAGCCAGTCTTCGTTTGCATTGGCCATGCCTATCCACGATTTTCCATGCGGGTGCTGGGCCACAATGCCCTGATGCTTCCCTTCTCCAAACACACCCCTGCCTATCTCTTTCCATCTTTGTTCATAATCCTTCAGATACTCGCCATCGCCACCCAGTATCCAGACCACCTGGTTGCCTCCGTACCTTGCGACCATGTATTTGGCCAGCAAAATCGCTTCCTCATGTGGCAGGTAATACCCGGGACTCAGGTATCTTCCTGTGATCGACGGGAGGGCCCACAACAGGACCGGTGCTGCAACCAGTCCGTATTCGTTGATGCGATCTACCTTTTGGTCCAGCCTTTGGAAAAACTCAATGTTCAGTTCAATGCGGCCGGAACCCGTAAAAGCTACCCTTCCGTCACGGTCGGAATCACCGCCTCGCCACTGGGTGGTCACAAACTGGATGGTGTTGTAGCCCTTGTCTTTTCGATCGGTCAGGTACTGGTCCCATTCCGCTTCGGAGGATTTCAACGCTCCATTCCAGGCGGTGCAGGCCAGCCAGAAAAAAGGTGTACCATCGGCATAGCTCAAGTGGTACTTTCCGGGATCTCGCTTGATGCTTCCTTTTTGATAGATCGCATGTGTACTTTGTTGCTTGACGCATTCGAATGTTCCTTCCACCCCATGTAACCCCGTGTTATTTTCATCGGTGCAGTTAGTTTTATAAGTCCATGTACCTACTTCATCAGGTACGAAACGGATCTTCCAGGTCCTGCCTCCATCCCAGAAACCTCTGACAATCTGTTGCCTCCCCGACGGAGAAGTGAACGTGGCAGCAAATTCCCGTACGTTGTACAATGGATTTTCGTATTCAGTGGTACTTTCCAGTGTGATCTCTTTTTTCATCCACTGCCCGGTCTGGGCCTGGACGAGCGAGGAGACAAGAAAGAGTAAGGTGAGGGGCGCAATTCGGGATATCATTTTATCGTGGGTTTGATATACTTCTAAAAGTTGTGGAATGACATTAAACTAAACAAAAAATCTTATACTATCAGGACCTGTTCAATATTGATAAATCGATCCAGCGATACCCAAACAAATAATTTTAGGTCTTGCGCCAGCGATACCAAATCAAAAAACCACACCGTCATCCACTCTCCTGCGTAATCTACCTTCGCCAGTGGCTTCGGTAGACAAAGAAATTCGGAGAGCGAGGAAGCGAAGCGCCTGTCCGCCGTACCAGACTTTGGCAGGCGGGAAGGATCTCCTGCTCGTAAGTACCCAGCGCATTCCTCCACAACAATCATGAGATTCCTGCCTGCCGGCAGGCATGGCTTCGCTCCACGACCAAATTTTGCTGACAAACATGATCAACAGTAATGACATAATCCTACCTTAATGTGCAATTCAGGTAGTTCCACTCAGAATGACGGTGAATTTCTAGTTTCAACTCCTTTTCATCCAATCTTCTTTAACATCATCAGCCTGAAATCCATTACTTCCTTACCCGGTATCTCCAGAGGCTGAAGCCTGAGCGTTCCTTTTCCTTTCTTGAGATGGATGGTGCCGATGTTCAGGGGCTTAAAGTCTTTCACATAGGATTCCGGCCTGGGCAAACGATCATTTTCCATCCCGGTAAGCGGTGGGTCATGGGCTTCGGTAATTTGGCCTGTAAGGCTGCTTTCCAGAAAGGTTAGCTCGAATTTTGATCCGACAGATTCCGCCGGACAGGTATAATAGATCACTACTTCATAGTCTCCTTCACTTAGTACTTCCACATCAAGCGTGAGCATGTCCTCCATACTGGTCCAGTTGGTGTAAAAGCTGCAATTGGGCCATCTGTTCGAGCGAACGATATTTCCATGGGCGATCAGATCCCTGGCTGGTATCTGTGTGTTCGGAAATCCTTCGTAGCCAATGGTAAATGTCCTTTTGTCCTCCTCAGGCAATTCCGTATATACCTCACTTTGCCACTTTTTCTTCTCCGCCATCATTGCCTCAAATATTTCGGGCTGTTCTCCGGATATATCTGTGTATTGCCCCGGATCTGCTACCATATCGAAAAGCATATCATCATGACTCAGTCGATATTGCTGACTTCTGACACTGACCCGGTCCCTCCAGTTGTTGATCACGTATCTGTCTTTCCACTCCGGTTTTTCTTCAAACAGCAGAGGTGCCAGACTGTTCCCATCCAGAGGTTTTTCCGAACTGTATTCCACCTTAGCCAGGTCAAGAAACGTAGGGAAGAAATCAATCGCGCTGGCAATCTGCGGTATTACCTTTCCGGCTTCCAGCTTTTCCGACCAGTTCATGATTAATGGTGACCGCACTCCGCCTTCATCCGTAGACCCTTTTCGTCCTTTCATCCCATCATTCCAACGCCAGCTGTTGGGTCCGTTGTCGGAAAGGTAGATGATGAGCGTATTTTCCAAGATCCCGGCTTCTTTCACCTTTTCCATGACCCGTCCCACATTCCAGTCGATGTTTTCGCACATGGCCAGGGCCGCCCTGGTAAACTCCACCTCTTCTTTTTCAGTATCCCGATGGAGCATTTCGAGCTCCTTGTCTTTATACTTGTTCCACCAGCGATCCGGTACCTGCATGGGTGCGTGTGGGGTATTGTAGGGAAGGTATAAAAAGAAAGGCCGGTCCTTATTTTTTTCGATGAACTCCAGCCCATGACTGGTGAGATCATCAATGATGAAGCCATCCCCTGTCACAAGCTCACCATTATGCTCGAGCATCGGGCTGAAGTAGCTGCCCCAATGACCCGAACAGAATCCATAGAAGTCCTCAAACCCCCGGGTGTTTGGATGATAGGGCGCCTGCATGCCGTTGTGCCATTTGCCATAAGCCGCTGTGGCATAGCCGGCATCCCTTAGCACCTCGCTGATCATCGTTTCATCCAGGTCGATCCGTTCTCCTCCTGCCGAAGTAGAATAGACCCCACTTCTTACATGGTATCTGCCTGTAAGGATCTCTGCCCTGGTGGGCGAACAGACAGGGCTGACATAAAAGCGATCGAACCGGACGCCGGTTTCTGCCAGCTTATCAATATTGGGAGTATTGATGTTGGTGTTTCCATTGATACTCAGGTCTCCCCACCCCTGGTCGTCGGTGAGGATGAAGATGATGTTTGGAGGTGATTCATGCACCTCACCAGTCTGATTACAGGAAAAGACGATGGGGATGATTAAGGCCAACCAAATGGCTTGGGATATTTTCAATATCATGGTCGTTGATGAATGAATCAAGAAATGAGCATGGGAAAAACGCCAACCAAAGGATTAATAAAAATCTAATGGGAACGTCCTCAAGTAGACATGCGAATTCCATGTGTCTTTTAAAAAACAATTATTATACACATGAAAGATAATAGAATTCAACCTTGGCTCAAAAATACTAACTTCATTGTCGTCTGCGAGATGCGATGCATGAAGAACGAAAATTTTATTTGACGATTAAAAATCAATAATTATTCACATCCAGCTAATCAGATTCGGAAGCTTTATCATCTGCTTTATAAAATTTTTCATAATGCGATTGGGCGTAAGTCAGAAGCTCCGCAGCTATATCAGGGTGATTGGCATAGTCATTTCCGCGCTCCTGCGGATCATGGACAAGGTCATAGAGGGCCGTATCCAGCATCAGCCGTTCCTGTCGCCCGGGAAAGCCATCTTTGCCGGGACGAACGACTGCCCGGTACTGATGGGGAAGGTGAAGCTTCCACTTACCATCCGGGCTGAGCACCCCGTGAAACTGATCACTCCACGAAAACGCATAGTAATCATGCGGATTTATCGCCCCTGGCTCGTTTACGATCAAAGGCCATACGTCTTTGCCGTCAATCTCGTTTTCCGGTAGCGGCGAGCCTGTGACGCCTGCCAGGCTGGGCAAAAGATCGATCGAGCAAAAGGTATTGTATGAAGTGCTCCCTGCTTTGATCTTTCCGAGGTATTTGATGATGCAGGCATTCTTAAGCCCTCCGTCAAAGGAATTCTGCTTGCCCTCCCGGAACGGGGAAATGCCCGCATGATCTCCATAGACCAGCCAGGGCCCGTTGTCCGATCCGATGAAGATAAAGATCGTGTTTTCTTCCAGGCCATTGTCTTTGATGGCCTGGTTTACCTGCCCGACCGACCAGTCCAGCTCCATCATCACATCACCGTACACCCCTACCCCAGAGACACCTTCAAATTCGTCGCTGGTGAATAGAGGCACGTGAGGCATGGTATGTGCCAGGTATAAAAAGAAGGGCTCATCTTTCTTTCTTCGAATAAAATCTACAGCCTTTTCCGTGTATTTCTTTGTGAGCACCTTCTGGTCCTGTTTCTCCATCTCATCGATGACGACCTCTCCATTCTCCCAGTATTGCAGCTTGTACTTTGACCAGAACTCAGGATTTCCGGGGTTGTGTTTCCACATATCGTTGGAATACATCAGCCCACAGGATTCGTCAAAGCCCCTGGCCGGTGGACGGGTGTCCGGCTGATCGCCAATGTGCCATTTTCCGAAGCTTGCAGTGGCATAGCCATTCTGCTTAAACACCTGCCCCATGGTCGCAAACTTCGGGTCCACTCCCCGTTCGCCGGGCTCATGGGCGCCAAACATCTTCGTTCGCCCCGGATAACATCCCGTAAGCAACGCCGCCCGGCTGGCCGAGCACACAGCCTGCGGAACGTAAAAGCTGTAAAAGCTGCATCCCTCCTTCGCCAGCTGCGCAGTATGGGGAGTTGGATACCTCGGCTCTCCGAAAGGCCTGAAATCTGAGAAGCCGCCGTCGTCGAGGAAGATGAGCACTACATTGGGTTCGTCTTTCCTGGGAGTTTCACAGGAAAAAATGAAGCTGGCTACTGTAAGCAGAGCAATCAGTCTGGAAAAAGAAGATCCGGTCATGTATTTGGGTGCTGTTGATGCGACTTATGATCTCCTAAATTAAGGATAGTGTGGCAAAAAGCATACATGGCGATTACTCTTTTGAACCCCTACCTTCGGAAAGACCTGATATGAAAAACCAGGTAATACTTTGGTTCGTCAGTGGCCTGTCAGGGGACAGGCCAAGGGAGGGACAGGCCAAGGGAGGCCCCGAGAGGGAAGCGATGGATCTTATGCTGCATCAACCGGCTATCCGGTTACTCCTCGATGGGCGGAGGCATGGGTATTTCATCGGGTGGTATGGCGACTACCTTGCCATTGCGGGAGACGATCAGAGGACTGTTGTTCTTCTTCTTAAATATCACCAGCTTCCGGTAGGCCTTTCTGAGTCCGAGACTTACCTGCTGCTCAAGTTCGCTTGGTTGTCGATCATTTTCCATTGTATTGTTCTTTTAAGCTATTCCAAACTTATTTGGCCCTTATTCTCCACACTTAGAAATTCACAGTTACTTCAACAAAAGAACTGGTTTCAAATAATCCGTGACTTCTTGCAGGAATCCAGTCGGGACCATTCAACAACAGCTCTCTGGCATATCGATTGTAGGTTTCATCATAACGCTTCAAAAATCTAATGTCATGAATTCTACCCGAGTAATGAACATCAAACCGCAATACGACAGTCTCATTGATACTATCTGACTTTAGTTTGTTTTCCTTTTCTATATAATCATAGAAAGCTTCGTATCCGCCTTCAGGGTATGGTATATTAATACTTCCATCATAGGTATTTTCAGTATTATTAAAATATGAAACTCCTTTTATCAAGTGGCCTTTTTCATGATACTCCTTAAACTGCAAGTCCCCGTTTTCATAGTATGCCTCAATAAAGCCATGATTTAAGCCATCCACAATGCTTCGCTTATAGCTCACTACTCCATTAGGATAGTAGTAAAGTTCTTCTCCATTTCTATTTACAACCAATTGATTGCCCACAGAATCCCATAAGTTTTCAATATAAGAAAACCCATTTTCATGTCTTATTTCCGAGTACAAAAGTCCGTTTTCATGAAATGTTTCCCATTTGCCAATTTTATTGTCTAAAAAGTACCTACCAGCAGTTGAATAAGTACTATCAGATTCGTAGTAAATAAATATACCATCTTTTAGTCCTCTGTTATAGTTTCCTTTCATTTGAATTGCCCCGTCCTTATAGTAGTCCTCAACTCTGCCATGCCAATTCCCCATGCTGTCCATTTGACCAATCCTATAGAATTCGTATTCATATGTATCCACCTCAAACCAATTGGAATCATAATTCTGTCTAATTGTGAACAGCTGCTCTGCTGTATCTTGATCAATTTTTGCCGGTGAGGGCTGAATCTCAATATTCAAGGTGTATTCTATTTGAGGGAGTTCAGAAATCTTGAAGGCAATAAATCTGATGCTGTCAAGATAAATGAAAGACTCCCTGGACAGGCCCTGGAGGAAGTAATCAATTTGCTTTGATCTAAGGGTTAAATAATCAACAATTATTGATGTATCATTTCTTAGCTGGGACGGATTAAAGTCGATGCCTCGAAAATCATTTATAGTCTCCTGTGGAAGGTCTTTTATTCTCTTCAGTGAATCATAAAGATCTTTATCATTTAATTGGGCATTAATGATTCTTTTGATGTTATCATCAGTTGAAATGAAATTTTGGTAAGAATTAAAATAAACAACCTGATATCTGGGAATTAGCATGCATGAAAAAAGAATAACAGTGATACCACTGGCATAAACTAAACGAAGTTGGAGTTTACCATATAATATGCCAATGATTATTCCGGAAGCTGCGCCTCCAATATGAGCTGCATTATCGAAGTTTAGACGTGACCCAATCAATGTTACAACCAGCAGATAAATGATGAAATTGGTCAGAATCGAAACTTTATTTTTTGGGTTTTTACGAATTGTTTCAACGATGAGGAATCCATAAATTCCAAATATTGCACCGCTTGCACCTACGCTTACAACAAACAGGTTGAAATTCAAGCTTGCAAGTCCGGCTAATAGCCCAGTCAAAAAGTAAACAATAAGAAAGTTCCACGATCCAATCTTATTTTCTAACTGTATGCCCACATAAAACAGGCTATACATATTGGCGAACAAATGGAATAAATGACCATGAAGAAACATTGATGTAACTAATCTAAAGGGCTCACTGTCCAAAGAATATGGCGGGAAATTTCCTCCTAAGTGCAGAAGAGAAATCACTGAAGTATTTTCAAAGCCATAGCTTAAAAAAACTATAGTATTTACAATTATGAGCAGATAGGAAGCCCATGTGTCAGTCAGATTTCTAAAAAGGTTTGTAATCAAGTGTGGTTACTTTACTACCGGCAACAATTTTAAATAGAAGCTCTGGTGGTGCTTTTCTTGCTCCCAAATATACTGATTCAATGATACCTAATGGGTTGATAGCCATTGAAAAGAGCTATTCAACCTGACTCCTGGTTCTTCGGGGATTATCAAATTCTTCTTCCCCTATAACTCAATTAGGCTTTTCTAACTATATTTAGTACCGTTAAATAAAATAAAACATATCAATCTATGGAAAATCGAATTCACCAGGTCATCCCTAACCAGGACCTGAAAGCCATTAAGGATGCTATCAAGAGCCTTGAAGACAAGCTCATGCCTCACCTGAAAACACTGACCAACGATGACCGCAGGAAGCTGGTCAAGATGGGGGAATCCGGCAAGCCGTTTGTCCGCAAGATCGTGGAATACACGAAATCAGACGGGCAGTTCCTCCCCTCGTTTGTGGATCAGGAGCAGCTGGAGGTAGACATGAATGCTGTGGATAACATGTCTTCATTCTACCGGCCGTTGAGCCAGGTGATGGGAGCACTGAATGATTCTATCCTGCTGGCAGGCTCTGAGGCCATGCAGGCGGCGCTGGCCTATTACCAGTCCGTGAAGCAGGCTGCGAAGCTAAACATCCCGGATGCTAAAGTGATCGCCGACGACCTGAGCAGCAGGTTTGAGGGACAAGGCAGACGCTCTGCGGCAGAACCCGTAGAAGCGTAAACCAACACATCCACCACCGGTTTGTTGAGTCCGTAAATGCCCTGGAGGGTTCGAAAGGATCCTCTTAGGGCATTTTTTATGCCCTGGGGGTATTTGGGGAGGGGTAAGTTGTATCCGGAGACGAACTTTTTCACCTCCGACACGAACCAGTTAGTAAAAAAGACGAACCGTCTAACAAAAAAGACGAACCGGTTCATCTCCATCACGAACTATTTCATATAAATCACGAACCAGTTCGTATCCGTCGCGAACTATTTCACGAAAAAGATGAAATGGTTCATCAAAAAGACTTTCCAGTTAGTAAAAACCATGAACCAGTTCGCCGAAAAGATGAAATCGTTCATATCCGGCACGAACTATTTCGCTAAAAAGACGAAGTAGTTCATCTAAAAGACGAACCAGTTAGTGGCTGAGATGAAATGGAAGAGTAAAAAAGGGAAGTGGTTGGGGGAAGAGGGGAAATGGTTGGGGGGACCACACTGCCCGGAAGTAATTTCTGGACTGGTGGGGGAGTTCAACAAAACAGTGTCTAGGAGCATTTAGCACATGTGCTATACACACTATGTTAGTTTTCGTTTTCTTCCGTCTCAAAATCGCTAGCATCCAGTTTACCAGTTTTCAAAAATTTCCATTTTAGTTCATCTAGCTTTAACCCATCTTCGGCCCATTTTAGTACAGAATATCCTTCGGGTATTGCAAAACCAAAATAAAGTTCTGAATCGAAATAGTATCTTTCTATAGAATTAAAAAGTTCTTGAAATTTTTTAAGAAGAGCGTTTACTAGGTTCCTGTTTGCCTTCTCCAGTGGTTTGGCACTTTGATTTAAAGCTAAATCTTTATCAATATGACTAATTATTCGATTGCGTCGATCTCTACAGAATGAAGAATCGAAAATAATTCTCTGAATTTGTTGAGAAATAGAACTTTGTATTTGGTCATTGACATACTCAGGAAATAACTGAATTGTTATGTTGTATTTACCTAAAGTTTTAATTGGATCCGTGATTCTACATATATTAAGAATTACATCATCAAAAAGGTTGTTTTGAACGATGTAGTAGAAGAAAGGAGCAAATTTGTTCATGCTATTAATTGTAGCATCTCCTTGTCCATACAATGATTCAAATTCACTCCATTTGTGATGAATAAATAAAATCTCACGATACAATCGATTATAAATTGGGCCAAATTCCTCTCCCATTACTTCAATTTGCTCTTGGAGGATTTCCTCGGCTGATTTATGGGTTCCCATGAAGTTTAATGTTGGGACTTGTTGAATGAAAACTAACGCCTGGGTAAAGTAAACTTATTCACCTTTCCCACTTCACAACATCAAATTTATCATATTTATATCACAACGGGAAGGGAGGATGATGAGGGGTCTGGGTAGGGTTTGTAGATAGTCACTCGGTGAAACAGGGTCCAACCGAGCGATTCCTGAATAAGTCAAATGATCGCTTATGTCTAGCCACTTTGACCGATCAGCAACTGCAAATGCCGGAACCACCTGATTCTCGAATTTTGTCTATTTCACGGTACTTTTTCATCAAGTTCTATAAAATCGTTTATGGTAACATTAAACTGATTTTTCTCAAAGTTCGTTGATGCCCAAGGAACAAAATCATCTTTCTGGTTAGGCAGATAATACCATATCAAGACTTTTTGAGCTTCTTCCAAGAGTTCTGTTTTAATGTAGTTTCCAATTTCAAGAAGTTGGTCGTTGTTTATTGGTTCGGTCAAATCAATTGTCACTTCACCCAATTTGGAGAACTTCATGTAGTCTTGGGTTCTGATCTTGAATTTTATTGGTTTGCTTGAGTTAGTAGTACTTGGAATTTGAGTCAAGTAGGTTACTTCGTTCTGAGCTCCATCTTCAATTAACTCTCTCTCAAATTTGTAGGTACCTTCGATTTGAATAATTTGATAAAAGGAAATTCCTCTTCCAGCTAGTTCACTTATGATTCGGTCTCTTTTATCCTGCTTCATTCTCAGGCCAAAGTAAATAGCTGTAATTGCATTATGTTTATATTGAAACGGACCCGACTGATCAGTGATTAACCGGAACTCCTCTTCATAAGACCAACTTTTCGATTTAGTTCCAGCAAGTTTCTGGATTATAGGGAACCCGCCCTTGCCAGATATATCTGATATTTCTACTTGTGGTATTTTGTCCGAATACTTTATAGCAAATGAGTAGAGCTTATCCATCTTATTTGTTTTCAGAAGTGCATCCAAATCGTATTCAATGCAAAAGCCCTTATGAGAATTTGCATAATGCGCCCATAGAAGCTCATGTTTGTATGTTTGAGATAGGGAGTAAATTCCAATGACTTTCCTTCTTTCAATTACGTTGTTCAGTGCATTAATAACCTCATCGCTTGCGGACTTATCTAACTTTTTGTTGAAAATCTTAATAATAAGTCCAAGTTGAGTCAGGAAATTTTGAGTTGAAATGAAAGCCTCACAGGGGTCATTAAGAGAATCAATGTTTGCGGACCAGAAGTAATTCTTTGCTATAGATTTAAGATCACGTTCAAATGTCTCTTCATCTCCAGATCTGTATTTGTAAACTGCTTTCAAAGCCTTGAGGAACCCTCTATTGCCTATAACAAGTTAGTAAAGTGATCTTATTCATCTTGCCCGCTTTATAACATCGAATCTACAATATTTATATCACAACTGGGAAGGCAGAAGGATGAGGTGGGAAGGATCTCAATGACTCACTCTTTTGAACCAGTCGATTTTGAGCTTTCTTTTAATAATTGCTCTAAATCAGCTAATCGAATGCCCATTGAATGAATTTGCTTGTCATTTTTAACAAGAATATAAAAAGGGAATGAGTTTACGGACAGACTTTTGATCATTTCGTCATCGGCAATCCCCTGGGTCCATGTAATGTTTTGTTTTGCTATGTATTCTTTGGCTTTTCCCGGATTGGGCTCGTAATTCATGCCTATTATTTCAATTTTATCAGCATAAAGACTATCTATCTTTTTTAAGGTTTTTGTCTGTTCCAGACAACCTTTACACCAGGTCCCCCAAAAGTCAAGTAATGTATATTTTTCATCGGCTAGCTCCTGGTGGATAGTGGTCTTTTGATCCTCCAGGGTCATAAACTCCAAATCCGGAATTACTTTTCCCTCCATCACTTTATCCTTATGATACGATGAGTATTCATTCTCACTGGATTTGATAAAC
The DNA here is from genome assembly GCA_965243485.1 of Cyclobacteriaceae bacterium. Classification (GTDB taxonomy): domain Bacteria; phylum Bacteroidota; class Bacteroidia; order Cytophagales; family Cyclobacteriaceae; genus UBA7330. Next base: position 3,169,314 of record CBDEVP010000001.1, on the reverse strand, counting down.
TTCACAAAATTGCCAGCTGGTGATATCTCATCTATGATAAAGTATCTACCTAAAAAACTAACCGGATTAGAATCTCCAATCACGTAGTTGTTTTTTCCACCTCTATCATTGAATACACCCTCTTCCGAAACCAGGAATTTATCCGTACCTATTTCATTGTATAACCCATTGTTGTTGGTATCTACCAATGCAAAGCTGACCGAGTCCCCATCCATTTCACCGTGAAATATTTTAAAGCGATTACTGGATTCTGCTAACCAAAAATGAGGATCGATAAACGTATTTCCTTTTGTGTGGGGAAACTGATCAGCATTCATAGCTGAAATCATTTGCTCTTGCCGCTCATTCTGAAACTGGATGTATCGCAGGTCTGTAGAATAATATGCATCAGGATATTTAGTGTTATATAGCTTCACATTTATAGCTTCCGATGAATGAGTAATCACGAGCGGTTCGCCATCATCTCTCAGATCAAGGTTGTAGTTCCTGTCAATGTATACTCGTGTATTGTAATTTTTATAGCCATCCATTAAAACCAGTACGTTACCTTCCAATTGACTTCCCTCATTCCCCTTAAAGGTTAGAAACCCAAAGGCCTTTTCTCGGTCAGTTAACTTTTCCGGAAGAGTAATTGAAAGGGTTTTATTCTTATAAGAAATTTCATTCTGGGTAAACTCCATGAAAAACAGTAAACCCATGGTTGGGCGAATAATTGTAGGTTCTGAATTTGACGAAATGACATAGGTTTTTTGACTAAATAAGTTGAACGTCAAAGCGAACAGAATAAAAAAGTAGGTCATTCTTGATGCTGCCATTGTATGAATAATTTCTAATCCAATAATTGTCTAACTCAGACCACGCTGATCAAATCTACGATATTTTATGCTATAACGGGGAGTGAAGATGATGAGGGCTGTGGGATGGAGTGGTTTGCAGAGGAATTGTCTGTGAGCTACTGTGGGTCACAGACTACGGTTCTGCCACCACATCGTCCTCTGCGAGAGACGATGTTTGAAGATCGATCGGCAATTAAATTGTTGTGATACGCTGACTGTGTCCTACTTCTCCACCAGTTCTTTGAGCTTATCCAAAGCTTTGGGCCAGGTCGTATTAAAATAATCCAGGTGGTCTTCAATTACATCGATATCTACGGTGACGGATGTCATGCCATTGTGCTCATCGAACGAATAATTCTCCAGTCCACCTGCCCATTTTTCGACTTCATCGCCTTCGGTAATCTCTTTTTCACCGTCTAACATTCCATAATGGCGAATGGAAACAAACTGGTTTGGGATGTTGTCGGCAATTTCAGCAATCATCCCGCCTTTTTTACCATTTTCATCTGTCCCGATGAAGTAGATCTTTGACCCCTTTTCCCAGCTTCCTTCATAGGTCGAGGTGGGATTGAATTCGGCTGTCCATTGCTGGTATGTTTCAATGTTGCCAATACCAAGCATTGTATTGTAAACCATCTCGGCGGATGCGTGAAGGTCTTTTCTGAATTGTATTCTTTTCACTTATGTAATTTAATGAGAACAACAATTCCGGGCAATTTCGCATTAAACTATAATCTCCTTAATATCCAACCAGGTCTGTCCAGAAGATCTGACTCACAATCAGTGACATTTTATTTCATGTGGCCTGTCGGGGGACAGGCCAGGGGAGTGGTTTTTCCGGGTAAATATCGGACTGATTACGTTCCAGCCAGTAGTTATAAATGTTTTGATCGATCGATGATAGAGCGAGTTGTCAATCTTATCTTTTTAGCCATTTCTTCACCAGTTGGCTTGCTTCTGAGTTCGAGTGCAATTTCCCGGACTCCGCATCAGATATTCCTTCATCGATAGCTTTTTTCTCAGGGTCAGTTAGTTCGTCAAGATGATCAATCTCATGCTCCAGTTCAACAGCCTTTAGGAGTTCGTCCAAAAGTTGAGGATCATTAATGTCGTTGATTCGCTGCTTAATCCTGTCTTTCACATTCATCTTTTAAAGATACGTATAAATGGTTTCAAATGATGTTGTAAAACACCATATAAACACTTTCAATCACATCGTCCTCTGCGAGAGACGATGTGCGAATATCAGGATAGATTAAGCCAGCACCTTATCGATCACATGACCGTGTACATCTGTAAGCCTGTAGTCACGGCCCTGGAACCGATAGGTGAATTTCTCATGATTCATCCCCATCAGATGGAGGATGGTCGCCTGCAGGTCATGGATATGTGTCTTGTCCTTGATACCGAAATAGCCGATCTCGTCTGTCTCCCCGTGGCTGTAACCTGCTTTCAATCCTGCTCCAGCCATCCAGACCGTAAATGCATCCACGTGGTGGTCTCTTCCCAGGTAACTCATCACCTCTCCTTTCCTGTTTTCTCTCATGGGGGTTCGTCCGAATTCACCTCCCCAGACAACCAGTGTGTCTTCCAACATGCCACGTTGCTCCAGGTCTTTCAGCAGCGCTGCGATGGGCTGATCAATTTCATTGGATTTCATCCGGATACCCATATCAACAGAGCCCTTCTTGCTCGTCCCATGCATGTCCCAGCCCCAGTCATACAGCTGTATAAACCGGACACCTTTCTCCGCCAGCTTCCTTGCCAGCAGGCAGTTGTTAGCAAAAGTGTTAGAGCCATCACCTATTCCATACATCTTTTTGATGTAATCAGGCTCATCCTTAATGTCCATGGTCTCTGGTACTGAAACCTGCATCTTGAAGGCCATCTCATACTGTGAAATCCTGGAAAGGATCTCCGGATCTCCCATCTCCCTGTACTCAGCCTCATTGATCTTCTTGAGGGCTTCCAGAGACCGGCCCCGAATGTCACGGCTGATCCCGTCGGGATTAGAGACAAACAGGATCGGGTCACCGGAATTTCTACATTGTACCCCCTGATATTCCGAAGGCAGGAACCCGCTTCCAAACGCATTCTTACCGGCATCGGGATTGTTACCACCTGAAATGAGCACCATGAATCCTGGTAAATTCTCATTTTCAGATCCCAATCCATAGGTCACCCATGAACCAATACTTGGCCGCCCTACCCTGGAGCTACCGGTCTGTATCAGCAGCTGAGCAGGCGCATGGTTGAACTCGTCGGTGTGCATGGCCTTCAGGAATGTAAGTTTGTCGGCCATCTCCGCCAGGTGAGGCATGGCATCTGAAACATAGTTGCCGGACTCCCCTCTCTGTCTGAATTTCTGTTGCGGTCCCAGCATCTGCGGGACTCCCTGGATGAAAGCAAAGCGCTTACCTTCAAGCAGAGAAGGCGGACAGTCCTGACCATTGAGTTTTTCAAGGACCGGCTTATAGTCAAATAACTCCAGTTGGGAAGGCGCACCGGCCATGTGCAGGTAGATCACCCGCTTTGCTTTGGGAGCAAAATGCGGAACAGTCCCTCCGGGATTGGCAAGGTCCGCAGCAGCGAGTTTATCAAGCCCCATCAGTGAGCCAACGGCCATCATGCCCAGACCTGTTGAACATTTCTTGAGGAAATGTCTTCGGGTAGTATACTCTAAATATCTTCTCCTTGCTTCGTTAAAGTGATCCATGGTTCTATCCTTTCACAATAAATTCATCCATATTCAACAGGGTGTTGGCAACAATGATCATCGCCGCCTTTTCAGGATCCTTTTCTCCTGCCAACTCTTCAGCAGCTTCCGGATCCATCCCGTATTGAATTTTCATATCTTCATATAATTCCATCAGGGTCTTTAGTTTTTCCTCCGACGGTGGTCTGCACATCACCTTCTGATAGGCAAATGTCAATTTTTTGTCAGGTGTGTCATTCAACTGATCGACCTCTTTGGCCAGATGTGCAGCAGCTTCCATGTATGCCGGATCATTCAAGGTAGTGAGGGCCTGCAAAGGCGTGTTGGTATTAATCCTCCTTGATACGCAGACATCCCTGCTGGAAGCATCAAAAGTGATAAATGAAGGATAAGCGGCTGACCTCCGTAAGAAAGTGTACAATCCCCGCCGGTGGGCGTCCTCTCCCTCACTCTGTTCCCATTTATTGCCACTGTAAACCACATTCCAGATGCCATCCGGCTGATATGGCATCACGCTCGGCCCGTACATCTTATCGCTCAGCAATCCTGAAACCGCCAGGGCCTGATCCCTGATCTGTTCTGCTGATAACCGCACCCGTGGGCTGTGGGACAACCACTTGTTATCAGGATCATTGGCTTTTGCCAGTTTGGAGACTACTGAAGTCTGCCTGTAGGTGGCTGACATCACGATCGTCTTCAGGAGTTTTTTCATGCTCCATTCGTAGTCTTTGGAAAACCTCAACGCCAGCCAGTCCAGCAATTCCGGATGGGTAGGCTCTGCACCGATCGTACCGAAATCCTCGACCGTTTCTACGATTCCTACCCCAAAGATCTTAGACCAGAACCGGTTGACCGTAACACGGGCTGTCATGGGATTCTCCTCACTGACCAGCCATCTGGCCAGGTCAAGCCTGTCATTAAGCTTATCCGGATCTTCCAGTAAGATCTCCGGAACCGCAGGCTTCACTTCTTCTTCCTGCTCCTGCCAGCTTCCCCGGTGGAAGACCCTCGTCTCCCGCTGAAAGCGATCCCGCTTTTCCTGCATGATCAGCGTAGTGGCTTCAGGTTCTGCGTTAAATAACTCCTTCAATACAGCCACCTGATCAGCATACTCAGGCTGATCCTTCCCGGGAATTTCATCGACCAGCAGGAATCCATCGGTGAATGTGCGATACTTTTCACCGTTTCCCGCAAAATGCAACGTGAGGTTAGCGCTCCCTTCGTATGGTTCGAGATCAATGACCAATGGGGTGAAGCCTCTGGACGATGCGAGTTCGGCAGTACCAATTTCCTTTTCATTGGCTGTCACAGTGATCGTACCGGTTTCATTCCATTGACGATAATAGAAGACCAGGTATCCTTTGCTGGTCAGGTCCACATCACTGACCGTGATTGTGGAACCATCAAAGACCTCCATGAAATCCTGGTCCCCCCGGTTTTGGTGCATCGCACCGGTGGTGTCCGTGTAATCCTCATGGATGATCCTCGGCGTGCCTGTAAGGATCTTATGGGCAGTTTCTTTGGCCTGAGATTCAGAACCATACCTGGCGATCCATTCATTCAAATGATCCAGTCTTTCCTCATCTACCTCATTGAGGTCCTTCAGGACAGGAAATTCGGTACCCACATCCCAGTCGGCGGCATTGTTAAAGAAAGCCATGGACTTATAGAAATCATTCATTTTGATGGGGTCATAGGGATGACTGTGACACTGTACGCACCCCATGGTGGTGGCCTGCCACACTTCCCAGGTTGTATTGACGCGATCAATGACCTGGGCAATTCTATATTCTTCGTTGAAGGTACCCCCCTCATCATTATTCAGGGTGTTCCTATGGAATCCGGTGGCCACCAGCTGATCGATGGTCGGATCGGGAAGCAGATCGCCGGCCAGCTGTTCGATGGTAAATTCATCAAAAGGTTTGTCTTCATTAAAGGCTTTGATCACCCAGTCACGGTATTTCCAGATACTCCGGAATGCGTCTTTTTCATAACCACGCGAATCCGCATATCTGGCCAGATCCAGCCACATGGTGGCCCAGCGTTCTCCGTAGGCCGGGGATTCCAGTAAGCGGTCCACGACTTTCTCATAGGCGTCTTCAGAATCATCATTGACGTATGCATCCACTTCTTCCAGCGTGGGTGGCAATCCTGTGAGATCCAGGCTTACACGGCGGATCAGGGAATATTTATCAGCCTCTTCGGATGGCTCCAGCCCATTTTCGATCATCTTTTCCAGCATGAACTGGTCGATCGGATTATTTCCCCACTCGATCTCATTCTCAGGGATCTCAGGTTCTTCCGGAGGCAGGTATGCCCAGTGGTCTTCCCATTCAGCCCCCTGCTCGATCCATCGGGTCAGCAATTCAATCTCGTGCTCACTCAGCGGGTCCGCATCCAAAGGCATTCTCATTTCAGGATCCTCGTGTTTGATCCTTCGGATGATCTCACTTTTGTCAGGCTTTCCAGGAACAATGGCAAAAACGCCATTGGAAGTTTTCCCAAGAGCATTTTCCCGAAATACAAGACCAAAGCCACCGGATTGTTTTACACCACCGTGACAGGCCATGCAGTTCTCATTCAGGATGGGGCGTATCTCGGCGTTGAAGTCTACTTTCTGGTCAGAACAATTTGTCAGAAGAAAAACTAAAAATCCTGAAATCAGGATAAAATGATGTATTGATTCACTTTTTCGCACGATACTTCAAATGTATTTAATATACAGTTTTGATTCAATCTTAATTCCGGGAAATTGATAAATACTCAATTTATTCATCAAGTACTTCTGAGAATACATGCGCAAATCGCAGGCCCAACAGCCGCTGTCCCTCACTATTAAAATGAAGATGGTCTCCTTTATGATCTAATCCCTCTGAGGAAATACTGAAAAGATGGTCATTCTCCTCTGCAAGCTTCCTGATGATCTCATTGATGTTTTCAAAATATCCAGCTTTCTCTTCGGGCTGAGCGAATCTGCCAATCTCACCCATGATGATCGGCAAGCTTTCATCTGCCACTATTTTTCTAAACCTGTCAAATAAATTGAGAACCCCTTCTTCGTAGTCGGGCATATCAGTTGGATTGGCATTGCTTTCTCCCTGATGCCACAAAATGCCTTTGATAACACCCTTCTTTTTCGATAACTGAACCTTCTGCACAAAATTGCTATACAGTTTCACACCCCTATGTTCGTCATCATTCAACCATTGAAATACTGAACTCCCCCCTACTGCACAAGGGATCAAGGCTATAGTTATTGAATCCGGAATATGCTTTAACAGCTCATTTGCAAAACTCATCCCGCAATCCAGCCCGGCCCCGGCCGGTTCATAAAAGTGTAAAGGCTCTTTGGCAGCGACCCACTCATTATTTTCATTTATAGTGATAATACGATCATTGGTCATGATGTCCTGTGGTTCAAGGGTACCTCTCCCGGCCATGTTCGATTGTCCGGCCATCAGGAAAATCCATGTGTTTTCATCCATACTTTCTGAATTTTTCTCATCTGATTCGAGTGTATCCGGTGCAGATATGTTTGCACAGGATACAAGAAACAATGCTGAGACCCATATCAGAAAAAAGGTTTTCCGTATGGTCCCGTATTTATCAATCTGATTCATAAATCCCGGTATTTCCTTTTTGCCAAAGTGGCATAAGCTCCTCTACAATTTCAGGATTTACTGCAGCAATGTTATTGGTTTCATTCGGGTCGTTCTGGTGGTCGTACAACTCAACCACAGGTTTCTGATCTCTGTAATATTTAGTCAATCTGTACCTGCCTGTACGCAAGGAAATACCATTTCGGTAATAGCCATAAGCGGCTTCCTGCCAGTCATCAGTGGAGCCCTTCAGTAGTGGTACAATACTTTTCCCAGTGGTTTCATAAGGCATCTCCACATTACACAGATCCATCAGTGTCGGATAAATATCAACCGTAGCCACCACCTTATCAATATGCTGGCCATTGGTTTTACCGGGAACTTTAAGGATAAAAGCACTTTTCAGGGCTCTTTCAAATATGGTATGTTTTCCCCAGACCAGCTGATCGCCCAGATGCCAGCCATGATCTCCCCACAAAACAACGATGGTATTTTCAGCTAATCCCAGCCTGTCAAGTTCATCAAGGATCTTTCCTACCTGTGCATCGATGTAGCTCACACAGGCAAAATAAGCATGACGCAGTTTGCGGGCATATTCATCAGATACCGGTCCTTCGAGCGAAGCCTTTTCCTCACCAAGCCGGTAGCCATTGAACTCACCACTTCCATGCAGACTTGCAGTATTCACATTTTCCGGGATATACGAATTAGGTGAAATGGGAATTTCATCTTCATCATACATGTCCCAGTATTTCTGTGGTGCATTGAATGGCAGGTGCGGCTTAAAAAAGCCAACTCCCAGAAAAAATGGTTCATCTTTTTGAGCCAGCTCGCCCAATTTCTGTAAAGCCAGTTCAGCCGTCAATCCATCCGGATATCCGGTATCAGGCACATCGGCACTTTCATAAGGCTTAACCTGGTAGTTTAGACTCTGCCTGTTTTCTCCATTGGCATATGCAAAGAAGGCATTCCATCCGGTTCCCCATTTTCCCGGATCATAAACAAGCTCATCCCAACTGTGAGGCAACTCCCTTTCCGTACTTACGGAATCCGTATATCCATAAACCAATCCATCGGCATAATGGCTGATCTTTCCCATGCCCACTGTATGGTAACCGTTTCTCCTTAGATGATGTATAAAAGTTTCCGGGGCTTCACCTTCAGGTTTTCCGGAAATCAGCTTACGACAGGCCTCATTGCTCAGTTGTTCGTTTGTTTTAGGCACAAGACCTGTGAGCAAACTATAGCGGGACGCCCCGCAGGTAGGAACTGTCACATAGTGATTGGTAAAAACAGCTCCGGATTCCGCCAATCGATCGATGTTCGGCGAATGAATGTATTCCTTTCCATAGCATCCGAGCTCCGGACGAAGATCATCAATGGCAATAAAAAGAATATTGGGGGAGTCATTCAGCTTCTTATCTTCTGAACTGGTTCTGCAGGAACATGCCAGCAATGAAATAAAGAGAAAAAGAATACAAGTCCTGGCAACGTTCATACTATACTAAATTAGCTCTAAAAAACTCAATCAAGGAAAATTCAAAAACATGCAGTTTGAGAAAACATAGGCTCTCACCAATAAGGTAGTACATCAGCATTTTTAGGTAAATTCCCAATATGTGCCTCTTTTGAAGTTGAAATGGCATTTGCTGCCCAACTTGCCATGATGTTTTTCTGGTTTCCCCAGTCCACCGCATGAGCCAGTCTTTGGTCTGCACTTCCGAAAGAGTTACCAAAAGCAGCCAGACATGGTGTATTTTCCTCCACATTCACCAGTTTGATCCCTGTGACATTTGAACCTGGCTTGCCGCATATGATACAATGACTGATCATGGTGATGCCGGTCGGGTGTTGTGCATCTTCTTCGCCCAGTTGAATGACCGTTCCTTCGTCTTTCCAGATCAACATCTGGGTTCCCACGAATGAATTCTCATAGGCATCTGACAGGGTTACAAGGGGCTTATCCTGGCGACCGTGTCCATGAAAAAAGCAGCCTGTAAACTGCATCTTTCGTTGCCTCCTGGTGATACCGATGGGCACGGGACCAGCACTCACACGCAGTGCATCGTTAGAGGGGTAATGTATCATGATACCTGAAAACTGGGTGCTGTTAATGGTTGGATTGCCGAACCCATTGGTTTTCCTGGATATTTCAATAAACTCCGGTTCAATAAGCATGGCAGGATACTCATCATTTCCACAATTATCCGAGAGGATCAGGTTTGAAAAGAGATTTTCGATCACACTATCACTTAGCCATAGACCAGGACCATCTGTCGAACGAATATGAATATCATGTATGGTTGACAACTGCAGGTGTCGAAGCCTGATTCCCATGCATTCATTTTTCCCATCAATCCAGATATGGTTTATGATGACATTAGAAATCAGGTTGTCTTCCCCCACGACTGTCTCATTCCGAATGGTAGACTGGATCACCGGTCCTTTATATCCGGGTTTAGGGACAATGGTGGTACCTCCTGTAGCAGTGATCCTGCAACTGGACTGCCAGATATCCAGGTATCCGTCAAATTCAAAAGGCCGCTTCGAAGAATCGAGGATCAAAGTTTTAGGCAGGTCGGGGTTGGTCATCATTTCATCGTAAGCTTTTTGAACAGCTTCAACGTCTGACTTAAAATCAGCAGTCCGGTAATGCCCTTTATCAGGATGTGTGGATACGACCACACCAGTTTCATTTTGATTTGCCGGATTGATTTTTAGTTTTTGACCGGAAACATAAAGCTGCTCATAGTTTTTGGCCGATTCAGCAAATGAACTTACTGGCAAAAATGTGCCGATTGCTGCCGCGGCCCCCATAAAAACCCGCCGATTTAATTTATCTTTTTCCATATATTTTTTCACATTTTGAATAAAAACAATGTACTAAATCAGAATAGAGAATTAGGTGCTTCCGGCTTCTGTTCCTCTCAGTGGAAATCTTATGCACCGGGCATGAAATTTTTGAATTACACCCCGAGAATCTGTCCTGGTTTCTAATTCAGATTCAAACAGAAAATCAACCTTAACTCCCAAAGTGCCCTAATTGATGGTTGGCAAATCGCTGATTATTTTCTTGAAAAATTAGAAGTTGAACCCCGAAAAATCAGGGCTCAACTGCTTAAACAAAAGAGAGATATTGAATCACAAAATTCTAATTATGGTCTTTCCTGTAACGGATCTGTCAGGGGCTCGAGATTGGTTTCCCAACCCGGATATCCTGGTGTCTGATTGATCTTTCCCAGCGAGTTCGCCCTGATATAGCTTTCCTTAATGGGCCAGTAGACATTGCGAGGCACCATCTTGTAGACGTTTGCACCAAACAGTATTTCATCAATATAGAAATTGTTGCGACGCATCACACGATCATAAAACCAGTTATCCTGATGCATATTTTCTAAAGTATAGCCATCACGTCCCAACTGAGCCATGATATAGGCCACCCTGGTCAATTCGGTTTTTCTGGGGGTTTCATAAAACAACTCTCGTGCTCTCTCATCAAAGATATAGTCAAGGTCCACGGTGGCCTTCAGGCCTGCCTGTGCACGAGCCCTCACTGCATTTACATCGTCTGTAGCATTGGGAATGTCATCCTTCCACCAATAGGCTTCAGCTCTGAGCAAATAAAGCTCTGCCAGGCGAAAGACATACATATCACTATTGGCAAAGCCAGGGAGTGTTGATCCGGACTCGTCAAGTACATAAGCTTTATTGTAGGGAAATGGATACCACCGCCGCAGTCGTGTCTCAGCTCCCTCCACAAAAGGTTGACCATAATAATTCGAGCTTGGATTATTGTAAACATATCTCTCCATGCCAAACCAGTTGTTTTGTGAATATCTCAGATCATTTGGATCTTCATTTCTCATGTCTCGGAAATATTGGGAGGGCACCATCCTTCCAACACCCCGGCCCAGTTGTTTGATAAGCATCAGGCCGGTATCAAAATCCTGATCAGTAGTGCCACGAGCCCCATCCGGATCATTTGCTGCCCACCATACCGGCACCCAGTCACGCATTTTGCTTGCTCCGTTTTCTGCAGAATTACCTTCCGTAAGCCATTGATCCTGAACGACCAGTATGGATTCAGTGTTTTCAGGGAGACTCTTGTTGTTTTTTTGATGCAAATCCCACATCACATCATAACCGGATTGATCAAGGATAGAGAAACTAAAAAATTCAGATTCGGTTGTTCCGAAACGTTCAGTCATCAGTGCATACTTTCCTCCATCGATAACCTTTGAGGCCTCGGCGATGGCATTATCAAACTCCCTAAGTGAGAGATAAACTTTCGTCAGGAGAAAAGATCCTGCTGCCTGGTTCACATCACCAGGCTGAACATCTTCCGGTAACCACTGAACTGCAAATTCAAGATCTTCAGATATCTGCTGCAAAATTGCATCCCGGGAGTGAGTATAGAAATCCAGTCTTGGTGCAGTAACCTCCCCCAAAATCAACGGAACATCACCAAACTGATGAACGAGTCTGTAATACCAGTAGGCCCTGCCAAAATAAGCTTTGGCAAGCACCTCATTCCTTTCAGCATCCGGAAGACCAATACCATCGACCCTGGAGATAATCAAATTAGCATCTTTAATTCCACCCCAGGCCCAATTCCAGTACTCGCCAACTTCCCTATCATCTGTTGAGGTAGGGGTCATTTGAGTTTCCATATTATGAACAATACTCGCTGGCGGTGCACCATTTACCGAAAAATCAGAGTAATTCCACTCCCCCATTAAAGCCTGCTGATCTGCTGTTGCATACTCATTTCTATAACTACTATTTAAACTGACAATTACTGCTTCAAGACCCGCTTTATCAGTAAACGTGTTCTCAGGTGAGAAAAATGATTTCGGATCCGGTTCCAGCCATTCTTCTGAGCATCCGGATGTAAAAAATACCGCTATGATTAATGTATATATTATATTTTTCATTGTATTCGGTTTTTTGAGATTAAAAGCTTAAATCAATACCAAGGGTATAGATAAGTGGAGTGGGAGCGCTTGTCTCTACATCCCAATTATATGCCCAGCCAGAAAGAGCAGGTAGATTTTGCACATTGGCGTATAACCTGAGCTTTTGTATATCAACACGTTGGATTAAACTATTAGGGAAGTTGTAACCTAATGTGATGTTCTGTATTCTAACAAAAGACTTGTTTTCCCACCAGTTTGTGGCCGGGCTCGAATTGGCAGAATAGATCCTGGTCCATTCATTGGTAGGATTATCTTCAGTCCAGTAAGGTGTAACACGCTTGTTTATTCTTTCCTGACCCACTCTGAAATTAAAGTGCTCACTATTTGATCCATAATAGTCCAGGAATGAGTTGATCAGGATAGAAAAATCGAAGTTTCCATAGGTCAGGTCATTGCGAAGACTTAGACGGTATTGAGGAAGCCTGTTCCCCTGAAACACTCTGTCTTCATTGTCGAGAATACCATCTCCATTTACATCTTCGATCTTCACATCTCCCGGCTCCTTACCGAATAGCGCTGCGTCCTCCGATTCCTCAAGTTGCCATATCCCAATTATTTTGTAATCAAATATTTCGTCGATGGCATGTCCGATATACCAGTCATTCTGGATGTCATCTTCTTCCCTCGTGCCTATCACATTTCCATTCTCATCCAATACATCTACCATATCACCGTAGAGGTGAACGATTTTATTACGGTTCATCCAAAATGAAAAAGCGGACTCCCATCGGAATTTACCCTGATCCATGTTGACCGTATTGAGCGCCAACTCAAACCCCCTGTTTTGAACTTCGCCAAGGTTTGCGAAAATCGAATTAAACCCGGTAATGATTGGCAAAGACCTTCTTAGTAGTTGATCTGTGGTGACTGCATAATATGCATCCATAGATCCATAAATTCTTGATCTCAAAATACCAAAATCAAGCCCTATGTTATAAGATGAAGTGGTTTCCCATTTCAGGCCCTGGTTGGCCAATGCCGAAGCGCTTACACCAAACACTGTTGACTGATCATAAATGTAGGTGGTTGGACGTAATGTAGAAAGAGCGGAATAGATTCCAATTTCCCTGTTGCCATTTTGCCCCCAGGATAATCTAAGCTTGAGGTTGTCAATTAAATCACCACCAGCCAGAAAGCCTTCATCGGACAGTCTCCATGCAAATGAAACAGCTGGAAAGTAAGCTCTAGGATTAGCCTGACCAAAAGCAGAATACCCATCTCTTCTCAACGTAAGTGTAAGGTAATACCGATCCAACAGACCATAATTCAATCTACCCATCATGGCATCTGCGGTATATCGGGTGTCTTCACCACTGAGCTGAGGATTCGCTCCAATCGACAAATTGTGATATCCCAAGGCATCATTGGGACTAAATTGTGAATTTGACTGAACGCTATTCCAGGTCTGGCCTTCTTCCACATTATACAGAAAGGTGAAATCAAAATGATGAATGTCTCCTATGGTCCTGTTCCAGTTGAAAATGTTATCAACCATCCACCTGTGATTGGTAAACTCCCTTCTTGAACCGTTATCTCCACCACTACCCAGGGTCGCTATCACAGGGGAAAACCTGTAATCCTGCAGGTCAACTAATCTATTTGTCCAATTCACTCTGTAGGAAAACCCAAACGGTAATTTTATTTTTCCATAGATATTAGAAAAAACCTCTCGTTGTTTGTAATAATTATCCTGGTACTCATACAAAAGAATGTTAGAATTCAATGCATCATCATGTGGCAAATGCTTGATGGTTCCATCATCGTAATAGAGTGACCCGTATGGGCTGGTATTTTCATATTTCTGGATTGTATTTGGCAATCTCGTTGGCTGAGTCTGTGAAGAGGCCTGAATATTTGTTCCTATCGAAATAAAGTCATTGACGTCCGCTTCCAGATTTAATCTTCCTCTCACAGCCTGGTATTCTTCGTAGCGAGATATCCCCTCATTTTCAACAAAACCTAAGGATGAATAATATGAGAAATTATCGCTCGAGCCGGAAAGACTAATCGTATTATTGGTTCTCAAACCGGTTTGAAAAACAATATCTTCATAATCCAGTGTCCTTCCCGCGTTATAATTTTCTATCTCAATTTCTGTCAGCTCGAGTCTTCCGAGCCATATTTCAGTCGGGTCTACGGTGGTTCCGGAAAGACCATCAAAATCCAGCCAATCATTGAGTGTTAATCCATTAGGTAAATTGTTTGGATCATCATAGTATCCGTCCGGATTTCCCGGGTTAAATCTATCCTGCACATCTCTTCTATAGGTCAGATACCCCTCAGGTCCGTAAATGTCCTCTATTACACCGGCATGGGCTAATCCAATTGTACTTTTGATATTGACTGTGGGTTTGCCTGTTCTGCCTTTTTTGGTAGTGATGATAATCACACCGGCAGCTGCTCTCGATCCATAAACAGCTGCAGCGCTCGCATCTTTCAACACATTCACACTTTCTACATCAGCAGGATTAATACTGGACAGGTCCCCCTGAAAAATGACATCATCTACTACTATCAAAGGTGAATTAGTGGCGCCCAGTGAAGTTTGTCCCCTGATTGAAATACCGGAATTTCCTTCAGCATTAGTACTTAGTCCCACATTTAGTCCGGGTAAGGCGGATCTCATCAATTCAGTGATATTGTTTGCAGCCTGCCTGTCCAGTGCTTTTTCATCAAAACTGGCTACTGCGCCGGTGATATCTCTCTTCTCTACGGTACCATAACCCACAACCACAACCTCTTCCAGTGAAGAAATATCCTGTCTGAGTTGAACATCTACTACAGTTCTTCCATGGAGTGAAATCTCCTGAGTCAAAAAACCTACAAATGAAACAGAAAGTATGGCACCCTCAGATACAGACAGTGTGAAGCTTCCGTCAATATCTGTTATCGTTCCATTGGATGTCCCTTTTTCCTGGATCGTTGCCCCGGGAAGTGGTGCCCCTTCTTCATCGGTGATGGTACCACTGACCGATTGCTGGACATCCAGGCTCTCAACCACATCCGGGAGCACTTGCATTTCCACTTCTGAAAATGAAATCGTTTCGTTTACCCGTCTGATAGAAACCCTGGCCTGGATTGAGATCTCCCTTAGCAAGGACTCCATGTTCCATCTTTGCCCCTGCAAATTAATAGTCTTATTGTTGATCAACTTCCTGGGAGAAGCAAACTCAAAATTGCTATTATCCTGGATATCCCTGATCAAATCACTGAGATCAGCATTTTGATATGCTGGTAGGTTAATCTCAATCTCATTGAGATATTTTCTCTGCGCATCCAGTTCACCGGCCATGGCCATGAGCAGCGACTGGCAAATGACGAACATATATAAAGCTAGTTTCGTCATAAACTTTACATGATTATGTACTTTTGTGTCCATATGGTTTTGGTTTGATTACTAAAACTGTGTGTTATAGGGCTGTACTACTTTCCACGGTGTTGCAGCCCTTATTTTATTGTTGTTTATTCAATGATTATGATCTTATTTTTTTCATCTATTCTATATACAAACTTGTAGGAGTGAGATAAACTTTCCATTACTTCTTTCAAGCCCGGATTGGTGAGTGATGCATTGTATTGATCAAAATTTGATGCGTCGAGCTTTACTTCAATTTCATATCCAAACCAGAGACTGACCGTACTCACTACCTCAGAAAAATCTGCTCCCCCAAATACCAACTTATTGTCAATCCAGCCAAAGAACATATCACTATTTTCAATGGGCATCTTGCTTAATCCTGTCGACTCCGATACGCTGACAAATTCATCTTTTTTCAGGATGATTGGTTCATCTTCTGTTTGTTTTTCCACAGATACTTTACCTGATTTTACAGCGACTATATGCTCTTCGGAATCAGAAGCATTTACCAGAAATGTGGTTCCCAGGACAGTTACTTTCAACCCATCTTCCACGGTGACCTGAAAGGGTTTCGTTTCATCCCTGGTCACTTCAAAAAATGCTTCCCCAATCAATGTCACCTCCCGGGATTCACCATTAAAGTTCTCAGGTGCAATTAATCTGCTGCCTGCATTCAGCTTCACTTTAGTGCCATCTGGCAAAACAGTTGTGATCTTCTGTCCGGGTAGTGCGACTTTCTCAATGAATCTTTCAGTCACAACTACAGGATCGGGCTCTGTTATAAGATTCTGAGAATAGAACCCCAGCAAAGAAACAAGAACCAAAACAGCAGCAATCCTCAAAAATTGCGAAAGACCGCTAAATTTTCTGTGTGTTAAATTTTCCTTACCATTTTGTAACTGGCGTTCCTTCACTAAAAAAGTCCAGATGACAGATTTGGCCTTCTCCTTTTCCCGTTCAAAATCACTCGCTACGGCAATTTTCATCTGACCAAGTAATCGATAATTGTCTTTATCCTCGGAAAGCCACCTATCAAACTGTAGCCTCTCATCCTCTGTAAGTTTTTCTTTAAGCAAAAACTTAAAAGCGATTTCCTCTATATCTTTTTCTTCTGGCACGATTACGTACTATCTGTTAAATTCCAGTTAGTTAACAATAAGAGAGAAAAGCAGTGTTAGCGGCCCAAATAAATTTGCAAGAATACAAATCAAGTAATATTATTTCCTATTTAATGAATTTCTTGCAATAAAATAAGGAAATAATTAAATGAAACAAAAAGCTGAAGTTGCCACGATAAGACAGCTAAGATTGGAGATCATGCGAATAACCGGCGTATCATGATAATGTTCATGCAGTCGGCTTTTTATCTTACCTAAGGCAATAAAAAGTTGATTTTTAACCGTTTTAGGGGTTAGTCCGAGTTTCCCGGCAGCCTCCTCGTAGCTTAACCCTTCTTCTTTTATCATTCGGAAAACCAATTGACAGTTGGGAGGAAGATCATCAATCACATTTTTGAGAAAGTCATCCAGCTCCTTTCCCACCATCAGGTTTTGCGGGTTAGTATTCTCTACGAAATCCATTTGTTCCCTATGTGACTTACCCTCAAAAGATAACGGATCCATCGAGACGGCTTTTATTGCCTGATGTTTAACAGACTTGTAGAGATAAGATTGGATATTATTGATCCCAGTTAGTTGTCTATTGGAATTAAGTAAGGTATAAAAGACATCTGATACGATATCCCTCGCCATATCATAGGAACCTGCTACCTGGTAAGCATAGGCAAACAACCGGTCAAAATAGGTTTCATAGATTTCCTGAAATTTCTGATCGTTCCCCGTGGAAAAGTTTATGCCTGCCGTCTTCTTATCTTTCACATT
The DNA here is from genome assembly GCA_965243485.1 of Cyclobacteriaceae bacterium. Taxonomy (GTDB): domain Bacteria; phylum Bacteroidota; class Bacteroidia; order Cytophagales; family Cyclobacteriaceae; genus UBA7330. Next base: position 3,151,949 of record CBDEVP010000001.1, on the reverse strand, counting down.
ATCTTATGATGATTTCTAAAATATACCACTAAATTTTTAAATTCCATATTTTACATCCTTTTGGATCAGGATTATTGAATCCAATTTAATCATCGTATTTATGCTCAGATGAGATCCAATAGTATCCAATGCATTTTTGTTTAATAAGAAAATGAATTTCCAAAAGCTCATTTAATCTGACGTGGTTACTATTTCAGGTATCCAATCGACTCCAAAAAATCCACCATCGCCTTGTTGGTCTTTTGATGATACTCCGGATTACTTTCATTGAAAAAACCGTGACCCTGCCCTTCATACAATATCAGATCGCATCTGCTTCCCATCTTTTCCATTACTGTCTGATAGTACTTAGCTGTTTCCACCGGAATAAGTCTGTCATTGGTGCCAAGTAAAAAGAGTGTCGGCGGCGCTCCCGGTCGTAAATTGTGTAACGGTGAAAAATCCTGGTAATAGTTTCCTACCCTTTCAAAACCATAACCACCCGGGCCATTATCGATCACAGGATTGAATAACAGTAATGCATCAGGCACTGATCCGGCCGTCAGGTCATCTGTCACCTCGTTGAATCCGTCGATGAACGCTGTAGCGGCAGCTAGATGACCACCAGCCGAACCACCCCCGGCGGCAATTGTCCTTGGATCTACCCCAAAAGATCTGGCATTGGCACGTACATAGCGCATAGCAGATTTGGCATCCTTCAAAGATTCTACTGGTGTCGTACCGTGGCTGTTTCTTGTGCGATATTCAACCAGAAAACAGACCATTCCCCTACCTACCAATAGTTCGGCCTGAGGCTTGAAGTGGTTGATCGTACCGCCGACCCAGCCGCCACCAAAAAAGAAAACAGCAGCGGGTCTGGCCTGATCTTTGGAGTGTCCCTTTGGGTAATAGATACGCATCTCAAGTGAGGCCGTATCTATTTTCTTATAGGTGAGGGTCTCAACCTGCTGGGCTGAGAGACCCCTGAAAATCAAAAAGGTAGAAACCAGCAATATGAAGATCTTTCTCATGCGACTAAATTAAGCAATCCGTTTTACCTATGTTAAAAAGCATAATTTAAGGTCTTTTAAGAATTGCCAGGCCATCAATTTAGACCTGATAACTTATATTTGAAAAACTTAAAAATGAATGAATCGTGAAGAAGTTTAATTTTCTGATTGCAGGATTATTCCTGTGTAACCTGTCGATCGGACAGTCAATCTACGCTGTGGATGAAACAAGCAAGGTTTTGGTAAAGGGTACCTCTACCCTTCATGACTGGACCAGCGAAACACAAACGATACAGGGCACTTATAGTTTTAAACCTGAAGTATCCGGAAAAAAATTTCCAACTTCTGGCAGCATCGTGAATGAGGTGAAGCTTGTAATCCCGGTTACCAGCATCAAAAGTGAACGTGGGGATGCCATGAACAACAAAACTCACAATGCTTTTAAGTACGAGACCCATCCTGAGATCGTATTCACTGTAAAGTCCGACCAGTTGAAAGACGTTGATAAAGAGGGAAAGTTTAAATTATCTGTTACAGGAGATCTCACCATGGCAGGACACACGGAAACCATAACCATAGATCTCGATGGTCAAAGACTACCGGGAAATAAGCTAAAATTCAACGGGGCTAAAAAGCTTAACATGACTACTTATGGCATGGAAGCCCCTTCCGCAATGTTTGGTCAGATCAAGACCGGTGAAGAGGTTACACTCGAATTTGATCTTCTCTTAAACAGCCAGTCATGATGAGGATAAAAGAATTACTTTTCGCTACAGCATTCACTTTTATCTGTGCAGGAGCTCTTGCGCAGGAGCCTTTTGCGCAACCGATCCCGGGTACCGAACAGGCGATTGAGATGGTACCTATTCCAGGTGGCACGTTCACCATGGGAAGTCCTGAATCCGAAGCAAAAAGAGACCAGGACGAGGGTCCACAGCGCCAAGTTAAAGTAGATGGATTCTGGATGGGTAAGTATGAGATCACCTGGGATCAGTTCGAGGCTTTTATGAAGAAACAAGATCTGGGAGAGATGGTCTCTGCTGAGGAGGTCACCGAGTCACAGGCGATCGCCGATGCTATCACCCGGCCAAGCCCGCCTTATGAGGACCCTTCCTTCGGTATGGGGAAATATGGCTATCCGGCTGGTAGTATGACCCATTTCTCAGCACTGATGTTTTGTAAGTGGTTGTCACTGACAACAGGCGAATTTTACCGTCTTCCAACCGAAGCCGAATGGGAATACGCTTGCCGTGCAGGCAGTCAAACAGCCTATTTCTTTGGAAATGAGGTGGAAGAACTCGATCAATACGGATGGCATTACGGCAATGCCCAATATGCCTATCACAGGGTCGGTCAGCTAGAACCCAATGCGTTCGGATTGCATGACATGAGTGGCAATGTGGCCGAATGGACCCTGGATTACTATCTGCCTGATTTTCTTTCTGTAATCGAAGGAGATACGGTAGATAATCCATGGATCAAGCCAAGAGGCCTTTATCCCAGAACCGTAAAGGGGGGCTCTTACGATGATGATCCGGACAAGCTGAGGTGTGCTTCCAGGATCCCTACAGACCCCGAAAGATGGAAAGGAAGAGACCCGCAGATCCCTAAAAGCTTTTGGTGGAACACAGATTCACCTTTTGTAGGATTCAGGATCGTAAGACCGTTTGATCAGCCCACCCCTGAAGAACAAACTGCGTTCTGGGGGATCAATCTGGATGAGAATTAATTATTAACTTTAGCAATAAAAAAGAATATCATGATTGACAATGTAACCCGTAGAAAATTCGTGAAAGGTTCAGCTGCCGTGGCCGGAGGGCTTATGGTCGGTGGCCTGCCTTTCGAGTCAGCTGCTAATTCTGCCGCTGCCGGAAAACTAAAAATCGCTGTCGTAGGTTGCGGTGGAAGAGGTACCGGAGCTGCTGTACAGGCCCTTAGCGTAAAAGAGGATGTAGAGCTTGTGGCAATGGCCGAAGCCTTCAGAGATAGGCTGGATACAAGCTATACCAATATCCTCGAAAAGGTTGAAGATAAAAAGCGTGTCAACGTAAAGGAAAAAAACAAGTTTGTTGGGTTCGATGCTTACAAAGAAGCCATTGATATGGCTGACGTGGTGATCCTGACAACACCTCCGGGATTCCGACCTATTCACCTGGAATATGCCCTATCAAAAAACAAACATGTATTCACAGAAAAGCCTTTGGCTACTGATGCCGCTGGCGTAAGAAAAGTCCTGGAGCTCGTGCAGGTGGCCAACCAGAAAAATCTGAATGTGGTGGTGGGTCTTCAGAGACACTACCAGAACTCCTACCTAGAGCTGATGAAGCGGGTACATGGCGGGGAGATCGGGGAGATCACTTCTGCCCAGGCTTACTGGAATAGCGGCGGCGTGTGGGTAAGGCCTCGTGAAGCTGGTCAGACTGAAATGGAATACCAGATGAGAAACTGGTACTACTTCAACTGGCTGTGCGGAGACCACATCAACGAACAACACATTCACAACATCGACGTGATCAACTGGGCTAAAAATGCATACCCTGTGAAAGCCCAGGGTATGGGAGGCCGTGAAGTGAGAGATGGTATCGACCATGGCGAGATCTTCGATCATCATTTTGTGGAATTCGAATACGAAGATGGCACGATCTTCAACAGTCAGTGCCGTCACATCAAAAATACCTGGAATAAGGTTGGTGAATTAGTTGTTGGAACGAAAGGACGTGCTGACGGAAACGGAACCATCTACGATCATAAAGGCAAGATCGTATGGAAACACAGGAACCAGGATGATCCGAATCCGTATCAGGCAGAGCACGACAAATTATTTGCTTCCATCGTTGCCGGTGGGCAGATCAATGACCTCGAGAATGGTGCGAAGAGTACCATGACAGCAATCATGGGTCGAATGGCAACTTATTCAGGTCAGGTCATTACCTGGGATGAGGCGCTTAACTCCAAAGACGTACTTGTTCCTGACACTTTCGGCTGGAATGTGAATCCACCTGTGATGCCAGATAAGGACGGAAGATATCCTATTCCGACTCCAGGGGTTACACAGGTATTGTAAATTAATTATTGATATTCTTGATATATCCCACAAGGTGATCGAAAGGTCACCTTGTGTTCATTTTACCCCTGATCAAATAAACAGAAGTCTCTTCGTCTTCCTTTTCGTAAATAAGGATTTCAGTGTTTTCGGGAACCTTTTCATTCAATACATGATCATCAGGCCCTGCAATACTGAAGATTGAAGCAAGCACATCTGCAGTGGTACAATCCGATGTGATCACCGTGACTGCCCGCGCGCCGGTAATCCCATATCCGGTGAAAGGACTGATGATGTGTGAGTATTTTTTACCATTGATTTCAAGACTTCGATAAAAATCGCCCGAAGTGGCAACCGACTGATCTGCAAGTATTAGCGTTGAATCTTTTCCAATGTGATTTTGAATGCTGACCTTCCATCCCGGTTCACCGGGAGGAGCCGTTCCCACTCGAAGATCCCCACCCCCATCCACCAGACTGGATGGATATCCACTCTGGGTTAACCTGTCGAAAATATGATCCACCGCATATCCCTTGGCAATGCCTCCCAGGTCAAGCTGCATTTTTTCTCTTTTGAGCAAAATCCCTCTATTCTGATCGAATGCTACATATTCAAATCCTACTACCTTTCGTGCTTCTTCGAGCCTTTCATCAGGTGGTAAGATACCCTGTCTTTTTGCCCTCCGCCAAAGCTGACTGTAAGGACCAATGGTGACGTCAAACAAGCCATTTGACCATTCGTACCAGGATTTGCTGAGTTTGAGGATATCATATAACTCGCCCGAAACCTGCACATATTCTCCCTTCCCCGAAGTCCTTGACAATTTCATCAGTTCACTATGTGGAATGTAATCACTCATGATCAGGTTGAGAGAATCCAACTCCTGAAAGACCTTTTCTACAACACCTGCCAGCTGCAGGGAGTCGTCCGCATAAGCAACCACATTAAACAGGCTTCCCATGCTGGGGTGTTGGAATTCAAACCTGCCCAAACCACCGTCACCAGACGGCTTACAGGCATAACATAAAAATAAGAATAAAGTAAATGAGTACTTACCCATTATTAATTGCTTATATAATTACACACGAAACATCATCTAAAGCTATATTCTGACAAGTGATCGGAGCCCCTATATTTAATAATTCGTAAATTTGAATGAAGGACAAATCAAATAAAGAAACTTATAAACGGGTATGAAGCGACCATTTCAAATCACTTTTTTTATCCCTGTAGTTTTTCTCCTAAATTCATGCGGTCCGGCCCACAATCAGGAAGGTCTGGATGCATTTTTTCAATCTCAGCCGAACACCTGGAATAAGAACCTGACCAATGTGATCATCAGTGATATTTTTACACCGCCTGTTGCCAGCCGGATCTACGCCTATGCAAATGTAGCGGCTTACGAGGCTTCGGTGAAAAGTGCAGCGGATCATGTTTCGCTGGCCGGTCAGCTGAATGAACTCTCAGAAGTACCTGCTCCGTCATCAGATAAGGTTTATCATCCTCTGGCGAGCATCATTGCTTTTGCCAGAACAGGTAAAGCTCTTGTATTTGACAAGCAGGGAATTCAAAACTATGAGGATGAATTCCTTAAACAGGTAAGATCCATAGGTATCTCAGGTGATATTTTTGAAGCCTCAGTCGCTTACGGGGAGGCGGTTGCTGACCACATCATCGCATGGGCATCCACCGATGGCTACAAAGACCGGGAGGCACTTACCAGGTACAACCTGATCAATGCCCCTGGCAAATGGGAACCTACACCGCCGGATTACATGCCGGCCATTGAGCCCCATTGGAATAAGATCCGAACCATGGTCCTTGATTCCGCGCAACAATTTCCACCTCCACCTCCTACCAGTTTCGATACGGCACGGAATTCGCTCTTTTACAAAGAAGCCATAGAAGTTTATGATGCAGTGAAAAAAGCGTCTGACGAACAGGTGGAAATCGCCAAGTTCTGGGACTGCAATCCTAATATTTCCTATACCAAAGGGCATGTGATGTATTATACCCAAAAGATATCTCCTGGAGGACATTGGATATCGATTGCATCTATTGCGACAGAAAAAGAAAAGCTTCCATTCATGGAAAGAAGCGCTGTATTCACCCTGACAGCCATCTGTTTGTATGACGCCTTCATCAGCTGTTGGGATGAAAAATACCGAAGCAGCCTGATCCGTCCGGAGACTTACATCAACAAATATCTGGACAAAGAGTGGCGACCCCTGCTGCAGACTCCGGCCTTTCCCGAATATACCTCCGGCCATTCGGTGATCTCGCGAGCAGCTGCGGAATCTCTCACCTTCATGCTCGGAGACAATTTCGCCTTCCAGGACAGTACAGAAGTGGAATTTGGTCTTCCAATACGGGAATTTGAATCTTTCTACGATGCCTCGGATGAGGCGGCCATCAGTAGGATGTATGGTGGGATTCACTACCTCCCTGCATGTGTAAACGGAGTAGATCAGGGCAAAAAAGTAGCCGGGTTTATCCTGGACAATATTAGTTTAAAAAACAATCCCTTTCCGAATTCAGGAAAGAACGACAGAATTGATACCCAAACGAGTCTTATATCGTATTAAATCCAAAAAATGAGAAATAGTTTCCTCCTACTTCTGCCCTTCATTTTTATTTCTTGTTCAGAAGAGACTCTTTTCAAATACCGTAAATCCTCCGAAACAGGACTTGAATTCAATAATGTGATTGAACCCCACCTCACCGACACTTTCAATGTCCTGGATTTTGAATACATGTATAACGGAGCCGGTGTGGCTGCAGGGGATGTTAACAATGATGGATTACTCGACCTCTATTTTGCGGGGAATTTTGTTTCGGGTAAACTTTATCTTAATGAAGGATCCCTGAAATTTAAAGACATCACAACTGCCTCAGGGACTGGCACAAGCCGATGGGGCACTGGGGTATCTATGGTTGATATCAATAATGATGGATGGCTGGATATTTATGTTTGTGTAGCCGGACCGGAAGAACTCAGTCAAACCAGGGAAAACTACTTTTTTATCAATCTGGGCCTTAATGAAAACGGGATACCCATTTTCGAAGAACGCGCAGAGTCGATGGGTCTCGCGGATGATGGTTACAGCACCATGGCGGCGTTTTTTGATTATGACAGGGACAATGACCTTGATGTCTACATGCTCACCAACGCACTGGAAGATTACAACCGCAATAACCTCAGAAAAAAGGTGACCGATGGGTCTGCGGAAAGCAATGACCGGCTTTACCGGAACGACGGCGATGGAACCTTTACTAATGTTACGAAAGAAGCCCGCATCCTTATTGAAGGCTGGGGCCTGGGAGTCTGTATCTCAGATATTAACCAGGATGGATGGCAGGACGTGTATGTAGCCAATGACTTCGTATCCAATGACCTGATCTGGATCAACCAAAAAGACGGTACCTTTAAAGACATGGCCAATGAATACCTCACCCTGCAGACCCACAATGGTATGGGTGTAGACATTGCGGATTACAACAATGACATGTTGCCGGATATTGTGGTCCTGGACATGTTGCCCGAAGGAAATTATAGGGAAAAGATGATGATCTCCAGTGGCAATTACGACAAGCAGCAGATGCGTAGGGATCTTGGGTTCGGAGATCAATATATGCGAAATACCCTTCAGCTTAACCAGGGAAGATTACCCAACGGCGAGATCAAATTCAGTGAGATCGGTTATTTATCCGGAATTTTCCGAACAGACTGGAGTTGGGCGCCTCTCTTCGCTGATTTCGATAATGACGGCTACAAAGATCTATTCATTGCCAATGGTTACAGGAAGGACGTTACAAACATGGACTACATCGTGTACAGCCAACAGGCAGCTCAAAATAACATGTTCGGAACAGAAGAGAGCAAAGAAAGACGCATAAACGAAAGCCTAAAAGCTGCGATGGATCAGCTGGAAGAAGTCAAGCTTTCCAACTTTATGTTCAAAAATGATCAGGACCTCACCTTTACCGATGTCACAGAATCATGGGGGCTTGATATTCCCGGATTTAGTAACGGAGCCGTCTATGCCGATCTCGATAACGACGGAGACCTTGATCTGGTGACCAACAACATTGACGATCCTGTCTTCTTATTTGAAAACACACTTAAAAGTGCAGAAAGTGACTCATCTCACTACCTGAGGATCAAACTTGAATCCGGTCAAGAAACTTTCGGAACGAAAGTAATTGCCAGCATCTCGGGTCAGAAGCAATACATGGAGTTTAATCCTTACAGAGGATATAAATCATCAGTTGAACCAATACTACACATGGGGACTGGAAAAAATACCATTATTGATTCATTGCTTGTGGTATGGCCTGATCAAAAAATAAGCACATTTACCGATGTGAGTGTGGATCAGGTCCTGGGGATTGATCATCATTCAGCTAATGACTCACCCAGTGAATTGTTCAGTCTGAAACCTTATGAAAACAGGGAGCTTGGTCAGGTGACTTCAACAAATTACCTATTGAATGATGTCACCGCTACATCTTCATTGAAAAACCATACTCATTATGAAGACGGCTACGACGATTTTAAGGACACTCCCATGTTGCCTCATCAGCTAAGTTTGGTGGGACCTTACGCAAAAGCCGGTGATATGAATGGTGATGGCAGAGATGATGTGGTAATAGGAAGTGATTATGGCAGGCCTACCAGCATCGCCTTTCAAAATGAGTCAGGAAATTTCGATTTTACCATTTTACCCGGCGACTCTGTGTATGAAGATCGCGAGATAGCGATCTTCGATGCCGACAATGATAAAGACAATGACATTTACATTGTCAGTGGTGGCAGCCGGTGGTCACACGGACATGTTAACAATCAGGACCGACTGTATTTAAATGATGGTTCTGGTTCGTTTACACTCTCAATTGAGTCTCTTCCGGAGATGACGGTCTCCTCCAGCACTGTACAGGCGACTGATTTTGACGGAGACGGAGATGTTGATTTGTTTGTGGGCGGTTATCTGGTACCGAGAAAGTATCCTTACCCCGCAAAAAGTACAATTTTAATTAATGAAGGGGGGGTCTTTACTGACCAAACTGAGAGTATTGCTCCGGAACTGCTTGAACTGGGCATGGTGACTGATGCCAAATGGGGAGATCTCAACAATGATGGCAGACCTGATCTGGCCATTGTTGGTGAATGGATGCCTGTCACGATTTTTGTCAATGATGGAAATGGCAAGCTATTGGACCAAACTGAAAAATTCGGACTGGATGAACTCCGGGGATGGTACAAAAGCGTGCACCTTGAAGACCTGAACAGGAACGGGTATCCCGATCTGATCATCGGAAATACGGGAAGGAATACGTATTACAGAGCCTCTTCACAGGAGCCTGTTGAAATTTATGCAAAGGATTATGATGGGACCGGTTCGGTGGATCCGATCATGACCCATTACAACCGGGGAGAACGATACATTTCTTTTTTCAGGGACCAGCTGATCAGCCAGATCAATGGTGCCAAGGGAAGGTTTCAGAGGTTTGATGATTTTGCCAGGTCCACCTTTGAAGAATCCTTCACCAGTGAGGAAATAGAGGGGGCTCATTATGAGAGAGTGACTGAGTTATCCTCCTTCATTCTGCGAAATGAGGGGGGAACTTCATTTACCAAATACGATCTTCCGATTGGAGCCCAGTTTTCATCCATCAATGATGTGGCTGTGTTTGATCATAATGGAGATCAGATCAAAGACCTGATACTGGTGGGTAATTCAAACTCAGGAGACCCTATACGAGGCGACCTGAATGCGTCCTTTGGCTTGATCCTTACAGGTCCGGGAAACCTGGAATTTGCGGAAGTCAAGCCCTCCAACAGCGGGTTTGCAATTGAGGGTTTCTGCCAATCCATTGTAAAAATTACCATCTCAGGTAAACCCTGCTATCTGGTCACACGGAATGATGATCATCCGTTGTTGTTTACCAGAGCACAAAAACAGATCCCTTAAAAGAATTACTGAGAATACTTATACAAAAAAACCATCCGCCGGTTGGCGGATGGTTTTTTGAGTTAATATGAATTATGAAGTCTAGTATCCGGGGTTATTCTGCGAAATCGCATTGTTACGGTCTATTTCATCTTGTGGAATAGGCCAGATCAGCTTATTTTCATTAAACTGTGTAGGACTTGCCAGGTCAGTGCTCCATCCGTTGTCATCGGCAGTCCAGGTTGTAAGGTTGACAAGGCCGGTCTGATGCATTCTTTTCAGATCAAACCATCGCATATCTTCCTCTCCTGCCAATTCGATCCAGCGCTCATCAAATATCCAGTTTAACACTTCATTTTGATCGGTAGAAGCTGGTCGATCAGCTGGCTCCCCTACTGTTGTGATATCCGGTGCTCCCACTGTGGCAGCCCAGTCGCGTGCCCTGGTCCTGACCTCATTTACCAGATCTACGGCTGTGGTGAGATCGTTCGTTCGGGCTGCCGCTTCTGCCGCCAAAAGAATCACATCAGCATAGCGAAGTAATCTGGGATTATTTCTGGACCCTCGACCGGTCCCGTTGAGTTCATCCAACCCTGCACGGGTATATTTTGTCCAGCTCCGGTCTGCCAGCATAAAATATTCCAGTCTTGGGTCAGGTACTGCCGCATCTATACCATAAGCATCGCTTAGTTTTTGTGTGATCCTCCATGGCAAGCCTCCACTGCTATTATCAGCCTGGGAACCTGAGGCGTCATAAAATCCCCAGAAAGTGTGCATGGATTCAACTCCTCTCCAGGGACCTCCGTTGTCAAGCCATATATTGTCAAGCCCTGTAGCTGACGATGCCTGAAATTCAAACAGTCCTTCTTCATTATTTTCATCGAAGGTATCGAAGTTGTCGGTCCAGTCCGTTGTAAGACTGGTGACGGAACCATTTATGTCGTTGAAGACTGTCAGCGCCTGATTATAGTCAGAGTCTCCTCCGCCATAATTACCTCTGAAAACAAGTGCCTTTACCAACATTCCTTTAGCTGAGTTGGCAAATACCCGTCCCCGGTTATCGGCATCCCAAGTCTCCGGCAGTAATCCAGCTGCAGTCTGCAGGTCTGTGATCGCCTGATCAAGTAATTCCACACCTGTCGACTTCGGATTATCTACTTTATCAAAGGAGGTGATTCGCTCTGTAATCAATGGAGCTGTACCAAATTTATTCCAGAGTTTCCAGAACATGTATCCTCGGAGAAAGTAACCCTCTCCCGCGATATAATCCAAAAATGCAGCATCTCTAAACCTGCTCCTGTCAGCAGATTCACTTTTTTCTATCATGACATTTGCCTTGCCAATAAGCACATATGCGCGATCCCAATATTCAGCGATCCAACCATTCGTCGGATTCAAACCGGCCGTGAACAATTCTACATCCTGCCCCTGATTATCCGAAGTGATATCATCTCCTGACATGTGCCACAATGAGTGTCTGTAGTCTCCACCGTGAAACCAGTAGAAGTCCGTCAATTCCGCATATGCAGATAGAGACAGAGTCACATAATCAAAAGGCTCATTGAAGAAGGTTTCTTCCGTCTCCCCAAGCGGAGAACGGTCCAGTGTCTCAGTACTACAACCAAAAAACACGAGCCCTATCAGTAATAGCTTATATATATATTTCATGACTTTCAAGATTATCTATTTAAAAAGTAGCCTTTATTCCAACATTGTATGACTTAGGCAAAGGGAAGGCATCATTTACCGGATCAATCCCTGCCCAGCTGGCCAAAAGCAAGTTATTTTGTCCACCTACATATATTGAAAGTGCTTGTATAAAATCAACTTGTGATAGAAGTGCTTTTTGAAACCTGTATCCCAGTTGCCATTGATTTAATCTGAAAAATGCGGCACTTTCTACCCATCTATCTGAAAATCGAGTGTTGCCTGCCGGATCTCCTACTACCGCTCTAGGAAACATCGTATTCGTGTTGTCGGCTCGCCACCTGTCTCTGACTGCAGGGGAATAGTTCCCGGCACCTGACATAGACTCCAGCTGTTGTCTGGCAGAATTGATCTTTTCCACATCACCTTCACCATAGAATCCTGCTGTGAGATAAATGCCTTTGTAATCCAGGTTAATATTTAGCCCGTAAATGAATCCGGGGATGGTCTTTCCGATCATGTCGCGATCATTGGCGTTGACAGCTGTATCAATTTCGGGATTACCAAAATCATACTCATCGTTCGGGTCACCAAAAATATTTTCGAAATAGAGATCTCCTCCGGCAACAAATGACGTGTCAACCGAAGAATCCCAGTTTCCATTAAGATAGTGATTGATGGCTTCCTGCTTGCTTTGAAAAATTCCCGCTACCTTGTATCCATAGATAAAATCAATAGGTCTTCCCACCTCAATCCGCTGATTATTCGATCTTGTCAGGGCATTTCCCTGGAACAATGAAATCACTTCATTCTTCACCGTAGAAATATTGCCATCGACACTGATATTCAGGTCTCCCACCTTGGTATTATAACCCAGTGATATCTCAATTCCAGAATTCCTCACAGAACCTATGTTCTGGTCAGGATTGTTTACTCCTACTGTCGGCGGTAATTGTACACTTTGCAAAATACCTTCCGTAGTTCGAGTGTAGTATTCTGCAGATAGTTCGATCGAATTATTCAACAAGTATGAGTCAAATCCTATGGTTGTAGTGTTTACCACTTCCCATGAGATATCCCTGTTTGGGAAATCTAAAAGTGCATTTCCCAGTAACCTGGTACCTAAAGGATCGCCGTTTCCGGATCCCAATGCATAAGTTCCGGTTCCGCTAATGCCCGAAAGATAGGTGAATTGACCGGCAACATTGGCATCGTTACCAGCCTGACCCCATCCTCCTCTGATTTTCAGATCGTCGATGAAAGTAAGCCCTGCCATAAATGGTTCATCAGAAATTCTCCATGCACCTGAAACCGAGTAGAAGTTACCCCATCTGGTAGAGGCCGGAAATCCATTACTCGCATCTCTTCTGTAGGAGAAATCAATATAGTATTGGCTACTATAATTATATCCGGCCCTTGCCACATACCCAAACCAGAAAGCTTCACCTCTTCCGTGTATACTACTGTTGTAGGTCAGATTATTGGACCATCCGATTCTCCTCGGATCTCTGGTTTCGATTTGCTCAGCTCCTGCATTACTAAATCGCTGAAATCTTCTTGTATCCTGGGCTCCCACGAGCACATTGATTGCGTGTTCGCCAAATACCTTGTTATAATTTATGTTGAGATCAAACTGGAGGTTTATAAAAAGATTATCTCTCAATCCACCACTACCTTCCGAAGTACCGTCACCAAATGTAGATGGGTCTACACCATTACGACTAAAAATCTGCTCATCTGCAGTTCTACTGATGGTCAATCTTCGCTGCCACTGCCAGTCTGCACTTGCGGTCCCCTTGATTGAAAGACCTTCGATAGGTTCAATTTCAACAAATCCAATTCCTGCTGTTCGAACGCTCTCCCAGTTTCTGGTAGAAAGTGCCGCCTCGGCCAATCCGTTTGATGAGGTTGCTGCTGACCATAGGAGCGGTGACACATCCCATGGATTAGCTCCGAAATTAGGGTCTAGCACCGGTGCAAATCCAAATTCGTTGTTCGGATCATATATCGGCTGAAAAGGTCGATTGTTTGCGACGTCCAGCAGGTTATCGGGATAATTGTCATCCAGCGTTTGATGGTAGGCAATCCTTGCTGTTAATCCGGTACGAATAAATTCACTGATATCCGTATTTAAGTTAGTGGCAATATTGTATCTCTTTAGATTTTTTCCCTTAAAGACACTTTCCTGGTCGATATATCCCAGTGAGAAGTAGTAGTCTGTTGACTCGTTCGCTCCCGATATTCTCAAACTATAGTTTTGGGTAGTTGCATTCTTATTAAGAATCGCATCCTGCCAATCTACATCCATAGGATTTGCAATATAATATTGACTGGTAGGATCATACTGAGGATAATAGTTGTTAAGAAGGTCAACATCATCACTAGCCAGTGTTCTTCCATAAAAGTCCTGCTCAAGTACATCGTTAGGATTTGTACTATTTGTCCATCTTTCACGGTGAATGTCCATCATTTCTCCTACAGGCAAAACGTCATGCGTTTCAATGTTCTGTATTCTGGTTTCATGAGAAAACTCCACCCTGGGCCTACCCTGCTTACCTCGCCTTGTAGTGATGAGAATTACACCATTGGCGGCTCTACTTCCATAAATTGCAGCCGCTGACGCATCCTTAAGCACCGAAATTGACTCTATATCACTGGGGTTTAAAAATGTGAATGGATTGATATCCCCAATGGTGTCATCATTTCCAAAATCATCACGTGGATTAATCACCTGTCCGTCAATCACGTAAAGTGGCTGGGCACCACCCTGCCATGTACCAATACCTCGAACATAAACGGTTGGTGCGGCTGTTGGATCACCACTATTGTTTATGACCCTAACACCTGTGGACTTACCCTGCAAAGCAAATTGGGGTGAGGGAAATTGAACATCTTCAATATCTTTCCCTGATACCTGGCTAATCGAACCGGTCAGGTCCTTCTTTTGCCGGGTACCAAATCCGATCACCACAACCTCCTCCAATTGTCCGATATCTGCTGACATTTGAACATCAATGACTGATCTTCCCTGGATCTGAATGGTCTGGGTCTCCATTCCTACAAATGAGACATCGATGGTTGAAGCATTAGCAGATACTGTAAGCGAATAATTACCATCAATATCTGTGATCGTACCATTGGTAGTGCCGGTTTCTATTACCGATGCTCCAGGTAATGATTCCCCCTGTTCATCTGTAATTCTTCCGGTGATTTGTTGTTGGGAAACAATCAGATCAACCACGTGCGGATCATCAACCGTAGTCACAGAAATTGTCTCATTGACTCTTCTGATTGAAAGTTTTGCCTGATTAGAAATCTCATGGAGCAGGTCATTCATGTTCCACGTACCAGATTGTAGGCTGACAACTTTCTTTCTAAGTTCCCTGTTTGAATAGAGAAACTGAAAATTGCTCGACTTCTCGATGTCTTTGATCACTTTGACAAGGGATGAGCCCTCATTGTGATCCAGTTCTATCGATATCTCTTTCAGAAGCTTCTGCTGTGCTCCTGCACTGCTGCATATTCCCATACTAAGGGAAATGCAAAAAATCATCGCATACGTAGAAAGTTTAGTCATGCGGATGAGTAATTTTCGTAATTTTGCATCCATATGTTAAAGTGGGTTTTGTTTAAAACTCATTTTGATTGTCTTTAAAGCTGAGATCCTTTCCCCAAAGCACGCTCAGCTTTATTATTTATTCACTAATTATATATTCTCAATACTTTCGCATTCAATTCATATTTGATTTGATAGTTGTGTGACAAACCTTCCATAACCTCCCACAATGAAGCATTTTGGTACACACCTGTAATGCGCTTGCTTGGCTCCATCACCTCCATCCGGACTTCTACTCCGTACCACCTGGATAACTCCTCTGTGATACTTTTGAGATCCTGATCTCGAAACACCAACTTTTGATCTTTCCAACCAAATACCAACTCACTATCGCTGATCTCATTCTTTGAAAAGTTGCCTGAGGTATACGAATAATCCGCCAACTCATTCTTAACCAGATTTACTGAATTTTTACTGGTAATATCGAACACCTCCACCTGTCCTGACGCTACAGCCACCTGTATTCTATCGTCCCCGGGATATCCCTTGATATTGAAGGATGTTCCTAATACTTTTACCGTAATCCCATTCACGTTGATGACAAATGGCCTACTTTCATCTCTTT
Source organism: Cyclobacteriaceae bacterium (assembly GCA_965243485.1). GTDB lineage: Bacteria > Bacteroidota > Bacteroidia > Cytophagales > Cyclobacteriaceae > UBA7330. The sequence goes on along the minus strand of CBDEVP010000001.1, from coordinate 3,136,138 downwards.
GTACATCGAAAAAGGCCTCACCGGTCAGGGTCACTTCCCGGATATCCGGACTGAACTGATCCTGGTATTCGATCCTTGACTGCGCATTCAACTCCACACGTGTCCTGTCGCTAAGCATAATGCTTGACTTTCTTCCTTTGGGATTAAACTTCACCACCTTTGAAACCTCGTCTGCTGAAGCGAAAGGCTCCTGATAAACATTATTGCTCAGATAAATGACGGTAGACAGACCGCTCACCAGTACAAAGATCGCGGCAACCTGCAACCATTTACTATTAAAAATTTCGTTACCGGACTTTGGTTTGTGCTTTTGAAAGCTTTTATGCGTCAGCTTGTGATTGAGTGAATCCCAGATCTGAAGTGTATCTTTCTCCATTTCAGACTCACTGACGCCTGGCCTGATCTTGAGTACGAGGTCAATGGCCAATTGCACATCCTCCCGTTTTTCTGGGAACCTGTCCAAAAATTCATTCCATTGTTCCGAAGTATCAAAATCTTCATTGAGTACCCAACGGACAAAAGATTCATCACGTATGAAATCCTCAATATTGTAATTTTGATAATTCACCAGGTACTAATGCTTTGTGTTTGGAAAGATGCTACTTAATCTACTCACTAATTATAAAAGCAGTAAAGGTCAGGACAGTACCTAAAAACCGTCCAATTATTTTCGTGAAATCTTGATTGGTTGAGATTTGATCTCAGATTAAGAGAATGTTAATCTTGAAATTGTTATATTTATAAACTGTAAGGTGTTTTTAAGCGCCTTCACTAACCCAAAAGTCTGATAAACATGCCGGTAAATCTTTGGTCAAATGACGAAATGATATGGGATCAGTTTAGGAATGGTTGTGATTATAGTTTTAAGGTAATTTATGAATCACACGCCAAAAATCTTATCCTGTATGGCAGAAGACTTAACAACAACAGAGATCTCGTGGCTAACTGCGTTCAGCAGCTTTTTGCCAATCTGCTTGACCGCAGAAAACACCTTGGACCAACCAATAACATCAATTTCTATCTACTTAAATCTTTTCGCTCCATTTTAATTAAAGAGTTGAAAAAAGCTGAAAAAATGGACACGGAGCAATTCAAGGTAGAGAAAAGCGCCTCCCTGGAAGATTCTGTAGAAGATCAGATCATTTACCAGGAATATGCCCGGCAGCAAAAGGAGCACCTCTACCAGGCGATGAATCACCTGACACCCAGAGAAAAAGAGATCCTATACCTGAAATACTTCTCCAATGTAGCCAACAAGGAAATCGCGGAGATACTATCCATCAGCTATCAGTCGGTGAAGAATACCGCCACCCGCGCCATCCAGAAGCTCAAAGAGGAAATGATGAAGGTAGCCTGATCGCTGTAGCGATCGGCCGACTATGCTCCGCAACATCCGGTCCGACTCTCAATCAGTCCGACTACCGTCTGACCTTACCTAACAAAGGCTGCAGCAACGCCGCCATCGACATTGAGGATATTACCGGTAGATTTCGACAGCATGCCGCTCACAAATACAAATACGCCATTGGCAATGTCTTCTACCAGCAATTCTTCATTCAACAAGGTTCGCTTGGCATAGAATGCCGGCAATTCGTCCACAGAAATACCATACGCCTTCGCTCTACCCTCAGCCCAACCGGTCTGCCAGATGTTGCTGTTGCGGATCACGGCATCAGGATTGACCACGTTGACACGTATTTTATCAGGGCCCAGCTCGGCTGCCAGGAGTCTGCTCATGTGTGCCTGAGCGGATTTGGCCGTACCATAGGCCACATTGTTCGGGCCGGAGACCAGCGCATTCTTACTCGCAATATTTACGATATCTCCTCCAAGCCCCTGGGTTTTCATGATTTTAGCCGTTTCCCTGCACATGAGGAACTGGCCTTTGACCATGATGTCGTTCAGCTTATCCCAATCCTCTTCGGTATGCTCAAGCAATGGCTTTGACAGAGCCAGGCCGGCAGAGTTTACCACGATATCCACCCCTCCGAAAGCAAGGTTTGATTTTTTGATCGCTTCGGCAATTGAACCGCCATCCGTCACATTCAAAGTCGTTACAATCGCCTGATCGGCAGAGTATTCCTTCTTGATCTCATCCAGCAGGTCCTGTCTGATATCACTAAAAATGACTGCTGCTCCCTCCTGAATGAATTTTTCCGCAATTGCTTTACCGATACCTCCCCCTGAACCGGTCACTAAAGCCACTTTTCTTGATAAGGGTTTTTCCTTCGGCATGCGTTGCAGCTTGGCCTCTTCCAGCAGCCAGTACTCTATATCAAAGGCTTCCTGTAAAGGCAGGGAAACATAGCTGGATATGGCTTCAGCCCCTTTCATTACATTGATGGCATTGATATAAAACTCTGCAGCTACCCTGGCGGTCTGCTTGTTCTTGGCATAAGTGAACATCCCTACCCCTGGCCAGAGAATCACCACCGGATTAGGATCCCGCATGGCCGGACTATTGGATCGCTTATGTTTTTCGTAGTATTCCTTGTAGTCCTTTCGGTAGTCTTCAAACGCCTTTTGCAGCTGTTTTTTGATCTGCTGGGCATCATTGAGATCAGCATCAGGCGCAAGGTCAAGAACAAGGGGCTTGATCTTTGTCCGAAGGAAATGGTCCGGACAGCTTGTACCCAAAGGAGCCAGTTTATCAAGGTCCTTACTGTTGATGAACTCCAGCACGCGATCATCATCGGTGAAGTGGCCCACCATCCTTGAATGACTGCTTGCCAGTCCGCGAAGGATCGGCGCCAGATCAGCTGCCTGGTTTAGTCTGCTATCCGGAGCAAGGCTTTCTTTTACCTTACCTCCAAAGACAGGCCGGGATTTACCATAGTTTTTATCCAGGTAAACCGCCGCCTTGTTGATGACATCTAATGTATTTTCATAACATTCCTCTGCGGTGTCGCCCCAGGTGAATAATCCGTGTCCGCCTAAAACGATCCCCCGAATGCCCGGGTTATCCGCCAGCGACTGTTCAAGCTTCAACGCCAGATCAAAACCCGGCCGCTGCCAGGGAACCCATGAAAGCTCCCCATTAAACAGTTCCTGCGTGATCTTCTCCCCGTCTTTTGCGGCGGCAATGGCGATCAGTGAATCTGCGTGAACGTGATCTACATGTTTAAAGGGTAAAAAGGCGTGCAGTGGAGTATCGATGGAAGGTGCGCGTGAATCCAAATCATAAATACAATGATTGAAAAGAGCCACCATCTCATCTTCGTGCTCCAGCCCTCTGTATATCTTCTTAAGGTCCTGCAGCCGATCCATGTAGAGGCCTGCCAAACCATCTCTTTTTAATGTCCCAATATCTCCTCCGGATCCCTTGACCCACATCACCTCAGTATCTTCACCGGTCAGCGGATCTTTCTCGATGGTCTTGCACGAAGTATTACCTCCTCCATAGTTGGTAACCCGCAGGTCAGAACCCAATAGATTGGACCGATAGATCAACAGATCGACCTGATCTCCTTTGAAAGACTTTTCTTTTTCCTTGTCCCAAATATTTGGGATCTCAATGCTCTTACTGGGGGCTTCAATGCTCATGATATAGGTGTTATAAGAATAGTAGTTGTGATTACTACCGCAAAGTTAAGCAACTAAAAAACAACCAGCCTTCCTGTACCATCAGGTTGTGTTCCGGGTAATAAGCAATTATTAAGTGACTGCTAAGTAGACCGTTACAGACTTATCTATTTAGTTGTGAGCAGCATGTAGGAATTCTTTGATGACGGCATAAACTTTCTTAAGCTCCTCTTTTTTTATCACATAAGGAGGTAAGACGTAAATAACATTGCCAAGTGGTCTCAAGAGTAAATTTCTTGAAATAAAAAAGTCGTAGATCTTTTCTTTCATCTCGCTGACATAACCCGGGTCCTCTACCTTTAATTCCACCCGGAGTATCGTTCCGAAAGACCTGACTTCATTGACTTTTTCAAAGGTGCCCAGCCCGGCAACAAATTCCTGATGGCTTCCTTCGATCATCCTTATCTGATCCTTGCAAGACTGTCTGACCAGTATTTTCAGGCTTTCAACAGCAGCGGCACATGCCAGAGGATTTGCAGTATAGGAATGTCCATGAAAAAATGTCTTCGAAGGATCTTTGGAGTCAAACCCACTCACAATTTCGGTTGAGACTGCGGTCACTCCCATCGGTAAGAATCCACCGGTAATGCCTTTGGATAAGCAGAAAATATCCGGTGTTTGAGTTAAATGATCCGAAGCGAAGTTCTTTCCCGTCCGGCCAAAGCCCGTCATCACCTCATCAGCAATGCAGATGACCTGATGTGCCCGGGCGATCTCGATCAACTTGTCCAGCACTGTGGATGTATACATTCGCATTCCTGATGCTCCCTGAACAAGCGGTTCGAAAATAAAGAGAGCGGTATCGTCAGATACCAGTTCTTTCATCCGCTTGATGCTGTTCGACCCGTCACCTTCAGGAAAAGGAATGAATTCCACTTCGAACAGAAAATCGAAGAACGGCAGACTGAAAATCCCTCGCTCGCCGACCGACATGGATCCAAACGTATCCCCGTGATAGGCACCTTCAATGGCGATGATCTTCTTCCTGCGAACACCCTTGTTCTTCCAGTACTGGATGGCCAGCTTCAGGGCAACCTCCACCGAGGTAGAACCATCATCGCTGAAAAATATTTTTGACTGATTGGCAGGTAACAACCTTAGCAGCAACTGCGAGAGTTTGACTGCTGGTTCATGTGTAAAACCGGCAAAGATCACCTGCTCAAGCTTCCGGGCCTGTTTGCCAATTGCCCGTGATATTTGCTTGTTTGCATGTCCATGTGTGTTGACCCACCAGGATGAAATGCAATCCATGATCCACCGGTTGTCAACTGTTTGAAGATATACGCCACGGCCCTTTTTCACCTGAATGACCGGCTGTCCGGACAAAGGGCTGAATGGATGCCAAATATTTTTTTGATCGAGTTTCTGCCAGTTCATCACCAGTTTTTTGAAAGCAGGTTTGCATAATGAGTGATCATTTCCCTGTCTACCTTATTTTCCTTTTTGATATGCAATAAAAGCCTCAGACCGGTCTTCTGCAGGATGATCCGCTGGCTTTCCCTGTTTTCTTCCCCATTGAAAATTACGCCTTTTACAGGATAGCCTTTATTGAAAAGATATTCAGCTGTCAAAAGCGTATGATTGATGGATCCCAAATATAGATTGGAAACCAGGATCACTTGTGCATCAAACCATGGAATGAGGTCGGCCACCACATCATTATCATTAATCGGCACGAGGCAGCCGCCAGCTCCTTCGATCACGAGATCTCTGTTATGCTCCGGCAATTTAAAATCGTCTAAATCAATCGTGATTCCATCAATTTTTGCGGCAGCATGTGGTGATGCCGGGGTATTCAATAAAAAAGCTTCGGGATGATAATGACAATCCGGAGCTGAAACCAGTTTTTCCACAGTTTCGGTATCCCTGGGAAATCCTGCCTGGACAGGCTTCCAGTAGTCGGCCCCCAGCATTTGTGTGAGTATGGCACTCACTACCGTTTTGCCACTGTCAGTGTCGATGGCTGTCACAAAGAATTTGGGCATAATCAGAATTCGCTTTGAAGGATCGAAGTTAATTGATGAATTTGATCCGGTGTATTGAATGTGTGCAAACTAATGCGAAGTCGTTCTTTTCCTTTTTGCACGGTTGGCGATAGAATGGGCCGCACATCAAGGCCTTCTTCCTGTAATTTTCCTGAGATTTCCCTGGCTCTTTCATTTGATCCGATGATGACAGGCTGGATAGCTGTATCACTTAGAGTTTCCGGGAATCCGCTTTTAAACTGACTGATCCGATCCTTCAATTCCTTTTGAAGGGAAAGATGGGAAGCCAGATACCTGAAACTTTCCTCAATGGCAATCACGCTGACCGGTGGCAGAGAAGTGGTGTAAATAAAGGGTCTTGCAAAATTGATCAGGTAATCGATCAGGGTTTTCGAACCCGCCACGCAGGCCCCATGTACCCCCATGGCTTTCCCGAAAGTGTAAATCCTGGCAAAAACCCCCTCTTCAAGATCCAGTTGCGAGAGCAGCCCTGAGCCATCCTTACCATAGGTCCCGGTACTGTGCGCCTCATCTACGATCAGATAAGCCTCATAGTTCTCACAAAGGTCAATGATCTCCTTCATGGGCGCAAAATCCCCATCCATAGAAAAGAGCGTTTCTGTCACCACAAACATGCGCCCGCTACCCAATCTCAATTTGGCTTCAAGGTCTTCCAAATCATTATGTCTGAATGCAGTGGTATCAGCCTTGCTCAACCAGGCGCCCTCTTTGAGGCAAACGTGAGATAACTGATCATAAATAATTGTGTCTCCTTTCTCAGCGACAGACGCTATCACAGCCTGATTGGCATGATATCCGGAATTGAATACCAGGACAGCCTCGGCATGGAATACCGATTTCAATAGATCTTCAAGCTTTTCATAGAACATATGGTTTCCTGACAAAAGCCTGCTGCCGGTACCACCAATGCCGGGAGCAGCCTCCGCTTCTCTGGACCTTACGATAGCAGCCAGCTCCCGACTACGCGAAAGCCCAAGATAATCATTGGAAACAAAATCGATCAGATCAGAATGGCCCGGTAATTGCCTGAGATTACCGGCACTCCGTCTGACTGCCAATTTTTTATTGAGAAAATTAACATCCATAGGTCAAATTTCTATATTTGAAGGGTAATGCGAAGCTACTTGATCGCCGTCTTTATCTCGCTCGTTTGCAACTATCATTTGTGTGGCCAGGCCATCAAGTATTTGAAAAATGAAGCCACCCTCCTGGTGGAAAATGATGCCTTTACCCTGAACTTATACAAAGATCAGTATTACAGCAGTGGCATTTTTCCAGCTTTCCGATTCGTGAAAGACACAACCGCACAAAGGAAAATCATTCAAAGCATTCAGCTAAATCACCGCATTTACACGCCAAAGGATATTATGTGGAGAAATGAAGATCTGTTTGATCGTCCTTACGCCGGACAGCTATCCGCTACCTTATCCAGGGAGGCATACCTTCATGCTCATCAATATCTGAAAATAGCTATTGAACTGGGATGGATGGGTCCATCAAACGGGGTGGGAAACATGCATCGGTACTGGCACAAAATCCTGAATATGGGCGTTCCGAAAGGGTGGGGATACCAAATCAATGATACTCCTATTGCACTGATCCACCTGAAGTATGGCCACTCGCTGCTACAGTTCAGAAGAATTGAGATCCTGAGTGAAACAAATCTTACTGCTGGCACGACCAATAACCTGGTACGGCAGGAAGTGACTTTTCGTTTCGGAAGATTTTTTTCCATTGACCGGTCTTCCTATTTTTCAGGACAGCTGGGCTCCGGAAAAAAGCTGCTGAAGATCCCTGAAATGAATGAGATCTATGTCTTTTATGCGCCCGGATACGAAAGGGTCTTCTACAATGCTTCCATCGATGGTAATTTTATAGGTGATGCATCTTTATTCGTCAGCTCTTCTAAAAAAAATGTCATTCAGCATCGATATGGAATCATGATGAGCTGGCCTTCTTTTGATCTCGGGATGACAGGGTACATCAGATCTCCGGAGACCATTGAATCGACCGGGCATTATTACGTAGGTGTAAGGATGAATCAGAGATTTTAGACCTTCAGGACCACCTTTCCAAGGATTTGTCTTTCCCTGATAAGTTTTAAAGCCTCTACTCCATCTTCCAAATCAAATTCCCTGGTCACCTTTGGCGCTATCTTTCCTTCATCCAGCCATTTCAACAATCGGTTAATGTTCACCCGGTTTTTTGCAGGACTGTGTCTCCAGAAATGCCCCCAGAACACGCCAACAATGGAGGCAGATTTTAACAGAGGCAGGTTCCAGGGCAGGTTCGGTATCGAACCGGAAGCAAAACCCACCACCAGGTGCCTTCCTGAGGGCTTCAGAGACCTGAAAGATTGTTCCGAGGCTTCTCCCCCCACCGGATCAAAGATCACGTCAGCACCCCCAATTTCTTTCAGCTTCATTTTGAGGTCCTCTTCCCGGTAATTGATCAGGTAATCAGCACCGGATTCTTTGGCGAAGGCCAGCTTTTCATCCGATCCCGCAGTAGCGATGACATGGGCTCCCAGCGCCTTACCTATTTGTACAGCAGCTGTACCGGTTCCGCCGGCTGCACCCAAAACAACCAGTACCTCGCCTGCTTTCAATGCTCCACGATCCACGAGGGCATGAATAGCCGTGCCATAAGTCTCCAAAAGCGCACTGCCACTCTTAAGCTGTTCTTCCGTGCATATCCTAAAGGCACTCGAAGCTTTGGCAATGGCATATTCCGCAAAACCTCCCCACCCCATAGCTGCTATGACCAGATCTCCTTGCTTCATGCCATTTACATTTTCTCCTGTTTCCAGTATTTCTCCGGATACTTCACCACCGGGTACAAAAGGCAGGTCCGGACGAAACTGGTATTTCCCTTCAGTAATAAGGATATCAGGAAAATTCACCCCGCAATATCTGTTTTTGATGAGGACCTCATCATCTTCCAATCCGGGTAAATCCATATCCTGATATTTCAAGTCTGAAATATTACCAAATTGCGTACATACCAGCGCTTTCATTATCATATCATTTTTTTCAGGAGTTCCCTCCCCCAGGTAGAGCCTGATGCGATGTGTCCCTAAAGTATACAGGATTCATTCCATCACAACAAAAGTAAATGAAACAATAAGCCATGCGAATCGATTAATAGAATAAGGTTAGATGGTATTCAAAACAAAAAAAGATATGGATTCATTAAACATTGAGAAGCAAGGACTGGTAAGCGGATTAGCCATTACGACCGTTTTGATCGCATTTTTCTTTTTGATGAAAGCTGTCGGGCTCATTCATCAATATGAATTGAGGGCACTTAATGCCATCATTATGTTCACGGGAGTCTTTCTAACCATCCGGGCGTTTAAGAAAAACTCGAAAAATTTTAGTTATCTCAAAGGTATGAGCCTCGGATTGCTTACCTCCCTCTCTACCGCCATATCCTTTGCAGTATTTGTTTTGCTTTTTGTTCTGTCCAGTCCTGCGTTTATGGAAATGATCAAAGCCAACGAACCCCATGGGATTTACATCAATGAATATGGGATCGCCATTGTTATTTTCATAGAAGCGGCTGCTTCCGGTCTGATTTTTAGCTTTTTATCGATGCAATGGTTGAAAGAAAAGTCCTTTACCAAATATCGATCGGGTTATTTTAGTCATTAAAGAATTTCCAGAATCTTTTCCGGGGGCCTCCCGATCCGGGCGCCTTTTGATGTGATCACGATCGGTCTTTCAATAAGCTTCGGATTTTTGATCATAATTTCTATCCAGCCATCATCATCCAGTTTTTTACCTTTAAAATTCTCTTTGAAAAGGGTTTCATTCTTTCTGAGAAGATCTTCGGCACTTATTCCCAGCAGACTGATGATCTCCGAAAGTTCTGATTTGGATGGGGGATTTTTCAGGTACTCAATGATCTCTGCTTCTTTGCCCTGATCTTTGATCAACTGCAGAGCTTCACGACTTTTTTTGCATCGCGGATTATGATAAATGCTTAGCATGGTGTCTGATTCTTATTCCGGATAAATTAGCTTTAGGTTAGTAGCAATAATAAGATACATGAAAGCAAACCCAAAAATTACTCAGTCTCTTTTTTGGATTGATCCTGAACTGGAGTTGCACAAATAAGTACGGAGAGGAAAATCCTCAATCTGAGATCGTCAGTTTTGATTCTTTGCTTGCAGCCGAGACAGGAGCTGACGGCTTCGGTATGAGAAGGTATGTATTGGCTTTTCTGAAGGCTGGCCCGAACAGGAGTCAGGATTCAGTGGAAGTTGAGAGACTACAACGGGCACATCTAGATAATATCAGCCGATTGGCTGAAGAGGGCAAACCGGTCGTTGCCGGTCCGTTTCTGGATGATGGAGAGGTCAGAGGCATCTATATTTTTGCAGTGGAATCTCTGGAGGAAGCCAGGCAGCTGACGGCTACAGATCCGGCCATCCAGGCCGAAAGCCTCACTATGGAGTTGCACCCGTGGTATAGTTCGGCGGCTTTGATGAAGATCAATGAACTGCATGGCAAAATCGCCCGAGAGCATATCTGAGTACGTTTTATTCGGAGCATTGGATCAAAAAAAAGATCCCGTCAAGAGCGACGGGATCCACCAAACCCTGGAAAAGCCAATTACTGTTTTTTCAGGACAAATCTTATGGGGAGGACCATCATTACTCTGACCGGTACTCCTCTTTGTTTTCCAGGATTCCACGCAGGGGATGCTTCAAGTACTTTGACTGCTTCTTCATCGCAACCTGAACCAATTCCCTTAATGGCTTTCACATCTGTAATCCGACCGTCTTTCTCAACAACGAATTGGACAAACACATTCCCGCTTACGTTCATTCTTATGGCTTGTTGTGGATAGTGCAGGTTATCTGAAACATACTCGTAGAATGCCTGCAGGCCTCCATTCGGAACGGGCTGGTCCTCCACGATCTGAAAGATCTTATCTGCTTTTTCTTCCTCCATCGCCGGAGCTTCAAAAATCACTTCTTCCACAGCAGTCTCTTCCAGAATTTCAACGTCAAAGTCAAGCTCGATTTCCTGCACCACCTCTTTATCATCTACCTCGACGATGATCGGTTGTTCAATTTTTGGAGGAGGTGGTGGTGGCTGATCACTGGGAGGCACTTCCATTACTTCATCGAAATCAGCATCGAGCTGACCCAGATTCACGATCTCACCTTCATCGTAAGATCTCCAGTTCATCGCCACAATACATAGCAGCAGACTCAGGCTCAGCCCAATGGTCAGAAACAAGCGTTGCTGCGCCTGCTGGGTTTCAGCCCTCATCCGCTTAATATCGATCATATCCTGATACAGTTTCTTGCTAACCGGAGGAGTCAACAATTCATTTGCTCTAAGTGCGTGATCAAGGTTGTCCTGTTTGTGATCCGCAGGAGGGGATTTGATTAATTGCGTTTTCATGGCCTTAATTATTTGGTTTGGTATAACTAAGGTGATAAATACACCACTACTTTCTGATGAGGACCATCAAAGAACCGGATGATCTAAATCATCTGGCTGAATGTGCCGTTCCAACAATTTTTTGATGGTAAGGGTCTTTGGATTGATGGAAATATTTATTTCATGTAAGAAACAAACTTGTAACATTCCATGATTTTTTTTGGTTATTTTTAATGTAGATTCAAAGAGTTAACTCAAATGAAAAAATTAGCAATTTATAGAGAGCAGATTAAGTTGCTCGTGCTGGCTGTTTTTGCTGTCGGAGCGATGGCATTGGCAGGATGTAATAAGGACGAGGATGAAGGCCCGACCCAGAATATTCTGGAGATTGTAGAAAGTACCGAAGGACTGGATTCCCTGGCAAAGTACCTGGGTTTATTTCCCGAAGTGGCGGAGATCCTGGAGTCCACAACGGGTGAATACACATTATTTGCCCCCACAAATACGGCCTTCATATCTTTAATAACACAAACCACGGGTTTTCCTCCAGATATCAGATCGGTAAATCCTGAAATTATCGCAAATGTGCTGGCCTACCATGTTTCTGCAACAAGGTACAATTCGGGTGATCTAACAGCAGGGACAGAGATCATGACCCTGGCGGTTCCTCAGGATGGAGTGGATGAAGTGATTACAGTAAACCAGGATGGGACGCTGTTTACAGGTTCTTCCACCAACAAAAATATTCAGATAGTTAGTGCGGATATTGAAGCCACCAATGGTGTAATTCATACAACAGGTAGCGTATTGTTCCCATTATCGATGGATGGCTTTGCTACATTACTACCCACTACTTTTGGTACACTGGCCCTCGGAGCGAGTTTCTCAATGCTTGCAGACGGTATTGAAAAAGCCGAGGTCTATGCAGCTACCAATCAGAAACCATCGCTTATAGGCATTTTGACAGGTAGTACTACCCACACTGTTTTTGCACCTACCAATGAGACTCTGGAACAGGTTCCCGGATTAAGCAGCTTTACCGGCGAGACCTGGTATGGAATTCTGGCGAATCACGTGGTGTTGGATGAGGTCACAGCTGCTGAACTAACCAGCACTGCTGCCATGGACCCTGGAATTTCTTCTTACTCCAGTGCACTTGAGGTGCCCTTGTATTTCCTTTTTAATTCAGCCGGAGCACAAAATGGCATTGGTATCTTCATCGATAGTAATGGGGATCAGGAGTTTGAAGCTGAAGTTGCAGTACCTAATACAGCTTTACCTGATTTGTTGACCAAGCAGAATGGTATTATACATATCATTGCAGGTGTCATGTCCCCTCCTGTACCCCAATAATAAATATAAGATTTGATCATCAGAAAAGACCAGTTGACGCTGGTCTTTTCTATTTGAGCTTACTGCCACAGTTCCTGCAATAATTATCTTCTGGATCTTCAATGGGAGTGCCACAATTTTTGCAGTTCCGCATTTTTGCAAAAGCTTTTCGGGTATTTTCTCTCACCAGCTCACCGGTTACAATGCCTGTCGGGACAGCAATGATCGCATATCCCATCAGCATCAGAATAGAAGCCAGGGTCTGCCCGATGATGGTTTGCGGAGCTATGTCTCCATATCCGACTGTAGTAATGGTAACAATACACCAGTAAATGCTCCTGGGAATGCTGGTAAACCCATTATCCGCTCCTTCGATAACATACATCAGTGTGCCCATGATCAGCACGACGCTCATCACTGTTCCAATAAATACCAAAAGCTTATACTTGCTGGCGATCAATGCATTTCCCAGCATTTGTGCTTCTTTCAGGTATCTGGAAAGCTTCAATATCCTGAAGATCCTGAGCAATCTGATGGCTCTGATAACGACAAGATAAGCGCCTCCGGTGACAAAAAGGGACAGGTAGGTGGGTGCAAGCGCCAGAAAATCAATGATTCCCAAAAAGCTGAATACATATTTCAGCGGTTTTTTCAGGATAAAGATCCTCAGGAGGTACTCAACGGAAAAAAGAATGGTAAAGATCCATTCAATGACCTCAAAAAGCACTTCGTATCTCTCATCCAGTTCTTTTACACTTTCCAGTGTCACCACCAGAATGCTTCCCAAGATGGCCCAAAGTAGCACCACATCGAATAGCTTTCCGGCACGCGTATCTGTTTCGAAAACGATGATATAAAGCTTACGCCTGAGTTGGGGAAACCGCTTGAAATCTTTCTCTTGCATACTAATTCAGGCTAAATATATGAAAAAAGCCTGATCAGACTGACCAGGCTTCATCTAATGCTTCAACAGAATCAATTCATCAATTCGTCAAAGGTGATCGAAACATAATAGATGGCCCCTATAGAGGGACCTCCTAAACTTTGTACGTAGTACCGGTTAAATAAGTTGGATCCGCCCAGTTTAATGATCGACTTCAGGTCAGATAATTTATAGGAAACCTGTGCATCCAGCGTACTGTAGGCAGGTACTGGCCCGATGGCAAAGGATGATTCCCACCTGAAAGCTTCCTGCCAGCGGTAGGTAATATTAAATCCCAGATTATCAATGACTTTCCTATTGCCAAAATTCAGATTGAATTTGTGCTCAGGGGTATTAAACTCAGCCAGGTTGTTCTCGGTAAACCCTCCAATCAGCTTGTTCCAGCTATAGTTACCGCCAATGTTGTATCCCCTCGGCAGACTGTATGTCAAACCAATTGCCGCTCCCTGAGAAGTGACCTGGTCATCCAGGTTGGTGTAGATCTGGAAGGTATTATCCGCATTGCTACTAAGCAATGAGGTGATCGCTGACGGGTTGGTACCAATATTATCGGAGGCCTTGTGGATCCTGATCTGTGTGATAAAATCAGTATAGGAGTTAAAAAAGTAAACAGCGTCTATAAGCAGCTTATTATCAATCAGACTTTTATAACCTACCTCAAATGACCTCACTTTTTCCGGCTTTACAGGATCAAAACTGGTTACAGGTACAAGTAACCCGGCATAGCTACCAAAACCGGCAGAAGGATCATCAAAGTAGGCAGATCTGAATGCCTGAACAGAACCACCGGTATAAGCATTGGTGGTTAATTGATAAGATTCATAATTCTCCTCCAAGCCACCCAATAATCTGGCACTAATGATATTTAAGTCAATATACTGACCCTGGGTGGTCGGATTCCTGAATCCGGTCTGGAAAGAGGCCCTAAGGTTATGGTTCTGTGCAAACGTGTAGACAGTACTGATCCGGGGGTTGAGCTGCCCGTTGAAATTCTGATTTTTATCAAATCTTAATGAACCTGACAATCGCAACACCTCAGGCACCAACTCTTTTCCCGCCTGTGCATAGGCCCCTACCTCGTTGATCTGGATGCCACCATCCTCATCCGGGAAGATCGTGCCTCCCGATCTGAGATCGAATACTCTGTAACTTCCGCCCACCTGAACATCGACTGTGTTATTCAGCGTTTCGGAAAGGTCATACTGGAATTCACCATGATACATTTTGGAGGCATCATCAAAGAAAGGTCCATTGGGAATCGATTCTTTATCCTCAAAGATCCGGTCTCTTTGTGCATTGAAAAGCGTCCCGCCTTCCGCATACCTGGCGGCATCGGCGATGGACCTTGCGAACATGTGGGCATCCTGCTGGATAGAAACCCTTTGGTCATTTGCAAGGTTCTGGATCTCTCCGGGATTTAATCCGATATTCAACAAATGCCTCAGGTATCGGGAGGTGTATGTTGCGAACCAGGAACTATTAGTTGCATATCCTTCGCCCATCAGCGTTCCCAGAAATTCGGTAATATATGAATCACCTGAGTTTTCGAGGGTAGTATATCCTCGAACAAAAAAATTGCTACCTCTGAGTTGTAACCTATGTTGCTGTATACCAAAATTCGATAGGGCGTACCTCTGGGCGCCTGTATAAATACTCGTCCCAAATCCTGCATTATACATATAGCTCAATTCCAGATTATCGTTGATCCGGTAGTAAAGTCCGGTATTAATTTTAAGATTTTCAGCACCGTAGTCGATCAGTGTTGCTTCTTCGAAAGGTGTCCTGGCCACAGTATGTCCCGGGACATCCCCTGCTTCAAGATAATCCCTTACATCAGCAAACAAGGCCCTGAGTCCCTGGAAAGTGGGATTGTCTGCAGGCGTTCCCTGCACATTGAAAGCTGTAATGGCCGCAAATGACAGAAATCCAATATTGGAGAAAGCCTCATCACCCATGGTATGCAGCCGGTCAGCGGCAGGATTGAAATTAAATCCTTCAGGCTGAAGAAAGGCGTTCCTGTCAAAATCCGACTGTCCGTGCCAGTCTTCCGCCCGGGCATAGGAGGCATTCACCTTGAAAGCAAATTTGTTTTTGAAGGCTTTGGCATACCTAATCGAGCCTTCATACATTGGTGAAGTTGGATGGCCCGATTCCTCCCCCACATGATTCACCCCTACTTTGGCAAAGGCACTTAATCCCTGGTATTCAAAAGGGCTCTTACTGTTGATCAATAATACTCCATTGAAAGCGTTGGGTCCGTATAGTGCCGAAGAAGCTCCGGGGAGTAGTTCGACGCTTTCCACATCCAGCTCCGAAGGACCATTGAGGTTGCCGATCGGAAAATTGAGCGCAGGCGCCTGCGTATCCATCCCATCGATCAGCTGAACAAACCGGGTGTTGCCAGTGCTTGCAAAACCTCTCGCATTAAGTATCTGAAAGTTAATACTACTTGTGGCCACATCCACGCCTTTCAGGTTAGCAATCGCTTTATAATAATTATCTGCAGAGGTATTCTGTACAGCAAGGATGTCCATTTTCTCAATGCTGACAGGAGATTTCAGAATACTTTCTTCCACTCTTGAAGCGGATACAACGACTTCCTGACCAAGCAACAGCGATTCGGCCAGCTGAATATTCAAACCCTGCCGGCTTTCGGTGATCTCAATCTCCTGTCTTTCAAAACCGACGCTGGAGATCACCAGCGTAAAAGGCGGCTCGGAGCTAACATTTAAGCTGAAATTACCATTGATATCCGTAGTGGTCCCAAGTACTGTTCCCTGCACCAGAATATTTACCCCAATGAGGGGTTCGTTATTTGAAGCGTCGGTTACGGTACCTGAAATAGTTGTTTGAGCAAAAGCACTTGAAAGGCAAAGGAATAGGATTGGCAATAATAGCGATCCTGCAATCGGGCGTTTCATCATCGTATGGGTTTTGATCTGATACGAAATAATATTACGTAAAAAAAACCAGATTTCCGCCTGAAAAGCCTCAGACACTTTTATACAAAAATATTCAGGCTAGTCAGCCTCATTTTTTACGTGTTCGACCAGGCGATCGCACAGGTTGTTAATCTCACCAGACATGAATTCATCTCCGGTGGCATTCAGTAAACTCTGGCTAAGCCCTCCAAGACAGTCTATGTAAAACCTTTTCATATCTTCCACAGGCATATCTTTGGACCAAAGGTCTATACGCAGCGTATTTTTATTTTGGTGATCCCAAATCGAGAGTGACACCGATTTACTTTCGGAATATCCGGGTTGATCTTTATCATCTGCATCCCAGAGTATCTTTTCCGGAATGTTCTCATCATCCAGCTCAACGCGTAGTTTTATCTCCGAGCTCTTCATAAGTTATGGTAAGCTTGCTTTAAATTCATTATAGGTCATCCCTGTTTCCGCAATAGGCGTGGTGTCGCAGCCCTGTGTAGTTGCAACCGAATTGATGTCCGCCACCCGGTTATCCGGATTGGGGTGTGTACTCAGGAATTCGGGAACACCGCTGTCCTGCCCATTCTCAATGAGTTTTGAAAAGAAGGAGGCAGCTCCATTGCACGCATAATTCGTATCCGCCAGGTATTTTACCGAAAATTCATCCGCTTCACTCTCATTGTCCCTGCTGAAAGCAAGAGAAGAACCAGCCGTCGCGATCTGAGCAGCGATCTGTTCGAGCTGGGAAGGATTATTCCCCAATGCAATTGACAATAGAAGCTGTACACCGTAGACTTTTTCCAGCTGCTTGATAGAGTGTCTCCGATCAGCATGGGCTATCTCATGACCAATGACTCCGGCCAGATCGTCTGGGTTGTCGAGGTAATTGATCAGTCCGGTGTATACATACATGTAACCACCCGGAGTGGCAAAAGCATTCAGAATATCGGCATCGATGATCTTTAGCTCCCACACAAATTCATCTCTGTAAGCCACTTCAGAGCTTGACAGGATGGCATTTTTCATGGCATTTAGGTAGGCATACGCCTCCGGATATTCTGTTTCCGAGAGAATAGGGTAGGTGGCCGGGTCTGATTCTATTTCCTGGCTGACCTGTAAGCCAAGTTCCTTATCATCTTCAATGGAGAAAAACAGGGATTTGACCCCATCTCCGTCTCCGCAATTGGTTAAAACCCCAACACTTACTATCGAAAAAGCTAATAAATAAATTCTGATCTTTTGCATGTTCAATTGATTATTTCCGGTCTTCCTCTATCAACAATTGTTCCGTTCTTTCAAATTAAGGCAAACTTGCCTGAAACCGGGCATAAGTCATCCCGCTTTCCTGAATCGGTTTCATGGAGCAATTTATACTTTTTGCCATTTTATTGATCTCTTCCACACGATTATCAGGGCTCGGGTGGGTGCTCATAAAAGCAGGGGTGCCTCCGGCTTTGCCCTCCTGGAGCAACTTTTCAAAAAAGGTGGCTGCCCCGTTGCAGGCATAGTCTGTGCCCGAGAGATACCGTACCGAATACTCATCTGCTTCCGACTCTGCTCCTCTGCTGAAAGCCAGTATAGCACCTTTTCCTGCCAGTTGAGCGGCAATTTCGGCTGTCTGGGATGCACTCCCACCCAGAGCGATCGTCAAAAGCAATGAAATACCATATTGTTTTTCCAGCTGCTTGATCGAATGTCGCCGGTCCGCATGGGCAATCTCATGCCCCATGACTCCGGCCAGGTCATCGGCAGTATTCAAATACTTGATCAGTCCGGTGTAGACATATATATAACCACCCGGAGTGCAAAAAGCATTGAGCGTCTTATCGTCCTGGATGATCTTTACCACCCAGGCAAAATCATCTTTATAGGCTACATTCCCACTGTTCACGATCTCAGCAGTCATGTCACGGATGTATTGATAGCTCTGAGGATATTTCGCCTCAGGAAGTATCGGATATTCCTTCGGATTGGATTCTATTTGTTTTTGTACTTCTAACCCAAGCTTCTGGTCATCAGAGACCGAAAAAAACATGGATGAAACCCGTCCGGAAGATCCTTTGCATCCTGCAAGGATCAAAATAATTAAGAGGCCAATAAAGGACTTGTTCATATTTAGTTGCTTAATACCTGGAGCGCTTCCTGTTTATCCTGATTCAGTTGATTTTTTAACTCTTCAATACCCCGGAACTTTTTTTCTTTACGCAGAAGTCTGACAAATTCTACAGTCAGTCTCCTGTTGTAAATGTCCTGGTCAAAATTAAATATATTGACTTCAATTCTACGCTCCTGACCTGAAACGGTGGGCCTCCAGCCGATGTTTAGCATACCATCGTATTTTTTTCCTTCCAGGTGTACATAGACTGCATAGGCACCATCACCGGGGATCAGCTTATAGGTTTCGGGCACATCAATGTTCGCGGTAGGAAAACCAATACTCCTGCCGATCCGGTCACCGTCTTTTACGAAACCACTCAATGCATAATTCCGGCCCAGCAGATCGGCAGCCTCATGCACCTCACCTTTCGCTAAAGCGTCACGGATCCTCGTCGAACTTACTCCCATGTGATCTACGTCTTCCCTGGGTATTTCCATCACTTCAAATCCGAATTGATCCGAATGTTCCTTCAGGTATTCAAAACTCCCTTCCCTGTTCTTTCCAAACCTGTGGTCATACCCGATGATTAGAACGTTCGTTTTTAATTTTTGTATCAGTATGTCACGGATAAAAGTTTCTGATGAGATCTCCGAAAATTCATGAGTGAAAGGAATTTTCAATAAGATATCTACGCCCAGTTTTTCTATCAGTGATGCTTTTTCTTCAAAGGTGGACAATAGCCGGAGTGATCCGGGATCCTTCTTCAATACAAACCTTGGGTGAGGCCAAAGGGTAATGACAATGCTTTGTCCGTTATTCTGCCTCGCTGTTTCCACCAGTTGCCTGAGGATCTTTTGATGGCCCACATGCACGCCATCAAATGTGCCGGAAGTCACGATGCTGTGATCCGAGCACTTAAAGGTCTCTATGTCATCGACCAGGATCATCGGACCTGATGCTTTTCCACCCAATACTCCACCGGAAATGCGTCATCCACATGATAAGGACCTACGGAGATCCTGCGAAGGCTTTTCAAATAAGCGCCCACACCCAGCATCTCTCCAAAATCCCGGGCGATACTACGGATGTAAGTGCCTTTAGAGCAATGGATTTGAAATGAGATCACGGAGTGACTGATGTTCAGGATATTAAAGGCATGGATCAAGACCTTCCGGGGTTGTAGCTTTATTTCTTCATTCTGCCGGGCGGCTTTATAGGCTCTTTGACCACCCACCTTGATGGCGGAAAATGCAGGAGGTACCTGCTCAATTTCCCCGGTCAGTTTCTTTGCTGTTTCCAAAATATTTACTTCGGTAACTTCATCTATCCCATGCATGCTATCAAATGCAGTCTCCAGGTCGAATGAAGGGGTTGTCTTCCCTATCTCAAATTCTCCGGTATAGGTCTTATCCAGACCCTGGAGCTCGCCCAGCATTTTGGTGTACTTACCGACACCCACAAGCAGCAATCCAGTCGCCAGGGGGTCCAGTGTGCCTGCATGACCTATCTTTTTAACTTTCAGGGCATAACGAAGCTTATTCACCACATCAAATGAGGTCCATTCCGGAGCCTTGTCAACAAGGATCAACTGTCCGTCCAGCATTGTCATAATTGAGAAACAATTGCAATTAACCCGACAATCAGGCAATAGATGGCGAAATAGTAGAGTTTGCCCTTTTTGACCAGATTAGTCATCCAGGTACAGGCAAAGTAGCCTGAAATGAGGGCAGCTAAAAAACCAGAGATCATGGGTGATGCCTGTAATCCCTGATGCATTGCAGGGTCTTCCAGGTAATCCTTCAGGTTAAGTAAACTCGCTCCGATAATCGGGGGAAGTACCATCAGAAAGGAGAACCTGGTTGCAGCCACCTTGTCCACTCCGATCAGCAGACCAGTCGCAATGGTAGCCCCGGACCGGGAAATACCAGGCAGAATGGCGATGGTTTGTGCAACACCCATCAAGACAGCTTCCGGATAAGATACTTTTTTGGTCCCATCATGCTTGAAGTAGGTAAAAAACAATAAAGCTGAGGTTAGCAGCAGCATACTTCCGACCAGGATCAGATTACCTGTGAAAAATCCGGAAATCTCTTCTTCAAAAAATACCCCTACAATGCCGACGGGTATCATCGAAACCACAATAAGTAATGCAAATTTCCAGGAATCATTCCATGTGAATTCTATCAATCCTTTTAGGATGATAAAAATATCCTTTCTGAAAACGATGATCGTGCTCAGCGCTGTAGCTGCATGCACCACAACCGCAAAAAGCAAATTCTCGGAGGAGGTGGTCCCCAGTAAAACCGAACCAATTTCAAGATGACCACTGCTACTAACGGGTAAAAATTCAGTAAGACCCTGTACTATTC
This sequence comes from Cyclobacteriaceae bacterium, assembly GCA_965243485.1. Classification (GTDB taxonomy): domain Bacteria; phylum Bacteroidota; class Bacteroidia; order Cytophagales; family Cyclobacteriaceae; genus UBA7330. The sequence goes on along the minus strand of CBDEVP010000001.1, from coordinate 3,115,479 downwards.
CCAGGATCACCGCTTCCAGCCATGTCATTTATTCGCAGGATCTTTTTTATCGGCATTATAGAATATGGCAACAAACTGGATCAGAAAGCCCACCATGACAACGATTGGGCCAAGCGTAAGTCCCAGGAATCCGAAGCCGTAAGGTTCACTGTCAGAGGCCATGATCACAAAACCAATCAAAATCACCAAAACCCCACCAATCATGATCAGATAGTTGGCTTTTTTGAATGCAAATTTACTTTTATCAGACATAGTTCATTGTTTTAATATAATTCATCCAGCGACATGCTCAGGTACTTCCTGATGGCCCGGTATGTGCTGAGATATCCCACGATCATTCCCATCACGATCAGGGTCACAAAAAGTAGTACTAACTGCGTAGTATCCCGAAGCTGCTCCAACCCTTCAATGCGCTGGTAGCCATAATATAATATTGCGATCAACAACATACTGGCGATCGATCCTGCCACAAAGCCATACCAGGTGGCCCTTCGAAGAAATGGGCCGCGGATAAAACTGCCTTTAGCACCCACCAACTGCATACTCCTGATCAAAAACCTCTGTGAAAACAACGCCAGCTTGATGGTATTATTGATCAGGATCACCACAACAAATAGTAGCAGGATAAAAAATCCGAGCATGATCAATCCAATCTTTGCCACATTCTTATTGATCGTTTCGATGAGCGACTCCACATATGCCACTTCATAAACGCCATTCATGGACTCGATCTCAGCAGTGATCATCTTCAGGGAATCGGAAGCCTGGTAGTCCGGCGCTACATTGACCACCAACAGATCTCTCAGTGGGTTATCACCCAGAAATTCAGTGAAATCCTCACCGGTTTCTTCAATAAACTGCTTTGATGCTTCTTCCTTGGAAATGAACCTGACACCGGGTTGATCCTCCTTGTTCAGTGTATAGGGTTTTGAACTGATCAACCGGTTGATCCTGGTGACCTCCGTACTGGTGAGCTGATTGTTCAGAAAAACCTGGATCTCTATGCTCTCCTGAATCTTAAGAGTAAGCTTATTGGCATGTACCAGCAGCAGCCCAAAAATACCTACAACCATCAGTGCCAGCATGATACTGAAAGTAACGCTGACAAACGGGTAACTACCTAATTTTCTCTTCTTGCGGGTCCTTTGTTCCATCCCGCTTCAAAACTAAGTAATGTGAGTGATTTTTAATGCCAGATCATTCCCCCTTATTGATCCTGACAATCTCTAATTCATTAATGAGTACCTGATCGGTGATCTGAGGCAAGCTCAGCACCTTGTCAGTGGTCATCAGACGGAAGTAGCGATTGTTGTGGAAAAGATAGACCTGCTTACTCTTCGGGCTGTTGATCTCTATGATCTCATATGGATTATCCTTGAAATTACCATAGAGGTGCAGTTTGCCATCATAGTACTTGTACCGGATCTCATCATTGTTCCGCTGGGTCGTCTTGATATCGATCTGCTCGGAAGCATTAATGATGTCTGAATTGCTGGCCAATGGGATTTTGGCGCTCTCAGACTTAAACTGGGCCTCTTCCTTACCATCCCCAGGATTGGGTATGGCCACTTCGGGGACAAACTCCCCAGTGGGACCCGTTTCATCCGTTGAGGCGTCTGAAGAACTTTCTGCAGCAACAGCGGGTGCTTCCTCCGATGTTGACACTTCCGGTTGGTCAGTCATTTCTGTTGTTGGCTGAGCTTCTTCCAAAGCTTCTACGGCAACCGGCTCAGGTATATTTTTATTGCTTTCTTCAAACAGATCAACCGCTCCGATGAAATGGCTGGTCATGTCTTCCTCAAATACGGTTGGCTGAATTTCCGGCACATCCTGATCATCCGTGCTGAAGTAGTAAATACCTGTCCCGATAAATGTAGCAGTGACAAGTGCACCGGTCAGTTTTACAAGTCCGGGGTTGAGGAATTGACCCACCTCCCACCATGGAGTTCCGATATTGATGGCGGTAAGTCGGCTTTTGAGTTCGGCTTTTCTGAATTCACCAAGACCTTTGATCACCTGCTGCTGAAATCCAAGCTCCTCACGTAAGGAAGGATCTGCAGCCAGCTGGCCTTCAAAAGCCTGGAGTTCTTCGGAGTTCAGTTCATTCCTAAGATAGGCGTCGATTATGTCAGTTCTTTTGATATTCATGCGGTCTTCTATCAAAAAAAGTCTTTTTCGCTATAGCGTTCTCTGATCAAATGATCGAGTTTTTTCTTGCATTTATATTTTTTCGTCTTTGCCGTATCTGTGTTGGCAAAATTTAATTTCTCTGCGATGTCTGTCATTGACATACCATCAAAATAGTAGTAAGTAAGTATTTTCCTGCACGTCTCACCCAACTCTTCTATACAATTCATCACCACTTTATACCTCTCCTCCTCATCATGACCCTGAAATTCTTCAGCGTCTACCTCTTCATTGCTCAGCTTGCTCTTTCTCTCCAGCTCTTTCCTCCACTGATTCAAGCAAATACTGTACAAAAAAGTGCTGATTTTGGAAGTAAGCACTAAATTTCCACTTATGGCCTTCTGCCAAAAAGCGAGGAGGGCTTCCTGAAATACATCTTTTGCCTCATCCTCCGAACCATTATTGGAAGTGACAATCCTGGTCATCATCCGATAATATTTCTTATACAAAAAGTCTAAGGCAGACTCATCCCCCCGTTTTATACGATCGAGTATCTCACTATCCTTCATACACCGAGGACCCGGGGATCCTTGTTATTAAATACCCTAACTATACAGAAAGTAACCAGTCCGGCCCAACTTTTTTAAGCCAGTCCTCACCGTAAATTAAGCTTTTTATGGCATTAAGGCAATTACTTCCTCTCCTGTGGTGGCGAAAACCATGTCTCCTGCTGTCGGACGGATCTTGTAGGTACCGGTAAATACTCCATAGGCCGGAAGTAAACCAAACCCTTTTGAAAAATAAAAACAGGGAACCGTCAGCCCCTGTTTGGCCCTGCCTCTGAGCCTGACCGCCGGATGAACGTGGCCGGAGATATTGAAATGGGAGGACTCTCTTTTCTTGTGTGAAAAATGAAAAGGATCCATGATCAGTTCATCGTAAAGCTCCATATTTGAGGAATGATAGATCTCCTCCGTCAGGACATCATGATTCCCTTTAACAAGCAGCATTTTAACCGGTTTTGAATCCATCCATTGGATGAAGGAATGCCACTCACTGTTTATATCGCTGTGGAAGAGGTCGCCAATAAACGCAATTTTTTCAGGCTGGTACTTTTTGATCAGGAAATCAAGCCTGCTGAGGTCCTGAGAGTGGATATGACCTGGTACTGCGATCCCATGTTTTCTGAAATGCCCGGCCTTACCCAGGTGCAGGTCCGACAAAATGAGCATGGAGGCTTCCTCCCAGAAAATTACCTTCATCGGATCAAGGATCAAGTGCTGCCCCAGCAGCTCCAGGTGAAAGGGCTGCATCTTTAACCTTCAACGGGTAACCAGGTCTGGGTCCTGTAAAGAAAGTACAGGTATCCTCTTACTTTCAACTGACCGCTTTCATCAATCCAAAGCTTTACATCATAAACATTCCCGTTTTCAGGATCGAGGATCTCTCCGTCGCTGTATTCCTTATCTTCCGGATCATACCTGAGGTCTGTGATGATCTCCATGCCGAGGATCTTCTTATCTTTCTTTTCACCTTTGCATTCCTTGCAGATGGGGTCGGGGTCTTCACCAGGTTCACGGAATATCTTTACAATTTTCCCATGATAGGCATCCCCTTCTTTGTAGATCTCCACAATGGATCGCTCCTTACCCGTGTTGTCATCAATGGTTTTCCATCTTCCGGTAATGGACTGGGCATTGGTCAGGTCCATACCAGTGAGCATCATCGCAATTGTTAATGTTGAAATGAGAAAAAACTTTGACATAATCTTTCTAATTACCTGCTATCTATATGTAACTGAAATTTGGCGATTTGTTCCCCAATTTTTTCATTTGAAATGCTATGACGCCGGATCGAATCCACCAAAATGGGGAATGCAAAAGGCGTGGGTCTTTCAGTGTCTTTCAGTACAATCTCCTGCTTATTGATCCGCCTGATGGCCTCCAGTAGCCTGGATTTTTCCAGCTGTAGCGTCATTACTTCATCCATTGCCTGTCTGATCAGCAAATTTGACTCGTCATATTCTTCAAATACCTTGTAAAGGATGGAAGAGGATGCCTGCAAGTGTTTTGCCCGGATGTTTTTTCCAGGATAACCCTGAAATATTAAACCGGCGATTGTTGCTACATCCCGAAATTTACGTGAAGCCAATTCTGTCTTATTGATCGCATGATTGATATCTTCCATCAGGTGATCCTCTGAAAAAAGATCCAGCTCGAGTGCTTCTTCGAGCGGCGCTTCATTTTCAGACAGGAGTTCAAAACCGTAGTCATTCATAGAAATAGAGAAGGAAATCCTCGTCAGCTTACTGATCCGGTAAGCGATCACTCCTGCCAGCACCTCATGGACAAACATTCCCTCAAAAGGATAAAAGAACAAATGATGCCCGTGATGGGTTTCAGTCCTTTCTATCAACAGCTTTTCTTTGCCGGGTAAGAAGGACCATTTCTTTTGTAATTCAATAATGGGCCTGATGGTTTGAAGTTCAATATCCTCATAGACCCCCTGAGCGGCCAATTCGATCTTTTCCCGGATCCCCTCGGCAAGCAAAGATGATAACGGTAGTCTGCCCCCGCCCCAGGCCGGAGTGACTCCACTTTTCTTTTTGGATTTTCTGACCAAAACAGTAAGGTCCCGAATATTCACGAACTCCAGGTTTTGCCCGGCGAACCAAAAAGTATCTCCGGGATTCAGTTTAGAGACAAAATATTCCTCCACAGTTCCCAGGTAACCACCACTGGTAAACCTGATCTCCAGAGATGGGTCGCCAACGATGGTTCCAATCGATAGCTTATGCCGGGTCGCAGCCCGTTTGTTGATAATTTTATAAATACCGTTTTCATTATATACCTTGGAAAATTCGTCGTAGGCACCGAGCGTATTCCCCCCGGTGGTGATAAAATCAAGTGCCCAGGCCCATTCCGCAGAAGTCAACAGCCTGAAGCAGTAGGTGTTTCGGACCTCTTCCAGTGTCTCAAGTGGCCTGAATCCTCCACTAACCGCCAGGGTGACCAGGTACTGGACCAAAACGTCCATCGACTTTTCCAAAGGCTTTCTGACCTCAAATTTCTGGTCCTTAATGGCCTGTCTGAGGGCAGCTGCCTCGATCAGCTCCAGAGAATGGGTAGGAACAAAGTAGATCCTGCTTATTTCACCCGGTCGGTGACCACTCCGTCCCGCCCGCTGGAAAAAACGGGAAACACCCTTGGGTCCGCCGATTTGTATGACCGTATCCACAGGCCGGAAGTCCACCCCCAGATCGAGACTGGAAGTGCAGACAACACATTTTAGCTTTTCCGCATGCAGCGCCTCTTCGACCCATATCCGGATATCCTGATCGATCGAACCATGGTGCATGGCAATGATGCCGGCCATCTCTGGATAGTTATTTACGATTGCCTGATACCAAAGCTCGGTCTGTGACCTGGTATTGGTAAACAGTAGGGTGGTTTTACTTTTCTGAATGATCGGAATGATCTTATGAAGCAAGTGTGTGCCAAGATGACCACTCCATGGAAGGGAATCCACCTCGTCCGGCAGAATGGATTCAACCTGTACTTTTTTCTCAACATCGGATCTGATTTCAACGGCATCTTTGTAGAGGTCCTCGCCGAGAAGGACGCGCCTGGCCTGCTTCAGATTGCCGATGGTCGCCGATATCCCCCAGACCTTAAGTTTGCCATTCGTGATTGATTTTAGTCTTGAGATGGCCAATTCGGTGGCGACACCCCTTTTGGTACCCAGAATCTCGTGCCATTCATCTGCAATCACCACCTTCAGATCCCTGAAATAATGAGGGTAATCAGACTGACTCAGCAGAATGTGAAGGCTCTCAGGTGTGATGACCAGCGTCTCGGGTGCATGCTTTTTTTGATTCTGTCGTTCGGTTGCGCTTGTATCGCCCGTTCGTAAACCAATTTCCCACGGAACTCCAATTTCAATGGCCGCCTCCTGCATAGCCCTCTGAATGTCTTTGGCCAGCGCCCGGAGCGGAGTGATCCAGAGTACACGTACGGATGATCTTTGAGGCTTTTCTTCTCTCAGGGATTCGAGCAGACATGGGATCCACAAGGCATAGGTTTTCCCGCTTCCAGTGGGCGCATTGACGAGGCCGCTTTTTCCATTAAGGTAGGCTTGCCAGGCCTCTAATTGGAACTGGAATGCCTTCCAGCCTTTCGACTTCATCCAATCGAGGCCGATGGTGGTGAGTGGATTCATCTGGCAGAAATATATGGGAAATCATACATCATAATTTCTCTGTCTCCTGTGATCATCGTTATGTTTTCCACGATTGACTGGGCGATTAGTATGCGATCAAAAGGATCTCTATGCAACAAAGGGAGATCAATTGTAGCCAATGTATGTTTACTTAAAATGTTTAATACCTGAAAATACTCCTTGGCAATGATGTCCTGTAAATCAGGTTTAAATTCTAGTTTTCCGAGCTGCTTTTTGAGCTGAATTTCATAAAATGTGATGGGACTCACCAACAATACCACATCGGGATCATCAAGGATAGCTTTAACCTTTTTTTTAATCTTCTCTGGCTCCGAAAAAATCCAAAGAAATATGTGAGTGTCGATAAGATATTTCAAAAGGCAGGTTTACTCAAATGAAAAAGAATTTTTGATATCATCCGGCCACTTATCAAAATCATCAAGCATTTTTATCTGGTTGCGATACTTTCCATAGGGCAGTGGTTTACGCTTCTTTTTCACTGGCTTCACTTCAGCAACGATCTTTCCTGCTTTGGCCAGGTACACAGTCTCACCTTCCTGCACCATGCTGATGATCCTGGACAGGTTGGTTTTAGCCTCATGGATATTGTACTTTTTCATACTTAGCTAAGTTAGCTAATTTATAACGAAAAGTAAGAAGTTAAAGTTTGTTTCCTAACACAGGGATCTCTTTTCTCCTTAGGTACATGACTACCAGACTACTGAAGAAAACGGCTAAGGCATAATAAAAAAGAAATCCTCCGTCGCCCTGAATTTCAATGCCCAGCACGGTCAGGTGAAAAAATATGGCGCCTGCAATGACTCCCAATGCCAGGATGGCACCATAAACCCTGAGTTTTGGTATTAGCAGAAATACTCCGGCAAATAATTCAACAATACCCGATCCTATCCTGCCCCACGGTTCCATTCCCACCTTCGTGAAAATATACACACTTTCCTCGGCAGCAGTGAATTTAAAAAACAACGTTTGCAGAAGTATGAATGCCGCTATCAGACTTAAAACCCATTCAATAAATTTTTTCATCCTTGCTATGATCGATGCAACTATCAAGGTAATCGTATTATGTCAAATAAGGACCGGCATTAGAAAATTTAATTTTATGTAATTGATACTAAGTATTGCATGGCTGCCCATGTGAAGACGGCAGTTGCTATTTTTAGGATTTAAATGCGCTTTATGAAAAATTGGGATTTCCTCTTTATGATCATTTTGCTGGGCTGTAACACCGGGCAAGACAATTCTGCCTCCCGCCCGGGGGAAACCAACCGGGAAAAAATTATGTACGAAACACCAAAACTCACCTTGAAACAGGCAAATAACCTGGCAGAGCTCCCCCTCGGATGCGTTAAGAAAGAATATCCCAACAAACTGGGTCAAACGCTGGGCAGTGCAGATGACCTGGCCGAACCCTCAGAATTACATCCTGCTTTCTACGGTTGCTTTGACTGGCACAGTGCGGTACACGGCCACTGGAGTATGGTCTATCTATTGAAAAGCTTTCCTGGTCTGGAACGCGCTGACGAAATCAGGATGATTTTAAATGACCATCTTTCGGCCGAAAATATCAGGCAGGAAGTTCAATTCTTTGAAGGTGAACACAACAAATCCTTTGAGCGTACCTATGGCTGGGCCTGGCTATTAAAACTGGCTGAGGAACTTCACACCTGGGATGAGCCGCTGGCAAGGGAGTTGGAAAGGAACCTTGAACCTTTGACTCATTTACTCATAGAAAAATACAAGGAATTCCTACCCAAACTGATTTACCCGATCAGAGTCGGAGAGCATCCAAACACGGCGTTTGGGATGTCCTTTGCCTATGAGTACGCCATGACTGTAAAGGACACTTCCTTCCAGAACCTTTTGGCACAGCAAGCCCGGAATCTCTATCTAAATGATGCAAATTGTCCCATAGATTGGGAACCGGGAGGAACGGATTTTCTTTCACCCTGCCTGGAAGAGCTGAACATGATGCGTCTGGTCTTGTCAAAGGATGAATTTCTGAGCTGGGCAGCTGATTTCCTTCCAGAACTGAGCAATCAAAATTATGAATTGGAAGTAGGTGAAGTTTCTGACCGCACAGACGGAAAGCTTGTACACCTGGATGGAGTGAACTTCAGCCGGGCCTGGAACCTTTATGCGCTGGCAAAGCAATATCCTGAATATGCCCATCTGAAAAGTCAGGCGGACAAGCACCTCAATTATTCACTTCCCAATGTGGTGGGAGATGACTATGAAGGCGGCCACTGGTTGGGCAGTTTTGCGCTTTATGCATTGAAAACTGCCCATAACTAAATGCGAAATCCATTCAGGCATACAGGTCCCGGTGCTTTGGTTGCTGCGGCTTTCATAGGTCCTGGTACCGTTACGGTTTGCACGATGGCAGGCGTTCAATTTGGTTATGGTCTGCTATGGGCGCTTACCTTATCTATTGTCGCTACGATTGTACTGCAGGAAATGGCTTCCAGAATAGGTCTGGTCACCGGAAAGGGTCTGTCCCATGTGCTCAGGGACTCTTTGCCAAATGGCGCGGCACGGATGATGATCATTACATTGGTACTGGCAGCTATAGTCCTGGGAAATGCAGCGTATGAGGCTGGCAACCTTAGTGGAGCGGGGCTGGGTCTGCAGATTTTTCAGGAAAGTGAACCAAATCCCGGATCGTTTCAATTGAATTACCCGGCCATTCTTACAGGAATCCTTGCATTAGCGATCCTCCTTATGGGAAACTACAAAGTACTGGAAAGGATTTTCATAGCACTCGTGATCCTCATGAGCATTTCCTTCGTGGTAACGGCCATGATCACCAGACCTGATTTTTTTGATATTGTAAAAAACCTTTTTGTCCCGAGGGTTCCCGATCAGGGTATTTTGATGGTCATGGCATTGATAGGGACTACAGTGGTACCCTATAACCTGTTCCTGCATGCCGCCCTGGTAAACCAAAAGTGGAAGGGAGAAAAAGATCTGCCTTATGCCAGGAGAGATACCCTTTTCGCGGTCATTGCAGGTGGGATTGTGTCCATGAGCATTTTGATAGCCGCATCCGGCATTAAAAGTCACACCATCACCAACGTATCGGAAATGGCTGAAGGGCTTGCGCCATTGTATGGGTCACTGGCAAAATATACCATGGCCGTCGGAATGTTCGCTGCCGGCCTTACTTCCTCCATCACCGCACCATTGTCCGCAGCTTATGTTGCTCAGGGCTGCCTGGGATTTGGTGATGACCAGAATAGCTGGAGGTTCAGGAGTGTTTGGATCACAATATTATTTCTGGGGATCATCCTTTCAAGTTTAGGGATCAAACCTGTCGAGGTGATCCAATTCGCCCAGGTTGCAAATGGTTTGTTGCTGCCAGTCATCGCCGGGATATTGATTTGGCTGGCCAATCAAAAACGAATACTAGCCCTACGAACCAACTCATTATGGCACAATATCCTAAGTTTTGTGATATTAGGAATAACCATGATTTTAGGAGGTATGAGCATACTAAAGGCCTTTAGTTGAGATCAGGGCTGACTGAACTTTGATTGAAAATGCTTCACAATGGCCATGACCACTCCAAAGGTCAAACCGGCAGCAGTTGCTATATCCGCGGTGGTTTTTTTGAAATCAGTTCCGGTGATCTTTTCCGCCATATATTCGGTAAATGAGGGAGGTAAATTAGTTTCTCCCAGTTGACGTTTGACATCCCAATGCCAATCGGTTAGCGGACAATATCCGAGTGTACCCACAAAGAATCCCAGAATTAGCCACGCTACCAGGGTAAGAATCAGGGCCCACCGATGAATTGGTCTGGTTTTGACATGGATCCAGCCCAGGAGCACAAATAGAATGAATGCAGAATGAAAGATCGTAAAAGCAAGATCGTAGGCTACCAACATTTTCAATGATGAAAATTAGCCAAACCCCATCACTTCATCTTGTCATTTAATATTTCTGTTTTTACTTTCTGATCGATATCTGCTGAGGCATGTCCTTCCCCATAGATCTCTCCCAGGATTGGCGCAATCACAAGTCCTACCAGACAGGTAAGTTTGATCAGGATATTCATAGACGGACCTGAGGTATCTTTAAAGGGATCTCCGACCGTATCACCGGTCACAGATGCTTTGTGGGCCGCGGATCCCTTGAAGGTCATTACCCCGTCGATCTCCACACCTGCTTCAAAGGATTTTTTGGCATTATCCCACGCTCCCCCGGCATTGTTTTGGAAGATCGCCCAGAGCACCCCTGAAACAGCAACCCCGGCCATATAACTCCCGAGCGCTTCAGGCCCCATCAGGAAGCCAATCAGGATTGGCGTGATGATGGTAATGGCACCGGGAAGCATCATTTCTTTCAGGGCGGCCTGTGTGGAGATATCAACACACTTCGCATACTCGGGTTTGCTCTTCCCTTCCATAATACCAGGTATTTCCTTGAATTGTCTTCTCACCTCCTTTACCATCTCCATAGCGGCCTTGCCCACAGATCTCATGGCAAGTGCTGAAAATACGACCGGGATCATTCCGCCCACAAACAAGGTGGCAAGGACATCTGCCTTAAAGATATTGATACCGTCGATTCCCGTAAAAGTCACGTAGGCAGCAAAAAGGGCCAGTGCTGTCAGTGCAGCAGAGGCAATGGCAAATCCTTTACCCACAGCAGCTGTGGTATTTCCCACCGAATCAAGAATGTCCGTTCGCTGGCGCACTTCCTTAGGCAGTTCACTCATCTCCGCAATACCGCCGGCATTGTCAGCAATTGGCCCAAAAGCGTCAATCGCCAGTTGCATCGCTGTGGTGGCCATCATCGCAGAGGCAGCGATTCCTACACCATAAAAACCAGCCAGGGAATAGGCTCCGTAAATAGCACCTGCAAACAATATGATTGGAGCAAAGGTGGAGATCATCCCGGTAGACAACCCTGCGATGATATTTGTGGCAGCACCTGTCGAAGAGTTTCTCACGATCTCCAAAACAGGCTTTTTGCCAAGACCTGTGTAATATTCCGTAAAATAAGAAATGGCCCCGCCCACGAAGAGGCCGATAAGAACGGCATAGAAAACATACACCGATGGAATGTCTACACTACCAGTCTCGAAGAAATTCATTTGCATGACAGCTGGCAAAATGAAATCAATGACAAAATAAGAAGCGAGGGCAGTAAGAATGATCGCCCCCCAATTTCCTTTATTTAGTGCGGATTGCACTTCAGGTTCTTTGGCCTCGTTGCTGTTAATCCTGATAAAGAATGTGCCGATGATCGAAAAAATAATTCCAAGACCCGCGATAATTAACGGTAAAAGGATAGGCCCGATACCATTGAATTGATCCTCAATGGCTCCACCCATGTCCTGGATCACATAATTTCCAAGTACCATAGAAGCCAGTACCGTGGCCACGTAGGAGCCAAATAGGTCTGCTCCCATCCCGGCAACATCACCCACATTATCACCCACATTATCTGCAATCGTTGCCGGATTTCTGGGATCGTCTTCAGGAATACCTGCTTCTACCTTTCCCACTAGATCCGCTCCCACATCAGCCGCTTTGGTGTAGATGCCACCACCCACCCGGGCAAACAGAGCAATCGACTCGGCACCAAGTGAGAAGCCTGCGAGTGCTTCAAGTACGATGGTCATCTGATCAGTGCCTGTCCAGGATCCACCCATAAACCATTGAAACAACACAATAAACAATATACTTAATCCGAAAACAGCCAGTCCTGCCACTCCCAGCCCCATGACCGTACCTCCCGTAAAAGAAATTTTCAACGCGTCTGGCAGGCTGGTCCTTGCAGCCTGTGTGGTTCTTACATTGGCCGCCGTAGCGATCCGCATACCGATATTACCCGCAAGAGCGGAAAAGACTGCTCCAATGACAAAGGCCACAACAATAAACCAGTGGGTGGTTTCAACCAATCCGGAAACAATACCCAGGAGCGTACCGGCAATGATCACAAAGATGGCAAGTACCCTGTATTCGGCATTCAGGAAGGCCAAAGCACCTTCCCTTATATGCTGGGCTATGTCTTTCATTTTGGACTCCCCTGCCTCCTGTCTGTTGACCCACAAAGCCTTGTAAGCCATTACGATAAGACCAACCAAAGCCATCAATGGCACAGCATAAATCAGATTACTCATGTGTTAGATAATTGTTTATAAAAGTCACATGGAATTCGCTCCGTCCCGATAGATATCGGGATCGGGGCTCATTTCATAAAATTCAGTATGTCTTTTTCAAAAGAGGTGCAAAGATAACTGAATGACCAAATTATAAAAATGATGATTTGACTATTCAAATCCATCCTTATCTGCCACTTAAATGGATCTGTTTTCTCGATCCTAAAATCCGGTAAAAGGAACTACCTTATTTGATTGAAGTATTTGAATTGATGTAGTTCAGGAACTCATTTTTTACGTTCTGGTCCTTGAATTTACCATCAAAATAGGCTGTTCCGGTCATGCTGTTTGTATCATTTACCCCGCGTGAAGAGACACACATATGGGTTGCATCAAGGACTACTGCCACATCCTCTGTCTGAAGTACATCTTTGAGTTCATTGGCAATCTGAACAGTTAAGCGTTCCTGAACCTGTGGTCTTTTAGCATAGTATTGTACGATTCTGTTGATCTTTGACAGGCCGATCACTTTGCCACTCGAAAAGTAGGCCACGTGTGCTTTTCCATAGATGGGCACGAAGTGATGTTCACAGTGTGAATAGAAGGTTATATCCTTCTCCACCAACATCTGATCGTAGTTGTACTTATTTTCAAACAGCTTGGCCACGGGTTTATTTTTAGGGTTCAGGCCGCTGAATACTTCCTTTACATACATCTTTGCCACCCTGTGTGGGGTACCCTTTAAGCTGTCATCATCCAGATCAAGTCCAAGGATCAACATAATCTCCCTGAAATGCTTTTCGATCAGCTCCATTTTCAATTCATCGTCCTTCTCAAAGGCATCAGGCCTCAATGGAGTATCCATTGATCCTGCGATATGATCATCCTCCTGCTCAATTGACTCTTCAACCAGCCGGGTATTCAACAAAGTTTCTTTCTGTTTCATATAATGTTACTTTCAGATCCAGAGACTTCTCAATTTTTTCTCTCAACATACTGTAGATCACTACAGCAATGTTTTCAGCTGTTGGATTCAGGTTCTTGAATTCCGGAACATCGAGGTTGAGGTTCTTGTGATCAAATTTTTCTAAAACCTCTTCCTTGATGATGTCACTTAGCTTTTTCATGTCATAAACATATCCTGTCTCAGCATCCGGCTCTCCCACCAGTCTCACAATGAGTTCGTAGTTATGTCCGTGCCAGTTTGGATTGTTACATTTTCCAAAAACCCGATCGTTTTCTTCATTCGTCCAATCCGGATTATATAACCGGTGAGCTGCATTAAAATGTTCCTTCCTAAAAACTGCGACTTTCAAAATCGAATTACTCTGGTATCAATTGGCTAATCAAACTTGAAGTAGAATTGTTTTGTTTCGTTAATACAAAATTAAATGTACGCCATAATCCCGGCTATTTTGTAAATCTACATTTTAAACGGTTTTTTTGTGGATATAATTCTTGATGAGATGAGTTTCGACCCCCAGGTATGTTAGCAGTCGGGATTGTATTTATTAAAAATCTATTCTATCAATCTATTGAAGAGAACCATACCTCAGCGAGCTTATTAAATCATGACCACACAAAAGAACCATCGCAAGGCCATCTTTGTGGAAGAAAAAACATTGATATGAAATTTGAGGAAATAAAAAAACAGCTGAAAAAATATAAAGATGAAGGAAAAGAGGTTTTCAGCACCTCCTCTTTTCAAACTCACAGCCTTGTAATGCTGCATATCATCAGCAGAATTGACCCGGATATCCCGGTATACTTTCTGAACACAGGTTATCATTTCCCTGAAACTGTGGCTTTCAAAGACCAGATCGGCAAAGAATTCGGTCTGAATGTGAAGGAAGTGAAGTCATCCATGCCCAGATATATGCAGAAAGACCATGAAGGCCGCCTACTCTTTACTTCGGACCCGGATCATTGCTGTTACATCAACAAGACCGCCCCTACGGAGCACCTCCTCAGAAATCATGACGTTTGGATCAATGGAGTGAGGGGCGACCAGAGCGCTGTGAGAAAAGCCATGAAAGATGAGCAGCCCGCCCCCTTCAACAGCGTCAGGTTTCATCCCATGCTGGACTGGTCTATGAAAGATATTTTCGATTACATTCGCGAGTACAACCTTCCAAGGCATCCACTGGATGCAAAAGGTTACCTGAGCATAGGATGCGAACCATGCACCAGGAGACTGGATCCTGAAATGCAGGAAAGAGAAGCCAGGTGGTACGGGATGAACAAAGTAGAATGCGGACTTCATACCGACCTGGTTGAAAAATAGAAATTAACCAACCCAATCATGAATGTACTGATCACCGGCGGTGCCGGTTATATCGGAACAGAGCTGATCAAAAAGCTCTCGGAAAATCCAAAGGTTGAAAAGATTACCATCTATGACAATCTGAGCAAAGGAAATTATGCCCTCTTTACCAGCCATAAATTTCCCAATCATGAAAATATCCATTTAATTCAGGGTGAATTGCTGGATTCGCGGGGGCTCAAGAAAGCACTCAAAGGAATTGACGTGGTTTATCATCTTGCTGCGAAGGTAACCACCCCCTATTCTGACATCGATCCGCACTTTTTTGAACAAACAAATCACTGGGGTACTGCAGAACTGGTGTATGCTGTGGAAGAATCTGACGTGAGGCAACTCATCTTTGCGAGCAGTATCGGTGTGTACGGATCATCTTCTGTCAGCATAGACGAGCAAACAGAGCCCAATCCCAGAACCTTCTACGCGATCTCCAAATTCAGAGGCGAGGAGCATGTCCGAAGGCTCAAGGATAAGATCACCACGCACATCATTCGCTGTGGTAATGTATATGGATACAGCCGAAGCATGAGGTTTGATTCAGTGATCAATAAATTTGTTTTTGAAAGCAATTTCAATAATCAGATCCAGATCCATGGCAATGGAAAACAAAGCCGGGCATTCATTCATATCGATCTGATTTCACATGTTTTCAATCAGCTCATTGACTCCCGGGCACCCAGTGGCACTTATAACCTCGTGGAACAAAATCTATCTGTTCTTGATATCGTCGATGCACTCAAGATGCTCAATCCCGACCTTGAATTTATATTCATCAACCAGCACCTCAATCTGAAAAGCATCAAAGTAAGTGCAGAGCTTCAGCTATCCAAATACCTGGATACAAGAAGCGCTGCTACTTTTGAAGAGAATGTCAAATCCCTCGTGGACCGGTTCTCTTTCTAAAACCTGCCGTCTTACTTCATCAGGTATTCAAAAATGCCACCTACCACTTCAGTGGATCCAATATAAACACCTACGCCGTAGGTGATGTGCCTGATACTGAGATGCTTTAATGTAAAAGGCAGGCCGCTGACGTTTATAAAACTAAATGCTCCTGCTGTGACTATTGCACCGATGATCGTCAGATAAAAAGAATCGGAAAGTATGATAACAAGGATACCAACAAACTGAATGATGAATGATACTATCAAAACCTTTTCCAGCTTCATATGCTGTATCATAAACCCTGCGAAAAATGCCACAACAGCAGCAAATCCCAGAAGCCCAAAGGCAATGTAATTGGCAAAGTTGGCGTACGCAGGAAACCGGGTGCCTAAACTTTCAGGCAGGAATTCCACCAAAAGCCCCTTTCCCAGTCCAAGCTGCAATCCAATGATAATAATGGTCACAAATCCTACAATACCAAGACTTTTTGATGGTAATGACAGTAATTCTTTTTTTCTGGCAATCACCTCATCACTTGAAATTCGGTGAAATAAATAACCTGTCCCACTAATTAATACTCCCCCTACAATGAAAGTCAAAGTATCCCCAAACAGATGGACCAGATCAACAACCAGTGGTTCCAGTGCATATACTAACTCTGTGGTTAAAAACAAAAACCCCATCACAACCGGTAATTTCTGCGCCGGTGCAAATGCTTCGATCATCGAATTGGCAGGACTTATAAACAGGTTCATTGAAATCAGCCACAGTACAATCATGATCGGCAGAGCCGCCTGAATACTACTCAACGGGCCTGCTCCTATAATGGTGGCCACTACCATAAAGATCATGGCCGTGGCCCCGATACCAACCGAAAAGACAATAAAATACTTACCATTTTTTCTAAGTATACGATCAGCTACCAAACCGGCTAAGGGCGGGATCAATACCAAAACAATTGCTTTTGTTACCACTAAAAAAGTGGTAAGGTTACTCATTTCAAAGCTTTCAATCAGGTACGGCTGATATTCGTGATAAGCTATCCAACTGATAACTACTGCTACATTCAATGCTGCCAGACTATAAACCTCATTCCATTTAAGGGGTCTGGTATCTTTTACTATTGCTTGTTCCATTTTATTTTATTGTACTTGAATTTATCATAATTACGAATCAAGTCGCACGATTGGATTTTGGTGCCTCAAATTAAGTGATTCAAACCATGCAAAACTTATCACCTGTGCATATTTTCTACAGGTTTGTTTTAAAAAAAGTAGATTTGCGCTCCTAAAAAACGGGATTTATTAAATGAATATTGAAGCCAAATACAGCCCTTCGGAAAAAGAAGAAAAGTGGTACAAACTATGGAGCGAAAAGGGATTTTTCAAAGCCAAAGTGAATCCGGACAAAGAACCTTATACCATAGTGATACCTCCACCCAATGTAACGGGTGTACTTCACATGGGACACATGCTCAATAATACCATTCAGGACGTACTGATCAGAAAAGCCAGAATGGAAGGACGGGAGGCTTGCTGGGTACCCGGTACTGACCATGCCTCCATTGCTACCGAGGCAAAAGTAGTGCAAATGCTTCGTGAAAAAGGGATCAAAAAAAGCGACCTCTCGCGTGAAGACTTCCTGAAATACGCCTGGGAATGGAGAGAAAAATACGGAGGTATCATCCTGGAGCAGTTAAAAAAACTGGGGGCGTCCTGCGACTGGGACCGCACCGTTTTCACCATGGATGACGATTACTACAAAGCGGTGATCAGGGTGTTCGTTGATCTTTACAAGAAAGGCTATATCTACCGTGGATTGCGCATGATCAACTGGGATTGTGAAGCAAAAACAGCATTGTCTAATGAAGAAGTGATTTATAAGGAGGAGGGCGAAACTGTATCCCTGTATCACGTAAAATATGCGCTGGAAAATAGTAATGAATCAATAATTATTGCTACTGTAAGACCTGAGACGATCCTGGGTGATACAGCCATTGCAGTAAATCCCAAAGACGAAAGGTATAAGCATTTGATTGGTAAAAAGGCCCTGGTCCCGTTCATCAATCGCCCCATCCCAATCATTGGTGATGACTATGTGGAAACTGATTTTGGTACCGGCTGTCTGAAAGTAACACCAGCCCACGACATCAATGACTACGAAATTGGATTGCGTCATCAGCTGGAGGTGATCGATACCATCAACCTTGATGGTTCCATTAATGAAAAGTGTGGAGTCCCCGCATATGTCGGAAAGGACCGGTTCCAGGTCAGAAAAGAAATTGTGAAAGACCTGAATGCCAAAGGCCTTTTGGTCAAAGAGGAGCAGATGACCACAAGAATTGGCAGGTCGGAAAGAACCAACACAGTCATTGAGCCTAAGCTTTCCCTCCAATGGTTTATCAGGATGAAGGAAATCTCCAGGACAGCTCATAATGCTGTGATGGATGATGAGATCAAACTGTACCCATCCAAGTTTAAGAATACCTACAACCACTGGATGGAAAATGTAAAAGACTGGTGCATCTCCAGGCAGCTGTGGTGGGGACAAAGAATACCGGCCTATTACTTTGGCGAGGGACCGGAGGATTATGTGGTGGCGGAGAATGCTGACACTGCAGTTGATCTGGCAAGAGAAAAGTCCGGCAACAAGAATTTATCGGCATCTGACCTGAAGCAGGATGAAGATGTACTTGATACATGGGCATCCTCCTGGCTTTTCCCCATTACCTCATTTAAAGGGTTCGAAGATGAGTATTTCGACCGGCAATCAGGAAAGATCAAGCCGGGGACAAACAAAGAGCTGGACTACTTCTACCCTACCAATGTACTTGTAACTGCACCTGAGATCCTATTCTTCTGGGTAGCGAGGATGATCATCGCAGGATATGAATATACCGGGCAAAAACCATTCAAGGATGTGTATCTGACCGGTATTGTACGGGACAAACTTCGACGGAAAATGTCCAAATCCCTGGGTAACTCGCCGGATCCGCTTGACTTGATCAAAACCTATGGCGCAGATGGTGTGAGGACCGGCATGCTGTTTTCTTCTCCGGCTGGTAATGACCTGCTGTTTGATGAAAAGCTTGTGGAGCAGGGAAGAAATTTTGCCAACAAGATCTGGAATGCTTATCGGCTGGTTCAGGGATGGGAAACCAAGGACCTTCAAATTCCTGAAGTAAATGCTCAGGCGATATCCTGGTTTGAGGCCAGAATGCAGCAGGCGTTGAACGAAATAGAGGAACACTTTTCTGCTTACAGAATTTCAGATGCATTAATGTCAACCTATAAACTCATCTGGAACGACTTCTGTAGCTGGTATCTGGAGTGGATCAAACCAGCCTATGGTGAGCCTATTGACAAAGTTACATATGACAGGACAATAAGTATTTTCAGGACATTGATGAAAATACTTCATCCGTTCATGCCATTCATTACTGAGGAGATTTGGGATGGAATTAAATCTAAAAAAGATGATTTTCTGATCATATCACAATGGCCGAAAAGAATGGGATATCAAGTTGACAATCTTAATGACGCACAGGTCCTATTCGATCTAACTTCCCAGATAAGGAATATCAGAAACCAAAAGGGGTTGTCGCCAAAAGAACTTTTGGCGTTAAATATCAAGACGGGTGATGCTGAGAAGTTTAACAAGATAGGTGCGTCGCTTATCAAAATGGGTAATCTCTCGGAGATCAGATTTGTGGATACCAAACCTGAAAACTGCGTGAGTTTTGTCTACCAGTCCGATGAGCTTTTCCTCCCGCTTCAGGACTCGATCGATCCGGAAGGCGAAAGGAAGAAACTGGAAGAAGAACTGAAGTATATGAAGGGATTCCTTGCTTCTGTAGATAAGAAGCTGTCTAATCAGGGATTTGTAGCCGGAGCCCCTGAAAAGGTTGTGGAGATGGAGCGAAAGAAAAAGTCTGATGCGGAGGCTAAGATCAAAGCCATTGAGGCCAGTTTGTCTTCACTGGGTTAATGAAATTTGAATGATTTCAGAAAAAATTGCACTCTTTGATAATGAATTCTAAATAGACTAAATCAATTGATAATTAATTGTCATTACTTTTATCAAATTCATAAATTATTGCTATATTTCCTAAAAGTTAATTCAGGAAATAGTGTTGACAGATAATTATGAGCATAAGGAGCATTATGATGAGATGCTCGATGACAAAGGAGAGTGCAGGCCCCACTATCGGGCATTTCGTGAAGCATTGAATGCTTTCAGCCTGAAAAAATTACAACAATTACAGCATTCTACGGATAAAGCCCAGATGTCAATGGGTATGACCTTTAATGTCTATCACGATAATAAAGGCATCGAAAAGATCCTGCATCTGGATCTTGTGCCCAGAATTATCAGTGGCAGTGAATGGGATGTACTTAACAGGGGTTTGCAGCAGCGGATCACCGCGTTGAACCTTTTCATACAGGACATATATAATGATCAAAAAATTCTGAAGGATAAGATACTGCCTTCCGAATTGATCCTATCCAGCAGCGACTATCTGAAACCATGCATCGGACTGACTCCGCCCAAAGGCATCTGGTGTCACATCACCGGTAGTGACATCGTTCGTGATAAAAGCGGGAAGTTTTTTGTCCTTGAAGATAACCTACGATGTCCTTCCGGAGTATCGTACATGTTGGAAAACAGGGAAATCATTAAGCAGGCCTTTCCCAACCTCTTTGCAAGCCTGGGAGTACAGCCAGTTTCGGACTACTGTGGCAGTTTATTAAACATGCTCCAATTTCTAAGCACTCAAACGCTGCCTAACGTGGCAGTGTTAACCCCCGGTATCTATAATTCAGCCTATTTCGAACATTCCTACCTGGCCCAGCAAATGGGTGTGGAGCTGGTCACCGGCCAGGACCTGATCGTGAAAGACGATTACGTCTACAAGCAGACAACCAAGGGCCTGGAAAAGGTAGATGTTATATACAGACGAATCGACGACACCTTTCTGGACCCCATGGTTTTCAATCCAAAATCCATGCTTGGGGTACCTGGTATTTTCGATGCCTATAAGAAAGGAAACGTAGCACTGGCCAATGCGCCCGGCACAGGCGTGGCAGATGATAAGGCAGTCTACGCCTACGTCCCCCGGATCATCAAATACTATCTCGATGAAGATCCGATCATCGATAATGTGCCAACCTACCTATGTTCCGAGGAGAAGGACCTGAAATATGTCCTGGAAAATATCGACAAGCTGGTTGTAAAGGAAACAAATGCAGCCGGCGGCTACGGAATGATGATCGGACCCAAAGCATCGAAGGAAGAACATGAAAAGTTTAGGAAGAAGGTAAAAGCGGAACCAAGGAAATACATTGCGCAGCCCACGCTTTCGTTGTCTACGGTACCGACGCTCGCGAGTAAGGGTATTTCACCCCGTCATGTCGACCTCCGGCCGTACATTCTGTATGGAGATAGCATAAAAGTTATTCCGGGAGCACTCACCAGGGTGGCACTGGTCAAGGGTTCATTGGTGGTAAATTCCTCTCAGGGTGGCGGCAGTAAAGACACCTGGGTCTTATTTGATTAATAAAGAACATGTTAAGTAGAGTAGCGGATTCATTATTTTGGTTGGGACGGTATACCGAACGTGCTGAAAACTACGCACGATTTATCAACGTTAACTTCAATCTATCTTTAGACCTCCCCCCGGGCATCAGGGAGCAATGGGCTCCACTGCTGATGGCTACCGGAGACAATGAGCTCTTTGGAAAGTACTACCATACGGTGAACAGAGAGAATGCCATAAGGTTTCTTTCTTTTGATGAACGAAATCCCAATAGTATTTTATCGGCAATTACCAAATCCCGTGAAAATGCACGGATCGTCCGGGAGAATATCTCCAAAGAAACCTGGGAAGTGCTGAATGACCTGTATCACTACATTACAGGGCTGGTGAAAAAGCGGGTTTGGAAAAAGGATGATCCACATGGTTATTTTACGGAAATAAAACAGCAGATCCAATTGCTGAATGGCATTGGATATGACACGGTACCCCGGACCCAGGGATGGTATTTTACCAAACTCGGACAGTTCATAGAAAGAGCGGACAAGACTTCGAGAATACTGGATGTAAAATATCATTTTCTACTACCTTCTGTGGAGGAGGTGGGCTCCCCATTGGATTACCTGCACTGGGCCGCCTTGCTCAAATCGGTGAGTTCTTTTAACGCATACCGCAAAGTATACGGGAAACTGGAGCCTACATCCATCGTGGAATACCTGGTACTTAACCGGTATTTTCCCAGATCAATATTGTTTTGTCTTATCAATGTCGAATCCTGCTTATTGGAAATTTCCGAATTCAAAGGACGGGGCTTTTCAAACAATGCGGAAAAAGCCATTGGCAACCTTAGGGCAGACCTGGAATATGCATCAATCACTGATGTCTTCAATTACGGACTACATGAATACCTTGATCAGCTTCAGATCCGGTTGAATGACATTTCATCAGAGATCTATGATCAATATTTCAAGATTCAGCCTAACTTCGTTGCCAGCAGCCAATCGCAAACACAATCATGACGTACTGTCTAGGGATACTCAGCAAAGACGGGATTGCCGGTCTTGCTGATACCAGGATCACATCGGGAAACGACACAACCATCGCCAAAAAGATTTTCACCGTTCAGAGAAAGAATCACGCATTCTTTATCATGACCTCGGGATTGCGTTCCGTCAGGGATAAAGCCATCACCTATTTCAATGAAGTCATTGAAGAAAATGACGAGACCTTTAACAAGCTGTATAAAGCGGTAAATAAGTTCGGCGATCAGGTAAAAAGGGTAGCTGACGAAGACAAGGCAAATCTTGAGGAGGCGGGCATGTATTTCAATCTGTATGCCATTGTCGGTGGACAGCTGGAAAAAGATGAATCAGCAAAACTGTATCTGCTTTACCCTCAAGGCAACTGGATCGAGATCGGACGCGGCACACCTTATGTCATCATTGGCAATACCGGGTTTGGAAATCCCATTCTAAAAAGATCCATTTCTTTTGAGTCCCCTCTTGAATTCGGGCTAAAAAGTGGTTTCCTCTCCTTCGATGCCACCAGGATATCAGCCAACGATGTGGATTATCCTATCGACACGGTTGTTTTAAAAAACAATACCTTTAGCATGGCTGAACATCGGTTTACTGAAAAAGATCTGGGTCATATATCTGAATTCTGGAACGACATCCTGAAAGATGGAATAGACAAAATTCCTGCAGAAGTATTGAAAAAAGCCTTCCAGGATGGGGATGCACCTATGAGTATATCTTTAAAAAATGAAGCTTAAAATCACTCACAAGACCAGGTATCAATACAGTGAAAAAGTATTTGTAGAACCGCAACACCTGTATTTTTATCCGCTGCAAAGAAACTACCTGACACTTGACAATTTTGAACTGAAGGTGGATCCTGCAAGCTCGGGCCTTGCACAGCGGGTGGATGCAGAGGACAATCTTTACCACCAGTGCTGGTTCAATGAGTTGCAGGATCAGATCCTGATCACCGCGGAAATAGAAGTGGAATCTGATGAAATAAACCCTTTCAATTTCCTGCTGGAGCAAGAAGCCAAAACCAAATATACCAAGGCGCTGGATATTTTTCTTGAAACCGAAGCCCTGGCTCCCGCCATCAAAAACTGGGTGGATGAACTCAAAGATGCCAGCGATGGCAATGCCATCACTTTTTTGACGTATCTGAATAAAGAGATCAACAACAACTGGGATCATGAAACAAGATATGAATCTGACCTTTTAGATCCCTCCACCTGCTTCAAGGAGAAAAGAGGTAGTTGCAGAGATCTTAGCTGGATGATGATCAATATGCTTCGCAACGAGAATATTCCCGCCAGGTTTGTGAGCGGGTATGCTTTCAATAATGAGCTGGGTGAAGGACATGAACTGCACGCATGGGTCGAAGCCTGGGTTCCTGGTGCAGGGTGGATCGCCTTTGATCCTAGTGCAGGATTATTGGCCACAAACAGCTATGTCCCTGTGGTATCGAGTTATCATCCGGCAAATACCTTCCCGGTCCAGGGGTCTTACAGGGGCTCTTCAGAAGCTCAGCTTACTTTTGACGTGAGCATCAAGGAGATTTGACCTGTTGAGCAAGCCTTTGATAATGGGTGACGAGGTTTTTGACCAGATCTTCCCAATTCTGAGATACAGCATATTTCCGTGCCTCAGCAATGATGTTTAAACGGAGTGTATGATTATCAACCAGTTCACTGGCTTTTCTCAGCATGTCCTCACTGTTTTTTGGTTCTGCAATCATCCCTGTGACCTGATGTTTTACAAAATCCGTTGGCCCTCCTGCATCTGCTACAACGACAGGTATTCCGGATGCAAAGGCTTCAAGTACAACATTGCCAAACGTCTCGGTGACAGACGGGAAAAGGAAAACATCACTGGAAGCATATATTTCCGGTAATTCATCGCGTGTTTTCTTTCCCAAAAAAATGGCAGCCGGCATGTTGCTCTCAAGATATTTCCGTTCAGGTCCATCCCCCACTACAATTAGTGCCCAATCTTTCTTATGCCGGATCATCAGCTCGTAAAATTTTAACAACGTGCGGGTTTCCTTCTCCTTCACCAACCGGCTGACAAAGAGAACGCCTGTTCTATTTTCAATGCCCAACTGCTTTTTAAAACCGGAATCTCTTTTGTTCGGATGAAAGTGTGTGGCATCCACGCCCCTGCCCCACTGGACAATGTTTTCCAGAGGTATTTTCTTCCTGACCAGAAAACCCGATATTGTTTTGGTTGGTGCGAGAATAAGATCTGTTCGCTTATACATTCTGTAAAAGAGCTTCATCACCGGCTCGAGTGTAATGTTGGCCTTTGGCAACCACCGGATGTAGTACTCCAGGTAAGTGGGAAAATGGGTGTGATAGATCGTGCTGATCCTGATATTGTTCTTTCTTGCGTAACGAATGGCATATTCCCCTAGCAAAGAAGGAGAGGTCCAATGAATGATATCTGGTTTGAAATCTAACATTAGTGTCTTCAGGTCCAGTTTCCACGGTAGGGCCAGTCGATATTCATCATGCAGGGGAAAAGGCATGTAGGGACACTGAATCACCTTGAACGGAAAATGGGGGTCCAATGGTGGATGTGGAGAAATGAATAACGGTTCAATCATTTCCGCAGGCAGTCTCCTGGCTATCTGATGTAACGTATTGCTGACACCGTCAAAGTCTTCCTGGAGTACATCTGCAAAAAAGGCTATTCTAATTTTCCTCATCACCATCCGTTCCGGCAAAATTATCTTTTTTTGTGGCGATGAAAGGACTGTTAGGAAACAGCCATCAAAGGATGAATAGCATTCAGCAATGAAAATACTGGTGATCTCTCATAAATACCCTCCATCGGTCGGCGGGATGCAACAGCACTGCTATGAGCTTGTGCGAGCCCTTGATAAAGATCATCAGATCGTCCCTCTGATCTTCCGGAGCAACTATCCAAAGTTATTTTTCTTCATTACGGTCGTGGTAAGGGCTTTGATCTTATTGAGAAGAAATCCTGATATAAACATAATATATGTCAATGATGGCCTGATGGCTCTGGTTGCAACACCTCTTTTGTTTTTGGCCGGGAAACCGATGGTGGTGACCATTCATGGTCTTGATATTTCCTTTCCACTGGGCATCTATCGCTTTTGGATACGGAAATTCCTGAACCGTTTCGAGGCGATCATTGCCGTTAGCCAGGCGACGTACGATCTCTGTCTTACGAAGGGCATTGAAAAGGATCGGCTGCATCTGGTCACCAATGCTTTTGATCTCAAAATCAAGGATCTTCAGGTTTCAAATGGCACGATTAAGGAAATCAGTCGGGAGATCAAGGCATCGCTCAATGAAAAATTCCTGCTGATCTCACTGGGACGAGGAGTACCCAGAAAAGGACTTTTATGGTTTTCCAGACATGTAGTTCCACACCTGCCCGAAGACGTATTATATCTGATCATCTGCCCCGAATTTAACCAGGCCGGACAATTCAGGTTCCTTAGAAAGATCCTTCCCGGTGCAATTTATCGCAGGATCTGCCTGCTGGTGGGCGCCGAAATTGATGCAGGATTGATTCCCGATTTGATAGCAAAGAAAAAACTCTCTGAAAGGGTATTGTTTTTGCCTCAATACGCGAGGAACAGAGAGAGGATTTTTCAATTATTGAACATCGCTGATTTGTTTATTATGCCAAACCTGGAGATCAGGGATGATTTTGAAGGATTTGGCCTGGTGGCCCTTGAAGCTTCAGGTTCCGGACTACTCACGCTGGCCTCACGGGTAGATGGCATCCCTTCCGCAGTGAAAGATGGTAAAAACGGAGTATTGCTCACACCTGGAGATGCTGAAGCCTGGACAAAAAAGATCCTTGAACTAAAAAAAGATCAGAGGCTCAGGGACCAGCTTGCCAAAACTTATCAGAAGTATACACTCAATGATCAACTGACATGGGAGAAGATGGCAGATCAGTATATAAATGTCTTTGAGTCTGTGCAATCGGACTAATTTTGATTCAACAAAGAATCCCTGATGAAGAATCATTCCGGAACCTTCAATTACCTGCTCGGACTCATCCTGTTTCTGAATGCCTTTTACTGGTTGCATGGATTCCAGTTTGGGGTCAACAATAATCAGGAGGAATTACCATTACTATATGCACTGTCCGGGATAGCGGATTATCCCAGGGATGATTACGTACAGTATCATATCAATCACTACACGCAAATCACTCCTTTTTTGTACCTCATTCATTTCCTGGCGAAGCTATTTTCCATCGAACATTATCACCTGCTTTTTCTCCTTCTCCACGTTATGGTGATTTCAGGTTTTTTTCTGATCACACATTCCTTTCTAAAGAAGCTGGTCGATCCTAACCCCTTAATCACAACTCTGATTTCAGTCTTATTGCTCATTACCGGACGGACTTTCATCCCCGCCAGGCGATGGCTGTTTACTTCGATCTTTGACCTGGAACTGGTGGTGATCCTGCTTATTTGCTGGCTGATCTATCTGCATATTGACAAAAGATTTTTCGCTGCTTCCATCCTGATAAGTATTCTGGGCATCTTATATCCGATCTACACCATACCGCTTTACCCTGTCTTATTGATCTCTTTGTATCACGAATTGCGGGATCAGAATCCTCGAAAAATGTTGTTTGTAGCTGCAGGATATATGCTTATACCAACTGTATACTCCATCTGGTTATGGTCGGTCAGTCATCAGACCGAGATGATGTCCTTCGATGCTTCCACCATCATGGAATACGTCAGAGCCCCCTGGCACTACAGGATCCCTTCCATAGACTATGTGGATGAGAAGTCCATCGGATTTTTTGCTTTCAGCATTCCTGTATTTTTTCTGTCCCTGAAATTTATGAGATCTGATTACTGGGTAAGGTCTGTAAGATATTTCTTCGTTGGAATTCTGGTTACACTCATCCTTACATCAGTCATTCATTCGCTGGTCAGAATCCCATTGTTGATTCAAATTTCACCTTACAGGATCGGGATTTTTGCAGTTTTTCTGGGCTATTTGATCCTGGCTGATATTTTACTGACTCAATTGAATTTCAAAAACTTCCACAAGTTAAGGATTCCGAAACCCTGGGCTATGGCTATCTCTATAGTGTTGCTTTTTCCTCTTGGGTATTATTTTTCAGGCAACCTGGAAAGGAAGGAATTTGACACAGATCAGGAAGAGGCCATGCAATGGATCAGGCAAAACACCCCCGAGGAGGCCCTGATCCTGGATTACGCCGATCTTGATGTTCGAACGAATTGCTTAAGATCCTCCTATTGGGAATTCAAAACCATTCCCTTAACCGTAGACCAGCAGATACTGTGGTATCAAAAATATCTTTGGTACAATGGTTATCAGGAGTTCGTTCACCCCAGGGTGCTTTCAAAGGGATTTACAAGAGAACAGGATGTGGACATCAAGTACCATGGGATCAGGGGAAAGGATAAATTTGAGGTGTTGAAGGTGATCCCGGAGAAGATTGATTATTTAGTGACCACGTCCGATGACTCTGTTTCATACCGGAGTAGAAATATCATCTTTTACAATGATTCATTCGTAATTCTTGAAGCAGATGAATAGTCGACTTTTCCTCTTCTTTTTGATTTCTTCCCTTGGATTCCACCTGGTGTTTGTCGACAAAGCTTTTCATATCGATGATCCATTATTCCTATACGCGGCGAGGCAAATTCTGGAAACTCCCCGTGATCCTTTTTCATCTGAAATCGACTGGAATGGTGAAGAAAGGAGAATGGCCGATTTCTTTTCCAACCCGCCGGGCATGAGCTATTACCTCGCCTTTTTAATATCGGCATTTGGAGAAAAAGAATGGGTGCTTCATTTATTTCTATGGCCATTTACGCTCTGCTCGCTGATCTTCTTTTATTACATCTCTCAAAGATTCACTGATCTGCCATTGAGAAGTTCACTGGTACTACTGGCCAGTCCGATTTTTCTGGTCACAGCAACCAATCTGATGCCGGATATTCCGTTATTATGTTTTTCGCTGGGTGGAATTTATTTCTACATCACAGGCCATGATGAAAGAAAGACGGAATATACTCTGATTTCAGGTGTTTTTTTCGGATTAGCCATTCTGCTCAGATACAATGCCATTATTTTGCCTTTTCTGATGATCATGTACAGCTTTCTAAAGCGCTCAGGAAATGGTACACTGCACTTGATTCCCTTACTGATCCCCATATCTGTGTTTATCATTTGGAATATCTACTCTGACTCATTGTATGGCTATCCCCATTTCTTTGCCCAATTTGGATTTCAGAGTGCTCAGGCTGATTTTGGAACTTTTCTTGAAAACCTGACCGCTAACCTTACTTACTTGAGTTGTGGAACAGGATTCTTTGCGGTCATTGCTGCCTTTAACCTGATCAAAGACAAAGGTGGCTGGCTCATTCTCTCTTTAGTAGCAATGATTTCGTTCATTTTTTATTTCATTTTCGGTCACTTTTTTGCTTATAATATATTACATAGGGTAATGGCAACCTTGCTGATCCTTTCAGCCCTTCTAATTCTTGCATACAGCGCATTTAGAATATTTAAAACAAGCAAGTGGTTGCATTCTGATGATCTGTTTTTATTATTATGGATAGTGGGTGGTCTTGTAATGCATCTTACGGGGATCCATACCGCTTCAAAATATGTGCTGTTGATCCTACCACCTTTCATCCTGCTCCTGATCAAAAATTTCCAAATAAAATACTTCAACATTTCATTTGGAGCCTCACTGTTATTTGGTCTTTTGATATCCTTTGCAGACTATAAGTCGGCAAATGTTTACAGGCAAACGTCGAAGATGGTTTCAATAGAATATCCTTCTCAAGATGGATATTTTAACGGCCACTGGGGTTTTCAATATTATTTGGAAAAAGCTGGGTTAGAAAGCAAATCCGTCATGGAAAAGAATTTGAAAGATTCAACGATATTTGTTACTACATCGCTGGCGTGGCCCCGGCCTATATCTCCGCCCTTGCCAGATCAATTTGATCTTACCCAGGAAATAGTATTGGATAGTGAATGGCCTCTAAAAACCATGCACAACCATCGTGGTAAACATGCAAATTTTTACAGCAACACTGTTTTTCCCAATCACAAGGGTGTTTTACTGTTCAGTATATCCACATATCCCCTGGACACAATCAAAATTTATCGATTATACAATTCAAACAACTAAGAAATGCGGCATTATTTGGTGCTTTCAATAATTATTCTCCTCAAAGCACAGGGTTTCTCCCAGGTCATTACACCGGGCAGCGAGCTCTGGAACTACAGTCAGGTCTATAACCTGCAAAACGATGTAAGTACTCCACCCGGCAGCCTATCCATCATTTATCATTCCACGGATGACTCCCTGTTGTATTGGAATCCCTGGGACCGAATGTTTGAATCCGGCGGAGAAAAGAGCTTTCACATACTGCCAGTAAGATTTGCTGGCTCAATAAATTCACAATATCCGCGAGGATTTAATGATGGTCCGGTATGGGAAGGAAAAGGAGGCAATTTCAATCTTTCGGCCGGATTTATGTACGAAAACGACTGGCTGCGATTAACCTTCTATCCTGTTTTTAATTTTGCCCAGAATAGCGCTATTTATATCCCGGACAATCGTCCGGGCGCACCTTTTAATTACCCATTTACCGGCAATATCGACTGGGTGCAATCCTATGGTGACGGATCTTATAATCAACTTAGTCCGGGTCAAACAGAAGTAAGATTTGTGTATCGAAAATTCACCCTTGGAGTAACCACAGCCAATGAAACATGGGGCCCTGCCAAAGTCAACTCGATCCTGATGGGAAGTAATAGTGCCGGAGTCCCGCGGATCGACCTCGGCACCGATCAGCCTTTGAATATAAAAATAGGACATCTAAGCGGAAAAATGTTCTGGGGAATGCTCAACGAATCCGATTACTATGATAATGAGCCTGCAAACGACCAAAGATATCTCGCCGGTCTCACTCTGGCTTATCAGCCTTCTTTCCTCAGAAATCTAACATTAAGTGCTCACAGGGTGCTTTATAGAAACTGGTTCACCAGTGAATATCCTTTTGAGATCGATGATTTTGCACCAATGATCAGTACCTTTTTTAGCAATGCCAAACAAAAAGATACCCTCAATGGACAACCGGTAAACGATTTCTACGATCAGATGGCTTCAGTCGCCATGCAATGGCGATTTCCTGAGGTCGGTTTTGAAGCCTATGTAGAGTTTGCCAGAAATGATTTCAGTGGAAACCTGGTCGATTTCCTGCTGGAACCCGAGCATAGCAGAGGTTACACCCTTGGATTCTTAAAGACCATCAAACTTGATGATGAAGAATTGATCAGCATCAATTATGAGCATACCAACCTGAGCCGATCAAAATCCTACCTCCTGCGGGCCACGCCTCCTTACTATCAGCATCACATCGTCAGGCAAGGTTATACATACAATGGGCAGATACTTGGATCTTTTATCGGACCAGGTTCAAACATGGACCACCTCAGGGCCGATTATTATCAAAAGAAAGGTGTGGTAAGCCTCCTGCTTCAGAGGATCAGATTCAATGATGACTACTTTTTTGCACTCCCGACAGCCAACTACGAGGACCATGACGTGGAATACACACTTGGCGTCTCAGGCTCCCGCATTTTCAATGACCTGATCCTTTCCGGTGAAATACAGTGGAGTAGAAGATTTAACTGGTATTACGAATCGGAAAGGGATATTAACAACTGGAGATTATCCGTGGCTTTAACCAAAAGAATAGGATCATTTTAAGCTCAAGTATTACCATTCTTTGACAAGAATATATCCGTTAAATACAACCAAATGGCCTGATCCGTTGTCTTAGCTGGGATGAGAGCATTCGAATCCAATTAAATTATTTTTAATAAAAACATGATTTTATTAAATGATACGACCCATTAATGAAAAATTATCAAAATAAATTTAATAAATTTTGATTTTACTTTATTAATTCTTTTATTAAAACATAGCTAACTTTTGTTTTTGAATGGTAACTTTGAATAATTTTTCATTCCAGCTATTGAAGAAATAAGTTCACTTCCTAAATGAGCATCTTAAAAGACCGGTTTAGTACATATAATGCTCCTCAAAAAGTCAAGGAGCAAAATATCTATCCTTATTTTCGAAAAATTGAATCTGAGCAGGGTACAGAGGTTATCGTGGAAGGAAAAAAAGCGCTCATGTTCGGCTCAAACAGTTACCTTGGCCTGACCACCCATCCCAAAGTGAAGGAAGCGTCGGCCAAAGCACTGGAAAAATACGGTTCCAGCTGCTCAGGATCCAGGTTTCTTAATGGCACCTGCGATCTGCATATCGAACTGGAGCAGAGACTGGCAAAGTTTGTCAATAAAGAGTCGGTGTTGTTGTTCAGCACCGGTTTTCAGGTGAATATCGGGGTCATACCAACCATCACCCAAAAAAACGATCTGATCTTTTTGGACAGATTGGATCATGCGTCGATCTATGAAGGGGCACGGCTATCAAAAGCAAGTACGGTGATCTACCGGCACAATGATATGAACTCGCTGGAGAGCAAATTGAAAATGAGTGTGAATGTCCCCTTTAAATTGATCGTTGTGGATGGCATCTTCAGTATGGAAGGCAATATTGCCAATCTTCCAGGTATCGTGGCTCTTGCCAGAAAATACAATGCTGTCGTGATGAGTGATTGCGCCCATGCCATTGGCGTGATCGGTAAAAACGGATCCGGAACCGCCTCACATTTCGGGCTGGATGATGATGTGGATCTAATCGGTGGTACCTTCAGTAAATCTCTTGCTTCGCTGGGAGGGTTCATCGCTGCCGATGCAGACACCATCAATTTTCTTAAGCACCACAGCCGGTCACTGATCTTTAGTGCAAGCCTGACACCTGCCTCAGCTGCAGCTGCGCTGGCTGCATTGGACATCATTGAATCTGATGATTCAATCAGGTTGAAGCTTTGGGAGAATACACACTATGCAGTAAAACGATTAAAGGAAATAGGTTTTGATCTCGGAAAATCCGAAACACCAATCATTCCCATCTATATCCGGGATGAGCTGAAAACCTATGAATTAACAACAAAGCTTCTGGAGAAAGGCGTATTCGTTAATCCGGTAGTATCCCCCGCGGTATCTCCTGAAGACTCCCTGATAAGATTCTCCCTAATGGCCACCCATACCAAAACACAAATTGACAAGGCCATTGGAATTCTGGAAGAAACCGCTGCTGAATTGGGTATCCTTGTCGAAAAGGAAATCGCATATTCTCAATAACCTTGGTTGTTGTTATCACCGGAGCCAATGGCTTTCTCGGAAGTCACCTGCTGGAACAAAGTGCTGAACTGGGCTACCAGACGATAGGTATGGTCCGGCCTGAATCCGACCATTCAAACATCAGACGCCATAGTGAGGTCGTTGCCACCGATTATACTAAAGCCTCCATTTCGGATGAACTGCAAGCTATAAAGGATCAGTATGGATCCATTGACCTCTTCATACACAATGCAGGAGCTACCCGGGCCAATTCTTCCAGGGGTTTTGAAAACATCAATGCAGGATTGACCCGTACGATCATCGAGGTGCTGCGGGAAGAAAAAATGCTGGGTAATGCCGGAAAATTCATTTACATATCTTCTATGGCGGCAAAAGGTCCCGTGGGTGCAGAAGGTCCCGTTTCACAATACGGAAAGAGTAAACTACTCGCCGAAAGCATCGTTACTTCCTCAAATCTTACCTACAATATCTTTAGACCAACAGCTATTTACGGTCCGCGTGACATCCAGTTTTTAAGACTGGTCAGAGCGGTAAAAAAACGGATATACCCCTCCGTGGCACCCAAACAAAAGATGACCCTCATACATGTCGCAGATGCAGCCAGAAACATTCTCTCATGTTCCGTATTACTGAAAAACAAAGTCATTCCGCTGGAAGATGGACAGGTCTATTCGCACGTACAACTTGAAAAAGCCATAGAGCACGCACTGCAGGTAAGGTCCTTTACATTGTATATCCCTGCATACCTGGCACTGCTATCTATCAAGCTCGAAGAAAAGATCGCTTATCTTTTCGGGAAAAATCCGTCAATGACCGCTGAAAAGTTTCTTGAGATCACCCAGGATTGGGATCACGACCATCAGAAGGAACATAAAACTTATGGATTAAGCATGGAATTTGATCTGACTGAGGGTATGGCGGATACGATAAGATACTACCAGAAACACAATTTGATCTAGACATGGCCTATATCATCCAGGAAGCCCGGTCAAAGAAAGAGATCATATCCTTTATCAGGTTTCAGCACCAGCTATATAAGGGAAATCCGTTTTTTGTTCCCCCAATCGTCGATTTTGAACTCAGCACACTGTTATCTGATAAAAACCCTGCATTCAAAACCTGCCAGGCAAAATACTGGGTAGTAAAGGATGGGCAGAAGATCGTAGGTCGTGTCGCCGGGATCTGTCATGATCTGGACTACCGGGAAAACAAGTTTGTACGCTTCGGATGGATCGACTTCATTGACGATCAGAAAGTCTCAGAAATGTTGATGGGTAGTGTTCAGGAATGGGCCAGGGAACTTGGAGCCAAAGCCATCCATGGTCCCATGGGTTTCACAGACCTGGATTTTGAAGGCACGTTGATTTCCGGTTTTGATCAGCTGGCCACGCAGGCAACGATCTATAACTTTCCATATTACCAGACGCATTTTGAAAATCTGGGTTTTAAGAAAGCCTGTGACTGGATCGAACTGCGTGGGGTTGTTCCTGATGAAATACCTAAAAGACTGGAGAGGACAGCCTCCCTGATCAGATCCAGGTTTAAGCTTTCCGCCAAAAAGTTTAAAAAGAATAAGGAACTGTTGAAGTATGGAAAGCAGGTTTTTGAGGTCCTGAATCAGGCATACAGTCATTTGTACGGCTACTACCCGCTATCTGATGAACAAATCGAATACTACATCAAACTTTATTTTGATTTCATTAGAAAGGACTACATCGGGATCATTGTCAATGAAACTGATGAGGTCGTAGCGTTTGCCATCACCTTGCCTTCCTTATCTAAAGCTTTTCAGAAAG
Organism: Cyclobacteriaceae bacterium; assembly: GCA_965243485.1. Lineage (GTDB taxonomy): Bacteria > Bacteroidota > Bacteroidia > Cytophagales > Cyclobacteriaceae > UBA7330. The sequence continues at coordinate 3,081,183 of CBDEVP010000001.1, read as the reverse complement.
CAAATGGCTCCCTGTTTCCATTGGGTTTCATCCATGTGCTTCGCGCGTTTTTCAGCAATGACCATCTGGATCTGTTTCTCATTGCTGTGAAACCTGAATATCAAAAGCTTGGCGCAAACGCCTTGCTCTTCTACGAACTCATGCAAATTTTTGTAAGAAACGGAGTGAAAAGGGTTTCTTCAGGACCTATGATGGAAGACAACAGGGCTGTTTTGAATATATGGAATGGATTTGACGAATACACAGATCTTCAAAGTATCAAACGGAGATGTTTCATAAAAAACATCTAATTTGGGCGTTGGATGAGAAAGTGGGCATTAATTATTGGAGGTTCGAGCGGAATCGGGCTGGCTACTGCCAAAAAGCTGGGCTCGCACGGCTTCAATCTGCTGATTATTCACCGGGACCGTAGATCAGCACTTCCGGATTTTGAACTTGAAATTGAAAGACTCAGGACAAAAACCGGTATAAGGACTTTTAATCTTGACGCAACCAACCCGGAAAAAATATCGGATTGTATTTCTCAGATCAGCCTGGAAGTTGGTAACGACAGGATAGATACGTTGGTACACAGTCTGTCCAGAGGAAATCTGAAGCCCATGATCTCCTCAGAAGGTGAAAATCAGCTTTCTCAGCAGGACTTAACGCTTACGTTTGAATCCATGGGAACCAACCTTCTTACATGGGTCCATAGATTGAAGGGCCTGCAGCTATTAAGTGACCAGGTAAGGATCATCACCCTCACTTCAGCTGGCAGTTATAGATATTGGAAAAGTTATGGAGCTGTGGGGACGGCCAAAGCTGCGCTGGAGGCCATGACAAAATATCTTGCTGTGGAACTCGCAGGCACCGGAGCAAGGGTAAACACCATTGAAGCCGGAATCACAGATACTCCATCCCTTAAAATGATCCCAGGGTACGAAGACCTAAAAACCTGGGCCACCGGCAGAAATCCCTCGGGCAGGATGACCCGGCCCACTGATGTGGCAGATGCCATTTTTTTACTTACACTCCCTGAAGCTCACTGGATCAATGGTAGTATTATAAAAGTAGACGGAGGCGAGCATCTTTTATGAATGATATTGATAGTAAGATTTTGTCACTGCTCCCCTACCGGCCTCCTTTTCGCTTTGTAGACCAAATCATAAAGGTGGACCCGGAAGGGATCACAGGCCTGTACACGCTCAAAGAAGATGAATACTTCTACTCCGGCCACTTTCCTGAAAAAAAAGTCACTCCTGGCGTCATTCTCATTGAGATCATGGCACAAATTGGTTTAGTTTGTCATGGCATCTACCTTCAATCGTTGAAGGATGAGTTACCATCCGGCATTTTACCTGCTTTCAGCTCTACTCAGGTAGATTTTTTAGCACCTGTCTATCCGCCGGCCCAACTGGAGGTAAGTGCTTCAAAAATTTACTATAGATTTAATAAGCTCAAAAGCAAAATCACCTGTAAAAACGTCAAATCAGGAGAAGTAGTCAGTCGCGGTGAATTTTCCGGAATGATCATAAAGAATACAAATGGCTGAAAAAACGAGGGTAGTAGTCACCGGCATAGGAGTTGTTGCGCCAAATGGCACAGGCATCAAAGCATTTGATCAGGCCATCCGGTCCGGCACCTCAGGCATAAGACAATGGGATGATTTGACAGAGAAAAAACTTCGTTGCCAGATCGGAGGTAAACCAGAGATATCTGAAGAATATAAATCAAAATTGCTTCCTAAACTGATGGCCAGCAAACTCGAAAATAATGCCGTCATCTATGGATGCCTGGCAGGCGTAGAGGCGTGGGAAAATGCTGGTTTGTCATTCAATGATGTAGCTCCAGATCCGGAGTCCGGAATAGTATTTGGATCCGGTGCACTCGGCCTGGATGTTTCTGTGAGTGATAAATTACATTTGATTGAGGAAGGGCTAAGCAGAAAGTTAGGATCGAAAACCGTACCGGAGAGCATGAGTAGTGGTACAGGTGCTTTTCTAAATAGTATTCTGGGCCTGGGCAACCGAATACTTTCCAATTCATCTGCCTGTACCACGGGCAGTGAAGCCGTAATGCTCGGCTATGAGCAGATCATTTCCGGAAGAGCCAAAAGAATGCTTTGTGGCAGCTCTGAAGGGGATGGATTTTACATATGGAGTGCTTTCGATGCCCTGAGGGTCCTATGTGCTGACTCTAATGAAAATCCCGAAAAAGGATCAAGACCTATGAGTGCAACCAGTGCCGGTTTCGTACCTTCCAGTGGTGCTGGAGCATTGGTGCTTGAACGGCTGGAGGATGCGCTGGACAGAGGCGCCAATATCCTGGCAGAGATCAAGGGTGGATTCATCAATTCGGGGGGTCAGAGACAGGGTGGGACCATGACTGCTCCCAATTATCACGCTGTTGTCCAATGCATCAGACAGGCGATCATTGCATCAGAAATCAATCCAGAAGATATTGACCTGATCTCAGGGCATCTGACAAGCACAAAAAATGATGCCTCTGAAGTGATGAGCTGGAAAGAGTCCCTGGGACTTTCTGAAAAGGATTTCCCGGCCATCAACGCCCCTAAATCAATGATCGGTCATGCCATCGCCGGGGCAGGATCCATTGAACTCGTCGCATGTGTCCTGCAATTAGTTGGAAATTATATACATCCCAGCATCAACTGTGAGGAAGTTCATCCTGAGATTACCAAAGTGATACCCAAATCAAAAATTCCATTCACCGCTTTGGATCAGGAATTAAATACGATAATCAAAGCAAATTTTGGATTTGGGGATTTAAATTGCTGCATGGTAATACAGAAATGGAATGGCTAATATGGATAGAGAGAAGATAAGTAAAGAGCTGATTGAGATCATCACCCCGTATGTCCCTGAAAAGGACCTTTTAAACAAGATCAGTGAAAGCAATGATTTGATCAATGACCTTCACATCAATTCGGCACACATCGTGGATATTGTACTTGATGTGGAAGAAAAGTATGATATCATGATCGATGATGATGCCATCAACAAGATGAATACAGTGGGCGAATCAATTGACGTGATCCTCAGTAAAGTCAAAAAATAGCCTAATTTTTCCTTTTTACCCTGGAATACAATCCAATCGAACGATCTGAAATAAACTTCCAGAGCACCCTGCTCCAGGACCGGTGTGAATACAAATGGTCATAGTAGTCCGAGGCCAGCGCACGAAGCCTGGGCAATCGGGATCCGGGGATATTAGGAAAGTCATGATGCTCATTATGATAGCCCACGTTGAAGGTGATCAGGTTGAGCGGACCATAATATGAATAGGTCTCCTGTCCTTCTTTAAATACATAATGCTCTGCAATAAAGTGGCCGGCTATCGGATGTAGACCCCCTGCAATAAAGATAGAAAGTGTCAGATACAGAATTCCAGACCAACCGGCCAGGAAATAGAAAATTACCATAAAACCTGCTTGCGCTAAAAAATTGACGATCTGCCAACCAGTCGGTTTCTGGGGGTATACAACCAGCGGCCTGATGGCATAAAAAAGGATCTGATTGATCAGCCAAAACAATTTGCCAATGAAGCCCCGGAAGATCAGGGCTTCTGATTCCGTAGGTATGTCCGTATCAATGCCCTCTTTTCCCTGATGCCAGTGATGCTCCCCGTGATAATGCCTGAAAGCCATGGCATAGGGAAAAACCAGCGGAAAATTGGCTACAATGGCCAGGATATTATTCCAACTTTTCTTCTTAAAAGCAAGATCATGCGTGATCTCATGGATAGCCAAAAACAAAATGTGGCTGATGGTTGCTCCCACCAAAAAGACCAGCAAACCATACAACCAGGGGCTTTCAGGCAATAGCCAAACCGGTATTGAAAGCTGAATTCCTACAAGGCCCAGGGTCTTAAATTTGAGACTGCGGTCTATGCCAAATAGTTTCTTCACAGCCGGATATGCTTTCATTATCTGCTTCCGGCGATCAAAATGAGGTTCTTTAGCCTCATCCCAGATAAAAGACTTGTTTTCATCCATTCACAGGAGGATTTGCTGCAAAGCTAACGTTTTCATTGCATGTAGCTTTTGAGAAATCATGAAGAATGACTGATTAGCTGGCAGTATTTAATAAGAGCCAGTAGATTTGCCAAGTGAAAATCCTTTCATTACTTGGTCAGGTCTCCTGGAAGAAACTGGCAATTGCCATTGTCCTTAGTCTTATTTCGGGTGCCTCAGCAACGCTGATAATCAAAAATATTCATACCGGACTAAAGGACGGAATCCAGGATATCCAGGGATTTATGATCCTGTTTTCCGTCCTGCTCTTGTTTTTTAGTATTTCCGCAATCATCTCTACCAGGATGCTATCGGGTTTGACTCAGAAAGTCTTATTCGATCTGAGGGTAAATATTTCAAAGAAAGTACTTGAAGCCGATTTTGAGAAAATTGAATATAAAGGAAGTAACATTTACACCATTCTCACGGAAGATATCAATACGATCCTGAGGATGGTAAGTAAATTGCCAGGGCTTTTCACCAGTCTTACCACAGCTTTCGGGTGCTTTATTTACCTTTTCTTTCTTTCGTGGGAGCTCAGCCTGATGGTCGTCACCATCTTTTTGGTCGTCTTTCTGGTCATCCAGCTTTCAAATCCCAGATTACGGTATTATGCGGGAAAGTCAAGGGAATCCATGATCGATATCTTCGAGCGTTTTGACGAACTGATCCATGGATTGAAGGAATTGAGTCTGGATGCCAACCACAAAAAGGAATTCATCAACAAAGAGCTGCCGGAGGCATGTGGGATCCACATGGGATATAAGGTAAAAGAGGATATCAACATACAACTCACTTCCAAGATCTCTGAGATCCTGTTGCTTTCAGGCATTGCGATCATCCTTATCGCTATCTCCGTCTTCGATTTTGTTCCGCTTACCACTTTTTCAGAATTCCTCACCATCACTTTGTTTATCGTGACCCCTTTGGCGGCTTCATCAGAATTTATGAAGTTATTAAAGCCTGTCGAAATCGCATTTGGTCAAATTGAGTCCATTGGCATTGAGTTAGAAAAAATTGCAAAAGTCAGAGACCAGACACTTCGTCCAGATGAGGATGCAGGGACACTGATCGATCTGAAAGACGTATCTTATGAATACTACAGTCTTGAAGATGATTCCTATTTTATCCTCGGACCACTGGACCTGTCCATTGAAAAAGGTGAGCTGCTTTTTCTCGTAGGTGGAAATGGTAGCGGTAAGACCACGCTGGCCAAGATCCTAACCGGACTTTACATTCCAAGAAGCGGGGAGGTGATCTATAAAGGGGACAGGGTAGTTGAAAGCAAACTCGACAGCTATCGTCATCAATTTACCGCTTTGTTTACAGACAATTATTTATTTGAAAAGCTGGGTTACCTAAAAGAACTTGATCCGGCTAAAGCGCGCCATCTATTGAAGTTGCTTGAGTTAGATCACAAACTAAAGCTCGACGGTAAAAGTTACTCCACAACGAGGCTATCCAGCGGCCAAAAGAAGCGCCTGTCGCTACTGACAGCAATTTTGGAAAACAAGGAAATCTACTTGTTTGATGAATGGGCCGCCAACCAGGATCCCCATTTCAAACGTATCTTCTACAGGGAAATCATTCCGCATCTCACCAATGATGGAAAAACCGTCATTGTGATCTCCCATGACGAGCAGTACTTTGATCTGGCTGACCGGGTGGTATTTCTTGTGGACGGAAAAATTCAGGATATCAAAACATTTGCCACTTCACTCTCATGATTGGAATTGACATTGTAGATACAGCTGATCCCTTGCTTCGAACCAGATGCAAATCGCACCTGAGATTCATTCGTCATCCTGATGATCATTCAATGGATCAGGATGATTTCTGGGGTTTTTGGGCGGCTAAAGAAGCCGTCTTCAAAGCTCGCAGAAAAATCCAGCAATTTGATCCCCGAAAAATACCCGTGCAATTCATTACACAAAAATCCGGAATTGATTCGTTTACAAGCTCCTTTGGTATATCAGGTTTTTTAGAAAACAGGCAAGACCTGATTTTAGCCATAGCATCCGATCAGTTCATAAATATTCACTTTGAGGTGAAGGAAATAGAGACTAAAAACCCATCCCTGGCAGTGAGAAAATGGTTTAGTCAATGGTATTCCAGGACCTTTGGCACAAAAGTGGCTATACAAAGTGATCAACAGGGGTTACCTTTCCTGGATGGTCAAAACATGGAAATCAGTTTTTCCCATCACGGGAGATTCCTGGCTTTTGGATTAAAAACAGGCTGACATGCGATCTTTATTTATTCTTGTATACTTTGTGTGTATTCCGGTCGCGAATGCCCAATCCACGGATGCAGAATACAAGTTTGTATTTACAAAGATTGATAATCAGGCCATCATCACCGTGAATGACTCCACCGTATTTGATAGCGGAGGATTCGATTACAACCCGGAACTTGACCTGGCTATCAGCATCACAGAGTTTCTTACCTCGGGAAGTAACAAAATCACGGTGAAACTGATTAACTATAATGAATCAGACTGCTATCAAAATCCATGGGCCATCGCTTATGAGTTCTTTAAGAATCTTGATCCCATTGATTATCAGTCAGAAGATTCCGATGGTTTCAGGGATTGTGGGGGTGTTAAATTCGAGCACACCTATTATGTAAACAGATAAACTTCATTTCAAAAAGCAGACATGCATAGACTTCTTGACTTTTCCAGTATCATTGAAGAAGCCTGGAAAGCATATGACGATAGCCGGCCTATCAAATCCATTACCGATATCAGTGCGCAGGTATCTACCAACCACGTCTACCGGATCAAATTTGAGGATGAGGGGATCATCATCGGTAAGCTTTCATACTTTGGTAAATACGAATATTTCCTGGATGATCACACCATCATCAATGCCCTGTCTAATAACCTCCAGAGCCCGTATGAAAATTTTGTGGCTAAATCACTCACCAAGGAAGGGCAACTTTTTACCTACAGATATAAAAGTTCGGGGCTTGATGCCTGGGTGGTTTTTTATAATCCCATACAGATCGATCAGAAGCTTCCCCGCAAACAATCGATTAAAACCGTAGAGAAACTCGGAGCTGAGCTGGCAAAGTTTCATAAAGCCTGTTTTACCATCCGCAACACACTTCCCAAGCATTACAAGCAAATGAAAGATGACATTGATCATTTGCTCGAGTTACTTGAAACAGATCATGGAAAATTTGAACACAGGGGCCATATCGATTCTATCAAAAAGCAATGCGGAATTTTCTTCGACAACTACAAGTCCCTGGGCATAGACTCCCTCAAGCCCATCCCTGTTTTTGTGGACTGGAACATTGGAAATTTTTCGGTGACCAAAAAAATGCAATTCTTCTCACGATGGGATTACGACTGGTTCAGGATGAGCTCCCGGGTGATGGATTTCTATTTTTTCAGCAGAGTCTGCAGCGAAGCCGGCGACAGAACTATCTTCAGTTACCTGATAGATCCGATGATGGAGGACCGGTTTATGGTTTTCCTGAAGAGTTACCATTCGATCTATCCGCTTACCGAGCAGGAGATCCTGTTTATGAAAGAGGCTTACCGGTTCTTTATCATCAACTATGTGATCAAAGACGGAAGATATTTCTTCCATGAAATCTACGCCACTAAGCTACAGAAAGAAGCCCATGAAATTTATTTGCCTAAATTGGAGGATTCTTTCGATGCCAAAAAAATCATGAAAGCCCTGAAGCTATGAGTTTTGAAATTCAGTCTTTTGAATCGGTAGTAAAAAAATACCGTACCGTATTTTTTGACGCTTATGGTGTGCTTAAAAATCATAAGGGGCTGATCCCCGGCATCAACCAGACTTTCCAGTTTCTGGCTGAAAACATGATCGACTATTTCATCCTGACCAATGATGCTTCCAGAGGTCCCAAAGAACTTGCCGAATATTATCAGCAGGCAGGCTTGCATGAAGTCACTGAATTCAAACTGATCTCCTCGGGCATGCTTGCCAGAGAGTACCTCCGGTTGAAGGTAAAGGAAGGGACGATTGCATATCTTGGGACGGAAAAATCCACTCACTATATCAAAGCGCTCGGCCTGGACACAGTGTCCATACAGGAACTTGACCTGGAGAAGATTGATGATGTTTCGGCCGTTGTATTTCTGGATGATGAAGGATTTGACTGGAATCATGACATCAACAAGGTGCTTAACCTGCTCCGAAGGAGGAATATACCCGCAATCGTCTGCAATACCGATAAATCATACCCTGTCTCAAAGAATGAAGTGGCCATTGCGATCGGAGGGATTTCTACCATGGTCGAAGAGATCGTCGGAAAAAAGTTTATACGGTTTGGAAAACCTGATGCCCAGATGTTTGTCTATGCTTACGAACATGCAATCAGCAACGGAGAGCTGGTGGACAAGGCAGACATCCTGATGGTGGGCGATACCCTTGCAACAGATATTCTGGGAGGTAATAAATTCGGTCTGGATACTGCGCTTGTCCTGACAGGTAATACGCTTCCCGACCGTGCCCAGTTCTACATTCAGGCCACCGGGATCATCCCTAATTATATTTGCGAATCGGCAGTCATTGAGTAGGGGTTTTTTTGAATTGATAAAACAAAATAGCAAATCCAGTGCTTGCATACTTGTAAACAAGTAGATCAATTACTTAAACGCTATTCATTTAATGTCTAAAGGAAAGACATTTTCTTCCTATCAGATTTTCGTGATTGCCATTTTGTCCATTCTGCAATTTACCATTGTGCTGGACTTCATGGTCATATCACCTTTAAGTGCCATCCTGCTGGAAGAATTGTCCATCTCCACCTCTCAGTTTGGATTGCTGGTATCCGCTTATGCTTTCAGCGCAGGAGCAGGAGGCATACTCGCCTCGGGCTTTGCTGATAATTTTGACAGGAAAAAATGGCTTTTGTTCTTCTATGCAGGATTCATCGGTGGTACCCTGTTTTGTGGTTTGGCAAATAGTTATGAATCCCTGCTGAGTGCCAGGATTGTGACCGGAATTTTTGGTGGTGTGCTCAGCTCTATCAGCTATGCCATCATCACTGATCTGTTTGAATTGAAAAAACGCGGCCGGGTCATGGGTTTCGTCCAGATGGCATTTGCTGTGAGTCAGGTCTTTGGGATCCCGTTGGGATTGTTCCTGGCCAACAAGATGGACTGGCACGCACCATTTTTGTTTATTGTAATCGTTAGTATCCTGGTGGCGCTGCCAATCGTTTTCTTTATGAAACCGGTAAGAAAACACCTTGAGCAACAATCAAAGCGGCATCCCTTCAGACACATGATGGGAATTCTGCGGAATAAAAATTACCTGAAGGGATTTACTTTAACAGCCTTCCTTACCACAGGCGGATTCATGCTGATGCCTTTTGCCGCCGCATTTACTGTCAACAACCTGGGCATCACCCTCGAGCAATTGCCCCTCGTTTACCTGATCACTGGTATTTTTGCGATGGCTATGGGACCCGTCGCCGGAAAACTCAGCGACCAGCATGGAAAACTTGAGATCTTTGCATACGGATCGCTGATCGCTATCACATCCCTGTTAATTTATTGCAATCTTGGTATCACTCCATTATGGCTCGTCATTCTCATGAATGTGGTCATATTCACAGGTATCACGGCAAGGGGTGTTTCATCACAGGCACTCATCACAGCCGTACCTCAAATAAAGGATCGCGGCGCGTTTATGAGTATCAATTCATCAGTCATGCAGGTAGCTGGTGGCATTGCCGCCTGGATCGCTGGGATGATCGTGGTTCAAAAAGAAAGCGGAAAGCTGCTGCATTACGATACTTTAGGCTATGTGGTTTCTGTTACCATGATTATCACGATTGGTCTGCTCTATGCTGTAAACCGGATCGTTTTTGAAAAAAATAAGTCTGAAACAACCTTTTCAGAAGATTAAAATACAATCAATATTCGCAACTTTCGGGATCGTCCTTAAGGTAATAGCTCCTGTAATTTTTTGCAAAAGGATCCATGCATCCGCACAAATTGAGCAACTCAATGTTTTTGAAATCGATAGGGTGACTCTCAGCCTGCAGAGCAATGTAGCCCCGGGTAAGGATCTCGCCTTCCCTTGACATCCAATCCAGACTATCGCTTTCAAGCCCAAATGAACCCCAGTCTCTTTGCTTGCTGATAAACCCACCACCTATTTGTGGTTTCTGAAAAGACAACACCGTATCACCCTCTACAATAAATGTCATCGACTCCCCTCCTTTTACTACCGCTTCCACGTGCACCCACTGATCACCATGGTAGGTTTTGGAGGTTGAGTTGATACAATGATTGTAATTGACCGTATCCCCCATCATCACAGCAGTGCCAGGCGTACAGACATTGGCAGTTGTCCTTTCATCCTGTCCCAGGCCTCCCAGCAGTTGAAGCTCCACAGAAACAGGAAAATCCTGATCAAAGTCGTTGCTCTCTGCGGACTGTGAATGCAGCATGATACCACTATTCCTCACATTCCAGGATGCGCCTCCTGGTGTCTGCTCGCCGGTAAAGCGATAATCAAACCGGATCCTGTAATATGAATAGGGAGTTTGATAGTACATGTGTCCGTACGCCTCCTCAAATGTTTCATAATTGACATACTGGATTCGGATCATGCTATCTTCCACCACAAAGGTCTCATTATGGTTTTCATTCAGCGGAAATCCGGACATTTTGATGTCCCATCCGGTGAGATCTATCCCATTGAAAAGAGAGATCCATTCTTCTTTTTCCCGTGCATCTTTTTCTTCAAATGACTGACAGGAAAATATAAAAACAAAAGAAGAAGCAAAAACAATATGCGAAAGCCTGATCAATACTGGCTGTACTCTGTTGGATAAAGTAAAAACACCTTGGCCTGCAGCATATTATTCTGATATTTCTCCATCACCTTCAAGGCCTCCCAATCAGGATCACTTCTGAAGGCATCCCAGTGCTGATTTCGACTATCCATGTCCGAAAACGTGGTCATATACACCAGGTTGGGCATTTCATTGCCGATGATCGCCCTGCCATAGAATACCGCATTGAAACCCAGCTTGTCGAAAATAGCTACCTCTCCACCTTCATTGAACATATCCACCTTGTTGAGGTGAAGCTTCTCAGTAGGTCCGAGATAGCTTCTCAGCTCATATACTCTTTCTGATTTTGGACCTGAAAGATCCGGAGTAGCCATGGCAGGCATTTTATCAAATGCTTCGATCAGGGTGGATGAGATCCTGGCATAGGGTGGGTTGTCATGCGGTGCATCGATATATGTTGTGCCGGCATTTAAAAACTGTGAATCTGCGATCAATTTGTCTTCATAGTTCAAAAATTGATCTATGGTTTTAAACGGGATCAATACGTAAGTTTTGGCCACGGTGTCTTCTTCGGAAAGTCTGTTTTTGAAAACGCCAATCGGAGAAATACCTTGCCTGTTCATCGCAGGGATGAAAGCTTTTGCAAGAAAATCATCGGTGACAGCCACCTGATCCTCATTGGCAAAGGTATAGGTCTTTAGTTCGTAGAATTCTTTACCACTAGCCGTAGTAACAGATGCTGCCTGCCCGGAATCCGCTTGCTCATTGGAAGGCTGACAATTAAAGAGAATTATTGGAGCTATTAGAAAAAGGTATCTTATCGACTTCATAGTAGTTGGTTTAAATGCAGACGCAATTTATCAATTTTTGATGAGGCTGCATTTCAAAAACATCAAATAGCAACCATCTTTAGCTATTTAAGTAATGCTAATTTGTCATTATGTAAAATATACTTTACATTTAGGCAAAATATTAATACACTTTTAACAAGATTCCTATGAAAACCAAATTTCTTTTACCGGCAAAATTTAAAATATGGGGGTGGGTTTTATTTATTACAGGATTAGGTCTTGCCATCTATTTATATTTAGACAGCGCCCCCAATTTTTTAAATAAAACTGTACTTTCTATTGAAATTAGCTTCAATGCAACTGCTGAAAAAATTTTCAGAGCCTCACTTGAAAGCAATAATATTTTTGATGAAATAATTAGTTTAATGATCATCATTGGAGGTCTCCTTGTTTCATTTTCCAGAGAACGGGATGAAGATGAGCTTACCTCTAAAATCCGATCAGAATCTTTAATTTGGGCTATCGTATTGAACTATACCCTATTACTATTATCTGTAATATTTCTATATGGTTTTTCATTTTTTGGCATAATGGTGTACAATATGTTTACTCCACTCATTTTTTTTATTCTCAGATTCAATTGGCTACTCTGGAGATCCCGTAAATCAGTGAAATATGAAGAATAGCATAAAAGTGGAAAGAGCCAGGCATAACCTCACCCAAGCTGACTTAGCCCATAAAGCCGGAGTAAGCCGACAGACCATCAATTCCATGGAATTGGGAAAATATGTGCCATCAACCGTGCTTGCGCTCAAACTTTCAGATATTTTTGGTCTACCGGTCAATGAGATTTTCGAACTGGAAAAAGAAGACTGGAAAAAATAACTTACTTCTTATGGCTTTCAGGAAAAACCTCTCACTGATACTTTTCATTTCATTTCTTCAGCTTACAGGATATGGCCAGTCCCTCCTTGAAGATGAAAGCATCCGGCACTTTGAAGGCTTTTTCAGATTTCACTACCTCGAAGATCAGGATGAGATCTTTATGGAGGTTAATAATTTGGAAACTGAATTTCTCTATGTCAGCTCTCTCAGGGAAGGTGTCGGCAGCAATGACCTGGGGCTCGACCGTGGACAGATCGGCGATTCCAGGATTGTCTATTTTAAAAAAGCCGGCAACAAACTTTTGCTCATACAGCCTAACATGAAATACCGGGCTATCACTGACAATCCACTGGAAAAGAAATCCATTGAGGAGGCTTTCGCAAAATCAGTACTCTTTGGCTTTCCTATCATGGAAAAAACTGAATCCGGATACCTGATCAACCTCACCCCCTTCCTCCTTCAGGACATACATGGAGTGGCCAAACGGCTCAAAGACATGAAACAGGGTTCTTATTCCCCGGACCTGAGCAGATCAGCGATAAATCTTCCTGTAACAAAGAATTTCCCAAAAAATTCCGATTTTGATGTATTGATCACCTTAACCGGGGACCCGTCCGGCAGTGAGATCAGAAGTGTAGTGCCTGATGCCAGCCATGTCACGGTTTTTCAGCATCATTCATTTGTAGCACTGCCTGATGACGACTATCAGCCAAGGAAATACCATCCCAACTCAGGGAGTTATTCCGTCTCATTTACGAATTATTCAGCACCTGTCAGTGAATCCATGAAGGTTGAATATCTGGTTCGTCACCGGCTGAAAAAAAAGGATCCGAACGCCACGGTAAGTAAACCGGTCAAACCGATCATTTACTACCTGGACAATGGGACCCCTGAGCCTGTAAGATCAGCGTTGGTGGAAGGTGCCAGTTGGTGGAACCAGGCCTTTGAAGCTATTGGATTTAAGGATGCCTTTCAGGTGAAGGTCCTGCCAGACTCGATTGATCCGCTGGATATCCGGTACCATGTGATCCAGTGGGTGCACCGGTCCACCAGGGGATGGAGCTATGGTAGAACCGTTACCGATCCCCGAACCGGGGAGATCATCAAGGGACATGTAAGCCTGGGAAGCCTTCGGGTGCGGCAGGATTACAACATCGCCCAGGCACTGACCAATGCACCGTTTGGAGGTTCAAACGATGTAGTCCCTGAGCTCATGGAATTTGCACTCAGTCGCATCCGGCAGTTATCCGCACATGAAGTAGGTCACACACTGGGCTTTAAACATAATTTTGCTGCCAGCACCCGCGACCGCGCTTCGGTGATGGATTATCCCCATCCGCTTATCACCATCAACAATGGCATCATTGATTACTCCGAAGCTTATGCCAGCGGGATCGGTTCCTGGGACAAAGTGAGTGTCGCCTATGCCTACAAGGAAGTGAACACTGACGATGAACTTGATGAAATACTCAATACAGCATTTAATGGAGGTCAACGATACGTTACTGATGCCGATGCTCGTCCTCAGGGAGGAGCCAGTGCTTATGGGCACCTCTGGGATAATGGAGAGGATGTCATCAAAGGATTAAATGATGTGCTGGACATAAGACAAAAGGCTATCTCTCAATTTAGCCGGGATAATATCAGGGAAGGTCAAAGTACCGGCAAACTGGAGGATCTTTTCGTCCTCCTCTACTTCTTTCACCGGTACCAGACAGAAGCTGCGGTCAAGTTGATTGGTGGGGTTGATTACGGCTATGCACTGAAAGGTGAAGACACGACCCCAACAAAAATAGTATCTGCCAGTACACAAAGAGAAGCCTTCAGCATCATACTGCAAACCATCAACGCCAACCAGTTGGCTGTGCCAGAGGGTAAATTAGATCTCTTTGTTCCGCGAAGTTATGGTGAGCGGGACCGGGAAAGCTTTAAAACAATGACCGGTCCTACCTTTGACCCGCTGAGTGCAGCGACCACCGCGGCAGATCATACGATTTCCTTGTTGCTCCACCCGGAAAGGATTAACCGGCTGATGACCCAGAAAGCTACTGATCAAAGTCAGCTGGGACTTGAAGAAGTAATCGGTCTACTCCTGGCCTCCTCGCTGCAGAAGAAACATGTCGACAGTTATTTCACTCAGGTTCAGGAGTCCATCAATGAGGTTGTCTTGTCTCACCTGATGAAAGCTGCACTGGATGAGAGAAGTTTTACACAATGCAAAGACATCATCAACGCACGATTATCCCTCCTGCTTGATCAGCTGAGGAAGCAAAAAACAAAGACTGCCTACGAAAAAGGAAGGATCGAACTGATTGAAAGATATTTTGAGGATCCAGATGAAGTACAAATGCTGGAAATCCCCAAAATCCCGGATGGTTCGCCTATTGGCACCAACAATTGTGCTGCGTGGTAATTATTCTTTAGAAAAATCCAGCAGGATCTTCACGTTATTTGCAGGGTCTTCTTCCAGGATGTCAAAGGCTTCCTGAGCTTGAGATCCGTCCAGGATATCCGTGATGATCATATCCAGCTTCAGCCGGTCATTTACCAGGTGATCTATCACTTCAGCAAATTCTCCATGGCTCACCCTCGAAGCTACAATCTTTGCTTCTTTCCATATGAGCTCTTTGAAAAGTACGGGAGTGGTTTCAGCACTTAATCCGAGTACGCAAACGGTACCGGCTCCACGAATACTTTGGATGCACCCTCGCACCGGCTCCACCTGACCCGGCACGGGATGTGAATGTCCCACAACTTCAAAGGCTACATCAACACCTTTTCCATCGGTCTTGTCTTTAATCACTTTGACCGGATCTTGTTTGGTGGCATCGATGGTAACCACATTATCATAATACCTGGGAGCTAGCGCCAATCTTTCAGGAAGAACGTCAACCAGAAAAACCGTATTATCGGTTACTGTCCTCACAGCCTGCAGCACGCACAATCCCACTTTGCCAGAACCCCAGATCACGACAGTATCATCCTTTTTCAGGCCGGCCCTGTTTTTGGCATGGCAGGCCACGCCCATCACCTCAATGAGCGCAACGTATTTATCAGGGATGCTTTCAGGCACTTTATACAACATATGTGGGGGTAGCTGGATGTACTGCTGAAATCCACCATTCAGATCTACCCCAATGATCTTAAGTTTTGTGCAAGCCGGGTAATGACCAATCTTGCAGGCCGGGCATTCCATACAGGGGATGATGGGGTCCGGGGCCACCTTCTCTCCCACTTCAAAGCCGGTAACCTCAGCACCCACTTCAGCAATTGTACCCCCAAATTCATGCCCCATGACCATAGGCGTCGTGGTTCTGGGAACAAATTCCCCTTTATAGATATGCTGGTCACTACCGCAGATACAGCCATAAGAAACCTTGATCAATACTTTATCCGGGTCGCAGGTGGGCTTTTCAACATCTTTCCACTCGATTTTGCCATATTCTGTGAGTACTGAGGCTTTCATCTCTATCTTGATCTTTAAAATTTATTAATCAACCGCTAAGGTCGCGAAGAAGGCGCAAAGTACGCTAAGAATTCTCTGCGAACTTTGCGCAAATCTTTGCGTCTTTGCGGTAAAAAAATGTAAACTAAACATTTAATAAGTATTCCGCTGCTTTTCCAATTCGCTGCCTGGTTTCATCTTTGATATATCTCGACTGATCCACCTGCTGGGGCTGGTCCCGGCGACAGAAATAGCTGTGGATCGATCTTCTTGGCTTATCTGTCAGATTCTTTGTCCCGCCATGCCAGGTGTGAGAGTTAAATACCACAACCGTACCTGCCGGAGCCTCAATCACAATTTCATCCGGATGGGTGGCCATCTGGTCTTCCAGGACATCCTGTGGCAGATCTTTTGAAAGTTGAGTGCCCGGCACTACCCTGGTAGCACCATTCGCTGCAGAAAAATCGTCTAATAGCCAAATGGAGTTGCAGACTTTATAATCACCCGGATCAATGGTTTCACCCCAATCAACGTGTAGCTTTTGTAAACCATCCCCCGGCCTGGCTGCACGATAGTTCAGAGAGGAAAGCTGGATCTCTCCGCCCAATACATGAGATATCGCTGCAAGTACTCTGGGAGTTTTGAAAAAAATATCAAAAACGCTTCCCTTATTCACCAGGTCTGCCAGCCGGTCGGCACCGGTTTCTTTGGGATGTCTGATATATTTTGAATCAAAGAGTTCCTGGCCAGCCAGCTCTCCCTCTGCTACCATTAATTCCTCAATGCGGTCCAGAATGGTCTTTACCTGATCATCAGTCAGGATCTTGCCAAGATTCAGGTATCCGTTTTGATCGAGAAATTCCTTTTCTTCGTTAGTAAGCAGATCGTTGGAGTAGCCAAGTTTTTCAAGGTAATCTTTCATCCAGGTAAGGGTTAATGAATTTTGCAATACAAATCTAATGATCACCATGGTTAAAAATAATATTGGTGATCAACCTTTATCCACTCCTGTTTAACTTTAAATCATTCATGGAATCCCAGTCATCTGTCCGAAAAATTCTCCATATCGATATGGATGCATTTTATGCTTCTGTAGAACAGAAAGATAATCCGGAATTAAAGGGGAAGCCCATTGCTGTTGGTGGAAGCAGGGAACGTGGGGTGGTAGCTGCAGCCAGCTATGAAGCCAGGAAGTATGGCGTAAGATCGGCCATGCCATCAGTGACAGCAGCCAAAAGATGCCCAAACCTGATCTTTGTAAAGCCTAGATTCCCCAGGTATTCGGAAATATCCCGGCAGATCAGAGATATCTTCTTTGAGTACACGGATCTAGTCGAACCGCTTAGCCTGGATGAAGCTTACCTGGACGTAACCGAAAACAAAAGGGGTATCAAATACGCTGTACAAATCGCCACCGAGGTCAGAAAACGGATTTATGATGCAACAGGATTGACAGCCTCTGCCGGGATCTCATACAATAAGTTTTTAGCAAAGACTGCCTCTGACATCAACAAGCCCAATGGACAGTTTGTGATATTACCTGAAGAAGCCGATGCCTTTCTGTTGAAATTTCCCATTCACAAATTCTTTGGCATTGGAAAGGTAACAGCCGAAAAAATGAAACAGGCGGGAATCTTCACAGGTGCTGACCTTCGCAAAAAATCATTGGAAGATCTTACCCTCCGGTATGGAAAGTCAGGAGCATACTACTATGACATTTGCCGCGGAATAGACCATCGGGAGGTGAAACCGGACCGGGCAAGGAAATCCATCAGCGTGGAAAACACTTTTGATCATGATCTGCATACCCTTGATGAAGTATACGAGCAACTTGATCAATTAGCTGTGGAACTATTAAGGCGCTATCAAAAGCAGGGCAAGCATGGTAAAACCTTGACAGCGAAAGTGAAGTTTGGAGATTTTCAACAGATCACCCGAAGTCATACCCGGGAGATGCAAATCTCCAACCTGGATGAGATCAGAGAAATGTCCAAAGGTTTAATTGATGAAAACCTGTTGAGACCCGAAGGTATTCGTTTGCTGGGCATTGGCATTTCAGGATTTATTCAGGAAGAAAGTACACCCAGTCAGCTGACATTGGAATTTTAGTCGTATAGTCATGCCATGACTTTGAGGCATCGCATGACTCGACTCGACATACTCTTCTTTTTTATTTCGCCCCTTTGGGGCTTGTATTGATCACTATTCCAATATCGCAGGGCTGAAACCCTGCGTTTTCTTCTTATGCTCTTTTGGAGCTTTGTATGACGGCTATGGTGTCCCCACCAGACAGAAATGAACTCCCACTGCTAGTATCCTAAGATCAGTGACCTGTGAGAAATTGGCCAATATTGAGAAGTGGCAAAAAAATCGGTTCCACGTTGGTGACAACACGGTGACAACACCAACATGAAGCTTAATCCCTCTTGCCCTCTTTATAAAAGGCCACCTCAAAGAATTGGGCATTGCGGAAAGGGGGTCTCCAATGCGATGATGTTTCTACCCCATGGAAATGATAAGTTAGCTATTGTGAGTTCGGTGGCACTATGAGCCACAGACCCACGGGTTTGAAGAAAAATGGGATTCCAATTATGAGGATATTTCCACACGGTTCTGAGAAAGGGAGTCCCGTAGGGACGACCTGACTACAGACCTGACCGTCATCCTAAGCATAGCTCCGTAGGAGCGACCTGTCGCCTCCACGTTGGTGAACATCAACATGAAGCTTAAATCATAAAAAACTGACCATTTGCATATTTATATACCGATCGGTATATTTGCAACATGAGAAACCCGGAACTCACCAAAAAGCTGATTGTGGAGAAAGCCATGCCTTTGTTTAATCTCAAAGGATACCGGGCAACTTCATTATCTGACATTACAAAAGTGACCGGGATGACCAAGGGGGCGATCTATGGCAATTTCGAGAATAAAGATGCAGTGGCTAAAGCTACATTCGAAGGTGCTGTTGAGATTGTAACTCAGGAAATCAGGCAAAGGATCAGGTCAGCGCCTACCGCCCCTGCAAAACTTTATGCGATTTTGGACTATTACGGTGAATATCTACATAATCCACCGGTTCAGGGTGGGTGTCCGGTAATCAATACAGCCATAGAAGCGGATGATAATTACCCCTTGCTTCGGACGAAAGTGGTGCGGGTAATGGGGATGATCAAGGATTCACTCAAGCAAGTGATCTACCGTGGCATCCGCGAAGGGCAGATCAAAGCCAGCACCCGCGTGGAAGAGTTTGCCACCACCTTTTATTCGGCGATTCTTGGTGCCACCCTGATTTCACGTGTGGAAGGAGATGATGAAAATTATCAGGCTGTAAAAGCTCAAATGGAAAAACAAATCAGAAAGATCTCAAAATAAAATTTTTTTAACCATTAAAATACCAATCGGTATATTATTATGCAACCACTACACACATTCATAGACGCAGGAAAACAAGACATGAGTCGTCCGAAGGAAAGGCCAAAGAAAAAAACCTGGAAAACGCAGATGACCAAATCCTTTTTGCAGATCTATCAGTATGTGGCTCCCAGAAGAGTTGCCGAAATCATCTGGGGTTATTTCACGAAGCCCATTACACCCAGATTCACTGAAGCACATCAGGAAATCATGGCTGAAGCAAAACAATCCAATATCACTTACAAGGGCTTTCGACTGGTTGCTTACCAATGGGGATCAGGATCAAAAAGGATATTGCTGAGCCATGGCTGGAACTCCAAAATAGCGGACTTCAGGAGAATGATCAATCATTTCGTGAAGGAGGGTTTTGAAGTTCATGGTGTAGACATGAAGGCCCACGGCCAATCAGAAGGTGTGCGATCGGCCCTGCCTGAGTTTCGGGATGTCTTAAAAGCATATGTGCTTAGCCATGGAAAATTTGATGCTATTGTAGGGTATTCTTTAGGAGGTATTTCAGCTGGCATAGCTATCGACGAGTTGGATCAACCTCACAGACCAGATCATTTCTTTGTGATAGCCACACCTCCGTACACCCGGTATTTCTTTGAACATGTGGTGAAAAATGATGCCGGTTGCAACCACCAGGTGTATGAGCACCTCAGTGAGATGGTAGAAGAACACTACAAAGAAAGCATTGACTATTTTGATCTTAGAAAGAAACAATCTTCTCTCTCAAAACTGCAACTGCATCTGATCTACGATGAACAGGACAAAACGGTACCTTTTAGCAAGGGAGAAGAAATGAAATCGCACTTTCCGGAAGCTCATTGGGTGCATACCAGGGGACTTGGGCATTATAAAGTGATCGCCTATCATGAGGTGATCGAGTATATTGAAAAGAATATCAAGCAAAAGGACCTGGTTAAGTCTTAGTCTTTAAAATGGATTTCATGTCAAGAGTAAGAACTAAGCATGTAAAAAAGGAGACCTTTTACTACACTATTTGTTATTTTAGAGTTAGCAACAACATGGACTATGGACAACAAATTTGACGAATTTCGGAAAAAGATTGATCGACGGATGGCTACAATGGATGCCAAGCTTGAGTATATGCACAAGGGTCTTGCAGGGTTTAGAGAGGAGTTGAAAGATTTTCGAGAAGAATTTCATGATTTCATAGACTTTACTCATGAAAACTATCAAGATCACGAAAAAAGGATTTTGGCTATAGAGTCTAAGCTATCAAAAGTGTAATTAAAATATCTGCCACAAAGGCCCTAAGGGAGTGTTACCTCAACTCTGTCCAGATTCCTTCCGGGGGTACCCCCGGAAGGAATTTTTCATTCCTTAGAACGGTTGGTAGATACATCTAAGTCCAGCCGTCCTTCAAATCTAATAGCCAGCTGCTGAACAGTCAACCCCCAATTCTGTAAGGGTGATGTCCATTTTTTCTCAATGCGCCTGGTGACCAGGTATACAAGCTTCATCAGGGCCACGTCGGAGGTAAACGCACCTTTGGTCTTGGTCACCTTGCGAACCTGTCTGTGGAAGCCTTCCACAGTGTTCGTGGTATAGATCAACCGCCTGATGGGACGACTATACTCAAAGTAGGTACTTAACCGGTCCCAGTTATCATTCCAGGAGCGGATCACCACTGGATATTTCTTTCCCCATTTTTCCTCCAGGTCTAACAGAGCTGTTTCTGCCTGGTCTTTGGTATCTGCCTGGTAAACCAGCTTCAGATCTTTCATGAAAATCTTCTGCTCTTTACTAGCCACATACTTGAGACTGTTACGGATCTGGTGGATCACACAGAGTTGAATATCAGCTTTTGGGAAGACCGAATGGATGGCCTCACTAAAGCCAGTCAGGTTATCGGTGCAGGCAATTAGGATATCTTTGACGCCACGGTTATTCAGGTCAGTAAGCACCTGTAACCAGAAGTTAGCCCCTTCGCTCTCAGAGATATACATGCCCAGTATTTCCTTTCGGCCTTCCTTGTTGATGCCCAGGATGTTATACAGTGCTTTGTGCTGTACTTTGCCCTCTTCCCGGACTTTAAAATGCATAGCGTCAAGCCATACAATACAGTATACCGGCTCTAAGGGTCGACTTTGCCACTGCTTTACTTTTGGCACTACCCTGTCGGTAATATCGCTGAGGATATGGGTGGATATCTCCGTATCGTACATCTCAGAAATATGATCCTGAATATCCCGCAGACTGTTTCCTAACCCGTACATAGCAATGATCTGCTTCTCAAGGTTGTCGGCCAGAATGCGTTGACGCTTCTCAATAACCTGTGGCTGAAAGCTGCTCTGGCGATCTTGAGGTGTTTCGATCTCAACTTCCCCCTGGCTGCTCTTCACCGTCTTCCGACCCTTGCCATTGCGTTTATTGCCAACCTCACGGCCAGATTCGTCACTAGCCAGGTGGCCGTCCATCTCAGCTTCCAGAGCCTCTTCCAAAAACTCTTTCAGCATGGGGGCAAATGCTCCATCCTTCCCGAATAATGGCTCTCCATTCTTAAATTGTCGTAGTGCTTTCTCTTTTAGGGTTTCTTTCTCTTGTTCACTCATGTCTAATACTTATAAATTTTAAATCTAAATTCAAAGCTTAGACAGAGTTGAGATTACAGTCTCGGCCCTAAGACCCAAAGGAAACCCCTTAATTACCTTTAATGGTTCAAAAACCTAACCTTGCGCCTTAATGACTAAAAAGATCCCAATGCCTTAAATAAAGGTTCATTCTTAAAATACCTTAAACTTTCCCTCCAAACAACAGGCAATCCCCTCCTCCACAAGGAAAAAGCTGATCGTTACCTTTTATAGTACGGCTCGCCGGATGTCCGATTTTTACAAGACTTTTTGCCAATCCGTTTGAATATTTGTCCTGCCTAAATTTTACAAGCTATGTTTAAAAGATCACTTCTAATTTTACTCCCTTTGCTTTGTTCTTTGACATCCAAAGGCAACGGTCTGGAAATCAGTAATCTCTCAATAAACGATGATTACACACAAGCCACCTTCGATATTTCCTGGGAAAATTCCTGGAGGCAAACCGAACGCTTTCACGATGCTGTATGGGTTTATCTCAAGTACAAGCCTGATAACAGCGGGCAATGGGAGCATGCCAAAATAACTGGTGGCACTGCCTCCGGCAATCTGGAATTGCTGCCCCAGGATGATGAAATGGGGATATTTGTTCGAAATGCTTCCGATTTTGCTGGTAATGTAACAACAACATCCATCACTCTGGATATTTCTTTGGATTCTACGATTGCTGTATACCCGGATTTTGAGGTGTATGGTATTGAGATGGTATACGTGCCGGAAGGACCCTTTTTCGTTGGTGATGGTAATAATACCAGTCTCGGTGCAGATTCAGTCTTTTATGATGGATCACTTTATGACACAGTAGGTAAAGATACTTACATTACACTAATTGATCATGTGGGTGAAATCAATTTTGATTACCCGGAAGTCAGGATACCTGCTACTTACCCCAATGGTTATGAAGCCTTCTATTGTATGAAGTACCCCTTTACCCAAAAGCAATTTGTTGACTTCCTGAATCTGCTTTCACTTGAAGATCAAATGAACATAGTTCAGAATGAGTTTAGAAATGATCGCCCCGATTCTTCATATCCATTTGGCAAAGATTACAGGCAGGGCATATTTGAGTCTCCGCAATTGTTTGAAAATAACGACCTTGGTGGTAAATCTTTTCACTGTAACCTCAATGATGACGGCACTCTTGATGGTCTGGACGACGGACAGGACCTGGCAGCAAGTTTCCGGATAGATCCGAGAATAACAGCGACAGGAGCCAGGGATGCTTATACAGTTGAAGCATTCTTGTGGCTTTTGAACTGGTCAGGTCTCAGACCCATGACTTCCCTGGAATATGAAAAAGCAGCCCGTGGACCGTTAAGACCTGTAAAGGGCGAGTATGCCTGGGGGGCACCACTGTCCGGAGGAGGAATGTCAATTTCTGGTTTTTATGATCCGGGCACCAGTTCAGAAGGGTATCCCGACTCCTTTAGTTCTCAAACCTGGATAGCGTTTGATTTTGCTTATCGTGTAGGTATGTTCGCTGAACAGGAGACTGACCGGATCGATGCCCAGGCTTCCTACTGGGGGATACAGGACCTTTCCGGAAACGGATATCCCTTACTCATTTCCGTAAAAAATACCACTTTCACCAATAAAAATGGGTCAGGCAGCCTGAACAGCTATCCACTAGAATGGACTGACAATACACTTTTCTATGAAAGCAATTTCCAATTTCTCAATTCCCGGACAACTGTTTCAAATTTAAGCCCTGTATTTGACCCTGAATGGTGGCTCCTTACCGGAGGGATATGGAAAGTGAATTTCACACTTAATTCATATAATGAAGTCGACCCCGGTATTCTGAAAGGTAGAGGCGTTCGCCAGCCATGAGATCCCATCTCTCACTCATACTGATCCTGTTATCATTCGCATTATTCTCCCAGCCATCAGGTTCCTGGTTGAATGAATTCCGTATGCCCGGGATCAGCCAGGGGAATATTTCGGCGATGGTGGCTGACGAGAACTACGTCTACTTCCTGGACAACACCTGGGCAGGGGAATTTGGAGGAAGCCCGGATCTGAAAAAGTTTGTTCGTTTTGATGGAGAAAACTATGAACAGCTGGGTGGGCTCTTTAAATGTACCTCCTGCGGAACGGGGTACCACAACAGCATGATCATGGACGCTGCCGGAAATATCTACATTGGAGGTGCCTTCGAAGGAGCCTTCAATACGGACGGGTCCTATGTGGAAAGCCCCAACCTGATCAGGTGGAATACCACCCTCAGTGAATGGGAAAAGATTTCCAATGGTATCAATTCACAGCGAATCAATGCAATGGAGATCATCGGGGACACGCTCTACATTGGGGGTCAGAGAATTTACGATGTTACACAACCGAATTTGACAACTTTAGAGGTTAGCCTGGTGGCAGCTTTGAACTTAAATACCCTGGAATGGTCGGCCATGGATGGTGGCGTCTTTCAGGAGTTCAATGTTGAGCCCTATGTTTATGATATTGAAGCAGATGGTCAGGGCCGGCTATTTGTGGGTGGAAATGCCAACCAGGCTGGAAGTGATGCTATGAATTATAACAGCGTAGTCATGTGGGATCCCTCTGATGGTACCTGGAAGTTGACCGGTGGATTAACTTTTTCTGCATTTGAAGGCGGAACTCCACAAGCCTCCACCGTCCACTCACTGGAATATGATGAAGAAAACAACATGATGTATGCAGGAGGGTATTTCGGCCAGAATTACGGCAACCGGGGCTTCGCATCCTACGATGGTACAGCATGGACCATGATCGGGGGAATCGGCCAGCGAGGCACTCAACCATTTTTTGTGTGGGAGATCTATAAAGATCCACTGGAAAACAAAGTTTATGTGGGTGGGACCTTCAATATTAAAGATGCAACAGACGGAAACACTGTGGGAAATGGCATTGGAATATATGATCCTGCCAGTTCAACCTGGGAATTAAATCCATTCAATGGTGGTGTGAAAGGTAATGGTGCATCCGTGAATGCCTTTCAACGGTTTAATGGAAACATATACTTCGGAGGCTATTTTAATAGTGCTGGGGCTTTCAATGCCAACAATCTTGCCTGTTGGGACGGTACAGCATGTGATGTCCTGGGAAATGGAATTCTTTCAAACAATTCCATCATCCATGATGTGGTGGAATGGAATGAAAAGATCATTGTCGGAGGGCAGTTTTCCACCTTTGCTACAGACACCGCTTATTCTCTGGCAATGTATGATCCCGTCACTGATGTTTGGACCGAAATCGGCGGAGGAGTAAAAAACCAGGCCAATGGACCCGGGGTTGTGAACGATCTGTTTGTCGAAGGCGATCTGTTGCATGTCGGGGGTGATTTCTACGGCGTTGACGACATCTCAACCAATGATTTTGCTTCCTTTGATCTAATAGATAATGCATGGATCACCTATGGACCAGGCATTGCCAATACGAACGGAGCCAGGGTATATTCGATTACATCCTATCTGGGTAATGTAGTCATCGGAGGAAATTTCGCAGAAATGGATGGACAGGCTGTGGATAAACTGGCCATCTTTGATGGAACCTCCTGGACCACTCCCGGTGCGATAGACCAGCCGGTGTATTCCCTGTTTTCAGATGATTCTGTGCTGTACATCGGTGGTCAGTTTAACTCCATTGACGGTAATACAGCCATTCGTAGAATTGGTGCATATTATGACAATACTTTTTATTCTTTAGGCAGAGGTCTGGATAACAATGTATTAAGTATCAATAAAGATCCTAACTCCGGAGCCATCCTCATTGGAGGGCAGTTCGGCAAAGCTTTTGACAGAAACAACAATCCCCTCACCGTAGATGCGCTGGTGGCCTGGAATGACAGTACCTGGTTGCCTTTCGCCAGTATAGTGGATGGCTCCAGACGCGTTGAAAAAATCATTGTTGAAGAAGATGGTAGCATCTTTATTGCAGGTCGATTTGGAACCCTTAATGGAGACTCATTTTATAACATCGCATTTTTTGATGGATGTGAGTTTTACAATTTTGGATCAGGTGTCGCCGGAGAAAATAATATCATCAAAGGATTAGCACAGATTAATGACCGGCTATTTGTTGGCGGATCGTTCAATGCCGCAGGTAATTTCCCTTCCTATGGATTTGGCGCCTTTGAGTTTACCACGCTACCTGCAGTATCTGATTGTAAACCTGTCATCGATTTTGATGATATCTATTTTAGTTGTGTAACGAATCAGGATACATTAGCCATGACCGATGGGCTGTATCTATATGAATGGAGTACCGGATCAGATTCATCCAGCGCTGTTTTTGATATTTCAGGCGTCTACAGCGTTTCTGCTTACTCAGAGCTTGGATATGTAGTCAAGGACACGTTTGAGTTTGTTTATGAAATTCCAACAGATTTCACCCTGGGCAATGACACCTCTCTGATCGGAGGGTATTCATTGACAGCGCCGGAGGATCCGTTTTATACCTATCAATGGAATACCGGTGACACCATCAGTTCCATTAATGTTTACACCACAGGCGAATACGGACTCAACCTTGTTACCAGAGGCGGCTGTGTATCATCCGATTCTGTGCTGGTTGATATCACAGCGCTTCCGGGGTACGCAGGAGGTATTGGTCAGGGTGCGGACAATGCTTTATTTTCCAACACCTCTACACTTAACGCTTACGTTGGAGGAAGCGGAGATGGCAGCGATCGGAATATCTTTTCAAATCCGGAGCAATTGCTGGCTTACCTGGGAGGTGCAAATGACGGGTATGTCAGTAGGAGGATAGATAATACTGACCGGTTGCTGATCTACTCCGGGGGGCCGGACGATGGAGCATCAAACAATGATTTCCGGAACGCAAATGAACTGAATATCTATTCAGGCAGTCATAATGACGGATATCATGCGGCTAATTACGCAAATGCAGAATCATTGGATATATACCGAGGAAGCGAGGGTGATGGATACCAGTCTTCGTTACTGAAAGAAATCCGGTCACTGGATATATACAAAGGGGGTCAGGCCGACGGATATTCAAGGGCATTTTACCTGGCACCAGATGTTTTGCAAGCCACCCGGCAGGATAATGAATTGGGTCCTGTCAGGGTTTTCCCAAACCCCATCACTCAGGGCCATCTTGAAATAGAACTCCCCAAATATTATCACCAGGGACTGATCACATTCATAGATCTGGAAGGAAGGAAGATCCTGGAAAAAGGATTTAACAATGGCAGCAAGATATATGTTAATTTAACAGAGCATGACCTAAAGCGGGGACTATATATCATTTCAGTTGAGGCGGGGAATGATTTATATAGAGCCAAAATTATTTTTCACCATTGAGATCACTCCATCTTAAAGCATGACAGATCATAGTCCGATCTTTGAATTTATTCAACCGGAAAGTGAATTTCAGAGTCTTACAAGGCGAGTCATTTTGGGATATGCAGATCATGAGATACAAATGAAATTGCCTATCCGCCCGACAGGTTTTGCCTACTTTACCTATTCACGCTACCCGCAAGATCTAATGCTTCACTATTCCAATGATGTCGTAAAATCAGAAGGCAAGCTTGGTCTGGCCAATCAAATCCTGAGGGAACATCCCTATTTTGATATTGATGGAAAGTTTTTTCAGATAGGCATCGAATTATTTCCTCACATGCCATATTGCTTATTCGGTCTTGCCGGCACCCGTTTGCTGAATCAAATTTATGTCCTCCCTCCGGAGGATCCTGAGATCAGGGTGCTCGCAGAAGAACTTGATGCTCTGGAGGAACCAAATGAAGTGGCCCGCACCATGCAACAATATCTGTGGGAAAAATCAAAACAGGTAGAAATCCGTCACGACATTGTCAATATGCTTAATGACATTTATGAAAGCAATGGTCAAATACTGGTGAGTGATCTTGCTGAAAGACATCAGATCAGCACCAGACACATTCAAAGACTTTTCAGAAATTATATCGGACTCACTCCCAAGCAATATTCAATGGTCATTCAGTTTAATCACGTTCAGCAAAAGTTTATTGATGGAACTACCCGGTTCGAAAACTATCATGACCAGGCACATTTTACCAAAATTTGTAAGCGGATCACCGGATTTACACCGCTTGAATTGATGAAACTGGATAACGGATTTTTGTCAGGTTACCTGAAATAATATTGCTTTAGCTTTCGAACACTCGAACAACTGAGGTTGTAGAAGAAGTCCAAAGC
Organism: Cyclobacteriaceae bacterium; assembly: GCA_965243485.1. GTDB lineage: Bacteria > Bacteroidota > Bacteroidia > Cytophagales > Cyclobacteriaceae > UBA7330. The sequence continues at coordinate 3,053,056 of CBDEVP010000001.1, read as the reverse complement.
GCCACTTTATGTTGTTATACAGTCGGCAGCTCCCAGCCATTCTGATAGGAGGCATTGATCATGGCATTGGCCTGGTCATTGTCTTTGAACCTTCCCTTCTCAGCATCCCAGTACACCTTTGATTGTGTGCGGAAAGCTACATTACCCATATGTGCATTAATAGCCGCTATGGCGCCTGAATCAATGTGAGTATTGAGCATGGATGGGTCATTGGCCTTGATCGCATCCACGAAATTCTTCGTGTGAAAGTCCAGGTAGTTGCCATCAGGTCTTACAGCTTCTACCGGCTCCATCAGTCGTTGCCCCTGATCTCTTTCAATGATTACTTCCAGTCCCTGACGATTCACCACCAATGTACCATTGTTACCAATAAATGCAATGCCCTCTCCTCTTCCGTAAGGACCATTGTCTATACCTGTGGCATGTTCCCACAGCATGGTGAAATCGTCATATTCAAAAACAGTCTGGAGTGTATCCGGCGTCTCCGAAGCATCATCAGGATAGGCTAGCTTCCCGCCACTGGCCATGACTGATTTTGGCGCTTTTGCTCCCATAAAATACAGGGCGATATCGATCTCATGCACTCCCCAGTCGGTCATCAGTCCGCCGGCATAATCCCAAAACCACCGGAAATTGAAGTGAAATCTGTTAGGATTAAATGGCCGTTTGGGTGCAGGCCCTAACCAAAAATCATAGTCCACACCTTCGGGAACCGGTGCATCCGGAAGTACGGGGACAGGTTTCATCCATCCCTGGTAGGCCCAGACCTTGACCAGCCTGATCTTGCCCAGGTTACCCGAATCAAGGATCTCTTTCGCCTTCCTGTAATGCGTGCCGCTGCGCTGCCACTGTCCGATCTGGACGACCTTTCCCGTCTTCCTGGCCGCTTCCATCATGATATTACATTCCTGGATCGAGTTGGCCAGCGGTTTTTCACAATACACATCTTTTCCTGCCTGCACTGCATCCACCATGATCCTGCAATGCCAGTGATCAGGCGTACCGATCACTACAAAATCCACCTTTTTGTCATCCAGCAATTTCCGGTAGTCGTTGTAGGTTTTCACCTTATTATCCCGAATCTCGCCATATTCAGTCTTTCTTTTCTCCACCACATTCTGATCCACATCACATATGGCCACAAGCTCCACATCGTCCATTTTCAGTAAAGATCGGGTATCAGACCACCCCATGCCATTGCAGCCGATCACACCGAAACGGAGTTTGTCTGATTTAGGGAGTGGGTTTTGGACCAATGGGTTGGCCTGAAGGAGTCCTGAACCAAAAGCGAGGCTTCCGGCGCCGATCAGTGAGCTTTCCTTGATGAATTTTCTGCGTTGCATGGATGGGTAATTTAGATATACCAGTAATATTAACAATTATCTAATAACTGCGGGAGGAGTAAAGGTGATTTTCTCGCCGCCACAATGATCAGATATTTCATGACCAATACCTGATTAGCAGCCAGTTGTTTAGTTTCCCAGTATCTTATAGTTCTTCTAAGCACGGACTTATTCTACATTTACCAACTCAACTTTGTCCATATCAGAACTGATACACAAACGTTTTCCGTTCAAAAGACGAACATGTGGAATGTCTTTACCCGGGGGAACTGACAGGGCGGCGTTTGAGATCTTCAGACCGTCAAAATTTTCACCATAGATCGCATTTGTATAATATTCAGGCATTTCATCCGGCCATCTAATTGAGAAGTTGTCAATTTGAATATCTGAAGTCCCGTTCAGGTAAAACCCCGGGATATCATGTTTGAAAACACCAAGCTTAAAGTCTTCCGTGGGTCTTAGTTCGAAATTTCCTCCTACCAAATCATTAAACTCGCCGTTCCTTACTGTCATGTAGATATCATTGAATCTGACATCACTCACCGCACCCGGTGTATCACTCCATAACAAAATACCTGCTTCGGAATTAATCTGAATGTTATTAAACTGGATATTCTTGATCGATGAAACCTCGTCTTCAGTTTTCTCGATACTAAAGGAAGCATAGTCCATCGGGGCCTGGGAGATATGAATGGGCTCAGCCTTGCCCCACCAACCCGAGTGGAGCCTTGTATTGATGATGATGTCTGAGAACATTACATTTTCAATGACCTCTTGTTGCCTCCCCTGAATAATTATTCCCCGGTTACAATTCAATACCAGATTCTGAAATGTACAATTTCTGATATCGCGGTCACCCCACCCCAGTCGGATACCAGCAGACCTTGATTCAAGGACCGAATTCACGATGGTTACATTTTCAGTGTCGCTGCTGCACATGCCATCTGCGCAGGGGCTGAAGGCTACTGCATCGTCACCGGCTATGATCGTACAACCTGAGACATGAACATATTTCGACTGGCTGATACCTAAGCCATCAGAATTGGGGATCAGCTGATCGTTGAGAATATTGATATCGGTGAATTTCACATACTTGCATCCTCCCAGCTGAATTGTCCAATTGGGAGAATTGATGATGGTAATGCCATTAAAACTCATGTGTTCACAATTGGTCAGCATCATGAGAGCCCCAGGCCGGGGTCCATCAGCTGCGATAGGCCCGTCCGGCATTTGATAAACCATCTTAGCGCCCTGCCTGACCACTGCGGTGTCCACACCCCACCATCCGGTATTCATTTTTTCACCTGAAAAAAAGGCGGGTGAGTTGCCATCGATGATCCCCGTGCCGGAGAAAGAGATGTTCGTGGCACCATCTGCCCAGATCAATGAGACTCCCTTATAGTATTTACCCTCTATCCCTGATTTTACATAATCCTTCATGTCCGGACTTGCCAGAATTTTACTTCCGGGCATGAGGTGAATATTAACATTGCTCAATAATTGAAATGTACCCGATAAGTAAGTTCCTGCCGGGAAAACAACCCTTCCTCCCCCATTTTCATGGCATGCCTGAATGGCCTGCACAATGGCTTTGGTATCGTAATCCTCTCCATTTCCAGTGGCTCCATAGTCTCTTACATTGAAATCAACCTGCTGGCAGTAGATCTTACTCATGAGACCAAAAGTCAGAATCAAGGCAGGCAGAAGTCTTGATATGTAAATACGATTCTTTAGCGTTAAATTAAAGACAGAGCAGGTAAGCTTCCAGATTTTTCTTCTCATCTTTGGTCAATTGTAATTCTAAAACAAGGTTAAAAAGCTCGATAGCATCAGCCAGTGTGGGGCACCTGCCATCGTGCAGATAAGGCGGTGAATCTTTGATCCCTCTTAGCGGGAAGGTTTTTATCGGGCCCTCAGGTCTTCCTTTGTAGAATCTCTCCACCTGAAGGTCATGCATGTAGTCATCAACAAATGACGGACCGTAATGACAGGAAGAACATTGTCCCTTTCCAAAAAAGATCTTTTCGCCAGCCAGCTCTTCTTTTGTTGCTTTGGAAGGATATAATTTGCCAAGCGGGCTAAGCTTTGGTGCCGGAGGATAATCAATGATGGAATTGAAATCTCCCATCCTGTTAGTGACTTCCCGTTTTTGTGATCTGGGCCCGATCGCCTGCTGCATACCAGGATCCCCATCAAAATACTCTTCGATTTCCGCAAAGTGATCCATGCTACGAATAGATCTTTTTGAAGAAAGCTGCATAAGATTATAGTTTCCTCTCATCGTAGGTGTTTCCATTCTCAGTCGTGCAAGGTTTGGCCTGGAGTCAGGAGCCAACTCGATGGCCCCGTTAGTATGTCCGTTTACGTGACAGGAAAAGCAGGATACCCCGGCACTCGGTTCCAGGGTGACACGATGTGTGGTATGGTTGAACCAGGTCGTAGGTGTTGGTTTGAGCAGCTCCTTCAAGCCCTCCATTTGCTCAGGGGTCAACAAGCCATCAAATGTTTCATAATAATTTCCCATGGTGATCTCTTTTCCTTCAGACACATCCCCCAACTCCTTATGCGTAGTTAAGAATAGTGGTGGGGGAAATTCAGGAAGATATTCATCGGGAAAGTCATGATCAACATCAATACGGCGATGTTCGGGATGAGCCTCGTTCCATGATTCCGGGAAAACCATATGTGCGATGGTTTGCAGCGGATGAGCAAGTGGTTTATAGGGAAAAAGGTCCCGCTCCTTAATCTCTTCCGGAGATAACATAGCCAGCTCCTCGAATGAACTGACCTTCTTCGGTAATCGTGCGATGGGACCAGCCATGACGGGCTTGCGTCTGCCGGACATATACTCATCAGGAATGGGTTCATTGTTAAAGTCATATCGGGCAGCCATGTATTTCCGTACATCCTCCATCAGCATGGGTTTCTGTTTTTGATGAAAGGCTACCCATTCATCCCATTCCATTGGCAGGACCGGGGATCCAAAAGAGGTTTTACCCTTGCCTGCATATTTCCAAAGATCAAAAGGGGTTCTGTCTCCTTTTTTGAGATCGGGATAAGGCATTAAACTGTCTACGAAACCACTCCCCAATCCGTAGTCGCTTTTTTGATAACCTTTTACGGAAGCTCCCTGACTCTGAAGCATGTGAAGGGTTGGGTCCACCACGGTAAACCCTACGACTACCAAAAAGAAGAAACCACTAAATAGCAACAGCCATTCCCCGGGTTTGAATGATTTAAATCTTAGTATCCTTTTCATCAATTTCCCTATTAATATTTGTGCCTATTTCCCATCGGCAGCTGGATTGTTCTCACCTTTTGATCCGAGAATATCAGCATAGGTGATTTTCATTTCGGCTAGCTTTTCAGGATTGCTTGAAGCCAGATTATTTCTCTGGCCGATATCGGAAGCCAAATGATACAACTGAAATTTATCACTATATCCTGTTTCGATATTGACCGGCCGATTGATTGAATCACCGGGATATGGGGGGATCATCATCCAGTCCCCGCTTCTCAAGGCTGTCTTACCCTGAGCAGTAATAATGAGGTCTTCTCTACCCATCTCAGATTTTCCAAGCAGGCATTCGGAAAGATCTTTACTGTCTCTACCTTTTTCTTCACTTCCAACAATTGCTGCTAAGGATGAATACAAGTCCACCTGGCAGATAATGGCCTCAGAAACCTTTGGTTCAATTCTCCCTTTCCAATAAGCGATAAAAGGAACGTGGGTGCCTGCATCGAACAGGCTGTATTTTCCACCTCTCAGTGGTCCCCAGGGAGTATGATCCCCAACCCTTTCAATGGCCTGATCAAGATAGCCATCATTGAGTACCGGGCCATTATCACTCGTCAAAATGATCAAAGTGTTTTCCAGCAAGCCTTTTTCTTCCAAAGCATCAATAAACTGTCCGATGCACCAATCAGCCTCGATTATCACATCGCCCCTCGGTCCCATATCCGTTGATCCCACAAACCTGGGATGTGGTGTCCTTGGCACGTGGGGCTGCTGCATGGCATAGTAGAGAAAGAATGGCTCATCATCACCCTTGTCAATAAATTCCGTGGCTTCAGACAGGAACCTATCTGCCATTTCCGTGTCCTTCCAGTATGCGGCCTTGCCACCCTTCATGTAACCAATCCTGGGTATCCCATTTACGATACTTTGATTGTGACCATGATCCCAGCCCATGGTGATCAGTTCAGGATTATCTTTTCCCGTTGGCTCTCCTTCAAAGTTTTTGGTGTAATCTATCATGAGCGGATCTTCCGGCTGCAGTCCTACCACAAACCCATTTCGGATATATACCGTAGGCACCCTGTCCTGTGTCGCCGCCATGATGAATGAATGGTCAAAGCCCAGCTCATTAGGTCCGGGAGTAATCTTCTGATTCCAGTCCTTCCTGCCGGCTCCCAAACCAAGATGCCATTTACCTACAATCCCTGTTCTGTATCCTTGTTCTTTAAGCATCCTGGGGATCGTGCTTTGAGTGGTGTCAATCAATAAGGGGGCTGTGCCGTGTAAGATCTTTGCGCCTTCATTTCTCCATGGATAAATGCCGGTCAGCAAGGCATAACGACTAGGTGTACAGGTTGCAGCGGCCGCATATCCGTTAGTAAACCGTATGCCTCCATTAGCCAACCTGTCCATGTTTGGTGTCTGAATTTCAGTCGCCCCATATGCGCTTACGTCCCCGTAACCCAAATCATCCAGATAGATTACTACTATGTTAGGTTTGGGATTACTCCCCTTTTCGATTGGCGCTTTACAGGCGGTAATTCCAGCGATCACTAAAAGGACAAGAAATATTCTACTCATGATCTTTGACCTGTTCTTTTTTTTCATGATTGACTTTAATGGCTTGTAGTAGCTCATCATTGATGGCGCCCAGGATGATATCCTTACTTTTTGTGTTGAGGGGGATCAAACTCTTTACATCCCCATCCATGTAAAACCCAGATTCCCTGAATGGAACAGCTCTAAATGATTTGCCTGAAACATTCTTCAGGTACATCCCAAATCCTGCATCATTCCTGACCGTCTCGATCTCTGACCCATACATGTTGCCAGCCAGGATCAGGTCCTTGAACCCATCCTGATCCATGTCCCTGATCACGATCCCATTTACGGAGGAGAGCTGGGCATAATCCGGTAACTCATGTATCCTGAATGAGCCATTCCCCAAATTCTCGGCGTAAACAGAGGCAAACATCCGGGCCTGGTACCTCAGCGCCTTTTCAAGGTTCTGTTCGCCATACACATCATCCAACTCTGCCACCGCAAAGGCTGAATACGTCGGAAATTTGGTTTTTAATCCGGGCATCTGCTGGGTGGAACAGGATTTGCCTCTTAGCGGGAATAGCTTATCCTCCTCGTAATAGGCCAGCACAATATCGTTTTTGCCATTTCCATCCAGATCTTCACTGTATATCTCAAATGGTGTCTCCTGTGAAGCTTTGTATTTGTAGTTGAGCCCCACGTTCCCGGCCACAAAGTCCTGGTCTCCGTCATTGTCCAGGTCTGCTGCTGCCAGGCTGAACCACCAACCTTCGGTATTTTCTAGGCCCGCCGATATCCTGGTGAGCTGGCCATTGTCATTCCTGAAAACTGTCAATGGCATCCACTCCCCGGATACGATCAGATCCTGATCCTTGTCCATGTCATAATCTATCCAGATGGCTGAAGAAACCATCCCTATATCTTTCAGCCCGGGACACCATTGATCTGTCTGATCGACGAACCTTCCATTCTCGTTCTCCAGCAGCAGGCTTGAGGTCGGGTAGGGATACTTTCCCGGTGTTTGTCTGCCCCCTACAAAAAGATCAGGATCGCCATCTCCATCAAAGTCATGGGCAAGGACGATAGAACCACTGATCCCTATCCGGGGCAATCGATCGGTAGCTGAGATAAAATTGCCTTGCCCGTCATTCAGATAGAGTCTGTCCTGGTAGTAGCTGCCTCCGGCGTAATATTCATTGCCCCCGCTGACCACATACAGGTCCTGATCTCCATCCCCGTCGCTGTCAAAAAACAAGCTGCCGGCATCTTCGTATTCCCGGTCCGCTTCAAAGGATGGCTGTGCTTTCTGTTCGAATTTCCCCGAAGCTGTTTGCAGATATAACACTCCGGGGTATTCAATCGATCCTCCGATGTATATATCTTCCAGGCCGTCTCCATTCACATCACCTTTTGACAGAAATGGTCCGAGTGCTGACATGGTGTGTGGAAGCAGGATCTCACGCTCATAGTCATCAAAGGTGTTTTCCCTGTGCCTGAACTCCGGCTGAAAATCAATGGAAGCCTCTGCAAACATTCTATTTTTATGGTCATCAGCTCTTTCCGGTGACTTTGCGTCTTCATAGTTTAATCCATGCCGTTCATTGGCTGTCAGATCATACACTGTCTGTGTCCTTCCGTCGGACCATGTGACAGCTACACTGTCTATGCTTGTATGGCTTCCTATCCCAAAATGGATGGGATTGGCCATAGCAGATCTGAATCCGTGATTGAATTGCTGCTGCTGCAGCTGCAGCTCCTCTCCTGTCCAGATCCTGACAGTGGTTCCGATCCCATTTGGATTCTTTGCTGGTCCGGCCAGGTCAAACCTGATATGATTGTTGCTCTCCTGTCGATTTTCATAGATGAAGGCCGGGTCGTTGATGTTGCTGACGATCAGGTCCATGTCTCCATCGTTGTCCAGGTCGGCGTAGGCTGCCCCATTGGAAAAAGACGGAACGTCCAGGCCCCAGTCATCCATCACTTTTTCAAACCGAAGCCCATTCACATTTTTAAACATGTAGTTTTTGAGCTTCTGCGAGGGCATGGCCTCCAGGGCTTTCATCCATTCTTCTTCTGTGAGTTCTTGTCTACCCTCCGCATTGGCCTTTTTCAGCAGGTCTACAAATACGTACCGGGCATCCTGATTGCGGGCGTCTCTTCTCAGTCCATTGGTCACGTACAGGTCTTTCAGTCCATCGTTGTCAAAATCCACAAACAGGGGCGCCCAGCTCCAGTCGGTATTTGAGACATCTGCCAGATGGGCCACGTCACTGAAGGTGTTATTCCCGGTATTCATGTGCAGCATATTGAACATGTACTGGTAGTAGTATCCCTTGCTCAGGAAGTATCTGAAATCTTCCAGTTGCATGCCTCCCATGTTTTCCTTCAGGCGCTTATTGTCTTCGGCCACCATGTCCACAACCATGATGTCCAGCAACCCGTCGTTATTAAAATCGGCCACATCATTGCCCATGGAAAAATTAGACAGGTGCTTGAAACTCTTCTTCATGGATTCTGTGAAGGTCTTATCGCCATTGTTGAGGTAATAGAAGTCATGTTCGGTAAAGTCATTGCAGACGAAGATATCGGGCCAGCCATCGCCATTGAAATCTCCTGTGCCCACGGAATGGGCATAGCCAGCAGGGGTGTCAATGATCCCTGCTGAGGTAGTGATGTCTTTAAATTTTCCATTGACATTTTCAAACAGTCTGTCTCCGCTGTACGGATCGCTTTGTGTTCTTTGTTGTAACTCGGCCTCTTTGCTTTGGGAAATGTCCGTGGGGCCGTAGTTGGCCAGGTACATGTCCAGATCTCCGTCCAGGTCGAAATCAAAAAAGGTGGCCTGGGTGGAGTAGCCGGCATGGTCAAGTCCATACTCCTTTGCCTGATCTGTGAAGGTGAGATCTCCATTATTGATATACAGGATGTTTCGTCTGTTCTCGGGTTGAAACAAGCCGGAACGGCATACATATATGTCCATCCAGCCGTCCGCATTGATATCCACAAGACTTACTCCGGTATCCCAGCCTGGCCCTTCTTCCATCAGACCCGCAGAACTGGTTATGTCTTCAAAAATGAAATCACCCCGGTTCAAATACAGCAGGTTCCGGACCATGTTTCCGGTGAAATAAAGGTCCGTCAATCCATCATTGTTGAAATCAGCCGCTGCCACGCCTCCTCCGTCATAAAAACCCTGGTAACGGATGATGTTTCTCTTTGAGTCTTCTTCGATTTGATTGGAAAATGTGACGTGACTTTGCCCGGGGGGTATCAGGTGGAATTTGGCAGATCCCTGTGATATGACTGAAAATAATCCGATAAAAAAGATCAGACTACTCAAAGCAATTTTGTTACAACTCATAACCATCTAGTTTTTTGTTTCTCCAAAACTTCCAGCCGGTCACTTCCAGATAGCTTTCTTTCGAACGGGATTGTCTGTACAAGTTCTAATATGATTTCTAAAAGCCGAAATGAACCAGTTAAAGCCGAAATACCATTCTCAGCAAGACCTGCCAGAAGGCCTGGTCGAGCTGAGAATTTGGTTGGATTTAACTATGTTTATTTGAAAGTTGGCATAATGTTTAAATAAGGTTTGCTGTCAGAAACAGCAAACCCTTCTTAGTCAAACTTTAAAAACCAAAAACTATTAGTACAAAAGGTTATTGATAGCCCTTATTTAGGTCTACTTCAAAATCAGGAACTTCAGATATGAAATTTCCATCATAAGGTACTGAACCGGCACCTCTATCTCCATTGGGGATATCTTTTTTAAGACCTTGCAAATAATAAAGACGATCCCCTTCAAACGCCATTTCTTTCATCCTTTCTACTTCGATGGCATCCATTAACTCAGTATCTGTACCACCAAAGTCACCGATCCCCGCTCTGTTTCTAACCATGTTCAGGTCAGCTCTTGCCTCAACATTACTATTATTCATGGCATGTATGGTCGCTCTCAGCAGATACATATCAGCCAATCTCAAAAGTGGAAGGTTGGTAGATCTCCTCACCCCACTTCTATAGTATTTATTTCCCCATACATAAGGCTTTGTGGTATTATATGCAGTTCTGGGATCATTACCTGCCTCGTACCGAACAAATAACTGGGTATATCTAAGATCATTTAATGCTACAGGGTTTTCCGAGCCATCAGGATTCATCCATCCCGCGGTTTGAAGGAAAGAGTCACTTGCTGGCATGAATCTCAGTGTATTTGTGGCCGGATCTTCCGAATCATTCGATGCAGCATTATACAACCTGAAAAGACTTGGGTGCTTCCAGTTACTTGGTCCGCCCAAACCATCTCCGGCCCATAGGGTATAATACCAGATAACCTCCCTGCCACGATCTATACCTGTTTTGTTCCAGGCTTCAATGGGTTCCTCAGTCAGGTCGTAGTCACCCCCATTTTGATCAATCACGAAATTCAACTCCGTCAAGGCATCAGCATAATTTCCCATATGAAAATGAACCTTCGCCAACAGGGCCGCCGCGGCAAATTTATTGGCACGCCCGTCCTCATAAGAAGGATGATGTACTCCGGCAATGTATCTCTCAGGCAACAGGTTTTTGGCCTCTTGCAGATCTGATACTATTTGTGCATAAACGTCATTGGCTGAAGCTAATTCCGAACTGACTGCCTGATCATAGCTCTTGGCCTGATTTATCCTCCATGGAATGCGCTTCTCATCATTCGGATAGACAGGTAAATACATTTTCGCGAGCCAGTAATATCCATAAGCCCTGACGAAATGTAACTCACCCTTAATTCTGTCGATTTCATCAGGCCTGTTCTCAAATGGATACGGATTTCCGTCATTCTCTTCAATGAAATCAATACCACCATTTGCGTGTCCAACTGCAAAGTATCCACAATACCATATTCTGGTATCCAGGGAAGTAACCTGTTTTCCTGCCTGAGCCCGGTTGTACAAATCAAGCATATCCGGGTCAGAAATGAACCCCTCTGCCTGGCTAGCCAACTGGATCATATCGGCCGGAGCTTCGGCTGCCGCCCTACCCCATCCCCAAACGGTACGCGAACCGGCATTTCCGGACAATGTGTAGTAAGCTCCTATCGGAGCCTTCTCAAAATCCGCCAGGGATGGCCAGGGAGAAGTTGGCGGATTTATAAGCTCAAAAAACTCTTCGCCTGATTCCTCACAAGCAAACATAGAAATGCATAGTAAGGCTGTTAAAGTTAATTTTGTATATTTTTTCATGTGTATACTATTTTTTTTACTGTCACATGGAATTCGCCCCGCCTGAGGCGGAGCTTATTTCATGATTACTACCAATTTTTATTAGAAACCTAAATTGATTCCGAAACTATACGTCTTGACTTGTGGCACCTGCACACCAATCCAGCCCTGTCCCAGGTTTCTGTCCTGAAAACTTCCACCTGTAAATGCGACCTCAGGATCGTACCCATCAAAACCGGTTAAGGTCCAAAGGTTATTTGCCATGACATAAACCCTTAGCTTCTGTATGTTTATTGCGTCCAGGATCTGCTGAGGAAAATTATATCCAAGCGACAATGATCTGAGTCTCAAATAATCTCCTTTTTGAAGGAACTTGTCATGCCGTTGCCCCGACCGCTGAGGATCAAATCTCTCATTTGCCGTGGTGCTTCCATCCGGATTGAATATATCATACCTCGCATTGGATGTCAGATATGGATATTCAGCACCCGGGTTTTCAGCAGTCCAGGTATTATCCAGGATTTCTCTTCTCAGCACCGCACTACCAATCCTCGTTTGGCTATAGTGGGCTTCATCATAAATGTAGTTACCGCCAGAGAATGAAAAATAAACGGATAAATCGATACCCTTATAACTGAAGTTTGAGTTGAGACCTCCGAAATAGGTAGGTAAAGAGGTTTTATCCGTATTGTCAAAAAGATGGTTTTGCAGGTTTGACCTACTCGCTGGAATCAGATTCCCCGTAGGAATTCTTTCACCCGTTTCAGCAAAATGATCAAGATCCATTTCTTGGATCAATTCATATCCTCCCTGCTCATGAATTCCGGCGTATCGTGCCATTCTAAAGAAAGCCAATGGATTACCTACATTCGTAACTAGCCCATTATTATTGACATTATAAAGCTCTGCGGTTTCATCGGTTAATCGGGTAACCTCGTTTCTGTTTGTGGTTAGATTGAATCCGATATCCCATTTGAATCCGGCTCTATCCACTACAATCGCATTCAGTTGAAATTCCATTCCCTGATTGGTCATGTCGCCAATATTTTGCCAAATACTTGGTGAATTGTTCCAAATACCTGATGAAATCGGAACCGGAACCTGGAATAGCATATCTGAAACATCCTGCCTGTAGTATACAACCGAACCACCTACTCTATTACCGAACAATTCGAAATCTACTCCCACATCTGTGGCAGTGGTTGTTTCCCACGTCACTGCTTCGTTTCCGATTCTAACCAGAAGGTCACCAGCACCCACATCTCCATATCTACCCCATCCTGTATAACCTGTTGCTGTGGCCAGCGGATCTATGTTTGAGTTGCCCGTCTGTCCGTAGCTTACTCTCAGCTTAAGGAATTCAAGCCAGTTAGCGGAGCTAAGGAATGATTCATCGGAAATGATCCAACCTGCTGAATATGCAGAGAACAGTCCGTATCTGTTTTCCGGAATGAATACGGAAGTCCCATCCCTTCTCAAACTCAGCCCGAAAAGGTAACGATCGCGAAACTTATAATTCAACCTTCCAAAAATTCCCTGGAAGTAAATTTCGTTACCAAGTCCATTCACGATCCGTTGTGGATTACCCGGAACACCCACCTGTTGAGCTGTACCAAGCAATTGATCAGCTTCAATAATTCTGGTCCATCGGTTCTGTTTGGTTGACTCGGTTCCTACGGTTACGCTTAAATTATTGTTTTCTCCAATGTCATTACTGTAGTTAAGATAAAAGTTGTAATTCCACCTTTGATCTGTATTATTGACATCGAAAGCATAGGGAGAACCTTGCCTGATGACCGTATTGGCCCATTCCACACTGGCCGAATTGAAATAATCATATCCATATTCCGTATGGAATGTCAATCCTTCAACCCATGGAATATGATAATCCAGAGTGACCAGATTAATGGTCCTGAGTGATTTGGCATTGTGGATATAATTATCCTTGTTTAATGAAGCCACGGGGTTTCTACCAGAGAGCGGATCAAACAAAATCGGATTCCCGTTCGGATCTGTTGCAGTGGGATGGTAGATTGGCAACCATGGATATATCGTGGAATTCGTGGCATTATAACCTGGATTTGCCAGGTTCTTGTTCCCACCTGGTGCACCTCCATTTGGGGCTCTTACATTATCAGAAAAAGTGACAGTCGACCTTAATCCTAAGGTAAGGTGCTCTACAGGCTCAAAGTCTAAATTGGCTCTTCCGCTAAATCTCTCAAAATCATTTCCGGCAAGGATACTTTGATCTTTTCGATATTGCCCTGAGATGTAGTAGCTGGTATTGTCTGTCCCTTTAGAGGCTGAAACATTCAGATCTTTGAAGCTACCTTGCTGTAATACGATATCATACCAATCCGTATTGGTTGTTTGATTCCTTGATAAAACGGCATTAGGATCAATCGCACTGTTAAGAACTTCATTGGGATTAAACGGAGGTAATCCGTCATTGGCTCTGGCTTCATCCACCACACTCAGCCACTGATCACCATTTACAAAACCAATCTCTTTGGGACCCCGAACGACATTCGAAACACCCTGCTGGTAATTCACATTAAAGGTTCCCCGTTGGCCTTTGCCACTTTTTGTAGTGACAATAATCACCCCACCAGACCCTCTGTTTCCATAAATGGCTGTTGCTGAGGCGTCTTTTAGTACTTCAATGGATTCAATATCATTAGGGTTGATCATGGAAAGCGGGTTTTGAGGGGTCGTACCCACATTAGCCGTATTTCCTTCCAACTCCTGACCATTTGCCATCAGGATCATCCCATCAATGATCCACAGGGGCTCAGTACCTGATGAAATGGAATTAGTACCCCGTATCATCACCCGTGCAGGTGCTCCGGGTACTCCGTTGGTAGCCGAAACCTGCACGCCAGGTGCCAGCCCCTGAAGCGTTTGATCCATTGAAATGGATGAAAAGGAAGTAAGGTCCTCACTCTTGACCTTGGCAATAGAACCGGTCACATCTCTCCTTACCTGAGATCCGTACCCAACCACGACTACCTCGTCTAATTGCTCCGAATCTTCATCAAGGGAAATACTGAAACTTGTCTGGGTCCCTACATTGATTTCGGTAGATCTGTAACCGACAAATGATACCGATAAAATTGAACCTTCATTTACATTGAGACTGAATTTGCCGTCAACATCTGTGATAGTACCATTCCCTGTTCCCTTTTCTACCACAGTTGCTCCAGGGAGTGCTTCTCCCGATGGATCTGTAACCGTCCCGGAAATTGATAGTTGAGCATCTAAATTATCTGTTACTACGGGTTCTTCCCTGGGTTGCAATAAAGAAATAGATTCATTGACACGCCGTAGTGAAAGTCCCGATTGAACCGATACTTCCTTGAGCAACTCGTAGAGGTTCCAGTTACCTCCCGCTACATCAATTGATTTCCCCCTGATTTCCTTCTTGCTGTATGCAAACCTGAAATCCGTTTCAGATTCAATTTCTTCAATCAATGCAATCAAAGATCTTGAATCAGTCTCATGCAACTCAACAGTAATCTCACTCAGATATTTACTTTGAGCTGCCGTCTCAGTGGCCAGTGACATCGATATCGACTGGAGCACTATCATCACATAAATCCCAATTTTGGACATGTGAATAGCTATTTTGTGTAATTTTACAATCATACAGTTTTGGTTAATTGTGGTAACGCTTTTAACTAATACTAACTTCAAGAGGGTTGAATCGCTGTCCAAGGTTTTTCAACCCTCTTTCTTTTTCATTTTATCATTAATTCATTTCCATTGATTGAATATTTAAGTTCATAAACGAAAGCGACACTCTCCATTACCTGTTGTAGTGTCGGATTGTCTTCATGTTTGGCAGTATAAAGTTTGTTTGTGGTTTTCTTATATTGATTTTGGATCTCCACGCCATACCATTTTGAAATTATTTTGAGGACATCATCCAGAGAGTTATTTTCAAAAATCAGATCCTGGTTGATCCAACTAAAAATATAATCGTCATCATTGATCTTGCGCTTCTCAAAGGACTGGTCCTTTTCTGACAAGATTGAGACCTCGTCTTTTTGTAATTCAAGAATTCTACCTTCCCTACTCACTTCAACAATACCTGTCCGGACGGCAACGGTTTTCACCGGATCTTCAGGATAGGCCCTCACATTGAATGAAGTTCCCTTAACTTCAATATCAAAGTCCGCCATGTTGATGATAAAAGGCTTTTCCTGATTGGGGACAACGTCAAAGAATGCTTCGCCAACCAACTCAACGATCCGGGCTTCTCCGACAAACCTCTCCGGCACAATCAACCTGGAATCTGCATTTAACTTGACCGTACTTCCGTCCGGTAATTTCAACGTGATCTTCTGTCCGGGCAAACTGGTCTTTTCAATTAATTTGACTTGCTCGGTATTTTGCTCGGCTTCAAAATAATCCTGAGCATAAATGGTGAGGAAAGAAACAAGTGTTATGATAGCAGCGTATTTGATATAGCTGTAAATCTTCTTAATGGGCTTCTTCTCATTCGAAGTCACCTTCTGATGCATTTCTTTCTTAATCTTCCGATAAACCTCTTCTCGTTGAGTACTTAAGTCCGGCATTTCCGTCTTCCAATAGTTTTCCAGCTTTTCAAGGATCAAGTGGTTAAAGGGCTTTTCATCCAGCCATTTATTCAAAGCGAACCTGTCTTCAAGGGTTAGTTCGCCGAGTAAATAATTTAAAATGATCTTGTTCATTGAAAAATTAGCCTATACTCTTAAAGATAGATGAGGCCCAAAACCGGTTGAATAAAATCAGAATAAATAGTGAATGTTAATTAATTACTCATATTAATTAACATATTCATCATATTTTGCATTTTTTATTACAAATATGTTAATAGTAAAAAGGAAGGATTTGGTTTGGTTATCAAAGCCCTGGTTCCGGCTGCTGCATTCTTAACTAAGAGCCCTGGGCAAGGGAATTGAGATCAGTATCATCATCATCGCCATATTTTCTGATGATGGCTTTCTTTAACTGAGCCATCGCCTTTACCAGTTGGGTCTTCACCGAAGCAACCGAAATACCCATGTTGTCGGCTATTTCATGATATTTTAAATGCTTCTCTTTGGCCATACGGAATATCATCTGGCATTTTGGAGGCAATGATGAAATGACTTTTTCGATTTCCATGGATAGCTCCTTCTCCATCAACAGGTCTTCAGGATCAACCTTATCGATCATTCTCATGGTATTCTCAAAACCAAAGGACACCTTTTTTGCATAGTCATTATTTAGAATCCTGATCGATTGATTCTTGATGGAGATAAAAAGGTAAGATTCAATTTCCCTGATCTCAGAAAATTTCTCACGGTTCTTCCAAAGATTCAAAAAAACTTCGGAAACAATATCCTTTGAAATATCCTCTGACTTGGTCATTGATTTGGCAAACAGGAACAAGTGATCAAAATTCTCAAGATATATCTGATCAAATACTTCTTCCGTAAGCGGAGAATTACGCAAACTATGGATCCTGTTTTGCTTTTTCATCAATTAATACCTTCAATATTAGTGTTAATTTCACATTTATTCAAAATCCGGGATTGAAGGCAACTAAAAATTTCTTACAGAATATATCCAATTTCTTGAATGATCGATAACTCCCATTTTGGGAGACTTCAAAGACGAATTTACCGGGTCAAATGAAGAAAAATCCAATGAGTGTTGCTTTTTCTGGTCAATTTCACAACATTTGGTCTCCTAATTTATGATTCATCAACATACCTGGGTCTGTCCGGAATCTGCTGTCCTGGTTCCATTCAGACACATACCAAGGTGACGAATCAGCCTTATAGCGCTTTTAGACTACTCAATTTTGATCGCCGGATTAACAGGTTTATCGAGCATCTGTATTCAATCCAGTTCAAGCTGAACGTACTAACTTCCAAATTTTAGATCTCTCCAAAAGAGACTTTACGAATATTACTACGGTCCTCTTTTGGTGAGACATTTCCATCTTAAACCAATTAAATGATATGAAAATAATTCTGGTATTTACACTTTTGGCGCAGGGCCATTGGATCTTGGCACAAATGAATTCATATAGCACGGCGGTAGAAAGATCCGAGAAAATGAATTTTCTATTTTACCACCCCGAAAAAGAACTGGATAGTTATCCTCTGGTTGTATTTCTGCATGGAGGCGGAGAAAGTGGTGACAGTGTGGAACTGTTAAAGAAAAACGGAATCCCCAGGTATATCTCCGAAGGTAAGGAATATCCGTTTTACATGTTTGCTCCCCAAAATCCGTACAGGAGCGGACTTTTCGATTCCAGGATGATTGACTTTATGATCGATCAGCTGGTAGACACCTTATCGCTGGTTGATACGACAAGAATTTATCTTGTGGGCATGAGCCGTGGTGGAAATGCGGCATGGATGTCAGCCGTCAATAATCCGGGAAAATATGCCGCCCTTTTATCGATCTGTGCAGCCTCCATCCCTATCAATTATTTAAGAAGGGCCGGACCCATTCCCGTTTGGTTTTTTCATGGAGAAGATGACCCGGTGATACCCGTCACCCACACGCTTGAAGCTTATGAAAGTCTAAAGCAACATAATCCCAATCTGAAGCTAACCATCTACCCGGGTGTCAGGCATGGTGCCTGGGTGCCGGCACTGGAAGATGAAGAAGTATATGAATGGCTTTTGGCACAATCCCTCAATTAAAACTAAAATGAAAAACCCTGCATAAAAGCACAGACAAATAGCATTTCACTAAAAATCAATGATTATGAAAGTGTTGAAATCAAAAAATCAGCTGATCTGTATTATCCTTTGTCTATTGATTGTTGCAGGATGTGACAAAGCAGCAGAAAAACAGCCACCAAATGTTTTGTTTATCTCAGTGGATGATCTCAGACCTGAGTTAAATGCATATGGCGTCAGCCAGGTGATCAGTCCGAATATCGACCGGTTGGCCAGCACCGGTACGCTTTTTACCCGTGCGTACAGCCAGTCTGCACTGTGCATGCCATCCAGGAGTAGTCTGCTGAGTGGTGTAAGGCCCGAACACTTTAATAACGAAGGAACCCTAAGTCCCAGACCCATAGAGGAAAATATTCCGGAGGCGATCACCATGCCTCAGACCTTTAAAAGTCATGGGTACCAGACGGTTTCAATTGGAAAGATCTACCATCACAATGGAGAAGATGAAAAAGGATGGACCAGGCGATATGAAAAGAAGTTCGAAAAGTATAGCGGCGCAGGTTATGTTTCAGGTTATCACTCGGAAGAACATCGATCCATCGTTTACAGGTATCTGCAAGCCTGGTCCAACAGATCCCTGATGGACTCCATCCGGCCACCAGCGGTGGAAATGGTTGAGAAACCTGACAGTATAACTCCTGACGGGAAAATCGCCAGGATAGCCCTGGAAGAATTGAACAGGTTACACGATGCGGATTCACCCTTCTTCCTGGCTGTCGGATTTTACAGGCCGCATCTGCCGTTTACTCCTCCAAAGAAATACTGGGATCTTTATGATAGAAACGCCATTGATACAGCGAGCAATCCTTTCCTCCCGGTGAATGGAATTGGCTTCACTGATTCGGACGAGCTCCGGCGATACGGAGATATGCCACGATCCGAACCCATTGGCCTGGAGAAAGCCAGGGAACTAAAGCATGGGTATTATGCCAGCGTCAGTTTTATCGACGCACAAATAGGATTAATACTCGATGAACTGGAGCGATTAGGGGAATCCGAAAATACCATTGTCGTGTTGTTAGGGGATCATGGCTATAACCTGGGAGAGCACACCCTTTGGTGCAAACACACCAACTATGAGGTATCAACACGAACAGCATTGATCATTAAAACACCCTCCATGAGTGAAAAACGCATGACTGATGCACTGGTCGGGTTAATTGATATCTATCCTACACTGGCTGAGCTTTGTCAACTCCGGGTGCCGGGAAATGTGGAAGGAACGAGCCTCGTACCCATACTCACCAACCAAAAGTCAGAGGTACAATCCAGGGTGTTTTCACTCTATTTTGACTCTTATTCCATGCGGACAGATCAATATCGGTTCACCAGGTACTTTGAGCCCACGAAAATACGGAACAGTTCAATTGGAGATTCATTGGGTATGTATGAAATTTATGATCATCTCATCGATCCCAATGAAAACAGGAACATCGCCTATGATCCCGGAAATGAAGGTTTGCTGGAACAGCTCAAGGATGAAATGAATACACATGGCCACTTGCCTCATTCCTTCGAATAAAAGTTATACAGCAGTGAACACTCACTCTGAAGAACACTGGTAAAATACCTCAAAGAGCGGCTCATCAGGAATATCCAGCCTTTTCCGAATGGAGAATAAACTCCGAAGGGTTTGAAATGAATGCTTCCCTTAATTTTTTTCTCATACAATCATCTATTCTCCGGCCGGATCCCGAAAATCAATAAATACCCGATCATCCAGAATTCGCCAATGGTCGCCGGGATAACCAGGAACTCTCTCAATGAACTTTCAACTCCCGTGTAATTAAGGACCACATTTAGCAGGTAACCTGCACCTCCAATGATCAGGGTCCACCCCAACCAAACAGGCATTCGTTTTGAACTGATTACAATATATCCCATCGGGATAAGCCAGAGACCAAAGAACAGGCTGCCCACTCCCCAGGCATCTTTAATGAGACCGCTCAAGAGCTCGATGATGATTATTTTGTTTTCAATGCTCTGGGAAGAGTGATGGGCGATCTCAATCGCTGAGCCCATCGAAATGGCACTGACCATAATGGCCACAGCATTTACCATCCCCCAGATCCCGACTGCCCAGGCTGCCCATTCATTGATATGCTTAAACAATCTGTAAAACCATACAGCGGTAAGTGCCTGTGAAACGATAATGGCGAATTCAAATAGCAGTCTCACCCGGGCCAGGGGTTCCTTCTCTGTCAGGTTTGCAAGTGTTTTTTCAGGTGACTCGGGATCAAATATCTGTGTGTGAAATAGCATGAATCCAAGGAGGCCTGAAATGGCCATCAACAGGTACCAGATTCCCGCAACTCTTGCAGTACGAATTAATTGACCTTGTTTGTCTTTTGCAGTCATATTCTTAGTCTTAGTAAATTGTTGATTCCTCGCAATAACATAGCCCTCACTCCAAAAAATACCAGTAAAACACCTCACAAAGCTGCTCCCCTAGCAACATCCAGTCTTTTCCAAAAGGCTCTTTTTCCAGTCCGGCAATCCAGTTGGCATTCAATTCATAGACCAATGCATCGATGCCATAACGTTCGAGCAACCCCTCACCAATGGAGCCGGGATTTCTGAAATTGCTGCCTGTGCTGCCTTCGGTGAACCAGGTGTGAGCACGCAACAGTGTTTCCAGACGGGCCATGTTTTTCAGGTAAGTATCCAGGTTGACGTTTGGTCTGGAAATGTGCAACTTCCCTCCTCCGTCATTGTGAAGATCAATGGCCAGGTCCGGCTTAAGACCCAGCGCGATCTGTTTTTCAAGCCATCTTTCCAAAGCGGCATTTTCCGGGACCAGGTAAGGGTCGGCAGGCTTATCCCAATTCCTGTTCAGGTCTTTTCCATTCAAATTGAACCGCGTGCCCCCATGAAATACCTGATCCTTATTCGCCATAGGTAAGATGTAAATACAGTACTTTCCAAGATATTTCTTCGCTTCAGCATCGTTTTTGATCAGGTTTCGGATCAGCCCTTGGATCACCCAGTTGCCGCCGGGCTCCCACGCATGTGCACGGCCTCTGATGAAGATCCGGTGTGGCGCATTGGGATAACCCACACGAATGATCTCCAGCGGACGGTTTTCCAACGTCTTTCCGATCTCTGTCACCTTGATCGCCGGATGGTCGTTGATTTCAGCGATCAACTCCTCCAGGTCACTGACCCGGTACGGTTCCAGGCGGGCAACATATACGGAGTCGCCCGGCATTTCAAACTCCAGCTCCAGACGCTGTTCGGGGGTCAGCTTTGTCGGGATGACGGTCCAGTGTTTCCCATCCACCGACAAATAGCTGGGCGTATTATCAAAAACCGGAGAGCTTTTCTTTCCATTCCATACATTTTCAAAATTCTGAAGGATCAATTTTACCTTTTCTCCTTTTTTGGCGAAAACCTGAAAATTCCAGTGTCCGTTGGCCCTGTTCGGCGAATCCCGCTCATGGTCATACACGAGGCTGATCAGCACTGACCCATCCTCCAGCAGGTCATAGTAGAGGGGCGAACCATTTTCATAATGGTAGTTGATGTGAGTGATCGGGGAAGCGTTGGTCACAAGCAGTGCAGCCAGGCCTAACAGTAAACAGGTAATAAATTTGATCATATTGGGATGTTTTGTATGGGGATGCTAATAGATACTTTCATCATTCGCTCACTTTCACATCCGGTTTGAATTCCAGCAATTTCCGGACAAACAACTCATTGGATTCCGGACTGATGTATATTTCATCGAATTTATCATATTTAATGATCAATCCTTTTCTGGCGGTAGCCGGACGGTGTCCCACCCAGAGGGTTTTGCCCAATACCACCCCGTTGATCCGTCCCAGATCAATCTTTCCCCTGAAAGGCCCGTTTCGGTAGCGCAAATGATCCTCCGTGAGGTCATAGTAAGTGCCAAAATATAACCAGATCAACAGTTTTATCAGAAGCAACATCAGCATCAATACCACGTATGCTGCAAATGACTCATTATTGTATCGGAAGCCAAGGATGGCTGCTGCGATCAACAAGGCGATAACACCAAAAATGACGAGCCTGAACAACGTGTCTTTTCTACTTTTAAACCTCATTGATCACAAACCCCGGAAGGATGTACTTTACTTTATTTGAATATGGAGACATCTACGACCAGCTAAGCTCCGTTGGCCTGACCTGTCAAATATTGATAAAAATACCTTTTCGCATCCCTCTTTGCAACTAGCTCAGGTTAGCCCATGTGTAGCCTTCCTCTAAAATGAAGCCCGGAGTGCCTACAGCCTGAAAAAGTATCTCAAATTCGAGCAAAGGAAGGCTCAGACAGCAGTCAGGGAGCTCAGAGAAGGCATTCAAGGCATCGTTTTTTCATTTTCACGCCTCTTATGCCCATTAAACCCCAAAAAAAGGTCATTGCAACCATATATGTCCAAAAATTGATTGATCCACTCCTGTAGAATAATTATCCGCTTACTTATGAAAATGTTTGGATTTTACGGGGTTGTGCAACGTCAACGTATGTTACCAGCTTTTATTATTTAATAATTTCTGTTTAAGCTTTTCAACTTTATAATTAGCAAATCCTGAATCCTTATCATATTCAAAACTTGTTTCGAATAAAAGCAAAGTGTCCCCAACAAATTCCCAAGCGTAGGATTCAACTTCACCATTATCATTTTTGATTACTAAAGCATCGAATTCAAAGGGTGTATATGTTTCAAAGCCATCCCAGATAGATACAATCTTAGCTTTTTCAGATTCTGAAAAGTAATCACCGAAAAAGTTATCGATAAAATATCTATTAAAAGCATCTTCATCTGCAATAATATCTAGGTTGTCATTTTCATTAACCCTTCGAAAAATAATTTGGTCATCAGATGTAAAATTTTCAAAGATTAAATCTCTTTGAGGGGAGTATGTGAAAGTTGGATTATCAACTCTATTAGGAATATAAAAATTCAATGAATCAATAAGTTCAATCTTTGGAGAGCCTCCGTCCATATTTCCACTTATTTCTACAGTTCCATTTTCATTAATAATTAGTAGCAGATCACCATAAAATTCATTTAACCAGGGGCTAAGTTTTTTATTGATTGAAGTTGAATCAAAGAGAGATGTATTAATCCAAGTACCTTGGAAGTTTGATACCAATCCATTTCCCGTTTTTAGTACTTCAGGAATCTTAGCTGTTGTATTATCAATATTTGAAACTGTATCAATCTTAGGTTTAATAACATCATTGGTTTGGTTACCAGATTCAACAGTTTCGTTTTCGTTTATTTTACTGTTGCAGGAACTTAAGTAGATTATCAATAAAATTATAAGTGTTTTTTCCATTGGAATGATTGCTGGTAACGCCAAGCTATGGGTTGTATGCCCCGGCCATGGCAAGTTCAGATAAAACTAGCGAAACTGCCCAACCCCCACAACGTATCTACGAAGAAATGCATTCAGAAAGATAACTGCCAGAAGCAATGGAGCTCAAAAGGCTCAGGCTTCTCAGAATGGGCAGTGAGCGGTCAAGTTGCACAGGCTTTGGCAGAAAAGCACTTTGGCATATAACCTATAGCGAATGTTCACATCCGTTTTAACTTTTTCCTCAGTTCTTTAGGATCTTGTTTGTTCGCCCAAACCAGCACCAGGCTGATGAAGTCCTCTTCAATAAGATAATAGAGAGTTACAAGTGGATGAATTCTTAATTGGCGGAAGTTAGTTCTTTTATATTTTGGTGCTATTCGTGGATTCTTCTTGAGTTGATCGATCCTAAAGTCAAGCCTGTCAAGAAATGAGTTGACTACGTCTTGATTCCATTGTTCCTCTATGAATCTGGTTGTCTCATCGAGTGATTCCAGACCCATTGGAGTCCAAATTGTTCTCATTCTATCTTCCTAGAAGTTCACGAGCACTTGTGTGTTCAATACCATCCTCAGGTTTCGCGGAACTTGATTCCTTGAGGAGTTCGAGTATTGTATCAGGAATTTCCGGTTCAGGGTTATCCCTAAAGTCCTCAATTCGTTGAATGACGTCTTCCCGCTGGATTGAAGTTATCCAGTTAATGAGTTTTTTCTTTCGTTGTTCAATCGTCATAATGTAAAGATAGTTAATACTTTCCTCCAGTCAATGGATGTGAACGTCCAGCTATGATGAGTGGGGATTAGAAAGCACTAACCTCTCGTCTCGCACATAGCCACGCCTTGATTTAAAATTATACATTGTGGCGGACTTTCCAAGCCCCACCAAAGTATCATGACCGATAAAACCCCATTCATTCATAGCATATGTTAGCCACTTTTATCCAAAAAGCCCAAGTTGTTTTGCTTCGGAGTTAGAACCTTTTTCCGGTTTTCTCCATGTAGAAGCACTGCCTCTCTTATTTGGTGTTCTTTCTAGAAGCCCAGCAGTCTGAAGCTTTTGAAATACTCTTTTCATTTCATTTTCTGAATCTATTGCGCATAAATCTCTAGCCACAGAGTTTGATATTTCCTTGTTTGTCTCTAAGTAGCTCATTACTATTTCCTCAGGGGATGCTAGAGGTTCATGATAGATTTTTACAATAACTGAATTATCCTGTTCTGAAATCTGTGGCTCCTTCAGTCTCAGTTTTTTCATCGCACTAAAGGCTGTATTCAAGCCTTCACCAACGTCTTTATTTGGTGGATTAGGAAACTTGTTAATGAACCTCACTATTGCGCCATTTCGAGCCAATTGTTCGTCAAGAATATTCTTTGTGGTTATATGACCTGGGAGTTTGCCTGGACTAATAATCTCTATACGATTATCAAAAATGATTATTTTAATATCCGATGCGAGGCTATAATCTCTGTGTAATACAGCGTTAGTAATAATCTCATGCAAAGCTTCATGCGGATAATCAACTTTTTCAAAACCATCTGATCCAAGGAATTGGATGCCTTGAACAGTTTCGATAGTCTTGCTCACCGCGAGATTAATTTGATCATAAGCACAACCGTCAATAGTTATTGGATCAAAAGCTAAAGTTTGTCGATTTCCTTCTTTCTCTTTGGTTTTATAGCGGAACAGCTTAATTCCACACTGTTTGGGTAATGCTGCCTGTGGTTCATCTGAGTAAAGGACAACACTTGCCACAGTAGGTTTATTATTTTCAATCAGTAATTGTTTCCTCAGCCAAGGCTCAGGTTTACTTGAAGGAACTACCCTTGTTACAAATTTCTTAACAGTTTCTGAATCCGTTATAAAGTCTAAAGGAATACCAAGTGTTTGCTTTTCATAAGATGAAATTCCTTTATCAAATTCAAGCTTCTTTAAATCTTCATGTGATTTTACAGGCAGATTTTGAGCTCCTCGCCTCACATATGGAAACCCATCAGAAGCTTTTGTGATTTCCTTTGTTTTGTGAATTTGAAGGTGAAGTACAAATCCTTTTTTGCTTTTATTCTTAAGAAATGCTGCAGTAATATATTGTCCAAATGGAAAATTTTCATGTATTACCTGTATGTGAGCGTTTGCAGCCTCAGGGTCGGAAAAACCCAACCATTGTCGGGTTTTAGTTTGTTCTTTTTTGTCTTCTGAGATTCCTAAATAAATATCTCCACCATCAGCATTCGCAAATGCGGAGAGACTATTAGTTAGTTTAGCCGGTTTAATGTCAATTCTCTTGACATCATAAAAATGCCCTTCATGCAACTGAAGAATTTGGTTTACCTGCTCATCTGTTATTTCAAAAACTTCAACTTTCATGTCGACATATGATTGTGGCTAACATCATGCTATCATCATTGCATGATAACTACTATTATCAATTTTAATATAAATATCTGATCATCAATAACTTCACCAATTTTAAGTGACATTAAACGACTAAAAACGTTTAGAGGGCAGATGCGTTATTTGTATTGATTCATTAAATATACTGATCCTTTTTTTATTCAATGCCTGCTTTGAACAGCTAAATACATGCAGTATCGCCGGAGCTGGCCGGGAAGTCATCGGAGTATGGATTTATATGCCTCAATCGGACACTCAGCCTCGTTTCTCATATGACAGGAAGGTTTATTTCTTTTGGGTTGGAGCACCCACCTCAACCGAGTACAACGTAAAGAAATCATTTTCACTGCTCGTAAATAAGATCTTATCCCCGGAGAATGACCATTCTATTTTGCCTGCGTTTTCATAAACCGGCCTTCCCGTACTACCTGTAATTTGTTGCAGCTCCCCGGATTGTAAATCCATAGCCCATATTTCCGGGAGCCCTGACCTGGTACTGACAAAAGCAATCGAATGGCCGTCCGGAGAATAAACAGGACAATAGTCATCCCAGGGAGAGGTTAAGATCGTTTGTAAATCACCACCATCAGACGAAACCGAATAAATATCGGTTTTTAATGGCATTGACGGACTGTAGCGGGCAAAAGCAATCCTTTTCCCATCCGCTGACCAGCTCACCGTCCCGGGAGATCGACTACTCATTTGGCCCAAATCATTTAAATCATTAAAGTCAGTGGTTACCTGTATTGGGGTTCCTCCGGCAGAAGGTATTTTCCAGATGTTATACTCATTTCCATTGGCCTCGTCTGACAAATAAGCGATCCATTCGCCGTTTCGCGACCAGGATGGTAAATAGTTGAATGAGATCCCACTGGTCAACCGTGAGATAGTGCCCTCATCCACATCATATATCGCAATATGTGTCGGCCGGTATCCCGGAGAAGTAATGGCCTCTCCATTATCCGTATGATAAACTATCTTGTTTTCGAGCGGTGACCATTCGGGAGAACGAGAACTTTTTTCAATAAGGGAGCTGCTTTCACCTGTAAATGAGGAGATAAAAACAGATTGAACGGAATTATTGCCATCATTCCAGGTGTAATCTCCAACATAAGCAACTGATGACTGGTCTGGTGACCAGGTACCTAGTTTTGCTTCTCTATCTACGGTTTCAAATAACCGATTTATTTGCTCCGGGCTATCCGGAATGGCCATGACGATCTCCGATTGTGTGTATCGCTCGCCGGAGATCACCGCCCGGATGCTGAAATAATGCGGTTTGCCATTAGCCAAATCATTAACTGTGGTTTCAAAAACGTCGTTATCCACTACAACATAAACCTGCAAATTTGATCTATCAGTGTCCGAATACAGCACTTCAAAATAGTCGGGGTCTAACTGCGGACAAGGACAACCGCCACATAGCAAACATGGAGGCTTTCCCCACTTCAATATTATTGCTTCATTGTTTCTTAAACTGCTTAAATAGGGAGCATATAACCCATTTGGGTCTGTTTCCAGATCCAACTGGTCGTCACATGAAACGAATAAATAAACGATAATCAAAAAAGTCGTTGACCACGTGCTCATTATTCCCGGCTTTAACCAAACCCAGTGGGTTTTTATTCAATTTTTCGAATATCAAGAATTTCACTATCAATCCCCGGCGGACAGGACCCCTTGATGCCGATCTCTCTGTAGCTTACACTTACACGATCTCCTGAAATAAAGGGCATTATATCTTCAATATTGACAATTAACGTGTCTCCATTGTCCAGATGAATTTGTTCGGCACAATGAAGTAAACCCACGCTTAGCCAAATCTTTCCTTCTTCCTGCCTGATATGAGCATCACCATCATCATCATTACAGGATAGCCAAAATATCAGTACGAATACGCTTAACAGTCTATTTGGCATCTTTGATCAGCCTGTACGTGTAGGTTCCAAAGTCATCAAGCTCTTTGGTCAGCGTAATTTCAGTATCTGTTTCACTGACAGCGTATTCACCCGTAAGGATCAGATTCCAGTCAAACTCAGCGGTCCAGTAGTTTACATCCGTAAAGATCACAGATCCATCGGTCACCTGAAAGGTCCCGCTGCCCCCTGCCGGAATTCTGTCAGATCCACTGGTCGAAGAATATTTTCTACCCGAGAACATTAAAGTTACCGGGTTCGAGAATGTATTGCCGGAATTATATTCAACCGTGAATGTTCCGTTATATTCACCATCTGAAACCAGAAAAAAATCCTGTTCTGATCCATTACAGGAGATCAACAAAAAGGTGGTCATTAATTTCTGAATATTATTTATCATAACATCTCACCCTAAGACCAGATGTGTAGTTGAAAGGTTGGAAACTGTGGTTCATTGCTTTGAATGAATAAACATCTGCCCGGATCATCATTGCGACAGTGTATAGGATGGATCACAGGCCGCTCCTACGGAGCTAAACTTTAGATTTTCATGACGCTTCAAGCAGGTCGTCCCTGCGGGACTGGCATAGGTGAAGTTGGGTCGTGCTCCCCCTCCCGGGGCTGTACCCTTGCAGACAATCCCCTGATTATTTACCTTTCGCCTGACAGGTAAGGCTTCAATAAGTAGGTGAAATTGGAGTTTTTAGAACACGAAATAGATCAATTATTGTCTCCCCCTTACTCAATCCAAATAGCCCAGTCGGATGACCAGGGTGCCCGGAATGTATGCCGCCCTGCCTGAAGCTTTCCCAATTGAAGCTCCTGATATGCTTTCCTGGTATCCACCGCGATCACCTTTTTCTTTTTCCCCTCAAAGCTGTAGGTGATGCTGTCCGTTTCTTCCTGATAAAAGACGTAAAAAGAATGATCGGTCAGGCAATAGGCATCAGATAGGGTGGTGTCGACTATCATGTCCTTTTTAAACCGGTCCTTATCATTCCAGAAAACCGAAAAACACTTTAAAGCTTCTTTGTTTGGGTATTCCCCGGTACCGTCCAGATTTCCCCAGATAGCGGCCACTCCTCCGGCCATGGTATGAAACCACAATCCTTTCAAGGTTTCCTCCGCATCATAGTCTTTTTCAGGGTATTTGCTGGGGGTCCTGATCCGGTAACGGTCTTCGGAAAAGCTGGGTTTTGAAGGACGCTTGTCAATCATGATCCGCAGCTCCTCATAGGATGGCTTGTGATATTCGTAGCCCGAATAATCCAGGCCTTCATAGAGCTGGTTCAGCTCGTTTTTGGAGGCCCTGGCCCCCAGGAGATGTATCCAGCCTTCCTTTTGCCACAAATAGTCATGCCAGGCCTTCAGCTGATCCTCTTCCACCCATTCCCAGAGATCAAAACCATAACCGATGGTCCACCCTTTTAGTGGATTTAGCTGCCGATGGATTTCGTCAAGCAGGTATTTTTCCTCGGCGCCCATGATACCACCTGCAAGGCTCTTTGACGTTTGATTCCGTTGAGCGTCTCCCCAAAGCCAAAGATGTGTGCTGCCCCCGGCCTCATACACCCTGGTGATGATCATCTTCAATTGATCAAATGTCTTTTGATCAATCTCCCTGTCGGAGGCACTTACCTCGTTTTCACCGATATGGAACCACTGGCCATAAACAGGTATATGAATGCCATTAAACCCGTGTCCTTTAAAGAATGTATCGATAAATTCATCGATATCTTTTTCTGTGATGAGGGACAGATCGTTTGAGTTCCCATGTCCGCGTTGGTTTGCGATCATGTCGATCATGGCATAGTTGGGGACGAAAGTCTGTCCCGTCTCTGTGTAATACTCCCCATTATTCAGACCAAAGGAGTGTATTGCTAAGTTAATATTTTGGTGTTGATCAGGCTGCATTTTCTAAAGAACTCATGTAACGTTTGGAAGGAGTTTCTTTGATGGTGTGATGAACCTTCACATCATTATAGTAATCAATATAGTATTCGATATTCTTGTAGAGCTCAATTCCATCTTCGGCAGGATTCAGGTAGATGTACTTGTGCTTCAATGTCCTCCAGAACCTTTCGATCCACCTGTTATCAATAGCTCGTCCTTTGCCATCCATTGAGATTTTGATTTCAAGTTCATCTAGTGTTGTTGTCCAATGTGCAGAGGTGAACTGAGAACCCTGATCAGAGTTGATGATCTCTGGCTTTCCATAGGTACGAATAGCTTCTTGCAGGACATTGATGCACCATTTGGCTTCCAGTGTATTGGAGACACCCCAGCCGACAATCTTGCGGCTGTAGATATCCATAATGGCTGTACAGTACATAAAGCCTTTAGCCATGGGTATGTAGGTAATATCTATACACCAGGCTTGATTGGCTCTTTTGATGTCCAGGCCTCGAAGCAGGTACGGTCTTACATAATCTGCATGTCCTAAAATACTGAGCATTTTACGTGGATAAATGGCCATCAGTCCCATTTTACGCAGAAGTCTTCGCACTCTTTTTGGATTGACGTTGTAACCTTTGCCCTTTAGCATATAATGCATAGACATTACGCCCTCTGCCTGATGTTTGCCTGCATGTTCATCCATGATCCTCATGATCTTCAGGTTCTCCGGCTTTTCTCCCAATGGCCTGTAGTAGATCCTGCTGCGGTTAATGTTTAGTAATTCACATTGTCTACGGAGCGATAGCTTCATCATGCGTCCGGAAACAAGCTTGACACGCTCTTTCATAGGCCGGTTTTCTTCAAGCTTTTTTTTAGAAAATCATTCTCTACTTTCAGTTGCCCTATCTGAGCATACAACTTCTCTGCATCTACAGATGGCTCCTCCTGCTGAGCTGATCCGGATGAAAAAACAATCGACATCTTTTCAAGAAACTCCTTCTTCCACCGTGAGATCACTACATGACTCACTTCATATTTCTTTGATAGTTCAGCCAGGGTATGATGTTCCTTTATCGCTTCAAGAGCTACTCTAGCTTTAAATTCCGCTGTGAATTTTCTTCTGCTTGTTTTCATAGGTAATAGTCAATTTAGATATTGTTTGGTTAACTATTCCTATGGTCCGATTTTTAGGGAGTATTACACTGACCACATGTATTTTTGCCCATAAGTGATGATGTGACCTCTGTCTGTTTTGGGGTTATTCCACAAAGACATGGCGACCAGTAAAAACAGGAACATGGTCCATCCCCTCATATGATGATGGTTTCTAATTTATAATAACAGTATAGTATAGCCATGTCTTGGCCTTCTAAATTAACTCTCAGTATTTTTTTTGCCTTATTGATTTTTTGTCTACCACCGTTAATGTTTGTTTAAAGACCAGGTCAGATTTCGAAGTTATTTTTTCCATGATTTTTGCTGTTTCCAGAGGATCAGAGGGTTGTTGACGAATAAAATCACTCCGGCGTATGGTTTGTAACCGTGCTTAAAAATCAATTCACCGTAATCACTGTCATAAGTAATAATCGTTCGACCTTCCTTGATGGCAATTTTCATGTGAATAATAATTGTTTTTTAATGGTCACATGGAATTCGCATGATAAAGATTTCGTACTTGAGGACGTTCCTTTAGGTTTTTATTCATCCTCGGTTGGTGTTTCCCAATCACGCTCATTTCATAATGAGTTCATCCGAAATACCTGATTCGTCAATTCCAATTGACGTAATGTCATAGCCCTTTGATTTCAAATAGTTAACACTTGAAATCGGAACATTCTCGTTCGCCAGATACTTCAAAGTTTGATTCTTTAGGCGTTAGAATAAAGTAGCCCGTCTTTCAAACAATCCTGAATGTAAGAAAATACAGCTTGCAAGGATTCATTGGTCAGACGAGGATAGTTCTCAAGGATTTGCTGTTCTGTCCATCCTTGTGCGAGCAATCCGATGATGTGTTCGACTGAAATACGTGTTCCCTTGACTGTTGGCTTTCCCAATAGCACATTTTTGTCCGATATCACATATTCTCGCCAATCCATAAATCAAAGTTAAATAGTTCCGGATGAAACTCCGAATACCGGAAATACTCTATCACGATGAACTATACGTTCCATCTTCCACTGAAAATCAGGGTCCTGCTGTATCAACGCCTGTTGGATGCTTTATTCTTGACATAGATCAGTTTGTGTTTGCTTTTAGGCGTTTCCCTCTGCTCTATTTCAAATCTGCCAATTGACTGAATCAATGGGGTGAGCTTTTCAAACCCATAATTCCTTGAATCAAAATTTGGTTGCTTCTTTTGAATGTTGCTGCCAACATCACCAAGAAATGCCCAACCGTCTTCATCAGAGAGATCCCGGATTGCAGAGGCAATGAGTGCGATTTCGCGATTTGTGATTTTCTCAATCCCTGAGCTATCCTTCTCTTTCTTTTCGACTTTATCCTCTGATTGACTTTTCAGAATTTCGACATAGATAAATTTATCACAGGCTACGATGAATGGATTGGGGGTCTTTTTTTCTCCAATCCCGATCACGAGCATTCCCGCTTCCCTCAACCTGGTGGCCAGCTTTGTAAAATCGCTATCGCTGGAGACCAGGCAAAAACCATCCACCCTGTTGCTGTAAAGTATGTCCATGGCATCGATGATCATCGCCGAATCCGTTGCATTTTTACCGGTGGTGTACCCATATTGCTGAATGGGAGTGATGGCATTTTCCAAAAGCAGGTTCTTCCATTTATTTAAACCGGGCCTTGTCCAGTCACCGTAGATCCTCTTTATGGTAGGGTTACCATATTTGGCAATTTCCTCCATCATCTCCTTCACATTGGCTGACGGGATGTTATCGCCATCGATCAGAACAGCCATATTTATGTTTTGACTCATTTTATGAATTTAGTGATGATGTGACTAGGTGTAAAAAAATATCGTGATTTCCGGAATAAGACAATTGTCTGTTCAAGATCCACCGGCTCATCTGGCAAGTACGATCAATGGCGTTTTCCCACTATATATCAGCTCATTGATGGTAAACTTTCTGAATAACCTGTCAGTGATCATACGCGTGCCTTCCTGAAGGACTAAAAAGGAATCATGGGTATTCTCCACCCTGCTTTTAAGCAGAGCCAGGGTGTCGTCTCCCTGGAAGAGCTGGATCTCCGGGTGATAAGCTTCGTACTCCTTTTGCAGGCTTTCAAGATGGTCTTTTGCCGGCTTCATCTCCTCATCCTCCTTCAATACGGTAAAAAACTCCAGGTGTTTAATATGGCTTTTCAGACTGGTAAGCACAATATTTAGTTGTTCCTTATTGAGTCTGAATTTAGGGTGTATCCCAACCAGAAGTTTCTCAGGCATAGACAAAGGCGTAAGAGATGGTACTGCTATGGTCAATAAATCCGATTCATCGATGATAGAAATTGTCGTGCTACCCATCAATATACGCTTCAGGGCTCCGGTACCTTTTAGACCAGCAAGCACCCAGTCAAAATGGGCATCATCGGAAAGATCCTTTAGGGTGGATAGAATGGGTTTTGAAGCGATATGAAAAGAATCCTCACCAACTCTCCCTTTGGCCAGCTTTTGCAATTTTGTTATTGCCTCCTCCGTTTCCGTTCTGATCATTTCCTCCCTGGCCTGCTCATCGGCCATGGTGGGAGGGATTTCCGGGAGATTATGTACGAAAATCACCTGTGCATCAATAATTTCAGAAATGCTGAAGGCAAATTCAGTCTGATTTTCCGAATATTCGGAAAAATCTACCAGTAATAAAATTCTGTTTTTTTTATCCATATCACGTGAATATCCATTGATTTTTTCGTCAATTCAAATCTAATTCTTTATCAATTACCGCTTTCGATCAGGTAGCATACCCAATGTTGACGGCTTAAAGATACTCCTTCTGAACTGCTCTCCGAAAAATTGAAAATTCTCCGACACGCACTGAGTCCTGGGCGCTTGTGTTTAATTGGTGGCCCAACTTAAAGAAACAGCCCTGGTGAATTGCAGGGATCCTTATGAAGATGGCAGGAATCCTCCTCAATGGAAACCTTACCATTGATTTATTCATCCCTGTCAACGGCTGACCAGGAGTTATTTTCAAAAGAAATAGCAATGTCAGAATGGGTACCCGATACCAAAATTCCAGATGAGGTTTTGTCGGCGCCAGCTGTGCTTTCCGATAGAGAATCTTTCCTGCCACTGAAACGTACCGTCCACAGGTTTTCGAAGTGGAGTGGCCACATCCAGCCGTAATACAAAAAAGTCAATGTCAAGCCTGATACCTACGCCTGAGCCAATGGCGATCTGTTGCACCCAGTCTTTGCTAAAGGCTGCTCCCGGTAGGGACGGGTTTTCATTTTGCAGCCAGATATTACCCGCATCCACAAAAAGTGCCCCTTTCAAATAAGAAACCAGAGGAAAACGATACTCCAAATTGGCTTCCAGCTTAATATCACCTGCCTGGTCAAAAAAGGACCCGGCCGAAATGGTTTCGGGCTGATAGGAGCCCGGACCTAATGCCCGGATCCTAAAAGCACGAATGCTGTTGGGTCCTCCGGCAAAGAACTGTTTCACATAGGGCAGGGCATTGCTGTTGCCGTAAGGCAACCCCAAACCAGCATATATACGGCTGATCAACCGGGAATTTTTACTTGTGGATAGATAATTGCGTAAATCCACATCGAATTTTGCAAATTGGGCATAATTCTGACCCCATATAGTATTTGTCTCCGAAGAAGGATCAACGATCCTATGCAACACACCAAAGGTATTTCCTGCCAGATCGGCATTGAACAAAAAGAATAAGCGGCTTTTTCTGTTTTGATCGACCAGTTGACTGTACTGAAAACTGTAGGTCATCCCGGCGATAAACTGCTGCTGAAAACTCAGCCGCAAAAATGGATTTGCTTCCAGTATGTTTTCAAAATCATCAGTAGTTCTGCCTAAATCGATAAAGTTGATAGATACAGGGTTTAAATTATGGTTGACGTAGCGATTAACAGCCCATTCATAGCCAAAGGTGCCTAATAAGGAATTTAAGTTAAACAACTGTACCCGGTTGAAGTAGTCATACGACAAACTGATTTTGGTGGTGGGAATGCTCTGGCGAAATCGCTCACCCAAATTGAAGGGCGATAGCAGCCGTGGGTAAACCAGGTCTCCTTTAAGTCCCCATTCGAAGCTTCTCAATGGGGTATTTTGACTACCGGACAATTGTGTTTCATATGCAGCTTTTGCCCGTATATTCAGTAGCTCACCACCCTTGAACATATTCCTGTTTCTGTAATTAAATATCAATGCCGGCCCGATGAAGTTGTTGGATTTTGAAAGTCCCTGTAGCTCTGCGCTGAGGCTCATCTTTTTTGCCGGAGACAGCTGAATGGAGGCGTTGAGGTACCCGAGGGAATCGGAAGTTTTCAATTCATCCTTTTCGTAGCGGATGTTTACAAAGCGATAGGTATTTAATCCGGATAAACGCCTTGAGGTGATCCTTTCATTGGCCTGATTGTAGAGATCCCCTTCCCTCATCAGCAGGTAGGGATGTAATTTGTCCGGTTTAAAAAACAACTCCTGCTGCACAAAAGCAATCCCTTTGACGTAAGAAGTATCCGTTACTACAGTATCTTCTTTCAAGGCGAAATTGGGAAATACGATCACTTCACTGATGCGGTATTTCAGCAAGGCTTCCTGAGGAGTCTCTGGTTTGATCAAAAGACGCAATGCGATGCTATGTGACTCACTACGGCTGCTGTCGGCCCGGAAAAGGAGGTAGTCAGCCTGAAAGTTATAAAACCCTTCATCCTTAAGATTTTGAGCGATCCGTTCTTTCTCCAATTTCAATTTGGAGAATGAAAACCGATCCCCAATGGCTATGTGACTTTTCTCATCCAGGTTATTTTCTATTACGGTGCTTAATTCATCATCCTGTTGGGCCTGGTATTCATAGCTACTGATCGTATAAGGTTCTGATAAACGTATGGTGTAGTTAACTGTCGCCTTGTTTTTTTTATACTTTCTATCCACACTTATTTCCGCATTGAAAAATCCATTGTTTTCCAATCTGTTGATAAGTAGCCTGCTGTTGTTTTCCACATTCACCTCTGAAGCAAGCACAGCGGGTTCACCCCTTTTATTGTTGATCCGTTTTATCAAAGGGTTTTTGCTTCCATTTTTGACCTTATAATTGGCCCAAAGGCCAAGGCGCATGCCAAATAATTTATTGTTTGGTTTGGGTCGTAACACCTCCAGCAGTTCACTTTCCAGTGCATCTCTATCAGTGATTTTGTACCTGCTCTCCAACTTAACAATACTTCCCTCATGCAGGTGATCACCTTCCGGAACATACCTACTCAACCGACAGGACTGAAAGCTTAACAAGCAGCAAACGATCGCCATGGATAGCAATGGATGTTTATTCATTCGCTACCTCCTTTCTATCAATGCTCATTCTTCTTCCCACAGCTCTTTCAATCTGTTGATTTCTTTGTTAAATAGAAGAGCAATGCCTGATACTACCAACTGGCCATCAAGCATACCCACAAATTCATTTTTCCTAAAGCCTTTGACGCGGTAGACTCCTTCTTCGTCCAGGAGATATTCCAGGGTAATGTTTCCTATGATATCGGTAGCTGATTGCTGGGTGCGTTGGCTGCCTTCCAGATCCAACCCGCTTCCTACGGTCACTCTGAACCGCTCATTGAACAGGCTTTTACTCACGTTGACATTGAGACGCGTACGATCTACGGATGAGCCACTTTGATAATCGGTAAAGCTGGTCAGATCCATATTGATATCCACTCCTTTTATATATCGCCCGCTCAGATTATTAAGCTGGCTGGTCAGTAACTGACTGGCACTGGATCGCGCCATTTGGCTAGTTGAAGTACCGCCTATACTTCCTGATGGGAAAAAGCGATTGAGAACCAACAAGGCAAATACTTGTTTGTTCAACTCGTTTTCATCCCGGTTTAGTCCCTGAATTTTACCATACACACTACCATCCAGTGCCCCTTTCTCATCATCAGGCATATCCAGTCCGAATGAAAGCTCAGGTTGCAGCAATTCACCATTGATATTGAGCTTGACAATAAATGGCAGTTGATTTTTATACCTGTTTTGCACGCTTTGATCTGCACCGGAGATCTGGTTGGCCATCAGGTCAGCAGGGCTTGCATCTACCTGGTAATTGGCCGTCAGTTGCATCTTCGCATTGTAGGGATCACCCACCCATTGGATGGTGCTACCTGGGGCAATTTCAAACTTTCGTTTCACCAGTTCATACATGCTCAACTGATAGCTACCCTGATCGATTTCGTAGATTCCAAATAAACTCACCATACCATTTCGCTTGACATCCAGACTCAGATCTCCATGACCACCGACGGACAGGTAGTCTCCGGAACGCTGATCTATGATCACTTTGAAACTGGTTGCCTTGTCTACCTGCACCACAGACTGCAAAGACAAGCCCGATACCTGGGCTTGGCGTATCAGGCTGTCCTGCTGAGTTTGACTCGTGAATGATGAATCTGTTTCAAAATTGACAAACTCCACGGTGCCTTCCCGTGAAATCAGATCAATTTGTGATTCCGGGATCACAAAAACCAGGTCGGTTCCTCGCCTCAATGCCACCTTTGCCGTAATATCGGGCCTGAGCAGTGTGCCATTAACCTTGATGTCCGCATCCACAAAGGCCTTTCCATAGAATAATTCATTATCGGTTGCAGCAGAATTGAGCAACTGAAAATTGTTGGTTTTCAACCCAAAATCAAACGTGGGGTTAAGTAAGACTTTAGTACCTATTTGTCCGTTGAGGTTCAGTTTATTGCCCTTTGCATCTACTATGGTGAAATTCTTTAAACTGATCAGGTCAGCCTCAATGTTGATGCGCTCTTCCGGCAGACGAAAACTGCTGTTGGTAGCCGCAACCAGTAGTTCTGCCTGATCGAATTGAATAAAACCATCATGGACGGGACTAAGCAGGGGGCCTTCAATGTGCAGCTTTCCGCTCAGATTCCCCTCACTTTCTTTGATAAAACCAGCTGAAAAAGATGCCAGCAGATCCAGGGAGAGTTTGTTTACAACCAGATCCAAAAAGATCTCCGGATCTTGCGCTGTTGCCAGATAGAATCCGTTAATATCCAGATCTGAAACTCCTCCTTTCAGGCTTAAACTAAAATCGTATTGATTTTCTTTTAGGTTTTTGACTGCTACCTCCAAATGACCGGCTTCATGGCCCAACAAATGAAGTTCATCGACCTGAACAAGTCCGGCAACAGCGAAATTTCCATCTATTTTCAACAGATTGAACTCACCCTGAAGCAATCCTTCTGCCCATTCATTTTCAGGATTAATCAGATTGATGAAATTGGCCAATTGAAATGCTTCAAATTTGATCTGTATATTTAGATCCTCCCTGGTACTTTTTGGGCTGCTGATTTGCAGAAGTTCTTCTTTTTGTGTGATAGTGAAGTCACTAAATCGAATATGGTCATCAGACCAGCAAACGAGATTTTTTGGGTTTACCTGCCAGGGTTCACTATTGAGGAGAAAACCTTCGTCTTCCAGATGGATGTATGTAGTATCGTTGCTGCTCCAAAGTGCCGCATTCATATTAAAAAGCGGAGATCGTTCAATGTCCAGCATGTTGAATGCAACCTTGATTTCTTCTTCTTCATAGACTGCTGTCAATCGGGTTTCATTCATACTCACTGATCCCACATCTATTTTCCGGATAAACGATTGAAAATCGAATTGCATACCGGTAGAAATGAGCGCCAAATGGAGGCTGTCAATCTCAATACCTGCGTATTTCAGCAGGGGCAAACTGACATTGGCTTGCAAGTTTTCCCTGGACTCATCAAATTCCATGGTGACTTTCAATGGCTTGAATTCTTTCAAATCAGGCAACAATACCCTGGTGACCAGCGGAGACTCCAGGATGTCCAATTCAAGCAATACCTTTACCGGAGCAGTGCTATCTGTCACTTCTGATCCCTCAAAATAGGAAGTAAGCTGGCGTTGGATGGCCTTCATTATGTTTTCGGTACTGGCATTGGCCTGAAGACGTGCCCGGATCGGAGCTGATTTCCAATCAAGTGCGGTGCTATCAGAGGCAAGAAATGCGTCAATGGTAAAGTCATCAACCGGATAAGCCAGGCCATTATCCACAATCGTTCCTTCCATAATATCCAGGTGAATGGTCATTTCCCGGGTAGTTCCAGCGGCATTGGCAACCAGGTTCATCCTCATATCCAATGGCTCTTCGCTATATCCTATGGCCATTAAATCGGCTTTTTGCAGGTCCAGATTAACATCCATACGGAAGTTGGAGCTATCCAATACTGCATTGATATCAGTGGTCAGGTCGATGTGATCATCTTCAAAAATAATTTGAGAGACCAGTTTCTTTTGATCAAAATCCGCCTTGAATCTGAGTGGCTTCAGGTCATATTGTTTGTATGACAATTGTGAGACATCAAGGGTTGTCTTTACTTTCAATTGATCCAGGTCAGTGCCTGATCCATTAAGTCTCAGTGAAATATCGGCATCAGACAGACTGCTATCACCTGCCCATTTTGACAAGGGAAGCTGAGAGGCATCCAAAGCCAAATCATAATGAACAAGCCCCCGGATATTTTGGTACTCAGCCAGTAGTTCTATTTGTGCCGATTGATCTAACTCCAGCAGCAATGAACTTTTGATGTCGTGCAGCGTGCCTCTGGCCGAGGCATCGATCTGGTATTGCTGTGGCAGATGACCATGTAAACTATCCAGGTCAAATGCGAGCAAATCATACCAATGGGTGGTTAAATGCAATTGTGGCAGATTAAAATTCAGTCTGGCCGTATCTGCCAGTTCATGAACTGTACCTTTCAACGATAATTCAGTGTGCCTGCCCAAACCTAATGTGAAATCCATGAGGTCCAGGTCTTTCAAATTGCCCTGAAGCTGCGTGCTGAGCCGTGGTTTGAGCTTCTCAATCACTGACAGGCTGCTGTCCAGATTCAGATAGTTATCGAAAAAAACAGCATCACGCAATGAAATCATGGGCATATCCAGCTCGATCTCCATGTTCACATTGTTGAGAAAATCAGCTAACAGGTCATCGAATGCTGTGTAGTTCAGGCGCACATCGGCCTTCCATTTATTATGCGGGCTCTGAAGATGCATTGAACGGATCTCAAACGATTGGTCGTTGAGTGCCAGCTCCATTGACAGTTGTTCTATTTTCAGTCCGCTGCGTTCCTCAAAATTGAAATGATTGATACTGGCGGCTGCATGAGCTGGTTTGTATTGAATATCATCCAGCCGGAAGTTTATTTGCTGTAGCTCAATGTGCTGAACATCAAACTGACCGGCCAGCGGTTTGCTGGCTCCCTGATCCATAGCAAGCGAATTCTCAACAATGTCGATAGACCCAATGGTCACCTCCCAATCCGGCCACTCAAAGGGGCTGGCAGCTCCGACAGGTATTTGATCGATTTCAGGTTCGCTTGCCACCTGAGGTAATTGCCAGTGAAAACCGGAATTACGAAGTGCAAAAGCATTCAGGCTGATTTGCTGGTTTTCCAGGTCAACAGCCGTATTTTCCAATTCCAGGGAAGCAATACGATTCTCCGCGAGTAAACTATCACTGATATCCTGGTACCTGAATTGGGTTTCATTGATCGACAGTTGATCTATTCTGAAAGAAGGCTGTGGCTTTTGAGTAGGGTCATTGGGACTGTCCTCACTTACAGCTTTGAATAGTTGAGTATACCCAAGTGAGGTGTTTTCGATGGCGATTGAAGTAA
The DNA here is from genome assembly GCA_965243485.1 of Cyclobacteriaceae bacterium. Taxonomy (GTDB): domain Bacteria; phylum Bacteroidota; class Bacteroidia; order Cytophagales; family Cyclobacteriaceae; genus UBA7330. The sequence continues at coordinate 3,012,631 of CBDEVP010000001.1, read as the reverse complement.
TGTGGAAAACCATATTCTCCAGATCAATTTTGTATGGCTTTACTTGCAATTGTCCGATATATCCGCTGGACTCAATTCCCTCCACTATATCCGCATAGCGAAGTTTGATGTTTGACAGGTCTATCTTCCCTATGAACAGGGAAGGAAGTGAGCCGGGTTCTTTTTCTTCAGCCCTGGTTACCGGTTGATCTTCTCTTTCAAACGCATCAATGATAAATTGATAATTGAAAGTACTGTCTGCGTTTTCATTATGCACATGGGCGGTCAGCGCTTCTATTTCTACATGGCTGATGACCAGGTTGCCTTTGAATAGAGATTGAGTACTCACGCCCGTATTGAGACTGCCCAGGTACACCAATGTATCGCCTTGAGTGTCGGCCATAAAGAGCCCTTCTAGCTGGACATTGCCTCCGAAAGTGATAAATAACTTTTTGATATCGACCTCTGTGTTTGTTTTACCGGTCAAATACCCGATGGCATAGTCGGTTATTTTCTGTTGCGCCCAGGGGGTACGAACCAGCAAAATAAGAACCGATAAAAAGATTATCAGCCCCAGGAGGAAGTACGCAATTATTTTAAGAATTCTTTTCAATTCAATGGAGGGGGTAACATTCAGGAGTAGGTCTATTCGTTACATCCACATACAGGATCCTTGTCGGTATAACATTCACATGGAGAGAATGTTGTTTCTTCACAGGTTTCTTCCTCTCCACAGAAATAAATGAACAGGACCTCCGATATGATAAGTGGTAAAATCCGCAGTCTCATGATATGCATTGTTCACAAAACACAGTTTTTGTACTTTGCTTTATGAGCAGGAAATGTCAATTCCATATCAAATATACCGTTTCGTGGTGATTCTCAGGCATTCCTGAATTGGCTTGTCAGGGGACAAGCCATGGAGAGGGGAAGGGTATGGTTATGATGTTGACCATGTTTGGTAACGCCATTTATTCACAGTTTCCATTAGTGTAGCTCGTTATTCCATAACATTCCGCCTGGCAGGCATTGGAATAGGTCTTTCCGTTGCAACCACATACAGGATCATAATCAGTATAGCATTCACATGAGGACACTTTTGTCTCCTCACAGGCTTCTTCCTGCCCACAGGAATAAATGAACAGGACCGCCGATATGATAAGTGGTAATGTCTGCAGTCTCATCATATGAGTTGTTCTCAAAACAAATATAATGACAATTCAGACCTATAAGGTTTCAAAAACCTTATAGGTCTTGAGACTGGATCACAGTTTGTTCAGCATCGGCTTCATCGGAATGCGTAGTCCGGGACGCGTAGTCGCTGGGTCGTAACGAACCCATGAATCCTTTGTTGTTAGTTTCCGTTTTGAATTTCTTTTATCTTTGTTTTATGAGTTCTATTGTTGTCAGCCCGAAAAATCAGAATCTTGCATAATTTAAGCAAGCAGTGATATCCTCTTTTTCAAGTTCAGGATGGTCTTTAACAATTTGTTCAGATGTCATTCCGGAACTCAACATATCCAAAATGACTTCAACTGGCCATCTCATTCCCCTAACAATAGGTTTACCGTGACAAATGGCAGGATCAATTGTTATTCTACTTGAGTTCATGGTATAAAGATACGAATAAATGTGTTCAAATGATGCCAGAAAGCAGTTTGGAGATAACAATAGCACAATACTGTAGCTCTTATTCCTTATCAAACATACCGTTTTATGATAACTTTAAGGCATTTCAACTAAGATGATGCTTGGTGAGCACCAACCATGTGAAATGGGAAACGTCATCATTCAAAGCCAAAGGGAGATCCGGAAGATCAGAAACATAGATAATCATCTAATCCTCTGCGTAGGCATCATTGGATAATTATTTTGTTAGTATATTAGAAATAAATAGCTATTCTCAACTGCAGGAATTACTTGTGTATTTATGGGAAACAAGAACCGAATCGATCAGCTGGAACTAATTCTTTCCGAATTGATCCATTCAAATGAATTATCAGAAAAGAAGATAACATTGATGAATGAGGACCTGTCACTCACAAAAAGCAGAGTATCCTCCCTGGAGAAATTATATATCATTTCCACAATTGTCCTTTCCCTGGTTGGAGGCGGAGTGATCTTCGCCGTATTGAAGATTTTTGGGGTGGCTTAGTATTTCGTGAATATATGATGATGGTTGGTAAGGACACCACCATAGGAAAAATGGGTCCGAACATCCGAAGGTCGGAACCGTCCGAATATCCTATTACAAAGCCCCCTTGGTACTCGGAAGGCTCCCCAGCTCCTCCGGATTCTGACGGATCGCCATTTTGATCGCCTTGGCAAATCCCTTAAAAATCGCTTCGATCTTATGATGCTCGTTCTGGCCCTCAGCCTTGATGTTCAGGTTGCATTTGGCCGTGTCTGAGAAAGATTTGAAGAAATGATAAAACAACTCCGTCGGACATTCCCCGATTTTCTCGCGCTTAAACTCGGCTTCCCAGACCAGCCAGGGTCTCCCGCCAAAGTCTATGGCCACCTGCGCCAGCACGTCATCCATGGGCAACAAAAAGCCGTAGCGTTGAATACCTTTTTTGGTTCCTAATCCTTTCAAAAATGCTTCACCCAAAGCCAGAGCGGTATCCTCCACCGTGTGATGTTCATCGATGTGCAGATCGCCATCCACTTTAATGGCCAGGTCAATCCCTCCGTGCTTGCCCAGTTGATCCAGCATGTGGTCGAAAAAGCCGATCCCGGTGTGAATATCGGTCTGACCCGAGCCATCCAGGTTCAGCTGAATAGCAATATCTGTCTCCTTGGTTTTCCGGTTCACTGTCGCTTTCCTCGGCTTAAGAACCAGAAACTCATAGATCTCTTTCCAGCTTAGCGTCGTCAATGCAGCATCGGTCTTCTTCTCCCCCCAAAGATGTATCGCCTGACAGCCGAGGTTTTTGGCCAGCTGAACATCGGTCAGGCGGTCTCCAAGCACATAGGAGTTTTTGATATCGTATTCACCATTCAGATAGCCTTTGAGCATACCAATACCCGGTTTCCTGTTAGGATGATTATCCGTTTCAAAATGTTCATCGATGTGGATGGCATCAAATTTTATTCCTTCACTCTCCAGCGTTTGCATGATGAAATTGTGCACTGGCCAGAATTCCTCATCGGGAAAGATCTCACTCCCCAGACCGTCCTGGTTGGTCACCATCACAAACAGGTAATCCGACTCCTGGCGGATCTTCCTCAGGTAGTTAAGGACCTCTGGCAGGAACTTAAGTTTCTCGATCTTCTCGATCTTCTCATCTTCAGTCTCCTCGATGATGGTTCCGTCGCGGTCAATGAACAATATGGGCTTCATCAATTTTATTTTTTATAAAAATCCCTGATCAACCCGATCAGCCGGTCATTCTCTTCCTTCGTGCCGATCGTGATCCGGAGGCAATTTTCGCAATTTTTCTGAGTGCTTCGGTCTCTGACGATCACTTTTTCACTGATCATGAAATCAAATAGCGCTTTGGCCTTTTGGAACCTCACCAGCAAAAAATTGGCATCGCTTGGAAATATCCTTTCCACCTGGGAGATCTGACCCAGCAGCTTTTCAGTTCTTTCTCTTTCCTTAAGCAAAATGCTGACTTCCTGATCCTTTTTGATCACGTTGTTCATCGCCTCCAGCGCCAGCTGTTGATTGGGCAGGCTCAGGTTATACGGCGGCTTGATCTTTTCAAGCATGGAAATGATGTAGGCATCGGCCATGGCCACCCCTACCCTGATGCCCGCCATGCCCCAGGCTTTGCTCAATGTCTGTAACACCACCAGATTCCGGTATTCAGCCAGTTTCCCCACCCATCCCGGCTTTGTGGAAAAATCAAAGTAAGCTTCGTCAATGACCACTATACCCGGAAAGACAGCGAGTATCTCTTCAATATCATCTGTACTCAGCAGGTTACCCGTCGGGTTATTTGGCGTACAGATGAAGATCATTTTGGAGGACTCTTTGATCTTTTGTTTCACTTCGGAAAGATCGATCTGAAACGACTCCGTCAGGGGTACCTTCACATTTTCTATCCCGTTGATCCCCGCGCTCACCTCATACATGCCGTAGGTCGGAGGCATGGTAATGACATGATCTTTTCCAGGGTTACAAAACAGCCTGATCAGCAGATCGATCGGCTCGTCGCTTCCATTGCCGAAAAAGATCCGGTCAGTGCTAACGCCCCGTATTTCCGACCAGGCTTCCTTGAGTTTCCTGTGGTGAGGATCAGGATATCTATTGACCTGAAGGTTGGTGACAGAGCCGAGTGAATTTTCATTGGCATCCAGAAATACACCGATTTCGCCCTCGTACTCATCCCTTGCGGAAGAGTAAGCCTTTAGATCTTTTAGATGACTTCTTACCAGGTTTTCCGGTGATACCATTTTCTTTTAATTTCTGTAGTCTTAGTGTTACGGCATTTTTGTGGGCGTCCAGCAATTCAGCTTCTGCCATCCTTTCAATGGTGGGTCCGAGATGGAGCAGGCCCTCTTCTGTGATCTTTTGATAGGTGATCTTTTTCACAAAGCTATCCAGCGAGACCCCACTGTAGGCCCTGGCCCATCCATTGGTAGGCAGGGTGTGGTTGGTTCCTGAAGCATAGTCTCCGGCAGATTCCGGCGTATATGCACCTATGAATACAGATCCGGCATTGACAACTTTTTCTGCAAGTTCCTCCGCATCCTTTGTGTTGATGATCAGGTGCTCAGGACCGTAGGTGTTGATAGTTTCTAGGATCTTCTCTTTATTGCCGTAGATGATGATCGAGCTCTTCTCCAGGGCGGTCTCCGCGATGGTTTTTCTGGGTAACTTACCCAGTTGATTTTTGATCTCTTTCTTTACTTCCTCAGCCTTTTCCACCGAGTTTGTGACGAGCACGACCTGACTATCGATCCCATGTTCGGCCTGGGAGAGCAGATCGGAAGCAGCAAACGATGCATCCGCCTTTTCATCGATCACAACCATGACCTCCGAGGGCCCCGCCGGCATATCAATGGCTACGGTGTCTCTGGCTACACGCTGCTTGGCCACGGTCACATACTGGTTACCAGGCCCGAAGATCTTATCCACCTTTGGCACACTCTCGGTCCCATAAGCCATGGCACCGATCGCCTGCGCCCCACCCAGCTTCAATACCCGGTTGATCCCGATCAGCCTGGCCGTGTACAGGATCACGGGATTGGTGATGCCCAGACGGTCGGTAGGTGATGAAATGATGATCTCTTTACATCCTGCAATTTTGGCAGGAATACCCAGCATGAGTACTGTGGAAAATAAAGGTGCTGTGCCACCAGGCACATAAAGCCCCACCCGCTCGATGGGAACAGATCGCCTGCTGCAGACCACTCCTGGCATGACTTCAAGGACTAGCTGCTCCTGGCGCTGAGCTTCATGAAACCGGTAAATGTTTTGATAAGCAGTGTTGATTGCATCCTTGAGCGTCTGATTCACCTCTTTTTCGGCCCTGGCAAATTCTTTTTCACTCACCCAAAGGTCTTTCAGCTCCACGTGGTCATATTCCAGTGCGAATTTCCTGAGTGCCTTATCCCCCCCTCTTTTCACTTTCTCCAGCACAGGTTTGATCACCTTGTCTATCCTGCTGAGATCATATGAAGGTCTTTGTAAGATCCCTCTGAGCTTTTCTGTATCGGGATTGTTATAAATCTTGATCATCACTGAACCATCTTCTCAATGGGAACTACCAAAATACCTTCCGCACCCGCGGCCCTTAACCGCTCAATACTACCCCAGAAATCATCTTCATTGATCACCGAGTGAATGCTGTGCCATCCTTTTTCTGCAAGCGGAAGTACCGTGGGACTCCGCATCCCCGGTAAAATATCGATGATCTTTTCCAGCGACTCATCCGGGGCATTGAGCAAAACGTATTTATTATTTTTGCCTACCAGCACTGCATCCATCCGAAACATCAACTGATCAAGTAGCTTCTTTTGGTCTGCATCCAGCTTCTCACTGCCAATCAGGACGGCTTCAGATCGCATCACCTCCTCTACTTCCGTCAATCCATTGCTCAGTAATGTGCTGCCCGAACTCACAATGTCGCAGATCCCTTCCGCCAGCCCGATGCCTGGGGCAATTTCCACAGACCCGCTGATCTCATGGATCTCGGCATTCACCCCTTTGCTGTTGAGGTATGACCGGAGAATGAACGGGTATGAGGTGGCAATGCTTTTACCCTCAAAAAATTCAATGCCCGTGTAATCCATCGACCTGGGTATCGCCAGGGAAAGTCTGCATCTTGAGAACCCGAGCTTTTTGAGCACAGTGGTATTTTTCTGAGCTTCTTCCTGCACGTTGAGACCGACAATGCCTAGGTCTGCCACACCGTCTTCCACATAGCCGGGGATATCATCGTCTCTCAGAAAGAGAAACTCAATGGGGAAATTGGAGGCATTGGCCTTGAGTTTTCTGGCCCCATTGTTCACTTTTATTCCACATTCCTTAAAAAGTTTCAATGAGTCCTCGCTGAGCCTTCCAGACTTTTGAATGGCAACTTTCAGATTCGACATGATAAGATCAGATAGAGAAAATTCGAAAAATAACAGGTGATTGAATTACACAAATGGTAACAGTAGCTAAGTCGTCCCTCAGGACGAATGATGAAAAATGTGGAATAGAATTGCGTAATTCATCCGGCAAATTTAACCATGAATTTTCTTATTTTCCGAATTAAAGTCGACAGACTTCCCGATCCCTACAAAGCTTTTTCCAACCCAAAAGTCCATACGGGTACTTTTGCATGATTTACGACATCCTCCGCGATACTTCCGGAAAAGAAATGCCCTACGCCTCTTCGTTGCCTGGTACCGATCGCAATCATATCAGCATCGATATCCTCTGAATAAGCGACGATGCCATCCTCCTCATTGGAGTAATTGTAGATATCATATGAACAGTTCTTGATGTCGAATTCAGAGATAAAATCCTCCATTTGCTTTTTATCATGACGGGTGGTCGTAAAGCTCGCAGGTGTATTGATCTTCACAATTTTTAGCTTGGCGCTAAAGGCCTTTTGCAGCTGCTTTAACTTAAATACAAATCCCGCAGGGACATCAATAAAATTTGATGCAAATACGATTTCCTCAATATCTGAAACGTGTACTTCCTTCTGCACGGTAATGACCGGGCATTTCGAAAACCTGACCATTCGTTCCGCATTGCTCCCTACCAGGAATTCTTCAATCCCCTCACTTCCGCTCGTACCCATCACCACGAGGTCAATCTTCTCCGTAGAGATCATTTCCGATATTTCCTTGAAGGGCTGACCAATGACAATTTTATACTTCAATTCAACATGCGAGTACGAACTGTCCGCGACCAGGATTTCCAGCTTTTCCTCCACGGTGGAAAGGAGTTTGTTGATATACAACTCCTCCATGGGATCAATATCACTGATACCCATTGTCTTGAAAGATTCAGGTGTGGGGTGCTCGATTACATTGATGATGGTAATGGTACAACCCTTATTCTCCCCGGCAATCTCAGAAGCCAGGTTTAACGCATTTTTAGCAACATCGGAGAAATCATAGGGAACGAGAATTTTATCCATTTCAGTTGGTTTTATTTATGATCACCTAAGTTAACGAATAATCATTATCCGCAAAGTTGAATCCTCTAAAATTGAATTTGCCCCAGGCCGAAAAGCAGTACAAAAATGAGTGTGGATATGGCCATTTGTCTCAGATATGGATCAAGTTCTGCCGCTGCTTTTTTCCGGGATACCGCTCTCGCATTGATGATCAGTAATGGAACGCTGAGCAGAAAAACCCAGGAGTGCCAGCCCTCTCCTTCGAGGATCACAAAAACGACCGCAGACACCAACCCAAAGAAAAGAAGCAGGTAGTGATAAATGATGGCTCTTTCCCTTCCCAGCCTCACCGGAATACTGAATTTCCCGTTTTTCCTGTCGGATTCAATGTCCCGGATATTGTTGAGATTTAATACCGCAACAGAAAACAATCCTGTTGACAGCGCAGGAAGGATTAGGTTGGGATAAAAGCTTTTGGACAATAAAAAAAAACTACCTATGACTCCGGTAAACCCAAAGAAAAGCAACACATAGAAGTCGCCCCATCCGGAATATCCATATGGATTCTTCCCCACAGTGTATCTGATGGCTGCTGCAATGGCGGCTATCCCCAGTACAAAGAACAGTATCCCTGTCAGCCACTGATCGCCCAGGGCCACCCAGATAAGCAGTAGGCCGCTGACAAGAGACAGGGAGATGAAGATCCAGAGCATGCGTTTCATTTCAGTTTTGCTGATCAGTCCGGTCTGTACGACGCGGCTTGGGCCTTTACGATCTATTCCATCCACGCCGGAAGCGGCGTCTCCATAATCATTGGCCAAATTGCTCAGGATCTGAAGAAAAATGGTAGTCAGCACACCCAAAATAAAAATAGCTGTATCGAAATAGCCATCGGCAATGGCCAGCAGGGTACCCATCAGTATGCTGGCTATTGCCAGGGGCAGTGTCCTGAGCCTGAAAGCCTTTATCCAGATGCCTAATTTGCTCATGCTACATCCTGGTTGGAACGTTGATCCCTAATAATGCCATGGCTTTTTTGATCACGCTGGCAGTCACGGCCGATAAAACCACCCGCATCTTCATGAGATTTTCATCCTTTTCATTGAAAATGGAGATCTCCTGATAAAACCCGTTGTACTCCTTGGCCAGATCATACACGTATTGTGCAATAATATAAGGAGCAAATTCTTCGGCGGCCTGCTTTACGGCACCCGGAAACTGACTGATCCTGTAGATCACAGTGGATTCACGAAGATGAAGTGGCGGAAGCTTTTCGGGATTAAAATCCAGAGAAATATTTAAATCCTCAGCCCGCCGGATGATCGCCGATATCCTTGCATGAGTATATTGGATAAATGGTCCCGTATTGCCCTGAAATTCGATGGACTCCTGAGGGTTGAACAGCATCCTTTTCTTAGGATCTACTTTCAGGAGGAAATATTTAAGGGCACCCAGTCCAAGGGTTTTATACAATTCCTGCGCCTCTTCCTCAGATAATCCCTCGATCTTCCCAAGCTCTTTTGTCTGGCTTTCAGCGGTCGTAAACATTTCATCCATCAGATCGTCCGCGTCCACCACTGTACCTTCCCTGGATTTCATTTTACCGGTAGGGAGATCTACCATGCCATAAGACAGGTGAAACAGCCCCTGCGCATAAGACCGTCCAAGCTTTTCCATGATCTTAAACAAGACCTTGAAATGGTAATCCTGTTCATTACCCACCACATACACCGATTTATCAAAGGGGAAATCCTGGTATTTCAATTCACAGGTACCCATGTCCTGGGTAACATACACAGAGGTGCCATCGGCCCGGAGCAGCAATTTTTCATCCAGTTTTTCATCTGTCAGATCTACCCAGACGGAGCCATTTCCTTTGGTGAAAAAAATGTGCTTTTCCAGACCTTCTTTCACGATATCCTTCCCCAGCACATAGGTGTCCGATTCATGATATATTTTATCGAAACTGATCCCCATGGTCTCATAGGACTGGTCAAAGCCATTGTAAACCCATTGGTTGAGTGTCTTCCACAGTCCCACGGTCTCAGGATCATTTTCCTCCCATTTTTTTAATAGTTCCTGAGCTTCAACGATGGATGGAGCTGTTTTTTTGGCCTCTTCAGGATCTTTACCTTCATTGACCAGCTTCACGATCTCTTCTTTATAGACCTGGTCGAACTTCACGTAGTACTTGCCTATCAGGTGATCCCCCTTCATTTTGGCACTTTCGGGTGTTTCTCCATGGCCGTATTTTGAATAAGCCAGCATGGATTTACATATATGGATCCCCCGGTCATTGACCAGGTTTACCTTCATCACCTCATATCCATTCGCGTCCAGGATCCTGGACACCGAATCCCCGAGGAAGTTATTCCGGAGATGGCCAAGGTGAAGCGGTTTGTTGGTATTGGGAGAAGAAAATTCCACCATCACCCTCTGACCATTCGGTGGGAATCTTCCGTAGGTATCATCATCCAGGGTGGCCGCAAGGAGCTTTGTCCAGGTAAGATCATCCACGGTGAGGTTCAGAAAACCCTTGACCACCTGATAATCGCGGACGATCTCTGAGCCCGATTTCAGGAATTCGCCGATCAGGTTTGCGGATTCCTCAGGATTTTTTTTGGTGACCTTTAGAAATGGGAAAACCACCAGCGTATGTGTGCCTTCAAACTCCTTCCGGGTTGGCTGTAGCTGTACTTCAGCCTCCGACAGCTGGTGTTCAAAAAGTTCTTTAAATGCCCTTACGATCTCCTTTTGGAGTAATTGATCTATTTCAAACATGCGTCTGTTTGCTTAAAAATATTTCCGCTATCATGCACCTCGCGCTCCCTCCTCCGTAATACTCAATGGTATCCAATGGCGAATGTATGATCTCGCCGTATTTTTCTAAAACTTTCACCTGATTTTGATGCAGGGATCTGTAAGCAGCAGAAGACATGACGATATACTGATCACCGGACTGACTGGCAAGTTGCAACCCATTTCCGGCAAAGTTCGCTACCTGCTCCTCTGATATGTCAATGATCTCCTTTCCCAAAGTTTCGAGTGAATTTAACACGTTTTTCCTTTCCGCCGGATCGTCTATGCAAGCTAAACCTATGGTGGCAAATGCCTCGCCCAGATACATCATCACATTGGTATGGTAAATGGGGACCCTGCGCCCCTGATAGGTCTGATTTGCCCGGAAAGTAACCGCATGATAGCCGGTGATCTCCTGAAAATTTTCAACGACGAGGCCATGCGCCCGGTCAGAAATGGCAACAAAGCAGGTGTCGTGTTCCCGGTCCAGCACCAGGCTCCCTGTTCCTTCGAGAAACAACCCTTCCTTTTCCCAGGCATCCAGCCTGATGATCTCCTTCACCTCAAATGAAGAAGATATCTTTTCCAGAATGTCTCCCCTTCGCTCCAATCTCCTGTTTTCAGCAAACATCGGATAAGTAATGATCTGACCATCCTGATGAAAGGAGACCCAGTTGTTGGGAAAGATCGAATCCGGCGTGTGAGGCTCAGGCGTGTCATCGAAAATGAGCACTTCAATCCCTTTGCTTTCCAGAAGTGCCGCCAGTTCATTAAATTCCTGAAGCGCACGGTCCTGGATTGCGCGAGGGGTTTCTCCGGCATTGGGTTTTTGAAAAAAGTTATTGACAGCCGTTTGGTCGTTGCCATAAAACCACGTCGGCCGGATCATGAGTATCGTATCGGTGACCTGCTTATTCATATCTTCTCCTCAGGGGCAGCGTACAACATCTCAACAGACCTTCCATTTTTGCTGCTTCTGCAAATGGTACTTCTTCCACCGTAAATCCACGGCACCTCAGCTCTGTATTCAGCCGTGTAAAGTGACGCTCAGACACGATCACATCAGGAGAGAGTGAAAAAATATTGGTATACATATGATACATTTCCTGTTTATCCACCCTGATGACTTTCTCCTCGCCAAACAGGGAGATCAGGAAGTCCGCATCCTCTTTGTTTTTAAATCCCTCCGGATAAATGATTGCCTGATCGTGGCCGATCGGCTGGAAGCAGCAATCCAGATGGAGCGTATTTTCGTAAGGATCAGTATCTGATTTCTTTAATTCAAAACCATAGACCTTCCAGTCAGGAAAGGTTTTTTCAAGATATTCCAGGCCTGCCAGATTGGTCCTGGCAGTGATGTATTCATCGAAATCCTCCTGTTTGGAGTAGCCCACAAAAAGCTTCCCCTTCCATGGCATCACATCTCCTCCCTCCATCCGCTCATGCTCATTGGGCCTCAGCACCTTATTCCGGTCACACTGATCGATGATATACTGGATCCCCCTGATCTCCTCCCGCCTGTTATGCGCTATGAAGGGCACAATGATCCGGTCCCCGATCACAAGTCCCACATCCCTTGAAAAGATCTGATTGTAGTTGCCGATCACCTTTGGGCGGAATACTTCCACACCATAGGATTCAAACACTTCGTTTACGCACTGGATCTCATAGAGAAGATCGGACTCCTTTGGGAATGTTCCGTTAATGATATGTTCGACAGACTTGGGATCGTTGGTATTGTCCATGGCTGGCACACCTCCAAAACTCTCCGCAGTACCCAAAACAACAGCCTCCAGTGGTGCTGTTTCGTCATAAATTCCAAGATTGATCATGTAGCATAAGCAGACTGCAAAAATAACTGAACACCAAATATTTTTTCACGCAATTAATACTCCCCTTGTTCTGGATTTGTTAGATATTTTAACAAAATTGCGACATCACAAAACACCTTTACTTATTGAATGAAAAGTTATAGTGACCTGATCGAACAGACCTTTTATTTTCCCACCAAGGAGTTCAGAGTAGAAAACGACCAGCTATATTTCAACAACGTAAATCTGATGAGCATCATCAAGGAGTATGGTACCCCGCTAAAGCTGACCTACCTCCCCAAGATCTCCGAAAACATTCAGTTTGCTAAAAAGATCTTCAACGACGCCATCACGAAGCTTAATTACAAGGGGTCCTATACCTATTGTTATTGCACAAAGTCTTCTCATTTTCAGTTCGTATTGGCCGAAGGTCTTAAAAATGATATCCATATCGAGACCTCATCTGCCTTCGATATCCCGATCATCGAAAGCCTATACTCAAGCGGACTGATCAAAAAAGACAGGTATATCATTTGCAATGGATTTAAAAGACCATTGTACCTTGAAAATATCGCCAGACTAATCAATACGGGTTTCAAAAATTGTATTCCTGTATTAGATAACCTCAATGAGTTAGATTACTACGATCAACATGCAGAAAAGGAATTTAAACTGGGGATCAGAGTAGCTGCTGATGAAGAGCCGAATTTTGCCTTTTATACTTCCCGGTTGGGAATCAGGTATGGGGATATCATTCCTTATTATAAAGAGCGGATAGCCAATAATAAAAAGGCGAAACTCAAAATGTTGCATTACTTCATCAATACCGGCATTAAAGATACAGCTTACTACTGGAGTGAGTTGAGCAGGTTTATATACATGTACTGTGAGCTGAAAAAGATCTGTCCGGATCTGGATACGATTGATATCGGGGGAGGATTTCCGATCAAGAACTCACTGCACTTCGAATACGATTACGCGTATATGGCAGAGCAGATCATCTCCAACGTGCAATGGATCTGCCATAAAAATCATGTGGATGTACCCAATATCTTCACCGAATTCGGATCCTTCACAGTAGGCGAAAGCGGAGCTACCCTGTATTCTGTTTTGAATGAAAAGCTGCAGAATGACAAAGAGCTATGGTACATGATGGACGGTTCGTTTATCACCCACATGCCGGACGTCTGGGGATTGAATGAAAAGTACATTTTACTCCCGGTCAATCACTGGGACAACACTTTTCACAAGGTAAATATCGGAGGTCTCACCTGCGACAGCATGGATTATTATGATTCCGAAGCCCACATAGCTGAGGTTTTCCTGCCGAAATATGATGAACAGGAAACCCTGTATTTTGGGTTTTTCCATACGGGAGCCTATCAGGAATCTTTGGGCGGATATGGTGGTATCCAACACTGTTTAATTCCTGCACCGAAGCACGTCCTTATCGATAGGGATGAAAACGGCGAGGTGGTCACAAGTCTGTTTGCCGCAGAGCAGGACAGTGAGCACATGATGAAAATACTGGGTTATAATAAATAATTGATTTCACCGAATCAACATTAGCTACCAACAGAAAAAACAACTATTTTCTGAACAATTTATAGCCGATCCCGCCCAAAGCATTGAATGAAAGTATTCCTCTGTAATCAAATTCTTCATATGCTGAATGATCAAAGTTTGGCAGATAGTCTATCCTTCGGCTTCCGGTCAGGATAAAATCTTTGAGAATGCTCAATGCCAATCGGAAATTCCATCGCGATGCTTCCCAGTCCCAGGTCAGGGAAGAATAAATGCCAGTCTGCAGCATATGGAACCGATCCGATCCATAGATCCCGAAAGAGGGATAAAGAATACTAAAAGAATTTTGTGTGTCCTCCCAATTTACGACTTCCTGCCCGTATAAGAGATTACAACCAATTTCGATATCAGGTCTTTTACCATCTCTGTCCGCTGCTTCACTTTTAATGTAACGGCCGATTTTTACACCTACGTAGTGATTTACAGAGTTTGTCGTTGTTTCACTTAGAAACCCTTCACCAGCCTTCTTGTTCACCTTCCTTTGACCGAGGAAGGAGATTGATGAATGCTCTTTAAACTCAATCTTCAATTCTGCCTCAATTAACCATGGGAGAGAAAGAGAGCGGCTGTCTGTATAAGGGGCAACACTGGCGCCTGAATTAGAACCAAATCCCGATGATAAATAGATAATTTGCCCATTTATTTGAAAACTAAGTAGCAAACATGAAATGAACAAAAAGTGAGGCATAAAGTAAATATACTTTTTATCAAACCATGATTCAACTTTCAAAAACCTCTTATACTGTTCCAATTTATGGAAATAATCAAAAAAATTCTTAAATCGAGAATCCGACCTCAGGATTTTGTGAGGTAAACATTAATTTAGTGAATTCATTTCCGATACATTGCATCGAAATCTTGTCATAATACCCACTTACAACGAGCATGAAAACATCGAAGATGTGATCAACTCAGTTCTGGAGATCAAAACCCCGTTCGAAGTGCTGATCATCGACGACGGATCACCGGATGGCACTGCCGACATTGTAAAAAAATTGCAAAAAAAAGATCCGAAGCGCATCCATCTCATTGAAAGAACGGAAAAAGCCGGGCTGGGAACTGCCTACATCATGGGATTTGCTTATGCGGTGGAGCATGAATATGACTTCATTTTTGAAATGGATGCCGATTTTTCGCACAACCCTGCGGACCTCGTGAAATTATATCAGGCCTGCGCGGAAGAAGGCTACGACATGGCCATTGGCTCCCGGTATATTCAGGGTGTAAATGTGGTAAACTGGCCCATGGGCAGGGTACTGATGTCCTGGTTTGCCAGCTTTTACGTCCGGTTGATCACAGGGATGCCGATCATGGATACCACAGCAGGTTTTAAATGCTACAGCAGGAAGGTCCTCAAGACGATCGATCCGGATAAGATCCACTTCATCGGCTACGCTTTTCAGATTGAGATGAAATTCAATGCCTGGAAGCACGGATTTAAGATCAAGGAGGTACCTATTGTTTTTACCGAGCGTGCCAGGGGAGAATCCAAGATGTCGCGCGGAATATTTAAGGAAGCCGTTTTTGGGGTGATCGAAATGAAGATCCGCAGCTTTTTCAGGAGCTATGCTCCCGAGCATTTTAGTCGAACCTGATCGCCTTCACCGGCTGGATCCTTTGGATGATCGTAAGCGGGATAAACAGCGTCACACCTACCACTAATACCGCCATTACATTCAGCAGCAGTACAATTCCGAAATCCAGGGAGATCGGCACGTAGCTCACATAGTAATTGGATGCATCCAAAGGAATGAACCTGAAATAATACTGGGCCACACAGAAAGATAACCCAATGAAATTACCCCAGAGAAGTCCTTTGATGATGAGGTTGAGGCCATTGAACAGGAAAATCCTCCTGATCAGCTGATTGCTGGCTCCCAGGGTCTTAAAGATCCCGATCATCTGCGTTCGCTCGAGAATCAGGATCAGCAGAATGGACACCATGTTGAAACATGCCACAAAAAGTACGATCACCAGCAATATGTAAACATTCCGGTTAAGCATCCTCAGCCATTCGAAGATCTGGATGTATTTATCTGCAACTTTCTCTACATACATGTCAAAGTCCACTTTATGAAAAAGTGACTCGGCCACACTTTCCTGGTTGTCAGGGTTGTCCAGGTAAACCTCGAGACCTCCGACCTGGTTTTCCTCCCAGTTGTTGATCCTTTTTACCATATCGATATCGGCAAGGATCACGTTCTCATCGATCTCTTCAAGACCCGTTTCATAAACACCTGTGATCTGGAGTTTTCTGAAGCGTAAAGGCTTTTGCACAAAAAAGATGGTGACCTCATCCCCGACATCCAGCTTAAGGATCGTTGAGATCTCTTCACTGATAGCCACCTCTGTGCCATAATTATCTTCCGGGAATTCCGGGAACCTGCCGCGGATCATGTGCTGTTCGAAATCCGACTTGTCGAAATTTTCATCAATACCTTTCACCAGCACACCCTGTACCTCCTCTTCAGTACTCAGCAATCCGTACTTAAAGGCATAAGCCTGCACGTAATTGACACCTTCAGTCTCCATGACCGTCTGCAGTAAAGAGTCGGTAATCGTGATGGAAGTCTCTTCCACATTGTTGGAAAGCGTGTACTTACTAATCACCACATGCCCCGAAAAACTGTAGATCTTACTGGTGATCACATTTTGATAACCTCCAAGGATCAAAAAGGCAAGGATCAGGGAAGAAAGCGCCACCGCAATGCTGATAATGGCAATCCTGGTGATGGTACTGGAAAAAGATCCCTGCTCATTTTTCGTTATCCTGCCCGATATGAAGTAAGGTAGATTCAAACTTTATAATTTTAACACAATTATAAACGATCCCTTCATGAGTAGATTTCATTTTTTCATTGTATTTGAATTATTCATTGGTTCCTGTGCCGCTCAAAGGGATCTGCAAACCGAAATCCTGCCCGGCGCTCATCAGCTTGATGAATATTTACCCCTCATCCAGGGCAAAAAAGTCGGTCTGCTCGTAAACCACACCTCAGTCATTGGCGCTACCCACCTCGTGGATTCATTGTTGTCCATGGAAATTAACATCCTGAAAGCGTTTACCCCCGAACATGGCTTTACGGGTACCAAACCGGACGGTGAAAAGATCGAAAATGAAGTGACAAAGTATAATTTTGAAATGATCAGCCTGTATGGCAGCACACGGGAACCAACCAAAGAGCAAATGGATGGTATCGATGTGATGATCTTTGACATCCAGGATGTCGGTGTAAGGTTCTATACCTACCCGAGCACGATGACCTACATGATGCGGGCCTGCGCCAAGTACAAGATCCCCTTTATTGTGCTGGACCGGCCAAATCCCCATGGCGGATATGTGGATGGCCCTGTGATGCAGGATGAATTCAAATCATTTATCGGTATGCATCCGGTCCCGCTGGTACATGGGATGACGATCGGTGAGCTGGCCATGATGATCAATGACGAAGGCTGGCTCGGGAATGGACTGTATTGCAACCTGACCGTCATCGCCAACAGGAACTGGAAGCACTCCCTGCCTTATTCGCTTCCGGTACCTCCATCGCCCAACCTGCCCAATGATCTTTCCATCGCTTTGTATCCCTCCCTGGGTCTTTTTGAAAGAACTCTGGCTTCCGTTGGCCGGGGGACTGACCATCAGTTTCAGGTCATTGGTCATCCTGATTATCCTGACAAGGATTTTTCTTTCACCCCTATGCCGAATGAAGGCTCCAAATACCCGCCGCTGGAAGGAAAAAAATGTTATGGAGTATCCTTCGTGGGCTCAGAGCCGGTGTATGAATTCAATCTCTCCTACCTCATTGATTTTTATCAGAAGATGAAAGGAAGAACGGACGAGCCCTTCATCATGGAGACGATCAGCAGACATGTAGGAAACGATCTTTTGAAGCAACAAATTGAAGCAGGCTGGACAGAAGAGAAGATCCGGGCCAGCTGGCAAAAGGAGCTCCTGGCTTTCAATCAGATCAGGAAGAAATACCTGCTGTATGAGTGATCACAAATCACAAACTCATCTCGAAGAGTGGTTCAACATGTTCTCGCACGGCCTCACGGGCCTGGCAGCAGTCGGCGGCCTGGTAGTGCTGATCGTTTTCGGTGCGAAGAGTGATAAGGACTGGACACTTTTTAGTGCTTTATTTTATGGTTCGAGCCTGGTAATCCTTTATACTTTCTCTTCAATTTATCATGGGCTGAGACATGTAAAAGCCAAGTATGTCTTCAACATCCTGGACCATTGTGCTATCTATTTGCTCATTGCCGGTACCTACACCCCGGTCCTGCTGGTCAGCATTGGAGGCTTCACAGGCTGGCTGTTCTTTGGTATTCAGTGGGGAATGGCCGTGGTGGGCATCATTTTGAAGATATTCTACACGGGGAAATATCGTATCATCTCCACGCTGATGTATGCTTTCATGGGTTGGATCATTGTGTTTAAAATTGGTCTGGTCAAAGAGATCCTACCTGCTCCCGGCTTCTGGTTGCTGGTTTCGGGAGGACTCGCTTACACAGCAGGCATTGTTTTTTATATCATCGACTACCGGATGAGACTGGCCCACTTCATCTGGCATCTGTTTGTGATGGCAGGGAGTATTTTACATTACATTATGATGGTGATATATGTGTTTAAAAACTGACAATGAATTATTTAATTTAATCCTGTCTTTCAAATAAAATATCCTTTACAGTACCTTCAGATGCCACGGTGAATGAGACTACATCATTTTTATTATCTCTTGTAAAAGCATACCTGGTTCTTCTGTTGGCGCCTAAAACATCTTTCTGCCCTTCAGTAAGTGTGTAGCAGCAATTGTTTGGATAACTAAGTATCAAATTCCCGTCTTCCAGCGTAAGTTCATAGGTGACTTTCAGTTCCTCAGAGTAATATTTCCCTACAAACTCTTCCGGATTTTCATTAGGTTTTTCGGTGAGTACAATTTCTTCAAAGTAGAATTCTGCGCCACCGAAATCAACAGATAAATCGATTGGGTCCTCCTCCCTGTACTCAAAGTTATAAGTGACGCTGGCATTATCATCCCGGTGAAATGTGCCATTGGATGTAGATACCAGGTATACAGGTATCCCTCCCATGCTGCTTTTTGCAAACAGTGAGTCATTATTCAGATAAACCTCCATTTTCATGTCACTATTTACCTCCTGATAGACCCCTTCCAAAGCTTCCAGCTCTTTTTTTGTATGCCTGTATCCAGACTTTTTTTCTGCAGGATCGGAAGATTCGTCCAGAAAAAGATCAACCAGTTGATAACTGACCTCGACTGCATTGACATGTTCTGAATTGGTGAAAACAAACACGCCCAGATCTAGGTCTGGCAACCACATCATTTGAGCTCTCAAACCCCAATCTCTGCCACTGTGATTGATTGTAATAAGGTTTTTATATTCGGATACAAACACCCCCCTTGCACAGGTCATTTCCCGACCATCATATAAAGTATCCAAAACCGTAAGAAAAGAAGGTAGATATGAAAGCTCATGCTCCCCACCCCTGAATAAACTCATCCACTTAAACATATCCTTCACAGTACTGTATACTCCCCCTGCTCCAACACATAAGGTGAGCGATTTGGGTTCCTTATATTCGTCATTTGATCTATAATAGGGGGTGGCCCGGTTCCTGACAATCTTCGATAGATCACTTTTATAAAAAGTGTCACTCATACCAAGTGGGTGAAAAAGCATCTGTTCCGCAAAATCATGAATTTTCATACCCGAAACCCTCTCTACAATCAGCGCTAACATCACATAGTTGGTATTTGAATAAAGCATTTTATCGCCTGGTCGATTATTTATTCCATTTTGCCGAAACATTAGCTGATGGATCATCTGGTTTGTATAACCGCAATGCTGAAAGTCAAAACCCATGAGATCCAATAATACATTGTGATTTCTGATTCCACTGGTATGGTTTAAAAGGCGTTTTATACGAATGGTGTCCCCATAAAACTTTAGTTCAGGTATGTACTTTCTTACATCATCATTCACATCCAGTAAACCTTTGTGCTCAAGTATTCCTATACAGGCAGAAGTAAATTGCTTGGTCACGGATGCCAGTTCAAATACCGTTGAATCACTAAATGGAATTTGATATTCCAGATTTGATAATCCCCTGGTCCTGATGATCTCCAGAATTCCATCCTTCATGATACCTATTATGACGCCCGGGCCTTCCGGGGAAGGAATTGCTTCTGTCAGAATTAGATCTGCTTTTGCTCTTATATCCTGCCCCATCATATCAGAGCAAACCATCAATGAAACTAAAATTAATGCTGATTTCATTTTGTTAAATTATATTGATTGAATATTTACCTTAAATATATATTTAATTTTATTATATATATGAATATTATCGAATGCGATAGTTTTGAGCCTGAATGGATACAGTACAGAAAATAAAAATCATCTTCATGGGCACACCGGAATTTGCGGTGCCTTCACTCAGAAAGCTTGTGGAAAATCAGTTCAATGTGGTAGCGGTGGTCACCGCTCCTGATAAACCGCAGGGCAGAGGAAAAAAACTGGGAAGTTCCCCCGTGAAAGATTATGCCCAGTCTGTGCAGCTACCGGTTTTGCAGCCTACCAATTTAAAGGATGAAAGATTTATTGCTGAGTTAAAAAGTTATGAGGCCCACCTTCAGATCATCGTAGCCTTTCGCATGCTGCCTGAAGTGGTCTGGTCCATGCCAAAAATCGGTTCCTTTAACCTGCATGCAAGCCTCCTGCCAGCCTATCGCGGAGCAGCGCCCATCAACTGGGCGATCATCAATGGTGAAAAGGAAACCGGGGTCACTACCTTTATGCTGAAACATGAAATAGATACTGGAAACATCCTTTTCCAGGAAAAAGAACCTATCCATGAAACGGATACGGCGGGTACACTTTACGAAAGACTGATGAACAAAGGGGCTGATCTTGTTGTAAAAACTGCTCAGGCCATTGAATCCGGAGATTATGCATTGACGCCCCAGCAGGAATCCGGTGACCACAGGTCCGCTCCCAAAATATTCCGTGAAGACTGCCGGATCCGCTGGGATCAGCCGGCAGAGAAGATCCGCAACTTTGTCCGTGGATTGAATCCCTATCCGGCAGCCTGGACCACCCTCGATGGGAAGACACTTAAGGTCCTTTCTGTGCAGATCTCTGATCGTAAAGCCGGATCGCCAGGTAAAATTGAATCAGAAAACAACACCAGGATCGGTGTTCATACCGGGGACAAACTGCTCTACATCACCGAACTACAGCTGGAAGGAAAAAAAAGAATGAAAGCGGATGAATTCCTGCGCGGTTACAATTTATCTGAAACTACTTTAAATTGAGGCCATGATTATTTCCATGATTGCAGCAATGGGTGAAAACAGGGTGATTGGAAAAGACAATGACATTCCCTGGCACCTCCCAGATGATTTCAAATACTTCAAAGAGACCACCAGCGGGCATCATGTGATCATGGGCCGCAAAAACTGGGAATCCCTGCAGCAGCAATTTCAGCCGCTTCCCAACAGGCCGAATATTATTGTCACCAGAAACAAAAATTATCAGGGCACCGGAGCAAAAACGGTCACTTCGCTGGAAGAAGCACTTGACCTTGCCAGAAAAGCCGGGGAAAATGAGGCGTTCATTATCGGAGGGGGCGAAATATACCGCATGGGATTACCCATCTGCGACAGGATCTATCTCACCGAGATCAATGGATCTTTCGAAGGGCAGGTGACTTTCCCTGAATTTTCAAGAAAAGAGTGGAAGGAGACCTCCAGAAAGCACCATCCGGCTGATGGAAAGCACAAATTTGCGTTCGATTTTGTAATTTATGAGAAAAAATGACCATGGAAGCACATAAAAGACTCCTCAGTATCCTGCACATTGTTTATGGAACGCTCACCCTGTTGGTTTTCCTGATCATCAGCGCTTTCGTTCGAAGTATTTTCCCGTTCATTATGGAAGAAGCCGTTCAGGAAGGTCAGGAAATGGGTTTTGCCATTGCCGGGGCTGCACTTGAGCTCGTCCGATGGATCTTTATTTTTATTATGCTACTGGGACCCGTACCCTCAATCATTGGTGGTATAGCCACTCTGTACAACAAATCCTGGGGACTGCCGTTGCTAATGGTTTCCGGTTGTCTGGGATTGTTAAACATTCCTTTTGGGACAGCGCTTGGGATCTACACCATCTGGGTATTTTTGGAGGAACAAAAGAAGAATAAGGCTGCATGACTAAAATCAAAGACCAGGTGATCTGGGTCACAGGAGCTTCTTCCGGTATAGGAGAGGCTATCGCCTATGAATTATCAGGAGAAGGGGCAAAATTGATCATTTCCGCTCGCCGGGCCGAGGAGCTGGAAAGGGTAAAAAAGGCGTGTGCTGATCCCTCTAAAGTCAGGGTATTGCCACTGGACCTTGCTGATTCCGCCTCCCTCACTGCAAAGGCAAAAGAGGCATCCTCTTTTTTTGGTCATATCGATATCCTGATCAATTCAGGAGGCATTTCACAGCGTGACCGGGCGATCAATACCAGCATGGACGTGGACCGGAAGATCATGGAAGTGAATTACTTTGGATCCGTCGCACTCAGCAAAGCCCTGCTCCCGGAGATGGTCCAAAGGAAGACTGGTCACCAGGTCATTATCAGTTCGGCAACAGGGATCATTGGTTCACCGCTGCGTACAGGATATGCTGCCAGTAAACACGCACTGCATGGATTCTATGATTCCCTGAGGGCTGAACACCACAAAGACAATATACAGGTAACCATCGTCTGCCCCGGTTACATCAAAACAAATATTTCCATCAATGCGCTGATGGGTGACGGATCCAACCAAAACAAAATGGATGAAGCCCAGGCCAAAGGGATCAGTGCCGAAAGCTGCGCAAAGCGAACCATCAGAGCCATTAAAAGGAATAAGGAAGAGGTGTATATTGCTGGCACAAGAGAATTACTGGGCATCTATATCAAAAGATTTTTCCCTGCACTTTTTTCCAGGATCATCAGGGATGCCAAAGTGACCTAAGGATACAATCATCAACAACCCATCAAATGCTTGTAACGTTCTTCATCTCGCTACCCCTGCTCATATTCCTGGTATTTACCATGATCCTTGGGTATATGCTCAGCACCAAGCCTCATCAGGGTCCGAAGTCAGATAATTTCGATGGTCAGCAGTTTCTCAACCCCGGGGGAGCAAAAGCAAAAGGTTTTCCGGATGTACTCAAGTGGGTGATTGGCAGAGACCAGGGCCCATGGACCAAGAACTATGAAACTTTCGTCGGTGAGAAGCCTACCCCACCTTCACCTGGTAAGATCAAAGTCACATTTGTAAATCACAGCACTTTCCTGATACAATGGAAGGACATAAACATCCTGACAGACCCCGTCTGGAGTGATCGGTGCAGCCCCTTCAGCTTCGCGGGACCACAAAGAATGCGGCCACCGGGCATTCATTTTGATGATCTACCTAAAATTGATATGGTCTTGCTGAGTCATAATCATTACGATCATCTGGATATTACCACAGTCAGAACTTTAGGGGACAAATTCAAACCGAAATTCATTGTACCTCTGGGTGTATCCGCTTATTTGAAAAAAAATGGGATTGAACACACAGCTGAAATGAACTGGTGGGAAAGACTTGGCGATCAAGTTAAGATTACGGCATTACCTACCCAGCATTTTAGCGGAAGAGGACTGTTTGACCGGGACAAATCCCTTTGGTGTGGTTATCTAATAGAGATGGGTACTAAAAAGCTATACTTCGCCGGGGATAGTGGCTATGGCAAACATTTCAGGGAGATCGGAGAAAAGATGGGACCCATGGACATTTCATTGATACCTATTGGTGCCTACCTTCCCAGATGGTTCATGTCACCCATCCATGTTGCTCCCGAAGAATCAGTTAAAATACACGAGGATGTGAAATCAAAGCAAAGTATTGCCATGCATTTCGGCACCTTCCCGCTCGCAGATGATGGCATGGGCCGGGCAGAAGCAGATCTTTTGAAGGTGATCAGTAGCTCAAAGATCGAGACGAATAAATTCCTTGTACCTGACGAAGGGGTACCCATGGAATTTTAAGTGCTACAGCAAATTAATCCTGCTCTTTAAAAACCCTTTTCAACAGATCTGTGGTCCTGGCCAAAGGATCTTCCCTGATTTTTTGTTCCTCTTTGGCGATCAAAAAGAATAACCCGTCAAGTGCCTTTTGGGTGGCATAATTCTCAAGATCAGGATCAGCCTTATCCACAAAAGGGATCTTATTGTAGGTATTGATAATGTCTCCGTAATATTTTGTTGCGTTGGTCTGATCAAGGGCATTACCTATCACAGGCCTGAACTTCACACTCAGTTGATCTGAGGTTGTACGAACAAGATATTGGGTGGCCGCATCATCTTCTCCTTTCAGGATATTCCAGGCGTCCTGAATCGTCATCGAACGGATGGCAGTCACAAAGATCGGTTTGGCCTCTTTGGCTGCTTCCTCGGCTCCCCGATTCAAGGTTTCGATGAACTGGTCCACCTGCCTATCCAAACCAATAGACCTGAGCTTGTCCTCCACCCGCTGCACATCAGGCGGAAACGGGATCCTGATCTGTGGATTACCCAGATAACCATTGATTTTGGAGGCGTTGGCTGAGCCTTCGGTGATGCCTTTGATCAGAGCTTCCTTCAGACCGCTGGCTACCTGCTCTGTTGTCAGTTCGTCCGAACCTAAATAGCTGTCTAGTGTTTGTTGTATTTGTTGAGCGGTACAACCCATCAGGAAGACCGCCAAAAAGAAAAGTTTATAAGTTGAGTTCATCTTAACCATAGCATTAAGTGCTAAATGTATAAAGAATAAACATAATTTTAAGACCAAAACCAGATCATGAAGCAGACGTTTGCAGAAATCATTACCATTGGTGATGAGATCCTCTATGGACAGACCCTGGATACCAATTCTCACTGGATGAGCAGTGAACTGGATCAGATCGGCATCCGGGTGATTAGAAGGACCACCATACCGGACATGGAAAATGAAATTCTGACTGCTTTTAAGGAAGCGGAAGCCCGGGCCGATGTGATACTGATCACCGGAGGGCTGGGGCCTACAAAAGACGACCTGACCAAACCTTTGCTTTGCAAATACTTTAACGTCGGCCTGCAACTGAACCAGGAAGCCTTGGATGACATCGAGAGACTCTTTACCAAAGCCAACCGTAAGATCACCGAGCTTAACCGCATGCAGGCTGAATTGCCAGCCAATTGTGAAAAGATCACCAATCATCTTGGCACAGCACCTGGCATGTGGTTCAATGAGAGAGGAAAGATCTTCGTTTCAATGCCAGGCGTGCCCTATGAGATGAAACGGATGATGCAGGATTTCATTCTGCCAAGGCTTAAAAAAGAGCTGGTAAATTATCATGTGGTGCACCGCATGGTTCTGACCATTGGCATACCCGAATCCATGCTGGCTGAAAAGATCAGGGAGTGGGAAGAAGCCTTACCAAAACATATCAAATTAGCCTACCTCCCGACGAAAAACACGGTGAAATTAAGACTTACCTCATCCGGGCATGATAAGGAAGCCATGGAGAAAGAAATTGACCGGCAGATAAAGAAGCTGGAACCTCTGATCTCAAAATACATCTTTGGTTACGATGAAGGAAACATCGAGCACTTTATTGGTAAAAAATTACTTGAGGCGGGAAAGACCCTGGCTTGTGCCGAGAGCTGTACCGGCGGATATTTATCTCACCTGATCACATCAATTCCGGGAAGTTCTGCGTATTTTAAAGGAGCGGTAATCGCTTATGCCAACGAAATAAAGATCAACGCATTGAATGTAGATCCCCATACGCTGGAGAAGCATGGTGCCGTCAGTGAAGAGGTAGTTTTGCAAATGGCCAGAAATGTCAGAGAAAAATTCGGGAGTGACATCGGTTTGTCGATTAGTGGAGTGGCAGGTCCGGGGGGTGGAACGGAAGAAAAACCAGTTGGGCTGATCTGGTTTGGATATTCGGACAGGGATAAGACATTTGCCGAAAAATTTAATTTTTCAAAAGACAGGCTGCTGAATATTGAATTCGGTGCAAGAAAGGCGCTGGACCTATTGAGAAATAACTTTTAGTCTAAATGACAGAACTATTTACCTTTGTAACGATAAAAAGAGGATAATAACAAAATAATATATGGCTGTCGTAGAAATGGTGATGCCAAAGATGGGTGAGAGTGTGATGGAAGGTACCGTTCTTGCCTGGCTGAAAAAAGCGGGGGATCACATCGATGAGGATGAATCCCTGCTGGAGGTAGCTACGGATAAAGTCGACACGGAGATTCCCTCCTCTCACAGCGGCATTGTAAAGGAATTACTGGCCCGGGAAGGCCAGGTAGTTGAAGTGGGTAAGCCCATTGCACTCATTGAGGTAGCCAGCAATGGCGTGGAAAAGCCTCAAAAGTCAGAGGAACCTGCAGAAGTAGAAGAGGTAGCGGATCAACTTCTTGATCAGGTCCGTGAAGTAAACGAACAAATTACAGGTCCCATCCCCCACAGCGACCGGTTTTACTCTCCCCTGGTCCGGAACATTGCCAAACAGGAAAAAATTGGCCTGGATGAACTGGAATCGATCCCGGGAACGGGGAAGGATAACCGAGTCACCAAAAATGATATCCTGGCCTATCTGGAAAAAAAGAATTCTCCGGCACCGGAGATAAAAGAAAGCCCTCTACCATCGCCAGCTACTGTCGTGACGAGTGGTGAAGACGAGATCATCAAAATGGACCGAATGCGGAAAATGATCGCCGAACGTATGCTGGATTCAAAAAGGATTTCTCCTCATGTGACTTCCTTTGTGGAAGCAGATGTCACAAACATGGTCACGTGGCGGGGAAAGATGAAGAAGGTGTTCATGGAGAAACATGCCACTACTCTCACTTTCACCCCCATCATGATCGAGGCTGTCGTCAAAGCTATCCAGGACTATCCTATGATCAACATCCAGCTGGATGGAGACAACATCATCAGGAAAAAAGCCATCAACATCGGGATGGCGGTGGCTCTTCAGTCCGGGAATTTGATCGTACCTGTCATTCACAATGCTGACAAAATGAATCTCCTTCAGTTGACCCAGAAGGTCAATGACCTGGCCAGGAGAGCCCGCGAAAACAAGCTGAAGGCAGACGATCTGCAAGGAGGAACGTATACCGTTTCCAATGTAGGGTCATTTGGTAATGTGATGGGTACACCAATCATCGTACAACCGCAGGTTGGGATCCTGGCGCTCGGCACCATTGAAAAGAAACCGGCAGTGATAGAAACAGACAAGGGTGACTTTATCGGGATCCGCCACAAAATGTTTCTTTCTCACAGCTACGACCACCGGGTGGTAGACGGAGCCCTTGGAGGCATGTTTGTCCGGAGGGTAGCGGATTACCTTGAGCGCTTTGACCTGGGGAGAACTGACTAAAAAAGATTAACGATGCATATGCACGCCGGAGGCAGTGATCATGACCATGACCACAGCAGTAAAAACCTGGGAGTCGCATTCTTTCTCAATTTTTTCTTTTCCATTGGTGAATTTGTCGGTGGCTGGTGGACAAACAGTGTGGCTATTTATTCGGACGCCATTCATGACCTGGGTGACAGCTTAAGTCTGGGTACAGCCTGGTACTTCCAAAAAATTGCCAAAAGGGATCGTACCAAGAAGTTTTCTTATGGTTTCGGGAGATTTTCAGTCCTGGGATCGATCATTAATGCCATTGTCCTGGTGGTTGGATCCGTTTTCATCCTGACTGAAGCCATCCCCCGGCTCTTTGACCCCGTGCAGCCCAATGCCGAAGGTATGATCTACCTGGCCATCGTCGGGATCATCGTCAATGTGGTAGCAGCTTACAGGTTGAGCGGGGGGCATTCTCTCAATGAAAAAGTGGTTTATCTGCATTTGCTGGAGGACATCCTTGGATGGACGGCCACGCTGATCGCTGCCATCGTGATGCAATTCACCGATTTACCTCAGTTAGATCCTATCCTGTCGATCGGTATTTCGATCTTCATCCTTTACAATGTATTTAAAAACCTGAAAAAAGCGATCAAGATCATTTTACAGGGTACCCCGGAAGAAATTGATCCCGATGCGATCCACCAGGCGCTGCGATCTATCCCTGAGATCCGGCAAACACACGATTGCCATATCTGGTCGATGGATGGCCGGTATCATATACTTTCTATCCATGCCATTGTAGACGAACACAAGAGCATCGAAGATCTCGCCGATGTCAAGTCAAGGGCCAAAAAGCTGCTGAAGAATCACCACATCGATCATGCAACGATCGAGTTTGAAACAGTGAAAGAGGATTGCGACCCCTGTTAGGGTGTCAGGTTTAGACTACAAAAGTCTCTATAGGAACCCCAGCTCTGTCGCTCGGCTGCGCCGAGCGACTTCTATCCTACTGGCCTCCGGCCAATAAACCATCTTCAAGTTTCAAAGGAGAATCATAACCAGCGCTGCTATATTTCCAGGCATGTTCATCCGTTACATAACCACTGGTAACGAAATTCCATTGTAATTCAACTCAATAGGATGGTTGGTCTTCAGCCATACCATATTTCCCTTGTTCTGCCTGGTCATTTTGCAAAATATCCAAACAGATATTTGATCCAGTCTTTAGGACTTTCACCTGGTTCATCAATACACTTCAATATTTCTTTTGGGGTAAAGCTCTTAAAATCCCTTATGATATCCGGCAACTTACAGTCCAGGTGCTGAATGATCATATGAGCATGACTCGGCATGATTACATACTCATGAACGCGCAAATCTTTGTTGATCATGCAATATTTCAGACTTTCAATAATGATTTCGCTATATCGCTCTCTGGTAAACAAGTCGATCCATCCAGCTATAGTAAATGTTAAAAAAAATAAGGATGGTCAGTATTAGCTTTTCTTAGCTCAGACATCCAATAAAGATAATATTTATTTCCTATACCGGCCAGAGGCCTTCAATAAATGCAAGGTCACTCGGCGCAGCCGAGCGACAGAATAAAAGTCTGAAAATTTTCCTGTCCTGACAGGAAACTTTCCTAATGCCAAATCGTTTTACGATTCATTTAAATGTCCATCATACGCAAAGTCAGGGCGGTTGAGAAGGTATTCTCACGTCTTGAAAAGGAGATCAATTCGTTTAAACAGGATACCGGGATGCATTGCCTGGCTGGCTGCGGCAGATGCTGCATGAAACCCGACATCGAAGCCAGCCCGCTGGAGTTTTTACCCCTGGCGTTGTCATGGTTTGAAGAAGGAAAAGCCGATGAACAACTGGCCGCACTGGATACACATGATTCCAAAGTTTGTATGGTTTTCAAGCCTGTGCACCTTTCAGACAGAAACGGCAGTTGCGGTGATTACATGCACAGAGGTCTGATCTGCCGGCTGTTCGGTTATGCAACTTCCAGAGATAAACATGGAGAACGAAAACTGGTGACCTGCAATCTGATCAAGCAGGAGCAACCGGTATCTTATCAAAAAGCGCTGGATAAGCTCAGAGACAAGGAAAATCTACCTTCGTTCATCAATTATTATCAACAGCTTTCGCAGATCGATTTCAGGCTGGCTAATCAGCTGATGCCTATCAATGAAGCCATCAAAGCAGCAGTATATGAGGTGATGAAATACTACAGCTACAGACCTTTACCAAGACGACGAAAGGCAAGTTAAATTAATAACGATTTACTAAATTCGATCCATCTATCAAACGGATAAAATAAATCGTTCTCGGATAAAAAAAGCGAAGAAGTTAACGGATTAGCTGATGCAGGATACCCTAAATCATTAAATGGCGGGTTGCTGATGATCATTTTTGAATAGATTGCCCTGATCAAATAATAATGGATATTCAAACTCCTTCTGCCATTCTCAAAACCTTAAGGACCATCCACTGGTCCCTGGTCACCGGATTATCACTTTTTGCAGCCGTTGTTGCTTATTTACTGCTTGGTAGCATGGAAACGACGCTGGTCAGGACAGAAGAAATAATAACTTTCATTCCGGCGATACTGGCTGTTTCATTTATTCCCACAGCCCTGTTTTTGTTTAATCGGCAACTGAAGGTCCTGGAGAAAAAGCCGGATCTGGACCAGAAACTTATAGGCTATCAGGCGGCTCACATTGTAAAGATGGCGATGCTGGAGGGTGTTGGATTGTTTGCCATTGTTGCTTGTTTTGTCACTTACACCACAGTAAATTTCTTTGTGTTCGCGCTGGTATTGATCCTGATGGCGGGAAGTACTCCCACAGCATTTAAACTCGGCGACCAACTGGGCTTATCGAGGGATGAGGTTGAGTCGCTTGGTAGTTAAGAAAAAACCTGTTTAGCTAAACCAATAAGGCTTCGAAAACCTTATTAGCATAAAAAAAGGGCCCGCAAGTTGCGACCCCCTTTCTACCTTTGTTCCAATCTATTATCGTGTCCTTGTGGATCTGCCGGAACTGCTCCTTCCCGAGCTTGTTCGTGCGGAACCTGAGTTGTTTGACCTTGAGGTTCTTGAATTTCCCGTGCTTACCGAACTTCTTGAGCTTGATCCTGTCGCTACAGACCTGCCGGATGACGAACCCCGGGAGGCAGATCCATAGGAAGTACTTCTGGATGAAGATCCGTAAGATACGCTTCCTGCAGACCCTGAGCGGTAATCTGACCCGGTTGAAGTGGTCCGGTACCCGGAGCTGGTCCTTGAGTTGGACGGGGTATAAGTTCTGTCATTGTTCCCTTTTCCATTTCCATATCCTTGTCCTTTACCCTGACCACTGCCACGGCCTTCACCCACACCATGATCACGTACCCCATTGTTTCCTTTATTTCCAACATTTCCGGGACCATTACCCTGTCCTTTTCCCTGACCACTTCCACGACCTACTCCTACTCCATGATCACGGACTCCATTGTTTCCGCTAATTCCACCATGTCCATTTCCATAGTGACCATCGCTACCGTGATTGCCCCTTCCGTCGGTTCGGGGACCAGGTCTGTAATCTCTGCCCGGAGATTGATTGATCCGCTCTACCCGGCCATTGTCCGTTCTGTCTACCCGGTAGGACCTCTGGTTCCTTACAGGTTCATACTGTCTATAGGTCTTGTTGTAATTACCATGGTGATTGTTGTGGTTGTTATACACATGTTTTACAATCACGACATTCGGGCGGTAATACACATGGTTGTACCTGTAGTAATAAGGGTGGCCCGCAAAAACCCTGTAACTCATGTAATAATCCCTGTGAAACCCACAGAAGCTTGAACAAACATGATTATAGAATGGATAGTGATTTCGATAAGCAGTATTGTAAATAAATCCTCTGCCATCGATTCTTATATCCACAAACACTCCGTTTCGCTGGAGAACAACATCAAAATACAGTCGCCCCCTGTCCCAAAATCTCTGTGTATGGACCATGTGAAAGTCATAATAATTTCTTTCGAGGGCCCAGTGTACTTCCGGTGGCATTCCCCACAGGTGCTGCGTCCCATAAGAAGTAAAAAATACCCCTTGCGCCTGGCTTTTGCCTGCGATGGCAAAAGCTGCAATCGATAGTATGATAATTAACTTTTTCATGGCCTTACTGCGTTTGTTTTACATGAAGTATTTCTACAACGATAATGCCAGAAAATACCATAAAAAGGCCTGTATGCGTGCTTTACGCATTTAGCAGCCAGAAATGAGCTTTATTTTTTTACGCATATCAATAAAAAAATTGCATAGCATGACCGATTGATAGCCTTTGGTTAAAGGCTGAGTTGATTTTTTAGTAGAAATAGTGGGATCTTCCGACCTATTTTGCAGTAAAAAGCAACAAGCCATAGGCCGCCACCATGAACCAAAAACGGTATTCGAGGAATTTAGGAATAATATCCAGATCCATCAATACAAGCAATAAAACCAGCACAATGGAAATAATTCTTAAAAGGTTACGGGTACTTCTTGTCATGGCTTCTTTGAAAATAGATCTGTGGGTAAATATAAAAGTTGTCTTGTATTTTGATGATAATTGTGGGAAAAACCTGAGGATACTTGGCTATTATCAGCAATTCTCCAAATGAAGCATCAAAATACCTGAGAAATGGTGAGGTGATTGGTATTCCTACTGAAACGGTCTATGGGCTGGCGGGAAATGCGCTGGAAGAAAATACCGTGTTAAAAATATTCGAAGTTAAAAACCGGCCCAAATTCGATCCTCTGATTGTACATGTCAATACCCTTAAAAAATTAAATGATCTGGTACTTGACTTTCCCGACAAGGCCGCTGTGCTTGCAGAGAATTTCTGGCCAGGCCCTATGACTTTGCTCCTGGATAAAGCTTCCTGCGTCCCTGACCTGCTTACCGCAGGATCGACCAGGGTGGCCATAAGAGTTCCCCGCCACCCGCTGACGCTTGACCTGCTTGCTAACCTGGATTTTCCTCTTGCAGCACCCAGTGCCAATCCGTTTGGCTATGTTTCTCCTACCACAGCACAACACGTACAGGATCAGCTTGGGAATAAGATCCCTTTTATTCTGGATGGCGGACCTTGCGAAGTGGGTCTTGAATCCACTATAATCGGTTTTGAAGAGGGGAAGCCTATTGTGTATCGTCTGGGAGGAATAGCCGTGGAGGACATAGAGCGACTGGTGGGAAAGACAAAGCTAAATCTCAATCTGAGCAGCAACCCACTCGCCCCCGGGATGCTCAAATCTCACTACGCCCCCACCAAAAAGATCATGATCGGCAGGGTGCCAGAGTTGGTAGAAAGACTGAAAGGCAAGAAACTGGGTATCTTAAGTTACCGGGAAGACTACTCAAATCTTAATCCGGATCAACAAGTGATTTTATCTCCCGACGGAGATCTCAGCAAGGCTGCCAAGGAATTATTTGGGGCTCTAAGGAAATTTGACACCTCTGATATTGATGTTATTGTCACCCAGCGATTTCCTGATCAGGGTCTGGGCAAGGCTATTAACGACCGGTTAAAACGGGCTTCTTTCTGATTTTGGTTTTTCGCAGGCTCTACAACTAAAGTCCGGAAGCAAAAATCACCCGGTAGCCTGGGCATGATCGATAACTCCGGAGTTCCTATCTAAAAACTTCCTGGAAAAATCTATTCACAGGTAAATAACCGCATTAACTTTGCATTTAACATTAATCAATCCATTTTAGCAGAAATTTTTTGTAAAATGACTACAATAGACGACTTCAATTTCAGGAATAGGAAAGCACTGATCAGGGTAGATTTTAATGTTCCCCTCAATGATAAATTTCAGGTCACCGACGAAACAAGGATCAACGCCGCCATCCCTACCTTAAAGAAAATCCTCAATGAAGGGGGTTCGACTGTCCTGATGAGTCATCTGGGAAGACCCAAAGAAGGGCCTACCGAAAAATATTCTCTTAAACACATCGTGCCTGTCCTGTCAGAAAAACTGGATACCCAGGTAAAATTCGCTGATGATTGCATTGGCGATGAAGCCCTCGAAATGGCCAAAAATCTTGGATCCGGTGAGGTGCTACTGCTCGAGAATGTACGGTTTTATAAGGAAGAGGAAAAAGGTGATGAGGCATTCGCCAAAAAGCTGGCTGCGATGGGTGATATTTACGTCAACGACGCGTTTGGTACCGCCCACCGGGCACATGCCTCCACCACCATTGTTGCCAAATACTTTAATGACAAGTGTGCCGGCTATGTGATGAAACAGGAGCTGGAAAATGCCAAAAAGGTGCTTGGAGATGCTACTAAACCTTTCACAGCCATCATGGGGGGTGCAAAAGTTTCGGATAAGATCCTGATCATCGAGCGGCTGCTTGGTGTGGCTGACAACATCATCATTGGCGGGGGTATGTCGTACACATTCGCCAAAGCAAAAGGTGGCAGCATCGGAAAATCCCTGCTTGAGGCTGATAAAATGGATTTGACCAAAGAACTGGAAAAGAAAGCCAAAGACAAAGGCGTAAAACTGATTCTGCCGGTGGACACCGTGATTGCAGATGATTTCAGCAATGAGGCAAAGACCAAAACCGTGAAATCAGGTGAAATACCCGAAGACTGGCAGGGACTGGATATCGGGCCGGAATCTGTGAAGCTTTTCTCGGACATTATCAAAGATTCAAAGACTATCCTTTGGAATGGCCCGATGGGCGTCTTTGAGTTCCCCACTTTTGCTAAAGGAACAGATGCCATTGCCAATGCGGTAGTAAAAGCCACGGAAGGCGGAGCTTTTTCATTGATCGGTGGTGGTGACTCTGCTTCAGCGATCAATAACCTGGGATACGGAGATAAAGTATCTTATGTTTCCACTGGTGGCGGCGCACTGCTGGAGTATATGGAAGGAAAGGTACTACCGGGTGTCGCTGCTCTGGAGGAGGAGAAATCACTTTAATAAATTCAAGTCCGATCTACTGGTCCTTCTTGAGACCAAAATTTGAGTTTTTCTCAAAAACGAGGCCCTCATCCATCAGCATCCTGAGCATATCAATGATCTGATCCTCCCCTACCCTGGGGAAGGTCTTTTTTAGCTGCTGAATGGTTTGACTTCCCTTGTTTAGCGAGGATATCAATTCTTTGTGATCCAGTATAGTGGTCTTTCTTTTTCTGTCGATGCATACATCACATACTCCACAGTCGAGATCCGTTTCCTCATCAAAATAATGCTGGATCACGCGGGTCCTGCACTGTCGGGTGTTGAGGGCATATTCCGCGACTGATCTGGCTTTCTCTATGGTCACCCGCCTCCTCCACTCGATCTGTTTTTTATCCAGCGGCAGGTCATTGATGTCATACCTTGGGGTCAGGAAAGTGATCTGAGCCTGATCGGAGGCATGATGATATTCTATAACATCCAGCTTTTGCAGATACTCCAGATTCTTGATGACCTTGGGAATGCTGTCTTTAAGGAGCCTGGCGATATCCTGCTCACGGATGGTCATGAAGGAGGTATATAATTCTCCTCCGTAAAGGCGAAGCAGTACTTTGATGAGCGGATCAAAATTTTCATGCGCTACCTGAAACCGGTAAAGATTTTCCGGCTTTAGTAGGATCATGATTTGTGAAGCTTCCCTGAAAGTATCGGTAACCTGGATCAGGCCCTCATCCGTCAGTTTGGACAACGCATGGTAGGTTTCTACCGAAGGTAAGTCAAAGGTAGATGCAAAATCAGCATAGTTAAAATCAAAGCTGGAGAATGCATTACTTCCAACCGCCAACTTAAAATAATTAGCGAGCGCCTGGTAGACCCTTTTTATAAATTCAATATCTACCGCAGATCTTGCGGTTCTTGATTCCAGGTCTGAAATATCTCCCCGATGAAAGAGCATAACCGCGTACGCTTTCTTTTCATCTCGACCTGCCCTACCAGCTTCCTGATAATAAGCCTCCAGAGAATCCGGCAGGTCATAATGGATGACCGAACGGACATCAGGTTTATCTATACCCATCCCGAAAGCATTGGTGGATACGATCACGCGGGTCTTTCCTTGGATCCACGCCTCCTGCTTTGCCGTGCGCTCAGCAGGACTCAGACCTGCATGGTAGTAGTCCGAAGAAACGCGGTGGCGACGAAGCTTTTCTGCGATAAGCTGTGTTCTTTTCCGGCTTCTAACATACACGATCCCTGTGCCCGGTACGTTGTTCAGGATCTCCATCATCTTCTCCTCTTTATTTTCGAGGTTGAATACGGAATAAGACAGATTGGATCTTGCAAAGCTTTTTTGGAAGATCCCGGGCTGCCTGAAGTGCAATTTCTCAATAATGTCTTCCTTTACTTCCCTGGTGGCCGAGGCGGTCACAGCAATGATCCGGTCCAGCTGGAATTCTTCGATAAAATCAGCAATCTGCAGATATGGGGGCCTGAAATCATAGCCCCACTGGGAGATACAGTGAGCTTCATCCACAGCAAGTAGTCCGATCTTCATTTTCCTTGCACGCTCAATAAAAAGTTCGGTCTTCAAACGCTCAGGACTTACATAAAGAAACTTAACCTCGCCATAAACACAGTTATCAAGGGTAATATCGATTTCCCTTCGGGACATGCCGGAAAACAGGGCCTCCGCTTTGATCCCCCTCGCTTTTAGCTGCTCCACCTGGTCTTTCATCAGGGCAATGAGTGGGGAAATAACGATGCAAAGTCCCTCCAGGCAAAGACCGGGCACCTGAAAACAGATCGATTTCCCTCCTCCCGTAGGTAGCAGCGCCAGCGTATGGTCACCCCTGATCACCGAATCGATGATGTCCTGCTGCAGTGGCCTGAATGAGGAATAGCCCCAGTATTTCTTAAGAATGGATAAGGGATCGTTCAATGCAGATGTATGTCTAAAGAAGTTTTCGGGAAATTGGCTGATTCAGATCAAGTTCAAAATATCCCTGTTCAAACATATCAAAATATTCGATCTTTTTTTGCTCCAGATGCTCAATTGCCTTTTGTCTCTCCCACTGGCTCATCTGAGCCAAAATGAGGTGGCTGGCCCGGATTGCGTCGATCAGTTCAGGCTTAAAGGACTGAAGGACCAACAGATCAGTTTCAATGGTCTGATCTGTCTGAAGATCAGCATCCGGCGATACTACCAGGATCTTCATTCCCTCCCAAACATGCATATAGATCCCGCTGGTAGTCTGGTCAAAATTATATACCTGGGCTTCACCAATCTTGTTTAAGCCACTGATCAGCCGGTGGGGATTGATATTAAAGGAGGCGATCTCGTGGATTTCTGCCTGCTGGCTGGTAGATATGAGCTTTGAGTTACTCCCATGGATCAGGTCAATGGCCAGATGTTCATCGCTTTGATACACCAGTATCCTCTTTTGGTGGGTCTTGTGATAGTCCTCAACCTGAAAATTAAGGATCAGAAGTGCCAGACAAATAAGAGAGAATGCGAAAGAACCGAAATTTTTGAGTTTCAGGCTAAAGAAAAAATAAAGCATAAACAAATAGATCAGTACTACTGAAATGCTGCTTAGATAGATCCAGTCTACGGCTGAGAATGGTAACAGCTGAATCTTCAGGATCAGCCAGTTTACCAGCTGTACAAAACTCCCAAGCAGAAATCCTATCGTCTCCCCTGCGATCATTGAAAAACTCCCGACTGCAAGCATGAACAAGCCGGTAGTCAGCATCACCATCGCTGCCGGAATGATGATGATGTTTGAAATCAGGAAGTAAGTAGGAAGCTGATTGAAATATAATACGGAAAGTGGGGAAGTGACCAGTTGCGCAGCAATAGAGACCGTAACGATCGCCCATAAATAGTCGAGAAAAGGGTTGTTAGGCTGCCATAATCGATAAATCGGCGGCTGAAAGGTTACGATACCCAGGACAGCGATAAAAGACAACTGAAACCCCACGTCAAACACAAAATAGGGGTTGTAAAGCAGCAGTACGAAGGCTGCAAGACCCAGGGAATTGTAAATATTACTTTTTCTTTTAGAAGCCTCACCCATGACGATGATGCTGAACATCGTAGATGCACGCATCACAGAAGGTGAAAACCCTGTGATCAGGGCATAACCCCAGATGATCAGGAGGGAAACAATCACAAAAAATATTTTACCCCATCCTGTCCGCTTCAACTGACCAAACACAATGGTCACCAGCAAGTACACAATGCCGACATGAAGGCCCGATACTGCGAGCACATGCATCGCTCCTGCAGCGGAATAAGCTTCCTTCAGATCATTGTCGAGAAAATCTTTAACGCCTATTAATAAAGCATTCATCACCGCTGATTCTGCCTTGCCCGGTATGAAATCAGCAATCATCTGACTTGACCGGCTCCTCGTCCGGTAAGCAAAGTTCAGTACTTCACTTGAAGGCTCATAGCCTACTGAATCTATCGCTTCAGGAGAGACAAACGCCTGACCGAAAATATGCTTTCTCGCCAGGTATTCTTGATAATTAAACTGATCTGGGTTTGCGGGTTCACTGATTTCATGGAAACTTCCATTCACATAAAGTTTCGTACCGTAAGCAAGAGTGGATGGAAAGGAGTCCTTCCTGACATACAGGTAGATAGAACCACGGACAGCATGCAACTGCTCTTCCGTAAGCAATTCATCCAGCTCAAAAATATACCTGTGGTATTTTTCCCTCTCGTAGTGATCTGAATTGATTTTCCCGGCAAATGCCAGTATTCTTTCTTCTACATGAGCGTAATGATCAGGCATTACCCGTTGATCATTCAACAGCAAAAGATAACCTCCAAGAAAAGCGATCATGGACAGTGAGAAAAGACCGGAGAGGATTCTGGCAACCGTGATATATCTGTGTCGAAGAACAAAAGCCGTAACCAGAATTGGTAACAACAGTGAAAGACCGGTAATGACGGGCTGTGTCCATAATTGAGGGAACCAGAATGCCAGTAGGATCCCGGCGATCAGGGCCAAAGAATACCGGACAAAAGGAAAGGCATTCCAATAATTCATCAGATTCTATAATGTGCTGACAGTACCCCCAGGATGGATACCGTTATCCATTAAAGATGGAGAAAAATGGGAAGATTACAGCAATATTCAGGTGATAAAAATGAGGCTAGGTGAACAGCTCCATTTTATAATGCAGAATATTGCATTCCTCAAACTGCTCACCAACCTTATGGAAGCCAAACTTTTGATAGAGAGGAATGGCGGTGATTTGTGCGTGAAGGTATAGATACTGATCTTTTCCCTTCGTTTCCGCAATGTCTTTCAAAACCAACTCCAATATTGCTGAGCCAACCTTCTTCCCTCGGTGCGATCTTTTCACCGCAAACCTTTCCAGTTTTATCCCTTTTTCGGTTGGCCTCCATCTCGCAGCACCAACAGGGTCTCCATTTTCATCCAATGCCACAAAATGATGAGCGACCTCTTCAAACTGGTCGAATTCCTCTTCAGAAGATACTTTTTGCTCGGCTACAAATACTTCCTTTCTGATCCTGAAGGCTTTGTCCCGGAGTGATTCGTTGTCCGCTTTAAAAATATTAATCTTCAGGGGGCTTATTGAATTTGGAATATGCATTGACGATGTCTTTCACCAGTTTATGCCTTACCACATCGGTATGATTCAGGTTGACGAATCCAATGCCCTTTACATCCTTGAGTATCTCCACGGCCTCGATCAAACCCGACCTTTGTCTGGGGGGAAGATCTATTTGAGATTTATCACCTGTCACGATCGCTTTAGATTCAGGTCCCATCCTCGTGAGAAACATCTTGATCTGCATCGGTGTGGTATTCTGCGCTTCATCCAGCAGGATGTAAGCATTGTTGAGCGTGCGTCCCCGCATGTACGCCAGGGGAGCTATCTCTATCACACCATTTTCACGGTAGTATTTCAGCTTTTCTCCAGGCACCATGTCATGAAGGGCATCATAAATGGGTCTCAGATAAGGATCAATTTTCTCTTTCAGATCACCCGGCAAAAATCCCAGATTCTCACCTGCTTCTACCGCAGGCCGGGTAATGATGATCTTCTTTACCTCCTTATTCTTCAGGGCACGGACAGCGAGGGCCACAGAAATATAGGTCTTACCGGTCCCCGCCGGGCCAATGGCAAAAACCAGATCATTCTTTGCCACCGCTTTCACCAGCGACTTTTGATTTTTAGTCCTTGGATAGATCTTGGATCCCCTGGTACCGAAGATCAGGATATCCTCGGAGATGCGGCTGTGCTGATCTTCATGCTCTTCATTGATATAAGAAACTACATTTTCATGGGTGACCTTGCCGTATTTTTCATAGTGGCTGATCAGCGAATTCAAAATTTCATTGATCCTAAGGATCTGAGGTGCGGTGCCCTGAATTTTGATCTCATTGCCCCTGGAAATGATCTTGCTTTCGGGAAAAGCGGAAGCTATTTCTTTGATGTTTTTATTCTCTATCCCCAGAAAATCAATCAGGGACATATTTTCCAGCGTAATGATTTTTTCTAGCAAATGTGTATTGTATTTACAGTAATTAAAGGTTTGATCCTGATAATATTACTTTTGCTCAAAGTAATAAATTTTTTTACTTATCGCGATGTCTGTGATCACTTTTGTGTCGGATTTTGGGACTGAAGACCACTATGTGGCTGCTGTAAAAGCTGCTATCATTCGAGACAATCCGGACTGCAGGATCATTGATATAACTCATCAGATCGGGCAATCGGATATCGCGCATGCGGCCTACGTACTCAAAAACGTGTACCGGGAATTTCCGGAACAGTCTGTCCACATGTGTGCGGTCGATCAGGGTGGCAGAGAACTTCCCAGGCAAATTGCAGTTCAATGGAATAATCATTTTTTTCTGGGTCCGGACAATGGTCTTTTCAGCCTGATTGGTGATCTGGAAAACGGAAAAATTGTGGAGATCGTTTCAAAAGATGAAAAAGCGGATGCTCCCTCTACCTTCACTGCCAGGGATATCCTGGCTCCGGCTGCTGCTAAACTCTTAAAAGACCGCAAGATTGAGGCTCTCGGACCCTCTTCCGGAGCTCTGAAAAGGTTGTTTGCACGTCAGCTGAAAGTGACGAAGAGAGAGATCGCCGGTAATGTGATCCGCGTGGATCACTATGGGAATTTGATCACCAATATCAACCGGAAAGAATTTGAGACCATTATCAAACTTAATGGTAACTCGCGATTTCAAATCCAGTTTGGCAGGGAAACCATTGGTAAAATTCATGCATCTTACCATGAAGTAGAGTCCGGAGAATGTTATGTCATTTTCAACTCCAATGACAATATCCAGATCGGGATCAATCAGGGTAATGCCTCCGAATTGCTGGGTATTTTTCTTGATACAACCATCAATATTTTCTTTGACACATGATCACCAGAATTGTCAGAATGTCCTTTTTGCCGGATAAAACCGGCGACTTCAGGAAAATATTTGAAGCATCAGAAATGAAGATCAGGCAATTCAAAGGCTGCAACCACCTGAACCTATTTCGGGACAAGGACCATCCGAATGTCTATTTTACGCTGAGTCACTGGGAGTCTGAAGAAGATCTGGAAGCTTACAGAAAGTCAGCATTGTTTACTTCCACATGGGCGAAAGTAAAACCGCTGTTTAATGATAACCCGAAAGCATATAGCCTCGTTGATCCCGATCAATGACCGGTACAGACAGACACGCCGTCAAACAAATAATCTTTGTTCAGACCGATGTTGGCATAAGAAAGCACCATGTGCTTGAAATAAAGCTCATCCATGTGCACTTTGATACTGCCGTTCATATTCAGGAAGTCATCATAGGTTAAGACCTCCCCGTTGGATAGTTGGGCCTGATCGAGTACGGTAATGCTGGAACCCGTAGCTCCATCCAGTGGGTTTAGCCTGAAAGCCAACTCTCCTACCTCACTGACAGAGCCAAAATGTAAATGAGTGGGGTGAGACAGTCCTGCCTTGGTGTTCTTTACCTGGATAGCAATCTCCAGCTTACCCGGACCAAGCTCGGAAATTTTTACATTGCCGTATACTGGGTTGTAATTGGCCTGGCGCATGTTATACTCGGTGGACCTGACCATCACCTCAGGATCCTGGTTAATGTCACAGGCAAAAAATATAACCGGTATAAGGAACAGCAGCTTTCTCATCTTTCAATAATCTTGTTTTAAAGATAACAGCGATACAACTTAAAACATTGCCCGATTGTTAAATTTTTTAAAGCTGTAAAGAATTTAATCAATAACTTGTGATCATCATGTACAAAATCCCGATACCTTACCCGTTAATCTTAGTGCTCCTGTCCTTAAATCTGCATGCACAGGTGGCAAAAGAAGCGAAGGACATTTCACCCCTACTGATCGGTGAAAAAGTACCGGACATTGAATTGGTCTCTTCTTCCGGTGAACGCGAGTCACTTCTCAGTCTGGTAAAGATGAAGCCCACAGTGCTCGTATTTTACCGTGGCGGCTGGTGCCCATTTTGCAATATTCAGCTTGGGGAAATGAACAAGATCAAAGGTGACATCGTGGACCTGGGTTTTCAGATCATTGCCATTGGGACCGATGCCCCGGATAAATTAAAGAACACCATCAGCGACAATGAGTTGGAATATCAGTTATATTCAGATGCCACCACTGAAATCAGCCAGGCATTCGGGATTGCTTTTGAGGCAGCAGACAGAAAAAAAGAGCAGTTGAAAAATACCTCGAATGGTGCCAATCCGGGAAACCTGCCGGTTCCATCAGTTTTTGTTATAGACCAGCAGGGGTATATACAGTTTGAATACATTAATCCCGATTACAAAGTACGGCTGAAAAGTGAATTACTGATGACTGTGCTAAAAGTTTTGAGTCAGCAAAGTGTCAAGTGACCGGGTTGGCTGTAAGCTGAGCACTTCCGTCATGAAATCAGAAACCTCTTTCTCTACACTCTCCAAATCCTTGCTGGTGATATAAGAAGCAATGACATGCTCTCCCACCTCCGGAAAGGCCACCACTCTTTTTTTGTCGGGCGGAGTTGAGGTCTTTGAGTCGAACCTTCTGATCGCTTCGACGGAGACCGTTCGGTCCTGAGCTGTATCGTTCTTATAATAA
The DNA here is from genome assembly GCA_965243485.1 of Cyclobacteriaceae bacterium. Taxonomy (GTDB): domain Bacteria; phylum Bacteroidota; class Bacteroidia; order Cytophagales; family Cyclobacteriaceae; genus UBA7330. Next base: position 2,970,399 of record CBDEVP010000001.1, on the reverse strand, counting down.
TAACCAAGAAAATAGGGTTGGGTGACTTTTTCAAAAACATCTTCATGCATGGTCTCATCCAGCAACTTTTGCAAGGCAGCAATGGCTTCAATCCGGTACTTGGAAGTCCAGTATTGATCTACCAGAGAATCACCTTCAAAACTCCTGAAATCTCCGGCAATGATTTTGCCAAGTTGCAGCCCCCAGGGCATGGTTAGGATCTTTGCCGACTGGTCCGCAATCTCGATATTGGGGGAAAAAAGGATCATGGCGTCGATGATTTCAGGGTTTGCACCTGCCAGGTAAATGGATAAAGTACCTCCTGTCGAGGTCGACATGACGATCACATCCTCGCCCAACAACTGACCAATGGCGATGGCCTCTTTAGCACTTTCTATTAAGCCATTGGGCGAGAGATCCGTCATGGATTCTTCGCCTTCCAGTCCATGATTGGCAAGTCTTGGCAGATACAGGTTAAAACCGAATTTTCTGGCCACATTGAGGTGAACCGGATTTCCCTCCTCGCGTGAGGCGGAAAAGCCGTGCAGGTAGACCATAGCATACCGGGTCCTGGTTTTAGCCGAATCAGCCCAATAAATGATTGCTTCGTTGCCTTGCCTGATGTTAGGGTATTCAGACTCCTTCAATGCCACATAATCATCCAGCTGCTCAATCCTAACTTCCGAAAGCTCAATTTCCGGCGATGGCAAAGGATCATAGGACACCTGAGGACCCAGTAAAAATACCCCCGACAATATCACAAGGATCACCAGGATAATCTTGATTGCTCTCATATTTTATATTTCTATATAAAGGTACGATCAAAACATGACCTCTGCTCAAAGCATATGATGAAGAATTATTATCAAATGGATCGGATCGACATTTATTGGGATAAATCACTAATTTACAGATGAACAATCATCGCATTTCCATGAAAAGAACACAAAAGATCCTGGTGTTTCTTCTTTCAATGTTCATTTTGACCAGTTGCGTTCGTGTGGAAACTGTGATCAGGGTGAACAAGGATGGCAGCGGTACAATCACAGAAACGGTGATGATGTCTAAAGTATTTGCTGATATGATGCGTTCGTTTAGTGAATCCTTCGGCGAACCCGGTACTGAAGAAATGGAGAAAAAGGAGTTTTCACTCTTCGATAAAGAAAAGCTGGCCAAAGAAGCCAGCGACTTTGGGGAAAATGTCACCTATCAGTCGGGCATGGAAGTGAAAGAAAAGGATTGGGAAGGATATACTGCAGTCTATTCGTTCGATGATATAGAAAAAATAAAACTAAATACCAGCCAGGAAGACAAGGTGGATACCGGCATGAGTCCTCCAACCTCTGAAAAAGAAGAATCGGACAGGGAATTTTACTCCTTCGTTTTCAAAGGTGGGAAAAGACCAACGCTCCTCATCAATCGTAATGAAATAGACAGATCCAAAAAAGAAGAAGGAGATAACAATCTGAAATTTGAAGACATGGAAGAAAGTTCAGATGAACTCAGTGCCATGACGGAAGAAATGAGCCAAATGTTTACCGGAATGCGTTTTACGATGAAGGTAGAAGTGGATGGTAAGATCGTGGAAACCAATGCCTCCTACAGAGATGGATCAGCCATCACACTGATGGATATGGATATGGGTGAGATGATGAAAAACAAACAGGCCTTCTCAGAGCTGACCAGTCAGAAACCTGAAACTACTGAGGAATTAAGAGTCTTTATGGAAAAGTTTGAAGGTCTTAAGCTTGAACTGGAAAAACCTGTAAGCATCAATTTCAAATAAAAACAAACGCTCATCACTGAGCCCCGGGCTTTCCTTCCTTCCAGTTTTGATAAAATCTGGTGGTAGGGTATGCAAAGTCAATATCCTTCCGGCTGGCAAAAGCTTTCAATACCTCTGACCAGATCTTGTCTTCAGATGATCTTCTTCTTTGGGGTAGCGTGAGGTACCGCATGGTGAGCATCACTCCGCTATCCTTCACCGATACATAAACATATGGTGTGAGTGTCCGGTAAAAGATCATGAACTTTTTGGAAGCCTCGATCAGCTTTTTCCGGGCACTTATGGAAATCTGCTCCGCATGTCTATTGACGATTCCGGAAAGGATTTCTTTTGCGTCTTCCCAGTTGCTTTCAAAAGTAACCAGGACCCCTATTTCATTCCAGATGTGGGAAAATCCCTGGTTGTAGTTAGCCTGGGGGTACTGAAAAACATAGCCATTGGGAATGTGGATAATCCTGCCCGTACTTTGATCTGCATCCACCCAATTGCCGATCTCATTGATGGTAAATTGAAAGAATCGTACATCAATGACGTCTCCGGAATAATCACCGATCTGGATCCGGTCTCCCAGCTGGAGCGGTTTTCGCACAATGATGAAAAGCCAGCCGGCAAGATTCACCAAAGGATCCTTTAAAGCTATCGCCAGCCCGGCTGAAAACAGACCCAAGAACGTAGCCAATGATCCAACCTTATCCAACCAGATAGCTGCCAGTACAATCAGGAGAAGTACGTAATAGGTATTCTTGATCCCCTTTTTCCACAAATACCTGGACTTCAGCCTTTCGTCACTGAGCCTCCTGAAAGCAATCTGAATGGCGAAGTACCGGAGGATAAACAATACCAATATTGCCATCAGGGAAATGGCCAGTTTCCACACAATATCCTGATTAATATTCCAGTTGGTTTCTATCCAGTCGATAATCTGCATGATGGATTGTAATTTAAATGAAATGTATTTACCTGCGACAAATGCCGAAAGGTTGGATATGTTTGCTTTTCCGTGGGAAATCCGACCAAACTATTTCTATTGATCCCATGAAATTGAATCTTCAAAATATCAGTCTGCTCTGTATTCTGCTGGCCATGGTAGTCACCGTCATGATTTTGGCAAAAGCCATCATCGCTCCGATCATTTTTGCAATCCTTATCACCCTATGCCTGATCCCCATCTGTAATTTTCTTGAATCAAAGAAAGTAAACAGGTTATTGGCTGTCGTACTCACATTGCTTGGCTTTATTTTAATTCTCACAGGGCTGATCATTACTGTTTCCGTGATCTTTAGCAACATATTTCAGGACTTACCCAGGATTACAGACAGATTGCAGCAGGGATTGAATACCTTAAAAGAACTGGTGGAGAACAATTTCGGATTTCTGGACCTGAATATTCAGGACCGCCTGGAAGAAAATGCGTCAAGGATCATCAGTTATATTTTCAGTCTTGTGGAAAATAGTATCAGTTCATCCCTGGCAGCTATAGGAAACTTCTTTCTGACCTTAATTTATATCTTCTTCCTTCTAACCTATCGGAAGGGTATGAAAAACATTCTGCTTGGTAAAAAGGATACTGACAGAAGATCTAACATGATGTCGGAAGTACAGGCAACAATCCAGCAATATGTTTTTGGACTTTTTATTGTCATTCTGATTCTTGGGTGTCTCAATTCCTTTGGCTTGTGGATCATTGGCATCGACTATTTCCTTTTTTGGGGATTTTTAGCTGCAGGACTGATCATCATCCCTTACATCGGGACCACCATCGGAGGTATTTTTCCTTTTTTATATGCCCTGGCAACCACCGATACGGTTTGGCAACCCGTAGCCATAGTGATCCTGTATTATACCATCCAGCAAATTGAGGGAAATTTCATTACTCCGAACATCATAGGATCAAAAATTGATGTCAATCCCCTGGTAGTCATTTTTTCCATGATTGTTGGAGGTTTCTTATGGGGGATTGCCGGTCTCATCCTGGCTCTGCCACTCATCGGTGTACTAAGAATCATATTAAATTACTTTGATGAGACCAGGCCGCTGGGGGACCTGATGGGAAATCGGTTGACCTGATATTCAGCAAAGCTTTGTTTGCTACCGAAGATCCGATGTCTCAATATAATATATAATTACACTGATATCAATCAAAAAAGATGCCTGGTTCAATAGGGCATATGATGGAAATTGATGAACAAAATTATTATCCATATTCATCGATAAGAAAATAAAGGTTGGAAATAAGAACTTTTTTCTTGAAAAAAGGACGATTTTCAAGCCTTCTTACCTGTGCTGAAAATAAATATTTCACTGAATTTTCAAAGAGAAAAAGAATTCTCCAATTGCGACAAAATACAGAATTTTCGATAAATATATCGTTATTTATAACAATATCCTTCTGCCCTGGAAACCCGAAAATTCATATTAATCACTAAAAATTCTTCAAATCTTCATATGTGATTGATACTCATCATGCTGCAATTTATCAAGGGTGCAAAATCGCATAAATATCTCTTTTCTGAATCTTTATAACGTTATATATAATTTAATATTTTAATCGAAATAAATTCATATTTTACGTTTCATATTTATTGTATTTTTCTAATATTATCTGATCTCAATTTTTTGTTTTTTATGACAGTTTGCTCTGATTATCAGCACAATAAAACAATTTTTTAAAAAAAAGGTAATGGCAAATAGTATGAAGAATCTATACTTTTGACAAAAAATCATATATAACTAAAATCAATTAAAAACTATGAAAAAGTTATTTGTAATTCTTGTTGCTACTATTACCATTGGTCTTGCTTCTTGTGTGGATGACAGCATGGCTGAAATCGAGCAAAATGTTCCTGAATTTAAAGCTCCCAACGACGGAGAAGGCCCAACAACCAAACCCCCAACCCCTTGATGCCTGAAAGGGTATCAAACCGTCATTAAAAATGCCAGAATTTTAGCTGGTTCCAGCATGAGCTATATCGTATTCAAAAGCTTCTTTATCATAAGGAAGCTTTTTTATATTTTAGACTCTTCATTAAGGAACTAGCTATGTTTAATTATCTATTACTATTTATCATCCTGAGTTCTCCATCCGAACTATTGGAAAAGGCTTCCGGTAGTTTGAGAGAACATGATCTGTTGAAAGCCCAACAGTATCTGGACAGCGCCCGGGAAATGAACCTGACAGAATTTGAAGAGACCAAACTCTTCGCAAATCAGGGCTACATTTTTTTGGAACAGAACAGACTTTCCGAAGCACTATTAAAATTCCATGAATCCCTCAGATTTTTAGAAGAATCCGGGGAAAAATCGGAGGTCACCCGTTACATGTTTACATGGATAAACAACAATATCGGAGCTATCTACTATCACTACAGCAATTTTGAACTTGCCATAAAGTATTACGATGAATCCCTGAAACATGCGATTGAGTCGGAAAGAGGTGAGCTTTTATACAACCTGGCATTGTCTCAAAGCAGAATGGGTCTATCTGAAGAAGCAATTGATAATCTGGGGCAGGCCTTTAAGCTGTGTGTTGAATACGATCAGAACCTGATGAAGGCAGAGATCCAGATTAAAATTGGCACCATGATGAGGGAATCCGGCAACTATGAAGAATCAGCCAGATATCTAAACAATGTATTATCTTCAGATTCCCTTCCTTCGGGTACCCTGGCAAAAGCTCATAATAACTATGCAATTACTGCCTGGAAAAATGGTGATTACTCAACTGCACAATTGCATTTTAACAAAACCACGGAAATAGGGGATTCAAAATTTCAGTTCCAGGCATTTCAAAACCTGAGTGAGCTCTACCTGGAACAAGGCATGATTATTAAGTCCATTGAGGCCGGAATCAAAGCTGAAGAACTTCTGGATGACCAGATCAACAATCCCGAGAACCTGAAGCTCTATGCACATTTGTCAAATGCTTATGAATCTCTCGGAGATCATGAGACTGCACTAAGATATTCCAGAGACTTCAATGATCAAATGCTCGACTACTATCAAAGAGAGGAAGCTTCCCTCGATGCCGATGATGCCTACCGTATCCAGATGATCACGGAAAATTATGAATTAAAGGTGCAACAGATAGAAGAAAGGAGAATAACCATCATGGTCAATATCCTGATCTCTTCCATTATTCTGATCACCATGCTTTTACTGATCTGGCAACAACAGACCAAAAAGAACAAGATGGTCAGGGAAATTACCGAAGAACTGCTGGCTTAACCTACCTCACTGAAAATTGATAGATCGTCTGTGATGTAAACCGATCGCCAGGCTCGAGGACTGTCGTGGGAAAATCCGGCTGATTGGGAGAATCCGGGTAATGCTGCGTCTCCAGACAGATTGCTCCTCTGTTCACAAATTCAAGCCCGCGTCCGTTACCACTTAGCCCATTGGAGGTATATACCTGCACCCCGGGTTCACTGGTGTAAGTCACCATTTGTCTCCCTGAATTCGGCTCATACAAAGTGGCGATCTCCTTAGTCTCTCCATTCCATTCATCGATCACCCAGCAGTGGTCATATCCTTTGGTGATGGCCAGCTGCGGATGCTCCGCATCAATCTCCTTACCTACAGGCTTGGGTTTTCTAAAATCAAAAGGAGTATTTTCCACCGGCATCAACTCACCGGTAGGTATCGAAAACTGATCAACTGGCAGAAAATGGGAAGCCTTGACTGAGAGCACATGATCAGTGATGGGCTTTTGAAGATCACCCAGGTTGAAATAACTATGATTGGTGAGGTTGATCACCGTTTTCTGAGTGGTCGTTGCCTCATAGTCAATGATCAGGGCATTATCATTTGTCCACTTGTAGGTCACGATACAGGTAACCTCCCCGGGAAATCCGTCATCCATGTGAGGACTGACAAACCTTAGCCTGATCCCCACAGTATCAGCCGTATTAATTTCTTCAATAACCTCCCATACTTCCCTGTTCCAGGATTGAGAACCACTGTGGAGATTGTTGGGGCCATTATTTGCTTCCAGCTCATACTTCACACCATCCAGCTCAAACGAGGCATTGGCAATTCTGTTGGCAAACCGACCAATGAGTGCCCCCATGGAAGCTTTTTTCTGATATTGGGCCAAATCATCAAAGCCGAGGACCACCTCTCCCAGCTCTCCTTTCTTGTCCGGCACCTGAATAGAGGTGATCATACAACCAAAGTTGATGACCGATACTGATGCACCTGACTGGTTGGTCAAGGTGTATTCATGAACCGGTTTCCCGTTTTCGAGGGAACCAAAAACGCTTTTACTGATTGTCATGTTTTCTTCTTTTGAAGGTTGGCAGGCATTGAATACAATCAATGCAATAAAAATCATCTGTAATTTTTTCATCTTTTATACTATTCAGGTGGTAAGGGGCTTGTTGCTGTCCAGCCACCATCGACCACAATCGTTTGTCCGGTGATCTGACGGGCTTCATCACTGGCGAGAAACAACATTGCATTGGCAATATCGATCGGATAGCAGGCTTTACCCGTCGGAATGAGCTTTGACCAGGTGCCTTCGTAGTCTTCTTCTTCCTGTAAGGTCCTTTCTGTCACCGTCGCTCCCGGTGCAACACAATTCACGTTGATATTATGCGGAGCAAGGTCCAAAACCAGCGCCTTCGCCAGCATTTCTATCGCCGCCTTCGACATGCCGTAAGCGCTGAGACTCTTCACCGCCTGATGACCGGTGACGGAAGAGGTCATGACAATACTCCCGCCGCCATGCTCCTTCATATAACTGGCAGCCTTTTGGGCCAGAAAGAAGGTGCCTCTCAGATTCACATCCAGCAGTCGCTGAAACCGGTTTGGTTCAAAAGTGAAAAAATCGCCAAACGAGGTGATCCCGGAATTGGCAATGGCAATATCGAGTTTCCCGAAGCTACTAACGGCCGTATCCACAAAGGACTGAATGGTCTTAAGATCTGAGGAGTCCCCCGCCAAAGGCACGCACTTTCCGGGATTGCCCATTAACTTACCGGCCGCTTCCTCTGCGATTTTTTTATCCACATCATTCAGTATCACATGGCATCCATTTTTAACCAGCTGCCTGCACACCTCAAAGCCTATGCCTGTTCCGGCTCCTGTAACGATCGCTGATTTACCTGCTAAACTTTTCATCTGCAATAAGAAATTGATGTGGCATGCAAAATAGTCAAAAAAGGATTTTAGCTACCCAAGGTCCATTCTATCTTCTCTAAATATTTGCCTCAAAACTTAATGATCGCTAAATTAACTGCCACAACATGGTATTAAAAATGAAGAAATCAACAAACAAAAACTCAAGAAGGAATTTCATTAAACAGTCTTCCTTCGCTCTGGCCTCCTTCTCCATCGTCCCAAGGTATGTATTGGGCGGAACAGGAGTAATCCCACCGAGTGACAAGATCACACTTGGGTTTATTGGCACAGGCAAACAAAGCGGGGGATTGGGCAACAACTTCCTGAAACTGCCTGAAGTCCGGATGGTAGCGGCCAGCGATGTGTTCGAAGCCAAACTCAAGGTCTTCCAGAAAAAAGTAAATGACTACTACGCGGCTGAAGCAGGGACGGTAAAATACAAGGGTTGTGACATCTATGAGGATTATAGTAAACTTTTGAAACGAAAAGACATTGACGCTGTAATCATTGCCACACCTGACCACTGGCATGCCATCAATATCATTGATGCCATCAAAGCAGGAAAAGACGTTTATTGTGAAAAGCCCCTGACACACAACATTTTGGAAGGAAGGGCCGTGGTAGATGCCACTAAAAAATACAATAAAGTGCTTCAAACCGGCAGTATGCAACGTTCCTGGCCAAGCTTCCGGGACGCTTGTGAGATGGTTAGAAGCGGTCATATAGGCGATATCAAGCGAGTACTGGTCAATGTAGGTGACCCTGCCGTACCATACGACCTACCTACAGAGCCAATACCTGAAGGCCTGAACTGGGACATGTGGCTTGGGCCGGCGCCTATCCTGGGTTATAATTACAGACTCGCCCCTACCCTTGACGGTGATTTCTTCCCCGACTGGCGTGATTATGAAGAGTTGGGCGGTGGAATCATATCAGACTGGGGAGCTCATATGTTCGATATTGCCCAATGGGGCCTGGGAATGGATGACACAGGGCCGATAGCTATCATCCCGCCAAAAAATCCTCGCGCAGTCAGGGGGCTAAAGTTTATCTATCAGAATGGCATTGAAATGTTCCACGAAGATTTTGGCAGAGGCTGGGGTGTTCGTTTTGAAGGATCAACAGGCGTTATTGATGTCAGCAGACAGTACCTTGAATCGCTTCCTACAGGCCTGATCCGGTCCAAGATGGAGGATGATAAAGTAGAGCTTTACAGAAACGAGAGTCACTACCAGGATTTTATTGAATGTATCAAATCACGTAAAGATCCTATCTGCCCAGCTGAGATCGGGCATCGCTCTGCTTCCGTTTGTCACCTGGCCAATATTGGTTATGATCTCGGAAGACCCCTTAAATGGGATCCGGCCAAAGAGGAATTTGATAATGATGAGGAGGCCAACAGGATGCGTGGCCGCACCTACAGGGAGGATTATCAACTACCAATGGTATAAAAATAAAGAGGGTCGAAAATTCGGCCCTTTTTTATTCCTTATACTTTAAAAACTTTTGACCGGTAATTGTATTGTTCCGGGTAGAGAAATTTACTTTGGTCACACCATCAGCCAGCAAATCAAATTTCACCCTGGGAAATCCCCTCACTCCTTCAAAAGTATTACTTCCCACATATTTAAGAGCCTCTGTGTATTGTCCATCCCTTTTCAGGAAAAGCAGGTCATCTTTCTTAACGAATTCTAATTTACTATTATCCATTTGATACAGTCCTGTGAACTTTTCATAAGCTTCCTGTCCCAAAGGAAACTCCTTGCTCATCACCACATCAAATAACACCTCACTTTCTCCAGAAGGATTTTTAGAAATATCCAGGATACGGTTAATGGCATCAGGAGCGGAAGAAGAGGAGTCACTTTCAAGATACTTGTCGCCTTTAAAATATATCTGTGTGATCAGATCCTGCTGACCGGGTATAGAAACCCTCATGTGAATATGAGCCGGCCGCCAATAATTGCTCTCAGGACTCACCTTATAGGGTACAGGTATGATGGTTCTGAAAGCATATTTACCATCATCTCCCGTCCCGATAGCTCCTCTGAAGGCATATTCATCTGAGCTGTTGTCATAATGCTGGTTCTCATCGCATTGCCAGATCTCGATCAGAGCATTGCTCAATGGGGATGTGCCATCATGACCATAGATGGTACCTTTCAGAAACATGGGGTTTCCCTTTGAGCCAGGGGTAATGATATTGCTTCTCATTGGAGATCCGGGCCGGTAAAAGGGACCCAGGATGTCTGTCGTTGTGGGCGTATTCCCGGTAAAGCCTTTACCGTTCCAGCTGACTGCCCCGAATGCGCTGACACTTATCGCAATCAGGGAAGATCCTTTAACAAATGTTCTTCTTTTCATTTTGGATTGGGGTTAGTCATTTGATCAGAAGTCATTTCAATGCTGCGATAATTACCCGTACCTGCCGCCACCTATGATGTTTCAGGCATGAAATGAGCTATGGTAAGATAAGAAATTGATTCGAAAATGATGTGCTTTCTATCAATCAATGACCCTGGCTCGATTCAGAAATTTTTTATCAGTTTCAAGTGAAATCTGATCTGCAAGACCTTGGTTGAACCACAAAACGGATTGTTTATTCCTGGTCACAGGAATCTCAGATACGGACATTCCGGCCAGGATCTTTTTGGTTGTTGCAGCGGCCCATTCACCATGCTCTTTGGCAATCTTGGTCACTCCCAGCACCGCAAAAGGCATCATGAAGTCCTCACAGGTAATGATCGGGATGTTGATGTTTTCCTCCACAAAAGCTTTGGCCTCCTTATCATCCCATCCCCTGATCGCCGCATGGGTGGGGATATAGATCAAATCAGTGGTTTCACTGAATATCAAAAAGGATTCCTTCCACCGTTCAAAGTCATTTACCAGTCTGAATTCAGGAGTAAACCCCGCTCTCTGAAACAAAGTATCCAGGATCTGTTCCTCCTTCCTTGAGGTTGTTGTGTTTTCCGAAAGCACCACCACCTTATCCATGGATGGATCAAAGTATTTGATAGTTTGCAGCGCCTCAAAAACCGGCAGGATCTCAATAATACCAGTCACTTGATCTTTCGGAAGCTCATACTCCTGATCCGTCCAGTTTACCCCGCAAAAGATGACGGACATCTCCAGCGATTGAAGATTGGGCTCAACGATGTATTTAACCGCATTGTCATCGGATACCACCAGGACATCAGGATTGATCTTTTGAATCGAGTCTAGCAGCTGACTGGCCTTTTCTATAATAAACTCTTCCGTTGGATTACGCTTGGTGTCCATGTACCAGGCGTGGATTTCAAAGCTGTCTATGGGCATGTTGTCCATAAAACCCTGCATGATCTCGTCGCTCGACGGATGGCCCTGATGGTAGGAGTTGATGTAAACGATTGCTGTTTTCTCCGGCTTATTCGGGCCACATGAAGCTGCTAACATAAAGCCAACAACTAAAGCAGCTAGATTCTCAGAGATGGGCATTGTCCTGGTATGATAAATACTTTTCAAGATTGATACCTTTCCCTCAAAAACTCCATCATCCAAAGGTTTACTTCCCATTGTGAAACCACCGGCTGGTTGGTAAAGGGCAATGTCGGTAAATACGGGATCGCGCCGAATTCCACGGTAATATTGAATTCTTTTTTACCCGCAGCTTTGTTTCGTGCGAGGATGGCATCCCACCAGACTATGTGTTTCGAAAGCGCCTCCTCCCACTCCGGGGCGCCGGGATGTGTGACCTGAGGACCTTCCGTGTGGCCGATACGCGCATGAATGTGCGCTGATCTTTTGATGGCCTCCTCCATGATGTCCGGTTGATCGTCCAGGTAAGTCTCGGAGACACACACCCAATGGGAAAAATCAGCCGTGATCTTCATGTTTGGGAAATGATCGAAAAAGGGTTTGATGCTGAAGGTACTGAAGCTGAACCGGGCCCTGTGCGTTTCATGGAAGACCGGGATCCCCGTTTCTTTGGCCACCGCTTCAGCTTTATCGATGATGCGACAGTTGGTTTCGAAATCGTAAAAGTCGCGCCCTGTATGGCTGACAATATGCACCGGATGGAAGCTGGCCTGACGATGAAGGTTCTCCACCATGCGCTTTTCAAAGCTTTCCGGAGTTTCGCTCACCGGTGGCAGGTGCTGATGACCGATCAGTTTGAGGTCGTACTTTTCCAACCCTTTCCTGAGCTGCTCTCCAAAATCCTTGTCATCAGGAATCCCGATCTCCGCTCCGTCATACCCGGCAGCCTTTATTTTCACCAGGAACTCAATGATGGGAAGATGCTCACTTCCCCAGTATGGGCAGAATATTTGGATTTTCATTGGATTAGGGGTTTGTTCAACCGGAAAATACAAAAACGTGTTTGGTGATGCAACTTATTGGTGAATGCAATCATTCTCACTATTTGACGATTGCTTATTGTTTTAATTGAGTGCATGTTCTAGCTTTGTCCTCCTTCTCCAGCCTGCCTATTGTAGTCAGGCTACGGAGGACAAGGCCCTCTACATTCGGGGGTTTTTATTTTAGATGCCTAGGTGGCCCACCTGCTCCGCTGTGAGCGGATTCGGTTGACAAAGCGGAATTGACCAATTCCTCTTTCATCTGGTCATCTAAGTGATCTCTTCAGAAGGATGAGATAGTTATTAAATGTAATTTATGCCCAGGTGGCGGAATTGGTAGACGCGTTGGTCTCAAACACCAATGGTAGCAATACCGTGCCGGTTCGACTCCGGCCCTGGGTACAAATTTGCAATATGAAACAAATAGCCGGTTAATAGCCGGCTGTTTTGTTCTTTTCCAATTCTATCTGGAAGTCAGTCATTTCTTTCAAAGCATTTCCATATTGAATCCCCAACGAATTGTTTACATCGAACATCAAATTCAAAAAATTGATAAAATTTTCTTCATGGAAGTCATTTAACCTCGAATAAAACTTATCCTGTTCTACAAATTCCTTTAAAGCAGTAGCCTGGTCTTTAGATTCCATATTCTCTAATATATTATTCAAATTCTGAGTCTTCAGAAAATCTTTGAATTGCTTTTCAGCAGATGCAAATTCCGCGGCTAATTGCTTTACTTCATCTTCTGCAAACCGAACCTGATTGTATAGTTTGTCTGATAATTTTTGCATATCCGCATTGATCTTATCCAGGGAGTTAAGGACCCCTACCAATTGAAAGTAAGTTTGGTAAAGATCTACAAGTTTAGCGTCCTTATCAGCTTCCTTAGCCTTTGAGTGGTGGTAGGTAAAGGATTCCTTATCAATTTCTTCAATGAATTTTTCTCCTTGCTCAACTTCAGCTTGAACACCTGGTATTAATTTTTTGGCCTCATTTGCCTTGTATTTCTTTCCATCAAATTCGAAAAATTTAACCTTTATAAGCTTTGAGTCTATTTGTTTTAGGATTTCTAAATCAATCTTATTCAAACTTTGACGCTTGATCTTCTCGACAATTTCTTTGGAATAAAGATTTTGAAATGTTTTGCCTGTCTTTTTTCTAATCAGCTCTCTTAGCTCGAACGTAGTCAAATATCGATCTTCATAAAACCCATTATAGGAGTCGGAGATTTTGTATTTATTTAATTCATTTGATGCATGATCATGAAAAGCATTATTTTCAATTAACTCAAACTCTACTCCTTTGAAGCCATTTTCATAGATCATTTTGGTTACTTGCTCTTGTAAGGCTTCGTGATGTGAAAATAGATTCCAGGCAGATTCATTATTATCCTCCGTATCTATTGCAACCTTTGAAATATTTTCTATTCTTTCTTTCAAGGTTGGATGCGAGGCCCATTGATCTTTTATAACAACCCTGGTTTTTAATATTGATGGATCATCAAGGTCATCTATTCTTATTTCACCGTTTGAATCCAGAAGGTTGTTGAGTTTTGCTAAAAAAGAAAGCGTAAATGAATGATTTGCATAAATATTCTTACTTGCTTTTCCCTTATTAGCCAAGGAATCCAGATAACCTGTTGTGTAATCGTATGCAAAAGATGCAAATTCAGTCTTTTTTAATGCACTTGTAAAAGGGATATTTCCACCCACACTGACGGCTACCAAATCTGCATGATATTCCATTTCTCTGGAAAGCTTCATATATGCCACATTGATGAGGTTGTATGCCGCTTTTAGAAGGCTTCTGATCCTTTCCACAATCCAAAATGTTATACCGGCGAAAGCACCAAAAATACCGCCGGCTTCAGCCCACCTTACGAGCGTTTTATCCCAGTCATCATACTCGTAGACCAGATTAAATATCACTTTATTCACCGTATATATGTAGCTACCAATTTTCATGCTTCGTTGAGAGAAGTGTCCGAACTCATGAGCAAGAACAGCCTTGAATTCACTTATTGTCACTGAATTCACTAGCCCTAATCCGATTTCCAGGTTTTTCCGAACTGGAAAAAATAAGCTCCAAAAACTGGAATTGTAGAAAACCATAGCATTCACTCCAGGTGAGACAAAGATCCTCTTTGGTTGTTTGGATTTAGTGTCGAGGGTCAGCGATTTAATAAACTGGAAAAGCTCGGGATGGACTGATTCCTTAATCTCAAACCTATTCGGATTTACATCTTTTGCACTGGTATAAATAAACTTAAATAGGAACAGGAAAAGCATGATCCCCAACGTAACGATTCCAGCTGCAGCCATGAGAGTAAGAATATTTGTATGCCATGCCAAAATGGTCATTGCCAGCCAACCTGAACCAATCATTATACCTGTGGCTAAAGCAATTAGTACTAAATAAAACAATAAGAATAGGATAATCGAAAAGACAACATTTGTTGCTGAACTGGTAAATTGAGGAGAGGGCTTAATAAAATCGTAACTGGCTAGTTCAGGCGATTTTGGATACAGATCAGTGTTCATTCGGTACTAGGATTAATAAGTTGATTGTTACTAATAGCATACAGCTCAAATAAAAATAATGAAATCAAACGATCAGACAACGGTCGCGCTTATTTTTTCGATATTCCAGGATTTCAAAGAAGAGGTAATGAAGGAACCCAAATCATCAAGGCTATGATGATGTACCCCGAGGGCATCAATCTTGACTTTCTCGCATGCGTCGTTTATGTTCTGATGGCATTTACTCCACCAGCCTGATCGAATTCTCCAGCAACTCTATCTTCCTGGCCTTGTACAAAGCACCTACTGCCTTCTTGAAGGCTTTTTTGCTCATTTGGAACTGCTCATTGATCATCTCGGGCGAACTGTTGTCCGTCAACGGAAGCTCCCCGCCATGATCCTTGAGGGCCTGCAGGATCCTGCCGGTATTCCGGTCATTGAAATTCGAATATCCTAATGGCTGCAAGGTCAGATCTATCTTTTCATCATCCCTCACTTTTTTCACATAACCCCTGACTTTCTGACCTGGTTTCACAGGCTGAAAGATATCACTGTGAAACACCATTCCTTCATACCGGTGATTGATGAATACCCTGTATCCGAGCTTTGTCTTTTCCCAAATCACCAGCTCTACCTCCTGCCCTGTTTCCAGTCTTGGCTTTCGCTGGTCCAGAAACCTTTCGATGTTGTTGCTGGCTACAATGCGCTCCGTCTGATGATCAATAAACACCCTGACAAAATAAAAAGAACCTTCCCGCATCGGATAGGATTGGATCCCTTTAGGGGCAAAAAGCCTGTTTTCTATGCCCCAGTCAAGGTACACCCCTCCGGCGGTTTCAGAAACTACTTTCAGATATGCAAACTCGTTGACCTGGGCCGCGGGCACAGGATATACGGCCACCTTTTCGCCCTTTGGATCCGGAAGGATGAATACCCTGAGTCTTTCTCCGGGCTTGGTGGTCTCAGGATACCTGTCTAAAAGGACTTCTTCATCAAAAGCATCCCGCAGATAAAGACCTTCGGTCGTTTTTCTATGTATTGTTAATTCACAAATTCTGCCCACTGGGATCATGCTGTAAAGCTAGCAGGTTATTTGGTCTGATGCCTGCTTGAAATAGCATTTGATTCGGCAGACATCTAATACAAAAAAAGGCCGGGATCAGTGACCCCGACCTTCAAAAAAGTAACCAAAAACACAAAAAAAGATCCTTAGATCATCGCCAGCCTCCTCCCATTGCTCTGTACAGACTCACCCATGCTTGCATTTGCGCCAGCTTTGTATCGATCAGGTCAAACCGGGATTCAAGAGCATCCCGCTGGGTAAGTAATACCTCCATATAATCCGCTCTGGCCGATCTGAACAGGTTATTGGAGATATCCACAGATTCGGTAAGTGCCGCCACCTGTTGCTGTCTCAGATCATAACTCCCCCTGAGATTTTCTATTCGCGACAACTCATTCACCACCTCAATGTAGGCCCTCAAAATGGTCTG
This sequence comes from Cyclobacteriaceae bacterium, assembly GCA_965243485.1. GTDB lineage: Bacteria > Bacteroidota > Bacteroidia > Cytophagales > Cyclobacteriaceae > UBA7330. The sequence continues at coordinate 2,954,168 of CBDEVP010000001.1, read as the reverse complement.
CTCGTAATCATAGACCGCCTGTATTTGTTTTGCATTGGCGGTGTTGTAGGTCGCTCTGATGGCCATTCTGTTGACCAGTGGAGCTGCCAGCTCGCCAGCCATGGAATAGATCAGAGATTCCGGAGTTGACAGAAGGAACTGAGGATTGAAAGCCTGGTACCCCATGCCTGCCCTGATGCCAATGGAAGGGTAGAAATTGGCTTTCGCTGATCTGATATCAAGATCAGCAGCAAGCAATTCCAGCTCCGCCTGCCTGATATCAGGCCTGTTCTCCAGCAGCTGTGCTGGCACTCCTGCACTGATGGAATCAGGAAGGAACCGGTTAAATGCTTCAGGATCCCGCGGTACTGGCTCACCCGGAAAACGGCCGGTCAAAAAGTTGATCCTGTTTTCCGTTTCAACGATCAGCTGCTGAATATCAAACTGGAGACTTCTGGTGTCCAGCACCTGTGCCTCAAACCTCCTTACGGCAAGTTCAGTCACTCTGGCTGACTCTTTCTGAAGTCTTACCACATTCAGGGCATCAGACTGGATCTGGATATTTTGCCTTACAATCACCAGTTGGTTGTCCAGCGCCAGCAACTCGTAGTAAGAGCTGGCGATCTCACCAATGAGATTGGTGATCATAAACCTCCTCCCTTCTTCTGAGGCCACATACCTGGACAAAGCTGCTTTTTTCGCATTTCTCAACTTGCGCCAGATGTCCAATTCCCAGGATGCATAAGCACCTACCATAAAATCCGGCAAAGGATCCGGAAATTCCTCACCTTCGCGGATCTTCAGGTTTTCTTCCACAGCTCCATTCCGGGTATAGCGACCAGCTTTCTCCACACCGGCAGCCGCTCCCAGACCTACAAAGGGAAGATATTCTCCCTTTCTGGCCATGACCTCATTTCTAGAGATCTCGATTTCCTGAGAAAAAATATTCAACTCCTGATTGTTCTTCAACGCCGTATCTATCAGTGCCTGAAGATGCGGATCATGAAAATAATCCCTCCAAAGCACAATGGCCGAGTTGGTACTGTCGGATTTCCCTAGATATCTGGCAGGCATCTCGGCATCTGCTTTTCTTGGAACAAGCTCAGGAACACATCCATAAAATATGATGGTCACTGCCATCAACCCTAAACCTTTAGCAATCCTGCTCATGACACACCTCCTTTCTCATGATTTGAACCTATGGCATGCTCTTGCCGCAGCAGTCTGTCTCGATCTTCCATAGTATGGATATACTCTTCAGACAGAGGTTCATCAGACTCATCACTGATCATATTTTTCCCTTCAATAAGTTTACCAAAGAAGTAGTAGAGGCCTGGAATGATGATCACCCCCAGGATGGTTCCCAAAAGCATACCTCCCAATGCGGATCCACCAATGGTTCTGTTCCCTACAGCGCCTGCTCCATGTGAAAGCACCAAAGGGATCAGCCCGGCAATGAAAGCGAAAGACGTCATCAAAATGGGACGAAACCTTACCCTGGCCCCCTCAATGGCAGCTTCCAGCACAGTCGCTCCCTGACGGTGCTTCTGCACTGCAAATTCAACGATAAGCACTGCATTCTTACCTAATAATCCTACCAGCATGATCAATCCCACCTGGGCATAAACATCATTGGCCAGGCCCATCATCTTGAGCAGCAGGAACGAACCAAAGATCCCAACCGGCAGAGATAAGATGACTGCAAGGGGCAGAATGAAACTCTCATACTGACCAGCCAGCACCAGATACACGAAGATGATCACAATAATAAAGATGTAAAGTGCTTCGTTCCCCCGGTTTGCCTGATCATACGAAAGATCTTCCCAGGCAATGTCATACCCTCTCGGCAGGGTATTTTCAGCTACTTCTCTGATCGCGTTTACCGCGTCACCTGTGGTATATCCTTTGGCCGGAAGTCCCCGGATCGCCGCGGAATTATACAGATTATAGCGGGTCAGCTCATTCGGACCCTGCCTCTTCTCAAGCTTCATGAAGGAGGAATATGGAACCATTTCACCTTCCTCGTTTTTCACAAAAAGGTCGCTGAGGTCTGATGGATATCTCCTGTATTCTGGCCCGGACTGCACATATACTTTGAAAAACCGACCAAAACGGATAAAACCCTGCTCATAGGTGCTTCCTATCATGATGTTGAGGTTTTCCATGGCAGCATCAATGGATACGCCCTTTTGCATGGCTATCTTATTATCAATGATCAGCTCATACTGCGGATAATTAGAAGCAAAAAAGGTGAATAACCCGGTGAGCTCCTCGCGCTGCCGCAGGGCATCCATAAACTGATCATTGATCTTTTCAAATCCGTGATAATCCGTAGAGTTGGTTTTGTCCAGAAGCCTGAGCGAAAAACCACCCGATGTGCCAAATCCTGGCACCGCTGGAGGTTCAAAGAATTCGACAACAGCACCCAACTCATGGGTCTTTTCCTCCAACTCTTCCATGATCTCATGGACCGACTGACTTCTTTCTGACCAGTTCTTGAGGTTGATCAAACAGGTCCCGGCGTTGGAACCTCTACCTTCGGTCATAATCTCATACCCCGCCAAAGCGGAAACTGATTCTACCCCTTCGATTTCCTCACAAATCTTCTGAAGCTCAAGCGCCACCTGATTGGTCCGCTCCAGCGTAGCTCCAGGAGGTGTCTGGATGATCGCATAGATAGTCCCCTGATCCTCATTAGGGATGAATCCGGAAGGAAGCACATTATTTTCATAAAGGATCCCGATGCCAAATGCGATCAATACCCCAAAAGTCACCATCCGCCGGTTTACTATTAGTCTCAATAAACCGACATACTTTCCGGTAACCTTCTCAAAACCTTTGTTAAATCCGTTCAGCAACCGGTTTAGGACAGTCTTCTTTTTCGGCTTCCCATGATTGTTTTTTAAAAGCATGGCACATAAAACGGGCGTAAGTGTAAGGGCTACCACCGCTGACAGTATAATAGCGCTGGACATGGTAATTCCAAATTGCCTGTAGAAAGTGCCTACAGGGCCAGGCATAAATGTAATGGGCAGGAATACAGATGTCATAACCAATGTGATGGCGATGATGGCACCGCTGATCTCACCCATCACCGCTTTCACAGCGTTGTATGGAGACAGGTTGGATTCCTCCATTTTAGCATGCACGGCTTCTACGACCACAATGGCATCATCTACCACAATACCAATGGCTAACACCAATGCAAAAAGTGTGATCAGGTTGATGGAAAGGCCGAAGAGCTGCAGTACGAAGAATGCGCCTATCAGGGAAACCGGAACAGCCAAAATTGGGATGAGTGTAGAACGCCAGTCCCCCAGAAAGATGAAAACCACCAGGGCGACCAGGATGAACGCATCACGTAAAGTATGGGTCACCTGTTCGATGGAGGCATCCAAAAAGCCCGAGACATCGTAGCTAATCTTGTAATCCATGCCAGGAGGAAAATATTCCTCCATCTCTTTCAGTTTTTCTTTGACCTCTGCGATTACCTCGGAAGCATTAGTGCCTACATTTTGCTTCAACACAATCGAAGCGGCGGGATAACCGTCCAGGTTGGAGTAAATATCAAAAAACTCACTGCCAAGTTCTACCTCAGCAATATCTCTCAGGTAGATAATCTCCCCTTCCTCATTGGCCCTTATGATGATCTGCTCATACTGTTCGGGTTGATTGTACCTGTCCTGATAGGCCAGTACATATTCCAGAGATTGGGCTTGCTTACCCGAAGCCTGTCCCAGTCTTCCCGGTCTGGCCAGGATACTCTGCTCCATCATGGATTCCATCACCTCCTCGGCCGAGATCTTGTAAGCGCGCATCCGGTCCGGCTTGAGCCAAACCCTCATGGCATACTGGCGACTACCCAGTATCTGTGCTCTTGCTATCCCTTTGATCCTCTGGATCTCCTGGAGCATGTAAACATTGGCGTAGTTGTATAAAAACTTCTCGTCAGCATCTTTGTCTGTGCTGTAGAGATTCACATACATCAGCATGCTTGGCTGTATCGGAGTAATGATCACCCCTTCACGCTGAACCAGTGGTGGCAGCAATGGCATCACCTGGTCAACCCGGGTCTTCACCCTCACCACCGCCAGGTTGGGGTCAGTACCCGGCTCGAAAATCACCCTGACGGTCGCTTCGCCGGCACTTGTTGCATCAGATGAAATGTATCGCATATCCTGTACACCATTGATCGCCTGCTCAAGAGGGATCAGCGTGGAGTTGACCAGCACCTCAGCATTGGAGCCAGGGTAAGCTATAAATATATTCACTGTCGTAGGTGCGATTTCCGGAAACTGAGAGATTGGCAAAGTTTTAATGGCCAGTCCACCGGTAAACAAAAGCACCATAGAAATCACAATGGCCAATACTGGTCTGTGTATTATTCTACTAAAGAACATTTTCCGCTAAATTTTATTGAATGAAATTACTCTGCGTGCAGTTCCAGCGTGGAAATGGCTGCTTCCGCTTCTATGAAATCCAAAGCAATCTTTTCCCCATCTTTCACTTTTCTGAGTCCCTCAAGAAGAATGATATCAGACTCCTTCAGACCGTTTTTCACTTCATAGAGATGTGGAAGTTCTGCGCCAATGGATACAGGTCTTGAATGAATGACCTTGTCATCATCCACCACAAAAACGTACTTCCTGTCGAGGATCTCAAATGTCGCCTTTTGTGGTATCAGCAGCGCGTTCTTTAGCGGTGTATCAATTAATATATTTCCTGTCTCTCCGTGCCTGAGCAATCCCTTAGGATTTGGAAAAGTGGCGCGAAAAGCGATATTGCCAGTCTCATTGTTGAAGTCAGCTTCTATGGCAGTAACTTTTCCGGGATACTCGAATACTTTGTTGTTTGCCATCAACAGCTTCACGTGAATGACGCTGTCTTTTTTCACTTTCGATTGATAGTCCAGGTACTCAGCCTCAGGAACATTGAAATAAACCCACATCTCATGGTTGTCGGATAGTGTCGTCAACAACTCACCTTCTTCCACAAGGCTTCCCTGTCGGACATGAAAATGATCCATGATCCCATCGAATGGAGCTCTTACCTGGGTAAAATCCAGGTGGACCTGAGCCAGTGCCAGCTCAGCTTTTGCTTTATCAAATTTGGCCTGAGCCAGTGCCAGCTCATTGGGAGCGACCACATTGCTTTCAGCCAGCCTTTTTGTATTCTGATATTCTATCTCGGCAAAATGAGCTTCCGCCTCAGACTTTTTTAATTCAGCCTGGTATAACCTGGGCATGATCTGAAACATCAATTGCCCCTTTTTTACAAATTGCCCTTCATCCACAAATATCTTTTCCAGATATCCTTTCTCGAGAGCACGTAGCTCAATATGCTGAACGGAATGAATCTGACAAACATAATTGCGGGTAGTCAGGGTATCTCCCCTTAGAGGACTGGTAACCAAAAACCTGCTTTCTGTCACATGATTCTCTGCATGAGAACTACAACCGAACTGTACTATCAGCGTACTTATAACGATGATATAACCAATATTTTTAATCTTCATTTTTTTATTTGATCATAATTGTATTTTGATGATTGATACCCGTATGCGCATTTTTTCTAAAAAAGCGACGAAACATCCATACAGACCATAACCGGTCTGAAAAGAAGGCGGGATTATAAAAATGAAGATATTAGCAGTGCAGCTTTAGCTGGCAGAAGGCTATGTATAGCTTTGGATCATTATCCGGGGTAAGTGGACGAAAAGAATCACCAACTTTGAAAACGCCAGAAAAAATGCTTGTTGTTGAGAAATGTGAAGGAGAGTGGAATTGAAGATCGTCCGAACGGTCATGTTTGGTCTCAGAAAGCTTATTTTCATCGATCTCCTCCGATGATTCGATCTCCAGTTCAATAGAGACCTGGTCCTGATCGATCAGATCGTACCATACATAGTCCGTCACCGCAAGGGTAAGGAACAATGAAAGGACGATATGGAACAGACTATACCTCATTCAAACCTCAAATATATCAACAATGATAATCTCATTGGCCAGGTAAAAAACAATTTAGATGAACGGAGCATTGGGACAGTTGGTTGGTCAATAGACCATGATCAATAACTTAACACCATTTACAAAAATCAGGCCACAAAAAAAGCGGACCGAAGCCCGCCTTTCCTTTATTTATGTACTAAAAACAACATGGATGCTTATAGATCAAATACCTTTTTGCTGATCAGTGTTTCTTCAGAGAAGATCATCACTGATACGCTGTTGACAGGTATTTTTTCGAAGTTGTAGGTTTTATTGACCTGCTTTGCATCTTTGATATCCTCAGAATAAAGCAGCTCGTTATACTGATCATAAATGTATACGTGGAAGTCCTTTCCATCAGGATGGCTACCCATCAGGGATACATTTTTGCCGGTACTTTTCAATTTTACATTGTACTTCTTAAGGCCTCCAAGATCAATATCCTCTGCAAACTGATAATCAGGGGTTTTTACAACGATCTCGTACGCACCCAAAGAAAGATACTGAAGATTGAACCTCTTGATAAAACCGGTGGTGCCGGAAACCTTCTCGGTATGCACGACTTCCTTATCATTATTGTATATTTCAATGGTCACATCCTCTTTTAAAGGAGAATTGTATACCACCCGGTAGACCTTGTCTGTTTGCTCCGCTACTACTTTTACAAAAGCAGCACTTGTTGAATCTGTCTTCGCGATAATTGTGGTAGCACTAAAAACTGTTAGTAGCACTGCCAAAAATTTGATGTGAAGTTTCATTTGTCCTTTTTGTTTTGATTATGAATTTCATAGCAAAATAAGATAATCATTGTTTCATATTCAACTATATCAAATATTTTTTATGTTATTTTCATGTAAAATCCCTATTTAATATGATTTCAATATTTTTTAGGTGCTTTTATGTAAGGTTCTCAACTCAGGCGGTATTTCACATGGTTTTTTAAAATATTCATATTTCCTATCAAAATATTTTAATAAACTGCTTTGCTAAAAATTAAATTTGGCTTAAAAATTATATACTGATACGTAATTTGGATTATGTCCATTTTCTTCAAACAATCATCGGCTTTATTTGGCAAAAGCATCCCAGGAATGCTGATTTTCCCCACCCAATGAGTCCCGATGAAGCTGAATTTCCCATCTCCTGGGACCTTTTAATCAGATAGAGTAAACTACGAAAAACAGGGAAATTGAGGATTTGCTCTTTTTTAATATTTTTTTAAGCCAGATATCAATAAAATCTTATCTTACAGGCAAAATTTCAATCTGACTTAAAATATGGCTAACGAAGAACAATCAGGCGTAAAGAAACTTGAAGGTCTATTTGAAGGATTTATGTTTTGGAGCAGATGGGTACAGGCCCCGCTCTATACCGGCTTAATCGTCGCTTCATTTCTTTATCTATACACATTCTTTAATGAGCTTTTTCACATCAGCATGGAACTTACCATGCTTGCAGAGACAGAAATGATGCTCAAGATCCTGAGCCTTGTTGACATCTCCATGGTAATGAACCTTGTAGTAATGGTGACAATAGGAGGATATTCAATTTTCACGAGTCGCATTGATGTGGATATGCATGAAGATAAGCCCTTATGGCTGGAAGACCTCGATGCCGGTCAGCTAAAGATCAAGCTGGCTACTTCACTGGCTTCGATCTCCGGGGTTCAGCTCCTAAAGACATTTGTTGACTACAGAGAGGCAGAAATGAAAGCCGGTACAGAGGGTATCATCATTGAAATCATCATTCACATGGTATTCATTTTCTCTGCATTGTTATTATCTCAAACCGAGAAGATCACCCACAGTTATCATCACAAGCCTCATACATTAACAACTACAGAGGAAGAAGGACATTAAGTCTTATAGACAAATATGAAAAGCAGGTTTTTTTACAGACCTGCTTTTTTTATTTCATCTATATTCAATACTTCCAATCCGCTGTATCTATTTCCTTCAGTGCATGGATCAATAATTCAATGGAATGAAGGATATCTTCCTTGTGAGCCATCTCAATTACCTGGTGAAGATGCCTGGTTGGGATTGAAATGGCTCCAGCAATAGAACCCTGCTTCCCCATTCTTTGAAGACCAGCGGTATCAGTACCACCGGCGGCAAGGATTTCCGGTTGCCAGGGGATTTTGTGCTTATCTGCGGTATTTTTCAAATATTTCACCATTCTGGAATCACAAATGGTGGAGGCGTCCATGATCTTAATGGCGGTACCTTTTCCAAGTTCCGTGACCCTCTCATGCTCCTGAGCACCCGGCAGGTCAAAGGCGATGGTGGTATCGAGCGCGATCCCGAAGTCAGGATTGATATTGTGTGAAGCGACATTGGCTCCCCTCAGGCCCACTTCTTCCTGCACGGTGAAGACCCCATAGAAATCATACGGAATGGAATCCAGCCGCTTCAGGGTCTCAACCAGGATATAGACAGATACCCTGTTGTCGATCGACTTACAGTTGATGCAGTCTCCCATCTCAATGAGCTCCCGCTGTCGGGTCACCGGATCTCCGATACTGATGAGCTTTTCCACCTCCTTTTTGGGCATCCCGCAATCGATGTAATAGTCTTCAATCTTGCTGGCTTTGTTTCGCTCATCAGCTTTCATCATATGGATGGGTTTGCTGCCCATTACACCAATCACATCCTTTTTACCATGGATGATCACTCGCTGTGATGTCAGTGTTTTGGGATCAAAGCCACCAAGTGTCTGGAATCGGATGAAACCATTACTATCGATGTGCGATACTATGAAGCCAATCTCATCCATATGTGCAGCTGCCATGACTTTCTTTTCATCACTCCTGCCTTTTTTGATAGCGATAACACTACCCATATTATCTATAGAGAGCTCATCAACATGTGGTTTCACCTCCCGGATGATGATCTTTCGGATCTTTTCTTCAAAACCAGGGGCTCCGGGAGCCTCACAGATCTCTTTAAATAGTTTTACGTCTACTTTCATAATCAAAGGTCATTAAAAAAGTCCGGGGTTAGCCGGACTTCTGAGTACCCAGAACAAGAATCGAACTTGCACGGCCTAAAACGGCCACAAGGCCCTCAACCTTGCGCGTCTACCAATTCCGCCACCTGGGTAGGTGAATATTTAATTTTTCAATACAAATTTCTTTAAAAATTCCTTTCCAACACCAGATTTTAAATATTTCTCTTTAGATCTGGCACTCATTCTATCTGAAAAGGTTTCTGAATAAATCAGGTCAAAAGGCCGGTATGGCTTTGTTGTCTTATTATCTCCGGAATTATGCTCATTAATTCGCCTTTCCAAATCATTAGTTATACCTACATAAATGTAGCTCCTATTCGTACTTGAAATAGCGTAAACATAGAACACTAAACAAATATAGCCCTTGCGCGTCTACCAACCTGCCTGCCGGCAGGCAGGTTCCGCCACCTGGGTAGGTTATTAAAATGCAAATTTAAAAAGATTGTGTCAGGAATTAGAATAAAATAACTACTCACTCCCGGATAAAAACAGTTTTTTGTTCCCTGGCACTTTTTCTGGCCGCATCAAGGATCTCAACGACCACCATATTATTCTCAAGGGAAGAAAGATCATCTGCCTTCACTTCTACTTCCCCCCTCACAACAGCCGCAAAATAAGTATATGGATTGTCATATGGGTAGGGCCTGGGTTCAAGCGTTAACAATTCCTGAGGCGCCTGCGCACTCAGCCGATATCTTAATTCCCGATGATTATCGGCAAAGACCCAACCTGATTGCCCGTATATTTCCATGTCCTTTCTTGAAAAAGGCCAGTTCCATGACGCCTGGATTACAGCCTGAGCTTTTGGATATTGCAAAATGATCGTTGCTTCATCATCTACCTCTTTGTAAATATGCGGCTTGTTGGTATGTGTCATAGCCATCACTGCCTCAGGTTTCTCTCCATGCATCAACCAGGTGACCAGGTTGGCTCCATAACAACCAAAGTCTGTAATGGCCCCGCCGCCATTCAATTCCGGGTCAACAAGCCATTCAAGAAACTCGGGACCTACACCAATTTCCTTCGGTCCGGCATGACCATCATGGATCACGACTTTCCTGATATCTCCGATCTTGCCTTCTTCTACCATATCAAAGGCTTTATGATTGGTCGGATACCAGGTTGTTTCATAATTGGTGATCAATTGAATTTGATATCTATCCACTAGTTGCTTCATCCTCCTTGCATGGTACATATTCACTGCAAGTGGCTTTTCTACCATCACGTCAATTCCCCTGGGTGCACAAACTTCCACCACTTCCTTGTGCTCATAGGTTGAGTTAAATGCTGCGACAGCCTCAGGCTTTTTAGCAAGAATCATTTCTTCGAGAGTCGGATAGACCAGGTCCATGGAGAATTTGAACCTGTCGGAAAGCTTAATTGCCAATTCCCTGTTTGACTCTGCAATACCTACAATTTCGAAGGCCTCATTGTCCATGACGCGTAACAAACCGTTTACATGCCCATGAGTCAGGCCTGCTATCCCAATTTTAACGGGTTCCTTTTGCTGACTTAGCAGGCCAAATGGAATGAATAGAAAAAAAATTGCTATTCCGAACAAGAACTGTTTCATTTTTGATATCATTTTAGTTCACTCAAAAGGTCCTCCAGGTCAAGGGGTCTGGTATACATATCGATAGCGCCATCTTTTCCGCGAGGCCATTCCTCCATGGGTCTGTCCCAATAGAGTTCCACGCCATTTCCATCCGGGTCATCCAGATAGAGGGCTTCTGACACGCCATGATCGGACGCTCCCGTGAATGGATATTTTGCTTTTCGTAAACGATCAAAAATGATGGCCAGATCTTTTCTGGTAGGATAATTAATAGCTGTGTGAAATAACCCGACGCCATACCTGGATGCAGGAGGTGCATCTTTACTGTTCCAGGTATTCAGCCCGATGTGGTGATGGTAATCCCCGGCAGCGATAAAGGCAGCCTGATCGCCATAGGTAGCTTTTACTTCAAAACCAAGCAGATCTCTGTAAAAACCGAGGGCCTTTTCAATACTTGAGACCTTGAGGTGTACATGACCAATGCGGGTATTTGATGGGGCAACGTAATTTTTCATCAAACAAAAATGGTGATTTCAAGCATAACTTAAAATCACCATTCAGTATTTAGAGAATAAGATTCTTATACCTTATTCTGCAGGCTGTACCAACTCCCGCCATTATAGACCTGCTCATATCCTTTGGATTTGAGTATCCGTTTGGCAGATGCACTTCGCATACCTGAAGCGCAGCAGGTAATAATTACTCTGTTCTTATTCAATCTTGACAGACTATTTGAAAGATTATTGAGAGGGATGTTCAAAGAACCTTTAACACTTCCCTGCGCATATTCTCCTTTTGTCCTTACATCTACAATGACAGCTCCCTCTTTGATCAACTGCGTGTAGTCTACGGACTTAAACAGGTTTTTTATATAATCGATCATCGTTATCTGCTTTGAGAATATAAATAATTTACTTCGAGCCATGAGCCGCCATTCTCACAATTGATCCCTTCTTGTGAAAGGATATGAGTTGCCATACCGCTTCTGTTACCCGAGGCACAGCAAAGCAAAATAGGCTGCTGCATGCCCTTGATATCTTCCACTCTTCTTGTGATCTCATTCAGAGGAATATTGATTGAACCTTCTACATTCCCACCCATAAATTCCTGCGGGGTCCGAACATCTATGATAGTTCCTTCCATATATAATTCTTGTTTTGTTTTAATAATGTGTCTGCAAAAGTGAATAGCAATGATGATTCCTTTGGTTACATATGTTACATAGAGCAGGAAATATTTCCTTTGGGCTGAGGCTAATAAAGATCTTCTACTCGATTAATTTTGTACTAATCACATCAATCAATGGGGATCTTTAAAGTGCTTTTGCTAGCCGGGGGCTTGCAAGCATTGCTTATCGCACTTTATTTTTTCTACCACAAGGGCATCAAAGGGACCAAGACCTTTGGCTTTCTACTGCTTGTTTTAGCAACTCACCTCTTTCTTGTAGCCAATGATAACAGGGAGTTCTTCATGGAATACCCACACTTGCTGCATATCAGTTGGGTCCTGCCTGGTTTGTATGGCCCGTTAAACCTGATCTTTATTCGAAGAATAACCAGGCACCAGCTTAGCTTTTCATGGAAAGAACTGCTCTTTTTCCTTCCTGTTGGAGTACTGGTTTATGCTGAAGCAGACTTTTACACGCTGTCGGCTTTCGAAAAACAGCAGTACATTCAAGATTTTATGGCTTCGGTAAGTGACGACTTCGGCTGGCACAATGAATTGGTTGCCTGGATCCATGTCGTTTTCTTTAGCCTCTCCTTGTGGTTCTTCCTCTCGTTCAGAAAGCTGATCAGAGAATATGCCTCAACCGAAGAGGCAAGACTAGCATGGTTATTCCATTATTTAATTATCGCACTTACAATTATAGTTTTTGGTCTGGCAGCATTCTACGGAAGGAAGCTTGAATTGCCCATACTTGAAAAAATTTATCCAAATCATTTTATCCTGGTGGTATTGCTTATTTACTGGTCTGCTTACAGACTGATCAGGCAGCCGATCATCTTTCAAAGCGACCAGCCTCTCGTTCCTGATAGATCAACAAACACTGAGCGCACCATCCAGCCACATCACGAGCAGCTTGCACGGGAGATCCGTCGGGTGATGGAGGATGAGGAACTCTACAAAAGGCCCGGACTTACACTCTATGAACTTGTTTCAAAACTGGGTTCCAACAAGCAATATGTTTCAGAAACCATCAATCTGGTATTTGGCAAGAGCTTTTATGATTATGTCAATGAGCTGAGGTTGAATGACTTCGTAAAGCAAATTAAGCAGCCTGACCATCATCGCTTTACCCTTCTGGGTATGGCCTTTAATTCCGGGTTCAATTCAAAGGCTACTTTCAATGCGGTGTTTAAAAAATATTATGGGATGGCTCCATCGCACTTCTACAAAAATCAATTGGAAGCGATGGAATTAAGTCCGAATTGATCAATCAAGACGAAGCGGACCTGGAGTATGGAGAATTTTGAGCAAAAAAAGTCATGGTTCGAATTATCTCATTCTTCATTTTACACTGGTTTGTCACCTGGAGTGGCATGGCCCAGTATAGCTATAACTTGCCCGTGCTGGATATTCCGCAAAACCTGGAATCGCCCCATTTATATCCTTCGATGTATCAGTCACTCCAATGGAGTCAGGATCTTTATAACTTAAGTTTCCATGGAATTGATAAACTTGGAAAACTTGCGATCAGGGATGGAGAGAAAAAGTGGAAACGTGATGGCTTCAATTATGTTGTTGGATTGGCTTTTAGTAAGTATGCCAGTGAACTCCCCATCCCTCTAGGCATTTGGGCTCATGAGGAGTATCATCGATCAGTGCTGGGGGTTTATAATATTTCCAGTAAAAACGGTAACTGGATCTTTCACAGATGGGATGGGACTGTATACGGACCATCAGATACTGAACTTGCAAACCTCAAGAGTGAAAATCTTAATGGCTTATTATATAGCTATGTGGCAGGCATGCAATATGAAACCCAGCTGACACAAAGTCACCAGGTCGATGCCTTTGTCAGCAATCAAAATGGCTTTGCACCACCACTTTATCTTTACAATGCTTATTATGCCTGGAACTACTTTCACTTTTCCACCAGCGAGGCTTCTAATAAAGTAAAAAACATTGCTCCTGAGTTTGAGTCAAAAAATCCCAGTGAAAGAGATTTCGCCGGGGCTGATTTGACCGCCTGGGTTTACGATATGTTTTCACCGGACAGCTCATATTTATCCAGAGATCTGTTTCCTGGGGGTGATGGTGTAAACAGGAGGATCGGCTTCAGTGACCTTACTGAAGATGGACAAGAATTCCTGATCCGGCAGCGAAATCTGGCATTGTTAAATTTTCTAAATCCGGCAATCTTTCTGGTCAAAGAGATCCGTCTTGGGAACGAGGTTGAAGTTCTGCCATTCGCACAATATCAGCCCACATATTTTGGAAACACGCTTTCATTTAACCTTCCAATAAGGACGGCCAACAACAGTTTTTTCGTAGGAATACAAAATTTTAATAATCACTCACTGCATCGCATAGGAATTGAACTGGGTCTATATCAGCAGGAATTCCGATTTGTCTCCGGTTTGAAGACTGACCTGTTCCTGAATCTGTGGGACCAACCAACGCACTATTTCTCAACAGGCTCCAGAGCTGGTGGATCCGCGCAAGTGACCTTGAGTTATCCAATGAGTAGTAAATGGTTGGTATACATCCAAACAGGATGGAAATCAGCAGGATGGCTGGAAGGCAATCCTTACCTGGATCAAAAGATGAATGCCCTGGTGGGTTTAAAATTCAATGCCTTCAAAAGTTCTTAAAGCAATATTTTAATCAATAACAATGAAAACAAAATATCTAATAGCCTGCCTATGGATAGTCCTGGTCGGCTGTAAAAATGAAGTCAGTCAAAATCAAATGCATGAAGCACCTTCCCGGAAAGAAGTAATTAAACGAGGCAAATACCTCGTGAATATCATGGGATGTAATGATTGTCATTCTCCGAAAGTATTCACAGAATTTGGGCCGGTTCCCGATGAGTCGAGATTGCTCTCTGGTCACCCGGAAAATATACCTGTGGGTAATATACCGGAGTCTGCGCTTCAGGACTGGGTATTGTTCGGTATGCACAACACGGTCGCTGTGGGTCCGTGGGGTGTATCTTTCGCCGCAAATATCAGTTCGGATGAAACAGGTATTGGAAGTTGGTCTTACGAACAATTCAAGAAAGCAATTACGGAAGGAAAATTCAAAGGTCTGGCCGCTGCCCGAATGCTCCTGCCACCCATGCCCTGGCCGAACTATAAAGAGATGGAAGAGGCTGATATTCAGGCTGTCTATGCCTATTTGAAATCAACCAGGCCGGTGAAGAACGTTGTTCCCGCTCCTATACCTCCTGTAGTAAAAAATTAAGTCATTCTTGAATACAATTAAAGAGCGTCATTCTGGCGGATGAAAAGAATCTGAAGTTTGATAATATTCAAAAACAGGATCCATGAGAACCCCAGGATGTTAATGTGAAATCAACAAAGAAGCCACTCGTCTGAAGTGGCTTCTTTGTTTCAGGTATCTTAAAGATTCTTCTTCAGGATCCGTATCCCTTCTTTGATGGCCTCTCGCCCACTGGACTCAATGCCATACCAACCACGATACCCGGCATCCTGACTCATTTTAATCATTTTGGTAGATAATTCCTCTGTTGGTTGATTGCGGTATGATTGCCCGTAAGCATACGGCAGGGTCTTCTCCAGATACTCGACATTGTCAAAATCCGGCGTAGGACTGCGCCAATCCGGGTAAGTGCCGAAATAAAGATTATTGACTTCCTTCATCAGCTGGACCATCCAGTCCGGATCGTTGCTTACTCCACCATGATTTTCAATTACCACCTTGATTTTAGCCTGCTGAGCATACTCCAGCAACATGTTGTAAGACTCTACAGCCCATTTCATAGCTTCTTCATTGCTCTTAGCCTCATTTCCGCGGCAGTTTGTCCTGATGGTGTGACAGCCGAGGTAATGGGCGATGTCTATCCACTTCTTATGGTTTGTGACAAATTGTTTTCTCAGCTGAGGGGTAGCTTCCGCACCGTCGCCTTCGGCATCCACCATGATCAGGACCATTTCTACCCCATGATCTTCTGCATTCTTTTTCAGTTGATTCAGGTAGCTGACAGTGGGTACTTCAAAAAGTGTGTTTACAAATTCAATTCCGTTTAATTCGAAATCTTCTCTCGCCACTTTTGCGAAATCCAGGGTCTTCCATTTGCCATTTCGGACTTCATCCACCAGAGCCCATTGTGCAAGGGAGATATCATCCTTTACCATTCGATCAGGTGCTGTCATGTTATTTGCTCTTATTTGTTGATATGGAAGGAATGCCGCTCCACTCAGAGCCAATCCTTTCTCGATAAATTGTCTTCTTGTTTTCTTCATGATCCAATTTTAAGTCGTAAGTTCCCACCCCTGTCTATAATCACGATACAGGTATTGATTCGCTTCTTTATTGTTAGTGATTTCCATCTTTTTTGAATCATAGTTCAGGAGCTCCCCCGATCTGATCCCCACTGCTGCCAGATTAATGGCTTCAGTGACTGTTTCGGCTTTTGGAAAATTCCCCGGGCAAGGTTTATTATTAAGGATAGGGTCTATCCAAATGTCATCACCTGATCTGTCCTGTTCAGGGATGCTTTTGTTGCCAGAGTAAGCCCGCATCCTGGCAGAAGGGATAATTGCAGGATCTTCGCCTCTGAATCCAGCCAGGATCTTTCCTTCCGTACCAACAAACAGCATACCTTCGTTTGGAATGTCCCTGCCATCTTCTTCCAGCTCTTTGGGTGGAAATGGCTTCATCCCACCGTCGTACCAGTAAAGATCAAATGCTGGTAGTTGCTCCTGTTCAGGAAATTTCAGTTTCACCCTGCAACTGGCCGGGAAAGCTACATTATTATCGACCCATTTAAACACCTGGTTGACTTCCTCCCTCGTGGTGGTACCGAAAGCCTTCACGCTTGCCGGAGCCTTAGTGATGCCAAACTCTGCAAACAAGGGAAACAAACTATAATGACCCATATCTGCGATACTACCTCCTCCAAACTCATACCAGCCCCGAAAAACATTGTGCGTATAGTTTGGGTGATATGGTCGATCTGGCACGGGCCCGAGCCAAAGATCCCAATTGAATCCTTCCGGGACAGGCGGTGTCTCAGTAGGTAGTTTGGTCCATTGTTTCCACACCGGCCTGTAGGACCAGTTATGGATTTCAGTTAGTTGGCCAATCACCCCATCATTGATCCATGACCTGATCAATCCATATTCAGGTCTGTTTCTCCAGGCCAGCAAATGGGTATTTACATTTGTCTTCTTCGCAAGGTCAATGGTCATCCGGCCTTCGGATATCCTGTTGGCAATGGGTTTATGGGTGATCACATGTTTCCCCGCTTTCATTCCGGCAATCGCGATTGTGGCGTGGAGGTGATCGGGGGTCATGATCTTGACGACATCTATGTCTTTTTCCTTTTCCAGGAGCTCCCGGAAATCTTCATAAGATGAGCATCCGGAATATCTTCCCGAAGGCTTGTTCTTTGCATAATATTTTTGAACAAAGTCCTGCATCAGGTCCCGGCCTCCGGGGATTCCGGTAATGTATTCACCCCAATTGGGTTCATTTAGTGTTTCTCTGATAGTATTCCGGATGCTATGAGGTGACCAGTCCCGGTAATTGGTTGAATATTTATTGACATCACAAACCGAAACCACCTGGATCTTGGGGTCCTTCAGGTGGTTACTCATGTTTCGTATGGCTTCAGTACCACAGCCGATATTGGCCATGACCAGTTTATCCGAGGGGGCTACCTGTCCGGAGCCTGCTATTACATGTCGGGGGACAATAGATATGCCTGCCAGTCCGGCGGTTGTTTTACCGATGAATTTTCGACGGTTGATATTTTTGTTTGGGCTCATGTCCGGTGGTTAATGATTTGTTTATAACATCAATATACGAATTAAGCAGGTTAATTAGAAAGTTGTAGGGTTCGGCGAGAGCTTCAAGGTTCAGCCCCGGAGTTAACTTCTTGAAAGTTTATGAAAACAAAATCATGGTATTTCACTGGAAAACCTCTTATCGAACCAATATTCCGTTTTGGCAGGTCACTCACATATTGAATTGCTTTCTTAATACAATCATCTGATTCAGCTCCGAAATTCGTTCCTGCATATTCCGGATTGTGGATATTTCCAAACTCATCAACTACAAAACTGATACGGTATTCATAATATGCCTTTGGAAAAAAGACCCTGAATACCCCCGAATCCCCCTTTGTTTTTGGAATAAATTCTCCAGGTTTACATGGCTCAAGGTTTTCAATTGTAAATTCTTTAGTTATTTGAAATTCTGACCAGTCATTTTCAAATTTAACTCTGTCAAAAATCTCATTTTCCCATATTTTACCATATAATTCATCCCCACTTATATGGTCGATTTCATAAGCTCTATTCTTTAACTTTAAAAGCTGACGAGATAGATCTTTAGCAATTGATAAACGTTCAGTCCTTGTGCAGGAACTTGTAAATAAAGTATCGGTACCTAAACGGCTTGAGGCAAATACCACGTAACTACTATCAACCTTAAATTCATAAGAGCATCCCTGAACGCTTGATAAGATGGTGATATTATGGTTGACACCTTTAATTGACTCTAATATCTTAAAAGTTGTTTTGTGAAATTTATGGGGATACTTTTTGAATTCCTCATGCCGCTCAACGATCTCGGTTGATTCCACAACACCAATAAATATTGCGTTTGTCCTGCTGATCTCATCTTCTAACAATGGATGACCGCAACTACACGCCAAGACTGCAGTTTGGCAAATGAGTAAGATCAGGCATAGATAATATTTAGCACCGAACATTTATATAATTTAAATATTTTTTAGGAAACGGGATGAATTATTCATATCAGGTAAACCCGACCCAAATATGACCAGGTATAATTTTGCGGCAGATACTTTACGAATATGAAGCTTGCTATTGGATCTCCTCCTTAACGTGGAAGTTACTTCTGGGAATTATTATTTTATTTAAACAAAAAAACCCGTCAGGTTGTGAAAACCTGACGGGTTTCTTGACTTTGGCTAATTTCTCATATAGAAAACAGCTGACATAGTAGGGTTTAGGGTATTTCTACGACTTTGCATCTGCTGTTGTAAGTTCACGAAGTGGGAGAAATTGATATTCATGTGTTTAGCCCACATCTGCGAGCGGAATTTATTGATCATGTCAGTGGTGCTTTCTCTGGAAAGGGGCTTTCGCTTATACCATTTCGCCCGTGGAAGCTCAGTATTTGTTTGCAGGGTTTTTGCTTTATGGGCAGCGATCAATAGCATGGCGTAAACGGCTGATATAAAGGCCGGAACTTTTTCAACTGGCCCTGTCTTTCTTACCTGGGCTTCACCAGAACCTAGCAGCGTTTTTTCATCCCGAATGTTAACCTCTATCTCCCATCGCCATAGGTAAGCCTGTAGCAGCTCCTTAATATTTAAGTCAGGATCGGTGCAAATCAGATATGCAGGCTGACGATAGAGCATTCTAGACTTTTTTGTCAGCCTATACCCCAGTGGCCGTATGATAATAAGTTGAAGGTTCCTATCACCGGATTTTCTCCAACGCAAGTCTCTGACCACCTTTATATTGAAAGTATGGATTTTTCCTGCAGCCCACGCCTCCACTTCAATCCAGGGATAATCTTCCGATTGCCGTATATGCTCAGGGGTAGGTATCTGTTCTCCATATACCCGGTTCCTTCCAACTCCTTTTTGAGTGGTATCTGGTAGTTGATACAGACAGCAGTCTTTCCGTATTCTGCCAATTAATGTGGTGTTTCCCGGCAGGTTTTTGATAACTGTTTCGTTTGTATAACTACCATCTACACTGATGATCAACGGACGGTTATTTGCGCCTTCCAGATCCAGATTTTGACGTAACAGTGCTATCCGGTCACTTCCAACTTTGCTTAGCTTAGCTTTTTTCTGTTTTTCCCTGTACTCGGTCCATCTAGATGGATCATCAGTTTTTGCAGGTTTTTTCACTGATGGACAGTGATGAAAATCTATAGGTATAGCTCTGCTGCGAGAAGGACCAGGTTGTTCGGGCAATGACATGGAGAGTTGTATAAACCTTTGGCCCCAGATAAAATTAGTGTGAAAAGGAGGGCCGAGCGGATCCCTCATCCAGGAGGTACCGGTTATTTTTTTACCTCTCTTTCTGAGATTTGTATCATCCATATGAGCATAGACAGGCTGTTGATCTGTTGAATGATTGGTGATTAATTCTTTACGAATGGTCGAAAAAAGTTCGTCAGCATTCATTCTTGACCCATTGAACAATCTATAAGCCGCTGTCCAATCTTTAAATTGCTGCCCATTTGCAGTGATCATACCGGTTATCGTACGCCTTCCCATACAGTTGAGTAACCCATGAGCCAGCTCCAAAGCTCGTCTTGCAGTTCTACTTTGTCTAAATGCCTTATCTGCTTGACCAAACAAAGCATTGAACTCCATGATCAGGTTTTTTTCGGGAGTTTTTTTTTCAATGCAGCTACAGCCTGATCACTCCTTTGGAGCACCAGTCGTTGATGGTCGTCTATGATCCATTCAACCATCTCTCCTTGATTAAACTCTATGGCCTGGGCCACGGCGGCTGGAAAGTTCACATACCATTGTTCACTTTTAGCTCTTTTTATCAACTGAATTTTCGTTGGGTATCCCATAATATAAATCTAGTTATATAACTAGACATAAAAGTCATAAAAAAATGCCTGAAATCAAAATAACAGGCATCTTTTTGTTCTTGTCTAGTTAAAGGCCAAACTTGAGAAACCCGTCAGGTTGTGAAAACCTGACGGGTTTATAATCCTTCTTCGCTGAAGCTACGAAGGATACAATAAAAATCTGGCAACGACCTACTCTTCCACATTTTACTGCAGTACCATCGGCGCTGGTGGGCTTAACTTCTCTGTTCGGAATGGGAAGAGGTGGACCCCACCGCAATAATCACCAAAAGATTTGCCTGCCGGAGCGTTAGCTTAGGCAGGACTTAATATCTTAATCACCACTCACTTTAGAGTGTTGATTTCAAGTTCATCTGACGAAGCAAATCTACCGAAGCTTTTAAGCGTAGGTAGAGCGTAGTCAGAGACAACAGGAATTGAGATTCGTTGTGTATTCGAGATTGTAATCGGAAAGTTTACGGGTAATTAGTACTGCTCAGCTATGACATCACTGCCTTTAGACCTGCAGCCTATCAACGTCCTGATCTTGGACATCCCTTAAAAGAAGCCTCATCTTGTGGTGGGTTTCGCGCTTAGATGCTTTCAGCGCTTATCCCTTCCCAACATAGCTACCCAGCAGTGCCCCTGGCGAGACAACTGGTACACCAGCGGTTGGTCCAACCCGGTCCTCTCGTACTAAGGTCAGATCCACTCAAGCTTCTTGCGCCCGCAACAGATAGAGACCGAACTGTCTCACGACGTTCTGAACCCAGCTCGCGTGCCACTTTAATGGGCGAACAGCCCAACCCTTGGGACCTTCTCCAGCCCCAGGATGTGACGAGCCGACATCGAGGTGCCAAACCTCCCCGTCGATGTGAGCTCTTGGGGGAGATCAGCCTGTTATCCCCGGCGTACCTTTTATCCTTTGAGCGACGGCCCTTCCATACAGAACCGCCGGATCACTATATCCGTCTTTCGACCCTGTTCGGCTTGTAGGCCTCACAGTCAAGCTCCCTTATGCTATTGCACTCCACGTACGGTTACCAAGCGTACTGAGGGAACCTTTGAAAGCCTCCGATACTCTTTTGGAGGCGACCACCCCAGTCAAACTACCCACCACACACTGTCACCCCGGTTAGGGGATTAGGCATCAGAAGAATAAAGGGCGGTATTTCACCAACGACTCCATGGCGCCTGGCGGCGCCACTTCATAGTCTCCCGCCTATCCTACACATCATTATCCCAATGTCAATGTGAAGCTATAGTAAAGGTGCACGGGGTCTTTTCGTCCCGTTGCGGGTAAGCGGCATCTTCACCGCTACTACAATTTCACCGAGCTCATGGCCGAGACAGTACCCAGATCGTTACACCATTCGTGC
>CBDEVP010000001.1:922500-2927500 GCA_965243485.1 Cyclobacteriaceae bacterium | reverse complement strand
GATATAGTGGTAATTCATCAGTGACCTTACCATCAAGTTCATACCCATAGCACACATTCACTTCATCAAGGTCTGATAATACATCAGCCTTCATCATGAATAATTTGGTAACACCATTAAGCATACAACTATACTTCAATGCCGGAAGATCCAGCCAGCCACATCGCCTGGGGCGACCGGTGGTAGCTCCAAACTCGTTACCTTTTTTTCGAAGCTCTTCACCATCCGCACCTGTCAACTCCGTAGGAAATGGTCCGCTCCCCACCCTGGTACAGTAAGCTTTGAATATTCCAAACACATCCCCAATCCACCTGGGCGCAATTCCTAATCCATTGCAGGCTCCGGCTGAAATGGTGTTTGAACTGGTAACATAAGGATAGCTACCAAAGTCAATGTCTAACATGGACCCCTGAGCCCCTTCAGCCAGGATTGATTTCTTGTCTTTAATCGATTGATTAAGTAGATATTCAGTAGAAAGAATTCTAAAAGACCGGATGGTTTCAATGGCTTCCAGAAACTTTTCCTCATCCCTGGACAGATCAAACTCAAAATCATAGTGGTCAAGTATCCTAAGGTGATAGTCTTTTATCTCCTCATATCTTTTATCAAAGTCAGGCTCGTCCACATCTCCGATCCTCAGACCTCTCCTCGCTACTTTATCCTGATATGTCGGCCCGATACCCCGAAGTGTAGAACCAATCTTCTTATCACCCTTTGCCTGTTCGTAAGCCTGGTCCAACAGTCTGTGAGTGGGAACAATCATCTGTGCCTTGTTGGAAAGCACCAGGTGCTTTTTCAAATCAAGATTAAAAGGTTTCAATTCATCTATCTCTTCCTTGAAGACCTTTGGATCCAAAACCACCCCATTACCAATGACATTTAGGATACCCTCATGAAAAATACCAGAAGGAATCTGATGAAGCACATGCTTGTGGCCGTCAAACTCTAATGTATGACCTGCATTTGGTCCTCCCTGAAATCTGGCCACGACATCATATTTGGGGGCCAGGAAATCAACAATCTTTCCCTTTCCTTCGTCCCCCCACTGAAGGCCTAATAATATATCTACCTGTGACATTAGTTGCTCGAATTTGAAATGGTTTCCAACGCCTCCTTCTCGGATTTCACTATGTTAAAAATGGCCTGGAGCTTGGTGATAATCAATAACTTCTTTACGTGGTCGGAAGGATTGATCAAGTATAATTCCCCTCCCTTATTTCGAAATTTTGTTAATATGGTAATCAAAACGCCAATACCGCTGGAATTGATATAGCGCACATCCGAAATGTTTATTAAACAGAATTTAGCTTCGGAAGAGAGTGCGTCATTGACGATTTCAATTATTTCCGGGCCATTGTTCTCTCCAATGAGATCACCAGAAAATTCCAAAAACAACCGGTCGTTGTTTAGCTTGTGAGCGTATTTCATCATCAGGTAAACCTATTTTTTATTATCACAATCTTCCCGCCTGCAATTGGCGTAGAGGAGTAAACTGTGGTGAATGATATCAAATTGAAGTAATTCCCCGACTGTGTTCTGTATATTCTGAATTCGGGGATCACAAAATTCCATCACTTTGTTGCAATCGGTGCAAATTAAATGATCATGTTGTTTAAAACCGTGAGATTTCTCGTATTGTGCAAGATTTTTCCCAAACTGGTGCTTGGTCACAAGATCGCACTCTACCAGCAGATCCAATGTATTGTAGACCGTAGCTCGGCTTACCCGATAGTTTTTCTCCTTCATGGAAATGTACAACGATTCTACGTCAAAATGGCCTCTTCGGGTGTAGATCTCCTCCAGAATAGCATATCTTTCGGGCGTTTTTCGAAGACTCTTTTTCTCCAGATATGAGGTGAATATTTTCTTTACTTCATCCAAAATGACTGATCCTTCCATTACCGACTGCAAATATAGCGAATTTGGATGCTGCTATGCATCCCTTGATACAGATACCACACCCTGAACTTTTTCAAGGTTGGTTATCAGCTTATCCAGATGCTCCGTATCATTCACATATAATTGAATTTCTCCTTCAAAAATTCCACCCTCGGTATTAATCGTAATAGATCTCATGTTTACTTTCAGCTCACCTGAAATAATGCTTGAGACATCATTGATCAATCCGATCCTGTCGGTTCCGATGATCTTCAGCCTGGCAATAAAGGATTTGTCATGGCTTGAGGTCCATTTGGCTTTGATCACACGGTACCCATAGTTCGAAAGCAGCTCCGCCGCATTGGGACAGTTCGTCCGGTGGATTTTGATACCATCGTTTACCGTAACAAAACCAAATACATCATCGCCAGGTATCGGGTTGCAGCACCGGGCGAATTTGTAATCGACCACATCCATGTCCTCCCCGATGAGCAGGAGGTCGAAATCCTTCTCTTTGACTTTCTTTTTCTGCCCCTCAAATGAGTCTGGATCCTTAACCTTTGTCGGCGAGGGAGTATTCAGCTGTTGATCCTTGAATCTTTTGATCTCAATGTGGTTGATCTTACCTCTTCCAACCAGGTAGTACAGATCGGTGGGTGTCTTCAAATCAAAAAAGGCCACCAGCTGGTCAAGGATCTCCTGACTCCAGGGTAGCTTCATCTGCTTGATCTTTCGCATCACAATCTCCTTACCTTCACTGGCAAAAACTTTCCGCTCCTCCTTGAGTACATCCTT
Organism: Cyclobacteriaceae bacterium; assembly: GCA_965243485.1. Classification (GTDB taxonomy): domain Bacteria; phylum Bacteroidota; class Bacteroidia; order Cytophagales; family Cyclobacteriaceae; genus UBA7330. The sequence continues at coordinate 2,924,827 of CBDEVP010000001.1, read as the reverse complement.
GATCTTGGACCTGGCCTTGGAACTCACCACATATTTGAGCCAGTCTTCGTTGGGCTTCTGCTTACGTGAGGTCAGTATTTCTACCTGATCACCGTTTTTCAGTACATGGTTCAACGGAACAAGTTTTTGGTTGACCTTTGCTCCAAGACAATGGGCACCAATCTCAGTATGGATGTCAAAAGCGAAATCGAGAGCTGTCGCACCATTGGGAAGAGTGATCAGGTCTCCTTTTGGCGTAAAGGTGAAAATCTCTTCATGAAAGAGATTAGACCTGAAATCATCCACAAATTCAATAGCAGAAGTATTGTTCTGCTCGAGGATCTCCCTCACCTTTGAGATCCATTGCTCCAGACCTCTGTCCCCGTGTGATTCTCTCTCTTTGTATTTCCAGTGGGCCGCATACCCTTTCTCCGCAATCTCATCCATTCTTTTGGTCCTGATCTGAACCTCAACCCACTGCCCCGTAGCACTCATCACGGTAGTGTGCAGGGATTCATAGCCATTGGCTTTGGGGATACTGATCCAGTCCCGCAACCGGTCCGGGTTCGGCTGGTAAAAATCCGTCACTATAGAATAAGCCTGCCAGCATGCAGCTTTTTCGTGGTCTATTTCTGTATCCAAAATGATCCTTACAGCAAAAAGGTCATAGACCTCCTCGAAAGGAACATTCTGTTTTTTCATCTTGGTATAGATCGAGTGGATCGATTTGGGTCTTCCCTTGATCTCATAGGAAAAATCATGTTTATTCAATTCTTCCTTGATGGGCCGGATAAAACTCCGGATAAACCTGTTTCTTGCTTCTCTGGTGATCCTGATCTTCTGGACGATATGGTTGTATGCGTCCTTATCAGTGTATTTAAGATACAGGTCCTCCAGCTCCGACTTGATCACATAAAGTCCTAACCGATGGGCTAAAGGCGCATAAATAAATATGGTCTCATTGGCAATTTTCAGCTGCTTGTCCCTGGGCATGCTTTGCAGGGTGCGCATGTTGTGCAAACGGTCGGCAAGCTTGATTAGGATGACCCTTACGTCGTCCGAAAGCGTAAGGAGCATCTTGCGGAAATTTTCAGCCTGAGCCGAACTTCCCTGCTCAAACACGCCTGAAATCTTGGTCAACCCATCAATAATGCTCGCTACCTTGGAGCCAAAAGTCCTTTCAACTTCAGCCAGTCCTGTTTCGGTGTCTTCTACAACATCATGCAGTAGCGCACAAATGATAGAGGTGGTGCCCAGACCTACTTCTGATACGCATATTTGGGCAACTTCGAGGGGGTGAAAGATGTAGGGCTCACCGGATTTCCTCCGCATGTCCTTATGGGCATCCAACGAAAGGTTAAACGCCCGCTTGATCATCTTTGCATCACCCTCTTTCAACACAGGTTTAGCCGATCTTAGCAGCTTCCGGTATCTCCGGATGATTTCTTTTCTTTCTTCTTCTACATCAACTTCCAACAACATATAAACAAAACATTAGTCGGGGTCTAAAGATTACAAAATAATTACTTAATTTTGCCGTCCGAAAATTCTTCGAAAGTAATATCCTAATAATTGGATTTACAAAAAATGAAGCAATGGTATTGTGAGTCCTGAATTGCAGGACGAAACGAAATATTAAGATTTTCAAAAATGCGGATGTGGCGAAATTGGTAGACGCACTAGACTTAGGATCTAGCGCCGCGAGGCATGGGGGTTCGAGTCCCTCCATCCGCACTTTTCTGAATCTTTGATAGTAAACACTTTCTTTTCTATTCAAATTAACCTTTAGGGTTTAACCTGATAAATTTCAAATCTATAGTCAATTGGAAATCACACTTGATAAAATCGACAAAACAGAAGGTTTAATTAAAGTTATATTAAAGCAGGATGATTATCAACCTGGAGTATCACAAAAAATCAAGGAGTTCAGCAAGAAAGCCAACATCAAGGGTTTCAGGCCCGGCAAAGTACCTCCCCAGCTGATCAAGGAGCTTTACGGTAAATCAATCTTGGCCGAAGAGATCAATCATTTGCTTTCCGACAAGCTCAATACATACTTCAGAGAAAGCGATTTGCAATTTCTGGGTGAACCCATACCGAAGGACGATTCTTTCGATAATCTAAACCTTAGCATCGACCAGGCAAAAGATTTTGAATTTGAATACAATGTTGGATTTGCAGAAGATTTTGACCTGAAAATTGATCAGAAACTAAAAGTAGAAAAGCCAAAGATCAAGATCGATAAAAAGGTTATTGATGAAACGATAGAAAACCTTCAGAGACAATTCGGTGAACCCTCCAACGAAGAAGTTGCCCAGGCCAAAGATATCGCCTACGGTAAGGTGACCTCTAAAGACGGGAATATCGACAAGGAGATCGACATTGATCTTAATGATTTGAGTAAAGGCATTGATAAAAAATTTATTGGAAAAAAGGTTGGGGATTCTGTAGAATTCGAACCTAAAAAACTCTATGTTGACAGTCATAAGCTTCATCATCAGCTAAACATAAGCCATGACGATTTTGACAAGCTCAAGGGAAAGCTTTCCTTTGAGATCAAAGGGATCTCCAGAACCAATCCTGTTCCGGTGGATCAGCAATTGTTCGACAAGACTTTTGGTGAAGGGAAAGTGAAATCAGAGGATGAATTCAGGAAGAAGATTGAGGAGACAATCGGAGAGAACTATGCCCGTGAAGAAGAACAGTATTTTAATTACCTGTTGAGAAATCAGTTAATTGAAAAGGCCAAAATCAATCTGCCAGATAAATTCCTGAAAAAATGGCTATCAAGATCCGATGAGAAAATCACTGATGAGGTACTTAATGAGGAATATGAGAGTTATAGCAAGGAACTGAAGTGGTCTTTGATCAAAAACAAGATCGTGAAAGATCAATCCCTTAAGGTTGAAAACGAAGAGGTTGTAAACGCCGCCAAAGACCTGATCAAAGCACAGTTTGGACAAGCGGGTCTTGGTGATCAAATGAACGACAGACTGGATATGTTTGCTCAAAACTACTTACAGGCTGAGAATGGAGAGAATTACATGAAGATTTACAACCAGGTTTTAAACAATAAAGCGCTGGAGTTCGTAAAATCTCAGATCAATGTGAAAGATAAGACAGTAAGTTTGGACGAATTCAGAAAACTTCCATGAACTTAGCAGATCCAATCGAAGTTATTTATGAGTCCTTTGTATAAGGACTTTTTTTATTTTTACTTACATAAGTTATACTAAAAACATGATAAATACCCAGGAATTTAGAAAATATGCCGTAAAGGATCAGGGAATCAGCGGTTCCACATTTGATTCATACGTTCACAAAGTTGAAAATATGACCCGGGCGGTCATTGAAGAACGGCCTACTAATTTCCGCGAAATTGATGTTTTTTCGCGACTGATCATGGACAGGATCATTTTTCTTGGCATGCAGGTAGAAGAAAACATCGCGAACATAATTACAGCCCAATTGTTATTCCTAGAGTCGGTAGATTCAAAAAAAGACATCTTGCTTTATATCAACAGCCCCGGAGGATCCGTGTATGCGGGGCTTGGCATGTATGACACCATGCAATATGTAAAACCTGATGTGGCTACGATCTGCACTGGACTTGCAGCTTCCATGGGAGCAGTATTACTTTCAGGGGGTGCAAAAGGAAAAAGATCCTCTCTTCCTCACAGCAGGATCATGATACACCAACCAAGTGGAGGTATGCAGGGTCAATCTAAAGACATGGAGATCACTCTTAAGCAGACCCTTGAGCTCAGGAAAGATTTATATAGTATACTTGCTCATCATACCGGCAAGAAATTTGAGGATATTGAAAGAGATTCTGATCGGGACTACTGGATGAGAGCAACTGAAGCCAAAGACTACGGGCTGATCGACGAAGTATTAGAAAGAAAAGCTGAAAAATAATGGCAACACAAGTCACTTGCAGTTTTTGTGGCCGAAACAAGAAAGATGTTGACCTGATGATCTCAGGTATTCATGCGCACATTTGTGACAAATGTATTTCGCAGGCACAGCAAATTCTGAACGAAGAGTTAAAAACAAAAAGTAACAGCGAATCCCCCAATTTCAACCTGGTCAAACCAGCTGATATGAAACGTCACCTGGACGAGTTTGTCATTGGGCAGGAAGAGGCGAAAAAATATATCGCCGTGGCCGTCTATAATCACTACAAGCGGCTGATGCAACAGAAGGACAAAGATGACGTGGTCATCGAAAAATCCAATATTGTGATGGTTGGACAAACCGGAACAGGTAAGACCTACCTGGCAAGAACCCTGGCCAAGATCCTGCAGGTTCCTTTTTGCATCGCGGACGCGACAGTTTTGACAGAAGCCGGCTACGTGGGTGAAGATGTGGAAAGTATCCTTACCCGCCTGCTTCAGGCTGCTAACTATGAAGTGGAAGCAGCGGAAAGAGGTATCGTATATATCGATGAACTGGATAAGATCGCCAGAAAATCGGACAATCCATCCATTACAAGAGACGTAAGCGGTGAAGGAGTACAACAGGCACTTCTCAAACTTTTGGAAGGAACATCGGTGAACGTTCCTCCCCAGGGAGGCCGAAAACATCCTGATCAAAAAATGATCTCGGTAAATACTGAGAACATCCTTTTCATCTGTGGTGGTGCATTTGACGGTATTGAGCGTGTCATTGCCAACCGGCTAAATACACGACCCATTGGCTTTGCTAACGAAAAAGACTCCGATTCACCGATTGACAAGGAAAATCTGCTTCACTACATCTCTGCTCAGGATCTGAAAGGTTTTGGGCTGATCCCTGAGCTGATTGGAAGGCTCCCGGTATTGACGCACCTGGATCCTTTGAACAATGATGCACTGAAACGGATCCTCACAGAGCCGAAGAATGCGCTCGTTAAGCAATATAAGAAGCTATTCCAGATGGAAAATGTGAAACTGGAATTCACTGACGATGCCATCGATTACATCGTGGAAAAAGCCATGGAATTCAAGCTAGGTGCAAGGGGACTGAGATCCATTTGCGAGGCCATCATTACCGATGCCATGTTTGATATTCCATCAAATTCCAGTATGAAGGAGTTTATTCTTACCAAGGAATATGCAGAGGAAAAGCTGGAGAAGTCCAAATTTAACAAGCTCAGAGCCGCATAAACCAACTCATCTGAGCATCGAAATAATTTCAGAGGCAGCATTTTTTGCTGCCTTTTTTTTTCCCATCTTTTCTCTGATCTCCGCATAATCCTCCTCCATTTTCCGGATCTCTGTAGAATTTTCGGTCAATAAATGGATATGCCTTAACACTGTGGATGCCTTGTATTCAGATTGGATCAGCTCATCCACCACTTTTTTTCGGGCGATGAGATTCACAAGTGATATAAACTGAATTTTTACCAGCATCCTTCCGATCAGATAAGTGAACCAGCTGGTCTTATATACCACTACCTGGCGGGTACCAATGATAGCGGCCTCCAGGGTAGCGGTACCGGAAGTGACCACTGCAACATTGGCCAGTTTCAGAAGCTCGTAGGTTTTATTATAGTGTATCGTTACATTTTCCCTCTCTTCGATCTTTTCATATAATTCACCTGACAGATTATCCACTCCGGCCACCATAAACAAGAGATCCGGCAGGCTTGCAGCCATTTCATTGATCACGTCCACTGCTTTGGTTACCTCCTGTACCCTGCTGCCCGGTAAAAAGGCAACCTTATTAAGCGATGAATCCCGGATCACTTCAAGACCGGCATAATCGTAGCTGTGTTCATCGATCACTTCAACCAATGGATTACCCACATAGGTGACAGGGTAGTTCAGGGTTCGGTAAAAATCCTCTTCAAAAGGGAGGATCACGAGCATCTTGTCTACAAATTGCCTGATCTTGGTGATCCTGCTTTTCTTCCAGGCCCAGATCTTGGGAGAGATGTAATAGCAGGTTTTGATCCCGAGGGATTTGGCATGCTCCGCCATTCTGAGATTAAATCCCGGAAAGTCTACCAGGATCACCACATCGGGCTTGAATTCAGCCATATGTTTTTGGCAAAGCCTGAGTTTCTTCCTGATGGTTGACAGGTTTTTGATCACCTCCCAAAGTCCCATGAAGGAAATGTCCTTATAATGCTGCATCAGCCTTGCTCCTGCTTCTTCCATCAGGTCTCCTCCCCATGCTGAAATTTCTGCTGAAGTATCCGCTTTTCTTAATTCCGCAACAAGACGTGCGGCATGCATATCCCCGGATCGCTCACCGGCAATGATGAAATACCTCATCTTCCAAAATACTCTACAAAATTTCTGGGCGTCTCATAAAGCTTCAGGGAATGTAGCCGGGCATCGGGCGAAATCTCGGGCACAAGCGGCTCAAGAATGTCCCAGAATTCAATAATCAGGTTTTCACAACTGGCCAGCTTCCCTTTCATAAAAGGCACATCAAGGTTCAGGTTTTTATGATCTACTTTTTCAATGATCTCTCTGCGAATCACTGTGCTGAGCTGTTTCAGGTCCACCACAAAGCCAGTCTCTTCCTCAGGCCAGCCCTTGACAGTAGTGATCAGGTCAAAGTTGTGCCCATGCCAGTTTTCATTCGCGCAGGGCCCGAATACTTCCACATTCTTGTCCTTACTCCAATTGGGATTATACAGCTTATGTGCTGCATTAAAGTGTTCCTTTCTACTCACATAAATCATTGACGCAAAATTAATTTATCTTTACAGACAGAAAAAAGTCAGAAAAATGGAATATTATACTGTTACCGAGCTCAAAGATAGGATGAAGGAAATCATTTCAAGCATAGAAAAAGGCGAAGAAGCCATCATTACAAGGAAAGGTAAACCGGTAGCACGGCTTGAAGCTTTTGAAAAGAAAGTTGCCGAACCCCTTTGGAAAAGAAAGGTTAAACCCATCAAAATAAAAGGCGGAAAAAGTTCCACCGACATATTACGAGAAATGCGCGATGAAGAAACATGGTAGTATATTTTGATACTTCCGCGCTCATTAAGAAATATTTGTCAGAAAAAGGCAGTGAAAACCTGATATCTTTCCTTGATTCAGTTGATATGGCCTATATATCATCGCTCACAATCCTTGAAACATTTTCAGTATTTAGCCGAGCATTCCACTCGAAAACAATTTCCAGGGGTGATTTTGAATATTCGAAAAATATCTTCACTGAGGAATTAAGCTCCTTTACTGTTATTGAGATGGATAAGAAAGTCCGTGAGATAGTTGTCAATCAATTTGATCTTCATCATATTAATACTTTGGATATGATACAGCTTTGTTGTGCTATCCAATTTCAGGATATAATTGATATAGTCGCAGTTTCAGATTTACGATTAAAAAAGGCCTTTGTAAATCATGGCTTTGCTATTTTCGATCCACAATTAAATCAACAAGCATGATCGTAGTAACTGGTGCAGCCGGGTTCATCGGCAGCTGTATGATAGCCAAACTGAACGAAGAAAACTTCAATGACATTATTGCAGTGGATCTTTTTGAGAACCCTGAGAAAATGAAAAACCTCGAGGGTAAAAAGATCCTCGAAAAGGTTCACAGGGATGAATTCCCGGACTGGCTGGATAAAAATCATGTGGAGACCGAGTTCATTTTTCATATGGGTGCCAGGACCGATACGGCTGAGTTTGACCGGTCATTGCTGAAAAAACTTAATACGGAGTATACCAAAGCCCTCTGGACCAGGAGCATTGAATACCAGATCCCGCTAATATACGCCAGCTCTGCCGCTACCTATGGACTGGGTGAAAGGGGTTACAAAGACGATGAATCAATCCTGGAAGAACTTGTCCCCCTCAACCCGTACGGTGACTCAAAAAATGAGTTTGACATCTGGGCGGTAAAGCAGGAAAAGAAACCTTTCTACTGGGCCGGATTAAAGTTTTTCAATGTTTACGGCCCTAATGAATATCACAAGGAAAGGATGGCCTCTGTAGTCCTCCATTCCTTCCGGCAGATCTCTAAAACCGGTAAGATGAAGCTTTTCAGGTCTCACAATCCTGATTATAAAGACGGAGAACAGAAGCGTGACTTCGTGTATGTAAAGGATGTGGTAGAAGTCATGTACTGGCTCATGCATCACCGTAAAAACAGCGGAATCTATAATCTTGGCAGCGGGACCTCCAGAACATTTCTGGATCTTGCGAAAGCCGTATTTAATGCCCTCGGTAAAACCCCGGATATCAGTTTCATCGACACCCCTGAAGATATCCGCGACAAATATCAGTATTTCACCGAGGCCGATATGACCAAGCTCAAATCCATTGGCTATCCTCACACTTTTACCTCTTTGGAGGACGGGGTAAATGATTATGTAGGGAAATACCTCAGAAAGGATGAATATTATTAGTCCGTTTGCCCTTTAGCCCGGATTAATTCCAGATTTAATACAGCTATTTGAACAGTCTGGAATCCAGAGAAAACGGATCAATGATCTCTTTAATGACTGTCTTTTGATGATCAGGGTGCATAGGATTGAGCAAATAGTTGAATTCCTCAGAGACAATTGCCGAGGGTACCTTTAGGACGTAGTACTGTTTGGTGGCAACAAATGCAGATCCCACCTTTTGCGTGGATGCCGGAATAAAGGTCTTTTCATCCCATTGATCCGGAAGTTGACTCCATTTTAATTCCTTTAAAGAACCTGTTAAAATTTCAATTTTGGCCAGGCAAATATCCGGAGGAGCCATCAGGTGATAATTGTTGACCAGAAATTCCAGACAGGCCAGAGAAATGGATCCGGCTGTATACAATAAGTTAATACCGGGAGGATTCCATCTTCCTCCGTATATTCCTGCTCCGGTTCCTCCCAGGTCTTTGATGTAAGCGCGCTTACTTATCCTGAAAACGATCATCAGGCCAGCACGCCATGCTCCATACGGCCGATCTGATCCAGCAGTCTTCGAATACCAAAGCTATTCTTTAGGAGCGCCTTTGGTTTAATATTTCCTAATGAAGCATTTTCAGCTTTCATCCATGCGTGAAAGCCTTCCCCAAAAGCTGCAATACCTTTTTTATACACTTCTTCTATCTCCAGGATCTTTTCTGTAACAGATGGACTAAAAGTGGTCTTTCGTTTGTAGGTGTCAATAGAGATAGGAAGAATGTCAATGAGATCATTGAGGCTCAAGCCCGAGATATTGATGACTCCTTTGATATAGGATTTAGAAACGGGATGGCTGGCTAAAGCAAAATAATTAGCATTACCGTAGGATACCACAGGCTCTTTCAGCACGTCAGGATCTCTTTTTTCAGGTCTATACTTTTTCAAATGAATAGGAATATATAGTGTATTATTACTTATCTATAAACGTAAATATACACTGTTTTGTTAGGGATATTTTGAGTCCTGGTAGTGGATTTGTTCTAAAACTCATCTCTAGCATTTAAATCCTGCTGGGCTGCCCATAAAAAAAGGCTGCTTCTCCCCGAAACAGCCTTTTTTATCATTTAAATTAATCTTATTTAATTCTCAACCTCGATCAGGAATTCATCACTATCTGCAACAATTATTCCTTCCGGATTGTCCGTACCGGTAAGAGTAACAGTAAGATCCAGATCAGCCGCATCGTTCAGTACTCTTATCCTGATCACTTCGGTCAGGTCGCTGACGAATGTAAGCGATCCGCCAGTAGCATCTTCGTAATCTACTACAGGTACACCACCTGCGATCGAATAGTTAACAGTCATCACATCCGCATGATCGAATCCTAATCCACTGATCGTAACAGGAATGTCAACGATGGCTCCACCGGCTGCTGTGGTAGATTCACTATCAAACTGTACCGTAATAGTATCATCAGCAATGGCATAACCTTTGGTTTGATCGGCAGCCAGGGAAGTTTCAGCGTTGGCCCCTGTAATTGAATTCAGGGTAACATAAATGTTCCTTCCGTCATCAAATGCCGCATTATCAAAATCCTCTGAAAGCATAACCTCAATGGTGTCAGCAGTTACGCCAGTAGCCAGAACCAATGGATTAGGACTTTCCAGGGTATAATCAGCACCTGCAGTAAGATCTCCTGAGATTGTGTAAGCCACACTTACATTACTTTCAACAGCCAGAGAAGATCTGACAATAAACAGCAACTTTGAAACTCCTTCGACGGTTTCCACTGTATCTGCTGCGGCAAAAGATATCACTTTCAGGTCTTCCGTCCAGCTCACGGTTCTTGTAAGGGATGAGAATCCGGCATCCGGACCACCTCTACCTAAATCAAGACCATTGTCTACCGCAGTAAGGGTAATCGTTGCAGTACCTCCTGTGCCCAATGCATCATTATCAGGAATTACAAAACTACCTGTAGCAGAAGTGCTTGAGGCAGGAATTGTAACAGTACCAGATGTAGTAACATCGCCTGTTACTGTATAATCAACATTGATGGGTGTAGGAAATGTCTCTCTAACCCTTACTGTAAAGGATACAGTAGATCCTTCCACTGAAGATATCGCTGCTCCAGTAGACATTTCCACATATTGAGGAAATGAATCAGAAAAATCTAAAGCCGGATCCTCAAATTCATTACATGCCATTACAGCTAATGAGAGGATTGCTATATATAAATATCTAAATTTCATTATTTCTTAAATTTTAATTGTCGAAATACATTTTCGCATCCAGATCCGGATCTCCATCAGGAGCGGAAGTATTTGCTGAAAGCTCATCAGGAGGATATGGAAGTCTCCTTAATAAGTTCGCGTCCGTACTACCGGTAGATGCTCCATCAGGAATACTCAAAACAGGTGATTCAATCCTTCTCCAGTGTGTCCATCCCTCAATCCAACGTTGAACACTGTCAATAAAGAATTGCTCACCAATAAAGGCCCTTGCTTCAGCAGCTGTGGCAAAAGCAGGTACTTCCTCATTTAGATACTTTGTGATATCAGCTGCACTCACACCGTAAGAGGTCATGGCTGCAGTCAAGCCGGCTTTTAGCTTTGTAGTTGCTGTAGTAAGATCAACCGATCCGGTTGCATAACCCATCGCATAAGCCTCAGCTTCCAAAAACATTTGTTCCTGAACAGAAAAGTAAACATCGGGTGCATCAGGTCGAACCACAGCATCAGTGCCTGCACTAGTAGCTGTTGACAATACCCATGGGAAATAACCTATGTTTGTTACTCCGGCAGGCGCTCCAACAGGTTCTGCAGGAGATCCTCCGGCAGGATAGGGCTCGAAGTATTCCAGCAATCTTGGATCATTTCGATTCTCCATGATATCCACCATTACTTCGCTTCCGAAATAGAAAAAGTTTGAACCTCCTGCAAATGCTGAAAGTACTTCATAGAATGGATTTCTATTTCCGGGAGCATCGAAGAATGGAAACTCTGCATTCTCGCCAGCAGACGAAATCATATCGCCTTCTGCGATCATGGCCTGTATCTCGCTTGCTCTTGTTGGTTCTACGTCCACCAAAGTCATCAAAGTTCTGAATTTCAATGATTTAGCAAATTTTCGCCAGTTAGTCATATTACCTCCGTAGATCAAGTCACCCCCTGTGATAGCAGTCGGAGTTGCATCAATCGTAGCAATTGCCTCATCTAAAATATCAATCACTCCTTGCAATACATCCGCTTGATCATCAAAGGCGGGATTTCTGGTTAAAATCTCACCAGTGCTTACATCTATGTCAGTAGCTTCACTATAAGGCACATCTTCCCAAAGAACTGAAGCCATGTAGAAGATCATAGCAGTCATCACTTTACACTGTGCAACTGAATTAGGCTGATCATTTTCTTCAGAGTTCGCAATAGCAAGTTTTAAATCCTTAAGTGCATCTCTATACCAGGCCCTCCAGGTATTTCCGGTAGTGAAAATACTGAAATTGTATCGCTCTGGGTTTGTAAAAACACCTGCACCAAGGGATCCTCCTCCTGACCAGATTTGAGCTGCTCCAGCAGAAGATCCGATATCGTTAGACCTATTTGTTGAAATACCAACCAAAACCTGTGTGAAAATCGGACCAGCCTCAGCCCTCGTTGTTTCATTAGGATTTTGATTTACATCCAGGTAATCCTCGCAAGAGCTTGCCAAAAACATGATTGGAAGCAATGCGATGTACATTAAATTATTAATTAATCTCATGTCTAAATTCTTCAGTTATGATTAAAACTTAAGTCTTAGGTTGCCTCCAAAAGTTGTGGCAGAGGGCACACTCCAGAACTCAATATTCGCCTGACCACCAATCAGACTGGGACCAAAGAAGCTTGCTTCCGGATCGATGTGCGGAACTTCGCTGTCGATCAACCAAAGGTTTCTGGCTTCCAGACCAATAGCTACTTGCTTGAATGGAGTACCTCCGATCAAAGATTGTGGTAAGGAGTAGCTAACAGATACTTCTCTTAACTTGACATAAGAAGCACCAAACACAGCACCTTCAGTATTACTTCCATCTGTATAAGTGTTCCAGAAATCCTGCATAGATCTAACAGGGGTTTCATTAGGCACGTAACTAAAAGTACCGTCTCCATTATTGATTTCATTCACACCTTTGTCGATGAAAATTCTTCCTCTGTTTTCGAGGGTCTCCTCTACAAGGCCGGCTCCTCTCAAGTCAGCTACAGTATTCGAGTACATTACTCCACCCTGACTGATATCAACGAGAGCAGACAGTGTGAAACCTTTGTACGTGAAGGTATTGAGAATACCTAATAAGTAATCCGGATTTATGTTTCCAAGATTCACTCTCCCTCCTCTTTCTCTTTCACCAGTGGTAGCATTGATAATGATGTCTCCGTCCGGGCTTCTGTCCCATCCAGCACCATATAATCCAAATTGCTTTCCTTCTTCAGCACGTATAGACAAACCGCTGAATCCACTTGTAAGAGCAAGATCATCAAGACCGGGCGCAAGTTTTGTTACAGTTTGCTTATTGTTAGAGAAGTTTGCTGTAATGGTCCAGTCAAATGAATTTGTCTTTACCGGAGATCCAAATAGCTGAACTTCAAAACCTTCATTAGTGATCTCACCGGCATTCTGTCTCACAGCTTCAAAACCCGTTGATTGTGCCACCTGCACGCTTAAGATTTGATTACTTGTCACCGTGTTGTAGTACGTTAGATCAAAACCAACTCGTCCTGAGAAGAATTGTACTTCAGCTCCTACTTCAAAAGTTGCCTGATTTTGAGGCTCCAATGACTGACCAGCTGGTAATGTGATCGGACCGGCAAATCCACTCTGCCCTCCATGTGGGAATGTATTGTCATTAGGTAAGAACTGAGTGAAGACAGTTGATACAGGTTCATATAGGAAATCCAGCTGGTATGGATCCTCGTCGCTACCCACCTGTGCATAGCTTGCTCTGAATTTACCGTAAGAGATCAAATCTGGTAAATCAAATGCTTCGGTAAATACGAAGCTTGAGCTTACACCAGGATAGAAAAAGGAATTATTTGCTTTAGGCAAGGTAGAACTCCAGTCATTTCTGCCAGTAACGTTTAGGAACAAATAGTTTCTGAAGCTCACTCCGATATCGGCATAAACACCAAATAATCTTCGAATACTTTCAAACCTTTCATTTGCTACTGAAAGTGCATTGGCAGGGTTATATAATTCTGGTACAACCAGATCAGCTGCAAATGCTCTCGTTCTTTCTGTTACAATCTCGTTTAAGTTATAACCCAGCAAACCATTAATCTCGATATCAGAGGAAACCTGCTTCACAGCGCGTGCCATCAGGTCATAGGTAAATTCCCTTCTATAAATATCCCTGTCCTCGTAGTTACCGTTGATTGCGCTTTTTGTTCCTTTAGCCACGATATTTCGACGAGTCTCAGTAAACATATCAAGCCCGGCACGGCTGGTAAGAGTCAGCCACTCTACAGGCCGGTAGTTCAACTGAGTATTACCAAATATACGATCCACCTGATTATTGAATGGATTCATTTCCACAGTCCAGTATGGATTATTAATCGTAGCATTGCCGTCAAGCCCAATATTATTTCCAAATTCATCAACTACGTTATTTTTCAGTACGTCAATATCATGGGTTCTCTGCAGATTGTAAACTGACGAAATAACCCTGGTAGGAGTATTGCTACCCTGTCTTGGTCGACCTAATCCTTCTGTTCGCACGTAGTTTACTACCGCTCTTGCAGATAGTTGCTTGGTGATATCAGTACCTCCGTTGAATGAAAGAGAATTCCTCTCTAGCTCATTCCCTGGTACGATTCCGGTTTCCTGAAAGTTTGTGTAAGAAACCCTGAAATCTCCGGCGTTTCCACTCTGACTAACGCTTACGTTGTTGATAAGCGTGACACCATTTTCAAAGAAATCCTTGACATTGTCCGGATGAGCAACAAGAGGTCTGTCGTTGCCATCATACGGAAACTGCTTAAAGTTTTGTCCAGCAACATCAGAAATCCTTGGTCCCCAGCCGTTAGAAAACGCATCGGTATCATAAGCTCCATAATCTCCGGAAGCATACTCATTCTGGAAATCAGGTAATATGAAAGGCCTTGATGTACGAACAGATGTGTTGAAATCTATTGACAATCCACCTTTACCTTTCTTAGTAGTAACAATAATAACACCATCCCGTGCCCGCTGTCCATACAACGCAACCGCTGACGCACCTTTAAGGACCGTCATCGTTGCAATGTCATCAGGGTTCAGGTCTGCAGCTCTGTTTCCCACGTCTGCACCTCCACTGATAATGTCATTTCTTGTTCCTGCAAAAGCAGAGTTTGAGATGGGTGTACCATCCACGATAAACAATGGCTGCGAAGTACCTGAAAGAGAACTTGCTCCTCTGATCTGGATATTCACTGCACCACCAGCTGTTCCGGAACTATTGTTAACCCGAACACCAGCCACCCGTCCGGACAGGTTCTGCAAAACATTACTTGTCCGGGCCTTGGTAAGCTCTTCACCATCAACTGTCGTGACAGCATATCCGAGCTCCTTCTTCTCTTTCTCAATACCAAAAGCTGTTACTACTACCTCATTCAGTTGAGTCACATCGGAAGCCATGGATATGTCGATCACAGACCGCGCTCCGACTTCAACTTCTTCAGTGACCATCCCAATAAATGAAAATGTGAGTACAGCACCCTCGTCCGGAACTGAAATACGGTAGTTACCGTCCAGATCTGACGTGGTTCCTGTTGCGGTACCCTCAAGTACCACGTTAACACCGGGAATCGCCTCACCCTGCTGGTCAGTAATCTTCCCGGAAACCGTTCTTTGCGCCCATGCCCCGAATGCCAAAGCAAACGTGAACATCACGCATAATAGTAGAATCCTCTTCATATAAAATGATTTAATTAAACATTAAAAAATCACAAGACAACAAAATTAATAATTTGTTCATATTTAACAATACAGGATTTTCTTTTACAGGCCGTCCTTAAAATGAGATTTTATTATAAAATTTGGAAAAAACAGGATTAAAATTTAGGATGAAAGCCATTCACCTAATTAGGCAAAATAATCATTTAAGAACTCAGATTTTACTTAAGATTAATTTTGGGAAAAACTGACAAAAAAAATGAACAAAATACAGGATTTGGTTAAATCGAGGCCTTGGTTACCCTGAATTCGATGCGCCTGTTCTTCTTTCTACCTTCTTCGTCTTCATTTGAAGCAATAGGGTTGGATGATCCGAAACCCTGATAAGAAAGCCGGTCTTCTTTGATGCCCTTCTTTAGAAGATAGCTATACACCGATGCAGCTCTTTTTGAAGAAAGATCCAGGTTGTATGCTTCGGTCCCAATGTTATCTGTATAGCCTTCAATACGGACCTTTATTTTAGGATTATCTTTGAGATATTTATGGATTTGATCGAGCTCCGTCTGAGACCGTTCATCCAGTACATACTCGTTGAAATCAAAGTAGACATTCTCAAGGATCATAGACACCCCTTCTTTAATCGGTTTAAGGTAAATATCTATGGTATCCGGCTGAAAAACAGAATTGGCCTCAGCCCGAAAAGACAGATCCTCAAACAGGAAATCATCCTTGCTGATAAACACACCATATTCGTGACCCTGAGTGAGTACCAAAAAATATCTTCCGGTCACCGAATCGGAGCTTACTTCATAGATGATATCCCGCTGGTTGAGATCCTCCATATGAAAATTGGCCTGTATTGGCGCTCCCGTATCTTCGTTCAGGACCCTGCCAGTGATGTAGCTGGAAGTATTGCGTACTAATGTATCATTCCTGATATTGAATTTCATAAGCTCACTTTTTGTCACTCGGCCGTTTTCAACAATTTCTTTACTGAAATACGCCGTCTGCCCATCAGCAGTAATAAATATGCCTACTTCGTCATTGAAGGAGTTGATCGGATATCCAAGATTTACCGGTTTAGACCATCCACCGTTTTCTTTATTGCTTAGATAGATATCATAGCCACCCATGCCCTGGCGGCCCTTTGAGGAAAAGAAAAGCGACTGACCATTCACATGGATGAAAGGCGTAATGTCATCCTCAGAACTGTTGATGTTTGATCCCATGTTTTGAGGCGGTGTCCAGTCATTCCCTATGAAATAAGTGACCCAGATGTCCCTGGCTCCTATGCCCCCCGGTCTTGTTGAAGCAAAATAGAGGGTCTTGCCATCAGCGCTCAGGGCTGGCTGCGACTCCCAATCGATAGAGTTTACCATTGGACCCAGATTCTTTGGAATTGACCAGTTATTCCCTTCCCTGTGAGTGATATACAGGTCACAACTTCCCATAGATTGCCTGCCATTGCAGGAGGTAAAGATCAACGTTCGCCCGTCAGCAGAGATCGTACATGCTCCTTCATTGAACGATGAATTGATATTGGCGGAGATGGGTTGAGCAGGTTGCCATTTGCCATCTTCCTTGTAGCTAATCACCAGGTTCTCGTCCCGGTCCATACCCTGGGCCGTATATATGATCTGCTGGTTATCGACCGTCAGTGCGGGGAAATATTGCAAGGCATATTGATTGATCTCGTCGGGAAGCCGATCAATTTCTATCACCTTTGGGTTCTCCAAAGACTTCAGGGAAAACTCAATATTCTCCGAAAGATGACGGGTGCGGGAATTTCCTTGACTTTCAATATTTGCCTTTTCAAGGGCCTCTTTTGCTTTTAGATAATTCCCCTTCTGAAAGTTCATATTAGCTATGGTAACCCACAGATTGGGGTCTATTTTACTGAATGGGGTGATCTCTGTGAATCTTTCATAATAAGTCAGGGCAGAGTCTTGCTCCTGTAGCACTGAGTAGGTCGTCGCAAGCCTAAGGTATGGAGCCACATAAGTAGGATCCTTTTCGATGATCTTCCTTAATATTTGAATAGCTCCTCCGAAATTTCTCGCACGAAGCTCCAGTTCTGATTTTTCATACAGTTTCTGGCTCTTTTTAGTTTGCGCCAAAAGTCCATGGCATGAAAAAATGATTAAGATGACACAAAAAAGAAATCTCATTAAGGAATATTGATGTATTTGTGAGCCTGCAATGATACCTGCCATTTGGGATGCTCCCTGATATGATCTATGATCAACGGGATCATTTCTTCACGTTTAGACCACTCCGGCTGCAGATATAATAACGCATCCTCATGCATTTCTTGTGCATGCTCCTCAGCCCACCTAAGATCAGATTTGTGGTAGATCACCACTTTCAACTCATGAGCCTGAAAATAAAATTCCTGCTTCGGTTTCCGGAATTTTTTAGGAGAAAAACAGATCCAATCCCACTTTCCTGTCAATGGATAGACCCCGGAAGTTTCAATATGCGTCCTTAAACCTCTACTCTTCAATTGCCCCGTAAGCTCATTCAGGTCATACATAAGCGGTTCTCCACCAGTGATTACGGCGATCCCTGCTTTTGTTGAGGCCGCAGCCCCGGCGATTTCTTCAACAGACCTGACCGGATGCTGATCAGCATCCCAGCTTTCCTTCACATCACACCAGACACAGCCTACATCACATCCTCCCAGCCGGATAAACCAGGACAGCTTACCCGAATGAAAGCCCTCTCCCTGTAAGGTAAGAAAGGACTCCATCAATGGAAGTTGATCAGCCTTAACTTTCGTCTGGATGCTGCTTTTCATAAGCTTTGATCGTATTCAAAAGTAATGAAGCGATAGTCATCGGCCCTACACCTCCCGGAACCGGAGTAATATAAGAAGCCTTTTTTTCCACCTCGTCAAATTCAATATCACCTACTAACCTGAAACCGGATTTTCTTGTCTTATCCTCTACGCGTGAAGTACCGACATCAACGATCACCGCACCCTCCTTCACCATTTCACTTCCGATCAGCCCCGGCTTCCCAACCGCCGAGATCAGAATATCAGCATTTTTGGTAAACTGCGTAATATCCGGAGTGAATTTATGACAAACTGTAACAGTCGCATGCCCGTCTTCCAGCATCATCATACTGATGGGCGCACCGACCAGGCGGCTGGCACCCACCACCACACAATATTTACCCTCCAGATCAATCTCATATCGCCTTAAAAGCTCCATAATGCCAAAAGGCGTGGCCGGCAGGATCAGTTGATTTTTTGAGATGATGCTCCCAAAATTCTGATTGGTAAAACCGTCAACATCTTTAGCGGGAGCGATACAACCTGTCACCTTTTCTACCGAAACATGCTCAGGGAGTGGCAGCTGGACAATGAAACCGTCGATATCTTCATCCTGATTCAATTGATCCACATGCTTTAGCAGCTTCTCTTCTGAAATGGTATTGGCAAAATGCATCAGGGTGAAATCAAAACCTACTGCTTTACAGGCCTTGATCTTACCATCCACATACGTATGACTGGCAGAGTCATCGCCCACGATGATGATCGCCAGGTTTGGTGCCCTAAAACCCCTGGCCTTGATCGCATTTACCTTTTCGGAGATTTCATTCTTGATATCAGCTGCGATTTTCTTACCATCCAGTAGGATTGCCATAGTTTATTGTTTTAGTCGAGTTTAAGGACTGCCATAAATGCTTCCTGAGGAATTTCCACGTTTCCAACCTGACGCATCCTTTTCTTTCCTTTTTTCTGTTTCTCCAGCAATTTACGTTTTCTGGTAATATCACCACCGTAGCACTTGGCAAGTACGTTCTTTCTCATGGCTCGAACAGATTCTCTCGCAATGATCTTGGAACCAATGGCGGCCTGGATGGCAATCTCAAACATTTGTCTTGGCAAAAGCTCTTTCAGCTTTTCACACAGACGCTTGCCCCACTCGTAAGCTTTTTCACGATGGACAATGGCCGACAGGGCATCCACCGGATCACCGTTTAGCATGATATCCAGCTTCACCATGTTTGATGGTTTGTAGCCAATCAGTTCATAGTCCAGCGACGCATATCCTCTGGAAATCGTTTTTAACCGGTCAAAAAAGTCAAATACGATCTCGGAAAGAGGCAGTTCAAAGGTCAATTCCACCCTGTTTGAAGTCAGGTAAACCTGGTTCTTGATTTCGCCGCGCTTATCTACACAAAGGGCGATCACGGGTCCGATAAAATCAGCTTTGGTGATGATCTGGGCCCGAATGAAAGGTTCTTCAATATGGTCAATATGGACGAGATCCGGCAGCTCCGAGGGTGCACTTACTTTTTTGAGTTCGCCATCATTTTTGATCACGTGAAACTGCACACTGGGCACGGTAGTGATCACTGTCATATCAAATTCCCGCTCCAGCCGCTCCTGCACGATCTCCATGTGCAACATGCCCAAAAATCCGCATCTGAAACCGAAACCCAGTGCCACTGATGTCTCAGGTTCCCACACGAGAGAGGCATCATTAAGCTGGAGCTTTTCCATCGAAGCTCTCAATTCCTCAAATTCTGACGTTTCTACCGGATAGATGCCTGCAAAAACCATAGGCTTTACATCCTCAAAGCCACGTACCATCCTGGTGGTAGGACGTTCCACATGCGTAATGGTATCCCCCACTTTCACCTCCTTTGCCACTTTAATGCCCGAAATGAGGTAACCTACATTTCCAGCTTTGATCTCTTGCTGAGGATCATGCTGAAGCTTTAGAATGCCAATCTCATCCGCTTCATAGGTCTTTCCGGTATTGACGAATTTGACCTTATCCCCTTGCTTCAGCGTACCATTAAAAACTCTGAAAAACACCTCGATACCTCTGTAAGGGTTAAAAACCGAATCGAAGATCATGGCCTGCAAGGGCTCATCCGGATCTCCTTTGGGTGCAGGCACCTTAGCTACGATCGTATCCAGGATCTCTTTGATGCCGATCCCTTCCTTGGCACTGGCATGTATAATGTCTTCTTTTTTACATCCGATCAGGTCGATGATCTGGTCGGACACCTCTTCAGGCATGGCACCGGGTAAATCGATCTTGTTAAGTACTGGAATCACTTCAAGATCATGTTCCAGGGCCAAATACAAATTCGAAATGGTCTGCGCTTCAATCCCCTGAGAGGCGTCCACGACCAGTAGTGCGCCTTCACAGGCAGCAATGGACCGGGATACTTCATAGGAAAAATCAACGTGGCCGGGGGTGTCAATCAGGTTCAGCACATATTTTTCGCCGTTCAGCAGATAGTTCATCTGGATCGCATGGCTCTTGATGGTAATGCCTCTTTCGCGCTCAAGGTCCATATTGTCCAGCAATTGTGCCTGCATCTGGCGTTGTGTGACCGTTTGGGTTTGTTCCAGTAGCCGGTCTGCCAGGGTGCTTTTGCCATGGTCAATGTGTGCAATGATACAGAAGTTCCTTATGTGTTTCATATACTCAGAAAAGGAATGCAAAAGTAGTCATTAGATGACCATACAGAAATGTTTGTCACTGATTTCATTTTCCGCAAATTACGGATGATCAAATTTTGTTCTTAGTATCAATAATCAGAGTAACAGGTCCGTCATTTAAAAGTTCAACCTGCATGTTGGCACCGAATTCACCGGTCTTCACGGGAATGTCATAAGACTGCATTTTTTGAATGAATTTTTCATAGACCGGGACAGCCTTATCTGGTTTCGCGGCCCTGATGAACGAAGGTCTGTTGCCCTTTTTTGTACTTGCATGTAGGGTAAACTGACTAACAACCAGTGCCTCGCCCCCGACATCGATAAGACTTAAATTCATTTTATCCTCATCATCCCCAAAAATTCTCAGATTGGCGAGTTTCTGAGCCAGCCAATCAATGTCATCATTGTTATCCTCCTCTTCTATCCCCACAAGTATCAGCAGCCCGGATTGAATTTCTGACTTCTTTACACCATCAATAGCCACAGATGCCCTGGAAACCCTTTGTACGACAGCGATCATGCCTTATTGCGCTTCCTCCCATTCCCTGTATTTTTCAATATCGGTGGCCAAACTTTGAAGGACAAAATATAAAACTGAGATATCATCCGTAAATCCAAGCACCGGTACAATATCCGGGATCATGTCTACAGGTGTAATGAAGTAAACAAGACTGAAAATCAACAGGAGAATAGATCTGGTAGAAAATGAAGAATATGTACCATTGAAGTGGGCCTGGATCATCCTCATGACCATCCGGATATTTTCTATGAAAGCATTCTTTTCTTCACCATCATGCCTCATATCCATGATCTTTTCTCTCACGCTATGCATTAGCGTTTTGATCTTTTCGTTGTTATTTAAAAATGACTTCGATCGCTCAAAGATCTTTTTCGCTTTTTTATTTTCCATCAAAATACCTCCCTGATTTCTTCTTTAATGTATGATAATGCGTTTCTCAAAGTATCACCTTCCTGCCTGAGGGACTTTTCAAAAATAGCTTTGGCCAAATCCAGGCCTGTCGCTTGCTCTCCTGCTTCATTTCCAGCCTCGTTGATCATGGAAATCAATTGCTCCACCGCACTGGACACATAGGTCCAGGCATCACCTGACATATAAACCTGCTGGGACAGGTTATGGTTATATTCACTACGAATCTCTGAAATCAAAGCAGATTGTAAGTCCCTGGCCGACATCTTTTTATTGTTAAGCCTCGGGATTAAATTCGAGGGCGAAATACGCTCAAGCAGCAGGCAAACACGCTCATAGGCCTGAAGCCGGATTGGAGTGACAATCTCCATATTTTTCTGGCGTATGGAATATTTGTATTCTTCCAGCTGTTTGGTGGTAAAGGATCTCACGATCAGGTAAGCAGCGTAGAGAACCAGGGCAGCTGGTAAAACAATTTTTAACAAGTCAATGATCATTTCCATCAGGAAGTGTGTTAAGAGTGAATGATTAATTCAAAATTAAGGATTTTCTTTGGTGATGATGACGCCCCCGGTGACGATAAGTAAAAAAGCGATTGAAGAGATCAGACAGATCATCCGGTCAAAAAAGGTTCCTGAAGGTTATGGACTCAGGATTGGCATCAGGGGTGGTGCGTGCGGGGCAAACCTGATCCTCGGTTTTGATGAACGGCTGGAAAATGATATTGAATATGACGTTGAAGGTATTCCTGTTTACATCCAAAAGAAAGAGACCATGTTTGTGATCGGCAAAGAAGTGGACTTTTACGAGGGAGCTGATGAACGGGGGTTTATGTTTAAGGATCAAGAATAAGTACGGGATCAGGCTGTGAGCTCAACAGTAGCTTTTTTACATAAGCCTTTGACCGGGGGATTGTACTTACTCACCCTGACCCTGACTTCTTTCACATTTGGAAATTTCGTTTTGATCTTTTTGATGATCTTTCCGGCAAGGTGCTCCAGCAATGTAGCATCGATATTCATCACCTCGGCCACCAGGGCATACACTTTTTCATAATTGACTGTCCCTTCAAGCTTATCCTGCTCAACCGCCTCATCAAAATCAAGCGCCATCTCCACATCCACCGAATACTTGTTGCCTATGATCCGCTCCTCTTCATAATACCCATGCCTGGCATAAAATTCCATGCCCTCCAGTATCACCTTTCCCATCAGGACTCATCGATTTCATCAAAAAAAGAGCCACCACCCGATGTACTCGAACGGACCGGTTCCTGTTTTTGCGGTTCAGGTTTTTGAGTTTCTTTTTTTTCAGTGACCTCCTCTTTCTGTTCCTCCTTTGTGGGGGGTTCCTCGCTCTCCACAGGAGCCACTTTGGATTCTTGTTTGGGTTCTTCTTTCGGCGGTGTGGGTTTTGGGAGATCTTCCTTCGTCAATTTTTTTACCTCAACATTCTTAAGCTTCAGATCCTCTGAGTTGATACGTGCTTCCGAAGCTCTCACCAGCTCTTTCACTCGCTTACTGTAATCGACGATATCAAAATTATCTCTTCTCCTGTCAATTCTGGACACCGTATCAGTGATCTCCGCTGCAAGATTTTTAAGTTCTTTAAGCACACTTTCCCGATGACTCTCCAACTCATGATAGTTCTGATCAAGTTTTTCTACAGCCTCCTGCATTTCTTCGATCATATCTTTAGCCTCCTGCTCCGCACGCTCGATGATGTCTCCTGCTTTCGCCTTCGCCTCGCTCATCAGTGCTTCGGCATTCATCTGGACTTCTTTAAGATGCAACTCTGCGGTCTTGTTGGCCTGATCAATCAGGTTGGCGCCTGTATCTTCTGCCGTTTTGAGGGTTTTAAAGAGAGAACTCTCAACCTCCCTGAGCTTTTTTACTTCCTTCTCTGATTGTTCCAGTTTGATTTTAAGCTCTTTGGTATCGTCGAGTACCCGCTCCCATTCGTTGGATAGGGACTGCAAAAAGGCGATGACTTCATCTTTATCATATCCTCTCAGCTTTTTTTCAAAGCTTTTTTGTCTGATTTCAAGTGGTGTGATCTTCATTGATCTGCAAAATTAACATCCCAGATAGAAATAGTACGATCATCGCTACATGAAACTATCCAATTGTTGTAGGGCATCCAGAGTAGCTTGTTCACTGAGGTACCATGGCCGGCATGCCGTGCCTTATCTATTACTTTCAATAACTTGAACCGATGAGCATCCCAGACCTTGATGGACTTATCCATGCTACAAGATACAAAATATTGACCGTCCGGCCGGAAATGAATGTGATTGATGGCATACATATGGGCAGGGATCTCCTCCACCAGCTGATAATCATTCTGTATATCCCAGAACTTCAAACGGGCGTCGCGGCTTCCGCTGACCAGCAACGAGAGCTGCGGATGGTATTGCAGAGTAAACACTGAGATCTTGTGCGCGTCAATCTGACGGATCAATTCCAGCCGTTTGGGCTCCAGGATACGAATGGTGTTGTCACTGAAACCTACAGCAATCTCTTCTTTATTTGGGTTTAAGGCTATGGTTCGTGCACTTTTGTCTGAGAAAACCCTTTTGGCAAGGATATTTAAATCCCAGTCAAGGTGAATGACCGTACCATCGCCACAGGCCACCCATATGGCCTCATCATTGGTTTGTAGATCAAAAATCGATGAGGTAGTCACCGCAACTGAGCTTATTTCCTTCTGTGCTTCCACATCGATCAGGTGAATGCCATTGAAATTTTGTCCGACCACCAGTATACCTTTGCTGGCCTGGTAAGAAAGGGCATAGACTGACGAGGGTATTTTGGCGATCATCCTGCCATTCTCGGGCTCCCTAAGATCCCACAAAGCGATCATCCCGTCACCTCCGGCAGACACGAAGTGCGTTTCTGAGATCTGCTCCAGTGTGTACAAAGAATCATTGTGCCCAGAGAGTGTTTGTATCTTTTTTACGTGGATGGTGTTCATCTCATTAATTTGATTTAAAATTAAAGATTGAAGGATAGATAAAGTTCAATGCCACTCCTTTTATCAAAACCAATCAACAAAGATTCGGCTTATGCCGTTTGGAATATTCAGGAAACCTACGAAAGTGTACGATTATTGTTGGATGAGCCTGCACCGGACAATCTAAACCCACAACGTCTGGCGGAGTGGATTGTTGGAAGGGTTCTGATCAAAAACCTGTGTTCATTCATGGATATTCCGTATGAAGGTATCACGGTTGATGAGACCGGAAAGCCACATTTGATCAATAATGATGTCCACATCAGCATTTCACACTCCTTTCCCATGGCAGCCGCGATGATCCACAAAAAAAGTTCATGTGGCATTGATCTGGAACGACCCCGGCACAAGCTTTTCAGCATCAAGGACAAATTCATCAACGGGCGTGAAAAAAAGTACGTGGATGACCTTTACAGCTTATGCGCCGTTTGGTGTGGGAAAGAGGTTTTATACAAAATTTATGGCCGGAAAATGCTCAGTCTGAAAGATCATACCACCATCCAGATCAAAACCCCGGAGTTGCTGATCGGGAAGATCCACAGGGAAGACTTTAATCAGTCCTACAAGATCCATTATGAGCAGATCAAAGACTACTATCTCGCCTATAGCCTTTAGTGGTCAGGATGCGTTAAATTAGCTGTTTCTTATGAACCTATTTAGGATATTCTCAATTCTTATTGCATGGATAAGCACTTTATAGAAAAGATCTTCAAGCAGCATCAGGCCTCGCCGCCATGCCCTTCACCAAAGATCATTGCCAGTTTTTTCACCAATCTGCTGGAATCGCTGTTTCCGGATCATGCAAAGATCAAATTCGAAACGCTCAAAGAGTTTGAGCTACACATTCAAAAGCTCAAAGTAGAGCTGGATGAGCTGCTCACCAAAAATCCCATGAAGGGCTATGTGGACCTGGAAAATGTAGCAGACGCTTTTTTTAGTAAACTCCCTTTGATACATGAAAAGCTCGAAAAAGACATTTCCGCCCTGTTTGAAGGTGATCCGGCTGCGAAAAGCAGAAGCGAGGTGATCCGCTCCTATCCCGGATTTTATGCAATAGCCGCTTATCGCATTGCACATGAACTACATAAGATGGGGGTAAAGGTGATTCCCAGGATCATTTCCGAGCATGCCCACAGCAAGACGGGTATCGATATCCATCCCAACGCCAGGATTGGCGAGCACTTCTGCATAGATCATGGTACAGGGGTGGTTATCGGCGAGACCACGGTAATTGGAGATCATGTGAAGCTCTACCAGGGGGTGACGCTGGGAGCTTTGAGTGTGGATAAGTCCGATGCCGAGAAAAAAAGACATCCGACCATCGAAGACGAAGTGGTGATCTATTCCGGAGCCACCATACTTGGAGGAGAAACCACCATCGGGCGTGGAAGCGTCATTGGTGGTAATGTCTGGATCACAAAAAGTGTACCTCCCAACAGCAAGATCTACTACCAGGCCAGGATGCACAACAGCACCACCGATGAAACCGATCTTTATGTCTATAAAGAAAATATGGAATGAACCTTTTTGATCTGATTGGAAATACGCCCCTTGTCAAACTTCAAAAGATCCCAGTAAACCCGAAAGTAACGCTATATGGCAAACTCGAAGGGCAGAACCCCGGAGGAAGTGTAAAAGATCGGGCTGCCTTCAACATGATCAACAGCGCTCTGAAGCGGGGCGATATTAAAAAAGGCGACCGTTTGATTGAAGCCACCAGTGGAAATACCGGCATTGCCCTGGCCATGGTGGCTCAATCCATGGACGTGGAGCTGACCCTGATCATGCCTGACAATTCCACCTCGGAAAGGATCAAGACCATGGAGGCCTACGGGGCAAAGCTCATCCTCACACCTGCAGACCGGACCATTGAATATTCCCGGGAGCTTGCCGAAGAGATGGCTGAGAAAGAGGGATATTATATCCTGAACCAGTTTGCCAATCCGGATAATTATGAAATGCACTACAAAACTACCGGGCCAGAAATCTGGAATGATACGAAAGGCAAGGTAACCCATTTTGTTTCGGCCATGGGCACCACCGGCACGATCATGGGGGTTTCAAGATATCTGAAGGAAAAGAATAAAAGCATTCAGATTGTGGGTACTCAACCTAAAGATGGTTCGAGCATCCCCGGTATCAGAAGATGGTCCCCCGAGTTTTTGCCTAAGATCTATGAGCCCGAGCGTGTTGACAGGATCGTGGATGTGAGCACTGAGGAAGCCACCGAAATGACCCGCAGGCTGGCGAAAGAAGAAGCAATACTGGCAGGGATGAGTAGCGGTGGCGCCCTAAAAGCTGCCCTTACCATCGCTGATGAACTGGAAGAAGGGGTGATTGTTTTTATTGTTTGTGATCGCGGAGACCGGTATTTGAGTTCGGATTTGTTTTAATACTTGAATTCAACCATCCTGCTCAAACTAGTGTCTTAGCAATCATGAGATTAGTTTCAATTATACTTATTGGGCTATTTATTACAACTTGTAATGACTCTGACAATAAATGTATTAGAGGTAAATTCCTAAATTACTATTGCGAAGGCGTTGCAATTAAGGTTTTAAGCGATTCAAAAATAGGTGTAAACTGGAATCATCCGTTGTGGTCGTCCTATATGCATGAAAATGTAGTCATTGCCAGTATTGACTCGGCCTTGGAAGTAAATATTGAAAACTTCAAAGATTTTATTACCACGGACTCTTTAGTCTATTTTGAGTATCGTGATGGAGGATATCCTCAAAAACAGTACAATCTTTGTTATCCTGCCCCTTTTATTACCATCACTGGAATCAGCACAGATCCTTTTTGTAATGAGTAGTCTGGATTATTGGTTTACACTAATACCCGACTCATGTTCATTCAAAACTGAATCTACTTTCACCAACTCCTCCTCCATAAAATCCCTACCAATCAACTTCATCAAATCCGGCTGTCCCCCATCCACCCACGCTGTGTACCACAGATCTGTCGTCATTTTAATCGCTTTCCTCAGTTGCCTTTCCACCATGCCGTTCAATCTTCGATGATAAGCCCGGGAAAACTCATAGGAATAAACTTTCACAAAGGTCTGCCCGCGCTCCTCAAAAGAGTATTTCTTTGAATCCCCGAATCTGGTCGTCAGCTCTTTCTCAAACAACAGCACCGAATCCAGGGCTTCATGGGCTCCCGTTACTGCCTGCCATGCTCTTAGTTGTACATCCGGCTCATATTCCGCTTTTCCGACAAAAAGATCATATTCTTCAAAAAACAGCTCCGGCAACCTGGATTCCCAGAAACCATGGATACCATACTGACCGGTGAGCTGACCATTGTAGTTTTCTGTGGTATGAAGCGGGACATTGGCATCGCCCACATAATGCCCCAGGTCTGCCGACAACCTGAGGATCGCATCCACATCCTGGCTGACAAACGCCTGTGTGAGCCAATATTTCGCTGCAGCGATATGCCAGGGTACAATTCCATAGGCATTCAGCGAATCCTCACCATACATATCTACGGCATCACGCCAATACCTGGGCAAATTGTAAGCCGCACTGTCACCATATACATCCAGGTCGATGTAATGCCGCGAAGCCTCATTTTCCATCACATACCTTCGCATATCCGGATTCACTGCTTTTTCGGTCAGATATGAAATATGCTGTTTGTAAAAACCGATCATCTCCGGTGGCAGTGAAAAAACCGCGATCCTGTTGATCTTCTGATGAGCAAAGAATCCCCAGCCCATGATGAAAGGTAAGAATGCGACGATCAAATAGAAATTAAGTTTTTTCATAACGGAAGGTAAGATAAAAACTAACCACCATATTTTCAATAGAATAATTTCTTTTTGCTGTAGGTTTTATTCATCCGTATCTCTATCTTTGCATCCCTAAAAATCAGACGAAGAATAATTTATGGCAAACCATAGATCAGCATTAAAAAGAATCAGGTCGAGTGAGGCGAAAAGGGTGACTAACCAGTACCAACACAAAACCACCAGGACCTATATCAAGAGACTACGCGAAGAGACCAAAAAAGCTGAGGCGGAAAAACTCCTGAAAGAAGTGACCCACATGATTGATAAGCTGGCCAAGAAGAATGTGATCCATAAAAACAAAGCCGCAAACTTAAAATCAAGTCTGACCAAGAAAGTAAATACGCTGAAATAAGCTGTTTAAAAGCATTAAACATAAACCCTGTCTCTTTTCCGGACAGGGTTTTTTATTATATTAACTGCCACAATCTGGCAGATAATGGAAAATAAGCTTCTATCGATCAAAAAATGGGCGGAAGAGGATCGTCCGAGGGAAAAACTCCTGCTAAAAGGAAAAACCACACTCAGTGAAGCTGAGCTGATAGGCATCATCCTCGGGTCAGGCACGGCTCAGATGAGTGCCGTAGACCTGGCCAAGCAATTGCTTTCTGAAGTTAATCATGATTTGAATCAACTGGCCAGGCTTTCTGTCAGAGACCTTATGAAATTTAAAGGAATTGGGGAAGCCAAAGCGATTGGTATTGTGAGTGCGTTGGAACTGGGCCGTAGAAGAAAGGAAAGCGAGATCCAAAAGAATCCTAAAATCTCATCAGCCCGGCTGGCTTATGACCTCATGAAGGGAGATCTCATGGACCTGCCCTACGAAGAGTTCTGGATCCTGTTGCTAAAGCGCAACAATGAGCTCATCAGGAAAGTCAAGATCAGTATTGGCGGTATTTCCGGTACTGTGGTAGATCCCAAGGTCATTTATAAACATGCACTTGCAGAAATGGCCAGCTTTGTGATCCTGATCCATAATCACCCCTCAGGAAATCCCAAACCCAGCCATCACGATCGCCAGTTAACAAAAAAGCTACAGGAGGCCGGGAAATTCCTGGACCTGCCGATCGTTGACCATATCATTTTTTGTGACCATGAATATTATAGTTTTGCAGATGATTCAGCACTTTGATATTTCATGAAGAAATTAATCTATATTCTTGGACCTGTTCTCTTAATCATCATCGGATACACCATTGTCAGAACGGGTGAGGATGAAGATTATATTGCCAAAATCGAAGAAGAACGCGAATCCAGGATCAAATTCCTGAGAGTTTCCGATGCCTCTCCATTTCAACAATACAATCAGGAATTCAAAGAGCCTGAGTATTTCCCCATCTCAGCGGATTACAGGGTAAATGCAACCTTAGATAGGCTGAATAGCAATGAAAGGGTGACCGTAAACAACAGCGACGGATCTGAAACACAGTACACAAAATTTGCCTATGCCAACTTTAGCTTAAAAGGTCAGACTTACAGATTGCTCATACTCAGGCCAATGAATATGGGTCCTGCAGGTCAGTATTTTACCGGCTTTGCGGACAATACCAGCGGCACAATGACCTACGGCGGCGGCCGCTACCTCGACCTGGAAATTGGGAAGTCCGACAATATCGTCATCGACTTCAACCTCGCCTATAATCCCTATTGCGCTTATGTCGATCAGTATCAATGCCCGTTTCCACCAAAAGAAAATATCCTCCCAATCAGAATTGAGGCCGGAGAGTTGGATTATCGCAAATAATCTTCAGCTATTTTCATTCGCTTATCTATTTTTGCAGCCCGCTAAACCTGCGCTCAACCGATGAAGATCTCTTACAGCTGGCTCAAAGATTTTATTGATATCACCGAATCTCCGGAGGCACTTGGTGAAGTGCTCACACAGACCGGACTGGAAGTAGAGGGCATAGAGAAGGTTGAGAAAATCAGGGGTGGTCTGGAAGGCCTCGTTGTAGGGGAGGTCAAAGAATGTGTACCGCATCCCAATGCTGACAAGCTCAAGCTCACCAAGGTAGACACCGGCTCAGGAGAGCTGCTATCCATCGTTTGTGGGGCTCCGAATGTTGCAAAGGGGCAGAAGGTCATCGTTGCCGGCATAGGCACAACCATCTACCCTACCGATGGAGACCCTTTTAAGATCACCAAAGCCAAAATCAGGGGGGAAGCCTCCGAAGGAATGCTTTGTGCAGAGGATGAGATCGGCCTGGGCGCCAGCCATGCCGGCCTGCTGGTCCTCGATCCCAAAGTAAAGACCGGAACACCCGTAAAGGAACTATTTGAGACCGGAGAAGACTATATTTTTGAGATCGGGCTTACCCCCAATAGGGGGGATGCCGCCTCCCACTTCGGGGTCGCCCGGGACCTGAAAGCCTATTATCGCCGTCCGCTCAAAATACCTCAGGCCGCGGCACAAAAAGCCCATGTCAGGGAGCCTATAGATGTGATCGTGGAAGATCATCAGGCCTGCCCCAGATATTCGGGGGCTACCATCCGGGGTGTGAAGGTCGGCCCCTCACCCGACTGGCTCCAGTGGCGGCTAAAAGCCATCGGACTCACCCCGATCAATAACGTGGTGGATATCACAAACTATGTGCTTATGAGCATCGGACAACCCATGCATGCTTTCGACGCTGATAAGATCTCTGGCAACAAGGTAATCGTAAAGACATTAAAGGAAGGAACCCCATTTACTACACTGGACGAAGTAGAGAGAAAACTTCACAAAGATGACCTGATGATCTGTGATGCAAAAGGTGGGATGTGCATCGCCGGCGTTTTCGGTGGCATCGATTCGGGGATAACAGAAGAAACCACGAATGTATTCTTGGAAAGTGCACATTTCTCCATGGATAGTGTAAGGGCAACAGCCATGAGACATTCGCTATCAACCGACGCATCATTTCGATTTGAACGTGGAACAGACCCTGAGATGACCATTCCTGCCCTGCACTGGGCTGTGAAACTGATCCTGGAGATTGCGGGTGGTAAACTTGCCTCAGATTATTTGGATGTCTATCCGAAAAAAATACTTCCCAAAGAAATACCGACCACCATCTCCAATTTCACGAGACTGATCGGTAAAGAAATCCCTCATGAAACGGTGATGACGATCCTGAATGACCTAGATATTGAAACAGGCAAGGTTGCCGGTGATCATTTCACAGCCAAAGTACCCACATATCGGAGTGAAGTAACCAGAGAAGCAGACCTTGTGGAAGAGGTTCTCAGGATCTATGGGATCAACAACATTGAGCTGGACGGGCAGGCCATCACCAGCCAAACCATAAGCTCATCTGACGGCAAAGAACCCCACAAAGTACTGGAAGAGCTTTCAGTATTTCTGTCGGGCAAAGGGTTTTCCGAGATCATCACCAATTCATTGACCAACCCGGCATACTTTGAAAAAGTCCCGGTCTCCGAACTTTCGGCTGTAGAAATACTGAATAAGTCCAGCCAGGAGCTGGGGTATATGAAATCTACTCCGCTGTATACCGCCCTTGAATCTGTACGGCACAACATTAACCGCAGGCAAAAGAACCTGAAGCTATTTGAGCTCAGCAAGATCTATGGCAAAAAGTCAGATAAATATGTGGAGCGTGAGATGCTCACTTTGTATTTGACTGGAAACAGGCACGAGGAAAGCTGGATGGAACCTTCCAGAGGGGTTTCGCTTTTTGACCTGACAGGATCAGTTTACGCACTGCTAGAATACCTGGATATCCGGGAATACACCACTCAGCCGGGCGATGATGATCGTTTTGATTATTCTATTGAGATCGTATTCAATAATCACCCGGTGGGAGCGATCGGTAAGCTTAAGCGTTCCATATCCGGGTATTTCGAGATCGATCAGGAAATTTTTTATGCCGAACTGGACTGGAGCAAAGTCCTGAAAAATATCAGGACAGAAAAAACATTCAAAGAATTATCCAAATTCCCCGAGGTAAGACGAGATCTGTCGTTGATTGTGGATAAAAAAGTTTCATTTAAATCTCTAAGAGATGTAGCTTTAGATACAGAAAAGAAGCTCTTAAACAGGATCAACCTGTTCAGTGTCTATGAGGGGAAAAACATTGGAGATCATAAGAAAGCATATGCACTTAGTTTCTTTTTGCAGGATTATGAAAAAACCCTTACGGACAAGGTCATCGACAAAACCATGGATCGACTGATCAAAGCCTACGAAAATGAATTAAAAGCGATTATTAGAAAGTAATGAGCAACGAAATTCTCCGAACCGAAATCAGTAATCTGGACAGGAAGGTGAAATTACTACTGAACGAGCATTCACAGTTAAAAAAAGAGATCGACACCCTCCGCCAGCAAAACGGCCTGCTGGAATCCAAAATATCTGAAAAAGAAGCAACGCTCTCCGGCTTTCAAAATCAGATGAAAATTAGTAAAATTGTAGAAAGCATGGTAGCCGGAGAAGACAATACGTCCGAACTAAAAGTAGTAATAGACGGCTATATAAAAGAGATCGATAAATGCATCGCTCATTTGAGTGAGGCTAAGTAAATAAAATGGCGGAATTATCCATTAAACTGAAAATTGGGAACCGTGAGTACCCAATGAAGGTAAAGTCGGAGGATGAAGAGAGGATCAGAAAGGCTGGTAAAATTTTGAATGAGAAGATAAAATTCTACAAAGACCGATTTAACCTTGAAGACAACCAGGACTTACTGGCAATGGTTGCTTTTGACTGTCAGGTGGAGAAAATGAAAAATGAAGAAAAGATTGAGTCAACTGATGATTTTGCGTTAGACCAGATCAAAAATCTCAATCAATTGATTTCAAACGCCATATAATCTCTCTTTTTACATAGCATATCCGCTTCCATGTATGTTGAACTTATTGAATAAACAAACATGGATAACACCACTTACCTCATCCTGGTAGCGTTGCTTGGTATCGCCCTGGGATTTATCATAGATAGATTACTGCTAAAACGTTCGCTTTCCAAAAAAATCAAAGCAGCTACCGAAAAGGGTAAACACATCATTAAGGAAGCTGAATTAACAGCAGAAAATGTAAAAAAGGACAAGATCCTTGAAGCCAAAGAGAAATACCTAAGACTGAAGTCGGAATTTGAGGAAGAGGCCAACCGAAGAAAGAACCAGATCATTTCTAATGAAAACAAGCTCAAACAGCGGGAAGCTTCCCTCTCTAAGCAGATGGAGCAAACAAAACGTGCCGAAGCTGAGATCGAATCCATGAAAGAAAACCTGAGTGCACAGATGGACATTGTCCGGAAACGTAAGGAAGAGTATGAAAAGATCAAGCAACAACAAATCCAAATTCTTGAAAAAGTAGCCAACCTGAAAGCTGAAGAGGCGAAAGATCAGCTAATTGAAACACTGAAAGAAGAAGCCCGGTCCGCCGCCAATATACAGATCAAAGACATCATTGAAGACGCCAAGCTAACAGCAACCAAAGAAGCAAAGAAAATCGTGCTTCAAACCATTCAGCGGACAGCTACTGAGCACGCCATTGAAAACTGTGTATCTGTCTTCAACATCGAGAGCGATGACATCAAGGGAAAGATCATTGGAAGGGAAGGCCGCAATATCAGGGCACTGGAAGCCATCACAGGCGTCGAGATCATTGTAGATGATACGCCTGAAGCCATTATCATCTCGGGATTTGATCCGGTGAGAAGGGAGATCGCCCGTCTGTCCCTGCACAGGCTGGTCCAGGACGGCAGGATACATCCGGCGAGGATTGAAGAGATTGTAAACAAGACACAGAAAAATATTAATGATGAGATCAATGAGATCGGCGAGCGAACGGTGATCGACCTCGGCATCCATGGGCTGCATCCGGAATTGATCAAACTTGTTGGCCGAATGAGGTTCCGGTCCTCTTACGGACAAAATCTCCTGCAGCACTCCCGTGAAGTGGCAAATCTTTGTGCCACCATGGCTTCCGAGCTGGGGCTGAATGCCAAACTTGCCAAACGGGCAGGACTGCTTCACGATATGGGGAAAGTCTGGCCGGATGAGCCCGAAAAACCCCACGCAATACTGGGGATGGAGCTGGCCCAGCGTTTTAAGGAGAACGATGAAGTTTGCAATGCCATCGGTGCACACCATGACGAGATAGAAATGACCTCCCTCATCTCCCCGATCGTACAGGCCTGTGATGCCATTTCCGGAAGCCGCCCTGGCGCCAGAAGGGAGATCATGGAACAATACCTGAAAAGGCTAAAAGAACTGGAGAATCTTGCTCTTGGCTTTGAGGGTGTTAACAAATGCTATGCTATCCAGGCGGGGAGGGAACTTCGCGTACTGGTAGATGCAGAAAATGTGAGCGATCAGACGGCTAATGAACTCTCTTTCAACATTTCTCAAAAGATCGAAAAGGATATGCAATACCCCGGTCAGATCAAAGTAACTGTGATCAGGGAAACCAGATCAGTAGCCTTTGCCAAGTAGCGTGGACTAGTTGACTTCCCAGATTGATTCAGCAAATAATGACCTTCGATCGTGAAGGGTTTTGACAAGTCGAAAACCGGTCGTACCGGCCAGTTCTTGAATGTCTTCGGTGCTGAACTTTCTAGATATCTCCATTTTTATAGGCTCCCATTGTTTTAATTGGATGATTGTATCCAAATCTTTCAAATGGACTTTCTGGTCCGCCAAACTGATCAGATAACTGGTACATTCACCGGTAGCTGGATTATAGGTTGGATAATGTTTAAATGAGTTGATATCAAAATCCCCTCCCAGCTCCCTGTTGATCCTTGTAAGCAGGTTTAAGTTGAAATCCCTGGTCACGCCCTGTTTATCGTTGTATGCATTTAGAACAATTGCAGGATCTTTTTTCAGGTCGAAACCGATCATGAGTAGATCTCCCTTATTCAGATTATCATGGATTTGGGAAAGAAAAGACCGGGTAAGCTTCTGGTCAAAATTTCCAATATTAGAACCCAGAAAAAAAACGACGTTCCTCTGATGGTTTTCGATCCTGACATCATGCAGGATCTGAAGATAATCTCCTGCTAAAGGCTCGATGTGTATGCCAGGAATGTTCGATTTAATGTTCCTTTCAAGGATATCAAGGACATTGGGTGAAATATCGACCGGATGATAAGAGAAATCGATACTCTCTTCCATAAAATGTGTCAGCAGCACCTGAGTCTTGGCCCCATCACCTGCGCCCAATTCGATCAATCTGAATGGCTGACTGCCCGTAAGGAGCTCTTTTATCTCGTTTTTACTTTCCTGAAATATGGATAATTCTGCACGGGTCAGATAATACTCATCAAGCTCCATAATCTTCCGGAAGAGCTCATCCCCATGTGCGTCATAAAAATACTTTGAAGAGAGGTACTTGGGAACTGATGACAAACCCCGCAGGACATCCGTTCCAAATTGTGAGACTACCGTGTTGTTCATGCGTTACTTATATCTTGCAAGTCTAATGCCGCTAAACATCCACTGTAGGTGCGGATGAAAAAAATTTCGATAGGTATGTCTTATATGAGACCTTGACGTGCCGTATGATCCTCCACGAAGCACCATTTGATTGACCATGAATTTGCCATTATATTCGCCCAGTGCCCCTTCATCAGGCTTGAAATAGGGATAAGGCCTGTATGGACTTGAGGTCCATTCCCACAGATTCCCAAAGAAATCATACCCATTACTTCCATTTTCATGAAAGAGTCGTGACTCAACAAAATTTGCAGTGTCCGGCACATTGGGTTCAGTCATTTTGGCTGCGATCTCCCATTCATACTCAGTCGGGAGCCTGTATCCTTTCCATCTGGCAAAAGCATCGGCTTCATAAAATGATACATGTGAAACCGGTAGTTCTCCATCCACAGGTCGCAGTCCCTGCAGGGTATAATGATGCCATCGTCCATCTTCTCTGATCCAGTATAGCGGCGCTTTTCTTTTCTCACTATTTACCCAATCCCATCCCTCTGATAGCCAATATTGATGGCTATTATAGCCACCAGCTGAAATGAATTCAAGGTATTCTTCATTGGTGACAAGTTTGTCAGAAATTTCAGCAGATTGAAGATAAACTTTATGCACCCCAGTCTCATTGTCATAGCAGAAGCCATGAACATCGTGACCAATCTCAAAAATTCCTTCCGGTATTTCAATCCAACCCTGTGTACGTGAATTTATCTGGGATGTATCTTTTCTGTCTGAATAGACTGGAAACAGTGGATTATGACCAAGAATATATTTAATGTCATACAATAGCAATTCCTGATGTTGTTGTTCATGATTTAAACCAATCTCCATGATATATTTCTCCCGTTCAGAAAGCTCGTTGTGATCTATATAGGAGATTAATGCCTGATCCACATAGTCGCGATATTCAATGATCTCCTGCACGGTTGGTCGTGTCAGCGCTCCACGCTCCGATCGTACCCACCTTTCGCCTGCAGCGATATAATAACTATTAAAAAGCAGCGGATAGTCGCTGTTGAAAACCTTATAAGACCTGTCATATGCAGATAACAGGAAAGTCTCAAAAAACCAGGTGGTATGGGCCAGGTGCCATTTGGGCGGACTTACATCCATGGTGGGCTGCACCACGTAATCCTCCGTTTTAAGGGGTTTGCAAAGTAGCACTGAGAAGCTTCGAATATCCCGAAATCTACCTGTCAGTTGTTTTTGATCTTTTGTTGTTGAAATTGCCATGCGTAATATTCTCTAAAGGCAACACATGCGTAAATTATTTTGTTTTGAATCAAAACAAAAAAACTATTCGATACCGATTGTGATTGATTTTGTCTCAGGTATTTTGAAACTGGCCTCCTCGAAGGATGGCGGACCAAAGCTTCCCCGGGTGACAGAAAAGCCATAAGGTTCTCTTGGAATACCCAGGAGATTTGTGTTGAGCTTACTATCAGAATTAAGATCATGATATGCGCTGATAGCATAGCTTCCTTCCGGTAATGAAACTTTGAAGGTCAGCTCTCCTGTCTTCTCTGCTGATAGTTTCTTTCCCAGAAACATATCCTCCCCCGTAAATTTTTGTTGCGGCTGATAAATGGCAACCATGATCTCACCCCGCGACTCTTTTATGCCGGCGATCGTTATTTCAAGATCAGTTTTAGGTTGCCCTAAATAAAAAAAAGAGAAGAGCAGGCTTAATACTTTAACCATATCTTCTCTTTTTGATGATTTCTCTTACTGAAAGGATCAGGCGGCTACTTTCTCTTTCTTGACTTTTTCAGCTTTTGCCTTTTCGGCCTTTCTTACGGCTTTCAGATCCATCTGCTTTTGCTTCACAAGGCTGATCACACCTGTTTTATCCAATAATTTGATCACCTGATAAGTCGGATCAATTTCATGCCATCGGATGCCCCCAAAGTTAGCTCTTGAACCATACTTGTGGTGGTTGTTGTGGTAGCTCTCTCCCATCATCAGAAAGTCGACGGGAAGGAAATTCTTCGAGGTATCGCCCACTTCAAAGTTGCGGTACCCATATACATGAGCAAACCAGTTGATGATAGCACCATGAATTGGAGATAACATCCACTGTGCCGGCAACAGGAGCCACAACCACCAGGCATCCACAAAGTTCCAGTACACGAAAAAGTATACAGCTCCCCAACCGATCCTGGATACCCACGAACGTGCAATTCTATCAAATGCATGCCATTTAGGTACTCCGTCTGTAAATCGCTTGTCCACCTCTACCTGTCGACTGGTGATCGCTGAATAGATCGTCTTGGTCTTCCACATCATCTTAAAGATGTTGTCGTCGTACTTGGGAGAATGCGGGTCATTCTCAGTATCAGCATACGCATGGTGCATCCGGTGCATCACGCCGTAGCCATAGGGGCTCAGATAGTTTGAACCCTGAAAGATCCAGGTTAACACGAAAAATACTTTCTCTGTGAATTTACTCATGGTAAAAGCTCCATGAGCAGCATACCTGTGTAAAAAGAATGTTTGAAAAAACAGCGACAGATACCAATGCGCTATAAAAAACGGGATGATTACTTCCATTCGATTATTTTAAAAATTATTTTATATTTCTTTTCAGGAAGGGAATTTTCCTTCACTTCCTATAAAGACAAAGTCATTTCAGGTTTGTGACAGAAACATGAAAAAAAATTAAAATAAATTTATTCGGTGGGGCCGCTTTCGAAAATATGGTCCATCAATTCGTTGAAATCCCCTTTCTGAGAGGCTTTATTGATGGCTTCAAAATATTTATCCACATCGAAAGAGAATGTGAATTTTTCCGTTTCTTTGGAAAGCTTCTCTTTAGCCCGGCATACCAGCTGTCTGCAGTGATCTTTTTTCTTGTTGAAAATCTCCTGAAGCTCATCGTATTCAAAATCGAACCCTTCACGCAGCAGGAACAGACCTCGCTCCAATGGGCCCAGCTTCTTGTGCAATAGATTCAGTGCAGCCGTGAGCTCTTCTTTCAGATCAAGGTGAGAGAAATCAATCTTTTCAAACAATTCCGGAAGCTTAATGGATTCCAGATAGTCCTTCTTTTTCTGATTTGAGGCATTGACGTGGTTCAGGCTTCTGTTGGTCACTGATTTTATCAGATATGCCTTGATATTCTTGATCTGCGAATTATCTGTGCTCAGATACTTTAAATAGGTATCCTGAACAATGTCCTCAGCATCATGTATTGATCCCACAATTTTCAAAGCGATGGCTTTGAGTACCGGCTGGTAAAGCGTTATGGTAGCAGCGTGGTTCACGTTTTCATTTTTTGTTTGAAGTGCAAAAGTAATAACAACTAATTAATTGAACATTAAACAAATAAATAAGCAAATGATTTCCAAATCATTTCCATTTAGCCGGAAAAACAGAAAAATCAATATCCCAGATCAGAGGCAACATGAAATAGAGATAGATCGACACCAGAATTATTGAAATAATGTTCATGATCAGGCCTTTCCTGAACATATCGGAAATCTTAAGATACCCCGATCCAAAAACCACTGCATTGGGCGGAGTGGCCACCGGAAGCATGAATGCGCAGGATGCAGCAATGGTGGCACCAATCATCAGCAAGAACGGATGAACATCCATGGACAGTGCTGTGGGAGCCAGGGCTGGCAGCAACATAGCGGTGGTGGCGAGGTTGGATGTGATCTCTGTGAGAAAATTGACCGCCATTACAATGATGATCAAAATAAGGAAAACAGACAATCCCTCCATGCCAGTCATTCTTGATCCAAGCCACTCGGCAAGCCCGCTCTCCTGGAACCCGGAAGCAATGGCCATTCCCCCTCCAAAAAGCAACACAATACCCCACGGTATTTTCACTGCCTGCTCCCAGTTAAGGATAAAATCACTTTTAGAAGGGATCATAAATAGGATTAAAGCACCGGTAATCCCAATGATTGTGTCGTCAATTTGAGGAAAGAAGGGATCGAGGATGAAAGGTCTTGAAATCCAGCAAAATCCTGTGAGAGAAAAGACAATAAGTACAATTCTCTCCTCCCTGGAGATCTTTCCCAGTTTAGCCAGTTGTCTGCTTACTTCTTCAGCGGTGCCATCGATACTGATCCCACTGATCCTGAATGCATACCTGGTTAGATATTTCCAGCAGATCACAAGGATGAGCACGCTGAGAGGGAAGATCAGTACAAACCATGAAAGAAAGCTGATCTCATGATCGTAAAATCTAAGGATCGTACCTGCAAGTACCAGATTTGGCGGTGTGCCGATAAGTGTAGAAATCCCCCCGATCGATGCACTGTAAGCAATCCCCAGCATCAGTGCTTTGCTGAAGTGACTCAGTTGATCCCTGGTGATGATCTCACTGAACTGCGCCACAATGGCCATACCTATGGGCAACATCATCACGGTGGTAGCTGTATTGCTGATCCACATGGAAAGAAAAGCAGTCGCTACCATGAACCCAAGGACCATCTTATCCGGGCTGGTGCCTATGATCCTGATCACATTCAGTGCAATTCTTCGATGTAGGTTCCATTTCTCCATGGCCATGGCGATCATAAAGCCACCGATGTATAAAAAGACAAACCGGTGCCCGTAGGAAGCAGTCGTTTCGGTAATCGACAAAGCCTCCGTGAGAGGAAATAGAACGATAGGAAGTAATGACGTAGCGGCAATGGGGATGGCTTCGGTAACCCACCATATAGCAATCCATCCTGTGCATGCCAGGACTGCCAATGACTGTTCTGACATACCGGGATAAGGGCCGGTAAGGTAAATGCTTAAAAATACAGATGGCCCTAAAAGGAGCTTGAGTAGCCGAAGATTCATGATAAAAGGCGAATATAAGCAAATGCATCATGCCTCCCCCTGTCCTTTCTTCAATTATCAATTTGAGGAAATAATTATCAATTTGAAACAGAAAACAAACCTGAATCCGATAACTTTATGTATAACCTTTTAAATATCAGCTGGTTATTGCCATAGCCGAATTATTGGCACAATAATAGAATTACTAAATAACTCAACCGACCATGGAAATAAATCGTATCATCAGACACGATACCAGATTAACCAAAGATCAGAACCATGGCACGAAAGTTCGTGTCCGCTAAAGATCAAAAATGATGAGCCCCAAAAGCTTTTGGGGCCAACGCTAAAGACCAGGAAAAATTAAACTATCACACAATGAAAAAGGCTCGAACTAACAAAAATTCCTCAATCTCACTCATAGCATTGATAACAGTGTTGATGCTTGCTGGCTGCGCTAGTAAGTCCTATTATACCGCAAACAACAAAAATCTCCAGCGCTTTGGAGGTTACCAGCTGGAAACTGCCAATCACCTGGTGAAAGTAAATGACCTTGAAATGTTGATCATTGATCTGTCTGAATTGGCCGAAGCTCAGGCAGTACAGCGAGATATTTATGTGGCTTCGCAGGAAGTTCAGGAAAGGTTTGAAAAAATGAAGCTGGAGACAAAAATGGAGGCAGCGATCCAGAGGACTACCCTTTCAAGCACATTGAGTGCCGAGAGCGATAAATACTACCACAGGCTGACAAACACATCGAGAGAAAGCTTTGATGAAAGGTATGTAAATATGATGCTTGATAAATTGAATGAACTAAAGTCGATTATTCTCGATTACCAGGAAAAAGGTCATAGTGACCGTGTAAAGGAGATGGGTGATGAAAAAGTTTACCAGATAGAAAAGCACATCAAACAATTCTCTGTAAAAGGTCTTATTTAAAACTTCTAAGTGATCCATGGTAGAGCATTGATGTATGTTCGTTATATCTTGCCTTCCAGATCCGATTAAGTAAATGCATACCGAACAAAAAAACAGGTTTGCTGCATTTATCAGCATTTCACTTGCCGTATTGATCCTGGCGGTAGCAGGGGTCGGTTTTTACACCTACAACAGTTTGAATAAGGTGGTAGATCAGCTCAGATATGAGTCCTATCCCAATTTCAATATCATTGCCATAAAAGACATCATGGCTTCGATCACCGGGATCGAGCATGATCTTGAATCGTATCTGCTCACTGAGGACGAAATGCACAAAAACAGATACGATCAGCGAATTAGCGATGCCAAAATTTTTCTGGATTCACTCAGGAAAATGAATCAGGATGACCCTGATTTTCTGCGCTTTACCGACTCTCTGCATTCATTGATCAACCAAAAGGTGGCCATACTTGGGGAACTACAGGAATTGGCTTCATACAATCTGAGTGGATCTATCAATGACCTGGCCAAACGGCTTGATCAACTGCCTGTCAAAATCAATGGCGATTCATTGTTGAAGGATTCCGTTGTAAGTAAAAACGATGAATTAGCGTTAGCGGATGACAGTATCATCATATCAGGCAAAGAACTTGCGGAATCAGACACCTTGTCTGTCAATGAAGAGGAAGAAAAGAAAAAGGGTTTGTGGAAAAGCATAGTTAGTATCTTTTCCAAAAACAAAGACCAAAAGGAAAACCAGGTCGCTACAGTCAAAGAAAAAGCGATCGACAGCACTGATGTGGTGCCTCAAAATTTACCGAGCGATAGCGCGCTCGTAGCTCAAAAGACCCAGGAGTATCGCAAACAGCTTCAGCTGGAACTCATACAGCTGAGGAACGAATCCAGGGAAATAAGTAAGGACATTCGTGAAAGAGAACTTGAACTTGCTCAAAACCAACAGGTAATACAAAGCCGGATCATTGATATCCTGACTTACCTTGAAGACAGGGAGGTAGACAAGATCAAGCTCATGAATTACAATGCGCAGCTCATTGCAGATCGTACGACGGATCAGGTGATCGTATTCTCTCTGTTGACTATTTTGCTGCTTTTCGCCACCGGCTATGTTGCCTATAGTTATATCGAGAAAAATAAAGCTTATCAAAGAGTACTGAGCCAGGCGACTCTGGACGCAGAAAATCTGGCAAAATCCAAAGAACAGTTTCTGGCTAACATGAGTCATGAAATTCGCACCCCCATGAATGCTATCTCAGGATTTACTGAGCAACTCCTAAAAACTGACATGACCGTCTCACAGAGAGAAAGTCTTGACATCATTCACAGGTCTTCTAATCATCTGCTACACATATTGAATGATGTACTCGATTTCTCCAAGCTTCAGGCCGATAAGCTTACCCTTGAAGATATCCCATACGACCTGCCTCAGCTGATGAGCGATGCTGTAAAACTGATGTTGCATAAAGCACAGGAAAAGGGTCTTGCCATCAACTATGTCTCTGAAAATATCCCAAAATTCATCTTTGGTGACCCCTACAGGTTTAAACAGATTATCATCAACCTTGTAAGTAACAGCATCAAATTCACTGATAAAGGTAAAATAGACATTCACCTCACAGCGAAAAAAAGAAATCGGGTGAATGAGCTGCAGCTGATAGTTGAGGATACCGGGATCGGGATACCTAAAGATCAGCAATCAAGGATCATGATGGAATTCGAGCAGGTGGGCAAAAGCTCAAACCATACCGGGACGGGGCTAGGACTTTCCATTACTAAAAAACTGGTCGAACTCCATCAGGGTAAAATGAATCTTGAAAGTGAGGTTGACAAGGGGACGAAGATCACCGTGTCCATTCCTTATGTCAAAGCTGAAGATGCTCCGCAAGAGATGCAAAAAGATGTGGTCTCGCTGGATCTACGAGATGTCAATATCCTGATCGCCGACGATGAACCCTTCAACATTAAGTTGCTTACTGCTATACTAGACAACAAGGGTGCTCGATGGGTAACCTGTAAAGATGGAAGGGAAGCCCTTAAGGAGCTGAACCGGACGAAGTTCGACATCGCTTTGCTGGACCTAAAGATGCCGCATCTTTCAGGTATTGATGTCGCAAAATCATTGAGATCAAGACCCGGGCCTAATTACAGGACACCACTGGTGGCACTTACGGCTACAATCATGAAAGAGGACATAGATCAATGCATGAAATATGGAATTGACCATGTAGTAAGGAAACCTTACAGTGAGGAACAGTTGTTTGAGGTGATTGCATCTGAATTAAAAATCTATTCAGAAGTCAAAGACAACCATTCGGAAGTCAAAGGCACGACAGATCATAAATCATTCGACCTCACCGACCTCCGGGAGTTGGGTGACGAA
Organism: Cyclobacteriaceae bacterium; assembly: GCA_965243485.1. GTDB lineage: Bacteria > Bacteroidota > Bacteroidia > Cytophagales > Cyclobacteriaceae > UBA7330. The sequence continues at coordinate 2,880,895 of CBDEVP010000001.1, read as the reverse complement.
GCTTTTGTCATTGATATGCTCGAGACCTTTCTGAATAATTCAAAGCCAGGAACTCAAAATATTCAGCAATATTACAGGCGCCAGGAGTGGATCAATCTGGCAGACGAGGCCCATAAAATCGTCGCCCCGGCCAGATATCTCAATGCAGTGACACTGGTAAATCAGCTTAAGGCTATCGAATTTGAAGCCAGGAAGGAGGATCCGCAAATCAGCCACTCTGACATTGAAAAGATCATTAAATCACTCAATAAACTGAATCATGAATTGAGCCAGTACCTATTAAAAGAACAGGTATAATATCTTTGTGCCTTTAGCACATAGATGAGTATTCCCATATTTAAGATCAATATTGTTGAAGACGATGAGTGGTATCGAAAGTTTTTGATCCATAACATCAGCCTGAACCCGGATTATGAGGTGGAAGCATTCAGTGACGGGAAATCCTTCCTGGCCCAGCTTGATAAGAAACCCCATGTCGTCACACTTGATTACCGGTTGCCTGATTTCAGCGGAAAAGATCTTCTCAAAAAGATCAAGGAATTTGACGCACAAATCGAAGTCATTATTATATCAGAGCAAAGTGACATCGAGACTGCTATTGAATTGCTCAAGTTAGGTGCTTACGATTATATCACAAAAACGAAAGACATCAGGGACCGCCTGATGAATATTATCCAACATATCCGGAGCAATACTTCTTTACAGTCCAGGATCGAATCCCTGCAATCAGAGGTAGAAAAGAAATATGATTTCCAAAAGACCATTATTGGTCAAAGTGACAAAATAAAGCAGGTCTTTCGCTTCATGGAAAAAGCCATTTCCAACAATATTACAGTGATCATCCAGGGGGAAACGGGTACCGGAAAGGAAATGGTCGCCAAAGCCATCCATTACAATAGCCCCAGAAAAAAGGGACAGTTTGTGGCTGTAAACATGAGCGCTATACCCAAAGACCTGGCGGAAAGTGAACTTTTTGGTCATGAAAAGGGGTCTTTTACCGGTGCTGCCAACAGACACATCGGTAAATTTGAGCAGGCCAAAGGGGGAACACTATTTCTTGATGAGGTGGGTGAAATGGAGCTCACTCTCCAGGCAAAATTATTAAGGGCGTTGCAGGAAAAGGAGATCATTCGTGTAGGGGGTAATGAGACCATCAAAACAGACTGCAGGATCATTGCTGCTACCAACAAAAACCTATTGGATGAGATGAAAAAGGGTAATTTTCGCGAAGACCTTTATTATCGTCTGTTTGGATTACCTATTGAATTACCCCCTTTACGGGATCGCGACAAGGACACCCTTATCCTGGCCCGGTATTTCGTAACAAGTTTTTGCAAGGATAATGACATAGAGGAGAAAACCCTGAGCAAGGAGGCCCTGCAGAAGCTCTTAGGTTATTCATTTCCCGGTAATATTCGCGAATTGAAATCAGTAGTTGAGCTCGCAGTGGTAATGAGTGATCAGGATACCATCGGTGCAGATGATATCACTTTCGCACAGGCAGACCCTGTTACGGACGTCTACTCCGAAGACCTTACCATGCGTGAATATGAGTACAGGATTATTCAGATGTATCTCAAAAATTATGATAACGATATCAAGCAGGTTGCCAAAAAACTTGATATTGGCCAATCCACCATCTACAGAATGCTAAAAGAGGCAAAGGAAAGCAGCTAAATATTCTCAAAATGAGAATATTTTCCTCTAAATGAAAAATCAGTTGTAGGGCATGTGTAATTAAATGACTGATTTTCAGATCATTACACAATTTTTCATTTTTGGAACGTAATTGGCATTAAAGCATATACCTGATTGGAAACAATTGGGTAAACTGTGAAATCAAGAATGAAAAATACGTTCCAAAATAAATATTTAATTGTAGGTGCTACGGCCCTGATATTACTTTCGGCATCCTGCGACACCGAGAAACGAAAAGAGTTGCAGGCCAAGGCGGACCAACTTGAATTGGATCTGCATGCCAGGGATTCTGCATTTAATGAGATCATGGATCTAATGACAAAGGTTGAGTCTCAGATCGATAAGATCAAAGAAAGAGAAAACCTTATTGCCAATCGTTCTAAAGAAGATTTTGCCGAAGAAAGCGAACAGGGACTTGTAGAGGATATCGTGATCATCAATGAGCTGATCGAATCCACCAATGCGCAGGTGAAGAATCTCTCCGCAAAGCTGAATAAAGCCAACATTGAAATTGGTTCCTTCAAAATGCGTGTGAATAAACTGAGCCAGGAGCTGGATGAAAGGAAAAATGCCATCACCTCGCTTGAGGAGAAGCTTTCTGTCAAAGAGAATAAGATCATGGAACTGGATGGTGAGGTCAAAACCCTGGTGACACGCGTAAACATGATGGATGAGACCATAGAAGAGCAAAAAATTGCACTAAAGGAAAATGATAAAACCATCCACAGAGCGTTTTATGTAGTGAACACTGAGAAAAATCTTCTGGAAGAAGGTTTGATCACCAAAGAAGGTGGATTTCTCTGGATGGGCAAGACCACAGAGATCGAGGAAAACATCTCAGAAGAAAAATTTAATGAAATTGACATTCGTCAAACCTCAAGATTCTATGTGAACAGTAACAAAATGAATCTTGTTACCGAACACCCCAAGGGATCTTATGAAGTGGTGAAAGACGAAAATGAAATTGTACAATATATTGATGTAACCAATCCGGCCGAGTTCTGGAAAATATCAAAATACCTGGTTATATCAGTTAAAGGTTAGTTCAGGCGGTGATCGACAGGCGCGAAAGCGTCTATCAGGAGTCCTCATAAGGAGGACTCCTTTTTTTTTAGAAAAAAAATATTCAGGTACAGGCATTGATGGCACAGATTTGGTGTGAAAAATGACGTTTTGATTCAAATTAATAATGCTAACAGTACACTAATTATGAATGGTTTAAAATTATTTTTCGGCTTATTGATCCTTGTGTCATTGTCATTTGAAGCCGTTGGACAATCAAAGACCGGATTGAAAGCAGGAGCTAGTTTCACGAATTTGTATGTAGACGAGGTGGATGATAAGGACATGAAGATTGGTTTTAATGCTGGTCTTTATCATAGAGCCTACATTACCAGGTTTCTCGCTTTACAACCGGAAGTGCTTTACTCCCAAAAAGGATCATCATTAAGATACGATGGCTTCCTGAGCGGGAGCGGTACCTATCGATACAATCTAAACTATCTGGAAATCCCTGTTCTGGCAGTCTTTAAGCTGAATAGCTTTTATGTTTCAGGTGGGCCTTACCTTGGATGGCTGCTTTCAGTTAATGTTAAAGATGTGAATGATGATGGTAATATTCAGGAGATTGAAGAACTGGACAGAGATAGTTTTAATACCCTTGATTATGGGGTAGCAGTCGGTGCCGGATTTGATTTTGATGGTGGTACTTTCGGAATCAGGTACGGTTATGGTCTCAAAGAAATTGGCAAGGAGGGTACCTTCGCCGGACAGGCAGTGAATAATGCTAAAAACTCTGCTTTACAACTTTTTCTGGGATTTGATATCAATTAATCTATAATTATCAGTAACCCTAATCAAAGAGAGCGCTTCGGCGCTCTTTTTGTTTTTGGTACTTTCGGGAATCTAAAAAATCCTTAATTTTCTGCTAATACAAAATAATTCCCGATGAAAAGAAGAAGATTTCTACACCAATCGGTGACCGCTTCAATCCTCCCCTTTTTGCCAGCTTCAGTTGAGGCGATAAACTCCTCTCAGTCACAGAGGGGTCTGGAAATCCACATCTTTTCAAAACATCTTCAGTTTCTCGATTATATTGACCTGGGAAAAGCAGTAAAGGACATGGGCTTCGCCGGCGCTGACCTGACCGTACGTCCTGGCGGGCATGTCCTCCCGCAAAACGTGACCACGGAGCTTCCAAAGGCAGTTGATGCTTTGAGAAATGCCGGAGTGGAATCAAAGATGATGACCACGGCGATCACCGACGCCAGTGATCCTGTCAATCAAAATGTATTGGAAACAGCTGCTCATCAGGGTATTCAATACTACAGGCTTGGGTGGTTTAAATATCCGGAGACCGGATCCATTGAAGAGGCTGTCGAGGGTTTTAACCAGAAGACCATTGAAATTGCCCGTTTAAATGAAAGGTGTGGCATCTATGGATCCTATCAAAATCATTCAGGGGCATATTACTCAGGTGCATCATTATGGGAGTTGAAAAAGATCCTTGAACAGACCTCACTCCCCCACCAGGGATGTCAGTTTGATATCCGTCATGCGGTTGTAGAAGGCGGACTATCCTGGCCTACAAGCTTCCGGATCATCAAAGACCGGATCAATACTATTGTGTTGAAGGATTTTAAATGGGTACAGGAAAGCGGGCAATGGAAGCTGCTCAATACTCCAATCGGGGAAGGCATGGTAGATTTTGATGCCTATTTCAAATTATTGAAAACAAACAACATCAGTGTTCCGGTTTCTCTTCATCTGGAATATGATCTGGGAGGAGCAGAACACGGAAGAAAGAAATTCTCCATTCCCAAAACTGCTGTTTATGAGGCCATGGTAAAAGACCTGAAAAACATCCAAATGCTATGGGAAAAAGCCTGAAAAGACTTGATCTGATCTTGATCGTATTCTTTTTTCTGCAGGGATGCAGCACTGAAGATCATTTTGAGGGAAACCCTTTTGGGATCATCGCTTTGGACAGTACAAGGCTGTCAGTTAATGTACTTGCTGATCACCTTCAGGTGCCCTGGGACCTGACCATGGGGCCTGAAAACACCCTGCTTTTCACCCAACAAAAAGGAACGGTGAACAAAATGGACCTGACATCAGGTGAGATTCAGGAATTACTTGCACTGGAAGATGTGCATTATCAAAAATCAAGAGGGCTTTTGAGTATGGCACTCCACCCCGGCTTTAAAGATGAACCGATCATTTTTCTGCATTATAATTATTTGAAAATGATCGATTCCGATACCCTGATCAAATCAAGGTTGGTAAGCTACAAGATGGATCCGGAAGGCCGCGCATTGGAATACCAGGCCACCATACTGGATGAAATTCCCGGTCAGACCTATCACAATGGTTCGAGGATGGTCATCAGCCCGGATCGTAAAATACTGCTTACCACAGGAGATGCGGGTGTCAAAAAGAACAGTCAGGATCCATACTCTCTATCTGGCAAACTCTTGCGGATCAATCTGGATGGTACTATTCCTGAAGACAATCCGTATCCCAATAGCTACACATACGTCACAGGTTTGAGAAATTCACAGGGACTTGTATTTGGAAGAAATCAGATGCTGTATGGTTCTGACCATGGACCCAATAATGATGATGAGATCAATATTTTGAGAGAAAAAGCTAATTATGGATGGCCAATCGTGGAAGGGTATTGCAATACAGAAGCAGAAAAGGCAATTTGCATAGAAAAGGAGATCACTGAGCCCATTCAAACGTGGACACCCACCGCGGCTGTTGCGGGCATTGGATTTTATGATCATGATCAGATTCCGGAATGGAAAAACACCCTGCTGGTAGGAGCACTGAAAGCTCAGTTCCTTGCCGTGCTGCATTTGAATGACGCAGGTACCGAAGTCACTATACCTAAGATTTACCTGCAGAGTGCTTTTGGGCGTATTCGGGATGTGGTGGTGGCCGAGAGCGGTGAAATTTATTTATCCACCAGTAATCACGACTGGCATCCCAAAAGTCAGCCCTGGATGTACGATAGCTTCCCGGCACCTGCGGATGACAGGATCATCAGGATATCAGCACTCAAAGATCCGGGAAATACTGAAACGATCTCAGGGAAGGTATTCCGTGAAGCAGACATGGTCAAGGAATTTCCTTCAACCAGTGAGCTGGCGAAAAGAAATGATACAGGAGAATCCAGCTATCTCATGAATTGCGCCAACTGCCATTTGCAGAATGGACAGGGAATACCCAACCTGATTCCACCTCTTGCGGATACCGACTGGGTGACAGGTGATAAAGAGCGACTGATCAGGGCGGTATTGGAAGGCCTCTCCGGTGAAATCGAAGTAAATGGAAAAAAATACAATCAGGAAATGCCCGGATTTCAGACTCAATTATCCGATCAGGAGATTGCTGTGGTCCTGACTTTTATCAGGAGTAGTTTTGGTAATCATGCAAGTGAGGTCTCACCAGTAGAAGTCGCTGAGCTACGTAAATGATCATTAATAAAATTTACTTCTCCACTTATTGGCTTCCTGCTCTTTACTGATACTCCCGTCTTGCAGGGCCTCCTGTAATCTTTGATTCATGGGCGGCTGAGATGTCCAGTGAAAATAACCGCAATTATCACATTGATAAATGCCAATCGGACCACTCCCCTCGCGATAATTATTCCTAACCCAGGCATCTACCAGAGCCTCCTCGGCATCCTGTTCAGAGTAGTAGATCTTTTTTCCGGTGCTGCATCTTAACATAATATTGAAAATGGTTTGGATACCCTGAATATAGATAACGCGATATCATTCAGAAAGTAACCATTTCTCTAATCGATTTTTAATAAATTGACCAACAAAAAAGGCCATGATCAGAATAGCGCACTTTCTTTTATCAGCAATCATCTTTTCATTTATCGCCTGCTCATCACCAGAGACCGGCAAGGGCACCATTCTGATCTTTTCGGAGACTAAAGGATTCAGACATTCGTCTATTCCTGTTGGAAAGGAAGCCCTGAGGAAAGTATTTGAGGAAAATGGCTTCCAGGTAGATACCTCAGAAAACTCAGCCATCATGACACCTGAGAACCTGGAAAAATATGCTGCCATTGTCTTTCTTTCCACCACCGGAGATATTTTCAATGAATCCGAGCAGGCTGCTTTTCAAAGCTATATGCAAAATGGCGGAGGGTTTGTCGGTATCCATGGAGCCACGGATACGGAATATGAGTGGCCCTGGTATGGAAAAATGGTTGGCGCCTATTTTGAAAGTCATCCCAAACAGCAGGAAGCCGTCATCCAGGTTCTGAACAGAAATCATCCTTCAACCGAACATCTTGCTGACGAATGGATAAAATTTGATGAGTGGTACAATTTCAAGAATATGAACCCTGAGGTAAAAGTACTTGCAAACCTGGATGAAAGCAGCTATGAGGGTGGTAAGCATGGCGAAAATCACCCGATCGCGTGGTACCAGGAGTATGACGGTGGTAAGATGTTTTATACAGCGCTGGGCCACACGGAGGAAAGTTTCTCAAACCCCGATTTCCTCCGGCATGTGTGGGGAGGGGTCGAGTATGTGATTGATTGATGAGGAAATTCTTTGATGGATATTATCCTCAATATCACAAATTTTCTTAACGCTCCAATAGAGCCCTTACATAATCTTATAGATCAGTTTAGCCTGTACAAATTCAGATAATTTTGTACGGGAAGTAAAAGGGTGGGACAAAAAAAAGGCGTTGATTGCTCAACGCCTCCGTATATCGATATTGAACATATCGACCACCAACATTTTTAAGGTTATTTACCTCTGTAGTTTTTGAATCTGGGTCCTTTCAGGCCTTTAGTGTGCTTGGTTTCTTTGGCTTTCAGATCAACAACTTTGTACTTCTTCTCAGGAGCAGCAGTGTTTGAATCCACACTTGCGGTCATTACAGGTTTTGCCTCCTTAAAAGCATCAAATCTGTTGTTCTTCGCTTCAGGACCTTTAAGTGCTGTGGGGTCTTTGGCTACTTGCACCTCGCTGGTTCCCTGATATTTTTCACTGGCCTTAGCATTTTTATATGCAGGACCCTTCAACTGGGCCATCGCATTAAATGATAAGAAAGCTATTGCTATTGCCAGGGTAGTTATTATTGATCGTTTCATGACTCTTGTTTTTTAATGTCTATACAAATAAACGCATTGACATTCAAGACGTTGATCACGAAAAATGGGTAATCGCAATTGCGTATTAGTACTTAATAGATATGTGGAAAATACGTAATGATCCGAATAAAACAGGCCGAATTCTGACAATAGAGTACTTTTTTATGCATGCCGCCTCAAACAAAACACTTAATAAGGACTAATAACCACAGGGATTTAGACTCATTCAGGGCTTTCTTAGGTAGATGTCTGATTTCAGCAAAAGTTATATGGCAGCAGGTATATAATATTTAATAAAAGTACTTTGAACCATTAAGGAATTAAGAATTTTTGAACCATACAGAGATAAAGGATTTCCATATTCATCATAGCCAAACAAAAGGAAAGCAGCAGGCACTTGAGAAATCCTCTCAATGCCTCAATGGTTCAAATTAAGTTAAGCAGTATCACGAAGGATTTTTGAACCATTAAGGAATTAAGGATATTAAGAATCTTTAAGCGCAATTAATTTGAATACAATTCATCAAATTAATCCGGCAGCATGCTAAAGTATTCGTTTACCATAGGTTTTAGACTCCGTGAAATATTATCCGTGTAGAAATTGATCGAAAGGCCTTGAGGCTTATGGAGTAATTTCATATAAGTTAAAAGCTGTGCTTCATGGATTGGTAAGATTGTTTCTACAGCCTTCAATTCAACAATAATGCTTTCATTTACCAGCAGGTCCAGCCGTAATTCTGTGTCAATCTCTAATTCATCATAAATGACCGGAACCAGCATTTGTTGTATGACACTAAGTCCATTTTTTTCAAGTTCATATTTTAAGCATTTTTCATAGACACTTTCAAGTAGTCCGGGACCCAAAGCTTTATGTACTTTAATTGCATATCCTTTTATCTTATAGGATAGTCTTGTTATTTCTTTCTTTGTAACCACTGTGATTTTTGCACATAAAGGTATTACAAAAAAATATTAAGATATCCATGTGAGTTTTTTGACTTATAAATCAGGGGTATTGAAATAATGGTTCCAATCAGATTCAGATCAATTTACGCTTATAAGCGGTGTTGATCATCTCTGAAGCATTCGATGCACCCAGCTTTTTCATAATCCTTGACCGGTGAGTTTCAACCGTTCTCACGCTGATAAACAGCTTGTCAGCAATTTCTTTGGTGATCTTACCCTCTGCCACCATCCTGACGATCTCGACCTCCCGCTCCGATAAGATAGGATTGGCATTGCTTTCCGGGCGGGACATATCTTCTACCAGCAGATCGGAAATTTTGTCTTTAAAATGCTTTTTCCCCTCATACACATCAAGAATAGCCTTTTTTAGCTCCTGCTCACCACTATCTTTCAAAAGGTAGCCGTAGGCTCCTTTTCTTAAGCTTTCTTTCACATAGTTGATTTCCTGATGCATGGTAAGCATGATGCATTTTATGTCAGGAAACTGGTCCTGAATATCAGTTAGAATATCGAGTCCCGATTCATTGGGAAGAGAAATGTCAAGCAAAACAATGTCGGGTTCGTGCTCTTCAAGCAGTTCGAACAATGCCTTCCGATTGTCAATCCCGCCAATCACATGAAAGCGCTCATCATCTTCAAGGAGCGCTTCAATACCGTTCCTGAATAGTTTGTGGTCATCAGCCACGATGATATTGATCTTCTCTTTATGCTGCATCACAAGGGTATGATTACTTCAATACTTGTACCTTCATCATTGGATTCAATGATGATTTGACCATTCATAGTTCTCGTTCGCTCCTCCATGTTTCTCAACCCCAACCCGGCCCCATGAAGATTATCCGGATCAAATCCTTTCCCATTGTCCTTGATGAATAGTACGATATGATCATCGAACTCAGTCACTGAAAAGGTGATCTCCGTACAACCTGCATGTTTCAGAGCATTGTTGATCGCTTCCTGGGCGATCCTGTAAACTCCAACGCTTTTTCCTTTATCCAGAGTAGTCCTGGAGTTTTCAAGCTCATTGACAAATTTAATCCTGATCTGTGTATTGGACCTGATATCACTCACCAGCTGGTACAGAGTCTCATTTAAACCGAAATCCATCAAAACTGAAGGCATGAGATTCCTTGCCAGCGATCGGGTCTCTAGAATAGTCCTGTCCAAAAGCTCCCGCAATTCGTTGGCTTTTTTACCTTTCAGACCAATCTTATCCATTTTCAATTTCATGGTGGTAAGCATCGTCCCCAATCCGTCGTGCAGCTCACGGGCAAAGGATTCTCTCTCCTTTTCCTGGGTATCAATCAATACTTTCTTACCGTACAACTCAAGCTTTGTTTTTTCATTATCCAGACTGATCAACTGGTCTCTCATCCTGGTGATCGCAGTTCCAAGTTCATCTTTTTCGCTTAAAGGCTCAAAATGAATATTCAATTTGCCCTTGCCAATCTCCTGAGCAAAGTAAACAGTCTGTTTCAGCGAGTTGATCAGTTGGCCAATCGAATGGGTGATCTCGGAAAACTCATAAACCGGACCGGAGGAGGGTAACTTATCCGGTAGCTCCCCTCGTGACAATGCTCCTGTTACAGACTTTAACTCAAGCACCGGACGCGAAAGAAAAAATGCAATAAGCATGGACATGAGCAGCAGAAAGAAAAGAACTCCGATCAGGATTACCATCATTTCATCTCTTAACTCCCAGACCGGCTTCATGGCTTCCTCAAAGTCGATCTCAGTAAGCATGGCTGCCCGAATTCCCCTGAATTCCATCAAACGATAAGATCCAATGATAGGGACTCCCCTGTAATCATCATACACCTCGACGCCCTCAAGACCCTGAAATGCTTTATTTGCTCCTAGCGTATTGCATTTAATTGAATTTGGGACCTGCTCCGGAAAAAAGATAGATGGGGTCATCATAAAGCGATTTTCAGACACAAGGTAAGATTCCCCGGTGATCCCGAGTCCGGTCCGTTCTTTGAGAATTTCCCGTACGGAATCAAGATTAAGAATGATCTCCAGCGGTTCGTTATTGACCTCAAAATAGAAATGAAACAACATGGCAGGCTCATTGTAAAGTGCTGAAAAACCAGTGCCAGCCTGAAATTCAACCTTTTCATGATCGGTCCAGCTGACCCTGACTGCATTGTTGATGCTGCTCAGCCTTTCCATAAGATCATCTTTTGATGTCGTATGCGTCTTATAATAATTGATGATGTGGCTGGCCTCTTCATACTTATCCTGAAGAAACTGATCCAGCAGTCGTTTTTTTAAAATATTGATCGATTTCAATTGATCGTGTGTGCGCAGGATAAGCTCTTCCTTGAGGTTTGAATACAGGATCATAAACACCATGCTTACAATCAGTATATTGACAGCTAACAGGATCAGTGTCAACCACATGTTAAGCCTGAGCTTGGTAGTAGGTCTTTTCTCAGTTATCTGCATAGTATCTCCCCAACTGTTCAACGATCTTACGTTTTAATAATCGGGGGTCTATTGTTCCATCCACCTTATACACTACCTCTCCTCTTTTGTTTATCAGCATTGTATAGGGCAAGGCTCCCTGCCATTCAGGATCCACAACTTCTATCAAATCATAGATACTATTACCCGTGAATATATAGTTTCCGGATGAGGCCTCTTTCTTCGTAAGAAAATCCAGGGCCTTCTCTTTCCTGTTTAATTTGTCCGTGCTGACGGAGATAAACTCAAAATCCCTGTCACGATACATCCGGTTGATATCCACAAATTCCGGAAATTCGATCACACATGGTCCGCACCATGTAGCCCAGAAATTGATCAGCCTTAGGTTTTCACCCTTTTCATTTTTCACCATTTCTGCGATGCCCTGGAGATCGATCTCATTCAGTGTCACCTCTTCCTCTGCCCATTGCGCGGCCAGTCTCTCTACCCAATCCCCTTTCCATGACCACTTGATGCTACATCCGAAGGTCTTGGTCTCGGCAACGGCAACGGGTTTACCTGTCAGCACTGCATCCAGGGCATTGATGAGATCAGTCGTCTGAGGTTCCACGTAAGGATTTTCGGTATCGTCGATCCTGCCATTGTAGATCAGCTTTCTGGACTTATCAAACAAATACACATGCGGGGTAGCCGAAGGTCCATAGGCAATGGAAACATTCTGATCATCGCCATCATACAGGTATGGAAAATTATAGTTCATGTCGTCAGCTCTGATCTTCATATCTTCAAGGTCATCGCTCAGATCGGTATACCCTAACTCCGAAAGACTGATCGCTTCCGGATCATTGGGTGAGATGGCCACAAAGCCCACGCCCTTCGGCCGATAAGTATCCACAATATCAATGATCTTCTTTTCGTAAGCCTGTGCGGTGGGACAATGATTACAAATAAACATCACCACGAGGTAGTCATATTTGGTAAAGTCATTGAGAGAATAATTTTTACCATCCACACCCGGAAGGTTAAAAGCGGGTGCAGAAGCACCTATGGGTAGTTTCTCCACTTTTCTCTCCTGGGCGAAGGAAAAAAGTGAGATTATTAGAAATGTAATTATTGCTGCTCCCTTCATGGTCGGTTTCTTTCAGTAATGTTCTACTTCAGTTTCACACGCATCAAATGCATATCTGCAGTAATATACAATGCACTTTCGTCTTTATTGAAAGTACAATTGGCGGTTTTCTGTCCCGTGAGAATAGTTCCGAGGTGTTTTCCATCCGGATCCATGATCAGGACTCCTCCCGGACCGGTAGCAAAAAGATATCCCGCCTTACTGATGGCCATCCCGTCAGGATTCCCCTGTCTGGTATCTGAAAACATGTTTCTTGCATCCAGGATCAGTCTTCCGCTTGAAATATTTCCTTCATCATTTAGCTGATACGCATAGTACCCGGCTCTCTCAGGATCTGAGACAGCTACGTAGAGTGTTCTTTCATCAGGTGATAAACCTATTCCGTTGGGTCTCGTCAGATTATCGATCTGTAAAGTCACATTCCCATCTACATCAATTTTATATACCCCCTGAAAATCCAGCTCTTTGATGTTCCAGTCGTCCAGACCATAGGGAGGATCGGTAAAATAAAACACTCCCTGACTACTCATTGTGATGTCATTGGGACTGTTCAGCCTCAATCCATTATATGATTGCACGATGGGCTCATACTCCGCCCTGGGTTTATCCAACGGTGCTTTCATCCTTGCAACCTGCCTCTCACCATGCTGGCACAGCACCAGTCTGCCTTCCTTATCAAGGATCAATCCGTTGGAGCCGGGCTCCTTCTTACCCTGTATTGATCCGCTAAATCCGGAGGGTTGCAGATAAACAGAAATGCTATCTTTTTCAGTCCATTTGTAAACAGTATTCACAGGAATGTCACTAAAAAGGAGCGCATTTTGATCTGCCAGCCACACGGGACCTTCCGCCCATTCAAAACCACTGGCCAGGATCTCTACTTCAGCATCCTTTGGCACCAGTTCATCCATCATCGGATCAAATCGCTCTATGGAGCCTGTCGTTGGATATTCCTTGACCGATCCCCTCTTTTCTTCCATGGTTGTGCATTGGGTCAATAACATACCTGACAGGAAATAGCATAATAAACGTATCATTCTTAATGCATTTAGTGGATCAAATATGGTCAGCAGGCTTCTATTTTCCTAACCATGCTTTTCATTAAATTGGAAGTACATCAGGCATCTACCAGATATACGCCATCTTCAACAGATACAAAATAAGGGCTCAATTCAATACTGGTCTCCTCCAGATAAGCTTTGGACATTGATTCGATAAACGCATTTGCCTGATCCTGTCTCACAAGGTTTAGCGTACACCCGCCAAAACCACCCCCCATCATCCTCGCACCGATAACTCCCGGATGCTTCTTTGATAGCTCAATCAGCACATCTATCTCCTTACACGTAATTTCATACCCGGTCTTCATCGCCTCATGAGCGGTATAGAGGATACGCCCACATTGCTCAAAATCCCTCTTTTCAAGTGCTCGGACAAAAGCCTCGACCCGTTGATTTTCCTCAATGATGTATTTACATCTTCGAAACACTACTTCAGAAATATCGTCCTCACAGTCCGTCAACATTTTCATGGTGACATCCCGGAGAGATTCGACATGAGGATATTTTTTACCAATAATCTCGACTCCCTTTTCACACTGGCTTCTCCGGACGTTATACTCCGAGGAAGCAAGATTATGAGAAACGTTGGAGTTTAGGAGCACAATCTGAAAGTCCCCGAATTCTGCCGGGTAAAAAGCATATTCAAGACTTCTGCAATCCAGCTTCATCGCCTGGTCCTTCTTTCCCATCATGGATGAAAACTGATCCATGATCCCGCACATCACCCCTACAAATTCATGCTCGGCCTTTTGTGAAAGATGCAGCAGCTGCATCCTGTCCAGTCCAAGTCCGAAAAGTTCGTTGAGAGAAAAAGCCATACCATTTTCCAGGGCGGCGGAACTTGAAAGACCCGATCCGATGGGGATGTCGCCTCCGAACACACAGTTGAAATTATGCAAATCGGCTCCTGCCTTTTTCAGCTGATCCACTACCCCAAGCACATAATTTGCCCAGCCATAAGCTGACTTTGATAAAGGCTGCACGATGTCTACCTGGACTTCTTCATCTTTGTCCAGTGAGTATATCCTTGAATTGTCCTCGTCAGCTTTCCCCACAGTCACGGCGATTCCCTTGTCTATCGATGCGGGGAGGACAAAGCCCAGGTTATAATCTGTATGTTCTCCGATGAAATTGATCCTTCCGGGAGAAAAAACAGTAAGAGAGGAACCGGGAAACCTTTTTTTAAAAGCATCCTCAACACGTTTTGCTACCTCAGCCATTGATCAATATTAGTATGATTATCAAATTTTCAGATCGATACCGTTGGATATCCATCTGCAATTATTTTAATGCGTCAGATTCTCTTTTGAGATCGGCATAAGAAATGATCTCAATACCAAGCTCTTCGATGACTTTCATCACCCGCTCACTGGTCCATGTATCGGTGACGCCCTGCCGGTCCATGGACACATCCTCATATCCGATATGTGATATCGCCTGAAGCTCTTCATTAATAAGCCCGGGATGATCCACCATGATGTAGGTACCTGGCTTCAGATCCCTGAGCATTTGAATAAAGCTCTCTTCTTTTTCCTTACCGGAAGATTTCGGACCCGCATAAGTGGCACGGTTTACGCCCAGTGCCTCCATGTCTATGTCGAGGCCATACTCTTTGGCCAGCCTGTCGGCCAGCGCCTTAACCTCTTCATCAAAGCCGGTACAGCCCATGTGCCCGGTGAAATGGCTGATTCGTGGAATTTTCTTCATGGCAAGTTCTATCTGCGCCCGGAACTCCCGCTCAATTTCCTCAATTTTCCAATTGTTCTCCCGAATGGACTGTCCGGGATAATTTTTATTGGGCCATATCATCGGATAGAAATAACCGTCAGGATCCGTAATGCTTGGACATTCAGTTAAGGGCCTCCATTTGATGTTATCCCATTCACTGGTCAATGCCAGGTGTATCCCGACATCCACACCGGGGTTTTCCTCCAGAAGTCTTACCGCCTCCGGAAACCAGGGTGAAGGAACTATCACTTCAATCGACTTTTGGATACCTTCTTTATAGCACTCGATCATCGCCAGATTACCGGAATGGGTATACCCCATATCATCACCTCTCACCACCAGCCTGACGGACTCATTTTGAGCACAGGCGGAAAATATCAATAGTGAAATGGTCAGGTGGTCAAATAACTTCTTCATCAAGATCAGGTTTAGCACCTAAAATTACTTGATTCGAAGGTGAATGCAAGAGAATTAATAGGCCCTTACGGTAGCGCCCTTCATGTAGTTGATAAATGCCTTATTCACAACCAGGTTGCCCCCGGGAGTAGGATAATCACCGGTAAAATACCAGTCACCAAGGTGATTGGGACAGGCTTTATGCAGGTTTTGTACGGTTTGATAAACCACTTCCAGCTCAGCCTCCATCCCTTTGGGCTGTACAATCTGGGCAATTTTTCCGGAGATCTCTTCTTCGCTGAATGGTTCATAGACCTCCTTCACGTGATTCACCGGATTCGGATCGCGCAGCGAAGCCTTGCACTTCTCAAAAACCTCATCCAGCTTGTTTTCCATTCCCCGCTCTTTCAAGAGCTCCACTGCTGCACGGAAAGCAACGAACTCCTTCATCTTGCTCATATCAATCCCGTAGCAATCGGGGAATCTGATCTGAGGTGCTGAAGAAACAATCACTATCTTCTTGGGTTCCAGCTTGTCGAGGAGTGTAAGGATGCTTTTCTCAAGGGTGGTCCCGCGAACGATCGAATCATCAATCACGACCAATGTATCCGTTCGCTTTTTGATCACTTCATAGGTGGTGTCATACACATGCGCCACGAGATCGTCCCGATGTTCATCATCCGTGATAAAAGTCCTCAGTTTTGCGTCCTTAAGTACCAGTTTTTCTACTCTGGGCTTAAGTGATAATATTTCTTCGACAGAGTCTGCACTGGGCTTCTGATCTATGATAATATCCCTTCTGTAGTTGATCAGGTATTGATCTATGCCTCTCAGGAGTCCCAGGAAAGCTGTTTCAGCCGTATTTGGGATGTAGCTGAAGACCGTATTCTTGAGGTCACTGTTGACGGACTTCATCACTTGTGGTACGAGCAGTTCACCAAGTTTTCGCCGCTCGCGGTAAATATCCGGATCGGTCCCTCTTGAAAAGTAAATGCGTTCAAAGCTGCAGGACTTCTTCTCTTTGGGCTGAATGAACTGCACTTCTCTCGGATCCCCTGCCCTGTTGAGGATCAATGCGTGGCCAGGCTTGATCTCCCTGATCTCTTCGTATTCACAATTGAAAGCGGTCTTGATGGCAGGCTTCTCTGAAGCTACCACCGCCACTTCGTCATCCACATAGTAGTAGGCCGGCCGAATGCCGTGCGGGTCTCTGGCAGCAAAGGCCGCACCAAAGCCAACCATACCGACCATGGTATATCCTCCATCAAAATCGCGGCAGGATCGTTCCAATACCCTCCTCAGGTCAAGCTCCCTTTCAATCATTTCGGTGGCCTCCACATTGGAGACCGAATTGTTGTACTTATCAAAGATCTCCTGATTTTCTTCATCAAGGAAGTGACCGATCTTTTCCATCACAGTGACAGTATCTACCACTTCCTTTGGGTGCTGACCCAGTGACACGAGTTTATTGAAAAGCTCATCCACATTGGTCATATTGAAATTACCTGCAATGACCAGGTTACGGCTTCTCCAGTTGTTTTGTCTCAGAAAAGGATGGCAACTTTCAATGTTGTTTTTCCCGTGTGTACCATACCTTAGATGCCCCAGCCAAACCTCGCCGGTGAAAGCGTAGTTCATTTTCATCCACTGGGCATCGTAGTAATTGTCACCGCCCTCGATCTGTGCCTTTTTATATTTCTTGCTGATCTTACCGAAAATATCCTCGATGGGACGGTTGTCCACGGTCCTGTACCGGCTGATATACCTGGTTCCCGGAGGCATATTCATCTTGATATTAGCAATGCCGACTCCATCCTGACCCCTGTTGTGCTGCTTCTGCATAAGAATATACATTTTCTTGACAGCATAGGAGGGCGTACCGTATTTCTCAATATAATATTGCAGGGGTTTCCTTAAGCGAAGCAATGCTACTCCGCATTCATGTTTAATAGGATCACTCATGTGGCCAGGTTACCAACCGATGAAGTTAATATTAAATGCAATCTTATTCAACAATTCCGGCTTGATGAATATCCATAACACCATAATTGTGAAAATTGTTACAATACTTAATGAAATAATCGAAAAATTTCCAAGAAAAGGAATCCTGGCTCTACCCAGGAAACTCTGATAAGGAATTTTCAGATAATAAAACAGTGCCAGAACAACGCTCAGGAGACCAACGATCAGATAGGTAAGGAATATACCTGACCCGGTCATCTGATATTCATTCCAAACGGCTGAAAAAAGGTAAAATTTTGCTGTGAACCCTGCTGTGGGTGGGAGTCCAATCTGTGCAATCAGGATAAAAAGTGTCAATGTACCGAGTACAGGATACTGGATCCCTATCCCTTTCATATCATTCACTTCTTTAATATCAAAAGCATCCTCATACATTGAAAGGATCATAAATATGCCCATGGTCATGATTGCATAGATCACCACGTACCAGATAAAGGCAAGGCCTCCTTGTTCCCCGCTTATGAGGAGGGTCGGAAGGATAAGGCCTGAATGCGCGATAGCTCCATACGCCAGCAGCCTTTTTAAATTTTGCTGTTTTAACGCCCCAAAAGTCCCAAAAACGACGGTCACAATCCCGAAGGACACAATGGCCTGCGAATACAGCGGGTCATTGATCAGCTGAAATTCAGTGATGATCCTGTGAAGCAGCAGAAATCCGGCTATTTTGGGAACAATGGAAAGAATGGCCACTCCGTCGGTAGGGGCTTCCTGATAGGTAGAGGGCACCCAAAACTGATACGGCACCAGGCCCACCTTAAAGAAGAGGCCTCCCAATACACAGATCATCCCGACATGAAACAACGGGCCACTGGCCTGAGAGATCCCAATCTCATGAATGGTAAGACTTCCTGCCATGCCGTAGATCAGGGAAATTCCATACAGCATAACTGCTGAGCTTACCCCTCCAAATAGCAAATATTTAATGGCGGCTTCATAGGATGCTTTCCTAAAAGAAAAACCTGTGATCAGATAAGAAGAGATGGAGGTTAATTCTATCGCCAAATAAAACAGGAGCAGATGATTGGCCGACATCATCAGGCTACTGCCCAGCACGATGGAAAGCAATATCACATAATGCTCATACCTTCGGTGCGGTGCCTGAAAGAAAATGATCCACAGCGAAATGAAGGCAAACAGTATCTTGGCAATACCTGCCAGCTGATCAACATAAATGGCACCGGCCACCGAGATCCTTGCATCTACCATATCTACAAGAAACATCGATGTCAGCAAGGTAAATGTGAAAATTACTTTGGATACCTGTTCACTTCCGGAAAGCAATCCACCAAGCAGCAGGATGAGTGCTCCGATGAGCAAGGTGGTTTCAAAACTGAGCAGTGATAATTCCTCAATGACGTTTTGCAGCGAGACTTCCATCATTGAGTTGAATAAAGCTGACCTTGTGAAAAACACTGATTAACAAAGAAGTCAATGGAATTATTCACCGGTTCAAGCACAATTCCCGGTACAATCCCAAGAAGCACAACAATCACTGCAAGAGGGATGAGCAGCAACAATTCCCTGCCTGTAAGATCATACATGGCTGGCTCCCAAACCTTGTTTCTGGTCCAGAACTCTCCAAAAAACATTCTTTGCAACGCCCATAGATAGTAAGCAGCTGAAATCACGATACCGGCAATTGCAAGTATTCCGACCCAGCCGGGTAAGTAGTCACTTCCTATGGCTCCCACAAACACCAAAAATTCTCCGACAAAACCGCTTAGCCCGGGAAGACCCAGGGAGGCAAAGAAAAAGATTACGGTGAATCCTGTAAACAAGGGCATTGCTTTGGCCAGACCGCTGAAATTGGTGATCCCGCGATCACCGGTCCGGTCATAGATCACCCCTGCCAAAATGAAAAGCGCGGCTGAGATAAACCCGTGCGATATCATCTGGAAGAGCGCTCCGGAGGCGCCCTGACTGTTCATGCTGGCCAGTCCCAGCATAATAAATCCCATGTGGGAAACTGAAGAATATGCAATCATCCGCTTAAGGTCGTTCTGTGCCATAGCGGTCAACCCTCCATAGATGATAGAAATTGTACCGAAAACGGCAATTGGAAACGACAGATCCATAGCCACATCGGGAAAGATTCCATAAGCTACCCGGAAAAATCCGTAACCTCCAATCTTTAGCAGGAGGCCAGCCAGCAAGACGGAGATGGCCGTCGGAGCCTCCACATGTGCATCCGGCAACCAGGTATGGACCGGAACCGCCGGCAATTTGATGGCAAAACCCACCATGAGCAGGACAAAAGCAATCCAGCGCATGTCCCAGCCACCGGGAGTATCACTGCCCGGAGTAAGTATTCCCCCATCCATGTACCCCCCATCCATCATATTTACCATGCTAAACGAATGCACCACTTCCTGCTGATCAGTCCTGAGTACCGGGTCTTCTACCGAGAGATACAACCCGATCATGACTGCCAGAATGAAAATACTTCCCACCAGCGTATAGATGAAGAATTTGATGGAAGCATATCCTCTGCGAGGTCCTCCCCATATTCCGATCAGGAAAAACATCGGAAGCAGCATGAATTCGAAGAAGACATAAAAAAGAAAGAAATCAAGGGCTGCAAAACATCCCACCACACTGGTGCTGAGCACGAGATAAAGTATAAAATAGCCTTTGATGTTTTGGGTTAAGTTCCAGGAAGCGATCACTCCCAGAAACAGAAGAAGTGAAGACAGTATGATGAGGAATAAGCTGATGCCATCCACTCCAACAAAATAATCTATCTGAAGCCAGCCATAATCCCCCAGATAGAGAGATATCCATTTCACCCTTTCAACAAATTGAAAGGCGGTGCTCCAGCTTTCAGGCGTAGTATCCGGATCATATTGAAAAAAGAGAAAGACAGAAAGGATCAACTGAACCCCCGTAGCACCCAGAGACACTTCTTTGATCAGCCATTCCCTGTCGCGCGGAATGAACAGGATACCCACCGTGGCAATTAATGGAAAAAATATGATAAGGGTTAATAGAATTTCTGTCATTCAGCCAGGGTCAAAATAGAAACCACAAAAGTATAACTAGTAAGGTTAGCAGCAACCAGGCTATTTGTATTTGTATCTTTGATGATTGAAAGCCGGTAAATAGATTTCCGGCCAGCCTGGACAACGAGGCTGTAAGATTCACCATCCCATCGATGATATACTGGTCGAACCATCCGGCAAGCTTGGCTATTACCACTCCAAATATGCCGAGGCCTTCAACGATCCGGTCAATTACTTTTTGATCCAGCCAGCCGGACAGATAGACTACCCTCACAAATACCCAATTGATCTGATCATAGAATTTTTCAAGATACCACCCATGAAAGGACAGCGCCCCGAAAAGATGTGAAGGACCCCTGGTCTTATAAAATTCCTGTGAAGCAGATGACCCCGGCTTAAATAATCCATATGAAATCCCTAACCCAACGATCGCCAGTGCTATAGATCCTGCAACAACGCCAGGCATGGCGTGATCCGTCAGGGGACTGCTTTGCTCAGGAAATAAATAGTCGTTCCAATACCATCCGGAAGCATCAATAGGATTCAGGGCATTCCAAAACCAAAGGGTACCCGCTGCAAGGGCAATCAGTGGAACTCTCACAGTCATTATTGGCTCTATGATCACCCTGGAAAATGTATTTTGGCTGAAAAAGACCAGCAATACCTGCCTGCCAATGTAAAAAGCGGTCAAGCCTGCGGTGACAAATGCTAAAATGGGTACCAGATAATTACCGGTTTCTACGCTCCATAAGACGGATCCCGTCAATATACCTTCTTTGGATAGAAAACCCGATAGCAGGGGAAGCCCGGAAAGTGCCAGTCCGCATATCAGGAAGGAATAAAATGTAAAGGGCAACACATTTTTCAAGCCACCCATGTTTCGCATATTCTGAGGGTCCTCTTTTGGCTTTAGTTCATGCATGTAATGAATGACAGCGCCGGCAGCCAGAAAAAGTCCGGCTTTAAAGAACGCATGCGTCCACAAATGGAAGATGGATGCTTCAGGTGTCCCGACGCCTATTCCTGTGATCATGTAACCAAGCTGGGAGATGGTTGAATAGGCCAGTACTTTCTTGATATCAAACTGATAAATGGCTGCAATTGCCGCCATAAAGGCTGTAACCGCCCCTCCCACAGCAATAACATGCAGATTCCAGTCGATCAGGACCGGTTCAATCCTGAATAGCAGATAAACCCCTGCGGTGACCATCGTTGCTGCATGGATCAGGGCCGATACGGGTGTTGGCCCCGCCATGGCCTTGGTCAACCAGCCATAAAATGGAAACTGAGCAGACTTGCCAAAGGCTGCAATGACAAAACACAATCCCGTGAATCCATCCCATGATCCGGAATAGCTAAGGATCTCAGAAAAGGATTGGCCATAATCGAAGATATAAACCCGGACAATGCCAATCAGCAAAAATGCATCAGCTACCCGGTTGATCATAAAGGCCTGCCTGGCTGCATCAGACCTGGCCGTTTGCTGATACCAGAAGCCGATCAGCAGATAAGAGCTCAGACCAACCAGCTCCCAAAAGAAAAACACAGTGATCATCTGGTCTGACAACAGCAAACCGATCATGGAAAAGGCAAAGAAGCCGAGCTTGGCCGTGTATCGGGGTCTGCCCGGATCATGCTCCATATAGGTGATGGAAAAGATCTGTACAAAAAGCGTGATGAGGTACACCAGAAAGACCAGAAAAGCATTGATCGTGTCCAGTCTGAAACCAAAACTGACATCGCCGGCCCATTGCCACTGCAGGAGCAGGGGTTCATCCAATAAAAAAAGCAGCCCTACAGTGAGCAACAAGCCCAAGCCAATACCAATGGATGAAATTTTCAGTGAATCCTTCGGGTTTACTCCTCCCAGAATGCCCGAAAAGAGTGGGATGATAAAAATCAGGGGCCATATGGTTTTGATCAGGGTCACTAATGCTTCAGCGTATTCAGGTCATCAAGATCGGTCGCTTTGTAGTGCCTAAAGATATTGAGCAATATGGCCAGTGCAATGGAAACCTCAGCTGCCGCCAAAACGACCACAAAAACAGCAGTGATCAATCCATTCATTTGCTGATCGAACTGAGAAAAATAGACGAAGTTGAGATTGGCTGCATTGAGTAACAGTTCTATGCCGATGAGGACAAAGATCACACTCCGCTTGATCATGATCACTGCCAATCCCGCACAAAACAGGAACAGGGAAAGCACTACAATATGTGTGGGTTCAAATGCACTCATTATTCCTCGCCTGATCTTTTAGCCAAATAAGAAGCCCCGATGAGAGCGATCAGCAACAGAAAAGCCACCACTTCAAAGGCAACAATAAAATCTGTGAGGTAGAATATGCCAATTCGGGAGATATGATCCGTATCCGCCACCGCCTCTTCCGCAAAGAAGGTGGTCCTTCCAGCTAAAATTGCGAGCGAAACGAACAAAAGGATGGCAATCAGCAATCCGCTAAAAAGTGAACGGTGGGTGGTGAGAAATCCCCGATCCAGGGTTGTTTTGGTCAGCATCAGTCCGAAAACCATCAGAACGATGATCCCTCCGGCATAAATCAGGAGCTGGACCACGGCCATAAACTCACCATGCATCAGTATATACAATCCGGCAAAGCCCAAAAAGCTGAAGGCCAATGCAAAGACGGCCCGGATCACATTCTTCGTGATCAGAATGTAGATCACCGGCGCTACAATGATCAGTGCAAAAAAGTAAAAAAGAACTTCAGTGATCATTGATCCTTTTTGGGTTTCTTTGGTATCATGGGCAGGGGCTTAAACTTTGGTTTTACTACTGGCTTTGACTGACTTTTAGGCTTAGACTCCTCTGAGGACTTCTCTTCCGCCGGTTTCGGAGCAATTTTCGGCTTAACCACAACCTTTGGCTTCTGAGGCTTCGGTTTGGCCTGATCGCTGCTCTCCTCGCCGGATTTGCCTTTCGTAACAATCTTCGGTTTTACTCCTGGTCTGGGTTTAGGCATGACCTTTGGCTTTGCCGCCTGAGGGGCCGTAGTCTTTTTTTGCTCATCAGTTTCAGTACCGGCTTTCTGTTCTTTCGCCTTTTGAAATTCCTCAAGCTCCTTTTGTTTTAGCGCAATATCTGCAAGGCTCATTTCAGAAAAAGAATAAATATGGTCCCTGACATCCACTTCAGAAAAATCAAAGGTTTTGGTCATGGTCAGACACTCCGTAGGGCATACGGTGGTACAGAGTCCGCAGAAGCAGCACTTACTCATGTCGATGTCAAACTTTGCTGCGTGGATCCTCTTAGGTGTACCGTCAGAGGTATAACCAAAGGTATCCACCGCCCTGATCGGTTCAATATCAATGCAGTCTACCGGGCAGATTTTAGCGCATTTATCACAGACGATACAATCGTCAATTTCATTGTGTAGCCGGTATCGTCCATTGTCCGGTACCGGGATCATTTCGTGAGGATACTGTAAGGTAAACAAGCCTTCATTTTGTGAAAAATACTCATCCTCATACACGCCATAAGGTTTTCTGTACTTATGGGATTGCTTAAGATACCCAAAAGTGATCTTCAACCCGCTAAGGAGAGTCTTGAATGAAGTCTGTATGTCTTTGAAATATTGGCTCATAAGCTAGTTTATACCAGTAGCAGTTTCCAAATTCCAACAATAAATAAAATGATGATCGCTGCAGGTGTCAAATATTTCCATGATAAAGTCATCAGCTGATCCACCCTCAGCCTGGGATAGCTCCAGCGGATCCACATCTGAATGAAAATAAACCCACATACTTTCAGGATCAACCATGCAATACCCCACTCAGTTCCCGTGGTCATGTCATAAAGTTTGAGCGGCCCTATATTTGGAAGCGGGGTTTGCCATCCTCCGAAAAACAAGATAGCCGCCAGAAAAGACACAAGGAGCATCATGGCATACTCAGAAAGCATGAATATCCCCCAGCGAAAACCGGAGTATTCAGTATGATAGCCTCCGATGATCTCCGATTCTGATTCGGGCAGGTCAAAAGGAGTCCTGTTAGACTCAGCCAGCCCCGCAATGAAGAAAATCAAAAAGGAAACAGCCAGAACAGGCATCTGAAAGATGTTCCAGGCAAACAGGCCACTCACCTGATAGCCGGATGAAAATCCCAGTATCGTGGAACTGACGCCCTGCTGAACGGTCATTTGCTGAAGATCAAGGGTCTGGCTGTACATCACCACCCCCAGCACACTGAGACCGAGAGGTATTTCATAAGAAACGATCTGAGCGGCGGCACGCATTGCTCCATAGTAAGCATATTTATTGTTGGAGCCCCAGCCGGCCATCAATATGCCAAGTACATCAAGCGATACGATAGCCAGGAGGAAAAACAACCCCGAATGGATGACGGCGCCTCCAATATCCTGTGTCAAAGGAAGCAAGGCGAATCCTGCAAAAATGGCCGCAAAAACAATGATCGGTGCGACCAGAAAAATGGGTTTATCAATACTTTTTGGTCGAATGTCCTCTTTCTGGAGCATCTTCAACAGGTCTGCGATGGTCTGCAACAGCCCTTTTGGTCCTACTTCCATGGGGCCATACCGGCTTTGTATAAAGGAGGCGATCTTGCGTTCACCATACACGCCGATCACAACGAATATCAGAATGAACGGAAGATAGAAAAGGAACGTGATCATCAGTTTGATTCGGGTTCAACCGGCTAAATTAATGGGTAACCTTTAAGTAGAAAAAACATTCACTCCGATCTTATCTGCAGGGTAAAGATTTTTGATGAAGCGAGATTAAAAAAGCCCTGATACTATGTGAGTACCAAGGCTTGCAAGCAAAGAGTTAAAAAATCTGATTAATTGTAATCAAATGTATAAAATTTTTAGCTCATGATTGCCATCAACAGATCACTTTGTGTAATAATATGCACTTTCTTCTTTTCATCCCTCACCAGCAAAGCTTTATGTTCTTTGTTGATCAGTGAAGAAAGTACATCCAGTGTATTGTCCATGCCCACAAACTGAAAAGAGTCTTCCATGATCTCACTGACTGGCCTCCCTTTTAATTGCGGGTCTTCAATCAGGCTCTTCAATACTTTGGAATCATTTAGGCTGCCCACAAATTCATTTTGATCATCAACAACCGGCACCTGGTCAATCCCATATTTATTCATCAATTGAATGGCTTCACCGATAAAGGTATCTTTATGGATTGTTTTCAACTCTCCGTTCCCCTTTTTGAACTGGACAATATCTTTGGCCGTAGCAAATTTCATGGACTCAAAAAATCCATGATCCTTCATCCAGTCGTCATTATATACTTTGGCCAGGTATCTTGTACCATGATCAGGCAGTATCACCACCATCACATCATCCTCTTTGAGATTTTCTCTGGCGTACTCCAGGGCGCCGTAAACCGCCGACCCGCATGACCAGCCGATAAAAAGACCTTCTTCCCTGGCCAACTTTCTGGCCATGATCGCTCCGTCTTTATCTGTGACCTTAATGATGTGATCTACCAGATCAAAATCCACATTCTTCGGTAAAATATCCTCACCAATTCCTTCAGTGAGGTACGGGTAGACCTCTTTTTCGTCAAATTCTCCTGTCTCCTTGTATTTCTTAAAGACCGACCCATAAGTATCTACTCCAACAGTGATGACGTTTTTATTCTGTTCCTTTAGATATTTGGAAGCACCACTGATGGTCCCTCCTGTTCCCATTCCAGCCACATAATGGGTGATTTTCCCTTCCGTATCCTTCCATATCTCCGGCCCGGTGGTCTCATAGTGCGCAGCCGTATTCGAGAGGTTGTCATACTGATTGGGATAAATGGAATTGGGAATCTCCCGGTTGAGCTTTTTGGCTACTGAATAATACGATCTGGGATCATCGGGAGGCACATTGGTCGGGCAGACGATCACCTCGGCGCCCACAGCCCTCAGGATATTGATCTTCTCCTGAGATTGCTTGTCTGACAGCGTGAAAATACAGCGATACCCCTTACCAATGGCTACCAGGGCCAGGCCCATGCCGGTATTTCCCGAAGTACCCTCGATGATCGTTCCTCCCGGCTTCAACTCCCCTTTTTTCTCAGCGTCTTCAATCATCTTCAGGGCGATCCGGTCCTTGACCGAGTTGCCAGGATTGAAGTATTCCACCTTGACGAGTATCGTCCCGGGGACACCTTTGTTGACGGAGTTGAGCTTCACCAGCGGTGTATTGCCAATTGTATCCACAATGGATTCATAATAGTTCATATCGCCTGCATTTATTCACAAAGTTACTGATTTTAAGACAGTGGAATTACCCTGACCATTGCCTGATGTCTAAAAACTTTTTAGGAATCAGATCACTAAACTCCTAGCTTTGAGCCCGAAGAAAATCCACCAGGTAATGATCAAACGCATTGCGGTTTTTTGTGGTTCCGGCGCTGGCAACGATCCCGTTTACGCCGAAGTGGCCAGAAAACTGATGAGAACCTTTATTACGGAAAAAACCGGCCTGGTATACGGAGGTGGAAAAGTCGGCCTGATGGGTGTGCTTGCCGAAGAAATGCTTAAGCACAAAGGCGAAGTCATTGGTGTCATTCCTCAAAAACTGATGGGCTGGGAACTAGGGCATACCGGAATCACCAAATTACATATTGTAGACACCATGCATGACAGGAAAGCCATGATGGCTGACCTTTCAGATGCTTTCATTGCCATGCCGGGGGGCATAGGTACGCTGGAAGAATTCATTGAGGTATTTACCTGGCTGCAACTCGACTACCACCGGAAACCCTGTGCGATCTACAACCCTAATCACTATTTCGATAAGTTCCTGGATTTTTTCGAACACATGATCCATGAAGGGTTTCTGAAGAAGAAGTTTGCAGATACTTTGATCGTAGACAGTGATCCGCAAATACTTCTGTCGAAGATCCGGGATTTTTCCATTGATCATCCGCAAAATTCATTTTAGAATGTGGATAAGTCTGTGCTAAAGATGTGGAAAAGAAATATGCTGATCTTTTCATAGTTAACGATTCTTATTCATTTTTACTTAATCTTGTGAGAACAATTACATAACACCTTTCATGGTGAGTAAGAATAAACTGAACTGGAACATCATTTTTCTCATCTTTGAGGTGTCTGCCTTCCTTGGTTTTCTGGCCATTATTGTCTTAAACAAATACTATCATTTTTTTGGTTGATTGATTAAACCTTTTGCATGGCGTCCTGTCAAAAGGGACAGAAACTAAAGTTTACAAGCCATGAAAAAGTTGATATTCACTGTATACATGTTGTTGCTATTCATCTTTTCGGCGACAGCTCATCCGGAAAGAAGCAATTCAGGATCTCCGGATAAAGTTGTGGTTGTGGTCAGGCCTGTCGATAAAGCAACAGTGGTCAGAAAAAAAGAGGCCAGGGTCAGACATCTTCGGCTGCATCGCAGGGAAGCCAGATTGGAAAGAAGAATTCACAGATCACACATCAGGTCTCACAGGAGACATGTTCGTTGCCATCATTAAGGTTGAGTGTTTAGGTTGGTTAGTTGTTTAAGAAGTCCCGGCAAATCCCCGGGACTTTCTTCATGCATCTCCAGGTAACCAAATAGTCAATGACTTTGGTTTTATCGGGTAATCTGTTCCTCCAATCAAACGCTTTATTTTAGATTTGCCTGATGGGGAACGACGCGCAGGCAGATTATCTGAGAGAACTCAATCCGGCTCAATTAGAAGGTGTAATCAATGTGGAAGGACCGTGCATGCTGATCGCAGGAGCCGGTTCCGGTAAGACCAGGGTCCTCACCTACCGGATTGCCCACCTCATACAGCACCACGGGGTGGATCCGTTCAATATTATGGCGCTGACTTTTACTAACAAAGCCGCCAGGGAAATGCGCCACAGAATTGAAGGCATTGTCGGTGACGAAGCCAGAAACCTCTGGATGGGCACTTTTCACTCTGTCTTTGCAAGGATCCTTCGTGCAGAAGCTTCGAAGATCGGCTTTCCCAGCAACTTCACCATTTACGACACTGACGACTCCAAGACGCTGATCAGGCAAATTGTTAAAGAGAAAAACCTTGACGATAAGCTTTATAAGCCTAACCTGATTTACAGCAGGATCTCAGGGGCCAAAAACCGGCTGGTCTCCTGGCAGGAGTACCTGAATAACCCGATCTATGAGGAGGATGACCGGGCCAACATGCGTCCTGAGATGGGACAGATCTACAAGACCTATGTGTTGCGTTGCTTTGCAGCAGATGCCATGGACTTTGATGATCTGCTTTTTCATACCAACGTCCTGTTCCAGGAACACCCTGAAACGCTAAATAAATATCAGCAACGCTTTCATTATGTGCTGATCGACGAGTTTCAGGATACCAACATTTCCCAGTATGTGATCGCCAGAAAGCTTGCAGCTGTCCGGCAAAACATTGCGGTCGTGGGTGACGACGCGCAGAGTATTTATGGGTTCCGTGGGGCAGATATCCAGAACATCCTGAATTTCGAACGGGACTACCCCGATCTGAAGATCATCAAGCTGGAACAGAATTACCGGTCCACCAAAAACATTGTCAACGCAGCCAATTCGGTCATCAACAAAAACAAGGCCCAGCTAAAAAAGAATGTCTGGACCGAAAACATCGATGGTGACCTGATCGAGCTGATCAAAGCCACTTCAGACAATGAAGAAGGTAAACTCGTTGCTTCATCGATCTTTGAGACGAAGATGCAAAACCAGGCTTCCAGCGAGGAATTCGCCATTCTTTACCGGACCAACAGCCAGTCGAGGTCCATGGAAGAAGCCCTGAGAAGGATGAACCTGCGGTACCGGGTCGTCGGGGGTGTCTCATTTTATCAAAGAAAAGAAATCAAAGATCTGCTTAGCTATCTCAGGTTTGTGGTGAACCACAACGATGAGCAGGCCATGCGCCGGATCATCAACCTGCCTAAGCGGGGCATCGGTCCGGGGACGGTGGAAAAGCTGGTGGTGGCTGCCGAGGAAGAGAAAAAGTCTCTCTGGGAGATCGTGGAGCGTGGCTCGAAATATGTGGGGGGTAAAGGAGGGACCCAGGTGGAGAATTTTGCCACGCTGATCAAAAGCTTCCGGCTCACTGCTGACAAAAAAGATGCCTACGACACCGCTACGCAGGTCGCCAAGACCTCCGGACTGCTGAAGGAGCTCTATGAGGACAAGACCATCGAAGGCATGAGCCGGTATGAAAACGTCCAGGAATTGCTCAACGCCATCAAGGAATTTACCGATGCGCAGGATCGTGAAGACAAAAGCCTGAGCGCCTTCCTGCAGGAAGTTGCATTGCTAACAGATGCAGATAACCAGGATGAATCCGAAGATGCCGTCACCCTGATGACCATCCACATGGCCAAGGGACTGGAATTCAATTACGTCTATGTGGTAGGCTTGGAAGAAGAGCTCTTCCCCTCCCAGATGATGCTCAGCAGCCGGGCGGACCTGGAAGAAGAGAGACGCTTGTTCTACGTTGCCATCACGCGGGCAAAGAAAAAGCTTCACTTCAGCTATGCGTTGAACAGATACCGGTTTGGGAGATTGAAAAACTGCGAGCCCAGCCGCTTCCTTGAAGAGGTGGACCCAGCCTTCATCAAGGTGAACAAAAAGTTCTCCACAACCGCCCCCCTCTCCTCCGCTGAGAGTTATGTAACACAGAACTTCGTCAAGAACCTGAAAAAAGACCAGGCCAACCGGAAATTTGCTTCAGCCCCGGCACATCAGGTCAGCGCTGATTTTGAACCCAGCGACACCTCATCGCTGGAGGTGGGCATGAAGGTGGAGCACCCCAAGTTTGGCTTCGGCGAGGTGACCCTGATAGACGAGCAGGGATCGAACCGCAAAGCGAAAGTCAATTTCGACAATACGGGAGAAAAGACGCTGTTACTGGCGTTTGCGAAGCTGCGGATTTGTTGATTAGGAAGCCACGAATGCACCAATGCTATTTGGTCTTAGAAATCGTTGACTTTAGTTATAATTTTAATTACGATTTGGGTTAAGTGAGAAATAAAAAGAAAAAAAGATCCATAGAGATAAAAACGGTCGTGACTTTGTGAAGGAGACCTACTTTGTCGGTGGGAAAATGAAATTCCGTAGAGTTTATCTGATCGATGGCATTCCAATATATGAATTCTATGCAAAAAATGCCACTGACCTTGATTTCTATTTGAACGGAGATTATCATCTAATTAGTTGCTCAACTGACTTTGAGAAGAACTGAAAAAATGGGTTCACTTCCCCTCTCCCCTCAGGCGTAAACGTCCGCTCGCCACGACATAAAAAAGACACTCATGTCGCGCACAGTGGAATTTCATGAAGTGCTCCATAGATCATTTAAAGACAACGGGGTATATTTGATATAGGATAAGTGGATCTCCACTTAGCCAATTGTTATCTTTCATTTTACTTCATGACGCAATCTCTTACGCATAGAATTGAACAACGAAAAAGGTATCTCCATACTTTGAAACTCTACAACGTAGGAACAAATCAGAGAGTCGAACTAGGATTGCTTTTTCTAAAAAAGAATATATTATCAGTATCAGAATGGGTGAGTAACAACGAACGTTCGACTGGCACTTCTTTTGAAGAAAATGAAGATATTTTTTCGAAATCAGAAGTGAAATACCTGAACGAACATAACATCGAACTATCTCTTCATTTCAATGCTTATTTGATACTGATCTACACTTTTTGGGATACGCATTTTAAGCGATTCTGCTATTCCCTTGCCAGTGCCTTTAAAGAGAAACTGGATTTTCACAAGCTAGAGGGAAAGAACAATATGCGAAAAGGATACAATTTCCTGAAAAATACTCTTCGCTATGACCTACAATTTCTTGATTCTGAGTGGAATAAACTCAATAACCTGAAAGAAATAAGAGACTTAATTATCCACTATAATTCAAATTTCAAACGTAGGTCAGAAAAGCACATTGACCTTATAAAATCTATTAAATACTTGAATTATTCGGAACAAACTGGATTCTTTTACATCAATGACAAAAACTTACTTATTGAATATTGCAACGTTTTACGCCTCTTTTTTAACAAAATAACTGGGCATTGCGAATCGCAACTTGAAGAAGAAATCGAGAAACTTTTGGAATTGAAAAAAGATGAGGAGACAAAGCAACCAGACTTAACATGGGTAGTGGAACTCTTTAAAAAATCATAAACACAAAAAATGAAAGCTTCATCATTTCTAACTCTCCTCTGTTTATTTAGTTTTAACTCTTTGCTTGGGCAAACTGACCATGAAGAAAAAGCTGAGCAATACGAAAAGCTAGGCAACTACAATGATGCAATTGTTTATTACACTTTGGCATTGGACGGCTTATCTGGTGAAGACAGATTGGATATTGTTGGCAAGAGAGCCAACTGTTATCACCAGCTTAACAATCTAACTTCAGCACTGGCTGATTATACCGAAATTGTTGAGTTTTATAGGAAGAACCCAGAACAATTGAAATTTATGAGTTCAAAATCCAAGAGTGACTATGTTGACTTTCAATTTAACTTCATGAACCCATTATTTTTTAGAGCAACATGCTTATTCTACTTGGAGCGTATAGATGAAGCATTAACGGAATTGAATAAATACATTCAACTTGCCGATTATAACTTTGGAGGAATGATGTACCTAACCGCTCTTGAATTTAGAGGATTAGCTCGAGCCCAGAACGGTGATCTGGTTGGAGCTTGTTCAGACTGGCATATTTCCGCTTCCAAAGGCAAAGAAAGTGCCCAGGCACTGATTAATAAATATTGTAAAAACTGATGGGACGAAAGATAACATCGGATAGAGCCGAATGGCCTAAAGCATTCCATAGCCGCTGGTCTACAAACCTCACCGCCAAATCTACTCTGGGAACTGATAGTTTCTTTCTGCATCTGCACCAGTCAGGAGCTTTCATCGACTAGACTCTGTAGGATTTTACCCGTTGCATCTCACCGTAGATTTAGCTAGTTTAGATTTTAATTGCCTGGGGCGGGCCACTCGCTCCCCCCCTAGTCCTTTAGCTTAGCTTAATATAATTATTTAGAGATACTACTATTACTATACCGTTATGAGGGGGTTCTGACTCTTAAGTTGTGGATACTGTTGATAACTTTGAAATAAGTCAACACCGACAGAGGTGAATTATTTTCAGTCAGGGAATAGACCCATCGAGCGATTCAATCGCTCGGCTGCGCCGAGTGACTTCTATTAATTTTGGCCTCCGGCCGTAAACCATCTTAAAGCTTCCAGGGAGAATCACAACCAGCACTACAGTATTCCGGGGATTTCGCAATATCGCCGGGCAACAAATCGATCCACCTGGCTTCGTTGAATTTCACAAAGTATCAAAAATCTGTTTCGACTTTTTTCGTACATCAGACTTCTAATAAATTCAAGAATTTCATCATATACCGGCCAGAGGCCTTCAGACCAGTGTGTTACTCAGCGCAGCCGGGCGACAGGATTGGATAACTGATGTATGTGCCTCTGGCACTAAAGCCCGGCACCGCACGTACGCTTACGCAAGGCGAGGGTGTTTCATGATAATGAGAATGTATCGATTCATCTACTCTCTTCCTTAATCTTAGCCCCTGCCATCGCACAATTGATCAATCATTGGAACAATTCATTCGTGCATTGGTGGCTATAAAAATTTGAAATCGTATTTTTGGCGCTTGCCAAACATTTATGACCTAATCCATGAGAATTCTAGCATCTATCAGAAACGCATTTGTACTACTGACAACCCTTTCTATTACACTCTTATTCACCCAGTGTGGAGGAGAAAAAAAGGATGAACCCAAAACAATCATCAATGAAACCAACCTGATCGCCCCGGAAGGTTTTTCTGTGTTTGAGATCGGAAAGGATCTGGGCGCCACACGGCACATTACCGTAGCCCCAAATGGCGATATCTATGCCAACAGAAAAGTGCTGAAAGATGGAAAAGCCCTCATAGTCTTGAAAGACACCAACAACGATGGCTCCATCGATGCCACTGAGGAATTTGGCGAGCTCCCGGGAACGGAAGTGCTTGTGAAGAATGGTTATCTCTATGCGTCCTCCAATTCAGCGGTATATCGCTATAAAATGAATGACAAACACGAGATCATCGATAAGACCTCTCCTGAAAAGATCGTGGACGGACTGGCTGATAAAGGACGAGATAACGCCAAACCATTCACGATGGATGACCAGGGTAACCTCTATGTGACTGTAGGATCTTGGAACGATCCCTGCCGCGATGAGGAAACCGGTATGGGGATCTCACCATGTACGATACTGGATTCTGCCGGGGGTATCTGGAAATTCAAAGCCGATCAGCTCAATCAGTCGTTTGGTGACGGTATAAGATATGCCACCGGGCTGAAAAATGCCGTCGGATTGGACTGGAATTCTAAAACAAACTCTCTGTTTGCCACGGATCATGGCCGGGGAAGACTGGGTGTTTACTATCCTGATCTTTATACCACTCAGCAGGACAATGACCTGCCAGCAGAAACCTTTTATGAGCTGAAAGAAGGTGTCGATGCCGGTTGGCCCTACACGTATTACGATCATTTCAAGAAGGCAAGGATCGTTTCTCCTGAATACGGCGGGGACGGAGTGAAGACAGGGGGTGAAGGAGCCATTGATCCGATCATGGCTTTTCCGGCGCATTACGGACCCAATGATGTACTGTTTTATACCGGCGATATGTTTCCCGAGCGATATAAAAACGGAGCATTCATCGCTTTCCATGGTCAGAACAAGACCCTTAACAAAGGTTACTTTGTAGCTTTTGTTCCTTTTGAAAACGGCAAGCCAACTGGCAAATGGGAGATGTTCCTGGATAATTTTGGCGGGATCAACCTGGCCAACCCTCAGGGAGAATTGCAACATCGTCCTTGTGGCCTCGCCCAGGGACCTGATGGAGCATTGTATATTGCTGACGACCATGGCGGGTCTATTTTTAAGGTTACATACTAAATCTCCCTACTGCGCGGAAGAAAATTCCGCACTAGCACGGGCATGTCTGGAAGGAATGGGACTGTAACTTTTCCGATCACACAGGGTTTATTGCAAAATGATTTCTCCACGAAATAAAAGGATCCTACTGCAATTACTTCCCTTTGGGATCATTCCCGCAATTTTTAGCGTGGTTCAGTCTATGCTGGAAAAAGGGATCCTGGGTGATCATCCCATTTATCCATCCACTGGAAACCCTTATCAATTCAAGGTGATCCTTCCGATGGTCATTTCAATGATCATCGGTTTTCTCATCGGTGCCTTTGAGTTCTTTTATGTGAACAGATGGTTTCAGAGCAGGTCTTTTGCTGAAAAGCTGATCTTCAAATCATTTGTTTACGTGATCGCAATCGTGATTGCCACAGTCTTTAGCGTAGTGCTCGGACATGCCATATCGGAAGATCTGGGTATACTGGATCCAAAAGTATGGAGCTTTGCCGGTGCCTTCTTTTCAAACTTTGCCTTCTGGAGCATTGTGAGCTACTATTCCCTGGCCATCATCAGCAGCTTATTTTATGTGGAGGTTAGCAACAGCATAGGACAGGCAGTGTCCCTTAATTTCTTTACCGGAAAATACCATCACCCAAAAGTGGAAGAACGTACCTACATGTTTCTCGACATGAATGCCTCAACCACCATTGCTGAAAAACTGGGCCACATCAGGTATTTTGAAATGCTCAAAGCATACTATGCAGACTTATCAGCAGCTATTGTCGAACATGGTGGGGAGATCTATCAGTATGTGGGCGATGAAATAGTGATCACCTGGAAAGTCAG
Source organism: Cyclobacteriaceae bacterium (assembly GCA_965243485.1). GTDB lineage: Bacteria > Bacteroidota > Bacteroidia > Cytophagales > Cyclobacteriaceae > UBA7330. The sequence goes on along the minus strand of CBDEVP010000001.1, from coordinate 2,845,580 downwards.
GAAAAATTTTGCCCTCGACTGCCTGGATTGCTTCTTCAAAATGAAAGAGGCGCTAGAGAAAAAAAAAGATGAGTATCTCACAACATATGGAGTAGTGCCCTCCTTTAAAGCTGGTATCCATTATGGCAGGGTGACAACCGGGGAAATCGGCGTGATCAAGAAGGACATCGCATTTTCCGGTGACGTACTAAACACTACGTCCAGAATTCAAAGTCTGTGCAACAAATTCCAGGTGGATATCCTTGCCTCCGAAAAATTTATCAGGGCCTTGCCAAGGAATGGTAAGTATGAATTGCTTTCGATTGGTGAGTCAGAATTGCGGGGTAAGGACGAAAAAATTAATCTGTTTACAGTCAGGAAAATTAGAGAAACCAGCCATTGAAGTAATTCATGCTTAATCCTCACCAGCCCGGAAGTTCACTCCAGAAATTGAAAAGTATAGTCCTATTGTTCCAATACCTCAAAACCACACTATACTTCAATCAAAACCTGCGCAGGTTTGAATGAAAGTCTGCGCGGGTTTTGACTAAAGTCTGCGCAGGTCGTAATTGAAATCTGCGCAGACTTTTTAAATCATCCTCAAACCGTCATTGAAACAGCACTGGAAGCATTTTATCTTCTGGCAAGATAAAATATGCAACAAATAATCAATAGGACTATTTTAAGATCTAGGTTCTGTCGCATGACTTAGCTATTCACCTCATTTCTTCCTCGTAAATTCCCTCAACTCCGCCGACGGAGCGATCACCGTCCGGTTGTTCCATACCTCTGGTGTCCAGGCATATTCCTTTCTAAACCGTGTGATCTTTTCCTGCTTCAACTGAGCGAATTCCGTTGGATCTAAGGGCTCCTGATCCAGGATGAGTAGCTCGAGATTTAAACTCATGTTAAAATTCAGGTCCACCGACATCCTGACCTCATTAAGCTCCTTGTCCCAGAGAAAACGCTTTTCCTTTTTCATCACAGAAAAATCTCGATTGATGGAAGCTCTTTCCCTTTGCTCAGCGTTCACATATTTCACGGAATAGCCTAATGTTCCTCTTTCATAGATCACCCTGGCCCGTTTAAAGTCCATGGAGTGTCCCAAACCCAATAGCTGGATATTCTCATCACTCTTACCACTGGCAAAAGCATAGTCCAGCTGAAGAATGCCAAAAGTGGAGGTGGAAACATATATGACTCCTTCAAATAAACCTCTCCGGCGAGGAGTGAAAGTGACCGGGAAGACGAGCTCGTCATTGACTGCCGTTACGTCACCCAGGGTATAGTCATATTTCCCTGTCTTATCTAAAAACTCCCAGTTTTTGCTTCCTATATCCGCCCAGCTACGAATGATCCGATGAATGCTGGACTTCAAATGGTTGGTTGCGACCAGGTAATTCAATGAGTCCCTCTTTTGCTCGATCTGAATAGAATCCGGCTGTATGTCTTCATCATCAATTTTTTGGGCGAAGATGCCCGTCCTGAATTTGTAATAGATATCAGGATCTTGCTGGGTACTTTCAATATCCTCAAAAAACCCTTTCAGTTTTTGTTCCACCTCTTTCTGCAGGGCCTGCATGGAGCCTTCCTCCAGGGAAACTGCTTCAATCACCTCCAATTTACTTTCGCCCTCAAGTGTAAATAAATCAACCATAGCATCATGGTACTCAACAAGTTCCTCTGGTATTTTGGTAAACAGGCCTTCCAGTGTGGCCCGGTCCAGCCCGACAAAATCAGAGGATTTTAAAACGAGTTCATTCTGTCTCGGCCAAAGGGTCTTTTCATATTTGTGATAAAAGATCCGCCGTTTAGCATCGATCCGGGGATGGTTTTGCTCATAGTTTTCCTTCACCCGTTCGATGATTTCTCTGGCAGTCAATTGCCGGGAGTAGACGGCGAGCTCGTTCAAATTGATGATCGCGGGCTTAAGGGTCACCACTTCCATTTCCTGAAGCTTGTCCAGCGGTATCTTCAGCGTCTCATACCCCATAAAGGTGAATACGATTAACTGATCTGTATCCAACCCATCGGTATCGAGCACGAAATGGCCGTCAGCATTGGAAACCGTTCCGGTATTCGCACCTTCCACTATCACATTGGTAAAGGGTAACGCCTCCCCGGTCTGCTGATCACGAACAGTTCCGGTGACTGGTTTAACAGTACCTGTCAGTCCAAAGCAGATGAAACACAGCAACAAAAAGGAAAAGATCCTCATATGTGGAAACAACGATCGTAGATGGATCTGCAATATAGAAGCGATTAATAAAAGATCAATGGTTGACCACAAAACTACCCTTGTCCAATCTGGCTGATTGTCCCAAAAAAATTGTAGATAACATACACCCCACTTCACGGTTACTAAACACAAAAGGAATCTATAACCATCGATGTAATGAAATATAATATTCTATTCAATTTACTACTTTTTGCCAGCAGTTTGTCCGCTCAACAAAGGACCCTGGAGTTTGATAGCACGGATTCAGGAGTTCAGTTTCGGGCTGTGGCCGAAATAGGCTTTGTTGCAGCGCTATCGCATAAAATACAGTTAGGAGAAAGTGGAACCTATTTTGATTATGTGAACAACGGAGGGCAGGATGTACTTTTTCCCACTTTAAGGCTTTCACTTGAGGTCGATTTCAACGAACGAAACACCCTGATCTTCTTATACCAGCCACTCAGGATTGAAACACAAACACTTTTGAAGGAAGACCTTATAGCCTACGGCACCACTTTCCCGGCATCTACCGGCCTTAATACTTTATACAATTTTCCCTTTTACAGAATCAGTTATTTAAGGGAGTTAGATATCAAAAGTGACAAATTTAGTTTAGCTATTGGAGGCTCATTGCAAATCAGAAATGCGACCATCTCCTTTGAATCCACAGATGGGTCCAGGTTGACATACAGCAGAGGCATTGGCCCTGTTCCCGCATTAAAAATACGTAGCAGGTACTACCTGAATGATCGTTTTTATAGCGAGTTGGAGGCCGATGGTATGTATGCCCCCATCAGCTATCTCAATGGAAGCGATAATGATGTGGTTGGCGCCATATTGGATGCCAGTTTGCGTACCGGGGCCCATGTAAACAAGGCTACAGACCTGTACCTCAACGTTAGATATTTGGGTGGCGGTGCACAGGGGCCCGATGATTCGCCGGATACCTGGCCTGGTGACGGATACACGAAAAACTGGCTCCATTTCCTGAATATTTCCACTGGTTTCATCTTGCATCTATGATTCTTCCACCGTTTTCAATAAGTAAATAATGCTGCTCTGGTAGTGTGATCCTGATCAGTATCGTCAGAACATCAGGGAGTGGGTTTACTGGTCATCTGCTTCTGATTGACTCATGCTCCCCACGTAAGTTTATCTACTGAAAGGTAATTGCAGCCGCTGAACAACCGGTATCCAAGAGGGTATATATCATCCCATTTTCAATATTCTCATCAATGATATCGCCTTCAAGATAGATGGTAGTGGGTATACCAAAGACATTCCCTACATTGAATTTTGCCAGGTAGGCGGCATTTCCTGTTCCTGTCTGGCCTGAGGTGTTAATCTCAACCGCAAAAATTTCATCGAAACAATTTCCCTGCGAGCAGGTCTCCCGATTCATGGTGACATCACCTGTGATAGATGATTCATCAACAATGTATGTACCAGATGGTGCATTAAAAGCTATTTGTGCCACCACAGTCAGATTCCACTGCTTTTCTATGTTGGTGACTGTATAAAATTCATTCTCACTGCTCTCACTGCACATGAACGTTGCCGTACCAGTTAAAGGCTGCGATTCCACAACATTCACAATGAGTCTTCTTTCCATATATTCGCACGGATCAGCAATGACGACGGTAGCCGATCCCAATGACAATCCTGTAACAGTAATGTGCGAAACAATTTCCGTTGGCCCCCCATTGTTCTCAGCCTGTCTGATTTCCGCAGTCAACACCTCCGGATTTGTGGTTGAAACCAATACCTGGTCATATCCCCTGCTCAGCTGTTCGTACGCTCCTGTATGCAGATTATTCGTGAACAGATCAATGCCAATTTCAGTGGTTTGGCCCAGTACAACTTCTATCGGCCCGGGTTGTTCAAACTCCAGGTTTCTGATGATCTCAAGCAATTTGCCCCCGCAAAATGTTTCAAAGTTGTATCCATCATCCTCCAATCCCAGCTGCTGACTGTAAGCAATCCATTTAACAACGACCGGAGGGTAATTCCATCGGCAGTCAGTAGCCTGGCAGGTTGAGTCCAGTTTGTTCATGCCGTACAGAAACATTTTTCTTACTCCGGCATAGTCCTCTTCCCCGCTTTCAATACCCAGCATCTGCTTGTTACCAATAAACCGCAGTTCGGCCTTGATATCTTCAATCAGCTCATCAAGCCCTTTTTCTATTTCAAGCCTGGGACGTAGAATGTTATTGTAAAATTCATCAAAGATCTCATCAATCAAATGCTCCGCCTTTTTCTGGGCAGCTGCAAGGTTGTTAAGGTAATCATCGGCAGTTGTGGGGTTTGCAATCGCCTTGATTTCATCCACTCCATTCAGCAGGCCATAGTCGCTGAAATGGTCGATCAGGAACGTCAAAGTGCCATCCTCATTTTGTACCATCGGAATAAAGCGAAAATCACCATCGCTGATGCGAAAAGCGGCTAACTGACTGAAGTCATACTCTTCGTCAGGATCAACAGTGACCCTGACCGGTTCGAAAAATGAAAAGCCATCGGGTTCAAAGCGTAACGCTACAACGGATGATACGGCCTCAGGAAGATTACTCAGCGAATTAATCGGTTCAACACTCAGAGAAGTCGACTGGGAGGTATCCAGGCGATCGACGGGAATATCAAATTCCATCGTGGCTTCACCGAACGTCAGCGTCAATGTGGTGCCTGCTGCAGGATCATACGTCAGCATCTCCATGTTTCCGGATAAGGTCGCTCCCGGGTTAAGGTTTGTGACGTCAAGCCCGGTAGACAGCGGACCGGGGTTTTCATCATCGCGACCGCATGATACCAGAAAAAGCAATATGATTAAAAAGCCTTCCCAACGCATGACTAAATGGGGATTGTAAGTAAAATACAAAAAAATGAGGTTAAATGAAAGCAAAAATGTCATTTATTACCGCTATCCGAGACGATGCAGGTATTACCTTTTATATCTTAAATAATTCTGATGAACAGAAGAACAATTCCGGATGGATCGTTGTATTAAGTTAAAGAAACAAGAATTAATGAATTACGACCAGTACCGCCAACTCTTCGATGAGATATTAAAAGATCCACATCCTGATCCACCCTATCACAAGGAGTCTTACATGAATTACGTAAGACTTAACCGGACAAGGATGAAGCGGTGGGATAAGCAGATGGACCTGGACGAAAACTTCCTGAAGCAGTTGAAACAAATTGATCAGCCTCAGCATTGGGTCATCATCACCGAACCGTGGTGCGGAGATGCCGCACATGTCATTCCATTTCTGGTCAGGATGGCAGAAGAAAATGAAAATATTACTTATGACATCCAGCTACGTGACAGTGAGCCATTTCTCATCGAACAATATTTAAATGACGGGAAAAAGAGTATTCCCAGGGTAATCATCCGTGACGAAGGGAACAATGACCTGTTCGTCTGGGGTCCCAGACCACAGGAGGCGCAGATGCTACTGGACCAGATGAAGGACCAGGGATCGGACAGTGAAAGTACTAAGATCGCCCTGCAAAACTGGTTTAACCATGATAAGGGAATATCCCTGACCGGGGAGTTGGCTGCCCGATTATTCGATGAGGTCGTTGATGAAACGATCGGCAAATGACCTATTTACCAGCAAAATCAGAGACTTTCAGGTCTTTCTCAACCCAGTACTCCGGATCTTTGAAATCGAAGGCGCTGGGATCATAGTTGCCAACAGTATCAACATTTGCTTTAGGTGGCACGTCCATACCCAGCAAATAGAAGACGCTATTGACAAGTAATCTGCGGGTGCCTTCAGTCAACATATCCGTAGAAGCGCCAATAGTTGAAGTAAAGACTTTGCCTTTTTGCCCTCCTGGTATTTGATAGCTCTTTACCCAGGCAATGGGCATCATGGGATCGTTAGGATTGATGTTGGTTTCCGTTCCTGTCTGTCTGTTTTTGATCACTTTTTCTGTGGCCAACACACTGTCTGTCGGTCTTAACCCATAATAAGGATCATTCTCATCGTAAGGCTGTGTGGAGTTGATCACCTGACCCATGACGATGGGATTGGAGTCACCTGGCAGGGGCAACCGGACACCGTACACATCCGATGGCCCCCAGATCGCACCATCGTCAATGCCCTTCAGGATCGGGTGATTTTCTTCTCCCGGTGCAGCCATCCCTCTTGTGCTTTGGTACCGATGGCTGCCGTGATGCGAAATCCATTTTTCTCCAAGTATCAGCCTTCCGAAACCGTCTTTCCACACATCATCACCATTGTAAAAATTACTGTAATGCCGATAGCTGGATTCAAAGGTTGTATCCCTGAAATCGAAGGCATGAGTGGCTGTACGGATCCCGATCACAGGTTTTCCTGCCTTCAGATAATCATCTATGAATTTCATCTCTTCGTCAGGCAGCGCCCTGAACCGTGTGAACATCACCATCAGATCTGCAGTTTCAAGTTTTTCCAGACCAGGGATATGATTCAGGTAGTTTGGGTTGATCACCCCGGGCGTTTCAGGATCTTGTGCAAACAATACCGTACAGTTGAACCCATGGTGTGTATTCAGTATTTTCGCCAGTTGAGGAAGCGCCTCTTCCGACCGGTATTCTTCATCTCCTGAAATCAACACAACATGAGGTTTATCCTGCTCACCTTCCAACGTCAGCCATTGCATGACCTCCTGTACCTCCTGGCCTGATTCATTGGCAACCTTTCCGGTACAGCTTGCAAAGAGTATGAGTATTAGATACTGAATTTTCATCATTCCAAATTAATTATCTGCCAACCGCAGCTATAGGTGAGGCGGAAGCGGGGTTGAGGTTATGAATGGTATTTTGCACACTTCCTGAAATTTCATTACCCTCCACATCCAGCAGGTCGTAATCAATGGTCATGATGTCGATCGGTTCAATATCAGGAAGAAGCAGTTTAATGGTTTTTCCACCATTACTGACCACCACATCTGAAATATCAAGGGTCTTGATATCATATCTGGGCGATCCATATCTGCTACTACGTACAATATACCATGTCTGCACCTTGAAGTTTTCAGGTTTTGCCGTCTGAGGGTCGATGCCATTTGCAAAATTAAGCACCATGCCATCCGTCCGGGCGCTCAAACCTACTGGAACAGTCAACGGCTTACCCGTGTACCTGATGCGATACAGGCCGCCCCCTTTGATCATCTGATTGGTGCCCCAGGCAGACATTCCGCAGGCATACAGGTGCTGGTCCTGTGGATTGAACCTGCCTCGCATGATTCCGGTGAAGAAGTTTACGCCTGGTAAATCGATGACTCCGGCCTGTTTCTGTCCATTTACTTCTTCATGCAGGACCAGCTGGATCTTGCCATACCCGTAGGAAAGACTTAAAAGCCCTCCGTCAAGGGGTCCCCATTTTTTACTATCAACCCACATCAGCTCCGATGGGGACCGGTCATACTTCATGTCCACCCAGACAGCCGGTGGCTCCATGGCCGCCCTGGAGGTATCCTTTGGCGGGTCATAGCCCCACATGTTACCATAAAAGCCATTCTTTTTATCAATCCAGTTGATGCGATTCATCGGATTCCAGAATCCCTGCTGGTCAGTCACGATAAAAGTACCGTCAGGATTGATACATACGCCATTGGCTGCTCTGAATCCGGTGGCGATGATCTCTGATCTGGAACCGTCTTTGCTCACCTTGATCAGGGTGCCATGCTGCGGGATCAGGGACTCCCGGGCATGTCTTCCGCTCTTGGCATAATAAAAATTGCCCTGAGGGTCTGTCTGCAGCCCCATGGCAAATTCATGGAAGTGATCCGTGACCTGGTGATCATGGTTGAAACTCTCATAGAAATCTGTCTCACCGTCGCCATTCAGATCATTTAGCCTCACCAGCTGGTCCCGGCAAATCACATAGACCTTTTCATTCACCACTTTGATCCCCAGCGGTTGAAAGAGACCCGAAGCTATTCTTTTCCAACTCAGCGTGGTTGACCCGGAAGTTAATCCTGTGATCGTCCAGACATCACCATCCGTGGTACACACAGCTGCAATGTCAGGGTCACTGAAGAAGTCGATACCGCTCAGCTTCATCCGTGAATCCCATGGATTGTCAAAGGGAGGGGTGAGTTTATCAATCGCAAAAATATTCTCATCGCTTCCTGTCTCAATCACCGACCGGATCGGATCAGGGTAATGTGCTTTGCCTCCTTTAGTATATTTTTCCAGGGACTCGGGAATAGTCCCATTTGCCAGCTCCTGCAGTTGCTCAGATGGATTTGATGTAATGAATAGCTTCAAATTGACGGACTTATTGGCAGGGATATTCAGCAGGTGCTGACCATCATCCTGGCTCAAAGTAACCCCTTCTCCGGCAATGGCTACTCCGGCACTGTCTCCTGCTATTTTCATTTTTAAAGGTCGGGGTGATGCGCTGATATTAAGCGTTCTGGTAAAAACCGCCTGATCACCCAGCCTCTCCATTCCGGGAAGCTCCAGAATGTCCGTACTGCCGACAGAATAGCTGATCACCACTTTGTCCTCGTAATAGTACAGACCCTTGTAATTGGCCCATGATTTGGGCAGCGGACCAAAACGTCGTCCATCCCTGGCCTGGAACCTCTTATCTTCAAAAGATCCTGTCACAGGATCAGCCCACCCAGGCCCCACAGGCGTTTCGAAATGCAGCTTCCCAATATTCCTGGGATAAGTCTCGTGCCGGTCATTCAAGAGGATGCCATTCCAGTCAATAAAGCCTTCACCGGTCCACCCTCCGGCTACCCGCATCACATCATGGTCAAAGATCATCCAGGTATTGCCTTCGGACACGCCGCCTGACCCCGGGTCCAATCTTACAGCTATGCCTTTGTAAGCAAAATTGTTCTCCAGGTAATCTTCATCCGCATAAGGCCTTGGAGGCGGTGAATGATACCTGGGAGGGCCAAATGCCGAATCTGCAAGCTCATAGGTATTGATAAAAAAGTTGCCATAATCCATGTCTGACCAGGGATGGTAAGGTTTAGCTTCGGGACCGGTGGTAGTTCCTGTAGGGATCAGCGACAGATAGCCGGGGTTGACCTGGAAGTACTGCTCTCGATTCTGTTTGGCCACAAACTCTTCTCTTATGTAGGTGATAACATCATATTTTTCCCGGGGTGTAAGTGTAAGCTGGGGTGGCATGGTGGCAAAACCTCTCGAGATCGTCTGATACATGGAATACGGGTCTCCTCCTGCTTTAAATACACCCTCCCAGAATTTAAGGGATGCTGGGATTGAACCCTCAGCTTCAGGGTTTCCATGGCAATTGATACAATTATTGTTGTAGATGCGTTCGCCCCTTTCAAAGCTCTCCCTGTTGCTGCCTGCTATTAAACCCCGGTGGTCAAGTTCCTGTACGGTGCCGGGAATTTCATCCTCAGCCAGTACATAGCTGACTTCCGGAAATTCATAAGTGGCTGAAGAAGCTACCCTGGATGCCGTCAGACTAAATGATACCTCGGGCCCGGTAGCCGTCCCGGTCAGGGAATCTCCAGTGATGTTCCCGGTCAGGTCGAGCTCATCTTCCCATAATGTAAACTGTGCGCGAAAGTCTCCGCCATCCATCCGGATGTTCCTTAATTCCCGGTCGCCAAACTGGTAGGAAGTGATCGCCCCGTCATAATCTCCACCTGTTTTACTGATCTTAAGGATGGCGTAAAGTTCGCGGTTATTGTCTGTACGCTTAAATGTAATATCCCACCATTCTTCAGTTTCCGGCCCTGAACAATTCATAGCGAAGAATCCAAAAGCTACCACCTGAAATAATATGATCTGAAATTTATTCATTTCATTCCGCAATAGGTCATGAACAAATCTAGTATACAGCCAAATGCCATCAATTCAACATATTGACAAAAATGTATATTTAGTTAGCTGGATAATATCCAACCTCTACGGCCTTACTCTAATATATTTCTTTAGTTTCCTTGGCCACGGTTCACCTCCATAAATATTTCCGTATTTATCAACAGCCACAAATTCAGCACCGTTCGTTCTCATTATGCGGGGATCTCCGGTCGGCAGAGGAATAAAATAGTGTACCCATCCAAGCCCAGCCTCACCAATCCTGATACCCATTTCCCAGCCAGGATTTTGTACATTATCAGACTCCGAGTCAGATACATAGATATTGCCTTTTTCATCAAAGGCTACACCACTGGGCTTTCCAAACTGGGTCCATTGTGCAATAAAATTTCCTTCCTGGTCGAAGATCTGAAGTCGATTATTTCCTCTATCAGCAATAAAAACTCTTCCATCATTGGAAATGGCTATGGAATGCAGGCTTTGAAACTCTCCGGGCCCATAGCCTTTTTTTCCCCAGGATTTAATAAACGTTCCATCTGCAGCATACTTCATTACCCGGTTATTTCCATTCCCGCTGTGACCGTCAGCAACAAAAATATCCCCATTCTCAGCGATAGCAATATCAGCCGGACAATTGAACTCATAGTCTCCGTTTCCTGCCACTCCCGATTTTCCCAGGATCATCAGCACTTCACCAGTCGGACTGAATTTTATCACCCGGTGCCCTCTTTCATCTCCTTCCGGTAGTTTGTCGGGACTGACTGCTTCAGTTACCCAGACATTACCATCATTATCTACATCTATACCGTGAGGCCAGATAAACAATCCGCTCCCGAAGCTTTCTACAACATTTCCTTCCTGGTCAAACTTGAGGATCGGATCCAGATCAGAATCCAGACACTCATTGCCAAACCGGCCAGGACCAAAAGTATCGCATCGAATGACTGCCCAGATATGTTCTCCATCAGGATCGATAGTCACTTTTCCCACAGCACCCATTGTTCTCCCATCCGGCAGCTTTGCCCAAGTTTCATCCGTCATGTAAGGATTTGGATAAGGTTGGGCAGCGTTTTCAAAAACAAGAAAAGTAAACAATAGGCCTAACCATAGTGAAAATGTTGAATAGCATATGTGAAATTTCATTTATCAGTTTATATAGAATAGAACATGTGTTATTTCTGTGCAAAAACTTACTCCTGATCCCACAAACGGTAAGGATCGTCGTGCCTTTTCATTTCGGAGAGCAGAAGGTCTTCCATCTCCTTTAACTTATCTGCATAGTCTTTATTTGAAGCCAGGTCTGTTTCAAGCACATTTTGTCTATTGTGCTCTGAAAGAAATTCGTTAGGGTTTTCCCTGATATTAAAAAGCTGGGTTTCCCGGACGATCCCATCCAACACATCATATTTGATCAGCTTCCAATCATCCTTCATTACACAGCGCATACCCGGTTTGGTACCTCCGCTGTAAACACCATACATCACATCCCGAATGGTCTCTTCATTTCCTTCAAGCACCGATCTGAAACTTTGTCCTTCCACAGTATGAGGAGGATCAATACCTGCAAAATCACAAAAGGTAGGGAGAAGGTCGAGTAAATAAACATTTCCCTTTACCCGCTTGCCCTTCGGAATATCCGGACCTTTTATGATCATAGGGACCCTCCAGGTATGTTCGTATAGATTTTGTTTACCCATCAGGCCATGTCGGCCAATGGCAATTCCATGGTCCGAAGTATAAACGATACAAGTATTTTCCAATTCACCCATCTTTTCCAGCTTGTCCAAAACACGTCCCAGCTGGATATCAATATTTTCCGAACAGGCAAATTCCCGTCCCATTTCATTGCGGACTGTAGCTGTATCCCTGTTTCTCCAGACACCACTTACAGCTACCTCATCACGTAAATTAGGATGTCCATGATGAAATGGATGTTCTGGTAGATAATTGATCGGAAGCTCAGGCTGAGCAGGATCTATGGGAGGCAAACTGGCCGTATCGGTATGATTCACTGCTCCATACTTTTCCAGCAATTCGGGAGTGCCGTTTCTTGGGTCATGCGGATGGGAAAAACCAAAGTAGATAAAAAACGGATCTTCAACCCTGGCACTATCCCTGGAATCCAGGTAATCCAAAACCTGCTCAGTATGCCAGGCACTGCCTGACTCAGCTGTGCCTCCACGCCTCGTTGCATCTCTTACTACTGTGAATTGTTCATTTGCCTTTGAGTATGAATTACCTCGTTTGCAGGTCCGCATGGTTCTATACCCTGCTCTGTTGAATACAGCACCAATGGTCTGTTGCTCCAAATTCACGGGAGCATCAGGATTTTCGTAACCCCGCATGGAAGGAAGATGCCATAATGTTCGCCCACTCATTACCATATGCCTGGATGGAGTACATACGGCCCCCAGAAACGAACCCATGTGACGGGCATTCTGTATGACTGTGCCTTCCGCCGCAAGACGATCGATGTTCGGTGTTTCAAGGATAGTAGATTCATTGTATATTTTTAGATCAAAAGGCGACTGATCATCCACAATAACAAACAGGATATTAGGCCGTCTCTTTTCTGTAGATTCCTCCTGGGGGGTTCCACAACTGACGGAAAAAAAAGTAATGACAACTATCGGGTAAATAAACTTCATTATGTATAGCTTTTGTATTATCTAATTCCTATTTCATTTCCATCTCTCCATATTAGTCCGTTGAAACTGGGGATATCCCTTTCCAGATATCAATATCCTCAATATCGTTCGCTAATCTTTGTCCATCAGTGCTTCGACCTTCCTCCACGATGTTTATCAAATCTTTGACGAGCTTCTCAACTATCTCAGGATTTTCTGCCTGTAGATTGTTCTGCTCCTCTATATCTTTTTCCATATTATACAATTGAATTTCAGGCATCCCCTTTTCTCTTGCTTCATTATCCTTTGGCGATGACCAGCCACCAGAACCCGGACAAAGCACCAATTTCCATTCATTATCCCGTATGGAAAATTTTCCGCTTATTGAATGATGAACCACTGCTTTTCGCTTATCTCTTCTTTTCCCGCCCGAGAATACTGATGCATAACTAAACCCATCCCCCGCTGCATCACCAGGAAGATCAAATCCAATGATTTCAGCGACCGTCGGAAAAAAATCCGTATGGCAAATGAGTTCGTCTGATTTACTACCTCCGGCTATCATTTCAGGCCATCGTACAATGAAAGGTACCCGATGACCTCCATCCCAGATATCTGCCTTAGAACCTCGTAAAATCCATGAAGGAAAATGTCCCATGACCTCCAGATCATCTTTTTTGGAAGTTGGTGCGGAAGTTCCATTGTCACTGGTCAATACTACCAGTGTGTTTTCACTAAGACCAGCGTCATCGATGGCTTTCACAATGTGTCCCACGGTATGGTCGGTTTGCATCACAAAATCCGCGTGTGCGTTCATCCCACTTTTGCCCTTCCATTCTTCAGAAGGAACTACCGGACTATGTGGTGAAGAAATAGGTACATAAAGAAAGAAAGGTATCCCTTCCGCCGCATTTTCTGCATGCCGCTTTATAAAAGAAATGGATTTTTCCTCAATACCAGGTAGCATTGTAATTACCGGCTTGTGAGCAATGACGCGATCATTCTCAGAAACAGTCTCCATATCTCTGGAATGATGATATCCATAGAAATAATCAAACCCATGATCCAGCGGACCATCTTTGATCCCGCTGTTCACAGGAGGTTTGAACCGATGATCCTGACCCAGTTTCTGCCCGGTTTCGGCATTTGTATATATGAAATTCAAGTGCCATTTTCCTACCATTCCCGTACTGTAGCCTTCCTTCTTCAGCATTTCTGCAATGCTTAGCCTTTCCTGATCGATGAGGCATGGAGCATGGCCCTGCACCACTCCACTCTGCAATTTAGTCCGCCAGGCATAGCGCCCGGTGAGTAATCCGTAGCGGGTAGGTGTGCAAACTGAAGACCCTGAATGGGCGTCCGTAAAAGCCATTCCCTGAGCCATCAGTTGATCTACATAGGGAGTGGGTATTTTGCCTTTGTCAGGATCAACATTAAGTGCCGATATCTCACCATATCCCAGATCGTCACACATGATCAAAACAATGTTCGGTTTCTTTGATGTTTGATCCAATGGATTAGATACATAAGTACAGCCAACATGAAATAAGATCAGCAGGCTATAAAAAAACAGGTTTCTTAAAAAATTAATTTTTCGCATACAGAACAGTATTCAATGTAGTATTTATCAGTCTTATTAAACCATTTACTGACCTTACCCTGATATCCGATCTATCATTGAGAGTTATGATAAGAATGAAGGAGGAAATCAATAAATGAATACCCCATTTCAATTGGGGTACCCATTTAAAGACTTTATTCGCTGGTTGCCCAGCCAGTTGTCTGTTTCAGGTTCGGGTTGGCATCCAAAATGCCTTGTCTCATGGGAAGCAGGTAATATTTGTCATCCCAAACACGGTCATAGGCTCCTCCATCAGGCTCAAACTTAGCACCCACGAGATCTCCATATTCTGTGGTGCTCTGAGGAATTCCGTAGACAGTACCAATCACCTGTTCACCTAAACGATATCTCCAGATATCAAACCACCTCTGCGGGCCCTCCCCGGCAAACTCATACCTTCTTTCAAGCAGAATAGCATCGATCATTTGATTTCCTGTTGTGCCTCTCGTGACAGTGGGTAATCCAATGTCTGCATAAAGTGGCATCCCCACGCGGTCTCTGACCATATCCAGATACATCAATGCTTCTGCATTCTGTCCCAAACCCGCTAAAGCCTCCGCATACATTAGTAATATCTCAGAATACCTAATGATCTTATAGTCAGCATCACCCCGATCCAGGGCAGGCAGAGAATAATCAATATATTTCCTGAAACTATAGCCTGTCGGGTTAGAAGGTCTGGTGATGTCATCTCTATTTGCTCCAATGGCTGGATGAGGCTCATAAACATAGATATCTTCCGGATTACCTTTGGCGGGTAACTCATCTCCTGGCAGGACAGCCATCACAGCCAGTCTCGGATCCCTGTTTGACCAGGGATCTGCCGGGTCATACGAAGGATCATCTTTAGGAAACAGACCATTGATGGTTTGTACTTCCTCAATGAAATCAGCGGTATATCCGGGTCTGCTTTGATTGTTACCATATGTAGCTTCCGGTCCTCGCCATGAGCCTTTTTGTGCAACAATCCTCGCTAAAGATTGCATCCTGAATTCAGGTACATACAAATCGGAAAGTATGGTTTCAGTACCAAAATCACTGGATCTTGAAAATTGACTTGCAAAGCCATCTATTCCATCAGCCAGTGAATAAATACCACTATTAATGATTTCCTCACAGGCATCCCTCGCACCGGTGTACATACCATTTACATCGCTGTGCCACCCAATAGCATTTAAATAAGCTCTTGATTTAAGTGCCAGAACAGCCCCTTTCGTGATCCGTCCGGCATCAGATGCAGGATATACTTCAGGCAAGTCATCCTCAATTTGGTTCAATTCACTGATCACGAAATCAAAAACCTGCTGTCGGGAGTCTCTTGAAGGATAATCGTCTGGTGAGATCACCGTTGTAATCAACGGCACATCGCCGTATGCCAGTACCATTCTTTCATAAAGGTAAGCACGCAGGAATCTGGCCTCGGCTCCGTGCCGGGTTCTAATAGTTTCGCTTGTATAATCTGCGTCAGGTAACGCCTCTAAAAAGAAATTGATATCAGCAATTTCAGGATAACGGTAAAATTCGTCCAGAATATATTGAATACCTGGTTGATCTATGGTTATCCAGTTAAAATCCGAACCATACCTTCCCTGAGTGTTGATATTTCTATGTACGGCATCATCAGTCCAGAAGTAAGGAATGATCTCTCCAAATTCATCATCAACAAGCAGAAATGTATACAGATGATTAAGGGCAAACGTCATGTCTGTTTGTGTTTTGAAAACAGAACCTGAGGACGGATCATCCAGATCTGTTACATCCAAAAACCCTTCGCAACCTGAAAACCCAATGGCGAAGATGATTGATATTATTATTATTGATTTTTTCATTTTTCAGTCAATTAAAATTTAACATTCAGACCAAAAGAAGTAGTAACAGGAAGCGGGTAATCCACATTACCAGCACCCAGCTCCGGATCCCATCCACTGTCGAAAATGGGATTATTGGTCCACATAACACCTAAATTTTCCACTGATAACATCAAATCCAACCCATTCACAAATCTTAAACCTGATAAAAGATTATTATTGAAACTATAGGCCAGGGTTACGTTTTGCAGCTTGATGAATTCATTGTCAAAAATCAAATGAGACACATCAGAAGCATAACCCTGTATACCATTACCGCGCGGAACCGGAAAGTACGCATCCGGATTATCCACACTCCAGTAATTCGATTGGTAGGTAAAAGCATTGGTACCATTGAGGAAAGGTTCATGTGCTGCTGCACCACTCCACCATTGATTCCTGTTCAGCGCTCCATAAAATCTGGATGAAAGCGTAAAACCATTCCAGGTCACCCCAAGGTTTATTCCCAAATTCATGTTGGTATCACTGTTTTCCTGAAGAATAACCCGGTCATCACCGTCTATGATACCATCTGCTTCATCAGGTACCCCGTCCCCATTGGTGTCTACCGTGAGTTGGTCAATGTATTTATAGCCTCCGATAAATGACCCACCGACATTACTCTGATCAATCGGGGTAACGCCATCTTCTCCGATGTAACTGTCGATCTCTTCCTGGCTGTTAAAGAAGCCATCGGTTTCATAACCAAACCAATCGTTTATGCTTTGACCGACTGCAAAATCCGGCATTTCGATCCCGGCAAGGTCTGTGATCTCATTGTCATAATTAGTCAGGTTACCTGATATCCAGTATTTGACGGGGCCAACCGTATTCTCGTGGGTCAATTTAAGTTCCCATCCCCAACTTCTCACAGCATATGCATTACCGGGAACATCCCCAAAACCAAATTCAACCGGGGTCGCTACTT
Organism: Cyclobacteriaceae bacterium; assembly: GCA_965243485.1. GTDB lineage: Bacteria > Bacteroidota > Bacteroidia > Cytophagales > Cyclobacteriaceae > UBA7330. The sequence continues at coordinate 2,828,559 of CBDEVP010000001.1, read as the reverse complement.
CTGCAAGGATATCCTCTCTATGGGTTACGAAGTATTCAACATTGGCCTGTACTAATCCTTGCCACAAAATAAAATCCAGTCCGGTGTTGAAGGTTGTTGATGTCTCCCATTTAAGATCAGGGTTTGCCGGAGCACCCAATAAGATCCTTGGCTGAATACTGCCCCCGATCGGATAACCAGACACGTCAATGGTAGCGAGTTGTTGGGAACGAGGCCCAACTCCCGAATCATCTCCCGCTTTTCCATAGGAAGCCCTCAATTTGAGCTGATCCAAAAAGTCTGTACCGGATAAAAAGGCTTCCTCTGCAATATTCCATCCTACAGCAACGGCCGGGAAGAATGCCCACTGATTATTTTCGAGAAAGTATGAGCTGCCATCTCTTCTGAAAGAAAATTCAGCCAGGTACCTTCCTCGAAAATCATAATTGATCCTACCGAAATAGGACAACGTAGTGGCATTTCCACCTCTGCTGGAATTATTTCCCAGACCTCCGCCAATAGCAGGATTAGCAGTCTGACCCAGCGACATGTCTATCAGATTATCCAAAATGAACCCGGTACGTCCAGCTGCAAATGATTCGGATTCTCCCTGCTCAGACTGGAACCCTAAAAGGACTCCAATATGATGGTCATCCACATTCAAATCATAATTTATCTTAGTAAGCGTTTTCAAAGAATATCCTGTCATAGAAGTCAGATTAAGTCTCCTTGAATCAGGACTGCCGACTGAATAAATCCGGTTTGGCGAATTTGGATTTGTATATGAATCAGGATCTGTCAAATCCAATGCAACATGATCATACACATTGAACCAATCCCTGGTATTTATATTATCCTTTAAAATGGAAACTCTTTCCTCTATTCTCAGGCCTTTGATTGGCCGTATCTGGATATATGCCTGGGCATTGACGGCATCTCTATTTTGTTTCGTAAATGAACCGGAAGCCGCCTGTGCAATTGGATTGGCTTCACCTGGACTTCCCTTATACACCCATAATCCGTCCGCCGACTTTACAGGAAAAAACGGTGAGCCCAATAAACCATTACCTCCATTTGCTGGCGTCTCATTAGTTATACGGTTTGAGATCAGGGTATTGGTACCAACTGTTAGCCAATCAGTGACATCCGCGTCAACTTTCAAACGCAAATTGATTCGCTGAAAGTTGTCTGCTCCCAATACTAAACCATCCTGGTTCAGATAGCTGGCATTGATCAGATATCCTGCCCTCTGACCTCCTCCCTGTACTGTCAAGTTATGTGATTGTTGGCCGGCATTTTTGTTATAAAGTTCTTCCGGCCATATGGTTTCAGGGTAAAAACCACTCCTGGCCAGGTCCATAGCAGAAGGACTATAGGGAGCTCCGGGATCTCCTCCTCCTGTGGGATCCCCAGTCACCGCATAATTCTCAAATTCCATCAATTCAAGTGAAGTAAGTGTGGTGGGTAGATCCCGGGGGGATTGCTGTGAAAGACTGAAATTATAGGAAACCGATAGCTGTTCGTTTCTCTTGGTTTGCCTTGTGGTGATAAGCAATACCCCATTAGCACCTCTGGCTCCGTAGATGGCAACAGCTGCAGCATCCTTCAGGACACTTACACTTTCGACGGTTCTCGGGTCAATATCATTGAGTGAACCTTCAAAACCATCAATAATCACTAACAGACCAGCATTATTAAGTGTAGAAGCTCCCCGAATCGACAAATTCGGGGTGGTACCAGGCCTTCCATTTGGATTAAGGCCATTCAAGCCGGGAATAGATCCAACCAGTGCTGATTGTATGCTGGTTACAGGTCGTTCATCCACCTGCAGTTCTTCAGCGGTAACCTGAGATACGGAACTTACCACTTTCCTGGATTCCTGAACATCAAATCCGACAACAACTACTTCCTGAAGACTTTCAATATCAGGTTCCATAATGATTTCAAAGACCTCCTGATTATCAACAGGAATCTCAAGTTGTCGATAGCCAACAAATGAAATGCTTAGTACAGCATCATCACTGACCTCCATACTGAAGTTACCATTTACATCAGTGATTGTACCATTTGAAGTACCAACCTCTACAATTGATGCACCTGGTAAGGATTCTCCGTTTTCATCACTGACAGTACCGGAGATATTATTCTGGGCAATTTTCTGCTCTCTGACTTGCGGCAGATCTTCATCCACTACCTTCATCAAGGTAATGGTCTCATTAATCCTCTTAATAGAAAATCTACCCTGAACAGATATTTCATCCATCAGACTTCTGAGGTCCCAAATACCGGAATTGATTTCTAATTGCTTGTTCCTGACATCTCCTCTGGAATAAGCAAAATGAAACTGGCTTGATTGCTCAATAGAATTAATTAATTCCCTGAGTCCCACTGTTGAATTATCAAAAGATAATTCAACTTTTATCTCTCTTAGGTACTTTCGCTGTGCGTTTGATTCGCTTGCCATCACCATCAATAATGACTGACAAAACACCCATGAATAAATGGTAAGTTTAGACATGCGAATTACAATTTTGCGTAATTTTACATTCATATTGTTTTAAGTTAAAGTTGAAACAATTCAAAGAGGTCAAGCACTTTCCCAGAGTCGAATTGGCCTCTTTTTTATTTAGATATTGTGATGTTATTTTCTTCTTTTATATAGTCAAACTGGTAAATATGTGATACACTACCCATCACCTCTTCAATGGTGGGGTTAACAAAAGTAGCTGTATATGTCTTTGATGATTCAATCTGCTTTGGATTTATCACCTCCACACCAAACCACCTTTCTATAGCAGTAAAAACTTCCTGTGAGGTGTAATCCGTAAAAACTAACTTCTGATCCATCCATCCAAACACTATGTTCTCATCAAAGCCATTGATGATAAAAAACTCATGGTTTTGAGAGAGACTGGCCATAAAATTTTGAATGAGTTGAACCGTATCCTGTGTTGATGTACTGATTACATTGACTTTTCCTGTTCTCACCGCTACGTACTGATCAGTGTTATCAACAAATGCCTTCACACAAAAAGATGTACCCAATACCTGAATGGACATGTCAGAAGTCTTGATGATAAAAGGTTGATCTTCATTTCTGATCACATCAAAAAAGGCTTCCCCAAACAAGACGACCTCCCGTTTATCTCCTGTAAACTCAGATGGATAAATGAGTTTACTATCACTATTCAACTTTACTAATGTACCATCAGGTAATGTGGTCGTTATTTTTTGCCCCGCTACACAAACCTTTTCAATCGATGAAATGGAAGCTACTTCCTGGAGATTTTCTCTGGTGGTTGAAAAATGCAAAATGATGCCTGAAAGTACCGCCAAAGTCAATACAGCTGCATATCGCAAATAGTGCCAGGATCGACTTTTGGTTTCCGGGATTATTTGATTTTCATCTAATTTTCTCAGCGCTAATTCTGATTGAATATGATTTAAAACTTCTGTTCGTTTCTCAGAGAAGTCATGTTGAGTAATATTCCAGTACAACTCAAATTTCTCCAGTATCCTAGCATTCAGTTCATTCTCCTCAAGCCATTTTGAGAGTTGGTGCCGTTCCTCCAGAGAAATCTGATTGGTTAGGTATTTAATGATCAGATGATCCATTCCATTTATTCATCGTGCATATATAAGATGATTCGGAAAGAAAAATGGTCAATGGATATTAAAATATATATAAATAGGAGTAGGAATTAGAATAATATCAATGATATTTATAATATTAAGTCGAATTCATTGATATATCTTCAATAAATGATTACAGGCCTATCAAGGAGGCGAGAAGCAGCCAAATCATGCCAATCTTGTAGGAATCCAACGATTTGTCATCTTTGTACTTGTCCCGAATAGTTTCCTTAATAGTCCCGGTTGCTTTGATCAGTTGCATCCTTACTGTTGAAACTGAAATACCAAGTTCCTCAGCAATCTCCTTGTATTTCATTTGCCTGTTTTTAGCCATGTTGAATATAAGTTGGCACTGTTCAGGTAATTTCTGAACGGCCCCGCTGATTTCCTGTATCAGCTCTTTCTCAATGAGTAATTCTTCCGGGTTGATTCTATCCACTGCTTTTGCTTCCTGATCAAAGTCTAATGATTTTCCCTTAACCAAATTTCCAGAAAGCACCTGGATGGCTTCGTTCTTAACAGAAATATACAGGTAAGACTCTATTTGTCTGATCTCAGAAAATGCAGATCTGTTTTTCCATAACTTAAAAAAAACCTCCGATACCACGTCTTTAGCCAAATCATCTGATTTGGTGATCGAGATTGCGAAATAGTAAAGACGATCAAAGTGATCCTCATAAATTCCCGTAAGCCTTTTCTTCAGGGAAATGTCAGATTCTAATTTTCTTACTTTAGACAGCCTTGACACTTAGCTCTTGATGAAATCCATAAATAAACAGGTACTCATTTTAAATTTACATAAAATAAATTCAATGAATCTTTATTATCAAATGGACAGACCTATACCGGTCAATTCAGCCGGTTTTAAGTAAATTCCTTTTGACCGAACCAATGATCCCCATATCCTGATAAAGCGGACCCTTACCAAGGTCATATTTTGTTCATAATCACTCTGTAATATTCTTTACTTTTATACTGGATCGAAAAAGTCATATCATGCAAAAAACACTTTCACTCCTATTAATCCTGGGAAGCTTTCTCTCTTTGGGACAACAAATTGTGAAAGTGACCGAAAACCTAAGCAGCAGTGCCAGTGTCCAAAGTACTGGAAATCTGGTAATCGTTAAATGGGAAGCGGGAAATGATACTCACGCAATTATTCAGTTGGATATGTCCGGTGATGCGCCTCTGTTGAGGTCTCTACAACTTGAAAAACAGGGTGTAACAAAAACAATTGGCTCATCCCTTGACCCGGCATTTATATTGACGATCGGCGAAAGAAACCTGGAAAGGAACGGATGGACTATCTTCTTCGATAAAGTCCACGAAAGAAAATATTTCAGTAGACCAATGGAGCTTGACAAACAGTCCGTGGGGGTATCAGGCAAAGGAAGTAAAACAATAATTAAATTATCATCAGTCAGCTTTTCAGAGTTTAGTGGTCATTTGGAAATTACCCTTTTCAATGGCAGCCCTTTGATAAACATAGCAGCAGTTGTAAAAACACAAGAAGATGGAAAAGCGATCATTTATGATGCCGGATTGGTTTCCGGCAAAGATCAGTGGAGGTCAGTTGGCTGGATTGAGACGGACGACCAATTCAGGAATTCAGACCCTCTCGAGCTGGGGTCTAAAAACCTTGAAGTGAAGTATCGCACGATTGCAGGATCTCAGGGCGACGGATCAATCGCAGTTTTCCCTCCACCTCATCAGTACTTTTATCCGTTAGATGAGGCCTTCAACCTCGAATTTGTATGGCATGGAAACTACTACCGCGATTTTTTTGAAGGGTATGGGATCGGTATCCGTCATGAGCCAAAAGGGGACGACCGGTTTATCCCCTGGTTCAATGCTCCACCGGATACAGATCAAAGATTAAATTTCTTTGTACTACTTGATGATATAGATGAGCAACATGCCATTGAGGAAGTGAAAAAATTTACACGGGGCGATCAGTATGAGAAGATTCCGGGATTCAAAACTTTCTCCAGCCATTTCCACAATGAGTTTATCATGAAAGTGGTACTGGCCAATAAGCCGGTACCCCAAAACCCGGAATTCGTCGAAGTATTTAAATCCCTTGGAGTAGATATCGTGCATCTGGGAGAATTCCACTACACCGCACACCCCAAAGGACCGGATTCACTAAGACTGAAAGAACTCAAAACACTATTTGACGAATGCAAACGGCTTTCGGATGAGGAATTCTTATTGTTGCCAGGAGAAGAACCAAATGTTCATTTAGGTGGTCACTGGATGGCGATATTCCCCGAACCTGTGTACTGGGTCATGGAAAGGCCGGAGGGCATTCCTTTTGTACAAAATGACCCCAATTATGGCAAGGTCTACCATGTGGGATCAGCGGATGAAATGTTGCAATTATTAGAATTAGAAGATGGATTAGCGTGGACGGCTCATCCCAGAATAAAGAGTTCTATCGGGTATCCGGACAAGTATAATTCAGAAGAATTCTTTCAATCTGACCGGTTTCTGGGTGCTGCCTGGAAGCCTATGCCGGCAGATCTTTCCTATGATCGACTGGGTATCAGAGTGCTGGACCTGTTCAATGACATGAACAATTGGGGAGTGAAAAAGAGGGTGATTGCCGAGGCAGATGTTTTTACAGTCACTCAGGAAAATGAAATGTGGGCCAATATGAATACCAATTATCTGATGATCGACCAACTTCCGGAATACTCCGATGGATGGGAAGAAGTGTTGTCTGCATTATCGGAGGGCAGGTTCTTTTCGACAACCGGTGAAATACTTATTCCTGAGTTCAAAATCAATGGTTCAGGTCCGGGTGAATCAGTACAATTAAGCAAAGATGGGAGTGCAAAGGTAGAGTTTGAGGTCAACTGGACTTTTCCTCTGAGCTACGCCGAAATCATCTCGGGAGATGGCAATAAGGTTTTTCGGGATCGAATAAACCTTGATCATACAAAAGCTTTTGGAGAGCATACCTTTTCTAAACAGGTGATCCTGAAAGATAGAACATGGGTGCGCTTAGAAATCTGGGATACTGCTATAAACGGAGCCTATTCTCAAACTCTTTGGATCAAATAGTCATGTATGCCTCTGCTATGCGAAAATAACATAGAGAATTCCTACTGTCACAAACAAAAGAGCTGCCAGAATCCGAACATCTGACAACCCCCGGAGCTTATCACCTGTCAGAAATAGCCAGGGCTTTTCCCATGTATGTTGGAGTTGCTCCTGAGTAGGTTTTGCAGTTGAGTAACTCACCGCAAAAAATATTCCGCAACAAATACAAAATAACCACCAGGCCTGCATCAAAAAAGGAATTCCCCAGGTATCGGTTATGATCGCAGGATCCCCATATAATTCCGGTATGAAATCAGCACTGAAGGCTGCAATGCCCAGTAAAAATCCCAGGATCAGTGTTATTAGTGAAGCCTCTTTTGTACCCCTCCGGCTAAAAACCCCCAGAAGAAAAACTGCTGCTATGGGAGGGGCCAATGCAGCAGCAATCTTATTAATAGCCTCAAAAATACTGGTGAATCGTCCACCCTGAGTAGACCAGAGAATAGCCAGTAGCATCACCACAACTGCCGCCCATCTGCCGGTCCTGACCTGTCTTTCATCAGAAACATTGGGATTCACCCTTTTGAGAATGTCAACAGCTACCAGTGTAGAACAGCTATTGAGAGCTGCTGCCACGGTACTCATCAACGCTGAAAGCAAGGCTGCTGCAAATATTCCCTTTACACCAACTGGTAGCAACTCACTGATCAGAACAGGTAAGGTTTCATTACTTGTTGAGATCTTTTCCTGAAAAAGCACGTAGGCAAAAACACCCGGGAGCACCATCACAAATACCGGAAGTATTTTTAGAAAACCTGCAAATATTGGACCCTTTTGGGCATCCTCTTCCGTCTTTGCAGCCAGCACCCTTTGTACGATCGTCTGATCCGAGCACCAGTACCAGAGGCCAAGGATCGGATAGCCAAGAAAAATTGCATACCAGGTCAATCCTGATGTGCCTCCATTTTCTCCTGCCCTAAGCATGCTGAGCTGGTCCGGCTTAACTGCATTTTTAAAATCATTGAGGGAATGAATCCCAACATCAGGTAGTGCATAGATGGCAAAAAGCGTCAAAACAAAAGCTCCTAATATCAATATCACGGTCTGTATAGTTTCAGTCACAACAACCGCTTTGAGTCCTCCTATGACAGTGTATGTAGCTGTAATCGCGGAAATAATCACGATAGATACAATGACATCTAATCCGAAGAATGACTGAAATATGATCGCACCTGCATACAGGCTCAGACCGATATGAACAAACAGGGCTCCAATAATGGCCATAAATGCTAAAAAAGACCTGGAAGCGGGACCATATCTCTTTTCCAGGAATTCCGGAAGTGTAGAAATGCGGGATCGGAAATAAAACGGGGCAAAGATGAGACCCAACAATATGAGCGTGAACGCAGCCATCCACTCAAAATTTCCCCAGACCAGACCATCCTCAAAGCCTGATGCGGCAAGACCCACGAGGTGAATGGTAGATATGTTGCTGGCAAATAATGCGGCACCAATCAGCACCCAGTTTAGGCTACGACCTGCCAGAAAATAATTGTCTGAGGTCATTTTCATTTTCCTTCCGGAAAAAAGGCCCAATGAAAGTATCCCCAGCAGGTAGACTACGATGATGAATAAATCTATATTGCCCATGTTAGTGGTTATATCCTCCAAAATCAAAGTCCCTGTTACGAAGAGGTTTCAGCAAATTCCTGAGATCCCGAATGAGGGAAAGATCGGATGGTTCTTTTGCCCATTCGATATTTTTCCTTAGCATTTTTCGGGTATTGCAACTAAACAGGGTAGTGGTGATATCCGGGTGACTGATGGCGTGCTTAAAAGCCAGTTGCTCAATGGAAATATTTTTCTCACTGCACCAATCAATGGCTTTTTGGATCAAATCAAGTTCCTCCTCTGTAATGGGGAACCAGTCGGGAGGCCCCTGCGAGGTCAGCAATCCGCTGGCAAAGGGAGAAGCACAGATAAGCCCCATCGCCTTGGCCTGGATGCCCGGTATCAATTGATTGATCAGATCATCTGTAAGAGTATTGTGATTGTGAACAAGCACCAGGTCAAGATTATGGTCACGAATCACCCTCTCAAGGACAGGAATCGCATAACAAGAGATTCCAAAACTCTTTATTTTACCTTCTTTTTTAAGGTCCATCGCCGCCTCCAATCCTTCACTGAGCGCCGTATCCAGATATCTCCCCTTGTCATATTCAATATCATGGAGGATCAAAATATCGAGGTAATCAGTATGAAGGCGCTTTAAGCTGGATTCCACCGATTGCACAATCTTATCATAATGAAAATCAAGCTCCGGTGGAAGCGATGCGAATTTTCCTGCTTTGGTGGATAGTATGAATTCAGAGCGATTCAAATCCCTGAGTGCTTTACCCAGGATCGTTTCTGAAGTGACCGCCCCGTAGGGTGAATCAGGTCGCCCATAAGCAGGTGAGGTATCAAAGTAATTGATCCCCTGATCGAAAGCTTCGTGGACTGTTTTGATGGCTTCCTTTTCATCAACATCATTAAACAATCCTCCAAGGGTAGAGGCTCCGAAACCAAGTTCGCTAACCCGTAAGGAGGTCTTTCCTAGTATCTTATAATTCATCAGGTTATATGTTTATCTACTTCTTAAAAATATATGATATCAGTGGAATTGTGATCTCTTATCAAATGGGTATAACGGTATATCTATTTCCTTTCTCTGTGAAAAATTCAATACTACCGTCTTCATGCTTTGCTGATTGTATCTCTTTACCGGCCAATAGCACCTGAATTTCCTTTCCCGTTTTTATTCGACAGGGATTACCACTTATAGAAAGGATGTTCACGGTGTCTACCGATGAATTTTTCCACGTAAAATCCAATTCAAATCCACCCCTGGCACGGACTCCTTCATACGCTCCCTCAGACCATTCGGAAGGTAAGGCAGGTAGTAATTCAATGATCCCTTCGTGAGACTGGATCAGCATCTCGGTGATACCCGCAGTCACTCCCAATGAACCGTCTACCTGCAGAGGTGTGAAACACTTGGCGAACAGGGATGGGTAACACTGCTCTTTCAGGTAGCCTTTGAAAATACGGTTGGCACGATCCCCATCGTTCAGCCTGGCCCACAATGCCATTTTCCAACCTCTTGAAAATCCTGTTCCACCATCACCACGCTGCTCCAACACTTTCTTTACCGGTTCGATCAGTTCAGGTGTTTTTCGTACTGAAATAACATTCCCCGGATACAATCCATACATATGAGAAAAATGCCGGTGTTTGTCTTCCATCTGTTCCAAATCCTCGGTCCATTCCTGGAGCATGCCATCTTTACCAACCTGGGATGGCGGGAGTCTGTCTCTGGCGGCGCTGACCTGCTCTGCAAATTCGTGATCCACATCGAGGATTTTACTAGCTGACCGGTAATAACTAAAAAGATCTTTAAGAATTTGAATATCCATCGTCGCTCCCGCTACAATCGTGGTGAAATAATACATTCCTGTCACCTCATCATAGAAATATTTATAGCCTTTTCCTTTAGGCGGGTTCTCGGGCGAATTTGAAGGATTAGTAACCAGCCACTTCCCATTGGGATGCTCCACAAGGAAATCCATGAAAAACTCCACCGAACCCTTTAATACCGGATAAATTTCCCGTAGGTAATTCTCGTCCTGCGTGTATAAATAGTGTTCCCAAAGATGGGTCGTCAACCAGGCTCCACCCACAGTGAAAGTTCCCCAGGTAGGACCATCCATGGGAGCTGCCACCCTCCAGATATCAGTGTTCTGATGAAATACCCAGCCCTTAGCGCCATAATGTTCTTCGGCTACTTGTGCACCCTGATCTGTCAGCTCTTTTATCATCGTGATCAGAGGTTCTGCCAGCTCCGAAAGATTACTTGTTTCCACCGGCCAGTAATTCATCTCCGTATTGATATTAGTGGTGTATTTTGAATCCCAGGAAGGATTCATGTCCTTGTTCCAGATACCCTGTAAATTGGCAGGTTCCGTCCCCGGTCTGGATGAGGAGATCAACAGATATCTCCCGAAATTGTAACACAGTGAAGCCAATTGGGGGTCTGGCGTCGTTTGAATGCTTTCCATCCTGTCATCGGTCGGCAAATAAGAAGATCGAGTAGCTGGTAGAGTAAGTGAAACCCTGTCGAAAAACGATTGATAATCAGCAATTGCATCCGTTTTTATGGCATCAAAAGATCTGTTCGCAAGAGAAGTTAAATAGGTGCTCACCCTTTGACTTTGATCAGCGCTTACATCCTGATAATTGACAAAATTGGTAGCTGCGACAAAATAGATGGTAACAGCATCGGCATCTTCGATGACGAGCCTGGTAAAATCAGTACTCATGGACCCTCCTTCTGGTACTACTTTAGCTTTGGCTTCATACCTCAGCTTGCCCTCCACGCCCAGATAATCCGCTGACTTCCCTGTGAGCTTTAATTCGTTTTCATTCACCACATCCATGCGGAAATAATCTGTTGCGTAATTTGAGTGCGCACTGTTCCTGACCCCCCTGAGTTGAGCATCCAGAGAAATGCTCCCGGGCTTATCTGCAGTGATGCGGATGGCAATGGTCTGATCGGGTTCCGAAGCAATCACCTCTCTGGTATAATTCACGCCATTTGACTCATAAGTCACAGTAGCAACCCCTGTTTTCAGGTCTAGGGATCTCCGATAGTTTAACGCGGTATCTTCATTATGGAAAAACAAATGTAGATTAGCCAAAGCCTGGTATTTCTGCTGCTCTACCGGATATCCCATTAGATATCGACCAAAAAGTTTATGTGCTTTGATGGGTTCTCCATTAAAAATGGCCTGTTGGATTTCAGGAAGTTTTTTATACCCATCCTTGACTACCGTAGAGTAAGGTCCCCCAGACCAGTAGGTCTCCTCATTCAGCTGGATCCTTTCTTCTCCAAAATCACCAAACACCATGGCTCCCAGCCTGCCATTACCCACCGGCAACGCCTCCTCCCATTTCGAAGCAGGCTCATCATACCACATCAGAGTGGCCGGATCAATTGATTGGTCAAACTGGAGGCTTTCTATTGAAGACTGATCGCACCCGGTAGTCAGTAGAAAGAAAACGAAACACCAGAATCCTAACTCCTCTATTTTTCTTTTTTGGTAATTCACTTTAATAAGGTTGAATGTGGAAATAAAATAACAATGAACCGGGTATTATCATGTTGCCCGATTTAGTGATAAAGCTAGAATAAGTCTGCTGTCTGCAAATCCATCATATTATCCAACTTGTATACTTACTTAGCCAGTAGGTGAAGTACACATGATTTTCTATGGATTTGATCAGTATTATGTATCTTTTATTTCCCAAAAAATCAGATGTCAAAAATGATCCTTCCCTTAATCCTCTTGTTACTTTCTTCCATTTCAGAAATCTTTACTGAAGAAGATCAATCAGTCCAAAACGTTCCCAATATTTTTTTCTTCTTCGCGGATGACTGGGGAGCCTATGCCAGTATTTATGACTCGGATGCAGTAAATGAAGCATTCGAAACTCCCACTCTGGATGCATTCGCAAGGGATGGTGTCTACTTCAACAACGCACATGTCACCTCTCCTTCATGTACTCCTTGTCGCAGCTCGCTGCTTTCAGGGCAATATTTTTACCGGACCGGCCAGGGGGCAATCTTACAGGGTGCTGAGTGGGACCCTTCAATTCCTACCTACCCGCTTATACTAGAGGATGCAGGATATCACATTGGCTTTACCTATAAAGTCTGGAGTCCGGGGACTCCGGCCGATGCCCCTTATGGAGGGAAAAAAAATGAGTATGAAAATGCCGGTGGTCGGTTCAACTCCTTTTCACAAAATGTTACGCAAATGGTAGCTTCTGGGAAGTCTGTGGAAGAAGCCAAACAGGGGATCTATCAGGAGGTGCTTCAAAATTTCAGGGATTTTATAAACGATCGTGAAGGCAATGAGCCTTTCTGCTATTGGTTCGGCCCAACGAATACGCATCGAAAATGGACCAAAGGTTCCGGAAAGGACTTATGGGGCTTAGATCCTGATGCCCTTGAAGGTAAAATGCCTTCTTTTCTTCCCGATGTTCACGTCGTAAGGGAGGATTTCACAGATTATCTGGGAGAGGTACTGGCTCTGGATGGCATGCTTGAGCTTTTCCTGAATGAACTTGAAGAGATTGGAGAACGAGAGAATACTGTTTTTGTGATCAGTGGTGATCATGGCATACCTGGTATGCCCCGTGGAAAATGCAATCTTTATCCGTTCGGTACCAATGTCCCACTGATGGTCCAGTGGCCCGGACAAATACCTTCCGGCAGGTCGGTGGATGATTTTGTGAATCTCCTGGAACTGGCACCGACCTTCCTGGAGCTTGGTGGTCAGCCGATTCCAAAGGTGATGAACGGGAAAAGTATTGTCCCACTGCTCATTTCAGAAAAAAGTGGTCTGATTGATAAAAAAAGAGATCATGTTATTGTGGGCAGAGAGCGACACGTGGCGAAAGCCCGGAAAGGAAATCTACCTTACCCCCAGCGTGCTATTCTCACGAAAGACTTCCTTTACATCATCAATTTCAAGCCGGACAGAGAGCCCATGGGTACTCCGTTGCAAGCCGGCGAAGAACCCAGCTTTGAAAAACTGGAGACAAACACCTTTGTGGCTTATGGCGACCTGGATGCCAGCCCAACCAAAGCGTGGATGATCCAACACCGTAAGGAAAAGGAATGGGAGATGCAGTGGATACTGGGGTTTGAAAAAAGAGCCAGAGAAGAGCTTTATGACCTAAGCAAAGACCCGGAGTATCTTCATAATGTGGCGGATAAAAAGGCTTACTCATCGGTGAAGAAGAAACTGAATAAGCGGCTCATGTCTCACCTCAAAAGCACAGGTGACCCACGGGTAATTGGAGATAGGTTGACTTTTGAAAGACCGCCTTTTGTGGAGCAATGATCGGGATACTAAGGATGGCGGAATATGCGCATGTACGCGTCCATGAAGGCTATCACCTACTCCTACATAAAGTACTGATCGCCTCTTGTTGCTCATGATGTAGACATACCCTCCTTTTGCTCACATGTGGTGGTAAAATAATAATTTTTTGATTAGTTGTCTTCGAAGTACGATAGATCCCCTGCTCGGCCCAGGGACCTCCAGGCGATGACGAATGAAGTTTAGGTACGGTAAAGAACAAAGAACGTCATTCCCGAGAGTCTGGAAAGGCGCCTGTCTGCCGTACTAAGGTACTTTGGAAGGCGGGAGTCCGGGAATCCATCGCGTTACCATGTGCCATGCGTTACTTCCCCACAAGCTTAAATTATGTCCAGTGATTTAGAATGACATTTAAGGTCCCTTACTATCTGCTGTCTGGCGGATACACGTGATGAAGTCCTCGGATTGTAATGCTCACCGCTTCATGTAGGTCTCATCAAAGTTCATCACCAGGTTGGTGACCATGGTAAGTGCTGCGGTCTCTTTCTTGTCCAGGCTTTTGTCCACGGGGGATTCACCTATTTCCAGCAGTCCGTCGGCTGCAGAAGGGTCCTTTTGATATTTATTCCAAGCAATATCATATTGCTTCCTCATGAGTTCCAGCTCCTTATTTGTTGGCCGTCGGCTGCATACCAAACGAAAAGCATATTCGGCTTGCTCCTCAAAATTTTCTCCACCTTCTTTTTGCACACGTTCTGCCAGCACCCTCGCGGCCTCTACAAACTGAGGATCATTCATCAGCACCAGCGCCTGCAGCGGAGTATTGGTCTTTTCCCGGTTGACGATGCACCTGGATCGGTCCGGAGCATCAAACGCAATCATCGCAGGATGTGGAGAGGTCCTGCGAATGAATGTATACATACTTCTTCGATACAGGCTATCACCGGAATCCGGGATATAGTTATTCAGGTATCCTGAAAACTCATTCTTTGCCTCCCATAGCCCCTTGGGCTGGTAAGGTTTTACACTCTCCCCTCCGACAGTCCTGCTCAGCAATCCGCTTGCGGCCAGGGCATTGTCGCGGATGATCTCGGCAGGCCAACGGTAGGTGCCTGTCCTTGCTAGATAGATATTTTTGGGATCTTTAGCCAGATGCTCCTTTGAGGCAACCGCAGATTGCCTGTAAGTAGAAGAACATAGCATCAGCTTAAGCAGGACCTGTAAATCCCAGCCACTTTCGATAAATTCTACCGCCAGCCAATCCAGCAGCTCCGGGTGACTGGGCAGTGAACCCTGTGTACCAAAGTCCTGTGGCGTGTCTACAATGCCACGTCCAAATATCATCTGCCAGTAGCGGTTGACGGCTACTCTCGCAGTCAGAGGATGGTCGTCGCTGAACAACCATTTGGCAAGTCCCAATCGATTTTGAGGAAGGTCTTCCGGGAATGGAGGTAGAGCTTCCGGAGTGCCGGGCTCAACCACCTCTCCCGGATTGGTATAAAGCCCTCGTTCCAAAACATGTGTAGTACGTGGTGGTGACATCTCCTCCATGACCATCACCTCGTGTATCGGATCAATCAGATCAAATTTTGTGGATAGCAGTTTGGCGATTTCCTGCTGAAGCGTCTGAAACTCCCGGTCGTTTCTGACCAGGTAATGGTCACGCCTCGACTCTTCACTGACTGCCGGCTCATATGGCTGATCTTTGATTTCTTTCCTAAATAAAGCTGCCACCTCCAGATCAGTCAGATGCCGGTGAAAGATCTTCACCTCATCATAGCTTCCCACCAAAGAACCATCGTCTGTATCTGTGAAAAGATAGTTATGCGCCATCCCAAGCATCATACTCTTGTCATAATGTGGCTTATAGCCCCTGGTCCTGACCGGAAGAATATTCTTGTAGAGATTATCGTGTTGAATGGTGGTTTCGAGAGCCTCACCATTGAAAAATATTCTCAGCCCGTCTGCTTTTGCCGAGCCATCATAAGTAAAAAACAGGCTGTTCCATTCTCCTGTGGGAACCACCTTTTCTGTGGTCACGTGGAGGTAATTGTGAGACAACGAATGAACCACTTTGACGGCTGGTCGGTTCAGGCTGTCCAGGTAAAATACCCATCCACGCCAACCGGTATTTTTGTCACCGATGTTTCCCATGATGGTCTGGAATCCCTCCACTTCTTCTACATTAACCCATGCTCCTGCTGAGAAGCTTTCGTCAAGGTCAAAATTCTTTACTCCGGCCATGTACAGCTGCTCATTGTCCTTATCGATCCGAACTGCCTTACCAAATTTTCCTTCAACCAGTTCGGCATCTGCCGTCACGGTTCCTTTCTCATTTTGATCGAGTATCTTCCGGGTACGTCCTTTGCCATCTGCTTTTTCCGTGATGGATTCCAGGGGATAGTGAATGTCTGGCTTAGGTGGCTCAATGGCTTTTGGATCAATAGCATCGATATAATCCCTAAGCTCTTCGATGGATTCCTTTCTTAATTCAATCTTATCAGCAACAAGTTCAATCTGCTTATCCAGGCTGTCCATCTTCCTTTCTTCTTCAGGATCAGGCAGCATCAGGAGGGGACCAAAATTTTTATCCGTACCAATCATTCCCAGCTCAGGCACATTATTGAAAAAGGCGCTCATCTGGTAATACTCCTTTTGGGAAATGGGATCGAATTTGTGATCATGGCAGCTCGCACATTCCATGGTCAGACCCATAAAAGCTGTTGCAGTGGTATTGGTCCTATCGCCCACGTAAACCAGTCTGAATTCCTCGCTTACGATCCCGGACTCCGCGTTGATGGGGTGATTACGATGAAAGCCAGTGGCCAGTATTTGATCCCTGGTAGCATCAGGCAGCAGGTCACCGGCAAGCTGCCAGGTGACAAAGTCCTTGTAGGACATGTTTTCCTTGAAGGCCTTGATCACCCAGTCACGCCATGGCCAGTTTTCCCGCAGCCCGTCTGAGTGCAATCCGTGTGAATCCGCATACCGGGCTATATCCAGCCACTCCATGGTCATCCGTTCAGCATAGGCATCGGTGGACATCAGCCGGTCAATTAGCTTCTCATAAGCTTCAGGCGAATCATCCGCCAGGAAGGCATCTATTTCTTCAATGGTTGGAGGCAATCCCGTCAGGTCCATGGTCACTCTTCTGATGAGTCGCTCCTTATCCGCAGGTGGAGAAGGGCTCAAGCCTACCTCTTTTAACTTGGCCTGAACAAAATAGTCGATCTCATTGCCTGCTGTACCAGTTTCAGGTATTTCTGGTCTGACCGGAGGGATAAAAGCCCAGTGCCGTTTCCATTGCGCTCCTTGTTCAATCCACCTTGCAATGAGTGCTTTTTCTTTTGGAGAGAGTTCAAGGTGTGAATCCGGCGGAGGCATCTGGAATTCCGGATCGTTCGAAATAATGCGCTGCCAGGCCACACTTTTTGTCAGATCTCCTTTCACAAATGGTCGGCCCCCCGAAGTTTTCAGGGCGGCATATGCACTTTCCTCCAGGTCCAGTCTTAAACCTGCTTTCCTGGAATTTTCATCCGGACCGTGACAGGCAAAGCAGCGGTCACTCAACAGCGGACGAACGTGAATATTGAAATCAATTTTTTCAGGCAGATCCTGGTAGGCTGTTTTCACATCGTCTGGAAGTTCATTCCGACACGCGGTAAGACACGCTGCGGAAAGGAACATGAACAAGCTAAGCCACCCGACACTTGTGATCAGGGATCTTTTTCTTGTCTTTTGAATGAGGAATTTTGTGAACATCTCAGGCCAGAATGTCATTTACCACCTTTCCATGTACATCGGTCAGCCGGTAACGCCGTCCCTGGAATTTGTAGGTAAAGCGTTCATGATCAATGCCCAGCAGGTGCATCAGAGTTGCCTGGAAGTCATGTACATGCACCGGATTCTCAACAATATTGTAGCTGAAGTCATCGGTCTTACCATAACTTATTCCTTTCTTCACTCCGGCTCCTGCCATCCAGAGGCTAAAACACTTTGGATGGTGATCGCGACCGTAATTGGTTTTGGTGAGGGTCCCCTGTGAGTAATTGGTCCTGCCAAATTCGCCTCCCCAGATCACCAGTGTATCGTCCAGCAACCCCCTCTGCTTCAGGTCCATGATCAGCGCAGCTGATGCCTGGTCTGTTTGTTTGGTCAACCTTGGTAATTGTCCGGGCAGGTTGCCGTGATGGTCCCAACCGCGGTGATACAGCTGGACAAATTTGACACCTTTTTCCACGAGTCTCCTGGCCAGTAAACAATTGGCAGCATAGGTTCCGGGATCCCTTGAGTCTTCACCATACATGTCATAGATGTAGTCGGGCTCTCCGGATGTATCACTGATCTCAGGCACAGAGCTTTGCATGCGGAAGGCCATCTCGTATTGTGCGATCCTTGCTTCTATCTCCGGATCCTGAAATTTTTCAAACTGGGCTTCCTGCATTTCACGGAGCAGCCCGAGCTGGGTCTTTCTATCCTCGCGTGAAATACCTTCCGGATTCGTGAGATAGAGGACCGGATCCTTACCCGATAGGAATTGAACTCCCTGATGTTTGGAAGGCAAAAAGCCATTACCCCACAAGCGGGAATACAGCGGTTGCCCGGTTCCATTTTTTGTGATCAGCACAATGAATCCGGGAAGATTTTCATTTTCGCTACCCAGGCCATAATTGACCCACGAACCGATGGAAGGGCGTCCTGCCAGCTCCGAACCTGTCTGCATGAATGTGACTGCCGGATCATGGTTGATCGCTTCGGTATGCATGGAATGGATGAAACACAATTCATCTACTATCTTCGAGGTGTAGGGCAACAATTCGCTCATCCAGGCTCCCGATTGTCCATGCTGCTTAAAATCGAATAACGATCCTGCTAATGGAAAAGATGACTGTCCTGCCGTCATCCCAGTCAGTCGCTGGCCCTGCCTCACTGAGTCGGGAAGTTCTTCCCCGTACATCTTGTTGAGTAAAGGCTTCGGATCAAAGAGGTCCATCTGGGAGGGAGCCCCGCTTTGGAACAGGTAGATAACCCTTTTGGCTTTGGGTGCAAAATGTGGCAGGCCGGGCAGTCCGCCGGCATTGGCTGTTGATCCAGCCATCAAACCAGTCGGATTCATCAAAGAAGCAAGTCCCAGGGCGCCGAACCCCATGGCCGATTTTGTTAAAAATTCTCTTCTGCTCTGGACTTTTATGTAATTATTGCATGAATCCATCCTAATTCATCCTTTCATTTGCTGAATTTGCAACCTGTAATCTTCAAAGATAAAAAGTGGCGGGCTCATTATAAAATCATAGAAGGTTTTTCAGATGATACTGATGAAATAAACCAGACCTACATCCACTTTTTTTTGAAGTCCTATTTTGGGATCACCTCCGGATATCTCTCCTCCACCAGGGCTTCTGCTTCCTGTCCCAGTTCGTCAATGGGCAATGGCTCATCCTGCGGTCTGGTTCCTTTTTGATTCAAAACATTTATCAGGCTCCAGTTGCGGGTACTTTCTCCGGGCTTCGGATCCGGAGGCTCCCTGGCAGGAACGTCATAGCGCGTAAAATCAATGACCTTTTCAGGCATATCATCCTCCCAGTTTCGGAGTGTGGCCATGCGGAAATCCTTGTTCATGAACCATTTGATCTCCAGCTCTGGCTCAGAACCGCATATGCCTGATCCCCGCATCACAAAACGGTAGTCGATATGGTCATTGTTCTTGAAATGAGATCTCCAGATCAGGCCAAACTCCCCATGAGTGATCATCTTCGTATTGGGCCACCTCTTGCGTATCTCGCTCAACCAAATCACCATGCCTTCAAGTCCGTTGCGGCCATTATAGCCAAAGATCTTCCGGGCTTCAACCAGCGACATCTCCCAGGTGCTGGTCACCCAGGCAAAATCATTCAACTCAAACCCTTTATCAAAGTGTGCTGATGTGGTCGCCAGCATTTCTTTGGTACCCAGCTCAGTCCCCTGGCGGATGACTGTCTCTATCGGTCCCACTCCCTGTCTGCTACCGCACCGGATACCATCAATGATCCGTGCTCCCGGATACCGCGCATTGAGAAAGTCCACTGTCCAACCATCGAGATTTACGATATCAATAAAGTCACCCTTTCCCTGAGCTGGCTTACAAAAATGTTCTTTCGAAGGATAATAAGGATAAGAAATTGAGCCTTCGCCATCGCCATTATCCACCGCATACTGGCTCCAGATGTTACCCTGGCAAACATGGATATCTTCTTCTTTGGCCAGGTATTCCAGGTTATCCGCAGCGAGGAACCCTGCAATGACTGCTTTGGGCCGATAACCATTGCCTACCATCTCTGAGACCATCTGCAGCCCTTCATGCAGGTCCTTATTTACCTGCTCCCGGGTGTTGTACATATTGGCAAAATATCCACCTGGCAAAAAGGTGATCTCATCACCATACATCTTATGATAGGACACTACCAATTCCCTTAGATCCTTGTAATTCTTTCGCTGGTCTTTCAAAGCCAGCCAGCTAAAAGCCCAGGTTATTCGGGCTCCCGGCCACCCCTTTTCGACGGTTTCCCTGAATGTACGGGCTTCCTCCGGGCCGTGAATACCTGATTCATCAACCCCATGGGTTTTATTTCGGGAAGTTTCGATCTGATTGACCCGCACCACTGTGGCCAGCGTGAGAAAGCGATTGCCCATCAATTGATTGTCTGGTTTTTTGGTGTTCTGATCCTTGGTTGTTTCACAGGAGGAACCAAACAATATCATTGAGATTACGGGTATAACCAGGTATTTCTTCATTGTGAGATAATAAATTTTCCTCTTCAGATATACTGAAGCATAAAGTTTAAACTACCCCGAGCTCTTTGCCGATTTTCACAAATGAGGAAATCGCCTTTTCAATATGTTCAGGCTTATGTGCCGCTGACAATTGAACCCTGATGCGGGCTTTCCCTTTAGCAACTACCGGGTAAAAGAACCCGATCACATAAATCCCCTCGTCGAGCAATCTTTTGGCAAAATCCTGTGCAAGTTTCGCCTCATATAGCATAATGGGTACAATCGGATGATCCCCCTCCACAATATCAAAGCCAGCCTCTCTCATTCCTTTCCTGAATTGCTTTGTGTTGGCTTCCAGCTTGTCTCTCAAATCAGTGGAGCCGGAAATCATTTCCAGAGCCTTGAGTGTACCCCCCACAATGGCTGGTGCGAGGGTATTTGAAAAAAGATAAGGTCTTGATTGCTGTCTTAGCTTGTCCACGATTTCCCGCCTGGCAGCTGTAAAACCGCCTGATGCACCTCCAAGGGCTTTCCCAAAGGTACCGGTTATGATATCAACCCTCCCCATCACATTTCTGTATTCATGAGTGCCTCTCCCCGTCTTACCCAGAAAGCCAGTTGAATGACATTCATCGATCATCACCAAAGCATCATATTGGTCAGCCAGGTCGCAAATCTTGTCCAGTTGGGCAATGGTGCCATCCATGGAAAAAGAACCATCCGTCACGATCAGCTTTCTGCGACTTGACACGCATTCCTTTAGCTGCTTTTCAAGATCTCCCATATCATTGTGACGAAATCGCAGGCGTTTTGCCTTGCATAAACGGATGCCATCAATGATCGAGGCATGATTCAATTCATCGGATATAATGGCGTCTTGCTCTCCAAGAATCGGTTCGAATATTCCCCCATTGGCATCGAAGGCAGCGGCATATAAAATGCAATCCTCCATTTGCAGGAATTCAGCAGTCTTTCGCTCCAGCTCCTTATGGATGTCCTGTGTTCCGCAGATGAAACGTACAGAAGAGAGCCCAAAGCCATGGGTCTTCATGGCTTCAATACCAGCCGAAATAACCTCAGGGTGGGCGGAGAGTCCAAGATAATTGTTGGCACAAAAATTTAAGACATTTGATCGCTGCGTAGTGTTGATCTCCGGACCCTGTGGAGATGTGATAATCCTTTCGGATTTGTAAAGTCCCTGGCCTTTAATTTCGTTGAGTTCCTCAGTTAGTTCATTTTTAATATTTCCGTACATAAATTGACGTTTTAATGCGGTTCATTTCAATTCTCCAGCATCTGTTGTTTGGTCTTTTGTAAATTTTTGATCATGGTCTCAGCTATCTCTTCGAGGCCATATGCAGCCTTCCAACTCCAATCTCTATGGGCCACGGAATCCTCAATGCTTTCAGGCCATGTATCGGCAATATCCTGCCGGAAGTCGGGCCGATAGACAACCTCAAATTCAGGATAGTATTTTCTGATCTCATCCACCAATTCCTCAGGGGTAAAGCTGACACCGCAAATATTATATCCGGTTCTTACTGAAATATTTTCTGCAGGTGCCTCCATCAACTCTATGGTGGCCCGGATCGCATCATCCATATACATCATGGGCAGCCTGGTGTCTTTGTCCAGGAAGCAGGTAAACTTATCCCCCTGGATCGCATGATGAAAGATATCCACTGCATAATCCGTGGTGCCTCCACCAGGTGCTGACTGGTAACCGATAATTCCCGGATACCGAATCGACCTTATGTCAAGACCGTATCTTTTGTGATAATACATGGCCCAGTTTTCACCTGCCACCTTGCTAATACCATAGACCGTGGCTGGAAGCATAGGAGCTAGCTGGAATGTAGTCTCTGTTCTGGCTTCCGAACCAAAAACCGCAATGGAACTGGGGAAGAATACCTGACTTACCTTACACTTTACCGAAACCTCCAAAACATTGAAGAAGGATTGCATGTTGATATCCCAGGTCCTCAATGGGTATTTCTCACCTGTGGCTGAAAGCACAGCAGCCAGATGGTATATCTGATCCACATCATTTTTTTCAACAATCTCTATTAGTTCGTCTAATTTAGTAGCATCGGCACTGATAAATTTCCCATCATATCTGGGATTTGGCCGGATATCAGTAGCAATGATTTTTTCGGACCCATATCTATTCTGCAACGCTTCAACCAGCACAGATCCAAGCTGACCGCTGGAACCAACAACCAGAATTACTCCCATATAGCTAAAACCTTAAATTTCAGGATGTTTAGTTTGGATACATTCATCCTGCTACTTTCCATAAATATTCTGTCGAGCACTCCTTGAATTCTATCATTTCTGCTAATAATAAATAAAGCTACCAACCATGGCATTTGTTTAGTTCCACCATTTTAACAAACATCTATACTTAATTAACATGTTGTAATGAGTTCATTCAAATCATTATATAATTTCGTATCTCACATTACAGGTGCACTCCTGCCTGTATTCTTAAATTCCTCCAGTTTACTTTTCAGTCTCTTCACAATCTCAGGATGTTTGCTGTACAGGTTGACGGTTTCTCCCGGATCCTTTTCCAGATCGTATAATTGGCCAGGGGCATCAGGATCAGTATCCTCAATTTTATAGGGTGACATTCCCCATTCTCCATCACGATCGTAGTTGTTTCCACCTGATCCTTTATGGTCCAGGTATTTCCAATTGCCCTTCCGGATGGCCAGGTCCAGGCGGATCGTCTGCTGGAGGATATACTCCCGCACGGGCTCATCTCCCTGCTCTCCAAGAAAAACAGGCAGCATACTATAGCTGTCTTCTGCGGCATCTTTCGGTAGCTCAAAATCTACAATTTCTGCTATGGTGGCCATAACATCTGTCAGACTCAGCATCTGGTCACTGGTGGTGTTGGCCTTCACCTTTCCGGGCCATCGAATGATGAACGGGGTACGGTGTCCGCCTTCCCACTGATCTCTTTTTACACCCCTCCAGGGCCGGGCACCGTCGTGATCATAAGTTTTTCGCATATCAAGGACCGTGGGCACTTCCGGTCCGTTGTCACTGGCAAAGATCACGAGTGTATTTTCCGCCACTCCAAGATCGTCAAGTGTTTTCATCAGCTCCCCAACTATGTAGTCCATCTCAAAAATGAAATCCCCATGCGGACCCGAATTCGTACTTCCCTGAAACTGCTCAGCGGCAAGCGATGGCAGGTGAACGGCCTGCATAGCATGATATAGAAAAAAAGGTTTTTCAGGATTCTTCTTTACGTGGCTCTTAAGAAAAGCCTTACTTTTCTCCAGGAAGACAAGATCGACCTCAGTGTGTTCGAAATTATCCGCCACCATGCCGGGTCGGCAATCATTGCTGTATGGATGGTCCGGCAAGGTGCTCCTATCAAATAATCTTGTTGCCGGAACAGGTATCTTGTCGTCTTCGACATAGGCGTAGAGCCAGTCTGTAGTAGGACAGGAAACAGTTCCGTAAAACGTATCAAAACCGCGGTCAACCGGCCCGTCAGGGATGCGACGTGAATAATCAATCCTTTTTACCCCTTCCACTCCGGGATCATGGATGGTATCCCCTTCGGTGTCAAAAAACGTCATGCCGACATGCCACTTGCCCATACATGCGGTGGAATAGCCTTCATTTTTGAGCATTTGTGGCAGGGTCAGGCGCTCTTTTTCGATCAGGCACGGGCCACCAATGCCAACGAACACACTACGCATTCCGGTCCTGAACTCCATTCTACCTGTGAGTATGCTGTAGCGGGTGGGTGTGCAAACCGTGGAAGCACTGTGAGCATCGGTAAACCGCATGCCTTCCCTGGCCAGCTGGTCGAGGTTAGGTGTGGGGATGGCGGATTCCGGATTGTAGCAAGCCACATCGCCATAGCCCAAATCATCGGCGAGGATGAAAAGGATGTTGGGGTTTTCAAGATTCGTTTCTTTTTTAGTTGGACTGGTACACGACATCAGCAAGGTGCTGAGCAAAAGGCCACCGGCCAGTGATTGGATCGCAAAACGTAGATTAATCTTCATGGATGGTCATGGTCAAATTTTAAATCTAAGCAATGCATGTCCACAATGCATCTATCATGTTAGCGAAATGCTGTATTTAGTTAGCCCGGCTACGCCTTGGAAAACATATTTTGTAATTCTGAGATGCTATGGTTCTAACGAAAAAAATGCACATAGCGCTATGCTTTAAAAACTTGACAGATCTCCTACCCGTTATAAGGACCTCCGGGAATGACGAAAAAAGTATGAGTATCGTAACAAAAACAGAACATCATTCCAGGGCGTCCGTTAAGTCACCTTTCTACAGTACCATGGCACAATGGAAGGCAGGAGACGGGAATCCATCATGAATCAAGTGGGTTCAAAACATGCTACTGTCTTAGACCATGTCTTCAATCTCATCCGATAAATCCCTCGATTCAGGATTAGCCTTTTTCACCATTCGATCTTTCCAGAGTCTGTTCCATTTTTTGATTTGTTTCTCACCTCAATGGCACTTTCAATACGCTCATGAAATTCGTAGTAAACCAAATCTGTGCATTTATACTTCTTTGTAAAATATGATCCATCTAAGTTTTTGTGGTCCTGCACGCGTCCAAAAAGACTATCTGTTACACCGACATAAAGTACTGATCGCCTCTTGTTACTCATGATGTAGACATATCATCCTTTTGCTCCCATATATTAGTAAAATAATAATATTTTGATGGATAGTCTTCATTCCGCGATAGATTCCCTGCTCGGTCTAAGGACCTCCAGGGAATGACGTATAAAGTTTATTTACGCTAACAAACAAAGTACGTCATTCCCGGGCGCCCGGCAAGTCAGCTGTCGACAGTACCATGGTACTAGGGAAGGCGGGAGCCGGAAATCTACAAATTCCATCAAATGTCACTTTTTTCTGAAATCAAACTCCGCCAACACCGGGTAATGATCCGAAAACGTATCTGCCTCGCCCTGATTGTAAATGGTCACGTTTATACAGGATGGTGACAGCACCGGACTGGTGAGTATGTAATCGATACGCTCCCGTGTTTGTGCGACTTCTTCCCGGTTGTTCCTGTAAGAACCGATGAGCACAGGGGTAGGAAAGGTGAACCGGTCGGCCACCTCAATGAATCGGCTGGTCACATCAATGGCAGGCAGGGCCAGGAATGCAGAGATCACCGAGTAGTCAAATTTACCCAGTCTCAGGTTTGAATACTTATCGGAGACACCCTTTCTGTAATGCTTCAGCAAGGTTTGATTTTGTTTCAACAGGGATTCGTCAAACGGTGAATGCGAATTGAAATCGCCAAGAATGATGTATTGATCATTATTTGTCTCCTTTACTTTTTCGATGATCATGTTCGCTTCCTTCAGCCTGAAGTCACAATCCGCCGGAGACAGGTGAACCACAACAAAGTCGATGCCCCAGGTCTCGGCATGCAGCAGGCCATGCCAGAACTTCTCCTCTGTACGCTCCTTTACCAGTATGGGCCTTTTGGAGGTCAGGCCGGTCGGGTAACCTTCGGTTTTCAGAATGACCACATAATCATGTCCCCATTGAGCGGCGTCCGCTTTGAGTTGTGCTTCGGTGTATCCGCACAACTCTTGAAGCGCCAGCACATCCGGATCCTTTTCCCGGATCCAACGGATCCAGTTTTCCTTTCTCACTGTGTCCTTGCCCCAGTCAAAGCCATTCCATATGTTGTAGGTCATGACTTTCAGGGAAGCAGCTTGATCCTGGGAGAGGGTGGGTGAAAAAGCGATCAGGAGAAGGCTAAAAAGAAGGAATGGTCTTGCGTATATTTTCATTTTCCGGGATTTGCAAATCATATCAACTGCTCATTTAACTTACTCCTCCATCTTGGGAAGCCATCTACCAGCTTTGAGCTGATATCCTCGTGGTTGATCAACCTGAAAACCAGGTCATGGTCCTGGTGATCATTTCTATATGCCCGCTTATAATTCTCCCGCCCGCTGGTCCTCACCGTATTGATGATGCTTTCAATTCTTTTGTACTGCTGGTCAATGTTCTTTCGATGCTTTTCAACGCTCCATATGTAGGTAGCGTGAGAATTGAGAAGCTCCCAGATAAAATGGTTGTTCTTTTCTCCTTCCACCAGAAAAAGAAATCCGAAATTCGGGCTAAGTGTGAATTGTAGTTTGTGCCTTTCCGACTGCTTTTTACCAGCCAGGTAGGCCAGCTGCTTTTTGTTACGGATGTTCTTATTCTCCATAAGGAATTCCAGTATGTCCTCCTCCGATTGTTTGAAGACATTACCCTCCATATCATCCGTATCAATTTGTGAAAAAATCTCTTCAGCGGTAAATAACGATTTGTCAGGTTCTGTCATTCGAAGTTCTTTGGTCAAAGCAAAGGTTCTTTGATACTTCACACCATCAATCAGATCCGGGGTGATCTGATCTATATGGCGTGAGGTAGCTAAAGTTTCAGTGTTACCATCATCGCTCAGCTTGATGACCGCATTCACCTTGAATTTCTTTTTCTTCAGCTTTTTGGCAAACCAGAATTTTATATTGTCAAACTCGGGCAGTATGTGGTCATTGGCAATGCTAAACTCAATTTCTCTGTCTAGCCGGTCAATGTATTTTTTGAAAGATACATAGCCCAGCTTAAAATGAGCATCTTTGAAATAGTGCCAAAAATCCTCGTTTATCGTGATGAACCCTTGTTTCTCTATTGGATCATTAAGTTCGATCGATGTTGAATCGATCTTATTGGATTTAAAAGGATGGGCATCACCTTTGGAGAAAGGATTAGCATCTATATTAAATAAGACTTCCCTGAGCTTGATCTTCTGATAACTTGTCAGCTCCGGCTCAAGCTTTTCCCAGTCGAACTTTTCAAAGCGCAGCTGGGCAACTTCCTTTTTGGGACGCTGACTGTGAAAGTTTGAAGTGTCCTGAGGGCTATATTCTTTTACCCTTACTTCCAGGCATTTTGTATCACCGCTAAATCCGAGCATCTCCACTTTCCAGTATATGTCGCCATGCGAACGAAAAGTCAGGTGATCTTTAGGAATGTTTGTTTGATCAATCAGGATGGAAACCTTTGGATTTAACCAGACCCTTTCGTTGCTGACTTTTATGATTAACTGTTTTTGTTCCATTTGCAGGTCCGGATTGTACTTGTGCGACAACATTCCTTACCAAAGGAAGAACCTAAACTAATAAACTCTGCAACGCCCGGCAAGAAGCAGAAATTAATCCTGCTTAAATCTCAGGTCAAATATTACTGGTGTGATGGAAATTGATCCGTAATGAATCGCCGTGATAGATGATGTGGAAAAAATCAAAGGTATTGTGTTGGAAGCTTAATTGTGCATATATCCAAGCATTTTCAAATGTTAAGCTCCAACTTTACTTGTTTGAGATCTGATAAAAGTTCACCTTCCATTTTTTGAGTGTAAATTCGATAGATGTCACCTAGATTTTGATATTCTACTAATCTTTCAAAATCACGCATTCTTGCTGTCCATGTTACTCCATCAGTGACAAGGAAAAAATATGTATCACTCCTTTTTTCAGTAATTATTTTCCGAACATCACCAATCACGTCACTCTGTTTACTACCAGTCGCGCCATATGCCTTAACTTCGATGACTATACTTGGGTGTTGAGTAGAGGGTATGCAAAAATCTGCCTTTACAGTGCTAAGTCCATTTGCTCCAACGAAACTCTTCCTTATCTCAAATTTGTCAAAAACTTGCTTGACTAGGGATTCAACAAAATCTTCTAACTTTTTTCCTCTCTTTTGACCTTTAATCGCACTTCCTCGGCCCATTTTTAGACGCTCCTGCACTAGCTCCTTCCAAGTATAGTCTCTGGACATTAGTTTGCTTAGAGAAGTAATGAGGCCATAACTTTCCAAAGTCTTTACATACAGATCTGGATTTTTCTTAAACGCTGTTTTTCCAAATCCACTTTGATTGTCATAGAATAAGGCTTTGAGAGTTTCAGTAAATTCATCCTTTGATTGTCCCAGAACTAACCGAAATAAAGTAATTCCAGCTTCAAAATTCGATTCCAAGAGAAATTTGAGGTCATTGAGTGTAATGGAGTCGCCAGCATTGAAATCAGTCAAAAATTTAACGAAAGTTTGGGCAAATTCGTCCTTCCAGTCAGTCAATACTTCCCCAAGATTTGAGATAAGCTCCTCTTTCGTTTGTTTATGCCTTTGCATTCTTAATCTTGTCCTATAATTAGGTATTCATCAACTTTTGACCTATAGACCGTAGAATGATTTCCAAAATGATACTTATGTGGTTTAGTTTTCACCTCAACATCATTTTTATGATTCTTCATAATAGCAATTAACGTCTTAAGGTCGGGATAGGCATTAGATGAATAAGACAAAACCAAGATACTTTCACTGAATTTATCAAACATTTGATCAAATGCATTTATGGCAGTTTTTCGATATGAAAATGGAGTAAATTTCTTTTTAATTTTCTTGACTTTTGTATTTTCCATTATTTCCTCTCCATTCCAATATTTCGACAGCCCTTCAAGGAAGTGATATCTTTTTATATAGCAGTTATCATCTGAAGGGGGTACATAAGGAGGATCCATGTAAACTAAATCTGGCTTGAACATCTTTTGACTAAAATCAAAAATATCCAGGTTGAAAGTTGCATTCTCTTGATTATTGTCAAAAACAATATTATTGTAAATTCTGACTTGCTCTAAAAAGTGTTCTTCAATTGAAAGTCTCAAGTCCCGTCTTCCGTCATTATACTTATTTAAGTTTCCAGAAATTGTGAAAACACCTCTTGGTTGTTTTTTTAAGCATGATCTGAATAGAGCCGTGTATGCAAGAGCTTGTTTATACTTTGATGAAAGATGAACTATATTATTACTCACTTTGTCAAGAAAAACGAGGTCGTCTTTAGTGAAAAAGACCTGATCAAATGTTCTTTGTATAAAATCATCAGAATTAACATCCAGATTCAAAAGATTGAGAAGGTCATGCTGATCCAATTGATCAGATTTATTTTCAATAACAGCCTTAGAGATTACTGAAGAAAAATTCAAAAAATCATTTGAATAAACTCTTTTGTTCATTGACTTTAATAAATACGAAACTACTCCTGATCCTGAAAACGCATCAAATGCTGAATCAAATTCAAGAGTTTCAAGAGTTTGATGAATCCAAGGAATTAACTTATACTTACTTCCCATATATCTCAATAAGGGGTAGCTATTAATCCTACTTAAATTTGATGCCTCGTTCGGTGATGATATTACAAGTTGTTCCATGACAGTGATTTAGAATTCCATTTTGCTTTGTCTGGCACTTTTACTCCTGATGTATTTAGCCTGCTCTTCGGCAACAGCGAAAACAGATTCGGAACATTCATATTTATGCGCTTGCTCAACCAATATATCTGCTACAAATAGATCCTTGACTTTATTAAGATCCAGTTCATAAAATTCTGATAAAGCTTCAAGTTTCATGAACGGAAATTTTTTTTTCCCCCTCTCTATTTTACTTACATCAGTATAAGGAAGATCCAATCTCCTTGCAAAGATGTCTTGGGTAAGATCTTTCGATTCTCTCTGTTTTCTTAAAAATTCACCAAATGTTGACATTTTATCTACTTGACTAAATTTATCTTGACACTTATTTGGCAAGTTAGTAAAATATTGATAGTGTTAAACAGAAAGAGTCTTATTTTTATTCATTTGGATCTCCAGAGTTTAGAAGTGTAGGTTGCAAACGCAAATGTGTAAAATGATGATAAACAGAAAGAGTCCAGTTCCCTACCTCAGCCACACCCACCTCATTTACCAGTATGGGAGGTACCCAATGGATGCAATTCCCTCTTTTCTGTCCTTCTTCGGAATGACAAATTTCAGTCCGGACCAGATCTCATTCACGGCACAAACCTTGATATCCACCAGTCCTGCCTTCAGTCCGATCTCCCTTACAACGTTCCCGTCCAGATCTGTTTCCACTTTGGCAGATTTTTTGGGCCAGGAGATCCAGATCATGCCATTGGAAACCAGTTCTTTTTTCAGTTGGCGGATGTTCCGCTCGAGCTCAGCAGCGCTTTTAGTAAAATAATGGATGAAATCCTTTTTGACCTTTGGGTCTGCGGTTTCAGTTAAATCGGAAGGCAGGTCGGAAAATAAATCAAAATACCCTTCGGGTTGGTTCACGATCCAGATGTTAAACCCACTTTTGATCCCCAGCTTCCTGGCGAGGGGTGTTTCGGAATAACCTGCTGTTTTCATATTTCAGAATTGTGAGCCCATGATCTGATAAAGCTAGCAGATTTTGATATGGTTTTTGAAATAAGGCTTACTCCAATCCCTGTCTGGTCACAATTGGCACATACCCAACCTCCATACCAGGAGGCGGAGTAACAATCAGAGCCGGATCAATATCTGCAAGTTCGCCGATCAACGGAGGCGGTAGGTATTCCTTCTCCATCGTCCAGTTGCGATGAAGCAAATCTACCCGTCGTTGCATCTCCTCCCGTTCTGCTTTGGTCAGATCAGCATTCAACAAAGCTGGCTGATCGGCAAAGCGATACCAGTAATAGGTGAGTGTACTTCCATCTCCCAGCGTGACTTTAAAAGGACCTGCTGCCGGACCAGGAGTCTTCCAGTCGCTATCAGGATCTTCTGGGGTAACATACGTTTTGTTGCCGCCTTCATAAGTACGCCGAAAGCTCAACTCCAGCAATCCTGTCTCTTCAGGCACTTCCTCCTCCGACACTGCGACCCACTCCCCGATATCATCACCTTCCTCTTTTACCAGCTTATAATATTCCGGCAATGAGACCACTGCTCCGTTTTCCGTTTCTCTCTTTTTGATCAGGTCTCCCTCCCAGCGAACACTCAGTGTCGCTTCATCCGTCACGCCTGCGTCCATGTAGGAGGTAATGTTCATGAGTGCCCGCTTGTCCTTGGGTATATGATCTCCATAAAACTTCCAGTTGGACCTAACCCCTTTCTTAAACTTTTGCATCTCCGCACCCTCCAACCTGATCTTCCCATCAGCTGGCGGTCCTCCTTTAAACCAGGCCTCCACATCATCCCAAAGTGCCTGCTTGTTATACACCATCAGGCGGTGAAGCAAATCAGAATTACCATCCGGTCCAACCGGATACTGGGTGGTGGCCATGCGAGCATATCGCTGGCCTTCCGAATCAGCAGCTTCAGCCGAATAGATATGCTGTGTTTCCATTTGAAAGGGTTTGTTGGCTTTGGAAGGACGCTGGTCCAGGAAGAAGCCATCCAGACGCGGGTCTTCAACTGTGGCCCGGGTCCAGAAATATGGAGTAAAGAATGTCACCGGACCTTTAAAGTTTCCGGTATTCAGGAATAAAGTCCAGCACTGATTGCCTGTTGAGACATCCACACCTGCTGTGATAGATTTAGGCTCCGTAAGTGGCAAGGGTAGGTAACCACTACCTAGTAATTCTCCGTTGGTGCCCTGCTTTAGATTCAGGCCATCGGGTGGCCATAAAACCCATGGACTTAGCTGAGCCACCCCGTATTTGCCTCTCGGATTGTCCCAGTCACGGCCACGGCCAGCACCAGGCCCATTGGCCCATCCTACAAAATTTAGCTGGACACCTCCCATGATAAACTTTGGCGTTTCCGTGGCATACTCAGTATCCCGCCACCAGCCCAGTCCGCCTTCGATATCACTGTAGAGTCTCTCAATCGGTAAAGGTTCGTCTCCATGCTCCGGGTGCATCCAGGTACCAAAGAGTCCCGATTGAAAACGTCTTCCCTGGTATTCCTTCATGAGGGGCCAGGCTGCAGCATACATGGAATAGCCTGCACCATAGGACTCATCTACAGGTTCCCGCTGGGTGATCATATATCCGCCCATATGCGATTCAACAATCTGGGTATCTAACTTGAGAAACAGGTTATCCTGGGAAAAAGCAGGGAAAATAATTTTAACTAAAAACAATAGGGTCAAAAAGACCTGAATGTGATTGATTCTATTCATTGATAATCTTTTTTATTGCAAGAGATACTATTCCCTATCCCTCCACCTTACCACCCCCACCCGATCGGCCCATTCATTGTACCTGTCAACCAGCTGACTTAACAGATGTAGTTGCTCAGCAGAAAGGTCATTCAATTCTGTTCGATCCTTTTCCATGTCATAGAGTTCCCATCGGTCGTTTCCGTTTCTTTCCACGATCTTCCATTTTCCATCCCTGAAACCTCTATTACCATGATGTTCCCAACCGATCGGGCGGTGCAGATACTCCAACCCATCGAAAGCAGTGACCAGGCTCTGGCCTTCCAGTGGAGTGATTTGATATCCATTATACACAGAAGGATAATCAGAACCGGAAACATCCAAAGAGGTGGCCATGATATCGATCAGGTGACCAACCTGGCTTGACATCCTTCCCGGTGATTTGATCCCTAACGGCCAGTGTGCGATCAGGGGAGTGGAAATGCCGCCTTCATGGATAAAATGCTTATACATCCTGAAAGGTGTATTACTCACATTGGCCCATTCTGTAGCGTAGCTCATGTAGGTGTCTTCCGGGCCAGGCATGCGAGTGACATCGTTGCCGATCCTAAGTGGCGTACCATCCTTCATCTCTCTGGGGGTGTGTAAATCCCTGCCCCATCTTTCAGTCAGTACTTCAGCGCAGCCGCCATTGTCAGCCAGGAATAAGATCAAGGTGTTTTCCAATTGTCCGGTTTCTTCAAGTGCCGTAATCACTTTTCCGATCCCCTGATCCATCCGGTCGACCATCGCCGCATAGACTTCCATGCATCTGGCCCACCAGTCTTTGTTCTCTGCTTCTCTCCATTCCGGGACATTCGGATCACGCTCACTTAAGGCCCACTCGGGTTTGATGATCCCCATTTTCACCATTCTTTTCATCCTTTCTTCCCTGACCTTGTCCCAGCCTTTATCGTATTTTCCCTTATACTTCTCGATGTCTTCGGGCAAGGCATGCAAGGGCCAGTGAGGAGCCGTGTAGGCGATGTAACAGAAAAATGGGTCCGCAGCGTTTTGTTCTGAATGATCTTTGATAAACTTCGAAGCATGATTGCTGATGGCATCGGTATAATAAAAATCTTCAGAGGCCTCTATGGGAGTGTTGTTCCGGGTAAGAGAGGCCGGATCATAGTAGCTCCCTGCACCATGGATCGTTCCGAAAAACTCATCAAACCCGCGCTGTAGCGGCCAGTTCATTTTTGACGTGCGAATTCTTTTATCCTCGGGTAACCAGGTCCTCCACTGATCTACATGACTGGTCACGTGCCACTTGCCAGATATGTAGGTTTTGTATCCACTGCTCTTTAAAACCTCGGCGATCGTCACACATTGCCTGTTGAGGTCACCGCGATAGGCATTGTCACCCTGGTCGGAGGTCATGTTGCCAATCCCTGTCTGATGCGGATACAAGCCTGTCAGAAGTGAAGCCCTTGTCGGACAGCATCTGGCGGCGTTGTAAAACTGGGTAAATTTGATGCCTCCATCGGCCAGTCGTGCCAAATTAGGAGTGTAGATCTCACCTCCATAAGGGCTGATATCCGAGTACCCCATGTCATCTGCCAGGATCACAATGATGTTCGGTCTTTGTTGGGCGAAGGAGCAATAGAAGAAAACAAGGAAGGTGAAGGAAGATAATGTTTTTAGATAATGCATGGACTACATCTATTTAGTATAAAAAAAGCCACTAATTCACTAATATAAGATCTTTTGGATTATATAGAAGATGAATAGGATGTCACTGATTTTCACCGGTGGTGAAATCTTTCTTTTAAAATTTTCCCATGAAGCCTGCCCGACTCATCTATCATCTCACAATCCACCACCGATGGATATTTCGAGTAATTTTTCTAACTATTTAACTGAGATTAAAATCAAATAAAGCACATATTGACCCCTGAATAATTTAGACTGATCTAAATTCAAACCTATTAGCGAATTCGTGGCTTACTAATAGGTGGTTTCTACGAATTTCTTCTATTTGAGAATAAGAGTAGGATCATCTACCGAGATCGTCTTGCGAACTTCCGGGCCCTTATCCGTAAATTCTCCAAGAGCCAATTTCTGTTCTTCTGCCATACCCAAAAGCTTTTCTACAACTTCAGGATTTTTTTCTGCAACATTGACCTGCTCCCCCGGATCCTCATTCAGATCGAATAGCTCAACTGAATCAGTGAACTCAGCAATCCGGTAAGTACTTGAAGTGATATTTTGTTTTTGGTCATTAGAAAAAGTCCCGAGGAGGTTCAGCTTCCAGTTGCCATACCTCACTGCCTGCAAGTAACCCACATGCCAGTAAAAGTAGGGCCTGGGTTCCTGGTCCAGCTCGGGATGAAAAAGATACGAAGAGATATCCTTACCATCTCTTTTTGTGTCATCGTGACTCTCGATACCTGCCAGCTTTTTGAATGTTGGATAAAAGTCCAGGACCGAGGCCGGCGCATTACATGTCGATCCCGGCGGAGTTTTCCCGGGCCACCAGGCAATCAAAGGGACACGGACACCTCCTTCGAAAGTCTGACCTTTTCGCCCTTTCAGAATCCCATTACTTGCTCCCCAGTGTGGGGCACCTCCATTGTCGGAAGTGAAAATGACCAGCGTGTTGTCAAGACCTTCTTCCTTTAGCCTCTCAAGAATTTGTCCTGTTGACCAATCAATCTCCGCCACACTTGCTCCAAAGCCTTGCTTAGGATTGTTGGTCAATGAATGAAATTGATCCCGGGCAGCCACAGGATTGTGCGGCATCGTATGAGCCAAATACAGGAAAAAAGGCTTGGCTTTGTTTTGGCTAATCCACTTAAGGGCTTCGTTGGTGTACTGGCTAGTCACAGAACCCATTTCCTGATAACTTTTCTGATTTATTTTTAGGGATACCATTTCATTCTTCATCATGGGAAGTATCCTTTCGCCTCCTACGTTAGTACCCATGTCATTGGAGTAGGGTATACCGAAATAATAGTCAAACCCATGCCTGGTCGGAAAAAATACCGGCTGATCTCCCAGGTGCCATTTACCGATGGCTGCCGTAGCATACCCAGCCTCTTTCAGCATTTCAGGTAGAATTTTCTCATCAGGATTGATCCCTTTCGAAGCTTTCGGAAAAAGTACCCAACGATTATCCTGGTCCAGATCAAGATCTACCCGGCGGGCATAGCAGCCAGTCATCAGGCCAGCCCTTGAAGGTGTGCAGACCGGGGCTCCTGCGTAGAAGTCCGTAAATTCTACACCCTCTGTTGCCATTCGATCAAGCTCGGGAGTCTGATTCCAAAGTGAGCCATAACAGGAAAGGTCAGCATAGCCGAGATCATCGCAGAATATCATGATGATGTTTGGTGGCCTGCCGTCCTGAGCAAAAACGCTCAATGCAGATAATGACAGGAAAAAAAGTAATATGAGATGGGTTCGTCTTTTATTCATGTTGTATATCATTTTTACCATTGATTGGAGTAGTTATTCCCTGGATTTGTGTCAAAAACAACTTCTTCTCCTTCATATGAAAGTTTACAACTTCCTCCTTTACGTGAATAAATGTTTGAATAGATCAACTTTCCATCCTTCCATTTCATATCTACAACAAATCCTCCCCTGGCACATAGGCCTTTTACTTCGCCGTGACTCCATTCTTTGGGCAATGCAGGTAACAACCTGATCTTATCCGATTGACTCTGAATGAGCATTTCTGCAATTCCGGCCGTTGTTCCAAAATTGGCATCCATCTGAAAGGGTGGGTGAGAACTGAATAAATTAGGATTTGTACTTTTTGTCAAAACAGTATTTAAGCTCTTTTTGGCACTGTCAGCCTCCCCCAACCTTGCATATTGACTGATGAGCCACGCAGCGCTCCAGCCAGTGTGGCCACCTCCATGTTCGATGCGATAATCCAAAGACTTTCTGGCAGCGGCTGACAGGGCCGGTGTCTCAACCAGATCAATCTGGTATCCCGGATGTAAACCAAAAAGATGAGAGATATGTCGGTGTCCGGGCTCTACCTCCTCAAACTCCTCTCCCCATTCCATCAGACGACCATCTGAAGCGATCCCAGGCATAGCCAGTTGCTGTTGCGCCTCCTTGACTTGCTGTAAAAAATTATCCACGATATTCAGGGCCTCTGACGCATCAATATAATTCTTAAGCAGTTGCCAGATCACCTGTTGATCATGGGTCGGGCCCATACAGATCTGGCTCTTGCTACCATCCGGAGCTATGAACGTATTCTCAGGGGAGACTGACGGCCCGGAGACCAATTCACCTGTATCGGGGTCAGGAACTAACCAGTCCATGTAAAACTCAACTGATGATTTTAGTACCGGAAACTTATCTTCCAGAAAAGCCGTGTCCATCGTGAAATAATAATGCTCCATAATGTGCGTCGTGATCCAGGCGCCGGCTCCCACATGCATCCCCCATTTTGACACTTCTCCCGGAGAAGTATAACCCCAGACGTTGGTGATGGGGTGGACCACCCAACCTTCTGCCTGGTAATGGATTTTGGCCGTCCGGGCTCCCGGTTCCTGAAGGGAGGCAATCAGGTCAAACATCGGCAAGTGCATCTCATTCAAATTAGTTACCTCAGCCGGCCAATAGTTCATCTGAATATTTACATCGGTGTGGTAGTCGCCGTTCCAGGGGCTTTGAATTTTTGATGTCCAGATGCCCTGAAGGTTGGCCGGTAGCGTTCCGGGTCTCGAGGAAGCTATCAGCAGATATCTTCCATACTGAAAGATCAATTCCGCTAAGTGCGGATCAGATTGAGTGGCTTTAAATTGCTCAAGCCTTTTGTCAGTTGGGATGGTGTCGGGTTCATAACCTGACAGGTCAAGGGATACCCTATCAAAATAAGTTTGATACTCTTCTTTATGTGCCCTCAGCAAATCATCATAGGATTTCATTTTACCATTTTCAAGGTTGTCAGCTGTGATGGCTTTATACTTTCTTCCCTGATAGGTCGGGTATTCCAGTAAATAATCCGTGGAGGCAGTTAACAACAGGACCACTTCATCTGCATCTCTGACAATAACGGTCGAGTCAGTATATGCTATAGAGCCATTCTTATTCAGTGCAGAAAGACGTGTCATGTATTCAAGGCCAGCACCACCTTTACCATCGCTCAATGTTCCATACATCACCAGTTGATCCTTCCCGGCTTCCGTCTGAAATTTTTCAGGCCTGCTCAATGAGCCCGTAAAGGAGATCATCCCGGGTTGATCTGTCGTGATTTTCATCACCATAAGCTGGTCAGGCTGGCCAACAAATATTTCTCGATTGTACTGTACACCATCTTGTGTATAGTTGACTCTGATAATACCGTCATTGAGGTCAAGCTCACGGTAGTAATTTTGATATGCTCCCTTACGATCAAAATCAAGCCACAGGTCTCCCAGTGTCTGAAAGCTGCCGAAAGGAACTTCCGAGCCATTTCCTCGACCGGAGCCAGCACCCTTGCAGATTTGAGTTTGTTGAGTAAGCTCAATGGCTTCCTTATAGTTACCTTCAAAAAGCAGCTCACGAATTTTAGCAAGTGCAGGATAGGCATTGGGATTATCATTGTCATCCGGACTCCCGGACCACATGCTTTCCTCACTCAGCTGGATGCGTTCTTTCCCGACATCACCAAAAACCATCACGCCGAGAGATCCATTACCCAATGGTAACGCTTTCAGCCATTCAGGATCATCTCTCCAACTATAGGGATTGTCCTCGACTGAAGCGTCTGCTGGTTGCTGGTACCACAGCTTCAATGACTTTTGTACTGGTCCATCCTTTTTTTGGCAGGAATTGAAAAAGAGAGCTAAACCAAAAGTTAACCCTAGCAAGCCTGCTATCCTGATCGTTCCAAATGATTCCTTCATATTCCTACTGAGTTTTATGCTAAAACGTAATCAGAAACGAATGAAAGGTTTAGTATTCTTCGCTTTCTCCCGCTGTGCTGCCATAAAATCGGCTATCACGCCTGGTTCATTTCTATCTCTGAAAGCCTCATAAGCCGGGTCATGATACCGTTGCATCCTGTCTAGCATGACTGCCCGATATCTTTCTATGATATCAGCATATTCGGGATCATTGGCCAGGTTTACGAGGCCATTGGGATCTTTCTTGAAATTGTAGAATTCTTCCGGTACACGGTATTTATACAATTCTACTCTTTCTGCTATTTCCGGATCATCCTCTGCGGCTTCCACCATGGCTTTCCAGGTGATCCCACCCATGGCATCTCCACGCATATCCCTTTCATGATCCGCCCAGAAATTATAGATGTATCCAAATTCATCATCCTGTATGGCTCTCATCGGATACCTGATCTTTGCATAAATCTGATAGTAGGTGGTAAATGCATATTCCCTTTCATCCTGGTCATTCCCTAATAAAAGGGAAAGATAACTGCTACCATCAAGTTCTGTGGGCTCCGGTAAGCCGACAATATTCAAAACGGTTGGCATCAGGTCAATCCCATTGACAAAATGAGTCGAATCCACCGATCCTGGGGTAATCTTACCCGGCCATTTGACGATCAGGGGGGTTTTTGTGCTATTTAAGTAGCATTGTGATTTACCAAATGGAAAGGCTGCCCCATGATCACTCATGTAGAAAATGACAGTATTTTCCTCAAGTCCAGCTTCTTTCAGTGCGCGTAGTACCGAGCCAATGCTCTGATCTGACCTGTAGACGTTACCATAATACTGGGCAACTTCCTTTCGCACTTTTGGTATATCAGGCAGGTACCCAAGCATCTCGATCTCATCAGGAGAAAATTCTTTATCAACCGGAGGTTGATACCTACCCCATGTAGCCGAATCATTACCTATGAACGGTCTGTGGGGATCGTGTGAGTTAGCCAAAAAGAAGAAGGGCTTATCCTCTTGTTTAGCCTGCTCAAAGAATTTTTTTGAATACTCATAAAAAAGGTTCGGATTTCGGGACTTTCCATGCCTCCAGGTTGAATCATCTTCCTGCACAAAAGGAATGAAATCCCAAAAAAATCTTTCCCTTGGCTGATGGTGGATCTCTTTACCCAAAATTCCGTTGATGTAACCTCTTTTTTTAAGCTGTTCTGGTAATGTAGGAACATCCTCTGCAAGTGCTTCGAAGCCTTCCGAATCGGTGTTGTGTGGAAATTGTCCTGTCATCCAGGACTGTCTGCAGGGCATACATACCGCGGTGTTAGAATGAGCATTCGTAAATCTCATACCCTCACTGGCAAGCCGATCAATATTTGGGGTGATCCCCGGAATATTACAGCCAAAAGCACCTACTGAGTTATAATTCAGGTCATCTGATGTTACAATGAGAATATTAGGTGGATCATTTTCATTTGCCTGTTTTTTTACGCAGGCCGTAAGGATGAGAAGAACTGATAGAAATAAGGCATTTCGTCTTTTTAAAATCATAAATCTGAACCTATTCAATAAATGTTTCACGGCTTTGAATGGCTTCGAGCCTACCCTGCATTTCTGATACTTTAGCAGGCATTTCACCCGCCAGGTTGAATATCTGTCTAATGTCATTATTGAGGTTGTATAGCTGCACAGAATCCTCTAAAGGTGGATAACCGAAATAATCAGCAGCCCATTCAGGAGGTTGTGAGTGGTATCCACTTTCATGATTAATGTACAACCAATCTCCTTCGCGGAGTGCATACCTTCCTGCAAAGGTGTTCTGAACTGTGGCTTTCCTGACCGTCTCTTCTGATGCTTCTCCCAACCAAACCTTTGAAAAATCATGGCTGTCATGAGCTAATCCTGCTGGCAGTTGAGCACCAATGATGCTGGAAATGGTTTTTAAAATATCGACCTGGCTGATCACCTGTTCATTAGTTGAGCCGGCAGCAATTTTAGATGGCCATCGTACCACGAAAGGCACATGATGCCCCCCCTCGTAAACATCACGCTTCAACCCCCGAAACGGGGCAGCACTCCAATGATCATAATTCCTTATCCGTTCATAGGCATAGCGCTCAGGTCCATTGTCCGCAGTGAAAATAACGATGGTATTATCCTTCTTACCAATAGCTTCCAATGCATCTAGAATCTGACCTGCACACCAGTCTGTCTGGTAAACGAAGTCACCATAAGGACCAGCCTTACTCTTACCTCTGAATTCCTCATTGGGTATGATGGGTGCGTGAGGAGAAGGAAACGCCATGTACAGGAAAAATGGTTCTTCATTGCTTTTTTGATTTTCGACGTATTCCACTGCCTTTTTTGTAAGCGTTGGCAGCACCTCAAAGAAATCCCACCCCTCAACAGCGGGTCCGGGACGAGCCTCCCAGTTTCCTTCCAGTGCCAACCCTTCAGGTGTGGTCATAGAAACAGTTGGCGTTTCTGTCACCTTATCATTCTCCATGAAGACATATGGAGGAAAATTGATCGTCCCATCTCCAAAGTAGTAATCAAAGCCGCGATCCAGCGGACCTCCCGGTACGGACATTTCCCAATTGTAGGCTTCCGAAGGGTAAAATTTTGAATACCGGTTAAATATTTCGAATGAGTCTAGTCGGGTCCAATCCGGCTTTCTGATAGCTTCCCAGTCCCAACCCAGGTGCCACTTTCCGATGGCGGCTGTGGTGTAACCATTCACTTTCAGCATCTGAGCCAGGGTGAATTGATTTTCTTTGAAAGCCGGCGCTCCCATCGGTCCAACGATCCCATGAAAATCACGCCAGTGGTGACGACCCGTAAGCAGGGCATATCGACTCGGTGTACAAATACCTGAAGAACTATGGCCATCCGTAAAACGCATGCCTTCCCTCGCCAGCTGATCCAGATTAGGAGTTGGGATCTTTGAATCCGGATTCTGGATATTGAGGTCACCATATCCCATGTCATCCGCATATAGAATGATGATGTTGGGTAAGCCTTCTTCCTTTTTACAGGCAGCAGCCAAAATGATTATTAGTAAGCAACCAAATGGTAATCTTATCATCTACTCAAATTTTATAGTCCCAAAAAACTCCGGCAGGTGAAACTTTGGCGTAGGGAAATCCACCGGTGCCCAGGTGAGCCAGTGAGGGTGAGAGGTCTTATCTGCACATTTGTAAAAATTAGCTCGCCAGGTTACACCAGACCCAGGTTGATCTACCTCCATATAATTGGAAAGAATTTCAAGGGGAATGGCATACTCCACCACCCAGGTCGTTGGTTCCTGGATTTCTTCCTTAACGTCCCGCTCCAGCGAGTAGGCTATTTTTATCTTTTGATAATCCTCCTCTGCCACCTTGCCATCGGTTTCATTGTTATTGAGGTGATACCCAAACAGGAACACCCCTTTGCAGTTCATTTCCAGATTAAAATAATTGTCTGTGTTCTGTCCCGGTGTAAAAAAGAATTCCACACAGCTATCCTGGTACACAGGACCATTTGTTTCTGTTGCCACGGCTCTCACATAATTATCCTTTACTCTGAAAGTGACATAGATATATTCCTGATCATACCTCACTTTGGCATGGGTCTGGGGAAAATGTTCGGGCTGGTCACCCATGAAATTGTCAAGTCTTACTGATTTCGTATTTTCCCAGAACTCTTTACCCCAGTCAGCATTTATTTCGGGTTTTTCAGAGGTTCTTCTTACCTCATATTGATAGGGTGCTGTATTCACTTTTTCTTTCTTTTGAGTGCAGTTTAAACAAACCAGGCATACCAGCATGGTTATAGAGAAGATAGTCAATGCTTCTTTCATAATGTCATTTAGCTCATTACACCTTATAATTTAAATCAAAAATATTGATCAGACTTATTTCCTTGTATTCAATCCTGGTCCCTGGGGCTCTGCGCCTTCGCCGTAAGGAATGTGACCGCCTTTATTTAGGCTGTAGTTCCACTTATTGATGTAGTATTCCCGTGGTCGAAACTCATCTCCGGCCTCCGCTAATTCCTTTTGAAGGATTGCTTCCATCTCAGCCAGCAATGATTCATTCCCCGGTTGATCCACCAGGTTATTCATTTGAAGTGAATCGTTCTTGTGATCATAGAGGAACCATGGACCATCCAGATTTTTGACATAGGCATATCTGCTGGTATAAACACCCCTGTACTCCGGGTGAGGTAGTGCGAAGGGGGAAACATTCATGACCAATGCCGCATCATCAGCATTTGTATTGTCGCCAGTAATGACTCCGGAAAGGTCATCCCCCTCGATGAATTCGGGCACGGGTAGACCAGCCAGTGACAATAGTGTTGGTAAGACATCAGGGACATTCATCGGCTCTTCAATCTCAATCCCTTCTGTCCCAAACTTGTCCGGATACCTGATCAGAAACGGGATACTCACCGACTCGATCCATGGCACCTGCTTCTGTCTGGGCCTCACTCCCTGAGAGCCCATCATCTCACCGTGATCGGCTGTGAAGATGACAATGGTGTTATCAGCAATCCCTAATTCATTCAGGGCCTTTTGAATATCTCCCATACATTTCTCTAAAGCCAGCATGTGCGCATAATAGCCTACTGCTTCTTTTCTGGTAAGCTCACGCATGTCTTCAGGTACATTTTTCCTTAGAATGATCTCATCCTGTTTGAACTTCGCTTGCAGTTCCTCAGGAGCAGTATGGTGTGGGAAATGAGGTGATGCCCAGGCAAGTACCATGAGGAAAGGATCATCCCCACCAGCATTGTCTTTCATATATGAGATTGCATCTTCCGTAGTGGCATATGGAGAATAACCTTCCCACTGTTTCGGCTCCGGATCATTGCCTTCATAGTAACGCATGTTGTAGTAATCGTGCGAACATTCAAGGGCTTTCCAATATTCAAATCCCTGTCTTCGTTCAGGTGGTGTATAGGCAAAGCGCCCCATTCCATCCAGGTGCCACTTACCGATATAGCCTGTTTTGTACCCTGCATCCCTGAACAGTTCTGCCATTGTCACTTCTTCCGATGGTAGATGAAGGTCATTGAAGACCATTCCCGTCGAAGTGGGATACTTGCCTGTCAACAAAGCTGCCCTGTAGGGCGTACAAACAGGGGTGATGGAAAAGGCATTTTTGAAATGCACGCTCTGACTGGCCAATCGATCAAAATTGGGCATCCTTCCAACGAGGTTGGGATCCCCATTATAGCTTGTCGACTGGGCCCTCCACTGGTCGGCAAGAATGAAGAGTACATTTGGCTTCTTCATGCTTTTTTGTTCCCCGGTATCGGTCTTACACGACCATAAAATCAATACCAGCAAAACT
This sequence comes from Cyclobacteriaceae bacterium, assembly GCA_965243485.1. Classification (GTDB taxonomy): domain Bacteria; phylum Bacteroidota; class Bacteroidia; order Cytophagales; family Cyclobacteriaceae; genus UBA7330. Next base: position 2,785,056 of record CBDEVP010000001.1, on the reverse strand, counting down.
GCAATTCCAATATTCATATAGTGTTTTATCATAATCAATCTTATTTTGTCCAGGAATCCGGAATTTTGGGGTTATCTGTTGGTATTAGTTTTGACATATTCCGGGTTAGGCTCCGTGGGAACCGGCGCGTTGATTTCTTTTTGCCAGGTCAACAGCTGATCCAGCAACTCATTTCTTTTATCCGTCTCGGTCAGGGCCAGGTCATTTTGCTCGGCAATGTCATTTTTCAGGTTATATAGCTCAACCGCATTGTTACTGGCCATGTTGTCTCTTCCTCCGTCCAGCACCCATTCTTCATGATACATCAGGAGTTTCCAGTCACCTTTTCGGACCACACTGACCGGCCGGGTCCTGAATGTTGAATCACGTGATTCATTTTGCATCCCTTCGTAAGCATTAAGATAAGCAGGGAAATGCCAGTAAAGCGCCTCCCTGTCAATGGATGATTTTCCTTCAAACAAAGACACAAGGCTCTTCCCATCCAAAGGGTAATTGGCTGGAGTTTCTGTTCCTGACAATTCCAGAAAGGTTGGATAAAAATCCATGCCTATGACCGGAACATCAGTGGAAGTGCCCGGCTCAATTTTACCTGGCCAGTATGCTACCATTGGAACCCGAATACCTCCTTCATAAAACATACCTTTTCCTCCTCTCAGAGGTTTTTGGCAGGTGTATGTACCATGCCCTCCATTATCAGAGAAAAAGATCAGTAAAGTATTTTCAGTTAATGCCAGTTCTTCAAGTTTTTGATAAACAGTACCAACACTTTGATCTACACTTTCCACCATGGCTGCATATTCCGGGTTATTGTGGCAGTCTTCCGGCGTTTTGGATTCATATTTTTCGATCAATTCTTCTTTCGCTTCAATCGGGGTATGGACGGCATGATGAGACAAATACAGAAAGAAGGGTCGATCCTTGTTCTCCGCAATGAAGTCAACCGCCTCGGCGGTCAATTGATCTGTCAAGTATTCTCCTTCATTATTGAAATGACCTCCCCGATATCCCAGATCGGGTCTGTCCACAGACACATCAAAACCTTGCTCCTTCGGAGAATTTCCTACATTCCATTTCCCAAAGGCTCCACTGATATAACCAGAGGGTTTCAATGCTTCGGCAATTGTTATTTTATCAAGAGAAATAGATCGCGAATTATCGATCGGGATCAACCTCCGATCCTCTGGTCTGCCCCTGTCTGGTCTGGCCACAGTGTATACTCCATGCCTGGGGGTGTACTGACCACTGTGCAAACTGGCACGCGTAGGGGCACAGTTAGCGGCATTCGTGTACGCATTGGTAAAGACCATACCTTCATTGGCCAGTCGATCGATGTTGGGTGTTTCATAATATTCAGATCCCATATAGCCGACATCCTTCCATCCCAGGTCATCAATGAAAATAAATATAATATTTGGTTTAGTCTGTTGTTTGTCTACACAGGAAAATGAGATAAAACCAATACTGAAAAGTATCAGTACGCTTTTCATAAGAATGCGCTTTCGAGATCTAACTGGATCACTTATGGTATTTTTATATCTCATCATTCTGAATCCATAAATCTTTCCTTAAACTCGTCCATCATCGGATCTTCAGTCCTTTTCATCTCAGCCAGTAACAGCTTTTTCAGTTGCTTTTTTCGCTCTTCATATTCTCCGTCATCTGCCAGGTTGATCAATGCATCCGGATCCTGACGAAAATCATACAATTCCTCCCGGACCCTGTATCTCAGCAGCTCTACCCTTTTTCCAATCTCTGGATCTGACGCTGCGGCTTCAGCCATGGCCCGATAGGTTCGACCACTCAACGCATCCCCGGTAAAGTAAAATTCGCCATCAGACCAGAAATTGACGATGTAGCCAAAGTCACCCTGCTGCACGCATCGCATGGGATACTGCCTCCCGGAGAATAGTTTGTGCAGCTGTGTGAATACCTTATCTCTCCTTTCCTGCTCCTGACCCTTCAGTACTGGAAGGAAGGAATAACCATCCATACCTGAAACCTTCGAAAGATGAAGGGAATGGAGGATTGTTGGCATAAAATCAATCCCAGAAATAAAGTGCGTGGAATCTATAGTTCCTGGCTGGACCATACCGGGCCATCTGATCATCCATGGGGTTTTGTTGCTATTTAGATAGCAGTTGCCTTTGGCAAAAGGAATCGAGATGCCATTGTCACTCAAAAACATGACTATGGTTTGATCAGCCAAACCACTTTCATCCAGCGCCCTGAGTATCTCTCCCACAACCTGGTCAAGACGGTAAACAGAGGTGAAGTATTCAGCCATTTCCTTTTTCACCTCCGGCAAGTCAGGAAGATAATCAGGTACGGTAATCTCATCTTCATTGATCACCCTTGTCACTTTGGGTAGGTCTTCTCCCCACGACCTCATTTCCTGATCACTACCCGCAAAGGGTCGGTGCGGGTCATGGGCATTCGCATTCAAAAAGAACGGCTTATTGGAAGCCTTGGCCCTGGCAATAAATTCTGCCGTATACTGATAATAAAGATCAGGGTCCCGTCCAATCCCTAATCCCGAAGCCACGTCCTCTTCCCTGATGACGAAATCCCAAACAAACTTCTCGACAGGCTTGTAATGCTCTTCTTTCCCTATGATCCCATTCAGATATCCAACCTTGTTGAGCTCTTCCTGGAGTGTTGGAACACTTTTGTCAATCGGATCAAAGCCCGGGGCACCATTGCGATGAGGGTATCTGCCTGTCATGATGGACTGGCGGCTCGGCTGGCAGATAGCGATGTTGACATAAGCATTGGTGAATCTCATTCCCTGGCTTGCCAGCTTATCAAGATTAGGGGTAATGTTGTCGACTTTGCAGCCATAAGCACCCACCGAATTGTAGTTGAGGTCATCGGCAGTGATAAGTAAAACATTCAGTTGCTGATAATCAGTCTCCTGGTTTTTCTTTTCTACGGAACAACCCATGAATAGCACGAAAAAAAGGATTTTCAATCCGATGAGCTTTCTTACCACATATTGCCAGTTAAGAATCATTTATTTCGGATTTGCTGATTTTTCCACATAAGGAAGCCAGACCTCCATTTTATTCTTACCCCTATTATTCCATGCATAGTAAGGGATAGCTCTGACATCAATTTCTTGATCATTTTCTCCTGCTGCTTTTCCCTGAATGGTTACGACTCCATTCAATAGATCATCCCTGAACTCAGAGTTCAAACTCTCAGGTCGGATGGCATATGACTGAGTAAAGTAATCTTCATTGTCTACCCCTTCAAGGCAATAGATAACGGGTCCTCTTGATATCACAAGTTTTCCCATGGCATCCTGAATGTTCTGGTTTGCAGTGATGAGACTGATATTCATAGGCAGGACTAATTCCACTTCATCGTTACTGCTCCATTCCCGGTCAAGGATGATATAACCGGATTCGTATTTTAAAGCCTCAACTTTCTTCCCATTTACTTTTACCTGGAGATTGGTCTGGTCCTCATATGCTCCAGCATACTTGTAAAGATCACCAGGAAGCAATTTATTTTTTGCCCATCCGGGTACACGCATCTTCAAAGCAAATTGAGTAGGGTCCGCCATATCTACGGTGAGGTTAATGACGCCCTCCCAGGGATAGTCAGTTTCCTGAATAACTAAAACTTCCTGCTCTCGAAGCGTGACATTTACTTTGCTGCTGATAAACTGATTTACGTAAAGCTCGTTTTCTGTCTTCGCATAAATGGTAGTTCCTATCTCTGGAATAAACCTAACCATGTTACTTGGACAACAGGGTGGATTAAACCACTCCCTTCGATAGTGACTCCCATCAGATGCCAGTGGATTTGAATAAAAGAAACGATCTCCCTCCAGTGAAACGCCGGCAATCGCAGCGTTGTACATGGTGAGTTCCAGCAGGTCAGCGTATTGAGCATCAGCGTGTAATTGATTCATCCTTCTGTTCCAGAAGGTAAGTGCAATGCTGGAACAGGTCTCACAATATGCCTGGTCATTGGGGAGAAGATACTCAGTTCCGAAACCTTCATTGTGATGTTGCCGTGTACCAATACCCCCGGTGATATACAATTTTTTGGTGATAATATCATTCCAGATAGAGTCCAGTGCCGGAGTGTACTTATCTATATTCTTTTCGAGGGCGATTTCCGTCATGGCTGAGTACAAATAGGCTGCTCTCACTGCATGGCCAACTGCGTAATATTGCTGGGTAACAGGCAGGTGATCCTGCATATAGGACGGTGGACGCCACCGCCAGGGAGTTCCCGCCTTGGGGTCATGCTCAGGTGGCTCAAGCTTATCGGCAATTCTTTTAGGGTTGCCTCGCCCATCCACAAAAAAGACAGAGAGGTCCAGGTATTTATTGTCCCCTGTGACTTCATAAAGTTTTAAAAGGCCAAGCTCAATCTCTTCATGTCCCGGTACATCTTCAATCTTCCCGGGACCAAATGTAGCATCAATGTTATCCGCACTTTTGATAGCAACATCCAGAAGTGTCCGTTTTCCTGTTACCTGGTAATGAGCGGCAGCCGCTTCAAACAAATGGCCGGCACAATAGAGCTCGTGCTTCTGTCCAAGATCCTTCCACCTTTGCGAAGGATCATTGATCGTCCAGTAGGTGAAAATATATCCATCCGGCTGCTGTGCAGCAGCGATTTTACTTATGACTGTATCAATGGCTGCCTCTAGCTCAGGATCACTCGTATGATGCAATGCATAAGCGGCTCCCTGAATGATCTTATACACATCAGAATCACTGGCAAGGTTACCTTTATGTTCTTTATCTGTTGTTCCTGACGCAGCGATATCAAAATATCCTATGGATTCTTTCGCCTGATCGAGTGCATGCCGGATACTGTTGACGCGATTTTTCTCAATCTTTTCCTTCCAAAAACCATCTGTTATTTCTACATCCAGGTAACTGATAGCTTCAGGTATTTGTATAACGTTTACTGAACCGTTCTTTTCCTCGTTGCAGGAGGTAAAAAGAAATAGTATCCCTAAAAGCGGTAGAATTGGCTTTACTCTGTCCATAAATCTCTCATTTCTTAATTAATAAATTGATATCACCGATCAGGCCTGATGGCAAGAGTTCACTGTCCTTGTTAAACTTATTGACTGCATTTGTACTTGTATAATTCGTATTCCGGACCAGATCTCCAACGATCCTGTTATTCCACGTATTGATGACTTGTATTCGAATAGTATTTTCGCCCGGCTGGATCTCATCAGTAATATCTAATGTATAGGGAGGCGTCCAGACAATGCCACATTCTTTATTATTCGCTAAGACTCTTGCTATTTCCTGGATATTTTCAAAGTCCACCAATACCCTTGATCCATCTGTCAAAATATCTTCTTCAATTTCAAAGGTCTTTGAATAGGTAGCAGATCCGGAATAATACCGGACCCCATCATTAGGACTTTCCGGCCAACTTATAAGCGAACCCATTTGATAGGATTTCGGGCCACCCATCACCGGATCAAAACTTACATCCCATCCTGAGCTCAAATCCACTTTTGCAATTGATCTGTCCTGATCATAACCAAACTGGAGATCCCGGCTAGCAGAGCTCTCATCATCGCTACCTGATCGATGCCGAAAAACGACAAAGCTTGATCCATAAGGATCTAATACAAGATCCAAATTGATGCCACCTTCTACAGGGCTATAATTGACCTCTCTCTGAATTTCCCCACTGACAGCATCCCAGATTTCAGGGATCAGATCTTCATCTACCCGAAAAGTACATGAGATACTTTCCTGAGTCGTATTGCTGTTTGCGACCAAATAGATGTCTTCATGGTCTGTCCTTCGATGAATATACCTGATGTGATCATTTGTATGTTCTGTACGGAAGTCTGGCTCAATATTCAGTTCGTTCAACACTTCCTTTAGGGAAATTCCTGAAAAGACCTTTCCTTTTCCATATTCATTCACATGGACCTTCGAGCCGTCTATACCGCCCCACATTTCATCTGCAATCGACTTGACTTCTTCATCACATTCGGGATAATTTTTCAGGGAGCCTGATCTTTCGGGTTTTCTACCTAGTATGACAGCACCTTCGGCAACCAGTTCTTTAAGTTTCCGAAGAACCTCTACTGAAATATCAGGTCTGTCGGGTATCTGCATGACCCTGTAAGCCTGACCAGAAGGCAGCTTAAGGATTCCATCAACCACCTGCATGTCATTGATGATCACCTCAGCATTCATGTAATCGTAGTCATATCCTTTTACCTTCCCGGGATCCACCGGTTTAGGTCTTCCGCAGTGAAGGCATTTATCATCACTAAAAATGGGAGCTATGTTTGGGTCAATGGTTGATGCAGGTACGAGATTAGGAGCCTGATCACCATAGTAGAGACAGGCATCGGCTACAAAATTTCCCTGTCTGAGCAGGTATGAGCTCCTGGCAATATAATCCATAAAAGGCCTGGCCATGGGCCACCAGGTAGCATTTACGTTCACATGCTCACCTGCATGATAGACAAATCCGGGTTTTCCAGCAATTTCAGGATTATGGGTGAAAGTGTGAAAGACGATCTGATTGAGCCCTTCACAGAATGCAATGTCTATCAGCTGTTTGAAATCAGACGGTCCATGTTGCCAGTGGTTCCAACCGGTAAGCGATTCTGAAGCTACGATCTCTCTGCCATAGATGTGCGCTGCACTTGCAGCTTCTTTCGTGACCCAGTGGCGCTGCCTGTTCCAGAATTCTCCCATGGGTATATCAGAATGCCCTAGTCCCTTGAGCGGGTCAACCCGAGCATAACCACCGTGTCCGGCTTCACTGATCATTTGGATACCATGCTGATTGGCAATGCTTTTTGCGTAGGCATAATGATTTTCAATCATCATATCACTGACAATGCGTTGATAATCACCGCGGAAGCGTTCATCGAAAATGGTGTCCCCACTTGTATATCCTTTTAGTATGGGTAGCAGTGGAATTGGGTCGTAATCATATTGCTCCTGAAAGGTATTGATCAGTTCCGGCGACCAGTCCTGCATCGGCCATACCTCGTAGCTATCCAGCATCAGAAACCTAAGATGACGCTCCTCCGTACTGATCGGATCAAGCCTTGACAACATGCTATCTATGTGTATCCGAGTAGCCTTTTTGCTTAGATGGTCTATGATCAGGCCGGTAGAATTCGGGCTGGGAACCACCAGGTTTTGACCGGTATTGGACATGAAAAAGGACAGCACTTCCCATTTTCCATCCGGTACTTCCCAGGTAATCACACCCTCTGAAGTTGTGAATTCGTTCAGTATAAATCTTGCTCCTGAAGCTTCAATTTTCTTTTCCTGGGTATATGGTACAGCCAATGTAGTTAAATGAACGTGTCTGCTGGCTCCGCTCCTTGGATTTGCCTGCGGCTTCATAATTTTTATTACTTTAGTTGCAGGGCCCTCGACAATCTGACTGGTGTGCAACAACTGCATGCTGGCCTCAGCGGAATCAATCCAGGGTCCACCGGAATTCCAGCTGCTGGCTGCCACCATCCCCAGGTCCAGACCGAGTCGATCTGTAGTTTTTAGAGCGAGGGAAATGTATTCCAAAGATCCCTCACCCAAAAAAGCAGGGCCTTCTGGTATTTCTTTGTTGGGGTCAATCAATGCCCCTATGTCCCAGATCAGTGCTCCCCGCATGCCTTTGTCTTTCATCTCCTCCAACTCGTAAACGAGCCTGGTGGTATCCACAAACCCATTGAGCCAGGGCCAGAGCGCCATGGGCCGGTATTCTATCGCAGGATCTTTAAAACCCTCTTCAAGTTGATGATCAACAGCTGCCTGATGATCTCCACAACTCACTGATGTTCCAGCAATCAGCATGGTCACTGACCACTTCCAGAGATTCGAAATCCTTGTTTTGATCATCACTGTCATATTTTGTTATATATCATTTGTATTGGGTTGTACCTCAGCCCACCAGGCATTGTACAGGCTGGTGAGTCGTTCTACAACTTCGGGATACTCCTCAGCATAATTCTTTTCTTCGGGATTTTCATCCTCCAGGTTCGCCAGATAAGGCGATTCCATCTTTTCCTCTTTTTCAAGATGTGATGAGAACTTACCGGTGGTATCTCTTCCATTTACGATAAGTTTCCATTTCCCCTGTCGTACAGCCCACTGACCCCTCCATTCAAAAAATAAGGTTTCATGCTGTGACGACTCCCCCTCCGACTCAATGATGGGCAGCAGGCTGTATCCATCCAGGGTGTCCGGCATTCTGCTTCCGGTCAGTTCACAAATGGTAGGCAGAAAATCCATGCAGGAAACGATTTGATCCCGTACTGCACCTTCCGGAAAATGACCGGGGTAGCTGATAATCGTGGGTACGCGTACTCCACCCTCAAGAAAACTGCTTTTAGCTCCTCTCCACTTTCCTGTAAAACCACCCCCTCCATTGGCGCAATAATTCAGCCCTTTTGGTAAGCCACTATTGTGATTATCTACCCTGATGAAAGTTTCCTCTGTAGAATGACCATTATCACTCATGAAAAAGATGACGGTTTTATCTCTGATATCGTTCACCTCAAGTCTTTCAATCAGTTGACCGATCTTATCATCTACGGTTGCTATAGCGGTAGCATAAGATCTTCTTGGTTCGTCGAGACCTTCTACGTAGGACATGAAGGTAGAATCAGGTTGCTCCGGGTAATGCGGCAGATTAAAGGCTGTATACAAAAAAAAGGGCTGTTCCTTATTTCTATCAATAAACCTCAGGGCTTCTTCTGTCATGAGCGAAGGGAAATATTGATCCCTTTGATATATCTCGTCTTTATTTTCCCACAGATCGTGAAATCCCATCCCATGTAAAAAGTAGTGAACGTAGTTGTCGATAAATCCACCCCTGAATCCAAAGAACTCATCAAAGCCCTGTTCCAGCGGACCATTTTCCAATGCTGCCCCAAGGTGCCACTTCCCGAAAATCCCCGTTCTGTAACCATTCTCCTTCAATATTTCTGCGATGGTGACCTCGCTGAGCGGCATGTTGATCCCTTTTTCCGTAGCATGCGCGTCATTTTGTGTCCAGTCATTAATACCTGATCGCTGAGGATGACGACCTGTCAGCAGCGCCGCCCTGCTGGGACAGCAAACCGTGTGTGCATAGGCCTGTGTGAAGCGGATGCCTGTATTGCTTAGCAGGTCGATATTCGGGGTGTACAAATCCTGCGCACCAAAGCTGGCTGCATCTAAGGTGCCCTGGTCGTCGGTATAGATGATGAGTATATTTGGTTTTTGCTCGGTAAAAAGTCCACAACCACCTAGCTGGATGACCATCAACCCAACGAATATTTGTTGTCTAAAAACTCTTTTACTTTTCATCTTGCTCCGTTGATTCCTGTCTGATTTGGACGAGTGCTTTTGCCTCTTCCCTGAGAGTCCTGATCTTTGATCTGTGAGCCTCAAAAGCTTCGGGAGAATAAGGAGCTTCGGGGTAACTCCATGAATCCGTCCGAAATGAAGGCACCGGAATGGTCCGGCTTTCCAGATTGATCAGGTTTCCAAGAGGGTTTCTGGCCCAGGCATATCGAACCTCCAGTGGATCCTTACATTGATCATTCCAAATTACTATTCTGGTTTTATCATGGACTGGTCGTCCACCGGTATTGTCAATCTCAACATATGCTGCCTCTGCCGGGAAAAAATGGCGGTCCGGTCCAGCAATGGCAAAGCCTTCAAATGGACGGTCATCAGAGGCTTTTAGTTCCCGATCAAATGTTATGATGATACGATCTACCAATCTTTCAACATTGGTGACCATAGCCGGTTGCCAACTAACATTATTACCATATTGGGTAGCCAATGCCCACCTGGCAATTCTTTCTCCTACTAATAATTTCTTCTGCGGATGGTACCAATTTACCTGTTGATCATAGGAGCAAATGAAACCTGTGTTTAAGCGATCCAGATAAGCCTTGAACTGGGCTTCCCTGATAAATGGAGCCGGATCTATCATGCTTTCTTGGTAATTGTCCAGTGTTTGCGGTTCACCCCCCGCACTTAATTCGATGATACCAAAAGGAAGATTGTCATCCAGAAATGCAGTTCTCCAATCATCGATGAGGGCTTTGAAATTCAGTGCATATTGCCTGGGTCGGGCATCGCTTAATGCGTTGTTATATCCCTGGTGAAAGATGACGCCCTTTACTGTAAGCCCCTTGACAGGTGCCAGCATCCCGGTATATGACGATCCGGGAAAATTGCGATCATAAGCCGGATCGGGGGCCGGTTCGGTTGGTTTAGAGTTGATTTCCAGGCCCTGTTCTTTTCTGGCTGCACTTCTTCTTTCCCAGTTTTCGATCCTCATCCTGAGACTTTCCTCCGGATCATAAGTTGCTACTTTTTCATTCCACTGTAGCAGGAGGGAATCATTTTCAGGCATGTTGCCAAGAGTCTCTGGCGAAATCCATGCCTCGACCGTGGTCCCACCCATGGATACATCAATCAATCCAATGGGAACCTGGGTGACCATGTGTAGCCTTCTTCCAAAAATGTATCCCAGGGCAGAAAATGTGGGGACTGATGATGGTGAACAGACAAACCAGTACCCCTTTTCATCATACCGGTCATACCAGGCATCATATTCGTTGATGCGATCAAAGTCCTCTTTCGGCTTTTGATTGGCAGAGCTGGGAATGGTCATCAGACGGATTTGAGGAAAGTTGGCCGACAGGATCTCAACATCGCCATGGAAAATCCTGGCCAAATCAAACTCCATGTTACTCTGGCCACCAAGTATCCACAGGTCTCCCACCAATACATTTTTGAAGATGACCGAATCATTTTTGCCCGTGATTTTCAATTCCGCCGGTTCGGCACTGGCTGTTAAGATATCAAGGTATAAATACCAGTCTCCCTGCTTACTGGTAATTGTTGATTTTACCTGACCTGAAAACTGAACGGTTATTTTTTCTTTAGGATCTGCGGCGCCCCATATTCTTACAGGTTTGTCACGTTGCAATACCATGTTGTGATGAAAGATATGGGCTGGTTCCACCTCCGCTTCAACCGGCAAGACACCGATCAAAAAAATTAATAAAAAAGCAAAAAGGGTCTCCTTCATATCTGCAGGCTTTATTGCACGCTTTCGTTTAGAAATTTGGCAACTAAAGAATCACACATGTTTTGATAATATTTTACCCGTTCAGCATACTCGCTATCATATGCAAGGTTTGTAGTCTCATTAAAATCTTCCTGGTGATTGTATAGCTCAAAAAATTCCGGGTGGTCATCATATCGAATAAATTTCCAGGTGTCATCTCTGATCCCTTCTGTCCTGATAAGGAGTGGGTTTCCTTCAAGCCTATGCTCCAAAAAAATATTTGTTCTCCATTCAACTGGTCTTTGATCATAAAAGGCTTTCAGACTTTTCCCCTGGTACGACTGCGGAATATCTATATCTGCAAGTTCAAGGATAGTCGGGGTAACATCAATGTTTAATACGGGTTCTGAAAAGGACCTGCCCCTTTTCAACTCCGACTGCCTGGGATCATATAATATCATCGGTACCCGAATAGAATGTTCATGTAATGTCCACTTTCCTGCATATCCCCGTTCGCCAAGGAAATATCCATTATCCCCCATGAAAATTATCACTGTGTTTTTTGCAAGACCTTCCTCCTCCAGCACTGTCTGAATTCTACCCACCACATGATCCACCGTACTGATCATCCTGTAATATCCCTTAACCATTTTTTGATACTTCTCAGGTGTATCATATCGCCAAAACCACCTTTTCCGATTCATACTTGTTTTCAGAAACTCTGGCAATGACTCAAAGAAGGCAGGATTTCCGGTTTCAGGAGCAGGTATTTCATCTTCAGCATATAAACTATCTACATATGCTGGCCAGAAGTACTGTTCTTCTGCACCATCATCCGCATGGGGAGACCAGAATGAGATTGAAAGGCAAAACGGATCTTCTTTATTTGACCTGATAAAGTCAATGGCATGATCTCCATTGATATCAGCAAGGTGTACCTGCTCTCCATCTACATCTTTCAAATAAGGCCAAAAGGTTTTCACGCTTTTGACAAACAATGAATCTTCAATGCCTTCATTCACTTTTACGCCAAACTTTCCTACAAAACCTGTCTGGTATCCGGCCTTTCTCAATAAATAGGGATAGCTGTCATACATGTAGACATCCTTCAGCACTTTCTCTTTCCCAAACGTGAAATCATGTGTCCTTTCGTGCAAACCTGTAAGAATAGAGGCTCTACTTACCGGGCAAATTGGGGTAGTTACAAAGGCATTTTTGAAATAGAGACCTTCCCGTGCCAGCTGATCCATATTAGGAGTTTGGATGATATGGTTGCCTGAATATCCAAGCGCATCCCAGCGTTGATCATCTGTGAGGATGAAAATGATGTTTGGTTTTGCTCTTTCCTCCTGCTGTTCACTATAATCATTACATCCCAGAAGAAAAACGCCACAGCTGATTGCGATCAGATATCCTATTTGTTTTGTCAGTTTCTCAAGATGCTGCAAATCAGATCAATTTTTATTCTCATAAATATCGATATACTTCTGATCCAGCTCCGGAGAATCCTTATACTTTACTCTTAACCTTTCCAGTTCATTTTTCAATTCTTCGACGACAGAAGCATACGTCGGATCATCATAGACATTATTCATTTCCTGGGGATCAGCTTTCAGGTCATAGAGTTCCCATTGGTCTACATCATAGTAGAAGTGAGCCAGCTTGTAGTCTTTGGTCACGACTCCATAATGACGTTTTACCATGTGAGGACCCGGGTATTCGTAGTAGTGATAATAAACCGAGTTTCGGTCCCAGGCTGCAGTGTCACCTTTGAGCAAAGAGACGAAGCTTTTCCCCTGCATATCATCCGGAGCCTGTATACCGGCGGCCTCAAGGAAGGTTTGTGCAAAATCCAGATTCTGAACCATTCCATCATTGGTGATTCCGGGTTTAATCACATTTGGCCAGCGAATGAGTAATGGAGTCCTGAATGATTCCTTGTAGATAAATCGCTTATCGAACCAGCCATGCTCACCCAGGTAAAAGCCCTGATCCGAAGTGTAGACAACGATCGTGTTTTCAGCAAGGCCGCTTTCATCCAGGTAATCCAGCACCCTGCCCACGTTGTCATCTACCGAGGAAATACACCCCAGGTAATCCTGGATATATCGCTGATATTTCCAGATCCTCTTCTCTCTATCTGTCATGTTTGGCCAGTTCTTTGTGAATTCATTGGCTATGGAATCAAGGATCGGCTGATAGAGCTTGATCTGTGTTTCATTGATACGTGAGTACTCACTCCCATTGAAATATCTGACATTTCTGGGGTCGTCATCAATACCCAGTCGCTCTATAGCCGCCGGCAATACCTTGTTGTCATAGCTAAGCAACATTTCATCGGAAATAGTCATCTCCGCTTCCTTAGCTGCTGTACCCCTGTTTTCATAATCATCGAATAGTGTTTCAGGCTCAGGAAAGGTTATCTTGGAAAACTCTTCAAACTTTTCCGGGCTTGGCCACCAGGCACGATGAGGTGCTTTATGCAGGTACATCAGCAAAAAAGGTTTTTCCGGATTCCTCTTTTTATCCAGCCAGTCGAGGGTCAGGTCTGTAATCGCATCGGTCACATATCCGGTGATCGTAGTATCGCCACGCGGCGTAATAAATCTGGGATTGATGTAGCTTCCCTGGCCAGGCAGGATCATGAAATCGTCTACTCCTTTGGGGTTGTTACCAAAGTGAAGTTTACCATACATGGCAGTTTCATATCCAGCAGCCTGAAAAAGCTGAGGAAAGGTGACCTGGGTGGTATCAAAAGGCATCACATTGTCAATCTTCCCATTGATATGGGTATGTTTTCCGGTAAGAATGGTTGCTCTGGATGGTGCACAAATAGAATTGGTGACACTTGCTCGCGTAAACAACATGCCTTCATCGGCAATCCGGTCAATGTTTGGAGTTTGGATCAACTCATCAGAGTAAGCACTGATCGCCTGGTAGGCATGATCATCTGACATAATGAAAAGAATATTGGGTCGTTGAGGAGTTTCCTCCTTCGGTGTCGTTGGGCCGCATCCCATCAAAAAAAAGGTACCGATGATAATGATTGAAAAGTGCTTTATCATTGAATTTGATTATTTATTATAATTTCTTAGCTGCCAGATTCGGTTGTCAATACATATTCGCCTCCCTGCAATGCAAATTCTCCTCCTTTTAACATCTCCGGATCGATTGCAGGTCCGCTTTTGACCTGAAGTTCCTGAGAATTGCTCAAGGGCAATTTCACACGGGCAGTCGTTCCTTCCGGAATAATCAACTCGAATTCATAGCCTCCCTTTTGATTCCTTTTCCAGTTTGAGGTAATAGATCCATAGGGTGACTGGTAGGTGCAATTGACTCCATCCAGACCTTGCGGGGTCGATGGAGCCAGGGTGAACCGCTCAAAACCCGGATATTCTTCATCCGGGCGAATCCCGCCCAGCCAACGATAGTACCACTCGGTGACAGAGCCGAACATAGGGTGACAATTGGAATACGTATTGTCACTTTCCTTCCAGGTTTCCCATAGGGTAGTAGCCCCATTATCGATCATGAAGCCCCATCCGGGAAATGTCGTACTGTTAACGATATCAAAAACTGCTTCAGGTGATTCGTATTTGGATAATGCCTCCAGCACATATTTGGTCCCAAATATTCCAGTATTAAAATGTCCTGCTGGTCCATTACTGACTGCTTTGAGCAATGAATCTTTAGCTGCTTCTATTTCACCTGCTGGAATGATACCATGATAAAGCAAATTTGCAAAGAGTGTTTGCCTGTTGATCTTCTGATTTACAGGCACATCCCAGAAACGCTCTTTGACGATGCTCTTTAGCTTTTCAGCCAGCAGCTTGTATTTCTCAACACTTTCTTCATCTCCCATGACCGAAGCAAATTCCTGCATGATCCTCGCACATTGCAGATAATGACTGGTCCCAGTAAGTTCAACCGGCACAGGCTCCAGCGACTCGTGATCACTCAGGCCAGATGTCACCAGTCCTTCCGGATGGATCCTGGCCACCTTCTCCATCCATTGCTTATCCAGCTCATAAAGTTCTTCGACAAGGGCTATGTCATTGTAATATAAATACAGGTGATACTGGGTGATCAGAAAGGCAGATTCCCAACTGATACCACAATACTTTACCCCTACGAAAGGTGCAGTATCCACAAACGTGCTGTCGTTCATCGCATCTACCCAGTCATAGATCGTCTTCCGGTAGATGGACTGCACATCAAAATTATAGATGTATGATTCGCTCGTAGCGTTCAGATCTCCGCCATATCCAAACTTCTCCCTGGCAGGACAATCCGACTGAACACTGACGAGGTTTGCCAGGAAAGTTCTTCGTGTCACCTCCTGAATGTCGTTCAACAGGTCTGAAGAGCTATCAAATGTGTTTTGTGAATCGACATTCGTGTACGTAAATAGTCCGGTAATATCTTCAGGTTCAGGCTTGTAATCCAATCCTTTAATTTCCATATACCTGTACACATGATAAGTAAAGTCCGGTTGAAAAATACCCGAGCCTTCCTCACCCATGACATAGAGGTCCCTCTGCCAGGCTACATCAGGAGCGCCGGGCCCGCCGATACCAGGTCGCTTGATCTGTCCTATGACGGATGTCATCGGATTCAGCGAACCGTCCTCGTACACGCGTTCACCGAAACGGAAATGTATGGTATCGCCCTCATTTCCCTCTAACCTGATTTTGTAGGTTCCGGTAAAATTGACCCCCATATCAACGATCCAGGTACCTTCTTGCGGACTGTATACATCAACCGGTTTGATTTCCTGAGCAATTTGCACCGGTGGGAAAAATGCTTCCTGCAACTCCCCTCCCGGAGCATCACCCTTGACGGCAGGCTTCCAGCTTTGATCGTCAAAGCCAACTTCATTCCATCCGTCAATTTCATGCCTGGCATCATACTTTACGCCCAGATAGACACTGTTGTGCCTGATCGGACCAAAGGCATGCCTCCAGCTGGTATCACTAACCATGGTTTCTGAGGTGCCATCTTTGTACGCAATCGACAACATCGCAAGTATGGCAGGCTTGCCAACTTTGGTATCGTTCCTTAAATTTCTCCTTCCCCACTTACGCAATGGAAGGGGATTGTAAAAACCATTTCCCAGGGCAATGCCGATACAGTTTTTCTGATTAAGCAATGATTCAGTAATATCATAACCGGAGTAGTAGATCCTTTTACTGTAATCTGTCCAGGCAGGTGCGAGAATTTGATCTCCTATACGTTCCCCATTAAGCCAGGCCAGATAATAGCCGGCTGCCGTGATGAATAGCTTGGCCTGAGCGACTGGTTTGGTGATGCTAAATTCCTTTCGAAAAAGCGGTGTTGGATTATCCAGATAGAACAAGGAATCACTGGCTGGTAACTCGCTGCCATCGGTAATCCAACTCGCTTCTTCACTTTCAAAAATCAGAACACGTTTATCTTCATTGATCTTCCCACAGCTGGTGAGTAAAAGGTAAATACCAATGACTGTATACTTTAGTTGTGCTCGCTTGGACATATACTATTTACCATGCAAAAGATTTGGCCTCTTATCTTTCATTTACTTTTGAAAAAAGAGCCGGCCATTTTCAGACCGGCTCCTTTAAAATGTATGAAGAGGAAATTTAATAATTATCTACCAGCCAGGATTCTGAGTAAGGTTAGGATTCAATGTTCGTTCCTGAATTGGAATAGGCAGGAGATAATCCCTTTCCTCATTAAATCCATACACACCACCAGCTCCTTGCAGTAAGTTCGAAAAAGGATCAAGGAACCCATCGCCATTCTCTGGAATGGTCGAAACTGAAGCTTTAAATTTATCAGTATAATAAGTACCGGTAAATCTGTTGCCCTGCCAGTAAGCATGTGCCCGCCAGCGCATCAGGTCATTCATCCTTTGGCCTTCACCCAAAAGCTCAACCGTCCTTTCTCTCCTGATCTCATATAGTATATCAGAAATAGGATATCCATAATCTATAGCATCGGGATCAGGTGTAGGGGTCATGGTCAGGTCAGGCATACCAACCCTGGCTCGCAATTGATTGATTGTCAGATCAAGATCTGCCTGGGTCAGCTGTCCTAATTCAGCCCTTGCTTCTGCATAGATCAATAAGGCTTCAGCAAACCTGAAGTTGATGTAATCAACATTACCATTATTCACACCAACTGACGGATCAACCACCACCAGGCGGAATTTTTGCGACTCGATTCCGGTTGGAGCATCAAACAGATTTGGAATTTCATAGAAAGTTGTATCAGAACCATTGATAACCCTGGGATCCCCCGGCACCATCACCGATTGCGCCAGTCTTGGATCACGGTTTGTCTCCAGGATCTGCAGCGAATCATCACCTACAAAGAGCGGGCTTACGCTGATCGGGTCTCCATCTGTACACAGGTAGAACTCTGTCACTTCCTGTGTCCAGCCGTAGCTGTTTGGCCAGTTCCACAGCTGATTACTGAAGGAATCCCCAAACTCCAGTCCATTATAGTGTCTGAAAAGCAAAACTTCAGGATTACCTGCGTAATCTGTATTATTAAACAGATCAAAGTAATCATAATCCGGATTGCCGGTGGTGAATAGTGAATAGTTACCACCATCGATTACTGCCTTGGCAGCGTCTGCTGCTGCCTGGATGTAAGCAGATCCATCGGTATCTCCGGCAAAGACTGTTCCCTGATGATACTTTTCCCAGGTGCCTTCAAAGAGAGCTACTCTTGCCTTAAACAGCTGAGCAACTTCTTTACTGATCCTGTTCTGGTGACTGGCCAGGTCTGGTCCGTTCTTCATCATGGAGATGGCCATGTCCAGGTCTTCCAGGATAAAATCAAAAACTTCAGTCCTCGGACTTCTAGCACCATACAGGATGTCGTCATCATCCACGTTCACCGGTTGCTTGATGATCGGCAGATCGCCATATCTTCTCAGCAGATCGAAATAGAAAAATGCCCTGAAATAATGGCCTTCTCCAATGTAGTGGTCAACCAGGTCACCTCCTGAGGTCACACGGTCCGCATTGGCCAGAAAATAATTAACATCACGGATATTCGTCCAATTCCAAATATTCTGATTCGCAGATGTT
The DNA here is from genome assembly GCA_965243485.1 of Cyclobacteriaceae bacterium. GTDB lineage: Bacteria > Bacteroidota > Bacteroidia > Cytophagales > Cyclobacteriaceae > UBA7330. The sequence continues at coordinate 2,766,946 of CBDEVP010000001.1, read as the reverse complement.
GGAATATTCAATGTTCCATCCAGCTGGGCAGTATAGGTAAATGAGAAATTGTTAAGTGACTCATAGGCTATGTCCGTACCCATATCAAGGGTTGGAGCTCTTCCTCCCCCTGATGGGGCCCATCCTTCAATGTCATCATAGAATTGATTAACATATAATTCAAGGTCCGTCTGACTCGTCCAGAAGTCCGGATCAGAGATCTGATCCAGCGGCGTTCTGTCCAGTATTTCCTCCTCGCAGGAATAGCTTCCTAAACCCGCGATGATTACACATATAATTATTGCAAATTTTTTCATTGATACGTTCGATTTAGAATGTAACATTTAATCCCATGGAGAACGACTTATTCAAAGGATAGGCGTCCCCTGCTCCATACCATCTGCCGGCGAAGGCTTCAGGATCAAAGAACAAAAGGTCAGTGAATGTCAACAGGTTCTCACCCGACAGGTAAATTCTTGCATTAGAAATGAAGACTTTCTCTGTCAAAGAGTTCGGGAATGTATATCCAACCTGGACATTTTTCAGCCGGATGTAAGCACCATTCTGCAGGTATCGATCGTTAGGATTGTTATAATTCTTTCCATTTTGACCCACATACTGCGAGTATGGTCTGGGAAAGTAAGCATCAGGATTAGCGCCCAGAGGGCTTGAATCATCTCTCCAGTAATCTATGTGTTCAACCAGTGCACCAGCGTGCATAGGTCCACCACCTGGTCCCCTGAATATTCCCTGTCCGTTATTGATCGGCCACAGGTCTCTCTTGGCAACGCCCTGCCAGAAGAAAGATATATCTATACCCTTCCAGGCCGCATTACCACTGAATCCATATTGAAAACGTGGGGTAGTATTGCCCAGAATCACCTGGTCTCCCGGATTGCTCACTGTGTTGTCACCGAAATTAATTGCTCCATCACCATTCAGGTCCCGATATCTGACGTCGCCAGGATTGAAAGCGAAACCAGAGATTGCACTGGTAGTGACATTGTGTGCATCAATCTCTTCCTGAGATTGATAGAGACCATCGGTTCTGAATCCCCAGATCTCACCAAGCTTTTGGCCTTCATAGTATCTGGTATTGGTCGGCAATAATCCTGTTGGGTTACTGTAGCTTTCGACCGTACTCTGGTAATCTGAAAGCACACCCCTTACCTGATAAGTAAAGTCGTTGATCCTGTCCCTCCAGGAAATTTCTATTTCCCAGCCCCGGGTCACAATCTCACCCTCGTTTCTCTTAGGCACTGAAGTACCCAATACAGCTGGCAGTTCTTCTCCCGGACTCACAAGGTCAGTTGTTCTTGATTGATACCAATCGAATGCACCTGTTAGTTTGCTACCCAGTAGTGCAAAGTCGAGACCTATATCAATTGTTGCTACTTGTTCCCACGTCAGATTAATACTGGTAAGATTCGGAGACTGAACTGTCCATGGTCTTGAGTTATTGAATAACCAGTAGTTAGTTTGAGTGGTATTCATGGTAGGAACATACAGATAGTTATCCACATCCTGGTTACCCAGCTCACCGTAGGATGCACGGATCTTAAGAAGATCTATTTGATCCTTCAATGGGAAGAACTCCTCGTTGGATATTGACCAACCTCCGGAAATAGACCTGAAAGTACCCCATCTGTTATTAGGATCAAATCTCGAGGATCCGTCTCTCCTGATATTGAATTCAAGCAGGTATTTTTCATCGAAGTTATAGTTGATCCTTCCAAAAAGACCCATGGTTCCCCAGTGACCCATTTCATCTTCATTAGGGTTCGGGTTATTTCCAAATACCTGTGTTCCTACAGCCGTACTGATGGACGGGATCTGATCTGTTACCAGGTGATTGGCCTGCACAAGCAGGTTGGTATATCTATAAACCTCGTGCTGGTAACCAACGAGAACGCCAAAATTATGTCTTCCAAAGCTTCTTTCGTAGCTGGAGAAGATATTGGGCGAAAAGTATTCGTTGGTGAATAAGGCGGAATTATATCCGGTACCTTCTCTGGTTGCCGGGCTGTAATCAATGGTACCACTGGGTCTTACCCATGGAATTTGTGGATTGACCGTTGTCTGACGATTGTCATTGGAGACATAGTTGAACTGAACGTTGGTCACCCAACCTTTGATGGGCTCAAATATAAGTCTGGGAGAGAGGGTCAGCTGTCTTCTCCTCCAATCTTCCCGGACGGCCTGCCATTCTCCAAATCTTGAATTCAGCGTATAAATGTCTGTGCCATCGTAAAAAACGGGTAATCCCGGCTTCAGCTTGGAGATCCAGTTCATGATCCAGGCTCTTCCAAAGGTTGGGTTCCATGGGAAGTTCTCATTGTTATGTCTAAACTTGGTCAGGAATTCAACAGTTAACCAATCTGTTGCTTTGGCAGATACCTTGGCATCGATGTTGAACCTTTGGAAACTTTCATTACCAACTTTTAATAATCCTTCCTGAGTAAGGAATCCTGTGGAGATATAATAATTAACCTTATCAGATCCGCCCGATATACTCAGGTTATGCTGGGTGATAGGCGCTGACCTGTTTACAATCACTTCTTCCGGATCAAAATTGGCCACCGCCATCATCCCTGTGTTCATGATTTGCCAGTCATCTCCGCTAGGGGTAGGCAACATAGAGGGTGCACTACCCGGATTCGCCTGGTTTTGAAGAAACCTGTCGATTGCATCAGCATCATAATAAGGTGCTCTTCCTACATTGGTTGCTGCATCATTGTGTGCATAGATCGCTTGCAAAGGATCAGCAAATTCAGGCCAGATCGTTGGAGAACTCCTGGCAAAATTTGCCGTATAGTTGACCTTCGCACGACCCGAACCTTGTTTGGTAGTGATCAAGATCACACCATAAGCAGCGCGGGCTCCGTAGATGGCTGCTGAAGCTGCATCTTTCAGTACAGATACAGATTCCACATCCGCAGGATTGATATCGTTGATTTTCATTGGCACGTTGTCCACAAGCACCAGAGGTGAATTGCTACCCTCAAAGGACTGAAGCCCCCTGATGGTCATATCCATATCCGATCCGGGCTCTCCACCTGCAGTGTTTGGTGAAATGACCAGGTTGGGAACTACCCCCTGAAGTGCCTGCTGTACGTTTTGAATGGGGCGGCTCTCTATATTTTCCTTGCCTGCGGTAGAAACGGCACCAGTCAGGTTCACCTTCTTCTGGGTACCATAACCAACCACTACTACTTCCTCCAGGCTTGAGACGTCCTCACTCAGGCTTACATTAATGGTAGACTGCCCGGCTACAGGTACTTCAATGGCTTCGTAGCCCACAAAGGATATGAGCAACCGCGCATTGGCACTTCCGACATTCAATGTATAGTTACCATCTACATCTGTAATTGTACCATTCGAAGTACCCACTTCGACCACGTTTGCTCCCGGCAGCCCAACTCCACTCTCATCTGTGACTGTACCGGAAATTGTAGTCTGATCTTCTGACGCTTTTTCCGGATGAGTACCCGGATCCGTTGCATTACCTGCCACGCCATAAGAAAGGCAGTAGAAGGACAATAACAACACCATGCCATAAACATTTGGTTTAGGCACATTACATAATAATCTACGTATTGTTGAATCCATATAAATTGTTTTTGGTTTTACACGTTAATTTCTGATGTTACTCATAATTTTAATTCCATCATTTCTACTGATTTTGTATTTATTGATGATTCTTAACTGTTCGTTAAATCATTTAATTACCAACTCGTTCACAGAATCATTGCAATAAGTCAAAAAATCAACTTTGTAACTTAAAATTTACATAAATAAAGAGCAGGTAATGCCTTCAATTCTCAATTTCTGAAGTCAGTGTTAAGATAGTACGGTACTTAGTTAAAATTTACAAAATCACGGTGTCGAACAGTGGTACTTTTGGTCATAACACACTGGATAATATGTTTAGCAAAGAAGTATATCAGCAAAGGAGGGATCGCCTTAAAAAAGAGGTCGGAAATGGATTAATCGTCCTGCTTGGCAATCAAGAAAGCAGTATAAATTTTAAGCACAATACTTATGCTTTTCGACAAGACAGCAGCTTCCTTTATTTCTTTGGAATTGACCGCCCAGGATTGTGCGGACTTATTGATATTGATAATGACGAGGATATCATTTTTGGCGATGATCCGGGCATTGATGAGACGGTCTTTCTGGGTGATGTGGATCACCTGGAAAGTTTCTGCGAAAAAGCCGGCATTTCGACCATTTATCCTTCTCAAGGATTAGAGGGTTATATTAAAAAATTTGATGGTGAAATCCATTACCTGCCTCCGTACAGACCGGAGAATGTGATCAAACTGGCCAGCTATCTTGATCAAGATCCTGGTAATATTCCTGATCGTGTATCGCTGGATCTGATCAGAGCAGTAGTCAATCAAAGGTCATACAAATCTACGGAGGAGATCGCAGAGATCGAAAAGGCGGTTGACCTGACCATTGATATGCAGAAAATGGCCAGAGAGCATGCGGTAGCCGGAACAACTGAAGCTCAGATTGCAGCTAAAATCCAAAGCCATGTGGAGGCCCGGGGATGCAGACTCTCTTTTCCCACCATTTTGACCGTAGACGGGCATGTTTTGCATAATTATTACAAAGGCAACACTCTCAAAAACGGCGATATGTTGCTTGTAGATTGCGGGGCTGAAACAAAAAGACATTATGCCGGGGATCTCACCAGGACCTTTCCTGTCGGAACGGGATTTACAACCAGACAAAAGGAAATGTATGAGATCGTAAAACATGCTCATGATGAAGCGGTCACCGCTTTGAAACCGGGTGTACGATTCCTTGATATCCATCTTTTGGCTGCTGAAAAGCTGGGGGATGGTTTAAAAATGCTTGGCCTGATGAAGGGTGACATTAGGGAAGCAGTTCAACTAGGAGCGCATACTTTATTCTTTCAATGTGGTGTCGGACACATGATGGGACTGGATGTACACGACATGGAAGATCTTGGCGAGCAGTTTGTGGGTTATACAGATGACCTACATCAAAGTGATCAATTCGGACTGAAATCGCTCAGAATGGGTAGAGCAGTCGAACCTGGTTTTGTACTGACTGTTGAGCCGGGGCTCTATTTTATCCCTAAGCTGATAGACCTATGGAAGGCCGAAAAGAAGTTGAAGGATTTTATCAACTATGATGAGGTAGAGAAATATCGAAATTTTACTGGGATCAGGATAGAAAATGATTTTCTGATCACCGAAGAGGGTAACAGGCAGCTGGGTAAAGGGCTTGCCTACTAAACAATAATCAGATCTAAAGTTTCACCAGACTCAAAATCAGGATGGGCTGACCATTGATTAAGCTTGTTACGCAGAGTCCCTTCCTACGTCAGAAGACTCAGCTGAGAAATAAAACAATTCTTTAGCGGTCATCCGCCTAAGACTAAGACGGGAGAATTCGCCACGCCTGTGGGGCTCATTTCATGATATGATATGATCTTAATTATTAGATCATTTACACATAAAACGGTGTATATTGTATATTGTAATCCCGAAGGGATGAAATTACTATAGATAATATCATTAAAACAAGAGATAATATCATTAAAACAAGAGTTAAACTCCGAAGGAGTGACATTATCATTGCTGGAACATTCTGACAAATCTACATTCAGGCGGTTTTCGCTGTAAAGGTAAGATCAAAATTTGAGGTACTTTTTGAGGTGCGATTTTTGTTTGATTGGATAGCATGACACTCCCCAGCCGGGTAGGCCTTCGGGGTTGGACCCTTCTTAATCCAAATTGTACTATAGTCATTTCATCCCTGCCTACCGGTCAGGCAGGCCTTCGGGATTAGCTATGGTCAATTTGATATGAATTGGCGTAGGTTGACGGCTTTGTGAGCCGCAGACCATTGATTAAGTTTTAGAAAAATTAGCGAATCCGTGGCCATTCAGCAGCTCTTAAAGAATTGCTTTTGCTCCAGCTTGCCTTCGATCTCTTTGGCGGTTTTCGTGATAGATAACCCTCCCAGATTAGTGCATCTGAGTGTATTGGGTATACTGTTACCCACCTGGTACATGGTGTCTATGACCTCATCGAGAGGTATCAGATGATCATAATCTGATAAAGCCATATTGGCGCATGACAGGGCATTAGATGCTGCCATTACATTTTTTCCAAGACAAGGCGCCTCCACCCTGTTACCTATCGGGTCACAGATCATTCCCAGGGAATTCTGCAGCGCCACAGAAGCAGCAGAAATGGATTGTGCAAGGCTCCCCCCTGCCAGCTGAACGATGGCAGCGGCACCCATACAGGCTCCGGATCCACATTCGGCCTGACAGCCTCCTACCTCAGCAGCAAAAGTGGAATGAGCCGAGATAAAGATCCCTATGATACCTGCTGCCAGCATGGCCTTTACAGTTTCATCTTCTGAGGCTTTCATCACTTCAGCAGTTCCAAGTACGGCTCCCGGCAGTGCACCGCAGGATCCGGCAGTTGGTGCCGCCACGATCACACCCATCGAGCTTTTCACTTCCATCATGGCAGATACATACATGACAATGGTATTTAAGACCTTCCCATCCACCAGCCTGCCTTCATCATTCAGCTTCTTAAATTTCGGTGACTGGCTTCCCAATATCCTGTCTTCATAGGATGTCCCTTGCAAACCCTGCTCAATAGAGGACTTCATGATGCGGACGATATCCCGCATCTTTTCAAAAACTTCCTCTTTTGAAATGTTTCCACGAATACTCTCAAATTCCGCCGCAAGCTCCCACAGGGAAAGATCCTTGTCTTCATTGTACTCCAGCATTTCCTGGCAGGTGATGAAAGGCACCTTCAGACCTTTGCGGGAAAGAACGGGTAAAACCGGGTTTAGCTGCCTGATGGCGGATACACCATCGAATGAGCGGATCTCATCCAGGATGAGGTCATCAATGGGTGCCTGCGTCTTTATTTCGACAAAATCTTTGTCACCGGACAGGAAATTCAATTCGTCAAAAGGAATTGTTTCAGCCAAATATTCAGCAAGTTTTTTCCCTGACTCTGTGTAGACAATCGTCTCAAAGTAATCGCCAAACATTGAGCATGCCGCACCATCAATTTCAATAACCTCTATCATACCTCCCCCGGTAGAAATGGCAGTGACCTGATGCTGCTGATGATTATTCCTCAGAGTGATTTTATAGGTGTTTGGGTGATCTGCATGAATATCCACAATCCTGATCTCGACGTTTATACCCGCTCCTTTGATGAAATCCTCCGATTGAGGAAGTCTTTCATCATCCGCTTCCCAACCCAAAAAGCCTCCGAACAGGCCCATATCGGATCCTTGACCCTTATGGGTGGTAGCCAACGAGCCTTTGGGATCAAATTCAATCAAAATATCTGAAATAATACCATTCATGAGATCCCTGCACAATCTCCCGATCCTCAGGGAGGCTGCACAATGAGAGCTTGAAGGTCCACGCATCACCGGTCCTATTACGTCATTGAATATGCTGGGAATACCACTCATAAGGTCATCGTCAAATTCATTCATATCAAATCTACTGAAATTCCAATTTGTTTTATTGACTTATCTTACACAAGATATATATTATATTGTGATCATCAGTACTAAGAAAATGCTATTATCTGCTTTTAAGTACCTCCAGGTAACACCAAATGTCATGTCTGGAATAATATATTAGCAAATTCAATGTACTATATTAACATAATTTTCCCTGGATCATTTAAATTAGTAATCAAAATAACCAACTTTACTCTTTTATAATTTTGGGAATTAACGGAGGAGAATATGCCTGTATTAAACCCACTACATTTCAAAGTTCCCCGACAAACGGGTGAGACTGTTCGCGTAGAGCAATGGAATCTGGACTACTTTTATGATCCCATTCATTTTCATGAAGAGTTTCAGCTGACTTATGTGATCGAAGGTAATGGAACCCTGTTTGTACGGGAAATCAACAAAGACTTTCAAAGCGGCGATGTCCTATTATTTGGTAAAAATCTTCCCCATGTTTTAAGGTGTGATGATAGATACTATTTAGGCAATCCGGACATGCACGCCAGAGCAGTTTCAATATTTTTCAGCCAGGACACGATCCATAAAGCGTTGGAGTTGATCCCGGAAGCCCAGGCGGTCCAGCGATTGCTGGAATATGCCATGTATGGGATCAAAGTGCCCCATCGCCATGCCGACAACATCAGTAAGAAGATGGAGCGTATCACGGAAGCCAAAGGCTTTGAACGCATTCTGACTTTGATGAACATTCTGGATACTGTTTCCAATAATGAAAATCTTGAATTTATTTCCTCTACCAGCATCCCTATCCATACGGTGAATAAAGAGATGCCAAAAATCGAAAAGGTATTTGAATATGTCCGTGCAAACTTCAAAAACAGGATCACACTGGAGGAGATCGCTGCCATCGTCAATATGACCCCAACTGGCTTTTGCAGGTTTTTCAAACAAAAAACCCTAAAAACCTTTTCACGCTTCCTGATCGAAGTCAGGATCGGGAATGCCTGCAAAATGCTGATGGAAGGTGATTTTAACACCAGTGAATGTTGTTTCGCATCAGGATACAACAATATTTCCAATTTTCATCGTCACTTCAGGAGTGTGACCAACATGTCTCCAAAAGAATATAGACTAAAATTTCGCGGGGAATAGTCTGAAGGCTGATCGTGATCACCAACATGTGTGTACTGGCATCTCAGGCAGGTTAAGATAGTATATCCAAGTGCCAACAAAATGATTTTTCAGCAGGCAATTAAATGTGATTTTTACCAACGATCTCTTTCAAAAAAACAAGCTAAATCTATAATCAAAATGTTTTCTAAAGGTTCCCATCTCAAAATACATCTTCTGATCATCTCAGTTTTCACTGTTTATATATCCGTTTGTCAGGATCGGGAGCTTACCCTGCCCGATATATATGATCAGAATGTCTACGCTCAAAAAGGATATGGTCCCGTCAAGTGGCTCAGAGATGGAACCGGCTACACCACGTTGGAGCGTAGCGAATCTGTTGATGGCAATGACATCATATTGCATATCCCGTCATCAGGAGCAAGGGAAGTTTTAATACCGGCAGAAGATTTAATACCCGAAAGCGCTGAGAAACCTTTGGAAGTCAGTGATTATGAATGGTCTGGAGACAACCAAAAGCTGATGATCTTCACAAATACCCGTAGAGTATGGAGATACCACACCAGGGGAGATTACTGGGTTTTAGATATGAGGACCAAGGATCTCAAGCAGGTTGGTAAAGATCTGGAGTCTACCTGGCTGCAGTTTGCCAAATTTTCACCGGACAACCAAAAGATTGGATTTGTTTACAAGCAGAACATCTATGCGCAGGATTTAACGAGCTGGGAGCTTACTCAGGTTACAAGTGATGGTGGCGACAATATCATCAACGGAACTTTTGACTGGGTCTATGAGGAAGAGCTGGGCTTGCGGGATGGGTTCAGGTGGAGCCCTGACAGCAAACGGATGGCTTACTGGCAAATGGACACAGAGGGGATCGGCACCTTTTACATGATCAACAATATTGACTCCATCTATCCAAAGCTCATCCCACTACCTTACCCCAAAGTCGGGACCACCAACCCTGCCGCACGTATCGGAGTGGTCACCCTCGATGGAAAAAAAACGACCTGGATGGATATTCCCGGTGATCCCAGAAACCATTACCTGGCCAGAATGGAATGGGCGCACAGTGCTGAAGAGCTGATCATCCAGCAGCTGAACAGAAAGCAAAACACCAACAGGGTTTTCATTGCCAGGGCCACGACCGGGATCGCCAATAATATCTTTACCGAAAAGGTGGAGACCTGGCTGGACGTGTATGATGATCTTACCTGGCTGGATAATGGCAAATATTTCACCTGGAACAGTGATCGATCAGGATGGAAGCATGTATACAAGGTGTCACGGGACGGTAAGGAAATCATTCCCGTCACCAAAGGAGAATACGAGGTGATCAACATACTTACAATCGATGAAAAGGGAGGATATGTATACTATGTTGCCTCACCGGAGAATCCGACTCAAAGATATCTTTTCCGCAGCAAGCTCAATGGCAGGGGCAACGCACAAAGACTCACACCTGACGACTCCCCGGGCACCCATGGATACCAGATCTCTCCGGACGCCGGATATGCAATACATACTTCTACAAATCATAAAACCCCCGTGCAGATCGATCTTGTATCGTTGCCGGATCACAGATCTGTAAAGATGCTGGAAGACAATCAGGCATTACAGGAGCGACTGAGGGACATACAAAAGCAGGAAATGGAGTTTTTCCGGGTCGAGATTGAAGAGGGCCTGGAGCTGGACGGATGGATGATCAAGCCGTCCAATTTTGATCCTCAGAAGAAGTATCCTGTGTTTTTCTATGTTTATGGGGAACCTGCAGGAAGCACGGTACGCGATAGCTGGTCCTCCAATGTCCTTTGGCATCAATTCCTTGCAAACCAGGGTTATCTGGTCATCAGTATCGACAACCGGGGGACCAACGTACCCAGAGGCCGGGAATGGAGAAAAAGTATCTACAAGCAGATCGGCATACTGGCGACTAAAGACCAGGCGGCGGCAGCCCGCAAGATCATGGAATGGGATTTCGTGGATCCCGAAAGGATTGGTATCTGGGGATGGAGCGGTGGCGGCTCAATGACACTGAACTGTATGTTTAAATACCCGGGCATCTATAAAACTGGCATTGCCATTGCATTCATCAGTGATCAAAAGATCTATGACACGATCTATCAGGAAAGATACATGAGTGTTCCGGACGACAATGAGTATGGGTACCGGGAAGGAAGTCCGATCACCCATGCCAAAAACCTGGAGGGCAACCTGCTACTCATTCACGGTTCCGCTGACGACAACTGCCACTATCAAAGCTGTGAAATGCTCGCCAATGAGCTTATCAAGCACAACAAGTATTTTACCATGGTAGAGTACCCCATGCGATCCCATGGGATTTATGAACGGGAAAACACGTCATTGCATCTAAGAATGACCATGTTTGAATACCTGAAAAGAAACCTTGAAGCAGGTGGGAAGTAGTAGGGTTATCAGAAACTGATATTGCTAATTACACAGAATATTCAGGCTGTTACGATGTGCATGTATTCGGAAAGCTCAGGCCTGTTTTCCATACAATGCTCAATGATCCTGATCACTTCTTTCCGTCTTTCTCCCGCAAGCTTCATTCTGGGCAGCCTGACATTTTCATTTCCTAATCCTGTGTACACTTCAGCCAGTTTGATGTTCTGTACCAACTGGGGATCAATATCCAACTCAAGCAGCGGAAGGAACCACCTGAACAATTCAAGGGCCTCATCATACCTTTTGGCGATAATCAGCCGGTAAATCGCTACTGTCTCCTGCGGAAAAGCACAAACCAAACCTGCTACCAGGCCATCTGCACCCATCACCAGGCTTTCAAGAGCCAGAGTATCTACTCCACCCATGATCCTAAAGCGGTCCCCAAAACGGTTTCTCATTCTGGTAATGTTGGTCAGATCCCTTGAGGAATCCTTGACCGCCCTGATATTATCACACACAGTTAGTTCCTCAAACATGTCAAGAGTTACCAGAATTTTATAGTCTACTGGATTGTTGTATACCATGATCGGCAATGAAGTGGAATTGGCAATGGCTTTGAAATACTCCACAGTTTCCTGGTCCGTGGCCTTATATCTCATGGGTGGGAGCATCATCAGCCCATCAGCTCCGTTTGACTCAGCTCGCTGAGCCTGTCTGATGGCCTCGCGGGTAGTTTGCTCAGCAATATTGAGGATTACCGGGATCTTTCCTTCAACCGTTTTTCTGGTCAGAAGGGTCAGTTCGTCTTTCTCTTCGTCCGTAAGCGCCGTTGCTTCCCCTAATGTTCCCCCTAAAATGATCCCGTCCACTCCGGATTCTAGCTGAAACTGAATACTCTTTTCAAAAAGATCTAAATCCAGTTTGTCATCATCTGTAAATTTTGTTGTGATCGCCGGATAAACTCCTTTCCATTCGACTTCCATGTGTTGATTTAATTGGTGAACGTTGTGTCTTAATAACAAAACTACATGATTGTGAAAAGCAATTATTACAGCATATTAGCCAAATAGTATACTTAGTTAGCCATGCTAAATAATTGATCAGATCATTTCAAATTTATTGTACATTTCTGAATTAACTAATAGCTGGCTCACCTGGATATCATCAGATACTTTAATATCATCCATATGGGTAATTTCAGGCTTCGGGGAAGAAGCAATGAGATCGACCTTTATTCCATCCACCAGGTATCGTCATAAAATATGATTCCATAAGATCACATGATCCTTACTCAATATCAATTTAAAACCAAACAAACGCTGATCTCCTAAGTTGTTGCCATACCTTTAGCACATGTGGCTGCGAGTAAGTTGTTTTCTTAAGTTTGATCTGCAATTCCCTACACCCCTGATCCTCATGCTGCGTCCGCGCAGTGGTCCACAACAATGGATTGCCCGGGAGGAGTATGATATTGCGCCGACAGTGCCAGTGGACGAGTATACGGATCCTTATGGAAACCTTTGTCAACGACTCGTAACTCCCACCGGCAACTTTAGTATCCATACTACAGCCGAAGTGAGAACAGCTGATCTGGTAGACACAGCACCGGAAGCACCATTCACCGTGATCCAAAATTTGCCGGATACCGTCCTTAATTTCCTGCTGCCCAGCAGGTATTGTGAATCAGATCGTTTGAATGCTCTCGCTGTTTCGATCACCGGAAACCAGCTCCCCGGATTCAATCAGGTAGCTGCTATCGAATCCTGGCTGCGTGACCATATCCAGTACATTCCGGGAAGCAGTGATTTCCCTGTTTCAGCGTTGGAAGTGCATGACCGAAAATCAGGCGTTTGCCGGGACCTGGCCCATCTGGGTATCGCTCTCTGCAGAAGCCTCAGCATTCCTGCAAGAATGGTGGTGGGCTATTTGCACAATTTGGAGCCCATGGATATGCATGCGTGGTTTGAGGCTTATGTTGGTGGAAGATGGTACACCTTTGATGCCACCCAGACCGGTGCCAAAGGAGGATATGTTTCAATCGGATATGGATGCGATGCAACAGATGTAGCCTTATTCAATCAGTTTGGACCGGCTGTCATCCCCTCTCAGCAGGTTATCAAGGTGGAGAAAATTCTACGGTAATCATGCTGTGACCAGGATTGGGGGTTTAGCTGACCAGATATCGGCTTTTACATGCAGTATATTTATACATTAGCGATAGTAAAGATCCATATTCTCAAAAAGATGACTTTCTGTGACCCGAAAAAATACCTACCCCTGCTTTCTCTAGCACTTATTGTTTCATGTACCACTACCCCCGGGGAAGAATGTTCCGATCAGTATGGCGACAATCAGCTTCACAAGCTTGAATACAACAATCCAGGACTCATTGTAGACCTTGATGCCGGATTTAAAGCAGTCCCGCTTCCAATGGATTTTGACGGAGATGGCGATCTTGACCTGCTGATCTCCGAATCAGGTAGCTATACCGAATCCGGGATCTTCTACTTTGAGAACGTCTCCGGTAATGTCGAAATGCCCATATTTCGCAGAGGTATGAAGGTTTCTTTCGAGCGTCGAAGGCTTGGGGATGATGGCTCCCGGTTTCAGGTGTCAGATGTCAATGGAGCCATTCACGTGGTCACTCCTGACAGGGTCAGGGAAAGAATACTGATCTACAAAAATGTGCCTCAGAACGTGTTCTGGGATGAAAATGAGGTGTCATTGCCTGATGAAGGATACGATTACCTGCATAACTGCAAAACTGAGTGGAAAATTGTGGATTTTGATGGAGATGACAAACATGACCTGGTATGTGTTGCCACCCGGGACAGGAACAGGTCTTATCGGGGAAAAATGGCAAAGGCTGCTGCTGAGATCGACTTTGTGACAGATGGAAAAAGTCATGTCATTTTCCTTAAAAATATTGGAACAGATGAATCTCCGGAGTATGAAAATCCAAAAAGGATATTGAAAACCGATGGTACCTCCCTGGCTGACGGGTTGTCACTGATGCCTATGATGGCCGACTATGACAATGATGGCGATCTGGATTTCATCAGCATTGGGAAGAATTACGAGAGCTTCGATATCGAATGGAATGATGATTTCTTCATCTATTTTGAAAATACAGGAACAGCAGGCAACTATGAATTCCGGAAAGGAATTGCCCTCAAATACGATGATCTTCCTATCCAGACAGAATCAAGGGCTACCATCCATCTTACAGCCATCGACTGGAACAAAGACGGCTATATCGACATGCTGGGCGGCGACGAAGATGGAAAGATCTCTTTTCTGAAAAATACGGGCGAAATTGTGGAAGGTATCCCCCAATTCCTACCTCCCCGATTCCTGCAGCAGGAAGCTAAGTATGTGGATTTTGGTGCTTTGACAGCTCCAAGGATCTTCGACTGGGATGGTGACGGACTGGAGGACATCATCAGCGGGAACGGGGTCGGTCACATTGGCTTTATCAAGAACCTGGGAGGCAAAGCACCTAAATGGGCAGGTCCTGAATTACTGGAAATAGATGGAAAGCCCATCCGACTGATCAAAAACGATGCGCTCCCAAATACCGAACAGCCTATCTGGGGCTATACCACCATCGATGTAGGTTATTGGGACGAAGATGACCTGCCGGACATCCTGGCCAATGAGCACAATGGAAATGTCGTTTTTATCAGAAACACGGGCACCAGGACCGAGCCCAAACTGGCTGAGCCTCAACCGCTGGAGGTTGACTGGGAGGGTGAACCTCTCAAACCGGCATGGGTCCCGGGCGTTTCCAAGGGCAATGAGTTGCTCGCTCCCTGGCGGACCTCTCCTTTCATCATGGATTTTAACGAGGATGGTTTGAATGATCTGGTAATGATGGACCATGAAGGATATCTCGCTGTTTATCCCAGAAAAAAGCAGGAGGGAAAATTATTGCTGGATCATCCGCAACGAAATTTTGTCTTCCCTGACGGTAAACCTGTTCTTATCAATCAGCGGACAGGCTCCAGCAGCGGACGTTTGAAGATCACTTTTGCAGACTGGGACGGGGATGGCCTGGATGACCTCATCGTGGCGTCTAAACCAGCCGTGGACTGGATGAAAAATATGGGAATGAAGGATGGAAAGATGGTCCTTCAATACATGGGCCGTGTGCTTTCAGTTACCCTAATGGGACACACAGACGGTCCGGTGGTCTCAGATTTCAATAAAGATGGCATTCCTGATCTTGTTGTCGGGACCGAGACCGGTGTTTTTTACTATTGGCAGCGCCAAAGCCGGGAGCAGACCACTACAATGACCTCAACTGGTAAGCAGACGCCGGCTGACTATCTATATTTCAAGAGGTAGTGCTCCTGAAGCTTGATTGTTTCTGGAAACCTGATATATCAACCCGGCATCGCCATGAAAGTATTTATGAAACGTTTGTTTTATTTTTAGTTTGTAATAACCAATTCGCTGCTCATGAAGGATTCTGCCTTTTCCCTTCTTCTTTTTCTTTTTCTGTATGGCTGTACTCAGTCAACCAAGCAGGTTGGCACTCAATCGATCCGGCAATGGCATACCATCACCTTATCTTTCCAGGGTCCTTCCACTTCCGAAACCAGTCCTGACAATCCATTTCTGAATTACCTCCTGATGGTTGAATTTGAGCATAAAGATCAAAAAAAGACCATCCGTGGCTTTTATGCAGCCGACGGCAACGCCGCCCAAACCAGTGCGGATTCGGGAAGGATCTGGCAGGTTCGTTTTACACCCGAGTTGCCTGGTGAATGGACCTACACCGCCACCTTTTATCAGGGCGACAGTATAGCCATCCGGGAGGATTACCGGGGCTCCAAACAGGTGGCGTTGGCACCTAATAACGGAAAATTCACGGTGATCGAAAGCGACAAAACCGGTACGGATTTCAGAGGACGCGGAAAGATCATTGCTGATCAGGGATCTTTTAAATTTGACCATTCAGGAGAGCATTTTCTCAAAGTCGGCACCAACAGTCCTGAAAATTTCCTGGCTTATGAAGGATTTGACAATACTTACCGACTTTCCGCAGCCAGCCGGGAAGGGGAAGCTCAGACCAACACCGAAATTCATCTGTATGAACCTCACGTGAGTGACTGGCAGGAAGCAGATCCTCTCTGGCAGGGTGACAAAGGAAAAGGCATTATAGGAGCGGTCAATTATCTTTCCTCCAAGGGGATGAATTCGGTCTATTTCCTTACCCTGAATATCCGTGGCGATGGCAAGGACGTCTGGATGTATACTAGCCCTGACGACTATACGAGATTTGACGTGAGCAAGCTGGCGCAATGGGAGATCCTGTTCAGGCACATGCAATCGAAAGGGCTTATCCTGCATCTTGTATTACAGGAAACAGAAAACGAAACCCTTTTGGACAACGGGGATATGGGGCCCATGAGAAAACTGTACTTCTCTGAACTGATCGCCCGGTTCGCGCATCACCCTGGGCTCATCTGGAACCTGGGAGAGGAAAACGGACCTGCTCCATGGATGGGAGGTGCTCCTTTTGCCCAGACTGACCGGCAGCGCAAGGCGTCCGCCAGATTCCTGAAAACGAATGACCCCTACAATCATCCGGTAGTGATCCACACTTTACCAAATGAAGAAACCCGGTCACCGGTACTGGACAGCCTGCTCGGATTTGAGTATCTCGATGGTATCTCGCTGCAGCAGGATGATCGAAAAAAAGCTCCTGAGGCAGTGATGGGACTGAAGTCAAAATCGAGATCCGCAGGCAAAGAATGGCTGATCACCATGGATGAGATCGGCATGTGGCATACCGGAGCTAAGGCTGACACCGCTAACCGGGACCATCCTACCTTAACACGATATGTACTTTGGGGAACACTGTTATCCGGTGCCGCTGGCGTAGAATGGTACTTCGGGGCCAGGAGTCTACATAATGACCTGACTTCCGAGAACTGGAGAGAACGCGATCAGCTTTGGGAAATTACCAACCACGCCAGGTTATTCTTTGAGCAGCACCTGCCCTACT
Source organism: Cyclobacteriaceae bacterium (assembly GCA_965243485.1). Taxonomy (GTDB): domain Bacteria; phylum Bacteroidota; class Bacteroidia; order Cytophagales; family Cyclobacteriaceae; genus UBA7330. Next base: position 2,749,911 of record CBDEVP010000001.1, on the reverse strand, counting down.
GGGAAATGGAGCCCATGCACGAAATCATAAAATCCCAGGATGGCTATTGTCTGGCAAAACCAGATATCATTTATGCGCTTTATGTTCCCGACTGCCTGGAAGCTGTGATTGACTTCGGCGACGCCACGGGTACGTATAAAGTCCAATGGTATGATCCTTTGGAGGGGGGTTCACTGCAAACGGGTACCTTTGAAGAAACGCAGGCTGGAAAATCGAAGCTGGTAAGTCTGGGAAATCCTCCGTCAAAATCCGGTAAAGACTGGGTGATACTACTTACCCGGGCAAATCAATGATGCTCAAGGGCCGGATATCTTTAAAAAAGAACTGAAAATGATGATGTTGAAGAATTATATGACCCTGGTTTTATTGCTATTTGCCATTCAGCTTACTGGCCAGAAATTGACTATCCAGGGAGAATTCTTCTACCTGGACGATCAGAAGCTTCCTTTTTGGGGCGTGCGAACGGCCAGTGCCGCAAAAAATGAAGCCAACACCAATGAACTCATACGAAATCTCCCCGATTACAAACAATATGGGATTAACGTTGTAAGTGTCTTTCTGCAGGGGTCAAGCGGAGGGTATTCCGACCCATTCAGTAAAGGCGGCAAAAAGCTGGACAGAGATCATTTTAACAGACTTAAGAGCATTATCAGGGCTTGCGAAGACCTGAATATGGTGGTCATCGTCGGGATCTTCTATCAGAGAACGATGGCCGATGAAGAGGGAAGGTCGCTCAACAATGAAACGGAGATCTTTCAGGCCGTAAGAACAACTGCAAAAAAATTAAAGCCCTTCTCCAACGTGGTCATCAACATAGCGAATGAGCAAAATTCATTTCATTATAAAAAGTTTGAGGCCTTCGACTTCAATGACCCGCAAAACATCATCAGATTGTGTGAGGAAGTAAAAAAAGTAGACCGGGACCGCATCGTGGGTGCCGGAGGGTATCACGATAGCCTCAACGTGGTCATCGGGAAGTCTCCTGCCGTAGATGCCCTCTTGTTTGATACTTATAGCGGAGATATTGAAGCCAATCAACACAGCGGCTGGCACTACGATTATTTCAGAAGCCAGGGTGTGGTTGATAAACCCATCATCAATGTGGAGCTTTTCGGAGGATGGACAGGCCAGTTCATCCCCCAGGGCGTTTATACACCTGAAGGTAAAAAAATCCATCTGCAGGAAATTGATGAAGCCCTGAAAAGACCGGGCCTATATGTCCACTTTCATTCCAACACCTGGATGCAGGGCATTTTTGATGGGTGGCCCATCCGGTACGACCTTGCCGGGCAGGGAACTCCTCAGGACCCGGGGATCAGATGGTGGTTTGAATATCTCAGGAACCAGACCAGATGAGCGAGACAGATCTCAACTTTCTTGGGTATGTTGCCAACTAAATCTGATTTTCAGAAAAAGATCATCGAAGCGCCTTCCAGCACCAACCGGCCACAGAGAAAAACCTTTTTCCTGGTCGACAGCTCGCTGAAATTCCTTACCTGCTCACCAATACTAAATGAATCCTCTTTATGAAGTATATAATCTGAAAAGTAATTGCCTCCCATGGATACCACCTGCAGGGAATTAATAAATTCCTCCTTCCTGACATTCTTCATCAAATGACCTTTAACCCCCATCTTTATCAGTTCCTTGATTTTGTTTGGATCGTTGTCCATCGAAAGGGTCATCACTTTTTGGTTACAGCGGGTAGATCTGATCCTTTTAATGAGATTTTCTCCATTCATTTCCGGCATTCTAAGATCAGTGATTACAAGGTCATAGTATTTTGAGCATAATAACTCATAAGCTTCCTTTCCATTTTCAGCCTCACCAGTTATCACAAATTCCTTGCTATCATGCAGGTACATCTTAATGGCTTCCCTGATCATGGCATGGTCGTCGACAAGTAATATTTCTTTCATAGCTTAATTGAAAATCGGTTGTGAATAATGAAGATTACACTTTTGAAGAGGTACTAAAACATGTGTATGCTTATGCCCCCCTGATATGTCGGTTTAAATCCCCGAACACCAATTCCTCCTTTTATATGAATTAGTTTAATGAGCCGGTAATCCAGCATTATAGAAGGTGTGATACAAAAATTGATGTTATTGGATACCCCGGTTCTTACATTCCCCTGGGCATCCAGATTTTTATAGGTAAAAACATTTCCTGCAAACGATACTCCATAAAATTCCTGTTCATAAAATCTGGGTTTATTTACCTCCTCATTCCGGGGTAAATCCACCTCTTTTTGATAAAACCCACCGATCATATAACCACCCTTGAATTCATAACCAATCTGAATGCCCATTTTCGGGCTCACACTGGTCTTTTCCATGTAGGAAGTGGTATAGATTTCCTGACCATGAGAAGCATTGGCCACTCCGATCAATAATGCGAAGAAATACAGTGCTCTTTTCATCTTTTTGCTTTTTTGTTACAGCAAATTTGATTTTAGAGACACTGAATTATAAGCGTGAATTCCCCAATCTCACTTTTTACGTGTTTTCCGCAAGTGATTGGTGATCTGCGCATCCTTTAACTACGAATCCCATTTCATGATTAAACATTAAGTGATCTACTTAGAATTTTAGGGAAAACAACCAAAATAATGATTACCAAAATCACGCTTACTTAGCTGATATATACATCGCACTTTTGATTCCTAATTCATTACCAAACAAAGACCATGAAAGCTTCTCGATATCTTATAACAACCGTAATAATTTCCCTGGCAGGAATGCTCTATGCTGAAAATAAACCAGCACCCAGAGATAAAGATAAAAATGAAAAAGAAAAAACTGAATCCCTTGAGGATGAGAAAAAGCGTTTGGAGGCAGTTCCACTAGCATCCAACACTACACTGAAGGTACAGAAAGAAACCAGATGGGAGGATAGCCTCCTTGATAATCATGTTGTCATCAGCAATACCTCTCTGGTTGATGTGTCTAATGAGCGGGAAAGTCTTGCCGGATTGACGAGAAAATGATCCAGATTATTTTAATCTCTTGAATCTACATCCAGATCTCCTCCTTTTTAGTTGTGAATTCATGCTTTCAGGTTCGATGCATGTTTTAAACATGATTTGATTTCTCTTAATCATGCATTCCTGAGAGTGATGCTCCGAATTATCCACTCGATTGGGTTGCCAGATTCCAGCATAGAGAATTTGGTCCTCTTCAGGGTATCAAACTGCCCGGGATAACCTAGTCCCAAAGCACATGAAAGCTGTAATACTTCTCTTTTATCATAAGTCTATTTCGTCGAAAGCCGATCTCTTCAGGCCTCGTGCTTAATTCACATCATTGTGTGCCTGACATCATCTAAATTTTTCCCTCCTATCAGGAAATAAGGACGTCTGCTAAGTGATTGGCGTATTGTCATGAGTTAAACCCTGAAATTTTTCTATCCGAAAAACACGCTCACCTGAGAACTTACGGATATCCAATTTTACATCAGGATAATTACCCACTGAACGATGAAAAAAGTACTATTCCTGATCACCCTGCTCCTTTCATTGGAGGGATTCTCACAACCAATGAATGCATCTGTATACCTTGAAAACACAAAATTTAACCCGATGACCGGCTTCTCCTTTTCGGTCACAATGGAAAATCACATGGAGATCGGAGGATTCTACCAGGAAAGTCTGCTTCTTGAGAGGATCATCCATGCAGGGGATACCAAAGTAAAAAATCTGCCAGCATCTCACGAGCAGCATTTTTACGGCATTTTGATCAATTATCCTCTGCATGACCACGGACCTTTGAGCTTCACATTAAATGTTAGAACGGGCGTGATCAATCATGAGACTTTTACGGTCAATCCTACAGTGCTCACTGATCTCAGAGTCTTTGAAAAACTGGAAATCGGAGCCGGCGTTGGAGTCAGATGCTTCACCCCTACGCTTCTGGGTTCCATCAAATTCATTATCAACCAACGAAGTCATTTTCCACGATATAAAAACAAATAATCATGAAAACCACGCGATATTTTAAAAATGTTATAATGATCAATTTGATCTCCAGTTTAATAGCAGCTCAGGTGGGTACTGCCATAACAATTCTGCGTACATTAATTTCAGGAAAAACATCTATTATAAAAGGTGGAGGGTCTGGTTTCTAAATAAATCATGATCTTTAGGTTTCAAATACCTGATGATCATGTTCAGACCTTACATTTCCTTATTTCTTATCTCTCTTTTGGCCTGTCAGCCAAACCCGTCCAGCCATGAGGTTCCGGCTAAAAGCCATGAAGAAATCAGGGAATACCTCAGCCAGTATGAGCCTTATGAAATGACCTTCGATGCCCGGGGTTACAGCGAAACGGACAAAAAGATCCTGAAAAAGCTCGTGCTGGCCTCGGAATACCTCGATACCGCATACCGGATGCAGACCTCCAAATATGGATTGAAGCTCATCGATAGCCTTTCCGGGATCAAAGATCCTTACGCACAGGACCTGCTTACCCTCGTTCAGCGAAATGGCGGACCCTTCGAGCTATTGAATGAATATGAGACATTTATTGGTAATCAGGAATACTATGGAGGCGATGAGGTCTATCCTCGTGGTATGACCACCGAGCAGTTTGATGATTACCTGTCAACCCTCTCCGAAGAAGAAAAAACAGAATTCATGTACCCCTACACGGTCATCCGTAAAGACGGACAGGGTGGATATGATGCCATCAGATATTATGATGAATACAAAAAATACATCGATCCGATCGTGGTTTTACTCAATGAAGTCGCCGAGCTATCGGACAACGAATCCTTCTCAAAGTTTCTCCGGCTAAAAGCCGATGCACTGGTCACGGACAATTACTATGAAGCGGATATAGCATGGATCGACATGGAGAACAGCAAATTCGATATCGTTTTCGGCCCCTTCGAAACCTATTCGGACCATATCAAAGGGATCAAAGCCAAGTATGAGGCTTACGTCGAGATCATTGATCAGGAGGAAAGTGCAAAACTTGAGATCTATAAAAGCTATCTGCAGCGGATGGAAGAAAACCTGCCCATACCCGATGAATACAAGTCTGTGGTGGGTGGCCTTACGGCAAACTTTACGGTCGTTCGCGACATCATTCGAAAAGGAGAAGGACGCATCGGCTACCAGGCTGTGGCCACCAACCTGCCCAATGATCCGGAAGTGCATAAAACCAAGGGTACCAAGAAGACCTTCTGGAAAAACATGTTCGAAGCACGCTTCAATGCGATCATCAAGCCCGTGAGCAACATCCTGATCGATGAGTCCCAGCTGCAATATCTTTCCGACGATGGATTTTTCAAATTTGTGCTGATGCACGAGATCTGTCATGCCATCGGCCCGCGGGAGGTGAAGGTGGGGCCGGATAAAGGCATGGCGGTAAATGCCGCGATAGGACCCAACTACAGTCCGCTGGAAGAGGCTAAAGCCGACATCGTTGGATTATATTCACTGAGATATCTCATGGATGAGGGAGTGGAAGATCCTGCTAGAGCCAAAGAATTTTACGTTTCGTTCCTTGGAAGCCTGTTTCGATCCATTCGTTTTGGTCTGGATGAAGCTCATGGTAAGGCAGCGGCCATCTCCCTGAATTACCTGCTTGAGAATGGTGGGATCCTTTATGATACTGAAACCAAAAAATGGTCCGTTGACTTTGAAAACTTCGATCAGGGAGTGAAGATGCTCGCGTCGGAAATGCTCATCCTTGAGGGAGACGGAGACAACGAAAAGGTTCAGGAATTTTTCGACCGGTGGACGACAGAGACACCCATGCTAACAGAAGCCCTTGAATTGACGAGTAATGTAGCTATCGATGTGCTGCCGGTAAGAAAGATCATCTGGGATTGAGATTAGTTTCGCTTTTCCCGTACTAAAGATGCTTTCTGCACATAGTCATTTTCCAACTTTGCAAAAATCTTCATGATCTCACCTGTCCTTGACCCTGCTTCAGCAGAACTGTATTTCCACTCATCGATCGTGTGAATCGGTAGTACCTTTTTGGTGGTTCCTGTGATGAAAACTTCTTTAGCCTCCGCCAACTCATTCAGTGTAATTGATCGCTGCTGTACGTTACCAAGGGCTCCGATCAGGTGTTTCCGGGTAACTCCATGAAGCACATGGTCTTCCGGGGTGACCAGCTCACCCGTGCTATTCACAATAAAAATGTTGCTCCGTGTAAGCTCATGCACCACGCCCTTATTGATGTAGAGTACATCATAAGCGCCATTTTCGATGATCTGTTGTTGCAGCCAGATGCCGGTCATGTAGTTGATGGTCTTGACTTTCGGCAGGTCTCTCAGATATTCATGGGTAATCAGTTTCACTCCCCTGGCAAACATCTCATCCGTAGGAAAAACGATCGGTTCCTGCGTCACAATAAGATTGGGTTGTCCGATGGCGTAGGCTCCGTTTCCGGTGCCCCCGGTCAGGATCAGCCGGATCCCTGAGACCTGCTGATCGTTGAGCTCAAACATCTCGAACAAAAGTCCCTTAAGTGTTTCCTTGTCAACAGGAGAGGTAAGTCTTGCCAGCGCAGCTCCCCTGTAGAAGCGGTCCAGGTGATCATCGATAAACAATGGCACGCCTCCCGAAAGCCTGAAAAAATCAAATACTCCGTACCCCCTGGTCAGCGCGATATCATGGATCGGCAAACTGACCTCGGATTGCTCTCTGACCCGGTCATTAAAAATGCATTTCATAAGAGGATGGACTTTTCAATTACGAAAATAATCAATGCTTGTCAGTATGGCACTCCTGCGGATCAGGTCGATGGATCTTTCATTGCTGCGTTATTCCGTAATTGTTAAAACTGGATTAATATTGTACATATCACCACTTCTTTACTTATGAATCTACTGAGAAGTCTCTCACTGATCATCAACTTCAACACTTTCGTGGTGACTTCTCTCGCGCTGGGATCTACCATCATATGCGAACATTATCATATTGCTGCAAATTTCCCCCTTACCATTGTTGGTGTTGCCATTGTGTTTCCAATCGTGTTTTCCATCAACAGTGCCTACACCAGAAGGGAAACTGCCTTATCCAACCTTGGCGATTTTGTGAATCACCTCACCAACCTGTATTACGCCTCCAGGGACTGGGTCAGGCCGGCTAACCCTGATTTCACCAGGCAGGCGAAAGCACAAATGGTCGGCTGCTTTGATCAGCTGAGGATCTTATTCACCAGCAGAGATGAACATTCCATCAGGGTAAATGAAAAAAAGATGGCTGGAAAACTTTCAGACCTGTCCATGTTTTTACAGCAATTCAGGGACCTGGGCATCCATGGAACCGAGATGTCCAGGATCGATCAGTACATGGCAAGGATCGGCGGTGCCATCGAAAACATGAAAGTGATCCTCAAATACAGGACACCCATCACCCTGAGGGCATACAGCAAGATCTCCATCTATAGCTTTCCTATCTCTTATGGCCCCTATTTCGTTTATGCCGCTCAGGAATATACCTATGGGCTCGCCTATGTGATGCCAGTGATCTTCAGCTTTATCCTCGTGAGCCTCGACAATATCCAGAGTCACCTCGAGAATCCCTTTGACCAGATCGGTGAGGATGACATCAAATTCGGCACCAAAAGATTTGAAGAAATGCTGGATTGATAAAATCTTTCTATTTTTGTACACGTAAATGTACATAAAAAGAAAAGATGCTTAGTACCACATTATCCGATTTCAGAAAGAACCTAAAAGATCATCTTGACCGGGTAACCAATGATTTTGAGACCCTGATCATTAACCGTGGAAAAAACAATGGTGTGGTCATTATGTCGCTGCATGAATATAATTCCCTGAATGCCACCAGCCATGAGTTATCTTCAAAAATCAACGAGAAAAGGCTTGACAGTGCAATTACCAGGTTAAGATCCGGTGAATCTTTTAACAAAGAAATGCTGGAATGAAACTCACTTTTGTCGATGAGTCCTGGGAGGATTATCTCTATTGGCAAAAAACAGATAAAAAGATCCTTAAACGCATCAATAGTCTGATAAAGGAAATCCCGGGAAATTCTTTTCATGGAATTGGCAAACCTGAGCCCCTGAAATTCAAGTATCAGGGTTTCTGGTCCAGGAGAATTGATGGTGAACATCGATTGATATACCAGGTAAAAGGGGATGAAATCCTCATTGCCAAGTGCAGATTCCATTACGATTGAATTTTTGCGTTTAAAAATCCACCAGCCATACCAAAGAATAAAATGTAGCTAGTCTTCACCAGGAGTTAAGGATTAAGCTACAAAATAATTTATTCGTGCATTCGTGGCTGATCAGAACCCATATTGTTCACAACAATAAATGATCTGCCTATTTTTGCAACGATGTATGCATTGATCCGTCACCTCCTTTTTCTCCTGCCTGCCGAAACAGCCCATCATTTCACGACCAGCCTGATCAAAGTCCTGTTTAAGATCCCTTGGATCAGGTCCGTTTTTGCGAGCAAATATGTCATCAAAGACCCGAAACTTGAGCGAAAAGTTTTCGGACTTACATTCCCAAATCCTGTGGGGCTGGCCGCCGGATTTGATAAAAACGGAGCCTTTACAAAGGAGTTTGAAGCCCTGGGGTTCGGATTCCTCGAAATCGGTACGGTCACACCCCTGCCTCAGCCTGGAAATCCCAAACCCCGGCTCTTCAGGTTGAAGAAAGATCGGGCACTGATCAATAGAATGGGATTTAATAATGAGGGAATGGATCGTGTGGCCGAAAACCTGAAAAACCGATCTAAAAAAGTCATTGTGGGAGGCAACATTGGTAAAAACAAGGTCACACCGAATGAGTCCGCAGTCAATGACTACAAAAAATGTTTTGACACCCTTTACCCCTACGTAGACTATTTCGTGGTGAATGTCAGCAGCCCTAATACCCCCGGCTTACGGGAATTACAGGAAAAAGAGCCCCTGCTCAGATTGTTAGGGGAATTGATGCAGCTGAATCACACTAAACCGGCACCAAAACCTTTGTTGCTAAAGATCGCCCCTGACCTGAACGATTCACAGCTCGACGACATCATTGATATCGTTAAACAGACAAAAATCGATGGACTCATCGCCACCAATACAACCATTGAAAGGACCGGACTAAAGACCGGGGATAGAAAACTGGAAAAAACCGGTGCTGGAGGGCTCAGCGGCAAACCTTTGTTCGAAAGATCAACAGAAATCATTCGTTACCTCAAAAAGAAAAATAATGACCTGGTCATCATCGCTGCAGGCGGGATCCATTCACCGGAAACAGCACTGGAAAAAATCAAAGCAGGAGCAACACTCGTCCAGATATACACGGGCCTGGTTTATGAAGGTCCGGAGGTCGTACGAAACATCAACCGCGCGATCCTGAAAAATCTTGATGGGGGATAAAATCTCCATTACTTTTGTCGTTTTATTTTCAGCATGGCACAAAACACCTACAAGAGGCAAAAAACCAAAGACACTCCTTCATTCAGCTTCAGCATTTCGCTATTCAATGACAGGAAATTTCATTTGGCAATCGGCCTTTTTCTGTTGCTTGCCTCGGTTTTCCTGGCGGTCTCATTCATTTCCTACCTCACCGCAGGCAAGGCAGACCAGAGCGTGGTGGAAGCCATGTCGAAAACGGATATCAAAGAATCCGGTGCACAGGTGAAAAACTGGTTTGGCATCATAGGAGCCATTACCGCACATTATTTTATCTTCAGGTGGTGGGGGATCATGTCCCTGCTTATTCCGCCATTTCTTTTTCTTGTCGGTCATCGCATCATCTGGAAGACAAGGATTATGTCCCTGGTCAAATCCTTTTCATTTACACTCTTCTATTTATTGTGGGTGAGCATCACCCTGGGTTATATTCTGATCAATTCCGATGACATCTCCGAGCTGGGATTTTTAAGTGGAGGCGTTGGATTTGAAATGGCCATCATTATCGAAAGCCTCATGGGTTGGGGCACCATCCTCTTTTTAATATTCCTTTTCGTGGTGTTCAACATGTATTTCTTCAACATCACCCAACTGGCATCTGTCAACAATTTCATTCAGAATAGCAGGGAAAAACTGAAGAACTTTTCCTTTAAGCCCGGATCTGAAAACTCAAGTCTCGAATCGCTGCTCACCCAGGTGAAGGAGGAAGTGGAGGCGGAGGAAAGTAATCCCAAAGAGGACCTGACCGAAGAATGGGAAATCACCGATGAAGATCTCAATAAAAAGCCTGAAGAAAAAGAAGAATTAGAGCTTTCGGTAGAGCCCCCCAAAAAAGAGGAGCCCGAGGAAGAGCTGGACATGGAGGTAGAGGAAAGAGTTGACGAGGCAAGGGCCATTGCTAACGAAAATTATGACCCCACCCTCGATCTTCCACGATATAAATACCCAACTCCGGACCTGCTGATCGACTATCCTAAAAAAGATGTCCAGGTAACTAAGGATGAGCTGGAGCAAAACAAAGATAAGATTGTCCGGACCCTGGTGAATTTCAAGATTGGGATCTCCAGTATCAAAGCGACCATCGGCCCCACTGTGACCCTTTATGAGATCGTACCTGATGCTGGCATTAAGATCTCCAAGATCAAAAACCTGGAAGACGATATTGCACTCAGTCTGGCAGCCCTAGGTATCAGGATCATTGCTCCGATACCCGGCCGGGGTACCATCGGTATCGAGGTGCCGAATAAAAACAGGGAGATGGTAGATATTAAATCAGTGATCACCACGGAAAAGTTTATGAAGAGCGATAAGGAGCTGCCCATCGTTCTTGGGAAGACCATTTCCAATGAAGTTTATGTCACTGACCTGGCTAAAATGCCACACTTACTGATGGCCGGAGCTACCGGTCAGGGTAAGTCCGTTGGTCTTAACATGATCATTGCCTCATTGATCTATAAGAAGCACCCCTCCCAGCTCAAATTCGTGATGGTGGACCCCAAAAAGGTGGAACTGACCTTATTTAATAAGATAGAAAACCACTTCCTGGCAAAGCTCCCCGACAGTGACGAAGCCATCATTACCGATACGCAAAAAGTGGTCCATACGCTCAACTCCCTTTGCATTGAGATGGACACCAGGTATAACCTGCTGAAGGAAGCCGGCTGCAGAAATTTAAAGGAATACAACAGGAAATTTGTTTCAAGGAGACTAAACCCTCAGAAAGGTCACCGGTACCTTCCGTACATCGTATTGATCATTGACGAGCTGGCGGACCTGATGATGACAGCTGGAAAGGAAATCGAGACCCCCATCGCCCGGCTGGCTCAGCTGGCACGTGCCATTGGCATACACCTGATCGTGGCTACTCAGCGGCCGTCGGTCAACGTGATCACGGGTATCATCAAAGCAAACTTCCCGGCAAGGCTTTCTTTTAGAGTTACTTCGAAAGTTGACTCAAGGACCATCCTTGATGCCGGTGGCGCAGACCAGCTGATCGGTATGGGTGATATGTTGCTTTCGATGGGATCCGAGATCATCAGGCTCCAGTGTGCATTTGTGGATACACCTGAGGTGGATAGGGTTTGTGAGTTTGTCGGTGAACAAAAAGGGTATGAAACTGCTTATTTATTACCGGAGTATGTGGGTGACGACGATGGCGAAGTCGGAGCAGTCGACCTCGCTGACAGGGACTCACTTTTTGATGATGCCGCAAAATTAATTGTCCTTCATCAGCAGGGAAGTACGTCTCTTATCCAAAGAAAGCTTAAATTGGGTTACAATAGAGCCGGAAGACTGATCGATCAACTGGAAGCTGCAGGCATTGTCGGACCCTTCGAGGGAAGTAAGGCCAGGGAAGTTTTGATCAAGGACGAATACTCTTTGGAACAATTATTGTCAGAGATAGACAACAAATATTAAACTGAATAGAAATGAAACACATTGTGTTATTTGCTGTAGCCGTAATGATCAACTTCAATGTCTTCGGTCAATATGATCCTGAAGCGCTCGACATTTTAAATGCCATGAGCGCAAAATACAAATCGATGGAGGCCTTCTCCGCAGAATTTACTCAGGAGATGATCAATGAGAGTGTAGGATTAAGTGAAAAGCTCAAAGGGGAGATCATCGTGAAGGACAACATGTATTACCTGAAAATTGCGGATCAGGAAGTCTTTAACAACGGAGAAGACATGTGGAATTATAACAAGGATATCAAGGAGGTCACGATCACTCCTTATGATCCCAACGAACAGGAAATTTCACTCAACAATATTTTTGATATTTACCAGGAGGGATTCAAATATGTGCTGATGGGTTTTACAGAAGATGGCGCAAGGATCATTGACCTCGATCCCGAAAGCAGGGATAAAAGCTACTACAAGATCCGGATGATCATCAACAGTCAGGATGAACTGCAAAAGTTTACGGTGTTTGAGCGAAAGGGCAACCAGTATGTGTATACCATTGAAAAATTTGAAAGACTCAATAACGTTCCCAACAGCAGGTTTACCTTCAACCTGAGTAAAAATCCCAACGTGGAGGTCATAGACTTCAGATAAGAGCCGATCAAAATCGTGAAATGATTAACTTGGCGGTTCAATTCCAATCCAATGAACTGTCAGGATCTATTCGGCCAAATCAAGAAAAAGAAATCATTCCTATGTGTGGGTCTGGATACGGATTTAAAAAAGATTCCCGGTCATCTGCTTAAGAGCGATGACCCAATCTTTGAATTCAACAGACAGATCATAGATGCTACCCGGGAATATGCAGTCGCCTACAAACCGAATCTTGCCTTTTATGAAGCGCTGGGAGTAAAAGGATGGGAATCTCTTCAAAAGACCATTGACTACATACCTAACGACTGTTTTACCATTGCTGATGCCAAAAGAGCCGACATAGGAAATACTTCCAATCTTTATGCAAAGGCTTTTTTTGAAGAAATGAAGGTGGATGCTGTCACTGTTTCTCCATACATGGGTGAAGACTCGGTCACTCCCTTTCTCCGGCATGAGGGCAAATGGGCGATCGTTCTTGCCGCCACTTCCAATCCCGGACATTTTGATTTTCAGGACCTTATGGTGGAGCAGGAAGGTGAAAAACTCTATGAAGTCGTATTGAAAAGAAGTGCCCGATGGGGAAGCCCGGAAAACATGATGTACGTCGTGGGGGCCACAAGGGTAGAGTCGCTCATCACCGTCCGGACGATCGTTCCGGAACATTTCCTGCTGATCCCGGGTGTTGGCGCCCAGGGTGGTGACCTCGGTCAGGTTTGCCAGTTTGGTATGAATAAACAATGCGGTTTACTGGTCAACTCCTCACGTGGCATCATCTACGCTTCCGATAAGCATGATTTCCACAAAGCTGCCGGAAAGGAAGCCCATCAACTGCAACAACAAATGGAGAAACAGCTTGCTAAAATTTTATGACGTTATTTGCTAGATTAGATGGCTCTTTGAGCTATCTGACATGGATGAATTTTTTCTACATTATCTCTGGAAATTTCAAAAATTTGAAGGCAGGCCCTTTCGGCTGACAAATGGCTCAGCCTTGCAGGTATTTCATCCCGGTCATGAAAATCACGATTCCGGGCCTGATTTTCTGGAAGCCCGTATCAGGATAGACGGCATCGATTGGATGGGAGCAGTCGAGATCCATCATAAAGCTTCCGACTGGTTGCTGCACCAGCATCAGAAAGACAAAAAATACGACGGGGTAATCCTGCATGTGGTCTGGGTAGCGGATAAAGATATTTACCTGCAGGATAGCACCCTACTTCCCACTTTTCAAATTTCTGATTACCAGCATGGCTCACTTGAGGCGGATTACCGACGGTATATCAATCAACCCGTGACCATCAAGTGTGCCTCTTTTTTGCATAAGATCGATCCTCTGACCAAAACCAACATGCTGGATCAGGCTCTGGTCGAAAGGCTTTCGGAAAAAGCTGACCGGCTGCTGGCCCCGGTGAAGGCACATCAGGGAGACTGGGAAAAAGTTACCTTTCAGGCACTCGCTTCCAATTTTGGTTTTTCTGTCAATAACCAGGCCTTTGAGACCTGGTCAAAAAGTTTTGACTATTCACTGCTGCACAGATACGCCAATCAACCCGAAAAATGTTTTGCGCTGGCTTTTGGAATGGCGGGCTTTTTAGATGACCCAAAAGATGATTACGCAGAGGATCTTAAGGAACAGTTTCTTCACATCAAAAACAAACACAGGTTAGAACCTCAGCTCCAACGTCACCACTGGAAATTCTCCAGATTGAGGCCTGCCAATTTCCCAACGGTAAGGATGGCAGAATTCGTTACCTTATATATCAGGGAAAAAAAGCTTTTTTCATCCATCCTCGAAATGCAAAAAGTTGAGAATATCTTCAGGATCTTTGAAATTCGATTACCTGAATACTGGAAGACACACTATGACTTTGGCCTGCCTATGGAGAACAGGATCAATAATCTGGGTAGATCTTCGATTGATACCCTCATCATCAACACGGTTGCACCTCTCCTGGCGGCTTACAGCAAATACATTGATGACCTTGGATTCATGGAAAGAGCTGTTGATTTTCTGAATGACCTTGCCCCCGAGAAAAACAAGATCACCAGGGAGTGGCAGGAAGTGGGGATGGACCCCTCTCATGCAGCAGACAGCCAGGCCCTGATCCAACGATACAAGTACTATTGTATCCGAAAAAGATGCCTCAACTGTAACATTGGCCTTGCTATATTGCATAGCAGGTAAATGATCATTGCAGCAAATATTCTTATTCTGGGTCTGCTGGCCTGGTGGGGTTCGGGATATACCCGACCCTTCAGTCAACCATGGTATTGGATAGCTCTAGGCCTGAAAATCTCCGGAGGCCTCCTGATGGGATTGGTGTATATCATTTATCTGGGATCAGGAGATACCATCATGTATTATGAAGAAGCCATCAAGATCGCTTCAACGGCACAAAAATCAATTCCTGAATACATTCAAAGACTTTTTACCAGCGCCTTTCCAGCATATAAAGGCGAGTACAGAACAGATTTTTTTGCCAGGATACTCAGCTTTTTCATGATCCTGACCGGGAATAATTACTGGCTGGCCTCCATATATCTCTCTTTGATCAGTTTTTTCGGTACGTGGGGTCTGGTAAGGACCATCAGCAATACCTATCATCAGATTAAGTGGATGGCATTGATGGGTTTTCTGGTGATCCCTTCTGTCATTTTCTGGTCTTCGGGAATACTAAAAGACTCCCTGGCCAATGCGGGATTCTTCTATCTATGCACTTTCCTGATCAGATTTTATCACCGGAAATCTATTTCGCTTGCTGAACACCTGGGGTATGCATTCACATTGATTATTTTGATCAAACTTAGGTTTTACCTTGGCGCCGCGATGATGCTAGCCATTGGTTTCATCGTGGCATGGCATATCCTGAAAGCATTCATAAGGAATAGCGCAATCAGATATGTACTGATTTCAGTTCTGACACTCCTTTTGATCGTTTCGGTAAGCTACGTGGATTATAACCTGCAATTCAACCATCTACCCCAAAGTATTTACCAGAATTATACCTCCATCATCGATGCGTCAGCACCCGGTCACACACTTTCTTTTGATCTTTCTCCTGAGTGGGGGAGCGTAATTTTAAACGCTCCAAAGTCTTTTTTATATGGGCTATTTGGCCCTTTGCCGGGGCAGGGATCATTTACCTCCGCGTTGTATTGGATTGAAAATTGCCTTTTGATTGTACTTTTTCTATGGAGTGTCTTTTTCATCATCAAAAAAAGAAGCTTCCCCGTCTGTCTCACACCGGTTAACATGATAGCATTCGTATTCATTGTCTCAATGGCCATCGCCATACCACTGGTGGCTCCTAACTTTGGAACAATGATGCGTTATAAGGCCTCGTTTTTGCCTTTCCTCTGGATGTTCCTCCTGTTTTTCCCATTCCGGTTCGGGGGCCTGAGAAAGTCGGTTTAATCCCTACCTTTGCAGACTTACTTAAAAACTATGGAGAAAGCTGTAATCATTTTCGGAGCAAAAGGTATTGCGAGAGCGGCCCTCGAGATCTTTCGCAGCAATGGAATTGAAGTCTATGGGTTTCTGGACGACGACGTAAAAACCCATCAAACAGAGATCGATACGGTCCCAGTTTTAGGAAAAACGGATGATCATGGATACCTGAAACTGATTGGTCAGAAATGTGAAGCCTTCGTAGCCACCGATGAAAATGCTTTACGTAAAAAGCAGGTGAAGCTTCTGATGGAAAAAAGGAAGACCATGCCCATGAATGCCGTACACAAACTTGCACAGCTCAGTGAATCCGCATCGATGGGGCATGGCAATTTTATCAATGCCAGGGTGGTATTTGGAGCCGGTACAAAAGTAGGACAGCACTGCATCCTGAATACGGCAGCAGTGATCGAGCACAATGTTACCATTGAAGATTATGTGCAGATAGGTGCTGGTACGGTGATCAACTCAGACGTTACCATTGAAAAGGAAGCCTTTATCGGATCCGGTGCACTGGTGGTGGCCGGAGTGAGAATTGGCAAGAAGGCACGGGTCGGAGCTGGCTCTGTGGTGGTGAGCGATGTGAAAGAAGGTGAGACAGTTTTCGGAAATCCTGCAGTAAAAATTGAAAAGTAAGAGATTTCATCTCAATTTTGCACTTTCATTTTTAAGATCGTTGGATTGATAACATCCCGCATGAAACGGGACTTTGGTTATGAAATACAAATACAGCGTACTCCTCTACTATTGCTATACATCAATAAAAGATCCGGAGGCATTTAGGGAAGCACATCATCTGCTGTGTCTTTCGCTCAATCTCAAAGGGCGGATCATCATTGCGGCTGAAGGCATCAACGGGACTGTCTCTGGCCTGGTGGAAGATTGCGAAAAATACATGGAATCCGTCAAATCAGATCCTCTCTTTGCGGACATTGAGTTTAAAGTGGATTACGTGGATGATCATACCTTCACCAAGCTTCATGTCCGGACAAAGCCCGAGATCGTACATTCAACGATCCGGCTGGACCCCAGAAAGAAAACCGGCAAGTATGTGGAACCAGAGGAATTCCGTAAAATTCTCAAAGAAAGCCCTGAAGATGTAGTGGTGCTTGATGTTCGTTCAAATTATGAACATCATATTGGAAAATTCAAGCATGCGGTCACCCTGGACATTGAAAACTTCAGGGACTTTCCCGAAAAGATCAAAGAGCTTGAAAAATACCGGGATAAGAAGGTCATCACTTACTGTACCGGCGGTATTAAATGTGAAAAGGCCAGTGCCTATCTTTTGGATCAGGGCTTTGAAAATGTCTACCAGCTGCATGGCGGGATCATCAAATATGGTCTTGAAGCGCAGGGAGAGGATTTTGAGGGAAAATGTTATGTGTTCGACAACCGGATAGTGAAAGACGTAAACCAGATCAATCCCAGGATCATTTCAAAATGTTATGTCACCGGAACGCCCACCGATCGCATGGTGAATTGTGCGAACCCACATTGCAACATGCACATACCAATGAGTGAAGAAGGTGCAAGACTTTATGATGGTTGCTGCTCCGAAGAATGCAGTAAAAATCCGGATGTCCGCCCGTATGACGGTACAGGATATTACCAGAAGAGCATGAATGGGTATAATCCTTATAAGGGATTAAAGAGAAGAAATGCATAAATTGGGCTAGTTTAAAGCCCGACCATGCCAGCTAGCTATTCAGAAACGGACCTTATACTCAATCCGGATGGGAGTATTTACCACTTAAATCTGAAACCCGAACACATATCAGACAAGATCATTACCGTGGGTGACCCCGGCAGGGTCCACAGGATATCAAGCAATTTTGATCAGGTGGAGTTTGAAATGAACAAGCGAGAGTTCATAACCCATGTGGGTACCTATAAGGGAAAGAAGATCACTGTGATCAGCACTGGTATGGGTACAGACAATGTAGAGATCCTTATGACTGAGCTGGATGCCCTGGTAAATATTGACCTTGAGCGAAGGGTCCCTAAAGCCCGAAAGAAGAAGCTGAATATCATCAGGATCGGGACCTCTGCCAGCATCCAGGAAGACATCAGGCTGGGGAGTCATGTACTGAGTGAATATGCCATTGGGCTGGACCCCTTATTACATTTTTACGATTTTTCCATGGGAGCTTTCGAAGCAAAATTGAGTGATCTGGTCCGGAAAGACCTCGACCTCCCTTATGCACCTTATTGTTTCAGAGGGTCTCAAAAATTGATCGACCTGTTCAAAAATGATGTAATCATCGGGAATACGGTAACCTGTCATGGGTTTTACGCTCCTCAGGCCCGCGAACTCAGGGCTCCGATTAAGTATCCAAACCTTGTTGACAAACTCAATCGCTTTCACCTGGATGATTTTTGGCTCACAAACCTGGAGATGGAAACTGCCGGATATTATGCGCTGGCCACTATCCTCGGCCACGACATGGTGAGTCTAAACGCCATTGTAGCTAACAGGGCCAAGAATAAATATGCCAAAGACCCCAACAAAATCATTGACGGGTTGATCCGGAAAGCGCTGGAACTGATCTGATAATTATTTCTTCTTTCCGGTTTTTTGGCTATCGGCAAATGCGGTCTCCACTGCAAGCCGGAGCTCGTGTATGGCAGCTATAAGATGTTGCTTGATCTCCTGCCATTTATCATCATTTTTATCCTTATAGGATTTAAAATCTGATTCAAGCTTGGCCTTCCTTTTCTTTAGCTCTTTGATCCTTTCTTCAATGTCTTCCCGTACTTCA
This sequence comes from Cyclobacteriaceae bacterium, assembly GCA_965243485.1. Classification (GTDB taxonomy): domain Bacteria; phylum Bacteroidota; class Bacteroidia; order Cytophagales; family Cyclobacteriaceae; genus UBA7330. The sequence continues at coordinate 2,731,244 of CBDEVP010000001.1, read as the reverse complement.
CCGCTGGCATTTTTTGTCTCTGCAATGAGAAGATCGATCTTTTTACCTAACTCAGCCAGGATCTCCTCAACTTGTCCTTTGGTATCTTTAGCCATGTAAATTGATTGTTTTCGAATTTGAAATTAAGCCTTTAAGGTCATTTATCCAACAAACTGACAAAGTATAGCCGCAACCTCCGCCCTGCCTGAATAAAAAAATAAATTTTCTTTTGGCATTGAAGATTTGATTTTTCTACCTCCTTATTATACTTTTCAAAAAAAATCTAAAATGCCCGACGCAAAGCCAAGAGTTATCAAAGATTTTGAAAAGTTGGATGAAGTGATCCAGGAACAAGTAAAGCTTGCTTATCCTTCAGGGTTTTATAATTCATTGATTCACTACTATAACAAAGAAGGAGCAAGAGTATCAGCCCTGCCTTTTGAAACGGATGAAAAATACTACCTGATCCGCATGACTCTTGAAGAAGCCAAAGAGCTCGTTTCTCAGGATGAAGATTTTGATGAAGATGGCAATCTGAAAGATGAGGTGAGAGATGATTATGAGGATAAGTATGGTGATGTAGACTACATGTCTGATTACATCCCCGATGAAAGCAAGGACGACAGTGACGATGACGACTATTGATCAGTCTCTCTCTTCCTGAGCATATCAATACAATTCATGACAGACCTGACCGTGTGATAGGGCCCTTTCCAGTGGGCACCTTTGTTGCTTGAGATTGACTCAGGATAATTATCTATCCCCCGATTATACCAGCCACCTCTCTCCCAGTCGATCAGATATCTTTTCGTATAATCCCACATTTTGATAAATTCCCGCTGATAATTGTGACCAGGATACAGGGTATCAAAAAGCAGCAAAGAATTCAAAGCCTCCGCCTCCACCCACCATGATTTCACATCATCCACAATAGCCATCTCTCCCAGAAAGTAGTACCCTTTGTAATAGAGGCCACCAACCTGCTGATCCAGCCCTTGAGAAATGGAATGATCTACCATCCTTCTGGTGACTGAATCCGTACGCACATCGGTAATTCCAAGTGCATCCGATGCGTCCAGTATCAAATAGGCAGTTTCAATGTCATGACCGAAACTTACATGATCGTAATTCCAGTGCATGACTGCAGAATCTCTATACGAAACAGGTTGCAAGTCCAGGGTGTAAAACAAGGTCATGTAACCCTGCGGATTGGTAAAATGGTCGCGGATCAGGAGCATGAGTTCTTCAAGCCGCTGACCCAGGGTATCGTTGGGCCAGATACGATAAAGTTCACTGTAGGCTTCCATGATGTGGATACTGGAGTTTTGATCTTTGAAATAATGATTAAAACTCAATTCGTCCTTATTCTTTCCAAGATGGTAAGGAACTCCTTCCCGCGTAAGGAACTGAAAATATCCACCATGGACCTTATCGTAACTATGCTCATTCAGCCAACGGAAAGCCTCCTTACTAAAATCCAATGCTTCCTGACTTTTCGATGCTTTGGCATAAGCAGCTGCTGCATAGATACCGAAGGCATTTCCGTAAGCTCTTTTGGCATTCGGATCATCGCCAGCAGGCTGAGCACCATTTTTCAGTCGCAATTCGTAAAATCCCCCATATTCCTGATCCCACATTTGATCTTTAAGGAATTGGAAGCCCTGTTGCGCCCATCGGGGGTAATCAGGATGATCCGGATAGAGCTCCATTCCCTTTGCCAGGGTCCAGAGATGCCTTGCCTGAGTTACAATAAATTTTGACTGGTCTCCGAAGGGTTCCCAGTTTTCATCAAGCATACTAAGGAACCCGCCGTCAACAGAGTCAATGGCCCGCGGGTACCAGGCTTCAAACATTTTATTTTTCAGCAATGATTCCATCTCCTCACGGATCTGCAGAAGTGCAGGATCTCCGGACTGAAGGACCTGATCTGCTGGCTGCCCGCATCCGGTAAGAATTAGCAAAATGATATATAAGTGTGGGTAACGATGCATTGGAATTAAGTTAATGTCCAATGAATTTAGGGATTTTCAAAATAAATTCGCCCTGAACGAAATTTTATCTTTTGATTCTCACCGGAATTGGCTTATTTGCGGCAATTATTTATCAATGATACACAATGGATCAATAGGATGTCTGAATTCTGCTTTTTACTTTTTTCAACCGGTCAAAGAAATATCCCCAAAATGAGCTTGATAATTGCATATCAGCAACATTATCTCAAATTTTTACTATCTATTTTTCGATTGAATCTGGAAAATCGCTTTTTTGGCACGGGCTTTGTATAATTACAGTTCATAAGATAATTCATATTTAATATTAAAATAATTAAATAATGGCTGACGCAGAAAGACAACGAATAATCATGATCTTAAACATCATTTTAGTAGTGGTGGCCATTTTCTCACTTGGAATGATCTTCATATAAAAATATTCAAGACTACAGTTTCGATTGAAACTGCTCATAGCTGGTTGGTGCGCCGCGGGAAAAATTTCCCGCGGCGCTATTTTTTTATCAGTATATCACTGCAATAGATACTGACCACTTGTAAGCCACTGATTCGCGAATAAATATCAAAAAAAATCTCACTGAATAGCTTCGATTCATTGAAGACGATTCGCGGCCATTCCCTTCACATTACTTAAGTTGAGTACTTTGTTTCTGAAAAATGACTGGTCTAAGGATCGATTCGCTCAATCTTTGCACCCAGGGCATTCAGGCGAGTATCAATGTACTGGTATCCCCGGTCAATCTGGTCAACATTGTGGATGGTGCTGACTCCTTCTGCTGAAAGAGCGGCAATAAGAAGAGAAACGCCGGCCCTGATATCGGGAGAGGTCATGTTGATCCCTCTTAGCTGAAAAGCGCGGTCCAGACCAATAACTGTTGCCCTGTGGGGATCACACAATATGATCTGGGCACCCATATCGATGAGTTTATCGACAAAAAAGAGCCTGCTTTCGAACATTTTCTGATGGATCAGTACAGTTCCTTTGGCTTGCGTAGCTGTGACCAGTGCCACGCTGAGCAAGTCTGGGGTGAACCCAGGCCAAATGGCGTCCGAAATCGTAAGAATAGAGCCATCGATGAAGCTTTCAATCTCATAATGTTCCTGAGCCGGAACGTGAATGTCGTCATTTTCAATGTTGAGATCAATGCCCAGCCTCCTGAAAGTATCGGGAATGATCCCCAGCATATCGACCCTGGCATTTTTGATCACAATATCGGATTGCGTCATAGCGGCCATACCGATGAAGCTGCCCACCTCTATCATGTCAGGCAGCATCGTATGTTCCGTGCCTTTCAGATCTTTTACACCCTCTATGTGCAGCAGGTTACTTCCTATTCCTTCGATTTTTGCACCCATACGGACCAGCATTTTACACAGTTGCTGGATATAAGGTTCACAAGCGGCATTGTAGATGGTAGTCTTTCCCTCCGCAAGTACTGCAGCCATGATGATGTTAGCGGTACCTGTGACCGAAGCTTCATCGAGGTGCATGTAAGTACCTTTCAGGTGACGACCGTCCACCTTAAAAAAGCTGGTTTTGGGATCAAAATCGAAGGTGGCTCCTAACTTCTTAAATCCGGTAAAATGTGTGTCAGTTCTTCTTCTTCCGATCTTGTCTCCTCCCGGCTTTGGCATCTTGGCTGTGCCAAATCGTGCCAGCAGCGGGCCAAGGATCATGATGGAGCCTCTAAGCGACGAAGCTTTCTCCTTAAAATCTTCCGAATCCAGGTATTCAAGTTTGACATTGTCGGCCCTGAACGAATAGCTCTCCTCTCCTAACTTAGATACCGCCACCCCTAGATCTCCGAGCAGATCGATCAGCTTCATTACATCCCTGATATTCGGGATCTTGTGAATGGTTACGGGATCGGAAGTGAGTAGTGTCGCAGATATGATCTGGAGCGCTTCATTCTTGGCGCCCTGAGGAATGATTTCACCTTTCAGGTGTTGACCACCTGTCACTCGAAAAGAAGCCATTCTTAGTTGTTGCTTCTACGACGTTTGTTACTGAAGTTTCTTTTACCTCCTTTTCTTCCTCTGTTCTGGTGATGACCGCTCCTTCCACCATCACCGGATTTTTCTTTTCTTTCAGAATCAAAAAGGTTAAACTCTTTAACTTTATTGATATCAATATCCAGTTTATCGTTGGAGAGCTGACGGATTGTTTTCAGTATCTGTTCGTCTTCTATGCTGTCTTTATTCCATGTCAGGTAAAAAGACTTCATCAGCCTTCCGATGGTGATCACTGCGCCCTCCCGCTCTTTAGGGTCTTCCAGCTTTGATGCGTTCTCGATGAGGATCTCCACACTCCTGCCATAATGCCTGTATTTGATCTCATTGGACTGGTAATGCATTCTGTCCGGTTTCCGGTCAAGGATCGTGGCCTCGGGGATTGGAAACGGGCTTTCCACATCAAGGTCAAAATTTGAGATAATGAACAGGTCATCCCAAACCTTCTGGTTGTACTCAGAAGCATCTTTATTTAATTCAGGATTGATCATTTTCATCAGATCAACCAACAGCGCGGCGTGTCTGTTCCTCTTCTCCTTGTCAGGGTTCTCCCTGATGAATTTGACGAGGTTTTGCACATTTCTGCCATACTCCCTCAATGTCAGTTGCTCCCGCTGTGTATTGTATTCCAAGTTCATCCTTAAATGTTTTGTTCAAAATTAACCAAATAACTTTTTCGACTGGTTGGTTTGGGCATTAATATTACTTCCTGTTCATCAGGTCTTCGATCTCCTCCGGGTGTATCGGAATGTTTCTCATCAGATTCCGCGTTCCGTCTCTGGTGAGGAGAATGTCATCTTCTATCCGGATGCCAATGTTTTCCTGAGGGATGTAAATTCCCGGCTCCACGGTAAAGACCATTCCAACTTCAAACTCCCGGTAGATGGAACCCACATCATGTACGTCCAAACCCAGATGATGTGAGGTACCATGCATAAAATATTTTTTATAGGCCGGGTGACCCTTTTCCTGCTGTTTGACATCCGTTTTATCCAGCAATCCGAGATCGATCAGCTCCCCGGTCATGATCTCCCCTATTTCCTTATGGTATTTGGGTATGCTATTTCCTGGCGAAAGAAGTGCAGTAGCCTGATTTTTCACCCTTAATACCGCCTCATAAACCTGCTTTTGCCTGGGAGTGAATTTTCCATTCACAGGAATCGTCCTTGTCATGTCAGAGTTATAATTGGCATACTCAGCTCCTACGTCCATGAGCAGCAGGTCTCCATCTTTTAGTTGCTGGTTGTTTTCTATGTAGTGCAGCACACAACTATTCTTTCCTCCGGCAATGATAGGTGTGTAGGCAAAACCTCTGGATCTGTTTGAGAGAAATTCGTGAGCGTATTCAGCTTCTATTTCATATTCCCAAACGCCCGGTTTTACCACATCCAATATTCTTCTAAAGCCCTTTTCTGTGATCTGGCAGGCATGCTCTATCAGTTTTATTTCCGCATCTGACTTCACCATTCTTTTCCGGTAGAGGATCGGAGACAGCCTTTCGTAATTGTGCAATGGATAGTTGCTTTTACACCAGGCGATAAACCGGTCATTGGCTGTCTCCACTTTGGAGGTGCTCCTGATGTGTTCATTGGCAGGTAGATAGATATGTTCACACTCTGCCAGCAGTGTATGCAATACCTGTTCAAATTCCTTGGTCCACCTGATGTTTTGAATGCCGGATGTTTTGGTACCCTCCTCCTCTGTCAGCTTATGACCTTCCCAGGTAGCAATGACATCATTGGTCTCTCTCAGAAAGAGGATTTCCCTCATCTTTTGATCCGGGAAGTCCGGCGCAATGATCAGAATGGTCTCTTCCTGATCAACGCCAGTCAGATAAAACAGCTCCGAATTTTGCTTAAATGGCATGGTGCCATCCGCATTGGTAGGATAGATGTCATTCGAATGAAGGACAACAATGGAATTGGATTTAAGCTCCCTGATAAGCCTTTTTCTATTTTCAACAAAAAGCCTGTTATTTATCGCGTGATACCTCATGGGTTGCAAAAGATTTAAAATCTCCGATTTGTACGGATGTTGTGCTTAAAATTAATATTTCTTTCAGTTTTTGCTTTTGAAAGAACGACCGGAGATCAATGACAGATCCATAAATACAACAGCGGTCTCACCAGGCCAATGACCTTGGTTTTCGCCATACTCATGGAGGAAATCCGGATAAAGAAAAAGCTAATGAGCCGGTCCGATCAGCTCTTTTCCCAGTCGAAAGGGCAAAAAAAGAACCAAAACGAGAAAGGATACATTGATTTTCCTTTCAGGTTTTGGTTCCTGTACCAACTAAATTCAGTTTATTTTGATTCTTTGGGTAATTTGTCGTTGATTACCTTACCCTTCTTAAACTCACCAAGATAGTGAACGTCGTAGGTTTTACTGTACTTTTTGATTGCTACTAATACCTGTTCAATAGACTCCCTTCGAAGTTTTATCCCTTTTAATCCACCCTGGTTTCTTAATTCAATATAAAACCCATCTTTTAGCTTGATGGGGGCCGTTGCAGGTCTTGCCATAATTAATAACGATTAAAGTTTCTGTTTTTATTATATCCACCCCGGTTGCCACCAGAGTTTTCTCTGGGCCGGGCCTCTTTTACAATGATTGTATTTCCTTCAAACTCGGTTTCATTCAATTCGTCAATCGCTTGTTGTGCTGCTGAGTCGTCATCGATTTCTACGAAACCGTAACCTTTGGATCGACCGGTTTCACGGTCCATAATGATCTTGGCCGAGGACACCTCGCCATAATTTTCAAATAGTTCTCTCAATGATACTTCTGAAGTACCATAATTTAACTTCGTTACAAAAATGTTCATATAATTGCTTGTATTACAAAAATGATGAGGTGACTAGAGACATATTCAATCGGATACCGAAAGGTTCTTAAAGGAAGGATGCGCATCTCGCCTCTCACTTTGCAAGATTAACGAAAAATTATCACTTTTCTTATTTTTATTTAATTATAACACGGATTCGAGCGCAGAAGTTTCAATGGTCAGGGCACATTTAAAATGGCCCTCGGGGCACGATCTGTAACCATGCAAACCGCAGGGCCTGCAACTGAGTACTACGTTTGTCTCAATGATCGTATGACGGTCGGAAAGCGGGCCAAATCCAAAATCCGGTATGGTAGAACAAAAGACTGAACAGGTAGGCGCATTGACCGCCGAAGCCAGGTGCTGAGGTGCCGAATCATTCACAAAATTCATTTTGGCATCTTTCATCAAAGCAGCAGAACCCATTAGATCCAGCTTTCCGCACAGATTGACCACCAGCTCATTTTTAGTGTCGTTTTTTATGCGCTCGCAGGCCTCATGATCATCCGGACCCCCCATCAGGTAGATCTTTCCGCCGAAAGAAGTCTTATTGATGAATTCAATCCACTTTTCAGCAGGAAATTGTTTGGTAAACCACACAGAGGTCGGGGCAATGGTGATGTACGGTCCTTTTTTATATGCTGAAACGCTTTCCAGCACGTGGTCGCTCAGATGTAACCTGGGCCTTACTGGTTTGTTGTCTGTAAAACTGGCGATCAACTGCTGATTTCTCTCTATTTCATGGGTACCATCCCCGATTTTATGAGCCACGGTTTCACTGAAAAGAAAACTCAAGGGATTTTTGCTGAAGCCTACAATTTTGCTTGCTCCGGAAAAGCCCGCAAGGATTCCTGAAGATAAAAAACGCTGAAGATTGATGACCAGATCATATTTGTTTTTCCTGACTTTCCGAACCATTGAATGGAGATTGGCCAGCTTTTTTGACCGCTTGTCCCATATCAATACCTCCCGAATATGGGGATGACCCGCCAGCAAGCGTTCGTTGCCCTTTCGGAGAAGGAAGTCCAGCTTACTCTGGGGAAAACACTGATGAAGTTTTTCAACAACCGACGTGGCCAGAATGACATCCCCGATAAATGCAGTCTGGATGATGAGAATCTTATTAAATTGATGCATCCGGCATAAAATTAGGTAAATTTGCAGGCCTTATGAAGGAGTACGAGCTGATCGAGCTGGAGAATGGGATCCGGGTGATCCACAGGCAGATGTCCAATACCAAAATTGCTCATGTGGGCATCATGCTGGATATCGGCAGCCGTGATGAGCTTCCGGAGGAACAGGGGCTTGCCCATTTCTGGGAACACATGGCCTTCAAGGGTACCACAAAAAGGAAAGCATTCCACATTCTGAACCGTCTCGAGTCTCTCGGCGGAGAGCTTAACGCCTATACGACGAAAGAGAAAATCTGCTTCCATGCTTCCATCCTCGATAACCATTTGGATAAAGCGGTTGAGCTACTCGCTGACATTACCTTCAATGCTACATTTCCCGAGAGTCAAATCGAAAAAGAGCGCATGGTCATTCTGGAAGAGATGGCGATGTATCGTGATACTCCGGACGATGCCATTCAGGATGATTTTGACGAAGTGATCTTTAAGGATCATGCGCTGGGTAAAAACATACTGGGTACCGAAGAAACCGTAGGAAGCTTTCATAAACCGCATTTTGTCAATTTTCTGCAAAGGAATCTGAATACGGAAAGGATCATCGTTTCAAGTGTGGGAAATTATTCCCCGAAGAAGCTGATCCGCATGGTAGAAAAGTATGTTTCGCCCCAGCCTTATAAGAATCATACGCCCAAACGAAATTACTTTGAGGAATACCAACCGCAGGCAAAAACGATCGGCAAACCGATCTCACAGACACATGTGGCCATGGGATCGACCAGTTATAGTATAAAAGACCCAAACAGGATCCCTTTTTTCATGCTGGTAAATATCCTCGGAGGTCCGGGAATGAACTCACGGTTGAACCTTTCGCTCCGTGAAAAACATGGGTTTGTTTATGGCATTGACGCCAATTATGCACCCTATCTTGAGACCGGTATGTTCGGCATCTATTTTGCCACTGATCCTAAGAACCTGGGAAAAAGCCTGAAGATCATCCGAAGAGAGCTTGAATTGCTCAAGAAAAAACCTTTAGGCCAGCTGCAGCTCCATCAGGCCAAGCAGCAGCTCAAAGGACAGCTGGCCATGTCGGAGGAAAACAACAACGCCGTGATGCTCATGATGGCTAAAAGCATGCTGGACCTGAATAAGATACCAGACCTGAACGACCTCTTTGAACAGATCGACCGGGTAGATGCATCAAAACTGAGGGATCTGGCCAATGAATCCTTTGATCTCGATCAAATGAGTATGCTTACGTTTGAAGCTGAAAAGAGCTAAAATACCTCGTTTATAACTGCTTATGGGATGAATTACAATAAACTTAAACTCGGGTTGATATTGCTCATTCTTGGCTTAATGGGCGTAGCATCCATGCTAACCATGGACTTTACGATCCCCCCTGAAGCAGAGGCCATATTGAGACAAAGCTTTTCTGATCAGCAAATCAAGCTGCTGATGCTGATCAATCCCGCCATTCTAGTGGTGATTGCTGTTGTAACAGGCACTTTGCTGTATCAAAAAATCAATCTTTCGGTCCCGTTTTTAGAGAAATTAGCGGGGATTAGAACTGAAGAAATCAGTTTCAGGGATACTATTTTTCCTGGCGTTATTGGAGGAGTCATATCAGGTCTCCTGATCAGCCTGGTTATCTGGTATTTTTCTTCGGTCATTCCTTCGGAATTTATGGAATTGTCCGGTGCTATTAAGATCTCTTTGGCCGGCAGGTTTCTGTATGGAGGGATCACCGAAGAGATCCTGATCAGGTTTGGTGTGATGACTTTCCTGATCTGGCTGATGTCCCTGATTTTTAAGAAAAGAGATTGGGTGTACTGGATGGGCATCCTGTTATCAGCATTCATTTTTGCCCTTGGTCATTTCCCGGCAGCATTTCAGGCCCTGGGGGATCCGTCAACAACCTTGTTGTCTTACATTCTAATTGGTAACTCCCTTGGTGGGATCATATTTGGATGGCTATACTGGAAAAAGGGACTGGAAAGTGCCATGATCGCGCATATATTTACGCATGTGGTGATGGTGAGCTTTGAAGCTCTGGTTTGAACCCCGGAAGGTCTGTCGGGACAGCCAAGCACTGTGATCTAATTATAATGATCTTAAATTACTTCCAATTTAATTGAAGGTGTATGAAAGAAAAATTAAAAGAATTAGAGGAAAAATTTAATGAAGGAGAGCTAACGAAAATTGGGTATAAAAGTGTCGTTCAACTCTATAGAATTTTAGAGGCTATGGAGGGTAACAGAGTGGTGCGACATAAAAAAATCTCGGTTTCTACATAGATTATTTATTGAATCATTATAACGGAAATGGAAAGAGCTTACACGAAGCCAAAATAAATTACTATAATCCAGTTATCTCATTTCTGTCAATATATCATGGCTCTTGGAGAGGTGGGTGGCCTATGTTGTTTAGAATACCAGGATTTTTTTTTGATTTTGGTCTATGGATTTTTGGCGTTTCGGAACATTATCTTCATTTGCCACTATTTACTGCAATATTTTACCTGGCTGGAAGAATAGTTATTCAAATCAAGAAAAAACAGGGTAAATTTTTAATTGGGTAAATAAGTAAGCGGGGCATTTTTATTTCAATTTTTTGGGATATTGCCTTGTATCAAAAACCCGAATGATGAGTATCTTTTGCCTTTCGATACGATAAATAATTTTGTGATATCCGCTTACCAAATAGCGATGTTCCTTCTTTCGATGCGCCAGGCTTGGTTCCACTGGACCTGATTCTGGAAATTGTTCTAATTGTGTGCTTCTTTCGAGTATGTTATCAACCGCTTGGTTAGCGGCTTCCAAAGAGTGTTCTGCTAATAATTCATGAGCTTTATCTAGATCTCTGAGCGATCTGGCGGACCAAATCACCTTATGATCAGCCATTCATTTTCCGTTTAAAATGTGCTTTTACTTCCTCATGGGTAAAAACCCTACCCTTCTTGATGTCGTCTTCTCCCTCATTTATCATTTTTTCGAAAGTAATCTGATTTATAGGATCACCATGAGTAGAATAAGTAACCAACTGGTTTGACAACAAGGTGTGAACAGCTTTTAAAACCTTATCATCTCCAATGCGGTCAATCATTTGATGTAACTCTACTTTTATATCTGACATTTCTGTTCCCATTTATACAAAGTAACAATTTATTCACTTTTTTTTGTTTAATGTAAATCACAAAGTCACATATTTTAAACAAAAATGAAGCCGGCAAAAGAGCGGTAGTACTTCATCCCAAGAAGGACTTTCCTTTGGGCACATTTAATTCGATATTGAAACAGGCAGGGTTAAAGTAGTGTGAGCTTATGAGGAAACTTCAAGACTAAACTCAAGCAGGTTTTCGTCTTTTGGAATGGGAAGGTTATCTTCTTTTAAGGATTCAATATAAAGTTCAATCGCCTCTTTCGCATTTTCTTTTGCTTCTTTCAGGTTCTTACCGTAGGTGATACAACCTTCCAGGCCTGGAACGAACACCGTAAATCCCCCTTCAGGTTCCTCCCTCAACAGGATCCTATAGTTTGAAGTTTCCATGACATAAAATTAACAGAAATTTTCAGATTTTGATTCCTGTTTTTTCCTGATGATAATGATACGAAAATGTCACTCGGCACAGCCTGGCGCAGCCAGGCGACTGATCAATAATGTTGACAACCGATTACCAAGGCCTGTCCCCTGACAGGCCATAGAGATTGTCATGCGGAAGGTCTGTCGGGGACAGACTCGGGGGTGGATTTTGATTCAATAGGAATAGTCTGTGGGCCGTCCTACGCTATCCACTTTCCCGGTAGCTTCACCCTTCGATAAATCTTCATCCTTCACTAAAGTTTCGGGTGACCAGTCGGGTGACTCGTCGTGGATCGAAGAAGGCTTTAACCTACGCCATCTACTGCGCTCTGCTTCGTAGAGACTTCGGTTAACAAGTCGGAGGCCGAAGGTCACAGACCATGGGTTAGGGTTTTTTCAGGGGATTTCCAATGGATGGGTCAATCTTGCGTACAAAGCCATTCGTTGGCCCATGATGCTGGCCGGACCGCATTCCTGAAGCGATTTGAGTAATGCCGGGTGCTTGTAATAGTCATAGGCTATGTACAAAGCATTTCTGCGATCCAACGTAAAGCAATGTGACTGGATGGGATTGTCAATGATAAACCGGTAAGCCTGCAACAGTGATCCGGAGCCGTCCGGCTCTTCATGATCGTAGATAGAGGTATTTCCCTGTCGTCTAAGAAACTCAGCATGAGCGGTTAGGTGTTCGATGTGAGTCATCGAATATCTTGTACCGCTGCTCATTGAAGGCAGATGATCCCCATCTACCGGATCGTCACCTCTCCGGATTTCATCAGGAATTGCTCCATTGGGCAAAATGCCCCAAATATGCACTTTAGCGTCCATCTCCCAGTCTTTGGTTGTTTTCATTCTGCCCAGCTGAAACTCATTATGAGCATCAAAAGCCTCAGTTGGCGATAGTCTGGACGGATAGGGCCCGATTTCCTCCAGTATCCAGTCCGGGTGATCCATCAGGTACCAGCTGATCAGGGAAGCCGAAAAAGATCCGGCTACACCCCAGTTATTTTTCCTGAACCTGCTGGCCCAGGATACTTTGGGATACATCACCTCTTTTAGCCAAACCTGATAACTCAATTTATCATCGGCTGTCCAGCCCTCCCAGCCTTCAAGGAGGTCAGCAGCATAGAGGTAGGGAGTTCCTCCCCGGGCCAGATTCAGGATGCCCTGTGCTCCCCAGTGAAAGTATTCTTTTTCAGCATTCCGATAACTGTAGGTGTCTCCAAGATCAAGGATAAGTGCCTTCGATTTGGCGGCATATTTCTCTTCTCCGGTCAGGTGCCAGGCCAAAGCAGCACCATACACCACCTTCCCACCGGTAGAACTGATCTGAATGGGATCGCTGGATGAACGACCCTCGACCAACACTTCACCATCCAACTTCTCCCATGATGAAGAAACCTCCATCATGCTGTCGATATACTGTATAAGCAGACGAACATTGGTTTGGTGAGGCTCTTTGCCTTCTTCAGCAAGCTTTTTGATTTCAGCAAGTTCACTTGCCGAAACCAGCACCCCATTACCCCGGTAATTGACATCCGTTTTACGATTGTCACAGGATGAGTATAAAATGCAAAAAGTAAGGAAGAAAATATGTTTCATATAGTTGAGTGAAATCTTAGTAATGAATTGACCGAAACGATGTCTCTTCGGGGAAAGACCTCGGGTAGAGGTCTGTCGGGGGACAGACCTTGGATTGTAGTTGAGCGGTATCCATGAACGGGGTGTGACACTCAATTTGTAGAAAGTAGCTGATAGATCAAAAAAATGATTTAATCTTCCGTGAGGTCTGACCGGGGACAGACTTTGGATGATAAACCCTGTATGAGAGGTAATTTGTATAGACAAACCTACTTCGCCCAGTAATCCAGCACCATCACATCTTCTAAATGTGGGCCAAGAACCTTCCCAAATGCTTTGTGATCCGGATGAGGCAGGTAGATGGCTCTTCCCTCCTCACTGTCGAAGGTCAGGAAAAAGCAATGCGTAAACCCTTTGTCCAGGCCTTCGGGACTATTATTGGTTCCCCATTCCAGGTCTTTGATTTCAGGAATCTTGGATTCTAACCCGATAAAGGCATCTTCTACGCTTTTAATATCCGCTTCGGTGGCTGATTCTTTGAATTTCAACATGACTACATGGCGCAGTTTAGGGGATTCTTTCATGGTTTCATTGTTTGATATTTGGCTTTCGGAGGTTTCTGTATTGCCTGCACAGCCGGCAAGAATAAAGAGAATGGTTAATAGAATGAGGTTATTTTTCATTTGTAGCAATCTTTTGGTTGTTAAGTTAATTCAATCTGTCGTTAAGTGCATGCATCATTCAGCAGAACCATATACCGCCAGCAATCCTTCCAGATCAGCCAGGGTGTTCGCCTCTTCAACCTTCTTGTCGGTCCTCCAGCGATTCATTCTGGGAAATCGAAGGGCTATCCCACTTTTGTGCCTGCTTGACCTTGCAATCCCTTCAAAGGCTATTTCAAAGACCAACTCAGGTTTCACACTTCGCACGGGACCGAACTTTTCCACCACATTGGTCTTCACAAATCGATCTACTTTCCTGAATTCCTCGTCGGTGAGGCCACTATATGCCTTCGTAAATGGGACCAGTTCATCTCCATTCCATACCGCAAACGTGTAATCCGTATATAAATTCGCCCTTCTTCCATGGCCCTTCATGGCATAGATCAGCACTGCATCTATCACCAGGGGATCTACTTTCCATTTCCACCAGTCTCCTCTTTTCCTTCCAACCCTGTAGGTCGAAGCTTTTCTTTTCAGCATCAGTCCTTCTGCAAAATGCTCACGGGAAACTGACCTGATCTCACTGAGGGTTCCGAGGTCCCGAAAAGGGATAATCTCCGAAATTCTAAGGGTTGGATGACCCACGGTATCTACAATTTCCTCAAGCATTTTCCTACGCTCTGTCAAAGGCCACGATCTCACATCCTCCCCTTCATATTCCAGCAGGTCATAGGATTGCAGCACCACAGGAACTTCCTGCAGAAGCTTCTTTCCGACCGTTTTTCTTCCAATCCTTCTTTGTAATTCATGAAAGGTCAGCGGGTGACCATCCCTGAATGGCAACAACTCGCCATCTATGGCAATGCCGTTGGGTATTTTCTCCCTGATGATCTCGAACTCAGGGTATTTGTCCGTAACCAGCTCCTCACCCCTGCTCCAGACAAATAACTGATCAGCTCTTTTGATCAGTTGCCCCCTGATACCATCCCATTTTCTTTCTACCTGCCAGTCTTCCGGATTCAGGTCCAGTGCTTCCACATCATTCACCTGGTAAGCCAGATAAAATGGATAGGGTTTGCTGATGTCGGTATCGTGATCGGAGTGGATCAATTCATTATAACTGATCTCATGGGGCGACCAGTTACCCATCAATCGATGTGAAAGCTCACTCTCAGGTTTGGTGGTATGCCTGGAGAGTGCTTTCACCATGGTTTTTTGAGAAACACCGATCCGAAAACTCCCTCCTATCAGTTTATTGAATACAAAACGTTCCCGACGATTCAGGCTTTCCCAGGCATTTCTTACAAAGTCTTTTTTGGTCGGATCATCTTTTTCTGCAAGGCTTGTGATCTCTTTCATCCATTCAGCTAAAGAGCTATCTGATGATTTTGATGGCTCGGGTAGCAACAAAGAGATGGTCTCTGACATATCACCCACTACCTGGTAGGATTCGTCAAACAACCATTCCGAAATATTGGCGGATTCCAGGACTAGCTCTTTGATCAGCGAACTTTTCACAGGCCTCCTTGGCCTTTTGCCGGAAAGCAGTGCTATCGCCCAGATAAGATCCTCTTCCGAAGCATCTTGGATATATTCGGTCAGGGCTTCAATCCGGTCATTGGTTTTGGTGGTCTGATCCAGCTTTTCAAAAAGTCCTACAAAATCCCTCATGAATCCGAATCGAGATTTTCTCCTTCAAACAATGTCTTCTCGGCCATCGCCTCTATTCCCTGCTCGCGCAGCCAGCGGCTGAACACATCCGTATACCCGTGTGTGCAAATGACTCTTTCCGCTCCGGTCTCAGATACGGCTCGATTCAGATCATTCCAATCTGCATGGTCTGAAATCACAAAACCCATGTCCACATTTCTCCGCCTCCTCGATCCTCTCAGCATCATCCATCCGGATGCACTTGCTGTGGAGAACGGTCTGAGTTTATTGACCCAGGTAGAGCCAACTGCAGAAGGTGTGGCTACCACAAGACTTCCTTTGAGTTGGCCCTTGCTGATTTCCGGTGATAGATATTTTGCATCGCTGGCCAGTTTATTTACCGAACGAAAGGTTTCATTCATTGCATGGATAGCTCCGTGAACAAAGACAGGTCCGATCTCGTGATCAACCAGGCTCAACAATCTTTGAGCTTTTCCGAGCGCATAAGCGGTTAACAGACTTACCTTACCCTCTTCCCGGTTTTTCTTCCACCATCTTTCAATGTCCTGCACCACTTCTGAAGTATCCGGCCATTTATATACAGGCATCCCAAATGTGCTTTCGGTAATGAAGGTATGACATTTTACAGGCTCAAAATCTTCTGCAATAGGATCCGGTTGCAGTTTATAATCTCCGGAACAAACCCAGACCTCACCTCTGTGCTCAACCCTGATCTGTGCGGATCCCAGCACATGGCCGGCCGGATGAAAGGATACTTTTACTCCGTTGATGCTGTTGGTTTTACCATATTCCACTCCCTCAACTGAAATATCCCCAAGCCGGTGTCGAAGAATAGGTACAGAATCCATATGCGCCATGTATTTTTTATTTCCATACCGGGAATGATCACTGTGACCGTGAGTAATGAGTGCTTTTTCTACAGGTTTCCAGGGATCGATGAAGAAATCCCCCGCCTCGCAATAAATCCCATGATCAGTGAATTTGAGCAGCATAAGGAGGAAACATCCGGTAAACAACCATTGTTTTGGATCAACCGGGGAGAATTTATTCGGTGATGACTTTTACATTCCTGAACATATATGGATTATCACTCAGCCTGAGATCTTTGCCACTAGTCGTGGTTACATTTCTGAGAATGACCTCATCTGTGATCACGTAAGGATATTTCTCTACATAGGAGGCATCAGTCATTTCTGGATTAATATTCGCGAAAATGGCCGGTCCCTGGTAATCCTCCGGATGGTTGGAATCGTCAATTTTAAGGTTTTCGATCACGATCCGTTTGGGCATATAGCAGACATATCCGAAATCATGCTGACCGGAATATGACCCATTGATGAGACTTGGATCAACTGGCCGCTCTCCTCCTGCAGGTATAAATTCGCAATCGCGGATGATAAACTCACCCTGCCAGGTGCTGCCATAGTCAGACCGCAGGTTGATGAGACGGGTAGCGCGTATCGTGGAATTTTCTACCAGGAGGGTTCCACTGCCAATGGCATTGATCCCCATATGCCCAAGCGTGGAATTACGGATGGTGGCATTGGCCACTCCTTTGTGAGCATCGAAGCGGGAGAAGGTACAATTGTCATAAAGCAGGTTTTTACAATAATTGGAACCAAGGATCCCCCAATACGTCCGGTCGTCAATGTCATTGGTCTGCGAGCAATTGATAAACGAGACATTCACTGCACGTCCAACAGACAGGTCATAAGAACCCATGGAAACCGGCTTTCCTGCCGCACCAATCGTTCGGTAGGTTTTATGCCCTGTGAGGACGGTATTCTGAATGGTTACATAAGCACAGTCACCGATATTGAAAAATCCACTGTAGGGCGCGCCGTTTTCGCCTTCACCGGTAATTCTGTGTTCCACGCCGTCTACCAGCACATTGGAACGCCGGATGGCAATATTTCTGCTATGATAGTTATACTTTGATTCCGCCTGATTAGCAATGGTGGTAAAGACACCTCCGGTGACCCTCAAAGTTTCCTCATCAATCGGTAGGGCTGTGATCTCCGTGATCTGGTCAAAATCCCAGATGATCGGAGCATCCATGTCTACATTTCCGGCCTGATCGACTGCAAAAATATCCGTCTGGTCCGAACCGTTATTTTGGTTGAGTCCGTAGCGGATATAGTGTTTCACGTTAGAATTGGTGACGGTGATCAGACAGGGACCGGGTAAGGAGGCATCAATCTTCTCCTGATTTCTTTTAAGTGTGGTGATCCCTTCAAGCGGAAATGATTCCAGCTTTGAGCTGACCAGAAAAACCGAGGCTTTGATGTTTTCAAGATTTGTATCATCAATGATAAAAGCAGCTTCTCCAAAATCGGTGTTTGTCTGAATGATTGCCGTACGGTCCTTACCGCCGATGTAATAAGTGAATCCATCATCCGCCTTAACCTTCAGCCCCTCCTGATTCGCGTACTGGTGGGTGGCTGCAATGGCAACGATATCATCTGTTTTTCCATCCCCTTTGGCTCCGAAGTCGCTATACTGCACAAAGCCTTGTTCATCAAATCGCTCAGCATTCTGAGGTCCCACCTCGAATTTTAATTCTCCATTTTCATCAGTGGAGACCTGAATAGCTGTTGAATTATCTCCAGGAGTTTCACAGGAAAGTATTGAAAGGGTCAAAAAAATTGTAAGAACAGGATATTTCATGTGTCTGCAATTGATTTTAATAGGTCACCCCGCAATCCTGCGGGGCAGACTATGGGATTAGGTTTCAATACTGGAAAGTTACGGAAGTTCAGTGAAATAATATTTGGGATTGAACACGTCCTTAGCTTGTGAAGACCATCAAACATTGAGCTTAAAATTTACTTCCTTTCCACCCACCAGGCCCAGACCACAAAGATCCACATGGCGTTGGCTGACCAGGCAACCGCTTCAACAGACGGAGGAGGCGGTCCCAGGAGATTCATCACATGAATGATCAGAAAAAAAGCAATGAGTGTCCAAAAGGCAATTTTTCTCCGAATTTCAACACCCTTGTAATAAAGGAAAACCCCAGCAACGAAAAAGCCTACTTCAAGGATAACTTCAATGACGGGCACATTCCACAATCCCAGGCCAACTTTTGTTTCACCAAATGGTGAAAGTGGCAGATCCGGCCGATGGGTCAGAAAGTCCAGGATCCAGTGGCTCACCACCAATCCTCCTAACAGCAATGAGCCTCTTCCGTTTTTGGTGAAAAGGAAATAAACTCCGGCAAACAACATCCCCCAGATTACTGATGAAAACAAACTGTGTGAGTAGGGATAAAAAGTAAAATTGAGCGGGGTAAGTGCCGTGATCCCGGGTTCTATCTCAAAAGTCTCCAGACCTAGCAATACGAAAATGGGCCATAACAAGTCCAGAAACTGAACTGCAACAAACATGATGGCAAGAGAAGGCATCGGATCAATTTTCTTTGCTCCAAAAGCCAGGGCGTAGTGTCCGATAAACATGGTGTAGTACTTCTAAATCGTAGTAACGCTAAGAGATTAAAGTTAGCGTTTTCCCGACAAATCCTGCTGCACTAAAGATCTTTATTTACAGGCACATTTTCCAGAAAATAATTCGTGATCAAAGTATACAGGTGCTTCCTTGTATTCTTGCCCTCATATATGCCATGTGTCCGGTTGGGGTAAGACATCATGTCAAATTGTTTATCATGAAGGATCAGTTCATTGATCAGCATTTCAGCATTCTGGTAATGGACATTGTCATCAGCAGTGCCATGAATAAGCATCAATTTACCTTCCAGGTTTTTGGCATGCGTCAAAGGAGAGCCGGCAATGAAATCTTCTCTATTTTCCTGCGGCAAACCCATGTACCTTTCCTGGTAAATGTTGTCATAGGTTAGCTGATTAGCTACTGGGGCCACCGAAACTCCAGCCTTAAAGATTTCAGGATACTGAAACATGAGGTTTAGTGTGGAAGAACCACCTCCACTCCATCCCCAGACACCTACTCTCTGATCATCGATATAGGGCAGCTCGATCATTTGTTGCGCCCCTTTTGCGAGGTCCATAATATTGATTCTGCCTATCTGTCGGTATATGGATTTCCGCCATTGGCTGCCTTTCAGACATGGGGTTCCCCGATTGTCAATATCAATGACGACATAACCACTTTGGGCCAGCATGATGTTCCACAAACCGACCCATGAATCTGTAGCCACCTGGCCCCAGGGTTCTCCATACACGTGAAAGATGACAGGATATTTTTTTGATGCATCAAAACCAACCGGCTTAATGATCCTCGCATCTATTTCAATGCCTTCGTCAGTGGTGATACTCTTAAACTCCACCTCAGGCAGATCAAGTTTTGAAATATCTGCCTTATATTTTTCATTGCTCACCAGGGTCTTAATAATCTTATGATCCGGCAAAGATATCAGATGGGTGGTTGTCGGATCCAGAACTCCCGTGTGGCTGTGAAAGGCATATTTTCCATTGGGGGAAATGTCATATGTATTTATCCCATGGTAGGAAGCAGGTGTCAGCATTCGATCCTTTTGTCTGCCTTTAAGATCTACCGAATACAAATAGCGTTGGGTGCTGTTTGACGGAGAAGCCTGGTAGTAAATAGCATTTTTCCCAATCCCTGCAACGGAAGCCACATCATAGGTTCCGGGAGATAGTAATGTCTTTTTACCATCGGCAAGATCCACGGAAATAAGGTCTCTCCATGTGTTTTCTGTAAGTCTGAAAAAGCTCTTTCCATCGATGATCTCCAGTTGATTCTCTCCCCAGCCTGAGGCTGTTTCATCAGGATAGGACAAATCCACCCAGGTATCCTCCTTTTCCTCATAGATCAGCGATGTCTCATTGGTGGAAAGACTGTATAGCCAGATTTTGAGGTGGTTTTGCTTTCGATTGATCTGCTGGATAAGCAGCTGATCATCACTGATCCACTGGATGGAGGGGACGTAATTCTGAATGGAGCTGCCTTCCAGATCGACCCATTTGATCTTTCCGGATTGAGTCTCGACAAGTCCTACTTTGGCTGAAGAAGGATCCTGACCGACTTTCGGATACTGAATGGGGGTAACCTTCGAATAAATGGAATCTGTATTATTGATCAGGTTGAACTTTCCGATCTTGGAGGCATCCAACTGCCAGTAGGCAATCCTGGAAGCATCGGGAGACCACTGAAACCCATCCCGGCAACCGAACTCTTCCTCATACACCCAATCGAATGTGCCGTTGATGATCTCTCCGGTGCCATCCTTTGTCAGCTGCATGATCTCTCCCGTGGCAAAGTCTTCTTTGTAAATATTGAATCCCATGACATAAGCCACGTAACGATTATCATTGGAGAATTTTGCAAACATCAGGGAAGATGGCGGAAAGCCCTTTCCTATTTGAGATAACTGTTTACTGGTGAAATTGTAAACCCAGTAATCCCCTTTTGTATTTGAGCGCCATACGCGTGCTGACCTGGTAAAGATCAGGACCTTAGTTTCATCATCCGACAATGAGAATTCCTCAACCGATAATGGGGCCTCCGCTCCTTCCGGTGTCAGATCACTGGCCGAAATAAATACTGAATGCTTCAGGTCAGAGCTATTGTACCTGATCAGTTCATTTTGGCCCTTTTCATTGGGCTCAATGATGATATATGCATTTCCCTCTTCAATCCATTTGATGGGTGGAAGCCGGTCCTGTTGAAACTCATTTGAATAAATACGATCTAACGAAAGCCTCGCAGGATCTTCAGTCTGGGCAAATAAATGATACCCGGAAAGCATCAGGACAGCGGTCAGCAGCACGAATTTTCTCATAAATTTTATTTTGGTAAACTATTAACCGGTTTACTTATGTCCCGGTTCCCACAAAAATACCAGCCCGCCGCCATTAATTAGACCGAAACGATCTAATCCAAAAATAACGAAGGCAGGAATAAAGAAATTTCCGGGAAGAGCGTCACGAGTGTCAACACCAGCAGGGAAAGCAGTAAAAAAGGAATGTTGGCCTTGGCTACCTTTGCGATCGACGTCTTTCCAATACTGGAGGTTACGAAGAGACAGATCCCAATGGGGGGAGTGGTCAGGCCGATGATCAGGTTGAGCACCGCTATCACTGCAAAATGAACGGGGTCCACTCCCACCGACATTGCTACCTTCAGCAGGATCGGAAACATCACCAGCAAAGCTGCGATGGTCTCCATAAAGGTGCCGATAAAAATGAGGGTGATATTGATCAGCAGCAGGATCACATATTTATTATCTGAGAAACTTAACAAGCCGTCGGAAATGGATTGCGGGATCCGTTCGATGATCAGGATCCACCCAAACAAATTGGCAAAACCCACAAGCACCATGAGGGAGGCAGACAACTTCATCGAGTCGAGGATAATCTTCGGGAGATTGTTGAGATTTAGCTTTTTATAAAAGACGCCCACAACTATGGCATAGACTACAGCAACCACAGAAGCCTCCGTAGGCGTGAATACGCCCCCGATAATTCCAAACAGAATAATCACTGACATCATCAGTGCCCAGAAAGTATCAATAAAACCTTTAAAGATCTGCAAGGCCGAACTTCTCTCGTGCCTGGGATACCCTTTCTTTGTGGCAATCACATAGGAGACGGCAATCATGCCAAATCCAAGTAAAAATCCCGGAACCGCCCCAGCTAAAAACAAACGACCTACGGATAACCCGGTTAAAGTAGCCGCGATGATCATCGGTACACTTGGTGGAATGATCGGTCCTACTGTGGAAGAAGAGGCTGTCACAGCACAGGAAAAAGCACCATCGTATCCTTCCTTCTTCATGGCAGGTATCATGACTGCTCCGATACTGGAGGCATCTGACACGGCAGTACCTGAAATGCCGGCAAATAGCATGGAAGAGCCAATGTTGGCCATGGCCAGTCCTCCACGGATGTGGCCAAGCAAATGATTGCAAAACTGAATGATCTTATCCGTCAACCCCCCATGGTTCATCAGGTTACCGGCAAGAATGAAGCCCGGAATACTCAGGAGCACAAACACATCAATTCCTGAGTAAAGTTTAGCCGGGATGATAATCAGTGATATGTCATTGAAGATAAGGTATACCAGACAGGAAATTCCCAAAGAAAATGCCACAGGAACCCCAAAAAACAAACAAAGAAAAAAAACGCCGAACAGTAGGTAGATCATGAATTCCTTCTAATTAGATTGATAATTTCGACAACCGAGAACCAGCAGACTGACAAAGACATCAGGGTGATCCCTGCGAATGGAATGGCCATCGAGATCCCCATGCTTGGGGACTGCTCATTCAATCCCATCCCCACGTATTCAAGGGACCAGATCCCTGTGATGGTGAAAAGGATGATCGTGGAAACAGCAAAAACAATCCGAAGCTTCCGCTGAAGACCCTCTTTCATTAGATTGAAAATAACATCCAGCAACACAAATTCACCATCCCTCAGTGCCAGGCCGGCTCCAAAACTCATGGTATAAATGAAAAAAACACGAGCCGCTTCTTCCGTCCAGGCCGGAGCACTGTCCATAAAAAAACGGCCATAAATTTGTATGACCACAGTTGCCAGCAAGGCCAGCGTGCTGATGAGCGTTCCGACTTTCAGTATTTTCCCAAACATCAGTTTCTGGTTAGGGTAATTATTTCATTGTAGATCTTCTGCATCTCAGGAGAAAGGCTGTTGTAGACCGCATCCGTGCACTTTGCAGCAAATGCATCTTTATCCACCTCTACGAAAGTCATCTTCTGCTGCAATTCCTTCCTGAGTGATTGTTCATTTTCCAGGAAAAGCTGTCTTTCATACTGGTGCATCTCTTCAGCGCATTCATCAAAGATCTTTTTCAGGTCTTCCGGAAGTGCCTGATATTGTTTCTCACCAATGACCGGATAAGCCCAGCTGACCACATGTCCGGTAAGGTTGAGGTGACTTTGTACTTCCGCAAATCCGGCCGCTTTGATCATCGCCAGAGGATTTTCCTGTGCTTCGATGGTATTTTGCTGAAGGGAAGTAAAGACCTCGGAAAACGCCATCGGCGTTGGTTTGGCCCCCATGGCTTCCCAGGCAGTGACATAGACAGGCACTGTTGGTACACGTATAATAATGCCATTCAGCTCATCCGGATGTTTGATAGGTCTGTTGGAGGTCAGGTGCCGTGGTCCCCGCTGAAAATACGTCACCGGCCGGAGCCCTGTCTGTCGGATGATCTGCTCTTCCATGTAATCGCTGATGGGATGGTTGACAAGTTTTTGCAGGTCTGTACTGTCCCGCAATAAAAACGGGAGTTCGCAAAACACCGCTTCATCTACCCAGTTGGTGAGGATGGAAGCGGTGATGGTCATATCTATCACCCCGGCCTGGATCAATCGAATGGATTCAATTTCTTTGGAAAGCTGCTCTGCATGATACACTTCCAGCCTGATCCGACCGTCTGATCTTTCATCCAGGATCTTGCTGAAATATTCAAAAGCTCTTGACCAGGTGTGGTCTTCGTTGGTGATGAGACTGGCCCGAATCAATACTTCGTGCTTACCCTCTTTTCCGCATCCGGTAAGAAGCAGCAAGCCCAGCAGAACGGGAAGACATTTTTGAAAAAAAGACAGGGAAAGAGGCATCTGAAAATTCATTCTTGGGTCTTAATCGTCAAATATATCTTTTTTAATGACATTTTCGAATGATGAGTGCGGTATCAAACCTTGTGATCCTCCGAAATCATTTAATTTTACGTCATGTCGCTGATACCCGAGCTGCTGCAGCAATATGCTGAAGATCACACAAGTGAGGAAGATCCTTTATTGGCGAGGATCAACAGGGAAACCCACCTCCATGTATTACAGCCTAGGATGCTTTCCGGACACCTGCAGGGCCGGGTGCTTTCCATGATCTCCAAACTGTTGCGGCCAAAATATATCCTTGAAATTGGTACCTACACCGGATATTCAGCCTTGTGTATGGCTGAAGGACTGCAAAAGGATGGCAAGCTGATCACTCTGGATAAAAATGAGGAGCTGAAGGAAAGGGTATTGGGCTATTTCAAAGAGTCGCGCTACAACGATCAGATTGAACTGAAGTTAGGCGAGGCGGCGAAGATCATACCGGAATTGAAGTACTCCTGGGACCTGATATTTATCGACGCGGATAAGGAAAACTATCCCCTCTATTATGACCTGACGATCGATCAGCTGCGACCCGGAGGTGTTCTTTTAGCAGACAATGTACTTTGGAGTGGAAAGGTCTATGATCCTTCAAAAACCGATAAAAATACAGAGACGATCCGGGCATTCAATCAAAAAGTTTTGCAGGATGATAGAGTGGAAAATATCCTGCTTTCGGTCAGGGATGGAATCATGATGGCCAGAAAAAAATGATCAGAAAGACCCAAATTCTGTTTTTCCTTATGATCTCCATCAACTCATTGGCAGGGGAGCTTCCGGTTCGTCAGGTCCCTGCAAACGTTGAAATCGCCGGGATGAAATTAAAGATCACTCCGGAGGCCCAACGTGAGATCCAGAAGGATATCGATGCCCTGAGGGCCAGTGAAAAGTACTTCAATATCAAACTTGACCGAGCCAATCTCTATTTCCCGTTAATTGAAAAAGTGCTGAAGGAAGAAGGTGTACCTGACGACATCAAATACCTCTCTCTTCAGGAAAGCGCCCTTATTTCCGACCAGGTATCGTCTTCTGATGCGGTTGGTTACTGGCAGTTCAAAGATTTCACTGCCCGCGAGATGGGCATGCGGGTAGATAGTAAAGTCGATGAAAGGAAAAACGTGGTTTCTTCAACCTACGGCGCAGCCAAATACATGAGAAAAAACAATTTCATGCTGAAAAACTGGATCTATGCCGTAAACGCCTACATGACAGGTCCGGGAGGTGTGAGGCCCTATATCGATGAGGAAGGGATTGGGGCGGACAAGCTGACCATCACTCATAAAACGCACTGGTATGTGAAGCGGTTTATTGCCCATGTCATTGCATTCAGAGAAGATGTGGGAAGACCCCATTCAGGTGGTATGCAGCTTGTGATCTATCAGCAGGGAGCAAACAAACACCTTCATGAAATTGCAAAAAACATGGAGGTGGATGAAGACCTGGTTCACCATTACAATAAGTGGCTCTCGTACGGCAAAATACCCGACGACCGCATCTACCCGGTGATCCTTCCGGTATCCGGCAATCGCCCAAAGATGCCTGAATCAGTAAGACCA
Source organism: Cyclobacteriaceae bacterium (assembly GCA_965243485.1). GTDB lineage: Bacteria > Bacteroidota > Bacteroidia > Cytophagales > Cyclobacteriaceae > UBA7330. Next base: position 2,705,626 of record CBDEVP010000001.1, on the reverse strand, counting down.
CAGGTCGTGGAAAGAGCGGACCCCAGACCAGCCTATCCGGGGGAAATCGTGGAAAAGATCAACACCATGAGTAAGACCATTTTCCTCGAAATCAATGACCGCAGGACCATACTGGCCACCTCGGAAGATGATCTCAGGTCACTGGCAGACAAAAGCGGGACACCTGTGGAGAAATTAAGAAAATTCAATGATATGACGCAGGATCGGCGGGTCAGTTCGGGACAATTCTATTTTACACGGTCAAAAAGGAACAGTTCCGGCATAAGATATCATGTAGCTCAATTCGATGAGTCACTTTGGGACATCTCACAGCGCTATGGGGTGAAACTTAAAAAACTAAGAAAGAAAAACAGGATGGCTGTGCATGAACAGGTTAAGCCCGGGAGGATCCTATGGCTCAAACAAAAGAGACCCAAAGATCTCCCCCCCGAATATCGAAAAGTAGAGATCCCGGTCATAAAAAAGGAGATTCCACCGAAACCCTCCACGGTCAGACCTGCGATCACCAAACCAGCGGAAATAAAGCCAGCAACATCTGAGCCCCCAAAAACAACAGTGCCATTAACAGCGGAAGCTGTCAGGGCAGAACCTGAAAAATCCAAAATTGATGTACATGAAGTAGTTGCCGGCGAATCCCTGTATGGCATTGCCAGGCTGTATGACATCACCGTGGAAGATCTTATGGACTGGAATGGCCTCAGAAAAAATGACCCCATCAATCCGGGGCAAAAATTGATGGTGACGGCTCCTTTGGAAGTGAGTGTCCGGAGCGACGAAACGCTGAATAGTAAACCTGCAGCTGGTGAACGGATCCACATTGTGCAGCCTGATGAAACCTATTACAGCATTTCACGCAAATACGGAATAGAGATTGAATATATTCTGAGAAGGAATAAAGCAGATCTGGATACTCCTATCAAACCAAATCAGGAGTTGATCATCCCAGTGGACCGGGAAGCAAATGCCGGGAAGGTTGTTTCATCGTCCGGCAAAACCTATGTAGTACAGGCCGGCGACACCTTTTACAGGATTGCCAGAGAATTCGGATTGAGCGTAGAGGACCTGATGAAGCTGAATGAGAAGGAAAAGCCAGACTTATCGATTGGGGAGATCCTCAGGATCAGCAACTGATCAGAACTCAAAATCGAGGCCCAACCGGTCCTTCAGGTCTTTCAACGCCGGATTCTGCTCCACCATGTAGTCGTATTTCTCCTTACTGGTGTAAAGCTTTTTGGCTTTCTCCTGTTCGGATACCTCTTTCTTTAATTGAATGCTGGTGTTTTTCAGTGTGGTTCTGAAATGTTGGACAATTCCCTGTTCAAGGCGCTCCAGAATGCTCACTTCCAGCGAGCTCGCAAGATGTATCAATACATCATACTCACCTTTTTTAGAGACAGACCTGTTCAGGACCAGCATCTCCGTGTCCGAAGCCCCGTTTGCCTCACTGGTTTTTCTGAAAGATTCCCACGCCTGAAGCAATGCCGTTTCATCAAATGCATTTTTTTCTTCTGCTTCCTTTTCATCGGAATGATTGCGTGAATCAATTTCGGGAGGTTTCCTCCTGATAAGACTTGGAGTTTCCTTAGGCTTGTCGGAGATGCCTGCCGCAACCGGAGCTATCTTCGGTGTCTGGGGTGCTGGTTTTGGATCTGTGGCAGGAATTTCTGCTCTCTGCTCAGGTTGATTTGGAGCTGGTTTCTCCGCTGTTGGAGTTCCTTCCGCCTGGGATTCCTCCTTTACTGGCTGATCGCTACTTTTTTTTTTGCCCCGTTTCCGGAGCTGATATCTGCCAGTCTGATGGCATTGTTGAGTTGGGAGAGCTTCATCAGGCAAAGCTCGATATGGAGCCGCTGGTTCCTGCTTACTTTATAGTTCAGATCAAAATGCCCCATAAGATTAAGTCCCGTGAGAAGATATGACCCACTGACAGATTCAGCCTGTGACAGATATCTTTGTTTCACTGAGTCGGAAACTTCCATGAGTTTCACAGTTTCCCTGTCTTTGGAAACCAGCAGATTTCGGAAATGCTCCTGCAGTCCATTCAGGAAGTTGTGCCCGTCAAAACCATTTCTCAGAACCTCATCAAAAAGCAGAAGCGCATTGGACATTTCCTCCTTGAGCAGGTGATCCGTCACTTTGAAGTAATACTCGTAATCCAGAATGTGCAGATTTTTGATCGTATTCTGGTAGGTGATCTTATTGTCGGAGGAAAAAGTGACAATCAGATCAAACAATGATAAGGCATCCCGTAGCGCCCCATCGGCTTTTTGCGCAATCAGATGCAGGGCTTCTTCCTCCGCATCAATCTTTTCCTGTGTTGCGATCTTCTTCAGCTGATCAACAATATCCTGGATCTCGATTCTATTAAAATCATAGATCTGACACCGGGAGAGGATCGTAGGGATCACCTTGTGTTTTTCGGTGGTAGCCAGGATGAAAATGGCATACTCGGGAGGTTCTTCCAGCGTTTTGAGGAAAGCGTTGAACGCCTGCGTGGAAAGCATGTGGACCTCATCGATGATGTATACCTTAAATTTTCCCTGCTGTGGGGGATACCGTACCTGATCGGTCAGATTGCGGATGTCATCTACTGAATTGTTAGACGCGGCATCCAGCTCATAAATATTGAAATTGGAGTGCTGATTTTCCGCGCTGGCTTCAAATCCGTTGATCAAACGTGCCAGGATCCGGGCGCAGGTAGTTTTCCCTACTCCACGAGGTCCGCAGAACAGCAGGGCCTGGGCCAGATGATTGTTGTCAATGGCATTTTTGAGTGTGGTGGTGATATGGCTTTGTCCTACTACTTCATCAAACCCGAGGGGACGATATTTCCTTGCCGATACTACAAAACTTTCCACATCGTGAAATTAAAATAAAAGAAACAGAAAAGAAGTTGATGTGTGGGAAAAATGGTTGGGAAATGGACGGGCCATCAATCTATTGTTTTCAACCCATTGAAATACATCATCCAAACAAAACCCACTGAATTTTGATTATAGATGAAACGAATGGATCTTCGATGGCAATTTACCAATTTTACAGGGAGCAGGTTTTCAATGCTACCAAAGAGGAATTGTGGGATTTTATTTCTTCTCCAAGAAACCTCAAGAAAATCACTCCTCCTTACATGGGTTTTGACATTACATCCGGTCATCTTCCTGAAAAAATGTACCGGGGCATGATGATCAGCTATAAGGTAAGTCCACTTGCAGGATTTAAATCTGATTGGGTAACTGAGATAACACATGTGGAGCCGTTCAGTTACTTTGTGGATGAACAAAGATCTGGTCCTTATCGTATATGGCATCATGAGCACAAGCTGATCCCGCAGCCAAAAGGTATTCTTATGACAGACCTGATCACTTATCAACCTCCATTTGGCCTTCTTGGAAGGGTGGCCAACAAACTTTTTATTGAAAATAAATTAAAAGAGATTTTTGATTACCGGAAGGTGAGGCTCAAAGAACTTTTCGGAGAGATCCCGGAAAACCAGGCACATTATTTGTACTCTTTTTAATAACCTATCAGCTGTATCGTTATTCTATTATACTTTTAAACTTTTTATGAATCCACTCAGAAGAAATTACGCAAATACCCGATCAGCACTTAAGAAAAAACACCACCGAATAAGCATCTTTGATAAAGATGGCAAATACATCTCTCAGGGTAGCATTGTTAACAATAATACCCTGAGCGTTTTTGATCCCGACGGACAATTCCTTTCCTCAGGAAAATTCATTTCCAAAGATCGATTCAATCTCTTTGACTCAGACGGAAACTTTATTGCCTACGGAAAAATGATCGGGAAAACCAACTTTAACATCTTCGACCCGGATGATCAGTTTATCTCCAGGGGAAGCCTGTTCTGATCTCTTCAATTCTTCTAAAAAAGAATCTCCTTTTGCAGGATGAATAATTTTTGATTCCCTGTCGGCACCGACCACTTATATCTTTTCAAGTGATTGATACTGCATGGATAAATTCTTATTCCATTCATGTGAATTGCAGCAATTAATTAAATTGTTGATTCATTTATCAACAATCAAACCCAATGAAGAAAATGCTATCGTTCTGGGTATTGGCCGTGCCCTGTCTCCTGTCTGCACAGACCGGAAAAGTCATGGACAACCTGTCCATGCCAAGTAAGATCCTGAAAATGGACCGCAAATATGCGATCTATCTCCCTCCTGACTACGATACCTCACAGCGCAGCTATCCCGTGCTTTACCTGCTGCATGGTGCCGGCGATGACCAGACTGGCTGGGTCCAGTTCGGGGAAGTCCTGCACATCACGGATAATGCCATCAAGGACGGTACATCGACACCCATGATCATCGTCATGCCCGATGCGGATACCGGCCAGAGAGGGTATTTCAACAGTCCGAAAGGAGACTGGAATTACGAGGACTTCTTTTTTGAAGAATTCATGCCCTACATCGAAAAGACCTACCGGATCAAAAGTGAAAAACGGTACCGTGCGGTGGCAGGATTGTCCATGGGTGGTGGCGGCACCTTTATGTATGCACTTCACCAACCGGAGCTGTTTTCTTCCGCATGTCCGCTGAGTGCCTACATTGGACCCTCCAGCCCGGAAGATATGGATCGCATCCTACAGAGGAATGGAGTAGAGAATCTTTCAGATAAACAAAAAGAGGAGTATTACAATCAACACAATGCACTGGCCCTGATCGAAAACGGTGATGTTGAAAAGATCAAATCCGTGAGATGGTACATCGACTGTGGAGATGACGACTTTTTATATGAGGGCAATTCATTGATCCATATTGCCATGCGTAAAAAAGAAATTCCTCATGAATTTCGCATCAGGGATGGAAATCATGGATGGCACTATTGGCGGACAGCTTTACCAGAGGTGCTTGCTTTTGTCAGCAAAAGGTTTCACCAATATTAAAACAATGATCCATATTACTATGAAAAAGGTGTTACTGCTCTGCCTGTTCCTCTTGCCAGCTCTTTTACCTGCCCAGAGTGGTAAAGTAATGGACAATCTTTCATTGCCCAGCAAGATCCTGAAAATGGATCGGAAATATGCCATTTATCTTCCTCCGGATTATGATTCCTCACAGCGTAGTTATCCTGTTTTGTATCTCCTGCATGGAGGTGGGGATGATCAGACAGGATGGGTCCAGTTTGGGGAAGTCCTCCATATCGCAGACAAAGCAATCAATGAAGGTACCTCCACTGCCATGATCATCGTGATGCCTGACGCAAACACCGGTCAAAGAGGTTACTTCAATAGTCCGAAGGGAGACTGGAATTACGAAGATTTTTTCTTTGAGGAGTTTATTCCTTACATCGAGAAAACTTATCGGATCAAAACAGAAAAAAGATATCGGGCGGTAGCCGGATTGTCCATGGGAGGCGGTGGAACCTTTATGTATGCCCTCCACCGGCCTGAATTATTTTCTTCCGCTTGTCCTTTGAGTGCATCTACGGGGCCGATCAGGTTAGAAGATGTGGATGCTCAACTTCAAAGGCGGGGGATAGAAAACCTGAATACCAGGCAAAAAGAGGAGTATTTCAAAAAGCATAGTGCACTTTCCTTGGTGGAGAATGTGGATGTGGAAAAGATCAAATCCGTGAGATGGTACATTGACTGCGGTGATGATGACTTTCTTTATGAGGGCAATTCGTTGATACACATTGCCATGCGCAAAAGAGAAATACCTCACGAATTCCGTATCAGGGATGGAAATCATGGATGGCACTATTGGCGGACAGCTCTACCTGAGGTACTTTCATTTATCAGTAGAAGTTTTCACCAATATTGACAGATCATGGAAAATATTAGTCGCAGGAAATTTATGAAGTATACGTCAGCCGGTTCTGCAGCCTTGGCAATGCCATTCGGAACTTTTGCAGATAGACTGGTAACAGAAATGCCTGACAATCCTATCTGCATCTTTACAAAGCATTTACAGTGGATGGATTATGAAGATCTGGGGAAATATGTCAAAGATGTAGGGTTTGATGGCGTTGACCTGACCGTAAGAAAGGGTGGTCATGTGGAACATGAAGCAGCCCCGAAAATCCTCCCTGAAGCCATTGATAAGATCCGTAAATCGGGAACCCAGGTCCCTATGATGGTCACCAGTATCAACAGCACTGATGATCCACTGACAGAACCCATCCTCAAAGCAGCTTCCGAAAATGGTGTGAAATACTACAGGATGGCTTATTACAGCTACAAGGAAGGATTAAGTATTGAGGAAAACCTTGAAAACCTAAAGAAAAAAGTGAGTGAGCTGGCTGGAATGAACGAAAAGTACCGCATTCACGGTGCTTATCAGAATCATGCAGGTGAACGGGTAGGTGGACCTGTCTGGGATCTTTGGTATCTCGTCAGAGGTCTTGATCCCAGGTGGATCGGGATTCAATACGATATCAGGCATGCTACTGTAGAAGGAGGCACCTCCTGGCCTACCGGATTAAAGCTGGTGAAAGATTATGTGAAATGCACAGCGATCAAGGATTTCAAATGGGAACAGAGAAATGACGGTAGCTGGAGACCGGTTACAGTGCCACTGGGGAAAGGGATGGTTGATTTCAAAAAATATTTTGAGATGACAGAATCACTGGAACTCCACGGCCCGATCACTCTGCATATTGAGTATCCCATTTATGAGCAAGACGAAGAATCACTCAGCAAGAAAGAAAAAATGAAATTTGCCCGAACTGTAATGGCGAAAGACCTGGAAAAACTAAGAGATGATTTGAATAAAGCGGGCCTGTAAAATGAACGGAATGTTGCCGGGATTGAGATCGATCGTTTTGTTGATCATTGTTGTTTGCTGCACACAATACACCTCTGCTCAGGATGCAGAGATCGAATGGTTAAAACAACGACTCATTGACGATGCACTGGCCAGGAATGGGTTTTTACCAAGAATCAGCCATTACATAGAACCAGATTTTGAGGCGGCTTCTGAATATCTTGCAGATCAAAATCAGGATGGCAGCTGGTCATCTGTTGATTACCTGGATACTGACAACTCCTGGGATCCCCTAAGTGCTCTGAATAAAATCCTGATCATGAGCCTGGCATACAATGATAAGGATGACGCATTGTATCGTGATCCAAATTTGCTCGAAGGGATCTCCAATGGATTGATCTACTGGTACCAGGTGAGCCCGATCTGTGTCAACTGGTACAAAAACGACATCGCCAAGCAAATGTATCTCAGCGTGATCGCCATTCTCATGCAGGATCACCTCCGGGAAGATCTCATCTACAACCTGATAGAAGATCAAACAGCAAGACCACGGATGACCGGGTCTAACAGAACGCTGGTCTCCATTTCCGTTTTTTACCGGGGTGTGCTTGAAAAAAATCCAGAGAGAATTGCGCTGGGTGTCTCCGGGGTCATGGATCCTGTCCGGATCTCCGATGAAGAAGGCATCCAGGTGGACTACAGCTTTCACCAGCATGGACCTTATCTCTACAATGGGAGCTATGGCGCCAATTTCCTGAGAGAGACAGCCTGGCTGGCTTCGATTGTCCAGGGGACTGCCTATGCGTTTGATGAAGAGCATCTGAAAATCTTGAGAGACTATTTTCAACACGGTAGTCGCTGGATGATCTGGAAGGACCTGTTTGATTACAATGCCCGGGGAAGACAGGTAGGCAGGCCGTCAGGATTCGGAGCAAATGGGGATCTTTTCCTGCCTCACCTGAATTACCTGGAAACGGCGGACCCCGATCATGCTGCACTTTATCAGGAGTCTGTTGAAAGTATTGAACACGCTAAACCGCAGCCTGTTTCCGGGCTTAAGCATTTCTGGAGATCTGATTATTCTGTCGCTTACAGAGACAATTATTTCATCACCCTCAGGATGTGTTCGGAAAGAACCATCGGCGTAGAAACGAATGTCAACTTTGAAAACCTGATGGGCTATTATCTTCCTTATGGTTTAACATACGTCTATCAAACAGGAAATGAATATGAAAACATCTTCCCTGTCTGGAACTGGGCCAGGCTGCCAGGGGTGACCAGTCCTGATACCGTGCCTGTAATCAAGGGGAAATTCACGCAGCCATCAAGTTTTGTGGGTGGTGTGACCGATGGCAAAACAGGTATTTCATCCATGGATCTGCAATTGGATGACACCAGGGGGAAAAAATCATGGCTTTGGTTTGAAGATGGATTCCTGGCCCTGGGAGCAGGAATAGAATCCTCGAACAGCCACAACCTTTTCACAGGCATCAATCAAACTTCTCTGAAAGGTAAAGTGATTGTGGATGGAAATGAATTCATGGATAAATCAGGCGCCCTGAATCCCCGATGGATATGGCATGACAGTGTGGGGTATCTGTTTCCGGTCACTTCTCGCAACCTGAATATTGAAGCGCGGGAAAAGACCGGGGAACTCAGGCAAATTTTCGGACTTGCACAAGATACGACTTACAGGAAGGAAGTCTTCTCCCTGTGGTATGATCATGCGATACAGCCAAAGGACGCTCAATATGCCTATGCTGTGTTCCCTGGAATGGATGCTGAACACACGGAAGAATTGAGCAACAAGTTCCCTTTGGAAATCCTTTCCAACAACACCGAAATTCAAGCGGTCCGGCATGAGGACACAGGCCTGTTAAGTATCGTGTTTCATAAAGCCACGAGCTTTCCATTATCCAAAAAGTGGGTTGTTTCCGTGAGTGATCCCTGTCTGCTGTTAATTGATATAGAGAAAAATAAAATAACAGTATCAGACCCAACAACCTCTCTCGAAAAGATCACCGTACAATTCATCAAAACAAAAAAAGGATCTCAACAAAATCTGGCTATCCAGCTTCCTCAGGGTGCCTTTGCAGGACAGAGTAAAACGGCAGAACTCGATTTAAAAATCAAACTGTAAATCTGTTTATCGATCCACCCAACTCCCGTAATCCTCCTCCACTCATCCTCGCTTCATACCTTCGCTTTTGCTTCGGTAGACAAGTGCAATGAGGATTCCTGAGGTATCGTCTGAAACGCTAAGAGGAAGACAAATTAAAGAGTACCTGGACAACTAATCACTAACTCCAATTCCTCTCCAATCTAAGATTTGGTACATGACAACTCCTATTTTAGCGATACAATCGCTGCTCTCTCTTATCCTCGTTGCAAACGAGGATAAGAGGAGAGAGGAGGGCAAGAAGAAAGCAGGACCATGGTTTACTTGTCCATCCAGTCAAGCAACTGCTGTGATATTTTCTGATCCTCCTTTGCCGGCGTGTACACCTTCACCACCTTCTCCTGAGAAAGACAATTCACCAGATCAGGCAGGTCATAGCTGGTCAAGGCTCCCGCCACACCCCAGGAAAATGACAAAGGCAGATCATAAAATCTTTGCTGTGTGACCGAATAATAGGATTCCGGTCCATCTACCAGGGCTACACTTTTGATGGATGGGTCAAAAACAGCCGCATGGAGTAGGGATGGTACCTGCTCCTTAAATGCAATCCCTCTGATATTCCCAGCATCGACTTCCGGCAGTTCCTGTAAGAAATTCACCACATTGGATATGTCGCTGGCCTGCAGGCCCACCATACTTTTTCCCAACAACATCGCCTCGAACGCCGGGGACGGACCAAAATTGGCCGCTGGTTTGGTTTCACCGGTTCCAATCAGATCCGGGGATACAACTACGTACCCCTGACGGATCATCTCCTCCAGCGCGATCCCTTTTTCTTTCCCTTCAGGATGTAAGGAAACAATTGCAGGCCTTGGTCCATCAGCCTCCGGCATAGCAATCAAAAGCGGGATGACATAGGCATCCTCGGGTCCTTTCAAAATATATTTACAGACCCTGTAACCTTCACGCTGAAAGCATCCATCCAGGATATATTCAGGGTCACCGGGAGGAACTTCATAGCCGGAAAGCCTCCGGGCATCTTCCCTGACCTGATCCAAATAACCCCTTTCCTCTCTCTTTTTCTGAAGATCACGATTCAGCTGTTCTGCAAATGATCTGTTGAGACTAAAGGCTGATTCGCCTTCCACGGAAGTGGACAACTGCCCGGTAGAAGTGACCATCAGTTCAGAAACTTCAAAAGGTGTGATTTGCTCTTCTGTGGTATTACCTGGCAGGGACAAATGTTTTCTGAAAAACCGATAGATCGCTTCGTTGTTGCTTTTTGTAGACGAATGTTCCGCATCATCCTCCACGATCTCGATATCCCCTGACCTGCCAAAAGCAGTATAGCCTGCGGAGATTTCTTCAAAAACCTCTCGCGATCCCTGGATGTTAAAAATATCCCGGGTGGTCGTGACCAACAACAAGGGTTTGGGCATTCTCATCACCAGCAGGTCTTCCAGTGCCACACCACTGGCCAGCCAGTGATAGAAATTCTGCTCGGCATCCTGCGGGCCACGGGTTTGCAGCAGTCTTCGATGACTGGTCACATAATTTTCAGGAGCTGCCGCTTTGACCCTTTCATCAAAAGCCGAGATAAACACCGATTGAGTACCTCCACCGGAACGTCCGGTGATCCCGATACGATCCATATCCACTTCTTTTCTGGTGGAAAGGTAATCTATGGCTCGTATCCCATCCCAGATAAAATATTTATTGATGGACTCGCCGGCCAGAAAATACTGGAGTCCCGGGTAAGTATGTTCAGTGGTCGGGCCACCAACGATAGACTTATCGGTTTCGGGATCATGGTATTGCAATCGTTCACCCTGGCCGATGGGGTCAATGGCAAATACGATGAACCCTTTTTTCACCAGGTTGATGGCCACATGCTGATACCTGGGGTATTTATAGGCCAGCTCTGTGTGGCCACTGACATACAGGATGGCAGGAGCCTTTCCTTTAAGCCGCCCGGGTATGAAAAGACTCCCGGTGACATGAAATCCCGGAACAGACTCAAAAATGATCTTCTCGACTTTAAAATCTTCACGCTCAAGAACTCCTGTGATCTTTGCATTCAGGGGTGTTTTTTCAGGGAATTTCCCGACGATCTCCCGGTAGGTATCCGTGACCTCTTGCCTCCTGGCCTCCCAATCTGCCCTGCTCTTTAGCTGGGAGATTTTCTGATCTCTTTCATCCAGCAGCTGATAGGCCTGCTTGTTAAGGTAGAGTTGTAACATATTTTCCCCATTACTGTACTCCACCCAATGATCCAGAATGTTGAAATTTTCTTCCTGAGCATAAAGGGGCAGGTTGACAAGCATCGGAATGAATGCAAGGAACAATGGAAATGGCAGTCTGGACTTCATCATGGTGGTCTGGTCGGGGTTGTTTGGTTCAATAACCAATTTAAATCAATTCAGCCAGAAATTAATGTTCACGACTTGCTTAAACCACTACGCATTTCACGTATTCATTAAGCATAATCGCTAAATCTATGAATTATACAATTACCCAAAATATTTTTTCAGAGAATGATCAATTTTGCCAGAGAAAATAAAATGACATTTAATACTAGCTGCTGCCTTATGCCATTTTTTCACCACATATTGACGTCTCAGATGATCACTCGTCACCGGGAGCATGGGTATGCCAAAACTGTAGATAAGAGGGATGAAGCCCTTTGGGTGCAGGAACGATTCAGAAATCTTAGTCGCTGGGCGACCGTCATGCAGTGGCTAACCGCATTAACGGCTATCGTAATGGCTGTTTTTGAAAAGCTGCTATGATATCAACAAAGCTATAACCGCTGGATCATCAAACCTCCGTCCGGAGTGAGTATTTGGCCTGTGGAATAAGGCAGGTCACCGGAAACTAATGCCGACACGATCTTTCCAATGTCCTCCGACTTTCCCATCCGGGGTTCGACCAATAAACCTTCTTTGATCTTTTGCTCGTATTTCTCCTTTACCCCTGCGGTCATATCTGTTTCTATTACACCGGGTCTCACTTCAAAAACCGGAATTCCAACCTCACCCAGCCTGACAGCCAGGAGCTTTGACATCATGGAAAGACCTGCCTTGGAAATGCAATACTCCCCCCGGTTGATGGAAGCTACTTCAGCGGAAATTGAGGTGATATTGACGATACAAAAATCTTTTTTGGGACCGTTGCTTTTCTGATGGATCATCCAGTTGACGATCGCCTGGGTCAGAAAATAGGTGCCTTTCAGATTGATATCAAGCAGATAATCAAAATCCTCTTCCCTGATCTCCAGGACATCTTTACGCTCTTTGGGCGCAACGCCTGCATTGTTGACAAGTACATTTAAAGTCCCAAACTTTTCTTTAAGTGTATCCACCAGCCGTTGCCGGTCGTCTGCTTTGCCAATATTTCCCTGCACATATATTACCTCGGCACCGGAGGATGTCAACTCATCCAGAAGCGGTTGTACATCTGATATATTCCGCACACCATTTATGGCCACCTTATAATCCTTATTAAGTAAGGCTTTGACGATCCCGAGACCTATTCCCCTGCTTCCACCGGTGACAAGCGCTGTTTTCTTCATGAGGTCTTGATGGTTTTTAACTCTTCAGCTTCCGGCAATTTTTTGTAAAAAGGATCAAGCGGATAGCATCCTGAGATCAACCCGTTACGTGGTCCGGTGGTGCAATCCGAGAAGGTCCTGCAGATCTTTTTCCTTTCCATCTGATTCCCTTCCAACACATCTTTGGGCAGTTCAGGATATGAGAGCACCATGCGGCCAAGTCCAATGAAATCGCTCATCCCTTTCTTCAAGACATATTGCCCCACATTCGGAAGCCATTCCTGCAAATAGGTATAAGCCGACCCAACCAATAGCATATCAGGAAAAGCTTTCTTGATCTCCCCGGCAATCCTGATCTGCCTGGCCACCCCCTGAAGCGGATCTTCCGGCGGCTGATAGCCATCCGAAGGAGGGAAAATCGCCGGCCGCTGAATGTGTGGATTGTAGTAAGGACTCCCTGCCGTCATACACAGCAGCTCAATATCCAGTGACTGCATCAATTCGATCAGCTTAAATGGCTCGGTCAGATCGATGTCAGTGCCGCTTTTTCCGCCTCCAAATGCATACTCATAGTCACCGGTCACTTTCTCAGCGACGCCGATGCCATCCTCACCTTCAGTGAAAGGTATCCAGTCAAATGCGCTTAATCTTACCCCGATGTCCAGGCCCGGAGCTTCGGATCGGATACCTGAAACGATATCTTTTAAAAATCTGGTCCGGTTTTCAAAGCTACCTCCGTATTTGCCCTCCCTGTGGTATCCGCTCAGAATCTCATGACCCAGGTAGCCATGGCAATGCTTGATGTCTACAAAATCAAATCCTGCTTTCCGGGCCAGCTTTGCTCCGTCCACATACCTTGAGATCAATTGATCAATTTCCGCATCCGTCATGATCGCACTATCATCTTTGATGTGGAATTTTTTATCCAGGATCGGGTGATGATAGGCAATCCTCGGCTCCATTTTCTTCTTATCATACGGCTTACAAAACCTGCCCGAATGGGTCAGTTGAAAACCAATATAAAGATCACCGGTCTCACCAAATTCAGCCTGATGCGTATCAAGGAGCAACTTATGCAATCCTTTCAATTCACTGAAATTATCTTCAATGGCCATCAGCTGGTTTGGGTTGGCCCTGCCCTCCGGCACGACGGCAAACGCTTCACACCCCCACAAGAGCTTAGCCCCACTTAGCGCAAAGTTTTTCCATCTGCGCCGGGTATATTCGCTGGGCTTACCATCCGTGGTGCCGTCCCAGCCCTCCATGGGCAAAATGCAAAAACGATTGCCAATCGTCCGGCCGGACTTCAGTTGATAAGGCTGCTTGTACGGGGATTCCGGTCCGGTATCCACGTCATCATCGAAAGGAAGGTCAATCCCTCCCTCATCCAGGTATTTCCTGAAAGTGTCCGCTGTTTTTAACTGAGCTACTCTTGAATATTTTGGCTTTGATTTTTCAGACATGAAGTACGTTCAAAAGTTTTAATCTGCTTTATGGGTTCGGTGATGGACAAGCATGATCGCTGTGGAGGCAATCCCCTGGAAAATATACATGGCAAAGTCCATTCTCAGGCTCCCAATCTGGGCAGGCAATACACCCGTCACCGAGAAAAGCATGATAAAAAAAGCAAAAGCAGAAGTAATGATCAATAATTTTGGCGGATTCTTAAAGATCAAGGCGCCAAGGACAATCGGAGCAATCATGGAAGTGCCGGTAAAGCTAACCCGGGCCAGCAGTGCCAGCTGATCCCCCATCAACTGGGTAAATACCAACACGATGATGGCAAAGACAAGCAACGAGATCTTTGTTGCACGCATCATGGCTTTATCATCTCCGCTCAAAAGTGATCTCAACTCGGTTCCCAAAGCAAAGATCTGGGCATTGGTTGTAGACAGGCAGGCGGCAAACAAACCCACCACCGCAAAGGCTGCCACGGCATTCGCCTGATCAAACAACAAGGCATTAGAAAGAAAGTCTGAGGTGGGTGCACCTGTGTAATTAATGACCCCATATAACCCGATAAATGCTGTAGGCAGAATGACCAGAATAGCAAAAAATCCCACAGCAAAGGCCATGATATGTACAGACTTTAAACTTTTCATCACGACCAGCCTGGTAGTGAACTGGGGCTGTGAAACCGGGATCAAAACGATCGCAATGGCCGAAGCTACCAAAAACTGAATCGAGAACAGGTTATTTGGTCCCGGGAGGCTGAGCAAGGCAGGATTGATCTTTTCCACTTCGGCGAACATGGCTTTCATACCCCCTGCCATGTCCAGACAGGCCACTCCTATGATCCATATCACGATCAACAGCAATAACCCCTGGATGGCATCGCTGAACACGATGGCCTTCAGCCCTCCGATCTCCGCATACAGCAGCATGATCACCACGATACCGACCGACCAGGACCATGACGGCAGGCCCAAAGGGAAAACGGCGTCAAGAAAAATCGATATTCCCCTGATCTGGATGGCCACATAAGGGATCAAAAACAGGAACGAGCTCAGGAATAGTAAATATCCAGCCCATTTGGTGTCATAGCATTTACTCATCATTCCGGCTACACCGCTGTAGCCCACCGCTTTCGCCCTTCGTCTCAGGCGGTAACCGAACCACAGGATAAAGAATACCATAAAACCATCGGAGAAAGCAAGAAAGATCCAGGCTCCCAACCCGTGGTTACGGAAGAAATCCGGCATCCCCATAAAAGTAAAGGCACTAAAGAGTGCTGCCGCGAAAGTCAAAAAGCCCAGCACCGCGCCGATGTTGGACCCTGCAAAGAGGAATTCCTCAGAGCTCCGATTCTTCTTGTATGATTTAAATGAAGCCAGGACCAGCAGTCCAAAGAAGATGGCAAAGAAAATAATGATCCAGGTCGTCATGGCTGCTCGTCTTTATATGGGAAGATCTTTGACCCGAGGTAAGTCAATACCACGAGCACGACTGTCAGTAAAAAGCTGCTCCAGAAGATGAATGGGATGGGTCCCAGCCGGGGTTCGGTGACATCTGTCCGGAAAATAAAGAGAAAAGATACAAGTGCAACGACGACCACTGCGGCTACAAGTATCCTCCAGTAAATAATTCGCATATTGGTTAGTTGTTTAGGAATGCCAAGATATAAATATATCCCCAATTTGCTTATCAGGAAGCTGCAAGATACCAGTAGAAAATAATTATCGCTGTAGATCAGGCATGACCGTGCTTTCTCAGCTCTTTGCTGACCTTGTTCCAAAATTGAAAGAAGGAGCTGAAATAACCCTTGACATCGGACATCCAGTCTCTGGGATCTTCAATTCCCCGATAATGACGGTTTAAAGGATGTTCCTTATAAATGATTTGATCGATAGAATAATCATCCTTTAATGATTCAAATTCGCCTACATACACCCGAATATCATCGATATTTTTTCTGAGAGAAAGTATAAAGTCAATACAATGCGGAGCTACCGGGTAACGATCAAAAATGCTCGGTTCCAACAATAAAATCCTGTTGACATCCTCATCTTTTCTCCACAAAGGATCAATGTTGTAATAATTGTAGATCAGTGTAGGTTTTTCAGGATCAATGTCGATCTGATCGCCCGAAGGTAGTTTGGTTGTTGACTCAAAATCTTGGGTACTCAGTAAAACCTTTGGACAATTCATGCTGGCAATTTCAGAATAAGGTGCATCCAGGAAAGTCACTTTTTGCTCAGAGTGGAAATACTTATTGATGTTTTCCTGGTTGGCCAGATACTTTTTCCCTGCATTTGATCCGGCCACCCACTGCCAGCTAAGCGCATTGCTGGCCCAGTCACCATCCAAAAGATAATAATAAAGCCACTGGGCAGGTGTTTTCCAGTGACTTTTGCCCACATTACAGGCGATGGAAGCCACATACATGCGCATGTGATTGTGCATGTAGCCAACGTCTTTGAGTGATTTGATTCCATCATCGACCGCTTCGATTCCTGTTTGGGCATCCTCTAGGGCGACAGGCATTTGATGATGATCCACATCTTCCTGAGGCCTTTTTAGATCAGCATTGATCCCCTCTCCCTTGACAATCCAGACCTGCTGCCAGTAATCACGCCACGCAAGCTCCTGCACAAACTTTTCCATTTTGGATAGCTCACAACCCTTTTCAAGGAGTTTATCCAGGACCTGCCTGGTTGAAATAACCCCACGGGAAATGTAAGGGGATAGATAACTTACATCGCCATCTACGAAATTTCGGGTACGCCCATAAGAAATAGGATCTAACTTGTCTATCCTTTTCAGGATCTCTGAATAAGCGGTAGGAAAATCAATCATGATATGGAGAGAACCAATTGTAGACTGCAAGGTTTACTGGGTAATTAAAATCAGGGAATGATATGCGATTTAGACATAGTTTTCCAATTACGGAATTCGTAACTTAATGACATTTAAACAACCAAATTCACCATGCACCGATCCAACCGAAACAGAGCCATCATCGGTATCATACTGGTACTGATTGGCGTAATCTTTCTACTTGATAACCTTGGGTATGACATCAACCTGCCGGGGTACCTCTTCAGATGGCCGATGATCCTGATACTGGTCGGCGTGATCAATCTTCTGACTGCCAATTACCGGGCAGCATTCATTCTCATCGGCCTGGGAGGATTGTTTTATCTGGATGTGTTCGATGTTGTCAGTATCGGTCAATTGTGGCCGGTCATCCTGATCATTGTGGGACTGGGCTTGCTTTTCCGCAGGAGCCGGATGGTCATCCCATCCGAAAGCAGTGAAGACTATATCGATGAAGTAGCCGTTTTCAGTGGCACTGAAAAGCTCCTGAAATCTGAGAATTTCCAGGGAGGAAAGATCACCTGCCTGTTTGGCGGGACCAAGATTGACTTGAGAGGTTCTACAATCCAAGAATCCGCATCCATCGAGCTATTTTGCATGTTTGGGGGTGCTGAGCTCCAGGTTCCCCCTGAGTGGAAGGTCAGTACCAATGCCACCGCCATTCTTGGAGGATTCAGTGATGAGCGTAAATCCATTCCGGAGAATCCTCAGGGAACTTTGGTCATTAAAGGCTTTGTGATGTTTGGAGGCGGATCATTGAAAACCTGATCCGTACATTTTTAGCGGTCGAAGAAGCCCTTTCCCTCCATGATCTTCGGGATGCATTTTTCAATCCTGGAAGTCCGTGTGGCCGACTGTTTGGGTTGGGAAAAATGGATGATATAGCCGCGCTGTCGCCCCGGAGTGAGTGCCTCAAAAGCGGCCTTCAGACCGGGATCTTCGTTGAAAATGGTTTCAAGCTCTTCCGGGATCGGTTCGGGATTCTTTTTGAACTCCACTTTCAAACCTTTCTTTTCCACTTCAATGGCTTCATGAATATAGCTTTTCAGGCTTACTTCAAGTTGAGTGATCTCATCCACGCTTCGAAACCTGATGATCCGGTCCGACTGGCTGTTGGGACCGGGTTTTTCAAGCACACCATCCGGATCTTTCAACAGCACCCCTTTGAAAAAGCTGAGTGTAGCATAGTCTTTCAGGGCACTGACAATGGAAACGTTTTTGTTGTCGTAGGTATAGCAGGGAACCCCCCATTTTCTTTCCTCGGTAAGACCGCAATCCAGGACGATGGACCGAAGCAGTTTCAGCTCCTCCTGCCAGTCCCGAACCTTGCATTTTGGCGTAGCCCCAAGCGGACAGCGCATGCAGCCATCGAGAAGATATTGATCAACCTGTGGATTCATAGATCTAATTTACTGTGATTGATGGCTTTGGTCAAGGCTCACTTCCTGATGGAGATCATCCGGTAGGTGGTTTTTGACTCATGTTTGCTTTGCATATCCCTAAAAGTGTATACCAGGTCAGCATCTGTTCGCTCTGAAAATGAATGTTCTCTGATGAGCTGATCAAATGCTTTTATTTTTTTAGCAGCCGCCTGAATACAAAATATGATCATTGTGTCATCCTTTACAGAGGTCATCGCCCGATGGATCAAGAACGCTTCTTTCTGCAGTTCTTTCCTGGTAAAATGAAATATGCTGTCAAATAAGATATATTGAAAATCACCGAACCGGTCGAACTGGCAGATATCTCCGACGACCCCTTCCAGTGAAAGACCTTCTGTGCGAGCCTTTTGATTCATTTGTCCGATCCCAACAGAAGAACTATCGATCCCGGTCACTTGAAACCCTAATCTTGCAAGCGCAATGGAGTCTCTTCCCTGCCCGCAACCCATGTCAAGCAATGTACCTCTTGGTAATGCATCAAAGAACCGGATCAGTTCAGAATAGGGTTCACCAAAATAGTTTTCAGATTGATAATATTTGTCGTAGACTGCCATGGATGACTACTTCTTACCGTTCATTTTTGCTTGAGGTTGGTGTTTTCACATACACGAATTGCAGTATCAGCTTATGTTAAGTGAAGCTGATTTATCGTAAACTGCTATGGTTGATTATTAAAAAACGATCATCCCGATTCAATCATTCATCCCCTTACCCTCAAAAATAGCGGGAATTGCCTTTTCTATCCTCGATACCTTTGTCTCAGACTTTTTCGGTTGTGAAAAATGAAGCAGGTACCCTCTTTGCCGGCCGGGGGTCAGCGCTTCAAAAGCTGCTTTCAATCCGGGATCCTCATCAAGTCTGCTCCTGAATTCTTCCGGCATGGGAAATTCAGAGGTCTTCTTCATCTTGACCTTAAGCCCTGCTTTTTCAACCTCGATCGCTTCGTAGATGTAGGACTTCAGGGTATCTTCCATTTCCGTGATCTCTGCCAGTCTGGTAAACCTGATTTGTCGTGCGGCCTGCACATTTTCTGTCTGTTGGATCAGGAGTTGATCCGGATCTTTCAGCAAAGCCCCTTTATGAAAAAGGAGCGCACAATAGTCATTAAAACCGTGGATGAGCACCACATTGGCTTTCCGGAAGGTATAGCAGGGATGCCCCCACTTGAGCTCTTCATCAAGCCCGCAATCCAGTATGATCTCCCTCAGTTTTTTGTACTCCTCCTGCCATTGTCCGGGTTTTTCAAAAAAGAAATCGACCTTCGGATTCATGATACAATGTTACTGAACTGCCGGAACAATCCTTCGGCTGGCAGGCCTGAAATAATAAGAAACGATGAGCAGGGTGAGCAATAACAAAGCCGGAAAAATTTCACCCAGTGGATCCCTCATGACAAAATGTGCATATAAAGCACCGGTGATGTTGAAGAAAAAACCGGCATAAGCCCACTCTTTGATCAATGTAAATTTCGGAACAAGAATTGCAACCACTCCGAGTAATTTCCATACCCCAAGAATGGTCAGGGTATAGGCAGGAAAACCCAGGTGATCCACAGTTCTTTCAATTTCTTCCTCCATCCTGATCAACTGTACAATCCCTGCAGAGGTCATACCCAAAGAAAACCAAATGGTAGTCACCCAATAGATGATTCGATTTCTTTTTTTCATTGTTTATTAAGTTAGTTGTTGTACAATTTTCTGTAACCGGTCATGAGCCATGCTGATGCCCTGTTTGAAAGGCAATTGCAGGATCTGATCCCGGATCTCTACCGAACGATAAATGACATGCATCGTCAGTTTGCTGGTCTCTTCTGTGAGCGATCTGAACTCAAGAAATTCCAGCTGAACGTCAAAGGCTCCATTTTCCATCTCAAAGGTCCTGGTGATCTTCCGGTCCGGCTCGAATTCATGGATGGTCCCATTGAAGCCATGTTTATTCCCCATCGGATCAGTGGTGATGAACTGAAAGCTGCCATGTCTTTTGTTTTCCAGCTTCACCACTTTCGTGCCCATCCACTGCTCCACAATTTCCGGTTCCACATACGCTTTGAACAGAAGGTGCAATGGCAGATCAAACTCCCGGGTGATCAACAGTTCCTGCTTGCCATCTTCCGCATGGATTTTTGTTTTAAGTTCCATTACTTCCTGCTGGATTTATACTTTTTCATCACGGCCTCAAGTTTGTTGAAACGGTCATCCCACATTTTACGGAAGGGTTCAATAAAACTGGCCACCTCTTTTAGCTTACCGGGATTCAGGTGATAAAAGATCTCCCTGCCGCTTTGCTCCTGCTCTAAAAGTTCACATTCGGTAAGGATCTGCAGATGCCTGGACACTGTAGGCCGGGCCGTATCAAAATTGGAAGCGATCGCACCGGCTGTCATGCTTTGTGAAGCCACCAGCAAGAGGATGGCCCTCCGTGTCGGGTCTGCTATGGCCTGAAAGACGTCCCTTCTTAAATTCATTATGTAGCTATTTGACTACATATATATATGTAGTTATTTGACTACGCAATGTTTAATCGAGAAAAAGTTGGCAGCAGGGATCAGTTGTGTCAGTGACAACACTAACACTGAGCAGGATTGTGGTTGGTCAGGGGACCAACCACGGGAAGGGAAAACACAGAGTAAACTGCTTAGAAATAAAATCTAACGATAAATGAGGTGTTAGTCACGGCGGTCCAGTCTCCGGCACTGGGTTTCAGACCTCTTATCTGGATTTCACTTCCGATGCTGAAGTTTTGGATGAAATAGTATTCGCCACCAATTGCCGGAGCTATCATAAAAAACTCATCATTACCAGCTCCAAGACCACCATATCCGACTCTCAATCCATACAAAAGGTTGAACTTAGATATAGGTACTTTTCTGAAAGCACCGAGGCTAATCGAATATTTACTGAATCTTTCCCTAAGATTAAATCCAACAATAGGTTCCAATCTAAACTTATCACTAAAATCAATAGTGAGATAAACCGGCGCTATGGGTGCGCTGTGTTCCAGGTACTCACCAACATTGAATAAGGAAATCCCCAGACCAAATCTTGTGCCCGTTGGTTCCTCCTCCTGTGCAAAAAGAGGTTGAAAGGTCAAAAGAATGATCAGAATAGAAGCCCATTTTGTATGTTTCATTCACCGAAGATATTACTTAATTTTTGTAAGTAACGCATCAGCTCCAGGTTAATTATGACCTGCTGATTTTTTTTGATTCAATGTCCCTGGCAAAACCAACATGAAGCAAAATAAATCCAATGACATTGATCAAAGCGTGAGTTTTTGTTTTTACAATTTAGCCCTGTCGGGTGTCATGCATCAGTCATTGATATGATTGCTAGGTGGTTCAGATGCCAGAAACCATAGGTTACGATTTGTTTCATTGTGGTTGGTCAGGGGACCAACCACGGTGATAGAGGATTAAGATTTTGTTGTGGTTGGTCTACCAACCAGACGAGATCAGCTGTGCCAGTGACTATACCGGCACTGAGCTTATGAGTAAAGGTATATTTCACTTTTTGGAATACTTTAGATGCAAATCACCGCCCATGCTGGATCCTCAGAAAACCTATGACCTTGTCCGGTCCGAACTCGAACAGGCAGAACAATTCAGGTTGAATTGTGTGAGAAAACTCAGACCGTGGAAACTGGGACTGTATGCGCTTTTAGCAGGCACTGTCATCGGCTTCTTTTTTGGTGCCTTCATCATACTTGCTCCGCTGGTGATGGTGATGATTGTATACCTCATCCTCCGAAACAATGAGCTAAAAAAGCTCAAGAAATACTTCCAGGAATCTGTGGTATCAAAAATTGTCCGGTCCATGGGTCCTGATTTCGAATACCAGGCCGATGGCAGGATCAGTGAATCCATCCTTACAGATTGCAGGTTATTTCTAAGCTTTAACAGGTATGAAAGTGAAGACCTCGTGACCGGTTCCATCGAGGGAAATCGGATCATGATGGCTGAGATTGACCTGAAAAAGCATACGAAATCGTCTAAAAACAAATCAAGCACAACCCGGGTTTTCAAGGGGATCTTCTTTGCCTTATATCTGAAATTGAAGATCCCGGCACCCTTTTTCATTTTATCCTATGCTGAAATGAGGCTCATTGATAAGCTCAGCAGATTCTTACCGGGTGTCAATCAGAACAGGGGGAATCAGATGGATACTGGTCATGAAGCGTTTGAAAAGGTCTTCAACGTGTATACACATTCACCTGAGACCACTTCAAAATTGCTTCCTCCTCCTATCCTCGAACAGCTCATGCAGATCAATCAGCGATTCAAAGAAAAGAAGATCACCCAACGAGATCTCTCATTCGCATTCATTGATCAATGCATTTATGTCGCGATACCAACCAGGGGCTTAAAGCAGTGGATGGATCCCTCTCTGAAAGAGCCTATCAATACAAAGGCCTTCATTGCCAGCCAGCTGGAGCTTGTGAATGAGATTTACAGATTATCCGGGATATTTTAGGTTGCTTTTGTGTCACAGCCTTGCCGGAAAACAATGACATTAAAGCAGAGCCAATTTCCGGCCCTCATTCTCCTATTCACCGCCATCATACACCTTGGAAAGGCACTCCAGCCACTTTAAGCCAAAAAATCAGAAGACTTAAATCCGATCGTAAAAACGAGACTTGACTTAACAAATTGTCTCATTGGAAGGGGTTGAGCAACGTCAACGCTTGTTGTGAGGCGTCTTTTTTTGCCCAGTTAGACAGTTCCTTTTCCATGACCCTAGACAGATTATTAACGTTCCTTCGAAACCAGAAGTAAGGCCAAACCAGAGTAAAAACAAAAACTGCGAGTAGTAACGGAATTAGAATGTTTAACTGTTCGTTGAGTTGTCCTTCTGTTATGGCTACAGTTGGAACGATGATGTTGAAAAGTAGCCCAAAGAGTAAGTAGGTGAAGAATATGTTATTTGGAATTCTGATCTCACCAGTTAGAGTTAGTCCCGAGTTAGTCGGTTCTATAGTTGCATAAGTTGCAGCGTTGTTCTTCTGATAAATTGAGACAGACCGCCATATCGTTAGTTCGTTTCCTTTTAAAGTTCCTTGAAACTCAGTTTTCGGGTTCCCAAACCCTACAGCTGAAGGTGTTTTTCCAACCTTGTGTTTGAAGATGTCTTTGAATGAGTCAACCGTTAGTGGCAGTTCCAGTTCAAATGTTTTTTGTAGTCCGATTTTCTTGAAGAAGTTACTTTCCATTAGCAGGTATGCCTCACAACAACTGTAGAAGCGCTATTGCGCTTATTCTCTATCAAAGATACCGTTTTCTGAGAGATCAGGGCACCATTTCATCGCCACAAATAGCCCGTGAGATAATTCTTATCCGGATAATTACGATTATAATCGGATAGATACGGATAAAAATTGAAAACCTGTTTTCTCCTGATGGAAAGCTAAAGTTTTTTGATCACCCGACATGGATTACCAAAAGCCAGCACATCGTCGGGAATGTCTTTGGTGACCATGCTTCCGGCCCCGATCGTGACATTGTCTCCAATGGTCACCCCGGGCAGAATCACCGAATTCCCTCCGATCCATACGCGGTCCCCAATGGTCACCGGCCTGGTGGAAAGGATATACCTGGGACCGGTTCCTTCAGGTATCCGTTCAGAAGCATTCAACGGATGATTCGCCGTGTAGATCTGCACATACGGTGCAATGAGCCCGTCCTTTCCAATCGTGATTTTATTGTCATCCAGAAACATGCAGTTGATATTGATGAAAGTGTTTTCTCCTATCGAAATGTTTTCCCCGTAATCGCAAAAGAAAGGGGCTTCAATCCAGACGTTCGGACCTTTATACCCCAGCAACCGGCTTAAAATACCCTCCCGCTCCTGCATCTTCTCCGAATCGAGGTTGTTGAACTGCCTGGTAAGCCTCCTTGCTTTGTGGTATACCTCAAGCAATTCCGGGTCCCGGGGATTATAATGTTCCCCTCTCAGCATTTTCTGTTTTTCTGTCACCTCACAATTTCATTTAATGGATAAAACTCCTTCACCCGCTTTTCCGCATCTTCAGCCTCTTCGATTCTACCTAGCTTTCTTAGCAATTCCGCCCGGTATCGATGGCATTCTCCGGCCACGTGGGAGTCCGGGAAAGACCGCGCGGATCGGGTAAATAGTTCATAGGCTTTGTGGATTGAAGCTGTATCTGCCGCATTCATCAGTACTACCCCATCCTCAAAATCCTTCTTCCACCTTCGTGCGATCGGGCTCATTCGATCAGCTTCCTGAAGCGTTTGAAACTTTGAAGGAAAATGAGTGCTGTCTTTGGGCAGTATGTCCGGAACCTGACTACTGAAAAAGTCTTCTATGGCTTGAGCATAAGCCTCAGCCTCATTCAGGTTGTACTCCCGCCGCTTCAATCGTTGTTCCTCTTCGGGATGGGTGAAAAAAGAGGCTTCTGCAATCACTCCGGGGATACCATAAGTATGCCGTAGTACACTCGTACCGGCATTGGAAAAAATGGTAAAATCGGAAACCACGCTGAAAGGGGTTTCTTTATCAAACATATTATCCACCAGCCTCAGCGCCAGTTTCCTGGCAAAAGCTACTCCTGCCTCATTATCCGAAGCAGTCCCGTGGAAATAAATGATCGGAAAATTCACCGTAGTATCGGCGGTGGCATTGTGGTGGATGGAAACAAAAAGATCAGCCCGGTTTTCCACGGCAAGTTTTGCACGATCGGCAAGTGCGACCTGAACATCCTCCGTTCGTGTCATCAATACCCTGGCACCTTTTTCTTCAAGTAAATCTCTCAATAAAAGGCCTACTCTCAGGTCAATCCATTCTTCCCGCTCTCCTGCGGGCCCAACCCGGTAGCTGTCTGTCTGCGCTGTACCACCATGCCCCGGATCGATCACGATCGTCTTGTCATTCAAAGGGGTTGGCTGCTTATTTCCGCAAGCTTTCAGCAATAAAAAAACACCTAATATGAAATAAATACCAAGGACTTTGCTGCCAGATCTCATTGCCATTTAAGTCTTACAAGTTTTCCTTTTCGTTTCACAATGTTTTTATAATCCCACTGGATGTTCCGGGCTTTCTCGAGCCATCGATCAAGATCATTTTCCACGATCTGATCCTGCGAGGTGTACACAATGGAAGCATCTTTGAATTTTCCGGTCCCGGGTTTTAGTTTTTCCTCTTCAAAATCTACTCCGCTCCAGAACATGAGCCGGATGCCAGCTTTCAGCTTGCTGTAGCCGACAATGGGATTTCCATCCAGAAACCAAACGGGATGCGCATGCCAGACCTTATTTTCAGCCTCAGGCAGCTGGTGGCAGATCACTTCATGAAGCCTGTCACAGATCTGCCTTTCCGGGTCAGCCTGTTTTTGATGGAATGCCTGGATGTCCGGGTTCACGAGATTTTAGTTGGGTCGGGTATGAAATATACGGGATTAATATAGACATTATCTGCTTTTTTGCATCAGGTCCACTAAATTCGATGGTATGAAAATACTGATAAAAACTTTTCCTCTTTTACTGGTCGTTCTTTTCCTGTATTACTGTTCGTCCCCATCTCAGGATGATAGTTCTGCGGAGAACAATACTGAAAAACCGGACAGCGCCATGATTGCGGCGGAAAACACTTACAAAAACATGTGTGCCAGCTGTCATGGTGCCAACGTGCTGGCTTTTGCAGGTCACCGGTGGAAGCATGGAAAGGAATATGACAGCATTTTCAGCTCGATCAAACAGGGCTTTCCGGGCACGGAGATGGTTGCCTGGAAAAATGTTTTCTCTGATGAGCAGATCGGCCACCTGACAAAGTACATTGTTCAGGGTATAGAAAAGGTGGAGCAGTATGGGTTTCAGGAAGAAAAACTTGAATCGGACACCTTTAAAACAGAACTCCTGACCATCGAGTTGGATACCATCGTATCCGGAATGAATCAGCCCTGGGGCATGGTATTCCTTCCCTCGGGTGACATGCTGGTGACCGAGCAGTCCGGGGAGATCTATCGCATTGATAAAGGCCTGAACAAGATACCGGTCTCCGGTGTACCCAAAGTTGTGTATCGTGGCCAGGGCGGTTTGCTGGACCTGGAATTACACCCTGATTATGAAAACAATGGATGGATCTATGTCAGCTATTCTGCCGTGGGTGTGGAAAATGGTGACACCGTCTCCAACACTGAGCTCAGTCGTTACAAATTGAAAGATGACAAACTGGTGCAGGGACAAAAACTGTTTACCGCAACGCCGTTTGTTTCTTCGGGTTCACATTTTGGAGGCAGGATCGAATTTGACAATGAGGGTTATTTATATTTTTCTACGGGGGATAGAAGAAGAGAAAACGAGCATCCGCAGTATTTGAGCAATCACAGCGGAAAGATCCATCGTTTGCTGGATGATGGCAGTATTCCTTCGGACAATCCGTTTGTCAATGTCGATACAGCCATGGCGTCTATCTACAGCTATGGCCATAGAAATCCACAGGGACTGGCATTACATCCTGAAACTGGTCAGATCTGGGCGCACGAGCATGGACCACGCGGCGGCGATGAGATCAATATCATCAGACCGGGTGTCAACTACGGCTGGCCGGTGATCTCTTATGGCATTGAGTATGATGGTCGTGCATTCACTAATCTTACTGAAAAAGAGGGTATGGAGCAACCCATCCTGTACTGGGTCCCTTCGATCGCACCTTGCGGAGCGGCCTTTGTGACCACCGACAAATACCCGGGTTGGAAAGGTGATTTCCTGGTCGGATCATTGAGATTCCGATACCTGAATCGCGTTGTACTGGAGGGTAACGAAGTGGTGAAAGAAGAGCCACTGATGAAAGGCGTCGGACGGCTAAGAAATGTCAGAATAGGGCCGGATGGCTATATCTACATTGCAGTGGAAGAGCCGGGGTATATTTTCAGGCTGATGCCTGTCATGGGAAATAGCCTCATGGCGAGCAAGTAGAAGTCTTTAGGGTTATAGTCAGTCAGGTAAAGAAACCGCTGCATGAACTGACTAAAATCATATAACCGCTTCTTCATAAAAACGTCTTATACATTAAGAGCAATAGTGTAATGAGATGTCATTCGGAGGCCCCATAGATTCAATGATCAATGCCAACAAGCACAACAGGAAGTTGCTTGGGAAACGAAAAAGGCTGAAGGAAATACACGGGGAGTACAAACATTCGGTAAAACCCCCACTGAAAACGAGGCCTGTAGATGAAGACAGAGTGGACCAGTTTCTTTTCCGTTTCGAGAAAGAAAACAGGAATGACAGGCAGCAACTGATCTTAATTGCCGGACTCACCCTTGTGATCATTTTGGTCCTCTTGCTTTGGATCGTTTCCGCAGACTATTCATCCATCATTGATGTGATCGAATAATCAACGCAAAATTCATGATTGCCTAATAGCAATTGGGGGCATACTCGCCTTCGGTCGTGCGAAAATAGCGGTTACCATTCAGGAAGGTTTTGCCATCCTGCATGGTCAGTTCATACTCCCAGATCTCACCGTTATTAAATTTAAGCCGCAATGTGTTACCAACAACTTCCCACTGTCCGCTTCCCTGCCCGCGACTACCTGAATATCCGGAAGAAACGTCACTGCCCAGGGATACATTGTTGCTGCCGTAGTAGTTGAAATAGCCTCTGGAACACAGGTCAAAAACCGTTTTAGAACTGTAACCCCCTGAAACACCTCCGGAGGTATATGAATTTGATGAATATGAATCCATATAGGTAAGCTTGGTGTTTGAAAGCAGGGTCTTCCAATCCTGAGTGGCTGCAGCAGGTTTCACCTGTACGAATGTCAGGCTTTTCTCCAGCATCAGCGCCAATTGCTTATATTCTTCTGTATACAGTTCTGCTGTTGTAGCCGCCATGATGTAAACGTCCTGCCCGTAATCATTGATGGTACCTGTGACATAAGCTTTGGCCGGCTGGCCTTCAAGCATTCCGTTGTATTCCGCGCCGAGGGTGTTCTGATCAATGACCTCAACATCTCCAGCCGGTCGCAGACTGGTTCCGAAACCTTCCTGGTAACCCGCCTGCATTTCCGAAAGCATTATTTCCTGCGAAGAATACTCCTGCACCGAAAGCATGATAAAACCCGGCTTTGTTTGAGAAGCTATCAGATAGGCATCATTAACTTCCTGTCCGATCCAGCCTTCGGGAATGGTAAAGGATATACCCAGCTGCTCATAGTTGATCATCCCGGTTTGCTGGGCCTGAATGGATGGAAAAAGTAGACTACCTAAAACAAAGAAAGTATAAAGCTTTTTCACGCTATAGGAAAGATAATTAATTGAGATGAAAATCGGACCGCTAAGTACCTTAAATTCGTCATTCAGGCTTTCCCATATCTTTCAAGGCAACTTTTGTGATTGCTCCTTTTGTCCTCAGTTCAACTTTCACTGCGGCATCTTTTTCTGCCTGCTCAAAGCTGCAA
The DNA here is from genome assembly GCA_965243485.1 of Cyclobacteriaceae bacterium. Lineage (GTDB taxonomy): Bacteria > Bacteroidota > Bacteroidia > Cytophagales > Cyclobacteriaceae > UBA7330. The sequence continues at coordinate 2,677,052 of CBDEVP010000001.1, read as the reverse complement.
TCAATGCTCACCTTATTTTCACCAGGGTTGATCTTGAAATCGGCGGGGTCAAGGTTTACCTCATGAATTATCTGCCAGTTCGAATCATAGAGATAACCCTTATTACCTCCTGAATATTTAAATGTCTGACCGGCCTTTATGGTCACATTTAAGTTAATTTTCCTGTAGTTGTTCAACTCAACTTCAATATTATTAACAGTACTGTTTTTTGCAGAGAGGATAAAGTTGAGTGTCTGCTCGGCTCCGATATTTTCAAATGTAAAAGTAGAATATAGTGGCTCGCCCGGCTGTCTTGTTTTTTTCTCATGGTTGAATATTTGAGCTGCTACTTCCCGCCAGCTCCATTCCTCTTCACCGATCTTTGATATGGAAAACTCTTTGCTGTTGTCTCTCATCAATTCTTTTTGAGTCTCTGAAAATGAATTGGAAAGTCTAAGCTTTTCCCAGTCCCCGATCAGCTCAAGGATTCCTTCTGAATTTCCATTTGCCCCTACACTCTCCGGGTCTGCCACGAGGGCATAACCCGCATCATAACCAGCCGACCGGGCCAGCAGCCACTCAATATCCTCCAGGCTGGTTTCCGGTGTCATCTTAAACCAGCCCAGCATGCCCGGCATAAAATTTCTTTTAAAATAAGCCTGGTTGTTAAACCGGTACTCAGTCTGACTTTCGCGAAAACCGGCATACCAGGGCTCTCCCCAGTTCATCCTGGTGTAGATGTGCCAGAAAAAGTGTGTGGTCCGGCTGGCATCGATGATCAGATGGTCTTTGAGCTCATCCTTAAGATTTGAATACCAGGTATAGGGCATCAAAGACTCCCCGTAAGTACCTAATCCGGTTGATCGGTTACCCTCCAGCCCGTCAAAAGAGATCTGCCTCAGGCCTGTCTGGTTGTACAGATCGGCAAGGGTTTCCGACATTTCTATGGTGAGGTCAGCATTGGTCAAAAAGACCTTATACCCGTGATCCAGCAACTTGGAGATCTCTCCTCCTGATCCGTGTGAAGCAGCAGAGGTACCGAAAGCACCTCTCACACAATCTAGAAGCTTCCATGGAGCCTGCTCAGAAACCGAACCGTACCTGATCAGCTCCTCATCGATCATGACAGTTTTCAGATTGTTATTTTTCATCTGGTTGAAAAAATCCGGTGATTCAATCGGGATCTCAGTGGCTTTTTCGTCAATATCTGATGTAATAACAGAGCTACCCACCCTGGCCAGTCGCTTATCTGGGACCGGCGTCACGTACGGATCATTGGTGGTAATGAAATTGGAGAGACAATGCGTACCCATTTTAATGCCAGCCGCTTCCGCTTTTTCCACGCATTTCGCAAGTCCTCTGACCCCACCGGGGAATTCACCTTCAAAAAGGTCGAAGTGTCCCCAGTTCTCAAAGGTTTTCCCATAATGATATAAATATTTCAGACCGGCCTTTTTGGTCAGTTCAATGGCTTGTTCTACATTTTCTTCCGTGTAGCTTGTGATCAGATAGGCTGAGGATGCAACAGGTGAGGTTTTCACCCATTCACCATCGATCATGGGATGCGGAAGCCCTTCAGCCAGCTCAATCTCACCCATATACCGTAATGCTTCATCCACCGAACAGCCGAAAAGTGCAATTTTTGATCCAATGACGCCCCCGTCTTCATATGGAGGAGCCACAATCTTTTCATGGTTGAAATCAGCTACGATCCTGGCTTTGCTTCTGTCCCTGGTATAAGCCTGTAAGCTGCTCCCATAATCGGTTGGGCTTCCGGCTTCGACCCGGTAGAGTACACTTCCATCACTATCCGGATGCATGTCTTTCAGACCCTCCCTGAAAATGTCAAAGGCCGGCATGCGGTCACTTTCATTCCATGGGTAACCTCCCAGTGTCTTCAGGTTAAGAGCTTGTATCCCAATGGCATATTCTTCACCACGCACCACCCCTATGGTTTCCCCGATAACCTTATTGATGGTGGTCTGATATGGCCCCCAGACAATCAGTTCCACATCTTCCTGATGGGTCATACCGATAAGCTCAAATACCAGGTGCGTCTCTTTTTCTTTGGCTTTTATGTCAGCAGCGATCCCATTTTCAAACCGGAGTGTGATCACATCCTGATTTACACTCACGGTTTCGGGAAATTTAAATACTCCCGCTATCCTCAACGACAGCAGGTGGGTGGTTGTGTCGTTTGCCAGGTAGTTAGTTCCCGATTCAATGTCTACCAGACCTGTTACAACCCCGCTGCTATTGATACCAAGCCTGAATTTACTGGTACTAAACTCAGCAATGGAGGATTCTTTTGTGCTGCAGGATGTCCAAAGAAAAATGTTGATAGCAATGAAGCACAGGTGATGAAATGATATTTTCATAAGATTAAAGACCATGGTGTAAATCTCAGGCTAAAATACCTGAAACAAAACACTATGGTCTTTTTAACTCTTCCTTATGGCTGCTTCTTTAGCCGCTATCAAATTCTCCCTGTCGAAATTCCTATCAGGCAGTAGCTCCTTTCGGATTGGGTCCGTATGCGTTTTCACCGGGATTGCTATCAAATACCATCAGCACCAGCAACCAGATTCCTCCGATTATCGGTACTAATCCAATGAGTATCCACCATCCGCTTCTGCCGGTGTCGTGGAGCCTTCTGATCGCAACTGCGATTCCTGGAATCAATAGAACAAGGGCGTAAAGAGCGTAGATGAATCCATAAGGAAGACTACTGAAGGTCAGTCCCAGCACATTATCCAGTGCCATGGCAATGAAGATAAAAATGATATGGAATAAAACAAACATCCAGTATTCTTTTCTCCTTGCTCTTCCATTGAAGTCAGCATACTGTTTTAAAACTTTCAGGTACCAGTTCATGATTTTTAGGTTTAGGTTAATTATAGGTGATGTAAAAGCCGGCTCTCTCTACTAAAATAAGTACTCTTTTCCATATTAGGTCGCTTTCCAGGCTGTGTTTTTGCAGGAAAGAAGTGATGCGTTGATCCTAAAACCTTAAAAAAGATCCAAATTATTTGGATTTACCCAGCATCTCCCGCAGCATTTTTCCAAAGAGTTCTTTGGGTGATTTATCGGTCAGGTTTTCCTCCTCATCCTCCAAAACCTCCACAAAGCCATCGGAAATGATGAAATCGTCTTCCTCATAATGAAATAACCGCCATTTTCCATTGTGGTATTCGAGGGCCGTCATGTTTTCCACCCAGTCTCCTGAATTGAGATACATAACTTTTCGCTTGCCTACCTTGAATTCCTTCAGTTTCGGTTTATGGATATGTCCGCAGATCACATAATCATACCCATTGTCCGCAGCGATCCTGGTAGCCGTCATTTCAAAGGTTTTAATAGATTTTGAAGCTCCTTTCACCCCATCTTTGATCCTTTTTGAAAAAGAAATCCTTCCTCTTCCGATCAGGAGACTAAAAAAGTTGATGAACTTATTGAGCAGGATTAATACTCCATAACCGATGGCACCAAGCCGTGCCAGCCAGCGAGAATGGGCCATGGTCACGTCAAAAACATCTCCGTGGAAGAGCCATGCTTCTTTAGACTTCAGCCTGAGGGTCATTTTATTTTCAATTTGAAAATTACCAACTTTCAAACCTTCAAACTTCCTAAGCATGTCATCGTGATTACCCGTGATGTAGGTGGTGTCAATCCCCATGGAGATCCATCTCAGCAAATGACTGAGCACTTTCATGTGACTTTTGGGCCAGTATCGTTTGCTAAACTGCCAGATGTCTACAATGTCTCCATTCAGGATGACCTGCTTTGGCTCGATACTTTTAAGGTAATTGGTCAGCTCTTTTGCTTTACATCCGTAAGTACCCAGGTGAATGTCGGATAGCACCAGGATATCGATTTTCCTTCTGCCCTTTTGCTTTTTCTTGCGACCGGAATTCATTTCATGACTGGTGGATTGCCAGGTAAGTTCGCAAATACTTGTAAGAAATGAGAGAAAGATGCTATCCAAAAAGCCAAAACACTTTTAGGGATACCAGGGGCAGGGATTTCATTGGCTGATGATCCTTTAGTAATATTTACCAATCCAACGAATTTTGGATGGATCAGAGGGATTCTGAATTTTAACTTTCACTGGAAATTCAGCTATTTCTTCAGAGTTTGTCACACTTACTTCTTCGATGACATATTCAATCCAATTAAATCCCTTTTTTAAACTCAATTCATAATTATATTCAACATTCACTGTTAATTCATCCGACACGTATCTTTCGCTCATACAAGTGGTATTTGCAAGCATATCTTTCCCTACATAAACCACCTCATAAAATGAGCCGGGTATCGCATCGTTATAGTATTTATCTTCCAGCCATGGTATCAGATTTTCGTCCGACACCAGAAAAGCAGTACCTGTCCATTGATCTTTAATGAACAAGCGGATATAATCGACTCTTGCAGAAGGCTCATCGCTTCCCATTCCAAATTGATCAGCATTGTCACATGGAAATTGAAAACTGTAATATAAGTCTCCCATAAACATCTCCCGTGTCTCAATAGGAACGTTTCAATCTCACCCAGAGATGGGCTGGCAGTGAAATTACTTTTCTTATCAACTTTACCTATTGCAATGGGGTAATCCATACCAAAAGGCATTAGGACCAAATCCATATCCTTTTTTTGATGGTTTTCGATTTTTCCGGATATCTCCTGTGTCCGGCCATTCAAAGAAAAAAGAAATGGTAAGGTGGCGATGAGAAGTCTGATCTTCATTGTAGTGTTAATTAAGGGGTGATTAATATTTTTTTGAGCAAGTCGTCCACTTAGACTCCGGCTGACTAAAATTAATCGAAAGTCCGCAAATTACACATAGCCATTTATCAGCTTAAAAATTTTTCATTCAAGTGCCAGCGCTTTCCGGGATTACTATTTTAGTTTACCCCTGATCTCCTTCTATTACTTCCACCAGCTCATCATACCATTCCTTGCCAAATTTTCGAATTAAAGCTTCTTTCAAAAACTTATATAAAGGGACCCCCAGGCTTTTTCCAAGCGTACAGGCAGGTGAACAGATCCCCCACCTCGAATAATTAATCCCAACATGATTGTCGTGCAGCTTAGACAACCTGATCGGGTATAAATGGCAGGAAATGGGCTTCCTGAAAGTGGTTTTACCTTCCTGCCAGGCTTTTTCTATCCCACATTTCAAAATTCCTTTTTCATCATAAAAAGCAAAGGCACACTCCGCTCCATCCACCGTGGTGGTGCTAAAGTCACCTTCTTCGTCCAGGATATAAGGACCTTCTTTTTCAAGCGCTTCAACAGCTCTTTCTGATAGGTAAGGCTTCACAAGATCTGTGACCATTTCTATTTCATCCAGCTCCTCCGGTTCCAGCGGTGCTCCCAAATCGCCTTCCACACAGCAGGCGCCCTTGCAGGCTTCCAGATCACACACAAACATCTCATTTTTGATCTCGCTCGAGACCAGCGTCTTGCCAATTTGGATCATGTGGCAAAATTAAGGATTGTTGACAAAGGATTTATCTAAACACTATGATGTACGAATCCCTTGCCAAAGAAGATTGGTGAAAACCCGGGTAAGAAAATTACTGTCAGTGTGGTCTTATCATTCTGAAGCTTTATAGCATTTCCGCCCCTCCACACAGGATGAAGGTGCCACAAAACTGCCATCGGGAGCCATTGGCCCCTGGGTCTTGATACACCAGCAGGTGGCAAGGTTGTCTTTTTCAAGGTCAAAAGGTGTGGTACCTCCTCCGATCATCCCATAACCCGGACTTTTGGCTTTAAAGTATTTGCAGAGTGATTTTTTCATGGCTATGCGGTTTTTTCTATCGCTCTTTTGATGATGGCTTTAAAAATGGCTACTTTATATCCATTCTTTTCCAGCGGGGTAGCCTTTTGCATGGCTGCCTCAGCTGCTTTTTGTACGCTCGACTCAGCTAGCCCTTCCTGTTCTAAGATGGATTCCGCATCGAAAGCACGAAGCGGAACAGGCGCTGCAGCTCCAAGCGCAATTCTGGCCTTTTTACACTTTTGACCGGATACCTCCAACACCACGGCAACATCCGCAAGTGCCCAGTCGAACGACGCTCTCGTACCTTCTTTGATGTAGTAGCTTCTCGAATCCTTATTCACAGGCGGAATGGTGACAGCTGTGATGATCTCCCCAGGATTGAGAATATTTTCTTTGCTGGCATCCACATGAGGGGGAACAAAAAAATCATTGATAGCTATCTTCTTTTTTGTACCATCCTTTGTTACAATCTCTACGCTTGCATCCAACGCCAGCAAAGCTGTAGCTACCGATGAGGCATAAACACTGCTGCAGCCCCCATTATTCATGATGGCATGGTATTCATTTTCACCTTGCTTGGCATAGCAAATAAAACCTCCCTTCCTCAGGCAGGGATGGTCTATGCTTCTGAAGTACCAGCACCGGGTGCGTTGCGCAAGGTTTCCACCAAGGGTAGACATATTTCTCAATTGCGGAGTTGCCGCTTTCGCCACCGATCGCTGCAATGCCAGGTAATTTGTCCTGATCAACTCACTGTTTTCCATGGCCGAAAGTGTGACATTTGCCCCAATTTCCAGTCCCTTTTTAGGATCATAGCTGATCCGATCCAGTCCGGGAATATTCCGCATATTTACTATCCGGTCCGGTGCAATCAAACCTTCTTTCATCAGATCCAGTACATCAATACCACCTGACTTGATGATCGCACCTTCTTTTTTTTCTTTTCCCAGGAAATCAGAGACGGTAGCATTGGTCTCACGCTGTGCTTCTTCGATGGATGTGGCTTCAAACCAACTAATTTTTTTCATGACCAGATCGTTTTATACTCTGTTTAATGCTTTTAATACTTTATCCGGGGTGATTGGGATTTCTCTTATCCGGACGCCGATGGCGTTGTACACCGCATTGGCAATGGCGGCAGCGGTGGCAATATTCGCGGGTTCACCAATTCCGTAGGCATCTGTGGAAGACTTGGCATTGTAGTCTTCAAGCAGGATAATGTCTATTTCCGGTATATCGGCTGCATAGGTGGCCTTGTAGGTATCCAATGTGTGATTGACCATGTGGCCGGTATTTCTATCCAGAATCCGGTCCTCATACAGTGCATAGGAAACTCCCTGGATGACACCACCGTTGATCTGGCTCTCGACCTGTTGTACATTCAGAGGTCTTCCGCAGCTGTGAGCTGCCACGATCTTGTGAATCTGAATACGTCCTGTTTCGGTATCCACACTCAACTCAGCAAACTGAACAGATCCCAGGTCCCAGTGTACGTAATCCCCATTATACTCAGGCGTTCTGCTTTCTGTAGCGGTAATCTGACTCACTGGCAATTTTTTGGCAGCTTCCAGAAAAGAGATGCTTTTTGAATTATCATTAGCAGAAGATATCTTCCCATCCTTCAACCTGAGGGTCTTTGCATCCACTTCCAGGATTTGAGCGACATGTTCAAAAAGTTTCATCTTCACCTGGTATGCTGCATTCCTTGCTGCCGGTGTGATGGAGGCTGTCACCTGGCTTCCTCCGGATCCGGGAGCATCAGGAAAAAGGGTATCGCCGATCCTTACCATGATGTCCTCTGCCTGAAGTCCGAATTCTTCAGCAACCACCTGGGCTAAAATTGTCTTGGTACCAGTTCCAATATCCTGCACGCCTGATCTTACCTCAATGGCTCCGTCCCTCAAAAGCTTCACCTCTGCGGTTGCATTTAAACTATGGATCCTCCACCAGCTGGATTGGGCCATACCCAATCCTTTCTTTACTGGACCCGGATCAGACGCTGCCGGTTTTCTCCGTGACCAGTCAAATCGCTCAGCTCCCCTTTTACGGGCCTCTCTCCTTACCCTGCTGGGATCAATGTTATCACGAAGGTTCATGGGATCCATGTCTATGGAATGAGCAATCTCATCCATCATTTGCTCCAGCCCAAAAATGCCCTGTACCGCTCCGGGTGCACGCCAGGCAGCTCCGGGTCCGGCATGGGTGAATACGTCATATTGTTTGGTCCGGAAATTAGGGCATGTGTACATGCTTTGGGCTACTCCCCCGACGCCGGCACCAAGTCCCACACCGGCGGTTCCATATGATTCCTGCTCTATGGCTGTTAGCTCTCCCTTTCTGGTAGCTCCCACTTTCAATCTCTGAATGGAATTGGGGCGATTGCCCTGGGAGATCTGCTCTTCCTTTCTCGTGGCCATCATCTTTACCGGCCGGCCTGTCATTTTAGATAGATATCCTGCTGCACCACCATAGGTACCGAGACCATGCTTCGCACCAAATCCTCCTCCCATGTATTCAACAATCACACGGACTTTGCTTCGAGGCAGATCAAAAAGGTCTGCAAACTCATCACGTACACCCTGTGTACCCTGCGTTGAAGCGTATATTGTGACTCCGTCAGATCGCCAGTCCACGATCATACCATGCGACTCCAGGGCGTTGTGCGTTTGTACCTGGGTCCGGTAGGTGTTTTCCAGCACTACATCAGCAGCACTAAAACCATCTGCCAGCTCTCCTCTGGGCTGGCCCACGTTAGGACCGCGAACATTCCCTTCAAGCTTCAATCCTTCTTCAATTTCTTCTCCGCCTTCTGAGGCCTCCTGCTCCACCGGAGCTTCATATACGATGGGAGACTCCGGATCCATGGCTTTTTCAATGTCTACTACAAAATTCTTTCTTTCATAAGAAACCCTGATCAGATCAATAGCCTCTTCGGCTATATCCTGATTGATGGCTGCCACTGCCACAATGGGTTGGCCGGCATACCGGATGACTGGGTATTCTTTGTCCTCCTCATTCTTCATGATATGTATGCCATAAACTCCCGGCAACTGCTCTGCTGCACTGGTATCGATGGCACGGATGCTGGCACTGGGATAATTCGCAATTAATGCTCTCCCGATCAACATCCCGGGAAGTTGAATGTCTGAAGTATATCTTGCAGATCCTGTAACCTTGGCTTTGGCATCTAATCTTTTGATCGGTTTACCCACCTGATTGAGTTGGTCATTGACCGGCCAGGCATCCGGTTCGGAGATGGGAACCTCTCGCTCTATCTCCTGCATCCTCTCCCCGGAAATCCCAAATGGCATTTTTATTTTCTTGGTATCCATGATCTTATTTCATTTTTTGTGCTGCGGCAAGTGTGGCCTTAAAGACATGCGGGTAAGTTCCGCATCTGCAATAATTTCCCCTCGTTGCATTTTTTACATCATCAAGTGAGGGATCAGGGTTCTGGCTGAGCAGATGGGCCGTGCTCATTATCATCCCCGGAGTACAGTATCCGCATTGAGAGGCGTCATGTTCTATAAATGCTTCCTGGATGGGATGCAGGTTTCCATCCCTGGCCAGCCCTTCAATGGTCGTCACCTTCCTCTCGCCAACATCCATGGCAAAGGTCATACAGGCATTTACAGGTGTTTCGTCGATCCAGACGGTACAGGCAGAACATGAACCTCTGTCACATACGATTTTTGTTCCCGTGAGTTGAAGTTCTTCACGCAGCGCATTGGCCAGTGTCATTCTGGGTTCTATATTCAGTTTTCGGACCTTACCATTGATATTCATGGTGATACCGACAGCGTCCGGACCAAGAGCTATTTTACCATCATCAGAGATACCGGAACCTGCAAAAACACCTGTTTGGAGGGCTACAGAGCCAACAGTGGTTAAACCGGCACCTTTGATGAAGCCCCTCCTGGAAATGCCGGATTTAGTCTGATTTTTTTTGTCTTCCATCGCAGATTTGTTAATAGCTCAATAAGTTACCAATATTTAAGTGGCTAATCAAGCATTTAAACATGATTATAATCATCACCTTCAAGCAGATCAATCATCGATTTCGAAGATCAACCTTCTTTCTGTGGAAGTATTCTAATGTACTTTATCCCTATTCTTGCTGGAGAACCGCATCGGTCCAATTTGGATCTTCGGTGCAGAGCCAAATTTGTCGCACGACCAACTTTTTTTAAGCTCAGTAAAACCTTAAACTTATTCATTCGTTAATTCGATGTACATACATATATATTCATACATACATTAAAGAAATTATTAATTAATAACGAAAAACTATGTTAAGCACAATTTTATTAATCGGAGCCCTTGTCATCAATCCTGAGGCGGTTTTGGAAACTTACTCGGTAGATAAGGCATCAAGCAAAGTCACCTGGTATGCTGAAAAAGTAACAGGTTCGCACGCAGGTACCATCGAGATCAAAGAAGGTGGGTTGGAATATGAGAATGGAAAACTAAGCGGTGGAACATTCGTGATCGACATGACCACCATCAAGACCGATGAAAATCTTCCCAGGTTGGAAAATCACCTGAAATCAGATGATTTCTTTGGTGTGGAAAAATTCCCAACTGCTACTTTCAAAATCACGGAAGTCGTGGATCAGGGACCCAGAGGGTTCAACATCACAGGTGATATCACCATCAAAGGCATTACCAAAGAGATTAAATTCGTTGCCAAAGTGGATGAGGCTGACAGCAAGGTAAATGCCAATACTGAAATCGTATTGGATCGATCAGAGTTTGATGTTCGATACGGTTCAGGATCATTCTTCGATGACCTTGGTGATAAAATGATCTATGACAATTTTACCCTTGGTGTTAACCTTGTCGTGAAAAAATAAAACATCAAACAATGCGTCATTCTGAGCGAAGCGAAGAATCTTGTATTCGTGGAGGAACGTTGTAATCTTCACGGCTGTCGACCCTCTTCAAATCCCTAAGCTCAGGATGACGTTTTTATTTCAGCATTCTCCTAAAAGTGCTTCCATCCCTGAGCCTTCAGCTCAACCGCCGATCCTGATCTGGTTACAAAGGCCTTCCCCCCTTCTTTCCTTTGCATATAGCCGACCGTGTGGATGTCCGCATGGTTCTTGATCTTCTCAAAGTCTCCCGGAGAGAGGGTAAATAACAGCTCGTAATCCTCTCCCCCATTCAGCGCACAGGTATTCGGATCAATGCTGAATTCCGCCGCGGTTTCGTAGGTCTGTTTGTCTATGGGCAGTTTATCTTCATAGATCACAATACCCAGATCGGAGGACCTGCACAGATGAAAACAGTCGGAGGCCAGTCCATCGGAAAGATCGATCATCGCCGTGGGTTTCAGCCCCAGATCTTGCAACTCATGAATGATATCCATTCTTGCCCTGGGTCGCAACTGCCGGCCGACGACATACTGATATTTCTCCAGCTTAGGCTGCATCTCGGGATTGGCCAGATATTCCTGCTTCTCCCGCTCCAGGATCTGTAAGCCCACATAGGCACCTCCCAGGTCGCCGGTGACACACAGGATGTCATTTTCCTTCGCCCCGGACCGGTAAACGATCTTATCTTTATCAACAGTGCCAATGGCCGTAACGGACAGAATCAGTCCGCTACCCGATGCGGTGGTGTCTCCTCCGGCCAGGTCTACTTTGTAATCCTTACAGGCCGCGTGAATGCCTTCATAGATCGCTTCCACAGCTTCTACAGAAAAGCGATTACTCAGGGCCATATTGACAATCACCTGCAATGGTTTTCCATTCATAGCGGCGATATCGGAAACATTCACGGCGATCGCTTTGTACCCCAGGTGCTGCAAGGGCACGTAAGACAGATCAAAATGGATCCCTTCGGCCAGGAGATCGGAGCTGGTGATCGTAAATTGATCGCCGGTATCCAAAACGGCTGCATCGTCTCCGATACCCTTCACCGTCTCAGGATGGTAATTCATCACTCCTGTGGAGAGCCTTTCGATAAGGCCAAACTCACCTAATTCCTGTATTTCCGTTCTTTTTTCTCCCGACATGATTGTGCGATTTTTTTGGATTTTCGAAAGGAAAGCCGAACCGGTCGAAAACCCTTGTTTTGAATATTACTTATTAGTTTTGCAAAAATGAGGAAACTTTTATTCTGCGGGAAGGGTTTCCGTGTTTGTATTTATCTTAGGGTTGTCTATGGAATTCAGGACAGATGTTCATATTGAAGCCGCCAGGATCCAAAAAGAGATCACAGACTTTCTGGGTCTGAAAAGCAACGAGTTGGTTTTTGAGTATTCCAGTCTCGACGGCAAAGTGAAGCTGGACCTGATCACCATCAACCCCAGACATAATCAGTCTTTCCTGTTCAAAACAATTTTTGGCTTCGACAAAACTGATTGTCTGAATAAAATGTTGGACTATGTGAAGACCCATAAGGAAAAAGAAGGGTCATTCACCATTCAATGGATCACCAATGGCATGACCGAGGTACAGACATCCTACTTCCGGGCCAAAAACATGTACGATGCATTGGATAAATTGTATTACGGAAGGGATGTCAACAATATTACAGTCTTTAGTGTGGTTCTAAACCCCATAGCATAATGATACACGTCACAGACAAAGCAAAAGAACAAATATCTGTACTGAGAACCCAGGAGGGACATTCCACGGATGCCAATATCAGAGTTTCCGTAAAAGGTGGAGGCTGCTCAGGATTGATGTACGACCTTTCTTTTGACACACAGATCTCAGACAAAGACGATGTGTTTGAAGACAAGGGTGTGAAAGTCATCGTAGACAGAAAAAGCCTGCTTTATCTTTTAGGAACAACCCTGGATTTTACGGACGGCCTCAATGGCAAAGGATTTCAGTTTGTCAATCCGAATGCAAGTCGTACCTGCGGATGCGGTGAGAGCTTTTCTATCTGATCCGGTGCCTGATGGGCAAATTATCAGTAAGTGAATGGATTAATGATCTGCTGTTTTAGCAGCATATTGTTGCAGCTAACCTCCGCAACCTTACACTAGTTTCCTGTTTTTCTCCTTCTTGGCTCGACGGTCTGGTCCAGCGGAATACCAAGCCTTTCGTACATCCTTTTCCTGCCACCCTTATCGGCCTCAAGGATTTTCCAGGCAAAATCAGCTACTTCTTTGGCATATTCCCGGGGTACGACGATCACGCCATCTCCATCGGCCACAATCACATCGCCCGGATTGACGAGCACACCTCCCACGGTGACAGGTCTGTTCACTGATTCCAGTTCATTCCTTCCCGGTCGGATGCCCCTGCCCCTGTTCATAGGGTCCCAGTATACGGGGATGCCCTGCTTGATGATTTCGTCGGTGTCTCTAATTCCTCCATTAGAGACCAGACCCCTTGCTCCCTTTTCTACCATAAAAAGTGAATTAAAGGAGCCTATGGACCCGGTGTCGCCATCTCCATTGACATCTAGTACGATTATAGAACCTTCCTTGATGGAATCCTGAAAAGTTTCCGGAGAATAAGTATTGTACCAGTTTCGCTCCCAGGCCCTGAAAGCTTCATAGTCAGCCGGGGGATCTACAACTCTTTTTGTGGGCACATACCTCGCCGTAACCGCAATACCTGTAATGATATGTTTAAATTCATCAAAATCTTTCCACAGCGGCACAATGCATTGGTCCATGATGCCAACATCCGCCAAACCCACAAAGTCCATTCCGTCCGATACATCCACAACTCTTAACCCGTCGTACATGTCCAGGATCTCCTGGTCAGTGATTTGCTGGGCTGAAGCCATGTTAGTCGTGAGCAGCATACCTATCCAACAGGCGAAGAAAAAACAATATTTAATCAAGCTTTTCATAGATATAAGGGTTAAGCGCTAAATCATTTCAAAATTGAATTTAGGAATCCCAAAGTTCCGCGACAAATGAATGAGTGATGAAACTCAAAAGTTTAATTGCATTTATTTTCAATTATTTATGATACTAATGATAATATTTACAACATTTTGCTATTTTAATTATATATTTTACATATTTGCGATGATATCATTATCAGGCTTTTAGTGACATTGACCCAACAATGAATATTCATTAATTAGCTTGAACACATGACCGAAAAGGCCCTGAAGACCATCAAAACTCTGCCATCAGCGTTTGATCTGGCAGATGAATACATATTTACCTATGGTCAGGTAATCATTCAACAGTATGCCAAAGCGGAAGCCTTTTACATGCTTCTGGATGGTCAGGTGTCTTTTTATCTGAGTCTGGATGGCATCGGACAGGAGCTCAACGTCGGGAAAACCAAAGAGACACTTACGCCCATCGGGTGGAGTGGGTTTTCCCTTCCTCAAAGATTTGCCACTACTGTGAAGGCTTCCAGCCCCCAGGTAAAGGTTTACCGGTGGGATATCTACGAGCTCACTGATTGGCTGCAGTCCCACAAAGAAGACGCTACGGAGTTTCTTCAGCTCATCTGCACAGAATCATGGAACCTGGTAAAAGAGACTGTGAATGTGCTGGCCAAATACTCGGTAAACCTCATCCAGTATGAAAGCGCCATCGTCACCGAAGAATTTCAAAGTACCGAAACTCCGGAAGAGGAGGATGTGGTACAATTCCTGATCAGGTCTCCATTTTTTGAAGTATTCGATGAAGCATCTCTGAAGTTCATTGCCCAGTATATTGAAAGGAGGCAATACAGAACCGGGGACTACGTGTACGAACAGGGCAAAGACTCCGACGGTACCTACTTACTGGCTTCAGGGAAAGTTACTTTTAGCTACATAGACGATTCCAGGTCGCAGATGAGCTTCCGGAACATTACCACTCCGGGCTTCATGGTAGGTTGGTCTGCAGCCATGAACAGGCCAAATATCATCAGCGCCATTGCAGCTCAGGAATCCATCATTTATTTCATTCCCAATCATTGCATCAAAGAGCTTGTCACCGGTAGCCTTACTTTTGCCAATGTTTTTTATCAGCGGCTGCTCTGGCTGATCGGTCATCAGCTACAGGCCATACGGACGCGACTGATCTCTGTCAAATTCAACCGCGAAGTCATTGCCATTCGTAACCTGATCGAGCACAACAGCACCAAGCTTGACCTGAATTCCAACCTGCACAAAGTGCCGCACCTGCTGGAAAACAAGCTGACCATCCGGGATGGACTGCAATTGCTCAAGCAGATTAAGATCAATGGGTCAACGCTCGAGAAGAACCTTTCCGCCCTGTGTCTGGACCTCGTCAACGAGTTGCAGAAGGAACACCGGTTTTACAAAAAGCTGGTGAAGGTGTATCAGTCTGTGGTTCACGCAGAACCTTATATTGCTCCTTCAGGAGTACGAAAGATCTGTGCAGAATCATTCATTGAAGCCTGGGAAGGCGTGGCCACCATCGTGCAGGGCTTGGAAAACCTTCCGGAGAAACCGGGGCATATCTTTATCTATAACCATCTGAGTAATCATCCATATAATACTTTGCCAAACAATTTCCAGGTGACCCTGGATTCGCACTTTATCAGCTCGATGATCCTCTACAAGCGATACAATGATCCCGGAATCAGGATTGTAAGGATCGGTAAGGGAGCCGAGTACGGACACCAGGACTACTACCAGCGACTAGGCCACATTGACGTTTATACCCGGGAGTCTGATCCTGCTGACAACGACGAAAGCAAGAAGCTGGCAAGACGTGCCTTTTATGAAAAAGCCAGCGACTATCTTTATAATGGTATCAACCTGATCATCAGTCCGGAGGGTACCTCCTATCCCACTGATTCGTCACCGGGGGCTTTTAAATCAGGAGCATTTCGCCTGGCACTGAACATGGATCCGGAACCCCTGATCATTCCCATTTCTATCGCCAATTTCGACAAACGGATCAGGAATAACACTTTCTCCTGCATCGTGCATAAACCATTCAAAGTGAGTGATCATGTAAAAGCGCCGGATGATAAAAAAGCCTTAAGGACGTTTTTAGACGATTATCAGCAGGAGTACAGAACGTATGTGGAACAGGCGATTGAGCTTTCAAAAAACCCAAAAAGATAGAGCAGAGCATGAGTGTCGAAGATACAGAAGTAATTGATCCCGACCTTTTTGAAGATGAGGTCCAAAAACTGGAGCAAAGGGTAAATCAGTGGAAAAACAAAGATAATTTGATCGCCTTTTATGGAAGCTCGTCGTTCAGGCTCTGGTCTACCCTGGAAAAAGATCTGTCTCCACTTAACACGATTAATCTTGGCTTCGGGGGGTCATCTTTCGGTTATTGTCTTCATTACTTCGACAGGATCTTCCAAAACGGATTTAATCCCCACAGGGTCGTCATTTATGCGGGCGACAATGATATTGGAAAAGGGCTGCCTCCCGGACTGATCCTGCAACGTTTTAGGAAGCTGACTGACAGGATCAGGGAAAAATATCCCCTGGTAAAGCTCACGTTTGTAACCATCAAGCCCAGTCCGGAGCGGGATCATCTGCTGGAATACACCCGCGAAACCAACAATCTGATCCGGAAGGAGCTCCTGGCCATCCAGCGTGCCGACATGATCAATGTGTTTGATTCCATGCTCGATGAAAAAGGGAAAGCAAGACCCGAGCTATACCTTGAGGACCAACTCCACCTCAACGAACATGGCTACCGGATCTGGAAAGGCGTGTTCAGGAAGCATTTTGGGGTGTGATCTTACGCCACTATCCCCGGCACCACCTTTCCATGGACATCGGTCAGCCGGTATCTTCGGCCCTGGTGCTTGAAAGTCAGTCTTTCATGATCCACACCCAGTAAATGAAGCAAAGTAGCCTGAAAGTCATGAACATGCACGCCATTCTCAGCAATGTTGTAACTGAAATCATCGGTTTTTCCGTAAGAGATACCAGGTTTAATGCCGCCGCCGGCCATCCACATGGAGAAACAACGCGGATGGTGATCGCGACCGTAGTTGGTCTTGGTGAGCGTGCCCTGGGAAAAGCTGGTCCGCCCGAACTCACCTCCCCAGATCACCAGGGTGTCATCAAGTAATCCTCTTTGCTTTAGATCTTTCACAAGCGCAGCCGATGCCTGATCGCTGGATTTCGCCATGGTTGTGATGTCATTGGGAAGATTCCCGTGCTGATCCCAGCCCTGGTGGTATAGCTGAATGAAAGGCACATCACGCTCTGCAAGCCTTCTGGCCAATAAGCAATTGGCGGCATAGGTCCCCGGGGTCCTGGCTTCAGGGCCATACAGATCAAAAATATAATCCGGCTCATCCGACAGATCGGCGACCTCAGGCACCGAGGCCTGCATCCTGTATGCCATCTCATACTGGTTCAGCTTCGAATCGATCTCAGGATCGCCCCACTTCGATTTCTGCTGCATCTCCAGCTGCTCCAGGTAGTCCAGTTCCCTTCTGCGGCTTTCCCGGTCGATTCCATTAGGATTAGAAAGGTAGAGTACAGGATCCGCTCCGGATCTGAATCGAACACCCTGATGGTGAGAGGGTAAAAACCCGTTGTTCCAGGCCTGCATGTTCAGGTTCTGGGTATCTGGCTTTCCCTTCGATAGGAGAACAATAAATGAGGGAAGATTCTTATTGGCGCTTCCCAGCCCATAGCTCATCCATGAACCGATAGCCGGTCTTCCTACCTGCTGCGAACCGGTCTGCATAAATACGATGGCGGGCTCATGATTGATCGCTTCCGTATACATAGAGTTTACCACACAAATATCTTCAGCGATAGAGGAGATATGAGGTACCAGGCTACTGAAATAGCCACCTGTACCGGGATGTCTTGAAAATTCAAACTTTGAGCTGACCAGTGGAAAGCTGGACTGAGCTGCGAGCATCCCGGTCAACCTCTGGTTGCCACGAACACTGTCAGGGATCTCTTCCCCGTGCCGTTTCATCAGCTCCGGCTTGAAGTCAAACAGTTCGATCTGGCTGGGTCCTCCACTCTGAAACAGGTAGATCACCCGCTTAGCCTTTGGTGTATGGTGCAGAGACTTGAGTACCCCGTTGGTCCCGAGGTTCTGTAAATCGGGTGGGGCCGCATTTAACATGTCGGGAAACATCAGTGAACCGAGCGCCATGGCTCCCAGACCCTTGGTAGTAGTCTGTAAGAATTCCCTTCTGGTATTTGTATACCTCGCCTGGTCCAGCTCTGAATTATAATTGCTTTTTGTCATGCTCAGTTTTTATAATAAGCCTCTGTCGTATTCATTACCGTATTTGTCACTCTCGCCAGCGCAGCCAGTTTCATCGGTTCGATCTCTGAGGCCACTGACAGATGTCCGGTAGAAAGATACTGATTGATCCGACGAGGGTTTTGTTCGAAATAGCTTTTTTCGGCCTGAAACTGTTTGAGAAGAATGTCCATTTCCTCCGGGGTTGGCATCCTACTGGTCAGCCTTCTGAAAACATTGATGATAGCGTCCTTGGTATCTCCGCCAGAACCTCTCATAGCATTGGTAGCCAGCATCCTGCAACCTTCCACAAACTGAGGATCATTCATCAGGACCAGGGCCTGCAGGGGCGTGTTGCTCTGCTGCCGGCGAACCTGGCACTCCGCCCTGCTGGACGCATCAAAGATCAGCATATTGGGTGGCGGCATGTTGCGCTTCCAGAAAGTATAGATGCTTCTTCGGTATAACCCGTTTTCATAGTCTACCTCGTATTCCGGAAAGAATGTGTGTGTCATGACCTCTTTCCATAGTCCCTGAGGCTGATAAGGAAAGACCGAAATACCGCCTTGCTTTTCCTCCAGCAGTCCGCTGGCAGCCAGGATATTGTCACGGACCATTTCCGCAGATCTTCGGTATCTCTGGCCCCTGGCCAGCAACAGGTTATCAGGATCAATCTCCTGAACATCAGGTCGGATCTTCGATGATTGACGATAGGTGGCAGAGGTGACCATCTGTTTGATCAGCCGCTTCAGGTCCCATCCGTTTTCCTGGAAATCAACAGCCAGCCAGTCCAGCAGCTCCGGATGTGTCGGCAGTGCTCCCTGGTTTCCGAAATCCTCCACCGTTTCCACAAGTCCACGACCAAACATCAGGTACCAGATCTGGTTCACCGCCACCCGTGAGGTCAGCGGATGATCAGGATGGATCAGCCATTTACCCAGGCCCAGTCTGTTTCTGGGCAGATCTTCAGGCATGGCGAAAATAGACTCAGGCACGTCGCTTTGCACCTGCTCCCCATGCTCATCATACACGCCACGTTCAAGGATATAAGTGGCTCTTTTTTCCGGAAAGTCTCCCATCACCATCACTTCCTGCGCGGTGTCTATGAGCGCTACTTCCTTCAGCCGGACATCTTTCAATGCTTCCCGCTTCAGCTTAAGGTCCTGATCGATGTGCAGATCATAATATTCTTTTAAACGACTGTGTTTTTGAACGATAGCCTCCCGGAAGGCTTCCAATCCTGATGTTTGATCATAAAGATACCTGGCAGTAAAGTCATCGACTTCGCGATCCAGCACCCTGACCTCATCCAACATGCCACCTGTGAAATCCTTGTCATAGTGCCTTTTGCCAATGATCAGACCTGCATAGTGGGCATACACCGTAGCATCCTTGTTGGTGTAGGGTCTCGATGACCGGTAGATGTAATCCCGCTCCACTTCGAAATCCACGTTCGCACCATTTCGATATAGCTTCATCCCCTCAGCACGACTCGAACCATCATAGGTCCACACATAGTGCACCCATTCACCGATCGGTAATTTTTCACCATCACGGATATCAATGGACTGGTAAGGATGGGCATGATTGATGCGGAAGTGCAGCTTGTCTTCCTTGATCACGACGTCCCAACCCCGGTAACCCTGGATACGGTTATTTCCATTGTAGATCACATGCGCGTTGGGGTAGCTCTTGTTTGAATTGATCCAGAAGCTGATGGTAAACGGATCCGTTCGCTCAAAGAGCGCAGGCTTACCATCGGCGACAAACTGTCCGTCTGCTGCACTTACGATTGCTTTACCAAATTTACCTTCGGCACTGGAGATGCTGCCGTGATACCTGGCAGGCTCATTTCCTCTGACCTGATCTGATGCTTTGCCATCCTTCATGTCATCGAAGGTGAGATGGATCAGCGAGGCATCCTTTACAATCTTTTCAGGGGTCAAAGCCGTTGGATTTTGCAGCCACTGCTTAAACTGATCCTGGTTTTCCTTTTCCTTTCTGCTTAAAGCTGTTTCCTGCTCATCAATTTTCGACAGCAGGTAATCCCTGATCTCTTTGGATTTTTCATCCATGAGCGGCACCACCGGACCGGCATTCATGGAGTACTTATTCGGTACATCCTGGCCATACTCAATGGCATTGTAACTGAAGATGGCATCTCCCCTTTCTATGGTGGAGTTGAAAAAGCTGAACAGTTCATAGTAGTCTTTCTGACTCACAGGGTCATACTTGTGGTCATGGCATCGTGCACAGCCCACAGTCAGACCCATGAAGGCCGATCCCACTGTGTTGGTACGGTCAGCCACATACTCTACTCTAAACTCCTCGGGTATGATCCCTCCTTCAGAATTCTGCTTATGATTCCTGTTGAAAGCCGTTGCAAGGATCTGCTCATCGGTGGCATTCGGAAGCTGGTCTCCGGCTATCTGCCAGAGGATGAACTGATCATAGGAAAGGTTGTCATTGAAAGCTTTGATCACCCAGTCCCGGTAGGGCCAGAAGGTATGATGAAAATCGTCGAGGTAGCCTTCCGAATCCGCAAACCTGGCCACATCCAGCCAGTGGGCTGTCATCCGCTCACCAAAGGCTGGCTTACTCAGCAAAGAATCCACCAGTACCTCATGGTAGCTATTTTCATCATAGGCCAGCCAGTAGTCCAGGTCTTCGATCGTTGGTGGCAAACCCGTGATGTCAAAAAATAATCTTCTTATCAGGTATTCCCTGTTCGCTTCGGGTGAAGGATCAATCTTATTTTCCTGTAACTTTTTGAGAACGAAATGATCTATTTCATTTTCAGGCCAATCTCTTTTCACTTCCGGCACTTCCGGTTTTTCCGGCTTGATAAATGCCCAGTGAGGTTTATATTCGGCACCCTGCTCGATCCACTTGATGAGTGTTGCTTTTTCGTTGGCACTGAGCTCAAGATTAGACTCTTCCGGAGGCATCATGTATTCCGGATCGCCGGACAGGATCCTGTCAACCAACATACTTTTATGCGTTTTGCCCGGTGAGATGGCGTGTCCGTTGCCGCTGGCCAGTGCTTTCAGTGCTTCCTGTTCAATGTCAAGTCTGAGTTCGGCTTTCTGTTTCTGCTCATCTGGTCCATGGCAGGCAAAGCACTTGTCGGACAGGATCGGCTTGACGTGGAAATTATAATCAATGACTTCGGGAAGTGCTGCTGTTGCCTCGCTGACATCCTTCGGAAGATCTCTGCCGCATCCAAGTAAAAACAATGTTGACAGAAATATGAGCCCATTTCGATACATAAATATAAAATTAACAGAAAATCGGATCAATACTGAAATTTGATGCATTCATCTTTGAAAGGAATGATATATAGTTACTGCCAGCGAACCTAAATCAAGCAACCGATCTTCATCCTAAGCCCGTCATTCCCTGGAGGTCCTAAGGCCGAGCAGGGAATCTGACGAAAAACACAATTGATAATCCTAAATAGGACGTTAGATTCCCTACTCGCTTTCGCTCTAGGGAATGACGATCTAAAGTCGTTTCCGTCCATTCTTACATATTTCTAAAAGCTCCTCTCTGAATAACTGTAATTTTTTACTTTCAGCCCTACCGGAGCTAATTTTGTGAGGGCATGGCGGTGAAAGAAAAAATCATATTGCCCCCCAGGTATTATCTCGATTATTTCAATTACCTCATTGAATTCATCGAAAAGCACTCTTCACATCTCCTTGGTGAGAATGATACCCTCTTCATCGATGAATACAGAAGCCTGACCACGGATGCTCAATGTCTTTTCATCCGCATGCTCAACAGAAAAGGCGAGTTCTTCCGGCTCGACAAACTGCAATATCCCGAAATCGAGATCTACGGACAATCGCTGGATGAGCTTTCCAGCCTGGGTTTCATCACCCTGGATGACATCCATTATCCGGAGGTGTTCGGCCTGTTTACCAAATCTGAACTGCACAGCGTATTTCCTGAAATAGGGATCAACCAAATGTATAAGGATGAAGCCCTCGAGTACCTGGCGGAAACCGCAGAACCGGACCATTACCAGACACTTTCAGCACAGTGGCAGATCATCCGGCTGCTGAAACAGGAACAGGTCAATTATCTCAAATTTCTCTTTTTCGGTAACAACTACGGCATGATGACCGAGTTTGTGATCAGGGATGTGGGCAATGTGAAACTCGAAAACCTGGAGAAACACCAGTTCACCTCCTGGTTTGATTCCAGAGAGGAAGCCGTGGCCGCGTTTGAACTTGCCAATCTTTCCAGCACCCTGAGACTGGCTACAGAAGCACTCCTGCCTGAGGAAGTTCAGGCTCTAACTAGCGCCATTGACTGGAAAAAATACCTTCAATTTCCCCGGTCGAAGAAATCGGCGGACCGGTTGCTGCTAAAAATCGGAGAATATTTTGAGAAAGCCGGACTGCAGGAATCGGCCCTGCCCTACTACCGGCTTTCTGAAAAGCATCCGGCCAGGGAAAGGTGCATTCGTATCCTGGAGAAGACAGACAGGCTCGAAGAAGCCCGGGAGATGGCAAAAAAAGCTTCTGAGAAGCCTCTCAATGCTACTGAATTGCTCTTTGTCAATGATTTTCTCGCCAAAAAGAGTGTCAGGAATTACAGGAGTACGACCCACAGAATCAAACAGAGTCCGGAGATCAGTGTTTCGCCCAATCCTTCCATACATGTCGAACAGCTGGCTTGCGAGCATTTCATCAACGAAGGGTATGAGGCCCTCCATTCGGAAAACTATCTCTGGCGGGGCCTATTTGGGCTGGTCTTTTGGGATGTGATCTTTGATGAAAAGCAGGAAAGTTTTCACCACCCGCTCCAGCGCCAGCCTTCCGACCTGTTTGATATGCATTTCTTTCTGAAAAGGGAAGAGCAGCTTCAAACAATCAGAAAAAAACTTAAAACGAGGAAGCAACTGCTATCTGTCGTCACCAACAAATACCAGGAAAAAGAAGACATCGCCAATCCTCTGGTTGGCTGGCATGAATCCCTGCTCCCCAGCCTTGAGGAAGCCATCGCCCGATTGCCTTTGAATGGCATGTTCAACGTTCTCTTCGAGATGGCAAAAAATGTCAAAGACAACAGCGCCGGCTTCCCGGACCTCTTTATCTGGAAGGATAAGGAGTATCATTTCTATGAGATCAAATCTCCGAATGATCATCTGTCCGCGCAGCAGTTGTTTTGGATCGACTTCATGCAAAGCAACAAGATCAAGGCTGAGATATTAAGGCTGAATTATGTTTAAGATGTTTTGGATGTTACTATGAGCCCTCGCTCGACCCATGCCGCTGGAGGGGTCCAGCCCACAGGTCAATTCCGGTATTAAGGCTGAATTACCTCTGACTTAGTAACACTGGCAGCATTCATCGAATCCAGCTCCGCATGAAGCAACTCTTTCAGCATTTCAGTCTTTTTGGGCAACAACTCCGAGAGATCATTGCTTTCGGAAATGTCTTCCTGGAGGTCATATAACTCCAATTTTCCGGTTTCGTAAAATTCAATCAGCTTCCATTTACCACTTCTTATGGCTGACCCCGGGGTCCACCCGCTGCCATGGTAGTGCGGGTAATGCCAGACAATGTCACGTTCCGGAAGGTTGATACCATCAAACACAGGACTGATATCCAGCCCGTCACCCTGGTAGTCTGTGGCTTCCAAATCCATCTGGCTGAGGATCGTAGGCAAGAGGTCATGCCCGACCACGGGATATTCAATGACCTTTTTTCCACCTTTGTAATACAATGGCTTATAGAGCAACGGAACCCTGATCCCACCTTCGTACAACCAGCCTTTTCCACCCCTGAGAGGCAACACACTGGTTGGGGCAGGATTCGAACGGTTCTTATGTAAAGTAGATAAACCGCCATTGTCTGAAGTAAATACGATGATCGTATGGTTGAATAGCCCTTTCTCTTTCAGTTTATCGATCACCCTGCCAACATTCACATCCATCGCATGTACCATGGAGGCGTACGCAGGATTTCTTTGCTCCAGGTTGGTGATGCCATTGCCTTCCATTCGGGTCTTACTCTCTGCCTCGGGATCATCAATTTTTTGTTCAAACTTTTGGACGTACTTCGGGTTGGCCTGGATGGGCGTATGGACCGTGTAAAAGCTCAGATAAAGCATGAATGGGTCCTCTCCCACCTCGTCCAGAAACTTGAGTGATTCACTGGTCAGGCGATCGGTCAGGTATTCGCCCTCGGGGCCGTCCGTCAGCTTTGGATTGTTGTAGGGCGAGAAATAGCCGCCCGGAGGGCTTCCTTTGTCATGCCCTCCATGATTGATCTCGAATCCCTGGTCTTCGGGATAGTAGGAAGAATCACCCAGGTGCCATTTGCCTGCAAAGAATGTTTTATAGCCGTTGGCAAACAAACGTTCGCTGAGCGTGACTTCTTCCAAAGGCAATTGATTGAGTATCGATGGAGTTTTCAACATCTCGCCTTCGCTGCGCATGCCCGGGATCCAGTCGGTGATTTGAAGCCTGGCCGGATGCTTACCGGTCATGATCGCTGCCCTGGATGGTGAACAAACCGACCCTGAAGAGTAAGCGTTGGTGAAGTTGACACTTTGATTGCTTAGAGCATCGATCCGGGGTGTTTCGTAAAATTTACTCCCCATATAGCCCAGGTCTTTCCAGCCAAGGTCATCCACAAGGATGAAAACAACATTGGGTTTCTTGGGTATGGGTTCGCAGGTAATAAAAAGGATCAGCAGGGGTAATAATAAAAGAAATCTCACAGCACGTTTCTGATTTAAATTTCGAAGTTAAACTTAATTTTAAAATCAGATACATCATACGGGATTAAACTGGCTGATGCCTGGTCATCCTGATCATCACTGATAGCATCCTCTTTTGATATGGCTCCACCTTTGCAATGGATAAAAGTTTCTTGTGATATTATGGCTAAATTGGAGGGCCTGAATGAAATGAGTCTTAAAAGGAATGAGTAAGTAAATTGAGAATTATATGAAATGAGCCCCGATCCCGATATCTATCGGGACGGGGCGAATTCCATAGCCTGCTCAGCAGGATTGAGGGGTGACCTTTGAAAATCAATTATTATACACATGAAAAATCTAAACATCTATTACTGGATCTCCATTGGCCTTATTCTTTTTTTCCTTATTCCCGGTTCCATCATGAATATCGTGAAAACACCGGATTGGGTCCTTGTTTTTAACGATCTAGGGTACCCCGAATACCTGCTCCCCTTTTTGGGTGTCGCAAAGCTGGCTGGATGTATTGTCCTGGTTCTTCCCTATTTTAAGCGACTGAAAGAGTGGGCATATGCTGGTCTATTCTTCGATCTGGTGGGAGCTACCTATTCCGGACTGATGGTCAGTGGATTCGAGCCTGCAATGATTATCATGTTCATTGCCATTGGAGTACTATTGGGTTCCTATTGGTTATGGCGTAAGAAATCAGCACAGATTTAGTTACCCTTCATGAAACCTGCAGAAATTAGGTGATGAGAGCGCGTAGGTAATGCCACCTCCCACACCCATTCTTCAAACATCGTCTCTCGCAGAGGACGATGTGACGGAAAGTAAATTTGAAATAATGAAAGCAGATAAACTTAAACTAGGACTTATTGAAAGGTTGATGAAGGCACAAAAGGCCTCTACCTTACAACGCATGGATCAACTGATCACTCAGGCGGAAATAGAAGCCAGGACAAAGGAGCCCCCAATTGGCGCAAGCGTCCGCTTGTGACACTTCCCCCACTCACATCATCCCCAAATATTCCAGCCTCCGCTGAACCGTCTGATCCTCCTTTACTACCGGCTTAATGCTGTTGATGTCAAGATCAAAGGAATAATCATAGTTAAAGGAATTCATCAGCACAATTGAATTGAGCATCAGCAAGGCCTCCGCCGCATCCGTACAAGCATAGAGTGAGCTTGTCATCACTTCAACCGGAGATCGGTCATCTGCAATCGCCAGGAATACCGCAGCCATCGTCCGGTTGATCAGCAGTTCGTCTTCCCTGCTGATCTTTTCTATCATTTGTGTGAGCGATCTCGCTTCTTCCCTGAAGTTGCAGGCGGCATTGATGGCCCAGTACCTCACAAAGGGATCATTGCTCTGCAGGGATTCCACCAGGTTGCTTTGGGCAGTAGCAAAAGGAAGCAAGCTCAGGTCAGCCACCTCCAAGTATTTTGTGATTCTTGATTTGTTTTGCTGACCAAACAAAGCCGGGTTCTCCACCGCATGGTTCACCAAATGAAATTCAGGGAAAAAGGAGAGATCCGGCATGCCAGTGATCCAGTCCTTTAATTCAGACCTCAAATCAACGACGGTGGCCTGGTATTGTGGATCATTGGCCAGATTTTTAGTTTCAAAAGGGTCCGCTTCAATGTCATACAGCGCCTCCGCAGGTTTGAATTGAAAGAAAGCATCTTCCACTTCATTGAGCGCACCTTCCTGATGCAGGGTCAGCCATTCCTGGTAGGCCAGCATCCTGTAGCGATAGTTATTCCTCAGTCCATCCACATTAAATGGCTGGTAGTTCCTCATGTACTTGTATTTTCCCTTTCGCACCGCCCGTACCATGTCGTATTTCTCATCAAACCGGTCGGCATAGCTGAAGGTGACCTCCCGCTGAGACAATTCCAGATCATCGATCTCCGGACCGAGAAACGGTCTGCCATCCATCCCCTCGGGAATCTCAATGCCTGCCAGTTTCAGTACCGTCGGAGCCAGGTCAATGAAGTTGACGAAGGCGTCTGTCTGGCTTCCCGGTTCCAGTTCGACAAGATGTGCATAATTTCTCGGGATATGCACGACCATGGGCACATGTAATCCTGTTTCATACACATAACCCTTGCTGCCGGGCAATACGCCTCCATGATCGCCATAATAGAAGATGAACGTATCATCCATCAGTCCATCTTCTTTCAGCTGTGCCAGGACTTCACCGACTTTTTGATCCATCTCAACGATCCTGTCTCTGTAGTAGGCATTGGTGTACCGGAAGAGATCCGTCTTCGGATGGTTGGGTTGGATGGAAAAAGCATTCAACGGGGTGCTGGTGGGCTTATTATTCATCTCCTCCTCTGAAAAATGAAGGCTCGATTCATGTGAGACCGTGAAATTCGAAATGTGAAAAAAGGGTTGCCCTTCCTCCCGGTTTCTCCATGAAGCTTCTCCGGATGATTCGTCCCAGACCTCTTCTCCTTTGATAAAATTGTAGTCTTCCTTGCGGTTATTGGTGGTATAGTAGCCTGCCTTCCTCAGGTAATAAGGAAACATCTGCAGCGAGTCAGGCAATGGCACCAA
The DNA here is from genome assembly GCA_965243485.1 of Cyclobacteriaceae bacterium. GTDB lineage: Bacteria > Bacteroidota > Bacteroidia > Cytophagales > Cyclobacteriaceae > UBA7330. Next base: position 2,649,890 of record CBDEVP010000001.1, on the reverse strand, counting down.
TTCAAGTCTTCGATGGAATTGGGAGAAAGTTCGCGGTCCATAGCATCCAGAGATAATCGCGGAGCGGGCCACACTGCATACCGGCGCATTGGAAAACGCCCTGGTGAACATCACGCCATTCTGAGCAATGGATGCGATGTTTGGTGTCGCCACGCCATTGTCATCAAACATGGAGAAATAGTGTTTGGAATTGTCCTCTGAGGTGATCCAGACAATGTTAGGCAATGATCGTTGCCTCGTAGAAGTGTCACAGGCTGAAAAAGAAATGACTATGATCACCAGGAGTAAAAAGAAGTTGGTATGCCGCTTTATTAATATCATAAATGACGCATTATGTGTCGATTATTTGATTTAGTCATTAAATTTATCATCTATTGGAGGATTACCTAAATAATTCTCGATTTACAGGTTCTATAATAATATAAGACTGTCACCGCTGACCGCCCATCATGATCAGGTATGAAGAAAATCTTTGCCGATATGCACATGATGTTTTCTCTCAATGACAAACTGGAATATTCCGGGTTTGATCAGGGCTACCACGATTGGATTCATGATCATAAAGGTACGAGCATTCGCATCGGTGATCCCTGGCCGGGTTTTGAGATCAAATCAGAAAATAGCCTGGACAGGATTAAAAAAGCAATGAGGGATGTTATTCGGGATAAGAAATCAGCTGATGATTTTGAGCTCCAAACCATATATGGACATGATATACGTTGCCGGTCGGTGATGAAGGTTTTTGACGAAAAAGGGAAAGCCAACGGGATTACCTTTCTACTCACACTGAAATCCGAAAAGAAAGCTCATAATGAATCTGAAGTTCGGAATTCAGCCCGGACCAGAGGGAATGAAGAACTGTATTTATCAGTGATCAACGCGCTTCAGGAAGGCATCGTCGTACAGGATCGATCAGGGAAGATTTTTTTGGCCAATGACTCAGCCGCCAGGATCCTGGGCCTTACAAAAAAGCAACTGCTGGGAAAAGATTCGTATGATCCCAGATGGAAAGCCCTTAAAATGGATGGCAGTCCGCTGGAAGGCAAAGATCACCCGGGTATGGTGTCCCTTCAAACCGGGAGACCGGTCAGTAATTTCCTGATGAATGTGCATGTGAGCGCAAAGTCCCGGAGAGTCATATCCATCAATTCTGACCCTGTAAAGGGCATTGATGAGCAAATGCTTGGCTCGGTCACTTCGTTCACGGATGTGACACAGCAGATTGAAATTGAAAAAGAGCTCAAGGATAGTGAGGAAAGATACAGGTCGCTGGTAGAAAATGCGCCGGTAGGCATCCTGTTGCATTTGGATGGTAAGATCAAGATCAGAAATTCATTCGCCGCCAGGATCCTTGAGGAAAAACCGAAAGGAGCATTGATTAACAAGACCTTCCTTGACATAGTGCATCCGGATTACAGGGACATGGTGAAGGAAAGGTATGGTCGGCTTCAAAGAAATGAGACGACTAAACTTGAAGCCATTGAAGAAAAATTATTGACCATGAAGGGACGCACGGTCGAAGTATTGAAATCGGGAATCTCGATAAATTATAAAGGCAGACCGGCTTTTGTGACTGTCTTTTCTGATATCTCCAGGATCAAAAAGTCAGAAAACCTCATTAAGCGCAATGAAGAAAGGATCAGCAATCTGGCCAATAGCATCCCGGGTGCCTTGCTGCAATATAAAATCAATACTGATGGTAGCGAAGAATTGCCATACATAAGCGATCAGGTTATCGAGCTTTGGGAAGTACCCAAAAAACAGGCCCTCAAAAACGTCAATAAGTTATGGGCACCAGTTCTCCCTGAAGATCTTCCGGGTATGCAAAATTCTATCAGGGTATCGATGGAAAAAATGGCCTTTTGGGACCATGAATGGCGCATCAAAACCAAAAGTGGCAAAATAAAATGGCTGAATGGCAGGGGGATTCCCAAAAAACTGGAGGATGGAAGCTATCTATGGGACACATTGATCCTCGATATCACTAAGCAAAAACATACAGAGAACAGGCTTTTGGAAATTAACCGGCAACTGGAGCTGGCTGTGGATAGTGCGAAACTCGGTGTTTGGACCTATGATATCCGGCAGGAAATACTGGATTGGAATGATGTGATCCTCGGCATCTATAACATCACCAGGGAAGAGTTTAACAATCAGGTAAACGGATGGACAGATAAGCTGCATGAAGCTGATGCTACGAGAGCATTTGATGAGTTTCAAAAGCTCTATGAAGGTAAAAGTGTCGAAAATATCAGATTCAGGATAAGACCCACACCGGATACTATCAGGTATATCCTGGCCTCCGGGGCACCTATCATCAACAGCGACGGCCAGGTGATAAAGCTGATAGGGATAAACATCGACATAACAGAATTTGTAGAAAAAGAAGAAAAGCTACAACAAGCCCTGGATGCCAAGAATACGCTGCTGAAGGAGCTGCATCACAGGATCAAAAATAATCTGAACCTGATTTCGAATCTCCTTTACATTAAATCAAAGACAACCGGGGATCAGAATTTGATCGAATACATCAAAGAAACCAAATCAAGGATCAATACCATTGCCAAAACTCATGATCAATTGCTCAAAATGGAGGAATTTGATCAACTGGACGTTAAAAATTATCTCGAAGATCTCATTGTCTCATTAGTCACAACCTATACCACCGATGGCTCCAACTATCCCACCACTTTGGAGATCGAGCATGTTGTCTTACCGGTCGACAGGATCTTGATCCTGGGCCTGCTCACCAATGAGATCATGCTCAATGCCATCAAATATGCCTATGAACCAGGTGCCGGCGGCCCCATCTATCTCTCGCTAAAAAAAGTGAAGGATGAAATAGAATTTGTTATCCGCGATGAAGGCAAAGGAATAAAGACCAAGAACAAGGATGACCAACATTCTGCAGGACTTGATCTGATCAATTTGCTTGTGCAGCAGTTAAGCGGTCGGATGAAACAGGAAACTCAGCATGGCGTAAAGTATGTTATTGAATTTCCGGCAAATACCCTATCCAAATGAAGAAGAAAGTTCTGATCATTGAAGACAACCTTATTTCATCCACTGCACTGGAAATGATGATCATCTCCAGGGGCTTTGAGAGTGTGGGTAAATTTGACTCTGCCGATGAGCTGCTGGCACTTTGTGAAAGCAAAAAGCCGCACCTGATCCTGCTGGATATCATGCTGAACGGAACCAAGAACGGATTGGAGGCTGCACGTGAATTGCGCGATGTTTCGAATATTCCTATTGTCTTTCTTACTGCTCTGAGTGATTCGGATTCGATATCCGCCATTGAAGCCATAGAAAATTCAGCAGCGACCTTTAAACCCTATGCGGAAGAGGTGATCCTGAGGAAAATGGATGACATCCTTAAAACCAATTATGCCGAGTAAGCCCGCCGGAAAGCATTCAGCATGTCCTGTACAATCTGCCTCGGGTCTCCATCAGAAAGGCTTTCGAAAGATATATATCCCCGATAATTTTCCTTCTTAAGGATATCTGAGATCTTTTTCATATCTACTGGTACTCTCTTCCCATTTTGTCTTACATGCTCTTTTACAAACCAGTAATCAGCATACGGTGCAAGTTTTGCGATCTCTGCATATGGATCAGGATCATCCAAACTGCCACAATCCAGGAGCAATCCCAGCCACGGATGATTTACCCTTCCCAGCATATCAATGACCTCATCGGCTTTGAACAGAAAGTCATTGTGATGCTGAAGCCCGGCAATCACCCCGGCTTTCTCTGCCAGGTTCGCACAGGTTTTCAGATCCTTTACCATCCATTCTTTCACCTGATCTTTTGTATATCCGGAATAATCCCCCTTCCCGGCAAAAATTCGCATGAAGGTGGCCCCGAGTTTTTGTGAGACCGTCAGCCATTGATCAATGTGCTCAATGTCCTGATCCCTTGAAGCCCTATCGGGATTACAGAAATTATTTCTGACACCAGTCCAGGGAATGTCCAGTCCAAGAGATAAGGCCTTTCGCTTCAACCTGAATAGTTCAGTATCCTCAGGGACTTCAGGGTAAGATGAAAAATAATAACCGGTTAGGTCAACTGCATCCAGCCCGATCTCTGCCGCATACTCCATCATATCATCGAAGTTCATTTCTCCGCTCTCCAGTAAGTCATTGAATGAATAGGCATTCACACTGAATTGAACCCTTTTCTGCTCAGGTGGATTTGGGAGTGTAAAAGCTGTTGCCGTCAGGGCCGGTGCAATGGCGATACTTTTGAGCATCTTTCTTCTTATCATTGTCATTAAGTTATCGTTGTTGTCATCATTTTCTTCGAACTTTTATTCCAAAGGCATTCGCCGGATTTCTTATCATTAGCTGATCAACCTCGTCCTGTGAAAATCCTTGCTCAAGCAGTGCTGGTATCAGCTGCCCGGGTATGGCCTGGAAGGGCCGGATGGCTCCTCCCCTGGGAAAACCATTTCCATCATGTGAGAGCAAAACCTTGTGGAGCAGATCATTCTCCTTAAATACTTTTAGCTTTTCTACATATTCCCGGTAATTACTTTCCTTCACAGCATCCAGTGATATCCAGGCTCCTTTTCTTGCTGTTTCAATCAATTTGCTGATATCTTCTACTCCATAGGCGTGGACCCAGACCCAGGCCCCGGGACTTACTCCGTATTCATCCAGGATCTGTAGTTGCATGTCGGCAGCTTCCGTATTGCTGGAGGTATGAACGGCCATCGTTAATCCCGTGGCCAAATGTGTGATTGCACCTGCTTCAAAAAGCTTCTTATCGATCTCAGAGGGTGTACCTCCATCAAATGCAAGCTTTATGAACCCGGGTTTTATCCCTGATCCTTCTATCCCACTCTCGAACTCCGTGATCCATGCCTCAGCAATTTGATCCGGATCCTGCTCATAAGCATACTCCGGTATGTATCGGTCATTTGCAGCTCCGTAAATGCCAGTATTGGTGATGATATTGATCCCGCTGGCTTCCGACATCTTGCTCAGTAGATCTACCCTCCTTCCAAAATATTGAGTGGTACAATCAAATATGGTAACCACACCCCGACTTCTTAGCTCTTGCAGGTAGGGTATTACCTGAGCAAGAAGTAGTTCCTCCCGGTAATAACTGGTCGAATCAACAGGAGCCCCGAAGTTGGACATGATGTGCTCATGGGTAAGGGTGAAACCCATATCCTCCATGGAGATTACACCAGATGCTGTATACATCCCCTTTTGAGGAGCCTCACATCCCCAGATCAGTAAAAGTGCTAGATAAACAGTGTATCTGGTCATGATCAAAAGATACATATTTTGGCACGGAAATACTTAGAATACCCGCTCCTTTTTGATCATATAGGTATTTACCTTTTGATAAAAATTGATGTAACCCGGTACCTTTTCCTCTGACCCCATAAATTCAAAACCTGCTTTGATCAGGGTTCTGTTTGGCGGATCATTATCGGCATTGGGTTCACAAAAGAGATGCCTGAGCCTGAACCGTTCAAAGTAGATCGGCAGACTCATTCTTACCAGACGTGTACCCATGCCTTTTCTCCTCAGGATCTCAGGCCATACATGTAGGTGCATAAAAGCATCTTTTCCATACCTGATCTTGTTGATGTTGGTATGCCCGATCAGTTCATTTTCCTGAAGCCATGCAAGATAGAAGAACTCTCTTTCTGTGTCGGGCCTTTCAAGGTCCTTCCACAAGGCATTTTTCCACTCCTCTCTCTGAGGCAAGAGCGCAGGCTCCACACCCATTTTTCTCAGATAGGATTCGGGAGAATTCAAAAAGTAATCCAAGACAACCGGGATCTCTTCCTTTAACATCGGTCGCACTTCCAGATTCATCACGCTTTCTATTTAAAGGATAATTTATGGAAATTTAGGCCATCAAAAGCGTATAGTAAAGACATTATCTTTCTTACGTGAATAATAAAATGATCCGGTGTCATGAAATACTTTTGGCTGATACTATTTACCCTATTGGTTGATGCGTGCAAATCTCCCAATCAAACTGAAAATCAATCGTCCCGTGACTCCATGGAGGTAGAGTTTTCTTTTGAAGAAACACCAGTTGATTTTGAGATCAATGATTCTGCAGGATACAGCATTACCTTCACTAAAGACAAAGACAGTTCGTTTTACCACACCTTGCGTTTCAGGACCCCGGAGTCGCAGGAAATGCTGAAGCCTGCCTTGCCGGTACTTGACCGACTTTGGGCGGAGGCCGAAAAAGAAATTGCAACCCGGCTTACATCCATCAATGTGGGTTATCCCCTGGAATACAATGATATTCTTACCAGCCATATTCAGGCATTCTCAAGTTCAGGCCTTTGGGGTGATCAATTGCTTAATAGTGGCGAAGATGTAGATTACAGGCTCGTTGAAGAGGTCATGATGAAAAATGAAGTTTATCCTCTTGATGGCTTACTAAAAGATTTTGGCTATAGAGCGAGTGGCTATAGCATAGAAAAGGTAGGATTTGTGGAACCATCCCGGCTGATTGGTCTGGGCTTTGATGAAGCACTCAGAATCCCGGTCCCTTACATGGTTTGGATCCGGGTGGAAAAAATCAGGTAATATGTCCTTGAAGATCACAAGTACTCAAAACGCGAAAGTAAAGCAGCTGGTCGCACTCCAGAAACCCAGGGAAAGAAAGAAGACCGGAACCTTCCTGATCGAAGGGGTACGGGAGATCTCACTGGCACAGCAGGGGCAGATACAGCTCCTTGAAATGTATGTTTGCGAGGAAATCTTTGTTCGGGATCCTCGGTACCCCATTCAGTTTAGGGAATTACCTGTTTATTCTATTACTACGGAAATCTATGATAAAATCGCCTACAGGGGCAGTACCGGCGGCATACTGGCACTTGCACGAACACCGGCAAAAAAACTGGATCAGCTAAAACCAATGAAGGACCCTTTCTACCTGGTGATCGAGCAGGTCGAAAAACCAGGGAATATTGGTGCTGTACTGAGAACGGCAGACGCAGCAGGTGTAGACGGCCTCATACTTTGCGATCCGGCCACTGACCTCTTTAATCCGAATATTATCCGGGCCAGTCTGGGGTGCCTTTTTACTGTACCCACTGCAGTCTGTACCAATGTGGAGCTTAAAAGCTTCATGATAAATAATAATATCAGATCGTTTGCCACTCTGCCTGAGACAGATAAGGAATATACTCAGGTCACCTTTTCGGGAGGCATTGCCATCCTTTTGGGAGCAGAATCAACCGGACTTTCAGATTTCTGGAAGAAAAACTCGGATTTCAGCATAAAAATCCCCATGACAGGCAAAATAGACAGCCTGAACATCTCAAATGCAGCCGCAATTGTGACCTTCGAAGCCCTGAGACAGCGGAATTTGTAAACGTGATCACCAGGAATTAGATTTATGCCCGGTCATGAGGACCTGGCCAGTTTCATAACCTAATTGAAATCGTTATCATGGAAGATGCCATCAATTACTGGCCCTTACTGATCATTTTCACCATCGCCTGGATTGTTCCTATGATCCTCTCCTGGCTGGAGATCTCCAAAATCCCTTCAGTGATTGTTGAAATTATTATGGGTGTGATGGTAGGCCCTTATGTCCTGGACCTGATCGGAGAAGGGCCCTACATTGAATTCTTGTACTACACGGGGTTCATTTTCCTGATGTTTTTATCAGGACTTGAAATTGACGTAAACAGGATTGCACAATCCCTCCCACGAAAACTAAGAAAGATAGATTTTGTAAGCAATACATTTCTGCTCGCTGTTTTTATCTACACAGGAACGCTGGCTTTATCAATCCCCTTTGCCCACATCTTTAATTTTTTCATTCCAATCAACGTAACTTTTCTGGTTCTGCTCCTGCCTACTGAAGCATTGAGTATTGTAGTGCCAATTCTTAAAAGTGATAACGAATTGAGCAGAAAGTATGGTCAGGTCATCCTGATGGAAGGTGCCATCGCCATGATCATGAGTATTACACTCATCTCCATATATTCCGGGATTGTAAAGAATGGCTTTGAGGTAGAGACATTTTTATTCCTGATCATTTTTCTCTTCTTTTTTGTCGCCTACCAGCTGGGTAAGGTGGTGGTTCGGGTCAGGACTTTTCAAAAATTGATGTACACACTGGAACACGCTGCTTCCCAAATAAGATTAAGAGGTACTGTCGCGTTGCTCCTTCTATTTACAATGATCGCCCATTGGCTTGAAACAGAGCTGGTACTCGGTGCTTTTGTTGCCGGCATCCTGCTGTCTGTGTTTCTGAATAAAGAGAGATCAGCACTAACATTTAAGCTGGATAGCATCAGTTATGGATTTTTTATTCCAATTTTCTTTATCATGGTGGGAGTCAAACTCGACATCTCTTCTCTGAGAAATTTTGGCGAATCAATACCCTTCATCATGTTGCTTGTTGCAGGTTTTTTCATCGCTCAAACACTGCCGGCACTCATCATGACCAGGGTCTTCGGAGTCAGAAGAGCAATTTCAGCTGGTATCCTTCTTTCCAGCCGGTTTGGGCTTACCATTGCTGCCGCGCAGATTGGCCTTTCCCTGGAGGTGATTTCCCCCGCAGCAAATGCTGGTATTGTAACGGCCTGTATTATCATCAGTTTTGCAGCGCCACTACTGTACAAACAGCTCAACACCGGTGAAGGCGAGAATTATAACCTCTACATATTAGGTGGTGGGAAAGCGAGCTTCCTGCTTGCAGAACGGATCAAGCTACATGGTGTAAACTGTCTGACCCTGGTAGATAGCGATGAGGCCTACGATCTATTAGAAACCAAAGGAGTGGATGTTCGCAGGGTTTCAGACCTCAGCAAGTTTAATGAGTTCATACACCTGAAGATGAGCGACCAACTGATTATCCTGTCTGGGTCAACTTCGCGTAACAATAAGCTGACCAGCATTGCCAGGAAACTGGGACACAATAAGCTCGTCACGCTTGTTGATGAGAAAAAAAGATATAAGCACGATTCTTCCAATGATACACAGCTTATCAATATGGATGACACACTGGCCACTCATGTTGAAAACCTGATTCTGAGACCTGACTCTTATCAGGCGTTCAGCGAAAACTTTGGCATGTACAGGATTGAAGAGATCATCATGCGCAACAATGAAAACCAAAATAAGCGTGTACGAGACCTCCCATTCCACCCGTCAGGATCAATCATCATGCTTCGTAGAAACAAGGAAATATTTATCCCTCACGGGGATACGCACCTCCTGCTGGGAGATATTATTACGGTAATTGGTAATACCACCGCTCTGGAAGAATTCAGGTCTTTACTGGAATAGATATTATCTCCAGTTAGAACTGTTCATTTTCAGTACAGCCTTCATGATATCTTTCTGGCTGATCTGACCGATCAGCTTCCCTCCTCTTACCACAGGGAATCTTCTTAACCTGCGGGTAAGGAACATGTTGGCCGCTTCAAAAATATTGGTCTCGGGAGCAATACTGATCACATTGGTGGCCATATGATCGCTGACCTGCCCGGAAAGGATCAACATGTTATTGTATTTTCCTTTGACTACTTCTTTGAGACAGTCCCCTTCGGAGAGTACTCCTACCAGCTCATTATCATCATTCACTACAGGACCTCCGGAAATCCTGTGCTTGATCAGCAAATCAACAGCGTCAAACATGGACTGATCGGGATGAAATGTGATTAATCTGGTGGCCATGTAATCCGCCACAATCATCGAATGATGCTCAGTAGACTTTTGTTTGATCACATGAGGTCCTTGATAGCTTATAACCATAGTTTCTCGTTTTTGGGTTTTGAGTAACTTAAAAGGTAGAAATAAATTGGATAAAATCCAAATTTATTTTTTAGTGTATAAAGTACAATTATCTGTATGTCAGGGCTTTATAACATTGAAATCATGAGTGATGGGAGTACTTTCGTTGATGGTGGCAGCTACCGAACAATACTTTGTTGTGGCAAGACTCACAATTCGTTCGGCTTCCTGGTCTGTAAGGTCGGGAGAGATGATATCATAGTGAATATGGATATCCGTGAATTTTTTTGGCTGTTCGTCTCTTCGCTTACCCACAATTTCTCCTTTTAAATCAATGAGGGTCTTCCTTCTCTTTTTGACCATCAATACGATATCTACTGCAGCGCAGGATACCAGTCCGGAGAGCAGGAGTTCCATCGGTGACATGGCCTTTTTTTCCTCCCTGGCCAGCATATCGATAGATACTTCATTGCCGGATTCATTTATAGCCGTGTAGGCTTTGTCTTCTTTGTATGCCAGATTAATCTTTAAAGTAGCCATGTAGAAAATTTATTGGTTGGTCTCAAAAACATCGAAACAAAAACACATCCTCTTCTGATGATGGTTCAATTTTACGACAACTTTTTTGGTTCTATGTATTCTACGCCTACATTTGTGCCTCATTTTAACAATTTGACAAGATCATGATCATTCCGAAGGAGCCGAAGCTTAGTGAAGAGCAGCTAAAAGAGATCATTTCCATCGTGGAAGAGTACAATTGTCGTATTCAGCCAATCGAAGGCCACCACCGTACCATTTATGCTGTACTGGGTGAGGAAAGAGAAACCATTATGGTCAACCGGATCCTCGGTCTGGATTATATCGACAGGTTTGATGCGGTGGATTCGCCCTTCAAGCTGATGGATATTCATTCGGAGCTGGCTCATCATCGGATAGTGATCGGAGGAAAGATGCTGGGTGAAGAGCCGTTCATCATTGCTGGCCATTGTACCATCGACCCTAAAAATCCCCAGTTGTTTCTTGAGACCGCACACGCGGTAAAAGAAGCCGGGGCATCTGCCATTCGGGGTGGAGTGTGGAAGCCTCGTACCATGCCATATTCTTTTCAGGGTGATGATAGCTCCATGAAGATATTGATCGAAGCCAAAGAACAAACAGGAATGCCAGTGGATACCGAGGTAATGGACGAACATCAGCTGCGGATTGCCGTGGAAGCCGGTGTGGACATCCTGCAGGTAGGAGCTCGCAATGCCCTGAACTATTCCTTATTAAAGAAGATCGGAGAGCTCACATCAAACAAACCCATCGCCGTATTGCTGAAAAGAAGTATGGGAATGGGACCGGTCAATGAATTCATTGCCGCTGCGGAATACATTGCTGCCGGTGGCAATCCTGATGTGATGCTTTGCCCGCGAGGAACCGCTCCGACCATGGATACTTATAGGAATCATCCGGATGAGTCCATCACGCCCCTGCTCAAAGAAAAGACCTGGGCTCCTGTAGTGGTTGATCCTTCGCATTCAGTAGGTCGGGCCAAATATGTGCCCTCTGCTGCTATGGCTGCTATGGCCTACGGTGCGGATGGAGTGATCATCGAAACCCATTGCCAACCAGCAAAAGGTATTGGTGACGACCCTAAACAATCCATCACACCTAAAGTTCTGGAAAAACTGATAAAGGATATCGACCTGATCTGGGATATCCGAAAACACTACAACAGAGTACCCCAGACGGTCTGATATTCAATATTTACAGCTCCCTGATCCAGATATTCCGGAATCGTACCGGATCCGTATGATCCTGTAAGGTCAACGGTAGTTTATCAGGATGCTTTGAATATTTAGGTAATCCCTTGAAGGCGGTACCTCCCTGAATGCTTACATTATTCTGAATGAGCACGCCATTGTGAAATACGGTGATCCTGGCGGGTGTGATCAATGTGCCTTTTTCACTAAACTTTGGCGCTGTAAAAATAATGTCATATGCCTGCCAGGTGCCCGGAGGCTTGCTGGCATTTACCAGTGGAGCATGCTGCTTGTATATGGAACCTGCCTGGCCGTTGGAGTAGGTCTCATTCCCATAGGAATTCAGTACCTGAAGCTCATATTTTCCCATGAGGAATATGCCACTGTTACCATAGCCCTGCCCGGTCTCACCTCTCATGACCGGTGAAAGCCACTCAATGTGCAACTGAACGTCACCAAAGCTCCTTTTTGTTTCGATCCCACCTTTTTTCGGCGCAACCACAAGTTCACCGTTTTCGATATTCCAGGCTGGTAATGAGTCTTTACCGGCTTTTTTCCATTCATTCAGGCTTTTTCCATCAAAAAGGACGATAGCATCCGAAGGGGGTGCATTCATCTCGCCCGGAGTGACCACGGGTACATCCAGGTATACTTCAGTGACATAAGGGAACATTTCCTTTTCCTCCTCCTGAGCAGATGCCGCAAGACTGAAAAGGACTGAACACAATAAAAGGTAATATTTCATCATGATTTGAGTTTAAGATCTTAGGTCTGGCAAATTAAACATTTCTTCGGTATTGTCCACCTACTTCAAACATGGCATGAGTGATCTCACCAAGCGAACAATTCTTCGACACTTCCATCAGGGCTTCGAAGAGGTTCCCGTTTTCTAAAGCCACCGTTTTCAAATTCTGCAACGCTGTTATGGTCTGATCTGAAAACTGTTCCTTCAAACGGTGAAGATTTTCAATCTGTTGCTTCTTTTCTTCAGGAGTCGCCCTGATCACCTCTCCGGGAGTGATGGTCATCGAACCTTTGGACGAAAGGAAAGTATTCACACCGACGATCGGCAATTCACCCGAATGCTTCATGTGTTCGTAAAGCATACTCTCATCCTGGATTTTTCCCCGTTGATACATGGATTCCATGGCTCCAAGTACTCCTCCCCGCTCAGATATCCTGTCGAATTCCATCATCACTGCTTCCTCGACCAGGTCAGTAAGCTCTTCAATGATAAATGAACCCTGCATCGGATTTTCATTCTTTGCCAGTCCCAGCTCTTTATTGATGATCATCTGGATGGCCATAGCTCTTCTCACTGAAGCCTCGGTGGGTGTTGTGATGGCCTCATCATAAGCATTGGTATGCAGGGAATTGCAATTGTCGTAGATCGCATACAAAGCCTGGAGCGTGGTACGAATATCATTAAAATCGATCTCCTGAGCATGGAGTGACCGGCCTGAGGTCTGGATATGATACTTCAGCTTCTGTGAGCGTTCATTCCCGCCATACTTCAGTTTGATGGCTTTGGCCCAGATCCGACGGGCTACCCTGCCGATCACCGCATACTCGGCATCTACGCCATTTGAAAAGAAAAAGGAAAGGTTGGGGGCAAAATCATCGATATGCATCCCCCTGGATAAATAATATTCTACATAGGTAAACCCATTGGATAATGTGAATGCCAGCTGCGTGATGGGATTAGCGCCTGCTTCGGCGATGTGATAGCCTGATATTGAAACCGAATAGAAATTCCTGACCTGATGATCAATAAAATACTGCTGTACGTCCCCCATCAGTTTCAGCGAAAATTCCGTACTGAAAATGCAGGTATTCTGGGCCTGATCCTCTTTCAGGATGTCCGCTTGTACCGTACCCCTGACCACAGCCAGTGTTTTGGCTTTTATTTCATTGTAAATATTAGCAGGGAGCACCTGATCTCCGGTGACACCCAATAGAAGCAGGCCAAGCCCATCATGGCTTTGTGGCTGCTCACCGTGGTATTCCGGTCGTTGCCTGCCCTGGTAGATCCCGGCAATCTTCTTTTCAACTTCATCCGTCAATCCATTTTCTCTGATATAGATCTCACACTGCTGGTCAATGGCCGCATTCATGAAAAAAGCAGCGATCGTAGCGGCCGGCCCATTGATGGTCATGGATACTGAGGTAGCAGGGTCGCAAAGGTTAAATCCCGAGTATAGCTTCTTGGCATCATCCAGACAGCAGATACTCACTCCGGAGTTACCGATCTTGCCATAGATATCAGGCCTGTAATCCGGATCTTCACCATAAAGCGTGACCGAATCAAAGGCGGTAGACAACCTGACAGCAGGCAGTCCTTCTGACAAATAGTGAAAGCGTTTGTTGGTTCTCTCAGGTCCACCCTCACCGGCAAACATCCTGGTGGGGTCTTCGGACTCCCTTTTAAATGGGAATACACCAGCAGTAAACGGAAAAGAACCGGGCACATTCTCCTGGAGCTGCCACCTGAGGATATCTCCCCAACCCTCGTACTTTGGCAAGGCTATCCGCCGGACCCGGGTGCCAGAAAGCGATGTGGAAGCCGTTTTCACCTTAAAATCTTTACCCCTCACCTGGTAGGTATATTCACCTCCGGCATATTTCTTTTTCAGTTCCTCCCATGAATAGATCAGCTTAAGATTGTCAGCGGTGATCTTTTCTTCCAGACCCTTCTTCAATGAAGCCAACTGCTCAATGCTTTTTGCTTCACTGCCCAGCAGCTTTTCAGTCTCCACCACATGCTGCAGGCGCTGAGCAAGTTGCCTTTGTTGCGTGGCATCCTCATTATACTTCCGGATCGCTTCAGTAATCTCCGAAAGATACCTTGTCCGACCCGGTGGAATAATGAATATCTTTTCTGAAGCCTTATTATCTCCCTTCTTTCCCGAAACCAGTTCCACTCCGGTCTTTTGAGCAATCACCTCTATGATCTTCCGGTAAAGGCGATCCATCCCGGGGTCATTGAACTGGGAGGCAATGGTACCATAAACAGGGAGCTGCTCCTCAGGTGAATCCCACAAATTATGATTTCTTCTGTATTGCTTCTTAATGTCCCTCAGCGCATCCTGGGCTCCGCGTTTATCAAACTTGTTGAGGGCAATGATATCGGCAAAATCCAGCATATCGATCTTCTCCAGCTGACTCGCAGCTCCATATTCCGGAGTCATGACATAAAGCGATACATCTGAATGATCTGCGATCTCGGTATCTGATTGCCCGATCCCTGAAGTCTCCAGGATGATCAGGTCATAGCCTGCTGCCCTTACGATATCTACCGCCTCCTGCACGTGCCTGGACAAGGCCAGGTTGGATTGCCGGGTAGCGAGCGATCGCATATATACGCGGTCATTGAAGATGCTGTTCATCCGGATACGATCTCCCAGTAATGCCCCACCTGATCTACGCTTCGATGGATCTACTGAAATGACCGCTATGGTCTTATCATCTAGATCCTCAAGAAAACGCCTGACCAGCTCATCGACCAGGGAAGACTTTCCTGCACCGCCAGTACCGGTAATCCCTAATACCGGAGATTTTCCCAACCCTTTAACTTGATGGCTGAAGGACTGATTCTGCTCCGGATAGTTCTCAACCGAAGAGATCAGATGAGCAATGGTTTGCTTGTCCTCTTTGCTAAAGGAAGGATCAAAGCCATTAAGCTCTCCTCCTTTGGGGAAATCAATGCCTTTCATCAGGTCATTGATCATACCCTGTAGGCCCATTTTTCGTCCATCATCGGGAGAATAGATCCTTGTTATACCATAATCATGCAGTTCGCGGATCTCTTCCGGAAGTATCGTACCACCGCCGCCGCCATAGATCTTTATCTGATCTGCGCCCCGTTCCCGGAGAAGGTCATGCATGTATTTAAAAAACTCGATGTGACCGCCCTGATAGCTGGTGATCGCTATGGCGTGGGCATCTTCCTGAATGGCACAGTCTACGATCTCCTGCACTGAGCGGTTATGTCCGAGGTGGATCACTTCACATCCGGAGGCCTGCAGGATCCTACGCATGATGTTGATAGCTACATCATGTCCATCAAACAGGGAGGCAGCGGTTACAATGCGAATGTGATTTTTGGGTTGATATGGTTCGGGATCCTTAGTCATCCTGCTATATGGGAAATTCCCGTAAATTTAAGCAATGGCCTTCGAAACAGGCTGGCATCATTATTGGTCTACGCAGTATACTGATCAGTTTTTCAACAGCTTTGTTACAGTAAACCAAAAATAACCCGGGTATTGATTCATTTAAGAATACTTCCGATTTTGATGAGTAATATCTAAATTAAATGTTTCGATAACCAACCAAATTAACCTGATGAAAAGTTTTTTAGCAACCCTGTTACTTGCTTTTGTGTTGGACTCCCACGCTCAAACACCCATTACAACCATCCCTTTTGAACTCTTTGGAGATCACATCATGATCAAAGTGAGCGTGGATGATTCCAGACCACTTGATTTCATTTTTGATTCCGGCTCGGGATTTACAGTTATTGATAATGATATCGCCAGAGAACTTAACCTGTCCGGAAAAAAGATACAGATGAATCAGACGTCAACAGTACTGGAACTTATCAAGCACAACAAGCTGGACATCAATCAATTTTCAATGGAAAAAAATATCAAGGTATACGCGACAGACCTTGATCACCTGGAAATTAGCCTTGGAAGGGATATCGATGGCATTGTCGGTTATGACCTGCTGCATCATCACACCATTCATCTCAATTACGAGCAAAAGGAAATGGACATCTATGAGCATGGGAAAGGTCCAAAAACGGGAGATGCGGTCTCCTTTGACCTGGATACCTCGATACCTGTGATCAGCGGATCTGTGGTGCTGAATAACAACGAACCTCATAATGCCAATTTCTATGTGATCACCGGAGCAGGTACTACTTTGGATTTTAATTCACCTTATGCCAGGCGCTTTGATGTGGTCCATAAAACAGGCAAACATTATTCTTACCTGGTCAAGGACATTACGAAGGACGAAAATCTCCATTATGAAGGACATGTGAAATCCATTTCCTTCGGCACCCAAAAGATGGACAATATCCCGATTGGGATCAGTACCGCAGACCATGGGATTCAGGCAAGTCCGAATGTGGCAGGAATTCTGGGTAATCAGATCCTGAGCATGTACAATATCACGTTCGATGTGCCGGGAAAAATACTGTATTTTGAGAAAAACTCAAATTATGGCAAGAAGATGGATGTAAATTGCAGCGGCATAGACCTACAGCTGTCTCCTGATAAACAAAAAATGCTGGTTCATCAGGTTTTTGAGAATAGCCCGGCTGCCCGGGCAGGCATCAAACTGAATGATGAGCTGATCTCCGTCAACAATACTCCTGTCAGTGAACTGGCCTTGCCCGATATCAAGAAAATGCTAAGGCAGGAGGGCCAAAAGGTAAATCTCGTACTTTTGGATAACGGACAACAAAAATCTGTTTCACTTGAACTTAAGTCACTGTTGGAATAGTTTACTTCTGATAATGGCACAAATATTAGTTACCTTGCAGGTAGAAAAATTTAAAAATATCTAAAATGAAAGCGGCTGTTTTGTTCTTGTCTTTAATGGTTGTCATCGGTTGGTCGGTGGAGGCGCAAACAGCCAGAACTGTGATCACTCTGGATGGTACATCTCCTGAGAGATACGATAAAAAGGCTACCACTCCCACTGAAGACCCGGCCTCCTCAAATCTGGGTGAACTACTCACCGGTATTGAAAAAGAGTTCGGATCACTGGACGATCCCGAAAATGTGGCGATGGTCCAAAAAAAGCTTGATAACCTGGAAAAATCAGATATTCTGGCGAGGGTCGCCAGGATCAACAGGAAATACTATGCTTCCCTCATTGAGATGGGTTTTACTACTGAGGAAGCCATGAAGATCATCATTGCCAATCCCATCGTGGAATTTTTGAAAAATGAGAATGAAGATACACCGAAGAAGTCGAGGACCCTTTCTCTGGAGATGCAGTGATTCAGTTCTCGCTCATGATTGACCCCAGTTTCCTTAGCGCTGCCTGATTGTTTTCTCTTTCGATATTCTGAATGATGTTTTGTTTTTCCCTGGTGGTCAGGTGCCAGCTCAGTGAAGCGCGTTCAATTTCTTTCATTTGTGCCTCCCTGGCAGGGAGAAGGAACTCACCCTCACGAAAGATCGAGTAGGTATTATATTCCAGCTCTACAATTTCCACTTTCTGATTGAGGGCAGACCGGATCAGTTCGATTTTACTGTCATTCACAATATCCTGAATATTGCCGAGGTTGTTGTAGACGCTGGCAATCGGATAGGTCAATCTATCAGATAGAGATTGGGAAGACTGCTCCTCAATGGGAGAAACCTTTCTTGTATCACGAATGATCAGCAAGACCACTCCCGAAGTGTTTTCCTCTATCCAGTCTCTCAGCACATATACAAACTGGAGAGCATCTGAAACCCCATAGTTGTCAGAAATGCCTGCGTCCATGATCTCAATAGATGGTTCGCTGGGTAAAGAGATCGTTGGTGTGATGTAAGGAAACGAGGCTGACATTCTCAGGGCGGTGATGAAATTCAGGTTCTCACTGCCCTGTTTTTCAAAGAGCTGATTAAAATCGACTCCCCTTATCTTGAATAAACCGCCCCCTTCTGTGGGTTCGCTCAGATTGAGAAATGACAACGGCTGACTGGATATGATCAGCTTTCGGCCATCATTGGCTATAACAGGAGACATGACCATGATGGGTATTTCTGCATTGTTTTCAGGTTGTTCATAATCTGATAATTTTTTATCCAGGATCCCGCCCAGGTTTTTGTTGAGGTTTTGCTCAAATACATAGCCGCGGTCACGTTTGTAGTGATGCCCCATATACTCATACTTTCTAAACCTGGAAAAAGCATCATTGACCACCAGACTGAAAATAATGGCATTCAAATTGTCTTTTCCAATATTTACCAGGTGCTCAGTTGCATTTGGCCTGACGTCCTCACCCCTGTTTTTCCGATACACCAATTCACGATAATAGGCGCTTCCTATGAGTCCACCCGAAGCACCCGT
Source organism: Cyclobacteriaceae bacterium (assembly GCA_965243485.1). Lineage (GTDB taxonomy): Bacteria > Bacteroidota > Bacteroidia > Cytophagales > Cyclobacteriaceae > UBA7330. Next base: position 2,631,340 of record CBDEVP010000001.1, on the reverse strand, counting down.
AATCAGTACGGTCCGGTCATTCAGGGTCCCCTGCAGAACGCTGTCTGATTTTTGAAGGGCATTCACGGCCCACAGTGCCGCACGCTGACCACCGCCACTCACGCATTGAAGGATCATTTTAGGCTTTTCTTCCGGCTGTTTAGCTTTCCATTGATCCAGCACCTCAAGCATCTTGCTTTTATCACGGTTGTATTGAGCAACACTGTTGAGCCGGTGAAGACTCTGGATCGAGTATTCCGCTTTCTCCACCGAATAATCCAGTCCGCGGGCCGGGTAGAAACCTTTGATCACTTCATTCTTGATCAGTGTATTTACTGTAAAGAAAACAAGCAGCACGAAAGCAATTCCCCAGCCTTTGAACCAGTAGGAAACAGCACCGACCAGCATGACCAGAATGGAAAACAGTAACAGGGCACTGGCTGCGGCCGGGATCTGGAAATACTTTACCTCCATAAATGCGCCCAATGCCACCACGATCAGGATGATCGTCAACTCAACGATCACCGAATTGAAATGGTTTTGATCAAAAACCTTGAGCACTGCATCTTTATCATAGAAATCCATCAGTCGTTTGGTAGATCGTACCTTGAGATGGAGATCCAGATAATGACGGACCGGATATTTGTTCTCTTTGGTTTCTTTCAGCTTTTTCATCACCCTGTTTCTGCTGATGCCGGAACGTCGCATCCTTCGGTCCACACTTCCGGCCAGGTACTTGAAAATATCCTTATTGGTAAATTTGAAGTACAGAAAATAAAGGATAGACATGATCACAATGCCCAGAAGCAATCCAATCAGGTTTAGAACAAGATTGTAGTGGGTACTGAACTCATTGTGTAGCTGGAAGTTGATCACTGCCCCTACATACAAAAGCAGGGACACGAGCGGAACAATGCTGTTATTGATAGTAAACTTGGCAAAGGGTCGTTCAAGGATACCCAGAAATGAAAACTGATGGCCATCCAGGATGTAGCAGGTAATATGAAAAGCCATGGCCAGGTTTCCGAAAGCCAGCCCAACAAGAAAAAAACTCAGGAAGTTGACCCGGTCCATGTACTCCGGATCGAGAAATAAAAAGTGGATGCCATAAATACGACCTACCCCTCCGAAGACAGAGGCAATGAAAAGGATCCAAACAAAAAGCAGGGAAATATTCTTTTTGATATGATGAAATACCAACTGAACAGGGAGGGAATATAGCACATCATCAAATATCTTACGCACGATAACTTCGGTCTCTCATTGTAACGTCCGATAATTTATGAAAAATTTAAAATTATTGTACTGATATGCCCATCGATTCTGATTTTTTGGTGGCCCGGGATGGATTGAAACTTTACTATCGATACTGGATCCCAGAAAAAATTAAAAAAATAGTTTGTGCGATACATGGTCATGGAGAGCATTCCGGAAGGTATCATCGATTGGCTTCGGTTTTGATGGAGCGGGGGGTCGGAGTTTATTGTCTGGATCAGCGCGGGCATGGAAAGTCAGAAGGGAAGCGGGGACATGCCAGAAATATGGATATTCTGCTCAATGATGTTGAAGAACTATTGAAAGCGGCCCGTGTGCAACATCTTGAATTGCCGATCTACCTGTTTGGGCATAGTATGGGAGGAAACCTGGTGGCCAATTACATGATCACCAAAGACTCCCGGGAGATCTCAGGCTTTATTCTTTCCGCTCCCTGGTTTCGGTTAAGATTTGATCCCCCTCCGATCAAGGTAAAAACTGGTCAGCTGATCGGTAAGGTATGGCCTTCCTTTTCAACCAAAAGCGGACTCGACCCATCAAAGCTTAGCCGGATTAAGTCTGAAGTTGAAAAATATGTGGAGGATCCGATGATCCATAGTTGGATCTCCGTGGCACTGTACAATACCATTCTAGCAGGAGGCCAGCGGGCGCTTGCTTCAGCATCTCACATAAAAAAACCCGGGCTGATCTATCATGGTACCGGTGATGAGATCATTGACTGGAAAGCCTCCGAACAATTTGGGTTGGGTAACCGGAAATTTGTATGGGAAGCCATTGAAGAGGCCTTTCATGAACCCCATAACGACGAGTGCAGGGAAGATATCTATCAACTGGTGGGGGACTGGATACAGAAAGCCAGAACGTAATCGATAACTTTTCGCGCAAAGAGCATGTTTTTAACTTTGAAAAATAACTACATCCAATATCCCTAAAACCTGATTCGAATGAAGAATTTCTCATTTAGTACCAGAATCTTATTGAATTTTACTTTCCTGATCCTTCTCAGTATTTGCGCCTTTGGACAAAATAAGCAGGTAATAGATCAGATCATTCAAGAGGCCACAGAAAACTCACAACTGGAATTACTGGCCCATGAGCTCTTTGATGTGGTAGGACCCCGACTGGTTGGGACACCCCAGATGGAAAATGCACATGAGTGGGCCGTGGAAAAGTATCGTTCATGGGACATTTCCGCCCGAAACGAACAATGGGGTGTTTGGATGGGATGGGAAAGAGGCATCACGCATGTCGATCTGGTTTCTCCGCGTGTGGTCACCCTCAGCGCCATGCAGCTGGCCTGGAGTCCACCCACCCCAAAGAAAGGTATTACCGCCGGCCTCATCACCCTTCCATACTTTCAGGATTCGCTCGAATTTGTTAACTGGCAGTCGAATGTCAAAGGAAAATTCGTAATGATCTCCCCGTATCTACCGATTGGAAGGCCGGACGACAACCTGGAAAAGTGGGCAGCCAGTCCTGAATCACTTAAACGACTGAAGCAGGAACGTGAGAAAAACCAGGAAGAAAACCGGAAATCAATAGCCAATACGGGACTCGGCAAAAGCGCATTTGTACGATCCCTGGAAGAAGCCGGAGCAGTCGGGATCATTGAGAGCAGGTGGTCGGGTTATTCGGGTGCCAATAAGATATTCAGATCCTACACCAAAAAGATCCCGACAGTGGATATTTTATTGGAGGACTATGGCATGCTTTACAGGATGGTGGAATATGGCGATGACCCTCGTATAAGTGTAAAGACGGAATCTGAGTTTAGAGGAGCAGTACCGGCATTTAATACCATTGCAGAGATCAAAGGGTCTGAAAAACCAGATGAGTATGTGATCCTCTCCGCCCATTTCGATTCATGGGACGGTGGTACAGGCGCTACGGATAATGGCACAGGGTCCATCCTTATGATGGAAACAGCCCGTATTCTCAAGAAAATATATCCTAATCCGAAAAGGACCATCCTTGTAGGTCACTGGGGCGCTGAAGAGCAGGGTTTACATGGGTCCAAATCATTTGTTGAAGATCACCCCGAAGTAGTCGAAGGTGCACAGGTGGTGCTCAATCAGGACAATGGCACCGGAAGAGTCTTCAGGATGAGCGGCCAGGGACTACTTCATTCCTATGATTTCCTTGGTAGATGGCTCGCAGCAGTTCCCGGAGAATATAAAAACCAGATTGAGACAGAATTTCCGGGTATGCCCGGACGCGGTGGATCGGACCATGCACCTTTTGTTGCTCGGGGTGTCCCTGTGACTAACTTATTTGGAAAGCAGTGGGACTATGGCACTTACACCTGGCACACGAATCTCGATACCTATGATAAGGTCGTGTTTGAAGATGTACGAACAAATGTGGTAGTATCCGCTATACTTGCGTACATGGCGAGCGAAGATCCGGAAAAAACATCCAGGGAACAAAGACTACTGCCTATGGACGAGGAGTCTGGTGAAAGGCAGAGCTGGCCGGAGCCCATGACCCCGGACCGCAGAGGATTTCTTGATCAGTACTGATCAAGAAGGATCTTTAGTGACCAATATGGAACAGCGCGTCCCCACGGTTGATCACAGGATTGTTGTTGACCCCGATGATGTGACCGTCTACCGGCGACTTCATTTTGACCTCATACTCCCCAAAAGGATCGCTGATCACGCCCAGTACCTGCCTCTTTTGGATGGGTGAACCATTCCTGACATAAGCTACATGCAGACCGGCAGATTTTGCTCTGACCCAGGTGGACTGTTTTACGATGACTGATTGTTTGGTGTTGTCAGGCGCTACTGCGACCATATCCAGATGCTTCATGACGCGCAGCATACCATTGATACCCTCATCAATGGCGTTTTTCCTGAGTCTCAGCGACTCACCTCCTTCATACACGATGATCCGTTTTTTCAGTTTAAAAGCCTCTTTGCGAAGCGACTTGTCACGAAAAGGAGCATCCATGATGAAGTGCGTGGAAAAGGCCTCAGCCAGTAAGCGGTTGCCTTTATCATCCAGTTTTACCCGGATCTGAGGATAGTTGTTGATCCTTGCGCCACCGGTGTGAAAATCAATGCCATAATCTATGTGGGGAATGATCTCTTCCATGAGAAAATAAGCCACCTGGCTTGCGAGTGAACCTGTCTTACTGCCCGGAAAAGACCTGTTGATATCCTTGCCATCCGGTACGTCCCTGGAAAAATTGATAAAGCCATAGATATTGATGATCGGGATACAGATCACAGCGCCTTTTTCCACTACATATTTCTTTTCGGCAATGATACGCCTCATGATCTCCACCCCATTGATCTCATCCCCATGCATACCTGCGATGAGCAGTAATACTGGTCCTGGTTTTAAGGCCTGGTGGATAAAGATGGGGATCTCAATGAGGGTACCGGAGGGTAGTTTGGCGATGTTGACATTGATCCGTTTCGATTCGCCGGGACGGATCTCCTTACCAGCAATTTTCATCCAACCAAATTACATTAAAAATGTGGCCCAATTGCTTTTAGGGAGTGATTTTAAATCCCTTAACCATCAGCCAAATAGCCAGGAAGACCTCATTGAGAATAATGGGGAGCAATAGTAGTTGAAGAAGCATTGTTTCCTCAACAAACAGGTTGAGGATGGTAGAGATCAAAAGCAATAGCGTGGCTGCAATTCCCCACACTGAAATAAAGGCCGGTATTGTTCTGGTGAAGTAGAACAGAAAATAGAAAAACAATGCCCCGGAGATGAAAAACCAGATATGGATATCAGCGTAAATCTGGTCCCTGTAATCTTCCAGTGAAGGAACCAGGATCAAAATGCCTCCGATGATCATGAGTATCCCTTCAATAAACCGCGAGATCATGTAGCCGTAGTTCAGCCATCTGTATCTTCTAACATCGAACAGTGGAAACATTAAAACAGGAATAGTGATTACTGCAATTCCACTGACTATATCGGTGAATAAACCCAGCAGCTTATGACCGGTAACCGTATAGGCGAGCATGCTGTAAGCCAGCAAAATCAGTATACCTACAAAGGTAGCTCTCCGCTGATCTGTTAAAATCATTTTCTATGCCATTTATCGGTGCTGATCTATAAGTATTACATTTCCATCAGGATCCATGATCATCAGGTTTGCGGGTCCGGAAGTCTCCGGGTCTATTTCTTCTACCGGCTGGATGCTTTTCTCTTTTAAATGCCGCTGGATATCGCGAATGTCATCAAACTCATCCAGATTCTTCGCTTCCTGATCCCAGCCCGGATTAAAAGTGATGATATTGTTGTCAAACATACCATGAAAAAGTCCGATGAGGGAATGTTCGTTTTTCATGATGAGGTAATTTTGCTCCATATCACCTGCAAAGACGGAAAACCCCAGGCCTTCATAGAATTTTTTTGAGGTCTTCAGATCTTTTACACTCAGGCTGATGGAAAATGCTCCTAATCTCATAGTAGTAAATTATTATGGTTGTTGAAAAATACAGAAATTCAATGGGAATTGACGGTTTTATTGTTGCATTTATGACGACCAAAAATCTCAGGCCGGTCACACACCGGCCCTGGTCTGCAAAGCCGCAGACCACGGATAAGATAATGATAAGAGATCCTGATTCAATCCCGGCTTAGGCTTTCATCCCTAAACTATTCCTCGTTCTGTTTTGCTGCCAGCTTCAGGATCAGCTCATACTGGTCCTGTGTGAGATTCTGATTGAAATAATGGACGGGGTTGACCGGCTCACCGGCCTTCAGTACCTCATAGTGAAGATGAGGGGCCCGGGACAACCCTGTGGATCCTACATAACCGAGGGTATCTCCCCTGTTTACTTTTTGACCTTTTCGCACAATGAATTCTGAAAGATGTAAATACCGTGACTGAAAGTCGTAGCCATGATTGATGACTACCAGGTTCCCCCCCGTGGTCGAATAAAAGGCAGCCTCAACCGTACCCTTGCCGCTGGCATGCACTGGCGTACCTCTGGGTGCTGTAAGATCCACCCCTTCATGTTCGCGCTGGAAATTCAGCAATGGATGCATCCTCATACCGAAGATGGATGCCAGCCGGGTCATATCGTCGATAGAAATAGGTTGAATGGCAGGTATGGAGGCAAACATTTCGGATTTTTCATTGACCAGCTTGTCAATCAGGTCATAAGACTTCTCCTGTACGTTGATCTCGTGTTTTATTTGATCCGCCATCTCGAAATTGCTTACCATCAGATCTTTATGCTTATTCTGGCTTTCCAGGATCTCTTCCCTCCGATTCGTACCACCGACGCCCCCTTTTCTGACAGCAGGAGGAATAGGTTCTCTCTCAAGGTACACCCTGTACAGCCTGTCATCCCTCTCGGACAGCCGGTTGATGTGATTTTGGATGGTACCCAGCTGCCGGTTTGCTTCTTCGTACTGATGCAGGATTTCGGCGTTAGATTCCTTTAGCTGTGTCAGTCTCGGGGTATCGAAAAACAGGGATAAGGTATAGATAATCCCAATGGCAAAAACTGAAACGAGAAGCAAAAAGGACAGGAAATTGATGACAACATCAATTTTAGAGGTTCTGATCCGCTCATAGTTGCACGTCTCAGTATCATAATAATACCTGATTTTCGCCATAGGTTAGGTTCCGTAAATTTAATGAGAGAAGTGGAAATTCCAACTTAAGGCGTTTTGGACCGTATTTCTCTTCGGGATTCAACAGGTAAACCGGGTTTTTCATCGATCCCAATGATCCTCTATCAGTGATATGATATTTTTATTTTGATCCACTTCATCCAATTCATACCTTGTCTCCTTCAACTGTCGCTTCATCTGTTCAATCACTGAAACATACTTTGGCTGACCATACAGATTGTTCATTTCATTCGGATCATTCTGCATGTCATAAAATTCCCACGCTGCCGGTGTCTGATTTTCAGAATCCCCGTTTTTATTGGTACCGTAAAAGAAGATCAACTTGTAGCGGTCGCTGCGAATCCCAAAATGAGCGGGAACTCTCAGATTATGGGCCATATGCATCCAGTAACGGTAATAGGTTACCTCTCGCCAGTCTGCCGGCTTCTCTTTCCCTTCAAAGGCATCATAAAAACTCCTTCCCTGCATGTAATCGGGTGTCCCCATTCCTGCAAGGGCCAAAATGGTCGGCGCAAAATCTGTGTTGTTGATAAGCCAGTCATTGCTCATATTATTTTTGATTATTTTGGGATAATGAACGATGAAAGGCATACGCATAGACTCTTCATACATCCAGCGCTTATCCATGAAATCATGTTCTCCCAGTAGAAAACCCTGGTCCCCGGTATAGATGATCACCGTATTTTCATACTCTCCGGTTTCCTTCAGGTGATCAATTAGTCTTTTCACATTGTCATCCACTCCTTTGACGCAACGCAGATATCTCTTAAGGTATTTTTGATAAACAGTACGACCGTATTCCGGTTCAGAAAGGTTTTGGTCAATACCTAATTTCCTTCCCAGGCCCCAGCTGGGATGCGCTTTTGTCACCCCGGCACCATAAGGCCTGGTGGCTAAAGAGCCAAAACCTTCAGCCGGCTGATCGTGCAGATTATCCGGCTCGGGTATTTCCACATCTTCCAGATAGGAATCGTACCTGGGGGCATTCTCAAACATGTCATGAGGGGCCTTAAAATGATGCATCAGGAAAAATGGTTTTGACTTATCACGTTTATCAGTCAACCATTCCAGGGAAATATCTGTAATTGCGTCACTTGAATGACTCCCGACCTTAGTGATCATGTTATCTGGCCACGGCTTATCTCCCCTGACCCTGAACTCCGGATCAAAATATTCACCCTGGCCGGGAAGCACACAATAGTAGTCAAATGCTTTGGGTTCATTTTTCAAATGCCATTTGCCGATCATGGCCGTCTCATACCCGGCCTTTTGCATCTCAATAGCTAAGTAATGCTTCTCAACAGACAGGTCGTCTCTGAGATCCAGGACCCCATTGGTTTGTGAATATTGCCCGGTCATGATACTCGCACGACTGGGTGTACAAATGGAATTGGTGCAGTATACCCGGTCAAATCTTATCCCTGGTTTAGCCAGCTGATCAATATTTGGTGTTGGATCCAGTGAGGCCAGGTGACTACCGTAAATGCCAAAGGCCTGGGTCGTGTGATCATCAGACATGATGAACAGGATATTCGGCCTGTCAGCAGTATGACCTGCCGATACCAGGAAAAAACAAAGACCATACAGAAGATATTTAATTTTTAGGTTAATCATTTATCTGGTTTCCGATAGAAATTAAAGACTTAACACCGTTCAATGTAGAATTCCACTACTTAAAATATGTGCAGCCTTGAGCACCGACCATTTCATTGGACTGCTTCGTCACTTTGTAGCATATCCTCCAGCATAATAACCAGTCCACCCACTTTAATTGATTTTTTTTGCAATCAAGACTATATTTTGACTGTCACCAACCTTACAAAGTTAAAAGTAGACAGAGACGGTCATTCCGCCACAACACGTGCCACTTCACCGAAAGCGCTGCTTCTACCATCATCAAAAACTGCTTTCACAGCATACTCATAAGTCCTGCCGTTGCGAATCCTGTTATCTGTAAGCCTTGGACTCTCCCCCACCTGATTGCCCAGGAGATTGAAAGGACCACCATCAACAGCCCGGTATACCCGGAAGGTATAATCTCCTTCAATCGGATAGGACCAGCTAAGTAATACCATCCGTTGATCACTGTCCCATAGTGCTGTTACATTCTGAACCGGAGGCTTTTGTGAAAAATCAATGGCTTTCAAAGACAATACATAAGAAACCGGTGAGATCAGGCCTGCATCGTCAACCGCCTCAATTTTATATTCGTACATTTTGCCTTTATCCAACTGGGTATCTGTGTACTGGTCATAAGTGCCCAGGCTGTCAAATTCCCGGATCACGACCCAATTTTCCATTCCTTTTTCACGTCTGCTTAGCTGGTGTTTCATCACATCCATGCTGGAGCTTTGAGCCCACTCAAGACGGATCCCTTCTTCAGAGACCTTATATTTTGTGAATACAGGTGCGATCGGAGGAACCAAATCCGGCTTTTCCAGCCGCAGTACCTCTGAGAATCCGGAGTGATTGTAATAGGCATCCACGGCCACGACCTTATAAAAGATCTCTTCCGTAAGTATACTCAGGTCCAGAGTATCGGTAAATACGGTGTCCATCAACGGGCGATTCGAGAGGTTGGCGTAAGTGTGATCCTCCTGATTGGTGGAGAAAACCATGTATCCCATCAGATCCCTTTCTTCACCCAAATCCCAGGTGACAGTCACTACCCCTGAAGTGTCAATTTTCCCGCTCAGGTTCGTTGGCGCCAAAGGGGGAATACTGTCAACAATTCCACCATATATTGGAGCGGCCACACTGGCATTATTGGCAGTGTCTATGGTAGCCAGAAAATACCAGTTGTTCAATAAAGGGTCGAATGTATCATCGGTGAAGGCTCTTGCTTCGGGACCAAGTGCCGGGTCTGTGAGCGTGACAGCGGCTCCTTCAGGATCATTGGACCTGGCGATCATGAAGCCGACCAGATCTTCGGGTTGATCTTCATATTCCCACGAGATGCGAATTTCTGACTCCGAAACTTGCTGAGCACTGATACCCGTTGGTGGCGTCGGAGGCGTCCGGTCCCGTCCCATACCGGATACCACATCCGAAGGCTCGCTCAATTCGCCGAATGAGGTGATCCCTGTGACCCTGTAATAATGGCGCACATAGTTCTGAACCGAATCGATGTAAGAAATAAAGGTAAGAGACGTCTCACTTAAATCATTTGGAGAATCAATATAGGGAGCCTGGTTCTGGCGTCGGAAGGACCTGCCGTCATCAGACTTCTCGATGTAATACGCGGAAAAAACCTGCTCATGCATTTCACGGTCCCAGCGGATCTCAACATGTCCCTCCTTGTCCAGCACTTCATGAATAACTACCTGCGGTACTGTTTCCCGCTCGTTGCCATCAATCAGAAAGTAGGCGGTATCAATAGGATAACTATCACTGCTTCCCAGGCTGATGATCCTGTAAAGATACTTCATGTCATTCCTTACGTCTCTGTCATAATAACCCAATCCACTGGCGACAGCGGTTGCAAATGAAAACTCCGCTGCCAGTATGGCTGTCGAAAAGATATTCTCAAACTTGGCAGCCTTTTCAAAGAATCCTACAGGCTGATTTCCGAGTTCACCGTAAAGAATTTCTGCAGCAATGGCAGCCTGATCATCGACCATTGCAAGGCTATCCCATCTTTCCAGAGGCCACGGCTTCACAGGCGCAGCCGTGAGCGGCTCATATCCTACCTCGTGGAAATCTTCCTCCCCGGTAAAAGCCATCCTATCGAGCTGGTATCCGTGAGTTCTGGACAGTGACCAGGCTCCGGGCGTTTCGGGCACCCACCGCAGCATAACTCCTCCAGATGTCCTTTTGCCTGTCATCTGGATGCCGGGGATGTCATTGGCTGCATTCTGAGCGAAAAGAGATATGCTGCAAAAAGCGAAAAGAAGAACCAGGGATATTTTGTAGCTCATTCGAATCATTCTTGAATGTGAGAAAATGTAAACCTTCTGCTTGTTCCGTTGGCCATCCTGACTACGCGGCCGGGAAGCGGGTAACGGTACTGGGTGATGAAAGAATGCTGATTAGAACCTGAAGTAGAAGGATAAAGCATTCTGTTATTTGGAGTAAACATGACTCTCAGGAACATTCCATATTGTGTCGGATGAAAGGCTAAGAAGTAGGAGGTAAGGGTCTGCCCGTTTGGTCTCCGTGCATCCCCATAACGAGCTCGATACTGATTTACATAGCTATTTGGGTTCTCCTGTAAGCTGGATCCAACAATGACGGAAGGAAATCTGCTTGTCAGATATCCAGCCAACATGGACTTGAATCTGCGGAAATTACTTATGCCAGGCACACTTAGTGTATGCGTAACAGCATAGGAAGCTATCTCAATGGTGCTGACATAGCTCGTAAAAGCAGAAGAACTGCCTCCCAAACCACCAAACCCACCAACAGAAGAACTACTGGTCACTGACTGGCGAATTCTATCCTCCCTGGTAGGCGGATTATTGGCTGTATTTAATTCTCTTTCTGTGAGCGGGTTGAGGAATGGACTATCACTGGTGAATCTTACAAATCGACCATAATCCATCTGATACAGATATGGAGGTCCTGGAAGCAGGTGACGGTTTACTGTACCTCTCAAACTTGTCAGTGGTCCTTCTATATTTGGTACGATCCTTTCCGTATGGTAGAAGTTCATCGGATACTCAGACGTTGCAAACTCCCCTCCCGTCCTTTCGATAAATACATCAACCAGGGGCTCAACCACCCTGCGGTTTGCAGAATTGCGGTATCCCCTGCCATCCAGCCAGTCAAAGGATATTCCGGATGGGAAAGTAAGCGTAAATCCCTCCAGATCACCAAACCTGCCATAGCTTTTGTCAAGTGAAATGCCTCTAACCTTATCCTCAAACCGTACGTCAGCATCGGTTTTGAAATAGTAGTGATATATAAGGTGTTCAAACTCATTCCTTACCGTAGGACCGGGAAGTGTTCGCTTCTTGAGGATATCACTATCTATGTTACCCAATGCTGTCTGCATTAATCTTAGGTTTTGTGTGCGGATGGCAGAACTGACAGCTGAACTAACCATGATCTCACTACCAAGACCAAACTGGTCCGCACCAATTGCTTCCTCAGGTTCATCCTGAATGGCGATTTTGAGCAACTGTACGGCATAATAGGTATCATTTTGAAGCTCACTCACATCAAAGGCAATCGTAGACCGGTCTCCGATCAGTGTGAGCGGAACTTCGGTCGTAACATCGGATCCGAGTTCAATAAACCTCACCACATAGTCGTGTTCTCTGAATTCCTGTCGTCCATAGGTATCAAAGATATTGGGGTCAGCGCGTTTGAGCTGTACATACCCCTGGTCACCCTGTGTCTCGCCTTTCATGAAGAAATGCTGATTCTTAAATGGGTAGGAGAACAGGATATTCTCATCAACTAACGTATCAGGCGCACTTCCGGTCACAAAAGTCTCTTCCTGAGATTCTTCCCAGTCCAGCAGTACTTCTGAGCCATCCCGGAAGATCTCGTGGGCCTTCAGCACAATTTTCTGAGTGTAGGATGTATTCCCTTTGAGCACGATCGATGGGGCAAGCTCAGCGATGGTGTTATCTTCCATGAAGTTCACAGGATCAGTGGGCACCAGCGTCCGGTTCCCTTCTTTGAGCTCCCAACTCTGAATGAAGGGTCTCACCCTGAGGGGAGGCTCGGTACCTTCCCAATCGTCTTCAACCGGGATTTCCAGCACCTCATTGACCGGCAGGGCAAATGCGGCGGTAAGATTGGTGAATACACTGATATCATTGCCACCGGCAGGCTCAAGATCCTGAAGGACCTCCACATTGGCCATGGCACCACCGGTATTGACCGTACAGACGTCACCCAGCGTAGCTTCAAAATGATACTGCCCTTTGAACAAACCGTTTAGTACACTGAACCTGATGCGTGCTTTGCCTTGAGCATATACCGGATCAGGCAGTCCACCCTGAAGCAGCATACCGGCGCCCATCTCGAAAATCGGGAATCGTCTTCTTCGGAACAGCTTGACTTCAATACCAAAACTACCCTCCAGCGCAGCATAGAACTGACCGGTGGCGTACCACCCATTCCTGCCCGGCACCACCCCGGTCTCCAGGCAACGCCGTTCAAAATCCTGGGTTACATTCACATCAAAACCCATCACCATTTCCAGACTAAAATAAAAGGGTATAGGATTTGCACTTAGAGACATTTCAAAATTGGCTCCCATCGCAAACCCACGAGCTCCCTCCATGCTGGCAGTACTTCTTTCCTGCGTTCCGCTGGCAAGTTCGCTTAACCTGTCGCTGTTACGGGCATTGAACTGCTCCGGATTGGCTCCCAGGAAGATGCGCTGAAAAGCTTCACTGGGCGCCGGAAGTGTGGAAGGAATACCATGACCGATCATCAGGTAACTCTGAATGGTCAGCAGGTCCATGCTCCCTATGGTTAGGGAAAGTCCGGCCCTGTTTTCCGGATTACCCATGTGATAATACCACTGGTCAGGACCGACATAGAATTCAGCCATGACGAAATATTTATCGGTCGGACCCGTATAGCCGGCAGGGACACTGGTCATGGTCCCTGTACCCTGTAGTACATAGAAATCCACAGACATACCGAAACTTCCTTCCAGCACTTTATCCCCTCCCGGTGGATTGTAATAATTGATATCCACAAATCCCATGATAGGTGAGCTTTCAATGGAGTTAATTCCCTCGGTGACAGCCCTGATCTGTCCGGTGAAGCCCATATGCGTTAGGCCGGCACTGGCACTGAATTGAGCCTGCAGGGTCACATCAAAATTGTAGGCCTTTCCCTGGTTGGGATCTCCAAACAATGCCATGAACTTCAGGCCGAAATTCGTGTCAAAAGACGGTACATAAGAGATACCTGTCGTCACTGGTTCGGTAGATTCGGCACTGCCGCCTGAAGACATCACCTGGTTCACTTGTGGGACGCCGACCTGTGTCATGTGATGATATACTCCTCCACCAAGCCCATATAGATTGAGGCTGGGAAAAAGACTCAATCCGGTCGAACCAAACGTCACCATTCCTTCCACATACCAATAACTGTAATACTGAGCGGTATTGAATCGTGCAGTTTCGCTGGCGCGGTAAGCTCCGAAATCAGCCTTGAGGCTGGCTGCAATACCCATCGGCAGTTGTGCCGCCAGTGCGCCACGAACTCCCTTGGCGGATGCTTCATTATAGAATTCCAGATAACCAGTCAGCGAAATAGCACTCGTGGTCACGTCCAAATGAATCGCATCGAGGTCAACACCGGTCAGCCGGAATTTCTTCTTTCCGCTTGATGCCTCCTCAATGGATGAATTGATGGTGATCCGTGCCGCCGCTGAAAAACCACTACTTTCACCTGCCAGTGTAAGCCGTGGCTGTATGGTCAGTGATGGATTCATCCCGTCCAGCCCCAGGCTCAGATCATCCAGGCTGATGGGAAAGCCGGACATGCTTTTTTGCGGACTGGCCAGGGAATACCGAAAATCGCGGTCATCAAAACCATCCCGGCTGTTGAGCCGCAAATGCTCCACAGTGACTCCCGGCATCTGCAGATTCAGGGCGCCATTGCCTCCACTTTCTTCGCCGGGTTGATTGTCGCTGGATATGGACAGAGAGCCATTCAGATCCACACCCACAAAGTTTCCGCTGCCTCCCAGTCGCAGCTCAAAAGTTGAGGTAGGAGCTATATCTGCAGTAGCGATAAAGATGGGTATACTCAATTCCTCTTCCGGTCTGATCACAAACCGGAAACCCGAAGAGGAAGTAGCTGTATCCCTGGCAACTGCCGCGGTGTATACGAGGTATTCCCGCTCATCCTGTATCGGCAATCCAAGCTTACCCTCCATTCCGGCCTCCGCGAAAGCATTCTGCACAATATCGACATATAGCCGGTCGATGGAAAAGGCAAATCCTTCCACATTTCCTTCCTCCTCCCAGGTGACGAGATTCTCCAGGTTAAATGAACAGGTGAACCCTGTATCGTCAATGATCATGTTCCTGATACCTGCTCCAAATCTTTCTCTCTCTACATTACCCAGATATTCCGGAACCCTGATGTGCAGTGTCTTCAGCCAGAAGCCATGCCAGGTATTGCGCAACCTGGTATCACTGCTCCGTAGAGCTGAATGCACATAATTAGTCGGAAGGTTGGATTGGAACTCAGGTGGATTGTCAAAATTCGACCAGTCGACCCAGGCCTCTTCGACGACAAACGCGTATCCTTCCATGGCCTCGGAAGGGATCTGGAACGGATCCATGGTAAAAGAAGCCATCAGGTTGGTACCGCGACAGGTCTTAAAGCTCATTCGGGCTGTTACCTGTCCATCACCGGGAGTGCCGTCCTCAGAATCCGGTACGATGACGTCACGGGAAAACTTATATTCTCCTATGAGATTCAGGCATCGAAAACCATTACAATCCCAGTTGAAATAGGAATAGGTCGTGCTGTCACTCAGGCTGGTGGCGCTCGTAAGACCTTTGATGGCAAAAGAGGCACCATTCCTCAGCTCAAACGTGTGATCTGTCGGAAGATATGCAATCCCTTCCTTTCCGAAGCCTGTAGGAGAAAAGCAAAAGTCACCGATCCCCGCCGAGAAGAACTGAGTATCGCCAAAAAGGTCCAGATCAATATTGGCCACTGCATTCAGGTCGGCGCGCTCAGGCGTAAATTCCATTTCAAGAATGGCTACAGTGATCTGTCTGCCTTCAATTTCCTTGTCAATACCGATCGGTAACCCAATGGCACGATTCCCTGTAAACAAACTGACCAGCCGTTCGCCTGTATTCAGGTAGTCTCCAAGATCAATGGCATTGGCTTCGTCCATACCCAGTGCTTCCGCCCCATCACTGGAGGTCCTGGAGAATGGGAAGGCCCGATCTTCCCTGGCCCGGACAGTACCGGAAAATATTTTGTTTTCTGCGTTGAATTGAATGTTTCGGAATTCAACAAGCACAGTAAACTTCAGGAAAGGAATCTCAATCTCTCCTTCTCCGGTATACTGTCCCCCGGCGGATGAGGAAATGGTTGTCACTTCCATATCAAAAAGTCCGATCTTAAGCGTAGTCCCCGTGCTCAATGTGCCGGATGCCGTACGATCCGTGATAGCCGGTGCATCACAACCGGATAGACAGGGACCTTCAGTTGTGGTGGTGTCTGCGGGGGTTGAAGGCGTACCTATCGTAAAATTCCAGACCGGGCTGATGTTATACGGCTCTGAGGCCAGATTGCCCGGCTCGGTGAGCCATTTGACACGCCAGTGGTAAGTGCCTTCATCAGTAAACGCAGTATCCCGCTGAAGCTGTTGGTATAATGCATTCGTGATTTCAGCTTCCGTGGAAGTAAGCAGGTCCAGATCTCTTATTCGTTCATTTCTTGTAAAGTAGATGTCGGTAAAATCGGTGTCTGTGGCTACTTCCAACACCCAGTGCTCATCCACGACTCCGGTGAAAAAATCCACACTCCTTCTTCCTTCAGCCCGGACAATATCATAGGGTGGGAATAAACTTGAAGGAGCAACTGGCTCCCACTGCAAGGTGATGGTTCCGGGCTCAACAGTAGCACCATTGGTGGGTTGTTGCAGATCGACCGGTGCCATCCCGGTCTGAAATTCCTGTAGCGGAATGTCGTCCCTGATGATCTCTCCGTTGGACAACTCCATGGAGCCTTCAAATTCCCAGGCGTACCGCTTACCCCGGTCAAAGGTCACGGCGCCTGTCTCACCGTTCCTTTTATAGACCGGCAGATGCTGAGACTGGTCCTGGGTCATTTCCGGAAATACGACTCTTCGCTGCGTTGCAAGCGGACCATCCGGACGCCAGTTACTATCTCCGTCCTTGCTGTCGACATTGGCATATCCGCCACCAGTGTATTCTTTGAGCTGCATGGACCCCCGGTATTCGATGTATTGATCAGAAAAAGGTTCAAATCTGACAATGAAGGGCATAAAGTTGTAGGGAAGTACATCTCCGTCGCCGGGGAATACAGGCTCAAAGGTGAAATCGGCTTCTTCAACCTCACTTCCATACCTGAACCAGCATACCTCGCTCCTTCCTTCATTCTCAAACTGGACACCACCTGTAGGATCAGAAACGATCACCTGCCACGCATAGGTGGTGCCGGGCTCCAGCGTGACTTCATCAGGGATCATCAGTAGGTAACTTTGAACATCAATGTCAGTGATATCCACCAAATAGGGATCGACAGATGTTTCAAAGGCATTGTATGGATTCTGATACAGAGGAGGACCAGCCTGCACCTCTACCATCCGAAGGGTATAGGTAAAATTATCTGTACCACCGAATGAAGGTGTCTGAAACCAGGTAAAGGGAATTATATGCTGATCCGATGGTATGTATTCATCACAAAGTGGGCCATCCAGGATGGGGGCCTGTACTTTACTTACCTCATAGGAGGCACATCCCTGACCTACAAAGGGATCGGCTGACAGGGCAACCGTCCGGCTAAAGAAATCAAAGGCCCTGATGCAAAGCGAATAGTTACCCTCCGGAAGTGCCTGATCCCCTTCGATCTGTTCAAAAGTCAGGGAACCGGTGATTTGCAGGATATCGGGATTGAATATGTCCCTTAGATCCTCTCCTGTGAGCACAGTGTTTCCTGGCGGGATCAAAATTGGTCTTGCCGCAGCTGCTGTAAGATCCGTTTCTATCCTGACTCCATTGTCCTCGTTGGTAAGTGAACCATAGAGAAATACATCATAGCTCTCCAGTGTAAGGTTTGAAATGGTGATCAGTATATCGCTGTCGAAATCCGAGAAATCACTCAATCGAACCGGGTAGGGCGGCAAAACATTGACCTGGACCTCCAGCTGTGCCATGATGGAATGACTCAGGCTAACTAACAGAAATACAAAGATCAATTGAGCCTTTCTCATGCGCTAGAAGGTAAAGGTGTAATTAAAATTGCCGACAAATTCGGAAAATGACTCCAGCCGTTCATTAGATGAATTGCGATTAACCAGACTTGCAGAAAGGCTGAAATTATGGTTTTCAAACATCCTGTAGTTGCTTCGCAGCATGACCCGCGTAGTGAGTCCGCCATCCGCACCATCCAGTTTGGTATTGAAAAAAGAAGTGGTGCCACTAATGTTCAGTTTTTCATTAAACTGCTTGTCAGCTGATCCGTTAAAGCCAATTCTTTCAGAGGAAACACTGCTGTTGCTGAAGTCATTGTAGCTGACATTGGCCCTAAAGCCCCAACCGGAATCTTTGTCCTTAAACCTGAAGGTGACCGAGGGACTGATCGACCTGGAATCATTGTTGCCCAGGGCTTCGCTTTTCATTTCCTGGTTTACCGACTGGTGGCTGTAACTGGCCAATAAAGTATATTTCCTTTTCTCATCGCCAAAGCTATAGGTTGCCGTCAGCGATAAGTTATTGGAAAATTGCTCAAGCTCCAGTGAATCGATCACATCACGACGGATCAGGTCCCTCCTTTGCTGATTGATCTGGTAGTTGGTGTAAGATCCGGTAACTGCTACTTTGGAGGTGGGTATGAAGTTGACCCGCAGAGATCCTATCCTGCGATTGGTCTGATTCACCCGGTTGTCAAAGAGATTGTTCCGCTGCCATCCCAATGAACCCGAAACACGCAGCTTCCTTTTGATCATGGACCAGCTGGGGGCAACAGTGATATTCTCTACATCATTATTGAAGAAATAGGCCCCCATGGTATTGTACTCGGGATCAATATGCTCGTATTTCAGGCTAATATTCATGAAGTTCAGCCGAAGAGCCAGAGAAGTATTGATCGCTTTCAGGAACTGGGTAGAATAATTGACCTTAAAGAGCGAAGAAATGATCCCATCGAGCGGTATGTCTTCCCGGGCTGAACCACCGGCAAAGAGATTACCAGTCAGTCCGCTCAGACCGACATCTGCATCCCAGGTCAGCCGGTTAAAGAACCTTTGCCGGGTTTTCAATGCAAATACAATATTTTCCTGGGGTTTTACGAGCAGGCTGTCCGTTGGACGCTCAATGGACCCGGGCACATCCCATCCTTTAAACAAAATGAGATCTAGATAATTGGAATAAGTACCATAGCCTAATTTGACAGAGTAGCCTTTTCTTAGATAGGTAGGCTGAATGGGGATCACACTTGAAGGATCTTCCGGTATCGGCTCCAGCAAACGACCATACATGACTCCAAAACGCCAGTTTCCCGGAGTAGCTTCTGCTCCCACCCCATTAAATACATGCCCGTTGAGTGAGTAGCGGGAGAATGAAAGGCTCCTGAAACCCAGGTGCAGTTTTGCCCATTTATAATAAGGGCTCAATCCAAACTGATTGAATGGCTGACGAAATTCCTCGTTTTTGGCACTGACCACAAAACTGAAGGGAAGGGTAACCCCGTACAGACTCAGTGTAGGATTACCGGATAAGGTCCATAAAAAAGGATCACGGAATGGACGTTCTCTGTTGGTAGCATAGGTTTGAAGATTGGCATTGATACTCCCGGAAATTACCACCGGCTTCTGATCTTTGAGATTTCCCAGGTCCTGGGAAAATCCGTTGAAAACAATCAGAAGAAATAGCGCTATGGTACCAAGTTGCTTCATTGGATGGTGATTCTTCTGATGGCACCATTCAGGTAATCCGCAACCAGTATCTCGGTATCCGAGACTACGAAAATCCCCGTCGGAGCATTGAACTGCGCCTGATCAGCTGCTCCGTCTGTGTATCCAGCAACACCTGTTCCTGCCATTGTAGTGACGCTACCACTATCAATTTTTCGGATAACATAATTTAATTGTTCTGCAACATAGATTACCCCCTGAGAATCTACGGACAAATCAACAGGACCATTGAATTGTGCAGCATTAACATCTCCATTTACAAAGCCACTACTTCCATTTCCAGCTACTGTTGTTAACTCAAAAGTGCTGAGGTCTAGCTTCCTTATACTATGGTTGCCAAAATCGGCGATGAGCAGATTACCATCCACATCCTCTGCAAGACCAACTGGCTGATTCAGTTGAGAGGTTTGCGGCGACCCGTCCACAAATCCGGCCACCCCATTCCCGGCGATCGTAATGACCTGGTTGCCCTGAACATCTATACGTCGAATGGCATGATTCTGAAAATCCGCCACGTAGATAAACGTTCCGATGACTACGATGCCTACAGGTTCATTGAACTGTGACTGCTGTTGTAAGGTACCATTTACAAATCCTGCCTGCCCCAGTCCGGCGATCGTCTGGGTATTTCCTCCTGAAATCGCCCTGATCACGTGGTTCTGTCTGTCAGCCACATACAGAATATTTGAAGCATCAAGTGCTATCCCTGTAGGAAAATTGAATTGTGGTGAGGTGCCGTCTACCAGCCCCGGAGTACCCGTTCCAATGGTATTGATGGAATTATTGACCTGATTAAACAGGAAGATCTGATGATTCTGATCCGAAGAATTAATAGTGAAATCTCCCAATTCCAAGATGTCCAAAGGGTTCCCTACTCCATTGCTGACTACCGTGGAAACGGTGACGGTCGGTCCTGTGGTTACCGTGAAGTCAGGACCGGTGGCCTGCTGGCCTGTGGAGAGCTTCTCGACCACTACAGAGCCGGAGGTAGCGACCTGGGAAACTTCGAATACGATCTCGGTGTCGGTCACCGATATGATCGCTGAGGAAGTTCCATTTACGGTGACTTCGATATCATTGACATTATTGCCAAAGTTGGCTCCTAAGATGGTTACTTCAGTGAGGACCGGACCCGAGGTCGGATCGATCGACTGGACCACCATCGGTGCAAGTACCGTGAAGTCAGGACCGGTCACCTGCTGACCGGTAGAGAGCTTCTGTACAGCCACAGCACCCGAGGTGGATCCCTGCAGGACCTCAAACACGATCTGAGTACCGGTTGCAGAAGATATTTGTTGCTGAGTTCCATCCAATGTCACCTCAATGTCATTGATGTCCGACCCAAAATTCGTTCCTGTAATGGTCACTGAAGTCCCCGCTTCGCCGGAGGTCGGACTGATCGACTGGATCGTCAGCGGAGCAAGGATCGTGAAGTCAGGACCGGTCACCTGCTGACCGGTAGAGAGCTTCTGTACAGCCACAGTGCCCGAGGTGGATCCCTGCAGCACCTCAAACACGATCTGAGTACCGGTTACAGAAGATACCTGTTGCTGAGTTCCATCCAACGTCACCTCAATGTCATTGATGTCCGGCCCAAAATTCGTTCCTGTAATGGTCACTGAAGTCCCCGCTTCGCCGGAGGTCGGATTGATCGACTGGATAGTCAGCGGAGCAAGGACTGTGAAGTCAGGGCCGGTTGCCTGCTGACCGGTAGAATTCTTCTGAACAGCCACCGGACCGGAAGAAGTACCCTGTAGCACTTCAAATACGATCTGGGTATCAGTCACAGATGTCACATCACCTGCCGTGCCGTCCACCGTCACCTCAATGTCATTAATATCCGTACCAAAGTTCGTTCCTGTGATGGTGACTTGTGTGCCAGTTTCCCCGGAGGTTGGATCAATCGACTGGATCATCAGCGCATTAAGGACTGTGAAGTCAGGGCCGGTTGCCTGCTGACCGGTAGAATTCTTCTGAACAGCCACCGGACCGGAAGAAGTACCCTGTAGCACCTCAAATACAATCTGTGTATCAGTCACCGAAGACACATCACCCGGCGCGCCGTCCACCGTCACTTCAATATCATTCAAATCCGTACCAAAGTTCGATCCTGTGATGGTGACCTGTGTGCCAGTTTCCCCGGCGGTTGGATCGATCGACTGGATGATTATGGCACCAAGTACTGTAAAATCCGGGCCAATCACCTGTTGGTCGGTAGAGAGCTTACGTATTGCTACCGGACCGGAAGTAGCCGCTGCCGGTACTTCAAAAATTATCTGGGTATCAGTTACCGAAGTTACATCTGCAACTGTGTCGTTCACGGTGACCTCGATATCGGCTGCGTCATCACCAAAGTTTGTTCCTGTAATGGTCACTTCCGTAAGGACCTCGCCTTCCACGGGGTCGATCGAATCAATAGTAAAATCCGGTGATACCTCCACGGTAAATACCGGTCCCCGGATGGTATCAGTACCATTCTTCAAAAAGACCTCTCCTGAAATAGCCCCTTCGGGCACTGTGGTTGAGATGATCGTATCTGACTTTGAGCTTACGGTTGCGACAACACCATTGAACTGCAGCTCATAATCAGTCATCAGTTGATCAAATTCCTTCCCGTAGATCTGTACCGGTGTAGCAACAATGCCTGAAAGTGGCGAGATAGAGTCTATAACGATTGGTAATTGATTGATCTGAAGATCAGGGCCCAGCGTCCTCCCAAAAGGATTTCTTACTATCACCGGTCCGGAGGTCATTGCAGGATTGATCTCAATGGTAAGCGACTCAGCTGTTTGATCATTGACGGTTGTCAGGATCCCATTGACCCACACGGAATCCACGTTACCCAAATTCGATCCTTCAATCAGGATGATATCTCCCGGAAAACCCTCTTCAGGACTGATCTGATCTATTTTCGGATGATTGGTGGCCAGGTTCAGTAATCCATCTTCGGCGCAGGCCAGGAAGAGAAAAAGACAAAACAGAACGACGTATTCCTTTCGAACCATGGAAAAAGACTAAGTAAATCGGGGCGGACAGCGGTAATCATTAGTAATCTAACAAAACCTGGCATTTATCGCAACAGTATCTATGAAGAACTGCATAATGAAGAGGAAAAACGAACAGGAAACACCAGTTTCTGCTAATAGACCATAGGAAGAACGTCTGAAAACAATCTGAACTGCTGTTAACGGGCGTGATTATCTACTTCAGCAAAGGCTTGAGCTGGGGATGCATCTGGGAGGTTTGAAATTCGGTGATCGTGAATTCTGCTAGTTTGTGAATATGGAAAGGATCTTCCGAGATGATCCGGTCGATCTCCTCCCGTGAATCGGCCAGTGCCATGATGATCCCACCTGTTCTCGGGACTTTCCGGCCTGAAGCTACGAACTTATTTTGCCTGTAATACCGATGAAGATATTTCACATGTTCGGTCATGTGTTTGTCCAGCTCGTCCAGAGGAACGATATAGTGTAGATCGATGATGTACATGGTGGTTTTATTTACTGGTGAAAAATTTATTTTTGATGCCAGGGTGGTCTTACTCACAATACTTTTCGTGATAAGAAATTGAGCCACCTCCCGGGGTTTTCCAATCCTCACAAGCTTCGCTAATTCTTCCTAATTTGTATTTTGCCAGGGCTCTTTCCGAATAGGCATATTTATACATTGGTTCTAATTCCATGCTCCTGGTGAAATATGGAATGGCTTCTTCATGGCTTCTTCATACCTTCCCAACTTCATGTATTCGTTGGCAAGAAGATAGTAGTTTGAGTAATAGCCAGGGTCCCGATCTATTTTATCCAAATAAAAATTAATTGTTTCTTCACCAGCTTCACTTTTCGACATGATCATATCCTGCAGTGACTCTGTCAATTGTTTGTTCGCATTGCCCAGATCAAGTTCACTGTGTTTTTTGGCTGCTTCTTTGGATGAAATTTTATCGGATTCGAGCAGGATAGCAATTCTAAGTTGTTGATATTCGACTTTTTTGGGTTCCAAATCGATTAATTGATCTAGAGTTTAAAGCTGCATCAAAATCATTCTCTGAGATTTCGGCCCTGATCTGATCGTATAATTCTATTTCAGTTTCTTCCTTTGAACGTTGCTCGCATGCAAACAGAACAATTGTTAAAAGAAGCAATCCGAATTGTTTCATTTCGTTTTGATATTGACCTTCTCAGCATCACCCGCTGAAAGGGCTTTACCCTTCTCAGAGTCACTCATAGATGACTCTGAGGACTTCCGGAAACAAGATATGTAAGTAAAGTGAATTTGAGCCTATTCAATTTGCACAGTGTAGCTTCAAGGCAAGGATGGACCTAATACACCATACCTGATGTCTTCCTGGCAGAAACTCAGAGTCCCTTGCAGGTGACTCTGAGGGGATCAATTAAGCTGACCAACATGCCCTACAGGGCATGTCGATGAGTGGGAATTACGAACTAAAAGTTATACCCAAAATGCAAACCAGGTTCCGGTGTCCATTTAGGCCATTTGCCATCTTTTTCTTTAAATCCATTGGGCATTTCTGTATATAATGGACGGCCGGCAACACCAAGTGATGGCTCAATAAAAAAATTATCCTTAAAGAGCTTTAAATGATACCCGATTCGATAGGTGTTGAACAGGTGGAAACCATTATCCACTTTGTTACCATTTTCATCCATAAACCTTTGCAGCATAGGCATTAGGTGTGCTGCAGCATATAGACCTTTCCAGAAGTACCGCTGATAAACAAAACCAATTCCATATTCCCGAATATATCCCGGAAATTCTTCTTCCGGTTTTCCGTATGACTTATTATAAAATGGGTTTATCCCAAGTGGCCACGCATATTTCCAGGTTATTAGTTCAATAGAAACAACATCCAGTCCTGTAATGCGAAAGCCTACATTGAGCTGAGCGAAGCCGGGCGGATTTTCAGGAGACAAATTACCCAACAAAAACAAGGTACTGCCAACATAATACTTTTTGTAAGTGTTGTCATGTTTGGCATATTGTGCATTCACCCGTAAGCTGCTTACCAATACTATGGTAAGTCCAATCCATAAAATTTTCATTTGCATGTCCTTTTAATTTGTATTAATCGATGTTGCAAATGTGGATTGGCTGTTGACTTAAAAACGTTCACTTAAGTGAAGAAAGGAAACTGTGACCCTACTTTTTTCAACAACTCTTACTCGTATGATTAATGACTAAGGGATACCGATTAGAAGTTTTAAATTTTGAGTCTCCGGTTCATTACTTGATTGTGATGCTAAAACTTAAATCCAATCCCGGTTGAATAAAGTAGTTAGGCCACCCTCGCTCTACCGCTTTAAAAGAATCCGGAACGCCGATCCTCATCGGCCAATAACTACATCCTATCGCTGGTTCAAAAAAGAAACGGCCATTGAAAAAACTAAATTGATACCCAAAATAATAGTCTGTATACAATGTGAATCCATTTCCAATCTTCTCTTTATTCTCATCCAAATATTTTTCAAAAGCATTCAATACATAAATAGATGTATAGAGTCCTTTCCACCAAAACCGCTGGTATCCAATTTGAGGAGCAAGTATGCGTGCATATCCGGGATAGTTTAACCCTGGTCCATCAAAATCCGGTCCGAAAGG
Organism: Cyclobacteriaceae bacterium; assembly: GCA_965243485.1. Taxonomy (GTDB): domain Bacteria; phylum Bacteroidota; class Bacteroidia; order Cytophagales; family Cyclobacteriaceae; genus UBA7330. Next base: position 2,606,265 of record CBDEVP010000001.1, on the reverse strand, counting down.
GATACCTATTGGCCAGGCATACTGAGACCTTTTAAATCTAAGTTGAATAACATCTTTAGGTGTGATCCTAAAACCGGCATTTATTTGTACATACCCTGGATTATTGGTGTCATCAAGGTTACCTAATAATAATAGCGTACTACCAACAAACCACTTTCTGTACGTAGTGTCTATTCCGGCATCTTGTGCACTCAACTTTAAGCTGCCTGATAGCAACAGGGCAAGACCAAGCCCCAAAATATTCTTTTGCGTATTCATATTTAATTCTTGTTAAATGGTGCTGCAAAAGTGGATTGGTAACAGACTTAAAAACGTTCACTTAAGTTAAGAAAAATGGGCTTAGACCTTCTTTACAAGAATTCTTGCTCTCAGTCTGCTTAGTGATTGAGGCTTGATGCCCAAATAGCTTGCTAATTGGTGCTGAGGAACACGCTGAACCAGGTCCGGTCTTTTCTGCAGTAAGTTGAGGTATCGTTGTTCAGGCGAAGAAGTCTTAAACTCGTCAAAGTCAATCCTCTCTTTAACCAACAATTCTTCCGAGAATTTTCTGCACATTAACTCAAACTTTGGAAATTTGGTGTTCACTTCCTCTTCCATATCAGTGTTTGAAACCAGAAGAAGACTGTTCTCCACACAGCTTAAATAATATTCTGATGGTGAATTGTTGATGACACAGGGAGGTGTCAAAGCTTCCATTTCTGTATAAAAAGCGGTTGTTTTTTCTTCTCCGTTTACGATGTAGTAAACCCGAATACAGCCTTTTAAAACGAAATAACTCTCCTGGGATTTCTGTCCTTCCCTGAGTAAAGTCGTCCCCCTCTTTACCGAGTGAAACAGGTCTAAAGATAGTAATGCATTTTTCTCATCATCTGTCAGAGAAATGTATTTTGATATAAAGTCGAATAGTATTTCGTGCATTGTATTTATAGTGTTACAACTTTCATCTATTACACTTGCCCCCAACGCAGGTACGGCAAGTGGCCATCCCAGTGCTATATATATCTAAACTAGCTAAATCTACGGTGAGATGCAACGGGTAAATTCCTACTGCGTTTTGCCGCTGAATGATCTTGACTGCTCCAAAAGAAATGAAACATAAGACTTCCCCACAGAGGATTTAGTGGGTGAAGTTCCTGATGATGTGCCTATGAAATGCTTTTTACCCTCCTCAGAGTCACTCGGAGAGGACTCTGAAGGCTTCCGGAAACAAGATATTCAAATAAAGGGAATTTGATAGTACTCCATTTGCGCAATGTGGCTCATGTATAGGCTGAATAACCCATACCTGATGTCATCCAGCAAAAACTCAGAGTCCCTTACAGGTGACTCTGAGGGGGTAGTAGGGCGGCTTCTAGGGCCTACACTCAGAGTCCCTTGCAGGCGACTCTGAGGGGGTAGCAGTAGACGATAGTGAACAACAACTGAGTAAATCGATGCTACTCACTATACCTGGCTTATATCAATATAAATCTAAAGCTTTTTAGCTTAAACTCCATCAAACTGATCGGTCCCAACCCCCTTGCATCGCCTCCTTCAGACTCCTCCCCAGCAGATCGCTCATCGCAGGCAGGCTGTCCGGAAACCGCTGACTCACCTCGATTTCTATGCCAAGATATTCCTCATCCCTGAATCGTGTGCGTAAGTAGGTGGTAAACCCATCATCAATGCCCAGGTAGGGCTCGTTGGGCCTGATCGAAAGATCTCGTGCATTTTTTTGCAGGACCTCAATGAACCGTTCACAAAAATGCGATTCCATCTTCCGACCGGGATCATACAATATGCCGATATCTACCTTCCGCTCTTTTCCATCCCATACCGGCGTAAACGTGTGGATCCCCAGATGCAGGACAGGCCCACGCGACACAAGCTCCGAGATCCTGTCCTCTACTGTATTGCGATGGGGTAAATAATATTCCTCGATGAGCAGCATCTTCTCCTGAGGGGGGAGACCGGCCGAGTAAACCGAAAAAAGCTGCGGATGCTCCATCGAGCGATTGGGTTCGATGAGCAGGCGGGTGTAGGGGTATACAAAAGGCGCTGTATCAAATGTTTTTCCGAGTCTTTCCGCAATCTCCAATGATCCCGGATCCCAGCCCTTGTGGGATTTCAGCTCCTGTTCGGCATTGGTAAAAAGATGCTGGTAAAAAGTGGGCACCTCATTCGAGGCATGTTCACAACTGATGACCAGCTGCCAATTCATCATTCAAACATTTCATCCTTGGCCAGACAATCCCCCAGCCTGCCATACACTTCCCTCAGCTTTTCTATCCGGTAATCTCCGGCCATCGCCTCTACGATCCGTTCAGCCAGTGTCGCTTTATTCATTCTTTCGATCACAGGTTTCCACATCTCCGAGGTCTCAGGATAGGCCGCAGATACCTTCTCAATGATCATGGACCACAGCTCACTTCCAGTCACGATCTCCTTCACCTTCCAGCGCCCCAGGTATTCCTTATCACTGATCACCGTCTGACTTCCATTTCTGATGGTCTGACTAAAAGTATGATACAGGTCCTCCGTGCCGATCTCCAGCTGATCGGAAAAGCTGATCCATTTCTCAGACACCAGCAACTTCAGCAGATGGGAAATGAAAAATACGATGGCTATATCCGCACTGGTGCATTCCTGGATATCCACGATCCTGATCTCGATGCTGCCCCGGTCAAAACGCGCTATCGCTCCGCGGGAGTTGAGCCAGATGGGCTTCAGCATCCTGTCCGGGTCGTGGGGTCTGATCGCCTTCTCGATGCGGTCATAGATCTGCTTCTGATATCCATGCATCGTCACCACCTTCTCAGGGATCACCATCCCGGTGATGGCCGGTATCCTGGCCTGGTTTTTTTCATAGTAAAAAAGCCGCTTATCCATGAAGCCGGTATATTTCTCACCAAGGATCGGCGAAGAAGCAGTCAGGGCCGGAATGATCGGCAGCATAAACCGGATGGCCGTATGCAGTTTGGCAAACTCTTCGTCATCATAAAATGGCAGATTGATGTGGGTACTTTGCAGGTTGGACCATCCGTGGCCCCTGCACCCGAAGATCTTGTCATAGATCCGATAGATCTCACCGCTGTCGTGAGGCCAGAGCACCGTCTCGAGGGCAGGCTTCATCCACGGGTGTGCCGCTGTGGGCATCAGCCGGGCATTGGCTTTTTTCAGGATCCCGTTGATCTCCTGAATGTTTGAGTTGAAATGATTTCTTATCGCCGGAAGGTCCTTTGTGGGTCCGTTGGATTTCAGTTCCACCACATGGCTTACCAACTCATTGCTCCAGCATACTTCGCCTTTCTCCAGCTCACCCTGGATGTTGCTTTCAGCGTCTTTGAGGATAAATTCGGCAATGGGTCTGATGTTCAGGGTGTCCGCATCTACGATCATGTACTCCAACTCAATGCCATAGGCCTGAAACAAATGGAGTCTTGGGTTTTTGCTCATTATTTTTAAATAACTCTTGTCATAAATTCCTGCATGATGGTGAGATACAGCTGCTGTTTAATGGACTGATCCTCCACACCGTCATCCAGATTAGGGTTATCATTGATCTCTATGATATAAAACTTGTTTTTGTTTTGTTTGATGTCCACTCCATACAGGCCGTTACCAATCAAAGAAGTAGACTTTACCGCCAGGTCCAGCAGCTCCTGAGGAGCCTGGTCTACGGGTACCGATTCCGTATCCCCTTCACCGGTGAGCTTTCCGTCTTTCCAGTTGGCGATCTGCCAATGGTCGGTGGCCATATAATATTTGCACACATAAAACGGCTTCTTGTTCAGTACGCCTACCCGCCAGTCAAACTCCGTAGGGATGAATTCCTGGGCGATTACCAGGTCCGAGGTCTGAAAGAAATCCTTCAGGACGACTTCAAGTTCGGCGTGATCCTTGACCTTTTTTACCCCCTTCGAAAACGACCCGTCCGGCTGCTTGATGATGATGGGGAACTCAAAATCCACTTTCTTCTGACGCGGCTGGTCCTTACGGATGATCCAGTATCTCGGCGTGGGTATCTTGTTGGCGCTTAATAACTCGCTGAGATAAACCTTGTTGGTACACCTGAGGATCGACTCCGGATCGTCAATGACGACCAGCCCTTCCGCGGCGGCCTTCTTCGCAAACTTGAAGGTATGATGATTTACATTGGTGGTTTCCCGGATAAACAGCGCATCATACTGGATCAGCTTGGCAAAATCGTTTTTGGTGATGAGATCCACATTGAATCCCACCTGCTCGGCGGCTTTCATGAAGTGCTGGATGGCCTTCTTATTGGAGGGTGGCGTAGTCTCTTCCGGATTGATCAGGATCGCCATGTCATATTTCTTGCGGCTGTACTGCTTTTGCAGCCTTTTCTTTCCTTCCAGGTATTCATTCAAAGAATGCTTTAAATGGTCGAGCTTTTCCGTGGGAAGTTCTTTGAGGTTTAAAGGTTTCAGGTTGGTCAGAAACCATTTGTCCTTTTTGGAAAAAATGGCCCGCAGGATCGGTACCTGAAACAGGTTAAAGATCAGCAGTCCGATCCTGTTGAAAGCAGGGAAATCAGATTTACCAAAGCAGATATGCATCTCTACCCGGTCCCCTTCCACTTTTTTCAGCTCATTCTGGATCAGCTCATCGAAATCCTCCGCATCTTCCCTCACAAAGGACGGGTACCTGAATTCCTGAAGGGTTGATATTTCGGGCATCACCTTGTGCCCCCGGGCCTCGGCCAGCAGAGATACGTAATAGCCAAGACTCTGATAGTGGTAGGATTTACACAGGTTGATCACCTTGAACTTCTTGTTCTTTTGGTATTGCTCCCTGGAAAAATAATCCTGTGGAGAAATGATCTCCGCCTCACTTTCCGAGGTGGTCCAATCGCCGGGGTGATCAGTAACAATAATTTTGGAAGCCATTATTTAGGTTTAATGATGAGTAAGTTGGCATCATAGGTCACAATGCCAAGTAAAATGGCATTGATCAACCTTCGGATGTTTACAAGATAATATTGCGTTTCACTGATCGGGTTTGATTCCAGCGGATCCGCGATGTACACCAGTCTTTTTACTGGATCAAAACCACGGATCACTACGAAATGACCAGCTGGTTTTCCCTTCAGATCATGATATTCATTGGTTTCTGGGATCTCCCGAGAACAGTTGTAGAGATAGGTGGCGCTCAGTCCGGTCAGGATGGGCGTCCCTTCCTCGAGAATTCCTTTTATTAGCCTGGAGGTAAGCTCCTCAAAAACGATCTCGCCCCCACCCTGCAGAAACTTGAGATAAGCATTGGTCGCTGTCCTGAACTTCTTACTGGTTTTGTATTCAAGCTGTTCTTTCAATTTGGCCTCCAGCGAAATACCGCTTTGAAACCAGGTAGGATCGAACATCTGAAGATCATAGGTGATCAGCCTGGCCGAATAGCCTCTTTTCAGGGCGTGGTTTCCCAGCATCACACCGAGCGTACCACCGGTTTTCAGGCTCTTCACCTCATCGATCACATCTTCTAGCGAAATGAAATCGCTATAATACTGATAAACTGCATGGAGGCTGGTAGGTCCGCAGGTCTCATCATTGGGCTGTGGACGAATATCTACTTCAAGAGATTTCCGTTCCAGTAACCTATCCGTATTCATTTCACTTAATCGTCGTCAGGATCTTTATTGATGATCAACCGGTTGCCTCTATTGTATGTGAAATAGTTCCAGATCCAATTAGCAAACACCAGCAATTTACGACGAAAACCAATAATTGAAAATAAGTGGATAAACATCCAGATAAACCAGCCGATGAAACCACCCAGTCTGATCCCAAACGGAGCGTCTATCACAGCTTTATTTCTTCCGATCGTAGCCATGGTCCCTTTGTCCACATATCTGAAAGGAACCTGTGATCTGCCGCCATTGATCCCGGCCATCAGGTTATCGCACAGTACTTTGGCCTGCTGGATGGCCACGGGAGCGAGCATGGGAAGCCCTTTGGGATATTTGACCGATTCCTGGTGAGACACGTCGCCGATCGCATAAATATCTTCCGTACCAAAGACCCGGTTATACTCATCCACCTTAATCCGTCCTTTGACGTCTGCCTGCTCGGGAAGACCTTTGATACTGTTGGGCCTTACGCCAGCTGCCCACACAAGACATGCGGTCTCAATGGTACGTTTGTCACTAAGTGTAGCGACATTGTTTTCAAAGGACTCCACAAATTTTCCGAGCAGCAGCCGGACACCAAACTTCTTCAAATATCTTTTTGCCCGCCGGCCGGATCTTTCTGACATGGCAGGCAATACCCTGTCAGAACCCTCCACAAGCCAGATTTTTAGCTTTGAAAAATCCAGCTCCGGATAGTCTTTGGGAAGAACGTGTTTTCGTAATTCACCGATTGCTCCTGCCAGCTCTACCCCTGTCGGTCCGGCACCCACAATCACAATGTTCATGTGTTTTTCAAGCTCCGCATCATTGCTTGCGGTGATCGCTTCTTCAAAGTTATTGATCAGCTTCGTTCGCAATTCGATGGCGTCACTGATCTCCCTTAATTTGTAAGCATTCTTTTTAAGCTGATCGTTATTAAAAAAGTTGGTCCTCGACCCGGTGGCGATCACAAGCTTGTCGTATTCAAGAAAGCCGGATGTCGTGATCACCCGCTTTCGCTCAGTATCAACACTTTTTACCTTCGCCATCCTGAAATGGAAATTCTTATTCTCCTGAAGGAATTCCCTTAGCGGACTGGAAATGTCGCCGGGGCTTAGTCCGGCCGTAGCCACCTGATAAAGTAATGGAATAAAGCTGTGGTAGTTGTTTTTATCCACCAAAACGATCTGAACCTGCTGCTTGCTCAAATGTCGTACAAGCTCGATACCACCGAAGCCGCCACCGATAATGACTACCCTGGTGAGGTCGGTCTTAGGTATCCTTTCTTTGATCCTGCTTACTTCCGGTTTTTCCTGTATCAAAGTTTCTTCTGCTATCATCTTATATGTATCAACAGACAAATGTCAAAGTTGTTAAAATCATTGTCATATTGATCAAATGGTAATACGATAAATGTTTCCGTTAGTTTTGTCTTTGCAGACGTATATTTTTGATGAAGAACAATAAGCAGATCATCCGATCGTGGTGTATGTACGACTGGGCCAATTCGGTCTACAACCTGGTCATCAATACCTCCATCTTTCCCATCTACTATTCAGCGATCACCGCCAACGAACAAACCGGGGACCGGGTAAGTTTTTTCGGGTATGAAATAGTGAATTCCGTGCTCTACAGCTATGCGTTTTCTTTCTCTTACTTGCTTTCTGCTTCGATTTTACCGCTACTTTCCGGTATCGCTGATTATACCGGCAGGAAATTGACATTCCTGAAAATATTTACTTTCCTGGGGGCGTTTAGCTGTATGGGCATGTTTCTTTTCACCAAAGGGAATATAGAATGGGGCATTTTTTGTGTGATCTTCGCCAGCCTGGGATACAGCAGCAGCCTTGTTTTCTACGATGCCTACCTCCCTGAGATCGCCACACCCGAATCCACTGACCGGATAAGTGCCCGGGGATACGCCTACGGATACCTCGGAAGTGCCATCCTGTTGATCCTGAGCCTCATCCTGATCACCTATCACCAAACATTTGGTTTTGCTGATTCCGGGCAGGCTACCAGGGTGGTTTTCTTACTCGTTGGTATCTGGTGGATCGGTTTTGCCCAGATCCCTTTCAGGAACCTGCCGGTGAATGTCTTTCACAAAAAGCCCAAAGGAAAAATCCTTCTGAACGGATACCGCGAAATCCGCAAGGTGTTCTTTAAGCTGCAGGAACTTTCCCCTATGAAAAAATACATTCTGGCATTCCTCTTTTTCAATATGGGTGTGCAAACTGTCATGTTGCTCGCCACGCTTTTCGGATCCAAGGTCCTGCAGCTTGAGGCCGGACAATTGATCCCCATCCTGCTCATTATCCAGTTCGTTGGGATCGCCGGCTCAATTTTATTTGCCAGGTTATCAGAAAGGCATGGCAACATTTTCTCACTTACAGTTATGCTCATCATCTGGATTGGCATCTGCCTTACCGCCTATTTCATTTCAAGTGTCACGCAGTTCTATGTCCTGGCAGTGGTGGTGGGACTGGTGATGGGAGGCATTCAGGCACTATCCAGGGCTACGTTCTCCAAGCTGATCCCTGAAAAGTCAGAAGATCACGCCTCCTTCTTCTCTTTCTACGATGTCACCTATCACATCAGCGTGGTTTTGGGTACTTTTAGTTATGGGCTCATCGAACAAGTGACGGGGAGCATGCGAAACAGTTCGCTTGTGCTTGGTGTATTCTTCCTGATAGGACTTACTTTGCTGAGATTTGTCAAGTTATCCCCTTATGGAAAAGCTTAATCTTCCGGATTGCTCGCTACGGATCAAGAATGAGGAGGGGAATGAATTCGTCTTCGATATCGTGCGAAAAAAGTACGTGACCCTCACTCCCGAGGAATGGGTGCGTCAGCACTTTATCCACCTCATGATCAATCAGCTATCCTATCCACGCAGCCTGATCAGCCTTGAATTCCCCTTAACATACTTCAGATCAGGGAAGCGATCGGATATCCTGCTGATGGATCGGGACGGCCAGCCATTTCTTCTCGTCGAGTGCAAATCAGCAAAGGTGAGTCTGGGCCCGGAAACCACCCGGCAGATCTCCACCTACAACAAGATCATCCAGGCTCCATACATCGCCATGACCAACGGCATGAAGCATTTCATTTGGAAATTTGACGGAAAGGCCTATCAAACGCAGCAGGAATTCCCAAAGCTTGTTTAATTCAAAAACTGTTCACCCTCGGTAAATTGAAGACCGAAGGCCTCCGCCACTCCCTGATACACCACACTCCCTGATACGATATTGAGACCCTTTTTCAGTTCTTCGTTTTCCAGGCAAGCTTTTTTCCACCCTTTGTTGGCAAGCTGCATGGCATAGGGAAGCGTAGCGTTGGTCAAAGCCAATGTCGAAGTATAAGGAACAGCTCCGGGCATGTTGGCCACGCAATAGTGCACCACATCATCGATGATGTAGGTAGGATTGTCGTGAGTGGTGGGCTTGCACGTTTCGATACATCCACCCTGATCCACGGCTACATCCACAAGCACAGTACCCGGCTTCATGTCTTTCAGCATGTCGCGCGTGATCAGGTGGGGGGCTTTGGCTCCGGTGATCAATACCGCACCGATGATCAGATCATGCGTACTGATCAATTCTCTGATGTTGTACTCACTTGACATAAAAGTGCTGACATTGGCGGGCATGATGTCTTCCAGGTATCTGAGCCTGGGCAGATTGATATCCATGATCGTGACATCCGCACCCATACCTGAGGCCATTTTTGCTGCGTTGGTCCCTACGATTCCCCCTCCGAGGATCAATACCTTGGCCGGTCTCACACCCGGCACACCTCCCAAAAGGATGCCTCTGCCCTTCTGTGGTCTTTCCAGGTATTTTGCTCCCTCCTGTATGGCCATTCTTCCGGCCACCTCCGACATGGGGATTAGCAATGGCAGTGAGTGATCACTCTTTTCGACCGTCTCATAGGCCAGACACACTGCACCTCTTTCAATCATCGCATCCGTCAATTGCTGGCTTGAGGCAAAATGAAAATAGGTGAAAAGCAATTGATCTTTCCTGATGAGCTCATACTCCTGCTGTATCGGTTCTTTTACCTTCATAATCATTCCGGCAGTAGCATATATCTCTTCGATGGTATCAAGGGTCTTCGCTCCTGCCGACAGATATTGCTGGTCGGTAAAACCGCTTTCCACACCTGCACCGGACTGAATGAAGACCTCATGTCCCCGTTTGGTCAGCTCTATCACACCACCCGGGGTGATCGCCACCCTGTTCTCATTCGATTTGATCTCTTTTGGAATTCCTACAACCATCTTTTTTTATCTTTTTACAAAGATACCAGCCGAAGTAATGAGAACAGCAGCGCATCAAAAATTCAATAATTCCATCAATCAAATTTTTATTATATAATACATTAATATCACATATCTTCTATTGACAAAATAATATTTGGTATTATGTGAAAATAAAAAACACAACCATATAAATATATGGTACTTTAAACCTAGTAGAGAGCTTTTTTTTAGTAAATTTGAAGCATTGAATTAGTGTCAGACAAAACCTCAATATTTGGTGAGTACTCAGGAAGTTACAGCTAAAACCAAATTCAATAAGGCTGAGGTGTTATTTGATTATGCACTTGCAGTCGAAAGCCGGGAGACCAGCATCATTGGTCGAAAAGAGGTATTCATGGGCAAGGCCAAATTCGGCATTTTCGGAGACGGGAAAGAAGTGGCCCAGATTGCTGCGGCCAAAGCCTTTAAAAACGGTGATTGGCGATCCGGGTACTACCGGGATCAGACCATGATGATGGCCATGGGGCAACATTCATCCCGGGAGTTTTTCGCCCAGTTATACGCACATACAGACGTGGATGCCGAACCAGCCTCCGCAGGCCGGATGATGAACGGCCACTTCGGTACGCGATCAATGACTGCAAGTGGTGAGTGGAATACGCTTACTGACATGAAGAATTCTAGTTCTGATGTTTCATGTACTGCGGCCCAAATGCCCAGATTGATAGGACTTGCTTATGCTTCCAGGCTTTATCGTAACAATCCTGACCTGAAGGATTTTAAAGACTTCAGTATCAATGGCAATGAAGTAGCTTTTGGCACAATCGGCAATGCAGCTACCTCTGAAGGTCATTTTTTCGAAGCCATCAATGCTGCTTGTGTTTTACAGATTCCAATTGTGATGTCTGTGTGGGACGATGGGTATGGAATTTCAGTTCCCCAGCGATATCATACGGCCAAGGAAAGCATATCAGTGGTCCTGGAAGGTTTCCGCAGGGAAAAAGATGTTCCCGGCATGGAAATTTTTACTGTAGAAGGCTGGGATTACCCAAAACTTGTAAACACCTATCAGAAAGCGGCAAAAATAGCCCGGGAAGAGCATGTCCCCTGCCTGGTTCATGTAATAGACATGACACAGCCGCAAGGGCATTCCACTTCCGGATCACATGAAAGATATAAGTCCAAAGAAAGGCTGGACTGGGAGAAGGCTTTCGACTGTAACCTTAAGATGCGAGAATGGATCCTCGAATCCGGGATCTCCACTGAAGAGGAGCTAAAGCAGGTCGAACAGGAAGCGAAGCTCAGGTCAAAAAAAGCAAGGAATGAAGCCTGGAAGGCCTATACTGCAGGTATCAAAGAGGATGTACAAACAACGGTAGATTTGATCGGAAAGGCGGCGATGGTCTCCACCAATAAGGTAGCCCTGAACGAAATAAAAAACGAACTTAAATCCGCTTTAAATCCCCTGAAGGCTGACACCATGCGGGCTGTGAGAAAGAGCCTGAGGTACCTTAAAGACGAGACCTCCAAAGAAAAAGATTTGCTCATCGATTGGGTCAGGGAAAAAAATGAGGTTCATAAGGATGAATACAATTCACATCTATATAATGAATCAGCCCACAGCCCGCTCAATGTAGAGGAAGTAAAGCCTGTATACACAGATAGTTCGGAAGTGGTTGACGGCAGGGAGGTTGTGAGGGCTTGTTTCGACGAACTCCTGACAAGAGATCCGCGGGTTTTCGCGATTGGTGAAGATGTAGGGATCATTGGCGACGTAAACCAGGGTTTTGCCGGCCTGCAGGAAAAGCACGGCGAGATCCGGGTGACCGATACCGGCATCCGGGAGCTCACCATTCTGGGTCAGGGGATCGGCACGGCATTGCGCGGCTTGCGTCCGATCATTGAGATCCAGTACCTCGATTATGTGATCTATGCCCTTCAGACCATGTCGGATGATCTGGCCTCTCTCCACTACCGCATGAAAGGCGGTCAGGTGTGTCCTGTCATCATCCGTACACGGGGTCACCGGCTCGAAGGGGTGTGGCACAGTGGCTCCCCCATGAGCATGCTGCTGGGGTCTATCAGGGGCATTCACCTGCTGGTACCACGAAATCTAACGCAGGCGGCCGGTTTTTACAATACACTAATGGTATCGGAGGATCCTGCCCTGGTGATCGAATCACTCAACGGATATCGTCTGAAAGAAAAAATGCCGGAAAATATTGCTGAGATCAGGGTACCGCTTGGGGTACCTGAAATCCTTCGTAATGGTACGGATGTTACGCTGGTGACCTATGGCTCCATGTGCAGGATTGTAATGGAGGCCGCACAGCAGCTCAGCGAATTTGGCATTTCCTGCGAGGTCATCGACGTTCAGACCCTGCTTCCCTTCGACATTCATAGCTCCATCGTTGAGTCCTTGAAAAAGACCAACCGGGTGGTTTTCATTGATGAAGATGTGCCCGGTGGAGCGACCGCCTACATGATGCAGCAGGTGCTGGACAGGGACAATGGCTATCAATACCTCGACTCCAAACCTAAGTGTATTTCCGCACAGGCGCATCGTCCGGCCTACAGCACGGATGGCGACTATTTTTCCAAGCCAAATACGGAAGATGTTTTTGAGGGAGTCTACCAGCTGATCTCAGAGGTCGATCCCACAGAATTCAAGCCGCTTATCGGGTGATCCCGAGGAGTGTTAGCTCCGGCGTACTACCTACGTTGCTTCTGTTACGATTATAATCGTAGATATAAAACTCGATCTTGAAGGGATCATTACCGAAAATAAATGGAAATCCGCTGGAGGTGATCGGATAGGTGATCGTACCTCTTACCGGCCGCTGGTTGTTCACATTTTCTTCATCAAAGACCGGAATTCGTCCATCATAAGTGATCCCGCAGCTGGTCACCCCAAATACCGATTCCAGGTCAATCTCTACGAACTCACCATTGATCTTTCTGAAAAAGACCAGATGAAGATTATAATGGTATTCATTTTTTCTGATAAATACCGTATCGTCAACATCATCTCCATTGCCAAGATTAATGATGGCATAATCGCTGCAATTGTATGGGGTCCTGATGTCAGTATCACTTAAAAACTCTTCTTCCACAGTCCCCGGTGTCACCAAACGAAAGGGTGGCGTAGATTCGGAGCTAATGGTAACGATACTGTCATCCGCATCCACAACAACATCGTAAGGGTGAAATGGCGGAAAAGTCTCGCTCGAGAAAAGGCCCACATCGCCATCCCCGTCCTCAAAATAGAATGATAAAACGAGAGAATCAAAAGAACTACCTCTTATGAACTGTAAATTCCGGTATTCAATAAACGGAACGTCAGAAATATCAGGCTCCCTGTAGCAACTTAATACCACGGGTATGGTAATCAATATCAAAAAAAACCTGGCCATTTTCAACATAGTCGATCCCTGAGTATATCTTGGTGCGTATCTTTCATTTTTTATTATAACTAATGATCGATCCTAAAAGATTCAAAAATGATCTCTTTTCTATTAACGAAGCCTCATTTGATAAATTGGCGATTGAAGTATTTCATTTTCAATGGACCCAAAACCAAATTTATCGTGATTATTGCAATCTTTTAGGGGTAAATCCAAAAGATGTTCGGGAAATAACGAACATTCCATTCCTTCCCATCACTTTTTTCAAGTCACAGGTAATCAAATCCGGGACCTGGAAGGAAGGAAAGGTATTTAAGAGCAGCGGCACTACCGGAGAGCGGAGCCAACATTTTGTTTTGGATGAATCCTTTTACCACCGTGGCGCTGCGGCTGCTTTTCAGCAGCACTTTGGAAACACAGAAGACCTTCAGATCCTGGCCCTTTTGCCTTCATACATGGAGCAGGGGGATTCGTCACTGATCAGCATGGTCAATCATTTCATAGATCGGTCCGGTCATAATGGAGGATTTTTTATGAAAAACTATGATGACCTGGTAAAGCGGATCACAGACACCCAGGCGCCAAAGATCCTGTTTGGGGTCTCCTACGCACTTCTGGATTTCATTGCGGCCAGGGGACCCTTTGATGGTGATGGGAGTCTGACTGTGATTGAGACAGGAGGTATGAAAGGCAGACGTGAGGAAATTACGCGACTGGAACTTCACCGCCAACTAAAGGAAGGATTTAGGGTATCTGCCATTTATTCTGAATATGGAATGACTGAATTATTCTCCCAGGCTTATGGCAAGTATGGATTATTTTCCTTCCCAAAATGGGCTAAAGCAATGATCAGGGACATCAATGATCCCTTCCACTACATGGAAAAAGGTACTACCGGAGCAATAAATATTATTGACTTAGCCAATATACACACCATTTCATTCGTTGAAACAGAAGATTTGGGACGAATGGACGAAAATGGTCAATTTGAGGTATTGGGAAGAATGGACAATACGGATATTAGAGGCTGTAATTTGTTAATTTGACCATATTTATCGGTTTAATGATCATTTTTTTTGCAGAGAATGAAACTAAAATATATTTTTGATATTAATTGACCAAGGGTATACACTATATCCATTAAATGAAAACCGCTCATGAAGTTGAAAATTTTTGTTATTGCAATCGTACTGGCTGGGTTGAGTGCTTGTACCCAAAAGACTTGTCCTACTTATGCCAAACAGGATGTTGAGAAGTCAAAACCCGAACAGATAAGAATTTGATTTAGATCTCTACGTATCTTTTCACATCTTTTTCCGAAATCTCCTTATCAGACATAATGATCAGGCGCTCTACGATATTTCGTAGTTCCCTGATATTACCTGTCCAGTCATATTGGGTCAGTTGATTGATTGCTTCTTTTGAGATCTTCTTGGGAGCTGACCCATATTCAGAGGAAATCAATTCCATAAAATGATTGACCAGCATGGGAATATCGTCTTTTCTTTCCCTTAGGGGAGGAATGTGGATGATCATTACACTCAGGCGATGATAAAGATCTTCCCGGAAATTCCCTTCCTGGATCTCCTTTTTCAGGTCTTTATTGGTGGCGGCGAGCACCCGTACATCCACTCTAATGGATTTTTCACCCCCTACTCTGGTAATTTGATGCTCCTGAAGGGCTCTCAGTACTTTGGCCTGGGCAGACTGGCTCATATCGCCGATCTCATCAAGAAATATGGTTCCCCCATTGGCCTGCTCAAATTTCCCGATCCTTTGCTTATGTGCCGATGTAAAGGAACCCTTCTCATGACCAAACAGCTCGCTTTCGATCAGCTCTGAGGGGATGGCCGCACAGTTTACCTCAATCAGGGGCAAAGAGGCTCTGGGGCTTTTTACATGCAGCCAGTGGGCTACCAGCTCTTTGCCCGTGCCGTTTTCACCTGTGATCAATACCCTGGCTTCTGTAGGAGCCACCTTTTCGATGGTGTCCTTGATCTCCAGTACTGGTTTTGACTCGCCGATGATATCAAAGGTTTTGCTGATCTTCTTTTTCAGGTTCTTGGTCTCTACCTGGAGATTTGATTTGTCCAGGGCATTCCTCACTGTCAGTAGCAGCCGATTGAGGTCCGGTGGTTTTTGTATGAAATCGTAGGCTCCTTTCTTGGTAGCATCTACAGCCGTCTCTATGGTACCATGTGCCGAGATCATGATAAAAGGTGCATCAATACCCTCGCTCATGGCTTTGTCTAACAATTCCAAACCATCCATTTTCGGCATCTTGATGTCGCAGAGCACCACATCATATGAATTTTTGACCAGCTCTTCCCAGGCCGCTTCACCATCTCCGGCCTCGCTGACCTGATACTTTTCATATTCCAGGATCTCTTTCAGCGTTTCCCGGATACTCTTTTCATCATCAACAATAAGGATCTTTGCCATTTCTTCTTTTTCAAAAACCAATAAAATACAGGCCTGTAAGCCGGGTTCTGTATCCCGCCTGCGGCGGGATGCTCATCATTTATCTGGCCCGGATATCGCTAGCCGGATCAATATCAACCTACCCATTCTGCCAACCGAGCGAGCAACTCTATGCAGAATCTATTTGGTCTTTCAACCCGTAAGGTTTACCATGCCCCCGATGTCACCAGCGAGGCGGTGAGCTCTTACCTCACCTTTTCACTATGACCCGCCTTAGCCTTGGCGTAGACGGGCTACCTGTTTTCTGTGGCACTATCTGTTCCACCCCAAAGGATGGACCTTCCCGTTAGGAAGTACGGCGCTCTGTGTTGCCCGGACTTTCCTTCCCTCCCCGCCAGCTGCTTCGCCTTCGCATAGCTTCAGCGGAGCAAGGGCGGGAAGAAACGATGAGCCGGCCTGTCCGGCAAAAATACGGAGATATATGTTATGGATATGACTTAATCAAGTGCTTTCTTATAAGTGTCGAGCGCTCTTTCCCTGGCAAACTTATAATCGACAATCGGATCAGGATAGTCCTTCGTATCAACCTCAGGGATCCATTTACGGATATATTTTCGATCTTTGTCGAACTTATCTGTCTGTGAATAGGGGTTGAAGATCCTGAAATAAGGCTGGGCATCGGTACCAGTTCCGGCGGCCCATTGCCAGCCGCCATTGTTACTCGACAACTCATAATCCAGCAACTTTCGGGCAAAATACCTTTCCCCCCATCTCCAGTCGATAAGTAGCATCTTGGTCAAAAAGCTGGAGGTGATCATCCGCACCCGGTTATGCATAAATCCTGTTTCATTCAATTCTCTCATCCCTGCATCTACAATAGGATAGCCCGTTTTTCCGTCGCACCATGCCATGAATTCGGATTCATCATTTTTCCATTCAATCCGATCGTATTGCGATTTAAAGGCCTGATCCACCACCTTTGGCCAGTGGTAAAGGATCATCATGTAGAATTCCCTCCAGATGAGTTCATTGAGCCAGGTGTCGGAAGTCTCAACACCCTTTTTGACAGCCTGCCTGATGCTTATGGTGCCATGCCGAAGATGAATACCTAACCTGGTTGTGCTACGAATTCCGGGAAAGTTTCTTTTTGACTCATAAGCTGAGATGATCTTCTCATCAAATGCTGCTTCCGGTATGTCAAGATCCGATTCTTCGAAACCCAGCGCTTCAAGCTTCATGGGCGGTTCCATCTCCGACTGGTAAAGCTTATCAAGGTATTTCTCCGAATTTGCTGACGCATAATCACTGGCCTTGAGCCTATCCATCCACCGGTTTTTGTAGGGTGTAAACACCTTGTAGGGGGCATCCTGCTCCGTAAATATCTCATCGGGACCAAAGATCATCTGATCTTTTACCAGCTCGAAACGGGTCCCTTTTGATTGCAGCAGCTCCTTAATGGTCTGATCACGATCCCTGGCATAAGGCTCATAGTCCTCATTGGTGAATACTGTTTTTATCCCATATTCATCGACGAGCTTTTTAAAAACATTAAAAGGCTTGTCATGAAAAACCATGAGACCACTGCCATGATCCCTGAAAGACGAATGCAACTTTTGGACCTGCCGATGGATAAAAGTGACCCTCGCATCTGCTTTATCTTCCAGGTCCTCAAGGATATTGGTATCAAAAATGAAAACAGGCAAGACCGGAGTTCCTGACTTCAGCGCTTCAGCCAGACCCTTGTTGTCTTCAATCCTTAAATCACGCCTGAACCAGAACACATTGATTTTATCCATTCACTACTAACCTGCATGAAATTGAATTTGTTTTCTACAAACGGGTAGAGACTGAAACACTATCGGGCTGTGCGGGCTGATCACCAGTTTCCATTTCAGCCTGTCTGATCGCCTTGTCCCTCGATTTTTTCATCAGATCGCTGAATTCGTTAAAGGAATTGACATACTGAAAGCTGACACCTGTCTCCCTGAAGAAATTTGCGCTGGTATTGGTCGCCGCACGTTGTTTCGTCTGGCTGAAAGCTTTGATCCTCAGATGACCGTCCTTGGTGAGAATATATCGTACCGACCAGTCACCAAAGAAATTTTCATTGGAGACGTTAGAACTCCCCTGGGAGACCAGGCCTCCACCACTTACCCTAAGCCTGCCGTCCAGAAATGTATAGGCCAGTCTGAGCTGAAAGGTATTGAAGGCATGTGCGTCAGAAAATGTGCTCAGGTCAATATCGACTTCCAGGTTTTCATCCACCTGACTGATGAAATACGAAAACTGGTTGCTGAGAAATTCGCTCAGACTGCTTCCAACAGCCCCTCCGCCTATACTGAAACCATCCTGAACGGAAAATTTCCGCAGGATCAGCAGACTAAATACCTGGCGCTTTAGCTCCTGCTCGTTGTTATTGATATCGGACAAAGCCACCTGATCGGCGGTCAATAGCTGGGCGCCTGCCTCATCCACCTGGATGCTGAAATCAATCTGAGGCGATAGCATCTCCCCTGTCAGATCCAGGATCACCAAGAACGGAAGTCGCTGACTCTGATTGGGGGAGTCAAACTCGCTGGTAGTCTGCTGGTAGTAATCACCCAGGGAAGCCATTTGCCTGTACACCGCCGTCAGATCAAGGATGCCCTGATAAGGGTCCCCATACCAGGCTATGGTACTACCTGCGCGGACATCAAATTCCTTGTTGATAAAATTTGGAATGGTAAAGTTATATCCACCTTCACTGATCGTGATCTCCCCAAAAAGCTGAAATTCTCCCTGAGTATCCAACGTCATATTGAGATTTCCCTGTCCCCTTCCCCTGATAATATCGCCGGTCTTGATGTCTCTGATCAGTTCGAGGTAGGCCCTGTTGGTGATGTCCAGATCAAAATCCAGGGTGATACCAGTAATGCTGTTTCTGACCTTCTCCTCAGCCACGTCTACACCGGTAGTATCCATAAGGTCAACAAAACTGATGTAGTCCTTTTGATCGACCTCAGTATTTTCTTCCAACGGAATGTAGATTCTGGTTCCCGCTTCTGTGGTAGCCTTTGCCTGGATCAACAGGTCGGTAACTGGTCCGGCAACTTTAATATCTGCTGTACCTTTGGCTGATCCATAATACAGCGCATTGTCTGTTCTGGAGGTATTAAGAAACAGGAAGTTTCTGGCGGAGATATCAAGGTTCAACCTGAAGTTTTTAAATCCCTTGTGATTGATTCTGCCGTTGAGCGAGGCCCTGTCGCCATCCCTGTCACGGATCTCTATCCCTTTCAGTGCGATCAATTCATTGTCGAAATTAATGTCTCCGTTAAAACCATAGGTAGTACCCAGGTAATCAAAACGGAATTGACCACGCTCCACCCTGCTGTTCCCGTTGAGCACCGGATAAGACAAATTGCCCGTAATACTCACATTGCCACTTGCGCTCCCTTCGATATTGGAAAACAGACTAGTGAACAGAGGTTCGAAGAGCTTCACGTTGGCCTGATCGAAAGCTACCGCAATATTTAGCTGATCTTCCTCATTGTAGGGGTAATATTGCCCCTCAAGAGTGATTGTCCTGATAGCTTCCCGCTGGACCACAAAATCCATGGTGATAGCCTGTAATCCGGTCACCCAATCCGAACTGCCGTAAATGTCCCCAACGAACAGGTCATCCACGACAAGTTCTTTCAGATCCAGCTCGGTAAGCATCTGATAGTTTTCATCCTCCTTACCTTTAGTCACTCTAACCTCACTTGTAAGAATACCCGCAAGTGAAACCGGTACGATCGGAGATATGCTTATCAGATCAAACTGCTTAAAATTAAGTGCCAGGTCAGTATCGTTGTCGGCTGAATAGATCCCTTTGAGGCTGACGGATTGTTCGCCGTTGTATAACTCCAGCTTATCCACCGTAATGGATTCACTGGCGATTTCAATCTTATTGTAAGGGTTAAAAAACCACCGGTCTCCGAATACCACCATGTTGGAAGGTTTGAAATTGAAGAGTAGTTTATTCTTCAGCAGCTTCAGTTCCGCATTTACAAGCGCAGAACTGTTATTCTGCGGTTGCTCCACATGTCCCTGTATGGTGATGTCATTGTTGAACCAGGTGGCCTCAATGGACATATCTGTGGTTTCCGGGATCTTGCGCCATTTCTGCCGGGCGGAGTTGACAAATATATTGGCAATCACGCCCAGGGAGTCCATGTCCTTGGAAGCATTGATATCAATTACATTGTCATAAAATGTCACTCCCTGATACTGCACGGAATCGATTTCGGTAAAAAGAAAAAGTGTGGCATTTCTCCTCTGGTAGTAAGTGCCTTCCACAACACCCCCTTCTGAGATCTTTAGATTTTCATCCAGAAAAGAGATATAGGGATTAATATCCTGGTAATCTAAAGTCAAATTGACTTCATAATTCCTCTTATTGTCCAGGCTATTGTAGATATTGACCCTTCGCTCCAACTCGGGCTCAAAATAGGCAATGAATTCCCTGGCAATGACATCGGCATCAGAGATCAGCTGTGAAAAATAGAAATCTCCATCGAGCCTTAATTGGGCCTCACCAATATCCAGCATGATCTCCCGTGTATCTTCATCACGCTGAGCATACAGAGAGATCGTGTCAAGCAGGATGGACTTGTTTTCATAGCTGATGTAAGTACTATCCAGCTGGATTTTTCCTACAAGGCTATCGATATTCAACCCTTTGAAGTTTGAAAAGATGGAGGTTTTCAAGCTGATTTCACGTTCAGAAAAGCCTAGCGGGAAAAGATCCAACTGATCTATGGAACCTGTAACTTCTATCTCTTCAGGTACTACCCCAAAGTTCAGGGTTCCCTCGCCCTTGATCTTGCAATGCGGATCATCTACCTCCAAAAATCCCCTGAAATAGGAAGCGGCAAATCTTCCGTCGGCCTTAATGTAATCATACTCGTATCCAAGAATCCCGGTATTGACGATGTCGGCATTTAGCTGGAAATTTGCATTGTCTATCCTGAATCCCTGCCCATCGATTTCTCCATTGAGATTTACCTTTTGCAGCAACTCCTGATTAGCAATAAATGCCCCGGCATTAAACTGGTTGAGCACAAGCTTGCCGGAATATTTCGCATTCTCAAACCCATTAGGAAACTTCAGGTTGATGTCCGAGTTTATCTTGCCCTTGTCGGTACTGAAATCCGCGTTAGCCACGAAGTCATTGATAAACCCAAGAAATGACCCTGAAAACTTTATCTCCCCGAGCGTCATAAGGTTATCTCTTAAATCTCCCAGGTAACCGGAAAAATCATCCGGATAAAGGTCACCTTCGCGGATGTTGGCATCGATAAATGCTTCACCGATCTCCGGAAGGCCCAGAAAATCCATATTTCCCCTGATAAAACTCCGATTATTATACTTGATCGAAATTTCCTTTAATGACAGATCAGGAATGGATCCTACTACCTGACCATCAATAGTGATCATGTGATGTTCTCTTGGCAGACCGGTGAAATAAGAAAGATCATACTGGTCAACCTTGGTCTCTTTCAGGCGGATATCCATGGATACGCTTGAGGTGAATGAGCTCAGATCGTCCAGATCATCATATGAAAACACAAAGGAATCTCCAATCACTGAGTGAGGGGTCTTAAGGAAAACATCCTGAAAGACCATTTCCCTATTTGTCAACCGAAAAAACGACTGAAACTCTCTGACCTGAAACTCATTTTTGGCCTCCTCACCAATCATATAGCTGATGAATGCAGATATCGTATCTCTTTTAACTTCAAACTGGTAGAACCCGGCCTGATTGATCAAAAAGTCGAAATGCGCGAAATCCAGCAATCCTTCCGGGGCCATTTCCTTTTCCCTGTTGTCATATCCCACCTTGAATTTTTCAAGCTCAATTTGCGTGATCCTGACCCTCACGGGCTCCTTTAGTGAGTCTGCCACCTCCGGAGAATCCTTCAGGGATTTTATGCCGTTGATAAATTCCACAATATTTATTTCCAGCGAATCTTCATACTTGACAAAATTCAATTCACCATTGAAAAGTCGGGCATCATCAAGAAATAGCTGGTTTTCAACAAAAAGATCAGATAGGCTATAATTGACTTCCAGTTCCGCAGCCCTGATCAGGACATTGCCCTGGTAATCATCTACCTGAAGCCCTTTTAACAAGACCTGGTCGAACCATTTGACCTGAATGTTCTTTAAGAGGATCTTCTGTCCAGTTTCTACATAAAGCACTTCAAGTACTTTGTCTTTAATAGCATTTTGAATGACCGGTATCTGAAGTAGAATAATAGTGACCAGCGCCAAAGACACCACACCTGTGGCTACCCAAAATAATACTGTCTTGAGAACCCGAAACACAGATGCTATCGTTATCTTATTTTTCAATTATATTTTTGGCCTTCTATGGACATCGTAATTCTTGGTATCGAATCATCATGTGATGAAACATCAGCTGCTATATGCATTAACGGAAAAATCAAAAGTAATATCATTGCAACACAGTCAATACACAAAATTTACGGCGGCGTAGTTCCGGAACTTGCCTCAAGGTCTCATCAGAAAAACATCATTCCAGTAGTAAACGAAGCTCTGGCACAAGCAAACATTCCAGCCAACAAAATTAATGCAATTGCCTATACTCAGGGTCCGGGACTGCTTGGGGCCCTCCTGGTAGGCAGCTCATTTGCCAAAGCCATGGCCTTAAGTCTTGATAAACCTGTGATCCCTGTGCACCATATGCATGCCCACATCTATTCTCATTTCATAGATGAGCCCGCGCCGGATTTTCCTTTTATCTGTCTGACCGTGAGTGGAGGACATACCCAAATTGTACGCCTGGATGATTTTGATACCATGACCATTCTGGGTCAGACCAGGGATGATGCTGTGGGTGAGGCATTTGATAAGTGTGCCAAACTTTTGGGGTTGGACTATCCGGGAGGTCCGCAGATCGATAAACTGGCCCAAACCGGAGATCCAAACAGATTTTCTTTCCCGCAGACAGAGATGCCGGATTATGATTTTTCGTTCTCAGGCATCAAGACAGCCTTTTTGTATTTTTTGAGGTCAGAACTCCGTAAAGATGATCAGTTCATAGAAAAAAACCTAAACGATCTGGCAGCCAGCATTCAGGGTACCCTGATCCAAATGCTGATGAAGAAGCTGGAGAAGGTTGCGGAAAATGAAAAAGTGACCAATATTGGGATCGCCGGAGGCGTATCGGCCAATCAGGGTCTGCGGCAGGCCGTCTCGGATAAGGCCCGGGAGAAGGGCTGGAAAGTATTTATCCCAAAATTTGAATATTGCACTGACAATGCCGCCATGATTGCTATGACAGGCTATCTACGCTATAAATCCGGAAAATTTGGTCAGCTTTCGGACAGCCCGCTGCCAAGAATGACATTTTAGCGCAATAATCTTTCAATAATCAGAGCCCCTTCATTATTTTTAAATTGAATAACTATGTCATGGCTCAGGAGAAGCGTTTTTCAAGCAATATCAGTGTAAAAAACAGGAAAGCCAGTTTCGAATACGAATGGGTGGAACAGTTTGAAGCAGGTATTGTCCTCAAAGGGACTGAAATTAAATCTATCCGGGAAGGAAAGATCAGCCTGGCCGGAGCATACTGTTATATGCATGATGATCAGCTTTTCGTAAAGGGGATGAATATCACTCCTTATGCGGACAGCTCATTTCATAACCATGATCCGATCAGAGAGCGAAAGCTATTGTTGAAAAAAAGCGAGTTGAAAAAAGTCAGGGCAAAAACAGAAGAGAAGGGATTCACCATCATCCCGACAAAACTGTACATCAACAGCCGGGGCTTTGCAAAGGTGGGGATAGCGCTTGCACGGGGTAAAAAACTGTATGACAAGAGAGAATCTATAAAGAAGAAGGACCAGGATAGAGAATTGCAAAGGTTAAAGATATGAGCGCCGTCTTAGTACTCAATCAGGATTTCACCCCAATATCGGTCTGTTCGGTTCAGAGAGCCTTCCTATTGGTCTTTTTGAAAAAGGCTGAATTGCTCAGTGAAAAATCTGATGCAGCGCTTCGGTCTGTCAATGAGTGTTTCCCTTTTCCTTCGGTCATCAGGGTATTAAAGTATGCACATATACCCTACAAGGGGGTCGTGCTTACCAGGCACAACGTCTTCAAGAGAGATGCTTTCTTGTGCCAGTATTGTGGCACAGGCAAGGACCTGACCCTTGATCATCTGATCCCCAGATCAAAAGGTGGTAAATCTACCTGGACCAACCTCGTCACCGCCTGCAAATCCTGTAACGCCCGCAAAGGTGATTACGCCCTGGAGCAAATCGGGATGAGACTCTCAAGAAAACCAATACGCCCTACATATGTTATGTTTCTAAGGTCTACAACGACTGAAATGAGGGAGGATTGGATCCCATTTCTGGACAGGAAAGTATCAGCATAATTATTATGAAATCATTTGAAACCATCAATCCGGCTACCGATAAAAAGCTGGAAACGTACGAGTATTACACCGACTCAACCATTCAAAAACGAATTGATCTGGCCCATGACAGCTGGCTGGATTGGAAAAAAAGCACTTTTCAGGAGAGAAGCACACTATTCCTGAAGCTAAAAACGCTGCTGGAAAAAGAGAAACAACAACTGGCAGAAGAAATCTCCACAGAGATGGGCAAACCAGTCAGTCAATCCATTGGTGAAATTGAAAAATGTGCCTGGGTATGTGAATATTATGCCAATCACGCGGAGGCGTATCTTCAACGCGACCTGGTGGAATCCGACGCCACAAAAAGCTACATACGATATGATCCTCTGGGAGTAGTGCTGGCGGTCATGCCCTGGAATTTTCCATATTGGCAGGTATTCCGGTTTGCCGCTCCAGCCCTCATGGCAGGAAATGCCTGTATTTTAAAGCATTCCCCCAATACTACCGGATGTGCATTGACCATGCAGTCTTTATTTGAAAAAGCCGGCTTCCCTCAGCACCTCTTTACGACTGTGGTAGCAGATATTCCTCAAATTGAAGCTATCGTTGCCAATGACAAGGTAAAGGCTGTAACTCTAACGGGATCGACCAGGGCGGGCAAATCACTGGCTGCACTGGCCGGGAAATATCTGAAGAAATCTGTCCTGGAACTTGGAGGCAGCGACCCTTACATCATCCTACCTGATGCAAATCTGGACCTTGCAGCAGAGACTTGTGTCACCGGAAGATTGATCAATACCGGTCAGAGTTGCATTGCTGCGAAGAGATTTATCGTCCATACATCTGTGAGTAAGCCTTTCATTGACAAAGTAATTGAAAATATGAAAGCAAGGATTATGGGGAATCCTTTTGATGACAACACTCATCTGGGACCACTAGCGAGGAAAGATCTCCGGGAAACACTCCATCAGCAGGTAAGTGACTCGCTTAAGTCCGGTGCAAAACTATTGCTGGGAGGTGAAGTGCCAAACCAAAGTGGTTATTTCTATCCGGCTACGATCCTGGGGAAGGTGAAGAAAGGGATGCCCGCCTATGACGAGGAACTTTTCGGACCGGTAGCTTCAATCATCGAGGTAAATGATGAAGAAGAAGCAATCAGTACGGCCAACGATACAGCTTTTGGCCTTGGTTCCGCTATTTTCACCAGTGACATCGGCAAGGCTGAATTAATGGCTACAAGGATTGAAGCGGGATCAACATTCATCAATGCCTTCGTGAAATCAGACCCAAGACTGCCTTTCGGAGGGGTAAAAGACAGTGGCTTTGGTAGAGAATTATCGTTCCTTGGCATCAGGGAATTTGTAAATGCCAGGACGATTTATATCAAATAACCCAAACAATTGGAGCTTTGGCACGTTGATTTTGTATGTGCCTAGCATTAAAAGATAACGAATATCTATTTATTTACAACAGCCAAAATATTCTGGATCGTGAAGCTGCAGGGTACATCCGTACCCTGAATTCCCTGGATATTAATGAGCAAGATATCAATAATGATATGCTAACAGAAACCCAAATCGTAGCAGCAGCTAAAAAACTGGGTGTAGATATCCACCAGATGGTCCAGTCTGATACTGGGACAGACGTGAATTTTACAGAAGAAGAAATTTTAAAACTTCTAAAGAAGCAACCCATGCTTCTCAAAACCCCTTTCGTCATTTCCGAGAACAGGTCATTTTTTATTAAGTCACCGCTCAATTTGATCAAAGAGCAATTTTAAACAAGTATTTTCTTATGAAGTCAAATAGCATATTACCATTACTAATGGGTGGGATACTAATGTTCACTTTCGGATGTAACAATTCGTCAGAAAAGAAAGAATCGGAACCCACCCTGGAACAACAAAAAGAACAACTCAGCAGTAAGCTTACTGAGATTAGGTCAGATCTGGACGGTCGGATAGACGAATTGACTGATAAATCTGAGGAACTTGGTGAGGAAGCGAAGCTACAGGTGTCTACCGCGCTTACAAAATTGAAGTCGGAAAGGGACAAAGTTACTTCTCTGCTCGATAGGGTAAAAAATGCCTCAAAAGGCAGTATTGATGCGCTTGAGGATGAGGTAAATGATGTAGGAGAAGAAATAGTGGAAGACATCAACAACCTTTCAGATAAGTCAAAAGAATGGTTTGACGACCAGAAAAAAAAGCTGGAAAACTCTTAAAGTCAAAAAAAGCCTCGTTACTGAGGCTTTTTCTATTTAAAAATCATCTAATCGTTTAATCGAACTATAAAGAACTTTCCGGGCATTTGCTTCCCTCAGTTCCTGTTGAACGTCAGACACAATTCCCATCTTCACCTCAATGTCTGTCTTGAGGGACATGGTGATCTGATCCCTTTCAACTTCCGAAAGCTTATCCTTTTCCTGATTTACGAATTGCACGATATCAGCTGGCTCGATAAATACATCATTGGTTTGAATCCTTGGCTCCGTTCCGTAAAGGTTCGGATTCTTTGGCTCACCAATGTATATGTAACTTACCAGTGACTTGCGCTCAATCTTGGTCAGCTGTGTGGCCCTGGGCAGTTGCTGCTTTACCAAAATATCAGTTTCTCTCATTACGGTTGTGACCATAAAAAAGAAGAGAAGCATAAATATGATATCTGGCAGAGCTGCCGTCGGAATATCGTTGGATGTACTTGAACTTTTCTTAAATTTTGACATAATTAATTCGGTTCAGCAATTGAAATATTCCTACCAATACCTTCACGTGCCTGGCTATAGATTTGCTGCTGAGCGTCCTTACTCTTATCCAGAGTAAGCCACTCCTCCACAGTCAGTCCGGCTCTTTCCGCATAGATTTCGTCGTATGCTTTGTAGACCGCATCAAGCACATCAATATACAGCTCATAGGTAGTACCACGATTAGCCTTGAATGAAACTACTGCTTCGGTAGGATCATCTGATGAGGAAGGATTTCTACCATTGCTATTGATATAGCTTTTCAAACTGGAAGGAAGACTATTGTATACAGCTACTCCTTCGGCGGAAGGCTGTCCGAAATTCAGAATGAATTTCTTAATATCTTCCGTTAATTCCTCCATTGTACCCTCGTATGGCTCACTTTCAACCAGAAGCTTGTCCTGGGAGTTTGCCAAAATAGCGTAAATGTTTTTGTCGTTTTTCTCAACGACAGGCGGAGGTTCATTTGGATCGGGCTTGGGCGGAAGGGAAATTAGGATCCCTTTGTCATTCGCGATCGTCGTCGTTACCAAAAAGAAGATCAGCAACAGGAACGCGATATCCGCCATGGATCCAGAACTAACCTCTGCAGGTTTTCTGTTTTTTGATCTTGCCATTATTTAAAAATCTTAGAAATCTCAGTGAATAATATTCCGGCTAATGCCAATAGTATGAAAATATACATAGAAATTATTCCAGCTCCAACCATTTTCGAGGTTGTTTCTGTTGTACCCTCAGTGTTGCTATCAGCCAGGGCGAATCCGATGAGGAAGACTACCACCACGGCTCCCAGACCAATTGCTGATTTTACCAGTGTTTTCGGATCACTAAAGGATTGGATCAATGGTATTAGTATTGCTGCCAATGCGCACAGTACAATCAGAACGTAAGCTGCGATCAAACCTATATCAACCATAATGTCTTTACTTTAATCAGGTTATTACTTTGCAAGATTATGCTTTACCAGAATGTCTACCAGTGAGATAGAAGCATCTTCCATACTGTTTACCAGGGAATCAATTTTTGAGATCAGGTAGTTGTAGAACAGCTGAAGGATAACAGCTACAATCAGACCACCTACCGTAGTCAAAAGGGCTACTTTGATACCTGATGCCACAAGGGAAGGAGAAACGTCCCCGGCTTCAGCGATCGCATCGAAAGCGTCGATCATACCGATTACCGTTCCCATGAAACCAAGCATAGGTGCAAGAGAAATAAACAGGGAGATCCATACCATACCCCGCTCAAGTTTACCCATTTCAACAGATCCGTATGAAATGATTGATTTTTCCACCATTTCAATACCTTCTGACATTCTCATCATTCCCTGTACGAAGATAGAGGCCACAGGTCCTCTGGTATTTTTACATACTTCCTTGGCGGCTTCTACTCCTCCACTGCTTAAAGCTTCTTCAACATTAGCCAATAATTTCTTTGTGTTGGTAGTCGCTAAATTCAGGGTAATGATCCTTTCAATGGCGACAGCTAGCCCAAGAATTAAACACAACAATACGATCCCCATGAATTCGGGACCTCCATCAATAAATTGTTTCTTTACAACATTGTGAAATGACTCTGACTCTTCGGCTTCCATTTCAATCTCGTCTGCAATGGCCACAGCGGGCTCCGCAGGTTGCACGGGAGCAGCATCTGCAGTGTCTTCAGACATGGCAGTAGTGTCAGAATCTGATGATTCCTGAGCATAAAGAGTTGCTGATAGAAAAGTAAAAGCAACAGTAACAATCCAAACTAATGATAACTTTTTCATAATTCGTTTTTGGTAGTCTTCGGTTAAGTTTTTAAAAGTCCGTAAATATAATCCTTTTCGAGAACTCGCGGAGAGAGAGGGATTCGAACCCTCGATACCCCGTGAAGAGTATACACACTTTCCAGGCGTGCGCCTTCAACCACTCGGCCATCTCTCCTAAAATCCTTCCCAAGGTTAAACAAAGGCAACAAATAAATCAAGAAATATACCTTTTTGCAAATTTTACAAATTCAAATAAACCATATTAATCATCCATCTCTCCATTAAGTGGTTTTACCAGTTTTTTTCTAACCGAAGTCTTGGTTTTTTCAGTCCCCAGCAAAAACATTAATTTAGTGATGGCGGCTTCCGTAGTGATGTCTCCTCCCCCCAGAACCCCCATCTGCTTCAGCCGCTTGCTGGTTTCGTACCGTCCCTGCAGTACTTCTCCTCCGGCACACTGACTAACATTGAAAATGATGATGTCCTTTTGCAAAGCTTTTTCTATTTCCTTTAAAAACCACGGATAATTCATGGTATTTCCCGAGCCAAATGTTTCAAGCACAACTCCCTGAAGCCCTCTGGTGCGCAAAATACTTCTTACCACCCCTGCGTTAATGGATGGAAACACCTTAAGTATGATCACATTCTCATTAAAGCCCCTGGAGATCCTTATGCTTTTATCAGGCTCATGAGAAGCCATGTAGTTCCGGTTGTATTCAATGTTGATGCCTGATTCGGCAAGTACCGGATAGTTGGGGGTCTCAAAAGCTGCAAAATTACTGCTTCTGATCTTTGAGCTTCTGTTGCCACGCAGAAGGAGTAAATTGAAATAAATGCAAACCTCATTTACAATTGGATGGCCGTTCTGCTTGGCAGTGGCAATTTCCAGGGCAGTCAGTAGATTTTCCCTGGCATCTGAACGGATGTATCCAATTGGGATCTGTGCCCCGGTGAGGATCACGGGCTTATTGAGGTTTTTAAGCATAAAACTGAGCGCCGATGCAGTGTAAGACATGGTGTCTGTTCCATGGAGAATCACAAACCCATCATACTGGTAATAGTTTTCATAGATGATGTATGCAATATTATCCCAGTCCTCATGCTGGATATTGGCTGAATCCTTTGCTTCGGGAAAGGAGATGACCGTGAGTCGTAACTCCAGACTTTTCAACTCGGGGATCATTTCAATGACCCTCCCGAAATTGAAAGGTGCCAAAGATCCGTCTTTGTCATACGCCATACCGAAGGTTCCACCGGTATAGATGATGAGGACAGAGTCTTTCGGATCAACCTTAGCGCTGGTCCGTATGTTTACTATTTTATAATTCAATGGGAATTGAAGAGCGTCAATGTATTTTGAGCTGCAATTTCCCCAATTTTTTCAACTTCAACCTTTTTTGCCTCAGCTATTTTTTCGGCCACATAAGTAATGAAAGAAGGCTCATTCCTTTTGCCTCTAAGGGGTGTAGGAGCCAGATAAGGACTGTCTGTTTCCAACAAGAGACGTTCTGATGGTAGGTCAGCCAAAATGTCAATGACTCCCCCGTTCTTAAAGGTGGCCACTCCGCCAATTCCCAGGTAAAATCCCAGGTCAATGATCTGTTCGGCCTGCTGCAATGAACCGGTGAAGCAATGAAAAACTCCCGTTAATCCTCGGTCTTTAAACTCAGCAACGAGTGCAATGGTCTCATCCAAAGACTCCCGGCAATGGATCACCACCGGCAGGCGATGCTTGAGTGCCAGCTCACATTGAATCCTGAAAGCTTCCTGTTGTTCACCAAAATAGGTCTTATCCCAGTAAAGGTCTGTCCCGATCTCGCCCACAGCAACAAATTGGGAGTTTTTATCCAGCCAATCTTCTACCAGATAAAGCTCCTTTTCAAATTTCTTATCCACGGAACAGGGATGTAAACCCATCATGGGAATGCAATAACCAGTGTTTTTTTCGGCCGTTTCCAGCATGTCATCGATCGAGGTGTGATCAATATTGGGCATGTAGATCTTTTCCATGCCACAATCTCTCGCGCGCCCGATCACGTCCTCAAGGTCTTCCTTGAATTGATCCAGATATATATGCGCATGGCTATCGATCAATCTCATCATTAAAGTGATTTAAATTCAAAACCCCAGTCGCTGAAATAGCTCAGTACCTCGGGCAACAGTCTTTTAAGATTGGTTTCAGCTTTAAAGCTGTCATGAAACACAAGAATAGCACCTTTGTCTGCCTTTTTCAGGGCTTTGACCGATTGTTTAATATCAAGCGCCGGATCAAAATCTCCTGACAGGTGACTCCACATGGCAATCTCATACTTTTGTTGCACGAGCCTGCGCTGTCCCCGTCTTATCCGGCCGTAAGGTGGCCGGAAAAAGGCCGGATAGACTCCATGTTCATTCATGATCTGCTCACACCTGAGTACATCTTCCCAGTACGACTCTGTCGGTGTATTCCACCCGTTCATGTGATGAAAGGTATGATTTCCAAACGAATGACCAGCTGCTATGACCTCATCCATTACACGGGGATGTTTTTTCACGTTGTCTCCCACACAGAAGAAAGTGCCCCTGGCCTGATACTTCTCAAGCATTTCCAATACCGAAGGAGTGACACCGGGGACCGGACCATCATCAAAGGTAAGATAGAGGGTTTTCGATGAGGTATCTTTCTCCCAGGTCATCGATGGAAACCACCGCATCAACCATCCGGGGGTCTTAAAGAAATAAGGGGTCATATGTTCTTTACCCTGCAGGACAGCATGGTGATGTCATCCCTATACGGAACTTCCTCCCTGAATTTGTCAATATCTTTCAATAGCGTCTCATGAAATGCCCCAAGATCCGTCGGGATTCCCTGGCTCAGCAACTTATCAATGGGTTTATTGCCATATTGCTCCTCTTTTTGATTGAAGGTTTCTGTCAGGCCATCTGTGTATCCGAAAAAAAAGAAATCCTTCACGTTGTCGATCTTTTGGCTGCTCAGGAAAGGCAATGGATCAAACATGCCAAGAATGGTGGTGCCATCATTCAGCAAAACAACCTGGCCATCATACACCAGGTAGAGTGGATTATGCCCGCAGTTGACATATTCGAACGTAGCCTGATTGAAATCGTAAATCCCAACAAAGAAAGTGATGAAATTCTCCGCATTGCCACTGAGGAACGTCGAATGGTTTAAATCCACGATGATCTCATCCAGTTTCTGTGTCCTCCGCACAAGGGTCCTGAGAGACGCCTGAAAATTAGACATCAGTAAAGCCGCAGGTACCCCCTTACCCGACACATCTGCAATACAGATAAGAAACCGGTCATTGTCGATGGAGAGGTAATCATAATAATCACCTCCGACATCATGATGCGGTAGGTAGACCGCCTCTATATTCAGTTTTTGGGTTTTGGGAAGTGACTTCGGAAAAAGGTAATTCTGTACCTTTTTTGC
This sequence comes from Cyclobacteriaceae bacterium, assembly GCA_965243485.1. Lineage (GTDB taxonomy): Bacteria > Bacteroidota > Bacteroidia > Cytophagales > Cyclobacteriaceae > UBA7330. The sequence goes on along the minus strand of CBDEVP010000001.1, from coordinate 2,574,242 downwards.
AATTTCGAGCTCCTTCCGGTAAGCTTCCTGCTGTAACTGGCGTCTCGCGAGTTTCTTGTTTTCAATAGCAACAATGATGATATTGGTCAGCGCCTTCAGGAAGGTGGTGCTGTCCTCCTGGCTTTCTTCAGGTAGCCCGCCAATCAGCACTACGGCCAGCAGATTTTGCTTGTGATAAACAGGTATGGCGATCTCAAATTCTTCATACCCCGGGTTGTTGTCCTCCAGATAAGTGATCTCTTTGATGATGGTAAGTTTTGGGTCAAGTATTACCTCTTTGTAGTCCCTGGAAGTACCATAGTGTATCGGGCAAACCCAGTTTTCGTCATGGACGAATAACGCAAGCTTCCTGACCTTCAGATCCCCAAGCAGTGTGAATTTATAGATCTTATAAAGATCTTTTTCAGGCAGATTGTTATTGATTGCCTGAGTGATCTCAAGCAATGCATTCAACTCCAGGTCACGAATATCTATGGATGTAGCCATTTAATCTGTGGTATTGTGAGCCATAAGCCCCTCTTTACTAGCCAAATAAAAATAGTCTTCAAAATGATTGATCAGATCAACCCTGTCTTTGGGTACTTCATCATCCACGCCATCCAGTATCCTGATCCAACCTTTTTGATGGAGTTGTGATAAAATGTCTCTTAGCTTACCTGATTCCCTGCTGGTAAGATCCACAAGATCCTTAAATGACTGAACGAAATATAATTCGTCAAGTACTTCAAACTCTTCATCTGTCATGAATAAGCCCTGCCTTTCCAGTGATAAATACCAAAAATAGAAGCAAACCCCAAGAAAATCACGAACAGAGGATAAATAATCTGCATCAGAAGAAAGTTTAACCAGCGAGGTCTGCCCCTTAAAAACCGTAGCACACTCGAAATATAATAATATTCTGTGAGCCATCGCAACAGCAGAACAGAGGCCACTAAGGTATGATCCATCTTTCCGGTAAGGGTCAGTGATACCACCGTAATCAAAATGGAATAATCAATAAAAAATAGCAATGCCGCGATAGTGATGTAATTACTTTTATGGAATCGCCATTTGCTGCTCCACCGGATCCGCTGATTGACCAGGTCCTTCAGGTTTTTCTTGGGTTGCGTCCTGACCACTGCTTCTGCTGATTTGAGAAAAGTAATGCCTTTGTTGTACTTATTGAATATTTTGAACATCAGAAACTCATCATCTCCTGAAGGGATCTTTTCGTTTCCACGGTATCCGCCCACTTTCTGGAAAGTGTCCTTCCTGTATGAAATATTGGCTCCGTTGCACGTGCCGGCCAAACCCATCTGCAGACTTGCTCCCCCAAAACCAATCAGGGCAGAAAATTCCATGCTCTGGATGCTGGTAAAGAGATTATCCACCGGCATCAATACCGGGCCCGTTACCATTAGTGTCCCTTCGTTTTGATCATAGCATGATGCGAATGCCTTTATCCAGTTTTCAGGCAGCCTGCAATCTCCATCGGTAGCCAGGATAAATTCATTACTGGCATGACTGATCGCTGTGGTAATGGCAGCCTTTTTCCCCTCCTGATCAGAAAGTCTGATCAGTTTGATCTTTAGGGATGACTTTTTGGAATAAGATTCCACAAGCCTGGCAGTCCCGTCTTCGGAGTGATCATCCGCTACTATGACCTCAAACTGATTGACAGGATAATTCTGATCTTCAAGGTCCTTTAGAAGATTGATAATGTTTTCCGCTTCATTTCTCACCGGCACCAGGACAGAAAACATTTTCCGGGAGGATTTAAGCCCGGCGAGGGGAATCCTCCACCACATCACTGCCAGCAGCTGGACAAAAAGGATCCTTAGCAGTGAGAACAATAGAAACAAGATCATTTGGCAATGTTAAGTGTTAAATCAAAAACCAGTGAACTATTCACCTCATTTGATCATCTGATCTCAGAGGCATTGGTTAATTTGCAAACGGATGGCTACAGGAAGAAAGATCGGCCCGGAAAAGATAATTCTTGGATTAGACCCCGGCACCAACGTGATGGGATATGGATTGATCAGGGTTGAAGGAAACAGCCTTACTCTGGTTCAGTTTGGCGTCATCCATCTGCAGAAATATGCCGGTCATGAGCTGAAGCTAAAGAAGATCTTCGAACGGGTACTGAGTCTTGTGAATGAGTATCACCCCGATGAAGTCGCCCTTGAAGCCCCCTTCTTTGGTAAAAATATTCAGTCCATGCTTAAGCTGGGCAGGGCTCAGGGAGTGGCCATGGCGGCAGCTCTTTCGAGGGAGATCCCCATCACGGAATATGCTCCCAAAAAGGTGAAGCAATCCGTAACAGGAAATGGTAATGCTTCCAAAGAACAGGTTGCCGCGATGCTGCAAACCATTTTAAAGTTCAATCATACTCCCAAGCTGCTGGATGCGTCGGATGCCCTGGCGGTGGCTGTCTGTCATTTTTACCAGGGTGGCAATAAAGTAAAATCGGCCAAAAGCTGGAAGGCCTTTTTAACGGAGAACCCCTCCCGTTTAAAATCTTAATGGCCGATGGCTGACCGTATCTTCTTTGCCGTGGCTGCCAGCTCCTCCTGACTAAAGGAAAGCTTCTTTTTGCCGAAATACATATCGTTGATGCCATTGATCGGGATCAGATGCACATGGGCATGCGGTACTTCCAGACCGATCACGGTCACTCCGATCCTTTCACAGGGAACGACTTTTTCTATTCCTTTGGCTACTTTTTTGGCAAATACATGCAAGCCAGCCAGCAAATCATCCTCCAGATCGAAAATATAATCCACTTCCTTTTTGGGGATCACCAGGGTGTGACCTTCGACCAGAGGATTAATATCTAAAAAAGCCAGGAAGTTTTCATCTTCCACTACTTTATGAGAGGGGATATCTCCCGAAACGATCTTTGAGAAAATACTCGGCATTATAGTGAAATATTCAGGATCTTAAATTCAATGTCTCCTGCAGGAGCTTTGACAACCGCCTTTTCCCCCACTTTCTTACCCAGCAGACCTTTTCCGATCGGGGACTTGACAGAAATTTTATTTTGCTTCAGATCCGCTTCTTCCTCGGCAACGATCTGATAGGTCACTTCCATTCCGTTTTTTTCGTTCTTAATCTTAACCGTTGACAGGATGGATACCTTGGATGTGTCAATGGATGATTCATCGATCACGCGGGCATTTCCCACCACCGTTTCCAGTTTAGAGATCTTTAACTCAAGCAAGCCCTGTGCATCTTTCGCTGCATCATATTCTGCATTTTCGCTAAGGTCACCTTTGTCTCTAGCCTCAGCGATCTGTCTGGCCATATCAGCTCTTCCCTTGGTTTTCAGTTCATTCAGCTCTTCTTTGAGCTTTTGCAAACCCTCCTTCGTGTAATAATTAACAGCCATAATATTTTTTGGTTAACCCCAATAAATAAAAAAGAACGGCCATGAAGATGAACCGTTTCTCGATGTTTTTGAGATTTTATTTCTGTTGGGAAGGCAAATATAGATAATTCCCGGAATTCAGACAATCAACGAACGTGCGCCAATCCTTCTTCCTGGATCTTTGAAACAATGATCTCATTGATCCTTTTGTAGGATTCGTGGGTCCAGCCAGCCACGTGGGGCGTAATGATCACATTTTCTCTTGCAGCCAGTCTGTTGAAAATTTCCTGTTCCTCAGGATTCAACTGATCGATCTTTTCATTTTCCAGTACATCAAGTCCCGCTCCGATCAGTTTGGTCCGATCAAGAAGCATGTCCAGGGCTTTAAGTGACAATACCTTACCCCTCGAGGTATTGAGCAAGATCCTGAGTTTTGGAAACTGATCCAGGTAATACTCATCAAAAAGGTATCTGGTCTCAGAAGTGAGCGGGATATGAAGACTTAATATTTCAGTCTCTCTTCGGAAAGTGCTCAGGTCGACCTGCTGCGCGAATTCATTGGACAGTCCGGACTTATATTTATCATAAATGATGACCGAACAATCGAAGCCCTTTAATTTTTTTGCAAAGGCAGAGCCCATATATCCGTAGCCATAGACACCAACAGTCTTTCCCTTTAATTCATATCCACGGTTGGCTTCCCTGTTCCATGTTCCGTTCTTTACCTGCATATTCGCCGTGTGGATCTTATGAAGCAATGTGAGTAACATACCTGCCGTATGCTCTCCCAGCGCATCTCTGTTGCCTTCCGGGGCATTGACCAGTTTGATATTGTTCTTTGTCAGTTCCGGATAGTCCACATTATCGATACCGGCACCGGCTCTGGCCACAAACTGAAGATTGATCGCTTTGTGGATGAGCTCTTTATCTATCTGGGTCTTACTGCGAACGATAATACCGACGTACTGGTCAATGATCTGTAAAATCCCATCCCGCCTGATCGTCGGCTGGTAATCAGGCCAAAAACCAGCATTTTCCAGCATTTCAATAATGCTTTCATGCATATGATCAACGATAAGGACTTTATTTTTCATTACTACAACTGGTACAACAAATGTGCCACAGAGAAATAAACGGCTAAACCCAGTAAATCGTTCGTGGTAGTAATGAAAGGCCCGGACGCCAAAGCAGGGTTGATCCCGAATTTGTCAAGGATCAAAGGGGTAAGCGTTCCCATCAGAGAAGCCAGCAATACCACGCTGAATAAAGCGGCGGAAACCGTGAATGCCAGGGCCTGATCTCTGTTTACCAGGATCACTGCGCCAAATACCATCAGAGCGAGGATCACTCCATTCACAACGGCCACAAATAAGACCTTAACCATCCGTCTCCAAAGTCTTTCGGCAAATACGTTTGGGTTCGCAAGACTCTGAACAACAATAGAAGAACTTTGGATCCCCACATTTCCCCCTGTGGCTGTGATCAATGGTATGAAAAAAGCCAGAGCAGGAATGATGGCAATATCTCCCTTGAAAAGGCCCATGAACTGCGCCCCCAGGAGCCCCCCCGCCATGCCGATGGTGAGCCAGGGGAGTCGGGCCTTCGAAAGCTTCCAGACGGTATCATCCTCCTCTACATCTTCACTGATACCAGCCATGATCTGCCGTTCCTCTTCCGCCAGCTCTTTAATCACATCCACCACGTCATCGATGGTGATCCGGCCTACCAGCTTGCCCCTGGCATTGACCACAGGCACAGCTTCAAGGTCATACTTTTCCATGATGGTTGCCACCTCCACCTCATCGGTTGATGTCTCCACAGAAATGATGTCCTTATCGTAAAGATCATCAATCTTCACATTGTCTTCCGCCAGGATGATCCGTTTCAGACTCACCCGGCCCAGGAATTTATCCTTATTATCCACCACATAGACCGAATAGATCTTCTGAACATTTTCCGCCTGTTTCCTGATCTCTTCAATACACTGCTGCACCGTCCAGTTTACATTGGCTTTGATCAGCTCTTTGGCCATCAGTCCGCCGGCCACATCCTCATCATACCGTAGCAGATCCAGGATGTGTCCTGCCTTCTCCTCATTTTCGATCAGCCGGATGACTTCCTCCCGTCGTTTGAGGGGCATCTGGTACAAAATATCCGCCCCATCGTCTGAATCAAGATATTCGAGGTATTTGGCTAGTTCACCGGGAGTGAATAGCTGAATGAATTTTTCCCTTTCATCTTCATCAAGGTCGTTGAGGATAGCTGCATCAACCTCAACAGGCAGCAGGTCGAATACATACTTGCATTCTTCCGTTTTGAATTCATCGAGCAGTGCTGAGATATCGGCCGGATTGATACCTTCCAGGCTTTCTTTGATAAAGGAATCCTCCCGCTCATCGAGCGCCAGCTGGAACCGGTCCAGAAATTCTTTGGAAAGGGAAAATTCCATGATTTCAATGGTTTGGAAATATCATTAACGTAAGCCGTACAAAATCATCCACAGAAAGTTGCTCAGCACGAAGATCAAAGACTTTATCCAGGGTGATTTGGGCGTCCAAATTTAGATCTTTTAAGGCGTTACGCAAGGTCTTTCTCCGTTTTCCAAAGGCTGTTTTTACCACTTTCTTAAAATCAGAATGATCGCAACCAAGCTGTAAGGTTTTATTCCTTGTCAGGCGGATGACAGCTGAGTGAACTTTGGGAGGAGGAATGAAAACATGAGGCGGTACGGTGAATAAATATTCAATATCATAAAAGGCCTGTAGCAGCACGCTCAATATGCCGTAGGTTTTATTTCCGGGCTTTGCAGCGATACGCTGGGCAACTTCCTTTTGCACCATACCGACAACCTGATCCATTTTTTCATGGTGGTCCCATATCCTGAAAAATATCTGTGAAGAAATGTTGTATGGGAAATTGCCCACCACAGAAAGGGGAGGTTCCAGAGTATTGACCGGAAAGGTCAGAAAGTCGGCAAGCAAAACATTTTCTTCGTGCTCCGGGTATTGACTTTTTAGAAATGCAACCGAATCCCGGTCTACGTCGAGGGCCAGAAAGTTTTTGGCAGGCAATGTGAATAAATATTTGGTAAGCACACCCATCCCCGGCCCCACCTCGATGAGGGTTTGATTTTCCTGAATATCAAGGCTCTTTACAATTTTCTCCGCTATGGCTTCATCCTTCAGGAAATGCTGCCCAAGAAACTTTTTTGGTCTTACTGTTTTCACCGCTACGGGGATTTTCTGGAATTGACTTTTATCTTCGCAAAAGTAAAGGTGAATAAAATGACGGATTCTTCACAAAAGCAACAACAGGTGATCATTGGAATTACCGTGGGCGATTTTAACGGGATCGGTCCGGAGGTGATCATGCGTGCTTTGGAAGATCACCGGATCCTCAAATATATTGTGCCGGTCATCTATGCGGATAACCGGATCTTCTCCTTTTACAGGAAGTTGCTGGACAAACCCAATTTCAACTACCACCTGACACAGACTGCGGAAAAAATTCACAACAGGAAAATCAACGTGGTGGATCTGAAGACCGATCAGATTGACGTAAAACCAGGTCAGTCTCTTCCCGAAAGCGGGCGATATGCCGTTAAATCCCTTAAAAAAGCTGTTGAAGATTTAAAAGCAGGTTTAATTCAGGGCGTTGTGACCTGTCCTATCAGCAAAGAGACCGTGCAAAGTGAAGATTTCAATTTCCCGGGCCATACGGAATACTTTACTCAGGAAAGCAAAGCGGATGACAGCCTGATGCTGCTGGTAAGCGATCAGCTGCGCGTGGGTGTGGTTACCGGGCACATCGCATTGAAGGATGTTTCAGCGGCACTCACCAAAGAAAAAGTATCACGGAAGCTGCAGATATTCCTTGACACGCTCAAGAAAGATTTTGGGATCAAAAAACCACGCCTGGCCGTACTGGGACTCAACCCCCATGCCGGTGAAAAAGGATTGCTGGGCAGTGAAGAGATTGAAGTCATACAGCCTGTGATCAAAGGCTTTAGGGATTCCGGGCATCTGGTCTTCGGACCCTTCCCCGCGGATGGATTTTTCGGATCCGGTGAATTCAAAAAGTATGACGGTATTCTGGCCATGTATCACGATCAGGGACTCACACCCTTCAAGCAGTTTGCCTTTGCTGACGGGGTAAATTACACGGCAGGCCTGCCGATCGTCAGGACTTCACCGGATCACGGGACAGCTTTTGACCTGGTGGGTAAGGGAAAAGCCGATGAGACCTCGTTCAGGAACGCCATGTTTCTGGCGAGGGATGTGATCCGGAACCGGTTGGAGTAGGAATAGTCATATCCTGACCGGAAATCATGGTATAATCAAAGTTTGATCCCGAATGATTTGCACCTGGTAACTTTCCCTAAGGAAGTCGGCTGGATCCGAAGGAAGATCCAATAGCTCCCTGGCCAAATCCTTATTACAAATTGTTCCGTTCCTTAACCCTGCAAAATCTCTAAATGAACTCATTTCATAATCTTCCATTCGCTGTACAAGCCCGGCCTTCATCGGGTTTTGGTGGATGTAGTGGAAGCAGGTGTGGGGATAATCCAGGGATGCACAAGTCATGCCACCACTTCGAGTGGTGGCATGACTATGGTCGTCGAGAACCTTGATTTTCGTATTCTGCTGAAAGAGCGAGCCAGTTCTACCTTCCTGTTCATTAATTGCACGTGTATAGGAACTAAGCATTATTCTCAGATCTTTGCTAAAATCTTTTGCTATTATATTTTCCCTTGAGTAAACCAGAAAGTGAAAATGATTCGGCATCAGGCAATAGGCCAAAATATCCACATGAGGAAGAAAATGCTTTTTTACCTTATCAAGAAAGTACACATAGTTCCTGAGCTGAAAAAAAATTTTGCCCCGGTTATTGCCCCTATTATAGATATGGTAGAGATTTTCAGGTACCATATTATGATGTGTAAAGGGCAATATACACATGCAATTAATCAATTTCAAAAACAACGTTTCTGTTTTTAATTTTGTTTTCAATTTCATGAAAATTTAAGATCCTGTTAGAGCTTCAAAATTTTGGACCAAATTAGTCATGGCTATACTGGGACTCTTTGCCATGACTTTCGCGAAATCAAACAACATAAACCACTTTTTTTATCCCATCTTATTCCCTAACTTTGCGGCTCTTTGAGCGGAGGTAAGCCATGCTGACCAGTGGAAGACGTGCATACCAGATTGATATTTATAACCTGAGCGATCAGCTTCACGAGTTTGAATTTGAGATCGATGATGCACTGGTTTCCATGATGGAGCATAGCGTACTTTCAAAAGGAAAGGGCACCTGTAAGGTCTTACTGCAGAAATCGGAAACGATGATGACACTTCACTTTTCGATCGATGTGAAGGTAGAGCTTACCTGTGACCGCAGCCTGGAGAAATACGATTACCCGATCGCCACAAAGGAAGATCTGATCGTGAAGTTTGGTGAGGAAGACGATGACAGTCATGAAGAGTATACTATCATCAGAAAGGATACGCCAAGCATTTTTGTTGATGGTCTGATCTATGAATTTATCAGTCTGGCAGTACCCATGAAAAAGCTTCATCCAAAGTATGAAGGTCAGGATTCACCGGACATGATCTATTCAACAAAAGAAGAAGAAAAAACAGAAGAGGTTGTCGACCCCAGATGGGAGGCACTGAAAAAATTAAAAGATAAATAAACTTAAGAAGGTTATACCATGGCTCATCCTAAACGTAAACAATCGAAAACCAGAAGGGATAAAAGAAGGACACACTACAAGGCCACCCCAAGAAACTATGTGATCTGTCAGACCACTGGCGAAGCACACCTGCCCCATCGTGCATTCTGGCATGAGGGCAAGCTCTATTACAAAGGGAAAGTGGTAATGGAAAAAGAAGTTCTGGCCTAAGGCCTTAACTTTCCTTTATGATCAGAGCTGCAATCACTGGAGTACACGGATACGTTCCTGACTACGTTCTTACCAATCAGGAACTCGAGACCATGGTCGAAACCTCCGACGAATGGATCACCTCCCGCACCGGGATCAAGGAACGCAGGATCCTGAAAGGGGAAAACCAGGGAACCTCAGTGATCGGGATACACTCCGTAAAAGGTTTACTGGAAAAGACCAACACCAATCCGGAGGACATTGACCTGATCATCTGTGCCACAGTCACTCCCGACATGCCTTTCCCTGCCACAGCAAATATTGTTGCGGATAAAGTAGGTGCAAAAAATGCATTCGGCTACGACCTGGGAGCTGCCTGTTCGGGGTTCCTTTTTGGTCTCGACACCGGAGCCAGGTACATAGAAAGCGGTGTCTATAAGAAGGTCATCGTGATCGGCGCAGACAAAATGTCCGCCATCATTGACTACACGGACCGCACCACCTGTATCATTTTTGGTGACGGAGGTGGTGCCGTGTTGCTGGAACCTACCGAGGAGGAAGTCGGGGTCATGGATTCCATCCTGAAGTCAGACGGCTCTGGAGCACCCTATCTGCATATGAAGGCTGGTGGGAGCGCAAAACCTGCCACCATTGAAACAGTCACCAAACGCGAGCACTACGCTTACCAGGAAGGATCTACGGTTTTCAAATTTGCTGTGACGAACATGGCGGATGTAGCGGCAAAGATCATGGAAAGGAATCATCTCACAGCAGATGATATCCGGTTTTTGGTCCCCCATCAGGCAAACAAGAGGATCATTGATGCCACGGCAAACAGAATGGGAATTGGCAGCGACAAGGTGATGAATAATATCGAAAGATATGGAAATACTACAGCCGGAACTTTGCCCTTATGTTTGTGGGATTATGAATCCCAGCTCAAAAAAGGAGATAATCTTGTCCTTGCTGCTTTCGGTGGAGGATTTACCTGGGGAGCATCCTGGGTGAAATGGGCGTATGATCCAAAATAATTAATCGCAACATCCTATGGCAACAACTGCTGATTTTAGAAATGGACTGGTCATTGAGTACAACAACGACCTTTATGCCATTACAGAATTCCAACATGTGAAACCGGGCAAAGGGCCTGCCTTTGTAAGAACGAAACTCAAAAGTCTCACTACCGGAAAAGTGATTGATAATACTTTTTCTGCTGGTCATAAAGTGAATACAGCCCGCGTGGAGAGAAGAAATTATCAATTCCTCTACAAGGATGACCTGGGGTATCACTTCATGGACAGTAACACTTTTGAACAAATACCGGTCGACGAGAATTTGATCAATGCACCTCAGTTTCTCAAAGACGGACAGGAGGTGGAGATCCTGTTTCATGCAGAGCAGGAACGGGTCCTGGGTTGTGAGTTGCCACAGCACGTAGTACTGCAAGTAACCTACACCGAGCCTGGCCTCAAGGGGGACACCGCCACCAATACGCTGAAACCAGCTGAAGTTGAAACCGGCGCTAAGGTACAGGTGCCTTTATTCATCAATCAGGATGAAATGATCAAGGTGGATACCACTACCGGATCCTATGTAGAGCGAGTAAAATAATTTTGCTTAATTTTAAGAGGTCTGAATCCTGCTATTCGAAAGCCAGCGATCTTATTAAATATTTAGAAAACACATGAAACCAAAGGAAATTAAGGAACTCATTGATTATATCTCGGAATCTGGTCTCGAAGAGGTAAATATTGAAACCTCGGAGGTGAAGATCAAAGTTAAAAGATCTCAAAGTGTAGTGACAACCGGAATGGTACCCGCCCCACAGGCACCTGCTGCACCGACACCTCCCCCGTCATCCCCTTCAGTGCAGGAGGCCCCGAAAAGATCAACTGAAACAGATGATTCATCTGAAGCTAACCTGGTGGCCATTAAATCTCCCATGATCGGTACTTTTTACAAGTCTCCTAACCCGGAAACCGCTCCATTTGTGAAGGTGGGTGATTTAGTAAAATCAGGAGATACCGTATGTATCATTGAAGCTATGAAGCTATTCAATGAGGTTGAGTCAGAGGTATCAGGAAAAATTGTAAAGATCCTGGTTGATGATGCGGAACCTGTAGAATATGATCAACCGCTTTTCTTAGTCGATCCATCCTAAATTTTTAGTCTGGTGTTTAACAAAATATTGATAGCAAACAGAGGAGAAATTGCCCTGAGGGTCATCAGGACCTGTAAAGAAATGGGCATCAAAACTGTAGCCGTCTATTCCACAGCCGATAGAGACAGTCTTCATGTACGGTTTGCAGACGAAGCCGTGTGTATCGGCCCCCCTCAAAGCAAGCTCTCCTATCTTAAGATCCCTCAGCTCATTTCTGCAGCCGAAATTACCAATGCAGATGCAATACATCCGGGCTACGGCTTTCTGTCCGAAAACGCGGAATTTTCGAGGGTGTGTGATGAGTATGGAATCAAGTTTATCGGGGCGAGTCCTGATATGATCAACGCTATGGGCGACAAGGCCACAGCCAAGGATACAATGAAGAAGGCCGGGGTCCCGACGATCCCCGGTTCGGATGGCCTTCTTAAAGATATTGACCATGGATTGGGTCTTGCCAAAGAAGTCGGATATCCCGTGATCCTGAAAGCCACTGCCGGCGGTGGTGGAAAAGGGATGCGACTGGTCCATGAGCCCAGTCAATTTAAAAAGGCATGGGATGATGCACGACAGGAAGCCGCTGCGGCATTTGGCAACGATGGCCTCTACCTGGAAAAATTTGTGGAGGAACCCCGTCACATCGAGATCCAGGTGATCGGAGATAGCAAAGGACGTGCCTGCCACCTGTCAGAAAGAGATTGTTCCATACAGAGAAGACATCAAAAACTGGTGGAGGAAACACCTTCTCCAATTGTTTCTCAGGAGCTGAGAGAAAAGATGGGTCAGGCGGCGATCAAAGGTGCGGAGGCCATCGGATATGAAGGTGCAGGAACCATAGAATTCCTTGTAGACAAACATGGCGACTTCTTTTTCATGGAGATGAATACCCGTATTCAGGTGGAGCATCCCATCACAGAAGAGGTAACAGATTATGACCTGATCAAGGAACAGATCAAGGTAGCCGCGGGTGTGGAGATCTCAGGAAGGAATTACTATCCTCAGCTATACTCTATGGAATGCAGGATCAACGCTGAAGATCCCAAAAACGGCTTCAGACCCTCTCCAGGCAGGATCACCAACCTTCACATGCCGGGCGGCCATGGTGTGAGGCTCGACAGCCACGTGTATGCCGGCTATGTGATCCCACCGCATTACGACAGCATGATTGGTAAGCTGATTGTATCGGCCCAATCCAGGGAAGAGGTGATCGTCAGAATGAAGCGTGCATTGTCGGAGATGGTGATTGAGGGTTTAAAGACGACAATTCCATTCCACCTCAAGCTGATGGATAATGAGACCTTTAAATCCGGAAAATTCACCACAAAATTTCTGGATACTTTTGATTTTTCAGAGCTGTAGTAAGTCAACTCTGTGAATCATCCGGATTTTTCCAGAGTCCCTTATGCCAGTATTCCAAAGCTATTTAGCGAAGCGAATATCCAGGGCCCGTCACAGCTGATCCCGGTTTGCTACAATGGCAATGAACATGAGTACAATAAACACAGGTCTTCATTCACCATCGAAGCCCCGATAGAAAAAGTATGGGGAGCTTATACCACCATTCATCCAAAGCTCGCATGGAATACCCGGATGATCAAATTTGGTTTTGTCTATTTCAGACAGGAAGATCGTTACATATATGATGATTCTGAAAGCTATCCCGGGCTCAACAAGGGTCAGGTTTTTCTGATCAATTTAAATATTATCAAAGGTCTGCAAATCGCTGTAGCTCATGAAGTGGATGAGGTCAACCAGAAAGAAAAGACGATCAAACTTTGCTATCTGAACACAGGTAAAACGGCCGGCTCCCAATGGATCAGGATGACGGAAGCAGGTCCTGATAAAACACAAATCGAGCATAAAACGCTTTACAAAGGCACATCATTTATCAGGGACAGGCTGCTTTATCCTTATTTCCATGAAAAGGCGATGGGTCAATTCCATCAAAACATGAAAGAAATGATCATTAATCCTTCATTTTCATAAATTTGGGTAAGAGCAATCTTACCTGAAATGAAAAAGATCTTTTCCATTCTAATCATCCTGGCAATCGCTTCCTGTAACCCTCCTGCAGAGAAGGATCCCCTTTTCGAAGGTTTTAAAAATCCTCCGGCAGAAGCCAGGCCTTTCGTCAGGTGGTGGTGGAATGGGAACAAGATCACCGCTGAAGAGATCAGGCGGGAGCTTGATGTAATGCATAAAGCAGGGATCGGTGGTGTGGAGATCAATCCCATTGCTATCCCTGAAGAAGCTCCGGAAACAGACATCAAATCCCTGGAGTGGCTCAGTGAGGAATGGAATGAGTTGCTGGTTCTTGCGGGCCAGGAAGCAAAAGCAAGAGATATGATCACAGATCTTATCGTGGGCTCCGGCTGGCCTTTTGGTGGCGAGTTCCTCACCGAATATCAGATGCTTCAACGGGTTGTAAGTAGTAAAAAGATGATCTCTGGCCCTGGCACCATTCGCGAATCGCTGGAAAGCCTTGAATCACATTACCTGATAGATCATCCGAGGCGATATGATGAAAATCCAATCGAAGTGAGCCTGTTTTTTGCTTATCTCGTTCCCATCAATGCCGACAAAGTCACGGAAACCCGGAAGCTGGCCATCAGCGAGGGTGTGATCACTGCCGAAATTCCTCCTGGCGATTACGAGCTCATCTACGGATTGAAAGAAGTCGGTCACCGCGATGTAATGTTTGGTTCCCCTGGCGCCAAAGGCCCGGTACTCGATCACTACGATGGTGATGTGCTGCGACAATATATGTCACGGCTCAAAAAAATTGAAGAGGATACCGGGGTAAAGCTCAGTGAGATCATCCGGGCCCTTTTTTGTGACAGCATTGAGCTGGCAGGAGCCAACTGGTCAGACAATTTTGATTCTCTTTTCCAGGCCAAATATGGCTATGACCTCCAACCCTACTACCCATTCATTCATTATGACTCCCGGGTAGGCTACGAGCCAAGCGAATACTCTGACGAAATGAACGCAAACATTCGAAGGGTCAGGTATGATTACAACGAATTTCTCGTGGACACCTTTCTCAGGAATTTTACACAGACTTTTAAGGACTTCAGCAATGAAAATGGGATGCTTTCCCGCTACCAGGCTTATGGCGTCCCCTTTCTGATGGGACTGCTGGAAGGCAACATGATCCCGGACATTCCCGAAAGCAATCAATGGATCTTTTCCGCTCCCCTGGATACGCCAGCCTGGGTCTGGAACCAGGGACATGGCTACATGATCTGGAACATGTATGCCGCGGCAGGCGGACACCTCAAAGGCCGGAAAATCATCAGTAATGAAGCGATGACAAATACCCGAGGGGTCTTTCAGCTTACACTGGAAGATATGAAGCAGGCTGATGACATGAATTTTATCACCGGGATGAATCACGCAGTGTTGCATGGGTACAATTATTCTCCACCCGAAGCAGGTTTTCCCGGATGGGTCCGGTTCGGGGCGTACTACAGCGATCAAAACACATGGTGGCCCTACTTCAAACACTGGGCTGATTACAATGCCCGTCTCTCCTATGTTTTTCAAAACTCTCAACCTGTCAAAAAAGTAGCAATTCTCGGACCACAGACGGACATCTGGAGTGATGTGGGACTGGTAAGAGCACCATTTCACATGACTCCCTGGTATCTCTATCGCCTGTGGGAACCCATCAGTCAGCTGGGCAGCTCATGCGAGTATGTCAATGAGCGGATCGTTCGTGAAAGCACCAAAGCTGATGGAAAATTAAGTTTTGGACCCATGAGCTATGAGACTTTATTCATCGTAGGGGTTGAGTCCATGCATCCTGAAACCGCAATGGCGTTGAAAGACTATGCTGAGAATGGTGGAAAGATCATTTTTATCGGATCAAAACCATCCATGACAGCCTCCATGAAGGATGCAGGAAGAGATAATGACATTGCAAATACCGTCAATGGTCTGCTTACCGATTTTCCCGATCAGGTATCATTCCAGGATCCGCCAAAAGACGAAACTGAATTATCAGCATGGACCAGGAAATTATGGATGGAGCGTGATCTCCCCAGAGACATAGAGGTTGCGAATCCTGATCCGGACGTGTATCAGATCCATCAGACGGTTGATGGGAAAGAGATCTACTTCTTTACCAATACGCACCGCGAATTTGCCTCTTCATCACTGGTCAGTTTTCCATTCAAAGACAAAACCATACGGATCTGGGATCCGGAAACCGGAGAACGGATGATTTATCCAACCAAAGTACCAGGACAACTGTATCTGGCGCTCAATCCGCTAGAATCCATCTTACTGGTATGCTCCGATGAAGCCGGGGAACCGGACTTTGAGGAAGGTTCGAAACAACCTATCGCCACACCGCAAACCATCTCGGGTGAATGGAAGGTGACCTTTGTACCTGCTTTTGGAGAATCATTTTCAGCAACCATGTCTTTGGCTGATCTCTCGGAAAGTGAGGACGAAGCAATGAGGACTTTCGCTGGAGAGGTGCTTTATGAAAATACTTTTGTGCCTGAGGAAACCTACGATTATATCACCCTGGGAAATGTAAACCGGGGAGTGACAGAGGTGACCATCAATGGGAAGCCGCTGGGAACCAGATGGTATGGGCAGCACCGCTATGATGTGAGCGGACTGCTAAAAGTCGGGGAAGAAAATAGGATCAGGATTAAGCTGGTCACTACGCTCGCCAATTATGCAAAGAGCCTGAAGGATAATCCGGTTGCTGCAAGGTGGACTACAAATTTTACTAGCAAAGGTGAGGGTTTGGAAGGGCCGGTGGTGTTGAGGTGAATTAATGGTTATGGAGTTGTTGAGTTGTCAGTTATTATGTTAATGAATTACTTCTATGTTTTCTAAAGTCGGATCAATCTTATTACTAGTCATTAGTTGTGTTGCATGTAAGCAACCGAAAACAGTCGAAGAACCTCCGAACATTATTTTCATCCTGACCGATGACCACCGGTGGGACGCACTTGGCGTCATGGATCATCCTTTCTTAAAGACACCCAACCTCGATCGGCTTGCACGGGAAGGATCCCTCTTTGAAAATGCATTTGTTACCACTTCTCTTTGCTCTCCCAGCAGGGCTTCGATCCTCACGGGTTTGTATGCCCACAACCATGGGGTCGTTGACAATTATCATCCTGTCGATAGCTCATTGGTCTTTTTTCCCCAGTATTTGCAGCTGGCTGGATACGAAACCGCCTTCATCGGGAAATGGCATATGGGGGATGTGGATGAACCACAACGCGGTTTTGACCACTGGGTGGCTTTTCGCGGGCAGGGTACCTACTATCCCGATGGACATGGCACCTCACGCGTGGTACCTCAGACCCGGTATGATGGATTCAATATCAACGGGGAAGAAAGAGTACCTCAAAAAGGATACATCACTGATGAACTTACGGATTACGCCCTCGACTGGATGGAAAACCGGAAGCAAAAGGAGCAGCCGTTCTTTCTTTACATCAGTCATAAAGCCGTCCACTCTGATTTTGTTCCAAGGGACGAAGACCGTGGCACCTATGCCGATGTGGAGTGGTCGCCTCCTTCCACTTTTGCCAATACACCTGAAAACTACGAAGACAAACCCCGCTGGCTCATCGATCAGCGCAACAGTCGCCATGGAGTAGACTTCGGATACAATCTGGATACTTTCGATGTGGAAGCCTATTATAAAAGATATTGCGAAGCCCTCATTGCTGTGGATGACAATGTGGGCCGGGTCATGGACTATCTGGAGGAAAGCGACCTCGTTTCTAACACCCTGCTGGTTTACATGGGAGACAATGGCTTTCAATTCGGCGACCACGGACTGATCGATAAGCGAACGGCCTACGAAGCATCGATCAGGGTACCTCTCCTGATGAAATATCCCGGAAAGATCAAACCCAATACCAGATTTGATCCGATTGTAGCCAATATTGATATTGCACCTACCCTGTTAGACGCAGCCGGTATAGGGCAGGGTGACTTTGATGGAGTAAGTTTCTGGGATCAGGTGGTCTCTGGTGGTGGTCGCGGAAGGGAGTCTCTGCTTTATGAGTATTACTGGGAGTGGAACTACCCGCAGACACCCACAGTCTTCGCCCTTCGAGACGACCGCTACAAATTCATTCGTTACCATGGCATCTGGGATACAGACGAACTGTATGACATCCAAAATGATCCTCTTGAACGGAATAACCTCATCCGGGACCCAAACATGAGTGGGGTGGCTGCCTCGATGAAGGAGCAGCTTTTCCACCAACTGGAAAGCACCAATGGTCTTAAAGTTCCCATCCTTCCTGATAGGGGACGCCAGTATTTCAACCGGCATCCTCAGAGAGCTCAGGAAGGTTCGTTCCCTGAGTGGTATTATGGTGATTTTGAGCCTGTGACGGAGTAGTAAAGGAACAAAAGAACAGGCAAACTGTTATATTAGCCAAAAAAAAATGCTATGAGAGAAATCATGCTCATCCTTCATTTCCTTGGTCTTGCAATGGCACTGGGCACTGCTTTTGCCTACTTCTTTTTAGGCAGAACTGCTTCCAAACTGGGCGCTGATGAAAAGAATAACTTCATGATGAATGCTTATTCCATTGGCACCATGGGAAATATCGGATTATTACTTTCATTTATCTCCGGGGGATATCTGATGACGCCTTACTGGTCAATATTGGGCTCTTCGCCCATCCTCATTACCAAACTGGTCTTGTTTCTTGTACTTGGCGCCCTGATTGGGATCGTGAGTTCAAAAGCCAGGAAAGCAAGAAAAGGGGATGCCAGTCAGCTAAAAAGTACATCTATGATCGGATCATTGGCACTGATCACCGGAATAGCGATTGTGGTTTGTGCAGTACTGTATTTTAAATAAATCCTTTTGAAAAAGAAGTCCAGGTTAGGATTGGGAATAGTCCTTGGGGTGGCTATTGGCGCTGCTGTTGGTGTGGCGATGGACGATGTACCCACCTGGCTCGCATTGGGACTTGCAGTTGGGATCATCTTTGGTTATGGTTCCGCCAGATTTACCAGGAATAAGTAGTCCGATCCGGCTCAATGACAAGTCCGAAATTGGTTTACAGCTTTTTTATAAAGAATTTTGTGGGATATGATAGAGATTGAAAATGTAACGCTGGACTTTCTCACCGTAGAGGATTATCATGACCTGAAGGAAGCGATGATCATCGCTTATCCTAACATGGATGACCCGCACTGGGAAGAGCACGAGATCAAACGGCTCATCAAAAAGTTTCCCGAGGGACAGGTAGCCGTAAAAGTCAATGACAAAATTGTTGGGTGCGCTCTGGCGATCATCGTGGACTATGACAAATTCAACCGTCAGCACACCTATTTACAGGTTACAGGTAACTATAAATTCACCACACACAATCCCAACGGCGACATGCTGTATGGGATTGATATTTTCATCTTGCCTGAATTCCGGGGTTTGCGCCTGGGTCGAAGACTTTACGACTACAGAAAGGAATTATGTGAAAACCTCAACCTCAAGGGGGTTGCATTCGGTGGACGTATCCCCAACTATCACAAGTATGCCAAAGAGCTGACCCCGAAGCAGTACATAGAGAAAGTGAGGCATAAGGAAATACAGGATCCGGTCCTGGACTTTCAGATGGCCAATGATTTTCATCCTACCATCATTCTGAAAAATTATCTGGAAGGGGATGACGCAAGCAAGGACTACGCCGTGCTGCTTGAGTGGTTCAATATTTACCATGAGAAGGAGGAACGGAAGGCTGTCACAACTAAAACGGTGGTGCGCCTTGGACTGATCCAGTGGCAAATGCGCCCCTACAAAGACCTGAATGACCTGATGCAGCAGGTGGAATATTTTGTTGATACCATCTCAAGATATCGCTCGGATTTTGCCTTGTTCCCGGAATTCTTTATGGCTCCCTTGATGGCGGAAAACAACCATCTCTCCGAACCAGAGGCAATCCGTGAGCTGGCCAAATTTTCAGAGATCATTACTCAGAAATTGTCGGAGCTGGCCATCTCCTACAACATCAACATCATTTCCGGAAGTATGCCAGAAGTGATCGACAACAGGCTCTATAATGCAGGGTACCTCTGTCGACGGGATGGTACGGTAGATCGATATGAAAAAATCCATTGCACACCTGATGAAGTCAAAGTGTGGGGTATGGAAGGTGGAAACCAGATCAAGGTGTTTGATACGGATTGTGGCAAGATCGGTATCCTGATCTGCTATGACGTGGAGTTTCCCGAAGTGAGCCGGATCCTCTCCGATCAGGGGATGGATCTGTTGTTTGTTCCGTTTCTTACAGATACCCAAAATGGTTACTCCAGGGTGAAACTTTGCGCCCAGGCCAGAGCCATAGAAAACGAATGCTACGTGGCCATTGCTGGCAGTGTTGGCAACCTTCCTAATGTTCATAATATGGATATCCAGTTCGCACAGTCCATGGTATTTACACCCTGTGATTTTGCGTTTCCCTCCAATGGGATCAAAGCTGAAGCCACACCCAATACGGAAATGATGCTCATTGCGGATGTCGATATCGACCTGCTGAGAGAACTAAATGAGTTTGGAAGTGTGAGGAATCTAAAGGACAAGAGGAAAGATCTCTATCAACTGAAGCTCAAAAAATGAAGCCCGCGATCTCAGACCACGGGCTTAGAGAATGCAGTCGCCAAATGATCAGTAGTAACTATAAGTCGTAAATTCGTTTCCGGCACCTGTCACGCTTCTGGTCACTGGGAGTCCTTCTTCGTTAAAGACATAAGAGAAATTATATCTGAGAAGGTTTTCCCCATTGTCAAAATTATATGAACCAGGAAGTTTGCTTTGAGAAATTACGGTAGGGATTACCTCAAAAGCAGGAAAAGGATTTGCTCTTTCATGATAATTACCAAAAGTTTCAGAAGATATCAGATGATATTCTTCCTGACCTTCAACTACTGAAACCGAATATGAAAGCCTCTTGTAAATATTTCCATCCAAATAATTCAGATAAACAAATAGAGCTCCCTGCTTGTATTCACCATTAGGTTGCAAATGGTAAATGGTCATTGCTCCAATGTTTCCATTATCATCATAATCATAAAGCCTGTATGACTTCATTACTCCGAACTGGAAGTTTTCTGATCTTACAATTCTACCATTCTCATAAGTGAAGATGTCATAATCCTCCTGACCATTGTCGATCCTGCTCAATTTACCCTCTTCATTGTAGTTAAGGATGTAGGTGCCTCCTAAAGTGCCAGGGGTTCTTTGCTCCCAGTGGATTTTGCTGATCCTTCCCAGTTCATCATATTCGAACATTTTGGAGTAATACCAACCACCACCAGATGTCTCATACGATTTAGGCTTGCCGATAAGCTCATCGTCCAGCACCGTCAAGCTCATAGTTTTCGACTCTCCTAATTGCAGGGCACCTTCCACATGGGAAATCGTCAATCCCAAAGTCTTATGACCGTTCAGCAGACCATTGTTTATTCCGCCCACAAAAAATGTAACCTGTGTTGCTCCAAAAGCAACATCGATCTCAGCCTCGCCATCTACAAGTGTCAGGTCCGTAGAAAGAATGTTTTCAATCGACTGATCGAATTGTAAGGAGATCTTCCCGGCTGCCGGAGCCGGTGAGACAAAGTGGATGATGATCTGCCTCGCCTGGGATGCATTTTCCCTCACTTCAACAGCCTCTTCGGCAAAATTGATCTCCGCGGGGGCCTCGTCATCCACAATGGTGATCTCAATCTCTGATTTCTCTCCTGGCAAAAAGCCATCACTAAGATCCGTTAAAACAAACGACAACGTCTTATTTCCGTCCAATGTCTGATTGTTTATCGGTGTTACCACCACAAAAGCTGCAGTGTCATCTTCGGCGATCTCCAGGGTGATCAAACCATCGATCACCTCGTGATCTAAATAATAAGCTCCTTCGAAACCGGAAGAAACCTCGATTACCGCAAAACCCTCCTGTGTAGAGGCCTTGTCAAAAACAAGGGCAAACATGGTTGCCCCTGTACCTTCAGAAATAGAAGCGTCTGCCTGGAACTGTGCAACCACTGGCTGGCTTATATTCTCATCATCATTACATGCTGTCAGACCTGCCATCACCATGATCGCAGCTGTTATTTTTTGGATTATTGTCATTTGTACCTAATTGTCTTCGATTAGCAACGCAATCTTATACGACCAAATATTATTTGGTGTTTTGACTTGTATGCTTCTCAATACAGAATTTACATAAAGTGTATTTGGATGTGATGAACGATCATTTTTCCGTGTGAAAAATTGAAGCACTCATTTTGGTAGAATTTTTCGTTATTTGTACTCATTCGTTATCTTGTAATATTGATTGGATCATGGACACACCTCTAGCCAAATTCGATGGACTGGTTGAAAAATATTTGAGCGTTCCCGGTGTGGCAGCTGGCAACATGATGAGTTCTCCGGGACTTAAGTACAAGGGCAGGGTCTTTGCATTTTATTACAGGGACAAAATGGGATTTCGATTAGGCCTAAATTTTGATCCAAAAAAGCATGGCATCACCAAGCCGCAATTACTGAGCCCGTTTAAAACAAAGCCACCATTGAAAGGGTGGTATCTGATAGATAAACATGAAATGAGCTATTGGGAATCATTGACTGACATGGCACTCACTTTTACCCGCACGATCAAATAATGGCTACGGACCCTTACTTGTTGGAACGAATTCGCAGGACACTGAAGGACCAGGGAGCAACCTGGACTGAAAAGAAGATGTTCGGTGGCGATTGCTTCATGGTGGATGATAAAATGTGTCTCGGAACTTACAAGGGAGGCATCATGGCCAGGGTGGACCCGGAGAAGGTTGATAAGCTGGTAAAAAATACCGGTGTAGAACAAATGATCCACGGGGGTCGCCCTATGAATGGGTATTTATTTATCCACCCGGACGGATATGACAAAGATGAAGACCTCGAGTTATGGGTCTACGAATGCCTGGCCTTTAACCCTAAAGCAAAGTCAAGTAAGAAAAAATAAAATTTGAAATGTCAAAAATCACCCAACCAACCCTTCAATTCCTGAAAGAACTAAAGCAAAACAATGATCGCGACTGGTTCCATGCGCATAAGAAAGATTATGAAAAAGCCAGGAAGGAATTCATGGAATTCATTGATGCACTGATCATGGAGATCGCCAAATTCGACAGGGAGGTTGGACATTTCACTGCCAAAGACACCATCTTCAGGATCAACCGCGACATCCGGTTTTCAAATGACAAATCTCCATATAAGACCAACCTGGGCGCACATATCACATCCGCACCCAGCAAATCAGAAATTCATTCAAAAGCCGGATATTATATTTCACTTGAACCCGGAGCCTCCGTGCTGGCAGGAGGTGCATATTTACCGGAAAGCACATGGTTGAAGGCGATCCGGCAGGAAATCAACTATAATGCGGATTCACTTAAAAAAATTCTTGCTGATCCTGATTTTAAAAAATATTTCGGCAAAATGGAAGGAGAAAAGCTGAAAACATCGCCAAGGGATTATCCGCAAGACCATCCTGAAATTGAATTGTTAAAGCACAAAAGTTTCCTGGCCATGCATAGCTGTTCGGATCAAGATATCCTCTCCGATAATTTTTTACAGCATTGTGCCGGCGTATTCAAAGCTTTATATCCATTTGACAGGTTCCTGAACCAGGCCGCGGATTAGTGAGCATTTAATAGTTTTGGTGGTATGAGATGTATCTATAGTCTATGGTTTTGCTGTTTGGTATTGACGGCAATGGCTCAATCAAACGCCCCCGTACCCTTAAGTGAGAAACACCTGCGTCAATTTCCAAACCTTCGGGATTTCACTACCGATGGCGAAGAAGCCTACTTCAGTGCGCAAAGCCCTCTGGGAGACGTGTCCGTGATCCTTAAAATGAGTAAGAGAGGTAAAAAATGGTCAAAGCCGGAGATCGCATCCTTTTCCGGACAGCACAAAGATCTCGAACCTTTCATAACTCCGGACGGGCTCACCCTCTATTTTGCCTCAGACAGACCCAGTGGAAGTGGGGATGCGGGGGACTTTGATATCTGGTATGTAAGCCGGTCTTCGAAAGATGACCCCTGGTCGAACCCGGTCAACATGGGTGAACCAGTGAACTCCAGCTTTAATGAGTTTTATCCTGTCCTGACTGCCAGCAATAATTTATACTTTACTACCGATGCCAGAGGGCAGGAAGGTAGTGATGATATTGTTGTTTGTATATGGGATGGTGAAAAATACCTGGACCCGGGATCGGTCGGACCCTCCATCAACACTGCTGGATATGAATTCAATGCGTATGTATCACCGGACGAATCATTCATGATATTTACCGGATATAATCGCGAAGGCGGATCTGGAAGTGGCGATTTGTATCTCTCCACAAGAAATAAGACAGGAGAATGGGATGATCCTGAAAATCTTGGGCCGGAAATCAATTCGGAGCACATGGATTACTGTCCGTTCATCTTTGAGCATACGCTATATTATACCAGCAGACGCAAGGATTTGAGTAAACCAGTGGGAGGATTTTCTTCCTTAAAGGAGCTTCTCATTGAATTCAATAAATATGAAAATGGGCAAAGCCGGATTTACCAGGTAAATCAGCCGGAAATTACACCATGAATTCACATTCTTACTTGTCCCATTCCCCGGTGTTGGTTATATCACAAATACTTTTTCAACATCATGTACTTCACCGCCTCCGTATAGATCTGCTCTACAGGTTGCTGACTGTTGAAATTGATGTCGCGGTGATCAATGCCATCCTGGTAGGTAAATAAAGAAGGAAAGGCATCCAGCAGGATATAACCGGCCTCTATGAATTCTGTCGCTTCGCCATTTCGCATCACCGGTTCTTTCAATCTCTTCATGATGAGGATCTCCGTTTTTCGCTCCATCGGTGTAGAGGTGTTGATGATGGCCAGCCGGCCGATCTCATAGGGTTCGGATTTCAGATTAGCGCCCTGGTTGATCCAGTACATTTGATTCATCTGTGGAATGGGTTTAAAGGATATGCCTGCGGAATAATCCCGTTCTACCAGACCGCCGTTGAGTGTTGACTGGTAGAAATCAACTTCTTTTTTATATTGAAGGGTATCTCCCATGAGCTGATCACTGTAGTCTTGCTCCAGCAAAGCCCTGACCTCTTCCAGCTTAAATCCATCGGAAAAGATCTCGACCCCCCTGTTCGCAAGCTCATGTTTGATCACCTTTTCCTCATTGAGGTAGGCCATTTCACAGGATAGCAGGAACCTGATGTTGTACTGTTTGAAGTTAAACTCATTCCATAAAATGTTTTGATGGTTCGGATATGAAGGTTTAAAAGATCCCTGCCTGATGGTCAATACCTCATGGCCGGTAAGGTCTTTGAATGACAGGTCCACATATTTGGTGAGTCCCGCTTCGCCCGATACGGTACCGATTTCTTCTTTGTCTTTATAAAGTATCCCTTTTCTGAGCTTGTAATTGGGAGGATTGGCCGCCATCATGAGCAGGCTACAAATAAAAAAGATGGTTTTCATCAGCTGGTATTTAGTTGTAGACAATATAAATATTTTACTTCACAAATAACTAAAAGGAGAAAAAAATTACATTTCAGGATGCTGTATGACACTATAGATGAGGTGATTTAATATGTTTGAGAGGACATAATACCTGAAACATGCAACGAAGAAATTTTATCAAAAAAGTAGGTGTCGGTACTTCCGCATTTTCAATCCTGCCCGCAATTTCTCATGGTTCGTCTAAGGCTTCACTGCCGGAATACAATTACCCCTATCCGGCTTCATTTGAAGAAGCAAAAAATGATGAAGGTCTGGTGGCCATCCGGCTCGCTCTTACCGGGAATGGCAGAGTTGATAAACATCTTTCCGGAAGGATCCGGGTAAGAAAAGGAAAACTGGCCAGAACCCGGGTGACACATTTTGAAAGCAGCGACAAGTACAATACTAACAGGGACACCTACTTCGCCTTACCAAACAATGGCAACCAGGATGTGATCACGCTTTGGTTGAGTGAGATCACTGCTGATACCATCATTAATGCCGGTTCAGGGATAAAATTTGAAGCCGGAAAATTGTTGGAAGAACCCGAGGTCAGTGGAAAAGAGGGAGAAATCACCTGGACAGCTAACCTGCTATTCTACCACGAAATCGGGGAGATCGACCCCGGACAGATAGGGATCGATGTTGACACGGATGATTTCAACTTTGTAGCCATGGCCGACCCTCAGGGAGGTGATTCTTTTGTTGATCAGGATAATTTGATGACCAGGATGAGGGTCCACAATGCATTTCTGGAAGAGAGTGTCGCACTGGTCCCAAAACTCAATTGCGATCCAAAGTTTACGATGGTGATCGGCGATGTGACTGACGGACAGGGTAAAAAAGAGGACTTTGTGCAAATGAATGAATTTCTTAAAAAAGTCAATGGTCCTCTGCTGTATTCCATTGGGAATCATGAAACCACCTACCGGGTAGCTCTCGGTCCCGGGTATAATATGGATGGATTCAGCAATTACTTTGCTGCGCAAAAAGCCATCAATGGTCTGGAAAAACTGCTCTATTCATTCAACCTGGGTCAGTGGCATTTCGTGGCCTGGCCGGACCCGCTGAGATCTCACTTTTTTGAAACTCATCCCCATTATTTTGACTGGCTGGAAAGAGACCTTGAAAAACACAAGGACAGGCCAACCATGTTCTTCCAGCACGTGCCCATACATCCGATTGGTATCAATCCCATGATCAGCTACACAGAAGATGTAGGCACCAAAAAAGAAATCCTTCGTGTCCTGAGGAAATTTGGCAATGTAAAATATGTACTCAGCGGCCACGTGCACATCCCCATCAAATCCTCCTTCAAGACAGCTGTTGAGATCGATGGGATTAAATTCATCAACCTGCCAGCTGCAGGATACAGACCACGTGCTTTTGGTGAGGAAGATTATAACGGAGGTCCCAGTCAGGGTATCTCCATTGTTGAAATAAAGGGAAAAGAAGCTGACATTACCTTCAAGTCCGTGACATTGGAAGAGTACCTGTATCCGAAGGCTTTTCCGAAGCTGGATCAGAAGACCTACTCCCTGGAGCTGGGAGAAAAGTGGGAGCTGCCTGCTAATTCTCAATTTGTAAATGGAAGCTTTGAAAATGACATGGAGGGCTGGGGAAAACGATGGGTCTACCTGGAAGATGAAAATCCCAGTAACATTGCAGATGTTGTTGGCATTCCGGATTCCCGAGAACATGCATTGTATTTGTTTACGAGGATCAGAGGCTACAACAAGCCTGGCCAGGATCGCTGGCCACAGAATCTCAACCGGGTTTATCAGGCGCTTTCTGTTTTCCCCAATGATACCCCGCAAATCACCTTTAAGTATCAGGTGGACCGGGGAAAATCGAACCTGGATTCACTCTGTGGCGCGTATGTATTGATTGAAGGGTATTCCGGATCCACGAAGCAGCTCAACATCATGTACTGTCTGGGCAAAGCCTGGTACCATACCGATGGTTACAATGCCGATCCGAGGATCGTCCTCAATCTGGTGAATGAATACAGGGGGTGGCATGAAGTTTCCCTGAATATTGCAGCGGATTTTAACAAACATTCAGAAGACATCAAATACTCTGATCTAAAACCGGATCGCCTGGTGGTGACCCTGGGCACCTGGAGTGCAAACGACGGGCACAATAAATCTTATGGCATCTATTTCGATGAATTTAATTATGACCATGAGGCCACTGGGGTGAGTAATGTTGACAAACAACCTCTGCAGCAGATCTCAGCAGAAGACCAATGGTATCGCAGAACACAGCACGTCGCCGGCGAACACTGGTATGTTCAGGATAATCCGACTAAGTTTACCTGAGAAACCGTTTTATATGCGAACACTCATCATACTTACTGGATTTTTGCTCATCATTGGATGTGCATCTGAAGAAAAGGTTGAAAAACCAAATATCGTTCTCATCATCGCTGATGACATCGGTTTTTCGGACATTGGCCCTTATGGGAGCGAAATAGAAACCCCCAACCTGGACTTTCTGGCTCAGAATGGTCTTCGCTTCCAGACCTTTTACAACATGGCCAAATGCAACCCCACACGTTCTTCTATGCTGACCGGGTTGTACGGCGGCGGAAACGGAGCAGTTCACCTGGGTCACCTCACCAAACAGGCCGGATATTATACCGTGATGAGCGGAAAGGAACACTTTGATAAGTGGGTGCCCGATTATTGTGCGGCAGAAAATGTCTTCGAACATTCCTTTTATTTCTGGGCTACCACGGAATATTTTCTCCCTCCCTCCGGTGAGTTTGAGCGACCATTCTACCTGGAGGGAAAGGAAATTCCCGCCAGCGAGATCGAACATGAGAAAAAGCCGATGTACAAGACGGATTTCATCACGGACTATGCCCTGAAATGGCTGGACATGGCTGAAGATCCGGATCAACCTTTCTTTTTGTATCTCCCCTATCATGCCGCGCATTACCCGCTGCAGGCCAGACCGGAAGACATTGCTAAATACCGGGGCAAATACATGAAGGGCTGGGACGTGCTGAGATCTGAAAGGTATGAAAGAATGAAAAGCCTTGAGGTCCTTCCTGAAAACACAAAACTTAGTCCGGCGGAAGGTAATCTCAACAAATTCCGTGGGCCGCTAAAACCGGCATACACAGATTATTATGCCTGGGACACCCTTTCAGATGCCCAAAAGGATTCTTTGGATCTGGAAATGGCGGTTTTTGCAGCGATGATCGACCGGATGGATCAGAACATCGGCCGGGTGATCGATCGGCTGAAAGCTGATGGCGAACTCGAAAACACCCTGATCATGTTCCTGGTCGATAATGGCTCGTGTCCTTTTTATGCCAACAAGATCGAGGATGTGCAGCCCGGACCCGCCGACTCTTATTGGAGCCTTAGGTCTACCTGGGCCAACCTGGGTAATACACCCTTCCGGCAATACAAACAGGCCGGTTTTGAGGGAGGCAGCCATACACCATTTATTGCCTACTGGCCAGGTACGATCGAACCCAATACCATCACGGATCAGCCGGGCCATATCGTGGACCTTGCACCTACCTTTCTGGATGTGACAGGTACTTCATACCCTGAATCAATTGAGGGCTACCCTACCCTCCCCCTGCATGGAAAATCATTGCTTCCGATATTTAAAGGTGAGCAGCGAGAGGAACCGGAATATTTTATCTCAGGGCTGGATCGTTTCCGTATGTTCAGGTCCGGCGACTATAAAATCGTACGGATGAACGGCGAAGAATGGCAGCTGTACAACATGCAGGAGGACCCAGCTGAACTGGTCAACCTGGCTTCCGACAGTACTGATATCGTGGTTGAGATGGCTTTACGCTATGAAACGATTGCCGAGGAAATGGATTTTATGAATTAATTTTTAGAAATGCAGGGGGCGATCTCAAAACTTGAAAGCATCAGTAATACATGCAGCAGATACTAGGTTAGCTGCCCTCAGAATCTATTATCGTAGCTCCTCAATAGCCCTTTCCAGGATCTCATCCTTTCGCAGATCACCCCAGTCAAATCGTATTGCAATATCCGGGGGTACTCCATTCTCAAAGTCAGGACTTTTGTCCAGGTTTAGGGCGCGGGTGATCGAAAACCGATACCTCCAACCATTTGGTAACTGTCCTCCGTTTGGCATCCCAAGTCCCCCGCCGGTTGTATCACCGACAAGCAATACATTTGGTAAGGCTTTGGTAGCCAATGCCAGCAATGAACCAGAACTATAGGTGCCTCTATCTGTGAGTACCATTACCTTTTTAGTAAACCTTATTCCTTCATAGGGTCCAATAAAGACCGGTGCGGGCTCGGTGAACTCTTCATGTCCAGGACCAGATTTAATGACAGAATAATTTACGAGCTCTTTGGTATCAGTGAATCTGCTTAGTATTTTAAATACATTCTCAATTGCACCACCTCCATTTTCTCTCAGGTCAAGAATGAGACCTCGCGTGTCTTTATATCGATCAAGCATATAATTCAGATTCTCATGATCAACCGGATCTCTAAATGAAGAAAATCGAATGTACCCAATTTCCCCATTTCCTATGAAATTGTGCGCAAATGGGCCTGACAAATAATAGTCACTGGTTATGTAATTGTCTACAATTACCCGCCAGTCAAAATTATCTGGTGCCTGGTACTCTACTCCATAAAATGAAGTATTGAAATTTGAAATGAGATTTGCATGATCATCTCTCAGCTCTTTCAACATCCCACCTAATACATTGAAAAGAGAATCCTGGGTCATGCCGTAATATAGTTTTTCAGAGTATTCATCCTTAATCTGATCCCAGTCCACATTCTTTACTGAAAAGTAAGCGTATTTCTCATCACATTCATTCCATAAATATTCGAAATTATGGAAAGGATCTGTGCTTGCCAGGTCTTCCTCGAAGAGCATGGTCTCACAGGAAGGGAGAGCTACCTGAACGATAAGAAAAAGAAAGAATACTCTGATGATCATTTTAGACTGTATAACAATGAAAATTTCAGCACATGGGCTACCATTTCAAATTCATCAGGACCACCCCCTGTCCTGTATGCATCCCAGAGGTAAGCAATTTGAACAGCATTTTTGTTGCGTAGAAAAACAGTGTAATCTACAGCACTGCTCAACCTGTATCCGGAAAAAATCCGTAAACGGTACCCATCAAAAAATCTGTCCTCATTTAAAACCGGTGATTGACTGGTATAAGCAAATCCGTTTCGATATGAACTATTCAGCAATCCAAAGTTCACTGTTAATGATAAGTTCCTCGATCTCTTTTTGGCTAAATAGTTGATGAATAGAAACTTCTTCTGCGTCTCTTCCCTGGTACTCAAATCCAGAGTCCCTTTCAAAGAGCCAAATAAGGTAGCAATGACATCAACCCCTTTGCTGTTGTTAAATAACTGTTCATTATTTCGAATATTGGCGGTAGTACTGAAAAGCCCTCCAACCTTGATGTTCAGTTTTGTGGTACTAAGCTGATTCACTTGAAACAGTTCTAGATAGTTTATAGAGAACGTTTTAACCTCACTCACTGATAATTGTTGATTGAAATCATTATTGTAAGGTCCAAAAGCATAAGAAATAGCGATATCTGATTGTCTCTTGTCGTCGATATCCACATGTGATATGGAAGTGTATAAAGGCAAACCTGAATAATATAATGGTGAAGTTGCAAAGTCTCTGAAAGAAGAAATATTTACCCCGGCACTAAGAGTTAGGTATGCAGGCCTTGACTCTTTAAGCTCTTTTCTGGTTGAATCTGACCTTTTGCTTTGTGAAAACACCACCGGGACATAAATAACTGTTATTATCAAAGGAATGCAATACTTTTTCAACAAATTCATGTATTTGTCAATTAATTATCGAGGGTAACCCTGCAATTCTGCTAAGAAAGCTATGAAAGATCTCGTAATGCTTATGTCTGCTTTTGGAATAGTTACTTATTTTATGGTCTCAATGGGCGGGCCCAACTGTGATACGTGGTGAATTTATATATCTTATCCGAAAATCCCAGATAATGGCCCTTTGAAACTACACCATAGCGAGATTCGTGCCCAACCCTTTACAGAGTTGTCTGCTTTTTATAGACACATTGTTTGAAGAAAATGAACGTTTACAGGGGGTCTTCATTTTTTTTGCCGAAAGATCAGGAAATTATTGACAAAGCCAATGAGTGTGGTCACCAAATACGTGAATTCTACTATTTTGGCCTGCTGCTGTAAGTCTGTTTGGAATTTGCTGATAACCATGATTTTCTATTTTACTTGAATTTTTTTTTGGCAGTATCAGTCAGCAATCTGTTTATGCATTAAAGGACTTGCGAGCAGGCTATAGATAAACTTAACATTCATATGGAATGAGCTTGCCAGCTCTTCAGTCATCTGCTTTAGCTGGTTCAAAGTATTTTCGTCATAGTAAATGCCATTAAGCAGTACCCCCGAAATAGTGCTCGTGTTGGCAATGTCTGTTAATGGATTCTTATTTAGAAGGACCAGATCAGCCAGTTTTCCTGCTTCAATACTTCCAAAGTCACCTTCCCTTCCACTGAATTGAGCGGGGATAAGGGTAGCAGTTTGTAGGGCCTCAAGATTCGTCAGCCCTGCATCTACCAAATCGTGAATTTCAGTATGCAAGCTAAATCCAGGAAACACGTAGGTATCGGTAACATCAGTTCCTGCCATAATTGGCACGCCATGTTTCTGGGCCATGGCTACTTGCTCTTTCACCGACTGGTAGAATTTTTCATAAATACCACGTCGGGCTAGCGAATTGTTGTCCTTAGCAGCTCTGGATACGTCAGGATTCCAAAACAGTACTTTCCTTGAGTATGGTATATAAGTTAAATATGGTGATCGGATAAATGCTTCGTCATTTGCCATAGCAGAAACTTTCAACGTCTGTAGGGTGGGCACCCAGTAGCTGTTTTGATGACGCATTAAATGCATCAGTTTTGTAGCCTCAATTGGATCAAATTCGCTGATCATGTAAGGCATTAGGTTTCTGTAGGTTTTGCCCTTATCAGCTGCAAGGCGTAAAGAATCTGCCTGAGGGAAGCAATCGAACATAAATATGCGTCCGTGCTCAAAGCTTCTCTGCCCGGCGAGAATAGCTTCATGTAAGGAAACATTAAGTGGCTTATGCCCTGCTAAATGAAGATTGTATTGAGCAGAATTCTTTGCCAGCGCACGGTAGCTTTCGGCAGGAATCTCTGTATAGACTTTGATGAAGTTTGACCTTTCCGCTTGATAGTAGGTTAATAGCGCATGAACACCTTCATCGGTTTGTGCTTTAAAAAAGCTAGGAAACCCCTCAGGAACAGAATTTTCCCCATTGATTTGAAAACTACTCTGCAGCACATATCTAGGGGATACTTGTTCATGGTTTTCTAATTTTCGGTTCCACCTCAGCCTGTCTTTAGTACCGGCCCAGTAGGTATCAGGTCTACTTAGCTGACCTGACATATCCCTTATGGCAGTTACCCCATTGGCTATGTACAATGGGTGATGAAGCCAGGGTGAGTGTTGCGTAGAGTGCGTATGCATATCCCACAACCCGGGTATCAAGTACTGATCAGTGCCATCGATGATCAATACTTTAGCATTGATAGTCGTAAATGGAAGACTGTCAATAGATTTAATTCTATTGCCCTCAATCCACACATTCCGGTTATTGAGTATACTACCTGATTTAATATCAATGATATTAACAGATTTGATGAGCACATTTTGAGATTTGACAGGAACCTGAAGTTTAGGCAAGGGCCAAAAAAGCGCTACCAGAATTGGTGCAATAAGGGTTCCTAATACAATACTAATGATTTTCAATACTTTAAACATGGGCTTGACTTTATTTGAATGCATAATATTGGATCCATCTAAAAGTGTTGAGCTTCCACGCTGAACTCCTTCATGAGCATTTAATATTTTGACTTCTCTTTTCTGGTATAGTCAATTGCCACGCCTATGGATAGGCCAAGACTAATCCATAATCCAATGTTGTCCTGTGCTAGCCCAATAATTACCCCGATAAGGATACCTATTGCGATTCCGGATATACTGCTGAGTTTTTCTTTCATAGTTTTAATAATTAAGATGTTACCATGACGACATTACCTTGCTTATGCCCGAGTTCAACATAATCGTGGGCCTCGGCCATTTTTTCTAATGGGAAGACTCTATCAATTACCGGTTTGATCTTCCCTTCTGCGAGGTAGTCTTTCAATTGTATAAAAGCACTTCCAGGGGTTTTGGGTACGCCAGTATCAATGGATATGTATTTACCATTTACATTTAACGCCCTTTTGCTTTTTTCTTTAAGTATTGAGGACTTTGAGTTTCCGACTGCGTCTAATACGTATTTATAGGTGGATAACTGTTTTTCAGCGCCCTGCAAGGTGTAATCAATCACCCGATCACTGCCCAGCGATTTAACCAGGTCAAAGTTTTTGCCGCTACAAACAGCCGTTACGGTTGCTCCGGCCATTGTCCCAATACTGCCTGAAGCCCCGTAGATTAAGACTTTATCGCCTTTCTGAATGGATGTTTTACTCAGTAGATGCATAGCCAGTAAGCCACCATAAGGAGTCGCGGCAGCCTCATTATGACTGATGTTGGCCGGTTTCAGGAGGATACTCCAGTCTTCAGGCAGGCATATATACTCAGCATAAGACCCAAATCGGTGCCTGGTAGTCGATATGGAACCGTAGGCAAATACTTCATGACCAATCTGAAAGGAGGTTACTTTTTCGCCTTTCGCTACCACCACTCCAGATGATACCATCCCCAAAATGGGGTTGCGTGGTTTCCCAAAACCGAAGATGACTTGAAGTATAAATTTTGGAATAAGCGGCTCATCTAATCTTCGTATAAGCACATCGCTGGCGGTGACTGAGGTAGCTTTTATTTCTATCAGCACCTCATTGTGCTTTGGTAATGGCTTTTCAACATCTGCCAGTACCAGGTTTTCAGAACCTCCGTATTTCAAACATTTAATCGCTTTCATAATTTTTGTTTTGTCGAGTCAGTTTAGAATAACCTGGGTAGTCTCTTCGGGTGCTTCTTGTGGTATCCAGCGGCAACAATCCAGACTTGCCACTTCAATATTGGGCACAAACTCAGGTAACATTTCAGACTTAGGAATCATATCCTCTTTTGTGATCACCATCTTCCTTATGGGTGATATTGTTGGTTTCGATAGCACCAGTCCAAATGGATCCTCAGATAGCTCATTGTGCACAAGGGTTACTATTGCCACCAGCACTCCAAAAATGATCAATATGGTTTTGGAATTCATTGCTGACAATTAGGGCTTAACTCCTGGTACTCCGAAATCGATAAAGTGGGTATCACCTGATTATTATTTACCTGGATGCAGGTCAAACCGGGATTTCGATCCACCTTTAAACCTATCAGGTCGAGGTTGCTGCTTACATTGAGCGATGTGAGAAAATTACTCGACATGTAGAGGTGATTCAGCTCAGCGTTGCCTTCCAGGTTGATGGTTTCAATTTGATTATCAGATAGGAGAAGCGTTTCTAATGAAGCAAGTGAAGTGATATTTAAAAAAGAAAGTGCGTTGGTAGTTAGGTTCAGATTTTTAAGGTTCCTGGCATTTTTAGCATCAAAGTATTTGAGCTGATTATGAGTGGCAAGTATCACTTCAATGGATTCACTTTCCAATGAAAGAGAGTCAAATAAGTTGAAGGACAGGTTCAGATGGGTTAAATCCGGAAGATCAGATAGTCCGTCAACAGATTGAAGCTCATTTGCCAGCAGATCCAGTAAAACCAGCTTTTTGTTGTTGCTGACATTAATCTCAGATAAATAATTTCCCTGCAGTTGGAGTGAATCCAATTGGATATTATGGCTCAGGTCAATTTTTTCTATTGCATTGCCGGAAGCTGACAGGAAAGTCAAATTGGTAAAGCCCTCAATGCCTTTAAGGTTCTGAATTTCCTGCTTTGAGATAAAAAAATCCAGATATAAATGAGTGACTGATTGGGCGTCTGTTTTCAGGATTTTTTGGTTGATAACACCATCTGAATCGATGTTTTGCTCAATCAAAATAGATTCAAATACCTCATCAGGAATGTTGATGTAGTCAATGGTTGGAACGAATTCTTCCTCCTCAGCACAAGAGGCCATGAAGAGCATCAGAGCAACTAAGATCCGGGTACATGCCAAAGCCCGCACTTTATACTGAATAGTAGCATTGGGTAATAAATCGTTTTTCATTGAAGTTCTGTTTTTTTGATATTCATTTAAATAACTGGTTACAAATCTTACCCATCCGCCAAACTCAATCGTTCGGATTTAGCAATCCGAACTTATTTGAGGAGATTCAGTCTTTTTTTGAATGAACTTTCTCAAGTCTCTTCTCCCCTGACAAGCCACATATGCTCAAGATCTAACTGGGGATAGCGGTTGGCGTCTGGCAGGGATGTGCAGGTGAATCGACCTGAAACCATGTTAAATTGTCTTCACTCAGAACTACTGAAGTTCCAGCTCCTCTAGCTTCAAATGCCTGACAAGCCAGGATTGTAGTCCTGACTTGTCAGATTAAAGTGTTGCGTCTTGAAGTGAGTTTTTGGAAGAGCAACTTTAACTGTATCCATTATTTCTAGTTTTTACTGGTTTCTTCTATTCAAATTCAATGACTTGCGCATGCACAGTAATTGTACGTCGTGTATAAAAAGGCGGAAAACCTCCTACATGCTCCTCCGTGGTCAAATTGGTGATTGCTTTTGACTTACCAATCATATCAGCCTGATCAAGCAACTGAGTGTATGCATCCTTGTATAGGTTTCGTTTCTTGATTCCCCCAAAAAAGAATACATATTCTACTTCCGAGCTGCCACTTACTTTGTCGACGACTTTAAAGTTTGATTCAGAAAGTTCTACTTGTGTAGCATTGTGATTTTGATTGAGTACATACGAATACCCTACTCCACAGCTACTAAGAACGCCTAGAGATGCAATGATTAAAGTGATTTTAATTGTGTTTTTCATTTTGTATTTATTTATAGTGATTAATATAGGCTATTGCACAATTCTCACTCTCGAAAAGCGCACGCCCAAATCCATAAGCAGGAAAAGCTAAAAGGAAAAATAATCCAATCTGCTTTGCTTTGTCAATCTTTATCAAGTTGTTCATGCTTTAACACCCTTTATCGCTGAGCCTTTAATTAGAAGCCAAAGCATAAATACTAACTCGCCTAATGCGGTAAACATACTGAAGCTGGTATTGAGCTGGGGAAACAAAAAAACTTTTAAATGGCCAATGACATACCCCATACCTGCAATGATTAATAACCAACCCATTATTTTCGGTATATATCCTGCTTTCAAAACCAAATAACCAAGAAGAAGCAGATAAATACCAAAGAGCACTAATCCGAAGAACCATTCGTATTTATATGATTTGATATAAAAAAGGATGAGCTCTGAGATGCTTTCTGGAGAATTTGCATGAAAATAGGAGGTTCCTTTCGTCAGGGTAAAAACTTTTATCAAATTCGTTACAGCCACAAGGTAAACTCCAGTGTATAGCAACCGAAACCAAGCCGTAAGCAATGATAGACCTTTATTTACAGGCTTTAAAAACAGGTAAAGTGCCCAGGCTACAACTATATCGCAAACTATCGTGATGAAGATCAGAAATATGGCTCCATTAAATAGGAATGTATTATTAGTGATATTAGATGCAGTTTCGGATGCACTATCTGGGTTTACTAAATCTGGAATTATTTTGAATTCAGCGAATGGAACCGTTAATGTCATAATTAACAATCCGATTCCGGCTATTAGAGCAGCTTTTGAAAGTGAGATGTCTTTATTCATGTTGATTAAAATTGGTTGTAGGCCTTAGTAGCCTGTGTAGTCATTTGTCAGTTCATTGGTGGTAGCGATTGCTACTTGATATTAAATGAATCCGATTGTCAGGTGAAACATATTTGAAGTTGTACTCAGAGTCTAACAAGCCAAGAATATTGCATCCTGGCTTGCCAGACCAGAGCTTAAAATTTCCACCCTATGTAAAGGTTCGGCTCAAAAAGAAAGACGTTTCCGTATTTATCATCATATTCTTTAAAGCCTTCAGGTGAATTGTTGTCAAACATCCATTGGTTAACATGAACTTGAGGTTCGATAAAGAATCGTTGTTTCTTGCCAAAGTCGAAATGATAACCCAGGTGATACGAATTATAAACTTTAAAACCATTCGTAATTTTATTGCCATCTAAATCCGTATATGTTTGAATCTGCGGTACAACTTCAATAGATGCAAAGAGCCCTTTCCATAACATACGCTGGTAGGAAACACCAATTCCAGTTTCTCTAAGGTATCCATCATAATATTCACTCCCTGACTCGATCTTATCCAATAAGCCTTGCCACCATAGGATTCCCATAGGTTGAAATAATCTCCAGGTGACAAACTTTACCCCAATGATGTTCTTGTTGTCCAGGTTGCGTTTTACATGTAATTCTACCATTTGGATACTTGTACGACTGTTATAACCAGAGATAAGCTCATCTGGAACAATATAAGGCATACTCACCCTCCACTTATAGGCTACTTCAGTTTCTTCACTCTCCGTTGAGCTTGTTTGTGCAAAAGCACCAAATGTGCTTAGAAATAAAAGAATAGTAATTAGATTTTTCATGATAATGTTTTTTTTAAAAATTCGGTTACAAAGCCCCCCTTATGGTTAGTTTGTTTGGTAAAGGAGAAAGGAATCATCATCCGATGATTATTTGCTCTGCTTAATCGAATTGACAAAGCAAAGATGAAGTGGAAAGGAAGGCGAATCGTTCTGAAATGAAATTCCGAACTTATTAGTGAGATTTGGAACTTTTTAAATAGGCTTAAGTTTGATTAGCTCTCAACCAGGCTTTCGGTGTCATCCCCTCTACTTTTTTAAAGAAGACATTGAATACCGTTTTAGAATTAAAACCACTTTCATAAGCTATCGCCAGAAGGGTAAGGTGGCTATTGGCAGGATTTAGCGCATTATCTTTGAAGGCCTCCAATCGAAAACCATTGATGTATTCATTGAAGTTTTGGCCCATTCGTTCATTCAGCAACCAGGAGAGCTTGTTACTGCTAATATTCATTTTATCGGCCAGGTCGCGTAGCGTTAAAGATGGGTTTTGAAACCACTTTTCTTCTTTCATTCCTTTTTCAGAAACTTCTAAAACCATGTCGATTTCAGCCTCTGACATCAAGGCTTTGGAAGGGGTAATATGTATTTGTATCTCAGGGTTAGGGGGTAATAGTTCTATCCGAAAAACCGTTTGTACTAAATCCTGAAATCTCTGATACTGGTGCAAAGGTTTCAGCAACGGAATATTCATAAAGTTTATGATTTGACCGGTACGCATTTTGATCTTTTCCTCTAAAAAGTCCAATGCCATTTCATGTTCCCCCAGGTGGACCATCAAAAACAATGGCCATGGAAAAAGCGCTTCCCCAATCTCTTTTTTGATCATGAAGTTAACCCTGCTGATATCAACATCGACCTTATCTTCGGGATTGACCAATTTATATAATACCCTGCATTCTTCCGGTCTCTCCGCCAAAGGAGTTATATCTAAAAAGTCATTTAGTTTTTCGTATTCTTTTGTAAGAATTAAGCATAGTTGTTTTAGTCCAATGGGATGTGTGAAATCCGGGTTGATGCTCAATGAGGTCTCTATACATTCCAGTGCTTTTGTATAGTCTTCTTGTAAATAATAAATATTTGCTTTGGTAAAATAATGATTCGGAGATAAAGGGTTTATTCTTAAAATATTATCAGTATGCCAGAGTGCTTTTTCGAAATATCCTATCGCTGTATACAATTCACATAAACCTTCTTCTGCTTCCGTATAGGATGGATTCAGTTCTATTGCTTTTTGAAAAAACTTTTGCCCATTGATGAAATCCCATTGACCCCAAAAAAGTAGGGTCGCTTTACCAAAATACCCCGTGTAGGATTGTTGGTCCAGCTTAAAACCTTTGTTAAGGTTTTCTTCTGACAACTGTAATAATCCTTCATTATTTGTCCATGATCCATACATGGCATAGCTATACACCAAACCAAAGTAAGGCAAAGCAAATGAGGGGTCTGTTGTTACACATTGTTCATAGAGAGCTATTGAATTTACCATTCCCTGTCCATCCCACATTAAATGCTGATGACGACCTTTAAGATAAAGGTCATAGGCCTCTATATTTTTAGTTGGTGCTTCAATTAAATGCTCCTGAATATTGAGGTGACCAAAATTTTCCCGGATCTGGTCAGCAATCTGTAAACTTATTTCATCTTGTACGGCGAATATGTCTTCCAAATCCCGATCGAAATTTTTTGACCAGAAGTGCGTGCCGTCATTGGTACTGATCAACTGCGCTGTAATACGAACCCTGTTGTTGGCTTTCCGGACGCTCCCCTCCAAAACTGTGCTCACCCCTAACTGATCACCAATGGCTCGTACATCTATATTTTTATTTTTAAATGCAAAAGAGGATGTGCGGGCAATGACTTTTAAACCCTTTACCGTGGTCAGCGCGTTGATTATTTCTTCAGTAATACCATCGCTAAAGTATTCGTTCTCAGCGTCGGCACTCATGTTAACGAAAGGGAGAACTGCAATAGACTTATTGGATGATGATATGTGGGGATGGTCGCTCATTTTTTACTATTCTTTATCAGGGCGTCTAAGAACTGACATTGAATTTATCCATGATCTTTCTTCTAATTGTCTATATCGTTTTTTGCATGGTGCATATCCCAAAGTGTTTACATGATCCCTTGTTAGCTATTGCCTATTTTACAAAATACATTTCCAATTCCCCTTTTCCTTTTGCAAAGATCTTTCCACGGGAAAGGCATGTGAATTTATTCTTCACTAGTTCAAAAGTAGACGAGGAGATATTGATTCTACCTGATTCACTGGCTGATTCCATTCTACTGGCCGTATTTATCGTATCTCCAAAAAGGTCATATGCAAACTTCTTTTTGCCAACCACACCTGCAACTACAGTTCCTGAATGTATCCCAACCCTCATTCTCCATTTTATTTTGTGATTTTTATTCCTTTCTTCAAGGTAGGATAGCATCTTTTTTGCAGCTGTAATACAATTGGCAGCATGATTGGTTATTTCATCCTCAAGACCACATGCAGCCATATATGCATCACCAATTGTTTCAATTTTTTCAACTTCCGTTTCCTCCATTATTTGATCGAATCGTCCGAAGATGTCATTTAGTTCATTGACCAAGGTGATTGGCGAAATAGATAAGACCAAATTTGTAAACCCTTCAAAATCAGTAAATAGTATGGATACATTCTTGTGCCTTTTGGGAATGGTCTCACCACTTTCTTTCAAGTCTTTTATGATGTTTGCAGGTAAAATATTGTGCAAAAGGTCATCTGATTTTTTTTGTTCTGCGATTAGTGAATCTTCTGATCTATCAATCAGCACGGACAGGCTCCAAATCAATGCAAGACAAATTAAACCTGACATGCTGATATTGACTATCTGTGATAAATAGGGATCTAATCCGTCATTGTGCGCATTGAATTCTGATTGAAAAACTACGGTAGCAATCAAAGTCAGGCAAGCCAATAAACCGAAACCATGGGCAAATACCCTTGCCTTCCGCGGAAAAGTCATGTATGGCAGGATAATTATTAGAAAACAAACGGCTGCAATACCTGAGGAATACCCTAACAAATAAAGAAACAAGATAACGGACATGTAAGATGCCAGAATAAGCCATATGGAAGCCAGGACCCGCCACCCTTTCCTGTTGAATATTAACGCCATCAGAAACATCAGTCCCAACAAAGCATTGCTACCGTAAATCACTGGAGCGTCTGTGAGAAACAATGCAATTAGCATCCATATTGCATTATAAATCACTCCTAAAACGGATGCGATATTCGTTACACGCAAATATCTGATTTCAGCGATTGAAGAGTTATAGTTAGTACCAATGTCAACTATTCTTTGAAAGAATCTTGATTTGTTTTTACCATAAGTTGACATAAGCTCTTCTCAATTCTATGGATGATTACCCTCTTTTCTATTGTAGCTAAGATTTGACTATCCGTAGCTTTATTGAGGATAACTACCATATAGCATACCAAATCTAATGGTTTTTATGTTTGACAGTGGCAACACACCTCTCTAAATGCAGCCGAACTGATTAATCAATTTTTTCACCCAAACTGCGGGATCTTCATGAAAACCCCGCCATTCAGTGCGGATTCATGCGCAATGACCCCGGGAACGGTGTAGGCAAGTGCCTCATGAATATCCACCGTGGGCTTTCTTTCCTTCAGGCAGGCATCCACAAATTCATGGGTAATAAAGGTATGTGATCCGTGATGCCCGCTGTTGTGCCGTAAAGGTTCGGGAAGCAGCTCTGTATTCCACCATTCGGGTTGATCATATACCTGCTTCTTCGTATCAGAGCGGACAAAACCGGCGTCGTCTTTTCCCAGCGCTTCTGTGGAGTTGATCAGAATTGAATCGCTACCGATCGGATCTGGTGAATAAAAACTCATCTGATCTCCGATCCACTGCGCCCGCTCACAACCCATATGAGCGCCTTTCCACCAAACATTCACCCGGAAGCTGTTACCCCGGTCTGTCCTGAACATGGCCGATTCATTCCAGAAAGGATTGTTATAGTCATTGTCTTTGAGGATCGGATCATCGTCACCCCAGCCGTTACAGCTTACCTGTGTCAGCCGCTCCCCGGTAACACTGATCAAATGCGCCGTGCAGTGTGTCGGGTAATGCATGGGTGCCACGCCATACCTCCAGGTGCGTTTTCCATTTTCAAAATAAAGCTCTTCCAGACCGTCGTGCTGATATTCTGATTCACAATAGTAGAGATTCCCAAAACGACCTTCATTGTAGAAATTCCTGGCGGAGATCGTAAACTGCTGGTAATAGCTGGTTTCAGCCATCATATAGATCAATCCGGAGGTTTTGACCGCTTCGAACAACTGTTCAGCCTCTCCAATCGATCCCCAGATGGCCGGAACCGCGCAAAGCACATGCTTTCCATGCCTGAGACATTCCAGCACATGCTTCACATGATTGGGTCCTTCGGTATACACCCCGACCGCATCGATGTTTTTGTCCTTTACCAGCTCTTCCAGCGAAGGATAGGATTTGGAGCAATGGTAGGTCTTCATCAGTCTTTCCCGACGTTCCGGCCTCAGATCACTCACCGCCTCCACGATGCAATCGGGATGCTCGTGAAACTGGAACGAACAACCGAAACGCCCGCCGACGATCCCGACCCTCAGCTTCTTTGCCGGAGTTGAAGCAAAAGACTGACCCAGGGGCAGGGTCATTCCCAATGCCGCTATGCTTCCGGTCTTTAAGAAATCCCTGCGGGTATTGATTGGTTGAGTTTGTTTTTTTGCACGTACCATGATTTCAGGGGTTGATATTATACTCCAATAAAGATATGGTCCCGGACACAACCATGCGACCCGGGGAGAGGAAAATTTACTTTACTGCATCCCGGGTGCCGGTACATCCTTCCTGCTGACTCCTTTTTCAGCAGCAATCTCTTCAGCCCTGTCGTAGTCCTCGATCTCAGCTTCAAGTCCCTCCTGGCTGTCACGCTTTTTAGGGCTGTATATAAGTGATGTAAATAGCGGGAAATGATCTGATCCAATAGATGGCAGACGCCGGATAGTTTCCAAGGTGAAATGGTCACTATGAAACAGATGATCCAGTGGCCATCGCCATACAGGGTATTGTACATGAAAGGTATTGAACATACCGCGTCCAATGCGCGGGTCAAGCAATCCACTGATCTTGCGAAAAAGACGCGTTGTTGATGACCATGCCACATCATTGAGGTCGCCGGCCACCAGCACTGGGTGGTTACAATTCTCAACGCTTCGCGCCACAATGATCAGCTCGGCGTCACGCTCAGCTGACTCCGTATTCTCCGTAGGGCTTGGGGGCGCCGGGTGGACAAAATGCACACGTACCCTGTCACCGGTCCGCAAAGCTAACGATACATGTATCGAAGGCACATCCTTCTCCACTAAAAACGAAACCTCTTGATCCAGCAATTTCAGCCTTGAATACAAATGCATGCCGTAAAGGTTATCAAGCGGGCATTTGACTGTATATGGCATAGAGGATTCCAAAACACTGAGCTGCTGTTGCCACCATTGATCCGATTCCAATGTCACCAATAAGTCCGGTTGGTATTCATTTACTAGCTCTATCAGGGATTTGGCGTTTCTGTTTGAGGTAAGAACATTAGCGGTGATGATGCTAAGCTTCCTTTCAGGATCTCCATTACCGCAGGATTTGACCTCTTTTGACCATAACGGAGTATAAGGCAATATCCACCACAACTGTATAATTAAACAAATAGCTGTTACGAAAATCAAGATCCATGTGAACAACGATTGTTTATCCAGAAAAACAATGCTGGCAATCAACAGGACGATTGAAAAGATCAAGAACTGCAATCTGGGAAAGTCCATCCCCCTGATGAGCCAATGTGTGTGCCGCGATATAGGTAAAACCGTAACGATTGCGATCAGAATTGTACAAATTATAATTACGGTTAGCATTTGCTTTTAGCCAAGGCCTGATGGAATGAATGGCCCGTTCGTCACCCAATTTATTTTCTTAACCTGATATGGGCGTCTAATTCCTCAAAATAATTAAACTTAAACCAGACAATTCTTCCTATGGATTACTAAAGTATATGAACAGCTGTAAGATTAAAGACTTCTTTCATACATTTAAAATTGAATTATTTTCAAAAAATATGGATTCCCGACCATTGTGGTCCGGATACGGAAAAAAATTGCAGTTTAAATGAAACACCTGACGCTTCTCATCACCCTGCTTATCTTCATTTTATCATGCAACGATCAATCAACTCAGAAGAATGGCCCGGAAGACAATACTTCCCCCAACTTCATCATATTCATCGCGGACGACGTGAGTTTTGATGACTTCGGTTGCACAGGTAATCCATTCGTAGAAACTCCCAATATCGATCAACTGGCTGCCAATGGACTCACTTTCCATAATTTTTATCTTACTGCAAGCTCCTGCAGTCCGAGTCGTAACAGCATCATCACCGGCAGGTATCCTCACAACACCGGGGCACCGGAGCTTCATCAGACACCACCGGACTTCATGCAATCATTCCCGGAATTGCTAAGGGAAAACGGTTATTACACCGGTCAATCCGGCAAATTTCACATGGGCCCATATGCCCGGAGAGGTTTTGATGTGATCTATGATAAAAGAGAGGACTTTGGGGACGGCGGTGAGGAAATGTGGCTGAAAACGATCACCGACCGACCGAAAGATAAACCTTTCATGATGTGGTTTGCCGCCATTGACGCCCACCGCGACTGGGGACCCAATGAATTTAGCGGCACACATGATCCGAATACCATCACACCTCCATTTTATCTCGATAGTGGTTTTCAGACAAAAGAAGACCTGGGGAAATACTATGACGAGATCAAACGATTTGATCACTACATCGGCCTGGTGGTCGACGAACTCAAAGTTCAGGGGGCATTTGACAACACCATGATCATTGTGATGGCTGATAATGGACGGCCCTTTCCGCATAGCAAGACCCGGGTAAATGACCGGGGCATGAAGTCACCATTTATCATCCATTGGCCGGATAGGATCCGGGAGAAAGCTTCCTCCAATGCCCTGGTGAGTGCTATTGACATTGCGCCATCCCTCCTGCAGATGGCCGGTGTAACTCCCAACGATCAGTTTCAGGGAAAGAGTTTTGAAGCGCTCATCGACGATCCGGAAAGCACGTTCAGAAATTATGTGTTTGCCGAGCACAACTGGCACGACTATGAGGCTCATGAAAGGATGGTAAGAAATAAAGACCTCATGTACATCCGTAA
Organism: Cyclobacteriaceae bacterium; assembly: GCA_965243485.1. Lineage (GTDB taxonomy): Bacteria > Bacteroidota > Bacteroidia > Cytophagales > Cyclobacteriaceae > UBA7330. The sequence goes on along the minus strand of CBDEVP010000001.1, from coordinate 2,529,411 downwards.
TTCCAGACCTAACCTGCCACAAATCGGGCCAGCCGATGCCGTGAAAAGTCCGTCGAACCTTGCCCTGGTGGAAAGAATGGAAGAGCGAACATTAACCGCTATTCAAACAGATATCTATAGCACTCCCCGGCCTCATGAAGAATTGTATGATTGCAACCAGGATACTCAACAATTGATCAATGTGGCATCGGTGCCGGAGAGGGCTGATGATTTACAGAAGATGCGACAGACCCTCGATGCCTGGATCGCCGCGACCGGAGACAATGTGCCGGATTCCCTGACCCAAAACTGGTATACCTACGAACCAGGATATATTCGCACGGAGCAACATGGGATTCGAGGTGAAACGCCAGGTGCCGCTTTAAACGCAACTAAAAACAACAATCCGGGTCCTTTTTAGTCTTGTGGTTTTGGGTGAATACACCCGGCACGGGTAGTAGTCAGGCACCACTTGTTCAGTGCCGAAGCCCTTTGATCACCGAAGCCATAACGCAGTTGATTGGCGTAGGTATTTAGGGGCTGGGGGAGCCGTAAGCATCCCACCTTTTCTTCGAACTGAAGGACAATGCTCACGCTAGCCCCGGCTGGTGTCTTCACCAGCCGGAGTGCTGAAGTATTGGATATAAAAAATTAATGCGGTTCCAATTTGAAACCTTTATTCGCTAAATTTATCCTATGGCATATAAGGAAAAAGATCAGGAAATAGATGACTTCTCCGTCCTTGAACCGGAAGGGGTATATTCCTATGCCGATTATCTGAGGTGGACCTTTGAGGAACGGGTTGAGCTCATAAAGGGAAAACTCTTCAAGATGTCTCCTGCTCCAGCGATGAAGCATCAGGAAATCGCCGCTATTGTTGGAGGTGAAATTTATGGTTTTCTGAAGAACAAAAAATGCAAAGTCTTTTTTGCTCCATTTGACGTTCGTTTGCCAAAAAATCTTGCAGATAGTGATGCAGAGACATTTACGGTAGTTCAACCTGATATTTGCGTGATTTGCGACCTCTCAAAATTAGATACTGCCGGATGCAAAGGAGCTCCGGACCTGATTGTTGAAATCCTCTCTCCTTCCACCTCTTCAAAAGATCTCAAGGATAAGTTTTGGTTGTACCAGGAGCATAAGGTGAAAGAATACTGGGTGGTATATCCGGGGGAAAATATCATTGAAATATTCATTCTGAATGAAAAGAATGAATTTGAGTCAACTGGTAAATTCCTTCCGGGGGATACGATCAAGAGCAAAGTCCTGACGGGTTTCAATTTGAAAATTAACGAAGTTTTTAATTCATAATTTATTGAATGAAGATCCTCATCGCCACCCTCATTGGTTTTATCGCTGCCCAACACCTCTACTTTTTCTATTTTGAGACCTTTGCCTGGACGACTACCGGGAGAAAAATCTTCAGGAATAGGCCGAAGGAGTTTTTCAAGCAGACAAAAAGTCTCGCAGCCAACCAGGGCGTTTACAATGCCTTTCTTGCAGCAGGACTCATCTGGAGCCTCTTTATCGATGATCCTGCCTGGAGTACGTACGTGGCCATTTTCTTCCTGGGATGTGTGTCAGCGGCAGGCATATTCGGAGCCTTCACGGCCTCACGAATCATCTTTTATATCCAGGGTCTTCCCGCGATCATTACCCTTATTTTGATACATATACCCAAATGAAAATCTATGTGGAGCCTATCTTCCTTCCTCAATTCAGGATCTTCGGTGCACTGATCATACTCTTTGGCATCCCTGGATTTTATGCGCTACAGATACCCTGGGCTCTCAGGATCCCGCTTTGGGCCATTTCCATTGCTGTTGGGATGTTCCTTTTATTTGGTAGTCAAAGATTGGAAATTGATAGGGAAAGAAAACGATATCGATCGCTGATCTCCGTGCTAAACCTATTCAATTCCGGAACATGGCGGTCTTATCCTCAGGTGGAGAATCTATTCATCAAGCGATCCAAAGAAAGTCAAACGATGGCTTTGGGACCTATTCAAAGGTCTTACAGCAGCATGGTGTATGATGTCTACCTAAAGATCACATCGGACGAGAAAATTTTCCTTGGCTCCGGCAAATCAAAACAGAAGCTGATGCAAAAAATAGCACCATTGAAGACCTACCTGGATGTAGAGTTGATCGATTATTCCAAAGACCGGTAAATTAGCCGCTCGGACTTAAAAGCAAGTAAGCGTCAGTTTGCACGCCGATGAGATCAAAAAAACAAAAAATATGTAGATGAAATACCTCCTCGACGGACAGGAAACCAACCGATTGAAATTCCGATTACTACAGGATGATGATTTTGAAGCCTGGAAAGAATTGTTCAGTGATGGAACAGCCGGTGGATTTCTGGGAATGGCAGATCTCACCTCCCCGGAAGACCAATGCCAAAGATGGTTTGATATCTGCTATAACCGCTATAAGAAGGATATCGGAGGAATGAATGTTTTGATTGATAAGAACCTCAACCAAATGGTTGGGCAATGCGGGTTGCTGGTCCAGGAAGTAGATGAAATCAAAGAGTTAGAAGTCGGGTACTCGATGCTACCTCAATATCAGGGGATGGGTTATGCCACTGAGGCAGCCAGTAAATGCCGGGATTATGCCTTCGAAAATGGATATACCGAGTCACTGATCTCGATTATTCACATTGACAATATCAAATCAGAACAGGTAGCAATTAGAAATGGGATGACTAAAACCAAACGTTCCACTTTTAAGGGAATGCCTGTGAACATTTATAGAATTACTAAATCTGAATGGATTTCCCTTAAGTAGACGACTTCTGTTCACAAATCAAATATTTTGGAGTCTAAATACATCGCAGACGAAACTTTCGAAACAGTAGATTTTACTAAATCCCGGATTGAAGAAGGTGAATATGAAAGCTGCACATTTAAAGGCTGTAATATCTCTGGCTTCAACCTTTCTGATTTCAAGTTTATCGACTGCGAATTCCAGGAATGTGATCTCAGCAATGCTAACCTGTCCAACACCTCATTTCAGGATGTGAACTTTAGGAATTGTAAAATGCTTGGACTACAATTCGACAGATGTAATGCTTTTAGTTTCACAGCAACTTATACCGATTGCCTGATGAATCATTGCACTTTCTACCAGATGAAACTGGCCAGGTCAATCTTTTCGAATTGTCAGTTGGAAGGTGTTGATTTTACGGAAGCAGACCTGCAGCATGCTAAAATCATAGATTGCAATTTGCTGAATGCGAACTTTGAAAACACAAACCTGCAGCAAGCAGACCTGAGAGGTTCAACTAAATATTCCATCAACCCTGATATCAATAAGCTCAAGGGAGCTATGTTTTCCTTGTCTACCATTGATGGGTTGCTAGATAAATATGGGATAAAAATTGAGAGGGATTTATGATGAACACGAAATATTGCTTCTAGGAAGGTCTTTGTTATTTGGTGCCTTAGAGACGTGAGTCGATCCTAGCTGGGACAGTTCTACAAAAATGTATTAGCCTAAATTATCTTTCCTCTGTTCAATGAAATTGTAAATTTCGGAAAGAACAAATGCCATGTTCTTTTTTACATCCAAATCATCAAATCTGAGAAAACTTAGCCCCAATTTTTCAAGTATCATTTGTCTCTCAGCATCTTTTAGTCGGGCCAGTTCACTATCGTGGCTACTGCCATCTACTTCAATCACCAGATTCAATTTTTTACAATAAAAATCAACAATATAGCGTCCAAGTGGCTTTTGTCTGTTGAACTAACCCTTCCATCTGACCGGCTTTCAGTTCTTGCCATAGTAGTACCTCGGAAAGTGTACTGTTTTTTCGAAGCACACGTGATAGGTGCTTTAGGTTTTTATTGTAGGGTAGGTAGTACATTTAGTGAATCCCCCTAGCCCTCTTTAAGAAAGGGGGAACTCTTGATAGTATATCTTTCGTCAATTCAATCGCTAGTGCATTTCCTCTATAGGCCGTAGCTCCCTTCAAAAAGGGGAGTCTTTCTAAACTAAATTCCTCAAATAGTAATTGGTTCATATCAATCTTTACAGACACCTTACCCCCTTTTAGGAATGGGCCCTTTTATACTTAAGTCAATTTATTTTTTATCTTCATATATACCGTATTTTAGTCAAAAAACTCAGGTTAGTTGAGAGAAATATCATCGCCAGGAATCCCCCTTTACTACAATTCCTAAATCCATGCAAAGACCTTTCACAAAGGGGGCTTGGGGCGCCCGGCCAGGGGGATTCTTTCACCCACTTTTAAAATAACCACTGATCCACCATACAATCCAAAATCTGTTCTTTTATCATTAAATCACATTAATTTAGTAGCCTCCAACCTACCCTTTTTTAATCTATGACCAAACCGCAGGCCCGCAGGCTGGCCGCTGTCATGTTCACCGATATTGTTGGCTACTCTGCACTGATGCAAGGTGATGAGGAAAAAGCCGCTGCCACCCGCAAACGTCATCGGGCGGTATTTGAAACTAAACACAAGGAATACCATGGAGAAATCATCCAGTACTATGGAGATGGTACCTTAAGCATCTTTCAAAGTGCGGTGGAAGCCGTGAGGTGTGCCACTGACATTCAGATTGAATTATCAAAAGGGGACCCAAAAGTGCCCTTACGTATTGGCCTGCATCTCGGAGATATTGTTCACACAGGGACAGAAGTCTATGGTGATAGTGTGAATGTGACCTCCCGAATCGAACACATCGGTGTGCCCGGATCAGTCCTCATTTCTGAAAAGATCTATGCTGAATTAAAAAACCATCAATCTATCCGGATGCTTTCCATGGGGAAGTTTGAGTTTAAGAACATTCAGCAGCCTATGGAAGTCTTCGCCATTGATCATCCGGGCCTTCATGTCCCAGGGCCAGATGAGATCAAAGGAAACAGGAGTGTCACCTCTACAAGTATCGCGGTGCTCCCCTTTATCAATATGAGTACCAATAAAGACAATGAGTTCTTTAGTGATGGCATGACTGAGGAGATCATCAATGCCCTTTCGGGAATTCAAGAACTTAAAGTCACCTCAAGAACCTCATCTTTTTTCTTTAAAGGCAAGAGCATACCACTTAGTGAGATCGGAAAACAACTGGGTGTCTCGATCATCCTGGAAGGTAGCGTAAGGCTGGCTGGGAATAAGATGCGTATATCTGCGAAACTCGTAAATGTCGAAAACGATGAGCATTTCTGGTCTGAAACTTTCAACCGATCGTTTGATGATATCTTTGCAGTTCAGGATGAGATTAGCCTACTTATCGCTGACAAACTCAGAGAACACACCGGTCACTTTGAGATCAGCGAACAACTGGTTGAGGCACCAGGAGTTTCACCAACCGTTTACAAGCGCTTTTTACAAAGTAAGTACCAGGTTCTAAAAATGAATAAGCCTGATCTGGAAGAAGGGCTTTCGATACTTCTTGAGATCACCGATCAGCACAAAGACTTTACAGCTGCATTTTTAGGTGTTAGCATGGCTTATACGCTAATTGGTGCCTTAGGATTTATGCCTGCTGGTGAGGCATGGATGAAGGGCAAACCTTATCTGGACAAAGCCATCGAGCTGGACAAAGACCATCCGGAGTGTTTACTCCAGCAGTCGTGGATCTCCTTTTTCCAGGATTGGGACCTTCCTGCAGCATATGCCTATGTCAACAAAGCCTTGGAAATACGCCCTGTGGTCGATGCTTACCAAACAATGACCTCAATGCTTACAGCTGAGGGGAAGCTGAAAGCCTCACATCACTATATTGATACGGCCATCGAGATCGATCCGCTCTCAGAAATAACACATCATCTCAAAGGGTATACCCTTTACCTGGAGGAAAAGTACGAAGAGGCATTGGTGTATTTCAAGAAATCCATTGCCCTTAAGGAAGGCTCTCATGTCTCCCTGCTTTACCAGGGACAGGCATTGATCCAGATGGGGAAAGCCGAAGAAGCACTGGAATACTTCCAAAACCTGCCTGAAGGAACCGATGAGCTTTACGTTATCGGGGGTACTGTTATTGCTAATGCTGCTTTGGGAAATAAAAAGGAGGTAGTGCTGGGGATTGGGAAAATCAAAACTTACCTGGAATCAGAGTCCATGGAACGTGCCATCAACCTGTTGGTCCTTTGCTATACCCTGGAGAAAAAATATGACGAGGCAGTACAAATGGTGGAAAAGGGTATGGAATATCATCTACCGCTCATTGTATACCTCAACGTGGAGCCCATGCTTAAACCGCTACATGAGGTGCCGCGATTCAGGGAGCTCATGGGTCAAATCTTTGGTTACACACGATCACATGAGGAGCATGCAAGAAAATACAAGAAGTCACTGCTCAACCCCGAATTGCTCAGTCAGTATCATGAACAGTTAAAGGAACTAATGAGAACACAACAGCCCCAACTCAATCCTAACCTAACTCTAAGGGATCTGGCTGATATGATGGAGATCCCGGCTAACCAGTTTTCGCAATTGCTCAACGAAGGATTTCACCAGAATTTTGCTGAATTCATCAATGCCTACAGGCTGGAAACCTTCAAGCAGAAGGTGGCAGATCCTAAAAACAGTCATCTTACCCTGCTTGCCATTGCCTATGATAGCGGTTTCAACTCCAAAACGGTTTTTAATACCTACTTTAAGAAGGTGATGGGGCAGACGCCGAAGGCGTACTGGAAGACTGTGAATCAGAAATAAATGCATTTACCTGCGAAACCAGACGAACCACCTAACGTCATCCAGAGCGAAGGCCAGACGGCTAGTCCGAAGGATCTCCTCCTCGTGGGCAGAATCAATGACTTTCTCCTTTCGACAATTGGACTTACTGTGACGGTAATGAGAGAATTCGATAAATAAGTTCTGATTTCAAATCCCGAACGATCCTGGGATTTGGCACTTCTACTTTTGGATCATGAACTTAAAAAAACAAGAAATCATGATCACAAAAGAAAACACACAAACCATGAAAGCCATCGTCTCAACCGAATATGGCGGACCCGATGTACTAAAATTTCAAGAAGTGGAAAAGCCCACACCCGGAGATGACGAGGTGCTTGTTAAAATCCGCGCGGCCTCTGTCACCAGGGCACATTGCATGATGCGAACAGGCTATCCGCTCATTGGCAGACTATTTTTGGGACTTACTAAACCAAAAAATACCATTTCGGGTACTGACCTTGCCGGCGTGGTAGAATCTGTGGGAAAAAACATCAGCAATTTCCAGGCAGGTGATGAAGTTTTCGGATCTACTGACATCCATATGGGCTGCTACGCTGAATATGTAGTGATCAAAAAAAGTGACATTCTGATCCCAAAACCAAAAAATTTAACATCTGAAGAAGCTACCGCCATTCTCGACGGATCTACAACCGCTCTTCCTTTCCTGCAAAGTATGGCTCATATCAAAAGAGATCAGAGCGTTTTGATCAATGGTGCATCAGGAGGGATAGGTACGGCAGCTATACAACTGGCCAAATTCTTCGGGGCGCATGTCACCGGGGTTTGCGGACCTGCTAATCAGGATATGGTTAAATCACTTGGCGCTGACAAAGTGATCGACTATTCAAAGGAGGATTTCACAAAAGGTGATGTCCGGTACGACATCATCTTCGATACGGTTGGCAAACAATCCTTCAAAAAGTGTAAGCCGGTACTCACTGCCGAAGGAGTCTACTTATCACCTGTCTTAAATTTTGGATTGCTCATGGATATGCTCTTCACCTCAATTTCCGGGAAGAAGCGGGCCATGTTTGCTGCTACTGGCATGCTTAAAGCAGAAGAAAAACTGGAAAACATAGGCTTTATCAGCTCATTGATCAATCAGAAAAAACTTAAGGTCGTCATCGATCGCACTTTTCGTCTGGAAGAAACGGCAGATGCCCACAGGTATGTGGATCAGGGGCATAAGAGGGGTAATGTGGTTTTGGTAATGTAAGGTATAATTCAACCCAGGTTGACCTTGGCTAATAAATTTGGTATTTTAGAATGGCAAACAACCACCAGCACAATGAAAACAATGACCTGTAAACAACTCGGAGGTGCCTGCGACCTGGAATTTCGCGCCGAAACTTTCGATGAAATGGAACAACTAAGCAAATCGCATGGCATGGAAATGTTTCAAAAAGGAGATAAACCTCATCTCGAAGCCATGCAGGAAATGCAAAAACTCATGAAGTCTCCGGACGCCCTTACGGTATGGTTCGAAGAGAAGAAAAAGGAGTTTGATGCGCTTCCGGATGGAGCCTGACTATAGCTTTCACATATTCACATATTCGCATTAAATAAGACCACTAATACGCGAATGATATTTTCCGGTTTGTGAGGACACAAACTGCGGAAAGTTTCGTATTCATGTACCCATGTTTCGTGTCCCAACCCATGGTTCGTGTCTCCACGAACCATCGTGAAATCAAACCTATTAGTGAATTCGTGGCTCAAAAAAATTTGGAGTAGCACGCACAGGTACCCCCTTTCTTCACCAAAAGAGCACAATAATTTAAAAAGGAGAGATTGAATAATGCCAAAATATTGAGCATGTTTGGTTCATGAATATCAAATTGCTCTTCTCAATAGTTGCGGTTGGTTTGCTGGGTCTTGCCTGCAGCTCCCAAACCAGCAGCGAAACATCCTACTTCTACGCCTTCGGTGATATGCCCTATAGCGATGAAGATATTCCCAGATATAATCGTCTGGTAAAACACATCAATGATACCGATCCTGATTTTACCATCCATGTGGGGGATACAAAATCCGGCGGCACTTTATGTTCAGATGAGTTTTATACAAAAACTTTAGAACATTTCAATGACTTCGAAAAACCCCTGATCTATACCCCCGGTGACAATGAGTGGACAGACTGTGACCGGGAAGCGTGTGGCGGATATGATGCCGAAGAAAGACTTGATTTTTTAAGAAGTACGATGTTTGTGAATCCCACACAGAGTTTTGGAAAGCGTCCCATTGATCTGACCAGTCAAAGCACTATCTCACCTTACGAAAAATATGTGGAGAATGTGATGTGGAACCACAAAGGCCTGTTGATTTCTGCTATTCATATCTGTGGTTCAAGTAATAACTACCTTGCAGAAACAAACAATATTGAATTTATCGATCGGGAAGCCGCAACCATTGACTGGATCAAAAGGATCTTCCAAAAAGCGACTGAAGACCATGCGAAAGGGATCGTCATGGCCTTTCATGCCAACATGTTCAGTAGCCAAAATGATCCGGGATATGTCAATATCCTGACCGAGTTAAAGCAAAGGATCAAAGATTTCAAAAAGCCTGTTCTCGGGATTTACGGGGATTCACACAGATTTTTGATCTCACAACCTTTATATCTGGAAGGTAAGCTGCTATCGAATTTCACTGCTTTAATGGTCTTTGGTGCCTCCGATGTCAATTATGTGAAAATCAATATGGATTTCAATAAGGATAAAATATTTATTATTGAGCCTGTTTATATTGATTAGATCTGCCAGTTTCCTCCGCTAATGAATAAGTACAAGAGCCTTTATAAATGGATGGTCATACCTATGCTGTTCATGCAACTGGGCATTTACATGGATTACTGGGGCGACTTTTCCAGCAATGCCTGGTCAGTTCATATTCATTACTGGACCGGCACCATCTGGTACGTATATCTGATCATCCAGCCTTACTATGCTACTCATGGATTTCTGGATAAACACAGGACCAATGGCATCATCGGGATGTTTATCGCGGGTGGGGTCTGCCTGACTGCTTTTAGCATGATGCATAGAGATATCGTGACCACCGAAAGGAGCCTTGAGTTTGCAGATAGTTTTGGCCCGTTTGAACCCTGGTTCTTTTTTGGTGTAATGGCTGTGGAAATACCGATGATCATCGCCTTCGGCTATGCAGTGATCATGAGCATCCTCAAACGAAAAAGTCTGGACGATCATGCCTGGTGGCTGGTATCCACGGTGTTTATCATCATGATGCCTGCATTAAGCCGGGGAGTTCAAAATATATACATCATGATCCATACCGACGACTGGCCTAATGTGGACATCATGGCCCCTATCTATTTTAGTCAATTTTTAATAATTCTACTGGCTGTTCTTGCTTCCATCAAATACAAGCAGTTAAAACACCCGGCCACATTCCTGATGGTAGGCATCAACCTCTACAATTGTCTGCTAGAACCTTTGGGTAGATCGGTTTTCGTACAGGAAATGTTAAAAGCACTTGTAAAAGGTTGAACTGAGGGCAGTTTATTCTGTGAAAATGGTTCCCAAAGCATTTGTAAAGAGATGTATCTTTCTCAAAAGACAGTCTGCTCGTTCATCTCAGCTATCCACTCCCTAATCAACTCCACCCCTTCCTCATGGATCAGCTTCCTCCCCAGCTCAGGCATCATTACATCTGCTTTGTCGCTGTTCATTCTTCGGACAAGGATGGACTTATCCGGTTGACCTGGTACAATGTCGTACATCAGGTTTCCTGATCCTCTACCCGCGGCGACAGGTGTCTTCATGATGCCCACCTGCTCAGGATTGTCATTCCTCGCCAGCAAGTAAAGTCCTGAATTCTTGGCCGGGCCTTCTACGCGGTGACAATGGGCACAGTTGACTTCCAGATAAGCCCTTGATCGCTCCTCCAGTGTTCCTGATTCAGGATGATCGTAGCTTGCTAGTTTTGGAACACCTGAAAGATTGGGCAGGCCACTCAAAAAGCCAGCTTCAGCCAGGAGAACCAACTGATTCTTAGATTCACCCTGATATTTATTCATTCGATTCAGCTGCCGGGCAGTAGGACCGATCGGGGCGATCTTACCGTTCAATTCGTGGCACCCCTTGCACTGGGCAATGTTCGGGACCAGGTAATTGATGGGCTTTTTTCCGGTAAGTAATACTTGCTTTGTGCCTCCTGTTATTTCCAACCTGGCGTCGGTCTGACTCTCATTCCAGATGTAGGGTAACGCCTTCCAGCCTTCCTCCTCATGGATCAGTAAACGTGTCTCAATGATTCTTCCATCCTGATTCACCAGCTGATCATCCTCATAAGAGAAATTCTTGATGAGCACTGTACCTACCGGGAACTCAAGAACTTCTGATTCATTGTACTTTACCTCACTACCTTCAGGAAGAAAGATGAAACGTCTCTTTTTAGCGTAGTCAGAAAACAGGGGAGAGTTCAACTCATATGGAAAAACATTTTCAGCAGGATTCAATTCCTTCAATTCCCCGGTAAAAAAACCGTATTCGGAAAGACTGCCGAAGCCCAGCGAAGCAGTAATGATGCTTTCATCAAAAACCTCCTCTTCATAAACTATTTTCTTTTCCTGTTTGTCAGGCCCGCAACCCCCTAAAATGACAATCAGAAGTAACAACAAACTGTTTCTCATAGCTGCAGACTACAGTTTAAGTTGGCAGGATCTGTTTCCAGCTCTTCAAAAAAATTACCCGCATCCAGATTAGCGGTTTTCACTCCCTCCTCCTGAACACAGATTCGATACTCCGGATTCACAGACCCGTCGGCCAGCAGATAATCCGGACCCTGAATCCCATCCCAGATCACGTGCGGTCGATCCATTCCGAATTTCCAGAGAAACAGCTTACCAAAATCGTTGTCCATCTTGGGCAACAAACTGGAGTTTGAATAAGTGTTATTATGAACATAAACCATCCCGGGGTATGGATCGTAATTCGGATCACTTTGAAAATTTGGCTCGACGCTTTTGGCACTTGTCTCACCAGCTGACTCTTCCGCCTCTTCCATGGCTGACATCAGGTCGTAACTCACGATGCCGATGCTGATCGTGTTATTGTTTTCGATCTTGTTGTTATAAACCTCCACACCTCTTGTAGCCATGATGGTCATGCCCGTCCCTGGGGGCACGGATGCCACGATATTGCCTTTCGGAGCAAAATTGAACAGGTTATTGTCATAAATTTCATTGTCATATACCTTGACATTCCTGCCATACCTCGTGAGTCCCGGCAGGTCAAAGACCAGGATCCCTCCGGTATTTTCGTACGACTTATTTCCGTAGATCTCCACGTTCTCTGAGTTTTCACTTTCAATACCAGCCACATTCCAGTAGACCTCATTATTCCTGATGATCACATTTTCAGACTGCCCCACATAGATCCCCGCATCACTGGCTCCCAGCACCACACATTCCTCAACAAGTACATCCGAGCAGATTACCGGATACAGGGCATAGGCTCCATTCTCTTCACTGACCGCTCCCGTCCAGGCAGATTTGATCCTTCGGAAAGTGATCCCTTTTGTATCTGTTACTTTGATGTTATCACCCACAGCATCCTCAACTGAAAAATCCTCCAGTATGATATTTTCACAATTGGCAATTCGCAATCCTTCGGCGCCATCTTCCTGCAGGATAAAGGAAAGGACTGTTTTATCCATGCCTCTCCCCCTGATGGTAATATTTTTCTTGCCTTCAAGGATCAGGCTGTTCTTAAAAATAAATTGCCCTTCTTCGAGCTCAATCACTGCCCCGTCCTCCGCCAGCAGGAGCCTGGTCATCAGGGCTTTTTCGATGCTTTTAAAATTTCTCTCCGGATGATAACCGGGTTTGGAGTCACAGGACACCATAAAAAAAATGATGACAGCGACAACAACCTGGACAATCCTCGACAGGATATTGTCATACAGGTTTATGAAGATCCTTTGAAAGCCCATAAAACAGATGCTCAGTTAATCTTTCAAATTTATTCATTCCAATCCTATATTGCTTGCCTGCAATCGCGCTATTATTTTTACATCAGCTGTGACCCTGCAAGCCCGAAATGACCAACGCGCAAACCAAATCAATTAAAAAATTTTTATTCCTGGTTGCGATACAACTCCTGGCATCCTGTTCACCTGGTGAGAAAAATGCCGATTCACCGGGCTTTGAGCTAAAAATTGAGCAACTCACTTCAGGACCGAAACATCATTTCTTCGGATACATCGGGCACTGCCAGACCATTCCATGGAACTCCACCGGACAATATATTCTGGGGATGGAAATCGATACGATTACCCGTTTGCCAAAACCCGAAGAAGCTGCAACCATCTTTATCATTGATACGCACGACAACAACAAAATCATTTATCTGGATAAGACTCATGCCTGGAATCCCCAGCAGGGCACCATGTTTTACTGGAATCCCAATGCTCTGGAAACTCAGTTCTTCTTCAATGATCGGGACCTGGAAACCGGGGAGGTATTCGCAGTCATTTATGATATAAAAGAAAGGAAGCGGGTCAAAGAATACAGGTATGATGATACACCTATTGGCAACAGTGGTGTGGCTACTGATGGTTCAGCGTGGCTGGGAGTAAACTTTGGGAGAATGGCCAGACTGCGCCTGGTGACTGGTTACCCTGAAGCTTTTGATTTTTCAGCAGATGAAGTTGCTCCCAATAACGATGGGATATTCATCATCGATATTGCATCGGGTCACAAGAAATTGCTGGTCTCCTTTAAGCAGATTGAAAGCAAAATCAAAGAAACCAATCCTGACCTGACCCATACCGGCCTTTTCATCAACCTCACACTATGGAACCGGGACTCGGAAATCATCTATTTTTTCGCACGGGCCGGATGGGATGGCCACGGAGGAGACAGGGTAAATGTACCGTTTACAGTCAATGCAGACGGGACAGGGTTAACAGCTCACTCGATCCATGTGGGTGGCCACCCGGAGTGGGACGAAGGAAGTGTCATTTTAGGCAGCAACGATGATGAAGACGGCGAAACCAGGCAGGTACGCTACGATGTGGTCAGACAGGAGATCATCGAGTACATAGGCAATCCTCAGATCTTTCCCGAACCGGAAGGTGACATTGCACTTTCACCGGATGCCAACTGGTTGGTGAATGGATATGAAAGTCATGAAAAGAAAATGAATTTTTATACGGTCCTGAGGAGGAGTGATGGTGCTTATGCGCTAAGCCAGGGGATCAGTAACGGCGGATTCACCAGCCAGGGGCCACATGGAAGTAACGTTCGTATCGATGCTGCCCCGAGATGGAACCGGACCAATGATGCTCTCCTTGTCCCGGGGATCGACTCGGAAGGGACCCGGCAATTGTTTTTGATCAGGGTCGTTCCTTCACCCTAATTTTCCATTTCCGGCAAACAATAAATAATTAGATTTAACCTCTGGAATAAAACAATCCAAAAATGATCACTTTCAATCATCAGGGTAGGACCATCCTCCATTTCAACAATTACCCAATAATTATGATCCTGATCCTTTTCTTTATCCTGGGATGTACTTCCGGTAAAAAGTCTGAACTAATAAATGAAGCAACAGGATTCGACCTGAAAATCGAACAACTCACCTCAGGCGATAAGCATCACTTCTTCGGCTACATTGGCCAATGCCAGACCATCCCCTGGAATTCCACCGGCCAATACATCCTGGGTATGGAAATCGAGACCATCAGCCGGATGCCCAAACCTGATGAAGCTGCTGAAATATTTGTCATCGACACACAAGACAACAACAATATCATCTATCTGGATAAGACCTATGCCTGGAATCCACAGCAGGGTACCATGTTTTACTGGAATCCGAATGCACCGGAGACACAGTTTTTCTTCAATGATCGCGATCCTGAGACGGGAAAAGTCTTTACAGTCATCTATGATGTGAAAGAAAGAAAACGTGTGAGAGAATATCGATATGAAGACACCCCGATAGGTAACGGCGGAGTGGCTGCTGACGGATCGGCCTGGCTGGGGCTGAACTATGGAAGGATGGCCAATTTGAGGTTGGTGACAGGTTATCCGGGAGCCTATAATTTCTCCGCCGGGGAAGTCGCCCCTGACAACGATGGGATTTTCATTGTGGACATCAAAACCGGCGAGAAGAAGCTGCTGGTCTCCTTTGCACAGATCGCTGAAAAGATCAAAGACACAGACCCCAATCTTCATACCGGTCTCTTTATCAACCACAGCCTGTGGAACCGGGATTCGGACATGGTTTATTTCTACGCCAGAGCGGGATGGGATGGGAAAAGGACCTCAGGTGAACGTGTAAACGTACCTTTTACCGTCAATGCGGATGGCACCGGATTGACTCCTCATTCACAATTTGTAGGCGGACACCCTGAATGGGATACAGGCAACGTGATCATCGGCAGTGCTCCTGATGAAAACGGTGTGGAGCGACAGGTTCGGTACGACGTGATCAAAAAGGAAATCATCGAATACATGGGGAATGCGGAGATCTTCCCCAAACCTGAGGGTGACATCTCACTTTCTCCTAATGGTGATATGTTTGCCAATGGATACGTCAATGGCAACATGAACTCCTACACCATTCTCCGCAGAAGTGATGGAGCTTATGCCATGACCGAAGGTATAAGTAAAGGAGAATATAGTGGGGATATTCGAATCGATCCTGCACCGAGATGGAACCGGACCAATGATGCGATCCTTGTTCCCGGCATAGATGACAAGGGAACGCGCCAGATGTTTAAGATCAGTGTGGTTCCAAAGTAATGACGTCGTTAGTATATTGCCGGTTTTTAAACCTGATTTTCGCACGTGCAATAGCTTCATGAAGGGCTTTTATCAAACATCCATTGCTTTGATCCTCCTTTTGCTTATTAATGCCTGTGGAGAAAAGAAAATCAGAGAGCGCCCCAGGGTGATGCGTTCGGTCCTGGACAATCAACCCAGGATGATCTCGGTGTTGCTGGATAGCCAGATGTATGTAGCTTACGACCTGGCCAAATGTCAGTTATACAAGGTATGGAAAGGCGGAATTGATATTCAGGGTGCACCTTACACCAATGTTAAAAATATTCAGCCAACAAGCTGGGGGGTATCCTACACCAGTGATGAGACTGATCCGTTGCGCTGGGTGATCCTTCGTGAGGGAAAACAGATAAAAGGAAACATTTCAAACACCTATTATCTTTTTGATGAGGGGGAAATCGAGTTTGGTTATCGTGTGATCATGGGAAATGATACCCTAAAGATCTCAGAGCGTCCTCTTTATTTTCAGGAAGGAAAAAATCCGGGACTCCTCCGTAAATTTCATGTCGGTGAAATTCCTAATGGATACGATATCCAGCTGATGAATTCCAAAGAAACCTTATCACTGGTCTCCAATGAAACGATCACATGGAAACGTACTTTTAATTTCATCCCGCCACCCGAAAAACCGGTTCTTGAAGAAGAATTTGACCATCGGGGGAAATTGTGGATTTCAAAGAGTGATTGCGCCACCTGCCATGAGTTGGACAAACAGATGGTGGGACCCTCCTATGTACAAATAGCGAATCGCTATGCCGGACAGGATGTAAAAAATCTACTTGCTGACAGAATAAAGAAGGGTGCAAAAGGGCAGTGGGGACAAGCCATGATGACTCCGCACCCTGATTTGCCGGAGGGAGTACTGAAGACCATGGTCGATTATATCCTTTCCCTGGCCGAAGAACCTGAATGGGAGGAAGAGTATCAAATTTCCGAGTCAAGGCCCATACGGGAAGCGGAAGAGACGCAACAGCCTAAACCGGGCTTCGGAGCACCTCTTGAAGGGGCACATCCTGCCTATGATGTGATACAACTGCATCATTCGGAGTTTAGACCAAGAGTTGGAGCCCTGGCATTCTTGCCCGATGGCAGGCTTTTGGTATCTACCTGGGATCAGGTAGGTGGAGTATATCTGCTTGATGGAGTACAGGGCGATAGCTCAACAGTGACTGTAAGATTGATTGCGTCCGGGCTGCATGAACCACTGGGCCTGGAGGTCGTTGATGGTGAGATATTTGTTGTCCAGAAGCACGAACTCACCCGGCTCATCGATCATGACGGTGATGAGATCGCCGATGAATACCGGGTAGTGTGCAACTCCTGGGGAGTAAGTGATGACTTCCACGAATTTGCTTTTGGTCTTGTACATAAAGATGACCATTTCTACGTGTCGCTTTCGATGGCTATGCGACTGATTGCCAATCAGGAACAGAAATTTGATCGTGGCCGGGTGATCAGGATCTCCCATAACGGCAGATACGACTGGATCAACTACGGTATGCGCACACCCAATGGAATTGGCATCGGACCTGAAGGAGAAATTTTTGCAACCGACAATCAGGGACAATGGCTCCCTGGAAACAAACTCGTACATGTACAAAAAGGAGCCTATATGGGGATGCAATGGGGTATCCTGGAAGGTATGGAGGTACCGGAAGAAACGCCGCCCTCCATCTGGCTGCCGCAGGACGAAATCGGGAATTCTCCTTCGGAACCGATCCTGATCCAGGAGGGGCCATTTAAAGGCCAGATGTTTCACGGAGAAGTCTCCAATGGCGGTATCAAGCGGGATTTCCTGGAAAAAGTCAATGGCGTATATCAGGGGGCAGTCTTTCGATTTACGCAGGGACTCTCCGCAGGTATCAACAGGATCCGGTGGGGGCCGGATGGTCACCTGTATGCCGGTGGTGTGGGCATGGTAGGCGGATGGAGCTGGAAAGGGCGTCAGTACGGTCTGGAAAGACTGGAATACAATGGCAAACCCACCTTCGAGATGCTGGCCGTGCGGGCTAAGCCAGATGGTTTTGAAATAGAAATGACACTTCCGGTGAAAGAAAAAATAGCTCCGGAAGACATAAAAATTCAGCAATGGAGATACAAGGCCACGTCTTCCTATGGGGGACCAAAACTGGATCTGGTGGACCTGAAAGCATCGTCCATCGAGTTTTCGGATGATATGAAAAAGATGAGATTAAAGATCCCGGGCCTTAAAGCAGGTCATGTGATTTATTTTTTACTTCCGGATACCATGACCAGTGCAGACGGTTTATCTTTATGGTCAGGTGAGGCCTGGTATACACTGAATGAGATCCCGGCCCCAGATTGATATTCACTTAAACTAAATATGATCATGCTAAGACTTACAATCATCGCTCTTTCTATCATTGCTTTTACATCAAATGCTGGAGAACTACCAAAAAGCGCGTTTGATGGCACATGGGAATATGCTGCGGAGCAGGCTCCCGAGGGATACCGAACCGGAACTATCACCATTAATGGAACAGAACTGGAACTTTTGATCGGGGGATATCAAAAATACACAGGCTATGAGGTGAAGATTGGAAAAGACGTACTGAGCTTTTACACCTATGTTGAAGGCTCCAGAGTAAGTGTGAAGCTGACCATGAAAGACGGAGTCGTATCGGGGACAGCCAATACTCAGGAAGGGTCGATACCTCTCACCCTGAAAAAGAAAGATTAGGCTAATGATGAATTGGCAGACGGTTCTTCAATCCACTATTGGGCTCCTGTTTCTGATCTTTATTCCTGCATGCCAAACAGAGGACAAATTATCGAAGCAAAATAACAACGATCACATCCGGGCGATCAATGAGCCCGGTCTTGAAACAGGCGATCAAATCATTGCTATCATAGGTGCATTGCTTATCGATGGGAATGGTGGGAACCCCATTGATGACGCCGTGGTGATTGTCAATGGAAATATCATTGAAAGTGTCGGTGGCAAAGAGGATATTCAAATCCCGAATGGAGCCGAGATTATTGACGGATCAGGACTCACCCTGATGCCCGGATTGATCGATGCGCATTACCATGGCGACTCACCCAGGGTGGCCATCCGGTTCTTACAAAGTGGCATCACCTCTGCACGAGACCCGGGTGCCTGGATCGAAGATTATGCCGATGTTTTTGCGGCTACGCAACCCATCCCTCGCTTGTTTCTGACCGGGCCGCATTTCGACAATTTCCCTCCGGCTTACCCGGCGAATTCTGTGATTGTCAGAGACCCTGTGGAAGCAGAAAATCATGTCAGGCTATTTTTTGATCAGGGCGCCTCTGCCATCAAAGTCTACTTCAGGACTTCCCCTGAGCTGATCAAGGTTATTTGTAAGACAGCCGATGAGTTGAGTATTCCCGTGACAGCTCACCTGGAAATTGCCTATGCAAGAGACGCCATAGATGCAGGAATTGATGGGGTGGAGCATATCACCTCTTTTGGGATCGATCTCATGCCGACGCAACAGGCGGAAAGATACCGTCAGGCCGTGATGGCAGACAACAATGCCCGCCGGGATGGCCGTTACCAGATGTGGAGTGAAATTGACATCAATACTCCACAGGCTGATGCCCTCATCGATCATATCATCCAAAATGAGGTTGTGATCAGCCCTACCCTGGCCATTTTCGAATATCGACTGGGAGATGGGAACACTGATACGACGAAACATGTCGGGTTTGAAAAGATGATGGCTTTTACCGGCAAAGCTAAAAAGGCCGGAGCTACAGTGGTGGTAGGTTCACATACCTGGGTGCCTTATGCGGATTTTGGTTTTGCCTATCAAAGGGAAATGGAAGTGCTGGTAGAAAGTGGCCTGAGCAATCCGGAGGTCATTCAGGCTGCAACGATGGAAAATGCCCGATTCTTACGTATTGATCATCGGTTGGGAAGCATCGAAAAAGGGAAGCAGGCTGACCTGATCCTTGTACGGGGCAACCCGCTGGAAGACATCAAGGCGATGTATAACATCGAAAAGGTAATGCTGAATGGGGTTTGGATGCCCAGGGAAGATTCTTCTTCAGAGGGCTAAGTTTATCGCTACTCAGGTTATGTCTTTAACGATGATTCTGCGGACAGGAACAATGAGTAAAAGGCAGTCTCTATCTCCATGACCGTCATTCCCGAGAGTCCCTCAGGACGAGTCGGGAATCTATTATAATTTTAAGAGCCTCCACATTTCAGGTTTGTATCCCTATCCTCACTGACCAGAAGGATTGTTTTTTGACTATGGTTCATGTCCCCTCCAACCGTAGATAACATTGCTCATTTAGCCATTTCCATTCTGTTAATAATTGCTAATAATTGATTTGTCCTATAGGATATTCCTCCATTAATCGTTACTTTCAAAACAGCTATCCCCCACATAAACCAATGAACCTCATGCAAACAATCAAAAAACTCCGGTATCAGCCATTTATTTCGTTGCTCCTCCTGTTCCTGTTTTCGCTTCAGGGCGTACAAGCGCAGGATAAAACTACAATTCCGCTCAATCCCGATATCCGTTACGGGAAGCTGAAAAACGGGTTGACCTATTACATCATGAAAAATACCGAGCCGCAGGATAAGGTGGAACTGAGGCTTGCGGTTAATATCGGATCACTACAGGAGAATGACAACCAGCTTGGCCTGGCCCACTTCACCGAGCACATGGGTTTCAATGGAACCAAAAACTTTGAAAAAAATGAGCTGGTGGACTATCTCCAATCCGTCGGTGTACAATTTGGCGCACACTTGAATGCCTATACCAGTTTTGATGAGACCGTCTATATGCTGACCCTTCCAACTGAAGACCAGGAGGTGGTCGACAAAGGATTTCAGGTGCTTGAAGACTGGGCGCATAATATGTTGTTTACCGAAGAGGAAATTGATAAGGAAAGAGGGGTGGTACTCGAAGAATACCGGCTGGGCCTGGGGGCTGGTGAAAGGATGCGAAAGAATTACTTTCCCAAACTATTGTACGATTCCAGGTATGCAGACCGATGGATCATTGGTACTGAGGAAATCCTTTCAAACTTTAAATATGAGACCATCCGGAATTTCTACAATGACTGGTACCGTCCTGAACTGATGGCTGTGGTTGTGGTGGGAGATATCGACGTGGATGCCATGGAAGCGAAGGTGAAGAGCCACTTTTCCGGGATCAACAACCCCAAAAAGCCCAGGACAAGAGAAAGCTATAAGGTCCCAAATCATGAAGAAACTTTTATTTCAATCGAGAGTGACAAGGAATTTCCTTATTCCGTAGTGCAGGTAATGTTTAAAGATCCTAAACCAGTTCAGATCATTACCACTGTGGAAGGATATAAAAAGATGCTGACCATCAGCATGTTCTCCTCCATGCTAAACAACCGACTGGACGAGATACGCAATTCTGCCAATCCACCTTTTTCCTATGCCGGTGCTGGATACAGCTCACTGGTCAGGACAAAAAACGCCTTTCAAATGGTTGCCTATACATCCGAAAAAGGTCAACTCGGAGGGTTGGAAGCCTTACTGACTGAGGCAGAAAGGATCGAACACCATGGATTTACACAGGGAGAGCTTGACCGGGTGAAAATGAGTATGCTGGCCAGTATCGAAAAAGCTTATAACGAAAGAGACAAATCACAATCCCGGTCTTTTGCCAGTGAGTTTATAAGGAATTTTCTGGAAAAGGAACCTGCCCCCGGAATCATCTGGGAATATGAAAAACAGAATGAATTAATACCTGAAATCAAACTTGAAGACGTGAATGGACTGATCAATGGTTTTATCTCAGAGGAAAACAGGGTAGTGATCCTGCTTGGGCCGGAAAAGGAAGGTCTGGAAAAAGTGTCCGAGGAAAGTGTAAGAAGTGTGCTCAAGGAAATGGATAATACGGTACCCGGACCTTATCAGGAGGAAGAACTTGCTAGCAGTCTCATTGAAACAAAACCGACGCCGGGCAAAATTGTAAAAACAGAGGTCAATGAAGAACAGGACATCACTACCATTACCCTGGAAAATGGTATGGAGGTAAGCTATAAAATCACTGACTTTAAAAATGATGAGATCCTCATGAGGGGCTATAGCTACGGTGGCACCTCTACCTTTACCGATGAAGAATACCTGAAGACCCATTTGGCTATGGATGTGGTATTCAATTCAGGGATCGCTGATTTTTCCGAGGTAGACCTCAATAAGATGATGGCTGGCAAGATCGTCAGGTTATCTCCTTCTATCAATGAAAGTGATGAAAGCTTTAATGGAAGCACCACTCCTAAGGATCTGGAAACCATGTTTCAAATGATCCGGTTGTATTTCACTTCGCCCAGGAGAGATCGGGAGGCCTTTGAGTCTTATGTAACGCGCAACAAGGCCATGTATGCCAACCTGAGCTCAAATCCTCAAACCTATTTTAGCATTCAGTTTCAAAAGTTTCTGACGCAGGATGACGTAAGAAGTTTTGATATCCCTACCGAAGAAGACTGGCAGGCCACAGATTATGATCTCATCATGAAAAAGTATAAAGAGCTTTTTGCCAATCCCGGAGATTTTAAATTGTTCTTCTCCGGAAACATTGATGAAGAGACTTTTAAAAATTATGCTGCTACTTATCTTGCCAGTTTGCCAGGCTCCGGCCGCAACGATAACATGGTAGACCGCGGAGTCCGAATGCCTAATGGTACCCATGAAAAGATCTATAAGAAGGGCGTCGACCAAAAAAGCATCGTTTCCATCCGGTTTGAAGGTGAGGCGGAATTCAACAGGGAAGATCAGTACAGGCTGTCCATCCTGGGTGACATTCTCACCATCAAACTGATTGAGATCCTCAGGGAGGAAAAAGGTGGTGTATATGGTGTTGGGGCGTCGGGTAGATTGCGTGTTTCTCCTTATCCGCACTATGAATTCAGCATCGGTTTCCCCTGTGGCCCCGACAATGCATTGGACTTGAAAGAAGCCGCTTTGGCTGAATTGAATAAGATACTGGAAGAAGGGCCCCAGGAGAAAGAATTAAACAAGGTAAAAGAAGAGAAGAGGAAATCTGTGAAGGAAAGCTTACGGACCAACCAGTTCTGGGTGGGCAAGATGTACGGAGATTCCTATACACAGGGTTCTTCTTATACCGAAGAAGAACTTTATCAACGCATCGAAGACCTGACCTCCGAAAACATTCAGGCCGTGGGCAAGAAATACCTGAGTGGAGATTATATCGTGGGAATATTGATGCCGGAGGACATGTGAGCGGAGAGAAAGGTCGGACGATAGTCAGACCTGCCGGAGCAAACGCTATCTCTCATCTCTCAGGTTCAAGCTTCCGCTTGGACCTGAGAGGATCTCCATTATCTAGTTTACCAGTAAATCGGTCCCTTACCCAGATATTTCTCAGCAATCGGCAGGTAGTAATCCTTTACGTCATCCAGATCATAGATCTTCGGTGACTTGGTATAAAGATCGTACTGATTAAAATCCAATACCCACTCTTTGTATTTTTGATCCTTTTCGGACTCAAATTGTGAATAGCTACCCTCATTGTGCCATGGATAGAATGAATGATATCGAATCATGGTCATTCCTGCCTCTGGAATGGTATTGGTGGGGTGGTTTTTCAATACCTGGAAGAAATACTCGTCATGCCCCCAGGCCAGGTGCAGGTTATCAATTCCGCATCCCGGCTCATAAATTCCATTCTCGGTGTTGTATCTTGGATCCTGCATATCCGGATTAAGCTTGTTAAATTCAGGATAAACGACTGTATCCGGCAGTTTGGCGCCCACCACAAAGATATCTCCTACCAGGCCCCACTGCTCATTCTGGCTGGTACCGTCTTCATCGCTTCCCCACAGGTACATCACCTTGCCCAGGTCATGGATCAGGCCGACAAGCTGCATCCAATCCGGACGATCGTCCTGACGCAAACCCTCGGCAGATTGGATCAAATGCTGAACATTCGGCAGGTTAAGATCAGGATCGCTGACATCTATCAATGCATTGAGCTTCACCATGGCATCCCACAATGACATGGGTTTGTCAAACGTAAGATATTTAGACTTCATGCGCTGCACGTAGTCATATGTCTGATTCATTCGCATCTTTCGGTAGTGCTCGCGAACTGCTGCGGTCACATCCGATTGATCATAATTTCTGAATTCTTTTTTTTCTGCCGTTTCCATATTTCTAAATACTAAATGGACCCCAAAGTTACGTAAATTAATAATGTTATTCCAATGAGGATAAAGCCCACCAGATTGGCATATTTCCACGGATTCACATCCAATTTTCCGGAATCCTCAATAAAGAACCTTTCTGCCACAGGGTATTTAAGAGATACCAAATGCATCACGATGATGTTCAGTACGAACTCAAGCCCCATGATGTGAACAAAATGCAGGTTGATCTCCAGGATGAAATAGGTAACAATGTAGAATAGCAATCCAAAGACCAGTCCTACCTTGGCTCCTGCTGCCGATACTTTAGGAAAGAAAAACCCTGCAATGACAACAGATGCCATGGGTACGAAGAAGATCCCGTTCAATTGCTGAAGCAGCTGGTATAGTCCTTCGGGGGCATTTGCCACAAAAGGCGCAATGACAATCGATAAAATGGCCAGCCCCATGGATACCCACTTGCCCAGACCAACGAGGGTACCCTCGGATGCATTAGGGTTGATGTAATTCCGGAAAATATCCAGGCTGAAGATGGTGGCT
The DNA here is from genome assembly GCA_965243485.1 of Cyclobacteriaceae bacterium. Lineage (GTDB taxonomy): Bacteria > Bacteroidota > Bacteroidia > Cytophagales > Cyclobacteriaceae > UBA7330. The sequence continues at coordinate 2,505,239 of CBDEVP010000001.1, read as the reverse complement.
GCACTGTTCAGAGCACTGTTGAAAGTACTCAAAATCGCTCCCATGACCACTGCCACAAAAAAACCTGTCATCCAGACAGGAAGTACGCGCTTCACCAGCATGGGGTACACACTGTCCTGGTTATCAAAGAGGGAATCACCGAAATAGTAAAAGCCGATGATCCCGGGTAAGACGATCACCAGGGGGATGAGGATCTTAAGTACTCCTGTAAACAATAACCCCTTTTGTGCTTCTTTCAGGCTGACGGCTCCAAGCGCCCGCTGGATGATCGACTGGTGCATCGTCCAGAAATACAACTGGTTGATCATGAAACCGGTAAACAGTACTTCAATAGGTAGGATCGAATCCCTGGCTCCAGGGCCAATGGATGGCTCGTGACTGACCACGTTAAATTTCTTCGGAGCATGATTAAAGACGTTCACCAGCCCTCGCCAGACATCTCCATCCCCAATGTCCCACAGTGCAAAGACAGGTACTAACAGCCCTGCTATCAGCAAACCAAAGCCATTGATATAATCCGTGAGTGCAACCATTTTCAATCCTCCGAAAACTGCATACACCGCGCCCACCGAACCAACCACGACCACGGTAAGCCAAATACCTTCCTTCGTGGTAATATTAAGTGTTTCTGAGATATCAAAGATTGATTCAATATTGATCGCCCCTGTATACAGGACGATCGGCAGCAGCGTGACCACAAATGAAACAATGAGGATCAGCGACATGATGGCCTGCGTGGGCCTGTCGAATCTCTTTTCAACGAATTCCGGGATGGTGGTCAGTCCCATTTTGAGATACCTTGGAATGAAATACAAAGCACCTATCACCAGAGCCACAGCTGATAGGACTTCCCAGGCGATGATGATGGCCCCGTTTTTATATGCGGAGCCGTTCATACCGATGAGATGTTCAGTAGATATATTGGTCAATAGCATGGAGCCGGCAATCACGATCCCGGTAAGGCTTCGGCCTCCCAGGAAATATCCATCCTGGGTTTTGAGGTCCTGATGCCGGAGCTTCCACCAGGCGTAGCCCGCCACAAATCCGGTGAAGGCCAGAAAACTGATCAATGTAAGCATGAATGAATTGGGGTTAAGTCGGTTTGGTTAATGTTATTCCAATTTGGGAAAGTAATGAAATCAGGTTGATTTCACAAAAGCACTTGAAATCTAAGCGATTCTAAAATCCTGAAGATTGTTTTCACTGAGTGGCATTGCCTAACAAAAAACACTTCATCAACCAACAAAAGTCAATATCTAGACTCCGCATAAAACATACATTTATCGCGATTCCATGAAATACGAAATTCAATAAAAGATTACCGATATGCTGCAAGCAACTGCAAAGGAAAAGCACTCTGCACGAAACCTTATTTTAGAATTTGATTTTGATCGTCCCAGGGAGTATTCAGTATCATCAAACCAAACTCAACAATTAAAGGAGAAAGAGATAAAAGAACCGGTAATTAAAGAAGCTGAAAAACGAAAGCTAAAAAGCTACGACAGAGACCTTGTGTTTGAAAAAGCAAAAGCATACTTCAAAGGTGATGAGCTGGCCGCCAATGTCTGGATCAACAAATACGCCATGAAAGATTCAGAGGGAAACATCTATGAGCAGACACCCGAGGACATGCACCATCGATTGGCAAAGGAACTGGCACGTATTGAAAGTAAGTACGAAAACCCCATGTCGGAGCAGGAGATTTTCGAATTACTCAAAGATTTCAAATACGTGATTCCCCAGGGAGGTCCTATGGCAGGAATCGGAAATGATTTTCAGATCTCCTCGCTGTCCAACTGCTTTGTGATTGGCGTAGATGGTGATGCCGATTCCTACGGAGGTATCCTGAAACTTGATGAAGAGCAGGTACAACTGATGAAGAGACGTGGCGGAGTAGGTCATGACCTCTCTCATATTCGCCCGAAAGGAAGCCCTGTCAAAAACAGTGCCCTCACCTCCACCGGGGTGGTACCCATCATGGAAAGGTTTTCCAACACCACCAGGGAGGTGGCACAGGATGGCCGCAGAGGAGCATTGATGCTTACCCTTTCGATCAGACATCCCGATGCGGAAGCTTTCATCGATGCCAAAATAGATACTTCCAAAGTCACGGGGGCTAACATCAGCATTAAACTTGAGGATGACTTCATGAAAGCTGTGGAAAAGGAAGAGAGCTATATCCAGCAGTTCCCGCTTGACCACCCGCATCCTACAAGCACCAGAAAGATCAATGCAAGAAGACTCTGGAAGAAGATTATCCACAATGCCTGGGCTTCTGCAGAGCCAGGCGTTCTGTTTTGGGATACCATTAAAAAAGAATCTGTCCCTGATTGCTATGCTGACCTGGGTTATAAAACGGTTTCTACGAATCCCTGCGGGGAAATACCTCTTTGCTCGTTTGACTCCTGCCGCCTGGTAGCCATCAACATGTTCAGTTATGTAGACGAACCGTTTAGCGACAAGGCTACATTCAATTTTGAAAAATTCAGAGAACATGTAAGAAAGGCAGAGCGGATCATGGATGACATTGTTGATCTTGAAATTGAAAAAATTGATACCATCCTGACCAAAATTGAAAAAGATCCGGAACCGGAAAAGATCAAACAAACAGAGCGGGAGTTATGGGAAAAGATCCGTCATAAATGTACCGAAGGCAGGCGGACAGGCCTGGGTATCACCGCAGAAGGAGATATGCTGGCGGCACTGGGTCTGAGATACGGAACGGATGAAGCCAATGAGTTTGCGGCTAATGTACAAAAAACACTGGCCCTTGCAGCTTACGGGGTTTCTGTGGAGATGGCTAAAGAACGGGGCGCCTTTAAAATTTATGATCCTGTCAGAGAAAAAAATAATCCCTTTATCAGACGCCTTTTCAGGGCGGATCCTGAGCTGGCAGACCGTATGCAAAAGCATGGCAGAAGGAACATCGCATGTTTGACCATTGCCCCCACAGGGACGACAAGCATCATGTCGCAAACCACTTCAGGACTCGAACCTGCCTTTATGGTCTCCTATAAGAGAAGGCGCAAGGTTAACCCCAATGACAAAAACGTCAGGGTGGATTACATAGATCAGTCTGGCGACTCCTGGGAGGAATTTCATGTCCTGCACCATAAATTTAAACGATGGCTGGAAGAGCATGGATATAATCCTGAAGAAGTAGAAAGGATGGATGATGAAACCCTCGATCCGATCATCAAAAAATCTCCATACTACAAATCAACGGCGGCAGACATTGACTGGGTCAAAAAAGTGGAAATGCAGGGGATGATCCAGCAATGGGTAGACCACAGCATCAGTGTGACTGTAAATGTGCCCAGGGACACTCCTGAGAAAGTTGTTGAGGACATTTACCTGACGGCCTGGAAGCATGGCTGCAAAGGCATAACCATCTATCGGGAAGGATCAAGAGATGGTGTGCTAATCTCCAGCAATCAAGGGAAAACCAACCCGGAAATCGCTGAATCCAAAGCTCCGGTGAGGCCCCGCATTCTTGAGGCCAGCGTGATAAAATTCAACAACAATGAGGAGAAATGGGTCGGAGTCATTGGTCTGCTCGGAAACAAGCCTTATGAGATCTTTACGGGAAAGGCGGAAGACTCATTTTTACTGCCCAATTACGTACATAAAGGGTGGGTCATCAAAAACAAAGGCGCAGAAGGTAAAAGCCGGTATGACTTTGAATATGAGGATAAAGACGGATTCAGGGTCACCATCCAGGGGCTTAGCAGGTCCTTCAATCCCGAGTTCTGGAACTATGCCAAACTGATCTCAGGTATCTTACGACATGGAATGCCGCTTGTATACCTCATCAACCTGATCGAGAATCTCCATCTCAATGATGTCTCTCTGAATACCTGGAAAAACGGCGTGATCCGGGCCCTGAGCAAGTTCATCGAAGATGGAACGGTACCCCTTGATACAGTTTGTAAAGAATGTGGCGAAGAAGCCCTGGTCTACGAAGAAGGATGTCTTAACTGTAAAAGTTGCGGCTATTCAAAATGCGGATGAATACATTCTATTGAGATATCTTGATGATGAAAGTAACCGTCTGAGCCTTCAATAATCAGAATGGGTAGGCTCATATATTTCTTTCCGGTACTCTATCTTTTCAGGTTTTCAACCCTCCTCAAAAAGAGCCTTGACAGCCAAAATCCATTAGAGCTGGATATCGCTTTTAGAAATTTAAGTGCACACTGCAGGTACATTGGCATTTTGGCCATCATCGGATTGGTCTTTTACGGGTTTGGCAGTATTTCTTCTACTTACCGGTTTATTCTTCAGCTTGCCTGAAGGTAACTTTGTTTAGACAGCCAAGGTAAGTTTGACATTTAATTTGTCAGATCCTGATCATATCGAATTAAATAAACTTATTTTTCTGCCATGAAGAAATTCAAATGGCCACTCATCATCCTTGCTACCCTGGCATTATTCTATTTTGCAACCACTCAGATCGTTCCAGCTCAGTACGACAAGGCACTCAACAAGACCCTCTTGCTCCCTCCTTACCAGGTATCCGAAGAAGCTGAATCGCTTTATAATTCCCTCGATTTCATCGCCGACCTTCATTGCGATGCACTTCTCTGGAGCAGAGACCTTACCAAGAAAAGCAATCTGGGACATGTGGACTTCCCAAGAATGCAGGAAGCCAACCTGGCGTTGCAGGCCTTCACCATAGTGACCAAATCCCCGGCGGGACAAAACTTTTCCGAAAACTCAGCGGATTCCTTCGACAACATCACCCTGCTCAGTTTTCTTCAGGCCAGGCCGATTTCCAGCTGGTTCAGCCTGTACAAGAGAGCAGAATATCAAAGCAGAAAGCTGCACCGGGAGGCCGGTAATTATGATTATGACTTTATTGTGGTCAAAGGCAGGGATGATCTCCGCCACCTGATTGAAGTCAGAAAAAATAATCAGCACGTCATGGGAGGCTTCCTGGGTATTGAAGGCGGCCATTGCCTGGAAGGAAAGATTGAAAACCTGGACAGGATCTATGAAGAAGGCGTTCGAATGCTGGGACCAACTCACTTTTTCGACAACGAGCTCGGAGGATCAGCGCACGGAATCACCAAAGGAGGTTTATCGGATTTTGGTCGTCAGGTGATCACGAGGATGGATGAACTCGGCATGATCATCGATGTGGCCCATGCTTCGCCAGCCATGATCGACGATATCCTCGATCAAACAAACCAACCGCTTGTAGTATCTCATACGGGAGTTCGAGGCACCAGGGATAACATCAGAAATCTGTCTGACAAGCACATCATTAGGATTGCTCAAAAAGGAGGACTGATTGGGGTCGGTTTTTTTGCAGGGGCTGTAAATAAGCCACTCAAGGAAGGAATCGTTGAAGCCATGAAACATATCAGGTCCATCGCAGGTATTGAATGTATCGCCCTGGGTTCCGACTACGATGGGGCCGCTACCGTACCTTTTGATGTGACCGGTCTTCCGTTGCTTGTGGAAGAGATGCTAAAGCAAGGCTTTACGGAATCAGAGATCCGGGCGATCATGGGAGAGAATGTGAAGCGTTTTTTATTGAAACAACTACCATAGTTGTGCTTCAGTCAACTTCCGATACCCAAACAGCCCCCCGCCTGATTATTTGCTGAACTTCGGTGGTACTCAATGATTCAACACTGTGACCCAGGACGGTCTGGAAAATCTTCCCTTTTCCATAAGTATGCGTCCAGGCCATAGGCTCGTATTTTCCCGATATTTTGGATTTGGCATGCAACAACGGCTCTATCGTAATGTCACCGGCTTGTTTGAAATACAATTCATCCATGGTTTTGAAAGCCCCAATTCCCCTGGTAATGGGGTGTTCCACCGGGGTAGGTTCAACAGTGAATTCACCATATTTATCATGTCCGCTCTCTGCCTCATGATCCCAGACCCTTGGTACGATTTTTCTATACTCCGTCCAGTCAGAAGTACCTGCTTCCGGCAATGAATAGTGAAAAGCCCCATTGGCAAAATGTACCACCACCAGGCCTCCACCTTCCTCCAGAAACTTCACAAATGAGTTTTTTGCCCTTTCACCCAGGCCACTTGAATCCTTCCAGTTGCAATAGTTCAGTAGGATCAGGTCATAGTCATCCAGGTTGTATTCAAAAAGGTCATTGGGGTCTGTGGTTACATCCATGTGGATATCTGTCCCGGTTTCAACAATGTCTTTGAGCACTGGAGTCTTGGCTTTCCAGTCATGGGCAGGATGGTCATTGCCGGTAAGGATCAGCCCCTTTTGCTTCTTGCCAAACAAAATTTCCGTCACCTCCTGATCAGAGTAAAACCTGGATTCCACGCCTGTCGCCGGGACTTCGGCCCCCACCGCCCATACAATCCCATTCAGCATCAGCTTTCTCCACTGATCGTTTTCCCAGTTGGCATAAAAATGCCCCATGGTAGTGGAGAACCCTCTGCCGCCATCTTCACGTTCCACGGCCCAGGCTACTACCTTTCCATTCTTTTTTGTTGTCTCCAGATCAGGAATGGATAATATTGGGATCAATCCCGGATCCTCCTCACGAAACCTTATGTTGTAGTAAAATTCTTCCTTCAATTCAAAGGGCTGAACCCCATTGTTGATCGGATGATCGCCAAAGGACCCCTCGTCTATTTGTGTTGTAATGGTCGTAATGGCTGAGTACCAGTTAGGGTCCCCATTGTCGTCCTGCCAGTCGAAGTAGCCTCCGCCCCACTCCAGGATCTTCTGGCCTTTTTCATCATCCATGAATGTAGAAAAATGAATGGCCGAAAAGCCACACCCTTTTTCCATCAGCGAATTCATGATCTCCATGCGCTCCGGAGTCTCCCAGGGAACCTGAGCATAGCGATCAGGCACGCGTCCATCATAACCATCTGAAATAGTCACCACCAGATCAGCCCCTTTAAAGACTGAAGTGTCTTCAGGCCAGCCATTCAGCACGATGGTTTCAAGGTTGGAGACATTGGAATTGTCCAGCGCCACTTTGATCAGCCGTACGGTTTTCAGGTACTCATGAAATCCGGGTGGATGGCTCTTGGGGCCGGCCAGGAGGATGATCTTCTTTATTTCGTCCTGATCAGTCGTTGAAGTGCAGGCGGATAAAGAGATGATGACAAACAGAAAGGTCAGGAACCGGGTCATTGGGTTAAGTTAATATTAAAATGGGATCTTGCTGTTGTGACCTCTGATAAAAAGGTTAGATTCTCAATTTTTAGGGACAGAAGCCTGCAGTTCAAAAAATTATACAATTCCAGGTACAACAAGGTTCACCCTTAAATCCTGATACTGACAGTTTTGAACCTTTCAGCATCATCTTGTGTCTTCGGGGTATGATGAAACAATTTTCAATTCTTTTTGCTGTCATACTTATATTCTCAGGATGTGAAGATGAGGGCATTACAGATAAGTCCGAAAGATCGGAGGATGAACGATTTCTGGAGCAGCTTCGGGAGGAAATCATGAATTTATCCGAAAGTGAACCCTGTGAAGATGCAGAGAACTGGGCATTTACAGCCTTGGGAAGCAAGGCATGCGGTGGACCCGCCGGCTATATCGCTTACCCCACGACCATCAATGTGGAGGATTTCCTGGATCAGGTAGAGTTTTATACTGCCCAGCAGAAAATATATAACGAAAAATGGGGGATCATGTCGACCTGCGACATCCCGCCCGAACCATCGGATGTTATTTGTGAGGATGGGAAACCCGTGCTGATTTATTCGGAATAAAGATCAGATTTCAAAGTTTTAGACACCTTTGTGAGCTATCATGAAGACCTAGGAACTGATCAAAAAGGCTTTTGACCCGTACATTGAGGTTCCGCTTGAAGCATGGAAGTCATTTACCGATCTCGGAGAGACCATCACCACTACCCGGGATCAGACCCTTAAAGAAGCGGGCACTACTGAAAAATACCTGAGCTTTATCCTGGAAGGCAGTGGCGGTATCCTGCTCTGGAACAACAACAACTTTGTATGCATCGATCTGTGTTATGAAAATGAGTTCTTCGGGGATTATCTGTCTTTTCTACACCAGAAGCCGACACCTTTGGAAGTGGTCACCTTTGAACCGTCCGTTCTGTTCAGGATCTCAAGAGGTCACTTCGAGAAGATGAGCTATCATTCTGATTTCGGCGACAAGATCAGCCGGTATGCGGCCGAAGCCATCTTTGCTCACAAGCAACAGCAACAAATTGATATGCTGACGAAAACGGCCAACGAAAGATATGAAGGACAACTGAAACAGCAACCACAGATCATCCGGAGAACCCCTCAAAAATATATTGCATCCTACCTGGGGATCACACCGCAGAGTCTGAGCAGGATCAGAAGAGCGAGGTAAACAGACCTGACCCGACCATTACTTACCCTATGGTAATTGCAGCTTCGCACGTGTGTCAGAATTTTACAGGAAAAATTATGACCATGAAATTGTATGCTACCATCCTGATCATTGCGGGTATTGCTGTGCTATTAGTTACATCCGGAAATTTTCTTACCCATGTGCATATCAATATCCATCCCGATGACTTCATCAATCGGATCGGACGATACCAGATCTTTGTATTGCTGGTAGGATTGCTCGTCGTAGCCATCACACTCGTGATCAACCACAACAGCAGGCAGTACCTTCGTCCGGGAAATCTGACTAACCGGGCAACAAGGGAGAAGTGGCTTGGAATCAATGGTCAAACCTCCTGGTTAACAATCGGATTCCAATTATTGCTCTTCATTAGCCTGGCAACAGCCATTTTTATGTTCCTGGGGGTGTATTACACCGGTAATATCAACAACTTTCAATGGAGCTTTATGGGATGGGTCATTCTCTTCTCATTGACCAATTCTCTCTCTGAAGAACTGATCTTTCGCTTTGGTGTGATTGGTAACCTGGCGGATCAGTATTCAAAAATGACCATCCTGCTGGTTTCCGCCCTGTTATTTGGTCTCCCCCACTATTTCGGAAATCCCGGAGGAGCGGTGGGTGTGATCATGTCCGGCATTTTGGGTTACATCCTGTGCAAGGCTACCCTTGAAACCAGGGGACTTTCCGTCGCCTGGTCCATTCATTTCGTGCAGGATGTGATCATCTACCTGGCTATTTTCATGATGAATGTTAAAAATGTGTAGGGTCAATGTCTTTAATTATCAAAATATTTCGGCATCCCTGGACAAGGCATTCCTTTGTTTACTCACATTAAAGAACAAACAAAGCTCAGGCTTCAATCCTCCCAAAAATTCTCATCCGGGGTGATTGAATTGAATTACCAGGTAGTTAAGCAGGAGCAAAAAATATCCGTGGATTGCATAGGTGCGCGGGAAATCCTCAGAGACCTTCAATGTCCAATATCCTCAATCTCCCATTGTTCTGCCCAACCAGCCAGAAATCACCGGATGGAGTGGTTAGTCTTCGGACATTGCGTGCATTCTCCAGATTTACAGTGGTGCCAACTGTAAATATACCCTGACCGTCCTGCAGCAGGATCACTGCATCAAGCGCATCCTGACGTCCACCCAGCACCTCAAGATCAAAATCATTTCCTACAATGACCACGTCTTTTCGTCCATCCTGGTTGAGGTCGGCTACCTCAATATCCTGAGCAGGGCCGTACTGAACCCGGTTGGGAAAAGGCTCAAAAGCAAAAGCTGAGTCCTGATTGATAAAAATGCCCGATCTTAATTCAGTGATCTCATATCTGGTGGCCATTTCCAGCTCCTCTGACGAAAATAATCTTTCCAGTGGCAATTGTGCATAGCTGGCATAGGTCTGGATCCGGTTCTTGATGATCGGCATTTGATTGATCAGTGCATCCCTGAGATGGATGGGGTATTTACCATCTTTGAAATATTTCGTAATGACCGGATCAATCGAACCATTCTGATCAAAATCAGCAAAAAACATTTCCATGGGGGTTTCTCCTGATACATGATAGTCATTGTTTAAACCAAAATTACCAGCGATGATATCCATATCTTCATCTCCGTCAATATCGGACACTTCAATGGTATGCCACAGACCGGATTCCCCTATATCAATGGCATTCAGCAGCCTGCCATCTACATTTTCCATGATCGCGAGCGGTTCCCAGTCCCTGGCAACGATAAGTTCAGGCGCACCATCTGCATTGAGATCCGCCCAGGTCGCATCGGTGATCATCCCGAGTCTTTTGGGCCAGCCATTCGCCATTTTAAACTGCCCCTGGTGATTGATCAGCAAACTGCTGATGGGTCTCATCGGATACTTGCCTGGTGTAAATCTGCCACCAATGAAAACATCAGGATCTTCGTCCTGATCAAAATCTGCAATGGCCAAAGCCGCCCCGGTATTCACATTTTCCGGCAAGAGCATGGGCTTGTCCGGCACACCCTCTCTTTTGCCCAGGTAAATCCTGTCTTCAAGATCGGTGTATCCACCTGTGGCAACGAAAATATCATTGATGCCGTCACCGTTCAGATCCAATATCTCCGCTGAAACATCTTCGTATTTTGCTTCATCCTCCAGCTCAATGCTTCTAAAGCCGTCCTCTTGCTGATAATAGACCCTGGAAGCCTGGCCTTTGGCGCCACCCACAAAAACATCCTGCAGTCCATCGGCATTCAGATCACCTACCGCCAGTGCAGGGCCTTCTCTGCTCAGCATGTCCATTAGTAAGGGTTGCCTGTTGAAATCGACCATGTAGTCCTCTTTGTGAATAAAATCCAGGTCATCCAGTGCGACCCGAGTAACTGTTCGGTCATTTAGAGACACTTTCTTTTTTGGAAAACCGCGGGATTTCAGCAAGTGATGAAGGGTATCCACTTTCAGGTCATAATAAGTGGTCACCACCTGGTCCGGCCAGGTGACTTCCACACTGTCAATATCATCCATCTCGCCCAGGCCAAAGTGAATGGGCGCATGTGTACTCCCCATAAAACCACGATAAGGAAAATGATTCCTCGTCAGCGTCTCACCATCAGCAAACAGTCTTATCACCGCTCCGATACCCGCGGCATTTTTGACAGTATCCCGAAGCACAACATTCAGAAAATGGCCTGACCCCGAAGAATTGTTCTGGTGAATACCAGCAGGCTGATTGATGTTATTGGTGATAATATCAAGGTCTCCGTCATTGTCCAGGTCTGCATAAATGGCTCCATTGGAGAAGGTTGGATCCAAACCGAGCCACTCCTCACTCACATCGGTGAATCTGTTCTTGCCGAGCCCCTGAAACATGTAGTTGGGTTTGGGAGTTTCAGGCAACTTTCTCAGCTCAGCCATGATGATGCTATCAGCTTCCTGAGGATTTCTGAACATGGAAGACTGGCTGCTGAACATAATGAAATCCCTGTCAGTAATGTCTTTGTAGTAGCCATTCGCCACAAAAAGGTCCAGGTTAGAATCATTGTCGAAATCTGCCAGCAGAGGGGCCCAGCTCCAGTCCGTGGCATGGACCCCAAGCATCCTGCCTATTTCATTGAAACCATCAGCATTTCCTTCATAAACCATGTTGCGCATGTACTGGGGCTCATACCCACCTTTGATGATCAGGTCAAACTTGTAATAGTTCATGGCTCCCATGATCGTTTTCTGTCGCAGGCTCCCCTCGGGTAGCATATCCAGGGTAACAAGGTCCATGTATCCGTCATTATTGAAATCACCGATGTCGCTGCCCATGGCGTTGTAGCTCTGGTGAGGCAGGTATTCACCGGCACGCTCCGTGAACGTCCCGTCCTGATCATTGATATACAGCAGATCGCTGAAAACAAAATCGTTGGCCACGTAGATATCGGGCCACCCATCGCTGTTGAAGTCATGGATCACGAGTCCTAGTCCGTAACCTTCCGACAGCAGTTCAGCCGCTACGGTGACGTCTTCAAAAAATGATCCTTTGTTTTCATACAACCGGTCATTGCTTTCGGCATTTCCGGACATGGTCAGCGGTACCGGCGAATTGATCCGGTCCTTCCTGTTGCCATGGTTCATGAGATACAGGTCCAGATCACCATCGCGGTCAAAGTCGAAAAAGGCTGCGTGAGTGGAATAAGAATCATCGTCGAGGCCATATTGAGCTGCCTGGTCTGTGAACGTGCCATCCCGGTTATTGATGTAAAGCACATTTTTTCTTTTTCCAGGATCAGAGAACCCACCTGCCCGGCTGACATAAATATCCAGCCAGCCATCGGCGTTGATGTCTGCCACAGATACGCCCGTTGACCAGCCCTGGTAGGCTATTCCGGCTTCTTCAGACACCTCTTCAAATGCCCAGTCGCCCTTGTTGATATATAGTGCATCATCGCTGTTATTCCCGGCGAAAAAGAGATCTACGAGCCCGTCATTATTGAAGTCTCCGGCGCCAACACCACCCCCGTTGTAGTAGTAGATGTAGTTGAGAATATTGATGGAATCGTTGTTGTCGATGGGATTGATGAATTCAATGCCCGTTTCATCGGTATCCAGGGCCACGAACATGGTCTTTTCCTTTTCGGTGCAGGCAATAACGAAGAAAAGAGGTATGAGGTAAGGTATACGCTTCATTTTGGGGATGATCTGCTGTTCTAAAGATAAGTAATTGAGTACTAACCGGGTTTTACAGGTTCGTTTGACTTGTATTGCATGTCCGAAAAAACGCTTAACTTTAGATAACCAATACACACAACGTATCTGTTTTTAAACGTTGATAAACGTTTACTGTCGCTTAAAAACGGGTAATACGTTGAAGGTGAATAAGTTCACCATTAAATGATATAAGGCAGATATCATCAATGATGATATTCAATTGTTGGCATGAATTACTTTCTAGATGAAGACCTTCCTTTACATTTCATTATTTTTTCTCCTTTCATGTTCCCAACAACCGAAAGAAACACCAACCTCTGAAAGTCCAAGTGAACTGAATTCTAACAATATTTCTGACCAACCACCTAAACGGGATCAGAAGGAAATACAGTACAAAGCCGAACTGGTCAAATATGGTGAAAATCCAGAGTCCCCATATCCGTCAAGAATTGACTCATTAACATTGAAAATTTCAACCAAAGATGAAATCGTTTTAATAAGAAAAATTACTAAGTATGATTTCAACTCAATTTTTGAGAAGGGATTTATTAACGATGGTGAAATATATAGAGCTGAAATTCTCAAGTTAGATACAGCCAAATCAAAAGTACTTGTCTTAATGATGTATGGATTTCCAAACTCAGATAGTCACCTTTATGAAGTTGTTCATATTATTGACTTCACAGGTGGAGAATACTTGATTCCTGCTTCATATTCCTGCTACCCAAGATTAAGATTGAAATATGACCTAATTGGAACATGTGAGGGTGTACACACCTATGAACAACAAATCTTTAAAGTCAAAGAATGTTGCACAGTATTTAGTTGCCTGATAAATAAGAACACTTTCTTTTATGTTCATGATGATCAATACAACACAGAAGGCAACAGTCAGAACAACGCTTACTTTATCAACCTAACAACTAAAGACACGATCAAATCCTTCAATTATGACCAGTTCACATATACCATTTCATATTCCTCCTTGATGTGGTATTCTGATGAATTTGATAAACTAACCTACTTGAACTTAGAAGATTCTACCTTAACGGTAATAAATCAAGATTTAACCGAATTAACGTATCAGTTTAACGACCTTCCAATTAAATCAAGCATAAACAGGGATCTGAAAAACAGAATTTATTCCTATTCAATCGAATCAATGGATCAGCCAATTTTTGTGCAATTTGATACAGATGGTAAGCCAATTGCAATGAGAAGATGAAACTCATGCCAATCGAGTAGACGGCCGTGAGCTATAAGCCCACGGTGCGCCTCTCACACCACTCAGCGTACGGTTCTCGTACTGAGCGGACTAGGCGTCCCCGTTCATTGAATCTCAGGAGTCATTTGATGGTAATAAGAAAGCATCGATTCATACCCTCTCCGTCTGAGTCTGGATAATGTGATGGTAGTCCTAAGAATAGGGCTTTGAGCAACTGCCCAGCCACCCATTCTTGTTCTGCTGTAAGCATAGGCCCTATCACAATCCATTCCTAATCGAATCAGGTTCTTGCGTTTGCGCTCAGGCTTTTTCCAGTCATGCCAGATGCAGTATCTCAGTCGGTTCCTCAGCCACTCGTCAAGTGCTTTGAGCTTGGCATGAATGCCTGGCCGGCCGCATTCGCTAAACGAAATTATTCACCCAACCTCTCCACACTTCTGCCAGTCGCTTTAGTCGTTCGTCAAAACTCATTGGTCTGGTCTTTCTGGTTAAATCCTTGAGCTTACGCTTGAAGGATTTCCATGCACTCTTCCTTACGACAAGCTGGTATTGTCCCTTTGATCCCTTCTCGTATACCGGAACAAATCCATGTCCCAGCAACTCAAAGTTACCCGGTCTGCGTATGCCCGATTTCTCCCTGTTGATCGGCAGCCTTAACTTATCCCGAAGGAAAATATAGATGGCATTACCTATCTCCCGGGCCTCTGCTTTTGATTTCGCATAAATGCTGAAATCATCGGCATACCGGACATAGCGCAGCTCCCTTTCAGCTAAGTATTTATCCAGCTCATCCAGCAGGATGTTGGATAATATCGGACTGATCGGTGAGCCCTGTGGCATCCCTTTACGGCGTTTATGGAGTCTTCCATTGATAGATATGGGTGCTCTCAGCCATTTTCGAATCAACCGCAGGGTTGTTGGACATTTTACCTTCTTGTAGATAAGTTGTAATAGCACCATGTGGTCTACCTCGTCAAAGAATCCTTTCAGGTCTATGTCCACAATGTCCCGATATCCATCATTGATGTATTTCAGGGCTTGTCTAACCGCCTGTTGGGTGTTCTTTTCCGGGCGAAAGCCATAGCTGTGATCTTCAAAATTCATTTCAAACTTTGATATCAGCACCTGACTTACCGCTTGCTGTAGCCACCGGTCTATTACCGTCGGAATTCCCAATAAACGAGTCTCCCCTTTTCCCTTGGGTATTGCTACTCCAAGGATAGCATCCGGTACATACGTGTGGTTAAGAACAGCGGTGATGATCCTCTCACGATTAGCTACCAGGTATGCTGGTAGCTGCGTGACTGGCATCCCGTCTATTCCTGCCGAACCTCTATTCCGCTCTACCCTTCGGCTGGCTTTATAAAGGTTCTTACGTTTCAGTACTTCTGCTATCATAAAACTTACTTCCCTGTCCGTCTAAGGGTGGGCTATCCCGCCTCAGGCGGGATTCCCCTCCGAATCAGGACACAATTCAATGTTTCCTCCTTCAACGACTCGTGAGAACTCCAATTTCGATCCTTTTCGGATTGTTGGCTCATGTCCCGTCGATTACTATGAGGTCTGCTGACTTCTCCCTATGTACACGACATAGCGAGATCTCCCTCGGTAAGATGAACATCCTTGTATCTAAGCCTGCCACATCTACTGTTTCGGTTATTGTCCCCTTTCAGGGTTTAGGACTTCGGTATGATGTGTTACCTCATCCAACCTGACAGCCTCTGTATGTGGTTTCTGTTCGTCAGTTCAGATACCGCAGTCTGGCTTACTTCAGTGTAAGGGTCCCCCCTAACCACCTTGCCACTTGCTTTGCTTCGGGGCACGACTCCCGCGCATAGGGACTTTCACCCTTTGGAACACCCAACTTCATGGGCTATATTCACCATTCAAGGCACACACATTGGATAGAGACGAATGGCCTAAAGCATTTCATAGCCACTTGTCTACGAACCTCACCGCCAAATCTTCTCTGAGAACTGATACATTCTTTCGGCTTTTGAAGTAGTCAGGAGCTTTCATCTGTGGAACTCAGTAGGAATTTACCCGTTGCATCTCACCGTAGATTTAGCTAGTTTAGATTTTCATTGCCTGGGGAGGGCCACTCGCTCTATCCAGGCGTTATCTCTCATTGACTGCATGACGAAAACTGAACTCCTGAACATAGCAATCAAAATTTTTGGACTCTACTATTTTGTTCGATTTGTCCAACACTTAATGGAATTCGCGTACATGCTTATTGACAGCAACACTTTTTACGACGATCAACTTCAGGGTTGGTACATCTACGCAGGACTTTCAATACCACTTATCATCTATTTCTTCTTTGCCTATTTTGCGGTTTTCAAAACTGAACTTATAGTTAACAAGATTTCCAAGAACAACGAGGGAACACTTGAACTCCGAAACAGTAAAACTGATTTGATTGAAATTGCACTTGCAATAATATCCGTAATAGCGATTATCAACTCAATACCGGATCTTTTGTCTCAACAGGTGAACAGTATTTATTACCATGACCAAAAGGAAGTAGAATTCTGGACAACAGCTGCCAAGAACCATCTGTATCGGAACATATTTATGCTTGCCGCCGGGATTTTTTTACTGCTTAACACCAGGAACTTTGCAAAGTGGATAGTAAACCGTGGTGAACAAGATGACAAGCAGGATGAAAATGAAGAGAGATAACATTCGGTATGATGAATGGCCTTAAGCATTTCATAGCCACTTAATCAGGAACCTCACCGCTAAAACCTCTCTGGGAAGACTTAATTTTTTTGCTGTTGGAGCAGGCAGGAGCCTTTAACTTCAGGTGGCAGCAGGAATTTACCCGTTGCATCTCACCGAGATTTTAGCTAGTTTAGTTTTTTATAGTATCGGTGGGGCCACTCATCATACCTGTGCGTTAGACACAATTTACTTCACCATGAAAAGCTTTCCTTTAATCTTATTGATCCTTATATCTGTTGCTTGCCATAACCAAAACTCCGGTGAATACTTGGCGTTAGGGGATGCTGACATGGAATTCGAAGATTTACTCGAAGTTCCACCGACCAAACAATCTGCCCCACCACAACCGGGCCAGGTAAGCGAACAGGAACGATCGAAAAAGATTATTAAAAACGGAGGAATTGACTTTCAATCTGAAAACGTGCAAATTGATTACGAGAAGATACGTGAATTACTTCCAAAATATGATGCATACATAGAACATGAAAATCAATCCAAAACGACTCAACGAATAACTTTTGATTTGACTATCAGAGTACCATCAGCGGTTTATGATACATTGTACTCCGATCTATCAACTCTTGTTTACCGACTTGACAACAGGTACTCGAATGTCGAGGATGTTACAATGAGATATTATGATTTGAAAACACAAATCACCAATAAAAAGGCTCTTGAGACAAGATATATCGAACTATTAAAACAAGCCTCAGAAATCAAGGACATCCTGGAAATTGAGAGGAATCTGAATCAGATCAGGACGGATATTGAACAACTTCAGGGACAATTTAACTATTTAAGTAAGCAAGTTAACTTTAGCACAATCAACCTGTCATTTTATGAACTTCTGCCATATGTGTACGAAGGATCTCAACGTAAAGGCTTTGGAGCAAGAATACTTAGTGCCTTGAACAATGGATGGCAAGGGTTTCTATCATTTCTGATAGGGTTAACAGCAGCTTGGCCATTTATCCTTTTGATCATCGGAGGCATCTATTTGTTCAGGAAACTAAGAAAACGTTGGAAAAAGAAAAGTGTCTAACATTCGCTTCCATGAATAATCCCTTGAAGCGAGTCGATTACTGAAAAACTGAAAATCATCTCAATTTTCATTTTTGTCCATGTTTTCTTCAAAGGTCAAAAAAATAAATAGCCAGATCATCAACTTACCTTTCGATATCCCGTAAACTGTAACTATTATTGTAACAGATGATAGGTAGTAGCTTTTCAATTTGTGTACACATGCTTACGCTGATGTCTCATTTCAAGGATGAGTACCTGAGCTCGGAATTCATTGCGCAAAGCATCAATATCAATCCGGCCATGGTACGAAAGGAGATGATCAAACTAAAAAATTATGGGCTGGTGGAAAGCAAGGAAGGGAAATCAGGAGGCTCGAAAATTGCCAGGCCTGCATCCGACATCACCATGAAGGAGGTGCTGGAAGCAGTGAAGCCAAAAGACAGTCATATCCTGGCCATGTACAGGAATGAACCTCATCCGCAGTGTACCATCGGATCACAACTGCAACATCAGCTTGGATTGCTTTATTCAGATATTGACGACCAGGTGCTAGGCAAACTGGGAAAACTGACGTTGCAGGATTTTTACAAACAATTCGTCTAAAATTTTTTATTATAAACTGTAACATATTTTATTACAATAAATCAAAGATCAATGTACGTAGTAACAGGAGCAACCGGTAACACCGGCAAAATAGTCGCAGAGCAATTGCTTGCGGCGGGTAAAAAAGTAAAAGCGATCAGCAGATCGGAAACGCATCTGAAAGACATGGTGGCAAAGGGTGCAATCCCTGCTGTCGGAGATTTGGGCGACGCAGCTTTTGTAAAGAGTTCGTTCCAGGGTGCCGAAGGCGCTTATGCCCTCATCCCGCCAAGGTTTGATGCACCTGACTTTCGTGCCTATCAAAAGGAGATAGCGCAAAACCTGGCCAGGGCCATCGAGGCCAATGACGTACCTTATGTGGTAACGCTTAGCAGCTATGGGGCACACCTCAGGGAAGGCGCCGGGGTGGTGAGCGGATTATACCCGCTGGAGCAATTCATCAATAAGATCAGTGCAACCAGTGTACTTCATTTGAGGGCCGGTTATTTCCTCGAAAATTTTTATGCTTCAATTCCGGTCATCAAAGAACAACAGATACTTGGTGGCTTTCCGATCACCGGTGATGTGGAATTGGAAATGGTATTTACGGCGGATATTGGAAAGACTGCCGCCGACAAATTATTGAAGAAAGATTTTCAGGGGAATCAGGTGGCCTTTCTTTCAAGCAAGCACAGTTATACCCTGAACGAGGCAGCAAAGATATTGGGTAAGGCCATTGGCAAGCCTGAATTGACGTATGTAGCGTTTCCTGCTGAGGGTGCGAGGCAGGCCATGGTAGGCATGGGCATGAGTGAAAGTCTTGCTGATCAATATGTT
This sequence comes from Cyclobacteriaceae bacterium, assembly GCA_965243485.1. Lineage (GTDB taxonomy): Bacteria > Bacteroidota > Bacteroidia > Cytophagales > Cyclobacteriaceae > UBA7330. The sequence goes on along the minus strand of CBDEVP010000001.1, from coordinate 2,486,325 downwards.
GAATTCAGTAAAGCAGCAAGTGAAGGCAAACTCTCCGGGGAAAATGGTCACCATCCCAAAATAGACACACCAACCTCCCTGGAAGATTTCTCTAAATTCTTTGCCGGGGCGTTCAGGGGTTAACAGATATTGATATCAAAATGGCACCCGAATAGAAGGGTGCCGTTTTGCATGACCCTAACTTTTCACCCGATCAGCCACCGCCGGGACTTGATTCCCAACATCCGCACTGTCTGTGTATTAGCTGGCACAAATGCAAAATACCTTAATTTAGATAGCTCATTCTTCAGAAAATCCATCCATCAACTAAAGATGAGCTATATATCCATGAGTCTTTACCGCAAAATGCTCGATTATGCCATGATCGAAGGCATGGATCGGTCGGATTTCATGGACCTTCGAACACCCATCGATGCGATTGATAGCCTCAATGCAGTACCAGCCGAGCACTTTTTTGAATTGCACGAAATACTGGATGAAAAATTAGGGCCCGGCTTCTCCATTCGGGTCGGTCAGCAAATGAAGATCGAGGATTATGGAGTGTTGGGTCTCTCCTGGCGGACCTGCTCATGGGCCGGTGAGATATTTGACCGAAGCGAGCGATATTTCAGGCTTTTGTCAAATACCTATGTATTCAAAGTGGAGAAAAAAGGCGAACATTCCGATGTCTTCTTATTCAGAACACCCCACAGAAGAGGGCTCGAGTTATCAAACGAGGCCACCTTATCTGCAACCGTAGTGGTGCTTTCAGCCATGACCGACACAAAGATCTTACCTGTCAAAGTCACCTTTTGCCATGGGCCACCCAAAGACCTGGCCAGTTACCATGAAGCATTCCAATGTCCGGTACTGTTCAATCAACCTCACTACTCCATCACATACAAAACATCAGACCTGGAGAAGAGGACTGCCAAAGCGGATACCAGCATCAATCAATTTCTGGTGGAACGGGTGGAAGAAGAAACCAGAGGAATAGAGGTCAGCGTCCATAAAATTGTCTCCGACATTGAGGAGCTGATCAAAGACGCGCTCCCCAGCGGTATTCCCAGCATCGCTCAAATAGGAGATCATCTGGGAATGAGTAATCGCACACTGACCCGAAGACTCTTCGAAAGCGGGATTACCTTTCGCGATATCATCAAAAAAAGCCAGGAAGAACTCTCCAAAAATTTGCTTAAAGACCCCTCCCGGAGTATTGCTGAAATTGCTTTTCAGACGGGCTTCTCCGACCAAAGCGCTTTCAACCGTGCCTTCAAACGGTGGACCGGTCTTTCACCTTATGAATTCAGAAAAAGTTGATGTTTTCCGGAGTCTGGCTTGAATTGTCAAGAGATTGTCTTGAACAGTCAAGTAAAGGTTAGCACCGGTGTTCAATTTTACACCCGAATACAAAAGAGAAGAGAAATGAAAAAAAGAGCCATTAATGAGATCTTTATAGTAGTACTGTCTGCACTTATCTATATATCATGTTCTACAGAAGATGAGACGGTAGATCCGTTCATTAGCATACCGGACCAAAACTTCGAGACCATACTGATTTCTCAGGGGATTGATTCGGATGGTACCTTAAACGGGGAAATCCTTAGAGCTGATGCGGAAAAAGTGACCCTGCTTGATCTCAATCTGAATGATCCTATCGAAAAAGTCTCTGATCTGACGGGGATCGAGGGATTTGTAAATCTGACCAAATTGTCTGCTTTTGATCATGACATTGAGTCCATTGATTTGAGTCGGAATACCAAATTGCAAAACTTAGACCTCCAGCTCAATTACTTAACTCACATTGACCTGAGCAAGAATCCGAATGTAGATACCGTGAATCTCCACTTCAATGAGCTTCAATCAATCAGTGGTCTTTCAAACGTCACAAACCTGAAAAGACTCGACCTGTCCTGGAATTTTCTGGAAGACTTCACCATCCAAAATGAGTCATTGGTGGATTTATTTGTGAATAATAATCTTTTAAAGTCATTCAATGCTCAGGGGTCCACATCCCTGAAGAATCTTTTGATGGGTAGCAATGAGCTGGAGAGTTTAGATCTTAGCACTAATGTAGCAATTGAGACTTTGATCATTTCTGCTAATAATCTGGAAAACATCCATGTCGGGCAGCTTGAAAACCTGACCTGGTTCTATGCATCAGCTAACTCACTAACCAGTCTGGATGTCAGCAACAATGAAAAGCTCGTGGATCTGAGGGTACACAATAACCCCAACCTGACATGCATCAAAATTGGGCCCGGTCAGGAAATCCCTACCGTTATGAAGCCGGATGGTGCCCAGTTGAACAGCGATTGCAACTAGCTGGATATTACACAAATCAGCGACCCTTTTCCTGAAAAGCTAACAGTTTAGGTCAATTTGGCCTGAAGTGTCAAAACATTGGCTTGTTCGGCATAGAATAAGGTAGTGGTCATTTTCAATTTTACATCTGAATCAATCAAGAGTAAAATGAAAAAGACCCAACTGACCATCCTGTGCATCGGAATGCTGATCACGGGACTCATCCTACAGCCGGTTGTTAATTCAACAGCCGGAGCGACTCAATCTGAGCCTTCACTTATCTCAGACATCAAGGAAGAAATCAAAAAAGAAGCCTTTGAGATACTTGAAGCTAAATGCAACATCTGCCACAGAAAGGTCTTCCCTTTCATGGTATTCAATGAAAGAAATATGATCAGGCGTGCGAAGAAGATCTATCAAATGGTCTTTGTAGAGCGCAGGATGCCTAAAGGAAATGAAATCACCCTTTCCACAGAAGAATTTCAGACGCTGCGCACCTGGCTTAACACTCAAAACATCTACTGATCATGGAACTATCAATCAAATCATTGATCCTACTTGGATCTGTCATCTTCACAGGACTATCTGCCGGACTGTTTTATGCCTGGTCGGTATCGGTCATCCCCGGAACTAAAAAAATCATGGACCTGACCTACCTGGAGACCATGCAATCAATCAACCGGGCGATATTGAATCCGGCATTCTTCCTGATCTTTTTTGGAAGCATCATATTACTCAGTTTGGCAAGTATCTATGAGTTTCACACAAACAAATGGGTTTTTGGTCTTCTGCTGGCCTCAGCCATTACCTATCTGATCGGAACCATAGGAGTTACCGGACTGGGGAATGTGCCACTCAATGACAAGCTGGATGTCCTGAACCTGAAGGAATTGGGAATAGACAGGATCAGGGAGTTCAGGATGTACTATGAACCCAACTGGAACCGGTTACACCTGATCCGGACGGTTTTCGCAGTATCATCATTTCTTCTGGCGGTAGTTGCATTAATCATTCAGACAAAATAATTCTAATCACACATTTTAAATATCAAATAATTATGAAACACAACATTTTAGTAACCGGCGGTACCGGTAAGACCGGACGTCGGGTAGTTGAAGGACTTACTCAACTGGGACACAACATCAGAATAGGTACCAGAAGCACAGTACCCGTATTTGACTGGGAGGATCATTCCACTTTCGCCGGAGCCCTCAGAGGGATGGATCGGGCATATATCGTCTATTATCCGGACCTGGCAGTGCCTGGTTCAAAGGAAGCCATTTCCGCATTTGCCGAAGCTGCGCTTCGTGAAGGACTGGAAAAGGTGGTTTTACTCTCCGGAAAAGGCGAAAAAGAAGCCGAAGCCTGTGAAGAGATCGTGGCTAACTCCGGGTTGAATTATACACTCGTGAGGGCCTCCTGGTTCGATCAGAATTTCAGCGAAGGAGCTTTTCTTGATTTCGTTCTGGCCGGACACGTTGCCCTGCCCATGCCTGAAGCAAGGATCCCGTTCGTAGACGCCGGAGACATTGCAGATGTAGTGACAAAGGTTTTAGTGGATGACTCCTACAATGGCGAAACCATTACTGTGACAGGACCTGGAAAAATGACTTTCAAAGAAGTCGTTGCTGCCATATCAAAAGGCATCGGACGGGACATCCAATACCAGCCCATCACTATTGAGGAATTTAAAGATGGGATGAAAGCTGCCGGACTACCGGACTCCTACGTCTGGCTGTTTGGCTACCTCTTCAAGGAAGTGCTGGGCAACCCTAAAAACCAGGATATATCCCATGATGTGGAAAGAGTTCTTGGAAGGAAAGCCACAGACTTTGAAACATTTGTTGAAAATACCCTTGCTACCAGGGTCTGGGATCAGCAAATCCCTCAAACCATATAAAGCCAGAGATCATGCAAAATCTGAATATCAAAAGAGCGACAATTTCAGCGATCATTGTCTGGACGCTGGGCGTCACCGCATTTGTGGGTTCTTATTTAGTACCGATCATGGAGGACCCGGAGGCGCAGGCGAACTGGGTATTGTCACTGGCCATCATCCCGGCCGCAGCCTTTGGTGCTTATCTGTACTATCGAAAGGGACAACAGACAATTGGTCTGGTTTTAGGTACTTATATGTTCCTGATCACCATGATCCTGGATGCGAGCATTACGGTACCGGTATTTATTCTTCCGTATGGAGGGACTCACCTGACTTTCTTCGGGGATCCGGGATTCTGGTTGATTGCTATCGAATACATCAGCGTGGTGACCGGGTACTGGCTCATTCGGAAAAAGATCCTGACAATAGCCTGAGCAGTGCAGGATAAAAAGAAGAAAAGGGCCGTCTTGAGGGCGGTCCTTTTTTTAACTACTCCAAAGATAATCCATCCGTGGTCTGTGCGCCACACACCACGGATATCAAGAAAAATCGGATCATGACTCACGATCTTTGATTATCGCAATGGCTTGATAATGGGATGGAGTATAAGCACCCAACCGCTCCCATCACCCAAGGTCTGCTGCTCACAGACAAGTCATAGCCCCCCTCCCTTTATATTCCAAAGAAAAACCTTAACTTGAGTGATGATACACACAACGTATCCTTTTTTATCCGTTTATAAACGATTAATTAACCTAACAATGATATAAGGTAAATATCATCAATGATGATACTTGCTTGTTATATTCAATTAGTTCCACTTGAAAAAGCAACCCACACAAAAGAATTTCGAATTTGCACTTTTGAACGCTGGCGGATTCTATTCAACTGGTTTAATGCTTGCCAGGGAACTCGCAAACAACAACCCGAGTGGTGCAGCTTTGTTAGGTCCCGCTGCAGTAAAAAAGAGATTACGATCCAAACCAGTTGAACAGATCAAGATACTCCATCCCAAAAGGGAACGAAATCTACTTCTCCTGACGCTCTTTATCTTGCTTTTAGCTACTTCCCCCTCCTATGCGCAAGTTTTTGTGGATGCCTCTGCCAGTGGTGCAAACGATGGCTCCTCCTGGATCAATGCTTACACCGATCTCAATGAGGCACTGAACAACACCAGCATTGGGGAAATATGGGTAGCTAATGGCTCCTATAAACCCACCACTTGCAATCCATGTGGAAATACAGAACGACTAGTCTCATTTAATCTACCCCCTACAATTCAGCTTTATGGTGGCTTTTCTGGCAATGAAACACAGCTGAATCAGCGCGACTGGACCACCAACCTAACCATCTTGAGTGGGGATATAGGTGTCTCTAACGACAGCACAGACAATAGCTTTAGAGTGCTCAGTATAGAAAATTCAACAGCTAATACCATCTTAGATGGCTTCATCATCGAAGAAGGAAATGCCAATGGTTCCGCCATCGATGGTACATTCTTCTCAGGAGGTGGAATCTATCTGGACGCAAATCCTTCCGCGACCGCGAATATCCAAATCCGCAATTGTACTATTCGAAACAACTTCGCCGGCGGTGGCGGTGGTGGAATCAGTATGACTCCTTCTGGTGAAACCTCTATACTAGCTACTGTTATTGATAGTTGCACCTTTATTAATAATGAATCTACCGACAGGGGAGCTGGTATATGGTACCGTATCATTCAGGGTACTTCGAATGTTGTGATTAAGAACTCTACCTTCGAGAATAATGTTGCCGGAGGTCAGGGTGGTGCTGTTTTTGCCAGAGCAAGCTTTGATGCAATAGCTAATGATACCTTAGCAAACTGCTTCTTTGCAAATAATAGATCCGAAGGTACCAGCCCGGTCAATGATGGCGAAGGTGGAGCCGTTTTCTTGAGAGGTTCACAAACGGGTACTCGTAATCATCAAGTTCTTAATTGTGCGTTTTATCAGAATTACGCAAGTCACCGAGGAGGTGCTCTAGGTTCCACATCATTCTTTGACACATCTTCTGATACGGGTGGAGTGATGAATGCCAATCTGGTCAATTGCACCTTTTTTGCCAATACTGCCGATGAAGAAGGTGGTGCAGTGCATGCTAACGGCACTCAGGGAACCAACTCAATGAATATTACCAATTCGATTTTGTGGGGAGATTCAGCTGCAACTTCGGCTAATGAACTTTTTAATAATAACGCAACAATTACAGTATCCTTTTCAGATGTTGATGGTGGTATTTCAACAGGCATTGGTGATGGAGGAAATAACTTAGACACCTTACCTCATTTCAGTGACATTTTGGGTGGTAATCTACGATTGAGCGGCTGCTCTCCCCTGCTTGACATTGGGAATAATGATGCTCTACTCCCTTCGCAAATTTTAGATTTAGATGGAGATTTACGAATTCATAATAATATAGTAGACCTTGGAGCCTATGAAGTTGGAGTTATTTACGTCGATAAATTTGCTACCGGTAACAATGACGGAACATCATGGGAGGATGCTTTTGTAGAGTTTCAAGATGGTATTACTGCTGCATTTGCAGGAGATCAGGTATGGGTGGCCGAAGCCATTTACCTACCGGTTAACTGTACATCTTGTGATGTATCTGACCGTCTTACTTCATTTCAAATTAAACCGGATGTTGAAGTTTATGGTGGCTTTTCTGGCAATGAAACACAGCTGAATCAGCGTGACTGGACCACCAACCTAACCATCTTGAGTGGGGATATAGGTGTCTCTAACGACAGCACAGACAATAGCTTTAGAGTGCTCAGTATAGAAAATTCAACTGCTAATACCATCTTAGATGGCTTCATCATCGAAGAAGGGAATGCCAATGGTTCCGCCATTGATGGTACATTCTTCTCCGGAGGTGGAATCTATCTGGACGCAAATCCTTCCGGGACCGCGAATATCCAAATCCGCAATTGTACTATTCGAAACAACTTCGCCGGCGGTGGCGGTGGAATGGCAATCGATTGCGTCTTAGGGGGAGTTTGTGAAGCCCTTATCAAGGATTGTATATTTGAAGGAAATACAGCTTCCACCGGAAATGTTTCCAGTACTGGTGGAGCAATTCTTATGCTTGGTAATTCTGGAGCCATAGTCCGTCCTCAGATTATTGGATGTACATTTCAAGACAACTTCGTAGGAAATGACGGTGGTGGAATCAGTATGACTCCATCAGGTGAAAACTCTATACTAGCTACTGTTATTGATAGTTGCACCTTTATTAATAATAAATCTACCGACAGGGGAGCTGGTATATGGTACCGTATCATTCAGGGTACTTCGAATGTTGTCATTAAGAACTCTACCTTCGAGAATAATGTTGCGGGAGGTCAGGGTGGTGCTGTTTTTGCCAGAGCAAGCTTTGATGCAATAGCTAATGATACATTAGCAAACTGCTTCTTTGCAAATAATAGATCCGAAGGTACCAGCCCGGTCAATGATGGCGAAGGTGGAGCCGTTTTCTTGAGAGGTTCACAAACGGGTGTTCGTAATCATCAGGTTCTTAATTGTGCGTTTTATCAGAATTACGCAAGTCACCGCGGAGGTGCTCTAGGTTCCACATCATTCTTTGACACACCTTCTGATACAGGTGGAGTGATGAATGCCAATCTGGTCAATTGCACCTTCTTTGATAATACTGCCGATGAAGAAGGTGGTGCAGTGCATGCTAACGGCACTCAGGGAACCAACTCAATGAATATTACCAATTCGATTTTGTGGGGAGATTCAGCTGCAACTTCGGCTAATGAACTTTTTAATGATAACGCAACAATTACAGTATCCTTTTCAGATGTTGACGGCGGTATTTCAACAGGCATTAGTGATGGAGGAAATAACCTTGAGTCAGACCCACAATTTCTGGATAGGCAAAATGCCAATCTTCGAATTGCAAGTTGTTCTCCTGCAAAAGATGCCGGATTCGAATCAGCCTTACCCTTAGATTTGATAGATGTCGATTCAGATGATGACAATACAGAACAAATCGATATTGACTTAGATGGTCAAGATCGATCATTTGATATTTCCATTGATATGGGTGCCTATGAATGGAATGACGATCCACCTGCCATAGAGCTAGTCTTGAATGTACCGTCAGATACCAGTATTTGTATCGGTGATCCCCTACTGCTCTCTGCCACTGCGACCGGCGGGATAGGTAATCTTACATTTTCCTGGAACAATGGTTTAGGAGTTGAGGCTGAGCAGGAGGTGTCTCCGGACACCAGCACCCTTTATCAGGTAACCGTAGAGGATGATTTTGGCTGCGTCGCTGAGGATAGTGTGCTCGTCTCGGTTTTTGTACTGCCAGAGGTAATAATTACTGGTGATACCGCTTTTTGCGAGGGCTCTGGTACAACCCTGGATGCGGGTGTTTTTGCCAGCTACTCCTGGTCAAACGGTGAAGTCTCCCAAACCATTGAGGTGAATGAGGCCGGAGTTTACAGTTTGACAGTTGTCGACACCAACGGCTGCCAGGGTATTGATGATATAACCGTTATAGAAAATGATACCTTGACACCTACGATTCAGGGTTCGTTGAGCTTTTGTCCAGGTTCTGGTACTACCTTGACTGTCAATCCTTCTGCCAGCAGCTACCTGTGGTCAACTACGGATACCACCCAGGCGATTGAAGTAACTGAAGCCGGCGACTACAGCGTTACCGTAGCCGATACCAACGGTTGCATGAGTATCGCTGCTGTGACCACCGCCGAAATAGCCGTTCCCTCAGGGGAGGACGATTTCTTTTCGCTCGACCTAAGCAAGGGTCTTTCCTTTGAATTAAATTTGGTCGAAAATGACTTCCTACCCAACCCGCAAGACTGGGTAATACAAAACCTGACGCAACCTGAATTCGGAAATCTGGACACCCTGATAGAAGGAATAACGACTTACAACACCAACTTCTACGACGAAGGCTTATCGTCTTTCCAATATGATATCTGCAGTATTCAGTGTCCGGATTATTGTGATAATACGAATGTTGTCCTTGAGGTTGTTCCAGTACTGAATACAAATGAGATCATTCTCTTTCCCAACCCCATGTCGTCTTCAGCCACATTATATTTAGGTGAACTAGAAGGAACAATCCAATTGGGAATCTATGACTTACTCGGGAAACTACTTCGAAGTGAATTGCTTAATGTTCAATCAGGAAGCCTGGTCATAGAAAGAGGCGCAATTTCTAGTGGTGGGTACATCCTTCGATTGACTCAAGAAAAAAAATCTTTCGAGTTAAAGTTTATTGTAGAGTAGTATGTACTCCCATAAAAAACAGATCTTTTCCTTGTAGCAAACGAAAAGTGAGAAGCTTACTTTTTCCGGTAGTCTGTGTGCCACTGGTGTCAAGAAAGATTGTACCATAGCTCACAATCTTTAATGATCACAATGGGGCTAGACATATCAGAAATAATCCCCCCCCTACAACCCAAGGTCTATGACACACAGACCTTCATCAATCATAAAACAACCAGAAGACTTAAAATTCACTTCGATGGTCAATTGACTTTACAAGAAACCACATAAAAATTGCATGATTCCAATATGAAGCGAATATAGTCGGTCCGGGGTCCTTCCACAGTGCGTCCACGGTGTGTCTACACTTCCTCTACACCCCAATTAATTTGACTTCATTAAAGAAAATAAGCTAGATAAGCCGAGGACCCACCCGCGATCGGAGTTGGTGTTACTGACTTTGTGCCTTTTTGGTGTTTTCACCATCATGCTCTTCTTAACTAACCGCCTCCAGATCCAGTGGCAATCTCCTGATCCTTTTTCCGGTCAGATCATAGATCGCATTGGCCAGGGCCGGTGCCACCGTCGGTAATCCGCTCTCCCCTGCTCCATCAGGATCAGCATCGCTTTTGAGGATATGGGTTTCGATCTCGGGACACTGTCCGATTTTCAGCAGCGGATACTGATGCCAGTTTTGTTCCACGATCGCTCCTTTATCGATGGTTAATCCATATAATGCTGCACCCAGCCCCATCACGATCGACCCTTCGGTCTGTGCTTTCACCGTATCCGGATTGATGCAAATGCCCAGGTCTACGATCGTGGTGATCTTCTTCACTTTTACTCCCTTGCCATTCCTTACCACATCGATCATCATGGCAAAATGTGCTCCGGACCTTTCGGCAATGGCCAGTCCCCTGCCCACTCCCTCCGGTTTTTCCTTCCATTTAAATTCCTCATTCACGATTTTGAGAACCCTTCTAAACCGCTCATGGCCCTGCATCATCTCTAACCTGAACTGCAATGGATCTTTACCCGCTTTGATGGCGAGCTCATCAATAAAGGACTCATGCGCAAATGGGTTAGTGGAATGATATACCGCCCTCCAGTAGGAAATCGGTATGTGATGTTTTTGAAGGACCCCCTTCACGGAAACATTGGGAATGCTGTATTCGGTGTTCACACCACCCATCAGCTGACGGCCCGCCCTCATGTCCGGTCCGCTTTGATTTTGGATCTCCTGGGCCACGATCTTATGTTCCAGGGCTTCGATCTTTCCATCATTCAACACGGCTCTACAGGTATTCATGGAAGCAGCTCTGAAAGGACCGCCCGTCTGGTCATCTTCTCGTGTCCAGATCACTTTCACAGGCCTGCCGGATTTCCTGGAAAGGTCTGCAGCTTCCTCCGCCACATCAGTTCTGGATCTCCGGCCAAATCCTCCTCCCATGAAGGTGTAGTTGATCTTTACTTTGTCTTCGGGCACACCCAGAAATCTGGCCAGAAAGGATTTGGTGCCGTTCGGATTTTGGGTAGATCCCCAGAATTCTGCTGAGTCGGCCCTGGCATCCACGATGGCATTCATGGGCTCCATCGGTACATGCGCCTGGTAGGGCATCTCATAAGTGGCTTCAAAGACATCTGAAGAACCATTTAAAATGTTATCCGCGTTTCCCCGTTCATGGAGTACCTCACCCTTCTCCTGGGAGGCCCTGAGGTAATCATTTCGGATCGTTTCTGAGGATATTTTATCAAGTCCCTTATCGTCCCACTCGACCTTAAGCGCTTTTCGTCCCTGATAGGCGGCCCAGTTGCTTTCACCAAGCACCGCCACCCCTTCACGATTTCCAAAAAGATCCCTGCCGGTCTTAAATACATGGGTCACCCCGGGCATTTTGAGCACCTCATCCTTGTTGAAGCTCACCACCGATCCTTCGAAAACCGGAGATCGCTGCACCGAAGCATACAGCATGCCCGGCACCCGGATATCAATCCCGAATTTGGCAGAACCATTGGTTTTTAAGGGGATGTCGGCCCTCTGAATGGGCTTACCAATAATATCAAACCCCTGAACTTCCTTCAGCTTCGGATTTTCGATGGCTTTCAGCTTTGAGGCTTTGGCCACCAGCTCACCATAGGTCAGTCTCTTTTTGCTTTGATTATGCGTCACCACGCCATAAGCTGCTTTACAATCCATGGGCTGCACGCCCCAGGTCTCAGCCGCTGCTCTTACTAACATATCTTTGGCTGCAGCGCCCATCTTTCGGCAATTCATGAATTCACTTTGGATGCTGTGGCTGCCCACCACCATCTGCCTTCCGTATAGCTTCGAGTTAGCCTCCGACTGGACGATCTTTACTTTGCTGATATCAGCTTCAAGCTCTTCAGCCAGGATCATCGGGATGGCCTGCCAAGTCCCCTGGCCCATCTCCGGACGATGATTGTACAGGGTGATCAAACCACTGCGATCTATGGAAATGAACTGGTTGAGCGCCGTGCCGTCACTTTCTTCAGCGAGGTTTACGATTTTATCTTTTCCAACCGAGGGGACACATCCAACCAATAGCATCATGGAAGAAGCTGAAGAAAGACCGACAAACTTCCTTCTGGATATCTTGGGGTTTAGTGCTGATGATCTCATTGGCTGGCAAGTTTAATGGCTGCTCTGATCCTGGGATAGGTACCGCACCTGCAGAGCACGCTGTTCATGGCATCATCAATGTCCTGGTCGGTAGGCTTTGGTTTTTTCTTTAGCAAAGCCACAGCACTCAAGATCTGACCCGACTGACAGTAGCCGCATTGTGGTACCTGTGCCTCAATCCAGGCTTTCTGCACCGGGTGATCATTGTTTTCGGAAAGTCCTTCAATGGTGATAATCGACTTCCCCTGAGCAGCTGCTACCGGCATCACGCATGAACGGATCGGGCTTCCTTCCATGAGCACGGTACAGGCTCCGCATTGAGCGATCCCGCAGGAAAATTTAGTTCCTGTAAGCCCGGCATAATCCCGTATCGCCCAGAGCAAAGGCATCTGGGGATCCACCTCGAGGCTGGTCTCCTTATTGTTTAATTTGAATGCTATGGCCATAATTCTTCGCTTTAACGATATAAGTTAAGAAGACTGGCAATGAAACCCAAGCTTCAACATGGGTGTCCAGCAAAATGTAGCAGGTCCACTTACAATTCTTCGTGTCTTTGTGCCTTAGTGGCAAATAATAAAGTCACAGAAACTTAGCCTTTATTATCCTCCCGATTTTTAATTTTCCAGTGGTACCCTGATGATGATTTTGGTTCCGCTGCCAACCTCACTATAAATATTTAAAATACCATTCAGGTTGGCTGTTCTTTTCTTCAGTGATGTTAAGCCAATGCCCGGAGAATCCTTCACTTTTAACAAATCAAATCCAACCCCGTCATCCTCGACGACAATCTTCAATTTTTTTTGTTTAAGAATGGTAATCTCAACTTTTATGAGACTGGCTTTCGCATGCTTCCTGATATTTCCAAGGATTTCCTGCAGCATTCGGTAAGTGTTGACTTTTATTTTTTGATTGATCCCGATACCGTTAAGGTCGCATGTATACTTTACCACATGATCACCAATGCTGCTGAAGTCAACCATGAGTTCTTCTATCAGATCGCTAAATGAAGGATCATTCAGGGAATCAGGTATCGTATCATGAGCAAGCGTCCTGGCTTCTTCGATTCCCTGTTGAAGTAATACCAGAGCCCGTTCAAACCTCTGCATTTGTTCTGTGGAGAAGTCAAGCTCTTTATGAAGGCTCCTGAAATAAATATGAGATGCTGCTAATGTTTGAGCCAGACCATCGTGTATTTCCTGAGCTAAAGATTCCCGTATCGAACTTACAGCTTCATTTCTGGCATTGGCTATGATTTGCGCAAAAGATTTACTCGCAACCATGTCATTGACGACCATATAGGCCACCTCCTTGTTCTCATATTGGATCAACCTGGCTGTGAATGAGAGATTGATGGAATTGTGATCCTTGGTCAAACATCGACAGGTTGTTTCCAGATAGTGACCATTGGTGACATTCCACCTGGGGATGGGTACCACCGTCCTGTCTTCTTCATGTCGCAGATCCGAAAGATCCATGCTCAACAACTCATTCCGGGAATATTTGAATTTATTTTCTGCCGATTTGTTAGCTTTAATGATTCGATGAGTGCCTAATTCAATCATGAACAATGGCATGGAATTCTCCTCAAAAAGAGTATCTCCACTATATTCCGGTAGATTTTCAATCATGCTGGTTTACTGATTTATCCATTATTTGTCATTCAAGATAGACCAATTCCAAAGACTTATTCCATTTGACACGATTTCTTTTCTCGAATTGTGAGAATTATGATAGAAAAGTCAATCGGGGCGATGAACCATGACTGTACAACCCAGCTTACAGCGACCATGAAATTTATCTTCACTCCTGTCCCCTGACAACTTTTGCGCCAAATAAATTATCTTTATTCGGTGGTGATGCCTGTCAAATGATAATGAGAAACGCTTACCTTCTGCTTCCTGCTCTGCTGTTGTTCAACTGCGAAAACAAGCAAAATCAAAGCGACCTTCTTTCTTCTTTCGAGATCACGGAAGGCTTCCAGATCGAGCTCATGGCCATGGAGCCCCTCATCGCTGATCCGGTCGACATGGAAATTGATGAGCTGGGACGGTGGTATGTGGTGGAGATGCACGGATATCCCCTGGATCTCTCAGGAAGTGGTAAAGTAAAGCGACTCCTGGATACCGATGGGGATGGATTTCCGGATGAAAGTATTGTCTTTGCTGACAGCCTGATCCTTCCTACCGGCATCATGCGCTGGAAAAAAGGATTCCTGGTCACAGATCCACCCCATGTCCTTTATCTCGAAGATACGGATGATGATGGCCGAGCTGATAAAAGAGATACCGTTTTGACGGGCTTTGCTGTATCCAATCCCCAGCACAATGTCAACAATCCGGAATATGGGATCGATAACTGGATCTATGTCTCCCATGAGGGAGCCATCAGTTCCAAGAACTTTGATGAATTGCTGGGCGACCGGGGATCCGCCGTTCACTTTCCAGGCAAACCTGATGCACCCTCACTTCCGCAGAATGCCAATGGCCTGTTTGTGAAATTCAAACCGGAGGAGGGACAGGCTGAAATGGGTTCAGCCCGGGGACAGTTCGGACACACATTTGATCCATGGGGACATTATTTTCTCACCAGCAATGCAAGCCATTTATTTCATGTGGTGATGGAAGCCAAATATATGCAGCGAAATGAGCACCTTCGAATTCCTACCGGACGGCACTACATTCCGAAAAGTGGAAAGGGTTTTGAGATCTTTCCGATCACACAAAACCCGGTGCACCAGCTGCTGACCGATGTGGGTATGATGACCTCAGCCTGCGGGATCCTTTGGTACAAAGGAGGGCTTTTCCCCGCGACCTACGAAAATGTGATCTTTACAGCCGAACCCACGCACAACCTGATCCATGCAGATAAAGTCAATGGTTTTGGGGCAACCTTTGAGTCAGTAAACTTTTTTGAAAACAAAGAATTTCTGGCTTCCACAGATTCATGGTTCCGCCCGGTCAATCACTACACCGGTCCCGATGGCGCCCTTTATGTGATCGATTATTACCGGAAGATCATCGAACATCCGGAATGGCTTTCTGATGAAGTGATCCATTCAGGTGATCTTTATGCTGGTGTTGATCAGGGACGGATCTACCGGATCACACCCACAGAAACGGCCGAACCTGACTGGCTGGATCAACTCAACCTGAGTAAAAAGACCTCCCAGGAATTGATAGAATTACTAAACCATGAAAATAGCTGGTTTCGTATGCATGCCCAGAGATTACTGATGGATCGAAATGATGACCGGTTGGTCCCACTGGCAGAAACAGCCATCACCAGTCAACTCTCTCCAATCGGCAAACTGCATGCCATGTGGATTTTAGAAGGAAAAAAGGCGTTGAGCAACGATGTTCTGATAGAAATGCTAAAGGATCATTCCCCCGCAATCAGAGAAAATGCCATCAGGATCGCTGAAGAAAAGCTCGAAGCATCGGAGACGCTTTCGGAAGCACTTGTTTCCATGGTGAATGACGAAGATCCCCGAGTCAGGTATCAGTTATTGCTTTCCCTGGGTTCCCTGAACACGCCTGCTGCGGGCCGGGCAAGAAACGTACTTCTTTTTCAGGATATCGAAGACGACTGGATGCAGTTGGCGGCCCTTTCCGCCCGGGAACCGGATATTTCATCGATCTATGATCAGGCGATTGCAGCCTTGGCAACCAAAGAAACAAATGCCACACAGCTATTCTTCAGGCGGATCAGCGGGATGATCTCGAGATCCAGTCAGCCTGCAGAGATCAACCGTTTCCTCACTGAGATACTGACTGCTGACGAAGATACCTGGTATCTTCCGATTGTGCTGGAGGGTCTGTCCGGTACAGGCAGAAGCCTCAAAATCAGTCCTTCCAACATTCGGTTGCTTGAATCCAAATTTCAGGCGTCAACAAATGCGGAGCTCCGTTCTCAAAGCATTAATCTGCTAAACGAAATGAATTATTTCGACCTACCTGCCAATGCTCTGTTGACCTACGCTCGATCTGTAATTAAAACAGCAGCCCAGGACCCCCGTTTTCTTGCTGATGCCCTGCGGGTCATCGCCATGTCCGATGCAGACCCCAATATCTCTGAATTTACCACTATCATATCCAACCATTCCCATTCAATCGTAAGAAGAGCAGCCATTGATGCCTTCAACTTTGTCGACGATAAAAACCACCTGAACGCGCTGATTGATCTTTGGCCTCAGCTACAACCGGATCAGCGTGACCGGGGTGTCCGGATCCTGATGAACAATGAGGAGGGTCGGCGGCTGATCCTGAGTTCCATCGAGTCCGGCAAAATGCAAACCGCCAGTTTATCCTGGCCTCAGACCGTCCAGCTACTTAACAGTCGGGAAGATGATATCCGCTTCCAGGCCAGAGCCATCCTGAAGGGTAATGAGCTGGGCGCCGATTCTATCTGGAATCAATACAAAGGGGCATTGACAGTCAGCGGTAATGGTTCCAACGGAGCTGAGGTATTTAAGCAAGCCTGTGGTATCTGTCATCAGAAAGGTGGTGAAAATGGCATTGCCTTCGGACCTGACCTCGCATCCGTACAAAACCGAAGTCATTCATCATTACTGCTGGATATCCTGCAGCCCAACCGGTCCATTGCGGATGGGTATGAACTGTGGCAGCTGGAACTGAAAAATGGGAATTCACTCACCGGGATCATTGCCCATGAAGGCCCGGGCACACTGACACTTCGGGATGTATCCGGCAAAGACCATACCCTCAACCGGTCAGAGGTGGCTTCATTGAACGCCTTCGAGACATCAGCGATGCCACAGAATCTACACGTCCAGCTGAGCGTTGAAGAAATGGCGGATCTGTTGGCCTATTTGAAAACTAATTAACATCAAAATGAAAAAGTTATTGATTTCTTCCTTGCTCCTGTTATTCATAGCAGCCCCTTTGATAAGAGCTGAAGCACAGGATTTCGAATGGCCTGAAGGCAGGCAAATGGCTTTAAGCCTGACCTGGGATGACGGGCGTGCCAGCCAGGTAGAGGTAGGAACTCCCCTTCTGAATGAATACGGGATCAGGGCCACTTTTTATGTGGTGCCCTCTGCGGTGGAAAGGTCTTTGGAAGGCTGGAAACAGGCGGTAATGGATGGTCATGAAATTGCCAATCATTCACTGACCCATCCCTGCTCCGGCAACTTTCTGTGGGCCCGGGAGAAGGCCCTGGAAGAGATGGAGCTTGAAGACATGCGGAAGCAATTGCTCGATGCCAATGGCCGCATTAAAGAGCTCCTCGGTGTGGAGGCTACCGAATTCGCCTATCCCTGCGGTCAGACCTATGTAGGCAGAGGTGAGAGCACTAAAAGTTACGTGCCCGTGGTGGCTCAGGAATTCACTTCTGGAAGAACCTGGCTCGATGAAGCACCCAACGACCCTGCTTACTGCGACCTGGCCCAGCTTACCGGAGTAGAGATGGATGGAAAGAGCTTCAAGGATATCCTCCCTTACATAGAGATGGCCAGGAAAGATGGTCTCTGGCTGGTGCTGGCGGGTCACGACATTGGTGATGAAGCCAGGCAAACCACTGAGGTCAAAATGCTGAAAAAGCTATTTAAACACCTGAATGATCAGGAAGATATATGGGTAGCTCCTGTAGGAGATATATCCAGGTATGTGGCAGAGCATCGGCCTGACCAGTTATAAACAGAACAAATTGTAATTACCCCCGTTAAAAATGATTTTACCTAAAGGAATATTCCATGAGATCTTACCTCCAACCTCGATCGGGTAGCTTATTAATTTTTGCCCTGATATCCATAGTCTCATTAAGTTGTAAAGATGAACCAGAACCCAGACTGCCGGACCTCAGGGCTTACCTCGACAAATTTGAAGAAGAAGCCGCTGACAGGGGGTTTATTTTTGATTTGGCAGCAGTGGAAGCTGAATATGTGGATGAAATAAAACTTGGAGAGGTAAAGTATTGTGGCTACGGCTATACCAACTATGATGGATTGGGGTACAGAAAAATCGAGATCGCAAGAGATATCAACTGTGAATGGGCCGATCTCAGCTTATTGCAACAGGAAGCCTATATTTTTCAGTTAATAGGTCGTGCTTTTCTCGGACGAACGCATGATGATACCGAATTATGTGATGGACAACCCATGTCTATCATGACAAACAATCTGCTTGACCTGTTCCAGGCTTATACAAAGCCCAATATGAGGGATTACTATATCACCGAACTTATTGACGGGTCATTCGGCGATGAATGTGTTGATTGGGAATCAGCCTGGGTAAATGACACGGCCTACTATCAATATGATCCCAATGAATACTGGTTCTTCGAGGACCATGATGGTGATTTTATTGGCACCAGGGAAGGCGATGATGTCCTTGCAATTGAACTCGCACCCGGCAGAACGGCCGATGACGGTGGAAAATGGCAAAAAACCATCTATCCTAATTTACCCGAGTGTTCAGAAGTCTCCTTCAGGGTCACGTTGAATTCCGAAGGATTAACTGGTACCGGAGCGGCAGTATCATTAAGGGTATTCGAAAGGGACCCCTTTACTATGTTTGGTGCACCAGGTACGTACATTGAAACGCTATATCTCACAACAACGGACAATCCTGTTTCGGGTGAATTGATAAATCATACGGAGGAGTTGACCATTCCCTGTCTTTCCCGAAAAACATGGTTTATTGTGCTTTTCGTAAGACTACTACCGGGAACAGAAGGCAAAATAAGCTACTCAGATATACGATTGATCGTAAATTAACCAGGTCTTCAATGGTCAGGTTTAATTACACTATTATCTGCATTTTGGTCGTCACAATAGTGTCCTGTGACAAAGAGGACGAGAAACCAGCTGTACCTCCATTTGCTCAGGGAACGATTTTTATGGATCCGGATATTATTACAGATTCTGACAAAACATTATTTATTAACCTTTCTTATGCCGGTCAAGCTAAACGAACCATGTTTGATCACCGAGTGGATAAATCACTTACTTTATCGCCGTACCTCTTCAACTCCTTTTATGAGGATGGATTGTCATTTGAGATTCAGATCAATCCTGAATTTAAAGATTCGGTAGAAGCTGAATTAATTGCCTTAAAATATGCTGAGACCATTGGACAGCTACCCACGGATTTGCGTATTGATTTAGAAACTATAATAATTCATGACGGTGTTGAAGGATTTAGGGGCGGGAACCATAGTATTTGGATATATACCGGTCAATCATCATATTTCGAAAATGATGGAATATTGGAAGAAGTATTGGTTCAGGAAGCCACTCATGTCTCTCTTGACCCCAGGTATGCACCGTCTCGAGCGTGGGTCAACGCTCAGGAATTAGATGGCAATTTCATTTCTCATTATGCACGTGATTTCCACAGGAGGGAAGATATGGCAGAGTCATTTTTGACCTGGTTGGCCCTAAGATATCGGTCAGACAGAATCCATCAATCACACAAGGATAAAATCTTAGAAACGATACCAAATAGAATTATTTTCTTTGATGATCTTAATTTGAATATGTATCCAATTGAATAGAACAGATGGATATCAATCTTGATGTATTGAAATGCCATTCAAGGCTCGGCAGAGTCTCTAGAAGATGATGCCACAAAACCCAAAGCAAGTCATCACTTCCACCAGCTCTCAATTTTTCCCTTTAATTCTTCAACCTTTTCTGGATTCTTGTCAGCCAGGTTATTTGTTTCATGAGCATCTTCCATCAGGTTAAATAGCTCTACCTCATCTTCCGGCTGATTCACCGGGTCCGGCCAGATCAGCTTATATGGCAGGTCAATGGCTATCCGATGATACAAACTGGAGTCAATTGATGAAAAATCATGGGCATAATTTTCTGCAAAGATCAGGTCTCGTTCTTCCAGCGCAGCACGATCCAGCACATTAATGCCCTGCATGCCTTCGGCTGGTTGCAGATCATTGGCTGCAAGGATGGTGGTAGCGATATCTATGGCACTGACCGCATGCGTGGCATTCATCTCCGGCTCAATCGTGCCGGTCCATCGAAACATCATAGGGGTTCGGATTCCCATCTCATAAGGTTCCCGCTTGGACCTGGGGGCATACCTGTTGGGATTTTCAGGATCCTGGATCCAGCCATTATCAGTAACATAAACAAACAGGGTGTTTTTTCCCCAACCTTTTTCATCCACATAGTCCATCAATTGTCCGCAGGTAATATCAAACCACTCACACATGGCCCAGTACCTGGCTACCGCTTCCGTAGGTGCTCTTAGCTGATACTTTTCAAGCAGACTGTCCGGCGGGGTATGTGGAGCATGCGGGAGAAACGGAGCATACCAAATGAAGAAAGGCTGGTCCACTGATTGAGCGCTGTCCATGAAATCATAAACGACCTCCAGGCCTTCCCTCCCGATGGTCAGGCCTTCATCCCCATGGCGTCCGTCTCGTGCAGGATCGCCATGGGTCATCCCCTGATCAAACCCTCCGCTGCTGTAATTTCCCAGCCACCATTTACCGGTTTGCAGGGAAAGATAGTTTTTTGCTTTCAGCAGATCAGGAATGGTACTTAATGCCTCAAAATAATTTTCAGTTTGATTATAAAGCTTTCTTCTTTCTGCCAGCCACTCTTCTCTGTAACGTGGACGTTCTGTTTCGAAAACCGGATCATTACCCAGGACCATGTGCTGGTGCGGATAAAGTCCGGTAATGATAGACGCCAACGACGGGCTGCATAAAGGAGCGGCCGCATACCCGTAGGTGAAGATCAACCCTTCCGCAGCCAGCTGATCGATCCTGGGAGTCTCAATGGACTCATGCCCCATGAAGCTGTAATCGGTCCAGCTTTGGTCATCCGAGATGATCAGGACAATGTTTGGAGAAGTAGCTTCCTGAGATTTATCGGAACAGGCATTAAAAATCAGGAGTAGAACCGGGAGGATAATTGTATGGTATTTCAATGTATGGCTATTAAAGGTCGTAAAAGGTTATCTCGAACTTAATTCAAATGTATATGAAGGAATCTTGAAATGGAAAATACTGCCCACACGATCCTACTTTGTACCCCGGCATCTCCCGGTAGTAAGTGATAAATCAGAGATACTGCTGGTTCCTGATCATGTCTTGTAAAAAGTAGTCGAAAATCCGTTATTTTGCATGATCGGACGCAATAAATGACTTTAATTTTAACATTAATTTAGTGAAAGATGGGTCATCAATCAATTGCAGAGAATCTCACCCTGGAAACGGAAAGACTTCATCTTATTCCCTTCCAAAGATCTGATACCGACCTCTTTCTTGATCTGAATACGGATCCTTTTATCAGAAAATACTTATGGGATGATCAGATCATCAGTGAGCCAACGGCCACGGATATACTTTTGCAAAACGTCAGCCATTTTCGACATGAAAAATACGGGCTTTGGAAGATCCGGCTGAAAAGCCGGAGCGAAATCATTGGCTTCACCGGACTCTGGTATTTCTTTGACGAGCCACAGCCTCAGTTGATATGTGCCATTCTGGAACCCTTTACCAGACAAGGTTATGCCTCCGAAGCATCCATGCAAATCATACACTATGCTTTCAATGAGCTTGGGTTTGAATACATCATTGCAGCAACGGATGAACCTCATGAAGCCTCTCAGTCGGCTGCATTGAGCCTGGGCATGAGTTTTGTCGAAAAAAGGATTGAAAAAGGGAAGCCCACCTTGTTCTTCAAAATCGAAAATAGCCAGAATTAATCCCACCCTGAATGATCAAATTGAGACCCGCCACTATTAGTGACCTTAAGCTGCTGAATCACTGGGATACCCAACAACACGTGATCGATAGCGATCCAGACGATGACTGGGACTGGGAAAACGAACTTAAAAGAGATCCGGAGTGGCGGGAGCAGCTGATTGCTGAACTCGATGGGGAACCCATTGGTTTCGTTCAGATCATTGATCCGTTTCATGAGGAAACAAAATATTGGGGAGATGTCGAAGAGGGCAAGCGAGCCCTTGACATCTGGATCGGCGAAGAAAAGAACCTGGGTAAAGGCTATGGAACGGAAATGATGCAGCTCGCTATCGAAAGGTGTTTCGAAGACCCTAATGTTACTGGCATCCTGATCGATCCACTGAAAACCAATACAAAGGCTCACCGGTTTTATGAAAGGTTGGGATTCAGGTTTGTTGAAGAACGGATGTTTTATGACAGGATGTGTTGTGTCTATGAGTTAAAAAGAGAAAACTGGTCAAATTGAGAAATGGATGAGGATAGATTGTACTTTACAGACCGAAAAGACTGGCGTGTCTGGCTTCAGGAAAATTTTGATCAAAAAGCCGAAGCCTGGCTGATCTATCCTAAAAAAGCCACGGGTAAGGAACGCATTCCCTACAACGACGCCGTGGAGGAAGCTTTGTGCTTTGGCTGGATTGACAGCATCATCAAAAAATATGATGATAAGCACACTATGCAGCGTTTTACACCGAGAAAGCCAAAAAGTGGCTATTCACAGGCCAACAGGGAACGATTGAGCTGGCTGATGAACAGGCAGATGATCCACCCTGATCTCATCGACGAAGTGAAAAACGTCCTCAGTGAGCCTTTTGAATTCCCTGTGGACATCATGGAGGCTATCAAAAAGGATGAAAAGGCCTGGAGTAACTATCAGAATTTTTCCGATTCCTATCAAAGGATCCGGATCGCCTACATTGACAGCGCCCGCAACCGGCCTGAGGAATTTGTAAAACGACTCAAAAATTTCGTTGAAAAGACCAAAGCAAACAAGCTGGTGCCAGGGTATGGAGGGATTGAGAAATATTATTGAAGAAGTTATTTCCAAAAAATATGTTTCGTGCCTCTGGCACTCAGTCGATCAAGTTAGCATAGTCGTACTACGTCCTCCTTACAAAATGAAGGCGAGCCTCTGGCTCTTCCGGTCACTCTCACAATGAAAACAAACTGTGAATTCTCTATAACACATCATGAAGCAGACCCTCCACTCTTCCCCGTAGTTTTTTAACTTATCATTGGTATTCAATGCAACGCCCTATGTGATCACCGCAAAGCAGAAAGATGTGGTTCTCAGATTAGCGAGAGATGCAACTCAATAGAACCGTAGGTTCGAGCTGATCTTTTATCGATGGGCTTTAACCCTTCAAAAAAAAGAAACCAGACCAAAAAGAGCCTATGCCAAATCATATATTACCGTGCCTACGGCACTCGGTCGATCACGTTGTTATAACCGGACTACGTCCGTTTTCCAATATGATGTCGAGCCTCTGGCTCTCGCGGCACTCTCACAATGAAAACAAGCTGTGGATTTTCTATAACACCTTATGAAGAAGAACCACCCATCTTCTCATCATTTTCCAATTCATCATTTATATTTTATGCAACATTCCACGTGTTCACAGCAAGCAGAATGGTTCTTAGATTAGCGAGAAAATTCCACTCAAAAGAACCGTAGGTTCGACATTATTTATTAATGATGGGTTTTAACCCATTAGATAAAGAAACAACACAAAAAGAGCCGTAGGCTCGATCAATTAAATGGCCAATATCGTGTGCAACCAGCGTAAAAACCTTTGCGTAAAAAATCAGCATGAATAAAGTTAAGGATTTCATTGATCAGCTTGACGGTCAACATCGTGAGATCATGCGATATTTTCACAACCTGCTCTCGAAAGAGTTGGAACTCACAGAAAAGATCCGTTTCAAGATCCCATTTTATTATGGAAAAAGTTGGATATGTTTACCTCAATCCCACAAAAAGCGGAGGTGTGGAATTTGCCTTTGTGAGAGGTAATGAGCTAGCAAATGAGCAGGGTATCCTTAACAGTAAGGGACGGAAACAGGTCTACAGCATTGAATTCCAAAGGCTATCTCAGGTCCCAAAAGAGTCTATTGTAGAATTAATACACGAAGCCATTTTACTTGATGACACCAAACCTTACGCCTCAAAAAGGACTAAAAGCTAGTCTTAAGGAAGAGTTGGACCTTCTCACATACTTATCTGCTCCTTACTTAAGTGCACTAAATAATGTCATTTCAAAGGAGGTTTAGCTAACTTCAAGCCATGCAAAAAATCATTTTTATTCTGCTTTGTTCACCCCTCTTTTCGTTCGCCCAGCATGAGGCGATGATCAAAAAGATATACGATGAAGCGCTCTCCAACAGTCCGATCTATGAGGATCTGCATGTATTATGTAAGGATATCGGTCACCGACTTTCCGGATCTCCAGGTGCTGCTGCAGCCGTGGAATACACCCGTCAATTGATGGAGTCCTATGATTTTGATACCGTCTATCTTCAACCTGTCATGGTCCCACACTGGGTAAGGGGAAAAAAAGAGGTGGCTCGGGCTTTGAATTCAGAAAAGTATGGAACGTTTGAGATGAATGTCCTTGCACTCGGTAATTCCATCGGTACAGGCCCTGATGGAATCCTTGCGGAGGTGATCGAAGTTAGTGGGTTGGGAGAAGTGGAGAAGCTGGGCAAAAAAGCCGAAGGAAAAATCATCTTCTATAATGGAGAAATGGATCCTGCAATTATCAATGGTTTTGAGGCTTACGGGAAAGCAGTACGACAGCGCGCTTCCGGAGCTTGTGAAGCGGCCAAATACGGAGCAAAGGCCGTACTGGTCCGTTCCGCGACCAATCGAAGAGATGACATTCCGCATACGGGAGCACTGAATTATGATACGTCAGTCAAAAAGATCCCTGCGGTAGCCATCAGTACTAACGATGCAGACAAGCTTAGTAAAATCCTCAAGGAGCAGTCGCTAAAGGTGTATATCGAAACGCATTGTCAGATGCTTGAGGATGTCCTTTCTTACAACGTGATTGGGGAAATCCGTGGAACGGAATTCCCGGAAGAGATCATCGCTGTCGGAGGACACCTGGATTCCTGGGATGTCGGTGAAGGAGCCCACGACGATGGAGCCGGCTGTTTGCAGGGAATCGAAGCCATCCGTCTGCTCAGGTCTGTGGGTATTAAGCCAAAACGTACGCTGAGGGCCGTCATGTGGATGAACGAAGAGAACGGGCTCAAGGGGAGTATGGAGTATGCGCGACTGGCAAAGGAAAGGGGTGAACACCACATCGCCGCGCTGGAATCTGACAATGGAGCCTTCCAGCCCCTGGGCTTTACGATGATCGGAACTGACGAACAAAAGCAAAAGGTCAAATCCTGGAGGGGCTATTTTACTCCATATCGTGTCTGGGATTTTGAGCAAAGAGGTGGCGGAGCCGACATCAGACTGCTGAATGAACAGGGAACATTACTGATTGGTTTGCGACCAAACACGCAGCGCTATTTCGAATTTCATCATGCCCCTTCAGATGTTTTTGAAGTGGTTGATAAGCGGGAACTGGAACTGGGAGCAGCCAGCCTGAGCGCTATGATATACCTACTGGATCAGGAAGGATTAAAGTAGCCTGTTTTCCAAAGAAAACATAGAACTAATATTTGTGCCTCGGTCTGGACTTCCTGAGGTTCATATCGCGCATAGCTTTTCATAACTTTGTCTACTGACATAAAAGATTCATGTGATGAAGAGATTACTATCAATTTTCATACTGGTAATGACCATACCAGCCTGCACGACAAATACTGGTGAACCCACTGCTGCATTTGATGAAATGATCGAGCTATATTATGAGGATGGGTTGAAATTAAACCCTATAAATGCAACATTTGCAGGCGACCCTCGATACAATGATCTCTTTCCTAATTTTTTGTCCGAAGAGTACAAAAATGAAGTGAGGTCTTATTGCAAAAGATACCTGCAGGCAATTGATCAATATGACGATGAATCTTTGACAGAAGATCAACGACTAAGTAAAAAAATTGTCAGATGGGAGTGTGAAATGACGCTCAAAGACATGGAATTTAACAAAGACCTGACCCCTATCGATCAGATGTGGTCCATTAATTTAACCATCGGCCAACTGGCTAGTGGGAAAAGTGCTCAGCCATTTCAAACGGTAGAAGATTACGAAAATTGGGTGAGAAGAGTAGATGGATATCTCCAGTGGCTGGAAACCGCTCAGGAAAAAATGAGATTAGGCATTGAGCAGGATTACGTATTGCCCAAACCTCTGATTCAGAAAGTGATCCCTCAACTTGAATCCATGGTTACTGATAGTGTGGATGAAAACCTGTTTTACAGCCCGATCAAGAATCTTCCTGAGACATTTACAGATGCAGAAAAAGAAGAACTAATCAAGAAATATGATGAGATGGTCCGGGACAAAGTGGTCCCAGCTTATCGGGAAATGACCGAGTTTGTGAAAAACGAATATTTAGGTGCCGGACGAGAATCAAGCGGATATGGAGAAATGCCTGGAGGTGAGGCCTTTTATCAGCATCAGATCAAGCTATATACCACCACCAATATGACTGCTGACGAAATTCATCAGCTGGGTCTTGATGAAGTAGCCAGGATATCTGCAGAAATGGAAAAGGTGAAAGCCCAGGTGGGTTATGAAGGGGACCTCATTTCATTCTTTGATCATGTGAGAAACAAGGAGGAGTTAATGCCTTTCGATGACCCGCGGGAGGTAATTGATTACTTTGAAGATATCCACGAGCGGATAAAACCTAATGTTGAAAAGCTTTTTGATAAAAAGCCAAAAACTCCTTTTGAAATAAGGAGGACGGAAGCTTTTAGAGAGGTTTCTGCATCTGCGGAGTATGTATCAGGATCACTAGATGGTACACGTCCAGGCATTTTTTATGTGCCGATACCTGATGTGGAAAAATATAATATTTTTGATAGTGAGTCCTTGTTTTTGCATGAAGCAATTCCTGGCCATCACTACCAGATCTCTTTGACACGTGAAAACGAAAAACTTCCTATGTTCAGGAAAACGCTGAGTTATAGTGGTTATACCGAAGGATGGGCGCTTTACACAGAATCTCTCGGTCAAGAATTAGGATTATATACAGACCCCTATCAGTATTTCGGAATGCTGAGTTACGAAATGCATAGAGCGATCAGGCTAGTAGTAGATACCGGTATCCACAGCAAAGGATGGACGAGGGAAGAAGCCATTGAGTATTCACTCAGGAATGAAGCTCAGTCGCGTGAGAGCATTGAAAGAGAAATCGAACGTTACATGGCCAATCCCGGACAGGCATTGGCTTACAAAATCGGTCAATTAAAGATCCGTGAACTCAGAGGTAAGGCAGAGCTGGAGCTTGGTGAAAAATTCGATATCAGGCAATTTCACAACCAGGTGCTGGAAACTGGCTCCATTCCATTGGCCTTATTGGAAGAGAAAATTGATAAGTGGATCGAGTCTGTTAAGTAAGTTTATCAAATGATTCAATTTGTGCATGCAGCAACAGATGATCAGTTGAGAGCTGCTTCAAAGCTAGCAAAAGAGATCTGGACTGAGTATTTCACTCCTATCATTGGCTCTGCACAGGTAGCATACATGCTGAAGAACCTGCAGTCCTTTGAGGCGATGAAGCAACAAATTACCGATGGATATCTTTACTTCCTTATCGAAGTAGAGTCCGGATCCATTGGATACATCTGTATCAGGCCGGATGAAAATAGCCTCTTCCTGAGCAAGTTGTATTTATTAAATGAACAAAGAGGGAAAGGAACAGGAAGACAAGCCCTGAATTTTATAGAACAAAAAGCCCGTGAGCTTGGGAAGCGAAAGATCTGGTTGACAGTAAATAAAGGCAATGCTGCAACGATCGACTCCTATAAGAAGTGGGGGTTTAAAATCACAGGGGAGCCTGTTGCAGATATCGGGGGTGGATTTGTGATGGATGATTATCTGATGGAGAAAGTGGTTCTGCCGCGGGGTCAGCAGACTACAAAAGTTTGACACATTCCAGATCATATCAAATGGCTAAACGGTGAAATCACCAATCATTTGAGCTGAGAGTTGTGTTCTAAACTTTTGTAGTCTACCGCTACTTTTTGTAGTCTTTGTGCCGCGACAGTCTACAGCGGCCTCGCATAGATATTTCCAAAGGTCACCTCGGTATTGTGAGCAAGGATCAAAGCACTCCCTGTACCCAAATCACCGGGTGGTTCAATGGCTTGAAAGTCCCATTCCTCCGGTTCAGAAAACCGAGGGTCCCAGAACTTTACGCTATAAAGGGTGGTCTTGTCGTTCAACAATTCTACCCTGTGCTTCAGGGCGTATTTGTGATCAAAAGACAGTGTCCGTATCTGAGTGGAATCTTTGGCCATGAAATGCTCGCCATCGAAGATCCGCCAGACACAGCTATCAAGATTCTCATTAACGGTAAACTCCGAGGTTGCTCCCAGCGGGAACCACTTCCGGTTTGGCTGATGATCATCCGTATCATGCCCTGGCCATCGGCTGGCAATGGCGACATGGCAAACATTGAAGATCGGGGGTCCCGGAGCAAGCTCAGACACACCATGAAATATCACAGAGGTTTCGATCTCATAATTTTCCCAGGTACTGTCCCCAATCGCCAGAACACGGTCGTAGTACTTATCAAGGATGTGAATTCCATCTTTCGTCAATTCCCATTGTCCATCCACCACCTGAACCGCATCCTGGATGTTTCTTACCTTGTCCCATTGCACTGTGTAAGGGAGCGGCCATTGATTTTGATTAGAATAGTGAACGTTTACCATTTCAGAGGTCATATTGTCTGTAGAATCAATGGCATAGATCATGACTTTATTCAATCCCTCATTAAGCTGATCTCTGTATATTTCAATGTTGAAGTCTCCCTCCTTTGCTAGCCGGTATTTGTCGCTGCCCCATGTCAGCAAATGCCTGACTGTATCATCGTTTAGGAGAAAATAAAGTGATTTCAGAGGGATCTCGGAATTCACATTCCCCAGTATGTTGACTTGTTGCTGCGGATTGCCGATATGCCCGAAGGATTGTTCATTTCCATACCACAGATCAATGATCGGTCTTTTTGATCCATCTCTATTTTGATGACATGAAAGAAGGATGAAGAGTGTTAAGATCAATGTATTCGGTTTCATCCGGCATTTAGATCCTGAAAAACCAATCAACAAATAACATCAGTAGCCATAAAGACTACAAAAGTTTAGATAAGGACATATCGCCTCAAGAATCAATTAATTCGAATTTATGGTGATCTTTCTTGTCGTTAAGGTTCTAAACTTTTGTAGTCTCAGGTGGCTACTTCAAAATCTCCAGCACCCTGGCGCTCTCCCAGTGGTTGCGGGTGAAGTCAGGGAATTTGACTGGAATGCTCCCCAACTGTACGGATGTTGCGCTAAGCGGCGTGACCACTGACCAGTCTACTCCGTCATATACATCCTGGTCGAGCGGCAATCCCTTATTGAAAGCATTGATCAATCGCCAGTGCATGACGAAATCCATGCCTCCATGTCCGCCATTTTTAGCAATTTCCTCTTTCAGCTCTTCCCAGATCGGATGCTTGTATTTCTCCCTCATCTCATTGTATTCATCCTCCGATAGCCATTCATGATTCTGCACAGCAAGTCGGCTCGGATACCCCTCATGATAGGCTTTTGTGCCGGCAAGTGCATTGATCCTGCTATATGGCCGGGGGGTCACCACATCGTGCTGAACCAGGATTGTTCTTCCTTTACTGGTCTTGATCAGTGAGTTGTTCATATCACCATGTGCAAAATCCGAACGATTATAAAACTCGTTGGATGGATCCACGGTCTTTGAGTGCTCTGTCAGGCTGGCCTCCAGTGAGCTCATGGAGACCAGGTGATCAAACCGGTCGCCTTTGCCGATCCCCATATACCACGCGATGGGACCCAGCCCGTGCGTAGGGTAAAGATTGGCATCACTCACCAGGTGATGACGAATCCTCCACTGATTGTAATAGTTTGTTTTAGAGAAGAGGCTTTCTCTCAGATTATGAATATATGAGGCCTCTCCATAGGTTAAAGTACCAAAAACACCTTTGTGGACCATATTCAGCACCCATAATTCCTCGTCTCCATACCCTACCTGTTCCAGCATCATACAGTTACGCTGCGTCTGTTCTGCAGTATCTACCAGTTTCCAGTGGTCTTCCAGTGAGACCGCCAAAGGCACTTCACATCCCACATGCTTACCCTGTTGCATGCAATAGATAGACATCGGAGCATGGTCATTCCACGGTGTGGCGATGATCACCAGATCTATATCGTCCCGCTTAACCATCTCCTTCCAGGAATCTTCTTTACCGCTATACACATCCGCTTTCTGTCCCTTTGTCTTCAGATAGTCTGCAGATGCCTTTGCCTTTTCTTCCCGGATATCACAAATAGCCACTACTTTGGCCTTTGGATACAACGCGGACATTTGTCTCACATGACCTGTCCCCCGGTTTCCTGTACCGATGAATGCCACCCTCACCTGCTCCATTGGTGCCACCGTAAGTCCCTGGACGGTCTGTCCTTTTGCCGGTCCCGGCTGAATTTTCCTTTCAAACTCTTCTTTGAGGAAGCCCTTATCATTAGCTCTGATGGAAGTGGGTAATATTCCAAGGAATGCGCCTGTAATGGCTGAAGTTTTCAGGAAATCTCTTCTGTTTGAATTTTTCATATCTATCTTTTTCTGGGTATTTATTTTAATTCACGGATCTTGATATTTCGGAACCAGGCATCATCGTGATGGTTCTGTAAAATAATGTGTCCTTTTTTCTTATCAATGAACCCTTCGTATTTATTGAATTTACTGTCCCGGTAAGCCGCCAGCAAATCCGGTGACCCAAATTCGTATTCCACAACTTTCCGGCCATTTAACCAGTGCTCCACATGATTCCCATTGATCAGAATCCTACTTTGATTGTATTCTCCTGCGGGCTTTGGTTTAGCATTTTTGGAAGGGATCATGTCGTATAAAGAAGCGGTAAACTGTGAAGGCTTCAATTTGCCATCATATTTGGGATCAGTATCATCCAGTAACTGATATTCAAACCCAAGCGCCGAATAGCCGGATCCATATTTTTTGGATAGTTTCTCGGACACATTGTACTTGAGCCCGCTGTTGCCGGCTTTCAGGATCTTCCATTCGAAAGAAAGCTCGTAGTTTTCATAAGTTTCAACGGTTGTCAAATCTCCACTATCGGGTTCGCTACCGTTCGGAAGAGGCCTAACTTCGTCACCATTGACTTTTCGGATAGCTCCGTCTTCAATTTTCCAGTGGGCTTCAGGCACGTGATCACGTCCCAGTCCCCGCCAGCCGTCAAAAGTTTTTCCATCAAACAGAAGCTTCCACCCCGCTTTCTTTTCAGCCGCTGTCAACGAATTGACCTTTGCTTTTTCCGGCACAGTAATCACTACTTCTTTCTTCGCTTCAAAGAAAATACCAATCAAAAGACCAATAACCACTGTAAGTATAGATTTCACCATGATGATTTAGGACAATTTCATTTCCCAGCCTTTCTCATAAGTTCGGCTCCAGTATTTAAGCGCATCCTTGTCATCCAGGATGTGGCCGTTTTTTGGATCCACATTCAGTGACCGGCCGACCCTTTGCGCAATATTACCCAGCTGTACCAGCAAGGTGCTCTTATGGCCGGAGTCGATATCAGCAGCCAGGGCTTTTCCATCAAAAATGGCATCATACATATTCTGGATGTGCATGGCGTCCAGCTGAGCTGCCGGATTCACCCGGTTTCTTGAATCTATCTCTACGTTGTCATTCACCTCTTTCACCACATTTCCCTTCAAATCAAACTGGGTATAGCTATTACCTCCCGGGATCAGGATACTGCCATCCTCACCGTAAAACATCACTCCTACTGAACTGCCCTCGATTGGTTTTCCATTACAGCTTCTGCCTTCCCACGACATGGTCACATTCTCAAAATCAAGATTGATCACCTGTGTATCGGGGGTCTCCCAGTCATCCTGATACCGGTATCTTCCTCCATTGGAACTCACCATGGTCGGGTAATCCACCTCCAATCCCCAGCGCAGCAGATCGACCATGTGGGTTCCGTTATTGAGAGCCTCACCAGTACCCCAATGCCATAGCCAGTGCCAGTTGTAGTGCACGATATTGTCTTTGTATTCTTTTCTTGGTGCCGGGCCCTGCCAGAGCTCCCAGTCCAGCCATTCCGGTGGAGCCACCACTTTGCCGGTGCCTATCGACGGTCTGTTGTTGGTGTACCATCCCCTTCCAAAGTATACATTCCCGATCGCTCCATCCTTCAGGGCCTGAATCCCTGCCATCACATTGGGCCAGGACCTTCGCTGGTTGCCCATTTGAACAACCTTATTGTATTTGGTAGCTGCTTCAACGAGTATTTCCCCTTCGTTGGGGTTGTGACTGCAGGGCTTCTCTACATACACATGCTTGCCTGCCTGTAATGCAGTCAAGGCCGCAGGGGCGTGCCAGTGGTCAGGGGCCGCGATCACAAACACGTCGATATCCTTGCTCTCAAGCGACTTTCTGAAGTCGCCAAAGCCTTTGACTTTGGATGATTGCTTATCTTTCACGACTTCCATACAGGAATCAACGGCCCGCTTATCCACATCACAGATATGAAGCACTTCAAAGTTATCCTGACGGGCAAAATTTTGTGCCAGAGACTTTCCCCGGCTATTCACCCCCATCACCGAAACATTCAGGGTGTCATTCGCCCCAATGATCCTGGAATAGGCTTTGGCTGAAAATTGAGGCAGGATGCCTCCGGCAACCAGCGCTGCAGAACCTGCCGCGGATTTCTTAATAAATTTTCTTCTGTCACTTTTAAGCTCGCTCATTTTGATATCGTTTATTGGACTGACCTTTTTAGTCATCGTTTGAACTTTTTAATTTACAAAAAAATCTCTTGTGATGATATTTTTATTAAAAATCTGACTTTTTCATGTTTGGTATTCTGATATATCTGTCATGGTTTCTTCCGGCTCATTTTCAGGAGCCTGCGCTGGAAGGTCACTGGCTCAAAATATCCGGTCCAGAATCATCATGTACGGAAGAATTGATCTTTCAGAATAATGAAAAATTCAAGATCCTGAATGAATGCTTTGATGAACAGGAGATCTATGAGGTAGCCAGCGGCAGATATGTTCTGGACGGACCTGTCATTTACTTTGGAGGTCTCAATTTCTCGTCAAGGGTCAGTGATTACTACACAAGGGAATACACCCGGATAGAATGGAAGATCCGTAATGATACACTGCAGCTTACGGTTTATCGTTTTGAGCCAGAAGAGCGGACTTTCGTTCGTTACTAAAAGTTAAAAAATGAGAACTTTTTAAGTAACTTCAATCCATCTAAATTTGCTTTCAACAAAAAAAGCCAATCACTATGAAATTATCAAGCTTATTCTCTTTCGCAACCATTATTCTCATCTTATTTGCCTGTACAACAGGTAATAAGGAAAGTTCGGACTCATCAACCACCACCGAAGTTCCTAATTACAAACTGGAAAAGCAGTGGGAGTCTGATACCCTGCTTCGCACACCGGAATCAGTGCTTTACGATGAAGCAAGGGATGTTATCTATGTCTCCAATGTCAATATGAATCCATGGGAAAAAGATGGAAACGGATTTATGTCGAAACTCTCTTCTACTGGTGAGATCATTGAACTGGAATGGGTCACTGGTTTCAATGGGCCAAAAGGAATGGCATTGGTGGCAAATTCCCTTTTTGTAACAGACATGGATGAATTGATCGAGATTGATGTCACAACAGGTGAGGTGATATCTAAAACAATCATTGATGGAGCAGTCGGATTGAATGACATCTCTGCCGATGCCACGGGCACTCTTTATATTTCAGATTCAAATGGCAATAAGATTTACAGATACATTGATGGAGTAGCGGAAGTTTTTATGGAAACTCCCGGGAGACCAAATGGTCAATTGGTTTTAGGTTCAAGCCTTTATACCGCTTTTTCCACATCCCAGCAATTTGTAGACTATAGCATCGAGACGCAAGAAAAAACAATTCTAGCAGATAGCATCGGAGCAGGCGATGGCATTACTCCAACAACTGAAGAAGGTGTATTCCTCGTTTCGGACTGGTCCGGTGAAATATGGATTATCGGAGATTTTGGAAAGCAATCCCTGCTTGTGACCAGAGACCAGAAAAAGAATACCGCTGATATCTGCTTCATTGAAGATCAGGAACTGGTGATCGTTCCTACTTTCTTTGACAATAAGGTAGTGGCCTATAAGCTGGTTAAAGGCTGAAAATGTACCAGGATAAGCTTTGTGCGGCTGACAATACCGACATAAAGCTTATCCATGATCATAGAAAAATCATTTGAAATTGGCTTTTCTCAGGTGTCTTGTAGCTTTCTGAGGGCAGTCACAAACAAGACATAAAAGATGGAAAAAGCACTACTGTTCATTCTAATGATCCCCTTCATTGGTTGCAACAATGAATCAAAACAAGAAGTGGTTGAGAAACCAGAAACAGGCATCCCTGAAGCGGATTTTACCATCCTGGCTGATAAAACACATAATAAATTCAGCAGCTCGATACCATACAGCCTGAAGGTTCCTGATGGAAGTGTGATTGAGGCCTTTACCCTGGAAGCCACAGGTGGCCAGCTAAATATCAATTCGACAATAGAAGATTGGGATAAGGTGGACTTTGATAAAATTCATACTGTTACAGGACCCATCTATGTTGAAGGCGCTCAGCCTGGAGATGTATTGGCTGTGGAGTTGCTCGATCTGGAGCCGGGAGATTGGGGCTGGACAGCCATGAGTCCTGACATGGGTTTTTTAGCTGGTGAGAATGAAGCCAGAGGATTCAAAACTTATGAGCTGGATAAGGAAAACAATCTGGTCAGGTTTGCTAAAGGTATCAGTATACCTTTGAAACCATTTCTGGGCGTGATTGCGGTAGCCCCGGATACAGAAGAAATGCTGGTCACTATACCGCCGAGAGCGAATGGGGGAAACATGGATGATCCCAATATTGTGAGGGGCACTATTGTCTACCTCCCGGTGTTTGTTGAAGGTGCATTGCTTTCCATCGGCGATCCACATGCCGTTCAGGGACTGGGTGAAGTGGTGGGTACTGCTGTAGAATGCGATATGCGCGTACTGTTTCGGGTAAATGTGATCAAGGACAAAAAGATTTCCGAACCTCAGTATGAAACAGAAGATTACTATGCTACCACTGGTTTTGGAACCACAATAGACGAAGCCGCAAAAAAAGCCACCCGCTATATGATCAAACATATTTCGGATACTTATAACCTGTCCGAAGGTGAGGCCTACATGCTCTGTTCATTGGTTGGTGATTTAAAAATTGCAGAAGTGGTGGATATGCCGCACATGCTGGTAACCATGCATCTGCCCAAAGATGTTTTTGATGAAAAATAGCAAAATCCAGGCAGTCATCACTAGGAATGTAATTGTGAGGATGAATGCTTCTGGCTGAAGATAAATTGAATAAATATGAGAATACTGACACTAATTTCGGGTATAAGCTTATTGTTCTCCAGCTCCATCCTTTCTGCGCAAAGTGAGCTTTATATTCCCAGAGAATTTCAAAATGCTTATGAGAAAAATACCAGGTCAAAAGATGGTAAACCCGGAATCAATTACTGGCAAAATCATGTGGCCTATGATATCGAGGTGGAAGTAGCCCCGGAAACCAGAAAAATAAGTGGAAAAGAAACAGTCGTCTTCTCAAACAACAGTCCGGATGACTTACGGATGTTAATCATCAGACTGTACTATGATGTTTTCAAAAAAGGAAATGAACGGGGCATGGCAGTAAACGAAGAGGATCTCGGAGAGGGGGTCATCCTCAAGAAGCTTCTCATCAATGGTGACAGCATCGATCTGACCAATAGAAATCAGGCCCAAAGATTCGGCACTAATCTCATGCTCAGGCTTTCTGAGCCGCTTAAGCCCCGGGATGAAATTACTTTGGATTTTCAATGGGAGCAAAAAATACCGCTGACAGTAAGGAGAGTCGGAGCCAGAGACAGCACCTCCTTCTTCGTGGGTTACTGGTACCCACAGGTAGCTGTATATGATGATGTTTTTGGCTGGGACATGACCAGCTATACGTTTGACACTGAATTCTATAACAACCTGGCTGATTTTGATGTAAAGATCAAGGCACCGGATAATTTTCTGGTGTGGGCTACAGGAACACTTGAGAACAGTGCTGATATACTCCCGTCACAAATCCATGAAAGATACCTCAAAGCAAAAAGCTCAAAGGAATTGATTAAAGTAGTCACAAAGGAAGATCTATCGGATCTTAAGCTGAAGAGCAACACCTGGCATTATAAAGCTTCTGAAGTGTCGGACTTTGCGTTTGCCATGAGTGACCATTATTTGTGGGATGCCCTCTCCCAGGAGGTGTCAGGCAAAGATGTCCTGATCAACACAGCCTACCCTTTGGCTGATGAGGAAGATTATGAAGAAGTAACGCTCATCCAGCAAAAGACCATGAAACATTTCTCTGAGGATATCCCCGGAATTCCCTATCCATATCCTGCTTTTACCACCTTTATTGGTATGAGAGGAGGAGGAATGGAGTTTCCGATGATGGCCAATAATTCCGGTCCGAGCCGGGGTGTGACGATTCACGAACTTTTTCATACCTACTTTCCAATGTATGTAAGGATCAACGAATCCAGATTTGCCTGGATGGATGAAGGCTGGGCTACTTTCACCACTACCCTGGTTCAAAACAAATACTTTTCGGATGAGTACGATCCTGCTGCCTTGTGGGACAGGTTTAAGAATGGCATGCAAAGAAACATTGGGACTATTGGTGATTTACCGACCATTACTTCCTCCCAATATATGGGCAATAATTATGGCTATCATTCGTACACGTTGCCAGCATTTACCTATGCACTTTTGTATCAGCATTTCGGTGAAGAAAAATTTCTGGAAGTGTTCAGAGCCTATATCAGAAGGTGGGCCGGGAAATCGCCCACACCTTATGATTTCTTCTACACTTTTGAAGATGTGAGTGGCGAAGACCTTAGCTGGTTTTGGGAGCCATGGTACTTTGAAATGGGATATCCCGACTTAGCCATTGATTCGTATAAAAAGGGAAAACTGGTGGTAAAACGAATGGGTGACAGGCCGGTGCCGGTGAGCATCCATGTTGAGTATAAAGAGGGCAATGCCCCTGAAAACTACGAGGCAATGGTCAGCTCAGATGTTTGGAAAGATGATAACGATAGCTACACTGTAAGTATCCCCAATGGCAAACAGGTGGCCTCCATTGTTGTGAATTCAGAATTTCCTGATTTCAATGAAATCGACAACCTGTACCCATCACTCGCTGATCGTTTTGACAATTTTGATATTAATATTTCTGAAATTAAAGGTGATTACGAGGTGAACTCCTCTGTACTGACCATTTTAGAAAAAGACGGGGCTTTGGTTGTCGAATCCAATTACCTGATACCAAAAGGAAAAAATAAAGTTATGACAATGGATGGTCTGATCGAAATCACCTTTTTAGAGGAAGATGGGAAAGTGGTGGGATTTGAAGCATTAGATCCTTCAGGGGAGACAATTATTGGGAATAAGCTATAGCCCGATCAACAAAATCTTGTGATATCAGAGAAGGAGTGATATATAGAAATGAGAATGCTTACGCGATCCTAACCATTGCGGTCATATCTCTCTTTCTTTCGTGTAACGAGCAATCTCCGAAAAAGCTGATAAAACACCCCAACGTACTGTTTATTTCCCTGGATGATATGAATGACTGGGTACAGCCACTCTCTGGTAACGATCAGTCGATCACTCCCAACCTTGAAGATTTTGCAGAAGAGGCTGTTAACTTCACCAGGAACTATTGTGCAAGTCCTGGTTGCAACCCCTCGCGATCGGCTTTGCTTACAGGAATGCATACCTACAACTCAGGTATGTACTCCAATTACCAGGACTGGCGAAACGTACCAAAGCTGGCCAAATCTCTTACCATCAATCAACACTTCAGGCAGAGCGGATACTATACAGCCGGTGCAGGAAAAATTTACCACTACGGTCAGGTAGATACCCTGGGCTGGGATGATTACTATCCTTCAATTGACAAACCAATGCCGGATGATAATTTCCCCGAAAAGCGACCGGCCAATATGCCTCCTTTCAAATATATGTACAACATGTTTGACTGGTCCGGATTGAACATTTCTGACGAAGAAACCGGGGATTTTGAAAGTGTGGACTACATCATCAAGCAGCTTAAACAGTCTCACAACAAACCTTTTTTCCTGGCAGCAGGAATCTACAGGCCGCACCTGCCCTGGTATGTTCCTCAAAAGTATTTTGACATGTTCCCCCTGGAAACTATTGAGATCCCGGAAATAATGGTGGGAGACACCACCGATCTTGGGCCGGTCGCAAAAGAGCTCATTGCCCGGGGTGGTAATTATCATAAACATGTGTTGGAAGCAGGACAATGGAAAAAAGCTGTGCAGGGTTATCTGGCCTCCATTGCTTTTGCTGACGAAATGGTAGGCAAGTTGCTGACAGCTTTGGAGGAAAGTGAATATGCTGAAAATACCATCATAGTGATCTGGTCTGACCATGGCTGGCAGTTGGGGGAAAAGATGCATTGGAGAAAGTTCGCCCTGTGGGAAAATGTCACTCGCACTGTATTGATGATAAAAGTCCCAAAAGGAATCGAACAAATGCCTGAAGGTTCCAATCAAGGTGGTGAAACCACTAATCTTACTTCATTGCTCGATATTTACCCCACCCTGATTGACCTGTGCGGTTTGCCTGAGCAAAACGAGCTTGATGGAGTGAGTCTGAAGCCTATCCTTACAAACCCCGACACCTTGATACCAAGACCCATCATTACCACTTATGACTATGGCAGTTATTCTGTAAGGTATATGAACTGGCATTATATCAAATATGTAGATGATACGGAAGAGCTTTACGACTTAGATAATGACCCAGAGGAATGGTACAATCTTGCCATGGTAGATACTTTAGCAAAAGTGAAGTCAAAGCTGGCTGCTGTTATTCCAGAGGATCCGATTGCTTTGCCAGAAGTTTCCCTTCTGGAACTAATGGAGCATCATGTCCCACCCATCAGATCAAAGGAATACTACTTCAGTCAGGAACGTAAAGACTGGATGAAACGATTTGAAGAGTTGAATTAATAGAAAATCTATAGGGTTCTATTCCCCGGCCCGGCTATACTTATCTGAGTACTTTCTGTAAAGCATCTTATGGTCGCTGTTGCAATAAGGGAGATTCGTGGAAAAATCAGTATCTTACTATAGATACTCTAGCACCCTAACCCCTACCCAA
Organism: Cyclobacteriaceae bacterium; assembly: GCA_965243485.1. GTDB lineage: Bacteria > Bacteroidota > Bacteroidia > Cytophagales > Cyclobacteriaceae > UBA7330. Next base: position 2,447,097 of record CBDEVP010000001.1, on the reverse strand, counting down.
AATGAAAAAAGGAACGATAAAAGTTAGTGTCTTTTATCCTAATGACGAAGGCACCAGTTTCAACGTGGATTATTACTGCAACAAGCACATGCCCATGGTGAAGAGCTTATTGGGAAATGCACTCAAAGCCAGTGATGTAGACAAAGGACTGGCAGGGGGTACCCCGGATCAGCCTGCCCTTTATGCAGCGATCGGACATTTATATTTTGATTCCATCGCAGATTTCCAGAATTCCTTCGGCCCGCATGCTGAAAAGATCATGGCGGATGCCGCAAATTATACCAATGTACAGCCAGCTATTCAAATCAGCGAGATACTATGAGTGTGAAAGCTGCTCTGCATCCGTAGATGATCCTGCGTAGTTTTCTCTCTTTGATATTTACTTTCCACCGAAAATAAATACCTTTCCATCTGGAGCAGATATTTTCCCCTGGCCTATGCTCTACACCCTACCATAGGCAGTCTGATCTTACACCCATTTAGTTATCGAAGATGAAGAATACGCTAAGACCAATCGCACTGGTTTATCTGATTTTGCTGATAGCCTGCGGTCCTGAAAATGATCAAAGATCCGGGAAAAGTAAAGCTCCGGTAGCCATGAAAGCAGATAGCATACTCGTAGAACACGACCGTCAAAGGGTAGACCCCTATTTCTGGATGAGACTCACGGATGAGCAAAAAAATGCTGAGAACCCGGACGATCATACAAAACAGGTACTGGCATACCTCCATGCGGAAAATGAATATACTGAGATCGTACTTAAGCATACCGAAAGCCTGCAAAATGAGCTGTATGAAGAAATCACAGGCCGGATCAAACAAACCGATGAATCCGTACCTTATTTGGCCAATGGATACTGGTATTACCATCGCTACGAGGAAGGCGGAGAGTATCCGATATATTGCAGAAAGAAAGGTACTTCGGGTGCTGTAGAGGAAATCCTCCTGGATGTCAATGAGCTGGCCGGGGATCATAGCTATTATCATGCTGGAGGGATCCAGGTGAGTCCGGACAATAAATTGATGGCCTTTGCGGAAGATACGGTAAGCCGGAGGATCTATACCATCCGTTTTAAGAACCTCGAAACCGGCAAATTCCTGCCTGATGAGATCCAAAATACCACCGGGAGTGGTGAATGGGCAAAAGACAATAAAACCTTTTTTTACACCAGCAAGAACAAGATCACATTATTACCTGAAAAAATCTACAGGCATGAGCTGGGAAAATCTTCTGTGTCTGATGAACTGGTATACCAGGAAGAAGACCCCTCATTTTACATTGGTGTATATAAATCCAAATCGGATGACTTCATCATAATCTGGAACAACAGCACCCTGGTCAGCGATTACCATATCCTGAGATCCGATGATCCGAAAGGTAAATTCAAAAGCTTTACACCGCGCGACAAGGATGCACACGAGTATAGCATCTATCACTCCGGGGATAAGTTTTACATGGTGACCAACCGAAATGCCACGAATTTCAGGCTGATGGAAACCTCCGTAAATACAACCAGTGAAGAAAACTGGAAAGAAGTCATTCCTCACCGGGAAGAGGTGTTGTTGCAGGGGGTTGAGGTATTTAAAAATCACCTGGTGATTGATGAGCGGAAAGAAGGATTGACTCAACTGAGAGTAATTGATCACCGCTCAGGGGATGAGCAATTCGTGGACTTTGGAGAGCCGGTTTACAGTGCATTTACAGGTATGAATGAGGTTTTCGACACGAACATTTTAAGATATGAATACACCTCTCTGACCACGCCCCATTCTACCTATGATTACAATATGGAAACAGGCGAAAAAACCCTCATGAAGCAACAGGAAATCGTGGGAGGTCATGACCCGGATGATTATGTAACCGAAAGGATCTGGGCAACAGCGCGTGATGGGGTCCGCATACCCATCTCCATGGTGTACAGGAAAGGGTTCAATAAGGATGGTAGCGGACCTTTGTTGTTATACGGTTATGGATCATATGGGGCAACCATTGACCCGGATTTCGGTTCTGACAGGCTGAGTCTTCTGGACCGTGGATTCGCCTATGCCATCGCACACATCAGAGGTGGTCAGATGCTGGGCCGTGAATGGTATGAAGATGGAAAGATGTTTAATAAAATCAATACCTTCTATGACTTTATTGACTGTTCGAAGTATTTGATTGATGAAAAATATACCTCACCGGCGCATCTCTATGCCATGGGCGGCAGTGCCGGGGGTTTACTGATGGGTGCGATAATAAATATGGAGCCGGATCTATATCATGGGGTCATTGCAGCGGTCCCTTTTGTAGATCTCATCTCCACGATGTGGGATGAATCCATCCCTCTCACAACCAATGAATTCGATGAATGGGGTAATCCGAAAAACCTGGATTCGTATGAATATATGTTGTCATACTCACCCTACGACAATGTTACCGCACAGGATTATCCGCACATCCTCGTCACCACCGGGCTTTTTGATTCGCAGGTCCAATACTGGGAACCGGCAAAATGGGTGGCCAGACTCCGTGACAAAAAAACGGATGAAAATCTGCTGATCTTCCAGACGGATATGGAAGTCGGACATGGAGGAGCATCCGGTCGCTTTAAGCGGTACAGAACAACTGCAATGGAATATGCCTTTCTGCTGGATCTGGAGGGGATTGATGAGTAGAAGTCCTCGATCTTTGATCTAGCCTGGTTGAAGCCTGGCTCATTGAGATTGATTCGTAAAGGTTTGTGTATCCAAACCCTGGGTGCATAGCAGTGATTACCACCTTCTTTTACGCCGCACAATATCTTTTGCAATACATTTCTATTCTGCAAAATCCGTAAATTTGATAAATGAATTATCTGGAATCCTATAGAAAGCAAATTCGGCAGCTTTGTGAAACACAGCAGGTCAAATCGCTTTATTCTTTTGGATCCGTTAATACCGGCAACTTTTCAAGTGACAGTGACATTGATTTTTTGGTTGAGTTCTCAACAATGGATCCAATCGAATACTCGGAACAGTATTTTAACCTGAAGTTTGGATTAGAAAATATATTCAAAAGACCAATTGACCTCCTGGAAAGTAAAGCATTGAAGAATCCATACCTTCAAGAGAACATCGACAAGTCTAAGGTTTTGGTTTATGGATAATAACATCAAAGCATGGCTTAAAGACATTGAATCAGCCATTAATGAGATCAACTCCTTTCTTCCGAATTCTAAAATCTTCAGTGACTTTCAACGCGACCTAAAAACAAAAAGAGCCGTAGAAAGAAACATTGAAATCATCGGAGAGGCCATGAGCAGAATCCTAAAAGTAGACCCATCTATCCAAATAAGTCACACACGGAAGATAGTTGATACACGGAATAGAATAATTCATGGATATGATTCAGTGTCTGAAGATATATTGTGGGGGATCATTGTCAATAGTTTACCTGGACTTCTGGAAGAGGTTAGAGAAATGCTCAAAACCTCATAAGTGCACTGTGTAGCGGTGGACTCTTTGTGTATCATCACGTAACTACTTCGAAATTATCGTCAGGAACTGAATTCAACACCAATGCTTAAATCGGTGTTATCACCTATACGACACGATCACCAAAGAGTACCGAACTCACCTTCCCACCATCACAAAGGCTCCCCAGTAATAGGGATCGGGATAAGAAGACATAAGTTGCAGCTGTGCATTTCTGAAAGCCTGTGACATTTCCTGCCCGGAAAGTATCCAGTTTCGGTAAAACCGGGACATGAGGTCCTGGGTAGCCGCATCGTCCACCTTCCAGAGGCTCATGATCATTTTGTCAGCTCCCGCCATCACAAACGCCCGCTGAAGGCCATATACGCCTTCTCCTGAACTCACATCTCCCTTTCCGGTCTCACAGGCAGATAAAACCACCAGGTCTGTCTGGTTCAGGTCGAGGTTCATGGCTTCATAGGCTGTCAGGATCCCATTCTCTTCTTCACTAAAAGAAGCTTCCTGCTGTTCCGATGAGGCGCCTGCCAGCATCAGCCCGGACCTCAGCAAAGGATTATTCCTGGCATATTCCACCTGAACTCCAAAGACATTACCGGTGCTCTGAATATCTTCCATGAAATATCCATGCGTGGCCACGTGCATGATCTTTGGCGAGGACACACTTTTAATGACTGTTTCGGTGGCGTTGGCCTGTACGTAATCCTTCACCTGATATTTACCGGAAATCAATGCTGATTTTACCTGCTGAAGCTCCTTCTGTGTCCCGGGGAGTGGCACAATGTCTTTCGATCCAAAATTGGGATATCCCAGCAAAAAAGCACTCTTCGAACCCGAAGAAGTTCCTGAAGCATCCATCAGGTCCCTCGGATTTCCTATCAGTTTAACCACTTTATCCTGTACGATGTATTTTCCATTTGGATCCTTCAATGTATTGACATTGATCTGACTGTAAACACCATCCGGCGAAAAGTAGATCGTTTTGGTATCGCTCAATAAATTGTTCAACCTCCCCCAATACTGATCATAGGAATAATCATCCTTCACCTTGTTCCTGATCACATTGTTGTAGTAAGCGTAATATCGCTTATCCAGCTGATCACCATTGTCGAGTAGCGCCATCACCGGCGGACCCACAGGCTTGATGATCATTGCAGCATACTTAAACGATCCTGTCATGGCATTCTTAAATTCCGGGAAATGGATCATCTCTACCACGGCTTCTCCGGCTTTTAACTTTGATTGTATTTGTCTGTAGTCGATGTCTTTTGAAACAAAAGCATCCGCAAAAGCCGATGACTTTTGTGAAAGCTGTCTTTCACTGAGGTTAGCCGCATTTTCCAGTGAGTCGATGTTGACCTTTTGCTTGCTGATCTCTTCCTTGGAAAAGGAATAATAAATCGCCAGTGTCCTTTTCTGATCCTGCCATTGATTGTAGAGGGCGACCAGTTCTTTGTCGCCGCTGTTCAAAATGGTGTTTTTGATCTTCGTGGAGGTGCTGAGCAACATCCCCTTTGTAGCCAGGCGATAATTCAGCATCTGACCCAGTAATTCCGGCTCGGATACGGAATTGGCCAGGGCAAAATTGTAGAAGGTGAAGAAGCGGTTCTTCATCTTCTCCCAGTATTTGGTCTTTTCCACCTCACTCATCGGTGGAAAGAACTCATTGATGAAGGACATACTGTAGCTCATGACTTCGTCAAAGTTGCTTTTTGCCTCAGCTACATTTCCCTGCAGCCATAGCAAAATGGCCAGATCTTCCTGACTTTGGATGGTCGTGGGGTGAGTCTCCCCAAGGCTGGATTTCCTGCTTTGAAAAGCTTTTTTTAACAATGGCTCTGCCTGGGTCAGCTTCCCCTGTGACCTGTAAAAATTTCCCAGATCCGCCTTTGCCGCTGAAGTGGAGGGATGATCTTCCCCAAACTTACTGACGTAGATGTCATGACTCTCTTTCAGCAGGGGTTCCACCTTGTCTGTTTCTCCCGTGACCAGGTAAAGGGAAGCCATATTATTGAGCAGGTGCGCATAGTCCGGGTCGGATTTGCGATTGAGTTTGAGTCTGCTTGTTTGCAGGTCAATGGCTGTCTGGTAGGTCTGCTCAGCCTCTTCATACCTCTTGTTCTCCTGCAGGATCAGGGCTTTGTTGGTCATCAGCTGAACATAGGTCCCTGACTTCTCCCGAAGTTCATTCTCCGCGATATCCAGACATTTGTTGATCATTTCCAGGGCATCTTCGCTCCTCCCCATGTGCTGATATAAGATGCCCAGGTTATTGTGAGCGATCGCATAAGGTACTGAGCCGGTGCCCTCGACTGATCCAATCAAATTAATGGCGTCAAGGTAGATCTTCTCGGCTTCATTATATTCTCCCATGTTAAAAGCAATGACCGCCTGGTTATTGTATTCCGCAGCATATCCTTTACTTTTCTCTCCCTCACTTGCCTTCCATTTTTCCAGGGCATAGGCATTGGTGGTATCCGCGATCTCGTACCTGCCCATGTTGTTGTAGAGCAGGCCAAGCGTGCCAACGGCTTTCAAAAACACCGGATCTGTCGTTTCACCCAGCTCATAGTAAGCCCAGATAGACAACCATAGATACTTTTCACTCAACCAGTAGCTTCTCAGGTTGTAGTGGATCCTGCCTCGCTCATAAAGGTCGCGGGCGACTTCAAGGTCGGTTTTTTCATTGTCTCTGGACAGAAACCGGTCCAGGCCTTTTACGAGGTCCTCTCCCTCCTCGGTATTTTCAAAAGACTCTGCCTTGTCAAGAAAGGCGATCGCATAATTGAAGGTTGTGGTGTCATAGGAAGAGGCTTTTTCCGAGACTTTTTCTTCGGCATAATCCCGCCCTTTTTCCTTGAGCACCTCACCGGCCTTTTCCTTAAGTGCTCTGCCAAGGTTCCCAAACTGGGATTTTGCAGGCTGTACCAGTAAAATAAAACCAACGAGCGTAAGTACAATGTATTTCATCTTTCGGGCGATTTAGGGAGAGTAAAGTTACTAATAGCCCGCAATAATCAATAGAGGATGTAACGGAGTCAAAAAATAAAAAGGCTTTTAAGGATGGATAACCGGTAGTCAGTCATTTCGGGAAAACCGAATGATCCCGGCGATACCCAGGGAGGCAAGGATCAAAAACATCAAGATAGCTGCGACAATCTCAAATATTAGCTAGCTCTTCTGACAGCCAATCTAAAGAAAATTTCAGATTCTTGTTTACATGAACAATTAGTCTTTCATATCCCTGTGAGCATGGTAATCCCCCCTACCCCCTTTGTGAAAAGTATTTGCATGGATGGAGCACAGTAGTAAAGAGGGAATCCGAAGTGATGAAGCTTACCCTTGTAAACCGCACAACATTCTTTATTTTGTCCCGGCTTATTCAGGGTTAGCGAGGGCACCCTAGCCGTCGACTTAACAATTCAAACTAATGCCGCGATTGATCTCCGGGGAGCCCATAGGGTGACCTGTCTGTTGATTTGGAAATCAGCAGATTCATCTTAGCCCTGTAGGGGCGACCTAAAGAGCGATAATACAGGACGAGCTAACCCTTGTTCAATATTATCTCTAAAACAGCTCATTCCTAGGATTCCATGATCCAACAAAGTATTAAGATGATGGGAATTGTCTTATCTCGCATAATACTCCTGCTCAAAGACCTCATCTCTTTTCAGATCCTCACCTTCTGCAGCAGCTACCGCCAATCGGTCACAGCGTTCATTTTCCGGATGGCCCGCGTGTCCCTTGACCCAATGGAATCTTACCTGGTGTTTGTAGTAGCTTTTCAGGAACCGGTCCCAAAGGTCCCCATTCTTTTTCCCCTTAAAACCTTTGGCCACCCAGTTTTTGATCCAGCCTTTCTCCACGGCATCCACCACATACTTGGAATCCGAATGAACGTGAACCTCCCAACCGGATTTCTTTATTTCTTCCAGTCCTCTGATCACCGCAAGCAGCTCCATCCGGTTGTTAGTGGTCATGCGGTATCCCTCCGAAAGCTCTTTCTTTTTCCCTTTGTACTCCAGGATCGTTCCAAAGCCTCCCCGCCCCGGGTTTCCCTTGGCTGCACCGTCTGTGTAGAGATTGATCATAGGAACCAGTGATTTTTGAATAGTTTGATGGCAATTGAAAGAAGGATGATCCCGAAGACTTTCCTCAGGATATTGAACCCGGCATTACCGATCTTCCGCTCCAGCCACCCGCTGGATTTCAGCACAAGGTAAACGAAAATGACATTGAGCAGAATAGCAATCAGGATGTTCAACGTCTGATATTCCGCCTTTAGGGCTATGAGCGTGGTCATGGTACCCGCTCCCGCGATCAAAGGAAATGCGATCGGCACGATAGAAGTAGACGAAATGTCATCGGTATCCATCTTAAAAAACTGAAGTCCAAGGATCATTTCCAAACCCAGAATAAACATGATGAGAGCTCCTGCAATGGCAAAGGATGATACGTCAATCCCGAAAAGCTTAAGTATGCTCTCCCCCAGGTATAGAAACACGATCATGATCAATCCTGAGGCCAGCGTAGCTTTTTCCGATTGTACATGTCCTACCTTTTTCCTCAGGTTGATGATGATCGGGATGCTCCCCAGAATATCAATAACCGAAAAAAGGATCAGTGTGACTGAAAGGACTTCTTTGAAACTGAACATGTCAATCAGTAAAATACCTCACCGCCAGTTCATAGCCTTTCAGTCCCAGACCGGAGATAATCCCTACACTTTTAGCTCCTGTGAAAGTGTGTTTCCTGAATTCCTCCCGGGCGTGAATGTTGGAGATATGCACCTCCACCACCGGCGTGCTAATGGCCGTGATGGCATCGGCCAGCGCCACCGAAGTATGTGTAAAGCCGGCCAGGTTCACAATGATCCCATCATAGGAAAACCCTAGCTCATGAAGCTTGTCGATCAGTGCCCCTTCACTATTGGATTGAAAATAGGTGAGGTTGATGTTGGGAAACAGCTTTTTCAATTCCGAAAAATACTCTTCAAATGACCGATTGCCATAGATGTCCGTTTCCCGCTTCCCCAGCAGATTAAGATTAGGTCCGTTGATGATGATGATATCCATTGTTTGCTTACCTAGGTCATATTCAAAGAGCCAACGAAATTAAAGGAGTTTTATGAAATCAAAAAGTAAGTATCCTTTGAGTCTTTGTGTCTTCGTGGCCGATGAAAAGAGTCTTGCCACTAAGTCGCTAAGGGACAAAGTTGAACCATCCCCAAATTTCCTGGACAATTCAATTAATTTAGCCCGGTGAGTTGGGACGTCTACATCAAGCAGTTTAAAAACTATCTGAAGCTGGAAAGATCGCTTTCAGACAACTCCATTGAAGCCTACTCGAGAGACGTTACGAAATTAAAGGAGTTTTTCGAAATCAAAAAAAAGGAAATTTCACCACTCAAGGTGACGCAAAGAGAACTTGTGGACTTTATCGAGTTCATCGGGGAGCTGGGACTTTCCGCATACTCCCAGGCAAGGATACTTTCGGGGATCAAATCCTTTTACAAATTCATGGTCTATGAGCAATTGATGGATGCAGATCCTTCCGAGCTGCTGGAGTCACCTAAGCTGGGTCGAAAACTGCCGGACACACTTGAATTTCATGAGATCGAGCAATTACTGGCGGCCATCGACCTGTCCACACCGGAAGGTACGCGCAACCGGGCCATGCTGGAAACACTGTACAGCTCGGGTCTCCGGGTCTCGGAGTTGATTGACCTGAAGCTCAGCAACATTTATGAGGACATCGGCTTCCTCCGGGTAGTTGGAAAAGGGAGTAAAGAGCGCCTGGTGCCCATCGGAAGGGAGGCCCTCAAGCAGATAAAGATCTACCGGGATCAGGTAAGGGTCCACCTGGTGATCAAGCGGGGACAGGAAGATTTCCTTTTTTTAAATAAACGGGGCAGCAGTCTCTCCAGGGTGATGGTCTTCATGATCATCAAAGATCTTGCGGAAAAGATCGGCCTTAAGAAGAGCATCAGTCCCCATACGTTCAGACATTCATTTGCGACCCACCTGATCGAGGGTGGAGCCGACCTGCGTGCCGTTCAGGAGATGTTGGGCCATGAATCTATCACTACCACTGAGATCTACACGCATCTCGACCGGGATTACCTGAAGCAGGTGATCAAAGATTTTCATCCCAGGGGATGATCTTCAATTATCGTTTTTCTGCGGGGGGAGGCTCGGGAAGACCCTGATAATCTTTAAGAGCATCATTGATCCATTCGATGGCTCGCATAAGTTGCTCATCATTCCCTTTGGCCAGCTCTCCGGGGTTTTCTTTCACTTCAATATCCGGGGGCACTCCATAACCTTCCTGAAACCAGTCACCTTCCGGATTGTACATCCTGAAAGTGGGGACCGTCAATCGCCCTCCATCGATCAGGGAAGGGACTCCCGTGATCCCGATCAGGCCTCCCCAGGTTCGTGTGCCGATCAGAGGCCCTAATTCAGCCTTTTTAAAATAATCGGGGAACGCATCACCTCCTGAACCGCTCCATCCGTTGATCAGCATGGCTTTCGGACCAAAATTAGCAACCGGTGGCCACTGCCAGGTGGCACCGTCGCGTACATCCCAAAAGGCCAGTGGCTTACGGTTCAGCAATTCAATAAATCTATCGGGGATTTGTCCCCCACTGTTAAATCTTTCGTCAATGATCAGGGCATCTTTATGGTACTGAGCCAAAAATTGCCGGATCAGCTCATTTTGGCCATCTACTCCGGTACTCCTTACATAGATATATCCAACTCGTCCCTCAGTAGCCTTCTCTACGATCATCCGGTTTGTTTCAATCCAGTTGAGATGGCGCAACCTGCTTTCACTGGCCAGGGTTTTTACCAACACCTTTTTGCTTCCCTTAAAGGACGGAGTGCTGTTAATCGTTAGTTCTACGGTCTTGTCAGCCAGACCCTGAAAAGCCGCGTAGGGTTCCTGAGATATAGAAAGAGGAATTCCATTGACAGCCAGCACATAATCCCCAACGTTCACTCCTGCTCCTGGCTCATTCAAAGGTGACCTTGCATCCACATCCCATTTTGCTCCCTCAACAATATTTTTGATCCTGTAGTATCCATTGGTCACTTCCCAGTCCACGCCCAGGTAACCGATATTTACATTTTTAGCCTCCTCCGTGTCACCGCCCCCTCTGTAGGTGTGGGAAGCATTGAGTTCGCCGATCATTTCACCAATGACATAATTTACATCCCACCGTGTAACACACTGGTCCAAAAGCGATGCATATTTATCGCCAACGGCATTCCAGTCCACTCCATGCATGCCGGCATCATAAAAATAATCCCGCTCTAGTCTCCAGGCTTCCCAAAAAATCTGTTTCCATTCATTTCGCGGATTGACATAAGTGACCAGCCCACTCAGATCAACAGACTCTTCCGGTTCCTGATCCGCTTCGATATCCACCACATGTAATTTTCCTTCATTCATGGCTGCCAGCTTTTTGCCATCAGCCGATATTTCGATCCCGTCAGCATTTCCAATGATGGTTTTTACTTCACGCTCTTCCAGGTCGTAGTACTTAACAGGGTGATCACCTTCAACCCCCGCCCGCGGGACTTCATGGAACACCACTTTTCCTGATACTCCTTCCAAAGCCCGATAATTTCCTGCCGGTACCGGCAGCAGCACCATCCTGGATTCAAATCCGGCAAAATCAATCTTTACCTCTGCATCAGCCTTCTCTTCCTCATCTTTATCCTTTTTCTTCCCTTTCTTTTGCTCTTCTTCAGGTTCGTCCTCATAGACACTTACAGTATCATTTTTGGGACTGACGGGGCTGGGACCTTCGCGTGTTAGGGGCACAGCAGCAATCATGGTACTGTTAGGATAGATAAAGGTGTTGTCAAAGTCGGAATAGACCGGATCAAAGTGGCGATTGGTCAGGAAAAACAAATACTTATTGTCCGGATCGAACGTGGGGTTACTTTCATTGTAATATTCGCTGGTAACCTGTCTGCCTGTGTTCGTCTGCGTATCAAAAATGAAAACAGATCCGTTCCTGTTCCTACTTTGTCTGGTGTAGGCAAGCCACCGGCTGTCGGAAGACCAGCTGAATGTATGATTCGACAATCCACCATGAAAAAGGTACATGTCCTGATCAACCCTGACCACTTGTTTAGTGGGAATGTCAAAGTAAAACATGGTCATGGTTTGATCGATAAATGCGAGCTTTTTACTGTCCGGAGACCAAAACAACTGGTATCTGAACCCTGATTGAAAGCTGGTCAAGGATTCCGATCTACCAGTTTTTGTATCATAGATGGTCAACTGGTATTCTCCACTGACATCACTCCACCAGGCAATTTTTTTGCCATCAGGTGACCACGAGGGAGTCCGGTCTGCAGCACTGTCTGATTGCGTAAGATTTAAGGTGACTCCTTCCTTGACAGGAACGGAAAACACCTCCCCACGGGATGAAATGATCAACCTGTTTCCCTCCGGGGAAATGTCAAACCACTCCGCTGAGAGTTCTATTCGTTTATTGTTGAGTGAGAATCGATCGGTAAGCAACTCTACTGAAACAACTGTTGGCAAAGCAGTCTCTAGATCATATAAGTATAGTTTGCCCTCCGCTTCGAAAACAATGTCTTCCGGCCCTGCAGAGGCAAAATGAATGTCCCAGTCTTCAAAATTCGTGAGTTGGTTATTTTGTGAATTTTGGAGGTCATAGGCCCAAAGGTTGTATCTTGAATTTGGCCCATTGTCTGAAACATAGAAGATCTTATCACCGATCCACATGGGGTACTCATCACTTGAAGGATTATCCGTGATGTTTACAGAAGTGTTCGTGGTGAGGTCATAAGTGTAGATGTCAGGCGCCCAGCCCCCTTTATAGCGCTTCCAGGTCCGTTCGATCCGCGACTTGAAGTTGAAAGCAAGCTTGGAGCCGTCCGGAGAATAGCTCGCCAACGTGCCGTAAGGAGGTGTAAGCTTTTTTGCCATCCCACCATTTGTGCTGATCTCAAATAACTGATCAAATCGTTGTCTCCCGCTCTCCCGCGAGGAGGCAAAGAGGATTTTGGAGCCGTCAGGCGACCATTCCAATACCTGTTCGCTGTTCCCATGAAAAGTCAGTCGCTTTGGCAACCCACCGGTTACAGGAATAACATATACCTCCCAGTTTCCATCATAATTTGCTGTGAAGGCAATATGCTGTCCATCAGGTGAAAATTTAGGAAACTGCTCCTCACCCGGAGGAGAACTGAGCTTGTTGGCGATGCCTCCGTCTTTATCCACCAGCCAGATATCCCCGGCATACACAAAGGTGATATGGGTGGCTGAAACATCCGGATACCGGAACATGCTTGCATCAACCTGAGCATTTAACTGGCAGGCAATCAGGCCTAATATCAATGAGGTGAAATACGTTCTCATATCTGATGGAATTCAATTCATTGTGACATATTCGATTTCTAAGTGCTCGTCAAATAAACCGGGCATTTGACAGGCTAAAAAAAACAGATCCGGCGTTAGTGATCACACCGCGTATTCCCTGAACACCTTGTCCCACGGCTCCCGCATCTTGCGATAAAGCAGATGATTGGCGGCAAAATTATTGGTTACTTTCTCATTCACCGGATCCCAGTCCAGATCCTGGCCCAGCATCATGGCGATATTACCTAAATGAGCAATGGTTATGGAGCGGTGGCCAAACTCTGCCGGCGCAGCCGTTCGCTCCCGGGAGATCACGCAATCAATAAAATTCCTGTAGTGGTCATCGCTGGTGTACAGTTTGTACTTGTCGTCAAGTTTCATCCTGAGCAGCGATTCCGGATTGGCATCATGGGCGTGCCTGTTGGCCCTGATCCATCCGTCCTCGCAATAAAATGTCACTCCAAAGTCTATACCTGTATCCTTACCGGCATTTCCGATCACCAATGTCACATCATTGTCGTAAATGGCTTCGAAGTAAAATTCGGTGGCCGTATTCCATACCGGGTGATCGGACCAGGTGGCCCTTGCATTCTGTATCCTGATGGGCCCCGACTCCTCCCTGTCAATCCCCCATTGTGCAATGTCAGGATGGTGCCCTCCCCAGTCAGTGACCTGGCCACCGGAGTAATCAAGGTTCCATCGGAAATTCACATGTGTCCGGGCAGGACAATAGGGTGCTTCGGGTGCCGGACCCAGCCACATATTGTAATCGAAATCCCCTGGAACGGGAATGGTCGTTGTCTGATCACCGGTCTTGCCAAAATCAGGAGTCCCGCCAGGTAAACCGCACACCACCCTTTTCAATTTCCCCAGTTCACCGCTTCTTACTTTTTCTACTGCTCCGCGGAAGTACGGATTGGACCGCTGCTGGCTGCCGACCTGGAAGACAATGCCATGATGCCTGGCGGCGTTGCTGATTGCCCGTCCTTCCTCCACCGTGAGTGCCAGGGGCTTCTGACAATAAATATCTTTTTTGGCTGCTGCCGCCATCAATGAGGGGATAGCGTGCCAGTGATCGGGAGTCACGATCTCTACCGCATCAATCTTTTTGTCTTCGATGACTTCACGAAAATCAGTGACACCTTTGGTTGATTTGTAGGTCTTTCCGGTTTTTTCCGTATAGGTCTTATCTACCATCTCCATGATAAACTCACGGCCGGCCACTTTACCATCCCAGTAGCCATCGCTCTTCCTGTTGACGTCGCAGATGGTTGTGATCTGAACCCGCTCATCCCTGAGAAAATTGCCCACATCGTTTCCAGCCTGATTTCCCGCTCCGATGATGCCCATGGTGACCCTGTCGGATGGAGGCACAAAACCGTTCCGACCCATGGCCGAAGCGGGGATGATGGTAGGGATCGAAATCATGCCTGCCGCTGCAACGGCACCATGTCTGATAAATTTTCTTCGGGATCTATTGTTGGTCATATTCAAAAGTTTTTGAAATCAATAAAGGTTTTGATTCAGCAAAAAAAGCCTGCACAATTGAATAGCTAAGATAGGTAAATCATCTCATCCGATAATTTTTAATTCTTTGGCCTTTTCCACTTGAAGCTATGCTTTATACTGACACGAGGATAATGATCTTAGTAGTCAAATGACTATTCAAATAAATACTTAATCCCTTGATGCAATGACCTTTGATCACGATTCTGACCTGCTCATAGGACTATTGTGTACAAGGATTTTGTTATATTAACAGAGAGTATATGGCCCCAAATACTTCAAATATTATATTGACCCTAACACCACTCCTCCTGGTACTTTCGGCCTCAGCACAACTGCCATTCATCAATTATGATGACAATGATTTTGAACAGGGGATCATTTATGAACAAATAGAGGTGATACTGGTGGATTCCGATGGCTTCAACTGGCTGGGTACTACAACAGGACTGTATAACTATGACGGGTATGGAATTACATCTTATATCCATAATTCACGCGACGATAAATCCATTTCGGAAGATTTCATTACAGCCCTTTTTGAAGATAGTAAGGGTCGAATCTGGGTAGGCACTTATAACAATGGCATAAATGCATTTGATAAACGATACCAGGCATTTGAACACTTCTATCATGAAAGTACGGACTCTTCCACCATCTCCAGCAACAGGATCCCCAGGGAAAGACAAATCATTGCAGAGGACAATGAAGGTTTTATTTGGGTTAATACCGATAACGCACTTAACAAAATTGATCCCATCTCCAAAAAGGTAGTGCGGCATAACAAAGACCTTGATGGTAACCTGATCTATGACAAAGCAGCTAATGTTTTTTGGATCGGGAATAAAACATTGAAAAGATATGACCCTGTTACGAGAGAAATAGATTCCTGGGAGGTCTCAAACCAAAGTCCCATTACCTCAATCATCTTTGGGTCCGAAGATCATATTTGGATCGGTACGACCTCAGGAGCATATATCTTTAAGATCTCAGATAAGGCTTTTTATTCCCTGGCCGAAATCTATGAATCCGGCCTTACAAGAAATTATGAGTGGGCCAATCAGTCAATCACTAGTCTTTACAGGGATATGAGAGGAAACGTCTGGATGGGGATCGGTAATCAGATCTACCTGGTCAACGAGAGAACCGGAGAATTTAGCATTTTAGAATATGATCAAAAAAATGAAAAGGGTCTGAAAGACGAAAAGATCCGAGGCATTTATGGTAATGGGCGTGGTACAATATTTATTAGCTATGAAACCCCTGGTATCACAAAGATCAATATTGATGTGAACAGATTCAGACGAATCTCTACTATCAGCAAAGGATCTGAGAACATTGGGCAGGTAATAGCCAGATCCATCATGAAGGATGATAATGGCAACCTCTGGGTAGGCACCAACAGCAACGGACTCACGATGTTACCAGGTCAGAGCTCTGAAGAAATCTCCACTTTTCGAGCTGATCCTGAAGATCCCTACTCTTTGATTTCAGATTACATCACCGCTATTTTTCTCGATAAGGATGAAAGGCTATGGGTAGGTTCTTTTGAAGATGGATTTAGCTACGCCGATCATATTTACAATGCGGATAGTTTGACTTTTACCGGTTCAGTGATCCGTGAAAATTTTGAAACCCACGAATTTTCCGAGGATATAGTTGGAAGGATATGGGTCTGCACCAACAACGGGTTATACATATATGATAAGACCCGTGAAAAGATGGTGCAATACGGCGACTCTCCTTTTCAGGAACCTAAAGTAAAATCTCTGAACGTACAGGCAATGATCCAGGAATCACCCAATGTGTTTTGGATGGCTACCTGGAACAGTGGGGTCGCCCGACTGAAAATCAATTCTGATTCCCTTTTCACCAGAAACAATTATCAGGATGAACTGGAAATTTATGATATACTGATCGATGAAGATGGAAATAACCTTGATAAGCGGCTCATCAATATTCACATGGATCGTAAACGAAATTTCTGGCTGGCAACCAATAATGACGGACTGATCAAAATGAGCATAGAAGGAAATGAAGCCACGTTTGAAAAATACGATGAGTCTAAAGGAGCACCTTCAAATCAGGTATTTTCCATTGTAGAAGACGACAAGGGTTATATCTGGATCAGCACAAACAATGGGATTGGCAAGCTGGATCCGGCTTCAAAACAGTTTTCAAATTTCTATGAATCTGATGGACTGCTCTCCAATTCATTTGTCTGGGATTCGTATTTTCAATCGGAAGAAGGTGAGATCTTCTTTGGTGGATTTGGTGGGATCACTTCTTTCTATCCTGACAGTCTACTGCCGGAAGAGTCTGTACATCAGGCCTATTTATCCAACATTATCATCAATCATTCACCTGTGTCGATTGGAGATACGGTAAACCGGCACTTCATACTTGATAAAGATATCAGGTTTATGGAATCCATCAGTCTAACATATAATGAATCGGTAATCTCGCTGGAGTTTAGTGCATTGAATGTCATTGATGCAGGAGAGATCCAGTTCGCTTACCAGCTGGAAGGTTTTGATGAAGACTGGATCTTTGTCAGGGCCAGCAATAGAGTAGCCACCTATACTAATATTCCTAAGGGCACTTATTATTTCAAGGTCAAAGCATCCAAAAATCCGGGCATATGGGGAGAAGAATATTCGATGCTGAAGATATCTGTGCTCCCCCCCTGGTGGCGTACCTACTGGGCTAACTCCATCTACATCCTTTTTTTCATCGGACTGCTCTATTTGTTTCAAAGGGAACTGGTAAACAGAGCCAAAATGAAGACCCGGCTTGAAATGGAGAAATACAGGCATGAGCGTGATAATGAACTTAACCGGGAAAAATTCAAATTCTTTACTACTCTTTCTCATGAGTTGCGCACACCACTAACTCTGATCCTCGGGCCTATAGAAAGAATGATTCATGAGGACGGTATCAACAACAGGGCTATGAAAAACCTTTTAATCATTCAAAAGCAGGCACAACGTCTTCAGAAGCTCACTAATCAATTGATGAATTTCAGGAAGTATGAGCTTGAAAATCTTAAATTAAAAACGGCTGAAGGCAATATCATTGAATTTGTAAAAGAGATCTACGTCGCCTTTAGACAGCATGCAGGATTGAAACAGGTCAACTTCCAGCTGATAAAACCTGAAGATGACATTAATCTGTATTATGACCGGGATAAACTTGAGATTGTACTTGTGAATCTGCTTTCCAATGCTTTTAAGTTCACCCCACAGCATGGTACCGTTACACTCGAGGTCACAAAATCTAACGTCCAGCATGCTAATAAGCTGATTGCACAAAAGGACAAACCCAAAGCATTTCACGGTGAGTTTAATGAAAAAACTGTTGAGGTGCTCCTGATTAAGGTATATGACAATGGGATTGGAATCAGTCCTGATCAACTACACAGGGTTTTTGAAAGATATTTTCAGGCCAGCAACGTAGAAAATATATCCATTGGCGGGACCGGGATCGGTCTTGAAATCGCTAAAAACTACGTGGAACTACACCAGGGCCGTATTTTGGTTGAAAGCGAGATCAATAAAGGCACAACCTTCTATGTATGGATCCCATTGGGGAAAGCCCATCTGTCTGAATCGGACATACTGAAAGATTTTAAACCAAGTGAACATAAAGACCATTATCGCCCGGTAAATCCTCCGTACCTCGATGATGCCACAGAACAATCAGATGTGGATGATGATCTGGCTAGTGAGATCGATCCTGAGCTTTCCACACTACTAATTGTGGATGATAATCCGGATATTATCTATTTCCTCAGGGAGACATTCAACAAAACTTATAATCTGCTGACTGCCAGCAATGGAAAAACAGGATTGGATAAAGCTTTGCAATACATTCCGGACCTGATCATCAGCGATATCATGATGCCTGAAATTGACGGCCTTGAGTTTTGTAAAAAGATAAAAACAGATATCAGGACCAGCCATATTCCGGTTGTCCTGCTTACCGCACGCACCTCCGAAGTATTTCACTCCGAAGGCCTTGAAACAGGTGCAGACGATTATATCAATAAACCATTTAATGAGAAGATCCTCCGGTTAAGAGTAAATAACCTGATCGAATCCAGAAAGAGATTACGTGAAAGATTTTCGAAAGAAGCCAATCTTTCTCCATCGGATATCTCCATTACCGGTCCGGATAAAGAATTTCTGGAAAAAGTAATCATGTTTATCGAAGATCACATTGCTGAAAGTGACCTCAAAGTAGAACGGTTGGCCAGGGAAATCGGGATGTCACACTCTGTATTGTATAAAAAAATAATTGCCCTCACAGGTCTTACAATAGTGGAGTTTATCAGAACGATCAAACTGAAGAAAGCCTCCCTGTTGCTGAGTGAGACAAACCTGCCGATCAATCATGTCAGCCTGGAAGTTGGTTTCACTGACCCCAAATATTTTAGCAAGAGCTTTCAGAAGTATTATGGAGTCACCCCCTCGCAGTATAAAAAAGATAATAGCAAAATAAGGTAGAAATCAGATTGTTTATTTACGATTTATTTATCAAATGTCCTTTTAAATGTTATATTTTCAACTTTTGGGGCTCTTCAAGGTGGATATTTTCGTTATGACTTACATATTAATACTTAACTAATTGATTATCAGATTTTTAAAAAATATTTCAAAATTGCGATTTTGATTATTGACGAAAATACCCCCTTGATTGTACGAATTTTTACACCTTTTCAAAGATCGCTACCACTCCAAAAACTGATTCTTACACCTCCTCACACGTGATGTTTTTCATCTTTAATTCCGGAAAAAGAAAAAAACATGAAAGCAGACAACAAGCACGAAACAACCGGTACTAAATATTCTTCAATCAGGATATCAATCATTGTGTCATTGCTGGTCCTGCTCGTCATTTTTCTTCTGTTTCTATCCAACTAATGAATTGTTACACATCCTGTCAATGGACAGGATAGCTAAAATTTTTACAATTAAACTTAAATTTTTATGAGAAAAACTGACAAAAGAAAACATTGGAAAGGCCTGACCTTGACAATGATTTTGTTGATGGTAATCGGGTTTCATCCGATGTACGCTCAAATTTCCGTTTCCGGTAAAGTTGTATCCGCAGAAGATGGTGAAGCACTTCCGGGGGTAAACGTAATCCTGAAGGGAACTGAGCAGGGAAATGTAGTGGGTACAGTCACTGATTTCGATGGTAATTATCAGATCTCCGTGCCGAGTCAGGAATCCGTTCTGGTATTCAGCTCTGTGGGGTCTGTGATACAGGAGGTAACAGTCGGTAATCGAACGGTGATTGATGTGACCATGGAATCAGATGTGCAGGCACTTTCCGAAGTAATTGTCATTGGATATGGTTCGCAGGAAAAGAAAGATGTAACAGGAGCGATTGGATCCGTAGATGCCAAGGATTTTGAAGGACAGCCTGTCATAAGAATGGACCAGATCCTTCAGGGTCGAGCAGCAGGTGTTAATGTTACTAACTCCTCGGGAGCTCCGGGTGGAAACGTAAACATTCGTATACGTGGTGCTAACTCTATCAATGGGAATAACGACCCTCTTTATGTGATTGACGGATTTGTTGGAGGAAATTTCAACGACATCAACCCTTCAGACATTGAAAGTATCCAGGTACTTAAAGATGCTTCTGCAACAGCCATTTACGGTAGCAGAGGTTCAAATGGGGTAGTACTTATTACTACAAAAACAGGTAGGGCAGGTGATCCTAAATTTTCATTCACCAGCAGGTTCTATGGATCTACCGTACTTAATACATGGGACCTGATGGACGCAGGTACTTTTGCAGAAGTAGCCAACCAGCGAGCCAACGACATTGGAACCACACCTCCGTTTACTGCTCAGGAAGTAGCAGACTTTAAAGCCAATGGTGGTACTGACTGGCAGGATGAAATTTTCAGAACAGCTACGGGTCAGGAATACCAGCTGGACTACTCAGGAGGAAATGAGAATGTAAAATATTTCATCTCCGGAAACTACCTGGACCAGGAAGGTATCGTCATCAATTCTTCATTCAGGAGATACTCTTTGCGTACAAACGTAAATGCCAAACTCACTGATAAGCTGGATGCGAGGATCAAAGTGAACTTTATCAGAAGAGAAACAAATAATGTGAGTGGAGATGGAAACATCGGAGGATCTACCGGAGGCGTGACTGCCTGGGCCCCTACAGTGCCTGCTTATGATGCCAATGGCAGGCCAACCGTAAGAGATAACATTTCTTCAATCAAAGGAAACCCGCTGGAATTTGCGCTGAACGACAACATCAATAATCACAGCAACTTACTGGCAAATGGAGGTCTCGTCTACGAATTTATTGATGGGCTGACACTGGATGTTGGATTTGGAGCCAGTTTTAACCAGCAGCAAAACAAAACTTTTGCTCAGAACTCGCTCAGCAACAATCCAAACTCTTCACGGCAATCCACTGAGGTACTGTTTGTTCAGAATACCAACACCCTGAATTACCACAAGCTATTTGCCGGTGTTCATGACCTTACTGCTACTGCTGTACTGGAAAGCCAGCTGACTCAGGTAGATCAATTCGGGGCCAGTGCAAACGGGTTGCAGTTTCCTGACCTGAAGTATAACAATATCACTTTAGCTGCAGGTACAGGTACAAATGCATATTACGAGAAGCAGACGATACAGTCATTGATTGGACGTGTGAGCTACCAGTATGATAGTAAATATCTGGTAACAGCTTCTGTAAGAAGAGACGGATCTTCCAAGTTCAGGGGAGACAACAAATACAGTACTTTCCCTTCAGTTGCCCTGGGATGGAGACTTTCTGAAGAGTCCTTTATTCCCGGCAATATTTTTGACGACCTGAAATTGAGAGGAAGCTGGGGGCAGACAGGTAGCCAGGGTATAGGTGTATATGGAACTGTTACAAGTTTCCAGACCGGAGAATTCGAAGCCTCCACCTCATTTACAAATGGAGTTTTGACACCCGGCATCAAAATTGGTAACCCGGGTAACCCTAATCTCAGGTGGGAAACAACCACTCAATCAAACATAGGTCTGGATGTATTGATCTTAAACGGAAGACTGGGGATCACGATGGATTATTTCCAGAAAAGAACAACAGACCTGTTGCTGGCTCAGCCACTTCCTCAATACGTAGGAGGAGGAACCATCTCTACCAATGTAGGTGAAACTGAAAACAAAGGTTTTGAATTCAGCATCTCAGGTACGATCATTGATAATCAGGCTGTAACATGGACTACCAATGTAAACGCTTCATTCCTGAAGAATAAAGTGGTGAGCCTGGCAGAAAATGATATGATTTTCGTGGATGGAGACGTTGGGGCAGGTATCACTAACCTTCCGGAAGGAGTCCTGATGCCAGGAATGCCTTTGACCAGCTACTGGGGACTTAAATATTTGGGAACCTGGAAAGCCGAGGAAGCTGCAGAAGCTGCACTTTATGGAAATGTACCGGGAGACAGCCGTTACCAGGATCTCAATGGTGACAACGTGATCGGTGGTGATGATTATCAGATCATCGGTACTGGAATTCCTGAATTGTTGTTTGGATGGAATAACAACGTAACATACAGCAACTTTACCCTGAATGTATTCTTCCAGGCCATGGCAGGCTATGACAAATGGAACTTTACCTATGGACAGGCCATTGCTGCCATCGCTGATGCAAGAGAGGTCACGCATGCAGATATCCTTAACCGCTGGACCCCTCAAAATCAGACGGACATCCCTGCCTTCAGTGATACTGATGTGATTGAACTTCAGTCCTCAAGATTTATTGAAGATGGTAGCTTCCTTCGTTTAAAAAATGTGAGCCTGAGTTATGACATTCCGATCAATCCGGAAAAAGGAGTAAGGATTGGAGTAATGGCTGCAGCCACCAACCTGCTGACAATCACTGATTATAGAGGTTTGGATCCTGAGTCTTACAGCAACCGTGGCGGTGCAGACAACCGTGGAGCTGATGGTGGTTCATATCCGAATGCAAGGACTTACACACTCGGCGTAAATCTTAATTTCTAAGAATTTAAAGTTTAAAAGAAATGAAAAATTTAATCATATTATTTGTACTTATTTTTAGTGTATCCTGCAGTGATTTCTTAGAGGAGGACCTGTCTACCATTATTACTTCGGAAAGTGGAGCACTAAAGAATGAAAACGGGCTAACTGCCGCACTGGCAGGCGCCTACAAACCGCTGACGACCACCTGGGTTTCAGGTCTTGGAAATGCATCTACCCAGGCCATTCTGATGGGTGGGGATGACCTCACGACCCACAAAGCCAGTAATAAAGCGGACTTCAGGGAGTTTGATCAGTTCAGGGTATCTCAGCAAAACGGAAGATTGCCTTTTGTATGGAGTGGAGCCTATAAATCTATCCAGGGATGTAATAACATCATTGCAAACTATCAGGGAGCATCCGGCGATCAGTCGGTGATCAACCAGATTGCAGGTGAAGCATATTTCCTGAGAGCTTATAATTACTTCTGGATCGTGAGACTTTGGGGTAAAGCTCCATTGGTATTAGAGACCCATAATTTCGATCCTGCATCACTTGAAATTAATGCAAGTGAACCCCAGGCTATCTATGATCAAATCATTATGGACCTTGACGAAGCCATTGGACTTTTGGGTAATGCAAAGCTTGCACCGGGAAGAGCCAGCAAGGGAACTGCACTTGCGGTGAAAGCTCAGGTATATCTGCAGATGTCAGGATGGCCATTGAAGCAAACCGATAAATATGCCATGGCTGCCAGCACAGCTAAAGAAGTAATCGACAACGAAGCAACTTATGGCTTTGGCCTGATGGATGATTTCGCAGACCTGTGGCCATCTCCGACGGTCAACAATGATGGAAATAAGGAAGAAGTATTTGCCTTGAACTTCTCAGGTACGGTCTGGTTCAACGGAAATGCCGTCTACGGTCTTCCTGCACGACCAGGTGAGGATAATGGATGGGATGATTATTTTGCAGAGCTTACCTTCTTCAACAATTTCCCTGATCAGCGAAGAAAAGACTTTACCTTCGACACTGAAGCGGCAGATGGTACGCCATGGACAAGCTTTGCCACAGCAAGACCATATTACCAGAAACTTCAGGGTGATGCCGCTGACTGGCAGAATGATCTTTCACTGCCCCTATTCAGGATGGCTGAGGTTTACTTCATCTTTGCTGAAGCCCAGATCATGGCGACCGGAAATAATGCAGATCCCGATGCGCTGGAAGCTTTGAACAAGATCGTAAGAAGGGCCTATGGCCTACCTCTCAATACACCTGATGCAGGTGTGGATTACACCTCTGCCACGCAGGCTGATGTGATCCAGGAAAAAGCCTGGGAATTCGCAGGTGAGTACTGCAGATGGTTTGACCTGACCAGACTTGAAATGGTCGAGGATGTAGTGGCCGCGAAAGATCCGGATGATCTGCAGCCACTGGGAGCTATTCAGTACTACCTTCCACTACCGGCCAGCGAAGTGTTGACTAACCCGGGACTTGGAGAAGATTAAATAATCAGATCAACATATAAGATAAAAGGAGAGGCCGTTATTGTCTCTCCTTTTTTATTTCAAACAGATCTTAAACTTTATTGATCCGATCTTTTTAAAAACTTTAAGCTGATCATAAAATATATTCCAAATACGATAAGTGCCGAACAGGCCATCAAAAACGGATGGGTCAGCTCAGGAAGGCTCAACTGAAAATTCATATCAAAAATACCACCGGGCAAAGTCCAATTGGTCAAAATGGTGAACCACTGCTCTTTCAATGGACTCATGTCTAACGCACTGTCGTACACGACCAAAATAATGATCATCAATGTTAATCCCGACAAAATAGCCGCCCATCCTTTCTTGCTGATCACAGGCCGGTACTCAAAAACCTTCCTGTTTATGGATACCTTCTCCAGGATCCGCTCATTCAGCGCCTCATCCGGCACGGTAGCGGACCGGTAGAAAAGATCCTTCAGGATCTGATCTTCTTCGTGATTCTTGCTGCTCATGATGTCTATTCTTTTACTCCGTTAGATTGCAGTCGTTTCAGCATTTTTTGCCTGCTCCTGTGCAGGATGATCTTGATATTCGAAGCCGACTTCCCTGTAATATCTCCAATCTCCTGTATCGATTGTTCATTGTAATAAAACAAAGTTACAATTACCTGCTCGTCTTCCGATAACACGTTCATGGCACAAGACAGCAACTCATGCATGTCCTGCCGGTCAGTTTCCTCATTGATATTATTCATCCCTGGCAGCTGCATCGCATGGCCATCCATTTCCACCAGGCTTAGTTGTTTTTTTCTCAGACGGGTCAGGCAGTTGTTGTAGGCGATCCTCAGGATCCAGGTGGAAAATTTCGCTTCCTGCCGGA
The DNA here is from genome assembly GCA_965243485.1 of Cyclobacteriaceae bacterium. Lineage (GTDB taxonomy): Bacteria > Bacteroidota > Bacteroidia > Cytophagales > Cyclobacteriaceae > UBA7330. The sequence goes on along the minus strand of CBDEVP010000001.1, from coordinate 2,422,364 downwards.
ATGATTTCAGGGATCTGAAAGCATTCACAAAGGTATCCTGTACTACTTCTTCCGCTTCTTCTTTATGCCGCATAATGTACAGCACAAAATTATATACCCGTGTCTGATACCTGTCCAGCAATTCGGCATAACCATGCGAATCACCATCCAGAATCTGTTTGATATAATAGGTATCCTCCTGCCCGGGCATTTGATTGAATAGACTATGAACTCCTGGAACAGGTTACATAATCATAAGGATTTTTTATCACCCACTTTCAAATCGGGTAGTCAATCGATGCAATTGATAACCAGATCTCCTCCTGGATAGAAATCACCATAACTAAGCAGGTACCATGCCGTGCGGATCAATCACAAATTTCTTGGCAGCACCTTTATCAAAATCCTTATAACCACTTGGTCCTTCGTCCAAAGTGATCACCTGTACATTCACAGCATCTGCTATCTTGATTTTATCATATAAAATGGCCTGCATCAGGTCGCGGTTATAAGTCATTACAGGACATTGACCCGTATGGAAATGATGTGACTTGGCCCAGCCCAATCCGATCCGGATACTCAGATTGCCCACTTTAGCATTTTCATCTATTCCTCCAGGATCACCGGTTACATATAATCCCGGGATGCCAATACCACCTCCGGCCCGTGTCACCTCCATGGCAGCATTCAATACGGTGGCTGGCTGTTCGGTATCACTGTCATGTCCATGCCCTTTAGCCTCGAACCCCACACAATCAACCGTGCAATCAACTTCAGGTATTCCGACAATGGCCTCAATTTGCTCAGCCAGTGTAGCATCTTTTCTTAGATCAACCACTTCGCAGCCAAAACTCTTTGCCTGCTCAAGTCTTTCCGGTATCATATCCCCGACGATCACCACAGCAGCTCCCAGAAGATGGCAGGAAGCCGCGCAGGCCAGTCCGACAGGGCCTGCCCCTGCCACATATACCACCATACCAGGTTTCACTCCGGCTGTGACCGCCCCATGGTAGCCGGTCGGTAAAATGTCTGATAGCAAAGTCAGGTCACGGATCTTCTCCATAGCCTGGTCTTTATTTGGAAATTTCAAAAGATTGAAGTCAGCATATGGCACCATCACATATTCTGCCTGGCCGCCAATCCAACCTCCCATATCCACATAGCCGTACGCTGAACCGGGTCGTGATTCATTCACATTCAGGCAAATCCCTGTTTGTCGTTCTTTGCAATTCCTGCATCGGCCACATGCGATATTAAAAGGTACCGACACCAGGTCTCCTACTTCCAAAAATTCAACATCCCTGCCTTTTTCCAGGATCTCGCCGGTAATTTCATGTCCGAGTATGAGTCCTTCAGGTGCCGTTGTCCGGCCCCGGACCATGTGTTGATCGCTTCCGCAGATGTTAGTGGAAACAATTTTCAGGATGACACCGTGATGACATTTTCGATCTCCGAGTGCCAATTCCGGAAATGCGATATTCTGCACTTCAACCACACCGGGTTTGATGTATGCAATTCCTCTGTTAGATGGCATAGCTTATGGGGTTAGGGGTTAGGGGAAAAATTTCGTTAATGTACCTCTCAATATAGTCAATCTTTCTAACTTATATTTCGAAAGAACATAGATTAAATTCATATTGCCATTCTTATGTCCCAAGACATCCAACTAAAATGAGTAAACCAAAGCATCGCAATGTTTCAATCACGGGTGAGATCAAATTTCAAAATTTAGAGATCAAATCACCGGCTGATTATGCTGCCGGAGTACCCGGAGTTTTGGCTGCTTTAGAACATACAAAGAAAGAGTTAGGGCTGTATAAGGGTCTGAAGAAACTTTCCAGGATGAATCAAAAGGAGGGTTTTGATTGTCCCGGTTGTGCATGGCCGGATCCGGAAGAACGATCCAAATTGGGTGAGTATTGCGAAAACGGAGCTAAAGCATTGGCTGAAGAGGCCACGGAATCCCAGGTTGATGAGGCTTTCTTCAGGAAGTATGATGTAGAACAATTGTCCAGGTGGTCTGACTTTGAAATTGGGAAAGCGGGTCGCATTACGCAGCCATTTATTCTCAAACCAAATGCTAATCATTATGAACCTGTGGAATGGAAGGAAGCATTTGAACAAATAGCATTTCAATTGCATCAGCTGCATTCACCTGATGAGGCAATCTTCTATACCTCCGGGCGATCCAGCAATGAGGCGGCATTTTTATACGGGCTATTTGTGCGTGCTTTCGGCACTAACAACATGCCGGACTGCTCCAATATGTGCCATGAATCCAGTGGGGTAGCATTGACCGAAACGCTGGGAATCGGTAAAGGATCGGTTACTTTAGATGATTTCCCCGAAGCTGAAGTGATCATTGTGATGGGGCAAAACCCTGGCACTAACCATCCCAGGATGTTGTCAGCATTGCAAAAGTGTAAGCAAAACGGGGGCAGGATCATAGCGATCAACCCACTCAAAGAAGCCGGTTTGGTCCGCTTTAAAAACCCACAGGAAATCGGAGGGATTCTCGGCCAGGGAACTACACTCACAGATGTATTTCTCCAGGTAAAAATTAATCAGGATGTGGCTTTGCTCAAGCTCATCCTCAAGCGGTTGCTGGATCTTGAAAGGGCGGGGAAAAAGGTTTTTGACCAGGATTTCATCTCCCGACAAACCAGTGGATATCAGGAGCTGACGACCGACCTGGACAGATATGAAGAGAAACAACTCCTGGATATGTGCGGAGTATCACCTCAGAAAATTGAGGAGGCGGTTTCGTTATTGTCAGAAAGAAGGCGGATTATCATCTGCTGGGCCATGGGACTGACCCAGCATAAAAATGCGGTCGACAACATCAGGGAATGTGTCAATCTGCTGTTGCTCAAGGGAAGTATCGGTAAAAAAGGTGCCGGGACATGTCCTGTGCGCGGCCATAGCAACGTGCAGGGCGATCGTACAGTCGGGATCATGCATCATGTATCTCCGGAATTAAATCAGGCCATCAAAAAAGCATTTGGCTTTGACCCACCCGCAAAAACGGGTTTGGATACTGTGCATGCCATCAAAGCCATGCATGATGGTAAGGCAAAATTCTTCATGGGGTTAGGCGGTAATTTTCTGTCTGCCGCTTCCGATACAGCTTATACGGCCAGGGCCCTGATGAACTGCGAGATGACTGTTTCAATTACCACGAAACTGAACCGAACCCACCTCGTCACCGGGAAATCAGCGATGATTTTGCCAACATTAGGAAGGTCAGAAACAGATATCCGGGAAGGAAAACAGAGGTATGTAACCGTTGAAAATAGCATGGGCAAGGTCCACAGGTCACGAGGTCAGTTTAAACCCGCAAGTGAGACGCTCATGAGTGAACCGGAGATTGTCGCAGGAATTGCTGCAGCTTATTTCAAGGATCAAAGTACTGTGGACTGGAAGGCATTGGGTCAGGATTATGACCTGATTAGAAAAAAAATAGAGGAGGTGATCAGGGGGTTTGAGGATTACTCCGGACGATCCGGGGAAAACGGTTTTTACCTTCCAAACAATGCAAGGCACGGAGATTTTTCAAAATTGCCAGGCGGCAGGGCCCGGTTCTCCATCAATAAGCCGGCAGAACATCATTTAAAAGATGGGGAATTCATCCTGATGACGATCCGTTCTCATGATCAATTCAATACCACCATTTACGGTTTGGATGATCGCTATAGAGGAATACATAATGAACGTCGTGTGGTGCTGATGAACAGCGAGGACATGAAAGCGCTTAACCTTCAGCCTATGTCTGTGGTGGACCTGGTAAGTAACTATGATGGGGTAGAGCGTAGAGCGGAGCAGTTCAGGGTCGTCCCATACGAAATACCCCGGGGAAATCTGGGCGCCTATTTTCCGGAAACCAATATGCTTGTTCCCATTGATCATTTCGCCGCCGGGAGTCATACGCCGATCAGCAAGTCGATCAGGGTGAGGGTAGAAAAGCGTTATTAATACTTGTGTTAAAAAATAAATGGGAATTAATGTAACCGGACCTAAAGCCCTGTTGTCAATATCCCTGTAAAATAAAAAAGTTATAACATGCTACTACCAATAATTATCTTTGTAGGATTATTTGCCACCATTTTTGGCGTATCATACATCTACTTCACCACCAGGAACAGGGAACGCCTGGCCCTGATCGAAAAGGGCTCGGATGCATCCATTTTTGATCGCAGCGGCTTCAAATTTTCTATAGCCAAGTTCGTATTAAACATCGCTCTGTTATTGACTGGTATTGGAATAGGTATACTTACCGGTTCACTTTTAGGCACTGACCTTAGACATAATGGGGAGATAATTGGTGCTCCCGGACTAACCAATATTGATCATGAGATCACCATCCCTGCAATGATCTTCATCTTTGGTGGACTGGGCCTGGTCACTGGCTTTTTCATCACCAGGAAGATCGAAAAAGCGGATAAGGGGTAGGCTCTCATCACTCATCCGTCAGTAAGAAAAAGCGCAGCCCGGGCTGGGCTTTTTTTTGTTTCTTGCATTTATTACAATCACACCAGCATTTCCATAAATTCTTCCGGGTGATCCATTTTCCTTTTAAATACAATCATTTTGACACTTCAAAGCTGAAAGCGCCTGATTGGGAGCACACTGGAAGCAGTTGCGGAGACTAAATGGCTGTTCAGATTAGAATAGCCATATTTCACGGTGCCTCGGCCAAAGAATATTATTCAAATAAGAAGATGCTGATGGGAATAAGCATTGACAGAGTCATTTCATTCAATCACTTGTGCTATTTCAGAATCACCTTCAAAATAATGAATGCGAGCTTTTGGATCTTTTGATGACTTTCTTAAGTTCAATGTTTTCTCAGTTTCGCCGGAAATTATTAACGTTTTCTGTTTTTTGATCTCAGGCTTTTTCCCTTTATCTGACGTTGCTTCTATTGATACTGAATACTGGCCTGCCACTAGTTCTAAAGGTTCTCTTACTTCCGGCCATAAAAACCAACAAACCTTTGAAACAGATTCAAATCCTCCAATGGTAAATGGCTTGGCATTATCCAGATGATCATAATTCCAATCTCTGATAGTTAATCTGATTTCTTCCAACCATTTTAATTGATAGGTTCTGCCTGAGGGTGTCCTCATTCTCAAATATATTTCTTCAACCAGACCCCTGGTTGGTGATTTATTGGTAAAAATGACTGGAATGTAAAAGGCAGTTCCACCATCGACCGGATGATAAATATGAATATCGGGTCCGACAATAATTTTAAGTTTGGCCCGACGAAATTGGCCCATATATAAAGCGATGCTGGATACGACTAAGCTTAATCCACTAATTAAATATGGCAACCAATCTTTAGTTTCCATTTAGTCAAAAGTATGTCTACAATGGACAGATCTTACAAAAATTAATATCGTATATAAATCTAAAGAATTTATAATCAAACAGTTTACAGAAAAGAAGTATACAGGGAATACATTCTATTCCACACAGCGTCTCCGCCAGGGACTCTGAAATAAAGCATTACTCAGATATGGAAGACCCTGCCGGGAAATGCAATGGATATTGAAACCCCATCACCATTCCATTTCAATTATCTCGAAATATTCCTTAATTTTTCAGAATTAACACTATCCAATCCCTAATACCCACCCCATTGAAGACAAACAAAAAATACATCATCGCCTTCGACCAGGGAACGACCAGCTCCAGAGCGCTGCTGGTAGATACCTCGGGAGAGCTCTGCGATACGGCCCAGCAGGAATTCAAACAGATCTTTCCCAAACCGGGTTGGGTGGAGCATGACCCGGAAGAGATCTGGTCCTCTCAATGGGGGGTATTCAAAAATTTGATTGATAAAAACAATTTATCAGCAGACCAGATCGTCAGCCTGGGGATCACCAACCAAAGGGAAACCACGGTGATCTGGGACCGGGAAACAGGAAAACCTGTCTACAATGCGCTGGTCTGGCAGGATAAACGAACGGCACCCCAGTGTGAGGTGCTGAAAGAAAAGGGCCTGACCGATTACGTGCGGGAGCATACCGGTCTGGTCATCGATTCCTATTTCTGCGCCACCAAGATCCAGTGGATCCTGGAGAATGTCAAGGGCGCCCGTGAAAAAGCGGAAGCTGGAAAGCTATGCTTCGGCACCATCGATACCTGGCTGATCTGGAAGCTCACCAAAGGCCGTTCCCATGTCACCGATCACACAAATGCTTCACGGACCATGCTTTTCGACATCGTGAAAATGGACTGGGATCAAAAATTACTTCAGGAGATGAGGATCCCTGCCTCCCTCCTCCCCTCTGTACAGCCTTCCGGAAGCCACTTCGGGGATTTTGAGCTGGATGGTGTCAAAATACCCATCAATGGCGTGGCAGGTGACCAGCAGGCGGCACTCTTCGGTCAGGCCTGCTTCAGCCCGGGGCTGGCAAAAAATACGTATGGGACCGGGTGTTTCATCCTGATGAACATGGGCTCAAAGCATGTGGTCTCTGAAAACGGCCTGCTGACCACCCTCGCTTGTAGCATGACCGATCAGCCGGTCTATGCCCTGGAAGGGAGCATCTTTATCGCCGGTGCGGCTGTCCAGTGGCTGAGGGATGGGCTTAAGCTCATTAAACATGCAGGAGATACCGAAGCACTTGCCCTGTCTACCGATAAGGAAGATGTGGTGGTCGTGCCAGCGTTTGCCGGACTGGGTACCCCCTATTGGGACATGTATGCCCGGGGGGCGATCTTCGGCCTCACGAGGGATACGGGCATACCGGAAATCGCCAAAGCTACCCTGCAATCCATGGCTTATCAGACCCGTGATGTGGTCGATGCCATGATGGAAGATACGGGTATAGAAATCAAGACATTGAAAGTGGATGGCGGCGCCTGTGTCAACAATTACCTCATGCAATTTCAGTCCGATATCCTGGGTGTGCCTGTCGAAAGACCTGAGATCATCGAATCCACGGCTATGGGGGCCGCCTATCTGGCCGGGATCACCGCCGGGGTCTGGCAAAAGGAAGATGTCGATAAAAACAGGGGGGTTGAAAAACTTTTTAAACCAAAAATTGATTCTGAAAAAAGAGAAATGCAATATAAGCAGTGGATCAAAGGAGTGAAGCGGGTGATGAACTGGAACAAGGATGAATAATGGGTCCGATAAGCTATCGTTTAAGTCAAGATCGGAGATCCTGCGGAATAGCACCCGGGAAACCTATGATCTGATCGTCGTCGGTGGGGGTATCACCGGTTGCGGGATCGCGCTGGATGCCGCTTCCCGGGGGATCAAAACCCTGCTGATCGACAAAAGTGATATCGCCTCTGGTACCAGCAGTAAATCCACCAAACTGATCCATGGCGGTCTTCGCTATCTCAAGCAATTTGACATCGGGCTGGTGACCAAAACCGGCCGGGAACGTGCGGTGGTCCACCGGCTGGCACCTCACCTGGTCCATCCGGAAAAAATGCTGTTGCCCATCGTCAAAGGCGGCAACTACGGACGATTGCTATCTTCCTTCGGGCTTTGGCTGTATGATCTGCTGGCCGGGGTCACAGGAAAGGACAAACGCCGGATGCTCACCCGGAAGCAAACCATCCGACAGGAGCCCTTGCTTAATAAAAACGCCATCATCGCCGGATTCCTCTATGCTGAATATCGCACGGACGATGCACGGCTATCCATCGAGCTGGCCAAGACTGCAGCCAGGTACGGAGCGCATATTGTTACCTATGTGGAGCTCACCGATTTCATCTACGAGCAGGATCAAATAGCCGGCATCAGGTGCCGGGATACGGATGGTGATCGACAGTTTGAGATCAGGTCCCGGTATGTGGTTTCTGCAGCAGGTCCGTGGGTGGATAACATCCGGAAGCTCAACGATTCTCTGAACCATAAAAAGCTTCACCTGACAAAGGGAGTGCACATCGTCGTTGACCGGGCAAAGCTGCCACTCAGGCATTCGGTATATTTTGACGGGCCGGATGGCCGGATGATCTTTGCGATCCCCAGAGATCAGGCGACCTACATCGGCACGACGGATACCACCTACACCGCGCAGCAGGAAGATGTAAAAGCAGAAAAAGAAGATGTCGACTATTTGCTGAAAGCGGCGAACTATGGGTTTCCTAAGGTCGATCTTAAATCGGAGGAGGTCCGATCCACCTGGGCCGGACTGCGTCCGCTGATCCATGAAGAAGGAAAATCTCCCTCCGACATTTCAAGGAAGGACGAGATCTTCGAGGCGGAGGACGGGTTGATATCCATCGCCGGCGGCAAGCTTACCGGTTACCGGAGAATGGCTTTGGAAATTGTGGATCTGGTAGCCAAAAAGCTCCGGAGAACATACAAAAAGGACTGCGACGCTTCCGGGACACATAAGATACCATTGACTAAAAAGCCGTTTTCGCACTATGGAAATGTAAAAAGGTATGTGAAGAAGACCGCAGTCAGGCTTAAAGAAAAAGGACTAAACCCTGCGAGAGCCGAATACCTTGTGAGCAATTATGGGAAGCAATCCAAAAAGATCCTCAACACTATTGAAAAGCTCAAACCAAAAGTAGATCCTGAAGAAGCGCTTATCATGGCAGAGCTGTCATATTGCCTTAAAAATGAACTGGTGATGTCGTCTGTCGATTTTCTTGAACGAAGGACAGGAAGATTATATTTTGATATGGCAAGTGTTCAGAAATTCTACAGGAAAGTTCATGACCAAATAGCTTCAGTAAGAAAGCTGAATGATAAGCAGAAGAAGCAGGATCTGGATACTATTGAGAGCGTTTTAAAGAAAACGTTGGCTTTTAAATCGGAGATTCCTAAATGATATTCAAGCAGTCGAGTACAACGCTGAAATCAGTTTATCGTATATTCGTCATATCTATGGAAGAAAAAAACAGAATAGATCAACCTGAACTGCTTCTCTCAGAGGTCATCCATAGCAATGAGGTCTCAGAAAGGAGATGATCAGTAATGGAAAAAACCCAGGTGATCACCATCATCGTCCTTTCACTGGTCGGAGGCGGAACCATCATTGCCATCCTGAAGCTTCTCGCACTTATCTAACATCATCCAAACATTACAGCTTCACCGGTTTTCCGGTGGCTGCTGACTTATCCGCAGCAAAGACGATCTCATGGGTTTTCATACATTCTTTCAATCCTGTCAGAGGCATGGGATTCCCATCAATGATGGTTTGAAAAAAGTGCTCAAACTGACCCTGATAAGGGTGATCAGACACATCTCCGGAGTCGACCATCTTTAGTGCCAGGTCGCTCCACCTTGACCGATCGGTCTGAAGTTTTTCAGAATGGATCTTGTTATCCAGCATACTTCCCTGGCTCCCTACAATGTGGGTATGGAAATAGTAAGGTTGAAGACAGTCCACCACAGCTGAGCATTTGCCTACTTTGCCACTCTTAAATTTCAAAATGGTAACGCTGGTGGTCTGATATTCCACAGGCTTAAAGATCTCACTCTTGCTGCTGGTATCGTAGCTGGTCACCTCTTCCACATCATCGCCCATCAGCAGGAGCAATGCATCCATCGCGTGACAGCCGGCCGTGATCAATGCGCTCCCTCCGCCATCTTTTTTGGCATTCCATTCAAACTGTCCGTACCAGGGACCGATGCCGTGATAGTAATCCACTTCCGCATAGTGAAGATCCCCCAGCAATCCCTGGTCAACGATGGATTTGGTAGCGAGGAACTGGTTGGACCAGCGGCACTCGAAACAAATGGTGAAAGACACTCCGGCAGCCTTTACTTCTTTTTCCACCTCAAGGCATTCTTCCCAGCTCAAAGCCATGGGCTTCTCCAGGATGATATGTTTGCCAGCTCTGGCAGCTTTGATGGCGTGCTCTTTATGCATGTTGCTATAGCTGCAGATAGACACCACATCCAGGTCTTTGTTGGCCAGCATCTCATCAAGATTTGTGTAAGATTTGATCTCAGATCCCCATTTTATGCTCAGTTTCCTGTCGTCCTGTGGTCTTGAGGAATAAATGAACCTGACCTCTGCATTCGTACATTCATTGATGGCATCGATGTGTGCCGTGGCTACCCATCCGTAGCCAATAATTCCAACATTTAACTTCTTCATTCTTTTAATTTAAGTTTCTTAAACCATTTCCCAGCCTGGTCTGACCGGTTCTTTAATTAATTCATCGGCACTTGACCACCCTTTTACCTTCATGTTTTCTGCGTCCCAATTCACTTTTTCTCCTCTCAGTCTCAATGAAAGGACACCCAACAAGGTGATCTCAGTAAGTCTGGAAGCATAGTCAAAATTTGACATGGCTACAGGTCCACCTTTGATGGCATCGACCCATTCCCTGTGATGAGCATTTGTGACACGTGGAATCGTTTGATCAGGTTTTTTAAACGATTTCCCCAACTCGAGTGGGAATACCATGGGCTCACTCCACATACCGCCATTCTGGATAATTACCCCTTTCTCCCCGACGAACATGGTACCACGTCCTTCCAGTCGGAAGTTGGGAGGTAGATCCGGTGGATTCTCTGGTTGTAAACCTCCGGAATACCAGTTCAGTTTGACTTCAGGCCTCCAGTCATTGGCTGGAAAATAATAATGACCAACCTCTCCAAAGGGAGAAATTTCCTTGCTTCTTCTATTTCCTGCCGGGAAAAGCTGAACGCTGGTAGGATTGTCAAGGTCAAGGCCCCAAACAGCCACATCCATATCATGACATCCAAAATCACCCATGGCACCCGCTCCGAATACCCAAAAGTCCCTCCAGGTGATCGGCGTAAAGGATTCGTGGTACTCCTGAAAGAGTGTTGGTCCCAACCAAAGATCCCAGTTCAATCCGGGAGGTATCGGCGTGGATTCTGTGGGCAACCCATTTAGTTGTGGGTTCCACCGGGTGGCTCCCACCCAGCAGTTCACTTCCTTCACATCACCGATCACACCTGCCTTTAAATATTCTACGGTCGACCGGAGCGCATCCGCAGCGTGCCCCTGATTGCCCATCTGGGTGGCCAGTCCGGTTTCCCGGGCTACCTCACGCATCTTCCGGGCCTCCCAGATATTGTGGCACATCGGCTTTTCTGTGTACACATGCTTTCCAGCCCTCATGGAAGTGAGAGAGATATAGGCATGGGTATTGTCCGGCGAAGCGCAGACGATGGCATCTATGTCTTTTTCCTTTACCAGCATTTCACGGAAATCCTCATAGATTGAAACTTTCTGCTTGATGGATTTCTCTGCATAGCCATCCTCTATATATTTTTTGAAAGGCACCCTGCCGGTCTCCATTCCGTACAAAACGCCTGTAGGCTTTTGCAATTCCATAGGATCGGCTACGGAGCACACCCTGGCATCATCCATCTTCATCAGTTCCCTCACACTGAACATGGATTGTCCCCCGGCTCCTACAATTCCTACATTTACACGGTCACTGGGGGCTGTAAAGCCTTTTCCAAGCACATGCCTTGGTACAATCATAGCTCCGGCTCCTGCAGCCGCCACTCCCTTGATGAATTTTCTTCTTGAATTGCTTTTCATGATTTGACTCTGAGGTATAAGCCTTCAAAACTAAATGAATAGCTCTTTATGGCCTAATGAATGGCCGGGTTAGCTATGTCCATAATTAGCATTTGTCGATATTATTTTGCTCACATTGGAAATTGAATTGTTTTAACCGCAAAGACGCAGGGAAGACGCAAAGGTCGCTGAGAATGCAAGGCGTATCTAAAGCTTTCTGACCTAAGTGGTTAATTTTCATTCTTCAATTGACTTCCAGCCTATATCGATATACTTCCACTCAATTTCTTCACCATCGATCGTGAAGTGCATAAATCCCTCCTGGTTATAATACTTACCGTCACCCCTGTCATCCACTCTCCTCCAGCTGGGTCGGCCGGCGAGGGCGCCCCCGGTGATAAATCTGGTCTTGTTCTGCACATTGATGTCTTCGATCCAGTGCATGTGGCCCTGAAGTACAAGTTTCAGGTTGTAGTCTTTAAAAAGATCCAGCACCTCATCCCGATTTTCTATCCACTTTGATTCCCCCTGGTTTTCACGGGGATAAACCTGGTAGTAAGAGGAAATCAAAGGGATATGCATGGAGATGGCAATCGGAGTATTTTTATCCAGCTTTGCCAGGTCCTGTTTGATCCATTCCATTTCTTCATCATTGATGATCCCGACATACCGCTGGTTTCTCTCATCAATGGAGTTCAGGACCATGAAATGCCAGCCCTTGTGATCGAAGGAGTAGTAAGTGTCGCCAAAATAGCGCTCAAACATTCCGTACTTGTAATCTGCATGCATGGAATCCTCGGGACTCTCTTCATAGATCCCAAATAATTCGTGATTTCCGATGCAGTGGTAAACGGGCTTATTGATCCTTTCACTTGCTTTTTTGTACATGCTAAACAATGAATCGGATCTGCTGAAATTTCCTCTTAGCACATCAAACACGAGGTCACCTCCCGTCATGACAAAATCGGCTTCCAGCTGATTGATGGTATCGACTGCTACCTCAAAACCTTTCGAAGCATTTCTCTCCAACTGATAATGAATGTCAGTCAGGAAAATAAAGGAGAAGGAATCATCCGAGTTATCATCGATGGTCTCCGGTGACTTACAGGCCGTAAAAAGACCCAGAATGCTTATTACTACTAATGCTCTCATATAGTAACTAGTTAGGTTTTCAAATTTAGGACTATTCCATCTTTCAAAAATTGAAGAAATTGAGAATTAGTTTCTATTTATAATTGATACTTTTAATTAATCTTTCTATTCATAATAGTAACTTTACATTATGAATAGAAGTCAGCTGGCAAAAGTTATTTCAGATCAGAAAGATTTCACTTGGGATAAAAAGTGGGTAACACGAGAAATACCTGACCGATACCTTACGTCTGATGAGATCCTGGTGATCTCCGGAATCAGAAGATGTGGGAAGTCCACGCTACTACAGCAAATTCGGAAATACAACAAGGATAAAGATTACTACCTCAACTTCGATGATGATCGGCTGATCAATTTCGAAGTCAATGACTTTCAAACCCTATACGAGCTATTTATCGAGTTCTATGGTGAACAAAAAACCTTCTATTTTGATGAAGTGCAAAATATACAAGGCTGGGAACGCTTTGTAAGGAGGCTTTATGAACAGAGAATCAAGGTCATTGTTACCGGATCCAATGCTTCCATGTTAAGTCGGGAACTAGGGACTCATCTAACCGGGAGATATCTGGCCATAGAATTATTCCCCTTTTCATTTGATGAATTTCTGCAATCAAAGCAATCAATTATTTCAAATGTCAATGCCTTAAACACTAAAGAAAGGGTGCTTCTACTCAAGGAATTTAAGGACTTTGTCAGGGTTGGAGGATTTCCTGCTTTTATCCGGGATCAAAATCGGGAGTATCTCAAAACCCTGTATGAGAATATCCTTTTTCGGGATGTGATGGTCCGAAACAACCTTACCAATGAAAAGGAATTATTGCAGCTCATCTATTTTCTGGCAAGCAATCTCTCCAGACTTTCAAGCTATAACAAACTGGCACAAATCATAGGAGTGAGCAGTGCTACCACCATTAGAAATTATATCGAATTTCTAAGGAATTCATACATTCTTTTTGAAGTAAATAAGTTTGATTTTTCGGTAAAGAAACAGATACAAAATCCCAAAAAAATCTACTTTATCGATCAGGCGTTAGCTGCTTCGCTTGGATTCCAGTTTTCTGAAGAATACGGAAGAATAATGGAAAACATTGTTTTTCTAGAGTTGAAACGAAGGGGCAAAGAAGTCTTCTACCATAAAAATCGCAAAGAATGCGACTTTTTGATAAGAGAGGGCATTCGAATCAAGGAGGCGATTCAGGTAACAGTCTCGATTGAAAATCAGGAGACAAGAACCAGGGAACTGGAGGGACTTTTTGAAGCAATGGATATGCATCAGTTAAATTCAGGTTTGCTGCTTACAGAATCTGAAGATGATGAAATCAAAGCGAATAATAAAGTGATAAGAGTCATGCCGGTTTGGAAATGGCTATTGATGAATGATAATGACAGGAAATAATAATTACCTTTATTGACCAACTTAACAGACACCATGAGTAAAAAGCAATCGACAATTCAAATCATGAAAAAACTGCCGTTTCAAATCATCTCCCTATCCATTTCAATCATTCTTTTTCAGGCTTGCAACAAAACGTCAACGCAGGAGGACAATAAGAAAACACCTCCTAACATCATCCTGATGATGGGCGATGACCATGGGTTTGAAGAAACCGGCTACAATGGTCACCCTTTCATCAAAACACCTGTACTGGATGAAATGGCTGCAAATGGGCTCAGGCTAGACCAGTTCTATTCAGGCCACCCCTCCTGCTCTCCTACAAGGGGAGGTATCATCACTGGAAGGCATCCAAACCGGTACGGAACCTATACACCCAACTGGTCCATCCGCCCTGAAGAAATCTCCATAGCACAACTCATGAAAGATGCCGGATACGCGACAGGCCATTTTGGAAAGTGGCATCTCGGACCGGTTAAAAAGTCCTCACCAACAAGCCCGGGAGCCATGGGTTTTGATACCTGGCTGTCACATGACAACTTCTTTGAACTGGACCCGGTCCTTTCAAAAGATGGAGCCCCGCCTGTCAAAATAGAAGGTGAAGGGTCTGAAATCATTATAGACGAAACCATTTCGTTTATCAAAAATTCAGGAGATAAACCTGTCTTTGCCATTGTGTGGTTTGGTTCTCCACACGAGCCTTATATGGGATTACCAGAAGACCTGGCCCTTTATGAAGACCTACCGGATTCATTAAGTAATGAGTATGTTCGACTGACTTCACTGGAAACAGGTCAGGCCACCAGAAGACCTCTTGATTCTGTTTTACAGGAACGATTTGCCGAGATCACCGCCATGGATCGCGCCATTGGTAAGCTTAGGGATTTTCTCCGTGAAAACAATATGTCAGAAAATACCATGCTGTGGTATTACGGTGACAATGGAATCCCTCCAAGTGGGTTATACCATTCGGATTTTCATGGATTGAAAGGAACAATCTATGAAGGAGGCACCAGGGTACCCGGCATTGTCGAGTGGCCCGGAGTCATTACAACTCCTTTTACCTCGGATGTGAATGCTGTCACTACTGACATGTTACCGACCATGGTGGATCTGGTTGGTGGAAAGCTTCCCGATCGTCCGATAGATGGGATCAGCCTGATGCCCCTGCTCAAAGGGAAAATGAAAGAACGACCATCTCCCATTGGCTTCTGGATGTTTGACACCAGACACCTGACTGATAGTGTCCCTTATATTGATCCCGAGCTTCAGGAAGGTACTACGCCATTGGCAAAACAGATGAATGGCGAATTCACAAGAAGCTTTAGAAATTTTCACCATCCCGTAGTCACTGAGGAAGATTATACCGGGGACCGGTCTTTCCTTGACAATACCTACAAGCTCATCATCAGGGAAGAAGATGGTCAGGAGATTAGGGAGCTTTATGATATCCGGAAGGATCCTTATGAAACCAAAAATCTGATCGAGACAAATCCTGAGGTCGCCTCAGACCTTGAAAGCAAAATGAAAGACTGGCAAAGCTCAGTGCTCAATAGTTTAACTGGTGCAGATTACAAATAGTCGTTATGAAAATATCAAAACACATCCTTTCCGCTTTATTGATTCTTTTTAGCATTTGCCTCTTCAGCCAGGAATCAGAAAACTGGTTATTGAAAGTTCAGCGCAACAAACCTGAAAGGGTGGAATGGTTCAAAGACCTCGGCTTTGGCATGTTCATTCACTGGAGCCACGATGTACAGTTGGGGTCTGTCATCAGCCATTCCATGGTTGGGGCTTCCGAGGACTACCTGGACTACTATGTGAATGAGTTGCCCAAAACTTTCAATCCTTCCCAGTTTAATCCCGAAGCATGGGCCGATTATGCAAAGCTGGCCGGGATGAAATATGTGGTATTTACTGCTAAGCACCACTCCGGATTTTGCATGTTTCATACGGAAACAACTGACTTCTCCATTGAAAACACACCCTTTGGAAGGGATATCACCAAAGAAGTGCTGGAAGCCTTCAGGAAGAAAGGTATTGCGGTGGGACTTTATTTCTCTCCGGATGACTTCACCTACCTATATAAAAATGGACTTCCGATAGACAGGGATTCGCCTAAAAGCCTACCCGGGGGAAATCCTCCACTGATGGAATACACCCAAAAGCAATTGAAAGAGTTGCTAACCAACTACGGCAAGATCGACATGATCTTCCTGGATGGTCAGACCCAGAAGCATGAATGGATAAACACCGAGTTGGCGGCTTACTGCTGGGATCTGGATCCGGACATCCTCGTCACTCGCGGTGGGATGGCCACACCAGAGCAAAATTTACCGAATACGCCACTTGAAGGCCCCTGGGAAGCCTGTTTCACCATGGGCACCCAATGGCAGTATAAACCCACCAATGAGGATTATAAATCCGGAACAAGATTGATTGAAATGCTGATCGAGACACGAGCAAAGGGTGGAAATCTATTACTCAATGTCGGCCCCGATGAGACCGGTCGGCTGCCAGTGGAGCAGGTCCAGCGATTACAGGAAATCGCTTTATGGCGAGTAGTAAACCAGGAAGCTGTTTACGATATTGAGACCTTCCCGATAGTCTCCGAGGCGTACGTCTGGTTCACCAAGAAGCCGGGTGAAAATACCGTTTATGCCTTTATCACTGATCTGGATCTTCCAATCGGACAGCGCAAACAACTACTGATTGAATCCCTGAAAGGGACTGAAAATACAAAGATCTCTGTGTTGGGTCATGATGGAAAGACACTTGAATACAATCCGGGTGCCGATGTTGTGCCCTGGTGCCGTCCGGCTGAAGACGGACTCATCGTCAGCTTTACGCGATCTCAGCGGCTTTACAATGACCGGAAATGGCCAAACCCGATCGTTCTGAAGCTTGAGGGGGTGGAGTATAGGGGGAGATAATGAGAAAACTAGTAGCCGGTTATTTAAAAACTTCATCCAGGTCAATAGCGAAACCTTCAAGGATACTAACAGGTATTTTGTCACCTTTGGTAAACGGTTTACTTCCTATATATCGGCCATTTGAGTCCGGCAGGTATTTGATGATAGTCTGCTCAGCAGGGTGCACAATCCAGTATTCCCTCACACCAGCCTCTTCGTATAACTCAAGCTTGTCGTGAGTATCTTTTCGAATATTGCCAGGGGACAGTATTTCAATGATCCAGTCAGGTGCCCCCAGACAACCACGTTCATCTAGTTTATCCGGATCGCAGATCACGGTGATATCAGGTTGCACTACGGTAGTAATGTTTTGGTCTTTGGTAGATTTTCCACGTTGGGGCAACCGGACATCAAAAGGAGGATGGAACACATTACATGGCCTATTATCAAGATAATTAATGATTTTTTGGAAAATACGAGCAGAAATTAATTGATGGGTAGTGGAAGGCATAGGAGTCATTTTCACCAGCTTTCCCCGGATCAGCTCTACCCAGTCTTCAGCTACATTCAGATAATCGGCAAATGTGTATGTCTTTTCTTTGACCAGTTCCATTTTCTCCGTATAATACTATATAAAATTACACAAAGATCTATGAATCCTGAACCATCTGATCAAAGTCTATGGTTTGTCCTAAAATTTTACTCAAACAATGTCCCTCCTGGAGTGGCAAAAAAGTGACAAACAAGCTGTAGGTCTTAAATATACGAACCATTCCCTCTGTTTTATCTCTTATAATATACATTGTAAATTGAAAGTAATATTTTCAATTTACAATGAAGTATTAATTATTTATCGTTCCACATCTTATTATAAAACATAATTCACAATATCAAGGAAACCAGAATACTTTGGATGTATAAGTGGTGAATGATTGTTCCATTTCTTACTTCCTTCTGTTTCTAAGTCATCAATATGGATTCGCCCTTTATAAAGCCCCTGGAGAGACTTTCCTGAACGCCCGACACCAAAATTTCAGTCCTGGGATATGATGGCAAAACTTTGGAATACAACCCAGATGCCGATGTAGACCCCTGGTGCCGACCAGCGAAAGATGGTCTGATTGTCAGCTTTACCCGATCCCAGCGACTTTACAATGACCGGAAGTGGCCGAACCCAATTGTGCTGAAGTCGGAGGGTGTGGAGTATCTGGAGTGATGATGAGAAAAAATATCTGTAATCACCCGAATGCTCGGATCCTTCCAAACTAAAACGTCTAAGATTTTACAGAATCATTTATACTACTGCTGAAATTGAAAAGTAATGATGAATTTATAAGTATATTAAAAATCATAAACAGTTTTATTTTTCTACATGCAATTCACATTGTTTTCAATTTTTTCCATCTATTCCAAAGTAGTAGTGATGTTGAAATGGCGATCAAGATCAACAAAGTTGATTGTAGATTATTTCCATATAAGAAATTGCCAATGGCAAACAACAGGCTGTAAATCGCCACACAACCCAATACCATACAAATGATACCAGTGGGAACATCCCATTTAAGGTCAGATTCCTTTTCTAACTCAATTCCTTGAGCTTTTGCACGGTCTACAACAGGTTTCCAACCGATCCCTCCGGGCCTGATTTTCCTATAAAATCTACGCAAAGTTTCTTCGTTTGTCGGATTGGTAAAGATTGTTACCAAAATCCAGCTTACACTTGTTAAGATGACTACACCTAAAAATTTTATCACATTCCAATAGGTTACTGTACCTGCAATTCCCCAGAGATTGACAATTCCATCATCAGTAACATCAAGGGCAAAGTTTTCAATCAAAATAAACAACATTGAAAATATTACAGCTCCGATCATGGCTGCCAACTCAGACCAGGCATTAATACGCCACCAAAACCACCTGAGGATATAAATCAATCCAGTCCCGGCCCCTATCATGAGCAAATATTGAAATGCCTGCAATGCATTTTCCAATACTAAAGCTAATAACACTGATAAAGCCATTAGTGTAACTGTACTGATCCGTCCAAAAAGAACTTTTTGTCGCTCTGTAGCATTGCGATTGTAAAACCTTCCATAAAAGTCATTTGCCAGATATGAAGAGGCCCAATTAAGCTGAGAAGCAGTCGTTGACATATAAGCAGCAATCAATGATGCAACTACTAGCCCCAATAATCCTGACGGAAGAAATACACGCAACATTGCCGGGTATGCAAAATCATTTTTTATATATTGAGTTGATACTTCTGGAAATCTGTCAACCATCGACTGAATATCAGGGAATATGATTAAGGAAGCCAGACCAACAATGATCCATGGCCACGGACGAATAGCATAATGAAAAAAATTAAATAATAGAGTAGCACCTATGGCATGATCTTCGTTTTTTGCTGATAACATTCGTTGAGCTACATATCCCCCACCACCTGGTTCAGCACCCGGATACCAGACTGCCCACCACTGCACAGCTAACGGAATCAAGAATACTCCCAGGAAAATTTCTGGTTGAGACATCTCAGGAATGAATTGTAATTTTTCAGAAACTGCGGGATGAGAAAACAGGGAAGATAATCCTCCAATTTCAGGAGATTCAGTAATATAAATTGCTGCAACAATAGCACCGAATAAGGCAAAACTGAACTGAAATAAATCAGTCCAAAGTATTGATTTTAAACCACCTAATGTACTATAAAAAACTACAATACTCGCAGCAATAAGCAATGCCGGTGCAGGCTGAAGGCCAAGCATAATTCCGGCAATTTTAATAAAGGCAAGAGAAACGCTGGCAAGCACCAATATATTGAAAAATACCCCCAAATAGATCGCACGGAAACCCCGAAGAAATGCCGCAACTTTTCCACTGTAACGAATTTCATAAAATTCAAGATCTGTTAATACTTTTGACCGGTTCCAGAGTTTTGCGTAAATAAATACGGTCAACATTCCGGTTAATAAAAAAGCCCACCATAACCAATTAGCATAAACCCCGTTAGTACGAACCATATCAGTAACAAGGTTTGGGGTATCAGCAGAAAATGTAGTAGCAACCATTGATACCCCTAACAGCCACCAAGGCATATTTCGTCCGGAAAGAAAAAAATTAGAGGTGTTATCTCCTGCATTTTTCGATGCAGAATATCCAATAGAAATTAGTATTATAAAAAAAAGAACCAGTATTAACCAGTCAAGAGGACTTAATATCATTAGTCAAACCCAATATTTAATATTATTATTTATCAATGGCCCCTTGCTCGGATTGAATTTCCTCTATCACGGTACTGAGGCGCATATCTGCTTTATTTAATCTTTCAAAGGCTTCATCTTTATCGATTCCATATAAAATTCTTAATATGCTCTGAGCCCTTTGAATGAGTTTTTGATTAATACAGGCTACATCAATCATATAGGAACCTGCTACTTTTCCTAACTTTATCATTAAGGATGATGAAATAAAATTCAGGATTTTTTTAGTTGATGTTCCTGCTTTCATTCTTGTAGAACCAGCAACAATTTCATACCCTGAATTTAAAGGAATTAAATCATGGTAATATGGAGCAGGATTATCCGGCACATCACTCTGTATCAACACGGTATAGGCTCCTCTCTCCTTCGCCATGGCAAGTGCTGACTGTACATAATATGAAGCTCCACTGGCTGATATCCCAATGACTGAATCATTTTTATTGATATTTAAAAGCAACATCTCAGGCACAGAACTTGCGTCTTCCTCAAAATTAGACTCTATTTCAATCGATGCATCTGAAATTCCTCCAGCTACCAGGCTGATTATCCTGTCTTCAGGGAACCCATAAGTGCAAGGGATTTCCACTGCGTCCATTGCAGCAATCCTTCCACTGGTTCCGGATCCAACATAAATAAGTCTGCCTCCATTTTTTAACTTATTAACTATATGATCAATAACAAGCCCGATAACAGGCAAACTCTTCTTAAGATTTTTGCCGGCTTCCTCCTCCGCTTCCCACATATTCCGGAGCAGGGTCGATGTCGATAATTCCTGCAGTTGTATGTCTCTTCTATATGGAATTTCAGTAGATATTGTATCATACTTTTTTTCTATCTGTTGCGATCTGGCCACACTTTCCCATCTGGCAATTGCCAATGCGCCAATTAATTGCAGATCATTCCCCTGATCTGAAACTACCGCACAAACTGGTTTTTCTAACTCAGTCTTTGCTTCAGAAAGGTGTACATTCAGTTCAGCCTCCAGAGGATAATGGCATTCAGTTACCGCATCAGCTAATCCTCCACAGACAACAACTTCATCAAGATCATAGATTATCGCCGCGGTACTAATGACATTAGCTAAATCTCTTATGTATGAATTTCTTAATTCTCTTCCGGACTCCTTAGTAAAAACACTCTTCAAATCTTCATTTTTATCTCTTGAAGCCAGTTTTGAGGCACTCAGGATAGAATTATAAAAGCCGGTGGGAGTCCATATGCTTCCCAGTAAGGTTAACCTTTTACCCAGCCTCCACCTTCTGCCGTTTCTCCACACAGCAAAACCAATTCCTGTACCCACAGGCAATACTCCAATCGTTTTGTTCTCCTTTAATTTACCTGACTCAGCTAATCCAATGGTTGCTGCATCGGCATCATTGATCAGGGATACAAGACAGTCCATTTCCGATTCTATTTCATGTTTCCAATCCTCACTTTCTAAAACATGTAAATATTCAACTGCCTTTAAAACCTTCGTGCCGTGATAATTGATGATACCTGCTGTGGAAATTCCCAGGCCCGTAATAGCTTCACCTTTTAATTGGAATTGTGTGATCAGTTTTTTTAATAATATCAATAATTCATTTGGTGTTGATCTGGCATCGAGGGTATTTTTTATCGCCTGAGTTTCAACATCATTAAATCCATTTTTTGGATCTGTTTTATAATAAAGATCATGAACCATTGCTCCTTTGATCCAGGAGCCCCCAATATCGATTCCTAAATAATTCATTCGACCATCTTCCTTGATAATTATTATTCTTAATGATCTTTTCTAACTATTTAAATGCTGGCAAATTCGTTCTTTTAAATATGCCGGATAAGTTTCTCCTGATGCTGTTCCTTCGCCTACTACATGTGCACCCAATGTTATAGAATCACCAAAGCAAATAATTTTTATCCCTTCTTCAATTTTGCCATTGTCAAGCAATTTTTTAAATATTTTGTCAGCAATCATCCGATATCCCTGGGGTGTAGGATGAACACCATCGTGCGCTCCACTGTTAAACTCATTCCTTATAATATTATCCTTATTATGATCGGGTATCCCCTTTTTCTTAAATTGATTAAAAATGTCAACGAATAATAGATTGTTTTGAGCTGATTTGGTCCTTAATATTTCACTAACTACCTCAAGCTTTTTGTTGGGTAATTCAACAAATAATTCACGGTCATGCCTTTCGAATAAATAAGAAGTATCTGCTGGTGGAGGACTTACCAGTAAAACCTCAATATTGTTTGATTTAAAGAGACCAATTAATGTGTCCAGGTTTGATGCGTACTGATCATAAGATATCCTTTTCTTGATCCAGAACATATCATTGGTTCCAACCATCATTATTACTATATCGGGCTTTTGAGAAATGACATCATTTTCTACTCTCTCTAATAAATCAGCTGTGTTATTGCCTCCAACCCCTGCATTCAAAACAGAAACCTCGCAATTCGAAAATGGTATCAATAAATGATGTAATAAAAGAACAATCGAACTAATCATTCCATGTAAGGATTTGATGATCATTTTCCAGTACCGCCTTTAGCTCTTTATAAGGCACTTTCTGAACCGAAATATTCTTATCAATGGATAAACTTGCAGCCGTAGCAGCAGATTGACCCATCACCATAAATTGGGGCTCCATGCGTAATGA
The DNA here is from genome assembly GCA_965243485.1 of Cyclobacteriaceae bacterium. Classification (GTDB taxonomy): domain Bacteria; phylum Bacteroidota; class Bacteroidia; order Cytophagales; family Cyclobacteriaceae; genus UBA7330. The sequence goes on along the minus strand of CBDEVP010000001.1, from coordinate 2,399,537 downwards.
ACTATAAGCAGTGTGAGATGCCGACACACAAACAGGCACCAAAAGGTTCCTACATTCCTCAGCTTTTGGGGTCAGTGACTGGTAACTAATGGGATATACTTTAGACCCCTTGGTCAAATAAGCACCCTCAATCCAAACCTGATCCTTTCTATCAACATAATGACTAACGATATGAGAATCCAATGGGTAGGTACCAAGGGCTATTGGTTTTGGGGTTTCTCTTTCTAATAGAGCATCATGTTCAGTCATGACATATTCACCAATCATTCGTCTTGCTTCCCTTACGTAGAGCTGGTAAGGAAAATTATCATTGTCAACAAATTCATCCTTCGGAAGTCCATATTCCTCCACGATTTTTCGAATATGCACAGGAACCCTTGGATCATTTTGTAAAAACCAAACCTTTCCTAAAGCATAATCTTTATGCATTTGTGCTAAACTGTCTCTTACCTGATAATTCCCTTCGGGCCAGGCATAATTGACCCCGACAAAATCACAATGGTTGATGTCTGTCTTCTTGTTTGGCAGGGGGGTTATGGTCATTACCTTCAAAACATCAATAAATGGATTCAATTCAAGGACCCTTGCATAATGTTCGAACCATAATGGATTGTAATTGTCTGGCTTTTGTATGGGTCTGAAGTTTTCCGGGTTATTTGAAAGCGTGAATCTATAAGTATAGGCCTGTATTCTTTTATCGGCTTCACCTGTCTTTCCCGGACTTTCAGGTTCAATAAACGGAAGGAGTCCGGATGAAGGATTTCCTTTTTCTATAAACGGGTCAATAGATACATCACTATTCCCGTTATTGATATCCATCCCTTTAAGACCGGTTGGCTGGATGCCATTCATTTTTTCATCGTATTTGCTATTTGCTTCTCTTCCGACATAATAAGAAACACCAGCTTTAGCCATCAGGTCTCCTTCATATGTTGCGTCAATAAAAACTTTTCCGGAAAATTCTCTGCCACTCTCCATCTTTATGGATTGAATTACTGTTCCTTTCTTCATTACCCCATTTCTGAGATCAAGACGTTCATTAAAGACCACAGTCACACCTGATTCCAAGAGCATTTCCCTGAAAATTTCCTCCGCAACATGAGGCTCAAAAACCCACATAATTTCCATTTCATCATTTTTTCCACCCCAGACACGCTTGATTTTATTATTACCATAGTATCGGTTGTTTTCTGTTGTGAAATAGCTTTTAGCTGTGGTATAATACCAGGCAGTGCTGTCAGCATAATAATCATAGACCCTGGAGTAAAACTCTCTTGCTATGCCTCCAATTGCCTCTCTTCTATTTAGATCAGTCGCTCCAAGTCCGGAACTTGACAATCCACCTACATTGGGATAGTTTGAAATAAAAACCACATCCTTCCCCATTCGGGCTGCCTGGATGGATGCTGTCACGCCTGCGGTAGATCCTCCATATACGACAATATCATAATATTTCTGAGCCCGTGAAAATAGATTCAGAAGCAACAGAAAGCTTATTAAAAGAAAGGATGTATATCTTATTAGTGTTATTTTACTCATGAATTTTTCTATTGGCCCAAATAAGTTTAGGCTTTTGTTTACCGGTTGTCTTTACTATTATATTTAATTTCAATTATCCTTCTCATTTACTGGGTACAGCAATGGGAAAAATTGTCCTTCAACTTTATTACCCTTTTTTATCGGGGGTACACCAGCTAATAATTCTTCATCTGAGTCAGACCGCGTATTATCAGCAAATACGTTAATCACAAAGGCTCTGCGCGCCTTTTCCGAGTTATTCTCGAACGAACCGTGTAGCAGCAACGGGTGGTGAAATGTGGCGTATCCTTTTTTCATTTCAATTGGAACCGGATTATGAAGTTGTTCTGTTTGATCTTCAGTAAGGAATTGGGTGACACCCATCATTTCCCCGGCTAAGGTAGGTTTGTCCAGCAGATTCCATTTATGGCTTCCTTTTACATATTGCAAGCAACCATTCTCTTTTGACACATCATCAAGTCCGACCCAGGCTGTCAGATGCTGCATTGGTACGGTGCGGGTCCAGTAAGAATAATCCTGGTGCCAGGCAACGACCCCTCCATGATATGGAGGTTTATAAAACAACTGGTCGTGCCAGAATCGAACCGGTTTATTACCCAGAAGCTGATAAGATGCCATCAGGAATGCAGGGTTCCAGAGGACATCATGAAATCCGGGAGTCATCCTCCAGTGGCCTAAGGAATGAAAAACTACCCGATCCGGATCTTCCGATTCGTTAGACATAAAATCGTAGAGTAAATCATTTTTAGGATGATCAGGATCCATGACTTCCACTAATTCTGTGTTTAATTGTTCTACTTGTTTTTCATCCAGTAGTTTGATACCCGATACATATCCATTCTCATTAAAAAAATCCACCTGCTCATCACTAAGTTTATATTTCTCCCACTCCTTCTTACTAGCTGGTATTCTGAACATTTTAGTAAGTAGATGATGGTAGTTAGACAAGTCTCTTGATAATTTCATATTATTAATGTTCGATGCACAGTTTTTAAAGTATATAAGTCGATGTCACGTGAGGAATTGCAGCAGTATACGACAATTTAGTTTTTATAAAATTTGTTTGAGTTACATGATATTTTATTCATTTTTCTGAAATGGTATTGCACCTGATTTTCGAATATGTTGTGACATTAAATATTTGAGCTCATCAAATTCATTTGAATTTTCATCCAGAGGCTGTTTTTCCTGTGGATCTGAAAAAATGTTAAATAATTGTAAGGGTTCAAAAGGAGTATTTTGCACCAATTTGAATTTTCCTCTCCGCACGGCATAGTAACAAAGTCCGCCATAAAATGCACCTTCGCGCCGCATAAAGAAAATCGGACGATCATTTGTTATTTGCTTTCTGTTAAGAAGACTGGCCTTCATACTTATTCCATCAATTTTATGGGTAATATTTATCTCAGTGATATCACAAAGGGTAGGAAAAATATCCATGGTTGATCCAGGGTTTTCGCAAACGCTGCCCGGGTCAAATACATCTTTCCAAACAAAACAGGCCGGAACTTTAATCCCTCCTTCATACATATCCTGTTTCCCACCCCGAAGATCACCATTAGACGCGCCGCTAGGTAAATGACCTCCATTATCAGAGCAAAAAATGATTATTGTGTTTTTATCGAGCTCTTTATCTTCCAAGGCCTGAAGTACCCTACCTATTCCATAGTCCAGGTGTTCAACTAGTGCCACATTTTTAGCTCTTTTCTTGGATATATCCTGCTCTCTTTCCTCTACTTTACTAAGCCATTCTTCCGGAGGTTGAATTGGAAAATGAGGTGCATTGTAAGCGAGGTACAAAAAAAATGGTGCTTCTTGATTTTCAACATTACTGATATATTCGATTGCCCAATCAGAAAATAAATCAGTTGCATGACCTTCCGGTTCAATAACCCCATTGTTTAATCGCATATAATTAATCCCGTGACGTAAATGTGTCCAATAGTCATCCATCATATCGCCAAGGAATCCATGAAAAAAGTCGAAACCTCTTTCGTTGGGTGTATTTGGAGCTTCAAGGCCTAAATGCCATTTCCCGATAATAGCAGTCTGATAGCCTGCTTTTTTTAACATTTTGGGCAACGTAGGCAAGTCTTCTCTTAAATATCCCCAACTGCTGTTTTCATTTGTACGAATAACGCCAGGAACACCTGCTAAATCAGGATATCGCCCTGTAAGCAAACTGGCTCGAGTAGGAGAACACACAGTGCTGTTTGCATAGAAATTAGTAAACCGCATTCCTCCATCAAATAATTTATCAATGTTTGGAGTCCGAATATCAGTGCCTCCCGTGCATGACAGATCACCATAACCTAAATCATCAACAAGTATTATAAGAATGTTTGGGCGGTTGGTATCTTTTGCATAAGTTCCTATTGTTATGAAGAAAGATATTACTAATACAATGTGATTTTTCATCCTTTCAAAACTTCATTTTTAATTAATCTTTTTCATCAGATATTATTTCAATAGCCATAGATGTCATTGGAGCCAGAGTTATCTTCCGAGTCCAGGATGCTTCAACTGGTTTTGCCATCGGGCGTATGGTAACTTCCTTTTCTTTTACTATCCACTCGCGAGTTTTTAGCTCTCCTTTAAAGCCATAATCAGCAGCATTGAATGGTAAGGTAACCGTATGAGGCTTGTCATCGGGATTAATAAGTATCAAAGCCAGAGCATTCTCATCATCCCGATACCAGGCTCCGGAAATTACAGCGGGGGTCGTAACCATTAAATCACTAACATAGACCCAGTTGCTGGTAATCGTAGTACCATCAGTAATAATCTTTGGTGGGCGTGCCATATTCCCGCGGGACAGGTATGGAAGTAAGTCGTATCGCAAACGGGCAAGCTGTTTGAGATATGGCCCGGCTACAGGATCATCCACCACATCCGGAATAATCCAACCCAATTGTTCTCCCCATACCAGAGCTTGCGCAGTTTTTGTGCGCATTGCAACACCTTTCCATGAATTCCATTTGTAGAGTCTTCCAAAGAGCTGTACCTGTCCACCATATACGGCATGAAATAATGGGATAGCATAATCACCATCCCGATATCCAACCCAAGTCAGATAACCATCAAGACGATTGAGGTAAGGTTCGGCCGTACTCTCAGAGGTTAGAATCGTATTGGGAGAGCTTTTGCGTATATCGTCCAACATAGGCCAGTACCCCTGTGTAACCCACCAGCTCCCACCACCGATGGGATGCCCATGGCTTTTATCGAAGCAAGTCATCGCGGATTGGGCCGAGACCTGATCCAGATATACGCCGTCCACCCCAAATTCAGGACCTGCCAGTTTTAACACAATATCCTTAACGGTTTGCTGCCATACCGATGTTGCCGGACACATACAGGCAAAGGCGTTTCCACCATATTCCTTGATCGGAAGAGAACCATCGTATGATTTGACAGCTGCAGGCCGTGCGATGGTATTAAAGTCAGACAGATCTGTATCCCAGACATGAGCATTTATATAGGGCATTACATGAACGCCGGCAGCTTGTACTTCTTTTATCCCTTCGGCAAATCCCTCATCTGCAGGAAAGTAGTGAGGTAAATCATTATCATAGGTGACCTGATGCCAATTATACCAATGTACTGCGCTCGGCAGATCGCCCATGTAGCGCGCAAATTTCATTATTTTTGAAACCGCCTCTTTAGTTAGAATAGGAGGTGCTCTATCCGGCCACGGTCCATTACTCATGATCCAAACAGGGTTATCCTTAAACCAGTCGGGAATATCGGGACGTCCAGTCTGCTCGCCACGTGGCCACCAACCGGCTTTTTCCTTAGCCCATGTGCGATAAATCTGTGCAACATCGTACCAGTCTCCATCGAACGACTGGATTAAGATCTCCCCCGGCATTTTCCAACTAATCCCAGGATTGCCCATGTTCGGAAGTAGCCAGGTCCAGTCCAAGTTAAAAACCCCCTCATTACATTTCATTTTAAGTTTTTTACCTGACCCGTTAGGATCGTGAACTCCTATATAAACTCCACCTTCCTTACCATAAATGCCAGCACATTGCATGGTCAACCGTCCACTGGGATAATTTGCTCTACCTTGGGGGGCTTCATTTTCAGAGCTATAAGAAAGAGGCTTGTTTGCGGGATGTAAACGACCGCTAACTGCTGGGATAACTATCATGTCGTCTTCATATGCATTTGTCTCAAATATGGGAAAAGTAACCTCCCATAAAGCTGCATCACTATTGTTTTCCACATCGAGATGCCAAGCCACTCCTCTTTCCCGTTTGTCCCCGGTCATTCTAACCGTAAGTTTTGCAGCTGACAATGAATCAACTACATTCCATGAAATTATTAGCTCATCAGATTGATCATTAGAAAACTTAATTGTCTCTGGTTCATTAGCTGAGCTTTTTATCAACTGATATGTGGTGTCGGTTAACCTGATTTTAATCGCCCAGCCAGGTGCCCGTGTGCTATCGAGTCTCGCGGAGTGTAACCCGTAAATACCTCCCTTTAAAGAAACCTTATCACCAGTTTTTATGCACCCAGTAAGAAGGAAGGCTAACAATAACAACAAACCTACTGGTTTTATTGAATCTTTCATGATATAATAATTTTACAGAAATTCCTATTTTGAAAACATGACGAGTCCTTTGTAAATCAGGAAATATGAATATCACTCCCTGATTTAATATTTACAGGACCTTGATAATTAATTAAAATAAAAACTGAGATTGTTGGATGTAAGAAAATGGGATGTCATTTAGACATCCCATTTTATATGTTACATCAGTATCCTGGATTCTGATCGGCCTGACTTATAGCATCATTATTGTTAATCTCATCTTCTGGGATAGGCCACAATAGTCTTGAATCAATATAGGTTTTTCCAGCAGCTGCGAAGGCTTCCTGAACAGTCCCAGTCCTTTGCAAATCATGCCAGCGTTTTCTTTCAAGGAGAAACTCATAACCTCGCTCCTGCAATATGGTATCCTGGAACTGTTCGACGCTCATACCTGAAGGATAATCTACAGCGGATGGAGTAGATGGATCCAAACCATACCCACGTCTTCTAACCATATTCAGTCTTTCCAAAGCCAGAGCTGAGGGAGCACCATCAGCCAAAGCAGATGCTTCTGCATAGAATAATAAAGCTTCTGCATAGCGATACTTTGGTACATTATAAACATCCTGAACACTCTCATCCTTAATGAACTTTTTAAAACGCCATGGTGAATCAGCAGTAGGAACCTGAACCGTGTCACCATTTGCATCTACATATTCACTGTAAAAATTGAATTGTTTACGCAAATCCTGAGTGTCCCAGGCAGAACCAATCCAGGAATTAGTATCGGGTAGAATGACGTGAAATCCACGTCCGGGATTCCATGGTAATGCATTTGCCAATCCTAAAAAAGTAGGAATTAATCCTGTGCTATTTTCCCAATTGTGTATGGACATAATATCCTCTGAAGACGTATTTTTCCCAAATATTTGATAAAAATCATTTGCAGTTTGAACCTCTACCAGAGAAAATAGACCACTATTAATTACTTCCTCCGCTTTTTGAGCAGCCTTTGTATATTCACCGGTAGTCAGGTATATCTCTGCCAAAAGCATTTTTGCAGCCCAGGTACTGACCCTTCCTGTATTATCTCCAACATTATCTGGTAGGTTATTTTCAGCAATCAGTAAGTCGTCTACAATTTGAGCATAGATATTTTCTACTGGTTCCCTGGGAGCTGATAGCTCTTCTAAATTTGTACTTTCTTGCAATTTCAAGGGGACAGGTCCAAAGTTTCTTGCAAGGTCAAAATAAGCTAAGGCTCTTAAAAAATAAGCCTCTGCCAAAATTTGGTCTCTAACATCGCTGGATATGTTTTCCATATTTCCGACATTATCAAGTACTGAATTTGCTCTATTCACTGTCGTGTAATAACGCTTCCATACGCTAATCACTAAATTCATCACCTGAAAATTAAAATTCTGGTCGTAGGTAGTCAAAGCAGACCATGATGCACGATATTTTACATAATCAGCATGCCCCATTTCCAACATATTCGCATGTATGAAATAGTAATCTGGTAATAAGCTGTTATAAGCACCAGTCAATGCTGCCTGAGCATCAGACTCAGTTTGATAAAAATTAGTTTTCGAAATAAAACTTCGTGGATTTTCTTCCAGGCCATTCTCACAAGAAGAGAATAAGATGCCAAGAAATAATATATATATATAATTTTTCATTGTATTAATCTTAAGGTAATTAGAAATTCAACTTCATTCCTACGGAGTATAATCTACTGACTGGATATGACATAAAATCAATACCTGAAGTTAGCCATCCGCCTTGATTGCGAGCACTAACATTTTGAGAATCACTTCCATATGAATTTACGTCAGGATCGATACCCGGATAATTAGTCAGAGTAATTAGATTGTTTCCGGAAATAAAAACCTGTGTTTTGCCTAGCCAGGATATATTATCGGTTGGTACATTATAGGCTAATCTCAATGATTTCAGTCGTATGTAGCTTCCATCCTTCACATACCTGTCAGTATTCCTTTCATCTGTTCCCGGTTCTATCTTTGGATACTTGGCATTAGGATCCGGATTTTCCGCTGTCCAATAGTTGCCATAAAGATCAGCTAACTGATTCACATTAGATTGAAATGAATTTAGATAGGTTCCTGCAGTACCCCACCAAAGATCGTTACCACTAACCCCTTCAATAAATAAATTCAACTCGAAGTTTTTAAAGGAGAAATTGTTATTTAATCCAAAAATGAAATCTGGGAAAGGATTTCCGATAATGGTTAGATCATCTGGGTCAATTTGACCGTCTCCATTTATATCCTGGTATTTAATATGTCCTTCATCATCCAACCCGTCTTCACGATAACCATAAAATGATTGAAGCGGTTCTCCTTCCCGTGCAATAGTAACTCTGTTAAAAACTGGAATTCTTTGCCCTAATATATCTGCGCCTCCTGCAAGGCTCACAATTTTATTCCTGTTGCCTGAAATTACGAGATTACCATCCCACTTAAAATCACTAACAAAAATGTCTCCCCCAACACTTAATTCCAACCCTTGATTTTCCATTTCACCCACATTCTTGATGCTGGTTTCAAAACCTGAAGAAGGTGGTAAAACAACAGCTGAAAGAAGATCACTTGTGTTTTTTCTGTAGTAATCAAGGGAGACCCTGAATCGATAATCGAACATACTCAAATCAAACCCGACGTCTACTTGAGCAGTCGATTCCCATTTTAGATCTGGATTGGGAATAGAAACGGGGACATATCCTATAGCTTCGGCTTGGTTGCCATAAACGTATTTTGCGGATGCCAACCTGTTTAAGGATTCATAAGGAAGTATGGCAGTGTTTCCAGTTACCCCATAACTTGCCCTTAACTTTAAGGAACTAATGGAAGTAATATTTTGCATAAATGGTTCTTCGGAAACACGCCATCCAATAGCTCCGGAAGGGAAAAATCCCCATTTATTGTTTGCACCAAATCGAGAGGATCCGTCTGCACGAAAACTCGCTGTAAATAAGTATTTTTGATTTAAGGTATAATTTGCTCTTCCAATCCAGGACGCCAGAGTCCAGTCAGAATATCCAGAAGAAGGATTATTGATTGTCTCTGCTCCGCCGAGGTCATAATTTTCTGTTGTATTGTTTGAAAAGCCACTGACACCGATACCAAAGCTTTGGTTTTCAAATGTTTGATAGGTGTAGCCAGCAGTCAAATTAAGGTCATGTTGTTCTGAAAATGATTTTTGATAGGTCAGAATATTTTCTAACAACACAGAGTTTTGAAAACTTGTAGACCGGGAACCTGACCCTCTATCATTTGGATAAATAATAGGAGTGAAATTATCCTGAAATACATTTGCATACTCAAGACCGGCGGTTGTTTTAAATGATAGACCTTCAGCTAAATTAATCTTTAGGGCCATGTTTCCAATGACCGTATTTTCCACTCTTCGGCGTCTAAAAGGTGGAAAAAATGTAGCAGGACTAACGAAGTTCGGATTAGCAAAGTCATATTCAACATTCGGTCGTGTTGGAATACCATCACTGTCATAAACAGGTAGCGTCGGAGGTGCACCTAATGCGAAACCTATAATAGACAATTGTGGATCAAAACCCTGATCCAGATTATCTACTTGTCGTCTTGATAAATTAAGATTTACACCAAGGCTGATAACTTCATTAAACTCGCGATCCATATTTAACCGTAATGAGCCTTTTGTTGCTCCGGAATGCTTAACAATCCCTTGTTGATCATATAAATTCCCCGAAAGCGAAAAATTAGATTTTTGCGTGCTGCCAGAAAAGGTGATGGTATGATTGTTAAGGAGTGCATTTTGGAAAATTAAATCCTGCCAATTTGTTCCAGGGCCTTGAACATCATTTAAATCGAAAAAAGGCTGTTGTGATGAATTAGTCAAATATTCATTTACTACTTCCGCATATTGTCTGGCATCAAACATTTCATATCGATTTGCTTCAACCTGAACACCTGAGATACTATTTATTTCAATATTATTTGCCTGCCCACTCTTACCTCTTTTTGAAGTAATCATAACCACTCCATTTGCACCTCGGGCACCATAAATGGCGGTAGCGGAAGCATCCTTCAAAATATCAACAGATTCAATGTCAGACGGATTCAAAAAACTAATGTCTCCGGTGATAGGGAATCCATCAACAACGTATAGTGGCTCCTTACTTCCAACCATTGAATTGCCACCTCGTATCCTTACTTCCATTCTTCCTCCTGGTGAACCTGAATTTTGCCTAACAACCACTCCGGGCGCTCTACCTTTCATCGCCTGTTCCAGGTTATAGGTTGGAACTTGCTCAAGTTCTTCATTGCTTACTTGGGACACAGAACCTGTTAAATCAGATTTTTTGGTGGAGCCATAGCCTACCACTACAACTTCTTCTAATGATGAAATATCTGTGGTCAAACTAATATCTAAATAACTGCGGCCATTCAATGGCACTTCCATGGACTCATAGCCCACAAATGATACGGTTAGAATGGCATTTTCAGGGACATTTAAAGAAAAATTACCATCCACATCTGTTATCGTGCCGTTTGTTGTTCCTTTTTCCAGTATTGATGCCCCCGGCAAACCTTCTCCATTCTCATCTGTTACCTTGCCGGTAACGGACTGCTGATCAGGGATCTCCTCAAAAAGCTGAGGCATTACAACATCTGTAACCACATTCTTGAAACTGATCGTTTCATTCACTCTTTTAATAGATACTCTTGCCTGAATGGAAATCTCATTCAGGAGCTGCTCCATACTCACGACCGGATTGGTAAATTCAATCGTTATTCCTCTGATGTCCCTTTTTGAATATACAAAAGTGAACTGTCCGGAATTTTCTACCTCATCGATTACGTCCTGAAGGGCCATGCTCTCTTTGAGGTCAATGTCAATAGGAATATCTTTCAACAGCTTCCGCTGTCCGATAGACTCCGCTGCAAACACCATTGAAAGTGATATGCAAACTGCTGTCGCATAAATCGCTAATCTCGACATGCGAATAATTAATTTTTGTAGATTTGTACTCATACAAGTTTAGGGTTTGTTTAAACTTTGAACATTTAGAGAGTTGAGTCCTCGCCAAAGTGCCTCGACTCTCTTTTTTTTGTTATTTTTTATTTGATCACAATGCCATTTTCATTCATCTCATAATTAAATCCATAGGAATAAGACAGGTTTTCCATCACGTTTTTTAGTGACGGATTATTAAATTTTGCTGTAATGAGCTTGTTTACATTACGCTTGTTCATGATCACATATTCCACATCAAACCATTTGGAAACAAGCGCCATGGCTTCTTTGAGATTCAGGTCATTGAAGGATAAGTAATTATCAATCCAGCCGTAGGACATCTGCGCATCAGTAATCGTTTCCTTTCGAAAGCTTCCGTCTGATCCTGAAAGAACCAGTTTCTCCTGGTTTACCAAAACAGTTCCTACAGTTTTCGCCGTGTTAGTAACAGACACTTTTCCTGTTCTTACAGATACCGATGCATTGTGTTGTTCGGGATAGGCATTAACATTGAATGAAGTGCCGAGCACCTCTACTTCCAATTCCCCAGAATAAATCTTAAAAGGTCTTGCTACATCCCTTTCAACTTCAAAAAAGGCTTCTCCACTCAGCCATACTTCCCTGGAACCCCCGGTAAAATCATTTTGATAAGTGATTTTACTATCTGCATTTAATTTTACCATACTGCCGTCGGGTAATCTGACAGTTAGCTTCTGTCCTCGCTCGGCGATCTTTTCAATCATTGGTGACTCTACATTGGTCACCTGAACATCATCAACTTCTTGATTATTCATGATGTAGAATGAAATACCTATCATCGCAACAATGATAGCTGCCACCCTGACCCAGTTCCAATTGATCGGAATGGTTCTTGTTTTTGATACAGTCTCTTCATGAGGGATTTTTTGCCAGACTTTGTGTTTCATGAGCTCCACATCAAAGTCAGTCAAATTCCAGTGACCCGTGAAATTTTTGAACATACTTAGATTTTCAGGACTTTCCTCCAGCCATTCTTTCAACTCAAGCTTTTCGGACTTTGTGAGCTTTCCCTGAATATATTTATAAATGAGTCTCTCCATGATGGCTCGTTTCATAAAGTAGAGCCATAGAGGTAAAATATGTGAAGAGAAAACTAAATATTTATAGGATTAACAATTAATAAATCGATTCATTAATTGTTAACCAATTTTTCCCCCTCAATGATCAAAATTTCATAGTTCTCAACGAAGAGAGTTAAAAGAGTAATCGTTGCTCCAATCCTGAATTTTTGATCAGAACCTGATTGATCATCTTTTTTTGAATCCAGGTGCTTATCCAGTGCAGTTTTGAATGCTTTCATAACATTACTGAGATGCTTTCTTACTGTCGCTTCATTCATATCCAGCTCCTTAGCGATCATTTGATTGGAGAGTCCCTTATTTCTGGCCATATCATAGACCAGCTTTCCATGAGGGGTAAGGGAGTCCACCACCTCACTGATTACAGATTCTAATTCCTTTCCTATCAAAATATGTTCGGGGTCTAGCGAATGCTGATATTTGGATTCGTCTACCGATGAAAGGGTCTCCGTTTTAGCATTTTTAAGTTTTCGAATCGAAAGATGTTTTACAGACTGTATAAGGTAAGCCTCCACATTCTTTATTTCAACGGACTGATTCCTTCGATTCCAAAAAGTGATGAAGACTTCTGAAACCACATCTTCAGCCATCTCCTTTCTTTCCGTAATCGAATAAGCATACCTCAATAGCTTCTCAAAATGCTCATGGTAGATATCCTCGAACCATTTTTCAGATCCGGGAGTATCGGCATTTTTATGTATAGTAAATTGCATATTTGAGAAAATGAGGCGGTTAAATATGGGGATAAATAATGAATTTGTAAAATCACTGTTCAGATCTGGCATTGATTTCAACCTCTTGCGATGCGCTCAAGGTATAAAATGCAATTTCAAACTTATTTTCCCTGCTCCTGATAAAGCTGATCCAATTCCTCCCACCTGGTCTTCATTTCCTCCAGCCGGTTGGCCATGCTTTGTTTCCATTCGTCATCTCCAAATCGGTAGAATTTATCTGCAAGATTATTGAGTTCAGTCCGATCTTCCTCCATATCATATAGCTGCCATCGCCCATCGATGTCTGTAGAAATAACCGCTTTCCACTTTCCATCACGCAGGGCATGGTTGCCACCGTGACTAAAATACAATTCCCTCTCCGGCTGGTCATCAGATAAAAATGAAGGGATCAGGCTCCTGCCCGGCAACGGAGGTGCTTTGATACTGTCCTTTTCCATGATAGGATCAACACCTGCCAGATCAAGAAAAGTGGGAAGGAAATCAACCACATGGCCCATCGAATAACGCAAGGCGCCCGCATCTTTTATACTATCAGGCCAGTGGGCAATCATGGGAGTAGCGATCCCTCCCTCATGGGTCCAGAATTTGTGTCTACGAAACGGAGTATTACTTGCCGTAGAAAAGCCCGGACCCAGACACAGGTAGGTGCCCTCACACCCCATCGGCTGGCTATGATCATGCCCTTGCCCACGAATGATCTGTTCGGCGCTGGCACCATTGTCGGAAAGAAACAGGATCAGGGTATTATCTTTTTCTCCCATGACCTCAAGCTGCCTCACTATCCTGCCTATTTCCTCATCGATCCTGCTCACCATGGCTGCATGAATAGCCATTTTGGTGGCATGCAAGTCTTTTTCGGTAGAGTCAAGCTGCTCCCATGGTTTAGCCGTACGCAATTCTCCGGGTATCGAATCTTTCAGCCATTTTTCCGGCCAACTCCACGGTGCTGTCACAAAGTATTCGAATGGACTGTTTTCACCCAACTGGAGACCCAACTCCTGTTGTCTTTTGTATCTTTCATCTCTCAGCTCATTCCATCCATTAAGGTATCTTTTCCGGTACTTATCGATTTCTTCCTGAGGAGCCTGTAATGGAAAATGGGGTGTGATATAGGCTACATACAGGAAAAAGGCTGAGTCTGGCGACTCCTCCTGGTGCTCTTTCAAAAAACGAATCCCATAGTTGGTGATGACCTCAGTAGAATAGAAATAAGGATCATCATCAATTTCAGGCAATTTTTCTTCATTTAGAAAATGCTCTTTTGCAGAAAAGTGGTTATCGTAACTATTCAGATGATAGGATTTATCAAAACCGCCCTCTGAAATGATGCTATCGACATTCATCACATGCCATTTACCGGTATGATAGCTTCGATAGCCCGCCTGTTTTAAATGATGGGGGATCAGGTGTCCCCACTTCGGAAAGTCAGCTCTTTTGCCATCGAGATTGATTTGCTGTGGATAGTAACCGGAAAGGATGGAACCCCGGGTTGGCCAGCAGCGACCGCAATTGTAAAACTGGGTGAATCTCAATCCATTAGCCGCCAGACCATCCAATACCGGAGTTTCAATTTCTCCACCATAACAACCGAGGTCTGAATAACCCAGATCATCAGCCATGATCACTACGATGTTCGGTTTTTCCTGACCAAAGGAATAAAAGGATGAAAAAATTAAACATATCAGGATTGTAAAGTGCGATTGCTTCAACATGCCGATCGATTTTAGAATTGAAACAAAGAATGTCATATCCTTAAAAGTAGTTCTTTTACTACATTTGGTTAACCTAGAATCTTATTTCAGATCAATTACCATTACCAACCATGGATAACCATTTCCTAAATCTGCCGAATATTGACCGGCGCTCATTCCTGAAAAAAAGTAGTGTGTTAAGCCTGGCAGGCATGGGCATGCTTCAGTCCTGTGACCTTTTTTCACAGTCTCCGCAAGCCAAAAAGCTTCAGATAGCGCGCGTAAGCTCTGACTTCGAGCGGGAAGACCTGTACCCCTACCGGTTCAAAGGAAGCGCCATCACCGACAGCTGGCAGACGATGGCTATGCTGGAAAGCCCAAGTGGTATCCGTAAGGTGGGGCTTTGTACCCAGGGAGTGTTGTGGTCCGATGCCAAAGTCTTTTCTGAGCATTCGGAAAGTGCGGGGAATGCCCTCATGTATGCCATGAGCGAGCAGGCACTTCAAATGATCAAAGGGCAAACATTTGATACCCCGGTTCATATGGTGGATAGTGTCCTCGAAGAATTGTTGGAATACGGTAAAAAGATCACCGGGAATCCTGACCTGAGAAAGACTTTTGCATTGAATGCCCTGGTGGGCGTTGATAATGCTGCCTGGCTGGTCTATGCAGAAGAAAATAAGTTTGGCTTTGACGAGATGATCCCGCAAGCTTACCGCCCGGGACTCTCCAATCGATTGGACCAGGTGGCCAGTATCCCGTCTTTCAGTGTGGGTACTTCCATCGAGACCGTTAAGGAGGCAGCGGATCAGGGATATTTCATGCTTAAACTGAAGACCGGTTCTGCGGGTACCCAAAAAGAAATGATCGAAAAGGACATCCAGTTCCTGGAGGGCGTACACAATACCATCGGAAAATATGAGACACCTCACACCAAAGATGGCAAGATCCCTTACTACTTCGATGCCAATGGCCGCTATGAAGAGCTGGATACCCTGAAGCGCTTCATTGATCATGCGGATAAGATCGGTGCTCTTGAACAAATCGCGGTGATTGAAGAGCCGTTCAGCGAGTTTAATGAGTCTTATGTGGGAGACCTGGGAGTCAGGATCGCGGCCGACGAAAGTGCACACACCGCGGAGGACGCCAAAACCAGAATAGAGCAGGGCTATAAAGCCATTGCTGTTAAAGCCATTGCCAAGACACTCAGCATGACCATGAAGATCACGCAGCTGGCCTATGAAGAAAATATCCCTTGCTTCTGTGCTGACCTTACAGTGAATCCCATCCTGGTTGATTGGAATAAGTCAGTAGCAGCCCGACTTCCGGCATTCCCGGGTATGAAGCTCGGGTTGCAGGAGACCAACGGACACCAGTACTACAAGGAGTGGGATAAGCTCATGAGTTATCACCCGAGGGCAGGAGCACCCTGGACAGAAACAAAAGATGGTGTGTACGATACCGGGACGGAGTTTTTTGAAGAAGATGGGGGGATCTTTCTGCCTTCGGAGCATTACGAGAATATTTTTAAGGATGTTTGATTTTATTCTTAAATCTCGCCTTCGTTTCATAGCTACACTAAGGCTTTGGTAAAATGAGCTTCGGTAGAAACGTGCGACGAGGCTGATCGAAAAGTACGATTTTATCGCTATGAGCTCCTGAATATTGACAACTCCATGTTACAATAAAATGATAAGAGTATATACAAACATGCCAAAAGAACATTTCCACCTTATTTGACGTGCTTTGTGATATGAACTGGCAAGAAAGAATTGTATCAGATAAGCAAATACTCCTTGGTAAACCTGTGATCAAGGGCACACGGATATCTGTCGAGTTCATCCTCGAGCGTCTGGCTGATGGATGGACTGAAGAGCAAATCCTTCAATCATACCCTCATCTTAAAAGAGAAGACATGCAAGCAGTATTTGCCTATATCAATGCCTGTGCTAAAGATGGTCTTATTGCTGAGTTGAGGATTAAGAGTGCATAGTGAGATTTCTGGCAAATGAGAATTTTCCGGCACCAAGCATAAGCATATTAAGAATAATGAAATTTACATTTCATCGATTGCCGAAGAAAATCCCGGTATTTCTGATGAAGCGGTAATGGCAATTGCCATCAGGGAGCAGTTAACAATTCTAACCCATGATAGAGATTATGGGGAGCTAATATACAGGCTAGGCTATAAACCAATTGCAGGTGTTGTTTATTTTAGAATTCAAAGTTTTGAACCCAATCAGCCTGGAGAAATATTGCTTGATCTGATAAGTCAGGAATTTAATTTCACCAGCAGGTTGACGGTTATAAGTGAGCGATCTATCAGACAAAGGCCCTACTGAGAATATTTGCAGCGATCGGCTGACTCATCCTAATTTCACCGTTAAAAACGCTATCCTCGTTGCAAACGAGGATTAGGTTTACTTTTAGAGAATGAATTCGGCCATCATCTACATCGGCTTTGCCCAGGCTTTATTCTCGACCCTGCTCTTATTCCTTAAACAACCGCTCAGAATCGCGGATGTCATCCTGGCTTTGTGGCTAATAGGTATTGCGGGGATGTTTGGGCTGAATATCTACCAGGAGGTAAATCAAATTGAGGGAGATTCCTGGTTTGTGTCGCTGCCTCTTCTAATGTCCTATCCACCCTTTCTATTCTTATACAGCAAATATATCACCACACAATTCAACAAATTTAAATACCGGGATCTGCTGCATGGAGTCCCCATCCTGTTGATAATTCTGGTCACCGGCGCTTTCAGCATCTTTAACCCTGATGATGCGCTCTTATGGTTGAGGGATGTCCTGGGCTATTTTTTCCTGCTTTCGTTATGGTCGTATGGTGTTGTTTCGGTCATCATTGTCAGACGACACAAAAAGCAGCTTAAGAACAATTACTCCTATTACTCTTCCAAGATCAACCTTACCTGGCTGATGGTGTTAGTGGTCTCATACATTATGGTCTTTAACCTTACTGTGGTTGTGAGTGTGCTAACCTCAACAGGTATGATCAACCTGGATCCCGACCAGGTAAGGAATCCCATCTTACTGGCCTATGTTTATGTGATCGGCATCTGGGGTTACCGTCAAAATCAGCTTTCTTCCAATGTCTCAAATCTTAATATCATTAAAAACCTGGATCTCAGTTCGTCCGATAAATATCAAAAGTCTGGACTAAAACCGGACCTTGCCAAATCCTATCTCGAAAATCTGATCAGGTATATGAATGAATCCAAGGCATGGAAAGACACCGAACTCTCTGTAGAAAAACTGGCTACCCAAACGAATATTCCCAGGCATTATATCACCCAGGTGCTCAACTCTAACCTGGGAAAGAACTTTTACACCTTCGTGAATGAATACCGGACAGCACATGCCCGCAAGCTGATCATTTCTCCGGAATATCAGGCCTGGTCTTTCGTCGGGATTGCCAATGAATGTGGATTTAACTCCAAAACGGCTTTTAACAATTTCTTCAAAAAGGATACGGGGATGACCCCCAGCGAGTATAGAAACAAGCATCTGAATGCATGATAGTCGTGCCACAACTTTGAGTGGTGGCATGACTCAAAACAAACATCAAAAGAGCCGTTTTTTAATGTCTACTCGCTTGCAGGCATTAAATAATATCAGGATAAATTTTAAATGGACGGAATGTCTAATAGATACCATACTTTCTATTAACTGATTGAATTTCAACCTCCTACAAAATCCGAACACCTTTCCCATACCAGGTGAACAACAAGTCCTAAAATGAATCAGGTGGTATTATTCTGATCAGCTAAAATTGCAGGACAAGTCAGCAAACAAGTGCTGAGTCTTAGTCAATATACAAAAAATAAGATGCTATCAAAACTCATTCTTACCCCTTTGATTGTTTTCATTGGTTTAATTCCCGGACTGCATACTGTCCCAATGACAGATGAAGGCAATCAAAATAAGGAATCAGTTCTTTCAATCGATCTGAAAAACCTGAAACAGATAGCTGAAGTAGAGGAACGATACCAATCCTATAATGTAGAAATGTGTGAAGTCGTTGGTGGCGACTTCTGGATCCCTTATGAATTGCTTGACCCTGAAAAGGTAAGAACGGGTGGATTTGCAGCCTTGAAGAGGACCATCGCCCCGATTGATCTGTATAACAAGAAATTACGTACCCTGGCAACCGCATTAGGCCCCGTCTATGTTCGTGTGAGCGGAACCTGGGCCAACACGACCTATTTCCAGGATAATGACAAACCCAAGCTGAAAGAAGCACCCGAAGGATACGAAAACGTCCTGACGAGGGACGAATGGAAAGGTGTGATTGATTTCTGTAGGGCTGTAGATGGTAAGCTGGTTACTTCATTTGCCATCAGTGATGGTATCAGAGATGAGAATGGCAACTGGACCCCGGCGCAAATCAAACCACTCGTGAACTATACCAAATCCATTGGTGGAAAGATCTATGCTGCAGAAATGTTTAATGAACCCTCTCATGCCAGCTATGGCGGAGCACCGGAAGATTATGATGCCGCTTATTACGCCAAAGACTTTGCCGCTTTCAAAAAGTTTGTCGATGCCAATGTTCCGGACATGAAGATCATGGGACCAGGGTCTACCGGCGAAGGTGGTATCATTCCAGGGAATGAGCACATGACCACAGACATGATCCTGATGGCCACTCCGAAGCCGGATTTTGAAATCTTTTCTTACCACTTCTACGGCGGAATTTCTAAAAGGTGTGGTGGCCAACTGACTCCTGAAAATGGACTGGATCCCGATTGGCTGAGCAGGACAGAATTAGGACTCAAATATTATGAAGACGCCAGGGATAAGTATGTACCTGATGCACCCATCTGGCTGACAGAAACCGCAGAAGCCGCCTGTGGTGGTAATCCATGGGCCTCTACCTGGCTGGACACCTTCAGATACCTGGAGCAGCAGGGAAGGCTGGCGAAAAAGGGTGTTCAGGTGGTGATGCACAACACACTTGCTGCCAGTGAGTATGCGCTCCTGGAGCAGGGCACTCATAATCCAAGACCCAATTACTGGGCAGCGCTTCTTTGGGGAAAGTTTATGGGAACTCAGGTCTTCGATGCAGGATCATTCGATAATGGAATAGACATTTTCGTTCACAATCTGAAAGGTTCTGGCGATGGAAAGGCAGTCCTTGTTGTAAATCCTACTGACATCAACCAATCGATGATCATTCCAGAGAAAGCGGAGCAATACCTGCTCACTGCCTATGAGCTAGTAACTAAAACTGTGAAGTTGAATGGTGAGGTACTTCAATTGACCAGTGATGATCAATTGCCGAAGATCAAGGGTAAAAAGGTTAAAGCCGGGGATGTTCAGGTTCCTGCAAGAAGTATCATGTTTCTCACCTTCAAATTGTAGAGATACATAAATCTGGGAAGTCATGCCAGCACTCCAGTGGTGGCATGACTTAATCCTTCCACCCAGGTCCCTTCACAAATCGACCCGGCATAGCTCCTGTGTGCTCACCATCTTTGAGTACCTGTTCACCGTTGACAAACACATGGATCACCCCCACAGCGTACTGGTGTGGCTTTTCAAACGTGGCTTTGTCCTCCACTTTCTCCGGATCGAATACCACTACATCGGCATAGTTCCCTACTTTTAGCATTCCCCTTTTTTTGATCTTCAGGTTCTCAGCCGGCAGAGAAGCCAATTTTCTCACCGCCTCTTCCAGTGTGATAACCCCTTCATCCCGGGAATATTTCCCCAGTACCCGAATGAAAGATCCATAGGCCCTTGGATGCGTACTCTGTTTAATAAATACCCCTTCATTGGTATATGAGCCCGCATCGGAGCAGAAGCTTACCCAGGGAATAGCAACCTTTTTTGCAATATTCTCTTCGGACATGGAGAAGTATACCACCTGGATGCGGCTGTCATCTTCTACGATCAGATCGATCATGGCCTCTTCTGGTGATACCCCCAGTTCTTCAGCCACTTCAGGCAGGTATTTACCGATGTATTTGCGCAAGGGTTCGTTTTTAAAACCTACCAGAAGGATGCTTTCAGGAGGATTCGACCACTCTATTTCACTCAATATTTTATCTCTCAATGTCGGATCCGCCAGCCGCCTGATGGTCGCATCGACCCCTCCTTCTCTCACCCAGTCAGGCAATTGCACATGCAACCCGGTGGAGCTGGCCGGATAGGTGTAGATGTCCGCAGTGATGGCCAGACCTTCCTGCTGAGCTGCTTCCACCATGGCTATGACGCTGTCCAGCTTGTGCCAGTTTTGCTGTCCGGAAGCCTTCAGGTGATAGATCTCGGCTGCAACATCTGCCTCCCGGGCAATGGTGATCAACTCGTTGACCGCCCCTATCAAACTATCCCCTTCGTCCCGTATGTGAGAGATGTACATCCCGTCATACTCCGAAACTACCTTGCTGAGCTCAATGATTTCTTCAGTATCCGCATAACCACTAGGTGCGTACAACAGTGAGGTAGACATTCCAACGGCCCCTTCTTCCATGGCTTGCTTTACCAGGGATTTCATCCGGTCAATTTCCTCAGGAGAAGCTCTGCGGTTTTCCATCCCAATGACATGCTGACGTACCGTACCATTTCCGACGAAGGAAGCTACATTGGGCGATACGCCTTTATCTTCCAGGTATTGGAGATACTCCCCCAGGGTTGTCCAGGGGATATCAAACTTGATGTCCACCTGATCCTGCTTCATTTCAAGCTTCATACTTTCAGAAAGCGGGCCCATCGAGCTACCCTCTCCCATGACCTCCAAGGTCACCCCCTGTCTGATATCCCCCTGAGACCGTCCATCCTCAAGGAGTGCGACATTGGCCCAGCTCAGCATATTGATAAACCCGGGAGAAACGATCAATCCGGTAGCATCCACTTCCGCTTTTGCACTTTTCCCCGAAAGGTCTCCGATGAAGGCAATGGTATCGGCAGAAATGGCCACGTCCCCGGCAAAACGTGATCCGCCGGATCCATCGATGATGGTCCCATTTCGGATAATGACATCATAGTCATAAGAAGGAGTGCACGAAGCAAAGGCAACGACAATTAAGCACAACATTATAATATAGGGCTTCATGATGGCAGGTTTGGTTTTCAGTACCCATGAATTTATATACGTTCATCAAAAAAAGCGCAAAAAGGGCTGAAAAGCTTCGGACAATAAACATTTGATCCTAATTATATTCAGCTTCAAAATCAATTTAGAATCAAAATTTAACATTGAATTTTAAATCGATTTCCTTTGCTTCATTAACCCATCATAATCCCATGACATACAAATCCAGAATTCTGCCTGTGCTGTTTCTCCTCACCATTACTCACACAAAAGGACAGGTCTATCATCCCGAGGTACAGGCCAGATCCGTTGATCTCATTTATGAGGGCCAAATGGGATTTAAGGATCTTAATAAAAATGGAACACTCGATAAATACGAAGACTGGAGACTACCGGTAGCTGACCGGATTGAAGACCTTCTTAGTCAAATGACGCTGGAAGAAAAGGTTGGCATGATGCTGATCAATACCCTGAATGCCGAGTCCTATGGCAAGGCATCCGACAGGGCTGTTCAGTACATTGAGGATGAAAAGATGACCAGGTTCATCTTCAGGAATACGGTGACCCAAAACCCTGTAAGGTCGGGTGGCGGTGGCTGGGGAGGCGCTGAAGTCACACCTTATGAAGCCGCACAATTCATGAACCTGGTCCAGGAGATGGCTGAAAATACGAGGCTTGGCATTCCGCTTATGTTTAAGTCCAATGCAAGAAATCACATGGATTACGACGCCAGGGAAGGCATCAATGAGGAATCCGGAGCTTTCTCCGCCTGGCCAAAAGAGAGCGGCCTGGCAGCGACGCGTGACCTGGAGCTGATCGCAGAGTTTGGCCAGATCATGGCAGAGGAATGGACCTCGATAGGGCTTAGAGGGATGTACGGTTACATGGCCGACCTCTCCACGGAACCACGCTGGTACAGGATCCATGAAACGTTTACAGAGGATAGCGAGCTGGCCTCGCAGATCATGACCACCCTGGTGAAAAACCTGCAGGGGGAGTCGCTGAATTCCAAAAGTGTGGCATTGACGATCAAGCATTTTCCAGGTGGCGGTCCGCAGGAAGGTGGTGGCGACCCTCATTACGATTTTGGAAAAAACCAGGTCTATCCGGCCAAAAATTTTGACTATCATGTAGCACCATTCAAAGCAGCTATTGATGCCGGTGCCTCTTCAATCATGGCCTACTATGGGATTCCGGTCGGGCAGGCCTACCAACCCAACAATGTGGGAATGGCTTTTTCAAAGGGAATCCTTTCTGACCTGCTCCGACAGAAGCTGGGCTTCAAAGGATATGTAAATTCCGATACCGGCATTATTGGAGACAGGGCCTGGGGACTGGAAGACAAAAGCGAAGAGGAGCAGATCCTGATCGCCATTGATGCCGGGACAGATATTTTGTCCGGGTTCAGTAATAACAAGCAGATTCTTGATCTGGTAGAAGCCGGAAAGCTTTCGAAAGACCGGGTGGACCTGTCAGTCCGAAGACTATTGAAGGAACAGTTTGAACTTGGATTATTTGAGAACCCATTTGTTGACCCAAACAGGGCTGCCTACCTGGTTGGAAATCCTTCCTTTCAACGGAAAGCTGACCTGGCCCAGAGAAAATCCATCGTTATGCTTCAGAACAACATAAAGCTTCCGCTGATGCTCCCGAAAGGAGAAGAAAAACTCAACCTGTTTATCTCAGGGATGAGTCCTCAGTTATTTAACGGCCGGGAATGGGCAGGTATAAATATCATTTCCGATGGCCCTGCAGGAGCGGATGCAGGCATCCCCAATGCAGCAGCTAATCCGGCAGCAAACCCGACGGGCGCCACAGCCGATGTAGAGCCGGAACCCGATTATGCGATCATCAGGGTGACCGTGCTAAACGAAAGCGGTGGTCAATTCAGGTTCGGAGGTGCGATACCGGAGGAGCTGGACCTGTTGTCATTTTCAGCCATGGCCGGGTCAAAGTCCTGGAAGATCAGCCCGTCCCTGGATAAGATCCGGGAAGTCATGAGCAAGGTTGGACCGGAAAAGACGATACTGTCGGTTGACTTCAGGCAGCCTTATGTCCTGGATGAGGAAAGTGGTTTACTTAAAGCCGGTGCAATATTCGCCACTTTTGGCGTGAGTGATGCTGCTTTAATGGATGTAATAACCGGAAAATTCAATCCTTCCGGGAAGCTTCCTTTTGCTCTGGCCAAAGACCTTGATGCCATCAAAAAACAGGATCCGGATGCACCCGGATATCCTAAAAGAGACACCCTGTTTCCGTTTGGATTCGGGTTGAGCTATCAATAAATTGGGAAAAGAGTCATGCCACCACTGTGAGTGGTGGCATGACTAGGCAAGAATATCTTTGATCACATGACCATGTACATCGGTCAACCGGAAATCCCGGCCGCCGAAACGAAAACGCAACCGCTCATGGTCGACACCGAGGAGATGCAGCATGGTGGCATGCAGGTCGTGGATCGTGGTTTCATTTTCCACCACCCTGTAGCCATAATCATCGGTCTTCCCGTATACTGATCCACCTTTGATGCCCGCACCGGCCATCCACATGCTGAAGGCTGAAGGGTTATGGTCTCTCCCGTCCGTACCCTGGGCGAAAGGCGTACGTCCGAACTCTCCGGTAAAGACCACCAGCGTATCTTCAAAAAGGCCGCGAAGTTTCAGGTCCTGCAACAGTCCGGCAATGGGTTGATCTACGGCATGCGCATTTCTTTCATGCCCGTCCTTCAGATTCTGATGCTGATCCCAGCGATCTGCTTTCACACTGGGGCATGTCAGCTCAATGAATCTCACGCCTCTTTCTACCAGCCTTCTGGCCATCAAACACTGAGCCCCATAGCTCCGGGTGTGCGGATCATCGGACTCCATCCCGTATAATTTTTTAGTGGCGGCGGATTCTGCGGAAAACTCCGTCAACTCAGGTACGGATGACTGCATCTTATAAGCCAGCTCATAGTTGGAGATCGCGGACTCGACTTCGTCCGTATGACCCAGTTTCCCGATCAGGCTGGCATCCATTTGTTTCATGAATTCCAGCTTTTGATTCTGAACAGCCGGGCTTTCATCAGGGATCACATTGGCAAGAGGATTGGCACCGGCTTTTAATACCGAAGCCTGGTAGGAAGCAGGAAGAAATCCGCTGTTGAAGTTATCCAAACCTCCGGGAGGAACCAGGCCGCCATCCAGCACCACATAACCCGGCAGATTGCTGTTTTCACTTCCAAGACCATAGTTCACCCAGGCGCCCATGCTGGGCCTGCCCTGAAGACCACTCCCCGTATGCAGAAAGTAATTGGCATTGGTGTGCTCCGGAAAATTGGAGACCATGGACCTTACCACGGCAATATCATCGACACATTGCGCGATATGAGGAAACAGCTCGCTTACCCAGATCCCGCTTTCACCATATTGCTGAAATTCCCAGGGACTTTTCAGGATCTTCCCCACGTTATCGAACTGGGTTTTATCAACCGTAAATTTTTTCTTTGGGTCCTCTCCGTTTTCTTTAGCAAGCCTGGGCTTGGGATCAAATGAATCCACCTGTGAAACGCCACCATCCATGTACAGAAAAATAACATGTTTTGCTTTGGCTACATGGTGGGATGTCTGCATGAGCTGAGCCACCACAGATTTTGGATCATCAATTTTTCTACATGCTGAGCCCACGCCTCCAAAAAGGCTGGTAAATGCCAAAGCCCCGAATCCACCTTTGCACATGCTGAGCATTTCCCTGCGGGAGACCGCATTATGAATGATGTGTTTGCGTCCCATCAGATTAAATATATGAATTCTTTAAGATTAAAAACGGAATGGCAAAAGTCTTTCCATACTTCCGGGTGATCTTTTCCTTCATCCGTGTCTGAATCATAGGTGAGAGCCAACCTGCGGATAAATTCCTTAGCATTTTGCAACTCCTCCTGCTTTGGGGACCTGGACAATGCACGCAAATATACAAGCCGGATCCTTTCATCAGTTTCTTTAGCCTCTTCCATGACCAAATTTGCCATCAACGTTGCCTGGTGCTTCACAAAAGGATCATTCATCAGGATCAGCGACTGCGCCGGCACATTGGTCACATTCCGGTTACCAAACGTGGTAAACGGAATTGGCCGGTCGAAGGTCAGCATCATCGGTTGCAGGAAATTCCTTCTCACTCCCAGGTAAATCGTTCTTCTTCCGTCTCCATCAATCGTTCCGGACTCAGCGGGTCTGCCCCGGCCGCTCATAAATTCAGTCAGGTAAACAGGCTCAGGAGGACCGTAGGGCGTGAGGTCCAGGTTGCCTCCTGCAAATAATAACCCATCCCGGATGGCTTCAGCCTCCAGTCTCCTGACCGGAAAATGGGCCAGATAAAGATTGTCGGGATCCTCGGCTGAAACATCTTCCGGTCCATTGACAGCTCTCTGAAAGGCATTTGACATCACGATCAGTTTGATCATCTTTTTGATGGACCAACCTTCCTCTCTGAATTTGATGGCCAGGTAATCCAGCAATTCCGGATGGGTCGGCAATTTCCCCTGCAATCCAAAGTTATCCACGGTCTCCACAATACCTCGTCCAAAAATGTGATGCCATATGCGATTGACCATCACCCGGGCGGTCAAAGGATTTTGCGGGTCCAGCATGGCCTCGGCCAGCTCAAGCCTGCCGCTTCCTTCTTTCACTGCATTTGTACCTTCATGAGCGAGGACACTTAAGAAACCCCTGGGAACTTTTTCTTCTGAAAGCTGCTGGTGATTCCCACGGATAAACACATGGCTGTCTACACCAAAGCCTTCATTGATCCCCATGAAAAATGCTGAGTCTTTTACCGACCGGGCCAACTGCTTATAGGTCGCTAATTTATCCTTTGCTTCCGGCACCAGGCTTTCAAGTTCTTTTTCTCTGATGAGTTTATTGATCCGATCAATACCGGAGGGATGCAGCTGATCCGCCAGCCATTGATTGATGATGCCATCTGATCCCCCTGGATTCCCGGGTACAGAAGGAAGCTGCTCAGGCCAGCTGCCATCGTAAGCCATTGCATATTTCACATCAATAAAAGCATCCTGTGGCAGAGAGTATTCCGAAAGTTGATTATTGATATAGGTTCCCGGGAAAATCTCAATGTAGGCTTTGTGGCCTTTCCATGCGGAGAGATCAAAAACAACTTCCTGCCATTCTCCCTGATCCACTATCTTATTCAAACCTCCATAGATCGGGTTCCGGATCAGCTGAAAATTATCAATGATAATTCGAATGGTGGATTTTACACCTGACACCTTTAAGCCTACAAAATCTTTGGAGATGATAAAGTTTGGTGATCGTAATGCACCGAAGACACCATTGGTCAATCGACTACTTGAGGCCTTTCCCTCATCGAGATGTTGAATACGCTTCCCGGCATCATCAAAAACCGGTGATCCCAGGGTGGTGGAATTTCCAAAGGCAAATCCATCACTTTTCCAGCCATCCAGGTCATACCCCCGAAAATCCCCCAGCATTTCATAATCGTAACGAGCTTCCGATCCGGCTTCGGATGAGAGGTCCGGCTGTTCCAATTCAGCATGAACGGCACCTTTCCACTTTTCAGCCACCATTTCTTTGATGTCTCTTTTGATCTGATCCAGCTTTTCAATATTCCGGAGTTTCTGATAGGTAACCTCAGCCGGCCTGGGAGAAAAACGGCTGCTTTCCATCACTCCATAAAGGGCGTAATAATCTTTGGTGGGGATCGGGTCAAATTTATGATCATGACATTTTGCGCAGGAAACGGTCAGCGCCTGGAAAGCCTTGGAAGTGACATCGATCATGTTGTCAATCCTGTCTACCTCCTCTTCTTTGATATCCACGGGGCTATGTTTGCCTTCCCCCAAAGCATAAAAGACGGTACCCAGTTGTGATTCATTGGTCCCATCCTCAGGATTCCATCTTGCGGATTCCAGCAGGTCTCCGGCGATGTGCTCTTTCAGCATTTGATCATAAGGCACATCCTCATTAAATGCCCGGATAAGATAATCCCTGTACCGCCAGGCACCCAGAATTTCGAAATCAAATTCATGACCCTGTGTCTCAGCATACCGAACGACATCCATCCAGTGTCGTGCCCATCGCTCTCCAAAACCCGGTGAATTGAGGTAATGATCCACCATCTTTTCATATGCCTCCGGGTCATCCTGATCACCAAACTTTTCAAGCTCTTCCAGGGTGGGTGGTAAACCGGTAAGAACGTAGGATACCCTCCTGATCAAAGTATTGTGATCGGCCCTTGGTGCAGGTTCAAGGCCCTTAGCCTGCATTTTTGCCAACACAAAATCATCAATGGCGTTGGCTGAAATGGCCTCATCTGAGTGTGCGGGTTTGGTATACTCCGGCTGGATAAATGACCAGTGAGGTTTCCACTCCGCCCCCTGATCGATCCACTTTTTCAAGACTGCAATCTGATATTCACTGAGTTCGAGATTGGACTCAGGCGGTGGCATGACCATACCAGGATCTTCGTGCGTGATTCGTTTGATGAGTTCGCTTCTGTCGGCGCTGCCCGGATGAATGGGCTTTCGACCCTCCAAAAGGGTGGTGGCACCTTCATAGGTGTCCAATCTAAGGTTGGCTTTTCTGCTTCCGGGATCCGGCCCATGGCACAGGTAGCAGTTTTGAACCAGGATGGGCTTTACATCATAATTGAAATCAATTTTCTCCGGAAGCTTTAGCGTTGTAGTGCTGTGGTCGCACCGGACCATAAATATACATGCGCCCAGTACCATCGCAGCCGGCCCTATCAACAGCGCAAAACCTCTCATTCTCTTAGCTCTTTCAAACATTTGGAACATTGCGTATCTGCTAATTTAATGAATAGAATGCAGTTGAATTGACTTATTCTTACGACATACCAATTTAGTGTACGCCATAGCCCCTAAAATCCGCAGGTCTGGTTATTTACACATTGCAATGGCAAAAAATAACTTTAATAACCATTGATGTTAAGGTTAATCTTCGCTTTTCACCTTCAATGAAGCCAAATGCAGCTTTAAGTGTTATTTTTAAAGGGTATTTTTTTACTTTATTTGAGAGCTGGACAGACTACTCCCTTTATTTTTCAAAATAGCCAATCTCACAGTCAAAGTCAGGGGCTAAAAGCCATCTTTCCATAGACTCTTAATTTCCATGAACGTCCTTGAAAAATCCACTTTGCGGGCAGGCAAATAAATCTGAAGATAAATTTTTTGATGCGATAATACGGCTTTAACATTGATGATACTTTTGAAAACTTCCTTATCATATAATGATACAAGTTTCTGCACATTGCTGTAAAAATTAAGAACACACTGTTTTCTTCTATCTTGGAAAAAGGCATTTTCGACCATCCAAAATCATTTTTCAGCACATCAAATTCTTTTTCAGTTGCTCCTCTCTGATTGTAAAAGAATACAACCCGATCCTCACTAAGCTCAACATCATTTGTGATGATAGGATGGTAGTTAACAGCCTCACCAGTAAAAATATTGATCTGGCCATCATCTCTTGCCGTTTTAGTAACGATAAGACGGTAGGGTTTTAGTAGATGTTGCTGTTTATTTCTGGTAGCAGCATTTTTGAATGGTGTAAACACTGTGCTTCCCCTCCAGACTTGTTGACCATCTATGATGACTGGTTTCCAATTTTTTATAGTATTAATCGCCTCTACAATTGGAGGATTCATTCTCCCCCTTACAAAAAACCTTCTACAATTATTGGCTATGATATTCAGTGTTTTTAGTTGAAAGGAGGCTCCGTCTGCCCTGAAAGTATCAACTTTTAGATTCTCCTCCCTGAATAAGTCGAACATATTTCTAAGTGTCTCATGCTGAAGGGTTTGGGGGTCGGCATTACCATTTCTATTTTCTACATAAACTACTTGATTGTTGATGATCCCAACACCTGGGCTATACCCAAATTGTTTTTTGTAGGTCATCATAGCATCTTCCTTTTGGTTAAATACAATGGTGTTATCAAAATCAAGTATTACAGGACCCTTGCTTGTAGAATTCAGTTTTTTGAAAACCCGGATATTCAATTTATTAAGTCTATCGTTCCAACAGAGTTTGTGTTGACCCTTACCTTTTGGGGTACCAAAGTAAGGAGCTTCACAAGCTAACTCTTTGAAGCGTCTTAATACACTATCAGGACTTGGACAAGATATCCGGGGATGCCCCTTAAGCGCATCTTTCAAGTTTTCTGAAAGGTCCTCAATGCAGTCCCCACCACAATGATAAATAGACCAAAAACTGTAGAGAATATCTTTCCAGGAATACAGGCTTTGTGGTGCCAGCGAAGGAAGCATTGAGTTAAGGGTAGTTTCCAAATCAAGATGATCAAACTCCTCAAGAACAAAATTTAACCCGCCAAATGAGCTTATAGCTCCAGATTTAATTACTTTCATAGTTGTGTTATTCCCATCACCAATATAGGTGAAATCACAAAAGCGGTAAAGACTTGATAATCAATCTTTACCGCTACTTTTTTAATAATCAAGCGGATTTTAGGTTGCAACGAATGCACTGATCTAAACACCGGTAAACCCGCTAAATACGAGTTCAATTCGTGAACATTCATTCGTCTCTCACCAGCTATTTGCAATAATTTTTCTGCTTAATTAGTCGAGTAGATCAGGGGAGTTTCACCCCCAACCTCTCACAGAACCGTACGTGACAGTCTCCCGTCATACGGCTCTTCCAGTCAAACGATATTCACTTCAACTAGTTAGAAGTGAGATAATTTCCAGTGTGCAAAAAGATCCGGATGAGTCCTGTAAACCCTTTTTAACCAGTTGATGGAACTCTTCTTTGAAAACTTTCTCGTCCATTTAAGCCATTTCACCAACCGAAGGTTTAATACACGCCATACCCATACTGTGGTCCATTTACTGAATCGACAGTAGTATTGCATCCATCCTCTAATCTTAGGATTGAGTATCTCAGCTATACTCTGAATGGGTATCTGATGCTTATGGAGTTGAAGTCTACTGATCTGCCGTATCACCTCTACTTTTGCGCTCCTGCTCATACAAGGCAGATATTGTAGTCGTAATCCACTACGCATCTTACATAGCCTAGGCCGAAAAGTGTACCCAAGAAAGTCAAAGCTAACCCGCTTGTGGTTCTCTCTGTGATTTTCATTCTTACAGTACACTATGTGTGTTTTCGACTCATTGATCTTCAACTTGACTTCCGCCAGACGCTTGCATACCACATCCTTGATATAGACAGCTTGGTTTTCACTCTTACAGTGAATCACCACATCATCTGCATACCGCTCAAAGCGAATCCACCGATGATGCTTTTCCATCCATTTATCAAAGGCAAAGTGAAGGTAGATATTTGCCAATAATGGACTGATTACCCCTCCCTGAGGTGTTCCCAGTTCTCTTGACCAATACGCCCCCTCCTTTACCATGCCCGCTTTCAACCATCGCTCTACATACATCAATACCCATCGTTCTTTGGTGTAGTACCTCAGTGCCTTAAGCATTAATTCATGGTCAAGAGTATCAAAGAATTTTGATATGTCCATGTCTAATACCCATGGATATAGCCTACACCTATAGGTCGCTTTTTCCAAAGCCTGGTGCGCATTCTTCCCCCGACGATAACCATAGCTGTCTTCGTGAAAAGTGTGATTCACCTTTGGCTCCAGATAGCTCTTGACTACTTGTTGAGCAATACGATCCGATACGGTTGGAATGCCTAGATCGCGTTTGCCTCCTGACTTCTTTGCTATTTCTACTCCTTTCACTTCAGGTGGAAAGTAGCTACCCGAACTCATCCTGTTCCATATCTTGTATAGATTCTTAGATAAGTCCTTAGCATACTCAGTCAGTGTCACCTGATCAATACCGGCTCCACCTTTTTGCTTCCTTACCTTATGGTAAGCTTCCCAAACCATTCGTTTGGTCACTGGTTGCGTCTTCGTTTCATAATAGTCTATCATCCCTACTTTCTTTTCGGTTGTTTATACCATAAAACATGACTGCCCAAGCCCTTCGCTCCACACCCATTACAGATGCTTCTTCACTAATACGGCTTGATCCGTCCCTATCAACTTTGGATAATCGCCTCATGGGGTCACCACTTGTACTTTCTCTCCTGTTTCGTTGACAGGTTCCCTTGTTCCAATATTTAGCCTATCCCAGTGTCCTGTCACCTTTACACCGCCTGCCCTTCAACTAATAACAGGTTACTCCCGTTGAAGCTTTCCTCCCGAAAATTCACGTACCTCTTCGGTTTTGACAGAGTATAACGAATATCGATGCTTCACACAGTGATTCAATCATTCAGCTCTTCTGAGATTCATCTGACCGGTATATCCCCAGCCTTTTCCTTGTCGCTCAGCACACCAATCTTTCAATAGATGCACCACAAGGTGATTTGCAGGCCTTGCCTGACAATGCCTGCGATGGGCCTTCCATCATCTAAATATCAGCATGTAAAGAACTACAATATATTATTGTGCCCTTCTTTACTTCAAGGCACACACCTGAGTTCGATCTAAGAAAAACAAAAAACCCGTCTACGCGACCCGGTCATTCATAGGCGTGAGGGTAGATTTGTGTGTTGGAAGCCCTGCCTTTGCCGGCAGGCAGGCGTGGAATCTCACTGACAATAAGGAGACTCCACGCCCTTTTCCACCCGAGTTGCCACCCTGAAAGAGCTCTGTGCGCCTACGCTGTAGCTTTAGCGCAAGCGTAGTGACGTTAGAGGGTTTTTTGTGTTGATGATTTATGTCGAACTCAGGTTAATTATGATATATCCCACTAATTTTCTCCTTCTAGTGATGTATCACTTTTATTACCTTTATTACCATTAGTGAATTAGTGGCTAAATTGACAGAATACTTTAATCCTAATAAAATTGAAAAAGCTTAAGATTGGCATTCTCGGTCTGGGCAGGATCGGCCGGGTCCACCTCAGAAACATTCAAACCAGCATCGACAACGCGGAGGTGATTGCTGCCATGAATCCATCGGAAAAGGGTCAGCAATTTGCCAAAGATCATCAGGTAAATGCGGTTTCCGATGACCCAAAAATTGTCTTTGAGAATGACGAAGTGGATGCTGTATTCATTTGTTCACCCAGCGATAGTCACGCTGACTATATCTTTCAGGCTGCTAAAGCAGGAAAAGCTATCTTCTGCGAAAAACCGTTGGATCTTTCCTTACCAAAAATCCGGGAGATACTGGCCACCACCAGGAAATACGGAGTACCATTGATGGTTGCTTTTAATCAAAGGTTTGATCCCGATTTTGCCAGAATCAAATCATTGGTAGATGCGAGGGAGATCGGCGAACTGAGAATGATCAGGATCATCAGCAGAGATCCGGCACCTCCACCGGTGGAATATATCAAAAAATCCGGTGGGCTCTTTCTGGACATGACCATCCATGATTTTGATATGGCCAGATTCCTGGCAGGGTCTGATGTGAAGGAGGTCTATGCTTTGGGAAAAAACCTGGTAGATCCGGCCATAGGAAAAGCCGGCGACATCGATACGGCTGTCATTATTTTAACCTTTGAAAACAATGTAACAGCCGTGATTGAAAACAGCCGGCAGGCAGCCTATGGTTATGATCAAAGACTGGAGGTATTTGGATCGGAAGGCATGGCCAAAGCAGAGAACAGAAATAAGGACAATATCGTCATGCAAAATGAATCAGGCAGGCACCATTCCCGGCTGATGGATTTCTTCATGGACAGGTATACAGAGTCGTACCTCCGTGAAACACAAGCCTTCATACAGGCCATCACAAAAGGTGAGGCTCCACCGGCTACCGGGGAGGATGGGTTAAAAGCAACTGCCATTGCGCTTGCAGCCAATGAATCGATGAAGCAAAACAGACCTGTCGCACTTGGTGACATCATAAAGCCATAATTTCTTATTCTATGGCTGGAAAAAAGTAGATTATCTGTTCAGGCCCGCCATTAGCTAAAGTCTGATTCTTTGATCAGTCCTTCCTCGAATAAGGCAGCGATCACCAGCTCGGTCATTTCGCTTTTAAAGGCAAATTCAGCCCGGATGTCCGCCACATATGCCTTGATCTTCATCTTCAAATAGGCCTTCCGGTCCTTGATTTCACTGGCAAAAAGGACTACAATCGGTTTCTTAAGGTATACAAGTTTTGATACCTGTGCAGCCTGAATGGCGATGGCTCTGACCCTGACGGTATCAATATTCAGCGGAAGATAAACCTCAGCTACCACCTGACAGTTGGGTTCGCCGGCGTTGGTATTGGATACCGAACTATTCATGATCTCACTGTTTGGGATAGACACCAGGGAATCGTCCGGAGTGACGATACTGGTTGACCTCAGTCCAATATTCACTACTTCGCCGTAATAACTACCCACTTCAATTTTATCCCCCAGGACAAAAGGCCTGTCAAACAAGATCACGATCCCACCGAAAATATTTTTGAGAATATCCTGGGCAGCAAAACCAATAGCTACTCCAACAGATGCGCTTAAAGCGAGCAGGGTGGCTGCCGGAGGACTGAATATGCCAGCAATGATAATAGACAGCAGAATGACCCAGGAAATAATCCTCACCACCGGTACAAATCCTTTGAGCGTGATCCTGTAGGTTGTACTCCGCTCGGCAATCAATTCAAGTATTCTGGTTGCGACTTTGATGACCACATAACCTGCAATCATGAAGATAATGGCCCATATGATCTTGGACACCGAAAACAGATCTGAGAGTTTCGGAGCGTCCTGAGAGACTGCATCTACCAGGTCTTTACTGGGATTGTTGAGCAGGGAGTCTGCACTTTGTCCCCAACCGTAAAATGCGGAGAATATGCCAAAAGAGAATAATATGAGCTTCTTCATTAAAGTAAATTTTTGGCTTTTAGCAATGAGATCACACTCTTGTAGATCAGGGGATTTACCACGTAGGATCCGTCCTTCCTGATCAGTATGCCGTCTTCAAACATGCTGCCTAACAATAGCTTGCTTGTTTGACCCGGGATGCGGGCAAGTGCCGAATACTGCTCCAGGGTGAGTCCGTCATGCAGGATCAGGAGGTGTAAAGTGGTCACCCGGTCCATCGGCAAGGCAGACAAAAAAGCAAAATCAGGCTTATTGAATTCAGTGATTTCTATCCGGTCTCCTTTGATCTCTTTTGTGGAAAGCAGATAAAACATCAGCGCCATGCTGATATTGCTGGATGAATACCTGATCAGGTCCTGAAAAAACTTTTCCTTTAAGATCTTCTGCTGCTCCTCTTCAGAACTCTTCATGAACTTTTTTGATTTGGAAAAACTCTCCGAATACAAAAAGTGCGGTTTGTACCCGCTAATCCGGTTTCGCTTCTGGATAAGCTCCTCGATCTCCTTTTCTGTAGGTGCCTGCAGCTCAATGTGGTAGCGGAAAAATTCATCAAACTGGAGCGTTCTTTGAAGGTACTGCCAGACATACAAATTGCAGGTAACAATCCAAAAAACCTGCTGTGAAGTACTCTGGATGAGCTCAGAGAGGCCCATCAACACATCAAATCCCCCGATCTTTCTGAAGTAAGCGCAATGAACGTCCTCTATGATCACAACTTTTCTTGCGCCGCTGTTAAACAGCTCGGCAAGCTCAGACCAGGAGCTATCTTCTTTCAACTTCCTGTCCAAAATTCCTTCAAAAAAAGTAAAGAGTTCTTCCCTGATATTATGCGAAGACCTTGCTGTAAATCTGTTACAATGATAATTCAGGTAATCCCCACCCTGGATCATGTTGACAATGGAAGTCAACCCGCTCCATTTCTCTCCAATGATAGCCACAGCTCCTTTCTTATTGTCAGTCCACTGCCTGTAGGCTTCGGTAAGCTGGTTAAGCTCATTTTCCCTCCCGACAAAAAGCTCCTGATCGGTCACAGGTTTTATTTGATAGAGATTCCGATAGATCAGCGGGAGGGAATCTATCAGATTGACTGAATCAATCAAAAAATTAGAAACCTCAATGTTTACTTCATTGTCAGCATTTAGATTAAACTTACGGGTATATCTCCTGATTAATTGTCTGGCCCGCAAGTACTGCTCCTGAGCACCGTCTCTTGCATTATTGTATGTTTGGCTGAGCCAATGAAAAACCACATTTTTGTATTCCTCGCCAGACTTGATGGCCTTGGCTTTAATGACCCGAAGCCTCAACTCATGATAGTTCTCATTTTTAGTCAGCCGGTTTAAGGCGTCACTGTATTCGGTTACGGCCTGAATAATAGCTTCATTCGATTCATCAATGCATTGCTTTATTGAATTCCGTATATCATTTACCCTTGCGGCTGATCGGTTCAGGCTCTTCAGGGCCACTATAGATGCAGCTGAAGCATCCTTGCTGGCAACATGTTCCTCTAAGGATGCTGTTAATCCATAAAGAATCATATGATCTGTATCCTGCGCTGCATGCAGGATGTCATTGAGCCTGTTGACAAGTTCTGCCCTGGCTTCGCCGAATCGTTCAGCAAGTTTGGGAGCGGATTCAAATTTGATCAGGTCCTGAGGTGAAGTGATTGTAATCTCATCATCTCGCAGCGGCCTCAGAAAATCGATCGGCTCTTTGGAAATCCTTCGTTTGGTAGCAAGTGCTTCCAGGTCATTAAATACAGAGGCTTCAAGCCTTGCAATTCCGTTGACCATGTTTTTATTACCGATCTTATCCAGTAATGCAGGAATAATTTCCTGATCCAGGGTTTTTTTAGCCTTGTACATACATTGCTTCAATACACCTGGCAGGGATTCGCCGGCTTCTTCGATCTGGTCATGGGCTTCTTTGATAAAATTGTCAATTTCATCCAGCTCTTTCCCGACATACCTGTTGATATTTTCGGACTGGCCTTCCAGAAACAGGTCCAGGTGCTCACCAGCCTGTAAAACCAACGTTTGCAGGGTTAGCTCAGACCTCCATGACTCCAGGAAAACGTCAAACGTATTGCTCCAGCCTTTCTCGTGCGCTATCCATTTCTCTTCTAATTTTTGAATTTCCCTCTCAATACTTTTTCGCCGGTATTTTTTGGCTGATAATTCAATGGTACCCACACGCTCGAGAGCATCCTGCAATTGATCCAATGCCACTTCAGTATAGTCTTTCAATTGCTTTTTAAGGAGCTTCCTATTCTGAGATCCTTTGTCTGTCAAAGCATCCGAGAAGTTCATACCCTCTGCCACATATCCCGGAAACTGATGTGAAGATTCCCAGGCATAAAGCTTGATGTAAGCCTCCATCAACGCTGAATAATGAGGGATTAACAGTGGCTGAGCGTCTCTGTACACCTGGTAAACGAGGTGTTTGAGAATAACATTCTGGACCGGGACCTGATGCTTCCAATAGACAACTCTTTTCTTCAAAATCCTGTTTGGTAACTGGGAAATTTGCCAGAAAAAGATCTTAAAGGTTTTCAGAAATGAATGGTGGAACGGGTCACTTTTATTGATCTTAAATCGCTCCGGGAGTTGAGCCTCTGTAGTTACTTCCGGAAACCACTCCATTGCTGAGGTCATGTTACTGAGAAAATCCTCCGCAAATTCGCTAAAGGTGACCGGGTCTGATTCGCTCCAGTATCCTGCCGTATGGTTTAATATGGATTGCTTCGTAGAAATTAACCCCTTTCTTGAAGAGTCTCCCGAGCTATATTCTTCATGTATTTTGGTGTCCAGTTCAACAAATCCGGCTATCTCGTCCCTGATTACCTGCTCGAAACTTTTGAAAAGCTTCTTATTGATAAGCTCGCTGTAACTCGACTTTAAGGCAGCTAGTTCTTTTTGCATGGGTATTTAATCACTAAAAAACCGGTAATAAAACCAAAATACATTAAGTGTTATGGTCAACAGGTCGGGATCGGTTGTCTTTGGTTTGGTTCAAATTATCCACTAAATCAACGGGACAAATATTCTCAACAAGAAATTTATGTAAAAATCTGATAGCAGGAACCTTTAATGACAGGATTCGTGTACCTACCAGGCAATAAAAAGTGGTAAAATCTATATCAGGAGGGTATAGAAATGAAAAATCAATCTTCAGTAGACAGTATCCAATAAAGTGTGTAAATGAGATCAAGGGTTAGGGTATCAGACTTTAACCCTTTCTTCAAATAAATAGCTCATTCCGAAAAAATAGCATAAAAAAATCCAACCGACAAACTGGTGATCCTTCTCCTATCAGGGTAGCGATAAGGGCATAAAAAAAGCCTGCCTTTCACAAGACAAGCTCTTCAATCACCTCAACCTCACTCAATGCTCAATAGCTATTTCTATTTCAGTCCTTCGGTAAGACTGTAAGCATTCTTCAATGCAATCCCCGGTAGCTTCAATCTCTCCTTTTCCTTCTATGACCAGCCGATCTGATGAAATGCCTTTCATAACCAGATAATCTCCGGCAGCCTGAGCGCGTTTTTCAGAGAGCCTCAAGTTGTACTGCTCATCACCCGTAGGGTCAGCGTAACCAACAAGAGTGACTGATAAATCATTATTCATTAGCAGGACTTCTGCCAGTTGATCAAGGTTTTGGAAAAAAGTTTCCTTAACTTCCGCCTCACCAAAATCATAATAGATCTGATTGATCAGAAAATTGAAATCCACGCTGGTACCATCTGTCATCAATTCGGGTGAACTTCCGTCTGCATTGATCGACAATTGCTGACTGATAACATCCCCATTCTTCACGACCACATATAATTTACGGAGTGTTTCAAGAGCTTTAAGTTTTAGTTCAAGCTCAGGCTGAGTATCATCCATCGGAACCGACCTGGTATCAAAAGTGGTTGCTGAACTGGTATACCCATCTGCTGAGGCGGTGACGATCAGCCTGGCTCCTCTGATGGTCCTGACCTGGTAATTGCTTACATTTTTCACTTCACCAAAAAGGTTCTTCTCTGCGGTTTCCATCACCCGGATATTTCCTGTGACAGGTTCACCGGTTTCTTCATCCAGCAATTTGATATTGATCTCTTGTTCAACCCTGCTGAATTCGTAAATATCATCTTTACCGGATCCACCCTCCCTGTTGCTGGAGAAGTAACCTTTATTTTCTGATGGTGACAGGATCAAACCAAAATCGTCGTAACGGGTATTGAAGGGCGCTCCCAGGTTTGCCGGCTCTCGATCACCGGAGAGATCAACTTTGAAAATATCAAGTCCTCCGAGGCCTTGCATTCCATTACTTGCAAAATAAAGATTTCCTTCATAATAAAATGGGAATTGCTCATCCTTCTCCGTATTGATCCCTTTGCCTAATGAAACCGGGGCTGACCATTCATTTCCATCAAAGGTGACTTTATACAGATCTGTGCCACCAAGTCCCCCTTCCATATTGCTGGCAAAGTACAGTTCGGTGCCTTCATCATTGATTGCCGGATGGCCAAACGAATATCCGGGAACATTGAAAGGCAGCATTTTCGGAGATTTCCATTTACCATTGGCTTTCTTCTCTGAGTAAAAGAGCTTCAGATGGTTGACTTTTTCTCCGGGGATCCTCCCATTGTTTGCTTCAAACTGGTTTCTTGTGAATATGACTTTTTGATCATTGTCATAAAAAACCGCTGGCCCCTCGTGATACTGGGTATTTAGCTTTTTATGCATTTTCTTCACTTCATTTTCCTCATTCACATAGAAGAAATCCAGATAGCCGCTGTCATCCCAATTGTATTTTGGACTGAATGGGTTTTTGTCATTTCTGGAAGCAACGATGACCAGGCCGCCTTCATAAAATGCCGGACTGAACTCCGATTCAGCGGTACTGAAGGGGGTGGTTTTTACCTGATATCCCTCCTCATATTGGAAAAAAGCATCCAGGTCCCTGATCCCTTCCATCTTCTTTTCCACCCAATAGGACTCATCCACATAATCCTTCAATACCTCATAGGCTTTATCATATTCACCCGCATCAATCAATACTTCGCCATACATCATGATTTCTGCTTTATTCAGGGATTCTATCTGCATGGCCTTCTCGATTTCAGTTATCGCCTTTTCCGGTTCATGGATCTTTTGATAGCAATCCGCCAGCTTCATGTGTATACGCTTGGAAGGTTTAATCCTAAGGGCCTCATTGTAGTATTTGATGGCATCAGAAAAATCCAGTGCTTCAAAGGCCCTGTCAGCATATTCAATCGTTTTTTGAAATTCGTTCTTGTCTGAATTATCTGCCTTCGAGGAAAAATTCAGCCCAATGAAAATGGATAGAATAATGAGTAATTTGGTTTTCATACTTACTGCTTTTTAGAAATATCTGGGTGTCAAAATCTTTGTATCCTTTCTTTCGATGACATAACTCAACATGATCTCGTGAGAAGTAGCTCCCAGTTCATTCACGGTGAAGTCGTGTGCATATCCCAGTAATAATTGTGGATTGATCTGTATGCCCAAAAGCCCATCCAGACTCTCCAGTGATCTATAAGAAACACCAGCCCATATTACATCACTTATCAGGGTATTCAGGTTAAGGTCAAACTGAACGGGTGCACCGGGAACACTCTTCACCAGGACATTAGGTTTGATATATAGCTGGCTGCCCACGGGTATTACCACTCCGGCAGTCCCATAGTAATGCCTTACCGACTCCGTAAAAATATTGTCCGGATCATTGGCATTCAATTGCTGATGCAATATCCTGGGGACGGAAACTCCTACGTAGAATTTCTCTGAATGCAGGAATAACCCGGCCCCAAAGTTCACTTTGAACAAGCTTGTATTCCCCTGAATTTCAGTATCTCCGGATTGATAAAGTGGATTCATGCCTTCAGAATAATTTGTGGCGTAATTCTGCAGGTTTGTCTGTAAACCCATAGACAGTTGCAGATCTGATCCTAACCTGATCCGGTAAGCATAGGAAAAGTACCCCCCCTGCTGAGAGGCAATTCCGATCTTATCCCGGTACAAAACAGCGCCCAAAGAATAGTTATGGTATTTGATGGGACTGTGGATGCTGAACAATTGCGTATTTGGAGCTCCCTCCACCCCTAC
Source organism: Cyclobacteriaceae bacterium (assembly GCA_965243485.1). Classification (GTDB taxonomy): domain Bacteria; phylum Bacteroidota; class Bacteroidia; order Cytophagales; family Cyclobacteriaceae; genus UBA7330. Next base: position 2,358,901 of record CBDEVP010000001.1, on the reverse strand, counting down.
CCATTGTTGGCGGTGCAGGACACTTGCACTGATACCACCGTGTACGCCTGCATAGGCCGGGTTCATAAACAACCCGTTATGCATATACTGGGTGATCATCAATTCCTGCTGTGCACTTACAGCTAAACTTGCCAGTAATAATGTTGCTGTGATGATTATTGATTTCATGTGTATCTTGATTTTTAGTGGACATCCCGCTTTGGGCGGGAGAATTCGCCCCGCCTCAGGCGGGGCTTATTTCATTTTTTCTGCTTTGTTTTCTTAAATTCTTATTCGATTAATTAAGGACGAAGTATCCTTTTTGTGTTTTCTCTCCACCCCGGATAATCACGTAGAAGTAGGTGCCTCCCGGTAGTCTCTGGCTACTTCCGATCTTATTGGATATTCCCATGAAGGACTTTTCCGGATCTTCGTTGTCATAATGCTCGATCTCCCAGACCACAGCGCCCCACCGGTTATAGATGATCACTTGATTATCAGGGAACTTATCAATCCCTTTGATCACAAACTGATCATTATATCCGTCATTGTTGGCTGTGAGGATCTTCCTGGTCATCAGGTCCTGGCAGCTGTATGGATCCAGGTAATCAGGAATGCCGTCTTTATCACAATCCTCAACACCTTCATCAACGTCAGCTATTTCATCATCGTCAGAATCCTCATCCAGATAGTTTGGTATTCCGTCGTTATCCGTGTCTGTCAGTCCTTCATCGCTGTCAGGGATTCCGTCTCCGTCCATATCACTGGTTCCGCTAGGGATCAGAGGAAATTCATCCTCATGATCCGGGAAGGGGTCATTGTCATCATTGTCATCGGCGTTGTTACCAATACCATCACCGTCAGTATCCGTGTCTTCCTGGGGATCGATTGGAAAGGCATCCTCGGTATCCGGTGTACCATCGTTGTCATCGTCGGTGTCAGCATTATTGCCTGTTCCATCGCCGTCAGTATCAATGTCTTCCGAAGGATCTAACGGGAAAGCATCTTCAGTATCCAAAGTGCCATCGTTGTCGTCATCGGTATCAGCATTGTTGCCGGTACCATCACCATCGGTATCCGTATCCTCGGAAGGATCCAAAGGGAAAGCGTCATCAACATCCGTTGTGCCATCGTTGTCATCATCGGTATCAGCATTATTGCCTGTTCCGTCTCCATCCGTATCCGTATCTTCAGAAGGATCTAACGGGAATGCATCTTCGGTGTCAAGTGTACCGTCATTGTCATCATCCGTATCGGCATTGTTGCCCGTACCATCACCATCGGTATCGGTATCCTCGGAAGGATCCAAAGGGAAAGCATCATCAACATCCAGTGTGCCATCGTTGTCATCATCGGCATCAACATAGTCGCTGATATCATCTCTGTCGTTGTCAGGGTCTTTACCGGTAATCGTTATTGTGATCTTTTGTGTCGATCCATCGGAGGCAGATAGAACAATGCTGTCTGTCACCTGATCAATCGCATCCAGTTGTTCCACAGCGGCATGATCAAGGGTAAAGGTCCACGTGGTTCCTGTCAGGCTAAATGTACCGTACTTATTATCTCCGGCTACGCCATCAATTGCTGTAAATACCGGGGTGTCGTTGATATCTGCATCACTAATTGAGATGGTCCCATCAACTGTTACGACCTCTTCTGCGAAGCCTTCGGCTACCTCTCCGGTAAATGTTCCCGAGATAACCGGTGCATTGTCGTCTACGTCTGTCACTGCGATGGTAATTGTCTGAACATCGGTATGTAATCCGTCAGTTGCGGTGACCTCCACCAGGTATTCATTGTCCTTATCGGAATCTGAAGCATTCTCAGCATCCGGTGCGCTGACAAATGTCAATTCACCCGAAGTATTGTTGATTGAAAACAAACCCTGATCCAGGCCACCAGTGATGTCATAAGTCACCATGCTGGTTGCATCCGCATCGGTGGCAGTAACCATCATAACTGCTGTGTTATTTTCATCTATGCTTACCGAGTTGGCAGAAGTAATCACCGGTGAGTTATCATTGACATCCTGTACAAATACGGTGATGATTTGATCAGTATGATTGGTTCCGTCACTTGCCCTTACCGTCACCAGGTAATCGTTATCACCGTTTGCATCAGTGGCATTTTCGTGATCAGGAGCATCTGCAAATATTAGTTCACCAGTAGATGAGTTGATGCTGAATTTTGACTGATCATCCCCTCCTGTCAGACTAAAGCTGATGGACGTCCCTGCATCTGCGTCTGTTGCAGTCACAGTCAATAGCGCTGTTGTGTGCTCATCAACATCTGCCGCATCAGTTGAAGTAAAGACAGGTGAATTGTCGTTCACATCTTTCACAGTTACTGAGATAACCTGATCCGTACTGTTTGTGCCATCGGAGGCAGTGACCTGTACATCGTACACATTATTCTTATCAGCATCAGCCGCATTTTCATAATCGGGTGCATCCACAAAACTCAAGGCTCCGGTTGCAACATCTATGCTGAACCGGCTTTCATCTGCTCCACCGCTTACACTGTAGGTTAGCGTTTCACCTGAATCTGAATCCGTAGCTGCGACATCTTGAACCGATTTAAGGTTTTCCAAAACTTCTACCGCTACAGCTGAAGTAAATACCGGCGCATGATCATCATTGGTAATGGTAATCATGGCTTCATCAGTGGTTGATACATTTAAAGCTGTACCTCCCAGGTTACTCATGCTGACAGTCAGGGTTTCAGCATCTTCAGCTTCACTATCGACTGTTGGTGTCATAGTAAACACCTGAGTCTCACCCGCGGCACCTGCAAAGGTCAGGGTTTCATTGCTAACCGCTGTGTAATCAGTTCCTGCTGCAGCTGTTCCGTCTGTAGTACTGACGTCTATTGTAAACCCACCATCAACTGCATTATCCAGTGTGGCTGTGACCGTAATTGCACCATCATCCTCATTTCCGCTCACATCTGCTATTGTAAGAGCAGCCGTATCATCATCTCCATTGGCCACTTCAATGATTTGATCCGGTACTGCGTCATAGGCATCATCGCTTTGGTCATCCGCCACACTTACCGTGATATTGGTGAGAACATTTCCATCTACACGGATATCATCCACACCACTGAGAGTGACTGTCTGTGGAGTATTCCAGTCAGTGGATGTAAATGTAAGTGTTGCTACATCCGCTACTACCTCTCCCTCATCACCGGAAGTCACTGAAAGCGTGACATCACTGGCAGGCTTGGCATCCAATACTACGGTAAACTGATCTGTACTTCCACTTTCATGGACCAGGCTTTCACCATCACTTTCAACCACGGTAAATCCAGCGGTATTGATAAAGGTGACAACTACATCATCGCTGGAGACCGGGCATACGCCATTGCTTATAGACCACCTCAGGGTGTAGTTGACTCCGGGTGTACCTGAAAAAGTGGTAACCGGATCATTAACATCTGTAAAAGAACCATTTCCATCCCCTGAGATTTCTGCCCAGGTACCGTTTTCCTGAAAACCGGATGCACTGTTAGCTTCCAGAGTAGTAGTAAAGATCGCTCCTTCCACGTTTTTATCAGGACCGGCAGCAGCCACTGTAGGATTATCAAAGAACGTGATCGTAACATCATCGAAGCTATCCTCCGCTACTCCATCCTGAATGGTCCACCGAAGTGTGTAAATAGTCCCGGAGATCCCACTGAATTCTGTAGGAATGTCTGTAGGTGAATCGATGGTACCTCCTGCTCCGGAAATTATACTCCAGGAACCTGTTTCACCGACGGCCTCGGGACCATTGGCTATCAATACTGCATTGGTGCCACAGACATCCTGATCAGCACCCGCATTAGCTTCGGTGATCTCGTCATCATGGATGACGGATGAAACTTCCTGGATGCCATCTTCCACTCCGTTTGTTATGCTAACGATCTCAACAATGACCGACTCATTCGATTCATTTATTGCATCATCTACCCCAGAAAGTGTAACACTCCCCGTGGTTTCTCCGGCCAACACTTCCACAGTCGTGCTGGAGAGTGTAAAGTCCGTATCCGGAGTGGCCGTGCCTGAAGACTTGATACCCAAAGTGACTGACACATTTTCCCCATAAGTTTCCGAAAGGGTAACTGTTACGGTATTGGTACCGCCTTTTTCATCAAACGTTGTCTCCGTTTGGCTCAAGGTGACAGCTGGCACATTCAATCCTCCATCGATAATGGTCCATCCGAAATCATCGATGATTTTCTGACGCGCAGTCTCTGCGGTTCCGGGACTGTATTCGCTGTTGCCGGCATTGAAGGTCACTCCATTTTGTAAGGGAAGCATGGACCATGCTGTAAGTGTGGCATCATAATTTGCAGTTGACAGGGTTTCATTTTTAAACATGTCCGACATGTTAGAAACCCGGGACACATCCCAACCATCAAACTTCTGATCGATGGCCGAATTTTCGAACATCCGTGACATGTTCTCTACGTTACTTACATTCCAGCTATTTAGATCCTGATTGAATGATCCTGCTGCCAGGAACATGTTTTGCATGTATTTTACATTCTGGGTATTCCAGTTACTCAGGTCGAAATTAAAATTGGAAACACCCAGAAACATACTCATCATGTTACTCACGTTGCTCACATCCCATCCACCGATATCCTGGCTGAATGAAGATGCACTCAGAAACATCTGACCCATGTCCGTCACCTGGCTGGTGTTCCATCCACTAATGTCCTGATCAAAGCTTCCAGCTGACAGGAACATCGAATTCATAGAGGTAACAGCTCCGGTGCTCCAGGAAGATATATTCCCATTGAAATTACTGGCCCCCCAAAACATTGCGGCCATGTTCTCTACTTTGCTCACATCCCATCCGTTAAGGTCTTGTGAAAAAGAACCTGCATCTCTGAACATATTTCTAAGATCGGTCACATCGGCTGGAAGACTGGTAGGGACAGTGGAGAGATTTGATGCTCCTCTTGCGGCTCCTGACAAATCTGTAATACCCAAATTTCCAAAGTCAGTGATGTTAGTTAATTTATCATTGTTGATGGAGGAGACATAGTCAGGCCCATATCCAAAATGATCCAGGTTGCCGTATACTTTGACCGTGTATGTGCCTTCGGATGCATAGGTGTGGGTCTTGATTCCTGTCGAAGTATATGTATCTGTCAATCCATCGCCCCAGTCCACGGTTACATTCGCCGAGCCTGAAGTACCCAGTGGCAATTGTATGTCAGTGCCGGAAGAAAGGGTGGTGTTGTAGACCAGTGCTAGTGGCGATTCGTAAGTTGTAAATGTTTCTTCAATTCCATAAGCAGTGCCCACTGCATTTGTGGCATAAGCCCGCACATAGTAAGTAGTACCAGGGTTGAGGCCTGTAATCTCTTCAGAGAAGATACCTGTTCCGCCTCCATCTGAAAGCTGCGTTGAGTGTCCATCTCCAATCGTCACAGGGCTTATGGTGCTATATACAAAGCCGCGCTCGGAAATAGCAGCTCCGCCATCAGAGGTAACTTCGCCGTTTAAAGTGGCACCAATATCTGTAATATTAGACTCGGCAGTTGTAGAAACTGTAGGTAGATTGCCAGCAGGTGGCATACTGGGCACCACCAGGGTAGTGGCATAGCCGGGATCAGCTATGAATACTTCGGCACCAGTTCCGTCCAGGTTTCCACGATAAATTTTATAATTGGTCTGATCAAACCAATACACTTTTGAGTTACTCGCATCTACGGTTATTCCAATCGGGTCCGTTGCGGTGATAACGTCCGTTCTTCCGGTTCCATCTGATTTGATACGTTCGATTTTACCGGCTTCATTATTTGGCCAGTACAAATAACCGTTCGTCTGATCAAAGTAAAGCGTTGTGGCATAGCCGGGGTTTGAAACAAATGCTTCTGACCCTGATCCATCCAGATTACCTCGATAGATCTGATAATTTGTCTGGTCAAACCAATACACTTTGGATCCGTTCACATCGACAGCAATCCCGATCGGATCTGTGGCGATGATGATATCTTGCCTGCCGGTGCCATCCAGACCAATCCGTTCTATTTTGGATGCCTCGTAGTTTGGCCAGTAGAGGTATCCATTTTTCTGATCTATGAAAATGGTTGTGGCATAACCGGGATTAGATACAAACACCTCGCTTCCGGTGCCATCCAGGTTAGCCCTGTGAATTTTGTATGTTCCCTGATCAAACCAATAGACCTTCTCATTTGTCAAATCAACGTCAATCGCGATTATATCTAAGGAAGGATCACTCAGTATGTCCTGACGGTCTGTACCACTATCCGAAATGCCTTCAATCTTCTTTCCCTCATTATTCGGCCAGTATAGGGATGAATAGGGATCAAGCGTTGTCGTTGTATTTGCCGGTCCGATGGAAATCTGATCCAGGTTGATGGTCACATTGCTGCCTCCAAACCCGGTAAAAACGAATTCATCGATGTTGCCAAAATCACTGTTTGCTGAGACATCTACCTGAGTGTAAGTCGAGCTGGCAGTCCCAGTGGTAGAACCAATCATTCCGCCGTCCCTATATGCCGAAATGGTGTAATTACCAGCAAAGCTGAACCATTGGGCAGTGAAAGATCCCAGATCAAATTCGCTTCCGTCCTGGCTCTTGATACTTATAGATGAGGCTGAGCCGACAAACATATTGACATTGGACGGGCTATTGGCGCCGTTGTGGTTTATTGAGCCACTGCCGCCACCGGTTGTAGTGATTTCCCAGCAGTCCACCACACCACTTTTTGGGAGTGTCCCATAGGGAGCAATATTGACATTTGTTCCGTCAAATGTGGTAATGCCCGTTGTTGGAGCACAGCCTCCACTCAACGTAGTAAATGTCTCTTCGCTTCCATAGCCGGTTCCCACGCTATTGATGGCATAAGCTCGAACGAAATACTGCGTAGCTTCCGAGAAACCGGAGATACTCTGCGAAAATGATCCGGTCCCCATGCCAATTTGCACTTTAGTGTCGGAGGTGGTAGGATTGCCGGTTGTATTGTAAACAACTCCCCTCTCGGTAACTGCTGCTCCGCCATCACTCGTTACAATACCACCCAGGGTAGCATCCGACTGACCTACAGTTGAAACTGAAGCGGTAGTTACTGTGGGAGCAGAACTGGATTGTAATGGTAAATACCAGAAATTATCAAAGACTTGTTCCCAATAGCCCCACGTTGTTGATGTAATAACGATTTTATCAACCTGATCAAAAGTAGCATCACTCAATGTAACGGTACCAGAACCAACAAAAGATTGCGTTCCGATCAAAACACCGTCTTTATAGCCCTTTATACTCGGAAGCCCATCTCCATATGGATCACCGGTATAAAATGAAATGAAATCAACTTCACTGCCATCTACTGTTTCAATGGTAATATCCGTCCCGGCATTTTCCTCACCATTGGCCATTAATCCGTATGTACCTCCTTCTCCATTCTGGCTCTCATACCAGTTCATTGTTGGATACGAGATCTTAAAATTACCTTCAACGTATACCCCTGATCCATAATCTGAGTTATGAGAAAAACCCAGATCTTCAAAATCAATGAGGACAGAACCTTCAATAAATACCCTGGCTTTTACGGTAAAGGATTCTTCAACATACGCTCCGTCGGAGTCTGTAGCCCTGATGGTAACTGTGCTTTCTCCAGCACCTGTTTCAGCAAAGTCAATAATGAGTTGATTGCTGCTATTAATGGTAGCTGCAAAGAAAGAGCCATCGGTGGATCGCTTGGTATAGGTAAGACCAGCTGATCCATCCTGGGCATCGTTAAAATAGTTCTGAAGATTGATAATCACATCAGCTGCACCTTCATCTACACTTACACCTGGTATATCGCTACTGGTGGGAGGTGAAGCACAGTCACCGCTTATGTTTGGCAAAAAACAACCAAACGTCGAACTCCAGTTACTGCATGGTAGCTTACTGCTATTGGTGTTATTATAGTGTGTAACTGTTCCACCGGAGATAATCTCCCATCGGCTTCCTGTCCAATAAATAGAATGTGTTCCATCTTTGACATACCGCACCTTCCCATTTTGCGTGCCGCTGGGGGAATAGGTTCCCGCCTGCGGAGGAGAAGCACAGTTATCGTGTGAAAAGCTCAAACTGACACTTCCCTGACCAAAAGTGACAAGTGAAAGCAGAAATAGCCAGCTAACAAGATGAAATCTCAGTTTGTTCTTTTTAAAAAGTTGATTTATCATTTCACTTATATTTTTTACCAAAGAGAATCTGATTCGAAATTTCCTGAAATGGTGTTATTCGTAAATGTGTAATTGTGTGATTTAGGTACCGGGCCTGGGCAATTCACGTACAGGAATCGGTGAATGGTTGACTATGGCTTTTCAGTGGTTAGAAGCCTTCGCTGAATGAAAGAGGAAAACAGTAGGATCAGAAGTTACATGAAACTAATTAAAGAGACCATGTAGGTTGAGAGTTCTACTTCCATGAAGCAGTCATGGCACCAGTGCCATGACTAGTGATAACAGCTACTTATACACCACCTCAATACATTTCTCAGCATACCTTTTCCCAAACTCAATAGCCGAGTCATGATCAAAGTGAGCATCATCCCGATTGGTCAACCCTTCGGAACTGATCAGATAGGTATTTGGAATTTCTTCCGGAATCTGTTTCATCAGTACACGCATCTCCTTGTAGCTCTCCCTCCAGGGTCCCAGCTCACCACAAAAGATCGGTACATTGGGTACATCCAAATCCGCTCTCAGATCAGCAAAGACCTGTGAGAGTTTTTCGATGTAACCTGCCGGACTTCCGGAATTGCTTTCTCCCTGGTGGAAAATGATAGCGCGCAGCCTGGAATCCGGGTATTTAGCCAAAGCATTCCTGGTCCGGTTGACAATACTTTCATAATAGGCCCAGTCACTCCCCTTCATGAATTTTTCTATGGCTGTTCCGCCTCTTGCCTGCACGATGATCCTGATGGTGTTATCCAAATAATCAGCAACCGCATTAGAAAAAGAATAAGCCGGTCCCAGCCTTTGCATGGAGTTATCATCTTTTCTGATGGTGCTGTAGATGTTGAGAGGATTTTTGGCCGGAATGAATTCACCATCACTGTTAAGAATCATGACATAATCCATAACCAGGGTATCGGCTCCAATATCAGCCCGGCCGGCCATGTTTGACTGTCCGAAAAAGAGGAAAAGGTCTGTTGGCTGTGCCAGAGACTGTATCGAAATAAAAATAAGGGATAACAAAAGCACCTTTTTCATACAGGATATTAGAGTAATTAATTAAAGGTTAAGGGATAAAAGTAATATACCTGACTTAAATTAAAGGATAGTTTAAGTTGTTTCAAAATAGAGGTTTAATGCTGAATGCCGTCATCTTAATCGGAGGAAAAAGTGAACGAATGGGTACGGATAAGTATCAACTGAAGGTTCATGATCAGCCCCAGTACGTTCACCTGTATGAAATGCTTTCACGCCCGGATATCAAACCACACCTGTCCTGTAATAAAGATCAGGATGCTAAAATCCCGGATAATTACCATAAAATCATTGATCAGCACGAAGGTATCGGCCCAATCGGCGGCCTGATCTCCGCTATTCAGAAGGATCCGAAAACTCCAATATTATTGATTGCCTGTGATTTGATCAACCTGACTGAAAATACCATTCGCCAGTTGATTGAAAACAATCACCCTGACCACGATGTGGTCACTTATCACAAACAGGGAACTGATTTCAAAGAAACCACCTGTACGATCTATAATCTTTCCTCATTTAAATATGTGTCGGAATTGGTGGAACAGGGAGCTTACAGTCTACTCGGGATTTTAGAAAAGTCCAAAGTCAAATCGATTGCTGTCGATGATAATGAAGCTTTGAAAAATGTAAATACCAGGGATGATCTTTGATTAGCTGATCTTCATCTTCCGAAACCTGGCACATCGCTTCGTTTTAAAATAATTGTGATATGGGCTCACCAAAATTCCATATTTACTTCGTACATTTTGTCCGATTTGTAAAGTTCAATGAAGACAATTTACGCCTTGGCCACAATGCTGGTCTTTTCTTATTTTGCATCTGCTCAGGCCCCATGGTCGGCAGGAATAAAAGCTGGATTTAGCTATTCAAACCTCTCGGTCGATGATGAAATGACTGAATATTCATCCGGTCCCGGATATCATGTAGGTGCCTTTGTCAGATTCAAGCCAGCCTTTACCGGCATCCAAACTGAATTTACCCTGATCAACAACAGAGCATTTGTGAATGTAAACGGAGAGGAGCTGGACTTTGACACGCGATATTTTTCCATTCCTTTTCTGGTAACCTACGATGCGACACCCTCGCTGCATATCTCGCTAGGTCCACAGTTTGGCTTTTTGATGTGCGCAAAGTCTGAATACCATCCGGTAACCAGGGAAAAATTTGAGGAGCAGCACTATACCAAAGCTTATAATAAGACTGACTTCGGATTAAATGCTGGCATTGACTATGAAACCGAGAAGGGCATCATCTTCGGTGCCAGTTATTATCTCGGCCTGGCAGATATCAGTGATTTTGAAGGGGTAGCCCCAACCAAAAATCGCTTCCTTCAATTATCCGTGGGGTATCGATTTGATTTCAACTGAATTTTTCCCTTCAATCGCTCGTAGTGACACACATGGTAAATGTGCCTTTATAGGCATCTTCCGGAACCGAGACAGAGAAGTAATAAACCTCCCCGATCACAAGATCACCATAGAAGAGATACAGGTCATTTACTTCCTCGTCGAATCCGTCGCATCCTAATTCGGTCACTCCATCGATATCCCATAATATCAATTGAGAAAACTGCTGAGTTCCCTCAGGGCCTTCAATCATGATCCAAATGGAAACATATCCGAAGGGTGGCTGGGCCGTGAACTTGAACCACACGTCCCCGGCGTTTCTCTGATCCTGCCAGCAAAATCCAAGGCCTCCGTCCGGGGTAGATCCTACGGTGGTATAGATCGGGTTTGGGGTAGAACAACTTTGGTCGACATCAAAAGGCTGGTGACATCCAGGGCATTTACCCTAAGATCAAGGGGATTTCCGGTTTCCTCTTCAGGAATAATGAAATCCTCATTGCAACAACCGCCAAACATCAAAATGCAGGATAAAGCAGCTATCACCTTATTCATAAATATGTATTTTGGGATGAAGCTACTTAGAAATTCAACATTTATATTCAGACGACCAGGTAAATATTTTCCGATCTATCTTACGGATATTTTCCTAAAATACATACCCGGTATAAAAATTGAAAAGCAGGAAGAAGTTCAGCTGAAATTACCTTAATTCTTCCTGCTTATATCATCTGATCTATTTGCTTAATCTACATACTCCCAAACCAGGTCTTGTTTATATCTTTGACTGATCTTTCCCTCATCATCCAGCGCCATCAGGTATATCCATTTATTGTCAAACAGGTCAGCAATTGATTGATGCTTTTTAAGGATAGTATTAATGGCCTCTGTTGGAGCTTCAATGACCACAGTCAACCGATTGGGCTCATGCTGATATTCAGTGCCATTGTGTACCGACTGCCAGGGAAGACCAGTCTTCAAATCTCCCGCAGCCCCCTCAATCACACCGATCCCTGAAGTCACATTGTGCAGAGTTTTGTTGCCCGATCCCAGGTTTCTGTTATCAACTGAAGAAGCGTAATATTGTAAGTTGATCCAACTTGTAACAACCATTGGGGCCGTCATAATTGTCTCCAAGACATTGAACTCTCTGTCCTTCTTCCAATCATAATCATGCAGGAAAGACCTGCCTTCCAAATTGATATTGGATGTATGTGACCGCTGACCAATGATAAATGAGGAACATCCGGCGAGCCCCCATTCCGGTCTTACCTGAGACCAGTCGGTGCCTTGCTCCCGGATTTGCTGATGAATGTCTCCTTTAGGATTTAAAGTCATCTTCAAGGATCGCTCAGCGCGCGTCAGTTGCCCGGCGTCAGCCAAAGAACCAATGATCTCAGTAAGATGCTGCTGTTTATCCACTGGCACTTCATACTTGTTGTAAAGGGTAATTTCATCCGTAGTCGTGTCATGGAGACAGGCCAGGAATGTGGTATTCTGCGGTATTTCAATCCCTTTTGCTTTCAATCCCTCTCGGACCTGCCCATCATTCAGGATCGCGGCAGCTACCTTGGCGTTTGCCTCACCGGAATGGCCCCCACAAGCACCACAGTCGAGTCCTGTGGCATAGGGATTATTCACGCTTGAGGAACCATGCCCGACAAACAGTATAAACTCGGCGAAGTTGTCAGTCATTGACATGGCGGTTAGTGCATTGCCGGCGAGCTCGATCTGCTGATCCAGCGGTATTCCGATGGACTGACCAGCCCAGGTCGCCGGACTGAGATCGATCGATCGCTTTTGCCAGTGTCTCTCAGAAAGTCCTGACTTGGAAGGGTTTTCAGTAGGAACAGACCAGCCAAATGTGTTTCCAAGCATCTTTGGTAGATATGAAAGACCCAGTGGACTGACAAATCCAAAGCACGTCAATGCCCCGGACTTAAATGAACTCCAGATCTTTTCAATGATCGCATTAGATTCCCGGATCACACCTGTTTGAGAAGCATCCTCCCCGTCCTTCAAGGTCTCTCTGACTGTGATTCGGGGTTTAATTAAGGCCGGATATTGCGCTTCAGTGTGCTTTTTCCCAAGTTGAACGATATTTACCGGAAATCCGAAAAAGCCTGCAAATCCCAGGGTCTCAATCTGTGGATTTACACTTTCCAGGTTTCTTCTAAACACCTCCGAACGTACATCAATACAAAAAATGGCCTGTGCTTTGATATCAGTTGATTGGCAGGAATAACCTTTCTCTTTGAATTTTCTGATCATGTCGCGCTGTAATGCCTTGTCGAAGGCATCCTGAAGAACGACTAAAGAAATCAACTGGTCATTGATCGGGGTCTGCGACCCTGCCGACAGTAAGTTCAGGTTGGATTTCCATCTGTTTTCCACTTCGTCCTCCTCAAGACTCTTTAAGAAGCAGGCTTCCCAGCAAATAAGGACAGACAGGAACTCAACCAAATGTCCGCCTTGTTTTCCCTCAAGCTTCTCTTCCCAGTCCAAATAGGAAAGATAGGAAGACCATCCTCCCATGATCCTCAGCAACCTGTTGAAATAAACAGACAGGTCTGCTTTCTTTGATACTTCAAGCATTTTCAATGCATTGGTTACCGCAGCATCCGGATCATCCGGCAAGCTGGCAACGAGCTTTCTAAATTGCTTAAGTCCATTGAAATCTGGTGTCCGATCAACAGCACCTTCGCTTTTCCATGATTTAAAAAGACTCTGGTCGGGAAATGAAGCTTTCCAGTAAGCCTGGCCTTTGTCATAGTAGGATGCTATCCAGCTGGCAACCCTTGTCACCATGAACCGGTTCCAATCCTTCTCACTTACCCCTGATGCAAAGTCCACAATAGCAATTGGATTCTGTGATCGTTGTTCTTCGTCATCCTGTGTTTCAAGCTGCTCAAGGAAATGATCGATACTTTGGGTCAACCCATACTCCTTTAAAGCTGCTTCAAGATCCTCCCTGGTAATTTTGCCTTCATCCAGCTTTTTCAGATAATAGTCCGAAGGCATGGTCATGCGGATTCCGGCCACATCGTCCAGTTCTGAAGCCGTATGAGCAAAATCACTCGAGGTATATCCCATAAAAGGATTCACGGCGACGAAATTTTCCAGAGGATAGAGTGGGGCTATTTTTTCACATGCTCTTTTCATTACAGCATGAAGAGCCTGGTTTGATTTCATTACTTTCTGATCAATAATATTCATGATAGTTTTCTTTAGGCGGATTACTGTTTTTCATACATGGGTACCAACTCCGGATTCAGTTCTTTCTTCTCAAACTGCTCAGCTTCACTCAAGTTGATGACTGGCACAGAAATTTTGAGGGCACCAATCATTCTGTCAAAAAGTGTATTGATGTAGAGTCCGTTTTTCAGGTGGATCGCCAGGGCTGCATATGCCGGACTTTTAGCCCACATCGGGGCACTTACCTGCGCAAGCACGATCAGGGCAAATGCAGCAAATATGAATGTTGCTGCCGTGATCTCACCGATACTGAATTGCACCAAATCAGGGATGCTGCCAATCATCAAATGGCTAAATGCATTTTCGAACAGGATAAATGAGCCGGTGACATATAGGGCCGCCATCACTGTCCGTAAAATGATCAAACTATTGAAGGCGCTGTCCACCGCTGATGTCAGCAATTGAACCAGGCCGAGGACAATGATACCACTGATAAATATCAGGTGAAAATCCCGGGTTAAGTCAAAATCCATGAGTCGATAGATCCCAACATAAAAAATCAAGGCCATGAAGATGCCAAGAAGGATTTTCAGGGGGTTTCCTTCCCTGATCAATTTGAAACCTTTGGAAGCTCGCAGAGAATCTATTACACTGCCTGAAGAAAGGAAGGAATGCGCCTTGTAAAAGGAGTGAGCCACAAGATGAAGCATGGCCGCCGGATAGGCACCAAATCCACACATCATCAGACTAAATCCCATATGTGCCACACTTGAATAGGCGAGGGTTGTCTTGATGGATGTTTGCGTGAGAAAGACCAATGATCCAAAAATTGCGGTAATGGCCCCGATGACCATCAGCAAGACGGATGCATAGCTTACCGTTTCAAACAGGTAAGCAAACCTAACGATCAGGAATGGCCCTGCGTTGATCAGGCCTGCATGCAAGAGTGCTGAAACAGGCGTGGGGGTTTCCATCACCTCGATAAGCCATCCGTGCGTGGGAAACTGAGCTGATTTGAAGATTGCTGCTAAAGCGAGAAAGACACAGGCTATTTCCAGGCTTGACGGAATGGCGGAAAGATTTGCAATGGCACCAAAAATCACACCCAGATCCCCTGTGCCAAACTGGTTATAGATGAATAATACAGCAAGCAGCAAAGAGAAATCACTCAATCGGGCGACAATAAATTTCTTCTTTGCCGCAACAATGGCACCGGGTCTTTCCCTGTAGAAAACCAATAGTCTTGACAGTGATAGACTGGTGATGATCCATGCCAGCAATAGTATTCCCAGGTTTCCTGAAAGGACCAGTAATTCTACTGAACCCAGCGCAGCAGCCAACCTGCCGAGAAATGCAGCCTGTCTTTGATCACCATCAAGATAATTGATGCTGAACTTGAGAATGACCACGCTGAGTAGCGCGATCATCAGAAACATGATCGCACTCACTGCATCCAGTCGCAAACTGAACCCAAGTCCTGATATCCCGATCAGACCAGTCTCAACAGGACCATTTAAGATCAATAGCATGCCCGAAAGGACCGCTCCAACTACATTAATAGCTGACACGATTTGCACGATGCCTTTGATCCTGCCAATCTCAATATTGAATCTAGAAAGACTGGCGGTGAGAAATAAAGAGAATATTGATAGTAAAGCGAAGAATAGGAAATAATTCTGCATGTTTGATAGTATATGATTAGAGCAATTCCACAGATATCATTGAAGAGACGCGCAACGTCTTATTCGTAGCTTTTGCCTCATCAATAAGTTCTTGTAATACTGTAGCGGAATCCCTCAATTCCTTGATCCGCAGGACCGACTTTTCATTCTTTTCTCCAAAGCGTATCTCATTGCTGAAATTTTTACATTCATGGAAGTTGATCTTTTTCAGGATCATGTGGTTGATGATCTCTTCGGCTTCTTCGGCATTGAAGTCTCCTTTGATCAGGTCCTGAACTGTTTTGCTTGTTTTTGTTTCGTTAGTGTGCATGATAGTTTTTGTTATTTTCACGCAAATCTGAGGAAACATATTCATATATTTTTATTTATATTTTTAATCGAATGCATATGTATAATTTATGAATCATAAGGTAGTGTCTAATCTATTTGTTTATAAATGACTTGATTACCAGTTAGTTAATAGATTTGATTTAATTGTCTATTAAGATGAATCATCTGCATGATTCTCCGTAAAAAAATCTAGAATAAGGCAACGATGGAATGGGTAATCAGCACAAATGAATGCAAAAAGCTCGCCATTCGGCGAGCTTTGTTGTGGACCGGAGGGATTATTTTAAATGATCCCACCTAACCAAAAGTCAAAATCAAAATGGACAATTAGAGAAAGTGACGCTTTGCAAAAGCTCTTCCAGAACCCGATTTTAAATACTTCTCAAAAAAATAAGCTTTGTATCTATCAGGGAAGGCGGTAAAGCTTACGAGTTCAAAAGGTAGCCTGGTGGAAGTATAAGAAATTTGGCCTTTTTTATGTCTTCTCAATCGATCATCCAGATCATTAGTACACCCGGTATAATAGGTGTTATCAGAGCTATGGAGAATATATACGTACCACATATTTTAAATATAATGGTATTTAAATCAAAAAGATTGATTTGTTAGAAAGTGGATAAATAATGCTTGAAAGTAGATCTGGTGGAGTTTCTCCACCGAAGCTCATTAAAGATCGATAAAATGTGGGAGTTTGATAAATAAAAAGCTCGCCTTCGTTCCCTACCGGGAACTTCGGCGAGCAAAGGTGGAGCCGGAGGGATTCGAACCCTCGTCCAGAGAAGGAAATCATATACCCTCTACATGCTTAGTTATCCTTTTATTCTCACAGGCAAGCCGGCGAATAACTGCCTACTTAACCTGCCAGCCACTGTAATTTCGCACTGACTTAGTAGCCTCGCCAGTGCTAGCCCTGAAAGTCGACACCCCAAAATCCTGCCCTCAGGACTGAGGCATGGTGGGATGTGGCAGGTCTGACCGATGGGGTCAGAACTAATTAATCTCTACTGTACTTCGAGATTAGGCTGCCATGGCGTAATTAGATTCGCCAATTATAGTTTGAGCGAATTGATCACAGGTGTACACTCATCACCTGGCATGCAAGCATATCATCTACACTTCCTGTCGATTCCGGTCGGCCCCAGATCAGCAAAAATAAGTAGTAATGGAGAAACGATGCCTCTTGGATATAAGTTTCATTTCACGCTAAGACGAGTTCATTTCCCCCACTGTAACAATTGTTACGCCGTTCCCGGGTTTCCAGCCGTAAGTTCGAAAAAGAATTTATGGAAGAAATCCGCAGCATCATCGTTGGAAGCTACTCAGGATACGCCAGCTACCTGTGGCAGGAGATCACCAATCCATCCTGGCACAGCTATTTCTACTGGCTGATCGGTATCTCGGCTTTCTTCTTTATTCTGGAAATCGTGAAGCCGTGGAGAAAAGGGCAGTCTAAATTGAATTCAATATTTGTTGGAGATAACAATAAGCGAAATGGTAGTGCCAGGGCCCATATTGATCAGGGCTTAGCCCTCAGGAAGGACTTCTGGCTGGACTTCTTTTACATGTTTTTCAATTTCTTCCTCTTCTCCCTGATCATTTACAACGCAGCCTCCAATGTTGTGGTCCATTTCTTCAATGATCTGCTGGCATCGATCGGAATAAGTAACCTTTTGGCCTTTGAAGTGATGCGCTGGCCTGCCTGGGCGCACCTGCTTATCGGTTTTATTGTCCGGGATTTTGTTCAATGGTGGACGCACCGGCTGCTACACCGGGTCCCGGCTCTGTGGGAGTTTCATAAAGTCCATCACTCCGTAGAGCAAATGGGCTTCGCGGCTCACCTGAGATACCACTGGATGGAGAATGTGGTCTATCGAAGCATTGAATACATTCCCCTGGCTTTGATAGGCATTGGCCTAAGAGATTTTTTCATGATTCACATTTTCACCCTGGCAGTCGGGCACTTTAATCACTCAAACATCAAACTAAACCTGGGGCCACTAAAATATATTTTCAATAACCCTCAGATGCACATCTGGCATCATGCTTACGATATGCCCGAAAATAAGGCCTATGGGGTGAATTTCGGACTAACCTTAAGCCTTTGGGATTACATCTTCAGAACTGATTACATCCCCTCTGAAGGAAAAGACATCAAACTTGGATTCCCCGGGGTAGAGGATTTCCCTCAAGATTTTATACATCAAAATTCTTATGGATTTAAACGACAACAAATCAAACATCAAAATGGCCCTGGTGCTAAGTCTTACGCTCGGCCTGGCTCCGTTCTACCCTGAACCTCACATCTGGGGAAAACTAAAGTGGGTGTGGGGCGGTGCCCACGGGATGACAGGGATCGATTATTTCGACCTGATCATGCATGGATTCCCCTGGGTGTTGCTACTGATCCTTTTGGGCAGGAAAGTGACAAACATCCTTCAAACCAAAATAAAGGATTCAGATTAAAAACCTCTGAAATTATTCAATAAAGGGCCATATCAAACTTCCGCCGGTGACTCCTGGTGAGCTCATGCGATGGGCCGAGGATATTAAAAAGTGCAATTACACTTCTTCTTGGAAGCTCCCGGGCAAATGACTTATTGATCCTGACCGTTTCGATCAGCTCTTCGATGGCTTTTTCCATTTCTCCTTTCTTCAAAGACCGCTGCACCAGAGTTAGTTTTTCGCTGACTGCCCCATGCTCTTCAAAATTTGAGGAGATCAGTTCTGAAAGATCATTAATACCGGATAGCCGATCCAGATAACCGGCTTTATCGGAAACCTCTTCTGAAAGTTTTTTGGCCTGCTCCGGATCCTTAAAAACGAGCTGCTCAGCCAGATAGACTTTAGCTTCATCAAAATCAGGATTCTTCTCAACAAATGTTACGAGCTCATCGATTGCATCCTTTTCACTCTTTTCCACCCGTTGAAGCAGGGCAGTCAACTCTGAGGATCGGGGATCGGGGATCTGATCATTGAGCCACTTTTCCATCTGGTATTTTGGAAGTGCTCCGGATTGCTCGGCTGCCACCGTGCCATCGATGAACAACTTCATGTTAGGGATCCCCCTGATCCCGTATTTTGCAGCCAGCTCCTGACTTTCATCCACATTCACCTTCACCAACTGCCACCTTCCCTGCGCCTCTGCAGACAATTCTTCCAACACTGGCCCGATGACCTGACACGGGCCACACCACGGCGCCCAGAAATCCACAAGTACCGGCAATTCATGGCTTTTCCTGATGACTGATAATTCAAACTCCTTCAGATCCATAATTGATGTTTATTCTATAATGATAATTCAGATTGCAAAGTTTAAAATTTTGTGGCTCATCAAGTGTGATCAATGTTACAAAAACCTATCTCACTGAGAAAAAACCGATATCTGGCGAATTTTCACTGACAGTTTTTGGGAATTTCCCATTCAAAAAAACAAACAGAAGGATACAGACCGCTCCTACGGAGCTAAACTTCTTGATCTTAAATATCGCTACAGGCAGGTCTCCCTACGGGACTCTGCCTGGGCTCAGAAACACATGTACCCCAGATTTTACAGATGCGTAAATGGGTCCAACTTGAATAGATCCAGCTAAAGAATAAGTCCCGGAAAAGCGGACGGTTTGCATAAAATATGGCAAACTTCACTGGCAGGATGGTTTTTATTTCACCTGTTCAAAAAGCTCCTAAGGAGCTAATCCGTTTGAAATAATCATATATCTATGGCAGACTGTCCCTATGGGACTCTGCCTGGGCTCATAAAATCAATTACCTTGATCTTTGCAGACACAGTAAATTCAAACCACTACAGATAAAAACTTGCTACAGACAAGCCCCGGAGGGACGACCTGTTTTCATACATGAACTGTGGAACATGAAAAAATAGAAGACACTCCTCCATCGTACTGATCTTCTCGATTCCGGGTTGTCTTATTCACAATCAATCATCAGACAATCCTGAAGATTTCCTTCAAAAATTCGATCTTAAGGAAAGAAGTAAACCTTAAAATCGATTAAAACTGCTCATAGCTTGCTGGGTTGATTAGCTGGCTTTCTTCTCAGCAAAGAGATCCCTCTCCATGGCATAGACCACCAGTCCGGCGATATTTTTGCATCCGGTCTTTTCGAGCAGATTCCTTTTATGGGTTTCCACGGTTCGAATGCTGATAAATAACTTATCCGCAATTTCCTTGTTGGAATATTCGTCCACAATGAGGCTCAGCACCTCTTTCTCCCGGCTGCTCAGCTCAGTTTCTACAGTAAGTCTTTGTGTTGGCTTCCGGGCTATCCTATTGATGATGGCATCGTACACTTCTTTGGAAAAATAGTTTTCACCCCCAAGGATTTTGATCAGTGCCTCCTTTAGTTCGGACTTGGCGGCATTCTTGAGAATGTAGCCCTGGGCGCCGAGGCTGATCATCTTATTGATAGCACTGCCGTCCCCGTGCATGGAAAGCACGATTACCTTCTGTTCAGGATAGTTTGACCTGATCTTTTCCATCAGCTCCAAACCATCCATCATCGGCATGTTGATATCAGAAATGACTATGTCATAGGTATTCTCCACCAGGAGCTGGAGGGCTTCATACCCATTGCTTGCTTCTCCTTTTACCTGAAATTCAGGGTCCTTGTCAAAGTAAAACTTGATCGCATCTCTAATGAGCTGATGATCATCAATTAATAGTATCGATTTCATTTTCGTAACGGATTTTGTGATATGTATAATTTCATTATGATCTTTTGTTGCTTAGTCTCTTTATAAGGTGTTATGGGCTTTATTTATTTCAAGCCAGTATTTACCAACATATTTTACGGTTGATTCAAACTGGGTAAAATTGACCGGTTTTGTGATGTAACTGTTCACCCCAAGATTGTAAGCCTCTAACATATCCCGCTCATCGGTCGATGTGGTGAGCATGGTAACCGGGATCCTGCGTGTGACGGGGTTGCTTTTCACCTGTTTCAATACCTCCAGACCACTGATCTTATGCAACTTTATATCCAGCAATATAAGTTTTGGCTGGTCAAGGTCCATCTTCATGAGATATTTACCCCTGCTGAAAAGAAAATCCAGGGCTTCCTCGCCATCCCTGATCCATTTTACACACCTGGTCAACCCTTCCAGGCCCATCAATGCAAGTTCGCCACCCTCTTCCCGATCTTCAACCAGCAGGATTTCAGTTTTGTCCGATTTCAATTCCATTTGAATGATTCACTTTAGGTAATGAAAAATAAAAGGTCGCTCCCTGATTGGGTTGGCTCTCGGCCCAGATCTCACCCCCATGTTTGATCACGATCTTCTTGGCAATGGTCAGACCGATCCCTGTGCCTTCAAATTCATTTTCAGGGTGTAATCGTTGAAATAGGAGAAATAATTTGTCCTTGTACCCCTCTTCAAACCCTACACCATTATCACGAATAGCGTATACCACTTTGTTGTCCGATTCGGAACAGCTGATCCGAATTTCAGCCAGTTCATTCTTTGATGAATATTTGATGGCATTGGATATCAGGTTGTGCCAGAGCTGCTTGATCATGCCCTCATCCCCGATACTGTTTTTTATGTCCGCGATATCCAGTCTGACAGAAATACCCGGATATACAGCCTTATTTTCCTCGAAGACCTCATCAATGAGCCGTCTCATATCCACATCCTGTTTCCTCAGTGGCCGCTGAGTCACCCGCGAAAGCGTAAGGATGTCTTCAATAAGCTCATCCATCCGGTCAGCATTCCGCTTGATAAAATGTACCCACCGATTTCCTTTCTCTCCAAGCTGGTCACGATATTTTTCATACAAGGCATCTGAGAATCCGCTCAAAGCGCGCAGAGGCGCTCGAAGATCATGAGATACGGAATAGCTAAAGGATTTGAGGTCGTCATTGGCTTCCTGCAGTTCCTGTATTTTATCCTCCAGCTCCCTGGTCCTTTGTTTCACTTTTAGCTCCAGTGCCTGATTCGTCTCCCAAAGCGATATCTCCGCCATTTTAATCGAGGTTATGTCCTGGTTTGACCCGATCATCTTCCAGGCCTTACCCTCATCATCATAAATAAACGTGCCCATAGCTCCCACATATTTTATGGTTCCATCTCTTAATACCAGCCTGAACTCTGATACAAAGTCAATTTTCTGAGAGATACAATCATTGATCTCCTTTGCGACTCTTTCGATATCTTCGGGGTGCACCCGGCTTGCAAAATCTTCATATGAGTTTTTAAATTCTTTCTCATCATAGTCAAAAAGCAGGAACATGTTTTTGTCCCATACCAGGTAGTTTGATTTAAGGTCCCAATCCCAGATACCTATTTTCCCGACACCCAATGCTAATTTTAGCTTACTGGCCTGTATTTCATATTTTTTCCTGTCACTCTCTATGGCGAAATTTCTGATAGCCACCCTTTTTTTGAGTGCTTCATTGATCTTTTCCATTTCCTTTTTATCAGCAGCTACTTCTCCCGGAGATTTATATTTTAAAAAAACCGGGGTGATATAAACAAAGGCTACTATGGCAAGCAATGAAAATACTCCGGCCATGGCTTTGACCATCCCACTCAGCCGGTAAACCGGCACCCAGAAAAGGATCATGTCGACCAGGTGAGTAAGTCCGCACAAAACGATAAAGCATAAGAAAAAGATCAGCATCTTTCGCATCCCTCCCGGCAGCGCTTTCTCTCTGAAATACCACATCAGGATTAATGGGATGATCATATAAGAAAGGAAGATGACGAAATCCGAAAGAATAAAAAACCATCCTTCAAATGAAGACCACTGCCCGCTGGCCCACTTCGCCGGCCTGTGATCCGGATCAAACAAATCACCGAAATAGGATCTGAGTGTGGGATTTTCAGCTGGCTGACCTGTGGAAGCACAGCAAACAGACAGGCATGATTGCGTGCTCCTCCCGGTATCACTCTCCTTATGGGCACATGATGCCACAGACTGAACCACCATCAGCAGCAGGAAACTTATCAGAAATATCGTCTTAAAAGGTAGGTTCATACCGGACTTATTTGACAGGTAGTTTTATCTCATATTTGCAACCTTTTCCCCTTTCAGTACTTAATCTTACGATCCCATGGCATCTTCTTACCCGGTGAATTACGTTCTTGATACCATTACCCTTTTTCCAGGTTCTTTCATCACATCCCACTCCATCATCCTCAATTTGCAGCGTCAGAATGGAGTTATCCTGAATTAAAGACAGCCTGAAGGAAGATGCTTTTGCATACTTCAGCATGTTGTTGATCACTTCCTGGAGGACCCGGTAGATCTGAGAAGCTACAAATGCGCTTATGCTTTCTTCATCGATACTGATCCTGACCTCCCTGGTGATCTTATCCGGAATGCGGTCCAGCAGATCTTCAACCGAACTTCCAAGCCCATTTTCCTCCACCATTTTTACTGAGAGGTTTCTGGATAAGACCCGAACATCCTCTACAGATTCCCTGACGATCTCGTAGGTCTTGGAGATCAGATCATCCTGGTATTTGGACTTTGCCTGATCTAGGAACATCGCAGCTGCAGACATTTTCGAACCGATGCCATCATGCAATTCGCGGGAAATGTTCTTTCTCTCAACCTCCTGGATGGAATTGATGGTATCTTCCTGCTTCCGCTCCCTGGTGATATCAGCGATTGTACCATAAAACAGGTTGTTTTCCCCGGTCCGATCCGGCCGCAGATGTGTCTTTAAATATTTTAATTCATTACCAATCTTCATTCTGCAGACAAAATCCAGATCCTCTTTATTTTCAATGGCATGATCAAATTGCTGCGAAAACAAGGGCCGGTCTACTTCATAGACCATTTTATAAAGCTTATTGAGGGAGATCTGATTATACTGGCTGTCCATCCCAAACATCCGGATCAGGTTGGGGGTACATATGAGGATCTCGAGGTCGACGTTGAATTCAAAGCTTCCGGCCTTGACCATCTCTTCCGCCTGACTCAGCGTGAGCTGGTTCCTTCTCAACCGTTCCTCAAGGAGTCGTTTTTCGGTCACATCCCTGCTGATACCTACCAGCCCCAATACTTTATTATTACTTACGATAGGAGTTTTTACCGTCTCCATGACGATGCGCTTACCGTCATTCTGTGTAAAATCCGTTAAAAACCGGGTCGATTTAGCATATGCCAGGACCTGCTCATCAGTTGGTTCGGCATGCTCTACAATCTCCTCATTAAAAATTTCAGCATCTGCTTTGCCAATGACATTCGACTCGGAAATGCCAAACATCGCTGAAAAAGCATTGTTGACACGCAGGTATTTTCCTTTGGTATCCTTGAAAAACATGATGTCATCCAATCCGTCCAGGATTGAATTGAGCAATGCATTTTTATTCTCCAGCTCTTTCAGGTAATGCTCGGCATTCTGGCGATTTTTGACGATCTCCATCGCACGCTCTATGGCAAGGCTCACCCTGTCAAGGTTACTCTTCAGTACAAAATCCAGTGCGCCGGTATGAAGCAGGCTTACTGCCTCTTCTTCCCCTACTGTGCCAGACACGATGATCGCAGGGAGGTCGGGAGTTATTTCCTTTGCCATGAGGATGGCATCCCTGCCTGTAAATCCATTCAGTTTAAAGTCACAGATCAGGATATCGTAGTCATCCTTCAGGTGCCGGACAAGATCCTTCTTATTATCAATTGCGGTGATTTCATAGTCTCCAATTTGTGATAATTTGATCTCCAGAAGATCAACATCGCTAGGGTTATCCTCCAAATACAGTACCCTTATGATTTTTTTACCAGAGATTTTTTCCGGAGATTGGAGTAGCCCATTTTGATTGTAATCCTGGTATATCATTGAGTTGTTATAGACGTTTGAATTTTTGATCTTTTTAGATTCAGCGCGTACAACATCAATGCCAAACTTGTACCTAATTGATTACCAGATATTTAGAATGAAATATGTGATTTTTTAGCCACGGTATTTCGTGGGTAAAGTGTCCGGGAAAGCACTACCCACGGAATATCACGGGATTTTGGCTGAGCGTTTAATCCTGAGCTTTTTCATGCGGTCGCGAAGCGTGCTTGGATGCAGACCCAGCTTCGCTGCAGCGCCTTCCTCACCTTCGATCTTCCAGTTGGTTGCCTGAAGTACCATCAGAATGTGTTGTTTCTGAGCCTCGTCCAGCGACATGAACTCCTGATCGATTGAAACTCTTTCATCACCATCCAGGTCCGGTACTCGCAGGGTTTCCGAATTGGTAAGGATAACACTTCTCTCTATGAGGTTTTCGAGTTCGCGGATGTTTCCCGGCCAACCATAGGTGTAGAAATAATCCATGGCCTTCTTAGGTATCGACGTAATTTTTTTATCATACTTTTTTGAAAACTTATCAATAAAGTGCTTCAATAAGACCGGTATATCTTCTTTTCTTTCCCTTAACGGAGGCAGGTGAATGGGGAAAACATTCAGCCGGTAAAACAGGTCTTCACGAAATGTCTTGTTTTTTATCTCCTTTTCAAGATCCCTGTTGGTTGCAGCAATGATCCTTACATTGACTCTTTTTGTACGTACGGCTCCCAAAGGTTCAATCTCACTATTTTGTATTACCCTTAGCAGCTTTACCTGTGTCTCCAGTGGCATCTCTCCGATCTCGTCCAGCAGGATAGTGCCTCCGTCTGCCAGCAGAAACCTTCCCGGCTTCGATTGATGTGCACCGGTAAATGCACCTTTCTCGTAACCAAACAGCTCGCTCTCGATCAGGTCCCGGGGAATGGCCCCACAGTTGACACGGATCATCGGCTTATCTGACCGGTCACTAAGATTGTGAATGGCCGATGCGATCACTTCTTTTCCGGTGCCTGTTTCCCCTGTCAGTAGGACCGTGGTATCTAATGAGGCTACCTGCCTTACTTTTTCGACGACTTCATGAAATGACTGACTGGCATAGATCAAATCTCCAAGCTTGAACTCTCCGTCTATGGATTTCCTTAAATAAACATTTTCCGCCTCTAATTTTTGCTTCAGTTCATTCAATTCCCGGACCGTATCCTCAAGTTTAATCTCATAATTCTTAGCAGATGTAACATCTCTTGAGCTCCATAATATCCTTGAAACCACCCCCTTTTCGATAATCGGGATCAGCTGAGCATTTCCATAAACGGTCTGATTGTTCAACACATTCACTTCCAGAAATTCAATCCTTTGCTGTGAGGATCTTGCCTGTTCCAGCCGGTTCATCTTCTCTTCTGTAAGATCTTCCGGAAAACCGAAGGTGAGATAAACTTCAGACATCTCCTTTCCAATCAACATTTCTCGTCTGACCTTACTACCAAAAAGATTATTGGCATTAAGGTAGGCTTCATTCATGGCCTCGAGCAGGAATTGATCCTCTTCACATCGGATAAGCGCCATCATATCGGAGGTGTTTTCAAAGATCACGGATAGCCGGTGTTCACTCTCCTGTTCTCTTTGCCTGGCCATGATCTCAATGGTAATATCCCGACCAACACTTTGATATTCGGTAAGTCTGCCATCCCTGTCAAACAGCGCACGATCCGTCCAGTGCTGCCAGCCAATCTTTCCATCGGGAAGCCGGACTTTATGAAGATCTGATGAAACAGGATTTTCAGGCGTCAATCTTCCCAGACGCTTCTTTACCGATTCCAAATGTTCCTTATCGATCATATCAAAAAAAGACCTTCCAAGCAACTCCTCTCTTTCCCGGCCGAAAGTTTTGCAATAGGAATCATTGACAAAGAGCAGGATCCCGTCACCTTTCCAGCGGACAATCATCTCGGTCTGATCCTGAACAATGGACCTGAACAGCTTTTCATTGCTCTTCATGATCATTTCGGATTCCCTGAGAGGGGTAATATCCTGCACAATACCGATTTCCCGTTGCACCTCACCGGACGCATCTCGAAACACCCGTCCATGGCCCAAAATATATTTAATCACGCCTTTCACGACGATGCGATATTCAATATTCAGGTCACCCGGCCCATTCGTGCGGAGTCTTTCCCTGTGGTGATTTTGAACCCTCTCCCTGTCCTCCTTATGAATTCGCCCAAAGAATTCAGTTGTTATGTCTTCATAAGACTGCTCATCAATTCCAAAGATTTCGCTGAACCGGGAATTAAAATAGTACTTATCCTGTCCGGGAAAATATTCGAACACACCGATCCCAGCTGACTCCAGGATGATTTTATCCAAAAGCTCAAGCTCCTGGATTTCCTGAATTTCAGATCCCTCACTTTGATATTCTACGGCGTGGCCTTTTTCATTGAAAAATGCACGGGCCGTCCATCGCTGCTGGGTAATTTGCCCGTCGGGAAGCTCTATCCTAAACAACCCGGAGGATGTGGGGCTCCCAGGAGTGAGATGACCTGTATTGGCAATGATAATATCCAGATCTTCTTCACGTGCAACCCTGAACAGGTCTTTGCCCACGATATCAACTTTAGCTATCCCGAATCTCTGACAGAATGGATCATTTACAAAGGTGATCGTACCGTCACTCTTCCAGCGGATCAACATTTCTGTCTGGTGATTGATAATGTTCAGGAGATAATCTCTCTCCTGCTTAAGATCTCTTTCGAGAAACATTTTACGTACCTCCCTCAAATGATTTGCTTTTGAGAAAAATTGGAAAGAGGGACCGCCTAAAACCCTCTATGTCCAGGATGGACCTTAGCAACCGGAACAATCCATGAACTTCCTTAAAACTCTGCTCGATTTACAAAAGCAGCTAAAATAACAATCTACAATTTAACTAAATAAAAATCAACAAAGCGCCATAAAGAAAGATTCAAAGCAAAAGGCATTTACGTATTTATACCTAATGATCTGGTGGAAACGATCATAGAAATTCCGGATTATAAACCATACTTCTTCATGTAAGCTATCTTGGTTAAATTTACGTAAGCAAAATTTCAATCTTTAATCAATTTTTTAAAGCAATATCCAAATAGCTATGATGTATTTAAACACGATACTTGTGATGACCCTTGCCTTTTTGATTGCCTGTACTTCATCAGGTCAGCAGGGTCAGCAGGAAGAGGAAAAACCCAAAATAGAATTGGTCAGCAAACCCGACCAGGAGAAAGTGGAGGTGCTGATCGAAGGCAAACTATTCACTTCCTATATCTGGCCGGAAAATATCAAAAAGCCCTCACTATGGCCACTGATCAGCCAGGAAGGCAATGAGCTCACCCGGCAGTTTCCCTTCAAAAAGAAGGAAGGAGAGCGCGTAGACCATCCGCACCATGTAGGCCTGTGGCTTAATTATGGTGATGTCAACGGACTGGATTTCTGGAACAACTCCGACTCCATCGACGCTGACAGGATGTCCGAGTATGGTATGATCAAGCACCAGGAAATAGTATCTATGGAAAGTGGCGATGAGGCCGTGCTAAAAACCCAATCAGACTGGGTCTCCATGGACGGAAAAAAGTTGTTGAACGACGAAACCACCTTCACCTTCAAAGTACAGGATGGTGTAAGGATCATTGACCGTATGACCACGTTGACGGCCCAGGGCGAAGCGGTGTCTTTTACTGACAATAAAGAAGGAATGATCGGTGTAAGAATGGCCAGAGAGCTTGAATTGCCTTCCAATGAGACGCTCACGCTGTCCGATGCCAAAGGAAATATCACAAAAGTTGAAAACCCGGATAACACGACAGTCACCGGCAATTACCTGAGTAGTGAAGGCATCAGCGGTGGTGATGTCTGGGGTACGCGTGCCGAATGGATGAAACTTTCCGGTACCATTAATGGAGAGAAAGTAGCCCTTGTCATCTACGACACCAAGGAAAATGTAGGCTACCCTACCTACTGGCATGCCCGTGGTTACGGACTCTTCGCTGCCAATCCTCTTGGACAGAAAATATTCAGTGAAGGAAAAGAGGAATTGAACTTTGAATTGGCAGCCAATGAATCAACGACCTTCTATCATCGGATCGCGATCTTCTCAGAAGATCCGGCTCCCGAAAAAATTGAAGCATATAACCCCAATAAACTAGGTATTTAATTCTCAATCCAATGAACAACAGGAGAGATTTCATTAAAAAAAGTACGCTCGGTGCCTCAGGGATTGCCCTGGGGACCTCAGCGTTGAGCGCCAAATCGTACCGCAACATCATAGGTGCGAACGATAAGGTGGTGATGGCCTCCATAGGCATCAGGGGCCGGGGGAAGGACCTGATGGAGGCCTTTTCCGGACTGTACAGCGATGGCGTGGAGATCAAAACCGTGTGCGATGTCGATTCCCAATTTTTTAAGGAAAGGCAGGATTTGATCGCAGGTAACCAAAAAGGAAAGAAGCCCGGTACGGCCGGTGACCTTCGTAAAGTCTATGAAGACAAGGACATTGATGCGGTGATCATTGCCACTCCTAACCATTGGCATGCGCTGGCCGCCATCTGGGGTGTCCAGGCCGGGAAGCATGTCTATGTAGAAAAACCAAGCTCACACAATGTCTGGGAAGGGCGCAAAATGGTGGAAGCTGCCAGAAAGTATGACAAGGTCATGCAGGTCGGCTTCCAAAACAGGTCCATCAGCAATGTGATGCAAGCAATCCGGTTTCTGCACAATGGTGGCATTGGCGACGTATATATGGCCAAAGGATTGTGCTACAAGCCAAGAGACTCCTTCGGTATCGCTCCGAATTCCAAGCCACCGTCCACATTGAATTATGACCTGTGGCTGGGGCCGGCGGCTTATGAACCTTACAACGAGAAAAGGTTACACTACAACTGGCACTGGCACTGGAATACCGGAAACGGAGATACCGGAAACCAGGGACCCCACCAGTTTGACATTGCCCGATGGGGATTGAATAAGAACGTACATCCTGTCAAGATTCAGTCCATGGGAGGTATTTTCGGGATCTCACCAGAGGAGTGTTCACAGGAAACACCCAATACCCAGATCTCCACATTCGAATATGCCGATGGAAAGATCCTCGAATTTGAAACCAGAGGCCGGTATACTAATGCTGAAGCTCCGCTTGGGGTGAAAATTGGCAACCTTTTCTATGGCACAGATGGCTGGTTGGAGATCAACGGTAGTAACTGGAAAGCCTACAAGGGACGAGACAATGAACCTTTCGCAGGATCGGACATGGGAGAAGGCGCTGCGGTAGGTGGCGACAGATCATTCCTTACTGCTCCGGATAGTAAAGGGCATTATGCCAACTTCATCGACGCGGTACGGTCAGGAAACAGGAATGATCTAAACTGTGAAATTGAAGTCGGACATATGTCAACTGTCTTACCACATATTGCGAACATTGCCCTCAAAATGGGTACTTCATTAGAATTTGATGGAACGAAAGAGCAGTTTGTGAATAACAAGGAGGCGGATAAGCACCTGACCCGGGAATACCGGGCACCGTACACGGTTCCTCAGGTGGTTTAAACTGATTACATATTGTAAGAGAAGCTCAGGGTCGTAAACTCTGGGCTTTTTTGCACTTTAGCAAAAAAAATTGGGTGATAGATGAAATTAAACAACAAACTACCACCCCTTCCCCCTCTTACAAAGGAGGGGAGCAAGTGAGTGCTAGTATGTTTAGTCCGCCAGGAAGTAAATATTTGTCAAAACATGCTTATGTACCCAAAGCATATTTTTTTCGTGTATATGTGGTTTATCAAATCGGAGGTAATCAAAAACCAAACCAGAGAATATCCTGACAACAGTGCCTATGGTCAGTACCTCACAGGAGCCTCGCAGTCCACTCCATCCGCGATTTCCGAAATAGGCAAAAATGGATAAAAAGTTCCCTCATCCGCCCACAACCAGACCTACGGAAAATGTTACTTTTCCCCCATTTTATGATTTGTCCTTAACTGGTTAATCAAAATTCATTTACTCTGAATATCATTCAAAACCCCGAACCTGTGCTCCCCGTTGAGGGGAGCTGTCCTGACAACTGCATGTCAGGACTGAGGGGTCATGAGTCAACTTTTGAAGTTTACTATTCAACTCAATCTGACTGTCCTAACGAAGCATTCCTATTCTAAAAGAAACTATTTATTTTTAAGCTAACTGATTATATACAGAGAAGAAAATACCTTTATAATGATCCTAGCCTGAAACAATTTCGAAAAAATCTTCGGAATGATGGTACACCTGCCGAAGCTGCCATGTGGACCATACTGAAAAACAGACAGGTAAACGGTTGGAAATTCAGAAGACAGTTTAGCGTTGGTAAGTATGTTCTTGATTTCTACTGTCCTCAGGCCCGGCTTGCGATCGAGTTGGATGGAGAGGATCACTTCACAGAGGCCGGCTTTCAGTATGACGAAAGAAGAACTGCTTTCTTGGTTGAGCACGATATTCGCGTGATCAGGTTCGAAAATCGTGACGTCTTTGATGCTCCGGAAGTAGTGATAGATGAGATAAAACAACATCTACCACCCCTTCCCCCTCCTACAAGGAGGGAAGCGAGGTGAGTACCAGTGTTTTTGATCTGCCAGGTAATGAATATCTGTCAAAAAATCCTCATGTACCCAAAGCATTTTTTTTCGTATATACCTTGCTTATAAAATCCGTTATGATCAACAGACAAACCAGATTGCTTTCTGACAACAACGTAGCTGACTATCCCGTTACATTCTAAAAACCGACCTTCTTTACCGGTTTAATGATCAAAGTCCCGAATGACTTTAGGTCTGTCTTGCGATTTGGTGGCACCTTTGTCCAGTAATCGATGTGGTGCATATTGGACCAGTTGCCCTCCCCCTTTTCTTTTTCATCCAGGTCCTGAAATTCAATGTTTAAGCCAACTTTCGTCTCTTTTGAAAGGTCAACAAATGTTTTTTCATTGATCATCATGCATGGATTGGGGTTAATTCTCCACTCGACAATATATCCCCGGCTCTCCTCTTCACTTTTCAGACGAACAACGGCTTCCATATCTCCATTT
The DNA here is from genome assembly GCA_965243485.1 of Cyclobacteriaceae bacterium. Lineage (GTDB taxonomy): Bacteria > Bacteroidota > Bacteroidia > Cytophagales > Cyclobacteriaceae > UBA7330. Next base: position 2,327,278 of record CBDEVP010000001.1, on the reverse strand, counting down.
CTTACCCATCTTTCATACCGGTCCCAAACCCCCGCATCGTACGGCAAGCCATACGATATGCCGCCAACACCCAAACCTCCCAGAATGGATTTGTTGGTACTGCAGCATACCTGCCAGCTTCTGCCATCTCCGACACTTTGGTCATCTCCTTCCCACTGGTGAGTCGAATTCATCATGATTTCCATGCCATCTCCCCAAAAGGGCCATCCTCGCTGCAAATGCAATTCATTGGCCTTGGGATTACTATCCGGTAACCACCGATCTATATCGAAACCATACAATATATCGTCAGTGACATCAAATGCAAAAAACAGGCTGTTTCCATCATGCTTCACCCAGCCAACAACCGATAGGTCTTCAGGGTTTTCACTTGCCGGTGGTGTATCACTTTGCCAGCCCCGGACACCTATTATTTCTTCAGCATCTTCATATTCCCCTTCGTCAATATGACCATCAAGTGTGGGTGTGGTGCCCAAATAAGCAATTAAGGTGTCCGGAAATTCCCCTGTGATGGATGCGCTCCTTATTGTGTTACTGGTAACAAATTCAGTGGTCAATCCAGACATCACCTGTTCCAGTAAAATAAGATCAGTCTTTTGTCCGGTGAAATTAAGAATAAGCGAAATTAGGGTAAGTGCTAGCATCGGTTTCTGTGATTGTTTTTAGTCATATCTGCTGGCCTGTCAGCCATCCTTCCACTAAGGCTTCGGAGGCCGAATGGGACAGGCCATGGAGAAGGGAGGATAAAAGATAAAAGTCATTTTCCATACCGCTCAATTGATGCCAATTCAGGCTTTCCACCCCGGTTGCCGCAGCCGGCAGCAATGTATACCGACTGATCGTACAGGATCGCCTGGGCACCATGCCTTCCCCGTTCCAGCATATCCAGCCGGGTCCATTTTGCTTCGGCGACATCATAGGCCTCCACTTCGGCGTAAGCTGTTTCCTGAGCGGCACTTTCCCCTCCGATAACAAGCAGCTGATCATCCAGGAAAATGGCTGTCGTCCCCGCTCTTTCCGTGGGAATGTTTTGATCATCGGGCAAGGTCATCCAGGAATTGGTAGCCAAATCATAAACGTCCACCTCAGGAATCGTCAGATTAAAAGTTTCTCCGGTCTTAGCTGAAGAATTTCTTCCGGCAGCACAATAGATCCTGCCATCATATAAAGCTGCATGAAAGTGATCACGGGCCCTGGGGGCATCCTCCAGGACTGTCCACTCACCCGTTTCAAAGTTGTACCGATCTACCCATTTTTCGTGTCCGTCCCAGTGACCATCGGTGATACCGCTCATGATGTAAGCACTGTTTCCGCTCACCACGACGCCTGCACCACCCCTCTGCCGGTCGGCTGGTATGGAATCCCCCAGCGACCACTGATCAATGGACGGGTCATAGATCACAATTTGAGGAATCGGGTCTTCATGCGGATATTTTCCGGTCATCCCTCCCATCACATACACCTTTCCTTTGTAGGCAACAGCCTGGAAATGATGAACTTCAAGGGGCGGCTCAGCGCCATGTGTCCAGGTCCTGGTGCCCGGATCAAAAATATCCACTGGCTTAATACCACGTCCGCCCAGGAGGTAGAATTTTCCGTCGACCTCCACGAAGCTGCACTCGTGTCGTGCATGGGGGGAGCCTGTACATTCAATGGTTTGCCAGGTTCGCACTTCAGCATCCTGCTGATCCTTATTAGGGCTGCATTGATACAAGAGCATGGCCAGGGCTGCTGCAAAAAATGGATGCGATATTCTTTGGAGTGTCATAATACCAAGATTAGCGAAATAAAGCATAGAATTCAAATTCTTAAATTGGAGTGGTTTGTGAGGACACAAACCACGGGATGAGGGTAAGGCACAAACCACAGGGATAAAGTGGCCTGTCAGCCATCCTTCGCCAAGGCTTCGGAGGCCGAATGGGACAGGCCATGGGATAGTTAGGATAAAGAATAAAAAGAGTCTTTTGACTACAATTTATCCGGATCGATCACCACATATTTAACACTCTGTCTTAAATAAGTATAGGTAGCATGGACCTTTCCATCCTCAGTCTGTATGATCGCCGGATAAGAATATCCGTTCTCTGCCGGTTCGTTCTCCAGGGTCATTACAGGATCCCAGTTAACACCATCCGTGGAAACGGCCAGATTAAGCATGTTTCTTCCGTTTGGTTGTTCTCCCTTCCTTGTAGTGTGATTATAAATAAGTAATTGTCTTCCATCCTTTAAAGTGACAGCATCTGTTCCTGCGCTGGGGTTAGGCAGCGCAATAGCTGTCATTTCGGACCAGGTCTCACACTCATCTTCGGACCAGCTCTGGGAGATCACATCCTGGCGGGTCCTGCAAAGGATCTGATATTTGCCGTCGGGATAAGTAAGAATGCTTGGTTGGATCGCATCAAATTCCACTCCATCATTGATCGGACCAACGACTCTCCAGGTTTTTCCATTGTCCTCACTGATCTCAAAATGAACTTTCCAGAAATCATCACCGTCTTCATTTTCAATCTCTATGCTGGACGGGGCAATGATCTTGCCATCCGCCAGCTGGATAGGTTTGTTTTTCACAGGTCCCAGCAGGTGACCGATCTTTTCATTCATCCCGAGCTTTACCGGCTCCGACCAGGTCACCCCGTCATCCTCAGAGGTGGTTAGCATCCCCCACCATTCCCTTGGGCTGGGACCTACTTTATAAAACAACATTAAAGGACCCTCCTGAGGCAGGAACAACACCGGATTCCAGCAAGGGTATCTCAGAGTATCATTCTGCACGCCATTCACAACTTCTTCCGGCCATGTCCATTGCCCATCCACCAGGCGGGAAACACGGATGCCTACATCAGGATGCCTTTCATATGTCCCTGCAAAAAAGGCCGCTACGATACCCGATGGGGTTTCTACCAGGGTGGAGGCATGACATTCCGGTGTAGGCTTGTTATCCAGAGGATACAACAATTCACCTTTTAGATAAGCGCCCTCTCCAACTTTAGCCAATGGTGGCAAATAAAAATTGCCTGTCACATCATTGGGTTCATTTTGTGAAGCATTGTTCTGTTTTCCGGAGCAGGAATATAGAAGTGCGACTACAACGAGAAATAAGATCGAGTTTGTTGGTGAGGTTATAGATTTTGCCATGCTTTTTCAGGTTAGTACATAAAATTTTTCTTGTCTGCTATGCATTAGAATACTGTCAATCCCAGGATTCAGACCAATGTTATTTTGTTCCGAACTGGTATTCGGTAGTGGTCTGATAGGTCTCTCCGGGCCTTAGCACCACAGACGGAAAGTCAGGCTGGTTGGGAGAGTCCGGATAATGCTGTGTCTCCAAACAAAGACCGGATCTGTACTGATATTTGATTCCGTCCTTTCCAGTCAGGGTACCATCGAGGAAATTACCAGTGTAAAACTGAACAGCTGGTTCGGTGGTAAGTACATCCACGGTACGGCCGCTTTCCGGGTGATACAAGCTACCCGCTTTTACCGGAAGAGCCGTCACCCCTTTATCAAAGACCCAGCAATGGTCATACCCTCCTGCGTAAGTGATCTGCTGATTATCCGCATTGATGTCCTGCCCGATCACTTTTGCCTGGGTGAAATCAAACGGGGTTCCTCCCACGGACCTCAATTCGCCTGTAGGTATCAACGTGCTATCTACAGGCAGGAACCGGGAGGCTTCCAGCTTCAATTCATGGTCAAGGATCGAATTGTTAGGATCACCGGAGAGATTGAAATAAGTATGTTGCGTGAGGTTTACCACCGTCGGTTTGTCTGTCGTGGAGCGATAGGATATCTTCCAGCTGTCAGGTGTAAAAACATACTCCACGATCGTTGTGAGCGTTCCCGGATATCCTTCTTCTCCATCCGGGCTTACGTATTGGAAGGTAAGGCCAATGCTGTCATTCGTTTTATAATGATCAATCACATCCCACAGCACCTTGTCAAATCCCCTTGTCCCGCCATGCAGATGGTTGGGACCATTGTTTTGCACAAGGCTATATTCCACACTATCCAGCATAAATCTTCCGCTATCGATTCGGTTGCCATACCTGCCTACTATGGATCCAAAATAAGGTGTTTCTTCCAGGTATTTTTCCATGCTTTCGTAGCCAAGCACAATGTCGCTGATATTGCCATTTTTATCCGGTACGGAAAGTGAAGTGACGATCAGACCATAGTTGGTGACCGAGGCCTTAAGCCCTCCCTCAAACCCAAGGGTATACAGGTCTACGGTCTTACCCCTTACCTGTCCGAATTCGGTTTTTACCAGACTGCTTGTATTCATTTCACACGCTGATAAGAGTAAAAACAAACTGCATAAATAAAAAATATTTTTCATTGTGGTATGGAATGTGACTTTACAACTCTTAAATCTAAATGGTCTGACATTAAACCATGGGCAAACCATAAAAAACTAATAAAACAGCCTTTCTAATCTTTATAAAGTCCGGTTCAATTCAAAATCATTCTTCGTATAGCACCGAATGCATTTCCTTCATCTTTTCCTCCGGAAATTTGATTACTTCCCGGTCATATGTAATCAATCCGTTGACCTCTCCTTCCACGTCGGTAGTCTGGGTATAGATTGCTGCGGAAAGACCCTTTGTCTTTTTCATTTCCACAATCTGATCAAATTTGTAGATGTAATTTTTTAAGAGATCCTCTTCGGAATGATAGGTTTGATACCCCCAGTTTCGCATCTCAGGATTCCACTGATGCCCTTTGATCGGGTAGCCGATGCCTCCGTACTCACCAAGCACCGTAGCCTGACTTAACGAGGTAGGCGGGACGGTCACTTCCACCTGGTAAGAATGGATATCATACACATCCCCGCACGGCCGCAATGCCCATCCACTCACCGCATTGACCAGACGGGACGGATCATACGCTTTGACCATATCAGAAATGCGGCAGGTCTCATATTGGCCCCACCCTTCATTAAAAGGCACCCACATCACGATGCTCGGTGCATTGTAGCGAAGATCAATCATCCTCCTGAGCTCGTATTCAAACTGTGCTGTTTCTTCTGTCCTTCTGAAAAGGTCAGGGCCTGTTCGACCGACATGCTGAACCCGTTCCGGTCGTTCATCACCTTTCGGTGGAAGTACAACCATGCCTGACGGCATATCCTGCCAGACCAGAACCCCCAGCTGATCGCAATGGTAATACCATCGGTCAGGCTCTACTTTGATGTGCTTTCTGATAGCATTGAATCCAAGGGCTTTCGTTTTTTCAATGTCCCATCTCATCCCTGCATCAGACGGCGGGGTGTGCAATCCGTCAGGCCACCAGCCCTGGTCCAGCGGACCGTAATGGAAAAGGGGTTCATTATTCAAAAATAAGTATTTTACTCCCTGGTGATCGCCCAGGCTAATCTTACGCATGCCAAAATAGCTGGTGACTTCATCCAGTATCTGCCCTTCTTTGTTTTTGAGCGTAAGTTTCAGATTATAGAGAAAGGGTGAATCAGGCGACCAGAGTTTTGGATCGTCAATATCGATCACCAGCTTATGGTCAGCAGCCACCTCGCTGGTGCCTAAAGAATTGCCTCCATCAAAAACTTCTGCTTCAACTGTATAGAGATCCCTCGAGGGAGGATAATTCAGCAAGGGGATCACGGAGATCGTCTTTTGATCGATGTCCGGGGTCAGCTTAACTTCTTTGATCCAGGTCACCGGGCTCACGGCCTCCAGCCAGACTGTCTGCCAGATACCACTTACAGGAGTATACCAGATCCCTTCCTGAGGCATTTGCTGTTTTCCCCTGGCCTGCGTCCCCAGACTGGTCGGATCGGTGACGCTGACAATGATTTCCTGCGATCCGGAAGATTTCAGGTAGGGTGTGATATCAAAAGAAAACCGGTCATAGGCTCCTTTGTGTGCGCCTACGATGGCTCCGTTGATCCAGACAGTAGCATTCCAGTCTACGGCCTCGAAGTTCAGGATCACGTTTTTACCTTTCCAGGCAGAGGGTACGCTGAAGGTTCTTTTATACCAGATCCGGTCATCGATCTGCACACTTTTCCTTACTCCCGAAAGGGCTGACTCCACCGCAAAAGGCACCAGGATCTTCCCCTGATATCTTGAAGGTTGTTTTTCATTGATCTTAAGGATAGAATAATCCCAAAGTCCGTTCAGGTTCATCCACTCAGCCCGTTCCAGCTGTGGTCTGGGGTACTCCTGCCAGGCATTTTGAGGGGTTACCTCCTTCCCCCACGGGGTGAGCATGGCGTCCTGAGGGACTTTCCATTGGGCAAGGGTGGGGAAATAACATAAACAGGTGACACCAATAGTGCAAATTATTTTAGAGAAACTCCTGGTTTGCATAGGTTAGGTTAATGGTTAAAAAGTAGCGTTTTATGATGGTTAAAGATAGGAAATATGACCACGATTTGGGATTAAGCAGGCTAAAAGAATCAACAGTGGTTAATTTCTAAGCATTGACCGTTCTGAATTCAGTTACTTAGTAAAAGAGTTGGCCCTATCGCGGTGGACTCTGAAAGCACACTCAAGTAATCTCGGTTCTCAGGGGATTAATTGATGAGTTATTCCACCACAGGAGGATCTGCCACCCATTCCGTGCGTGTTCCCCAAACGGTGACAAAAACACCCAAAATTAAGGCCACACCCACCCCAATGAAAATTGAAATATTGACAGGAAAGCTAAACCCTTCCGGCGCAAGCAGAATATATGAAACCACCACAGAGGTCATGAAAACTGCCGGTATGAGCGCTATCCAGTAAAATTTAGCATTTTTGATCATGTAGACCGTAACGGTCCAAAGCACCACTGTAGCCAGGGTTTGGTTCGTCCAGGCAAAATACCTCCAGATTACTCCAAAATTGACCAACGTGAGCAGGAAGCCCACAACAAATAAAGGGATACTAATCAACAGTCTGTTCCTGACTGATTTTTGGCTGCTCTTCATGAAATCGGCAATGATGATGCGGGCACTTCGGAAGGAGGTATCTCCCGAGGTGATTGGAGCGGCCACCACTCCGAGGATGGCCAGAAATCCTCCGATCGTTCCGAGGGCTCCGTTGGAAATCTCATTCACTACCAGGGCAGCGTTATCGCCATTCCCAAGCATTTCAACGTTCAACTCCCGTACTCCGCCAAAGAAGCTCATGCTGATCGCAGCCCAGATCAATGCGACCACACCTTCGGTGATCATTGCTCCGTAGAATATGCCTCTGCCCTGACGTTCATTGGTCATGCACCGGGCCATGATCGGTGATTGTGTGGAATGAAATCCTGAAATGGCCCCACAGGCGATGGTTACGAAAAGCATGGGAAACATTGGGAATGATTCACTGCGATAATGCAGATTGCTGAAGCTCGAAAATGTGAGCTCCGGCACCGGCAGATTTTGCGTAAACATTGCGATCAGCAGTCCGAAGGCCATAAACAACAAGGCAAAACCAAAGACCGGATAAAAACGTCCGATCACTTTATCGATTGGTAAAATGGTGGACAAAATGTAGTAAACAAGGATGATTGCCACCCAGGCACCCAGGCCTAAACCGTCCGTCATTCCAGCCAGGATTTTTGCCGGCCCTATCAGGAAAACGGCCCCAACCATGATCATTAATATTACAGTAAATGCCCGCATGAATTGCCTGATCCAGTTTCCCAGGTAAAATCCAGAAACCTCAGAGATGCTTTCCCCTCCATGCCGGATCGACATCATGCCGGAAAAGTAGTCATGAACACCGCCTGCAAACAGGCTCCCCAGCACGATCCACAGAAAGGCTACCGGCCCCCAGAGCGCTCCGGCCACAGCACCGAAGATGGGGCCCAGACCGGCGATGTTAAGAAACTGAATGAGGAATATTTTCCAGGTGGGCAGCGGGACAAAATCAACACCATCTGCTTTGGTATGTGCCGGAGTTGGTCTTTTCGGTTCGATACCAAACACACGCTCTATGATTTTCCCGTAGATCCAGTATCCAACAATTAAAACAACAATGGAGATGCAAAGGGTGATCATGTTATCAGGATTAAGGGCTAAAATTATTTTCCGTGAAGTTCATCAAATATGTACAAGTAAATGACTGATTGAGCATTTTTTTATGCTCCAAAAATTAACAAGATTCTGCGGTTTAAGGCAACTACTGCTACCATTTAAGCTTTTGTCCCGCTTCCTCCAAACGCTTCCTCAATTTTGACATTGATACCCTTAACACTTTTCTTTCTTTACAAAGAGGTTGTAAATAAACCTGACAACTTGACAAGTTTTATCATTTTCAATATATTTAGCGAACCAAAACAATCGACTATGAAAACGATGACGGTTGGAGAATTCAAAGCTCATTTTGCTGAAGTAGTGGAACAGGTAAAAGCCGGAGTCGGGGTTGCTGTAACCTATGGAAGGAGAAAGGAGATCGTTGGTTATTTTCTTCCCAAACCAGAAAAATACGGAAATAAGCGTAAGTTAGGTTTGATGCAGGGCAAAGCGAGCGCCGTATTTAAACCTGATTTTAAAATCACCGAAGAAGAGTTTCTGGAATGAGTTATTTACTTGACTCGCACACTTTACTATGGTCTATCATGGACGAGAAAAAATTGTCTGCTAAAGTCCATAGCCTTTTGGAAGATACCAACAACAGGATACTGGTCAGCGCAGTCAGTTTCTGGGAAATATCGCTAAAATATGCACTCGGAAAATTGAATTTAAGGGGTGTCGAACCCGGGCAGCTACCTGATCTCGCCAGGCAAACCGGATTTGAACTAATTGAACTCTTGCCTGAAGATTGTGCGACCTATCATGAGTTAGTAGCAAATTGGCACCGTGATCCATTTGACAGGATGCTGATTTGGCAGGCGATACAAAACAAGCTTTCTATTATCAGTAAAGACCGGCATATTGCCAACTACAAGTCAGCCGGACTCAAAGTCGTTTGGTAGCGATCCTACATCTATTAGTTAGATATTTATGATTCAAAATGAACAAGGTCCTGTATTTATCAGCAAATATTACTACCATTTAAGCTTTTGTCCCACATCCTCCAAACGCTTCCTGTAGCCATTCATATCAATCTCCTGAACGCTGGTATTTTCATCGATAGCCTGTACTGCTGCCAGTCCGGCGGATTCACCAACCATCATAAAGACCGGTTCCATTCTGGCTGAGGCATAGCCCAGATGTGTGGCTGAAAAACAAACAGGAACGAGCAAGTTGGTGCATTCATTGCTTTTTGGGGTAATGGAACGATAGGAGATTGGGTATGGAACATTGGTCGGGCCTTTGGCTCCCCCAACAAACATATGTCCCTCAAGAGCTACGAATGTTTTTCCATCCTCTTCAAACCATACCCGTCTGGCCGGGTAGGTATCAATGCCGTATTGCGCAAGTGCGACCGGGTCACTAATCGTTGTTTCATTGTAAACATCATGTGCTGTGATCGTATAATTTCCAATCATTCGCCTGGAGATCCTTACATACAGCTGATGAGGCCAGCCTCCGGTTTCAGGGTGATGCCGAACATCCAGACCAAGGGCTGCTGTCTTTTCTCTAAAAGCTGCCGGTACCCGCGGGTCGGTACTCATAAAATGCTTGAGCCCACTAAGATAGTCCTGATGTGCTTTCCAGATCCTGGATTTTGTTCCGTAATCTCCATCCGCGTAAAGGTGACTAATCCCTATCGGAGCCATGGTGATCAACGATGCCCTATGATAGTTATACTCACCGGCATTCATCCACCCCGGAAATATCCTGCTGAGACGTTGATCGAGTTGCTCGGGGTCTGGAAATTCACTTTTCAAAAAATCCACATACCTTCCCACCAGTTCATAAGTAGCGGGGTTGTAATCTTCGGGTCTTTCAAAATCCGCTTTGAATTCAGGATCGCTGGTGGTGTAATACCGGAAGTTATAGGCCTGTGTATAATGGTCTCCCACCCCTTCCTTTCGGTCCAGCTCGTCATTGATCAAAGGCAAAACACCACTGCCTTCATTACCCACCTCGATAAACGGATCCATGGGTGTGACATTGGTTGGAGGACCCACACCCGCCAGCTCTTCACCAAAGTCGAACCTGGACTCTCTTCCCACACGGAAGGAAACACCACTTCTGGCCATCAGTTCGCCCTCATAGCTGGCATCGATAAAGATCCTGGCTTGTACTTTCAATGCCGAGGAAATTTTTGATTCCGGGGTTGGGACTCCCTTTTCATCAACCGGAGCAAAGTCAAAGAGGACTTCTTCAATCTTATCATTGGGCTTCATGACCGTGCTCACGCGGTGATCATATATGATCTCAATATCATGCGCCTCCAGAAGGTCGAGAAAATCTACTCTCACGTGCCTCGGGCTCATGGTAGTCCGGCTTACCACGCGCAGGCTGTCTTCTTTCAAAGGTGTTTTGCTGCCAGTCCCAAGGTATTCCATCAACTTCCTGGTCGCGCCTCCCACGGCCTCAAAATTTGGACAGTCCTGGATGGGTTTGATACCGGCCCCCAGCATACCACCTACCCATTTGGAAGGTTCGATGATGACCACTGATTTACCCTGCTGTCTCACAGCTATGGCAGCCATGATGCCGGAGGCGGTAGCAGTGTAGATGCAGACGTCGGTTTGGATCTGTTTCTGATCGATGGATTGGTCTGGTGAGCATCTGAAACTTAGTACCAGCAGTAAAGCGAAGAAAATTAAGTGTTTTGAATTCATAATAGAGTTTAATAGAAATAGAAAAGTAGAGTTATTTCCAGAGTTGATCAATCGGGTATTTCGAATATTCTTCAGGATGGGTTTCCCATCTTCCGGTTACTTCACCGGGGTGACCATATATATTCGATCGCCATAAGCCTTTGGTATAAAATCCTGTTCCATCCCATTCCAACTCCTGACCATGTGTCTTTAACATTGAAGTTAATGTTTCCCGATCAATGTCCTGAACAGCTTTATCCGATTTAATAGCTAAAGCTGCTGCAATACCTGCCGCCTCTCCCATGACCATATAGGTAGCTTCCATACGAATGGTAGAATAGGCTACATGCGTGGCGGACATCATCATGGTCACCAAAAGATTCTTAATCTCACTTTTCCTTGGAATGATCGCACCATAAGGTATTTGATAAGGGCCAGGTGAAGCCAACACAAACACATCCCCTTCCTGAACCAGTGTGCCTTCATCATCCACCGCCAATCTTGTTGGGTAAATGTCAACCTTGTAATATCCCATGCCTATAGGTGTAGGAACATCGGTTTGAAGTTGAATATCATGTTGTGTCATTACATACTCCCCAATCATTCTCCTTCCACCTCGCATATACAAAAATGGCCAGCCATTGGTTTCCTTTCGGTAATCGGATAATAACCGAACGTCCTTTCCACTGAAATCCGTGAGTGTCTTTACATGATCGATAAATCCCTGCCAAATCACTGACCTGGTAGCCCAATCCCCGTCAGGATAATTGGTTTGCATGCCGGGAATAGCTCCTGTCATCAATTCTTCACGGTCAAAGTTGGCGTGTGGCCAGGTAGTTTTATAACCGGCGTTTTCATACCTACGCAAGAGCTCGTAGACCTCTTCATTTTTATTTTCAGGAGGACCAATGGGTACACCGGGATATTTCTCTGTAGGGTTCGTTTCCCAGGCTAGTTTGAAGTTCCATCCCATAAAAAACCGACTTGAATCCCCCTCTTTGCCAATGGGATCGGAATAAATGGGTGAAAGTAATCCACTTTCCGGTTTCCCTTTGATTTTATATGGATCGACCCCGGGAAACTTCCGGCTTACCACTACACCAGCCAACGATTCATCATATTCATCCCGGGCTTCTCTTCCAACCCGGTAGGATACTCCGGAATAAGCCATTAAATCTCCCTCATAACTCGCATCGATAAAAACCCTAGCCTTAATTCGTGTAAGGTTATCAGTCAATCTTTTGGCTACTGGAACACCATTCTCATCTGCCGGTGCATATTCAAACAATGCATCCTGAATGACTCCCTGGTTTGTATTTACGGAAATGACTCTGTGATTGGTGATCACCGTGATCAAATCAGCATATTCATCTATGTAGGCTTGCAGCATAGCAATGTTGTCTTCGCCTGCACCCTGATAATGCCTTAATGTGGGAGCGTGGATGCCCACATGCAACGCAATATCCTTTTCATAGAAATCCCGCGTCAGTCCTCCCAGGTGTTGCGGATCCGGAACATCCTGCTGCATCCTGAAGCCTGAAGCCAATAAGCCTCCAATGGTGTGAGTCGGCTCGACAATTACCACCGAATACCCTTCCCGGGCAGCTGCCACAGCAGCCAAAACCCCTGATGCACTTGCAGCATACACACAGACATCCGTCTCAATTTCTGTTTTAATGGAACCATGCTTTGTTCCCTGTCCAATGAGGCTTGTATGGAAAATCACACTTCCAATAGCGAACAGGAGAAAGGTTATGAAAGATCGTTTGATAAAATAATTTTCCATTCTTCAGGGTATCATTAACACAATAGCTGTTCTATTTATTTCCACAATTCACTAACCGGATATTTTGTGTATTCTTCAGGGTTGGTATCCCATCGTTTAGGGAAATTACGGATCTGATCATTCAAAAAATTGTAACGCCACTCTCTGTATCCTTTACCATCCCATTCCAACAATTGATTGTATTTCAACAACTTATCCTTAAGCAAGCCACGATCAATGTCCTGAACCGGCAAATCTTTTTCAAGCGCAATCGTTGCTGCTATTCCCGCAGATTCTCCAATCACCATATAGGTCGATTCCATTCTAACAGACGAATAGGCAATGTGACTCGCAGAAATACAAACCGAAACAAGCAGGTTCTTAATTTCCCCTTTTTGGGGGATAATGGTCTCGTATGGGATTTGATAGGGTCCCGGGCATACCATTGCCCATACATTCCCCTCAGTAACTAATTCCCCTTTTTTAGTAACTCCCATTCGGTTGGGATATATATCTACCATGTAGTATCCCATACAAACCGGATTTTCAATATCTGTCTGGAGCTGAATGTCTTGTTGTTTGAGCACATAATCGCCCAACATCCTTCTCCCACATCTGACATATAAGGCACTGGGCCAGCCATTTGTCCTTTCATTGTTATCAGAAAGCAACCTGACATCTTCTCCACTCCAATCGGTGAGTGTTCTCACATGATCAATGTAGCTCTGCCATATCTTTGACCGGGTTGGCCAGTCCCCATCAGGATAGTTTACCTGAGATCCAGGGATAGCACCAGTCATCAATTCTTCCCGTTTGAGGTTTTCGTTTGGCCAGGTGGTAGTATATCCTGCAGCCTTATACCTGTCCAATAATTCGTATACATCTTCATTTTTATTTTTTGGTGGAGTGACAGGAATACCGGGATACTCCTGTGTCGGGTTATCCTCCCAGGACAACTTAAAATTGTAAGCCATAAAAAAGCGGCTTGAATCACCTTCTTTACCAATGGGATCCTCATGAATAACATTTAACAAACCGCTTTTTGGCTTCCCTTTTACCTTGAAGGGGTCTACGCCCGGAAACTTTTGAATACCTGTAACACCAGCCAGTGTTTCTCCATACTTATACCTTGATTCTCTGCCGACTGTATAGGAAACACCTGAAAAGGCCATGAGGTCACCTTCATAACTTGCATCAATGAAAATCTTTGCATTGACCTTTGTAAGGTTTTCGGAGGATCGATAGGGAACAGGCACACCGTTCTCATCCGGAGGAGCATATTCAAATAATCCGCTTTTTATATATCCATTTTCAGTTTCTACTGATAAAAGTCTATGGTCGGTAACAACTGTAATTAATTCCCTGTAAGGCTTTATTAAATCATATAAAGCGGCTATGCTATATTTTGAAGCGCCCTGTTTATGTCTCAAGGGTGGGAAATTGATATCCGTTTCATAAAATTGACCGGTAAGACCTCCGAGGTGGTGAGGATATGGAACATCCTGGGCCATCCGGAAGCCAGAAGCCAGAAGACCTCCTATCTCATGTGTTGATTCGACAATAGCAACGGAATATCCCTCCCTTGCCAATGCCACTGCAGCAAGAATTCCTGAGGCAGTACCTCCATTAACACAGGCATCAACAGCGATTTGAGTTTTTGTTATAGTGTTTGCATGCTGTGCCCGGAGATTGTATTGAAAATTGATCATCATTGAAACAATGATGAAGATCCTTAATGTTTTCATTCTTGAAATTTGTATTTAGAAATAATTCTTTTCCGGCTGTGATTGTCTATCAGCTATCATCCACGACTCCTTCACTGTAATCGTCGTAAGGGCCAAGGTTTTCAATTTTCAGGATCATCCCTTCTTTCCTTAATTGATCGGCCAGGATTTTGTAAGAGAGTTCAAAAGGATACTTGTTGTTTTTCAAGCTGAGTGCCGCTGCAGTACCAGCCACATGCCCCATCTGCATCCAGGTAGATTCCAACCGGTAGGAGCACCAGGCCACATGAGAAAGTGAAGAACAAACCGGAACGATCAGGTTTTTTACCTCTGATGGTTTAGGAATAATGATCCTGTAGGGAAGCTCAAATGGTTCAGTGACTGTATGCCATATTCTCCCCTCATTGGTAAATGTGGAGTCTGTAACAGCAATTCGCTGGACATGATGACTATCGATCCAGTGTGAACCAAGCGTGACAGCATCTTCTTTTACCCGATTTGTAAGGATATCATGCTGTGTAAACACAAAATCAGCCTGCATGCGCCGGGCTTCCCTGATATAAAGGTAATAGGGGAAATTATTGTTATCAACGAATTCATCTTTGGCAAAACCAAAGGCCAGCATCTGCTCTTTAAGCCTTTGAGGGACACGCTCATCATGCCCCAGATAGTAGAGATATCCAAGGGTATAGTATTTGTAATCCTGATAGATCTCTTCTCTTCTTTCATAGGTGCCATCGGGGTAGTCAAGATTTCCATCAAATATTCCCAATGATATGGAAGAATGTTGTCTGTTGTTGAATTCAAACTTCCCATGGCCCCTATCGTATATTCCAATTAATTCCCCAAGGTTGGTCTCCGGATTTTTTTGAAGATAATCACCCAGTATCTGGTAGCGTGCAGGATCATAATTTGCAGGAAGAGTAACCGGAACTTTATTAGAATCCACTCGTGTCATGGTGGGGCGGAAATTGTAAGTCATCACCCTTTTATCACCCGTACCGGGCTCCAGACGTTCATATTTACTAAAGAAGGGAAGCAATTTACCGTTGGCACCAACAGTCCTGCCAGCAAGCGTATCATCAATCAATCTCACACCTGCGTAGGATTCATTGTAAACATCAATGCTTTCTCTTCCCCAGGTGTAGGAGACTCCGGACCTTGCCATAAGATCTCCTTCATAGGTACAATCAATGAATATTTTTGCTGAAAATTTATCTCCGTTATCAAGTATGATCTCTTTAATTTCTCCAACTGATACGATTGATCTCTCCAACCTTCGGTTATAAATGATCTCCACATCCTCTTCCGATAGCATTTCAAGGAATTCCTGTTCAGCTAAATGAGATTCAAAGAAAAAAAGCGGTCTCCCTTTCTCAAATTTTAATTTCCTTCCCAGGGCAAAGGTTTCAGCGTAATTGTCGGGAACTTCTTCTCCCATTCTAACAAAAAATTCCCTCGATAAACCGGTGATTGCATTGTCAACCATATGTTCGCTTTCTGCCGTGTTCAGTCCACTTGTGCTCATCCCTCCAACATGTCCTTTTTGCTCGATCAGCAAGACTTTGGCTCCGTTTCTGGCAGCGGAAACTGCGGATATCACTCCTGCAGGAGTCCCTCCATAAACAATTACATCATAAGAAGAGCCTGAGTTTTGGTTGCAAGCAACCAAAAAGAAAATAACCAGAATAGGACTTATTCTCATTTTAATTTGAATTGAAGGGATAGATTCTATGCCTGATGACAAGACATAAAAGCTATCCCTGATTTTATATATTTGATTATTCGGCTGCGTAGCCCGGATTTTGTGTGAGTTTAGAGTTCACATCAATTTCGGATTGAGGAATTGGCCATCGATAGTCCACATTCTCTCTGAAATTGGTCTCTTCATTGAAGAAGTAACCATTTTCATCCACAGGGAATTTGGTATAGCTTGCCGCCTGAGCAACAGGTACCAGTTTCATCCCATGAAAACGACCGTCCAGTACTTCATGTGCAATCCTCCAACGAAACAGATCATAAAGACGGAGCCCTTCCCAGGCTAATTCGACTCTTCTTTCCCGTCTTAGAATGGTAGTTAATGCTATAGGATCTGTTTCAGTCACTGGTGGCATTGAAATTTCAGCTCTGCCCCTTACCTGATTTATTGTTTGGTCAAGTAGATTTTGAGTGATGGTGTTACCAACCTCAATATTGGCTTCAAGGTAGCTTAACAATACCTCTGCATATCTGACCATGGTGAAATCACATCCATAGGCGCGTACATTCCCGGAATACTCTTCATCCATAAACTTTCTCAATAAGTATCCACTCCATGGTCTTCTGGTTAATTGATCCGGGTATTTTGAAGCTGAAGAATCCGGATGGGATACATAAAGTGTTCCCCTGAAAGTGGATACTTTGTCAGCCATAATCGTTTTCAATAATCTTGGATCCCTATTTTCGTAGGGTTGGTCCGGATCGTAAAGAGGTGATTGATCGATGGGTAATCCATCAATGCATTCAAACTGCTCCACCAATTCATTATAAGGACTATAATGATGATGACCTCCCCAGGTAAAACCAAATGAACTTAAAAGAACTGAGTTACCATAAAAGTCCTCCATTCTCACCATACTCAATATATTTTCTGGGCTGTCCTCACCTCCATCTTCAAAAAGCTCTTTGAAACGAGGGTCTATTTGATAAATTCCCAGGTCAATAATCTGTTGATAAGTACTTACAGCGTCTGGCCAAAGTTCCTGGGCCATCTGTGCTCTCCCAAGCAGTGCTAAAGCCCCACCCTTAGTAATTCTGCCTCTTTCTGCAGAAGGACGTTCGCTTGGCAAGTCTACAATAGCATCTTCATACTCAGAAACCACAAAGTCCATAACCACTTGTTTGTTTTCCCTGGTTACATTATTAGCTTCATTTACTGACAGGACAGTTGTAATTAATGGTACGTCTCCCCAATAAAATGCCAGGTTAAAATATTCATAGGCCCGAATCGTTTTGATTTCCCCAATCATCACTGCTTTCTTACCAGCATCCATGTCCACCTTTTCTATGTTATCAAGAAAGTTATTGCACTTCGCGATCTTTAAATAACTATTGATCCAAAGCTGCCTCACAACATTATTAGTTGAGGCCATGTTTCCATTATTAAATTCAGTTACCTGATTATCTTTTTCGAAGCCATTGTCAGTAGTAGCTTCAAGTACACGCATATAGGTATCCTGATTCCAAAACGAATACATTTGCTTAGAGCTATTTGAACGATCAAGTCCTTCCAGGTGGTAAACTCCTGAAAGTGCCAACATGGCATCATTTTCTGTCTTCCAGAAAGTTCCACTAGACAGTTCATCCAATGGTTGTTTATCAAGAAAATCTTCGTCACATGCATTTATTACTGGTAAACAAAGGGCCAACAGGATAAAACGCTTCAATATTTTTATATCTATAGTTTTCATTTTACTCAATTTTAAAATCCGAGATTAATACCAAGGTTGTACAACCTAACTGGAGGATAACCTACACCCATTTCCGGATCAAGACCTACCCGAAGATTGTCAAAGGTGTAAAGGTTACGTACACTTACATAGATTCTGAGATTGGACAGATTGATATTCTCAAGAATAGAGTCAGGCAGTTTATACCCTAGCTGAGCATTGTTAATTCTCAGGTAGGAAGCGTTAAACATTCGGAAAGTAGAGGTATAAAACTGTTCCTCATTACCTCCTACAATAGATAATCTGGGATACTCAGCATTTGGGTCCCGATTCTCTTCTGTCCATCTGTTTTCATACATCCACCTTTGAGGGTTGCTGCCCTGATAAAAGGCATTAGAATAAAAACCGGATACAAGTTGATTAACTCCTGCTACACCCTGCAAAAGAATACTAAGATCAAATCCCATATAACCCAGATTAATGGTTCCTCCGAAATTGTATCTGGGAAATGTATTCCCGATAATTTTCCGGTCATAGGTTGCATCAACGATTCCGTCAGGTACGCCCTGCGGACCGCTGATATCCCGGAATTTTATGTCTCCCGGCTGTGGAGTTCGTGGTTGTGTAGCATGACCGTCAATATCTGCCTGATCCACAAACAATCCAAGTGCCTCATAACCATAGATTGATTCTAAAGAACTACCCACAAATAGCCCATTCGCAATATCCTCTTCAACATTGGCTAGTTCCTCGACTGTATTTTTAACATAGGAAAAATTGGCTGATAAGCTATAATTGAAATCTCCAATATCATTCTGATGCATTAAGCTAAAATCAAATCCTTTATTGGATACCACACCAGCATTCTGTACTGAAGGAGTTAATCCTAATACTGATGAAGCAGTAATGTTGTAAAGTATACCAGAAGTCAGCTTATCATAATAATCAAGTGTGAAATTCAATTTACCCTCAAAAACAGCTAAATCCATTCCATAGTCGATGACCCGTGTTGACTCCCAACTAATCTGGTTATTAGGTACTGTTGTAGCTGCTGTACCTGGCAGGAGAGTTTCTGTTACTCCAAAGGGTGTATTCAGCCCCAATTGAAAAGTTTGTTGGTATGGATAATTACCAATATTTTGATTTCCAAGTTCTCCCCAGGAGGCTCGAAATTTCAATTCATCTATCCAGCCAATGTCAAAAAACCCTTCTTCAGAAAGTCTCCAGCCACCTGAAACCGAAGGGAAGAAGCCATAACGATTATCCTTCGCAAAACGAGAAGAACCATCATATCTGGCATTGACCTCAAACAAATATTTCTCATTCAAATTATAAGTTGCCCGGCCAAAGAAAGATCTTAGCGCCCATTCTGAACCTGATCCGGCCGACCTTTGATTAGCTTGGGAGGCCGCATTCAATTCATACAGGTTGTTATTCGGAAAATCATCCCTGTACCCTTCAATATAATCTGTACGGAAACTTTCTTGAGAAAATCCGCCAAGGACAGTTAAACCATGAATACCTTCTGAAAGATCATAAGTTAGGAAAGCCTGCTGTGTAGATAATGAAGAAAGGCTATTCCTATTAGTTAACTCTGCAGGACCTTCGGTTAGGAATTCGTCAATTATCAGTGATGGCCTGAAAAGCTCAAAATTTACAAAATTGAACTCATAACCGTTCTTTACAGTGAACTTCAAAGACTCCGTGATGTCCCAGTCAAGCGAAATATTTGAATAGATGTCCTTATAATCATTGGAAACATAGGATTCGCTATCCATCCATCCTTCGATGGTAAAACCTACCTGATTACCATAATATCCATTGGGAAGTCGGCCGGGAATTGTATTAGGGATCTTTATCGAATAGGCCACCAATCCTTCAACTCCGACCCCGGGATTTGTACTTACAGCTGTAGGCTCATTGTCTCCCGCAATACGACCTCCAAGTATCAGATTCAGGCTTAAGTTTTCAGCAAGCTTATTGGTGATGTTTGCCCTCAGATTATATCGTTGAAAAGAGGTCTCATCAATGATACCTTTTTGATCCAGATACCCCAATGAGATATTATAGGTACTTGATTCACTCCCCCCCTGAAAACTTAGGTGATGATTGGTCTGGAAACCGCTTCCGGACTCGATCAGATCATCGTAGTGTCTCGCATTAGGATAATTGATGGGATCGGTTCCATTTCTAAATAAATCTATTTCCGCCTGGGTCCAAATTGCACTGCCTCCATCGTTAGTCAACGCTTCATTTTCCATCTCAGCGTATTGCCAGGAATCAACGATGTCAAAAGTTTCAGCGGGCTTCTGAAATCCCACATATCCATGATAATTGACTTTCATTTTACCTGATTTACCCTTCTTTGTTTCGATCAGGATCACTCCATTTGCACCACGGGCTCCGTAGATGGCCGCTGAGGCGGCATCCTTCAAAACTGAAATGCTTGCAATGTCATTGAAATCCACCCGGTCCAGAGATGAGGCTAAACCATCCACAAGGATTAAAGGACTATTACCAGCACCACTAAATGTACCAATACCTCTAACACGGACCTGTACTCCATCTTTACCTGGTTGTCCGGATCCCTGAGTGACTGTTACACCACTCATTTGTCCAGTTAATAGTTGAGAAGTTTGGGTAACGTTTAATTTTTCGATTTCTTCTGAAGACATCGTTTCAACCGCCCCGGTAACATTAACTTTCTTTTGTGTACCATAGCCTACAACCACTACTTCTTCTAATGATGAAATATCTGTAGTTAAGCTGATATCCAAATTACTGCGGCCATTTAATGGTACTTCCATGGACTCATAACCCACAAATGATACCGTCAGAATTGCATTTTCAGGCACATTCAAAGAGAAATTTCCATCTACATCAGTTATCGTACCATTTGTTGTTCCTTTTTCAAGTATTGATGCCCCTGGTAAACCTTCTCCATTCTCATCTAAGACTTTGCCGGATACAGAAATCTGATCGCTCAACTGCTCATTGACATTCGGTAATCCCTGCTCCGGAGTTACAGGCATCAATGAGATCGTTTGATTAACTCGTCGGATGGAAAGATGTAATTGAGTTGAAATCTCTTTCATCAATTCATCCATGTTCCAGTTTCCACCATCCAAATCGACAATTAACTTGCGCATAGCCGCTTTGGAATATGCAAAATGAAATTCCGATTTGGACTCAATCTCAGACACAAGGTCCAACAGACTTCGCTCGCCCGTGCTGCTTTCCAGCTCAACACTTATCTCCCTGAGATACTTGTGCTGAGCTGTAGTCTCGGTTGCTACTGCCAGCAACATCGACTGGCAAATGATCATCACATAAATCGCCAATTTCGACATGTGAATTGCAATAATTCGTAAATTTGTACACATATGGTTTTGGTTTTGATTGCTAAAACTGTAATAAAGAGCCGGCGACTTTGCCCAAAGTGATTCCGGCTCTTTTTACTTTATTCTATTATTATCCTATTTTCATGTATTTTGTATTGAAATTTAAAAATGTGAGAAGTACTTAACAGGACTTCTTCTAATGTTGGGTTTTCGTAGATCGCCGTGTATTTTACCTCTCTGTCAATATTCCCCCTGACCTCTACCTCCTTGCCAAACCAATAGCCTATTTCTCTCAGGACTTTCTCATGATCATCATCATTCAACACAAGTTTGTTTTCAGTCCAGGCAAACAGACCTTCTTCTTCTGTAAAATCTTTTTTGTAAAGCCCTTCATTTTTATTCTGTACCACCAGTTGACTGGGATTCAGCACAACCAGTTCTCCACTGTTCTTATCTTCCACAGCCACTTTTCCTGATTTCACAGCCACAATTTTTTGCTCTAGATCTCCGTCTTCTTTCACATTGAAGCTTGTTCCCAGCACTTTCACCTCCATGTCACCTATCGTGATAATAAATGGTCTGGATGTATCCTGAACCACATCAAAAAAAGCCTCACCATGGAGTTCTACTCTCCTGATGTCTTCCTGGAAAACTTCAGGTGTAATAATCCGACTGTTAGCGTTAAGCTTTACCACGGTCCCATCCGGAAGCCTGGTGGTGATCTTTTGACCTGGCTGACTGACCTTTTCTATCAACTGGGGCACAATCTCAGTAACTGTTTTTTGCCCCGGTTGAAACTGGTGGATCAATGCACCCAGACCCGCACTCAACAGAATGATGGCCGCATATCTCAACCATCGTGCAATTGAAACAGACTTTTTCGCTGGTCTTTGTTCTTTTGCAGTCCGGTCTATCCGCTGATTTAATTCTACCCAAACCTCTTCTTTACCAGTATTGGAGGTGTCTTTACCTCGTCTTTCAAGGATAAGCTTGACCTGATTGTAAATCTTTTTGTTGCGCGGATTCTCATCTATCCAGGCTTTGAGCCTGGAAACATCCTGAGCTGACAGCCTGTTCTCAGTTTCTTTTAAAATAATTTCTTCAATATCCATATAGTCAAAATCCAAAACATGGCGACTATATATAAGATCTTAAAGGTTTCAGTTTTCGTAGGTCTTAATAAAATAAATACAATTCATTCATTAAATGAGAGATTGATCAATCAATATTTTAATAATAAAACAATATGATTGCCAATTATTCAAAAAAGATTTCTGCAGTAACTGAGACTTTTTCTAGATACTCATCAAAAAGAGAAGAATGAGTGAAGAATACCAGTTGACTACTTTTGTGTTGTCAAATTCACTTTCAAGCTTTATCCTGATCTTCTTTAAAGCAGTCTTGAGGTGATATCTTACAGTTTCATGGGTTATTCCAAGCTCTACTGAGATCTGCTCATAAGAATAACCTTTCTCATAAAAAAGTCTAAAAACCACACTGCAATGTGGTGGTAATTCCTTGATCACCTTGGTCAGGAAATCTTCCAACTCCTTTCCTATCAAAAGCTCTTCCGGATCCAAATTCTCAATGGATAATACTTTTTGTTCGTAATCCTTTTCATTAAACAGCGAGGGATCCGAAGACAAACTTTTCAATGCCTGGTTCTTAACACTTGTGAACAGGTATGCCTTCATCTGTCTGATAGCCGCAAAGTCGGATGCCGTCTTTTTCCAGAGGTTGAAGAAAACATCCGAGACCACATCCTTGGCAGTGGCATCCGAACCTGTGATTGTCATCGCCAAAGCATACAACCCGTCATAGTGTTTGCGGTAGATTTCCTCAAATTGCTGTGCGGATTTTTGATGTAGGTGTTGTTGTTTCACTGTCGCAGGCTAAAATGGGCTGACCCGATAAATGAAAATATTACCGAAATTACCATCAAGTTATGGAATTTTTTCAAATTACAACGATCCTCCGGCGATCAAAAAAAGAAAAATGGAAAATGCGAAAACATAAATAGTTTGAGTTTTTTCTGCCCCATTGCCCAAATGGCTGGACTATACATGGTCAGTAGAGAGATTTTACTGGACTACTTTGACTCCAGCTTTTTGATCCGGTCCTCAAGGCCAAGGATACGGGCTTCAAGACTAGAGTAATCTACGATTTTGACCAAAACTTCGTTTGTTAGCCTAAAATCTGTGATTTCATGATCAACGGAATCAAATCGCTTATCTACAACATCAAAACGTTTTTTAATGACCTGATTATAAAAGTCACTGAAAACGTCGCTTACTGCTCTCTTGATTTCTTCGATGTTATCTGTCATGACTCTAGTTTAAACATTAGTCTAATAAAAACAGAAAGGTAGAAAATACGGTTCTCGATGAAGGGCCTTTTCACAGAGCATGCTTATCCTTAAGCGCTTCCCATCTCAATTCATCCCAACCCTTTTCAGCAATCTCTTTGGGAAGGTTTATTGATCCACTTAATGTCTTCAGGGCCTTCTTTTTTTCTTCCTGCTCATTTAGCTCATTCTTTAGATGATTAACAGAGTCAGTGACCAGGGCCGATAAGCTTGTATGACGGGCTGCCGCAAACTTCTTGGCTTCCTTCACAAAATCTTTGTCTAAACTCAAAGTAACTTTTGTCTTCAAACGTACTTTTTCTCAATTGTACGTATAAATATAAATCTGATACCACAATTGCGAAATAATCGATGATAAGCTTAATAAATGCTGTTTAGAACTCTATCTCAAAGACCAACTCATTCTTTACACAAACTCTGTCAAAAATTTCCGGATATTCCAGGTTTCAATTCCATCATGATTTTCCGTAACATACTCATCACCTGTAACCACAAGCTTCCTATGATTATCAGGGATAGCTGCCAGATTGCCGTACTCACGATTACGGGTTTTCTGCTCTACCATTGATAATGTAACCTGAATGTAGGTCCTTTGCCCACTTTTGTCACAAACAAAATCAATTTCCCGGTCATACAACTTACCAACGGTCACCTGATAATCCCATACCAGCAAGTGTATAAAAACGATGTTTTCCATGATCTGGGAAATATCGTTCTCATGATAATTCCGAAGCGAATGGCGAATACCCATGTCTTCCATATAGTACTTTTCCCCAACTTCAAGGATGCGCTTCCCTTTGAGATCATTTCGTTGAACCTTGAAAATAAAAAACGCATCTCTTAGGTACTGAAGGTAATCCAATATGATATTGACCGATATTTTTTGGTTTTGTGACTTTAAGTAGTCACTGATTTTTTTGGCGGAAACAAGGTTCCCAATATTATCAGCTATATACAAGCTGAGTTTTTCAAGAAAGGAAACATTTCTTATTTCATAACGAGCTGTAACATCTTTGAATAAAATCGCGCTGTAGATATTCTTTAAATAATCAAAAACAATTCGATCTTCCAGTTCCAGGTGTTTGAGATAAGGTAAACCTCCGTACCTGATGTATTTAAGGAAGTTCTCCTGGTTATTTAGCAGTTTATGAAAATTCAAAAACTCACTGTAGGACAAACTATATACCTTGATCTCAACATACCGGCCACTCAGATAAGTGGCCAGATCCCCTGAAAGTAATTTTGCATTGCTACCTGTGCAATAAATATCCCAATCACCAGTAGTCTGAAAATGACGGAGGGCCTTCTCAAAGCCGTCAATATCCTGCACTTCATCTACCATCAAAATGTTACTTCCTGCCTTCTTTTTTAAACCTTCTGCATAGTCGATTAGCTGACGATGATTTTCAATGTCTTCATATTCTGCGTCTTCTTTGTTTATATAAATGATGTTAGCCTCAGGGATGTGCTGTTGAATATATCTGATGGTTTGGAATAGCAAATAGCTTTTGCCAACTCTCCGCTGCCCCACGAAAACTTTGATGATATCCTTACCGATATAAGGTAGGATTTTCCTTTCATAAAGATCCCTAATGATGGTTTGCCCAATCTTATTTTCAGGTAGCACTACGCACTTATTTTGTTTATACACAAAATAATACAAATAATATTATTTATTTTGTCTATATCTAAAATAAATAATCAAGGATCAGATAGCTTAGACTTAACCCTCCGGCCATTCCAGCTCAATCCCCTGGAACTGAATGAACCGCTGAAAATCTGATAAAAGTTGCTTGTTTTCTCGTACTTCTGCAGGTGTGACCTTTTTGCTTAATGAAAACGCACACAGGCAACCCACAGCCTCCCCAATGCTCCACTCCACAGGATGGAGCCGGTAGCAGCCGTTGGTGATGTGGGTAGTACCGATGTTTTTGTTAGCCGGGAGAATGTTCTTCATTCGGACAGGCAAAAGTGATCCTAATGGGATCTGGAATGGAAGTGAAGGAAAATCAATGTAGTTGTTTCCACCGGTGCTCGGATGCAGATCAATGTGATAGTAACCGATCCCTACGCTGTCATAAAATGCTTTGGCTTTATCTTTATTCGCATCTGCAACCATCGCCCTGTTTTCCTTTCCCACATGCTCTTCAAGCACCGTAAACTTTGCTTTAATTCTCCGCGACTCCCGGACATACGGATATTTTGCCATACCGTCTTCCGTTCCCATGATATCGTTTCTCAACCTTAAACCCGGCCAGCCAGTGCCTCCATCAGGTCTTGGGGCTTCAGTCTGCAACCAGTATAATAGTGAAAGACTCAGCTGCTTGCCCCTTTCAAATTGTCTGTTGAATTCTTCATCGCTCACATCCACGATGTTTCCAAGGAAATAGTCATTCTGGGGCCAGTTGACAATAGTGATCCCACCTGGATAGGTTCCGGGAATAAAATTGCCGGGGTTGATCAGTCGCCGATAAAGCCACAAATTCAACATGTCACCGGTCCTGATGCCTTCAGGATGGAAACCCAGCTCTTTAGGCTTTAAGGTTGAAGGATGAGTATATTTCAGATCGAGTAGCTTTCCGGACCATGGGTTGTCCATTTTAGGGGTGAAGTCGCGCCAAAAACCATACTCCGCAGGTTTAGGAATAATGTGATTTTCTCCCTTGATATAATCCATGGCAAAACACACCGTGAAGGCCTGGTTGTTGTTGGGTTCGGCCTTGTCTGCCGCATGCAATTCATTGGTCTCCGCTTTTGATTCTGCTCCGGTGACATATTCTGTCCCTGTCAAAGGAAGTAAATCGCCAAGCTCCGTTGCATCCACAAAATAGCTCGCGGTGAAAACTTTTTCCTTACCGGATCGCAGATCCAGCACGCTGACACTTTTCACCTGGTCTCCCGTTACCTCAGCAGCCCTGGCTTTATGTTCCAATAAAAGGGTCAGCTTACCCGAGCTCATGTATGGAGCCAGCATTTCCAGCATCACTGCCAGGCCGACCCTCATTTCATGGCATATTCTGGAAACAGACCCATCCCCCGGATTCAAATATTGCCGGTCCCTGGCATCCGGGGTCAACGGATAATGACGCTTGTAGTAATCTCTCACACCATTGCGAAAATTTCGGTAGGACTTTGGCGCTCCATGTGTCTCGATCCACTGATGTTCGTCCGGCGGTACACCCTGCTGGGAGATCTGCCCCCCGATCCAATCTGTTTCCTCTGTCAGGATCACCTTTAGGCCATTCCGAAGACAGGCCAAAGCAGTGGCCACCCCGCCCAGACCTCCTCCGGCAATGACCACATCAGCATGGCTTTCAATCCCCTGTATTCCTGTCACGAATTGAATTGAAGATATTTCCGAGGCAGAAAATCCTGCGATGGGCGTACCCAGTAGAATGCTACCGACAGAGAGTCTTTCGATAAAATTACGTCTGTCCATTGATCGTTTGCTAACTCATTTGTAATCTAATCCCTGATCGCTTCTTTCGCAAGACTTCACCCAGGCCTGGAGATCAGTGATCATTAGTGATTTAAGTGTTTTCTGATCAGCTGAGAGATCGTTGTTCTCCCCGGGATCAGATTTGATATTATATAGTTCATAGGTTGCTCCCTTATCAGGTGAATAGATCTTAAAATCACCCTCTATCCAGGCAAGCTGATCTCTGTGTTGAAATCCTATGGGCTTAGCACGGTCCTCCATCTTTCCTTCAAGTAGCGGGACAAGGCTGACCCCGTCCAGAGGTGGCTGATTAGGCATTTCAATGTTCAATAGATCTATGATCGTTGGATAATAATCACTCGAACTTACCGGGAAATCAATTTCCTGTTGTGCTGTGATCATTTCGGGCCAGTACATGATCCCGGGAACCCTGACACCGCCCTCATACAGACTGCGCTTTCTGCCTCTCAACCCGTTGGTTGATCCCTGTGTTCTGTTGATCTTTTTAGGTCCTTCCGGTCCATTATCACTCATGTAAAATATGAGCGTGTTTTCATCAACATTCAATTCTTCAAGGGTTGAAAGCAGGCGACCTATTTGCTCATCCATGGCTGTGATACACCCGTAGTAATGCTGAACATCTTCACTCATTTCCGGATACATGTTTCTGTATTTTTCACCCGTCAAAACCGGTAGATGTGGCGTATGGAACCAGACAACAGCCAGGAAAGGATCTTTTTCCTCAGCACTGGATTCCACAAATGGGATCACGCGGTCCATGATGATCCTTGAATCATCTCCGTCCAGGTTATTGGTCTCTATTTGTCCCGGACCGGTCCAGTAAAAGGTTCCGAAATGTGTGCCCGGCTCTCTGTTACCAATATCCAAAGCATCCTTTGGCGGAGTGACCATTGGATCCCAGGTGGGCACTTTGGATTCTGTGGAGAAACAGACATCAAAGCCATTGTCCCAGGGAGGGGAATATACATCTAGCTTTTGACCGCCCCGGTTGGCATCGATGGTGTCATTGGTCAGTGTGCCCAGGTGCCATTTTCCAAAATGTCCTGTTCGGTAGCCGGCGGTTTTTACGGCCTCCGCCAGGGTGATCTCTTCCGGCTTCATCATGCCGGCGTTAGCTGTGTAGATCCCGTAGCGGAAAGGATGTCTGCCGGTGAGACAGCTTCCCCTGGTGGGGGAGCAAACCGGTGCCGCCGCATAAAACCTATTGAATTGAATGCCCGCTCCGGCCATCCGGTCGAGGTTGGGCGTAAGAATCGAATCATTTCCATTGAAGCCGGTATCGCCCCAGCCGTGATCATCGGCCATGAGGAGGATGATGTTGGGTTTTGGGATGGTGATTTCCTTCTTATCGGTACAAGAATAACATCCTGTGAGAATAAAAATACAGGAGAATAAAAAGACTTTATTTGACAAGTTAAAATTTCCCACTTTACGTGTAGATACAGGAAGCCACGAATGCACTAATTTGTTCAGAAGTAAATATACAATGTCCCCGCTGAGCGGGGAAAAATTCGTGACTATTGCATTTAATGTTCTGGTGCTCTAGTTAAGGTTTTTAACAAATAATTACGCTAATCTTCACTTTCAGTGAAGCACTCCCGGATTAGATCCATTTATTAGTGAATTAGTGGCCAACCTTCTACTCATTCCCCAAATAATAAAAGTGCCCGTCCTCAGCGCCAATGAGCAGATCCGGGACTCCGTCCTTATTCCAATCTACGGGTGTAGGACTTGTGGTATGTCCGGCCAACAATACCTCTGACATGTTTCCGTGATTTTTTAATGTGATCAATCCGTTTTCCTCTCCCAGATTAACGTGAAACTCTACATTCTTACTGTTGGCAATCAGGTCGAGGTCACCATCCTGATCCCAGTCGACAAACGTGAATTTTCGACGGCCGCTTCCGCCGGCTTCCCTTTCGTTCATCCGAAGTACCGCTCCGTTCTCATCCCGGAAAACGCGCTGTCCCGGCTTAAGATATAATTCACCTTCTTTTTTGAATCGCTCAAAGAATGTTAGATACCCTTCGTGATCGAGCATGATCAGGTCCGTCAGACCATCTTTGTTCCAATCAATGGCATAGGGTGTTGTCCGCCATTGCGGCGCCAGCTCTTCTTCTCCCGGTTCCCACCAGGTCCAGGCGGGTTTTGGAGCCGGGCCGTTCCAGTCAACTTTCACCGACTGCTTTTCGCTTAGCTGAGGTGACCCTTTACTTCCCACATTTTTATACCACTCTACTTTGCCCCAGATGGAGTTGACGATCACATCGTTTAGTCCGTCCCCATCCCAATCCGCGACAGACAAGGTGGTATAACCCCATTTCGCCTCGCAAGGTCCCTGGATAGATCCGTTTTCCCCTGCCATGATCCGGATGGGTTCACCATTGATTTCCAGGTATTTTGGTTCTGCCCATTTCGGAGGATTACCACCATCCAGATTTTCGATAAAGCCAATGTATCCGGCGGTATTACCACAGATCAGATCCTCATCTCCATCGTCATCCCAATCTACACTGAAAGGCGTAACCAGCGCACCGAACTTCACATTGTCCGCTTCCTGCCTGAAATATACCGGCGACTTAAAAACAGGCATGTTTTCATTGATCTCACCCGTATTTTCAACAAAAGCTACTCTCCCATCTTCATCACCAACAACGAGGTCAACATCTCCATCGTTATCCCAATCCAGTGCCACCGGAATGATCATTTCCAGATCCATTTTGACGAGTCCCTGCTCATTTTTTAGAAACTTTCCTTTGGCATATTGCGGCTTTTCCCTGGTGCCGATGTTTTCAAACCAGGTGAATCGGTCTACAAATTCTCCGCAGATCAGGTCCAGGTCACCATCCCCGTCATAGTCGGCAAAGTTGGGCGTGGGAGCCCCATACACATCGATCATTTCACCACCTGCTTCCAACCTACCCCGGTTGATATACTTTCCATTTACATTTTCTATCAGGAATACATATCCGTGAAGCGGTCCGTTGGTCCAGTTGCCATTTTCATCATAGGCATTGTCCCAGCCGTAGTCTGTCCAGTCATCTACTCCAACGACCAGATCAAGGTCTCCATCATTTTCATAGTCAACATACTTCCACTGATTGAACCTTGGCTTCTTATTGTACTTTCCTTCCGGATAGTCATTCCTCAACACTTCGATGATGGTATCCAGAGGGAAGAGCTCTTTCGGATTGGCATCCAGGGATGTACGGAAATCCAACAACTCCGAACCACCTACGATAAAACGGGGCTCACCAGCTACATAAGACACCTGAATGTTCTTAACAGCATCCCCTAACCGTACAGGCGGTTTGAAATCCGGAAATTTTTCTCCTGAGGCATTTTCAAAGAAATAGATCCCATTAAAAGGTTTATCGGGACATGAGACCAGGAGATCCATGTCACCATCCTGATCATAGTCCATTGGCAGGGGCCAGGCCCACAATCCAACACCCAGGTCAGCGGTCAAACCGGGGTTGTTGTATTTCATGATCGAAACTTCAGCCGGGGATGACTGATCCTTTTTGGGCGCCGAGCAATAAGAAAATACGATTATGGAAACTAGAAAAATCTGATGAGCCTTCATATTAAAGTTTAATCTAAGGAAAGTAATTGATTTCCATTAATAATACCCGCTCCAATTGGTGATAGACTACCCCTGAAGAAGGAACTTCCTGCATCGTCCTTTGGACGGAGAATATCTAAAATACGAAGGGATATGAAACTTCCACATCGTCTCTTATGGGAGACGAGGTGATAAGTGAGTAGATACTTCTGCATCGTCCTCTTCGAGAGACGATGCAGAAGTATCTAATAAGTATAGGAATGATTAGTTCATAGAGAGCACCTGACCTTCTTTCAGCAGGATCTGCTCCAGGTCTGTATAAGCCACTTCCTGCACATCGATGTTGTTATCAATGGCGAGACTGGCTGCGGCCGCCGCAGAATGGCCCAGGATCATGAAAACTGGTTCCATCCGGATCGATCCGAAGGCAATGTGGCTTGCAGAAACACATACTGGTACCAAAAGATTTGCACATTCACCTTTCTTGGGGACCAATGAACCATAAGATATCTGGTAAGGCTTCTTGGGATGTACACCGATGTCCCCTTCATTCTGAACAAATCCATCTTCTTTGATGTATCGCTGTACATTGTGTGAATCCATCGCATAAGATCCCATCCCGACAGGATCAGCTACATCCCTTTTTCCAAGAACCTCATGCTCGGTAGTTACATACTGGCCAATCATCCGGCGTGCTTCTCTCACATAGATCTGATGAGGCCAGTTGCCATTGTCGGTAAACTCATCTTTGGCCAAACCCCATTTATTCATTTCAGTCTGTATATCCTCGGGTACGCGTGGATCATTGGCTACATAATACAGCAAGCCTTTCTGATAGTCTTCATGTTCTTTGATGATCTCCTTTCTACGTTCATAAGAGGCCTCCGGATAATCGTAGTTCATCCCGATGTTGTCACTGCTGAACGGCCCATGGTTATTGGTGTCGGTCTTACGGTTTGGTATCACGTCAAATTTCTGGAACCAGTCTTTTCGACCTGTGTCAAAGACACGTCCAAGTAACTCATAGTCTTTGGGGTCGTAATTCTCCGGCTTGGGGAAGGGAACCCTGTTGTCCGGGTGGTTGCTCATACACGTTCTAAAGCAATAGGCCTGGATCTTATCATCACCGGCTCCATACTCCCCCGGAGGTTCGGCAGAAACCTTTGGAACCAATCCACTGGATGGATCACCGGGAATCACATATGGCGAGATATCCGATTTAAACCAATGTCCATGGTGAAGCACTCCGGTCTGCACTCCATTCCACTCTTCTCCATAGGTGTCTTTGCTTTCTCTGCCCACATGATAGCTCACGCCTGCCTCGGCCATGAGGTCACCTTCGTAGGTGGCATCAATGAACATTTTACCCTTAAAAGTCTTTCCTGACAGGGTAGTGATCGAAACAATCCGCTGACCTTCCATAACGACACCATTCTCTCTGTCCAGCCATTCGTCCCGATATACAGGTATGTTGCTTTCCCGGATGAAATCCTCAAAGACATTTTCCGCAATGTGCGGCTCAAAGATCCACATGGTGCGGTTAGCGCCATCGATCGCGGGAGTCCCCTGACCTTTGTTGCCGTATTCAGACTTTTCCTGCCACTTCCAGGTACTATCTGCCATGTAATAATTGTACACTCTTTGATAAAACTCCCTGGATAGTCCACCAATGGCTTCCTTATTTCCGGTATCGGTAAATCCCAAACCTCCGGAGGACAATCCTCCAAGGTGAATATCCGGTGAAACCATGATCACAGATTTGCCGGAGCGAATTACCTCCACTGCAGCAGTCACCGCGCCGGAGGTGCCCCCATATACGATCACATCTGCAGTGTAAGGATCGGGTTGATCCTGTGACTTTTGACATGAAAAGCCAAGCAGGATCAAAAAGAAAAATATGCTATGTCTCATAGAGTTAGGTATTTGAATAGTTAGGTATTTGGTCTAAATATTAGTTTATATTAAGGTAATGGGATCCGAGAAAAGATTTTCCATAAGAAAGAAATAGCTGAAATTCACCCTTTTGTTCCCTAAAGGGAGGGATTCGCTCCCCTTTAGGGGCAGGGGGTGCTTTGAAGGACCAGTGAAAATCTTTTCTCATCTCGTTAAAACATATGCTTTTATCAGATTTAAATTTAGCTTGAAGAAAGTAATATTATTATGGAATAAAAGTCAGTAATTCATCTCGTAGCGATCTGGCCAGATCAGGTTGCTGGTTAATCAGGTTGTTTTCCTCTGAAATATCAGCAGATAAATCATAGAGTGCACCTTTCTCCAGCGTGTCATTCAACATGACGTACTTAAAATCTCCCTTACGATATCCGAAGGTATTGTTGCCAGATTGAACAACCACGCTTTCCCGTCTTCCGTCGCCAGTTCCGAGAAGTACCTGAGACATATCGAAACCATCCCTGGCATCCCCTTCTGTGAGTTCATATCCCACGATCTCTGCCAGTGTTGGCAATACATCGTTTAAGGCAAACAAGGCGTCGCTTTTTTGTCCTTTTGAAATTTTTCCAGGCCAGCTCGCTATGAAGGGTGTTCTCACACCACCTTCCCAGACTGAACTCTTAAGCCCTCTCAATTTTCCATTGGGCTGGTGGACAGGAATGCTATCCGATTCCAGCAATGCATCAATATCCAGACCTGCATTGTTGGCTGCAGGGTTGTTGGTGGCGCCTGAGGTGTCAATAAACCGGCTGGTTATTCTAAAGGTCGATCCGTTATCGCTGGCAAACATGATGATAGTATTGTCCATCAGATCATTTTCTTCCATGAAGTTCAGGATCTCTCCTACCCGGTAATCAAGCTCATGAACATAATCCCCGTAGGCTCCTGCATCGGTCTTTCCCTTAAAATCTTCTCCCGGAGCAATAGGAAGATGCGGCACATAAGGAGAATAGTATAAGAAGAAGGGCTTATCCTCTTTGTGGTTCTTGAGAAAAGCTAAAGTTTCTTCAGTGACATAGGGCAGATATTCATCCAACCCAAAATGCTGAATATGCTCCTGATTGGGAGCCTTATCTGTGGTATAGAAATCATGATCTATCGTTCCTGTCACCATTTTATTGGTCAACACCCAGCATTCACTGGCACAGCTGAAGCCCACCCAGTGATCAAACCCATGATCTATCGGACCATCCCATATCGGTTTGGAAAGGTCGATGTTGGCGCCGTTGTCCGGATGGTAATGAACATCATATCCTACCGGTTTTTCACCATCTAACGTAGGGAACTGGGCACCCAGATGCCACTTTCCGAATCCTGCGGTCACATAACCGACATTTTTAAGCATCTTAGGTAGTGTGAGCTGCCCGGGTTCTATCATAGACTTTTCATAATTCTGCAAGACACCGCTCTTGTTCCAACTTCTCCAGGGATAGGTGCCTGTCATCAGGGCGTATCGGGAAGGCGAGCAAACAGAGACCGGGCAATAGGCATTGGTCAGGCTCATGCCCTCTGAGGCCAACCGATCTAAATTAGGAGTAGGGATCAGCGATTCCGGATTGTAAGACCCCAGGTCACCATAGCCGAGGTCATCAGCGAAGAGGAAGACAATATTGGGTAGTTTTTCTTCCTCTTTCTGTTCACAGCCTATCAGCCATACGAACATCCATATGAGGCACATCAGTCGATAAGAATATTTGATCTTCATAAGTTTATTTGGCTTTCCAGTATGGGGATTCGGTACGGGCGGTGAAAAGATAGGTATCAAATTTTTCAATCATTTTGGGATACTGATCAGCCACATCGGTAGTTTCTGCTTCGTCCTTATCTAGATTGTAGAGTTCCAGCTTACCGTCAATTCCTTCACGAACTACTTTCCAGTTTTTCCAGCGAACCGCCTGGTAAAACCCTCCCTCATGAAACTCCCAATACATAAACCGGTCGGATACGGGCATATCCTCTCCTAAAACCTCAGGGAGCACACTGATCCCGTCAATATCTTTTGGTGTCTCTGCACCAACCAGATCAGCCAGGGTGGGCATCACATCCGGAAAGTACCATGGGAAATCACTCGTTCTGCCAGCAGGAACCTCCCCGGGCCACCTCACGATCATCGGTGTGCGGATACCGCCATCATACATGTCACGTTTTCTGCCTCTTAGTTTTCCGGAGCTGTCAAATCGTCCCTCATACCTGTTGGCAGCACCATTGTCAGAGCAAAAGAAGACAAGGGTGTTATGATCAATGCCATATTCATTCAGTTTATCCATCAGGATCCCAAAGTCTTTGTCGATCCGGGTGATCATAGCCGCATAAGCTTTCTCATTATATTCCCAGTTTTTATCCTTAAAAGGTTCCAGGTCCTTTTCAGGAATCAGAAATCCTCCATGTGGTAAGGTGTAAGGTACATAAAGAAAGAAACTAGTGTCCTGATGTGCTTCAACGAAATCGAGTGCAAACTGTGTGAAGAGATCATGGCTGAAAGTGACATTCGACTGGTGACGCACCGGATCATTTCCATCGAGAAAGAGTGTGTCTTTATTACGCCATAAATAGTCCGGAAAATGATCATGTGCCCTGGCCTGGTTGAGATATCCCAGCCATTCATCGAAGCCCTGTTCGTTGGGCTCACCTGTAGTACCCGGTTCTCCGAGGCCCCATTTTCCTGTCATCCCGGTCACATATCCTTTTGACTTCAGCACTTCAGCGACCGTTACATCTTCAGCATTTAAGGGGACCCTCTCCGGATTAGGAAGGTCCAGCGGAATCTGTGATTTATTGCCTCTTACGGTGGTATGCCCGGTATGCATTCCGGTCATCAGGGTACTTCGGGAAGGCGCACAAACAGGAGACCCAGCATAGACCTGTGTAAAAATGGTCCCTTCCTTTGCAAACTGATCAATGTTGCGAGTTTTGATCACCTCCTGACCGAAAACGCCCAGATCACCGTAGCCCATGTCATCTACCATGATGAAGATGATGTTTGGGGTTGGGGGAGGTTGATGATCTGCCGCGTTTTGCTCACAGGAATAAAACGAAAGCAATATGATGACCAAAGTAAGACCCATTCCTAATTTCATACCTTGAAGTTAATGTTTCTATGTAAAGTCTGTCATCTCTAATTCCAAGATTATCTTACAGTGGCACCAACTCCCTGCCCCGTCTTTCCATGACACCATTTTTCCTTGCCCACTCCAGCCATGTCGCCTCTAATTGAGTAGCTTTTTCCGGCAATTGCTGCTTCAGATCATTTTGTTCTGCCCGGTCTTCGCTGATATTGTAAAGCTCCCAGTCTCCATCGCCCATTACCAGTTTCCATTCACCATCGAGGATGGCCTTGTGACCCAGGTGCTCCCAAAATAAGGGCTCATCTCTCTTGAAATCCTTATCCGCGATCAGAGACACCAAACTCTTCCCTTCCAGTGGGATCAGTGGCTGGGTATTGAAAGTCTCCGGATAATCTGCTCCGGTCCATTCAAGGATGGTGGGAAAAAGATCAATAATGTGTGTGGACTCCCCAATCAATTTTGGTGAGACTATTTTTTTGGGGTATGAAATAATAAGTGGTGATGAAATGCCACCTTCATGTGTGTATTGTTTATAAAGTCTGAATGGCGTATTGTTGGCATTGGCCCAGCCTAACGGGAGCTTTTCATAGGACTCGGGCTCACCCACCAAAGAGCCGGGCTCACTGTTTACTGGTCCCCAGGGACAACCACCATTATCCGAAAGAAAAACGATGATGGTATTTTCAAACTGGTTTTTACTTTTTAATGTATTGATGATCCTGCCAATGCCCTGGTCCATCCTATCAATCATGGCCGCATAAACCGCCATCGACCTGGCCACGGAGTCCTGATTGGCCACGCTGTGCCAAGGTTGGATCTCTTCTCTGGGAGAAAGGTCAACATCCTGGTCCAGTATCCCTCTTTCCTTCAACCGGTCCAGGCGGTTAGCTCTGATCACGTCCCAGCCGACCTTGTAGGTGTTTTCATACTTTTGAATATCTTCCGGAAAAGCATGCAAAGGCCAGTGTGGGGCCGTGTAGGCCAGGTACAATAAGAAAGGTTGGTCTTTTGATTCCTGCGTATGGTCCTCTATGTATCGGATAGCATAATCAGAATACACATCTGTGGAATACCATTCCTTTCCATTTTCACCTTCCATATCGATGTAGCTGAAACTGGTAAGCTGACGATACTCTCCCTCCGGTACCACTTCCTGATCATCGATGATCAGATCCCTTCCTTCCATCAATCCAAAATAGTGTCCCATGGCTGTTGAGCTCCCATAAAACCGATCAAAACCACGTTTTGCAGGCCAATGCTCTTTTTCTGTTCCCACATGCCACTTGCCTACTGCATAGCTTATGTAGTCCGATTCCTTGAGAGCTTCGGCCAGTGTTATGCATTTTTCATTAAGAAAGCCACGATACGCCGGAAATTCCTGATCAGCTACCATGGCACCAATACCGGCCTGATGTGAGTACAGTCCTGTCAGCAGGGAAGCTCTTGAAGGGCAGCACCTGGCGGTATTGTAAAACTGTGTGAACAAAGCTCCTCCGGAAGCCAACTGATCGAGGTTGGGGGTACTTATTTCTGAACCATAAGCTCCGATGTCCGAATACCCCATGTCATCCGCAAGGATGATCAGGACATTTGGTGCTGATTGCTTTTTTGGTTCCTGACAACCAAAGATGTAGAGAACAATAAGTCCGAAAAGAATCCTAATTCTCATAGGAAAGTACCTGTTTATCCTCAAGTAACCTGGCAGATAGAGTGGGATAATCAATGTCGTGTACGCCTTTATCTCTTTCAATGGCCAGACCTGCCAGGGCACCCACCGACTGTCCGAGGATCATGAAGACCGGCTCCATACGGATCGACCCGAAAGCAATGTGTGAACTCGAAACGGCCGCTGCCACTACCAGGTTGGAACATTCCCCCTTCTTTGGCAGGATGCAGCCGAGCGGGATTTTGTACGGATTGACAGGCACTCCAATATCTCCTTCGTTCTGAACGTACCCTTCCGGGGTAATGTAACGCTGTATATTGTGTGAATCAATGGTATAGGACCCCATGCCGATGGATTCCGTAACCGGTCGTTTTCCCAGCAACTCGTGTTCTGTCAGCACAAAATCCCCGATCATCCTTCTGGCCTCCCTCACATAGATCTGATGAGGCCAGTTGTTATTATCAACAAATTCGTCTTTTGCCAGCCCCCACTTTCGCATTTCGTTCTGTACGTCTTTTCTAACCCTCGGGTCATTGGCGACAAACCAGTACAGACCCTGCTGATAAGTGGTATGCTCTTCAAGGATCTCCTTACGCCTTTCATAGGAGGCCTCCGGATAATCGTAGTTCATACCGATGTTATCGCTGCTGAAGGGTCCCCTGTTGTTGGTGTCCGTTTTCCTGTTGGGAATGGTGTCGAACTTACCAAAAAAGTCATAATGCATTTCAAAACTATCCCCGTTGAACACCCTGAGAAGTAATTCATATTGAGTTGAATCATAATTGGCAGGTCTTGGCCAGGATACCCTGTTATCCGGATGATTAGACATACATAACCGGTAGCAATAGGCCTGGATCTTTTCATCCCCTGAACCATATTCTCCCGGGTGCTCGGTGGATATTCTGGGCAGGACACCACTGGTACTGTCTCCGGGGATCCAGTATGGGGAGATCTTATCTCTAAAAAAGTGCTTATGATGCAGAACCCCTGTCTGCACACCATTCCAATTCTCACCATAGACATCCAGGGCTTCCCTGCCTACATGATAGCTTACCCCCGCAGCAGCCATCAGGTCTCCTTCATAAGTAGCGTCGATGAAAACCTTTCCGCGGTAGGTATTGCCGGAAAGCATGGTAATAGACACGATCTCACCGTTCACTTTTTCAACACCATTTTCCCTGTCCAGCCATTCATCCCGATATACCGGAATTTCATGATCATTGATAAAATCCTCAAAGACCTGTTCGGCAATATGCGGCTCAAAGATCCACTGCGTTTTATTCGCTCCGTCTATCGCCGGCGTGCCCTGACCTTTGTTTCCGTATTCTTCTCTTTTCTGCCATTTCCAGGTCTCTGGTTTTTGATAATACTGATAGACCCGGTGGTAGAATTCCCTTGACAGCCCTCGGATCACCGCTTTATTTCCGGTATCGGTGTACCCCAATCCTCCGGAAGTAAGTCCTCCCAGGTGCGTATCCGGGCAAACCAGGATCACGGACTTCCCCATTTTTTTGGCCTGGACCGCTGCGGTGACAGCTGCAGAAGTACCTCCGTAGACAATCACATCAACCTGATCATCCGCCTTTTGCTCTACTCCACAGGAAAAAAGCGTAAATATTAAAAATGGGAGTATGAATTTTATCATGCTCATGGTCAGCGCTTAAAAAAATGATCTTTTTCTTACTCCAGTCTTTGTTTATCCTTCAGCAATTGGTCCTGTAAAGAAGCATAGGCGATCTCCTGAACATTTGTATTCCCGTCAATTGCTAGGGAGGCAGCTGTAGCGGCTGATTGTCCTAGCACCATAAAGACAGGCTCCATCCGGATCGATCCAAAGGCGATGTGCGTCGCACTCAAACATACCGGCACCAATAGATTGGTACACTCATCTGCTTTGGGAGTGAGCGACCGGTAGCTGATCGGATAAGGAGATTTTACTTTGGCTTCCACATTTCCCTCATTTCTTACAAACCCTTCATCAGTCACGTATCTCTGCACATTGTGAGAATCCATGCCATACGCCGCTAAACCAATCGGATCTTCGACCACCTCAAGCCCTTCGCAATTGTATTGTGTCATCACATATTCCCCAATCATGCGGCGTGCTTCCCGCACGTAAAGTTGCTTCTGCCATCCATCTGCACGTTCAAACTCATCCTTACAGGTCCCCCATCGTGAAGCTTCATTCCTCACTTCTTCAGGAATACGGGGATGGTTAGCCAGACTCCACATCAACCCTTTTTGATAGTTCCTGTGCTCCTCCTCCATTCTTTCGCGTTCTGCATAGGAAGCTTCCGGATAGTCATAATTCTGACCAATGAAATCAGTGGAAAAGCCAAACTTGTTATTTGTATCCGTCTTTCTGTTTGGCATAGATGAATTGATCCACGGCAACAGGGAATTCCCATAACTATACATGTCCCTGATCGGTCCCGTTCTGGCTTCGTAGTTCCTGAACAGCAGTTCATAGTTCAATTCATCATATCCTTCAGGCTTTTCAAAAGGGATTCGATTATCCGGATGATCGGTGAGACACATTCTGAAACAATAGGCCTGTATCTTATCATCACCGGTACCTTCAGGAGCAAGCGGCTCAGGGTTGATATATGGTAATAAACCACTTGATGGATCTCCGGCAACCACATAAGGATCTACACCAGGTAGAAAATTATGATTGAATGCATTCCTGGAAGGCAACCCTGTCATCGTTCTGGATGTATCTGAGGGCTGGACGCCGTTTAAAGTTTCGTCATACTGGCTGTTTGCTTCTCTGCCAATTGTATAAGTGACATCTGCGGCAGCCAAAAGATCACCCTCGTAAGTAGCATCAATAAAAACCTTTCCAGTGTAGGTTTCCCCTGATTCCATGGTGATGGATACAATATCCGTTCCTTCCTTCACCACACCACTCTCTCTGTTTAGTCGCTGATTGTAGCGAATGGAAATGTTCTCTTTCTCAATCATCTGATCGTATACCTTCAAAGCAGCTGAGGGTTCGAAAGTCCACATGGCCTCTTCTCCCTTTTCGGTCCTTGTCTGGCCTCCATCGATGTACTCTTCTCTTTTTTGCCAATCCCAGTTTGCGGGATCGTCATAGTATTTTTTGATGTTCTGATAAAATTCCCTGGCAATCCCGCCGATCGCCTGTTTGTTTCCGATATCGGTCTGGCCAAGACCGCCGGTGGTCAGTCCACCCAGACGTGAAGTCGGTTCGATCAGGATGACGGATTTACCCATCCTGCTGGATTGAATAGCGGCTGCTACACCAGCAGAGGTCCCACCATAGATGATGATGTCTGCCTGATTCGGATCTGATGGGGTACAACTCTTTAAAATTGATCCCGTCAGGAAAAGGACCATGCTAAATGTCAGGGTATGTAAGATCTTAGATTTCACTTGAAAGTTCATAGGTTATTGGTTATGATAAGAAGACTGTCTTGTTGAGACTTCAAAAGGAAAG
This sequence comes from Cyclobacteriaceae bacterium, assembly GCA_965243485.1. Taxonomy (GTDB): domain Bacteria; phylum Bacteroidota; class Bacteroidia; order Cytophagales; family Cyclobacteriaceae; genus UBA7330. The sequence goes on along the minus strand of CBDEVP010000001.1, from coordinate 2,286,845 downwards.
TTAAAGAGTGGCCGGAAATTCTCCGGCCACTCTTGAAATCATTTAATAACCAGGATTTTGGTCTGCCTGGCTGATCAATTCATTGTTGTTAATCTCATCTTCCGGGATAGGCCAGAATAATCTTTCATCAATGAATTCCTTGCCCACTGCCGCAAAAGCCTCCTGGACTTTACCTGTTCTTTTCAAATCAAACCATCTTCTCCGCTCAATCATAAACTCATAAGCCCTCTCCTGAAGAACGATATCTGCAAATTGATCCTCTGTCAACCCCGAAGGATAATCTACAGGAGATACTGCATTGGAAGGATAACCGTAGGCACGCCGTTTGATCATATTTAATCTCTCAAGTGCAAGAGCGGTCGGCCCCCCATTGGCTCTGGTTGCTGCTTCTGCATAAAACAAGAAAGCTTCAGTATACCTGTAGATGGGTAAGGTGGCTATGCTTAGGCCCTCAGGATTGGTGATGAATTTTTTGAACAGTACACCAATGGTACTTGGAAGAGGTACCCAGTCTCCATTCGCATCCTGGTATTCTGTATAGAGGTTAAATGATTTTCTTAAGTCATTGTTATCCCACGCAGCACCAATGAAGGAGTTCACTGTATCCGGCAACCATGCAAAAAATCCCGAGGTTCCGAAATTATAAGGACGTGCACTACCTCTGTGCATAAATGTTTGAATGGAGGTAGTTCTATTCTCCGAATGATGCTCAGAAAAAATGTCTTCTGAACTTGTCTCTCCATCAAATATTTCATAGAAATCGTCAGGCTGACTTACTTCAACCAGTTGATACAGACCGCTGGAAATCACATCATCAGCTTTTTGTGCTGCCAAATCCCACTGCTCAGTCGTTAAATAAACGTGGGCTAATAGCATCTTGGCAGCCATTGAAGAAGCTTTTCCTGTTTCAGCTCCAACGTCAGCTGGCAGATCAGCTTCTGCAATCAATGCATCCTGGATGATCAAATCGTAGACTTCGCTTTCTGGTGATCTGGGTACATTCAGTCCGGAAAGGTCAGTGTTTTCAAAAGTCCTAATAGGTACCGGTCCCCACCCACGAACTAACTCGAAGTAGCAAATTGCACGACAAAAGTGAGCTTCGGCCACAATTCGATCCCTGGCCTCGTCACTTATGTTCTCTATTAAGGGAACATTATCAATCACCGCATTTGCCCTGTTGATAGTTTGATATAACCTCGACCAGCTTCCTGATGTCCTACCTACATTTTGTGCATTCAAAACCTGGTTCATTACTGATATTGGTGCCTGAGATCCCCTACCATTGAGGAAATCACCATGAAGCTCTACCATGAGGTAATGATTGATACCAAAAAAGTCAGGTCCCATGTTTTGATAAACACCATTTAATGCACCTTGCGCGTCCGTTTCATTTTGATAGAAGTTTGCCCTTGAAACAAAATCTTCAGGAACTTCCTCTAACATCCCTTCACAAGAAAATATGAAGATTGGGATAAGCATATATATTAATTTTTTCATCTTAATTTCTTTTATAATCAGACTTGATTATGTGATTTATTTATAGACTAAATCTCAGACCAACCATGAAGTTTTTCGCATTGGGGTATCCACTTTGGTCATGTCCCATTTGCAACCGACTTCCTATACTTTGAGAATCTGTGCCCCTGGTATTCATTTCCGGATCCAGACCTGTGTATTTTGTGAAAGTGAACAGGTTAGTACCCGCCAGGTAGATTTGAGCATTAGAGATGGCATTTACGCCCCAACTCTGTAAAGGGAAATTGTAGGCTAATCTTATGCTCTTAACTCTCAGGTAGCTTCCATCTTCAATGAATCTATCTGAAATATCAAATCCTGACAATGAACTAACTCTTGGATATTTGGCATTCGGATCCGGATTTTCAGGTGTCCAATAGTTGCCAATGATGTCTGTAAATTGGTTGTGTCCTCTCTGGAATGAATTTAGATGTGTTCCATTCGTTGCGTTAAAAATGTCATTGCCATGTACACCTTCAACAAACAGATTAAACTCAAAGCTTTTGTACGAGAGGGTTGTGTTTACTCCATAGAAGAAATCAGCATAAGGATTCCCAATAATGGTCTTATCAGATGCATTTCGCAATCCATCGCCATTTACGTCTGCATATACGATATACCCGTTTGCATCTAATCCCTCTTCGATGTATCCAAAAATACTACCCAATGGTTCACCTACCCGAGCAATGTTGGTGCTTGACCAAAGTGCTCCCTGTCCACTGCTTTCAATGTCACTATCGCCTGCAATCTCTATCACTTTGTTTTGGTTAGTGGAAAGTGTACCAAAGACATTCCATTTGAAATCATTATTGGAAATGATATCTGCACTTAGTGAGAATTCAAATCCTTTATTCTCAATCTCACCTATATTCTGCAGGATGGATCCAAAACCAACAGATGGAGGTAATGGAACAGATGCCAGCAGGTCTGTGGTATTCTTTTTATAATAATCCACCGTGATCCTTAACCTATTATCAAGCAAACCAACATCGATTCCTACATCGATTTGCGCAGTTGTTTCCCATCTCAGATCAGTGTTTGAAATTCCAGCAGGGAAAAAAGCCACCTCTTCTACTCCATTAGCATAAACAACTCTTCCTGATGCAAACCTATCCAGAGACTGATAAGGTGAAAGCGCTGTATTCCCGGTAATTCCATAACTAGTCCTCAATTTCATATCGCTTATCACAGATATCCCTTCCATAAAGCTTTCATCAGAAACTCTCCATGCAAATGCTCCGGATGGAAATACAGCCCATTTATTATTTGCTCCAAACCTTGAAGACCCATCAGATCTGATACTCACAGTAAACAGGTATTTATCACTCAGTGAATAATTGACTCTTCCTAGCCAGGAAGCAAGAACCCAACGTGAGATACCAGAATTTGGATTACCAATGGTTTCAGCTGCTGACAGATCAAAATTTTCTGTTGTATTTCCCGCAAACCCTGATACACCTATGCCAAGGCTTCGACCCATATCAGTTTGATATGTATACCCTGCAACCACATCTAAATCATGTATCCCGAATGATTTGGAATAACTCAAAGTATTCTCATTCAGAAATGAGTTTCCGTACCGGTATGTCTGGCTTCCTGACCCTCTGTCCTCAGGGAAAATGATAGGTGAGAAGCCATCGGTAATTGAGTTCTCATACTCCAATCCGACCAATGACTTAAACGTTAAATCTTTTGTTAAAGAAACTGACAAAGAGGTGTTACCAATGATGGTGTTTGCCAATGTAGAAGATTGCTGGGAAGCGAATATCATTGGGTTTCTCATGTCAGCAGAACCGAAATTGTAGAATTGCTCAATTTGAGTTGGCAATCCATCAGCATCATAGACCGGTAGCGTTGGTGGGGCTGATGCCGCTGCCGATAAAACAGAACCACTTCCCCTGGCGCCATTATCAACCGGAACTGAATTATTCTGACGTCTTGACAAATTAAGGTTAACTGCCATTTTTAACCAGCTATTCACATCGTGATCAAGATTCAGTCTCATGGACCCTCTTTTCACACCAGTATTAATGATGATACCGTCCTGATCAAAATAATTTCCGGATAAAGAAAATCGTGTTGCTTCCGACCCTCCGGAAAAAGTGATCGTGTGATTTTGAATGGGAGCAGATCTTAAAACTGCATCCTGCCAGTCTGTAGTTGGGATGTTGAAGTTATTAAGGTCAAAGAATGGTGGTAGTGGATTCGGTACGGCATTTTCCAACCATTCATTCGCGATAGTCGCATACTCCCTTGCATCAAGTAAGTCATATCTTTTTGTCTCTGTCTGAACACCATAGTAGCTATCTACATCAACACGACTTTTTTGTGATTTACTTCCTCTTTTAGATGTGATGATCACCACGCCATTGGCACCTCTGGCCCCGTAAATGGCTGTTGCTGATGCATCCTTTAAGATATCAATAGATTCTATGTCGGATGGATTTAAAAAGTTAGGTTCTCCTGTAATCGGAAATCCATCAACTACATACAGGGGTTGATTATCTCCTATCATTGAGTTTCCACCCCTGATCCTCACCTCTATTCTACCACCAGGCCGACCTGAATTTTGTGTTACCTGTACTCCCGGTGCTCTTGCCTTCAATGCTTGCTCTACGTTAAAAACAGGCACAGCTTCCAGCTCCTTTGTTTTTACCTGAGCCACGGAACCGGTGATATCTTTCATCTCCACCTGGCCATAACCGACTACAACAACTTCTTCAAGCTGCTCGAGGTCAGGCGACAAAGAGATATTGATCACTGTACGATTATTGACTGCCACTTCCTGGGTCTCATAACCCACAAAAGAGAAGTTTAGAATAGCATCTTCAGGACAACTCAGGGTGTAATTACCTTCAATATCTGTAGTTGTACCTGTACTGGTACCACTTACGATGATACTCGCACCAGGCAAAGGCTCCCCGTTTTCATCAGTGATCTTACCAGAGACAGTATTTTGAATTGTGACAGTTTCCGAAACCTCAGGCAAAATGCGCGTCTCGCCTACATGGTAAACGCCTATGCTTTCATTTACCCGTTTGAAAGAAACTTTTGCCTGGATTGAAATACTGGCAAGCAGCTTATCCATTTGCCATTTTCCACCTTTCAGATAGATCTCATTTTTTCTGATCTCGCCTTTGGAGTAGGCAAACCTGAAGTTGGTGGTGTTTTCGATCTCCTTAAATACATCGATCAGGGACCGCTCTTCTTCGCTTTGACTCAGCTCCACACTGATCTCCTCGAGATATTTTCTCTGAGCGGCAGAGTTGGTCGCCAGTGCCATCATTACTGACTGGCACACAATCATCACATAAATCCCTAGTTTGGACATACGGATTGTGAATTTTCGTAATTTTACATTCATAGAGTTTTGGTTTATTAGTACTAAAACTTTTGCTCAAAAGAGGGCTTATGACTTCCCCAAGTACCGGCCCTCTTTTTTCTTATTTAATTGTCAGATCATTTCCTTTTAATTCATAATCAAAATCGTAGACGAAAGCCAGGATATCCATTACCTGCTTCAGGGTCGGATTTTCGAAAGAGGCTGTGTATTTTTTTTGCTGCTTAAGCTTCTTCTCAAGTCTGATCTCCACACCATACCACCTGGAGATCCTTTCCAGTACTTCTTCAATCGAATGGTTATCGAAAAGCAACCTTTGGTCTACCCAGGCAAATACGGCCTCGGGCTTTTGAATGGTTGACTTCTCCATCTTGTTTCCGCCGAGGTATTGAGTGATCTCAAACCTCGACAGTTGTATAGCCTCTTCTGCATTGGCACCTTTTACTTCAACTTTTCCAGACTTAACCGCCACCGATTCCGTTTCACCATCTTCGTAGGCACTGACCAGAAAAGAGGTGCCTAAAACCCGGATTTGCATGTTTCCTGTTTCAATCACGAATGGCCGGGTCTCATCCCTGGTCACATCAAAAAAGGCTTCTCCTTCCAGGATCACTTTTCTGAGATCCTGAGAAAATTGATCCGGAAAAAATAGCTTGCTATTGGAATTGAGTTTGACCCGTGTACCATCAGGTAAAATGGTAGTGATCTTCTGACCGGGTTGCGATGTTTTCTCCATCCAGGTTATTTCGGGCTGTGGCATTTCTTCTTTTAAGAGCTGAGCCAAAAGAAACCCAAATGACAGGCTGATGACTAAAATAGCAGCAATCCTGGTGAGGTATCTCATAAACTGAATAGGAGCCTTTGAGTGAAGCTGCGTCTCATTGTTCATCCTGGCTAGTATCCTCCTCCTTACCTCAAGGTCCTCCCGATTCAGGTCGGAATCATATTCATTCCAATAGATCCTGAGTTTCTCAAGTATCAGTTTGTTGGCAGCATCCTCTTCAAGCCATTTGGAGAGTTTATGTTGCTCTTCGAGGTTAAGGTCTCCTCTTAGGTATTTGTAGATCAGTTGGTCCACATGAATTTTATTATCCCTTCAATAATAAAGAGACAGCATCCGGTAAATGGTCTACAAAATTTGTAATATTTACAACAAATAAAATTTTCTACCTTACTTATTGAAATTATATAAGAATAAATAAGGTTATGTTATTAATTCTCAAAAGAAAAGCATGGCAACAATTGCCGAAATAAATCCGGACCCTACGTTTTTCCCCCAACTGCTTTCATGCCCCAGATGTTCTTTGATAGATGACCTGATCTCATTAAGGGCTCTTCCAACCTGAGTCTTAATGGTCGACTGGGAGACCCCCAGTTCCCGGCCGATCTCCTGGTAGCTCATTTGTTTGTTTTTGGCCATCTCAAAGATCAGTCTGCATTGATCCGGTAATCCTGAAACTGCTTTTTCGATGGCCAGGAATAACTCCTTTTCCAGCAGTACTTCCTCAGGATCAGTTCTGTCCACTTTTTTGATAAATTCATCGTGATCCAAAGAGATGAAATCATGCGGGTTTTTGGTAAGAATTCGGATGGCATGATTTTTTACTGCAATGAATAAGTAAGATCGGATCTCCCTGATCTGTGAAAAATCCGGATTTGATTTCCAGAGATTGTAGAAGACATCGGACACAATGTCTTTTGCTAATTCGGAAGAATTGGTCAGTTTCCGGGCATAAATAAATAAAGGCTGGAAATGCTCAATATATACCGATTCAAAGTCCCTTTCAAAGGGAGTGACCTTGTGTAACTGCTTTATTTCAGCATCTTTACTCACAGCTGATTCCAGGTTGGTTAGGGATTTATTAAGTCTAAATTACAAAAATTCCATTGCAAAAAGAGGTCTGCAATGGAATTTGACTTTAGGAACAGCCTGCGGATACGATGCCAAAGAGGTCTTATTCAATCATTGGTGATTCCAAATGGAGATGCCGGATGTGTCTCTTGACCCGGTTGATCCTTTTCGTTAATTTCTCAATATATCTCCTCAGTTCTTCTTCCATCACATAGATCTTTCCTTTATATGAATGAACGCCAAAACCACTCAAATACTTTTTGGTATTTTTTTCCAGATCATTTTGATCATAACAACGTTCTCTGAAGAAGTCATTAAAAGCCGTGATATTGTAATCTCTTTCAATGATCTCAATTTCATCAAGCACTTTATGCATCTTCTTCTGATCATGCTGATCCGATGTTCGAACTAACTGTTCATAAAGCAATCCGTGATACTCATGGATCTCCTTCAACAGATCATAATAGTCAGAACGGAATTCAAGGTCGTTACAAAAACCGGACAGCCCCCTGTACTCAATCAATTTCTTCGATTCTTCTTCCCAGGATATGGAAAGTGTAATGATCTTGCTTCTGAGCGCGGTATTTGAATTGTTAGAAAAAGCCTGTATCAGATATAAAAAACATAATAAAAAAAGTATTGACCTCATTTTTTGACCTAGTTAATTATGTGAAATAAGTAACTGGTTGGTATTAGCAAAAGTAAATTTTTTCTTTATATTATACAATAAATATTTATCCGTATTTTGGATTGTGGTAAATACTTAATGTCGTGAGCTCTTAGTAAAATTCCGAAGCTCGAATTCCGAAATCCGAAAAAAATCTAAAGCACCAAATATTTAAATTCCGAAGCTCGAATTCCGAAATCCGAAAAAATCTAAAGCACCAAATATTTAAATTCCGAAGCTCCAATCCCGAAATCCGAAAAAAATCTAAAGCACCAAATATTTAAATTCCGAAGCTCGAATTCCGAAATCCGAAAAAAATCTAAAGCACCAAATATTTAAATTCCGAAGCTCGAATTCCGAAATCCGAAAAAATCTAAAGCACCAAATATTTAAATTCCGAAGCTCCAATCCCGAAATCCGAAAAAAATCTAAAGCACCAAATATTTAAATTCCGAAGCTCGAATTCCGAAATCCGAAAAAAATCTAAAGCACCAAATATTTAAATTCCGAAGCTCGAATTCCGAAATCCGAAAAAATCTAAAGCACCAAATATTTAAATTCCGAAGCTCCAATCCCGAAATCCGAAAAAAATCTAAAGCACCAAATATTTAAATTCCGAAGCTCGAATTCCGAAATCCGAAAAAATCTAAAGCACCAAATATTTAAATTCCGAAGCTCAAATCCCGAAATCCGAAAAAATCTAAAGCACCAAATATTTAAATTCCGAAGCTCAAATCCCGAAATCCGAAAAAAATCTAAAGCACCAAATATTTAAATTCCGAAGCTCGAATTCCGAAATCCGAAAAAATCTAAAGCACCAAATATTTAAATTCCGAAGCTCCAATCCCGAAATCCGAAAAAAATCTAAAGCACCAAATATTTAAATTCCGAAGCTCCAATCCCGAAATCCGAAAAAAATCTAAAGCACCAAATATTTAAATTCCGAAGCTCCAATCCCGAAATCCGAAAAAAATCTAAAGCACCAAATATTTTAAAATTCAAAATCACTCCAATTTCTTAATGATTGCACCAAAGATGTTCATCAGCTCCGTTGCCTCTTGAATCAATTCATCACGCTTCATTTCAAGATTTTTATTTTCATCGGTATCTAATAATCGAAACCAGTATCTTGTTTCTTTAGACTCTTTGCGACAAACTTTCATTCTATACAATGTATCCTTTTTACTTACCGCTTCATTAGCTTCAATATAATTTGCCCCTATTGAACCAGATGATCTGATCACCTGCTTAATATCCTCAATATTTGCAGGTGTTTTCGATAACATTTTTATAAATATTCTTACATCCTTTGCAAATCGCAGAGTCCGCTCCTCTAAATCATACTTTTTGGAATTTTGATCATTTTCCATTTGAATTTTTTTCGGATTTTTCAGATTCAACTTTCGGATTTAATAACCTTCAGCACTTAATGAGTTTCATTTCAAGCTCTTACTAAAATCCGAAGCTCAAATACCGAAATCTAAAAAAACATTTATTGTCACTGTGACCATTCCGTAGGCTCGCGGTCCCAACGGTGCTTTTCAAGTTCTTTCATTAAACCGGTATCCAGGGGGCCTTTATCAGAAGCGGCCAGGTTTGCGTTAGCATGATGCGGTTTTCGCATCCCAGGGATGATGGTACTCACTCTGCTTTCACCCAGAATGAAACGCAAGGCCATTTCCGGCATCGTCATTCCTTCAGGAACGAGCGGCTTCAGGGCATCTGCATGATCCACGCTTGAGTTAAGGTTTTCAGGTACAAAATAAGTATTCCGCCAGTCGCCTTCCGGCCAGGTGGAATCTTTGGTCAGCAAGCCGGTCAGCGTTCCTTCATCGAATGGCACTCGCGCAATAACACCCACGTTGTGTTTTTCACAGGCCGGAAATAATTCATCTTTCGGGTTCTGATCGAAAATATTGTAGATCACCTGTGTCACATCGATGATCCCGCTTTCAACGGCTTTGATACCGTTCCATGGTTCCCAGCGATTCTGACTGATACCGATGGCACGGATCAGACCCTGCGATTTCAGGTCTTCCATTTTGTGAACCCATCGGTCATCTTTAAGCCATGCGTCTTCCCAGGTATGGAACTGCATGAGATCGTAGGATTCGAGACCTGCGTTCTTCAGACTTTTATGCACATATTCTTCGATATGGTCCGGTGGGAAACAATCATCTAGCGTGTATTCCCGCTTGCTTGGCCATTGGAAATTTTTCGGTGGGATCTTGGTGGCTGTGTAAAGCTTTTTATCCGGATTTGCCCTTACCAACTCGCCCAGCATACTTTCACTTTTCCCTGCTCCATATCCCCAGGCCGTATCAAAAAAGTTGCAGCCATGGTCCACAGCCAACTGAAGGGATTTCATCGATTCCTCAATATCGGATCCTTTCCATCCGGCCATCCCCCACATGCCATAGCCGATCTCACTTACTTCCCAGTTGGTTTTGCCTAGTTTTCTATACTTCAAGATTGTCTTATTTTAATATTAGTGATATATGTTCAAATTAAGCCACTATCCCATCAGCCACCAATTCACGAATGAATTATTTCACAAGGATGTTTGCTTACATCACTCTTAAGCCCTAATGGTTTTGATTAAATCATATTGCAAAATATTGGAATCCCGCGAAATGAAATAAAGATTTTCCACCAATGCCTGGGCAATCTGAATACGGTCAAAAGGATCTTTATGGATATCAGGTAGTCGCTGCAATGCCTCGGAATGCTGATGTGAAATGGACAGTTCAAGAAAGCGCTCGTTCTCCATGTAAGACATGACATCCTCAGGAGCATCAAGCTTTCCGATTTTCTTCTTAACAGATATCTCCCATGGAACCGCAGCGCTCACAAACACAGTTGTTGCAGGGTCTTCGATCAGTGACCTGGCCTCATGGGAAATCTTAGAAGGTGACTCGAGCCACCAAAGGTAAATGTGAGTATCGATAAGAACCATTACTCAATAAAACCGCTAAATCTATCTTCCAGCTCTTTCGGCAACTTATCAAAATCAGGTGCCATTTTAATCTTCCCTTTTAATTGGCCACCTTTTCTTTTATTTCCGGGTTTTTCATGAAAGGGGGATAAACGCACCAGCGGTTTATTACGCCTGGCAATGATCACTTCCTTCCCTGAAAGAACCTTTTCCACCAATTTGGATAAATGGGTTTTGGCGTCTCCTATGTTAATAATTTCCATGGCTCATCATACCTGGTCTACTTGACCAAGTTATAACAAATATGCCGGATAGACAATTCATAAGGTCAACGAAATCTTGAGATCCTGTCAGGAAAAGAGCTTTTTGAGTTTAATACTGTAACCAATTCTCTTCAATATCTACCCGATACAAAAAGCAGTTTCATTATCGAACCTTAACTTAAAACAGTGTGTCCTGAACTAAGATCGAGTTAGTTCAAAGGTCAAAATGAGAAATACACTCTTTATTCTTTTGATATCCTGCTTATTTACATGCAGGGAAGATGATTCCACACTCAAAGAAATCAATCACACTATTATTGGCAAATGGAAGCTAATAGAATACTCTTACAGTATTGGCGGCCCACAGATCATTGAGGCTGTCTCTGATGGGGAGGAAATCACCTTTTCAAGTGATTTGACCTTTAGCAGTACTGCTGACCATCCATGGAACAAGGGAACCTATGAAATCACCGATCGACAACTGATATTAATATTCGATCACGCAGAAATCCAATCCTTCATTTATAGTATTACATTCATCAATAAAGATGAATTTGTTTTAGTCCCTAAAAATCCCGCTTGCGTTGAGGGATGCTCCTCCAGGTATCGAAGGCAATAAAATAAGATTGATTTCACTGAGAAAGTACTAGCCAGTTTGAATTTCTTTCGTTACTTTGTGTTATAATAAACATTATAATGATCAAATCTAAAGTAACTACTGTAGGAACCTCAACAGGAATTATTCTCCCTAAAGAGATCCTGGCTAAGCTTAGAGTTAGCAAGGGAGATATGGTCACCTTCATTGAAACACCTAATGGTGTTGAAATCACACCCTATGATCCGGATTTGGAGGAAGAAATGAATCTTGCCAGAAAAGTCATGGGTGACTATCGCAATGCGCTGAAAAAACTCGCTGAATGAGCTTCAGGTGGGTGAGTCTTCGTACCGTAATAGCCATCCATAATGAACAAATGGCCCAACATGGCGGCCTTGAAGGTACAAGAGATGAGGGGCTTTTGCACTCTGCACTTGCCCGACCACAAAACTTATCGGCCTATGAGGATGCATCCCTGTCAAAATGTGCAGCTGCCTATGCTTTTGGCATTACCCGAAACCATCCTTTTAATGATGGAAACAAACGAGCCGGTTTTGTGGTAGCGATAACTTTTCTGCTACTCAATGGGTATTACATCAACGCCTCAGAAATAGATGTTTTCGAAACAATAACCAGGCTTGCTGAAGGAAGGCTATCAGAACCAGAGCTAATCAAATGGTTTGAGAAAGTTATTGTACGGCTGTGAGAGCATCCAACATTCAAATCTTTCAAAACCTTTGAAACTACCGGTAGATAACATTTTGATATCATTTGTATAGCACTATGATATTATCTAATTTTATGTATTAAAAGAGTCAGAAATGAAAGTTCAAACGGCATTAAGATTTGACAAAGAGCTCCTTGAGAGGGTCAAGGAAAAAGCACAGGCCCAGAAAAGAAGCCTCAATAACTATATTGAATATTTACTATATAAGGAGGTCGGGGACATTCCTAATGAGGAAACGAAGCAGGCTATTCACGAGGCAAAGACAAGCAAAAAGCTTAAACCTATAGAGGATCTTGATGAATTTCTGGATAATATATGAACCTGGTTGCTTCTAAGATCATATGTACAGCCTTATACCTACCACCAGGTTCAAAAAAGATCTGAAAAAGATCAAAGCCAGACCCAAAGACTTTGATCTTGTGACTAAAGTACTAAAGCAACTACAAGCTAAAGGTGTTAAAGGCATATCAATTGAAATGAGGCCCCATAAATTGAAAGGAATCTATTCCGACAATTGGGAATGTCATATCAAACCGGATCTGCTTATCATCTGGTTTCAAATTGAAAACCCGAAAGAAATAAAGCTCATCAGGGTTGGCTCACACTCTGATCTGTTTCGCTGAATAGAAAGGCTCCGTGGGTATGAAATATATTCTCTAACACTCGACAGATCATTTATTTCACATCCAATCTTCTCTTTCCATCTCACTATTCCGGACTCAATACATACGTCTTGCCTGGTTGGGTTTCGAAGTCAATGCTATACGTTTCGCTTTCCCCCGGATCAACCACCTTGTCAGGATAATGAATGAGGGGCTTCCCTGCGGGCACGTGTGAAAACAAAGGATTCGGATTTTTTCCCTCGGCGGTCACAAAATCAACTTCTTCAACCCTGATGGGAAACTTGGAGGTGATCCTGCAATTTCCACCCAGCTCTGATTTGATGCTTGCTGTCTTTAGCCTGTTACCCTTCCATTCAATATCCACTTCAAATCCTCCACGAGCTCTAAGTCCCTTAACACTTCCTTCACTCCATGCTGCCGGTAAGGCCGGCAGTAAAAAGACGCTTCCATCATGACTTTGAAGCAGCATTTCAGCGATGCCAGCCGTAGCGCCAAAGTTTCCATCGATCTGGAATGGGGGGTGGGCATCAAACAGGTTGGGATAGCTTCCTCCACCTGAATATTGCACATCATCTTCCCTCACCAGCCTGAGCAGGTTGGTCAAAACTTCCAGCGCCTGGTCCCCATTTCTTAGCCTTGCCCAGATATTGGTTTTCCATCCCATGGACCAGCCGGTAGCCTTGTTACCTCTTCTTTCCATCACCTTTAACACCCCTGCGATCAACTCAGGATCATCTTCGAAGTTTATCTGGTTGCTGGGATGGATGCCATACAGGTGGGACAAGTGACGATGCTGAACATCGCCATCTTCAAAGTCAAACTGCCACTCCTGCAGCTGACCATATTTACCTATCTGATAGGGCAGAAGATCTTCATACTGTTCCCGTATTTTACTTTGCCAGTCATCCTCTAAGGAAAGGATCTCGCAGGCATCCAGATACCTGGAAAAGGTTTCCCGAATGATGGCCATATCCATGGTAGGGCCCGGACTTTGGGTAGACCTTCCGCCTTCGTAGATAAAGGTTTGCTCCGGAGAATGTCCGACGGGAGTGACCAGGTATCCCTCTTTATTGGGTATCAGCCAGCCGCTGTAGAATATCGCTGCACCTTTCAACAAAGGAAAAATATCATTTCTCAGGAATTCTGGGTCTCCATGGAAAAGATATCGCTCCCAGAGATGACTGGTGAGCCAGCCGGCCACCATGGGCCAGAAAGAGCAATTACAAAGATCCACCGGCTCCGCATGTCTCCATATCGTCATGTTATGGTTGCCCGTCCAGCCTTCGTTACCAAACATATCGTGTGCAGTCACCTCTCCATTGATCGCAAGCTCTTTAATGGCCTTGAACAGCGGCTCATGACATTCCGAAAGATTGGTTAGCTCAGCAGGCCAGTAATTCATTTCCAGGTTGATGTTTTGCGTATAGGCACCCGCCCATGGCGGAATGATGTGATCATTCCAGATCCCCTGCAGGTTGAGCGGCTGCCCGCCCGGACGGGATCCTGAAATCATGAGGTATCTTCCAAACTGGAAAAACAGTGACACCAGGGCCGGATCTTTACCATTGGAAAATAATTCCAGCCGGTCATCAGTTGGTAACTTTGATTGTCTGGTCATCTTTCCAAGGTCCAGACTTACCCTGTTGAAAAGTGTCTGATAATCATTTACATGACTGGCTAAAAGCTGTTGATAATCCTTACCTTGTAATGCGTCGAAAAATGTCATCACCTTTTGAGTAGGATCCACACCTTCATAAGCGGGACTTTTATCAAATCCATTGTAACTCGATGCCGCGCTTAAAATAAAAACTACCTCATCGGCATTTTCAATCACCATTTTCCCGTCTGCGAATTTGATTGTTCCGCCTTTATTGATCGCCTGGACCCTGCAGTCAAAGGCCATTCCCAGTCCGTTGACTTCGTCACCATATAAAACATTTTTAGCCCCGGGCATTAACTTCCCATTCTTGTCATATATCTCAGGATATTTATGCTGATCGCCTGCCTTTTCTACCTGCTCAAAACTTCGTCTCAAGGCAAATCCCGGAACTTGGCCCTGCATGATCAGGTAGGGTTCTTCCGAGGAAAATTTTGCTGTAGGTTCATGTGGAGTCGATAAGCTCACACTGCAATTGATGCTCGAGGGACGATCTGCAGAAATTTTGGCGACAAGCACATGATCCGGATAGCTGGCAAAATATTCCCTCGTGAAGTTGATACCGTCAACCTTGTAGCTGACCATCGCTACAGACCTTGCGATGTCCAGACTCCTTTTGTAGTTACTGACCTTTCCCCCGTGATCAAAGTCAAACCAGAGGTCTCCAAGCGGCTGATAACATTGCTGAGCTCTGCCCAGCCAGTCATCGGCGATGATGTCCTGTGCTTCGGCATATTTCCCCTCATCCAGCAAGCTCTTTACCTCAGGATATCGCTTTCGGACATCAATTGTTTTGTAAGTGTTTTTGGGATCGCCACTGTAAAGGGTCACCTCGTTTAATTGCAAATGTTCCCTGGTGACACCTCCATGCACCATGGCGCCCGTATAACCGTTTCCAAGCGGTAAGGCCTCAGTCCAGACATCTGCGGGTTCATCATAATGCAATACCAGACTCTCATCCTGACCAGACTGTGCAGACAGATCTAAGGTCCATATGGTCAGAACCAATACCAGAAACTGGCTGATGAATGGTGTATTGATTTCGTTCTTCATGATAGTTTTTATTTTTTGCTCAATTTAACTTTGAACTTTTCGTGTTATTTGAAATTCAAAATTTTAAGGTCTTTCCTCCGGTCTGCCGGAAAAACCTGCAATGACTTTATTTGTCCGTTTTTAAGTTCACCTTTTACTGTGGTATTGCCCGGAGCATGTAATTTGAAACTGACATCCCAGGATCGGGGCCAGGCGGGAAAAAGCAGGATCTCATCACCAAAGCACTGCATCAGCATCTCCTGGAGTCCGATCATACCTGAACCTCCCCAGTTATGGTCCGGCACCCAGTCATGTCCCGGCCCCCAGAAAGTGGGAAACCTCCTTTCACTATCAGCCAGTTTCCTGTAATTATAATCCGCTGCTTCTTCCGTCATTCCCATCCTCGCGAAAAAGATCCCATCCTGGTGCCAGCTGATGAGCATTTTTCGGGAATCCGGCGCGAGGTGGTAGGTATTGATAAATACCGGAATTTCTTCATCACCAAGGTGGAACTGATCAAAAGGAAATAACGGGTAAAACTGGGGGAGTTCCACATTCGATTCCCTGATCCACTCATCGGCTGGCTTGATGATCTTTACACCTTGCTCTTCATCATAATTATAAGGAGGAATCCGGGTAAGCATATTTTCGTAATATCCTACAGCATTCAAAGTAAGATATTTTTCATCCAACTCAATTAAAGCATCCAGGCATGCATTCAAACCGGCTATGACATCGATCGGATTTCTGGCACCCCGATAGGATTCGACACTGGAGGAAGGGTAAAATACCAGATTACCGGCACTATCCAGTTCATGACCACTCCGCATTTTCTCTCTCAGCCTGTAGTGCTCATCAAAAAACATGATGGACTCCTCAATAAATGGCATATATCTGGAAATATCGACTCCTGTATATCTATGATACTCCAGGATCATATAGGCATTTTCCAGCTGGGATTCCCAATGATAAGCAATGGAGGGATTGGCCATAACTCCCGGCTCTACAAAATCATCATAACCCCTGGAACCATTGGCACGCTCGTCTCCGAAGGGTATTTCTATTCCTCTTTTTCTTCGCCCCTCAGACCATCCGTAGCCTGCACCCAGCGCAATACCAGGCACTCCAATGTACTCGCTGAACAATGCTCCCTCATGGCCAAAATGCGCTTTTACCCTGGCTCTTGCTCCGGGAAGGGCCTTATGATAAAGCTCAAAATGAGGTAACATAGCATCAAAATCACCACTCTTCAGCATCGGCCAGTAGAGCAGCCTTTGGTTCTGAGCCGTAAAGACTCCACCTCCCCATTGTCTGAAATCCGGTCCAAAGGACTGATTCTCGTTCACCAGGCCTGCATCAAATGTGAAGTTTCCACCGTTGAATTTTGTAGGATATTCCCCATATGAATTACATCCGAGCTGATACCTGAACAACTGATAATTCCTGGCTATCTTCCATATGGAATCCTCCTCATTCCTACGATCATGATTGATATGGATATAGCTTCTGCCCCAGAACTCTTCCCACCATGCAATGGTGGCAGCCTGATCACTGTCTTGGGTCTTGAGGATCATGTCTTCAAGGTCCTCCAGCCAGGCTTCCCGGGTCTGATGTTGAGAGATGTGACTGGTCAGTCTGATATGATGATAGGTTGATTTATCCGCTACAATATGCCTGGCAGTAAAAGGAGTGTTCTGGTATTTTCCATTGGTAGTGAGACCCTGCTTGAAGCCTTCACCATATAATTTACCACCAAAGACCCTACCTTTTAGATCATCCCTGATCCTGTCCTTGTAATCCTCCAGCCCCTGCTGAAAGATGAGCATGTCCGGAACTAGCTTATCATCCGGATTCTGATGAAAAAAGGTGATCCCGCTTTCATCCTGTATCACATGGTCTCTGCTTTGGATCACCTCTCCGGGGTAAGCATCCAACGTAAAAGTGGAATGTCGCCTGCCATTATCAGGTATGACCTGATCCTCAAACCTCCAGTGCTCATAAGCGGCATCCACAGAAACCTCCTGGCTGGCAGAAATTTCCATATGAATGACCGGATAAAATACATCTACCCATAGCTTCACCTTTGCTGTAAGTGTATCTTTTCCGGTTTTCCTTTTCCCGGATATCTCGATGTGGCCGGACTGTAGCAACAATTCCTGCCGGAATTCGACATTGTTTTTGTCCTCAACAAAAGGATTGGGGCTGAGTGTGAGGCTTACCCTGCCTAGCTTCAGATACTGGTTGGTTTCTGCCAGGCTTCCGCTCCTCTGTACATACAGATATATTTTCCCCTTTTCCACCCAGACATTACAACCGATATCACCTCCCCCCAGGGGCATGGATTCGCTGCTGTTTTGGCTTTGTGTATCCCAAGTGACATTATATTCGTCAGGCACCTCCTGAGGGTAGGAAGTGAATGAAAGACAACAAGAGAGGAGTCCTAACAAGAAGAAAGAAGCATGCTTTTTCCACAGGAAATTATTCATCCGGTATTATGGATATTTAGTCAGGTGAATGCAAAAAAAATGAGACCTGCACCATGTGCAGCATCTCATTTTTAAACCAATATGAATCAATCTTACTATTTAGTAACCTTCATTTTGAATTAATTGCACTTCAGTATTCTTTTCAATTTCACTATTCGGGATTGGCAGCAATGTCTGTGTATCATTGATCACATGATTGGCATACTGACCATTGTGCATCGGATTATAGGTCCTGATACGTTGAACATTAACGCCCATCCTCATGATGGTTTGAAGCCTCAATTCTTCATTGAAAAGTTCCCGGGCTCTTTCATCGAGGATATAATCGAGGTCTACATCTCCGGCCAGTACCGGATCAGCATTTGATCTCGCCCGCACCACATTTATGTCATCGGCAGCCAGGTCAGGACTTCCATTCAACAGGTGGGCCTCAGCCCTGAGCAGATAAGTCTCAGCCAGTCGCATGAGGTAGTGATCCCGATATGAATGGTTAGCACCGCTGGTTGTAAGACCGGTGACAGGGTCGGCAATAAGCTCATCGGGGAAATTCCCTATAGGAGCAGTTTTGGCAAAAATGGCACTCCACCAACGCTTCAAAGGATCACTGAAGTTGGAAATCGCGCCGCTTGCGACCATCATTTGGCCGTAATAGGCGGAAGTTGGATTGTTGACTTCGGCATCCCGGATAATATTGTACTCGGAGTTCCTGATATCATTGTTTGAATTGACCCAAACTCCATTGAGCATATAATCTGAAGCGGCCCACCATCCGATGCCACGGCCACCTAACTGATTCATCGGCCCGATAAAGATATTCTCTCCGTCATTATCCTTAAGCTGCCAGTACAGTGGCACGATGAAACGGGGGATGTTATCGTCATATCCTCCTCCGGGCGTAAGGTACTCATACTGAGCTACCCATATCGCTTCGGTATTCCCGGTACCACGGTTCTGATTTCCTCTTCTGAAAAGGTCCCAGTAAACATCTCCGGGCTCACTGCTCCTGGTACCAAACCTGGAGGTCATCAAAGCATAATTGGGATCGTCGATCACTTCAGTAGCAGCTGCAATTGCATCATCATACTGTTGAGTTATGATATACGCCTCAGCCAAAAGGTGGTATGCAGCCCCTTTGGAGATCCGGCCATCCTGCGATACTTCATTAGCTTCAGGCAGATCCTGCACTGCATCAGTAAGGTCTGTGATCACCTGCTGAAAGATCTGATCACGGGTGGCCCGCGAAAAATCCCTTTTGGGCGTATTGATCTCTTCCAGTACCAATGGGACTCCTCCAAAGAGAATACCCAAACCACGATAGGCAAAAGCCCTGAAAAACTTGGTTTCAGCAATTTTTGCATTGCGCTGATCTTCTGAATCGTATTCAATCTCCTGAATCCTCGAAAGGATCACATTGGCATTGGCGACAATCTTGTAGTAATTGTTCCAAATCCCTTCTATGCGATCATTTTCGGGAGTTACCTTATCTGACCATGAGTTTATTTCATGGGTAGGTGCAATAGCATCATAACCAATGTCAGTTGTATATTGAAATACAAAAGCCAATGTATGCGCCGTCCCAAAAAGCATGTAGTTTACATTATCATAAAGCTGCACAACCGCAATATCGATCTGCTCAGGTGTCGTATATGAGTTTTCAGGGGAATAAAAACTGAAAGGAACTTCTTCCAGCCATTGTTCTTCATTGCAAGACCCGAGAGAAAAGATCAGGGTCATTGCCGTAAGTATATATTTAATATTTTTCATCTTTTCAATAACTATTAGAATTGAACATTAAGACCGAGTGAATAGCTTCTCAGGAGTGGGGCATCCGGCCTGAAGCCAACGCCTGTCTCGGGGTCCTGACCTATCCAGTCGGTCCAGGTGATCAGGTTTTTACCACTGAGGAAAAGTTTGAGATTACTGAGACTGATTTTTTCAACCAGACTGGCTGGAAAATCATAGGATAGTGAAACATCCTGCACCCTCACAAAGCTTCGTTGGCTGTACGGTGTCGCTTCAAAGTTTGAAGGCGTGTCCAGTCGTCTGAACCTTGCATTCGGGTTTTCCGGCATCCAGTAATCCCAGGCCCCTTTTGGAATATTACTATATCCCAACTGATCTGATTTCTCAAAGGATCCGTAAGCATGGGGAGCATCAGTTCCCATGTAATAGTTTCTACCACCCTGGATGGAATTGATGAAGATGTACAGGCTTAAGTTTCCATAAGTCAAAGTATTGCCTAATCCAAACCTGTAGGCAGGATCTACATAACCCAGCACCTTTCTGTCATCGAGCGATGAAATGTCACCATCTCCATTCAGATCATTGAGCTTGTAGGTACCCGGGAAGAAACCTGGCCAGATGGATCCGTCAGCGTCATCTGCCAATTGCCACATGCCCACAATCTCATAATCATAGATGACATTCTGTGGCTCTCCGATAAACAATCTGCTAGCGATGAGGTCATCTTCTATCCCATCTTCATCATTATCAGCTCCAATGATGGACTCAATTTTATTCCTTACCCTGTTAAAATTGAATGAAGATTCCCACCTAAAGGCACCATTATCAATGATGGTGGCCGATAAAGCCATCTCAAAACCATTATTTGAAACTTCAGCGATATTCGAATTGATTGCATTAAATCCTGAAATTCTGGGAAGTTGGATAGCAAACAGAATATTTTCCGTGGAGTTGTTGTAATATTCCAGATTTCCCTGGATACGAGATCCGAATACGGCAAAGTCCAAACCAATATTGGTCCCGGTGGTTGTTTCCCAACCAAGTGCAGGATTTGAAAGTGAAGATATCTGCTGCCCCTGGAAGGTCTGACCCCCGTCACCAAATACATAACTCGGTCCGGTAGCCACCTGCGCAAGTGTGGCATATCTGCCTACTCCCCGTCTTCCCAGGGACCCGTAGGATGCTCTCAATTTCAAAAAGTCAATGGGATCCACTCCGCTTAGGAAAGCCTCCTCACTCATCACCCAGCCTACAGCAACTGAAGGGAAAACACCGGTTTTGTTTTCCTGTCCGAAACCGGAAAAACCATCTCTCCTGATTGTACCTGTGAAATAGTACTTGTTTTGATAATCATAAAGTAATCTCACCATCTGATACAAGCTGGACTCCTGCTCCTTGTTTGATGATACTGTATTCAAGGTGGGGTCACCTGCCTGTAGCCTGTTGTAACCAAGAATGTCAACGCCAAAATTCTGGGCACCCGCTGTAAACTCATTGATGTCTCTTTGTTCAACACCGTAAACCAGTGTAGCATTCACATGATGGTCTCCAAAGTCTCTTTTGTAGGTAATGATATTATCCAGCATCCAGTCCCTGTTCCGGAAATTAGACTTGGTACCTGCTCCCTGGAAATTAGCCGCATTGGGATCGAAGTTTGAATAATCACGGGTCCGGTAATTATTGGCAAAGTTCAGCCGGTATGACAATCCTTCAATGGGAAGCTCTATTTGAGTGAACAATACGCTGGATAAGTTAAACCTGACATCTTCATTGTCAATTTCCAGAGTGAGAAAAGGGTTTAACCATCCGCCTTCAGGTCTTGGGATGAGTTCTCCCTGACTATCCCTGATCGGCGCCCAGGGCTGAAGCAAAAACGGAATGGCCGAGCCGGCATCCTGCCCTGAATAATCACTTACCGTAACGAATGTCTGTGTACCTATGGTGATGAAATCATTAACTTCCACATCCAGATTTGCTCTGAAATTGTAGCGCTGATAGGTATCATTTTTGATAAAAGCCGCCTGGTCCGTAAATCCACCGGACACAAAATATCCCACTGAATTTCCCCGGCCCTGAACGCTGATATTGTGGGTGTTCACATGGCCATTGTCAGTGAGCAGGTCCCATCAGGGGGTATCAATGCCGTCATTATATCCCTGATTGATCTCAAGCGTCTTAAAGTTATTCTGCCATACATAGTTGGGATCTACCTGTAGATAATCCGGAGGTATCCTGCCACCCAGATTCCACCAGATGTCCGGATAAAATTCTTCCAGTTCAGCAGCATTCATAGGCTCAAAAGTTTTGGCCGGTTGCTGGATCGAATAAGTAGCTGAATAGTTCACTATGGGCTTGGCTGAGAAAGTACCCGTTTTGGTGGTGATCACGATCACACCATTGGAAGCCTGCGATCCGTAAATAGCTGCCGAGCTGGCATCTTTCAGTACATCAATGGACTTGATATCTGCGGTATTCAGATCGATCAGGCTACCCCTGTAGATGATCCCGTCCACAACGATCAATGGGGCATTGTCTGCTCCGCTACTGGATAGTGTGCTCTGACCTCTGACGGTGAGCGATGGATTCTCACCGGCACTGGTTACGGCACCCACATTAAGTCCGGGAATAGAACCCTGTAAGGCCTGAACTACTGAAACATGAGGGAATTCGGTCGCTCTCTGAAGATCTGAGGTTGCAACAGCACCTGTCAAATCTCTTTTGTTTACCTCTCCTCCGTATCCGATGACCACGACTTCACCCAGAGAGGTAACGTCTGTCACCATTTCGACATTGATGGTCGTTCGGCCCCCAACAACGATTTCCTGGGTAGCAAAACCGACTGAGCTAAAAACAAGGATCGTTTCTTCCGAAGGAACTTCCAGTGAATAATTTCCATCCAGGTCACTCACCGTCCCCTGATTGGTACCCTTTACGACGATACTCACGCCGGGCAGGCCTTCCCCATCCTCATCGGTGACACGACCGGATATACCCAATGCTATGGTCGTTTCCTCGACAAACTCCGGCGGGGCATTAGGTTTGATCTCAGAAAATGAAATAGCCTCGTTGATCCTTCTTACAGAAACCTGGGCCTGGTTCGAAATTTCCCGTAATAAGAATTCCATGTCCCATTTTCCATTCTCCAGATTGAAGAACTTGTCCTTGACCAGCTTTTTAGGAAAAACAAACTCAAAATCACTCTTCGCCTCAATGTCATTGATCACATCCATCAATTCCACATGATCATATTGAGGCAAATCGATCTCAATCTCCTTGAGATACTTGCGCTGAGCATCCAGATCACTGGCAAAAGACATTACCAGAGACTGACAAATGACGAAGGTTATCAATGAGATTTTCGTCATAGTTCTTACATAATTGCGTAATTTTACATTCATAGTTTTGGTTTAAATGCTAAAACTTATTTACCGAAGGGCTGTGCACTTGCCAAGGTTTCGCAGCCCTTTACTTTTTAGTCTATTTTATTCTTATCTGCTTTCTTTTATCATCTATTGTGTAGTTAAACTTGTAGGAGTGTGACAAACTTTCCATAACTTCTTTTAGTGTCGGATTGGTCAGCGATCCTGAATATTTATCAAAATCAGCATAATCCAGTGAAACCTCGATTTCATATCCATACCACTGGTTAAGCTTTCGGAGTACCTGGTAAAAAGTAGCATCCTCCATCACCAGCTCATTTTCAATCCATCCAAAATAGATATCGCTATTGCTGATGACCTGCTTATCGAGGGTCTGGTATTCCGACATCTTTACAAATTCATCTTTCGAAAGGACAATAGACTGATCTTTATTCGTATTCTTCACAGATACCTTACCGGATTTCACTGCGACTATTTTCTCTTCAGGATTTAATGTATTGACGATGAAAGAAGTACCTAACACCTTCACTTCAATCCCTTCTTTCACTTTGATCTTAAATGGAAGCTTGTCATTATGAGCTACTTCAAAGTATGCTTCACCTTCCAGTTCAACCAACCGGTCATTTACATAAGTGTGAGGATGATAAACGACAGAGCTCCCGCCATTCAATTTGATCCTCGTGCCATCACTTAGCTGAACATTTAGTTTTTCACCCATGAGGGCCTGCTTGATGACTGGCTGATTGAATTCAGCTATCTTCTCAATTTGTGGATCACTGTATTTGGATACAAAAAGAAAATAAGCACTGATCATCAGAATAGCCAGGGAGGCTGCGACTGCCAGGAGTGTCCTGCTTCTGCCCTTACGTACCGGCCCATTAAAATTGACAGATAATTCCTTTGGAGGATACATTGATGCGTCTGATATCCTGATCTCATCCAGAATCTTTTCATAAATGAGTTCAAAATCCTCGTCAATAGCTTCTCCATTCGAATCCTTTTTCAACCCTTCTTCAATCTCATCCAAAGATTGACTACTGTGAAGCCAGGAAATGATGTTTTGGATCTCTGCAGCATTCTTTCTTTGATTGCCCTTCTCTATCAGAAATCTCTTAAAATCTTCTAAATTCATATGTAAGTATGTAATGGTAAGTCGTAAAGTACCGGTATGATCACTGACCCGGATATGAATATTTATGATCTTGATATATTTATTTTCAAAATGTTAAACATATAGCAATATTAAGTCCTAAAAATTATTCATTTCATAATATTTTATTAAAGCAATTCGATACTGACAGATGAAGGAGAAGAGAAATGTCTTAAAGATTAGATAATTTAGGTTACTGATTGAACCAACATGGAATCCAAAAAACTGGCAAAACTACTGGCAGAAGGTGAGCATGTAGCCTTAAAAACTCTGTATGACGATTACAGCCGGAGGATCTACGGATTTTGTGTTAAAAGTAACCTTTCGCAAGAGGATGCAAAAGATGTCCTTCAGGAAGTATTTGTAAGGATTTGGAATCAGAGAAAAACTTTAACGCCCGACATAAAAATCGAATCCTATATTTTTTCGATCGCCAGGAATATCATTGCGGACAAATTCAGGTTGTTGTTAAAGAATAAGATAGCACTCGAATACCAAATTTATCTGATGACCCCGACCAACAGTACGGAGTCCATGGTCTATTATAATGAACTTAAGGAAGAGATAGACCGGACTTTTAATTCCATGCCGGAAATGCGAAAACTGGTCTTTCAGCTCAGCAGGTTTAAAGGTTATTCAAACAAAGAAATTGCAGAAGAGCTGGGTATTTCACCGCGGACGGTGGAATCCCATATTTCCAAAGCCCTTCAGTCATTCAGAATCAACCTGGGGCAGAGCACTGCGGTAATTGCTTATCTGCTGTTGCTGCTCTTATAGGAGGGGCATAGCGATTCACCCCTCTATCTTATTTCCGTGAATTACCTATTCAAGAATACGACTTTTTACCCTTTTATAAGATAATGGATAAATACATATTTGCCCATATTTTTTAAATCAACCGGCTTTCTCCTTTACATGTTCCGTCTAAATAATGAAAGAAAACTGATCCTCAAATCATTGGTGGTGATCAGTCTGCTACTTAGTTTCCTGCTGGTCAACGCCCAGCAATCTGATAAAGATCTTGGTCAATATTTCGAAGACGAAGGAATCTCTGTTGCTAAGGGCATCTGGAAAACGGATGTTATTGCCATGATCCATGGTGATTGGCCTGTTATCTATGAGCACCTATTATCTGATCAATTCTCCGTGGAAGGAGGTATAGGTCTTCTCATGCCTTATTATGTTCATGATTTTCTGGCATTGGCGTTTGCGGAAAACAGAGGGATCACCAATAACCAATTAGGCTGGAGCATTAAACTGCAGGGAAAATTGTATACAGGAGATATCCCTGACTCCAGGTACTGGGGATTTCAGGTCTACAACCGGAGCTTCAGTGATATTGGAGTGACAGAATTATACTTCACCAATGGCAAGCAAAGATTCATAGGAAAGCGGGTATTGATAGATTATGGCATTGGCCTTGGTATCCGTCTTCAAAATGTACGCGGAGAACAAACCATTTTTGACCCGGATTTTGGGTTTTCTCCCATTGTCCCCCTGTTTATTAAAATCGGATTTATCAGTAAACCAGAATAACTTATGAAGAGTCTATCTTTTTTATCCATCATAACATTATCCTTCACATTTTCAACCGGACAAGCTCAGGAAAAGACTTTAGGACCCATGATCAAAATGACCATGAAAGAAGCATGGGCTGATCTTGAACCCCTGGCCAGTGACCAAAAGGGCACCTACTATTTGCTGGTGCCATATGCTGAAGTCATCTCGGGACCGGTTCTTGGTGGCGGTAGCGAATACAGCATTGGCCGGGTAAACAATCAAATGGAAATGGAAATCACAAAGCCACTTTCGTTTGAGTTCCAGGGGAAGGCCCTGGAGTATGAATTCGTTTTTGAGATGGGAGAAAAAGTCCTGTTTTTTACCTCCTTCCAGAATCAGGATCAGAAAAAAACCTACCTGTTTGTCCAGTCTTTGAATTTGGAAAAGCTTGAGCTTAACGATGACCTTAAAAAGATCGGTGAGATTGACTTCTCCGGGCATAACAAATACAAAACCGCTGATTTTGATTACGAGATCTCTCCGGACAGCTCAAAATTATTAATCACCTATTCACTGCTGGATGATGATAATTATATGCTAAGTTTTGGATATGATGTTTACTTATCAACTTTCGAGCAGGTTTCTTCATGGAATGGAACACTCGACATGAGCGATGGCATCTATATGTTTGACCAGTTCAGGATCACCAATAAGGGCGATGTTTACCTACTCACCAGGTATTTCACAAATGAAAAAGCGCTGGATAAAAGTGCTGACTTCAAGAAGAACGGGTTGCTTTCCTCTTCCAGATCCCTTGAATTCAGAGCTAATTATGAGACAAGAATTGTAAAATTGGGATCAGATCACCAGTCTAAAATCATTCAGGTTTCCATTCCTTCACAATTTCTTGTTACTGCTGAACTAGGTGTTTCGGATGATCATCTGATCATTATTGGTTTTTATTCTGCACCTGAGAGTGCATTGCCTGAGGGTGCCGTATTCCAAAAACTTGATGGATCGGGTAATGTGATCAAAGTAAGCACAAAAGACTTTGGCGACCTGTTTGCGCAACCAAGTGATATTTCCAATAAGTCCAATGGGCTTCTAACGGATTCTGACCAATATGAAAATTATCGTTTTGTAATTAAAGATATTCACTACAAAAATGATGGCGGATATGTCCTGTCGGCTGAGAGAACAGTCAATCAGGTGAAAACGCAGAACTCCGCAGGTCAGGTAACCACATATAGTGTTGACCATACCGATGATATTGCTGTGATAGATGTTTCAAAAAACGGGGATATTAAGGGAGTTCATAAAATTGAAAAGAATCAGGAAACTACCGGTCTGGGCTATCTGCACTCTTCATATTATTTCTGT
This sequence comes from Cyclobacteriaceae bacterium, assembly GCA_965243485.1. Taxonomy (GTDB): domain Bacteria; phylum Bacteroidota; class Bacteroidia; order Cytophagales; family Cyclobacteriaceae; genus UBA7330. Next base: position 2,260,000 of record CBDEVP010000001.1, on the reverse strand, counting down.
GAGGCTGGTGATAAATTACATTTTATCATGTCAAATATAGGTAAGAGTAATACGACCCTGATGGGTAAATGGAAGGATACCCGCGCAGAATTGGTAACAATTGATCAGTCAGGAAATCAGACACGCAAGGAGCTATTCAATTCCAATGACGACCGTATTACTATCAGATCAAGAGATACATTTAAGGATAAAAGAGGAAGCCTGGTATTATATGGCCATGAAAACAACCGATATGCCAGGTTTGTAAGAATTGATCTCTGATCGTGATCAATGATAATTCTACTGCTTTGCAAAGGCTCCCGAAGGCTCCTCATCCATTAAACTTAAACTTTCAACTGTTCACAGAAGTGTAAAAGTCTCACATTGTCATTAAGAGGTTGACTGACCGCCAATAATAATATGAACTTAAAGGTATTGCACACTGATCATTGCTGATAGCTATAAATGATGCGTCTCAGGTCTTCGCGTCTGGCTGAAACAATGGAATCAGAATAAATATGTCCTGAAACTTTCTTCACTACTTTTGGGCTGAATCCAAGCTTTCTGGCTACATCTTCACAATACCTGATCTCACTGAGGTATACTTTCTGGTCCACCTTTGTCAACTGGACAATATTGTAGAGGTAATCGATCTTTTCGTCATCCGAGAGGGCTGAAAATGTGAGTCTGCCGTGGTCTTTATCTTTTAGTTGTTCTCTAAGCAACTCGTCTATTTCACTTTCGGAAATCTTATGGGCTTCCCCCAGATTACGAATATACTTTTCTTCGGCCTGATCAAAACAATGATCTGTGAGGGCAAGCTGAATCAATGACCTCAAATGGTTTTTTAGGTTTTCCATAGCTTTTGAATAATGGTTGAGCGTAAAAATTACTGAAATATTTGATTAAAAAAGCTAAATCAATTGAAAATTCTTACACATAAGTTATATGCTATTTTTTATTGATTGTTCCTATCAAGACGATTGAAAGTGACCCATCGCACAGTACGTTATGATGGTCCGGACAATGCAACCGTGATCGTGTATGCCACACGACAGCAGAAAGATTTTGTCCAAAGGTTTACCGGAATCAAAAGCGGAGATCAGCTTTTGATTGTTTAAGGCCTCGGTAGAATATGCTATTGATCGCACCAGGCTACTGGACATGAGTGATCTGACATCTGAGCTGCCTCGCGGACTCTACATGATCAAGGTTAATTCGGTCCTCTCCGAGGTGACCTACCGGCTGATCATCCGATAGTGCTTATGAAGCCTGGGGGGAATCTAATTTTCATCAAAGGTCAGACTGGAAACATGTTTATCCATGTTAACATTCTCAGATTGACAAGACTATCCTTATATTGGAAATATTATAATTTTAATTAAAATGTTTATATTTATAACTATTTGATTATCAGCGTTTTAACTGTTTTTTAGTCATTTTTGGTATAGAATTTGTTCCTTAAGAAGCCGTAATCAAAATAAACATAAATTATGAAAAGGACACAATTGAAATTCTTAGTTTTATCAAGTGTATTATCCATCTTTATTTTCTCTTCATGTAATGACAAAGACATGGATGGGACTGATCAGGGAACAGCTAATGTCTCTGCCACAGATGCCGCCATTGATGCAGAAAATATTACCGGGGTCTACTTGACAGTTAAGGGTATCACTGCTGCTTCGGCGGATGCGTCCAACAATACCACTGTGATGCTGGATAATGCTGCAGAATTTAATCTGATGAGTTATCAAAACGGAGAAGTTTTTGATATCGGTAGCATGGGACTTAATGTAGGTTCTTATGAAAGCATCTCTCTGATCCTGGATGAAACGAAGCCAGGCTATGTCAAATTCCAGGACAATACCGAAGCAATGCTTGAGGCAGCTTCTGAATATCAGGTATCCGGAGATTTTGAAATCCAGTCTAATGCTCAAACAGATCTGGTAGCTGACATTGACCTCCGAAAGGCGTTTAGAAAAACTTCTACCGGTGAGTATCAATTAAGGGCAACAGGAAGACTGGTCGCCTCCAAATCCACTGGAATCATTCGGGGTACTGTCGATAACTACAATGAAATGAAAGCCGACATGGAAAGCAGGGATGTAGATGGAAAGCTTGTTGTCTATGCGTATCAAAAAGGAAGTTTTTCCCAGTCCGAAGAAAACGATGCTGATGGTGAGGGCCCTCAGGGAAGGTTTGAAAATGCCATCAATAGCAGTGTGGTTGCGGAAGACGGATCATTTACCCTTGCATTCATGGAAGAAGCTCAATATGATATTGTGATCTGCTCTTATGAAAAAGCAAAAAATGCCCCGGCCGAAGAACCGTACCAATTTTCAGCATCTGTTGATGCTAGATTAAATTCCGATTTGTCACTCGGATCATTGTTAGGCGACATCGGAGTAACCTCTCAGACAACAACAAATCTAAATGTGACCGTAGGCATGTAAATTTTATTTTATTAATCAGTCATCAATATCAGAAAAGAGATGTCATTCGGCATCTCTTTTTTTTGCTCAGGTACCTATAGAATAGACTAAAACTACTGATCTGATTTCCAGGAGACTACTTTCTGTTCGGTCATGGCCTCCAAAGCCATATGAACGGCAAAGCTGGCATCTGCACCTGTTCTGACATTGGATATTGGCTCCTGTTTATTGTGTATGCTGTATGCAAAATCGATGAGAGCCTGCTTTGACGGATCCAAATGATCGATATTGATCGGTATTCCTCCTCCTTCACCTTCTCCCCACCCTGCCGTGGCACCACTGACACCATCTACGACGGCCGTTTCACGTTCGTACATCACTTCCTCCGGATAAATTTTGGCACTCTCAGGCTTTACAATGATTGTTGCCTTATCTCCCATGATCTTGATCTGATAGCCCTCATAGGCATTGGCGGTTGTGCAGGTAAATGAGGCCTTGACCCCTTTTGGATAATCGAAGATCACATGCACATTGTCATAAGTCTCTCTACCATCTTTCCAATAGTCTATTCCTCCAATACCCACTACTTTCAAAGGATGAGATTGAGTGATCCAGTTCACAATATCAATCTGATGAGCAGAAAGTTCCGCCAGCAATCCGCAGGAATATTCCCGATACATTCGCCAGTTGATCTGGCGTTCATACTTTTCGTCAGGCACTGGCCTTCTCCAGTCTCCGTTGCGGTTCCACTGGCAGTCAAAGCCGGTCACTGTGCCTATTTGATCATTTCGGATCAGATCGACAATTTTGCTGTAAAGCCGGGAGCTATGATATTGATGTCCCACCTGAAAAATGAGATCTGAGGCACTATTGACTGCCTGAAGCATTTGATGGGTCTGATCCGAATTATAGGCCATGGTTTTCTCACAATAGACATGTTTTCCGGCAGCTATCGCATCAATAGCCATTTTTGCATGTAAGTATAGGGGGGTGGCAATGATTACCGCATCCACCTCTTTGTTTTCCAAAAGCTTCCTGTAATCAGTGTATGGTTTTGCCTTTGGCGCATGGCTTAACCCTTCCTCCAACCTGAACGGCAGGATATCGCAACAAGCGATGACATTAAGTTGTGGAATATCCTGAATGAGTCTGATCAGGCCCGTACCACGTGCACCCGTACCAATCACACCAATGTTTATCACCACATTTTTGGAAATTGACGTGTTCAAAGACAAGGCAGGAGCTCCAACAATCATTGAAGCTCCTGCCAGCCCGGAGGCTTTGACAAATTTCCTTCGATCAAATGATCGCATTATTCTCATTTTCAACGATACCTTTAATCTAAGGCAAAAGAAACTATTTAAGTACTGATTGGTAGTTTACTTCCTGCGGAAGCACGTTTTCTTTTGCGGCTCTGGCAGACACTCTTCCGGCTGCCTCACCCATGGCCACGGCATTTCCTGTAACCCTGTAACTCGAATGAGCAATAAAGTCACCACTGATGCATCTACCGGCCATCATCAGTCCTCCAACATCTTTCGCAATCAATGATCTCAATGGAATATCATAATCCTTGCTCTTGATACCCTGATTATAGGATCTGCCTTCCTTAGCAGTATCCTTTTCTTCATCCTGTCTGCTTACAGAATGTACATCCACTCCAAAGGTAACTTTACAGACTGCATCATCAAAGCTCGCCCCTTTGATGAGGTCTTCCTGAGTGACCGTATATATTCCATGTATCCTGCGACCTTCTCGTGTTCCAATCTGTTCACCTGTAGCCACAAGCTGGATGTCCTTCCACACCCCTCCGTTAGAACGTAGCGCATTAACGATGGCATTTACTTCCTTCCTGGCATGGAGCGTGGCCCTGGATACTTCCATGGCATTCAATGGAGAATAACCGTATTCGTGATTGGCCATCATCATGTATAATCCTTTATGAATAGGATACAATCCGGGCTTCAGGTACGAGGGAAGCACCCCACCTCTCACAATTTCTTCAAGCAATAGTTTTTTGGAGGGTGACCCTGACTTTGAGTCTGCTGCCCATCTTGAATATTTGGTTATTTCGTCGAAGTTGATCCCTGAGATAATTGCCAGCATGCTAAATGGCTGCAAAGCCTGGTCTCCCGGCCTTCCGAGGTCAAATCCACAACCACTCAAGGCCGCCAGATCACCATCTCCTGTAGTATCAATGAACTGACCGGCACTCCAGGCCTCTCTCCCTGATTTGGATTCCGTCACCACATGGGTTAGTCGCTTGTAATTATTTTTGACAGAGGCAACTACTCGAGTATGAAACATGACGTCCACACCGGCATCGACGGCCAATTCCTCAAGAAGCAGTTTCATTACTTCAGCATCGAAGGAAAGCGTTCCTCCGGTATCGATCGCACGGGTAACGCCGCCTCTCTCTACAAGTTTATTTTCAATCTCTCTCATCAATCCTGGCTTATTTGATTGATCCAGAATCCAGGTAAGCAAGCCTGAAGTCCAGACTCCTCCCAGACAACCATGCGCCTCAATAAGGAGCGTTTTGGCCCCATTTCGACCCGCTTCAATGGCGGCACTGATCCCCGCAGGACCTGCTCCGCTCACAACGACATCATATTGTCCTGAGACTTTGACATTGCGGGCAGGTTCATTGATTGAGTCCGCCTGAATGATGGTTCCTCCTTTAGCCTGATACGCCAGAGGAAGGCTTAACAGGGGGCTGGCCGCCCCCCATTGTATAAATTTTCTTCTTTTCATTTTCCGATCATTTTTAATGATTAATGTCAATAGTCTGCGTTTTGCTCCAGGCTGGGATTAGTATCCATTTCTCTCAAAGGGATAGGGTATATCGCATGTCTTGGTTGAACCGTGATGCCAAAAGGAGCCATGGTGGATTGCAACATGCCCATCCTTTTCAGATCAAAATAGCGGTGACCTTCAAAACAAAGCTCAAAACGTCTCTCCGCTAAAATGGCATTGCGAAAATCAGCTTGATTTAACCCCAATGGAAGATCCGTCAAACCAGCCCTGTTCCTGACTTCATCTATGGCATCGTAGGCTACCTGGTTTGGTCCGCCATTGCTCTCGTTAATCGCTTCTGCCAGGATCAGCAACACCTCAGCATATCGAATGACCGGCCAGTTAGTACTGCCTTCGGTCAAATCAACGGCCGTTTCATCGTAAAATTTCCATACATGCGGTTCATAATTTTTGGTAGTACCATCCGGGAAAGTATAGCTTTCCAAAATACTGGCTGCCCGTCTTTCATCTGTAGGGTCGAAGGCATCCAGAAGTTCCTGCGTTACAATCGCAGTACTAAATCCGGTCAGTGGAGGATCTCCGCCCCTTATGGCAAAAGTTGTAGACAACCCACTACCCTGCACACCGGCGAGATACTGGACTGAAAAGATATGTTCAACCCCATTTTCATTGGCTACCTGCCAAAGGTCTTCGACAGAGGAAAAAAGATCGTAAACTCCCAGGTCCACTACTTCCTGAGCTTTCTGCGCTGCTCCCGTATAATCTTCCGTATACATAAGAACTCTGGCAAGTAAAGCTTTTGCAGCACCTTGCGTGACCCTACCAACATTAGTAGAGGAATAAGTGACTGGTAACACGTCTTCAGCTTCCTGAAGATCCTGAATGATCAGGTCATAAACTTCGGACTCTGAATTCCTGGATGCGAAAAGGTTATCAAAACTTGCTGTAGACTGGGTGGTAATCGGGACACCTCCAAAGCTTCGGACCAGATCGAAATAATTTAAAGCACGAAGGAATTTTACCTCTCCAATCAACCGTTCTTTAAGGTCTTCATCCATATCAATACCTGGTATTTGCTCCAACGCTGTATTTGCCAGGTTTATAGACCTGTAAATACTTTGCCAAACGCTGCCAAATATCCCAGTGGCACTATTCCAGGTAAATGAATGCAATTCCAGTGAAACATCCCTGCTCACCGGACCATCCATGATATTGTCAGAAGGCCGTTCACCCATTTCCCAAAGGTTATTGTAATACCCAAGTTGATCATACACGGCATTTACCGCAGCAATGGCGTCATCATCTGTCTGATAAAAATTGGCAGGTGACAAAAAGTCTTTGGGTGTCTCATCCAGAAATTCACAGGAAGAAACCAGTGCAATCAGAATTACTATATATTTTAAATTTTTCATGATTTCAATGTTTGAGATTAAAAACCGAGATTAAAACCGAGATTAAAAACTCTCGCACGGGGATAAGCACCATAATCAATGTTCTGGTTGATCGGGTTTTGTCCCTGTGAATTCACTTCCGGATCGTATCCGCGATAATCCGTGAGTGTCAATAGATTCTGAGCACTGAAGTAAACTCTGAATCTTTTCAGCCACGTTAAATCTTCTGTTGGAAGGGTATATCCTAATACCAGATTTTTGATCCTGAAGAATGTACCGTCCTCCACCTGGAGATCCTCTACCCAGTTTTCATGGCCCCTGCGATCTGCTTTGGGCATTGTACCATCCGGGTTTTCGGTGCTCCATCTGTCGAGTGCATCAGCAGTATTGTTGTGTGTTCCCCGCATAGACTCCAATTCATAGATCCGCAAAACATTCAGAATTTTTCCACCATGAACTCCCTGAAGGAAAACCGTGAAATCAAAATTTTTATAATTGATGGTGTTGTTTATCCCATAGATGAAATCAGGAGTCCCCTGACCCAATATCGTCCGATCATCGGGCGTGATTTCTCCGTCTCCATCAAGGTCCTTATACCGGACGTCACCCAATTCCATAAAACGATGATCCGGAGCATTATCAATGTCGTCCTGGGTCCTAAACAATCCATCTGTGACATATCCGAAGAACGAATTGACAGCTTCGCCCTCTCGAACAATCACGCCAGTTCCGGGAGAATAAAATCCAACAGCGCCGACCTCAGGACCAAAGAACTGATCAATATCCCCGAGGTTCAATACTTTGTTCCTGTTGAAAGATATATTTCCATCCAGGGTCCATTGAAAATCCCCCGTAAAGAGGTCCGCTGCGGCAGTCAATTCAAACCCTTTATTCTCAGTACTACCTACATTTTGAAGTGTAGATGAATATCCTGAGGTCCATGGAATGGTCAGTTCAAGCAACAGATCTTCAGTCCTTTTGTAATAATAATCCATCGTAAACCTGAGGCGTTCTTCAAAGAATCCAAAATCGACACCCACATCAAATTGTGAGGTTGTTTCCCACTTGAGATCGGGGTTAGCAATTCTGTTTGGAGCGATCCCGATAGCTGCTGAGTTCCCAAGGACATAGATTGAGGTACCCAACGAAGATTGAGACCTGTACAATGGGATTTCCTGATTCCCCGTCAGGCCGTAGCTCGCCCTGAACTTCAGGTTTGAAAATGGGCCATCCGACAAAAAGGATTCTTCGGAAACCCGCCAGGCGATAGCCCCGGATGGGAAGAATCCCCACTTGTTGTTTTCACCAAAACGGGATGAACCATCCGCCCGGGCAGTTAAAGTCAGCAGGTATTTATCATTGAGCCCATAATTTACCCTTCCAATGAATGACTGCAATGACCACTCATTGGCACCTGAAGACGGAGGTGGAATAACAGCTGCCGATTCGAGGGTATTGAATGACAGGATGTCATTTACGAATCCTTCACCTCTGGCCCTGACAGCTTCTCTGGTTTCTCTTTGCATGGTATACCCTGCCAGCACATTGATATTCTGATTGCCAAATGATTTATTGTAATTCAGCGTATTTTCATTCAGCCAATTGAAAATCTGAGTGGTCTGTACATCTGCAATCCCATTGGAAAAATAGCCTCTGTAGGTAGTTCTGGGCACATAGATATTTCGCTTTAGATATTGCAGGTCAGCACCAAGATTTACCCTCGCCGACAGTCCATCAATAAGTTCATATTCCAGGTAAACATTTCCTAAACCACGGCCAATCTTTGTGTTGTTGGTGGTTTCTAATGCCAGTGAAACTGGGTTGTCCCTTCTAAACACCGGACCCACCTGCTGCCAGTCCACAAAATAGTTACCATCTGCACCAAAAACGGGTAGGTATGGTGCCGCCGTTAGAGCATTATGCACCACCCCGGCGCTTCCTGTTGCTCCGTCATTTACTAAAACTTCGTCGTTATCCAGGAAACTCATGTTCAATGTATATCCCATTTTGAATTTATCGGACATATCGGTATCAAGATTAAACCTCATAGCAATACGATCGAATTTCGAACCGATGACAATACCCTCCTGTACGAAGTAATTTCCGCTGATCATATACCTTGTCCGGTCATTGCCTCCTGAATACGAAATCTGAGTGTTATACAGCGGAGCAATCTGAAAAATCTCCTCCTGCCAATCCGTACCACCGTTCAGGCTATCTACGAGTTGATTGACATCAGCAAAAGGCGCTGAACGACCATCCTGAATAAATGCTTCATTGGCAAGTTCTGCATATTCTCTAAGATTCAAGACCGGGATGGTCTTGGTGACTTCCTGCATGCCTGCATAGAAATCCACATTGAAATTTGAAGCATTGGCTTTACCTCTCTTAGTAGTGATCAGTACAACTCCATTGGCTCCCCTCGCACCATAAATAGCTGTAGCAGATGCATCTTTTAGTATCTCAATAGACTCGATATCATTGGGGTTGATAGATGCCAAAGGGTTTGTCTTCAAAACCACTGAGCCACCTCCGGTATTTCCGGTCCTGGTGATGGGTTCATTAATGATCGGATATCCATCGATCACATACAATGGCTCATTATTCCCTGTGATAGAATTGCCGCCTCTGATCCGGATCGAGATCGCACCACCGGGTGCTGCATCAGTCTGTGTCACCTGAACTCCAGCTGCCCTTCCCTGAAGACCCTGCTCAAGAGAAGTAACAGGAAACTTTTCAAGCGTTTCACTGGAAACAGAGGATACAGAGCCTGTAAGATCAGATTTCTTCACGCTTCCATATCCAACAACCACAACTTCCTGAAGGGCCGAGACATTTGAGGTGAGATTTATGTCAATGACGCTGCGACCATTCACTGGTATTTCCATTGACTCATATCCAACGAAGGAAATTGAAAGAATAGCATTATCTGATACCGTAAGTGAATACATTCCATTCACATCGGTAATCGTGCCATTGGTTGTCCCTTTTTCAAGAATGGTAGCACCTGGTAGGGACTCCCCCTCCTCATCGGTGACCTGACCGGAAACCTGCTGCTGTACAATCACTTGCTGCTGGTTCTTTCTGTCTTCGGATGAAATATCTCTTACACTGATCAGGTCATTGACCTGTCGAAAACTCACATTGGCCTGCTTTGAGATCTCAAGCAACAATTTTTCAACAGATTGATCTGTGATCCTGACGGAAATCAGCGACGGACTGTTTCGCAGGTCCTTGTTGGTATAAAAAAAGTGGTAATCCGAATTACGCTCTACAAGCTCTAAGGCTTCATTGAGGGGTTCATTTTCAATCAGGATACTGATTTTCGCTTCTTTCACACTCTTCACAGCCTGACTGTATAGATCCACTGCCAGAAGGGTGTCGAAAAGAACAGTAAATAGGATGAATACATAGATGGTCAACTTTCCCATCGTTCGAATCATTTGTAAGGTTCCTTGCATATATTTGTATGATTAGGGTGAATAATTATTTTCAGTCTAATGGATCACCCGGAAATTGATGTTTAGCCGCATTTTTCCGGGTTTCTTTTTTCAATATGGTTTATGTCATATTATGTCATTTAAATGTGATCAAGATCTCTTTTCCATTTATCTGAAAGTCAAATTGCATCGAGTAGCTCATGCTTTCCAGCACATTTGACAAGCTGTTGTTCTCAAAAAAGCCATTCAGATTAATGTCTGTATTTTCAGGTATATTTCTTACTTCTATGGTTACCCCATACCAGCGCTCAAGTTCCTGAACGCCTTCGTGAAATGGAGTTTGCTGAAAAACAATGACTCCATCCTTCCATTTGATATGATCCATGTTTACATGAGAGTATTTGTTGATCAGCCCATTGCTGAAAGCTGCTTTTTCTCCCGGTAACAGGATCTCCGTATCGCTCGCATCATTACTCTTATTGACCCTGACCTTGCCGGTCACCAGGGTTACTTCCTCCGGTTGATCAGGATAAGCATCCACATTAAATGAGGTACCCAATGCGGTTGTCAGCAGGTTTTCAGTTTCTACCACAAAAGGCTTTGAAGGATCTCTGATCACCTCAAAAAAGGCCTCTCCTGCCAGCCGGACCCTTCGCTCGGAACCGGTGAAATTCGTATGGTATGAGATCGAGCTCTCCGAATTAAGGACAACCTTCGTCCCATCGGGTAGCATGATGGTAGACTTTTGTCCTCTGGGATTTTGTTTATTGATGGTTTGGGGGGCCTCCACAAGGGCAGGTTCATCTCTAGACACATGCCGGGAGACTGACACGCCAAAAAATACTACCAATAAGATGGAGGCTGCTGCTGCCAGAGGTTTCCAGTGAACGAATCTGAAATCAAATTTTCTTTTCTTCCTGGCCTGACTATAGTGAACAATATTTTCCAGAACTGCCGCGTAATCATTTTCAGGCATTTGCTCATCTACCTTATAACCCGCAGACTGAATGAATTGACGGGCCTTCTCCACATCGGCTTTTCGTCCGGGGTGATTGATGATCCAGTTTTTCCAAAAATGAGTAGATTCTTCGGACGGGGAAACGACCCAGTGAACGAAGTATTCATTTTTAATAAGATCTATGAATGAATCTGATCCTTCTTTCTTCATTTTTTACAAACTCCTGACCGGATAGAGGCAGAAACAGGAATAATGTACATAGTAAATTGAAAGAATTACAATATTTTTATTATTCAAGCTTATTAATTTAATAAATCATCGATCAATTTATATTTTGATTGATAATTTACAATCATTTACAGGCAGGTCTGCAGCTTAAAGCTGATCAATAAACAGTATAGCAGAGTAATAAAGTGAACAGGGAATCCCTGTAAGGCCCCAGTTCTTTCTGAAGTGATTCCAGCGCCCGGTAAGTGAGGGCTCTTGCTGACCTCACCTTGATGTTCATGATCCCGGCTATCTCCGTGTAGGTCAACCCTTCATAAAAGTGTAGTAAAATGATCTCCCTCTGATGAACAGGAAGTTCATTCAGTTTATTTTGTATAATGGCAAAGTCCTGTTCCCTGAAGTTCCCTGAAATGGACGGATTTCCATCACTGAGCGAAAACAGGAATCCTTCTTTCTCCAGATTTAGCTTTTCTTCTTTCTTGATGTCTCTTACTATCTTCCTTTTAAAAGCTGCGAAAAGATACGCTTTGACGGATTTGGCAGTGGAAAGATTGGCCCTCTTGTCAATAAGCTCATAAAAGAGTTCCTGTATGCAATCCCTCAGAAATTCATTTCTGGCCGTGAACTGGCGGCCATACCTAAACAAGACGTCGGCATAGGTCCTGTAGATATAGACCAGGCACTGATCATCTCCTTTGGTGAACCGTTCCCAGACCAGCTGCTCGTCCTTTTCAGAATAAACTTTAGAGGTATCGCCTGCTGGCCTTAAGGGGAATATTTCATTATGATCTTTTAGAGCTTCCAACGGCAGATTGCTATCAAAATGTGAAAATTATAAAGAAAAAATCAATTCTCAAGTACATTCATAAAGTGAGGAGCCGAAAAAGCCATATATTATAAAACTTAAAATGTCGTCTTTTTAAAGATGCTGCTTAGCCAGCATTGTTGAACGTAATCTGCAGATGATCAGGTTGTAGTGTTTTATATCTAATATAATGGTATAACTATGAAAAAGATGATCTGCACTCAAAAAGGAAGTGCATCCTCATCAAGGTCTTCATTTGGTCTGTCAATCATATCCTCTTCCTCTTTTTCAATCCTGAGACAGTCACAATACTTCCGGGGAAAAGGGCAATCATCGGGCTCATAGGTACAAAACTCCATATGTATTTCACCGGCACCGATAAATACCTGATCGCTATCCCAGTGCGCTCTCAACACGCGATATCTGATTGGTTCGGGTAGGTCTTGTGGAAAATCCGGCACAAAATGATACGCTTCAAGCAACCGCGTCATTTCTGTATAAAGTAGAATTGATTGAGCCTCACTCAGTTTTTCAGGAAGAGGAAAAGCTATTTTTTCTAGGCCGACAATTTCAGCAAGCTTTTGAGGGGTGCCTTCCAGATACTGTTCCACATAAGCCATGTCTTCTACCTCTGCCGGGTTGTTCATGTCCACACCCGACCAAAGTTCTCCCGGTCCGGGTACATTTTCAGCTGCTGCTCTCAGGTCCTCTATTAATTGTTGAAGATATCGGTCCATGGGTGGTTTTTACCCAAAGTAGGCAAGAAAATTCTCTTTTGAAAAGATATGTTTGTCAACGATAGTGAAAACCGGATTAATTATATTCGTATAATTAATACTATGATAGATTCACCTGTAAAACATAAGTTTTCCCTGCAAGATGTCATTCTGATGGAAGAGTCGGGCATTTTGGGGCCGGAGGAGCACGTTGAACTGCTTGAAGGGGAATTGATCGATATGAGCCCGATACATCCACCACATGCGATTTGCATGAATAATTTGACACGCTATTTTGTTAAAAACACTCATGAGAACGAATGGATTGTGAGCGTTCAAAACCCGGTATATATTTCGGATCTCACTGTCCTTGAACCTGACCTTGTGGTGGCCCGGTATGCTGAGGAATTGCTTGCTGACAGGTATATAACTCCTTCTGATATTAAGCTGCTCATTGAGGTTTCCGATGCCACTTATCCTTTCGACAAGGGCCGGAAGTTGGAGATCTATGCGGAATCCGGCATCACGGAATACTGGATTGTCAATTTGCGGGAAAAACGATTAGAAGTACACAAGTCGCCCAGATCCACGACATACACTTCCATCGAGACCTTTACCGGGTCTTTGAGTACACCTTTCGGTCCCTCCCTGAATGTGCAGGACATTCTGCCTAAAGGCTAGTGTAGATTAATCAGACAAACTCATTGAAATTACTCACAATTGTGAAAACCGGATTAATTATATTCGAATAATTAATACTATGATAGATTCACCTGTAAAACATAAGTTTTCCCTGCAAGATGTCATTTTGATGGAAGAGTCGGGCATTTTGGGGCCGGAGGAGCACGTTGAACTGCTTGAAGGGGAATTGATCGATATGAGCCCGATAAATCTTCAACATGCCAATTGTGTCGTACTGCTGGATAGATTTTTCAACAGTATTCTTGACAGAAATGCCTATATCATCATGACGCAAAACCCGGTATTTATTACTGAAAACACCATTCTGCAACCGGATGTAGTAATTGCAAAATTTGATGAAAAGCTTCTGAACGGGGAGTACGTTAAACCGAAAAATGTAGAATTGCTTATAGAAGTTTCGGATTCTACTTACAATTATGATAAAACAAAGAAACTTAAAATCTATGCGGAATCTGGCATCAGGGAATACTGGATTGTCAACCTCCGGGAAAAACAAATAGAAGTACACAAGTCGCCCAGATCCACGGCATACACTTCCGTCGAGACCTTTTCCGGATCCCTGAACACACCTTTCGGTCCTTCCCTGACTGTTCAGGACATTCTGCCTAAAGGCAAATGAGCTGATATTCCGATATTCTAAAACCTCCGGGTGAATAACCTTTATCCGGTTTCCTCATTCACTTCCATCCATTCCCAAATGCCCTCATACTCCGCCCATTGCCTCATCAGCCTGAGTTTTTCATGATAAACCTCTCTGCGTATCCACCAGTATAGCGAAAAGTAATCCGGCCCGAACTCCCAAAAATCATAGATATAGTTTCCCTCTCCCAGCATGGACTCAATCTTTTTGCTAAGCTCCGGCATGAACTCACCCTCCTGCATGATTTCACCATTAAGTTCGAGAAGCTCTTCCATATCCATATCCTTACGATAATGAAAAAAAGCATCTCCGGTGTAGAAATGCTCTTTCACCCGATTGTCAAAGTAAAAACCCTGGTAGATGTGCGTTTTATTGAGGTCTGGCTTAGCTGGCTTGCTCATGATATTAATCGAACCTCAAAATTCTCTTTTTGCATCATCAGTCAGGTTAAGCAGGGAAAATCGCTTATCACTCCTCCAGCAACCTCAGCGGGATCTTCACCACCACCTTCTTCACGTCTTCCGGCTGAGAAACCATCACCTTGGGCATGTGCCCGTCTTCCGGAAACAATAAGGCCAGATTTGTGGAAGTGAGAGTCATCTGATGGTAATTCTTAGGAATCTCATAAAGGATCACATCCTTGGCTTCGTCGAATTCAGTCTTTGGGGTCAGGTCATTGATGTGCAGCCAACCCATGATCTCCCGGCCTGACATCACATATTGCAGGTCCACATTCACCCGGTGACTTTCAAATTTTGACTGGTCCAGCGGACGTGTCTGGTAACTCTGCACCATACCAACCATGTCGTCTCCCAATGGATAATTTCCGTCTGCCAGGTTGCCTGCTTCCGCTTTAATCCATTTCATGGCTTTGGCCAGGGCCGGGTATTTTTTCTGAAGCAATTTTGACTCCGTACTGTCTATTTGTGTGTGTATCATCTTAGTAAGTAATTTAAAATCAGGTTAATTCCAATTCGCTGATGTCTATCAGGTACATCTGACGTCCATTGCCCCCGTGGGTAGAATCGATACATACCAGCTTGCCATTATTACTGGCCCTGGGGTGCGTATCGCATCGCCACTCACCATTGTATTCTTTCGGCTCATGAAACCGACCCAGATCGATCCGCTTGTTGGTCTTTTCATGATAGAGATAAGGAACTTGTTCCCTGGCATCACCCTGCGGATAGGTATCATTCAGGATCCATTCTCCGTTAGTCCCTGGAAGGAAAGTATTGTGCCCATTTACGGTCATCACCCCTTCTCCTACCCTGCGTATCTGATTTGTCTGATCAGTAAATTCATAAAAACCACTGGGCATACCAATGGGCGTGGTCCAGGCAGTGATGTGATTGGGATCCTTCCAGATGAAGTGTGATGTTTTTCCGGAGGGGTCAAGGAGATAAAGATCTTTTCCATCCACGCCGGCAGTGAACATCCTGGTGTCGTACCTGCCCCGGATCTTGTTGTATTCTTCAGGATTATTCAGTACCTCATCCCTAATGGGCAATTCCCGATATCGATTCAAAAATATAAATCTTTTACTATCCGGGCTGATCAGCAAATGATTAAAATAGTGCCACTTGGCAGAGATATCCTCGCCATTATTCGGAACTTCGGAAATGTCTTTGTAAGAAAAGATCAGCTTCGACTTTCCGGTAGCCAGGTCAATCCTGTAAATGCCTGATTTCTTTGGTGCATTCTGGTCCTTGTATGGATCTTCTCCTCCCGGATATCCATATCCTTTTCGATAATTCTGGATCCTTGAAAAATCAGTTCCAACAGCAAATTTTCCATCCGGGCTCAACGTGTAAATGGCCTGAGGGATGACCTGCTCCTCCTCCGTATCCAGATCTTTGAGAATACTGACAAACTGGTTGCCCCGCCGGTCATTCCAGATCACCTTGCTGTCCGATCCGGGCACCCACTGCAACATGCATCCCTGCTGCCAGCCCCAGCTTCGGCTTTCCCCAATTTCAGTCCATTTATCCCCATTTTGAAGATCAATCACTCCCATCTTGATGACATCATCTTTTGTAGGAGACCGGCTCTCAAAGCCGACTTGCATGCCCAGCACTTTGGTATTGCTCTGGTTAAACTGCAGCTTGTCATAGTATCCGAACCAGTGAAATTTCGGGCCCTTAGTGATCGCACGGACAGGAAAATCCCTGGTTTTTGCAAAACTCAAAAAATCCGGAAGCATCAGAATCGATCCTCCTGCTGTTGTATACTTTAAGAACTGTCTTCTTTTCATTTTTGGGGTGTTAGAAGATGATAAATTTATGGTTTCCACAGCCATAATACCGGCTGGCGAATAAAAAAATTTCTGATCACCTCATGTTCGTCAGATTCTGCCGGCAATGCCTTCCAAAGATCAAAGTACTTTGGATCATCATACGCCAGATAAGCAAAAAGTAAGGCCGGATGACGCATCGGCCAATCCTCAAAATACATCACATCTTCCTGATAAGGCCATGACCCTTTATCATCAATGTAAGGATACATAAATTCGATGGCTTTCTTTAGCTCGAGGCTATCCTGATAAGCATAATTCCAGATCTCCTGCTCAAGATTTTCTGCCAGGATATGGGCGAGGGTGTACATAGCGTCCAGTGTAAAAAGGGAGTAGCCATATGGCTTTGTCCGGGCCAGTTCCTTTGGAAAGGAACCATCGGGAGCCAATTGATCAGGTATGAGTGTATTCTTTGTAAATTTTTCTGTTGCTACCAGCAGTGAATCGTTTCCTGTAAAAGATGCGTACATCGCCACCTGCATGGCCCAGCAGATGCTGTGATTGTTTCCATTGTCCCTTTCATCAATCCCATATGGGTGAGTTGTAATCCATTCATTGAAATCCTTAAACCAGGATTTGACCCCGGACAACTCTTCACCGGTCAGCATGCCCTCCTTTTCCAGCACTTTGGCGGCTTTCACAACCTCTACCAGGTGAATGGCATCTATGATACCGATCCCTCTTCCCGAAACCCTGCCAAAGATCGCCTGGCTATAGAGCATGTTTGGATTCATGCGGGTTTCTCTATTGACAAACCAGGCCAGCAGGTGATTGATGGCTCTTTCTGCATATTTTTCTTCTTTGGTGATTAAATAAGCGGCAACAAGATTGGGTACGATCAGGCTCAGATCACGCATGAAAATTCTGTGTGCTGTAAAATTATCGGGATTGGTAAGGCCATCCTTCCGGATATACGGACCATCAGGGTTTTCAGGATCCGGCCACCAGTAGTCTCCCTCCGAGTAAAAATCATGGAGGCCTCCCTCGGATCTGTCGCTCTGAGCACTTGTAACCGTTTCTATGGGTTTTTCAATGTTTTCAGCAGCATCATGAAGCACCCTGTCACGATCCAGCTCAGCCAATTTTTCATAGATATCCTTTTCAGGCTGACAGGAAAAGCAAAAGGCGAGCAGCGTAAAGATTAAAGGAGGTGTTAAACGGGTTCTCAATTGATTATCCCTATGAACTGTTACTGGTATTTTTATCATGGTTTACTTCGAAATTGCTTGATGCAAGCTCAACAGTTGATACATGAAATCAGGTACTCCGGTAATACTTTCGTAGTGATCATTCTGGTTTGTGGCCTTCGGCAACGGAGAAGAATCATCTATAAACAATGAAATCCCCATCTCTGCAAAAAAGGCCGCCCGATCCAGATATCTTTCATCATCAGAAAGCTCGTAACAATTGAGCATGAGCTTGATCACATCGGAGAATTCATTCGGTTTCAACAGCCAGGAAGTATCAGGCTCCGAGTCAAGATAGATCTCTCCGACTTTCATGATCATCTCTTTGTATTGACCTGCCATGTCAGGATGGGATCCTTTGATATTACCAAATCGCCCAAAGATGATATTAGCAACGCCGGCATGGGTACCATACCCATAACCTGAACTCCAGGTAGAGCTGTATGGTTGATTCATCGAACGTACTCTTGGTAATCCGGTATCTGCATGCAAAGTAACCGCAAAGCCGCCTCCGGCAGAATCCAGTTTATGAGGGGCATTTAAAAAATCCTGATCCTGCTTGATCGCAAATGCTTTCATTTCTTCAGCCAAAGGCTCTTCCATGATTGGTGCGGCCACCTCCAGGCACCTGGCCAATTCTAGATTACTGGTAAGCCAGACCACCGAATTGTGATCTCCCTGAGAGGCACGGCCTGCAATCAGCAGACCTGACTTCGACTGTGCCATGTTATCCTTCATCCGGCTAAACATTACCTCGATATAATGGAGTAACTCATCTCTCCTGGGTTTATCTGCATTCTCTGGTCTTTGATACGAATAGGTCCAGCGCTCCATGAGCTGACCGGCATACCTGGGAAAATCGAATCCAGAGAATGTCGCATGTTTTGTGTAGCCGGCATGTCGACTAAAGTCACCGGTCTCCTTGTCATTGATCTGGTGGTCCCACTCAGCCAGCGTGAAACCCCAGACAGCATCCGGGGCTGCATCATAAGCCTTGTCCCAGTAAGGCCACACGCTGGTCTCATGATAATCAAGGCCAAGTCCACAGTCATCCTTTTGAAAATCCCAGTACAGGTGCTCCCCCCAGCAGTAAAAATCCGTGACCTCACTCTGGCAAGTATTAAAAAAGAAGTTAATGGCTTTATCTGCTTCAGCCCCATATTTTTCTTCTCCGGTAGTAGAACTCAATCCATAAAGCAATTCGAAAAGTGCTGCGTCATGGATCATGTTTGCTCCGGTCAGAGAACGATCTGTTTTCCTGACACCACTGATCACAATGGTGTCCATCTCTGCGCCGAGTTGAAGGGTTTTCCGGTCCAGCGCAGAAGCAAATAAGGGAGAGTTTTCAGAGCCGTAGGTATCCCGTCCATGATGGATCAGGGCATCTGCATAATTTTTAACATAGGGTAAAAACTCAGGGTCTGGAGCGGTCTTCTGTTGCTCCGAACATCCTGACATGAAGGCCAGAAGACCTGTGCAAATAAAGATTAATAATAGTCCGGGTATTGGGTTTGGGTCGTTCATGGGGTATAAAGATAAGCATTGATCTGCTCAAATTATTGGTCAGCCTCCGGATCATACATTGGGTTTACTTCAGGTAGCTGTGCATCCAAACCCACCCTCCATTTATCCAGTTGCCCTCTCAATCTTTCTGCGATCTTAGGAAAGGCTGTGACCAGATCATTCTTCTCCCTGATATCCTGATCAAGGTTATAAAGCTCCGTTCTGTCATCCTCAAAATAGTGGAGCAGCTTCCAGGGACCCTGACGCAACGCACTTACGGGAGTGGTTGTTGGATAATAATGTGGATAGTGCCAGTAAAGCGTTTCGCGGTTAAGCTTTGCAGTCGAATCTTTTAACAGAGGAAGCACCGAGACTCCATCAAACTCGACATCCATGCTGCCTTTTCGATTGAGCATATCAACAATTGTCGGAAAAAGATCGTGAGAAATTACAAGCTCTTCACTGACGGTACCTGGCCGGATATTACCAGGCCATTTGATGATCAGCGGCACCCTGATCCCACCTTCGTACAAAGATCCCTTACCTGATCTCAATGGGTAGTTGTTGGCTACGGTCTCCCATTCCTGAAAGGCTCCTACCCTTCCACCATTGTCAGACAGGAAAATAATGATGGTGTTTTCTGCTATCCCTTCTGCCTCAAGTGTCTTCATGACCCTACCCACATTCTCATCCATGCTTTTGATCATAGCAGCATACACCGGGTTGGTGTCCTTCATGCCCGGCTTTATTTTCTTCTTAAAATATTCAACCATTTCCGGCTTCGCTTCCATTGGAGTATGGGGCACATGGAAGTTGAGGTGAAGGAAAAAAGGGCCTTTTGTTTTGCGAATGATCTCCAGGGCTTTGTCTGTCAACCGGTCCGGGAGGTAGGTACTTTCTCCGGCTCCAAAGATCAGCCCCGGGATATAGCGCAATTGTTTCTGGAAGTTATTACCTGTCCACGGGTACCAGTAAGTATCCGGTGCCCCCCAGGAGGTCCCCCCAACGTTCACATCAAAGCCCTGATTTTCCGGGTAATGCTCAAAATTGCCCAGGTGCCATTTACCAATATGTGCAGTGAAGTATCCCTGTCCCTTCAGGAATTCAGCAATGGTTATTTCCGACTGAGGAAGATTGCCGACGGTCTCCGGCTGAACGAGCTTGTTGTTATAGATGGTCATGTCCCGCCCGGCATTGCGCCAGTAGTCTCCGGAGTTTTCGTAATGCGTTGTCATTTTTAGTCTTGCCGGATGTTTTCCCGTCAGGATGGAAGCTCTTGTCGGTGAACAGACAGGACTGGCCGAATAGAAATTGCTAAAGTATACTCCCTCCCGGGCCAGCTGATGGATATTGGGAGTCTCAAATAAATCGCTTCCGGTAAAATCAAGATCGGCCCATCCGAGGTCGTCGGCAACGATCAGGACTATGTTGGGTTGCTTATTTGTCTTGCCATTTGGATTGTCACTCCTGCAGGAAGACAATAAAACAATAGCCAGTAGAATGCTGCTTATTCGAATGGGGATTTTAAAGATCATTTTTTGGTTTATAATTCTTACCGGTAAGCTTAAACGTCGTCAATCTCACCATTGCAGTTGTTATCGATTCCATCCTGCAGCTCCTTGGCGTTCGGATTGATATTTGGATCTGAGTCATTGCAATCCGTGTTATTTGACACAAATCCCTCAGGGGCAGAACAACTTTGAAATGGTTTACTGATATCACCAAAACCATCTGCATCTGAGTCTGCATAAAATGTTGTAACCATACCCTGACAATCTTTGGCCTGAATAACCTGATCAACTACTGCAAGTAAGGACAGCTCATTCATCGCATCATGTCCCAGTTGCCAAAACATCACTCCATTGAATTTTGAGAGAGCTAATTGAGTTTTCTTAACGATCGTTGGAATTCCATTGTAGTACAATTGATCAATATCATCGCGGTAAGCATCTGCCGGATTATCCGCCGTAATCTGACCATAACTTTTAGAGGATATCTTTTCACTACCAAAATCATAGCCATAGAATGGCATCCCGAGTACCAGTCGATTTGCGGGTATCTTCTTTTCATCCAACCAAAAATCCACTGCTGCTTCTGCGAGTTCGTAGGTAGAATGGTGCCCGGGCCTGTCAGGAGTCCATGGTCCTGTAGCATCATAAACCATTACATTAATGAAATCATAGGCCTCAAGTGACTCCTGGGTGACTGCCTCGTGCAACGCAGTGGCCGGCAGTGCGGTAGAAATCGATTTCCCTCTGGCATGAAGTTCATCCCTTAACTCCAACACAAACGGGGTGTAATTCGAACCTACAGTTGGCAGAATATTCCATTCAATGTCTACATCAATTCCATCTAGATCATTGTCTTCAACATACTTGATTAATTTATTGATGAATCCAGGTCGTTGCTCGGGTTGGAGTACCTTGTCCCATTTGGGACTAAGCTCAACACCTGAGCCTCCACCGGCGATAGAAATAAAAACCTGTACATTGGCAGCATGTGCTTTTGCCACAACAGACTTGATGTCTTTCCCTTCACTGAATACCAGATTGCCATCCTCATCAGGATTCAAAAATGCAAGATCCAGGTGGGTAAGTCTGGTAAGATCGATTTGGTCAATCTTATCAAAAGCACCTGCTGTAAGATACCCGACCACTTTGAATCTGGTGTCTTCTACAAACCGATCAGCCAAAACATCTTGCGCTTTATAGGTGCATGATTGACTCAAAAGAAGCAGAGCGGAGATGCTTGCATGACGTAGATTAGTGCAAATACTTTTCATAGATTATTCCTTTTTCCAGATGGCCTTCCCCGTATAAATCCGATCGATTTCATATCGATCGTCCGGAACAAAAGCTCCCTCCATATAGGCC
Source organism: Cyclobacteriaceae bacterium (assembly GCA_965243485.1). Taxonomy (GTDB): domain Bacteria; phylum Bacteroidota; class Bacteroidia; order Cytophagales; family Cyclobacteriaceae; genus UBA7330. The sequence goes on along the minus strand of CBDEVP010000001.1, from coordinate 2,238,096 downwards.
TTTATTTGGGTAACAATTTTGGGATTCTTCCTAGCCAAATCATTTTGCTCTTCAAGATCTTCTACCAGGTTATAGAGCTCCATGGTTCCTGTCTTTTTGGTGTATATACCTTTCCAGTCACCCATCCTTATCGCTTGCTTGTAGGTACCCCGGTTGTGACCATAGTCCCAGTACAGGTATTGATGCGGATGATTAAGTTTTTGACCCATCAATGCTTCGATGACATTGATGCCATCCATCTTTTCAGGTACTTCTGCCCCAGCCAGATGAGCAAATGTGGGTAGCATGTCCTGAAAGGCGATCACCTCGTCAGAGCTTGTACCCTGCGGGATCTTACCCGGCCAGCTGGCAATAAAAGGCACCCGGATCCCTCCTTCAGTTAAATCACGTTTGTACCCCCTTAATGGCCCATTGGTATCAAAACCTTCCCAGACATGGTCATGTCCGCCATTGTCGCTGGTAAAGATGATCAGGGTGTTTTCCGCTAATCCAAGCTGCCCGATAAGCTTTACGATCTTCCCTACATCCTGATCCAGCTTATGGACCATCGCCGCGTACTTTTTAGCTTTCTCCGGCCAGCTTTCATTTTGATAGGGCTCAAGAGTTGGCACAGCCAGACCATCCGGATCTTCATCTTTGGAGGAGAAATGAGGAATCGTGTACGCGGCATAAAAGAAGAATGGATGATCGTGTGCATCCCGGATGAACTGCAGGGCTCTTTCCGTCATCAGGTCGTGGCTGTAAAATTCATGCGATTCGGAATTCCCGGGGAGTTCCATCCGGAAGTCATTCTCCACCATGTAGCTGTCGTCGAGATATTCAGTAAAGTAATAATGGGCATGGTCCTGGTTCTGGTAGCCGAACCACATGTCAAAACCCTGTTTGGTGGCATCGCCGGCTGTACCGGGATCGCCCAATGACCATTTGCCGATCCCTCCGGTTCGATATCCTGCCTTTTTTAGCACCTCCGCTGTGGTGATATCTTCTACCTGGAGATAAGTGTGATAATGAGGAATGTTGTCCCTGGCTGGCGTATGGCCATTGTGCAGCCCGGTCATCAGCACGCTTCTTGAAGGTGTACAAACCGGACCTCCGGCATACGCCTGGGTAAACCGGATACCCTGAGTGGCCAGCTGGTCGATGTTGGGAGTTTTGATTTTAGTCTGACCATAACAGCCCAGGTCGCCATAGCCCAGGTCATCAGCCATGATGAAGATGATGTTGGGCTTGTCAGTTGATTGGGCAGAGGCTTCTACGGGTAGGGAAACGGCTGAACAAGCCAGGATAACAATGTAAATGAATCTGAAGGGAAATAGCAGCATGACTTGCAATCTATTACAAGTCATTAAATTTTGGAAATGAGGGTTGATCCGGTGGGAGAGACGAGCCTGAGTTTGATATCATGACACCCCTACGGTGTTGGACCCTTCATATTACAAATTGTGCTATAGTCATTTCATTCCTTCGGGATTAAGTGATGAGCCGATTTGAATTAAATTGGCTTAGGTTGACGGCTATGTTAACAACACCAAATAAGAAGGAAATCTCTAATGCTTTATTCTATTTACCTTGTGTACTCTTCAATCACCTTGTCAATAAATGAGTTATTGTCCTGGTTGATGTTCATTCTATTTTTATCTGCCTCAAACCACTTTAGAGTTCTTTTAATTCCCTGGTTGAAGGGGATAGTTGCTGTATAGCCAGGCACAAACTTTTTAATTTTTGCATTATCAAATATGGCACTCACTGCTTTATCGCCTTGCAAACCTCCCCTCATCCCTTCCAATCCAAATTTGTCAGCAACTTCACAAATAAAATCGGAGGCAATATGAACAGCGTTTAGTTCAACACCTACACCATCGGCCACCGCCTGATATATTTGATTCCAATTTAGAATTTCATCCGAGGTTATATGAAAATCATGTCCTATTGCTTGTTGGTGACCCAGAAGCCCATTAAATCCCTTTGCGAAATCTTCGGAATGGGTAACTGTCCATAATGATGTACCATCGCCATGAATAATGACTGGTTTTCCCTTTTTCAAACGGTCAATAATGGTATAATCATTCCAACCGCCGATGGCCACGGGTATGACGGTATCATATGTATGGGAAGGCCGGACGATCGTTACAGGAAATCCATTTTCGCGATAATATTTCAAGAGTAAATTCTCACAATCGATTTTATTTCTTGAATAATCCCAGTAAGGATTTGCCAGGGGGGTAGACTCTGTAATCACAGGATGCGTAAGAGGCTTTTGATATGCAGAAGCGGAACTTATGAAAATATATTGCTTTGTTTTGTCAGCAAATAACTCATAGTCCCTTTCAATATCTTTTGTGGTGAAAGCAATCCAGTTTACGACCACATCAAAATTATATTTTTTTAATGCAGCCCTCGTTTTAGCGATATCATTGATGTCGCCATTTAATATTTGTATTCCCTCCGGGATGTCGGCTTTTTTAAGGCCTCTATTAAAATGAAATAATTCTATGCCCTGCTTCACAGCCAATCTGCTGGAAGCAGCTGAAATATTTCCTGTTCCACCAATATAAAGTACTTTCATTTTCTAGTTTGATTTTTGTAAGAATGCAAATACCAATAAAAACAATCTTGGAAGGTAATTCAACCCTTCTCTTATAATTCGCTATTTGGAATTATTTATTCTCCGGTCGTGCAGTATTTTTCTCAATGCTCGCCTGTAATCAGGATTATCAGTCATTCCATTATGTCCCTGTCCGTCCAAAGTAACCAGGCTGATTTTATCCGGGAAACCTTCTTTTAGTTTTAGAGAAGACTGATAACTGATCACCCTGTCCCTGTCCCCATGAAAGATGGTAATAGGCATTTCACAATCTTTCAGGTACTCATTGGTTGCAAATTTGTATTTCAAGATAAATGTTGGAATAAGGGGAAATCTTTGGCGCATGATGTCCGTCAGGTTATAATAGGGTGCCTGTAAGATCAATTGAGCAGGGCTGTTTTCTGACGCCAATTTAGCAGCAAGGCCAGTCCCGATTGAGTATCCTAAAATGATGATGTCATCTTCTTCATATTTTTTCTTTAGCTCACTATAAATCACCTGATTATCCTCAAATAATTGTTCCTGGCTACTGATACTTCCCTCGCTTTTTCCATACCCTCTGTAGTCAAGGATGAAAATGTCGTAATTTAGATCCGTATAGGTATTTGCAACATGCCCCCAACGACTCAATGAACCGGCATTTCCATGAAGATAAAAAACCAATCCTTGTGAATTGTCAGCTTTGAATAATATTCCATGTAATGATTTTCCGTCAGAAGCCTGAAAGGTTAATTCCTCAAAATCCTTTTCAAAATTAAATTGGTGATTATTTTCCAGCTTTTGAGGGAAGAATATCAGATTTTCCTGAAAGAAGTATAAGGCCAGACAAATAATGATATAGAGCCCAATAGCTAGTTTTAATACGCTGATTAGCTTCTTCATTCCTTGATCTACTTAGCTCCATTTAAAATCTATGGATTTACTACCTTCCGAACTGATGTGTATTATGTGCCTTCAATAATCCCAATAAAATTCTATTTAGCTTAACTCTAATTATTTTGCAGGGGGAGATTCTGCCTTAATATCCTCATGATCATTTGCTGAAAGCATTTCCAACTGCCATTTCCCATTTATTCTTATCCACACTGCCATATATCTACCTCCAGTATAAAAATCAATATCAGGCTTAATTGACCACCATTTACCATAGATATATCCTAGTTCTCCAGACTCAGCCATTTCTAGCCGCTCAATGGTTAAAGGATGGGTATTATTCGGGGAAGAATAGACACGTTGCCACGTCTTCCTATTGGCATCCCGACCGACTACAGGTAAACCATCCGGATACATCGCAACAACTTCCACAGAAAAGGATTCCGCAATTCCGTTCACATCCCCTGTGTTAATTGATGAAACCCATTTCTCAGCAGCTTTTCGAAATGTGTCTTTTTCCTTTTTCAAATATTCTTGTGGTGAGCAACTACAAAAAATAATTGTGAAAACCCACATGTTTATAAGGTGATATTGTAATCTCATAGGTTTCATTTTGGTGAAAAAGATTAGTTATCAACCGGGTTAAAAAGGCTGTTTACCACTGCTTTTGGTATGCCCACAAGATGTTTCCATTATTACTGCACGCCTCTTTCATAGATTTGACCCAGTTGTGCGGAGTTTACAATCTTATTAGCAATCTCTAATACGCCAATTGCTTGTTCTTTCGTCACGCTTGGGAAATCTTCCAAGAAGGCTTCGATTGTAATTCCTTTTTCAAGATGCCAAAATAGTGTTTGCACGGGCACACGCGTTCCACTGAAAACTGGTTGACCGTTTTGAATTTCTGGATCTACGGTTATATATCCTCCGATAGTGCTCATATATCAAATATACGTATAGTTGAGTTAAACGATACGATAAGCACTACTGGAGTCTAACATCAAAGTTATGCGCAGGTTTATTGCGGATAACCACCTATACCTATTCAAATCTAAAGAATTCCCTTTCAAACAGGTATCTACCAATTGGAAACTCTCTCACTTCCAGTGTACTCAGGCCCCAAAGAAAACTGACCCCAATTAATAAATGCCGAATTTAATGCTCGAGCATAAATCCCCTGATATACCTCACCGGAGCGCTTCCATAACTCAGAAATTCTTCGTGAAATGCTTTGAGGTTGAAATCTTTTCCCTGCTTTGCTTTTATCTCTTCCCTTAAACTATAGATCTGGGTAAACCCTGTAAAGTACGAGGTGAGCTGAACAGAAGTCCTTGTCAGCCGTATCCATTTACCCTCTGCCTCAGTCTGCTCCTGAAACGCATCATCTATCATCAATGACATGATCTCCTCCTTCGGTAAGCCCAGCACATGATAGCTGTAATCTATGATGGTGTTTGTTACGCTCCGAAGGTGCCATTTGTTTCGCATCAACCACATTTCCGGAGAGTTATTGTAGCCTTCCTCCAGCATCATGATCTCCGTATAGTTGGCCCAGCCCTCTATCATCGTACCATTGCCGAAAATGGATTTTATGGGACTTTTAGATTTACGGGAGTACACCAACTGTGTGTAATGACCCGGAATGGCCTCATGAATGTTAAGGATCTGCAGGATGTAATCATTGTACTCCCGCAAATAGCTTTCCGCCTCTGCTTCCGTGTAATCATCCAGGGGCGTCACGTTGTACAAAGTTGTGCCGTCTTTTTCTAATGGTCCGGGAGGGGTGATGGAGGCTCCTGATACACCCCGCATGTACTCGGGCGTTTCACGCACCTGCAGGGGTTTGGTGGGATCCTGTGTGAGCAGATCTTTTTCGTCCACAAAAGCAGCTAATTCCCCTATCTGGCGCTTGATTTCAATAAAGAAGCTATCCCTGGATACATGATTTTCAGAGATTTTATCAATCAGCTGACTCACCATCAGCAAAGGATCCGAAGGCTTTGAATCTTCTGGCAAATAATCATTCCACAGAGTGTCGCTGATCGCGATCATCTGACGATGCAGCTCTGCTTTCTCTTCCAGGGCTTTCTCGTAGATCTCCCTGGCGGTGAATTCCGAGTTGATCTGGTATTTGTACTTCTGCTCGTAAAGCTCTTCCCCAATGCGTGAATCCTGATAATTACCGCTTTCTATGATTGATTCGAGCCCCCGGATATAGTCCTCTATGGCAGATTTTGTGGCATTCATATTATCTGCCAGGCTTTCCTTTAGGTCAGGGCTTATAGAAGCACTCTCCACGGTACTTTCCAGGGATGTTAAATAGTTGATCGTGCCCCGGTTCTGCTGGATGGCCAGGTCAAGATGAGGTTTGGAGGGGGTCTTGAGATTAGCTAAACCGACCTGATAGTATTCAGGTGTTTTGGATAGCAGGGCGGAAATCCTCAGTAATTTGCCGTCCAGACTATCCTTTCGATTCATGATGGTGCCTACTCTGCCTCCAATGTTGGTTCCGGAGGGGTCCCACTCATGAGACTTAGAAGTCGAAATGCTCCAGTCAAACAAATCGAGCCTGTCCTTCATCATTTCAAGGTCTATCTTATCCAGGCTTCCGAGCGTTTCGGCAGGGTAGCTCTCCAGCACTACCAACAGGCTGTCAATCGTGGATTTGGTCTTTTTAAAATAGGTTTGATTTGGGATGGTTAAGACAGAATCGTACTGTGTCAGGCCTACCCCACTAGCTCTTCCTGGTGAGAGCTGCCAATAGACTTCGAGGTAGTCATCCGTCAATTGTTGAAAATCTGTGGACGCAGTTGCTTGCTTATCATCTTGATGATGGCAGGCTATGGCTGAAACGAGTATTATTGATATGGTAAGGTTTTTCATTGGTTGGTTGACTTTTTCTATTAACCTATCACTCCCGGCAAGGTTTTTTTCTCCAGCGGTAATTGCCGGAGCTAAACAACCAGCTATTCTTCAAAAAGAGTAAGTCAAAAAATCGTTTTATAGCTATCACATAAGGTGACATCCATGCAAAATAAGGTATCAATATATTTATTTTTTGGACACACATTATATGCCACTTTCTGAGTATTTTCGAACTCATGACAAAGTTTACTGGCTAAATTCCTTTAATCTTTTTGGGGTTTCTTGAAGTATGAAATACTCTTGAGATGACAACTTTATCATTTGTTGTTCGATAAATGATTTTATAACTCCAAACTACCACAAATCGATATTCAGATTTTTTATGTTCCAAAAGGGGTTCGATCGTTCCCATTTTTGGAGATGTTTCGAGTAATTGAGTTGAAGTTAGAATTTTTGAAAGGACAATCTCAGCGTATGATAATCCTTGTTCTTCCTTAATGTATTTAACTGCGCGTTCAAGTTGACTGAATGCCTTTTTTGTCCAGATTACTTTAACCACTCTTTAGATTTTTCTTCAACCTCTTTTTGTGTTAAAGTTTCTCCTTTCTGTTCCTGTTCCTCAGATTCCTCAATGTCAGCAAGCAATGAAAGCTCTTCATAAACATCTTCCAACGTTGATTCAGGAGTTATCCGATCTGCAATCTGAACAAGATGTTCTTTTAGTTTGGATTCCATAAGACTAAGATAACAAATCAGTAATTGATGTCTGTTCCAACGCACTCAATTTAATTTTGACAGTGCTGGAGTCTAGCTTCCTTCGCTCCACACCCAACAATGGCCGTACCGGCAACAATACCACCAACTACGGTGTGGGTGTCAAGGTCGGCGAACGCAGCGGAGCCGGAGCCCCTACCCTGATGGAAGGCTTTGGCGAGGTCAGATTCTCGTCAGAGACGAGGCCTAAGAATGCATATGTGAATTGGCTGGTGAAAGTGAGGTGACGCCAAGCTAAAGTGCGTAGGCTGGACATCTGTAAATATCGATAAAGTATCTTATCACTCCAACCTTGGCAAGTACCTCAGTAAGCCCTTTGGATTTTAGCATCTGTTAGGTTTTCGTGCATTTTTCTCATCCAGTTTCTGCGTTCAAGTTAGTCGTTCGTCCGATGCGAGCAGCCATACTCTTTAGCAGGTCCAGATTGTGGGTTGGTTTGAGTGACTACCAATGTGTATGGATGTAGATTTGAATTATTTTATTATTTTCAGAAATTCAGGATTTGACAAATAACCAAATTTTTTACCTTGATGTCCGATAAAATTTATTGCATAAGGCTCCAAATTGGTGAAAGCATCAGTTTCTTTCTTGATTATTCTAAGTTCGTAATCGTTTTCACCCACTCTTGTTATAGCTGCTAAATCTCCTTCTTCAGCAGCTTTGGTGTATCTTAATTTGCCAGTTCCTAATCTGAAATCAAGATTGTTTTCAGCTTCGAAAGTTACTCTACAATTACCATCGGTCAAGCCCAAATCAATGTAATTCATGTTGATTAGTGCTGAATATGTTGCTTTCCTGCCTCGTTTATTTCTAATCGTTAAAGCAGGAAAGAAATCATAAGAATCTTTGCTTAACCAAAAGTATTGCGTGCCTTTACCAGCAGTATCACCTGGATTTGCCTGAATTCTTGCTGTATCCGCATGGCTTAAAGTCACCAGAAGTGTAATTTCTTGTTCATCTTCAATTTTGACCTTGCCACCAATTTCATCATACAGTAATTTCCAGGCAGGTAGTGTTTTATCCGCTAAATCCGGCTCATAAATATCCCATTTCTGTTTAAAAAAACTCGCAACAAGATCAGGCCATTGAAATCCAATTTTCGTTACATCTTCATTTTCAATTAATAGGGAGGCCTCAATATTTTGAGACATTCCAGGGCCAGTAAAGTTCCCAGAAGAAACTATTAATGACTGACCATCATCGTTGCTGTGTCCGTAACATTTTGAATGGAGCAATCGCTTTCTGTTTATTAGATAAACATTACACCCAACTTCAAGAAGTCTCTCTACCACTTGTTGACTCGACAATCTTTGTGAAGTACTACCACCAAGAATGACAATACATTCTCCCCCAGCTTTGATGTGATTTTCAAAAACCTCATAAAATCTAACCCCACCATTGAAGTTCGAAAATCCTGATATAATATAGAAAACTCCTTTACCCGGAGTTTTTCCTCTTACCCAAGATTTTTCTAGCATATTTAGAAGTCCTTTGGAAGATGAATCTGTGAAATATACACTTGGATGTATTGCGAATTGCATTATTCTCTTTTTCTAAAAACTATTAGTGATTCTTTATTTACAGCATTCACTGAATTGAGACCATATCTATGATAAACTTCCAGCGGAGTGTTTTCTGATAAGTGGAAACCTGCCAATTCAGCAATTTTAACAAGTAATTCCGGAGTATTAATATCAGTTCTTGATCCTCCAATAGTTGTGTGATTGTGGCCAACAATTAGAGCATAATGACTATTTGGTTTAAGTTTTTGTTGAACTCTTTCAAACATATTTTTCATTTGAAAGAAATATCTATATAGCAAAGAAGGAACTGCCTTTTTCCTAAAACCATCTTGTGGATTTAGCTTTTTGTAAAGGGTTGTGCAAAATATGTGAACGTCTTTCGGAAGGTTTTTTGAGTTTCTAAGTAAAGCTGAATTCCAGAAGTCCTCTTCATTTTTTACTTTGAATTCTCTGCTGCCAATTAATTCAGTTTCTAGGTATTTAATTCCATTTGATTCAACCATTGAAAGCCAGACCAAGCTAAGTCTTTGAGTATCAATATAAGGCAAGGCAGTAGCGTATGGTGGACTTGTGATGGCAAAATCAATCGAGTTGTCTGGAATGTCGTTTGTTTTGCAATTATTAATGTCGATGTTAATTGCTCTGTTATCAGATTGAATAATTCCGAAACTATCCTGAAAATCCTTAATGGCGATTAAGATTGATTCCATTTTTGCTTTCAGCCCTTCAATAAATGGGATTGTTGGAAGAGGTGATTTTCTTCTTCTTATTCTTAAATCCTTAGGTTCTTGATAAGAATAATTTCTGAGCAAATTGCTAGTAGTGACTAATATTAGATCAGAAACATTTGATAGTCCAATTGACAAAGTACGTAGACACTCAATATCCAATAAAATATCCTCTGGAAACCATTTCCTTAGGTATTTTATTCGTTCAGTGTTTTCTTTATCGAGACTGAAATCCCTTCTTTTAGCAGAATAGAGATCAATTAAATATTCAAATTCATCTTTTATTTGAGTCCATTCAAGTCCAAGACTTCTAACCTTCGTATTTGCAATAAATACAGCCAACGGATTAACATCAGTGCCAATAGCTTGAGCTCCAATATGGGCCGCCTCAACTAAGGTAGTACCACTTCCACAAAAAGGATCAAGTATGCGACTTTCTGTTGAAATATTATAGATATTAAAAAGAGCGCGGACTACCTGGGGATTAAATTTCCCTTTGTATTCATGAAGACCATGAACCGAATACCTTGTGTTTTGTCTTTTACTTCTACTGTTGTTTTTATTTTCGGCTTTATTCTGTAGAGTCTCTACAAACTGATTGTTTATGGAAGCATGTGAGAAGTAAACGAGACTTTCAATTTTAGAAGTCAAAGGATAAGAAGTTAATGTTACTTTCTTATTATCGACTAGTATTTGAGATGGAGACAATAAAGTCTCGATTTCTCGAATTGCAAGTTTCTTTTCATATGGGAAAAACTTATAGTCCCTCCAATAAATATTTATCTCGGACAAATTCATAACAAGGGCTTTTGATGGATGACGATATATTCTTCCTTTATTCTAGCATGTGACAGGTTAAAGGATTTTCGAGAAGATTTAACAGATCGTTTCAACGTTTTTATGTGGTTAAAGCCGCTTTTAATACCAGCTTTTTCCAAAATAAGATCGTTGTTAATAATTTCTCCATGAATTTTGGACCGTCCAATTATGAATACTGAATAAGCTCCACTCTTTGAGTTTTTATGCAAAAAATCATACAGGGTTTCCATCTGATTGATGAAATCGTTAGCTGTTTGGTGATTTTTTTTAAAATAGTGAGGTCGAGCCCCAATTTCATCTGTTTTAACTTTTTCTGCATCGTAACCAAGCCACCACATTCGGTATTTATGATAAAGCCAGTACTCATAGGCGTTGGGATATGGAGGAGAAGTTATAGTTAACCCTATTTTTTGTGAAAGGTCATCTGAATTAAGAAGCAAAGAGTTTTTATTAATAACAGTCGATTCTTCATTGATTTTTTGTAGTTTCTTCGCTCTGTCAAGTTTTTCTGCTGTTTTTATAAATAGAGAATATACATCTTCCCCCTTAACGTTTTTTTCAACAGCTGCATATCTTGTATCACTATCTTGATTAGATACCCTCACAAGATTCGAAGACAAACAAAAGTTTAATGCATCTGTTAACTCAGGATTAGTTACTTGATTTATTTTTTCTAAGAGGATAGAAACCTTATTTTGAATATCCTTCTTAAACCAGTGATCCAAGTTTTTAATCATTGGTATTTTAATTGAGTCTGAGTGTTTTTGACTTTCAGAGACTACTTCCTTTGCATAATTCGATATTTCAAAATCAAACTTCTGAGTTTTGACTCTTGAAATAAGACATGCAATTGGATTCAAATCCACACCAACTGAAGGTATTCCATTTTTTTGTGCCTCTGTTAAAGTAACTCCACTTCCACAAAATGGGTCGAATACAATTGAGTTTTGTGGCATTTGTAGTTGCCTTAAGAATTCCCCAGGAAGTTCCGGTATAAATTTGGCTGGATACGGGTGAATTGAATGTAAAATATCTGATTTAGAATCATCTAAGTTCCAATCGAATTCTAATAAATCATCTATTACTAATGTTTCTTCTTGCATAATTCTATAGGTTGAGGTTGGCTTGTTGTGAATTTTTACTCTTTAAATATTTGGCCTTTTCCTCTGCAAGAATTAGTAAACTGGAGGTATCTGGTTGACGATACAATATTTCTGCAATTTTCTCACTGTAGAACTCTTTTTCCAGTTCTTTTAGGTCCAAGTCAAAAGTCTTGGCAAGTTTTGGTAAAGCCTCTGGAGGGAGATTTCTTTTATTATTTTCGATCTTTGATAATGTAGATTGATCGAGATCCAAGGCTGCTGCTAACTTAGTTAAGGTGAGTCCTTTGTCAGTTCGCATTTTATGGATGTACTCACCAATTGTTGACTTCATCTTCTTGAAATTATTTTCTTGACATTTTTGTCAAATGTAAGAAAATTGAATTATTTGTGTAACCTTTTAGGATGGGAGATTTTAGCTCTTTTGATTTTTTCAGGGTCGGTGTTGCGGCAGCAAAAGCCAAATGTGTTAAAATGTGTGGTGGGTCTACGTCGCGGCATGAAACCTAACATACGGTTTTACACCCATTTATTGCGGATAACCAACATATGTCTATTCAAATCTAAAACATTTTGCTTTCAAACAGGTGTATAAAAAGCAAACCCCTCACTTCCGGGGAAGTGAAGGGCTTAAGAACCAGCTAATTTTAAAAAGATAAAGTTAGTGTAAAATGGTATTATACGGAAGATATCGCTGCCGTTGGTTTGGCCATCGCATGGCTCACTTACCACCTGCTATCATAATGGCTGAGTTCCGGGTCTCCTGATTTCACAGTTACAGCAGTTTTCATCAACTTTTTGGCTCAGTCTTGTTAAACATATACCGGGCAATTTTCCATTCACCATTTACCTTTTCAAATACAAACAGCTCCCTGTTTGCTTCAGGAATGGTGTCTCCGGCAGCACGAATGAGGGTAGTGCCTTTCGAGCTGGTCACCGCAAAGGCAAAGTCTCCTTCCACCACAATTTCGTCAATAAAGAATTCAATGTTCAGTTGGATCCGGGAAAAGATGAATGCATAGGATTTCAGAATGTTCTCAGCTCCTATGGCAGAAGGCGCCTCCGTGGGCATGAAAATACCATCTTTCGTGTACAGGCTTTGTGCAAGTTGTGCGTCCGAGGTATTTAATGACTCTTTGTAAGTCTGTAGCAATGTTTCAATGGCCTCCTTGTCTTGTTTTTGCATGATTTCTAAGCTTTTAGTGTTCGAAGTATTTTGGGTACAGGCTGCACATATGGTTAGTGCAAGTACTGGTACGATCCACTTTTTCATAATTGTTTGTTTTTGTACAAGACAAAGGTCACAACGGACCATAAGACTGACCTATGAAGTATTTTAAGTAAGTGTCTTAAACTATCTTAAGACTGGCTCAGCTTTTTTCGAATGTTGCTAAGGAATTCCGGAGTGATTCCCAGGTACGAAGCAACCTGTACATTGGAGATCCTGTTGAAAAGGTTGGGGTATAGCTCCATGAATTCCAGGTATCGCTGTTCGCCCGTGGTGCTGATGGTCTGAAGTAACCTGTTCTGCAAAAGCACAAATTCATTCTCCACGATCACCCGAAAAATCCGGTTGAATTTGATGCTGTGCTCATAGAAGTAAATCAAATCCTGTTTGGATATCTGAAGGATCCTGCCCGGTTCGATGGCCTCAATGTAAAGCTGGCTGGGTTGTTCCGAATGAAAACTACCAATATCTGTGATCCACTGGTTTTCTACGGCAAAATGGAGGTTATGCTCTTTTGCGGCTTCATCCACTTTATACATTTTGAAGCACCCATCTATGATGAAAGTATAGTGTTTGCAAACGTCCCCGGCTGATAAAATGAATTGTCTTCGCTTTACGCTTTTTGGATTGACCCTCTTTTCGAGTTCGGATATCTCCTCTTCCGTCAGGGTAATGAATGAATTGAAATGATCGATGAGCGGAGAGATTTGCATTTAAATTTGACTGGATGCACCAGTTAAGAGTAAGTACGTTGTAGAATTTTGAAGAGACTCACAGGACAAATACCACCATTTCTATTTGTAGTGAAAATACATAATTTTCACTCTTTAGCTGGCAATACATTTTAAAAGTATAGTCAGCTGGTCTTTGTCATTCCTTATCAAATTCATCTGCTATTTCACCTAAAATTTCCTCCACGATGTCTTCTAATGTAACCATTCCCTTAATCTCTCCATTTTCATTTTCCACTATTGCAAGGTGATATTTATTTTTATTTATATCCTTTAAGACCTGGATAATGCTTTGATGATTCTTAACAAGTAGAATGGGTCTGATCAATTTTTCTAGACTATCATTAGGTAAGTTATCACGTTGTAAGGCAATTTCTTTAAAATTCAGATAACCAAATATTTCTTGAGGTGAATCCGTCTTACTTACCGGATATCTTGTATGTAAGTGCTTTTCGGATAAGTCGAAAAATTCATCCACCCTAATAGTCTCTGGAAAGTAAATGATTTCTTCAAGTGGTACCATGACTTCTTCTATCTTCCTGCTTTTCAGGTTTGAAGTTTTTATAATTATATCTTCCTGGTCTTTATTAATAATATTTTCTACCTGAGCAACTTTGGCAATTGTTTGTATGTCTTCGAGCGAAAACTTTGCAGGTCTATACTTTTTTTTCAAGATCAACTTATTGAAAAGATCTGTTAGATAAATAAGCGGATAAAGTCCCTTAATAATTATATCTAAAGGAACTGCAATGTATTTTGCTAATATATCAGAATTAGCAACGCCAATGATTTTTGGAAGGATTTCCGTTCCGAAAAGGATTACAACCGTAAACGCGACTGAAAATACCCAAATCCATTCGTCTCCATAAATTTCATCAAATGCACTTCCGGCAATAGTTGCTCCACCTGTATGAGCAACAGTATTTAAAATCAAAATTGCAGCAATGGGTCTGTTGATGTTGCTCCTTAATTTGTCGAGAGCAATAGCATATTTAAGGCCTTTAAGTCTATCTGTTTCTATTTTCACACTATTTAGACTCAAAAGTGCTGCTTCAGTCAATGAACAGAGAAAAGAAACAATGATAGCCACTAATGAACTAATCAAAAATATGGTCATGTAGGTGATAAATTATATAATACCGGAAACTACTGTAAGGTACAATGATTAAAGCTATTACCTAATACAAATTAACTGCTAAGGGACTGCAGCGAGAGTAGAATAGATACTTATTCGCAAGGAGTCATTTTGCGTGCTGAAATTAATTAATCCAGAAATATTTAATTTTTTAATACATAACGCGTATTATAAAAAAACCGACCAAATAAAAACGAATTTTCCACTCTTGGTAAAGATCATTCCTGACAATTCTCTAACCGATTCACAGGATATTCTGATTCACCAGCTGCCCGCCATCAATCGTTAGCAATTGGCCGGTTGTTGTCCCTGCATCCGCCACCAGGTAAACAATCGCTTTGGCAATATCTTCCGGCAAGGATGTTTTATGAATGAGCGTTGTCTTTTCAATGTCTTTCAAAACTTCATCATACCTGTCACCCAGAAAATTTTTGGTCCATCTGCCTTGTATGAATCCCGGACAAACCGCATTGACCCTGACGTCAGGAGCCAGCGCGTGCGCCAGTGAAAGGGTCATGGTAGACAATGCCCCTTTAGAGGCGGCATAGGCAATGGAACTACCTACTCCTGAAATGGCACTGATGGATGAGGTGTTGACCACTGATCCTTTTGATTCGGTTAAGTATTTGGATGCTGCCCTGGTCACTTGATAAGCACCCACCACATTGACCTCATAGATTTTGAGAAAATCCTCTTTGGAGAGTCCATCCAGGTTCTTGTAATTGCAATAGCTGGTCGTTCCCGCATTGTTCACCAGCGCATCCAGCCTTCCCCATTTTTCAATCGTTTGATTGATCATGTGGATGCCCTGATCGTCCTGCGAAACATCTGCCTTCACCACAAGTACGCCATCAGTGTATTCCTTGCATTTTTCAGCCGTATCATGAGCTTCCTGCTCGCTGTGCGCGTAGTTGATGACCACATTCCAGCCACGCCTGGCCAGTTCGATACAGGTGGCTGCTCCTACGCCGGACGAGGAGCCGGTGACGATGGCGGTTTTTTGGTTGGATTTCATGACTTATTATTTATTGGTGGAAATATACAAACCTGATCAAAGAAAATAGTGGAATAGCGGAGTATACTCACTATTCGATCGCTCACTTTAATTTTAGCTCAAAATCCAGATACGGAGGAAAATTGATGATTTGGCGTATGAAGCAGCAGTTTTTGCTAATGGATCATCATCTCCGTCATTATAGTGATCCGCTATCTTCCAATCTTAAACAGCGCTCGCAATTTGCTATCAATCATGATTAATTCTTCTTCACTTAGGTGACCAAGTTTGCCAATCACTAAGTCTTTGTCAATCGTTGCAAACTTACTTAGTTTCAGGAGAGAGGATTTCTTAAGTCCGTTTAATGGGGTGGGTTCCAACACCACATCATTTTCATCATTCCATCTGAGTTGGGTTGTAATGAATGAGACTGTAATGTCAGATTCTGTTTCAATGAGGTCAAGGGCTGGTCGGTTTTTTGCTCCAGTTAAATCTGTGAATGGAAATGGAATTAGGACGATGTCTCCTTTATTCACCTATATCTTTCTTTGAGGTCTTCAATAGAGTAAAGATCCTCCTCTTCATCAAGAAAGGAGAAAGTTTTTGATTCACCCTTATCTGATTGGAGTTTGCAACTTCAATCATAAATCATCCAACTCGATCATTTTAGACCTGCCATTCCGAATACTTGCACTGCTGTACAAATAGTCTTCCGGCGATTCCACAATTCCTTCCGTCACAGGATTATTTTCTATATAATTGATTTTTTGATCTATCATCAACGTGTTTTCCAATGATACCTGATGATTATCATTTCGCTAAAGCTGATACTCCTTGTTCTTAGAATTTTCGAAACCAGCCTTCTTAAATAGCATAGGCATCCATTCTCTTCTACTTTCGCCTTCGTTCTGCAATTCCTCTATAACCTTTTTACTTGTAAACTTCTTAAAATCTCGCGATATATCGGACAACTGAAAGCCTTCTTTTGCGCTGGCAATTATGATGCGTTCTGTTGTTCTATTCGTTGAAGTTGCAAACTCCAACGAGATTAGGGTGTCTGAAGCTGGTAGAGAGCAGAAAGGTAGCGAATCCAGATACACTTTCAGAAAGCACTTTGACACATGGCGGATGAGCGTCTGTTATCGCCTTTTTGTCAATCCAAATTAATTTCTGTAGTAAGTTTCATATATGGGTTGCTCATGATTTGGCAAGCTCCTTCGAGAATATTTTGAACTTCAGCTTTATGGATCAAATGTTCAGGGTTTCTCAGAAAATCAATGCAGGAAACTCTCAAACTATTTGCCTTAGTTGAAATTTTATTCTCTAGCTCAGAATAATCTTTCGAACCCCTTTTTTGCGGTAAACCTCTCTGCAATTTTGCGACTTCACTGTATTTCTTGTGAAGTTCGATGAGTTCATTTTTCATTTGTTATGCTATCATTTTATTAATAATCTGTTGGCAGATATGTGCATATAATTTTTTGTGAATCTCCAGACCACTGGCAACAACCTTGTCTAGAGAATTTAGTGGTTTAAATCGGCCATTACTTATTAGGTTCGAATATTCGGACCTTGATGACTGAAGAAACGGTAGAGAAATCCCCTTTTGAGTAAGTTCTTCAATATCTGCAATCTCCATCTTATAAATCGAATCCCGTATTGTCAAAGGGTTAACTTGAGCGATAGGTGACCACATACCTACCTTTGGCAAGTCTAAAACTTCATTCATAAGGTTCGAAAGATAGTCCCTCTTAGTGGCCATTTTAAGTAAAATCACCCTAGATACGCGGCTTGAAGGGTTACTTGGATTGGCCTCAACATCCTTGCTTAGAAAGTAATATGATAACATAGCCATGGTCTGATATACTTCTTCATCCCCAAAGCTAAAATCAGTTAGATAAAGGAGGCATTTGCCTAATGAATCACAAGATTTAATGTTTTCGATAGACTTTATATCATTAAAAAGCTCCTTATATACTTGAATTAATGTGTTTCTACACTCTGGAGTTTTACTGTTTGATTCATAGAGCCTTACACCTTGTTTTGCTAATTCCTCAATTCGTGTCATGCGGTTAATTTGTTGTGTTTCATTTTTGTGAAATTCTAATAAAATGTTAGAGTCGTGAATTGTAAAGGACACTTTTGTCAAGACACCATTTCGATAAAATAGAGATGATATATCTGGAGAATTTCTACTGCCTACACCACCTTGATTAAAGATATCATTGCTCCATAGAATTCTATCCTTATTTGTTGAAATTTCCTTAAAAGAAAATTTTTTCACGATGTATGGATCCAGAGAGGAATCATTAAGTGTTACAATCAATGTATCGAATTTTAAGGTGGTTGAGATTTTTCCACGTGTGTTTCCTGAAAATATTCTGGAACCATCTCGCCATACCTCTGTTCGTGCATATTCAAATTCAAATGCCTTTCTTTCAATAGTACCGAGTGTCTCGGCAATGTTTACGGGGAAAACATCCCAATTTTCAATCATATAGGTAAATATTCGGTTAGGTAGTCCAATTGGTGATAACATTTGGTTAATCCGCACATTTATTACGGACAACCACCATATGTCTATTCAAATCTAAAGTATTTTGCTTTCAAACAGGTGTATAAAAAGCAAACCCCTCACTTCCGGGGAAGTGAAGGGCTTAAGAACCAGCTAATTTTAAAAGGATAAAGTTAGTGTAAAATGGTATTATACGGAAGATATCGCTGCCGTTGGTTTGGCCATCGCATGGCTCTTACCACTTGCTATCATATTGGGTGAGTTCCGGGTCTCCTGCTTTCACAGTTACAGCAGCTTTCATCAGCTTTTTGGTTCGGTCTTGTTAAACATATACCGGGCAATTTTCCAGTCACCATTTACCTTTTCAAATACAAAGAGCTCCCTGTTTGCTTCAGGAATGGTATCACCGGTAGCATGAATGAGGGTAGTGCCTTTCGAGCTGGTCACCGCAAAGGCAAAGTCTCCTTCCACCACAATTTCGTCAATAAAGAATTCAATGTTTAGCTGGATCTGGGAAAAGATGAATTCATAGGATTTCAGGATGTTATCACTTCCTATGGCTGAGGGCGCCTCCGTGGGCATGAAAATACCATCTTTCGTGTACAGGCTTTGAGCAAGTTGGGCGTCTGAGGTATTCAATGACTTTTTGTAAGTCTGAAGCAGTGCTTCGATGGCTTCTTTGTCTTGTTTTTGCATGATTTCTACATTTTTTGTGTTTGATAATTCCGGCTTCCTTTCAGTACAGGCTGCATACATGGTAAGTGCGAGTACAGGTACGATTAGCTTCATCATAATTGTTTGATTTGTACAGGACAAAGGTCATTGAGCGCCTGATGACGGACCTATGAAGTACTTTAAGAAGGAATCTTAAACTATCTTAAGACTGGCTCAGCTTTTTGCGGATGTTACTGAGGAACTCGGGGGTAATGCCCAGGTAGGACGCCACCTGAACATTGGAGATCCTGTTGAAAAGGTTGGGGTAAAGCTCCATGAATTCCAGGTATCGCTGTTCAGCCGTGGTGCTGATGGTCTGAAGTAACCTGTTCTGCAAAAGCACAAATTCATTCTCCACGATCACCCGGAAAATCCGGTTGAATTTGATGCTGTGCTCATAGAAGTAAATCAAATCCTGTTTGGATATCTGCAGGATCCTGCCCGGTTCGATGGCCTCTATGTAAAGTTGACTGGGTTGTTCCGAATGAAAACTACCGATATCTGTAATCCACTGGTTTTCTACAGCAAAATGGAGGTTATGCTCCTTAGCTGCTTCATCCACTTTATACATTTTGAAGCAACCTTCAACAATGAAAGTGTAATGCTTGCAAACATCGCCGGCTGATAAAATGAATTGTCTCCGCTTAACACTTTTTGGATTGACCCTCTTTTCAAGTTCGGATATCTCCTCTTCCGTCAGGGTGATGAATGAATTGAAGTGATCGATGAGCGGAGAGATTTGCATTTGATTCAACGATGACACGGATCAGTTAAGTTCAGTGATCATACCCTTTTTAAACTCAACCTAAAGTTACATGTTCCGCCGAAAATTACTCATCGCTTATGTTCTCATCGACTTTGTCTTTTGAGATGCCCATTTTTTGTTGATAGGAGTTTATCAAGGCATTAGTGAAAGCTTCTTTGTCCCGACGAAGTAAGTCTATTCCGGCTCCTTTTTGAAGCGTAGGGTGCATCTCTCTTAGATTTTTATCACTCCATACGGCCAGTTCCACCAGGATAGGTGCCAACTCCAGTCCTTTCGGCGTCAGACGATACAGGTTGGTCTTTTTATTGTTGGGCAGTTTTGATTTGGAAATGAGTCCCAATTCTTCGAGGAGTTTAAGTTTAATCGTAAGGATATTTGTTGCAATAGCTTCCTCACTCTCCACAAAATCCTTAAAGGTATTCTTGTCCTCTACCAGCATTTGCTTAACAATCACAAGCATCCACTTATCACCAAGAATATCAATAGCAGATGTAAAGGGACAATCACATCGGAATTTATAGTCCATGACCAGGTATTTTATAATTACTTGCAAAAAACAATTAATTATTACTTGTATTTTGCAATTAATAATTTACTATTGCTTGTAATTTACAAGTAATAATCGAAA
The DNA here is from genome assembly GCA_965243485.1 of Cyclobacteriaceae bacterium. Lineage (GTDB taxonomy): Bacteria > Bacteroidota > Bacteroidia > Cytophagales > Cyclobacteriaceae > UBA7330. The sequence goes on along the minus strand of CBDEVP010000001.1, from coordinate 2,218,119 downwards.
ACTAATGAAAATCAATTAATACATACATGAAAAAGCTAATGACAATCATTGTCCTCATAGGCTATCTCGCCTCCTGCAGTAAAGCACAGAGAAGCCCAACCAATGAGGTGATATCCGAAAATTCACAATCAAATATGAAGAAAATGAGCAAAAAAGAAACTGTAGGCACTTTTTTAGGTGCGGTATTGACAAGTGGCGTTGAAACAATGCGTGAGCTTGCAAATAACGATTATGTTCAGCACAACCCGTTCATTCCGACCGGGCTGGAGTCATTCATTCAAATGCTGCCTGTCCTGCAAGAATATGGAACGACCGCTGAAAACATCCGAATGTTTCAGGATGGAAATTATGTGTTTATGCACAATGTCTGGAAAAACGCAAAACCATTTGGTGCAGATGAGATGGTATCTTTTGATATTATCAGGCTTGATGAAAATGGGAAAGTAGCCGAACACTGGGATGCAATGACTCCCCTGGTCAAAGAAACCGCCAGTGGCAGAACGCAGACAGATGGGCCTACAACTGCAACAGACTTGGATAAAACGGAGGAGAATAAGGCATTGGCAAGGGCAATGGTGGAAGATATTTTGATGGGTAAAAACCCCAATAAGATTACCGAATACATAAGTTCCGATCAATACGATCAACATAATCCGGGAATCAAAGATGGTTTGGCTGGTATAGTAGAAGCGGTCGAATACCTCACTTCACAAAACAATATGTTCAGGTATACCAAAATTCACAAAGTACTGGGTGAGGGCAACTTTGTGTTGACAGTAAGTGAAGGAGAATGGAGCGGGAAAAATCAGGTATTCTATGATTTATTGCGATTTGAAAATGGTAAAGCAGTAGAACACTGGGATGTGATACAGCCGATCCCCACTGAAGGATTAGCAAATGAAAATGGAATGTTCGGATTTTGATGGCGATTAGATTTCCGGATCCGGACCGGCCTTGCACATAATCTAATTATACAGCAGCATAGAATTTTTCTAAAGCAAGAAGCCCGATGGATCAGGAATCCATCGGGCTTTTTTTGACATGTTCCTATCTGATTGGAGTTTGCAACTTCAATCATAATTCATCCAGCTCGATCATTTTAGACCTGCCATTCCGAATACTTGCACTGCTGTACAAATAGTCTTCCGGCGATTCCACAATTCCTTCCGTCACAGGATTATTTTCTATATAATCAATTTTTTGATCTATCATCAACGAGTTTTCTAATGATACCGGATGATTATCATTTCGCCAAAGCTGATACTCCTTGTTCTTAGAATTTTCGAATCCAGCCTTCTTAAATAGCATAAGCATCCATTCTCTTCTACTTTCACCTTCGTTCTGCAATTCCTCTATGACCCTTTTACTTGTAAACTTCTTAAAATCTCGCAATATATCAGACAACTGAAAGCCTTCTTTCGCACTGGCAACTAAATGTACATGATTGCTCATAATCACAAAACTGAACAACTCCAGGCCTTTGTTTTTTCTACAGTAATCCAGGCTTTCTATCAATATGTCCTTATACCGCCTCCTTGTAAATACGTCTATCCAGCCAACTGTCGCAAAGGTGATAAAATGAAGTGCATTTTGATCTCCGATCCGATAACTGGTTGTACCGTTTAGTTTCATTATTTCAATTTAATAAAACTTTTGAAGTAGTGATCGCTATCTGAGTATTTAGAATCCGCTAATTATCATGCGTTCTGTTGTACCAATCGTTGAAGTTGCAAACTCCAACGAGATCAGGGAATAATAACAGGGAAATGATGCAGTAGTTTCAGGGTGTTGTACCTACGGTTCAGGTATTCCTCTCCAAACAATTATCACTTAATACACCGTTTACTACCTTCCCAATTGCTTATTCATCATTTCAAAAAACTCCTCATCTGTCATTTTCTTTCTGGAGTCTAGTAGGAATTCAGCATCATCTCCTGCTCTGTATCTCAATTGATCTGTTCCATCTGTCACAGCGTCATAAATTACAGCGGCTACCAGGCCTGGTGATGAGACCGTATTGTTCGGGTTTTGCCATTGTTTCATTAAGGCATTGATGATGGGTTGATAATCTTCAATATTTCCAGCCTGAAAATCAAAAGAACGTCCCCCAAAATCAGTCGCTATGAATCCTGGCTCAACTATTTTCACTTTAACACCTATTTCTTTCATTTCATAATGCAATGATTCCGAAATGCCTTCCACGGCAAATTTAGTTCCGTGGTAGAGCGAACCCAATGCAAAAGTTATTTGTCCACCTATGGATGAAATATTAACAATGACACCTTCTTTATTTTCTCTGAAGTGTGGGATAATGGCTTTTGTAACATCTATTAATCCGAGCACGTTGGTGTTGAATTGCCTGATAACATTTTCCCTTGGGAAAGACTCCAGTGGTCCATAAGCGCCATAGCCTGCATTGTTAACAATTGCTTCAATCCTCCCAAATCTTTTAATACCATTTTTGATAGCCTGGTGAATGGATTCTAAATCGAGTACATCCAATTTCTCTAATTGCACATTCTCCAGCTTATTTAGCTCATTTTCATTTTCTGGCGCTCGCATCATGGCAATTACATTCCATCCTTGTTGCTGAAAATGGATTGCTGTGGCTTTTCCGATACCGCTACTTGCTCCCGTTATCAATATTGTTTTTCCCATATCAATCTTTATTTAAGGTCAACAGATTGTCTACACCATTGGCTGTATAGATTGCTTTGGTGATTTCGCTCAGCACCTTGTTGTAGTTTTCTATCGGTTGTTTCAATCCTGAAAAATCAACAACAGTTCTAAAAGGTTTTTCACCAAATGGAGAGTTTACTAAATCCACAACAGCCTCTGCAACTCTTTCGGGTCTTTGCTGTGGTATCGATTCTACATAAGCCACATAACCATTTAGAGAGGTCTCCGGAAGATTCGCCATTTCTCCGAACTGTTTCAGTCTATCTGTATCACTTGGGGTTATCATTCCACCCATAAAGCCAGTAGGAAATCCACCCGGTTCAACAATACAAGATTCAATTCCGAATCCGGAAAGTTCTGCCCGATAACCTTCAGCCAAAGATTCCAGGGCATATTTAGAAGCAGAGTAAGAAGCAAGAAAAGGCGTTGTTACCCTGCCGATGCAGCTTGATGTATGAATAATAGTTCCTTTTCCCTGGTTTCTAAGATGGGGTAAAACCGCTCTCATAAGGCGCTGAACTCCAAAAACATTCACATCAAACATTTTTTGAATGTCATTCGCAGTAAAGCATTCCAGGATTCCATTTGCTCCAATGCCCGCATTGTTAAAAACGGTATCTAAACCGTCCATGATCTCAATGGCTGAATGTACGGCAGAATTCACACTTTTCTCACTGGTAACGTCCATTTCAACCAGCGCTATGCCCTTTAATTTTAGATCATTGGCGATTGTTGCATTTTTACCTTGCAAGGAACGCATCGTTCCTACTACGTGATGCCCATTTTCTGCCAATTGAATACATGCTAAACTGCCAAAAGCTCCACTTGCTCCGGTGACTAATATTTTCTGTTTCATCTTTTTTGATTTATGAATAAATGATGAAACAAATATCCGGTGAATATGAGGCCCGGATTAACACGAAAAAGGGAACCTTAAACACAAATCGCTGATACCCAAAAAGAAGCTAATTGACCCCTCATTTTTAATTTAGTTGACGATACTCCTGAGGGGTTTTGCCAGTCTTCTGTTTAAATAGCCTGCCAAAATAGTGAGGATAATTAAATCCCAGCGTGTAAGCTATTCCGCTAATTGAATCAGTTGAGCTGAGTAGTAAGTGTTTTGCTTTGTCTACTAAAAAATCATTAATGTGGTCTTTGGCTGAGCGGCCGGTTTCTTTAGCAAGTAGGTCGCTGAGATAGCTGGCCGACAGGTGACAATGATCTGCCAAATATTGGATGCCCGGCTGTCCCTTTTCAATGAGTTCATTGTTAGAATAATAGTCTTTCAATATTTTTTCTACTTTAGAAACCACATCTTTATTTCTTGCCGAACGTGTATTGAATTGCCTTTCGTAAAATCGCTTGCTGTAATTAAGTAATAATTCAATATTTGATACCAACACCTGCTGGCTATGGTTGTCGATTCGCTCTTTGATTTCTTCATGAATAAGTTTAACAATTTGATTGAGGGTATTTTGCTCATTTTCGGAAAGGTGCAATGCCTCAAAAACCTCATAATTGAAGAAATGGTATGAGTCAATTTTTGAACCAAGCGATGTATTTCTGATAAGATCGGGATGGAAGTATAGCATCCAGCCTTTTACCTGATCCAATGCTTGTGGTTTCTTAACAGTGATCACCTGGTTTGGTGCCGTAAAAATCAAAACGCCATCGTCGAAATCGTATGCATTTCGTCCGTAATCTATTCCGCAACTTGAATCTTTTAATGCTATGCAATAAAGGTCAGAAGAAAATCGCCTGCCTACTGTTTCTTCTCCATAAGCCAGTTTTTGAGTGTCCAGGATGGTTATTAAAGGGTGTGTTGGTTTCCCCAGACCAAATACAGACCTTATTTCGGTGATTGATTTTGAATGAATAATCTGATCTTTCATATTCTGCTTCTAGCAAAGCTATCGTTTTAGATCTATAGACATTAACACATATCGCTGAATGATTAACACATTTTGGATTTAATGGAGCCAGGTAGTTTCACGAGTAACTGCAGCCCATCTATTTGGTCCCGAATTAATCACAGTATGTTCTGATTCACCAGCTGCCCACTATCGATGGTCAGCAGCTGACCGGTGGTGGTGCCGGCATCGGCCACCAGGTACACAATGGCTTTGGCGATATCTTCGGGAGTGGAGGTGCTGTGCAGGAGCGTGGTCTTTTCAATGTCTTTCCGGACCTGCTCGTACCTGTCTCCCAGAAACCCTTTGGTCCACCTGCCCTGTATGAATCCCGGACAAACTGCATTCACTCTTACCTCCGGCGCCAGCGCATGTGCCAGGGAAAGCGTCATGGTAGACAATGCGCCCTTGGATGCTGCATAGGCAATCGAACTACCTACTCCTGAAATAGCACTGATGGATGAGGTATTAACGACAGAACCTTTTGACTCCTTTAAATATTTGGCCGCAGCCCTGGTAACCTGATAGGCGCCAACCACATTCACCTCATATATTTTCAGAAAATCTTCTTTTGTAAGCCCATCCAAATCATTGTAATTACAATACCTGGTGGTTCCGGCATTGTTTACCAGAGCATCCAATCTCCCCCATTTGTTGATTGTCTCATCGATCATCCGTATGCCCTGATTGTCCTGCGAAACGTCGGCCTTGACCACCAGCACGCCGTCCGTGAGTGCTTTACATTTTTCAGCCGTATCATGAGCTTCCTGCTCGCTGTGGGCGTAGTTGATGACCACATTCCAGCCGCGTCGGGCCAGTTCGATGCAGGTGGCTGCACCTACGCCGGAGGAAGAGCCTGTGACGATGGCTGTTTTTTGTGAGGATTTCATGACTTTCTATTTATTGGTGGAAATATACAAATCTGGCTTAAGAAAAATAGGGGAATGCCAGGAGTATCCTGGTTTTTGGAGCGCTGACTTGATATTAGTTCAAAATCCAGATATGTAGGAAAATTGCTGATTGGGCGTATGAAGCAGCAGTTTTTGCTAATGGATCATCATCTCCGCCATCATAGTGATCCGCTATCTTCCAATCTTAAACAGCGCTCGCAATTTGCTATCAATCATGATTAACTCTTCTTCACTTAGGTGACCAAGTTTGCCAATCACTAAGTCTTTGTCAATCGTTGCAAACTTACTTAGTTTCAGGAGAGAGGATTTCTTAAGTCCGTTTGGGGGTGGGTTCCAACACCACATCATTTTCATCATTCCATCTGAGTTGGGTTGTGATGAATGAGACTGTAATGTCAGATTCTGTTTCAATGAGGACAAGGGCCGGTCGGTTTTTTGCTCCGGTTAAATCTGTGAATGGAAATGGAATTAGGACGATGTCTCCTTTATTCACCTATATCTTTCTTTGAGGTCTTCGATAGAGTAAAGATCCTCCTCTTCATCAAGAAAAGAGAAAGTTTTTGATTCACTCACCAGCTTTTGAATACCTTCAGTCAGTATTTGATCATCAATCCCCTTCAAGAGAAATTCAGCAAAATCAGAAACTTCCTGTACCTTTTGATCAGGTAGTTTGTTGAGATGTTCAATCGTCCTTTTCAACAATTTCTCTCTAGTCATCATTCTTTAATTATCTTTCTCAAAAATACTAAAAAAAACAGGCATGTAAGATTGCCACTCTCCCCGACCCTTTACTCATACCTGATCCCCTGCGCATCACAAACTCCCTTCATGTGCCCCAACGCCAGGACTTTCCCCATCAGTTCATAGCCCACGGATATACCGCCCTCAAACTGGTTTTGCCGCTCGCCATACATCGCCGGGGCATGGTCGGGGCGGATAGGCCCTTCGAATCCACAGTTTTTGTAATGGATCATCATCTCCGCCATGTTGGTGGTACCATTGTCATGAAAGGTCTCCCGGAATTTGGTCCTCTCCCCTTTGATGTCGCGAAGATGGATGAAATGCACTTTGCCATCCCTGATCCATTTTTCAGAAATGGCCTTCAGGTCTTCTCCCATGGTTTTGAAGGTAGCCTGACAGAAAGTCAAACCATTGCTATCGCCTGGGAATTGCTTTAATACCTTATCCATGCTTGCTGCGCTGGTGAGTATCCTACCGACCCCGCGAAGCGGTGAAATGGGTGGGTCATCAGGATGTAAAGCCATTTTCACCTTGTTTTTTTCAGCTACCGGGAGCACCTTTTCCAAAAAGTAAAACAGGTTTTCCCAAAGCCTGGAGTCGGAGATGCGTCGTTCCTCAGGTACCAATTCCTTTTCTGCCATCGCCAGATCAAATTCGCTTGTCAGGGCCCCGCCCCGCTCGTGGATGTTGATATCGGTCCTCAGCCATCCGAATACAGCCATGAAGTTATAACAAAGTAAAGGCATGCCCAGCCGGCCCATGTTTTCAATCATCCGGCAATAATTTTCAATGGCCTCGTCTCTGCCTTTCAGCCCTTCCTTGATGGGTGACATGTCAAACTGATCACCCTCCAGACCATACAGCTCAAAACCATGTCCGGCAAACTCTTCCTTTATTGATTTCAATGACTCAAAGTCGTACGGGGCAGCCTTTCCTGACAGCTCCGGCATCGCCTTGGTGATCACGTATTTGACGCCTGCCTGACTGGCCAGGGTCCATTTCCGCTCATCATACTTTGGCGGCAAAAGCATACAAAATTTGTAAGCCATCAAATTTTAAAAATATCCTCCTTTATCCGTAATGTCTTTGGCGCTCTGCCCTTCTTTCACCCAGCCGAAGATCTTCTTTTCATTGTCCCTGATTTCCTCCGCGCGAGTCAAGACTTCGTAGGCAATATCTCTTGGTACTACCAACACGCCATCCACATCACCAAGAATGACATCCCCTGGCTTGATCATCACCCCGCCAACCTCAATGGGGATCTGGTAATGGGTGATCAAACACCTTCCCAGGCTACCATTAGAGGAGCGATACTTATAAAAAACCGGAAAATCAGCTTCCAGGATCTGATGGGTGTCCCTGATACCGCCATCTATACAGGCGGCCCGGATCTTTTTCCGTTTGGCAGTGGCTGTCATCACCCCTCCCCAGGAGGTAGATTTTTCATCTTTGCTGCTATCCCAGACCACGAATGCATCTTCATGCATTTCATCCAGCATCTGAGTCCTGAATTCCATTTCACCCCGGACAAGCGTATTGGGCGCGCTCTTGACTGTGAAAGCCACGCCTGCATGGGTTTTGTATTCCCTGAGTGGCCGGATATGGTTGGGCAGGGCCTGATCCATCAGACAAAACTCTCGCAACACATCATTGATAGCCCCGGTATAAAGCTCTTCAAAACGTTGCAGCAAATCCTTTGTGGGAATGGGGAATTCTTTTTTTGAAATACCTTCTCTATCTGCGATGAGCTTATCCAGCTTCATCATGCTTACCTCTTTCTTATACTGATCTGTACTCATTATTGGTCATATTTTTTTATCGAAACATTGCTTGAGCCATCCTGACTCAAATATTTTGGGTCCCAGTCCTGATTTTTGATTGATATATCCACGTCGGAAGAATCGAAGATCTCTACCCGTACTTGTTTATCTACGTTCAGGGCCAATCTTCGTATTTCAATCCCATGGCTACCTTCAATCAGCACACCATTTTCTGCGGTTATCTCAGTGTTATCAATCTTCACATGCTCAAGGGTATGCTCACCCAGCCCGATCAATGAGATGGCTTTTTTCGCAGACTCACAGGTTAAATTTTCGATTGTGATACCCCTGACAAATGGCAATTCCCTGGCTGTGGATTTATAATCCATTGCTCGCTCAATCGGTTCCGAATCATACTTCATATTGATTAGTATGGCTTCATTTTTTATCTTTTCCATCGTGATATTCCTGATGAGGATATTTTCCACAATACCTCCTCTTCCCACCTTGGTTTTGATCCTTATTCCCCGGTCTGTGGTGGAGAAATGACAATTTTCTACCAGGACATTCATCACCCCGGCCGACATTTCACTTCCAATGACAAAGCCCCCATGACCGCTAAGGCTCCTGCAATTTCTTATAATGATATTTTTGGATGGTTTACCGATCCTCCATGCTTCCTCATCCCGCCCGGATTTGATGGCAATGTTGTCATCCCCCGCATCGATTTCGCAGTTTTCAATGAGCACATTTTCGCACATGTCTGGGTCTATACCATCGTTGTTTGGGCCATGTGATTGTATCATTATGTTTCGAATGATCACATTTTTACATAGTACCGGATGGATCATCCATGACGGACCATTGGTAAACTTCGGTCCATCGATCAAAATGTTCTCACTCCTCATGAATTGAACAAAAGGAGGCCTTACCCCCTTTTCAGGCACCCCAAAGACCCGTTCTTCAATGGGAACACCGGCTTTCCCCATTTGAAACAGTTCAACCATCCCGGACTGATTCTTTTTCCATGGCCACCAGACTGCCCCATTTCCATCGATCGTACCTTTTCCGGTAATGGCTACATTTTCAATTTCATTACCGTAAAGTGGAGGGGAATAATTGTAGCAGAAATAACCACCCCTTTGGATCAGGACCACAGGAAGGTAATCCTCAAATTCACCGGAGAAAATGAGTGTGGCACCTTCGGCCACATGAAGATTTACATTTGTTTTAAGGAGTATCGGTCCTGTCTCCCATAGCCCAGGAGGAACAAATACAACACCCCCGCCCGTATTGCTGCATGCCGAGATAGCATCAGAGAATGCCTGCGTATTTTCGGATACTGAATGGGGGATTGCTCCAAATTCATCAATACGGAAAGTGTCTGCAGGAAAAACCGGTCCCCGCAATTCTCTCAATGTCTCATCTATCCAGCCAGGATCCTGTGCCCTGGCTGTAACAGAAAGGATGGTGCAAATGACCACCCCGATTCGAGCCATTACTAATCCGGATTCTCTGAATCGCCAATGATTGCACCAGCAAAATGCAAATCATACCTGCAATTTTTAGTAAATGTTCTTTCATAATTATTGTTGTTTTCAGTTACACTCTCAGCCTTCATCGAGTCCGACACAGCCTAAAGTATTTCCAAAACTAGAGGTACCAATACCTCAACTCTCCTTGAATATTTGCCATTAGTGATACTTTTTTTGCATATATTGCAATAAAGACCCCAATTAACGATCATAAAATACCATAAATGCAACCTCTTTTCCTGAAAAAGAAGACCCAGTCCTACGATCACTCCTTCCAATTACAGCATGTTCGTGTGCCCCACATGTATGATAAATGGCACTATCATTATGAAATAGAATTGAATCTGGCACTCAATGGAAGCGGAACGCGCTATGTTGGGGATAGCATCCAGAGTTTCAAAGGACCCGACCTGGTACTCGTAGGAGCTGAGCTGCCGCATGTATGGAAAAATGATGAGATCTATTATGAAGGTCGAAAGGATCTAAAGGTAGAAGTCATCAATTTTTTCTTCTTACCCGACTTTGCCGGTAAAGACTTTGTCAACCTGCCTGAAGTGAAACCTGTCAGGAAACTTTTTGAAGATGCCCGCAGAGGACTTAAATTCTCTGGTAAAACCAGAGAGTTGGTGGTGGAAAAAATGCAACACCTGGTAAGGCAGGATGAGGGCCGACGATTTTTTGAGCTGCTGGATATTCTATATTACCTGGCGGAAAGTGAAGAAAGGGTCCCTTTGGCTAGTCCTGGATTCATTTCTACCCCGAAGGACCGCGACCTGGATAAGATCAATAAGGTTTATGACTATGTAATTCATAATTTCAAGCAGAAAATTTCCCTGGAGGATGTGGCAGATCTTGCCAATATGACCGTGGCAGCCTTTTGCCGCTACTTTAAGAATACTACTCGAAAAACACTTGTACAATACATCAATGAAATTCGGACAGGCTATGCCTGCAAGTTGCTGCTCGATGATCAGCTGACGATTGCTCAGATCTGCTTTGAGTCAGGATTTAATAATCTCTCCAACTTTAACCGAAAATTTAAGAGCATTACAGGGTATTCTCCTAAGGATTACAAACAGAAGCATCTTAAATCAAAATCTGAGTCAGTAGTTGATCCGGTGTGATCTGTTATAAGGGCTTTTGAATTGAGTCGATCTCTCATCTAAGGGTTTTGGAAAAGTTTTTTACTCCTCGGGGGTTTATGGAAAGTATCGGTAAATTTCTTTCCTGTGAAGTGCTCTTTCGAAAGTCAGCACTTCATCTTTATAGCTTACACCCACTCTATAGTTACCAAATCTAATTCGGTAATAAGTCTGATATCCCTTTAATTTTTCAAATATTCCCACTGATTCAATGGATACAACCTTTTGACTTTCTTCAAAAACAAATTGCTCAATCTTTTGCCGATCATTGGGCGGAAGCCTGGCTAAATCCTTTAAAAATCTCCTATTGACTTTAATGGTCACCGGCTCACGTCTTATCTAAATGATCATAATATTTTTTTGCTGCCTCCAAATCTAAATTTTCAGCAGGATCATTTTCTTCTATCAATTGCCCCAGAGCATAATCTTCAAGAATCTGTTCTATTTTTTCAAAATCAGCAATATCAATTTGTACTGCAATTTTTTTTTGATCATCATCAACTATATACTTCTTCTTAATACCTTCCATTGCTACACATTTTTTATCTAAAATCGCAATAATTATTTAATCTTTCAAATGATCAATTACATCATTTGCATCACCTGCAATGACCAGCTGACGATTGCTCAGATCTGCTTTGAGTCAGGATTTAATAATCTCTCCAACTTTAACCGAAAATTCAAGAGCATTACAGGGTATTCTTCTCCTAAGGATTACAAACAGAAGCATCTGAAGTCAAAATCGGAATCGGTGGTTGATCCGGTGTAACATTAATCAAACCCCAAATACGCCATCACCGCCTCATCTCCCATCAAAGCATTGTCAGGTAAGGTTGTGTTTGCCAGCACACTAAGCTCCTCTTTACTCAGCACACGGATGAAACTCTCATCGATCGCTTCAGGGACATTCAGGCCCAGATACTCACCAAAAAACCGGTACATGGGCACCCGCTTATTCGGGCCGTAGTCATGCACTTCATCCGGGAAGTGCGCATTGTAAACTTTATCCTTGATCCCATAAAGTTCATATACATTCTGAATGTAGGGATACTCAACATCCGGAACATTTTTGGTCCAGTCATCTCCATCTGAGATCAGCAACAAAGGTCTGGGCGCACAGGTGGCTGCTATTTCGACGTTGTTGGTCTGGTGATCAGCACTTTTATGGATAGGCATGCCACTTTCACACATGCAGCCGCCGAAAAAATGTGCGGAAACCTGAACGGCAGGAGCTGAGTATTTTATCCGGTCATCAATGGCCGTAAGAATGAAAGTCTGCGTACCTCCCCCGGATGCTCCGGTCATCCCGACCTTCTCAGGATCTACATCCTCTCTGGAAAGCAGATAATCGAGCACTCTTTTACTGTTCCAGGTTTGAAGTAAGAGGGCAATAGGCATCTTATGAGTGGTTTGTTTACTCTCGCTGTATCCGATCATGTCATAGCCAAAAACAATGGCTCCCGCTTTGGCGAGATAGGCACACCTTTTCTGGTATTCCTCCATAAACCTGCGGTCTTCCCAGTGTCCATGCGCTGTGAGGATGGCCGGGTTCTTTTGCCTCAATTTGGTTGGTTTGTAGATATTACCTGTGATGTAAAACCCGGGAAAGCTCTCCAGCATCACATTTTCAACCACATAACCATCCATCTCTTTGGAGCCTGTTACGATCAGTTCGAGCTCATTGTCAATTTTTGACATCTTTTCCCATTGCAACCCTTCTAGAATTCCTTCTCTGATCCGCTCGGCCCTTGCTTCCCAGGATGCTTTGTCGTCATAGGTAGAGGCAAACTCTTTAAGTTTTTCTTTGGCTTCCTCCTCGGTCCAGTAGTGTCCCATGCAGAGGTAATCATCGTTTTTAGTGGTTTCCTTAGACTCGCTTTTTGAGGATGGGCCGGAGCAACTTATTACAATTGTCAATGCCGTAAGAATAGAAAGAAGCTTCATAATCAAGTTAGGTAGGGTCTGATGGATGAAATTAAACGAAGATGCGAACCCATGCAAATCCATTTTTGCAATAAAATACTGGTCAGTTAGTTTCAGGTTCTTAAACAGGAAATTTACTTGAGATCCACTGCTGAAAGAGTACATCATATACGCTGTAATATGAATCCCCTTCTTCATCATATTCTTTAAAAACAAGTTCCTTGTGTTGTAGTGATTCCAGCGACCGGATGACCGTTGCTGAACTTCCAAGTTGATATCTCGATATGAAGTCTTTTGATGTAGGCTCTCTCACGATATTGTCCTTTGCGATCGCTTTGAGTAAGTTCCACTGCGGGCCTGTCAGCATGCTCCTGTAATGGTAAAAAAATGGTTCGTTTTCCATCAGGAGCTTACTGGCTTCTTCCTGCCACATTTCGTGAATGATCTCTTTTCTGCCATTTGAAAATATCCGGTTGCAAAGCAGCTGCACGTAGTAAGTATGTTGTTTTGTCCATTGAAGTATTTCGTTTGTAATGTCCGGGGAGATCTTGCGTCCCGACGAATTGAATGTCCTGATGATAAATTTGGCGTAGGCTTCATTAGGTATCTTACCGATTTTCAACGGAGAAGCGCTTTTGAAAAAAGGCTTGCCCGGATCGCTAAACAGATCAGCGAGTATGTGCTGTTGGCTACCTGCAAAAAGAAAATGTACGCCGGGAAGCGCCTGCATCTGGCTCCGCAACCAGGCATCGGTATTCTTTTCAGGATAATGAGCTATTTGCTGGAACTCGTCGATGGCTATGACGGCTGGCTTGTCATTCTCTGCCAGAAACCTAAAAATATCTTTTACCTGCCTGTCCGGTTCCTTCACATCAAACCCAACCTGCGGGGAGCCAGTCAACGGATCAAATGATATGGTTGGTCTTAATGATTTTACAAACTTCCACACCTTGCTGCCAAACAGGCTCTTCTCTGGTATTGACCTGAGCAGGCCTGAAGCCAGCGCATTCAACAATCCTGCTTCATTTTCCGTATGAAGAATATCAAGATAAATCGTGTTCCATGTTTTGGGTAGCTGATGGAAGACATGATGTATTAATGCCGTCTTTCCTAACCGTCTGATCCCGAGAATCAGGCAGGATTCCCCGCTTTCTAATCTTGAAATGAGATTTTTTGTCTCATCTGTTCTGTCACAAAAGTATTTTGGACCAAAGTATCCCGTGGTGGGAAAAGGAGAAGATGGCTGCATTGAGATCATTTACTAACTAACAAAATGTAAGTTACAAAATGTAAGTTACAAAATGTAAGATTTTACGATCAATTGATCATGATAACTCCTTCTATTGATCTCAATATTGAAGGAGTAATTCCGGAGTAGAGTCAGGCGAAAGTCCGACCTGCGATGGGTTTTTAGCCCGAATAACCTCAATAAATCTCAAAATTGGATATTGCCGGGGGGGCCAGGGCATCGAGGATCGTAAATTTGATCCGGCTGGTAGTAACCGGCCCCGTATCCAGTATCCATTTGTACCCGATAGTGGTGCCTTCATAGATGAGCTCCCATTCACTGCTGCGATCGGCGAAAACCTGAAACCGGGACACACGTTGCCCAAACCGGATGGGTTCCTGGATCACGATCCGTTCAAAATCCACCTCATTCTTCAGCTCTATGATGAGCGATGCTTCCCGCACCTCATCATCTGCAGCCCAGTAAGACTCAAGGTCATCATCAAGAATGTTATTGGCGTTAAACTTCTCATGATCCAGCCGGGTATTGGAAGCCCTGACAGCACCGTCAGCAAGGTCCATGGCAAAGAGGTGATCGACCAGCCGTTTGAATTCCTTCAACGACTTCACATCATTTTCATGGATCAGGCCACGACGGTCAGGAGGCAGATTGAGCAGTAAAACAGCATTTCTACCTACCGATTTATGGTAGATTTCCATCAGTTTTTCCGGAGACTTCACCAGCGAATCCTCAGAAGGATGATAAAACCATCCGGGACGGATGGATACGTCGCACTGACCGATCACCCACTTGTTTCCATCCGGATCACCGGTATTCAGATAATCAGTTTTTGCAGCACCTATGGTTACAGAATCCGTATTGATGGTAGACCAGAAAGTTTCCCCGGCATAGCCGCGTTCATTGCCGACCCAGCGGATATCCGGACCCGCATCAGAAAAGATCTTGATATCTGGCTGCAGGTCCTTGACCAGTTTGATGGTATTGTCCCAGTCATAGTAGGTATCACGATCAATCTGTCGTACCTCATTGGCTCCACCGTAATAGCCATCCCCACCATTGGCGCCGTCAAACCATATCTCATTAATCTCTCCATATTCCGTGAGCAATTCCCTCAGCTGATTTCTGTAATAGGTAATGTATTCAGGGGTTCCATAATCTTCATGGTTACGATCCCAGGGTGATAAGTATAATCCAACCTTCAATCCATATTTCCTGCAGGCATCTACAAACTCTCTCACAATATCTCCTTCGCCACCTTTGTATGGACTGTTTTTCACACTGTGCTCCGTATATTTACTCGGCCACAGGCAAAAACCGTCATGATGCTTGGCCGTCAGGATCAATTCTTTTAGTCCGCCCTCTTTGGCCGTTTTCGCCCATTGCTCGGCATCCAGCTCAGTGGGATTGAAAATGGAGGGGTCTTCATCTCCATATCCCCATTCCTTATTGGTAAAAGTATTTACTGTGAAATGGATAAATCCTACCAACTCCATCTTTTGATAAGTAAGTTGTTGAGGAGTGGGAACCACGTCCATAGGGGGGATGTCCCCCACATGGCTGTCCTTAGACTGGCAGCCGGCCAGTATTGCAAAGATCAGGATGGTAAGCTTTCTCATAATTTGATTGAAATGATGATATTTGAAATTATTCTCTATCGCCGGATTTGTACTTTTCCAGAAGTTCGGTAAGGTCTTTGACTTTATCAGGATGATCTTTGGCAAGATCACGATCTTCCCTGAAATTCTCCTTTAGGTTGTAGAGTTCCGGCAGGTCTGCATTCCGGTGAACGACCAGCTTCCAGTCTCCATCCCGGACCGCATAGGCCTGGTTGGTCTTCCAGTATATGGGGTGCTCCATCGTTGCCTGCTTTCCACTCACGACCGGCCAGATGTTTTTTCCATCCGGATTCAGAGATCTCAACTCGTTATCAATTCCCGCCAGATTACATAATGTTGGCAGCCAGTCTGTCATATGAAATGGCTGATCTATTTGACCGGGATTCAATGTACCCATCCAGTTAGCAATAGCCGGGGTGCGGATCCCTCCCTCGTAGACATCGCCTTTCCAGCCTCGTAAAGGGAAGTTATTACCAAGTACTTCATGCGGAATATCTGCATAAGCTCCATGATACTGCTCATCATCCTGCCAGCTATGTTGTCCTCCATTATCACTCAAAAACAGGATCAGGGTACTCTCTCGCTTACCTGTTCTTTCCAGCGCATCTAATATCTTTCCTATTCCGGCATCCATGTGCGTCACGCTTGCAGCAAATAATTTTCTTGTCGGGTGAAGCGCAACATCATCATATAAGGACGTCCATTCTTCCGGCTCATTAAGAGGAGAATGAGGTACCTGGTGCGCCAGATAAAGAAAGAACGGTTCTTCACGAGCCTCCTCAATGATCCTGATGGCTTCATTCGTCAGTAAGTCTGTCACATGTCCCTCTTCTTCGATCAATTTGTCATTTCTGTGCCAGTTTTTTCGTCCGCTCTTGTATTCATGCGTATAAGGATCGATCTGTCCGTCAAAGTATCCATAAGATGATTTAAAGCCGTATTTCATGGGTGTATAGGGCGGAGATCCCATGTGCCACTTACCGACGATGGCAGTGAAATACCCGTTTTTTGCCAAAATCGAGGCCAACGTCGGATCACCCAGATCAATCACCTCTCCGTAATCCGGTGAGGTAATCCCGTACCTGCTGGGGAATTTTCCGGTCATCAGGCTTACCCTGGTAGGCGTGCAGGTAGGCATCACATAGTGTTGTTCAAGTTTGATCCCGGTTTTGGCCAGTTTGTCAATGTTTGGGGTTTTGATCTCCGAACCATGATACCCCACATCAGACCATCCCAGGTCATCAGGAATAATGATCAGGATATTTGGCTTATTATCTGATGAGCCCTGCGAATAGCACCATGTGATGAATAGTAAAAAAACAAATAGACTGAAAAAGTACCGGCTCCAGTAATTACACTTAATGAAAGACATGAGACTAATTTTGATGGATTATTTGGCAAGGTAATAACTTCGATTAAATCAATAACTGATCCGGATATCCCGGTAGCAACATCATTGATTCAAATCACCTAAACCCCTAACCAAAGATAGTATTTCAAATGCATCTTTTTCTTAGCTTTGATGCTTCTGCCTAAGATTCCAGGAATATGGAAGATATCAAGATTGAAGATGACCGTACAGGAACGGGCGTTGAGACTTTCAAACGCGCTTTCCTCGACAACCTGTTTTATGTCCAGGGTAAAAATGTCAACGCTGCCACCAAAAACGATCTCTATTTTGCCTTGTCTTACACGATCAGAGACAGGATATTACATCGCTGGTTAAATACCCAAAAGGAATACTGGGAACAAAATGTGAGGGCGGTAGGGTATCTCTCTGCCGAGTATCTTGTTGGTCCGCACCTGAGCAATAGCCTCATCAATACTGGCTTTTTCAAAAATGTTCACCAGGCCATGTCGGAGTTGGGGGTTGACCTCGATATGCTCATTGTACAGGAAGAAGAGCCTGGTCTGGGCAATGGCGGCCTTGGACGGCTTGCCGCTTGTTTCCTGGATTCGATGGCCACACTGGATATACCGGCCATCGCTTATGGCATCAGGTATGAGTTTGGGATTTTTGATCAGGAAATCCAGGATGGATGGCAGGTGGAGATCACGGATAAATGGCTGAGGTATGGGAATCCGTGGGAAATCTGCAAACCGGAGAATGCTGTCAGTGTGTTCTTTAGAGGGCGAACGGAAAAAAAATACGATGAGCACGGCGTGCTGAGAGTGACCTGGATACCGGATGAAATTGTCACCGGTATTCCTTATGACACGCCCATACTGGGATTCCAAACCAACACAGCCGCGACCCTTCGCCTGTGGAAGTCCGATGCTGAAATGTCATTTGACCTTCACTCTTTCAATAGGGGAGACTACTATGGTGCCGTGGATAAGAAGATCAATTCTGAAAATATTTCCAAGGTCCTTTACCCCAATGATCATGAGCGTGAAGGGAAAGAACTGCGACTGAAACAACAGTATTTCTTTGTTTCCTGCTCGCTGCAGGATGCCATCAGGATCCATTTGAATCGGGGTAATTCCATCGATACTTTTCATGAAAAGTTTGTGTTGCAACTCAATGACACGCATCCCGCGGTGGCAGTTGCCGAACTGATGCGGTTACTGCTGGACGTCCATAATCTAAGCTGGGAACATGCCTGGGAGATCACCACTAAATCGCTGGCATATACCAACCATACCCTGCTGCCTGAAGCGCTTGAGAAATGGTCGGTGGATCTGTTCCAGTCCCTGCTTCCCAGATTAATGGAGATCGTGTATGAGATCAATTATCGGTTCATGAATGAGGTAAAGGACAAGGTAGATGAAAGCACGCTTGGCCGCCTGTCGATCATCGATGACTCAGGGGGTAAATCCGTCAGAATGGCCAACCTGGCAGCCTATGGTTGTTTTTCGATCAATGGGGTAGCTGAGTTGCACACTGAATTATTGAAAAAGAGTGTTTTGAAAGACTTTTATGAATTGTGGCCCGGAAGATTTAATAACAAAACCAATGGGGTGACCCCCAGAAGGTGGTTGATGCTGATCAACCCCAAACTTTGCGGGTTGATCAACGATGCCATAGGCCGGGATTGGCAGAATGATCTGATGCAACTAAAAAACCTGGAAAAATATGCAGAAGACCCGGGCTTCCTGTCTGCATGGCGTACTTCCAGGCTGGAGGCCAAACAACGACTGGCTGACTACATTAAGGGTCAGCAGGGGATCAGGGTCAATCCTGATTCACTTTTCGATATCCAGGCCAAAAGGATCCATGAGTATAAGCGGCAGCACCTGAATGTCTTACACGTCATTCACCTCTACAATAAGATCAAAGAAAATCCGGATATTGACATTGTTCCAAGAACTTTCATTTTCAGTGGAAAGGCCGCTCCCGCGTACCACCTGGCCAAACTGATCATCAAACTGATCAATAATGTCGGACAGGTGGTGAACAATGATCCGGAAGTGAAAGGTCGTCTTAAGGTCATTTTTCTACCGGACTTCAATGTGACCAATAGTCAGCGGATCTATCCTGCGGCAGACCTGAGCGAACAAATATCCACCGCTGGCAAAGAAGCATCGGGTACGGGAAATATGAAATTCACCATGAATGGAGCTCTCACCATCGGCACGCTGGATGGAGCAAATGTGGAGATCATGAAGGAAGTAGGTGAAAAAAATTTCTTTTTGTTTGGCAATACTGTTGATGAAAATAATGCCTTGTGGGGGAAAGGCTACCGGCCAAGGGATTATTATGAAGTGGATCCAGATCTGAAAAAATGTCTCGACATGATCTCGCTGGATTATTTCTCAGGAGGTCAAAAAGGACTCTTCTGGCCGATTGTAGATCAGCTCCTTGACTTCGACCCTTACCTGGTACTGCCAGACTTCAGGTCTTACATCAAACAGCAGAAGAAAGTCTCCGAAATTTATCCCGACTGGAAAAGATGGAACACCATGTCAGTCATCAATACGGCCAACGTGGGTAAATTCTCAAGTGACCGGACCATACAGCAATACTGTCAGGATATCTGGAAGGTGGATCCTGTTAAGATTGAGATCCCGGGTTACAACCAGCTAAGGGCCACCAGTATGAAGATCGATGTAAAACCTTAATGAAGCGGATCACTGTTTACTGAAACTTGCCTGATCGCTTTCTGACGACCATACCACCGGGCAATGACTTGTTCCGCCGGTTTCTCCTGGGGTGTCCAGTCTGTCAGGTATCTTTCATCGTTATATTGAAAGAAATACCATTTCCAGAAAAAACCACCGGCATACCATTCTTCATCCATAAAGGATTGAAATGTAGCTTCGTAAGCATCGGCCTGTAACTGAGCATTGGCCGCATGAGTCGACCTGTCGGCTTCCCAGTGCTTACCGGCAGCACCATCCATGCTTTGAAAACCGTATTCCGTAAATACAATCTGTTTGTCCCACTTTTGAGAGAGATCCTCCAGTTCTTTCCGGACCGGTCTCCAGCCGTTCCTGATATCTTCGATGCCGGGTTTTAATTGGTCTGTTAACGGAAAATAGGCATCTATGCCGATATAGTCGACAGCATCCCACCAACTGATATTCATATAATTATCCCAGTTGGAAGCATAGGTGATTTTTCCTGAGTAACACTTTCGGACCTCACGGATCAGGGCTTTCCAGAATTCGGGCCTTTCCCTTGCCGGTATCCTGTATTCGGTGCCGATACAAAACAATTCAACATTCGTGGAGTCCGCCAGCTGTGCGAAATGAAGAATATATGCAGAGAAGTCCTTCTCCCAAATCTTCCAGGAAGCTTCATCAGCCAGGGTGAAATCACCGGCCCAGTGCTCACCCTTCACCCACACATGGGGTTTTAGCATGACCTTCAGATGGTTCTCTCTGGCCAGGCGGATCAGGTTCACGGTGCCATCGGAGCGTTCACCCCACCACTGCCTTTCATGGTCAAAGGAGATGGATGGTTCTCCGGATTTTCCGAAGGCATAGGGAATAATGGCCACCCAATCGGCATTGATCCTTCGCATCGCTCCCATCTGCGCAGTAGTGATCTGTTGCCGGGGACTCACCAGACTGGCACCATTCATTTTTGGCTGCACGGGTCTGACTTTTCCGGTTTCACTGAAAAAGAACCAGATAGCCATGCTTACAAAAAGGATCATTGGGGTCAGGTACCGCATTCCCTAAAGTTAAGGGAAATTCTTGATTGAATGCGGCCTGCTTTAGCACCTGAGCTCAATGGACCAGGCCCCATGATCCAAACACAATCCGTGTTTGACGGTTGGTTTTCTATATCCACTAAACAAATTATCATGGAACAAATTCAAGACACCCAAGCTGCTGAAGTTGTAGAGACTGTGACCGGTAAGGTCGAGACCTGGATTGGATCATTTATTGAGCTCTTGCCCAACATGGCCATCGCTCTGATCCTTTTTATCATATTTATCTTACTGGCTAAAGCTGTTAGAAAGGTTTTCATCAAAATATTTAAGAAATCATCGGACAACCTGGCTCTGCAGAATCTCTTTGGAACGATCATCTACTATTTAGTACTCGGGACCGGCCTGTTCATCATCCTGGAAGTATTGCACCTCGGGAAGGCAGTCACCTCGCTCCTGGCGGGTGTAGGAGTGATCGGGCTTGCACTGGGATTTGCCTTTCAGGACATTGTGGCAAACTTTGTTTCGGGCATCATCCTTGCTTTTCGTAAGCCCTTCCGCGTCGGAGATATTATTCAGGTCAATGATTTTATGGGGCCGGTGACCCGTACCAACCTGAGGGTGACGGTGGTCAAGACATTCCAGGGACAGGAAGTCTACCTGCCCAATAAAGATGTGCTTCAAAACCCGATCATCAATTATTCAATACTGGGAGAGAGAAGGATAGACCTGGCAGTCGGCATCTCCTATGGGGACGACCTGGAGAAGGTACAAAAGATAGTTGTGAATGCATTGAATCAAGTGGAGGGTGTGATCCGAAAGGAAAACATGATCTTTGCCTATACAGGCTTCGGCGACAGCTCCATCAATTTTGAGATTAAATTCTGGATCAGGTATCCTGATGATCCCGGATTCCTTTCTATGAGAACACAGGCGATCATGGCCATCAAATCTGCTTTTGACGCCAATGACATCACGATCCCTTTTCCCATCCGTACGTTGGATTTTGGAATCAAAGGTGGAGAAAAGCTTTCAGAAATGAACCTGAATGTTGCTGATCGAAAGGCATCTTAAAGGGATGGTGAGCCTCACCTATTCATAGAGTTCTTTTCCGGCTTGCTCGAAATCATCGCCTGAGGTCCAGTCTAATGTTTTCTTTTCCGAAAGGAGATAGACCGCATAGATGTAGGCCTTGCAATATTTGGTCAGATAATCATAATTGATGGTATGGGGCTCATCACCCGGCTGATGATAGTATTTGTTGATCTCCTCATCCATCGCGGTGAAGCCCGGGCCAAAGGAGATGGAAGGAATGCCCTTTTCTGCAAAGCTGATATTGTCTGATCTCCGGTAGAGGTTTTCTTCCGGTACGGGATCATCGATCACATCAAGTCCGAAGGCATTGCTGGCTTTCTCAAGCTCCTGCGTGGTGTTGGTCCTGTTCAATCCAATGACAGTGATCTTCGTGACATCATTGTATCCTCCGGTATCTGTGTTGATATTGTAAACCGTTTTTCTCAAGGGCACAATAGGATGATCGGCGTACCACTTACTGCCCAGAAGTCCTACCTCCTCCGCATTACAGGCCAGAAACAACAATGATCTTTTGGGAGGATTTTTGGCAAAATATTCCGCGGTTGCCAGCATATTGCTAATACCGATCCCATTGTCCCTGGCTCCATTGTAAATGGAATCTTCACCAGCAGTGACATTTTTCACACCTACATGATCAAGATGGGCAGAGATAAGGATATACTCTTCTTTCAATTCGGGATCCGTGCCGGGAATATAACCGACCACATTGGGAACGCTCAGAGAATCTATTTCAGAACCCCTGATCTCAAGTGACACTTTCAGGCTATCTGAAGCTCTGAGAAATTTCAATCTTTCCAAATCAGGATCGACGATCCAGCCAACAGGAAAATCTCCTGCAGATGCTGCTGACTGGTCATTGAGCTGATAGGAATCGTTTGAGAGGTAATTGACAAGTAATGGCCAGTTGTACCTGGTAGGTCTGTAGAGCTCCAGCAGTGCTTTGGCACCCTTTTCCTTCAAAAGGGCTACCATCTCCGCTCTCGGAAGTCTGGTACCTTCCTGCGGCTGGGCATAAACACCGATGGCTATCTTGTCCGTAAAATCTTTTCCCTCAAAATCAGCTGCTGTACCATAATTGATGAAAACGTATCCGGTGGAGTCCATATCGACATTTGCAGCATCCTGGATAATAATGTCTTTCCAAAGCGTGTACACAGAGTCCCCGACAGTCAGCTGTGCATAGTCTGGCACTTTGTTTCTGATCAGATTTACTTCCTGGAAGTAATCTTCATAATCCTCAAACGATTTCACCCCATAAGACCTAAATCGTTCTGCGATGTATCTGGCAGCAATCTTATTCTCGATCGTACCGGTATTCCTCCCGCGCATTTCATCCGAGGCATAATAATACAGGTGAGCCTCAATTTCCTGCTTGCTGATGTCTTTATTGATCTTCCTTACAACTCTCTGCGCGTAAGCATTTACCAGAAGCATGAAGCTCAATGACAATAAAAAACCCTTCTTCATAATTTCAAAATAATCCTATCACGGTCTAACTGACTAACATAAAATGATCAGTGGGAAAGGAGTGAGATGGCTGGTTAATTTTTTATCCCGGCGTCTTTTCGTTTGGCCATTCGTTCCTGAAATCTTTCCAGTATTCCCTGACTGTATTTTTCATTTCCTTATGTAACAATAAAATGCCTATTAAGTTGGGAATGGTCATCAGGGCAATGGTGATATTGGCAACCGTCCAGATAATGGTCGTATCAACAAACGAGGCCAGAAAAAAACCGATGATGTAAATGATCTTGTAATAGATCTCATATTTTGTCCCAAACAGGTAGGTTGTTGCCCTGCCTCCATAGTAAGACCAGGATATGGCGGTTGAAAAGGCAAAAAGCAATAATCCGATGCTGACAATGTACTGACCGTAATCTCCAAAAAAGCCCATATTAAAAGCTACGGTTGTCAATGGTGCACTGTGCAACAATGATTTACCTTCCATCCTCAGCAATTCATCCCCTATTTCTATCTGGCCATTGATCACCCTGAGCTCTCCGGAATAAAGTCTTTGCCCCTCATATACTTTTACATCCTCAGCAAACGAATTGGCGGCGATAATGGTCAGGGAATTGGCGATGACCCCATTTTCTACCTGCAGGGTGCCATCGTAAAATCGCTCACTACTCATGCCCAGGATATGACTTCTGATCTTCTTGCGGTCATCCGGATTGCTTTCGTCATACAGTTTCTCCATCACATAGACATCCGTAAACTGGAATTCATTCTGATACTTATTGGACCAGGCTCCAGATGATAAAAGTACAAGACCCGTGATGGTACAAATGATGATGGTATCAATGAATGGCTCAAGGATGGCCACCATGCCCTCAGATACCGGTTCATGAGCCCTGGCCGCTGCGTGTGCAATGGGTGCGGATCCCTGGCCGGCTTCATTGGAAAAAAGGCCTCTGTTCACCCCTCTGTTGAATGCAAATGCAAAATTGGCTCCCAAAAATCCACCGACCGCTGCAGTTCCGGTGAAGATGTTTGAGAAAATAGAAATGAAAGAAGGGATGATGTTCTCATAGTTGAAAAGTATGACCGACAGTGCACCAATGAAATAGACCACGGCCATAATTGGCACCAGCTTTTCGGTCACCTTGACGATCCTTTTGATCCCTCCAATGATCACCAGAGCCAGGAAAATGGTCAGCACTCCTCCCGTGATGATCTGTTTGATCCCAAAGGTTGTGAAGACTGAATTGGCGATGTTGTTGATCTGGGGGAGATTGCCGGTGCCAAACGAAGAAAAAATGGTGGCAAAGGCAAAAATACCGCCGAGCCAGACACCCGTTTTGATCACCCTGCCATCGCTCAATGTGATGTTGAGTCGTCTTTTCATATAATACATGGGTCCGCCTGCGATCAGGCCGTCATCAGTTGTTTCCCTGTACTTATGTGAAAGGGTGACTTCAACAAACTTGGTGGTCATCCCCAGGAAAGCAGTGACCAGCATCCAAAATAAGGCAGCAGGACCTCCCAGGTGCACAGCCAGGGCCACTCCCCCGATGTTTCCGGTACCCACGGTACCCGAAAGTGCGGTTGCAAGCGCCTGGAAATGTGAAGCATCTCCCTGATCCCCTTTTCTGTCAAACTTTCCGCGTACTACTTTAAAAGCAAACCGGAAATACCTGATCTGGGGAAACCCAAGATAAATAGTGAAAAATAAGCCCGTCCCAAGAAGTAGATAAACAAACCAGACCCCGCTTCCCAGATACCCGTCGATGACGTTCAGGAAATCATTGAATTGCCGCATGCATTGATGTTAAGATTTTCAAGAATCAGTAAAAATATACAAATAGCGTTAGTTTGAAAGCCGGGTTTCAAACCAAATCAATAGCCGTATTTCTCTTTCCAGCGGTTTCTAAGGAACTTCCTGTGCTCCTCCTCTCTGGGATTATCTCCGGGCTCGTAAAATTTCTTTCCCGAGATCTCTTCCGGAAGAAATTCCATATAAGCAAAATTTGCTTCCTGATCATGTGCATACTGGTAACCCTGACCATACCCCTGCTCCTTCATTAACTTGGTAGGGGAATTTCGGATGGCCATGGGCACAGCAAGATCGCCCATCCTGGAAACCGCCGCCTGTGCCTCATTGATGGCTACGTAGCTGGCATTACTCTTGGGAGAACAGGCAAGGTAGGTCACACACTGAGAAAGAATAATCCTGGACTCGGGATATCCGATCAGGTTGACAGCCTGAAACGTGGAGGTAGCCAGTACCAGCGCCGTGGGATTAGCATTGCCGATATCTTCGGAAGCAAGGATGACCAGTCGCCTGGCTATGAATTTCACATCTTCTCCCCCTTCGATCATCCTTGCCAGGTAATACACAGCTGCATTCGGGTCACTCCCTCGAATGGATTTGATAAAAGCAGAAATGATGTCATAGTGCATTTCCCCTTTTTTGTCATAAAGAACCGTCTTTCTCTGGGCAGCTTCCGTGGCTTTTTCATTGGTAATCTGGATCTTTTTCCCGTCTTCAGCTTTAATGATCAACTCGAGCAGATTCAGCAGCTTTCTTGCATCTCCGCCTGATAGATTGAAAAGTGCTTCCGTTTCTTTCAGTTTGATATCCAATTGTTTCAATTCAGTATCCTTGCTGATAGCCATTTCACAAATTCTGGTAAGATGATCCTTTGTCAGTGGCTGAAGGGTGTAAACCTGACATCTGGAAAGCAAAGCGCCGTTTACCTCAAAACTGGGATTTTCTGTGGTCGCTCCAATCAAAGTGATGGTACCCTTTTCCACCGCTCCGAGTAAAGCATCCTGCTGGGACTTATTGAACCGGTGGATCTCATCAATGAAGAGAATGGCTTTGCTGCCGGGCCGGATCTGGCTGATCACCTCCCTTACTTCCTTCACCCCTGAGCTGATGGCGCTTAAAGTATGAAAGGGCAGCCTTACCTGATTGGCAATGATATTCGCTAAAGTCGTCTTTCCTGTACCTGGTGGCCCCCAGAGTATCATGGATGGCACTTTACCCGAAATGATGGTTTTCCGGAGCACTCCTTTTTCACCCACCAAATGCTCCTGCCCAACCAGCTGATCCAGGGAAGTCGGTCTCATACGTTCTGCCAAAGGTGAAGGATCCTGAAACATGGATTTTTTGTTTAGGGTTAAAGATATGATCTATCATCATTTAGTCAACCGCAGTAGTCTGACAAAATGCATTCATATTTAGTTCGGCAAAGTATTTGCTGCTATCAAATCCAATGTTTCACATGGTCTTAGTACCTTTCAAAAAAAATAATTATCATGCTTAATAGCTTAACGGTCCTATTCATATTGACCCTTGCTTTCGGTGCAAATGCACAGGTGGGTAACCTTTTCCCACTAATAGAAGGCGAAAATCTTAATAATGAATTCGTAAACATTCCGGAAGATACCAAAGGAAAACACACAATCATTGGAATTGCTTTTTCTAAAAAAGCGGAATCTGACCTAAAGACCTGGTTCAGCCCGACATACAATCAATTCATGAGAGAACCTGATCCGAATAATATATTTCAGATCAATTATGATATCAATCTCTACTTTGTTCCTATGTTAACAGGGGCCAAAAGACCGGCTTACCAGGTTGCCATGGAAAAAGTAAAGAAGACCATTGACAGGAGACTGGAACCACATGTGCTTTTCTACAAAGGAAGGATAAAAGACTACGAGGAGGCGCTGGGTTTTGATGATAAACACATCCCTTATTTTTTCATCCTTGATCCTGATGGAAAAATAATCTATGCCACCAAAGGTCGATATTCCGACAGGAAGATGCAGGAAATCGTCGACCTTATCCCCATTTGAGGAAGTGAAAGGTCCCATAGGAGTATTTGATTCGGGTTATGGGGGCTTAACAGTCCTCAAATCCCTGGTCACAAAGTTGCCGGATTATAGTTTTCTCTATCTTGGAGATAATGCCAGGACCCCCTATGGTCCAAGGTCCTTTCAAACCATCTATGAATACACCCTGCAGGCCGTAAAATATTTGTTTGCCCAAAATTGTCCGTTGGTGATCCTGGCCTGTAACACCGCTTCTGCTAAGGCCCTGAGAAATGTTCAGCAAAAAGACCTGCCCGGTATGGCTCCTGAGAAGAGAGTGCTGGGAGTGATCCGACCAACGACCGAAACGATCGGGCATTACTCAAAGTCCGGACATATCGGCATTCTAGGCACCAGGGGAACCATACAATCCGAATCCTACTTGATGGAGATCGGAAAATTTTTCCCGGAGTTGGCGGTTACTCAGGAGATTTGCCCCATGTGGGTGCCGCTGGTCGAAAACGGTGAACATGAAGGACCAGGCGCAGATTATTTTGTGAAAAAACACCTCGAGTCCATCCTGGAGAAAGACCCCGACATAGATGTGATATTACTTGCCTGTACGCACTATCCGCTGCTGATCCCAAAAATTAAAGGTTACCTTCCGCAAAATATTCAGGTGCTTGACCAGGGACAGATTGTAGCAGAAAGTCTTGCAGATTACCTGCAACGCCACCCTGAGATTGACAGACAGCTGCTTCGTGACAGCAGTCAAAGATTCCTGACCACTGATGATGAGATCGCTTTCAGTAAACAGGCCAGGTTATTTTTCGGAGAGCAGATTACAGCTGAAAAAGTGATGCTTAAGTAGGGCAAAAACTTATTTTCTTTAAAAAATCGAAACAATTACATACATCGGTCCTTTTTTATTAATATTGTATTAATGTCAGCTATACCGCAATCTTTGAACAACCAGCTAATTCATTTTGCTAATCAAAAACAAAACATCAAAAACACAAGGGTCAAAACCTGATCCAGAAAAAATAAAAACCGAACCAGATTACGGTAATTCCATTCTACAGACGTTGATGGAAAGCTCGGTGGATCTCATCTTTTTGAAGAATCTGGAAGACAGGTACATCGAAGTGAATTCGGAATTCTGCAAATTCGTTGGCGTACCCCGCTCTGAAATTGTGGGGAAAAAAGTAGGCTTTCTTTTTGATGAAGAGCAACGCAAGAAGATCAGGGACTCGGACGAGAAGGTGCTGACCACAAAAAAGCCGTCGATCAATGAGCTCAGTTTCTATAAAGAGGACCAAAGATTCATACTCGAAACCATCAAATCACCTCTTTGGGGAAAAAACGGAGAAATCATTGGCTTTTTTGGAATTTCCCGTGATATAACAAAAAGAAAATTGTCGGAAGAAGCGCTAAGGACTAGTCAGCACCTGCTCCGGCAGTCTGAAAAACAATCGCTATCCGGAAGTTTTGAGCTGGACACAAAGCACCAAACACTTTTCTGTTCGTTGCAGCTTCTTAAAAACCTGGGATTCCCTGAGGATAAAAGAAGAATCACCTTTGATCAGTTTATAGAGAGGATCAATGAAGCAGAAAGGAAGATCTTTGAAATTGAAATGAGGAGGTGTATCCTTGAAAAAATTGACTTTTTTATGGAGCATCGATGTACCCGGCTCGACAACCAAAAAGTCATTCATTGCAAAACCCTGATCGTAGCGGATGAATTAAAAAGAGACGGAATCTTTTTCGGGATTGTCACTGACGTGACAAAAGACCGTCAATTAAGTAAATCGATCATTGATATTCAGGAAAAGGAACGAAAGCTGATCGCTTCCAACCTTCACGACAGTCTGGGACAAAAGCTGGTAGCCTCCAAAATGTTTCTGAACGACACAGGTAACCCGGAAAACCTTGCCCGCGCCAACCGACTGATCGACCAAAGCATAGACGAAATCCGAAGTCTATCGCGCAATCTTTCCCTCAATACGATTCAGGGCCAGGGTCTGAAATCAGCCATCGAAGATGTGATCAGCACGATTCCGGACGCTACCGAAGTTGAGTGCGTTTTAAATTTTAACGAACAGGAGCTTTCGGATGAGCTGAGTACTCAGGTATACCGGATCATTCAGGAAAGTGTGACCAACATGCTGAAACATGCGAAAGCAAGTCAGGTAACCCTATTGATCAATACAGAAAATCAAATCCTGAACCTGGCCATCTGCGATAATGGCGTCGGATTTGATGCAGGAGTCGATCACGAGGGGAATGGGCTGAAAAACATCCGAGAAAGGATAGCAAGATGCAACGGTTACGTTGAGATCAAGTCTGGTAAAAAAGGAACCAGAATAAAGATTAAGGTGCCTATCCGACAGTGAATTACTTCACCCATGATTCCACCTCCTCTTTGGTGGGATTCCGGATCTCGAGCTTCAGCTTTTTGCGCATCCCACAGACATCATTGAAAAGCTTGTTGACGTTTGCTTCCTTCAGCTGCTGTACCTTCGTGATGCCCAGCTTTTGTAACAGGGGCACCAATTCTACCCTCACTCCGGCTTTTTCAAAATCAGCCTCCGTATCAACTTCTGCCTTCTTCACAGGTCGCATCTGGGGGAAGAACAGGACATCCTGGATCGAATTGCTGTTGGTCATGATCATGGTGAGCCGGTCAATGCCTATTCCAACACCAGAAGTTGGGGGCATTCCATACTCAAGTGCCCTGAGAAAATCCTCATCCATGGCCATGGCCTCATCATCTCCGCGTTTTGCCAACTCCAGCTGCTCTTCAAAGCGTTCACGCTGATCGATCGGATCATTCAGCTCCGAATAGGCATTCATGATCTCCTTGCCATTGCAAATGACTTCAAACCTTTCTACGAGACCAGGAACGCTACGATGCTTTTTGGTAAGCGGAGACATCTCCACCGGATAATCCATGATAAAAGTAGGCTGAATCAGATGCGGCTCAACCTTCTCGCCGAAGATCTCGTCGATAAGTTTGCCTTTTCCCATAGAATCATCAATCTCCACATCAAGCTTTTTGCAAAGTTCCTTGAGACCATCCTCATCCATTTCAGAGATATCCACCCCGGTAAATTCCCGGATCGATTCAAACATGGTATATCTTTTCCAGGGCCGCTGAAAATCGATGACATGCTCCCCAACTTTCACTTTGGTGTCTCCATGCAGGCTGATGGCCACTTTTTCGATGGCTTCCTCCATGAAATCCATCATCCAGAAATAATCCTTGTAAGCCACGTAAAGCTCTACCTGCGTGAATTCAGGATTGTGAAAACGTGACATCCCTTCATTCCGGAAATCCTTGGCAAACTCATACACACCATCGAAACCTCCGACGATGAGCCTCTTCAGGTAAAGCTCATTGGCAATACGTAGAAAAAGCTTCATGTTGAGTGTATTGTGGAAGGTCTCAAAGGGTCTTGCAGCTGCTCCCCCATGGATAGGTTGCAGTACCGGTGTCTCCACTTCCAGATAACCTTTACTGTTGAAAAAATCCCTGAGCGTACTGATCAGCTGTGTACGCATCCTGAAAGTTTCCTTCACTTTAGGATTGACGATCAGGTCCAGGTATCGCTGCCGGTATCTTTGTTCAGGATCACTAAAGGCATCATAAGTCTTCTTCTGGCCGGATTCATCCTCCGCCTCTTTCACGATGGGCAGCGGATGCAAAGATTTGGTAAGTAACTTCAGCTCCTGCACATGAATGGAGATCTCCCCCATCTGGGTGGTGAAAACAAAACCTTTCACCCCAATGATATCTCCGATGTCCAGCCGCTTCTTAAAGATGTCGTTGTACAGGGATTTGTCATCGCCCGGGCAGATATCGTCCCGTCGAAGGTAGATCTGTATCCTGCCGGTGCTGTCCTGGATCTCTGCAAAAGATGCAGAACCCATGATCCTGCGACTCATCAGCCTTCCGGCAATGGAAACACTCTTGTAATCGGTTTTCCTGCGCTCATAATTTTCTTTGATGTCGGTGCTGGAGACATTGACCTCGAATAGTTCCGCCGGATACGGATCGATCCCGAGCTTCATCAACTCTTCTCGTTCTTTCCTGCGTTGGATTTCTTGTTCGCTAAGCTGCATTTACTTTGTTTCTTTTCTTCTTTTTAGTTCGGATTTTACAAGCGCATATTCCCTGCTGCTTTGCCCTGCGATGGAAGTATTTTCCTCAGCCCTCCTAAACAAATAGGGTAACACCTTTTCTACCGGGCCATAGGGTACGTATTTGGCCACGTTGTAACCCAGATTGGCCAGCTTAAAGGAGATATTGTCGCTCATTCCTAACAATTGCGCAAAGTAAACACGTTCGTCGCTCTTTTCAATCCTGTTTTTCTCCATAAGTGCTGCCAGATACTGACACGACTCCTCATTGTGAGTACCGGCACATACGGCAAACCGGTCTTTATTTTCAATGGCAAACTCCAGTGCTTCCTCATAGGCCTGGTCCGTAGCTTCTTTGTCCGGCTGTACCGGGTCAGGATATTCATGCTCCTCCGCACGATCTCTCTCCTTTTCCATATATGCCCCCCGGACCAGCTTGGCCCCAAAGTGACAACCTGTGGAAGTTACCTTCTGAAAATCACCTTTCATGTGGTCCAGTGATCCTTTCAGATACATTTGATAGGTAATAAATACCATCGGGGCCTTTTGATTATGCTTTAGCATCAGCTCAATGGCTATTTCATCAATGACATCCTCGATCCAGCTTTCTTCAGCATCGATCATGAACCTGAGTCCGTTGCCGACCACCCTGTCGGCGATGATATGGACTCTTTCGACAAACCGTTCCAAGGACCTCTGTTCCTCTACCGTCAATTTTTTTCCCGTTTGCTTTTTTTCCATCAGGGAGGCGGAACCAAGACCTGTCAGCTTTACCACACAAAAAGGAATGCCGGAGTTACTTTTCGCGAAGTCAGCTACTTTTAAAGCCTCTTCCATGGTCTCGTCAAAGCTTTTTTCCGTTTCCTGGCCTTCCACCGAGTAATCAAGGATGGTTTTAACATTAAAACTTTCCAGGTGCCGTATAGTCTCCGAGCAATCTTTGATAGAAACGCCTCCGCAAAATTGCCTGAACAGGGTTTTTTTGATGATATTTTTGACCGGTAAATTCAGCCGGAGTGCAATGTTCGTTAGGAACGTACCGATATCTACCATCCAGGAATACCTCATGGACAAAAAAAGCAAATAAGTCTTTTTCAATTCTTCGGTACTCTTCGAAGCAAAACCAATTGCCGTATCTTCAAAATTGATTTCTGGGATTTCTGACATAGTTTTGAAAAGCGATGCAAAGATAGCATCCGCAGCTAACCTTATCATTTACAATTTACCGTGGACCTTTCCAGCGATATCCTTTTTGTAGAGTCACCAGAAAAAGCCCTTCACGAGGTCATAAAACAACTCAATCCTGATAAAGTTGCTTTTCTGGTCGACGAAAATACAGCCAGGGACTGCCTGTCATTCTTTAATACCGGCGATCATCCCGTGATTGAGATCAAAAGTGGTGAGATCAACAAAAACATCGATACCTGCCAGCACATCTGGACCTCCCTTACCAATGCCGGCTTCAGTAGAAAGTCTCTTCTCGTAAATCTGGGTGGCGGAGTGATCGGAGACATGGGAGGATTTGCGGCCTCTACCTACAAAAGAGGGATCCGGTTTATCAATCTTCCTACAACATTACTGGCCATGGTAGATGCCAATATTGGTGGTAAGCTGGGCATCGACTTCATGGGATTAAAGAATCACATCGGCCTTTTCAATGACCCGGAAAAGATCCTGATCCATGTTGGCTTCCTTAAAACTCTGCCCTACAGGGAGCTCAAGTCAGGATTTGCCGAGGTGATCAAGCATGGGTTGATCATGGACAAATCTTATTGGAAAGAAATTCTGAATACATCATTTCCGGAATTCGACTGGCAAAAAATCATCAAAAGATCTGTGGAGATCAAGTCGGAAGTAGTGAGGGAGGATCCACGTGAGAATGGATTGAGAAAAATCCTCAATTTTGGACACACGCTAGGACATGCCATTGAAACCTCTCATCTGAATCAGCTGAAAAGTTTATTACACGGCGAAGCCATTGCGGTTGGAATGATCCTGGAAGCGCATTTAAGTTTACAACTGGGGATGTTGGATAAAAGCTCCGTCAAAGAGATCAGCGGACTGATTGAAAAGGTCTATGGTTTGGACGTAGCTATTCCACCCATGGATGAAATCATGGTGCTGATGGGTCAGGACAAGAAAAATGTTGGCAATGAAATCAACTTTTCCTTGCTTGAGAAGATCGGGAAGTGTGTTATTGATCAGAAAGTGGATGAAAAAATGATCGCGGCGGCGATTGATTTCTACAATACCCTCAAATAAATAGTTCTTCTTTTTCTTCGATGCCCAAATCAGTGCGACTGTTGAAAGTTTTGACCTTATTTTTGCTGTCCTTTTTAGGATTTGTAAAAACAAGTGCAAAAGTTCCCACCGCTGCAGTGATTAATAATGTTCCTATCGTTCTGCTAAATGACATATTAATGCGTAAACTAATCAAATAACAGCAATCGGGATGCCTGTGTTCATTGTGATTCTAAAATATTTTTAATTTGAGCTATATTCTTTCAAAATTCGATAAAAATCTTCAGGGAACGATTCACCTCACTTCGTCCAAGAGTGAAAGTAACCGGGCCCTGCTTATTAACGCATTGAGTGGAAACCAGCTGGACCTGGAAAATCTTTCGGCTGCCAGAGATACTCAAACCATGCTGAGGTTGTTTCGGGAAAAGGCTGAGACCTGGGATGTGCTGGACGCCGGCACCACCATGCGGTTTTGTACGGCTTACCTGGGAGTAAAGGGCAAGGGAGAGACCATCACCGGTACTCCAAGAATGAAAGAACGCCCCATAGGTCTGCTGGGCGATGCCCTCACCAGCCTCGGCGCTCAGGTGGAATACCTGGAGAAAAAAGGATTTCCTCCCCTGAAGATCCATGGCATCAGGGAGCAGCAAACGAAAAAGATCAGCATCCCCGGCAACGTGAGCAGTCAGTTTATCAGCGCTCTGCTGATGATCGGACCTGTCCTGCCTGAGGGCCTGGAATTGACATTGACGACGGAGGTTTTTAGCAGACCCTACATCGAAATGACCCTGGCCCTGATGGACCATTTTGGGGTAAAGAGCGAGTGGAAGGGAAATGTGATCAAAATCGCTCCCCTACCCTACAAAAAGACCAGCTACCGGATCGAAAGCGACTGGTCAGGCGCCAGCTACTGGTTTTCAATGGCAGTGCTGAATCCTGAAGCCGATCTCACACTTACGGGATTGAAGGAAAAGAGTCTGCAGGGAGACCAGCAGATTGTGCATATCACGCAGGAAATGGGCCTGGATACGCTTTACATCCACGATGGCGTCAGATTAACTAACGGCCAGTCCAAAAAGCAGGAGATCCGGCTGGATTTCAAAACCTGTCCTGATCTCGCGCAGACGGTCATGGTTGCAGCAGCTCTGAAGGGCATAAAGCTCATCATGACCGGGCTGGAAAGCTTGCGCATCAAAGAAACAGACAGGATTGCCGCTATGACAAAGGAGTTGAAAAAAATCGGGGCGGCACTGAAAGAAGACCGGTCCGGATGGACGCTATTTCCCGGCTCGATACCTGATAAAATCGAACCGATCGAAACGTATGAAGATCATCGCATGGCCATGGCATTTGCTCCTGTGTGTCAGGTAAGACCCGTTGAGATCATGGATCCCGAAGTCGTCAATAAGTCCTATCCTGCCTTCTGGGATGACCTGAAAAGTGTCGGGGTAGAGATAAAAGCCGGTCATTAGGAGAATAAGTGAACACATTTTATTCTTTAGTGGTTGATTAAGCAACCTTTATTGATCAACTTCAAAGTTTTTATCAATTTAAAACCGTATCTGATGAAAGAAACCTACTACAACCGGGAGGACCTCAAGAAATTTGGCAATGTGACCGAGTTCCAAAAGGAGCTGGGGGATAAATTCTTTGAATATTACGGTAAGGTATTCGAGCCTGGCGCCCTTACAGCCAGAGAAAAATCACTGATCGCCCTGGCAGTAGCACATGCCATCCAGTGTCCTTACTGTATTGATGCCTATACAGCAGACACCATGGCAAAGGGTTGCGATGAAGAGCAGATGATGGAAGCCGTACATGTAGCCTCCGCCATTCGGGGCGGTGCTTCACTCGTTCATGGTGTGCAAATGATGAACCAGGCGAAAGAAAAAATGATGTAAGTATGTCTTCTCTTCAAAAGCTAAAACATAGATTCTCATCTCCTGAGACACAAATCGAAGTCCTCGATAACCACGAGTCTCTGGGCATCCCCTCCTTTCGCGACAAGCTGGAAACCATCGGGCTTTATCCACTGAAACCGACGGGCATTGAGATCCTCCAGGTCAATGTGGGTAAAATGTGCAACCAGGAGTGCAAGCACTGTCATGTGGATGCAGGACCGGACCGCCAGGAGATCATGACCAGAGAAACCATGCAGGCCTGTCTGGATGCCATCAGAGGTACGGATATCCAAACGGTGGACATTACCGGTGGCGCCCCGGAAATGAATCCACACTTCAGGTGGTTTGTTGAAGAAATTTCCTCCATGGGAAAAAGTATCATCGTGCGATGCAACCTGACGATCATTGTGGCCAATAAAAAATACAACGACCTGCCCCAATTTTTTAAAAATCACAGGGTCAATGTGGTCTCTTCACTACCCTATTTTACCGCAAGAAGAACGGACTCCCAGCGAGGCGACGGGGTTTTCGGCAGATCCATCGAAGCGCTGAAAATGCTCAATGAGGCAGGCTATGGGAAAGACCCGGAGCTTAAGCTGGACCTGGTTTACAATCCTTCCGGCGCTTTTTTACCTGATGATCAGCAGGAGCTTGAACAGGAATTCAAGCGCAGGCTCATGGATTCACATGGCATCGTCTTCAATCAGCTTTTCAACATCACCAATCTGCCCATCAGCAGATTTTTGGACTACCTGATCAACTCGGGTAATTATGAAGATTATATGAATGAGCTGGTGAACAGCTTCAATCCTTCTGCTGCCTTCGGGGTGATGTGCAGGAATACACTAAGCATCGGATGGGATGGCTATTTATATGATTGTGACTTCAACCAAATGCTGGAAATGAAAGTCCAAACCGCATCGAAACACATCTCGGAATTTGACCTGGCTGCACTCAATGATCGTGAGATTGCCATCAACCAGCATTGTTTTGGCTGTACCGCCGGTGCTGGCTCCAGCTGTGGGGGTACGCTCACCTGATAAATGGTAAACGAGTCGGCTTAACTAGTCATTTCTTCACAGCAGAGTCTCTCGAAGAGGACTCTGCGCTTAAAGTTTCATAGACGCAGAGTTCCTTTCAGGATCAGCTGTGAAAGAAATCATCAAAAGGCGATTTTCACTATATTTGATCGATGAACTTAAGCTCCCTGATAAGAGACAAATATCATGATTTCATTAACCTGTGCAGACAACATAGAGTTAGCAAGATCTACGCTTTCGGATCCTCAATAACTAACCATTTTGACCCAATAAATAGTGATATTGACGTTATAGTTGATTTGGATATTAAAGACCCCATCGAATACGGAGAAACCTTACTCTCACTTTGGGATAACCTCGAGATATTTTTTGAGAGGAAGGTGGACTTGTTGACCGAGGACTCAATACATAATCCTTATCTTAGAAAAAGCATTGAGGCAACAAAAAAACTGATCTATGACGGACAAGGAGAGAAAGTATTTGTCTGATGTTTTATATTCAATAGATCATATTTCATCCTTTACAAATGATCTGAAATCTTTTGATCAATACAAGAAAAACTTCTTAGTTAAAGGAGCGGTTGAAAGGCATCTTGCAATTATCGGAGAAGCGATCAATAAGTTTTTGAAAGAGTCGAAAGAAAACGATTTGTCTAACGCTAAACAAATAGTAAGCCTAAGAAACAGGTTGATCCATTCTTATGACAGCGTCGATGACAGAATAATATGGACAATCGTAAGGCGACATCCTCTTCCTCTACAAGAAGAGTTTAATAAAAAGATCGGTTAACGAAAGCCATAGGGTAACTCAGCCATTTCTTCACAGCAGAGTCTCTCGGAGAGGACTCTGCGCTAAAAGTTTCATGGACGCAGAGTCCCTTTCAGGAGACTCTGCTGTGAAAGAAGAGGTTTTTCATTTTAACATTAAAAAAATTGGAATCTGGTCATAAAAAATCAGAACGTTGCAACCACGTAAATCGTAAACCTAAGCGTATTACATTAACTATATCAATAAACAAACCAATAACACTATGAGCTTAAGAATAGGCGACGACGCTCCGAACTTTACAATAGAAACCACGATGGGTACCATTGATTTCCATGAATGGCTGGGCGACAGCTGGGGGATCCTTTACTCACACCCTGCAGATTTCACTCCAGTTTGTACCACTGAATTAGGCAGAACAGCGTTTCTCAGAGACGAATTTGAGAAAAGGAACACCAAAGTACTTGCTGTTAGCGTGGATGATCTGAAATCTCACCAGGGCTGGATCAAGGACATCAATGAAACCCAAAACGTAACGGTCAATTTTCCGATCATTGCTGACCCGGAGAGAAAAGTTGCCACCTTATATGATATGATACATCCGAACGCGGCTGCCAATGCAACTGTACGGTCTGTCTTTTTCATAGGTCCGGATAAAAAGATCAAAGCAACCATCACTTACCCGCCGAGTACGGGTAGAAATTTTGGTGAGATTTTACGAGTTATCGATTCATTGCAATTGACGATGTATCACAGTGTAGCAACCCCTGTGGACTGGGTGCATGGCGAAGATGTGGTGATCCTTCCTTCGGTAACGAACGAAGAGATCCCCTCAAAATTCCCCAAAGGGCATAAGGAGATCAAACCTTATCTGAGGATCACTCCTCAACCGAACATTTAAAACTGATAAAATAAAGGGGCTGTCATCAGCCTCTTTTTTTATGCCTCTTTTTGATCAGCCTGCAGCTGAACGATCCGTGTATGACAGACCTGCATAAGTTCCTGAATATCGGGGTAATCACCTGGAAAAATAGGATCGCCCATGCTCACCGCAACTTTTCCGGGGGTGATCTTTCCCGTTTTGAGATGTAGTATCCGGTCCGTTCCGGTAATAGCCACAGGTATCACCCCTACGTTGGCATCTATCGCAAGATGAAACGGACCCTTCTTGAATGATTTTACTTTTCCATCCCTGCTCCTGGTCCCCTCGGGAAACATCAGTACGCTTTTACCTTTACTCACCAGTCTGGCAGCCTTCTTCAGACTTACAATGGCCTGGTGCCGGTTATCCCTGTTCACAAAGATCATCCCTGTAGCCATCATATATTGCCCGATGAATGGCAGTCGTTTGATCTCGTTTTTTGCGATGAAGTAAAGATTTGAGGGAATTACCCTAAACAGCACTGGGATATCCAGGTAGGACAGGTGATTCGAAACAAAGACATGTGGTTTATTAGGATGAAAACTTCCGGCTTTACGAACATCCAGCCGGATGCCGCATCCCCACAGGATTCCCGGAGCCCACATGGTACGGGCCATTACTACAGGTAGTTGTCTGTTGAAGAAAAGGATCATCAGGAGGATCGACAGGGTGATCATCAGTACGGACCAAAGAATGCAAAAAAAATATCTGAGGATATTAACCAAAACTACTCTTCATCAATGGATTGCAAAAATGTTTGAATTTTTATTGGAATTGTATGATTTCGGAGCATTTAAGGTAAAATCAAAAGAATTTTCTAACTTTCACTATATTTTTCAACCATTATGAGGCTACTCTTTTATGTCTTCTTTCTCGCAGTCATTTTTGCCGGAGTATATGGCCTGCATAAATACCGGGAAGCTAAGGAAAAGGCCCATCCGGGGACGACCGATATTTCCCTCGAAGCAGATCTGCACCTGAACAATTCCAGGCTTTACATCAAGGAAAATTCCATTGAGCGCAGCCTTTATCACCTCAATAGTGCCATCCATTCCATCGAGCTGATTGAAGAGTTTTCGGATTCGGTGAGTATCGAAGAGTTGGAAACGGCCCTGGCGGACCTGAAAAAAGTGAGAAGTGAACTTGAAAAGGGCATCATAGACGACAAGCACATCAACCATGCCTTTATCATTGCCCTGAATACGGTAGCGACCGCCCAGTTGCGGCTTTCTGAAAACTATTTACTTCACGGAGACTCTGAAGATGCCGGTTATGCCATCAAGTATGCGAATGAACATATTCACAATGCGCTGAAATATGCCAACGATGGTGAAATACAGGATGAGCTCAGGGCCTACCGCCACATTGATTCCCTGGTGCATACCAGACTCGACAGCTCAAAGATCTTTGAAATTGAGGAAGTAATCTCCGAGATCAAGGAAGTAAAATGAAGATGGAGAAAGCAGCCTGAAATCACTCAAACTTATTGATCTGCTACCGGTTACCAGAATATGCTCGTTCGAATCATCATCTTCCTACTACTCAATTTCGGTGCCCTGGGTGTCGGTTCTGTTTACACAGGCAAAGGTGTTCCATCAGACTGGTATCAATCTTTAGCAAAGGCCCCATGGACCCCACCGGGATGGGTATTCGGAGCCGCCTGGTTTACGATCATGACCCTGTTCGGGATTTATATGGCTTTTGCATGGAAGCAGGTTGAAAATCAGAAATTACTTGCCGGCCTTTATGTCCTTCAGCTGATACTGAATATCAGTTGGAATCCGGTCTTTTTTTACTTCAGAAGTCCTGCAGTTGCATTATTTGTGATTACCGGGCTGACGATCCTGATGGCCTTCTTTCTCTATTATTACTGGCCAAAGCTGGATTTAGTCTCTCTGCTGATTTTACCCTATGTCATATGGCTAGTGCTGGCCACATCTCTCAACGGATATATCGTACTAAATAATTAGGGCCCGTCGTTGATTCTGATTAGATTGAGGAATGGCTAGTGACATTTTTGAAGGGTCGGCGCTAACCACCATCCTCGTGGTTAACAATCTCGAAGAATCCAAAAGCTTCTACACCAATGTACTGGGTGCTTCGGTTTTCAGGGAATATGGCGGCAATTCCATTGTTTTGAAATTCCTCGACAGTTGGTTACTCATTGTAACCTCCGGAGGACCAACACCCGACAAACCCGAAACCTACTTTGCACCACCCAGAGAAATCAATGAAGTCAGCCATTCATTTACGATAAGGGTGCAAGACTGCGAGAAGGCTTTTCAAACCCTAAGCCATCGGGGAGCAAAGTTTATCACTCCTCCGGTGAAAAACGGCCCCGAAACGCGGTGCTTCTTCCGCGATCCGGACGGGCATCTGTTTGAGATCAGTGAATACCGGAGTTAAATAGATGGAATGAACAAAAACCTCTCCCATTCAATCATTTCAGGGTGCCCAGGTGGGTATGCTTGAAGCTGTCAGTGTATTTCATTCCATACCCCACGGTCCGGTCCATGGCCGAATGCCCGAAAAGGATGATCCCAGCGATGAGGAAGTTATTGCTGTAAGAAAAATATCCGAAAGCTATGATGAGCAGCGCGATACCTTTGTGATGACAAAGATTATAGGTCCACGCACCTACCTTTGTATTGATCAGATAGCCGATCATTCCAATGTCGGGAGCTAAAAACAGGATCGGCCACCACCACCAGGAAATGTCAGGATCCATCTGAACCAGGATGACGATCGAGGCCAGGAATTGAATAAGTTCTTCGACTCGCAGTGTTAATTTCATATTTGTAAGTACTATTTCTTAGAGGTCATCCCGTTATCCAGTGGGGCAGGCATAGAAATTCATCCCCCTAAAAGTGGGGCTTATTTCATTAGTCTTGTTTTGATTTGTAGAAGGAAATATAAACATTCATTTTTCCCGCAGGTTGATTTTAAACACTATGACCCAAAAAATTTACATTCAATTAATTTCCGCAGTCCTGTTTTTCCACACCCTTTCGGCCCAACATACCATCAATGGGAGGATCATTGATGCCGCTAACAGTGAGCCGCTTGAATCTTCCATTGTGTCTTCAGGCAGTACGATCAGGCTCGCTGACAGCAGGGGGTTTTTCTCAATAGACGTGGATACACTGCCCGCTGATCTTACGGTCAACCACCTGGGTTACTATTCACAGGTGGTGAAGGTGAATTCAGCCGAAGATCGTCTGACCATCCCATTAAAATCAGCACCCACCCAGCTTCATGAGGTGGTGGTGACGGCTTCGCAACGCAATGAAAGCCTTAAAAATGCCTCAGCAAGTATCGGGATCATCGACCGGAAAGGACTGGAACGGGACGACCAGACCATCATCACCCCCGCCCTCAACCGTATTCCGGGCGTCTACATGCATTCCGGATCGCTGAATACCAACCGCATTACCATCAGGGGCATTGGCGGCCGTACCCCCTTCGGTACAGACAAGATCAGGGCCTATTTTGATCAGATACCATTAACATCCGGAGTGGGAGAGACCACGATCGAAGACATAGACTTTTCCCTGATCGAAAGAGTGGAAGTGATCAAAGGGCCTAATTCAAGCATCTACGGAGCGGGTCTCGGGGGTGTCATCAACCTGAAGCCCATTACTGTAAATTTCAGTGAAAGTAATGTCCAGTCCAGCCTGCTTGTTGGAAGTTACGGACTCCGAAGATGGGTCAACAGGGCCTCACTCAGTGGCAATCAGGCCAATTTCAACATCTCTCACAGCAAGTTGCTGAGTGACGGATACAGAGAAAACAATGAATTCGAAAGGGAGTCTCTCGGACTGATCGGGAGAATCAACACCGGCAGATCAGGCCATCTTACCATTGTGGGAAATTACATCTACCTGAAAAGCTTTATCCCGAGCTCATTGAACCAGGCTTACTATGACAGCATTCCATCGGCAGCAGCGCCTAACTGGGCCGGGGCTCAGGGATTTGAACAATATGATAAAGTGCTCCTGGGCGTAAGTTATACCTCAGGAAATGGGGATGGTCTTTCCCAAACCAGTTCAGTATTTGTCAGCTACAGAGATGCATTTGAGCCAAGACCCAGACCGCTGGGCATTTTAAAGGAAAACACCATCGGTACCGGCTTCCGCAGTGTCGTACGATATCGAACCCAGACAACAATCCCCATTACCATCAATGGAGGAATGGAGTATTTCCGAGATACCTACAAGCAACAGATTTACGAAAACCTGTATCAGGGGAATTCAGGAACAGTTCTGGGACTTAATCAAAGTGACTTTGTAGAACACAGGGACTATTACAACCTTTTCGCTCAGGTCAACCTGGATCTTTCGTCCAAATTCTCCATCGAGGCTGGTGCCAATTTCAACGAAACGAAATATCAGCTTAAAGATTTTTTTGTGCGGGATAGTGTGGAAAACAGCGGGAACTACGAGTTTGCTCCGGTGCTGTCGCCAAGACTTGGCCTCGTGTATCATGCCAGGAGTAACCGGCACTATTATGGAAACATCAGTCACGGATTTTCACCTCCCGGCCTGGAGGAGACTCTCCTGCCGGATGGAG
This sequence comes from Cyclobacteriaceae bacterium, assembly GCA_965243485.1. Classification (GTDB taxonomy): domain Bacteria; phylum Bacteroidota; class Bacteroidia; order Cytophagales; family Cyclobacteriaceae; genus UBA7330. The sequence goes on along the minus strand of CBDEVP010000001.1, from coordinate 2,175,619 downwards.
CCATCAATCCGGACATCCAGCCTGAAATGGGTTGGAATTATGAGCTTGGCACCCGCGGATATCTCCTGAATGGCAAACTGCAATACGACGCCAATTTTTACTACATGCTCATCAAGGATCTGATTGTGAACAGGACCAACCAGAATGCTGCCATCACAGGTATCAATGCGGGAAAGACCCGGCATCTGGGTTTTGAAGCTTCCGTCTCCTATACCTATGATATCAGTCCAAACTATCAGCTGAACTATTTCCTGACCGGCTCCCTTATGAACTATGAATTTTTGGAATTCGTCGACGGGGATACCGATTATAGTGGCAATGAACTTACAGGTTCTCCCAAGGAAACCTTCAACATGGGTCTGGAGCTCTTTTCGAATGAAGGATTCTACGGCAATATCAACGGACAGTTTATCGGGGAGATACCCATCAATGACGGAAACACACTATATGCCGACAGTTATTTTGTCGGAAGGGCCAAAGCGGGTTACGTATTGAAACTGGATCCGTTTGTATTGGATTTCAATGTGGGGGTCAACAACATCTTCGATACAAAGTATGCCTCGATGCTTCAGATCAACAGCGCTTTTAACCGCTTCTATTATCCGGGAAATCCAAGAAATTATTACGGTGGACTTTCAGTCAGGTGGACTTTTTAAAGGTCCGGCGATCTGAGAAAAAAAGAAAAATCCCCTTTGTCATACAGATGTTCCAAGTCCTCCAGTTCATGGAGTGCCTTTGCTCTTCTCTTGTATTCAATGAAATAAACAGGCTTATCGATATCCCCTTCAAGAAACCATATTCTCTCATGACCGGCAGTACTCTGCTCCGGGGTAATGCGGGCATAGAAATAATGTCCATAGGTTCTGAATAAAGGCAGGACATAAACATTCTTCCCCACCAACGATTCATAAAAGGCGATGGCCGGTCTTTGTGAGTAGGCTTCAATTTTAGGTACCAGAAAAAAACTGCTCAAAAACAAGGTAATGCCCAGTGCCAGCGTATGCAGCATCAAACCTTTCAGGATTGAGTTTCTGATGATCTGGATGAAAACAAGGACAGTCATGGCCAGATAGAAAAGACCAATGAAGTATTCAAAACCGAACATCGGTACCTCCACACCCAGGCTGGGATGATCGACCAGGGCCAGCAGCCAGTCTTTTTTAATCAATAGCACAGCAACCGCACAAACAGCCAAACTGAGAATAACTCCTACGATCATATTAAAATAAAGGATCCAGCGGACGGGTCTTTTCCGCTCCAGCAAGCATTCGTGAAGATAGAGTACCGCCAAAAAAGAGAGCGGCAAGTAAGCCATGGAGGAATAATGGACAATCTTTGTTTTTACAATCGTAAACAGGATCATGACCACCCAAAAAAGATAACGCATCCAGCGATCCATCTGAAAAACAGCGTTGGGATCACGTTTGATCACAATGAGCCTTTTTATTGCAAAAACAGAGAACGGAAAGCAACCGATCAGTACAACCACAAAATGATAGTAAAAAGGCTGTTGGTGGCCGGCGTCAGGGGTTGTCAGGAGTCTGATCTGGTATTCAATAAATTCAACAATGAACCAGGGCCCGTTTTTCAGCGTCTCAGGACCAAACCACAGGGAGGATACGATGAACGCTCCCAATGCCAGGAGCAGGACATGCGTCCATTTGGCCACTCCTTTAAAACCTTCACTGGCCCAGTAGACCAGAAAGGTAAGCAACACGATCAGCAATCCGACAGGCCCTTTGGTCAGGATGGCCAACCCGACAAATATCCCGGACAGGAAGGCATGCATGCTTCTGCGGTTTCCTGTTTCTATCACCAGGATCAGCTGCCAGATGCTGAGAAAAATAAACAGGTTGAACACCGGGTCAATGATCCCGGATTTAAAGTACAGATGCGGCAGAAGGGCTCCCAGGTAAAGCATGGCCCACAGCATCCCAAACCGGTGGTCAAACATTTGCTTTCCCAGCTTATAAAGGATCATCAGGGTGGCCAGTCCGCATAAAACATTTGGAAACCTCGCGGCAAATTCGTTGACGCCAAACACCTGCATAGACAATGCCTGCAGCCAAAAGAAAAGGGGCGGCTTCTCCCAAAAAGGAACAAAATTGATGGTTACCTGGAAATAATTGCCTGTGACCAGCATTTCACGGGCTGACTCTGCAAAATTGATCTCGTCCCAGTCAAACAGGTGAAAATATCCCAGAAACGGGACAAAGAATACACTCCCCAGCAGCAGGATGAATAAATACGGGTAATTGAATTCCTGATCAAAGGGCTTCTCAAGTATGTTCATCAGGTTAGCAGCTCCCATTTGATGCCCATACGATGGAAAAAATAACGGATCGAAACGCCCAGGACGCCAAAGCCGTATTTCATGCTTCTTCTCAAATTAATGGAAGAAGCTTCTTCAAAATATTTGGTCGGACAGGTCACTTCCGCTATCGAATAGCCCTTGGCAAATATTTGTGCGATCACTTGATTATCAAAAATGAAATCATCTGAATTCTTGTGATAACTAATGTCCTGGAGGACTTTCTTGCTGTAAGCACGATAGCCGGTATGATATTCCGAAAGCTTTTGATTGCTCAGCTGGTTTTGAAAAAAGGTAAGGAAGCGGTTGGCGATATATTTATACATGGGCATCCCGCCTTTCAACGCGCCCATCCCCAGGATCCGGGAGCCAAACACCACTTCATAAAGCTCGTTCCCAATGATGGTAGTCATCGCATAGATGAGTTTGGGGGTATACTGGTAGTCCGGATGTAGCATGATCACGATATCAGCTCCCAGACTCAGCGCTTTGTCATAACAGGATTTCTGGTTACCTCCGTAGCCGCGGTTCTCTTCATGTTGAATAATATGATTGATGCCCAGCTCTTTTGCCTTCTTAGCCGTATCATCTTTGCTGGCATCATCCACAAGTACCACTTCATCTACGATCTCAAAAGGGATCTCCTTGTATGTTTTTTCTAGTGTTCTGGCGGCATTGTAAGCCGGCAGCACGACTACCACCTTTTTGTCATTGTACATAGGCCGGATTTGGATTTCCTGCTGCAAATATATGTGGTCGTCTTTTTATGGCTGTCACCATCCGTCCCGATGATGGATATCATGTACTTTAATGACCAAATATCATTTCATTCACGCCCTGGATTTTTTAACTTGTTACCATCATTTAAAAGAAAAAGGTCATGGAAATCAACAATATTCTTGTCCCCATGGATTTCTCACCGTGCTCTAAAAATGCACTAAGGGTGGCGATTCAGCTGGCTAAAAAGTGGGACAGTCACATCAGGATCATGCATTCAACCTTTCTTCCATCGGCCACAGTAGGCATTGGTGATGCGATGGTTCAGCCGGTAGCAGATGCCTATGAATATGAAGACCCTTTTGATGAAATAGAAATTGAATTCCCTGATCTCAAAGATGTTTCTCATACCACCAAAGAATATCACTCGGTCGTCACAGATGCCATCTATACGGAAATCGAAGAAAAAGATGTGGATCTGGTGGTAATGGGCACCAAAGGCATCCATGACATGCTGGAAAAGCTGATCGGAGGTATCACTACCACTGTGATTGAATTTGCGAAGGTGCCGGTATTGGTCATCCCGGAAAATGTCACAAAGTTTGAGGCCATCCGGATCGCCATTTCAGCAGACTTTCACCTCATTAAACCCCAGAGTTTTGATATCATCAAAGTTTTGGCTGACACCTTTGGCTCCGAGGTGCAGATCTTTAATATCGGCAGTGATCAGGAGCAAATGGATTTCCAGCACAGCAAGGCAAAAGGTTTACTGGAAAACTATTTTTCGTCTCATCAGCTGAGCTATCACCAGGTGCTGGACAAGGATGCAACACATGGCATATTCGATTATATTGACAGGCATGAGGTTGATCTGCTGGTCATGTTTCCCAGGCATCACAAACTGCTTGAGAGGATGTTTAAGGCCAGTGAGACCAGAAAAGTAGCCATGAAGATCAAGATACCGATGCTGGCTATCCACCAGTAGATTTTCATCGCTTCGCCTTCATAAAAGTCGAGGGAGCCCCATCTAAGGAGCTCCCTCTTTTATTTGAATTAATTAGTGCGGGTATGAAATTAATTCTAAATAAAGTTAAGTTATTTTTCCGATTCAATTACATCAGGATTTTAATACTTTTTGAGTAAATAGATCTATCATCTAAAATTTTGCAATGACTTCGGATTTTCTGACCAGCTCGGTGAAACTTTTACAATATTATCAGTCGCTGGGAAACCGTACTTTTCAGCAACTAAACAATGATGAACTGCATTGGGAGCCAGGATTTGAAACGAATAGTATTGCAGTCATCGTCCGTCACGTGACTGGCAACATCTACTCAAGATTTACCAACTTCCTGACAGAGGATGGTGAAAAACCCTGGAGGAACCGTGACAGCGAATTCGAAGATGATCTGCTCAATAAGGAGGAGATTTCCGCACGTTGGAATGAAGCCTGGAACCACTTTCATCAGGTTATCTCCTCGCTTACTCCTGATGACCTGGAAAGAACAGTGTACATAAGAAATGAGGGACACAGTGTCGTCGAAGCCATCCAAAGGCAGCTGACGCATTATGCCTATCATGTGGGACAGATCGTGATGATCGGAAAAATGATCAAAGGAGATCAATGGCAAAGCCTTTCCATCCCAAAGAACCAGTCAGTAAATTACAACCGGGGAAAATTTGATCAGCCAAAAGGGAAGAGGCATTTTACAGATGAATAAAAGCTCCGATACCAGAGAGGTCACATACATCGAATACAGGGACGAATTCGCAAAGGATTTTGCATCCATCAATTATGCCTGGTTAAATGAATATTTTAGGATCGAACCGCAGGACCGGAAGGTACTTGAAAATCCGGTGAAAGAAGTCATTGAGCCGGGCGGACAGATCTTTTTTGCACTGGTTGATGGCAAAGCGGTGGGTACCGTAGCCCTGCAGGTAAAAGATGAGGATACCTTCGAGCTGGTAAAAATGGGTGTGTTGTCCGGATACAAAGGGCTGAAGATCGGAAAAGGATTGATGAATGCAGCCATCAACTATGGTCGTAAGTCCGGAAAAAAGCGTATCGTGCTGGAAACCAATTCCAAATTAGCCGCCGCCCTCCACATTTACAGAAGCGCCGGGTTTATAGAGATGGCACCTGATCCTAATACCAAATATACCCGATGTGATCTTTGGATGGAGTTAAGACTTCGATGAAACTACATTTTCATTCTCTGTCTGCCAAATTATTCAGACCAAGTACAAAAGGTTCATTAAATTAGTGAAATACCTCTACAACGATGAAAAACCAAAAAGCAAACTGGATCCTGCTACTTTCTAGCCTTTTGATCATGACCTCATGTTCGACCAATAACAATCCGGAGGAGCAATACTATACTCTGGAAGATTATCAAAAGGTAAAGAAAATCGATACCCATGTCCACATCATGACAGAAAACGATCATTTTGTGAAGTCGGCCAAAGCCAACAATTTCCAGCTGATCACGATCGTGGTAGACTCCCGGAATACCTGGGAATGGGTAAAAGAGAGATATCACTACAGCAAGGTGCAAATGAATAATCATCCGGAAACCGTACAATTTGCTACCTCCATCTCCATGGAAGGCTGGGATGATGAAGACTGGCTGGAAAAAAGCATGCAATGGATGGACTCCAGCTTCAGTGAGGGTGCCATCGGGATCAAGTTCTGGAAAAATATCGGCATGGTCTACCGCGACGAAGACAGTGCTCTGGTGATGCTTGATGACCCGGGCTTTGATCCGATATTTGACATGCTGGAAGAGAAAGATATCCCGGTGATCGGCCATCTGGGTGAACCGCTGAACTGTTGGCTTCCCGTCGAGGAAATGACCACAAAAAATGACAGCGGATATTTCAGCAGAAATCCTCAGTATCATATGTACAGGTACCCTGAGATGCCTTCACATGCTGATCAGATGAAGGCACGTGACAACCGGCTGGCAAAAAACCCTGATTTACGATTTATTGGAGCCCACATGGCCAGCCTTGAGTATGACGTGGATGAGTTGGCGCTCCGTTTAGATAGTTTTCCCAAAATGTCCGTAGACCTGGCTGCCCGGATGGGACAGGTCTTTTATCAGACGGCCAATAATTATGAAAAGGTGCGCGATTTTTTTGTCCAGAATCAGGATCAGATCGTGTATGCAACGGATCTGGGTGACAGCGGGTCAGGTAATGCAGAGTCTGTTAATCAAAACAACAGAGAAACCTGGTTGCGCGACTGGCAGTTTTTTGTGACCGACGACAAGATGACAAGCGATCTGATCGATCAGGAGTTCAAGGGACTGAAACTCCCGAAAGAAGTGGTAGACAAGATCTATTATCACAATGCGGTGAAATGGTTCAAAGTATTTAACTAAAAAATAATGAGATAGACTTGAATACGGGAGAAGTCATCGCAGGGGAATTTGAGGGGTTGATAAAATATCCGGGATTCATCCTTTTTTTCTTTTTTTCACCTACTGTTTTCGGTCAGCTGGGATTTGGCGGATTCATTGAAAATAAAGGACAATGGGAGCAATCGGTCCTCTTCAAGACGGCTATACCCGGAGGTAGCTTGGAGCTAAAGCGGAACGAATTCCTTTACAGGGTTTCCAATGCTCAAGCCTTTGCTCATCATCACGGTGATCAAAATCAACGACAGATCAGTGAAGTCATTTCACAACAAATTGCGGTAAAGTTGATCGGAGCCAATACAGATCCAAAAATCTCCTGGAAAGATCCTTCCGGGGAGATGTACAACTTCTACCTGGGAAAGGACCGATCAAAATGGTCCAGCGGATGCCGTGCCTACGCTTCGGTCATATACCATGACATTTATCCGGGAATTGATCTGAAATATTACTTCGAAGAAGGATCGATGAAATACGACCTGGTCATAGCACCGGGAGCCGATCCATCACACATCAGGTTCAGATATTCGGGAGATGTGAGTCTCCACCTGGAAGATGGCTGTATCAACGCCCGGTCGCAAATCAACACCATTACGGAAAACAGGCCGGTGACCTGGCAGATACTGGGTGGCCATAGGATACCTGTTGAATCCGAGTACGTTCTGAATAAAGATGAAATCACTTTTAAGATCGGGACCTATGACAAGACCGCCCGGCTGGTGATCGATCCCGAGTTGATCTTTTCCACCTTCTCAGGATCAGTGGCAGATAATTTTGGCTATACCGCCTGCTTTGACGATGAAGGAAATTTATATAGCGGCGGCATCGTCTTCGGACCAGACTTCCCCGAGACCAATGGCTCCACCTTTGGCGGGGGCACAGATATGGCCATCTTGAAATACGACTCCACAGGATCCGAGCTGGAATATGCTACCTTCATCGGAGGTGCTTCTGAGGATACACCTCACAGCCTGATCGTGAATGACAAAAATGAGCTGCTGATTCTTGGTACTACGGGATCTGCCAATTACCCGGTGACCGAAAATGCCTACGATACCACCTTTAACGGAGGAGATCCATTTATCATTTTTTCAGACTACATCAATGGCAGTGACATTGTGATTACCAAACTTGGCGCTGAGGGAAATTTGATGGCTTCAACCTTCATGGGCGGTACCGAAAACGACGGTATATTGAAACTCCTGAACCAGACGAGCCTGATCAATCGATTAATCAAGAACTACGGGGACTACATGCGCGGAGATATCAATGTAGATGAAGATGGGAATATCCTGGTGGCATCCAGCACGGAATCCCCGGACTTTCCCATGTCCAGTAATATCCAGAGTACCTACGGAGGCGGCATATCTGATGCCGTGGTATTTTCTTTAAACAGCGATCTTTCAAACCTTAGGTGGAGCACGTTTCTCGGAGGTGTCAATGAGGATGCTGCTTATTCGATCAAATTCGACTCAACCGGCCATGTATTTGTTGCGGGAGGTACCAGAAGTACTGATTTCTTCAGCACTTCAAATTCGTTGAATCCTACATTCCGCGGTGAAACAGATGGATTTATCACCAAAATCGATCCGGTCAATGACAGCATCATGCACAGCACCTTCCTGGGGACTGCCGCATACGATCAGGCTTATTTCATCGACATCGATCAGGATCAGTCCGTTTTTGCTTTCGGACAGACGCGGGGAGCTTATCCAGTCACTGAGGGAATTTATTCAAACCCCAACAGCAGTCAGTTTATCCATAAACTGACAAACAATTTAGATTCCACGCTTTTTTCTACCGTATTTGGTTCCGGCCACTCTCAGCCCAACATCTCCCCGACGGCTTTTCTGGCCAATGAGTGTGGAAACCTGTTTCTTAGTGGCTGGGGTGGTGAAACCAATAATTTCGGACCATACGACAATAGCTACACCTATGGTATGCCCGTCACGGATAATGCACTTTTCCCTACCACGGATGGATCGGATTTCTACCTGATGGTCCTTTCAGCTGATGGCACGGAACTCCTTTATGCCACTTATTTTGGCTCCTCAGGTCCGGAAGGTGATCATGTGGACGGCGGCACCAGTCGATTTGATAAGCGTGGGATCATTTACCAGTCTGTATGCTCCTGCAACGGATCAACTGATGATTTTCCAACCACTCCCGGTGCCTGGTCGACCGTGAATCGGGGGGTGAACGAGTTTAACCAGGAGCGATGCAACAATGCCGCTTTTAAGTTTGATCTGGCTTCCCTGAGGGCCAGATTTATTACCAGCAAACCTGATAGCACTGAGATCGGCTACAACAGCGACTGTATTCCTTTTACTGTTAAGTTCACCAACACCAGCATCGGAGGTGAAGAATATGACTGGTCGATCAATGGCGAATCAAGGGATACTGAAACATTTAATTATACTTTTACTGAAACCGGATCCTATGAAGTGGTCCTGACCGTCACCGACAAAAACACCTGTCAGACCGTGGACCAGACATCGGGTTTTGTCTATGCTTTTGATGATCAGACCACCATCATGGAGGATGTGACCATTTGCAGGGGAGATCAGCAAATGATTCAGGCTTTCGGTGGTGCGAGTTATGAATGGGAGCCACAAACCGGCCTTAGCGATCCAGAGATCGGTAATCCTTTGGCCTCCCCGGACACTACAACAAACTACAAAGTCTCTATTACAACCCCTAATGGATGTACGTTTGAGGAAGAAATGACTGTAAATGTAATCTTCGAAACAGTAGAGGATTTTGAGATCACCCGATCCAAAAGTTGTGATGGTCTGCCTGAATATTTCTTTACCAACCTGACAGAATCAGAAGCCCAATATTCCTGGGACCTGGGTGATGGTAATTCCCGGGAGGGAACAGACTTTACCTACAAATACGCATCCAGCGGAGACTATGAAGTGAGTCTCGCCATAGATACTGTTTGTGTGGTGGACAAAACTGTATTGTTATCGTTCGAAGAGATCTTTGTCCCTAATGTATTCACCCCCAACAACGACGGGTTCAATGATCTGTTCGAGATCAACACAGACCTTCAAATGGATCTGAAAGTGTTTGATCGCAGCGGTAAAATATTGTTTGAACAGGAAGACTATCAAAATAGCTGGGACGGCGGCGAGCTTCCCGGTGATACGTATTACTACTCCCTCAATCTCAGTGATGGAGATGTATGCAATGGCTGGCTGCAGATCTTAAGGTGATTCTGTAACTTTGGGAAAACCAGACTTGATATGAAGAATCTGATCCTTCTTGCTATTCTGATATTATTTACCACCGGGTGCTCTGAAAATAATGCAACTGAGGAACAATCTATCGAATTGTTTAACGGTAAAGACCTGACCGGCTGGCATGCTGATGTACCGGCTCTGGATGAAACGGATACCCTGCCCTTTCCATTCATTGTCCGGGATAGCCTGCTGGTGAGCCTGGGTGAGCCCAGAGGTCATCTGATCACAGACTCAGTATACAGCAACTACAGACTGACCTTCCAATATCGCTTTGCAGGAGAGCCCGGCAATTGCGGAGTACTGGTCCATGCATCCACGCCAAGGGCTCTTTACGACATGTTCCCTAAATCGCTGGAGGTACAGATGATGCATGAAAATGCTGGGGATTTTTGGTGTATCGTAGAAGACATTGAAGTGCCCGATATGGTGGAAAGACGAGGACCACCGGAAGAATGGGGCATCACAGAAGGCAAGAAACGCAGAATACTCAATCTGACCGATGATTCGGAAAATCCGCTGGGCGAATGGAACTCCATGCAGGTGGAGTGTGTGGCGGATTCGATCAAGGTCTGGGTGAATGGTGACCTGGTAAACTATGGATATAACTGCACCACTTCCAAAGGCCAGATTGCCATCCAGGCCGAGGGGTCTGAGGTCGAGTTTTATAATCTTCAGTTGACATCTATCGAAACTTTATCCCCATAATTATGCCCAGATTCATTGCCATGCTACGCGGAATCAATGTAAGTGGACAGAAACTGATCAAAATGGCAGATCTTCGCGACTCGATGTCAGACCTTGGTTTCACCAATGTTTCTACCTATGTCCAAAGTGGAAACATTCTGTTCGAATCCGGAGATAAGAACATGTGGCTACTTGGAGAATCCATTGAGAAGCAGATCAAACAGGATTTTGGTTTCGATGTAGCCTGCATTGTAAAAACAGCCATTTATTTCAAAAATATTTTGGAAAGCAATGACTTTATTCGGCAAGGGAAAGACGAGAAGCGCTGCTATGTCACGTTTCTCGAAAAAGAACCTGACCAGGGCCTGGTCGGGGAAATTGACCAAAAAAAATATCTACCCGAGGAATTCATTTTGAAGCACGATATAATATATTTCTATTCGCCAGAGGGTTATGGTAAAGCCAAAATGAATAACAATTTTTTTGAGCAGAGGCTAAAGGTGAAGGCAACCACCAGAAACTGGAATACAGTGAATAAACTTTACGAAATGGCAAATCAATGAGAAAGCTGATACTATATATTGCCACGAGCATCGACGGGTGCATCGCCAGGCCGGATGGTGATGTGAAGTGGCTCGAAGATCCGGACTTTATGATAAAGGGAGAAGATTTTGGTTACCAGGCATTCATCGATACGATCGACACCACGCTCATGGGCGGTGAGACCTATAAGGCAATTTTAGGATTTGGGGTCCCCTGGCCCTACCCCGATCAGAAGAATTATGTTTTTACCAGATCAGATTACCCGGCCAATGATCATGTGACCTTTATTAAGGAAGATATTGCGGATTTTGTAAAGGATCTGAAACAGCAAAAGGGCAAAGACATCTGGCTGGTTGGTGGCGGGAAGATCAATGCAATCATGATCGAAGCGGGCCTGATTGATGAAATGATCATTTCCATCATGCCGATCACCCTTGGTGAAGGTATCGCGCTGTTTTCAAAGGTTGCTCATGAAGAAAAGTTTAAACTCAAATCACATAAGGCATATGCTTCCGGAGTCGTTCAGCTGACTTACGAATTGTAAAAATGTGTTAATACGGCCCTCTGATTCTGGCGTACACTTCTTGCTGATAAAATTTCCTTAAAGCTGCATGGGTCTCGGCCGAAAGCGGAGCCAATTCTGCAGCAGATGCATTGACCTTTACCTGATCGGCGGAACTTGCACCCGGAATAACGGTACTCACCGCCTCATGATCCAGTATCCATCTCAAAGCAAATTGCACCATATTATAGTCTTCCGGCAAAAGATCATTTTTGATCTTTTCAGAGAGTCTGACTCCATCCTCGAAAGGCAATCCTGCAAATGTTTCCCCAACATTGAATACCTCGCCATTCCGGTTAAAATTTCTGTGATCGTTTTCAGCAAAACTGGTATCCGCACTAAACTTTCCGGTCAAAACACCACTTGCAAGGGGGACCCTCACAATAATACCTGCCCCCGAATCTTTGGCCTGTGGAAGCAATTCGCTGACCAGTTTCTGCCGGAAAATATTGAAGATCACCTGGAGCGAAGTGAGTCCCTCCTGCTGCAAACAGATGAGCCCTTCCTCGACGGTTTCCACACTCGCGCCAAATCCCTTTACCAGCCCTTCCTGCTTAAGCTTCCTCAGCCAGTCAAAAACCTCACCCTTTTTTAGTTCTTCTGTTGGAATACAATGAAGCTGGATCAGATCGAGGGCGTCTACTCCCAGTCGTTTCATAGAGTCCTCTACCGACTTTTTGAGTGCATCCTCATTATACTTATCAGGATAAACCGATTGATCCCTCCCGAATTTAGTAGCTACTCTGATAGATAAACCAGTCTCTTTCAGAAAATCCCCAATGAGTTTTTCACTTTTGCCGGCACCATAAACATCTGCAGTATCAAAAAAAGTGATTCCCTGCTCAACGGCCTCGTTCAATATTTCAAAAGCCTTATCCTTTGGAATGTCCCGTCCCCAGCCAGCTCCGAGCTGCCAGCAGCCGAGCCCGACCTCACTCACTTCAAATCCGTTTTTTCCAAGTTGTCTTTTTCGCATAGTATTGTCTTTACTTAAATCAGGGGCTATTGTTTATCATAGGACTTAAAATCCGGCAAATGTGGAGAGGCTTTTTCCAGATCCATAATAAAAAATCCATATCCTACACCTGCTTCATCTCCGCTCTTTCCAACCTGGAAACACAGGAATTTACCGTCATCCGACACCACGCCCTGAGACCCCTTAAATCCTTTATAATCTGAAAAATTAGTAAGTTGCTGCATCTCCCCTGAGCCGTCCAGTTTAAGTTTGAATATATCAATCAGAGGCCAGGCAGAATCCTTGCTGGGGCCGTGCTCCACGCAGGTAAACTTTCCGTCAGGGAAAATACCTTCCGGCTCATCGTAGTATTCCGGGGAATCAGTAAGTCGACGGTATTGACCGGTCTCAGAGTTGACCACAAAGGCATCTGTATTTTTTCCCTGATTAATTGTATAGGCTGTGAAAGTTACCTCGACATCCTTAGGTGGAACCAGACTTTGTACTTCAAGACTGGAATTCCCTAAGGTAAACGGCAATTGATGTGAGTCGAAGATCATCTTCCTTTGCCTGATTTTGGGAATCCCCTCTTCATAGACTATCACACCGGTAAATAATTGAGCGCTATTCTCACCTAGCTCTGGTTTCTGGCGGCTCCTGATCGTCCACGCAATTTTCAGTTGACTCCTGGAAACTGCCGGACCTTCAGCACATATTTCGTTAAGGGGCATGGGGGCTTGACTGCCAGACTGATCCAATACAAATAAATAGCACATATCACGCGCCACGTTCCTCTCATCCGGATCTTTCTCATCAAAGGGTTCAATGGGGCCGGAAAGCAGAATATCGCCGTTTGACAAATACATTGCACGGGTAAAACCGTAATGATTGAAGTGTCTGGTTTTGGGATAAGTGAGCCCTGTTTCAAGATCCAGCTCAAAGACCTCCCCCATCGGCTTTTCAACAAACAGGATCTTCTTACCATCATGCGACCAGTCAGGACGTTCACCAAACCCACTGACTCGCTTGATGTAATCCGGCAAATGGTCTTCAGGATTGCCCTTTTTGCTCTGAAATTGAGCGATGACATCAGGGGCTAAACATGTCAGTCCCAGAGCGATTCCCACAATACTTAGGATCTTTTGCATATAAGACGTCAGGTTTTTCCACTAAATTAATCCTAATACTGTAGATGGCTCAACTTACAGCTGACTCATCTTTTTGCCTCAATATCACGTTCATACTCACGAGTTGAAATAATTTTTAAAATATCTACCACCATTTTTGTGGAATTCCTGTCTTGGTTGCATCCTAAGCATAACAACTGATCTTGAAAATGAAATGAGCCTCGCCTCAGGCAGGCGGTTAACCAAAAAGTAACTGTATAAAAATGAAACTTAAAATTTATATCCTCCTCATGGCCATTGGATTTTACAATTATGGCCAGACCACGAAACAAAGTGTTGTCGAAACCTCCATCGAAGAGGTGAAAGTATTCGCCCAGGGTGCACAAATCAAAAGAAGCGGTTCGCTGTCCGTGCCATCGGGCCGCAGCACTCTCCTCATCAGGTCATTGTCCCCTTACCTTGATGCCAACAGTATCCAGGTGAATGGCAAAGGCAGCTTCACCATCCTTTCGGTGAATCATCAACTGGACTATCTGACAGAGCAGGCAAAAAGTGAAAAAGTAGACAGTCTTCAAAAGGTGCTCGACAAACTCAACAAAGAGCTGAACACCGAAGCTGCCAGGGTGAGGGTATATGATGCACGAAAGAAAATGCTGGAAGAAAATCAAAAGATTGGTGGAACCAACACCGGAATTTCCTATGAATTACTCAACCGTATGGTAGACTACTATGCCAACGAGTTGATGGAGATCGAAAAAGGTAAAATTGAAACCACCATCAAAATTGACGAACTGAAAAAAGAGGTGACCAGGATCCAAAACCAGATCAACCAGATCAACAATGGAAATGAGTTGCCCACCAGCGTCATCATGGTGAATGTGGATGCCCGCACAACCGCGAGAGGTGAAATAAATCTTAGCTATTTCACCCAAAACGCAGGTTGGTATCCTCAGTATGACATCCGGGCCAAAGACATCTCATCGCCCATCCAACTGGAATACAAGGCAGCGGTTTATCAAAATACCCGGGAAGACTGGAAGCAGGTGAAGCTCATACTCAGCAATGGAAATCCAAACAAGAGTGGAGTGGCTCCTGAGCTTGTTACATGGTACTTAAACTTCATCCAACCCTATCCAAGGCCGGCTCAGATGATGAAATCTTCTAGTGCACCTATGAGAGTTGCAGAGGAATCCATGGCTGTGATGGAAAGAGCTCCTGAGTTAGAAGCAGACTATAATGTCCCACCTCCACCCAGAGCGTCAATCACCCAAAATCAAACCACCATTGAAATTGAAGTAAAAGAGAAATACAGCATTGAATCTAATGGGGATCAGCTCACCGTGAGCTTACAGCAGTATGAAATACCTACCGTATACAAATACTTCACAGTACCTAAACTGGACAATGAAGCTTTTCTTCTCGCCAAGATCATCAATTGGGAACAATACAACATATTACCTGGTGAAACAAACCTCTTTCTGGAGGGTACCTATGTCGGTAAATCATTTTTAGACACCTACGCGGTCACTGATACCCTGGAAGTATCGCTGGGCAGAGACCCCGGAATCGTGATCGAGAGGAAGAAAATAGATATTTATTCCAAGACCAATTTCATCGGATCAAACAAGATTGAGACCCGTGGATTCAGGATCTCCATACGAAACCCTAAATCCACACCCATCAGTATTACCGTGCATGATCAGATCCCTGTTTCCACAAGAGATGAGATCACAGTGACCCCTCAGGAAATCAGCGGAGGAAACCTCAATCGGACCACCGGTGAGATCAGCTGGGACCTTACCATTCCGGCCGGAAGTACGCGGGAATTGGAGATGCGGTACGAAGTGAAGTATCCGAAAAAGGAAAGGATCATACTGGAGTAATTCAAATCCGCCAGGTTTAAAGAAACCTGGCGGATTTGATCGTTTCACAACCCACTCTCAAATCTTTCCAGCTGCAGCTGATAATGAAGCAGGTCTTCCGCTTCCACATCTTCCGCCAGCCGGACAGCTTTCTTTTCCCACCTGATGGCTGCTTTGATCTCTCCCAGCTTGTAAAGCAGTGAAGCATAGGTATCAATGAATGATGGGTCCTCGTATTGGTTTACAAGTGGTTCAATCCAGTTTTTGGCGGTTGTCAGCTGCTGCTCATCGTCAGAAAAAACATAGATCTTCCAGGCAAATTCATTGAGCTGCTGAGGATCCTCCACGGCCTGCTGATCCACCACGAGGATTGCACTTTCACAATAAAGCTCCCAGTCTTCTTTTTCTTCGGCGTACTGAAGGTTGACCATCGCCGATAGTTCCTCTTTGCGTGTGAACTCCATTTCCTGAATGATGCTTTTCAACGCCTGGATGGCAAAAAGTCTGTAATCCTCACCATTATAGATCTCAGAAAACTGACTTAAAAGCACATCATAGATCTTCTGATCCACCGTATCTTTTCCATAATTCATCACATAAAGGTCACGGTATTTCATCAGGTATTGAAAATAAGGGCTGTAAGGATCCTGAACATTAAAATTGATCATCGTCCAGGCAGGTTTTGAAGTCCACTGGTTCTGCTCCAACTCTCCAAAAAAATGATCTACCCAGGAAGACTGGTCCAGGCAGGCCTCATTGAGCATCATCGACATTTCCGCCAAAAATTCAGGGTCTCTGTTTCCCTCATCATATTTTTTTTGTATTCCCTCAAGTCTTTGCTCAGGATCAAGTGCGGTCTTCCCAAGCTGGATCATAGCAGTGGATTCCATGGCTCCGCAACCCCGGTGAACCACCTTGCCATTCCCGTTAATAAAGAGCAGTGTGGGATATAAAAATACAGAATACCTCTCCGCCAGCTCAGTCCAGGGAAAAACTTCCATATCAACACTCATATTGATGAAGGATTGATTATAAAATTCTCCTACTTCGGGATCTGAATAGGTAAACTCTTCCATCAGCTTACATGGCTGACTCCACTCTGCCATAGCATTGAGAAAGATCAGCTTGTTTTCACTTTTGGCCATAGACAATGCCTCCGACCATTCCAGCTTCTGAAATTTCAGCTCGCTTTGGGCCACCATCCCATGGTACAACATCATCAAAAAAACAATGGCAATAAACCGACTCATCTCCTGTTGAATTTTAATTTGAAGATAGACAAATCTTTAGTCAAGCTTTAAAAAACGCTCAAAATTGTATCTTAGCATATCATGAGGCCACTCATCTTTTTCATTTGTTACCTCATACTTTGTGAGACCGGCTTTTCACAGACAAACACGTATGTGGAAGAAATCCGGCAATGGCAAAAAGAGATGGATGACCAATTTAAAGACAAAAATGAATCCCCACTCGGAAAGAAAGAAATAAAAAACTTCACCGGACATTCCTATTATCCTATAGATACTACGTTCAGGATCAGGGCCCGATTTATCAGAACACCGGATGCCCTGCCTTTCAATATGCCCACCACCACCGACCGGTTACCTATCTATGTAAAATACGGTGAAGCGATCTTTCAACTGGGTGGCACCGAACATGTGCTGCCTCTTTATCAGAGTCAGACGCTACTCAATACCGACGTGATGGAAGATTACCTTTTTCTGCCATTTACCGACCTTACCAACGGGATTGAAACCTATGGCGGTGGGCGGTATCTGGACCTTAAAGTCCCAAAAGATGATTTTATCATCATAGATTTCAATAAAGCTTATAACCCATATTGTGCTTACGATGAGCGATACTCCTGTCCGATCCCACCCAGGGCAAATGATCTGCAGGTCGAGATCACTGCAGGAGTAAAAGACTGGAAGAAAAACTAATTTGATTATGACAAAATGGAAATTTGGAATTGTTGGTTCAGGAATGATCGCTGATTTTCATGCCAGGGCTATTAATGAAATCCCAGATACACAGATTATCGGCTTCTGTGACAGTGGCTCGGGAAAAGCAAAAAAGCTGGCAGAAAAATATGGAACCAAAGCATTTACCGGCTACGAAAACCTTCTGGCCGAACCAGGGATCAATGTGGTGACCATCGCCACACCAAGCGGGCTGCATCTGGAGCCCTCTGTTTTGGCAGCAGAAAAAGGCATACACGTACTTTGCGAAAAGCCTATCGAGATCACTACCGACAGGGTGGACCGGATGATCGCCGCACATAAAAGATCAGGTACATTCCTGGGTGGAATTTTTAATTACCGCTTCACCCCGGTGATCGGGGAAATCAAAAAAGCACTAGCACAAAAAAGATTGGGTGATATTTCATTCGCCGGGATCTATGTGCCCTGGTGGCGGGATGAAAAATATTACGAAGGGTCGTGGAAAGGGACTAAAAAACTCGATGGAGGTGGTGCACTGATGAATCAATCCATCCATATGGTGGATCTTTTTCAGCACATCATGGGGCCCATCTCCTCCCTTTGTGCATTTACTGATCACCTCCACCACAAAATCGAGGCGGAAGACACGGGAGTGGCGATTGTAAAATTCAAAAACGGGGCTCTGGGGCATATATTCGGAACCACCGCATCATTTCCGGGACAATTCAGACGGATGGAAATCACAGGAAGCAATGGGACCATCCACCTGATGGAGGACAGCATCACTGTATGGGATTTCAGGGATTCAAAGCCAGAAGATGCGGAGATCCTGAAAAAATATGGTGAAACGCATGAGGGCGGAGGTGTGGCTGACCCGGCAGCCATGACCCATCACAACCATAAGAAGAACATTGAGTCCTTTCTGCAGGCCATTGAAAAAGGTGAAAAGTTTGAAATTGACGGCTCAGAATCGCGAAAGGCAGTTGAGATCATCTGTGCCATCTACGAGTCCCAGCAGAAACAGAAAGTGATCAGTCTTTGATGTTCGTCCAAGCGGACCATTAAAGCCCCCCTTTTAAAAGATTTTGGAAAATTTTTGATTAAGGGGATCTTTTTGGCTAATCTTATCGGCAAGATCAAATAAACCTAACCCTATTCGAATGAACCTCAGAATATTCTCCTGGATCGCTCTATTGAGCCTTCTGCTCGGTTTAGTCTTTTATTTTACCGGTACCACTGACCTTGTTGGTCCATGTATCATTGGATTCTTTGTTCTTTTGGCACTTAGTGCACCATCTATCCCGCAGATCAAAGGATTTGCTTTTGCTTTATGGATCTTTTCGTCGGTCTCAGCGGCCATGTTTTACCCGGATTATTTTCAAACATGGGGTTCATTTGACCTGAAGATACTTATTGTACCGCTTCTACAGATCATCATGTTTGGGATGGGTTCCCAGATGAGCTTAAAGGATTTTCAGGGAGTGATCAAAATGCCCAAAGGCGTGATTGTGGGGATTATCAGTCAGTTTACAATCATGCCCCTGATCGGAGTGACCATCGCAACCACATTTGGTTTTCCACCAGAGATCGCAGCGGGTATTGTGCTGGTGGGCTCATCACCCAGCGGACTGGCTTCAAATGTGATGGCCTTCCTGGCCAAAGCCAATCTCGCCCTTTCGGTTACCCTGACGGCTGTTGCCACGTTGCTGGCGCCCATCATGACACCTTTGCTGATGAAGCTTTTTGCCGGTCAGTTTGTGCCTATTGACTTCTGGGACATGATGATTGGAATTACTGAAATTGTCATTCTGCCAATCATTGGCGGACTTATGTTTAATGCCATCGCCTACGGGGTGGAATCGCGAAAAAGTATCATCATCCAGGGCATCGCCTATTTCTTCATTGTCGTACTCAAAAATGTCATGGTATTCCAAACCACAGGAGCTGGCTGGGACGGAGCATTAATGGAGATGCTGTCCAATACTTTCTGGTTTGTACTATTTCCTATTTTGGGTGGCGTCTTATTCCATCGTTGGGCCAAAGGCAGCAAAGACTTATTGGGCAAAGTGCTATCCCTGGTATCTATGGTGGGCATAGCTGTAATTATTAGTATCATTACAGCTTCAGGACGTGACAGCCTTTTGGAGATTGGTGTCTTTTTGATCTTTGCCTGTCTCATCCACAACACATTCGGATACTTCCTTGGTTACTGGGCCTGTCGATTACTGGGAATGGATGAACGCTCATGCCGAACCATTGCTATAGAGGTGGGGATGCAAAACGGTGGACTCGCATCCGGCATTGCCCTGCAAATGGGCAAAGTAGCCACTGTCGGACTGGCGCCCGCAGTATTCGGCCCCATGATGAACATCACCGGATCAACCCTCGCCAGCTGGTGGAGAGACCGGCCTCCGGGAGGAGAATCAGAAGAAGAAGAAGAAAGTAAATAGATTAATCAATTAATTTAGATAAAAATTAAAACGTGTTACATATGAGATTCCTACTGTTCACCCTACTTACTGTATTGATTGTAGATGCTGGCTTTAGTCAGACCATCTCCAGAGAAAAGATGATCTACTATACCCAGGAGTGGAAAGGCGAACGTTTCGAGGACGGACGTCCGAAAGTGCCGGATGCACTCCTTAAAAGAGCATTGAATATCTCCATCGAAGAGGCCTGGGGATTTCTGCGTAACCGCGGATATCATAATCAGTTTGAAGGCAACTGGATGACCATCAATGATACACCAATGGTTGGTCGTGCATTGACTGCGCAGTATATGCCCAACCGCCCGGAGCTGGCAGAAAGGATCAAAAATGACGGGCAAAAAGCCGGAAGGATCGGGGCTCCCAATTCATGGCCGATCGATATGCTGCAGGAGGGCGATATCTACATTGCCGATAGCTATGGAAAGATTGTCGATGGGACCCTGATCGGGGATAACCTGGGCAATGCGATCTATGCCAAATCAAAGAATGGAGTGATCTTCAATGGCAGTCTGAGGGATCTTGAAGGACTCGAAAAGATCGAAGGCTTTAATGCCTTTGTCCGGGGATGGGATCCGTCGTACATCCAGGAAATGATGCTGATCGGTCTCAATACACCCATTCAGATCGGCAGGGCTACCATCCTCCCTGGAGATGTGGTACTGGCCAAACGGGAGGGGATCATTGCCATACCTTCCCATCTGGCAGAGGCGACCATCATCAATGCAGAATTTGTCGCACTGAGGGACCGGTTTGGTATCCAGCGTCTGAAAGAAGGTAAATACACACCAGGTCAGATCGATACGCAGTGGACAGACGCTATTAAGAAGGATTTCTTATCATGGCTCGATGCGAACCCTGATCTACTGCCCATGACCCGAAAAGAACTTGATGAGTTCATGAAAGAGCGAAACTGGTAGATTTACGGGTTTGTCTTTTACTCATTTGATTTAGCTACTGCAGCAGGTTCTTCGATCTCTCGCCTCACAAGTAGGACATTTCCTTTATCAAGGATCAGATAGCCCTGGTCATAACAAAACTGGTATTGCCTTTTGTCCCTGGTTGTATAGGTGCTTGTGAAAAATTCAAAGTCAAACCCCTCCTTCAATAGTTTATCCCGATGGATCATTTTTTTACCCTCGCCCGCATTGAGGCGTTTAAGTATAGCATGATTCTGCCGGAGCGTCTTATTGACTTGCTTGATATAGCTTGAAGAACCGGAATTGAGACGGTTGTTATAGCTGTTTCTGCAATAATCTGTACAGAACTTCTTATCGGCTCTTCCAAAAAACTCAGTGCCACATTCCAGGCAGTGACGGTTCTCCATTTAAATTTGCTGGTCTGGTGATCGAATTGGTCTTACCAATATTACACAACGTTTTTGTAAAAAACCTGAATTATTCAGGCTTTTTTTGAAATGAGTCTGATAAATGTAATTTCCCTGATTTAACTTTTTTTTCTACCTTTATTCCTGACCGGATAAATTATCACCCGGACAAAAATCTATCAGCTATGAAAATCTACCTAAAAAAGAGTTACAAGGGGATCGTATTTCGTCTCCTACAAAGCAAATTACTTGTTGATTTCTGGAAACATTCCGAACGTCGGAAAAAAAGATTTACACCTTTTTACAATAGTTAAATTTCTGTATTCCAAATAGTTAACCGTTTTTAAACGACTATAATCGTTTATAAATGTTTATCTACCGAATAACTGTATCGGGTCGTTTCAATTTTGCCATGGTGTTTAATTCACCAAGTCATCTGCCAATCAGAGACTTATGGTTTAATCTAAATTTTACTATCATGACATCTTTAAAAAACAGCGTGCATTTAATCGGCAGATTAGGTACTGAGCCCGAAATCCGAACATTCGACAGCGGAAAAAAAATGGCTACTTTTTCGTTAGCCACCAATGAAACCTACTACAACAACAAAGGAGAAAAAGTTGAAGACACACAGTGGCACAACATTGTGGTCTGGGGCAAAAAATCAGATATTGTTGAAAAGTATCTCAAAAAGGGAAGCGAGATTGCACTGGAAGGAAAACTTGTGAATCGCTCCTTTGAGTCAAATGGTTCAAAAAAGTATGTAACAGAGATCTCTCTCAACGAACTGCTTATGATTGACAGGAGACCTGCCAAAGCTTAGCCATCGGATTTCAATTCTATTCAGGGCCCGGTAGCAATGTCGGGCCTTTTTTTTGTTCAATTCCTGCTGCCAGCCAATAAAAACAAGATGGCCATTCTGATGGCAACTCCGTTTTCAACCTGCTGTAGTATGATCGAATGATCCGAATCCGCCACATCACTGGTGAGTTCGATTCCACGATTGATCGGGCCAGGATGCATAATGGTGATCTCCTTATTGAGTGAATCCAGCAGTTTCTTGTTGATCCCATAGTAAAGTGAGTACTCACGTAAAGAAGGGAAGTAACTCATGCGTTGCCGCTCAAGCTGTATTCTCAGGACATTGGCGATATCACACCACTCCAGGGCTTTCTTAATGTCCAGCTCCACCTTTACCCCGATCTCCCTGATGTGTTTAGGCAACAAGGTGGCCGGACCGCAGACCATCACCTCGGCACCAAGCTTTTGAAGGGCGAATATGTTGGATAGTGCCACCCGGGAGTGAAGTATATCCCCGACAATCACTACTTTTTTGCCCGCCACATCTCCAAACTTTTCACGGATGGAAAACGTATCCAGCAGAGCCTGGGTAGGATGCTCGTGTGTACCATCCCCTGCGTTGATAATGTTGGCATGGATCCGCTTAGCCAAAAAATGGGGCGCTCCGGGGCTCGAATGTCTCATCACCACCATGTCCACCTTCATGGCCAGTATATTATTGACGGTGTCCAACAAGGTCTCTCCCTTTTTCACTGAACTCGATGAAGATGAAAAATTGATCACATCAGCAGAAAGTCGTTTTTCGGCCAGCTCAAACGATAACCGTGTACGTGTGGAATTTTCAAAGAATACATTGGCCACGGTCACATCCCTCAGGGAAGGCACCTTCTTGATCGGGCGGTTCAGGACATCTTTGAAATCATCGGCCGTATCAAAGATGAGCTGAATATCATTTTCACTCAGATCTTTGATGCCCAGCAGATGTCTTGTGGTCAGCTCACTCATCCGTCTTGGTTTCGTCCATTAGCCAGATATTATCTTTTTTGCCCTGCTCTTTCAACTCTACCAGCACCCGTTGAGAAGGCAAAGTATTGACTCTCCTTCCGATATAATTGGCCTCCACAGGAATATGCCTGCTATACATCCTGTCGATAAGCACCAGGAGTTCTACTTTGCTTGGCCTTCCGAACATAGTCATAGCATCAAGTGCCGCCCTGACTGAACGACCTGTAAACAATACATCATCGATCAGTATTACCTTTTTGTCCTCAATCACAAAAGGTACCTTGGTCTTATTGGGCGTGAGATGCTTGTCACTTCTGCGAAAGTCGTCGCGGTGAAACGTGGTATCCAGATACCCCAGCGGGATCTCTGCTTTAAGTAGTTGCTGCAACTCCTGTTTGATCCTTTCTGCGAGGTAGATCCCTCTTGGTTGCATACCGAGTATCACGGAGTCTTCGAAAGTATTATGATTTTCAATTAGGTGCTGACACAACCGGCTGATTGTGATCCTAAGGAGGTGCTTGTCTAACAGAAGTCGTTTTTGCATGACAAAACTGTGACAAATATAGCCTCATCTCCTCAATTTGGTTTTACATCCACATGATATTCTATTTTGTTGATGTAGAATATTCTTCTGGTGGAGGAATTTGACTCGCGTTCGCTATTATAAATTCTTTGCTCCCCATAGGCAAATAACGTGTTGCCGTACCATTCGTCAAGGCCCTCCATTTCAGGATCTTTTGACCTTAACTCATCATTTTGGTAGGACAGTCTTACCGGATTGATGGTCTTCCCTTCCACAATCTCGTTCCCGCTGATCACCTTGGAGCGGATCTCATTTTCATCCAGATACATCAGTACGATCTTATCCTCATAGGTGTTGACAGTGACAAATTCATCGAGCGCATAGGTAACGACATCATCAATGGCAAAGCTATTGTCCCAGATGATATTTCCCGCCCGGTCAAAAGCAACTACAATAGCATGAGTGTATTTATAACCCAGAAATCCATTGTTGTAATTGTTAAATCCGCCATAGGTACCGTAAAATGGCGAGGAAGAATATCCTGAATAACGTGTATAATAGGCTTCCGCGATCAGGATGTAAGCATCCTCACGCTGAATAAGATCATGTACCACCAGCTGGTAACTGAAATTGGGCTTTTTACCCTTTTCAGCTTTCCGTTTGATCCTTTGCTTAATCCTGGTTTCCCTCTTCTCTTTCATATATCCGAAAAAATTATTGAGATCCGCATAGGCAAAATATTTGATGAACTGTTGCCTGCCGTTGAGAAACCTTGAGAGATAGAGCCCTTTGCTGTATGTGGAAGATCGCTTGGAATAGGTCCCCACCAGATATTGAAAGCCACCAAAAAAGTTCGTTGAAGCTCCGTCGATCAGGTTTTTTTCATCAGGAGGTATCAGGTTATCCTGGATCAAAGTCCCGGAGGAGGTGTAGGTCCTTGCACGGATGGAGTTCTTCTTGTTTCGCATACGTTCTGAAGTGATGACCGTAAAAACCTCCGCAACGTCATCGGTGATCAGCTTAAGGATGTCATTATTGTCCCCGTAAAAACCGGGTAAAACCCTGGGCACACGTTCGTCCATATCATAGGTGATCATGACGGGCCGTGTATTCACATATCCGCCGAGCAAAATACTATTCCCAAGCACCTCAAACTCAGTAAGCTGTACCGGAAATACAGTGCTGATCCTGATCTCTTCAATACGTGTAGTCTCCACATTGATATCATAAACCATCAGGTCTACAGACTGATACCTCGATTCGTTAAACAGCAGATAAAATGAGCCATCATGATAGTCATATCCTCTGAAATTTGCATCGTAAGGCACGGTGATCAGCCTGGTCCACATCACATTCAGGGTAGTATCTACCATGTTCAGTATCCATTTATATCCCTGTCCGACTCGCTCATAGGTCTCGACGACTACCAGTAGGCCCTTTTCATCTCCACCAATCACTGTAAAGTCCACGTCTGAATCCTGAATATCAAACTCGAGTCTGTTTGGCTGGCTGATGTAATTACTCTGCTCAGGCAACTTCTTTTGAGCCATCAGCGCAACCGGAATGCTAAACAAAAACCATATGATCAGTCTGCGTATCATGTCAGGATCTTTCGCTCATTTCGAGGATGATGTCATATTCCTCCTTTTTCACAGGTTGCACTGATAGCCTGGAATTCCTCACTAGCACCATATTGGCAAGTCGTTCTTCTGCTTTGACCTCTTGTAGTGTCACGGCTTTTTTCAATTTCAGCTCAGGAACCACATCCACCACTACCCAATCACCCTCTTTAGCCGTTGGATCAGGATAATGAGCTTTTACTACTCTTGCAACACCAACCACCTGCTTTTCATTCACACTGTGATAGTACAAACACAAATCCCCGACCTCCATGGCCTTCAGGTTATTTCTGGCCTGATAATTCCTTACTCCATCCCAAAGTGTTCGTTTGTCAGCTTCAAGGTCTGACCATGCATAAGTTCCGGGTTCTGATTTTATCAGCCAATAGTTCATTGTCAATACTTTTACTTATAACATAAAGGTAATGATTAATGTTGTTTACCTAATTTTAAAAGTGGCTGAATATGGTAACACGCCACCATGACGCGCCAGTACAGATCTTTGTAAATGAAAATACTTATCCTTCGTTTTTCGTCAATTGGTGACATTGTACTCACCACCCCTGTGATCAGAACCTTAAAAACTCAGGTGGAAAACGCTGAGATCCATTATGCCACAAAAATAGCTTACCAGTCTATCCTGCAAGCAAATCCTTACATTGATCAGCTCCATTTCCTGGAAAATAGCCTGGTTGACCTGATCGGTCAGCTGAAGAAAGAACGTTTCGATGTGATCATCGATCTCCACAACAATCTGCGTACAAAAAGGATCAAATGGTCACTGGGGGTGAAAGCCTACACCTTCAGAAAGATCAACATTGCCAAATGGCTGATGGTCAATTTCAAGTGGAACCGCCTTCCCAACCGGCACATTGTGGACCGGTACATGGACACAGTACAAGCACTCGGGGTAAAAATGGATAACCTCGGACTCGACTATTTCATTCCCGAAAAAGATGAAGTGGAACCTGACTGGCTGCCTGAGACACACAGGAATGAATATGCTGTGTTTGCCATTGGTGGAAAATTTGCCACTAAACAACTACCGGTAGAAAGAATGATCGAACTATGTGACCGGATCAATAAGCCGATCATACTACTCGGTGGAAAAGAGGACCTTGGAAATGCTCAAAAGATCGAAGCATTTTTCAAAAGGCACGAGGGATCTGAAGCCTGGGAAGAAAAACTGGGTGAACTGGGTAAGAAAAGCCAGATCTACAATGGCTGTGGAAAGTTCAGTATCAATCAATCTGCCTCCATCATCCGGCAGGCCCGTTGGGTTTTTACCCACGATACGGGCATGATGCACGTGGCAGCAGCCTTTAAGAAGCAGATCTTTAGTATCTGGGGAAATACCATCCCTGCGTTCGGGATGTACCCTTATCGAACAAAGTTTACCGTATTTGAAAACAATAAGATCGGGTGCAGGCCCTGCTCAAAGCTCGGATTCAAAAAATGTCCGAAAGGTCACTTTAAGTGTATGAAAGAGGTAGTATTTGATTTTTATTTGCCGGATTAGTGCGAACTTACGGCAAGTATGCTAACACTTTTCATCATTCGTCATGCTAAATCTTCCTGGTCTTTTGATCTGAGAGATTTTGAGCGGCCTCTGGGTGAACGAGGCAGAAGGGACGTGAATAAGATGGGAGATTACCTCGGAAGTAATTTTAAGTCTCCCGAACTAATGATCTCAAGCCCGGCCAGTCGCGCGTTCTACACAGCACTTTTTTTAGCCGATCAATGGAGCTATCCGGAAGAAAAGCTTGTCCTTGAACCCCGGTTCTATCATGGGTCTCCAACTACTTTTATCGAAGTGCTTTCAGAGATGAAAAGCTATCAATCTATTGCGGTGATCGGGCATAACCCCGGACTCACAGAATTGTCAAACCGGCTGTGTGATTCCTATATTGAAAATATCTCTACTTGCGGCGTGGTCCGGCTGCATTTTGAGACCGCCGGATGGAGTGAACTGGGAAATAAAAAGGGGAAACTGATGGATTTCATCAAACCAAAAGATCTTACATGATCGCACAAACCCCCGATCCTCCCTATTATGCGGTCATTTTTACTTCAGTAAGGACCGAAGGAGATCATGGCTATCACCAAATGGCTCTAAGGATGGAAGAACTGGCCAGAGAACAGCATGGTTACCTTGGTTTTGAATCCGCGAGGAATGAGCTTGGAATTTCTGTCTCCTATTGGAAGGACCTGGAGTCCATCAGGAGATGGAAAGAAAATATGGAGCATAAAGTCGCCCGGGAAAAGGGCAGAGAAATATGGTATAGCTCCTTTCGCATCCGGATCGCAAAAGTTGAGCGGGATTATGGTGTTTGAGGACCAGGGAAATGCTGAAATTGAAGTATATCCTTCCCGACCTGGTTTGTACAACAGTTTTTAAACATTAATTTTCCTCATTGGGTCCTTAAGTCACGTATCATGAACGTTGATTTAAAAGACCGGACCAATAATTTGTTAGCATACATAGCATGAAACTAAAGAAAGTGATCCTTTACGGGATTAAGTTGAACCTTGTAGCACTGTTGGTCTGCTTAACAAGCTGTAGTGTTGATCCTTCCGGAAATAACAGATCATGGGACCATTATGGTGGCAACCCTGATCAATCCAGGTATTTTAAGTCCAGTGAAATCAATCAAACCAATGTAAGTCAGTTAGAGGTAGCCTGGTTCTATCCCACAGACGATGATAATTCTTATCAGATCAATCCCCTCATTGTAGATACTGTCATGTACGTCATGGCTAAAAATCATTCCCTCGTTGCCCTGAATGCCAAAACAGGTAAAGAGATTTGGATCCATACCGGTTTGAGGAGAATTGGCAGAAGAGGATTTAACTACTGGGAAAGCAAAGAAGGGACTAACAAAAGGATCATCTTCACCCTGGGGAATTCTTTACAGGCCATTGATGCAGTGACAGGAAAATCAATTGAAAGTTTTGGCACCAATGGCTACGTAGACCTCAGGGAACATCTTGACCGGGATCCTACTGCAGTCCGGAGGGTACAACCTATGATGCCAGGAGTTATTTTTGAGGATCTGGTGATCATGGGCTCCTCTCCCGGGGAGGGTTATTTTTCGCCACCGGGTTACGTCAGGGCTTACCATGTCGTTACAGGTGATTTGGTTTGGATTTTTCGCACCATTCCGAAACCGGGAGAATACGGATATGAGACATGGCCTAAAGATGCTCACAAGTATGTAGGAGGCACCAACGTATGGAGTGAAATGTCAGTAGATGTGGAACGAGGAATTGTATTCCTGCCAGTGGGCTCTCCAACCTATGATTTCTATGGGGCGGATCGTGAGGGCAATAACCTTTTTGGAAATTGCCTCGTGGCCTTGAATGCCAGAACCGGTGAACGTCTTTGGCACTACCAGACGGTACATCATGATCTCTGGGATTATGACCCTGCGTCGGCCCCACAGCTGATCACCATCACACGGGAGGGAAAGGAGATTGACGCTGTTTCTCTTGCGACCAAGCATGGCTTTGTCTTTGTCTTTGACAGGGAAACAGGGGAGCCGATCTTTCCCATTGAAGAAAAGGCATTCCCGGCAAGTAGCATGCCTGGTGAAAAAGCTTCACCAACCCAACCCATACCTTCGCTGCCCCCTTTTACCCGGCATGAAGTGACCATTGAAACACTTAATCCTTACTTCTCCGATAGCATAAAACTCCTGTGGCAAGAAAGACTTGATAAGGGTAAATCCGGCCTTTATGTGCCTCCATCAGATCAGTATGAAACCATCATCATGCCCGGATCGCTGGGGGGTACAAACTTTGGTAATACAGGATCGGACCCTTCAAATGGGATCATGTATATCATGTCAGGTGAACATGCAGGCATCTATCAACTGGAAAAGGTGGAGCCTCCCACCCTCAATATGCCATCGAGCCAGGTGGCGCAGGTGAAATCCATCTATGAAACAAACTGTCAGACCTGCCACGGCGCCAGCATGGAAGGGGGATTAGGCCCTCCGTTAAAAAATATTGGTCAACAGCTTTACTACTTTCAGTTTGAAGAGGTAGTGAAGAATGGACGGGGAAGAATGCCCGGATTCGTTCACCTGACTGATGAAACCCTCAGAGATCTCTATCTGTTTTTGGGAGGAAATCCTGAGAGCCTGAACTTTCGTTTTCGTCAGCAGATACGGCAATCAGGACCAGTACAGGGACCGGTGGTGGATTCCGGAGGCATTGAAATGCTGCCGGATGAATCCTATGTTGCTGCCCTTTCCGATTACCCGGTTGGTGTGGAGCATCCCGAAAATCGGTATCGGACTGATTACGGAACCGAATGGCCAGCTTTGCTGGGACCGCCATGGTCCTACATTGTGGCTTATGACCTGAATGAGGGCATTATTAAGTGGAAACAGCCTGTGGGGTTGGATTCGGTTTATGCACGGGGAGACAAAACCTTTGGCGCTCCGGGTGGCGTGGCGCGGAAGGGCATGGTCGTTACTTCTACCGGGATCGTATTTGCAACGGGAAAAGGTGGTCAGCTACATGCACTTGATGCTGAGACGGGAAAAGTTCTGTGGGAAACTACACTCAGCCATGAGTCGGAGGGTCCGCCCGGTATGTTTTCGATTGATGGACGAGATTATCTGGTTGTCAATGCAACAACGGATTTCGCCTACGACAGCTATGATCACTCGGTAAGGCCAAATGCATTGCCCAAAGGCTATGTGGTGTATGGATTACCTGTGGATCAGTGAAAATCTCTGATCCGCAAAGCAAACAAAAGGCTGAAGGGCTGGTTTCACTGGTGATGCTAAAAGGTGAAGAAGTAGACAGAATCATACAAATGGCCTGGGAGGATCGAACCCCATTTGAAGCCATTGAATTCCAGTTTGGACTCAACGAAGGTCAGGTGATACAAGTGATGCGGCGTCAATTGAAAAGGAGCAGCTTCAATCTTTGGCGCAAACGGGTGAACAGCGGTATAAGTCAGAAACATCTGAAAAAGAGAAATCAAAACATCGATCGTTTCAAAAGCACCCGGCAACGATCCATCTCACTGAATAAGATCTCTAAAAGATAGCATGCCTTTCAACGCTGATAAAAACCATTGATGCAAGTCTGCGGCCAAAACTGTAAATCTCAATCATACGTTACTATCAGACTGCCGAAATGAATAATTTTGATCAACCCTTAAACGGCCAAAAATATCGAACCATGAAAAACACGATACTAATCCTGATTACGTTCTTTGCTTTTAACGCGCAGTCCCAAACCAAACTCATCGAGAAAGTCACTGACGATGGAGACGGGTTGGTGATCCCCTATGAAAAATACGTCCTCGATAATGGACTTACACTGATCATCCATGAAGATCACTCGGACCCTCTCGTTCATGTGGATGTGACCTATCACGTGGGGTCGGCCAGAGAGGAGCTTAATAAATCAGGCTTTGCTCATTTTTTTGAGCACATGATGTTTCAGGGATCGGATCATGTGGCCGACGAGGAGCACTTTAAGATCGTGAGTGAATCGGGAGGTACCTTAAATGGCTCCACCAACCGTGACCGTACCAATTATTATGAAACGGTGCCCAGCAATCAGCTGGAGACAATGCTTTGGCTGGAAGCTGACCGCATGGGCTTTTTCCTCGATGCCGTGACCCAGAAGAAATTTGAAATTCAACGGGCAACCGTAAAAAATGAGAAGGGACAGAATTATTTGAATGCTCCTTATGGGATGTGGAATGAAAAGACCATTGCTGCTTTGTATCCATATGGCCATCCCTATTCATGGAGCACAATAGGACTACTCGAGGATCTGGACCGGGCGGACCTGAATGACCTGAAGAATTTTTTCCTTCGCTGGTATGGCCCTAACAATGCAGCGCTGACGATCGGTGGCGATGTGGATCCGGAAAAAGTCATCCCCCTGGTTGAAAAGTATTTTGGAAGTATTCCCCGTGGGCCTGAGGTGGAAAAACTGGATCTTGATCCGGCAACCATTGAATCCGATCGATACATCTCACATATAGATAACAATATTCGCTTCCCTGCCTTGATGTTTACCTATCCTACCATACCCAATATGCATCCTGATGAAGCGGCATTGGATTGCCTCTCGGAAATCCTGGGGACCGGCCAGAGTTCCTATTTCTTCAAAAAGTTTGTTTTGACACAAAAGGCTATTCAGGCTTCAGTATTTCATCCAGCTGCAGAGCATTCAGGGGAGTTCACCATGTTTGTGTTGCCTTATCCCGGACAGACTTTGTCAGGATTTGAAACGGAAGTGAGGCAGATCCTGGATGAGTTTGCTCAGAATGGAGTGAGCGAGGATGACCTGACCAAATTCAAGGCCGGTAGGGAATCCGATTTTATCAATGGACTTGCCAGCGTCAGTGGGAAAGTATCTGAATTGGCGAGGTATCAATTTCAATTTGGAGATCCTAACCTGGTAGGAAAAGATCTCCAAAGGTACCTGGATATTACTGCCGAAGATGTGATGCGGGTATTCAACAAATACATTTACAAGCAGCCGGGTGTGATCCTTAGCTATCTGCCTGATGCTGAGACGGCCCCCGCTCAACCGGATAATTTTGAGAAGCAAACCAGTGGAGAGAACCCCTTTCCTCAAACAGATTACACTGGACTCACATACAACAAACCTACCAATGAACCTTTTGACCGCAGTGTAAAACCTACTCCGGGTCCCAGTCCACTGGTCAATGTTCCTGATTTTTGGGAGACAGAATTCAAGAACGGCATCGAAGTGATTGGTACCAAAAGCAGTGAAATTCCAACAGTTGCCATTCAGCTTACCCTCGAAGGTGGTCATAAATTTGATGCGGTTGAGCCGACCAAGAGCGGTCTCGCTGCCGTCACTGCCAGCATGATGAATGAATCCACAGAAAATTATTCTGCCGAGGCCATACAGGAGGAGCTACGCAAGATCGGCAGCAGTATCAGTATTTCAGCAAGCCAAAATGGAACGACTGTAAGTGTAAATACCCTTACCAAAAACATCGATCGAACACTTGAACTGCTGGAGGAAAAGCTTCTGAGACCGGGATTTAAGCAGGAAGATTTTGACAGGATCATCAAGCAGCAAATGGAAAGTATCATTGCCAGCCAGAAAGATCCTTCAGCCATTGCCAACCAGGTTTTTGACAGGTTGCTTTATGGAGATGAGCATATTTTTTCAGTTCCAACGTCAGGGATCGAAGAAACGGTAAGCAACATTACGATTGAAGATGTAAGGTCATTCTATCAGAAATACTATTCTCCTAATCTGGGAGAGCTGGTCATTGTGGGAGACATAGACAGGAAGGATATCCTTTCAAAACTGGACTTCTTAAAGAAATGGCCAAGTAAAAATGTGAAAGTGCCTGAGCTGCCCAATCCAAAACCCGGGGATCAGACGAAGATCTATCTGGTGGACAAGCCTCAGGCCCCGCAATCTCAGATCCGGATCGGCTACATGACCAATTTGAAATATGATGCTACAGGTGACTATTTTAAATCATATTTAATGAATTACACCCTGGGAGGTGCTTTCAACAGCAGGATCAATATCAATCTGCGTGAGGACAAGGGCTGGACATACGGTGCAGGTAGCTATTTTAGTTCTACCAAAGACCCCGGACCCTACCAGGCATATGCCGGCGTATTGGCTACGGCTACTGACAGTGCGGTGGTTGAATTTGTGAAAGAGATCAAAAACTACAAGGAAGACGGGATTTTGGATGAAGAGCTGGAATTTATGCGTCGCTCTATCGGGCAAAGGGATGCCAGAAGCTATGAGACTCCCGGACAAAAAGCGGGATTTCTTAGACGTATTGTTACCTATGACCTCGATAAGAGCTTTGTAGATGAGCAAACAGAGATCATTAAGAATATCTCAAAGGAAGAGATAAACAGATTGGCTGATAAATACCTTGATCCGGACAACATGTATATACTGGTGGTAGGTGATGCAGCCTCAAACCGACCGAAGCTTGAGAAACTTGGCTATGACGTGGTAGACCTGGATCCCAAAGGTGAGCTGATCACCGAAAACATGGTCCCTGCAGACCGGTAGCAATGAGGCTGCAATTTAGGCGCGAAAGGTTGCATTTTAAGTCAGCAGCAGCAAGCCAAGTCAGATCATCCGTTTGGTTTTGATCTCGATGTATTTGTTAATCACATCAACGCTCAGATTCCGGGGGGTGGTATAGAGTGAAAGGATGTTATTCCGGTGGAGTTCATCCCTGATCAATAATTTTTCCTCCAGCATCTGATAGCCTATGGCCTGATTGTAGATCTTGCGGGTGGTGGAAGCTTCTTCTTTAAGAAGAAAGTCCACCTCTGTATTTCTAAAATAAACCAATACTACCAGGTGTTTGCGGTTCAGCATCTTAAGAAAGCTCATTTGTCTTCTTAAGCTGTGTATCGATTCAAAATTGGTGAAGATCAGCAACAAACTTCTCTGGCGGATGTTCTTATTACAAAAAGCAAACAGGGATGCAAAATCCGGTTCACGAAAAGATGTATCCTGGTTATACAGCGCTTCCATGATCTGGTACAACTGGGTGTTTTTATTTCCAGGTTGAACAAAAGAATCCACCTTGTTTTCAAAAGACAGCAACCCTGCACGATCTCCTTTTTTCAGGGAAACATCCGAAATCACCAGCGAGGCATTTATCGCATAATCCAGCAAGGTTAGTCCCTCAAAAGGCATTTTCATAGAGCGACTTTTATCGAGTACACAAATAATATGCTGCGCCCTTTCATCGATGTAGTGATTGGTCATCAAATGTCCCCGCCTGGCAGTCGCTGACCAGTTGATGTTCCGTGGGTCATCTCCCCAAACGTAATCTTTGATGGTGTCAAACTCCTTACTGGTTCCAACCCGCCTCACCTGCTTTTGTCCCTGGAGGGTTAGGTTTTGAGAGATGGCCATCAATTCATACTTATGAATCCTGATGAAGGATGGATAAACCCTTACTTCCTTTTCTTCGCCACTCTTTAGCTTTCTCCGGACCAGACCCAGTGGGGTACTAACCAGCAAAATGACATGTCCAAACGAGTAACTTCCCCTCATGGTGGGCCTGAGGGAATAAGTGATCTGCCGCTCACTATTGGCAGGCATGGACAAACGAAAAAACAAATCCCGTCTTTGAAAAAGATATGGTAATTCATCAAAAACCTGCAATTCGACCTTAAAACCAAATCGGTTTTGTATCCGGATGTGAACTTCATTTTCATCTCCGTTGGAAAACCGACCGCTGCAGGTACGTTCCGCTGCCAAATTTCCCTTTGTTGCAAAGAGTATGGTTATTTCAAAAAGCAGGAACCCCGCCATCAATCCGACTCCCAACTTTGCGAATAAAAAAACAAAGGTGAAATAGTAGCCAATCAAAAACGCTACGATCAGCAACACCAGGAATCCATAAAACCGTTTGGTAAAAAAGATTCTCACACCAGTTAGTTGGGAACCTGTACCTGTTGAATGATTTCCCGGGTGACCTCGCCGATTGTAATGCCCTGAAGCTCTGCCTCCGGGCTGAGTTGAATACGGTGCTCTACCACCGGACGAAGCAGGTGCTGAATGTCATCTGGCGTAACAAAATCCCTGCCCTGCATCGCTGCGTAAGCTTTGGAGCCGTTTAACAAATCAATAGAAGCCCGGGGAGAAGCCCCCAGGTAAAGCGAGGGATGATTTCGAGTTTGAGCAATTAGCTCCGCGATGTATTTAAGCAAGCTTTCTTTGGCCAGAATGCTCTGAAGGCTTTTTCTAAGCTCCACGACTTCCTTTTTACTAATCACTTTTCTGATAAAATCCAGCTGCTTGAAGCCAGCCGTTTCGTTCTGGAGAGCCAGGATTTGCTGCTCTTCCTCCAGCGTGGGGTATCCTGCATTGACCTTAAAAATAAACCGGTCGAGTTGAGCTTCCGGAAGCCGGTAGGTTCCCTCCTGCTCAATAGGATTTTGAGTAGCCAAGACCATGAACAAATTTTCCATGGGATAGACCTTACCATCATTCGTGATCTGACGCTCTTCCATGACTTCAAACAAAGCCGATTGGGTCTTTGAGGGCGCACGATTAATTTCATCAATCAGAACCAGATTAGAAAATATAGGACCAGACTTGAACTCGAAAGACGTTGTTTTGGGATTGAATACCGAGGTCCCAAGGATATCAGAAGGCATCAGATCGGGGGTAAACTGAATGCGCTTAAATTCCGCCTCAGTCATGTTGGCCATTAGGCGTGCCGTCAGGGTCTTGGCCACTCCAGGCACACCTTCAATGAGCACATGCCCACCCGCAAAAAGAGCTGTCAGCAAAAGATCCAGCATGTGGTCCTGACCTACCAGCGCTTTTCTGGCCTCCACTTTTAATTTCGTGACTTTTGTTGAGAAATCATTTAAATCGATCCGGTTTTCAAAATCTGCCATAGGTTGTTTATTGATATAAATTGATCTTTGCACTCAAGGACTTTAGCTCCTCTTCTGTTATTTTTTTTCGGTTTCGGATAGAACGGATCAAATCAAATGTCTCTATTACCTGACTGACCTTCAACCCGGTTTTTGCCGCCAGTAACCGATAACCAGCCTCCGTATCTGCTTCCAGGAGGTGGTACCGGTCCTTCAGGTTTTTCAGGAAATATTGAATAAGCTTCATAGCTACCGCCTGATGATTGGATTCACGGTAATACAACCCACCAATGGTCTTGATAAATTGGACCGTGCTATTATGCCTGGGCTCCAATAGTGGGATAGACCTTTGCCTTCGCTGACTTTCCACCACCAATAACAAAACCACTCCAAACAGGGATAGAAAAACGGCCCACCTCAAGGAAGGCTGAGAAAGCAGGTACCTAAGCGGAGTGCTGGACTCCCCCCTCCCTGACTGGTAGTACCGGTTGTAAACAGCATGGCCATCAGCCAGCAATCCTAAAAGGTGTTCGGTAAAAGAGTGATTGCCATGATGAAGAATTCCAAAATTGGTTAGAGCAAGTGGTACCGATGTCAGCACCAGACGCCCTTTACCAATCTCTTTGCTGATCACCACCGGTTGGTCCGTCTGAGCATGGGTGGTCCAGACGGAGTCTTTATCCAGCTGAAAGTGAGTTTTCAAAACGGTAAATGGATAATAGAGTTGCTCATCATTAAACCGAACAGATAATGAATCCTGGGCAAGGATGTATTCAATGTCCGGGACTTTTATTGTGACATCCTCAATACCCATTGTATCCTGAAATTGGCTACTGAAATATTCAGCGCCAATGAGTACATCCCTCCCCTGCTCCAGGATATGAAACAGGGATTTGATGTCTGCATCGGAAGGGTCAAACTGGCTGGCCAGCACAATCAGCTGCCCTTCTCCGTTTTCCTGCTCATAAAAAGTTTGGAACGCTACCTCCTTCCCTCCCTGAAAAAAGTCACCCAGTCGATCGTATAAAACATATGCCCCAAAAGGATTTTTGTCCAGGTGCGAAAAAGTTGGGGTCCAGTCCAGGGGCTTTGGCCGGTATTGTTCGAGTACTACATAAGTGACGAATGTCACGGCCAGAATCCCATACAACACGCGTTCCTTATTCATGCCCTTGCAAGCTTCTGGTTACCTGAAGTCCCTTTTGATAGGCTTCCTCGTCAGCCTGGTACCCGCCATACCAGGTCATCTCAAATATGTCGGTCAATTGCCTGAAAGCCGGACGATCCTTTTCAGAAAGTTCATTCAGGTAATCATAAGGAGCCTTCCACGAGGCAATGCTCAAATGGCCCTTGCTATCGAGGGATTGCAGGGACTGCAGAAATAAGTACCTTATAGCCAGTTTATAGTCATTATTGGATACAGACTGATGTAGCAGCTTTGAATAGTCCTCCTTTTGGGTCATATTGGAAACAAAGCCGGGAGACCCTGGTGAAGCTTCCCGAAAAAACAACGGACCATACCTGCCTCGTATCAGGTAATAAATCAGGGTGATAAGCACTGCTGCTATCAACAGCCTGAAGATCCACGGGGCCATCCAGCCCATACCACTGCTTTCAAAAAAAGAAAGGACCCGATCAAAAACATAGGCTATCAAAAGAGAAAACAAGGAGCCTGACTCAGCCCCTGATTCTGAATAATTAAAATCCGGGTCAGATCTCATTTCCTCCAAAACCTCCTGATTGAAGGATCGATCCCGGATCTGGTCTCCCCGAAGCCCAAAGCAAAGGGCAATCCCTAACACAAAATAACTAATCCAGTTTTTCAAAATCTGCGATCTCCGCCTTAATACCAGTGCCTTCTTTTCTTTCTGAAAGATTAAAATACTGAAATCCAAGGGCTATCATGGGAACGAGGTATGTGAGATAGCTCCCAATCATCATTACACTCATGCTTATGGTCATATACCAACTGGAAAACACCTCCATCATTTGAGCTGGATCCGGATTTGCCTCCGAGGCGGCACTGAACATTTTACCAAACATGACCGCATACATGGGAATGGCAAAAACATAGCTTAAAACGCCAGCCATCAAGCTGGTTACTATAAGCAACCCGAACGTGCTCCACCATTTTCCCCTGATCAATTTGAAGGCCTTACTGAAAGCCGTTCCGACCCCAACGTCTTCGAACAGGAATATGGGAAAAGCGATACTCAGAGCGATAGCCAGGTAAATGCCCGGAAGGACAAATACTAAAAGACCTGCAAAAGAAACGATGACTACCAGCACCATTAACAGTAGGAGCCCGGGAACCCTGGGTAGTGCCCGCCGAAATACATCCATTACATCCGGAGGTTTCTCCAGCGAATCCCTCATCTTAAGGTAAGTGTAGACAGTAGCCATCAAAAATGCATAGGTCAACATGCCAAAAAGCATCAACAACAGGTAGTTTCCTCCCAGAGAGCTCATTCTGCCCAGGGCTTCGGCTTCGTTCATTTCAGGGTTTGCTGAAAAAGAAGCAATGGTTCCGAATAAATTCTTAAAAACGATGGAAATCAGTAAGCCTATAGGAACCGCGACGAGCAGAACCAGTTTGACCAGGGGAAGAAAATTGTACCGGATATACTCTATGGTGCTATTTATTTTAGCGCCAAAATCGCGGGTTTTGTACAGTTTAATTTTTGATTCGCTCATAGTTACTTAGATAAGGAAGGATAATTAAATAAGTCGTCACAACAAATAAAGACATTATAATGATAAGAAGCTTCAGTACCAGCGGCCATTCGGTATGCCTGGTGACGAATGATTCCAGGAAGCCTGCTGCAATAAAAAATGGGATCAGACTGATCACGATCTTCAGTCCTTTTCTGGCCCCACGCCTGAAAGAAACCGCCCGGGGGTAGGTCCCTGGAAAGAGTAGGCTGTTGCCCATTACGAACCCTGCAGCCCCGGCTATGATGATTGCGGTAATTTCCAGGGTTCCATGTACCCAAACCGTGAGCAGCGTATCATCAAACAAGCCATTTTCTATAAAGAGATAGTGAAAAGCACCAAGCATGATCCCGTTTTGGAAAAGAATGTATCCGGTACCTACCGAAAACAGAATTCCGGCCGCAAAAGCCAGGAGTGACACCCGGATGTTATTAATGGTGATCATGAAAAACATATTCCCTTCGGTCATGCCCTTATATACCGCCATGGGATCTCCATTTTGGATGTTCTCCAATGTCATATTCACATATGCGTCCCCTAAAATGAGCCGGACAAAAGTCTCATCATTGGCTGCAGAAAGGACTCCGATCAGAACTCCCACCAGAAACACCAGAAATGCATAACCCAGATACCGATAGGCTCCGTTCAACTCGGCCGGGACTTCATAGCGCCAAAACCGCCAAAAGCGGCTACTCTTTTCAGGCTTATTTCGATAGATGAGGCTGTGAACCTTGATCGTAAGTTCATTGAGGTAACGAAAAAGTTCCGAGTTGGGATAGTTGGCCTGAGCATAGGCCAAATCCTCCGTAAGGTGTACGTAGATTAAAGAAATCTCATCCGCTGTAGCTGAATAACCTCCCGACAATTTCTCTTCAAATTCCTTCCACTTTTGCTCGTTAATTTTGACAAAAAGCCCCTGCCGCATAATTTTTACTTAAGATTGTATCAAAATAGTAAGAGATGGAGTTATGACCAAATTTATTACCAATCAGAATGTTGAAATTCAGCTGGAATTGGCCAGTCTTGGAGACCGTATTCTGGCTTTCCTTATTGACATGCTCATCATTGGTAGTTATGCTATCTTCATCGCATTTATATTAGGAAGTCTTGAACTTAATGACGGTACGGCATTCCTGGTATTCCTGTCCCCGGTATTGTTCTATTCGTTAGCGTTTGAGACCTTCATGCATGGACAATCTCCTGGCAAATTAGCCAGGGAAATAAAGGTAGTCAAGCTTAACGGAGGGGCTCCCTCGATTGGAAATTATCTCCTGAGGTGGATCTTTCGACCTGTAGACATTACGTTCTATGGTGCAGTAGCCATGCTTTCCATTATCGTAACCAAAAACGGCCAGCGGTTAGGAGATCTGGCGGCGGGAACCACCGTAATCAGATTGCGTAAATCTACAAGTATTGGTTCTATCGAGACTCTTAAAAGGGACGAAAACTACGCTATTCAATTTCCCCAGGTAAAACGCCTGTCAGATAAGCAGATAGAGCTTATCCGTGAGACCATCAAGGTGGGCCCCGACGGATTCAACGATTCGGCTGTTGCCGCACTCGCCCAAAAAGTTAAGGAAACCCTACACGTTCAATCCGACTTTCCGGATGTGAAGTTTTTATATACAATCCTTGCCGACTACGAGCACCTGGACTAGAGAGTTTCCACCACGAGGTTATGGTTGGTATAGATGCAGATATCGGCAGCGATATTTAACCCCTCGGTCACTATATCCTTAGCACTGAGGTCCGAAGCATGTTTCTTCAAAGCAGTTGCAGCAGCCTGTGCATACATGCTGCCTGATCCGATCGCGGCGATCTCATTATCAGGCTCTAGCACGTCTCCAGTTCCCGAGATGATAAGGATCTCCTGCTTGTCGGCAACGATCATCATGGCTTCCAGGCGACGAAGATACCGGTCAGTCCGCCAGTCTTTGGCCAGTTCGACCGCCGCTCTTTTGAGATTGCCGGAGTATGCGCCAAGCTTTTCATCAAACCGTTCCAGCAGGGTGAAAGCATCCGCAGTAGATCCTGCAAAACCAGTCACGATCTTACCATCCTGCAGTTTTCTGATCTTTTTGACATTGCTTTTAGCTACGGTATTGCCAAAGGTGGCTTGTCCATCGGCACCGATGGCCACTTTTCCATTATGCTTCACGGCCAAGACGGTCGTGGAGTGAATTGTTTGTTTACTCATCTTAAGTTGCTGACGATCTATCAGACAAAATGTTATATCAGGATCCTAACCGGGTCTTCAAGGAATCCTTTGAGTGTCTGAAGGAAAGCGGCTCCTACAGCACCATCCACCGCCCTGTGGTCGCAGGAAAGAGTCACCTTCATCACATTGCCGGGTTTCATCTCGCCATTTTTCACCACAACCGTTTCTTTTATACCGCCCACGGCAAGGATACACGAATCAGGCGGGTTGATGATGGCAGTAAACTCATCGATCCCAAACATGCCCAGGTTAGACACGCTGAAAGTATTTCCGGAATATTCTTCCGGCTGAAGTTTCTTATTCTTGGCTTTCTCCGCCAGCTCCTTTACTTCTGCAGACATGTGAGACAGCGTCTTGTTATCGGCAAATTTGATCACGGGTACGATCAATCCTTCCGGCAAAGCCATGGCAAATCCAAGGTGGATATGATGATGCTTGATCATCTTGTCTCCTGCCCAGGTGACATTCACATCCGGATGCTGTCTGAGAGCGGCAGCACAGGCTTTCATTACAATGTCATTGAAAGATATCTTCACCGGTGAGATCTCATTCATACTTTTTCTAGCCTCGATCGCCTTGTCCATGTTGATCTCCATGGTAAGGTAGAAGTGAGGTGCAGTGAATTTGCTCTCACCCAGCCTTCTGGCGATGGTCTTGCGCATCTGGGTAACGGCAACCTCCTCTGAACTTTCCTCTCCCACAACCCTGGGTAAACTGATGGTTTGACCTTCCTCTTTCTTCTCACTTTTAGCTGCCGGAGCCTGTGATGGCTTGAAATCTTCTATGTCTCGCTTGACGATCCTGCCTCCGTCCCCGGAGCCATTCACCTGCGAAATATCTATTCCTTTCTCATCCGCCAGCTTTTTGGCCAGTGGAGAAGCTTTGATCCTGCCATTGTCCGATGAAGAGGCTGCAGCTTTCTGAGGAGTGGCCTGCGGCGCACTCGATGCAGCTGACTGCGAGGATTTTGGCTCTTCTTTCTTTTCTTCTTTTTCTTCTTTCTTCTCTGGTTTTGACCCGGCCTTTTCGGCTTTGATCAGTTTTTCATAGTCAGCCCCCTTTTCTCCGATCACGGCAATCACCCCATCGACCGGTACTGTACCGCCATCCTCTACAGCCGTGTAAAGCAATACGCCCTCGTCATAAGCTTCCAGCTCCATGGTGGCTTTGTCAGTCTCGACCTCGGCCAGAATATCGCCACTCTCTACTTTGTCTCCTACCTTTTTCAGCCATTGAGCGATCACTCCTTCTTCCATGGTATCACTCATTTTAGGCATTTTCACAACCGTAGCATTGATGTCGGAAGTATCTATGTCTTCTGATGATTCATCACTGCCCTTCTCATCTGTGGTTTTGCTTTCCGAATCCTTCTCTTTCGATTCACCATTACCTCCTCCTCCACTTTCGATCTCTTTGATGAGGTCACTGACGTCTTCACCTTTTTCCCCGATGATTGCGATCACCCCATCCACCGGCACAGTCTCCTTTTCCTTCACACCAATGTGAAGCAAAACGCCATCCTGATAAGATTCCAGTTCCATCGTTGCTTTATCAGTCTCCACTTCGGCAAGTATGTCACCGGAGCTTACCTCATCACCTTCTTTTTTTAACCAGGATGCGATCACACCTTCTTCCATGGTATCACTCATCTTGGGCATTTTTATAACTTCAGCCATTATCGGGGAATTTTATTTCAGTTTAGAATATTTTCAAAGTTAAACATAAGCACCTTTTTTGGTAACATCTATGATTCGATTAATTTGTTAAATCATTTGTTTCGGGGCTATTGCTCCGGTTTAAGATGCCTGCAAAACATAATTTATCGTACAAACGTCCAATCATTTTTCCAAATCAGCATTTGGAAACCATCTATCCTGCGCTTTTACGAAAAGTGAATGGATTGCCGGTTCCGATACAGGAAAAACTCGAAACGCCTGATAATGATTTCCTTGACCTAGATTTTTACAGGAATAACAGTAAAAAACTGGTCATTATTCAGCACGGGCTGGAAGGGAACAGCACCCGTCCATATGTTTTGGGGATGGTCAGAGCTTTTCTGAGTGACCACTACGATGTATGTGCCTGGAATTTCCGTGGGTGCGGGGAAGAGATGAACAGACAACCCATCTTTTATCACAGCGGAGCCACCTATGATCTCGAGACAATTGTCTCCAGGTTTAAAGATCATTATGAGGATATTACACTGGTAGGATTCAGTCTGGGTGGAAATCTTACATTGAAATATCTCGGAGAAAAGGCACGGCCGGAACAAATTAAGCGTTCTGTTGTGATCTCCACACCCCTGGATCTTGCATCAGGGTCCGATAATCTCGCCCGGCCCAACTGCTACATCTATGAATCCAGGTTCCTGCGATTACTGGGTGCCAAGATCAGGGCAAAAGCCGCGATCATGCCGGAAAAAATTGATGTTTCACTCCTTGCAAAGATCAGGACACTGCGGGATTTTGATGAGTATTATACAGGTCCCTTACATGGTTTCAAGGGTGCCGAAGACTATTATCAGGCCTGCTCATCGGGGAATTTCCTTGAAGGGATCAAAGTCCCCACGCTGATCCTCAATGCATTGAATGATCCTTTCCTCACTGCAGAGTCACTCGATCACCGGCTGACTGCTCACCTGGAACAGGTATTTTTTGAAACTACAAATACCGGAGGACATGTCGGATTTTCTTCATTCAATCTGGAGGGACTTTACTGGTCTGAGGAAAGAGCATTGAAATTTTGCAGGGATTACTGATTTTTTTTCGCAGCTGATTAACTTTCAGCCCATGGTTGACAGGTATTCTTTACATAGCAGTCCTGATTCACTTAAAAAGTCATTAGGTATAAAGGAAACAGGTGAATATCTGCCCACCTACAACGCCGGCCCTACTCAGGAGCTTCCGGTGCTTTTGAGCAACCAGCCGGACACGATCCAACTCATGACCTGGGGATTGATCTCCAAATGGTCAAACAACAAGAGTATCAGTCCCAAACTTTTCAATTTACCGGTCAGTCATGCTTTTGAGAAAAAGATGTATCAAAAAGGTCTTAAGGAAAACAGGTGCCTGATCCTCGCCGATGGTTTTTTCCTTTGGAAACAAATTGGCAAGGCGAAGAGGGTCCCGTATTATTTTTATCATGCAAATAAGCTGCCTTTAGCCATCGCAGGCTTGTGGGAGTCCTTTGAGGATCTGGAAGGAAATCCCTCCAACAATTTCATCATGCTTACGCATGAAGCCAGCCATCAGATCGCATCTTACCAGGATGACATGCCTCTGATCCTCCCTGATCCACAGAGAAAGATCTGGCTGGATCAGGAGTCCAATATCATTGATCATCAGGATGAAATCAGGCATCCACATTTTGAGAAGCTAAAATTCCATTCGGTATCGCCTCTGATCTCCAACCTGGAAAACAACCACGAAGGTCTGATCAAAGCAACAGTCCCATCAGATCAACATGGAAATTATACCTTATTTAACTAATACCTCATCCAAAATTTCTGAACATTGCTTTAATGACTGCCGTTTTTACATTTTTGGAGGATTGTTTGCCCACTTTATTAACTTTAATTAAAATAAACAACCATGTATAGCACCCGAATCACAGGTATTGGCCACTATGTGCCGGAGCGCGTAGTCACCAATCATGACCTGGAAAAAATGATGGATACTTCTGACGAATGGATCCAGGAACGAACAGGGATCAAGGAAAGAAGGTGGATTGATCCTGACACTGATGATATGCCTTCAACCATGGGCACCAAGGCCGCACGCATCGCTATCAAAAATGCTGGACTCGAGCCGGAAGACATCGACTTTATCATTTTTGCAACCCTGAGCCCGGACTACTACTTCCCCGGACCGGGCGTTCAGGTGCAGGATCAGCTGGGGATCGGTGAAATCGGTGCATTGGATGTGCGCAACCAATGTTCCGGCTTCGTCTATGGACTATCCGTGGCCGATCAGTTCATCAAAACGGGCATGTATAAAAATATCCTACTCATCGGATCAGAGTACCATTCCGGAGGATTGGAAAAGACAACCCGGGGCCGGGGCGTAACCGTCATATTTGGCGACGGTGCAGGTGCTGTGGTCCTTTCAAGGTCTGAAGAAAAAGGCAAAGGCATCCTCAGCACA
The DNA here is from genome assembly GCA_965243485.1 of Cyclobacteriaceae bacterium. Classification (GTDB taxonomy): domain Bacteria; phylum Bacteroidota; class Bacteroidia; order Cytophagales; family Cyclobacteriaceae; genus UBA7330. Next base: position 2,131,033 of record CBDEVP010000001.1, on the reverse strand, counting down.
CACCTTCATTCGGAAGGAAAGCACGCCAGGGAGCTGGCGCTGATAGGGCCGGCAACCAATCGCTGGGTAGACAGGATCATGAGTGAAGCCGACCCTGAGGACACCAGCTACTATCCTTACATGAACGGGAATTTTGTGTTTAAACATGCGGTAACCAGGTTTCAGGAGGTCATCCATGAAGCACTTGAGAAAAATAAGATTGAAAAAGAAAAGATCGACATGCTCATACCTCATCAGGCCAATCTCAGGATCAGCCAGTTTGTTCAGAAGAAACTGGGCCTGAGCGATGACCAGGTGTATAATAACATCATGAGGTATGGGAATACGACTGCTGCTTCCATACCCCTTGCAATGAGTGAGGCCCACCTTGAAGGTAAGATCAAACCGGGTGACCTTGTTTGTCTCGCCGCCTTTGGTAGCGGGTTTACCTGGGCCTCGGCATTGATCCGGTGGTAGTATGGATCATCCAACCCAGGAAGAGCTCAATGTTTTAAAAGATCGACGTTTTCTGATGCTGAAGCAGCAGGTGAGTGAAAAGGTCATCCGTCATCTGGCTGAAATCGAACGTTTGCTGCACCAGGAGATCAAATCTTCGGGTTTTCGTTTCCCACGGGGCACATTCCTGCGCGCAGGTAAGATCTCGAAAGGAGAAAATTATCAGTCACTTCCTTACTTCTTGCTGGATTACCCGAGATTATTCACAAAAACCGAGGTTTTTGCCTATCGTACCATGCTTTGGTGGGGCAATGAAATGAGCTGCACCCTTCATCTTGCAGGAGAAACGTTATCTATTTATAGAGACAAGATTCAGGAACGGATTAAGAAGGAAAAAGGAATCTTCTTTTGCGTCAATGAAGATCCCTGGGAATATCATTTTGAACCATCTAACTACCTGCCCGTTGAAGAATTAGAAGAAAAAAACATCAAAAATCAAATAGAAACTCATGATTTCATCAAGATCAGCAATAAAATATCCATTGACAAATGGGATGAGTTTGGCGATTTTACGTTAACTACCTTTAGGCGATTTTTAAATATGCTTGGATAATTATGACTAGGGTTCACATATTACTCTTCGTGATATTTGGGTGGGGTCACCTCACTTCAGCACAATATTTAGACACCAATGATTATGTCTTTGAAAAAGATTCGGTAAAAGACGGGTTATACAAAGCGGTGTTTGACAATGGCCGCACAGCCATCAAAGGTGAAATCAAAAATGGAAAAAAAGAAGGCCTTTGGGTTTACTACTATTCCAACGGCGAAGTCAAAGAGCTCATCAACTTCAGTGAAGGCGAGAAGGAGGGTATCCAGCAGCGTTTCGACAATACCGGGCTTTTGATCAGTACCACCACCTACAAAGATGGGATACTCAACGGCAGGTATGAAGAATATTACGACAACAGCGTGCTGGCACTGGAAGGCTATTACAAAGACGGTAAAAAAGACAGTACATGGATTGAGCATTATGCAGATGGCGCTCCCAGCTACATTAAAAAGTATCAAAACGGCATGCCACATGGCAAGTGGACTTATTATTATGGCTACAACCGGATCAAAGCCGAGGAACAGTACAACTATGGCGTTGAAACCGGCAAATGGATCACCTATTATCCCAACAAGGAAAAAGAAAAGGAATTTCAATATAAGAACGGGCTGATACATGGGCCTTACCGGGAATATTTCGAGGATGGTAAGACCAGTGTGGAAGGCCAGTACGAAATTGGCCTGAAAACCGGCACATGGGTCAACTTCTATCCGAGTGGGAACCTCTTTGCTATCGGCGAGTATGAAAATGACCAGAAAACCGGCATCTGGAAATACTTCACTGAATATGGCTCACTGAACGAAGAAGGTCCGTTTGTGAACGACGAGCGCAATGGTCAATGGATCTATTACTACGACTCGGACAAGGCCGAAATGATCGGCTCTTTTGAAAGCGGACTAAAAGATGGTCTTTGGGGGCTCTTTTATGAAAATGAACAACTGAAACAGGAACAGCAATGGGTCAATGGCAAACTCATGAATGTGACCCCATTTTATACCATAAAAGGTGAGCAGAAAGACCCCGGTACCCTGAAAGACGGAAACGGAACGCTTTTAACCTATACTGAAGAAGGGAGACTTTCTACTGTCCACACCTATGTCAACGGCCTTTTGCAGGGTGAATACAATGCTTACTTCCCCAATGGTGTGATCAGGGAAGCCGGCTCGTATTCCAATGGTGAACGGGACGGCACCTGGAAGCAGTATCATGAAAACGGTTCATTGGCAGCGCAGGGAAAATATGTGGACGGCAAGATGACCGGCCGCTGGAATTACTACAATACAAGAGGCAGGCTCACAAAAGTGATCAATCACAATCCTGAGGAATAAGTATCTGCCACAAGATCGTCGATGGCATTCACAATCTCGGTGGCATGGGTCCAGGGGATGAAGTGCCTGACACCTTCCAGGTACCTTACAGTAATCAGAGAATCCTTGATCATCCGCTGAGCAAACCGTGCATTTTCGACCGGTACGAAAGCATCTTTTGTGCCATGGACCACGATGCAGGGCACGTTGATTTTCCCCCACAGCGGAAGCATCTCCTCCAGCTCCTTTTTCAATCCGATGATCTCTTCATTGCTCACCCAGAAATCTGTCGGTGTAACCAGATCTCCGAGCCGTGTCTTGATCCAGGTCCGGTACCACTCATACTTTTCCATCTCCGGGTCGATGGATGGTGCCAAAAAGAGCAGGCCCTGTGCCAGCTGAGGACTGTCCATAGCCATTCGGGCGATCACCGGCCCGCCCAGCGAGTGCCCGACAAGGATCTTGACCCTGTGCTCAAATGTCTTCAACACCTCATTCATCAGGAATGCCTGGTTTCTGATGGAGGGTTCTGCCAGTCCATAATCTGAGAACCCAAAGCCGGGCCTGTCGATGGATATCATGTCATATTTTTGAAGCAGACTGTCTGTGGTAAGGTATCCCGAGAAAGCATTCCATGAACCCGGGGAACCATGAACAAATACCACCAGCACTTCACGTCCCAGGTCCGAAAATACGTAATGAATGTTCTGATCGTTGATGGTAATGGTATCAGCGTGTAGTTTTTCACCATGCTTTTCCAGGAAATCGGTCATCTCCTTTCCGGTGTATCTGAAATCTATGCAGGAAACAGAAAGAAGAATGAAAATGACAAATGACAAAGTCCTCATATGATCGAAAATCAAAGGAATATACTAACACTTTGTTATATTGAGCCCAAATCAGAATTCATGAAGATTGTCTATACATTTATATTATTCCTGCTCGGATTTGTTGGTTTCGCACAGGAGCCTCTGATCCGCTTCAACTATTTTGAAACTGATTTCAGTCCTTTTGATACCTATCACATCAATTCATTCAAGCTAAACGGACGGGATGTGGCACATGACTTCAGTCTAAGAACCAGGCTTTTGGTGGAGAAACTACATGAAAGGATGCAAAAGGCTGACCTGAATAGTGTAGAAAAAGACGGAGATATCTATTTCGACTATCATTTTCAGGTAGATACCCTTCCAATTGGCTTTCAACGTCCTGAAGGCCCGCTGGCCCAGGATGTGGTTGCTGAGATCACCATAGATATTTTTGATTCGGAGTACAATGAACGGCTTTTCACCTCCAACATTTACGGATTACTGGTCGAAGACAAAAAAATCGGCAAAATGATCAAAAAGATCTATCGCAAATTATTTGATGACCTGGAAACTTAATGGATGATTTCTATCTACCGGACATTTCCGACCGGCCTGTGCTGGAAGGTGATGAATTCAGGCATTGTATCAGGGTGCTACGCAGGAAAAAAGGAGATCAGATCGGCATTTTTGACGGAGCCGGAAACTACTTTATCACCAGGATATCGCTGGTAGACAAAGATCGATGCGAGCTGGAAATACTTGAACAGAAAAACATTCCGCAAAAGCCTTTCAGGATTCACCTGGCCATTGCACCTACCAAAAGCACAGACCGGATGGAATGGATGGTGGAAAAACTGGGGGAACTGGGGATCGATGAGATCACCTTTGTCCTTACACAACACAGTGAGCGACCTAAACTGAAGACAGATAGGCTGGAAAAGAAAGCCATCAGCGCCATGAAACAGTCCAAAAGCGGATATCTCATGCAGATAAATCCGCTTATCCGCTTTAGCGAATTAATTAAAAATATTCATTCAACAGACAATAGATTCATTGCCGTGGTAAAAGAAGATCTCCGGCATTTGAAGGACCTGGCGACCCCGGGGCATCCGGTAACTATCTTAATTGGTCCGGAGGGTGACTTTTCAGAGGCGGAAATATCTGCGGCTTTGGCTGCCGGCTTCACCCCTGTTTCGCTGGGTCATAACACTTTCAGAACCGAGACTGCCGGCCTGATGGCCTGCCACGTAGTAAACATTGTGAATGATTATTGAACAGCCTCGAATGAAGCGCTGACATTGACGCCGGCCCGTTGATAATCCAGCCTGGTAAACCTGGAGGTAATGTTGTCTATGATCATGAAATCAACCGGTCCATCCCCGAAATTCAAAGAATCAGTGAAAACATTACTCACTGAAGAAGCAGCAAATTTTCCGATGATGAGGGTATCAAATGCGGAACAATCAGATTTGGGAATGATCTCATAATAGTAAGCTGAATCCACTTGTGGGTATCTTTCATGGAGCACAAAAGACCCATAGATACTATCCCGGCAAGTTTCTATCGGGGTAACTGCTCCATTTTCCACATACTGCGTCCTGAACCAGACCTTCGCGCTGTCGCTGGCCAGCAACCTGACAACCTGGTAGTCATACAATCCTATGGGAAGATTTTCCTCCTGGCAGCCCATCATAAAAGCTGCCAGGATAATCACACAGCTTTTTTTCATTACCTGCATCAACGATCCAACGACTACAATATTTCCGGACTTTTGTCTCTTACCAGTCATCTGCCTCAAAAATAGAAGTTCCGGATATCTATTTCAGCGTGATTCCGTACTGATTATTAAATTTTATACAATGAAACTGAAACGCAGGGAAATCATAGAGTGGTCCATCATCCTGGTGGTAGGAGCCACACTTTACGTCACGGGACTACACACCCAGGTAATCGGTCAGATCCAGCGCGTGATCCTGGCTTCAGGCATCATCACCCCTGACCTTGAAGAAACGGGCACACCGGCCTCCTACCAGTTTATGCTGGAAGACCTTGAAGGGAATAAGAAGTCCTTCGAAGAATTTCGCGATCAGAAAGTATTCATCAATTTCTGGGCCACCTGGTGTCCCCCCTGTATCGCGGAAATGCCGGATATTCATGATCTCTATGAAAAAGCGGGCGATCATACGGCATTTGTCATGATCTCCCTGGATGATAACAGGGAAAAGGCCAGAGCCTTTGTCAGAAAAAAAGAATTTGAGTTCCCTGTGTATTTTCTGGCCTCCTCTCTCCCGTCCGTCTATAACCCCAGAAGTATCCCGACTACTTATGTGATCTCACCTGAAGGTGAAATCGTGGTGACCAGGCATGGGATGGCCAAGTACGATACAAAGAAATTCAGGACGTTTCTGGAAGAGCTATAATTTGAAGAAGATCTTTTTCTGATACAGCCAGTAGCACAGGTACCAGTAAATACCGAAAATACATGCCGAACTGATGATCACCTGCAGAGCTTCCGGTGTGCCTACCCAACCCGTAATATTGTCTGTGATCGTTTGGATATATCCATGCAGCCATCGGTTACCCACAATCTCAAAAGTCACGTAGATAAAGATGGAATTCATCCCTACAATGGTGAAAAACTTCAGGTATTTTTTGTGATCCTTCATGTCGATCCACCAGTAACAAAAAGCCAGCCCGAGAATACACCATCCCAGAGATGAAAGAGTAAACGAGGTCGTCGCAATTCTTTTGATGATTGGAGTAAGCCCCGTCGAGTCCTGCAGATAGCCAATCACCAGGGTGATCAGCCCCCAGATAAGCACAGGTTTGATCTGACCTTTATTGTTGAGGATCCACTTGCCAACGAGCGCCCCGCCGATGGTATGGACCGCGGTCGGGAGACAGTTGATGGCTACCCATCCGCCTTTGTTGATCTTATTCATCAGGACAAGATCCATCCAGTTACCAAAATTATGCTGATCGGTGAATGGCTGATCAAATCCCGGAATGTTGGTGAAGCGATAAAGTCCCTCTGTGAGTAAAAGTAATCCCACACAAACCAGGATCTGCTGTGTGTAGGTCCATCTGAAAATGAGGAATGCTACCAACATGGTAAAAGAAAGCTGGGTGAGCACATTCCACAATTCGAAGGAAAGCTGATCTCCCCTCACCGCATAGTCCAGCACTCCCCAGAAAAACAACCATCCTGACCTTCGTAAGGCCTTTTTGAATGAATCGTTCCAACTGCGGCCCATGGCATATTGCTTATTCAGCGAAAAAGCCATGGCTGTACCGGCAATAAACATGAATCCGGGCTGGATAAGGTCCCAGAAGCGCAGACCGTTCCACGGATGATGGTGGAACTGCACGAAAAAAGCATGGATGACCCCGTCTGTATACTCCGTGAGATGATACAAACCGGCCGCTTCAATGGCGAGCAGCACCATGATGAACCCCCGCATAAAATCGAGGGAAAGCAAACGTTTTTGGGGATCCTGGGTGGCTGGGGTTGTGATCATGTTGGTTGAATAAAACTAGTAATTTTTCTTTACCTAATTGAAATAAAATTCAAGATGTAAAAACAATAGGTAAAATTCATTTCCCAATACAGATCAATTCCCTGAGTGTTCGATGATACAATCGTCCATCAGCAAAAGAAGGTGTATTGAGTGACCACGTTTTCCCCAGTGGGCCCAGGTCATTCACACTGATCAATGCTTCTTTATCGAAATCTGCTGTTTCAGAATCAATCACATAACATACCCCCAGCATGGTTGTATAATAGATCTTGTTATTGATGGCAATCGGATTGCCATTGAAACACCAGTGCCAGCCATCTCTCCTGGAACGCTTATCCTGAGAAACGTCAAGGCCCCTGGAATTCACAGTCTTCGTTTCAAGATTCTGATGCCAGATGGTTTGCTGACTATCGCTATACACAGGTACTTCCAAATATTCCACACGCCCTGTATTCAAATTTACCCTGGCAAAGCTGTATTCCGGACCGATATTGTTTCTGTATCGCCCCTTTTTGAAACACATAAAGAAAAGCTGATCGTCAATGATCATATTAGTATACCAGCCGGGAAAGACATTCAATCCACTTTGGTCCTGATAGTTGGCTTCACTTTGATAGGCATATTCATTATTAAGTGTATCATATAGCCGAAGCTCCACATCATCAACAAGAGATATTTTTTTGATGAGTTCACCATTCTGGGGATCTAGCACATGTAGCTCATTTTCTGATTCCGTATACCAGACCGCGTATTTTTCATTGAAAGTTGAGTGATACAGGGCCTGGCCAACTTCAGTTTTATATCTCCAGATTCTTTTCCCTTCCTTCAAATCGATCATGGAGTATCCTTTGGGGGCTTCCGGTACCTGGTGGTGACCTCCCCTGCCGATCAATACGGTGGGTTTTCCGAGCATATCCGACGAATAAAAAGGGGTATTGTAATGGGTGAGTCCGTCTTCGGAAACCCATCGAACTTCTCCAGTGTTTTTGTCGAGCCCAAACAAATAATTCCATCCGTATTCCCGTTCACCATCTTTTTCCAGGTAGGGTTCCATATTCACCAGGATATCTCCGGTCAGAAAAGGCTCAAATTGTTTGTTAAAAGGAAACTCGATGCCGTTTAGCTCTTCAATGGGATGCCAGTCTCGTTCCCAAAGTTTATTACCATCAAAATCAAAACAGGTGATATTTCCGCTGGCATTGAAAAACCAGACTTTCTCACCGTCTGTCACCGGCCCGGGAGTGGTGGAGTCACTAAAACCATACATGTAAGGGCTTTTCACGCTTCCCTTTATTTCTGATTGCCAGAGGATGGATCCATCACTGGCATCCAGACAAAGTGCTACAATATCCGAACCCATCAGGTCATCTATTTCTTCACTCTGCGCTGGTTTCATGATGGAAAGAAAAATATGATCCTCCCAGACAATAATCCCGCTTTGGCCTCCTTCGGGCAAAGTACTTGTCCAGAGAATGTTGTTCTTTTCAGATACACTAAAGGAAACAGGAGGTTCCTGATCAGTTTTGACCTGCCAGTTACCATGAGGTCCCGATGGCTGAGGCCAGTTTTGAGCTTTTTCAACACAACCGGAAAGAAGCAGCCCAAATATGATTACTATAAATCTCATCTTTGCAAATACTATTTTTTCCTTCGTCCCCACCAGTAAATAAAACCTGTAATTGGCAATGAAGCTGCAATGAGTGAAGCGAAAAATGCCAACAGCCTGCCGGGAAGTCCTGCAATAGTCCCAAAGTGGATATCATAGACCATCCCATGCAAACGTTCATAGGTTGATGTTTCATCCCCCGGTCCATGCATAAAGTGGCCGGTGATCTCTTCTCCGGTATACCGGTCGTAATAGTAATGGAGTGAAGTAAACACAAGCATATCAGGGTCGTTGATGGTTACACGAATGATATCCTGCTTTCCGTGAGGGTTACTTATCCTGATCGTCTTCTCCGGGAATCGCTTACGCATTACCAATGTAATACTGTCCATCAGGTCAAACTGATTCACATCAAGGTGCATTTGTAAAGTATCGGATTTGGGCTGCTCATAAGTCACCCCTGTTTCTCCGGTTACGGCTTTCAATCCGTTCTTGACCAGGTCAAAACCCCAGAATAGCCCGGTGATCACAATAAAAATGGCAATCCAGGTAGCATAAAACCCAAACACATTATGCAGGTCATAATTCAGCTTCTTAGGTGAAGCCCCCCATTTGATCAGAAATCTTCCTTTTCGCTCCTTCCTGCTTGATGGCCACCAGATGAACAGACCAGTAATAAGCATGATCAGAAACAGCAACGTGACCCAATGCACCACCTCCCGGCCAAATTCCTTGAGCAGGAGGTTTCTATGTAAACCCACCATAAAACTGAGGAACCCTGTTCTCATATTCTCAATATGGATCAATTCGGCAGTATATGGATCTAATTGCGCGATGTAATGGGTTCCCTGGCCGTATAAAAGCACTTCACAGGTTTTATCGGGTTCGCGAAAAAAGGCTGTCCGGTAATCTCCCTGTGGAAATTCCCTGTCAATTGTTTCCTTTAAGTCTGACGGAAGGACAAAATCCTTATCTTGTGCTTCCACCCCCTGATGAAACAAAAAGTATCTGAGCTCAGGCTGCCAGACCAGGATGGCGCCGGAAAGGGCAATAATGAAAAAAAGGATCCCTACGATCAGTCCAACCCAAAGGTGGACCTGACCGGTCAGCTTTTTAAATGTCATTTTTTATTTTAATTGCAGTTCATCCCCGGAAAGATACACGGTCTTTTCGAAGTATTCTGGATACTGTTCTCGAGCGACAGGGCCACTTCAAATCCCCAGCCATGTAAGGTTTCAATGGTATTGTCTTCCGTCATATCCATGTCCGGACAATCTCCGTTTCCGGGTCCCCACGACCAGGCCATCCATCCGGTACCGGTTTCCTCGCAATAATCCAAAATATATTTGTAATCGATGCAGCATTTGCAGCCTACTTCCATGGGAGCGAATTCCCCAATGATAAATGCCAGATCCTTTTCTCTGGCGCCGTCAATGGCTTCTTTAATCCTTGATTGTGGAATGTTACTGTCCCACTGATGCCAGGAAAAGATCAGGTTTCGCATCGGATCGGCATCCAGGATCTCTCTTCCGTGATCCAGAATATCACTCTCCCTTCTTCCCCATCCGGCAGCATCGATGACCAGTGGTACGGTGAGTCCGGCATTTCTTAACTTTAGTACTGCATTCTGATAAGTCTCCCGATACTCCGTGGGAGTTACACTATGATCTCCTGCCTCATTGGCGATGTTGAGCAGTACATATTTTTTGTATTTCTGAATCACCTGCACAATGTCCTCCCGGCTCCAGTAGTCCACACATTGTTGCAGGTTTTCCCATTTTCCGGTGGCTTCCCAGACGGCTGGCATGGCTACCATGTTGTTGGCCACACAATTCGACAGGGTTTGGTCCAGCTCCTCCGAAGTTCCTTTTGTAAACCAGAAAATCCGGACAATATTTGCTCCTGTTTTGGCAATCTCACGGTAGGATTCTTTACCTGACCGATCCTGGTAAAAGATCATCTTGTTGACACCCCTGGCAATGAATTCTTCTCCATTGGGGGCATAGATCCGGGGTCCTTCCACATAAAAGGTTTCCCGCTCTTCAACTTTTTGACTGCAGGAATTGAAGAAGAAAAAGATGACCAGGGCGATCGTGATCACTTCATTAGATTTCATTTGACCGAGGAATTCATTTTTAGTCTGCTTAAAAATAATGATTTAATCAGGAGATGTACGATGGCATCCATTTACTGATCAGTCGGGTAGATCAGCGATCCTTTATTAAATTAGCGAAAACCCTTTTCCAACCAATGATGAAAAAACTCAACCTATCCTTACTAATCGTACTGATCATTACTCTATTCAGCTGCGATGAATCCGGAACTTCGGAGCCCTCTGGCCCTCCCAATTTTGTAGTGATCTTCTGTGATGATCTGGGCTATGGAGATCTGGGCACCTACGGGCACCCGACCATCCTCACACCCAATCTGGATCAGATGGCTGCCGAAGGTCAGAAATGGACCAATTTTTATGTGGCTGCCTCGGTCTGTACTCCCAGCAGGGCCGCATTGATGACCGGCCGGTATCCCATCCGTAGTGGCATGTGCAGTGACAAGTCAAGGGTATTGTTCCCGAATTCAGTCAATGGACTGCCGCAAAGTGAGATCACCATTGCAGAAGCATTGAAAGACCTGGGTTATCAGACAGCAGCCATTGGCAAATGGCACCTGGGACACAGGGAACAGTATTTACCCACCAACAATGGCTTTGATTCCTATTTTGGGATACCCTACAGCAATGACATGGACGCACAAACCGGCGGAAGGGGCTATTGGGAATTTGCAGACAGCATTCCGGTTGAATACTACAACGTACCGCTGATGAAAGATACCGAGATCGTTGAACGGCCTGCTGAGCAGCACACGATGACAAAAAGGTACAGTCAGGCAGCAGTGGACATCATCAAGTCGAAGGGCGATAAACCCTTTTTCATATACCTGGCTCACAACCTGCCACACATTCCGCTATTCGCATCTGAAGCATTTGAAGATACCAGCCTAAGGGGTCTTTACGGGGATGTGATCGAGGAGATCGATCATGGTGTGGGGAATATCCTTCAGGCACTGAAAGATGAAGGCTTGGATGAAAATACCATGGTGATTTTCACCAGCGACAATGGGCCATGGCGGGTCTTCCGGAGTCATGGCGGATCGGCCGGTCTCCTGAGGGGTGGCAAAGGCAATACCTGGGAAGCCGGGATGCGGGTGCCTGGGATCTTCTGGTGGCCCGGCAAGATCAAGCCGGCCATCCAGACCGACCTGGGTTCAACACTCGACATTTTTACCACACTGGTGAGCATGGCAGGCGGTGAAATACCCTCAGACAGGATCATAGACGGTGTCGATCTCACCGAAACCCTCCTGAATGACGCTGAAAGTCCCAGGGATAACATGCTTTATTACCGCGGAACCAACCTTTTTGCAGCCAGACAGGGTGATTTTAAAGCACACTATATCATCCAGGGTTCCTATGGGATGTGGGAGGAAAGGCAGGAGCAGGATCCTCCTTTGTTGTTCAATCTATCTGTAGATCCTTCTGAGGAATGGAATGTTTATGAGGACAATCCCGAAGCTATGGAAAAGATCAACCAAATGGTCAAAGCACATCAGGCTGATCTGGTGCCGGGGGAAGATATGCTGGCAGAAAGAGAATAAGAAATGACAGAAAATCTAAGCATAGCTGTAAATACACAATCTACCCTGGGGGAAGGTGCCATTTGGGATGAACGAAGACAGTGCCTGTTTTGGGTAGACATCTATAAAGGGATCCTGCATCGGTTGGATCCTGCGACCAGTAAACATGACCATTTTGAGATCGGTGGTTTCCTGGGGTCTGTGGTTCCATCAGAAGGAGAAGAGTTGATCCTGCTTAACAACCGCTCGTTCGTAAGCTTCAATTGGAAAACCCGGTCGACCAGGGTGATCGGAGAGGTAGAGCAAGACATTGATGAAAACAGGTTCAATGACGGGAAATGCGATCCGGCCGGACGCTTTTGGGCTGGCACGATGCCACAGCCGGAAGACAAGGCCTCCGGCGGCTTATACTGTTTGTATCCTGACCTGAAGATTGAAAAGAAACTGGAAAACATCAGCGTTTCCAATGGACTTGTATGGTCTGGTGATAAAAAGACCTTCTATTATATCGATACGCCTACAAAAGAGGTATGGGGCTTTAACTACGACGATGCAACAGGCAACATCACCAACAAAAGGGTGGCTGCTTCGATACCCGAATCAGAAGGCTTCCCGGATGGTATGAGCATAGACTCGGAGGGTAAGCTCTGGATTGCACATTGGGGTGGCTACCAGGTGGCCAGGTGGGACCCTATTACCGGGAAAAAACTATTTTCAATCAAGATGCCGGTAAGCCAGGTCACTTCCTGTGCATTTGGTGGAGAAAATCTGGATCAATTGTACATTACCTGTGCGAGGAAAGGACTAAGCGAGGAAGCCCTGAAAAAAGAGCCCCTGGCGGGTTCGTTGTTTGTTTACGATACCAAAGGTGAATTCAAAGGTGTGCCGGCGAATCGGTTCAGGGGATAAACGACGAGCCTTTTACCCCATTAGAGTCACCTGAAAGGGACTTTGATGACTGACTATCTGATTCACTCAACCGCACTTTTAACCCAATCAGAGTCACTCGAAGAGGACTCTGATTTACTTGATTCATTTACTCAACCGCACTTACATACTTGTAATGCGTGACAAACTCATTTTCGGCACCCAGCTCATAATAGGCAGCACTTGAATGAGGATAATCCGTAAAGTCTTCCACCAGATTCCATTTACCACTGACAGGATTATGATGAATGTAATCAAGCTTTTGTTCCAGCATCTTTTCATCAAAACATTTCCTTGCATCTGAAGACAACCTAAAGATCTGGTGTTGCTTTCCCTTTACCCGCTCATTTGGCTGTACACCTCTGGCCAGCAGCGCCAAGAGATTTTCTTCTCCCCCTAACCTTAACCTCTTTACAATACCATAAGCCATGAAGCGCTTTCCTTTTCCAATTTGAGAATTCAGTGATTTCTCCGGTAGTGTAGGAAAAAGCAGGCAGTGAATATGATTGGGCATAATCACATAGCCAAGGATATGACACTTATCCTTCCTCAAGTATCCGAACCATTTGTAAGCTTCTTCATATGCATCAGCTTTTTCAATGAGTGAAATCCACTTATGACATGTAATCGTACAGAAGTAAGTTTCATTTATTTCATCATGTAAAGTATGGGTGCTCAATGTCCGGCAAATTACTTATTTGGCCCCTATTTTATTTCCTCAAAATTCTCAGAGTCCTCAATTTCCTAATTATCCTCAAATTATTCCTCAGAGTCCCTTTCAGGTGACTCTGAGGGGGGTGAAGGGGGGTGAAATGGTTCAAAACCATTTCTGATACTCAATAAGTAAGGCTCTTCAGGTATTCAATGCTCTGCGGCACCTGTACACTTGGCTGGGGACTCTCATCCTCAATGAACATGTGTTTGATCCCAATCTTATTGGAAGCTTTCAGGATAGCAGGTATGTCGAGCTCACCTGTGCCGAGAACCACATCATTTTCGACGGAAGTACCTCCTGTCAGATCTTTGGGCGTCCCCTTTTTCAGGTCTTTCACATGAAGCAATTTCCACCGGTCTCCGTATTTTTCCAACAGGGCTACGGGATCTCCTCCACCAAAATGGGTCCACATCACATCCATTTCAAAAGATACATATTCCGGATTGGTTTCCTGTATCAGGTAATCCATCAGTGTACCCTCTCCATGAGGTTGGAATTCATAGCCATGCACATGATAAGTAAAAGTGATCCCATTTTCTTTCAGGACTTTTCCAGCCTCATTAAACACTTCCACTGCCTTTTGTGCCTCTTCCAGCTTAAAATTTCCTCTTTCCGCATGTGGTATCCAGGCACACATTACATAGCTGGCACCTAGCTTTTTTGCATTTTCAACCACGGTCATTGGGTCTTCCGCCAATTGGTTAAACCCAGCGCCTGTGCCAACAATATTTATTCCCCGTTCTTCACATAATTTTCGATATTCTTCATGGGTAAGATCCCCTTTTGGCCCTCCTTCAAGCTCTGTGATGCCAAATCCGGCTATGGTATCCAGTGTGGCTTCAATACCATTGGGAAAACTGTTTCTAAAAGTATAATCCTGAATCCCTAATGGGACCTTGAATAAAGGTTCTGCTTCCGACGCTGTCTCTGCTGATTTCTTTTGAGGACTCTGACATGCAATGATGCCAATCAATAGTAAGGATATGTACTTGCTCATAATATTTTTATCTGGAATTGATCCTAAAGATAAGAAAAGGCAGTTATTAGAAAAACGATCACCTGCCCTGAGGAAAGGACAGGTGATCGCCGAAATTCACGACCGGTTCAGCTTATACCAGTCGATATTCCTGGTGAAGTACATAGTTGCTGCCAGGATCAAAGTCAACCCGATGCTACCCATCAGTAGAGCGTAGTCTGCCAGCTGAAGGGTCACAAACAGGAATCCGTAAATGCCACACAAAACAGCAATAAGAAAGACAGATAATATACCCTTCCTGAAAATGCTGATCGAGTATAGCGATACCATAGTGACAATTCCCAGGGTGGAGATCCCATAGGCAACATTGAAATTGGTTTGCTCGGAGATGGAGACCAGCAAAATGTAGAAGATGCAGAGGGCCAGACCAACCAACACATATTGAAAAGGATGGATCCTCTTTTTGGTGATGATCTCCACCAGGAAAAAAATGAGAAATGTCAGCGCTATGGTCATGATCGCATATTTGGCCGACCTGATCGATTTCTGATAATCATCCAGCGGCAGGATCAGGTCTACCCCAAACGATGAAGCCTGTAGGGCCCCGACATGATCACTGCCCACCCAGGATTGCGGATAGTTCCTGTTGAGCTCAAGGATGGACCAGCTCGCTTTAAACCCCTCCTCTGTTACCTCCCTGGACGCAGGCAAAAAATTTCCATCAAAACTGGGAGATGGCCAGTCGGAGCTGATCTCCACATCGGTTTTACTACCTACAGGAACAAAAGAAAGGTTGCGACTTCCATCCAGGTCCAATTCAAAATGAAAGGCCATCCTCTTCTCAATTGATTCCCTAAGCCCGGGAATGTCAATGGTCACCCCAGCCGGCATCAAAGCTCCAATTCGTGTGCCCGGATTGACTTCGAGCACCTGATCCCCCCAGTTCAAATAAATGTCCCGCTTGATCCCTCTCATGTCCGAGACACCAATCGTAAGAAATGCCCTGTCCAGCTGGACTTCCTTCAGGTTTGTCTGATCGACCTCAAAGGATAAATCAAAATCACCGGAAACCTTCAGATTTGACCGGTAGACCACCACTTCATAGATCCCGCGGTGCAACTTTTCAGGTTTCACCATTCCTTCAATCCGGAGCTGCTCGGGAAGCAGATGTAATTGCCTTGTCTCGGTCCTGAAGTTTTCTTTTTCTTCATATTCATATACGACAGGGATCGTCAAAACCGGCCCGGTGATCAGTTGACTTTCAGCCCATTTGCTGCTCACCTCATCAATGGTCTCTCTACTAAGCTGTTCCCGTTCGTGAATGGTGGATTCAATCATCGAGGCGGGGATCAATAGCAGCAGGGTAAGGATGGCAATGGTGAACAGTTTTAACATCACCGAATTTCTCATCCAGCTATTCAGTCTTTCAATTGGATTTTCAATATTCATTGTTTTATTGTTTAAAAAGTACTTTGCATTTCAAAGTATATGGATAAAAAATTATTTCAATAGTTGTTCAATGGCCCTGATATGTTTCACAAATGCATTTCTACCCTCCTTAGTCACAGAGTATCTGGTATTCGGTTTCCGATCCAGGAATTCCTTCTTGTATTTTACGTATTTGCTTTTTTCCAAAGATTTCAAATGGCTGGCCAGGTTGCCATCAGTCACATCCAGCAGCTCTTTCAGGGAATTAAAATCCAGATAATCGTTCACTACCAAAGCAGACATGATTCCCAGTCTGACCTTGTTCTCAAAGGCCTTATCCAAATCCTTCAGCAGTTGCTTCACGACTTATATTTTAATTGCATGATCGTGCCATAGACAATGTGGAGGACCCCAAACCCGATCGCCCAAAAGAGTAGTCCATAGCCAATAAACTGTAAGGATATGAGACCTAAAATGATTTCAATGATACCTAAACTTCTGACCTCACTCAAAGTGAATTTACTTGCATTCACCAGGGAAAGCCCGTAAAATATTAGCGTAAGCGGTGCCATGATCCCGACAAAGCCTTTGAATAATAAGATCAAACAGACAATTCCACCGGTAAACAGTGGGATGGCCAGGTTGATCAATAGTCTTTTGGTCTGGTGGTCCCAAACCTTTTCCTTTTGCCTCCTGGTTTCTCTGGTGGTAAAATAGATCCCTGTCCCAATGGAAAGGATCAGCGTGACAAAGGCAATGATCAGCAAAGTGATCAGACTATCACTGTTGATGATCGCCTGGCGGTAGCCAAGGTAATCCTGACCTGCATAGACTGTCTGATAGGCGGCATAAGCCCCACCCAGAGCAATGATCCCGGCGGATATCCCCGAAAGCCCGCTGAGGGAAATGAACCTGGATGACCTGTTCATGATGTCTTTGATATCCTGAAGGTCCTGAATATATTTCTCCTGTTTCATTTAAAAGTACTTTGAATTACAAAGTAAATTCAAAAATATCATTACTGCAAGAGATCTCTCCAGTATAATGTCAGTTCGATGTAAGAAAAAACAAAAATCCCGTCTACGCGACCCGGTCATTCAGAGAAATGCATTTTTTGTTACAAAAAACACAAAACTGGATGACGCAGCGCTGGTCCCTTCTATGTTGTAATCCAAGAGAATCACCTAATACTTTTCTCCCAAATGCCTTTTTTGGCCTCTTGTTTCATCATAAAAACATCCTTCTATCAACGGACTTAAGAAGCCGCATTTCCTTGTTTAATTCTTTATTTAATGAAAACAGCAGCCTTTAGGAAACGAATACTACAATGTAGCATCGCAAGGGACGTATAGCTGTCATTCAATTAGAGGTTGTTTTATGATGATAGTTATTTCGTTAAGCCACAGCATACTGATACTCCGTTTCATTCTTCAATACATACCTTACTCGGCTCAATAGCTTCTTAGCAATTCGAATGATAGCTCGATTGGGCTTCATTCGCTTACATAAGGTATTATAAGTCAGAGCCAGAGCAGGATCATTTCTGCTGGCAATCCAGGCACTTTCTACAAGTACTCCTCTCAGTGGTTTATTACTTCTGGAAGTAATCGAACCTGTCAGATCCCTATCCCCAGAAGAATTAGTGGTGGGAACCAAACCGATATATGAGCACAGTTTATCCAGGCTGTTAAATCTTCTTATATCGCCTAACTCAGAAAGTAAAGTCATTGATACGATCAGTCCTATTCCTGGAATACTTCTCAGGCAATTAACCTGATGAGCATACTCTTCACTTCTAGCTATTTCTCTTAGTTGTCTATTAATCTTAAGTAAAGTGGATCTCAAATGAGTTACAGTATCCAGTGTTCCGGATATTACAGCGTGACCATATTCGGTACTCAATCTTATGGTAGTTAACCATTTGGAAAAATTGGCTGACCAGTAACGTGAAGCCGAATCCAATTCAGTTGGAATCTCAATCCCATAAAAATGTAAAAAGGCCTTGATCCGCGTTTTATTCCTGCTAATCTCTTTCACAAGAGTTTTGCGATACCTTACCAGGCCGCGCAGTTCTTCGGTAGTCCTGGTGGGTACATGAATGGATTCTAAATCTCCATTTCGTAATGAACGAGCAATTTTTCTACTATCTCGTTTATCTTCCTTCTGCTTCCTCTCCTTATCAGTAGTGGGAATATCTGCCGGGTTTACGACAATATTGTGAATGCCTTGAGCCTCCAGAGATCGATGAACACTGAAACCGCAAAACCCAGCTTCATAGGCCGAATGGTATTCAGCTCCCGGAAAGTTCTTTTTCAAATAGTTTGCAAGAACTTCTGAGCTAGGATCTTGTGAAAATGTTTTATGCGTGATGTGTTCCAGTAATATGGTTACTCGCCAATTCTTCAAATGCACATCAATCCCTACGAATACCTTTTGACCATCGAAACTCAATTCTTTACTTTTACTTTTCATAAGCTTCTATCTTTTAGTTTGATTATTGTTTACTATTCAAAACTAAATCACATAGAAGCTTATGCTTTTACAATCATAAGGCCTTTAGGGATGCCTTTAGGGATGCCTTTAGGCAGGGTGAGGGAAAAGGCCATCGCACGCCCCCGAGACCCCTAAAGGGGATCCCACCTCAAAGGTTAGAAACTCGTCATTCAGAGACTTTGATTTTGGTTTGCGCGGGGGAAGTCGAGGAATCTCCTCTAAAAATGAGACTCCACGCCCTTGCCGACCTGAATCCTAGCCGGAAAAGGGCTCTGTGCGCCTACGCTGTAGCTTTAGCGCAAGCGTAGTGACGTTTGAGGGTTTTTTTGTTTTGATTTTAAATCGAACTCAGGTTAATATAAATATTCAGGATACCTCCGTATGGTAAAAGTGGCAGCATTCCCGTATTTTGAGGATAGCTACAAAAGACCCAAATCATGCACCGAATACAGATCTCCTTCATCATACTGACTTGCGCCCTTTTTCTGAATGCTCATGCACAGGATAAATCCCCCCGACAAGCCGGTGCTGCCGACTTGGATGCCTGGAGCCTGTCTGCGGCGGGTACAGCAGGATATTTCACCAATCCGGAGACTGAAAACTGGATCCCTTTCATACCAAAAAAAGAGGTGGTCAATGATTTCGGGATACTGGACGCCAGCAAATACATCGAGCAACCCAGCGGTAAGCATGGATTCCTGAAGCAGGACAATCAGGGCAATTTTGTTTTTGAGGACGGAACACCGGGCAGGTTCCTGGGCGGACAGATCAATCCTTTCCCGGATAAGGAAGATGCCGAATGGATCGTGCAGTGGATGCGAAAATATGGGCTGAATTATGCCCGGTCACACGGATTCGGACTGCCCACAAAGGAAAATTGGGACAAGCTGGATTACCTGATCTATCAGGCCAAACAGGCAGGTATTTATCTCGTCCTCACCCCGATCTACTGGACTGAATTTGATGTCATTGATCCGGAGGGTAATCAAGTGACCACCTCCAGTCACGTCATTCTGTTTTTCAATGACAATATCGAGCAAGAAGTTCGAAAACTCTGGAAAGATTTCTACACCCATGTGAATCCCTATACTGGCCTACGGTATGCAGATGATCCTACTTTGATGGCTTTCGAACTGAAGAACGAAGACAGTCCAGTCTGGGCGCTGAGCTGGATCAAAAGGGACCTTCCTGTGTTTTGGAAAGAGATCCAACAGCAGTTTTCAGCATTCCTTGAAGACAAATACGGCTCTACGGAATCACTCAAAAAAGCCTGGACCTATAAGGACTACCCTTCAGCCCTGGCGGAAGAGGAAAGCCTGGAAAAAGGGAACATTGATATTTTTGAAATGTCAGGATGGGACGTGGAAAATACCAAGGAAGACATTTCCATGCGACCCCGAAAGTCTGATCAGACGGAGTTCCTGCACAAAAAACTGGTAGAGTTCTATGACAGATCCTATCAATATCTCAGAGATGAAATCGGATGTAAGCAGGCGATCTGTGGCTCCAACTGGAGGGGGCATTCCTACTCAATGAGGCACGTCCTCGAGGCTGACTCGCACATGGATTACCTGGATCAGCATGATTATTTCGATCATCCGCAAGGGGGCTGGCGCACCACCGATGCGGTGCAGCACAATCAATCCATGCTGAAATCTCCCCAGGCGGGGCTTATCGGAAATCTGGCACCGAGACAGGTATTGAACCGGCCGTACACCGTGAGCGAGTGGAACATTGGCGGATGGAATGAACACCTGATGGAGGCTTCCTTCAGCATGATCAGTACGGGTTTGCTTCAGGGATGGGATGGCCTGATACAATTTGTACTTCTGCCCAGGAGCGCTTACGCTGAAAATGAAACCCTGAGTAATGGCTTTTTCAATGTAGGACAAAACCCCTCGGTGATCCAGCAGTATCCGACCCTTTCACGGATGTGGCACCGAAAAGACATCAAAGAATCTGAGCCGGTGTTTATCCGTAGAATTTCCCCTTCGGAAATAAATATGCCTTCTCCCATCCCTTCAAAATTTTTCCCTGAGGCCTTCATGTTCACTCATCAGGAGGAACCCCCTCACGAAGGTGAATACGGACACATGCTGTCCATCGTTGGCAAGGTTGGCAATGAATTCACAGATGATCCACAACCTCATTTCCAAGCTAAAAACATCGATCAGTACCTTGATCAGGAGGGAAAAGTCGTAAGGAGCATGTCAGGAGAGCTCACCTGGGACTGGGGTAATGGCTACATGATGATCGACACGGAAATGACCCAGGGGATCTGTGGCTACATCGGCTGTCTGGAGGTAAACACTCAATCAATATTTATCCGACCTGAAACTTCATACGGACTCGTCTTAGTCACTTCTTTAAACGATGAAAAAAACATTGAAGAATCCAACTCTTTGCTGATCACTGCCCTGGGCAGGGCCAGAAATACGGGTACTGTTTATGGAAATGCCTCGGATAGGACCGGGAAAACCGACCGGCACGCTTCCAACATCAGACTTCCCGAAGAGCAAAGGGTAGCCGTCCTGGAACTGGGTGAGGCACCGATCATTACCGAACCGGTAAAGGGAGATATCTCACTAAAAGTACTCAACCCCAAAAAAGCCAAAGTCTACATGATCAATGATTTTGGAAAGAGAATCAAACAGGTGAAAACTACTGTAAAGAATGATCGACTGGCTTTACCCCTTCCCGGAGATCAGCAATGCAGATACTATGAAATTAGCATTGAATGATGCTAACTTTTGATCAGGGAGATGGTCTTTGAAAGCCCGGGGTTCATAAACCTTATCAGGTAAATACCTTTTGAATAGTTAACAAGGGCATCATTGAGTCTTTGCTCAGCCTCCCTGAGATTCATTCCCTCGAAACGTACAATGACCTCTCCTGCTACCGTGGATACCAGGACATCATATACTTCATTCAAATTTCCTCCGATCTTGAATTCGCCAGGTGTTGGATTGGGATAGACATACAGGGCCCTCTCCGGACCACCATCGACGACCGACACGTAGATCAATTTGCTATATTCAAATTGCCCATCATGATCTACCTGACGCAATCGGTAATAGCTGCTGGCTTCTACAGTCAAATCAACAAATGAATAGGCCTGCTGCTCATCCGTGGTCCCATTACCTTCCACATAGCCAAGCTCTTCAAATTCCTTTCCGTGCAAACTCCGCTCAATATAAAAACCTGAATTGTTTAGTTCCGAGGCAGTTGCCCAGTTAAGCTGAACCATTTGCTCATTTGCCACATACAAGGCATCAAATGAGAGCCAGGTCACCGGAAGTGGTGTGTTGCTAAAGTTTGTGGTTGTTATTCTCCAGTCACCGGCAAGGTTGGCCAGTGTAACCCCGGATCTGCTGGCCGTCGGATTACTTACAGATCCTGTAGCCAACACCGGTGTTCCGGGAGCCGTGACAGTCGTTGCTCCGCTACTTTTTGCAAGACGAATATCTGACAGTGAGCCGGAAGCAAACAGGCCTGTCATTGTAGCCGCAACATTATATGTTCCACCGGTCACAGCTGTAGCAATGGTAAATTGGGCATTGTGCTTTCTCACGATATTGGTACCTCCGTCATTATATACAGGACTCAAATCTGTTACGCCGGTATTGGCTACATGAGACACGCTCACAGAGTTGTTAGATGTTGGATTAGCAGTGCTGTTGATAGCCACCGGCCTGTAAGATGAAGCAGAGGAGGCACCCATAGGAAATAGTCCATACCGATTTCCCGCACTACTGCTAACAGCCACAGCTGACCGCCAGAATCTTGTAAAAGTTCCTCCGTACATCCAGTTGGTGGTGGTACTTGCAGTTCGTGTAAGAGTGGAGGCTGCAGTTGTTGTTCCAAGGGTAAGCGTATTTCCGTTCAAATTAAGGACGCCGCTATTCATTGTGAGTCCATTTGTTGCGGTAATATTAGTTGATAGTTGCAGCTGGGGTATAGTCCCGGAAGTGTTGTTGAAGGCCAGATTATAGTAGGTATAATTACCAATGGTTTGAGTGGCAGATGTACCATTGTATGTTACTGTACTGGTGGCAGCTGTGAAATTTCCACCGCTAAAATTTCCACCCACGTTCAATGCTCCGGCGCCTGTAAAAGTAAAATCATTCAAGCCAACATTCGTACCGGTACCTGTACCAATCGTAATATCTCCTGCAACATTTACGGTACCGGTTGAAACAGTGATCTCAACATCCTTGTTAATTGTATTTCCTGCAGCCATAGTAAGTGAGCCACAGGTGAGGGTTCCTGCCCCCACATCAATTCGCTTAAATCTATTGTTACCAGTTGGTGCATTGATGACAACGGCATTTGTTACTGTAAGACTATTTCCGGTTGTAATAGTTACCAACTGATCCCTGTCTCCACTTTGGATAGTAAATGAATTACACACCGCAGCAGTATTCACTATTAGAGGCTCGTTATTCAGGTTTGGGATCACCACATTATCAGTCGACAGAGGCACCCTGTTCAGCGACCAGTTGGCAGCAGTGTTCCAATTGTCATTAATGGATCCATTCCAGTTATTGGTTTGGGCAGAAGCATTGTTTATGAAAAGTAAAAAAGCAAAAAATAACAGGATACTGAAAATCCTGAACCAACAATAAGATTTAATTGATGCTTTGGACCTGCTAAATAATGGTCGGAGTTTCATGTCTATTATCAATCTGCACTAATTAAATTCAGGCCGGTTTTTCGATTCTCGCAAGCAAATATATTACGGGAATCACTGATTGCCAATTAGGTACTTCACCTACGGGTTATCCGGTGCAAAAAACATGCCAGGAACGTAATTATCAAACTTGATACAGACAGCGCAGGGGAAATCGTCTTTATCGGAGTGGAATCAAAAAAATCTGATAGGAATGCGAAGCATAGCTGGTTAAATTTCACACTCAAACGGATCATGATTACGATTGCTGTATTTGAATGCTTATCTTACAAATAAAATGACAACTTCTCATGCTATGAAAACCACTTTACTCTTTCTGATTATACTTTCATTTCATACCGCACTTATCGCACAGGACCGGATCGCCGGTGAACTCTTCGCCACCAGGTCTGAAGTACTTGCTCAAAATGGTATGGTTGCCACGAGCCATCCACTGGCCACTCAAATAGGACTGGATATTTTAAAACAGGGTGGAAATGCCATTGATGCAGCCATTGCTGCCAACGCGGCCCTTGGACTGATGGAGCCAACAGGATGCGGGATCGGAGGAGATCTTTTTGCCATCATTTGGGATGCCAAAACCAAAAAGCTGTATGGCCTCAATGCCAGTGGTCGGTCACCGAAAAGTCTTACACTTGATTACTTCCGGAAAGAAGGTTTGAAAGAAATTCCCAGCTATGGCCCGCTGCCAGTAAGTGTCCCCGGAGCAGTAGATGGGTGGTTTGAACTGAATAAAAAGTTCGGTTCCATGAAAATGGGAGCTCTATTAGCTCCAGCCATTGAATATGCCGAAAATGGATTCCCTATCACAGAAGTGATCGGCGGTGGCTTTCAGGGCTCTGTAAATTACTTTCAAAGGGAATACCCCAATATCAAAGAAACCTACATAGACCCCAATGGCAGCAGGATGCCTGGAGAGGGGGAGATCTTCAAAAATCCTCTGCTCGCGAATACTTACCGTAAGATCGCCAAAGGAGGACGGGAGGTATTTTACAAGGGAGAAATCGCGAAAACCATTTCGGACTTCATGAAAGCAAACGGCGGTTTTCTCTCCCTGGAAGACCTGGAAGCCCACAGGTCCGAATGGGTTGAGCCTGTCTCCGTCAATTACCGTGGCTATGATGTATGGGAATTACCACCCAATGGACAGGGGATCGCTGCCCTGCAGATGTTACAGATCCTTGAGGAATATGATTTTTCTAACATTGAATTTGGCAGTACTGAACATCTTCATCTTTTTACGGAAGCTAAGAAGCTGGCCTTCCAGGACCGGGCAAAATATTATGCAGATATGGATTTTGCCAAAGTACCTGTGGAAACGCTGATAAGTGATGAATATGCAAGGGAACGAAAGAAGTCTATCGGAGAAAGGGCAGGAATTTATGATGCAGGTGAGATCAGTCCTGGTGAGACCATTTACCTCACTACCGCAGACAAGTTTGGTAATATGGTGTCATTTATCCAAAGTAATTTCAGAGGAATGGGATCCGGAATGGTACCTCCCGGACTTGGTTTCATGCTTCAGGACCGGGGAGAACTGTTCAGCCTGACTCCCGGTCAGGCCAATACCTACGAACCCGGGAAGCGTCCTTTTCATACCATCATCCCTGCATTTATTACCAAAGATGGAGAACCATATGTCAGTTTCGGAGTAATGGGCGGTGGTTTTCAGCCACAGGGACATACTCAGATCGTCATGAACTTAATTGATTTTGGGATGAATGTGCAGGAAGCAGGGGATGCTCCAAGATGGGATCATACTGGATCGCCGGAACCAACCGGCCAGTCCGCTGATGGGACAGGTCAGGTAAGAGTTGAGTCCGGGATTTCCTATGAAACCATTCGTGGACTGATGATGAGAGGCCATGATGTAGGATATACAAGAGGTGCGTATGGCGGCTACCAGGCCATCATGTGGGACAAAGAAAACAAGGTATATCACGGCGCCTCAGAGAGCAGAAAAGACGGTCAGGCTGCAGGGTATTGATCTCCCCCAATGAAAGCTTTTATCGTTCCAAAATATGGTAAGCCGGATGTCCTGAAGCTGGTAGACATTCCGGTTCCAAAACCAAAGGATGATGAAGTCCTGGTCAAAGTTAAAGCTACATCCATCAACGACTGGGACCTTGGACTAGTGATGGGCTCCCCTTTTGTGATCAGATTATTATACGGATTCAAAAAACCGAAAGTAAATATCCCGGGAACAGAGGCAGCTGGTATCATTGAGGCCATTGGAAAAAATGTGAAGAAATTTTCGGTTGGTGATACCGTATACGGAGACCTTTCAGAATCCGGATTTGGTGGATTTGCCGAATATGTCTGTGCCAAAACACTGGCATTGATCAAAAAACCTCCGATCATGAGCTTCGAACAGGCTGCAGCCATCCCTCACGCCGCAGAACTTGCCTATCAGGGATTGATGAATCTCGGAAAACTGGAATCAGGAATGAAAGTATGTATCAATGGAGCTGGTGGTGGAGTGGGTACCCTGGGGGTACAAATTGCCAGAGAACACAAGGTCGAGATTACGGCTGTTGACCATGGTGAAAAACTGGGTTTATTAAAGTCTGTCGGTTTCGATTATGTAATTGATTATACAAAAGAGGATTTTACAGCGAGTAAGGAGAAATATGACCTGATTCTGGATACAAAATCTACAAGACCGATATCACATTATTCCAGGGTACTTTCGAAAAACGGGAGGTATATTACTGTTGGAGGACAAATGAGAAGAATACTTGGCATCACTTTGCTTTCACCTATAATACCACTTTTTACTAAGAAAATATTCAAAGTACTTGCGCTCCAACCCAATCAGAATTTAAATATCATGAATGAACTATTTGAGGAAGGCAAAATACAACCTCTGATAGAAGGGCCTTTTCCTTTTGAGCATATTCCGAGATTACTTGAACATTTCAGGCTAGGAAAACACAAAGGAAAAATTGTGATTGAGGTATCCTAATCAAATTATTATTTTCTGTTAGGATTAATAAGGTAGTGGTAGTAATTTGAGTCTTGTAACATATTCAATTGCAAAGAGACTCCTCTATGAGAATATTAATGCTTGGCTGGGAATATCCCCCCTCTATTACCGGCGGTCTGGGCATCGCCAGCCAGGGGATCGCAGAATCACTGGCAAAGCTGGGCCATAAGGTCACTTTTTTACTTCCCAAAAAGAAGAAAGAGCAGAAAGGTGAAAAGGTCACCGTAGAAGATGCATCCAATATGAAAATCGAACCGGATTTCTGGCTGGAAAGCAGCGAGTCCATCTCAGAATTTAGCGATACCCAACTTGGATCTCAGGTGGTGACCTACATGCCCCCGCGGGTCTTCAGTAAACTTTCCAAAAAGATCAAAAGTGAAAAAAATGTGAAAAGCAAAGATTTGCCGGAAGTATCGGCGATCAAGCTGACAGGAAAATATGATGACGGCCTGCTCATGGAAACCGGCAAGTTTGCCCTGCTGGCCGTGCAACTCGCTTCAAAGAAAAAATTTGACCTTGTGTACTGCCATGACTGGCCCACCTTCAAAGCCGGGAGGCTCATCAAAGAAATGCTGGGCCTCCGAATGGCCGTGCATGTACACAGCATAGAGTCTGAAAGAAACGGGGTGTTTACCAACCCGGTCGTGATAGATGAAGAAAGCAAAGGGATCAGGACAGCTGACCTGGTATTTACCGTAAGTGACCGAACCAGATCCCGGATCATAGACAATTACAAAGCTAAAAAAAATAAGATCACAGTCATTCCAAATGCTGGCCCCAGGCTCCTGCCCAAAAAGAAAACGTCCACAAAGAAAAAGCCGGAAATTGCTTTTATAGGTCGATTCACAGACCAGAAAAGCCCGGGAACTTTCATAGATATCGCCAGGGAGCTCACTTCCAGGGGCCTGGACTATGATTATGTGATGATCGGCGGTGGTTACCTGCATCACGATCTCGTGGAGAAATCAAAGCACCTGAACCTGTCTGACCGGTTAAAATTCCCCGGTTTCCTGAACCATCAGGAGGTGCTGGAAGCCATGGGAAACATAGACCTTTTGATCGCACCATCAAATGCCGAGCCCTTTGGTCTGGTGATGCTGGAGGCCATACTGATGGAAGTACCTGTCATCTCATCTCCCGGATCAGGATTGTCAGAATTTATCCCTGAAATCCCTCAGGCGGACAGGTGGGACATCTATAATTGTACCTCACTGGCTGAGAAACTCATTGAGGACAAAAAATACCGTTCGGAAATCATTGAAAAGTGTCTTAAGAAAGCCAGAACACTTACCTGGGAAAAGTCAGGGAGGATGATCAGCGAACAGCTCTCCAAATGATCAGTATTTGGGAACAGGAGTCCCTGCTCAGCTACGATGTGATCATTATCGGGGCGGGGATCACCGGCCTCTCTACCGCTGCTTCACTTAAAGAAAAACAACCTGGATTATCCATTCTGATACTGGAAAAAGGCAAACTGCCCATGGGTGCCAGTACACGAAATGCTGGTTTCGCCTGCTTTGGGAGCATCTCCGAGCTGCAGGGAGATATCCGTCAGCTGGGTGAAGACGGCATGTGCCGGCTGGTGGAACAGAGATGGAAAGGGCTGGAAAAAACCAAAAGACGACTCGGAGCGTCGAACATCGGCTTTGAGCCATGTGGTGGCTATGAGCTTTACCGTGACATCGATGCTTTCAACCCGGATACAGTCAACCGGATCAATCGTTTGCTCAAAGATGTGGTAGGCGATCAGGTTTTTAAACAATATGACGAGGGAATCCGGGATTTTGGCTTCAATAAGGTCGAGCACCTGATCTTTAACCGGTTTGAAGGAGCCTTAAACACAGGAAAGCTGATCGCTGCCCTGTGGGATTATTGCCAGAAAGCCGGAGTCAGGATCCTCACCGGAACCGAAGTAAAATCCATTAAGCCCGGAAATCAATCAGCACTGGCCGAAACCGGTGATTACAGATTTGAAGGGAAAGCCATAGGTATCTGTACCAATGCCTTTTCAAAAACATTGCTAAAGGATATTGATCTGAAGCCGGGACGCGGATCTGTGATGGTGGTAAATCCCAAAAAATCCCCTGCATTCAGAGGAACATTCCATTATGACCAGGGGTATTTTTATTTTCGCAATTTCGGGGATAAGATCATCTTTGGTGGGGGCAGAAACCTGGATCCCGAGACCGAGTCAACTCTTGAATTCGGGATCAATCCCAGGATCCGGAACAAACTGATCCATGACCTTGAAACCATGATCATTCCCGGGCAGCCATACAGCATCGATATAGAATGGTCAGGCATCATGGCTTTTGGTGAGACCAAAGCACCCATTGTTAAAAAAATCGATGAGTACACCTTTGCCGGGGTGCGTTTAGGAGGCATGGGGATTGCGATCGGCAGCATGGTAGGAGAAGAGCTGGCTGAACTGATCCTGAGGGCCCGCTTTTAAATTTTTTGGTTATTTTTCCGGTTGACAAAATTCAGAGGATGACAGAAAAACGTGCGCCCGGATTACTTTTAGCCCTCACCCCTGTCTTCTTTCTCATCATTCTACTTTCGGTCAATGTTTCGATATTTAGCGATGACGGACCTTCCGGTTCGAATCAGATCATCCTGATGCTGACCGCAGCAGTGACGACAGTCATCGGTGTCAGTTTGGGTTACTCCTGGGCGGAGATCCAGGAGGGTATGGTTAGAAATATCAATACGGCCATGCCCAGCATTCTGATCCTGTTTGTGATCGGCGCCCTCGCTGGCTCCTGGATGATCAGCGGGATCGTGCCGGCCATGATCTATTACGGCCTGGAGATCCTCAACCCCGGCATCTTTTTATTTGCAGCCTGCGCGGTTTGTTCAATCGTGTCGATCGCAACCGGAAGTTCATGGACTACCGCCGCAACGGTAGGGATCGCCCTCATGGGTATCGGAAAGACTTTGGGCATCTATGAGGGTTACGTGGCCGGAGCCATCATCTCCGGCGCTTACTTTGGTGATAAAATGTCCCCACTCTCAGACACCACTAATCTGGCGCCGGCAGTTGCGGGGACCGATCTTTTCACCCACATTCGGTACATGACCATCACTACTTTTCCCTCGATAAGCATCGCCTTGCTGATATTTCTGCTGATCGGGTTCTTCAACGGGTCGGACCAATCGATCGACCAGATCGGGATGATGCAAAAAGCCCTCGCCTCAAAATTCGATATCAATGGCTGGCTCTTCATTGTCCCTGCACTGGTGGTGGTCATGATCATCAGGAAAATGCCGGCATTACCGGTACTGGTAGTGGGGACACTACTCGGTATCGTCTGTGCGCTTATGTTCCAGCGTGACCTGGTGGCCGAAGTGGGAGGTTCCGATGACCTCTCAGGACTCTTTGCCGGCAGCATGATTTCGCTCTATGGGGAAACGGCTTTTGAAACATCCATGCCGATGGTCAGTGACCTGCTGGGCTCAGGGGGTATGGCAGGAATGCTCAATACCATCTGGCTGATCGTTTCCGCCATGATCTTCGGAGGGGCCATGGAAAGAACAAAAATGCTTCAGGTGATCGCTCAATCGATCATCAACCGGGTAAGGACCATTGGAGGCCTTTTTTCTTCTACGGTTGGCACCTGCCTTTTCTTTAATATCACTGCTTCTGATCAATACCTGGCCATTGTGATCCCTGGCAGGATGTATCACAAAATATATAATGAAAAAGGGCTTGCACCTGAAAACCTGAGCCGCACACTGGAAGATTCCGGGACGGTCACGTCAGTCCTGGTCCCCTGGAATACCTGTGGTGCCTATCATGCTGGTATACTGGGAGTTTCACCCTTTACCTACGTTCCTTATTGTTTTTTTAATTTGATCAGCCCGCTCATGACCATAATTTTTGGTATTATTGGCTTTAGAATTAGAAAACTTTCACAAAAAGTACATGTTTCCTGATCAAATTGAGAAATCGGATTTGCAACAACTGCCCCTGATCAGGTTTGAAGGCGACATTGAGGTGATCGAAGATCCGGAAGGGCTGGATCAGGTGATCGACATCCTTGGCAACGAGTCCATCCTTGGTTTTGACACAGAAACAAAACCTACCTTCAACAAAGGCGAATACAATCACACTGCTTTAATACAATTTGCAACACTGGACAGAGCTTTCCTGTTGAGGATCAACAAAATAGGAATGCCGGACAGAATTAAACGGGTCCTTGAAAACGAAAACATCCTCAAAGTGGGGATCAGCCTCAGAGATGATCTGAAAGATCTTAAACGGGTCAGAAAATTTGAGCCTCGCGGTTTTATCGATCTGAATGGCATTGCCAAAGAGCTTGGGATCACCCAGATAGGGATCAAAAGCCTGACGGGGATCTTCCTCGAAAGGAGGATTGCCAAGAATCAGCAAACCTCCAACTGGGAAAACAAAAACCTGACCCACGCCCAGCAAAGATATGCCGCTACCGATGCGTGGGTGTGCATGAAAATGTATGATACGCTGCTTCAGAAAGGTTTTGTAAAAGCTTCCTGAGATCCTATCTGCCGCGAAATTTGGATGGTGTAAATCCCGCTTAACCGGGTTGTAGAAATGATAGAATTTAACAACTGGTTATTTCTGCATAATAAGGTTGACAGATTTCTCATATCCAAATTTCCATAAATGGTCGAATCCCTTTCCGAGTTGTGATTTGTCGTAAATCTCTCTAGCTTAATAGATATGAAATACTCACAAATCCAGGCTTATGCAAGGGAATTAAGAAAGAATCAGACTAAGGCCGAAGCATTTTTTTGGTCCAAAGTCAGAAATAGACAATTTCTTGGATTAAAATTCAACAGACAATTTATCCTGGAGTATGAAAATTCAAGTTATTTCATAGCAGACTTTCATTGTTATGAAAAAAGACTGATCGTTGAAATAGATGGAAAAATCCACCTCAAACAAATTGAAGAGGATCAGAATAGGGAAGATATAATTAAAGAAATGGGTTATAAGATATTGCGCCTAAAGAACGAGGAAGTTATGAATGATTGGGAAAAGGTAGAAATGAAGTTATTACACCAACTCACCCCAGCCCTCCCGAATCGTCGGACCGCTTTCAAAGAGAGGGGGCGGCACATCTGAACATTTTTAGACAGCCCTTTGCCAGGGGTGAGTTGGTGTACAAATTCATCCAGCCGGCAACCTTTCCAAGTTGTTTCAATGCTTCAAACCCCGCTTAACGGGTTCTAAAAATGATAGAATTAACTGGTAGTTTTCGGATGATCAGGGTTACTCCCCCGTGTGCCTTAGTAAGTACCACGGACACCCCAGCCCTCCCGAATCGTCGGACCGCCTGGAAAGAGACTGGATGGCACATCTGAACATTATTACATTATTAGATAAAGATTTCATCCTGCTGGCAACCTTTCCAGGCTGTATCGAATGCCATAGACCCCGCTCAACCGGCTCGAAAATCTTTCCAGATCATCTTCTCTTACCAGTCCCTTGAATGTGCATTTTTCTTTGAAATGCCTGTCTCCGAATACTAAATCAAAGTCATTGAAGATACTTTCCATTTCCCCAGTGAGCTCATAAGGAAAGGTGATAGTAAACCCGCAGGTGGAATGCCGGGTAACGATCTTAACTTGCTCCAGTGTCGATCTTGCAGCGGCCTTATAGGCAGATACCAGTCCGCCCACGCCAAGCTTAGTGCCTCCGAAATATCTCACCACCACTACCAGCACATTGGTCAGTTCAAAGGCCCTGATCTGTCTGAGTATCGGATCCCCCGCTGAATGGGAGGGCTCACCATCGTCATTTACCCTGAAAGTCTGATCCTTTGATCCGAGTATGCAAGCGTAGCAATGATGACTGGCATCATGGTATTGACCCCTGAGATCCTTAAGGATGACCTCAATGGCTTCTTCAGTAGAGACCGGGAAAGCCAGAGCGATGAATTTGCTCCCTTTTTCCTTATAAAGGCCTTCCGAAGGGCCCTCAATGGTCTTGAAGGTGGCCATTACAACAACTGCAACAAACCCTCCACTTCCTCCTCGATGACCTGTGAGGGGGAATGCTCCAGCGACTGCTCAAGATGGAATTCGGCATTCCTTAAGTCACCCTCATCGTAAAAGATCCGGCCCATACCTAAAAATGAAAGACTACGATAATATTCTCCGTGTCCGAGGATCGGCGAACCTGCTGTGATCGCTTCCCGGTAAACCTTAAGCGCATTTTGTCTGTCCTCTTTGATCTTTTCAAGGTAGAGTCCATTGAACGCTTTGCCCGCCAGCTGATAGTAGGGACGGTCGCTGGCCAGTAGGCGATCGATCATCTCGTAGGTATCGGGCCCAAAATTTTTCCCATCCGCATAGGACTCCAGCAGCTTGGCATTGATGTAGAGATTTTCAGGATATTCAGCATAGAGATCAGCCAGATACTTTTGCGCTTTGATGGGTTCGTATTCATAGCGCAGATAGATATAAGCCAGGTAGATATTGGCTTCCACCTTGCTGATCACGGTGACTTCACAGGCTTTTTGCAACTGTTCGAGCCCTTTTTCTATATCACCGCTTCTAAACAACCAGACAAAGGAACGATAGACCGGATAGCGCTCCGGATACTTTTCCCTGAAGTAGTTATACAGACCTGAGGTGAACAAAAACTCCGGGATCTCCTCCTGAAGGTCAAAACCTAATTTCAACAGCTGATAGGTTTTGGAGGCCTCATTTACCGCTTTCATGTACTGATCATCATCTGCGTAATATTCGGCCAGTAATCCCCGTGCCGCCATCTCAAAAAAGATCGCCTCAGGATGCTCCTGCCGCTGACCATCCAGTCTGCCAGCCAGTCGGATCACATCGTTCATTTGTTTTCTAAATTCCCGGAAAATTGAATCAACGGTGACCAGTGGAACATTTTCCCAAAGTACTTTCATACCTTTCATCATGGGAACAATGGGGTGGTCTGGTAACACAGCCTGCACCGAATCGATATAATACAATGCGGAATCGCTCTGCAGGTTGTAGATGTAATCAACCGTATGTTTGACAAGCGCCATGTTCCTTTCGTTGTCAAACAATTGTGCAATTGAGAAATGAGAATAGCTTAAAAAGAGTACAAACAGGTATTTTCGCAAAGTCAGCTTATTAAAGTATCCGACCAAGATATCAAAGAATCTATGCAGGTCCTATTTATTTTATATGCCTTATAACAGCAGACACAAACAACCTTTGAATGGATGGATTTTCAACACATAAAGGCACTGAAGACCTCTACCCGATCTACTTCTCCGATGCATATGTCAGTGTGTATGGTAACAATAAAATTCTTAATTTCAAAAATAACCGTTTTATTTATATCACATCCCTGACAAACGGGCTGTCTTACAGTTTCAGGCAACGTTCGTTTGGGTCCCATTGAATTCAATTCAGGTCCATATAATCAGCATATGCTTTGAATTCATTTTGATCTTCAGGTTTTATCTTGCAGTATGAGTTTCAATGAAATTGATGTCAGGGTTATTCCAGGTATGCAATTGGAAAAATCCATATCAAAATCGTCTTTTTTCTTTCATTCACCTTCTTTTGTAAATCGATTAGAGCCACAAAATTTATTTGCCTGCCTGATTTTGTCTCAAAATAAAACCCTGGGGCAAATGGCTTTTACTGTGGAAAACAGCGGGGCAACCAGTTTACCCTTGAGTCCCTTTGGCGGATTTGATCTCGATCCCGCAATTACAGAAGAACAGCTTATCAAAGCTCTTAGCTTGTTTGCTAATTATTTGAAATCTATTGAGGTTGAAAAACTGACAATCAGACTATATCCTGAATGCTATAACCCTGAACTATACAATTTACAGGCAGATTGCTTTTCTGCTCTGGGATTTAAAATAATTTATGCAGACCAGTCACAGTACCTGATTATCCATCAACAAAAATCCCTCAGATCATTCGTTCACGACTCACAGTATCGTCATCTTAACTTTGGAAAAAGGAATGAAAATCAATTTTTTCAACTTGACATAAATGCCTTAGGAGAAGTATATCAATTATTAAAAAATAACCGGGAAGATCAGGGCTATCCCATGACCATGGAAATGGATCAATTAAAATTCGCAATGGAAAAGTTTCCTGACAGGTATTTCTTATTTGGGTTTTTTATCGATGGCCAGTTAGCGGCATCGTCAATCTGCATACACGTCAATGATGACATATTGTATGATTTCTATCACGGTCACCATAGAAATTATTCAAAACACAGCCCGGTTATTCCGCTGGTCAATGGAATCTATTCTTACGCGCAGGAGAAAAGTTATCGGCTGCTCGATTTTGGTATAAGTACGGTAAAAGGCATTCGTAACACCGGATTGTATCGTTTTAAAGAAAGAATAGGTGGTCAACCTTCGATCAAAGCCACCTTTGAAATTAACTTGGATCGTTATTGATATAGAACCACCTAATATTCAGTCCGAAATGATTCTGGTTAGCTGACTGGCGGCCCTTTCCGGATTGTAATGATTCTCAACAAAATTTCTGATTTTTAAGGGGTTGTATTTGTGATAATGATCAAGCATTCTATCAATAGCCTTTTGGATGCTGACAACTGAAATCTCACATGCAAGGCCGACCTCCTCAGGAAGTTGATCCGTGATACCTCCACATTTTGTATAAACCAACGGCTTACCACAGGCCATGGCTTCGATAAGTACTATGCCGAAAGATTCATGCCGACTGGATAGCACATAAAAGTCGCAAGCCTGCATCTCCTGCTTCACCTCAAGACGGTCCAATTCACCCAAAAACCTGACCCTGTCGGAGATCTTATGCTTATTTGCCTGTTTTTTCAATGACTTCTCCAATGCTCCACCACCGCCTATCCGCAATTCCCAGGGTTGATCGGTCAGGTTAGCCATCGCCTTAATCAACTGGTCATAACCCTTCTGATCAACTAATCGACCTAGTGAAAAGATCCTGGGCGCGACATTATTTTGCTTTTCGGGAGCAGTAAAGAAGTCCATATCGACGAAATTGATAGCTGGTAAAGACTCAATATTGTGAGCTTCCAGTTCTTTTCTCAGATTCCTACCAACAGCTAAAACCGCTTGAGCCGACCTCATTGGCGGCAAAAGACGTTTTTTGAAGTCATGCTTAAAACTTGGTAATGGAAATGGACTCATCTGCTCCCTGATTATATAAGGGATATTGAATTTCTTTGATAATTCGAGCGCAATCTGCCCAGCCGGATAAGCAACCTCAGCCAGGATCAGGTCTGGTTTTCCAAAATACTCAATATT
Source organism: Cyclobacteriaceae bacterium (assembly GCA_965243485.1). Lineage (GTDB taxonomy): Bacteria > Bacteroidota > Bacteroidia > Cytophagales > Cyclobacteriaceae > UBA7330. The sequence goes on along the minus strand of CBDEVP010000001.1, from coordinate 2,095,637 downwards.
TTTTTTTAGATTTTTCTCATTGGCTTCAATGATCTTCTCAAGATTCCCATTTTTGATTTTACGGGTCCATGTATGGGCTGGTGTAAAAAATTCAACACAATTGTATTCCAGCATTTTTTCGAATGATTTAATTGGAAACCGGGAGGTTAGTTTGAACAGTGAATCCAATGGCCTTAGTATCCTGATCCACAAGGAAGGTTCATGAGAACCCCATAGGCTTATGCCTATCTTCCATGCTGGCTTTTTTCTAGCAATGATTTGCGCCTGCTCTTTGAAAAAGATCCCGGTACTGGGATAGCTGGCAGAAGGATACCACGATGGGATAATAAAAAGCTTCATCAACTGACAAAAGGATACAAACCAAGATTAAGGTAATTATCTGAATTCGAGTTTCATTTTACCATTTATCACCTGACCTCAATATAAATCTTAAATACTCACAAGGTCGAGGAAAACAATAAGTTTAGAAGATAGGTGGTTACCAAAGTGACCTCAAGCAACCCGGTTTTCTGAGATCATTGATTCGGAGAAAGTTTAATTCCAAGCCTTGTTGCATAATTGACTTTACTGAAGAATATCTGTTCATCCAAGTGATCAAAGTACTCTTCAGCAGCTTTTCTGGCGCCAAGCCAATAGCCGTGATCATCCAGAATGAGTATTCCATGGGTCGTAAGCTTTGGGTAGAGATATTTAAGTTCGGACCTGGTAGATTCGTACCAATCAGTATCCAGCCTCAGTATTGAAATTTTATTTGGAGTATTATCCTTAAGAATCTTGTTTACGTCTCCTTTGATAAAAAAGATTTTTTCCTCTGGATATTTTGTGCTATTCATATTCTCCTTTACAACTTCCAATGAAGCTGGTTTCCAGTTAATTGCTTTGTCACTGTCTGCAGAATTGCCATGCAGGTCAATATCATAAGAACCCGGATCTGTCATACCTGAGAATGTATCATATAAATAAATTCTTCTATCAAATAGATTCTTCGCGACCAGGTAGTTTGCCATAAACATAGCACTTCCTCCTCTCCAAACTCCGCATTCAACAAAATCACCTTCTATCTTATTTTTAGTAATAAAGTTCAACGCATTATATAGAGAATAGACATCTGTCATGGAGGTCATGGTGAATGTCTTTACTTTTTCATAAAGTTCCATAAACAACTCGTCCTCAAGGTCTAGATCTCTGTCAGATTCAATGGCACATAATCTGAGACCAAAAGGTTTTAAAATATTATTGGCTAGTTTACCTAACATTTTTTACTCAAATTTCGTGGTTTGACATCTTATAATATTGTCGAAATTGTCCATGACAATTGATCAGGCTAATCATCATAAAAATCGTACTAACTTAAGTCTTCTCATATTTGTAGTCACAAATCATGAACACTCTGCCACTGGTCAGTATCATCTGTCTCTGTCACAATCAAAAAGATTATGTGGTGGCTGCGCTCCGGTCCGTCATCTCACAAACCTACCCAAACATTGAGATAATCGTAGTGGACGATGCCAGTACTGACGGCAGCCAGGCCGAAATTAAAAGTTTTATTGGCGAACATCCCGGAATAAAATTGATCGAAATCGAGGAGAATGCCGGTAATTGCAGGGCTTTCAATACGGGATTTAAGCTCAGCAAAGGGAAATACATCATCGACCTCGCCGCAGACGATGAGCTATTGCCTGTGAGGGTGGAAATGGGGGTGGCGGATTTCGAATCCAATGACCGGAAATATGGCGTGCATTTTTCAGATGCCTTCATCATGGATCAGCATGGGACGATCCTGAGAACCCATTACCGACGGAACGCCGACGGAGAGATCATTGAAAATGTACCTGCCGGAGAGGTCTATCTGGATCTGATCGGGCGGTACTTCATCAATCCGCCCACCATGATGTACAGAAGGAATGTACTGGAAGATTTGGGCGGATATGACGAAAACCTGAGCTATGAGGATTTTGACTTCTGGATCAGGTCTTCGAGGAAATACAAATATCTCTTTAACAAAACACCCCTGGTAAAAAAGCGGATATTGAAAGGCTCGCTTTCATCAAGGCAATCCGGCCTCCGGAACAAACACCAGGCTTCTACTTTGCGCGTGTGCCGCAAAATCCTTGCGCTGAACCGGACCAAAGAGGAAAACTCGGCACTGGTTTCCCGATGCCGGTATGAGATCAGGCAGTGTGCCAGGACCCTGAATTGGGGTCTGATCCCGGAGTATTATAAATTGATCAGAAAGGCAAAGACTGAATGAAACGCAGAGTCTCCCGCCAGTTGGCAGGAGACTCTGATAAAGCTAAAATGCTAGTTAGCCTGAGTTCGACATAAATCAATACAAAAAACCCTCTAACGTCACTCAGAGCTCTTTCTGGGTGGCAATTCGGGTGGAAAAGGGCGTGGAGTCTCCTAATTTTCAGTGAGATTTCACGGCTTCCAACACACAAATCTACCCTCACGCCTGCTTATGACGTGTATGAACCTGCGAGGTTGGTCCCTTCTATGTTGTAATCCAAGAGAATCACCTAATACTTTTTTCCCAAATGCCTTTTTTGGCCTCTTGTTTCATCATAAAAACATCCTTCTATCAACGGACTTAAGAAGCCGCATTTCCTTGTTTAATTCTTTATTTAATGAAAACAGCAGCCTTTAGGAAACGAATACTACAATGTAGCATCGCAAGGGACGTATAGCTGTCATTCAATTAGAGGTTGTTTTATGATGATAGTTATTTCGTTAAGCCACAGCATACTGATACTCCGTTTCATTCTTCAATACATACCTTACTCGGCTCAATAGCTTCTTAGCAATTCGAATGATAGCTCGATTGGGCTTCATTCGCTTACATAAGGTATTATAAGTCAGAGCCAGAGCAGGATCATTTCTGCTGGCAATCCAGGCACTTTCTACAAGTACTCCTCTCAGTGGTTTATTACTTCTGGAAGTAATCGAACCTGTCAGATCCCTATCCCCAGAAGAATTAGTGGTGGGAACCAAACCGATATATGAGCACAGTTTATCCAGGCTGTTAAATCTTCTTATATCGCCTAACTCAGAAAGTAAAGTCATTGATACGATCAGTCCTATTCCTGGAATACTTCTCAGGCAATTAACCTGATGAGCATACTCTTCACTTCTAGCTATTTCTCTTAGTTGTCTATTAATCTTAAGTAAAGTGGATCTCAAATGAGTTACAGTATCCAGTGTTCCGGATATTACAGCGTGACCATATTCGGTACTCAATCTTATGGTAGTTAACCATTTGGAAAAATTGGCTGACCAGTAACGTGAAGCCGAATCCAATTCAGTTGGAATCTCAATCCCATAAAAATGTAAAAAGGCCTTGATCCGCGTTTTATTCCTGCTAATCTCTTTCACAAGAGTTTTGCGATACCTTACCAGGCCGCGCAGTTCTTCGGTAGTCCTGGTGGGTACATGAATGGATTCTAAATCTCCATTTCGTAATGAACGAGCAATTTTTCTACTATCTCGTTTATCTTCCTTCTGCTTCCTCTCCTTATCAGTAGTGGGAATATCTGCCGGGTTTACGACAATATTGTGAATGCCTTGAGCCTCCAGAGATCGATGAACACTGAAACCGCAAAACCCAGCTTCATAGGCCGAATGGTATTCAGCTCCCGGAAAGTTCTTTTTCAAATAGTTTGCAAGAACTTCTGAGCTAGGATCTTGTGAAAATGTTTTATGCGTGATGTGTTCCAGTAATATGGTTACTCGCCAATTCTTCAAATGCACATCAATCCCTACGAATACCTTTTGACCATCGAAACTCAATTCTTTACTTTTACTTTTCATAAGCTTCTATCTTTTAGTTTGATTATTGTTTACTATTCAAAACTAAATCACATAGAAGCTTATGCTTTTACAATCATAAGGCCTTTAGGGAAAGAGGGTGTGTGTTGGCTGATTGTTTCTTTGCTTTGTTACGCTGGAAACTTATTAATATTTCCGCTCACCCCCAACCCCTATAGGGGAGTCTGCCGCACCTAGCCCCTAACACATAACACCCTATGTCATCCAGTTTTGTGTTTTTTGAAACAAAAAATGATTTCTCTGAATGACGGGTTTTTTGTTTTTCTTAGATCGAACTCACGTTAGTTAAGTACCCACACTACTCAGCAATTTGGATCTTAAAAGGCACTTTCAGCTTTTCCCAGTGCAAATAGGCCACCGTGCTATTGTCCGTAATATCTTCAAAACCATAGGTAAGCCATTCCATGTGAGGTGCTTTTTCAGAGGCTACAGTAACCCTCAAGGCATCCTTACTTTCATCATAGGTATAACTTCCCCAGGCATCGTTGACCTTATTAAAGATCACCACCCATTCTTTCTCTCCGGGAATGGTATGAATGCTGTATTTGCCAGCAGGCAATGATTTTCCCTCTACAAGCACATCACTGCTGACTTCAATGGTAGTATTGGCATTGGCGCCTGCTCTCCAGGGAAATGGTTTATTGTCGGAGTATTTATTTCCCTTTTCCATGCCATAAGGCACAATTGCACCATAGATTTTCCTTCCTTTTACACCCGGCCTGCTGTAGGTGAAGGTGATCCCGGTATCATTCCCGATATACTGGGTGACACTTGCCTTCTGACTTGGCTGGATCCTGTCCTGAGCCACTACAATACCGGACAGTCCTGTGAGCACCACCAAGGTGAATGCTGCGAAATAGTTAATTTGATTTGACCTCATGTTTAGAGCATTTATTTTGAATGAGCCAAAAGTATATAAAAATGCATCATTGACGTCAAAGAATTTACTCTGCTACTTAAATTCTGTCTTGATTTTTGTTCCTGCATTGATGGTCTGAAAAACGACACAATATCTCTCCGTTAGCTTTTGTAAGGCTTCTACCTGGGATCCTTCGAGATGGGTATTTAAAGTAAAACCAAGTCTGATTTCCCTGAATCCTACCGGGGCTTCTTTGGAAACGCCCAGCGTACCTCTGAAATCAAGGTCCCCTTCCGCGGAGATGATGCAATCGTTCAATTCCACACCGATAGAAGTGGCCACAGCCTTTAGCGTAACGCCTGCGCATGCTACCAAAGCTTCAAGCAATAAATCCCCTGAACAGGCCAACATTCCCGTTCCTCCAGTAGCCGGATGAAGTCCTGCTTCCACCAGTTTCTGTCCGGTTTCAATTCTGCATGAAATATTCTCTCCAATATTTCCTTGTGCCTTTAACGTGATGATTGCAGTTTCCGGCTGGCTCCTGTATTTTTCCTTCAAAGGAGATTGTATCCTTTTTAATTCTTCTGAAGTCATTCTTTTCATAAATAACAGGTATGAATATATCAAAAAGTCAGATGAATGATACGTAAAGCTTCAAGACATCTTTGGTGTTTTCAACCAGGATCCTGGCAGTTTTCAAAATAATACCACACAAAGCCGCACATCCACTCAGGCTTGTAAATGCTCAGGCTCATACACATAGGTCTCTCCCCTCTTCATCTCAATCGGAATGACCTTTTCCTGATGGATCAAATCAAATTCCTTGTCAAAATCAGCTTTGATGATCACTTGCTTTACCTGATTATTCTCCCAGGAAATATCCAGGGTCAATCCACCTCTGGCTTTAATTCCTTTGATATGTCCGTTCTTCCATGCCGAAGGTAAGGCGGGCAGTATCCGGATCTTATTTTCTTCATGTGATTGGAGGAGCATCTCTGTGATCCCTGTCACATAACCAAAATTTCCATCGATCTGGAATGGGGGATGCAAATTGAAAAGGTTCTTGCCCGTGGACCTTTGCAGGAGCAGCCGGACATGCTCATGGGCCATCTCACCATCTAACAGGCGGGCACTGCAGTTGATCAGCCAGGCCCTGCTCCAGCCGGGTCCCGCACCGCCATTCTCCAGCCGGTAATCGAGGGTATTCCTCACTGCCCTGAATATTTCCGGGTCTTTGTCTTTAGTGATAGCTGTTCCGGGATGAAACCCATATAGATGGGACATGTGCCTGTGGCCGGGCTCTCTTTCCTCATACTCCCGGTCCCATTCCAGGATCCGGCCGCTCTCACCTATTACAAATCCGGGACGAAGCTGAGCTTTCTGCTGTCTGACCTTATCAACAAATTCGTTCCGGATCCCCAGGATCTCACAGCCTTTGAGATAGTTCCTGAAAACCTCATCAATCACCTGCTGATCCATCGCACTCCCCAGGCAGGTGGCCACCTCATCCCCGTTAGCATTGATAAACCTGTTTTCCGGCGAGGTGGAAGGCGCCGAAATGAGTGTGCTGTCCCTTGGGTCCACGATGAGCCAGTCACTGTAAAACTTCGCTGTTTCTTCAATGGCCGGAAGTGCACGTTCCTTTAGGAAAACAGTGTCTTCGGTAAACTCATAATGCTGCCAGTAGTGTTGCATCATCCAGCCGGCGGCACCCATCGAGCATCCCCAGTAGGCGGTGGCTGCCCGTATCCAGGTAGGCGCCCAAAGATCCGTGGCGTGCGGAAAATAGGTGCCATCAGCGCCAAAATTCTCGCGTGCCGTAACCTTCCCATTTTCTACCAGCCGGTCTACATAATCAAAGAGCGGACCGTTTAAGTCTCCCAGCCCGGTCACATCCGCCAGCCAGTAGTTCATCTGCAGATTGATGTTCAGGTGATAATCAGCATTCCATGGTGCTTCAATGTGTTCATTCCACAGGCCCTGCAGGTTAGCAGGATTGGTGCCCTCCCGCGAAGAAGAAATAAGCAAATACCGGCCGAATTTGAAGAGCAGCGCTTCCAGACCAATATCAGATGATCCTTCCTTCACGCGTTGCAGACGCTGATCCGTCGGAATGGTATCCAGGTCATTTCCCCCCAGATCCAGGTCCAGCCTGTCATAAAACTGCTGGTAATCAGAAATGTGCGCTTTCCTGATATCTGCATAGCTTTTGGATGATACGGTTTCCAGATCTTTCTGATTCTGTTCACTGAAATCGTCAAAATACCAGGAAGAGTTAGAAACCAGTATCATGGTAGCCTTCTTCACATTTTTCAATTCGAAATGGTCCGCTCCCCGTACCACAGTCCCTCCGTCATTTAATATTTTGACACAGGTTTCAAATTTGACGCCTGAGGTGATCGGGAAGGGTTCGGACCCAAACTGTCCGCCCTGCTGGGTCACCTCTCCTTTCATCACCAGCAAGTTATCATCAGTGGTGGCCACCGAAAACGTGGGAAAACCATGATCATCCGGACGGCTGAGCAGTACCTTGCCGCTGAGTCCGTCAGGGGCTTCAGAAGTGAACTGTATGACGATAGCCTGGTCAGGATTGGTAACAAAAACTTCCTCAGTGATCAAATGACCATTGGAGCGATATGAAACCTCCGATATAGCATTGCTGATGTTCAGTTCCCTTCGGTATCCAGTAATATTTTCATGGTTGAAATTAATAAACAGATCCCCGAGGGTCTGATGCGAACGCGTAATTCCCTTGTTGGAAAATTTCTCCACAAACATCGCATCAGCTGCTGCATTTTTCCCTTCAAACAGCAAAGCCCTGATCTTTTCAACATCATCCATATTTCCCTCAGGATTGTCCCAGCTTTCCGGGTCTGCCGGCCAGAGAGAGTCATCGTTCAGCTGGATCCGCTTATTGGTGGTGTTTCCAAAAACCATGACCCCGATCCTGCCATTGCCCAGGGGCAGGGCTTCATTCCAGTTTGCCGCCGGCTGGGCGTACCAAAGGATGTCCTCCTTTTTAGTGTCTGGCACACCGCAGGCCATAAAAGTCAGAATAAAAGAAACAAATGAATACCTGATAACGCTGGGAATGAGATGCTGCATGATTATGATCTTTAAATGAAAGGAAACTAAAATTAAGTGATTACCACCTGAATTAGCGCCTGACTCCTGGTAAATCGGATTTCCTGTACTTCTTTAGTACCCTTAAAGCCCTCAGGGTATTCCACCTGCCGGGCTTTCCCGTCTGCTCCATCACAAAGTGGACCTGCCCAGGGTGTGGAGACTGGGTATTCCAGCAACCATCCTGCCTTCTCTTCTCCTTGAGTACCTCAATGGCTTCCTTCATCCGGTCGTCCCAAATGCAGTCCGCATACTGAAAATAATCCAGCGCCCGCAGAATATTATATTTCCAGCGGTCCGGATAGGGTAACTTCAAGAATTCAGGTTTGATCACCTTTCCGGAATGATCCGACCGGAAAAGCCTGTGTACCAGGATAAACTCCTCCGCATCCTTTCTGGCGTTTAGAATATCTTCTTTTCGGTAGCTGTATCCTGCTTTGAGGTACTCAGCAAAGCCCTCGAGCACGGAAATGGTGGAATGCAATGAACTGTGAGTAGCTCCGCTTCTGGTCGACATACAATTGAAGCCCCCATCCGGCATGATTTCCCTGAGCAGGCTGTCGATGACAGACTGAAGCTTTTCCCCGGGAGCTTTAAAGTATGACGCATAGTTCAAAAACATACCATTGACACACACGTCGCTGTGATGCGATGTGGAAGGACCAAGACAGATGCCTCCATCATCTGCCTTCTGCGAGTCCGCCACGCTTTCAATGGCTTTTCTAACCGTGGCATGGTCGGGAGTAAGATTCAGGTTACGGAGGTCAAGCAAGGTATAGTGTGTGGAGATCCATTTGGGTTGATAGAAATGATCGCCCCAGTGCCCATCCGGCTTTTGTCGGCTCAAGAAATCCCGGCCCCACCCTTCTGTTGCGATTCTGGCCTGAAGATCCGGCCTTTCTTCTCCCAGGAGATCACGGTGAACCTGGTATTGAATGGAAACGTCACCTTCAAGCAACCAGTCTATGATTTGTTGCTCATCCATCGGTTTACGGGAAGTCGATCCAATTAAATTATACGTTATTCATCATCCATTGTCCATTTTAAATGGACAAAATGAGTAGATGCCGAATTCTTATAAAATCGAATTCAATCCCTCCAGGGTCTTACGAAGAATCCTGCAAGTTTTCCGTTCGCATCCAGTGTAGCACGTACCTCGACATTTGCTTTCGGATCGAATGAACCTTTAAATCTGTAGATCTCATACAATGACCCATCCTTAGGTTTTTCCATGTGATGAAACTCCAGATTTCTGTAATCCCCAAAAGCACTCCTGATCTGTTCGTAGGATTTCTTTTGAAGCTGTTCATCCAGAGCCTCCGCCATCTTAGGCGTGGCTTCCTCTTTCGACAGCGGATAATGCCCTCCGGCTTTCTGGGCATCCAGCATTTTCTTTGAGAGCTCCGTCACAAATGCAAGCTTTTCCGGGTCGATTTCGGAATCATCCACCCAGACAAATTTGGATTCCTGCCGGCAGCTACTCAGCAAAAGGGCCAGGATCACAACTGATAAAAAAGATTGAGGCAACATGATTGTTAGGTTAGGTATGATCTAAAGTTAACCTGTTTTTTTCAAAACATATCCTCCGTTTGACACCCGGCTTTTACCAGAGCTACGGACACACCAGGTGTGAAATCTCATTTAGCATTTAACTCAATATTATTTATACCCTATCAGGTATATATTTATGTATAAACCTTATTTTATACCCAATAAGGTATAATAATAAAATAATTGATATATTTAACCCCTAAAGGGTATAGTATGTCAAAAAATCAACTGGCCTTATTCGTTAAAGAAAGGAGAAAACAGGCAGCAATGAAGCAGGAGGATCTGTCGTATGCCGCCGGTGTGGGTTTAAGGTTTATCCGGGAGCTGGAACAGGGAAAACCGACCCTGAGAATGGATAAAGTTAACCAGGTATTGGGTCTTTTTGGGTATGAACTGGGGCCGATAGCAATGAACAGGGATGAGAAAAGCTAAAGTATTTTATCAGGACGAATGGGCAGGAACGCTAACGGAAGATGAGGAAGGATATCATTTTCAATATGAATCCGGATACTTCACTAATAAGAAGGAACCCGTCAGTCTAACGCTTCCTTTGCAAAAGGAGCCTTATCAGTCCAAGTTTTTATTTCCATTTTTTGATGGCCTGATTCCCGAAGGCTGGATCCTCGATATCGTTGTAAAGAACTGGAAAGTGAATGAAAAGGATCGTATGGGAATCCTGCTGGTCGCATGTAAGGACTGTATTGGAGCGGTATCTATTGAACCAATGACATGAAATGTCCATAAAGCGAGCTATACCAACCAAGGATGAGTATTTGAAAGAAAACTGAGTTCTGGTGGCAGATTCGAAGTACCCGGACATTCCGTGTGACCTATAAGAAAATAAAAAATACACACATGAAATGCTTATACTGTTATAAGGAGTCAGGCAGCGATTTTCATCCCCATTGTAGCAGAAAAATATTTGGAGCTTCAGAACCACCTGTATTGCCTTATACCGAAAAGGATCTTTTGAAACTTGCAGAACAAATGATCAAAGGCAAAACCACTGTGACAGGCGTTCAGCCAAAGCTCTCACTGCATATAGAAAAACCTGATGGTGATCGTGAAAAGCTTACTATTGTTGGTTTGTGGGGAGAATACATTTTAAAGCCACAATCTCCCGTATGGAAAGAATTGCCACAGATCGAAGATCTGAACATGCATCTTGCACAACTATCCAATATCAGGACAGCCGAACATTCCCTCGTGCGATTGGATTCAGGTGAACTTGCCTATATCACCAGAAGAATGGATAGAAAAAACGGCATTAAATATCACATGGAAGACATGTGCCAGTTGCTGGGGAGACTAACAGAAGACAAATACAAGTCATCGCACGAACAGATCGCCAAAGAGATCAGGCGTAGCAGCGTCAATCCCGGTCTTGACCTGGTCAGGTTTTACGAACTGGCTCTGTTTTGCTTTCTGACAGGAAACGCAGATATGCATTTAAAAAACTTTTCATTGATAAAAAATGCCGGGGGGCACTATGAACTATCCCCTGCCTATGACCTGGTTTCTTCAGCTTTGGTAGTGGAGGGAGATAATGAAGAGCTGGCATTAACGCTCAGCGGAAAAAAAAGAAGGCTGAACAGATCAGATTTTTACAGATCCATGATCACCTCCGGGATCGCAGAAAAAGCAGCTGAAAATATTCTGAATAAATATGCCGGTATTCAAAATAAATGGCTGGATTTCATTGACCGATCCTTTTTATCAATAGAAATGATCAACGAATTCAGGGAACTTATCATCAGCAGACACCAACAGCTTTACAGTGAGTAGCCATCACCGGCAAAAGGTGATAGTTCTGTTTGTGGCAGGGAGGTAATTGAAGAAACGCTTTCAACTCAAATTCAATCAGATTTGGCTACAATGACCAAAATCAAAATAATCGCTGAAATGATTGACAACAATAATCCACCCAGTATTTTGAGGATGGACCAAAAGACGTTGGAAAAGGGAAAGGCGAGTATGATCAGGTAGATCCCAAAACCCAGTAATCCCAGGGTCAGAAGGATGATGATGATCTTAGCAAATAATGGCAATGTGATTCCTCCGCCGGACATATGGTTATTCTTTAAGGTTAATCAACAGATCACTGGTAGATCTGTATCGAAGGTAAGCATTCATCAAATGAAGTGAAATGATGACAAATCTTACGGTGTATATTTTATCTTTTTGCAAGTCACTCAGGGCAAGGGACACCGGATATTTTATTTTTTCATTGCCAATGTGGATCTGTTCATGATAATAATGTTTTAAGGGTATGAGCCTGAATTGATGATCCGGACTAGACAATGTTTGATCCCGTTCTTTGTTGATCAAATGTTTCAGCAGCATGGGTGTCGACTTTATGCCTGGCCTGACCTTGTCTTTCAGCATCGCTTCAAGGGATTCCTTCATACCACTTCCTTCAGGGCTTATCAGCAGAAAGGCGTAGTTGATCTTTCTGGCTGAGCTCCCACTGTTCTCAATTCCAGTGGTGATCTTGGAAAGATCAGGGGATAACGTTTCAACGTTTAGATTCAGCTGCAGGTGAGAAAATAGATTTGCATAAAGGAAATCCCAGAACTTCCAGAAAAATGCGATGATACCGAAAATGGCTCCGGTGAGCGTCAAAATGTTTTTATAAAAGTCTATTTCCGTATCCATGGTCAACCGCCCGATGGCCATACTGGCTATTGGAATTGAAGTTAGTCAAAATATTCGGGGAGACATCAGGTCACCGCCGATGGTTCGGGAATGACACGCCTGCCTCTTTAAGCCAAAAAATCAGAAGACCTAAATCTAATCGTAAAAACGAGATTTCACTTGTCAACTGTCTCATGGGAAGGGGTTGTGCAACGTCAACGAATGTTGTAGCGCGTCATTCATAATTGACAACCGTATTCGTCTAAGTCAGAGGAATATTTTTGTAAAGTTGTTAATTGCGACTCGACCCTGTTAAACCAATCATCTTGAGTTTTTATGTTGATAGCGTAACTAGTTTGTTTATCGAATAATAGATCATATTGATCACGTTCATCAAATTTTTGATTAATAAAGGCATCATATGGTTCAAACTCTTGAATATTCTGGTTTCTAAGGCTATCGACCCCATTTCTTATTTTTCTTGAGAATAATTCAGCAATGTTAAAATGGATCTGTTCATGTTTCAAAAGTTGGTGAGATGTTGTGTCCTTTGTCCAGGACCTATTATGTTCAAAAAGACAAACAACTCTGTATTCAGGCAACCCATCGTTCTCACTTCCAACAGTAAGAATACTCGCTGCGGTTCCAGCTGACATAACTAGGTTTTGAATATCGGTGGTATCGGGTCTTCCTTTATAATCACTCCATTTTAGCTCCCTATCACTTGACCAGCAGAAATATTCGGAATCCCATTCCTGGGATATGGATTTTGTTGCTATTAAGATTAAAAGGAGAGAAATGGCTTTCAATTTCACATTTTTATTCAGTTATCATCTCGATCCGAAAATGCGCTACAACGCCCAACTAAAATGAGTATGCGCCCCAGTTGCTAGAAGCTCTGAAGTTTTCTGCTTGCACTATCCTTATAGATGACTCAGTTCGCATATTCATTTTTGTGTTTGTTAGCAAAATATACTTTAATATTCAGTTAGCAACGATTCGTATGGAATATTTAGTTTTTCGTGTAAGTTCCGGATCATTTTGAGTGTTAACTTTCTTTTACGAGTTAATACTTCCGTTACTCGACTCTTGTATCCAATTATTTCCGCTAAGTCCTTCTTTTTCATGTCCATTTGTTCCATTCTGAATTTTATGGCTTCAATTGGATCAGGTGCCTCAATCGGATAATGCTCATCTTCATACTTTTCTATTAGAATAGAAAGTATTTCTGCCTCATCACCCTCTTTGGTATTAGAAGGAGCATGAAATATTTCTTCAAGCCTTGATAAGGCCTGTTCATAATCCTTTTCTGTTTTGATGGCTTTTATGTTCATAGTTCAAATTGTGTTAGCATCAATTTTATCGTAATCTGAGTGTGTTCCAATGAACCTGATAAATACCCATTGTCTTAAGTAGTTAATATCAACTACCAATCGGTATTTGTTTCCACAGATGTCAAAAACAACCCTACCGCCTTTAAGGATACTCGCCTTGGCATATTCTTCTTTGATATCTGTTGGACTCTTCCAAGATGCTTTTGATGCTTCTTTGTACCATGTTTTCAACTGTTCCTCAGAATCAGAATGCTTTTCCCAGAATTTACGAAGAATCTTTTTAGCGATTACCCTCATTTATCTTTCTTCTACGACAAAGATATTATAAGTTACCAAAATGGTAATTACTGAAGAGGTTTTTACTCGAGAGGTATTTTTGCTAACGCACAGGGTCGAGTAGACAAGGGGAATTTTACCCCAAGCCTCTCACAGAACCGTGCTTGATAGTCTCCCATCACACGGCTCCTCATATACAAATCTAATCCGTTAGTTAGCATATCCAAGCTGCCAGTGATAAAACAGGTTCGGGTATTGGCAACGGTAAAATTTCTACGCAACCAGAAGATAATTGTCCCTGGTTGCTCCAAGAACAACAAAAATTAAGCTTTCCCAGAGAGGTATTAGTGGCAAGGTTACTTTTCAATTAGCAATGGAATGCTTTAGGTCCGGGACGCCTAGCCATTCATTATACCGCATGGCTTAATTTCGTTTACTTTTCAGTTCGCTTGATGAGATACTTTTTTAAATGCTTTTTCTTTAACTCTATGTATACAGTAGAAGATGATGGAAAGTGAGTTGTTTTATAATCTGGTACAGAGTCTTCAACCATTTCCACAACGCTGATAGCTTCAATCCAGTTTGGGTTTATCGTTTTCAATTCTGCACTATCAAGTTTTATTTTTCCTTCGTTCGTCTGTAGGTAAAAAATACGCCCTTCAACCCTGTCTTTATTACCATTATTCCCAGGTCTGTGCTGCTCCTGACCAAGGGTTGTTAGAGAGATGATGGTTCCAAATGTGAAAACCATTAAAGAGTACGACAAGATTACCATCATCAAAGCAGCAGAAAATCCGATAAATATTACCCTGGAATTCGATTCGAATCTCAAAAAATCCATCCGTTCCAGTCATATGACTGAAAAACTTCCTGGGAATTCGTTCCACTGTTCGCACCATGAAGAGCACCTGATCAATCTTATCCTTTACTTTCTCATTCAGTGGTTCGAAAAAATCACTGAAATAATTTTTGAAAAAGACAAGTTGATGGTGTTGCTCCACAGTCAAAGTTAACTAATAATGGAACAAAAGAAAAGTCTTGAAAAGTTCATGTTTCTACGCTCAGAAGGAAGTACGTCACAACATCAAGTTTACCCAGCCGATCCCTCAGGGCATGAAGCGCAGGAGAACCGGTCAAACATCACTTGACTTTCAGCTCCTCCAACACGATCGTACCGGAACTGCCATGGGTAAATACACCGGTCACCTCCTCTTCATTCGAAAGCAATTCTGCCATCTGCTCACATAAGTCCGGACAGTCAATTTGTATCCCTCCCAAAAGACTGTATTCCAATGCGTCATTTTCGATGACTATATTCTGAATACCCCGAGGATCTTTAAGTATTATCTCAAAGGTCACATCCTCGCCAACCTGTGTTTTTGAGAGTACCTCTTCGAGTATGAATTCGATAGAAGATGCATCAGCCGGCGGATCGTCAACTTCCTTTTTCCCGACGCTCAGGTCGTAGAAATACCCCCATTCGTAATCGAAACCACTTATTCCCACATACTGCAAATGCCAGTCATCTGTTCCTATCTGGTCTGCTTCCTGCGTGAGCAGCAACAATTCCGGACTCACACCCACTCCGGATTGCATAAAGTGATTGACCCGCATATTTACAACCCTAATGTCATCATCACATGCAGTAAAAACCCATAAAGCTAAAAGTGTTGGTATGTATTTCATAATTCAGATTTACACCAAAGACCCATTAAGTGTCAAAATAGTTGCGCAAGTAAATTACACCTGTGTAAGTATAAGGCATCAGAAGAAACACGGGCAATCAATTACAAATAGACTAGTCTACGAGCATTATGTGGGTTCTGAATGACTCCTGTCGACCGATACAACAAACAATCATGAGAGATCTATTGTCTAATGCCACTCGTAACCGGTATCAACAAGGGGATCTGTCTCCTTGAATTCACTGAAACTCTTTCCACTATTATTCTGCCACCAGTCATAATAGGCCATGGATACAGTTTCATGTGCCTCATCTCCACCGGCCATTTCAAATGGCACTCCTACTTTCTGAACTATTGGATTTTGAGAAGGGAATCTACCGACCAGGTTTTTGCTGTCTATGGCAACCGCCCTGATGGATTCAATCGTCCATAAAACATACATTCCCAGCCTGCAATCAAATTGCAATAAGGAGGAAATACCATTAACCGGGAAATTCTGAATCAATTGTGTTTCATCTCTATATTCAAGAAGTGCAGGAATGTGCTCATAGGTAAACTCCGGTAATTCCATCGAATCATAGTCACCGGCTTTTAACAAATCAATGTATGTGGCAACATCTAAAGCAACAGTGGATTCCAGCTCCACCTCCTCCTTATTACAACCTGAAAGACAAAAAAATAAGATGACAGTGACAAATATCTTTGAAGTTCT
The DNA here is from genome assembly GCA_965243485.1 of Cyclobacteriaceae bacterium. Taxonomy (GTDB): domain Bacteria; phylum Bacteroidota; class Bacteroidia; order Cytophagales; family Cyclobacteriaceae; genus UBA7330. Next base: position 2,079,638 of record CBDEVP010000001.1, on the reverse strand, counting down.
CATATCCTTATCCGCAAAAAATGTCCTGGAATATAAAGTTAGATAGTTTCAGCCAATTTCACCTCCGATTATCCTCATCCTCCAGCATCGATAAATAACTGATGTAACGTTCGTAATGGATCTCACCGGCCTCCAACGCTTCCTTCACCACACAGCCTGGCTCTTCCACATGCAGACAGTTGTGGAATTTGCACTGGCCCAGCAGCGCGCGGAACTCCGGAAAGTAATGCCCCAGCTCCTCCGGCTCGATCTCGGCCAGACCCAGCTCTTTGATGCCGGGCGTATCAATGATGGCCATGTCCCCGGCAAAGAACATCTCCGCGAAAGTCGTGGTGTGTACCCCCTTATTCGCAAAATTGGAGATCTCCGAGATCTTTTGCTGCGCCTCCGGAACGAGCATATTGATGAGGGTCGACTTGCCGGAACCGGAATGTCCGGAAAGCAGGGAGGTCTTACCTGCCAGGATCCCGGGCATATCGCCCAGCTGTTTGTTCAGCACCGACCCGAAGGCGCACCGGTAACCAATGGCATCGTATCTGGCCGCCAGCTCAATGAGCTGCTCCTTCTCCTTTTCGTTCAGGATATCGGTTTTGTTAAAAAAGATCACCCCGGGGATCCTGAACGTCTCGAGGGTGACCAAAAACCGGTCGATAAACCCCAGCGAGGTCCTCGGCATCTTCAGGGTAGCGATCATTACCGCCTGGTCCACATTGGTCGCGATCAGGTGATCATGCCCCTTCTTGCGGGGCGATTTCCGGATGATGTAGTTTTTCCGGGGAACGATCTCTTTGATCAGCCATTCATCGCTGCCTCCCGGATTGGGCTCCAGCAGGACCTCATCCCCCACCGCGATCGGATTGGTGATCTTCTTGTCATCCAGCTTAAATTTTCCCCGCAGCCTGGCATCAAGGACTCCCTTGTCCGTCCTTACCCGGTACCATGAACCTGTAGACTTGATCACCAGTCCCTTCATCCCAGCTTTTGTATCTCCTTCATGATCCTCTCTGTGGCGCCACTGCCTGATTTCACAAAATCACCGGCGGCTCTGGCAGCCTTTTGATATTTTTTATCATCTTCCCGCATAGGCCCAAGCAAACGTCGAAGCTCCTTCACATCCGCAAAAGCAAATCCGCCCCCGGCTTTGATCAGTCCCCGGGCCTCGAGGAACTTTTCATTGTTTTTGTGTTTACCAAAAAAGACGGGTATGCCATACACTGCGGGCTCCAGCACATTGTGAAGGGTCCCGTTAAACGCCCCGCCTACCATCGCATATTTGGCATATTTATACAGCCTGGACAGCATACCGATGTTGTCAATGATCAGGATCCTGGAACCGGAAGCATTGTCCTTATCCAGCTTTGAATATCGAATGGTATCAGGAAGCCTTAAAAAAGGTTCAAGTTGGTGCTCCTCGATGTTGTGCGGAGCGATGATGATTTTTAGCTCATCCTTCAACTCAAGGATCAAGGGTCGGATCACGTCAAGGTCGGAAGGCCAGGCACTTCCGATCACCAGGACCGGCTCCTCATTGATAAAAGGTCCAACCAAAGGCACATCCCCGGCTTTGTTGGCGATTTCCAGTACCCGGTCAAACCGTGTGTCACCGGCTACTGTAAATCGATCGATCCCGATGCTCTTCAGAAGATTTCCGGTTTGCTCATCCTGCACAAAGTAATGATCGATACCCTTCAGGACTTTATGGAAGAACCGGCCATATGAACGCAGCAAATAATGATCCTTTCGCAGGATGCAGGAGACATACAGGATGGGTACCTCTCGCTCCTGCAGGCCTTTCAAATAGAAATACCAGAATTCATATTTGATGAATATGGCCAGCGAAGGCCTGATGGCATCCAAAAATTTACGTGCATTGGCAGGTGAGTCCAGCGGAAGGTAGGAGACCTGATCTGCCAGCTCATAATTCTTTCGTAGCTGATATCCGGAGGGCGAGAAAAAGGTCAGAAGAATAAAATAGTCCAGCTTCTGTGCCCTGACAGCCTCTATGATCGGTCTCCCCTGCTCAAATTCGCCCACCGAAGCCGCATGGATCCAGAGGACCTTCCGCTGATCCGGGTTCGTCCCATTGATACTTTCATAAATATCCCGCTGACCAGTGACCCAGGCTTTCGCCTTCGTGTTGAAGTGGGAAAGGACCCACGCAAGAAACTCATAAAAGATTAAAGCTGCACGGTATAGTGAAAGCATTCCGGGGTTTCAACAAACAAAAAAGGCTTATTTATCCGAATCGTCACCCTGATCATCATCAGGTTCTTCCTCCATAGGCGGGCCTTCCGGCAGTCTGGTCAAATCCAGATTGGAGGTATAGCCCCGTAGCTCAGATTCCGAAGCTCCGTTACGATTTATATTGATCATGAAGCGATTATTCACTACTAACATCATTTGTGTGGTACCTGAATCATAAGTTGTAGAAAACCAGCCCGGATAACCATCTACCTCAATTGATTTCATCATGCCATCGGTCGTTTCATACTCGTAGGCATTTGCATAGGCTCCAAAAATGCCTGTGAAGAGATAATCATAAATCATGATTGTCATTTCCTCATCTCCACTATTGTATTTCTTTGCAGCATAGCTGTAGCTATATTCTCCAAACCGCATACTGGCGCCATCAGGTTCATCCGCCAATGAAAATCCACCTACATTATCAGGCAAAAAGTCAATGAGATCCCTGAAATGCACAACTTCTCCGGTATTCATCCTTGAGTAGTCAACAGGTTTCCTAACATATCCGCCATTTGGGGCGCTTTTGTCTTCAGACTCATAAGACTCATTGCTGCTGCCCGGGGATGATGAAGAGGATGATGAAGAGTTGTCATTCTTACTCTTTTTCCCAAAAAGCAAATCATCAACTACCTGATCTGCTTTTCTTTCAAATTTCTTCTTAAGGTTTAATTGAGCGCTTGCTGGAAGGACCATTACAGCAAAGGCCAGGCATATAATAAGCTTGTTCATAGGTTTGAGGTGATTTTCTTTTGCAATTTACAAAAGGCGTTTACCAAAAAGAAACCGCGCAGGAGGCCATTGCAAATTAATTTTGGTAGGAAGCTGACCCACTTTGCCGCCGTTGTTACCTTAATCGGATCTCATAAATCCTTTGTAAAACACAGTAAGATCATGGATGAGTCCTTTTTTTGGCGCCAAATAAAGCTTCAGATCGACTAAAATTGTAAATTACGGAAAATTTACCTGCTGTAATAAGCTCCAAAATGCCTGAACTAAATAATCCGCCAGATTAGAACTTTAACCTTTAGACTAATGATACCTAATTCAAAAAAGACCATTCAATCAGTTTTTATTGGCCTGATCCTTTTCTCCGGGACCGTGATAAAAGGCCAGGATTTCGGAGAGATCATCGCTGCCGGTACGGAAGATGCGAATACTTATCTTAATAATTACATGGCTCCTGCCATCAATTCTTTTGGGAACGGGCTGGCCAATGGCTGGTACAATACGGCCAGGGCCCACAAGACGCTGGGTGTGGATCTCACGCTTTCATTCAACATGGCCAGGATACCCATGGAAGAAAGAACATTTCAGTTCATCGCCAGTGATTATATCAACATGACCCTGACCGGCGACTCCGATGGCATACTTCCGACGATGGTTGGAGGTGATGCAGAAGAGGGTTCGGAAATCGTGATCGATGCCAGCAGTGACATCAATTTTGGGGGTGGACAATCAGTCACCCTGGAAGAAGATATCAGGTTTGATGTACCGGGCGGGATCAACCTGGAGGATGTACCTGTTGTAACCGGCTTACCGACACCTACCCTCAACCTTGGGATCGGGGTCTATAAGAATACCGACCTGAAAATACGATACACACCGGAGATCAATGCCGGGGATTTTTCCCTCAAAATGTTTGGGATAGGAGTCCTTCATGATGTGAAGCAATGGATCCCGGGTATCAAAAATCTACCCTTCGATCTGTCCGGCTTCTTTGGAACCTCCAAAATTACTGCCACTTATGACCTGGAGGTAGACAACACACAAACAGGAACTCTGGGCTCGGAAACAAGATTTTATGGGCAGGGCCAGGGAGAGTTTGTTGCAAGCGCCACCACCATCCAGGCGCTCATCTCGAAAAAGCTGCTGGTCTTTACACCCTATGCCGGTATCGGCGTCAATATTGTAAATTCCAGCGTCAGAGTCTTGGGAGACTACACCTACGAGGTCACTCCTCCACAAGGCACAACTTCAACGTACGACATAAAGGATCCTGTTGATCTGGAATTTACCGGTTCCGGTGGTCCCAGGTTTACGATCGGTGGAAGACTTAAGCTGGCAGTTTTCACCTTCCACTTTGACTACACAGCACAAAAGTACAGTACAATTACAGGTGGCGTAGGTATTGCTGTGAGGTAATTGAAGTAAAAATCTTAACTTAAAAGCGGGCTGCACAGTCCGCTTTTTTTATTTGGAAATGTCTACAAAAGAAAAGTCCCGGTAGAACCGGGACTCTTCAAGATGTCAAACAGGTGTATGAATAATTTGTGTTATGCATATATATATACGTAAACAGGTAAATAGGTAACCACAGGATTTAAAAAAAATGATAAAAATATTATTTGTGTGTCTGGGCAACATCTGCAGGAGCCCTTTGGCTGAGGCCATATTCATTCAAAAGCTCAGGAAAAAAGGCCTCAGAGATGCATTTGAGGTAGATTCTGCAGGTACGGGCCATTGGCACATTGGGAAAGATCCGGATCCCAGATCCATTGATATCGCTAAAAAAAATAATATTTCCATTGATCATATCGGCCGTCAGTTTTCGACTGACGATGGCCGTTTTGACTATATCGTTGCCATGGATAGCGATAACCTGCAAACCATTCTCGAAGTGATGGGTTCACAACATGACGGGTTGTTTCTCATGCGGCATTTTGATCCTCATGAAAAAGGAGGAGACGTGCCCGACCCCTATTTTGGCGGAGATGAAGGGTTTCACCATGTTTTTGAGATCCTGGATCGCTCATGCGATCATCTCATCGAATACCTCATTGAAAAACACGATCTCTGATATGTTCACAGAACACGCCGGATTTTTTGAGTCTGCCCTTTTTCAATCCCTGGGAAGCAAGGTGACCATCTCATCCTCCAGGTTTGTTTCAGGCGGATGTATCAACAATACGCTGAAACTCGAAACCAGTGAAGGGCCATTTTTTATCAAATGGAATGACCATGAAGACAACGATATGTTTGAAAAAGAAGCACTCGGACTCCAGCTATTGAGTAAACAGGACATTCTTCATGTGCCTGAGGTCCTGGGTACCGGAAATGCAGATGGCAAAAACTACCTGCTCCTTTCATACATTCAAAAAAATCCTCCGAAAAGTGACTTCTGGACACATTTCGGGCAGTCTCTGGCCAAACTTCATCAGGTGACCTCCCCTGCTTTCGGTCTTTCGCACAACAATTACATCGGACGATTGCCTCAAAATAATGAGCAAATGAAAGACTGGATCGATTTCTTCATTGAGAAGCGGCTGGAGGTTCAGCTGGGGCTGGCCATCTACAACAGGCTGGTGGATCAGGACTTTGCTAAAAAATTCAGGATGATCTATGCGCAGCTTCCCGGACTGCTGCCTAAAGAACCACCCGCCCTGCTGCATGGAGACCTTTGGAGCGGCAACTTCATGTCGGGTGACGGGGGCCAGCCCTATGTGTATGATCCGGCGGTGTATTATGGTCATCGTGAGATTGAATTAGCCTTTACCAGGCTTTTTGGCGGCTTCGACAGGCTTTTTTACCAAAGTTATCATGACACATATCCTCTGGAGCCCGGATTTGAAGAGCGGATTGATATCTATAATCTGTATCCCCTGCTCGTCCATGTAAACTTATTCGGAACCTCTTATCTTAGTGGGATCAACCAAACGTTGAGGAAATTTCTATAATAATTCAGACGACTTTAGTTGATGATCGAACTAATCTGAGGCCAATTTTCCATTCCGTCATTTTCCTGTTTTAAACCCTTTGTGCTACGACCTTCAAGAATAATTTTGGCTAATGCTTCTTTTAATTCCTGAGCTTTTTCAGGGTATTCAGTGATTAAATTCTTTGTTTCCCCAATGTCTTCCCTTAGATTAAATAGTTGCATAGGTGGTAAGTCCAATTGATCATTGATAATCGCAGGTGGTGTGGGATAACTCCATCCTCCCGAACCAGGGCAGAGGGCAAGCTTCCAATTTCCCTGCCTGATGGCAAAAGATCCATTGATAGAATGATGTACCGTATAGTCTCTAAATCTTTCAATGGTCTCACCTTTCAGAAGCGGAACAAGGCTAAAACTATCCTCCCCCTCATCATCCTTCAGAGAATATCCGGTTATTTCAGCACAGGTAGCGAAAAAGTCCGTCGTGCAGATTGTATTTGAAACTGTCTTATTAGTGGCCGCTCCGGAAGGCCATTCTATGATGAATGGGACATGATGCCCTCCTTCATAGATATCTGCTTTATGACCTCTAAAAAGATAGCTAGGATCATGGTCTACTTTGGCCAGCTCGTCATAATCTGCTCTTGGCGAACAGCCATTATCGCTCGTAAATACAACAAGTGTATTTTTTTCAATCCCAATCTCTTTGAGCGTTTGTCTGATTTGCCCCACTACATCGTCTACCTGCATCACGAAGTCACCATACATATTGGTATTGCTCTTCCCCAGAAACTCAGTTTTGGGTAATATGGGTGTATGAGGTGCGGGTAAAGGAAAATACAGAAAGAATGGAGATTCTTTATTCGCACTTTGATTAATAAATGAAACCGCCTTATCAGTCAGATCCTGTAAGACAGTAGCGTGGTTGAAATCGTCCGAAGTAGGACCCTTTCTCCAAAAACCTTTCTCATCAACAGAGACAGTGTTCCTGGTAGGGACCATTGTGGGTATGTCATTATGAACATAAACATAAGGAGGCATATCCAGGGACCCGCAGAACCCATAAGAATAATCAAATCCATGGGTTGCAGGACCATTTTTAACTGAAGCTTTATAGTTGATGGCAGGAAGAGCATTCAGATTATCTTTTTCCCAAGTCGAATCCTCTTTAATGATTTCCCAATCCCAACCCAAATGCCATTTACCAACATATCCTGTAACATAACCAACTGATTTCAACATCTCTGACACGGTGGTTCTTTCCTGTTTGATCAATGCTTTTGAATAACCTCCCAAAACAGACTTTTTCAGGGTTGATCGCCAGTTATATCGACCTGTTAAAATTCCATAGCGTGTGGGGGTACAGACTGCTGAAGAAGTATGAGCATCAGTAAACATAATCCCATTTGACGCCATCGCATCTAAATGTGGAGTCGGGATCTTACTTTCACTGTTAAAACATTTTACATCTCCATAACCTAGATCATCTGCCAGTATATAAACAATATTCGGCCGTTTTAGATCTAATGCATTTTCTTCTTTTGGTGTAGACGGATTGCACGAGGTAAGCCTTATAAGATAAAGGAATAAAAGTAATGTTGATTTGCTCATTCTATTAAATAAATTATATAGTCACTAAGTCAGTATTCATTTTGTGTGAAAAGAATTTCGACTTGTTTTCAGTGTTTCTTTTAAAAGTTTCCTTTGGACGTTTATTCTAATCAGCATCCATCCATGTTAGCTGTGTCCAGTCTTCCTTCACATAATCCTGTGGTGTACCAGGAGTCGATCGGCCATCTGAAACTATTTTTGTTATCTTCCGGGTCAGCCTCTCCACTATTTCCGGATGTTCAAAATACAGGTTATTGGTCTCACCGGGATCTTCTTCAATATTGTAAAGTTCAAATTTAGCGTCACTTTCCCGGGGCTGTATTAGCCTGGGCTCCATCGAACCTCCTGATCCTCGTAACATATTCAGTTTCCATTTTCCGTTACGTATGGCGAAATAGCCGGCACTTGAATGGTGGATAACAGGACCTCTGATATTTTGGTCAAATTCTTCATTCTTTAAGATTGGATATAGGCTATAGCTATCCTCCCCGGCATTGTAAGGTAGATCAACCCCAATGATATCTGCTATTGTTGCTAAAAAATCAGTTTGACAAACCGGGATCCCAGCTGTCCTTCCTGCTTCAATCACACCGGGCCACCGCATTAGATAGGGTACCCGATGACCCCCTTCATAAATATCCCGCTTGCCACCTTTAAAATGCAAGCTGCTGTAATGATCATGAGTTTCTCTTTGGTATTTGTAATTGGTTTCTGCGCCATTGTCTGAGGAAAAGATAATGAGTGTATTGTTTGTTAAGTCATTCGCATCAAGCGCGTTGAGGATCTGACCTACCCTGAAGTCTGTTTCCATCATAAAATCACCATAATTTCCACAGTTTGTCTTACCTCTGAAATCCGAATGTGTACAATGAGGTAAGTGTGGGCTTGTCAATGGTAAATAAAGAAAAAAAGGTTTTCCGTCCTTAGATTTTCCGGATACTTCATTTATAAAATTTACAGCCTTCTCAGCAAAGGTTTCCAAAACCAATTCATCATTGAATGAAGGAGCCACCTCTATCCATCCGGATCCTTCACCGGATTGATCATTGTAGGGTGGAGTCATTCTATAATCTGCTGGCTGTACGTTGTCCTGAAATGATCTGGGATCATTAACAGCCTTCTTCTTTGTCCATAATACAGGTGGATCAAGTACCCTGTCATCCTCGAGATAGGTCAATATCCCATAGTTCATTGAAGCAGGTATGCCAAAAAAATAGTCAAATCCATGATCAATCGGTCCACCCGTAAAAGGGGCTGACCAGTCTCTATCAACACCTTTCGTCCCTTTGAATTGCATCTGAAGATGCCATTTTCCAACCATTGCTGTATGATAACCATTCTCTTTTAGCAGGGAAGCGATGGTCATGCGGCCCTCCTCAATCAAACACTCGCCATCGGCTTCAAGCACTCCCTTTTTAAGGGAAGTCCTCCAGCTATATCTACCAGTGAGCAGGGAATACCTGGAGGGCGTACAAACTGCATCGCTGCTATGTCCATCTGTAAAAACCAGACCTTCATTTGCAATCCGATCCATGTTTGGTGTTTGGAATTTGGCTTCCGGATTAAGTGCACTGACATCCCCATATCCCTGATCATCCGTGTAGATGATAACTATATTAGGTTTTGTAGCGGGTGGGGTTTCCTTTTTACAAGAAAGGAATATAATCTGGAAGAGAAGGAAAATAATAATGTGAAAGCTGCGCATTTAGTTTGACCTGATTTATCGGGAGCATCAGGGACACCAGAAAATAAAAGTCAGGGGGCACTTAAATGAATGCCCCCTGACAAAAAATATCAATTGTATCCTGAGTTCTGCTCCCCAATTTGAGCATTGTTAAGAAACTCAACCAGTGGAATTGGATGCAGATAATATGATTTTCCTGTGACAGGATGGTTTATTAACCTACTTGATGGGAAAGTCAATGAAAGCAGATCCATTTGCGCCTGTACGGCTGTTGCCAATTGGCCTTTTCTGTTCAAGTCAAAGTATCTCTTTCCTTCAAAAGCAAGTTCCTTTCTTCTTTCTTCCGCTACAGCGGATCTAAAGGCATCCTGATTTGCGAGATCAGGAGAGGTAAATGCTGTCAATCCGGCATTTGCCCTTGTCTCATTCAATAAATCAAATGCTTCTCCGTCTGCTACATAGCCCTGCTCATTCAGTGCTTCGGCTCTGATCAATAAGACTTCCGCATATCTGATCAATGGAAAGTTCCATGTGCTTTGTCCCCTTGGGTCAACAGTATTGTAATACTTATTAATGTATATTAAGCTTCCGTCTGGCCTGCTTGGGTCAATGAAATTTACTAGTCCGTAATCTGCGAAGATCACATCTCTTCTTAAGTCGCCCGGATCGAAGATCTGCACGATACCATTTACTGATGAAAGGCCTCCTCCTTCACCATTCATATCATCATCCGAGGGTAATAACGCGGCTGCTCCATTCAGATCCGGCGGGGCATAGCTATTACTTACACCACCGGTTGTAGCGCCTATTGCACCTCCCCATTGGATTTCAAATAGTGAGCCAGGGCCATTTTCACTTGATCCATTGAAATTATCAGCATAATTTGGCAACAGGCTGCCATTTCCAATTACTGCACTTGCAGCGGAAGCAGCTTCTCCCCACTCCTCCAATTCCAGATGAACCATCGCCTTTAAGGCACTGGCAGTATAAGTAGTGGGCCTTCCTTTTTCCATTCCGGTAATCCCTGTGTAGGTTGTAGGCAATAATGGGATTGCATCAGTCAAATCTGCCTTAATCTGGGTATAAACCTGGGAAATTGAAGCTCTTGGCTTTTCTGAGTCCTCCCTGCTGCCTATCCTTTCAAGGATCAATGGCACTCCACCATAAATCCTGACTAAATTGAAATAATAGAAGGCCCTTAAGAATTTAGCTTGACCTTCGATAGCACCCTTCATCTCTGCACTCGAAAATTCACCAATCGTGGACATATGAAACAATACGGTATTGGCTCTGGTAATTCCCGTATAATGACTGGACCATATATTCTCTATTTGTGGAAAGGTTTGATCAAGGTTGTACAAATCAGGCTCAGTCTCTTTTCGCCAGGTCCAGCCATCATCACTTGCCATATCAAATGTGCTTATCACTTGACCTTCGAAATTCAGGAGAGGTTGGTAGATTCCATTCACTCCCGTGATCAACCCACTTTCTGTGCTCAATAAAGCATCAAGCGAGACCTGACCCTGCGGAGTCGGTTCCAAAATATCTTCGCACCCTATTAAGCATACGGTGCTAAAAAAAGCTATTAGTATTGATTTAATATTCTTCATCATTTTCAATGTTTTCAATTAAAAATTTATTTGTGCACCCAGAGAAAAAAGCCTGGTCAATGGATATGGTGTATAATCCAATCCTGCTGACAGGAGGCTTGTACGACTGGATGCCTCAGGATCCAATCCTGAATAATTGGTAAATGTGAAGAGGTTGGTTGCTGAAATCGATACCTGGGCTCCATTGATAAAAGAATCTCCAAACATGGTTGATGGGAAATTGTACATCAATTTCACATTCTTCACTCTTAAGAAGTCAGCATCCTCCAACCACCTTGTTGAAGACAGGGTTACAAGAGAAGTCGTGTTTCCTCCCTGAGAGGGTCTTGGCACGGTGTTACTCGGATTTTCCTGGGTCCAGAAACCGTTTACTTCAGCAAAATTCTGTACAAATGGTACTCCTCTCGCAAGCAGGTTTCTTGCAGTATTATACAGTTGGTAACCCGTGGCAAAATTTACGAAGATGGATAACGAGAGATTATTGTATGAAAACGTATTATCCATTCCACCAAAAAATTTTGGAAATGGATTTCCAACAAAATCTTTATCACCAGCGTCAAAAAGTCCATTTCCATTGCGGTCTACGTATTTTGGGTCCCCTGGTACTGCATTTGACCAGGTCTGTGCTGCGGCCTCTTCGCCCAATTGCCAGACTCCTTCAAATTGATACATATAAAATGCACCTACAGGATGACCGGCCTTTGTCAGGTTGGCTGGTTGCCCGCCTAGTGGAATAACTTCACCCGGGATTTCCAATGGCTCACCGATTGAATTGGTACCAATATCCAATACCTCATTTTCATTATATGATATATTGAAATTTGTCGTCCATTTGAATTCCTTTACCAGGTTTCGGGAAAAGATAGAGAATTCTACCCCCCTGTTTCTAACAGATCCAAGATTGACAATAGGATCCTGATTCACTCCAGAAGTCAAAGGGATAGGCGTAGAAACCAATAAATCTACTGATTCTTTGTTGTAATAGTCCAGTGTGGTATTGATACGACCCTCATATAATGAAAGATCAATGCCAACATTAAATTGTTTGGTAGTTTCCCACTGAAGATTTGGATTACCAATATTTTGAGGAGCATTCCCAACAACGATACTATTTCCAAATACATAAGATGCAGCTCCGGAACGGGTTATGAAAGCAAAGTCACCAATGTTCTGATTTCCTGTTAAACCATAACTCATTCTGAGTTTCAGATCATCGACAAGACTCGAAGATTGTAAAATACCTTCCTCAGAAATTCTCCAGGCTATTGATCCCGAAGGGAAAACACCATATCTCTTTTCCGGTCCAAACTTTGATGATCCGTCTCTCCGTACTGTCCCTGTAATCAAATATTTGTTATCAAAATCATAGTTTAATCTAAAAAAGCTTGAAACCAGACCCGCCGTGACTTCAGAACCAGATGCATTGAAATCAGTTTGGTTCGACAGTTGATTTAATCCATTGTCTATAGTACCCGTCCCGGTTACATTGGTTACCCTTGTCAAAAACTGCTGCGCAGAAATACCTGCGAGGGCAATAATTGAATGAGCACCAAATTGTTTGCTATAATTTAGTGTTAAATCAGAAACCCAGTTGATCTGTCGATCAATTCTGCTTGTTACAGAACCAATGGGTCTATTATATCTTCCTATTTCATATACCGGAGCATATGTATAGTCATCTCCTATGACCACATCAGCTCCAAGGTTTCCACTCAATACCAGATCATCCGTTAGATTAATGTCCAACTTGGTATTTCCAAGTGCCCTTGTCACATCTCTCTCCCTGGTGGGTAGTAATATATCAATTAATGGATTACCATTTGCGCCGAAATAAGGAGCTGCCGTAGTGTTTACGGCAGTAAGCTCACCATTTTCATCATAGGCAGGTGTATAAGAATGTTGATAAGATAAACTTCTAAAACCAGCACTACCCCATGAATCATTATTTTGAACATTTTGTGCCTGATAACTGGCTGTCAGATTCGTAGATAGTTTAGCCCAATCCTTTAGCTGTGAACTGACATTTACACGCAAAGTATAAGATTGTAAATCCGAATTGAGCAGGGTTCCTTCACGATTCAGGTAGGAGACCGATCCAGAGTATTGTGTTTTCTCCGATCCGCCGCTAAAGCCTAAATTATAATTTTGTCTAAATCCGGTTCTGGTACCCAGATCCTGCCAATCCGTATCCACCTGCCAGGCAGGATCATTGGGGTCATCATAAACAGAAGTATTTCTGTTTGAATTTGTAAATGCTTCCACAAACAACTGACGCTGCTCCTCTGTGCTCATTACATCAAAGGTTTTTGTTATTTCCTCAAACCCAAGATCAGTACTGAAGGTAAATTGAGTTTCTCCGGCTCTACCCTTTTTTGTCGTTACGATCACTACTCCATTGGCAGCCCTGGCTCCATATATCGCGGTTGCGGATGCATCCTTAAGAATATCAATCGATGCGATGTCCTTTGGGTTGATTGTTGAAAAATCGGTACTAAATAAAGGAACGCCGTCAACTACGATTAGCGGATCATTTGACCCTGTAACAGACCCAACCCCGCGAATTGAAATGGAGAATTTTCCATTCAGGTCGCCTCCCGATTGTCTCACCTGAACACCACTTGTTCTTCCCTGGAGTGCATCTTCAAAAGTGGCCACCGGACGGCTTTGCAAGGTCTCCTCACTCACTGAGGCCACCGATCCTGTAACATCAGATTTTTTCTGAGTACCGTACCCTACTACCACTACTTCTTCCAAAGAGGAAATATCGGAGGTAAGTTCAATATCAATCACCGATCGCCCATTCAATGGTACCTCAATGGACTGGTATCCAACAAAAGAAACAGTAAGCACAGCATCTTCTGAAACACTTAAGGAGAATTTGCCATCCACGTCTGTGATCGTTCCATTGGAAGTTCCCTTTTCCAATATGGTAGCTCCGGGAAGTCCTGCACCATCTTCATCAGTTACCGTTCCTCTTATTGATTGTTGTTCTGCAAGGGATTCTTTTAGAACAGGAAGTTGATCATTCGTCTCTGCTTTTGTAACGGTTATAGTTTCGTTTATCCTGCTGAAGGATACCATTGCCTGAGTTGAGATCTCCTTTAAAAGCTCATCCATACGCCATTTATTTTTATCCAGTGTGACGGCTTTATTTCTGATTTCTTTTTTGAAATACACAAATGAAAAATCAGAGGAATTTTCAATCCTGGATAGAACATCAATCAGGTCTCCTTCTCCGGAAACTATGCTGACATCAATATCCCTCAAATATTTATTCTGTGCAGACACGCCACTGGCGAAAGTCATGAAAATAGAATAAATACAGATGGTTACGCAGATCGCAATCTTTGACATGCGAAGAAATAATTTTCGTAATTTTGTATTCATAATAGTTTTAGTTTAGTCTGAAACTTTTTAGGAAGCTGAACTCCTCCCCAGGATCCTTCAGCTTTCTTTCTTGCTTTGCAATAGCTTGATTACAAAGGCTTTTTTTTGATATGTTTTTATTAGTACTGTCTATTTCATAATCATATTTTTTAAGTTCATTTTATTGATTTCAATCATTAATAATCACATGTTTTTCCCTCTGCTCATATGTAAAGCCATAAGCAACTGATAAACTGTGTAAAACTTCTTCAAGTGAAGCCTGCTTATAATTACCGGTAATCTTTCTTTCGATTCCTTTTGTCTTCTTTATTGTAAAGGCCACTCCATACCATCTGTTGAGTCTGGACACAACTTCTTCTAGACTTACATCTTTAAAGCATAGCGTGTTATCCTTCCAGCATAATTGTTCGTTCACATCAAAGTCAGATAGTTCTACCTGACCGGTCTCAGAGAAATTAATCATTTGTCCCGGCAAGAGATTTTTAGGAATAAATCTTTGGAAAATATCACTAACAGCAACACTACCAGATGTAACGGCTACTGTGCTGTTTTTTTCATCAGGAAATGACTTGACATTGAAGGAAGTACCAAGTACCTGAATGTTTAGACTTTTCGCACTAATAATAAATGGTCTGTCTTCATCTCTGGCTACCTCAAAATATGCTTCACCAACCAGTTCTACCTTTCTTTCTTCAATTGAATCATTTTCAAGATAGGTCAGTTTACTTCCTGAATTAAGTTTAACCATGGTTCCATCAGGAAGCTGAAATGAAAGTTTTTTGCCAAGAGGGGTTTCCCTCTCATAAGTAACAATTTTTTGATAGGAAACTGGTTCATCCTTTGTTGCTAAATATGAATATGTCAACCCATATGAGATCAAAGCAACGATAATGACAGCTGCAAACCGCCTTGCGCCTGACCAATATC
The DNA here is from genome assembly GCA_965243485.1 of Cyclobacteriaceae bacterium. Classification (GTDB taxonomy): domain Bacteria; phylum Bacteroidota; class Bacteroidia; order Cytophagales; family Cyclobacteriaceae; genus UBA7330. Next base: position 2,064,523 of record CBDEVP010000001.1, on the reverse strand, counting down.
TTTTATGTCCACTTTTGTGATTGATAGATAAGGAGCCTGGATTTGTTTGTTGGGAAAGAACCTGATCAATCCTTGCTTTTGCTGATTGAATGTCTCCTTCTGAGATATCCTTTATCCCAACAATATTCTCAAAAGTCTCTCTGTTAAGCGGATCAGCCTCCAGCCATTCTTTCAGAAGTAGAGCTTCATCCTCTCTTAGTTCTTGTGTGATGTATTTTAATATCAGTTGATCCATGCTTGACTGAGGTCAGTACTATAATAGAAAGCCTTTCGTCAGGTCAATCACGTAGAAGAGTTGGAATAATTACATTTCAACTCTTAATCCTTGCGTATTATTGCGGATTTATCAATTTTACTCTTGATTCATTAGGATGTTCTCAGATAATATTCTGTGAAATCACTAATTACCAGAATTTTATGATAGAGTAGCATATTAATGATGAGATGAAGGTAAATGAACTCGCTTTTCGTAAAAAAGAATAACCTGCGGAATCACTTTCCAAATGTCTATTTAACTCCATCCGAAGTTTGTGTAATGCATTTGTCATGTGTTTTTCCACAGTCCGCTTACTAATCCCCAACTCCTCACTTATTTCCTGATAAGAACAATGACTATTCATCACCATCTTATAAACAAGCTGTGTGTGAGGAGGTAAATTATCAATAACCTCATTTATGATCGCACTTAGTTCTTTCCCTATCAGTAATTTTTCTGGATTTACTGATTCAACCAGGTTCAAGGTAAGAGTTTGACTTAATTGAGAAATTCGATTCTCATTTCTGGAGATCATTTTAATAGCCTGATGCTTTACTGATGCATATAAGTAAGCTTTTAATTCGTCAATCGATTTTGTTTGTGGCTTAGAGTTCCACACAGTTGTAAAAATTTCTGAGACAACATCCTCAGCCAGCGGCTTACTTTTAGTGATAGAAAAAGCATATCTATAAAGCCTTTCTAAATCAGTTTTATAGATGCTTTCAAACCAGTATTTGAAATTTTCGGATCTATCCAGGGTTCTCAATGCTACTAGTTTTAGAAAAATCTCAATTCAACGCACCCATTTGAATAAACTCATTGATGAATCTCACTCTTAATAAGATAAATATACAATAAAATGAAAATATATTAATTTCAGCTTAAATGACTGAATCATGAATGATCATCCCCTGCTCGTCCATGTAAACTTATTCGGAACCTCTTATCTTAGTGGGATCAACCAAACGTTGAGGAAATTTCTATAAAACCAAACAGCTAAATTCAGAAAATTATGAAGAAAACACTTTTTTCAAAACAACCCATTGCCACCGACTTTGCACTGCTAATCCATCGCCTGATATTTGGAATATCGATCATCACCCATGGATTCCCAAAGTTTCAAAAAGCGATCACAGGGGATTTTAAATTTGCAAATCCGCTGGGCCTGGGACCGGAAATCTCATTGATACTGGTAGTGCTTGCGGAATTCATCTGTGGAATCCTGGTCGTTCTGGGCCTGGGAACGCGACTGGCTTCAATTGTTCTGATCATCAACATGAGTGTGATCTTCTTTATAGTGCACGCAGATGATGCCTTTGGTTCGAAAGAAAAGGCCTTGCTTTTCCTGGGAGCCTTTTTGGTACTTTTACTTACCGGTCCGGGAAAATATTCAGTAGACGATAAGATCTAAATTATTTATCAGGCTTTGGAGCGCCTTTTTTGGCCTTCGGAGCCTTCTTTTCCTCTTTCGGAGCCGCATCCGCTTTAGCCTCTTGCTTAGTTTCCTTTTTGGTCTCCTCCTGATCCTTCAAAACCTCAGGCGCCTGCTTCACGAGAACGGCATACCAGTTGACCAGCTTCTTGATATCAGAAACATAAACCCTTGTTTCGTCATATTCGGGCAGAACGAACTTGAGGAAAGCTTTGAGTTCATCCGGCGTAGAGCCGCTGTCCAGGTCGGTATCACCATCAAACTCCTTGTGGATCTTCTTCAGTACCTCCTGCAAAGGTTTGGATCCGTCAGCATCCGTGGTGTAGATAGAGATCTCAGAAAGCACGGAGACCTTGGAATGGGCGCCTACGATCATCTTCTTCTTTTGCTCATCGAGCGATTCCAGCACAGCCCCGGTCCTGGTCGGACTTAAAATTTTGAAAAGGCCTCCTTTACCCGATACGGATGCGATATCTTTTAATTCCATAGCATTTTGACTCAAAAACGGCTCAAAAATATGGATTAAGAAGTAATCTGCCGGTTGATCTCTTCGATATATTTCAGGATTTCTTCCTTTCCAATGCCTTTTTCGGCAGATGTCATGAAAAACGGGGGTAATACTTCCCAGTTTTTCAACAGTGTTTTTTTAAAAGTGGCCATGTTAGACATACTCTTATTTAAACCCAGTTTGTCCGCTTTGGTAAATACAATGGCGATCGGAATGCCTTTTTCACCCAGCTTCTGAATAAAATCCAGGTCTTTTTTCTGAGGATCCAGCCTGGCATCGATAAGTACAAATACACATGTAAGATTCGGACGTATCGCAAAGTATTCCAGGGTGAAATTCCTCCATTTGGCAATCTCGGTTTTGCTGGCCTTGGCCCATCCGTAGCCCGGAAGGTCCACGAGGTACCACAGGTCATCGATGAGAAAGTGATTGATCAGCTGGGTCTTTCCCGGTTTGGCGGAAACCTTTGCCAGCTGCTTCCGGTTGGTCAGCATATTGATGAGTGAAGACTTCCCTACATTGGATCGTCCGATGAAAGCATATTCCGGGAAATCCGCCGCAGGGCAATCGTCCGGCTTGCTGCTGCTTTTTACAAAAGATGCTGACTTGATCTGGTACATGGAGAATTTGCGAACAATTCGATCATTCGGAAGGTTTATCCCTTAATTTTGCGACCCGATGACCGTATTGCCCTACAAAGATAAGCAGGACCCGAAAAAGAAGCAGGTGGCCGCCATGTTCGACAACATCAGTGGCAGATATGACTTCCTGAATCACTTCCTCAGCCTTGGTATTGACATATTATGGCGAAAGAAAGCCATCAGACTGCTCAAACAAGACCAACCTAAACTGATCCTGGATATCGCCACAGGCACAGGTGACTTTGCGATTGAAGCCCTGGCCCTCAATCCCGACAAGGTGATCGGGGTCGACATCAGTGAGGGAATGCTGGAAGTAGGTAGGAAAAAACTGGTCAAAAAAGGACTTGATCATCGGATAGAATTGCAGACAGGCGACTCGGAGCGTCTGCTTTTCGACGACAATAAGTTTGATGCCATCATCGTTGCATTTGGTGTAAGAAATTTTGAGAACCTGGAAAAAGGATTGAAAGACATGTACCGGGTGCTTAAAAAAGGCGGGAAGGTCGTCATACTAGAATTTTCAAAACCAAAGACATTTCCATTTAAACAGGTGTATCAATTTTATTTTAAATGGATTTTGCCTAAAATAGGCCGGTTTATTTCCAGTGACACGGCAGCATACACTTATTTGCCTGAGTCGGTCAGTGAATTCCCGGATGGGAAAGACTTCCTCGGGATCCTGGAAAAAACCGGATTTAAAGAAACCGAATGCAAAGCGTTAACTTTAGGTATTTCATCCATTTATTCAGGGGTAAAATAGTCTTACCCGGATTAATGGTATTGCTCATGCTGCCCGCCATGGCGCAGAACAGTACCACCGAAAACCTGATCGACTATGATGAGCAGTGGATCCATTACGGATTTGCTATGGGCTGGCATTCTTCCAGGTATAAAACACTTTATTCGGATGACTTTGCCACCCCTGCGTTAGACACCCTTCATTCTGTGATCTCCGAACGTCTGCCGGGCTTTAAAGTGGCCATGATCGCCAACATGCGATTACTCAAGTATCTCGACTTCAGGACGATGGTCACCGTTGGTTTTTATGAGAACCGGTTGCTCTATCGCTTTACAGACGGAAACTCCATCGAAGAGTTGAAAGACCAGACCATGGTGGAGGTCCCGCTTCTGCTCAAATACAAATCAGCCCGGAGAGGCAATGTGGCCATGTACATGATTGGTGGCTTTACACCAGCCCTTGAGGCCGCCGGACGCGGGGACGATCTCGACATCAGCACCAACCTGAAATTAAAAAACTGGAACTATGCGGTAGAGGCCGGTGTAGGTTTCGATATTTATTTTGAACTCTTTAAATTCTCTCCCGAGATCAGGTATTCCTGGGGTGTAAGGGATATGCTTGGCGATGAACCTAATGAGTACACCTTTCCGATCAAACGGCTGAGTTATCAGAATTTTTCTTTCTACATTACCTTTGAAGGAGGACCTACTTATCTCAAAAGATCGAAAAAATTTAAAAGATGAAGAAAATTGCCTTAATTACCGGAGCGACAAGTGGAATTGGAAAAGCAACAGCTAAACTCCTCGCGCCCAAATTCAGGCTGATCCTAACCGGGCGAAGAAAAGAAAGATTAGAAGAACTGTCCAAAGAACTCTCGGCTCAAACGGAAGTTCATACGCTATGTTTTGATGTAAGCAAGCGGGAAGAAAGTCTGAATGCTATCGAATCGCTTCCCAAAGAATGGAAAGAGATTGAGGTACTCATCAACAATGCCGGGAATGCCCACGGCCTGGCCCCCATCCACGAAGGCAATCTCGACGACTGGGAAGCAATGATCGACATCAACGTAAAGGGTGTCATGTATATGAGCCGGGCCATCACACCCGGAATGGTACAGCGGAAGAGCGGTCATGTGATAAACATCGGTTCGGTGGCAGGTATTGAAGCCTACGCCAATGGCAACCTGTACAACGCCTCCAAGTTTGCGGTGGACGGACTTTCCAAGGCGATGAGGCTGGACCTCAACCCGTATGGCATCAAGGTTACGGACATCAAACCGGGACTTGTGGAGACCGAATTTTCAATGGTCAGATTCAAAGGTGACAAAGGAAAAGCGTCAAAGGTATATGAGGGAATGACCCCCCTGAAAGCTCAGGACATTGCTGAGATCATCGAATTTGTGATCAACAGACCAGCCCATGTGAAGATTGCCGATGTGCTTGTACTGGCTACCGATCAGGCCAGCGCTACAGTTGCGAATCGGAAGAAATAACCTCGTTGAAATCCGGTCGTTTCGCTAATTTGCGCTCATGTCCGGGGAAGGAAAATCGGTGATCATTCTGGGTGCGGGAAGATCCTCATTCTCCCTGATCAATTACCTCATTCACAGCTCGAAGAGCCATGGTTTTTCACTTTCAATTGGAGATCTGGAACCTGAGATCGTCCAAAAAAAGTTTCCTGGTATCAACGTCTTTTATTTTAATATTCTGGATCCCGAAATGGCGGGGAGCGTACTGGCAAAGGCAGACCTGATCATCAGCATGCTCCCGCAAAAGCTTCATCTGCACGTCGCCCTTATTTGTGCGGAAAAAGGCATCCATCTGCTTACGGCTTCGTATCTGAGTGAAGAGATCAAAGCGCTCTCACCCCAATTCGAGTCGAAAAAAGTTTGCTGCCTGATGGAGCTGGGACTCGATCCCGGACTCGATCACATGTCGGCCCTCCGTGTGCTGGACAGGATCAAAAAGGATGGCCATGTCCTTTTAGGCTTTGAAACCTTCACCGGTGGATTGCTGGCTGAAAATACGGAAGCTGAAAATCCATGGAATTACAAATTTACCTGGAATCCGAGGAATGTAGTGCTGGCCGGGAATGATACAGTAAAGTTTATCCAGGAAGGAAAATACAAGTACATACCTTATCATCAGCTTTTTCGCAGGACAGAAGTGATCTTTATCCCCGGGCATGGATATTTCGAAGGCTATGCCAACCGGGACTCACTCAAATACCTGGATCTCTACGATCTCCGCGGGATCAGGACCCTCTACAGGGGAACCCTGCGGAGGCCGGGATTCTGTAAAGCCTGGGATGTCTTCGTACAGCTCGGGGCTACCAGCGACAATTATGAGATGGAGTCCGTTGATCAAATGACCCACCGTCAGTTCATCAACTCCTTTCTTAGATTCAATCCGCATGATTCCGTTGAATTGAAGCTTGCTCACTATTTAAACCTGGGGCTTGATGCTGAAGAAATGTACAAGCTAAAGTGGTTGGGCATGTTTGATGAGGAGTTGGTCGGCCTGAAAAAAGGAACGCCCGCACAAATCCTTGAACACATCCTCAAGAAAAAGTGGACCCTTAACAAGTCAGACAGGGACATGATCGTCATGTGGCACAAATTCACTTATTTGGATAGAGAAAAGCCCAAAGAGGTCCAGGCCCACATGGTCGCTTACGGCGACGATGAAGTGAATACTGCCATGGCCAAAACAGTGGGCCTGCCCATCGCCGTATGTGCGGAATTGATCCTGACGGGAAAATTGGTGCTGACGGGTGTCCACATTCCAACCCAACAAAAGATCTATGAGCCCATTCTAACAAAACTCAATACAATGGGTTTTGATTTTCATGTTTGTGAGACGCTTTCATAGTTGTAGTTTTTAGCGTAATAATTTATTTTTTTTGCCATCGTTCAACACCCGGTTTATGGTAATTCTGAAGTGGATAGGGATCATTGTGGGTAGCATTGTCATTGCAATCACAGTCTTTGCATACTTTCATATACAAAAGGCTGATAACTTAATACACCGTTCGATGAAAATCGAACCTGTGAGGTTGGATATCCGTGAGGATTCAATCGCTCTACAAATTGGTAAGAAATGGGTCACTTCACTTTGCGTGGAATGCCATGGGCCCGATCTCGGGGGCCAGACATTCATTGAAGACCCCATGATCGGGAAGCTATATGCACCAAATCTGACCCGAGGAAAAGGCGGCGCAGCTTACCTGAAAGATAAACATTGGCTGGGAGCCCTGAGGCATGGTATTTCTGCGACAGGTCGGCCACTTTTAGTTATGCCCTCCATGGAGTATACCAGCATGAGGAAAGAAGATATTGAGGGCATCATTGCCTATATGAAAACAATCCCTCCGGTTGACAGAATAAATGACCAAACTTACTTTAAACCCCTTGCCAAATTCTTACTGTCAGTCGGTGCTTTTGGAGAGCTCTTTGGCGTTGATGTAATTGATCACGCAGCGCCCGTCCCGGAAAACAGGAGCAATGAAACGCCTGTGGAACGGGGGGAGTATTTGTCTGTCATCACAGGCTGTCAGGGCTGTCACGGTAAGTCCCTCAATGGAAAGTACACCGGAGACCCTTATTCACCTATTGCATCCAATCTCACACCTGCGGGCCATCTTAAGCAATGGACTTATGAGGATTTTGCCAGCTTTATTGAAACGGGCATAACCAAAGAAGGTAATACAGTCAACAACAGGTATATGCCCTGGCAGGCCTACAGCAGGTTACCCCAAAGCGAACTAAAGGCGATCTATGCCTACCTAAAATCACTGGAACCAATAGAAATGCCAACAAAATATCTTTTCATAAAATAGTGATTCACCGGAGCACAGTTGCAGATTAACCTCAGGATCTCAGGACAACTGATATTGACAAAAACTAGTCAGAATTAAAATGTGACTAACGGTGATAAGACACTTTTTGCAAAATCCGTAGCTAATCACTAAATTTTGTGAAAATTTCGTAACATCACCTAACCTGAAAAAAATGAAAATCCTCAAGTGGACCGGGATCGTTTTGGTATCCCTGATTGTCATCATTGCGGCCATTGCTTACTTCCAGATCCGGAAAGCAGACAGCCTTATCAACAGAACCCTTGAAATAAAACCGGTTTCGATGCAGGTCCCGGGCGATTCGAGTTCGCTCGCCATCGGAAAAAAATGGGTAACATCCATGTGTGCCGAATGTCACGGTGTGGACCTGGGAGGGCGCATGTTTTTAGACGATCCAACGATCGGCACCCTATATGCGCCAAACCTCACCAGGGGCGAAGGCGGGATCTCTTATTATACCGACAGCAACTGGCTGGGTGCCCTCCGCCATGGCATTTCAGCCACGGGAAGACCCCTGATGATCATGCCTGCGCACGAATACACACTGATGAGAGCTGATGATATCGGGGGAGTCATCGCGTATATGAAAACAATCCCGCCGGTTGACCGGATCAATGGAGAATCGTCCTTTAAACCCTTTGCTAAGTTCCTGCTTTCCGTCGGAGCATTCGGAGATATCTTTACAGCAGACATTATCGATCATCAGGCACCCATCCCATCACCAAAGATCGATCAGACACCGTTTGACCGTGGGGCTTATCTTTCAATTGTTGCGGGTTGCCGGAACTGCCATGGAGAGACCCTGAGTGGAAAGCTCACAGGAGACCCCAACTCACCGCCATCCAGCAATCTTACTCCGGGAGGCAATCTTGCCAACTGGTCTTATGATGACTTTGCGACCTTTATGAATACGGGTCAAACCAGGGAAGGGAAAACGATCGACAACAAATTCATGCCGTGGCAGGCATACCGAAAGCTCCCTGGTGAGGAGCTTGAGGCCATTTTTACCTTCCTTAAATCCCTGGATCCGCTGGAAACCACCCAATAAGAACTAAATTGGAAGGATAAAATGTTTTCAACCCATGGGACCACTAAGAAAAATTGGTTTCTTCACAGCTTTTATCATTCCTACCCTGGTGATCCTTGGATATTATCTGGGAGGCTGGTGGAATTATCTGACGCTGTTGCAGGTATTCATCATTCTTCCGCTGATTGATCATCTGATAGGTACAGATACGGGCAATGTTCCTCAGGAAAAAGTAGCGGCTGTTTCTACTGATTATTTCTACCGGTTTGTCACCTACACGTGGACGTATTTCCAGTTGGGTTTTATCCTTTGGGCATGCTATGTGGTGGCCATGGGCGACATGAACACCTGGTATGAATGGGGTGGTTTTACGTTGGGCGTTTCTTTGGTTACCGGAGGTATCGGTATCACGGTCGCTCATGAACTGGGACATAAAAAGTCACCGCTGGAAAGGCTATACAGCAAGATCATCCTGATGACGGTCGGATACATGCATTTTTATATCGAGCATAACCGAGGCCATCATGTAAAAGTGGCCACTCCTGACGATCCGGCTACTGCTTTTAAAAATGAATCGTTTTACGCTTTCTGGGTGAAGTCTGTCTTTAAAGGCTGGGCCCATGCATGGAAACTGGAGAATGAAAGAATGCAGCGGGCCGGAAAACCATGGTATGCTGTGAATAATCAGATGATCTGGTTTTCAACCCTGCCAGCACTATTCGTAGCCGTTATTATGCTGTTTTTCAGCTATCTGGAGTCTCGGATCGTATGGGAAATCCCAGTATTTATGACCGTTCAAAGTATCCTGGCCTTCACATTGCTAGAGCTGGTCAATTATGTTGAGCACTACGGCATACTGAGAAAGGAACTGAGTCCTGGAAAATTCGAAAGAGTGAACCCCACACATTCGTGGAATTCCAGCCACCTGATCAGTAATTTCTTTCTGTTTCAGCTTCAGCGTCATTCCGATCATCATGATAATGCAATCAAAAGATACCAGGTGCTGGAGCATCATGATGAAAGTCCGCAACTCCCGGCAGGTTATCCAACCATGATCCTGATTGCGCTGATACCACCGCTGTGGTTTCACCTCATGAATCCAAGGCTGGAAAAGTGGCACGGTAATGTATCATTGGCTTGAGATTAGATAAACCTATAAGGTTTTCAAAAACCTTATAGGTTCGGGCCTCAGCAGAGTCTCTTGTAGAGGACTCTGCGTCATTTCAACAAACGGAGAAAGATGTCTAATCCTACATTACTGGAGGAGCGTAAGTGGTATCTCTTTATCTCATGATTGAATCAGAAATATATTATCATCAATTTAATCATGGTCAAAGGCCACTACCATTTAAATAAATCCATTAGTGCATTCGTGGCTGCTAAAAAATTAGAAGGAAAATAAAGATTAGCCACTAATACACAAATGAATTGCTTTAACTCTCAAAAAACTACACCGCAGGTGGAGCATTGGTGATATTTCTTTAGCTCATCGTTGAAACTAAAAAATGATCCTAATTGACTCCTGGTCCGAGTCTACAAACTATCTAAATTTCCATTCGTGCATTCGTGGCTAAAAAACATAGAGTCCTTTAGCCTAGGACAGTCACTCGTAGAGGACTCTGCGGTAGGAACAGACGAAGGGTCCCTTCCTTCGTCAGTAGACTCTGCTTTGGCCCGTAATTTATTTTACTTCGCATTTCCATGCCTAAAAAGATGAATCTGGTCTCCATCCTCATGCCCGTCAAAAATGCCGCTCCATTCCTCGAGGAGTGTCTGGTTTCTATCCAACATCAAACTTATGAGAATTGGGAGCTGATCGCCATCGATGATCATTCCTCAGATCAAAGCATAAAAATACTAAATGATCATGCCAGTGCAGATCCACGGATCATAGTATTCAAAAATCCGGGGATCGGGATCATTTCAGCCTTGCAAGCTGCTTTTGAAAGATCTGACGGAAACTTCATTACACGTATGGATGCTGACGACATGATGGTACCCCATCAACTGGAGAAAATGGTAAAAGCCCTGTCCGGATTGAATGAACGCACCCTTGTAACCGGTCTGGTCAAATACTTCTCTGATCAACCAGTCAGCAAAGGTTACCTGAAATATGAAAACTGGATCAATGATCTGAATCTCTCAGGAAAGCAATGGTCCCAGATCTACCGTGAGTGTGTCATCGCTTCGCCCAACTGGATGGTCTTTCGGCAAGGCATCGAAACCATCGGAGGCTTTGACAGCCTTCTTTACCCTGAAGATTACCACATGGTTTTGAAATGGCATGAAAAAGGTTTTTCCATCCATACCATTCCTGAGGTGACCCTTTTATGGAGAGAACACCCTGCAAGAACATCCAGGAATTCAGAACATTATGGACAAAAGGCCTTTTTCCACTTAAAGATCAATCATTTCATTGAACATCAATTGGATGATCGACCCCTGATCCTTTGGGGGAACAATGAAAAGACACGACTGACGGCTAGTATCCTCAACAAGGCCGGTGTTGAATTTCTACCATTTGGACTCAACAACTATCGGCAAATTGAAAAAATCGAAAAACCAAAGCTCCTGGTTGGGGTCTATCCGAATGAGACAGACCGACTGCAGATCGAATCCTATTTACTGAATCTCAGCCTCACCGAAGGCAAAGACTGGTGGTATATCTGAACTTCAAAGTTTGACCCAAACTCAGACCATTGGCCTTTTCCCTTTTGAGCTTTAACCTTTTAGCGCTATTTTTAAACAAAGCATCCAAATTATGACAACAAGAAGAGATTTCCTGGACAAAATGAAGGTGACTGCCCTTGGTCTGCCATTGTTATATCACAGCAATTCCTTGCTGGCAGCAAACGAAGTGCCTTACCAGGGCCCAACCCTGAGAGTTGCACTCATGGGACTGGGTTCATATGCCACCCGGGTCGCAGAAGCCATGCGCGATTGTAAGCAGGCAAAGATCACCGGACTCGTCAGCGGCACTCCTTCCAAGATCCCAAAGTGGCAGGCTGCTCATGGAGTGCCGGATAAAAACTGCTACAACTATGAGAATTTCGATGCCATGAAAGATAACCCTGACATCGATGCGGTTTATATCATTACCCCAAATGCGCTGCATCATCCGGAGACCCTGAGGGTGGCCCGGGCCAGGAAGCACGTAATCTGCGAAAAACCCATGGCCATCAGTGCGAAGCAGGGCCAGGAAATGGTGGATGTCTGCAAAGAGAATGGTGTCAAGCTGCTGATCGGATACCGGATGCACTTTGAACCCAAGACAGTAGCGGTAATCAAGATGAGGCAGAATGGTGAATTCGGAAGGATACGTTTCTTCCAGGGACAATCCGGTTTTAAAATTGGCAACCCCGATCAGTGGCGACTTGATAAAGAACTGGCCGGTGGTGGGGCGATGATGGATATAGGAATTTATTCAATCAATGGAGCCCGGTACATGACGGGTGAAGAACCCGTTTGGGTCACTGCGCAGGAAACCAAGACTGATCCCGTCAAGTTCAAAGAGGGAGTCGATGAGACCATTCAGTTCCAGATGGGTTTCCCAAGCGGAGCGGTCGCCTCCTGTCTCTCAACATACAACATGCGGTACCTTGACCGCTTCTTCATGACAGGCGACGATGGTTTTGTGGAAATGCAGCCCTCCACCGGTTATGGTCCAATCAAGGGGCGCACTCACCTCGGAGAATTGGATCAGCCCCACATCACCCACCAGACGATCCAGATGGACGAGATGGCAAAGATCATCCTGGAAGGGAAAGAGCCGCTGGTCTCGGTGAGCGGAGAAGAAGGTGTGAAGGACATGAAGATCATTGAAGCGATCTACAAGGCGGTTAAGACTGGGGGTAAAGTGGAGGTTTAAAACCTGCACATTAGGGTTATCATGAATTCCTTAGTTTGTGAAAGCCCCTAATATCGCAGGGCCCCACACCATCCTGGTAAAAAAATAGGTGGCTACCAGCAGAAAAGCCGTTGCTGAAAACATCAGGAAACTTGCAAAGCCCTTAATAAGTCTGCTTTTACCAAATTCGAAGCGACGGATAAAGATTTCGGCTACCAGCAGGTTGGGTACATAGAAGAAAAACACCATCACCTGATCGAACACTCCGTCAAAAGTTTTGGTGTGCCCCAATCCATCAGTAAGTAAATACCAGAATCCATAATCCATTCGATACAGCCAGGAGCCCAATGCAAGTGCAAAAAGTCTTATCGCCCAGGCGCGGTGTTTATTAAAATCTTGTTTACGAGCATAGTAAATGGTGGCTGTGGCAGCTAATAATGTCAAAATACCATACCCGGTAAATCCGATATCCATGATCTGTCCGCCAATTGTTCCTTTGGTGAAAATAAAAACAAGCCCTCCAATAGCTGTCAGGAAAGCTGCGAGTATATATAATCTTCCCAGCCACCTATGGATTGTGGGGTACTTATCTCGCACACCTCCAAGCAATTGGATACAACCCAGAATCAATATGACACTGCCGGCAGCAAAGTGGAGGCCAACACCAACCGTAGCAGATCCATAATTTGCATCATAGAGGCCAGGTAGAATTTCATTCCACTGCACAGCATTTCCTTGAAGAAGTGCAAGGAAATAGAATAAAAAGATGTACAATCCAAAAAGCAGTGTACTTCCCCAAACAACCATTACCAAAAGTCTGGCGGACCATTGTATGGATTTGCTAAAAGCATCATGATTATTTTGCTGATATCGCTCGTTCATAGTGATTAAAAACCAGGCAGCTTTGGTTCTCCATGCCGAAAACCACCTTATAAATACAAGGGTCTAGAGAAAAATGATATATCGGTTGATTTACGCTATGGACGTCAGCAATATCCGTGGATCTGGTCGCCCGATGGCTCCTGAAATTAAGACTTAACTGATAGGTAGGATATTTATCAATTATTATTAATTGGTAGTGTAGCAATTCGAAATATCTGATATTTTCTGAGCTATTGTTTTAGCTCAAACTCCCTCCTGCTTTTCTCATCCTGTCCGGGAAAATCATCAGGAACAGGAATTGTAACTTTACCTGTAGCTGCCCACTCCGTACCTCTCAGAAAGGTGGTAATAAAATCCACACCTTCCATTGAGTAGTCTTCATGCCCCAATGTAGTGTGGAATACACGGCCTTTATAATAATCTATCACCATCAGCATCGGTTCATGGCGGTCTGTTGGAGCTTTGCCTGACATGTCCTTTCCTGTAGCCAGAATGGTCATATTTTCCGCAGGTCCTCGAAGCTTGGCATAGCATTCGTCCATCTGAGTGTACCAGTTGTCCGGCAGGCCTTTTGTGATCGGATGATCCTGCACCCTGAGCGTCATGTAAATGTTGTTTTGCGGACCATGGGAGCCCCCGTTCCCCGGCGTATTGTCTGTTTTCAATTCTCCATCATTGGTGTAGTAAACATAGGGGCCATCTTTTTCCGTACGATCACCCCAGCCGCCAAGTCCGATCATTTGATTATAAGCTCCCCACTCGGGAAATGAATTATCGGCCGCGTGTATAGAGACAAATCCTCCACCCTTTTTCATGAATTTCTCAAAGGCCTGCTGCGTTTTTTCCGGCCATGGAGCGGCTTTCCAACCGAAATTGGAAATAACAACATCATAATCACTGAATTTTGGTTTAAAATCAGGGTCTGATCTGGGATTTTCCAGATCTTCCGTTTTTCCAACACCGGCCATGGGCAGATACTTTTCTTCCCTGTCTCCTTTCCATGTAAATTTTGAACGGTAGATATCTACCTCAAACATCCCGGTTTCTTCCAGGTATTGTTTCATCATGATCGTAGACTTTGGCCACACAGCATGATTGTTCTGACCATCTACAATAAGCGCCCTGAGCTGAGCCCGGGTACTGACAGAAACAGCCAGCAAAGCAATTAACAGTAATGTATTCTTTCTCATCTTTCGTATTTTCAGCATTGAAAAATTAATGATTATTTAGCAGATTCCAGCTTAAACAAGCTGAGTAAACTGGGTTCAGGCCATGGCTTTGGCCGGGGACGGTCACGATTCCTGTTGAGGGTCTCCCACTTCAGGATGTATCTGATATTCTCCTCCCCGGATCCGCCTAGATCACCTGCCGTTTGAACCATCAATCCCGGGAAATCCCCCTCCGGCTCCAGGGTACTGGCAAAAGCTTCGGACTTCATCACCTTACCGATCACCTTAAAATTTTTGTTTAAAAGTATTGTGCCATCGCCATATTTGGTGTGCCAGTAATCGATTTCGTACTTCTCATCTTCTCTTTCTCGGAACCCTTTCAAAATGATCTCGCTGTTGATGCTCCCATTGCCGGAAAAGTACCATCTGTAGTCCCAGTTAGTGATCTTCTTATATTCCCATTCACCATTGTTCGTTTGAGCAAGGTATAATTGCGTATTGCCTTCCTCATCAAATTTGTGGTAGGTAAAGACCGGCCGGTTATTTTTGTCCAGCACCATTTTGGCAGCCAGGTTAATGATGCCGCCATTGACGGGGATTGGATCTACAATTAGCTGCTTTTTATCCAGCGTGGCTGGTAATTCGACAGGCTCTCCGAAGGCATTGTACCAGTTTTTAAGGTCAGGGCTCTTCATGTAAGACAGGTCGTGATTGGTGGAACAGTCCGGTGTATTTCTCCAAACCCAGTAAACGTGATACCAGCCATCTTTCAGGATCGATGGCTGAGACTGATAGGCATTCATCAGCCCCTGCCCGTCTGTCAGGGGTACATCCAGCAGCCTGGACCAGGATCCTGTCTCCGTCAAATAGATATTGTAGATCTCGTTGCCATTGCCGCTGCCACCATCCCGGTAGTGAAAGAGCAGTTCATCCTCTTTGGTGAGCATGAAATGAGGATAAGTGCATCTTTCTTCATTCTCACCAACCAGACTCATCTCCTGCTGCAGGGTTGTGATATCATGTGGTCTGGTGCTTTTGAAATAGGTGATAGGGTTGACATGCATATTCCCGGACAAATGAATATAACCTGCTTTATCAATCCCTATGGTGAGTGAATTGTGACTATCCCATCCCAAAACAGTGCTGGTCCCGCCGGCGGTCTCTCTGCTGGTTGCGGGCATCACATGCAATTCAAATTCGGAATCACCAAGATCACGTTGACCGACTACCATGTTTCTGTTGGCATTATAATAGGCGATGTATTGCCTGTCGCCATAGGTATACAAACAAAACCTGACAGGATGACCTGACCATACACTATCAATTGGAATACGTCCTGTGATTCTCTCTGCCTGTCCGGTCTCATCAATAACGATAAAACGATTACAACCGAAAAGTATCAGCAGCGACAAAATAGCAGGGATGGTTGATGCAAAATATCCTGAAATCTTCGTTTGCTTCATTTTTTGATTTATTCTTACCACCTTTTCGTAAACCTAGCCATTTTTCCTGATCCAGTTTTGATCTTTGTTGTATTAAACCATATGATTGATCAGCGGTTATTTTGAAAAACTAAAAACACGCCCATTGAGAATTCTACTGACAGGTGCTACAGGTTACATCGGCCAGCGGCTTTTGCCCACTCTGGTGAAAAACGGGCATACGGTCATCTGCTGTGTCAGGGATAAAAGAAGATTTAATCCTTCCGAATCGATTGTTGGACAGCTGGAAGTCATCGAGATCGACCTGTTAAACAGTGACAGCCTCTCCAGGATCCCGGCAGATATCGACGCCGCTTATTACCTTGTTCATTCCATGTCCACCTCAAGTGACTACGAGCAGTTGGAAAAAAGATCTGCCAAAAACTTTGTAAATGCTTTAAATAAGACCCGGGCAAAGCAGGTGATCTACCTCAGTGGTATAGTCAATGAAAAATCCCTCTCCAAGCACCTCAATTCAAGGAAAAATGTAGAAAATGAACTTTCAAAGGGAGATTTTCACCTGACAACGCTACGGGCAGGTATCATCATCGGTTCAGGCAGTGCATCTTTTGAGATCATTCGTGACCTCGTGGAAAAGCTGCCCGTGATGGTTGCCCCCAGGTGGTTGAAAACAAAATGTCAACCCATTGCCATCTCCGATGTGATCGCTTTCCTTTCGGGTAGTCTGAATAAACCTGAAACATTTGATAAGAGTTATGATATCGGAGGGCCAGATATCCTTGACTACAAACAAATGCTGATGGGTTATGCCAAAGTGAGAAGACTTTGGCGAAAGATCATCATCGTTCCGGTCATGACACCCCGGCTTTCATCCTACTGGCTTTATTTTGTCACCTCCACCTCTTACAAACTCGCTATTGCACTGGTGGATAGTATGAAAGTGGAAGTGATCTGTAAACCAAGCGATATCAATGAGTTACTGGATATCAAACCTATCGGGTATGAAGAGGCCATCTTGCGCACCCTGTCAAAGGTGGAAAGTCATGAGATCCTTTCCAGCTGGAAGGATTCGCTCATAAGCGGAAGGCTGGAAATGAATATCTCTGACTTCCTCAAAGTTCCCACACATGGCTGCCTGACCGATGTAAGGAGCATACCTGTTCAATCAACAGAATCTACCCTGGATCGGATCTGGCGGATCGGTGGTGCAACGGGATGGTACTATGCTACATGGCTTTGGCGGATCAGGGGATTTATAGATAAACTTTTTGGTGGGGTGGGTCTTCGACGAGGCAGAACTCATGACGATCTACTTCAGGTTGGGGATGCCGTTGATTTCTGGCGTGTGCTTTACGCAGACCGCAGGGATGCCAGGTTATTGCTGTTTGCCGAGATGAAACTACCGGGAGAGGCCTGGCTGGAATTTAAGATAAGAGATCAGCAATTGATCCAAACCGCTACCTTCAGACCCAGGGGTATCTGGGGGCGGCTATACTGGTATGGCGTCTATCCCTTCCATGGGCTGGTATTTGGAGGAATGCTAAGAAAAATAGCGAGGTAGACTAAAGCAACCTGATGTCCTCCCGGATCTGAATTAATCTATCAGGAAAGTCAGTGATGATGCCATCAACACCCATATGGAGCATCCTGATCATATCTTCCCTGGAATTGACCGGGTAGGTGTATACTTTGTAGCCCCGGGCATGCATCCGGAAAACCCTTCTTGTAGAGAGCGTGGTATACTCCGGGTTTAGCGCCAGAAGCTGCTTTCCCTCGGCAGATGCCCGGCCAAGATGCATCTTGGTCTCTATGTAAAACGCAAATAATGGGGTAGAATCTTCCCCGATCAGTAGCTTCTTGGTTTGAATGCGTTCATCCAGGGCATGGACTGCCTCCAGATATTCAATTTCATAAGATTGCAAAAAACACCACTCATATCCATTTTTTTCATTTCTTATCACTTCCACCAGCTTCTCGGCAAAGTCTTCATAATGAGGATGGTCCGTATGTTTGATTTCAATAAGCACCTTGCATTTACCATTGATGCTATCCAATACTTCCCGCAAGGTAGGAATGGTTGTGCCCTTGTAGGCAGGCGCAAACCAAAATCCCGCATCCAATTGCTTTAACTCTTCCAGGGTATAGTCATGCACATAGCCCTCTCCATCTGTTGTCCGGTCAAGGGTCTCATCATGGAAAACCACGATTTGCTCATCTTTGGTTTGCTGCACATCAATCTCGATCATGTCTACACCCATTTCAAGCGCTTTCATGATCGCAGGTATGGTGTTTTCAGGGGCTACGCCCGATGCTCCTTTATGCGCTATGATCTCAAATTTTTTCTCCTTGAGGTCATCATCAATTTTGGAGCTTACGATAAGATTCCGATAGATCCATGGCTCAAAAATGGCCATACATAAGAAAAGGAAGAGAAAAGGAAGAGAATATATTATGAACTTTCTAGTCATTCCGGGATTCAAATAGCAGGGTGAAGTTAATCAAAACGTAATTTAATATCATCGTCGTAAGGGTCATTTAGATACATTGGAGATCCTCAATCCCAGTTCATTCAACTGCTCCTGATCAATAGTGGATGGTGTATCAATCATGAGATCCCGGCCGCTGTTATTTTTGGGGAAGGCCATGAAATCCCTGATCGAATCGCTTCCCCCTAAAATGGCGCAGAGTCTGTCCAGGCCAAAGGCGATCCCTCCATGCGGAGGTGCACCGTATTCAAAAGCATCCAGCAGAAATCCAAATTGCTTTTTAGACTCCTCCCTGGTAAATCCCAGCAGATCAAACATTTTATTCTGCAGATCGCGTTGATGGATCCTGATCGAACCTCCACCCACTTCGGAACCGTTGATCACCAGGTCATAGGCATTGGCCCGTACTGCACCTGGATCAGTTTCCAGAAGTTCAATATCATCCTGATGAGGAGACGTGAAAGGATGGTGTATGGCATGGTATCTTTTGGTCTCTTCATCCCATTCCACCAGTGGAAAATCAAAGATCCACAGCGGTTTGAAGACATTTTTATCTCTCAGTCCAAGCTCATCTCCCATGTGAAGCCTCAGTTCCGAAAGTTGTTTTCTGGTCTCCTCTTTTGGTCCGGCCATGATGAGGAGCAGGTCACCCGGGTTGGCATTGAATGCCGTGGCCCAAGCTTTCAGATCATCCTCCGAATAAAACTTGTCGACCGAGGATTTCAATGTGCCATCGGTATTGTATTTCACATATACCAGACCCTTTGCACCTACCTGGGGCCTTTTCACAAAATCCGTCAGTGCATCAACCTGCTTCCTGGTATATTCGGCACACCCAATGGCATTGATCCCGACAACCAGCTCCGCATTATCAAATACATTGAAACCCTTGCCCTGGGCAAATTCATTGATTTCGGTAAACTTCATCTCAAATCTCAGGTCCGGCCGGTCGTTGCCATAGGTTTTCATGGCCTCATCATACGACATATGCGGGAATGCATCCAGCTCAATGTCCCGGGTCTGCTTAAACAATCTTTTGATCAGACCTTCAAAGATCCTTACGACATCATCCCGGGTAATGAAGGCCATTTCACAGTCTATCTGTGAGAATTCCGGCTGGCGGTCCGCTCTGAAATCCTCATCCCTGAAACACCGGACAATCTGGTAATATCTGTCAAAGCCGGACACCATCAACAGCTGCTTAAACGTTTGAGGGGATTGCGGTAAAGCATAAAACTGACCATGATGGATCCTGGAAGGGACGACAAAATCCCTGGCACCCTCGGGCGTGGACTTGATCAGATATGGCGTCTCAACCTCCATAAAAAGCTGCTCATTGAGGTAGTTTCTGGTCTCAGACATGATCTTATGTCTCAATTCCAGTCCCCTTCGCACGGGGTTCCTTCTCAGATCAAGGTATCTGTATTTCATCCGGAGGTCCTCTCCGCCATCAGTCTCATCTTCTATGATGAATGGGGGTACTTTAGATTCATTTAGACAGGTATAGGAATCAACGACCAGCTCTATATCACCTGTGGGCAGCTTATCATTCTTTGCATACCGTTCGGAGACTTTTCCGGTCACGGAAAGCACGAATTCCCGTCCGGCTTTTCTGGCCTGTTTCAGTACTTCCTCACTGGTTTTTCCTTCCTCAAAGACAAGTTGTGTCAGACCAAATTTGTCACGGAGATCGATCCAAAGCATTCCGCCTTTGTCTCTGACCCTTTGTACCCAGCCGGTCAGCGTGACTGTTTCCCCGACATGCGACATCCTAAGCTCTCCACAGGTATGTGTTCTAAGCATTCATTTTGAAGTTTAGATAAAACAAACAGCGGCAAATTTAACAATAGTTTTAGCTTTGAAATAAAATATAAAAAGAGCGTATGAAACAGGTGTTGATCATATTTTTGATAATGGTCCTATCCGGAAATTCACATTTTACTATTGCTCAACAGGTACTTAAAAAAACAGAGATCAATAAAGACATCACAGTTGATCTGCCTGAAAGCTTTATCCTCATGTCCAGGGCCGAAAGGATCAACAAATATGTGAGCTCCGGCGAACCTCTGGTCATGTACACCAGTAAGGATCGCAACATCGATTTTGGCGTGAACCTGACGAATATGGGCTGGGCTTCCGATGATCTTGAGTTGCTGAAGCAATTCTATATTTCGGGCATCAGGAATCTTTACACCGAGGTGGAATTTTTCCAGCAGGAGGTCAGAGAGATCAATGGCCGGGATTTTATTGTATTGGAATTTGTATCGAAAGTGACCGATGAGGACAATGTTTTTGGTGGGTCCGGATCCACTTCGAAATACACCTATATCCAATACACGTTACTCAATAATCAGGTGATGCTTTTCAATTTCTCAGCACCTGCTTTTTTTAGGGACCGATGGCAGCAGACTGCCCGGCAAATGATGGAAAGTGTAAAAATAGATGAGTAAGCTGAGCATCCATTCCGACCGGCATTTCATGGAGCAGGCGCTCAAAGAAGCTGAAAAAGCCTATGAAAAGGGGGAAATTCCCATTGGTGCCGTGGTGGTTTCTAACCATACCATCATTGCCAGGGGGCACAACCAGGTGGAGCAGTTGAATGATTGTACCGCTCATGCTGAAATGCTGGCCATCACCTCAGCCCAGAATTATCTGGGCAGCCGCTACCTGGACACCTGTACACTATACGTGACCCTTGAACCCTGTGTGATGTGTGCAGGGGCGCTGTTTTGGACCCAGATCAAACAATTGATCTATGGGGCTAATGACGTAAAGGGAGGATTTCAGCGGGTGGGAAATCTGCTGCATCCCAAAACCAAAGTGATTAAAGGACTGATGGGAGAGGAATCCTCACAAATGATCAAAACATTCTTCAAAGAACTGAGAAGGAACAATTCATGATTAAGAATGTTTTATATTCGAAGACTGAATTACATCAATCATAAAAATCAACATATATTATGGCTTTTGAACTACCCGATCTACCCTATGCTCACAATGCATTAGAACCCCATATCGATGCTAAAACCATGGAGATACACCACGGCAAGCACCATGGGGGCTACGTATCAAAACTCAACGCAGCGATCGAAGGCACGCCCATGGCCTCTAAATCGCTTGAGGATCTCTTAAAGAACCATTCTGATGTAGGAGCTGTGAGAAACAATGGAGGTGGTCACTGGAACCATTCACTCTTCTGGACCATCATGGGACCAAACGGAGGGGGCAAGCCTTCAGGAGACCTGGCCAGCGCGATCGACAAGGATTTTGGATCATTTGACAAATTCAAAGAAAAATTCAGCGATGCTGCAGCCACCCGGTTTGGTTCAGGATGGGCCTGGTTATGTGTGGAAGGAGGAAAACTGACCATTTGTTCTACACCCAATCAGGACAATCCGTTGATGCCGGTAACAGACTGCAATGGAACCCCGATCCTAGGCCTGGACGTGTGGGAGCATGCGTATTACCTCAATTATCAGAATAAAAGACCTGATTACATTGCTGCTTTTTTCAATGTGATCAACTGGGATGAAGTAGCAAAAAAATACGCAGCAGCTAAATAATACTTATCGTTTCAAAACAACATGAGAGCCTCCTTTTCGGAGGCTTTCTTTTTTAGTGTAATATTTTCAATCCAATGAAATATCAGGCTGACCTTGAGAGAGGAATTTCTGTTAAAAGCAAAAACAAAAAGTTTTTATCAAAAGTAAAACAGGAAAAGCCCAGGGATTTGGATGAAAAATTTCATGACGCCCATGAAACTGTTTTTAGTGAAATTGATTGTCTTGAATGTGCCAATTGCTGCAAGACCACCAGTCCTATATTTCAAATGACCGATATCAGCAGACTGGCCCGTCACTTTAAAATTTCTGCTTCATCATTTATTGAAACTTACCTCACTACTGATGCAGATCATGATTATGTTTTGAAAGTTTCACCCTGCCCATTCCTTCTCCCCGACCATCGATGTGCAGTTTACAATGATCGCCCAAAGGCCTGCAAAGAATACCCGCATACGGATCGTAAAAAGATGCATCAGATCACTTCCCTGACGCTCAAAAACAGCCTGATTTGCCCGGCCGTAGTACGAATTCTGGAAAAAATACGCGTAATTACGTAGGTCTGAAAATTGTTCTTTTTACACTTTTTAATAACCTGATTATCAGCACGTTACAATATAATTTAAGGTTAAACCATGAGAGTTGGCCTCCCGTAAACCATTGACCGGACTACGTGTAAAAACCTATAGAAATCCATTTCCATACTGACTAGAATTACATCATAATTCTTATAAAAAAACAAGATTCTTTCAACACCATGGAAATATCACACATTGAAAGCCCCTTAACCAACCGAAACGACGGACCCAAAGCTGATGTGTCGATTTTTACAAGAACGATGACTTCGTCATCTGACAGACCTGTAGATCGCTTACCGTTCGGTTCAAATGATCACGACCTGAGGGCAGAGATCGAACGTCTTAAAAACCAGATCAGGGAAAACAATTCCACCATCAGGAAACAGCAGGAAGAACTGGAAAGACTCGAGTCGATCAAGAGTCGGTTTTTTTCGGTGGTATCCCATGATCTGAAAAGTCCATTATGCGGTCTGAGCGGGTTCGTCAACATGATCCTGGAAAATATTGATGATTTTTCGAAGAAAGAGATCTGCCGTTTTGTAAAGCAACTCAAAGACTCCATCGACGGTACAATTCAGCTTTCAGATGATCTTATTACCTGGGCACAGGCTCAGATGAAAAATTTTGGCGTCCATCCGGAAATCATCCATCCTAAAGACATTATTCAAAACGTATTTGATGTTTGTGATGCCAGCGCAAGCAAAAAGGGAATCAGACTCTCTTCTGATATCAAAGATCAAATGGTTCTTTATGGTGATAAAAACCAATTGACTTTTATCATCAGGAATCTGGTCAGCAATGCCATCAAATTTTCATATTCAGGTGGTACGGTGAAAGTTTGTATCTCTGAAAATGACTTTGGGGATTCTGTGATCCGCATTCAGGACACAGGTGTCGGCATTTCAGAACCTGACATGCATCAGCTCTTCAATTCAAACCACAAAAGTACTCTCGGGACTTCAGGGGAGAAAGGCACTGGTATGGGATTGATGCTGGTCAGAGAATTTGTGGAAATGCATGGCGGCCAGATAGAGGCTTTCAGCCGTAAAGGACAAGGAAGTACCTTTAAGATCACCCTTAATCCACTTACCCTTAATCAGAAACTTCTAGCTATTTAAAAAATTCAATCAGTCAACCAGCTGAGAGTTAATATCAACCATCATGAGTAAAAAGAAAAATTATATCTACCACCAGGTAATCTGTCTAAAGGAGATGATCAATGAGCATTTTAAGGAGGAGATCAGTGTTGAACATCTGCTCAAACAGTTAGGCTCTTCAAATTACCACTTCATCAGGCTTTTCAAAGCACTATATGGTCTGCCTCCGCATCAGTATTTGGCACAGCTAAGGATAAAAGGGGCAAAATATGAACTAACCCATACCGACCTGTCTATCGATGTGATCTACCGAAAATACGGATTTGCCGATGAGCAATCATTTGTTTCCACATTCGTCCGGTTCACAGGTCAGGATCCTGACCAATACCGGAAGTTACATCAGATCATGACCAGGAATAGAAGAAATTTTGATCGGCAGGTAGCGGAAATCTTCGATTTTGCCAATCAAAAGATGACGGGCCTCCTTGCTTTTCAGGGCTTTACTGCTGTGTCGTACCACAGATTGTAGTCCCTTACCAACGTGATCAGGTCTTTATACCTGTAATCTTTGTCTTCAATGGCTTTGGCAAGATGCGGTGCGTCGCTGAAATACGGGACCAGATTTTTTCGAAAAAAAAGTAGAGAGGCCTGAGTAAACATCAACTCGCCTTCCCTGATCAGATAGAAGTTCCCATCAAAATTGGGTCCATCGTGATCAATAAACTCGTCCATGTAGAGCGACAGATAGCCGTCAATGTAGACCTGCAAAAAATGTCGTTGACCTACTTTGACTCTGGAAACACCCAGCAGATCATTGCCTGTGCTAAACGGAATGCTATGATAATTGGATCCACCGCGGTGGTAAGCAATGAGTTGATCCGGACGGTATTTTTTTCTTCCTGATTCACCTTTGAAGATCACCCGGTCCAGAAGCTTCGAGTTGATGCCCTCTTTCCTGTCTTTGACCACTCCGGAAAGTGTATCACCAGCATTAAGTACCACATAGCCGTTGAGAAATTCTCTTTGGGCACACCCTCCGAGACTTAACTGTAGAATCAATCCAAAAATCAGTAGCCTTATCATATTTTTAGTATATCAAAAATAATGCCTTTGTAATGCCACGATGATCTTGCATGACGAAAAGATACACATACAGAGCGGTCCTGAGGAGACTCCAACAGGAAGCCCAGTCCGGATATGTAAAAACCATTGAAGGATTCGGTATCCCCCCGGGCAATATTTTGGGTATAAAAACACCCAAACTAAGAGAGTTGGCCCGATCCATCGGTACGGATCATGAGCTCGCCATCAAATTATGGAATTCAAACATTTATGAGGCCCGGTTACTGGCATCTTACATTGCAGAGCCGGGAAAGATGAATGATAAACAGGCTGAAAAATGGGTGCGTGAAACGGACTCCTGGGCCATCTGCGACAGCCTTTGTATTGTTTTTGCACGCACGGAAGGTTCGTATGAACGAGCCAAGCGGTGGACTACCAGGAATGAAGAGTTTGTGAAACGAGCGGGATTTGTGACCATGGCATGCCTGACCATTCATGACAAAAAAGCCATGGATGAAGATATTGAAAGTTTTTTTCCATACATCATCAGCGAATCG
The DNA here is from genome assembly GCA_965243485.1 of Cyclobacteriaceae bacterium. Taxonomy (GTDB): domain Bacteria; phylum Bacteroidota; class Bacteroidia; order Cytophagales; family Cyclobacteriaceae; genus UBA7330. The sequence goes on along the minus strand of CBDEVP010000001.1, from coordinate 2,039,385 downwards.
TGGGATGAGAGAAAATATGTAAAAAAAGGTATCAACTGGACTCTACGGCAGATCGGAAAAAGGAATCTGCATTTAAATGAAAAGGCCATTGAAACTGCGCATAAAATAAAAAATCAGGGCACCGGATCAGCAAAATGGATTGCGACCGATGCCCTGAGAGAACTAACTAGTAAGGCGGTAATTGACAGGCTTCACAACAAAGCCCGGAATGTTAGTTCCGACTTTTGAAATTTCTTATGTCCGGTTTGGTCTCCGGGATACCCAGCATCTCAGCTACTTCATGGTAGTTAGTGAAATCTACTCTTCCTGACTCCCAAAACTGTGCCGGGATAACAACCACTCTCACGATCTGGTCCAGAAGATCACCATCCGTAAGTTGATCCAGAGGAAATGTAGCATCCATGAATAGCAGCACATCAAACATGGTGAAATCGTAATTGTACTGAAAAAACCCACCATCGACGATGATATTCTGGGGAAGCAGTCTCCATACATCCACATCATTTTCTGTGACATCCCAAAGCAGATACACAAGCACTTTATCTTCATTGAATACCTCAAAATCTTCGGGTAGTTCAAGCAAAACTTCATATTCAGGGGCCACAAAGTCTATATTGGTATATTCAAACAGGAAACCACTTTCCCCAGGTACGCCCTGAGGACCCTGTGGACCTATGGGACCTTCCGGTCCGGGAGGGCCCTGAGGACCAATCAATCCGTCGTTGTTATTGCATCCTGCAAATAACAAAAGCACGGGAACGAAGAATAAAAATCTTATGCGTTTCATGACCTTACTTTTTGATGTTGTTAGAATAAAACCAAACATTGTTCCAGTTTTTATAAAATTGTAAAATAATTCTAAAATCCAGTCATGGCAGAATTGAAAACCAAACCCAATAACCTCAGCGTCAATGAGTTTCTAAACTCGGTCGAAGATGAGAAAAAAAGAGCGGACAGTTTCAGAATTCTGAGAATCATGCAGGAGATTACGAAAGATACTCCAAAAATGTGGGGCCCGAGCATCATTGGTTTCGGTAATTATCACTACAAATATGAATCAGGCCGCGAAGGAGATTTTTTCATCACCGGATTTTCACCCAGAAAACAAAACCTCACCATTTATATCATGCCGGGCTTTGAAAGGTACGAAGAGCTGATGGCAGATCTTGGAAAATATAAAACGGGTAAGAGCTGCCTTTACATCAGAAAACTGGAAGACATTGATACCGATATCCTCAAAAAGCTGATTGCCGAATCAGTAGCTTATATGATCAAAAAGTATCATTGATCAAATCAATTCCACGGAATACCGGTTAAAAGATTGATGGTTTTTTATTTTCGCGACAAAGTATATCTATGTCTACAATGAAACTGGTCTCCTGGAATGTGAATGGCATCCGTGCGATGTTGAAAAAAGATTTTATCAAAGATGTGAAAGAAATGGATCCTGATATCCTTTGCCTGCAGGAAACCAAAGCACAGCCAGAAGAAGCAAAGACAGCTTTAAGCATACTCAATGGCTATGCTACCTATGTAAACAGTTCTAAAGAGCGAAAAGGATACTCCGGTACCGCCATCCTAACGAAAAATGAACCTATTATCGTGTCTGAAGACCTGGGTGTTGAGGAACATGACACCGAAGGAAGAGTGATTTCGGCTGAGTTTGATCATTTTACCTTAGTCACAGTTTATACCCCCAATTCAGGAGAAGGCATGAAAAGGCTGGACTACCGGAAGGTTTGGGATGAGGTTTTTTTGGAGCACATCAAGGGTCTTGAGCAAAAGAAACCCGTCATTATTTGTGGTGATCTTAATGTAGCTCACAGGGACATCGACGTTGCGAGGCCCAAAGCCAATTACAACAAATCTTCAGGATTCACGCAAACCGAGATTGATGGGATTGAAAATTTACTGAATGCAGGATTTGTTGACACGTTTCGCCAGTTTTATCCGGAGGAGGTCAAATACAGCTGGTGGAACTACAAGTTCAATGCCCGTGATAGAAATGTGGGGTGGAGAATTGACTACTTTCTGGTAAGTGAGAAATTGAAAAACAATTTGAAAAGTGCCGCGATCCACAACGAATATTTTGGGTCAGATCACTGTCCGGTTTCCATCGAACTGGAGTTTTAGCGCAAATACTCATTATTTTTAATCCTTAAAACTTTACCTATGGACCTGAAGAGAATTCCTTTACATGATCTGCACGTGAGTCACGGTGCAAAAATGGTCCCCTTTGCCGGTTTTGAAATGCCCGTTCGCTATTCTTCGGACAAGGAAGAGCACCTGGCAGTCAGAAACAGTGTCGGGATCTTTGATGTCTCCCACATGGGAGAGTTTCTTGTGAAGGGTCCCAAAGCTTTGGATACACTTCAGTGGATATCTTCCAATGATGTTTCAAAGCTTGCGGTCGGTCAGGCCCAGTATGGTTATCTACCCAATGACAAAGGAGGGATTGTGGATGATTTCATCACCTACAAACTCGCTGAGGAAGAATACATGCTGGTGGTCAATGCTTCCAACATCGGGAAAGACTGGGACTGGATTTCAAAAAATAACAAAGGCGCTCAGCTTGAAAACATTTCAGAAAACATGGTGCTGTTCGCGGTGCAGGGTCCCAAAGCAACTGAGGTCCTTCAAAAACTGACTGAAGTTGATCTTTCCTCTATCCGTTTTTATCACTTCGCGAAAGGAAAACTGGCGGGCAAGGAAATGATCATCTCAGCCACCGGATATACCGGGGCCGGAGGATTTGAATTGTACATTGATAAAGAAGATGCAGCGGAGGTCTGGAAAGAAATCTTTAAGGCGGGTTCCCCGAATAACCTGATCCCTGTTGGACTTGGTGCCAGAGATACCCTCCGGTTGGAAATGGGCTATTGTCTCTATGGAAATGACATTGACGATGATACCTCTCCCATTGCTGCCGGGCTGGGGTGGGTAACGAAATTCAATAAAGATTTCATCAATGCTGCCCAGATAAGAAAAGACAAAGAAGAAGGAACGGAATTTAAGCTGGTGGGACTAGAAATGATGGAAAAGGGAATACCCAGAAAAGGATATCGCATCACCGATGACCAGGGAAGCATCATTGGCCTTATAACCTCAGGGTCTATCTCACCGGTATCCGGGAAAGGGATCGCCCTTGGATATCTCAAAACAGGCCTCCATAAGCCCGGAACAGAGGTTTTTATTGAGATTCGCAATAAAAACCACAAATCAAAGGTTGTAAAACCTCCATTTATTTAACTTTCAGTTGACATGAGGACTGTTGAAGTATGTTTAACTCCGGATCTGATACAGCACTTCAGCCTTAAAGGAAAGATGGTGATTGTCGCCGACATCTTCAGGGCTACATCATGTATTGTCACTGGACTGGCCTATGGAGTCAATGCCATTTATCCGGTAGCCACAGTAGAAGAATGTAAAGCCTTCCAAAAGAAGGGAATGATCATTGCCGGAGAACGGGGTGGCGAAAAAGTAGAGGGATTTGATGTGGGCAACTCCCCCTACGAGTACATGAACGATGAGTTTCAGGGTAAGGACATCGCGGTGACCACCACCAATGGCACGAGGGCCATTATCAGTTCAAAAGGTGCCGACCAGATACTGATCGGAGCCTTCCTGAACCTCAGGGCCATGGCTGACTACATCCTGGACATGAATAAAAACATCATTATCCATTGTGCCGGTTGGAAAGGCATGATCAATATCGAAGACACCTTATTTGCCGGAGCCCTCATCAACGAAATTAAAGCCACACATCAGCCTGCCGGCGATCCTGCACACATGGCCTCAGACCTTTACCAGTATCACCACATGGATCTGCTGAATGCCTCCCACAACTCTTCCCATGCAAGGAGACTGGCTGCCTTCGGCATTGAAAAAGACCTCGATTTCTGTATGGAAATGAGCTTATATTCTATTGTTCCATTTTATCAGAACGAGAAGATCACCCTGATGTAATTATGGTAGTTATATCAACCGATAAATTTCCATGATCCTGCTCAGTATTTCTTCAAAGTTTATCTTAAGGTCGATCAGCTTTCCTGAATGGATATCGAAAACCCAGCCGTGGACTGTGATCCCGCGCTCCTTATAAGCCAGCTGGACTTCCGGAGTTTTCAACACATTGACACATTGCTCCTGCACATTCAATTCCACCAGTCGGCGATACTTTTCTTCCTCGTCTTTGATCGCATCCAGTTCGGATTTATGAAGCCGGTACACATCACGGATGTTCCTTAGCCAGGGATTTAATATGCCCAGGTCTGCAGACTGCATGGCAGCTTTTACTCCCCCACAGTAATAGTGACCGCAAACCACAATGTGGTCAACCTTCAACACTGAGACGGCATAATTAATCGTGGACATTACCCCGAGATCTGTATTGGGAACCATATTGGCAATATTTCTATGGACAAATACATCCCCGGGATTAACTCCCATGATCTCTTCGGCAGTCACACGGCTATCTGCACATCCAACATAAAGGATTGCCGGACTCTGTCCTTTGGAAAGATTCTTGAAATAATCGGGATCTAGCTTTAGTTTCTGTCCGATCCACTCCTGGTTATTTTTAAAAATTTGATCAATCTTCATGTTGTTTAGTTTTCTTCAATTAAAAAATTTGGGTTATTATCCAATTGACATCTTGACTTGCTCTGGCGGGTAAGTTAATGTTCAATTAACTTTTATTGAAATCGTATCAGAATAATATGCTGAATGAAAAATTAAATCTTTTACACAATGGAATTCCTTTAAATTCCTTAATCTTTGCATCAAAATCAACAAACTTAATCTGAAAATGAAAAAATTAGCAGTACTGTTTCTTATTGTACTTTGTTTTTCTTCAAACATTTACGGCCAGGAAAAACAAAACGGGATCAAGCTAAACCCCTTGGCACTGATCATTGGGGCTGTAAATGTTCAATACGAGCGAGCTGTAAGTGAAAAGAACTCTGCCCAGCTTGGTCTATTTTTTATCAATTTCAATATCGGGGATACAAAACTAAGTGGATTTGGCCTGACCCCGGAATACCGTTTCTACCTTGCTAAAGAGGCCCTTGATGGGTTTTATGCAGCGCCATTGATCAACTTCAATACCTTAAGTCTGGATGTAAGTGCCGGTACTACGGATGGAAGTGCCACCCTGACCACTTTCGGTGGGGGAGCCAAGATCGGTTGGAACTGGCTACTTGGAGATGCTGACAATTTTATCATTGATCTGGGGCTGGGAGCAAACTATTCCGGAACGAATCTTAATGTAAAATCCGGCAACGAAAGCGATTTCGAATTTGGTGCATTCGATGGTCTGAGGCCAGTACTGAATTTCAGTATCGGATACGCATTCTAAGATGAAATGATCTGTTATTAAGGCCACCTGAGTGTGGCCTTTTTATTTATTATGAGGCAGGAATTACATAGATCTTAAATCAACAAACGCTCTGATCCAGGTCATTTGGTTTCTCAATGAAGTGCCGGATGTTTGTCTATCACCAAATCAAATGAAGTCATGAGCTCAAACAGAAACATGAATCAATCGGGCAATGCCGTATATGGTCTCGGATTTATTGGAGCCGCCATCTATTTCATTGCCCATGCTTCCGGGTTTTGGATGGGACTTTTGGGTCTCCTAAAAGCCATCCTGTGGCCTGCTTTTTTGGTCTACGAGTTGTTTAAATACTTAGGAGCATAGTTTTTATCTCCGGAATCCCCAGAAAGTGCAATTCACTTAAACAGCGGGGGTATGGCACATTCTGTGATCTCAATATCTTTCCAGACCTTTCCCAGGATATAAGGCTCATTCTGCTTCCATTGATCCAGCGCTTCTTCACTGCTAAAATTCATGATCATGACTGAACCGGTCATTATTCCCTCTTCGATCATGGCTACAGCATAAATTAGTTTACCTTCTTTTTTCAATTTTTCTGCAAATTCGAGGTGGGCCGGACGGTGCTTTTGCCTGTTTTCCAATCCATTTGGGTGATCACGTCCTATGATGAGGTAATGCATGGGTCTATTTTTTTAGCAATTCTACAAAGATTTGTTAAACTACCCCATTTCCTGAGGAGTCCAACTCCAGCAAAAACCCCTTTTAAAGCCATCATTCCCTCAACTTTTCCAGCATCACCAGTGCCGTAGAAGGGATCTTTGATCCCGGGCCAAAAATCTCGCTTACCCCCTGGTCATACAGGAAGCGGTAATCCTTCGGAGGGATCACACCGCCTACGAACACCAGAATGTCATCGCGGCCCAGTTTTTTTAACTCTGCAACCAGTTTTGGGATCAGGGTCTTATGTCCCCCTGCAAGAGAAGACGCACCGACAAAATCGACATCATTTTCCGTGGCCTGCCTCGCGACCTCCTCGGGTGTCTGGAATAACGGACCCATATCCACATCAAAACCCATATCCGCGTAAGAGCTTGCGACTACCTTCGCTCCACGGTCATGACCATCCTGACCCATCTTGGCGATCATGATCCTGGGCCTTCGGCCGGTATCAGACTCAAACTGATCAGTTAATCTCCTGACTTTTTCGAAATCCTCATATTGGGCTGACTCCCCCGCATAAACACCCGAAATGGTATTTACTTCAGCTTTATGCCTGCCAAAATGCTTTTCCATTGCTTCGGATATTTCCCCTAATGTAGCTCTTTTCCTGGCAGCTTCTACCGCCAGTTCCAGAAGGTTGCCTTCTCCGGTCCCTGCACATTTTGTCAATGCAGCAAGCGCCTGATCAACCGCTTCGGCATCCCTTTCGCGTCTCAATTGCTCCAGCCGCCGGATCTGTTTTCTTCTGACCGACTGGTTATCAACTTCCAACAGTTCAAAATCAAGATCTTCATCAACCTGATATTTATTTACTCCGACGATTACATCCTTACCTGCATCGATCCTCGCCTGTTTCCTGGCGGCAGCTTCCTCGATCCTCATCTTCGGTACGCCCTTTTCAATCGCCCGGGCCATGCCACCCAGCCCTTCGATCTCTTCCATAAGCTCCCAGGCCCTATTCACCAGCTGATCAGTCAGATATTCGACATAATATGAACCTCCCCAGGGGTCAACCACCCGGGTGATATTGGTTTCTTCCTGGAGATACAGCTGGGTATTCCGGGCTATCCTCGCAGAGAAATCAGTGGGAAGTGCGATCGCTTCATCCAGCGCATTGGTGTGCAGGGATTGGGTATGCCCGCATACCGCAGCCATGGCCTCGATACAGGTTCTGGCCACATTGTTGTATGGATCCTGCTCACTCAGGCTCCACCCGGAAGTTTGGGAATGCGTTCTGAGAGCCATCGACTTTGGATTCTTCGGTTCAAATTGACGAATGATCCTGGCCCATAGCAAACGGCCTGCCCGGAGTTTGGCGATCTCCATGAAATAATTCATTCCTATGCCCCAAAAGAAGGATAGCCTGGGAGCGAAATCGTCTATCTTCAATCCGGCGTCTATACCTGCCCTGACATATTCCAGACCATCGGCCAATGTGTAGGCCAGCTCAATGTCCGCTGTCGCACCTGCTTCCTGCATATGATACCCCGAAATACTAATTGAATTGAACCGTGGCATATACTGACTGGTATACTTAAAAATATCGCCGATGATCCGCATGGAAGGTGCCGGTGGATAGATATAAGTGTTGCGCACCATGAACTCTTTAAGTATGTCATTCTGGATCGTGCCGGACAGTTGCTCTTTCTTCACGCCTTGTTCCTCCGCTGCTACGATGTAAAATGCCATCACGGGTATGACAGCTCCGTTCATAGTCATGGAAACAGACATTTGATCCAGAGGGATCTGATCAAAAAGGATCTCCATATCCAAAATCGAATCGATCGCTACCCCGGCTTTCCCCACATCCCCTTCCACCCTGGGATGGTCGGAATCATACCCCCTGTGTGTAGCCAGGTCGAAGGCTACCGACAAACCTTTTTGGCCTGCTGCCAGGTTTCTCCGGTAAAATGCATTTGAATCCTCAGCCGATGAAAAGCCTGCGTATTGACGGATCGTCCAGGGCCGCATCACATACATGGTGCTGTAGGGTCCTCTCAGGTAAGGGGGTTGACCGGCACCAAAATCAAGGTGATGAATATGATTGACGTCTTCTTTGTCATAGTGGCCCTTGACCGGGATTTTCTCCGCAGTCACCCACTCCTTTTTTGAAGCAAAAGAATTTTCCGGTGCATCTGAATTCAATGTGATATTTGAAAAGTCAGGTCTCATTTTGTGGTCCCTTCTTCTTTTAAATCCCAAACTTCCGCCAGTGAACGGGGAAACAATAGTTCTCTACCGTCTGAAGCGCTTTCCCTTCGCACAGATGCAGCATGCTTCAGGCTCTCATCTGGAACAGCGTACCTGTTCGTACCAATCATCACAAATCTTTTCTCCTGAAGTTCCTGCTCCTTCTTGTTTCTTACTGACCCGATTTGCTTTTGAATGTCTCCGGTCTTGATGGAGCTGATCAATCCGCCCTTCTTTTCAATTTCCCTGAAAAGATCCAGTGCCCTTTGTGCAAGATGATATGTGATGGATTCCACATAGTAGGTACCTGTCACCGGATTATCAACTTTATCGAGATAAGACTCTTCCCTCAATAAATTGGAAAGGTTTGCTGCGATCCGTTGGCCGAATGCTGTCGGAGATTCATAGAGACTGTTGTGAGCATTGATCAAAAGTGCATCTGCTCCCCCCAGAATGGCGGACATAGCTTCTGTGGTGTTTCTGATCATGTTGACATGATAATCATGCCTTGATTTGGACCAAAGACTGCTTGAAGCCAACACAGGTATGTCAACGCCTGTGATTTCATAAGCTCCAAGGATTGTAGGTATCAATCGCCTGAAAGCATTCAATTTGGCTATCTCAAAGAAAAAGTCTCCTGTGATAGCCATTTCAAAGTGCAGATTTTCAACGACCTCCTGCAGTGAAACGCCCAATGCTGTCAACCTGTCGATGTATTCGACCGACTTATTGAGGGTAAATGCCAACTCCTGTGTGAAGTTGCACCCGGCATTGACAAAGTCTCCGGAGTGAATGTTAACCACCCTGAAGTGTGGTGATGAAGAAGCCAGCTCAATAAGCCTGGCCAACCCCTCAAAATCAAGGGGCTTATCTTCCGTGATCCACAGGCCGAGTACATCATGATCACAATACCCTGAAATAGACTTAGGGTCAATTCCTGCCTTTTTCAGGTAGCCGAAGTAATCATGGGTGACCTTAAGGGCGGCTTCGCCAGCAAAGGAAATGTTTGTCACCGATAGATCAATCCCATCAAGCAATCGCCCGATGTCTGCCTGATTATCCACCCGGAACAACAGTCCACCGACATCAAACGACTGAGCTTTATGCGCTTCCTGATTAGCACTTTTTTCATCTTCGACCCTGACCTCCTGATAAGATATCCAGCCTCTCTTTCCGTGGGTTTCAGTCAGCTTGAGATCCCGGATATCCTCCTTTGTATAATATGGCTGTACATCAAAGCCCTCATGGGTTTTCCAGACCAGCGTATCTTCGAAATCTCCACCTTTGAGATCAGCAATGGCGATAGCTTTCCATTGTTCCTTTGAGAGCGGTTTGAATTCCTCGAAAAGATTGTCGGTATCTTTCATCATTTGATCCTTATTCCTGAACATTTGAATTTACTCAACATGCTCACACAATTCTGTGAGTACCCCGTGTGTGGATTTTGGATGCAAAAAGGCAATATTCAGCCCTTCAGCACCCTTTCTTGGTTGTTTATCAATCAGCTCCACCCCTTTTGTGGCGGCATCGCTTAGCTGAGCTTCGAGATGATTGACGGCAAATGCAATATGATGTAAGCCCTCTCCTTTTTTTTCAATGAATTTACCAATGGGTCCGTCCGGGTCTGTTGATTCCAGAAGTTCCAGCTTGGTTTGACCCACCCTGAAAAAGGCAGTCTTAACCTTCTGATCCTTTACTTCCTCAATTCTGTAGCATTTTAATCCAAGCACCTGCTCATAATAAGGAATGGCTGCATTCAGGTCCCTGACCGCAATTCCAATGTGTTCAATGTAGTTTAATTCCATTTCACTAATAATTTAATATAAATTAGTGAGGTTGGTAGATCGATTGGACGTAAAGGTATTTTATTTTCCAATGTCGTCTAATGTCAAAAATCAGTGATCCGGCCGAAAAACCTCAGCAAACCTTGCTTTAAATGTCAGAAAAGAAAAAGTTTTTAAAAGACAGACTTCCATCTGACGAATATATCCGGGGGATCCTGGCGGGAGACCGGGTGATCCTTAGTAGGGCCATCACCCTCATAGAGAGCAAGCTGGAGTCTGACAATGAAATCGCAGATCACATGATCGATCGCCTCCTTTCGGAAACGGGAAATTCCTTAAGGATCGGGATCACCGGCGTACCTGGCTCAGGCAAGAGTACATTTATTGAAACTTTCGGAAAGCTGCTGACCGCCAATGGCAAAAAAGTAGCAGTACTGACCATTGATCCCACAAGCCGGGTATCCAGGGGAAGTATCCTCGGGGACAAAACCAGGATGGAAGCGCTGTCCAATGATCCCAATGCCTATGTAAGACCAAGTGCCTCCGGGGATACACTGGGGGGCGTCCATTCAAAAACAAGGGAAACCATGCTGCTTTGCGAAGCGGCAGGTTTTGATGTGATCATCATTGAAACGGTAGGTGTAGGTCAAAGCGAAACTGCCATCAGAGACATTGTGGATTTCTTTCTCCTGATAGCATTGTCTGGAGCGGGGGATGAGCTGCAGGGGATCAAACGGGGGATCATGGAAATGGCAGACGCTATCGTGATCAATAAAGCGGATGGGGACAACCTGAAGAGCGCCCAGCGAACAAAACAGAATTATGTCAATGCCCTTCACATGTTTCCTCCCACAATGTCAGGCTGGATACCCCAGGTCCTCACCTGCTCAGCCTTAGCTAAAACAGGGTTTGAGGAGATCTGGAAAATGATCCTGGATTATGAAGTGAAAACCAGGGAAACAGGATATTTTTTTAACAACAGACAAAATCAGAATCTCGGGTGGATGAAAAATATTTTGGACTATCATCTGAAATATGATTTCTATCATTCCCCGGTTGTTGTACAAAAAATGGGTGAACTGGAAGAACAGGTGAGAAAAGAAAAGATCCCCGCGATAACTGCTGCAAGGATTTTACTGGGGAAATTCAAAAACAGTAATCGTTAAGATGAGTGTTTATCTTCAGAAGCGCGGCTAAAACTTAATACCCCGGCCAAATTCCATATCACTGAGCTCGATTTCCAAAGCTTTGGTGGACAGTTGAATTTCCCGCATACTGATGCCCAGGGAAAGAAGCAGTGCGAACAAAGAGATCCCAAATATGATCCCTCCCCATTCCTGATTATCCTGATAAATAAAGATCATGCTAAGCACGCACATAAAAAAGCTCAAAACTCCGAAGATCTGCATATTTCGGATCAGAAAGAGTCTTAATCTTAAATTCCTGATCTGTCCTTCCAGGATGCCCTTTTTGTCTTTCAGGTAGATCTTATGCAATTGTCTAATGATTGTCGCGATGGCCAGAAATCTGTTGGTGTAGGCCAGGAGTAGCAGGGAGATTGCGGGGAAAAGCAACGCAGGCGTAGTAAGATCCATTAAAATAGCTTTTTGTTTTTCAGGTGACGTGAACCATCCCTTTTTGTCTTTTTTTCAATGTTCTTTTTCAATGCCTCCGTAAGGTCTACCCCGGTTTGATTGGCCAGACAGATCAGGACCCATAGAATATCCGCCATCTCTTCCGCAGGATCCAAATTCTCTTCGCCCTCCTTAAAAGATTGCTCTCCATGCGTCCTTGCCATGATCCTGGCCAACTCCCCTACTTCTTCTGTGAGGATCGTCATGTTGGTGAGTTCGTTAAAGTAGCGCACGCCTTTGGTATTGATCCATTGATCTACCAGTTCCTGGGCCTCTTTTATTGTCATTGTGTGTTGGCTGACAGGTTCTCATTAAGATGGCGTATTTCGAATCCTTCCATTTCGAGCTTTTCCAGAAAGAATTGCAGTCTTGTCTCCTCCTCTTCCCGCAAACTGTCTACGTCAGGATAGAATTCCTTGAATTTCTCATGAGGGAATTGCTTACCGTATTCGTAATGATCTTCCCAGAAAAGGGCCTCATCTACATAGCCGTCACCATCGTAATAGTATTTGTATTCAGCCGCTGTGGAATTTTTCTTGTCGACTACCAGGTGCCCTGAAAATATCGGCTGATGATTTTCAAAATAGAAATAATCGTCACGATCATAATCGGGGGTATGCAGGATCGCGACCACCTTCTGAAGCATCTCATCCATGAAATAGCCCCTGATCTTGTAAATGGAGTCACCAACATGGAAATCATCTTCTACGATGCTAACCCTCCGATTAAGGTCGATGTGATGAACCTTTTGGTTGATTACATCCACTTCATGGCGTTTTTCTTTGCTGATCTCCGAAGAGCAATCAATGAAGAACAGCGACAAAAACAATAACCAGTATGTCTTCATAATATGAAATTTTACATTACAATTTAATCAATTCTTCATTTTCCTCCCGTTCATATTTCCAGCGCTTATGCGACCAAAGATATTGAGCTGGTTCAGAACGGATCAGGGCCTCACTCTCCCTGACATAATTTTTGAGTACGGTCAGATCACCCTTTTCGTAGGGCGGATCCCCGATTTTAACCATCTCAATCTCATATCTCCCTCGCGCGATCCTTTTGAATCGGGCGAAAAAACACGGCAACTGAGTCAGATAGGGAAGGTTAGAAAGCCCATTGATAAAGGCGGTCTCCCGCCCCAGAAACCTGACCCAATGCTTCGATTGATTTTGCGGAGGGCTCTGATCAGCCAGGATCCCAATGTTATATTTTTTGTCCTTGTTTCTGATGATGTATCTGGCAGCACTCTGCTTTGGAAGGGCAATGCCTTTAAACCGTCCCCTGATCGTGGACATGTACTCATCGGCAAAACCACTGGATTGGACATGCACGATCGGGCTGCAGGGATAGTCACTCCCGGTAGACATTCCCAAAGCAAGCCATTCCCAGTTGGCGAAATGGAGCGAGTAGGTCAAGACTTCTTTATCTTTATTCTCATGCTGGTCAAATAATTCCGGGTTTTTCAGTACGGATAATTTTTTGATCTCCTCTTTTGAAATCGTCAGGGTCTTGAATAACTCTACGATCAGGTCACAAAAATTTTTATAAAAATCATCCGCGATCTCCTCGATCTTTTCACTGGGTAATTCCGGAAATACAGACCTTAGATTTGACACGACCACCTTCCTTCGGTAAAACGTTTTAGCCGGGAAATAAAGGACATCGGACACGAAATACCAAAATGAAAATGGAAGCCTTGAAATGAGCTTTAAAAGGGCAAATAATACCTTATTGATCAAAACAAAATCTTATTTGAAAGGTAACCTAATGGTAAAATAAACGTGATTACACTGAAAAAACATAAAACTATGCAACGCACGAGAATAAGTTTATCAATAGGTGTATTTTCTTTTCTAATGTTATGCATCCTCAGTCCGATTTTTGCTCAGCAGGATAAAAGCAAAAGACCCAGCCCACCCAAACAGATCACACAAACGGTCGACGGAGTAAATGTCACGATCGATTACAGCTCACCCGCAGTGAAAGGCAGGACCATTTTCGGGGGCCTGGAGTCCTTTGATAAGGTGTGGAGAGCGGGCGCCAATGAAGCTACCTGGATCGAGGTGTCAGAAGATGTGACCATTAACGGTGAAACGCTGCCCAAAGGAAAATACTCATTCTTTATCATCCCCCGAGAAAACCAGAACTGGACCCTGATCTTTAATTCCAAGTGGGATCAGTGGGGTGCATACAACTATGATGAAAGTCTGGATGTACTGAGAGTAGATGTAAAACCCAAAGAAATAAAGCAAACCGAGAGGCTGGAATACACCATCACCGAGGATGGAAAAGTAGCCATGAACTGGAACACTACCTCCGTACCTTTTACAATTGCTAAGAAATAAGTCAAAGCGGCTCGTTGCAGCCGCTTTTTATAAAATGTTCATAGATTGCTCCTTGATCTTTTCGAGTTCGTCCTTCATCTGTACTACCGCCCGTTGAATCTCGGCATTATTAGCCTTTGACCCAATGGTATTGATTTCCCTGCCGATCTCCTGAGAAATAAAGCCAAGCTTTTTGCCCTGGCTCTCCTGATCCTCCAGCACTTCCATAAAATAATCAAGATGTCTGGCGAGTCTCACTTTTTCTTCAGTAATGTCCAGTTTCTCGATGTAGTAGATCAATTCCTGCTCAAACCTGTTCTGATCAACCTGCACCTTTTCCCTGATCTCTTCCAGACTCTGGCTCAGTCGATCTTTAATCTGCGCCTTCCTCTTAGGGTCTTCGAGTTCCACGCTTTTCAGGCCTTTTCTGATCTCTCCTATATACGAGGCAAGCTTCTCGGAAAGGGCTTCTCCCTCAGCCAGTCTTGATTGCATACATTTGTCGATGGCTTCCTTTATCACAGGCTGAATGCCCTCCCAGGGCAAAACCTCAGCCAGATTATTGGTGGTGATCACATCCGGTGAATGAAGAGCCAGCCTGAAAAGATCCTTTTTATCAGCCCCCGAAGCATCGGCCATTTCAAGGTATTTCCGATAATAGCTCGTGAAAAGCACATCATCGATGTGAACCGTAGGCGCCGAAGGATCAGTAGATTCCAACTCTATGATCACGTTGGCTTTACCTCTCTTCAGGTGGTTACTCAGGTAATTTTTGATTTCGAGCTCCCTGTCCGCCAGCTCTCGCGGAAGCCGAAGGTTAAGGTCAAAAAATTTGCTATTTACTGTCTTAATTTCAACAACAATGTGGTAATCGGACAGGTCTCCTTCAGAGGAGCCGAATCCAGTCATGGAATAAATCATGTTTAAATTTAGAAATCTAAACCGAGAGTGAAGTAAAATCTGGTACTTCCTACCTGAAAATCCCTGATTGGTCGCGCGACATCAACTTTGAGGTAATACCCAAGCAGTACGGTCCTGAGACCCGCACCGTAGCTGGCCAACCAAGGATTCTGGAAATTTGAGATCTCTCCGATGAAGCCATTGCTCACATATTTTTTTGTCTGGGCACCTGATCCCCGGGTAATGGGAATGTTACCATTCCATGCAGAACCGAAATCATAGAATCCTATCAACTGGAAATTCCGAAGGAAATTTGAGGAAATCGGGCTTCCTGAAAGATACCTGAATACCGGGAATCTTAATTCTGCATTGAAGACCAGCGCACTATTTCCAAACAGTTCATTGTAATCAAACCCGCGCAGGTTTGTAACAAATTCGGTGAAAAGAATATTCGAATTATCGGTGTTGTTCGTGAATTTCAAGGGGTCTTCCTCACCCTGGCTTTCAGTCCTGTTGAAAATCCAGTTTTGCATTCCTCCCACCAAATAATCCTGTCTGTTGTTACCCCAATAAGTTCCGTAAAACAGTCGTCCTGCCAGTGTAAGCTCCCGGTGGATCTTCTGATAATGCCTAAGGTCAACCTCAAGATTACTAAAGCTTCTGTTGCTACCCGTAAGATCCTGATAGGATTGAAATTCCACCAAGCCACGTGAACCCTGATAGATATTGAATCCGCGTTCTATGGTATTGTCAAAAACTACTGCCCCTCTTACTCCTCCAAAAGACACAGTTTTGTCTTTAGCCAGATCTGTATTATTTGAAGAAGAAGAAACTGCCTGATTTTGCAGGTTTCTAAATTCTGTTGTAGCAAAAAACGGCGCAGCTTCCAGCCTAAGCGCATTTGTTAAAGGAACAGAGGCTCCCACTTCCACCTTGTTGAGGATGTATTTTTGCCGCAGGTCTACGAGCTCTTCCACGTTGTCATCGTTCTGCCGTTGAAGGATCACCTTACGGTCAAGCTTGACATGAAAGTCCATCCAGTATTTCAGGAAGTCATATTCGACGAAGATATCCCCGCTCTTAAAATCAGAGGTATTAGCCAAAAATCCTCCGGTTAACCGATGATTTTCCAGGATATCGCTGATCTCTGATTCCACAAGGATACTGAATCCCCTTAGTGGATCAATGGCAAAGGAGGTGATAAGATTACTGAAGTTGAATTTCGGTTCATATGCAATAGGACCGTAGACCCGGGATTTCTTTTCCAGTTTCCTGTAATTAGAGAAAAATGATTCAGGCTTATAGCTTGCCCTGTCATCATCAGTGAATACATAATCCTCAGTATCCACCATGCTGTCGTCTGGCCCGATCTCCTCGATAATATCCGGCTGATTTTCCTCACCCTGGAAAATGTAATTGTCAGTATTTACCTGTCCTTCCTTAAAATCATCCGGTAAGGTGACCTCAGGTATGTCTACAATGATGGGATCGACCTCCACCACCACTTTCTCAGGTTGGTTTTGAGGCAGTCTGCTCACCACATACTGAGCCTGTTCAAGTCTTTTTCTTGCATTCTGCGGTGTGAAATTCTGCTTATTGAGATTATACCTTTCCTCCAGGAATATCCTCTTGCGACCGCGATCAAGCATGATATAGGCGAAATTGTTCTGATTAAATGATATATCATAATCCAGTATAGAATGCTCATAAGCAGTGATCTGCATAAAAGTAGAATCCTGGATCTTATACTCAAACAGGTTAGTAATCCCTTTTTGGTCACTCAGATAATAGACAGAATACTGATTCCTGGCTACTGGGCGAATGTCCCTGCTGTAGGTATTGGTGATCCTGTGAAAAAAAGTGGTGGTCGTATCAAGATCAAAAGAAAAGAGATTATAATTATCCGTCACATTCTTAAGATCGGGTCCTTCTACCCTTACAGAATCATTTTCCCTGTTGGAGCTAAATACAATTGCGGCTGTACCCGGGATAAACACGGGATGAAGATCATCGTAGATATCATTGGTGATCCTGCGAAGGGCATTTCTGCGCATGCTCACAAGGAAAATATCATTTTTGCCATCGATGTCACCACTGATCACGGCAAGTCGGCCATTCTCATTGAACGAAAAGCTCTCCACCTGCCTGAATCGGGTCAGCGGCTTCTGAAATTTCTTGCCCGTGTTGATATTGTAGCTGTTCAGATACAGGTAACCTCTTTTGTACAGCAGAACGCCAATATTTTCATCATCCACCCAGTCAATCAAGGGTATATTTTCATCTACCTGCTGCCCATTTACACTGTAGCCGCCAGAAACGATTTTCTTTTTCTTCCCAGACTGAATGTCCTTAACATAGACCCTGAACTTACCATCTTTGTGATAGGTGTAGGCAAGTTTGGTGCCCTCCGGATTGAGGGCCACATGGCTTAACACGATGTTTTTATTCCTATATTCAGCAACTATATCTTCTTTTTCCGTGGAGATATAGTTTTTGTTGATCTCTTCCTTTTGCTGCAGATAATAATTCTGCCATTGTGAAAGAAAGGTCTTAAAGGGGATCCCCAACGTACTTGCTATGCTGTTTTCTTCATTTCTGATGATCCGTGTCAGGTTAAGGATATTCGATATGTTGCTTTTCCCATACCGAATGGCAATGTAGTTCCACATGGACTGTCCAATGATATCAGCATCCTCATTCTGAACCTTCACCAGTCCTGAGATTTTTCTCCTCGATAAGTAGTCACGGATATAGTCATCCATCTTTGACGACCACCCATAAGCCAGGTACTTCGCTGCCCCGTCAATGAACCATTCCGGCAAAGAAAGCAGGTAGGAATTTTGGAAGATCTCTGCCAGACTGCCCCCAAACATCATATCGTTGATCAGGATGGAGGACAGCTGTTCGATAAGCTCTTCTTTAAACTCTTCCGCCTTGCCCGGATAGGCGATCTCCACCTGGAGCTTCACAAAGTCCGTTTTGCCACCAATGGTAAACACATCACCACCGATGCCGATATTGCTTTGCTGCAGATCGTGTATCGAATTGTAGATAAATATCTTGGTCTTCGTATATGGGGCGTAGCCAAGGATGTCGGTAAGCTTTACAAATTCATCCTCAAGGAAATCGAGTGCTTCACGGGCATATTCCTGGCCCCCAGGATAGTAATAAACCTCAAAATTGCTGGTGGTGTAAAAGTACCAGTCGAATCTTTTGTACTGAATTCTATTGTGCCCAAAGGGAGTATGATAAAACTGAGAATAGGCTTCTGTCCCCAGCAGCAAAATCATTGCCAGTATAAATACTACTCTTTTCATCTTTAATTTCTCAAAACCCGATCTATGTCAACCTCTGGGGTAAGTAGGTGATTTCCAGAAAGGAAATTTACAAATTCGGCAGCAAAAAAAGGAATTAATGAGACACCTTTTGTGCCAAACCCATTAAAAATTCCTAATTGCGGAAACTCCGGATGTAAGCCAATGAAAGGCCGTCTGTCGAAGGTAGCTGGCCTGATCCCCGCCCAACTGTCTTTTATTAAATAATTTTTGCTGATAAGCTTTTTCAATCTGTTCTCAATACTACGAATTCCTGCCTCGGAAGATTCATGATCCAACCGCTGGTGATCATAGGTGGAACCCACCATAAATGCATCCCCTTTCGGAACCATGAATACATGTCTATTAACTATGAAATCTTTCGGAAAGTTTACGTCGATCTCGATGATCTCTCCTTTCACCGGCCTGAACGACAGGTATTTCCAGAATTTGTTTCTTGTGGCTTCCACCCCTTCGCAAAAGATCACCTTTTCTATTTCAAGATCTCCGTAACTAATAACGTCCTGTTTGATCTCCAGATTGTCGCTATCAAAAGTTCCCAAGATCAATTTTTCTTTCTTTCGGAGAAAATCCTGGAAACGTTCAATGAGCACGGGTACGTCCACATATCCGGATCTTTCGAGGAAGATACCTCCATAAGGATCTATCAATCCCGGTATGTGGCTACTATTGCTTCTGACGGACTGGATAAACTCCCGTCGCTCATTATCTGCAAATTTTCCCTGCCAGTTATTTTGTTCATCGATGGAAATAAATGGTCGGTATATAGGAAGTGGGTAAATAAGTCGCTGGTTCAGGACTTTTTCCAGCTCTTTATAGTAGGCTTCAAGACCGGCAAACAGTTCTGTGGCCTTCCAGGTTTTGACCATTTTACGGCCGGTGATGGGATTATATATGCCTGCAGCTTTATTCGAAGATGTATTCCGTATCGACGGATCGATGACCCGGTAGCTCCAACCTCGCTTTTCCATTTCCCAGGCCAACAGTGATCCTGCAATCCCCTGACCGACAATCAAATATTTTACTTGCTCCAAGCTTTGTATTTTTATGCAAATTTGTAGAATTATAATCCTTCCTTTGATGGAGATACAAAGCTTTGTTTTTAGTCCGCTATTTGAAAATACTTATGTGCTATGGGACCATACCCAAAATGCGTTGATCGTAGATCCCGGATGCTACGAACAATATGAATACGATGAGCTCATAAATTTCATCCATGAGAAAAAACTGAAGGTCAAAGCCATCGTAAATACGCATTGCCACATTGACCATGTCCTTGGTAATGCCAGACTTAAAAATCAATTCAAGGTACCCTTACTGATCCCTGTAAATGAGGTAGAAAATCTGAGAGCTGTGGAAGCCTATGCGCCCAACTGGGGATTTTCCCATTACGAAGCTTCCACACCTGATCATTTGATAGAAAATGAAGGAACAGTCTCTATCGGGGATACCGATCTTGAAGTGATCTATGCTCCGGGCCATTCCCCGGGGCATCAGGTGTTTTTCCTGAGTGAAGAAAAAAAGCTGATCGGAGGAGATGTCTTGTTCAGGGAAAGTATCGGTCGTACCGATTTGCCGGGCGGCGATCACAGCACATTGATCAACAACATCCGGACGAAGATCTACACCCTGCCGGAAGATACGGTTGTATATCCCGGTCACGGACCTGCCACTACTGTTGGCCATGAAAAGAAAAATAATCCATTTGTGAAGGGATGAGGTATCTGCCCAATTTGATTACCTGCCTTAACCTCCTGACCGGTGCCATCGGCTGCTTTTTGATCGCCAGGGGTGAAATTGCCAGGCCGGTCATTCTGGTATTTATCGCAGCGTTTTTTGATCTGATGGACGGATTTGTGGCCCGGCGGGCCGGGGTAAGCTCACCCATGGGCAAGGAGCTGGACTCCCTCGCTGATGTGGTCTCTTTTGGCCTGCTACCTTCATTTTTTATGAGCCAGCTGATCGCCGAAAAGAGTGAAGGTTACTTATTTTTTGTGGGATTGTCTATCGTAATATTTTCAGCGCTGAGACTGGCAATATTCAACATCGATGACAGACAAAATGATAAGTTCATCGGACTTCCCACCCCTGCCAATGCCATCATGATCTGTTCTATCAGCTTTCTGCCGGAAAATTTCCTTGGTTTATACGGGCTGATAGCGATCACCCTTGGTTCGTGCATTTTACTTGTTTCTCCACTGGAATTACTGGCTTTTAAATTCAAAAACTTTCACTGGAGGGAAAATATCATGAAGTATCTATTGCTAATTCTTGTGATCATTCTTCT
Source organism: Cyclobacteriaceae bacterium (assembly GCA_965243485.1). Classification (GTDB taxonomy): domain Bacteria; phylum Bacteroidota; class Bacteroidia; order Cytophagales; family Cyclobacteriaceae; genus UBA7330. The sequence goes on along the minus strand of CBDEVP010000001.1, from coordinate 2,018,873 downwards.
GGTCGTTTTCCGTTGGGAGGCACTACCCCTGCTCGTCCCGGTATATATTGTATTCAGCCTGATTGGAAATTTTCTGAATAAAAACACTGTTTAGTCATTATCTGTAATTTCCCGGTACTCTAATCGTTCCATTTAAAGTGCTAAAAAACCTGCTCATCACCGGATTTATACTTTTGACGTCTTACGCATGGGGTCAAAGTATCCTTTCCGAAGGGACCTGGCATAAAATAGGGATCACAAAAAGCGGCCTGTACCGGATAGATGCGGCTTTTCTCTTCTCTCTGGGTGTTAATACAAATACCATCGATCCTAAAAAAATCAAAGTGTGTGGTATCAACGGGGGCATGCTGCCCCAATCCAATGCTGCTTTTGCCTGGGAGGATCCACCGGAAAATGCATTGATCGATTTCACAGATGATGTAGGAGGGATGGGTTCATCCGAATACCTGCTTTTTTATGCCCAGGGACCAGACAAGGTTCGATTCGATGCTTTGGGCAATGTGGATTATGAGAAGAATATCTACAGCGATACAGCTTATTACTTTCTATCTGTAAGTAACACAGATGGTAAAAGAGCTCAACAGGCAGAAATGGCCTCACAAACAGGCCAGACTGTTGATTATTTTCATGAGATCATCACCCGGGAATCCGAAGAAGTAAACCTGTTGGGATCAGGGAGACGTTGGCTCGGGGATGAATTTTCCAGTCAGCAATCGCTCAGCAAGCAGTTTGAATATGAAATCCCAGGTTTGCTGGATAGCATAAAGTTTTACGCACGGCTGGTCACCCAGTCGGAAGGTAAGAGTTCGTTTGATATTACCATCAATGGGGATCAGTTAAGTACGGGGAACTTCGATTCAATACCTACCGGACCCGGTACCACATATACCATTAGGGCGAGGGAAAAAGAGATTTATCACGAAGTATCCGACAACACAGCAGCCTCAATCAGCGTGGATATGAGGTACAACCGGGCGGGTGCTCTGCTTTCCAGGGGTTTTCTGGATTATTTCATCCTTTCCTTCCAGCGTGAGCTTACACTATATGGTTCAAGCACTAAGTTTATCAATGTCAACGCCAGCAACGGAACCTACACCTATCAAATGGATGTGGGAAATGCAGAAGATGTTATAGTGATCGATATCACGGATCCGGTTAATGTTGAGCTTATTGAGTTCGTGAGAGATGGCACAAAGGCCTCTTTCAGTGTCGAGGTTCAAAACGCTCACGAATATTTCGTCTTCAGCGGATCGGATTTCCCCAGCCCCGAATACTTTGGAACAATCAACAACCAAAACCTGAAATCCTCCGTCCAGTATGACGGGCTGATCTTTACCACTTCCCTGTTCAGGAACCAGGCCAACCGCCTGAAGCAATTCCATCAGTCTCATGGCCAGTTGCAGATCAAAGTAGTGGAAGTAAACGATGTCTACAATGAGTTTTCCTCAGGAAGGAAAGACCTTACGGCCATTAGAAATTACATTAGATATGTTTATGAGACCGGGAACAGACTCAAATATGTCCTGTTGATGGGTGACTGTTCCTACGACTACAAGTTCAGCAGCAATAAACCGGATCACATCCCTGTCTACGAGTCCCGTGATTCCTTCAGCCCTATATACAGCTATTCTTCAGATGATTATCTCGGATTTTTAGAATCACATGAAGGCCAATGGATCGAAAACTCACAAAATGACCATGACATGGAAATCGGTGTGGGCAGGATCCCGGTAAAAACTGTGGAAGAGGCCGAAAATGTCGTGAACAAGATCATCAGGTATGCTACCAGCGACAGAACGCTTGGTAAATGGAGAAATGAGATTGCCTATTTCGCCGATGACGGTGATCAAAACATACATATGGATCATGCGGTGATACTCTCCAACATTGTGCAGGATATGGGCCCTCAGTTCAGATCGAAAAAGATATTCCTGGATAATTTTGAGCAGATCACCACTCCGAGAGAACGGTCTCCTGCAGCCACCCGGGCACTCGAGGATGCCATCGCGGACGGTCTGCTGGTGCTCAATTTTATCGGCCACGGAAATGAGTTCCAGTGGATGGAGGAGGAGACATTGAATAGTGGAGTGATCAGTAAGCTCAACAATCGACATAAACTCCCTCTCATTGTTACAGCCACCTGTGAATTCGGGAGGTACGACCAGCCAGTTTTCACCTCAGGAGCAGAAAATCTGCTTTTGAACCCAAATGGTGGGGCCATAGGTCTCATCACAACCACAAGGCCGGTTTTCGCTCATACGAATTTACTGGTCAATCGGGCATTTCATGAATCCATGCTCACGAAGGTCGACAATCAATTCCCAAGACTGGGGGATATTATCCGCGACACCAAAAACAATAGTTTGAGCGGTCCGGTAAACAGGAATTTTGCCCTTTTGGGTGACCCCTTTTTAAGACTAAACTATCCCAAATATGAAATCGGATTTGGTGAGCTTGAAACCAGATCCGACACCCTGAGCGCTTTTGAAGAATATGTGATCCACGGAGCCATTCGCCATTCCTCGGATACCGTTCATGATTTTAATGGTAAGGCGACGGTGAGTATCATTGATATTCCACAAAGACAAACCACCAGGGGGCAGGAAAATCCTAAATTCAGCTATCTGGAGCTTTCCAATACGCTTTTCAGGGGTGAGGTTTCTGTAAATAATGGCCTTTTCAGGGCCTCTTTCATTCTTCCGAAAAATATTTCCTACAAATTGGAAAAGGGGAAAATTCTGGCATATGCCTGGGATCAGGAGCAACTCCTGGATGCCTCCGGTGCCAATTCAAACATTGTGATAGGGGGGACTATCCCGCACCCGGTATCTGACAATACCCCTCCTGAGATCAGTCTCTACCTCAATGATGACTCCTTTGAAAATGGGCAAACGGTGGGCACCAATAGTCTGTTCATAGCTAAAATATCCGACCAAAGCGGCATCAATATCTCCTCGAACGGATTTAACCAAAACATCACATTGAAGCTCAATGACAGGGAGGCGATCAACCTCAATGATTTTTACCAGGCTGATACAGATACCTACCAGAAAGGGACTGTCCTGTACCCTTTGCAAAATCTCGAACCGGGCAGTTACTCCGCTACATTAAAATTATGGGACGCACACAATAATTCCAGTGAAAAGACAGTTGCTTTTAAAGTATCTGACCAGCCATTGATCAGGTTATACAATGTGATGAACTACCCTAACCCAGTAGAGATTTACCAAAATCCGGTTACTATCTTTACTTTTGAGCATGACCGACCCGGAGAAGAACTAATTGTTTCTTTATTAGTTTACGATATGTCCGGTGCTGTCAGGTATTCATCTGAAATCACCATAGATGATAGCCAGAGCAAGGTGGATAAACTGGAATGGAGGCCCTCAAATGCTTATGGTGATGAATTAAAACAGGGAATTTATCTTTATAGATTGAGAGTTATGAGTACACTTGACGGGGCTTCAAACGAAGCAGTCAGAAGAATGATAATCATTAATTGATTATCTTTGTTGACGAGAAAAAATACCGAATGAACGGCATAAATAAATATTTTTATTCTCTGATCCTGATCATTTCAGGAAGTGCCTATGGCCAGCAGGCGTTCGTCACAGGACAAGATGGAAAAAGTAACCCCATCACTGTGGCAGTACCATTCGTAAATTTTGCTCCGGATAGCCGCGGTGCAGCCCTTGGAGATGCCGGTGTGGCGACCAGTCCCGATGTGTACAGTGTATACTGGAACAATGCAAAATTAGCTTTCCTGGAGAAGGACATGGGGTTCTCATTTTCTTATTCACCATGGCTTGGAAGGATTGTGGATGACATGAGCCTAAACTACCTGACTTTCTACAAAAAAATTGACAGGATCCAGGCGTTTGGGGCCTCATTGAGATATTTTGACCTCGGAGAAATTGCCAAGACTGACATTCAGGGGTTGCCCATTGGGACGGAAAATCCCCGCGAGCTGGCTGTAGATGTGACATACTCCAGGAAACTGACTGATCTGATGAGTATCGCCCTCACCACACGGTTCATCTGGTCCAACCTTACCGGTGATCTTACCGGGGCAGCCGGGGCTAAAAATGGAACCAGTGTCGCCGTTGACATCGGATATTATTACACTCAACCCATGAGATTTGGCGGCCTGGACTCAAAACTTTCTTTCGGAGCACATGTCTCTAACTTTGGTCAGAAAGTTACCTACAGCACAGAATCCAACGAAGACTTTATCCCGGCAAATCTCCGCCTGGGAACGGCCTTTACCGCTAATTTAGATCCCTACAATACCATCACACTGGTATTTGATGCCAACAAACTTCTGGTTCCCACACCACCCAGATATCAGCTGAATGAGGATGGGGAGTTGGCGACGGATGCCAATGGTGATTACATCATCGCATCGGGTAAAGATCCGAACAGACCATTGTTGAGTGGTACGTTCGGTTCATTTTCTGATGCCCCGGACGGCTTTGGTGAAGAGATCCGGGAGGTAATGCTATCCTTTGGAACAGAATACTGGTACAGAAACGTTTTTGCGGTTCGTGCAGGATATTTCTGGGAAAGTGAAAGAAAGGGAAATAGAAAGTACTTTACGGCTGGAATTGGCTTCAGATACCAGGTGTTCGGGGTAGATTTTTCTTACCTGATACCCAGACAAAACAATCATCCTTTAGGAGATACGCTCAGACTCTCCTTCTTATTCAACCTGGATAAAGACGAACCTACGGAAGAGATTGGCAATGGTGGATAGAACGGTTCACCCCCCCATTCGCGAAATACAAAACCTCAAACTCCCGGAATTCCAACAAACCACTTTGTCCGGAGGTATTCCCCTGGGGCTGGTGGCTCAGAGCGGACATCCGATCATTATTTTCAATCTCATCGTACCCTCCGGCGCACTTCAGGAAACGATGGCTGGCATTAACTACTTTGCCGCCAAAATGCTGTCTGAGGGCACCTCAAAGCTGAATGCTTTCCAGATTGCCTCAAAAATTGATTTTTATGGTGGACAGCTGGAGATCTCGCCTTCACCCGATTATGTGTCGATCAAATTATATACCTTAAAAAAGTACTTTCCCGAGTTGTTGTCGTTACTGATTGACCTGCTGTCTGACTCCCAATTCCCTGAAAAGGAGTTTGACATCCTGAAGCAGATCAGGATCCAGCACATCAGGCAGCAACTGGCAAAAAATAATGTGGTCGCAGGTCTTCAGTTCCGAAAGTGCCTTTTCGGAGAAAACCATCCCTATGGTAGGATCATTGATGAGCCAGAGGTAAAATCTGTGACACTTGAAAAAGTCTTTGAATATTACAAACATGGTTTTATCAGAAAACCCCGGATCTACCTTGCAGGGGATGTGGATGAAACCGAAGTGAAACTGATCGACCATGCTTTTTCAAAGATCAGTTTTCACCCTGCCAGCGAAGAGAAAGTACCAAAACCTGAAACAACAGAGAATATTCACATAGATAAACCCGGCAGCTTACAAACCAGTATCAGGTTAGGGAGCATCACGCTTAACAGAAAGCACCCGGATCACCTTGCATTGAGGGTTGCCAATGAATTGCTGGGAGGATTTTTTGGCTCGCGGCTCATGAAGAACATCAGAGAGGAAAAAGGATTAACCTATGGGATCTACTCAAGTTTTATCCACTTCAATCAACTGTCTTTCTGGCAGATCGGGACGGACGTCCTGAAAGAGAAGAAAGATGAAGCAGTGGACGAGATCCTTAATGAGATCAGGATCCTGCAAACCCAACCACCTACACAGGAGGAGCTTCAAACTTTGAAAAATTATATGAAAGGTAAAATCAAATCCTCTTTTGATAATGTCATCGATTCACTGGAGATCATCAGAATGCTTGACCTCTCCGGATTGACCATTAACTACTGGAGTGCACTTTTTGATGAGATAGATCATATATCCGCGGAAGAGATTTCTTCGATATCCGCAAAATACTTTGATCCCGATAAAATCAGACAGGTAACTGTTGGTTAATTACCCAGGAGCAAAAGGTAATCTCCCTGCACTTCCACATGCCGGTAATCAAAGGGAAGATAGGAATGTCCTTTGTAAGTTACCACCCCATAGCTATCACCACGACGGGCGATCACAAAGTCATGAGTGGTATCGATCAGCTCATCGAAATCAGCCCTTAGAAGGACCTTACCATAACTATCTGCCAGGCCTTGTTTATTCCGGTCATCAGTCATAATATAATTACCAAACCGGGTCCTTGAAATACCGTTGAAACTATGAGATATGACGACCTCACCCTTTGAGTTGATAATACCATGTTTACCATTCATCGACACATTGGCGAGTCCATTTTCGAATTCAGAGCAGGTATCATAATGAGGCTGCACTACCAGCTGCTCCCATTTGTTGATGTAACCCCAACGACCTCTCAGCTTTACTGCAGCCAGCCCCTCTTTGTAAAGCAAAGCCCCGTCGTACCGATTGGCGATACGAAGCTTACCATCCTCATCAACGAAACCGTGCTTTCCATCCTTCAGGATATGAAAATATCCTTCTGAATAGCCAAAAACCTCCTGTACTTCATCCACCCTGCCCAGTACTTTTCTGCCATAAGGATTGTACATGTCCAGCAAACTGTCCTTGCGGCAGACATAGAAATCTCCCACCTTCCTGATGTATTCGTATTCCGGACGGACGATCACCCCAAGTTCTGTTACCAGGCCATACTTGTGCTCATCCCGAAGATAGATCACATCGTCATGTGTGAAAACATCATATCCTGTCCTCAGGACAAGATCCCCATGGGCATCAATGATGTACGTGGCACGTCCTTTCGATGCCAGGTAAAATTCATCATCAACAATGACGGAATCAAATTCCGGTAAGGCAATCCATGACTCAGGAAAAGCTGCAATTCCCCACTTATCAATATACCTGGCCACATATTGATTGCCAATGCCTTGCCGGAGCTGATCAAACTTAAAAGGAACCAGCTGATCACCGTGAAAATCAATCCATCCCCAAAATCCATTTTTTTTGACCGGGATATTGCGCGCAAGGGAGGAGCCCACGTCTTCATAGCGCTGTTTGTTGAGCTTTCGACTAAAGGCACTGTAAATCTCCCAGCTATTGTCTGACTGGCAGTAGAAGTAGTTAGAATCCATCTCAATGAGATCATAGCCCTCTTCTATAACATCTCCGTTCGTTTTGTACAGACCCCATTTATCCGTGTGTTTGTTTTGTGCCACGATGAATCCTCGCTGAATATATTTGAGCAGGTAATTCTGGTTTGAAAAAAGTTTTTCATGGGCACCCAGCATATGCTGAGCATTATTCACATGAGCTATCCAGAGTTTTTCATTCAGAAACGTAATGGAATCGCAGGATTGAAAAAAGACACTATCACCAGCCACGGACCTCACCTCCCATTGGTTGAAGGACTGTAAGCTGCCATCCTTCGATAGATCTTTGGATCCGGGTATACTTACCAATAAATGTTCTGTAGAAATTAAGCCCCTTCTACCCTGCTCCACAATCTCAAATCCACCGGGATGCATGCTGACCTGCTCAAGCCATCCAGGATAGACCGACTGTCCATCCAGGTTGAATATGCGCATCAGGCCATCTTCCCTGGAACAAACCAGCAGGTTCTCAAGGAGTCGGACCGACTGATAGTCCGCAGGGATAAGCTCATCATCTTTCACGTTACGGATTCCGTACCAGACCCTGCCCTTCCTGTATTCTCCAACCATGATCCTGTCAGCTGAAAGCCTGTTGATCTCGAAATAATTAAATGGAACGAGCACCTCTCCCTTTTCGTTGATCAGGCCATGCAACAGATGATTGGAGAGATCCGCCTTTCTGCTGGCTATGAAAGCTTTTTCATTTACGGGGATCAGGGACTTGTAGATGGGCCCGGTGATCTTTTTGTTTTTGGTGTTGATCAATCCCCACATGCCTTTACTTAGATATCCGGTAACCTCCTTTTCCAAAGTGAATGAACCATCGGACCATCCGATTTCTTCATAAATGGCAGGAATAACGATCTTCCCTTTTTCATCAGCAAGTCCTTTAAGGTTTCCTGCGGAAATAATGCTGATCTCCACGCCCGAAATTACCGGAGCATTACAAAGGAATAACAGAAGACAAATGTTCAGAAAGCGCATTTGCTTCAAATATATAGGATAAAGAGCTATGATTATTGTTGTCCCTCCTGTTCCTTTTCCAGATTGAAAAGGTCATTGAGAACCCCAACAAGCGTCTCAGCCTCACCACGCTTGCAGGCAGCCTTGAGTTGAAGGACAGGAAGTTTAATGACTTTCTGGATCATGTTTTTCGTTGCTTTGTCCAGAAGCCTGGATTGTTTGTCGTCCAGCTTGCCTACATAGCGGGCAAGTTCCTGCTGTCTGATGTCTTCAAGTGCTCTCTTAAGCTTCTGGATGGTAGGAGAGACTTCCATCTCCTGAGACCACTCTTTGAATTCGGAGAGTGACTCGTCTATGATCAGCTCCACCCGCTCAACAGCGTTCTGGCGCTTCTTCAGCGCTTCAACCGTACGCTCATGCAGTTGATCCACATTGTATAAGAGGATACCATTCAAACCTTCAACCTCTGATGACACACTTCGGGGCACGGAAAGATCGATGATCATTTTATGCCTATGATCTCTTTTGAGTTGCTGGGTAGTGATGATGGGATCGGGTGAGCTGACTGCACTGATGATCACATCGGCAGTCTCCACAACCTCACTGAGCTCCTTAAATGGACGGAAGTGATAACCAAGATCAGCTGCCATCTCAATGGCTTTTGCTTCACTTCTGTTGACGAGCGTGACCTCCGCTTCCATATCCCTCAGATTTTCCGCCACATCCTCACCTATCTCTCCCAATCCTATGACAGCAATTTTCGGATGTGTGAAATTCTTTGTGAAATGCTTTGTCAAATCCACAGCAACCGAGGCGAGAGAGGCTGTACCATCTCGGAATTCTGTCTCCTGTACCACTCTTTTATTTGAGAAAAAGATCGTATGCATCAGTCGATGGATGAAAGGACCTGCCATGCCTTCATCGGCGGACCACTGGTAAGCTTTCTTCACCTGATTGGAGATCTGAATATCACCCAGAACCCTTGAATCTAGCCCCATAGCTACCTCAAACAAATGTCGTATGGCCTTTTTATCCGAGTAATCAACAAAATATTGCTCCATCGACTGAGGCTGGATCCCCTTAAATGAACAAAGAAGACTGATCATTTCAGCATTCCTGTCGTCTTTTGAGGCATAGTATATTTCAGTCCTGTTGCAGGTAGATAAGATAAGCATCTCATCCACTCCCAGGACGTCATTGATCCTCCTCATCAGAACTTTTGTTGAATCCTCATTTAAGGTGATTGCTTCCCTGATCTCCAGGGGTGTGTTCTTAAATGAAATTCCTATCGACTTGAAATGTTCCATCCACAAATTTTCCAGATTGCTAAAATAAAAAGTCTGAATGTAATTACCATATGACTTATGTCATTTAAAAAAATAACTATCTTCCATCCTGAACAACTGTTTATGCTGCGATTAATTAGGAATTGGATCATGAATACATTCGGATTTTCGAAATCCGAGACCAATGGAGCATTTGTTTTGATCTGCTTAATAATCCTGATTGCCATTCTTCCCAGATGGTTTATTAACAGCAGCAATCAACCTGAAGTTTCCTCAGTACAGGATAAAGCAATGCTTAGAGAATGGTATAATAGCATTAAGGCAGGTTCATCGAAGGCTGAAGAAAGGCTAATACCAGACGAAGATCCCTCCGCTGAAAAAAATGAATTCAAACTAAAACCCTTCAATCCAAATACAGTCAGTACTGAGGACCTGCTGGCTATGGGTTTGCCAAAGCAAGTGATCAACAATATGGTCAACTATCGCAATGCCGGCGGCTCATTCAGAATCAGGACGGATTTGCAGAAAATCTATGGCCTCGACCCCGAGCTTTACCTTGCCGTAAAAGATTTCATCCTTCTCCCGGAGGTGACCGATCCTGATCGAAAATTAACGGTTGAAAATAGTGATCCCTCAGAGCCATCGGCACCCAAAATCAGCATAAGCATCAACCAGGCCACAGCAGCGGAATTGATGAACATAAAAGGCATTGGTCCCACATTAAGTGAGAGGATCATACGATACCGTAATCTTCTGGGTGGTTTTCATTCTGTGGATCAATTGTATGAGGTGTACGGATTAAAAGAGGAAGTGATCCTCGAAATGAAAGACCAGATCATCATGGATTCTTTACTCGTCAAAATTGATCTAAATACACTAAACCCGCAGGATCTTTCTTCGCATCCTTATATCAGCTATTCACTGGCACAGACCATCGTCAATTACCACAAAGTCCATGGCCCGTACCGTGAAAAAAGCGACCTTCAAAGTATAAAGATTGTTTCAGACTCCCTATTTCAAAAATTATCTCCTTATATTTCAGTGAATCCACTGGATGAACCTGAATGAACAAGCAGCTGGTCAGTTACTTAGAAAAAATCAAGAACCTGCCAGGAAACAACAGGTCCTTGTTGCTGCTGGACCTTCCTGAAAATTATTTTCTTGATATCAAGAGACTGGACCAGGCACTCGCCAGGGATAGTTTTAGTATCATCAAATCCATCATTGCGAGGGAAGAGCTGATAAGGATTACCCATGAACAGCATCCGGACCCGGAAGTATTCGACCAGCTTACCAACATTTCAAGAAATGAGAAGCTCATCTTTGAGGAGCGTGGTGGCAAGGACCTGTATGTGGGCTGGCCTTTTGTGCGTGGTAAATTAAACGACGGGACCCTGGTAAGGTGTCCATTTGTCTTCTTCCCATTTTCACTCAAGATGAAAAACAAGTCCTGGTATCTTGAAAAGCGAACAGATGTAAATATCACACTCAATAAAACTTTCCTTTTGCGTTATGCCTATCACAACCACGTGACACTCGGTGAAGAGTTGATCGAAAAAGTACTCAATGACTTTGATACCGATACCACACTTTTTAGGAGTGAGCTGTATGCGATGCTGAAAAACAGTGAGCTGGATATCGAATTTAACCAGCACAATTTTATCGATGAGCTAAAGTCCTTTCAGTCATTCAGCAGGGAAACACTTGAAGACAATGAGGAGACCGGAAAATTAAGCCTGTACCCTTATGCCACCCTGGGTATTTTTCCTCAGGCCGGTTCATATCTGATCTCTGATTACGAAAAGCTCATCAAAACCGAAAGTAAAAGCCGGTTATCAAAGGCAACAAAAGCAGAAGTTACAGTTTCTGCTGACACCATCAGGTATTCAGACATGTACACCCCTTTTAGTATGGATGGTTACCAGGAATTGGTCTTCAGGAGGGTGAAAGCAGGGCACTCGATCCGGGTAAAGGGTCCTCCGGGTACCGGTAAATCCCAGCTGATCAGCAATTTGATCAGTGATTTTATGGCACATGGAAAAAGTGTTTTGTTAGTCAGCCAGAAAGCGACGGCACTTAATAAGGTGTACAGGGAATTGCAAAGCCTTCAGCTGCATAGCTTTATCGGTTTGGTTCAGGATTTTAAGAATGACAGAAAAAATATCTACCAGCAGATCATCAACCAGATCAATAACCTGAATGATTACAAGCAAAAGAATATCAGGCTGGATTCCGACGATTTAGACAAAGCATTTGTGCAAACCAGTGAGACCATTGAGGAAATCATCGGAACGCTGGAGGAATTCAGGGAAGCGCTATTTGATGAGACTGAGTGTGGCAAGTCCGTCAAGGAATTGTATCTGCTTACCGAAAGAAGTGCCGAAAATCTTGCTCTCAACCAGATCTACCGGAATTATCCCTTTAATGTGGTGGATAAGCTTATGCCCCGGATTGCTGATTACATGAAATCACACAGACGATTTGAAGCTGGCGATCATTTCTGGGCGATGGGCCCCTCCCTTTCAAAAATGAGAAAAGTAGACCCTGAACAATTCAGAAAGGTACTGGATGAGATCTATGTGCTGGACAATTACATTAAATCACAATCAAAGAAATTCACAAAGAGAGAAATTGACTTTGAAACCGCACTCTTTTTTCTTGCAAACCGGGAGCCACTTGAACAGCTGGCCGATAACCTGAAAAATGAAATCACTTATGATTTCTACATCCATATGGTGGATCACCCGCCAGATCAGGATCTGGGCTGGCTATCGCAAAGAGAAAGAAACCTTCTGCAGTGCTTTAAGGGGGCCGGTCCCGAAGTGTCATTACCATCCGCTGAACTTGGGCGTTTTCAGGAAGCACTCGAGCATGCGATCAGGGCCAGAAAAGGGATCATCAGCTGGATCCGGTGGAAATTATTCTCTGAAGACAAAATATTCATCACCCGTATCCTTGTGGCCAATGACCTGAAGAGTAATAAAGCAGGTTTTGAAACTTTACTTGAGCGCATAGATAACCGACTGAACTTCGAGCATTTCATCTCAGAGCTCCGGGAGATAGAATGGCTGAAGGATTTTCCGGATAGCTATCGTAAAATAGACATCCAAAACTGGTTTTTCTATCAAAAGCTTGCACTAAAATCCTTCCAGTTAAGGCACACCGTACGCACGCTGCCAAATTACCTCATCGCCAAGGATGAAACACTGGGCAACTATACAGATACTATTCATAAGCTGGTAGAACTCATTGATAAAATACCGGCACAAATGAATAAATGGAAAAAATATGTAAATGAGGCCCAGGTGAGATACTTGCTGCTGGGGAAAACGGACAGAAACAAAATCGAAAAGCAGCTCCAGGAAGATCTTGGAGATATCCTCGTCTATCATGAGTTGAGGGATTCATTTGATCAGGAACAGCTAAGGTTGATCGATGAGCTGATTGAACTTGAAACGGAAGGAAAGGGAAGCGTTGAACAACTCTTCATCAGCAGCATTAGTAATGCCTGGATCGACCACATTGAGCAGAAGTATCCCATCCTGAAAATAGCGTCCTCACAGGAAATAGAGAATTATATGGAAGAGCTTCAATCCTCTCTCGATGAAAGGATGCGCCTCATTTCCGATCTTGTGCTGCTCAAAGCCAGACAGAAAGCAATATCCGCCACAGAGATAGAAGGAATGGAGGCTACCTATGAAGAGCTCCTGAACCTGCTCCATGACCCCAAAAAGAAATACCCTATTCGCAGGGTAATCAGCCTGTTTGAGGAGGAAATATTTTCTCTCCTGCCGTGCTGGATCACCACACCGGAGTCTGCCTCGGCTCTCTTTCCCATGCGGGAGATCTTCGACCTTGTCATTTTCGACGAGTCTTCCTTATGTCTGGCGGAAAGAGGGATACCTGCATTACACAGGAGCCGGAAAAGGATCATTTTTGGGGATGATCAGCAACTTTCCGCAACAAACCTTTATGGAGATGAAACCGAATATTTCCAGGACGGGTCTGAATCCATCTATGGATATGCTGCAGACACCACACAAACACTTGAATTATACAGACATTATAATGCCAAAGACCTCAGGCTGATCTCATTTGCCAATCAGCATTTTTATGAAAATAAGCTAAAAGCAATTCCAGATTTCAATTTTGAATCAGACCACGGGATCAAATTGATGCAGATCAAAGGTACCTGGAGTGCCCAGGGAAATTGGGAAGAAGCCCATGAAGTGGTGAACATCCTTGAGAAACTGTTAAAGAAGTATCCCGGCGATAGTCTGGGTGTAGTTGTTTTCAATCCGATCCAGCGATCATTGATACTGAATTTGCTGGCAGAGAAGAAGATTAAGCTTAGGGAAAGATCTTTTGTGAAGACCATAGAAAATGTTCAGGGTGAGAGCAGGGATCAGATCATTCTTGCCATGACCTATGATTCCTGGGAACAATTTGGACATATCGATCCGGGAATTATCAACGTGATGAGCACAAGGGCCCGAAGGATGCAGTATGTGATTTCTTCCCTTCAAATGCATACGCTGCCGGATAACCCCTCAGGTAATCTTATGAGATCATACCTTGATTTTGCTGCTGCGGATGGTGAATCGCCCCCGGGATCAAATGACTCTCATGACACTCTCGGATCTTTTATCAAAAACAAAGCATCCCATAAAGATCTACTGGTTTCAGATCTCCCATTCGCGGACTTCGCCATCCGCAAAAATCACAAATATCATGGCGTGATAATCACCGATGATCAGCTGAAAGATCAGACTATTGTTGATGGGTTTTACAACAATTTCAACCTGCTGAGAGAGAAAAGATGGCCATTCATACAATTTTTCAGCCGGGAATTCTGGGATGCACAAGATATTTCATTTGATAAGCTGGAGAGGTTTATCTCCAGGGAAACCTAATCCTTGTCTTTTTCTACCCTCGCCCCTACCGATAAGATCAGAGGGAGCGTATCACTCCTCATGAAATGTGTAAATGTAATGGTGAAATCTCCGGAATGAGGAAAACTGAAATTCTCCAAAACCGGCTTCTGATGATCAAACAGATCTCCCAGACCACTTCCTAGCGGTTCACCGGTCTTGGGATCGAAAAGGATCATTTCCTGCATCTCCTTCCGGATCACGGTACCCGTCGAATCCAGCAATTCATATTCGTAATAGAGGTTGTAGAAAGGGTAGTCGAAACCGTTCCTTACATTCATCAGAATATTATATGCAATCGTGGTGTCTTCGATGCTGAACGTAAATTCAGGGTTCATCCCCTTCGGCCAGCGGGGTTCTTCAAAATCCTGATTTTCTTCGAAAACCCTGCCAGGATCACAGGAAATTAAAGTGACCAGTACAGCCATTGGGAGCAGATACCTCATGCGCATGCAAATTATGTGTTTTGGTCATTCCTAAACGATCCATCTGACCTTTTTTTCTTCCGTCTTTTTTTCTTTTTCTTCTTTTTGTGTTTTGAGGCGTATTTTTTATCCATTAAAGCAAGATCTTCATTCAGGATCTCATCCTTAAGCTCATCGAGAGTGTCTTCAGTCAGAGTCGCAGGTTTTTTCCCTGATTTGTTCATTTTGAGGATCTCTTTGACCCGCGAGACCTCCAGCGGATGCCAGCTGTTCTCGCTATCATAGCCAAACCACATAATCTTCCTGAAGATATCTGTTTTTTGAAGTTTGGCCAGTCCCTTTTCAGTCATTAACGGTTCTTCCACTTCGGGAATATCCTCCAAAGCTTCCATGTAGGTATCCAGCTCATAATTCAGACAACATTTAAGCCGGCCGCATTGTCCTGATAATTTTGAGGGGTTGAGAGAGAGGTTTTGGTATCTGGCTGCCTGGGTGCTCACACTCTTAAAATCGCTCAGCCAGGTGGAGCAGCACAATTCTCTGCCGCATGAGCCGATACCTCCGAGGCGGCTTGCTTCCTCCCTCAGACTGATCTGCCGCATCTCCACCCTGATCTTAAATTCACCTGCCAGCACTTTGATCAATTCTCTGAAATCCACACGGTCGTCCGCTGAATAATAAAACGTGGCTTTTGAATTATCTGCCTGATACTCCACATCTGTGAGCTTCATCCCAAGCTTCATTTCCTCAATGATTTGCCGTGTCCGATACATGGTGGGCATCTCCCGGTTCCTTACGTCCCGGTATCTGTCGATGTCCTGCTGATTGGCTATCCGGTAAATATTCCTTACATCAGAGGTGATTGGATCGACACTCTTTTTCCTCATCTGAAACATCACCAGCTCACCCATAAGGGATATGTGCCCGAGGTGATGTCCGTTTGGGACGTCTACGATCACTGCATCTCCGGTGGTGAGGTCCAGCTGATCTATGTTCTTATAAAATTCTTTGCGACCATTTTTGAAGCGTACTTCCACAAAGTCGGTTTGCTTTTCAGAGGGCATCTCCATGTTGGAGAGCCAGTCAAACACATTGAGCTTGTTGCAACCTCCGGATGAACACCCACCATTGCTTCGACAGCCAGCTACCTCCCCATTGATCACAGTACACGTTGCACAACCCATATTTCACAATTTCATGTGTATAATAATAGTTTCTTAACGGTCACATCGGTCCGCAAGCGGGAATTCGCCCCGTCCCGATAGATATCGGGATCGGGGCTCATTTCTTAACTATCAAATATAAGCAAAGCAAGATGCAATTACTGACCGAGCGCCTTTAAATCGAAGCCAATATCTTTCCTGTAGTTTTTACCTTCCCAGCTGATCTTTTCCACACCGCTGTAAGATCTGGAAAGCGCCTCGGCCATGTTCTTTCCCAGAGCTGATACTGCTATCACTCGACCTCCGTTCGTCAGCAGCTTCTTATCTCTTACTGAGGTCCCGGCATGAAAAATAAACACCTCCCGGTGATCCTTATCAATTTTTATTTCATGACCTTTTTTATAAGACCCGGGATATCCACCGGAAACGATCATTACCGTGCTGGCAGTTTCACCTGTGATTTCCAATTCAGCCTTATCGAGTGTTGACATTGCAGTGGCTTCAAGCAGATCAATCAGATCTGAAGTGATCCTTGGCATCACCACTTCTGTTTCAGGATCTCCCATCCTTACATTATATTCAATTACGTAGGGCTCTCCCTTCACGTTGATCAGTCCGAAAAATACAAATCCATGGTAGTCCATGCCCTCACTGGCTATCCCATCGATGGTTGGTTTAATCACTTTCTCCTCCACCTTTTGCATGAACTGTTGATCCGCAAAGATTACCGGCGATATGGCTCCCATGCCCCCGGTATTTAGCCCCGTATCATTCTCACCAATTCGTTTGTAGTCTTTGGCCTCCGGCAGGACCTTATAGTTCTTTCCATCAGTCACCACAAAAACAGAGAGTTCGATGCCGTCAAGGAACTCCTCCACAAGTACATTGGCACTCGCAGCTCCAAATTTTTCTCCGATGATCAGGTCCTGAAGATTTTGTTTGGCTTCTTCAACATTGGCTGTAATCAATACCCCTTTTCCTGCTGCAAGTCCGTCGGCTTTTAGTACGAAAGGAGGTTTTTGACTGGTGATAAAATCCAGGCCTTCATTAAGCGTTTGCCTGTTAAATACTTTGGCTTTGCCGGTTGGGATCCCATATTTTTCCATGAAGTCCTTGGCAAATTGCTTGCTTCCTTCCAGTCTGGCTCCTTCCGCCGAAGGCCCTACTACCATGATCCCGGCAAACTCGCTATCTGCCTTGATCGCATCCACCACGCCTTTGACAAGCGGTTCTTCCGGCCCGATGACGAGCATATCGATTCCATGATCCAGTATTGCCTGTTTAATCTGGTCCGGATTGTTGATATCCAGCGGGATATTTGTTGCGATCTCATGGGTACCTCCGTTACCAGGTGCAACAAACAATTTCCCAAGCCTGGGACTTTGACTGATCTTCCAGGCCAATGCATGTTCTCTTCCGCCCGAACCAATAATTAAAACGTTCATATCTACAAATTAAAAAGACCGCCCAAAATTAGACGGTCTCCGGTTGTTTCAAAGTGATTCCCTGATCAATGTGCGTATTCCGACATGAATTTGATCCGCATCAGCCTGATCTCTTCCTCACTGTACTCATCTCCCAACTCTTCCAGCGCCACCTCCACGCTATCGGTGTCCGCATTGAGAAAATAATCATAGATCTCATCCTGTCGGTCTTCATCAAGGATATGATCGATGTAGTAATCCAGGTTTAGTTTTGTTCCTCCATCGCAGATATTTTCGATCTCATCGAGAAGCTTCTCATAAGTCATGTCTTTCGTCTCCGCGATCTCTTCCAGATCAATTTTCCGGTCGATCTGCTGAATGATGAAGATCTTGTTTTTGGATTTGGACCCTGAGGATTTGATCAACACGTCAGAAGCTGTAATGATGTCATTTTCCTCCACGTAATTTTCTATCAGCTCAAGGAACGGTTTTCCAAATTTTCTGGCTTTGCTTTCTCCAACCCCTACAATCTTGATCAGGTCCTCAAACTTCGTAGGATACAAGGTGGCCATTTCCTCCATTGAAGGATCCTGGAAAATAACATAAGGGGGCAGATCCATTCTTTTGGCCACCGACTTCCGAAGTACCTTGAGCATGTCAAACAGGGTCTTGTCGTAGGCCGTCGTATTGACCGTTTCTCTTTCGATCTCTTCTTCCTCTCCCTCCGTTTCATATTCGTGATCCTTAACCAGCTCAATGGGGAAAGGATCTATGAGGAATTCAATGCCTTTTTGTGTAAGCTTGAATACTCCGGGATTTTCAATGTCTTTTTGAATGAACTCGTTGAGTAACGTCTGGCGGATCACAGATTTCCAGAAAGGTTCGTCCTTCTCTTTCCCGGCCCCGAAAACCTTCAGCTTATTATGATCATAGCTCTTAACATGCTGTGTAGCCTTGCCCATCAACACATCCGTGATATGGTTAAGATCAAATCTTTCACCGGTCTGCTGGACCGCATCGATGACCATCTTCACAAACTCCTCCGCTTCAAAATGCTCACGAGGGTGGAGGCAGTTGTCGCACCCTTCACAGTTTTCCCTATGGTATTCCTCACCAAAATAATGCATCAGCTGCTTTCTCCGGCAGACGGCCGACTCGGCGTAGGCAGCCATTTCGTCCAGTAGGAAACGGGCATTTTCACGTTCTGTGACCGCCTTGTCCTTATTGAATTTTTCGAGCTTCAGAATATCATTGTAGCTGTAGAACATCACGCACTTTCCGGTGAGGCCATCCCTGCCGGCCCTGCCGGTCTCCTGATAGTATCCTTCGATCGATTTGGGTACGTCATAATGAATAACAAACCGAACATCCGGTTTATCGATACCCATACCAAAAGCAATGGTGGCAACAATCACATCGACATCCTCATTCAGGAAAGCATCCTGGTTTTTCATCCGGATGTTGCCTTCTATCCCTGCATGATACGGCGCGGCTTTGATGTCATTGACCTTGAGAAAATCGGCGATTTCTTCTACCTTTTTGCGGCTCAGACAATAAACGATACCGGATTCCCCCTTGTGTTCTTTGATGATCCTGATCAAATGCTTTTTTGCCTGCTTTTTGGGTTTCACCTCATACACCAGATTCGTCCGGTTGAAGGAAGACTGAAACACCCCCGCCCCTTCGATGGAGAGATTTTTGATGATATCCAGCTGTACCTTGGGTGTCGCTGTAGCGGTAAGTGCTACCACTGGTATATTGCCCAGCTCGGCCAGGATGGCCTTGATCCGTCGGTACTCCGGCCTGAAATCATGTCCCCACTCCGAGATGCAGTGCGCCTCATCCACCGCAGCGAAAGATATATCAGCTTCTTTTAGAAACATCACATTCTCTTCCTTGGTAAGCGATTCGGGGGCCACATACAGCAGCTTAACTTCCCCGGCCAGGGTCTCTTTTCGCACCCGGGTGATCTCGCCTTTTGTAAGTGTTGAATTAAGGAACTTCGCATTGATACCAACCGCATTCATCTGGTCCACCTGATTTTTCATCAGAGCAATAAGGGGGGATATCACGATTGCGGTTCCCTTCTTCAAAATGGCCGGCAATTGATAGCATAATGATTTTCCTGCTCCGGTTGGCATGATTACAAAAGTGTCTTTGCCATCCATTACACTTTGTATAATTGATTCCTGATTACCACGGAAGGTGTCATAACCAAAAACCGTTTTTAGGGTCTCTCTGAGTTTATCTGCAATACCGGTCTCCATCTTTATTATTTAATACTTAATCTAGGGAAAATTTATCTATTCAGGCATCTATAAATAAAAATATTTCAACAATTAACATTGTGTCTTTATCCTTGCATACTTCAAATTCTCAAAGAATTATCTTTGACATAAATAAAACTGCTGGCTAAAAGGACAATTTCCCCGATGAACAAGCATTTACATATCGTGATCATGGCCGGAGGGTCAGGTACAAGATTTTGGCCTTATAGCCGAAATAAAAAACCCAAACAGTTCCTGGATGTTTTAGGAACCGGAAGATCTCTGCTTCAGATGACCTATGACCGGTTCAAAGGTACGGTACCTGATACAAATATCTGGATAGTGTCGAACGAAATATATGAGGACCTTTTGCACGAACAATTTAAGGACCTTGACCAGTCACAGATCCTGCTGGAGCCCTCCAAAAGAAATACCGCTCCGTGCATCGCCTATGCGGCGTATAAGATCCGGCAGAAAGATCCGGATGGGGTCATGGTGGTCCTGCCTTCTGATCATGTGATATTTAATGAGAAGGAATTTGTTTCCACCATCGAAAAGGCGGTCAATGAAACTGATGAAGAACGACTGATCACCATTGGCATCCACCCGCTGCGTCCGGAGACAGGCTATGGATACATTCAATACCATGAATCGGATCAGGACCTAAAGAAAGTAAAGACTTTTACAGAAAAGCCAGACATCGAACTTGCAAAGAAATTCATCGAGAGTGGTGACTTTGTATGGAATGCAGGCATCTTTGTCTGGTCTGTAAAAGCGATCATTGGCGCTATCTCAGCACTTCAACCGGAGCTTGCGGAATGTTTTGATTCGGACCTGTACTTTACCGAGAAAGAAAAGAAATTCATTGACTCTTCTTATACCCAGTGTCCAAACATTTCCATCGACTATGCCATCATGGAGAAGTCCCCTCATGTATACACTTTATTGGGCCATTTTGGATGGTCTGATCTGGGCAGCTGGAATGCACTCCACGAAATCCTGGATAAGGATGAGGATATGAATGTCTCGCTGGGTGATGTGACCCTCTATGAAAGTTCGGACAACTTCATTATTTCCAAATCAAAGAATAAGGACAAGCTGGTGGTCCTTCAGGGACTGGAAGGATATCTTGTCGCGGATTTTGAAGACATTCTGCTGATCTGTAAAAAAGAGGATTCGGGTATTTTCAGAGAATTCGTCAGCGACATCAAACTTCAAAAAGGTGAGGAATTCATCTAACCTCTTTGCCTGGATACCTCGTAAAGCATCATAGCAGCCGCACTCCCCACATTCAGCGACGAGATATGACCTTTCATCGGGATGGCACAGGTGACATCAGAATATTTGATGATCTCCTGCGAGATACCGTCTTCTTCGGATCCAATCACCAGCACTGTTGGCGAAGAGAAATCCGCCTGATCAGGGGGTACCGTGCCGTGCTCACTGCATGAAACAACCTGTAAACCTGAATCCTTCAGGTATTTTAAAGCCTCGAAGAGATTCATGTCCCTGCAAACAGGAATATAATTGAGCGCTCCTGCAGAAGTCTTCACCGCATCCGCATTGATCTGGGCATTGCTTTTGACAGGTATGATCAGGGCATCCACACCCATGCACTCCGCAGTCCTGGCAATACCGCCGAAGTTTCGTATGTCCGTGACGCCATCCATGGCCAGAAATAGAGGCGTTTTCCCTTTTTCAAATACTTCAGTCAATACATGGTGCAGATTGTAATACTGCACAGGAGAGACAAAAGCCACCACTCCCTGATGATTTTTCTGAGTCAGCCTGTTCAGCTTTTCTACCGGCACCCACGAGACCGGTATGGATTGCTCGCTGACAAGCTTCAGCAACTGCCTGGTAAGCTCCGAGGAGTGGCTTTTCTGGATAAAGAGTTTCTCCAGATGCTTCCCTGACTGGATCGTTTCAATAACCGCCCGGGCTCCATAGATCAACTGCTCATTCTTTTTCACTTATTGCCCTTTTCTAATGCTCCCTACCTGACTGTACCAACTCTGTTCATACTCCTTGTCACGCCTCAGGGAGTACAGTGACGGAGTAAATAATATGGGAATTCTGATGAATTCAAAGCTTTCACCGGTATCATACCTCCACTCTTCTTCCCGGTCTTTTTTGATCACGACATCAGGCTTCCCATAAATGATATATAGTATACCGCGATCGGTTTTCCATCCCATCTTGTAGTCTGTAAATAAAAGATTGGCTTCCTCCACACGCTGAAAGAAAAAGCGGATGGCACTTCTGGCTCTGAATTTGGTGCCATAGTTGGACAGCCAGAAGTTCTCAAAAGCCTTTCTTGGATCTGAGGTTTGATTGAGTGATTCGTTTTCCGATGATGTTGAAATGTACCGCATGGGTTTGATCAGCTCTTCAAAAGTCCTGAGGTCCGGATAATAGTACGGACATTTCAGGATGGTGATGCCTGTGTTGTCAAGGGTATCCCTTTGGAAGAGATAAAAGTGATAATCCTGCAGATCAGACAATTCGTTGTCAATGAAATAAGCGGAGTCTATGGCCAGGGTAGGCGCCAGGGTTGACATCTGTCCCATGGGAGGGTCTGCCGGGCCAAAAGCCTCCTCATATTGAAAGACATGGATATCCGTATCTATCCCGACAAAGGACAATTGATCATCTGTAGTAAACGTTGAAAGAATTGGTACTCCGTTTTCATCTACCGGATAAAATTCCGGATAACCTCCCGGTGCATTTAATGACACATCATGAATCCTGTAAAAACCCTCACTTAGATTATATATTGAAATGATCAGCAGATTATACTTATTCTTAGGAAACACAAATGAGTAAATGCCTTTATCTTCATCCACGAGCAAAGTATCCATCTGCGCCAAAGACAGGGTGTCGTGGGTTTCGGAGGCATACCCGTTTTGCCCTAAAATATTTTGCCGCCAAAGACTGGCTGGAGCATTTTCAACCTGAAATATCAATTTCAACTGATCGTTCCCGACATCCACAATCCTATATTCAACATTGGTTTCAATATTTACATCATACTGAAAGGAAATATCCAGTTTGGTCAAATCCAGGGTGTGGGCCCGGTTACTGACACTGAAAAGAAGAATCACACATGCCCATCTTATCGTTTGAATCATAAGGATTTAAAAAGTTAACCAATATTTTGGTTTCTTTGCCAAAAAAACCGGATGGCAATTTATACCACAGAAATCACTTCTGATCAGATTGCTTCTGATAATCCAATACATCAACGTTTGCTCAAGGCATATGTTGAGGTTGCTCCGCAAATAAAAGGAGACCTTTTAGAGCTAGGATGTGGGGAGGGGCGCGGAATAGAGTGGGTCACTCCGGGAGCTAATAGCTTTCTCGGCCTGGATAAAATTGAGGCTGTCATCACCGATCTGAGAGAAAAATATCCGCAACTTCAATTTGAATCCAGTGTTTTCCCCCCGGTAAAACTTCCCGATGAAAGCTTTGATACCATCGTATCTTTCCAGGTTATTGAACATATAAAAGATGATCACCTGTTTCTTCAGGAATTATACAGGATCCTGAAAAAAGGCGGAAAGGCCTTCATTACCACTCCCAACAGGCTCATGTCCCTGACGCGGAATCCATGGCATATCAGAGAATACACTGCTGACGAGCTGGAGAAGCTGTGCAAAAAATATTTTGACAAAGTCACCATGATGGGTATAGCGGGCAATGATAAAGTCATGGCCTATCATGAAAGGAACAGGAAATCCGTAGAGAAGATCATGCGATTTGATGTGCTGGACCTGCAGCATCGGCTGCCTGCTTCCATTCTCAGGCTGCCTTACGACATCATGAACAGGATTAACAGGAATTCACTAAAAAGTGCGTCGGATGACCTGGTTAGATCCATTTCTCATGAAGACTATGTACTGAATCAGAAAAATGATCAGAACCTGGACCTTTACTGCATTTTAGAACGAGTATAAATTAGTCGCGGGTTAAACAGATTCTTCAAAATATTTGTTTTAGACTGGAATCAAAACCATAAGATCATGTCTTCACAACTCATCAAAGAACTTAACCAACTTCTGAGTGATTTCCATATTTATTATCAAAACACCAGGGGATTTCACTGGAACATCAAGGGGAGTAATTTCTTCCAGCTGCATGCCAAGTTTGAAGAGCTTTATACGGAAGCATTGACCACCATCGATGAGATCGGGGAAAGAATACTGACTATAGGCGGACGTCCGCTTCACACTTTTGATGATTACAAAAGCACTTCAAAGCTAAAGGTATATAAGGACGTATCAGTAGACCGGGAAATTGTAGCTGCCCTTATCAGCTTGCTGGAGGGACTGGTTGCCCAGGAAAATACCGTGAAGGAACTGGCGGCAAAAGCTGGCGATAGTGAGACAGAAGATATGATGATCGCATTGATCAACGGACAACAAAAGAACATCTGGATGCTCAATGCCTGGATGGGTCAGCCGGTAGAGCAATAAGTATCATACCACTTTTGAAAGATAAATAAGGACCATACCTTGATGGTCACATCACCAGGGTCAGGGGAATGCAGTTTTTCTCTGACCCTTTTAATTTCCTCCCACTGGAAAATTCCCTGATCCTCAATTTTTTCGCGATCGAACACCCAATCATCTAGATCTGATTTCATTTCCCTGCGAAACCAGTCCAGCAAGGGCACTTCAAAACCATGTTTGGGTCGGTTCAAAAGCTCTGTCGGCAACAGATCATCAAAGGCTTCCCTTAAAATGATCTTCCGTTTCATTCCATCCACCTTAAATTTCTCCGGGAGAGAAAAGGCCAATTGCACGAGTTCATGATCGAGGAAGGGCACCCTTACCTCCAGGCTGTTGGCCATCGACATCAGATCTACCTTTTGGAGCATATCGTTGGGAAGTACCAGCTGAGTGTCTGCGAAGAGCATTTCATTCAGGCTGCCGGAACCGGTAAGCGATTGAATGGACTTTTTGAATTTATTGATCTCCTTTTGGCTTCCCTTAAATGAACTTTTTAAAAGCCTGCCGATCTCATCGTCAGGTGTGAATAAAGCCAGGAACCAGTATTTATCCTCGTCGCTCATACTGAGAAGATCAGCCATTTTATGTAGCTGCCGGACTTTGTCAGAAAGACCGGAATTTCTGGACTTTGGCAAACGTGTCCACAACCAGTCCAGGTTGCTGATCAGCGTATTTCTCAGACCGGACTCTTTACTCATCACCCAGGCGCTGTGCTTGTTGTAGCCGGAGAAGATCTCATCCGCCCCATCGCCGGAAAGAGCCACCGTGACATGTTTGCGTGTAAGCTGTGAAAGCAGATGGACGGGCAAAGCTGAAGAATCGGCAAAGGGTTCATCGATGCTTTGGATCATCCTGTGGAGATGACCATACAGGTCATTGTTGGTCAGAGAGAAGACATGATGATTGGTGTGGTACTTCTTTGCCACCATCTCAGCATATTTGGTCTCATCGAAGTACTGATTGTCTTTGAAACCGATGCTGAAAGTATCCAGCTTTTTAACCTCGCGTGCAGCCAGGGCTGTGATGATTGACGAATCAATTCCTCCGCTGAGGAAAGTGCCCAGGGGCACATCAGCTACCAGCCTTCTTTGAACGGATCGGGTCAGCATATCACGAACCTTTTTTGTAGCCTGATCCAGGGATTCTACCGCGGGCTCTTTCTGATACGGAATTTCGTAATACCGTCTGATCTTCACCCCTCCTTTTTTGGAGATCGTCATGAAGCATCCGGGTCTCAGCTTCTTTACCCCTTTGATCATGGAAAGGGGGGCAGGGATATAGGTCAGCTGAAAGTACAGATGCAGGGCTGTGGTGTTGAGCTCACGCCGTAGGCCGTAAGACAATATCGACTTCATCTCAGAGGCAAACAGCACCTTGTCCTCATCCTGATAATACAACAGAGGTTTGATCCCCATCCGGTCACGCGCGATGAACAGTGATTCTTCCTCCTGATCGTAGATGGCAAAGGCAAAAAATCCGTTCAATCTGGAAAGGCAGGCAGGCCCCCAATGGATAAATGCTTTCAGCAACACTTCTGTGTCACTCTTGGTATTGAAAGTAATCCCCTTTGCCCTTAGCTCTCTGCCCAGTCCTTCATAATTATAGATCTCTCCATTGAAGATGATCCGGTAGCGGCCTGTCTCGTCGATCATGGGCTGGTTGGCTTCGGGTGAGGTGTCAATGACCGAAAGTCTGCGGTGCCCCAGGCCGACCACGTCGTCGAACCAGCTGCCCTGGTTGTCCGGACCTCGCTTTTCGAGGCAGCGTGTTGCCGCTTCGAGGTGGATCAGGTTGATCCGGCCGACCATATTAAATGCATATAATCCTGTGATCCCGCACATCAGGCATTAAATTTGCGTTTGAAAACAGAAAATTTGTTATGCATGTCGTTTTCCAGATCTTTTCTTATCCTCCTTTTATTTTTTTCTATCGTTTCTTATTCCGAGGCGCAAAGTAAACGGAAAAGAAAAATAATCATAGCCGTGGTCACTGAAGCCCGAACCTATCGGGGCACGCCCTATCAATATGGAGGCATGTCCAGGCGTGGCATTGACTGCTCAGGCCTTATCTATAATAGTTTTGAAAAAGTAGGCATCGACCTGCCCAGGACGGCCAAGGCGCAGTCCAAAGTTGGCCGCAGGAAAGGCTGGGGCGGCATCCGGCCCGGTGACATCGTTTATTTCAAGTTTAAGCAAAAGGGCGAAAAGTGGTGGCACAGCGGCATGATCACCGACACGACCGATCCGGAGGAGATCCGGTTTATTCATGCCTCCTCCAGCCGAGGCGTCATTGAGACCGTATTGAATGAGCCGTACTATGCGGACAATGTGAAAAAATTCAGGAGGGTGATCCGGTAGACAGCCCAGAAGTCACTAGATATGGGGACTTGAAAATGCTTTTTGTCAATACTTTTCTAAGTACTTGTTATGACAAAATTGACGATAAATAATAGATCGACTATTCCAACGACATACAAAAAAACCAGGTAGAATAAACCTATATGGTTCCTGTAATTGATATTGTCAGTATTCATTTTGAATCCAAAAAAAATCAGTGAAGTATAATAAAATGAATATGGCAAAATATTAATAAACCGTCTGGCGAAGTAGATACCATCTCTTTTCAAACTTTCTTTTGATTCCAGGTAATTAGTCCACACCTTGTCAATTTTATACACTCTCAGGTTGAGATATTCAAAAATGAACCAGTTGATTATTGAAAATATAACCAATAGAATTAGCGTATTGTATATCACTTTCTCCTTGTCGTAACTATAATTCCACCACCAACGATCAAGGAAATTATATATTCTTCCTTTCAATCCTTGTTGAAGGTACTTGTATTCTTTGTATTCAATATCCAGTTTTTTATATCCTTCCGGAAATTCAGTTTGAGTTTTGAGTAGGTTTTCATAGATATTTGCAATTCCTTTTTTTGATATCGAATCCTCATCAAAGGCCAATTTGAAATCTGTATAATTTAATCTGATTTTGGAGATATCCGTTCTATCCAAGAATATTACACATACATTTTCTGAAGAGCTAGAGTCTATTCTATTTTCGCAAGTGGTAAAATCGATTATCCCTTCTGTTTTAACATCTGAAAAATATAAAGTATCAGGTAACGTAGCAAAAGTAAAACCCACCTCATTCCTAAATGTTGCATATTTGAAGTCTGCCCTAGACCCAAAAGTTACATTTCTGAAATCTGCCCAAGAACCAAATTGAGCACCAATGAAATCTGCCAGACCACCAAATTTTGACCATCTGAAATCTGCTGAAGAACCAAATCTTGTCCTCCTGAAGAATGCCTTGAGACCAAAATTTGTCTCGTTGAAATAGGCCCTCGACTCAAAATTTGTGGCATAGAAATTTGCCCATGTACCAAATATAGAATTGCTGAAATCTGCCTGGGAACCAAATTTTGCACCAGCGAAATGTGCAGAGGAACTAACCCTTATTTTCTTGAAATTCGCCTGTGAACTAAATGTTGCATTAGCGAGTTCTACGAAGGCATTAAAATTTGCACCATTGAAGTCAGCTAAATGATCAAATTGCGCATTCATAAATGCAGCCTTGATGTCAAATGTTGCATCTGTGAAATCTGCCGAGGAACCAAATTTTGCCCATTCGAAATCCGCTCCGGATTTGAATGTGGCATTACTGAAATCTGTGGGGAGATTAAATGTTTCCTCTCTTAAGAATACCAGGGAATCAAATGTGACATTGCGATTATTATAAGGAAATTTTTGTCCATAGGAATTAATGGTCATTAATAAAAGGCAGGAAATAATAATATATTTCATTTGAAATTATGACTGGCATATTAAGACAAATTCACTGTCACATCCTTCCGCTAAATTAATATAGGCTTCTTTCCTACATTTTGATTTAAGTCTTCTAGGATAAAATTGCCAAAAATATGGTAATACCATCGGTCAAATTTATTTGGCATGAATGAGAAATGTAATGGTGCCGGTGGAAGTTGGACGTGGTTTGTAATCGCCTGTCTTGCTAAAAGATAATCTTTCAACGGATTGTCGATAGACTCTTTCAACTGATCTACTAACTGTACTTGATTGAAGTTTAATGTTTTGAATATAGCCCTCATCATCAATCGTAATCATGTACACAATTTTCCCTGATTCATCAGATTTATCATTAGGATTCGGTTTAAAATCCCATACCCAACCGGCCATCTGAAGGCTAGCACCATTTGATCCTCCTCTCTGTCTTCCATAAATCGTTCCATCATCAATACTAGATTCTATTCTTTGATATTCTGAAATATTTAGGGTGTTAAATTTCTTCCAAGTTCCATCATCATCCAGAAAAACTGTGTCCCCATTTAATGTAATTGCAAAGTTTTGGCCTTCATACTCTATCCAGGTGCCATCATCATTTAGGATAACCGAGTCCCCACTTAATGTAATTGCTATGTCTTGAGAAAATATGAGATGGGCTGTGATGGTTAAAATGAAATATAGAACTGAGCTTTTAGGGATGTTCATATTATTGAGGTGGTCGAGGAAAATTAAATATAGCTATTAAACAAATGTCTTGACAATTAACAAGAAGAATGGGATTATCATACTCTTTGCATAAACTTTGAAATTACTTGAACAATCTTTTCCTCGCCTTCTTCACTTTCGATGATCTCCTTGTTAATGAAAAATAATTCATAAGTATCACCATCAATTTTAAATGAATCAAGGTCAAATCGTGGTATTTTGAATGCCTTATAAAATAATGTTCTGATTTTGAGTAACTCAGATTCTAAACCAATGATTAATGGATTGCCTGTGCTTTTCCAGTAGTCCATCCAGATGCCAAAAAATATAACGTTCTCACCAACATCGGATTGAATATAAAATCCATACTCATCAAGATACTTCTTCCTTGAGTTGGTCGTCTTTAATCCTTGTTTTTTTAGGTCATTTTCTACGTTGTCAATAACTCTTAGTATTTTTTCAAAACCACTTGCAAAATCTTTTGAATACATATCTCTTGTTTCATGACGTGTTAAAACTTGTCTGGATGATAGGAACCAATTACTTAAAAAGGAAAAAAATTCATTGAGAAGTAAGTGGTATTTATTTAACTCCTTATTGATAATTAGATTTATGAGTGAATGCCAAGTAATGATTACTTTATCACAGTCAATTCTAGAATTATCAAATTTCTTTGTGATCTCTCTAGTTTTAAAATATCCCTCAGGAACAAGAAATATTAATGCTTTATGATCTTTATTAGACTCATTCAAATACTTTAAATATCCGGAAGGCTGTTTATCAGTTGTTTGAGTATCATAGACTTTGATTTCTATAAGAATTTCTATCGACTGTGTGGTGATTGATAAATCTGGCTGACCGAAATCCCCTCCTTTTAATCTGCGCTGTGATTCAAAATCTTCAAATACTATTTCATCTTTCTCAATCCAATCGAGCTTTATGTTTTCAAGAAATGCATCACGAAAGGATTTTATCTTGAAGTTATTTAGTAGGGCCTCTATCAAAGAGTTTTCATCTTTGATCAGATTTTCATAAATAGTGTGTTCCTCCCTATCCATTCATTGATTAATATTTATTCAATCTAATGAAAATAGGGAGGGGAGAATATAATCTTAAAGGACTTTTTTGCCTAAAAAGCCCACCATCATCAAATTTTCTGGCTACAAATTTTGAGAAGGAGCTTACTTGATAAATAACCTCTACGTTGCGTTCATTTTTCCCTAAGAACTTTTTTGGAAACTAAAAGTCCACAAACCGTCAAATCCTTCAATCCGACCGGACCCCGTAATCGTAAACTGAACATCCAGGGTAGCTTCATTAACAGTCACGTAGAGTGATACTCCATCATCCCTGACCACCTCGGAAATACTTTCACCAAATGTCCATGAAGAAGTTGCAGGCCATACGTCCTCTGCCCCAGGATCAGATGGAACGCCCGCACTGGCAATTGCTCCACCATCTGCATTCCCAGAAATAACAACTGTTAATCCTTCCCATTCTGGACGAATAGTAGTGCCCAGCTTAGCACCATTGGAAACCAGGTTCCATGTACCTACTAGTTTAGCGGCCTGCTCTTCTTCAATCGTAGGCACTGAGTTACCTCCATCACCAATAGTGATCTCATTAGTTGTAAACATCCCGTCAAGATTTAATTTAAAACCTTGAGTTCCACTTAATTTTACTGTCACCCAATATGCCTTGCCACCTTGAGTAGCATGATTAAGAGATGCCATCTGGCAATCAGTCGTGGCACCATCGTAAAAAATTAGAAGTCTGGCAGATGGCAAGTTGTTTGAAGAATTCACATAGGCATAATAATAGCCATTATTCATATCTAATGCATAATCGTTATCGGTCGGACCATCCCCATCTGGGTCCCAGATTACTTCCCCAGTAATGAAATTATTGCTGTATGTACAGAGATTTTGATTGGTAACAATATAGAGATCCCATTCAGTTGAGCCCACTAAATCAACGACTTGATTTTCAGTATTTACGCTAATATTTGAGGCACTCGCTGTAAACGGCAAAAAAGCAGAGTGACCAATTGTGCTGGTTCCGTTCACAGTATATTCAAAGTCATAATTCCCGGAGGGTAGTGTCAAGGGCGTAGTTGTTAGTTGATCCCCATTAATTTCAATGTTAATTGAGATATCAGGATTTGTAATCCCCGTTATTGTCAGAATACCTGTCCCACCTAGTACATGATTCCAATCGGTTGGAGTATTAATACGTCCATTTCCAATCTTATCAACATCCACACTAATATTGAATTCTGGTACACTTAGATAGACTGTGTGCTCAACTATTGTCGGCTCATCCTTATCGCACGAGATAATAAAGAAAATTGAGATTATAGATAAGACGAATAAAAGGAGTTTCATCAGATAGGATTCTTTACACAAATTGAAAATCGATTTAGATCAGAGATAAAAGTTAGACACAATAAATAAAGGGACAAACAGCCCAACATATTTTTTTACAGATTTGCCGGAACTATCAAAACAAAAAATCAGCTAACTAATTGATTAACAATTAATTAGCTGATTATTGATAGTGGAGCATATCGGAGTCGAACCGATGACCTCTACGCTGCCAGCGTAGCGCTCTAGCCAGCTGAGCTAATGCCCCCTTGTCCTTAGCTCAATTGCTAAGGTCATAAATTTTAATGGGGATTGCCAGCGTAGCACTCTAGACTACGCGTCCCGGCCAGCTGAGCTAATGCCCCTTTTGTTGTCGATAAAAAGCTCTAGCCTCCCGATAGCTATCGGGAGAGCTAATGCCCCAAATGGATTGCGAATTTAAAGTATTTTATTTAATCTCCTAATTATCACAAGACCTGACAAAATTTTCGAAAATGATCTCAAAATAAGTAGATTGAAGGACGAAGATGATGGAAAAGAATAATATAGAAACCACAGAAGCTTTCAAAAAGACTGAAAAAAAACTTTTGAAGCTGAAAACCAAGCTGGAGGAACGTATTGATAGGACCGATAAGGCGATGATCGAAGCAAGAAAAATCAGAGAAGAAATCAAGAAAATAAAAAGAAAAAGCTAATCAATCCCTGAGTCCGCTCCCATTTCAATTTGCCAAAGTCTTGTAGCAAATTCACTTACCGCCCTTTTATTTCTGACATAATCTCTTCCGGTGATAACACCGGCAAAAAGCTCAGATTCACCTGCAAAGGCTATTAACGCAATTTAACGTTTCATAACGTAAATTTAAGTTATTAAACGTATATTTGCGTTATACTTCTTTTATATGCAAGAACTAACTGAAAGAGAACTGGAAGCCCTGGAGGTCCTCTGGAAAATCAAAAAAGGTTTCGTAAAGGATGTACTGGAAGAATATCCTGATCCCAAACCCCCATATACCACCATTTCCTCAATCATCAGGATTTTGGAATCCAAAGGCTATGTGACCCACAAGGCCTATGGTAAAACCCATGAATATTTTCCGGTTGTTTCCAGAAGCCAATACAAAAAGTCAGTATTGAAAAGTATGGTGACCCGGTTCTTTGACGGGTCACTGGATCATGTGGTTTCATTCATGGCTAAAGAGAATGAATTGAGTGAAAAAGAGGTGAAAGAAATTTCGGAGTTGATCAAACAATTAAAAAGCAATAAAAAATGATCAGCTGGCTCACCTATTTATTAGAAGTATCCGTTTGTCATGCACTGTTCTTTTTGGTGTATTATGGATTTCTTCGGAACCTGTCCTTCTTTCAGATGAACAGGGTCTTTCTGCTTTCTGTAACATTGCTTGGCTTCATCATTCCCCTCCTGGACATTCCTGTCTGGAATAATCTCGCCAATGATACTGTTGCCCCATTTACACTAAACCCTCAAAAACTCAATTTGACCGATCCGGTAATGACCGAATCGAAGGAAATCTCAAATACCAACTGGCTGATATTACTTTTGAGTACGATCTACTTTTCGGGAGTCTCTCTTCGATTGTGGAAGCTGATGAGAGGGATGAGCAAAGTATTAGCACTCATTAAAGACAATGAGATCTCCGAATATGAGGGGATCAGGACTATTTATCTGAAAGATGACAGTCCATCCTTTTTTGCTTTTCTCAACTATCTTTTCATCAATGCCAGTAAATTGAAGGTCTCGTCTGGTGAATTCAGGCAAATAGTTGATCATGAAAAGGTGCATATTTCAAACATGCATACTCTTGATCATCTCTTGTTAGAGTTAGCCATTGCCATTTGCTGGATCAATCCTGTGCTATATCTCCTAAAACGCGAACTCAGTCAGGTACACGAGTTTTCCGCAGATCAAAAAGCACGAGGCATAAACGGAGATACAGAGAATTATGCCCGGCTTATTCTTCGACTTTCTTCCAATAATGAAAACCAGCAATACTTGACTCATCAATTTTCAATGAAAAACATCAAAAAACGAATCATCATGCTCAACACACCACAAAATCAAACTGCATTTATGCTACGGTATTTAGCCATTTTTCCGGCGATCACACTGCTGCTAGTTCTGTTTTCTTTTTCACCAAAGAGTCAGGACAATGAAGTCATCAATGAAACCTCTCAAAAGATTGGAAACATCTCCTGGTCGGGGAATACCATCCATTCAGATGAATTTTTAACTGAATATCTGGGCCTGAAACAGGGGGATCCTTTTAGTGAAGAAGCGATCAATGCGAAACTCAATTATCATCCTGATGGAAGTGACCTGGGATCTCTGTACATGGATAAAGGCTATTTGTTTTTGTCCATTAACATGAAAAAGACCATTCGTGATGAAGCGGTCGATCTGGTTTTTGAAATCAATGAAGGCGATGTCTTTACAATAAGCAAAGTTACAGTCTCAGGAAACTTTAAGATAGAAAATGACAATATAGCAGATCACCACCGACTATCACAAATGATAGAAATCAAAACCGGGGACATATTTAACAGGAGTAAGCTCATTGAATCTCAAAGAAAAATTGCGGAATCCGGCTTATTCGACCCAACGAATGTCAATCCTAATCTGGTCCCGAATCCAGCGGAGAAAACAGTTGAAATTGAATTTGAGGTATCTGAATTGTGATCAAATGATGAAGCCAAGGTTCGTGTCCTCACGAACCTAATGCAAGGTCTGTGCCCTCACAGACCTTGAAAAATGCTCTATCTTTTGCCGGATGACACACCGGCAAAAAGGTGGGGTAATCAGCATCTTCAATTCATTAGAACCAATTCAATAGCTAAACTACTATATGTGAGTCTGTACCATTTCCCTTTCTCATATATCCAGCCAGTCCGTTTTCTTTCATTGTGATCTTTAACACCGATTAATGGTAGATATCTATTGTAACTGTACACATCATCTGAACCAGATTTTGTGTAGGTAATAACATCAATATTCGATGGGATTATCAGAAATTCAAAAGCAATAAAAAGACCCTCTTTCGGAAATCTTATATTCATTCCTGAGACGTCAATCTCTGTAATATTTTTGCCTTTCTCAGCTATGCCAATAATATTCTTGTTGAAGATAACTTTGTGAGGAGCACCTTCTTTGTCTGAAGAATACAGCCTTATATTGAATTTAGTGTCTGGAATAGAACTTGATGTGACAAATCTAATTTTACAGAGATATGGTGTATCAGCATACTCTTCTTTGTAATCGAAATAAGTAGCAGGCATCATTGGGTTTTGAACACCTTCAAAATAGGATTTGATATTCGATTTTTTTAAAGACCCAATTACAAATTCCTTATATTTTTTAGGATTAATAACAACTTCAGATAATTGGATCACATCGGAAACAAGCTCAACTACATCGCCAATTGAATCTAAACCAATACGTTTAGTCTTATAACCTACTGCAGAAAAAACAAGGACATTCGAGTCATCAATGACTTCAAGAGTGAAGTTCCCATTCTCATCTGCACTAGTGCCTTTGTCCTGACCCTCAACCCAAATATTAATATAAGGGATACTCTCCTTTGTAATACTGTCATAGACAATAGCTGTAATTTGTGCTTGAGAACAGAATGTTACTAATAGTGCAGATAAGATTATAAGGTGCTTCAAAATTCTATTAGGTGGAGGTGAATCTTAAAAAACTTTTTGATACTTGAGACTAAATATGAATTAATATTATGCTAAAGTCGGCGTTGTCACTAATTGAAGCAATCCAAAAAGGTGAACCAGATAAATCACTCAAAAAAACTACTCAGCAGCCCCTCAACTGCTCCCTCATATCTCGCCCATTGAAGGTCTCCTCCACGCTGCTGAATACCACCGGTAAAATAGACAATTACCTGTCCATTATATTCAGTTAGGCCGGGATCAGAGGCATTGATTTCCTGTACTTCCGGGGGGTGCAAGGGCAAATTTTTATGGTCCTCACTAAATGGAAGAAAAGGACGATCTTCCGATGCATCCTCCCAGGTGACCAGGTCCTTTGAACGGGCAACCCTGGTCTCCCAGCCTGATTCCAAGTCCTCCAGATAAAGCAGGTAATACCACCCATTGGTAAACACCACCTCCGGACCACCTGTGTACTTCTCCCTGCCATAGACCGCACCCTCAATGATGTGCTCATTCCAGGTGTCAGTTAGATTCTCAAGACGTCCAAAGCACATGGTAAATGGCTTTCCCACCCCGTCTGTTTCCCACAGGAAAACATATCCACGGTCATCCTTCCACAAGGAAACGTTGAATATTTTTCCAGCCGGACTGTCCAGCACTTTTACCGGATCGGACCAGTCCTTCAAATCTTCAGACCAGGTCATTTCTACAAATTTCCGGTCGCTGGCTTCATTGACGCCAAAAACATATACGATGCCTTCCTCCGCGATGGCCGTCCCTAAAGTATTTCCTTTCAATGCCATGGAAAGGTATTGACGTTTTTCATAGTTTTCAGGACCATCAGGAAGATGGGCAATCCACATCTCATTGTTCATGCCTGCCTCCCGGTGAGGCTGTCCCGGCCAGTCCCAGGAAGAACGCCAGTTTTCAAGTACATAAAACTCGCCATTGATCATAAAGGGTTGCACTTCTACCAATGGTGAATTCAGTCTACCCATTTTGGTAAGAGGGTGCTTCCATTCGGTGGCTGCCTGGTTTCCGGCCTGTCCTGAATTGTTTGAACCTGACTCCCTTTTTTGCTTTTGGTCACAAGAGGTACTTAAGATCAAAAAGGAAGCTGCGATCAGGTTGATTGGTTGAAATGCCTTCATATTTTTTTATTGGCGCGGAAGTTTCTTCCGCGTTTCTCCCCCTTCCTCAGATCATTTCAAAAACCCATACCGCTCACTATATCCAAGCATCTGCTCAGCGAAATCATCAGGGTACTCAACCTTTACGTCGGTGATATTTCCATCAGCATCGGTCACCGGTACCAGTTCAGGATTAATGAACCCGCTGTAGGCTGAGGATTTTAGTTTAGCATATCTTTCTAAGACCTCCTCATGGATCTCGGGATCTACCTTTACTCCGTAATTTTCTATCAATGCTTTACCTGCCTCGTAATCTCCCTGGGATTTGATGCGCTGTACCTCACGAAGCAACTCACCGAACAGATCCCGTAATTTCTGATAGTCATTGATCACGAAATAGGTTTTGCCGTCGCGCTCCTTCTTTTCAATGACATTGTCTTCCATGCCCTTCTCATAGGCCCATTTGGCGATCATCTGACGGTTTCGCATGTGAGATTCCTCGATCTGTTTACCGGGCTCCAACCTTCTGAGCTGAAGCATCAGGCCATTTCGGATGTAGCTGTCATATTCTTCCTTACCAACTTCCAGGCTTTCGATCAAACCGAGATCTACCAGTTTGGGATCCATCATGTAGTACAAAGCCACCAGGTCCGCGCGACCCTCCTCCAGGGCTGAAGCATAGCTTTTCAAAGTTTCCTTTGGTGTCCCAACCCCCGGTTCAATCTTCCCACTGGCATGCCCCACGACCTCATGAAGGGCAGTATGCATCTTATCGCCGATCTCACCGTATTTCTCCGCTCGTTCCTTTTCTTCTTCATCCCAGGTGAATTCGTCCAGTGCCCCAGGTGTACCCGCTTCTCTGTAGGCATCAATGATATTTCCCAGGCTCACAGACTTGGAACCATGCTGCGCACGGATCCAGTTGGCATTGGGCAGATTAACCCCGATCGGAGTGGCCGGTGACGCATCTCCTGCTTCTCCGGCAACTGTCACCACCTTGTAGGTAACACCGGTCACATTCTCCTTTTTGTGCGCATCCATGATGGTAGAGTTGTCCTCGAACCACTGGACATTTTCACTCAAAGTACCCATCCTTTCCGAAGCTTCGAAGTCCTTGATCTGAACAATGTTTTCGTATGAGCCACGATAGCCGATCGGATCATTGTACACTTCCACAAAACCATTGATGTAATCGATATCACCTTCAGTCGCTTCTACCCAGGCAATGTTGTACGCATCCCAGGTGGCCAGGTCACCGGTGCGATAGTATTCAATCAGCAGTTTGAGCGCATCCCTCTGGGGCTCGTTCTCCGCAACCTCCACTGCTTTTTCCAGCCAGTAAATGATCTGATCGATGGCTTTGCCATACATACCACCCGATCGCCAGACCATTTCCTGAAGCTGTCCATTTTCATTTTTTACAATCTTCGAGTTGAGACCATAACTGATGGGCGTTTCATCAGACTTGTTGATCATTGAGTTGTAGAAAGCTTCCACCTCTGCAGCGGTCACGTCAGGATCGTAAAAGTTCGTTGCAGAGCCAAGCAATAATCCTTTCTCAGCATCCAGGTTCACCTTCTTTGCATCAATTTCAGGGTTGAATATCACCTCTATGACCTCTTCTGTGAGACTTGTTTTTGTTTCATCCAAAAGCTGAGAGAAATATTCCCGGCTGAAGCCCGGCTCAAACTTGTCCATGCCATAGTGATGATGGATGCCATTGGCAAACCAAACACGCTTGGTATATGTCATGAAGTTCTTCCATGATTCAGTCGTCTTGTCTCCCTGATAGTTTCGGACAATGTTTTCCAGAGCCGACCGGATCGCGAGATTGTTTCGATAATTCTGATCCCAGATGATGTCACGACCCGACAAGCCTGCCTGTACAAGGTAGTAGACCAGCTTTTTCTGATCAAGACTCAGCTGATCAAAGCCCGGAACCTGATACCTGAGTATCCGTATATCCGCAAAGGATTCGGATATGTACTGGAAATCGTCTTTCTGTGTTTGTTCTTTTTCCGGCGTGGTCTGACAACCGATGATAAACAGGCCCAGTAGCAGGGCCATTAGATACTGCTTTTTCATATGGTTGCAAAAATAAAAGGAATCAGTGGCAAACAGGGGAGGATCAGGGACAGAAAATTGCTAATCTATATACATCAAACTGCTTTAAATCATATATTGGCTTACAAATAGTACCTACCAGTTGAAATTAAGAAACAAGTCCTAACCGATGCCAGAGATCAGTCGTTTCTATGGAATAATCATCAGGATGTATTTCATGTGTCTATAATTGATTTTAATAGGTCACATGGAATGTCCGAAAACCTTAAAACCTGCACAAAACCACGATTTTTCTTCAAATATTCGTTTTGGTTGAAGTGTTCGATTTAAGGACATTTTATGGATCATAATCCACCCCATTTCCATGCAGAGTATCAGGGTTTCAAAGCAGAATACGATATCAAAACTCTTGATCCTATCACTGGTAAGCTTCCAAACAGGGCACATGCATTAGTACTCGAATGGGCATCAATACACAAAGAAGAATTACTGGAAAATTGGAACAGAGCCTCAGTTCCTGAATCTTTAAATCCAATAGATCCGTTAAATTAGTTTAATGAACGAGGTAATTGAGGTAAAAATCATTGAGGATTTCTTAGTCTATCTAAAGTTTAAGGACGACCATGATAAGATCGTAAATCTTAGACCTTACCTTGGCAAAGGTTTTACAAAAGAACTTCTCAATCCGGAAGAATTCAACAAAGTATTCATCGAACCCGGTGGAGGAATTGCCTGGTCAAACGGTTTTGATTTCTGTCCTAACTTCCTGCATGAATTGCAAGATGTGAGACATGAAGTGTGATCATTTTCTTCTCCTGATTCGAAAGATGTCAGGTCCATCTAATAAGAGTGGTTTTCTACACCATCCAATCATTTTCCAAACTCCCCTATTTGGCTTATCTTACAGTAAGCACCAACCTGTGAAACCATGAAATTCAGGCAACTCTCCTATCTGTTCCTGATCCTGTTACTCCTTAATTGCAGCCAGGAAACCAGTCAATCCCGGGGTGAGCCGATGCCCGTCATTGAAAATGTGGAACCGCAGCCCCTGCTGGCCCAGGCTACACGGCTCGTTGACGCCCTCAGCCACATCGGAAGTCCCTTGCCTCTGGATGTGAGTAACGAACTGGTTTCTCTGAAAGACCAGGTGCCCGATGCCGCTACAGTTCAGTCCATCCAACAGCTGCTGGACCCTTTCTGCCTGGCTATGATCGAGATCAACCCTGAATCAAGGGTGAAAGTGGTCGCAGGTCCTGCAAAACCCGAACTCAAACAGGAAGGCTGGTCGGTGTTTCTGGTAAAAGTCCACAATGAAGCCGCCGTGACTGCAAGGCTGGAAGTGGAAAGCCCCAACGCCATGCCTATGCTCCATAAATCTACCGGCAGTCACCGGGCCAAAGAAGAAAATGCACTGACTGAAGCTGAGGTGGAAAGTCGGTTTCTCCAGCTTTCGATGTTCCGGGACCGGCCGCTGAAGAGCAACCTCTCCGGACTCAACCTGGAATATGCCGTGATGATGGTCTACACCCGGCAAAGCGGACAGCGTGAAGCCAATATCGGTTTCAATGTCGGCCAGGGTACGCAGGACATTGGCTTCAGGAATACGATTGATATTCTTTTTGACATCCAACCAGCAGTAAAAGTGGTTTTTGATGTAAAAGATGAAGATGGCAGTGACGTGATGGCCTCTTTCCTGATCACGGATGGCATTGGCCGGTTTTATGAAGCGGATAAAGAAGACCCCTCTCCGGATGACTATCGTCTCAAGCTGGCGCAACAGCTTCGTTGGGGAGGCTCAGCTGAAAAAAGCATCACTGAATGGGCTGTCAATATGTATACGCAACCCAAAATGGAAGGCACCAGGGAGATCGTACAGCCCCAGCTGAGCGGGATCTATCCGCTGCCGGCACGCCGGGTGGCTACCAGGGATGAATACCCGGATTTTTTCTTCCAGCCCCAGATTTATCGCCAGTCTGGTGAGCATGTATACCTTCCACCCGGCAATTACAATGTGGTTGTCGGCCGGGGTCCTGAATATTTTCCAAAACTGCTTCCCCTACAGGTGCCCGAGGGTGAAGAAACCATGGAGATGGCAGTGCAATTGGAACGATGGATCCACATGAAAGAGCTTGGATGGTACAGCGGAGATCATCACATTCATGCTTCGGGCTGTTCGCACTACGAAAGCCCGGCAGAGGGTGTGCTACCCGAACATATGTGGCGTCAGATCCAGGGCGAAGATCTGAACATGGGCAGTAACCTCACCTGGGGACCCTCCTGGTATCATCAGAAGCAGTATTTTACAGGAGAGTCTCATCCGCTATCAGATGAGGAGAATCTATTGAGATATGATGTGGAAGTTTCAGGTTTCCCATCTTCACATTCTGGGCATGTAGTTTTACTCAATCTGAAAGAAGATGACTATCCGAATACAACTTTGATTGAAGAATGGCCTAGTTGGACACTACCCGTGTTGCAATGGGCTAAAGGTCAGGGAGGCATTGTAGGCTACGCCCATTCCGGCTGGGGGCTGGAACCTGTTGAAGAAACGTTTGAGCTGCCCAATTATGTAATGCCAAAAATGACCGGCATCGGCGCCAATGAGTATGTAGTAACAATCACACATGATGCCGTGGATTTTTATTCAGCGGGTGATACTCCCAGCACCTGGGAACTCAACATGTGGTATCATTCCCTCAATGCCGGTTACCGGGTCAGGCTGAGCGGCGAAACCGATTTTCCATGCATTTCTGATGAACGTGTAGGGGCTACCAGGACATATGCCAAACTGGATGATGATCTCTCCTTCGAAAGCTACATGCATGCGCTGCTCCATGGAAATACCTATGTCTCAGATGGATTTTCACACCTCATCGATTTTAAAGTCAATGGTCAGGAGCTGGGAGTCAATAAAAATGAATTGAATGTGAAATCCGGGACCAGTCTGAAAATCTCAGGCAAAGCCATTGGGTATCTGAGTGAAACACAGGGACCAGTGGAAGCCTCAGTGGCTGAGCGATCACTAAATACCTATCCATACTGGCACATTGAGCGGAGTCGTGTTGGAACATCCAGGAAAGTGCCCGTTGAGTTGATTGTAAATGGTATAGCGGTTGCCAAAAAGGACGTGGATGCGGACGGCAACTGGTCGGATGTGAATTTCAATTATCCAATCAAAGAATCCTCGTGGGTGGCTTTAAGGATATTCCCAAGTTCGCATACCAACCCAATTTTTGTTGAGGTGGACAATAAGCCCATCGCAGTAAAAGAAAGTCTGGAATGGTGCCTGGCCGCCGTGGACCAGTGCTGGATGGAAAAGAGCAAACAGATCCGGGAGGAAGAGATGGCTGCCGCCAGAGAGGCGTATGAATTTGCTAAAAAGGTCTACCGGGAAAAACTGACTGCTCTTTAGCCGCGAGACCTGCCCGGCCATTGAAGGGTACAGGTCGCTCCCACGGAGCTCACCCGTTTCGATTCTTTAATCAGCTACTGGCAGGGCGTCCCTACAGGACTTCTGCATCGCTATTTTGGGGAATGTAATTGTATCTTCATGAATTAATTCTCGATTTACAACAGGAGCCCCGGCGGGGCGGATGTCTGTATGAAATACGATTTCAAATGATTGAAGCCACGGAGAGGCGACCTGATTTTTTCTAACCTTTTCATCTGGCTTATTGGTTTTCCCAGGGTGTTGGGTGGGTTGGTGGATCTTTCAAAAATAAAACCCATTGACCCTCTTCTTTGAGTCTATTGAATTGTTCATCAGAGGGATCCACCTTGAAAAAGAAGACTTCACATTCGCTCAATTCATTATTTGGATTATACACCTCAACCCTTGTATTCATATTAATAACCAGCACCTTCCTTTCATACGCTTCTGCATCATCCAATAAACTGGTAAATCCTTCGGGCACGTACATCCAGGTATGTGCCGCCCCAAACTGACCAAAATAGGCTTCATTTAAAGTATCCAATGCGATAAATGCCTTTACCATGTATTTATCCCTTGCGGACATTTTAGAGAAAAAAGATTCATTAGAAAGAATATCATCAATAATGATCTTCTGGTGATTATAGGGAAGGGATAATTCTTCAATTCTGGTCTTTAGATAATCAATATATTCTTTATTTTCTCTGACGATTAAGATGGTATCGATTCGCGCTCTAATATCAGATCGCAATGCATCCAATTTTTCATTTTGTGGAAACTTGGATAGCAGTTCGTAAATAGCAAATGAGATCGCAGGTTCTCTCTCAAAATCAAGTCCATGAACTGATAATTTTTTCTCAGGATTTAAATTCAGGTTGAATTCATATAGTTTATTCCAGTTTTGAAAAAATTCCTTGAAGTCCAGAACACCGTAAGTGGTTTTTTGAAGATATTTTTCATCTCCGGTTTTTAGATATTGGTTGTACAGGTAGGCTTCTGATCTGCCAAACTCAATGAGCAGGTGTCTGATTCCGAATTGTTTATTCAGATGCATCCACAACTCTGCCTGGATCAGGTGATTTGACTTCAAATAATGTCTTTCACCCAATGCGATTATTTTCATATTCTTCACATCCTGATCAAAGACATCAAATTGGCTGAAATCCGGGTTTACCAAATCAAAGCAATGAATATTTTCCTGAGCAAATGAGATATATGGAGCTAAATGAAAACTTAGCACCCATATCACAACGGATACAAGAATCTTTCTAAAGCTGCAATGGGCGTTCTTCACCAATTAATTTTCAGGTTAACGTCTCATAAATTTAAATGATTTGGTCTTGTATTACTAAATGGCCACTCCTACGCGGAACTCAAATGCCATTGTATGCCAATATTTCTGCAGACAGGTCGTTGCTGGGGACTTTTGCTTAAGGTAAAACAAATCCAGCTACACCAGGAGCCCCAGCGGGGCGAACTGTTGTAGAACATATAATTCAAAATGAATTGAGCCCTGTAGGGGCGACCTGTCCATTCTTCTGCACACCGGCAAAAAATTAGAATTTAATCCCGCTATTTGTTATTTTAGGTAATAAAATTGATCTTCTCCAACTACTAAATATCACTGCTATGGCCAATACCTATTCCCAGATCTACATTCAAATCGTCTTTGCTGTCCGGGGTCGCCAAAACCTGATTCCGAAAAATCACCGGGAAGAACTACATAAATATATCACCGGCATTGTGACCAATCGGGATCAAAAGCTTTTGTCCATATTTTGCATGCCGGATCATACACATCTTTTAGTTGGAATGAAACCATCCATTTCAATATCTGATCTGACCAGGGATGTAAAAGCAGGCTCCTCCGGCTTCATCAATGAGAAAAACTGGATGCGTGGCAAATTTCACTGGCAGGAAGGCTTTGGCGCTTTTTCTTATTCAAAAAGCCAGATTAGTAAGGTGGCATCATACATTTCTAATCAGGAAGAGCATCATCGAAAACAGACCTTTAAGGAGGAATACACTGGCGTACTGAAAGAATTTGAGATCGAATATGATGAAAAATACCTGTTTGACTGGATTGAATAAAGAAAGATACAGGCCGCTCCTACGGAGCTAATCTTTTCGATATATTTATTATCTACAGGCAGGGCGTCCCTACAGGACTTCTGCATCGCTATTTTGGGGAATGTAATTGTATCTTCATGAATTAATTCTCGATTTACAACAGGAGCCCCGGCGGGGCGGATGTCTGTAGAAAATTGATTAACATAGATTAAGCCCCAGCGGGGCGACCTGTCCAATCTTCTGCGCACCAGCAAAAAGCATTGCTCACAAAAAATCCGCCGAGACCCAATCTTTTTTGGCTTCTCCCTGATAACACCTGATTCATCAATTGAAATATTGCTTGCTGTTTGAAAAAACATTCAGGCCGCTCCTACGGAGCTAATCTGTTCGATATATTTATTATCTACAGTCAGGGCGTCCCTACAGGACTTCTGCATCGCTATTTTGGGGAATGTAATTGTATCTTCATGAATTAATTCTCGATTTACAACAGGAGCCCCGGCGGGGCGCACTGTTTTTGTTCCTCCTTTGTACTTAGATACAATATTTTAATGGTAATAACCTTACCTGAAAAAGCTAAATATGGATAAGTAGGTTTTGCTATAATCATTTAGCAATGTGTATATTTAAATATGATAAAGTCTAAGGAACGCAACAACCTGATTGAAAAAATCAAGAATATTCAGGATCCTAAAGTGATTGAGGAAATATACAGATTGCTGGATATTAATCTTGAGGAATCTAAATACCAACTATCCAAACAACAGAGAAGGGA
This sequence comes from Cyclobacteriaceae bacterium, assembly GCA_965243485.1. GTDB lineage: Bacteria > Bacteroidota > Bacteroidia > Cytophagales > Cyclobacteriaceae > UBA7330. Next base: position 1,974,715 of record CBDEVP010000001.1, on the reverse strand, counting down.
AATTGACAAAGCCAGAAAAGAAATTGCCAAAGGAGAAGGTATACCTTCTGAAGAGGTCGATAAAGAAATTGATGAGTGGCTAAAAGAGTAGTTTGGTCCCCTTTAGCAAGAAGAAAGCGGCGTCAAATTCTTAAATACTGGATCGAAAGAAACAAGTCTAAGGCTTACAGTATTAAGCTTAACTCTTTGTTTAAGGACGCTGAAAAATTAATCTCTGAACACCCATATATAGGAGTACCCACAGATGACCCTGACGTGAGGCATAAGTTAGTTCGTGATTATTCTTTGTTCTATGAATTGAAAAATGACTCAATATTAATTCTCACTGTTTGGGACAATAGACAGGACCCTGATGAGCTATCACTTGCAAACTAATAGTGCCTATCTATCAAACGCGGCCATTGCCTCCTTTTTATAGGTCCTGCTGACCGGAATAGCATCTTCACCTAAAAGCACCTGCTCGCTATTGAAGGCGGTCACCCATTTCCTGCTGACGATAAATGACCTGTGGACCCGGATAAAACCTGAAGGTAATCTTTCCTCCAGCGTACTGATCTTTTCTTTGGTGATGGTTTTCCCATTTTCATGATCAATCCTGACATAATCTGCAAGACTTTCAATGTATCTGATCTGATCAAGCAATATCGGAACCTGCTGACGGTCAGATATCACCGTCAGAACTTTCTGCTGATCCTTTTTGATCCTTTCATTTAATGCCCTTTTTTCCGCATCAGATTTCCGTAAAGATTCGATCATTCGGAAAAAAGCAAAAGCAAAAACGATCAGATAGATAGTGGTGGCCACAGAAATCGTATCCACCGTCAATGGGTTCATTTCACCATATTGAAAATTGTAGAGAAAAATAAAGGAGAAGACCAGAACCAACATTTCCAGATAGAGGGTGAAGACGAACATGTAAAACATATAGAGCGCAAAGACCCAGTACCTCCTGGTTAGCAGGTAATTCGGGACCAGGTAGTAATTAAAAAAATAGGCCGTACCAACAGCCACCGGCATCAGCATCGTGACGAAGTAAAAAGCCTCTACATAATCTGTGTTTTCCCGGCCATAGTACAGGATCAGGATCAAGGCTGTGAGGCACCACAACAAGACGTGCTTTAGAATGGTTTTCTTCATCTTGAGACAATAAAAATGGGATTTTTTATCTTATCGGAAGAGAAAAGTCGATGAAATGCAGCGTTAGCACCTGATTCAACATTGTTCGGAATACTCGGCGTCTGGATCTTTGATCAAATGATTTTTTAATTTAAAGAATGAATAAAATGTTTGAAATCTTCTACATGGGCGGACCATTATTTATGGGAATCCTGACACTTATTTTCGTTGCTATGATTGTTTTGGCTGTAATCAATGGTATTCCGGTATTAAAAGGTGAAATCGGTTCTGCTGAAGGAAGGGCAAAAATTGCCTACGTCAAATCCATTGGACTTTTCGGCCTGGTTGTTGGAATCCTTGGCCAGTTGATTGGACTTTTTGATGCCTTCAAAGCCATTGAAGCAGCCGGTGATATCGCGCCAGCAATGGTCTACGGTGGGCTGAAAGTCTCAATGATCACAACCCTATACGGATTTATGATCTATATCATTTCATACCTGATCTGGTTTGGGTTGAGCTGGAAGCTGAAATAAAATTACTTTAGTCGGTGTTGTCATGGACTTACACCGACTTAAATTCCTTGATCACCCCACTTGAAAATGAAGCTTGATGGTGGCCTCTTTGACCTTATTTAGAGTAATAAAAGGCAGTACCTCATATCATCATGCTTCAATTTTTACGAATCTCCTCATTCCTCCTCATTTCGACACTATCAATCCAAAATCAAGTTCTTGCACAGAAAGTCAATGACTTCCCTAAGAAATCAGATCCGCTACACATCAAAGTGGAGAAGTTTAATCAGCTCATGATGGGTAACCACTGGAATGAAGGGGCCTTCATGCAATATGTCATTTTTCCTCCGGCAGGGCTGGACAGGCCCATCATCGGTCCTCAAGCCGACTGCCTGGATGTGACCACAGAGATGCTGGCTGCCTACTCACATAAGTATGCTATCACAAAAGACCCTAAAGACAGGGAAATAGCGAATCAGATCTATGAAGCCATTGAAAAAATGGAAAAGGTAACCGGAGTACCAGGACTTGTCGCACGCAGTTTCAATCAAAGTGATCAGCCGCTCTGGCATGAAGAAGTATTCTGGTACCATGAATGGCATCAGTCCACCTCGATGCCAGGGTACCGGTGGCTGGGTGACCTGAGCGCTGATAAATTCACCTCCCTCTTCTATGGACTGGGTACTTATTGGGAACTCTGTGCGGATGATAAGCACAAGGAAAGAGTCGCTGGTTTTCTGGACCGATTCATAGGTCGCGTGATTGATGATAATTTTAAACTTACCGACCTGGATGGTAAGATGACACTCTGGGGGAATTTCTGTCCGGACCTCCCTCACCAAAACCTCAACTCCCTGGAGATGTTAGCCGCTCTGAAGGTCACCTATCATATCACCGGAAAGGAACGCTACAATGCTGCTTATCGCATGCTTATCGACCGGTACCATTACGATGATCATGCCATCACCGCCAAGATCCTTTTCCCACCCGAATGGCGCAATGTGGGGGATGACTATCATGCCGCCCGCTCCTTGTACATGCTCATGAGACTTGAGACGGATAACGACCTGATGATCAAATATAAAATGAGTTTAAACCGACACTGGTATGACTGGAAAGAGATGGATCTTAGCTGGGAAAGCAGCATCTGGTTTATCATGGTATACCAGGTGCTGACTGGCGAGCAGGTATTTAATCAAGATCGGACACAGGTGGTCAAAGACATGTGGGGATTTGATCGGCAGGAAAGAGATTTTGAGATCCCCCAGGCAGATGGAACTTTTAAAACCGTGCGCTCGGAATATGAACGCTCAGCAGGTGCCATGATCAGAAACTACTGGTTTGGCAGGTATTACAACATTATTGATCCCAAATGGTAAAATCACTTATGAAAATCTTAGCCTTATTATCCTTTTGCCTGGCAGTAACAGTCCTCACCGCACAGGAAAGCCCCGTTCCGCCCGATGGAATGGTTTACGTGCCGGCAGGAGAATTCATCATGGGTAGCGAATATGGTGACCCGGACGAAAGGCCCAAACAGATAGCTTCGACCGGGCCATATTTCATTGATAAATACGAAGTATCCAATGCCGAGTTCGCAAAGTTTGATCCCAACTTTAAGTTTCCGGAAGGCCGGGAAGAACGTGCAGCTATCGTGACCTGGAGCCAGGCTGATGCCTATGCCAAATGGGCAGGGAAAAGACTGCCTACTGAAAAAGAATGGGAAAAGGCGGCTCGCGGAACCGACGGAAGGATCTTCCCGTGGGGAGATACTTATGACAATACCTTTGTTGTCTGGGATAAAAATTATACCCGGGGAGGTTCCATTGCCCAACCGGAAAGCCCCTACGGCTGCTACGACATGGCTGGCAGCGTGTGGGAATGGACCTCAGACTGGTATCAGCCTTACCCCGGCAACGATGTACCGATGGAACAATACGGCGAAAAATATAAAGTGATGAGAGGTGGCTCTAATTTCAACAACCATTCCTTTATCAGATGCTCCCACCGATACTATGTACTTCCGGAAAAAATTGCTGCCTATCCGGTTGGATTTCGCTGCGTAAAGGATGTTGAGTAGTCATCGGGTTGCATCCTGAATGCTATTTGGGTAGTTTAGGAATTTAATCAGGTCATGGGGCCAATTGCTTAATCAAAACCATCCAAATGGAAAACACCATACGCGTCTTCCCAAAGGAAATGATAGAAATCCTTTTCCAGCTATTTCTTAAATACAATTTTACTAAAGAAAAAGCTGAGTTATTGGCTTCCACCTACACAGAAAGCACGCTTTTCGGTGTCAATTCTCACGGGATAAATCGTGTTCCATTGTTTATTGATTATGTTAAAAATGGTTCTGTCACTGTAAATGCGGAAGCAGAATTAACCAGTGCCTTTGGAAGTATCGAACGATGGGATGGCCATTTTGGTCCGGGCATCATCAACGCGACAAAATGTACAGACAGGGCTGTGGAGCTGGCCAAAAGCCATGGCATGGGGTTAGCGGCCCTAAAAAATACCAATCACTGGATGCGCGGTGGCACTTATGCCAGACAGGCTGCTGATGCCGGATGCATCTCCATTATTTTTACCAATACCCAGCCCAATATGCCACCCTGGGGAGGAAAATATAGCCGCACCGGTAATAATCCATTTCTGATCGGCATACCCAGAAAAGAAGGTCATGTGATCCTGGACATGGCGCTCTCGCAGTTTGCTTTTGGAAAGATCAATGATTACAAGCTGCAGGGAAAAAAGATGCCTTTTAAGGCAGGATGGGATGAAGATCATGAACTGTCCGATGACCCGGAAAAAATCACAAAAATTGAGAGAGGTCTCCCGATCGGGTACTGGAAAGGATCGGCATTGTCCGTCATCCTGGATATGCTGGCAACCATCCTGTCAGCAGGCGATTCTACTTACAAAATCAGCCAAAAAGAATTTGAGACCGGCATCTCTCAGGTTTTCCTGTGCATCGATCCGGCTGTTTTCAATGACAGGGATCTGCAGCAAAAACTACTTGAGGAAATCATCAATTACACCCATGATGTGGAACCCATGCATCCCGGGGAGAGGGTTTATTATCCAGGTGAGAGAAGCATGGAAACCAGAGCAAGGAATCTCGAGGATGGTATGCCAGTGAACAGGAAAGTGTGGGAAAAAATTAAAAATCTGGCTGGCAGCGTATAGTATTTCAGAGACTTTAACCCAGACTATTTTGATAAACTCATTTCGGAAGATCATGATTTTCAAACCAATGCAGTCCCGATTCCAGGTCTTTGAAGATCATGATAAAAACACCCTTATTGTCCCAGATCTGCTGCATCAGCTTAAAGAAAACAAAATCATGTTCGCTGCATACATAACCAACCGGCACATCAAGCAACTTCTTGTCCTCCGGGTAAATATGGTCATCAAAATAACTCTGAACTTCGGTGACCGAAACATCACTTTTGGTATTTTTAAGATCAAAAATCAGCCGATAATTAAGTTGAAGAGCCTTTTTCCTGTATTTAATGGCCAGCTTTACAATTTCAATGAACGCAAATTCGCCTCTGACCTTTAAAATGATGATTGACTTTTCGTGAAGAATTCTTTCCTCGTATTCCATAGCCTTGCAATAATATTCCTTTTATCCAGTGCGTACCCAATATTTGCAATAAACTTGAACAAGTAACGATCATACAGTTTAAATCATTTCATACAACGACTTAAAGTCACAGCCTTTTGTCAGCTAAATTGGATATCACAAATAAGACTGAACTCAGCAGATACCTGATGAAAAAAGGAATTTCTGTTAAAAGCCACTTAAAGCTCAGGGTACTAGGAGGTGGTGTGTCTGCTGAAGCAATTTATGCCGAAACAGATCCTCCAATTGTTGCTAAACAGTCACTGGCCAGACTGAAAACAGCATCGGACTGGTATAGCGATACCTCCAGAATAAAGGTCGAATACCTTGGCCTTGATTGGCTGAATCGAAATCTACCTTCCGGGTCTGTTCCGGCTCCCATTTTACTCGACGAATCAAATCATCTGTTGATCATGGAAGGAATTGCTCCACCTGTGAGAAATCTGAAATCCATGTTGCTCAATGAAGAAATTGATGACACCTTGATGGAATCCTTTGGGAGGATGCTTGGCACAATCCATGAAAAAGGCCGTGTCCATCCGGAAAACAAAGATACTTTTTCCAACAGGGATTTTTTCATCACTCTGAGGCTGGAGCCATACTACGAATTTACCGGAAAACAGATCCCTGAATCTTTTCACTTTTATGAACATCTGATCCAGGCAACGCTTGATCATCAAATCACCATCGTGCATGGAGATTACAGCCCGAAGAATGTACTTGTAAAAGAACAAGGGCTCATCCTGTTGGATCATGAGGTGATGCACTTTGGGGATCCGGCTTTTGATGTTGGATTCTCACTGACTCATTTGTTGAGTAAAGCCAATCATTTACAAAATCAAAGGTTCATTGACCTGGCTTTGCTTGTCTGGAACAATTATCGGAGTGAATTTTCATATAATGAGAATGGATTTGAGCAAAGGTGCGTGTATCACCTCCTCGGATGCATGCTTGCACGGGTCCATGGGAAATCTCCTTTGGAATATCTGAATGAGACCAGCAGGGAATGGCAAAGCAAGACAGTCCTTCAAATGATTGGAGATCCGCCTGCTACGCTGCAGGAGGCATTTAACTTCTATAAAAATGCATTCAATGACAAAAATTGATCACTTTAGAGCTTATGAGATCCTTGATAGCAGAGGACGACCAACTGTCCTGGCTAAATGCTTTTTTGAAAACGGGATCATTGGAAAAGCCTCAGTGCCATCCGGTGCCTCCACCGGAAAAGCAGAGGCGCATGAATTAAGGGATGGTGATCCTTCCAGGTATAGCGGGTTGGGATGTCTAAAAGCTGTCCATAACATCAATAAAGACATCAATGATGAAATCAGCGGGAAATCTTATGCTTCTCAAAGTGAATTGGATGAAGCTCTAATTCATCTTGATGACACACCCGATAAATCCAGACTCGGTGCAAATGCGCTGCTTGCCTGCTCCCTCGCCTTTGCAAAGGCAGCTGCTGTGGCACAACAGCTCCCTTTGCATCACTATTTCGGAAGTCTGGCTGGTACTGAAGAATACAGCCTGCCACGATTGACTGTGAACCTGTTCAGCGGCGGTAAACATGCCGGTGGTCAGGTAGCAGTACAGGATCTTCTCATTGTGCCAATAAGCACTTCAAACATCGATCAGTCACTGACTACGATCCATCAAATCTATTACACGGCGGCATCACTGATCAGAAAAAAATATGGCATGAGGATGCTCACCGCTGATGAGGGTGGTTTGGCACCTGATTTTAAAAGCGTGGAAGAAATGTTTGATCTGGCGCTTGAATCTATCGAAGTGTCTGGTTTAAATGCAGGAAAGGATGTTTCACTGGCCATGGATGTGGCGTCCAGTCATTTTTACGAGGATGACCATTACCTGATCGATGAAAAAAAGTTAGGCGGGGAAGCAATGATCAGACTTCTGGAGGGCTGGGTCAAGGAATATCCAATTGTAAGTGTGGAGGACGGGCTCGCCGAAGATGACTGGGATCACTGGCCAAGGTTGAAAGGAGCCATTGGAAAAAAAACACTCGTCCTGGGTGACGATCTGCTGTGCACCAATGTAAACAGGATCAAAAAGGCCATCGAATTGAAAGCTGCAAATGCCTTACTGCTGAAAGTGAACCAGTGCGGAACGATCTCTGAAGCGATGGCAGCCTTTAAGCTGGCAAAATCTGCCGGATGGCAGGTGACTGTGAGTGCCCGGAGTGGTGAAACGGAGGATGACTGGCTGGCCGACCTGGCTGTTGGATGGGGTGGCGATCAGATCAAGGTGGGTTCCATCACCCAGTCGGAACGCCTGGCAAAATATAACAGGCTTCTGGAGATCTCAGCTGATCATCCGGAGTTTAAGATGAAGCCCTGGAAATTTTAATACAATCTGTGATCCGCAATGGCTTGCTGGATCCGTTGCAGTGCTTTTTTGATATTTTCGATGGAATTTGCATAGGATAGCCTTAAAAAACCCTCTCCGTACTTGCCAAAAGAAGACCCGGTCAGTAAAGCAACGCCATATTCATTCAACAGCAGATCCGCAAATTCAGCAGGTGAAATCCTTAATTCCTTAACATTAGGAAAGGCATAAAAAGCCCCCTGAGGTTTCACACAGGAGATCCCATCGATTGCGTTCAATCCATCCACGATCACTTTCCTCCTGGCATCAAATGCACTGACCATCTCCTGCACGGCTGCCTGATCACCTTCCAGTGCCTCCACTCCCCCATATTGCGTGAAATTAGGAGCGCAGGAGTTGCTGTTGACTTGAAGAAGTTCCATTTTCTTAACAAGGTCCCGGTTCATCACCCCATATCCCAGACGCCAGCCTGTCATGGCATAGGTTTTCGAAAACCCATCCAGGATGATGGTACGCTCCATCATATCGCCAATCGATGCGATACTGTGGAACTCATGGTCATAGATCAGCCTGCGATAGATCTCATCAGATAATACAGCGATATCTTTTTCCATTGCCACTTTGGCAACAGCCTTAAGATCCTTTTGAGATAAAATCCCTCCCGTAGGATTCTGTGGTGAATTAAGGATGATCAGTTTGGTCTTATCTGTCACCAGAGTAAGGAATTCATCAATATTGAAGCTGAATTCCTTTTCTTCTCTCAAGGGATAAGGAACCGCCTTTGCTTTCACAAAATGGATTAATGATTCATATATCGGGAATCCCGGATTTGGATACATCACTTCGTCACCAGCGTTTACCAGAGCAAGCATGGTAAAAAACATGATGGGCTTTGCCCCCGGAGTCACAATGACCTGCTCCGGATCAATGTGGATCCCTCTGGTCTTTTGCGTGTCTTCAGCGATGGCTTTCCTCAGCACATCCACACCCGGAGTGGGGCAATAGCCCGTTTTTCCTTCCTTTAACGCCTCAATGGCTACATCTTTGATATTTCCCGGGGTATCAAAATCCGGCTGTCCAATCTCCAGGTGGATGATATCTTTACCCTGAGCCTCTAATTTTTTGGCCCGGGCCAATACACTGAATGCAGTTTCTGTAGATAACCAACTAACCCTTTCCGCATATCGCATAGTCTACGAGTATACCACTTTTGATCCTCTTCTCCAATCAAAAGGTGCGGATTGGGGAAACATAAAATTTACAAGATATAATGACTGAGATCCTTGTCTTTCACCAGACCCTGAAGCTTATCCTGTACCATCTGTTTGTCGATCACCACATGTGCATTGGGTCCGATCGTATCAGGTATATCAAATAGGATCTCATTCAGCAGCCGACTCATGACCGTATGCAGCCTTCTTGCGCCGATATTCTCAATCTCTTCGTTGATCTGAAAAGCGATCTCCGCCAGCTCTTCCAGTGCCTCCTCCTTAAATTCAATCCTCACATCCTCCGCTCCGATCAATGCCTCATATTGTTTCGTCAGGGCATTTTTTGGTTCCTTCAGAATTCTGAGGAAGTCTGCCTTGGAAAGATTGTCCAGCTCAACTCTGATTGGAAAACGACCCTGCAATTCAGGGATCAGGTCGGATGGCTTACTGACATGGAAAGCTCCGGCAGCAATAAATAAAATGTGGTCTGTATTGACAACCCCATACTTGGTCATGACCGAGCTGCCCTCGACAATGGGTAGAAGATCCCGCTGTACACCTTCCCGGCTCACATCCGGACCTTTTCCGCCACCGGATGCACTCCCGGAGGCTATTTTATCGATCTCATCAATAAAGATGATACCGGTATTCATCGCTTTGGTCAGGGCCTCTTCTTTCACCTCGTCCATATCGATAAGCTTGGAAGCTTCTTCTTCCATCAGGATCTTACGTGCCTCTGCAATGGTCACTCTTCTTTTCTTGTTCTTCTTCGGAAGCATGTTTCCGAGCATCTCCTGAAGATTGATCATCGATGTCTCATCCATATTGCCCCCGATCATGCCAAGACCTGGACTTGCAGACTGCTTGACGTTGATCTCAATCTTACGGTCATCCAGCTCACCATTCCTGATCTTTTCCCTGAACTTTTCACGTGTTCTTTCATTGAGTTCTCTCTCATTCCGTGGCTCTTCGTCGGTATCGATTGAAGAAACAGGCTTGGTGGCATTTTTCATTGGCGGAATGAGTGCATCCAGTATGATCCCTTCCACGATCTCAGCCGCCCGCTCTTTTACTTCTTCCTTCTTTTTCACCTTCACAATATTGATGGACTGCTCTACCAGATCGCGAACCATACTTTCAACATCTCTACCCACATAACCGACCTCAGTGAATTTCGAAGCCTCTACCTTGGTGAAAGGAGCATCATCGATCTTGGCCAGCCGGCGCGCAATTTCGGTCTTACCAACACCAGTGGCGCCGATCATTAGTATGTTGTTGGGCACGATATCACCCTGGATCTCTTCTTTCACATTCATACGCCGCCACCGGTTTCGCAAAGCAATGGCTACATTTCTCTTTGCATCACTTTGCCCGATGATATATTTATCCAGTTCGGCGACTATCGCTTTGGGTGTTAGATTCTTGTTCATAGCTACTTATAATACTTGATTAAATGAGTGGATGTTTGTCTGAAGGGTGAAAAAGTTCGCCCCTCCCCTGGCATGATAAACTGACCTTGCATATCGTAGGGTAAACCGCTTGATCCCGACCATCAGTCCATAAGAAAAACCCGATCCGGCCCCTGTCTCTTCCAGCGAAAGTTCCTGCCTTCTCAGGTGATTATATCCCAAAAGGAAATGCACATTTTTAGAAAGGATCAGCTCAGCGCCAAGATTCACTCTTCTGAAAAACTGATCGAAAGCCCTGACAGTTCCGGAGATGTTTTCATCTTCTTCAAATACCAGACCTTCCTGTAATAGATTATGCGCTGTGAGGGTGAATCGGACCGGCATATACTGTGGTTTGATCGAGGTACCGATCTGGATATCAGTCGGAAACATGGTGGAAGATGACCCAAAAAAATCATTAAGGCGAAATCCTATGTTCTTAAATACCAGGCCAATCTTGAAATCTCCTTTTGGATAATGATACATTCCCCCAAAATCAATCAATACTGCGGTTGAGTTATAAGTCTCAATTGACTGATGTGCTAGTTTCAGATTGACTCCCATCGTGAATGAACTGATACGATGGCTTTTCCCCAAAGCAATGACATAATCCGCACCACTAAATTCATCCCCTGTATTTCCGCTCGCGTCAGTGCTGATGAAGTCTCCATAGTCGAGGTAGCTCAAACCAAGCGCCATGCCGCCGATCTTCTCAAAAGGCAAATAATACTGCCCGCTGAACTGATAGATACCGGCGAAATAGGGGCTAAAACTTATGGCGACATCCGTTACTTCAATGGAATCCAACGCCGCTGGATTATGAACGAACTGGGTGATATCTCCCGACAACGAAACTATCTGGTCACCTAAAGCAGCATTCCTGGCTCCTGAAGGCAACTGCAGACTCTGGTAACCCGGAAACTGTGCTACGACAGGAAACGAGAAAAAAAGTAATATTTGAAAGAGATATCTCAATCAGCTTTTTTCGGTATAACGAACTCCATCGGGTCTTTGGCTTTGGTATCAAGCAATGCCAAATCCATCACCTCCTGAACCGTCTCCACAAAATGTATGTTCAGATCCTGAATATAATTTTTGTTGATCGTTTCCAGGTCTTTTTCATTTTTTCGGCAGAGGATGATCTCTTTGATACCCGCTCTTCTTGCAGCAAGTATCTTTTCTTTGATCCCCCCAACCGGGAGCACCTTCCCTCTCAACGTGATCTCTCCGGTCATTGCCAGCTTGCTTTTGATCAGCCTTTGTGTGTAGATGGAAGCCAGTGAAGTAAGCATGGCAATTCCTGCCGAAGGCCCGTCCTTGGGAATGGCTCCTGCTGGCACGTGTACATGAAGGTCGTAGTGTTCAAAAATCCGGTAGTCAATGCCTAAACCTTCGGCATTCGACCTGAGATAAGATAAGGCAGTAACTGCTGACTCCTTCATCACATCCCCAAGCTGTCCTGAAAGCGTTAATTTCCCCTTTCCCCGGCTCAGATTGGATTCAATAAATAATATCTCGCCGCCTACAGGTGTCCAGGCAAGTCCTGTGGCAACGCCCGGCATCCGGTTGTCCTCATAAACTTCTTTGTCGAACACCTCAGGGCCCAGTATTTTTCTCACCTGTTTGTCACTGATCTTCTTTTCATAACCTTCCTCCATGGCTATGGATTTAGCGGCATTTCGGATCACTGCTGCAATCTTTCTCTCCAGATTTCTGACACCGGACTCGCGGGTATAGTCATTGATCAGTTTCAGTAAGCCGGTTTTCTGAAAAGAAATGTCTTTCTTCTTCAGCCCATGCTCGGCCAGCTGCTTGGGCACCAGGTGACGTTTCGCGATTTCTACTTTCTCCTCCAGCGTATATCCGGTGATATCGATGACCTCCATGCGGTCCCTCAGGGCTGGCTGGATGTTTTCCAAAGAGTTGGCCGTAGCGATGAACAAGACTTTTGAGAGGTCATAGTCCACTTCCAGGTAATTGTCCTTGAAGGTGCTGTTTTGTTCAGGATCCAGTACCTCCAGCAATGCTGAAGAGGGATCCCCTCTGAAATCCGAACTTACTTTATCAATTTCATCCAGGATAAATACCGGGTTTGAGGATTTCGATCGATTGATATTCTGGATGATTTTACCGGGCATGGCACCGATGTAGGTCTTTCGGTGTCCCCTGATTTCCGCTTCATCATGAAGACCGCCCAGCGACATCCTCGCATATTTTCTTCCCAGGGCGGTGGCAATGGACTTACCCAATGATGTTTTTCCCACTCCGGGAGGGCCGTAAAGGCATAAGATGGGACCTTTCAGATCATTCTTCAACTTCCTGACGGCAAGATACTCCAGGATCCTGTCCTTTACTTTTTCCAATCCGTGATGATCCCTGTCCAGAACCTTCTTGGCATGCTTCAGGTCAAAATTATCATCGGTCACCTCCCCCCACGGCAGGTTTACCAGCAATTCCACATAGTTCATGGCTACCGGATATTCGGCAGCAGCGGGATTCATCCTTCCTATCTTGTCAAGTTCCTTGAAGAAGTGGTGCTTCACCTCTTCAGGCCATTTTTTATCATCACCCTTTTTCCGCAGCAGATCAAGCTCCTGGTCCGGCCGGTCCTGACCAAGCTCCTCCTGCAAAACCTTCATTTGCTGTCGCAGGTAATAATCCCTCTGCTGCTGATCAATGTCAGAATGCACCTTGTTGGCAATCTCATGCTTTAGCTCAAGCATCTGAATGTCTTTCAACATGAACTTGAGTAGCTTTTCCGCCTTTTTCTTGGGATTGTCTATTTCCAGAAGCTTCTGTTTATCAGCCACATCTGCGCTGATATTGGAGGATAGGAAATGTGTAAGAAAAGTATAATTTTCTATGTTTTCCAGGGCCACCTGCGCCTCACGGGGGATCTCAGGATTCAGTTTCAAGACCTTATTTGCTGCTTCTTTGAGAGATTGTATGATCGCAGCTGTTTCCTTCTTTGAAACATCTCCCTGATCCTCAAGCAATTTGTAAGTAGCTTCAAGGTAGGGAGTTTCTTTCACTGCCTCCTTCAGACTAAAGCGTTTTTTCCCCTGGATAATGACCGTGGTATTACCATCCGGTAAGACCAGCATTTTCAGGATCTTTGCAATCGTTCCCACCTGATAGATGTCTTTGAAAGCCGGTTCTTCTGTCTTGGTATTTTTCTGAGCTACCACGCCGATGATCCTGTCCTCGTTGTAGGCTTTTTTGATCAGCTTGATCGATTTTTCCCTGCCTACAGTGATGGGCAGTACGACTCCTGGAAAAAGTACGGTGTTCCTTACCGGTAAGATCCCTATCTTATCCGGCAGCACTTCATCGTCTTTGTGATTGTCCTCTTCAATGACCAATTGAATGAGATCTCCGGAATCTTCATCTGAGGGAGTAAAACGAAAAGATTTTATATTTTTTCGATCAGCCATAAAGCAAAGTATGTCATTTTGGCAGAACTTGCCATATTAAGTACGAATTAATAATTGAAACGTTATAAGCCCAATAGCTATGCCAAAATAGAATACATGCTATTTTTCACACTATCTTTGGGGAAACCTGTCGAAACGGCATGAATATTAGTGGTGTTACAAGGTTAATCATCGTCTTTAGTGCAGTGTTGAACGCATCTATTGCATCAGCTCAGGTAGGCGCATTCACCCTGGAGAGCGATTCGCTTATGCCCAGGATCATCCTTAACAACTTTCAGTTTCGAAACATCAACAAGGTAAGCGACTACTATCACGCAGACAGACTCAAAAAGATCAAGGAGTTGGAAGAGGATGGCAATTGGAAGGCACTATACCCTATCCTTAAGGATTATGTCAAGCAATTCGGTATCCAAAATTTTTACAAGGATACGCGAATGATCTGGCGGCTGGCCAAGCTGACTGAAATGTACGGCAATCCTGATGAAGCAAAATCATTGTATCGCCTTGTGCTTCGGCACCATCACCATGACATAGACATCAGGGAAATTGAACTTTACTACGATACCTTAAATGAGCAGGAAGCCGCACAGTATGTTCCCCTGGACTACTACTACGAACTTGTTGAATACCGTAAACTGATAGACACATTAAGGCCACCCAGAGGCATCCTGTTGAATATGGGCCAAAACATCAATAGCGCCAAGGCCGATTACGGACCCACACTTAATATCAATAATAACATACTGCTTTTTACTTCCAAGAGAAACAGCAATGAGTTTGCGCTAAGACAAAAAGAGAATGAAGACCTTTTCTTTTCAAGGAAAGATGACTACGGTACCTGGGAGATCGCCAAGCCCTTGGATGCGCTCAACTCAAAATATAATGAAGGTTCGGCGGTATTGACAAGGGATGGGAAAACGCTTTACTTTGGTCGTTGTGACTGCATCGACTGTTATGGGGATTGTGATCTGTTTGTGGCCACACTGGGACCGGACAGCACCTGGGGTAATGTAAAAAACCTGGGCACCAATGTAAACAGCCTTAGTTGGGACTCACATCCCTCCCTATCCCACACGGAAGACACTTTATATTTTGCTTCCGACCGGCTGGGTGGTTTTGGTCTTTCGGATATTTATTTTACCTACAAAAGAAAAGATGGCACCTGGGCACGTGCTCAGAATATGGGTCCTGTGATCAACACCAGGAACAATGATGTCAGTCCTTTCTACCATCCAATCTATGATGTGCTGTACTTCAGCTCGAATGGACAACTGTATAATTTTGGTGAATTTGATATCTACAAAAGCCGCAATTATAAAGGCAACTGGAGCGAGCCGTATAACATCGGTCCGCTGGTAAACGGATCCGGTAGCGAATTCTATTTCACCATTGACTCCAGGTCAGATCTCCTGTTTTATGCCAGATCTGTTACCAGGGATCTGACCAAGCAGGATCTCTATTCCTTCCCTCTCCCCATGGAAGCTCAACCGCTAGCCAACACTTTGCTTTATGGATCCCTGACAGATTCATTGACCGGCGCACCTTTCAGAGGGATTGTATCTATCATCGACCTGGAGGAGGGTATTGAGGTTGCACCGAAATTTCTTAAGCCGGATGGAAGCTTTGAGTTTAACCTGATTGATAAAAGGAAGTATTTACTGGTGATCCAGGGGGACGATTTCTTCAGGATTGAAGATGTATTTTTCCTGGACGGACCTACTGAGCTGAGGAAAGTAACAGAACCGCTGGCCAGTCGCGTGAAATTTGCGTCTATTGAATTTGACAACGGGAAAGCTGAATTAAAAACTGAGATGTACGCCGATCTCAATAAAGTGGTCAACTTTATGTACGACAATCCAGACTTCAGACTACGCATCTCGGGCCATACGGACTCTTACGGATCGGATCAATTCAACATGCAATTATCCAGGGAACGCGCAAAGAATATCCGCGATTACATTGTAGAATTTGCCGGGATCTGGTCCGACAGGGTGGAGTATGAAGGCTACGGAAGCACCAAACCCATCGTACCTGGTAATTCGGAAGAAGCCATGGCACTGAATCGCAGGGTGGAATTTGAAATTTTCAGACCTGGGGTTGCAACTAACCAGGAAACTCAGGATCTGATCGAGAAATAAGACTAAAAAAGCTTATAGACATCATTGAAGATGGCATAGCTCATAAGACCCAGCAATAAGATCATTCCCACTTTCTGCGCATTTTCAAGGAATCTGTCGGACGGCTTTCGGCCAGATACCATTTCCCAGGTAAGAAAGGCGACGTGTCCCCCATCAAGAGCGGGTATAGGCAGAAAATTCATAAATGCCAGTACCATGGACAGCAGTCCCGTGATCCTCCAAAAATGATTCCAGTCCCAGGTACCACCAAAGAACTGTGCTATCCCGATGGGTCCTGATAAGGATTTGGAGGCAGAAACTTCGCCGGAAAAGATCTTACCAAAACCTCTGATGTTTTGCCATACGATATTAAAAGCCTCACCGGTACCTTTTACAATACTTAAGCCCAACCCAAATTGCCTGGTGGAAAAGTCAATGATCTTTTGCGCCTGAAAGCCAAGAAGCCCGTCTTCATCTACTTTCAAAGTGAGGGTCTCAGGAACGGTGATTTCACTCTCGGGGCCTCCTTTCGGCCTGGAAACGACAGCTGTAAACTCCTGCCCACGCAATGATTCCATTTTTTCGCTGAATTCATCATAGAAAAAAATCGAGTCGCCATTTACCGTGATGAATTGATCACCCTTCTGTAATCCACCTTCTGCGGCATTAGATTCAGGGAGAACCTTTCCAACTTTAAACGGAGCCCGGTAATCCATAAAGCGTTCACCACGTTTATCCGAAAGCTTATCCAAAAAGTCACTGGGTATTTCTACCTTAAGATACTCGCCATCCCGAAGAACCGTGTAGTATACTCCGCTTCCGAGAATAACATCAGGGCTAAATAAATCGCTGAAGGTTTCATATTCCTTACCGCTAATGTCAACGATCCTGTCTCCGGACTTTAGTCCGATTTGCCTGGCCAGATTGTTGGCCTCAATCCCATACTTATTGAGTTCTTCCCTGGTGATGTAAGACTCCCCGTTGATATAAAGCAGCGATATAAAGATGATAATACCAGTGATCACGTTTACGATGATCCCTCCCATCATGACGATAAGTCTTTGCCAGGCCGGCTTGGCACGGAATTCCCAGGGTTCAGGTTCCTCTCCCATCGATTTCGTATCCAGAGATTCATCGATCATGCCGGATATTTTCACAAAACCTCCAAGGGGGATCGCACCTATCGAATACTCCGTTTCTCCAAACTTCTTGCCCCATATTTTGGGCGGAAATCCAATCGAGTATTTCTCCACCCGCATACCAAAGGCCTTGGCAGCCAAAAGATGCCCCAGCTCATGTAGTCCCACTAAAATCGACAAACCCAGTAGCAGCTGGGCCGCCATTATTATTCCTTCCATTTATCTAATTAACTCTTTTGCTTTGATCCTTGTCAATTGGTCCGTTTCAATAAAATCTTCTAAAATCGGGTCACGAATATAGTCTACCTTGACCAAGCATTCCTCAATTACATCTGATATTTGTAAAAAACCAATTTTATCTGCTAAAAATTCACTGACCGCAATTTCATTGGCTGCATTCAGAATGCAAGGGTGATTACCTCCCCGGTCCAGCGCCTGATAGGCTAGCTTTAAATTACGGAAAGTATCGGTGTCTGGTTGTTCAAAAGTGAGTTGTGGGTAGGATAAAAAATCAAATCTGGGAAAATTGTTGCGTAACCGCACCGGAAAACCCATCGCATATTGAATAGGTAATCGCATATCCGGCAGACCCAGCTGAGCTTTTATGCTGCCATCCTCAAATTGTACCAGTGAGTGGATGATCGACTGGGGATGTACTACCACATCGATCTGATCAAGCTCTACCCCAAAAAGCCATTTGGCTTCAATGACCTCCAGTCCTTTATTCATCAGGGTAGCTGAATCAATGGTGATCTTGGCTCCCATCACCCAGTTAGGATGCTTAAGCGCCTGCTGCCTGTTTACTTTAACCAGTTGGTCTCTGGTCATTCCCCTGAACGGACCCCCCGAAGCTGTCAGGATGATCTTTTCCAAAGGATTGTTGTACTCTCCGACGATGCATTGAAAAATCGCGGAATGTTCTGAATCAACCGGCAGAATGTTGACCTTGTTGGCCCTGGCAAGATCAGTGATCAACTGACCGGCCACCACCAGCGTCTCCTTATTGGCAAGTGCGATATCCTTTCCTGATTCTATGGCCTTTATGGTTGGCTGCAGACCAGAATATCCGACCAGTGCGGTGAGGACCATGTCGACCGAATCCATCTGAACAACAGATTCAAGTGAGGAGTCCCCAGAAAACACCTTGATGCCCTGAGGATGAAGAGCCTCATTGACCTTTACATAGTGTTCATCATTTGCAATGACAACGACGTTCGGCCGAAACTTCATCGCCTGCTCGATCAGCAACTCCCAATTGTTTTGGGCGGTCAGTACTTCAAGCTCGAAAAGATCACTGTGCAGGGCTATGACCTCAAGTGCCTGTGTCCCAATGGAGCCAGTCGAACCCAATATTGCAATATTTTTTTTACGGATTTCCGCCGTCGCCTTTGTGGATGAAGTCATACTATTTCCGGGCAAAGGTAACCAATTGATCAGCGATCTTGCGGTCATTGGATAACCGGGGTACTTTGTTTTGCCCCCCAAGTTTACCTGCTGATTTCATGTATTCTATAAAAGCATTTCGCCTGAGTGGAGTAACCACCAGCTTCCGTAAAATGTTTCCAGTGATCAGGTCATCATAATATGAATTGAGATCGCGCAGGTGGTTATCGAGCGTAACAGAGAATTTATCAGGATCCTCCGGTTCATTCCCAAATTCGATCAACCATTGGTGATGAGGAAGGCCTTCATCGGGTGTCACATTCGGGGCCACAGTGAATTCGATCAACTCCACCTCTGGAAATTCCCGGCAGGTAAGTTTCATGGCTTTTTCCACTTCCTCACCAATCACATGTTCGCCAAAGGCTGAAATAAAATGCTTGATCCTTCCTGTGACCAGAAGGCGATGAGGGTTCTTACTCACAAATTTCACCGTATCACCGATGGAGTACCCCCACAAACCGGCGTTGCTATTGATGATCAGTGCATAATTGACCCCTATCTCGACATCCTCGATGGACAATCTCGTCGGATGATCGTTGAAATACTCATCTGCTGGAATAAATTCGAAGAAAATACCGGTATCGGCGAGCAAAAGCAGGCCCTCATCATGCTGACTGTCCTGGTAGGCGATAAAGCCTTCGGAAGCCGGGTAGGTCTCAATGGAGTCAACTTTTTTACCAACCGTTTCAAAAAGTTTAGCCCGGTAAGGTTCAAAATTCACCCCGCCATAGACAAACATCTCAAAATTGGGAAAAATATCCTTTACCGGCTTACCTGTTTTCTCCACCAGCCGGTCAAAATACATTTGTACCCATGGTGGTATACCGGAGATCAGGGTCATGTTCTGGTCATACGTCTCCTCCACGATCTGATCAACCTTAGCCTCCCAGTCTTCCATACAGTTGGTTTCATAGCTGGGCAATTGATTGGATCGCAGATAGGCCGGGACGTGATGATTGACCATACCTGACAGCCGGCCGGTTTTGATCCCTGCTCTTTGCTCCAGCACCGGGCTTCCTGAAAGAAAGATCAGTTTGCCATCAAGAAATTTTGATTTCCCTGTTTGATGGACATAAGATAACAGGGCATTTCTTGCACTATTGATATGGTTCGGGATCGAGTCTTTGGAGATCGGGATGTACTTCGTCCCGCTTGTTGTGCCTGAGGTTTTAGCAAAATATTCGGGTTTGCCCGGCCACAGTACGTCAGACATGCCATCCAGAATCTTTTTGATATATCCTGAGAGCTGTTCGTAATCCCTGATCGGGACCTGCCGCTTAAAGTCCTCATAGGATTTGATTTCTTCAAAACCATGATCCTTACCAAAAACAGTTTTTCCAGCCCTTGAAACAATTTCCTTTCTGATCTGGTCCTGATAATAGGAAGGATTGGCCGCCCATTTTTTGGTTTCTCTGGCAACGTAGGACGCAAATGGCTTTGCAAGTACTGACCGAATACCCATGGCCGTGAAATTAAGAAAAAAGAATCCGGTAAATTAGATTTGGGTTCTGAAACTTTCAGCTGCAAAACCAAGTAATAGAAAGTGAAAAGATTTTCGATGGTATGAATAAGTATCTATTTGTCGCGATCATTGGCTTTTGCTCCGGCCTGGCGGGGGTATATGTGGGATGGAATCTGATCATCACTCAGGTTGATAAATCGGATCAGACAGCATTTTCGATGGTAAACGCAAACAATGCTGTGGATAGCTATCCTCATCCGGCCATCCAGCCAACTGTTACCGGGGCGCTTTCCGAGATCGGAGCAGACTTTGCCTATGCTTCTGAAAGGACCACCCCCAGTGTGGTGTTTATTCAAACCCTAAGTGAATTTGAATACAGGACCGGAAGCTGGCTCGACTGGTTTTTCGAACCCAGGACTTCACAACAGATCGGAAGTGGCTCTGGTGTCATCCTCTCAGCAGATGGATACATCATCACCAACAATCACGTAATAGACGACGCGGATCTTATCAAGGTGACTCACAATAAAAAATCATATGATGCGACGCTTGTCGGTGTAGATCCATCGACCGACCTGGCCGTACTCAAGATAGAAGCGAGCAACCTTCCTGCTGTCACCATTGGCAAGAGTGACGAAGTAAAGGTCGGTGAGTGGGTATTGGCAGTCGGAAATCCGTTTAACCTGACGTCAACGGTTACTGCAGGTATCGTAAGCGCGAAAGGAAGAAACATCAATATTTTAAGGGACAAGTTTCCTATCGAGTCATTCATACAGACAGATGCAGCCATTAATCCCGGCAATAGCGGAGGAGCCCTGGTCAATCAAAATGGAGAACTGATCGGGATCAACACCGCCATATTGTCGAAAACAGGCTCTTATGCAGGGTATGGCTTTGCAGTGCCGTCAAATATTGTCAACAAAGTATTTAATGACATTGTAAAATATGGGGAAGTCCAAAAAGCATTCATCGGTGCGGAATATGCTGACATTGATAGTGACCTCGCTGAAAAGATGAATTTGACTAATCTTAATGGAGTGATCGTTGCCAATGTGCAAAAACAAGGTGCAGCGGCTGATGCTGGTATTGAAAAAGGGGACGTACTCAGACTGGTCAATGGCAAACAGATCATCAGTAAGGCTTATCTGGAAGAATACATTGGCAACCTCTACCCCGGAGACAAACTGAACCTCACGCTCCAGCGGGAAGGAAAGGAGATCAACAGGACCCTGACGCTTACCAATCGGGAGGGCACCACGGGAATCATTGAAAGGCAACTTGTCAGCTCGGAAATCCTGGCTGCCACCTTTGAGAATGTCTCAAAAGTTGAAAAGGACCTGATCGGAATTAGTCACGGTGTGAAAGTGGTCGATTACAGTTCTTCAGGATTTTTTGCAGAGCTTGGGATCCCGGAAGGCTTTATCATCACAAACATCAACAATACCTCCATCGAAAACCCTGAAAAACTAATCGACATCCTCGAGAAGATCAGGGGAAGAGTGATCATTTCAGGGGTTGACAAAAAGGGCAGAAAAGTTTACTATCCTTATTATTTCTAGACGGCGTGCGTCTTGAATTTCAGCTTTTTCTTAAGCTCTTCAATTGAATACCTGAATTTGGCATTCGTATCAATCATGTCATTTACCGATTGAACCGCATGGATGACCGTGCTGTGATCCCGGCCGCCAAAATGATATCCGATCGACTTCAATGAATGATTCGTGTAATCCTTTGAAAAATACATGGCCACCTGACGGGCAATGACAATTTCCTTCTTCCTGGTCTTGGCCTTCAGGTCGTCCTGTGCCACGCTGAAAAAATCAGAAACCGTCTTCTGGATATAATCGATACCCACCTCGGAATCTATGTCGTGAACGATATTCTTGAGGATCTGCTTGCTAAGTTCCAGATCAATTTCTCTTTTAGTCAGTGAAGCATGAGCAATGAGCGAGATCACGACACCTTCCAGCTCTCTTACATTGGTATCAACACTGTAAGCGATATATTCAATGACCTGGTCGGGGATGATGATCCCATCATTTTGCATTTTCTTCTGGATGATGGCCATCCTGGTTTCGAAATCCGGTTGCTGAAGATCAGCGGTCAGCCCCCATTTGAATCTGGAAACAAGGCGCTCCTGCAGGCCCTTCAGGTCTTTGGGTGCGCAATCCGAAGTGAGGATGATCTGCTTACCGCTCTGATGCAAATGATTGAAAATATGGAAAAAGATCTCCTGCGTTTTTTCTTTATCCCTTAAAAACTGAATATCGTCTATGATGAGGATATCCACCTCCTTGTAGTAGTTGATGAAATCCTGAAGGTTGTTGTTCTTCAGGGCTTCGATGAACTGGTTGGTAAATTTTTCCGAAGCAACATAGACGATAGCCTTTGATTTGTTTTCCTGCTTGATATGGTTGCCGATGGCCTGCACCAGGTGGGTCTTGCCAAGTCCCACACCGCCATAAAACATCAGTGGATTGAAGGAAGTTACCCCTGGCTTCTGTGCAACCGCATAACCTGCCGACCTGGCCAGCCTGTTGCAATCTCCCTCAATGAAATTATCGAATAAATAGTTAGGATTCAGGTTGCTGTTGTTCTGAAGTTCTTCGAGAAAATCAGGATTCTTGTACTTATCAAAGCCGTTAACCCGGTTCTTATTCTGGCTATTGCTTGAGCCAGAGACGCTTACGGTAAAGGGTTTGGTTTGTTCGTCCCCTCGATCCATTACAACAGAATATTCCAATCTGCCGTTTTCGCCTATTTCGGCCCGTATGGCCTGCTTCAGGAGGTGAACATAGTTCTCCTCAAGCCACTCATAGAAAAACTGACTGGGTACCTGGATGGTGAGTACATTATTATCAAGATTAAGCGGGACAATCGGCTCAAACCATGTCTTAAAACTTTGTGGAGGAATGCGATCCTGAATATATTGAAGGCACTTTTTCCACGTCTCTACGTACATTGGCGACAAAGATTAAAAGTTGGCAGTCTATATAAAATTGATACCCTTTAGGGAAGAGGGACATCAAAAGTGTGACAAATAATTTTAAGAAAAAAATGAATTCTCTCTTGACTTTTTGCAATCTCCGTTTAGCTCAAGAAAACGCAAAATAAAATTTAAAATTCTTTGAAAAATACAATAAGCCTCAATTGGGCTATTTTGTTTACAGCGGAACGGTATTGTAAGCGCAGACAGATTGAAATATAAAAAAAGCCATCCGCAGCAGACAGATGGCTTTTTTAAAGTTTAAAAGTTATTCAAACACCTATTTGGCATCTTCCTCAAAACCGTAAACAATCTTAAAGTTGTCGTACAGATCCTGGAAGTCCTGGATCTCAGGAGCCATTTTTACAGCTTCTTCATACTTTGTAAGTGCATCCAGCAACAATCCGTTTTCTTCATAGAAAGAAGCGTAGATCAGTTTGTTTAGCGGGCTGTCATCAGTAACCTCGCTTTTCAGGTTGGCAAGATTTGCTTTGATCTCAGCATCATCTGCACGCTTAATACCCACATCATCAGATTTCACTTCAGGATCACCTTTCTTCATCACAGAAAGAATGTATAAGCCAACATCATTTTTCATTTCCTCAGCCGTGAAATCAAGTTCTACAAATTCATTTTCTGTCTCAGTTGTGAAAATGACTTCATCAAAGATATTTTTCACTGACACCACATACATATCGTCATCACTCATCGCGGATGGACGCTTCCATCGGATGATGGCTTTGTCTCCTAACACTTTGTTTTCACTGGCAATGTTTACCTGAGTAGGCGCAAGCACCATAATGGCTGCGTTAGTGGCACGCGTTACCGCTCCGGTTGCTGCCAGACGTGTACGATAATCTGTGTTTTCTTCCTCGTTCATTTTGCTTGCGACAAAGCGAGCATATCTGCTGGCTACACTGGTAGCTCCTACCGTAATGTTCTTTTCGAGTTCAGATACTTTTTTGGTACCTGCAGTTCGTACTTCAGTAGTCTTCCCTGACTTGTGCATCAATCCGATGTATGCGCCATCAGAAACAATTAATTCATCTCCGGAATTCAAAGTGGCTCCCGTTTTCAATGGCTCAGCTGTTCCGCCGACCCTTTTTACCTGGTTACTGCCCTTGTTGGCCAAAACTCTGAAGGTATAATTCTGACCGAAGGCCAAAGAAGCCGTCAAAATCATAGCAAACAAAAAGGCGATTGAAACAAAATTTTTCATAATTATTTAGCTATTAAATTGAGTGTGTGATTTTTTAAATTTTTTCTACTTTAAACAATGATCGTCTACCCTCTTTGGTAAAAGCATTTTTAACTACACCATAGTATACTTCCAACGCATCACCGGATATGGCCACCGCAAACGTTGCTAAGCCTAATTCGATTTTGAAACTATATTGGTCAAGTAATACAATCATGATATAAGTTATAAATCCTATTTCAAGCAACTGGAATAATTTCGTTATTCCGTCGTACCATCTGGATATACGTCGGTATATAAGCGAAAACAATGCCACATTTAAAAAACACAGAATAATTGCTATAATAATTTCTTCTACATCACCCAAAGCATCAATAAAATCCTCGTTTAGGATCATAGAAACGATGTTTGCGTGCACAACACCCCCAAACATATCTGCATAAGCCCTTCCGATATATTTTTCGTTGAGCGGGGTGAAATACTTATCTTCAATGGCTTCACGGTCACCCAAATACTTGCCAAGGAAGCAAAAGATCACAATTTTGCCCTCAATGAGGTCTCTCGTAAAATTCTCTTCGAATACATCCTGAACGTCAAGAGCAAAAAATTTGGTCCCGAATTTTGTAGCCCCATAGTCCAGCACATTTCCCCTGTAGTTGATTGTCTCAACCTCATTGCCCCTTGCCAAAAATTTTTCAGTGGCCTCAGGATTATAATATTGTGCTAACTGCACTGCGAAGGCAAGGCGATTTTCCCCATTGACCTCATATTGAGGAACAAACTCTCTACACATCTTCAGTTCCTCCTGAACCTTAGCATCTGTGATCAGATTTGCAAAACCGGGTTGTCCATATTGAGCAAATTGTGGCCACGAATGTGCAACGGAATCAATTGCACCAGTTTCAAGGTCAGGAATAAGTTTACTGGCCATGACCAGGTTTTCCACACTGGCAAAGCCCTCCTCCAGGATGGCATCTCCCAGCGTATCCTCTTTAGGAAAATAAAAGAATGAATCCATTCCGATCACCTTAGGGTTGTACTGGGAAATGATCTGAAGCATAATGCCAATGTCTGGACGGGTGAGCGTTCCAATATTCACTAAAATAATTCTGTCGTCAGCCACAGGTTCATCCCGCAACTGCGAAAACACAATGTCTGTTACCTCCATATCAGAAAAGGCCTCACCGATCGGATCAAAAACATCGAAGATCTTAAACGCAGTGACAGAGTTAAAAAGTCCCATCAGACCAAAGATGAAAATGGTCGCCAGGATCACATCAAGCCAGAATTTTCTAAACATTTGATTACTATTTAGGGGTTGATCAGGATTTCCTAGCTGCAATTAAGGAGCAATCTCTTAATTGATCAACTCCTCAATTCTAATAATTATATTTTTTATTGATATATCACAATTTTAAGTAGAAAACATGAAAATAATCCGGATGATCACAAAAAAACAAACTGAAGAAACAAAAAAGGGGTGTTCACACCCCTGATAGTTCCAATAACGTACGTGACTGTATCAATCAAAAGAAAAGCCTGGAACCGTAAGCAAGCACGCTTTCCGGTCATCATCTGAAGATGAAGCCATTCGGGCCTCTTCCCGCATTGAACTGACCAATTTCAGTACCCTCAAGATCATATCTGTAAACAGTACCATTCCCCTGGAAAGCATTGGCATCAGCTATGTAAAGGATATCATCGGGGGAGATGCCAACCCCATAGTAATTGGAGCCGGAAACGATCGGATCTGCTGGCGCAGTAGTCGCATCCAGACCTATAGAGTATATAGCAGTATTGTAGTCCGGCCATCCACTGGAAGACAAATAGTATATTTGATCCCGGTCATCATTGATTACCATTCTCTCGTTAAAACCGGCAACCTGTATTCCTGAAATTGTTTTTTCAACCGTGTTTGTTTCTGTATCGATCTTAACCATATCCCCGCTGTTGCAAATAAGCCAGATATCGTCACCAGAGTCTATGACCATACGATCAGGGCCTGCAGACACATCGATATCAGTTTCAACTTCATCATCAGTCGGATCAAAAACGGTCACTGTATTTTCTCTCACATTAGAAACATAAAAGAAACCACCGACTGCTATCACATGTTGAGGCTGGACAGCCCTTTCAATAGAGTCGACAACCGTGTAATCGGAAAGATCGATAATAGTGATAAAGGAGTTTTCATATAAAAACGTTGAATTATTGAAGGTGCCCCAATTAGTGACATATCCCTTATCGCCAATCGCCGCAAAGGAAAATGGATTTGAAAAACCAGAAGCGATCACAGCCTCGGATTCAAATGTTTCAAGATCTATTACCTCTATTTTATCAGAGGCATTTGTGACCGCAAAAATCTTTTCATCAAATACAATCGCATTCTGAATAGACGCAGCAACAGGAAACCCATTTCTACTCGCGAAAACACTGAGATTTACCTCTCCGGTAACTGAATTGAAAGTAGAAAATGTACCATCCCCGCTGGAAAAATTACCTTCGTTGATGACCACAACATCGGCGGGTGTACCTGTGGGATCAACTTCAGGGTCTTCTGAACATCCGGACACCGCGGCAAGGATTCCTAAAGCAATTGATGTCTTGAGTATTTGAAAATTGTTCATTATTGATTTTTAATTTATTTGGTAATCAATTCTTACTACATAATTTCTCCCCGGGGTCGCTCTTAGCTCATAATTCATGTAGTCTGTATCCCACAGGTTATTTACATCCACTCGCAGGGAAAAGTGATGATCTTTGAATCGAATGTTTTTTGCCAGGCTTACGGTACCTACACCAAAAGATGGTAATTGGGAAGTATTTGTGGATTCAGTAAATCGCATCCCGGTATATGATTGCCGGTAGCTCAGCATCCACCCATCAAAATCAATTGCACTGGAAACTACGCCTTTGTGCAAGGGCACATAAGCCAATTGATTGCCTGCAGATTGGTCTGAGTCACTCAGATTTGATTGGTATTGAGACTGGTTGTAAGCATAGCTGAAGTTTGTAACCCAGGAGCCCCTTTCGAATAAAAACTTGCATGTAGAAATGACTTCTGATCCGAAAATGTCTACTTCCCGTACATTCTCAGGTTGCCAAAAGGCACCTCCGGGCACCCATACGATCATGTGATCAAGCCAGGATCGATACAAACTCCATTGGGTCTCCAAAACCAGTTTTGACGAAACCTGCCTGTGCTTAATGCCAGCCTCAATTGAAATTCCATCCTCAGGAATCAAATCCGGGTTTCCTCCGGGCTGCCAGAACAAATCATTGAGGGTTGGGAATCGAAAGCTTCTGGATCCCGATCCAAATAAGGCCAATTGACTTTTATGGCTAGTGAGTAAAGTCCAATCCACTCCTACCGAGGGTATAATCGGCGCTGACAATCCTTCCATAAATGGCTGTCTGAGATTTAGAGAGATCAGGAGGGAATTAAAAAGGTTAAGTTTATTTAGAAAATAGATATCCCCTCTCCATTGGCTGGTATCAGCAGGATAGGTAGTTGCTTGCGGCAATGCTAAAGTCACATTACCTCCCATAATGGAGCTCCATCCGGAAAACTTTGTCAATTCATACTCTCCATTGGCTATTAACCGCTTCAGATTTGTGTTAGAACTATAATCATAAGTTTGGCGCTCATCAATCCAGGAAATCCCTGCCTGAAGAAATCCTGTTTTCAGTGCACTTTTGTAGGTAAGGTTTGTTCTCAGGTTATTATCCAGAAGATGATCATCACCATTCAGGTCACCGACTATTGGTTGTAATTGCCTGTCATGTCGGTTGTACCACATTTCCAGACTCAAAGTACTCGTCCGATTAACGAAATATCTGATCCCGGAAAGTATTCCGGATAAACTGCTGGCAGCATTATTTTGCAAATACTTTTGGTTTCTGAAGTTTACCTCAAAATCATTTTGGATCTGATGATAAAAACCAAGGAGATATGTACTCCATTTTTCATTTCCATAGCCTGCTTTCAATCCTGTAAAGCTCTTGCCATAGCTACCAAGTTGCTGGGTGGCAAATAGCCTAAATCCATCATTTGAAAAGTCGCCTGTGGTTAAATCGATCGTTCCGCCGATCCCTCCACTTCCAAAAAGCGTGCTACTGGCTCCATGGTATACATTGATCTCTGAAAACATGAAGACTGGGATACTGGAAAAATCACTCTGGCCAAGTGTTTGGCTGTTGATGTCTACTCCATTCCACTTGACGATCGTGTGGTTAGGTGTAGTTCCTCTGAAGCTTATGGTTGATGGCTGTCCTTCAGCGCCATAGCTCCGAATATAAGCCCCTGTCCCCTGTTGAATGGCTTCAGCCAGGTTATTGCCTTCAAACTGTTTGTTCGTGATGGAATCGATTTCCGATACCATCAACCCATTGGCGTATTCCTCAAGACTCCCCGGGATCTCGATGGATTCAAGAAAAACAGTATCTACCTGGGCACTCAGAAAAAGCGCAAAATGAATATACAATATGGTAATCAAATACCTCAACAGACTATGAATCAAAAATGTCTTTTAATTCAAAGCCATCGGAAAAACGTAAGTGTGCTTAACCATCATGGTCTACACGCCCTTAGCTTTCACCCGAAGCCCGGAATAAACAATGAGTGAGGCAGGTCTCCTGGCTTGTCATAAACCCGATTTCCTTCCCATCCCGCTGAAAGCGGGACAGTGGATTTGCAGATCGGGTCATTCAATATGACTCACAGTTGCGGGGACAGCTCCGGATTATCAGGATACAACTCTGATCACCGGATTCCCTTTTAATCTCTGATACACGGCATGTAGCAGAGAACCACAATCGAGCCAAAGGTAGTAAATATCCGGATGATTGTGAATGACATGGAAAATAACAAATGGCCGATCAAAGGAGATGGTTATTTTTTTCTGCCGTCCGGGAAAAGATTTTTCAAAAAGGAGAATGCTGCTTTAAAACCCTCTTTTTATTCCCTAAAGGCCTTATGATTGTAAAAACATAAGCTTCTATGTGATTTAGTTTTGAATAAGTAAACAATAATCAAACTAAAAGATAGAAGCTTATGAAAAGTAAAAGTAAAGAATTGAGTTTCGATGGTCAAAAGGTATTCGTAGGGATTGATGTGCATTTGAAGAATTGGCGAGTAACCATATTACTGGAACACATCACGCATAAAACATTTTCACAAGATCCTAGCTCAGAAGTTCTTGCAAACTATTTGAAAAAGAACTTTCCGGGAGCTGAATACCATTCGGCCTATGAAGCTGGGTTTTGCGGTTTCAGTGTTCATCGATCTCTGGAGGCTCAAGGCATTCACAATATTGTCGTAAACCCGGCAGATATTCCCACTACTGATAAGGAGAGGAAGCAGAAGGAAGATAAACGAGATAGTAGAAAAATTGCTCGTTCATTACGAAATGGAGATTTAGAATCCATTCATGTACCCACCAGGACTACCGAAGAACTGCGCGGCCTGGTAAGGTATCGCAAAACTCTTGTGAAAGAGATTAGCAGGAATAAAACGCGGATCAAGGCCTTTTTACATTTTTATGGGATTGAGATTCCAACTGAATTGGATTCGGCTTCACGTTACTGGTCAGCCAATTTTTCCAAATGGTTAACTACCATAAGATTGAGTACCGAATATGGTCACGCTGTAATATCCGGAACACTGGATACTGTAACTCATTTGAGATCCACTTTACTTAAGATTAATAGACAACTAAGAGAAATAGCTAGAAGTGAAGAGTATGCTCATCAGGTTAATTGCCTGAGAAGTATTCCAGGAATAGGACTGATCGTATCAATGACTTTACTTTCTGAGTTAGGCGATATAAGAAGATTTAACAGCCTGGATAAACTGTGCTCATATATCGGTTTGGTTCCCACCACTAATTCTTCTGGGGATAGGGATCTGACAGGTTCGATTACTTCCAGAAGTAATAAACCACTGAGAGGAGTACTTGTAGAAAGTGCCTGGATTGCCAGCAGAAATGATCCTGCTCTGGCTCTGACTTATAATACCTTATGTAAGCGAATGAAGCCCAATCGAGCTATCATTCGAATTGCTAAGAAGCTATTGAGCCGAGTAAGGTATGTATTGAAGAATGAAACGGAGTATCAGTATGCTGTGGCTTAACGAAATAACTATCATCATAAAACAACCTCTAATTGAATGACAGCTATACGTCCCTTGCGATGCTACATTGTAGTATTCGTTTCCTAAAGGCTGCTGTTTTCATTAAATAAAGAATTAAACAAGGAAATGCGGCTTCTTAAGTCCGTTGATAGAAGGATGTTTTTATGATGAAACAAGAGGCCAAAAAAGGCATTTGGGAGAAAAGTATTAGGTGATTCTCTTGGATTACAACATAGAAGGGACGATTTCCATCACTCCCTTTAGGGCTGGGGTGGTTTTGACATATGAGAAAAATCTTTTCCCATTTACAGTTACACGTAATTTATTTTTCTGATTTAGGTATTAGTCGGATGTTGTTTTTTCTACAATTTTGGCTCATGAGGGTCCTTATTCCTTTAGTTGTTTTGCTATTTACCTGCTGCGCACCAGATCAAAAGACTTCCGGAGAGACTGGAACAGACCCTTCTTCCATTCAATTTGCTCAAAAGTTTAGAGTCAATGAAAACGGGGTGGAGGTATTGGAACCCTGGCCGGGGGCTGTGCAGTCGATCAATTATGACACCGGAAACCCGCCAAAAACAATTATCTGTACATCCACCACTCATCTTCCATTTTTGGAGCTCCTTGGAGTCGAAAACACTTTGATCGGATTTCCCGGCACTCAGTATATTAGTTCAGAAAAAATCCGGAACATGGTAGAGCAAGGCCGCATCATTGATGTGGGTGGAGACGGTAAGCTCAACCTCGAACTGATCATTGGGATGGATCCGGATCTTGTGATCGCTTTTGATATGGGAAATGAATCCACCGTGCTGGATAAACTGCCCGAATCAGGAATCCCGGTGGTATACAATGCTGATTTCCTGGAGACGAGCCCCCTGGGGCGTGCGGAGTGGATCAAATTTTTTGGGAAAATTTTTCAAAAACAGCAGCGGGCAGATTCAATATTTGATGAAATTGTTTTCAGGTATGACTCTTTGAAATCGCTGACTTCAAAGATCCAATTGAGGCCGGATGTACTTAGTGGAGTGGTTTATGGAGATGTCTGGTTTCTTCCGGGCGGGAAAAACTGGTCCGCACAATTTTTCAATGATGCGGGTGGAAATTATTTCTTAAAAGATAATGACAAGACCGGATGGCTGGAGCTGGATTTTGAATATGTTTTTGACAAAGCCCGGCAATGTGAATTCTGGATTGGCGTAGCCAGCTTTCAGTCCCGGGAGGAAATGAAGGATCAGGACAGCAGGTATGCCGCATTTGAGGCTTTTGAAAACCGAAGGGTCTTCAATCATAGCAAAAGGATCGGGACACAGGGTGGCTATGATATCTTCGAGTCCGGTTATGCCCGGCCGGATCGCGTGCTTGCCGACATCATCAGGATCCTTCACCCTCAATTGCTGCCTCAATACGAAACTTATTATTACGAGTTACTGCCATGATCCATCAGTATTTTGAAGAATCGAGAGCTAAATGGATCAGGATCCTGTCCGGTATCGCAACGGTTGGTTTCGTTTGTTTCTTTATAAATATAAGCCTCGGATCGGTGCAAATACCTATCAACGATCTTTTCCAGTACTTCACCGGCAGGGGAACCTCACAGCAAAGTTGGGACCTCATTTTATCAAATTTCAGAATCCCAAAGGCACTGACAGCGATTTTTGTAGGTAGTGCACTGGGTGTCAGCGGGCTTCAAATGCAGACTTTATTCAGAAATCCTTTGGCCGGACCGTACATCCTGGGTATCAGCTCCGGCGCCGGGCTTGGCGTTGCGTTGGTGATCTTTCTCGGATTTTACTTTGGTGGTATATTGGGTGTATCAGGTATTGGAAGAAGCTGGTTGCTGATCGCGGCCGCAGGCATGGGCTCATTTCTTGTGTTGATCGTGATTGCCATGGTTGCTGCAAGGATCAGGGACAGTGTTTCTCTGCTGATCATCGGGCTGATGTTCGGGACTGCATCGGGCGCTCTGGTCAGTATCCTCCAGTTTTTTAGTCAGGCTGAAAATATCCAGGCCTATGTCCTGTGGTCCTTTGGAAATCTGGGCAGCCTGTCCTGGAGCGAGTTGGCGGTCTTTGTACCGGTGATTGCCATTGGTCTCATGGCCTCTGTTTTGCTATCGAAGCGTCTCAACGCACTTTTGCTCGGTGAGAACTACGCCAGAAGTCTGGGGCTTAACATCAAAACAACCAGATTGTTGATCATCCTCAACACGAGTATCCTGGCCGGCTCTGTCACCGCTTTTTGCGGGCCTATTGCTTTTTTTGGGGTAGCTATGCCTCACCTCACACGCATGTTGTTCAATACGAGTAATCATCTGCTGCTGACGCCCGTGCTGATCCTGTTCGGAGCAGCCCTGATGTTGATTTTCGACACCATTTCACAACTCCCCGGTATCGGCGCCACGCTGCCTATCAATGCAGTCACTTCCATACTTGGCGCTCCATTTGTGATCTATCTCCTGATACGAAAGAAAAACCTGGGTTATTCCTTCAATACATGAGCCTGCTCAGCACCAAATCACTCTGCATCGGCTATCCGCAAGGACGGGAATACCTGATCCTTCAACGAAACATTAACATTACTGTCAATAAAGGAGAGATCATTTCTCTGATGGGGCAAAATGGTGTGGGGAAAACTACATTTATCAAAACCGTGACCGGACTGCTGGAGCCCATCTCCGGTTCAGTGAGATATGGGGATGATGACCTTAAAGAGATACCGGTCTCTCAGCTGGCTCAGAAAATAAGCCTCGTGCTGACTGAAAAGCCTTCAAATCTCAATATGACACCCGTAGAGCTCATCTCCATCACCCGACACCCGTATTCCAACTGGATCGGGATCCTGAGTAAGAGGGACAAGGACATCATTGAATGGGCACTCAGTGAAACACATGTCAATTACATTGCCAACAGAAAACTGTACGAACTTAGTGATGGACAGTTGCAGAAAGTAATGATCGCCCGGGCGCTGGCCCAGGAAACAGACCTGATCATTTTAGATGAACCGGCAGCCCACCTGGATATCAACAACAAAATAGAGGTAATGCTGCTTCTCAGGAAAATTGCCGAACAAGGTAAGGGTATCCTCATCTCCACGCATGACCTGCAGGTGAGTACGCAATTATCCGATCAACTGCTTCTGTTCAACTTCAACGAACCGGTGAAAGAGGGTATTCCTGAGGACATGATCTTAGCTGGTACTTTGCAGGAAGGATTATATCTGACCGAATACGGATATGATATGATCCATGGAACAATCCATCAAAAAAATGAAGGACCCGGAATCAATGTATCGGGTGAACCAACGGTAAAATACTGGGTGGAGCGATCCCTGGAAAGAAAAGGATTTAACATCCACCCGGAAAAATCCAATCAGCAGATCATCTGTGAATCAAAAGATAAATTGATTTTTGTTTCGGGAAAGAATAAAGAAACCTTCACCACCATCAAGGACCTGCTCAATATTTTGCCGATGCCTGTAAAAGGCGAAGCTCCGCGGGATGCGGAGCTTCTATGATGGGATCTCAACCTAACTTAACCTAATTCAAAAAAATTACCAGTAACCCATCACTATCTTCAAAACTCATTCAGCGACCAGTCGTACTCATAAAAAGTCAACTTTTTATCCCTCAGGTTCTGGTCATGGAACCGGTCAATATATTCAAATACTGACCCGGCTTCTTTTAAAAAGTCTTTTTCATACCATTCAAATATTTTGGATATCTGAACTGATGTATTATTAACCCTAATAAAGGTCTGAAAGTTCAAAACAAAAGACGTTCGATCTGTGAGTTGTTTTTCCAGGATGTCCGGCATGTAAGCAAAATCTGCAAGAGGAGGACACCCCCTGGCTGCACACACCAGAACAAAATGCAATCTGGGATCAGGAAATGATTTATACAGCCTTTCTTTTTCCAGTTGATCGAGGGTCAGTTGTTCCCCTGCGACCCCTGCTTTCAATTGATCAAAGAATCCATCAATGGTCAGCGGACCTCTGGTGGGATAATGGTCAATAATATGCTTGATCACCAGAATGTTGTATGCATTGATGTAGAAAGCCTTCTTCTCTGCATCTGCAACTCCATCTAACGAGTAATTGTTGATCAGTTTGACCAGTCGATCAAGCTGGTCTGCATTTTTTTTGACCTGGCTGTATTTAACCAAACCATCTTCAACGTTTCTACTGAAAAACTGGTCAGACAGATCAAAAAATGATTGCCCAAAAACTGTGGAAGTGAGAACGAGGAGAAGAACTGAACTTATTTTTTTCATCATGATCTATTCAACGGGCTGCGATTTCTCCGGTTGATTATTTAATGTCAACGGATTGACAATACCATCAATCAACGGGAGAGTTCTAAAATCGTGCCATGCGCTTTACAGGAATTAAGGTAATTTAGAAGGAAATGAGTCATGTAGTGATCATCGGAAATGGTGTGGCAGGTATCACCGCTGCACGGCACATCAGGAAAATGTCTGACAACAGGATCACTGTGATTTCCGGTGAAACGGATTTCTTCTTTTCACGCACCGCGCTCATGTACATCTACATGGGTCACATGAAATATGAGCATACCAAACCTTATGAGGACTGGTTTTGGAGTAAAAATCGCATTGATCTGATAAGAGGATGGATTGAAAATGTTGATTTTAATAAAAAGCAACTTCATTTTTCGGATGAAAGGGAATTATCCTATGATCAGCTGATCCTGGCTACTGGCTCAAAATCCAACAAGTTTGGCTGGCCGGGGCAGGACCTTAATGGTGTTCAGGGTCTCTACAGCTACCAGGACCTTGAATCCATGGAATCTCACACAAAAAATATTGACCGCGCGGTTGTGGTTGGTGGCGGTCTCATCGGGATTGAAATGGCAGAAATGCTTCATTCAAGGGGTATTCCTGTCACTTTCCTGGTGCGTGAGCAAAGTTTTTGGGACCCTGTTTTGCCACCCGATGAATCCGAGCTTGTCAACCGCCATATCAGGGAGTACGATATCGATTTGCGATTGGCCACTGAGCTTAAGGAGATCATCGATGATGGCAATGGACACGTAAAAAGCGTCATCACTAACTCCGGGGAAGAGATCGCCTGCGGGTTTGTTGGACTCACTGTTGGGGTATCCCCTAATGTTGATTTCCTGAGACAAACAGATCTCGAAATAGACAAAGGGATACTTGTTGATGATTTCCTGAAGACCAACATCCCTGATGTCTACGCCATTGGCGATTGTGTACAAATCAGAAACCCTTTGAATCACAGGAAACCCATCGAAGCTGTTTGGTATGCCGGAAGAATGATGGGGGAAACGGTGGCTCAAACCATCTGTGGTATAAAGATGAAGTATATGCCAGGGGTGTGGTTTAATTCAGCCAAATTCTTTGACATTGAGTACCAGGTCTACGGACAGGTAAATCCTTCGCCGGAAAGTCATGAAGACAGTCTATACTGGGAAGATGGAGACGGGAAAAAATGCGTAAGGATCGTATTCGATCAACAATCGCAGGCAGTCCTGGGTATGAATGCACTTGGTACACGGTTCAGGCATGAGGTTTGGGAACAATGGATCGGAGCAGGAACCAGGATTCAAGAGGTTATTTTAAACCTTCACAGATCTTCTTTCGATCCGGAGTTTTTCCAGCCTGTGGATATTGGGATCCGCCAGGTCTACAACCGGAAATTCCCTGATGCGGCAATTCCCCAAAGGAAAAGATCATTTTTTGAAAGGATATTAAGCTAAAACAATGATGCGTTTAATTCGTCTGGCAGGTCTTGCTATTTTTTTGATTGCTCTCGGCATATTCCTGGCAATGTTCTTCATGTCAGAATACACCCTCACTGAAGAAATCGCTGAAAAAAACATCAAACCTGAACATCAGGAGATCTTATTACCTAAGCTGTCTGAAATTTATGGTAAAAGTTATGCCATCAGTATTCCGTTTGTCAATTATATCAATGATCAGATCAGCAACTACAACCAGGAGCAGGAGAATCTGCAAAACTGGGATCAAAGGATCTTTGATGATTATCCGGGCATACTTGCAAGGGCCTCAGCAAATGGACCAATTGTTGAAAATCCCGGACTCTTTTTTGTACTCACTTTCATTCTCGGAAGCATAGGCAGTCTCATGTTTATCCTGCCCTCGGTAAAGCTACATGGCCCCCCGGGGATCAAAAACAATGGGATCTATCACAATGCGCTCAACAACCGGGGCTGGATAGGCATCCTGGTAGGAGCCTTGCTGATCCTTTTCTATATCCTCCTTTATTTTTATCCCGCCTATATCACCAACTGGATCATCATGATGGATCCGGTAAAGCAACTCTTCATGCCCAATGGTGAGGCCAGTCAGTGGTTCCTGTATGGCTTTATCTACTCCTTTGCGGTATTGATCATGGGGATACGAAAGATCGTAAAGTACAGGCACAGCAAATACAAGATCCTTCAGACTGTATCTGTCACTTTTTTTCAGCTGGCATTTGCATTCATCATTCCGGAAATCATGATCGCACTCAATCAGCCGTATTTTGATTTCAAGAATATCTGGCCGCTGGATTATGACTTCTTTTATTCCTCTCAGCTCAATACTTTAATTTCCTCAGGTGCCCTCGGGATTTTCATGTTGGTCTGGGGAATTCTGCTTATCGTCCTGGGCGTGCCTCTGATGACCTATTTCTTTGGTAAAAGATGGTATTGCTCCTGGGTGTGTGGCTGTGGGGCCCTTGCAGAGACAGCTGGTGATCCATTTCGCCAGCTTTCGGATAAATCACTGAAAGCATGGAAGATCGAACGATGGCTGGTCCATGGCGTACTGGTTTTTGCCATCATCATGACCATTGGTGTGCTCTATACCTATTTCACAGGCTCCTACTCCATCCTTGGACTCGATACCTACAACACCCTCCAGAGACCTTATGGATTTCTGATCGGGTCCATCTTTGCCGGGGTGGTGGGCACCGGATTTTACCCTTTGATGGGCAACCGCGTATGGTGCAGGTTTGGCTGTCCGCTGGCTGCCTACCTTGGTCTGGTGCAGCGGTTCAAATCCAGGTTCAGGATCACCACCAATGGCGGCCAGTGCATCTCATGCGGCAACTGTTCCACTTATTGCGAGATGGGCATCGATGTGCGATGGTATGCTCAGCGGGGCCAAAACATCATCCGGTCATCCTGTGTGGGCTGTGGTGTGTGTGCTGCAGTCTGCCCGAGAGGTGTTTTGAAACTGGAAAACAGCGAAGAGGAAGGCAGATTTGGTAAGGCAGTCCTGGCAGGGAATGACAGTATAAAATATTCCTCCTGATCCGTTATCATTCTTTATCCTAACTTCACGGAAATATGTCAGTTCTTTTTCTCACGATATGTATCCGGATGCTTCTCCAAAATCCTGTTGAAGTACTGATCAACAGCGGGTATGACAAATACATGGAGGCCAATTACAGTGAAGCTATCGAAGACTTCAACAAAGCAGCGGCAATGGCTCCTGACAATGAAGAGATCTACTTCCTGAGGGGGGTCTGTAAATCCAACCTGGATGAAAAAGCTGCGGCTATGGTTGACTACAACAAAGCTCTGAAGTTAAAACCGGACTACGCCGAAGTCTATTATGAAAAAGCTTACATTTATCTTCAGGATCAGAATGCGGGCGAAGCCATCAAAGCCCTAAACAGGGTGATTGAATTGAGGCCCGATATGGCTGCCGCCTACGTGAGCCGGGGTACCGCCAAATGCATGATGGAAGACATCGAAGGCGCCAATAAGGACTGGCAAAAAGCCAAAGAACTGGGTGTCGAATATACTGAATTGATGGTTTGTGAGTAAAGCACCAAAACCCAATCCATGGAACAAAGTCTCAGGGCGGCAAATCTATGACAACCCCTGGATAAGGCTCGATGAGGACCAGGTCATCAATCCTGGTGGCGGCAACAGCATCTATGGAAAAGTACATTTTAAAAATCATGCGATCGGGATCATCCCACTGGATGAACACCAACATACCTGGCTGGTTGGCCAATGGAGATATTCCCTGAATGAATACTCATGGGAGATCCCCATGGGGGGCGGTCCCATCGGAATTGATCTCTTAGAATCGGCCCAAAGGGAACTGAAAGAAGAAACAGGCCTGACTGCAAAAAACTGGGAATTGCTGCTCAGAATGCACACTTCCAATTCGGTGACAGATGAGGTGGGATATGCTTTTGTGGCCCGGGAGCTTACCCAGGGGGAAACTGAATTTGAAGAAACGGAAGACCTGGAGATCAGGAAATTACCCTTTCGGGATGCTGTGGAAATGGTGCTTGAGGGCGAGATCACCGATAGCCTGAGCATGGTAGCCATTCTGAAACTCGACAAACTCATAAATCCCTGAAAAATTGGTTTTTTCGTTTAGCTTTACTTCCGTAATCATATGGATCTCAGGAGTAAAAATATCGTTGGCAGGAGCATCTTTTGCTTGTGTCATTTTTTGCTGCTCACTCTTCTTCTAGGCTTTACAGTATTTGGACAGAAAGCTCATTTCGAGCACGATGACCAGCAATGGGTGCAATATGTAAATATTACCCGGTTGCCTCCAAACTGGATCGTGCACTCAAGTGCTTCATACAGGTGGAGAGATGTGTATAGGGACAGTTTTCAGTATCACCTCCGCACTGCTTTAGGGTATCAGTTGACAGGCAACATGCGGTTCCTCAGCGGCATTGGCTATTTCAAGCCTTTCAATAATTCCAGCAGCTTCCGCCACGAAATCAGGCCCTTTCAGGAAGTCTCTTTCAACCATATCCTGGGAAAAACAGGTATTATCAACCGATTCCAGATAGAGGAGCGATTCATGAAAAAGATTGAATCTGACCTGACTGAACCCATGTACTTCAGATTTAGGTATGCTTTGTTCTTCACCTTCCCATTGATGGATTTTGCAAATGCTGAAAAGGACAATAAACTTGGATTTACGGTCAGAAATGAGCTTTTTCTTAACAGCAACACCAATCCCAAGGACAAAATTTTTGACCTGGAACGGATCACTTTAGGGCCTATCCTGTCGCTCAATAACTGGAGACTACTTGCCTTATGGCACAATCAGGTTTCTTCCCTGGTAGCTGATAACAACTATCGCTACACTAGCATTTTTGTATTTCAGGTCATGCAGATCCTGGACTTTTCTTCCTCAAAAGAAAAGCTTCAGGGAAGCCAGAATTATGGTGACTAAAATGAACACCCGGTAAGGTTTTTCAGGGATCAGCTTTACCACCCTGATCCCGACAAAGGCACCAGCCATGATCAGAGGCAGCATGAAAAGGTTAAGTTTAAAGGTTTCCCACGTGATCGTATGCCAGATGGTGACGTGAAAGGGGACCTTAAATACGTTTACCAGAAAGAAAAACCAGGCCGAAGTCCCGATGAAGTTATTCTTTGGCAGACCCATGGAAAGAAAATAGATGGACATCACAGGACCGGCAGCATTCCCGATCATAGTGGTGAAACCACCCAGGAATCCGGCAATGGAAGCGATCAGCAAATTATGTACGATGATCTTTGAGCGGGTGAGCTCCTGCCAGATAGTAATAGCCACACCAAACAGGATCACTATGGCTAACAAAACAGTAAATTGTTCTCCGTCAATGATATCTCCCACCCAAATGCCTGTGATTACTCCCAGGATCGTACTTGGTGCTAGTTTTACCAGATAACCAATCTCTGCATGCCGGTTGTAGTAGGTCACTCCGAACACATCAGCCATGATCAGCATCGGAAGCACAATGCCCGTAGATTCCTTGGCCCCAAAGACACCGGCCATAATAGGGACCACCAGCATCCCGGCTCCCGCCAACCCTGTTTTTGACATCCCGATACAAAAGGCACAAAAAAGTACCCAGGTAAGATTTTCCCCGGTTAACTGAAAGGAATCAAATATTTCCAAATTCTACAATTTGGCCCGAAATTATAAACCAGCGTCTAATTTTTCCCGCTATTATTGAATTTAAACTCATTCAATGGCCTGTTTTCATAAAAAATCAGTAATTCAGGTCAAGATTAAGTGTATTTTTTACAACAAAAAAGACATTAAATCCGTTAGATTGATGTTTTTCTAATGAAACTTGTAAAGTATTTATCATCAACTGAAACCAAATTTCCCTTCTTGAAGTTGTATTTTTTACAGCATAAGTTTCATTTAGATATTGACTGATGTTATATTAAACCCTAAATTCGCGGTTTAAAATCATTTTTATCGACCGGGTATTAAAAAATCAGCTACGGACTAATAAAGAAAAGAGTAAAACAAAATTAATATATGCGACAGCTTAAGATTACGCAATCCATTACCAACCGAAGAGAGAGTCACACACTTGAAAAATACTTTACTGAGGTCAGTAACGTACCGATGATCACTCCGGATGAAGAGGTGGAATTGGCTAAGCGTATCAGAGAGGGTGATGAACTGGCATTGGAAAAACTGGTAAAGGCTAACCTGAGATTTGTTGTTTCTGTTGCAAAGCAATACCAGAACAGGAGCCTTCCATTAAATGACCTGATCAATGAAGGAAATCTTGGATTGATAAAAGCTGCCAAGAAATTCGACGAGACCAAAGGATTTAAATTCATTTCCTATGCTGTTTGGTGGATCAGACAATCGATCATGCAGGCCCTGGCCGAGCAGTCAAGAATAGTGCGACTGCCCATGAACAAATCGGGTGCTATCAACCAAATCAGAAGAGCTTACGCCGAGCTTGAGCAACAGTTTGAACGTGAACCTACCGAAGAAGAGCTGGCGGATATCCTGGATATGAAGCCAAGTGAAGTGAGAAACACCCTGGGCGCTGAGGTAAAGCAAATGTCTATGGATGCGCCTTTTGGCGAGGATGAATCAGGTTCACTTCTTGACGTACTGGAAAATGAGACTACCGGACCTACCGATGGTGCCCTCGTTTTCAATGATTCATTAAAGGTTGAAACCATGAGAGCGCTTTCTACACTCACAGCACGTGAAAAAGAAGTGATCATGATGAGTTTCGGGATTGGCTATGACAATCCATACACTTTGGAAGAAATTGGAGATGCCATGGGGCTTACCCGGGAGCGTGTCAGACAGATACGGGAAAAAGCGCTTCAAAAGCTGCGTGAACCTGGTAAAAACAGGAGATTAAAAGAATTCTGCGCGAGTTAAAGGTATTTTTTTAACTTTTTTACCCCGTCTCTCCTGAGGCGGGGTTTTTTGTTGCCCTGGATTTTCTGAAACTTGTAATGGATATTTTCATTTGCTTCTGCTTTGTATTTAATTAATTTTGGCCTCGCATTTTTTACACTTAGAGATGGATTTACGATCAGAAAGAATCAAAAACATGAAAGAATCTGCTACCCTGGCCATGGCTGCAAAAGCCAGGGAATTGAAGCAGAAAGGGATCAACGTCATCAGCCTGAGCCTTGGCGAACCGGACTTTAAAACCCCTGAATACATCAACGAAGGAGCCAAACTGGCCATTGATTCCGGCAATTATTTTTCATATCCCCCGGTCAACGGATATCTCGACCTTCGTGAAGCCATTTCAAAGAAATTTAAAGATGAAAACGGATTAGAATATTCACCCGACCAGATCGTGTTGTCTAATGGTGCAAAGCAATCCATTGCCAACGTATTTCTGGCTATCCTCGACCCGGGAGATGAAGTGATCATCTATGCTCCGTACTGGGTAACTTATCCGGCCCTGGTAGAGCTGGCAGATGGCAAGCCCGTGATCATCAAAGGCGGTATCGAAGACGATTTTAAAGCCAACGCCAAACAACTCAGGGATGCGATAACACCTAAAACCAAAGCCGTAATCTTCTCATCACCCTGCAATCCGACAGGATCTGTTTTTCTGAAGGATGAGCTGGAAGCCATGGCCGAGGTACTCAGGGACCATCCTAATATCATCATCATATCTGATGAGATTTATGAAAAAATCAATTTCACCGGTGACCATGCGAGCATTGGAACCCTGGAGGGCATGCTTGATCGTACGGTGACCGTGAATGGTTTTAGTAAGGGTTACGCCATGACCGGCTGGAGGGTAGGCTACATAGGTGCGCCATTATGGCTCGCCAAGGCGGCAAACAAGATCCAGGGCCAGCTGACATCAGCAAACTGCTCCATCGCCCAAAGAGCAGCCTATACCGCACTAACCACACCTTCCGACAGTACGGAGAAAATGGCCAAAGCTTATCACGATCGTAGGACCCTGGTGTATGATCTCCTGAAACAAATCCCCGGCATGGAAGTAAACCTTCCGGGAGGGGCATTCTACTTTTTCCCGAACATCAGTAATTTTTTTGGAAAATCCGCAAACGGATTGCTAATCAATTCAGCTGAAGACCTTTGCACATTTCTGCTGGAGGAGGCAAAAGTTTCGCTTGTCACCGGGGATGCCTTTGGAGATCCGGAATGTATCCGCCTCTCCTATGCAGCTTCTGAAGATGAGCTGAAAACAGCGATCTCAAGCATGAAGACAGCATTAGCAAAGCTGAAGTAATGGGCTTTCACAACATTCATGAAGTTCTTGAAGCTTTCAGGAACCTAAAGGTGTTGGTGATCGGAGACGTCATGATTGACGCCTACATTTACGGGGCGGTAAAGCGGATCTCTCCTGAGGCACCAGTGCCTGTTGTGAGCGTAACTAAAAGAGAAAACAGGCTGGGCGGGGCGGCCAACGTCGCCTTAAATGTACAGGCTTTAGGTGCCACCCCGATCCTTTGCTCGGTCATTGGGGCGGATAATGATGCGGCAGTTTTTCTGGAGCTCCTGCAATCCCAGAACCTGAGCCGTGACGGGATCCTGGAAAGCGAAGAACGCATAACCACTGTAAAAAACCGGGTGATGTCTTCCTCCCAGCACCTGCTCCGGATCGACTCAGAAATTGAAAATAACCTGTCTGAGGAGGATGAAATGTTCTTTCTCGCAAAATTAAAGACCCTGCTGCCGGAATGTGACCTCGTGATCTTTGAAGATTACGACAAGGGAGTGATCAACGAAAAGATCATCTCTGAGGTAGTCAATGAGGCCAGAAAACTGAACATTCCCACATCAGTAGACCCCAAGAAGAAAAATTTTAATCATTACAGATCATGCACGCTCTTCAAGCCTAACCTAAAAGAATTGCGGGAAGGTTTGGGGGTGGATATTGATCCCAAATCCACTGAGGAGGTAGAGCATGCCGTGAAAAAACTAAAAAATACCCTGCAATTTGAGCAGGCATTGATCACGCTATCCGAACATGGAGTATATTATTATTCCGACAAAGAAAATGGCCGTCATCCTGCGCACCTGAGGTCTATTGCCGATGTTTCGGGAGCCGGTGACACGGTGATCAGTATCGCATCTATGGCACTCGCCCTGGATCTGCCTCTTTCATTTATTTCCGAACTGGCAAATTTAGGAGGAGGGATTGTCTGTGAGTATCAGGGAGTAGTACCTATAGACCCTCAGCGCCTATTGACGGAAGCTGCTGACAATAACATCCTGAAGCAGTATCTCTAATTCAACGGCTGGGAATAAGCCTGGCACTTTTGACCGTATCTACAAAATATTTTACATTTTCAGGAGGGGTGTCGGGATATACCCCGTGGCCCAGATTGGCGATGTGGGGATGGCCATTGAACCTGCCCAGCATTTTTTGGGTCTCCTCTTCAATTTTCTCAGGTGTGGCATAAAGCACGCAAGGGTCGAGATTCCCCTGTAAAGTTTTGTGGGGAAATACCCTTTTGGCCTCCTCAATACTCATGTTCCAGTCTAATCCGATCGTCCTGCAGGCCAACTCATTCATATCTTCGAAAGCGAAAAAAGCACCTTTGGCAAAGACAGTCACAGGTACTTCAGTGATCGCATCGCAGATCTGCTGAATATACCTGAGTGAATATTCCCGGTAATGTTCACGTGGCAACATCCCAGCCCATGAATCAAAGATCTGGACCATGTCCGCACCGGCAGCAATCTGCCCTTTTAAATAATTGATGGTACTATCCGTGATCTTCTGTAGCAACAGATGAGATACCATAGGTTCCTGGTATAGCATTCTTCTTGCCCTGGAGAAGGTCTTACTTCCATGGCCTTCTACCATATAAGAAAAAATGGTCCATGGAGCTCCTGCAAATCCTATGAGCGGGACGCTGTTGTTCAACGCTTTTTTTGTGATGGCAATGGCATCAAGCGTATAGCTGAGATCATCAGCTTCTGAAACCTTTAATCTGTCAATATCTCTTGTTGATTGGATGGTTGAAGGAAAAAAGGGTCCCTTTTTTTCAATCATCTCATATTTAAGGCCCATGGCTTCCGGAATAACAAGAATATCAGAAAAGATGATGGCAGCGTCCACACCCAGGATATCCACCGGCTGCATGGTTACTTCCGCCGCCAGCTCGGGTGTTTCCACCAGCTCTTTAAATCCGCTTAAGCGATTTCTGACATCCCGGTACTCTTTGAGGATCCTGCCAGCCTGCCGCATCAGCCAGACCGGGGTCCTTTCTACCTGTTCTCCTCTTGCCGCTCTCAGCACGAGATCATTCTTGATTTGCATAGCTGCAAAAATAACTATCCACAGGATGGTAAGTTTGAAAGGCTGGTTTTTTTAACTAGAGAATGTTGAGATCCTTAAAAAACTCGGTGGCATACCTCACCATAGCAGAAAGGACAAAGGCCCAGAATGTGCCGAATATCCACATCCACTTAAATATCTCATTTCTTTGAACCCCCATGGCATTGGCAAAAAAAGCGCCACCTGGCGGAGTAAGTAATAGCGGGGTTAGAAAGGCAATTCCCTGGATCCCATATTTTCTCC
This sequence comes from Cyclobacteriaceae bacterium, assembly GCA_965243485.1. Lineage (GTDB taxonomy): Bacteria > Bacteroidota > Bacteroidia > Cytophagales > Cyclobacteriaceae > UBA7330. The sequence goes on along the minus strand of CBDEVP010000001.1, from coordinate 1,929,749 downwards.
AGATCTTTACAAACCGCCTTCTGCCGGGGGTGAAGTTATTTTCCTTCTTCCGCTTTCCTGTGATTTTTCCGATAATTCCCCGGATTTGGGGGCCAAAATAGCTAATGATATAGACTGTGGACATCATGCCCAGTGTAGTCAGTACGCCAGTCACAAAAATGGAAAACCCATATGCCGCTCCCATGGCCGGACCAAAGATGAATTTGAATCCGGATAGCGCATAGACTGATAAATATTTAATGATTTCAGCCATAAATCGGAATAATTATACGTAATTCTCAGGATTAGGTAGGCATACAGAAGTTAACTTTGCTTCCTTTTTAAATATCTACCGCCCATAGGTGATGAACAGACAAAAATTGAGAGGAAACCGGACATTATGAAAGAAAAGCATACGCGAAAATGATTATTTGTATACCCGGATATACATCTGACCAACAAATCCATTCAAGCAGATGAAACTTCTCAAGCAGTTGATCAATATTCATGCTCCGTCGGGCAGCGAGTTCCGGATGAAAGAATTCCTCCTTCAATATGTAAAAGAGGAATCGAAGCATTGGGCAACAAAACCCAAACTCATCGCCGGAGATGAGATCCACGACTCACTGATCCTGATATTTGGCAAGCCCAGGACCGCCATCTTTGCTCATATGGATTCTGTTGGTTTTACTACCAGGTACGAAAATCAGCTGGTTGCTATCGGGGGCCCACATGCAGAGAACGGGATCGTTCTTACAGGAGAAGACTCACTCGGGCCGATTGAATGTAAGCTGAAGGTGGATGATGAGAACCGGTTATTTCACGATTTCCCAAGAGCGGTTGACAGAGGGACCACGCTCATATTTAAACCCACACTCAAAGAAAGTAATGATTTCATTGAAGGAACGTTTCTAGATAACCGGCTGGGGATGTACAGTGCTTTAAAAGTGGCTGAAACTGTCAATGATGTGGCGATAGTATTTAGTTGCTATGAAGAACATGGGGGTGGCAGCGTGCCTCCGCTGATTAAAATTCTTTACGAAAAATATCAGATCAGGCAGGCCCTGATCTCAGACATCACTTGGGTGACGGATGGGGTAGATCACGGTGACGGGGTGGTAGTTTCTCTGAGGGACCGTAATATCCCAAGAAAGAAATTTATCGATAGCATATTGGCTATCACCGGGGATTCGGGAGTACCTTTTCAATTGGAAGTGGAGGGAGCAGGCTCCAGCGATGGCCGGGAGATCCACCAATCCCCATATCCGGTGGACTGGTGTTTTATCGGAGCTCCGGAATCAAATACACATTCGCCCAAAGAGAAAGTACACATTGCGGACGTTCAGGCCATGATCGACATGTACAATTATCTCATACCAAGACTTTAGCATTGGGCAGACCACCGCAGAAAATGACTTTTGTATATTTAAACCAAATTCACACAACATGTTAAATATCGTTTTATTTGGTCCTCCGGGTGCTGGTAAGGGCACTCAAAGTGAAAACCTGATCAAAAAATACAAGTTGACCCATATATCCACCGGTGATCTCTTCAGAAAACACCTGAGCGAAGGTACAGACCTTGGAAAGCTGGCACAGCAATACATGGACAAAGGAAACCTTGTACCTGATGAAGTGGTGATCGGGATGGTGGAAGATAAGATCAAGGATCACCTGAAAGGGCATGGCTTTATTTTCGATGGGTTTCCACGGACAGTCGCACAGGCAACGTCTCTGGATAAAATGCTAAAAGACCACGAGCTATCGATCTCTCTGATGGTTTCGCTGGAAGTACCTGAAGATGAATTGAGAAAAAGGATCAAGGAAAGAGCAAAGACCTCCGGCAGGGTAGATGACCAGGACGATGATAAGATCGCTCACCGCATACAGGTATACCAGAAGGAGACCACCCCGGTAGCCAAATATTACCAGGAGCAGTCAAAGTTCCACGGCATACATGGTGTCGGCACCATTGATGGGATCTTTGATGAGATCTGCAGCGTGGTAGATCGCTACAAATAATGGAATCAAATTTCATTGATTATGTAAAATTCTATGCGAAGTCCGGCAATGGCGGAGCCGGATCATCCCATTTCAGGAGAGAAAAATATGTGCCGAAGGGCGGCCCTGATGGTGGAGATGGCGGCAGGGGAGGCCATGTCATCCTTAGGGGGAATGCCCAGCTATGGACCCTTCTTCACCTCAAATACAGGAAGCACATCAGCGCCAAAAATGGCGGTCCGGGCGAGGGCCAGATGCGTACAGGTGCCAATGGAGAAGACACCATCCTGGAGGTACCCATCGGTACGATTGCCAGGGATGAAGAATCCGGGGAGCAGCTCATAGAGATCCTTGAAGATGGACAATCCGAGATCCTGCTGACCGGTGGCCGGGGTGGTCTGGGTAATGTGCATTTTAAATCTTCCACACAGCAGGCGCCAAGATATGCTCAGCCCGGCATACCCGGAGAAGAAAAATGGATCATTCTCGAATTGAAAATGCTTGCGGACGTTGGGCTTGTTGGTTTTCCGAATGCCGGTAAGTCCACCTTTCTCTCAGTCATTTCAGCGGCAAAACCTGAAATCGGAGATTATCCATTTACCACACTCACACCAAACCTTGGAGTGGTTCTCTACCGGGACGACAGATCGTTTGTAGTGGCCGACATCCCCGGCATCATTGAAGGCGCCTCGGAAGGCAGGGGTCTTGGCCTTAGATTTTTAAGACATATTGAAAGGAATTCGGTTTTGTTGTTTATGGTACCATGCGATACCGGCGATATCATGAAGGAGTATGAGATACTATTAAAGGAGCTTAAAGAGCATAACCCGGAACTCATGGATAAACAGCGATTGTTAGCCATTACAAAAGCAGATCTTCTTGATGATGAATTACAAAAAGAGATGGAAAAAGAGATCAAAGGAATTCCACACGTGTTCATATCGAGTATTTCTAAAAAAGGACTGGTGGAATTGAAGGATAAGATCTGGGAGGCAGTGAACCGGAATTAAGCCATATTTCGCACAATGTTGATCAGGATAAGCACCTTGAATCTGTCATCTTGTCAGCTTCCCTGGGTTTGGCAAAGAAATTGACGAGTTAAAACAGTTAAAAGTTTGACCAGAGATGCAAAACGAAAAAGTGGAAGAAAACATCGAAAGCAAAAAGGAAGAACAGGAAAAAGAAGATGCTGTAGATCAGGCTGAGGCCCAAAAGGACTCCTCAGACGAGGAAAGCCTGGAAGAAGAAACGGAAATAGATGAAAAGGAACAATTGAAGGCAGAATTGGAAGAATCCAGGGATAAATACCTGAGGCTTTATTCTGAATTTGAAAACTTCCGTCGTAGGACAGCCAAAGAAAGGATCGATCTGATTGGTTCTGCGACCAAAGATCTAATCGTTGACTTGCTTCCGGTTTTGGATGATTTCGAAAGAGCTTTCAAGTCGTTGGAAAATAAATCAGAAAAAGAGTCCGATGCCGCCAAAGAAGGGCTGGAAATTATCCAGCACAAATTCAGAAAGATCCTTGACCAGAAAGGACTCAAAAAATTAGACATTAAAAAAGGAGATAGATTCGACCCTGAATTCCAGGAAGCTATTACACAAACTCCGGCAGGAAAAAAGCTGGAAGGTAAAGTAGTCGATGTCATAGAAAATGGCTACACCCTGAACGATAAGGTCGTAAGATTTGCAAAAGTGGTAACCGGGGCTAAAGCATAATGGCAAAAAGAGATTATTACGATGTGCTGGGGGTAACTAAATCTGCCTCAAAGGATGAGATCAAAAAGGCCTATCGAAAGATGGCCATCAAATACCATCCTGACAAAAATCCGGACGACAAAGAAGCTGAGGATAAATTCAAAGAAGCGGCGGAAGCCTATGAGGTGCTCAGCAATGATGAAAAAAGACAACGCTATGATCAGTTTGGTCACCAGGGATTAGGTGGATCCGGAGGATTCAGCGGCGGAGGAATGAATATGGAGGATATCTTCAGCCAGTTTGGAGATATCTTCGGCAGCGGAGGAGGCAGCCCTTTCGACAGTTTCTTCGGCGGTGGCCGGAGCGGTGGAAGAAGGACCAGAAAAGGTACCAACCTCAGGATCAAACTGAAACTTACACTCCGGGAGATTGCCGAGGGCGTAGAAAAAAAGATCAAGGTCAATAGACTGGTAGTAGACCCGGATACCACCTTCAAGAATTGCTCCACCTGCAATGGTACCGGACAGGTACGAAAGGTCATGAATACCATGCTCGGTCAGATGGTCTCTACCACCACCTGTCCTGCCTGTGGAGGAGCCGGCCAGACGGTAGATAAAAGAGGTAGCGGCACAGACAGCATGGGTATGAGCCGAAAAGAAGAGATCATTTCCATTAAGATCCCGCAAGGTGTGGCTGAGGGCATGCAGTTGTCTATGTCCGGTAAAGGGAATGAAGTACCAGGCGGAGTGCCCGGCGACCTTTTGATTGTCGTTGAGGAAACGGAAGATGAGCAGCTGAAAAGGGATGGCAACAATGTGATCTATGAATTGTTCATCAGCTTTATCGATGCAGCTCTTGGTACGACAGTAGAAGTGCCAACCATCAGCGGAAAAGCGAAAATTAAGATCGATTCAGGGACCCAAAGCGGTAAGATACTCAGACTCAGAGGAAAAGGCATCAGGGATGTAGACGGATATGGCGTGGGTGACCAGCTGATCCACGTCAATGTGTGGACACCGAAAACCCTGACCAAAGAGGAAACAAATATCCTGGAAAGTCTGCGAGATTCGGAAAATTTTGAACCGAAACCATCTAAAACCGAAAAAGGCTTCTTTGAAAATATGCGGGAGTTCTTTGGGGCTTAACATTTAGGTAACCTCAATCGTGTTTTTTCGTATTTTAAACCATGTTAAGAATGGTTTTATCAGTCGCTTCGGTGCTGATCATTTCAGTTGTTTGGGGGCAGGTTAAGAAATTCTATTCGATAAACGAGAATGTGCCTTATGATACAGTGGATTTTTCGCTGCATGGTGCTTCGGGAAATTGCCTGCTGAAATCTTCACCAGGGCTGGAGGAAAGTCCCCTGGTCATTTATGGTAATCCCGACCTGGAGAAGATCAATCCTTCCTTTAAATTCCGCATAGAAAAAAACACCTGTAAAGTAGACCTGGACCTGGAGGAATACCGGTCTTCCAGCTTTAGTGATGGATTGGTATTTGCCATGATGAGATCGGGAAATGAAGAGAATAATTTCTGGAAGATCCATCTGGATGACGAAAAAATCTATAACCTCGACCTTAATTATGGAATCGGTAATGCCAATATTGATCTTAGCGGCGCATCCATCAATAAATTTTTCCTCAGGTCAGGCACAGCTGATATAAATGTCAATTACAACTACGCTCGTCCTAATAAGATCGAGATGGATACTTTCAAAGTCCAGGTAGATATGGGCTCTTTTACCTCAAAGCACCTTGAGCTCGCTAATGCCAGACATATTATTGCCAATATCGGGTTTGGCAGTGCCGTACTGGATCTTGAGAAGGCCATAGCACATCCATGTCACGTCAAAGCCTCCGTCGGTGCAGGAAACCTTGATATAATCATCCCAAACAAAGATGTACCTATCATCATCTCCCTTAAAGATTCTCCATTGTGTGGAGCCCGATTACCTGAGGGATTCGAACAGGTTGAGAAAAACGTTTACGTCAACATGGCATACTCTGCTCACGCTGAAAACCTGTTAACATTCAATGTAGATGTGGCACTCGGTACGGTAAGCTTCAATTACAAAGAATAGCCGGAGTACTTAATAATATTATACCAGCAAATAACCGGGCAGTTATGTTCAGGGTATATCGATGGCAAACTGAATGTCCGGAGCAACATATAAGGCACAAAGATGATCTCATGCATATTGCCGTTGTTTATTTCTTCTGCTCATCAGAAAAACAAAGGCAACGAGAGAAAATAAACCTGCAACAATAAAAATAAGAGGGAACCTTCCACTCTCACCCTGGTAAGCGGTTCCGGAGATCAGGGCGCCCAGTCCGATCCCAACCTCAAGGAAAATAAAAAGCGTGGAAATACCTTTACCTCTTCCCTTCCCTGGACTCAAATCGATGGTCCACGCAAAGATGGTGGGTGAATTCAGACCATAGCCGATGCCAAAAAGAAAAGCCCCTACAAAGAACTGAGGAGTAGTAAGCGCTGTACCAATGACCATCATGCTAATAAACAGGATCATGGTACTGAACCAAAGGATACGCTCACGGCCAAACCGATCTGACAATCTTCCTCCGATGACCCTTACGATCAGCGACGAACCCGTGAATACTGAAAAGAACAATCCCTTGTTCTCGATACCAAGAAAAGTGCTGAAATCGGGTGATAGTGTCAATACCGTGCCAAAGGAAAAGCAAGTCAGGATCATGACAATGGAAGGAACAAAAACCGCCGGTTCAAAAATGTCTGAGCGGTTGATCCTAAGTAAAGAAAATTTAAATCTTTCCCTTTCGTGGAGCGTTTCTTTCATGCCGGCCAGAATCGCCACAGAGAGCATCGCAAAAAAGCAACTCAGGTAAAAAAGATTATTAATCCCGAATTCCAGGTAAATGGTTGATCCGATAGCAGGCCCTGCTGCCATTCCAGTGGTTCCGAAGAAGCTGCTGATCCCCAGCGCTTCCCCCCTCTTTTTAGGATCTACAATATCCGCGATATAAGCCGAGGTCGCTGTGGGTTTAAATCCTGCTGAAAATCCATGGAATAGCCGTACCAAAAAGAATCCTGCAATGGTTGTAAGTATCGGATAAAGTAAAGCTGCCACCCCACTTACTACTGCTCCAAAAACCATTACAGGTATACGTCCCCACCGGTCGGTGAGCTTTCCGCTGAAAGGTCTTGAAATCCCCGCTGTTAAGGTAAAAAGAGAAATGATCAGCCCAATGTATTCCTCGCCTCCCATTCCCGCCAGGTAATCAGGAAGCTCCGGTAGCACCATGGTAAAGGAGGAAAAAAACAGGAATGAGCTCAAACAAAGCAGCCAAAACCCCTTGCTATACCTGGTAAATAAGTTCATAATTTCTTACAAGTACTGCTTCCTTCTTCATCCAGCTTACTGCTTACTGTCTACTGCCTACTGCCTACTGCCTACTACTTCCTGCCTTCTGCCTCCTGCACAACCTCACTCCTGTTGGTGAAGCAAAAACGTCTTAATAAAATCATTGATATCCCCATCCAGTACATTCTGAACGTCGGTCCGCTCATATCCTGTTCTGGCATCTTTTACCAGCTTATAAGGATGCAGCACATAATTCCTGATCTGTGAGCCAAAGTCGATTTTCATCTTTCCGGATTCGATCTTATCACGTTCTGCATTGCGCTTTTCCACCTCGATCTGGTACAATTGGGATTTCAGCATCTGCATGGCCCGCTCCCGATTCGCATGCTGCGAACGCTCCACCTGGCAGACCACCACTATTCCAGTAGGCTTATGGGTTAGCTGCACTTTGGTCTCCACCTTGTTGACGTTCTGTCCACCGGCGCCACCTGATCGGGAAGTATGTAATTCCACATCAGCCGGATTGATATCAATCTCAATGCTGTCATCCACGACCGGGTAGACATACACAGATGCAAATGAGGTATGCCGCCGGCCGCCACTGTCAAAAGGGGAAATTCTCACCAGGCGATGAACCCCATTCTCAGATTTCAGATAGCCGTAGGCCAGTGGACCATCAAATTCAAGCGTCACGGATTTCACTCCTGCGACATCACCAGCCTGATAGTCTACTTCCCGCACCTTATAGCCATTGGCCTCGCCCCACATGATATACATCCGCATAAGAATGGAGGCCCAGTCATTGCTCTCGGTACCTCCGGCTCCCGGGGTGATCTGCAGCATGGCTGAAAGCTGATCTTCCTCTCCTGAGAGCATTTTTTTGAACTCCAGCTCTTCTACGGCTGTCACTGCTTTTTCATAAGCAGTATCTACCTCTGCTTCGGTACCCTCTCCTTCCTGTAAAAACTCGTAAAGTGTCTCAAGGTCATCTATCTGGGCGCTCACCTCTTCAAATTGTTCGGTCCACCCTTTGATGCCGCGTATGGTCTTCATGGTCGTTTCAGCCTTCTCCGAATCATTCCAGAAATCCGGCTGCACAGTGACTAATTCAAGATCATCAAGCTCTTTCTTTCTGGCATCGTAGTCAAAGATACCTCCTCAAGGCCGAGACGCGAGCCTTCAAGTCTTTCAACTGATCAGTTGTCATGATTTGATTTTTTTAGATATATTACTTTGTGAATTGAATCGCGAAGATAGTCTAACCGTTGAATAACTTATTTTTACCGTCATCTTTTTTGCCTGAAATGTGAATGAACATGAGAAGAAATCTTTTTCTACTTTCCTTGCTTTTTGCGGCGACCGCCACCCTTGCCCAGACGCCCAATACCATCAGCTTCCAGGGTACACTTACTGCTCCGGGTTCTGATGTTCCGGTTACTGACGGTTCTTACGGTATTGATTTTGCTTTGTATGATGACGTGAATACACTCATGTGGAGTGAAACTCAACCCACCGTACAGGTAAACAATGGATTGATCAATGTCCAGTTGGGTTCGGTGACACCCCTGGAAATATCAGATTTCTATCAGCCGCTTTTCCTGCAGATCACCATCAATGGGGAGACGCTTTCACCACGCATAGTTTTAAACACTGTGCCTTTTGCCCAGGCATCAAAAGCTGTGGTAGGAACAGACAGTATCATTTTCCGGGTGGCGGATCAAAAGGCAGGGATTGCCGATCAGACCAATACTGCCCTGGGTTACTTATCATTTGCCCAAGAGCAAGGTAGCGGATTTTTCAACCAGGCATTTGGGAATTCTGCGCTGCAATCAAACAATGGCGGTTCGCAGAATGTGGCTGTCGGGTCTTATGCGCTGCAAAACAACACAACGGGAGTCACAAACATTGCCATCGGCTACAATGCCCTGAATACAAACAGCACAAGCTCAGACAATCTGGCTATTGGTGCATTTGCTTTGGAGAACAATACTGATGGTTCAGAAAATGTAGCTGTCGGTAGGGATGCGCTCATTGGCAATACTACAGGTCGGGACAACACAGCCATAGGCTCGAAATCTATGGTAGGTATAATCGGTGGCATCGGAAATACCGCAGTAGGATCAGGGGCGCTGTCCTCCAATGGTGGTGATGGCAGTTACAATGTGGCCGTAGGATATGATGCGCTGATCAACAACAATGCAAGCAACAATACAGGTGTGGGTACTTATGCACTTTTAGCTAATACAATAGGGAATTCTAATACTGCACTTGGCTTTGCCTCTCTGGAATCCAATACCACAGGTTCGGAAAATATCGCAATTGGAGGGTTTGCGCTTAATTCCAATACTACAGGTATTCAAAATATAGCAATGGGATCGGCAGCGCTTCTAAATAATGTCGATGGAAATGGAAACATAGCGATCGGTCAGGGTGCTTTATCCAGCGGAACAACGATTTCTGGAAACATAGCCATTGGATTTGCATCAATGGCATCAACTACCACCGGATATGCAAATGTGGCCGTTGGACCAAATACACTTGCACTGAATGAAACAGGACAATCCAACATAGCGCTAGGCAATAATTCTTTAGGTGTGAATGTATCGGGCAATGCCAACATGAGTATGGGAATAAATGCCATGCGGAATAATACCATTGGAAATCAAAACATCGCCATAGGGAATGAATCCCTCAACGACAATGTCAGTGGAACCGGGAATGTTGCTGTTGGAGACTTTGCCATGCACAATAATGTTTCAGGTACCAATAATACGACAATAGGGAGAGGTGCTGAAGTAAGCACCGGAACACTAAACAATGCTACTGCTATTGGTGCCGGGGCGGTGGTTTCGCAAAGCAACAGCCTGGTACTCGGAAATAATGTGAACGTGGGGATTGGAACCAGTACACCTCAGGAAAGGTTGAGTGTGGTAGGAGATATCCAGTCGAGTGACTCAATAAAAGCTGATGTTTTTGCTTACAATAGCTCGGAGATAAGATACTACTCCATGCTCCCGCAGGCATTCTCCGTATCATCTACGAATGCCGGCGTAACGCACATAGAAGCCATTAATCAAATTTACCGGGCAGTGACAGGAGGAACCGGAGCCATTGCGTATATGTTCGGACAAATAAATCTTCCTCAGGGTGCAGAAATCATTGGTTTCACCGCAAATGTTTACGATGGTGAAGCAACGTATGATATCACCGTTTCGCTTATTCGAAAAAGTGTGACTACCGCCAATACACCGCAGGTTGTCTCAAGCGTTTCTACATCAGGCACGCCTTTCTCTACGCAACTTGTCTCTCCTGCATTTTCTGAAATAGTGAATAACCAAAACAATGCTTACGGTATCAGATTTGAAACACGTGACAATGCCCCATCAGTCATGGTGTTATATAACGCGAGAGTAGCTTATCGGATCAAAAGGCTGGACTGATAAAAGTCTTCGCCTTTGACTCCAAAACCAACAATGTTATTATTTCAACAATTTTTTGTAACATTTTAAATTGTTTTAGCTCAGTATTGTCTATATTGAGTGCCGTTTTTATCAAAAACTTTGTCGCCACCTGAAAGCATGTCCACTCCAGTCCTTTTGCTTCGATTGAGTTGCCGAAATCAGAAAGTTCCTCCTTTCAGTGAGACTTACAAAGATTTAAATGTATTTTTCCAAAATAAAACCATAAAAACATTTCATCCTTAACTTCAATGAAAAGAAACGCCTGCCTGATTCTATTCACTTGCCTGATCGCCTCTTCAGTGATGGCTCAGATCCCACAGCGGATCAGTTTCCAGGGTTACCTGACCCAACCCGGCACCACCATTCCCATCGATAACGGCGAATATCCAATGGATTTCTCCTTATATGATGCAGATGTTGAGGGTACCCTGCTTTGGACAGAAAGTCAAACAAATGTATCGGTTACTAACGGCATTTTTAATGTTCAGCTTGGGTCTGTAAACGGACTTGATCCGGAAATATTTACCGGCTCTACCTGGCTCGAGATTGTAGTGAATAGCGAAATCATGACCCCTCGGATCGAAATGTCAACCTCACCCTACAGTCAGATGGCCAGGGGCATCTTAGGGGAAAGCTATATTCCGAACACCGGCAATTCTTACATAGGCGGAAATCAGAGTGTGGGAGGTACCACGCCGACAGTGGACCTGGCCATAGATGATGAAGACACCGGGATCGAAGTACCGGCAGACGGCACACTCTCCTTTTATACCAATGGGGTGGAGCAAGCCGTACTGGATCCTTTAGGTCATTTTAATCTTGGATTTAGCCCGGACAGCAGATTTAAATTTACCCTGCTCACGCAAGGGAGCAACTCAGATGAAAATAACTGGTCAATGTATGTGGAAAACCAGTACAGTGGCCCAAGTCTGGCCATGGGTATTTACAATTACATCGGAGGAGCCTCCACCAATGTAAAATATGGATACTTTATGGACATGTTTAATAGCGGTGCATCGACCTCCTACGGCTTTTATTCCTCACATTTCGGTACCACTACCGGGACGAAATATGGCTTTTATGCTGAAGGTGAAGACAGAAATTACTTCAGCGGAAGCGTCGGGATCGGAACTACGAACCCTGTCGAAAAATTAAGTGTCTCAGGAAACATAGCATCAAGTGCTACCATCAAGGCGAATGCGTTTGAATACAATACCCCTAAGACCCAATATTACTCCATCCCACCCAATGATTATGTCGTAGCTTCTCCATCAGCCACATTGTATGAGTATATACCCGCCAATGGTATTTATAATGCAGTGGGCGGAGGTACTACTGGTGTAGCGGTTTCAATGGTTGCACCGGTCCATCTTCCTGATGGAGCTATCATCACAGGATTTAAGGCAGGCATTTTTGATGGAGATGCAACGAACAACTTAAATGTTCAATTGATGCGGCAATCCATGGGTTCTATTTCAACACCTGTGGCGGTTGCTACTTCCAATACTTCATCTGGCAACCTGGGATTTGCTGAATTGTCTGCAACAGGGCTGTCAATACCTGTTAATAATGAGTTATTTGCCTATACCATGAGATTCAACACCTATGATAATAACCCGTCAAACCTCGTGATTTATGTGACCAGAATCACTTATACAGTCCCTGGACCATGATTCTGATAAAAAGGAGTGATCATGTTATTATTTTAATAAATACTTTAACATTTCAAATGTATTTAGACCATTTTTATTTATCTTGTGTCCCTATCTTTAATAGAAGTGTCGCCCTGAACTAAATCGCCTATGTTGAGACATTTACTAGCCTACCTATTAATTGCATGCTCTCTTTCTCCGGTTTTTTCGCAATCCATTATCATCAATCAGGGAGAAGGTGACTTCAAACAGCTGGACAATGGGGATGTATACCTACGGATGCGCATTGCACAAAAGAATTCTCCCCGGGAAAGATACAACATCAAGCTCTTCAGCTCCCTAAATGGAGGTGAATTCAAACCGCTTTCTGTTACCAGGAGCGATGTGGCTCCCGGCGAACCGGTCATCTTCAACCTGAAACCCTCGGATCTGGGAGGGACCGGTACGGAGCTACAACTTAAGGTTGAGATAGAAGCCAGTGTATTCCCGCTGGTCGTACGGGCAGACAACAAAGTAAAAAAAGGTAAAACAATTACGGCCTCCTGGTCAGGATACAATACCAATGGCCCTTACAGGGTAGAATTGATCGACAACATTGACCGGGCCATTACTCTGGCGGAGGAAAACGGAACCTCCATGACACGTCAGCTTGATAAAGACATTGATTCAGGAATATACACCCTCCGCGTGACGCCATCCAATAACCGGGAAGCGTACGGAGAAACACAAATCAAAGTGAGCGGTGGCAGCCCTATACTATGGATTGCTGCACCGGTGGTACTTGGAGGCGGTGCAGCTGCCTACTTTTTATTGGGTGGAGAGGACGAACCGGATGAACCAGGCGGACTGCCTGAGCCGCCGGATTTTCCATAGAATCAAGGAAATAATTTAATTATCGAATTGACAGAAACACCGATGAAAATTTCAAGCCTTTTTACTCTAGCCTTTTTTAGCACGATCACCCTGTGGGCTCAGCTGCCTACAACCATCAATTTCCAGGGGAACCTCACTGAACCAGGAACAACCATCCCAATAGCGGACGGTGATTACACCATCAACTTCGGCCTTTTTGATGCAGCGGTCGATGGTATCAATGGATGGACAGAGACGCAGACAGTCACTGTTATCAACGGGATATTTAATGTGAAACTTGGAGCTGTCGAGCCTCTAAATTGGGAATTATTTGATCGCCCGGTCTGGTTGGAGATCACAGTAGCTGGTGAGACATTGGGGAACCGGATTGAATTATCGAGTACACCATATAGTATGAATTCGTCCAATACGACGAACTATGTCACTCCCTATACGATGATACCAAAAGTAGGTTACTCCTATATAGCGGGTGACACCAGCACTCAGAACTATCCTTTTGCCCCGGGTGGGATCGATCTGGCCATTGACGACAACGATACAGGTTTTGATGTACTCACCGACGGAACCCTTTCATTTTATACAAATGCTGTTGAAAGGATGTTTCTAAGCCAGACGGGGGTCCTGACCATCGGCTCCCCTATTTCATCCGGGGTAGCCACCGTGCTGGAATTGAATTATGATGACAAAGGAACAGGCTTCGGTGGTATGTGGATCACCAGTTCTTCTACCACAGGCCGCCCCTATTATGGTTATCAGAATGGAAATACTTCAGTTTACTCTTATCTGGATGGAAACGACGGCAATAAGCTGAAATTCTATAATAGTGGTGACAGATTGACAATCACATCAACCGGAAATGTAGGCGTGGGGAATACAAATCCCCCGGAAAGACTAAGTGTGACAGGAGATATCGCAGCGACTGATACGGTGAAGGCTGATGTTTTCGCCTATAATAGTCCAAAGGTTAGTTACGCTTCCGTTCATTCAAGTGGCTTCACCATATCCTATAATCCAACCAACACTTACTATATCACTGGTGCAAGCCCCTCCGGGTTCTATCGAACTGTCGCCGGAGGAACAATTGGGGATCTAGTGTGGGTCACCGCCCCTATTTCGTTGCCGCACGGCGCCAGAATTACTGAAGTAAGGCTACGAGTTTACGACAGCAACGCTTCCTATTCTGCATACGCCGAGCTGATCGCTTCCGGCACCTCCAATCAGGAAGAAAGACTCATCGCAACAACCAGTACCAGTACCGACAATGCCGGTCAGGTGCTGTCAACCACCACGATTGATCCCATATACGGAATTGTCAACAATTACAATTACAGCTATGCCATTCGACTTCCCTGGAGGTCAGGTGCTTCACTGTTTTTTTACTACTCAGCCTCGGTCTCCTACGAATTGAATGTTGAATGATAAGATACAAATCGGATAATAAATGAAGATTTTAAAAATATCGCTGCTAATAACTCCCTTATTCTTTTTTTGTGAATTATCATTCTCACAAACTATTGAACTAAGATCCGGAGTGATCAACAATGGCTACGGCACCTCATCCAGCGGAACTTTCCAACTCAGCGGAACTGTCGGAGAGATCATCGGTGGCCCATCAACCTCTTCAAACTATGAATTGAATGCTGGATCGATGGTGAGCCGTATTGCCTCTTCGGCAAACCCCGGGCTGGTCGCTCATTATCCGCTGGATGGTGACCTTACAGACGCTTCCGGTAATGAATATGATGCATTTTCTGCTGGTACGCTGCAATTACATCCCGACGTGGCGGGACTGTCAGACAGGGCCTACTATTTCGATGGTGCTGAGACCTATGTAGGTTACAATTTTTCAGAAACCCAGCAATTTGACGGAGTTACCCTTTCCGCCTGGGTCTATCTTACCAATCCCAATGCTGCCGGGGTCTATCAGAATATCATGGCCCTTGAATCCGGCAGTACCATCCTTCAACTGGGGCATGCTGACAACAGTTACTTTCTCTACTTTGATGACGGTAACATAACTGAAAATTTCACATTCGGCACGCCCACTGACGGATGGCACCACGTTGTGGCCACATGGGATGGTACTAATGTAAATGCATATGTCGATGGTGAGGAACTCGGTCCATTAACGGCAACGAGCGCACTGATGGCAAATATTGATGCCATTTCAATTGGTGCGGATCGGTTTTTTGCCAATACTGGTACCTATGGCGAGCATCTGGACGGTGTGCTGGACGAGATCAAGATCTTCAATTACGGACTCACGGCCGCGGAAGTACTGAACCTTTACAACTCCTACCCGCCAACCCCTCAGGCCCCGCAAAACCTGGTAGCCAAAGTCATCGGACCGGGATCAATTGAACTCTCCTGGACAGATGGTCCGCTGGAAACCTTCTATTCGGTCTATTGGGATGATCAGGAACCTATTGAATCGGGTGAGGTTAACCTGGCACAGAATGAAACCTCTTACACGATTACAGGTCTTACACCCGGTGTGGAATATTATATCGCAGTAGCGGCCGGCAATGACCTTGGCAGGTACAATGAAACGATCAGGTTTGTAACACCTATTAACCTGGGTCCTATACCAGCATTATCTATTCCATTTTACTCTACGCTCGATGAGACAGTCACGATACAATATTTTACCGAATTGTCCTATCCAGCAGGTGAAATGGATACCGCATCTACTATTTTTATGCATGCCGGATTGATAACCCCGGAGAATGAAGGAACCGGAGAATGGTCAGATACCATAAAATTGGAGATGACTTTCAACCTGGGGGCATGGGAAGCCACGATGACACCAAGATCCGACTTCGGAGTACCAAATAATTTCGTAGCCTCCGATATAGCACTGTTTTTCACCAATGCGGACAGTAGTGCTTACGGATATGCCGCCGATCTTGAGGATGTCAGATTACCAATATTCAATCCCGCTAATGTAGGACCTCTGGGCGGTTTTGTGTCAACAGACGTGAATACGGACATTTCATTGCTCGACGCCAATGCGCTTACCCCTCCAAATCTTACCCTGGAAAATCTTTCGGAATTTACGATCGAAGCACTGGTCAACTACAGTGGCTCTGATCCAACAGCAGGAGATTTCAATGACATTATCACACGTGGATTTCAGGACGGCTCCAATTACACTCCCTATCATGGAGTAATTGCCTACAACTCCTCAGGCCTTCCAACTTACCCTACAGGCCTGGTCAGCACCGACATCAGTGGTTTTACTGAACCCTATGTCAATAGTCCTTTGGGACTGGATATAGATGGTCAGTCAAACGAGTATCAAACAGGTACCTGGGCGCATATCGCGATGATTTATACCAGCCCTGGAAATCTTGATCTGTATGTAAATGGAATATTCCAGGAATCAATCACCATAAATGAACCATTACAATTGGGTAATATCCTTAAGATCGGAAATAAGGATGGTGGCATCGACGAGCTTCGTTTTTGGAATTATTCGCGAAGTCAGGAAGACATTCGATTCTATATCGATACCGAAATTGATCCATCGTCAGAAGGACTGATTGGCTACTGGAAAATGAATGAAATTTTTTTTGATGGCACCAACGATGTGATTGAAGACGAAACTACCAGTCAGAATGATCTGGTTGTAGCAAACGGAGTAATTGATCAATTACCCGACCTGGAAGTTACAACTTTTGCCCTCAACCCCAAGAGCATCGCGCAGGAAGAAAACCTGACAATATCTTACACGGTGGCCAACAATGGCGCCGAGCCATCCCCTGATTTTGATATCGATTTTTACCTTTCAACAGATTCAAACCTGGATACCGGTACTGACATATTTTTAAGTACGATCAGCCATACGGGATTATTGCAGGGAGAATCTCTGTTCAACCTCTTTCAGACACAAATGCCAAACTCCACCAATGCTCCTAATGGAGATTATTTTGTCATTGCAGTGCTGGATATCGGACAGAATATTGCGGAAGAGCAGGAAGACAATAACATGGCCTCCAGAACCCTCAACATAAACTCCGGTAATGTAAACACATTGCCAAGTAATATTGGGCTTACTATTTCCGAATTTCCTGAAAATTTGCCGGTAGGATCCGTGGTAGGGTATGTCACCTTCGTGGACCCGGATGACGATCTCTATGATTATGATCTGGTGGCTGGCACTGGCGACACAGACAATGCACTGTTCTCCCTGAACGGATCCGAGCTGGTCACAAATGCCGAATTCAACTTCGAAGCTGATAAAGTCAACTATTCAATAAGGGTGCAGGTAGACGATCGGAGAGGCACTGGTACCCCATCAGCCGCCATTACGCTGACTCTTACCGATGAAAATGATGCCCCCACGGATATCTCTCTCACTCCATCCACAATTATAGCAGGAACGAATTATTTTGAGATCCCCGTAGGAGATCTGGAAACGGTTGATGAAGATAATGGTGATCTACACACTTATCAGATCCTTGTGGAAGAAAATCCTGATGCGAGTTTCCTTATCGTTGGTAATGAGCTATCTATTACTGTCAATGATCCGGTCGTTGATGAAGAGTACTTTATCACCATCCAGTCGACAGACCAGGGTGGATTGACTACCAGCAAAGAGCTGACCATTACGGTTGTTCCTGCAGGGATTGCACCTAGTGAACTATTGCTCACCAACAATACCATCAACGAAAACCAGCCAGCAGGGGCTACCATCGGTCAGTTTATCGTAGAAGATGTAGACAGTGATACCTTTACATATGCATTTGTGACAGGTGGAGCAGATAATTCAAATTTCGCCATTTCCTCATCAGGGGCGCTCAGCCAGGTAACTGACCTGCCGGAGAATATTTATTCAATTCGTGTAAGTGCCACGGATGATACAGGTCTGTCTATTACCAGAACATTTACGATTGAAGTGATTGATAACGATACGGATGTGGTGATCAATATCAGTGGCCAGCAAAGTGATTACCGCATCATCAGTGTGCCTTTCTCTGGCCAAACCATCGGAGAAACATTCACCGGCCTGACAAATGATAACAATTTCACTGAGTGGAGAATGTTTGGATATAGTAACGGAAACCTGAACGAGTTAAAAAGTACCGGTAGCCAGCTGACCTTAGGTAATGGCTACTGGTTCATTACGACCATAGCACAGGAAATTGAGTTGGCTGCAGGAACCATCAATACCAACCCGACGATAGGAAGACCTCTTTCGGAAGGATGGAATCTGATTGGTAATCCGTACCTGAAACCCCTCAACTGGACCAATATCTTAGACTTCAATGGTAATCCTGCAGGTGTAGATGCTAACGTCAGTGTTTGGAATGGAGGTTGGAACAGTACTCCAAATCAAATTTTAGATGTAATGCAGGGAGGATATGTGTTTGTGCAGGATGGCTCTGCTCCTTCTAATTTTCAATTCTATCCCTCGACCGCTTCAACCGGTACAGCCAGAGTGACTTCAAGCCGACAAACAAGCAGCTATTTTGATCATTCCAGCGCATGGCAACTGTTCCTCAACCTTGAAAGTGACGGAAAGACTTCTAATATTTCCGGTGTCGGATTGAATGAGAGCTCTATAGATGAAAAGGATAAACTGGATAGATCCGCTCCCCCGACTCCTGCCGTTTTCGATGCGCTCCAGTTGACAGAGAAGGCTACAGGCCTGACCAAAAATATCAAGGCGGTAAATAAATCCGTATTCTGGGATTTTACTCTGACAGGCGCTGACGAATCCACCACCATTTCCTGGGATCAATCGGTAGCCAGCATGCTGGATGAACCGCTGATGATCGCTTTGCTGCCTCAGGGTGACCTTTATGATATGAGTTCAATGAGTGAGATCACCTTTACGCCTGAAGAAAACCAGTCCGTCATGGTGGTTTACGGTAAGGAACTTCCGAAAGAGCTGCTCGTAAATGCCATCACGGCCTACCCTAACCCGGCAGAGCAGGAGGTTAACTTCAAATTCTACGTAGATGTGGAAGGGATGGTACCCGCTTCCGTCGAACTATACAACCTCAGTGGAAAACAACTGGGCACCATCAACCAGATGACCTCAGGCGGTCAGTGGAACGAGATCAATTACAAGATAGGCACACAGGATCTGCTTAAATCAGGAATCTACCTGTTCAAGGTACGGTATCAGGGCTTTGAGAGTGTAATGAAGAAGTTGATTGTGAGGTAAGGATCAGGAGTCAGAAATAGAAGATATGAGTCCTCTTTAGGTCATTCTCGCAGATCCCACAGCTGGCGTCCTTCCCGTCCTTCCCTGGAGGCCTTAGGCCAAGCAGGGAATATTCTTCATTCCTCTCCCATGGCCTGTCCCCCGACAGGCCAGGAACCTCACGATCCTGCAATTAGGATGAAAACCAGCATAAGAAGAATGATGTATGCAACAGCTCCTGGAGTCCGCTATTTCATCTGTAGGCGCTATTCCTCCCTCGTATATTTCAACTAAATAAAAGAAAAACACAATTCTGGCACAGTGTTTGTTTTTATTATTGACACTGAAATGAATTATTTAACCAACAAATTGTTACCTTTACCCTTGCCTTCATATCGCCTTGAAGGAAATCAGGCCTAAGGAATGACAATAAAACCAACAAAATTATGAAACGGTTTATTCTTCTCGCTGCATCTCTAACACTGTTTGTAGTCTTTACAAACGCACAGACATCGACCTACGTTACGGAAAAAATTCCGGTTAATATCACCGTTGAAAACAGTCCTACCATAGTGAAGATCACCAGTCCGGAGTCCCTGGTTGAGAAAAGCAGGGGTTTCAAAACTGTTGAGGGCACCTCTCTAACAATCGTAGGAACGGTTCAGGACGCTGATAACGTATCATATATGAAAATCAATAATGATATTGTTATGGTCGCCATGAATGGAGGATTCAGACATACAATCCCTCTCAACCCTGGTGAAAACATTATCAAATTCACTGTAACTGATGGCAAGGACAATGTCCATGAAGAAACACGAACTGTAAAAACAGACGTGCTTGCTGCCAAAACCACCTTTGACGCTGCACTTGGTTCTGAAGTAGGGACTTATTATGCACTGATTATCGGAGTAGATGACTACATGGATCCCGAGATCGTTGATCTTGACAATCCCGTCACAGATGCTCAGGCGCTCAAGAAAGTTCTCCAGGAGCAATATGTGTTTGAGGCTGGAAACATTGACTACATCGAAAATGCTACCCGGGCGCAGATCAACGATGCCATGGATGCGCTGGCACGAAAAGTAAAGCCCAACGACAATGTGTTGATCTTTTATGCAGGTCATGGTTACTGGGATGAGCAGGCTGAGATCGGATACTGGATCCCTGCCGACGGTAGAAAGAGAAGTACTGCTGACTGGTACAGAAACAGTACGCTGACAGACCAGATCTCTGCTATCAAATCAAAGCACACCTTACTGATCGCTGATGCATGCTTCTCAGGTGGTATCTTCAAAGCAAGAGCTGCCTTCATGGATGCATCTTTGGCCATCAACAAAAAATATGAATTAAATAGCCGTAAGGCAATGACCAGTGGTACACTGACTGAAGTGCCTGATAGAAGTGCTTTCCTGAAGTATCTTGTGAGAAGACTGGAAGCCAACACGCAGAAGTATCTTTCTGTAAGCACATTGTTCTACAGCTTTGAAGAGGCTGTGATCAACAACAGCGACGTTCGTCCTCAGTATGGCACCATTCAGAAAGTTGGGGATGAAGGTGGTGAATTTATCTTTATCCGAAAGGATTAATAGACATCCGAGAAGAAAATCTTAAATTTAAACCTGATGGAACGGTCAATTACACCACATTTCATCAGGTTTTCTTTTTTTATAAACCTGATCTTCCTGTCCGTATTCCTTTTCGGACAACAAAAACCCCAATGGACAGATAATACTGCGTTGCAGCAGGCTTTCCCTCCCGATCAATACTACATCGGTTTTAGCTCAACCGTTTTTGACAAGGAGGAAGATCTCGCTACCGTGACCGAGTATGTGGAAAGCCTGGCCCGGAATGAACTGGCAGAGGTGCTGTATCAGTCGGTTAACAGTGCTGCGCAAATAAATGGGGATTACCCCAAATCAAATTTCACACGAACAACTATGGAGGGCTGTGGCATGGAGATCAAATCTTTCATGGATGAAGAAGTGGGTGTGGCGTTCGGTATCGCTGCCGTACCGATCAGAACCATGAAAACTTTCTTTTATAAGCGGTTGAGTACTGAAATGGAAGATATCGAAAGCAAAATTGCTGCTGCAGATAGAATTTCCAACAAAGGTGCCGCATATGCCCGGTTTATGGAACTGCTGGATGAGCTGGATCGCATCAATGCTGACAGGCTACTCATGCGAAATCTCGGTGTGACAAATGATGTAGCCCTGATGACTGCCCGATGGGAAGGATATAAAAACTATGTAGAAGACCGCGCCGAGGAACTAAGGAATGTAAAAGAGATCAGTCTGGAAGAGGCTGCCTTCTTTATGATCGAAAAGCTGGTGGCTGAGCAGGACCTCGAAAACCTGGTGATCAGACTGCAGCCGGCCACCTACAAGAGCACGGAGATTGCCACGGAGTTTTCATTGAGATTTAATCAGCTACTCTCTTATGACCTACTAAAGAAAGGGGTGAAAGTAAGAACTGGAAAAGCCTCGGACGCCACCAAAGTACTTTCAGGAACTTACTGGCCAAGGGTCGATAAGATCCAGGTATCAATGGACCTGGTGGAAGATTTTGGAGATGGGATGGACCTGACCATTGCCAGTGGAGCGGTATACGTTCCTATTGCTGCCATCAATGAAGAAAATCTAAGCTATGAAGTAGCTACTTCTTCCGAGGAAACCGAAAAGAATTTGCTTCTTATGAATAGAATCACCAACGGGGGGATGAATGCTTCGGTATCTACCCAAAAGGGTGCTGAGGCGCTTGTTTTCGAGGAAGGAGAAAAGCTACAGCTTTTCATCGAAGTCAACAGACCTTCATACGTGAGGTTGCTCAATGTGTGGAGCGACAACCAGCAGCTGCTGCTACTAGACAATTTTTACATCGGCGAGGACGAACTGAATAAGGAAATTTCTCTCCCTTTTGACTGGGTCACAGCCTGTCCTTGCGGCACGGAATACATTCAACTGTTTGCTCGAAGCGAACCTTTCGAATACCTGGAAGTGGAAACGGAGGATGGTTTTGATTTTGTGACGGAGAACCTGGAAGAAACCGTAAATAAAAGCAGAGGCTATATGATGGTAAAAAAGCCAGATTCGTACATAGCCGAATCTACCATTGTTGTCACGACCATGCCTTCCAAAGAGAAATAAAACCAAAAAAGGGCAATTTGCCCTCTTTTAGCTTTCTATCTCATACCCGCACTCACACACTCACTGTAAAGACCCCGAGATGTACGGATTGGTTGTAAAGACTAGAATTCAAGTTTGTAGCTTAGGTTTGGGAACATCCCCAGTTGGGTCGCGGAAAAGATGGCATCTTCTTTCGGGATATAGAATCTGCTATACATATTTTCGATGCCCAGCACATTCTGGACATTCACCGATAGTGTGTAAGCTGTATTGGCCTTATTTTTTCTGTAAGAGATTCCAAAATCAAGCCGTTTGTAATCTTCCATCTTTGCAGTGAAATTTCTATTGTAATCCCTTACCGTGAAACCAGCATCCCTGGAACCTTCAATATCTATGGGCGCTTCTCTTTTTCCACCCGCATAAATGATCCTGGCATTCACATTAAGTGTACGCATCGGGCTGCCTAGCTCGAATTCCTTACCTCCGACAGCATTGAAAATGTAATTACCATTAAACCTCGTATCCCTTTCGATACCATCTACTCCTGTGTATTTTGATTCATACAGGGAGACCGTGACCATAAAGTAATGATTGTCCTCGAAAAACTTATCAAGGGTAAATTCAACACCATAGTTCCGGCCAGAGCCTTCGTTGGAAAGCGGAAAGGAAGTATAACCGTCGTAGGTATTGAGCGCTGAAAAAGTCCGCTCGCTGGCTTGAGTAGTAGTGTCATTACCCCATACAGGGACATCAAAAAGATACTGGTAGTATACTTCTGTCTTAAATCGCAAACTCCGGCTTAGCATCTTTTCGTAACCGACCACGGCATGAAAAGCACGCGTAAATCCCAGCTCCTTATTGTAGGCGGCATCACCATTCCCTTCGAACACGTCTTTAGCCATGTACAGGGCCAGCGACTCCATGCGGCTATGCAGACCGAATCCGCCAGTGAAAGCCGATCCTCCGGACATCTTGTAGCGATAGCCAAGTCTGGGTTCTAAATAAGTATTTCCATTAAGTAAAAAATGAGAAATATGCACTCCGGTGTTAATCGTCAGGTTCTCTGAGGCACGATGCTGCCATTGACCGAAACCCTGAAGAAAATAGGTATGGTCCCGATCCGATAATGTAGATACATACATGCTGTCGTTCCGTACCCATTCCTCGCTATTTAGATTGTAATTGAGTCGGCTGACGATCCCTCCCACCCGCAGGGTGTTACGGGCGTCAAATTTATGATTGATATAGGAGGAGAACCTTGTGCTGATCTCTTTAACTTTTTCCTTTTCCAGCGTCCGTACATTCAGGGTATCAAAGTGATAATTCATATTGTAACCGGTAATGGATACAATGGATTCCAGATAAGTATTGGAAGATAAATAAGCCACATGGGTTACTCCGGTCGCTCCCATGTTATGAGTATTGAATTCAGAATACGGCTCATCAAAAACCGGATCCGGAAGATATCGGTAGGTATTATTACCTCCAAGACCCCAGATGGAAAAAGACCCTGCGTTTTTCGTGGAAAGATGGATCTTAAAGGAGAGGTCCTGAAAGACGACGTCTTCCTGATCTCCAAGGATATTGAGACCGATCTTATCAAAAAGTCCCAGAGTGGAGTAACGATAATTGAACAAATAGCTTGAATTGGACTTCCTGGAGATCGGCCCTTCCGAAGCAGCGGCGATCCCCAGCATCCCTGCCTGAAACGAATGCTCATATTTGTCGAAATTCCCCTTTCGCAGATTGAGGTCGAAGATCCCTGCGGTGGCATTGCCATATTGAGCAGGGAATGCTCCGGTAAAGAAATCAGAATTGCTCAATACGCTGGAGCTGAGCATACTCACCCCACCGGCAGAAGAACCGATACTCCCAAAGTGGTTGGGATTGGGTATTTCCACACCTTCCAGCCGCCATAGCATGCCCTTGGGTGAATTTCCCCTGATCACGATCTCGTTCATCAGGTCATCACCACCGGTGGTGACACCTGCCTGAGAAAGCGCTGCCCGTGCCGGATCATCAAATGTAGCTGCATATCTCCCGATTTCTTCCACGCTGAGCGAGATCGCACTCACAGTAGCCATGTCATTAAGCGGCTGTCCTTTTTCCTGATGATCGGCAACTATCTCCACAGCCTCCATTACCAGTAGCGACTCCGTGAGGTCGATTTCCAGTACTACTTCTTTGCTGGTGCCTACTGTGATGTTTGGCAGGGTCTTTCCTTCATAGCCAATGGATGATATGGCCAGTGAATGTCGACCGACAGGTACCTGAGTGATTCTAAAAAATCCGTCTACATCGGTGGTCCCTCCGAGCATGGGGGATGAATTCAGCACAACCACCGAGGCACCAATGACGGGAGTTTTCGATTGCTGATCCAGGATCTGTCCTTTGATCGTTTGTGTAAAATCTTGTGCGTGGACGGTAGAATAACACAGCACAGCGGTGATTACGTTGATAAATACTTTCATTTTGTGTCCTTTTATTTTGAGTTTTCTGGTTCAAAAGACAATGGGGATCCCTGAGGGTTTCCGGCATTGTGAAATCTTTTTGATAAACGTGGGCTCGGCAGGGTCAGAATAATACATATATGGAGTGGTCGAATAATCAGCTAAGCGGTTCGCTGGATGTATAAACTTTTGGAGAAGGTTGCTTATTTTTACCCATGCTCCTTCCCTATTTCCAGGACAACATACATGAAGCCGGGTGTGACGAAGCCGGAAGGGGTTGTCTGGCCGGACCCGTGGTTGCGGCGGCAGTCGTCTTACCACGAGATTTCACTCATTCGACCCTTAACGATTCTAAGCAACTTACAGCTGATGTGCGCTTCGAACTCAGAAAGGAGATCATAAAAAAAGCAATCACCTATGGTGTGGGTGTGGCTTCTCCGGGAGAAATCGATGAAATAAACATATTGAATGCCTCCTACCTGGCCATGCACAGGGCCATCGACCAGCTCAAGCTTAAGCCCGCATTCCTGCTGATTGACGGTAACAGGTACAAAGCCCATAATGATATTCCATACGAATGTATCATCCAGGGTGATGGTAAATATTATAGCATAGCGGCAGCCTCGATCCTTGCCAAGACCTACAGAGATGAACTCATGCAACAAAAGGCGCTCGAATTCCCAGGCTACAGCTGGGAAACAAACTTCGGGTATCCGACAGGAGCACACAGAGACGCCATTAGGGAAATAGGTATAACCCCGCTGCACCGAAAGTCGTTTCAATTGTTGCCGGCACAGCTTGAGCTGTTCTGATGTAGAATTTACCCGCATGTACAATCCATCGATTAATCAGGTGAACGATCCGGAAGAGATTCTCGGATTTATTCATGCACATCCGTTTGGGATCATTATAAACACCGCAAACAATACTCCGATAGCCAGTCACCTGCCTTTTTCAGTGAAAAAAGAAGGAGATCATCTCTGCCTTTACGGTCATTTTGCCAGAGCCAATGCCCAATGGAAAGAACTCGGGTCCAGCAAAACCCTGGTCATATTCTCCGAGCCACATGCCTACATTTCTCCAACACACTATGACAATGACCAGAGTGTCCCAACCTGGAACTATTGTGCCATCCACTGCTATGGAGAGGCGAAAATCATAGGAGATGAAGAGGGTTGTATGGAATTGCTGAGAGAGATGATCTCTGCTCATGACACTGATTACCTGGGAAACTGGGACAACGTGGTCGACCAGGAGTTCAAATCAAAAATGCTGCGGGGCATTGTTATGTTCAGAATTGAAGTGGATGAAGTGCAGGCCAGGTATAAGCTCAGCCAGAATAAGAAAAGGGAAGAGAGACAGCGGATCAGCGAATATCTAAAATCCTCGGAACACAGTCAATCCCGGGAAATTGGGGACATGATGAGCAAAGCACTGGAAAAGGAACCCTTATGAACATCATCGAAAGACTTTCCAGCCCGGCAGGGCGAAGAGACCAGAAACCCAACATAGCACTCGGCCGGGAAATTGCGAAAGTCAGGGATCAGTCAGCCCTGGTACAGATTCGAAAACTTCTCACCGATGAAAGCACCAAAACAGATGTCAGGGCTGACCTGCTTAAAACGCTTGAAGCGATCGGGGAAACCGCACCCGACCTGATTGCTGATTTTTATCCCGCAGTCAAACCATTCCTAAAACATCCGAAAAATTTCATGATCTGGAGAGCCATGTGTGTGCTTGCAAAAATCAGCCCCTACAACCGGGAGAAGGTCCCAGGGGATTTGGTTGAAATTTTAGAGGCCATGGATAGTGGCAGTGTGATCACCAGGGATCATGGATTCAGCATTTTGACAGATCTCTACTTCGAGAAGAATCTCCAGTCTCAGATCACACCTCTGATTGAAGAGCAGCTATTGAAGGCCCCGGACAATCAGCTTGGTCAGTACGCCGAAAAATGGTTGAAGATGATCTCGAACAAGGATGAAAATAAACTGTTGAAGATATTGGAGGACCGGCTGCCTGATCTGGTGAACGAGTCTCATCGTAAAAGGATCAGTAAGATCATCAATAAATTAAATAAGAAAATCAGCAAGTGAAGAAAAAAGAATGTCCCTCATGTGCCATGCAGGTGGATGCCGATGCCAAAGAATGCCCCATCTGCAACTACGAATTCACTGAACATTCGACCGGCTATCAATGGATAGCCATTATTCTCGCAATCCTGCTGTTACTTTACTTTATCTTATAAAAAATAGGATCCCTGCAAAGCAGAGACCCTATTCAAACTAGTATATATGAAGAGGACTGTTAATGATTTTCTAATAACTACGCGGCCAATTCCATGCCCTGCCACCCTTTTGCATTCAATAACGAATTGGCTGTTGAAAATTTCTCAAAATTATGCTACAGGTGAATTTGCTACTTGAACGGTACCTACACGATTAACTTAAAGGGTATCGAATGGTTACATCGTGATCACATCTGAGTCCAAATTCCCTAATGTGCATATCTTTACGCCCCGATAGAATTGACCTATGAAAATTTCGGCCTCTCTTTATTCCAGCAAAGAAAGATCCCTCGCCACTCTGGTAAATACGCTTGATAAATGTCACATTGACTTCTTCCATATTGACTGTAATGACAACATGGGTGTTTTTGATGATATCGCCGAGATCAAAAAGATGAGTTCAACCCCCATCGACCTCCATATCATTTCCGAAAGAGCTGCGGAATACCTGCCGCTAATCAAAAAGCACAAAGTAGAATACGTCACCTTCCAGTATGAAAATCTGAAAAATAAGCTTGACTTGCCAAATTATGAAGACACCAGGTGGGGATTGGCCATTACCTCAGACACGCCAATCCATGTATTCGATGACTACAAAGATTCCTGTGATTTCATCCTCATGATGACCACCACCCCCGGTCAAAGCGGTGGAAAATTTCAAAAGGAAAACTTCAAAAAGATCAGGAAGTTCCGAAATCAGTATCCCGGCAAACAGATATTTGTTGACGGAGGGGTCAATGAAGAAACCGGTTTTATCCTTCGGATACTCGGCGTACATTCGGTCGTTTCAGGCTCTTACCTGGTCAACCACGAATCGATCGGCGAAGCATTGCTGCATCTTCGGTCCTCGATCATCCACTCGGATTTTAGGGTAAGGGATTTTATGATTGACATTGAAGATGCTCCTGTACTCAACATCAGAAAAGCCGGGGTAAAGGACATCATCCGGCACATTGATAATTACAATCTGGGATTTACATTGCTGACAGACGATGAGGGCAAACTTGCAGGGATCTCCAGCAATGCCGACGTAAGAAAAGGATTACTAAAACACCTGGAAGACTTCAACAACATGGATTTGAATGACATAATAAATACGAATCCGGTATCCATCGGCGAGGAAGCCACGATCACCGAACTGCTTCAGATGATACAGTCAAAAAGTTTTCTGATCTCCTACCTGCCAATTATCAATGAACAACAAAAGCTGGTAGGGGCGCTTTCATTCATCAATTTAATTCGCAGTGAATCATGATCATACATCTTAAACAAGACGTTTCAGATAAACAGGCAACAGATATTGCCCAAAGTCTGGAAGCGATACACTTCAAAACCAAAGACCAGCACATCCTGGTCACTTCAGCCAGTCAGAAGGAGCCTGCAAAAGCTGTTCAGCCATTTATTGATCAGCATTTTCCGATGGATTCGGACATCCAGCTGGCAAGTAAGACGTACAAACAAGGTAAACGATCTATCACGATTGGAAAAAACACCATTGGAGGCACATCAAAAAATACCATGATGATCGCCGGACCATGCTCAATCGAATCATGGGAACAGATCGTCGAAGTAGCTGAATTGTTGAAAAAAAACAACATCACCACCCTGAGGGCCGGCTGTTTCAAACCCCGAACATCTCCCTACAGCTTTCAGGGACTTGGCGAAGAAGGTATCAGGATGCTGGTGGAAGTCCGTAATCAGTACGGGTTCAATATCATCACAGAGGTAAAGGACAGCTCTCATGTAGACCTGGTGATCGAAAATACGGACATAGTACAGATCGGTGCCAAAGCCATGTACGATCAGAGCATTCTTCGAAGATGCGGTGAAACCCGGAAGCCCATTCTACTGAAACGGGGTTTTGGAACAACTTTACAGGAATTTGTTCAGGCTGCAGAATTTATCCTCTCCGGAGGCAACGAAAATGTGATCCTGTGTGAAAGAGGGATCAGGACCTTTGAAACCAAGACACGTTTTACCCTGGATCTTTGCGGTGTAGCTTTTCTCAAGGAATACACCAATTTGCCGGTTGTGGTGGATCCCAGTCATGCGATGGGCTACAGGTATGGTGTAGCGGATCTCACTCGGGCATCGGTAGCCATGGGAGTTGAAGGACTATTGATAGAATGTCATCCGACTCCTGAAAAGGCAAAATCGGATGCTGCACAACAACTAAATCTTCAGGAATTTCAGGAAATGTTTGACACCTTGCAACCCATTGCAAAAGCCATCGGAAGAAAGATCATTTGATGAAGAATCCGCCGGCAAAAATAAAAATGCTCATCCTGGATGTGGACGGTACGCTCACCGATGGAGGAGTATACATTGGTGAAGATGGAAGACAATCCAAAAAATTTAATACCCAGGATGGCCTTGGAATTAAAATGGCGATCAAAGCCGGGGTGGATGTAGGCATCATCAGTCACAGTTCCGTGTCTGAAATGGTCACTGTAAGAGCTAACATGCTTGGTTTAAAGCATTTTTATATTGGTCAGCGACCTAAGATTGAAGTCCTGGAGGAGTGGCAGGCTGAACTAAAACTGGATTACAAAGAAATAGCATACATTGGCGATGATGTCAATGATCTGGATATCATGGAAAAGGTTGGCTTTACAGCCTGTCCTGCAAACGCTGTAACTCAGATCAAAACCTACGTCGATGTGATCCTAAGTAAGAACGGAGGAGAAGGTGCTGTCAGGGAATTTATCGATCTGTATCTGCTAAGCTGAGTTCCTCAAGACTTCTTACATACTGGGTAAAATACATGATCGGCATCGACCAAAGTTTGTCCTTGTTACCGCTGGAAAAAAATCCAAAATGACCGATCTTTTTGATCTTGAGATCTTTTGGTCTAATGAATTGAAAGGTTGTGACTGCATTGCTGTAATAATGCATGAGCTCATGAGCCGCAGAAACCGGAGCCAGTATTTTATCATCTTCCACATTTAGAAAATGAATAGGCATGTGCAGCCTGGCAAATTGCCTTGTAACCTCGGCTTTCCCCTGCAATACTCCCTGAGGATGCAAACCCCATTTTCTCCATTCTTTCACCGCTGGCAAAGGCAGATTCTCTCCGCCCCCCAGGACCCAGCTGGGCAAATAACCATATATGACCGATAGCAGAGGGATGGCAACATACCAGAAAAGATTGACCACGAACGCCGGCCAGCCATTCCAGAATTTCTTTGATGCGGTGGCCGTACAGACGAAGTAAGCCGCTGTCACGGAATCGGCATACTCAGCTTTGGGAAAAACCTGTCCAGCCACACTGTGCCCGATCAGAAAGATCTTATCATATTTGGTATTACCCCAACGGATCGCCGCATTGAGATCATGGCTCCCCCATTCAGACATCAAAGATTGATCCTTTTTGATCGGATGATTCAAAGACCCGGCAATACCCCGGTAATCAAAAGTCAGCACGTCAAAATCGAAAGACCCCGATGCAAACTGTGCAAACTTTTTGTAATAGTATTGAGGCACACCAGCTGCTGACGCAACGATGATCAGGTTGGGTTTAGAAATATGGTTGCTGAAAAGATGGGCCGATAGCTTAACACCGTCTTTTGCAGTTAGTTGAACACTCTTTCCCTCGTACATGCTGGTTTGTGGCAAATTCCCGCAACTTTGATGCAAAGGTAACCAATAGTTTAGATACACTTAATTTGGATAAGCAGCCATTTAGGATATTTTTGTACCCCAAATAAATAGCAGCCAATGAGTGTCCTCGTAAATAAAGCATCCAAAATTATTGTTCAGGGTTTTACTGGTTCGGAGGGAACCTTTCATGCTACGCAGATGATCGAGTATGGAACCAACATCGTCGGAGGGGTAACACCTGGTAAGGGTGGACAAAAACACCTGGAAAAGCCCGTCTTTAATACCGTAAAAGAAGCAGTGGACAAAACCGGTGCAGACACTTCAATCATCTTCGTGCCCCCTGCCTTTGCAGCGGATGCAATGATGGAAGCAGCAGATGCGGGCATCAAGGTGATCATAGCTATTACAGAGGGCATCCCGGTGAAGGACATGATCCATGCCAAGCCATACGTCAGGAAACGAGGAGCGATCCTGGTAGGTCCCAACTGCCCCGGAGTGATCACACCAGGTGAGGCAAAAGTGGGGATCATGCCGGGATTCGTGTTTAAAAAAGGAAATATCGGGGTTGTATCCAAGTCGGGAACTCTCACCTATGAAGCTGCGGATCAGGTGGTGAAGGCCGGACTGGGAATCACCACAGCCATCGGTATTGGTGGAGACCCTATCATTGGTACATCTACCAAAGAAGCGGTACAGCTGCTGATGGATGACCCGGAAACAGAAGGAATAGTCATGATTGGTGAGATCGGAGGAAATTATGAGGCGGAAGCTTCAAGATGGGTCAGAGAAAATGGAAATAAGAAACCTGTAGTCGGTTTCATCGCCGGTCAGACAGCCCCTCCCGGTAGAAGAATGGGTCATGCAGGAGCAATTATCGGTGGGAAAGACGATACGGCCGAAGCCAAGATCAAGATCATGAAAGAATGCGGCATTCACGTGGCCTACTCCCCGGCTGATATTGGAGAGACCATCAAGGAAGCCATTTCCTGATCTGTAATAAAAATTTTTATTTGCATATTTGGAATAACGAATACGGACAAGTACGTTTGTATCTCAAATCGAGCAATCGATTTATATAGAAGTGCTGAGAGACAGGCTCTGTGAAGCACTAGCAACCTCCCCCCCAACCATTGGGAAAGGTGCTAATTCCTGTTAGATAAATTGATTAATGATGAAAAATCTTCAAAAAGTATTCTCAGATGTATTGTGCCCTTGTCGAACAATGGCATCGTACAAATTCTTTTCTCATATCCCACATTGTTCGGATCAGATCTGTTGTTGCTAAACTTTTCACAACAAGAAACCGGACAACAGGAATTAAACTGTATTATCGAATTTAAACCCAAAAAAATATCATGAGCAACTTACATTTCGAAACACTTCAGGTACATGCAGGTCAGGAAGTAGAAGAGACTACCAGATCAAGAGCTCTGCCCATTTACCAGACTACCAGCTATACATTTAAAGATTCAGAGCACGGCGCCAATCTGTTTGCCCTTAAAGAGTTTGGCAACATCTACACCAGGATCATGAATCCTACCACCGATGTTTTCGAAAAAAGGATCGCTGCCCTTGAGGGAGGGGTCGCTGCTTTGGCTGTTGGCTCAGGGCAGGCTGCACAGTTCCTTGCCTTAAACAATATCATGGCCTCCGGCGACAATTTTGTTTCCACTGCTTTCCTTTACGGAGGCTCCTACAATCAGTTCAAAGTAGCCTTCAAGCGGATTGGTATCGATGTGCGATTTGCTGCTTCGGATAAACCTTCGGACTTTGAAAAACTGATCGACAATAAAACCAAAGCACTATACATCGAGACCATTGGTAATCCGGGATTCAATATTCCTGATTTTGAGGCGATCGCAGCCGTTGCCAAAAAGCATGATATCCCGCTGGTCGTCGACAATACCTTTGGTGCAGGCGGATATCTCTTTCGCCCGCTGGAACATGGAGCGTCTATCGTAGTGCAGTCGGCTACCAAATGGATTGGGGGACATGGTACTTCCATCGGAGGTGTCATTGTAGATGGTGGCAATTTCAACTGGGCCAATGGTAAATTTCCTCAGTTCACCGAACCCTCTGAAGGCTATCACGGACTGGTATTCTGGGATGTATTCGGAGAAGGTAATCCATTGGGTCTTCCCAATATCGCATTTGCCATCCGTGCAAGAGTAGAAGGCCTGAGAGACTTCGGACCGGCGTTGAGCCCCTTCAATTCATTTCAACTCACACAAGGGCTCGAAACCCTTTCGCTCAGGATGGACAGGACAGTTTCCAACGCCCTTGAACTGGCGAGCTGGTTTGAAAAAAATGAGAATGTGCGAAAAGTAAATTATCCCGGATTGAAAAGTAGCCCCTACCATGACCTGGCAAAGAAATACCTGAAAAGAGGATTTGGTGGGGTACTCTCGATAGAATTGAAAGGTGAAAAGGAACAGGCTACCAAGCTGGTAGACAGTCTGGAGCTGATCAGTCACCTGGCCAACGTTGGGGATTCCAAGACATTAATCATTCAACCTTCGGCCACCACTCACCAGCAATTGTCAGAGGATGAACAAAAGGCTGCTGGTGTACTGCCAAATTCGCTGAGAATTTCAGTAGGTATCGAACATATAGATGATATAAAGGCCGATTTTACACAGGCGTTCAAAAAAGTTTATGGAAATCATTAAGGAGAAACAACATACAACCACCTTCCACACCAACGCTCCGTTGGTGCTGGATTGTGGTGAAATACTGGATGATCTGAGCATTCGCTATACCACTTATGGCAAGCTGAATCAAACCAAAAACAATGTCATCTGGATCTTTCATGCCTTGACGGCTAATAGTGACCCCGTGGAATGGTGGCCGGGTATTGTTGGTGAGGGAGAAGCGATCAATCCGGAAGATCATTTCATCGTTTGTGCCAACATGCTGGGCTCTTGCTATGGCACCACAGGTCCGAAGAACAGTAAGTTTCCCCTGATCACAATATCAGATATGGTTGCAGCGCATAAGCTTCTAAGAAAACATCTGGGGATCAAAAAGATACATCTGGGGATCGGAGGTTCTATGGGAGGACAGCAATTGCTGGAATGGGCGGTACAGGAACCTGAGCTCTTTGTAAATATTGTTCCTTTAGCAACCAATGCCTTTCACTCGCCCTGGGGAATTGCCTTCAATGAAGCCCAGCGAATGGCACTGGAAAATATCGACCCTTCCAAGGGCCTCGAAACAGCAAGAGCAATCGCCATGCTTTCCTATCGTAACTATGAAACATACGCTAAATCTCAACTGGATGTGGATCAAAGGTGGGATCATTTTTCAGCTTCCTCCTATCAGCGATACCAGGGAGAAAAACTTAGGAAGAGATTTACACTGGAAAGCTATCATACCCTATCAAAAGCTATGGATACGCATCACCTGGGGAGACATTTTGGTTCAGCTGAAGCCGCACTTAAAAGGATAAAATCCCATGCGCTTGTCATTGGAATTGATACAGACATCTTATTTCCACTACATGAGCAGAAGTTCATCGCTGATCACATTCCGAACAGCAAACTGGAGGTGATCCATTCAAACTATGGCCACGATGGCTTTCTGATCGAAGCAGCGCAACTTTCTGCACTGCTAAAAGACTTATTGAAAGTGTGAGGCTGAAAGATGCCAGCCTCACATGATCAAATCAGCTCAAGGTGAGCCTTGATAGATCGTATAGCCTCATCGATCACAATATGGTAAAAAGGGATTGGATTTGCATCCCTTTGTACGCTTTGCAATGACTGATAGTAAGCCATCCGGCTTTCCGTACTTCCCTTGATATTGGCCCGGGTATATCCATGTTTCAGCAGGATAAGATTCATCACCAGCCTGGAAGTCCTGCCATTCCCATCTATGAAGGGATGAATACTTACCAGTCGCTCATGCATCTCAGCAGCCAGGATCACCGGATGTAACCTGGTGCTCTGAATCGTATAAAATTCAAAGTAATCATTCATCATCGGCTCAATCATGTACGGCTGAGGCAGCTCCGTATCACTCCCGGAGATCCTGACGGGAACGGTGCGATAGGTCCCTGCATGAAGTGAATCCACCTCTTTCAGGACCAACCGATGAAGATTCATCAATACTCGTCTGCTGAAATCTTCCTCACTTGCCACGATATCCCTTACAAAGTGGATTGCATCCTGATGGTTGATCGCTTCCAGATGCTCACGCATGGATTTGCCTCCGATGGTAAGCCCTTCGTTCACCACGAGTGCCGTTTCATTCAGGGTAAGGGAATTGCCTTCGATACGATTACTTTCAAAAGTATAATCCACATCAAAATACTCGTGCATCCTTTTAAGCTGTGAGATGCCCATCGCCGGACGGTCAGACCATTGGGACTTCAACTCATCGAGTATCCGAAGCTTCTCCATGATCTCTGAAGGCAGCTTCGGATCATCTTTTGCCTGTTTTCTCACCAGATATTCTACCCTGGACTCCGCAACCTGCAAGGCCTCGATACTGATCTCATCATATTTAACCATTTTGAGGAGCTTGCTGGCCATCCATTCCACCCTGGTGGCTTTCAGGTCGAGTTTCAGGGCACTGATCAATTCGATCAGCTGGTCTTCGGTTGGCAGACGATCTCCCCGCTCAAACCTGCTGAGAAGGGTTTGATCAATCATGGTCCTGATGGACAATTCCCGCAATTTCAATCCTCTTGAGATCCTCTTTTCTTTGATCAATTGACTAAACATGACATTATATTTATTGACAAAATTAGTCAAAAATATCAAAAAAAGACCGGCATCAGCCGGTCCAAAAATGATTTACTTCCGGATCAGATATGTATCACCTCATCATAGGCCGCTGCGGTAGCTTCCATCACGGCTTCAGACATTGTCGGGTGCGGGTGCACTGTCTTGATGATCTCATGGCCTGTTGTTTCCAGTTTCCTGGCTGCCACTGCTTCGGCAATCATCTCAGTTACATTGTACCCGATCATATGACAACCCAGCCATTCACCATATTTCGCGTCGAAGATCACTTTAACAAAGCCTTCGGTAGCACCAGCCGCCTTTGCTTTTCCTGACGCAGAAAACGGAAATTTACCCACCTTGATCTCGTAGCCTGCTTCCTTGGCAGCCTTCTCGGTATAACCCACAGAAGCGATTTCCGGAGAGCAATAGGTACAACCCGGCAGGTTGTTGTAGTCCAGCGGTCTTGGATTTTGACCGGCGATCTTTTCCACACAGATAATACCTTCTGCAGACGCCACATGAGCCAGAGCCGGGCCTTTGACAATATCTCCAATGGCATACACGCCATCAACACTGGTTTTGTAAAAATCATCGATGACGACTTTTCCTTTTTCGGTTTTCACACCGGTTTCTTCCAGACCAATATTTTCGATGTTAGTGGCAATGCCCACGGCAGACAATACGATATCACATTCGATCACCTCTTCACCTTTTCCGGTCTTTATCGTGACTTTACATCCCTTCCCTTTCGTATCAACTTTAGTCACTTCGCTGCTGGTCATTACTTTGATGCCGCCCTTTTTAAAAGATCTTTCAAGCGCTTTGCTTACCTCTTCATCTTCTACGGGAACGATATTCGGCATGAATTCCACGAGGGTAACTTCTGTACCTATTGAATTGTAGAAATAGGCAAATTCAGAACCAATGGCACCCGAGCCGACAACCACCATTTTCTTGGGTTGCTTGTCAAGGACCATTGCTTTCCTGTAGCCAATGATCTTTTCGTTATCGATCTTTAGGTTGGGAAGCTCCCTTGATCTCGCACCTGTGGCCAGAATAATGTTTTTTGCTGTGTACTCAGACTTCTTGCCCTTATCATCGGTCACCTCCAGCTTCTTGCCTTTTTTTAGTACGGCAGTACCATTGATCACTTCGATCTTATTTTTCTTAAACAAAAACTGGATGCCCTTACTGTTGCTGTCTGCTACTTCCCTGCTGCGCTTCACCATTCCGGTAAAATCTGCTGTTGCGGATTTCACATCGATCCCATACTCCTTGGCATGACTAATATATTCAAAAACCTGTGCGCTTTTGAGCAATGCTTTGGTCGGAATACAGCCCCAGTTGAGACAAACGCCCCCTAACTCGGCTTTTTCGACCACTCCAACTTTCATTCCCAACTGAGATGCCCGGATCGCTGCTACATATCCACCGGGCCCACTACCCACAATCAACAAATCATACTGTGATGCCATATCTTTAGATTGTTTATTTAGATTTAGATGCGTGCAAATTTAAGCGCTAAGAATTTAATTAAAGGTGATTGACGAAAAAGTCATCATTTACACGGGCAATTTATAATTTAGCAATGAACTCAACGCGGAATTGCAGTTTACCAGACATCTAACGGATGATCGGATACGAATTCCACATAAGTAAACAGATAATACATGGATCTATTGAAAGGAAAAACAGCGCTTATTACCGGAGCTTCAAAAGGCATTGGGAAGGCCGTAGCAATGAAATTCGCTGAAAATGGTGCAAACGTCGCTTTTACCTACCTGTCCAGTGTGGAAAAAGGACAGGCTTTGGAAAGTGAATTAAGTGCCAAAGGTGTTAAAGCCAAAGGATACCGGTCAGATGCATCTGATTACAAAGCTGCAGAAGAGTTGATCAATTCGGTTATTGAAGATTTTGGGGGCCTGGATATCCTGGTGAATAATGCAGGGATCACGAAAGACAACCTTTTGATGCGTATGACTGAAGAGATGTGGGACGATATCATGAATGTCAACCTGAAATCCTGCTTTAACACCGTGAAAGCGTCCTCCAGGACTTTTATGAAACAACGGAGCGGGTCGATCATCAATATGTCTTCAGTGGTTGGAGTGAAAGGAAATGCCGGTCAGTCTAATTATGCAGCATCCAAAGCGGGGATCATTGGGTTCACCAAATCCATAGCCCTGGAGCTAGGCTCCCGCAACATACGATGCAATGCCATCGCGCCCGGGTTCATTGAAACGGAAATGACTGAGGTACTCGATGAGAAGACCGTACAAAGCTGGCGTGACGCCATCCCTTTAAAACGCGGAGGACAGCCCGAAGATGTAGCCAATGCCTGCGTTTTCCTGGCTTCAGATCTCGCTGCGTATATCACTGGACAGGTTTTACAGGTAGATGGCGGAATGCTTACCTGATGAGTCCAACACTCAGGCCTTTTAATCGTTTACTTCAATGATGAGGTCAGCATGGTGCGGGCTGAAATGATCAAGATGAATTAAACACTGAATGAAGGACAGCTTCTTTTCCTTTGATATCTCAGCGGGTTGGGTGATCCTGATCATTTTCCTGTCTGCAGGTTTGTCTGTTTTGTTGTACACCAAAAAAAATGTACCCTGGCACCAAAACATCAATATCCTGCTTGGATTTTTCCGCTTTTCGGTATTGCTTATGCTGGGGATCCTTATTCTGAATCCGGTGTTAAAATTGTCAGTCAATGAAAAGGATGACCCGCTATTTATCATCGTATATGATAACTCGGAGTCCGTGCCCATGCGGATGGACAGTTCTTTTCAATCTGAGTTGGTCACTTTGGTCAATGATATTGAGAATGAAATGAGCGACTATCAGGTGACCACTTACAATCTGGCCGGCCGGGTGGACTCCCTGGGGTTCGAAGGAGATAAAAGTAACCTTTCTTCGATCTTTAATGACTTTGAAATCATCTACGATGGTAGAAATGTTGGCGGTGTACTTTTCTTTTCTGATGGCATCTTCAATGAAGGATTATCGCCGGCCTATTTAAATTATCGCTACCCTGTATTTACTGTTGGATTAGGCGATACCATCCCACCCCGGGATATTTCGATCAGGGACGTGAGACATAACCGTGTCGCTTATCAGGGGAATAAATTTCCGATCCAGCTGAAAATCGAGCAAAGAGGATTCGATGGGCAGGTGATCAACGTATCCGTGAGGGAATCCGGCACCACATTGGCAAGCAAGAATGTTAAGCTTGAAAATCAGTTAACAGACCTAAACTTTGAGCTTGAAGCCAAAGAAGCAGGCTTAATGCATCTGACCATTAACGTACCACAACTGGAAACTGAATCTACCTTTGAAAACAATAAAGCTGATGTCTTCATCGAGGTGATTGAGGGAAAGGAAAAGGTGCTGGTGATATCGCCTGTGCCCCACCCCGACATCAAGGCCATCAGGCAAACGCTTCATGAGACTGGAAACTATGAAACAGATCTGTACATTCCTGACATCACGGACCGGCCGGTCGAAAGAAATTATGATGCCATCATCGAATATACACCGTATAAAAAACCCATCCGACACAATTTCCAGTCAAGTGGCAAGTGGATCATCCTGGACTCCAGATCCGACATTGACCTGATGAACAAGTCGCTCCCCTATCTTGAGATCAAAACCCGAAGCAGACAAAGAGACCTGGTCAGACCAACAGTGAACAGTTCGTTTAGAAAATTTGAACTGAATGAGGACCACACAGAACGTTTCAGCCAGTTTCCACCTACCGAGGTATATTTTGGAGATTATATACTCAACGATCCTGCAGAAATACTGCTTTATCAAAAGGTGGGCTCCGTTGAGACCTCAAGACCGCTGATGTTTTTCTTCGACAATGGTACGCAAAAAGAAGCTGTGACGATAGGCACCGGGATCTGGCAGTGGAAACTTCAGGAAGCCGCAACGCATGGAAAAGCTGAGCTGTTTAATGAGGTGGTTCTGAAAACCATTCAGTTTTTGAGCATCAGAACGGATAAGGATCGTTTCACGGCTACTCCAAGGCAAAATGTCTTTCAGGAGGGTGATCGGATATTTATCGATACCCAGGTTTACAACGAAATATTTGAGCGCAGTTATGGGAATAATATCTCGCTCAGCATCACCAACGAGGCAGGTGAGATTAGAAATTACGAACTTGTGGATAGTCCATTGAACAGTGCATTTAACATCGGTACGCTTAAGCAGGGGATTTATCAATACCGGGCGACAGTGACTAACGAAAACGAACAATTGACAGATCAGGGAGAATTTCTTGTGGAGGCGCTTCAGGTCGAGGCACTTGACTTGAAGGCCAATCACAACCTGCTTAGGGAAGTAGCGCAACGGTCAAACGGTGGTTTTTATCATTACAGCGAAGCAGGTACATTGATGTCTATGCTGGAATCACTGGAATTTAAAAGTATCATCCGCACCAGGGAAAGTTATTTCCCATTGATCTCCAGTCTCTGGATCATTGCATTGATCTGTGCATTTCTCTTTACCGAATGGTTTCTGAGGAAATACCTTGGAATGTATTAAAATGAGGACGCCCTCTGATTCAGAGAGCGCCAACAAATAATTAGTCCAGGTTGAGTATAAATAAATATTTACAAACTAGTTTATTTCATAAACTATAATGTCAAAAAAATTACTCCAGATATCCTTTTAAAGCATTGACATACTGCTCAAAGGCAGTAATACCTGTCTTTGTGATCCTACAGGTGGTTAATGGTTTTTTACCTCTGAAAGACTTCTCAATTTCAATATAGCCGGCAGTGGACAGCTTATCCAGCTGAACACTTAGATTCCCAGCCGTGGCCTCCGTCTTTTCCCTGATATACGTAAACTCCGCCGACTTTACGGATAATAGCAGACTCATTACGGCCAGCCTTAGCTGCGAATGAAGCAACGGATCCAAAGGTTTGAAATCACTCACTTTCTTTGCTCTTCAAAAGATATCCCGGTATCAGGTATCCCAAAAATATACCGATCCCACCAACCAAATATTGATCTACCATATTCACATTAAAACAAACAACCCCTGATACAAGCAAAGCAAAAGCACCCATAATCAACGGCCTGAATTGTAACATCTGACCACTGATATAAGTGCCAGCCATTGCAAAAAACAAGATAAATGCATTGTGATAATAATTGATCTGACTCATGAAAACAAGTGATGCCACGATGCCAATCCCGGCTGTCATCCAGACATGCCCATATAACCGGTCGTAATGAGTAATGACACTGCTGTTCTTGCTGTGCCTGATGGATTGAATAATCGTAATTACAATTGCTGGTATAGTGATCACCCAGATGTAGTAAGGTCTGTCAAACCAGTTGTACTTCTCAATCATGTAGTGACCGACGTTCGCTATCATGACTACCCAACCCCAAAGGAGAAAATAAAAACTGGATCCTTTGGCGTAATTCGTCTTTGCCTGGCTTATCATCCTCCCAATGATTGCCAGACTTTCTTCGTGTGTTAATTCTTTTTCTTTCATGATATAAATATAAAGTTGTTTATGTTATAAACTATATGAATATTAAGAAAATTCTTTGTCAATTAATTCGAAAATGCAGGCAATAAAAAAGGGACCGGCAAGGTCCCTTCTGAATTTATTCTTCTTTGTCCTCCTGGCGGACCTTCTTCTTTTTGACCTTGATCGTGAGCTCTTCAGATTTCTTATCCCAGTCAGCTACGATGGTATCTCCCTCCTGGATCTCACCTTTCAGGATTTCTTCAGCCACCGCATCTTCCAGGTATTTTTGAATGGCCCGGTTCAATGGCCGTGCACCAAACTGCGGATCATAACCCTTATCAGACAGGAAGTCTTTTGCGCTTTTGGTCAGTTCTACATGGTAGCCCAGCTCAATCACTCTTTCAAATAATTTATCGAGCGTAATATCAATGATCTTGTGGATATGCTCTTTTTCGAGTGAGTTAAACACGATCACATCATCCAGCCTGTTTAGAAATTCCGGACTAAACGCCTTCTTCAGCGCATTCTGGATGGTAGATTTCATCAGGTCATCCCCGCTCTCACGTCTGGCCTGCGTAGCAAAACCAATGCCTGCACCAAAATCTTTCAGGTCACGCACTCCGATATTCGAGGTCATGATGATAATGGTATTGCGGAAATCCACGCGTCTGCCGAGACCATCCGTAAGGATTCCGTCGTCAAGTACCTGTAGCAGGATATTGAAAACATCCGGATGTGCTTTTTCAATCTCATCGAGGAGAACAACTGAATAAGGCTTTCGTCGTACTTTTTCAGTCAGCTGTCCGCCTTCTTCATATCCTACATATCCCGGAGGCGCTCCCACAAGCCTCGACACAGAGAATTTCTCCATGTATTCACTCATGTCAATTCGGATCAGCGAGTCTTCCTTATCAAACAGATAAGTGGAAAGCACCTTGGCCATTTCCGTTTTCCCTACTCCAGTAGGACCGAGGAATATGA
This sequence comes from Cyclobacteriaceae bacterium, assembly GCA_965243485.1. Classification (GTDB taxonomy): domain Bacteria; phylum Bacteroidota; class Bacteroidia; order Cytophagales; family Cyclobacteriaceae; genus UBA7330. Next base: position 1,887,926 of record CBDEVP010000001.1, on the reverse strand, counting down.
ATGAACCAATAGGTTTCTTAGGATCTTTCAATCCAACACGGGTTCGTTGAATGGCTTTCGATAATTTCTTGATGGCTTCATCCTGCCCGATCACCTTCTTATTCAGCTCATCTTTCATGCTAAGTAACTTCACACTTTCATTCTGAGCGATCCGCTTGGTCGGGATACCAGTCATCATCGCGATCACCTCGGCAACATTTTCTTCGTTCACCTCATATCGCTTGGTTCGGGTCTCATCCTCCCACTTGGCTTTTTCCTCATCAAGCTGAGCAAGGAGCTTTTTCTCTTTATCTCTCAGCTGGGCTGCCTCCTCATATTTCTGACTCTTGACCACGCGATTCTTTTCTTTCTTGATATCTTCAATCTGGGCTTCCAGCTTGATAATATTCTCAGGCACATTGATATTGTTGATATGGACACGTGCACCTGCTTCATCCAGTACATCAATGGCCTTATCAGGCAAGTACCGATCGCTGATATACCTGTCTGACAGGCTCACACACGACAGAATCGCTTCTTTCGTGTAATTTACATGGTGGTGACTCTCATACTTATCCTTGATGTTTTGCAGGATCTGTATGGTCTCCTCAGGTGTGGTAGCATCCACCATTACCATCTGGAATCTTCTTGCAAGAGCCCCATCTTTTTCAATATACTGGCGGTATTCATCCAGCGTGGTGGCTCCGATGCATTGAATTTCTCCCCTCGCCAGGGCTGGCTTGAACATGTTGGAAGCATCCAGCGAGCCTGAAGCTCCCCCTGCTCCCACGATCGTATGAAGCTCATCGATGAAAAGGATCACATCCGGAGATTTCTCAATCTCGTTCATCACCGCTTTCATACGTTCCTCAAACTGGCCACGGTATTTAGTCCCGGCTACAAGAGAAGCGAGATCAAGCGTTACGACTCGCTTGCCAAACAATACCCTGGATACCTTCTTTTGAACGATCCTTAAGGCAAGACCTTCGGCTATGGCTGTTTTACCCACACCGGGTTCCCCAATCAGGATAGGATTGTTCTTTTTTCTCCTACTAAGGATTTGAGCAACCCTTTCAATTTCTTTTTCCCTACCAACAATAGGATCCAGCTTGTCGTCATCCGCCAGCTTGGTAAGATCCCGTCCGAAATTGTCCAGTACGGGCGTTCTTGACTTCTCTCCTCCTTTTGCTGATTCTCTGGAAGAGCTACCGCTTCCTGAGCTTCCTCCAAAAATCCTTCCTGAATCTTCGTCTGAATCATCAGTGTCTGACTGAGCCATGGGATTCTCTGTTTGATATTCTAACAATTCTTTCACAACGTCATAAGAAACGTCGAACTTATCGAGTATCTGAGTGGCCAGGTTATCCTCATCTCTCAGGATAGATAACAACAGGTGCTCAGTACCTATCAGTTGGCTCTTAAAAATCTTTGCTTCCAGGTAAGTGATCTTAAGTACCTTTTCCGATTGACGGGTCAACGGAATGTTAGCGAGATTCTTTACGTTACTGGTGGCAGTCCCTTTGGTGGCCTGCTCGATGGCGGACCTTAACTCCTCAAGTGAAACACCTAGCTTTTTTAGTAAGCTTACAGCCACACCTTCACCCTCACGGATCATCCCAAGGAGCAGGTGTTCAGTACCAATATAATCGTGTCCCAGCCGCAACGCTTCTTCCCGGCTAAGTGAGATAACTTCTTTGACTCTGTTTGAAAATTTTGCTTCCATAAAATGGATTTATCTATACGCGTATCCAGTAAAATTAAACCTTAAAATAGTTAATCCCATGTGTGGGACTGTTAAAAAACACGATGTGATTTATAATCGTTCATCATTTACCGCCATTGAATTCTTCAGAACCTGATGAGTCCCGGGTCCCTCACACATGATCAGATCAACAATGCTTAAATCAGGCACAAAATTGCTGCCAAAATTCTGTATGTAGGGAAAAGGTAGATATAAATCTCGCTGATCAAAAGAAATTTTCGGAAGTATTCGGTTTCTGAAGTCCGAGGGGTCATTTTTCCCCGATGAATGGTAAACTTCAGTTAAGCTGAATGGTCTGTCAATTTGCGCAATCTTCAGACAAATTGACATCATCTTCAAATTAAGATCCAGTAGAAACTTTGGCCTGGCATCCCATATCCTCTTGAACTCTTCAGCAAAAAAATCAAAAAAAGGCGCCTTCCCATACGAGCTATAAAAAGCTCCCCAGTGGTCTCGAAGCCAGCTTTGTGCATAATCGATCTTCACGTCCTTGAATTTGGTCCGGTTATCATAACTAACCGGAATGATCAATGGTTGTTTGCCGGCTGCAGAATTAATATAGCACCGGTTACGATAGGTTTGCTTCACAAAGTGATCCTGAACCTCAAAACTGATCTCGTCAGCTGCTAACAACACCACATAAAACTCCAGACTTCCCAGGTAATGGGGTTCTATCAGAATCCGTCGGCTCAAGTGAGCACAGCTACTTCTCCCATACCTTCCCGAATGATAAGCGGTTCTTTACCGGTGCAATCGATCACCGTACTCGGGATTACCTTTCCCGGACCCCCGTCGATCACCAGGTCTACCAGCTTGCCATAATCCTGAAAGATCAATTCCGGATCGGTAGGATAGTCTTTGATCTCATCGTCATCATGCAGGGAGGTGGTCACAATGGGGTTCCCGAGCTCCTGGACGATCAGCCTCGGAATGAGATTGTCAGGCACCCGGATACCCACGGTTTTCTTGTTGGTCTTCAGAATCCTCGGTGTCTTTGACGAAGACTCCAGGATAAAGGTGAAAGGACCGGGCAATGCTTTTTTCATCATTTTGAAAATGGGGGTATCTACATGGCTGGCATATTCGGCAAGATTGGAGAGATCGTGACAGATAAAAGATAAATTGACACTCTTTCCCTTGATGCCCTTGATCCTTTTGACCCGCTCGATGGCTTTTGTGTTGAATATGTCACACCCCAAACCATAAACAGTGTCTGTAGGATAAATGATTACACCCCCGGCCCGCAGGACTTCTACCACATGATTAATTTTTTTCTTCTGGGGATTCTCCGGATGAATTCTTACAAGTTCAGACATATTGTTAGTATTTAATAGAAGCTTGAAATTATAGATAGATCACAAACATATCAACCAACTCAAGGTTCAATTTTATGATATGATTATTTTTGCGCGTTTAGTTTGAAATATGTTCGGAGGAAAAAGAATATTAGCCTTAGTCATTATTGTATTTTCAGTAATGCTCACGTCCTTTGGATTCTACGCCTGGCAGATCTTTTTTGTTCCAAACATTCTTGTAGATCAGCCGGATCGTTACTTCCCCATTTATGACGGCACGACTTTTTCTGAATTGCAGAAACGGCTGGAAGAAGAGCGGATCGTTGGCAACCTCATGGCTTTTAGTGTGGTCGCAAGACTCAAAGGCTATGACAGGGAAATAAAACCCGGCATGTATCTTCTCAGGGAAGGAATGAATAACATAAGTGCTGTAAATATGCTCCGTGCAGGCAGGCAGGAGCCGGTAAAGCTAACCTTTAATTCAGCCAGACGGATCGAAGATCTGGCAACAAAGCTCACCAGCACCATTCAGATCGACTCAGCAGACATCGCACCCCTGCTACTTTCTGCTGAAATAAGCCAAAGCTACGGGTTTGACTCCCTCAATTTCATCAGCATGTTTATCCCGAATACCTATGAGGTATACTGGACGATCACACCAGCAGATCTGCTGGACAGGATGAAAGCGGAATATGACCGTTTTTGGGAAGGGAAACGAATGGAAAAGGCAGAAGCCATCGGGCTGACACCGCAAGAAGTTTCCACGCTTGCATCCATCGTGGAAAGTGAGACCAACATGAATGACGAAAAGCCCCGGCTGGCGGGGGTGTATGTGAATCGTCTGAAGCGTGGGATTCCTCTCCAGGCCGATCCCACCCTGATATTTGCCCTGGATAAAGAGGTGCGACGGGTGATCAATGAGGATAAGAAAATTGACTCCCCTTACAATACCTATAAGTACAGAGGCCTTCCGCCAGGCCCGATAAAAATGCCGTCAATCCCCGGAATAGATGCCGTGCTCAACCATGAGGACCATCAATATCTTTATTTTTGTGCAAGGGCTGACTTTTCAGGATATCATGTGTTCTCAAAGACCTTGTCCGAACACAACGTTCACGCAGCAAGGTTTCAGCGGGCGCTGAATCAAAGAGGGATCTATAGATAATGTTTCAACACGAGGTAACAATCAGGGTTCGATATGCAGAGACTGACCAAATGGGATATGTTTACTATGGAAATTATGCCACCTATTTTGAGGTAGCCAGGGTTGAAGCTTTCCGGGCCATTGGCTTTACCTACAAGGAGCTGGAGGCTACAGGGATCGGGATGCCTGTCCTCGAGTACAGGACCAGGTACTTAGCTCCGGCAAAATATGATGACCTGCTGACCATCAAAGTAAGCATTCCGGAAATGCCCGGTGTGAGGATCCGCTATGAATATGAGGTCCTGAATGAAGAAGGTAAGCTATTGAATAAAGCGGAAACGACCCTGGTATTTGTGAACATAGAAAACGGAAGGCCTACCAGGCTACCGGATCAGTTTGAAACGCTGATGTTACAGTATTTTAAGGAGTAACCGGAAAAATTTTAATATTGGGCGCTCAGCAAAACTTGAGAAACAGACAGATACTTCATCGGCACCTTCGATACAGTGACTGGTACATCAAGTTGATAAGCATTCTGAAAAGGATAAGGCTCAGGGATGGAAAAGCTTCATTATACCGCATATTCATCATTTTTATTGATAGGATCGGGGACAATCAGATCCTCGAAAGGGCTTACGGCGTGGCTTTCAACTTCACACTGGCCGTGTTTCCCAGCGTTATTTTCCTGTTTGCCCTGATCCCGTTCATACATGAATGGATCCCCTCTATCAGTCAGCAGGAAATGCTTAGGTTTATGAGCGATGTGATGCCAACCAGCTTGTATAATGCTTCAGAGCAGACCATCCGCAACACCCTGGAGATACGGAGGGAAGGGCTGATCTCTTTTGGTGTACTGTTTGCCCTCTTCCTGGCCACCAATGGCGTGAACTCATTGATGAAAGCTTTCAATACATCCTATAGAACCATCGAAAGAAGGTCTTTTTTCAAAATGAGGTTCATCGCTTTCGTGCTGACGATCATCCTGGCTTTCACTTTCATCCTGGCTACGTTATTGATCCTGGTAGGAAATTTCATGATCAACTGGATGCACAGTTTCGGATTACTCGCAGCCAGTTTTGACTACTTTGTGATCATCAGTTTACGATTTGTGATCATTTTTATCTGCTTCTATCTGGTGATCAGCTGCTTTTACTATTGGGGCCCAGCCATCCACGACAAGTGGCGGTTCTTCTCTATCGGTTCGTTTGGAGCCACTTTAGCTTGTTTGCTCGTCTCTTTCGGCTTCTCTATTTATATCAGCAATTTTGCTACCTACAACAAATTCTACGGATCCATTGGAACCCTGATCGCTTTCATGATCTGGCAATACCTGATGTCGGCCATCCTCCTGCTGGGTTTTGAATTCAATGCCAGCATGGACCGTGCGGCCAATGGGGAGGTATATGAGCTGGATAGGGATGAGTGATGCCCTAATGGACTCATTTCTTGATTTTCCTTTAAATTGAAGCTTTGTCGTCAAATGAAAATGTCAAAAAATATTTCAATGATCATGGCTGGAAAAGCAAACAACCGAAGAAGCTTCATCAGAAAATCTACCGGTCTGCTGGCCGGGATGGGTATGGGGATAAAAACCCTGGCACACGGGAATGAAGCCAAACCAGTTTACCGGGGAGCCTACACCCCCGAAGTATTTCCGGACAACCCGCTGGTACTTTTCGATAATTTCCACGTGGGCAACCGTAGGAATTACTCCATCAAAGCGCGGCTGGCGGCTGCCCAGGCAGCGGGATTTGACGGTTTTGAGATCGTGATGACGGATCCTGGTACCGATGACTGGAAAGAGATCACCGACCTGATGGGAGGCATGGATTTTTCTGTCTGGGGTCATCACCGGACCATCCAGTCCGTGATCGATAAAAACGCCGGCAACATCAACCGCGACATCGAGCAGATCGAAGCCGTGGTGGAAGCCAGTGCATCTACACCCATTGAATACATCAGCCTTTCCCTGAGCGGCAACGACGAGCTGCGCGGACCTACCATCCCTGAAAGCGGATCGGCGAAAGCTGAAGAAAGACACTGGCAGCGGGCTTACAGGATCATCAGCGCCTTTGACACCGCCTGTAAGAAACACAACCTGCGTGGAGCCCTTTATCCGCATACCCACTGGATCTGCGACACACCGCAGTCTCAGCAAAAGATCCTTGAGGGAGCCAAAGCAAGTTACATCGGTCCGGCCTTTTGTTCGCACCACTGGTATGCTAACAAGAATTCCCTGGAGCTTGATGAAGCCCTGAAGTTGGACATCATGAAAAACCTGAATTATGTGGTGATGACCAATGGCCGGTTTGTGGGGAATGGCTTCCCGGCCGTGCGGTTCAATGAAGGAGAGATCGATATGGCGTGGTTCCTCGCAAAGATGTATGAATTTGGCTATTCAGGACCCATCTCCTCGCAGGGCTGGGCTATCGGCGGCGACCCGTATGATTCCTGCCTGGCTTTTGTGGATGGCATGAAAAGGCTGAAGGAGCGGTTTAATAGGCATCCGGAGCTGTGGCCGTTGAGGTGAGAAATTTGCGCTGATAATAAAATCCAACCTTGACCTTGCCAGTTTTACTATTTCACTTACTTTTGCGATCCGATTTAAGGCAAAGATCATAGAAAAGTGACAGACTTGCCTGCCGGAAGTTTAATAAAGGCAGGGTGTCGAAAAACTTTTAATACCTAGAGGAGTGGCAGAGTGCCCTGGCCGGGCGCGTTGAATGCGGCGGAACCGCCTCAGTTGTCTTAAATCTTAATAATTTTCCGTCGTAACAACGCAAAGATCACAGAGGAGTGGCAGAGTGGTCGAATGCGGCGGTCTTGAAAACCGTTGTACCGCGAGGTACCGGGGGTTCGAATCCCTCCTCCTCTGCAAACCATCCAACCTCAGTGCTGATGCACTGAGGTTTTTTTATTTTCAAGCGAATCAAACGCAGTTTGAATGAGTGTGGAAAATAAAAAATACCATTCGATGAAGGAGAAGGTTGGATGGTTTGAAATCCCCCCCAAAAGGGATCAATTAAATTAATCCCTCCTCCTCTGCAGACAAAACCCGGTGCGAAGCGCTGGGTTTTTTGTTTTCCGACCGAATGAAACTTGTTTCGGTGAGGGAGAGAAAACGAAAAAACATCTTCGAGGTACGAGAAGGGGTTTTGTCTGACACTCCTCCTTTGGGATCGCCACTTGTAATCCCTCCTCCTCTGTAAGCGAAAGCCTGATGCAAGCATCGGGCTAATGTGTCAAACCATACCATGAGCCAGAACTTCCTCACTTTACCTCATAAGTGGCCATTCCTGAAAAAACCTTTCCATCGACGGTCACCCCTTCACTGTATATGATGAACTTTCCTGTTTCATCAGAGGTATAAAAGTAGTCTGTCGCTTCTCCATTTTCCACCCTTTGCAATGGATTCCAGTAGATTATGCTTCTGAAATCCGGCCTGACCTCTTCTTCTTCGGACGGTTGACTGTAATCCGGCATATAAAACTGTCTCGGAGGGGTGAATCCGGCCAGAGGAAAGACCGCCAGGCCCGGCAGGTCCTGCTCAGGTACATTACGCTTGTCCCCGGCTTCCCGGGAATACAGGGCGATCACACCATTGGCACCGCGCGATCCGTAGACGGACGCACTCGGTCCTTTAAGCACATCGATGAACAGGATGTTCATAACATTCAGATTGTTGACAAAAGTCTCGTCGCGTTCAAGCCCATCCAAAAAATAAGCGGGTTCTGAAGGCATATTGAAAGACTCAGCTCCACGGATCCTGACCGTTATATTTGGTGAGAACCCGGTGATCACCAGGCCGGGAACACCGTACAGATACTGAAAAACATCACGATAATATTGCGGGAAAGAATCCAGCATAATGCGGTGATCAGGTTCGGAATAGATCATGCCCTGGCGCCTTCGAAACGGATCTTTATCCGATTCGCTTTCCGACTCCTTAACAAATTCATCCAGCACTACGGTCCCGGGATCAAAGGCCGTACTGATGTCCAGAAGTTTCTTTCCTCTCTCAATCACCTTGCGATCCTGTGGAGTTATGCTGAATGGAATTCGGTAATATTCTTCGACCACAGGTAGCTCCCGGTCATGTATCCTGATAAAAGTCCTGTTTTCCTCTTTCTTTGATTTTCTGGCATCTTCGGAAAGGGCTTTCACATAGGCTGTGAGTGTATCTGTAAATTTCAGCCGGTCAAACCAGAAAAGTCCATTCTCCAGGGAAGTGGTTCCCAGCCTAAACGAGGGGTTTTCCGGGAAACTCAGTTCGAGGTCTGCTACTACGGGTCTACTCCGGTCGACATAGTTAGTTACTGTACCCTCTATCCTGATCCCATGCTCAAAAAAATGATTCATGTCAGGCATTTTCCCTTCCATCAGTTGTTTCCAATCAAAACGCCTCCACCCGTGGGTCATCATCAATAAATCCACGTGTTTCAACCGGTTCGGATTCGCGGGATTGGTGTAATAGGTGGGTTGATGAATATATCCCTTTAGATCGGAGCCAAAAAGCAACCATGACTGGATGGAAACGTCAGGTGCTTTCCAAAGACTTTCAGGGATCACTGTGGTTGATGAGGACGCCATTTCAGGTTGATCTCCCCCGGCTTCAGACAAACTCATTGAAAGGTCTACTCTGGATCTTCTGGCATAGGTCTTCTTACTGGTGGATAGTGTGAAGTTCGTCTTCGCACCAGGATTTTCATTGTAGATCAGGCGCTCGGCCACCGCCCGGTGCTGCGGATCAAAAAAGGTGAGCTGGATGATGCCATTTGGAAGGTCCTCCGGCCGGAGAGAGAATCGAAAGGTTGCTGCTTCCGGTTGAGGACCCATCACATAAAGTATCCTGCCCCTGCACTGTACAATCATGAATGAATTTTCCAGTGAAGCCTTATGTGGCTTGACTTCCGCATACCAGCGTTCATTGATTTTGCTGACATGCAATAAATATCCTGTCGTTAATGCCCTCGGCAATGGTTGAGAAAAAGACCTGCCGGCAAATTCGTAATCGCAAGTATATTTTCCCTCATCAAGAAAGAGCTGGACCACCCCCATTCCATCATGTTCACTGATGACAGGAGCCACGGTCTCCCCCGCACTGTTCAGGATATTGCCCCGAATGTTGAGTGGATTCCCATACTGGTCAGTCGCTTTAAAAGCAATGAAATTCGAGGTGCCCGCCACCAGGTATCCGCCCTCCGGGAAAAACTCCAGCTTCACCTGGGGTACCTTGTTGGGAGAACCTTCTTTCACTTCATGTGTCGCAAGCCTGGGCAGAAGCTTGATCGACCTGGTAAACAGATACTCCTGATCAAAGTTCATCTGATACTGCGTGTAAGCACGTAAATTATAAATTCCCGCGTCCAGACTGTCAGAAAGCACTATCTCACCGGAAGACCTGCCCAGACTGTCAATTTTCAGTTTCAGTGACTCGGTGATCTCCTCCGTGGGAGACACCAGCTCCACATACAGTACTCCGCTTAAAAAAGTGGGCGAATGATCCTGTCCATTAAGCACGTAAGCGCTGAGATAAAGCGTTTCGCCTAGAGTAAGTCGCTCTCTGTTGGTGTGCAGATATACTTTTTCTGTAGCAATTTGCTCATGATACTTTTCGAACCGATCCGTAATTTCATCGATCTCCACCTGTGAAAGGCAGCTGAACGGGGCAATGACCATTAAGATGAAATATATGCTGATTAAAAACCTAATCATCGGGGTATGCTTAAGATAAAATCAACTCCAAATATACCAGTGAACCCATGATAAATTTAACCAATTATCAGCGATTAGACACACCGATTGTTCAAAGGATTACCGCTCATTACAGACTACTAATTGATTTTTCCTATTTTGCAGCTCCATGGACCTTTCCGTCGTAATCCCTGTATTTAATGAAGCAAAAAAAGTCCCCGGTGACATCCATGATGCCCTGACGTATTTTGAGGAACAGTCGATCCAAGGAGAGATCATCGTGTCTGACGACGGCAGCCGTGACAATACCAAAGAAGTCATCCGGAACCTGCAAAAAGAACATAACAACCTTGTCCTGGTTGAAAATCCCCACCGTGGCAAGGGCGCTACAGTGAAAGAAGGTATGCTCCGGGCAAAAGGTGAGATTATCCTTTTTATTGACAGCGGCAGCTGTATCCCTTATTCGGATGTTCACAAGGGGATACAAATGGTCAAACAAGGTCAGGCAGACATTGCACACGCTTCCAGGTTTTTACCGGAAAGCAAAATAGACAAACCCAAGTCGTTGTTCCGCCGGATCTTATCGCGGGCCTTCCGGATCGTGATCCCGCTCTACATGGGAATATACGGGAGGTACAGCGATACCCAATGCGGTCTGAAGATCTACAAAAAGCCCGTAGGTCACCAGATCTACCGGGATTGCTTTACCCGGGGATTTATGATCGACATAGAAACGATTATCCGGGCGGAGAAAAATAATTTTACCATCAGGGAGTTCCCCATTCACTGGTTCTCTGATCCCGATTCCCGGCTTACCGCCTCAAAAACTTTTTTTAATATGCTTAGGGAACTGAATGCTATCAGGAAGGAGATATGAGGATCAGACAGTTTGACACTCATACAATCCGACCCGTATTTGTACAAATCATGGATCAATAATCAGGAGTTTTCTCCTCCCTTTAATTTTTATTTTATCACTGATCAGCCATCGGGCCAGGAAACCTGCTCCAAATAACGCTCCGCCGACAATAAGTACATCCCGGTCTACAGCTCTGCCATTGATGATGGATTCATTGATCAGATCAAGCAGAGGATAACCTAAACCAGCGATCATCAAAATCTCATCTATCTGGTGCCTTGGGAAATACCATCCCATCGTTTTCTCATCAACATACATGACAGTAATGTCAGCAGGGTTGATCTTATAATTTTTGAACACAATTAACGTATCCCCTTCAAAACCGGATATCTGACTCGTCATTCTCGAACCGTCTTCCCTGGTGGAAAAGGAGATCACATCCCCGGCCCTGTAGGTGACAGACTTATTGTGATTTTTGTAGAATAAAAGCTGCTGTCCTATACCTTTTGAAAAGGACCATGACAGGACCAGGAAGAGCATAGTAGACTTAGAAAACATAGCTATTCAGGCAATCAGCCACAAAAGCTAATGGGAATTTTGCTTATAAAATAGCGCTTAACCATTCTTAACAAATAATGATACCGTGGCGTACCTTGATCAGCAGCATAGCCACCTGATCATTTCTACTCAAAAGCCGAAATACTTCACCTTTTGCTTTTTGTCGAGGCGAACGATCACCCTGTATCCTTCTCTCTTCTTCAATAGTTTTTTGATGTCTGAGGTAGTCATCATCATCAGTGCAGTTGACAAACCGTCCGTGATAGCCGCATTGGGTCCGATGATCCATGTAGCCCGCTGTTCGGAGGTAGGTTTGCCGGTTGCCGGGTCTATGATGTGTCCACCTTTGAGTATACCCGAGCTACTCATCGATTCATCTCTCAGGTACAATGTTTCAATCTTTTCGTCACCTACCAGACTTAGCGAAACCGGCCATCCCTTTCCTTCATCATCAATGTTTCCCGATACAAGCACAGAACTTCTTCCCCCGTGGATCAGAAAATGATGAATGTCCCAATCCCTGAGTGTCAGCGCCAGTTGTTCCAGGGCATAGCCCTTTCCCATACCTCCCAGGTCCATCCGGACCTCTTCCTGTTTGAGTATCAGGCCGCTCTTTTCCGGATCGGTCACCCAGCCCAGTCCTCTGAACTTCTTCAGCGGTTTGGCGCCGTGCTTGAAATGCCCGACTGTGGGGTCATAGAGTCCCCGGGTAAGTTTATACAGATCTTCACAGATCCGGGCACAATTCCAGGCGTGCTCTCCGATCCGGATGGTTTTCCCTTTCTCTGTCTGATTAAAAATAGTGATATCACTGTTTGAAATATAATAGCTTAACTCCTGCTCCAGGTCTTGCAGCAGATCAAAGGCCTCCTGCGCTGCCTGGGCGGCATACGCCTTATCCTCATGTCTGATAAAGACCTGGTACATGGTCGCCATAGCCCTTGACTCAAACATGTGGGGTTTTGCGTGGGAAGATCCCTGCTTGTCCAGATCAATCATTTTTGATGATGATATTTTGATTTTTTTCCCAAAGATCCTGTCTCAGGTATCCATTGAAATAAACGTTTGGTCTGAGCGATTGGATCGAATCAAACAGATATAGATAAAGATATTGTTCACCGGCTGCAGGCCTCTCATACAATTTCTCCACAAGGTCTTCCTCCAGTGAAGGAGCGATCAGGATCATCTCACCTCCCGGAGCCTCAAAATCCACCCGGTCGCGGTAAGCCACGTTCTCATAATTTCTCAAATACCACGGAAAAGGCCAATAGTCATTTCCTGGAAAGATCACTTCAATATACGTGGATCCGTCCATGGCCATTGAATCTATGGTATGGACCACCTGGTGGAAATCACCGGCTGTATGTCCGTAAACCCATGGATTGGATGGATCGGCCGGATGTCTGTACTCACTAAAAGTCTGACCTGTCAATTGAATGCTGATCAGCCCAAACAGAGCGGACACCCCTACCTTTAGAACCTTTGACTCCATAATTTTCAGCAGATTTATGATCCCATAACCTGCCAGGAAAATGATCCCTACATACAGGCTTAAAAGATTCCATGGGGTCTTGTAAGGCAGTGCCGAATAAATAGCGAGCTGAAACAGGCTGAAGATCCCGAAGATCCTGATTTTCATGACCAAAGGATCTTCCTTTGGGGCTGTGAGCAAAAAGTAGACACCCAGAGCGGCTAAAAGCAGGATCGGTGCCTCAGTCCACGTGATACCTGGGCCCGGGTTTCCTCCAAGCAGCTCCAAATAATAATACCAGGGATGCCGGTGCAGATCCTCGGTTCCTGCCCTGTCCAGGTAGGTGCCATAGGTGACCAGCATGTCTGTAAGACCCTGAAAATGGGTATAGAAAGAAGAAAAGAAAGTGATTACAACAACCAGCATGGCCCCAAATGCTACCAGAAACCTCTTTGAGATCACAAAGTGCAAAAGGTTTTTTTGGTCGCCTCCGATCAGAATGGCAATGACCAAACCAGCCAGGGAAATGATCCAGGTTTCTTTGGTAGCGATCATCATGCCTACCGAAAGCCCCAGAAGTACACTCCATAATAAGTTTCCGCTTTTTTCTAATTTGAAATAAGAGAAAAAGCTTAAGAAGGTAAAAAAGACCAGGATATACTCATGGATATAGTACCTGCTGTAAAATACCATCACGGGACTGATTGCTACAACGAAAGTAGCCACAAGCGTGTAACGCCAATCCAGTCCAAAAAATAGCAATACCGGCAACAGCACCAGCATCAATCCAAAAAAGACGGGTAGAGACCTTAGTGTCTCAATGCTCAGTTCAGCATACGTCGATTGCCCGCTGACCCAGACCGGGATCAGGGTGAGATAGCTGAGCGTGGGCCCGTGATATTCAAACGGATCGTATTGATACTCGCCTTTTTCCAGTAACCGGCCAAACTTCGCCGCCCCTACCGCTTCATCGGTGTGTAACGGCCGTACATCAAGCTCATGGACCCTAAGCCACGTAGCCAGCACACCAATGGATAGCAAAAAAAGTATGAATACTGATTTTTTCAAGGCAAAAAAAATGATCCCGCCTCGGGCGGGATCACAAATATATCCAGGTTTTTGGGCTTCGTCCTTTAGATCACTTTCCGTGAACTTCTATCTCTACATAATGATTCAGATCATTGTAGGTGTTTCCGTTGCTGTATGCTCTTACATACCGGCCTTTTACACCTTTCGCATCGATCAGTTTACCTTCATTAGTCTCCACATAGTTCATGTCTTTACCCACACCAAATCCGGAGGTGTTGTCATGATCATTGTTAAAGATGGTTTTCACACCAGAGGCAAAATTAGGATCGTCGGACACCTGAACCACCACATCAAGGTAAACCCTGGCCTGCTGATGGTAATGCCAAAGGATCACTGCATAGATCGTATATGAAGCTCCCAGGTCTACCTGCGCCCATTGCTTGTCGGGACCCAGCTCCACAAAAGATCCGTATCCTGCATCTTTATCTCCATCCGTGATCTGCTCGATTTCTCCGATGATCGGTAATTCATCTGAGGCGCTTACCGTTTTGTCCAGTGAAATATTTTTTGTTCCGGCCGGAGCAAGGAACGGTGGTCTGGCCCCTCCTTTTGGTTTCTCCAGGTTGGGAACGTCAAAATTCTGAGGGGTTCCCACAAACATCGGTTGTGGCAACTCCAGATCAAGGGGTTTCATTTGCTGCGCCTGAAGCGTGAATACACCGATGAACGCAACAGCTGCGATTAAAACTAACTTCTTCATTTTGTCAATTTATTATTAAGAATTTAACTCTTTACGAAATAGGCATGCAAAAACCTGTCCAAACCGAAAAACCTGCCAGTCGGGATGAACGCAAGGGCTACCAGCGCCATCATTTCGATCAGGTTTTTATTGATGATCAGGTAGTGACCCTCGGTAGGTGTTGTGTAATACAACCCCGGTAACGGAGGATTGATAAGGTAGAACATAAGTAGTAATACCGCTCCACCAATCGCGATCCATCGTGTAAACAATCCCAGGATCAGCCCCAGACCCAGGATCACCAATCCGTACATATTTAGGGAATCCACAAATGAAAGCACAGACGGGCTGTCGGCGATCCAGGTGTAAAAACCATTCATGATCCATTTGGACTGGTTGAGTGCTGGAGCAGCGGACCAGGATTCCTGAGCCAGCTTATATAGCCCTTCATACAGAAAATGCCATCCGATAAATATTCTTAAAAGTGTTAATGCAATGATGCCACTGTTGCCAATGGTCTGTTTATTATCATCAAATGACATATTCTTCAGGGTTAAATCGTATAAGGGTTCCTTTCTCAACTGCTTCGTTTACTTTCAGTACGGTAACAGCTGTTTCATAGCCATCTTCAGCCGGACAATTAAGTTCTGCCCTGCCTCTGATCGCATCAAAAAAGTTTTGCAAATGGGGCTGATGGTACGGATCATTCAATTCCACCGGAATGGTATGTGACTCCGGACTGGCAGTCTCCCTCACATCTACTACAGCGCCTTCGGCTGCGGCTGGTGTATCTTTTACTTCCGGTTTACTTAAATAACCCTTGTTTACCCATTCATCCCACGGTGGACCGGATACCTCACGGTAGACACCACTCTTATTGGCAGATTCCGAGATAGAAAGAGTACCTTCATCGCCCATGAATTTTTCAAAATAACCCTGGCTACTGTTAGTGGTGATGGTTTGATAAGTGGCTCTTACGGGACCTTTTTCAGTTTGATATTCATAAAGCGCAATGATACTGTCATACCATTCATGCGTTTCTTTATCATAGTAATCCACGCCTCCGCTGGCCATGACCGACACAGGCTTGGCATCCAGGAACCAGTTGTAGATATCTATCTGGTGTGAGCCAAGGTCCACGATAGGTCCTCCGCCTAATCCTTTATACCATCTCCAGTTACGGAACTCATGCATGGTCTCGAAACCGTATTTTTCAAGCTTTTCCTGAGACATCTCATATCGCTTTGGCCATCCAAGATCCGGCTGCACACCCCGGTTCCATTGTCCGTTGATGGTGGTGATCCTTCCGAGGATATTGGCCTCATCCAGTAATTTTTCCTTACAATGAATATATCGCGGATTGCTTCGTCTCTGGTGACCGATCTGAAGCAATTTGCCGGTCCTGCGTTGTGCATCAACCATGCTTTTGGCTCCCTCTATCGTATTGGACATTTCCTTTTCACAATACACATTCACACCCGCTTCGAGGAAAGCAATGGTATGCTCGGCATGCCAGAAATCCGGTGTAGCAATGATCACTGCATCCAGATCCTTCTCGTTTTCTAGCATCTCCCTGTAATCCTCGTAGCCATTGACTTCATGGCCATACTTGGTCAGCAAATTGACCGCTCTTTTAAGGTTCAAATCTGTCCAGATGTCGCAAACGGCCCTGAACTTAAGTCCGGGTATACGCAACATTGCATTGAGCAATACCTGACCCTGGGCACCCATTCCCAGCATCGCTACATTCAATTCCCTTCCGGTTTCTTCTTTGGGAGTTTCAATCACGGGACCAGCGGCAGCCGTATCCGGCCCGTCTTTTTTCGCCCATGACCAGCCAAACAAACCAAGAAACGGCACAGAGGCTAGCCCCTGCACAATGTCTCTCCTGCTTAGCGTGAAACCTTTCTTTTCTTCGTTAGATTCCTGCTTTTCGTTTTCCATGTTGTTTTTATTTCAGTCGTATTTCACCCCTGGTCAGCCTAATTCACTGAGCCATTTATCTAATTCCTTCTTAAAGTAGTCGTTAGAAGATTTTTCCCGCGCTGACCTTAAATACTGCGCAACCTTTGCAGTGAGATCATCACGGTCCATATTACTGATATTCTGCAAAATCGCCGCTTCAGCTTCAGAAACAAGTTCTTCAGATGAAATCAATTCAATTGCAGCCTCGAAGGTAATTAATGAACCTGTTTTTCCCAGCCCCGAAAGCACTATTTTGCGCTCATCATCTGTTTTACATGCCTTTAAAACCTCCAAAAGTCGGTTTGCCCGCTCATCAGCACTCAGATTTTCTGACCTGTTGACCAGCCTTTCTATTCCACTTAATGCCAGTTTGCCTAACTCTTCATCCTTTGACCTAACAAAGAAATCTGTCAGATCCTTCAATGGTCTATCTGTTGGCCATGCCGACAAGGCACTGACCGCGCTTATACGGATCTCTTTATTTTCACTCTTCAAAGATGGTACGATAGTCATGTAAGCGTCGTCATTGGCAATATTCCCCAGCACACCGATCAGTATACTCTGTAAATCAGGGTCTTTGTTTTCCTGTAAAGCTTCGGAAATGGCGTCGTCCTGCCGGCTTTCATCTGCATTCCTTTGTGCGATTAGTGTGAGGGACCTGTTTAGCTGATTTAGTTCAGCTGGGTTCTTAAGGCCACCTGCCTTTGAAATCATTTCGGGAATAATGTCAGGTTCCCCTGCCATTCCCAGTGATCTGATGGCTGCCACACGAATACCAGTTTGCTTATCCGTCATTAATCCGACAAGTAGCTGGCCAGCTTCTCCCGTATTTCTATGACCCAGAGCAGCAACCAGTTCTTCCTTTACATCTCCGGATGCGTTGGTTATCTCACTGATGATCTTTTTATCAATGGCATTCCCCTCCAACTGATATAGACTTTTTCTAGCCAGCAGCTTTTCATGACCCTTCAGCGTAGCGGCTAATCCGGCCAGATGTGAAACATCCGATTCATCACCCAGATCAAATAGCGCTTTCAAACCTGCCTCCCTGTAAATACTGTGGTTGCTTTGCGTAGCACTTATTGCTTCTGCCTTGACCTGTTCAACGCCTCTATCCGCCAAAGCGATCAGAAAATTTGCCTTGTGGTCAACAGATAGTACTTCAAAGCCCTTACTGATGAAGTCATCCGGAGGAGACTGATTGAGTACCCTGATAAGAGGCATAACCACTGAGATCAATTGGTCATCCCCTGACTCAAAGATCTCTGTTAGCCGGTCAATAGGATCCCGGCCCATTGCAATAAACCCCCTCAAAGCACCATGGATGATCTGACCGGGTGCATCGGGATTGTAAACCTGCTCATAGTACTTTGAGACATCCGTGTCGTCTTCCACAAGCTCATTGGCCACCTGGATCAGTTGCTGTGCCGCCATCCATTTTTGCTCTCCATCCGCTCTATGCATGTAATTCAACAATACTTCTGCGGAGGCCTGCGATGGAACATGTCCCATGGCAGCAAGAATGTATGGCCGTAAGGGCTCTGCTTCGTTCAGGAGCTCCGACAGGGGAGTAATGATCTCAGGGTTGGCTCGGTCACCCAGTGTATTAATGATAGCGATGGCCCGGGGCTGATCTTCAGTCGATATTTTTTCCACCAGCCGGAGATCGATACTTCCTTCATCAATATAGCTTAGTGCGTACAATGTGGCATCGAAGTAATCTCTTTCGGACATCAAATTGAAAAGGGTTTCCACAGACTTTCCAGTCGCTACAGGGCCCAGGTAATAGAGGATCTCTTTTTTTGCATCCGGAGTAGCATCACCGTTTAAAAAATCGACAAAAGCCGTTTCAATCACCTGCCGTGAAGCTTCGTTTTTGTATGCTTGCTCCATTACTTCAAGTAAAGGCTTGCTCCACAACCTGTCCTGAAGCTGCTTATAATCCCGCATTTGAACAAGCACGGAATCAAGCTTTTCTTTTGAAATCTTCTCACCTTCAAAGGAGCAGGATGTCATCCAGCCTGACCATAAAAAGATCAGCATCAGCCTAAAAAAGAAGTGAATACGCATGTCTGATTTCTCAATTTAAGCTCCAGGGTGCCCTCATCGGTCTGGATAGCAACTTATTGGCTCCAGGTTCTTTGGGGAACTGTTCTTTTTCCGGATCCCAGGTAAGTTTTTTACCTGTTCTGAAAGCTATATCCGCCTGATGACATACCGTATCCGAGCGAACGGCAACCTCAATGGGGCAGATGGTTTGTTCCCTGGATTTGACACAGTCCAGAAAATTTCTGCGGTGGTCGTTAGACTCATACAGTTTGTCCTCGTTTGGCCCGATCACCTCATTCAACAGCGATTTTGGATGAGCGTCAATAAAACCTCTTTTTACCGCTACCCAGCCCTCCGATCCCACAAAAAGAAGGCCCATGTTGTCATGGATATACTTCGGCTCCTTTTTCCGCGCCGTGAAATGATCCATATGGATGAGCTTTACTCCATTCGGATAGGTGTGATGTACTTCCCAGGTATGGTAGGTGTCAAATAACCCATTTTCAGGTTTATTGAAGAAAATCCCTTCTACCTCCAGCGGACCCCCCTCATCAGCGTTCATTGACCACTGGACGATATCCACATGATGGATCCCCCAGGCACCGGAAAGACAACCCAGTGAGTAGTCGTTGATCAGGGTAAACTGCCTGGTACATCTCAGGTCAGTATAGGGTTTCACCGGAGCAGGGCCCAGCCACATATCATAATCCAGTCCTTCAGGCACTGGCATTTCCGGCTGAGGGCCTACAGGGTCAAAACTTGCCGAACCAATGACAATCCGGTCTATCTCCCCCAGATAACCATTCCTGACCAGCTCACACGTATGTCTGAAATTTTTGTCGGAACGTTGCTGGGTACCATGCTGAAAAACCACTCCGGACCGGTTGACGGCTTTTCTCATGGCCTGGCACTCTTCAAAGAACAGGCTCAGCGGCTTTTCATAATACATGTCTTTGCCCTGTCTGCAGGCTTCCAGACCTACCAGGGCATGCCAGTGCTCCGGGGTAGCGATCACTACCGCATCAATATCTTTTCTCGCCAGCAATTCCCTAAAATCATTATAAGTATCACAATCCTGGTTGCCATACCGCTCGTCGATGTAGCTTTTTGCGCGATCCCGGTGTTCTTTCCTCACATCACAAACCGCACGGTACTGCACATCAGGATATCCGAGAAAGGATCGGACGTGTCCGGTCCCCATTCCGCCAACGCCAATGGACCCCATGTTGATCTTGTCGCTGGGAGAAATTCCCCCGAGGCCGGAAATCGTATGTGCCGGCACAATGAGGGGCCCACTAAGGACCGCTCCCGCAGTGATAAGGGATTTTTTAAGAAACGATCGCCTCTTTTCTTTTTGACTCATGGTTGAATACACTGGAAAGAGTAAAAAAAGGCCTGCCATTTTCATGGCAAGCCCTGTGTGTTAGATTGATGAAGCTATACAAGACTCCATCCATCACGATAATCTCTCTTCACAAATCTATTGGATGGTTCATGGTTAGTAATAGTCATGTTTTTCGCATCCCAAAGCAGTCTCTGACGTCCGGAGAATCTTCCGTTTTCATCTTTGGTCTGGAAAGATCTGATAGCCAGCGAACCTAAAAGGATCGCTTCAGTAAATGGTCCGGCAAAATCAAAAGAAGAACTCGTCTTACCTTCCTCATAACCGGCTATACAAGCATTGACCCACTGCACATAATGACCTTCCGGCACTCTTGGAATTCTTTTCTTCACCTCAATGGTATTCATTAAAGTGGTTGGGATGAGACGAGGATTTGCTCCGTAGCAATCCATCAGCAGCTGACCTCTTGTTCCGATAAGCAAAATACCACCATCACGGTTTCCAAATGGCTCGCTAGCCCTCAGTTCAGCCGGACGTTCAGGCATGATGCCTCCGTCATACCAGCTTAGCTTGATATCAGGCCCTCCGCCAACTCGTGGAAATCTGAAATGTACAGTCGTTGAGGTAGGAAAGCAATCCGGCAAATACACCTCACCGTCACCATCCCGTAGCTGTGCTACAGAACATTCTACCTCTGTTGGATAATCGATCGGAAGCAACCTGAAAGCAGGATCCAGCATGTGGCAGGCCATATCTCCAAGCGCACCGGTACCGAATTCATACCAGCCTCTCCATCCGAATGGAATGTATACAGGCTGATAAGGTGTAAAAGAAGCTGGTCCGAGCCACTTGTCATAATCAAGCCCTGCAGGGATCTTGTGCTTGTCCGTGGGTTTTTTCAAACCCTGTGGCCAAACGGGCCGGTTGGTCCATGAATGAACTTCAGTAACCTCCCCGATCAACCCTGCGTTGTAGATCTCCTGTGATTCACGAACGCCATCTCCGGATCCGCCCTGATTACCCATCTGGGTAACTACTTTGTTCTTTTTGGCTGCTTCAGTTAGCATCCTGGCCTCCTCGATACTCCAGGTCAATGGCTTTTGCACGTAAACATGCTTACCCCTGTTCATTGCATTAAGTGCAGCAACTGCGTGGGTATGATCGGGAGTGGACACCGAAACAGCATCTATGTCTTTTTCATGCTTATCGAGCATGACCCTGAAGTCCTTGTAGTATTTGGCATCGGGGAATTTCTCGACAGATTCTTTGGCTCTTGCATCGTCTACATCGCATAAGTACACGACTTTCGCATTAGGACTTTCCACAAAGCTGGCAAGGTCACTCCTTCCTTTTCCTCCCACTCCGATACCTGCAATGTACAATGTATCACTGGGAGCAACATGACCAGGGCCACCCATTACAAACCTTGGAACAATTGTAAATGCTGACCCCGCGATTCCAACCTTCTTAATGAAGTCCCGTCTGGATTCTCGCTGGGATTTATTTTTTGAAGTCATTAGCAATTAATGTTGTGTGAATATTAAAAACGTGTACAAGTTACTACAGAATAAGGAAAAATCCCTGATAAAAAGTGCATAACCTGTCTACAAAATCAGGTTACCTGTAAAACCCTCTCTATTACCCCGAACTTTTCAAAATCACTGCACTAAAATTATACTGTCCAAGCCAGGAAAAAGGCTATTTGACCATCACCGGGATATAACCCGAAGACTAAATTTTAGGTAGCTCCCATGGGCTTCGGTAATCATTAGTGATCAATTTATTGGCCTCTTTATTCTTCCCGAAATTCTTCTTATTCTCATCCCAGATCAGGGTACTGTTTGTCCTTAGGGATATGTTTCCCATGTGTGCGTACAAGGCAACCAGACGGCCATTTTCAACCGAACAATTCGGGTCTTTCCTGGATTTAACACAATCAAGGAAGTTTCTCATATGTTCTCTGTGATGATTTCTTCTGCCTTCCACAGCAGGAATGGGATCTATTCTGGGCCTTCCATTGTCACCCATCTCAGGAATGACTTCATAACCCTGTCTGTCTATCACCAAAGTGGCGTCGTTCCCAATATAGGCTAGTCCGTACAACCGGTCGTAGGGCCCCTTTTGAATACCTGCGGTGTGCTCCCAGGTGATCGTATAGTCTTTCATCTGGTACACCACACTCATCGTATCAAAGGTTTCATGAAAATGGTCAGGATATGAAAAATTACCACCGGTAGCGCTCACACTTAAAGGCGCTTCTTTGACGTCTTTTACCCACAAGGCCATGTCAAGCAGATGAACCCCCCAATCGGTCATCAGTCCTCCGCCATAATCCCAGCAATGTCTCCAATTGCCATGAAACCTGGAGCTATTAAATGGTCTTTCAGGTGCAGGTCCCAGCCACATGTCGTAGTCCACACCATCGGGTACTGATGAATCCGGCACAATTGGAGCGCCTTTCCCATAATTGAAATTTGCCCAGACCAGTACTTTTCTCAGCTTGCCTATCCCTCCACCGCTCATGATGTCCATGGCCTCCTTCCAGTGTGGTCCGCTCCTTTGCTGCTGACCGACCTGCGCCACCCGGTTATACCTTCTGGCGGCATTGACCATCACTTCACATTCCCCAATGCTGTTGGCCATGGGTTTTTCAACATAAACATCTTTACCGGCCTCGCAAGCTTCAACAAATGGCAAGCAATGCCAATGATCCGGTGTCCCGATGATGACGGCATCCAGATCCTTGTTCTCCAGCATCTTTCTGTAATCCTTATAGGTGACAGGTTTTTTTGCTTCCCCCTGCTCTTCGATTACATCCAGGGTGCGGTCGGCAAGAATTGAATCATCAATATCACATAGCGCAATACATTCCGCATCGGGTTGTTGCATGGCATTGTTGAGGTCCCCAAACCCCATTCCCCGCGCTCCGATCAGGCCGACCCTTATCATTTCATTGGCTCCGATGATCCTGTTTTTTGCTGTGGAGATCAGGGGTGCTGAGATCATTCCCGATAGCCCGATACCTGCAACAGCTTTGGATGAATCAGAAATAAATTTTCTTCTGGTGGTACTTTCTTTGGGACTACTGCTCATTTTCGGTCTTATTTTTCAAACTAAATATAGAAAACCTGCAATAAACTATCATCCCGATATTACATGGTCAGTCCTTACTCAGGATCAGATCACATGCTGAGATCAGATCCTTCGCCAGATGATCTGCCCTGCTGTCATTATTTTTCCCTATCTGAATGGTATGCATACCCAGTTTTTTGGCTGGCAGGATATCTCTGGCTTTGTCCCCAACCATCCACGACGATCCCGGATCAATTGCAAAACGCGCAATCGCCCGCTCAAACATGAGTGAACCTGGCTTACGACTTAGAGATCCTGATACCGATTCATGGTACGGGGCATAGTATATATGATCGATTATACCATCTACCTTCTGTTGAAGTAGTCGATGGCATGAATGCATGTCTTCTCTGGTGTATAATCCACGGGCAATACCGGACTGATTGGTGACCACAATAACAAGAAATCCGGAGGCTTTGAAGGCATGAATGGCCTCTGCCACGCCGGGGATCAACCGAAATTTTTCCGGTTTGTAAACAAAATCTGGTGAATCTTCATTGATGACACCATCGCGATCCAGAAAAACACATTTATTATTCATTCCGGGCAAATATTGGTAATCATCTTGTGTTTAATATTGTTTTCTAAATAGGAATATGATTTTTTGGGGTTTTTAATCATCTTAGTGCCATGTTAGACTTTCAAAAAAAGAAGCAATTGAGCATCATGGTCAAAATTGCCATGGTCGATGAGGATTTTGCTGAAGAAGAAAAAGCCGTGATCAAAAAGATCAGTGACCGCTACGGCGCTACTGACAAGGAGATAGAAGAAATCTTCAACAGCCCCCCAACCTCAGAAAGTCTGACTCCCATGACTGTCAATGACAAAATGGATTTCATGATGGATTGTATCCTGGTCATCCTGGCCGATAAAGTAGTAACGAGCTCGGAAGACTATTTTGCCAAGCATATTGCCACCAGCCTCGGTTTCAAGACAGAAGTTGTACCCTTCCTGATTCAAAACAAAGATGTCAGCAGGGAAGAAATGAAAGAGAAAATGCTTCCTTACCTGGTCAGATAATTATTTTCTGACCAGCCTGACAATCCCGATATTTTCCACACCCACATAGATCGTTCCGTCCGGGGCCTCTTCGATGGCTCTGACCCTGCCCACACCTTCAAGCAATTTTTCCTCTTTGACCACTTTCCCATTCTCCATGACACACCGGTTCACATACTGAAAGCTGAGCGAACCCACCAGGATGTCTCCCTGAAGATCTCCGTATTTATTGGAAGTGACCCACTCCATACCGCAGGGGGCAATCGAAGGTACCCAGTAGTTTACGGGTTGTTCCATGCCTTCTTTGGCCGTAAGTTCTGTGAAAGATGTCCCATCGTAATTGATCCCATAGGAAATCACTGGCCAGCCATAATTCTTTCCAGGCTCGATGATGTTAAGTTCATCACCTCCTTTGGGACCATGTTCTGTTTCCCAGATCGTACCATCGGGGCTAATGACCAGTCCCTGGGGATTTCGATGACCGTAGGAGTAGATGCTTGGCATAGCAATGGGTGAACTGCGAAAGGGGTTATCATCGGGTACGCTACCATCATCAAAAGTCCGGTGGATCTTACCCAGGTGATTGCGCAATGTCTGAGGATTGTTATCCCTGTTTTGTCGCTCACCCACCGAAAAGAACATGTAGCCCTCCTTATCGAAAACAATGCGCGATCCGTAGTGTCCTTTTTTCGGCTCCCAGGGTTCAGCAACAAATACTTCCTGCAGATTCACCAGCTGATCCCCATCCAGTTTGGCCCTGGCAATGGCCGTGGTCGACAATTCAGTTCCTTTACTGTCTTTTCTTCCTCCTTTAGAATAAGAAATATAGATCCAGCCGTTGTTTTGATAATCAGGATGCAGCGTGATATCCATCAGCCCTCCCTGATTTTCAAAATAAACCTCAGGTACGCCTGAGATCGTGGTTACTTTCTTTCCTGCCACCCTGTAAAGCTTTCCGGATTTATCGGTCACCAGCATGTCACCGTTTGGCAGGAACTCAATTCCCCACGGTAAGGTGATCTCGGATGTTACAACCTCATGAGAAAATGCTTTATTGACCGGAAAGTCATTTTGTGCAGAAGCTGTTGTAACCACACAAACAATAAATAGGGTGAACAGATTTTTCATATATCCTAACTTCGAATTTTTAGTTAACCTCAATTTTACCATAAACCCATATATGCAGACAATAGTTTACTGAAATTTAATTGTGGTCCTTCAGGTCCAATTTATCATAGATCTCTCTAAGAGACTTTTTCAGTATATCCCTGGAATTGTTCCCAAGCAGGTAAACTTGATGATCATCTTCGAAGACGAGATAGGCCGCATAGTTTTTTTGATACCTGGGGTGAAGCTTATTTCGGACCTGCGGCTCCAGGGCCCTGATCTCCACGATCTCGTTATATCTTCTCCACTTTCCAAATTTAAATCCGGCGACCCAATAACCGCTCAGGTAAGCTTTTGCCTGATGATTGATCTCAAATATTTTATAAGTATTCCAAATCGGAAGGACGGGTGTTGCAAGAAAGATCGAGATAAAAACGGCCATTTCCTCTTCAAAATAAAGATTAGAGTAGATAATGCAATAAAATAAAAAAGCTGAAATCAACAGCCGAAGCCATAGCGGCAAAAACCTTCCCTGATTGATCCTGATGTTCCGTTTTCCGGGCATGTAAAATAAAATTAAAAATTTGTCGGAAATTCAAAACCCTTCAGCCCGACAGATGTTTACATGGTATGGTCAAAGAGATACCATTGTTTCCTCTGAATCTGGTGGTTTTTCCTAAAGAGCCGCTTAACCTTCATATTTTTGAACCTCGCTATAAACAACTCATCGGCGATTGCCTTAAAAACCACTCTACTTTTGGTATCCCGTCTCATGTTCTGAATAAGCTTGAATATGGTACGGAAGTCAAGATCATCGAGTTGACTAAAAAGTATGACGACGGCCGGATGGATATCAAGACAGAGGGAGTCAGGGAATTTAAGATCATTGACTTTCACAATCCCTGGTCTGAAAAGCTCTATGCCGGAGGAAGGATAGAATATCTTGAAATACAAAATGATGAAGATCCTTCACTCAGGTTTCAAATACTGGAAAAAATAAAGGAATTATTTTCCTGGTTGCAAATGGAAAAAGATGTGGAGCTTCATCAAAATAATGTCTACAGTTTCATCCATAAGATCGGCCTCAAACCGGAAGAAGAGTATCAGTTGCTTCAGATGTCTTCCATGAAAAAAAGACAGCAATATATTCTAACCCATCTCGACAAGATTATCCCGATGCTGGAGCGTGCGGAAAAGGCCCGGGAGATCATCAAGATGAACGGACATTTCAAGCACCTGGATCCCCTCAAATTTTAATAAAGCGGTAATTATTCTGTTTACCGATATCCACTGGTATTAGTCAGGGAAATCATCAGTATTGTTTTAATTTAGTGCCCGTGGAAAGTATTTCAGGGTTCGGCATTGTTTTGTTATTCATCATAGGAGGGATTGCCTTTCTGGTGATCACACTGCTGGTGGGCAAACTTCTTCGTCCAAACCGGCCTAATGAAGAAAAAATAACTACTTATGAATCAGGTGAAGATCCGATAAATGCGGCCTGGAGTATTTTTAATATCCGATTTTATATCATCGCTCTGGTATTTCTTCTTTTTGAGGCGGAACTGGTTTTTCTCTTTCCCTGGGCCATCATTTTTGCCGATGAAAAACTTATTGAGACAACAAACGGACAGTGGGGAATCTTTTCATTCATAGAGATCTTTATATTTATAGGAATCCTGGTACTGGGGTTGATCTATGTCTGGGCCAATGGAATGCTGGACTGGGTGAAGCCAAAGCCTGGAAAGTCAGACTTTAAATCACCGGTACCACCCTCGGAATACGAAGAATTCAACAGAAAATTTAACTGATTACATGGGATTACACGATCATAAATTCGGAGAAGGCGGAATCGTCATTACCAAGCTTGACGATGTGCTCAACTGGGCACGGCTGTCCAGCATCTGGCCTATGGGTTTCGGACTGGCCTGTTGTGCCATGGAATTTTTTTCCACAGCTGCTTCGGGCTACGACCTCGATAGGTTCGGTGTATTGCCCAGGGCCTCGCCCAGGCAGTCTGATGTCATGATCATTTCAGGAACGGTCACATTCAAGATGGGTGACAGGGTCAGGAGGCTTTACGAGCAGATGTCCGAACCCAGGTACGTGATCTCCATGGGCTCATGCGCGAATTGCGGAGGACCTTATTGGGACCATGGTTATCATGTAGTAAAAGGAGTGGATAAGATCATTCCGGTGGACGTCTATGTCCCCGGTTGTCCGCCAAGACCTGAAGCCCTACTCGGAGGGATCATGAAACTCCAGGAAAAGATCAGAAATGAATCCTCTTTGAAGCCGGAGGCACTGGCCAGATTATTAGAAAAAAAGAAAAACCGGGCATAGATGACATTTGAGGAGATAAAAACCTTTTTGTCAGAAAAAGTAGCAGGAGCTATCCAGGGGGAAGATGCCGGATCTTCACCCAAAACACTGATTGTCTCCGGGGAGCGGATCGTAGAAGTTTGTGAGTTGCTTTTTAAAAGTCCTGAAACCTATTTTGATCAGCTTTCCTGTATCACCGGTATTGATAACGGACCTGAAGCTGAGACCATGGAGATCATCTACACCCTTTACAGTATCCCCAGAGATCATCATCTGATGCTCAGAGTAATAGTTGAAAGGAAAAAACCATCCATCGAATCGGTGCAGCATATCTGGCGTACAGCCGACTGGCATGAAAGAGAAGCTTATGACCTGTTGGGCATAAACTTTAAAAATCATCCGGACCTGAGAAGGATTTTGCTTCCGAAAGACTGGGTAGGCCATCCGCTAAGGAAGGACTACGAAGAACAGGAAAAGTATCACGGCATGAATGTCAAATACGATCGTGACCAGTATCCGGATGACATTCCGCAATTCCGAAAATAACATGCAGATCCAGTATAAATATCATCCCGATAATCTGAAGGCCTCGGAACCGGTGGTCAAAGACCCCAAAACACTGAAGACCGGTGAAATGATCCTCAACATCGGCCCCCAGCATCCCAGCACGCACGGGGTGTTGAGACTGGAAGTGGTTTCTGACGGGGAGATCGTGAAAGAGGTTACTCCTCATCTGGGCTACCTGCATCGGTGTTTTGAAAAACATGCCGAATCTGTCCCTTTCAATCAGGTGATCCCCTACGTTGACCGGATGGACTATGCGGCTTCCATGAACAACGAACATTGCTATGCCATGGGTGTGGAACGTATGTTGGGGATTGAAGGGCAGCTACCTAAAAGGGTGGAATATATCCGGGTACTGGTAGCAGAACTCAACCGGATCGCCTCCCATTTCATTGCGCTGGGAACCTATGGAATGGATATCGGGGCCGTGACGCCCTTCCTTTGGACCATGCGCGACCGTGAACATATTGTCAGGCTTTTTGAATGGATCTCCGGGTCTAGGCTACTGTACAATTATATCTGGATTGGAGGACTTTTTTATGACCTTCCTGTTGGCTTTGAGACCCGGTGCAAAGAGTTTATCAATTATGTAAGGCCGAAGCTCTTCGACCTGGAAAATCTTCTGATCGACAATAAAATATTTATCGACCGGACTGCTAAAGTAGGCACGCTCCCCCTGGACCTCGCCATCAACTATGGGGTGACCGGACCTATCCTGAGGGCGTCCGGTCTGGCGTATGATATCCGCAGGGTGGATGGCTACAGCGTTTATCCGGAACTTGATTTTGAGATCCCGATCGGAAAAGGTGAAATGGGTGAGGTTGGCGACTGCTGGGACCGTGCCTGGGTAAGGGTAAGGGAATGCCATGAATCACTGAAAATCGCCGAGCAATGCCTTGACCAGCTCAACGGACCACACAAAAGAACCAGGGAATTCAATCCTCAGGCACTTGTTCCGAAGAAGATCCGGCCAAAAGCACAGGATTTGTACGTAAGAACAGAGCATCCGAAAGGTGAGCTTGGATATTATTTCCGCACCGATGGTCGCTCTGATGTCGCTTTCAGGTGTAAAGCGAGATCCTGCTCATTCTGCAATTTGTCTATACTGCCGGAGATCAGCAAAGGCTACATGCTTTCTGACCTTATCGCTATTGTTGGTTCCCTCGATTTTGTGATGGGCGAAGTAGATCGTTAACTTTAGGTTCATATGATACCGGTACTCTCAGCTGAGCAGACCAGACAGGCGGACGCCCATACGATCAAAAACGAACCCATCGCTTCCATCGACTTGATGGAAAGGGCTTCAAAAGCGTTTGTGAAAAAATTTACCGAACTGGCTGAGCGTGGACATCGCATCTATGTCTTCAGTGGGATCGGAAATAATGGCGGTGATGGCCTGGCCATTGCGCGGATGCTGAAAGATCAGGGATATGAGGTCAGGGCTTTCACGGTTGGCAAACAGGAAAAGGGGTCTCCGGACTTCACCACCAATCTTGAAAGGTTATCGAAAATAATGTCAGTCGGTCAGATCCTCTCCCCGGAGCACATCCCTCAGATCGAGTCAGACGCTGTGGTGATCGATGCTCTTTTTGGTTCCGGCCTTAGCCGTCCTATTGAAGGAATCTTTGCAGATGTTGTCAATCAGATAAATACCTCCGGAGGCCATATTTTTTCTGTCGACATAGCCAGCGGGCTATATGCAGATCAGGCCCCTGAGGGCGATGTGATCATCCGACCCGCCCACACTATCACCTTCCAATGCCCAAAAGCAGCATTTTTTCATCCTTCTATCAGAACCTTTGTTGGATCCTGGCATGTCGTGGATATCGGTCTGGACCGACAGTTTATCAGTTCGATGGAAGCCGGTCATTTTTTCTCTGAAGCAAAGGATTTTCCTTCCCTTTTCCCCAGCAGATCGCTCTTTGATCACAAAGGAGATGCCGGCCGGGTCAGGATCATCGCGGGGAGTAAAGGCAAAATGGGTGCAGCAGTTTTATCTGCACGCGCGGCCTTGCGGACTGGTGCCGGATTGGTATTTGTTCATGTTCCTGCTTGTGGCAGGGACATTCTTCAGATCTCAGTCCCGGAAGCCATGGTAGAGGAGGACATTCATCAGGAGGTGATCTCCCAGGTGAGCCCCGGAGACCATGATGCAACGGCTATCGGACCGGGTCTCGATACGCAACCTGAAACCGTCGATGCCATGGCAGCGCTGCTTTCAAACAGCTCAGGCCCCCTGGTCATAGATGCGGATGGATTGAACATACTTTCGGCCAACAAGGAATTGCTGGAGAAAGTACCGAAACACAGTATCCTTACCCCTCATCCAGGAGAATTCAGAAGGCTAGTCGGACTGTGGAAAGATGATTTTGAGAAAATAGAATTGCTGGTTAGTTTCTCCAGAAAGTATCAACTTAACATTGTGCTCAAGGGGGCTTACTCCGTGGTATGTTCAGCGGAGGGTGTATGCTTTTATAATTGCTCCGGAAATCCCGGAATGGCTACCGGTGGAAGCGGAGACGTTCTTACCGGGGTGATCGTTTCCCTCCTCGGACAATTGAAGGATCCCTTTACAGCGCTCAGGGCAGGCGTCTACCTGCATGGTCTGGCGGGTAACCTTGCAGCAGAAAAAGTGGGATTTAATGGTATGATCGCATCAGATATTACCGATCATCTACCCATGGCACTAAATAAAATTCTATTCTGATTTTTGCCCGAAAAACGCTCTGAAAGCAAAGGAAAAATACATTTTAACATTTTTTAGGAGTTAAAAATCACTTTTAACGTCTTTTTCGCAATAAAATTTTACCCAAATAGCTAAACATTGGCGTTTTTTTTGCGTACTTTGTATGAAGTACGATGAACAATAAACTTACCATAGCGACGTTAGCATTGCTTTTCTCCTTATCGGGGATGGCCCAGACGACCAATGGTGAGTCTGTAAACCCAGAGATCAATTTCTCCAATCAATCCCTGAGTGCTGAAAACAGGCTTGAAGTTTACCCGAATCCTGCGGTAGAATTCATCATCATTGAGTTTGAGAATTCATCACTGGAAAATGTTGAGTTTGAAATGCACAGCATCATCGGGAACAGGATCGAGATCTCCTATGAGACTTTGTCTCAGGACAAATACCGTATCCCGGTGAAGGAGCTTGCCTCCGGTTATTACTTCCTTGTGGTGAAGGACGAGATGTCCAGATTCAAAAAAGCTTACAAATTCCTGAAATCAAATTAAAAAGCCTGCTGCATCCTGGCATAGTAGGTATTGAGCATCTCCTCATAATTGGCCGCCCTTTCATCCAGTCCATGCGCTTTGTATGCTCTGCTCAGTTCGTTCAATGAGAATAACTTCTTCCGTAGCATATCTCTGTCATTGATGTTATTTTCAAGCATATAATCAAGATACTGTACGGCATTCTCCGAAGAGATATCCGCAATCTCATTGGCTTTCTCTTCTTCGCCAACACCCAGCAAAACGGAAACCTGCTGCACACTGAATTCATCATAAGGAATGGACTCATGAGGCATCACTTCCAGCGACTTCAGTACAACTGCCTTTGCTCGCTCCGTATCTCCGCTCTCAATGAGCTTGGCTGCCAGGGTATTGAATGCAGAACGATGATTCAAACAAAAATTTCTGTAATCTTCCGAATAATATACATCAGGATCATCCAGGTTCCTCCAGAAGTAATTGTTCATCATATTATCATACATGAGATCGGAATCCACGAGAAAATCTTCGACATTTCCACCTGAGACTGGTAACAATCTATATGCTATCCCTTCCTGTACAACATATTGCCTTATATCAAAATTTAAGCTGAACAGAGAAGTCGTATTGAAATAGATCGGTCGCTCCCATTCAGAGTTGACGATCAGGTCGATCACCGCCAGGTCACTCTTATACAGGGCATTATCCTTCAGACCCCAGGTCATCCGGTCCACGATCTTGTCTTCATGCTCAGCCGGGACAATACCCAGTGATTTCACCCGCTCCACATCTATAGGAAGGGACATGGATTTAGCCGGGATCGTTGTCAGAGTAGATCCCATCCTTGAAGGGACCTGAAGTCTCGAATCCGCTGATTTCACCAGGTTCAGGTACTGTCTGGCATTGATCGATCCCTGGATCCCCTTGTTTTCCATCACGACCAGGTAATCATTCGGACCTCCCTGCCGGTAATTCTCAGCTGTCAGACCGAAAGGAAGGGGCTCTGACTCGTAAGCCGGACGCATCATCTGGTTGATGTACCAGTCTGTATTGAAATAACTCAAAACGATGACCCTAACGTCTGTCCTGAACCCTTCTACCTCCTGAGCATACCATAACGGGAATGTGTCGTTATCACCGCCAGTAAACAGGATGGCATTCGGGGCACAGGAATTCAAATAATTTTTTGCCGCATCAATGGAGAAATACCTGTCGGAGCGGTCATGGTCATCCCAGTTTTCTGCAGCCATCAGTGTTGGTATGGAAAGGCAGATCACTCCGGCCAGGGCTGCCGCTACTTTTCCGTTCTTCAGGAATGCTGACAAACCATCATACAGGGCAAGCACGCCAAAGCCGATCCAGATCGCAAAAACATAGTAGGATCCTGCATAGATATAATCCCTTTCTCTGGGCTCGATAGGTGGTGAGTTCAGGTAAAGCACCAGGGCCGCCCCTGTGAGGAAAAACAACAGCAATGTCACCCAAAAATACTTTTGATCCTTTCTATACTGAATGAACATTCCCAGCAAACCCAGCAATAACGGAAGTGCATAATAGATATTCCTTCCGGCATTTTCTTTGAGTACATCAGGGAGATCATCGTTGGGGATCAGTCCTACGGAGGTAGCTCCCTGTATATCCGATGCTCTCCCCGAAAAATTCCAGAGAAAATACCGCATGTACATGTGGCCCAGCTGATAGGTGAACATGAAATTCAGATTATCTATGAAGGTTGGCTTCTCCCCTTCACCCAGCCCGGTGATCTCCCGGTAGCGCTGTACGTGTCTTGCATCTGTACTATACATCCTGGGAAGTATGGTGGTATGCTGCGGGTCATAGACATATTCCAGCTTGAAGTCTTTTACTTCATATTTCTCCTCGCCGCGCATGTACACTGTGGCCCCTTTCTCCTGGCTGATGACAGGAGCGGTATAATACTGACCATGGATAAGCGGCCGGCTTCCGTATTGTTCACGTTTCAGATAGGAAACAAATGAAAGGATATCTTCGGGATTATTTTCATCGATGGGCGGATTGTATGTACTCCTGATCAATACCAGGGTATATGAAGAATAACCGATCATGATAAAGGTGAAGCAAAGCAAGGCTGTGTTGAGCACCACTTTTGATTTTTGTATGGAGTAAATGATCCCATAGATCAATCCTCCTAAGAAAGCAAGCCCGAAGAAGATCGTCCCGGAGCCGAAAGGTAATCCCAGTCCGTTCACAAAAAATATCTCAAGTGAGCTGGCAAGAGACGGTAGTCCGGGGATCACACCCAGCATCACCACCATGATGATCCCGAAGGCAGCTGCCAGTGTCATGATGATGCCTCTTTTGTTGAAGTTCTCATATTTCTTGAAGTAAAAGATCAGCGCCAGGGCGGGGATGGTAACCAGGTTAAGCAGGTGCACCCCGATGGAAAGTCCTACCATGTAGGCGATCAGGATCAGCCATTTATTGCCTTTTGAATCATCTTCAATGTTTTCCCACTTCAGGATGGCCCAGAACACAAAAGCAGTAAAGAAGGAAGACATGCCATACACTTCCGCTTCAACTGCTGAAAACCAGAAGGTATCTGAAAATGTGCAGGCCATGGCTCCGACAAACCCTGCACCCATGATCAGGATGGTTTGCTGAGGTGTCTCTTCACCGGATTTGATACCCAATACCCTTTTCACCAGGTGGGTGATGGACCAGAACAGGAAGAGGATCGCAAAGGCACTGCTGAGCACACTCAATACATTGACCCAATAGGCGACCTGCGTCACATCTCCCAATGCCAGCATGGAAAACATGCGGCCGATCAACAGAAAAAACGGGGCTCCCGGAGGGTGCGGAACTTCAAGCTTATACGAACAGGCAATGAACTCTCCGCAATCCCAAAAGCTAGCTGTTGGTTCGATGGTGATCAGGTATGTGACCAATGCAATCAAGAAACTAACCCAGCCTACGATAATGTTGAACCTTTGATATCCCATTAATTCTGTTTTTCTGATTCAGAGAATAGAGAGGCGAAATTAGTCATTTGTAATAATAATGGCAGAAGTAACTCCCGGTAAATCAGCACGGCCACCTGTTAAATCATGTGAATTTTCAGCTCCTGTACGCCAAAATGTAGTACGCCAGCCATAGCAGGAAGAGAAAAATATAAGTAGACGAGACGATATAAGCCGATATACGCAATTTCTTTCCACTCACCCAGTAAATGCCGGCCAGCAAACACAGCCAGTAGACCACCTCAAAAATATTCAGGGCTTTAAGCGGATAATGCCATTGATCTGGCAAAGTCGCATGATCAACGAGGTTCATGAGACTGAGCGGATAGAACGCCTGATAGTCCTGGTATGTCAGGTCCTGTGGGATCACGGTGAACCAAAAGAGCCTGGACACCTCTGCAACGATAAACACGATCTCAAAGATCATGACCAGCTTCCAAAGGTCAGCATAGGTGATCCTGTAACCGAACATGAAGCATCCTACCCACAATGAAAATGCTGTAAAGGTAAATTTCCACGCGATAAAGACCGGAACAGAAAGATATGTGAACCCAAAAAAGAGGTCGAAAATCCACATTTCCCCGCGCTCCTGAAGGATCTCAAAAGCTGCGATGTTGTCGATAATCAGCATCCGCTTCAGGAGATAAAGGATGATGTACACCACACACAGTACAATAAACAGCAAGGTCCCGTTAATATTGAACCAGTTCTCCAAAAAATCTTTTCGGTACCTTGTTAACCAATTCATTGCAGTAAATTCACGGCGTGATGAGCATTTTTGGAACTATCGCTTTGTTGATTCGTTTATTGCGAAGATAGCTTATGAAGAGAATCATTTTCTTTATTTCTTTTTTCTGGATCGGATTGACCGGATATGCTCAGACGGCAGACGATATCAAAGTTACGGACACGACTTTAAGCCTGCTGGAGAACAAATACATTCAGATCGAAGCCACCCAGGCCATCAATGATCTCTATAATTTCGAATTCGAAAGGTCTTACCGTCATTTTCTTTACCTGAAAAAGCAATATGGCTGGCATCCCCTTCCTTATTTTATGATCGGACTTAACTACTGGTGGAGGATCCTTCCGAACATTGAAAACGAGCAATGGGATGAGCCTTTTATCGCTTACATGGACACCTCCATTGTGCTGGCTGAACGGCTGAGGGAAAAATACAACAAGATCGAGGGTGCTTTTTTTCTGGCGGCCGCCTATGCTTTTAAAGGGCGGCTATATTCAGACAGAGGCGACTACGGTAAAGCTGCTTTTGCGGGCAAGAACTCGCTCAAATACCTGGAAGAATGTAAGGGTCATGAAGAGCTGAGCCCGGAGCTGCTCTTTGGAGATGCACTGTTCAACTATTATGCGGAATGGATCCCGGAAAATTATCCGCTTTTGAAACCACTGATGCTTATGTTTCCTGACGGGGACAAGGAGCTGGGAATCCAGCAATTAAAGACTGTTGCCAGAAATGCTTTTTACACCAGGACTGAGGCCCAGTACTACCTGATGCGGATCGCTTACTTTGAAGATGGTGATTACGCAACGTCTTTACAGCTCGCGGAATACTTGCATCACACCTTTCCCCAAAATTCGTATTTCCACCGTTTTTATACCCGGCTGCTATACCAGACAGGAAAATATGACAAAGCACTTGTAGAATCACACAGCATGCTCAACAGGATCGACAGTGCGTGGGCGGGCTATGAAACCAATGCCGGTCGTTATGCATCTTTTTTCTCCGGCCACATCCATGAGATCAGAAAAAATTACGAAGAAGCCAAAAAATATTTCAACCTCGCCATGGAGTACAGTGAGTATGGAGGTCATACCGACATGGGATATTATTACTATTCGATCCTTCACTTAGGCAGGATCGCGGAGGTCGAAGGCGATGCAGAAGCGGCCAAAGAATATTTCAAACGTGTAAGAAAACTAACAAAACGAAAACATCCGGCCAATGAGGAGGCACGGGAACGATTGAAAGAACTTTAGCTTTTTTCTTTCATCATTTTTTCGATCTCGCTCAGCTCATCCCTCAGCCTTGCAGCTTCCATAAAATCCAGGTCTTTGGCGGCCTTTTCCATCTGTTCCCGGGTCTGCTGAGCCATCTTCTTCAGTTGATCTTCACCCATATAAGCCACGACCGGATCAGCGGCCACGGTATTGCTTTCACTCTCTACGTAGTACTTCTTATTCCGCTTGCTATCCGTGACGCCTGCCTTCCTGAGCACTGAGGCTTTATTGTTGATGATGGTCTTTGGTTCGATGCCATGCTCTTCATTGTAGGCCTGCTGGATACTTCTCCTTCGATTTGTCTCATCGATGGATCGTTGCATGGATTCAGTGACCTTATCTGCATACATGACCACTTCCCCGTTCACATTTCGTGCAGCCCGGCCTATGGTCTGAACGAGGGAGCGTTCATTCCTTAAATAGCCTTCCTTGTCCGCATCCAAAATGGCTACCAGAGAAACCTCCGGTAAATCCAGACCTTCCCTCAGCAGATTCACCCCCACCAGCACATCAAACTGCCCCTCTCTTAGCCCCTGAAGGATTTCGACCCGCTCCAGGGTATCGACCTCAGAGTGGATGTATCTTGTTTTCACACCCGCATTTAAAAGATACTTGGATAATTCCTCCGCCATACGTTTTGTGAGGGTAGTGACCAGCACCCTTTCATTTCGCTCGATTCTGAGCTGTATCTCCTCCATCAGGTCATCGATCTGGTTCAGGCTTGGCCTCACATGTATGACCGGATCCAAAAGACCGGTAGGACGGATCAGCTGCTCAACGACCACCCCTTCAGACTTTCTCAGCTCATATTCCGAGGGCGTAGCACTCACAAAAATCACCTGGTTGAGCATGGCCTCAAATTCATTGAAGGTCAGCGGCCTGTTGTCCAATGCTGAGGGTAACCTGAACCCGTAATCCACAAGGTTGACTTTTCTGCTCCTGTCTCCACCCCACATGCCTCTCACCTGCGGCACAGTCACGTGGCTCTCGTCGATGATCATCAGGTAATCATCAGGAAAATAATCCAGCAGGCAGAAGGGTCTCATGCCCGGCTGCCTCCTGTCAAAATATCGAGAATAATTCTCCACACCGGAGCAATAGCCAATCTCCCTGATCATCTCCACATCAAATTCCGTCCTCTCCTTCAATCGTTTGGCCTCCATGTAGCGCTTCTCTTGCTCAAAGAACTGAACCTGTGCCACAAGGTCATCCTGGATCTCACGAATAGCTACGTTAAGCTGATCCTTACCTGTCACGAATAAGTTGGCAGGAAAAATGGTGACCAGGCGCTCTTCCGAAAGTTTTTCTCCGGTATGTGGATCTATCCGGTGAATGGCTTCGATCTCATCTCCCCAAAATATAAAGCGATAAGCAAAGTCGGCATAAGCTATAAAAACATCCACCGTATCTCCCTTCACCCGGAAGTTGCCCCGCTTAAATTCCGCCTCGGTCCGGCTGTAAAGGATCTCCACGAGTTTGAAAAGAAATTGATTTCTGGGGATGACTTCTCCTTCCTGGACCTTCAGCACATTTCGGCCGAATTCCTCCGGATTACCAATACCATAAATGCAGGAAACGGACGCCACGACCAGCACATCCCTCCGGCCGGAAAGCAAGGATGACGTCGCACTCAACCGCAGCTTTTCAATTTCCTCGTTGATGGAAAGATCCTTCTCGATGTAAATATTGGAGGTGGGTATGTATGCTTCCGGCTGATAGTAATCGTAATAGGAGATAAAGTATTCTACTGCATTCTCCGGGAAAAAATACTTAAACTCTCCATAAAGCTGAGCCGCGAGCGTTTTGTTATGGCAAAGTACCAACGTTGGTCTGTTAATCCTTTCCACCACATTGGCCATGGTAAAGGTTTTCCCTGAGCCCGTCACTCCCAGCAGAGTCTGTGCCGGTTCACCGGACACGATCCCCTTGGCCAGTTGCTCAATGGCTGCCGGCTGATCCCCTGTCGGTTCGTACTCAGAGTTTAGTTTGAAGTCCATAATCAGCTATTCCAGATCTCCCACGATTTATCTGCCTGAAGATGCAACATTTCCAAACCATTTTTAGTGCGGGCACCTCTTAGTAATCCCTTTTGCATAAACTGGGTCTCAGAGGGATTATAGATCAGGTCAATCAAATAATGATCAGGGGTCAGGTATTGATAGGGTATTTGGGGGCTGGTTTTTACGTTGGGATACATACCAACCGGAGTGGTATTTACAATCAGCTGAGTCTCGCGCAACATCCGTTCATCAACCTGCTCATAGCTCAACTCCCCTTCGTCTGGTGTCCGAGATACAAATAGTAATGGGATTCCCAGGACTTCAAGCACTGCCTTCACAGCTTTGGAAGATCCTCCGGTACCAAGGATCAAAGCTTTTTCGATGGATTCTCCATTCAAAAAATTTTCCAGTGAGGTTTTAAAGCCATAAAAATCGGAATTATAACCTTTGAGCTTATCATTGATACGTTTCACCACATTGACAGCTCCGACCTTTTCGGCACTGGCATCAAACTCATCAATGTATTTCTTCACAGCCTCCTTGTAAGGAACCGTGACATTGACACCCACCAGATCCTTGTCCTTCCATATATCCGGAAAAAGATCAATGGCCTTAAGCTCAAACAGATCATAGGAATGATCATGTAGCCCGAGTTTATCAAATTTTTCAGAAAAATATTTTTTCGAAAAAGAATGTCCCAAAGGATACCCAATAAGTCCGAATCGTCTCATGATTCTATGTTTCTACCAGCTTTTTCTAGGATCACAACAATCACCATCCCGATCAGGAAAAATGCGATGGCTCCACCAAGGAAATTTTCCATCCCTGTCGCTTCTGTATAGTGTGCTGGAAGCACATTGTCCAGCTCAACTTTCCAGGGCCATATCTTATTCAGTGACCCCAGCATAAAACCCGCGAGCATGGCCATGGTCACCGCCTTAAAATTTTCCAAAAGCCAGTGAATAAATTTGGAGAAAGAAACTATGCCAACCAGACATCCCGCTCCAAAAACGGCAATAACGGTAAAATTAAGATCTTTAACCGCGCTCAGAACATAATCATATTTCCCAAGAAGAAGCAAAATAAAACTCCCGGAAATGCCCGGTAAGATCATCGCACAGATGGCAATGGCTCCGCTGACAAACACAAACCAAAGCGACTCCGTAGTTTCCCCGGGCACGATAGAGGTAATGACATAAGCGATCGCAGCACCGGCAATGAAGGATATCAGAGATTTGGTCGTCATGCTACGGGGCAATACATAATAAACCGAAATGAGTATCAGACCGAAGAAGAAGGACCAGACCTGGATCGGATATTGGTCCAGCAGGAAAGTGATGAGCCTTGCCAGTGAAAAAACAGAGATGAGTATCCCCAGCAAGACAGGCAGCAGAAAAGGTCCGTTAATCTTTTCCCAGATAGCCCGGATACGGAATTTCGCAAGGTCTCTTAGCAAGGTGGCATCCACAGACCGGATCGAATCGATCAGCTCCGAATATATCCCGGTGATCAATGCGATGGTACCTCCTGAAACACCCGGGATTACGTCAGCGCCACCCATAGCCATTCCTTTGAGAAGTAAAATGATTCTATTGATCATTGGATAACGGGAAATCGTCCGATCCTATTTTTTTGCTTTAAGGAAATGATCAAAGGTATCTCCCCTCAGGCCCAGCCGGATGGTTTCCAGCGGGATGACCTCATGTGGAGAGATATTCCCCAGGTTGACATTGGCTCCGATCAATTTGATAAACCATACCTGTTGTTCTTTCTGTGGTGCTTCCCAAATAATGCGATCTTCCGGGATCTTGGTCAGGATCTCTTCCACAAGACCCTGTCTCACTTCTCCGGAGTCCCTGAAAAGACCCACATTGCCGGATTCTCGGGCCTCACCAATGACTTTCCATGCGCCAGCATCCAACTCTGTCTGCATCTGCTCTATCCATTTATAGGGTGGAATGATCTTGGCCGCATCCTTTGATCCAACCTCACTTAATACGATGACCTGCTTGGACAAGGTGGAAATGTAATCGCACTTCTTTTCATGATCCAGGGTGATCGAACCATCTGAAACTTCTGCGTACTCCAGCTGAAATTCATCCAGTACTTTTTGATATTCACTGAACTGCCCTCTGATGATAAAAGCTTCAAAAAGCGTACCTCCCAGATAACAGGGAATGTCTGCGGATTTATAGAGCGCAATTTTCTCCTTTAACCTTGGGGTGACAAAAGAGGTGGACCATCCGAATTTAACAATATCAATGTAGTCGCCAGATGTTTCTATTATATCTTCCACTTCTCTGATACTCAGTCCTTTATCCATTACCATGGTATAACCATTGGTTCTTGGTTTGGACGTTCTGAAAGGAAGATCATTTAATCGATAATTCATAATAAATTAACGGAGTGGTTGGTTTTGGTGCTCAAAAATCAAAAATTCTGATTAAAAAAGGCAAGATCAGGAATTGTTTTTCTTGTACTGATCGATGATCTTAAACAACGCTTTTTGTGTATGGAGCTTTGGAAAGAAATCATATAATACGGTATGACCCTCATAGTTCAACATCAGCCCGGTTTCCAACCTGTTGATCGCCTCCTTGTAACGGCCGTTTTCAATCAGATAGACCACACTCCTGTAGTACAGGTCTGCGTTGTCCGGATTTTCATTGATGCCTTCTTCCAAAACCTCAATGGCGTTA
This sequence comes from Cyclobacteriaceae bacterium, assembly GCA_965243485.1. Taxonomy (GTDB): domain Bacteria; phylum Bacteroidota; class Bacteroidia; order Cytophagales; family Cyclobacteriaceae; genus UBA7330. The sequence continues at coordinate 1,846,989 of CBDEVP010000001.1, read as the reverse complement.
TCAACATCTCCCTGCTCAAAATAAAGATAGGACCAATTAAGCCATATCTGGATATCCTCCGGATCCATCTCACTGGCCTCGGTATAGGCGTCAATGGCTGAAACAATATTCCCTGTTTTGAATTCGGCTTCAGCCACAGCTTTCCAGTAAGCTCCATTTTCGATGTCCAGCTTCAGGGCTTTGTTCAAAAAGTGAATGGCCTCAAACCATTTCTCCTGTGCGGAAAGTGTGATCCCGACGCCATACCATGCTTCATGGTAAAACTGATCCAGCTTAGTGGCTTTTTGGTAATATTTGATGGCCAGCTCAAACTGCTTCATCTTTTCATAGGCCGAGCCCTGGTAACAATAAATTTCGGCAGACGGACCTTCGATATCCTGTGTCTTTTTGTAGGAATCAAGGGCCTTTTGGAAGTGGCCCATGTTCATATATGTATTACCCATATTGAAGTAGGCGCTGCTAAAGTCCTCCTCAATGGCAACAGCATATTCATAGGCGTCGATCGATTTATCAAATTCTCCTAGCTTATTATATACAATCCCGAGATTATACCATGCATATTCGGAGTACGGATCCTGATCGATAAATTTCTCATAGTACGAAAGACTGCTTTCCAGCTCCCCTATGATATCCAGGCAGTAGGCTAATTCGTAAAGCGCGTTTTCATTCAGGATATTCTCTTCGATGGCCATTTTATAATGCCTGATCGCTTCGTCATAATCGCTCAGGCCCTGATAGGCCAGGCCGATACTGTAATGGATCTCATCCTTGTCTTCCACAAAATCCACGGCCAGTTTATAGGCTGCAATGGCCTCTCTGTATTCGGATATCATCGAATGAATAGATCCTTTGAGGATCAGCAACTCCGGATCATTGGGCTGGATGAGAAGAACATCTTCCAGGAGTTGAATGGCCTCTCCGTATCTTTCGAGCTTGGTGTATACATCCGCGCACTCTATCGTAAGATCCACAGAATAGCTAAAATGTTGAAGAGCAATCTCACAGGCCTTCAGGGCCATGGAATATTTTTCATGCACCTGGTAGTAATTGATTACTTCCAGGAATGTCTCTTCGTCAAAATAGTGATTTTCTTTGTTTTTAAGGAAAGCTTCGAATCTTCTGATCAACTCTCTCTGTTCCTTGTGCTTATACTCTTCTTTCATATAGGCGTTAAAAAAGTATCTAATCAGATTAAAACAATTTAATCCAATTTTTCATTCGAAAACGTATCAGCCCTGAAAACTTATCCACAAAGTTAAGGATAGAATCTCCCGAAAAATTGGAAGTTTCAGGAATTAATTATGTTTCAATCCTCATAATAGCCATTGGTATAACCAGTACCATAGCCATAGCCGTATCCTCGACCATTGGATTTTATAGAATTGAAGACTATGGTAAGGTTAGAAAATCGATTGACTTTCTTCAGGTTCTCCAGGGATTTGATAAATGACCTTCTGGAATAATCCGCCCTCATGATATACATCTGCAGATCTGATTTCTTCATTGACTGGACTGCATCAGTCACAAGACCAATAGGTGGGGTATCCAGAATGATCACATCGTATTTTTTCCTGAGGTCTTTCAGTAGCTTTTCGTACTGTCCGTTCAGGATCAACTCAGAGGGATTGGGTGGGATGGGACCTGCCGTGATAAAATGGAGGTCTTCGACACTGGTCTCGCGGATACATTCCTCAAGCTTTGCTTTCCCGATGAGCATTGTACTGACACCGTTTTCTCCATTCTCAGCATCGAAGGCTATGTGCACTTTTGGTTTCCTCATGTCCATATCCACCACGCACACCTTCTGCTTGGATAAGGCGATGATGGCAGCCATATTGACGGCAACAAAGGTTTTGCCTTCTCCACTGATCGTGGAGGTAATGGTAATAATATTCTGTGAGTTCGATCCCCGAAGAAATTCCATGTTGGTCCTGATCGTTCTGAGGGATTCGCTTATCGATGACCTGGACACCTGATTCACGACAAGCTTGGAATCGGTCAGTTTCTTTTTTGAGTAGTGCGGTACAGACCCGATGATCGGAAGATCAGTCAGCCGCTCAAGCTCCCTTATACTCGTGATCTTGTTATGAGCCAAATAGCTGACTAGCATAAAGCCAATGGACAGGATTAATCCGAAGGTACCTCCAATCCCTAAGATCAGCATGGTCTGTGGTTTGATTGGTGAGTTTTCGATAGAAGCCGGAGATAAAATCACAGACTTTGGTACCGTACCCGCTTTTGTGATCTCCAGTTCCATTTTAGATTGCCGAAGAGAAAGCAAAAAATCCTCCTGGAGTGCGTAAAGTCTCTGGTTCTTATTGTACTCTGTACCCATGGTGGGTAATTCAATGAAACTACCTTCCAGCTTACTTTTGCGCGATTGAATTTCTGTGAGCTGGGCATTCAATGTTTCCTTATACTCAGTGACCAGCTCCAGCAGATTGCTCCTCTGATTTTGGATCCGGTTGTCCAGTCGTCCGATCACAAATGTGTTCTCATTGTATGATTCAAGTTTCACCTGTCTTTCCCCCTGAATTTCCAGGTATTCACGGAGTTGGCTCGCGATCAGCTCAGGCATCTGGTTGAGAAATATGGGGCTTACAATCAGGGGCTCGTCTGAAAGTAATTGTTTTTCCATTAGCTCAATATCCGCAAGTCTGGACCGTACGTTGAATCGTTGCGAGTCCAGTACATTCAAGGTGTTGATGGTGCGGGAGAGGTCATTCTCCAGGTTGGTGGTCCTGTTTTGTATGATGAATGATTCAAAATAATCCTCAAAGGACTCCAGCTTTTCCTCTGTGGCGCTGATCTGCTCATCAAGGAAATTTATTTTTTGCTCAAGCACTTTATTTTTTGTCTCCTTGGTGTAAGCGAGGTAAAGTGTATCAATCGCAGTCACAAAATCGCGGGCTTTGTATTTGTTAAAATCCTGCAAAGAGATCAGGATGGTTTTGGCATTGAGGTTTTCCGGCCGAACAGTAACATTATTTTGCAAATAGTTGATCAGAGCATCGTCGCTATTCACCGTGAAGTAGTATCTGCCATAGACATTGCTACCCGTGAAATAATCCGTTTTTTCTATCAAAAAGTTGAAGTTTTCCGTAGTGATCGGCTGCCCAAACCTGAATTCGTCACTGAATTGTTCTTCGCCCAGATCGTAGGATAGCCTGAATGACTGATCATTGCGGATCTCTATATCTATTGGCTTATCGAAGAATGCAGTATTTTTGACCTTATAGGATACCACAAAGGGGCTGTTGCGATAACGTTCATCTACCAGAAACTCTCCATAGTAATAATAGGATACATCCATATTGATCACCTCCACTACCTTGGAGAGGAATAACTTTGACTTCAGCAGTTCGATCTCTCCGGAAATCTCGTTTAGTTCAAGCGCTTCCAGGTTTGTGCCCAGCCCCAGGGCAGATGCTTCACTTTCAAACTGGAGTCTCAGAATAGATTTGGATTCGTAAACCGGCTTGGTATACCTGATGATCAGGTAGGATACCCCAAGGCAAAACCCCATAAAAATGACGAGCATCCACCACTTATTGCGCAGCAGAAACAGGAATTTCTCAGGATCAAATGCATTGAGTGCATCCTGAGAACCTCTTCGATATGGTTCCGGTGTTGGATTCAATTGGCAAGGTTTTGAATAACAACGATCAACGTGAGTACAGACGCACTTAAACTAAGGACCGGGGTGATATCTCTCAGAGACTCCAGCCACGGCCGTCTCCACGGTTCCACATAAATGATGTCCTCCGATTCCACACGTACTACAGAGTTTTTCATGCCATGGACGGTTGACAGGTCTATTTGATGGACCATGGGATCATTGAGATCTCCGCGAATTAATTTTATGTTCTGGGCTTTGGCTCCCAGGTTAAGTCCTCCATATACTGCCAATACCTCAACAAGGGAAGTATTTTCATTTTCCAGGGGTATCACCTGACCACCATTGGCGCCCAGAACAATTACCCGGCGATTGATGACCGTTAGTTTTACAAACGGATCAACGTAATGTGTCTGATAATCCTGCTCCAGTATTTTTTCCGCATCATCCACTGTGAGACCAGTGATTTTTTTCTTTCCGACCATTGGCAGCTTAATAGTGCCATCCGATTGGATCAGATACTCATATCTTGTCCGGCTTTGCAGCATCTGACTGTTTTGCTGATCCATCAATTCAAAATTGGGATCAATGAGTCGCTCCCCTTTGTTCGTAAATACCTCCAGCCTGACCCTGTCATCAGCCTGTAATGTGTAGTTGGATTTCGCTTCCGCTACCGCCAGGGTCAGGTCATCCGAGGTGAAATTATCATCCAGTTTGAACAGGATGTCCTGTTTGTATGCCTTGCACCCCAGGAGAACAAACACGAGCAGGAAAATCGATTTACCGGAATTTCTTTTTAAAAGCATGCTGATTCAATCAACGAATATCAACGAAAATACAGATTACTGCAAAAACAATGCTTAACTCAGATTTATTATTCCCTTTTCTCAACCAACTCATCAATCTTCCGGGCATATAGATCAATCACAAATTGCTCGTTATATCTCTCCTCGATCAGTTTTCTCGAGTTCAGATGCATCTGGTATTTTTCTTCCCTGTTCAGGCTCATAAATAATCGCATCTTGTTTGCCAGATCCCTGCTATCCCTCTCCCTGCATAAAAACCCATTAAATCCATCCTTTACCACCTCCCGGCAGCCCGGCACATTTGTCGCAATGAGTGCCTTTCCCATGGCTCCGGCTTCCAGTAATGTCTTTGGCGTCCCTTCTCTATAGGATGGAAGCACTACCACGTCCGATTCGGCAATGATCCGCCGGATATCCTCCTGATGCGGGATCCATTCAACATATTTTTCCTGCTTCCATTCTTCAATCAGACCAGGCTCGATACGTCTTGCATGATTGCCCTCATAATTCCCTGCGATGAGAAACCTTAAATTATTTAAGCTTCGTTTTAGGTTTTTGGCGGCTTCAGAATATTCATTGACCCCCTTTTCAACGATCAGCCGGCTGATCATCAGAAAAGTGGTCACCTTATCTTCACGAAATGGAGCAAGTTGAAAGTGCTGAATATTCACTCCCGAACCGGGCAGAACGCTGGTCTTTGAAAGGTCCAGTGGAATCACCCGGATAAAATCCCTTCTGTCATCCTCATTTTGGAAAAAAACCCAGCTGCTGAACCTGAAAGCCAGCCGGTACAGCAATACCGCCACTCTTTTCACATTCCCCTTCCAGAGAAAAACAGTTCCCAGTCCACTGACATTACATATACAGGGAATTCGAAGCATAGCAGAAACCAGGGAACCATATATATTAGGCTTGATGGTGTAGGTCAGCAGGATATCAGGTTTACTATTCCGGATCAGGTTGAATAAACGCAGGATGAGTCTGAGATCCGTAAACGGATTGGTACCTGTCCCCGGGAATTCCAGCGGGTAAAACTCACATCCAAGATTCTGCAATTTGCATGAGTAATCATCTTTTGGTGCGATAGCAACTACCTGATGGCCCTGTGATATAAAATGCCTGATCAGCCCTTTTCTGAAATTATAGATATTCCAGCTGGTATTTATGATGATGGCGATTTTCAACTGACCAATGCTTCCCCGTGAATGATTTCCACTAATTTTGAACTTAAATCCTCTAAAGGACGTATTGCAAAACAACGGGTTTCCTCACATTTATTTATGATTGAGACAAAAAAAGAAAAAGAGACTTGCGTAATTGTAGCAGTCGCCGCAAAAAATCAAGCGGATGATAAAACACAGGAATTAATGGATGAGCTGGAGTTTCTGGCATCTACCCTAAATATCCGTACCCGCAAATCCTTCGTCCAGAAGCTTGAACACCCCGACCCCAGGAGTTTCATCGGTAAGGGCAAACTCGATGAAATCAAAACCTTTATCAAGGCAGAAGACATAAAGAATGTCATTTTTGATGATGACCTCTCTCCCTCCCAGCTCAGAAACCTGGAGAAAGAGCTTAAAGTAAGGATATACGACCGGAGTTTACTGATCCTGGAAATCTTTTTGAAAAGAGCACAGACGGCTCAGGCCAGAACACAGGTGGAGCTGGCGAGGTATCAATACCTGCTACCAAGGCTGACAAGGATGTGGACCCACCTGGAAAGGCAGCGGGGAGGTACTTCAACGCGGGGTGGAGCCGGTGAGAAGGAGATCGAAACGGATAGAAGGATCATCCGGGACCAGATCAGTGTGCTGAGAAAGAAACTGGACAAGATCGAAACGCAGGCAGCCACGAGAAGAAAAGCGCGAAGCGGGATTGTCCGTGTAGCCCTGGTAGGATATACCAACGCGGGTAAATCTTCTTTGATGCGTCTGTTGAGTAAAGAACAGGTTTACACCAAAGATGAGCTTTTTGCCACGGTAGATTCAACCGTGAGAAAAGTGGTGATCAATCAGCTTCCTTTTCTTTTGTCAGACACTGTCGGATTTATCCGAAAGCTGCCGCATAATCTGATCGAATCCTTTAAATCCACCCTGGAGGAGGTAAAAGAAGCCGATCTTCTGCTGCATGTCATCGACTATTCGAATCCGGCCTACGAAGATCACATCAAAGTGGTGGAGCAAACCCTTGAAGAGATCGGTGCCGCACATATACGGACGATCAAAGTTTTCAATAAAGTCGATAAGGTGGAGACAAACGGGGAACAAAAAGCGATCAATGGACACAGCTATCCTTCGGTTTTTGTTTCTGCCAAAACCAAATTCCATCTTGAAGAGCTTCGAGCCCTGATCGCCAAAGAGGTTGAAAAAGTACATATGAAGATCTATCCGAACTACCTGAGGCAGGAGGTTTACTGAAATTCAGTATTCAGGATCTCATGCTTATTCCCTATGTTTGATCATTCATGAAGGCGCTTGTATTTGGAGAGATCTTGTGGGATATCATTGAAGGAACTCCACACCTGGGGGGTGCTCCGCTCAATTTCGCAGCGCATCTGAGGCAATGTGGATTAGAATCAGCCATCATTTCCTGCGTGGGCAACGATGAGCTTGGAAATAAAGCATTCAGCCTGATAAAAGATTTGAATGTCGATGTCTCTATGGTCCAAAGGTCAGAGGTGCGTACCGGCTTTGTACCTGTAACACTGAAAGGCGGCCAGCCGGATTATGAGATCACTCCCAATGTAGCTTATGATTATATTGACAGGGACAAACTTGATCATCAAAAGATTGCAGATTATGATCTCTTTTATTTCGGATCCCTGATCCAGCGAAGTCCCGCCTCTGAGAAATCCCTTTATGATATCCTGGATAAACACCCTTTCGATGAGATCTTTTATGATGTCAACCTGAGAAAAGACTGCTACAATCAATCCATCATTGAAAATTCATTAAGGTATTGCACGATCCTCAAGCTGAATGATGAAGAGGTCGATGTATTGGGAAACATGTTATTTGGGGAAAAACATCCGATCGAAGCTTTTTGCAGGAATTTGATCAACCGGTACAAAAACATCAAAATCATTGTGATCACAGCCGGCGCAGAGGGAAGCTATGTTTTTCAACAGGATAAGCTGGAGCTGATACCCACCGAAAAAATTGAAGTAGCGGATACTGTGGGTGCGGGTGATGCTTTCAGCGCAGCTTTTGTTACTACCTATACCCTTTCGGGGGATCCTGTAAAAGCAGCAGAGATCGCCAACAGGGTTGGTGGATTCGTGGCCTCTTCCAGGGGGCCGATACCAAAGTATTCGGAGGAGCTACTGCGTGATCTGAAAGCCTGATCAAAACTCCATGATTTCAATTTCTGGATAAAAAGCGACCCAGGCAAACCAGTATCCAATGTAGCTTTTTGGCTGGATGAGTTGCTCCCCGGCATTAGGCCCCGAGACCGCTTTTCCAAAAACATCCCAGGTATTACCCAATTGATCAGTCATTATATTCGGTAGATCTTCACTTTTGAGCGCCGCAAATTCCAACTGAGTAAAGTCATTTAATGATGATCTGTATGCAGTAAGAAAATTCAGGTCTTTACTCCCGGCCACAATGATATCCCTCTCACCAATTCTGTCCTCGTAGAGGGAAATATCTCCCTCAAAATCTTCAAACCTGTAGATCTTTATTTTGTCACGATCCTGTATCCCAAGTACCCGCTCTTTACTGTGCAGCCGGTCATCCTCCCTATCAACAGGAAAAATAAGAAACGGCTCTTCACGGTAATCAAACCCACCTGCAGCAACATATGGGTAGCTACCATATGGCCGGTCAAAACCTGTATTGGTTGATGCAACCTGTGTGTTTGGATACATCTTCTTCCATGTTCCCCAGGTCGTTTCCAAAAATGGAAAAAGCTGAGTTGATTGCCCGATCAGACTTCCCTCCACAGACCTGTTCAGCATCTGTGACCAGTGACTATCTGTCGTGCGGTCATAGGGAATAAGGTTTGAATTGTACAAAAGGCCTGACACTCCAAAAGTTGTGATCTCTCCGGCAACATTCCTTGACCAGTTAATGGCTGTACCGGTCAAAGGGCAGTAGGTCAGGGCAAAAGGTTTGGTCCCGATCTGGTCGTTTATAATTTCATGCCAGTCAAGTATCTGATGAGAATAAGCCCGGGCCTGATCATCTATCACTACTCCAACAACTAGATCGTGGTCCGACAAAGCAGATACTTCCCCGGCGGAGATCATTTCAGGGTCTTCAATGGCTGGAATTCCGTCCTTCCCGGGACCTCCATCGAATACATCTTCAAATGGAATCGACCATCCCCCCGTACCAATTGAACCTCCGATGGGACTCCGCGGTGAAGCACTTTCCCGCTCGCAGGAAGTAAAAACTGTCAAACATATCAGAAATGAAATATTAAATACCTTCATTGTCACTAAAATCTAATGTAGTTGAAACTCCAATATTGTATCTGGCAGTCGGTGAAAGCTGAATGCCTCCGACGTTAGCAATGAGGGGGATCTCCGAGTACATGCTGAATGAAATATCGGGCATCCAGTTCAGCAGGATGCCCGGCCGAAGAAAGATAAATGCCCCTCCTGTGTTGGGTAATGGGAACTCATTCTGTTGGTCAGTCTGAACATTTCTATATCTCAGGGAGACCGAAGGACTCAAAAGCAAGGATCCAAGAACAAGCTGGTCCGAAACTCCTGCCAACACACTTAGCTCATTCCCAAATTCATAAGTCAGAAAATTGAGGTAATGATCATTCACTCCGGTAAAACGATAAATACCCATCACATTGAAAATCATAGATGGCCTCCAGCCCATGCTATGATTGATTCCCGACCAAAGGATCAGGTCATTGGCACCACTGCCGGGTTGCAGGTCTGCATTCAGGGTGATGCTCCGGAAAGTCTTATCGCTGGCGCCTGTGGCAAGTTTCGCCCCCGCTCCGGATCGGATCGTCCAGCTAAAGTCATCCCAAATTGTGTATTTAATGAGTAGCACCATATCACCTAAACCACTGGTTTCCGTAATATTGATTCCACCAAACTGCTCAATGGTCCTCTTTTGCAGAATGTAGGGTAAAAGTACCTCCACAGCGATCCTATCGGTCACCTGGTATCCCAGTTGTAGCAGATAGGTCTGCGTGGTACGCTCCCTGGATTCATCATTAAAGACCTCTATACCCGATTTCAGGGTCCGAAGGAGATTCAGATCATAAGATAAAGAAAACTGCAGCGACCGGGCTTCTTCTGCAGGCAGGCCAATGTTTCCACTCATCGGAACACCTCCGGAGCAGCAGGTCTGAGCCTGCAGGGAGGTTGTAAGGAGGATTATTCCGGTAAATGCAGACCATGTCATACCTGATATTACATGATCTACCATGTGAATAGTTGCTAAATCATGACAAAATAGAAAAAAGTGGCGGCGAGCCGACAAAAACAGGATCGAAAAAAGATTATCTTAACCCGGGTTCGAAATTAATTCAAAAAAAAAAAACACTCCCCTTTCACTCAAGAAGTCAAGGGGCATCTCCGTTTTTGAAAGATTATTGACAATCAATTCGTTTTTTCCTGTAATACGATCTCCCACAGTTCTATTGTCTTTAAATCGGGTGATAAGCATTGAAGATCCACATGAATTTTTTTTCATTTGGGCAGCTCAATCGTTATTGTACTGCCCACATCTTCATTCCTGGCAGCATAGATCTTCCCATTCAGTTTATGCACCAGTTCGGCACATAGTTTTAATCCAAAACCCGTCCCCTTTTCATTGTTGGTTCCTTTTGTAGTATACTGCGAATCAAGTGCAAACAATCTGGAAAGCATCTTTTGTGGAATTCCAACGCCAGTATCCTTCACATGAAGCTTTAGCGATCCATTTCCATGATAATACTCATCAAAAATTGAAATTACACCCCTATGTGGAGTGAATTTAATGGCATTGGTCAAAAGGTTCCTGACAACCGTACTAAACATGTTCTTATCCAGTGAAAGTACCAGTTGATCGTCAATATCGACGTGTAATTTGATGCCTTTTGATGCAGCATCCCTTTGAGCCAATGCTACATTCCGATTGATTAAATCCAACAGATTCACCTCCTCATGGCTTGGTTTGATCATCCCTTTTTCAGAAAGGGCCCACTCGAGCAGGTTTTCAGTAAAGCTGTAAGTCTGGCTGAGTTCCTTGGAAATCATGGCAATCATTTCACTCCTGCTCTGAGGATCCTCATCCAGCATACCTTTGTCGAGGATTTCCATTAGCTGAACAAGGGAAGAAAGCGGAGACCGCAAATCATGGGCCACCAACGAAAAAAATTTATTGCGACTTTCATAGGACTGCATAAGTAGCTGGTGATTTTCACTGATTTCATGCTGATCTGCTTCCTTCTGGATCAATAACATAAACATGGCGGACAAAAATGAGGTCAGGAATCCAAGGGTAAAAGCCGTCAGGTGCAGAAAGCTACCCGTGCTGAATACCTCAAGATTATGATTCAAAAGAGGTTTTGAAAGAAAAAAGACCGACATCAGAAGATAAAAATAGCTGATCAACGTCTGGATTTTGGTTGCAGGCTTTTGTCTGTAGAGGTGTATACCACAGTACAGATAAACAGATCCGGTAAGCAAGCTCACAATGATCACCCTTACGGACTCCGGCTGACCCACATTGAAAAAGAAGATCAGGCAAAACAGAATGGGTACAAGATTGAATCTCCAAAATTTTCCGTGGTCAAAAGACCGGATGGCATAAACTACATAGTAAACTTCATAGCAGGTAGCAAACAATAAAAGAGCATTTGCCAGGTATATGGAAAAGATATCATCAATCTGTCCTCTCAGATAGAACAACACCCATACCGTCATCATCATCAATTTTGAGACGATCAAAAGCCTGAACAGCTGATTCCCTTCCCTGTAGTATACGGTGTAAAACGAGAAGAAAAAAAAGATGAAAAGATTGCACAGGGCAAACAGTAATAGTAACGATTTTACATCTATTGAAAGCATTTCCATTAGCTGGCAATTATTTGCAAATTAACAATTTGATCCCTCTTTTGCGGTTTTGCAATGTTAAAGATCGATACGGGTGACGATGCCTCTGCAGATTATGAAGCAAGCGAAAGCGTCTGCCCGAGAAAAGATTTCTATATTTAACAACAACCGCTGATTAGTTGCATTTTAATATTAAGACAATGACCAGAATTCCCTTTGAAGAAATGAAGGCTACGATCCAAAAGGCCTTTCTGAAAGCGGGCATGCCGGAAGCCAAAGCAGCTACCTGTGCCAGGGTACATACCGAATCAAGCCTCGATGGCGTCCTTTCCCATGGATTAAACAGAGTGGAAAGGTTCGTTGATTATATCTACAAAGGCTGGGTGGATGTCCATGCTGAACCCACGTTGAACAAATCATTGGGATCGTTGGAAGTTTACAATGGCCACATGGGACCGGGCATCCTTAATGCCCTTTTTGCGGCAGACCGGGCTACTGAGTTGGCTGATCAGCATGGCTTCGGACTGGTCAGTCTGAACAATACCACGCACTGGATGCGAGGCGGCGCTTACGGCTGGCACCTGGCTGAGAAGGGCTATGCCGGTATCCTCTGGACCAATGCTGAACCCTGCATGCCTGCCTGGGGTGGTAAATCGGAAGCCATAGGAAATAATCCTTTCATCATGGCCATTCCCAGAAAAGAGGGACATGTAGTGCTGGATATGGCCATGTCTCAATATTCCTATGGTAAACTGTGGGTCACCAAATCCAAAGGGGAGAAATTACCCTATCCGGGAGGTTTTGATCATGAAGGGAAGCTCACCGATGATCCCGGGGCCATTGATGAAACAAGAAGAGTACTGCCCATCGGCTACTGGAAAGGATCCGGATTTACCATCATGCTGGATCTCATGTCAAGTCTGCTGTCCGGCGGAAAGATTACGTCCGAACTGGATGAGACGAAGACAGGAAGCTGCGGTGGTTGCTCTCAGGTGTTCATGGCTTTCAGGCCGACGATGATCAATACCCAGGAATTTATTAATCATGCCCTGGATGTTACAATCCGGCAACTAAAGGGATCTGAGCCTGCACAGGAAAACGGGCAGGTTTATTATCCAGGCGAAAGATCTGTCAAAACCAGGGAAGAAAACCTAAAGCTGGGGATCCCGGTGGATGATGGCGTTTGGGCAAAGGTGAAGGAGCTGGCTAGCGGACAGCCATAGACCAGATCAAACGCAAGCGTCATCTTAACTCTCAGTCTCACTCACTCAGGCGCAAGCGTCCGCTTGTGACTGAGTTAGGACCAAAATAAAAAAAGCTCCTATTACATAACGTATGAGAGCTTTTTTGTAGTCCCGACAGGAATCGAACCTGTATCAAAAGTTTAGGAAACTTCTATTCTATCCATTGAACTACGGGACCAATATATTCAAGGACCGCAAAACTAACTAAAAGCCACATTTAAGCCAATTTTTGTTTTGGTGATGGAAAGCCAGTCCATGATTGTCTGTAGCCTCAAAGAAAAAGAGCCTCCTTAAGGCACCCACCTCCGTGTGACTTCTATCATTTCATCCGTCTAAAGAAGAAAATCCTACCAAAATGAACAGTTCATTTTCAATTGCTGAAAGAAAGATCTGTCTCTCATGAGTCCCGACATTAGAATCCAGGTATATTTTATTGAACTGACTTTCAGAAGGACTCAATGCTGACTAAACCCCGTATCATAGCTGCTTTCCTCATTCTTTTGGGAATTGCTTCTATCCTTCACATCATTCACCACTACACACCGGTTTCCATGCCGGATATGATCCTGATCATCAGCAGGCAACTCGCCTGGATCACTTTTATCGTTTATGCCATTAAGAAGAAATCGCTAACCACCTGGATACTGGTCAGCATGGTGCTTGGAATAGAAGTGGGATTGAATTTCCCGCATTTTGCTCAGAATCTGCAGGTTTTAAGCAGCATTTTCCTGAAAATGATCAAAAGCATTATTGCCCCCATTTTATTTGGCACCCTGGTGGTTGGCATTGCCGGGCATGCAAACCTGAAACAGGTTGGGCGTATGGGCTGGAAATCTCTCCTTATTTTGAGGTGGTCACTACCATTGCCCTGATCATCGGTATCGTATGTATCAATATCACTCAGGCGGGCATTGGCATCAATGTTCCTGAGGGGCTGAGGCAGGAAATGCCGGAGACCAGACCCCAGGGATGGGCCGACCTGGTACTTCATATCTTTCCGGAAAACATCGCCAAATCGATCTATCATGGTGAGGTGCTGCCTATTGTGGTATTCAGCGTGTTGTTTGCTGTGTCTATGGCCATGATCAGTGAGGAAAAGCGCAAACCCGTACTGCACTTTGCCGAAGGGCTCTCAGAGACGATGTTTAAGTTCACTCATATCGTCATGTACTTTGCACCTATAGGAGTAGGTGCAGCCATTGCTGTGACGGTAGGCCACATGGGTATAGAGATCCTCGGTTCCCTCCTCAAACTTTTGTTGACGCTATATGGCGCACTATTCATTTTTATCCTGTTTGTATTGCTTCCGGTAGCCCTGACCGCCCGTGTGCCTATCCGAAAGTTTATCCGGGCGGTAGCCGAGCCTGCTTCCATCGCCTTCGCCACCACCACCTCTGAAGCGGCCCTCCCTAAAGCACTGGAAAACATGCAAAAACTGGGTGTTCCGGCAAAAATTGCCTCGTTTGTGCTGCCTACCGGCTACACGTTCAACCTGGACGGGAGCACACTCTACCTTTCACTGGCGGCGGTATTTGTAGCCCAGGCAGCCGGAGTGGAGCTGAGCTTTGCTGACCAGGCGATGATGGTTTTCACCCTGATGCTGACAAGCAAAGGCATCGCGGGCATCCCGCGTGCTTCCCTGGTAATACTGATGGGCACGGTGGCTTCCTTTGGACTTCCCCTATGGCCTATCCTCGCTATCCTGGGGATAGATGAGCTGATGGACATGGCCCGCACCGGGGTGAACCTTATAGGCAATTGCCTGGCATCGGTGGTGATTGCCCGCTGGGAAGGAGAATATCAGGAGCCGGCTGACGACATTACTTTCTAAAGGTGAAACACCTTACTATCAACTTATATCAATGAACCCGACAACTACAATGAACCCGATCCAAAGCGTTTCTGCCAGCTATCGCTGGCGGATTTGCGCTTTGCTATTTTTTGCCACTACCATTAATTACATCGATCGGCAGGTACTCTCCATCCTCGCTCCTCAGCTCCAGGAGATCTTTAAATGGTCTGAGAGTGACTATGGTTTTATCGTCTCAGCATTTCAGCTGGCCTACGCCGGGGGCTTCCTTCTGATGGGCCAGATCCTTGACCGGTTTGGAACGCGGATCGGTTATAGCCTGGCCATCGTGATCTGGAGTCTTGCGGCCATGGGGCATTCGCTGGCCTCTTCTGTCAGCTCATTTGCTATTTCCAGGTTCTTTTTAGGTCTGGGTGAAGCGGGTAACTTCCCCAGCGCTATCAAGGCTGTATCAGAGTGGTTTACAGATAAAGAGCGTGCCTTTGCTATCGGTATTTTCAACTCAGGATCAAATATAGGTGCGATTATCGCCCCTTTGGCTGTTCCTTTCATTGCTTTAGAGTTTGGTTGGCGATGGGCGTTCATAATCACAGGTCTTCTGGGTCTTATCTGGCTTATTTTCTGGTTAAAGTATTACCAAAAGCCTAAAACAGCAGCTGTAGATGTACTGGTGAGTAAGGAGAAAGTCTCCTGGTTTAGCCTGTTCTCCAACAGGCCCACATTTGCCTTTGCCATTGGCAAATTTCTCACCGATCCTGTCTGGTGGTTTTACCTTTTCTGGCTTCCAAAATTTCTTAATAGTGAGCACGGACTCACACTGGACAAGATCGGGCTACCCCTGATCTTCATTTATCTGTTTTCCGATGCCGGTAGCATAGGCGGTGGTTGGTTGTCATCATTTCTGATCAAAAAAGGATATAGTATTAATCTCTCACGGAAAATGACAATGCTTCTCTGCGCCCTTCTGGTAGTTCCGATCTATTTCATTTCGCAAACCGATAACCTGTGGCTGGCCGTAGCTTTCATTGCACTGGCTACAGCTGCACACCAGGCCTGGTCGGCCAACCTGTTTACGCTGGTTTCCGATATGTTTCCTCAAAAGGTGGTTGGTTCGGTCATCGGTATTGGTGGCACTTCCGGTGCCATCGGTGGTATGCTCATCGCTATACTCACCGGTTACCTGATCGAATGGACGGGCAGCTATACACTGGTCTTTGTGATGGCGAGCTCAAACTATCTGATCGCATTGCTCCTGATACATTGGCTTTGTCCGAAACTGAAACCGGTGGCTCAATGATGCTGAAGCGACCGCTTACAATCATTGGTGGCTTTTAGACGCAGACAGAATCAAAGCTGGTAATAAAATCAGAATCAGGTCATTTCAGTATTTGTGAGAGAGGGTCATAGTTTTCTCTTTAGACGCGAAAGGCGGTCTTTGTTACATATAATTCTAAACGGATAAATACAGATCTCAATGAAATCATTCTACCTTTTGCTTTAATAATAATTTTTAATCTCCCAATGTTACCTTAAAGTGATCAACCGTCTTAATCATCAAATACAAATCAATAACAATCATTTCAGCAGCTAACCTCTCAGCTGATTTCTATGAGATCTCTAATGACTGAAATTTTCCAAACCATATGCCTAAACTAATCACCAGCCGAACCCGGATAGAAGACCTCAACAAACCACGGATCATTGTGATCGGCGGTGGCTTTGGAGGAATGGAACTCATCAAAAACCTGAAGGGAAGTAATGCCCAGGTGGTACTGTTCGACAAATACAATCACCACACTTTTCAGCCGCTTCTTTACCAGGTGGCTACCTCGGCTCTCCAGACAAGCTCTATAGTATATCCCTTTCGCAAAAAATTTCATCATTATGAAGATTTCTATTTCCGGCTGGCCGAAGTGACCAGAGTAATACCTGAAGAAAATCGCATTGAGACCTCTATCGGCTCTGTAAAATACGACTATCTCGTCCTTGCAACCGGATCAGCCTCTAACTATTTTGGCCAGCCCACATTCGAAAAACATACACTTCCACTAAAAACCATAGAAGATGCCATAGCGCTACGCAATAGACTGATCCGACATTTTGAGTTGGCACTTCCGGAGGAAGATCCGATAAAAATGAACAGTTATATCGATTATGTAATTGTCGGTGGCGGGCCTACAGGAGTTGAAGTGGCAGGTGCTTTGGCTGAGCTGAAAAAGCACGTCTTCCCATACGACTACAAAGAAATGGATATGAAGGAAATGGATATCCACCTGGTGGAGGCTTCTCCAAGACTCCTTAATGGTATGTCTCCAAGATCTTCCGAAAAAGCCCTCAGATACCTGCACAAACTCGGAGTAAAGGTGCATTTGAACTGCCGAATCAGGTCGTATGACGGATTTACCGCTAAATTTGATGTCATAGACGATATCATCACACGCTCAGTGATATGGGCTGCCGGAGTGAAGGGGCTTGGAATCCAGGGACTGGATGTCAAAAAAAACACTCCGGATGGCCGCCTGATGGTGAATCATTTTAACCTGATAGAAGGCTACGGTAATATCTTTGCTATTGGTGATGTAGCCAGCCAGGTTTCGGAAAAATATCCACGCGGATATCCGATGATGGCACCACCTGCCATCGCACAGGGAAAACTTCTTGCAAAGAATCTGAAACGGATCATGAAAGGGAAACCTACCCTGCCTTTTACCTACAGACACAAAGGCAGCATGGCCACAATTGGCCGTAACCTTGCAGTCGCTGAAATTGGAGCCCTTCGCCTACATGGTTCTTTGGGGTGGTTTGTCTGGATCTTTGTGCACCTCATGTCTCTGGTAAGTTTCCGAAACCGACTGGCAGTATTTTTTACCTGGATGCTGAGCTATTTTTCTTATGACAAAAGTAACCGGTTCATTATCGGAAATAATTACGGACCAAAGTAATCTTTACAAAAAAGATTTAATGTCTTACTCATTTCTATGTCCATGGTCCTGACAGATACAAATCTACGCAGCTTTACAAAAGCGGTCTCCTGGCGACTTGTCGGCACTTTAGATACCATTCTTCTTTCTTTTTTGATTACGGGAAAGTTAACCGTGGCCCTCTCAATCGCCCTTAGCGAGTTGGTTACCAAAACCATCCTTTACTATCTGCATGAGAGAATGTGGAACAGAGTATCCTGGGGAAGAAAAGTGTCCGGTCCCACACATACCAGAAGTGTGGTCAAAAGCATCTGCTGGCGAACCATCGGAACCATAGATACCGTCCTACTGGCTTATTATTTCTCGGGAACCGCTAATGAAGCATTGTCCATCGGAGGTGTAGAACTCCTGACGAAAATCACGCTCTTCTATCTGCATGAGCGGGTATGGGCGGTTATCCGCTGGGGACGTTACGTGACCTCCACAGTTTATAATAGCAAGGATAAAAACACAAACTGACACTTGCATTTAACCCGTTGCAAGTATCAGCTTCTGACTGTTTCATTTAATTGCATACATATCTAATTATCAATGACTTAACCCTACAATCCATACTTTTACTCTAAGTAAATTACCTACTCATAAATCTGGTGAAATACCGATTGTAACACGAAGCGTTTTAATACATCTTTGTTACGAAAACATAAACTACCAGCATATTATGGAACAGAAATTAATCGCTTCTACAGTCATCCGATACAAATTCGTGATCATTGGTTTTACTTACCTGCTATTTGTCCTGGCTTTGATTTGACAAGTAAGGCAGCCTTTTAAATAAAAAGAAATTATCATTAAAAAAGTCGTGGGAATCCTCGCGACTTTTTTGTTTTATTAATATTCCGGGCTGTCGACTTTCTGTGTTTACTATTCACATATCCAATTTTTGATCATTTCGTTAGTAATATAAAACTCAAAAAGATGGATAAATTTGGTTGGTTCAACGCCATAGTGATCTTCAGCGGACTTTCACTTGCAGGATTTTTTATCAGCAATACAATGGTCAAGGGCAAAGCCTATGACCGCACGGTCACAGTAAAGGGGCTTTCGGAGCGCGAGGTGAATGCAGATATCGCAGTATGGCCCATCGACATCACCGTAACGGGAAACGATCTCCAAGCCATCAAAAATGACCTTGAGACCCAAAAGACGGAAGTTTCCAAATTCTTCCGGGACCAGGGTTTCACTGAGGAAGAATTTACCATAGGTACCACCAACATCCAGGATGCCAAAGCGGATATCTACAACCCAAACCAGTACAGGGAATTCAGGTATATCGCCAAATCAGATTTCACGTTGCGAACACCCGATGTGGGCAAATTGCAAAAAGCCCTGTCCGCCTCTCTTTCCCTGGTCTCCAAAGGGATCCTCATCAATTCCAAAAACAACTGGCGACCGATTGAATACAGCTTCAATGGTCTGAACGAGATCAAACCGGTGATGATCGAGGAAGCCACGAAAAATGCCCGCGAGGTGGCAGAGAAATTTGCTCAGGACTCTAACAGTAAGGTAGGAAAGATCATGCGGGCCAACCAGGGACTGTTCACCATCTCAGACCGGGATCAAAATACACCACACATCAAAACGGTCAGAGTCGTATCAACGATTGAATACCAGCTGGAGGATTGATTTCAATCCCTCACCAGAGGACTATTGAGCATGCTTGCCCATGTCATGGTATATTTCTTCTTATCCTGACCCAGAAGATGGGCCAGCACATTGTAGTGATCACGATCATAATGGCATGACAATTCAAATAGCTCCAGCGAGGTCTGCGGATCAAACAACATGCCTGTCTGATATTTTGAAATGCCGGCAGCTGCCCTTCTCCGGTCAAGTTCCACCTTTGAGTTGACCCATTCCTTATGCGTCTTGTCCCCTAAAGCATATGGAATCACATATTCCACCGATTTTTTAATACTCCCCCCTCCATCTGCTACATAATCGTACAAATCAAAACGCTCATTAAATATGGCCAGGTTGATACACAAAGTAAGTAAAGCTTTCAACCCACTGTTATGATAATGCAGCGCATCCCGATGCCTTAGATCATTGGAGGTGCCATCTTCAAATAATGAGGTATTGATGTATTTCTTTGTCCAGACAAGAGCCGTATCAACCATGGCTTTATTTCTGGTAATACCACCCACCAAACCAATGATCTTTATCCTTTTTACCTGCCAGTTGTTGTTCGACGTTCGTGGCCGGTTGATTTGGTGATTCGCAATATCAATCATCCACCCTTCGACAAGCTCCCTTTCGCGAACACTGAATTTATCTTTAAACATATAATACCCCCAGAAAAGCGGAACAAACTTGTTCTCATTGATGGTATTTCCCGTAGGAACATAGGTTCTGGCCCAGGCCAGGACATACTCACGAATTTTGTTACCATATTCTGCCTTTGGATCACCAAAGTAGGCATAATACCAGGCAATGACCTTAGCCATGTCACTCAAACTAATCTCTGTCAGTATCCTGGCACTGTCAGTATCCAGCATCCCCTCATAATTGAGGATGATCAAAGGAGAAGGTTTGTCATTTAAATAGCTATTGGCCTCCTTCACTATAGGTTTGTAGAGTCTCAGGGCTTCCGGATCTTCGTTTATCAGGACACTGAGGTTTTGCTGTTCTTCAGCCTTTAGGATCAGGGAATTGGTATTGAGTGGAATGATCTCCTGGCTGCTCGCCCAAAGCGAAGTAAAAAGAAAGACTAAGGGTAATACTCTGTTCACGATCTAATATTATAAAAATCATCCGCATTTTTCCAGAAAACAATGAGATGCATTTGAGCTTTATCAAAGGCTAACGAACTGGCCTAAAAAAATCAGTTCAGTCTTCCGCACCAGGTGTAGCATCAGCATCGTCACCCTCCTCCTCTTTTTTGTTTCGGCGTTTATGCGCTGGCCTGTAAGCCGATTCATTCAACTCTTCCAGGTGAAGCCTGTCTACTGCCTGTACGGATCGGAAATTGAGCCTTTCAAAGAGTGTAAACTTTTCAACAATTTTCAGGAATCTGGGATCCCTGTCGTAGATGATGAGGTAGTAAAACTGGATGAGCACTTCCTGCTCCGTAAGATGGGGCTTAATGATGTTTATATAAAAATTGGGGTCCTTGCTCTTGTTATTTACAAAAAACAGTAGTGACTTGTAGCTCTCCATGTAGTGGGAGAGAGAATTGCGATAAGAATCGTAAACCTGTCTGAAGCTTGTCTCAAAAGCCTCCTCATCAAGCACAGAAGAGCTGCCATCCTTCTTTCTCTTCCGTTTGGTAGCACTAACGGCCTTCTGGAAATCCGCATACATCTTATCAAATCCATTTCCTGTGGCATGGTTTTCAATCCTTTTTGCGGCTTCCAGATGAAATTCCAGAAGCTGGAAGAAGGTGTTTTCAAACTGCTGGATCTCAATGGTCTTGGACTGGCTATCCATAATAAACCTGGTCTCCACCAGCTCTTCCCGCTGTAGTTCGAGCTCTCTGCGCTGATAGATCAGGGCGAGGTAGAAGAGTATGACACCTGCTAAAGACCAAATGGGACCCACGGCTCCTCCGAAAAATTCCCCAATGAGGCTAAGCTTGTTCAGATCAAGCGCGTCGGTAGTCTCAAGTCCTTTGATCTGGGTAAAAACGAAATAGATAATGGCAAAGCCTACGAGTATGGAAACAAACGTGGCAAAGCCTAAAAAAATAATGAAAAGATTCTTTAAAGGAGATTTCTTTCTACTCATCAGAGCCTGGTGGATTAATGCACGAATATACGCATTTGAAGTATTTATTTCCCCGCCGAAATATCTATCTGTCTGTTTTTCCTGTCCATCCACATACCGCAAAACGCAAAACTATCCCAAACGCTGTTGGTAAATGCTGAAGGATGAGATTTATGCAAATCTCCGACAAATCGGTGGTAATCTCCCCATGGATGTTATTTTACCAGCCAGACATTGGCCCGGTTGGAAGGTGCTTTGACCAGTACTTTGTACAACCCAGACGATTGTTGAAGGTCTAATCTGGCTTCCCCCCCTGGCTAGAGGTACTTTGGCCAGTAATCGATAACTATCCTCCATTCCTGACTCAAAAAAATTGGTATCGGTGATCCAAATTTCTGCTTCACCTTTCCTATTCAATGGATTCCATTCGACTTTCAGCTGATTATTTGCATGATTGGCTTTCAGCTGATTGAAGGAAATATTTCCGATGAATCGTATTCCATCGATCTCATTGGTGATCTCCTCAGGTGGAGTAATGTTTAAATGGTACAATACGGAAGGCATGACGTCCACCACTCCGGGGTTTTGGCTGAAATTTTCATTCAGGTCCTGATGATTGGTACAGATCCAGGTAATTCGCTCCCGGTCTGTCTGTCCCCCGTGACCCTTACCATTTTCAGGATTTCTCCCATGATCTGTGGTGACCACTATCATCCAGTTTTCACCTGTTTTCTGGCGTGCTTTTACAGCTTGCCAGATCCGGCCTATCTGGATGTCTGCCTTCTTCACTGCATCATCCATTTCAGGGCTATCCCCGAATTTATGACCTATGTCGTCTGTAAACTCCAGGTAGACCCAGGAAAGATCAGGTCCTTCCTCCTGAATGTAGCGGGCGGCTTCTTTGGAGACCAGCTCATCGATATCAAAGATGAATCTTCTGTCTGCTTTGTGAGGAAACCGGTTGGTGTCCAGTTCAAACCCGTCGAAGCAATAATCCAGCTTAATACCTCCGGCTGATTCCTTTCCCTCACCAATGAGTTTGGTCCGGTTGTCTTCCCAGGTGGAAAAAATGGCAGTTTCCCTGGTCGGTTCTACTTCCTCCACTACCCTGAAAATATTCCAGTAATTATAGTTGGGTGATTTGACGGCATTGTCATGAACATTATGCTTGTGAGCCCAGACTCCGGTGATCATATTCATATATCCGGGTGCTGACACGGTAGGGGTCTCCGAGTATCCGTCTTTTAGTCCTCCCTGGTATGCACGTGCGTATCCTCCGTCCTTTGCAATCTCATCCAGATTTGGCGTATGGACCCGCTCGATGACATCAGCCGGGACCCCATCGATGAGGACCATGACCGCTTTGTTTTGAGCAAAGGCAGGAGCAAGAAACAACAAAAACAAAGTGGATGATATAATTAACCTTATGCTTATCACTGGCTTTTTAGGTACAAATATGGGGATTAAAAAATCTAAATTAATCCCGATTGCTTGCCCACTGTTGTTGGATTCATACGGTTATCCGACCCTGGCAAACTGAAAGGCAAATGCAGCCGCGCAAAGGGTCCAGTAAGCCAGGGTGATCTTATCCTTCCTGAAAACCCAAAAGGGGATCAAAAAAACGAAGACAACAGGTATGCTATATATGATCCGGTTGGTTGAAACCGGTAGCAGGCCTGTTTCCATCAGCGACCAGCTTGTAAAATGAATTACATTTAAAACCATGAACAGGATCATAACGGGCTTGTTGGAGCCGGCATCCTGAAATCTGTAAACCAGATAACCCGCACTGATATAGAATAGAGCGGCCAATACCATCCGGTGTTCAAATGGGATGTAAAAGTTGAGTACCGGCAGAAAAAGGCACAACGAGCAAAGTATGACTAAAAAAGAATTTAAAATCGATCTTGCTGACTCTAAATTCCTCCAAAAAAACAAAAGTAGATGGGTCCCCGCTCCATAAATCAAAAGCAATAACGTAAGATCACCCACAAAAAGATCATCTCCTTTCAGAAGGGCCATTACTTTGAAGAAAACACCGATAACAAACATGATCAGAAGGACCCTTTGTATATTGGGAGTATATTTTTCATGTAAAAAGGTCAATAGCGTATCACCATCTGATTGACTACGGAAAATGGTGACGGTGACCATGATCGAGGAAATTACCAGAATGACCACAGCAGCCATAGCCAGTTGGATCACACCCGGTAAATGAAAGACCTTAAAGCAGAAAGCACCAAGTAAGAGTAATATACCAAGGATCATTGTGATGACCCATATGGATCCTTTACGGGTCTTGTTGAGAAATACACCTGACAATGAGCCAAAAAGCAATGCGATGGTGATCGCACCGAAAGAGGCAAACAAAAGTATCCCCGCTCCCGGCCAATGCATGAACTTGAAAAAAGATCCCAGGATGATCAATGATATGAACAGGTTAGAAAATATCCTCGATATTCTGAACCTACTGTCGATTGTTTCCATGGTTTGTTGTTGTATTTGTTTAAGGTGGTTTGACGGGATCTCGCTTTTCACCTGATCCCACGCATGTTCAAAAGATGCTCCATCCTTCATTCGAATTTCAAGATCACTGACCATATGGTCTAGAAGCTCAGCCCGCAGCGGTTTAAAATGAATCCCCTGCCTGTCAAGAAAGCGCTCCACTTCCTGCATGTTGAATTTGAAATCCTTCATGATCCGGTCAGGTTGATCTTTGGCTGAGGAATCGGGGCCAGCACATTTTTTAGTATTTCGGTAAATTTCTGAAGTTCACTCACTTTTTCCCGGGCCAGCTCATGTCCTTTTTTAGTCAGTGCATAATATTTTCTGACCCTGCCATCCACAATTTCACTGGTAGTGATCAATAAACCCTCGCCTTCTAGTTTGTACAGGACCGGATAAAGAGCTCCATAGGTTAACTGTATTTCATCCTTCGATAGCAGCGCAACCTTTTGACTGATCTCATAGCCATACATTTTCTTGTTTTCCGCAAGAAGTTTGAGGATGATAGTCTTCAATGTTCCTCGTATAAATTCTTTAGATGACATGCTTATATATATAATTTAATTAAATATACGGCAAGAAACACTCACAAACAAATATTTTATGAAATACTTAAAATGACTTTGCTAAGAAGAATCACAGAAATGATCCTTATTTATTTAACACAATATCAACCGGGAAGTAGAAAAATCAGATATTCAAGCTAAAAGAAGGCTATTTGCTGTGTTCATTCAAACAACATGCCTCTCCGGTGGTCTGTCGTCGGTCTTTAATTTACTGGGTATATCGTTTCACGAACTCCTTGATGTCCTCAATCTCTAATTGCTTGGCTACAATTTTTCTTTGCTGATCCAGCAGATACATTTTTGGTGTGCTGCGCAGGTCATAGTAGACCCTGAAATTGCTATCGTAGGATGGATCGGCCAGATTGACGAATTCCATATTTGTTTCCCTGATGTATTCTTTCCACCGGTCCACATCGGTCACCGTACATACGGCCACTATCTCCACGCCAAGTGATTGAAAATCATCGTAAGCCTCTACGAGGACGGGAGTCTTCTTTTTACAATGGCCACAATCAGGATCGTAGAAATAAAGAAGAATGAATGGCTGGGAGATCTGCTCAAGATAAAACGGTTGATTCAAGGTATCCACTAAATGCATTTCGGGAGCTTGGTTCCCTATCAGACTATGCTTTTTGAACGTTATCTCCTCCCTTATTTTTTTAATGCCCTCTTCAGTCAGCCAGGTAGCTCGTCCGGATAAGAAGTAATCCTCCATCAAATGAACAACTACCTTATCCATCCCCATGATCTTGCTTTCCTGGTATTTATTGTACAGGGTGATCAACCAGTAGCGAAATAATTCATGATTATCACCGACCTCCTCGAAAAGCCTGTCTATTTCAATATTGATCGTATCGGGATGCTGCGGGATCACCTGATCAAAATACTTCATCACTTTTGGCTGAAGCAAGGGTGTTCGGATCAAATCAGGATTTCCCAACTGAACCTGATCGAAATAATGCGCACGGTAATATTGGTATTGTTTGACTCTTTGATCCTGGAGATTATCCGCATCACTATACTCCGGAACCTCCGGTTCATTCATGAGACCAAGGAAAGCGGACAGAAATTTATCCGGGTGATCACTGATCAGGTCCTTCCGGTATTGTGCCATAGCCTGTTCCACGGCTTTGAGGTCGTTGAGTGTCCGAGCAGAGTCACCAGTATTATTGCTGAGCTGCTCCTGATAAGCTCTCTGTTGATTTCTAAAACCGATCATATCTGTCTGGAAATCAGAAAAAAGCTCATTCTCTTCGGAGCCTTTGACAACCACATGATCATAACCTTTGCCGTAGGTGGCAGCTATTGAAAATTTCTGCTCCTTAACGATGAATTCCAGATAATAGGAAGAATTGTAAATAAAATATAATCCGGGCTTTAGTGGCTCATCCCCTTCTATGACAAAGGAATCATTAATAATAGATAGAGTGTCCAGTGCATATTTTTGTGATCCCATGTGGTACCCGATGGTGACCAGGCTATCAGGCATCCCGGCTATTTTGAATTGTATGCGATGGCCCTGTGCGAAGACCCAACCACAGCACATTACCAGCAACACAACCAAAGCATGTTTCATAGAAGATGGAAGATTAGCTTTTAGCGATCATGATAAAAGCACCCCAATAGATCGGATCCTTGAATTCTTCTTTCACGGCTTTTTGTGCCAGGTTAAAGGCCTCACGTTTTTCACGTTTTTGCTCAATCCATTGTTTATAGAATTCTGTCATCAATTTCTCAGTTACTTCATCTGAAACCTGGAACAAACTCATGATCATGGCATCCGCACCTGCCACCAGGAAGGAACGCTGAAGACCGAACACCCCTTCCCCCTGCTGGATCTCTCCACGGCCGGTCTCACAGGCACTCAAAACGATAAGCTCAGTCTCATCGAAGTTGAGATTCATCGCCTCATAGGCAGTCAGAATGCCATCATTCAGATTGTAGTTTTTATCAGATGCTTCCAGCAGGACATCCCCGCCGCCCTTGGCCAGCAGCCCGGACCGTTCCAATGGATTGTCTTCTTCAAAAAGAGAGAACCGGTCTGTCTTTTGCTTTTCTTCTTCATCAAAAAATCCATGTGTAGCGATATGAAGCAGCTTATAGTTATTTGCTGCCTTGATCGCATCTTCGGAAGCTGCCTCTCCGATGTAGGTATTGGCCTTCCATCCCTGATTCTTTAAGAGGTCTGAGATGATAGTGACTTCACGTTCCGTACCGGGCAACTGTGGGATCACTTTCTTCTTTGACCCGGTCGCTTCACTCACAGCCACATTATTATTTGTGTAATATTCAGGATTTCCAAACAGCATGGCATTCAGCTCGGTGGAGGTGGATTCTTCAGCCTTCCTCGCTTCTTTGCTCCTGTTGATGGCCAGAGCCTTGGTGCTGTTTACTATCCTTACGTTTTGCTTGTCGATCACATACCTGCCATCGTCCATCATCAGCGCCTCAATATTGATCTGGTTATAGATACCATCGGGAGAAACGTAAATGACATCACGATTGCCTATGGCCGTTGCAATAGGCCTCCAGTAATTGAGATAAGACAATTTATCCTCCAGTTTAAATTTTACACTATTTCGCTGAAGAGTAAAAAACTTATTTTCCAGATCGTTTCCGTTATCCAGCATTACAAGAGTTGGATTCTTTTTAGTGTCCGTGGTGACTATTAATGCAGCATAGCGGACCTTTTGCTCGTCAAAGTCCTTGTCGAACTCTCTGTACCTGACGATTTCGACTGCCGCCTCATTGTCATTTAAAACCTTCCTTACGTCATTCCAGGAGTAAAGCTCATATTCAAAAGTTTCAGCAAAATCTGAAGATTTTTCACTAAGTTCCTTTTCCAGCTGCGAAATTTCATCCTTGATGTCATTGATATTGATTTCATCTTCTGCCAGCTCTTCATCGGACCTTGAAAGTGTGCTGGTCAGGAATTCTTTTTTCTCAAGCCAGTCTTCGAACAGCCCGATCAGGGTAGAATCCCCGCTATTCAGGATCGCATTCCTTGTCTTAATAGATGAGTTCAACAATAAGCTCTTGGTAGCCAGGGCAAAATCATACATGTTTTCCAGGTACTTGGGCTTTTCAAGCTGGAAATCGGCAGCCACTGTATTATAAAATTCAAAATCCTTTTTGATCTTGGCCCAGAAGTTTGCTTTTTCCTCCTCGCTCAATGTCGGGAAATAGATCTTGGTATATTCCAGGTAAGCTGCCGTGGTTTCACTGAGTATGGACTCAACTTTACTCAGATCTCCATTGATATAATGCACCTGGGCGAGCTTACTTAAAGCGTTGAGATAATCCGGATGCTCCTTGCTAAAGATCTTTCTAAAATATTTGGAAGATTTATCATATTC
The DNA here is from genome assembly GCA_965243485.1 of Cyclobacteriaceae bacterium. Classification (GTDB taxonomy): domain Bacteria; phylum Bacteroidota; class Bacteroidia; order Cytophagales; family Cyclobacteriaceae; genus UBA7330. The sequence continues at coordinate 1,819,394 of CBDEVP010000001.1, read as the reverse complement.
CTCCTCTGCAAGCTCATATTGTCCCCGCTCAAAGTAAATATCACCTTTCAACCGTGCGACCTCACCGGAACTCTTATTCTTATTACCAAGGGAATTGGTCCATATCTCGTCTGCCTGGGTCAGGAGTGGCAGGGCGCGATCATACTCACCTCTTTGTGCGTACAAAAATCCAAGATTTTTGATGGCTTCGGCATAAGAAGGGTGGTTTTGATCAAAAGTAGTCTGTACTATTTGCCGGGCCTGTTGAAAATACTGTTCAACACGGGACAGCTCTGTCCCTAAATGATAATGCAGCAATCCATAATCCGTAAAGACCTCGCTAAACAGAATATGACCTTGCTGCAACCTCTGAGTTCTGATCTTAAAAATATTGTCCAGCTGCTGCAGACCTGCCTGATAGTTGCCGATCTCCTGGTAAAAGTCCACCAGGGCCACCAGGTTGTCCGCATAGATGAGACTATTGTCCCCGTATACTGCCTCACAGATATTCAGCGAGGTTCTGATGTTCTTTTCCGCTTCGGGATATTCTCCCCGGATCATGTGAAGCACACCGAGGGCATTGTAAGCTTTGATCAGTTTGCGGCTGTTGCTCCCGTAGATTTTTTTCCGCGCCTCAATGACTTCTTTCAGCAGGTATTCTGTTTCTGAGTAATTTCCAACCCGGGTATAAAGAAAAGCCAGGTCTTCAATAGACTGTAGCCTGATCTCACGATCCCCGCCCTCAAGCTTTTTAGAAATAGATTCTCCGCGACTCAAAAGTCTCTCAGCCTTGTTATAAATACCCATGGTACCGTAGATCAGGGCTGCGGAATTGAGCGCATTCACAAACTCAAATGATTTTCTCTCACCATCCCTCCGGATCAGCTTGAGCGCCTCATCGGTATTCAGCTCTGCAGTTTTATAGTCTCCCGCATAAGTCTGCATTCTCGCCAGGGATACCATCATATCACCCAGGTTGGTGGGATTGGTGTGTTCATTGGCTTTCATACCGTCAACCACCTCCTGCAACAGGTCCACAGCATACAGGTAGTCACCCTCCAGTACCAGGTATTCGGAAATATCTGCAATCGCCTGTGCAAATCGCCAGTGGGTAGCTTTTAATTGATCAAATACCATCTCTTCCGGTTCATCTTCAAAGATCTCATATGCTTTATTGGGCGTCTCCGTGTAGTTGAGGTAAAATCCTGCCAGGGAGATATCATAAAGACTTTGAAAAAGTGCATCATCGACATACCGGGCTTCAATCCTTCTTCCAAGCTTGGTGTAATAGTCTTCAGCAGACCGCTGATACATGAATCTCCTGGTACCGATCGAACTTCGGATGGCAAATTCTGCCAGTTCGGTCCTTAATGGATGATCGACCGGCACAATGGTCGTAGGTGTACTGTTGTCCAGACTTCCAATCTGCTGTAGTCCGGCCCTGATATCATTTTCTTTTACCTTGATAAATGCCTCATAGTAGCTACGTTTAAAATCCTCGAATTTCTTGTTCATTCTGGATTTGCTGGCATATTTGGAAAATTGCAGCACAGCCGCTTTGGCATTATCCATTTTGCCCAGACGCGATTCAATGATGATATCATTGACGATACCAATCTCTTTGTACTTTCCAATCAGTTTACCATAGGTATAGTTAGAATTCAGTCTCCGTGCCCTGTTGATATCTCCATTTTCAAAAGTGATTTCAATTTCGGCCAGACGATATTTGAAATAAGCCGGGCTGGAATTACTCATTCGATTGAAGAAGCTCTTGTATTTATCGTGCAGTTCGAATGCTTTAGGGTATTCCCCTCTCCAGGTGGCAATGTTGATCTCCGCGACGTATAGTAATCCCAGAAGCTCGGTCCGGTAAACTTCATCCAGGGCATCAACTTCTTCACCAAAATAACCCTGATTCATCACCTGGGGCCAGGTTCGGATCAGCTGCTGAACGACAGGTTCTGATTCAAGGTAAAATCCATTGTGAACGTCAGTGATCACCTGCCTGATCTCAATTTCCTGTTTGAGTACTTCACTACTCTCATAAGCTACCGGAAAATTCCTGAGCAACGTGAGCAGACTGTCAGCTTTCCGGTAATTGCCATAGTCATTGTAGATGTCCACCAGTCTGAGCATCCCGGTGGCGTAAGCAAAACTGTTATCTTCTTTGTTGTCTTCCAGCTGCCTCAGGGATTTATCTATCATGGCATTCATGGCCGGGAAATCCCGCATGGCCTCCAGTGCTTTGGCTTCCATAATGTTGCCCAGGGCAAACATGGCGGTGTCGTTGGCATATTCTCCAGGAACAACCTTTTTCCTGAATTTCTTAAGCTTTTTGGACACCTTATGGTACTTGCCCTTGGTGTACATCTTTTCCGGTTTCTTGAAAAGTACTTCCCAGGACTGGGCCTGCGATTCAACTCCTAGTGACAGGAGAAACGCCAGGAGAATTGTAAATCGGATGCTTCTTTTAATTTCCATGTTCAGCGGTCTTAGAGTGTTGTTTATCAGGTTACACGAAGGTATAAATTAGTATTCTCTTATTTCTACTACAAATAATCCAATACTAATTTATAAAAACCAATATCAAAGATAACTAAACTACTATTCTTAAGAAATCTTCAATCCATAAACGGATATCGGTAATCAACCGGCGGCGCAAAGGTCTCTTTGATGGTCCTGGCACTGACCCATCGGAGCAGATTCATCATTGATCCGGCCTTGTCATTGGTACCGGAGGCACGGGCTCCACCGAATGGCTGTTGCCCCACAACCGCCCCGGTGGGCTTATCATTGATGTAAAAGTTACCGGCAGCATGCACCAACCGTTTGGTGGCCAGATCGATGGCATAGCGATCTGTTGAAAAGATCGCACCTGTCAGGGCATACGGGGAGGTTTCATCCACCAGTGCTAAAGCTTCTTCAAACTGATCTTTAGGGTAGACATAGATGGTCAAAACAGGTCCGAAGATCTCCTCCCGCATGGTCGTATATTTCGGATCGCTGGCAACGATGATCGTCGGTTTAATAAAATAACCCTCAGAATCGTCATAGTTACCACCTGCAATAATTTCGGCATCTTTATCATTTTTGGCCTGATCGATATACCCTGTGATCTTATCAAAAGCCTTTTTCTCGATGACGGCATTGAAAAAATTACTGAAGTCTTCGGGCGGACCCATTTTAATATCCTTCAGGTCGTCCAGCAGATGGCCTTTTACCTCGTCCCACAGGTTGGAGGGAATGTAGGCCCTGGAAACAGCACTACATTTTTGCCCCTGAAATTCAAAGGCTCCACGAGTCAGGGCAGTAGACAATTGTTTGGCATTCGCAGATCGATGCGCGATCACAAAATCTTTGCCTCCTGTTTCACCCACAATTCTTGGATAGGACTTGTATTTGGATATGTTCGAACCTATGGTACTCCAAAGCTGCCGGAATACCTGGGTACTTCCTGTAAAATGCAATCCTGCAAAATCCGGGTGATTGAAAATCACTTCCCCGGCTACAGGTCCGTCAACATAGATCAGGTTGATCACGCCGTCAGGTAGTCCTGCCTCTTTGAAGATCTCCATGATCAGCGCCGCCGAATAGACCTGGGTATAGTTGGGTTTCCACACCACAGTATTGCCCATCATGGCTGGTGATGCGGGCAGGTTTCCGGCGATAGAGGTAAAATTGAAAGGGGTGATGGCAAAAACGAATCCTTCCAGCGGACGATATTCCGTACGGTTCCATGTACCGGGTGCTGACCCTGGCTGATCTTCATAGATCTGCTCCATGAATTTTGCATTGAACCTCAGAAAATCAATAAACTCACAGACTGCGTCGATCTCTGACTGATGAGGGCTCTTCGACTGAGCCAGCATAGTAGCAGCATTCATTTTATACCGATAAGGACCGGAGATCAGGTCTGCCGCCTTCAAAAAGATACTGGCTCTTTGCTCCCAGGATAATGCAGCCCACTCGCTTTTGGCTTCCAGCGCAGCCTTGATGGCTGATTCCACATGACTGCGATCTCCCTCATGGAAGTGTCCGAGAGTATGCTCATGCTCATGCGGCGGAGAAAGTTTGATCTTATTGCCGGTCTTTACTTCATCCCTACCGATATACATAGGAATGTCTTTCTCCACGGACCGCGCATCGTCAAGGGCCTTTTTCAGCAGGTCGCGCTCTGAAGTACCCGGAGCATAGCTGTAAACAGGTTCATTACTGGGTTCCGGAATGATGTATCGTCCTTTTGGCATAAAGCTTCAGATTTTTGTGTCAGTCAAAATTATAAAATCCTGAAGGGCTCAGAGCAGTTTTTTCAGATCATTGAAGTTTGTGATACTGAATCCGGCTTCAACATTTAGTTTTCCACTCGGATCATAAAGCACGGAAAATAGCCCTGCTCTTTTAGCACCTTCGATATCCGTCAGCGGATTGTCCCCTACCATTACTGACATCTCGGGAACGCCTTTTGTTTCAGATAATGCAAATTCAAAGATCTCCGGAGAGGGTTTTCGATAGCCGATGGTTTCTGATGTATACATATCATGGATGTACTGACCAAGGCCTGATGCTTTAAGCTTGATCCACTGGACATCATCGAAACCATTTGTTATGATATAGATCTTATACTTTTCAGACAGGTAAGAAAGGATCAAATCCGCGCCTTCCATGATCCTGGTTTGTCTGGGACAATGATACAAAAAATAATTGCTTATCTCCTCAGCCATGTGCAAATCCCCTTTGCACTGTTTGAGAATGGATTGAAATCTGCCATTTCTGATATCATCCCTGCTGACCTGACCGTGATTGAACCGATGCCACAAAGTTGCGTTGACTTGGAAAAACAACTTCAAAAATCCCTCCGGAGATGCATTGGATCTGGAACCCAACTGAAAATTTTCGTAAATCTCCAGTAGGACCTTCCTCGCATTGAAATCATAGTCCCAAAGCGTATGATCCAGATCAAAAAAAATATGTGTGTATTTCAATCCCTGTAACCTTTCTCCTCCAGCCTGTTTACAGCCAGCTCTCTGTTTGAACTCATGATCTGATAGGTCTCCTGGTCTTTTTGTAAAGTCATATCTCTATGGAGGAATTCAAATATCTGACTAACAATATCATAGACTTCATCTTTTATGCTGTAAAATACCCATTGATCCCGCTTTGTTGCATTGAGCAGCGAAGCATTTCTCAGGTAACTGATATGGCGCGAGGTTTTAGTTTGTGTAAAGTCAAGGATTCTCTCCAGATCGGATATAGAAAGCTCTTCATTTTTAAATAATAAATGAATGATCCGTACCCTGGCCTCATCGGAAAATGATTTGAAGATCTGAGATCCATATGTTAGACTAAAATTCTTAATTCTCATACATCTACTTTCCTCAAGTAGTACAATTTAATCAATGCAAGGATCAAAGGTTGGAAAATTGTTAATTTTTGTTCATTAACTGGTTTAAAGACTGATTTAGCAGTAGGTTTGATAATTGTTAAACTTTTCGGGCATTCACATAGTATAATATATTGAAGTGAGCGCATGGTGAAAAAGCTTATATTATATAGTACTCTTTTAATCATCAGTCTGGGTCTGGCGGCTCAGGAGAATGAAAAAAAGGTGATCCAGTTTACCGGGGTTATTTTTGGTCCTGATTCTGTTTCAGTTATTCCCGGGGTACACGTTTACGTGCCTAAGGCCGGACGCGGCACTACCACTAATCCTTACGGTTTCTTTTCCATGCCGGTCCTCGAAGGCGACAGCGTTGTATTCAGTGCTGTGGGATTTCGCAGGGAATCTTTCATTGTGCCCAAACATGAAAAGGATCAGAGTCTGAAAACCATCGTGACGATGCAGGAAGACATTGCCTTTTTGGAAGAGGTCGAGGTCTTTCCATATCCTTCCGAAGCCATGTTTAAAGAAGCAGTCCTCGCGGTGCAGCTTCCCAACCAGGAGGAAATCAATAACATTGAAGCCTGGCTGGCCAAGCAATACATGCGGGAGGCCTACAAAAACCTGCCCGCCAGTCCAGGAGCGAACCACCGGTTTTTCATGGACCAACAGGCACAATCCATACAAAACCGGTATATGCGGCCTCAGAATAACCTCCTGAACCCGTTTGCCTGGGCTCAGTTTATCAATTCTTTGAAGGGAAATTAGGCGCCCTGGAGGTCTTTGGCCGTCTCAATCACTTCATTCCATACCCTGAAGGTGTTTTTATAGCAGATCTTTTCGATGTCATCGGCAGAATATCCCATTTTCAGTAATTCATAAATGACATTGGGGAACATGGATACGTCCTTTAGTCCGGTTGGTAAGCTGTTGCCCACTCCATCGAAGTCTGACCCGAATCCCACATAATCGATCCCGGCGATCTTCACCACGTGATCAATGTGGATAGCCGCCATTTTCACATCTTCGAAATAACCGATCTCTTCTGCATACTGATTGTAGAAGGCCACATAGGCCGAATCATCCTCGTTTAGATTATTTTCGATCTTGTAATTGAGCAGACGCTCCTCCAGGATGGCATCCTTTTCTCTTGATTCTTCTGAGAGAAAAGTAGAGCCAAAGTTGATGTGGATCACTCCACCATTGGCAGCAAGGTCTTTGATCATCTGGTCGGTCATGTTGCGGTGAAAGCCCGGGGTATAATACCTGCACGACGAATGTGAAGCAATGACAGGCGCTTTTGAAATCCTGATGGCGTCATAAAATGCACTGTCCGTAACATGCGAAACATCCACCATGATCCCCTGTTTGTTCATTTCTGCGACAACCTCTTCGCCAAATGGAGAAATCCCGTTCCAGGTATAGGTGGTGTCGTAAGAGGAGTCCGCGATCTGATTATCTTTTGAATGCGTCAAAGTGATATACCGGATCCCACGATCAAAAAAGTATTTGACATTGGCGAGATCATCTTCGATCGGTGCACCGTTCTCCATGCCCAGCGGCAGGGAGATCAGTCCTTTTTCAAAGTTTGTCCGGATGTCTCCCGGTGAATTGGCCGGAGCGAACATGTCGGGATAAGTGGTCGTAACCTGCAGGGTCATATCGATCAGGGAATCTGCAAATTCCTTTGCACCCCCCTGGAAAAAATAAGAGGATGGTACATAGATCGACATAAAAGGAGCATCCAGGCCTCCTCTTTTGGCTTTCGGGTAGTCAAAATTCCCCTTGGTTTCGACGGACACATCCTCCACCGTTTTCTTTAGCATAAAGCCAGCAACCTCCATGCGATAGGGCAGGTCCACATGGCCATCGACGATGATGAACCGGTGAGCCAACTCGTCGGCATAGGCCTGCAGCTCTTCGTCTGTCATGGTGCTGGTGTCGGGTGCTGAATTTTGCTGGGGGCTGCTGCATGCAAAAACAAAAGCCAGGATAATTGCCAACAGGAGTAGATTTCTGATCATGATATTGAATATTGTAAAGCGAAATTAATCGATGGTTGCCAGTACCAAAAAACCCCGCTGAGAGGGCGGGGTTTTTTAATTCAAATGTTGTTCTTTCTTTAAGGAGCTACTGCCTCTAATTGAGCCAGAATATCGAGACTAATACTGTCAGTATTATCATCAAAGTCCTGGTCATTATTTCCATCTATGATAGCATTGACCAAAATCAGCCCTCTCACTCCGTTCACAGTTTCAAAAGCTATTACGTCACCCGCGGCAAGTTGGATAATAATGCCCTCTTCATCGGTTCCGGCATCAAATACCTCATCAATATCAGCCCATGTGGTAACTTCATTAAACTCAGTGGAGCCCAGCGTTGTGGCTTTGATGACTGTTGTATTCTTTGTATTCCACCCGTCTACCTGAGCTAAGAATGTTGTACTTTCAAAACCAGCTGGTGAAGCAATAGACGCCATATTATTTACTCCATAGTAATATCCAAAATCAATAGTTGGAGATATTGCTGCAGTAGTTCCTGTAACTTCCGATGGAGAATATTTTGTACCGGTAGCAACACTAAAGAAATTCTGACCGGATTTATCACCAAGTGGCGCAGCCAATAATATCGTTGAATAGGACCTTGCCACAGGCGAAACCACATCCACCGTCAATGTCAGTTCATTGCTCAGCTGACTATCATCATCTACCGCCTGAAATACATATGCCAGAGTAGAGCCCACATCATCATTTTCAATCTCAAACCTGAACTGGTCGCTGGTGTATTCCAGAGGAGAAGTACCCGGGTCTCTCGAGATCACGGTATCTTTAACTTCAACGCCATCAACAAAGTATGTTCCGTTTAAAGTATTGAATCCGCCGGGTGCATCCACAGAGATCACAAATGATAAAACTTCCCCGGGCTCTAAAGTTGCAGTACCATTGCCATCCAGGACAGTACTCTCAAAGTCAACCACAGGAGGATCGGCTACCGGCTCCTCATCTTCAGTACAGGAAATCAAAATGCCAACACTTACTGCAAGCGCAGCTAAAAATAAACTTCTAAATAATTGTTTCATTTCTATCATAAATTGTTTTTGATCGGTCACATGCACTTTAATTGGTCTGATCCTCAAGCATGTGACTTATTTTGCAAGCAAAGGTGCAAAATATTTAAAAATTAATAATGAAAATATGCATTAATTGAATGGACAAACAAACAAGCACGATAAATGTTCCACCATGCTCCTTCAAACAGACACCCCTAAGGTCTGGTTGGTTGTACTTAAACGATTTAAAAAGGAGAAATATTGAAAATCTTATAAATATTTCATATTTTAGATTGTCGCCGGACAAAATCATCATCCTTTTGAATTCAGTCTGGTTATGGTGTAGTTTTTAAAAATTTGTGACATTTTTGTATTAAGAGAAACACCTACTTAATCCTATAAACTGCTATGACCGATCCAATATCACCGAGTTTGCTTAATGCCTGGAACACCTATGGGCAATGGATTTCATATGTCATTGCTGGTGTGGGCGTCCTGATTTTACTGGGGCACTACATTAAGCTTTTAACAACCAGCGATTATAAGGCCAGATATGATTATATCAATATGCACGAAATCAACCTGTTATGGTATGGTTTTCTGCTGATCATGGTTGGGATCACACTGTACGTGAATACCCTGAGCGACAACAGGACCTGGCTTTGGTTCTTCGTTGTACTGTTCATGAGTGTGATGATGGCGCTGATCATTGCTGTGATCGTTCAAAACATACTGAAGTTCTACTATCCGTTTTACATTGAGAAGCGATTGAAGAAACTAAGATATACGCCAAGGGTTTCCCCTGATGGGAAGAAAATGAAACTGCTGAGCGAAGAAGAAGAGGATGTCTACCTGGATAAGGGTATGCAGGCTGAGGAAGATGCTTTTTCTGTGGACTATGATGTGTGGATCGATGAGGATTCCGGCTATACAAAAATCGAAAAGTACAATGGACGTCTTCATGCGCTCCAGTGTTCCGAATGTAACTATCAAACACTGAAAGTGGACAGGGAGGAAGTGATCCAGCCAGCCACTACCATGGAGGAAGGTGAGCTCATGAAATATTACATTTGTGGCTATTGCGGCCATAAAGAAAGGAAATCCTTCAAAATTTCCCGGCTCAAGCAGGAAGAAACTCCTGTATAAGGAATAGAAAATTTACCCTTTCAAGCCCTGTTTCCGCAGGGCTTTTTTATATCGACCCCGTCCTGCCCCCATCCACAGGGATGCTGGTGCCATTGATATAAGCCGCTGCCGGCGAAGCCAGAAAAGCGGCCAGATCTCCGATTTCAGCAGCTTCCCCGAACCTTCCCACAGGAATAGATCTTTTCATTTCATCCGCCACCTGTTGTTTCGATTTACCTTCTTTTTCGGATGTAGAGGCGATCAATCCCTGAAGTCTGTCCGTATCGATGAATCCGGGCAGAATATTGTTGACGGTAATGCCATAAGGTCCCAGTTCAAAAGATAGGGTTTTGGACCAGGAAGCCATCGCACCGCGTACCGTATTGCTTACACCAAGGCCCTGGATCGGAATCTTTATAGAAGTGGATATGATATTGATGAATCTTCCATAACCATTCTTTTTCATGGATGGCAACACAGTTTGCAGGATCCTATGACTTGCAAAAAGGTGCATTTCAATGGCTTTTTGAAATTGCATAATCTCAGCCTCATGGATCGCGCCAGGCTTGGGACCACCCGTATTGTTGATCACAATATCAATGGCTTCTGTCGAAAGCTCATCCAGTAATTTTTGCAGATCATTCATATCTCCCAAATCGGCAGATTTGATCACATGGCCTTCTCCTGGCAATGTTTGCTGTACTTTTCTAAGTTTTTCTTCATTTCTTGCGACCAGTATAAGCCGGGCTCCCTGAGCTGCCAGGGATCTGGCCACACCTTCGCCGATACCCTGGCTGGCGCCACAAACAAGTGCTCTCCTGGTTTTCAAATCAACATTCATCATTTATTTTTGTTAAATACACCTCGAACAAAAGAATCAAAGAACAAATATGGGTATTAAAAGGCCATTCAATTTACAAAAGTGGATAGAAGACAACAGAGATTTGTTGAAACCACCTGTAGGAAACAAAAATCTGTATGCTGATGCCGGAGATTACATCGTGATGATCGTTGGCGGACCCAACGCCCGCAAAGATTACCACTACAACGAAACGGAAGAATTGTTCTACCAGCTGGAGGGTGATATCACCGTAAAAATCCAGGAAGACGGAAATTCTGTGGATATCCCAATCAAAGCCGGGGACATGTTTCTCCTGCCGGCAAAAGTGCCTCACAGCCCTATCCGGTCCGCCGGATCTGTAGGCCTGGTGGTCGAAAGAAAAAGAATGCCACAGCATAAAGATGGCCTGCTGTGGTTTTGCGAAAATTGTAATCACCTGTTGCATGAAACCTATTTCCCCCTGACCAACATCGAAAAAGACTTCCTGCCCCGGTTCAAAGAATTTTATGGTTCTGAAGAAATGCGAACCTGCAGTAATTGCGGAGCGAAGATGGAGGCAGATCCGAGGTTTGTGGAAGAATGACATTCGAACCCCATTTTTCATTTGCACAAAAGCTCGATGAAAATGATCCGCTAAAAGCTTTCAGACCCCGATTTTACATTCCTGAAAAAGCCAAGAAGGATGTCATTTATTTCTGTGGCCACTCCCTGGGTCTGCAGCCTAAAGCTACCAGATCCTTCGTAGAGCAGGAGCTTGAGGACTGGGAGAAACTGGGCGTACAGGGGCATTTCCACGGTAGAAGACCCTGGGTTGACTATCACAAATACTCAAAAAACCATCTGGGAAATCTTCTGGGAGCCACCGTGAATGAAGTCGTCTCTATGGGGAGTCTTACAGAAAACCTTCATTTGCTACTTACCGTCTTTTACATGCCCGCGGCAGATCGCACTAAAATACTGATTGAAAAGAAGGCTTTTCCATCCGACCATTATGCCGTAAGGTCCCAACTAAAGCTTCACGGGTATAACGAAGATCACCTGATCGAGCTGGAACCGGACCAGGGACATACATATTCGGTCAAACATATTCTGGATAGTATCACCCGACATCAAAATGAACTGGCGCTCATCATGCTGCCGGGGGTACAGTATTTCAGCGGACAGTACTTTGAAATTAAGACCATTGCTAAACATGCCAGGAAATATGGGATCACGATCGGATTTGACCTTGCGCATGCCATTGGCAATGTACCGCTGAGCCTGCATGACGATGGTGTGGACTTTGCCACCTGGTGCAGCTATAAATATTTGAATTCCGGACCGGGAGGCATCTCCGGGATCTTTGTACATGAAAGAAATTTGTATAAAGACCAACAGCTGAAAGGCTGGTGGGGACACGATCCTGCCAGCAGATTTAAAATGGATAATCAGTGGATACCGGCAGAGGGTGTGGATGCCTGGCAGCTGAGCAATCCAAATATTTTGGCTTCAGCCGCCCATCTGGCCGCACTGGAGCTCATCAGCGAGGCAGGGATCGGTAATATGAGAGAGAAAAGCATGCTGTTGACCGGATACCTGGAGTATCTGATCAAAAAATCTCCAATAGCCGATCAGATCGAATTCATTACCCCGGGAAACCCGGAGCAAAGAGGCGCTCAATTATCATTAAAGATTGGACGGTCCAGCCGGGAACTTGTCGGGTTATTACAGAAAAAAGGAGTTATTATCGATTTTCGGGAACCAGATGTGATCAGGGTGGCGCCAGTTCCTCTGTACAATACGTTTTCGGAAGTATGGCAATTTGTAAAAATCCTTAATGAGACACTGAAAGATGAGTAAAAAAATCGGTGTTTTAGGTGGCGGTTTGGTGGGTTCTCTCATCAGTATTCTGCTTGTAAAAGAAGGATACCATGTGGAGGTCTTTGAAAAACGACCTGATCCGAGAGATCTTTCCAATTCGGGAGGCCGGTCCATCAATCTTGCGCTGAGCCACCGGGGGATCCGCACATTAAAGATGGCCGGGGTCTTCGAAAGCATCGAACCTTTACTGATCCCCATGTACGGACGTATGGTGCACACGAATTCCAGTATTGATTTTCAACCCTATGGCAGAAGGGATCAATACATCAACTCAGTCTCCCGGCACCAGCTGAATACCCTGTTGATCACCAAAGCGGAAGAAGCGGGTGTTCGCTTCTATTTTGAAGAGAATATTGAGGATATACGTCCTGAAAACGCCGCTCTTTCCATGTCTTCGGGCAGCGTTCATTCATTTGATTTTCTGATTGGTGCTGACGGAGCCTTTTCCAGCTTACGAAAGAAAATCAGTGAAAAGGATAGCTCTCACAATAGCAGCGAAGAAAAATTGAGCCATAGTTACAAAGAGTTAACTATACCGGCCTTCAACGATCAGTTTGCTATGGACCCGCTGGCCCTCCACATATGGCCCAGAAAGAATTTTATGCTGATCGCCTTGCCTAATACAGATCATTCATTTACCTGTACACTCTTTTTGGGTGATCGGGGTGACCCCTCTTTTGAGCAACTGGATTCGCAGGAGAAGATCCGCACCTTCCTTCAAGACTCATTCCCTGATGTGATCCCACTGCTGGAAGATCCGATACATCAGTTTCAAAGCAATCCCACCTCCTCCCTGCAGACCATCAAAACTTTTCCCTGGGCATATCAAAAGAGTCTATTGATTGGAGATGCGGCGCATGCCATTGTCCCCTTCTACGGACAAGGCATGAATGCGGGATTTGAAGATTGCAGGATATTTGTTGAACTGCTGCAAGCCAGTGACCATGACTGGGCCCGTACAGCTCAAGATTTCCAGTTGATCAGGAAAAAAGATGCAGATGCCATCGCGGAGCTGGCCCTCAGAAACTTTCTGGAAATGCGGGAGGGTGTGATTGATGAAAGCTTTTTAAAGAGGAAACAACTGGAGAAACGCTTGAATGGAGCCTCCGGGGAATGGCTACCATTGTATTCGATGGTTACCTTCTCAGATCTGCCCTATCATAAAGCCCTGAAACTAGGTGAGCTACAAGATCATATCATCAAAGATCTGGGTGAAAATTACGACCCAAAAACTTTGGATTTAATTCCGCTGCTTGAAGATTTTAAGAAGTTAAAGCAAGTACTTGACTGAGTATTTCGATCTTTTTCATTTCCGTTTCAGAAATCCCGCGGACGGCATTGGTTAACAAATACATCGATTCAAGTACAAAATCCTTTTGTTGATCCGATTTAGATATGTAATCCTTTAGCACCCGGAGAAACCAGTCATGCCAGATCTCTGCATTTTGGGTGAGGTATTCTAGCTCACGCTGATAGATCACCTCTACGTCGGAACCCTCAGCATCATAAATTCCGAGTGACCTGACCGTTTTCAAAAATCTTCGCCATGTTCCTTTGTCAGGCACATCATCCAACATACATACCACCAGAGAAGGGTAGAGATGAACAAGATCTATGAATTGAGAAAAAGAAAGCCCACTTTTTCTTGCTTCCCGATAGGAATCAAAAAGATTGAGGGATGCAGCTGTTTCGGTCTTTCTTATCAATGAACAGGTATTAGAAATCTTTAACCTGAATAACGAAAGGCGGAGCTTTTAAATTGTTTTATTCTAATATTATTTTGCACTAATCAAGTACTAATACCTGATCAGTAAACGACATTGCTGGTCTCAAACATTTTGATGGCTGACTGATAGATGGAATCCGCATCATACTGACATTCTCTGTGGAGTTCCTCCTGGGTTCCATGTTCCACAACCCGATCAGGAATACCCAGCCTGACAATTTGCGCGGAAAATTGATGATCACTCATGAATTCAAGAATAGCCGATCCGAACCCACCATTGAGGCACCCGTCCTCTACCGTGATGATCCTGTTGAATTTGGTAAATACTTCTCGCAGCAAGTCCTCATCAAGAGGTTTTACAAAACGCATATCATAGTGAGCCGCATTGACACCTTCCTTTCCAAGTCTCTCCGTCGCTTCAACAGCATAATTCCCAATATGACCAAGGGTAAGAATAGCAAGGTCCTCACCTTCCCTGATCACTCTACCTTTTCCAACTTCCAGTTCTTTCATCGGAACCCTCCAGTCGGGAATGACGCCACTTCCCCGCGGATACCTGATGGTAAAGGGGCCTTCTTTGTATCTTGAGGCCGTATACATGAGGTTGCGGAGTTCAATTTCATTCATGGGAGATGACACAACCATGTGTGGGAGACATCTCATGTATGCAATGTCATAGGCGCCGTGATGTGTGGGTCCATCAGCTCCTACAAGTCCGGCACGATCCAGGCAAAAGACCACAGGCAACTTCTGTATACAAACGTCATGAACTACCTGATCATAGGCGCGCTGCATAAAGGTGCTGTATATATTGCAAAAGGGAGAAAGTCCCTGAGTAGCCATTCCGGCCGAAAAAGTGACGGCATGCTGCTCCGCTATTCCTACATCAAAGGCACGGTCAGGCATTTCGCTCATCATCAGGTTGAGCGAGGAACCAGACGGCATGGCGGGGGTTACACCCATGATCTTTTTATCCTTTTTCGCCAGCTCTACGATGGTCTGACCAAACACATCCTGGTATTTCGGAGGCTTCGGATGTTCATCCACCTTCTTGTGGATCTCTCCCGTAATTTTATCAAACTTGCCGGGAGCATGCCATTGGGTCTGGTTCTTTTCAGCTGCATGGTATCCCTTGCCCTTCACTGTTACGCAATGTAAGATCTTGGGGCCTTTAATGTCTTTGAGATCTCGCAATACATGGACCAGATGGTTCACATCATGCCCATCTACCGGGCCGAAATATCTCAGGTTGAGTGACTCAAAAAGATTGCTTTGCTTTAAAAGAAATGATTTGAGCGTGGATTCGATGTTCCCTACAATCTCCTGTGCATTGGGGCCGAATTTGCTCACCTTGCCCAATATCTTCCACACATCGTCTCTCAGCCTGTTGTAGGTGTGAGACGTGGTAATGTCTGTCAGGTAGTCTTTCAGTGCGCCCACGTTGGGGTCGATGGACATGCAGTTATCATTGAGGATGATCAAAATGTCCTTGTTGGAGTCGCCCGCATGATTCATGGCCTCAAACGCCATGCCCCCGGTCATGGCCCCGTCACCGATAACTGCAATGTGCTGTCTTTTTTCCTTCAGGTGGTCGGATGCAAAGGCCATTCCCAACGCAGCCGAAATAGAAGTGGAAGAGTGGCCCACTCCAAACGCATCGTATTTGCTCTCAGCTCTTTTTGGAAAACCTGATATCCCACCGTAAAACCGGTTGGTCTTGAAGGATTCTTTCCTGCCTGTCAATATTTTGTGGCCATAAGCCTGATGACCAACATCCCACACCAGTTGATCATTAGGAGTATTAAATACATAATGAAGAGCAACTGTCAATTCTACAACACCCAGGCTCGCTCCAAAATGACCTCCAAAGACTGAAACGTGATCAATGATGAACTCTCTGAGATCGCTGCAAACCTGAACGAGATCAGTTTGGTCTAGCTTTTTCAGATCATCCGGAGAATTAATTTTTGAGAGCAGTTTACCGGGTGTTATCTCCATATCCTATCAGCGTTTGATGCTGTATCAACTGGTAGTAAGACCAAAAGTTTCAATTTGCAAAAATTATTTCTTTCAAAATAAAGCGTAAATGTAAATGATTTTAAAATTCCACAGCCTTTTTCCCTAGCTTTGATCTCATGGAGGAAACAATCGCTTCAGGCAAATTTGAGATCAGGCTTCCGCTCTTTGAAGGGCCCTTTGATCTGTTGCTTTTCTTTATTGAAAGAGACGAGTTGGATATCTATGATATTCCCATTTCAAAAATTACGGATGATTTCCTCAATTACCTGCATCAGCTTGAAGTACTTAATGTGGAAGTGGCGAGTGAATTTATCCTGGTGGCTGCCACGCTGATGCGTATCAAAGCCAAAATGCTGCTCCCACGCCCTGTACTGGATGAAGAAGGAAACGAACTTGATCCGCGTGAAGAGCTTGTCAAGCATCTCCTGGAGTATAAAAAATACAAATCGGTGATCAGTGAGCTTGCTGACATGGAGCTCAACAGGTTGTCCATGGAAAAACGTGGCAATCTCATGAAGGAGATCCGCAAACTGGCCTCCACCATCGATGTGGAAGCAGAGCTCCAGGATCTGGACCTTTACAAGATGATGAAGGTCTATCAAAAAGTGATGAAGCGTTTTGAAGATGAACAAAACAAGCCTGTTCACCAGGTCATTCAATTTCCTTACACCATCAGCAATCAAAAGAATTATCTGCTCAATCGCCTGAAAGGCCAGGCAAACGGACGTCTGTCATTTATTGAGCTTATCAAGGAAAAGCCGGATAAAATACTGGTGATCTTCAATTTCCTGGCTATTCTGGAACTGCTCCAGTTAAGACTGATCACCCTGCATCTTGGAGAGGGTTTTAATAACTTCTGGATCGAAGATCTGGAAAATACCGCCGTTAATAATTAATTGGGACTGACTACCTCCAGATTGGAGAAAAAGAAAGAGGATTCAATCTGAGCATTCTCATCAGAATCAGATCCATGGATCGCGTTCGCTTCAATGGATTTGGCAAATAATTTCCTGATCGTGCCTTCAGCAGCATCCGCCGGATTGGTAGAACCGATTAATTTCCTGAAATCCTCTACCGCATTTTCTTTCTCAAGCCTGATCGCAATGATAGGGCCGGAAGACATGTATTTGACCAAATCCTTAAAAAATGGCCGCTCTTTATGCACTGCATAAAACTGGGAAGCTTTTTCTTCGGAAAGCCTGGTCAGTTTCATTGCTTTTAGCCGAAATCCCGCTGCTTCAATCATTTTCAGGATTGATCCGCTATTGCCAGCTGCAAAAGCATCCGGTTTGATCATTGTAAAAGTGATTGTACCTGCCATTTTATATTTGTTTTTTCTTCAAACGGCTGCAAAAATAACATAACCTGCCAGAGTTACTCTATTTTGTATTTATTTGTTTTATCGCCAGTTTTGTCATTCATTTGCGGCCTTGTTGGAAAAACGGGCAGAAAATTCGAAAATGAAGGACATCCCTGCGATCAAGGCATTATTGTCTTCCCCCAAAAAAATTGTCATTACCACCCATGCAAATCCGGATGGAGATGCATTGGGGTCCTCGCTGGGCTTATTTCTTTATTTAAAGAGGCATGGACATCAGGTAAACGTGATCACGCCTACCGGATATCCGGATTTTCTGGCCTGGATGAAATCAAACAATGAAGTGATCGTCAATGATGAGTCGAGGTTGCCCGGGATCAAAGAAAAGATCGCCGATGCCGATGTCATCTTCTGCCTGGACTTTTCAGGACTCAAACGGATTAACGACCTCGGCCCTTTGGTGGGGTCTTCCAAAGCCAAAAAGATCCTGATTGATCATCACCTGGATCCGGAAGATTTTGCAGATTTCAGTCTCTGGGACACCCATTCATCCGCTACTGCTGAAATTGTGTATGATTTTATTGAAGGTCTGGGCGGTGCCAAAGACATTGATGCCGACATTGCGGAGTGCCTGTATGCAGGGATCATGACCGACACCGGATCGTTCAAACATCCTTCCACGACCTCAAAGACCCACAGGGTGGTGGCCTCTTTGATCGATGCAGGCGCCAATACCAACAAAGTCAATCGGGCCATTTATGATACCAATTCACTCAACAGACTTCGCTTCATCGGCTATGCACTGATGGAAAAATTAGTGGTGCTTGACAAAGTAAAGGCTGCTTATTTCGTTATCACTGCAGAAGAGCATGAAAGATTTCACCTCAAATCGGGTGATACCGAAGGGCTGGTCAATTACGCTTTGTCGATCAGGAATGTAGAACTGGCAGCGATCATCATGGAAAAGCAGGATGAAGTCAAACTCTCTTTCCGGTCAGTGGGAGATCGTGCTGTTAACAAATTCGCTGCCGAATATTTTAACGGGGGAGGTCACAAAAACGCTGCCGGAGGACGGTCAGATGATACCCTGGAAGAGACAGTTAGTAAATTTAAGCAGCTAATCACGAACCAATAGATCCGGATTATCATTTTGATGGTAATTTTGAGTTGAATTATAGAGATATGAGAAGCACAGAAAATTGGATACAATTCATGCTGGCTCTGGTGCTCGTCGCTGGATGCGGGGAGGTAAATATCATTGATCCGCAAACACAGGACGAACAGCTGGCCGAAGATCTTGAGGTCATTGAATCCTACCGGCAGGCAGAAGGGATCACATTCGTTGAAGACAGTTCAACTTTCCCGGTTTTTTACCTCATACTGGAAGAAGGGGATGGAAAAGAAATTAATTTCGAAGACATTGTCTTTTGCAACTATAACCTGAAACTCACTACAGGAGAATTATTTCACACGTCCATAAAGACAGTGGCAGAAGATAATGAAATCTTCAATGAAGACATTAATTACCAGCCAGCCGTTTTCACTCATACGCAGACCGGATGGGGTGTGACGCCCATTCTTTCTCAACCCAATACCAACTCCACCTTCGAATTAGGCTGGAGAATAGGTGTTACCGCAGCGCTTAAACAAATGAATGTTGGCGGTCGTGCCCTCATTGTCGCTCCTTCCAATTATGCCTATCAGAGTTTCAATCCTTTTGGAATTCCCGATTACTCTGTTGTGATCTACGAAGTATTTGTCGTAAATGCCAAGTGATCATCGTATATGCTTTGTTTCTCACAACAAACACAAACTTGCTGAGATCCTCCAGCTGGCACCGGAAGGATCCCTGATATTTGGCCTGGATGACCTGGGTCTCCATGAGGAAATCCCTGAAACGGGAGCAACCATCGAAGCCAATGCAACCCTGAAGGCCAGATATGTCTATGACAGATTCCATATTTCCTGTTTTGCCGATGATACCGGCCTGGAAGTAAATGCGTTGAAAGGCGCACCCGGTGTTTATTCAGCCAGATATGCCGGGGAGGAAAAAGATCCGGTGAAGAATATGCAACTGGTCCTTCAGAACCTCAAAGGGGTCAAAGACAGGACCGCCCGCTTCAAAACAATCATTTGCTATTTCGATAGCCGGGGCACTGCGAATGCTTTTGAAGGGATCGTGAATGGTAAAATTCTGGAGGAGCCCAGGGGTGAAGCCGGATTTGGGTATGACCCGATCTTTATGCCCGATGGATATGATAAAACCTTTGCAGAAATGACCCTGGCCGACAAAAACAAGATCTCTCACCGGTCCATCGCATTCAATAAATTCTTTTCCTTCCTGTCATCAGCCCATGAGTAGGCCCATGATCATCGGGATTGCAGGCGGCAGTGGATCCGGAAAGACCTTATTCATCAAAGAGCTAAAGGATACTTTCAAAGAGGGAGAAGTCACAGTGATTTCTTTCGACAACTATTACAGGCCGATCGACCAGCAACCGGTGGATTCACAGGGGATTGAGAACTTTGACCTTCCCGAATCTCTGGATGATGAAAAATTTTTTAAGGACCTGACAGATCTTATGGAAGGCAGGTCTGTCCGGATCAATACTTACACCTTCAATAATAAGAAAGAGGATTCGGAGGTACTGCATCTCAAACCTGCACGGATCCTGCTGGTGGAGGGAATCTTCACTTTTTATTTTGAAAAGATCAATGAGTTGCTTGACCTGAGGATATTCATAGAAGCGCCGGACTACCTGATGCTTTCCAGGAGGATCGTCAGAGATGGGAAGGAACGCGGATACGACATGGAAGATGTGATGTATCGCTTTAAAAACCACGTGATCCCGGCCTATGAAAAATTCATCGGGCCACTCAAATCAAAATCCGACCTCATCATCCCTAACCATACTGATTTTAATACCGCTTTGGATGTGATCCACAAATACATCAGGTATCATTTACTTGAAATGTGAGATTCACATTTTTATTTGCAGGTAATTCTGTAATTTTGTCGCCCCGTGAAAAAGCTCAACAAGTCGTCAATATTGATTGTCATAGGTTTGATCATCTCCATCACAGCCATGG
The DNA here is from genome assembly GCA_965243485.1 of Cyclobacteriaceae bacterium. GTDB lineage: Bacteria > Bacteroidota > Bacteroidia > Cytophagales > Cyclobacteriaceae > UBA7330. The sequence goes on along the minus strand of CBDEVP010000001.1, from coordinate 1,799,010 downwards.
AGACCGTACCCGTTGAGCTTTTTGATCTCAACACCACCCAGACCATCAATCAGGCTGATGATGACAGCGGGGAAAACAAAACTTCCCTTACGACAAATTCTGTCATTGCACTTCCTTTGTCACTTGAGTTTCAGATAGATCCTGAGCTATTTCTGCTCAACATACTTCCTGAAAATGAAGAAGAAGAGCTTTCCGGAAACGTATTTACCAACTTTCTGGATGCACAGCACAAGGTCTTAAGAGTGCTGTTCCGGCAAATCATTTCTCCCAACGCACCCTAGTAGCCGCCCAAAGGAACCCATCACCTGGCCTAATCATATTTTCTAACCAACAATTTTTGATAAAAAATGAAAAATAAAGGATTTGTAGTGTTCTTGACTATCGTCATCTCACTGCTTTGTATATACTACCTTTCATTCACCTTCGTCGCTCAAAACATTCAAAAGGACGCGACCGAAGCTGCTACTGACAACCTGGGGAATACGGATTTCTCCAAAAAGCAATCCTATCTGGATTCCGTCTGGAACGAGCCCGTTTATAACCTGCTGGGGATCGAGTATACCTATCAGGATGTAAAGGAAACCGAGCTGAATCTCGGACTCGACCTGCAGGGCGGAATGCATATCACCCTTGAGGTATCCCCGGTAGACATTTTGAGAGGTCTGAGCGGCTACAACAATGATGAAGACTTTGACGAAGCCCTCAATGAAGCAAAAAGAAACATTCAGGGTACGCAGCTTAATTATGTGGACGAATTCTATCGGTTATTTAAAGAAAAAGCCCCGGATAAATCGCTGGCATACATATTTTCAAATGCTTCCAACCGTGGAAGGATCAGCCTGAACTCTACCGACGAAGAGATCCTGGATATCATCAGGCTGGAAGTGGAAAGCGCGATCGACCGTTCTTTCAATATCCTGAGAACACGTATCGACAGGTTTGGTACTTCTCAGCCAAACATCCAGCGGCTCCAGGGCACCGGCAGAATTCAGATCGAACTGCCCGGTGTAGACAATCCTGAAAGGGTTCGAAAACTCTTGCAGGGTGTAGCAAAACTGGAATTCTGGGAAGTCTATGAACTGAATGAAGTTGGTGGAGTGCTCCAGAGCATTGATCAGTACTGGGTAAACCAAAACCAACTACAAAGAGACACTGTTACCACCTCAGGCAGTCAGCAGGACGCACCGCTTGATGACCTGTCCAGCCTGCTTTCAGATGATACCGGAGTTGCAGATACTACCGGCATCGCCTCAGCAGATACCGCTGACGGGGATCAGGTGGCTGACTCATTGTTTAACAACCAGCAACAGTCGCCAATACTCACTCTTTGGCAGCAACAATATGGCGGACTTTACTACTTGCTGAAGGATACGTCGCAGATCAACAGGATCCTGAAAATGGAGGGCGTTCAGGAGCTGATCCCCAATACAGTGAAATTTCTTTGGGAAGTAAAACCCCTCAAAACAGAAGGTATCAACGATGAAGAAGTCATCGAGCTGCACGCCATCAAGACTTCCCGAACTGGAGCAGCGCCTCTAACCGGTGAAGTGATCACGGATGCGAGGCAGGATCTGGACGAAAGAAGCATGCCAGCCATTTCCATGCAAATGAACGCAACCGGCGCCAAAGAATGGCGCAGGCTGACTGCTGCGAACGTGGGAAGAAGGATCGCCATCGTCCTGGACAACTACGTGTACTCTGCTCCCAATGTACAGGGAGAAATTCCCAATGGGAACTCCTCCATTACAGGAAACTTCACCCTTGAGGAAGCCAAAGACCTTGCAAACATCCTCAAAGCAGGTGCACTGCCTGCTCCTACTACCATCGTGGAAGATGTGGTGATCGGCCCGACCCTGGGTGCAGTCGCCAGAAACCAGGGGATGACTTCTATCATTGCCGGTCTGGCCATCGTTTTGGTTTTTATGATAGCCTATTACGCAAAAGGAGGTCTGGTAGCCAACGTGGCTCTCTTCTTCAACGTATTCTTTATCCTGGGTATCCTGGCGCAGCTGAGTGCAGCGCTCACCCTACCAGGTATTGCTGGTATTGTACTGACCATCGGTATGTCCATAGATGCGAACGTACTGATCTTCGAACGTATCAAAGAGGAATTACGGAATGGAGCAGGGATCAAGCAGGCCATTTCAAGCGGATATGGCAAGGCTTACAGTTCCATCATTGACGCAAACGCCACGACATTTATCACCGGTCTGATCCTGTATACACTGGGTCAGGGTCCTGTGAAAGGTTTCGCCATCACCCTGATGATCGGTATTGCCTGCTCATTCTTTAGTGCGGTATTTATCACCAGGGTCATTGTAGAGTGGATGTCAAGAAAGAAAGGAGATAAAACGAATATTTCTTTCTCCAACCCATTTTCTGCCAACCTCCTGTCAAATCTGGATATCAATTTCATGGCCAACCGAAAGAAAGCCTATGCTTTCAGCATTGCCTTTATCCTGGTGGGTATGGTTGCGCTGTTTACCAAAGGGCTGACGCTCGGCGTAGACTTCAAGGGTGGAAGGTCATACGTGGTTTCTTTCAATGAAGCCATCCCTCCCACTGAGCTAAAGATCGGGCTGACTCCATATTTTGATAATCAGGGAACAGAGGTGAAAACCTATGGAGCCGATAACATTGTGAAGATCACTACCAGCTACATGATCGATGATGTTTCTGATGAAGCAGATATTGAGGTAAAAGAGGCTCTGGTCAGAGGTTTGACTGAGACGACCAACCTAAAATATCTTACGACCAGTGATGAACCATCCGCCGGAGAATTTGTGATTGCATCTTCTTCCAAAGTTGGCGCCACCATAGCGGATGACATCAAAAACTCATCCTATCAGTCGGCCATTTTTGCGCTGATCTGTATCTTCATTTATATCCTGGTAAGATTCAGAAAATGGCAGTTCGGTCTTGGCGCCATCGTCGCTTTGTTCCATGATACATTGTTCGTGCTATCAGCTTTTGCGATCATCGGATGGTTTGGAGTGGTCTATGAAGTCGACCAGGTATTTGTGGCTGCGATCCTGACGATTATCGGATACTCCATCAATGATACGGTGGTGGTATTTGACAGGATCAGGGAGAATCTGGGGATCAAATCCGGTTCTGAAATGGTCAAGGTCTTCAATGAATCGCTGAACGGGACCATTAGCAGGACGATGATCACCTCACTGACAACCCTTATTGTGGTTATCATCCTGTTCGTATTTGGTGGGGCTGTGTTGAAAGGCTTTTCATTTGCCCTGCTGGTAGGTATTACCGTGGGTACCTATTCATCCATTTTCATCGCAACACCTACCGTGATAGATCTTTATCGACAAAAAGATAAAAGGACTGCAAAAGCAGCAGTGAAAGCTTAATATCAGAAGGTCTTCAGAGCATCCTACGATGTTCTGAAGACCTTCTTTCTTTATGAATGTTGATTGATCAATTGGATCAGCTGCTCTTTGTTGGCCACCCCTGCCTGCCGCCAGACGGGTTGCCCTTTCTTAAACAAGATCATCGTGGGAATGCTTCGAACCTGATATTGACCGGCGATTCCCTGATTCCGGTCCACATCTATTTTGATGATCCTGGCTTTGCCTCCAATGACGGAGGAGACATCCTGTAGAATAGGAGCCTGCATCTTACACGGTCCGCACCAGTCGGCATAAAAATCTACCAGCACCGGTTTATTTCCGCTTATTAACTTTTTAAAATTTCCTTTCATCTTTGGTCATTTGATAAATCAAGATCAAATAGCATTCCACAGAAAGAATATTGCCTAAGATTGGATAAGAAGTGACCCTTATGCTGTCATTTTGACATATCCTTTCAATCAACCAGTCTCGTCAGACCATTTTAGGAATCCAATAAACAAATTTTTACCGGATAATATCAAAAAGTAAGGTTTTATCAACCCGGTTTCTTTTCCATGGCTTTTCATTGAGAATTCTCTAATTTTAGCCCATTAAATAACCGCTGGGATGAATCAAAACACAGGTAGATTGTCGCTTTACCTTCTGGTGCTGGGCACACTGTTCGGCTTATTATACTTGATGAGATTTGTCATCCCGCATTATGAACCTGAGGAGCATTCCGATGATCATTCCTACCCCGAAGAATATGTCGGTGAGGAGATCGCTGGGACTGAAAATGTTGCGGAATCCGATGAGCCTGGTGAGACCAACGTTGTCGCTGAAAAAGACCCACAGACGGTAGAAAAGAAGACGCAGCAATCTCAGCAGAACACATCTTCCGGCAACGACAACTATTTTACGGAATTAAGGAAAAGCTACCGGGAAAATATCCTGAGCAAGCTGCCTGCAGGTAAACCCAGGAGTGATATTATTATCAGATACTATAAACATCCACCGGATGGCAATAAAGTCTACGTGCTCAGGGATTTTGGATTTTACATCCATGAAAGACCAGTAGAGCAAGTTATGGCTGAGTACGAATCCAATGCGATCTACTATGGTGACAATGTGAGCAGGGAAGATCTTTTGATCGTAGCTTCCGCGCTGATCAACCAGGGTATGCCCATCAAAAATATCCAGCCATCGCTTTACCACGACGGATGGAAATCAAATTCCATTGAGATCGGTGCCGATTCTACCATGATCAGTAAAGAACCACTGACGCTGGAAGAGCTAAAGAACCTAAGATTTGACTTCCTCTAGCCTTCTAATGGTTTCTTCTGACATTTCTATGATCCATTGCTTGAAGGCCTCGATTTCGGCCTCGCTTTTTTCATCAATGTTGTGGCTGAAATTGCTGACTTTTTCAAAGTCGTCCTCCATTTCGAGGGTGAGAAAAGAGGGCTTTACCTTGTGCACCATAGACCTATAATCAGGTATGTTCCTGCTATCGACGGAATCGATGATCTTTTCGGAAAACTCCTTAAAATTTACAATAAAAGCATCAGCGAGCTCCCGCATAAAGTCCTTATCACCCTCTGTTACTTTTTCAAGCGCTGAGATTATTGAATTACTCATAATCAAAAAAATTGCCGGTTGTTTAACAAAAATATTAAAATCCACATGAACTCTCTGCATCATTTCGATGGTTGTAAGGGAGTATTTTGGAGGGAAAACGGGTGACGAGTAATGGTTTCAAGTATTTAAGATAAAAAGAAAAGATGGATCAGATCCTTTACATTTTTGACCCGCTATGCGGATGGTGCTATGGTTTCAGCGACAACATGCTGTCATTTTACAAAAAATATTCTCAAAACCATGAGTTTGTCCCAGTGGTTGGCGGCATGGTCACAGGAAGCCGTGTAGCTCCCTATTCCCAAATTGCTGACTATATCAAAAACTCCCTGCCAAGGCTTGAGGTGACGACCGGCACCACTTTTGGCGATGCCTACAAACAAAATTTTCTGGAGGATAGTGAGGTCATGACGAATTCGGAACCGCCGTCAAAAGCCCTGGTGACATTCAGGACTTTTTTACCCGACCGCGCCATTGAATATGCCGACCAGCTTCAATCCGCACACTTCAAGGATGGCAGAGATTACAACGACGAATCCCTTTATGGTGAGCTGGCTGCAGGCCTTGGGCTCGATCAAGGTGCATTTATGGAAAGATATCAGACCCCTGAGATCCAACAGAACATGCTGGAGGAGTTTGCCTGGGTTAAGGAATCAGGGGTTCAGGGCTTTCCGACCGTCGTTTACAGGTCAGGAAGCAAATATTACCTGATTAGCCACGGATATGCCACGCTGGAGACACTGGAGAATTCACTGCAGAAAGCCATTACCATGGTAGCCTGAACATAATTCATTGATTTTTACTACCTTTCGGGAAAGTAATCCCGGTGAGGTCTCTGGTTGCCATATTGTTACTCGCCCTGTTACTCCTCTATCATGGGGCATTTTACAGCGTTTACTGGCTGGCCAGCCATCAAATCGACCGGCACTGGCAGACGCAGAAACCTGTTGCCAAAGAAAAGCTGAGCCGACTGGCCATACCAATCAAAATTCCTTACAAATCCTATCAGGAATCCTACATGCAGACACAGGGAAAAATCATCCATGAAGGAAGGGTCTACAGGGCCATGTATCAGAAATATCAGAATGACTCGCTGTTCATACTTGCTGCAGAGGATCAGCTGACCGCACATCTTCATGCCTCGATAAAAGATTGGATCGACAGTGCTAATCAATCACAGAAAAGAAACGATAGCGCTTCAATCCTCATCTCCTGTGCAAAACACTTTAACGCTCCCGATCATTTAATGGGTCCGGAAAATACCTTTTCGGCCATCAAATCAAATCTTACGGAGTATCAATCGCTCTACTCAGCTCCCGAAATCGAAGGACTGCTGAGGCCCCCGATTGGCTAGTTCCATACATTTTTCTACAAAGGGTCTGTCAAGCCATAGGGTCTGAGAGATCCCTCCTATTTACAGGTTTTCGCCAAAATAATTATTAAACATGGAACAGTTATATAAAAAAATATCAGTATTGTTATTCATTACAGCACTCACGTACCAGTCAAATGCACAAGGATGTGTTGCTATCAGGTCCGGCTGCGGAGTCAACATCGGCGGAGGGACGCTTATCCCCCAAAAGAGCTGGCAGGCAGGCGCAAATTTCAGATACTTTCATTCCTACAGGCATTTCAGGGGAAAGCATGAGGAGACCCACCGGGTGGAAGAAGGAACGGAGGTCATCAACGATTCCTATTTTATGGATTTCAGCCTCGCTTACGGACTGTCGGAACGATTTTCATTCAATGTGATCATTCCTTTTGTCTATCACGAAAGATCATCCATGTATGAACATGGCGGTAATCCACCCAATGGCCTGGGTGATCGGCATAAGACGTATGCTCAGGGACTGGGCGATATCCGGTTAGGATTTAATTACTGGGTCCTTGATCCCGGCAATCTTACGACGAACTTTTCTTTAGGACTTGGTTTGAAATTACCATCCGGTGATTATCGCGCCACCTCTACCTTTTACAATCAGGGAGACAACAGAGATCAGATCGTTTCCTCCGGAGTCGATCAATCAATCCAACCCGGGGATGGTGGGTATGGTATTGCTTTTGAGTCGCAGATCTTCCACGTGCTTTCAGATCAGCTGCTGCTAAATGGTAGCCTTTACTATCTCATCAACCCCAGGGAAAAATACAGCATTGAGAACCGGGGCCGCATGAGAGAATATTCCGTAGCCGATCAGTATGCTGCCAGAGCGGGAGTGTCATACATGACTGCTATCCACGGACTTGGCCTGTACGGTGGAGTAAGAGTAGAAGGAATACCCTCCAGCGACTTTATCGGCGGGGATGAAGGATTCAGAAGGCCAGGCTATATCGTTTCGATGGAGCCGGGGATCAGCTATAATTTCAACAACGTTTCGCTGAACCTGACCGTCCCTGTAGCGATCGAGCGGGCAAGGACCCAAAATTTTGATGATAAAATTGATGGCGACAATGGAGACGCGGCGTTCGCGGACTACCTGATCAATGTGGGCTTTACCTGGAGATTCGGAGGCAATAACATCGATCACCAGATGGAAAATTTCACACCTCCAACAAACTGAACAATAAGTTACCGGTCATTTTGGACGCAGGATCTCTATGGAGAGACCCTGCGTCTTATTTCCTTTTCCGCTTTCAATGCCTCTTTGCTTTCGGTATAAAACATTTGCGAGGGGTCCAGCCCATCCCTGACCACCCGATCAAAATAAGGTGATGACTCCGCTATCCGGGTTGCTGCAAACTTCAGTACAACCACCGCTACAACCAGTATCCCGATCTTTTTAAGCGAAGAGATCATATGGAGGAAGTAATTTCAGGGAAGATTTTATAGAACATAAGCCAGGCCATGAACAGCGTTAGCGCAAGATTGAATAGCTGTCCGCAGAGATAGAGGATCAACGGCTTACCCCCGGAAAACTGGGCGCTCAGCTCTTTGAAGTTAGTGGACAGGCCAATGCTGGCAAAAGCAATGCAGAATAGCCAGCTTCTCATGTTGGATGTATATCCGTATACCCCCTCTTCGATCAGGTCATTGGCTAACTCCGGCTGCAGGGCTTGCTGTAGAAATGAAAAAATCAGCGAGGCACCAATAAATCCAAGAATAAACTTGGGGAAACGGATCCAGATCTCATTCGCTGAGACTTTTTCTCCCGGCGTCTTATCCACTTTTGTGGTCCAGTAAACCGCCACCGCAAAAGCAATGACGCCAATCAGGATGTTCTGGATCATCTTGATGGTTGCAGCGACATTCAAGGCCCTGTCACCTAAAAAAGCTCCGGCAGCGACCACTGCTCCCGTTGCATCGATGGTCCCTCCCATCCATGCACCTCCGAGGACTTCAGGGATGCCCACAGCTTTGATGAAGGCCGGCATGGCCACCATCATCACGGAGGTAAATACCATTGAAAGTCCGATGGCTGTGGTAAGTTCTTCCTTTTTGGCTTTACAGGCTGCTGCTGTTGCAATGGCTGCGGAGACGCCGCAGACCGACATATCGGCACTGATGGTGATGTTGAGCGTTTTGGAGGTGATCTTCAGGATCCGTTGCCCAAACCAAAAGGTGGTCACCAAAACGATGGGAGTAACGACCCATGCGACAAAAATCCCGGGAATGCCAATGGCCAGGATCTTACCAAAAAGCACCTCCGCACCAAGTAAGACCAGCCCTGTTTTGATGAAAAGCTCATGCTTCAAAGCGCCTCTCAACCAGTCTGGTATGCCAAAAGCGTTGCTGATGACCATTCCCAGGATGATGGCCCAGAGTGCATAGCCCAGACCGATGGCCTTAAAATGTATTGAGTACCGAGCATATTGGCCAGAAGTGCTACAATAAAAACAGCGATAAACCCTTTGAGAAATTTTGACGCCGATTCGCCCATCCACCGTATCATCAGGCCAAAGAACAGTCCGAATACAATGAATAAAGTTAACAGGCTGATCAGGTAATCTACCGGGGTATTACCCTTTCCCGAAAAAGCATTGAACGGATTGATGTCCCAGCCCGCAAGTTTTAAGACAGACTGGTTTAAAAAGGTCGCAACTACGGAGCTTTCAGTACCAGTAGACATAGGCACCCACACAAAAGTGATCAATGAAACGACGAGAATGAATGACCCAAAGGATATAGCGGCAAGGTCTTCGGAAAATCGGCTATTTGACATTTGTCAAATATATACATCATTTACCCTAAAATTCACATAAAAACGGATCAGAACGAGCCCGTAAATACCTACTTTTAAGGAAAATGGTTATCATGACCAAACATCAGATCACGATCGAATTTTGTACACTTTGTCACTGGATGCACCGGGCTACCTGGATGCAGCAGGAGCTCTTCACCACTTTCCAGCAGGACCTGGACACCATCACGCTCAAACAGGGTACCGGAGGCATTTATGACATTTACCTGGATGGTCAGCTCCTATTTTCTCGAAAGAAAGAAGGCAGATTCCCTGAGATCAAGGAGCTGAAACAAATGGTCAGGGACCGGATCGATCCCGGAAAAGACCTGGGACATACCGACGGACATCCAGCCACGAACAGCTGATCCATGATCCTGGACCGGCTTCAACATCCAAAATTCTGGCCGCCTTTTCTGCTGCTGATCATCACGATAGGTTTCAGTCTGTATGATGAGGTCCGGTTTATGGCCATTGCCGATTCCCTGAACCAATGGATCCTCACCAATTTCAGCTGGTTGTTCAGCTGGACCGCACTGCTTATCCTCGGGGTGCTGCTGACCATCTATTTCTTACCTGTTGCTAACCTCAGGATCGGAGGAAAGGACGCCCAACCCATCCTTTCCCGATGGAGGTGGTTTTCCATCACCATTTGTACTACGATTGCCACAGGAATACTCTTCTGGGGCACAGCCGAGCCGCTGATGCATCTCAACCAGCCCCCGGAAAACCTGCATATGGTAGCAGGAAGTGAACAGGCCAGGGATTTTGCCATGTCCGCCATGTTTATGCACTGGACGCTGACACCTTATGGCATGTACACCATTGCCGGACTCGTTTTCGCCCTCTGCTACTACAACCTCCGCCAACCCTTTGAAGTCGGATCGCTGCTTTATCCCCTTTTTGGAAAATCAGCTCATGGTCAATTTGGTGTTACAGCAGATATCATTTGTCTGTATTGCCTGATTGCAGGGATGGCCGCCTCCCTTGGTGCCGGCATCCTGACAATTGCCGGTGGTCTGGACAGCCTGTTCGGCATTCAGTCCGGTACGTGGCTCATGGCTGCGATCGGGACCCTGATCGTTGCGACATTTATCGTTTCCGCTGCCAGTGGTTTGCTGAAAGGCATCAGGATCCTGTCCGATTACAATGTCAGGATCTTCTTCCTGATCGCGTTGATCTTCCTGGTCTTCGGGCCTCTTGTAGAGATGATCCGGATGGCTTTTTCAGGGGGGCTGGAGTATGCCAAGGAATTTCTCCCCAGGAGTGTCAACTGGGATGAAAACCCGGGGACTGCCTGGTTTCAAAGCTGGACGATCTTCAACTGGGCCAATTGGCTGGCATGGACGCCCATCACAGCCTTGTTTCTTGGAAGGTTATCGGTCGGCTATACCGTGAGAGAGTATATCCGGATCAACCTGTTCTTTCCGGCATTGTTCGGTGGGCTATGGATGGTGATCTTCAGCGGATCGGCCCTGCATGAGGACATTCAAAGTTCAGGGCAACTGTATGAAATGATGCAGGCCAGAGGTCCGGAATCTGTGATTTACGCACTCATCAACAAGTTGCCTCTGGACCTGGTGATCGGAGCGCTTTTTCTCGTCGCCACTTTCATCTCCTACGTGACCGCAGCGGATTCGAATACATCGGCGATGAGTGGGATATGTACCCGTGGCATTTCGCCGGATCATCCGGAATCGCCTGTCTCTATCAAGATCATCTGGGGGATCATCATCGGCCTGATCGCATGGGTGATGGTGTCTACAGCCGGGATCGGGGGCATCAAGATCATTTCAGTCCTGGGAGGATTTCCGGCCCTGTTGATCGTGATCCTGGTGGTGGCAGGAGCGGTAAAGATGCTGATCATCTCACCAAAACGGCTTAACTTGGATGAATGAGGAATTTAATGGCTTTCTTTTTGATCCTGCTGATCGTCTCTTCTGCTTTTTCGCAAAGGAAGTCAATGGACAAGTTGCAGTGGCTCGACGGCAGGTGGGATCGAACAGGTTTGAGTGGCAAGGCCCAGGCCTTTGAAGAATGGCAGTACGGCTCAGGAGCAATGACCGGGATCGGCGCCATGCTGGAGGATGGAGACACCGTCTTTGTCGAACGGCTTTCGATCAGGAGAAAAACCGGCAAATCTCTTCTATGTGGCCGAGGTTGCTGAAAATGCAGAACCCACGTGGTTTAAGATCACCAGTATGGGCAATGATTACTTCATTTGTGAAAATGAAACCCACGACTTCCCAAAAAAGATCGCCTATTTTCTTGATAATAAAACACTTACGGTGACCATCAGTGGCAATTCACGCTCCATGAATTTCATTTTTAAAAAAGAAGATTGATCGAATCTTTGTGTGGATTTTCATTTCCAGTACTTTCGTAGCTTTAATTTTTCGGCATGCGACAAAAATTGCTCAGAGAGGGTGCGGATGAACTCTCCTATGAGATCCGTGGGATTGTAAGGAAGGCAGAACAGCTGATAAAGCTGGGTTATCCCATTTTATGGGAAAATATTGGTGACCCCATCCAAAAGAATCGAAAGCTTCCCAAATGGATCAAGGATATCATCGCGGAGCTGCTTTATGAGGATCTTACCTACAGCTACAGTCACTCCAAAGGGGTCTATTCCACCCGGGAGTACCTGGCCGAAAAATGCAGTGCCCTCGGAGGTGTACAGATCACGGCTGAGGACATTACTTTTTTCAATGGCCTGGGTGATGCCATCGGGAAGATCTACCAGTACCTGTTGCCCGCCTCACGGGTCATAGGCCCGTCACCAGCCTATTCCACCCATTCGTCTTCCGAAGCTGCGCACGCCAATGCCCATCCGATCACCTATAAGCTGGATCCCGAGAATTCGTGGTATCCGGACATCGACGATCTATATAAGAAGGTGAAATACAACACCAACATCGTGGGCATGATCATCATCAATCCCGATAATCCGACGGGTATGGTCTATCCCCGGGAAATCCTGGAGCAGATGGTCTCCATTGCCAAGGAATTCAACCTGTTTATCATCTGTGATGAGATCTATATGAACCTGATCTATAACAATGCGAAGACCTGCACGCTGGCGGAGATCATCGACGATGTGCCGGGGATCAGTCTAAAAGGGATCTCGAAGGAATTCCCCTGGCCGGGAGCGCGTTGCGGTTGGGCGGAGTATTACAATCGTGACAAAGATCCTGAGTTTGCTAAAATGTGCCAGACGATCGACAATGCAAAAATGATCGAGGTGAGCTCCACGAAGCTTCCGCAGGTGGCCATTCCCAGGATCATGAAGGACCCCCGGTATGGTCAATTCATTAAGGAAACCAACGAGCATATCGGGCAGCGCGGCCGGTATCTCTCAGAGGTGTTCGGCGACATTCCTTACATCACTTTCAACAGCACCAATGGGGCGTTTTACAATACCATGATCTTCAAGCCCGGGGTATTGAAACCGGACCAGAAAATGAAGATTGAAGACCCCCGTGTGGAGGAGCTGCTTCAGAGTTGGTTTAAGACCAATGGGACGATCGCGCCGGACAAGCGATTTGTCTATTACCTTCTGGCGGCCAAGCAGGTTTGCCTGGTGCCGATTTCGTCGTTCTGTTCTGATCTTCTCGGCTTTCGTATGACCCTACTGGAGGAAGACCAGGAGATCAGGGAAGAAACCTATAAACGGATCAGAGAAGGGATCATCGAGTATTGCGAGTCTTGAGAACACCTGATGTCACAGCAGAATCTCCTGACGACAAGCTTCAATGTTAAAAAACTACGTTGAGTGATTGAGGAACTCTCGGATCAACGCAGAGTCCTCTTCGAGAGACTCTGCTATGACCCGAAGGGACAGCGAGGGGCTTAGATTGACGATTATGCTACCCTCACCCACCCCATTCCATCTCCAACTCACCCCTTCTTCAATTGCCTTGACGGCTCGTGTACTGCTTACCCTCTCTTCGGAAGAGAGGGGGAAGAAGGATCCACCCCCCTTTGGTTGTCCTCTATAACTCCAAATATTTTCCACTAAACGCTTGCGTATTTCATCCGTTAGTCTTTATCTTAATAGTATGAAGGACAACTGAACAATGGTTCAGGTCTTCATGAACCTGCAGTAAGAACCAGCTTGAACGACCTGAGAAGATATATCACCACCACTATGTCGCAGCAGCGTCTCCTGACAACAGGCTTTAACTTCGTTAAAACTACGTTGAGTGATAAAGGGACTCTGCGTCAGCCCAGCGCAGAGTCCTCTTCGAGAGACTCTGCTATGACCAGCGTAGGGTGGCCACAGACCATCCGAAATCCTCCTCCAACTCACCCCTATTCCAATTTTCAAAATGGTTCAGTCAACACTAGCCCTCTTTTACAAAGAGAGGGAGATAGAGCACCGGTGGATGCTACCCTCCGCCGATTAATATCAGTACTGCTCTTTTTCCTACTTTTCCTCACCACCCACCCCGCCTTTCCCCAGCAATACCCCGTGCAGGTCACCACCACGCTCACCCCACCCTACTCCGTCTACCTCTCCGACTACACCGCCACCGGGTCCAGCAACCTCCAGGTGCTGGTCAACCTGCTGGAGCTGGACCGACCCGCCCTGCAGGTCAAATTCCGGATCAGGATCGAAGGAGCAGGCATCGTCCTTCAGACAAGGTCCTCATTCACCCCCAGACCTTCAGTGATCCAGGGCGGCGTGCCGGAGATCTTCCTCGGCCCTGACCTCTACCAGTATTTCAACCCGGACAACCTGGACTTTGAGGGCATCACCAGGACCAGGTTCAAACAGCTGGGCCGGCTGCCCGAGGGCTTTTACACCCTTACCATCGAGGTGCTGGAGTACAACCGGAACGTTCGCGTGTCCAACCAGTCCATGACCAACGCATGGATTGTGTTGAATGATCCGCCGCTGATCAACATCCCATTCAATGGTGATAAGCTTGTAGCCACCGACCCGCAAAACATCATGTTCAGCTGGACACCCCGCCACCTGGCTTCCCCCAATGCGGCCTTCTCCACGGAGTACGAGTTCACCCTGATCGAGCTGTATCCCGGTCAGACCAACCCTGAGATCGCCATCCGCTCTTCCAACAGCATCTTCCGGACCACCACCAACCTCACCTCGATGAACTACGGCATCCTCGAGCCGACCCTCATTCCGGGTAAAAGGTATGCCTTCCGGGTAAGGACGTATGACACCAGTGGCCGGGACCTGTTTAAGAATGAAGGCTTTTCTGAGACTTATGTCTTCCAGTATGGCGATGCCTGCGAGCCACCAAACGAGATCAAAACCAAAACCCTGGACCCGGAGCGGGCCCGGATTACCTGGGAGCCCTTCCCCAATCACACCGCCATGATGATCGAGTTCCGCGAGCAGGGCAGCGACCAGTGGTACAGCCAGCAGACCAACAGCAGCTACCGGATCCTCACCAGTCTGGCCGGCAGTACCACCTACGAATACCAGGTGTCCCCGCAGTGCGGCACAGTGATCGGGAACAAAAGCCCGGTCTACACCTTCACCACACCGGAGTTAGATCCTTCGGCATTTGTTTGCGGAGCCCCGGTACCGGAATTCGATGAGAGTTCCGTTCCCCTGATGAAGCCGCTGCTGCCCCTGGATGTCGTCCGGGTGGGTGACTGGACCGTGAACCTGGTGAGTGTGGCTGCGAATGGCGACGGCACCTATGCCGGTGCTGGTTATGCAGCAGTCCCCAACTTCAACCTCGCCAATGTGCGGGTGGCCTTCGACCGGATCCTGGTCAACGAAGACTACCGGGTGATCGCCGGAGACATCAAAAGCGTGTACAGCGCCGACAGCCGGTTTGTGGTGGACCTGATACCCGAGCCGGAACCTGAACCAGTGGTGGAGGAAGCGGTGGCAGAGTCTGAGATTCCCGAAGGACCTCCCGAAGACCTGGTCGCCGACGATCTAATGGTGATGGTCCCGGCCGACATCGGGGAGGTAGTCTTTTCCGGCGGCCTGCTGGAGGTGATTGATGAGGAAGGAAATGTGATTGAGGACATGGACCTCGACCTGCCTCCCGAGGGTGAGGAGCTCACCATCACCGACAGCAATGGGGATACGTGGGTGGTGGACAGTGAGGGGGGAGTGACGGGTGGGCCTGGTGCAGCGGGCATCCAAACTGAGTCATCAATAGATGATGAAAAATTAGAAGGTCTGGATGAACTGGTTTATGAGTTGATTGAACAAAACATTGAAGAAAGTCAGGCATTGATTGGTGATCTAACCGAAGGCATGGAGCCATATATCAAGGAAATAGAGCAGATTATCTCCGCTGAAAATTATTATCCACCAAGGATTCGGGGAGAAAATGATGAATTGATTGGAGAAGGCATTAGTCTTTACATAGCTCCGATCATAAAACCTGAAAATGTGCAGGCCAGGTTGACCCAACCAGTAAAAAAGATTGATGATGCCAGGAATAAACTCATAGAATTAGACATCCCTATACAGAAGCACAAAATATCTATTGAGATATTGAATAAGCTCAAAGAGGAAGATGAGTTCAAAGAGTTCGTTGGCAGCATAAGAGAAGCGAATTCCATCCCGGAGAACCCAGAGGAAAAGAAGAATCACATTCAAAAGATCATAAATGAAAAAACTGGAATTGATGACAAATAAAATTTTCCTGCTATATATAATTGGTTGCATAACAATTCAAGTTAATGCTGCGACCAAGCCTTCAATCTATGATCCACTGGCTAAACTAAATCCGACTGAGGTAAACAGGCTTGAAGCAGAAGGTTCGGAACTGATCGCAACGAGAAAGGTAAACGGGCAGGATTTACTCATCCAGATTGATTTCCTCAGTGAAGCAGAATTTAAGGAAGGTGGGATCGAAGGGATCGGCGAAAGTGGAAGAACCTTATTCAGCCTGGGAACCTACTCACAATGGTCGATGGAATATCTTAATGAGCCAGCGGTTTTAATGCTGTTCCTGGATGCCGGAGGAGGTAACTATCAATTAGATGCACTGAACTTTAGTGATATGATGATGGATGAAGGTATACCGGATTTAGTTAGAAAATATATTCGGGATGAAATTATGAAGAAGGAATCCAATCTTGTTGAAATAATTAGCAGTGGATTTTTTGCGATTGGGGAGGCGCTAAATCCCGTATATATTCAAAGACTTGAACAAAAGGGCCTCGAAATGTTAAACACAGACAAGAGATATCATCGCCTGCATTGCGTCTATGGCAACTGTGATTATTTCGAATTTATTCCTAGTGAACAAAGTGTTCTGGGCCCAACTATTCCCAAAAATGGTATAACATTTGACGGACTACCTGAGTCAAGGTCAGAAAACATGCGGGAGGTCACAAATAGAATTTTCGAATGGCAGTATACTCATGAAAATGAATCCGTGTCAAACTGGCCCTGGATTTATAATAACAGTCTTAAAAAATATGTTCTGAATCCAGATATTCCTGATGAATATTTTCAAGTGAAAAAGGATAATCCGTGGTCAATTCTTACAACCGTTTCAAGAACCAAAGATGTGGCAGAAGTGCTACCAACAATGGCATGGCTTCAGATTCATGGTTGGCCAGCAACATACTGCAACTATTTTAGTAAAGATTTGAGCCAAAGTATTTTTGGAAAAATTCCGTGGGGAAATGAAATGGTTGCCAATGATATACATAGTTATATTATTGGAAGTACGGACTTCTTAAATGTTCTTCCGAAAGATGTGACGGATTACGTTGAATTAGGTTTTATATGCTATTATTCTCAATATGGAAACTTTAAATCGGAGACAGAAAGGTGGCCGGGACACGTAGCAATTTCATGGATTGAAAAGGACTTAGTAATTCAAGCTGGCAGGACAACGGGACTAATTAATCCATCAACCACATTTAATAATGAGAGACTTCAAATACACCTTTATCTTGGATTTCTAAAGAAAAAATAGCCCATGAAATTACTACATGTAATGTTGATTATTATAGGGACTGTCTGCAGAATTCAGTCGCAAGATTCTTCCATTATTTATGATAAAGATTCGATTGATTACATCTATGTATTTGATTCTGACACTCTGAAACAACTTAATTATGGATATTATAAGCCTCGTTTTCATGATAAGAGGT
The DNA here is from genome assembly GCA_965243485.1 of Cyclobacteriaceae bacterium. Lineage (GTDB taxonomy): Bacteria > Bacteroidota > Bacteroidia > Cytophagales > Cyclobacteriaceae > UBA7330. The sequence continues at coordinate 1,781,750 of CBDEVP010000001.1, read as the reverse complement.
CGCGTCTATTGTGGTTAAATAGTCAAGCTCTTGATTCCATAGGAATTCGTTTTTCATCCAATCCTACTGTATTTGAAAACCACTTAATTGGGCCATTCACCAATTACGATGATGTGCGAGCTATTGTGAATTATGACGTATCTAATCAAAAGATCAATATCGATTATAATCCAATTGTTCAATTGAATAACTCTCAGTATCCATATGCTATGAAATATCAATCAAATACGCAATCAACAATTCTAGCGTCAATAAAAGATGGAGTCATTTCAGAAGTTGCCGACCTCTCAAGTGTGTTGGGTGTGCAAGAGCCTCCTGGAATTCCTGAGGAGGTGCAAAAAATAATATTGTTAAGTGATGAGAATCTTTTAGTGGAGACTGCTTATTGTGATGGTGGTTGTTACTGGTTTAATTATCATAAAGTGGTTGCAGGCCAAGTAGTTGAAGAAAGTTTTAATGAATTTCGATTAGCTGGTCTCTACCAAGTTTCCAACGAGTCAGATTTTTTTCGCATTAATTTTTATTTTTCTCATAGTGACCGAGATTTTCTTCTCGCAGGAATTAATTATTCCAAATTACCTCCCAATACAGATCTAATTTTTTCAAAGGACTTAGCCGACACAACTCATATTATCAAAAAGCACGAGAGCTGGGAAATCATTGGAGAAAATATTCAGCAGAGTATGAATCAGTTCTTTTACATGCGATCTCGACTGGATAATGGGGAAAAAGTGATTGTTAGAAACCGGATAGATAAGCGGTTTGAAAAAATTGCTTATCAAATCTTTACCGATCAACTACTACCGAAGGATAGATTTAAAGACTTTGATGAAGAGCAATTAGGCATCCTAAAAAATTTCGTCTTTGCCAAACACAATTACGCCTTTAATAGTGACTTCTACCAGGCCTACTTTAATCTTTTTGACTTCTATAACAATGAAGCTAAAAGGGCAACTCGTACCAAGAATATGGAGGGATTGTTGACCAAAGCTGACCTTCAAAATCTTGAAATCATTAATAAGGCTTTAAAGAAGTTTGAATAGAAATACTAATCTTTTCCTCACCGACTGGACAGAAGAGGAATTCTGGGCAAAGTATGAGCATGCTCCTTTGCCTGAGTAAGCAAAATGAAACTCATAAACGTCATTGCGAGCCTGCCTGACCGCAGGCAGGGAAGCCAGAGGCTGACGAAGCAATCCCATTAACCTACCTGATGCATGAGACTGCTTCGTCGTACCTCCTCGCAGTGACGTTGGGAAGGACGATCGATGGATATACTCATAAAATGACACTCCAGCCAGTCCGCTCACAGCCAGCGCCTCACCAACCACCAAAATTTACCTGAGGGGTTACCGGTAATCCCAGCACATCCAATATATTACCTAAATGAAAAGAATTACCGCCCTTGCTTTATTATTACTAACGACGTTCGCCTACTCCCAGGAAACTGTAGAACAATATGTACAGGAAGGTATCGCATACCATGATGCCGGCGACTATCAAAGTGCGATAGAGGCCTATCAGCATGCATTGTATCTCAATCCAAACTCCTCGCTGGCCAACTATGAGATTGCCATGACCTTCAGTGCCTTAAGTGAGCATGACAGTGCGATGAAATATGTCAATAGAGTTATCGAGCTGGATGACGGAAATCTCCTTCCTGCTTTTATCATCAAAGGCAACACCCAGGATGCGCTGGGAGATCCAAAGGCTGCGCTCAAGACCTATGAGGATGCGTTGAAGAAGCTTGGCGGCCACTTCATGTTGTATTACAATATGGGCCTTACCCATTACACCCTGGGCAACCATGATGAAGCCATGAATGCCCTGGTCACGGGGATCAGCAGCAATGGCTCTCACTCCAGCAGCCACCTGCTGCTAGGCAAGCTGATGTTTGAAATGAACCAACCTGTGAAGAGCCTGTTATCCCTTTACTATTTTTTGCTCATGGAGCCAAACTCCGCCCGGTCTCCCGAGGCCTACCGGCTGATTCTTGCTCAGCTGACAGGCAATGCAAAAAAGGAGGGCAACAGTATCAACATTATGATACCCACATCCGGTGAAAAAAATAATGACGACTTCTCCCCTGCAACACTTATGCTCTCCATGTTTGGAGCCCTTAATTTATCCGATGAAAATAAAGACCAAACGCCTGAAGAAAAATTCATCTCAAACACCGAATCATTTTTCAAAATACTTGGTGAGCTAAAAAAGAAGAAGAACAAAGGCCTCTGGTGGGAGTTTTATGTGCCATTTTTCTATGACCTGGCTAAATCCAAACACCTGGATACTTACTGTTACTATATCTCCCAATCCGGTAATCAAAATGCAGTCACCTGGCTGGATGAAAATGTGGGCCGGATCAAGGAGCTGGATGAATGGTTGAGGGGAGGGTGAAATTTGATCCTTTCTAAATATTCCACTCGCTTTAAATGATGTAAACTGCATTGTAAATAATCGACTCAGCTACTCGGCTTCACCGAGTGACCCCCACTCTTTTCTTAGTTAAATACAATTATTTTGTATTACACGGCAGATATCCCCTGACTCGTAGCACACTGGACGCACACTGGACACACTGTGGACTCACTCCCCGGGGGAGCGTAAGGCCTTAAAGCTGGGAATAGTTATATTTTATTGGATGTCATGTGAGGAAAGCGGGTTAGGTTCTCTAAATGATTTAAAACAACTCAATTTTCTCCTTATACTCATTCAGCCGACTATAGGGGACTATTTCTTCGTGCTGTAGCCTTCCAATAATAATCCCCGGGTGCATTTTGATTTCGTCAGCAAATCTTTCAAGATCTTCAGTTGTTCTGACTTCATCCAGCATTCTTTGATAGTCTTTTTTGGGAATGAGGTAATCTGTTGCAAACTGATTCGCTTCTTCCTCTTTCTCCATGTCCATATTTTGTGTATCTAATCCTTCAAGGAAGATCTCTTTTTTTCCATGCTGCACTATATGTCCAGCTTCATGAAAAAAAGTAAACCAAAACCTGTCGTTTGTTTTGTATCGGTCGGATAATTGAATTAATGGGTTATTACCAAGCCACCTGGTGGCACCACTGATCGGGGCTTTAGGTAGTTTGGGCGTATACACCAGAGCAACTCCACTCGCTTCACAAAGACTTTTTAATTGTACTGCAAAGTCATTTGGTTGCTCATATGCTAATTTCCTGGCTTTATCCAAAGAACTCCTGAATGACGATTTGTCAAATGAAGGGAGTTTAGTTTGTTGTACATCCAGTTGTCCTTTTCTTAACCATACAGACAGTGCTTCCGGCTGTGCAACATTTGCTAAAGAAACCCTGAATGCAACTGAAACCTCCCTTTCCTGTATGTAGATATAATCCCACCTTTCTGGAGTTGCAATTCCAAAAAACTTCAATAATTCATCGCAAATTCGTTTCTTATCATTTGTGTCCGGTAACCAGCCTAATCTCTTCATCTCCTTCAGTGGAAATCTTTTGGCCCATTCGATGCATCCCTCCAAAAATGTTTCTAACTCAATATCCGCCAATTCTTCCCTGTAGGTCTGCTCTCTGCTTAGCCAGAAACTCTTAGGAATTCCAAGAACTCTCTCCAGTTGCAGAGCGGTCTTCATCGTCAAAGGTTCTCGGCCTTTGATCAAATCATTGATTTTCTCTTTTGGCCTGTCCATCCGCTCAGCAAGTTCCTTTTGACTCATTCCCAGGGCATCAATTGCTTCCTGAATATCATCACCCGGAGGAGAAAGCTGTTCTCTTCTCAAAGTCAATAATTCGCTCATATGATCCAATAAATGTTAGTGATAATCAGTTATTTCCTGAATTTCAATAATTGTAACGGCTTTCCAATCGATACCACCATCTTCTTTCAGTGGATCCTCAATATGATCAGGAGTAAAAATCAAACGGTAGTTCCCTGATACATCCACTGCAAAACAACCTTTATAGTCACCTGAAAGCTCGTGACATCTTGCAGCAGGAATTGTTCTCATCACAGCAAGATTTTCAGCAGCTTTCAGCTGTGCAATACGTTGATTGATCTTTCTTGCTAATTGGCCATAGTGCTTGTTTAGCAGTTTTGGATCTGTCAATTGTTTTTCTAATTTCCTTGTTTTATAACGTATTAACAATGCAAGTATATAAAATGTTAACTTTTTTCGTTAATTATTTACAATAATAATTCATAAGGATTTATTATCCGTAAGATTCAATCATCAATAATAATCCATTATTTATAAAATAAACTAACCTGAATTTCGAATTGTCATGATTAATCATGCCATTTTTGATCATTTCAGTAGAAAAATTTACATTTAATCGGATAAACCTCAATTACGCCTAACCAGAACCAATGACCCCAAACGTCCACAATAAATTAGTTTCCTTTATCTGGTCCATTGCCGATGACTGCCTTCGGGATGTCTATGTCCGGGGAAAATACAGGGATGTAATTCTTCCCATGGTTGTGCTACGCCGGTTGGATGCTCTATTGGAAGGTTCTAAAGACCAAGTGATGGAAGAAGTGAAATTCCAAAGGAAGGAAATGGGTTTCACTGAGCTCGATCCCGGACCCCTAACTGATGCCTCCGGATATGTCTTCTACAACACCAGTGAATGGACGCTCAAGAAGCTCAAAGACACAGCAACCAACAACCAGCAGATTCTGGAAGGAAACTTCAAGACATACCTCGATGGTTTCAGCCCGAATGTTCTTGAGATTATTGATATGTTTAAGCTCAGGAGCCAGATCCGGCACATGGCTACAAAAGACGTGCTGTTGGATGTGCTGGAAAAATTTACTTCGCCCTATATCAATCTTACCCCTGATGATGCGGAGGACCCTGAGGGGCGAAAACTCCTCGGACTTTCCAACCTGGGTATGGGCTATGTCTTTGAGGAGCTCATCCGAAAGTTTAATGAAGAAAACAATGAGGAGGCCGGGGAACACTTTACACCACGTGAGGTGATTGACCTGATGACGCACATTGTGTTTGATCCGGTTAAGGAAAATTTGCCTCCGGTAATGACCATTTATGACCCGGCATGCGGTTCCGGAGGGATGCTGACAGAGTCTCAGAACTTTATCAAAGATGAGGAAGGTGAGATCCGAGCCATCGGGGATGTGTATTTGTATGGCAAGGAGATCAATGACGAGACCTATGCCATCTGTAAGTCTGACATGATGATCAAGGGCAATGATCCGGCCAACATCAAAAATGGGTCTACACTGTCTACGGATGAGTTTGCAGGAAAGTATTTTGACTATATGCTGTCCAATCCTCCTTATGGAAAATCATGGGCCAGTGAAGTGAAATACATCAAGGATGGAAAAGACGTTATTGATCCCCGTTTCAAAGTACAGCTCAAAAATTTCTTTGGTGAATCCGAAGAGGTAGATGCTACTCCTAGATCCTCGGACGGACAATTGCTTTTCCTGATGGAGATGGTGAATAAGCTAAAACCTTTGTCTGTTAGCCCCATGGGATCGCGTATCGCTTCCGTACACAATGGGTCCAGTCTGTTTACCGGAGATGCGGGGAGTGGTGAAAGCAATATCCGGAGACACATCATTGAAAATGATCTGCTGGAAGCCATTATCCAGCTGCCCAACAACCTGTTTTACAATACGGGAATCACTACCTATATCTGGCTGCTCAGTAACCATAAAGCTGATCATCGCAAAGGAAAAGTTCAACTGATTGATGCCAGCCAGCGATACCAAAAGCTCAGAAAGAACCTGGGGAGTAAAAACTGTGAATTCTCTCCCGACCACATCCGGGAAATAATCAAAGTGTATAATGAGATGGATGTGGTTGAAAGAGAAAATGAAGACGATCTGGCAAGCAAGGTCTTTGAGAACTCAGACTTTGGTTATTACAAAGTGACCATTGAACGACCCAGGCGATTGAAAGCACAATTTAGTGAAGAACGAATTGCATCCTTACGGTTTGATAAGAAGCTTCTGGAACCCATGCAATGGGCCTGGGAATCATTCGGTGAAAAGGTCTATAAGGAGCTGTCAGGGCTGGAAAAGGACATTCTGGACTGGTGTGAGGAGGAAGACCTGAACCTGTCAGCCAAACAGAAGAAGCAATTACTGAATAAAGCTACCTGGAAAAAACAGCTGGAACTATTGCATACCGCTCAACAACTTATGGAAGCAATCGGTACAGATGAATATTCCGATTTCAATGTATTCCGGAAGGTGGTGGACAAGGCGCTCAAAGCAGGTAAATCCAAACTCAGTGCCACTGAGAAAAAGCAGATCCTTGCTGCAGTAAGCTGGTATGATGCCGAAGCTGAAAAAGTGATCAAAGGAATCAAAAAACTCAACCGGGAAAAACCGGAAGACCTTAAAACACGGTGGAAGATCACTTCAAATGAGCAGCTACCGGATTATGGGTTATATCCTACAGAAAAGGAAGGTGAATACATCGAATATGAAACTGAGTCTGACCTTCGGGATTATGAAAATGTTCCGCTGAAAGAGGACATCTATGCTTATTTCCAGCGAGAGGTGAAACCACATGTAGGTGAAGCCTGGATGAACCTGGAAGTAACCAAGCTCGGATATGAGATCAGTTTCAATAAATACTTCTACCAACACAAGCCCCTACGAAGCATTGAGGAAGTAACAGCAGACATTCTGAAACTTGAAGAAGAAAGCGAAGGACTGATCCATGAAATCCTAAATTTCAATTGATGGAGGTATTGGAAAATACAACACTATCTCGGTATGAAGCCTATAAAGATTCGGGAGTAGACTGGGTTGGTGAAATCCCTCATGGTTGGAAAGTGGAAAGGCTGGGCTCCATACTTACTGATATATCAGTTAAAAATAATCCTCACTTACCTTTATTATCAATTACAAGAGAAAAAGGTGTGATTATTAGAAACCTGGAAGATGAAGAGGAAAACCACAATTTTATTCCTGACGATTTGAGCAATTATAAAGTGCTCGCTAAAGGGCAGTTTGGGATGAACAAAATGAAGGCCTGGCAGGGATCATATGGTATTGCTAGTATAACTGGAATTGTAAGCCCAGCTTACTTCGTTTTTAAAATTAAAGATGGAATTGATCCAAGATACTTTCACACTTCGATAAGAAGCAAACTTTATATTGACTTTTTTGGAAATGCTTCAGATGGAGTGAGAATTGGTCAGTGGGATTTGTCAAAACCTCGAATGAAAGAGATTCCATTTATAATTCCACCCCTCTCCGAACAAACGCGAATCGCTAACTTCCTGGACAAGAAGACTGCCCAGATCGATCAGGCCATTGCACTGAAGGAGCGACTGATAGAGCTGCTCAAAGAAAGACGCCAGGTGATGATCCACAAGGCCGTTACTCGGGGTCTCAATCCGGATGTGAAAATGAAGGATTCAGGCGTGGATTGGATTGGGGAGATACCGGAGCATTGGGAAGTGAAGAAGTTGAAGTACATACTTAATGAAAGAAATGAAAGATCAAAAACTGGAGCAGAATCTCTATTAATGATGAGTCAGGTATATGGACTGGTGGTCAGATCTGAATATCACAATAAAGGGGAGGTAGCTCAAACAAATGTTGGAAATAAAATTGTGTATAAAAATGATCTTGTATTCAATAAGCTTAAAGCCCATTTAGGAGTATTCTATAAAAGTAATATCAAAGAACCTGGTTTAGTAAGTCCAGATTATGCGGTTTTTTATTCAAAAGCTTTTATCTATGATTTGAAATATTTGGAATTGTTGTTCAGAATGCCAGCATATATAGAGCAGTTTATAATTAGGGCAACTGGAATTGTTGAAGGTCTTATAAGACTTTATACCTCTGAATTATTTGATATGAAGGTCCCGGTTCCCCCTGTTGAAGAACAGGAAAATATTCTAAGAGAAATTGAATTAAGAAATAGTTCTATAAGTAAAGCAATCAGTTCTCAAGCTGAACAAATCGAAAAACTTCGAGAACTAAGAGCGTCATTGATCCATGAGGTGGTGACGGGAAAGGTGAGGGTGTAAGGAATGAACCAGATTAAGCTATTTATTATGTCATTCTGGATATTTTTTGTATTGCTTATAGTAGTGACAATAAATATCCCAATTTGCATTTGTTCTGATTATGAATGGATTGATTTCCTTAGACTTATAAATATTGGAAATCTTGTTGCTCTCGTAAGTTTTATATGCCTGCTTTTAGGGGCTTTATTCTATTATCAATTTATGCATGAACTTAAGAGAGATCTGAATTTGCCAGTCAGAATTGAGCGTGTTGAGAATATCAATTACGAGTACTTTGCTCTCCTAATTACCATAATTTCACTAGTGGCTTTTGACTTTACTACAATCAGAGGTGTTATCCTACTGATTATCCTGTTAGTGATCCTATGCGCGATATTTATTAAAACAGAGCTTTTTTATTCCAACCCTTCATTTGCTCTTCTTGGGTTCCATATATATAAAGCTGACACCAATAATGAGAAGCTGAAAAACAAGATTTTCATAACTAAAGACAAAGTGAGGGTTGGGGATAAGGTAAAATACTTTCAAATCTCCGAAAAAGTATTCTTCACTAAAAACACTCCCAAATGACAACAAGCCAGCTAAAAGAAAAATTGAGTTCAGTTATTGACCTTGATGGAATAGGAATCAATATCTATTTCCTTCTCAAAATGAATGAAGAGACTGTTCTTAAGCGTGCCAACATAATTGATGATGTAAAAGGTGACCTTTTAGAGTCTTACTTAGAGACAATTCAAGAAATAGTGCAAAACGACGATCTTGGTGTAATAAATATATCTGCTGCTGATGATAGAAGAAATGCTATATATCAATATGATCTAGATAATAAACCGTCTTTTTTTGAATACTTTGATCACGTAAGTGAAGAACAAGACGAAGCAAATCCTAATTATTTCCAGTTTGACGATGATGACCTAGCGAACCTTGAAGGTTACTTTGTTCATTTGGGCGATTATGAAAATAACATCATTATTTACCGGAAACAAATTCCTGTTAACCTATTTAAAAGAGGAAAAATTTATCTCATAAAAGGTGATGCAACACAATTCGTAAATATTGACAAAGAGTTCCTAAGGATTGACAGTAAAATCGATGTTATTCATGTCGATGAGGAGGAATTTGTTTACAATATTTCAATCCTAGAGCGGCACTATGAGTTTAGGGAGATCATACAAAGAGAAGCTGAATCTTCGCTGGAAAATATCGAAGGCTTGAACATTCTTGAAAATATTGATGTCCTTAGAGAGAGAATTGATGATACTGCTTTTGCTAGAAAACTCTCCAGAATATCCACTGCATCTCCAGTATTTACCCTTCCTAACCAAACGATCTTGAGCTTTGTGCAGAATCATGAAATCCTCAGTAATGAGTTTCGCTATAATGATGATGACAGTAAGATTATGTTAGATACAAAGAAGTCACAGAATTACTTTCTTAAACTCATGAATGATGATTTTCTTCATTCGGAGCTCACAGATTATGACTACATGACACCAGCCAAAGATCGCCTACAAGCCGAGTAATTATGCCTTCCCAAACCAACGAACAAGCTTTAGAAGCGGCCATTCAGAAAAGACTCGCAGGAGTCACTGAAGAGGAGCTGAAGGACCAGCATCCCGGCAATATTGCGGAGGCTGCAGAGCCTTATCGTTCGGGAAATGGATTTTGGCTGGGGAGTCACTATGATTACAATCGGGAATATTCCCTAGACGAACGGCGGTTTTGGCACTTCCTGGAAGAAACGCAATCCGAAGAGTTGGATAAACTTCGAGATCAGCCCCAGTGGGAACTAAAAATTATTCAACGGCTAGATCGGGTGATCAAAAGGCATGGAGTGATCTATGTGCTGAGAAATGGACTGGAAGTGGATGATGCATCTTTCACCTTGATGTTTCCGGCACCACTGATAAACAGCAGCGATGACATTAAGAATGCTTTTGAGCAAAATGAATTCAGTGTTAGTCGCCAGATCTCTTACTCCAATGCCAATCCCCGGGAGGAATTAGACGTTGTCATATTTATTAATGGCTTACCCATCATTACCATGGAGCTTAAAAACCCGTGGACTCATCAGACCGCCCGGGTTCATGGGATCAAAACAATACAAGAAGGACCGGGACCCGGTACAGCCATTGTTGCAGTTTGGCCGCTGTATCGTCCATATGGCTGTAGATACGGATGAGATCTACATGACCACCCGGCTGGATGGAGATAAAACATTCTTTCTGCCCCTGAATAAAGGAAATAATTTCGGAGCGGGCAATCCTCCAAATCCAAACGGTCACAAGACAGCCTATCTGTGGGAGGAAATCCTAACGCGAGCAAGCTTAGCCAACATCATTCAACATTTCGTGCGCCTGGATGGCAAAGCAACCGATCCGTTGAATTCCCGGACCCTTTATTTCCCCAGGTATCATCAGCTCAATGTGGTACGAAAACTGGTTGCTCATGCTGAAGCAAACGGTACCGGTCAAAATTATCTTATCCAGCACTCTGCAGGATCGGGAAAGTCCAACTCCATTACCTGGCTGGCTTTTCAATTAATTGAAACCTATCCGGCGAATAACCTGGTTCAGGGGGTTAAAAGCCTCGACTACCCCTTATTTGATACGGTCATTGTCGTCACCGACCGAACCATTCTGGACAAGCAATTGCGGGATAATATCAAAGAGTTTTCCCAGGTCAAGAATATTGTAGCCCCGGCTTACAACTCCCGTGATCTCAAAGAATCGCTTGAATCCGGAAAGCGGATTGTCATTACCACAATACAGAAGTTCCCCGTCATTGTAGACGAAATCTCGGATTTGAGTGATAAGCGATTTGCTGTCATCATTGATGAGGCGCACAGCTCCCAATCCGGAATGTCTCATGATACCATGAATACCGCGATAGGTAAAAAAGGTGAGGATTTGGATGACCTAGATGCCCAGGAACTCATCCTGGAAAGCATGAAAGCACGGAAGCGAGGTTCAAATGCTTCTTTTTTCGCTTTCACCGCCACGCCAAAACCAAATACGCTCGAAAAGTTTGGCACACCCAATGAAGATGGATCGTTTAGCCCATTCGATCTGTACTCCATGAAGCAGGCGATTGAAGAGCAGTTTATCCTGGATGTACTTTCCAACTATACCACCAACCGGAGCTATTACGAGATTCATAAGTCCATTGAAGAAAATCCTTTATTCGATACGGCCCGTGCTCAAAAGAAACTTAAAGCATTTGTAGAAAAGCATCCGGACACCATCCAGACCAAGGCAGAGATCATGATGGATCATTTCATCCGGAATGTTGTAAACAAAAAACGATTAAAGGGTAAGGCCAAAGGAATGGTGATCACACAAAGCATAGAATCAGCCATCAACTATTATCAGTCGATCCGAAGAATTCTGGATGACAGGGGAAACCCTTTCAAGGCGATCATTGCCTTTTCAGGAACAAAGGAATTGAGAGGCATTGAATATACCGAGGAGAAAATGAATGATTTCCCGCCTCATTTGGATACTGCAAAGCCAACAGATCCGGGTTATATCAATGATAAGCTGGCCCGGTATTTTGATATGGACGAATACAGAATTCTGGTAGTCGCCAACAAATACCTGACGGGCTTTGATCAACCTAAACTTTGCGCCATGTATGTAGATAAGAAGCTGCAAGGTGTGCTTGCGGTTCAAGCCCTATCCCGACTTAACCGTTCAGCGCCCAAGCTTGGAAAAAAGACCGAAGATCTTTTCATCCTGGATTTCTTTAATTCAACGAAAGATATCAAAGCAGCCTTTGATCCCTTTTACACTTCAACAACTTTATCAGAGGCCACAGACATCAATGTCTTGCACGAACTGAAAGCCGATCTGGATATGGTTGGGGTCTATGAGTGGGCTGAGGTGGAGCAATTCAATGAGTTGTATTTCAGAAAAGCAGATGGAAGCGAACTGAGTACCATAATTGATGTCGCTGCCGATAGGTTCAATGAGCTCCTGGGTCTGGAAGACAATGAAAAGGCCGACTTTAAGATCAAGGCCAAGCAATTTGTAAAGATCTATGGTCAGATGGCTTCCATCCTCCCTTATGAAATTCCCAAGTGGGAGATGCTGTTCTGGTTTTTGAAATTCCTAATACCAAAGCTTCGCATCCGGGATAAAGACCAGGATCAGTTGGATGGGTTGCTAAATGCCGTTGACCTGTCGACTTATGGCCTGGAAAGGACAGCTTTGAACCAGTCTATTGGTTTGGACCCATCGGAATCAGAAGTTGATCCTCAAAATCCTAATCCGAGAGGTGTACATGGGGAGGAAGAGGAAGTCGACGAATTGGACATTATTGTCAGAAGTTTTAATGAGCGGTGGTTCCAGGGTTGGGATGCCACTCCAGAAGATCAGCGGGTGAAAATCGTCACGTTTGTTTCCAATGTCCGCAATCATAAAGACTACGAAAACAAAGTAGCCAACAACCCGGACAAGGAAAACAGCACTTTGGCCCTCTGGAAGATCTTCGAGGAAGTCTCCCGCGAGCAGCGCAAGAATGATATGAGCCTATACAGGATGCTCGCCCAGGATGAGACTTTTAAGCAGGCCATGTTTGATTCGGTTAAAAGGATGTTGAGGGTGTGATGAAAAATATCCATTTAAATGAAACTACAATGTTGTATTATAATCCGGAAGGCAGATAATCAAAATGCCAAGGTTTCTGACAATATCACCCACACATGTAGAAGGAGAAAAGGAATTCGCCTGGAATAATTTTTTGAAAGGTGGGTATATAGCTATAGGATGGGGGCACACGGATTACAGCAATTTTTCTATTGAACAGATCATTAAGGATTTAAAGAGCAAAGGTTTTAGAAATGAATCTGATGCTATAGATTCTTTTAAGAAATTCAAAGAATTGCGATCAGGTGATATCGTAGCTGTCAATAACGTTAATTATGGTTTGTATGGAGTTGGAAGAATCGACCGTGGATATAATTTTCAAAAACAATTTCATGATTCAGGATCGGATGATACATTAGATTTTTACTCACATATCAGATATGTTAAGTGGATTGTTAAGGAATACCATCTTAAAGAAGACATTATTATGCCAGGTGAAAAGATGTGGGCTGGTAGAGGAACGATGGGGTCTATGCAAGAATCACTACCTCCATATATACTCAGGTTACTGGATCGTCATATTCCGATTGATTACTCTAAGATCGAGGTAATAAATAATGTATTTGATAGTTTCTTTAAAAATGGAGAGAAGGAGTGTGAAGTTGGAGATATTATGCCAGATCTAATAAACAATAAATTGTTTAGTCAGGAAAATGGGTCAGATTTCAGAGAATTTCTCAGAAATCTTTACACAGTGGAGCGGCTTCATCTCATACCATATGCCCACTTTAACTTTGAACCTTCTTCAAAACATTGGTATTTCCTTCCAGTTGATAATCAGAGCATCAATACAGAGTCGGAACTGATTGGGTATGAGGGAAGAGTACGATCGGAAATTAGGGAGCACAAGTGGATAGAACGTGACCTTTTTTTAGTTAGGAATTACAAACTATTGTTTGCTGATATTGATAAATGCCAGGGATGCAATGTGAAACCTCAAGATGTATATGAAATAAAAGCCATAGACTTTTTAGAGCTGCATCACATAACTCCATTGAAACTGCGTAAGGGAGAAAAAAACACAATTACGAAACCTTCGGATTTGGCTTTACTTTGTCCAAATTGCCATAGGGCAATTCATAAACTGATGTCAATACAAAATGATAAGGTCATAACAATTGAAGAACTTAAGGAAAGAATAAATAATTAATCTAAATCTACCCATCCTCCTCAATTAAAAGCAAAACCCCTCACTCCAAGGGAAGGTTACAAAAAAGGGAAAGGAACACCATAATGAGAAGTTAAGTTAGAAATGTATCTTGCGTCGAAGGTGTAAAATTTGACAAGATGACGAGTCTTAAATTCAATGAAAGATCAAATATTTCTTCTCGATAAAAATAAAAAGCTAATCGAACTTGACGAAGCAGATTTCATTACCGAAGACGAGTTTCAAAACTTATTGGAGAATCATCCTCAATTAATCTCGGGAAGTCAGATTAACCCTGAAAAACCAAGGAAATGGATATTAATTTCGAGAGAAATAGGTATCCCAGGGGAAGAAGGAGGCACCAATATTTGGTCATTAGACCATTTATTTATAGACCAGGATGGGATTCCAACCCTTGTGGAAGTCAAACGAAGTACTGACTCCAGAATAAGAAGAGAAGTTGTTGGGCAGATGCTAGATTATGCTGCCAACTCTGTGTCTTACTGGTCAATTGATGAAATCAAAAATAAATTTGAAGGGCGTTGCGAGGCTTCAGACAAAGACCCGGAACTTGAGCTTTCTGAAATATTGGATGATGGTGCCGATTCGAATGAATTCTGGGAGCGGGTAGATACAAATTTAAAAGCTGGTAAAATCAGGCTTCTTTTTGTCGCCGATAAAATCCCCCGGGAACTTCAAAGAATCATCGAATTTTTAAATGAACAAATGGCTCCTGCTGAGGTCTTAGGTGTGGAAATTAAGCAGTATTCAAATAATGATATGCGAACATTAGTTCCAAGAGTCATTGGTCAGACCTCAATTGCACAAACAAAGAAATCTAAAAATGAAGGTATACAATGGGATATTGAATCCTTCCTCGAAAACTTAGAGAGTAGAAATGATTCATCTTATAAGCCTATCGTTCTTAAAATTCTTGAAGAGTTAAAGGGAAAAGTTAGTCGGTTTTGGTTTGGGAAAGGTGTGACTATGGGGTCTATAGTGCCAGTTCTTGAAGTTGGAAATTTTAAGAATCAACTATTTGCAATTTGGACAGCCGGCCACATTGAAATTTATTTTCAGTATTATAAGAAGCCGTTTAACACCATTGAACAAAGGAAAGCCTTTCTGGAAAAACTAAACATGATCGATGGGATTAGCATTTCTGATGACAAATTGAATAAAAGACCTTCAATCTCATTAGCAATATTCAAAGACCCAGATAAGCTTCAGCAATTTCTGGATTCAGTTTCTTGGTTTATTAGTGAGACCAAAAGAGAGCAGTCTTGAAAATTTTTAATAAAATTAGGATAAAACCCTTCTTACTTTGCTTAACAGATCAATTGTCATACAAGCTTTAGCGTAATAGACCGGCATGAGGGTGTAATATTTTAACTAGTTTTAGATAACTTAAACCATTATCTCCTACCTATCATGAACCCAGAACTCATCATCCTCCTGCTCGCCGTCATCATTGGTTTTCTCATGTTCCTCTATTTCGTCCCAATCAATCTTTGGATCACCGCCATCTTCTCCGGAGTAAAGATTGAACTGTTGGAGCTGGTATTTATGCGGGTAAGGAAGTCTCCCGTTAAGGATATTGTGCTATCGAAAATTGCTGCTGCCAAAGCCGGTGTACCCATCAAAACAGTCGAGCTGGAGACCCATGCCCTGGCAGGTGGCAATGTCACCGAGCTAACGAAAGCACTGATCAAGGCTAAAAATGAAGGGATTGATGTCACGTTGCAGGAACTCACAGCAACGGGCCTGGCCGGAAATGACCTGATGGAATTCCTGGAAAAATCAAAGTCGATAAACCGTTCGAAAACCCAGGATTTGAGGCAAAGTATCAGCTACAAAATAATGAATGACCTTACCGAAGATCAGGTGGTGGAGCTGGGGAGGTTTTTGGAGAGGATGGGTGGGCAGAATCACTAATTAAATTAGAAAATACTAACTCTTTTAGTCTTAGAACGTATATTTGTACTAACAGTACTCGCCACGCTACCCGTAAGATCAGCGTCCCAGGGCGAGTCTTTTGCTTTTATACACTTTTCTTTTTCTCATAAATTCCTATATTCCGTCCATGATTTATGAGAAACCGCCAACCACAATAAATAAACAGATAGAAAGACTTCAGGCACGGGGCATGATCATTGAAAATGTGACACTTGCCAAAGTATCTTTCACATATTAGTTATTACAGATTAGCAGGCTATTGGTGGCCTATGTATGCCAATAAGGAAACTCATTTATTCAAACCGAATATTAAGTTCGAAGATGCAGTCCTATTGTACAATTTCGACCATGAATTAAGGATGTTGCTTTTTGATGTGATCGAGAAAATTGAGATCAGTCTAAGGACCAAATTGATCTATCACCTTTCACCTGAATTTGATCCCTGGTGGTTTGAAAACCACGATTTATTTTCGGATACTCAGGAACTGGTCAAAACTCTATTCAAAATCCAGGAGGAACTGGAAAGATCAAAAGATATTTTCATTCGTGAACACAAGAAAAAGTATAAGGATGATCGGAGATTTCCGCCGGCCTGGAAAACATTAGAACTAACGAGCCTGGGTAGTCTTTCCAAACTATATGGGAATCTAAAAAACGGAATAAAATCAAAAGACCTTATTGCTAAGGAATATGGCACAGTCAACCATACGTTTTTACCCAGTTGGCTACAATCAATTGCACAGATCAGAAATTATTGTGCTCATCACAGTAGATTGTGGAATAAGAACCTGCCTGGAGCTCCAAAGCTTTTAACACGTTAGCTCTACATCTCCAGTACACCCCTCTAGTTGGAAGCCATATCTTGGCCAGACTTATCCTGATAAGAAATATCAATTTGTAATTCCAGTCTCAACCGGAGAGTTGAATCATGAAGAGATCAAAAATTGCTTAGATGGTTGGTGAGCCATCCTAAGCTAATCTCCTACCCATCCATTACGCTGCAAGCTGGCGGGGATAAGCCTACCTACCGGCAAGGCAAGGATGAAGGAGTATATGATCAGTATCTTCTAGCGCAATAGAGTTAAAGTTGGGTTGGTTCGTGAGGACACGAACCATGGTATGCCAACCACGGGTACTGCCCGAAAATTTTACAATGTTACGCAATGCCCTCTCTTTGAAGAGAGGGGAAGCACGATCAAAGAATAATGACCATCGAAGCTTGGGGTGAGTTGGTGTAGGGATCTGGATGGTTGGTGAGCCATCCTAAGCTATCTACCTACGCTAAAGCTTCGGTAGACAAAAAGCTTCGGAAGACAAAGGGCTTCGGAGACCGAAGGACACCAACCATGGGTATAGGGATGCTCAATATCCCTGGTGCGTGTCCTCACGCACCGGAAAGGGAGTTTGGGAGAGTTTGGGATGGTTCGTGAGGACACGAACCATGGTTAAGAAATTTCTATACACCCTCATGCTGCTGAGGCAACCTGGTTGCTGATAAGTGAAGTATATCATGAATATGGAATATCCTCGCTATGAATTTTTTAAAACAGCACCGTTTACTCCGGTCTTTTTTCTAACTTGTTAAAGGCAGGGTATCCGTCGCTACCTAATCAAAACTGAATATTAGACCCATTTTTTAAACCCAAATCTTAAGATCTATGAAAAACTACATTTTATTATTAGTGGGATTGGTAACTGTGTTATCGATCCCTTCATGTATGGAAAACGATATTGATCCGAATGTCTCTCCACAACTGGAAGAGAGTATGCTGCAGAAAAGTGAAAATGCAGCGATGAATGCGACCAATTTCAGAGCCCATCTTTCAGGCGATGAAGAAGTCCCTCCCGCTGATACGGATGCTACCGGACAGGCCATCTTCAGACTTCAGAAAGATGGGACACTTTATTATAAGCTGATTGTGGCCAATATCGAAAATGTGAGAATGGCCCATATCCATCTGGCTCCTGCAGGAACAAATGGAGGCGTGGTGGTATGGCTGTATCCTGATGGCCCTCCTCCGGCATTGATCCCTGGTCGCTTCCAGGGTGTACTGGCAGAAGGGGTGATCACAGAGGCCAACCTCGTCGGTGCCCTTGCCGGTGGCACTCTTGATGATTTGACAGATGCCATCAAAGCCGGAAACACCTACGTGAATGTGCATACGAATCAGTTTCCGGGAGGAGAAATTCGTGGGCAGATAAAGTGATGCGATAATTTTGAACTCTAATCCATTCAGGTCTCGTCAAAAAGTTTGATAATAAACCGCACGTGCTTTTTTACCAATGAATTTTATTCAAAAAAAGCCGGGAATCACAGGTTTAAGAAAGGATGGGTGAAAATAGTTCCGTCATTCTGAACGGAACAGAGTGAAGTGAAGGATCTCATATACGTACGTGGAGGAATATGCTAGATTGTTCGATTCTGCTTACGGGAATGAGATTCTGTCGCTTCGCTTTTTATGACGTGTATGAACCTGCGCGGTTGGTCCCTTCAGGGAAAAGGGTGTGTGTTGGCTGATTGTTTCTTTGCTTTCTTACGCCCGAAACTTATTAATATTTCCGCCCCCCCAACCCCTACAGGGGAGTTTGTTTTGAAATCAAAAAATTATGCCTCAGAATGACTAACCTACGCTAGCTTCAATTGACAAGCGTTAATATTTTTTGTTTTTTCATCGCATGGACATTTGAGATACCCAGGATCAGTCTCTCAACTCCTGAATTTTGGCCCGGATGGACCCTCTCTCACCCCATCTGATGATCCCCAACATAAGTGAGATAAAAAATCCCTGTTTAAGAATCAGATCGGTTTTCAGGTTGATTTTCTCATCCCGGTTTTTGATGAATTCAGCTTCTTCCTTCTGATTGCAATTAGCAAGTTCCATGGCAAACTTCCAGGCCCCGTCTCTGGCCATTTTCATGCTGAAATCGGTCACGAACTCATCCAGTTTGCCAAAAAGTCTGACCAGAATCTTTAGCAATGGCCATATTTTACTCAGGTCCTCCTGCACTTCATGCACCAGGTCTGATAGGATCTCATTGATCCTAAGGAAATCTGCATGCAGCCCTTCAATGGGTTTTCCTTTCATCGTGTTTGCGGCAGCGATCCCAAGATCCAGATTAATGTGAGCGTTCATTCCTAAAAGCAAATGCTGAAGGACGATTAATCGGTTATTTTTAGCAGAATCAAACGCGATTTTCCAGGATGCTGTTACTGGATCACCTTTTTTGTAGGCATGAAAAGCAGTGATGTATCGTTGGGCAAAAACTACATCCAATTGCTCCATCCGGGTACCGTCTTCAAAATTGTTGGCCTCGATTCCTTCCTTCACCTTCAACGTGACTTTTCTGTACAGGGCAGCAAAATATCCCATCGTACTACGATCCTCGATTGAAGTGGCTATGATATTATCCAGCTCTTCAATCACCTGATCAATATTTCTGATACTGCTCATTGTCAGTGGGAAGTCATCGATTTCTAATCTTCAATGCAAAAAGAGAAAGAAAGCTAAATAAACCTAAGGTGGTAGCCAAATGTAAAAAGTCTCAGCTGGTGTACCGGGGGAATCTTTTCCCGTTTGTCCAGGGCTGGTAGTTCGATACACCCCGGGAGGATGAGATTTGTCAGATTGTTGTTTTCATTCCAGAAATGATGGGTTACTAACGAGTCCTAATCTTTTATTGGTCATTTACTTCATTTACCTTAAAGATTGAAAATTCCCATACACAATGGTTGCTTTCTCCAGTTCTGCAGAAACCAATGATCAAAACAGGTCGAAAGGAATACCTTGGGAAGTGGTTTTTAAGGTGGTAGGTGCAAGTTCCATCCTTACCGCCATTATGGGATGGCCTGCATTGGGTTTGCATTATTATCGCTATGGGATTCCTGGTCAATTCATTA
Source organism: Cyclobacteriaceae bacterium (assembly GCA_965243485.1). Taxonomy (GTDB): domain Bacteria; phylum Bacteroidota; class Bacteroidia; order Cytophagales; family Cyclobacteriaceae; genus UBA7330. The sequence goes on along the minus strand of CBDEVP010000001.1, from coordinate 1,762,115 downwards.
CCACTGAAAGTGCGATAAGGGCCGGAATCTTGCCCGCATTGTTGGTTTTGCTGATCATAACCTACTTGAGATTTGTAAAGAGTGAGATTACCAGACATCCAACACATATCATGTATCCCGGTTTTCTTTTTCATTTTATCCCGGTCGGACTGGCTTCTTTCCTGGTTAAGGTCATTGGAGCTCTTTGTGGTATTTTTTGGGTATTGAAAAACCTGACTATGCTGCTTGTACCCGGCTTAATGGAAGAATCTTTAACGAACATCATTCTGGGTATCCTTTCCGTATTTCTTATCATAGCTTTAAAAGCGCCTGTTCAGCGATTTAATCAATGGTTCAACAATAAATTGCTCTCAGATCAAGGGATAGCGCCGTTTTATTATGGTAATATTCATTTCGTTGATTTAGGTAAGGTTTTCCTGGGTCTTTTTTTCATTTCAAAGGTTTTCCCAATCATTGGAATTCAGTTCATTGATAACGTTTCCTGGTGGGGAATGCTGGCATTAAGCGCCCTTTTGGCAGCTTCTGGGATTTTCGTAACGATTGCCGTGGCAGTTTCAAAAAAAGAGACTGATATTGGTCTTGACAACCTGAAAGGCGGCACTCCTCTTGTCATACTGATGACTATTTTGTCTGTCTGTTATTATAGCATTGATCTGTATCCTTCTTTATCGAATACATTGGGAGGAGGTGCTGTACCTCCTGTGAAAATGGTCATTGATAAAGGGCAGGTAGTGTTATCACATGGCTGGTCTGTCACCGAAACAGAAGGTGAATCCATCATTGATCAAGGACATATTGTACGATTTGACAGCAAGGAAGTAATCGTTGTGAATACCGCCTATCCACCAGGTGATTGGATAGTGCTTCCAAGAGGTGCTGTAAAGTCGATCATTCCTACGACTAAGAATTGATCTTCATGTCTTCTCTTTCCCAGGAGAGTCTATTAGTACTTATAGTCCGTGCCATGGATGTCTTCTGCGATGATGGCAACAGTTGTTCGCGTAAGGACATCTCCTTCACTCACTATTTCCAATTCTGGCCGGCTCACTAGATAGAACTCAGGACGATACTCCGGATTAGTCTTTTTATTAAAAGCAGTGGTACTGTCATTCAATCGGAAAAAAGTATCGGAGGATAAATCAAATAGATCCACCATTTTTGAATTTGAAATCTTAAGAATCGCATTCTCCACAGGAAAATCATTTAGACTGGCATCTTTAAATGAACCGCTGACAAGTACTTCGAAATCCAGGTATTCCTCCCACAATCCCGGATCCTTTTGAAAATTCTCTGGCAGCTTGGTCCCTGATCTTTCAACTCTTCCGGTTACTGTATAAACAAAAGTATCTCCGTCAATGTCTACAGTAAATTCACAGGAGGATGGCAATTCATCATAGGAGGTGATGGTATACGTGTAGTACCCATGACTGGGATGGCTGTCTAATACTCTGAAATTTGCACCAAATTGGCGAATACTGGCGTAGTTGTCAGCAGGGATCTCCGGCAGGTCAAAAAATATACTGACTGTCGCAAGGTCGATAAATGCTTCGGAATATGATGGCTCCTCAGAATCATTGCATCCCGAAAGGAGCAAAAGGATAATGAATAGATTGCTAATTGATTTGGTGAACATAATAGAATAAGTAAGCGAATTCACTATTCAATATAATACCTATAATCCATTGAGTCACCTTTGTTTGCCAACAATAAGTTTTCTTCCCTCCTCTCAAATTCTTTTATGACGGATAGGCACCTGCTTTATAATGATCAACCTACGCTGAAGATTCGGTTGACAAATGGTAATTTTTTTGCCTTTTCACCACAGATATTCGTAAAATCCTCGATTCTTAAATCAATCCTATCCAACCAACTCCAACACTTCCAGTGTCTTTCATTGCATGAACTGGCATCAACTCATGTTTTTATTGATCCTGGCAGGTTTGACTTCGTGTTACTGTGGCTTGTTCAATCAGCATGCACAGGTGTTAAAATCCTGTAATAGCGTAGAAAACACTCAATTTGAAATTGAAGGGGTGTTCACCTTTAAAGAACGGGTAGCCCCTCATATTAGGATTGACAGCTTGACCGATACTTTAAAGATCGATTACTTTATTGGCAACCATGGGGGTAATGTAGAGCTTTCTTTTTACCAAACCAATGTGACTCTTCTGCTTGATACAACGAAATCTTCATTAAATGTCAGGAGGCCGGATGACTTTTTTGATAAGTACTTAATTGTAAAAGAGGAAACAACTGTGGATGTGCACTCATTTACACCCAACACCTGTTGTGATGATCCAGACTTTGGCTGCTATAACGAAGACTATCTCAAAATGCCTGATTCATTTATAATTTCTCTGGATGGTCAGGTACAATTGGAAAATGTTCGTAGGAAATTTCACATGGAGATCGATATGCGGATTCTTAGATCGATAAGTGAGGAGTGTTAATATCGCAAATCGCAATACGCGATAATTGGGAAATTTTTGACCTAGACCAGAAAAGTCATTCCAGGGCTCGCAGAAGCTATTCCAACACAGGCTCCTGTACCCGTTCTTTGATCACCTCTTCCACAGTCTTTTTATTGATCTTGCTCTCCAGCCAGGCGATGATGTCGAAATAGACAAAGGCCCGCTTCTCAAACTTGCTCTCGGTCAAAGGGAGCAGATCTTCCCTGAGCTCCTTGAACCGGTCGATCAGTTCGGGCTCGGTAATGTCGCGGCTCAGGTTTTTGATAAAATCAAGGATGTGATACTGAAAACTGTGAAGATCCTCTTTCTTACGCAAAAACCGGTAGGTTGACCGCAGATAATATTCGATCACATCGCGGTTGCCCAGCTCATAGTGCGTGATCAGGTTCAGTATCCTGGTGAAGGAATGGATGTCCTCGCGGATGTTTCGGTCTTCATAGTTGATGATCCGGTTGAGCCAGACGAGCGCGTCGCTGTAGTCACCATTGCCGAAAAACAAGCAGGCGATCTTGTAAAACATGATCAGCTGAGAGTGCATATCCAGCAGGGCGATGTACTGGTCCATCTGGTGGGAGATCCTCCTGAAAAGCGCCACGCCCTTGGCAAAATCACCGACAAGGAAATATTCATTGAACTGGTGGGCGTAGTTGTACTTGAACAAGCGAATCTGCAGGTTCTCATTCATGCGGATCATGCGGTGGGAGGCCAGCGATCGGAGCACCCGGTGAGTGGTCGTAAATTCCCTGTATTTCGAAAGCCGTGCCTGTGCATTCAGCAGCTGGTTGAGGCCCCGGATATACATTTCAAAATAGTACGATGAGGAAGGAATTTCCTCAAACAAGCCCACCCATTTCCTTGCATAATCATACATGGGTTCAAAATCCTGGATGAAACTGTAGTAGCCCTGATGGATCTCATACCAAAGCAGTTTCTCCCGGAACGACAGGGTGTTTTCATCCCAGGCAGGCAGGCGCTGGTCAAACAGATCTGTCACCTCGTGGTAGTTCTCCTCGCTCCGAACATAACCATGCTTCAGATAGATGGTGTTCAGCTCCACCGACAGGTTCATGAGCAGGTTGATCCGCGAAATGTGTTCGTTCACCCGGTTGGTTTCCTCAATGATCTGCCGCATCCGGCTCAGACTGTGCTTCCCCAGGGAATAGGGCAACAGGTTCTTCTCCCATTTCAGTACCTCCAGCTGCAACTCCAGGTTGTCTACCTTTCGGATCGACTTTTTAACCTTTTGCACCAGCATCATGCTTTGCTGATATAAACTGCGGTCATATAGCAGCTGAATGTGGTCAATCTGATCCCTGATCGCAATGTCCTCGTTGGTAGTGACCGAATATTCCTTCAGACTTTGCAGTAGCTTCCCGTAGAGATGGGCCTTTAAATTACTGAATTGTGTAGCATTGATCCAGGGGTTCTCCCTGATCAGCAGCTTCTCGTCAAATTCCACGGTATTGTCAATGGCTTCAAATAGTTTGAGGAACTTGGTATCCTCCTGATTCCGGCTATTTTTTAGCTTGAAATATCGCTTTTCACTCTTGCTCAGTGACTTGATGAGGGTGTAAAGATGATCGGAGTGCTCCTTAGCCATCGTATTTTTATTTCATATTATTTAACCAATATACAAAATATACGACATTTTTGATCCCATACTACTGATTTAGAATTCATAATTATTTTTGATTTAGGTTTTCGAATCATCCCCCCAACTTCTACATTTAATATTTAGATAACATTCTTTTGCAGTACAGATCACTGAAAACAATGAATCACGGGGTTGCATCCTGAAATTTGAATCCCGCAACAAAGACGATACAACCAATGGACAACAACAAAGTACACGTTTTCGATACAACCCTGAGGGATGGCGAGCAGGTCCCGGGTTGCCAGTTATCCACTCCGGAAAAAATTGAGATTGCCAAAGAGCTTGAGGTGCTTGGTGTGGACATCATCGAGGCTGGTTTTCCTATCTCCAGCCCTATGGATTTCAATTCGGTGATAGAGATCTCCAAAGCGGTGAGCGAGCCGGTGATCTGTGCGCTCACCAGGGCTGTGGAAAAAGACATTGATTTTGCGGCGGATGCGCTTAAGTTTGCCAAGAGAAAAAGGATCCATACCGGGATCGGCAGCTCCGATTACCACATCAAGCTAAAGTTCAAAAGTGACCGCGAGAAGATTCTGGAGCGGGCCATTGCTGCCACTAAATATGCCAAGAAATATGTGGAAGACGTGGAGTTTTACTGTGAAGATGCGGGCCGGACCGAAAATGAGTACCTCGCGCGCATGGTAGAGGCTGTCATCAAAGCCGGAGCTACGGTGGTGAATATTCCGGATACAACTGGCTATTGTCTACCGGAGGAATATGGCGCCAAGATCAGGTATCTAAAAGAAAATGTCAAAGGTGTCGACAAGGCGATCCTTTCCTGCCACTGCCACAACGACCTGGGTCTTGCCACGGCCAATACTGCAGCCGGAGTGATCAATGGCGCCCGTCAGGTAGAAGTCACGATCAATGGCATCGGAGAAAGAGCGGGAAATACCTCCCTGGAAGAAATTACCATGATCCTGAAAACCCACAAAAACCTGGGTCTTCACACGAACATAAACAGCCAGCATATTTACGCACTCAGCCTGCTGGTGAGCAAAATGATGAATATGCCGGTCCAGCCTAACAAAGCGATTGTGGGCAGGAATGCATTTGCTCACTCTTCGGGCATTCACCAGGACGGGATGATCAAAAACAGGGAAAACTACGAGATCCTGGATCCAACGGATATTGGCATTCCGCAATCTTCGATCATTCTCACCGCGAGGAGTGGAAAAGCTGCACTGAAATATCACCTTGAAAGATTAGGGTATGCACTTCCTAACGAACGTGTGGAAGAGGTGTATCAGGGATTCTTGAAGCTTGCTGATGAGAAGAAAGACTTTACAGACAATGACCTGATCGTACTGGTAGAAGGCAAGATGCCGGAAGCTGGGGTAGAGCTGGAGGATGTGGAAATCGTCAGCAGTCAGTCGAAAGGGACCAAAGCTACTGTGAAGCTAAAGGTGAATGGTGAATTGCAGACCGGGAGTGCCACAGGAGGTGGCTCACTGGAAGCAGCACTGAACGCCATCGACCAGGTGATTGATGAGAAGATGAACCTCGATGAGTTTTTGGTCCAGTCTATCGGCGACAGAACCGATCAGGGTAAGGTCCACATGCGGATAGAATACGAAGGTCAGCTCTATTTGGGATTCGGTGTGCACAAAGACGTGATCATCGCTTCTGTGAAAGCTTACATCGATGCCATCAACAAGGTGGCTTCACTGAAAAGAAGGCTTGCGATCAGCGCTTAAATCCTCGATTTATAGCAGAGTCTTTCGTAGAGGACTCTGTGAGGACCTGGTGGCCTGTCGGGGGACAGGCCATGGATAAGGGGATAGTTACAAATTATCAGCTTCATAGCCGCGCAGAGTCCCTGGCGGAGACTCTGCTAGGACCTGGAGGACTCTGCGTTGGCACTTATGGTTCTTGAGGACATTAACCAAAGAGAAGTTTGCTGATAACTATTCCTCAAAATCAAGGATACCAGGTACGCAATCTGACTTCAATATTGCTGTCATTGTTGTTGACCAGCTTTTTGAACTGATCCACATCGCTTAGACCTCCCTGGCCACGATAGTGATATGGGTATACTACTTTAGGCTTGAAGTCCAGCACAGCTGATGCCGCCTGGTTCACATCCATGGTGTAGGGCAAATTCATGCAGACAAAAGCCACATCAATGCCTTTGAGGTCCCGCATCTCGCGAATATCTTCCGTATCGCCGGAGATATAAAGCTTTTTACCACCCATAGTCAGCACATAGCCGTTCCCCCGGCCTTTGGGGTGTCGTGAATCATCGGTTTCAGGAAGGTTATACATCGGGATAGCCTCGATAGTAATTCCCTCCCAGACCAGTTGTGATCCATTGTCCAAAGTAGTGACTTTAGGACCATAGTCATCAGCAATCTGGTCGCGAACTGCCTGAGGAACGACAAATGCACTGTTTTCTGTATTCAGGGTCTTTAAGGTTTCTTTGTTCAGGTGATCCCCATGAATATCCGTGATCAGGATCAGGTCGGGGGCTGCAAATGAAGCAAAGACCTCAGACCCGCCGTAAGGATCCACATAGATGGTTTTGCCATTGTATTCAAGAACCAGCGTTCCATGTAGTACGGGATTGATCTTCACCTGACCATTCTCCGTATCGAGAAGGTCCTGGCTGTTTCCAAAGAATGGGATAAGGATAAGAAGCAACAAGATGGATTTCATGGTCAGGTATTTATTGATATTTATTCAATAACGAACCACAACTCCAAATTGTTAGTTGCTGATGACTAATCCTTCTCCACGCTGCTCATACCGGCCTCATCAATTGAAACTTTAGCATCACCCCGATACCTTACCTTACTCATCCCTGCAGCTTCAATATCCAGGTTTTCCTGCACATTCACCTGTGCCTGAGATGCACCGACGACCTCAAGGGAAGCTTTCTTCACAACATAATCAAACGCATGAAGCTTTGATGCACCGATGATCTCTACATTCAACTCATCTCCGGATCCCCGCAGATCCATTTCAGAAGCTCCCGCCATCGTAACATCCAGTCTATTGATTTTACCATTCAGCGTTAGCTCTGAGGCTCCGACCAGATTAACGCTCATTTCATTTCTATCGAAGCCACGTACGTCACCTACGCATTTACCTACCAGCTCAAGGTATTCCAACTCCGGCATAAAAATCCGTACTTTGACTTCCCGGTGATCATCATTCCACCATTCCCAGGCATCCTCTTTGAATTTTATCTCCAGGGCATCGCCAACCTGGTTGAGGTAGACATCATCAAGGTCATCGTCATCCCCGTAGACAGTCACCTTATATTCGGTTCCTTTTCTGATGTCAATATCCATCAGGGAAGCCACCTTGACTTCGTTGAACCCTTCAAAAGGATAGGAAAGTTGATCTCCATAATCCACTGGTTCATCATCGGACATGGTGCTTTCATCTACCGGACAGGTGAGACACTGCAGCCCGGATCCATCGAAGGCCCAGTCATTATCTTCCATCTGAGACGACCGGTATCCGGCGGGGGTCAGGGTGCTTTTCAAGATCCGGGAAAGCCCCCTGTCCATCCTGAAAGATTGTCCCTCAGGAATAAAAAGTGTAGCACTCACATGCTGAAACCTGAATTTTGTTCCCTCAGGAAATACCGGCTTCGGATCGAAAAGGATCTCCCCTCCTTCTTTCACAACTTTGTAATCTACACTTCTGGCATTTTCAATGGATGCATCTCTGCTTGATCCCCGGCTTTCAATGTCCAGAACCAGTTTGTAAACACTGTCGGCATGACTTCTCAGTCTCAGCTCGACCAGATTGGGGCCATAGGAAGGCTCTCCACTGAGTTTCAGCACCGGGATCTCATCTTCCACCACCGGAAATATGACTTCTTCCTTATGACTGCTGCTGGATCTGAATTCGCTGATGTATCCTGGGAGTGAAAAGGATATCAATACTATGGATACAATCCACAAGGCAAATAACGACCAGCCAACGTAGGCATTCACAACTTTCCGTTTAAGGATAATTGAGAGCCCGATAAGAAAAAATCCTAATGCTGTGATCACATTGAACCCCCACACGCTGAAGATCACCAGCGGGTCTAATGAATACCTGATCAGGTCCACCGGGATCTCACCCATCTGGTATAGGTTGGCCATGCCTCCGATGCCATAGATTGTCAGCAACAGTCCGGTGAAAACGATCATAAAGAAAAGTCCGTTGAGGCTGAGGATTGCTCCAAACAGGATCCTGATGGCATCCACCAAAAATTTCATCAGTGGACCAAGGATCTTGGCCAGGGCATTCAGCACCAGGGCAATCAACCTGAACGGGAATAAAAGGATCTTTACAAGCGGTCCTTCTTCTCCTTCCTTTACCCGGAGGTTCTTCTTTACGGTGTCTTCGATGGTCCGTAAGGTAACAGGCTCACCCTCCATCTGCACCTTCTCGGTGATGGTCCGTGCTTCAGGAGTAATGATCCATAGGATAATGTAGATCAGGATACCCGCACCCCCCAGAAAGATCGACAACACAAAGATCAGCCTTACCACAGATACATCAATGCCAAAATAGGAGGCAATCCCGCCGGCTACACCCCCCAATACGCGTGAGTCGGGATTCCTGAAAAGCTTCTTGATCCTGGTGTCCTCTTCAAGTTCACTGTTGGAAGGCAATACGATCCAAAGAATGATGTATGCCAGCAGCGTAACCCCGGAGATCCCGGTAAAGAAGACATTGATAAAGAGCGCGATGAAGAGCAACCGTATCCATAGCGGATCGATGCCAAAATAGTGGGCAATACCGGCCGAAACGCCTCCGAGAATCCTTCTTCTGGTATCACGATAGAGCCTTTTTGTGGTCTTACCTTTCTCACCCGTGGGAGCGGTCCTGGCTTTTGGCGTCTCCTCTTTCTGTACTTCTTCCGCTTCGAGCGTCGCATCAAAATCCTGGGTCGTACCCATAGTGGTGATCAAATCGTTCACATCCTCAATATTGATCGTCTGGCGACTTGCCGACAACTTCTTCAGGAAGATCTCGGCGATCCTGCCTTCAATATCAGAGATGATCTCTTTGCTATCCTCAAAAGTGGAAAAGTATTTATTGACCGAATCGAGATAGCTCTTCAGCTTTTCAAAGCCCTCTTCTTCAATGTGGAAGATGATCCCGCCAATATTAATACTGATTGTCTTTTTCATTTCTTTATAGTCTGTTTTTTAAAGGTCATCCCGCCTTAGCGGAAGAATTCGCTTGAGCTGTATTCATGTTGGTATTCCTCTTCATGCTCATTTTTATTATCAAAGCATCTTTTTTCAATAAAGTTACATGCCGGAGGTGTCCATTTCCCCCGACATGCAAGTGATATTTTCTTTGCGAAACACCCGGAAATATTTAGTTGGTGCCTTTGCATGGTTTCTATACTTATCTTAATAAGTAAGGAATCTTGATCTGGAACCTCTCACTGCAACAGGTTTTAATCTTTCCCAAAGCGGAGCGTTACCAAAATAGTGTCCAATTCGCTGATGTCTGTTCAGGTCTATCCTTGAACCATCCATGATGTGTTTGTTTTTTGAGTTTTCCATGATTGAAATCCTTTTATTTTTTTGAAGTTTTTGCAGTTTTCTTATTTGCGGAAATGATCTTCTGCGTTGAAGACTGGAGTTCCTCCCATGTACTGTTGAGTCCTTTTCTGAATTCCTCCCCGGTCTCCGTCAACGTGTAATACTTTCTCGGAGGCCCGCTGGTAGATTCTACCCATTTGTAGTCGACCAGTCCTGCCTTCCTCAATCGTGTCAGTAAAGGGTAAAGTGTCCCTTCTACCACCATGATCTTTGCAGAAGTAAGTTCCTCGAGCATGTCCGAAGCATATACTTCCCCTCTCGAGATAATGTTCAGAATGCAGAACTCTAAGATTCCTTTCCGCATTTGAACTTGTGCATTCTGTAAGTTCATGTCCATTGTTTCTACCTTTTTGACCTTTAGGTTCCTTTACTATATACGGAAAGGTACTATGTATGGCCAAGTACTATATGAAAATTTTTAAAGATGCATCAAAGTTCTTTATTTTGTTATATATCATATTTGTATTTTTATATTTTTAAGTCAATAGAGACATTCCGGACCATTTATCACTTTGAAACTTTTTCAGTTAAGAATGACGCTAATTATCTTGCATCAAGATCATTTTGCATGAGGTCAGTCATATATTTCCTTTTACTCAACATCTCCATTCTGCTCCCGGCTCAGGACAATACACCTAAGTACAGCAATGAATACCTGAACATCGGGATTGATGCTCGGGCTTTTGCCATGGGGCTGAGCATGACCAGCCATGTAAATGATGTATCGGCTGTATACTGGAATCCAGCAGGTCTGCTGGATATGGAAGCTGATCATCAGCTGGAGCTTATGCATGCAGCCTATTTTGCGGGGATCGCCAATTATGACTTCATTGGGTATGCCAGGATCCTGGATGAAAAAAGCAGTATCGGGATCAGCGCTCTCAGATTTTCTGTGGATGACATTGCCGATACAAGGTTTCTTTTTGATCCCACAGGTGCCATCAATTACAACAATGTTCAGTTTTTCTCAGCTTCGGATTATGGCTTTTTTGTCTCCTATGCCCGTGAGCTACCGTTTCTGGGGGGATTAAAGACCGGTGGTAATGTGAAGGTATTACATCGGATGGTAGGAAAATTTGCTACATCCTGGGGGTTTGGTGTGGATCTTTCAGCTCAGAAGTCGATAGGAAAATGGAACTTCGGGCTGGTGGCCAAAGATGTTTTCGGCACTTTCAATGCCTGGAGCCACAATGCCGAAGAGGTGGCCCAGGTCTATCAGCTTACCGGAAATCAAATACCGGAAAACACTCTGGAGATCTCTTTGCCGCGGCTCCTTGCAGGAATTTCCAGGAACATCCGGATCAATGATGCTTTCAATGTACTCACTACCCTCGATGCGGTGTGGACGTTTGACGGGAAGAGGAATACTTTGCTGAGAACCAACCTTACCTCGATGGACCCGATGTTTGGGCTGGAGATCGGTTTTAAAAATATTGCCTTTTTGCGTGGCGGGATCAACCAGTTTCAGCAGATCGAAAGATTCGACCGCTCCAAATACTGGACATTCCAACCCAATGCAGGCATTGGCATCAGGCTGGGGGAAGTATCCATTGACTATGCCCTTACGGATATCGGAGATCAGTCAGCAGGCCTGTATTCCAATGTTTTTTCTTTGAAGGTTGATTTCTTTTCCGGTGCCGATGAGGAATAGCATTCTGATGGGTCTATTTATTTGTTGCTCCCATGTACTCTGGGCCCAGCCTTTTGGCAATGAGTGGATCAGGTTCAATCAGCCATATTACAAGATCAAAATTGCTGAGAACGGAGTCTACAGGATCAATGCTGCTGAGCTACAGCAGGCCGGGGTACCTATTTCTGAGATCGGAGCAAACAGATATAAAATTTTTAGGAGAGGGAAGGAGATCGCAGTACATAAAGAGCCCTTAATGTCAGGGTTACTTGACTATTTAGAATTTTACGGGGAAGCCAACGACGGAAAATCAGATTCTTTACTTTACCCGGATCCTTCCGATCAGCTTCACCAGTACTACAACCTGTTTACTGATACGGCCTCCTATTTCTTGACCTATAATCCTAATGATCCTGCCGAAACCGGGAAATCCATGGGTGTATCCTCTTTAGGCGACACACAGGGAAATCTTCCGGAGCCCTGGCATCTCAATGAAATTATCCGCTTACAAACCAACGTTTATTCTCCCGGACTGAAATTTGGATTCAATTCGGAGCTAAGCTCAGGCGAATACGTGGAGGGCGAGGGCTGGACGGGCAGCTTCTTTACCAAAAATCAGAGTCAGACCTTTGATTTCAGTCTGGGACTGATCGACAACACCGGCCCTCCGCCAAAGATCGAGATCGGACTGATTGGCGGAAACTCTCTGACTCACATTACTCGCATCAGCGCCGGACCTGCTGCAGCCGGTTTGCGTGCTGTTGATACCGTACAGTTTGAGGGCTGGACTCAGACCGTATATTCCGGTGATCTTCTATGGTCGGATGTGGCGCCGGACGGATCACTCACGATACGGGCTACAGCCCTGGGAAATCCCGGACAGGCCGACAGGGTTTCCATCGCCTACATCAGGATCATTTCACCTCAGGAATTCAATATGGCCCCGGATGAAAATAAGGTTCTTCACCAGCGCATAAGCACTCAATCACGATCTTACCTGGTGGTGCCAACGACAAATGCCGCCGGAACAAGGGTTTTCGAAATTACGGATCCCTCTTCTCCGAGAAGAATCACAAAAGTCAGTCCTTGCCGGACCGTTTCGAGTTCATTGTTGACGATCCTTCCATTCCCCGTGCGTTCTATGCTTTCACCAGCACAAAGAGTGTTGCCTCTATTCGTCCAGTAAATATGGAACAGATAAACCCTGCCAATTCAGACTTTTTGCTGGTCAGCCATGATCGGTTCCATGCGCCTGCCAGTGACGGCAATGATCCATTGATGGCTTACAAAAATTATCGGGAGGGTGTTCAGGGAGGCAGTCATCAGGTGACTTTGGCCACAGTTGATGAGATCTTTGACCAGTATGGCTTTGGGGATCCAACACCACTGGCCATACGTAATTTTGTGGCGCATGCCCTCACCGTCGCGGACCCTGAATATTTATTCATTGTAGGGCGTGGACTGGCTACCAATTTTGGGTATTACCGTCAGACCTCCTCACTCGTCAATTATGTGCCCGCCTTCGGATCCCCGGGCTCTGACCTGCTTTATACCATCAAGGCTATTGGCACCAGCGACGATCCGGCATTCGGTGTGGGCCGACTAAATGCTTATGATCCGGAAGATGTGAAATCCTATCTGGACAAAGTGAAAGAAATGGAGGCGCTACCCTACAATCAGCTGTGGAGAAAAAACCAAATTCTTTTAAGTGGTGGTGTGAACAGTTTTGAACAACAGGTATTTTCAAATTATGTAGAAGACTTTGAGCGGTTTGCCGAGGGATTGTTTTTAGGGGGGAATGCCCGGATCCGGAGAAAAAACACGACAGCACCGACAGAACCCATTGATATCCGGACAGAGATCAATAATGGCCTGAATATGGTCACCCTTTTTGGACACAGCTCCTCGCAGAGTACCGACATCGAGATCGGCAATGTAGAGGATCACGATAATGCCGGTAAGTATCCGGTCCTGTTAGTGAATGGGTGCAATGCCGGTGAGATCTTCAGTGTGGCCAGCTCCTTTGGCGAACCCTGGGTCAATGCACCAGGCAAAGGAGCCCTGGGGTTCGTCGCTCATGCAGACTTTTCCTTTTCAAATAACCTGAAACGTTTTTCTGATCTTTTCTACCAGGAAGCCTTTACCAAAGAAGAGGAATTCGGAAGGAGCCTGGGAGCGATCATTTCTTCCGCAGGTACAAGGTATTTTGACTTATACGGTACCAGCCCAACCAATCTGGCCCAGGTAAACCTGATCACCGTGTTGGGAGACCCCGCCATTAAAGTATTCGGAGCCAATCAACCTGATTTTGAAGCTGACCCGAATCAAACCTTTGCCGAGCCGGTCAGCGGAAGCCAGATCCTGGCCAGTCAGAATGGATTTATGATCAACCTCGTGGTGAAGAATTACGGCAAATCAGTATTAGATTCCATAGCCATCGAGATCCGGAGGACATTGCCCGATGGCGAGATCGTCACTTCAAGAGTAAATACCCCTTCAGTGAATTATCAGGATACCCTGCAGTTTTTCATTGAAAATGATCCCTCCCAAAAGGTGGATGGAAACAATCAGTTCACCTTCATTATCGACCCTGATAATGACGTTGACGAGCTCAATGAAACCAATAACCAGTCAACTTTTGAGTTATTCATTACCAGCGGCAGCACCATCAACATTTATCCCATTGATTTGGGCGTTCAGTCGGAAAGACACGTCACCTTCATCTTTCAGCCCTCAGACTTAAACGCAGCGACAAGTTCCTATACCCTGGAATATGATACATTGCAGAACTTTTCGAGTGGGTTTAAAACCACTGTTCAGCTTGCGGGATCTTCGTTGTTCCAGCATATTCAGGACTTCACCGGGATCCCGGATTCAACTACCATTTACTGGAGAACCCGGCTAACCAATCCGATAGAACAAGACGACACCCTTTGGGTCAACTCCTCCTTTTCTATGATAGAGGGTATTCAGTACGGTTGGGGACAGGTCGATCCGGAACAGTTTTCAGGTAACGTTACATCCGGGATTTCATACGATGCCGCCACAGGATTGTGGAGTTTCCTTGAGGACCAAAATGATTATCAAATTTCCACGCATGGAAAAGATCATCCTAATCAATATGAAGACTACCAGGCTGTGGTGGGCAACGTGAACTATATGATCACGGAAAACCCCACTGACCCCGTCTGCCGGGTGAACACTATCAATGCTATTTTCATTGACAGAGCGACCGGTCAACCCTATCGACCCATCAGTTTCCAGAGTAGCGACGTTTTTAATCCACTGATCTGCGGGCGGGTGCCACAGGTAGTCCATAATCTTACGTCCAATGATATCTTAGGCCCCAACAGGTACCTGGATTCACTCATTGGACTGATGAAACCGGAAGATCATGTACTGCTTTTTTCATTTGATTCGGTGGCCTATTCGGCCTGGGACGCACAGCTGATCTCCTCATTAAACAGCATTGGTATTCAAAGCAGTACCCTTTCATCGCTAGTCGATGGCCAGGCTGTGATCTTCCTGGGAAGAAAAGGAGCCTCACCGGGAGAAGCTATCGAGTTGGTCGACGATGGGTCGGCCGAACCGCCTACGGAGCAACAACTCACACTGTCCGGGGAGGTGACTTTCAGGTCGACAAGCGGTTCGATCTCTACCCGGAGGATCGGACCTGCCAGGGCATGGACAGAGCTCTTTTACCGGGTAGAGGACAATGCCAACGATAATTTCAGCCTTGACATCATTGGTATTGACAGGGATGGAATTGAAACGCCTTTATTCAGCAATGCCCGCCTCTCTTCCAGCGATATCAGTGCTGTCGATGCAGGGACATATCCCTTCGTAAAACTTAATATTTCTTTCAGTGACATCGTGGACCTGGACCCTCCGCAGGTCAAGGCTCTGGTAGTAGACTATGCTCTTCCGCCCGAGGGATTTCTGCAATCAGAAAATCAGGAATTGCTCGAGCTTCAGGAAGGTCAGGCATTCAGTTCAGCCTATCGCTTTATCAACATTTCGCCAGAAGATTTCACAGACAGCCTGGAGGTAACAGCCTCTCTTCTCAATCTTGATATCTCCCAGACTTTCAATCAGACCTTCAATATTGGTGCTCCGCAGGCGGGAGACACGACCTCTTTTGAAATCGTCTATCCCACGATCGGAAAGACCGGGGAAAACAACCTTAGTGTCCAGGTAAATCCTGCAGAAAATGAATTGCTCGGTGTGAACAATTTCTTCAGCCTTTCCCCGGCCATCCGTGTGGATCGTGATGAATCAAACCCGATCCTGAATGTCACCATCGACGGGACTTTTATCCTTGATGGAGATATCGTGTCTCCTAATCCCAACATCCATATCACCCTGAAAGATGAAAATCCTTACTTACTCAACCATGACACGCTGGGTGTTGACATATTCCTTCAGCGCCCATGTGACGGATGCCAGTTCGAGCGCATCAATTATACTGATCCGGCGATCAGCTTTACTCCTGAAACCCAGGATCAGGACTTTGAAATGAATTTTCAGCCCGGGCCGCTGGAGGATGGTATTTACAACCTGAGGGTTTCTGCCGAGGATGAAAGCGGAAACAGCTCCGGGGACAATGATTATGAAATCTCCTTTGAAGTAATCAATGAGAGCACTATCACACACTTTTACCCCTATCCCAATCCATTCTCTACAAACACACGCTTTGTTTTCACTTTGACTGGTGGCACCATCCCCGATGAGATCAAGATCCAAATCATGACGATCTCCGGCAGGGTGGTCAAGGAAATCAATCACGAAGAGATCGGCCCCATCAGGATCGGGAACAATATCACTGAATATGCCTGGGACGGAAGGGACGAATACGGTGATCTGTTGGCCAACGGGGTATATCTGTATCGTGTTTTTGTTCGTCAGCAGGGCGAATCGCTGCGTCACAGGTTCACTACTGCAGACCGGGCATTTAAAAACGGTTATGGTAAGATCTATATATTGCGGTAATGCCAAACAGAAACTATTACCTGATCCCCTATCTGGGGATTTTCCTCGCCTCCCTGATCCTGTGGTCCTTCATTGGCCATGGCGATGAAGTGCTTGTACTTAATTTTTTCAGAAGACCTTATCTGGATACTTTCTTCATGTACTGGACCCATCTGGGTGACGGCATTTTCGTAGGAATTTTGACGCTCGGACTGATCTTCTGGCGCTGGCGGCTCGCAGTCATATTTTTAGCACTGGCCGTCGCCCAATTCATCTTTGCACAGGGTCTGAAAAGATTGTTCTTTAGTGATATACCCAGACCGGTGAAATATTTCAGAGGGATCGCCGACCTTAATCTCATTGAAGGCGTAAATCATCATGAAAGCTTTTCATTCCCTTCCGGTCATACCATCACAGCTTTTGCGGTCGCGACTTTTTTCGCCATTGTTTTCCGGAAAAACAAGTTACTTTCTCTGGCTTTACTCTTCAGCGCGATTTTTGTTGCTGTTTCCAGGATCTACCTCCTGCAGCACTTTCTTAGGGATGTCCTGGCAGGCTCATTGATCGGGGTGAGCATCGCCATTGCAGTCTTTATGCTCTTTGAAAGGTATATTTTTAAGGACGAATTGTTAAAACAATGAAGCCAGCTTCATTGCCACCCCTTTATCTCCATCAATCTTCATCTTTCCGCTCATGAAGGCCATCATAGGATTTAGATCACCGGAGAGCATCTTATCAAAATTTTCCAGTGAGATCACCACGGTACAGGAAGCATCAGCATCTTCATTCGAGACTTTTGCCGGAGAGACCGAATCATCCAAGTGGATCATCCCTCCTTCCTTGAAGGAGAAGTTGGCCTTCGCCCCGAATTTTCCTCCGTGAACTTCCGCCATTCTGGCAACCTTTACAGTGGCTTCTTCGAGCGTCATCAGTTAAATTCTGTGAATCCAGCCATGTTTATCTTCCATTTCACCATAACGGATCTTGTTGAGCAGGTCGAGAAAGTGATTGGAATATTTTCTGGTTTCAACGGGAGGTAGTTCGTAATCAACACCATCGTTGTGAAGCATCTTGATGTGTGCCACTGTAGCAGCTGTACCTGCGCCAAATGCTTCCTGAAGCTTTCCTTTTTCAATGGCTGTGATGATCTCTTTGATGGAAATCCTTCTTTCCTCCACTTTAATGCCTTCATCCCGGGCAAGCGTCAGAATGCTATCACGGGTGATCCCATTCAAGATCGTATCCCCCGTGGGGGCGGTGATCAGCACATCATCGATCACAAACAGCAAATTCATCGTACCGGATTCTTCCACATACTCATGGGTCTTGGCATCGGTCCAGATCAATTGATCAAATCCTTCCTTTTGTGCCTTGACCGCAGGATAAAGAGCGGCAGCATAGTTTCCACCGGTTTTGGCGAAACCGGTACCCCCGGCAGCTGCGCGGGTATAATGTTTCTCAACTTTTACCTTCACAGGTTGGCTGTAATAAGCTCCCACAGGTCCGGTGATAATAAAAAAGCTATAGGTCTGAGAGGGCTTGATCCCGATATAGGGATCCATGGCCATCTGGAAAGGCCTGATGTAAAGCGAGGTGCCCGGAGCACTGGGAACCCAGTCCTTATCCAGCTTCAGCAGCTCTGTCATGCTTTGCATAAAAAGCGATTCCGGTACCGGAGGCATGCACATCCTTTCCGCACTTTTGATCATCCTTTTTGCATTGGCATCCGGACGGAAAACGAGGATATCTCCATTTTTGTCCCTGTAGGCTTTGAGGCCTTCAAAGATGGTAGAAGCGTAATGAAGGGTCGTATTTGCAGGACTGATCTGCAGGTCGCCAAACGGAATGATCCTGAGATCTTTCCATTCACCATCTGCATAG
Organism: Cyclobacteriaceae bacterium; assembly: GCA_965243485.1. Classification (GTDB taxonomy): domain Bacteria; phylum Bacteroidota; class Bacteroidia; order Cytophagales; family Cyclobacteriaceae; genus UBA7330. Next base: position 1,743,950 of record CBDEVP010000001.1, on the reverse strand, counting down.
TCCGCAATAAACATATGATCCGAATATACTTTTCCAAAAACCGGGTTCTCCAGGTCGAACTGACTTAGTTTGGATTTCTTGATCCGCTCAATTCTGATGTCCATTGTATCCACCATCTCCACAAAATTTAATTCTTTTATTGCTGCCAGGTAATCTCCTCAGCTTTTAACTGCTGTGTTAGTTTTCGCCCCAAAACAAAGAAATAATCCGAAAGTCTGTTGATGAAAGGTAAAAGATTTTCATCTAATTCACTTTCCAGCGACAATCTTACGATTCCACGCTCAGTTCTGCGGCATACGGTCCGGCAAACATGACACAAAGATACGATTGGATGACCACCCGGAAGAATAAAATTTTTCAATTCTGGCAGATCTTCGGAAAACTTATCCATTAAATCTTCAAGCCATTGAATGTCCTGCTTTTTAATGGTAGGTAACACAAAGCCTTTGGGCGATTTTTCCGTGGCCAGAAGGGTGCCTACTGAAAATAGTTTTTTCTGGATCTCATACAGTTGACCAGATATGTCCTCTGGGATGCCGGTCTGGTCTCTAAGCAAGCCAATGAAAGCATTGAGTTCATCCACATTGCCGTAGGCTTCAATGCGTACATGCCCCTTATCGACTTTGGTCCCGCCAAAGAGGGAGGTACTGCCTTTGTCACCGGTCTTCGTATAAACTTTTATACTCATGCCACCGGCTCTACCTTCCTGATATGCTTATTCACCTCATCCGATTCTATCAGACCGTCACGCAATCTGATGATCCGGTGTGCATATTCAGCAATATCCTCCTCATGTGTCACCATGATGATGGTATTCCCTTTGTCATGCAGCTCGGCGAAAAGGTCCATGATGCTGTAGGAGGTCTTGGAGTCGAGGTTTCCGGTAGGCTCATCCGCCAGGATGATACTCGGGTCATTGACGAGAGCCCGGGCAATAGCCACACGTTGACGCTGGCCACCGGATAGCTCATTGGGTTTGTGATAGGCTCTTTCGGCCAGGCCGACACCCGCCAGCGTTGCGAGGGCTTTTTCATCCCTCTCTTCTTTCCCATACCCGGCATACACCAAAGGCAGCGAAACGTTTTCAAGCGATGAAGCTCTGGGCAGCAGATTAAAGGTTTGAAACACAAAACCAATTTCCTTATTTCTGATCTCTGCCAGCTCGTTTTCAGTCAGATCACTTACATCCTTTCCGTTAAGCACGTATTGTCCTGCGGTCGGAGTGTCCAGGCAACCAATGATGTTCATCAGCGTGGATTTTCCCGAACCCGAAGGTCCCATGAATGCAACGTATTCGCCCCGGTTGATCTGGATACTGATGGATTTCAGCGCCCTGATCGTTTCAGCACCCATCACATATTCTTTCTTGATTTCTTTAGTGGAAATTACTGCATTCATAAATTTTAAATTCGTGTGACCTATACTATTGACGTAAAGAAAGCCTTGAAGTTATTAAAATGATCATATTATTCTTTAATGAGAGAACTTTTTTGAACTAATCCCATAGTTTGCCGGAGATCCGAACGCGCTATCCCCGATAATATTTCGGCGCCTGCCCCACTCTTTCTTTAAATAATCTTGAAAAATAATAAATGGAATTGAAGCCGCATTTGATGGCGATCTCCCGGATATTCAGATCACTGGATTTCAAAAGCCTTTTGGCATATTCAAGTCTTTCGTTGATGAGGAAATCCTGTGGTGAAAGTCCGGTCTTTGATTTGAATAACTTCCTGAAATGGCTGTAGCTCATACCCGATTGCTGCGCTACCTGATGAAAATCAATCCCTTCCTTCAACTCCTGCCGTACCTTACTCAGGGCTATTTCAAACACATAATCACCTTTCTTGCCCGGAATAGGATGATGAGATGGGGTGTCAAGGTATCCCACCAGCTGGAAGATAATTCCTGTCAACAGTTTTGTAAAACCCCCGGAATACTTCTTGCTGATCGTGATCGCCTGGTTAAACAAATTGATGAAGTCATCATGATGACCAATATTGATAATGGATGTCCTGGCCTCCTCAAAAAGGTTTTTTGACAGATATTCATCGTAGGCTTTTCCTTCAAAACCGATCCAGTATTCTTCCCACCCAACCTGCGGATCCGGACGGTATCTGTGCCATTCATCGGGAAACAGCTTGATTACGTCTCCGGGAAGTATGTTTTTCTTCATGTGCTCCGTTTCTATGATACCCCTCCCGGTAGGAATATATAGGATATAACACCCCCTTAATTTTCTTCCCTGTTCCCAATCCAGCACATGGCTTTGCGGATGGTCATTTTTCGGATACTCTTCACCTACGCTGACATGCTGATAACCACAGGTAATCACTCTGAGGCCCAGGTAATCATTTAAATCCGAAAGGTACTTGTAGGAATCTTCCAAAGTGTCAAATAGTTTAAATTTTTAAACAAATTGATCATTTATATCTTACTGACCAAATATTATCTTTGAAAATGCTTAACATCCGGCCAATGGTAATGAAACTACGTAACTACTGTTTATTCGGAGTTTTTTTGGTATTGATCCTGCTGCAGTATGGTTGCATGCAGGAAAAAGAGATCAGCTACAATGAGCACATCCGCCCTATCATCAATGCCAAATGCATCAACTGCCATGGGGGAGTGAAAAAAGCAGGTGGCTTGAGCTTTCTCTTCCGGGAGGAGGCGCTGGGCGAGACGGACTCAGGCATTCCCGCCATCATACCCGGTGATCCGAAAAATTCCGAGCTGATCAAGCGGATCAAACATCATGATCCTGAGCTTCGGATGCCATTTGAGGCTGATCCCTTAACCGAATCAGAAATTGAACTCCTTGAGGCCTGGATCGATCAGGGCGCGGAATGGGAAAAGCACTGGGCCTTTATCCCTCCAAAAAAAGATATTGTCCCGCCGGCAGTCGATGAACCGGTAAATAATGATATTGACAGGTTTATTGTTTCAAAACTTAATGCACAAGGCCTTTCCTTTGCACCGGAAGCCAGGAAAGAAGTACTACTGAGAAGGTTGTATCTTGACCTGATCGGTTTACCTCCCACCCCGGAAGAAGCCGATAATTTCCTGAAAGATTCAGGCGAGGATGCTTATGAAAAACTGGTTGACAGGCTGCTTCAATCTCCCCACTTTGGTGAAAAATGGGCCAGCATGTGGCTCGATCTGGCCAGGTATGCCGATACCAAGGGCTATGAAAAGGACCTGAATCGCAGCATCTGGAAGTATCGCGACTATGTGATACAGGCATTCAATGACGATATGCCTTTTGATCAGTTTACTATTGAACAGTTGGCCGGGGATCTCCTACCGGACCCGGACATGGATCAGCTGATCGCCACAGCCTTTCACAGAAACAGCATGGCCAATGATGAGGGCGGTACTGACAATGAAGAATTCCGTGTAGCTTCGGTCATCGAGCGTGTGGGGACCACCTTCGAGGTCTGGCAAAGCACCACGATGGCATGCGTACAATGCCACAGCCATCCATACGATCCATTCAGGCATGAAGATTTCTATGAACTCATGGCCTATTTCAATAACCAGGTAGACAGAGACATCTACAACGAACAGCCAAAGCTTTTTACTTACGAGCCTGAAGAAAGAGAAAAACTGACTGAAATCATTACGTGGGTGGAAAACAAAGTGGCCGATCGTGATCCAGCGGTTATTTCCGATGCGAAATTTTTGCACGAAAGGAGAGAAGAGCTCTTATTTGATCTTGGGTACCGGAAGATCCAGGCCGAAGAATTTCATAATTCCAGTAAGCTGATCGAATTGCTATCACCGGATCAGGATGTGATCTGGCAGGTTCAGGACAGCTCCTGGATCATGTTTGAGGATGTGGACCTCAATGCGATTGAATCCATTGACTTTTATTGTGCGACAGCCATCTCCGGTGGATTTATCGATGTGAGGTTAGATGGCGTCAACGGGCCTTTGATCGGGCAAACCGAAGTAACAACCACCGGCCAGTGGGATCGATGGGCAGGTACAAAACCGGAGCCGGACAAATGGGAAACTTTCAAAGCTAAAATTCAACCGGTCGACGGGGTTCATGACGTCTACTACGTTTTCAGGAAAAACAAAGACCTCAACCAGCACCTCTTCCATCTGGACTGGATCTACTACCGGGAACAAAATCCGAAAAAGGATAAGTATAACCTGGCCTTTCAAAATACACTCGATGCCCTGGATGCTGTACCTTTTATCACCACACCGATCCTTCGGGAATTGCCCCCTGAAAAAAGTCGGACCACCCGCGTGTTTGAGCGGGGCAACTGGCTGACACCGGGAGAAGAAGTGAACCCAGACATCCCTGAAATATTCGGGGAGCTTCCACCGGATTATCCGAATAATCGCCTGGGCTTTGCCCAATGGCTGGTAAGTCCTGAAAACCCACTGACTGCGCGGGTGGCTGTGAACAGGTTCTGGGAAAAGATCTTTGGCTATGGCATCATCGAAACCATGGAAGAATTTGGCTCGCAGGGTACTCCACCCTCACACCCTGAATTACTCGACTGGCTGGCCGTACAGTTTACGGAAGAGTATGACTGGAGCGTCAAGACCCTGCTCAAACAAATGGTGATGTCCTCCGCTTACAGGCAAAGCTCCGGTTCCACGGAGGATAAGATCCAAAAGGATCCGTACAATCGATTGATCTCAAGAGGTCCAAGGATCAGACTCAGCATAGAGCAGCTCCGTGACCAGGTGCTCTCGGTAAGCGGATTAATAAATACTGAGATGTATGGACCCAGCATCATGCCACCCCGACCGGATGTTGCCAGTGATGGATGGAGCAGGTGGAAAACAGATGAAACATCTGAACAATACAGGCGTTCACTCTACATTTTCGGAAAAAGGACCAACCCATATCCAATGCTCACACTATTTGATGCAACACCAAGGAATGTGTGTACCTCAAGACGGATCCGTACCAATACGCCACTCCAGGCCCTTACTTCTCTAAATGATGAGACATTTTTTGAAGCCGCCCGGTCCCTGGCGGCTTTTATGGCTGAGGTCAATCCCGATAATATCGAGGCATGTATATCGGCCGGATACAAGCGCGTCATGTTCAGGCAGATCGATCCGGACAGGCTGGAAACGCTTGTGGGACTTTATGAAGAAGCTGAAAGAGATTACCGGTCAGAAAAGCTGGTGCATCCGGTTGCAATCAAGGATGAAGTCAGGATGAAGTCACTGACACTTGTAGCCAATGCACTGCTGAACCTGGACGAATTTATGACCAAAAACTAGTGATGATGGGAAACGTATTCGAGGAAGCACTTTTAAAACAGGCAAAGTACAATACCCGCAGACATTTCCTGAAGCAATGTATGTCAGGGCTGGGAGCGACTGCTCTGGCTGGTTTGTCTGGTCAAAATCTTTTTGCAAACCCGTCTGACCCTGCTGGTTCATTAGATAAATTACTGCCCCATTTTGCGCCGAAAGCCAAACATGTCATTTTTCTTCACATGGCCGGGGCACCCTCACAACTGGAGTTATTTGACTATAAACCGGTATTGAATCAGCTGGACGGAAAAGACTGTCCGCCATCGCTGATGGAAGGGAAGCAGTTCGCGTTTCTGCAAGGCGTTCCCAAAATGTTGGGTTCTCAGGCACAATTCCAGCAGCATGGTGAGTCCGGAGCTTATGTTTCCGATTACCTCCCCAACTTCTCCACCATGGTGGATGAGGTCAGCTTCCTGAAAGCCTGTTACACGGAAGAGTTCAACCATGCCCCGGCGCAGCTCTTTATGCACACGGGTTCACCTTTATTAGGCAGACCCAGCATGGGTTCGTGGGTGACTTATGGCCTGGGTTCTGAAAATGAAGATCTCCCGGGGTTTGTTGTGCTCGTATCAGGCGGTGAACCCAGTGCTGGCAAAAGTGTATATGGCAGTGGTTTTCTACCCACTGTACACCAGGGAGTACAGTGTCGTTCGAAAGGAGACCCGGTACTTTATCTATCAAATCCAGGGAATATCAATTCAACCCTGAGGAAACAGTCCATTGAGGCCATCAACAGGATCAACGAACAGGAATACAGGGAATCCAATGATCCTGAGATCCTGACACGCATCTCACAATATGAGCTGGCGTACCGAATGCAAACAGCCGTACCAGAGGTGATGAATATTGAAGATGAACCCGAATGGGTGCATCAGATGTATCAGACTAACCCCGGAGAAAATTCCTTTGCCAACAACTGCCTCCTGGCCAGACGACTGGTGGAAAAAGGTGTTCGATTCATTCAGCTTTTTGACAGAAGGTGGGACTCCCATGGAGCCGGACCTGGCAATGGGGTGGATGGTGCATTGAAAAGGGCCTGTACATTGATTGATCAGCCGATGACGGCTTTGTTGCAGGACCTGAAACAAAGAGGTCTGTTAGAAGAGACGCTTGTCGTCTGGGGTGGAGAATTCGGCAGAACACCTATGATGGAAGCCCGATCCGGAGCAGATTTCAAAGGACGTGACCACAATGGAGACGCCTTCACCATGTGGATGGCTGGGGGTGGCATCAAAAAGGGGCATGTTCACGGTGAGACGGACGAGATTGGTTTTTCAGGGATCAGCGGAAGAGTCCATGTGCACGACCTGCAGGCTACCATTTTGCATCAGCTGGGTTTTGACCATGAAAAGCTGACCTATCATTTTCAGGGCAGAGATTTCCGGTTGACAGATGTGCATGGGAAGGTGGTGAAGGAAGTGCTGGCTTAGGATGTTGCCACGAAGGCTCTGAGGCACAAAGAAAGACAGGTCAGTTAGTACCCTGTTTTAGGAATCCATCGATCTGGTTTTTGATGTACGCATTCTTTGTGATAGCCAACTTTTCTAATTTACTGCGTAATTGCGGAGATCCGACCTGTTGGTGTTTAAGCAGCTTCAGCACGTTAACAAGCTGCATATCGCTGTAAGATCTTAAATTGGAAACAGTGATCTCAAGGACAGACGGACTCAATTCCTCTGGTTCTTTCAGTTTATCAAAGATCTGATTCTCCAGAGCGTAGTCTATTTTGCCAATTAACCGAAAAAGACCTGACTGCAGATAATCGGAATGTAACTGTTCAGCTTTCATGGATTTAAGCATAAAATAAGATTCTGAATAGTCTAGTACTTTGATGAAGCTGACTATTGTATCAACTGTTTGAGTGCTCAACTCGCCCAATAAATGCGTTCTTTCTGCCGCCCAAATGCGGTCTGCTGAAACAGGACTATTCAGGATTTTGATAAATAAGCTATCGTTAAGTTCATTTTCAGTTGCTTTGATCACTTCATACTGAATCGGTCCATGGATCACATTCCAAAGTTTGTGGGTAGTGTAAGCAGCTCCGGGAACCAGGTAATCCTTTACGTCCCGGGCGGTAGCTCCGGATATTCCGTCCACTTCCGGATCTCCAGCGGAAGACGTATCAACCAGATCGTAAAAAGCATAATTTCCCAATGGCAGGAAGGGATTGGCCAGCAGACTATCCAATTTCAGATACTCCGCATTCGTAAACGGCTCATGATCTGTTTTAGAAAGAAACTCCTCGTCAGGCAGTTCAAATCCCAGATATCTACCGGTAATGTTCCAGAATATGTCAATGCTGAGCGGCCTGCACTTATTGTCGAAGCAAACCCCTGTGTTTAGCTGTGTGAAATAAAAAAGTGGTGAACCATCGGATGATGTTACCTGGTAGATACTGTCATTGATCTGCTCCCTCCTGATGTCCGAGGTATCTTCTAATGAGATGGTCGGCGTCTGAAAATACCGTATGTTCTCATCAGTATTATAAGAATAGATCAGTCCAACCCCAACTATCAAAATGGCAACAGCTTTGATCATCATCTATAAAGATACGATCTTATGTGGCTTTGGGTATGATAGCGCCATGTTCAGCCAGCATCCTTTTTAATTCAGGGATTGATACATTAGCTGGTGTAGTATTGTTTTTCCATGCCAGTACAGCAGCTGCGGCGGCAGATTGCCCCATCCCCATGCAGGAAGCCTGCACCCTCAGTGCTGAATTTGCCAGCCGGTCACTGCTCAGGCAACGTCCTGCCACGAGAAAATTTTGGCTGTTCTTCGGGATCAAAGCTCGCAATGGAATGGTAGCCACGATCCCTGGTTTTAAGAATTCCTGGTAAATGGATTTTCCGTCGCGATGGAGATCGATTGGATAGAAAGAGTACGAAAGAGAATCTTCAAATACCTTCCCTGATACGTAGTCATCTTTTGTAACGCGGTACAAACCATCAATGCGGTACGTCTCTCTGACAGCAGTCTCCGGCTGAGCATCAACAAGCTTTAATTCTTCTAATCCCGGGAAAGTTCTCAGTTCCCTGATCAGCTTTAACAATGAAGCCCTTCCTTCAATGTTGGCTTTGGTATGCCGCTCTGCCGTTGAGGAGTCAGCTCCCGGAACGTAGACATATCCATAAGGGACTGTGGGAGGAAACTTATTTACAGATGTATCAACCTTCACATCTTCGTTAATGAGCATGTTTTGCCTTAGGCGCCCATGATATTGTTTTGGGATCTTCGTAAGGTCAAGTGATTCGAGATCATAACCGCCAATCCTGTAGATGAACGATCCTGGCTGAGTATCCTCTTCTCTCAACAGGGTGAAGCCGGCAATGGATGCTGCTGCAGCATTTCCTGAGCAGTCAATGACCTGACTGCAAACAATTTCGTTAGAAACACCTTTACCTACTGATTTTACACTCCATTTTCCGTTCTTAAAGATCATTTCAGTGGGTGTCTCATAATAGTGAATATCAACTCCAGCTTCAATGCATTTTTCCTCAGCCAGCATGGCATAAAGGGGGCCATTCACAGTCACCTGGTGTCTCCAGTGACTGATGGTCTTATTGTCCGGAATGATTGAAAAGTTTGGTAATACACCATCATTCAATTGAACCGCATCCATGACTAGCTCCCAGCCGATTCCACTGATGATCTGCTCTCCCCAGGCGTGAAATATGCCAGGAAACCGAACACCTCCGGTTGTGGTGGTTCCTCCCAATTGACTTCCGCTCTCAAGAAGAACTGTTCTGGCCCCTGCTCTACCAGCCTGGATGGCTGCAATAACCCCAGCAGTTCCCCCACCGACTACTAGAATATCCGTTTCAATGGTTTTTTCGTAGACCTTATAGGGTTCTTTGACCACATCTCCTTTGGCAAGCGAGGTCGCAGCTACTCCGAGAGACAATGTCCCTATGGACTTAAGGGCTTTCCTTCTTTCGATTTTCTTCATTATTCGTAATTCCCAATTTTATTAAAGTCTGCCACCGGTTCCAGTTGAATGGTGGCAGACATTGATTTTCACATCGAATCAGTAACCCGGATTCTGATTCTCTCCCGTAAATGCCTTGTTCAGTTCAATCTCATTCGCCGGGATAGGCCATAAATAGTGCTTCTCAGCGATGGTAATACCAAGTGAATTTTGAATGGTTTCCGCTGCCTTATCCGTTCGCTTCAGATCCAGCCATCTCTTTCCTTCCATCTGAAATTCATAAGCTCTTTCGGTCAGTACTAAATCCAGGAAGCTGTCCTGATCATAATCTGCGAGGACATAATCATCCACTGAAGTTGTGTTAGGGTCATGACCATAAGCCCTTCTGTGTACCTTGTTAAGTGCCTCCATCCCAGCGGCGGTTGGACCTCCGTTAGCCTGACTGGATGCTTCGGCATATATCAGCAGTGCGTCGGGATATCGGTAAACCGGGATATCATTTCCAGCCCCAACCCTACTCGCTGCTTCCGGGTCAATAAACTTTTTACTGACAAGTGTATTTGGCCCTAACCCAAAATCAATATTATCCCATAAAGCCTTTCTAATGTCACCATCATCCCAATTGACATAGAAAGGATTGGTTGCATCACTGTATGAGGCATAGGCTCCTCCAAAATTAAAATTTCCAGTACTTGGATGATTGGTAATGAATAACATCCAATTTCCAAAACCATCCAATCTGGTACATTTTATTGAGAAAATTTCTTCGGAGGAAGTCACAATGGTTGGTCCGAAAACATCCCACTGAAAATCCTCAAAACTCGCCACCGGTACCAGGCTATATTTATCAGATGCAATGACTTCATTCGCTTTGTCCCTGGCTTCAGGATACATCCCCAGTGTCAGGTAAACATCCGCCAGAAGTGTCTTGGCAGCATATGAAGTAGCCCGGCCCACGTTTTCAGCGTCTTCAGGCAAAGCACTTTCCGCTTGAAGAAGATCATCCAAAATTAAGTCATAAACATCAGCAACCGTACTCCTTGGAATATCCCGTTCATCCATATTCTGATCAGTCCTTAGGGGAACACCCGCCCAGTTTCTTACCAGGTCAAAATATGCCCAAGCTCTCAGAAATTTAGCTTCACCAACAAAAGCATCCAGATCATCCGGATCAATATCTGTTGCATTACCCGCATTTGCTATGATGATATTGGCGTTCCTTATCCCGGAATACAGCATGTTCCACCGACCAGTAGCCACATTGATATTACCACTATTCAATCCGGCAAAGTCATTATAATTCGCCCTGCTACCTCTTCCGTACACAAACTCGGAGTGATAATCCAACACCGCATACAACTCAGCTCGCGTGTTACCACCCAAAGCACTGTAGATGGCAAAAACACCAGCTTGCATCTCTTCGGGCGTTTGATAGAACTGACTAGTCGCCACATTTTTTGGCTCTTCATTTAATATGTCCTCACAGGAAACCAAACCAACCAACAGTATAAGAATAACTATATGATCAATTGATAAGGATAACCCCTTAAAAAATCTAGTAATATTTTCCATTTCCATTAATATTTAATGAGTGAATGATTTTCTTAATTAAAATCCAAGCCTAAACCCAACAGTAAAGGACTTGGCAATTGGATAGGTAAAATGATCGATACCCCGAGAAGTTCCTGCCCCTCTTGAATTTACCTCCGGATCCCACCAGGAATACTGAGTGATGGTCAGCAGGTTTTGTCCACTGAAATAAACCTGAGCATTTTCCAACCAGCTTATATTATTCACTTGAAAATTATAAGCTACCTCGACATTCCTCAACCTGAGAAAAGAACCATCTTCAATCCATCGGTCTGAATTATAAGCCGACGTATTCCTGCTAATTAATGGATATTTGGCATCGGTATTTTCAGGGGTCCAGTGATCCAGGTAGACTTCTCTTGGCATGTTAAGCCCCTGGCCGTAATCGATTGTTGTTGGTATTGAACTTACATTATAAATATCATTACCATAGGTCCCCTGGAAGAATAATGTCAGTTCAAAATTCTTAAAAGACATATTGGAATTGATCCCGTAGATAAAATCCGGATTAGGATCTCCGATATAAGTTTTATCCTCAGCCGTAATTGATCCATCCCCATCAAGGTCTTTCAGCACAATCTGACCATTGCTGTCATAACCATCTTCCACATATCCGTAAAATTGCCCGATGGGTCTGCCCTCTCTTAAGATGGTAACATCATCATTTACTGCAAGCACTGAAACACGTCCGCCCAAAATATCTTCACCATCCTGAAGCTTAACGACCTCATTCCTGTTAAATGAAATATTGGCATTCATATCCCATTTAAATGTACCTGTCAGTATTTTGGCATCTACCCCCAATTCAACACCACTGTTTCGAACTGCCCCTACATTCCTGATCGTGGAAATATAGCCTGTCGACGACGGAAGGGTAACAGTATTGAGTAGATCTCTGGTGTTTTTGATGTAGTAATCAGCAGTAACCAGAATCCTGTTATTCAAAAAGCCAAAATCAGCTCCAAAATCTATTTGCTCTGTAGTTTCCCACCTCAGATCACCCGGAAGCCTGTTTGATGGAGCAAAAGTATTATATAGAGCATCATCCAAAACGACCAGACCAGATGACAACAGGTTGAGTGTAGAGTAGGCACCAATTGCCTGGCTACCTGTCAACCCCCAGCTGGTCCTCACTTTCAGGTCCGAAAAGATATTATCGGCTGTAAAGAAATCCTCCTCAAACAGTCGCCATGCGAAAGCACCTGATGGGAAATATCCCCATTTATTCCCTTCGCTATACCTGGAAGATCCATCGGCCCTGAAACTCACCGTAAACAAGTACTTATCGTTTAAGGCATAATTGACTCTTCCCAGGTAGGATAGTATAGAAGAGTATGAATAACCAGTATTGGCAATCCCCTGCGTGGCTGCAGCGGCAAGATCATGTGTTTCAAATACATCGCTCAAAAAGCCCTGACCACTTGCTCCCAGAGAAGTACTTAAAAAATCCTGAAATGTAAAACCGGCCACTGCTGAAAGCGAATGGATGCCACCAAATGTTTTATTATAACTGATAGTGTTTTCGCTGAGCAGGCTTCTGAACTGACTTGTCCCCACAGATGCACTTCCCTCTGAGTTGATAAAGTCTCTTGAAGTGTATACATCCCTTCGATCATCCCTGTTTTCAATTCCCCCGGATATTTTGATCGTAATTTCCTCAATGGGCTTAAACAGGAAAGCCAGATTTGTTAGGATGACATTAGCTTTTAAAACATTGGTCTGCTCATTGATGAAATTCAGTGGGTTGATCATATCGACCGGGACAAACGGAAATTCCTGAGCAAGTACATTTAAAGTGCCGTCGTCATTGTAAGGTCTGGAAATGGGAGCAGCTCCCACAGCGGCATTGATCATTGAGCCCCCTCTTGTGCCTCCATCACTGTCCCGGCGCTCTGTTTTCAAATAAGTAGCCGTATTGTTTAATGAAACACTAAACATTTTACTGATGTCGTGAGTAATATTTGTTCTCAGAGTGTACCTGTCATAATCACTCCCCTTTACGATTCCATCCTGGCCGAAGAAACTTCCCCCGATAGAAAATTTAGTCTTATCATTTCCGCCGCTCACATTCAATGAAGACGACCAGATGGGAGCTTCCTGAAAAACGATATCCTGCCAGTCAGTGCCCTCCCCGAATGCATCGATCTCCGCCTGAGTGAAATAAGGCGTTATGTTGTCGTTTGTTGCCTGTAGATTGGCCATTTCGGCATATTCCGCCCCATTCATTAACTCAAGCTTCTTTCTCAGGCTTTGTACGCTATAACTTGATTCAAAATCGACTCTGGTCTCCCCTGCTTTGCCGCTTTTTGTTGTGATCAATACAACACCGTTAGCACCCCTGGATCCGTAAATAGCAGTCGCTGAGGCATCTTTAAGTATTTCTATACTTTCAATATCCGAATTGTTAATATTGGTTGGGTTACCCGAGTAAGGAAATCCGTCTATCACATAAAGAGGTTCGTTTCCTCCCTGAATTGAGTTTGTGCCCCGGATACGAACACTTAATCCTGCACCAGGTGCGCCAGTGGTTTGTATAACCTGAACACCGGGTGCTCTACCAGAAAGCGCCTGGATCATATTGGTTGTTGGAAACGAATTGATGTCTTTGGCCTTAACACTGGCCACAGACCCTGTGAGGTCACTTTTCTTTACAGTACCATATCCGACAACCACCAATTCTTCCAGTGTCTGAATATCCGTATTCATACTGACATTTATCTCTGATTGATCTCCTACAGCGATCTCACGAGTCTCATAACCTACGAAACTAAAAATCAATACAGAGCCTTCAGGAACCTGTAAGGAATATGCTCCATTCACATCAGTCACCGTACCGCTTGAACTCCCTTTGATCGTCACGCTTACACCGGGAAGTCCTTCCCCATCCTCTGACGAAACTACCCTACCGGAAACTGACTGCTGCTCATAAGTAAGGATCTCTTCAATGGGCTTGGTGATTTCACCAGTGTGTAAGGCAACATGAATATTGTCATTGACCCGCTTAAACCTTAAATTGGTAGTCCTGGAGATCTCTCGAAGCACATCACCGAGTGATCCATTGGTCACATCAATATCAATGCGCTGTCTGAGATCCACTAGCTCTTCATTGAAGGCAAATGAAAATCCGGTTTCCCTGCTTAAAATATTAAAAGCAGTGCTGACTCTTGTATCTTCTATTTGAAGCGTAACAAAGATCTCTTCAATGCTCTTACTCTTATATTGTGCATGAAGATCGGAAGCGACCAAAACACAGGAGAGTACTCCGTGTAATAAAATAACAAGTAACAAATGTCTGGACATGATGACCAGTTGTCTTAGTAATTTTGATTGCATAATTTTAAATTTTCTAGGTTAACATTACTTAGGAAAGGGCCTGCTGACTTATCTGATCGTCCTCCAAACGTTTAGGATCAACAGGCCCATTTTTTGATTAGCTTGAATCATTCATAGTTTCTTGGGTTAATTGATAATTACTGTATCGCCATTTATCTGAAAATTGAAATCCGAGGCAAAGCTCATTCCTTCCAGGATTACCTCTAAAGGGACATTTTCATATCTCCCGGTAAATCCATCGGTAATTCGGGTGCTTTTCTTTACGATAATGTCTACTCCATACCATCGCTCCAGTTGTTCGACAATTTCCGGGAAAGATGCTTTTTTGAAGACCAATACTCCATCCCGCCAGGCCAGGAGGTCAGGATCGAAATGACTTTTTTGGAATTTTCCTGTTTTATGATCTACAGAGACCATCTCCGTAGGCAGCAGGGTGCTTACCTGCTCTTCATTCACTTTATTCTTTTTCTCTACAAGTACCTTACCTGAAGCTACTGCCACCGACATAGACTCTTCGAAAGGAAATGCCTTTACATTGAAAGAGGTACCTAAAACTTTTACCTGAATATCACCCGTGCTGATAATAAAAGGGCGGAGCGTATCTCTGGAAACCTCAAAGAAGGCTTCTCCTACTAGCTTAACCTGTCGCTGTTTAGTGAATTTTTCAGGATATTCTATATAGCTCTCGGAATTGAGCTTTACAACGCTACCATCCGGAAGAGTTACCAGCATCTTTCCTCCACTTCGGGTGCTCTTGATGATCGTTTTGTTCACCTCAACGATTACCTTTTCTTCTTCAGGTATCATGAAATAAGATGATCCTATAATGATCAACAGGATGATGGATGCTGCAATTGAGCGCCAGTACTTAAACCAGGAAGATACCTGAGGACGGTATACCTGATGCTGTGCAGGGTATTTCAAGCCCAACTCCCGGGAGATCTTTTGGAAAACTTCCTCCTGATTCTCTACATAAGGTTTGTATTTTGACGCTCGCCACAATTCACCAAACCTTCTGTAGAAAAGTTCATTCTCTTTGGACTTGCTTACCCAGTCCTTTAGTTCTTGGGCCTCGTCGAAACTTATTTCGTTGGAAAGCTCCCTGGTGATAAGCTTAAGGTAGTCGGTCATAAAATGAAAAAATAGTAGGTCGTCCAGTGCTATAAACTGAGATTTTCGGATTTACCCCCAAAGCCATTGTGATTTTTAATTTAAAAATTTCAAAAACTCCCTATTTTCCAATCACGTCTTTGGCGGATTGATAGGCTTTGTGCCCGGTGGATCCGGCTCCTAGAATCGGATGGGCCTGATCCGGAACATAGCTCCGGTGCCAATTGATTTGTTCTTTAAGCTCAGGATTATCAATCCGGTTGTCCCATTCATTCTTATCGTGGATGTGATCGTAGAATTCTTCAGAGCCATCGAGATATCTGATGTATCGATAATGATCAGTTCTGATGGCATAATTCCCGGGACCAAAACTGCTAACTGCTACATGTGGCCAGTCCGCATTGGGTTCATCTATCAGGGGCTTGAGAGAATGACCTTCCAGCTGATCACTGACCTTCAGATCTGATAATTCCAACAAAGTCGGATAAATATCCAGCAACTGGACAGGCCGGCTACAAACCTTTCCTTTTGGAATATTTTTACCTGAAAAGATCAAAGGAACCCTGGTACTTTCCTCCCATAGGGTTTGCTTGGCCCAGATCCTCTTTTCCCCCAGGTGAAAGCCATGATCGCTGAATAATACGATGATAGTATTCTCAGCATAAGTACTCTTTTCCAAAGCATCCATGACTTTACCTATCTGATGATCTACAAAGCTTACACTGGCCAGATAGGATTGCACCAGCGGCTTCCACTGATCGTTTTCAAGGATCCAGTCGTGGGGTGGCTCAATGTGTTCAAGACTGGTCACATTTTGGGCATATTTAGAAATATCCTCCATATCATTCTCTTTAATTTCCGGCAGAATTACATTTTCAAGCGGATATATATCAAACCACGCTTCAGGAGCATACATAGGTACATGAGGCCGAAAAAACCCAACGCCCATAAAAAAAGGTTCATTCAATTCTCCAGCCAGCTCCTCGATAGCCCAGTTTGCCACCTTATAATCCGGAGTTAAGGAATCATTCTTCGGGTAAATGCCCCAGTCCCACAATCGGTGCCCGTCATAGCTGGTTAGTTTTTGATCCGGCAGCGGACCAAACCTGCCAAAACTGCCCGCATAATCTTCCATATATTTCTCATCCTGGCTGTTATACAATTTTCCTGCTCCCAGCACTTCATAACCCTCTCGTTCAAATCGTCTGGTCATCAATTCAGCTTTTTTCGCAATTGGTGAATCCTCGATATTTCCAGCATTGAAATATATGCCTGTCGTCTCAGGATATAATCCGGTCATGATGCTGGTCCTGGAGGGATTACAAATGGCCGTCTGTGCGTGGGCGTTTGAAAACAAAACTCCTTTTGCAGCCAACTTATCAATATTGGGTGTCCGGACCTGGATGTGACCATTCATGCAGCCCACCCAGTCATTCAGATCATCCACCATGATAAACAGGTAGTTGGGTGGTGTAAAATTTTCTTCATTATTACAACCTGTAAATAGAGCCGAAATAATAATGAATAAGACTGCCTGCCTGGTTTTCATAGGTTATTGTTTAATAGACGCAAAACCTGCCATCAATCCACTAGATGACAGGCAGATTTTTTTATCCAATAAACCCGGGAATCAGGTTTAACCCCCAAATGGGCAACCAGAATAAACAAGATTATTTAGTCGAGTAGATCAGGGGAGTTTCACCCCCAACCTCTCACAGAACCGTACGTGACAGTCTCCCGTCATACGGCTCTTCCAGTCAAACGATATTCACTTCAACTAGTTAGAAGTGAGATAATTTCCAGTGTGCAAAAAGATCCGGATGAGTCCTGTAAACCCTTTTTAACCAGTTGATGGAACTCTTCTTTGAAAACTTTCTCGTCCATTTAAGCCATTTCACCAACCGAAGGTTTAATACACGCCATACCCATACTGCGGTCCATTTACTGAATCGACAGTAGTATTGCATCCATCCTCTAATCTTAGGATTGAGTATCTCAGCTATACTCTGAATGGGTATCTGATGCTTATGGAGTTGAAGTCTACTGATCTGCCGTATCACCTCTACTTTTGCGCTCCTGCTCATACAAGGCAGATATTGTAGTCGTAATCCACTACGCATCTTACATAGCCTAGGCCGAAAAGTGTACCCAAGAAAGTCAAAGCTAACCCGCTTGTGGTTCTCTCTGTGATTTTCATTCTTACAGTACACTATGTGTGTTTTCGACTCATTGATCTTCAACTTGACTTCCGCCAGACGCTTGCATACCACATCCTTGATATAGACAGCTTGGTTTTCACTCTTACAGTGAATCACCACATCATCTGCATACCGCTCAAAGCGAATCCACCGATGATGCTTTTCCATCCATTTATCAAAGGCAAAGTGAAGGTAGATATTTGCCAATAATGGACTGATTACCCCTCCCTGAGGTGTTCCCAGTTCTCTTGACCAATACGCCCCCTCCTTTACCATGCCCGCTTTCAACCATCGCTCTACATACATCAATACCCATCGTTCTTTGGTGTAGTACCTCAGTGCCTTAAGCATTAATTCATGGTCAAGAGTATCAAAGAATTTTGATATGTCCATGTCTAATACCCATGGATATAGCCTACACCTATAGGTCGCTTTTTCCAAAGCCTGGTGCGCATTCTTCCCCCGACGATAACCATAGCTGTCTTCGTGAAAAGTGTGATTCACCTTTGGCTCCAGATAGCTCTTGACTACTTGTTGAGCAATACGATCCGATACGGTTGGAATGCCTAGATCGCGTTTGCCTCCTGACTTCTTTGCTATTTCTACTCCTTTCACTTCAGGTGGAAAGTAGCTACCCGAACTCATCCTGTTCCATATCTTGTATAGATTCTTAGATAAGTCCTTAGCATACTCAGTCAGTGTCACCTGATCAATACCGGCTCCACCTTTTTGCTTCCTTACCTTATGGTAAGCTTCCCAAACCATTCGTTTGGTCACTGGTTGCGTCTTCGTTTCATAATAGTCTATCATCCCTACTTTCTTTTCGGTTGTTTATACCATAAAACATGACTGCCCAAGCCCTTCGCTCCACACCCATTACAGATGCTTCTTCACTAATACGGCTTGATCCGTCCCTATCAACTTTGGATAATCGCCTCATGGGGTCACCACTTGTACTTTCTCTCCTGTTTCGTTGACAGGTTCCCTTGTTCCAATATTTAGCCTATCCCAGTGTCCTGTCACCTTTACACCGCCTGCCCTTCAACTAATAACAGGTTACTCCCGTTGAAGCTTTCCTCCCGAAAATTCACGTACCTCTTCGGTTTTGACAGAGTATAACGAATATCGATGCTTCACACAGTGATTCAATCATTCAGCTCTTCTGAGATTCATCTGACCGGTATATCCCCAGCCTTTTCCTTGTCGCTCAGCACACCAATCTTTCAATAGATGCACCACAAGGTGATTTGCAGGCCTTGCCTGACAATGCCTGCGATGGGCCTTCCATCATCTAAATATCAGCATGTAAAGAACTACAATATATTATTGTGCCCTTCTTTACTTCAAGGCACACACCTGAGTTCGACATTGAAACCTAACAAAAAACCCTCTACCGTCACTCAGAGCCCTTTAAAGGGTTGGTATTAGCATTGGCAAAGGCGTGGAGTCTTATTTTTGTAGGAGATTCCACGCCTGCCTGCCGGCAAAGGCAGGGCTTCCAACACACAAATCCACCCTCACACCTCTGAATGACGGGTTTTTTGTTTTCTTACATCGAACTCTGGTTATTTAAAGTAGAAAGCTGAAAAATGTATTTTTCAGGTGTTTCTCCTCATGAAACTCATCCAGGATCACTTTCAGCTTCTTAACAGCAATGGCCATTTGATTTTCAACGGTCTTTACGGAAATATCAAGCAATTCGGCAACATTCTTATATGATAAGCCATCCTCCCTGATCATGCGAAAGATCATCTCACACCGATCTGGTAAGCTGGCAATAGCCTCCTCAATTTTTTCTGCCAATTCTTTGGCAATCAATAGATTCTCAGGTTGAACATATTCAAGCTTTGAGAAGCTATTCTCCGAATAGTCGTGGTTGTCTTTGGCCTGTCTTGCCAGGTAAGTGAGGCTTTGGTTTTTGATCGCTCTGAAACAATAAGCATCAATCTCTTCAATGAATAGTAGGCGCTTTCTGTTTTGCCAGATTTTCATGAATACATCTGAGACAATTTCTTCTGCAAGATTGTCAGCCCGGATAAAATGAAATGCAAACCTGTAAAAACGTGGATAATAGATTTCAAAAAATTCCTTAAAAGCCAATGTATCATTATTAGCAATTTGCACAATGAGCCGTCTTATGGAATCCTTGTTCAGCAATTTTTTTAATTAAATATACTGAATAATGTAAAATCATCAATTGAAAAAGAATAAGAACGAGTCTCAAACAAAGCAAAATTCATCACCTTTGAAAATCAATTTGTATATGTTTCAAGTAAGTTCTCAAAGGGTTTCTGCCGTGATTCCTCCTCAGGATTGTAGTTTGGATTAAGCTTTGGAAAATATCTATCCTCAATATTCGTATCCAGCCAGGCCATTAGTTTCCGCATCAGTTCATCTGTCTTTGTCGGAAATTCTTCTGCCAGATTGACCTCTTCATAGGGATCATTGCTAATATCAAACAGGTAAAGTCGTCCATACCAATCAAAGATCAGTTTATAATCATCTTCTCTTATCGCAGAATGCGGGGTTAATGGCAAGCCATCAAATGGATCCCTATAAATGACATTAAATGGATAGTGCCAGAAGCGGGTGTTTTTTGAATATGTGTTATTTGAATTGGATGGATCTTCAACCAAACCCTTTAAACTTTTCCCATCAATATCTTTTTCATAATTCTTCACATCATACCCTGCATAATCAAGAATTGTTGGAAATATATCGGTACAATCTACCGGGATATCACTCCAGCTGCCAGCTTGCAACTTTCCCTTCCAATAAAATACCAGCGGCACTCTGATTCCCCCCTCTGTCAGACAGGCTTTGCCACCAAGGAATGGCGTATTTTTAGTTCCAATTGCGTTATGGGAAACATCCTGATCAATCCCGCCATTATCTGACATGAAAATGATCAGCGTATTTTCATCAAGGCCCGTCTCTTCTAGTTTATCCAATATCCGACCAGTTGACACATCCAGACTCTTGATCAGGGAAGCGTAAACAGGATCATCGTGGCCATTCCAGCCTTTTGTGGATTTATTTTCAAAATGCTTAATGTGTTCTTCCTTAGCCTGATAAGGCGTATGGATGGCAAAGTGGCAGAAGTAAAGTAAAAAAGGTTGATCATCACCGACTCTGTCATCTATAAAATTCAGTGCCTCCTCCGTCAGTGCATCAGTCAGATATTCCTGTTGATTATTCTCACCGGCATCCCCGACTTCCCACTCCTCCTGGGGTATCTTGGGAAATCGATTCTTGGAAGTATTGTTCCACGATTTTCTCCAATCAAAATACACCGAACCGCCAGCATCATACCAGGCCAGTGGATCAAAGCCCTGATCAGCCGGCTGATATCCCTCCGCTCCGTGTCCCCCAACATGCCACTTGCCAATAAAAGCCGAGTGATAATCCTTTAATGCTTCCGCAATAGTGACTTCATCCTTTCCATTGTCATACTCCGTCCCGGAAGGTAGTCCTGTATTCGAAATCCCGTTGGTCCATGCCTGTTGAATTTTAATCGGATCTTCATGACGTAAGACATCATTTGGGAAATAACCCTTGGGAACCGGTATATTCTGATTGTAATAGGTAGCTGTAGCAGGGGTCGCCGTTGTAAATCCAAGCTTGCCAGCATATTTTCCGGTTAAAAGGCTGGCCCTTGTCGGAGAACATAGTTGATTAGCGTAGGCCTGACTAAAGGCTACTCCTTCTTCTACCAATCGATCCAGATTGGGAGTTTCATAATACATCTCAGTCTTGTCCTCACCTGTTACATGTTGAGCATAGGCCGGCATATCCATGTATCCAAAATCATCTGCCAGGATGAAAATGATATTGGGCTTAGGCTTGGAACAGCCTACTGACAAGATTAAAGTGACCAAAAAAGGGATTAACAGATTTCGTTGACTAGCACTCATAATAGCTCTTTATATCCTGACCAAAAAAGTATAGGTCCCCGAACCAACACCGACTATGGTTTCAGAGGAGGTGCTTTCAATTATTTCAATTCCGTCCTGTTTTGCCAGTGACTTATTTCCCTGCTTGATATTGCCAGGATCAGAAGTTGGGAGATATATCTTAGCCCTTGTATTGACCGGGATGGTAATCGAATACTCTACACTTTTCCCTTTCCATACCCATGCCGATCTAATTGTCCCATTGATACTTTCATAGCTTCCCCGCATGAAATCCATCTCTTTGCTAATTGAAGGCTTTATTACAATATTCCGATATCCAGCATCCCCGGTATCAATCCCCAATCCATGTAAAAACATCCACTCGGCAACTGACCCGAAAGCATAATGGCTAAAGGAGTTCATGGCTGAATTAATTGAAGAATTCTGCTCAGGGTCTTTTGTATAGCTATTCCACCTCTCCCAGATTGAAGTACTCCCATTCACCACAGAATAGCCCCAACTAGGGTATTCTGTCTGCTTAAACAATATATATGACAAATCATCATAGCCATACCTGGTCAGGACAAGCATGACATGTTTAGTGCCCAAAAAGCCTGTAGAAAACTTATTTCCATTTTCCATGATCTTCTCTGCCAGTCTGGCTGCACCTTTATCAGCTAACTCATCCGGATACAGGCCAAAGTATAAAGCCAGTGCATAAGAAGTTTGAGTGTCTTCAGTAGTGTATCCATTATCCAAAATATATTTTTGAGCAAAAGCAGATCTGATATTTTCGAATAGCTCAGAGTATTTGTCTTCATCTGCCTTTTTTTCAAGTGCTCCCGCCATCCTGGACATCAGATCTGCATCGAATCCATAAAATGCTGAAGCAATTAAATCATCACTCGTTTTTTCATTGACCGATAACCAGTCCCCATAATTAATCCCTGCAACATCCGATGCAGCTGGTCTCAGAAAATCCGTAGCGGCATCTGCCTGGAAATCCATGAACTTTGTCATTCCCGGATACATAAATTCCAGCTGTCGTATATCCCCATATACCTTGTACAGATTGTACGGGATGATAACTCCTGCATCCATCCAGGCTGGAGAATACTGGTAAGGTCTGGAATATGGAAATGGAGCAAAATTTGTGTATGCTCCGTACCATCGCTGGGCATCATCCAGATCAATAAGAAATTTTGTAAAGAAAGATGCCACATCAGCATTGTAGGTGGAAGATCTGCAAAAAATCTGGGCATCACCTGTCCAGCCCAGTCGTTCATCTCGCTGGGGACAGTCAGTCGGCACCTCAAAAAAATTAGCACTTTGTGTAGTCTTGATGTTCTGATATAGCGTGTTATTCATCTGATTTGAAGATGAAAATGTGCTGGCATCCAATTCAATTGAGCTAATCACAATTCCAGTGATAGCATCAGTGGTAGGCTTGCCTGGAAACCCGCTCACCTCCACGTATTGAAATCCATGATAAGTGAACTTTGGCTGCCAAACTTCAATGCCTTCACCTTTTAGCGTGTAGTAATCGGTGGCCCTTGCTTTGCGCAAATTCTCTGTCAGAACCGTTCCATCCGCATTCAGAATTTCCCCATACTTGAGCTCAATTTTTGTTCCCTCAGGACCCTCGACCTTGAGCTCTGCGATTCCCGCAAAGTTTTTACCAAGGTCAAATACATAGGTTCCAGGTTTAGGTTCACTAACGGATTTTGGTTTTAATCGCTCCCTTTCTTTGAGCATCGACCCGGGATATGCTTGTAGTTTTCCTTTAGGATAAGTATATAATTTAGCTTTCTGCCATAAACTATCCACAAATCCTGGCTCATCCCACCCTTTCAATTCTAATCTGGCATCGTATGATTCTCCCATCAGCATGTCGGCTTCCAGGATAGGTCCGGTATTGGCCTTCCAGGATCTGTCAGACCGTATAATTTCCTGGGTACCATCCTCATATTCGATAACAAGTTGTCCCATGAAAGCTGGATTTTCCCCATAAAATCCCCGTACAATATCTAACCTGACTAAAAGGGCATATCCTAAATAGCCTGCATACCAGCCATCTGCTATTGTTGCCCCCAGCACATTTTCACCCGCTATCAATTGGTCAGTTAAATCAAAAGTCTTGTAGTAGACCCTTTTGTCATAATCCGACCAACCCGGTAAAAAATAGTAATCTCCAACTTTGGACCCATTCAGGCTCAATTCATACAATCCCAATGCAGTCGAATAAGCTGTAGCTCTTTTTACCTTCTTCTCAATGCTGAACGACTTCCTTAGATACCTGGCTGGGGGCAAATAGAGTTCCTTATAAATATCTCCCTGCCGATGCCCTACATCCAGTCCTATAAACTGGCCTTTCCACTCTGAAAAGTTGAGTACCCCTATGCTCCAATAAGCAGTTTCACTCCAACCGGAAGATCGATTTTTTTCATCCCAAACCTGAACTTTCCAGAAATATTGCTCCTGGGATTTAAGTGGCTGACCCATGTATACAATCTGATTTGTACTGTTATCTTTGACCATTTTGGAATCCCACATGTCCCAGACTCCTGATTCGAGGTTTTCCCTGCTTGATGCCACAACGATTTGGTAAGCAGATTGAGATCGATTGTATCCATCTCCTTCTAGCCTCCAACTGAATCTGGGATGCCTGACATCTATTCCTAAAGGATTTTCATGATACTCAAGTCTGAGGTCCAATACTTTCAATACAGCATCATCAGCTTTTTGTTGAGCACTAGCAGAATACGGGACTAAAGAAGATTGAATAAGAACCAGAATTACAGTTAATATGTGCTGAATCTTATTATTTGGATGATTTAAGTTCATTGGTCATCAAAAGATTTAGTGGCTACTTTCGTAAGGATAGATTCAAAAAGGATAATTACTTAATAAACTTCAGAATGTGGAATTACCCCTAAAAGTGAATAAAATAGTTAAGATTTATGCAAGAAAGCCATCCTCGTTGTTATCCAGGTTATTTGCATTGTAGGACAATCATGCAAAAATTACTTGCGTGCCAAAAAATGATTAATCAGAATCCTTTCAGAATGAAACTCTGACTCCCTAGTCCCCTTTCATAAAAATAAAATCCCCTCCCTCATCTCCGGCAAAGGCAATCACACCATACTGGGGGACAAGACCTCTCGGGCTGTTGTGTATTACCGCAATTTTGAAGTTCCTGAAAAGCTGATCTGCGGAGAGTAGTTTAACTTCATTTTCTCGTAGATTCTTGATCAGGTATTTGATAAATACGCTTTCATCCGGGACTGTGGTCATGGTCCCGCTGGTCATCGCCTTTCGGCTGGGCAATTTGTAGAGTTCCAGCATGGCTTTACTACTTTGTTCAACAGACCGTTCTTTGAGTATGCCTCCGCTGAAACAGGCATCCGAGATTAATAAGGTATGCTTGGATTTGATACCTCCCAGGTAATCTCTCAGTGTACTATTAGACAGCCATTGCGATTTAGAATCCATCGAAGCATCCGAGGGAAGCCAATAGCCCTGGTTGAGCTTTTCATTCCAGATGCCATGTCCTGCATAAAAGATCAGGACGTTGTCTTTTTCGGTGGCTTTGTTACTTAACTCATCCAGCGCATCAATGATTTCGGCTCTCTCGGGATTCTCAAGAAAGATGACATCCTCATCTCTGAAGGCGTAGGTTTCGGATAATACTTCAGATAATTCCCTGGCATCATTGATGGGATTGTCAAGGGTTTGGATTTCCGGATCACTATACTCGTTGATACCAATAAATAGGCCATAATATCTTCGCTTGCTTAATTCAGTTGCGAGGATTTCTCCAATCTCATCAGGAGGGGATGGAGCTGGAGCTGCTTGTTTAGTTGTCTGTTTTACTCCAGGTTTTTCACTTTGCGGGATCTGGACAACGGGTATTTTCCCCTGCACTCCTTCAGCTCTTACGACATTTATAGGTCCGAAAGTCCCGGGTGGACAGGTGCTCAGACGAAGGTCCCCGCTCCACCTGCCGGCAAGCAATTCCTTTCCATCAGTCATTGAAAGCTCAAGATTGATTTTGGCCTTGCAATCGACGCCTACTTTGTAGATATATTCAGTTTCAAGGACTTCAATCTTGTTGCCCGTAATTACCCCGTTGATAGCTTTCTTAACAGAATCGCTGCCGTTGAGAGACTTACAGTAGATAAATCCTTCGATCAGATTTTCATTTTGGGTGATCTCCAGGACAATGGCTTTTGTGGTATTCAGATAGCCGGCGGAGCCTTTCCAGGTCCCTGAAATGTTGATGATGTTTTGCCCGTATAGCTGGGTCAGCGGTAAAATGAGAAGGAGTAAACATCGGAATGCATTCATAGGCACAGGATAAAGATAAGGATCAAATCACATCTTTAATCAAATACTAAGCCAAAATGGCTAATCCAAAGGTATCCCATGCGAAAACATATATTCCCCGCTAAACATACTTTTCTACCACTCATGCAACTTTCTGTCACTTTCCAACATCTAATCAGTAAGATATAGCGTGTAGATAATTAGGCCAAAAACTCAAAACCAATGCTCCACCTAACAGATATTCACAAGTCCTATCGGACAGGTCAACAGTCGTTGCATGTGTTAAAAGGCATCAACATGACCATTAATGAAGGGGAATTTGTCTCCATTATGGGCTCTTCCGGCTCCGGGAAATCCACCCTGCTCAATATTCTCGGCATCCTTGACAATTATGACACCGGTGAATATCACCTGGCAGGCACATCCATCAAAAACCTCACTGAGACCAAAGCGGCCTACTATCGCAACAAGTTTCTGGGCTTTGTCTTCCAGTCGTTCAACCTGCTAAATTTTAAGAATGCCATGGAAAATGTGGCTCTTCCACTCTATTACCAAAAAGTAAGTAGGAAAAAGCGCAATGAGATCGCCCTGGAATACCTGGACAAAATGGGGCTCAGAGAATGGGCCCATCACATGCCCAGTGAAATGTCGGGAGGACAAAAGCAGAGAATTGCAATTGCCCGGGCATTGATCAGCGACCCCAAAGTGATCCTGGCTGATGAACCTACCGGTGCTCTGGATACTAAAACTTCACACGAGGTGATGCGGATCCTTAAGGAAGTGAACGACATGGGTAAAACCATCATTGTGGTCACGCACGAGCATGATGTGGCTGAGATGACACAGCGGGTCATACGTTTGCAGGATGGATTAATTATCCATGAGGAAGAGCCGATCTTTGCCTGAAAGCCATGTTTGATCTCGACAAGTGGCAGGAAATCTTTTATACGATCGATAAGAATCGTCTTCGATCGTTCATCACCGCCTTCAATGTGGCCTGGGGAATTTTCATCCTCATCCTGCTGATGGGATTTGGTGTAGGTTTCCAAAACGGGATCAAAAACGAATTTTCTGACAATGCCACCAATACCATGTATTTCTGGAGTGGCCGGACAAGTGTGGCCCATAAGGGCATGCAGCCGGGAAGGCAGATCAAATTCACCAACCAGGATTATGAAGCGATCAAAGAAAGGGTCAGGGGGATTGAATTCCTGAGTGGGATCTACTGGGTGCAGGGAGAGTTTGTGGTACGTTACGAAAACAATTACTCTTCTTTCCAAATACGATCCATCGATGTGGACTATCCCCAAATTGAACAAAGTGTACTCCTACAGGGACGTTTTATCAACATCAAGGATCTGAAAGAAAAGCGAAAGGTCGCTGTGGTGGGTGAAAAGGTGGTCGAGATCCTTTTCAAAAACCTGGATCCGATCGGCAAATTCATCACGGTGAATGGGATCAAATACAAAGTGGTTGGGGTCTTCAATGAGAAAGGTGTAGAGGCCAACCAGTTTATGTCCAAAGTCATTTTCATCCCCAGGAGCACAGCTCAGGTCGCCTATGGCGGCGGCGACCGGATCCACAATATCTGGTTGACGGTAGGCGATGCTACCATCGAAGAAAGTAACAGGATCAAGGATGAAGTGCATTCCCTGCTTGCCGAACGGCACCGTTTTTCCAAGGACGACAAGCGCGCAGTAGACGGCTTCAGTGTGCTTGAGGAATATCAGCGGTGGATGGGCATCTTCGACGGCATCCGGATCTTTCTGGCTTTCGTAGGTATCCTCACGCTGGTAGCTGGTATTGTTGGTGTCAGCAATATCATGCTCATCGTAGTAAAAGAAAGAACCCGCGAGATAGGGGTTCGAAAAGCCATTGGCGCTTCACCACTTTCCATTATCGGTTTGTTTTTAATGGAAGCGCTGATCATTACGCTCGCCAGCGGGTATGTGGGGATGATCCTGGCCATGACATTCATCGAATCGGGATGGCTCACCAGCATGATGGTCTCTTTCGGATTCCCGGAAAGCTTTTTTATCAATCCCCATGTGGATTTTTCAAACGCTGTAGCTGCGACCCTTGTGCTCGCCATCAGCGGTACCCTGGCTGGCTTTTTCCCGGCCAGAAAAGCTGCCAAAATACCTCCCATTGAAGCCTTAAGAGACGAATAACCCCCACTACAATGTTGGATTACGATAAATGGCAGGAAATATTCGGAACGATCAGGCGTAATAAGCTGCGGACTGGTTTAACCATCCTCGGGATCTTCTGGGGGATTTTCATGATCATTATTTTGCTGGGGGGCAGTAACAGTTTTAGGAATGGTGTCACCAAAAACTTTGGAAACTTCCTCTCTAACAGCGGATTTTTCTGGGGGCAAAAAACCACCATTTCTTACAATGGATTTCAACCGGGTAAGTTTGTAAATTTTGACAATTCGGACACGGAATTTCTTTTGAGCCGGGTGAAGGAACTAAAGGCATTGGCTCCGAGAAACAATCTATGGGGGGTCCAGATCAATTACGGTCAGAAATCCGGGCAATACCAGGTGATGGGAGATTATCCGGCGTACAATGAAATTGAGAGGCAGGAGCTTACACAGGGCAGGTTTATCAACCAAAAAGACATTGATGATTCAAGGAAAGTGGCAGTAATTGGGGAAAACGTCAGGAATGTCCTTTTCGAAAAGGATGAAGACCCTATCGGAAAATTTATTACCGTCAGAAAGGTCAATTTCCTGGTGGTAGGAGTGATGAAACCTTATCGGACCAACCCCAACAGTCAGGAGAGAAACCGTATCCATGTGCCCTTCACCACCTTTCAAAAAGCATTTCATTTTGGCGATCGGGTAGGCTGGTATGGATATGCGGTGGATGAAAACGTGGATGTAGCCGAGGTTGAAGCCAAGATCATCCAATTGATGAAAGAAAAAAACAACATCCATCCGCTGGATGCCGACGCCATCGGTCATGAAAATCTGCAGGAAGAATTTGGCGAGATTTACGGACTTTTCAACGGGCTTGAATATTTCACCTGGTTTGTGGGACTCAGCACCTTATTTGCCGGGATCATCGGTGTGAGTAACATCATGCTCATCATCGTAAAGGAACGCACCAAAGAAATTGGTATCAGAAAATCTTTGGGAGCCACTCCACTCTCCATCATTTCACTGATCGTGCAGGAATCCATGTTCCTCACCTTTTTGGGAGGCTACCTGGCACTGATCGTCGGGCTGCTTCTGATTGAAGGGCTGGGCATGCTGATCCCCAAAGGAGGGCAGCTACCTTTCGATGCACCCACGGTAGATCCGAAAGTAGCACTTGGAGCACTGGGTATTTTGCTGGTCGGTGGACTGATCGCCAGCATTCTGCCGGCGCGAAAAGCAGCATCCATCAACCCCATTGAAGCCATTAGAACAGAAGGTTAAAAGTAAAGGTCAAAAACTCAAAATATTACAAAATGAAAAAGGTCATTCGCATATCATTCATCGTCATCCTGATCGGAAGCATGGGTTTCCTGGGATTTTTCGTTTATAAGAAATCTGAAAAACCAAAAACGGTCTTTGCAACGGACTCCACCTTTGTGACCAACATCGAGAAGAAAACCGTTGCTACAGGAGCGATTAATCCCAGACGGGAGATTGAGATCAAATCCCAGGTTTCGGGTGTAGTAGAGAAGCTTTTCGTCGAGCCCGGCAATATTGTGAAAAGTGGTCAGCTCATCGCAAAAATCAAGATCATACCTGATGTGGTGGCTCTCAACAATGCCGAAGCCCGTCTGAAGGAAGCTGTGATCAACTACAAGAACTCAGAGCGGGAAATGGAACGTCAGAAAAAACTTTTCAATCAGCAGGTGATCTCAGAACTGGACTATAATCAATACCTGCTTTCCTATAACCTCAACAAACAACAGGTTGAAGCAGCTGAAAACAATTTGGAGCTGATCAAAGAAGGTGCTTCCAAAAGGTCCGGAGCAGTATCCAACCTGGTTAAATCCACCGTCGCAGGTATGGTGCTGGATGTGCCTGTGGAAGAAGGAAATTTTGTGATCGAAACGAATACTTTCAATGACGGGACAACCATTGCTTCCGTGGCTGACATGTCGGAGCTGATCTTTGAAGGGAAAGTGGATGAAGCCGAAGTAGGAAAACTGAAAGAAGGCATGCAACTCAAGCTGACGGTGGGGGCATTGGATACGGTGAAGTTTTTTGCCGACCTCGAATACATCTCCCCCAAGGGTATAGAAGAAGAAGGCGCCATCCAGTTTGAAATTCGGGCAGCCGTACAGCAAAGGGATGATTACTTCCTAAGGGCAGGATACAGCGCCAATGCGGATATCGTGCTGGACAGAAAAGAAAAGGTGCTGGCTGTAAAAGAGAGTAACGTCCTGTTTGAAGAAGACAAAACTTTTGTAGAGATCGCTTTGGGCGAGCAGCAATTTGAGAAGAAAGAAATCACTACAGGTATTTCAGATGGGATCAACATTGAAGTACTGAGTGGTCTGGAAGCAGAGCAAAAAATCAAGAAATTTTAATTAGTTAATTAATAAAGGATGTATTCAACAACGAAACCATTGATTGTTGGTGAATACACCCCCTAAAAACAAAATCACTCGGCATTCAATTCGGATAGTAATCGATCCGCCTTGTAGATATATTTTATGGCTGCGACTATACCCCCGGAGTGCACTGATACAGTACGGTTCAGCTGGTCATCAAAAATGAAATATCCGGGCAGGCTTTCAATGTTTCCATCAAATACAAGCCCAACGACCTCTGCTTTGGTATTGATCACCGGACTTCCTGAATTACCGCCAATGATATCAGCCGTGCAAACGAAATTCAAGGGCTCCTTCAGTAATTCCATCGGTGGATTTTTCCACTTTTCCGGAAGGTTCCATGGATACTCCTGCCCATGGCTGTAATGCCGGTCATACAATCCGAAATAGGTCGTTTTCCATGGGGCTACAGTCCCATTATATTCATAGCCCTTGACCACCCCATCGGCGAGTCGCAACGAAAAGGTAGCATCCGGGGGACTGCTTACCCCGCTGATCTGAAACTGCATGTTCATGATCTTCTCCTCCAGTTCCTCATTTTCCTGACGAAGCTCACCCAGACGCTTGGTGGAAACCTGATAGGCAGATACCAGTGTATTGGAATATTGCATTAAAGGCTCTTTATCCAGTCTTTTGGCTTTCAGATCAAAGAATTTGTCCGGATCATTGATCAGGATGCTGTTTTCCAATAGTTTTTTAGTCGTTTCATACGGACCCTCACCTTCCAGTAAACCGGCCATATACCCCTGTCGGGAGTGCTCATTCAGCTCCTCTAAAAGGGCCGCAAACAGTGCACGCTCCAGACCCGGTTCAAAGTTGTTCAGCGTCTTTAAAAGGTCCGTTTTGATTTTCTCCACTTCCTCCGTTTTTTCCGCAAGAAGGGCTTTCTCATAATCCTGGAGCTTATGAAGTATGATATTGACCTTTCCGCGAACTGCCGAGGGTGCCAGCAACAGGGTCTCAGCATAGTGTTTGCTCATCTCCTTTACATTATCCTCGATCTTATTCCACGGATCCGCTGATTCATTATCGAAATTTTCCCTGACCTCCTCCTCTTTTTTGGCTTTTTTAGCCATGAGATACGGATCATTCAGTCCATCGAGCCTCCCCGTATAGGCTTTATTGGCATTGCTCAAACTAAAGGCCAGATTGGTTACACTATCCTTCTTATAAACATCCTCTATACGATCTGCAGTAAGCATCAGGATATCCACCCGGTTTCTCAGGAAAGAGAGCACTGTGGGGACCGATACATCACGCTGATAATACAATTGCGACATGGTCAGATACCGACCTGTACTGCCCGGATTACCGATCACAAACACGGGATCATTTTCGTTTGCTCCCTTCGGATTAAACTCAAAATAGTTTGATGGGATCAACGGTATGCCATCCTCATCGTAGGCACGAAAAAAAGTAAAATCCAGGTTATACCTTGGATAAGTAAAGTTATCAGGATCGCCTCCATAGTACCCTAACGGTAGTTCAGGATACAGGACCAGGCGTATATCTTCATATCTTTTGAAACCATAAAGCGAATATTTCCCGCCACTGTAAAAAGTACGGGTTTCCAGTATGAGGTCTTTCCACGCTTCTTTAGCGGCATATTCTTTCTGTATTACATTCAATGCAGAATCAGGCTCCATGTCTTTTCTTTTCTTTACCTCCTGTGTAATATCTGCGATCAACAGCAGCTGGTCTACAAAGAGATCGGGGACTCGTCGCTCCTCTTCCTGTGTTTTCGCATAAAAGCCGTTTTCATCAAAGCTTTCACCTTCTTTCATCACCGATGCCACCACGCTGCGCGAACAGTGGTGGTTGGTCATGATAAGTCCGTTTTCAGAGATGAAAGAGGCCGAACACCAGGAAGCAAAGCGTAGCGCAGACTTACGTACATCATCCATCCATTCCTGAGATGGAGTAAATCCGTATTCCTCTTCAAAATATTCAACGGGTGGATTTTCAAAAGTCCACATTTTCCCCTGGTCAAAACGTCCGGGCTGTACTTCTTCCAGATTAATAGTATTCTGACTGAATACCAGTACCGGTAGCATAAGAATGACAGGAAGTGTTAGAAGATATCTCTGCATAATTTTCTTTGTTTCGATTTAAACTGTTTATTCAAGAGTAATGGAAATCAACCATTCATTGTTTTCAATGCATTGTTATTCTTTTTACATGAAAACTGAAAGGAAAATGTGATAAAAGGCAGATTACGATTACAGATACACCGTTCTCCAGGTTTGTCAGTGAAAAAACATAAGAAATATTAGAAGCCGCAGGCCGCTACAATGCGATTGATCTGCTGGGTCATCAGGTGGTTCCAGTCCGGGTCATCAGCGATAAGGCCTCTGATGATCAGGATCCCCCCGGACAGGAGAGCAACGGTAGTGATCATCCCGGAAGCATTTCTCAGAAGCTTTGGCAGTCTATTTCTGATCATACCCAGCAATGCAAGTCCGGGCAGGGTACCTGCACCGAAAATGACCATGAAAATCATAGCGTCAGCGATACCAGAGGTCAAAATGGCACCGGCAGCTGCGAGGTAGATCAGTCCGCAGGGCAGAAACCCATTCACAATACCGGCGGCGACCCACTTGAATCCGGAGTGGTAATAACCAGTAAACCTGGTTTTGATACCCTGATAAAAGGCAGAGCGGTAATACCAGGCCTCCAGCGCGTTCCTGATCTTTGGGAATCCATACACCAGGATGATCAATGAGCCTATGATGATGGCCCCGAACTTTTGGAAGCCGACAAAGTCCAGAGACGTTCCGATCAACCCAAACATCATCCCAACGAGGGCGTATACTGCGATCCTTGAAGCATGATATGCCAAAAAGGAAATGTAAGCTCTGGCCCCGGACTGATCCGTGAATGTGATCATCAGCGGTCCGCACATCCCGATACAGTGCAGGCTCCCAACCAATCCGATGACAAAGGCATTGATCATTGCAGGTATAGTTCTTTCTCCTGAAAATAGGACAATCCGTCAGATTCCCAGCTCACTTTAACCCGGTAACGCCCTTTTACAAGTTCCTCACGATTGATGGATTGACGGTTGTCTTCTCCTATTGAAATCTGGAAGGTCTTGTCGAAAAGCTTTCGTGATGGATGATAAAAATAAATGGTTCCTCTGGCCTCGCTGAATGGTTCCGGAAATTCGAAGATGATATGACTTTTTTCCTCCCGAATGCTAATCTCATCTCCGGATCTTAGCAGATTGGCTTTTTCCCGGATCCTTTGCTGATAGGCCAACTCCTCCTGATAATAATTTTCAGAGACAAGATCGAAGTTCTGCCTGAACGCCTGAAATACCATGTAAAGGATAAATATCCCAAAAAGGATAAATGACAAAAAGATCTTTGTTCCCCAGTTCCACTTCATATTGATATTATTTTGCCGGTCCTAAAAATTTTGTATTTACTGTCTCTACCAACTCATCACCTGTGAAAACGCCAATCTCTACCTGTGTACTCATCTTTTCAAGCTCATTGGGATCAATCAGGATAAAAAAAGCGCCCTGACCAATGCCCTGCTCCTCCAGTTTTATCCCTGAACCTACCATTTCTATCTCTCCGGTGGGTTCTATTAACCTGAAAGTTACATCATGGGACTGATTTGTTTTATTGATGATCTTCACCTGGTAAAGGTTTGAAATGCTGCCATCGTCACGGGTCTGATACATCATGCCGGGAGTCCTCAAAATGGTCGTTTCAAAATCAGAGCGGATGACCAGTAATGTGACAAGAAATCCCACGAGCAGGGTCAGAACTGTGGTATAGGCAGCCATCCTTCCCGTGAAGCGGGATGGCAATTTTTCCGCAATATTCTGCTCGGAAGCATACCGGATCAATCCTCTCGGCAGATCAACTTTATCCATGATGGAGTTACATGCATCAATACAGGCTGTACAATTTACACACTCCAATTGTGTCCCATTTCGAATGTCAATGCCGGTAGGACAGACATAAACACATTGTTTGCAGTCAATACAATCTCCTTTTCCAGCCTCATCACGGTTTTCATCTTTTCTGAATTTTCCTTTGGGTTCCCCCCGCATATGGTCATAAGCCACAACAATACTTTGCCGGTCCAGCAATACACCCTGAAGTCTGCCATAGGGACAGATCTGTGTACACACCTGCTCTCTCATAAAGCCAAAGACACCGTAAAAAGCTCCGGTCAGTAAGACCATGGACAGAAACCCCATAGGTTCTACTCCGGGTCCTGCGGTAATCAACTCCCAGGTCCGTTCCACTCCAACGATATAAGCCATGAAAGTATGCATGATCAGGGCACTGATCAGGATAAACAGGGTGTGCTTGCTCATTTTCTTGATGATCTTCTCCTGATTCCATGGCTTTTTATCCAGAACCTTCTGTGCCATGTAATCCCCTTCGATCCAAAACTCAATCCGTCTGAATACCCACTCCATGAAAATGGTCTGCGGACAGATCCATCCACAGAAAATCCTTCCAAAGACTACCGTAAACAAAACAATGATCACCAACAAAGTGATCATTCCCAGCACAGCAAGGAAAAAATCCTGTGGCCAGAACACCTGGCCGAAAATGATGAATTTTCGTTCGAAGATGTTGAATAGTAAAAAAGGTTGGCCATCAATATTTATGAATGGACTCCCGAACAGGATCAATAGCAAGGCAGTGGCGGTGAGGCCTCTGTAATTGGTCAGTTTGCCTTTGGGCTTCTTAGGATAAACCCAGATCCTTTTACCTTGCTGGTCTACGGTGGCCAGCCGGTCTCTAAATCCCTCTTCAGCTTCCTTTTCCTGATATAATTCTTCAACACCGGATTCCATCAAATAGCCTCACTTTCTTCACTCTGCTCTTTATTATCTCTTTCAAATATTTCCCCCTGCGGTTCTTTTTGATTGGGTGGATCTGTGCCCTCCATCGTGTAAATGTAGCTGGCCACCTGCTGCATTTGCTTCGGGGTCAGTTGAGATTCCCAGGGTATCATGCCTTTTTCTGGAACACCGTATTTGATAGTGGAAAAGATAGATTCCATGTCGCCTCCGTGAATCCAGTACTTATCCGTAAAATTCGGACCAACCAAACCCTGTCCTTCTGCACCATGACAAACCAGACAGTTGGCATCATAAATTTGCTTACCTGCGGAAAGGTCTGCCGGATCATCCGAAAAGGTCACCGTGCTTTCATCAATTCGATTCCCCTGAGATGCTAGATAGGTCTCCACTTCTTCTTTGGCCATAGCCATCTCTTTTTCGTACTCTTCGGCCTGTAGGTCTCCTGTATTAAAGACATGAAAATTCAAAAGGTAAACCACAGCAAAGAAGATGGTGAAGTAAAACCCCCATAGCCACCAGGGTGGCAGCCTGTTATCCAGTTCACGGATCCCATCATATTCATGACTGGTCATCACTTCGGCCTCGCGCTCCACAGGTACAGCCTTGTTCAGGCTTTTCCAGAGCTTTTGAAAATACCCTTCCTCAGCAGTTGCTTCAGCGGGCTTGGGGTGTTCGATGGAGGCGATTGTCCTTAGAGCAAACAAGGCCGTGAACAAGGCCAGAACAGCGACCAAACAAACCAAACCTGCCACTGATAGTACGATCTCCAGCTGATACTGAGAATAGAAACTACCTGTTGATTCAGTGGTTTGTGCGTGACTGATGCCAGCAGAAATAAGTACGGCAAGAATGCTAAATATATATTTTGAATGTAGTTTCATGTGTGTATTTTTAATTTTTTTAACGTCACATGGAATTCGCCTCGCCTCAGGCGGGGCTCATTTCATGATTCTTCTTGTTTAGTGTCAAGCGGTAGTTGAGACAATTCGTCCATTTCCTTTTTGTCGGCCCTGATCACCCAGATAAACAGTCCAATAAAGAAAACCACAAAAATGATCAGTGAAATCAGCGGATAGATTTCAATCCCTGTAATGGTTTCCATGTGGTGTTTGATAAACTTCAGCATGTTATTTAGAATTTTCTGCTAAACCTTCAATATTTTCAATGTCTGTGCCGATCCTTTGCAGGTAGGCAATCAGTGCAATGATCTCTTTTTCAGGCAAGACCTGAATGTTCTCCAGCGCCAGCTCATCCACAATCTCTTTTGCCTGGATCTCTGCAGTGGAGATGGCCACGTCTTCAAAACCTTCCTCATAAGGTACCCCGAGAGTCCTCATTGCAGAGATCTTTGCCGGAGTCATTTCTTTATCCCAGTCCTGTTCATACAGCCAGGGATAAGGAGGCATAATTGATCCCGGTGACATGCTGGTTGGGTCTATCATGTGATAATAGTGCCAGCTATGGGTATATTTTCCTCCCACCCTCAAAAGATCAGGCCCCGTGCGCTTCGATCCCCATTGGAAGGGATGATCATAGACAAATTCCCCTGCTTTGGCATACTCTCCATATCTTTCTGTTTCTGACCGGAATGGCCTTATCATTTGCGAATGGCAGGTATAGCAACCTTCACGAACGTAGATATCCCGTCCATGTAATTCGAGCGGTGTATAGGGTTTTACACTTGCTATGGTAGGAACATTCGATTTGATCAAAAAGGTGGGCACAATCTCAATGATCCCACCTATTCCAACGGCAATCAGACTCCATACCAGCATATTGACAGGTCTCCATTCGAAGATCCTTCGATGCCAGTGCTCGGAACTGGAAGGTTTATAGTCTTTAGCAAGTGGCGCTGCCTCCGCTTTGGTTTCTTTGATAAAACTTCCGGCCTTTGCCGTTTTTACCAGGTTATATACCATGATGAAAACACCGGTCAGGTAAAGCAATCCACCAAAGGCACGTAGCATGTACATTGGCATGATTTGAGTGACTGTTTCCAGAAAGTTGCTGTATACCAGGATGCCTTCAGGAGTAAACTGTTTCCACATCAGGCTTTGAGTGAAGCCAGCCCAGTACATGGGGACTGCATAAAATATAATTCCCAATGTTCCAATCCAAAAATGGGTATTGGCCAACCTCGTAGAATACAATCCGGTTCCATATAGTCTTGGTATCAAATAATAGAGCATGGCAAATGTCAGAAAGCCATTCCAACCCAAACCTCCGACATGTACGTGTGCTATGATCCAGTCAGTGAAGTGGGCAATACCATTCACATTTTTCAATGACAGCATCGGCCCCTCGAAGGTGGCCATCCCATAAGCGGTAATAGCAACCACTAAAAACTTTAAAGTAGGATCTTCCCTTACCCGGTCCCAGGCTCCCCTGAGGGTAAACAAACCATTGAGCATCCCGCCCCAGGAAGGTGCGATCAGCATCACGGAAAATACAACACCCAGAGACTGTGCCCAGTCAGGCAGGGCATTGTACAACAGGTGGTGAGGCCCTGCCCAGATATAGATAAATATGAGCGCCCAGAAGTGGACGATGGAAAGCCTGTATGAATAGATCGGTCTGTTAGCAGCTTTAGGAACAAAGTAATACATCAGGCCCAGGTATGGGGTTGTCAGGAAGAATGCCACAGCATTGTGTCCATACCACCATTGTACCAGGGCATCCTGTACACCGGCATACCATGAATAACTTTTGAAAAGAGCAATCGGTAATTCAAATGAATTGACGATGTGGAGCATGGCAACTGTAACGAATGTTGCGATATAGAACCATATGGCTACGTAAAGGTGTCGTTCTCTTCTTTTCAGGATCGTTCCAAACATGTTGATCCCGAAAACGACCCATATCAGTGCAATAGCGATATCGATGGGCCATTCAAGCTCAGCATACTCCTTTCCTGTGGTAAGGCCGAGTGGTAAGGTGATGGCTGCCGAAAGAATGATCAGCTGCCAGCCCCAGAAATGGATCTGACTCAACAGATCGCTGAACATACGCGCTCTACAGAGCCGTTGAAGAGAGTAGTATACTCCGGCAAAAATGCCATTACCAACAAATGCAAAAATGACCGCATTGGTATGCAGTGGTCTTACACGTCCGAATGTGGTATACTGCAAGCCAAAATTGGCATCAGGCCAGAAAAACTGACAGGCTACTAACAAGCCTACAGTCATGCCAATGATCCCAAAAACGGTAGTGGCAATTAAAAACATTTTGACAATGGAATTGTCGTAGTAGAAGGTTTCCAGTAGACCGGATTTCTTATTTTCTGTCTCCGGATTTTCTGTCGGATTCGCCATTTACGGTTAGGTTTGATTCGTCTTCAAATAAAATTCTTACTGATGGAGTATAATCATCATCATACTGGCCACTCTTTGATGCCCAGATGAACGCAATCAGGAAGGCGGTGGCCATCAATAAACTGCATCCGATCAATATGAAAATGACACTCATGATATCAGGACAAGATTAGTCTCATTTAAAAAAGGCCTGTATGAATCTATTCAACAGACAAGCTGATTTTTATCAGTTATCAATTTAAAAAAAATATAGACGCTGATCAACGATTCTCCGCTGTAGACAAGATAAACCTTACTGGTCATCAGAAACCCACGAATTTCTTCAGCAATTTGTATAACTCCTGAAGTTCAGCTGAAGAGAAATCCCCGAACATCTCATCCTGAGGATCTTTGACTATTTCTGACGCAAGATATTCGGCCCCTTTTCTGATGATCTGTAAATGGTCAAAGGCCAGCTCAGACAAGTCCAACAGGTTTTGCCAACCCACCTCTTTTGCATCCGAATCTGCCTGAATTATTTCATCTCCAACTTTGATCAATGCATAATGTGCGATGGAAACGATGTGCCCTCTTGGATCGCGATTTGGATCTCCAAAAGCATAGAATTGCCTGATATGGGGGATTTCAAGCCCGGTTTCTTCCTTCAGTTCCCTCAAAGTGGCCTTATGGAGTGATTCGTCCTGCTCAACAAATCCTCCGGGAATTGCCCAATGGTCTTTGAAGGGAGAATTTTTGCGTTTGATAAGCAGCACATCCAAAGAATTATTCCACCGATACCCGAAAACCAGTGAATCTACCGTTAAGCTTATCTGATTTTTTGACATTGAATTCCTTTGAATTCTTCCGGATTAGTTGAAATATTAAAATTAGAGAACAATTATTAAATTACCTGACAGGGTTTTGGATCGGAGGATTATATGGATGATTTAAGTAATTCTTTTTCAGATTGGCAGGAACGGTTAGCGGTGTGGTTTGACCAGATATTGACAAGAATGCCTGAATACCTGCTGGCCATTTTCGTCATCATTCTTTTTTATGTGATCTCACGCTTTGCCAAAAGATTATCCTTCAGGCTCTTTCAGAGGATGACCAGGAATGCTGCCATAAATAATTTCCTGGCACATGTCACTGCCATTTTTGTGATCCTCCTGGGATTGTTTGTTGCACTGGATATCGTAGATCTGGACAAAACTTTTACTTCCCTCCTGGCCGGAGCAGGTATACTGGGCCTTGCCTTTAGCTTAGGTTTTCAGGATGTCGTTGCAAACTTTGTTTCAAGCTTTATGATTGCAACCAGGAAGCCGTACCGGGTGGGAAATATTATCGAATCAAACAATATTTTCGGAACGGTAAAATCCATCAACATGCGCAGTACTCATATCGATACGCCCCAGGGACAGCTGGCGGTCATACCCAATCGAAATATATACCAGGACGTGATGATTAATTATTCAGCAAGGGGCATGCGACGCATTGATCTAAAAGTAGGTGTTTCTTACGGCGAAAATCTGAAGACAGTGAAATCCCTCACTGTTAAAGCCATCAAAAAGATTGAGTATTTAATGCCTGAGAAAAAAATTGAGTTATTTTTCACCGAATTCGGTGATTATGCCATAGAATTCGTTGTCAGATATTGGATCCGGTTTTCCAGACAACCGGATTATCTTATCGCTGTAAGTGATGGCATTGAAAATATTAAGAGTTCGTTTGATGAAAACGGAATTACGATTCCATTCCCGATTCGTACATTGGATTTTGAAATAAAAAGGGGGAAAAGCCTGGAAGCCTCACTTATGAGCAAACCTGAAAGTCAGACCAAAAAAGAAGATTAACCCCTGATGTCTTCTGAACTCATAGTAATCCTCATTATTGTTGGCGCCGTAGTACTGTTTACCCTTGAAATCTTTCCTATTGAAGTCAGCTCCATGCTGATCATGGTCAGCTTAATGCTGACTGGAGTTATTTCCGTAGAGGAGGCGGTATCGGGATTCAGTAATCCTGCAGCCCTCACGGTTTTAGCCATGCTCATCATCAGTGCCGGTCTGAAAAATACCGGTCTTATCGATTATCTCGTCCGACAATCGCTACAACTGAAAATGAATGATGAGGCGCTGGTAATGGCCGTGATAATGACGGCATCAGGAGTCATTTCAGCTTTCATGAATAATACGGCTGTCGTTGCCATATTCCTTCCTATGATCATGAGAATAGCTCACGAAAAAGAACTAAATATCAACAAACTTCTCATCGCCCTGTCATTTGGAGCGATGCTTGGAGGTTCATGTACGGTGATAGGTTCATCCACTAACCTGCTTGTAAGTGATGTCTCAGATTCTCATGCAGTAGGCTCAATAGAAATGTTTGAATTGACACCAGTCGGCATCATTCTCTTTGTCGTTTCTACTCTATTTCTTGTTTTCATTGGTAGATATCTGGTGCCTGAAAGGAGAGTTGAAAAGGATAAACTGACTACTGGTTATCAGGTCGAGGCATATCTAACCTCTATTTTGGTAACAAGCGAATCTGACCTGATTGGAATGAATCTAGATCAAATCCAGCAAGAAAAGCTGCAGGAAGTAGCGATACTTCAGGTAATCAGAGGTCAGGATAGTGCATATCTACCAGAAGATGTGAGTGTACTTAAGGAAAATGATGTATTGATTGTAAAAGCCAATGCGAAAAGGATTACTGAGCTTTCTCATAAGTATAATTTGGAAATAAAGGCTTTACCAGCGCTCGATCTTGAAAATGATTCATCGAGTGATCATGGGAAACCTAGCGGTAAAAGAGGAGTACTGGTGGAAGTAATCATCGGGCCCGATTCGCACCTGGCAGGCAAAAAGATCAGGGATGTATTATTCAGGTCTCAATATAAAGTCGTGCCCATAGCAGTACGGGGCATGAGAGGACTCCAGATCGAAAACCTTGAGGAAATCACTCTGAACGTGGGATTTGCTCTGCTCCTGGAAACCACTGAAGCTGCCGTACCTGGCCTCTATGCCAGCGACGATTTCATTTTGATGAAAGAGATCCAAAGAAAAGAGCTCGTAAAAGAAAAAGCAATTATTGCGCTTGGTGTAATCGCAGGAGTTGTTCTGTTGGCAAGTTTCAATGTGATTCCCATACTGGTCAGCGCCTGGCTAGGTTGTGTTGCTTTACTAATTACACGATGCATCAGTATGCGAAAGGCTTACGATATGATAGACTGGAAGGTCTATTTTCTTTTGTCAGGAATAATTCCATTGGGAATTGCACTCGAAAAATCCGGTATGGGTAGCCAAATAGCCGATCTCATTACCAATGTCCTTTCTCCTTATGGGCCCGAAGTGATTATTTCCGGGTTGTTCATTACTACTGCTCTGATATCCGGATATATTTCCAACAATGCAGTCGCAGTCTTGCTTGCGCCCATTGCCCTTACGATTGCCAATAACCTGGGTCTTGATCCCAAGGCCTTTCTTCTTACCATTATTTTTGCTGCCAATAGTGCGTATCTGACTCCTATTGGTTATCAGACCAATACCATGATTTACAGCGCCGGGCAATTTAAGTTTAAGGACTTTCTGCTTACTGGTGGAGCGCTTACTTTTATTGTGTGGATATTAGTGACGTTTGTGATTCCTGCATTGTATTTCTAGTCTCAGATTAAACAAGCTCCTTATTCCGGAGCTTTGGCAGTGATAGCCTTTGTTTTGTTTTTCACAACAATGCCTTCCTTTTGCTGTTAATATCTTAAATTTGCGGTTTTAGATAGTTCCTGGTCATAGGAAAACCGTATTTACCTTATAATTTTTTTAATTTGTCCCGATGGGATAGCGGCATTAATACAGCTCAATGAAAAACTTTGTATCCCTGCTATTTTTATTTCTAAGCGCGCAGGTATTTTCACAATCCATTAACATTACCGGGGTTATACAAAGCGCTGAGGATAATGAGTCCATTCCGGGTGCAACCATCGCGGTAATCAACCCCGCAGACTCAAGTCTTGCCGGAGGTACTGTAACAGATTTTACGGGTTATTTCACGGTCTCCGGACTAACAAAAGGTACATATATAATGCAGGTAAGCTTCATCGGGTTCCAGCCGATCATTGACACACTGCTGATTAGTAAGACCATGGATCTGGGTATCCTTCAGATGAAGGAGAAAACACAGGTTCTTGGCGCGGTTGAGGTAGTGGCCAAACCAACAGCTACCATGCAAAAAGGAGATACCATACAATTCAGTGCAGAAGCTTATAAAACGGCAAAAGATGCCTCATCTCAGGAATTGATTGAGAAGCTCCCCGGCATCTCAGTTGAAGATGGGAAACTTCAGGCGAATGGAGAAGACGTTCAGATCATACTTGTGGACGGAAAACCTTTCTTCGGAGGGGATGTCAATGCCGCACTGCAAAATCTGCCGGCAGAAGTCGTGGCCAGTATACAGGTTTATGATAAAAAGAGTGACAAGGCCGAATTGAGCGGTTTTGATGATGGTGAAAGACAGAAAACCATCAATATTATTACAAAGCCTGACAGGAAGAAAGGACAGTTTGGCAAGGCAACAGTGGGCCTGGGAACCAATGAGTCTTACAATGGGGCGGCCAGCGTCAACTTCTTTAACAATGACAGAAGGATCACTGTAACCGGATTCAGCAACAATATCAATACCGTACGTTATTCAGCAGACCCGAATGATTTTGGGGATTCGAGAAATCAAAATGGATTGATCAATACTCACAGTCTCGGGCTGAACTTCAATGATGACTGGGGCGATCGCATCGAATTCAGCGGAAACTGGCAATATTCCAATCAAAACAGCACCGAACAGCAGAATATGCTCAGGGACTATGCCGTAGACACAGATTCCTCGCAGGTGTACAGAGAAGACCGCACCGCAGAAAATACTGTAGATGCTCATAATGTGACACTGAAAGTGAAGTATGAAGACGATAACAACACGGTTATTATGCGTCCGAACTTCAGGTTTGATTACACAAAAAATGTGGACGACTTCACGGGTGAGACCACCATCGGTAATGAAAGGATCAATTCAACCCGAAATATTGCCAATGGCTATTTCAGGAATTACGATTACTTCAACAACATCTATTACAGTCACAAATTTGATAAGAAAGGGCGATCCTTTACTACCGGGGTGCATACCGGGATCCATCCAAACAGGGATTTTGCCAATCAATATGCAGAAAATCGATTCTTCACAGAAGGTGACAGTGTCAATATCCTCAATCAGGAAACCACAAGAGAAAGACGAGGCTTATCCTGGAGTACACAATTCTCCTATACAGAGCCCCTCGGAGAAAAGAGTATGATGGAGATCGAGTATCAGATCAGTGACAAAATCGACGATTCCGATAAGCTTACTTACAATGTGGATGAAGTAGGTGAATTCAGGCAGCTCGATACCACGCTAAGCAACACCTTTGACAGCCGGTACCTACGGCAGGAAGCAGAATTAGGCTATCAGTTCAGGACTAAGAAGATGAGGTTGCAGGTGGAAACAGAATATCAGGTAGCCAGCCTTAACAATAACCAGGAGTTCCCCAAACCTTTCGAACAAAGACGGGTATTCACTAACCTCCTTCCATCAGCCAGGCTGAATTACCATTTTACAGAAGATCAAAGACTGGAAATTGATTACAGAACGTGGACCAACAATCCCGATATCTCCCAACTGCAGGACGTAATCGACAACTCGAATCCACTCCAGTTAAGGTCGGGTAATCCGAATTTGGAACAAACCTATTATCACTCAGGCAGACTCAGGTACTGGTCAAACAACCTGGATACCGAGAGGTCATTCTATGCAACCGTATATGGGTCTTTTGCCAACAGCCTTATTACCAATTCTTCGATTATCGCCAGTGAGGGTCCCATAGTGATTTCAGAAAATATCACACTTTCTGAGGGATCACAGTACAGGTTACCCGTTAACCTTGATGGCTATTTCAATGGCTACTACTACATGAGTTATGGACAGCCCATTCCTTTTATTAAGTCTAATTTCAGGGTGAATGGAGGGGTTCGGTACACCAGACGCCCGGGCCAGATCAATGAAAAGGTTAACTACTCAAACAATCACAGGTATTGGTTTGGTCTTTCCCTCAGCAGTAATATCAGCGAGAAAATTGATTTTAATGTTTCTACCAGGACATACTACAATGTGGTTCAGAATACTGTTCGTCCTGTATTAAATACGGACTATTATATCAACAGAACTGAATTGAAATACCGCTGGGTATTTCTTGATGGATTTGTCTACAGGGCCAATGTAAACTATCAGATCAATACCGGATTATCCTCCGGGTATGAAAACAGCTCCTTGCTCATGAATATGAGTGCCGGTAAAAAATTCCTGAAGAATGACCTGGCTGAGATAAGTGTCAATGTTTATGATCTCCTCCAGCAAAATAACAATGCGGATCGTAACATCAGTGAATTATTTATTGAAGACAGGCAAACCACAGTGCTGCAGCGTTACTTCATGGTGACTTTCACCTATAATATCAGGCATTTCAGTCCGGGTACCACCATTGAAGATTTTAAGGAGATCTAAGCTTTGTCTGATCTGAAAAACCTTGAGCCTAAATAACCCACTGCGATGGTAATAAAACCCACAACAGTCACTGAA
The DNA here is from genome assembly GCA_965243485.1 of Cyclobacteriaceae bacterium. GTDB lineage: Bacteria > Bacteroidota > Bacteroidia > Cytophagales > Cyclobacteriaceae > UBA7330. Next base: position 1,698,954 of record CBDEVP010000001.1, on the reverse strand, counting down.
CTAATGGGCATGATAATGGCCGAAATGATCGGCGAAAGGTTACCACTCACAGCAAACGACAGGCCTATCAGATTGTAAAGGAAGGAAATGATGAAAGCCAGGATCAGCACGGTCTTGATCTTCCGTGCAAAACCAATCATTGATGGAATATCCTTAAGTTTTTCTGCAGCGAGGATACCATCGCAGGAAGGTGAAAACTGATGAATGTCTTCACTCACGGCAAAACCCACAGCTGAAGACCTTAAAGCACCGGCATCATTCAGTCCGTCACCAATCATTAATGTGGAGTGCGACAGTCCTTCAACGAACTTTAATTTTTGTTCAGGCTTTTGGTCAAACATAAGCTGATCAAAATACGGTTTAAGTCTTTCCCGTTCTCTGGAATTATCACCGGATAGCAGAAACATTCGGAAGCTTTTTTTAAGCGCTTCCAGCACACCAAATATCTCTTTTCTATAGGAGGATTGAATGCCAAAATAACCAATTAGATGGTCATTGATCTCCACATATACGCGGGATTCATGAATGGGCGATCTCCCGTCCTCTACCTCTAACCAATCTGCAGAGCCCATACGGATCTTGTCCCCTGAAATCCAGGCTGTAATACCTTTGGAGGTTGTTTCCTCAAATGATTCAAAGGACATTCCTTTTGTAGGATTATTGATTGATTTGAAAATAAGTTTACTAAGGGGATGTGCTGAATTGCCCGTTGCCACTTTGACCAGCGATCGTTCGTGCGGTGTGAGTGTTCTTCCCTCAAATCGAACTTCGCCGGATACATTCTGTGTCAGCGTCCCTGTCTTATCAAAAACTACAGACTGGATATTTGCCATCTTTTCAATGACTGTTGAATTTTTTAGGTAAAGCCCTTTGCGACCCAGCACCCTGACGGCATGACCATAGCTAAATGGTAATGCGAGTGCCAATGCGCAGGGGCAGGCCACAATTAATACGGCGGTGATTGTATTCCAAATCTTATCCGGGTCATACATTGCCCAAAATGCCCCTGCCAGAATCGAAATGAGTATGATAGCGATAGTGAAATACTTACTGACCTTGTCGACCATGTTCTGGTATGTGGCCTCATCGCCAGGTGTGGCATCTCGATTCCACAATTGTATAAGTTCGGAATTATTCACCGATCTCGTTAGCTCAACTTTGATTGGTCCTCCAATTTGCCTTCCTCCGGCAAACAATTTGACTCCAATGCTTCCTGCCACCAGATCGGATTCCCCACTGATAAAGCTATAATCAATGAAGGCTTCACCCCCAACCAATACCGCATCAGCAGGTATTAACTCCTGGTTGTGAATGATAAGCACATCTTTGGGCTTTAGCTCACTCAACATGACGGATCGCTCGCCATCTTTTCCAAGCACAGACACTGCAATAGGAAAATAAGACTTATAATCTCTCTCAAAGGACAATGCCTGATAGGTTTTATCCTGATACCATTTACCAATCAGCAAAAAGAAGACGAGCCCCGTGAGAGAATCGATATATCCCGGACCCAACTGCCACAGGATCTCAACCACACTTCGTAATGCCAGGGTAGTGATACCCAGGGAGATCGGGACATCTATATTCAGAAAGCCCTTTCTAAGCCCTTTGACCGCACTTGAAAAGTACCCTGTGGATGCATAAAAGACCACTGGTAACATCAGGAGTAGATTGATCCATCCAAATAGATCCTGAAAAGATTCTGTCAGGTGAAATCCGGAATCCAAATATTCAGGAAGGCTGATAAGCATGCTGTTACCAAAACAAAATCCAGCCACAGCTATCCGGAGCGTAAGATCCTTTCTTACACTGATCTTATTTTCCTGAGGGGAGTCGAGACTAATGGATGGCTCATACCCTATCCCAGAAAGTATGGAAGCCAATTCTTTAAGAGAGAGTTCATTATGATCATAGGTAATGGCAGCTTCCTTTTTTAGAAAATTGACCCGTGATTCAATCACATGCTCATTAAGCTTTGGCAGATTTTCCAGAAGATAAATGCATGAACTGCAATGGATAGACGGCATCGAAAACTTTACAATGGCAATACCTTCATTCTGAAACCTGATCAGTTGGTCAGCAATCTTTTTATTCTCAAGAAAACCGAATTTGCGATCGATTTGTCGCTGATCCGTAATTTTTCTTGCCTTAAGATCTTTGCTTTGATAATATCTGGAAAGATTGGAGGTCTCAAGCAGCTCATATACTGCTTTGCAGCCATAGCAACAGAAGTTCTTACTTTCCAATGAAATGACTTCATCTTCACAAACATCTCCACAGTGATCACATCTGGTATGTACCTCCGTAATTTGACCCATCAAGAAAAGGCAACTTCTTTGACATGTGAATTGGGGATGACCATCAAGGGTATGCCTGTATTTTCAATCATTTTTGTAATGTTGCTACCCGGTCGATTATTCAAACCATTGCTATTCACCCCCATAACTATAAGATCAAAGGTATTTCTTTTCATGAAATCAATGATCTCCTCCTCCACCCAGCCTCGTAAAATGACAGATTCAATTTTAAGATTTTTTTCGTTAGTAAGCTCTCCGCAAAATGAAATCATTCTTTGCCTGATCCTATCCATCTCATCACTATCACTTTGCCCGGATTTTCTTGACTTCTTTCCAAATTTGGCTGAGGAGGGGTAAATATGCAGCAGCGTTATAGTAGATTCTTCCTCACAGCACATCTCAATAGCGATGTTCAGAGCATTCCATGCGGCAGGTCCAAAATCCGTGGGTACTAATAGATTCTTAAAATGATGCATATCCACTATAGAAGGAATAAAAACAAATCTAGGGGGGTCATCAAAGCCAATTTCTGATATCTGTCAAAACAAAAAATGAAATAAATCAGTACCTTAACGGCTCAAAAAATGCTCAGTATTGTGGCTAGTTTCCGCGTAAGACCGGCTTTACAATGAAATTCGATAAAGATTATTTTCTTTCTGAAGAAGGTTATCAGTTGATGAACAAGATATTTCTCAATGCGGGAGAAGGTATCGTCATTGCTGACGCCAGAGGGCGAATTATTTTGTCTAATCAACGCGCGGATGAGCTCTTTGGATATTCTCAGGATGAGCTCACAAAAAAATCCGTTGAAGATCTCATCCCGGGACACCTCAGGGAAATACATGTCAGGCACAGATCCAATTATATCAAAAATCCCGTGACGCGTTCGATGGGTATCGGGATTGATCTTGTGGGATTAAAGAAATCTGGTGAGGAATTTCCTTTGGAGATCAGCTTATCTCATACGAAGCATGAAAATGAGCATTTGGTCATTGCATTTATTACAGATATTACCCAAAGAAAGAAACAGGAGCAGGCCCTTGCTGACAGCAGGCTTCAACTTGAACAGCACGCACAATTACTGGAAAAAAAGGTGAAGGAACGAACCCAGGAACTGGTTCATCTCAATTTGGGACTCGAAAGTCAGATCAGAGAACGTAAACTTGCCGAAGAAGCGCTTCAGGATAGTCTTGAAGAGATCAAAAAGGGAGAGGTGGAAATATTGAAAGCACTCGAAAAGGAAAAAGAACTCAATGAGATGAAAACCCGGTTTATTTCGATGGCCAGCCATGAGTTCAAAACACCATTGACTACGGTGTTGTCTTCTGCCAATTTATTGAACAAATACACCCGATCAGAAGAGCAGGATAAGAGACAAAAACACATCGACAGGATCCGTCTTTCCGTTCAAAACCTAAACAACATACTAAACGACTTCCTTTCGCTAGAAAGACTGGAGAGTGGCCACATTCGAGTCTCGTTCAAGGAATTTAATTTAAAGGAACTGCTGATTGAGATTAAGGAAACATTTGAACAAACACTCAAGAGAGGACAGGAGATCAAATTAATATTTAATGATGAACCATGTGTGAATTCCGATCCTCATCTGATCCAGAATATCATGATCAACCTGATCTCCAATGCGATCAAATATTCACCGGATGAAGCACAGATACAGGTCATTACCGAACAAGCTAACAAGGATGTTTTTGTAAAAGTGATTGATCATGGAATCGGAATACCAAAAGAAGATCAGAAGAATCTTTTTGAAAGGTTTTTCAGAGCTGGCAACTCCAGCAATATTGGTGGTACCGGATTAGGATTGAATATTGTAAAAAGATATCTAGATCTAATTGGTGGTGAGATTTCTTTCACCAGTAAAATTGGTCAGGGAAGTGAGTTTATGATTAGATTTCCATCAGGAAAAGATTAAAAATGCAAGTCAAGAAAAAAATATTGATCATTGAAGATCAGGAGGATGTTAGAGAAAATATCGCAGAGCTGCTGGATCTCTCAAATTACGAACCAATCACAGCCAGTAATGGAAAAGAAGGTGTAAAAAAAGCCCTGGAATCCAGGCCTCATCTAATCCTTTGCGACATCATGATGCCGGAGATGGATGGATATGAAGTGATCTACCTGATTGGAAAAAACCCTGAGATCGCTTCTATTCCTTTTATTTTTCTTACCGCAAAATCCGAGATGAGTGATTTCAGAAAAGGGATGAATCTGGGAGCTGATGATTACATCACCAAGCCTTTTGAAGAGATCGAATTACTGAATGCCATAGAGAGAAGGCTGGAAAAGTATGATCAGCTGATGTCCAAAAATGAATTCGAAGATTTCGTGAATCAAGCCAGGAAGTACGATGAACTCAAAGATCTCGAAAAGGGTAGCAAGACAAGGGTATTCAAAAAGAAAGACATCATCTACCGTCAGGGTGATTTTGCCTCCTATGCCTACAAGATCCTCAAAGGCAAGGTGAAAACCTACCAGATCAACAGCGATGGCAAAGAATTTATCATCGATATCCTAAAAGATGGTGATTTCCTTGGTGAGAATGCTCTGATACAGGATACAGACAGGACTGAATTTGCCCAGGCCATTGATGAGACCGAACTAAGCCTGATCCCCAGAAAAGACTTTCAGGACCTGATCTTCCAGAACCGGGAAGTGTCATCAAGGTTTATTAAAATGTTGTCCCAAAATCTACTTGCCAAAGAGCATAACCTGATGGAGATGGCTTACGACACCGTAAGAAAAAGGACAGCAGACTCGTTGATGAAACTCTACAAAACCTATAAAGGCAGCTCGGACAAAAAGGTCTCTTTTGAAATTACAAGGGCTGACCTGGCGAGCATGGTAGGTACAGCCACTGAATCTGTTATCAGAATCCTTTCCGAATTCAAAAAGGATGGTTATATCAAAATTGATGGTGGGAATATCCAGATTGAAAATCCTGAGAAACTGAGTGAAATCCGATATTAACACCGTGAGCGGACCCTATGCCCTTTTTGATCATTTTAGGTTTACTACTATCCGCAGTCGCACCTGACCAGTCGAATACCGGGCTACACAAGGTAGAAGTACTATCAAGCAAGCTAACCATTCATGGCAAGACAAATGTAAACACCTTTGACTGCGAGCTTCGCCAGCAGTTTGATCATGAGGTCCTGCAGGTGACCAGTGAAAATACGCACTTTGCAATTGATTTTGAAGGTTTGGTTCTGAAGTATGGCATTGGAGATTTTGACTGTGACAATGAATTGATGAATAAAGATTTCAGATCCATCCTTAAAAGCGACAGACACCCGTTCTTCTTTCTCAAGATCAATGAAATATTCATCAGGGAAGAAACATCAGTGATGGAAAAGCTTGATGTGAGATCCTTTATCACCATTTCTCTTGCAGGCGTGGAAAGAACCAAGATGATTGAAGATGCAATGGTCATCAATCATGCCGATCAGGTCATCACCTTCAGCGGTTCACAGGATTTGCAAATGACCGAATTTAACATACAACCTCCGACGAAGTTCTTAGGTCTGGTGACGGTAGAAGATGAATTGAAAGTATCTTTTGAGATCAGGATGAGAACAACCCCTATAAATAAGTAGAGCCATCCCGCCTAAGGCGGGATGGCCTAACACTAACAGGCAAGGACTGTTCTAAAATCCAATGACTGCCTCAATAACGAGTCCGTTAAATTCGGCGCCCTGGAAATCAGAACCAGAAAACCCATCGCCATTATATGTCTGGCTAACATATTCAACTTTAGTGAGTACATTTTTGGTCAGGTACCAGCCGCCGCCAAGATTCAGTCTGTTGATCTCTCTGGTAGCAGCAGTCTCAGTCTGCTCGCCACTTACTGCATTGTATCTTCCACCAAGATAAAGCTGCTCCCTGCTTCCGAACCTGTAAATGGCTTCTGCTCCAATCTGAGTGAAAGATCCGCCTATTTCGGCACCACTCTCATTTTCTGATCCATTATTGGTCATTTCAAATACTCCGAAGAATTCAAGTCCCTGGAATTTGATAAATGGATTGATCTGGAAAGCAGTGTGATAGGCAAATCTGGGGTTGTATCTTCCGGAGAAATCACTTCCATCTGCTACTCCATAATATCTGCTACCTGCACGGTCGCCACCATAGATATAGTCTCTGGTACCTTTGTTGGAAGCGCTGTACAATGAACCAGTCAGCCTGATTCTCAAGTCATCAGTGATCTGATTGTCATAACCTAGCTTTCCATAGAAGACAAAACCCTGATCCTGATTCTCAACCACATTTTGATTAAGTCTACCATTGGTCAAACCGATTGTCCCTATTAAGCCATTATTTTGTAGGATTACTTCAACAAAAGGTTCCGTAGTAAAGGCATCCATGATGTAGTTACCTACAAATGGATTGAAAATGGCCCTGGCATTATCGCTTCTTCGATACTGGGTGTCTCCATAATTGATCTCATCCATACCAACCTTGATGGTTGCCACATTCATAAATCCTGAGAGAAACCCTTCACTGATGAAGTCAAGCTTATCAATCTGCATATATCCACCTTTCACATAAGCCTCAGTATGGTGTCTTGAGGAAAGATAAGTTCGCAAATGCATCCTTAAGCCATCTGCCAGTTGTACGTCAATGTTGAGATTGGCTGTGGGCAGATTGAAGTTCCTTCCAAGTTCGGCAAGGGAATCGCCGGAATTGGTCTGTGACAATGCCTGGAACTGCATGGCAAAATCACCACCCACACGGACTTTCACCCCTTCAAAGGGAACATCGTTGTCCTTAGGTGTTTCAAAGACGTTAAGTCCGTCCTGGTCGTTAGGTCGGAAATACTGCAACTCAGGTTGCTGTGCATAAACCGCTATCACTCCTAGTAGAAGAAATGATGCTAAAAATGATTTAATTGTTGTTTTCATGGTCCTCAAAAATTTAGTGTCAATCGTTATTTTCAGTTTTGGTTAATAAAAATCTCATAGCTAACCGTGACTTCATCACCGGTAGTAAGCGTACCGAACATAGCTGTTGGTGGCTCAATACCATAATCAGTCATTTTTAATTGAGTTTTGCCTGAGACAAGAAGATTACCATTGGGCATTTGCTTGCTGGTGGCATTGAATTGAATGGGTTGGGAGTTTCCGGCTATGGTTAGCGTCCCCTGCCCACTCACTGATCCATTTACCATCTTCAAGGTATTTGCCTTGAAGATGATGTTTGGATATTTTTCAGATTTTAAAGCATCCTGGGTCTTACTATCCATAATTGATTTTCCACTTTTGATGGATGCTACATTAAAGGATGCGACCAGGTCAGTGATCTGGTTCTCTCCAATAGTCCCTTTGATCGAATAACTACTCACATTGGATTCCCAATCATGAAGTGAGGAAGTACCCAGTATCTCGACTTTGCTTTTTTCAGTGTTGACTTCAATCTGTATAACTGCGTTGCCTGCCAGAAGCCCAGAAATGATCAATGAAATGATGAGTGTTTTCATAGTAACTTTGCCATTAGTGTTTTAAATACAAAAGCAAAACTATTGGGTGCGGTATCTGATAATTATGACGTATCTAACCCTATGGGTTGAAGTTTATCAGTGTTACAACTGATATATGTAGGGCTTGTCAGATGACAAATGTCTGCCAGTAATTGGTTAAAACCGTCGAAACCGATCGTAGGCTTCTTTTTCAAGATGATCTCTGTGATCCGGGTGGGCAATATTGATCAGTGCTTTGGCTCTTTCCCTTAGATTCTTACCATAGAGATTGGCAACTCCGTACTCTGTTACGATAAAATGTACGTGTGCCCTGGTGGTCACAACACCGGCTCCCGGCTTCAGGAAAGAAGAGATCTTGGATTCATTTTTCTTTGTCGTAGATGTCAAGGCGATAATGGGTTTGCCGCCGGGGGATAATGAAGCGCCCCTGATAAAATCCATCTGACCTCCTACCCCGGAGTACATTTTGGTGCCGATCGAATCCGCGCAAACCTGTCCGGTGATATCTACCTCGATCGCACTGTTGATACTGATCATATTGGGGAGCTTACGAATCACCGCAGTGTCATTCACATATTGAATGTCCAGCATTCTCACAATGGGATTGTCATGTACAAAGTCATACAGCCTTTTAGTACCCAGGAGAAAACCGGAAACAATCACGTCTTTATGTTTGGTCTTGTATTTATTGGTTATCACACCATTCTCTACTAATGGGACAACCCCGTCCGAAAACATCTCTGTATGGATGCCAAGATCTTTATGATTACCAAGACAATTCAATACCGCATCCGGGATCGCTCCTATACCCATCTGAAGCGTACTGCGATCGTGGATCATCTCGGCAATGTATTCTCCGATCTTTTGCTCTTCCGCAGTCATCGGATGAGGTTTCAACTCCGGCAGCGGGTCATCCACTTGACAGTAACCAGCAAACCGGTCTATATGCACGAGTCCGTCACCGTGGGTTCTGGGCATATTCGGATTGATCTGTGCAATGACCACTTTGGCCATGTCTACAGCGGATTTCGTAGCATCCACTGAAATTCCCAAGGAACAATACCCATGCTTATCCGGTGGGGAAACCTGGATCAGGGCGACATCAATTTCAATCACTTCTGATCGGATCATCAATGGGATCTCACTCAGAAAACAGGGAATAAAATCAGCATACCCTTCATTCGTGGGTTTCCTGCAATTCGCTCCCAGGAAAAAAGAATTGATCTGAAAGGAATCCACATAATCAGGCCTGGCATACGGAGCATCACCTTCAGTATGTAGGTGATAGATCTTTACATCCCTGAGCACATCATGCCTGTCAGCTAAAGCCCTGACTAAGGCCTGAGGGGTAGCCCCGGCAGTATGTACAAATACATGGTCCCCCGATTTAATAGATTTGATCGCCTCTTCCGGAGTGGTTGCGTTCTTCATGGTGCATTGGATATCTTAATCATCCGTTTGACTTCGGATGAAACAAAATTAGCCAATTGATATTCGTCGGGGATAAAGCAAATCATCCGCGAAAATGAATATTATCATTCATGGATTGTAAAAACAGACCTTAGTCTATCTATAAATATTTTAAATATATTATTGGTTAGTAATAAACATTCTTTTGACTAATTTGTAATACATAATATCGATCTGGTTAAGGTGATGGAATCATTTGTTGGGTTCTTTATGCATACACCCATCGGGTTCAGATCCCTGATCTTGGTCGGAGGAATCATGCTGTTCTGGATTGCCGGGGGCAACCAGTCTTCCAGGATAGAGCATGGATAAAAAGAGACAGCTAGCTGGATTTGGATTCATTTTTATACTGTTTTTGTTAAATTCCATATAACACAAAAAAATAATTCGGTTGTGGAATCAAATCAATACGATGCAATCATCGTTGGAGCCGGACTGGCTGGGCTGGTGGCAGCATATGAGATCACCAGGGCTGGAAAAAAAGTTTTGCTGCTGGACCAGGAACCTGAACAAAATATTGGTGGTCAGGCATTTTGGTCATTGGGAGGTTTGTTCCTTGTTGATTCACCAGAACAGCGGCGTATGGGGATCAAAGACAGCTATGAGCTGGCTCTTCAGGACTGGATGGGAACTGCTCAATTTGATAGAAAAGAAGACCATTGGCCTAGAAAGTGGGCAGAAGCATATGTAAAATGGGCAACCTATGAAATGCGTAATTACGTCCGACAGGTTGGTATCCGGTTTTTCCCAGTGGTTGGCTGGGCAGAGCGGGGCGGATATGACGCCCAGGGACATGGTAATTCAGTTCCAAGATTTCATGTTGTATGGGGCACTGGCCCGGGTACCGTGATGCCGTATGCTGAAAAGGCCTATCAGGCCGCAAAAAACGGACTCCTGGAAATGAAATTCCGGCATCGTGTGACCGACCTGATACTGGATGGCCATCAGGTGAAAGGTATACGGGGCGAAATCCTGGAACTTTCAGACAAGCCGAGAGGACAGGTGACTTCCCGGAAAGTGATCGGTGATTTCAGTTATGAGGCCCCAAACATCGTGATCTCCTCCGGTGGCATCGGCGGAAACTTTGAGCTTGTAAGAAAGAACTGGCCAAAAAGAATGGGCAATCCGCCGAAGAAAATGGTCTCTGGTGTGCCGGCCCATGTGGATGGACAGATGCTGCAATCTGTCGAAAAAGCCGGGGTTAATATCATTAATCCGGACAGGATGTGGCATTACACAGAAGGCATTCAAAACTGGAACCCGATCTGGCCGAATCACGGGATAAGGATCTTGCCCGGACCCTCTTCGATCTGGCTGGATGCCGAAGGAAACCGGTTCCCTGCACCCTATATGCCAGGCTTTGATACATTAGGTACAATGGAGCATATCATGAAGACCGGCTACGAGTACTCCTGGTTTATCCTGAACCAGAAAATCATTAAAAAAGAATTTGCGCTTTCGGGGTCTGAACAGAATCCTGATCTTACAGGCAAAAATCTAAAGTTACTCCTGCAAAGACCATTTGGTAGCAAGGCGCCCGGGCCGGTTGAAGCATTTAAAGAACATGGAGTTGATTTTATTGTGGAAAAAGACCTAAAGGCTCTTGTCAAACGGATGAATATGCTTGTGAAAAGTGATCTTCTCAATTATGAAAAGATCAAAACAATCATAGAAGCAAGGGACCGGGAGGTTGAAAACAAATTCACCAAGGATATCCAGGTCATGGCCATTAGAAATGCCAGGAAATATCTGGGTGATAAACTGATCCGGTCTGTACCGGTACATAAAATTCTTGATCCCAAGGCAGGGCCCCTGATTGCGGTAAGGTTGAATCTGCTTACCCGGAAGACACTTGGAGGCATTGAGACCAATTTGGATAGTCAGGCATTTCACCGGAATGGGGAACTCATTGAAGGTCTTTACGCTGCAGGGGAAGCTGCCGGGTTTGGTGGAGGAGGATATCATGGTTACCGTTCGCTTGAAGGAACCTTTCTTGGAGGGTGTATCTTCTCAGGAATGAAGGCAGGAAAATCGATTGCCGAAAAATAATATCTGGCAACTTTATTGCTTTATTTTTCTACCAATCTATAGGTAACACATTTTCGAATAAATCAAAATCATGAAGATCCTAGTTTTAGTGAGCATTTTGCTGAGTATTACCGGCCTTCAGGCACAGGAGTGTAAAGTCTTTCATAAAGTCAATTCGTTGACCAATGAAATCATCATCCTGGCCGAGAACGAGACGATCATGCCCTACACCGTCAAAGTGGATGCAAATTTCAAGGGCATGAAAGCTGATAAAACATTTCCCCTGATCAAAGTTGTCGAAGCAAGAAATTCGGATACTCTGGCAACTTTTACACCTGAGAAAAATAAATCAATCCAGTTTGGCTACAATACCACCAACGTAGAAGGCAATGTGCTGGCCAAACATAATGATCAGATGGTATATCAGCTTCCCTATAAGAAGGGAACATCCTATAAAATTGATCAGGGATATCAGGGAAAGAGTACCCATCAAAATAAGAATGCCCTTGATTTCCATATGGAGGAAGGAACCGAGATCTGCGCAGTCCGCGATGGCCTTGTGGTAAAAGCCATTGAAGAGTTTAAGAAAGGTTGCCCTGATGAGTCCTGCGCGAAATTCAATAATTTCATTTTGGTTTTGCATGAAGATGGTTCTTATGCGGACTATTCACATTTACAAAAAGATGGAGCTCTGGTGGAAGTAGGTGATCGGGTGGAGGCCGGACAGGTCATAGGATTGAGTGGCAAAACAGGGATTGCCTCAGGGCCTCATTTACACCTTGAGATCTACACCATGACCTGGGAGGGTCAGAATTCCATTCCGGTAAAATATTGGGTGGATGGAAAGGCCACCATGCCGGTGGAAGGAATGAGTTATTTGAAAAAGTGATGGTAAACTAAATATTTACTACCGGGGTGGCTGGTGAAAGCCCCTTCCCTCATTGTCCACAAAGAATCAAATGTGATCCTTAATCCTCAGTATCCTGACTTAGACTCTTTTATTGAAATTTTACAGGTTGAGCCCCTGGAACTCGATAAACGTTTTGGCCTTCATTAAAACTCACAATTATCAGGGGTTCTTGGAAAAGGTATCACATCCCGGATATTGCCCATTCCCGATACGAACTGGACCATTCTTTCGAATCCCAATCCATATCCGCTATGTGGCACGCTGCCAAATCTTCTGGTATCCAGATACCACCACATTTCCTCAACCGGAATATTCATTTCCTTCATTCGCTGAGTGAGCTTATCCTGCCGATCCTCCCGCTGAGAGCCTCCAATGATCTCTCCAATCCCCGGGAATAAAATATCCATGGCGGCTACAGTCTTCTCATCCTCATTTTGATACATATAAAATGCCTTGATATCCTTTGGATAGTTATAAAGGATCACTGGTTTCTTGAAGTGTTTTTCCACCAGAAAGCGCTCATGTTCACTTTGAAGATCAGCTCCCCATTCGTCGATCAGATATTTGAACTTCTTTTTCTGGTTCGGTTTGGAGCGTTTCAATATTTCAATCGCCTCTGTATAGGTGATCCTTTCGAATTCATTGTCCAGCACAAACTGAAGCCGCTCCAGCAACCTCATTTCGCTTCGTTCCAACTCGGGCTTGCCTTTTTCTTCCTCCATCAGTCGTTTGTCCAGAAAAGAGAGATCATTCATACAGTTATCCAGCGCATACCTGATGATATATTTGAGCATCTCCTCCGCAAGGTCCATGTTGTCACTCAGGTCGTAAAATGCCATCTCGGGCTCAATCATCCAGAATTCTGCCAGGTGTCGTGTGGTATTTGAATTTTCGGCCCTGAACGTTGGTCCGAAAGTATAGATCTCACCCAGAGCGAGCGCTGCGAGTTCACCTTCCAGTTGGCCTGAGACTGTCAGGTTCGTAAGCTTTCCAAAGAAGTCCTGGCTATAGTCAATTTTTCCATCGGCATCTCTGGGTATATGGTCCAGGTCAAAGTTGGTCACCTTAAACGTCTCCCCGGCTCCTTCCGCATCCGAAGCAGTGATAATCGGCGTATTGATATAAAAGAATCCCTTTTCATGAAAAAACTGATGAATAGCAAATGCCAAATGATGTCGCAGACGCATGATTGCGCTAAAAGTGTTTGTCCTGGGCCTTAGGTGAGCGATCTCCCTCAGGAATTCCAGACTGTGACGCTTTGGCTGAAGGGGGTATTCCTCAGGATTTGCTTCTCCATATACTTTGATTGATTCAGCGAGCAGTTCTACATCCTGCCCAGCCCCCTGAGATTCCACCAGCTTACCCGTAATGGCCACTCCTGAACCCGTATTCACCGTTCTTAAAAGCGCCTCACCAAATTTTGCCGTTTCACCGACTACCTGCAGGTTGTTAATGTCAGAACCATCATTCAAAGCAATAAAAACTACATTTTTGCTCTCTCTTTTTGTTCTGACCCAACCCATGGCCGTGACTGTCTGATTGATCCTGGTTCCTGAGAGTATCTCCTTGATCTTTATGCGTTTTTCTTTCACTTTTCAGCAGTTCTTTTTAATTGAAAATGGGACGGCAAAGAACGATATTTTAGCCTTTTAATCAAAGATTAGGGTTAATTATGATAATTTTGAAATTGCAGAACGCATCTTATGCAGAAACTTGGTTTAACACAGTCATTACAGCAAAAATTATCTCCGCAGCAGATTCAATTCATCAAGCTGCTTCAGGTCCCCACTGCAGAGCTGGAAGCCAGAATTGAGGAAGAGCTGGAAGTGAATCCGGCGCTGGAAGAGGGCAGCGCCGATGAAGATTATGAACCCCAGGATGAGTACGAGTCTGATTACGAAAATGACACTACGGATAGCATTGAGGAATATCTGCACGACGATTACTCCGGCTACAAAATGCAGGGAGACGGTGGTGGCGGTGAAGACGAAAATAAAGAATTACCGATCTCCGTGGGCTCTACTCTTCATGAAACTCTCATTACCCAATTAGGGTATCTGAAGCTTGATGAGCGGGAGGACATTATCGGGAAACAGCTGATCGGAAGTATCGATACTGATGGCTACATTCGAAGGGAGCTCGAAGCCATTGTCAACGATCTGGCTTTCTCGATGAATATAGAGACAGATGCGGAGGAACTGGAAAGCATCCTCTACAAAATCCAGAATTTCGATCCTCCGGGCATTGGTGCCAGAAACCTTCAGGAGTGTCTTTCCTTACAGCTGGAAAGGAAAGAAGACGGGTCAGAGGTAGTGGACATTGCCAGGCGGATCATCGAAGATTGTTTTGATGAATTTTCAAAGAAACACTATGACAAAATTGCCAGGAAACTTGACATTGAGGATGAAAATCTGCTAAAAGAAGCCATTTCTGTCATCACCAAGCTGAATCCGAAACCCGGAGGATCAGGAGATGACCTTGTCAAAACGCAATACCTGATACCAGATTACTTGCTGGTCAACAATAACGGAAAACTCGAACTCACACTGAATTCCCGTAATGCCCCGCAACTCAAGGTAAGCAGATCCTACTCAGACATGCTTGACGCTTACGACAAGAGTGACAAAAAGGATAAAAAACTTAAGGAGACAGTCACATTTATCAAACAAAAGCTTGATTCAGCCAAGTGGTTTATCGATGCCATCAAGCAACGGCAACAGACCCTTCTGAATACCATGCAGGCCATCATCGATTTTCAATACGATTATTTCCTGGAAGGAGATGAAAGCAAGCTAAAACCTATGATCCTTAAGAATATTGCGGATAAAATTGGCATGGATATCTCTACGGTCTCCCGGGTGGCTAATAGCAAATCCATTCAAACGGAATTCGGGATCTTCCCGCTTAAATATTTTTTCTCAGAAGGTATTGCTACAGACTCCGGTGAAGATGTAAGTAGCCGGGAAGTCAAAAATAAACTCAGCGAATTCATCGGGTCAGAAGACAAGTCAAAGCCATTGTCAGACGATAAGCTGGAGAAATTGCTTCGCGCGGAAGGCTATAACATCGCACGCAGGACTGTAGCCAAATACCGGGAGCAGCTTAACATTCCTGTGGCCAGACTAAGAAAGCAACTTTAGTGATCGATAAAATATTGAGATCCATTGGCATTATTTTTCACCCGCTACTCATGGCAACGTATAGTTGTATCCTCTTTTACTTCCTGTTTCCTCAGGTATTTAGTCCTATAGCCTTTGAAAACATTCCAAACTTCATTGGCATTGTATTCCTCACCACTTTTGTGATCCCTGCCCTGAGTATTTTCTTTTTAAAGGTCACCAACAGGATCTCAAGCCTTGAAATGTCACTTCGTGAAGAAAGATTTCTTCCCTTTTTTACCATCACGGCATTCTATGGAATCACTACTTATTTATTTGTCACAAAAATCCATGTATCCGACCAGCTGGCGGTGATGATGTTTGTAGTTACTACTTTGGTGGGACTGATCTTGCTGATCAGTACGAGATACAAAATCAGTGTCCATGCTGCAGGCATATGGGGCACCTTCGGCATCTTCTCGGCCTTTGCCATCAGGTATCTGACAACAGCCAGTATGCTTTATTTGATCATTCTTGTACTGCTGGCAGGTATTGTAAGTTTTTCCAGACTCTATCTTCACAAGCATACCAACGATGAGGTATGGTCCGGGGCCATCCTTGGCTTCACGCTTTGCTTTAGTGGGATTTATTTTTTTGCCTAGAATCCGCTGAAATTGATTCCGAAAGTGGATGAAGTAGGGCTGATCCCACTGCCATCCGGTGATCCATCAAAGACTTCACTCAGGTAGTATTTGAAATATACATGAAACGTTCTCCAGCCTATCCTGGCCTGAACTCCATACCTGTAGTCATTGACCCCCAACCTCTGGTTAAGCTTACTTTTCACTTCTCCTCCACCAACAGGGTATTTGATTTTCGCAACCGTGTTTATCCTTAATCCTCCGATGACTCCCACTCCAAGGAAAAGTCCTTCCCCCGAAAGTGTTTTCCAGGGATAGAATCTAAGCTCCGCCGGTATTTCCAGATAGGTCATTTGTAATTTATTTTTTGTAAGGCCTACGCCGGTAAGCGTGTCGAGGGCAATATTTCCGCCAGCATCTTTCAGCCAGGTGAAATCATCGTTGAAGGCATACTTTTCAAATCCAAAACCTACAGCAGGGTGAAAAGTAAGCCTGTCGCTTATCTTAAACATCCTGTTGTAATAAACGCTAAAGGAATTTGATCTCCATGGATCCAGTCTCAGTTTTTCTGCATCTTCAGACCACATATTGATACCAAAATCCAAGAGAATATCTCCTGGCAAGTCCGGTTGAGAGGGTCTATCGCTTTGTTGCGAAAAAGACGTATAGGATAGAAAAACAAAGAAAGCAACTGCACTAATTCTGGTCATTGAAATTCAATTTAGCGGCAAAGATAGAATCTATTTCAAAACTAGCATTTAGAACGGTGGGGTATGGAGTAAATTATTACTTTTGCAGTCGATTTTAGGATCTTTTAACAGACGCTATCCAGTGACTGGTAGAGAATTCCTGAAAAATTGGACCCGTAGCTTAACTGAATAGAGCACCAGATTACGGCTCTGGAGGTTGCAGGTTTGACTCCTGCCGGGTTCACTAACGAAGGAAGGCTCATCGCTGAAGTGATGGGCTTTCTCATTTTAGGTCAAACTGAATCTATTCAAGTGAGACAAAAAAATGAAAAATCAAATCTTCGATTTGAGCCTTCCTTTCGGAATTAGGTACCACAAGGATCGCTGCCAGGCAATCCCGCCTCCTCTTTTGAGACTTTTTCTATCAAACCTGTAACGGTTGCAGGGCTGGACGCCCCCGTTTGACTCCTACCTCCTACGGTCAACCTTCGGAAGACGAAGGCCGGGTTCACTAAAAGAGAAAAGCTCATTGTCCGAGGAGAATGAGCTTTTCTTTTGTTTAAACCCAAGCCTGCCAGATCCTTTGATCTTACAGGTCTGATTAAGATAGAACTATTGAAAAGAAATCTCCAAAGAGGAGACAACCATCGGATTATATGGAGTTAAACCGCCGATTCTTGACACAAGAGGATCGTACACTGCGCTAGGGGCTGTCCCTCCTTTGATGAATCCATCATTATTGAAAAAGCCCGGGGCCTCAGTATTGAACAAATACTGGTCGATCAGACTTTGATCGAGGTTTGGCCATACTGCCAGGATCTGCTGTGTAAACACATCTTTCATAGCATAATCAACCAAGAGCGTTTCCCGATCCGAAGCATCCAAATCATTGGGTGGCAAGCCGACTTCTGCCACGCCGATTTCTGCAATTTCAGATCCTGAAGCGACAAAGGCCCAGTTGAATCCTGTATCTTCCGTGAAAAACCTGGCATTTGGGTGATCTGAATTGCCATAAACATCGACCAGATCTCCTGATTTACCGACAAACATCTTCATCGTTTGGATAGAGTAAGGATCAACCAGTGGATTTTCAAGTGGCAAATCATCAATTGAAACTATCATGTGTGCATCGTAGCCAAATTCACTCTCTTCCGTATACTCGATCTTGAAGATCGCATCTTCTGCTTCAGCCTCATCTATCCTGTTAATATTATAGGGTTTTAGGATCGCAATCCCACTTATGGGACTTTTATTCCAAAATATCTGCATCGCTTTTCCACCATCAGCGTTGCTCTCTGAATCAGCATCTGTAATGGTAAGCATGTATTGGAAGGACTTTCCCCCATAGCTCGCACCTTCGCTTACTTCCAGATTTTTAATTCTGCCATCCTCATCACTTTCGTAGGCGATGAATAAAGGTCTGTCAATGCCCAAGAATGAGATACTTTCAATGATTTCCTGCACAAGGTCCGCCGATTCATCGCCTACAGCAATAAAAAAGCTGAGCAACCTGTAAATGTCATTGCCGTCCAACTCCTCCTCGGTCACTCTACCACTCACTCTGCCGGATGATGCCTGGGAATTGGCAATGGATCCGGGGATATCTATGGAAAATCTTTCAGGAAGAATACTTTCCCCTTGCGGCTGACTATCAATCGAGTCGTCACATGACACAAAAATCAGTATCAGGGCAATGGTAGCGAGCAATGAGATAAATTTTAAAGCCTTCATATTCGTTTTCATTTTTTTAAAGTTTGATTATATAGTGATCACACAGTCACTCAACAATACCCTAGATGCATTTTCAAATTTTTTTATTTTTTTCTTCAGACCAGTTATTTTAGTCAGACACTGTAGTTGTATCTGATCGGACCATCGACACAGAAAAATAACCTACTGCACCTCCGGTGAGGTTAGTTATTACATTACCAGGATTGACATCAAAGACTCCTCCCCGCCAATCGATCTCAGAAAGCAGGGATCTGACAAATTCCTGATGATCTTGGGTAAGAGAATACTTTTTTCTGATCACTTTTGCGCCTAACGGAAATACTAAACGATCTTTCTCAGGAGCAAATACGTTCGCAATGTCTATGCTGTTGAGCGTATAATAAAATGCCCGGCGTCGCTCATTTATGGTCACTCCCGATGTATCCGTTCCTTCCCAGGAAACGATCACCTCAGTCATGGAAGGTTCCGATGATTCCTGGTATATAAATTCAAAAATTCCTTCATCCAGTTTTTGAAATACAATTGGCTCCATAGGTGAACCGAATGCTGAAGTGGCCCGGGCAAAATATTCCACCCCTTCATGAAGAATATAAAGGGTATATAATTTTCCAAACAGTCCTCTTAAAGAATCCGTCAGATACGTCCCTGGTCGATCTCCATCGTGTGTCAAAATGAAAGTGGTATTGCCATCATTCAAGGCTACAAGTGCATCTGTGACTGGTGGGGGATCACCATTTATGTCAGTGTATGTTTTACTTAAATGAACCTCCTGCTGCTTGTATTCACTGGTCATAAACGCCTCTACTACCAGTAACCCGGTTTGTGTCCCAGGGTCGTATTGAAAGGCCTCTTCACATCCCAGCACCAGGAAAGAAATTATGAGTATCCAATTTTTCATAGGTCAAAGGAATAAGTGATCGACGGTACGATGGAATACAAAAATCGATAGGTCGGGACCAATAGACCTGAATTTGTGGAGGCTGGTACGATGAAGTTATCTTCCGACTTTTGGATTTTATTGAAACTCTCCAATATGGTATTTTTCTGTGCGTAGAGATTAAATACAGAAATGCAGAGGTAATGATTAAAACGTTGAGTACTCTTATTCAACCTGGTTTTTAATCCGAGATCAAAACGGTGATAGGCAGGAAGTCTGCTGTTATTTCGGTCGGCATAGAAAGGGACCGTGCGACCGGCATAATAGTAATAAGAGGTAGGTCTGCTGTTAGGCGCACCGGAACTCATCATGAATGTTCCGGTTAAGCTAAGCCTTTCAGACGGTGTATATTGGATGGTGGCCAAAAACTGGTGGGGACGGTCCCACAGAGTTGGATAGGTTTGACCATTGTTGATACCTGGAATTTTTCGAAAACTCCTTGAATAAATATAGGAAAGCCATCCGGTCAGATTTCCTGTTCTTTTTGTGAGTGTCCCCTCGATTCCATACATCCGGCTATCCCCCGATCTCATCTCAGCTTCAAGGTGTGGATTTAAGAGCAATTTTGCCTGGTCAACATAATCTAGCTGATTACTAAGGTACTTCCAGTAGGCATCAAGCCGGAGCTCCCATTTTGGTTTTTGGCGGGTCCATCCTAGGGAAAATTGATTGCCCAGCTGCGGTTTGATATTTGTACTGGCCGGAAGCCAAACTTCGAGATTATTGAAAGGGCTAATTGAATTACTGATCAGGTTGATATATTGTGCTGTTCGGGAATAATTAAAGTTAAAAAAATGGTCAGGCTGAAAATTCCATGAAAGATTAAGTCTGGGTTCCAGATTAGTGTAGTCGTTATAAGAAGCTCTGGTATTGTAAACAGTTGAATCCACTACCTGATAAGCATCATCCATCTCATACTCTATGGTCCTACCAAAATTAGTCCATGAGCTTAGCCTGACTCCGTAGTTGAGCCTCAAATTTTCTCTAATCTGCTTCTCATGACTGTAATACAAGGAGACCTCGGAGGCGTTGCGTTTAGGAACAAAATCAAAACGATTGCCTTCAAAGTCTTCGATATTACCCGGATTGAAATGGTGGCCACTTATTCGCAAACCAAACTTTGCTGTACTCCCCGGATCCTTGTAGAAAATAAAATCAGTTTTCAAACTTGCATTGTTGATGTTGTTTTTCCAGAGAATATCCTGGCTTGCGATGAGCTCGTATTCATACCTACTGGTATAAAAAGTTGTATTGAGAAATAATCTGCTACCAAAGAGATGGTTCCAACGGACCGTACCAGCCTTATTTTCCCACCTTAGCCCACCATCAGCCAGAAATTCATCCCTGCTCAAAAACGAGGAAACAAAGAGCCTGTTTCTATCATTGAGTTGCAGGTTCACTTTTCCGGTAAAGTCGGCAAAGTAAAGCTGATCAAAATCAGCACCCAGGCTTCTTACTATACCACCGATGTGCGATCTCCTACCGGATAAGAAGAAAGAGCTTCTGTCCTTCTTTATGGGGCCTTCCACTGACAATCTCGAAGATATGAAACCTACGCTGCCGTTCATTCCAAAAGCCTTTTTGTTGCCATCCTTCGTATGAATGTCCATCACAGAGGAGACCCTCCCTCCGTATTCTGCCGGAGCATTACCCTTATACAGCTTCACATCTTTGATGGCTTCAGGTATGAAAACACTAAACATGCCAAGAAAATGAGCCGGATTATAAATAGGGGCTTCATCAACGAGCATCTGATTTTGGTCCCTGTCCCCGCCTCTCACGTTGAAGAAAGTGGATCCATCTCTAAATAATTGCACTCCCGGTATCACATCCAGGGCCTTGATCAGATCAGCCTCTCCAAGTGCGGTTGGTTTGGTGATGATCTGCTTCGCATCGATTTCAATGGCATTGGAAACCACCTGCTCCATCTGAAGCAGGGAGTCGGACGGAGCCACGACAACTGCCTCAAGAAATGCGTATTTTGGTATTATTGAAATGTCCAGGTGAATTTCTTCATTGAGGACAACAGGGATCACTCGGCTTTCGTATCCAACATATGAAATCATCAACTGATACCTGCCTGTCGGTAAAGTGAGTGAGTAAAAACCATAGGCATTCGTGACAACCCCTCTGTCAGAATCCTTTATCTGAACCGTGGCTCCAATAAGGGTTTCTCCATTGACCGTATCTTTTACATATCCACTTATCGTAAGATATTCTACCTCCCTGTTGTCATGAGATTTCATCAGAACGACCTTCTGTTCAATCCATTGATAATCAATATCCAGACCCAACAATATCTCGTCCAATATGACCGCCAGAGTTTCCTGCCTGGCATCGATATTGATCTTCAGATCTTTGGGTAAGAAATTGCTGCTGTATGCAAATGAAATGCCTGAATTTGACTCTATGATCAAAAGCAGTTCCTCAACGGTCTTTTCCTTTTCCTGTATGGTCAGGAGAATGTCCGGAAAAGTAATCTGCGCCCTTAAAGTGAGGCAGATCAGTATAATGCATGTGAATAAGCAGCTGATTTTCATAATCGAAAATGATCAGCAACCAGGGCCAGTAAGCAGCTTTTGGTTTCCCTGTTCTTTGATCGACAAATTGAGTGTTGCCTCCAGCACACGGAGGATGGACTCCAGCTTCTGACCGTCAAAAGATACCGTCACGGGGCAATTTTGAAGGTTTTCGTCAACGTAAATTGCACTCTGAAATGCATGATTGAGATCAGCAACCACTTGTTTTAGAGGAGTATTATTAAAATGAAACTGCATCGTCTTCCAGGAAAGAAAATTCGGATCCTCATTTTTAGTCCTTGATAGATTTTCAGATGCAATGACGGCTACTGCTTTTTCAGTAGGATTTAGAGTTACCTCCTTGCCACCGAATTTAACAGATACCAGTCCATCTACAACAACCACTTCCGCTGTTTCAGATTCATCTGCCTTCACGTTGAATGACGTTCCAAGAACCGTAACAACTATGGAGTGTGTATGTACGATAAAGGGTCTTTCAATATCCCTGGCTACTTCAAAAAAAGCTTCCCCATCCAATAAAATCTCTCTCCTATCTTCACTAAATCCGGGGTTATATTTCATCTCAGTTCCAGCTTTAAGTGTGATCAATGAACCATCACTCAGGGTTTTTGTGATGATTTTCCCTTCAGCAACAAGGGTCTCCTGATCATTTCTTGAAAGCTGAAAAATGAGTAGTGACACTGAAACCAGCAGCGCGATGGAAGCCGCAAGCTTCAACCAGGCCGGAAAGGTAGCTACTGATATAGCAGGTTGCATTGCTTTCTCTAGTCTCTGCCACTCTTCATCGATCTCGGTTACCGTAATGCCCCTGGCTTTTTCACTAGAAATCCATGTCTCTTCCAATTCCTCAAAAAGCCGTCGATTTTCAGCTTTTGCATCAATCAATGAGTGTAATTGATGCAGTTCATCTGCTGACGCTTCACCCGACAGCTTTTTTACTGCAAGAGTGATGAATTCATTATGTTCAGCTTCGTTCTTCATCTTCGGTTTAACACACATGGATGTCGCATTACCCTAGATAAATTTGAAATAAAATAAACAAAAGGACCAGATAATCGATTAGCTGTTCTCTCAAAATTCTTAGAGCCTTTGACATCTGTGCTTCAATGGCTTTTACAGAAACGCCCTCGATCTTAGCAATTTCACTATATTTTTTTTCTTCAAACCGATTGAGGATGAAGATCTTTCTGCATTTTTCCGGCAAATTATCAATTGCTTCTTTTATACGTATGACCAATTCATTCTCTTCCAAATAATCATTGGATTCGGCATATTTAGTCAATGCCTGAGGCTCATATTCCAGATCCTTGTGAAGGATCTTCTTTTGGTCTCTTATATGATTTAGGCACCGATTATACACTGATTTAAAGAGATAGCTTTTAAGAGATTCAGAAAGATCAAGTGTCTTTCTCTTTTGCCAAAGATTCAGAAATACATTATGTACAATATCTTTACAGTCTGACTCATCAGCCACGTATTTCCTGGCAAAGGCGCAAAGAAAGGGATAAAATTCCCTGAAGAGTTTTTCAAATTCTGCTTCGGTAAGGACCCGCTGATTTCCCAATATCAGATCATTAACTTTTGAGGAAAGTTACTAAAGTATCGCTACGGTAGATCTGAAAGATCTTTAAAACCTTCCAATCAACCATTGCTCACCGATATTTTTGTTCATTTATTTCCGCAAATACCCCTCCACAAATTCCAACCACCATCTGATTCCAGGATCGGATGGGGAACCAGTCCCTCCCAAATCATAGTTCGGCGGAACATTTTGCAACCAGGTGGAAGCAAACAGATAGCCATGACCAGCATCCAATAATTCCTTTGTCCTCTTAAGCTGGTCCTGCTTTTTGGTTTCAGTATAAATACCCACATTGATATAGTGATCAAGACCTTGCTCTTTGGAATAGGCGCCCCAGTATTCACTGGGTGTACCTTCGGTTTCTATGTACGGCATACTTTGTGTCTTAAATCCAAAATGAATGGACAGGTCCGCACAGGGAGGAGGATACCCACGACCATTGTAGCCGATTTCAATTTCAGGGACGACTTCCTTTCCTGCACAGATCATTTCGTCAATATTATAGCCCATTTCCCGTTCAGCCATCCCTTCATTATCCGGGTCCACAAAAACATTCCGATAGTTCTTCTGCTTTAACCACTCCAGGGTATTGATCAGCGCCTTATTCACCTCCTTTTGTGTCCAGTTAATGTAGTAATCATTGGGATTATTGCGCATGCTCGACCCCCAATACAGCACACCCACCAGTACCACCATCCCCCGTTCATCACAAGCTTCGATAATCCTCGACATTCTTCTTGCATATGCCTCTTTCAAGGTTCCATCTTCGGCATAGCCATATACATTGCTGTACCTCGAACCCATAAAAAATACGCTGATCGTATTCAATCCATAGGACTTATATATGTCAAGATGACTGATCAACTGGTTTGTACTTTCATCGGAAATCAAAGCATTGGAACATCTCAAGCCAATCACCTGAAATTCCTTTTCATTGAGATAAGTCTTATTGTCATCGATGGAAAAGACATTTTGTGACAGGATTTCGGGAGTTAGAATCACCACAAATAGTAAATGGAGCCATATCCTCATACTGGCTAATTTAATCAAATTTAAGCCCTGCAAGATTAAGACTTAGAAAGATCCGCAAGGTTGTTGAAGCCCTGCGGGTCTTTAGGTCTTTAAATAGATCCGTTATTTTTGATCATTTCTACAAAATCGCCTATATTACCTGAAAACATCAACCCTGGGAAACCTTAGAGAACTGTTCGAACCCTCATGCCACTACCATGTCTACAACCATGGGAATGCAAGTGACAATATTTTTAAAAGCAGGGAGAATTATCTTTATTTCCTGAGAAAATTCAGAGAGCACCTGGGTTCCATACTGAACGTGCATGCCTACTGCCTGATGCCAAACCATTTTCACTTTCTTGTGAAAATCAAGGATCAGGAAGAGCTCATCAAGCTATTTGGTCTCAGATCCGAGGTGAAGGATTTTGAATTGCTTCCTGTTGCTATTAGCAGAAAATTTGGCAATTTCCTCAACGCATATGCTAAAGCATTTAATAAAATGTATGATCGAAGAGGCAGTCTTTTTCTGGATAACCTTAAAAGGAAAAAAGCTCATGATGAAGAAGCTATCTGCCGAATCACACACTACATTCATTATAACCCTGTACATCATAAGTTTGTAAAGAAGATGACCGACTGGGAACATTCCAGTTACCATTCCTATCTGAATCAGGAGGAAACCTGGCTGGCTAAAGAAGAAACCTTCGCCTGGTTTGGGGGAATGGCTGGATTTGAGGAATATCATCGATGGGAACCTAATCTAGACCCAGACCCAGACCCGCAAGGTTTTTGAAACCTTGCGGGTCTCGCGGGTCTGGGTCTGGGACTGGACAGGTTGTCCGTATCTTATTCATACTCCAGCCAGGCCGTGGCTACTACATCCTGATTGGTCCTAAACCGGATCCAACGTGACTGAAAATCCGCCGGGAAGTTATGTTTAAAAGTTTCTCCGGGAGCTACAGAAACTTGCTTATATAACATCCAGGGACCATGGCCGATGGGCTCCACTTCGATATCAAATACTACCGGTTGATTTCCGCTATGCGATAATTCCAGTCTTCTTTCATCATAAAACCCAATCAGGTATGGGTCTGAAGGGGTATTTGCCTGTGCCTGACTATTCATCCACGGTCCGCCCATTCCGGTAGGCTTTCCCAATTTCCAGAGATCGTCAATCACCCCGGCCCAGACAGCGGCCTTTCTGTCTTCCGAGACGATCACGTGTTCATTGTTTTTTCCAGCTTCAGGATGGATACCAGTCATAACCAGTAATCCCCGATAGCTGGCATAATCATGAATTCGGAAATTGTGAGATGCTATCGGGCGGATCTTGGCGAAACCATCTGCATTTTCAGCTGGTAGCTCGTAAAAAGTACCGTGACAATTAAACAGGTCCCGCTCAGTGGCTACTTCCCTGTCGATCCGTAAAGCGGCTGCATTTGTTAAATCATCAAACCGGTTATCTGGACTCCTAGGCAGCCTCCATCTCCTCCCCAGATCGTCGACAATGAGAACAGAAGAATTGTCTACAGCAATGACCTGCTCAGGAATGGCAAACTTTTCCTTGATGAAATCAAGCGTCATTGGATCTTCCCGTGGAACCAGTTGGAGTTTTTCATCGAGTTCATAGTAGGAGTATTCTCCGGCTCTATATTCATCAAATATTGTTGCTGCAACACCCAGAACTCTTCTATTATCTCCCAGGCCATAGAGCAAGCCTCCTATGAGAGCATTTTCATCTACTTTGGCTAGATCACCAAAGATCCGGGCAGGTTGTGTGGAACGATTGTCCTCATCTGCATAGTAAAAGTGCACCGTAGCTGTAATTGATTGACTGCTTTTTACACGGATCCATTCTCCTACATCCCCAGACTCAAATTTCACTCTAACACTTTCATTTGCAGGTACTTGTACTTCCTTTAGATCCGTCCAGTTTCCGTCTCCTTTGATATCAGTCTCAAAGGAAAATGCAGTTAGTTGATTTGATTCATTTTTGATCCAGGCAGTTCTTCTGGGCCATCCGGCAAAAAGGAAAGGTTCCGAGTATTCTTCTGCTTCTACCTGATCACCAAGCCAAACCGCACCTTCCGCGGTGTTTGGACCAAGGTTATCCGGTGTCGAAATATCCGTAAACCACAAATTTGAATTTGATTGTCCAGGTCCTTCAATATCTCCTTTGACCTTCCTCTTATTCAAAAATTCTCTTTGAGCAGAATCATCGCATCCAAATACCAGTTGGTCATTCCACCTGGCAAAATCTCCGATCACTTTTAAATACGCTGACCTGGGCCTTATTCCCGACGTATTCTCTGCCGAAAAGGTGCCCGGGAATCGCCAGAACATGCCATGCATGGTCATCAGGTAATCGGGATTATCTTCCGTGCCAACATCCCTGATCCTCGGCCATTCTGTATTCCATCCATGAGCGCCATCATAACTGTGACTGGCCTTTGGCAGTCTGTAAAATGACCAGCCGTTTCCGGGGGATCTTGTTCCCAACAATACTGATTTATGGTCCCATCCGGTGGTCCATATCGGGTCTTTTTCAGGGTTTGGATTTCCATATATTCCACCAGGCCCTGTAACTTCCACGAATTGATTGCGTCGGACCACTTTCCAGTCTTTACCATCCCACTCAGCCAGGGCTCCTGACTCAATATCAAATTTCCTCAGGGCTTCCGGTGTTGCTTCACCATTGTTGGAATAAACCAGCACCCCCTGACCGGAATACAGTCCCTTGCCATGAGCTCCGGCAATGGTCGCATTTTGAGGATTTACATCAGTATCTTCATGATCTATTTTACCATCCCTGGATCCATTCCCGTCAGCGTATAGTTCTTTCACCTCAAGCGAATGGACATCCACTTCATAAAATCCTTCTTCCATGGAAGCATAATAGATTTTATCTTCAGGATTGGTTAGGTGTCGTGCATTTCCTGTATGACGTCCCTGCATCTTATTGTAGGGTATCACTCTCACATTTCGATCCTCATCAATAACATAGGGTCCGATAAACAGCTGATCACTCTCCCTGTGGATCATACGGTTGGCGGGTGTGCCTCCGATGCTTTCCTCCCTGACAATCTGCTCAAGCCCAGGAGTGATTTCATAGAGCTTATCAGAAGATCCTAATGGCAGATGCGGACCATAAGTAACCACCCACAACCGGTCCGCCCAGGGCACCACCGCCCCGGTGCCGCATTCACCTTCGTTGTTGTAGTAGGCCAGGTGGGGGTAAATGCCGCTGACCTGAATGGGCTCAGTCTTACCAGGTTCGTTCTGCTCACAACCTGCGAACAACAGGATGATCAGAAATATGAAGTATTTTGATTTCAAATAGACACTATTCATATTCACAATTCCCTGATCCAGATATTTCGGTAACTTACAGGGTTACTATGATCCTGGAGCATCATCGGACCTTTTTCAGCTTTTTCAGGTAAGTCTTTATTGTATGCCTGGGTAGGTCCCAGGATCACCGAATGATCCTGTATCAATATGCCATTATGTAAAACAGTGACTTCGGCCGGTTTCAGTATGCCACCATTCTCTTTATACATGGGAGCTCTGAATATGATGTCATAAACCTGCCATTCCCCAGGCTTTTTGGAAGCATTCACCAGGGGAGGATGTTGCCCGTAAATAGCTCCTGCCTGGCCATCAAAATAGGTCTCATTTTCATAAGAATTTAATACCTGAACTTCATACTTCCCCATCAGGTAGATCCCGGAATTCCCTGACTTTTGTCCTTCCAGGTGTGCGGCCTCAGGTGGCGTTCTCCATTCGATGTGCAGCTGGATATCACCGAATTGTTTTACTGTTTGGATACTGCCCTTTCCAACTGTCAATACGTTGTCATTTACATTCCAATCTACAGCTCCTCCATCGAGTTTTTGAAACTGATCCAGCGAGGTGCCATTAAACAATATAACGGCATCAGAAGGCGGACCATTATTTTCTGACGGAGTGACAACCTTTGGCGGTGACTCTGATTCCTGGGCTGAATTGAAGAACGGAGCCAATAACAAAGTGAACAGGCTGAGCTTGTAGAAATTTTTCATTTAGTAAATATGTCAGAAATTTGGAAAACCCACCTGCTATGCTCCTCATAAATGTCATGTTAAAAAGAGAAGCCGGATGAAAACATCCGGCCTCTGCTGCTAATGTTAAACGTAATGTAATCATCAATGCCTTTCTAAAACCTGTCGTTTACACCTAGTGCTATATGGTCATTATACTTAATAGGTCTAGCCTGGAAATTTTCTGGCAGTATTTCCGGAAATCGTGCATATTTCTTAAAAGCTTCCATCGGTAGATCAGGATAGCTGATGAATTGAGGTCTTTTAGCATTTTCAAAGAATAAAGCAAAAAGACCAGGTCCGGAAGCTACCAATCCTACTGTTCCAAGGGTGTTTACCTCTTCCGATTTGGCAAGTAATCCCAGGAGAGAAGGGACGGCAATAGCCATAAGTGCCAAATACGAACGCTCTTTGAAACGGGTTAACTGGGCATTGAGAGTTACAATTTGCTCGATTGGATAAATGATCAATTGGTTGTCGGCGGACAAAAAGTAAATTGAATCATCAATAAAAATAAGCTCGCCGACAAATGTTGAGTCACTAAAACAGGTCTTAACCGTGGTATAAGCTCCCCGGGCTATCTCCTGATTTCCTTCCTCCCCAGGTGTGACATATTTAGTCTGATAAGATGATTGTGAACAATCAACAAAACATACAATCAGCAAAGCTGCAATGACAGGTAAGAGCTTATCCATTTTGACCCGGATTTACCCAACCAATCAAGTGCTTCTGCAACTCATGCTATTTTAGGAATTTTTGTCACAGTAGCACCTGATCAGGTTGTTATCGTTGAACATTAATCAGTTGATTAAAGACAGAGATAAAGATCAATGAATAGCTGGGACGAGGCTTAACAGTTATGTTGCAGATTGTTTAAAAAAATGTTGTAAGCATTGCACTATTGTTGCCTGGCATTTAGATTATAGGCATAATCTTTGGCATACTCAGGAAATCCTACATGATCTACCAGCTTGCGAAAGTTGGAGTGGCTATGTAGCGGATAGAATTGAGGCTCGCTAAGCAGCCAGGGAATCTCCATTTCGTGATTCTCAATCGCATCGGAAAGCCAATAGATCGCCTGCTCTTTTTCTCCGAGTGCCGAATAAACCACAGCCAGAAAAAAGGCAGGTGACCCGGCAACAGACTCCTGCCGGATGGCTTCAAGTTCTTCAACTAACTTCATTGCCTTCTCCCTATCTCCCAACCTCGCATATGCGGCTCCCATCCACCCAAGGATTCGAGGATAGCGAACATCTTCCAATTCAAAAACCTTATTGAAGTATTTGATCGATTCCTGATACCTTCCGGTATTCAGCAAAAAGAATCCATAATTGTCAAGTGTGAAATAGTTATTGAACAACATGAGCCTGCTTTGAGCGTACTCTTCGGCTTCCTCATATTTGCCTGAATAGTACAGCGAAAGAAGCATCCTCGAATTGGGAAAATAGGGATTGTAATAGTCCATCCTCTTCGACATTTCCATCGCTTCATCATGTCGGTGCACAAAATGCAAAAGGTCAACATAAACAGCCAAAGCATCAGCATTATTTGATTCAATAGCTTTCAAATATTCCTGCTCCGCTTTTTTGAAATCCCAGTCGTGGTATAAATAATAGAACCCAAGCATCGAACGAGCCAAGGATTGATCGGGTTTGATCGATAACGCCTTATCGAGATGAAATTTAGCCAATTTCAAACCTTCAATTGCGCTCATTTCTGCCCCAAAAATAGCAGCTTTACCTATGTAACACAGTCCGGCACCTGTGTATGCAAATGCAAAACCAGAATCCAATGTGATGGCCTTGTTGAAATATTGTAAAGCCTTGTTTGTCCCCTGCTGAGTATAAGAATGCCACTCATATAATCCCTTTAGATACAGGTCATATGCTTCCGCATTTTCTGTTCCCTGCATATTTATTTGAGCTTTCTCCTCCCGGGTAAGATTTAGTTCCAACGCCAGTGCAATTTCTTCGGCAATCTCACTCTGCAGGGTCAGCAGGTCCCCATATTCCCGGTCGTAGGTCTCACCCCATATCTGAGTACTGGTCTTTAGATCTATGAGGTTTATCTCACATCGAATGGCATCTTCATGCCTCTGCAATCTGCCGGTCAAAAGGTTCAAAGCATTGGATGTCTTTCTAATCTCATCATTAGTCATTGTCATTGTAAGCTCAGTATTTATTGCTGGTATTACCCTAAGTTGATCAATAGATGATAGCTGATTACAAATAGCTCCAAACATTCCCTCACACAGATACTTTTCATCCTCGCTCAAATTAAGGTTTTTAATAGGCATAACTACAATCGACCTCTCCTGTGATCCGGGAATATTCTGAATGTTTTGGCTTTGCATGACCTTTTGATTTTGAACAAACCAGATGATCATTGCAGCGAGGGTGATCACAATTACTGACTGTATTAAGATCAGTGCAGGTCTCTTCGCTACTTTTTCTTTGGATCCATCGGGCGTTTTGGCAGAAATCCGGAACTGACCGGGCGTGATATTGAAGTGATGAGTAAATGCTGATGAAAAATAGGTTGGGCTACTGAATCCACATTGATAACCAATTTCAGCAACAGTAAGGTCGGTGTGAGTAAGCATTTCCTTGGCCTTGCTCAACCTGAATTCACGCATGTAGTACGTTGTACTATTTCCGGTCATCCGATGAATTTTTCGATGCAATTGCGAACGACTCAGGCTCATCTGATCGGCCAGCTCGGAAGCGCCGAATGCTTCATTGCCCAGATTATGTTCCATAGTCCGGGAGAGTTTTTCTTCAAACGAGGGGGAGAGGTCCATGGAAAGGCGGGTTGGTTGGTACTTTAGTTAACGTAGGTAATTGAATGAAAGTATTATCCGTTGGTTAAGCGCATGATTGTGACATAATGTTCTCATTCAAAAATCATTTAATATCAGAAATCACAATTAACAGATATGTTGCATATCATTTCGAAAAACGCTGTATGGATTACGCTCATGTTGCATTTGATTTATTAAGTAGCGTAATCAGTTGCACTCGATTGGCCAACTTTGGGTTGAGTTTCAATGGCAGGCCAGTTTTTTCTGTTTTTTCAACCTGTGGAGTCAGCAGATACTCAAAAGATAGATCATTGACCTCGATCTGGATCTGGTTGCAGGTTATGACTCGAAAAGAGAATTTTTGTATCTTTATATTCATAGTTTTAGATAGATATGCTGAAACTTGTGGGGAGTTGGAGACCGGCCAAAGTTTTTCAACTCCTCTTTTTATTATTATTTAATTCTTTTTTGTCTAATTCATAATCGTTCCAATTCCTCTTCAGCTCCTCCTTTTCTTTTGGTTTTAGATTTGATTTTATTGTTTCCGAAAGTGTTGGTATAGCGGAGCCCAATACTTCTCCTGCTAGCCAATTGTGTGCTGACATAAACCAGATGCTCTATATCATTCTTTGTCCTATTTCTTAGCCGTCTTCCGTTCACCAGATTGGACATGTTCAAAGTGAGGGAACCTATCTTTCCTCCAAAATCCTTGGTGATTCCAATGGAAACATCTCCTTCTGGCAATATTTCCGTCAATCCGAGTACATTACCTGATAAATAAGTCAGCAACAATTCGGCTGAGAATCCCTGACCCCACTGGAATCGCTGAATGCTGTTTCCGATCAGATATTTTTTTTCCAGCCCTTGTCGCTCAACAAAGTGATTAGATTCCACTGCCTTATGGAAAAATCCTACGTTTGTGCTTATCTCCCACCAGTCATTGATGATGTACGGATAGGAAATTCGGAAGCCTACAATTTGCGAGGATTCAAAATTGATCGGTTTGATATCAACCCAGTTGGATGCTCCCCTCCTTTGAGGGTTTCTCCAGATGTCATTCTTGATTTGATTGAACTCGAATGATAAGATCAGTTGGTCCAGGGCAAAAGTTGTTTGAAAGGTCTTTGTGTAAGTTGGGAGTAAATGGTTATTTCCATTCCTGAATATTCTTGGATCTGTGAAAACCGGTGCTGGAGAGAATTGTAAAAATCGGGGTCGATTGATTCTTGAAGTGAAAGAAACGGTTGCTGCTAATTTTTTACTCAGCTCTTGCTCAATAAATATATTAGGGAAAAAATTACCGAACTTCCTGTAAAGCAGATCATATGGAGTCTCGCCTTGCAACCTTGTCAGAGTATTTTCAAACCGAAGACCTGATTTAATTCGGGTCTTGACAAAGTTGACATTGACCGATCCATATGCTGCCATAATATTCTCATGCATATTACTAAAAAATGAAAATTCTTCATCATCCAGGTAGCTGTCTTCATTCAGCCTCTGAGTACGAATTTCGTTCCGGTGCATATTGACTGAAGCCTTGACTCCAGCACCAAGCCTTATTTGATTATTTATATCAAATCCGTAGTCCAGTCTGCCCACCCAAATGTCTGTCGGATTAACCTTGGTAACACGCAAGTCTTCTAATATTGGATGATCACTGTTTTGTGGAGCTAACTGGTTCATAAACTGTTGGGTCTGGTCATTGGTGAAAAGCAGATAATTCGCATCAAATTCCAGACCATGCCTCTGACTCAATCTGTGACGAATAAAGAAATTGATGGCTGCAAAATCCCTTGGATTGTGATTGATTCTCTGACCCATGGCGACAGTGTCAATTCCCGGATCTATCAGGTAAGTCCCATTAATATCCGTTTCGCTGCTAGCGTCTCTCAAATAGAAATCTCCTGACAGTCCAATAGATGTTCCGGGACGTAATTCATAATCCGCACCCACACCAAAAGAGACCTTATCAATAACTTCCCATTCTGATCCTATCGTACTTGATTGGAACTGATATTCATCATTTTGAAGCTCGACTGTTCTGCGTCTAATGTCAAAATAGCCATAACGGTTATAGAGCAGATTGCCAAATACATTCAGATCTCCCGACTGATAATTGATGTTGCTCCCGGCCAGAATTTCTTCTACTCCTCCAATACCGGCACTGATCGAATATGAACCATTGATCCCTTCCTGTTCATTTTCTTTCAGCACCACATTGATAATTCCGGCGATCCCATCAGCATCGTATTCGGCAGGAGGATTTGTTATCAGTTCTACTCTCTTAACTTTTTCTGCTGGAATCCCCTTTAAATAAAAATATGACTCTTCCGCATTCGTCGTCCGCATTTTATTGTTGATCATGATCATCACACCAGCCTTTCCATTGATGTTTAGTTGATTTTCCAGCGGATGTATGGAAATGCCAGGTAGCTTCCAAAGCGCACCTACAACTGAACCACCTGACAATAAGGGGCTACCTTCCACATTTACCACCAACCGATCAATCTTTTGCTCAAAAAGTGGCTTTTGGGTCTCAATAATCACCTCATCAAGTTCCTCAGTAGATTCAGACAACTCCATGGGATCGATTGAAACATGGTGATCCTTCACCTCAAATGGTCCGGAGTATCCTTCCGAAAACCCCACCATTCGACCCTGAATGAGGTAAGTTCCCGGAGCAACATGAGGGATCAAAAACCTGCCCTGATCATCCGCAATGGCACCCCTCACAAAGCTTGAATCAGTAGCATCGAGTAGTAGGATACTGGCAGAAGGCATTCCCAGATGATTTTCCGTAAATACTGACCCTGTGACCGACCACTGAGACACAGATTCGTCAATCAGTTGAGGAAATCCCCTGTCCTTCTCAGCATCTGCCACGGCAATGGATCCTCCGACCCTTTTGACGGATACACGCGCCTGAACCGAAACCTCCCTAAGCAATTCATCCATCTGCCAGGAGGGCTGACCCAGACTGATTTGCTTATTCTGTAATGATTCATCCAGGTAGGCAAAGGTGAAACCAGTGTTCCCTTCCAGCTCCGAAACGAGGTCCTTTAGCTCACCTTCCTGATGCTCTACGGAGACGGTGATCTCGGACAAGTAGGTCTGGGCCAGGGTTTCAGTCGCAGCAAGGATTGAAACAGAAAAGACAATGATCGATATGTTAACCCTCAGCTTCATAATCGTTTCAATTCTTCCTCAGCTCCTCCTTTTCTTTTACTTCTTGTTTTAATCTTGTGGTTTCCGAAAGTGTTGGTGTAGGTTACCCTGAAATGTCTGAAATCACGGTAATAATTTCTAAGGATCAGGTTGTCTTCAGGAACCAGGTTTTCGCTATTTACAATTAGCGTTCCGAGTATATTGGTAACATTTAGCGCCAGATTACCTCCTCTTTCACCAAAACCCTTTGAAACACCAAGTGAAACCGTTCCATACGGGCTACGTCGGGTCAGGCCGAATATGTTATCGGATATATAAGAGCCATGGAGTTGCAGCAAGAATTCTTGAGGTAATGTGAATTGATGGAAGCTATTTGCAGTGAGATACCTTGCGGAATGTGCAACTGATTCAGAAAATTGATTCGAGACTACTTTCTTTTTGAAAAAACCAAGATGGCTATTAATCTCCCACCAATCGGTGACAATAAGGGGAAATGAAAATGTAACACCTGCAAGTTTTGACCGATCAAAATTGATGGGTCTAACGAATAATTCGTCAGCATTCATCACTTTTCGGGGCTGCATCCAGATGTCATTCTTAAAAAGATTGTATTCAAATGAACAGGTGAGTTTCTGCAACCTCCAGGTTGAGTTGATGGTTTGGGTGTAGACCGGATCCAACATTGAATTTCCAATCTGAAATGCTCTGGGGCTCCAGAATTTTGGTGAAAGTGAGAGCTGCTTAAAGCTAGGTCGACTGATCCTGGAAGTATAAGATATCCTTGCTGCCATACTCTTACCCAGTTTTCGTTCTAAAAACAGGCTTGGAAAAACCTTACCATTAGTGTTAAAATCTGATCGTATAAGGATATCATCGCTAATACCCATTGAAGTATGTTCATATCTAAGTCCTGTCTTTAGTGAAATTTCTCCAATAGAAGTACTTACAAATCCATACCCAGCTAATATTTTTTCGATCCTGCTAGAAAAAAGTGAAAAATATGGATCCTCAGCATAAACTTCTTCAAGGAGTCTCTCTGAAATAATTGTGTTATCAAACACATTCAAGGAGGCTTTTATACCAGTTTCAATTAAAGTCTTTTTAGCAATTTCAAACTTGTAATCAGCTTTCCCAACCAGGATACGAGTAGGGTTTATTTTTGTCACCAAAATATCTTCGCCAACCTTTGCATGATCGTTCTGCGGAATCAATTCATGGATAAAATGCTGATCCTGGTCATTGTTAAATAGCAAATAATCAAGGTTGAGGTTTAATTGTTGACTATTGTTAAAAAGGTGTTCTAAACTGAGATTAGCTGTAAAGAAATCTCTTACATTTACATTTACCCTCGTACTTGATGCCACTGTATCCACACCCGGCTCTATTGAGTAATAACTGTGAATATCTGTATCACTAAAGCAATGCCTAAAGTAAAAATCACTCAAAACACCTACAGTTGTCTTCTCGCTCAATTTGTATTCGGCGCTTATATTAAATGAAAGCATTTGAATAGTCTCTGCTTCCTTGCTAGAGCTATTTGCCACATAAACGTATTCAGGATTCTGAATAGTGATGGACCTCTTAGCCATTTCATAATAGCTGTCTCTCAACAAAGTCACCTGACTAAAAAGACTGAGGCTTCTATTTTGGTAATTGATATTTCCGCTTGTTTGCACCCTTTCTCTTGGTCCATATCCAGGGGAAATCATAAACGATCCACTCAGTCCCTTGTCTTTATTCCTCTTAGAAAGAATTTGGATGACACCAGCTACACCCTCAGCATCATAATTGGAGGATGGATTTGTGATCAGCTCCACCTTCTCTATATTGCTTGCAGGAATTCCTTCAAGGAAAATTGGTAGCTCATCTGGTCGGATCATTCTGGATTTGCCGTCTATTATTATCATAACCCCTCTTTTCCCATTGAAGTTGATAGAATTTGTCATTGGATTGAATGACATTCCTGGAACCTTCTTTAAGACTTCATAGGCACTGTGTCCTGCGAAGACTGGTTGCCCACCCACATTCACTACCAGACGATCAATCCTCTGCTCGAGGAGTGGCTTATCTGGCTCGACAATCACTTCGTCCAGCTCATTAATAGATTCTTTCAAGCGAATAGGATGGATGGCCAGGTGCTTGTCCTGTACCTGAAAGGCCGGAGAGTATTCTGGGGTGAAGCCGATTAGCCGACTTTCGATTAGATAATCCCCCGGGTAAACCTCTGAAAAAGAATATCTTCCCTGAGTATCGGTAATCGCTCCTTTAACCAGGCTGGAATCTGAAGAACTAAGCAGCAACACATTCGCGTATGGTAAGACAGCACCATTCCCTTCCATCACTGATCCATTGATGGACCGGTGATTTTCCGTCTCATCCACAAACTGAGGGAATACCTTATCCTTTTCCGCATCTGCCACGGCAATGGATCCTCCAACCCTTTTTACCGATACACCCGCCTGAACCGAAACCTGCTTAAGCAATTCATCCATTTGCCAGGAAGGATGACCAAGACTGATCTGTTTGTTTTGGAGCGATTGATCCAGGTAGGCAAAGGTAAATCCCGTATTCACTTCCAACTCTGAGACCAGGTCCTTTAGCTCACCCTGCTGATGCTCCACCTCCACGGTGATCTCCGAAAGGTAGGTCTGAGCCAGTGTTTCAGTGGTAAGGATTGAAACCACAGAAAAGACGATCAATGATATGTTGGTCCTCAGTCTCATAATCGCTTTAATTCTTCCTCGGCTCCTCCTTTTCTTTTGCTCCTTGATTTGATCTTGTTGTTACCGAAGGTGTTGGTGTAGGAGATCCTGAAGACTCTGGTATCAAAATCGTTAACAGTTCTAATAACCATATCCCTGCTGGGAATCGCAATTTCGGACCTTTGAATGGCTGTTCTAAATACATCAGACATGCTTAAACTGATTGTACCTCCGGATTCCCCTAAATTCTTCTTTATACCTAATGCAATCTGTCCAACCGGACCTCCCTCCCTGAATCCTAAAATATTACCGGAACGATAATTTCCAGAAAGTTCCGCCATAAACTCATGGCCTATTTTGAAGCTGTTGGTGACGTACCCAATACCAAAATTAGTTGACAGCTCCTGCGCATCAGTAAGGTATGAGCCTGTCACTCTTTTATTGTAGAACCCTAAATTACTATTCATGTCCCACCAGTCACAAATGATCACAAGGAACGAAAATCTCATTCCAAGCAATTCTGATTTATCAAGATTGATATTTGAAATGACTACCCAGTCTGAGGCTCCCTGCCGAATCGGTACATAAGCTATGTCATCCAAAATTTGATTGTATTCAACCGAAACAATGAATCTGTTCAATGTCCAGCTCCCCTGAAGGGTATGGATCTTTGACGGCATTAATTGAGTATTACCGGTTCTGAATAGCCTGGGCTCAACAAATTTTTGGCCAGGAGATAATTCATAAAAGCCGGGTCGGCTTATCCTTGATATATAAGAAACATTAAGTGAAGATTTTGCTGACATTTTCCTGGACAAGAATACATTGGGGAAAAAACTCCCATATGACCTCTTTACAAGGGGCAATTCCGTTTGATCCCAGATTGAGGATTGTGTATGTTCATATCTGAGACCTGATTTAAAAGTAGTTTTACCAAAAGAAGTGCTTACCGATCCATAGGCGGCCAGGATGTATTCCTGCATGGTTGTGAAAAAGGTAAAATCAGGATCATTGATAAAGACTTCACCACTCATTCGATTCGTGGCCACATCATTGGCTAGTTTATTTAGGGTAGCCTTGACCCCGGCCTCAAACAAAGCTTTTTCATTGGGCCGCGATTGATAATCCATGGCCCCTACCCAGAACCTGACGGGGAAATCTCTAGCAACAAGTAGGTCTTCAGAAAATACATCTTTACCATTTTGTGGAAAATATTCATTATCGTACTGATCATTTTGATCATTTCTGAAATCCAGATAATCAATGTTGATTTCAATGCTTTGGGTTGCATCAAAATGATGAAGAATGTTGAAATTAAGAAGGGATTGAATTTTCATATCCAGGTTTCTCCTTATGCTCTTTGAAAGCGTATCTACACCTGGCTCAAAATCATAATAACTGCTTACAATCATGTGGGCCTTATAATCCCTGACATAAAAGTCTCCCAGTATCCCGAAAGTCGTTTTATCATTCAAATAGTAATCCAGTCCTAATCTGGCAGCCGCAATATCATAGCCACCAAGTCTATTTGTTGTGCTTGTGGACGTTAGTTGATATTCAGGATTTTGAATTTCTTTGTCCAGGTCCCTGAACCAACTGACCTGGTCGCGATTGTAGCTCAGGTTACCAAATACATTAAGTTTTTGAGTCCTGCAATTGATGCTAGTGTTGATTAGCATTTTTTCTTTTCTGCCAAATCCTGTCATTAGATTAACAGACCCATGGATGCCCTTTGTGTCATTTTTCTTGAGTACAATGTTTATAAATCCACCATTGCCATCAGCATCAAATTTGGATGGAGGAGCAGTAATGAGTTCAATCCTTTCAATATTCTCTGATGGCATGCTTTGCAAATAGTTTTGCATGGCATCTCCACTCATTCGATTCAGTTTGCCATTGATCATCAACATCGCTCCACTTTTCCCATTAATTTTGACTGCTCCTCCCCCGGCGGAATAAGCAAGACCGGGAATAAGCCCAAGCACTTCCCACGCAGTGCTTCCAGTCATGACCGGGCTGCTTTCCACGTTTACGATCAACCGGTCGACTTTTTGCTCGAAGAGTGGCTTATCCGCCCGGATGACTACGGCCTCCAGCTCGCGAATGGACTCTTCAAGCTGGATGGGACTTAATGAGAGGTTATCATCTACATGAAATGCCTGTGAATTATTCTTTGTAAATCCTACCGTGAAGGTTTGGATGAAATACTTTCCGGGATCAACATGGGATATTGAGTATACTCCCTGTTCATCTGTGACTACGCCCCTTGCTACGGTTGAATCGCGGGCGTTTAACAACAAGACATTTGCATAAGGCATCCCTGCATCACTTTGTCCCAAAACAGAGCCACTGATCGACCATTGCATGACTTTCTCTTCTACATGAGGGGTCATATCATCCGTTTCACTGGTAATGGCAATCGATCCATTGATCCTTCTGAGAGAAACCTTTGCCTGAACGGATATCTCTTTGAGCAATGCATCCATCTGCCAGGAGGGTTGACCGAGACTGATTGGCTTATGCTGCAGTGATTCATCCAGGTAGGCGAAAGTGAAACCCGTATTCCCCTCCAACTCACTGACCAGGTCCCTGAGTTCACCCTGCTGATGCTCCACCTTGATGGTGATCTCAGATAGCGCTTTTTTCTGAGCCATCGTCTCTGAAGCCAGCATCATTGATACGGATAAGATCAAAATCACTATGTAGTTCCTTTTTCGGGACATTGGGTTGGTTGGATCTGAATGAACTTTCTATTTGATGATTATTTTATTTTCATTGATTTCATATTTAAGCCCATAAGCAAATGATAGACTCTCCATCACCACTCTTAGCGTTGGGTCTTTATGTTTTGCAGTATATGGACTGTCCGCTATCTCTCTGGCCTGTATTTCATATTCCATCCCATACCATTTAGAAATGGCCTCCATGGCCTCCTCCAGGGTCACCTTATCGAATGCGAGCTGATTATCAACCCACCCGAAATACATGCCGGGATCTTCAATCTTAATCACGCTCAAAGGGGATCCATTCAATACCACCACTTCATGGGGAGTCAGATTTACTTCTTCCTGACCCTCTTTTACAGAAACTTTTCCGGTCTTTACGGCTACAGTATTTTCCACAGCATCCTCATATGCTCTGACATTAAATGATGTGCCTACCACCCGCACCTGATTATCACCGAAATGAACAATGAATGGTTTGTCCGGATCAGGAATTACTTCAAAGAAGGCTTCTCCTTCGAGTGTTACCTCCCGGGTATTTCCTGAAAATGTTTCAGGAGACACGATCCTGCTATCCGAATTCAATTTTACCGCGGTACCGTCTGCAAGCCTGGTGGTGATCCGCTGACCGGGCTCAGTACTTTTTTCAATGTAATTGACTGTCCGGGTATCAGTAGAAGGCCCAAATGAGTTGTAGAGATAAATGGAAAGCAATGAAGCTATCACAATGGCTGCCGCATATTTAAGAATGGCTCTGAAATTTAGGACTCTGACTTCCTTTTCCTGAGCTGCCGGCAGTTCGGCTGCAGTTGTTTTGATCCTGTTAAAGACCCTGTCTTTTTGTTCAGGAAACCTAAGTTCTCCCTGTCGCCAGTATTTCTCCATCTGTTCAAGAATGACCGGATGGGCTTCATCCTCTCCCAGCCATTTCTTCAGTTTGTGCTGGTCCTCAGGGGAAATCTCTCCCTGAAAATAATTTACTAAGATTTCGTCCATTTTAATGTATTGAATAACTCAGGGAAGGACAGGATTCGATTTTCCGAAGGTCCGGTCACTCCCTGAAGCTAATGCTTAACGTATTGTGCTTATAAAGAGGAGGATGGAAGAAAAGGATATGAAGGGATCAGAAATAAATACACATTTATCAATAAAATGATAATTGAGCTAACTTTTTTTCAATAATTGATCTATTTCATTGAACTATTTTAATTGCTTCTGAGTGATAAACTTCAGCATTAAGTAATAGCAGGGCAGCTACAGGAAACATCTTTTGACCTGACGATGAATCAATTGATTCATGGTATCTGTCATAAAGGAATTGCCTGACGATGGAGAAAGCTTTGGCCAATTGAGTACGGACCGTCGAAATGGATACACCGAGTTCATCAGCGATTTCCTGGTATTTCATCTGCTGGTTCTTGGCCATCCTGAAAATTAATTGACATTGCTCGGGCAAAGTGGAGACGACCTCCTCAATTGCTTCGGTGAGTTCTTTTTCCAACAGGATCTCCTCAGGATTGATGCGATCCACATTTTGGGCAGTATTTTCATGAAAACTGCCATCCACTTTTTGTGGTTCCTCATAAAGCTTTCTGATGGCCTGGTTTTTTACCGAGATAAACAAATAGGATTCAATGTCCTTAATTGATTTGATCTTCTCACGCATTTTCCATAGGCTGATAAAGACCTCTGAAACGACATCTTCGGCCACCTCCTCCGATTTTGTCAGGTATTTAGCGACATAAAAAACACGATCAAAGTTCTCCCTGTATATGCGTTCGAATTGTGTCTCGAGTGATTCCCCGGTTTTTGGATTGGTTATTTCTTTCCCATGACTCAAGACGGTAGGGATTAGTTGAGAACTAATCTAAATATACTCAAATTAAATTTGGAAAAGTAGATTATTCAGTTTTAAGAGAAGATGTTTCAAATTCCATTCATCCTCTTCACCACCGATCCATCCAATCCCGGAATAATCCGTAAAGCATTTTCATAATAGACTTTCTTCAGAATGTCGTCCGGCAACCCCAATCCGTACATGCGCCAGAAAGCGTGATATTTTTTGTAGTAAGGAAAATATTCATCCTCTGTTTCCAGTACCCTGAAGTAGGTGTAGTATTCCTGAGGATTGTAGGCGTCTTTAGCAAACAGTATACGATCCTGGTATTTTTCAAAAAAGGCCTTAGCAAACCGCGGCTGTCTCCCCAGCTCAGCGATTACAGCTCCAATTCCTACATTCACATTCGGTAGCCGATCCAACAGCTCGCCCAATCTTCCCAGGTCATTGGCCAGCCAGCCCATGTGGGCGTTGATAAAAGTTGTATTGGGGTGCTTGGTAAACATCCGATGCTGGGCAGCTATGATATCTTCCCAGGGGGCAGGATCGGTATCTGATCGTTTTCTCCCGGATCTTAATTTCAACTCCAGCCATCGTTCATTGGTGGCGTCATGGGGGTCCCAAAAGGATTTGGGGTCGGCTGAATGTATCAGCACCGGAATGCCCAGCTCCCCGCATTTGTCCCATACCGGAGCGATCCTGGAATCATCCACTGTCACAATTCTGCCGGTATTGTCCCTGATGCTTAATCCCAGACTTTTATAGATCTTCAACCCCACGGCTCCATTCTTTACATCCTCCTCAAGCTCCTTCACGGCGTTCTCCGTCCAGCCATCATTGCCAATGCCATCAAAATCCACATTCGTAAATGTGGCAATACGTCCCGGAGCCTCCCCGGCAATCCTGCGAATGGTCCCGTACATATACTCCTGACCTCCCCGACCGCGACCACTCAGGTTGACCATGATCGCCATGTTTAATTGATCCATTTCTTTTTCAATTCGATTGATCGTTTCCACAGTCAGATTCCACTGATGACTATGCACATCAATGAAAGGGAACTTCGCTCTGGTCACAGGGTTTTCTGGAACCACAAGCGTGGAAATGGGATCATACTCCTCAAAATCCATGGTTTGAGCCATTGATCCAAGACCACAAAACGCGAAAAACAGGAAAAGGTAGAAATGCTTCATCGGATCAATTTAATGAACAAAGATCCACTGTTCCAAAAACCTGAAAAATTCTTTAAAATTATTGGCT
The DNA here is from genome assembly GCA_965243485.1 of Cyclobacteriaceae bacterium. Classification (GTDB taxonomy): domain Bacteria; phylum Bacteroidota; class Bacteroidia; order Cytophagales; family Cyclobacteriaceae; genus UBA7330. The sequence continues at coordinate 1,655,957 of CBDEVP010000001.1, read as the reverse complement.
CTTAATGCACCCTTTTCTGTCATTTACCGTTATCGCAATGGCCAAATATTATCATTACATGACCAGACCAACCTTCTATGTCTTAACTTTCACATTGCTGATTCCCCTGTCAGTATTTTCCCGCCACCCGGATAATACCCCTCATTTGGATCTTTTAATTTCAAACAAGTACAGGCAACTGGATAAGAATGAATTTCAATTGCCCCCTTTTGACCTTTTTGAACTCGGCATGATCGGACATCTGAATCTAAAAAATGCCGGAAGGCCGGTGAAGAAAGAGATTATCACATTGATCGATTTCAGACTTTCTTCTAATAGCCGGAGACTCTGGATCGTAGACCTAAACCAAAATAAGGTGATGTTTCACACTGTGGTCTCGCACGGTAAAAACACCGGTGAGGAGTATGCCAGACACTTCAGCAATACGGTTCACTCCAATAAGAGCAGTCTGGGCTTTTATACCACTGCCGAAAAATATTATGGTAAACATGGATTATCTCTCCGACTGGATGGCATGGAGCCCGGCTTTAACGACAATGCCAGAAAAAGAGCGGTCGTAGTGCATGGTGCTAATTATGCCACCAGGGATTTTGCTAAAACTTACGGTCGACTGGGCAGGAGCTTTGGATGCCCTGCCATACCCAGAAGGTTTCATAAAGAAATGATCAACCTGATCGCAGACAATAGTACATTATTTATTTATTATCCTTCTCCGGATTATCTGAAAAACTCCAGATTGATAGACCGGACAAAGGCAGAGCAATACCTCGCCCGATCCGTGTCAAAGGCAAATTAATTCATCATGGGTGGGGCAGCGGTCAGGGCTTTATATACCTTTTCATTGCGACTGTACACATCCTTTCTGAAATTATGCAGCCCTTGCTCATCTATGAATGAAGTCCAGTATTGCAAATGGACCTGCAATGGCTGTTTCAGCGGAACCGTGTAGTTCTGGTCCGATTTCAATATCTGATTGATCCTGGATTCGGTCAGGGTACCATTTTCTATCAGGAGATAATCAAGCAATTGTCTGGGCTTGGAAAGCCTGATACATCCCGAACTCAATGCACGATCGGATCTCACGAATAACTCCCTGTGATTTGTATCGTGCATGTAAACATTGTATGGATTAGGGAAAATAAACTTAACTTCCCCAAGCGCATTATTGCCTCCCGGTTCCTGGCGAAGCTGGTATGGAAAGGTTTTGCCAGTCACAGTCGTCCAGTCAATCGTAGCCGGATCGATCTCATTTCCTTTGGCATCCAAAACCTTGATATTCAGATTTTTCAAATGATTAGGATTTTTGGCCTGGGCGGGGATCATATCATTTGCCAAAATGGTGGGAGGAACCGTCCAATATGGATTGAGTACCAGGTAAGTCATATTAGAGCTAAATACCGGTGTTTGCCGATACGGCTTACCTACAGCCACAGTCATTTCGATCTTTACTTCATTACTCTTGATTACCTCCATCTCAAAGGCAGGAATATTAACCATGATATAGTGATTACCCAGGTCCTGAGGAAGCCATCGGCACCTTTCCAGGTTAATGATGATGTCTTTTATCCGGGCTTCCACCGGCACATTCATGGTCTCAAGTGTTGATGCCCCTACATTGCCGTCGATTTCCAGGCCATGTCTTTTTTGAAATCTTTTGACGGCATTTTGCACGTAAGCATCGAATATCAGCAAATCATCCTCGGCAGCGTTTTGGAGATCCCCGGTAGATTCCAGCCTTTTTCTAATATTCAACACCCGCAAATCCTCCATTCCCAATTTAATAGTTGGTCCGCTTTCAATTCTTTGCCAGCCACCACCCCGTTCAATTTCACGGTGTAGAGCCAATTTTTCCATCAATCTGCCATAAGCCTTGTAGGACGGTCTGAGTCCATACAACGTACCTTTGATATCTGAAGTCTCGATGGCCTGTCTTAGTATCTCTACTGGATTCCCTTCCCTCCTTACCGTTTTCCAGTTTGTATCGATCATTGCGGGATCGACTTTGCCCGACATCATATGGGAAGCCAGCAGCAAAAATGAATCAGTGAGCAATAGTTCGAATTCGGCCTTTTCAACCCCAGTTTTGTCACCTTTAGCCATTAAAGCTATCAACGCTTCCAGGTGGTAATCCTGGGGATTTAAACCCTCCTTATCACAATTTTCTACTACATCGACTAACTCTTTTGCTAATTGATCTGTCCAGATCTTCTCAAAAAAGTTGTCGTAATAAAATTGTGATACCGCCACCCGGCAACATACTCCGGAGCCATAAGCCATGTTGGACAAGTCTCCGGACTCTACCTTTAACCGGATTTCATTGTCCTGAGCTGACTCCTGCTGGGCAAGAAGCGGATAAGAAAAGGCCAAAAGAGCTATTAAACCTGAAAATCTAAACATCATAATAAATATAATCTCATAAGTATAAATCTTGAAACCAAATGACGGATAACCTATTCACCTCAGCATAACAAACCCGCTATTACTCCGACAGACTGGTGACTTACCGTACGATAATCCGACAACAACCTGTCCATTTGTGAACACTTTTTGCTATGGAGTGTACCTGAAAATATTCCTATATTCTGATAATCAAATAGTTACATTTTATGGCACATATGTTGTCAAATAATCATTGAGCATTTTATTATATCCAAATAACATCAATGTAAAGATGAAAAGGTCGAAAACTCTACTACTCATATTAGGTGTAATTATTGCGATCACGCTTACCATTACGCAATCACTGCACGCCTCTGATGCAAAGCAGTTTATCCAGTCAAAGTCAATCCCTTCTGATCAAAGTAAAAAGGTGAGCCATCTGACGATTGCTGCCTTTTCTTTCGAATTATTTACAAAAAATCTGCCATATTTAAACTCAAAATAGATCCAAAGCATGCCAACAAAAAGACTTTACCGCTCAACAGATGCTATGCTTGGCGGCGTTTGCGCAGGAATAGCAGAATACTTTGATCTTGATCCGACTCTGATCCGGCTAGCATTCATTATTCTCACAATAGCTACCGTACTGGTGCCCTCCCTTATCGCGTACATTGTGTTATGGATTGTGATCCCTCCCAAACCCTAGTTGATCCTGGAGAGAGTATTGATCCAGCGGGTTGGCACCTCTCCTTTTAGTGCTGTTTCGTAATCGGAGTAACTACAGGGGATCATTCTGCTTCTCATAAATACCGTTTTTTCTTCAGGGTGTGGTACTTCCATCCACCACTTTTCAGAAAGCTTACTTTTATAAAACCTGATCGAAGAGGGCTCGCTGCCAAGCGCTACCTCATAGATAAGGTAGTCATTCGAACTGAAATTCTTATCTCCCTTTCGGCTGTAATATCCTTCAATAAAATACCAAAGCATGGTGGCTACTACAAACGCTGTCTTCTTATCCTCCGTATCCTTCAACGCATTGTACTGGTAGAATCCTGCGGAGCTAAGCTTGTCGTTCAATCCTGCATACCAACAAAGCTGACAGGCCTCTTCTCCTGTGAGGCCGTATACTTTTGAGTCTACAGCTCCAGGACAATAATGTGATTGGATAGCAGAAATATCAAATGAAAGCATGTCCGCATCTCTTATCACCGGTTCCATTTCCCGAATGTTTTCCTTTACAATCCCCAGTCTTACTGATTCAAAACACAATTTTTCCATCATGGCCACTTCATCCGGCTCGATGAGATAGGACTGATGCGCCAGATGATAGTAATTAAAAAGGTAGTTGGGATCGTGTCTGAATACTCTGTGGATATGTGTGTGACTGGCTATTCCGGTCTTTGGATCTTCGAGATCCAAAAGATTATCGACATTTAGAAATGTGATCAATTTATTCAGATCTTCGTAGGCGTAAAATTGGCCCAGGTCAACATTGTGAGCCCCTCCGAGCAGCACGGGCAGGATATTCTGACCCATTAAAAAACCACAGACTTCCTTTAACCTTAAATAAGTATCTTCCAATTCAGGCCCATTCCTGAAATTGCCAAGATCAAGGATCCTGATGGTTTCAGATCCTTTTTTCAGGTTATAAAAGCTACGACGGATCTCGTCCGCTCCTTTTGAGATGCCTTCCTGCTGGTCCGGATCAGCTCCGCGTGCTTCACGAATACCGATGATCGCAATGTCGTGATTGCCGATTTCAGGCATGTGCTCCCTATTGACATAGATCGAGTGAGCAATGGCCGAATGAGGAAGTTTTTTTAAATTAAATGAATCGTCGAGTGGATCAAAAAATAACTTCAGGTCCATTATAGAGGGAATTGATCAACATGGTGATTACAACTCCTCCAAATGTAAATCAAATTGATTATTAACCTCCGAAATCGTCGAATCTAATATTCTCCGGCGGTACACCCATCTCATCGAGCATCTTCAATACCGCCGCATTCATCAATGGTGGTCCGCAAAGGTAAAACTCTACTTCTTCCGGCTCCGGATGATCTTTCAGGTAATTGTCGTAAAGACACTGATGGATAAACCCTACATAGCCATCTCCCTGCTTATCATCGAGGGATTTTTTGGTTTTCCAGTTGTCTTCCGGTAGCGGTTCTGACAGCCCGATGTAGAAATTGAAATTTTTAAAATCCTTCTCTATCTTCTGAAAATGATCGAGGTAAAACAGCTCTCGCTTGGACCTTCCCCCATACCAGTAAGAAACTTTACGTCCGGTCTTTTCAGTATGAAAGAGATGGAAGATATGTGATCTTAGTGGGGCCATCCCTGCTCCTCCGCCTATGTAGATCATTTCCCTGTCTGTCGGGTTGATAAAGAATTCACCATAAGGACCTGAAATGGTCACTTTATCTCCGGGCTTTCTGGAAAAAACATAAGAAGAACATATTCCCGGGTTAACATCCATCCATTGGTTTTTAGCCCGATCCCATGGGGGCGTGGCAATCCGAATGTTCAACATGATGATGTTTCCTTCAGCAGGGTGATTGGCCATCGAATACGCCCTGAAGATAGGCTCATCGTTTTTCATCTTGAGATCCCAAAGACCAAATTTGTCCCAGTCACTCTGGTACACGTCTTTTGGGTGGCCCAGCTCCGGATGTGGAGTGATGTCCATGTCCTTGAAATCCACCTCGATCGGAGGCACGTCGATCTGAATATACCCACCCGATTCAAAGTCAAGCGTTTCTCCTTCAGGAAGTTTCACTTTAAATTCCTTGATGAAAGTCGAAACGTTGTAGTTGGAAACCACCTCACATTCCCACTTCTTGATCCCGAAGATCTCTTCAGGGATCTCGATCCTCATGTCCTGTTTTACTTTGACCTGGCAGGACAGTCTTACGTTTTCCTTCTGTTCTGACCTGCTCAGGTGTCCCACCTCTGTAGGAAGCACATCTCCTCCGCCTTCGTGGATCTTGCATTTGCACATGGCACAGGTACCACCCCCACCACAGGCCGACGGCAGGAATATCTTTTCTCCAGACAAAGTAGATAACAAAGAAGATCCCGCTGAAGCGATCATCGGGTTCTTTTCATCACCATTAATTATGATTTTAACCGGTCCGGACTGAACCAGCTTCGATTGCGCAAACAGGAGAACAAGTACGAGTAGCAGGATGACTACGGTAAATGCGATGATTGAGGTAGTAATAACAGGCAACATATAAGACCTTCTTTAGTTTTTTGATTTAAAACGCAACAAATATAAGTTATAAAGCATTCCAATTGAAGCTTTAAAAACGTGTATTTGAATAACCCTTTTTCAATGTTAATGTTGAGAAATTTCTATGGTTTGTCATTGAAGCATTTTCAACAACGTTGTCAGCTTTGTTTTGAGGTGCCTTCTGTCTACAATGAAGTCTAAAAACCCATGTTCAAGCACGAATTCCGCACTTTGAAAACCTTTGGGCAGGTCTTTACCGATTGTTTCCCTGATCACACGCGGACCGGCAAATCCTATCAAAGCGCCAGGCTCGGCAATGTTGAAATCTCCAAGCATGGAAAAGGATGCGGTGACGCCTCCGGTGGTTGGATCAGTAAGCAGTGAAATATAAGGTATTTTCTTCTCAGCCAGGATGGTAAGCTTGGCAGAGACTTTAGCCATCTGCATAAGTGAGAATCCCGCCTCCATCATTCTGGCTCCCCCTGATTTTGAGATCATCAGGAAAGGTGTGTTGGTTTTTGCAGCATAGTCGATGGCCCTGGCTATCTTTTCTCCGACCACAGACCCCATTGACCCCCCGATGAATGCAAAATCCATGCAGGCGATGACGATATTCATTCCGTTCATTTTGCCGTGAGCGGAACGCACGGCGTCTTTCAGGCCCGTCTTTTTCTGAGATTCCGTAATTCTCTGTGGGTAGGCTTTGGTATCGACGAATTTCAAAGGATCTGCTGAAGACAGGTTTGCATCCAGCTCGGTAAATTTATTGCCATCAAAAAGGATTTCGAAATACTCTTTAGATCCAATCCTCACATGGTATCCGTCATCCGGACTTACATACGAGTTGTTCTTAAGTTCCCGCATGTGGATGATGTTTCCAGCCGGTGTTTTGTACCATAACCCATCAGGAGCTTCTTTCTTCTTCTCCGTAGGTGTCTGGATCCCTTTATCCTGTCTTTTAAACCACGCCATTCGGTTACAATTTTTTGGGTAGGCAAAGCTAACGTTTTATTAATAACTAATTAACGGCTTTAGCATCAAACCGCCGGATTTGCTCATCATTGATTATTTTTGGTCCAATACCACATGTAATCCAATGCCCAGATTATCCCGACGTTCAATGCTTCAAAGATCAGGAATGATCGCTGCGACACCCCTGTTTTCATTTCCGACTACTATCAGTGAACTCCCAAAAAAGCATCAGTTTACTTTTTGTCTTAATACCAGCACCATCAGAGGGCAAAATCTGAAACTTAAGGAGGAAATAAAGATCGCCGCAGAAGCGGGGTATGATGGGGTGGAGATCTGGATGAATAAGCTAAACGCCCACCTCAGTGAAGGTGGAACCACCAAAGAGATCAAAGAACTTGCCTCCGATCTGAAAATAAAGATCGAGAATTGTATCAGCTTCCCTCAATGGATTGTCGACGATGAGCAGAAAAGGACCGAAGCTTATGCGCAGGCAAGAAAGGAGATGGAGCTCCTGGCAGAGATTGGCTGTCCGCGGGTGGCAGCCCCTCCAGCCGGTGCTACCCAACCACCCTCACTGACACTGCTTGATGTAGCCAAACGCTACCGGAAACTGCTTGAAATTGGCAGGGAAACCGGTGTACTGCCACAGTTGGAGCTGTGGGGATTTTCACATAATCTGCACCTGTTCGGCGAAGTCATGTATGTGGCATCAGAAGCCGCTCATCCGGATGCATGCATTCTGCCGGACATTTACCATATCTACAAAGGGGGATCCGATTTCGAAGGTCTTAGATTGCTTGATCCTTCGGCCATTCATATGTTTCACCTCAACGATTATCCGGCATCCCCTTCCCGGGAAGAGATCAAAGATAGTCACAGGGTCTTCCCCGGAGATGGCGTGGCACCGCTTAGTAGAGCACTGGGTCTGCTGGCTGCCAAGAACAAGCCCATTATCCTGTCGCTGGAGCTGTTCAATGAGGATTATTATCAAATGAAAGCCATTGACGCAGCAAAAGAGGGTCTTGACAAGATGAAAAAATCCGTCGAAATGGCTATGGGATAAATCTTACTTTAGTCTTTTATCTCCTCATAATCCACGTAATCCCCCCCTTTGAAATCGTTTCCCGACTTGTTTCTCTCTTTTTCGGGAGACTTATCGATATTCAGATTGCTATTCGGGGCTTTTCTTCTCGTAGTGTATTGTTGCCTCTGAGCCTCCTGCGTTCTTTTCTGCTGCTCATACGCTGCTCCAAACATCAATCTGAAGGCAAAACCCACCAATTTGAATATCAGGTAGATGACCAGTATGGATATGATGATGAATTTTAGCATGTATAAATGTTAACTTATCTGCTGAGATATAGGTTTCGCTCCGCATAAATTTCTAAAAAGTAATCATCCATCAGATCATCAATAAAATAAATCGATTCACCGGTAGATTTCATTTCAGGACCCAATTCTTTGTTCACATTTGGGAATTTGTGAAATGAGAATACCGGTTCCTTAATAGCATATCCATGCTTTTTTGGATTGAACTTAAAGTCCTTGATCTTATTCTTGCCCAGCATCACTTTGGTTGCATAGTTTACATATGGTTCCTGATATGCTTTACAAATAAATGGTACTGTACGTGAAGCTCTTGGATTTGCTTCAATGATATAAACTTTATCATCTTTGATCGCAAACTGAATATTGATCAATCCTACTGTCTTGAGTGCCAAAGCAATTTTCTCCGTATACTCTTCTATTTGTCTGATGACGAAATCGCCGAGATTATATGGTGGAAGTACAGCATATGAATCACCGGAATGAATACCTGCAGGCTCAATATGCTGCATGATGCCGATGATGTATACATCTTTTCCGTCGCATATGGCATCCGCTTCAGCCTCTATCGCTCCTTCCAGGAAATGATCAAGCAGGATTTTTCCATCTTGCTTCTCCTTGATAAGGTTGACTACATGCTGCTCCAGCTCTTTCTCATTGATGACGATTTTCATGCTTTGACCCCCAAGTACATAGCTGGGTCTTACCAGCAAAGGAAATCCGATCTTTTTGCTAAGCTCTAATGCCGTCTCGGCATCTTCTATGGTACCATACTGGGGATAAGGAATCTTATTTTCTTTGAGCAGATCAGAAAATCGCCCCCTGTCTTCAGCCAGGTCAAGCGCTTCAAAGCTTGTCCCTATGATCTTGATGCCATAGCGATCAAATTTTTCCGCCAGCTTTAAGGCAGTCTGTCCTCCCAATTGAACGATGACGCCGACGGGCTTTTCATGTAAAATGATGTCATAGATATGCTCCCAGAAGACCGGTTCGAAATAAAGCTTGTCAGCGACGTCAAAATCTGTCGATACGGTTTCGGGATTACAATTGATCATAATTGTTTCGTAGCCACACTCTTTGGCGGCAAGCACTCCATGAACGCACGAGTAGTCAAATTCTATACCCTGACCAATGCGGTTTGGACCGGATCCGAGGACGATGATCTTTTCCCTGTCACTGGACGTGGATTCATTCTCCTCATCAAAGGTGGAATAATAGTAAGGTGTCTGGGCCTCAAATTCTGCAGCACAGGTATCAACCAGCTTGTACACCCTCTTGATCCCAAGGTCATTTCTTTTGGTAAAGACCTCACTCTCCAGGCACTTTAGCAAATGAGCGATCTGGCGATCTGCATAACCTTTTTCTTTAGCTTCCTTGAGCAGTTCTGTGGGGATCGTATCAAGGGTATATTTTTCTATATGCCTTTCCAGCTCGATCAGTTCCTCGATCTGATGGAGGAACCAATCATCAATTTTGGAAAGACTTTGTATGGTTTTGAAAGGTATACCAAGCTTGAAGGCATCGTAAATATGAAATAGTCGATTCCAGCTGGGATGCTCAAGACTGTGGAGTATAGCTTCCTGATCCTGTAATTCTTTACCATCGGCACCAAGCCCGTTCCGGTTGATCTCGAGGGACTGACAGGCCTTTTGGAGGGCTTCCTGGAAATTCCGACCGATGCCCATCGCTTCTCCGACGGATTTCATCTGGAGGCCCAGCTTTCGGTCCGATCCCTGAAATTTATCAAAATTCCATCTGGGCACTTTAACAATCACATAGTCAAGCGCCGGCTCAAAATAAGCAGACGTGGTTTTCGTGATCTGATTCTTCAGCTCGTCAAGATTATATCCAATAGCCAGCTTTGCTGCAATCTTCGCGATCGGGTATCCGGTAGCTTTTGAAGCTAAGGCTGAAGACCTCGATACCCGTGGGTTGATCTCAATGCCAATGATGTCATCGGTCTCAGGATTCACCGCAAATTGCACATTACATCCTCCCGCAAACTGGCCAATAGCATTCATCATTCTTTTGGCCAGATCGCGCATATGCTGGTAAACGGTGTCCGGAAGGGTCATGGCCGGAGCCACGGTGATGGAATCACCTGTATGAACCCCCATTGGATCAAAATTTTCAATCGAACAAATAATGATAATGTTTCCGGCATTATCCCTGAGCAGCTCCAGCTCATATTCTTTCCATCCGAGAATGGATTGCTCGATCAGTACCTCATGAATGGGGGAGGCTTTCAATCCAGCATTGAGGGCATTGTCGAACTCCTTTGCATTATCTACGAATCCTCCGCCGTAACCTCCGAGTGTATACGAAGGCCTGATCACAAGTGGAAATCCGATTTCCTGCGCTATCTCTTTTCCAGTGAGAAATGACTTGGCAGTTTCTCCTTTACAGACACCTACACCGATTTCAGTCATTTTTAATCTGAATCTCTCTCTATCCTCAGTGGTCTCAATGGCACCGATGTCCACGCCTATGAGCTTCACACCAAATTGCTTCCAGATCCCCGCCTTCTCGCAATCTATGGCCAGGTTGAGTGCTGTCTGTCCACCCTGCGTAGGGAGTACAGCATCTATCTTGTGTTTCTTTAAGATCTCCTTGATAGATTTTTTTGTCAATGGTTTAAGATAGATATTGTCAGCAGTCACTGGGTCTGTCATAATGGTGGCAGGATTGCTGTTGATGAGGGTTACTTCGATTCCTTCCTCTCTTAATGACCTTGCGGCCTGAGAACCGGAGTAGTCGAACTCACATGCTTGTCCAATAATGATAGGTCCACTTCCAATGATGAGTACAGAATTGATATCGGGATTTTTAGGCATTTAGACGTTTTTTTGGTAGGTACAAATTGTGGGCAAAAATAAGTCAGCCGTTTATTTTAATTCAAGCATTATCTGAAAATGTCTGGATGGAACCACTTTAATTTCCGATATTTTTGAATCTCACCCTCATTATATTTGATAAATGAACCGGATCGACCGTTTGAATGCTGTTCTCATTCATCTACAGGGGAAGCCAAGGGTAACGCTCGACGAGCTCGCATTGAGGTTTGAAGTAAGTGAACGGACAACCTTCAGAGACATCAGATCCCTGATAGAAGCCGGGGTGCCCATCGGGGGAGATGCAGGTACAGGTTATTTCATTGTGGAGGGCTACCATCTTCCACCGGTCGTATTTAACAAAAACGAGGCCGCGGCTTTGTTGATGGGATCAAAACTGATCCGGCACCAGGCTGACAGAGAGGTGGTCTATCATTTCGAGGAAGCCATGCATAAAGTAAGGGCGGTTTTGAGAACGGTCGATAAAAATTTTCTGCACTCACTGGACGAGCATATTTCAGTTGCTCATTTTCCCCCGGCCAGGGAAATTTTTCCTGATTCTAATATCTCAATCATCCAAAATGCCCTGGCAGATCAGCAAACATTGAAGATCCATTACCATTCGAATTACAAAGATCAAATGACAGAACGGGAAGTAGAACCGCTAGGTCTGGTATTTTATTCCTCCCGCTGGCACCTGATCGCTTTTTGTCGGTTAAGAAAAGATCTACGGGATTTCAGATGTGACCGGATCTCAAAATGTACCTTACTCACTGAATTCTTTGACAGATCAAGACATCCGAGCTTTGCAGAATTCCTGGAAAAAATGGTGACCGGAACCGAATCTGCCGAGGTTTGGATCAGGATTTCAAAAAAGGTCAGCCGATACATTGGTTCACAGAAATATTATTACGGTTTTGCAGAGGAAAGAAGTGTCGGGGAGGCTGTTGAGATGAAATTCTACACTCCGGAGCTACGATTCTTTGCCCGATGGCTTATGATGTTTGGAAACGAAGTCTCCATTATTTCCCCGGATGAACTAAAGGATGCTGCGGAAACACTCGTATCTGAATTGCAGCAGCATTACCTCAAAATTTCGTCCGAAGTCAACCTGTAGTTGCTTATTTTATATTTTTCAACTTATTTCAAAACGACTGACACAGGGTTGTCAGCGCGCCGGATTTCTTTGCTGTAAAACAACAAGAAAAATGGAAACAATAGCTGAAAAACTAGACCTGTACAAGGTCGACAAGACCTATTACACCGCTAATAAGACACCAGTCATTATTGATCTCGATTCCTATTTTTACGTGACCATTCAGGGCCAAAGTAGTCCTGATAATCCCAAATTCCTGAATGCGATTCAGACATTGTATGCAACCGTGTATGGCATCAAGTTTTTGTCGAAAGAAGAGGACAATGACTTTGTTGTTCCAAAAATGGAAGGTCAATGGTGGATCTCAGGTGATGTCAGAGGTATGGATGATTTTCTAAAGGCTCCCAGGGAAGAGTGGAATTGGAAAATCATGGTGAGAATGCCCGACTTTATTGAAGGTGACCATTTCCACCGAATCATCGAATCGCTCAAAGTCAGAAAACCAGAATATGACAACATTGATCAGATGCATTTTGAACTGATCAATGAGGGCACTTGCGCTCAGGTCCTGCACGTTGGTTCTTACGATCAGGAAGGTCCCACGCTTGAAAAACTCCATGGGTTTATAGAGCAGGAGGGCATGAAAATAGCCGGACATCATCATGAGATCTATCTGAAGGACCCCAAAAGGACTGAAGAGGAAAAACTACAAACTATCATCAGATATCCAATCACCAAAAAAGTGAAAAAATGAAATAAGCCCCGCCTGAGGCGGGGCGAATTCCATGTGTCCGATAAAAAATAAATACATACATATGAAATCTTTAGGATTAAGAACAACCATCTATCTCGTACCGGACCTTGCTGAAGCAAAAGAATGGTACAGCAATGCCTTTGAAAGCAAACCCTATTTTGATGAGCCTTTTTATGTGGGGTATGAAATTGCCGGGTATGAGCTTGGATTGGTGCCAGGAAAGCTCAGATCTAAAAAAACAGAAAATGTTTTCTCTTACTGGGGTGTGAAAGACATAGAGGAAGCTTTTGATGATCTTCAGTCAAAAGGGGCGACGGTTTTCGAAAAAATCGCTGAGGTGGGCGGCGGCATCAAAGTTGCCTCATTAAAAGATCCCTGGGAAAATATCATCGGGATTATTTACAATCCAAATTTCAAACTGTAAATACCCGAACAATACTTGTGATAAAAGGGATGAATTTGATTTGTCCCTTTTTTAATAGCTTTGAATGTTCTCAACAAAACACTAAAAACATGAAAGCAGGCATGATCCCGGGAATTTTGATGATCGCATTGGGCATTTTTCTGATCTATTGGGCTGAGACCCATTCCCCCAAAGACTTCGGACAGGTAATCAGTAACACTTTTTCAGGTTCTTATACCATGTCTGAGCCATGGTATTATGTATGCCTGGGTTCCGGGATCCTAGTAGGTGTACTTGGCGTCCTGCGAACTTATAAGTCGATGAAATGAAGGCCGGAAAGCTTTTGGACCTCAATTTTCCCTTAAGTACCTAAAAAGACCGGACAAGTGGAGAGTGACTACATATGGATCGGCCTGTTTTCAGTAGCTGCCAGGCAGGCTTCCTTCACCGCTTCCATATAGGTGGGATGTGCATGTGACATTCGGGCCACATCTTCTGCAGAAGCCCTGAATTCCATCGCGGTCACACCGGCAGCAATCATATCCGCTGCTCGTGCACCTATGATGTGCATACCCAGTATTTCATCGGTGTTCTTATCGGCAATCACCTTTACAAGGCCATCCAGGTCCATACTGGCTCTGGCCCTACCTAAAGCCTTGTAAGGGAAAGTACCTACCTTGATTTCTTTGCCCTCATCCTTCAACTGTTGCTCCGTGTAACCTACAGATGCCACTTCCGGCCATGTGTAGACTACTCCGGGGATCAGGTGGTAATGGATGTGAGGCTTTTGGCCGGCGATGCGCTCTGCCACAAAAGTGCCTTCTTCTTCGGCTTTGTGCGCAAGCATGGCCCCTTTTACCACATCCCCTATTGCATAGATGTTGTCTACTTTTGTTCTGAGATTTTCATCCACCTCAATTCTGCCCTGTTTGTCAGTTTCAATCCCCACTTTATCCAATCCCAGTCCTTCCGTATAAGGCCGGCGACCAATCGAGACAAGGCAGTAGTCAGCCTTAAGCTCTATACTTTTGCCATCCTTTCCCTCGGCCTTCACTGTTACCGTCTTGCCTTTCTTTTCCACGGAAGTGACTTTGTGACTGAGATAAAATTCGAATCCGAGTTTTTTTAAGGCTTTCTGAAGCTCTTTACCCATGGTGACATCCATCGTAGGAATGATGCTGTCTAAAAACTCGACCACTGTCACTTTAGCGCCCAATCGAGCATAGACAGACCCCAACTCCATTCCAATTACACCCCCACCGATCACGATCATTTCTTTGGGCACTTCTTTCAGGTTCAGGGACTCCGTACTGGTAATGATACGCTCTTTGTCGATGTCAATGAATGGCAAGGAGGCCGGCTTGCTCCCGGTAGCAATGATCACCTTTTCTGTGGTGATCTTCTTCTTTTCCTTCCCCTTTACCTCGATGGTGTTCTTATCAATGAAGGAACCTACTCCAGTGAGCACATCGATCTTGTTTTTTTTCATGAGAAAAGAAATACCATCTACGTTTTGCTTCACCACATCATCTTTCCTCGAAATCATCTGCTTGAGATTCACCTTAGGTGCGGGGATATCTATTCCGTGTTCCTTAAAAGTGTGGGAGGCCGCATGGAAATGCTCGGAAGAATCAAGCAAAGCTTTGGAGGGAATACAACCCACGTTGAGGCAGGTCCCACCAAGCGTATCGTATTTCTCGATAATGGCTGTCTTCATTCCAAGCTGGGCGCAACGGATAGCTGCGACATACCCACCAGGACCTGATCCAATCACTATAACATCGTAATCCATAGAAAATATTTAAGTATCAGAACCTTCGTCTGATTGGTAAATTAATAGTTTATACGCCCAACAACAATCTGGTGGGGTCTTCCAGCAGTTCTTTTACCCTCACCAAAAAGCTGACAGATTCCCTGCCATCGATGATCCTATGGTCATAAGACAGTGCCACATACATCACGGGCTGAATCTTCACTTCTCCATTCACAGCCACCGGTCTTTCTACGATGTTGTGCATTCCCAGTATCGCAGATTGCGGTGCATTGATGATAGGTGTAGACAACATCGAGCCAAAAATACCACCATTAGTAATGGTAAATGTACCTCCCTGCATCTCTTCGATACTCAACTTCCCGTCCCTGGCTTTTGTCGCCAACCGGATCACTTCTTTTTCAAACTGATCGAAACTCATGGATTCAACGTTTCTGATCACAGGGACTACAAGACCTCTTGGTGTGCTTACTGCTATGGAAATATCCGTGTAATCATTGTACACAATCTCCTCTCCATCGATCATCGCATTCACAGAAGGCCATTCCTTCAGAGCCATGCTACATGCCTTCCCGAAAAAGGACATAAAGCCTAAGCCAACCTCATACTTTTCCTTGAAAGCCTCTTTATATTTCTTACGTAATTCCATAATCGGTCCCATATTCACTTCATTAAAAGTGGTTAACATGGCCGTTTCATTCTTCACAGAGACAAGTCTTTTTGAAATTGTCTTTCTCAGGGAAGTCATCTTTTCCCTTCGCTGCTCCCGGTTTCCTGATGGCGCTGACGACGCCTGGGTTTTTTCATCACTCTTAGGTGCAGATGATTTTGACTCTTCCTGTTTCTGAGCCTTTTGAGCATCTTCTTTAGTAATCCTCCCGTCCTTTCCGGTGCCCTGAATATCATTTTTGGAAAGGCCCTTCTCCTCCATGATCTTGGCTGCTGCAGGCGAAGCATGCCCGGCAGCGTAGGAACCTTCTTTTTCTGACTTCTGACCTTTCGAACCTTCTTGTTCTTTCTCTGTCTTTGAATCAGATTCCGAACTACCACCTTCAGTCTCCTCGATCTTGCAGATCAGCGCGCCTATCTCAACAGTTTCGCCTTCCGCAACTTCGATCCTCAATGTACCGGTAGCTTCTGCAGTGAGTTCGAAGGTCGCTTTATCCGACTCGATCTCCGCAATCACCTCGTCCAGCTCTACATGGTCACCGTCTTTTTTAGACCAGGAGGCAATGGTGACTTCATTGATAGATTCTCCAACAGCCGGCACCTTCATTTCAACGACATTGCCGGTAGATCTTGGCCTGGACGATCCGGATTTCTCCTCATCTTTTTGCGAAGTATCATCTTCTTTCTCATCCTCTTCTTCCGTGGAAGAATCCTTCTTCTCACTCTTGTCGGAAGACGACTGACCATTGGACTTTGCCGAATCATCAATTTCACATAACAGGGCGCCGATATCGAGTGTCTCTCCCTCTTTGGCTTTTATATGTAACACTCCTGCAGCCTCCGCGGTCACCTCGAAAGTGGCCTTATCAGACTCCAGCTCGCAGAGGACCTCGTCCATCTCCACATAATCACCGTCTTTCTTGCTCCAGCTCGCAACAGTTACCTCTGCGATGGATTCCCCAACAGCCGGGACTTTTACTTCTAAACTCATACGTTCAGTTATTAAGATTTAAATGCATTTTTAACAATTTCCGCCTGATCTTTCTTGTGTATCTTGGCATACCCGGTAGCAGGTGATGAACCGGCTTTTCTCGAAATAAGGGTCAGGTCCAATCCCGAAACACGAAGCATAAAACCCCACGCTCCCATGTTTTCAGGTTCTTCCTGTACCCAGACCAGTTTCGGATTGTTGTATTTCTTTAATATGGATTCAAGTTGTTTCTTCGGATATGGATATAGTTGCTCTATTCTGATGATCGCCGTATCCTTATTCTTTTTCTTTTCCTGCTCTTCCAGCAGGTCAAAATAGATCTTTCCCGTACACAGAAGTAATCTCTTTACATTCTTCTTGGTCACCGAGTCATCGTCGTAAACCTCCTGGAACCTACTTTTTGTAAAATCCTCTAACGGGGAGATTACCTTCGGATGTCGCAACAAAGACTTTGGAGTGAATACAACACATGGCTTCCTGAATTCCCAGCTGATCTGCCTCCTCAGTAAATGGAAAAAATTAGCCGGTGTGGTGACATTAGCCATGATCATATTTTCCTGGGCAGCCATTTGCAGAAATCTTTCAGGACGTGCACTTGAGTGCTCCGGTCCCTGGCCTTCGTAGCCATGCGGTAATAGCATGACCAGCCCGTTCATCCGCTGCCATTTGGTCTCCGCAGAAGTAATGAACTGATCGATCACCACCTGCGCTCCATTCGAAAAATCTCCGAATTGAGCCTCCCATAGAACCAGGGCATTAGGTGTAGCCATCGCATATCCGTATTCAAACCCAAGCACTCCATATTCCGACAACAACGAATTATAGATCCTGAAAGGTTCCTGTCCCTCCTTTACATGATCCAGGTTGCAATAAGCTTCGTTGGTATTGGAATCGTGTATGTAAGCATGACGATGGGAAAAAGTACCTCTTCTCACATCCTGACCGGACATTCTGACGATCTTTCCTTCGGCCAGTAATGAGCCGTATGCCAATAGCTCAGCATCTCCCCAATTCAAAGGTTTCCCCTCAAGGAAATTACTCTTCCGGTCTTTTAGCAATTTTTCAATCTGCTTCAAAGGCTTAAATCCCTTTGGCAAGGTTGTTAGTGCAGAAGCAACCATATCAAAGACCTTCTTATCGATGGAGGTATCCGGAGACTGATCGAAATCTTCCGGTTTGGACCTTCTAAGAAAATGCCACTCCTCTTCAATCTTCTGAGGTTTGTAAGGCAATGGATTCTGCTTGACCTCATTCAGTCGATCCTGAAGCTGTTGCTTAAACTCTTTGTCTAGTTTTTCCGCCTTATCCTCGCTAATATCACCCCTGCTGATCAGCGCCTTTACATAAATATCTCTTGGATTCGGGTGTTTGGAAATAAGATTGTAAAGTTTGGGTTGGGTGAATTTCGGTTCATCGCTTTCATTGTGACCATGTCTTCGATAGCAAAGAAGATCGATGAAAATATCTTTTTTGAATTTTTGCCGGTATTCAACAGCTACCTTGGCAGCAAAATTGACCGCCTCGGGATCATCGCCATTGATATGCATCACAGGTGCATCCACTATTTTGGCTAGATCGGTGCAATAAATACTGGATCTCGCGTCGTCATAATCTGTTGTAAACCCAACCTGATTGTTAATGACAATGTGAATGGCGCCACCCGTCCTGTATCCATGTAATAATGACATCTGGATGCATTCATAGAGAATACCCTGACCGGCGATGGCGGCGTCTCCGTGAATCAATAATGGAATGGCCTTGTCAAAATCTCCACGGTACTCGTCGTCGATCTGGGCCCGCGTATATCCTAACACCACCGGATCCACAGCTTCCAGGTGAGACGGATTAGGGGCCAGTTTTACATATACTTTTTTCCCTTGGGTTGTTTCAATGAAGCTGGAATACCCCAGGTGATACTTTACATCACCATCTCCCATGGTCAGGTCCGGGTCACTGTTTCCTTCAAATTCGGAAAAAATCTCATCGTAGGTTTTCCCCATGATGTTGGCCAGGACGTTTAGTCTTCCTCTGTGAGCCATTCCTATTACTACCTCTTCAGCCCCCAGCTCTGCTGCATGATTAATGATCCTGTCCATGGCCACGATCGTATTTTCTCCACCTTCTAGTGAAAACCGTTTCTGACCAATGAACTTGGTGTGAAGAAAATTCTCGAAAACCACAGCCTCATTCAGCTTAGATAAGATCCTGTTCCTGGTTTCTTTGTCAGGAGTGATATCCACGCCTTCTTTCTCAACCTTGGCCTTATACCATTCGAAAATATCAGCATTCCGGATGTGATTGTATTCATATCCGATGTGCCCTCTGTAGATCTTCTCAAGTCTTTCACTGATCTCACGGAGGGTCGCTTTCCCAATACCAATCTCAACACCAACCTCAAATTGTTCGTCAAGATCAGCTTCGGAAAGATCAAAATCGCTTAATGATAAACGGGTCACGTGCTTTCTCCTGGGCCTGACCGGGTTGGTATCAGATATCAGGTGTGCCCTTGAGCGGTGGGCGTAGATATAATTCCTGACCCTGATCTCTTTTGGAGAAATTACCTTGGCTGTGGCCTCATCGGCTGCCGTCTCTGTAGCAGCCCCATTTCCCCCAAATTTCTCCTGAGAGAATTCAAAACCTTCAAAAAACTTTTGCCAGGACTGATCTACGGATTCAGGATCTTCCTTGTACCGCTTATACAGGTCATCTATGTAGCTGACATGGGCATTGGAAATATATGAATATTTATCCATAAGGTTGTTTATTGACTCGAATCGTGAACAAATATAGAGGATAGATGTAAATATTAATAACCGCTTATACGTGTACACGAATGTACAAGATAGCTCAGGTATTATTTCTAAAATATTTCTTCATATCAATCAAATCACTATCTTTGCGCTCCTTTTAAATAAATTTTGAATGGACGGGTTCCATAAACAAAAGAAATAATATGCCAGTAAAAATCAGACTGACGCGTCGGGGACGCAAGAAATTCGCTCTTTATGATGTTGTAATAGCAGATTCAAGAGCGCCACGGGATGGACGATTCATCGAAAAAATCGGAACTTACAATCCCAACTCCAATCCAGCTACCATCGAGTTAAACAATGACAAGGCCTTTGAATGGGTCATGAAAGGTGCTCAACCTACAGACACTGTCAGAGCTATGTTGTCTTACCGGGGGATCATGTACAAAAAACACCTGCAAATCGGTGTAAACAAAGGTGCCATCACCCAGGAAGAAGCAGATAAGAAATTTGAAACCTGGATGGCTGAAAAAGAAGCCAAAATTCAATCTAAGGTGGACAGACTCGCTAAAGACAAAGCGAGCAAAGCCAAGGAAAGACTCGAGGCTGAGAAGAAAGTATCTGCCGCCAGAGCCGAAGCTATCGCTAAACGTAAGAAAGATGAAGAGGCTGCACTGGCTGCTGAAGTAGCTGATGCAGGCGCTGATAGATCTGAAAAAGCGCTGGAGGAAGAAGGAAACGAAGCGGTAGCAGAAGCAGAGGCTAAGGCCACTGAAGCTCCTCCTGCAGAGGAAAAAGCGGAAGCTCCAAAAGAAGAAGCTAAGGCTGAGGAAGCACCTAAAGCTGAACAAAAAGCTGAGCCTAAAGCTGAGGAAACTCCAAAGGAGGAAGCTAAAGCTGAAGATAAAGCTGCTGAACCGGAGGCCAAAAAAGAAGAAGCTCCAAAAGAGGAAGCCAAAGCTGAAGAGGCTCCCCAAACAAAGGCGGAGGAAACGAAGAAAGAAGAAACTCCCGCCGAAGAGAAGAAAGAGGACGACAAAGAAAAGAAGTAATTCTTTCTGAATGAGCTCTGACGATTACTTTGAACTGGGTAATGTCGTAAAGACTCATGGACTAAAAGGCGAGCTCATGCTCCTGCTGGATGTTGACCAGCCGGAGTACTACAAGAAACTGGAATCAATTTTCCTTGAAATAAACGGAAAGTTGGTTCCTTTTTTTATTCAACAAATCCATCTGCAGGGTAGTCAGGCCAGATTGACCATCGAAGACATCGATTCCCAGGATGCTGCCAAAGAGCTGGTAGGCAAAAGAGCTTTCCTACCCCTAAATGCTCTCCCCAAACTGAAAAAAGGCCAGTATTATTACCATGATCTGGTAGGCCTGGAAGTTTTTGACAATGATCAATCCATAGGGATAGTTCGGGAAGTGATAGAGGCCCCTCACCACATGCTACTGAGTGTCGATCACAAAGGCAAAGAGGTACTGATCCCCCTGGAAGATGAGATCATCCTATCTGTTGATCTGGAAAAATCCATCATCCTAACCGAGCTGCCGGACGGATTATTAGCTGTATATTTAGATTGATGAGGCTTGATATCCTTACATGTCTTCCCGAGCTCTTTGACGGCCCCCTGAACCAGAGCATTGTTCAGCGGTCAATGGACAAGGGCTTAGTGGAAATTGAGATCCACAATATCAGGGACTATTCTACACACAAACAAAAAAGTGTCGATGACTATGCCTTCGGAGGAGGGGCGGGCATGGTGCTGATGATCGAGCCTATCGATAAATGTATCTCTACTCTCAAGCAAAAAAGAGACTACGATGAGGTGATCTACCTCACTCCTGATGGCGAAACCCTGAAGCAGGGCGTGGCCAATGGCCTGTCTTTAAAGAAAAACCTCATCCTGTTGTGCGGACATTACAAAGGGGTGGACCAACGTGTGCGTGATCACCTGGTCACCCGTGAGATCAGCATCGGAGATTATGTGCTTTCCGGTGGTGAGCTGGCAGCGATGGTGCTGGCTGATACACTGATCCGACTGGTGCCCGGCGTACTCAATGACGAAAGTTCAGCCCTCACCGATTCCTTCCAGGACAACCTGCTCGCTCCACCCGTTTACACCCGGCCGGCAGACTATAAAGGATGGAAAGTCCCCAACATTCTCCTCTCTGGCCATGAAGCAAAGATCGAAGCCTGGCGGCATGATAAGTCGGTAGAACTGACCCAAAAGAAGAGACCGGATTTGCTAGGTGATTGAAAAATCCCATGCGGACAATCCACTATCAAAGCAGCCTCAACTTAAATCCCGCCAGCCCCTTGAAATTATGGTTCTGAATACGTTTTCATAGTTGTTTCAACGCTGATTCTGTTTAAATTCCCCGTAAGAACATCTGAAATGGCCCATAAAACGCTTAAGCTTCATGTCCTTACACTGCTACTGGCTGGTTTTTCCTGCACCACTCCAGAATCTACCTACCACTATGACCTGGTCCTCAAAGGTGGAAATATCCTGGATGGAAATGGAGGAGACCCCTATGTGGCCGACATTGGAATAGTCAAGGATACAATCACTTATATAGGGACTATTTCAGCGGATCAGACGGATAGCCTCATTGATATTTCAGGATAGGAGGTAGCACCGGGCTTTATCGATGTGCATGCACACATCGAACCTATCTTCAGAATACCAGACGCAACAAATTTTCTCCTGCAGGGTGTAACCACAGCGCTTGGAGGCCCGGACGGTGGTAGTCCCTGGCCCTTTGGAGTCCACCTGGACACTCTGGAAACGATGGAACTGGGCATGAACGTCGCTTACCTGGTGGGTCACAACACCATCCGCAGGCAAGTGATGGGCATGGAAGACAGGGCACCAACACCTGAGGAGCTTGCGAGCATGAAAGCATACGTAAAGCAGGCCATGGAGGAGGGTGCCTTCGGTATCAGCACAGGGCTCAAATATCTTCCGGGGGCTTTTTCAAAGGTGGATGAGGTCATCGAACTGTCTAAGGTAGCGGCTGCACGAGGTGGTATTTACACCTCCCACCTGAGAGAGGAAGGCCTTGGCCTCATCGAAGGGGTACAGGAAGCGATTACCATTGGAGCAAAGGCAGACATACCCATCGTGCTCACCCATCATAAAGCCATGGGAGTACCGATGTGGGGAGCAAGTGTTAAGACCCTGTCTTTAGTTGATTCTGCACGAGAAGCAGGTATTGATGTGATGATGGATCAGTATCCCTATACAGCCAGCTATACCAGCCTCGCTGTTACCATTCCTGCATGGGCTATGGACGGAGGACAAAAAGCTTTCCTCATGAGAGTCGATGATCCCATTTTGAAAGACAGTATACTGGGAGGGATCGAATACAATATACTGAATGATCGTGGAGGCGGTGATCTGCGCAGGATACAGCTTTCCAGAACACCCTGGGATGAATCCTTGTCCGGTCAGACCTTACATGACTGGGCAGAGCGTGAGGGACTGGAGCCCAATGCTGTCAATGGAGCTAAACTCATTTTACAAGCACAGTTGACAGGCGGTGGGTCAGCGATTTATCACATCATGGATGATGAGGATGTAAAAAGGATCATGCAACACCCAATGACCATGATTGCTTCGGATGGATCCCTGAATAATCTGGGTGAAGGCTGGGCTCATCCCCGCTGGTATGGGACTTTTCCACGGGTACTTGGTCATTATTCCAGGGATGAAGGTGTCATCGATCTCCCCACTGCCATCCAAAAAGATGACCTCAATGCCGGCTGACCTTTTGGGTTTGGATAAACGAGGTCGAATCAATACAGGTAATTATGCCGACCTTGTTGTATTTGATAAAGAAACCATTGATGACCTTTCCACTTTTCAGGACCCTCATCATTATCCGGAAGGAATACGGTTTGTTTTAGTAAATGGGGCAATTACCGTATCTGAGGGAAAAATGACTGATTCCAGGAATGGCCATGTATTAAGAGGCCCCGCATGGGCGGGAAATTTCCCAGCAGAATGAAAAGGCGATCTCATAGTGATATCTTTTCAAAGTTCCTTTCCTATAAGAATGATCCAAATTTTTGAAGGATAAATGAAGAATTCCATCCTATTCCTCTTGTTTGCTTACCACCACCTGGTATGCCTGACACAACCTCTCAGCGACAGCAATCCAGAAGTAAGAGTTCTCACCTTCAATATCCTTCATGGAGCCACCACCCAGGGAGATTTCGACCTGGATGTCATCGCCAATGTGATCAAAACCACCGATCCCGATCTTGTCGCTTTGCAGGAGGTGGACTTTAAAACCAACCGGGCGAGGAAGCTTGACCTGGTAACAGAACTGGGTTGGAGAACTAAAATGGCTCCGATTTTTGGCCGGGCCATGAAATTTGATGGAGGGGAATACGGAGAAGGAATCCTTTCCAAATACAGTTTTGTGAGTAGCAGGAATGTGGGGCTCCCACACGCTCCCGGTAACGAACCCAGGGCTGCGCTGGAAATTATCACGGTATTGCCTTCAGGTGATACGATTGCTTTTGTGGGAACACATCTGGAACATCAGGATCTAAAAGACCGGATCTCCCAGGCAAACAAAATCAATGAAGTATTTCCTATAAATACCTATCCCACCATTCTGGCCGGTGACTTAAATGCCGTTCCGGGCAGTGCTCCAATCAATATCCTTGAAAAAATATGGACTCCCAGCTACGATGTGGAGAATCCGGCACCCACTTATCCCTCAAAAGATCCCCGGATCAAAATTGATTACGTGATGTTTTATCCCAAAAAGAGGTGGAATGTCATTGAAACGAAAGTGATTGAAGATTCCATTGCCTCGGATCACTGTGCTTACCTGGTCACCCTTGAGTTGCTGCCTGAGTAATTTAGTCTTAATATTTAGCTTCAAAATCCTTCCAATAATCAGCGATATTCTCTTCTTTAAGGTGGTCTCCTGAGCTGATAATGACCCGGTACCTGAAGGTGACTGATTCACCCTCAGGAATTTTAAAATTGGCTTGCTTTTGTCCTTCGGTAAAATCGTTCCAGCCGAAAGGATTGGCAGCAAACAAGCCATAGCCCCTCGCGTGCCAATAGGTTGGATAGTTTGGGTTCTTTGGATGATCACAAATCACCAGAGAGATCTTTTCTTCCCCGATGCTGCCATACAGTTTCATCCATTTGGCCCGGGTCCCCCAGACCTCCAGACCGGTCACCCCTTCGCTGCTAATGTAATTCCCTGTAATTCCTTCATTAGATATGGGGTCCACCCGCTCGGATTTTCCGTCAGCGGAATAAATGACTCCTCGCCCCTCAGCAGGCAATTCCAGCTGCCTCGCCACACGAAGACCAAACATCCCCTCTTTGGTGTCTGGCATGGAAATGGTTTCACCGGTTGCTTTCAAAGTGGTGATCCGGTCTATTAGGCGATCAGTGCCATCCGCTATGAAATGATATTCGGTTTTCTCCGACAGCAGTTCATTTCCAGTACTGTCCTGCCAGCTTTCATAGGTCGTCAAAATACCTTCCTCTTTCCCTTGCGATGTTTTTTCTACTTGTAGATGCCTGATGATGCCCCCATTCACATTGGTTGTACCCAGTCCCTTTGAGCCATTCCCCCAGAAATCATATTCCTCAACATTGCCATAGGTCAACCACATACCGATCTGGTGGGGATGATCCGCACGTTCGCCTGTTTTTGGTTCGAGGGGGAATCCCCTGGTGATCTCTGTTCCACCTGAGGCATTCACAGGATACAGAACTGGTTTCGTCAGGTTGTTCTGCCACCTGAAGGAGGTAAAGAGCTCTCCATTGATCTCGACATCTATTTTCTTGTTTGCGCTATCCTCGACCAAAGTGACCTCATCTTTTTGTATGCTCCCGGGGGGATCACATGCATTGAAAAACAAGGCCGGGAGCAGTAGAAGGCAGTAGAAAATCTGTTTCATGATGACATTCCTTTTAGCGATTTTAAAGATATCAATTTATTCGATCCGTTTCATGATCCGCCCTTAACCAGCATCAACAACTAAAATTTCAATTTTCTTTAACCACAAAGACTACAAAATTTGAGGATAAAATCGGTATCTTTATTAAATATACCTCCCCAATTTTTTATGAAAGACATCATCTCCGTTGAGTGGCTATCAAAGCACCTGGAAGACAGGGATCTCATCCTTCTTGATGCCAGCCTTTCATCCACAGCTGATGGGAAGCTGTCCGACCTGCACGGAAAAACTATTCAAGGCTCACGATACTTTGACCTCGATGGAGTCTTTTCGGACAAAAGCAGTCCACTGCCTCATATGCTTCCATCGGAAAAACAATTTGAAGAGGAGTCACAAAAACTGGGTATCGATAAACAATCAAAACTTATTGTCTTCGACAACATGGGGATCTATTCCAGCCCGAGGATCTGGTGGATGTATAAGACCATGGGTCATGATCAAATTGCCGTACTGGATGGTGGCTTACCGGAATGGGTCCGTCAGGGGCATCCGGTTGTTCTTAGGAAAAATGAGACATACGAACGCGGCGATTTCAAAGCAAAATTCAGAAGAGAATATCTGATCACTTATGCGGATATCAATAAAAATGTAACGGGCAATGCCTTTCAGATCGTAGACGCAAGGTCCAGAGATCGATTTGATGGAACCGGCAAAGAACCCAGAAAACACCTGCTTAGTGGTCACATACCGCATTCTGTCAATATCCCCTATGAAGCTGTGCTGAACAATGGGAAGTTCAAAACAATACCTGAACTGCAAAAGATCTTTTCTGATACATGCAACAAAGACAAAGACCTCGTGTTCAGCTGTGGATCCGGACTTACTGCCTGTATCATCATGCTGGCCAGTGAGATTTCCTTTAAAAGGAGCAGGCTGATCTATGATGGCTCCTGGACAGAATGGGCTGAGTTGAAAAACCTCACGATAGACAACGTATAGTAAATCCATTGATCGATCGCCCTTTTTACTAATAATCATTAGACCACGAATAGATCAGTCAGGCATAGACATAAAAGGTTAATTTTCGTTATATCATTTACTACCCTTTGTGTAATTGATGCTGACCTCCAATCATGGAACTCAATAAACTTAGTCGTGAACTCGAAGACATTCTGCACGCCATAGTTGTTAGTGAAACCACCATCAACCAGCTTACCTCGGACGTCCATCCCCAATACCGCCTGAGTGCTAAAAACCTCTGCCGATACCTGATCCTGCGAACTTATGACCTGAGGAAGTATCATGACAGCTTATCCGAATATGGTGTCAGCGCCATCAGAACGTCAGAAGGCTATGTCTACAGCAACCTTTTCAACGTGGTCAAAAATCTAAAAATGATACAGGGGCTGCCTTTTAATCCCCAACATGAAATTGAGCTGATCGGATTTAAGAAAAGCAAAAAGTTACTCAAACGTCATGCGAAGGAGCTTTTTAAAGAAACGCGTAAAAAGCACCTGACAGAGATCATGGTCACTATCCCAAATGAAGCTGCGGAGGATAAATCCATCATTAAAGATATGGTCTTAAGCGGGATGAAAATCGCCAGGATCAATTTGAGCCATGGCGACATCGATCTTTGGACCAAAATGATCCGCTTCATTCGGGAAATCGAATCGGAAACCGGGCATGGTATTAAAATCTATATGGATCTTTCCGGTCCAAAGATGCGAACCTCTCGCATTCGTGTCCATGAAAACAAAGGAAAATCGAAAGGCGGAATTCCTGTACAGCCGGGTGAAAGGATCATTCTGACCAGACGGGAAACATTCGGTAAACCTTCAAAATTCAGTGACTCCGGCGAGCAGTTGGAAAAAGCCGAGATCGGTGTCCTTCTTCATGAGATCATAGAGGACGTAAGGATCGGGGATAAAGTCTTATTTGATGACGGGATGATCCAGTCTGTGGTCATTTCGAAGACAGAGCAGGATGTGGAGCTTGAGCTTACCAGTTGCTATAAGCATAAACTCTCCTCGCATAAGGGGATCAACCTGCCCAATACAAAGCTCAACCTGCCTGCCCTGACAGACAAGGACAAAAGCGATCTCCCTTTCGTCTGCAAGCACGCAGACCTGGTGGGGTACTCTTTTGTCAGGACCGGAGCCGATGTCGCCTACCTCTATGAGCAGCTCGCCCTTAACAAGGCAGAAGACATTGGTGTAGTATTTAAAATTGAGAACAAAGAGGCCTTTGAAAACCTGCCTTTCATACTGCTTGAAGGCATGAAACGCAACAAGATCGGAGTGATGATCGCCAGGGGAGACCTGGCTGTCGAACTGGGTTTTGAGAGGATCTCAGAGGTTCAGAATCAGATCATGTGGATCTGTGAGGCTGCACACATCCCGGTGATCTGGGCGACACAGGTCCTGGAAAATCTGGCCAAGACCGGTATTCCGACCCGAGCGGAGATCAGTGATGTGGTACATGGTGTGAAAGCCGAATGTATCATGCTGAATAAAGGTCCTTATATCAACTCAGCCATTAAGGTGTTGAAAAATATCCTGATCAGGATGGAACCTCATTTGTTTAAACAAAAACATTCGCTCCGGGCTCTGAATATTGCAAAAAATGCAGTGGAGCAATTGATGGAAAACAATGCAGTGGAGCAAAAAACAAAGGTTGAATAGAAAATAAAAGGGGGTGCAGGTCAGGGTGTATTGTCCATCCCCCTATGGTTTGCGTCTGCACGAACTATGTTTATGTAACCTTACTTCGTTTTATGACGATTAATATATAATGGCAAACGGAGCTGGTTTACAGGTAGACGCAATACAGACTTTGCGTCGCTACAGGGGCTTACTAAAAGGTAAATCTCAATCGAAATATAAAAATTTTGACCGGGATTCCTATCAGATCAAGCCTAATGGTAGGACTGTACGATATAAAAATGCTACTCCTGAAATGCTCGCAGTAATCAAAGGTAACATGGCTGAGGTGAATTCGAGATCCCGCAGAAGAAGCTTATTGATCCTAGCGAGTTCATTTATCGCCGCTATTGTGTTGATGCTTTTACTGGGGAAACTGTATTTGTACCTGTTTTTCTGATCCCTTATCTCTCCACCCTGTTACCTGCAATCCAGACGGAAGAAACCCTTCTTGTATTCCTTATATCTATTAAAGGATCCTGATCCAATACAATAAAATCCGCCCATTTGCCGGACTCAAGAGATCCGATATCCTCCAGCTTCAAAGCTTCGGCTGAACCACCTGTGGCGCAAACGATCACCTCCATTGGTGACATCCCTGCCGCTACCATCATCTCCATTTCCAGATGTTCGAAATATCCCGGAAAGCGTCCTGCCACACCGCTGTCCGTTCCCATGACGATGGTCACTCCTGCATCAGCCAGTTTCTTCAGATTCACCAGGGCGGTATCCAGCGCTATTTTGTAGAGCCGGGCACTACGGCTATTGGTAATTTGTGTCATCCGGTCAGGACTCTTAAGTTGAGCAATGGTTGCGGAATCCACCTCCCTTGTGAAAAACGGATCCTCAAAATAATCCGGCTCACTACCAAAAACGAATGTGGATACCTCCCGCATCAGTGTCGGGCAGTAGTACACATCCTTTTCTTTCATTAGATCGATGAAATCCTGATCCACATGCTTATCCCTTACACTATGAGCAATGTAATCTGTGCCCACCCTGAGCAGTGATTTCGCATCTTCCAGGTAGAAAATATGTGAGGCCACCCGATAGCCCTGATCATGGGAATAATCCATCACCATGCGGCAAATTTCCTCGCTCATTTTTTCCGTGGTTCCCAAATTATCATCCACCCTGATCTTGATGAAATCAACGCCCATGGCGATGTTGCGATCAATCATTGTCTTTACTTCCTCTGGCGTGTCTCCGCGCACCACCTCACCGGCAACAAAAATTCGGGACCGGTCAAGCGCGGGAACATCCTGCTCATCACGTAGCTCAGCCGATGGTTTCTCGTCATTACCCAACGAAACAATGGTCGTAACACCATAGCGCGCATTCACTTTGAGATCCCTGACAACATTTTCCTTTCTGTAACCACTTTGCAGACCATCAGCAATTCCGACATGTCCATGAGCATTGATAATACCAGGCATGATTGTCTTGCCTTCCACGTCAATGATTTCAGCTCCTTCAGGTATCCCTACCTCCTCTTTTTCGCCAATCCCGATGATTTTGCCTTCACTTACAACCAATACACCAGATTGAACAGGATCGGCTCCAGTCCCATCGATGATCCTGGCACCGACAAAAGCTGTTATACCAGAGCTTTCAGTATGCTGCTTGTTTTCTGCACATCCAAAGAACAAATTCAGGGAGATTAGAATAAGAGCGTATTGATTTTTCATAACTATCAGGATGGTCGGCCTTAAGTAAATTTAGTGATCTTACATTATATGGTAATCACAATCTTACCCCCGGAGTGACCTGATCCCATAAGCTCAAGCGCAGCCGGCACATCATCGAGTGTGAAAGTCCGGTCCAGAACCGGCTTGACTTTTCCATCTTCTACCATGTTTCTTAAAAACTGAAGATCTTTCTGAGTAGTGGTTGCCAGCAGACTACTTATTTTTTTACCCTGAAACGCAGATATCCACGGGCCCTGCAAAATGGCCTCCATTGAAAAGGCCGCAGTGACCAGCCTTCCCCCATTTTTCAGAACCTTTGTTAAATCCTTCAATTTTCTTTTCCCCGCCACATCAAAGATCAGATCATATTGAGTGTCAGATCTGGTGAAGTCCTCTTTGGTATAATCAATCACATGGTCCGCACCTAATCGACATGCCAGATCAATTTTAGAGGTACTGCAAACAGCTGTTACCTCGGCACCATAAAATTTGGCGATCTGCACGGCAAAAGAGCCAACTCCACCGGAGGCTCCATTGATGAGTAACTTTTGTCCTTTTCCGATCTTTCCCTTGTCACGAAGGCCCTGCAGGGCAGTAACTGCCGCCATTCCCAGGGTTGAAGCCTCCTCAAAAGTAGATCCGGCAGGTTTGATCACCAACAGCTTCTCATTCGCAATTACATACTCTGCAAATCCGCCAAATCCCGCACCGGAAAGGTCCCCGAAAACTTCATCGCCGGGCTTGAACTGCTTCACCTGATCGCCAACTTTTTCAACCACCCCGGCTACATCGGCTCCAAGGATCTGATTTTTAGGGCTAAACATCCCGGCCA
Source organism: Cyclobacteriaceae bacterium (assembly GCA_965243485.1). GTDB lineage: Bacteria > Bacteroidota > Bacteroidia > Cytophagales > Cyclobacteriaceae > UBA7330. Next base: position 1,625,617 of record CBDEVP010000001.1, on the reverse strand, counting down.
TCAATCGGACCGGAAATGGCTTCCCATTGAGCAGAAACCAGTCTGCCTTATTCACCGAAGTTGCCAGTATTTTTATCAATACATCCTGAGGTCCCGGTTGTGGCTTTTCTACCTCCTGTATCTTCAGCTGGTCGGCGGACCCATATTTTTGATAAACGATTGCCTTCATGATGCTTCTGGTTTTACCGGTTCAACATAAACAGATTCCCTCACCCCTATGATCAGGAGGTAAAAGGTCAAACTGACTTCTCCGATCGCAGCTGAGAATCCAACGACGTTGGCCAGCCATGCTTCATTGCCAGGGAACAAAAAATCTCCGAAACTCTCCATCAGATAACCTGCTGCCGCTAAGATCAGTAGAATTCCAAAAACTTTGGGGAAAGAAACTGACCGGTATATCAAAACCCCCAACAGAAAAAGATGGATCCCGAAAAATGCTCCTGCGATCAGGTATCCGATCCGGTGAGCATTCATCAGCTCCAAAACCATCACATGGACTTGTTCAGGTGAAAATGCAGACACAAATGCTGTACCTTCAAGTAGCTCAAGGGCCATGAAGTGATTCAGCAGATTGATACTTCCAATGGCAGGATGTGCCAGCAGTCTGAATGCCGATGAAGCCAGAGCCAAAGTCTTTCCTGCTGGCTTAAGCAGTACATACAACATCACTGAAATGGCCGCATCCAACAGAAAAGCGACGAGATCTGTGGTGAAGCCCAGCCTGAACAATCCCTGATTTGTCAGTATATTGTCGGCTGTCATGAGGGCATCATCGAAATAGATCAAAGTGCCTCTCACATATCCCTGACTGAATCCGGCACAGATGATCACCAGCAAATACATGATGCCGGTGATCCTTGCCAAATTCCTATGATCCTGATATAAATTAAGCTCTTTCATAGTTCATTGTCTTTGATAGTGATTAATTGGTGAACTCTATCAGATGAGCACGAACAGTGACCGTCCTGGTGTAATAAAAGGGTGGTACCCCGCCTACATGCTCTTCGGTCACTACATTCGTCAGCGCCCGTGAACCGGTGGTCATTTCAGCGCTATTGATCATCTCAGCATAAGCCTCGTCATAGAGCGCTTTTTTCTTTGCGCCGCCGAAGATCAATACATAGCTTACCTCAGCACTTCCTCTGACCTGTTCCACCACTTTGAAATTGTTGCTCCCCAGGCGTACTTCAGTAGTACTTTGGTTTTGATTAAAAACCCAGGCACGGTTTACTCCACAGGAACCCAGACCTATGATCAGTGCCAAACTCATGATTAATTGTGTCGTCTTTCTCATTTTACTTTTGTTTTTAAATATTGATGTAAAATTGAAAGCAGCACGAACCAATTGCTTGACACTTCCTGCCAATGGTTTGACACTTTGCGCCAGGATAGGTGTTTAACCTGATTTACGGTATTCTACAGGGGATTGTCCTGTCCATCGTCTAAAGGCACGATTAAAGGCACTTTGTTCGGAGAAGCCTGTCTGAAAAGCAATCTCACCAATAGACCGTGAAGAATTTTTTAACAGATCAACGGAAATGGACTCCTGAGCCTCTTTAATCAGGTCACGGAAAGTGAATTGATTTTCGGCAAGCCTCCTGTTTAAAGTTCTCGCACTCATGCCCAGATGTTCTGAGATTTGAAGAATACTGGGAATCCCGCTGGGTAGTGCTTCCATGATCAGCTTTTGCACATCGCTGATCAGCTTGTTTGAACTAGTCCTGATTCCCTTCTTCTCTTCTTCCATCCTTTCCAGGAGAAACTGATGAATACTCTTGTCCGCCTTTGTGGTGGGAATCTTCATGTCAGACGACCTGTAACTAAAAGAGTTTTCCTGATGGTCAAACTTCACCTGACATCCGAAAGCATCTTCGAACAGTTTGGAATTTCCAGGATTGCCATGCTTAAATGTCACCCTAACAGGATAAATATCTGCTCCGGTCACATCCCTGATCACTTTGGTGATCATGGCAACAGTAGTTTCATTACTGATAGCAATCCCCCTGCGGACCGGATCCCTGTTGATAATGACTTTTGTGGTTTCATTATTTTCATCCACCCTGATGTGACCATAATCCGTTACCAGGATCATATAGCGTTCTGTCCTCCTGAGCAGGTCTCGCGCCTGCCAGCTTGTCTTCCATGAGAGTCCCAGGGTACCATAGTCATCAGCTTCCATTTGTTGCCCGTGCCGTAATGAAAAACCCTGCTTCAAATGAGTATCGGCAATCTCATATAGATCCCAAAGTAAACTGACCGGTACATAGGGTTGATCTCCCTGCTCACTGATCTCTTCGCCCGATAGGACATCAGAGACCAGCCCTTCTTTTGTGGCCAGGTTTATGGCTTTATGGTATATACTGGAGGAAACGAAATGCAAGATGGTGTGTATATGGTCACCTAAATTAAACCATATTATTAAAAGCCGATTCTTCCCTACTGATCGGATATCCTAAAACAGCGGTGGTTCACCTGATAATTTTCGACAGCTTCCGATCAAATACCTTCACGAGCCCATGGGATGCATCGGCAATGGTTCGTTCCAGTGCAGGAGGAAAAAAATAGGAATTGCCCATAAAGGTATTGTGACTGGCGGTGATCACCAATTCGAAAGCCGGATCGAATAATTCCAGTTCCAAAATGGTATCCGAATAATTCCTGGTGGTTCCGTAAATGAATATATATCCATCGACCTTCTGATGATATTCTGTATATAAAGGTGATCTTTTGAAAGACAGCGGAGTATGGGCATAATCTGCATATTCTATCTTAAGGTAAGGATGATCAACCAGGCGAGATAAGAGTTCGTGCAGAAGCAGGTCCCTGTCAATCCGATCATGGTCAACCATCAGCAATACTTTGCCTCCTGAAAAGGTTTTATTGTGAATCCTGCCGGTAGATCCGTACCAGCTGCATGAAAAAAACAATACTATAAACATGAAGTAAAAAGGCATGCTATTCTTCATACCTTAATCTTCTTAGTTGATAATCCTTCTGATAGTTGCCCAACACACCAAAAAGTAGCCTGATGCTCATCGTATTGCCGGACAGATCAGTACCGCCAGGATTATTATAATTCACAAAATTGTATCTTGCTTCAATCCCCAGGTAATTTCTGTCACCCTTATAATGCCACTTTGTACCCATCCCAAGGTTTAAATTCAGAGAACCCAGGGTCTTTGAGGGCTCATTATCCACCTCTGGATCCGGCTCCAGGGCATCAAATCCATCCCACCCGACCCCTCCAAGCAAATAATAGCGGGAGTTTTTGAATTTCAGGAGCTGGTAACCGACATCTCCTCCTACATAACCTCCGAGAAAATAGTCAGTGCTCAGCAGATTCCCATCATGTAGTACATCATAGGTCAAAGGTGTCTTAATGAAACGGAGTAACATGGTAATATCCATCAGCCAGCGATTCAGCTGAACCCCAGCAGAGAATCCCAGCTCCGGATGAACACCGAGCCTTCCTGAATTTCCGAAGGGTTTCCACACGCCAGTCAATAAGGCCAGATCTCCATCCAGTAAGTCCTTTTGTCGATCGATCTCTGCCTGATACAGGGCACCCATGATGCTCTCACATCCGGGATCCTTGATCCATTCAAAAAATCCCGCAACATCATTGCTATATGCTTTCAATATGATCGCTTCCTCCTCACACTTATTTTCCAGGTCCTCTAGCAGCTCCTGTGCCCAAAGGGAGGTAAAAAAGTTAAACTCATTTATCCGGTAATAGAACCTCTTTTCGTTTTCCGATAAATTAATCAGGTGACTATTATTCTCAATCATTGATTGCTGATCGACATAGTCAACATAATTGATCAATTGCTGGAAATAATCACGATCTACTTCCCTTTTATCAAAAACCCCTCTTTCAATTTCGTATAAAGTCCGGACCCTGGTCGTGGTTGCTGATTCCCCGCACTCTTTCTCCCAGTAATCGATGAAATGAATGATTGAGTCCTTTTCATTGGTGTGGTAATATTCAGGAATCAGGGTCAGTGCTGTGTAAAATATGTCTTCGCAATCAATCCTGGTTATTATTCTTGATTCAAAACCGGATTGGGAATAGGCCGCGAAACTGAAAAGAAAACAGGACAAAAAGCTATATTTCTTCATGTGAGATTGAAGGCGGATTAAAAACAATAATGCAAAAAATGAACCAATGATGATAACGTTCTCCGCCAAAATTCCGTCTAAATCTCTTTAAGATCTTTTTTGGTCCGTCAATCAAGACCTGTTTTCTGCATTCATTTCATCATTATACTTTCAACACTCTTTAAAACTCTTTATAATTGAATCCACAACTTAACCTAACATCATGGACTCAGTATCTGCTATTATTCTTGCGGGAGCCCTCTTCATCATTATGCTGGGAATGGGGCTGACCCTGGAGCCGGGGGATTTCAGACGGATATTCATCAATCCAAAGGCCATCATTGTGGGACTGATCAATCAGCTAATCTTCTTGCCGCTGATTGGATTTACATTGGCTTTTGCGTTTGATGTTACTCCTGCAGTGGCCGTGGGGATCATCATCCTGGCTGCTTGCCCGGGCGGGTCCACCTCCAACCTGATCACGCTCCTCGCACGCGGCGATACGGCACTTTCAGTGAGCCTGACCGCTGCAAGCAGCATCATCACAGTTATCACCATACCCTTCATTGTGAATCTGGGCCTGGTAACATTTGCCGGCGTGGATAAAGTGGTACAGCTGAATGTGATCCAGACCATCATCCAGATCTTTGTCATCACCGTCATCCCGATCATCATCGGCATGCTGGTCAGACATTACAGGACAGACTTTGCCCTCAGAATGGGTAAACCGGTGAGAAGAGCCTCAGCGGTTGTGTTAGCCCTGGTGATCATCGGCATCATCATCAAGGAAAAAGACAGTATGCTTGGTTACTTTCAGCAGGCCGGGATCATTGCGCTTTCGCTCAATGTGGCTACCATGCTGGTGGGATACCTTTCTGCCCAGATAATGAGACTTAATATCAAACAGGCGGTCTCCATTTCCATCGAATCCGGGATCCAGAATGGTACTCTGGCCATCACCATTGCAACAGTGATCCTTGGCAACAGCCAGTATGCCTTTGCACCGGCGGTCTATAGTTTGATCATGTTCGCTACTTCCGGAGCCTTTATCTATTGGGCAGTCAGGAAGATCAGGGAATAATGTACCGTTACTTTATTTCTTTTGCTTGATGTTTTCTATCAATCATTTTCCTATATTTGCACTCCTTTTTGAAACCACTCATTACAGAGTACAGACATGAAACACGAATTGCTACAACTGGTAGAAGAAGATCTTAAGAAGACCAAAGAAAAATTCCCTGATTTTTCTGCCGGTGATACCATTAATGTTCACTATAAAATCAAGGAAGGTAATAAAGAGAGGGTCCAGCAATTCCAGGGCACAGTGATCCAGATCAGAAACCACAATTCAAATGGGGAATCCTTCACTGTAAGAAAGATCTCCAGTGGTGTCGGCGTGGAGAGGGTTTTCCCCATCCTTTCACCACAGATCGATAAGATCGAGGTATTGAGAAGAGGTAAGGTCCGCAGAGCCAGATTATTCTACCTCCGGGGGAGAAAAGGCAAGGCAGCCAGGATCAAAGAACATCTTTAGGATCTTCGCCACAAAGAAAATTAAGCCATCAGCCTCCGTTGATGGCTTTTTAGTTTTTATTACTTTTCATCGATGAAAATCCAATTTCAAAAATATCAGGGTACTGGCAATGATTTTATCCTGATCGATAACAGGAATGGTGCATTCCCGGCCAACGATCTTAAACTCATCACCCGAATGTGTGATCGTAAATTTGGTATTGGCTCTGATGGGCTGATCCTTATCCAAAATCACACTGTCCAGGATTTCAATATGGTCTTCTTCAATCCTGACGGGAGTAAAAGCCTTTGCGGCAATGGCAGCAGATGTGCGGTATCTTTTGCCAATCATCTTGGATTAGCTGGACAGAAAACCCGGTTCCTGACCACTGATGGTGAGCATGATGCTTTTTTTGATGAAACAGGAATGATCCACTTCAGCCTCCATGATGTGAAAGAGGTAAAACAATTTGGAGACGATCTGTTTATTGATACGGGGTCGCCACATTATATTCGATTTGTAAAAGATTTAAAAAACCTGGACGTCATAACTGAAGGGAGAAAAATACGTTATGATCCTAAGTTTGCTCCCGGGGGCACTAACGTCAATTTTGTAGAGCTTCAGGAAAATTTCATCGCAGTTAGGACGTATGAGAGGGGAGTAGAAAACGAAACCCTTTCCTGTGGTACTGGTGTAACCGCATGTGCTCTGGCAGCTACAAAAAAAGGCTTTAAAAGCCCGGTAAGGATCTCTACTTCAGGAGGAAACCTGGAAGTTTCTTTTGAACAGACCTCGCCTGATGAATTCAGAAATATTTACCTTGCAGGACCGGTGAAAAAAGTCTTTGAAGGAGAGTACGAAACGGTAGAATGAAACAGATTTAATTTGGCCTTGTAATACAAAACCATGTTCGAATTTTTTAGTAAAGGAATAGCCAAAATATTTGGAACCAAGTCTGAGCGTGACTTAAAGGAGTTAAGCCCATTTGTCGGCCGGATAAATGCGGAGTTTGAAAAGCTGTCTTCAATCACCGATGAAGAGTTGCGAGGCCGGACAACTACACTCAGGGCCTTCATTGATGATCAACTGAAACACATCGATGACGAGCTTGTCCAGCTACATCAGCAAATAGATGACGATCCGGACCTGGATATCAATGAAAAGGAAGCCCTTTTTGGAAGAATAGATAAGCTGGAGGAAAACCGGGACGATGAGCTTGAGACCGTGCTTCTGGAAATCCTTCCCCAGGCTTTTGCCGTGGTCAAGGAAACAGCCAGGAGATTTGCAGAAAACAAGCAGCTGACGGTCTCGGCAACTACGCTCGACCGCGAGCTTGCCCAGCAAAAATCCAACATCCAGATCAAGGGAGATCAGGCAACATGGCTCAACAAATGGACAGCCGCCGGCAATGAAATCGAGTGGAACATGGTCCACTACGATGTGCAGCTCATTGGAGGTGTGGTGCTTCACCAGGGAAAGATTGCTGAAATGGCTACCGGTGAAGGTAAAACACTCGTAGCCACCTTACCTGCTTACCTCAACGCCCTCTCAGGCCGGGGTATTCATGTGGTGACTGTAAACGACTACCTGGCCAAAAGAGACTCTGAGTGGAATGCCCCACTGTTTGAATTTCACGGCCTCACCGTAGATTGTATCGATAAGCACCCACCCAATTCACCGGCGAGGAGAAAAGCCTATCAATCGGACATCATTTACGGGACCAACAATGAGTTTGGCTTTGATTACCTGCGCGACAACATGGCCCGTAGCACGGATGAGCTCGTACAACGCAAGCATCACTTTGCCATGGTCGATGAGGTGGATTCAGTACTGGTTGATGACGCTCGGACCCCTTTGATCATTTCAGGACCTATACCCAAAGGCGACGAGCATGAATTTTATGATCTGAAACCCAGGATCGCCAAACTTGTGGAGGCGCAAAGAAAGCTGGTTTCCGATTACCTCAATAAGGCCAAATCGATGATCAAAGAAGGCAATGAAACAGAAGCTGGTCTTCCGCTTTTCAGGGCCTATCGTGGCTTACCCAAGAACAAGCCTCTGATCAAATTTCTTTCTGAACCAGGGATGAGAACCATCCTTCAGCGGACTGAGAACTTCTACCTGCAGGACAACCAAAAGATGATGCCGGAAGCGGATGAGCCGCTTTTTTTCACCATCGATGAGAAACATAATAGCATAGACTTAACTGAAAAGGGAATTGATCTCATCACCGGTGAAGGAGAAGACGCAAACTTTTTCATTTTACCTGATATTGGCGCTGAAATTGCTAAGCTGGAGAACTCCGAACTGAAAGACAGTGAGAAGATTGAGAAGAAAGAGGAGGTCATCCAGGATTACAGCCTGAAGGGACAGCGGATCCATAGCGTAAATCAGCTATTACGTGCGTATTGTCTTTACGAAAAAGATACGGAGTACATCGTGGTGGATGGAAAGGTAAAGATTGTGGATGAGCAGACCGGCCGTGTAATGGAAGGCCGTCGATATTCTGACGGCTTGCATCAGGCGATCGAAGCCAAGGAGAATGTGAAAGTAGAGGATGCCACCCAAACCTATGCCACCATCACCCTCCAGAACTATTTCAGGATGTATCACAAGCTCTGCGGGATGACCGGCACAGCGGAAACAGAGGCAGGCGAATTTTGGGATATCTACAAACTCGACGTGGTCGTAATCCCAACTAACAAACCCATCGTCAGAGACGACCAGGAAGATAAGGTTTACAAAACCGTCCGTGAAAAATTCAATGCGGTGGTGGATGAGATCATTGAGATGCGCGATCAGGGAAGGCCCGTGCTGGTGGGGACCACCTCGGTTGAGATTTCGGAAATATTAAGCAGGATGCTTCAAATGAAGAGCATCAACCATCAGGTCCTGAACGCGAAGCAGCACGCCAAAGAAGCAGATATCGTGGCAGAGGCGGGAAAACCCGGTACTGTGACGATCGCTACCAACATGGCCGGAAGAGGAACAGACATTAAGCTAACACCAGAGTCAAAAGCTGCCGGTGGACTGGCCATTGTGGGTACGGAGCGTCACGAATCCAGGCGTGTAGACAGGCAGCTTCGTGGACGATCAGGACGACAGGGTGATCCGGGGTCTTCGCAGTTCTTTGTTTCGCTGGAGGATAACCTGATGCGAATGTTTATGTCACAAAGAGTGGCCAAGATCATGGACCGGCTCGGACTCAGGGAAGGAGAAGTCATCCAGCACAGGATGATCACCAGGTCCATCGAAAGGGCGCAGAAAAAAGTGGAGGAAAACAATTTTGCCACGAGGAAAAGGTTGCTGGAATACGACGATGTGATGAATTCCCAGCGGGAAGTGATCTACAAGCGAAGAAGAAACGCGCTTTACGGCGAAAGACTGGAGCTGGACATTCTGAATATGCTTTATGATTCCTGCGAGGACATCACCCTCAATGCTAAAGCATCATTGGACATTGACAGCCTCAAACTAAATGTGATCAGCGTATTCGGGATGGATTTCCAAATCACCGCAGAAGAGCTTGAAAAGATTGACCCTGCTGAGATGACAGACCGGCTTTACAATGAAGCCCTTGCCCATTATAAGCAGAAAAACGATTTTACCATTCAGAAAACACTCCCTATCCTTAAGCAAATACAGAAAAACCGGGGGGCAACCGTCGAAAACATATTGATTCCATTTACAGATGGAAAAAGGCAGTTTGGTGTCGCTGCTCCGCTGGAGAAATCAGTGAACACAAACGGGAAGGAAATGATCAGATCCATGGAAAAAATGGTGGCCTTGAATATCATTGACCAGACCTGGAAGGAACATTTGCGCGACATGGACGACCTGAAACAGTCCGTTCAGAATGCTGTCTATGAACAAAAAGACCCTTTGATCATTTATAAATTTGAAGGTTTTGAACTTTTCAAGGCATTTATCGGAAAGGTGAATGAGGAAAGCATCTCCTTTCTACTGAAAGCGCAAATACCTGTCAAGGAAGCCGATGAGGTCCAGGAGGCCAGACAACAAAGGTCTGCGAGAAACTATAAGGAATCCAAAGAAGATTCAGGATCGTTGCTCAATAGGGCTCATCCTACCAACAGACAACCGGTAGAAAAGGCGCAACCTGCCAAATCAGTAAAGATCGCCAGCCGGAACCAGCGGGTGAATGTACAATATGCCGATGGGACTGTGAAAAAAGATGTGAAGTTCAAAACAGTGGAAGAGGACATTAAAAACAACAGATGCGTTATCATAGACTAGTATATCTCATATTATTCCTTTGGTCATGTAAGTCTGCGGTAGTAACATCGAATAAGACGGAGACATACAGTGAAGATCTAAGTACCTTAAGGCCCGACCTCACGGAAATCAGAAAAGACAATGAACAGAAAGATCAGGAACAGATTGCATCTGTGGATCCATACCTTGCCGAAGACCTCTCTATCAAAGAAGAGTTAGATAGTATCAATAAGATCATCATCCAGAGAAACAGTGAGAAGAAATATGTAGACGGCTATACCATTCAGATATACACCGGAAATGATGATGAATTAGCAAGGGCGGCAAGAGATTCCGCACATTTAAAGTTTCCCGAACTTATACCAGTCATTTCTTACAATCAGCCTACATTCAAGGTCAAGGTTGGTTCATACACCAATCGGCTGGAAGCTCACCAGATCTTTGAGTCATTGAAAGAAGAGTTTCCTTATGCTTTACTCATTCCGGAAAGAATTGCAATTAAAGATGAGTGATCTGATCCCGAGAATAAAATCGCTGGCAGATAAATACTATCAGGAGGTACTGGAGATCAGGCATCATCTGCATGCTCACCCGGAGCTTTCTTTCGAAGAATACAAGACGGCAGATTTCATTGAAAAGACTTTAAATTCAATGGGATTTGAAGCCATTGAGCGAAAAGCGAAAACCGGCCTGACCTTAATGATCAAGGGAAACGGGAAGTCTGACAAAACAATTGCCCTAAGAGCAGATATTGATGCCCTGCCGATTCTGGAGGAAAACGATGTCCCTTACAAGTCGAAAAACAAAGGCGTGATGCATGCCTGTGGTCACGATGTGCACGCTTCTTCGCTGCTGGGGGCCATCATGATCCTAAAGGAACTGAGGAATGAGTTTGACGGCAATATCAAGGTGATCTTTCAGCCTGGTGAGGAAAGGCTTCCCGGGGGCGCTTCCCTGTTGATCAAAGAAGGAATCCTGGAAAATCCAAAACCTGATAAGATCCTCGGACAGCACGTCATGCCACACATTGACTCCGGCAAGGTCGGTTTCAAGAAAGGCATGTATATGGCCAGCGCCGACGAGATCTATTTTACAGTGAAAGGTAAAGGCGGTCATGCAGCCATGCCCGAAAACCTGATAGACCCGGTAGTTATTGCCAGTCACATTATCATCGCTTTACAACAAATAGTAAGTCGGAAAGCAAGTCCTAAGATCCCTTCGGTCTTATCATTTGGAAAAGTTGAGGCTCTGGGAGCCACCAATGTGATCCCTAATGAAGTGAAAGTTGAGGGGACATTCCGAACTTACGATGAAGAATGGCGGGCCGAAGCACATAAACTGATGACCGAGATGGCAGAAGGTATTGCCAGGGCCATGGGAGGTTCATGCAAGTATGACGTGCAAAAGGGATATCCACATTTGAAAAATGACCCTGATTACACCCAGTCTAATATTGAAGCCGCCAAAGCATATTTGGGTGAAGAAAATGTGGTGGACCTTGATCTTTGGCTTGCAGGCGAAGACTTTGCTTTCTATTCCCACCATGTGGATGCTTGCTTTTATCGCCTAGGGACCAGAAATGAGAAGCTTGGAATCACCTCAGGGGTACATACACCTACATTTGACATTGATGAACCCTCTCTAAAAGTCGGCATGGGGCTCATGGCATGGCTGGCCATTGCGGAATTAAACCGGGATTGACCCAAAATCTGATCTTTGGAGTCAATAAATGCCATTTTTTCCATAAATTAACAGTTATCCAATTGATACGATGTCATTAATCAACAAGCTACTTGAAAAAATAACTGAATATCTCCGTCTTAAAGGAGAAAAATTGAAGCTGGATATCATTGCACAGATCTCCAGGATCATGGCTCATGTACTGGCCTTTTTATTTCTCGGTATCATCGCCTTCTTTCTTTTTATTTTCCTTTCACTTGCTTTGGGTGCCTATTTGAATCAGGTCCTGGAAAGTACTTATTATGGTTATCTGATCGTTGCAGGTGCTTATCTGGTCCTGCTGATCACCATTTTCTTGTTGCTCAGAACAAACCGGATCCAAAACTGGTTGGAATCTACTTTTATCAGGATCAGCGAAAACTTAGACACCGATGAATGATCATTCAAGACTTTGGAAAAGCCGGAGGAGTTCTTTAGGAAAAAAGGAATCTCAGCTCGAGGGTGAGCTGGAAACTGTATCCAGTGATTTTGAAGGAAAAGCCAAAAATATACTCATTGGTGTGGCTGTGGTTGGAGTTGTGGTCCTGGGGATCACCCTCGCCGCAAGATCATCTAAAAAGAAAAAGGAAAAACCTCAGGCAACCGGAAAAAAAGAAAAAGAGGCTAATACAAACAAAACAGTAGTAAAACGATCTTTCAGCTTTAAGAATATCCTGATCGAAAAAGTTACAATGGCGGTATTGAGTTTTATTCTGACTCAAATAGGCCACCTGATCGCGTCTGCAAAAGCACAAGAAACTGAGAATAAGGGGAGGCAAAAATAAGATTAAATATTCATCAATGACTCCCTTCTTCGCATCTTACCGGCAGGTATGCCAAACATCATCTTAAATCTACGGCAGAAATAAGCGGTGTCTTTGTAGCCTACATCCTTACCAATTTCCCGGATACTCTTCTTTGAGGTTCTCAGCAGGTTCACGGCCATTTCCATTCTTTGGTACTCAATGTAATCCTGAGGGTTGATACCTGTAAGCATCTTAAAGTACTGACCCACGTAATCTTCTGATACATTAGCTACATTAGCCAGGATCTTGTTAGACAGGTCTTCGCCGAGGTTTTCCTTGATAAATGTGAAAATATCGATCAACCGTGGATCCTTAAAATAGGTACTGTTGGTTGCGAATTGCTCCACAAAAAGTCCCTGCTTCAGAATGTACCTGATCAGTTCTACCACCAGTCGCTCCGTCAGCAATTTTACCACCCTCCCCTTGCCGGGCGAACTTGAAACGATCTCACCGTTGATTTCAGTAATCAGATCAATGAAAGTTGAATGATTGCTGGTGATCTTAAATGGCGGAATATCCAGGGAGGCAAAGAAATTTACAGAATCGAATGCCTTGGCTTCAAAGGAAACATAACTATAACTTTCAAAATCACCAGGATCATCCTCATATACCTTGAGATAGCTTTCTCTGTTGCTAAGAAAATCATCTTTTGAAAGACTCTCAGAGTTGCCTGATCCATAAGTGATTGATAAAAGCCGACCCCCCGGTATAAAAAGGATCTCCCCGGCATTTACCGTTTCTTTTTCCTTCCCAAATTTGATGGAGCCTTTGGTAACAAGGATGAGGGTGTTTTCAATGTCGTAGTTATTCTCTACCGTGACAGGTTTTAAAATATTAATATTCTTAGCTTTAATAAACCTGACACCCAGAGATTCAATGATCTTATTGTAATCTTCCACTGGTGTATTTTTTAGTGTAGGGCGGTTACTAGCGGATAATTTCCTAAAATAATTGTATAAAACTAATATAGATTATTGTAAAAACCCAATTATCCTTCATGGAGTTTACAGAGTCTCCATTGAATTATTTCAATAATTCCCTGGCAATCACCAATTTCTGGATTTCAGAGGTACCCTCATAGATCTGAGTGATTTTTGCATCCCGGAGCATCCGCTCCACGTGATATTCTTTCACATAGCCATATCCACCATGTATTTGAATGGCCTCACTGGCATTAAACATGGCAACCTCAGAAGCGAACAGTTTAGCCATAGCGCTGGCTTTTGCATAATCTTTTCCCTCGTCTTTCAGCTTTGCAGCATTCAGACAAAGCAATCTGGCTGCTTCCACTTTCATCGCCATTTCAGAAAGTTTGAATTGGATCGCCTGATGTTTTGCAATCTCTACACCGAAAGTCTTTCTTTCTTTGGAATACCTGATTGAAGTTTCCAGCGCTCCACTGGCTATCCCCAATGCCTGCGCTGCTATCCCGATCCTTCCGCCATTCAGCACATTCATGGCAAACTTAAAGCCGAATCCATCCTCACCGATCCGGTTTTCTTTAGGCACTTTCACATCGGAAAACATGATCGAATGGGTATCTGAACCCCTTATTCCAAGTTTATCCTCCTTTTTTCCGATGGTGATGCCATCCATGGACCGCTCGACGATCAACGCATTGATCCCCTTATATCCTTTCTCGACATGCGTTTGTGCCATCACGATATAGATGCCGGCTGTATTGCCATTGGTGATCCAGTTTTTTGTCCCATTGATCAGGTAGTGGTCTCCTTGGTCTTCCGCAGTGGTCCTTTGAGAAGTGGCATCTGAACCGGCTTCCGGCTCCGAAAGGCAAAAGGCCCCTATCACTTCTCCCGTGGCCAGTTTCTTCAGATACTTTTCTTTTTGCTCTTCTGTCCCGTATTTCTGAATACCATAACAGACAAGTGAATTGTTGACTGACATACAAACCGCCGCAGAGGCATCCACCTTTGAGATCTCTTCCATTGCCAAAACATAAGAAACGTTATCCATACCCCCTCCGTTGTAGACCGGGTCTACCATCATGCCCATGAAGCCTAGTTCTCCCATTTTCTTCACCTGATCTTTGGGAAACATTTGATCACGATCCCTATCGATCACGCCCGGAAGCAACTCACGTTCTGCGAAATCCCTGGCGGCTTCCCTCACGGCCAGGTGTTCTTCTGTGTAATTAAAGTCCATGTTTAATGCGTTATCGACAAATCTAACGAATGCTGTCTACCTGATCGCATAAAAAAAGGCTCCCGAATCAGGAGCCTTTCTTAATTTTTTATTCATCGAAATTACTCTCTGCTACCGCCCAGGTAGATCATGACCCAATAGAGCAATGTAGCCAGGGATGACAATGCAGCAATAACATAGGTCATAGCCGCAGTATTCAGGGCATCTTTCGCCATGTCATACTCACTGGTGTTCACAATATTGCGCCGATCCACCCAGGCGAGCGCCCGCTTGCTGGCATCAAACTCCACAGGGAGCGTGATGAAGGCAAACAGTGTGAAAACCCCATAACAGGCAATAATCACCAGGATCGCAAGATTCATTGGGATCACCTGAGGTAATAGAAACGCTCCGAAAAACATCATCATAAAGACGATGTTGATGATCCTGCCGCTGATGTTCTGTACCGGTACCATGGCTGACCTGAACTCAAGGAAACTATAAGCCGTCGCATGCTGCACAGCATGTCCGCACTCGTGAGCGGCAATCGCCGCAGCTGCCGCGGAACGACCACTGTACACGTCCGGGCTTAGATTCACCGTCTTATTCGCCGGATTATAGTGGTCTGTAAGCTGCCCTTCGACAGACATCACCTTCACATCATGGATCCCATTATCGGCGAGCATGAGCTCTGCGACCTCACGACCGGTAAGGCCTGCAGACAGCGGAATCTTAGAATATTTCTTAAACTTATTTTTGAGCCTCGTGCTTACGATCAAACTCAGGATCATAAACGCGATGATGATTACGAACAATCCCATTTTATTTATTTAGTCTTAAAATTTTATTAATAATTGCAGTTGTGGAATACCCTTCGACAATGTCGATCGTCTCCACAGTTCCGCCATTCTCCAATACGATATCTGCCCCTACGATGTTGCTAATTTGATAATCTTTCCCTTTCACCAGCACATCTGGCTTAATCAGCGAAATGAGCTCGTAAGGTGTATCTTCATCAAACAATAGCGTGGCATCCACAAATTCAAAGGCAGCCATCACTCTAAGCCTGGCATTTTCGTCAATCAGAGGACGATTATCTCCCTTTAATCTTTTAACGGAAGCATCACTATTTAAGGCGACGATCATTTTGTCCGCTAAATTACTGGCCTTTTCCAAATAATCAACATGCCCCAGATGGACAAGGTCAAAAACACCATTGGTAAAAATGATCTTTTGGTTTTCTTTCCTCCATTTGGCGACTAAAACCTCCAGCTCTTTCCTGGTTAAGATCTTCAATGCACTTGGGCTCATGTGTATTTTTTTATGAACAGAGAAACCAGGACCGCCACACCTCCAAAAACGGCCATGGCCACGATCTGAGAGGTATGCAGCAAGGTCGCGAAAAATACGCCTGTAGTCTTATCTATATTATAAAGGAGTAACATGCCACTAATCATCGTATGGTAGGTCCCAAAACCACCCTGCACGGGAATGGCCAAAGCCACACCACTTGTCACCAGTAGCATGACCCCTGCCTGCCAGTTCAACGAGGAAGTCTCGGGCAATGCAAAAACGATGATGTATGACATGTAGTAATACACAATCCACAGCAGAAGGGTAGAAATGATAAATGCAGGAATATTCTGTACTCTTTTCAATGACAGCATCCCTTCTACCAGTTGCCTGATAAACTCTCTAAATCTCCCTCCTGCTTTGATCGCTACGAAGAAAGCGAATGCCCCCGCGACAATCAGGATCAAAAACACCAGTGCTGCCTTCCACGCAAGACCCTGAATGTTTTTTATGTCTGAAAAGGTATCTGAAAAAAAAGTGATCAAGGTGTCATACTCCACAAAAAGGGTGAAAAAGATGAGGATCAGCAAACTGACAACATCAATGAGACGCTCAGTGATCACAGAGCCGAAAGAGCTGGCCATAGGCACATTTTCATTCCTTTTAAGAATTCCACATCTGGTCACTTCTCCAAGTCTGGGAAATGCCAGGTTGGCAAGATATCCGATCAAAACGGCGATGGTGGTCCTGTTGGTCGTGAGATGATGATATCCCAGGGGCTTGAGCAACAAATTCCACCGGTAGGCCCGTAGCACATAAGCGAGGTAGGATAAGGTGATGGATCCGAATACCCACCAGTAGTTTACCTGTTTTGCCTTGCTCCAGAAAGCCGCAAAATCAACATTTTTAAATGCGAAATAAAGGAGAATGATGGCAATGCCGATCGGAAGGATGTACTTGAGTACACTAACGATTTTTTTGACCATTGTCAGGAAGTAATTCTATTATCTCCGTCAGGGAAGATAATGGTAGGTTGATGTGATTTGGATTCTTTCTGGTCGATGGTGCAGTAGGAAATGATAATGATGATATCACCGACCTGAGCCTTTCTTGCTGCCGGGCCATTCAGACATACCTCACCCGTACCTCTTTCACCTTTGATCACATAGGTGTCCAGCCGCTCGCCATTATTGATATTGACGATCTGGACTTTCTCATTGGCAACGATATTGGCAGCATCCATCAGGTCCTCATCCAGGGTGATGGAGCCCACGTAATGAAGCTCGGATTGGGTGATCCTTACACGATGAATCTTAGATTTAAGTACTTCTATCAACATCCTTTAATCAATCAGGCTGCAAATATAGGTTATCGATCAGTCTTACGCTTTCCACGTAGCCGGCGATACAGATTAACAGAGTTTTTTTATCATTAGTTTCTACCGGTAAAAGAGTATCCGGATTGACAATTTCCAAATATTCAACATCTAATCCATCAACATGATCATAGAACTGGCGCGTGAGACGAATGGTTTCATCGACTCCCCTATTCTCTGAAATCAGTGCTTTAGCCCTGACAAGTCCCTGGTAGATGTTAGCAGCTGTCTGAAGTCCCTGCGCTGTCAAATTTTGATTTCTTGAGGAAACAGCAAGCCCCGATTCCAGGCGAACTGTCGGGATCCCGATGACTTCCACAGGAAATGAAAGATTAAAAACCAGCTCTTTTACTATAAGGTATTGCTGGAAATCTTTCAAACCAAAATAGGCTCTGTCAGGCATGACCATGTTAAATAATTTCAAGACGATAATGCCAACACCATTAAAATGACCCGGCCGGTATTTCCCCTCCAGCACCTCATTGAGTTTGCCCAAATCAAACCCTACCGATGGGGCACTTGGATATATTTGCTTCTCGTGAGGGGCAAAGACAATGTCGCATCCCCATTGATTTAATTTTTCCACATCACGTTCCAGCGTTTTAGGGTATTTTGCGAGATCGTCAGGGTTATTGAATTGTGTGGGATTCACAAAAATACTTGTGACTGTAATGTCATTTTCTTTGGTAGAACGCTCTACCAGTGCCTGATGCCCTTCATGTAGCGCTCCCATTGTGGGCACCAGCCCAACCGATAACCCCTCCTGCCTAAGTGCACGTACTTTTACTAAAATTTCGTGAGGGGGGTGTATGATTTGCATTTACCAGAGGTATTAAAAAACGTTAAGTTTCTGTAAACATTGAAAATACGGCAAAATTATGGTAATTTTGAGGTCATTTTCGACAATCCTGAATAAAATAGCGAATCCATGTCAAATTTAAGAATCCTATATGTTGCCAGTGAGATCAATCCTTTTTTGAAGACCTCTGAAGTTGCTGAATTTGTGCGGCGTCTACCCCAGGCGATGCAAGAAAGAGGGATGGAGATAAGGATCCTGGTTCCAAGATTTGGACTGATCAATGAAAGAAAGAACAGACTTCATGAGGTAGTAAGACTCTCAGGAATAAACATTTCTGTCGGTGATGAGGAGAAGCCATTGATCATCAAGGTTGCTTCGATACCGAACGCTAAACTTCAGGTTTACTTCATAGACAATGAAGATTACTTTCACAGAAAATCTGTCTTTTTTGATAAGGAAGACAATTTCTATGAAGACAATGATGAGCGCGCAATATTTTTCTGCAAGGGCGTTTTAGAAACAGTGAAAAAGCTGGGCTGGTCTCCCGATATCATCCATTGCAATGACTGGATGACAAGCCTGATACCATTGTACGTAAAAACCACATATAAAAACGATCCAATCTTTAAGGAATCCAAATCTGTTTTTACGATTTACAATAATAAGTTCAGTCACAAATTCGGAGATGACCTGCTGGACAAAGTGAAGATGATAGACATTGATGACCATATGCTCCATCCTTTAAAGACAGCAGATTATGATGGTTTCATCAAAATGGGCGTACAGTACGCCGATGCAATCATCAACGGAAACGAAGAGTCTACCGACAGTTTCAAAAAACTGATCGCAGACATGTCAGATAAGCAGATTAGCACCATAGACAGGGATGAGAATTTTGAAGAGAGCCATTACAATCTGTATAATGAACTTGTTGGATAGAAAAGCATTCCCTCTGGGATCGGGATTAGTATTTTTACTGATCCCGTTTTTTTTTGCCTGTGAGGACCCGGCTGATCTCGGAATCAGAGTCAGGCCTGACAACCAGAACATCACCGTACGTGATACCACCATCACGCTCCCATTGTCCACCATACTGATCGACAGCCTGCGTACAAATCAGTTTACCACACTCCTGATCGGAAATTCAGAGGATTCCGTCACCGGAAATGTGTCCTGTACCGGATATACTCAATACAGTCCCGCTCTCGGTACGTTCCCTGGTGATTCACTTGAATTTGTCTCCGCCACCATGAAATTCAAGATCAATGAGGTGAGAACTACAGACAACATCCTATCCGGGCATATTGATGTGCACGAATCCAACGATACCTTGTATAATCAGGTGATCTACCTGGCTAGCAGACAGATCGATTTCAATCCTACACCCATCAGTCAGGTAGATTACAATATCAATATTGATGAGGACTCCATCCTGAATATTCCCGTAAATAGTCTTGGTATGGAGCTTTTTGATCAGTTACTCAGGTACGACACAGATACTGTGTTTAGAGACAGCCTGCAGCGCAATCTACTTTATTATCAACCGCTGGTATTGAATACCACCAGTACAAACAGTGGCCTGATGGCTTTGAGTCTTTCCAATGACAGCTCAGCCATATGGATAGAAATGAGAAGCGCATCGACAGATAGTACCTATTACTATAAATACAATTTCAACGGAAGAGGGCATTTTACCAATATTCAAAGGGACAGAACAGGTGCTAAACTCCAAACACTTAACGAAGAATATACTGACGAGTTTATCGGAGGTTATGCTTACGGAAGCATGGTCGATGGAACGTTTGCTAAAGTCGATCTCGCACCGCTTAAAGCATTCTATGAGAATAATCCTGACCTGATCGTGAATAATTCCAGGATAAATCTGAACACCACTGATTATGCCTCGGAGTTTGTTGTGCCTTTCAGTACCATCCGTTTCTACTTCATCAGAGATGGACGGATCAATGGGCCAATTGGTTCAAGTAAAATCGCAGCGGTTACCAGTGCTGTTCTGGCAGACATCAGCTATAGCTCGTCAGGCATAGATTATTTGAATATCACGCATGAAGCTGAACCCCCAAACTATTCAGGAGCTGTCACTCAGTTCACTCAAATATTTGCTGATGATGGTCTGGGGATTGAGCTTGAAGAGATGGTCATTCTGACCCCATCTACCACGTCTTTGTCCAAAAGCGTATTTACGGATGCGGAGATCACACTTTTTTATACGATCATCCAATAAATCCTGTCTGACCTGTGCAGTGAACGTTTGAGAAAATCTGATTTCAGTAATTCCTTCGCATTGTTTATCTTATGATCGGGAACATGAATGGTTGATTTGTCACCCTGAAATTCAACAATAAAATTTTCAAAAAGTGAATAAATGAAGAAAATTGTCCTTTCCGAAAAAGCACCGTCACCTATTGGACCCTATAGCCAGGCGGTAAATTTCAACGGACTGATTTTTGTATCGGGACAGATTCCCATTGATCAGTCTACAGGTAAGCTGGTATCAGGATCCATAGAACAAGAAACCCATCAGGTGATGAAGAACCTTGGTTTTATTCTTTCATCTGCCGGCCTTTCCTACTCCAACATCATCAAAACAAGTATCTTCGTGAAGGATCTGGAGAATTTTGGAAAGATCAACGAAGTTTATGGGACTTATTTTGAGGATGAACCGCCTGCGAGAGAAACCGTGGAAGTAAGCAGACTTCCACGGGATGTCAATATCGAAATAAGCTGCATTGCCGCAGAATGAAATTCAAACCCATTGAAGAGGAAACCATTGTTTCTGCCAGATCTCAGGCAGAGATCATTTCCATACTTTCAAGATTTACACAGGTCGTAACCGGAGAGACAGTTCCGGAATCCCATATTTTCAATGGAAACATTGCAAAGGATTCGTTTAGAATTTCACTGAAGATCAGCTTTCCGCAAAATGCCCTGCCGCTGGCAATTGGAAAAATTGAGCCAACCTCCAAAGGGTCAATCGTCTTTCTGAAATATCAGCTCTTCCCTGCTACCAAGGTTATGCTGGGGGTGGTTGGGGGCATTCTGGTTACTCTTGCGATAACTTTTCTGCTTATTTATCTGGACAACCATGAGCCCAAATATCTGCGTGCGCTCTTCATAACCCTGGCAACAGGATTTTTTTATTATATGACCCTGATCCTGAACTTTTTCAAACGAAAAAAACAGACAAGGAGCACTCTTGAGCGCATTCTCAGCTAACAATGGCTCCCGTAGATGGTTGATTTTATAGCTTTGCTCCCAATAAATTGATATCATGGAAAATGTGAGAGTAAGATTTGCACCAAGCCCCACCGGAGGGTTGCATATTGGCGGCGTAAGGACTGCCCTCTTCAACTACCTTTTTGCAAAAAAGAACAAGGGAACCTTCATCCTTAGGATCGAGGACACGGATCAGGCAAGATTTGTGGAAGGCGCCGAGCAATATATCATTGATTCTTTGTTATGGTGCGGTATTGAGCCGGATGAAGGACCCATCAACCAAGGGCCATTTTCTCCTTATCGCCAATCAGAGAGAAAAGAAATTTATCAAAAGTATGTTGACCAACTCATTAAAGACGGTCACGCATACTATGCGTTCGATACATCGGAAGAACTTGAAGCCATGAGAAACCGGCTGAAGGAAGGCCGGATAGCTAATCCGCAGTATGATGCGGTTTCCCGGACAACCATGAGAAATTCTCTGACCCTTCCTCCTGATGAAGTAAAGGCGAGGATTGAAAAGGGGGAGCCTTATGTGATAAGGATAAAGGTACAGCCCAAAGAGGAGGTTCGTATCAATGACATTGTACGCGGCTGGGTCCTTGTGCATGGATCCAACATTGATGATAAAGTACTCATGAAATCGGACGGGATGCCAACCTATCACCTGGCCAATGTGGTGGATGATCATCTTATGAAAATCACACACGTGATCAGAGGAGAGGAATGGCTGCCTTCCGCACCGCTACATGTCCTTCTTTACAAATATCTTGGATGGGAATCTACTATGCCCAGGTTTGCACACCTTCCACTCATCTTGAAACCTGATGGTAATGGGAAGCTGAGTAAGAGAGCAGCCGAAAAAGCCGGATTCCCGATTTTCCCTATGTCCTGGAAAGATCCGCAAACAGGTGAAACGTCCGTAGGCTTCAGGGAAGAAGGTTATCTCCCGGATGCCATGGTCAACTTTCTTTCACTCCTCGGCTGGAACCCGGGTTCGGAACAGGAGATCTTTTCGATGGATGAGCTCATTGACCAGTTTTCTCTCGAGAAGATCAACAAAGCCGGAACGAAATTCGACATCGAAAAGGCAAAATGGTTCAATCAGCAATACATTAAGGCAAAACCGGAGTCCGAGCTTTCACATACCATTCAGGCTGATCTGAAAGATAAGTATGATATTTACTGCAACGAAGACACAGCTCACAAGATCGTGGGATTGCTTCGGGAGCGGGTGACCTTCTTGCCGGACTTTGCCAGGCAAAGCGTTGTCCTCTTTCAGCCTCCCCAAAATTATGACCCACAGGTGGTTGAGAAAAAGTGGAATGAGGAAGCTGCTGAAGCCCTCAGCTTATTTGCTGAAACCATTGAACAACATGCATCCATTGACACTGATGCTGTAAAATCGCTGTTTTTCAAAACTCTGGAAAATAAGGGCTACAAAGCCGGTAAATTCATGCAATCTCTCAGGTTGTGCATCACTGGTGAGGGTTCCGGCCCGGATCTGATGACGATGCTAAGCATTATGGGTGGGAAATCGGTTACAGAACGAATCTTTTATTCTGTTGATCAGTTAAATACACTAGTAAAGGCCTGAAACAATGAATAAGAAAACAGATAAAAATAAGGAGAGAGAGAAACCAAAGGTCCATAAAGACCTGGATGGTTTCGAGATGGAGATCGATTCTTTTGGGGAGTTACATTCCAACATCGACATTGAAAAGATCAACAAGTTCCTGAACAAGGAAGTGGAGGACAAAAAGCTCAGGGACCGGGATGATATTGATGACCTGAAAAAATAGACCTCACTTTAGGTCAGGGAAAATCGCAGGGGTGTTTCTCCTGTAATTCAGGTAATCCTGCCCAAATTTCTCAATCAGCTTTTTTTCCTCAAAAACGATCCCTATTGGCAGGTATACAAAGATCACGAGCAGCGATACCAAAAAAAGATCAGTGGGCCGTATCAAAAAGTAGCCGACCAGTGCAAGGACTGTACCTGTGTAAATAGGATGCCTCACCCTGGCATGTATCCCTGAGGTCACCAGCTGATTTTCTGTACCGGTAGCTTTAAGTCCCAGAAATTCCTTTACTGAAAAATATTTGAAGGACAGCCAGAGGATCCAGATCCCTGGGAAGATGAGAAGCACCCCAAAATACTGGCTGATCGAAGGATTGAAAAGTAATTTTTCTTTGAAAATTGACGACACCCACCCGATAGCAATGATACCGATGGTGCTTAACAATGAATAGAAAAGCCGGTATTTGCTCCCGGATAGTCTGACCCATTTTTCAAACCAGCCCTTTGCACCATTGGAAGCCAGCAGACTGTGCAATGCAAGATATACCGTCCACAAACCTCCTAATACCACATATGTCATTTGACTACCTGGATTATTGCGTAAACACGGTGTATGCCGAATTCCACTCCATGGTTTCTCCCGGCTCCACATGAATCCAGATAAAGTTCTCCGGACACAAGGTGGTATGACAGGTCCAGAAGGCCATTCGGTAGATCGGCTGGTCAACGGCCAGATTGATACCCGCGCCCGTCTTTCGGTTGATCACGGTGGCCTGATGGTCTTCCACATCTTCGTCAAATCCGGTCAACTCCAGGAATACGCTGCTACCATCCTCTACTGGTTTCAGATAATGTATTTCATTCCCCCTGAGTTCCACCATGCCTTTCGTGTCCCGCTCCGTTGACAATTCGAAAGGAAACTGCACCAGGAAGTCCGGTCCACTGGTCGTCTGATCGATCACGAAGAAATTGTGATTGAACTGATCTGTTTCAATGGCTTTCTCCCCGGTATTTTTCAGCTGATGATGGATCACGAAACCGTGTTCATTAAGAGTGATTTTTTTGACGTATTCATAAGCATAACCAAATTCACTGTTCACCTGATGCGTAAAAGAGATCCACTCCTGTCCGTGATCAACGGTCCATTGGCCATGATCCATGATCCTGTAGGTCTCCGTCCACCGGTATTCTGTTTCTCCTTCAGGTTTCTCGAGAATCCCCACTCCGATCCGGATAAACCCCGGTGAAGCCTCCTCATATCCCAGGCCTGGTTT
Organism: Cyclobacteriaceae bacterium; assembly: GCA_965243485.1. Classification (GTDB taxonomy): domain Bacteria; phylum Bacteroidota; class Bacteroidia; order Cytophagales; family Cyclobacteriaceae; genus UBA7330. Next base: position 1,601,333 of record CBDEVP010000001.1, on the reverse strand, counting down.
GATCCATCCCTCCACCGGCCCTGGCAGGTCCTCATGGATGAGTGGATCATGGGTGTTTTTCCAATAGTCGAAATATTCATGCCCTTTATACTTCAAGCTTCCGATCACGCCTGACCAGTCGAAGCGGGTGGCCTGGTATAGCCCACTCTCGGGGTCCGGAAGGTAAACTTTCATTTCCACCTCCTCATTGGAGAGCATGACATGTGGATATTGATCCAGGTTCAGGTCATCACCATTATCCTGATTAGCTTTTCTTTGGCAAGCCATCACAGCGATACATAAGATCAATAGAAAAATTTTGGGGCATTGCATGATCAATTTCGTTTCAGTTTGGAATCCGAGTAAGTAAATCTAGCATATCTACTGGCTAATCTATTAGTTTTGTCTGCTGAAAAAGTGACCGCCAAAGTGAAAATAGGGATCCTCAGAGAAGGCAAAATACCACAGGACCGAAGGGTACCACTCACACCAATGCATGCTGCTGAAATTCAAAAGCGTTTTGCTGACTTTGAAGTAGTAGTGCAGGCAAGCCCGATCAGATGTTTCAGCAATCAGGAATATCGCGATCGAAACATTGAAGTAAGGGAGGAAGTATCGGATTGCGACGTGCTGATGGGTGTGAAAGAAGTGCCCATCAAAGATTTGATTCCGGACAAAACCTATTTTTTCTTTTCCCATACCATCAAAAAGCAGCCTTATAACCGGGACCTGCTCAGGACCATCCTGGCCAAAAAGATCAGGCTGGTGGATTATGAAACACTGACAGATCAGGAAGGAAACCGGATCGTTGCTTTCGGACGATGGGCCGGCATTGTGGGAGCCTATAATGGCCTGTGGACTTATGGAAAAAGATATCAGTTATTTGATTTGAGGAGAGCCCATGATTGCTTCGACCTGAAGGACCTCAAAACTGAATTCAAAAAAATCAATCTTCCACCCATCAAAATCGTAATCACAGGAGGTGGTCGCGTGGCCAAAGGAGCAATGGAAGTACTGGATGAGGCTGGTATTGCCCGGGTAGCCCCGAAAGCATTCCTTTTGCAAACGTTTGATCAGCCGGTTTATACCCAGCTTGAAGCCGGAGACTATCATGAACATAAAAATGGTAACTCCTTCGAGTTAAAACATTTTTTCCAGCATCCTACAGAATACAGAGGCACATTTCATCATTTTACAAACCAGGCAGACCTGCTTATTGCCTGTGCTTACTGGGACCCACGGTCACCCGTTTTATTCACCAGGGATGACATGCAAAAAGAGGATTTTAAAATCAAGGTTATTGCAGATATCACCTGTGACATAGAGGGGTCCATTCCCTCTACCAAAAGACCTTCTACCATCGATGACCCCATCTATGACTATAATCCATGGTCTGATCAGGTAGAAGCTCCACTGAGCGGAGATTCCAACACGACTGTGATGGCCATCGATAACCTGCCCAACGAGCTGCCAAGGGATGCTTCATCAAGCTTCGGTGATCAGCTGCTGGAAAATGTATTGCCACACTTTCAGAAAGATCAGGATGACATCATCAAAAACGCAACCATCGCAGAAGGTGGCCAGTTAACAGAAAAATATCAATACCTGACCGACTTTGTCAATGGATAAGAAAAAAATCATCGTGACCGGATCAAAAGGACAGCTGGGCAATGAATTCCAGGTCCTGGCCAAATCTTACCAGAACGCTGAATTCCATTTTGTGGATGTGGAAGAACTCGACATTACAGACGAAGCTCAGGTGAGGGATTTTTTCCGGCAGGCAAAACCTACCCATTGTATCAACTGTGCGGCGTATACGGCCGTGGACAAAGCGGAGACAGAGCGGGAATTGTGTGATCAGATCAATGTGACAGGAGCAAAAAACCTGGCCCTGGCATGCAAAGAGCACCAGGCAACACTTTTTCATATTTCAACTGACTTTGTCTTCAATGGTCAAAGTTTTCAACCCCTGACTGAGGATAAACCTACGGATCCGGTTTGCTATTACGGGACCAGCAAACTGAATGGGGAAAGGGCCATTGCTGCTAATTTTACTGATTTTTACATCATCAGGACTTCCTGGCTCTATAGTAGCTTTGGAAGCAATTTTGTAAAAACCATGCTTCGGCTGGCAGAAACAAAACCTGAGCTGGGCGTGATCTTCGACCAGGTGGGTACACCTACCTATGCCCGGGATCTGGCTGAAGCCATCCTGGTAATGATTGGTGCTAAAAAGGATCAGTTTGGCATTTACCATTACAGCAATGAGGGTGTTGCCTCCTGGTATGATTTCACCAAGGCCATTTTCGAATACAAAGACATCAAGATCCCCGTCAAACCCATCCTGACAGAGGCCTATCCAACCCCTGCCAAAAGACCACATTTCAGTGTGCTGAATAAGCAAAAGATCAAATCTGCATTTGATTTAGAAATACCTCATTGGAGGGAGAGTCTGAGGGGGTGTTTGGGTTTGATGTAAAAAATGGCAGCTGAAATATTAAAATAGCAGCGTTACTTGTCCTCGTTTCATACCTACGCTATAGCTTCGATAGACAAGTGCAACGAGGACGGTTGAGACTGGCGATTGTATCGCTAGAGCAGCAGATGATTCCAAATAGCGTCATGGACGCTGAATTGCACGAGAGCAACAAACACAAAAAAAACCCCGCTTTTAGCGGGGCTTGAATATTTACACTTAGAATAGTTTTATCCATTCATCGAGATCAGGAACTCCTCATTGTTGCGGGTTCCTTTCATCTTGCTCAATAAGAATTCCATAGCCTCGTTGCTGTTCATGTCGGCCATGAATTTCCTCAGGATCCAGACCCTGCTGAGCTGATCTTTGTCCATCAGCAGATCTTCTCTCCTTGTACCTGAAGCAGGAACATCGATCGCAGGATAAACTCGCTTGTTGGACAATTTCCTGTCAAGCTGCAGTTCCATGTTACCCGTACCCTTGAATTCCTCAAAGATCACCTCGTCCATCTTGGATCCGGTCTCGATCAGGGCTGTAGCGATGATCGTCAGTGATCCACCATTTTCTACATTTCGTGCCGCTCCGAAAAATCTCTTGGGCTTATGCAGCGCATTGGCATCCACACCACCGGAAAGGATCTTTCCTGACGAAGGTACCACCGTGTTGTGCGCCCTGGCCAATCGGGTGATTGAATCCAGCAGGATCACCACATCATGACCGCACTCTACCATTCTTTTAGCTTTCTCCAATACAATGTTGGCGACCTTCACATGCTTTTCAGCCTGCTCGTCGAAAGTGGAAGCTATCACCTCCGCCTTTACGGATCTGGCCATATCTGTCACCTCCTCAGGTCGCTCATCGATCAGGAGGATCATGAGATAAACCTCAGGATGGTTTTCAGCGATCGCATTTGCAATGTTTTTCAATAAGACCGTCTTACCAGTCTTAGGCTGCGCCACGATCATTCCCCGCTGGCCTTTACCGATCGGTGCAAAAAGATCGACGATCCTTGTGCTATAATTGTCCGGCTTGGTGGTTAATGAAAGCTTTTGCTCAGGAAACAATGGAGTCAGGTATTCAAAAGCAATCCTGTCCCTGATTTCCTCAGTGGTCTTCCCATTAACAGACTCAACCCTTAGGAGAGCAAAATATTTTTCACCGTCTTTCGGAGGCCTGATCTGACCTTTTACGGTATCACCAGTCTTCAAACCAAATAGCTTGATCTGAGAAGGAGAAACATAAATATCATCAGGACTTGCCAGGTAATGGTAGTCACTGGATCTCAGGAAGCCGTAGCCATCCTGCATGATCTCAAGCACACCTTCATTTTCAATGGCTCCGTCAAATTCTTTGATCTCTTCATTATACTGGGCTTTTCTGGCGCGATAATCAGCTTTATCGTCTCTTTTATCGTCTCTGCGATTGTCACCGCCATCCTGACCGGACTTGTCACTTCTTTTGTCGTGCTTATTATCCTGCTTATTATCCTGGCCGCCCTTATTCCTGTTTTTTTCTTTTGGTTGATCCCCTTTGTGCGGTTCAGCTTTCTTTTCCTGCTTTTCCGGGGAATCATCAGTCTTTTCAATTTCTATATCCAGAGATTTCAAAAGATCTTCAGGGCTATCAGAAGATTGCTTTTTGTTCTCTGACTTTTCTTTTTTGCCTGATTTTTTCTGATTCTTTGGCTGATTCTCTTTGGAATCATCTTTGTTTATTTTCTTAATGTCTTCGTCGGGCATCGTCGCCTGCTTGTCCAGGATCTCATAGATCAGATCGTTCTTCGCGGTTTTCTTTGCATTTTTGATCCCCAGACCATCTGCTATCTCTCGTAGCTCTGAGAGAAGCCTGACACTTAAATCATCTAAAGTGTACATAAAAATTATACTTGGTAAATTATGGTAATCGAAATATTACGTGAATAATTGGAGTTTTCGTGCTTTAGAAGCCGAATTTGGAAAACTAGTGATAGTGCTCACTTGAATTGCACTACAATAATATGTCAACGGTAAATATTAAGCAAAAGATTCACAAAAAAATATATTCAAGTAAACCGGGACTTCATTTCAATATTTTCAATGAACGCCCTTATTTTGCAACCCACCCATTACAATCGATAAATGTTACAAGTTTCTGCCATAAGGGACCATTTCAAGTTATATGTCCGGGGTCTGGAGAAGAGAGGTATAAAAAACGCAGATCAATTGCTGCAGGATATTCTCAGCATTGATGAAGAGCGAAGAAACACGCAGGTTCTGCTAGATGATACGCTCGCAAAATCCAATCAGATCGCCAAACAGATTGGTTCGCTCATCCAGGCAGGTAAAAAAGAGGAAGCCGAGCAATCCAAGCAGGAAACAGCTGAGCTTAAGCAAAGATCTAAGGAACTGGCACCCAGGCTTACTGAAATTGAACAAAAACTGCGTGAATCTTTATACAACATTCCAAACATCCCGCATGAATCCGTCCCATTTGGGAAAAGTGCCGAGGATAATGAAGTCGTCAGGTTGGATGAAAAGCACCTTCCCGTGCTTCCGGATTCAGCAAGGCCTCACTGGGACCTGATTGAAGATTACGATATCATTGATTTTAATCTGGGCAATAAAGTGACCGGAGCCGGCTTTCCTTTCTACAAAGGTCAGGGCGCCCGGCTGAACCGTGCGTTGGTAAACTACTTTCTTGACGAGGCATTAAAAGCCGGCTTTACGGAGGTGCAGCCTCCGGTACTCATCAATGAGGATTCCGGATATGGCACGGGTCAGTTACCGGATAAAGAAGGTCAGATGTACCAGATCACGGAGACCAACCTCTACCTGATACCTACCGCAGAAGTGCCTATCACCAACATTTACCGGGATGAGATCCTGAATGAGGATCAGCTACCCATCAAAAACGCAGGCTACACACCTTGCTTCAGAAGAGAGGCCGGATCCTGGGGCGCTCATGTGCGCGGACTGAACCGGCTCCATCAGTTTGACAAGGTGGAGATCGTGGAGATCGTACATCCGGAACGTTCCTACAAAGCACTCGATGAGATGGTAGCCCATGTGGAGCAGCTCATCAAAGGCCTGGAACTTCCCTACCGCATCCTGCGGCTTTGTGGTGGTGACATGGGATTTACCTCAGCACTTACCTACGATTTTGAGGTTTACTCAGCAGCACAGAAAAAGTGGCTGGAGGTAAGTTCCGTCTCCAATTTTGAGACCTACCAGTCCAACCGGCTGAAGCTGCGATTTAAAAATGTGGATGGTGCTAAAGTGCTTGCTCATACGCTCAATGGTAGTGCTTTGGCCTTACCGAGGATCGTGGCCGCACTGCTGGAGAACAATCAAACGGAGAATGAGATAAAAGTCCCTTCGGTCTTACATCCCTATACCGGTTTTAGCAGCATCAGTAAACCCTGAGACATACATCCTCTCATTTCTTCCTACCTTTGAAACATGGTAAGGTTGAGAAAGGGTACCAAAGAGGACCTGCCCAGGGTCCTGGAGCTGATCAAAGAGCTGGCGCTGTATGAGAAAGCGCCGGAGCAGGTGACCAATACCCTGGAAAGCATGGAAGAAGATGGATTTGGCGATCACCCGATCTATGGATTTATCGTCGCAGAAAGAGAGGGGGTCATTGAAGGTCTGTCCATTTATTATTACAGGTATTCGACCTGGAAGGGAAAAAGACTGTGGCTGGAAGACCTGATCGTCACGGAATCTAAAAGAGGTCTGGGCACTGGCAAAAAGCTTTTTGAAGAGACCCTGGAGATCGCTAAAAAGGAAAACTGCACCGGAATGATGTGGCAGGTGCTGGACTGGAATGAGCCGGCCATCAATTTTTATAAAAAATATAACACGCAGTTCGACGATGAATGGATCAACTGCTCGATTGAGCTTTAGACCTCTTCAAGGATCGTATGGAAAGCCGCTGATTTCCTGCCATAGCGATCGGCATGTGATTTTCTGAGCGCCATGGCGTGGTTTTCCAGATAGACCTCGATCTGCTTTTCATCTTCCGCAAAATATTGAATGGCGAAGGTGTTGCCATCGACATCCGGCCTTTCGGTCTTTAATCTCAGAAATTTATGTTCAACGAAGCATCCGGTCTTCATTACCTCAGGAATGTGTTCATCTTTCATCCAGGCGATCCATTCGCTTTCGATCTGAGGGTCAATTGTGACAGTGACATTATAAAGTATCATAGGTGGTTAAGGTAGTAAATCAATCACATAGTATGATTCAAAGATATCGAAGTATTAAATTTGAAGTCAACCTACCTTAAAATGAAAATATATAAAACGCCACAGGGTGCCCTGATAGAACATGAAGCTAAATTTTACCGGGAAGAAAAGATCACCTGGGATGAACTGATCAATCGCAGCCAGCTGCATGGCTTTTTAGCTGACCTGATCAAAGAGAAAGAACCTGTTGGTCCTGTTGAAGAGGATCAGATCCTTGCTCCGCTCCAGTCCCAGGAGATCTGGGCCTCAGGAGTGACCTATTACAAGAGCCGTTCTGCCAGGATGGAAGAGTCACAGGATGGCGGGGACGTCTATGACCGGGTGTATGTCGCCGAAAGACCCGAGCTTTTTTTCAAGGCAAACATCAACCGGACAGTGGGTACGGGCGGACAACTTTACATCAGAAAAGACTCAAAATGGGACGTGCCAGAGCCCGAGCTCACCCTTTTCATTAATTCCAAAGGGGAGATCCAGGGTTACACCATCGGCAATGACATGAGCTCCCGCAGCATCGAAGGCGAAAATCCCCTTTATCTGCCTCAGGCCAAAGTGTATGAGAAATGTGCCGGTCTGGGACCCTGCCTCTTTGTACCTGAAAATGGCATCGATCCAAAGGCAAAGATTAAGTTGCAGATCCGAAGAGACGATCAGCTGGCCTTTGAAGAAGAGATCGGAATAGATCAGATGAAAAGGAAGCATGTGGAGCTGGTATCCTTTCTGTACAGGGAATGTGAATTCCCTTTTGGTTGTTTTCTTATGACAGGGACTGGGATTGTTCCACCCAATGACTTTACCTTGCAGGAAAAGGATCAGGTAGACATTACCATCGATCACATTGGCACACTGACCAATTTCATAGCAAAAAATCCAAAAAAGTAATTATGCATTTAACCGGACAAACATTTATAGGAAAAAAAAGATCAGGCAAAGGCGCGAAGAAATTTTATGGCGTCGATCCTGCCACTGACCAAAATCTTGATGTCGAGTTCATCGAGTCCACACCGGAAGAGATCGATGAGGCCATCGCTTTGGCTGAAAAGGCCTTTTATACCTATAGAAAAACCACCAGCGATCAACGAGCCAGATTCCTGGAAGCCATCGGTGATGAGATCATGGCCCTTGGAGATGCGCTTCTTGAGCGTGGGTCTAAAGAGACGGCTCTGCCCATCGCCAGACTGACCGGAGAACGTGGAAGAACCGTCAATCAAATGAAATTATTTGCCAGTCTGATCAGAGACGGCTGGTATGTGGAAAGCCGGATCGATACGGCACAGCCCGACCGGCAGCCATTACCCAAGCCGGACGTTAGGCAAATGAAAGTCCCGCTCGGACCGGTCGGTGTCTTTGGCGCAAGCAATTTTCCGCTGGCTTTTTCAGTAGCCGGTGGCGATACAGCCTCCGCGCTTGCGGCCGGATGTCCGGTGGTTTACAAAGGACATCCCGCTCACCCGGGCACTTCCGAGTATGTGGCAGCAGCTATTGTGAAAGCTGCTGAAAAAACAGGGATGCCTGATGGGGTATTTTCGATGATCATCGGCACCTCAGTAGATGTGGGTAGTGCGCTGGTAAAGCACCCTCACATCAAAGCCATCGGCTTCACCGGATCGTTTCGGGGAGGAAAAGCCCTGTTTGATCTGGCCAATCAAAGAGATGAGCCTATCCCGGTGTATGCCGAGATGGGAAGCACCAATCCGGTATTTATCCTTCCGGATGCTCAAAAAACCAGGGGAAAAGAAATAGGAACGCAGCTGGCCGGGTCTGTCACGATGGGTGTAGGTCAGTTCTGTACCAATCCGGGATTGACTGTCCTCCCAAAATCAGATCATTCCGAAGAGCTGCTCACTGCCATGGCGGACTCCCTCAATGAGTTTGAAGGGACCATGCTCACCAAAGGGATCAAAGAAGCTTTCACCAAAGGCATCCAAAAATTTTCATCTTCGGAGATCAAAAAGCTGACCAAAGACAAGCAGAGCAATGGCGTGGCAGGACAGGCCTACCGGGTTTCCGTTGCTACATTCCTTAAAAATGCTTCCCTGGGAGAAGAGGTTTTTGGCCCTTCAACACTTGTGATCGATACCAGCAGCAAATCTGAGATTTTGGATCTCGCCAGAAATCTGGAAGGGCATCTCACAGCAACCATCATCGGCACTGATAAAGACCTGAAAGAATACGGGGACCTTGTTGAAATCCTGGAAAACAAAGTAGGGAGGATCATCTTCAATGGATATCCGACGGGTGTTGAGGTATGCCACTCCATGCATCATGGCGGACCGTATCCTGCAACCACCGATTCAAGGTCTACCTCTGTCGGCACCGGAGCCATTAAAAGATTCCTGAGACCGATCTGCTACCAGGATATGCCACAGGAGCTGCTTCCTGATGCTCTCAAGGACAAAAATCCGCTGGGTTTATGGCGGCTGGTGGATGGAAAGCTGACCAAAGATCCTGTGTAGGATCAGGTGATGAGGTTACCATCCTCATCCCATTCGGCTTTTACATCACGTTTCGACTGATCCACAAACAGGGGCATCCATTCTTTGGGATACTCCATGCCGTGATGTTTCAGCACATCGTCCGGCACACCATCCCAGACATTGGGGGTATTGCCCTTGTAGCCGAGGTCCTGAATACCGATTTGAGTGGTATAGTAGCCAGTCAATGTCAGATTTCTCATCAGTGAAAAGAAGGCTTCTCCCTGACGGTCATTCTCGGCAACCTTGTCAGGATAGGCGATCCTGTCTACGATAGCGATCTGCTGGTCGTCACTGCAATCTGTAAAAACTTTTCCATATTTTTTGTTACACGCCGCATCCAGCCACATGATCCCTCCCCGGATGGGCACCTGATGAGCCGGCATATCCTTTACAATAAATTCGATAAACTGAGCAACATCTGCTTCCGCCGCTCCTCCCTTGCTATCAAAGTCCGGGAGAATGATGTCACATAATACGGCGATGGTGGTCAGTTCATGCTCATTGAAAAAGTCCTGTGTCATCAATTTCAGATCCCTGGCTTTTTCAGCTGGAGTCCTACCGTAAGTACCCACTTTGGTAGTGACAACCTGAACCTTTTCGGCTTCTTCAGGCGTACAGGCCTGCAGCCCTATCCCACCGGCTAAACCCGTGATCAGCATAGATTTTAGTGATTCCCTTCTATCCATCAGATATTTTGTTTTTTTAGTTCATCGATAATGTAGTCTGAGGTCCTCCAGGCGAGTGCCATGATAGTCCACGTAGGATTTTTATCCGCTTGTGAAACAAATGGTCCTCCGTCAACGATAAACACGTTTTTAGCATCGTGGAGCTGTTCGTATTTATTCACCACGGATGTTTTGGGATTATTACCCATTCGGGTAGTCCCTACTTCATGGATAATATTACCTGGTGTGTGAAGACCGTAGTCCTCATCTCTTCCCGGCTTATCACCCAGCGCAATTCCTCCCATGGCATCAAAAATTTCCTCGAAGGTATTGTGCATATGCCTGGCCTGGTGGCGTTCATGGTCAGACCACTGATAATTGAACCTCAATACCGGAATACCCCATTCATCCACCACATCAGGATCTATCTCACAATAATTTGTCTCCACAGCAATACACTCACCGCGTCCGGCCAATCCGATGGTACTTCCATAAAACTTCTTGACATCCTCGCGGAGTTTGTTACCATATCCACCAACAGTTTCTCCGATGTATTTGTTGAGCCCTGTAATCCCAAAACCAAAACCATAGGATGGCATCCCCAATCCACCACCTAATTCGATATGATATCCTCTAGGAAAATCCAGCTTCTTATTATCCAGCCACCAGGGAGTATATACATGCATCCCGGAAACACCGTCCTCATTGTAGGTTTTTCTGTTCATCAATTCAGGCACGAATGCACTTCTGTAGGCTCCGGTGGAATCATGTAGATATTTTCCCACTACGCCACTGCTATTGCCCAGACCATTCGGGTGAACCGGACTTTTGGAATTGAGGAGGATCCTCGCACTGCTGCAGGCTGAGGCGGCCAGCACCACAACTTTTGCATTCAGCTGATATTCCTTTCTGTCTTCCTTACTGATATAGATCACACCTGTTGCCCTGCCCTGGTCATCGGTCTTCACTTCCCGGACAACAGAATTAACATATAATTCTACCTGGCCTCCCGACTTGATGGCCGGAAATATCAAGCAGGTCCCGGCAGAAAAATCCGCATACACGCTACAGGCTCGACCGCATTGTCCACAATAAAAACAAACTCCACGCTCGTCATTGATCTTCTTGGTAACCATGGATTTACGGGCTGGAATTGCAGGGATACCAAGCTTATCGGCACCTTTCTTATAGTATAGTTCGTGCAATCTGGGTTTTGGAGGCGGCAGGAAGAATCCATCTGGTTCGTTGTAAATGCCCTCTTTTGTTCCAAAGATACCTACCAGCTTATCAACTTTGTCGTAATAGGGTTTTACATCATCATAGCCAATCGGCCAGTTGTCACCTAAGCCGTCAATGTCTTTTCTTTTAAAATCATTGGGGCCAAACCGTAGGGATATCCTACCCCAATGGTTGGTTCTCCCGCCCAGCATATGGGCTCTGAACCATTCAAACTTACTGTTTTCAGTGTTTGTGTAAGGTTCTCCATCAATCACCCATCCGCCGTAGGCAGCATCAAAATCACCGAATGCTCTGGTGGTCCCTGCCCCTCTTCTTGGAGATTCCCAGGGCCATTTCAGTTGGGTCATCTGCTCAGGGTCAGCAGGATCAAAATAAGGTCCGGCCTCGACCACGGCGATTTTTAGACCGGCTTCCGAAAGGATTTTGGTGGCCATACCCCCACCAGCTCCCGAACCGACGATGATAACGTCATACTCTTTTGTGGATTCTATGATTTGCATTTTGAATATTTAAAAAAATTAAAATAAACATTTAAAGTAACAAATGCTTTATTTATTTGAAGATTTGAAATGATATCACAAGATTCAGATCTTTGGCGCGATTGCCCAAAACAATTAATAACAACTAAGGTTATATCGACTTATATAGAAAACCATAGAGATGCCGCCATTATCAACATTCTCGATTAAAGACCTGGAACATCTTTCAGGCATCAAGGCGCATACCATTCGCATATGGGAGCAGCGGTACGAGCTCATTAAGCCCAAAAGAACCAGTACAAACATCAGGTTTTATGATGAAACTGATCTTAAGCACCTGCTAAATGTGGCATTACTAAAGGATCACGGATTTAAAATTTCGAGAATATCACAGATGACCGACCAGGAGATGCAGCGAGAGGTGGTACATCTTACGGAACGGGACCTTAAATATCCCGAACAAATCCATGCACTGACGATCGCCATGATCGATATGGATGAGAAGAGGTTTGAAAAGATCATTTCCACCTGCATCCTGAAACTTGGATTTGAAACCTGCATGCTTAATGTGATCTATCCCTTCCTGGCCAAAATAGGCGTACTCTGGCAAACAGGTGCTATCAATCCGGCACAGGAACACTTCATTTCCAATCTGGTTCGTCAAAAACTTATTGTAGCGATCGACGGCCAATATCACAAGCAGAATGATGAAAGCAAGCGCTTCGTGCTCTTTCTGCCGGATGGTGAAATGCATGAGATTGGATTGCTATTTGCCGATTACATCATCAAATCAAGAGGTGGAATGACCTATTACCTGGGCCAGTCCCTTCCGCTGAAAGACCTTAAACAGATCGTGAGGATCCACAAACCCGAATTTATTTTTACGATCATAACCACAACTCCCGGCCCGGCAGACATTCAGGAATTTGTCGATGATCTTGCCTCAGAATTCAATCATATAAAAATCCTTCTCACAGGATTTCAGGTGGTTGGCCAGGATATACAAACCCCTGAAAATGTATCCATTCTCTCCCGAATTGACGAACTGATCCGGTTTATGGATGAGCTCAAAGGGTGATATATTTCACTTTTGATTAACTTTTATTTAATTAATTTAAACAACACTTTTCAGTGATTTAGAGCTATTTAGGCCGTTTTAATAATTATTTTCAATTATTTGAAACCCTGGGGTACTATCCTTCGTCTAATTATTTGTTTAGTTTTTATTAAAAAAGATTAAACAAATTGAAAAACTTGACTACTTTTGAATCCAACAAAAACATTGAAAGAATGACGGCAGTAGAATTTACCTCCAACGTGAACGAACTATCAGGATCCTTAAAACCTTTTGCGCTCAAATTGACGCGTGATACTGAGGATGCCAATGATTTGATCCAGGAAACTTTTCTGAAGGCTTACACCAACAGAGATAAGTTTGCTGAAGGCACCAATCTAAAAGCATGGATGTATACAATCATGAAAAATACCTTCATCACCAACTACCAAAGGATGGTGAGAAGAAATACTTTTATTGATACCACAGACAATCTGCATTACATCAATTCTACAGATGCACTTATCGAAAATGGTGCTTATTCCAATTTTTCTTTAAAGGACATCAACCGTGCTCTGGAGACTCTTCAGGACACTTACAAGGATCCTTTCATCATGCATTTCCGTGGATTTAAATATCAGGAGATTGCTGAAAGACTTCGTATTCCTATTGGGACTGTAAAAAATAGAATCCATATTGCAAGAAAGGAATTGAAGGATAAGCTTAAAGTCTACGGCAAGGCATAATTTTATAGAATGAATAGAAAGGTTGGAATTATTGGATCTGGTTTTTCCAGCCTTTCGGCTGCCTGCCACCTGGCTAAATCAGGATTTGAAGTTACTGTTCTGGAAAAGAACAGTGGACCCGGAGGGCGGGCAAGACAGTTAAAAGAAGCTGGCTTCACCTTCGATATGGGCCCTTCCTGGTATTGGATGCCCAACGTCTTCGATCATTTTTTTGCCCATTTCGGGAAAACTACTTACGACTATTACAAACTTCACAGGTTAGACCCTTCGTACAGGGTAAAGTTCAGGGATGATATTCTTGACATACCGGCGGAGCTAGAACAGATATACGCCTTGTTCGAAAACATTGAGCCCGGTAGTGCAAAAAAACTTGAAGCCTTCCTCAAGCAGGCGGAATACAAGTATGAGGTTGGCATCAACAAACTGGTCTACAAGCCTTCCAGATCTTTACGGGAATTCATCGATCCTGCACTGCTTGTTGGTCTCCTCAAAATGGATGTATTTACGTCCATGAGCACTCACATAAGAAAATTCTTTAAAGACGAAAAGCTGATCCAGCTGATGGAATTTCCGGTACTTTTCCTGGGATCCACAGCAGAGTCAACACCGGCTTTATACAGCCTGATGAATTATGCCGACGTAAAATTAGGCACCTGGTATCCGGAAAAGGGTATGTTTTCTGTCGTGCAGGCCATGGAAAAGCTGGGAAAAAGCCTGGGTGTAAAATATTATTATGACCAGCCGGTGCAGGATGTAAGGATGCGAGGTAAATCCATTGAAAGATTGATTACTCCTGACAATGAATATCCTGTTGACATGGTTGTTGCCGGAGCGGATTATCACCACATTGACCAGCACCTGCTTCCTGAGGAATTCAGAAGCTATTCAAAAAAATACTGGGACAGCCGGACGATGGCACCCTCATCACTGTTGTTTTTCATCGGCCTGGATACGCAGCTGCCGGAAATGAAACACCATGTGCTTTTTTTTGATGAAGATTTTAAAAAACATGCCTCCGAGATTTATGAGGATCCCAGGTGGCCGGAAAAGCCACTGCTGTATGCCTCCGTCACATCCAAAACGGACCATACGGTGGCCCCTAATGGCGGAGAAAATCTGGTAGTACTCATTCCGGTGGCGCCTGATCTTAATGATACGGAAGAAATCAGGGAAAAATATTTTGACATGGTGGTATCCAAACTGTCATCATTTACGGGTGTCAACATACGCAATCACATCGTCTACAAGAGAAGCTTCGCCCATAAAGATTTTATTTCGGATTATCATTCCTTTAAAGGTAATGCCTACGGGCTGGCCAATACGCTGCTACAAACGGCAATTCTTCGTCCATCGCTGAAAAACAAAAAGGTTAAAAATTTGTTTCATGCCGGACAACTTACCGTCCCCGGGCCGGGAGTTCCTCCCGCCATCATTTCGGGAGAGGTGGTGTCCAGAGAGATAGAAAAGGAATTTTCTTAATTTAGGATGATGTACGATTTATACACTACTACCACCCTGGAATGCAGTAAGCTGATTACCCAGCGTTACAGCACCTCCTTTACCCTTGGGATCAAAACACTTCACAAAAAGCTGAGGCTGCCGATATACGCCATTTATGGATTCGTACGCTATGCCGATGAAATCGTAGATACCTTCCATGATTTCAATAAAAAAGAACTCCTGGAAAGATTTAAAAGGGACACCTACCAGGCCATCAAAGAAAAGATCAGCCTGAATCCGGTCCTTCATTCTTTCCAGCTGGTAGTGAATAAATATGGGATTGAAAAAGAGTTGATCGATGCCTTTCTGAGAAGTATGGAAATGGACCTGGTAAAGGAAACCTATTCCAAAAATCAATATGAAGAGTACATCTACGGGTCGGCAGAAGTAGTGGGGCTCATGTGTCTTCATGTGTTTTGTGAAAATAACCAACAGCAGTATCTGGAATTAAAAGAGCCGGCTCGTCGGTTGGGTGCTGCTTTCCAAAAAGTCAACTTTTTGCGAGATATCAAAAGCGACTTTGATGAAAGAGGGAGGGTGTATTTTCCAAAAGTAGATTTCGACAGATTCACTGAAGAGGATAAGATCGCCATCGAGGAAGATATACGTCTGGATTTTGAAGCTGCTCTGTCAGGTATCAGAAAGCTACCAGCCACCTCTCGTGGCGGAGTGTACCTGGCCTATGTATATTACACCAAATTATTTTCAAAGATCCAGCATACCCCCTCACGTAAGATCTTAAAAGAACGCATCAGGGTCCCTGATTCCGTAAAACTGATCTTACTCGCTAAAACACTGTTTTTAAGCAGGTTAAATGCTCTTTGACCCGGATAAATATACCCTGAACAGTTTGACTTAAAATAATTAATCTGACACCAAACTTTTGCATTCATTTTCAGTTTATGAAAAAACAATGATGCTAAATCTCAGGACAAATATTGACCAGCATTCAGGATTCTGTTTTGGGGTCGTCTATGCGATTGAGATCGCAGAAGAGATCTTAAAAACAGAAGGTCATCTGTATTGTCTTGGCGACATCGTTCATAATGATGAAGAGGTTAAGCGTCTCGAGGCCATGGGGCTGAAAATCATAAGCCACGAAGAGCTCAAATCTATCAGGGATGAAAAAGTATTGATAAGGGCTCATGGCGAACCTCCGGGCACCTACGAATTGGCCATCAACAATAACCTGACACTGGTCGATGCTTCCTGTCCCGTAGTGCTAAAGCTTCAGAACAGGATCAAAAACTCTTATGACAAGGATGAAAAAATTTACATCTATGGCAAACATGGCCACGCTGAGGTCGTAGGTTTGCTAGGTCAGACCAACGACAACGCTGTGGTCTTCCAGGACATCAATGAACTACCCATGGATAAGCTGCCTCAGAGGATCACCCTGTACAGTCAGACAACCAAAAGCACTGACAGCTTTTATGCGATCAAAGACAAGCTGATTGAGAATGGCTTTGAGGTCACTGCAAACGACACCATTTGCCGTCAGGTCTCCAACCGTGACAAAGAACTTCGTAATTTTGCCAAAGAATTCGATAAAATTGTGTTTGTCTCGGGAACAAAATCCTCCAATGGTAAAGTTCTTTATAATATCTGCAAAGAAAATAACGCCAATTCCTACTTTGTTTCAAACAAGAGTGAATTGAGACGCGAATGGTTTTCGAGCGGAGACACTGTCGGGATTTGCGGTGCTACTTCCACACCCATGTGGCTGATGGAAGAGGTAAAGGCCGAGTTAGACACTTACTAAGATGACCTGGTTAATCAATGTAGCAATTGTCGTGGCGACTTTCATCTTCATGGAAGGCGTGGCGTGGTTCACACATAAATATATCATGCACGGATTCATGTGGCGGTGGCACAGGTCCCATCACCGGGTCCATCCCCATCCTTTGGAGAGAAACGATCTCTTTGCACTCGTATTCAGCATTCCCTCCATTGCACTCATCATGATTGGGTACAACCTGCCCGAGCTTCCCTGGCTTAAGTTCATCGGGTTCGGCATCCTTGGATATGGCATTTTCTATTTCATCTTCCATGACGTGATCGTGCACCGGAGGATCAAAGTCCCTTTTAAGGCCAAAAGCAAATATCTAAAACGCATCATCCGGGCGCATTACGTGCATCACGAGGTGCACACCAAAGAGGGGGCCGAGGCTTTCGGTTTCCTTTATGCACCAAAAAAATACGAGAAGAAGGGAAAAAAGGAAACTGCCTGATTCACAACTCTTTACAATAATTCATTGGCCAGGTTGGCGAGATCAGAACGTTCTCCTTTCTCCAGGGTCACATGAGCATACATCGGATGATTCTGGATCCTGTCGATCAGGTAGGAAAGTCCGTTACTCTGCGAATCAAGATAAGGCGTATCGATCTGGTAAATATCTCCCGTAAATACGATCTTGGTGTTTTCCCCGGCCCTGGTGATGATGGTCTTGATCTCGTGAGGGGTGAGGTTCTGAGCTTCATCCACGATGAAAAAGATGTTAGAAAGACTTCTTCCACGGATATAAGCCAGCGGAGTGATCACCAGCTTTTCCTGGTTGACCATCTCCGTGATGTTTTTAAACTCTTTGTCAGACTCTTTAAACTGATTTTGGATAAACTTCAGGTTGTCCCATAGCGGTTCCATGTATGGATTGAGCTTGGACTTGATGTCACCGGGCAGGTACCCGATGTCTTTGTTGCTCAGGGGAACGATCGGTCTTGCGAGATAGATCTGCTTATACTTTCTCCGTTGCTCCAATGCTGAAGCCAGAGCCAGTAAGGTTTTCCCTGTGCCTGCCACCCCGGTGATGCTTACCAGCCGCACTTCCGGATTTAACATGGCACTGATGGCAAAAGTCTGCTCCGCATTTTTCGGTTTGATGCCATATACGGAAGTCTTTTCAACCTTATTGATCTCGGCGGAAATCGGATTGTAACAGGCCAGTACCGAGTTCTTCTCGCTTTTCAGGATATAGAACATATTAGAGACAGGTTTTCTCTTCCTGAGCACCTTCTCCGCGGATATGGTCCCTTTCTTAAATAAAGCATCAATATCAGTCGATGCCACGTCATCCAGCTCCTCCTTACCGGTATGTAGCGTGTTTACATTCTTGATCTTTCCGGTCTCATAATCTTCCGCAAGAATATCAAGTGACTTTGCCTTGAGCCTCAGGTTGATGTCCTTGCTTACAAGAATGACTTTCTTATCCTTTTCAGCTTCTTTTAATGCCAGTGCGGCATTGAGGATCCGGTGATCATTTTTATTGTCACCAAAGATTTTTCTGGCATCCACCGTGCTGTCGGATTCCATCAGCACCTTAAAGTTTCCCTTGTTCTTACCATTCAAAGGGATCCAGTTCTGAAGCATATGCCCTTTGGCCAGCGAATCAATCAATCTTGTAAACTCACGGGCTTCAAAATTCTTGGTATCATTCCCTTTTTTGAAGGAGTCCAGCTCCTCAAGTACTGTGATCGGGATGCCTACATCGTGTTCCTGAAAGTTGAGTATTGAATCATGTGAGTAGAGAATGACCGATGTGTCCAGTACAAAAATTTTCTTCTCCTTCTTGGTCTTTGCCATTTCGTGGCCCTTGTTATTTAAAAATAGGTGGGTCCTGTAATATTATGAATTGTCAGGAAAATATGTGAATGAACTGAGATTATAATTTTAAAAACTTTTCCACACGCATATCATATCCATGGTCGGCGTCTACCTGCGTCTCATTTTCTTCTCCAACTCACAATTCTCCAACTCACCCCTTGCCCAATAATCTTAAAGGATCATATAAAACTTCCCCTCTCTTCAAAAGAGAGGGAGAATTGTAATCCTTCAAAAAGAATAAAGCCAGCATCGTCATTCTGCGCGATACCATTGATAATCTATTTGTGACCCACAGGATCATCCATCAACCACTCAAGAGAAGGATTGCAGGATTGTGAGGTGAGTGAATGAATCTTGTCAATTGTTTGGAGGAACTCTAACCATCCCATCCCTTCTCCAACTCACCCCTTCCCCAATTATCCTTAAGGCTCATATAATACTTCCCCTCTCTTCAAAAGAGAGGGAGAATTGTAATCCTTCAAAAAGAATAAAGCCAGCATCGTCATTCTGAGCGATACCATTGATAATCTAATTGTGACCACAGGATCATCCATTAACCACTCAAGAGATGGATTGCAGGATTGTGAAGTGAGCGAATGAATCTTGTCAATTGTTTGGAGGAACTCTAACCATCCCATTCCTTCTCCAACTCACCCGCTGGTTAATCATCATTCTTCTTTACCCAGACAAGCCCGATACGTCGGACCGCTCTTTTGAAGAGAGGGCGATCTATGATCTTTCCTCCTATTATTCGTGTTCATCAATTCCAAATATTTTCCACCGAACGCTTGCGTATTTCATCCGTTAGTCTTTATCTTAATAGTATGAAGGGCAACTGAACAATGGTTCAGGTCTTCATGAACCTGCAGTAAGAACCAGCTTGAACGACCTGAGAAGATATATCACCACCACTATGTCGCAGCAGCGTCTCCTGACAACAGGCTTTAACTTCGTTAAAACTACGTTGAGTGATAAAGGGACGCTGCGTCAACTCAACGCAGAGTCCTCTTCGAGAGACTCTGCTATGACCAGCGTAGGGTGGCCACAGACCATCCGAAATCCTCCTCCAACTCACCCCTATTCCAATTTTCAAAATGGTTCAGTCAACACTAGCCCTCTCCTAGAAAGAGAGGGAGATAGAGCACCGGTGGTTGCTACCCTCCGCCGATTAATATCAATACTGCTCTTTTTCCTACTCTTCCTCACTACCCACCTCGCCTTCTCCCAGACCTACCCCGTCCAGGTGGTGACCACCCTCACGCCACCCTACTCTGTCTATCTGTCGGATTACACCGCTGTCGGCGCCAACAACCTCCAGGTGCTGGTCAACCTGCTGGAGCTGGACCGCCCAGCACTACAGGTCAGATTCCGCATCAGGATCGAAGGGGCGGGTATCATCCTTCAGACAAGATCGTCATTCACCCCCAGACCTTCCGTCATCCGGGGAGGTGTGCCGGAGATCTTCCTGGGGCCGGACCTGGTCCAGTATTTCAACCCAGACAACCTTGACTTCGAAGGGATCACCCGTTCAAGATTTAAGCAGTTGGGCCGGCTGCCCGAAGGTTTTTACACGTTTACCATAGAGGTTCTTGAGTACAACCGGAACGTTCGGGTCTCCAACCAGTCCATGACCAACGCCTGGATCGTACTCAATGACCCGCCCCTGATCAACATGCCTTTCAACGGAGACAAGCTGATCGCATCCGATCCGCAAAATATCATGTTCAGCTGGACGCCCCGCCACCTGGCTTCCCCCAATGCGGCCTTCTCCACGGAGTACGAGTTCACCCTGATCGAGCTGTATCCCGGTCAGACCAACCCTGAGATCGCCATCCGCTCTTCCAACAGCATCTTCCGGACCACCACCAACCTCACCTCGCTGAACTATGGCATCCTCGAGCCCACACTTATCCCCGGGAAGAACTATGCTTTCCGTATCCGTGCTTACGACATCAGCGGACGCGATCTGTTCAAGAACCAGGGTTTTTCCGAGACTTTTGTGTTCCAGTACGGCGATGCCTGCGAGCCACCAAACGAGATCAAAACCAAAACCCTGGACCCGGAGCGGGCCCGGATTACCTGGGAGCCCTTCCCCAATCACACCGCCATGATGATCGAGTTCCGCGAGCAGGGCAGCGACCAGTGGTACAGCCAGCAGACCAACAGCAGCTACCGGATCCTCACCAGTCTGGCCGGCAGTACCACCTACGAATACCAGGTGTCCCCGCAGTGCGGCACAGTGATCGGGAACAAAAGCCCGGTCTACACCTTCACCACACCGGAGTTAGATCCTTCGGCATTTGTTTGCGGAGCCCCGGTACCGGAATTCGATGAGAGTTCCGTTCCCCTGATGAAACCTCTGTTGCCCCTGGATGTGGTCCGGGTGGGTGACTGGACCGTGAATCTGGTGAGTGTGGCCGCGAATGGTGACGGCACCTATGCCGGTGCTGGTTATGCAGCAGTCCCCAACTTCAACCTCACCAATGTGCGGGTGACCTTCGACCGGATCCTGGTGAATGAAAACTATCAGGTGATTGCCGGAGACATCAAAAGCGTTTACAGCGCCGACAGCCGGTTTGTGGTGGACCTGATCCCGGAGCCGGAACCGGAGGTGGTGGAGGAAGCGGTGGCAGAGCCTGAGATTCCCGAAGGACCTCCCGAAGATATGGTTGCTGATGAACTGATGGTCATGGTCCCGGCTGACATCGGTGAGGTGGTCTTCTCCGGGGGCCTGCTGGAGGTCAGAGATGAAGAAGGCAACATGATTGAAGACATGGACCTCGACCTGCCTCCCGAGGGTGAGGAGCTTACCATCACTGACAGTAATGGCGATACCTGGGTGGTGGACAGTGAGGGGGGAGTGACGGCCTCACCTGTTGCTCTGGACGAACCTTCGGAAGACCCCGAGCTTTCCGGCCTGAGCCGTGATCCTGATATGGTGGTCATACATTCGATATCCGAATCGTTCAAGCCCGGCACTGACAGGGCGGAGTTCACCTACACCATCAGGGATACCTCACTTTTACCATATCGGTCCCTTGAGATCTATTATATTGATAAAGATGAAAAGGAAGAGCTATTCACCTTCTATCAGTTGTCTCCCGGCGAAAAGATTGACTTTCTGGATGTTCGTGTGGACAGTTTAAAGGGCTGGTCTGGCAAAGACAACGAGCTGAAATATGTAAAACCTGGCAACTACAAGTTTAAGCTTATCGCCACCCGCGACAAGACCTTTAAGCATGGGTATGTGGAGTGGGAGACGGTGGTGGTGAAAGTAGCGTCATTTCCGATTACAGTCACTCAGGTTCAGAATATTTTTCCGAATACCCCCGAAACCAGAATTACTGAAGTCGTTAATGTGCTAAATAATTACAGTGACGACTTTGGATTGACTACCAAAGAACGAATGGCACATTTCTTGGGACAGATAGGTCATGAAAGCAATTCATTGAATAGTTTGGTTGAGAGTCATAATTATTCAGGGGAATCAATTTTTAAAGTTTTCTTAAAAGTAAGCCGGTCAAAATCCGGCGAAGGGGAAACACATAAATATTGTCATTTAATATCTGGATATGATTGTGGTGATCTAAACAGTTGTGATTCGTACGATGGGCCTAAAAGATGTTCGACAGAGCCAGACTTTTATTATCCTCTTGATGAAAACGACGATCCGGACTATCAAAAATGGGTTGACGATGATAATTCGGTGAAGACCTCATTTCTTAATTCATCGAATCTCTTTAATCTCACCTATTGCTGCAGATTAGGGAATGGATCTTATAATTCAGGTGATGGTTCAAAGTATCGAGGAAGAGGATTTATACAATTAACTGGAAAAGACAAATACAATGGATTAAGTGATCTTTGGAATAAAAAATTTCCCAACAACATAAAAGATTTTACAGGAGCCAATTATGAAGAGGTTGGCACAAACATTGAAGTTGCAATGATTGCTACTCTGTTTGAATGGAATCGATTGTTAAATCTTAAAGACGTAAATGGTCAATATGCATTTAAGAACGCTGTTGAAGGTAAGTTTAGTGATGACAACATAAAGATAGTTGGGAGATGGATTAATGGGAGTGGTTCAAGACCAAGTAATGGTGAAGATGATCGAATTTCAAAATCAAATAATGCTTATGGCAAATTATAGTGGTAAATTATTTATTGGATTAATGTTAGTTTTCTTCCAATGCAAAAGTATTGCTCAAGTGCCTATCCTGTGCATAGAGCAAAAACCAATCCCAACCGGTTCTGATATTCAATGTGAACAAGGCATATTCCAGATTATTGAAGACTTCAAAACAGATGTTGAGAGTTTCAAAATCACAACAGGATACAAAACGATCCAAGTAAGCATTGAAAAGACAGGACTGTTCTCAAATAATATCTACAGCTGGGATATCCTTTATGAGGGTTTTGGAGAATTTAATCAAAAGGATGATTACGGTAATCGAATTGTTTCTGATTCCTATAAAATATGTGATTTTTTACCGTCAGGCCCACACCATATCTCAACAGCTCAAACTAGTGTAAACGACGATGGAACCCTCAAAGGTTATCAAATTATAGATGAATATTCTTGTGAAGGAGAGTCCATCACATTTTTTCGAATGAGGCAACACTATATGCAAAAACAAGACTTTCTTCCATACAGAGTTTATTCTGCCATTGCCGAAAAAGCCAAAACAGAAAATCAAGATTATCTGGCTCAATTCGACTTACTGAATCATTTAAAAAAAGCAAAGGTGAATGTTGTAAAAAGCTATTTCTACGACGGTTGGTCAGAAAGTAAAAAACGAAAAGCATTCGTAGTTGAAGGCGACGAAGTCTTCATAGATCGCATTGCTGAGGATTGGATTAGGGTGGCATACGAAGGGACAAATTCTGTTACTAAAGGATGGCTTAAAAGACAAGATCTGGAGATTATCGAGTAAAAGACAATCTCCCGATCGACCCTTATCATCTTCTTACTTAAATACAATTACTTTGTATTACACTGCAGATATCCCCTGACTCGTAGCTCACTGGACGCACTGTGGGAGCACTCCCGGAGGTCTGTAAGGTGTTAAAGCTGGGAATAGTTATATTTTGTTGTAGTGGAAGGGTAAGGCGGATGCCTTGATGAAAGCTTATTTTCACATTGGTTTAATGATGGTGATGCAAAGATGAGTATAGTCACCACCATCCCTCCTTGATTTTCGCCCGTTAAACCGCTAAATTGACAGCGTTATTTTCAAAAATTCCCAATATCAAAGGCTTTCGATGTAATGGCCCCATCTAACCTCTCATACCTGGAAAAAGAGTACCCCATCCTTTTCAATATTGGGCAGGCTGCTGAGTTCAATATTCATCAGGATCCCATTACATGCCTGTTCAAACTCAGGCAATTCGGAGAAAAGCTAACGGAATATCTCTTTGAGGAGCATCACCTGGAATTCCCTTATGGCAACTCCTTCCACAATCGATTAAAGACCCTCGAATTCGAGTTGAGCGAAGGTCCGAATATCTGAATTGTCGGAATGTCCGACTATCAGGGTTCACCCACAGTAGCTCTGGACAAACTCACTCAACGGCCACAAATAGATCTTCCTTTTCCCCGGGAATAATTTTTAACAGATTGGCGAGTACCAGTCGGATAAAAAGCTCGGAGGCTTCCTTTTTCTGAAGACCGGTGACCTCGCGGTATTTGTTGATGGTGATATCATCATGGTCTTTCAGGTAATTGAATAGGGCCTGTTCGTGATTCCCGTATTCAATATGTGAGCCTGCTGACCTCTGTGTCAATTTGAGGATCTTACGAATTTCAGGACTGGCCTGGATGCTGCGATCCTGTACACGTACAAATGCTTTACCAAACCGGTGATTTTTTCTTAAAAAAGCATAGTAGGGTTTTTCCTCCCCTTCATAGATGTAATAGTGTATAATGGCCCTCTTTTCAGAAATAGGTATGATCTCAGAAGAATATTTTATTTGAGGGCTGCATAACTCATCAATGGCCTTATTCAACAGAAAATGGTCGTCTTCGGCATATTTGAGCCCGGAAATGGTTCCGTTATCATCCACACCAATGATCAGATGACCACCCTTGGCATTGGCAAAAGCCACTACCTCCCTGATCACTTTCTCAGGATGACTGACTTTATGTTTAAATTCAACCAGGTCACCTTCCCCACGGTAAACCAGACGCTTGATATCCTGTAAGTCCACGACAGATCACGCATTTATTTCAGTAATTGTCATCTTCATCGTCTGAATCATCACCCCCCATGCCGGGCATGGAAAACATGCTGCTCAGAAGATCCTTAAACTGCATGCCTCTTTCCAACCCATGCTTACTCAGCATGCTATATTCGGATAATCCGTGAAGGGCAAACTCCATCAGAAACAATTTTAACGATTTATCGGATTTCTTATGATACTTATTGATCAGATCTTCCAATCCCGGCACCCCCATCAAAGTCTTCTCGTAATCCTTCTGGCTGGCATCATAAAAAATATCTACCATGTTTCCATCGCCAAACCAGTCTGTGATCTTGCTGTAGGGATTTTGTGTCTCCTTGTTCTTCCGGATCTTCTCAGGATCCGGGAAGTAATTGATGAATTGTTTTCTGATGGCTTTTCCCACCAGGTTTTGGGCAACGATGCCAGCCCCTTCCTGCTCGCCTTCATAGACCAACTCTACTTTACCTGTAATGGAAGGTATGACGCCCACCAGATCCGAAATACGGGTGAAGGTTGCTTTTTCGCCTGTAAGCAAAAGCCTCCGTTCGGTGGCACTCATGAGAGTTTCGTAGGCAGAGATGGTCAGTCTGGCAGAGACACCGCTCTTGGCATCCACATATTCACTTTCTCTTGCTTCAAAAGCAATCTGCTCGATGAGGTCTTTCATCAGGTCAAAAACCTGGATCCCCTTATGATTTTCAATCCGTGCTTCCTGGGAGGTGATCTTCTTTCCTATTTCAATGGATTTAGGATAGTGGGTAATGATCTGGCTGTCAATCCGGTCTTTCAGCGGTGTGACAATACTTCCCCGGTTGGTGTAATCCTCCGGATTCGCAGTAAATACAAACTGGATATCCAACGGAAGCCTCAGGCTAAATCCCCTGATCTGGATGTCACCCTCCTGCAAAATGTTGAACAGGGCTACCTGGATCCTGGGCTGAAGGTCGGGCAGCTCATTGATCACGAAGATCCCCCGGTGCGAACGAGGGATTAGTCCGTAGTGGATCACGCGCTCATCGGAATATGGCAATTTAAGGGTAGCTGCCTTGATCGGATCCACATCGCCGATCAGGTCCGCGATCGATACGTCCGGTGTGGCCAGCTTTTCAGTATAGCGGTCATCGCGATGGATCCACACGATAGGTGTCTCATCTCCATGTTCCTTTACCTGGGTTTTACCAAATGTCGACAATGGAGCTAATGGATCGTCTCTGAGTTCGGACCCCTTGATGGCTGGTATGTACTCATCCAGCAGCAGGACCATCATCCTGGCCATTCGTGTCTTTGCCTGACCCCTGAGCCCCAAAAAATTGATGTTGTGCTTCGCCAGGATGGCACGCTCCACGTCAGGCACCACCGTATCTTCATATCCCCATATGCCTTCAAATACTTTTTCCTTCTTTTCAAGCTTTTTGATCAGGTTGTTCCTTAATTCGGTTTTAATTGAAGTGGACTGATAGCCCGTACTTTTCAACGCACCGAGTGTATGGATCCTGAGTTTCTGCTCACTCGTCAGTTTTAGATAGTCCATTTATGTTAGAGATTTTTTCTCCTGTTCCTTTTATAATCTTCAAATATCAGATGCCCGAGACCTTTCAGGCTGCTGTAGTAGGCATTGCCATTATTGACTTGCGTAAATTCCCTCACAAATTGCTTCAGATACGGATCAGAGGCGATCATAAAGGTAGTAATTGGCACATTGATCCTCCTGCATTGCGCGGCGAGATTTAAGGTCTTATTAAGAATCTTGGGGTCTAACCCGAAACTATTTTTATAATACCGGATCCCCTCTTTCAAACAGGTTGGCTTTCCGTCAGTGATCATGAAGATCTGTTTGTTTTTGTTCTTGCGCCTCCTCAGCAGGTCCATGGCCAGCTCCAGCCCTGCCACCGTATTGGTATGATAAGGGCCTACATTGAGATATGGAAGGTCCTTGATGGCAATCTGCCAGGCATCATTGCCGAAAACGATGATGTCGAGGGTGTCCTTGGGATATTTCTTAGTAATGAGTTCAGCAAGGGCCATGGCCACTTTCTTGGCAGGGGTGATCCGGTCTTCGCCATACAGGATCATCGAGTGGCTGATATCGATCATCAGGACAGTGGACGTCTGGGTCTTGTATTCCTTTTCACGAACCTCCAGGTCATTTTCTGTCAGCATAAAATCCGCATAGCCCTGATTGATCTGTGCATTCTTGACGCTCTCGGTATAGTCAATCATGTCCGGGGAATCCCCAAATTCAAAATTTCTCAGGTCCGTCCCGTACTCTTCTCCCTGTCCGGGAAAGGGAGTTTCATGACTTCCTTTTCCGGTCTTCTTCAGCTTGCCAAAAATTTCTTCGAGAGATCTCTTCCTGATCTGTTGCTCGCTTTTGGAGGTGATCTTTATCTCTCCCTTTTGGTTTTCATCAGTAATGTATCCCTTCGATTTAAGTTCATCAATGAAGTTACCGATCCCGTAGTCATCACCTGAAATATTGTATTGCCGGTCCAGCTCGGTGAGCCAGCTAAGTGCCTCGCCGACATCTCCGGAAGTGACCACCAGTAGCTGCAGAAAGATATTCAGAAGGTTGTCAAAACTGCTTTTCTCCGGGTCCTTGTCAGGAATGAATTCTGTAAATCGATTACCTATCATGCACTTTTTTCTATTAACTAAAGATATGGAAGAAAGATTTCAAAAAACTTCCTTTACCCTCAATTAGATCAAGTTGGTGCGAAGACTTGAAATTAATTCAATAAAAAGGTAAATTATAGTGGATTTTCTAAAAAGATATGCCTGGTAGAAAACCCATATTCGCCTCGCTGGTCTCTTCGCTGATCGTTTTCACCAGAGACTTCTTTTACAGGATGCTCCTTGAGCCTGAATCCCATGCCAAACGAAGAGCTAAGCGAATGAAAAAGACCAGGGAAGCAAAAAAATCCGGAAAATAGGTTTTTATCTCTTCTTTGGCATAGTACCGAAGATCACATCCCAAAAGGGTGAGGACACACCAAATGCGTTTTCCGGATCCTTATAGTGATGGATACCGTGGTGTATCCAAAGTACTTTAAAGAAGTTCTTGGGAGGCTGAAACGCATGCACCATGTAGTGAACCCACAAATAAGACGCATATCCAATCACAAATCCAGGTAGAAAGGCGAAAACCAGATTACCCATAAAAAGCTTGAAGAAGAAAAAGAAAAATGCACTTAACAGCAAGCTCAATATTGGTGGCATGGCCAATCGATCTTTATCCTTGGGATAATCGTGATGAACACCATGCACAGTGTAAGCGAATTTTTCCTGGCGCTCGGTTTTGGGCGAAAGGTGAAACACAAAGCGATGCATGATATATTCAATCAGTGTAAAGGTCAGCAGTCCCGCTATAAACAAAAGCGGGGTATTGATTGCATTGATGTAGCCCTGGTTGAGGCCGTACACGATCAATGTGGTTGCTACTGCTCCAAACAGGATCAACGGGATTGAAATGTGAGTCCTGGTCAGACGTTCCAACAATGGATTGTTAAATAACTGCCTGGTACCCTTGGTGTGAGGTTTGTTCTTTAGTTCCATGACCTTGAAATTTTCTGCAAAATTACTGGATAATTAATGAATACACCAGTTCCAATTTTGGATTATTCTGTTATTGTAAGTTTCTCTTTTTTACTGGAAACCAGTATTTTCTTGTAGTAGTTCTCATAAAGCGGTAAAATTTTATGCACGTCAAATTCCTTAGCTCTGTTAAGGGCCCCCTCTTTAAACTTCTTAAGGTTATTGTTATCAAGGATATGAATTGCTTTTTGGGTCATGTCTTCTATGTCACCAACATCACACAAAAACCCCGAGACACCATCCTTATTCAGTTCAGGCAGGCCTCCCGCATTGGTAGAGATCACAGGTACTTCGCAAGCCATGGCCTCCAGGGCTGCCAGTCCAAAGCTTTCTTTTTCGGAGGTCATCAAAAACAGGTCACAAACGGACAATACTTCCTCCACAGCCTCCAGCTTACCCAGGAAGCGGACAGAGTCCATGGCACACTTCTCTCTTACAAGCTCTTCCGCATGAAAGCGCTCCGGGCCATCTCCCACCAATAAGAGCTTGGCTGGCACTACTTTCCTCACTCTGCAAAATATTTCAATCACATCGTCCACCCTTTTGACCTTCCGGAAATTGGAGGTGTGTACGATCAGCTTTTCGTCGTCCGGACAGATCGCCTTTCTGAAGTGATCTTTCTTTTGTTTTTTGAAACG
Organism: Cyclobacteriaceae bacterium; assembly: GCA_965243485.1. GTDB lineage: Bacteria > Bacteroidota > Bacteroidia > Cytophagales > Cyclobacteriaceae > UBA7330. The sequence continues at coordinate 1,572,441 of CBDEVP010000001.1, read as the reverse complement.
GTCCAGGTCGATAAAGTTTGGAATGACTTCAATCTCCCTCCGGATATCGAAATGTTCCAACGTATCTCTTTTAAGGTCTTCCGATACGGCCGTCACCCCGTCAGATTCATTGATAGAAAAGGTGACCACTGGTGCATAGGTGGCGTCCTTCCCCACCAGGGTAATGTCTGTTCCGTGTAGCGTGGTAATGAATGGGATCTCAATGCCTTTGGTCTTCAGGATCTGCCTGGCCATATAGGCTGCGGATGCATGAGGAATGGCATAATGTACGTGTAAAAGATCAAGCCCTTCATGCTCCACCACATCCACCATTTTACTGGCAAGCGCCAGCTCATAGGGCGGATAATCAAACAAAGGATATGACTTGACAGAAACCTCGTGATAGAACAGCTTCTCATTAAAAAAATCCAGCCTTGTCGGTTGTGAATAAGTGATGAAGTGGATTTCATGACCACTTTTAGCCAGACCCTTCCCTAATTCCGTAGCTACAACACCGCTACCTCCATAGGTAGGATAGCAAACAATACCTATCTTCATTTTCTAAGTTTTCTTCTCCCGGACCTTGCAATAACCCCGAAATCAAAAAATGGTTTCTTTAATGGCTCTTTGCCTGTATCGCCTGATACACAATGTCCTGAATTCTAGTACGTATATCCATCTCATTGAGTTTGCGATTATTTGCATTGGGATGGATCCTGTTGCTTAAAAATATAAAAACCAGATCATATTGAGGGTCTACCCAGACCATGGTCCCTGTAAATCCTGTATGCCCGAAACTTTCGTCTGAGGCATAGTCTGAGACGTTTCTTACTACCTCTGACTTTTTATCCCAACCCAGACCCCTGCGATTGTCAGGGAAATATTGTTGATTGAAAATATCCAGGGTTTCTTTGCTAAAGAAATTTTTCCCATCATAATTTCCTCCCTGAAGCGCCATCTGAAACAAGATCAACATGTCGCGTGCATTTGAAAAAAGGCCGGCATGCCCGGCAACACCATCTAAAATCGCCGCGTTGCGATCATGTACCTCGCCCCAGATCTGCTCACTTCTGTAATAACTATCATATTCCGTAGGTGCAATCTCAAACAGATTGACCGCATATTTTCGTGGATTAAATAAGGTCTTTCGAAGTCCAAGTGGTTGATAAAAATTTTCGTGCAGATACTTGTCCATCGGCATACAAACGATCTCTTCAAGGACCTGCTGGAGGATCATGAAGCCTATGTCACTGTATGAATAATAAGGGACACTGTCGTATTTTAGCAGGGAGGATGTCCTGATCCATTGGGTCAATGAGTCCCTCATAATACTTGCCGGTTCAAGATTACCGTAACTTCTCTGATCCATGACCTCATCATAAATGGATTCATAATAAAAAGGCTCTAAAAAATCTCCCGATAACACCCGCTTCCAAAATGGTACATAAGGCAATAGCCCTGCCTGATGAGCCAGCAAAGATTTGATGGTAATATCCTTCTTATTGGAATCCACGTACCAGGGAAGGTAATAACTGATCGTTTGGTCCAGATCCAGGAGACGCTCCTCGTAGAGCTTCATGGCCATCATGGAAGTGGCCGCCACTTTGGTGACGGAGGCCAGGTCAAATACCGTGGAGGGATAGACCGGAATGAGATTGTCGTAGGTCAGGTGACCAAATGCTTTGTTGTAAATTACGGAACCCCCAACGGCCAGCGCAATCTGACAGCCCGGAAAAGCCTGCTCAGCAATGCCTTCCTGAATGATCCTCGCGATCGAGTCCAGATGATACTGATTCAATCCTACACTTTCAGAGGGAGCAAAACCAAGCTTTCCATTTGGCTCCAGAGACCTGGCGGAAAAAAGATTTAAAAGATGTAATTCTTCACTTATAGACCCCGTCACCGCTAAGGACCCGAAGAGTTGCTGCGGCAACAGATAATCGTAGATATCATCAGCTTTACAAATGATCAAACCGGCATCGAAAAAAGAGGAATCAAATCCTTCTATCTCTCCAGCGTAGATCTTGATCCGGTTTGTATAAAGTTCATGAAATAAAGGATTGTGATCTGCCAGAATGGGCGCCTGACTTTCAATGATCGCCTCTGTTTCAGTGATCAGATAGGCATAATTGCGCAGCATATTAGCAAAATTCCCATATGGATTTTGAGTAATCAGGCAAAGGGTATCGGACCGTAGTGGCAGAATGCTTTCCTTTTCGATCAGCGCCACTGATGCCTTCCTCAGAGCAAGCTTCAGGGACGACGAAAGAACAGGTACTGGCACGCTGTGCTGGACCAGGGTGTTGTAAAAAGTCTGCCGGATCAACTCATCTTTTCCATTCAATAGGATTTTGTCATCCAGCTTTTGGATCATCCGGGCAGCTCTGGGATAATCTTCTGAACCTACAAGCCAGAAATCATGTGCTTCAAAGAGTGTTTTGATCTCTTTTCTCTTCTCAGGCATTCCCGACCGGATACTGGAAGGCAGGATAAAGTAGCCGGGATCAAACTCATGTAATTGCTCAATCAGGAGTTTTTCCCGGGGATTATCGGTCTGTGGAAGGATCAGGTATTGATAATTCAATGATGTACCCAATTCCCTGAAAAAATCAAAATAAGCTTCAATCAGATGGCTGTCGTTGATGGCAGCAAGCAATGAAAGGTCCGGAAGATCCTGGTCTGTGGCAGGATTCATAGAGGCATCCAGCCTTCTGGCAAAACTGAGATTCAAGCCAGGAGGTAGCTTTTCTTTCTTTGAATCTTCGGAAAATAAAAAATGACGGTGAGAAGGGAAATTATCAACATCTTTCAGGGAACCAACCTCTACCCATAACAATGTGCTGACCTTCTGCTGATGATCCAGATTAAGACGCACAGAATCTCTAACCGCCGCATGAGGAGCGGCTCCAAAAAGCGGGATGATCTCGGTAATCAAACCAATCAAAATAATGATCAGTATCCTCATTCTATTATTTGAGCTAAATTTGAATTTATAAGCGATTTTCGCTGTTTTAAAAGCTACTGTTTAACCTTTGATTATAAAACATATTAGAAAAATACCATTTTTTCTTAACATCAAGACACTAATAAAGAACAAAAAGTAGTATTCATGCGTTTCCCTTCACTTTTTAGACTACCTCAAAGTCAAAGATTTCACATACAGCCAAGGTACTATGACCCGGTAAAGGAAGAGATCAAAGAACGTACCGAAAGGATCAAAAGAGAGATGCAAACGGGTGAAAAGTCCGATTATACACCCGGAAACATCAGTTTTGAAAGAAAAACACGATCAACACCCAGCGCTTCATTTCTACAACTGGTTATCGCTGCCATCCTGGGAACCTTGCTGGTCGGCTGGTTTTATTATGGCAATGATGTATTCTATCTCCTTTGGTTGGCTGTCCCCGTGTATATTTACTTCCGATTTATTCGTAAGCACTTCAGGCGGAACTGATCTTTATGGAGGACGTCATTCATCTTCTTCCGGATAGCATAGCTAACCAGATTGCAGCAGGCGAGGTCGTGCAGAGACCCGCATCCGTTGTGAAGGAAATGATGGAAAACAGCATTGATGCAGGGGCTACACAAATAAAATTAAAGATCGTAGAAGCAGGAAAATCATTGATCCAGGTGGTGGACGATGGGATCGGGATGAGTCTTTCCGATGCCAGAATGAGCTTTGAACGACATGCTACCTCCAAGATCCGGAGTGCAGAGGATCTTTTTAAGATAAAAACAATGGGTTTCCGTGGCGAAGCACTCGCCTCCATAGCTGCCATTGCGCATGTGGAGATGAAGACCCGGCGCGCACAGGATGAAATCGGCACCCTGCTGGTGGTGGAAGGATCGGAGATCAAAAAACAGGAGCCCATGGCCCTGAATCCCGGTACTTCCATTTCGGTAAAAAATCTATTTTATAACATCCCGGCGAGAAGGAACTTCCTGAAGTCCAATCCGGTGGAGATGAAGCACATCAATGAGGAATTTCAGCGGATGGCTTTATCCAATCCGGAAGTGAGCATGCATTTTGAGAACAATGACCTGGAAATGTACATGCTGGATAAAGGGAAGCTTAGCAAAAGGATCGTCCAGGTTTTTGGTAAGAATTACCAGCAACAGCTCATTCCCTGCCAGGAAGAAACTCCTCATGTGAAAATAACCGGCTATATCGGAAAGCCAGAATTTGCCAAAAAGACCAGAGGGGAGCAGTTTTTTTTCGTGAATAATCGATTCATCCGCAACAACTACCTGAACCATGCCATCACCCAGTCCTACGCGGGATTACTGAAAGAAGATTATCACCCCTTTTATGTCCTTTTTATTGAGATGGACCCGGTACATGTAGATGTAAATGTTCACCCTACCAAAACCGAAGTTAAGTTTGATGATGACAGAATGCTATATGGAATTATTAGCTCTGCAGTGAGACAGGCACTCGGATCCTTCAATGTCTCGCCTTCCCTGGATTTTGAGACCGATGTGAATTTTGAACATTTCAGCACAGCAAGAACCGGTGTGGTAGAGACCACCCAGGATAGACATTACAGTCAGTTCCGGAATATCGATCAGGGAAAGGCCAAAAACTGGGAAATGCTGTATGATAATGCAAGGATAGAAGATGAGGTCAGAATAGAGGATATCCGGAAAGAATCCGGAGAACAAAGACAAACCTTTATAAGCGCCCTGAATGAGGTAAGCGACCAACCTCAAAAGCTGGGTACCTTCAGATTGCATGGAAAATATCTACTCCGCCAGGTGAAGAATGGATTTACCATGATCGATCAGAAAGCAGCCCTGGAGCGTATTTTTTTTGAAAGATATCAGAAGAATATCATTTCCGGGTCCGGTGCTTCACAGGCCAACCTCTTTCCGCAACAGATCATGCTTAATTCGGGCGATCACGCACTGGTAATAGAAATTCAGCCGGAGATCAGAAAATTAGGTTTTGACATTGAGCTGGCAGGCCAGCAAATGATTGTTATTCAGGGTGTACCTTCCGAGCTTGCAGGATGCAACGAGAAAGAGATTTTTGAAGAACTTCTGGAGCAATTCAAACAAAACAAGCACCAATTGAGTATTAGCCAACAGGAAAATATTTGCAGGTCCCTGGCAAAAAATGCGGCTTCTTTGAAATGCAGAAACCTTCCGGACCTGGAAGCAGACCATTTGATTGACCAATTATTTGCCTGTGACCAACCAAATTATACACCGGATGGCCGACCTACATACGTTTTAATTAGTTTAGACAAAATAAAAAGCTGGTTTAACCAATGATGAGAATCACTCCGGTGGTCAAATACATACTGATCATCAATGTAGCTGTACTGATCGTACAATCCTTATTATCCCTTCCTTTTTCAGATTGGTTTGGACTACGGGTAATCTTTGCAGACGATTTCCAACCCTTCCAGTTTGTCACCTATATGTGGGTCCATGCCGGACTTTGGCACCTTTTTGGGAACATGTTTGCAGTTTTTATTTTCGGTCCGCTGCTGGAGCAGTTTTGGGGATCTAAAAGGTTCCTGACATTTTACCTGATCTGTGGTATTGGCGCGGGTGTGCTTTTTGGAGTGGCTGATTTCTTTGAGAAATACGAACTGAAACAGGATACTGAAACCTACATTCAAAACCCAAATCCTGAAGACTTTCAGATCTTTATCCTGGATCACCGGGTTTCGCGCCGTGGGGTGGAAGAGCTGGCCAATTTTGCGGACAGATTCTTCGAAGAGCCCAACAATTCAAGCTACATCACCCAAAGCAAGGTGTATGTACAGCAGATCTACGATTTGTATTCAAACATTCCGATGGTTGGGGCCTCAGGAGCGGTCTTTGGAATCTTAATGGCTTTTGGCATGTTATTCCCGAATACCCAGTTGTTTCTTTTATTCCCGCCGATACCTATAAAAGCAAAATATCTTGTTCTTTTTTATGGACTGTATGAAGTTTATGCCGAATTTAGTAGAACACCCGGTGACAATATCGCACATCTTGCACACCTCGGGGGTATGCTGATCGCATTTGTAATGATAAAGTACTGGCAAAAGAAAAGCGATAGGTTTTATTAGCATGAGTAACGGTTTTTTCGACGAGTTTAAGAATGCATGGGACAAGCCAAACAATGCTTTGGTGCAGATCATCATGATCAATGTGATCATCTTTGTGGTGCTCCTGGTACTAAAAGTATTGCTGATTGTCTCCGAGCAGGGTGCCATTTACGAAGCGATCCGATCCAAATTGATGCTCCCTGCCAGCATCCCGTATTTATTGAGACAGCCCTGGTCAATCGTCACATATTTTTTCACTCATGAAGGTTTTTTGCATATCATTTTCAATATGCTGTTCCTCTTTTGGTTTGGCAGGATTATCCAGGAGTTTTTGGGACAGAACAAAGTCATTGCGCTGTATGTGCTCGGCGGACTGGCCGGTGGAGTTTTCTACATCCTGATCTATAACCTCATTCCATTCTATCATGACCGGGTAGCAGGATCACTGATGCTTGGTGCCAGTGCTGGCGTTTATGCGATTGTAGTGGGGGCTGCTACCTTCATGCCTAATTATACTTTTTTCCTTCTATTCCTGGGTCCTGTAAAGATCAAATACATCGCTATTTTCTATGTGCTACTTTCTTTTTCACAATCGATAGGATCCAATGCCGGAGGAGAGCTGGCCCACCTGGCCGGAGCAGGCATCGGCTTTCTTTACATCACCCAGCTGAATCAGGGGAATGACATCGGCAACTGGGTCATTCAGTTCATCAAGTGGGTGAAAAGCTTTTTCACCGCAAGGCCGAAGATCAAAGTATCACACCGAAACAAAACGACACAGACTAAAGCCAATTCCAAAAGGACTGTGACATTAGAAACGGACCAGGACGAGATCGATGCCATTTTGGATAAAATCTCTCAATCCGGATATGAAAGCCTTTCCAAGGATGAAAAGCAAAAGCTTTTCAATGCCAGCAAAAAGTAATTACATATGCGGCATCTCTTCCTCTGTCTAATCTGCCTTATGGCACTTTCGCACCTGTCATCGGCACAGGCCAGAGACCCAATACCCGATTCGCTCATCGTCAAACCTACCAGATGGGTGATTACGGTTGGATTGCTGCAGGGAGGATCGATCATTGGGGCTGATGTTGAGAGGAGACTTTTTGACGGGATAGGGATACAGTTGGGCACAGGGGTCTTTGGATTTAATACCGGGCTCAATTTTCACTTTGATCCGGACATTAACAGCTCCTACGTAACACTCATGTATGTAAACCAGGGGTTTGGTGATCTCTTTGTCCAGAGTATGTTCGGCCCTGCCTATGTGCACCGTTGGGAAAACGGACTCAGCAGCCAGATCGGCATTGGGTTTCTGTCAGGATACGGCAGGAAATGGGGCAACAGGTTTGATGACAATACCCCTCCGGGGATCCTGCCCATGATTGCCATTGGGTATTGCTTTACGAAGTAACCAGTGCTTTATTCGCCAGCTGTCCGCAGGCGGCGTCGATGTCTTTCCCCCTGCTGCGTCTCACATTTACTACCAGTCCCTTATTTCTCAGATACTGGGCAAACCTGTCGATCTTATCTGCTTTTGCATTCTTAAAATCAGCCTCGGCTATTGGATTGTACTCAATGATATTGATTTTGGAAGGGACTTTTTTGGCAAAATTCCACAACTCCTCCGCATCCGATAGCTCATCGTTGAAACCATGAAAAACAATATATTCGAAGGTGATGTTGTTTTTGGTTTCCTTATAAAAATACTGAAGGGCTTCTGACAATACCTCCAGTGTGTTGGTCTCATTGATCGGCATGATCTCATTCCGCTTCGAGTCATTGGCCGCATGAAGCGACAAGGCCAGATTAAATTTCACCTTTTCGTCAGCGAGACGGGTGATCATTTTAGCAATCCCGGCGGTAGAGAGTGTGATCCTCTTTGGAGACATGTTCAGTCCCTCTTCCGAAGTGATCCGATGAATCCCCTCCATTACATTTTTATAATTCAGCAATGGTTCGCCCATGCCCATAAAAACAATATTGGTGAGGGGGTGATCAAAATTCTCCTTTGCCAGCCGGTCAATCGCCACCACCTGATCATAGATCTCACCCGGATCCAGGTTGCGCATGCGTTCCATGTAGCCGGTAGCGCAAAATTTGCAAGACAGTGAGCAGCCCACCTGGGAAGATACACAGGCAGTCATCCGGTCATCGGCAGGTATCAGTACACCCTCTACCAGGTTTCCGTCATGCAGTTGAAAAGCCGATTTGATGGTACCATCATTGCTGATCTGTGATGTCCGGGTAATGATCGGATGGATCACAAAATCCTGATTGAGTTTTTCCCTGAGCTCTTTGGAAAGGTTGGACATCTCATCAAAAGAAGTAGCAGACTTCTTCCAGAGCCACTCCGATACCTGACTGGCGCGAAATCTTTTTTCACCGATGGAGGTCATATAAGCCTCAATCTGCTGAAGATCCAGTTTCCGTATGTCTTTTAACTTATTGATGATGCAAAGTTAGGATAATTAATAGTCTTCTGATCCATACATTCAAGTGGCTCTGGGATTTATTAATTTAGTACACCAAATGCTAAGGCAGTTATTAACCATATTAGTCTGTTTTCTGGTCACAGCTGCAAATGCACAGACCATCCGGAAGCCGGTGACCGCGCTGCTGGGCTGGTCGCATGCCGGGCAGCAGCAGGACTATTTGATGGGAGTTGATCTGGGTGTGCTCGATGAAAGTCAACGCTTCCATTATTTCTTTTCCTTTGATTTCAGGCCCTATCAGAGAAGGGTACAGGAATTCGCTGGCAACAATACCTTTTTTCAATACCGGGAAAACCGGTACATCCTGGTGGCAGGCCTCCGGTATCTGCATGAGCTCCGGGACAGTGGAAAAGGCGTTTTTTTAGGTGTTTCAGGGGGCTATAACTGGGGTAGCTATGAGGGCTTGAGCCGTGGACCGGATAAAGGATGGATCATTCGACCGAACGCCGGGCTGTTTTGGGATCTGCATCCCGATCTTGTTACACTGGAGCTGGGGTATGAATATTTTGATTCCAGATCAGATGTGATCAAGGATCACTGGGTCTTTCTCACGATCGCACTAAAATTGTACAGTGATGACCTTTAAAACCTTTATTTTTTACATCTGCATTGCAAGCATTGTCCTGTTTTCAAACTGTGAATGCTTCCGGTCCTGTGACCCTGGCCCCTTCTTTGGTGATCTCGAATTAAAACTGACGGTTAACAGTGAAAATACCGAAGTCCCCATTGAGATCTATGAAGGGGAATACGACAAAGGAATATTGATCATTCAGGACACCGTAGCTTCAAACGAATTAGAAAATGGCAAATTCGTTTACAATCTTGAGGCAGGTTTTTATTACGCTGCGGCCGCAATCTATAAAGACGGAGCAAAAACCCTCATCGCCATCGATGGAGATGAACTATCCATAGAGACAGACGATTGCGATTGCAGCTATCCGTCCAACCGAACACTAAACCTACGACTTGCGAAATAACAAATGCTTGTTAATTTGCAGATGTGGAACCCTTCATATCAACGATAGAAAGGATTGTATCAGGGATTGGTAAAGCAGCCTCCTGGCTTTCTCTGCTCATCGTGCTGATTATCGTGCTTGATGTCTTCCTGCGGTACACCTTTAGTATTACTTCTTCCGCTTCATTCGAAATAGAATGGCATTTGTTTGGCGCTCTGTTTCTTTTGGCTTCAGGGTGGACCCTGCAGCAGGACAAGCATGTGAGGGTGGACGTTTTTTATCAGAAATTTTCCACCAGAACCAAAGGATGGATCAATCTGCTCGGGTCACTGATCCTTTTGCTACCCTTTTGCTATGTGGCATTCATTGAGGGACTACAATTTACGATCACCTCCTATCAAATAAACGAGACCAGTCCCGACCCGGGAGGCCTGCCCGCCAGATTTATTGTAAAATCTATGATTCCGCTGGGCATTTTTTTGCTGGGACTTCAGGGGGTCGCCCTTATTCTAAGATCACTTAAAGACATTTTATCGAATGATTGAATATTTGCCTATCATTCTTTTTGTCGCTGTCTTTCTGCTGATCCTTGTAGGGTATCCGGTGGCTTTTACACTCGGCGGACTTTCAGTTCTGGTAGGCATCCTCGTCTTTGACATGGATTTCTTTTATCTCCTGTCTCTTCGGATCTATGGGACCATGCAAAATTTTGTCCTCCTCGCTGTGCCCCTGTTTGTCTTCATGGGTATCATGCTGGAAAAATCCGGCATTGCAGAAAGGCTACTGGAGACCATGGCCCTGCTTTTCGGAAGATTCAAAGGAGGCCTGGCGATTTCTGTGGTGATCGTAGGGGCCATGCTGGCCGCCTCTACCGGTATTGTAGGTGCTACGGTGGTCACCATGGGCCTGATAAGCCTTCCCACCATGTTGAAGAGAGGCTTCGGACCCAGGTTAAGCACTGGCACGATTGCCTCGTCCGGTACCCTCGGACAGATCATCCCACCCTCTGTGGTGCTGGTCCTGCTGGGCAGTGTGCTGCAGGTCTCTGTCGGGGATCTTTTTCTGGCAGCCGTTCTGCCAGGTATTGGCCTGGTGGTTTGTTATTTGCTGTATATCATCATCTACTCACAAATATTTCCACACAAGGCACCGAGCATGCCCGAAGAAGAGATACGCGCGTTCAGAAAGGAAGGCTTTTCCGCACAGGTGGTCAAATCTTTTCTCTTCCCTTTCCTGCTGATCCTTGCAGTGCTGGGGAGCATATTCGCGGGCATTGCCTCGCCAACGGAAGCAGCTGGCGTGGGTGCCTTTGGCGCTTTGCTGCTCACCCTGGCCCATAAGAAACTGAATCTTCAAATCATGAAAGAGGTGATTTCAGAAACCACCTTCCTCACCTGTATGGTATTTATGATACTCATTGGAGCTACTGCTTTTTCACTGGTGTTCAGGGGACTGGAAGGAGATAAATTGTTCCTAAATGTGATTGAAAACAGCAACCTGGGACCCTACGGATTTCTGGCACTGGTCATGATCATCGTCTTTATTGCAGGATTTTTCATTGACTTCATTGAGATCGTATTTATCATTGTTCCGGTCGTCGCTCCCATCTTTGTAGCCATGGGCATTGACCTGATCTGGATCGGCATCCTGCTGGCCATCAATCTGCAGACTTCATTCCTGACACCTCCCTTTGGTTTTGCCTTGTTCTTTTTGAAAGGTGTAGCACCGCCAGAGGTAAAAACGGTACATTTATATCAGGGGGTCATCCCCTTTGTGATCATCCAGGTGATCTTTTTGGCCTTATTGATCCTGTATCCGGAAATTGTCAGCTACCTGCCTTCACTGGCTGCTGCCAAGTGAACAATTTGACTTATTTTCGAATTATATAAATAAGCTATGAACGAAATAACAGCCAAAGAACTCAAAGCACTCATGGATGCAAAAGAGGATTTTCAGCTTGTGGATGTCCGTGAGCAAAAGGAATTTGATTTTACCAATATCGGAGGTGAGCTGATCCCGCTGAACACCATTCCGCAAAGCCTTGACAAGATCGCAAAAGATAAGAAGGTGGTGGTTTATTGCCGTAGCGGTGCAAGAAGCGCCAACGCCATACAATATCTTGAACAGCAGGGCTTTTCAGACCTTTACAACCTGAAGGGAGGGATCCTTGCCTGGTCTGACGATGTGGACCCCAGCGTGAAGAAGTATTAATTCATCTGCTCGTAAAAGATCTTTTCGCTGATATCCATGTAGGCGCTGATGTCTTTCCTGAAGTCATTATAAGCTGAATAGACCTTCTGTGTTTGTGCATCCCCGGCCGCCAGCTCAGCCAGTGTTTCTTCGGAAGCTTTTTGCAGGCCTTCCAGGACCTCCAGTGGAAACCGATGGATGGATACGCTTTCAACCTCCCGGATTTTTTTGAGGTAAACACCATTCTGATAATTGAATTGGGACATGATCCAATTATTGGACCTGCTACACGCTGTATGAATGATCTCCTGCAGATCCGAGGGCAGCTCATTAAATTTTTCCTTATTGATCAATAATTCAAGCACTGCATTCGTCTCATGCCAGCCGGGATAGTAGTAATATTTTGCCACCTGATGCAACCCCAGCAAATAATCATGATAAGGGCCTATCCACTCCGTAGCGTCAATGACCCCTCTCTCCAGGTTAGTATAAAGTTCACCACCTGAAACCAGTACCGGCGTACCCCCAGCTTTGGCAAACACTTTTCCTCCCAGTCCCGGGATCCTCATCTTCAGACCATTAAGATCCGATAAGGTATTGATCTCCCTATTGAACCACCCGCCCATCTGAAATCCGGTATTTCCTGCCATTCTCCCCATCAGGTTGAATGGTGCATAGGCCTCATCCCAAAGCTCCTGTCCTCCGCCAATGGTCATCCAGGCCATCATCTGTTGGGCATTCATGCCAAAGGGCACGGTGGTGAAAAAAGGTGCCACAGGTAATTTGCCGGCCCAGTAATAGGCCGCTCCGTGATTCATTTCTATCGCGCCACTGCTTACCGCATCAAATCCCTCCAGGGCCGGTATCAGCTCCCCTGCTCCATACACAATGATCTCCATCCTGCCTCCAGACATCTTCTTTACCCAGTCAGCCAGCAGCTTACAACCCTCACCGGTGATCGGAAAATTCGGCGGCCAGGTAGTGGTCATTTTCCACCGGTAGGTATTGTTGAAATTGATGTAAGGACCCTGCGCTTTCTTTTCGGTGTGGGTAACACAGGATGACAGTCCGGCCGTAGCCAGCGCAGACATAGCTCCGGCCTTTCTTAAAAATCCTCGCCTTGCAATTCGTTCCTGCCGGATTCCGCTCCTGGTGTTTGATTTCATCTGTATGGGATGTTTTTGGAAATTGCATTAAATCTAAAATGCTCATCCGGACTAAGCAAACATCTTTTACTCCATGCCATTTTGACAGCAAATGTCCGCCTGCTTTTGTAAATTATATGCCATTTAGGCGTAATAAAGGAAGATATCCACTTTGGCTTTTGATTTGATCCAATCACAGAAGAAGAGAAAGGAAAAATGAACTTTAACAATTATACCATAAAATCTCAGGAGGCTATACAAAAAGCCACTGAACTGGCCAGCGGAAATGGTCAGCAGGTGATCGAGACAGGTCATCTGATGCGGGCGATCCTGCAATCGGATGAAAACCTGATCTCCTTCCTGCTCAAAAAGACGGGGACAAACAGGGCCAGCATGGAAACCAAACTGGATGAGCTGATCAAAACTTATCCGAAAGTTTCCGGGGGGCAACCCTATCTTTCAAATCAGGCTGCGGCAGCCTTGCAAAGGGCCGAAAAGCAACTAAAAGCTTTCGGTGATGAATATGTGGCTGTTGAACATATCATTCTGGGTTTGCTGGCAGGTGATGATAAAACGGCGCAAATCCTGAAGGATGCCGGATTTGTGGAAAAGGAGCTGATCAAAGCCATCAAAGAACTGAGGGGAGGAGAAAAAGTGACTGATCCGAATGCGGAATCCAAGTACCGCTCGCTTGAGAGGTATTCCAAAAACCTGAATGAACTTGCCAAAAAAGGTAAAATCGATCCGGTCATCGGCCGGGATGATGAGATCAGAAGGGTGCTTCAGATCCTTGCCAGGAGAACAAAAAACAATCCGATCCTGCTGGGTGAACCTGGTGTGGGTAAGACAGCGATCGTAGAGGGCCTGGCGCAGCGTATCGTAGACGGAGACGTGCCGGAAAACCTGAAGTCCAAGATCATTATTTCCCTTGACATGGGATTGCTGGTAGCCGGCGCAAAGTATAAAGGTGAATTTGAGGAAAGACTTAAGGCTGTAATTAAAGAAGTCACAGACAGTGAGGGTGAGATCATCCTGTTCATAGATGAGATCCATACGCTGATTGGGGCCGGAAGCGGCGGCGAAGGGGCCATGGATGCGGCTAACCTGCTGAAGCCCGCACTGTCCAGGGGAGAGCTCCATGCCATCGGTGCGACCACGTTGAAGGAATATCAAAAATATATTGAAAAGGATAAAGCGCTGGAAAGAAGATTCCAGGCAGTGATCATCGATGAGCCTGATGTACAGGATGCGATCAGTATCCTGAGGGGTATCAAAGATAAATATGAGGTTCACCATGGTGTGCGCGTCAAAGACGATGCTGTCATCGCTGCGGTGGAACTTTCGAATCGTTACATCTCTGACCGGTTTTTGCCGGACAAAGCCATCGACCTGATGGATGAAGCTGCATCCAAGCTCAGGATTGAAATCGATTCATTGCCTGAAGAGCTGGATGAGCTAAACAGAAGGATCATGCAGCTGGAGATCGAGCGTGAAGCGATCCGGAGAGAAAAAGATAAGGCCAAGGAGGTGGAACTCAGCAAAGAAATTGCTGATCTGACAGGGAAAAGAAATGACCTGAAAGCGAAGTGGGAAAATGAGAAAGGCGTAATCCAGGGGCTTCGTGAGGAAAAGGAAAATATCGAGCAGTATAAGGTCGAAGCCGAGCAGGCCGAGCGGGCCGGCGACTTCGGGAAAGTTGCGGAGATAAGGTATGGCAAGATCGTTGAGTCGGAGAAAAAGCTGGAAGATTATAAGAAGCAGCTGGCCGAGATGCAGGGAGAGAAATCTCTCCTGAAAGAGGAAGTAGACGCTGAAGACATTGCGGAAGTTGTGGCCAAGTGGACCGGTGTCCCGGTCTCCAGAATGCTACAGTCTGACCGTGAAAAGCTGCTACACCTTGAAGCTGAACTGGGCAAACGAGTGGCCGGCCAGAAAGAAGCGATCGCAGCGGTATCGGATGCCGTACGAAGAAGCCGGGCCGGATTACACGACCCCAAGCGGCCCATTGGCTCTTTCATCTTCCTGGGTACTACCGGGGTAGGTAAGACCGAGTTGGCCAAAGCACTGGCTGAGTATCTGTTTAACGATGAAAATGCCATGGTACGGATCGATATGTCCGAATACCAGGAAAGGCATGCAGTCAGCCGGTTGATCGGAGCGCCTCCGGGATACATAGGTTATGATGAGGGCGGGCAGCTGACCGAAGCGGTGAGAAGAAAACCCTACAGTGTAATCCTGCTGGATGAGATTGAAAAGGCTCATCCGGATGTCTTTAACATTTTACTTCAGGTGCTGGACGATGGTCGATTGACTGACAACAAAGGTCGTGTCGCGAACTTCAAGAACACGATCATCATCATGACCACCAATATCGGCTCCACTTTGATCCAGGAGAATTTTGAAAAGATGGAAGAATGGAACCAGGAAGAGGTCATTGAAGACTCGAAACGTCAGGTTTTTGAACTACTTAAAAAGTCTGTGCGACCGGAATTCCTCAACAGGATCGACGAAACGATCATGTTCCGACCACTGAGCAGGGAAGACCTGAAAAAGATCGTGGGTATCCAGTTTAAGCTGATCCAAAAAAGACTGGAAGAAAATGGTATCAAGATCGAGGCAGATGACAAGGTGCTGGAGCATCTGGGTAAGGTCGGATTTGATCCTCAATTCGGCGCCAGACCACTGAAAAGAGTGTTGCAAAGAGAGATCCTCAATGAGCTTTCAAAGCAGATCCTGAGTGGGAATATCCAGAAAGATGCCGTGATCGGTGTCACGTTAAGCAAAGATCACACTATCGAATTCATCAATCTTGATGAAGTTGAGGTGAATCAATAAGATCAATGGGGCAAAATTGGAAACTCCTTCTAATTTTGCCCCATGAATTTTTTTAATGATTTCGATCCGTATTTTGATTACGGAACACAAATATTTTTAACCGCCGGTCTGATCTTATTTTTCCTCTTAAGCAGAAAAGTTTCTTCCCGGATTATTCACAAGTATGGTCGTAAAAAGGACATCTCCCTGCCGCGGGTGGCTTATACGATCAAGTACTTCAATTTTATCATTTTTATTTTCTGTCTGTTGGTGCTGGGATTGATCTGGGACATTACTTTTCAGGGCTTCTCAGTTTATTTCCTATCCTTTTTTACCGTAGCTGGCGTTGCCCTGTTTGCTGCCTGGTCCATCCTGAGCAATGTGACTGCAGCGGTTATATTATTCCTTTACTTTCCTTACCGGATAGGTTCCAGAATCAGGATCATGGATGGGGACAATTCTGTTGAGGGTGAGGTCATGGATCTTAACCTTTTTACCATGGTGATCAAAGCAGAGGACGGAGATGTGGTCAATTATCCCAATAACCTGGCCTTACAAAAGGGCATCAGGATCAGGGAAGGTGCAGGTAGAAAAAGCGCGCAAAAGAAGGCAGGGAAAAAACAGGTGCCCAAATAAGATACTACTTAGTAACCTGTAACCAAATTGGATAATCAACCATCTCAGTACGCTTTTAGGCCTTGTAATACTCTACCTGGCTACCGTCGAAGTCAGCTACCCGCGCCACCAGCGCCTGTCGATCCTCTTCGCTGATGGACTTGAAGGATTTAGCCAGATCAATCTTTTCCTGCATCATTTCGGCATGATCGGGTCCGGTCACCAGCACGCTTACCGGCAATGACCAGACAAAATGAATGGCTTCCTGCACACTCAATGCATTCGGCACAATCCGTGGTTTATCGCCGGCATTGAAATGAGACGTTCCTCCGAAAAATCCGCCGTTAGCGAGGGTTTTCATGGCTATCGGGGCAACATTAGCCTCCACCAGCCTTGGTAATACATTATTGATGAAGCTTTTGTAATTGGGATCGAATGCATTGATGGGCATCTGACAGGTTTGCATCACGTCGGACTTCAATTCCAACATGCGCTGGTGAGCCCGGTAATCGGTATGCCCGGTAAATCCAAAATGACGGATCTTTCCCTCCTCCTTCGCCCTGAGCACCACATCCAGCACACCATTCTCCAGCCGGCTATCCACATCACCGGGGCTGGTAATGGAATGGATCTGCCAGAGGTCGATATAATCGGTTTTCATCCGCCGGAGCGAATCTTCCAGGTGCTGGCGGGCCACCCTGGCATTCGTCGCACGGGTTTTGGTCATGATGTAGGCGATGTCCCGGTATTCCGGGGTGAGGAACATGCCATAACGTGTTTCGGCCAGACCGTTGCCATATTGTTCCGCATTGTCAAAAAAGCGGACGCCACCTGCCAGGGCGGTTTCTATGGTTTTGTGGGCCTCCGACTCACTCATCCGTGCAATATGGGCTCCGCCCAGTCCGAGCATGGTTACGGTCTCACCGGTCTTGCCAAACGTACGCTGGGGTAGCAGTTCTCCCAGCCGGTCACGGACCGGAGCCAGGGAGGAGACCTCCTCAAAACCTGCCAGTGTAGCCGGGGCATTTCCGGCAGCCTGCTGCCCTGAATTGGGCTTGCAGGAAAAGGGTACCATCACCCCGGCCGTGAGCCCGGCCAGGGTCTGTAAGAATTTTCTTCGGTCTTTGTTGTCTTTGTCTTTCATCTAAGTAGGATTGAACATTGCAAATGAACCACAGAATAAAACGCCTGCCTGCCAATTGATCTATAAGTTAATAAAAAGTATGGATGAATTGAAGATCCTGAAAAGAATTCGGTTTGAGGTTACAGCCTGAAGTCATTCGCTTTAACTCCGTCTCGTAAAATCCAAACTGATAGATACTTTTTGATGAAAGACTTAAAAAATGCAAATCCCACCAAAGCCTGCCTGGTGACTATCCTGATCGCAGAATGGTAATACAAAAAAGCCCCGACCAGCGGGGCTCTATTGATTACATTATCGACTAAAAAAACTTAACTTCCACACATCTCGCAGCCTTCAGGATCGTCCAGCGAACACTGCATGGCAGACTGATTTTGTTGCTTTTCAGCCTCTATCTCAGCTGCCGTCTTCGTTCGGGTATCCTGTATAGTACCGGCGCTTGCTCCGGCAGCCTGTCCGACCGGTTGCTGCACAGCCTGCTGCGGTTGTTCCTTCTTATCTTTCGTCACTGTGAACTTGATTGCATCTGTAGCTGCCTTGGTCCTCAGGTAATACATGCCAGTCTTCAGACCCTTCTTCCACGCATAAAAGTGCATAGAGGTCATCTTACCAAAGTTGGCATCCATCAAATGGATATTCAGGCTCTGGCTCTGACAGATGAAAGCGCCCCGATCAGCAGACATATCAATGATGGCTTTCTGTGATATCTCCCACACGGTCTTATACAGATCTTTGATGTCCTGCGGGATCTCGTCAATCTCCTGAATGGACCCGTTATGAAGCTTGATCTTGTTCATCATATCTTCATTCCATAGTCCCAGCCTGATCAGGTCCCGCAACATGTATTTGTTGGCCACGATGAATTCTCCCGACAATACTCTCCTCACGTACAGGTTGGAAGTGAATGGCTCGAAGCATTCATTATTACCCAGGATCTGCGAAGTAGACGCCGTAGGCATCGGAGCCAGCAGCAGGGAATTTCTTACCCCATGCTTTCTTACCTTTTGCTTCAGGTCAAACCAATCCCACCTTCCGGAGTCAGGGGTGACCCCCCACATGTCAAACTGGAAGATCCCTTTGGAAACGGGTGAACCCTTGAAGGTCTCGTAAGGACCATCCTTCATCGCCATTTCCATCGAAGTTTCCATGGAAGCAAAATAGATGGTCTCGAAGATTTCTTTATTAAGCTGTTTGGCTTCCTCCGACTCGAATGGCATCCTCATTAGGGCAAAGGCATCCGCCAGGCCCTGCACCCCGATACCAATGGGCCGGTGTCGCAGATTGGAGTACTTCGCCTCCGGAATGGGGTAATAATTGACGTCGATCACCCGGTTCAGATTCCTGGTCACCACCTTGGTGATCTCATAGAGCTTCTGGTGATCATAGGTGCCGTCCTCTTTCACAAACTTGGGTAGTGAAATGGACGCCAGGTTACATACAGCAACCTCATCTTTGGAAGTATACTCCATGATCTCCGTGCAGAGATTGCTGGATCGGATGGTGCCCAAATTCTTCTGGTTAGACTTCCTGTTGGCATGGTCCTTATACAGGATATACGGAGTACCGGTCTCGATCTGAGATTCCAGGATCTCAAACCAAAGGTCCTGAGCCTTTACCGTATTTCTTGCCCTGCCCTCACTCTCATATTTTTCATATAGTTTTTCAAACTCATCGCCATAGGTGTCGTATAGATTGGGAGCCTCATCCGGGCTGAACAGCGACCAGTTGCCATTCTCTTCTACCCGCTTCATGAAGAGGTCCGGGATCCACATCGCGTAGAAAAGGTCTCTGGCTCTCAGCTCTTCCTTGCCATGGTTTTTCTTGAGCTGAAGGAATTCAAAGATGTCAGCATGCCATGGTTCAAGGTAGATGGCAAAGCTTCCTTTACGTTTTCCTCCTCCCTGATCCACATACCTGGCGGTCATGTCATAGTTTCGAAGCATCGGGATGATACCGTTCGAAGTACCATTCGTTCCCTTGATATAAGCGCCCGTGGCTCTTACATTGTGAATGCTCAAACCAATACCACCGGCAGACTGCGAGATTTTCGCACATTGCTTCAGGGTATCATAGATACCATCGATGCTGTCGTCCTGCATGGAAAGCAGGAAGCAGGAAGAAAGCTGTGGCTTGGGCGTACCCGCATTGAATAAGGTAGGTGTGGCATGTGTAAACCACTTCTCAGACATCAGGTTATACGTCTCGATGGCTGCATCAATATCATCCTTGTGGATACCTACAGAAACCCTCATCAGCATGTGCTGCGGGCGCTCCACGATCTTGCCATCCAGCTTCATCAGGTACGAGCGCTCCAGGGTTTTAAACCCGAAGTAATCGTAGTTATAATCCCTGTTGTAATCAATCGCTTCATCCAGCTTCTTGGCATTGGCGCGAATGATCCCGTAAACTTCTTTTGAGATCAGGGCTGCATTTTCGCCGGTCTTGGGATTTACATAAGTGTAAAGCCTTTTCATGGTGTTTGAAAAAGACTTCTCAGTGACCTTGTGCAGGTTGGAAATGGAGATCCTCGCGGCCAGCTTGGCAAAATCCGGGTGACGGGTGGTCATCGTGGCAGCGATCTCTGCAGCGAGATTATCCAGCTCTATGGTAGTAACACCATCATACAGTCCGTCAATGACCTTCTTGGCAATCTCAACCGGCTCCACATAGTCCGGATTCAAACCATAACACAGCTTTTCGATCCGTGCTGTGATCTTATCAAATTTTACAGACTCTCTGCGCCCGTCTCTTTTAATTACTAGCATAAGGCATTTGGGTGATTAATGATGAATAAGAAGTTCATATTAAAAATCTTCGTCTAAGCTAAACTTAGGCTTTTCTTTTTCTTTTTCTGCGTTCAGTACACCGGCTTTCTGGTATTCCCCTACTCGTTTTTCAAAGAAATTGGTCTTACCCTGAAGGGAGATCATTTCCATGAAATCGAACGGGTTGCTGGAGTTATAGGATTTAGGACATCCAAGCTCATCCAGTAGCCGGTCAGCAACAAACTCTATATATTGACACATCAGGTCTGCGTTCATTCCGATCAGTTTTACCGGAAGCGCATCCGTAACAAATTCCTTTTCAATCTCCACAGCATCCTCAATGATCTTTGTCACCTTTTCTTTTGGCAACTTATTCACAAGGTGATTGTTGTAGAGCAGGCATGCAAAATCACAGTGAAGTCCCTCATCACGTGAGATGAGCTCATTGGAAAAGCTTAATCCTGGCATCAGTCCTCTCTTTTTCAGCCAGAAGATAGAGCAAAAGCTTCCTGAGAAGAAAATGCCTTCCACCGCCGCAAAGGCGATCAGTCGCTCTGCAAAGCTTCCCTCATCGATCCATCGCAGGGCCCAGTCTGCCTTTTTCTTCACACAGTCCATGGTTTCGATGGCGTGGAAAAGTCTGTCCTTTTCCTTAGGCTCCTTTACGTAAGTATCTATTAATAAGGAGTAGGTCTCCGAATGGATATTTTCAATGGCTATCTGGAACCCATAGAAGAACTTTGCCTCTGTATACTGCACCTCTGCCACAAAATTTTCCGCCAGGTTTTCATTTACGATCCCGTCACTCGCAGCGAAAAAAGCCAGGACATGTTTGATGAAATGTCGCTCTCCGTCGTTAAGATTGGCCCAGTCTTTCAAATCCTGACTCAGATCTATCTCCTCAGCCGTCCAGAAGCTGGCCTCTGCCTTCTTGTAAAACTGCCAGATATCGTTTTGCTGGATGGGGAATAATACAAATCGGTCTTTGTTCTCTTTGAGTATAGGTTCTTCTTGAGTCATTTTTATTGATAAGTTTTAATTGTTCACTTGATTTCCACCATCATTTTTAGTTACTAATAAAGTTATCAACAGTCTGAACAGGTTATCCACAAGCGCAAAATAAATAATCCCACGACCGTGAAATCGTGGTTTCCGAGCAATTTGCTAAGATTTGGGATACAGCCCCGTTCGAAAAGTGGTTTATTTTTTCGCGACCGTGTTTACAAATGTGTAAAAAAGGATACGAAAAATCAAACGTTCGTTTGTCTCTTGGTTTGATCCCTGCCTTTAGTCAAAATACAACATAACTTGCTGTGAAAAAGTGCCTTATATTGACCGCATGTAATTAGAACTTTCATCTATATCGCATAGAAAGGGGCACGAAAAAAATTAAAAAAATGTGAAAAAAAAATTACCTTATCATTAAGCGGTAACAATATTTGATAATATCACCCTTTCTGATATCTTTGCAGTCCTTTTCAAAATCTGAAATAAATGTACGCGATTGTAGATATAGCCGGGAAACAATTCAAAGTGGAAAAAGACCAGTTTGTGTACGCCCCTTTGCTTGAAGGAAAAGAAGGTTCAAAGATCGACTTCGATCAGGTCCTGCTTGTTGATAATGACGGCAAGGTGAACGTTGGAACCCCAACAGTGAAGGGAGCTAAAGTATCCGGCAAAATTCTGGAGCATGTGAAAGATGACAAGGTGACCGTTTTCAAAAAGAAAAGAAGAAAAGGATATAAGGTGAAGAATGGTCACAGACAGCAATACTCCAAAGTACTCATCCAGGACATTAAAAACTAAACATCCATGGCACATAAAAAAGGTGTAGGTAGTTCGAAGAACGGTAGAGAATCCGAAAGCAAAAGACTTGGTGTGAAAATATATGGCGGGCAGTCAGCCATTGCCGGCAACATCATTGTGAGACAAAGAGGAACCAAACATCATCCTGGTGACAATGTAGGGATTGGGAAAGATCACACGTTGTTTGCCCTGATAGATGGCACCGTCCGTTTTCAAAAGGGTAGACAGAACAGATCCTATGTTCATATAGACCCTGCTGCAGAAGCTTAAGACTTTTACCTTCAAATAAACATCAACAAAAAAGGCCCCTTTACGGAGCCTTTTTTTATGCTTCAGTTTTTACCTTTTTGGGTCTGCCTGGCAGCACTGTACCCGGCTTAAATCCGTTTTTATATCGCTTTTTGCGAGTTTTCCACACTTTGTAGTTGTTTTTGTTACCTACTTCAAACTGCCATTTCATGTGATCAGAGGCAGAAACCCACTTCAGGTTATCCGCTTTGTTGTTTCTGGGGTTGTTGTCCTCATGAATGATCATATTCAGATTTGAAGGATCCGGATTCTTTACAAAAGCTATCGCCGTTTCCTTATGAGGATAAACCGTTCTTCGTTTCTTCTCGTCATCAATAAGGTCCAGAAAATAACATTTGCAGGTTTTGTTCCAACGTTGCTTCATCAGCTTTCCCTTGATCTTCATGTAAACCTGACTTCCTTTATGCCAGCTTTTACGGGTTTTGCTTCTGATCCTGCCTTTGTTGGAGATCTCGTAGTTGGAGAAGCCCTTTATGCCCTCCCATTTTTCTTCACTTTGGTCTGCCATTTTACGCTTGTTTATAGAATTTGTAAACAAGCTGGTTCTTAATATCGCTCATTCGCTTAATCGTAGGATAAAGTTAGTCTTTTATAAGGTATTGATCTTCGGTCTGTCACGTATTTTCTATAAACTGTAAGGAAAACCAGATATATTCACCTAACGGACTGATGAATAACATGAGGAGCCGGACAAGCAGGCAGTCTGACCATTAAATTAAAGAAAAAAATGAAAGTCATATCAGTCAATATAAGCAAACCCGTTACTATCCAATGGAACGGTAGAGCGGTAACGACCGGCATTTATAAAAAGCCGGTGGATCATCCCATCTGGCTGGATCCTGAAACTGTAAAAGACGACACCGTGGCAGACAGGAGATATCATGGTGGTCCTGACAAAGCATGCTACCTTTATTCCCTGGATTATTACGATTACTGGAAGGATTTATATCCTCAGCTGAATTGGGAATATGGAATGTTTGGAGAGAATGTAACCGTTTCCGGTTTAGATGAGTCCAGGCTGAATGTAGGCAGCAAGTATATGCTTGGAGAGGCCTTGGTACAAATCTCGCAACCCCGCCAGCCGTGCTACAAGCTGGGTGTTAAGTTTGGAAATCAGAAGATACTTAAGGAGTTTATCGCATTCGGGCATCCCGGCACCTATGTTCGGATCATTAAGCAGGGAAAAGTAAATAAAGGAGATTTCTTTGAGCTCGTTGAGGAAAGCAACGAAAGAAGCATACATGAAGTTTTCTCACTTCTGTACTGATTCTCAGGTAGAGGGAAAAATCACACAACAAAAGATCAACGCTAGATTACCCTGGTAGCGAAGCATCTGCTGATGATGGCCCCATACATGTGCCCGTACTGTTCAAGACACCACTCTTTTAGCTTGGCTAGCTCCGGAGGGACAAGCGACCGGATCGCTTTAAGGAGTTCCTTTTCAAATAACCACCGATCAAAACTTACTTTAGCCAAGATGGTTTTAAAATACTCTAACATAAATCTAAAATTTTGTTAAAGAATTCTCTTCATGAAGCAAATTTGACGTTCTCCTGTGAGAAACTGCTTAATCCTAAGTTAAACAATTTTTACCTTTGCATCAAGGTAATTTTTCACATTTACAACCCTTGTAAGAACATACCATGATTTTTACGAAGTCGAAAATATTAGGTTGTCTGGTTTTCTTGATTTTTGCCAATATTTCAATTGCGCAAAACATTCAGATCGAATATGATACTGACGAAATTGCTATTAATCAGCTATTTACGATCACACTTACGGTAGAAAATGAAAGATTGCAAAATTACAGCCCGTTCCCGGAAATTGAGGGGCTGGTAAAAAGAGGGACATCCTCCTCTACCTCCACCAGCTTCATCAATGGTCAGATGACCTCCAAGCAATCGATCATCCAAAACTATCAGGCGACCCGGGAAGGTACCATTGTGATCCCGCCATTCGAAATGGTGGTCAATGGAAAAACCATTCAGTCACAGGGCAAAACCATTAAGGTGGCACCGCCAAATCAACAACAACGGGGTAATAACAACGCCTACGACCCTTTCGATGACTTTTTTGGAAGACGCAGGCAGCCTTCAGAATTTGTAGACATTGAAGCCAATGCTTTTCTGGCACTTAGCACCGACAAGACGGAAGTATATGTGGGAGAAGGATTTACCACGACGCTGGCGTTTTATGTATCGGAAGAAAACCGGGCGGAACTCAGGTTCTATGACCTGGGAAAACAGATCACCGACATCGTGAAAGAGATCAAGCCGGGTACATGCTGGGAAGAGAATTTTAATATTGACAACATCAGCGGAGAGCCCATCACCATCAACAATAAAGATTACACACAGTACAAGATCTATCAGGCCGCCTACTACCCGCTCAACAAGGAAGACATCAGTTTCCCTTCCATTGGCCTGAAGCTGATCAAATACCGCGTGGCCAAAAACCCTTCGTTCTTCGGCAGGAACAGACAGGAAGATTTTGAAACTTTTTATTCCAGGCCGAAAGTGATCAGGGTAAAAGATCTGCCACCCCATCCATTGAAAGCACAGGTGGCCATCGGGAATTATCAGCTGGCCGAGAAGATCAGCTCCAGGGATCTGAAAACCGGTGAAAGCTTCAACTATTCATTCAACATCATTGGGGAAGGGAATATCAGCGCCATCGAAAAGCCAATCCTGCCAAACACCAGCGATTTTGACTTTTATGATCCCAATACCCAACAAAATATCACGAGGTCCGCCGGCAGGGTAAAGGGAACCAAGTCCTTTAGCTACTATGGTATACCCAACGAGCCTGGCACGTTCGAGCTGGGCGATTATTTTCAATGGATCTTCTTTAATCCCGAAAAGGAATCCTACGATACACTGAAGTCCAGGCAGCAGCTGACGGTGACTGGGGAAAGCAGAAAAAACGAATACATCCAGTCCACGGATCTTGGTGCTTTTTATAATGCCATAGAATTTCAGGATAATCAACTTGATTCACTTGAAAAAGGGTCATTCCTTCAGATATTTGCGAACATCTTTGCACTGGTTATACTAGTTTTAACCGGTATTATCATGTTCCGCAAGTAACAATTCATGAGTAACACATTTGGTAAATTATTTAGTATCACTACCTTCGGAGAATCCCATGGTCCAGCTATTGGCGCGGTGCTTGATGGGTGTCCTGCAGGCGTTCCCATCGATGAGTCCTACATCAGGTCTGAGCTGCAGCGCAGGAAGCCAGGCCAGTCCAGGATCACCACCCAGCGAAAGGAAGAAGATGAAGTAGAGATCCTGTCAGGAGTCTTTGAAGGAAAAAGTACCGGCACCTCCATTGGTTTGCTGATCCGCAACAAAGACCAGAAGAGCAAGGATTACAGCCATATCGCAGATAAGTTCCGTCCTTCACATGCTGATTATACCTACGAAGCCAAGTACGGCAACCGAGACTATCGGGGGGGTGGCCGAAGCTCAGCGAGGGAAACGGCCGTGCGCGTGGCGGCCGGAGCCATCGCCAGGCTGATGCTTAAAGAAGCGGGAATCTCCTTTCATGCTTATGTTTCGCAGGTAGGAGAACTTAAACTGGAAAAACCTTATACTGAGCTGGATCTTTCCAGGACAGAAAGCAATGAGGTGAGATGCCCGGATGAGATCATGGCCAAAAAGATGTACGACTACATCGATGAGATAAGGAAAAAACAGGATACAGTTGGCGGAGTGGTGACAGGCGTGATCAAAGGGGTACCTGTTGGACTGGGGGAACCTGTTTTTGACAAACTCCATGCCGCACTGGGGCATGCGATGCTTGGGATCAATGCCGTGAAGGGCTTCGAATACGGAAGCGGCTTTGAAGGGATCAGGATGAAAGGTTCTGAGCACAATGATGAATTTTATAAGGAAGGAAACCGGATCAGGACCAGATCCAATCACAGCGGAGGAGTCCAGGGCGGAATTTCCAATGGAGAAGATATTTATTTTAATGTGGCCTTTAAACCGGTTGCCACTATCATGCAGGATCAGGACAGCGTAGACAAAGAAGGTAAGGCTGTAAAAGTATCCGGTAAGGGAAGACATGACCCATGCGTAGTGCCAAGGGCCGTACCCATTGTGGAAGCCATGGCGGCGTTAGTGATCGCTGATTTCTATTTATTGGCGAGAACGAATAAATTAGCGCCCCTGTGAAAAAACTTCCTCTGCATATAAAGATCATCATAGGTCTGATCCTGGGGATTTGCTGGGCGTTTCTTTCCAGTGCACTTGGATGGAACAGCTTTACCATCAACTGGATCGATCCTTTTGGCACCATTTTCATCCGGTTGCTGAAATTCATTGCTGTGCCACTGGTATTATTCTCGATCATCAGCGGCATTTCAGGTCTTTCCGATGTCAGCAAACTGGGCAGGATGGGATTCAAGACTATCTCTATTTATATCCTGACCACAGTGTTTGCTGTGACCGTCGGACTTGGGCTGGTAAACCTGATCAAGCCCGGGGCCACGATTGATGATCAGCAGAGGATTAAAAACAGGATCTCCTATGAGTTATGGGTGGAAGAAACAACCGGCGTAAAACCCAAAGACAACAAAGACTTCTTAAATGATCCGCAATATGCTGACCTGGTAGCGGAGATCTCCAACGATCCGTCAAGAGGACAAACGGACAGTAAAGTAGAGAGTACTATGCAGTCGGCCAAACAAACGGAGGAGTCCAGTCCTTTGCAGCCCCTGGTGGATATGGTTCCGGAAAATATTTTCGGGGCGCTTTCCACCAATACGGATATGCTGCAGGTGATCTTCTTTGCCATCTTTTTTGGCATCATGCTCGCCATTCTCCCCCGGAAAACCGTGGGACCTGTCGTTGATCTTGTCAACGGCATCAATGCTGTCTTCCTTAAGATGGTTGAGTATGTGATGGCTGTTGCCCCTTTCTTTGTTTTTGCCTTGCTGGCTGGGGTGATAGCAAAAATGGCAGATACACCGGCAGAAGTATTCGAAATTTTTAAAGGACTGGGATCCTACTCACTTGTTGTATTCATCGGACTTGCGATCATGATCTTCCTCTTTTACCCGGTCATTGCGACCATCTTTATTAAAAAGATCCACTACAAGCGTTTTTTCAGGCATGTGAGCCCGGCGCAGTTCCTGGCGTTTTCTACCAGCTCCAGTGCAGCCACCTTGCCCGTGACGATGGAATGTGTGGAAGAAATGGGGGTCCCTAATAATGTGGCCAGTTTTGTGCTGCCCATTGGTGCTACCATCAACATGGATGGGACATCGCTTTATCAGGCAGTAGCTGTGGTCTTCCTTGCTCAGATGCACCTGGTGGATCTGACGCTTGGTCAACAACTTACCATTGTGCTGACTGCCACACTTGCTTCCATTGGTACAGCGGCTGTGCCCAGCGCCGGCCTTGTGATGCTGATCATTGTGCTACAATCGGTTGGATTGAATCCTGCATGGATTGCCATCATCTTTCCAGTGGACCGGATACTGGACATGTGTAGGACGGTAGTGAATGTGACCGGTGATGCTACTGTAGCTTCACTCATTGCTTCTTCGGAAGGGGAGTTGAAGGAGGATGAATGAGAGAAGCAATCCAATTATGCCTCTGTTTCCTCATCTCTAACTCTCTGGCGCGCGATTGCATTGCATCGCGTGACAGAGAGGCTAAAAGTGCCATAAACACACCTGTGAGATCACAATTGCTAGTCTCGAATCAGGCTAACCCCATTAAGATCTGTGGTCAGAAACTCACTCATGAGGTCGAAAAATGGTCTCATCGCCTGAAAGGTCTGACCCAGCTTTCCTGCAAATCCACTATCTATTACTTCCTGATCGGTAAAGTGATGGTACACCAAAAACTGTTTATACCTGATCAGGTCAATGGCCGGATCCTCCTTTGAAAATCCTTTAGGTGATGTCTTTACCTTTTCGCCTTCCAACTCTCCAAACCAGGATTTAAAATGCGTACTGTTTACGAGGTCATTAAATTCATCCGCATTTTGCTGAATTTGCTTTCTGATATGCAATAGGTCCTGACTGTTCGGACCGAAAAATCCTCCGGCAGCAAAGCTTTTACCCGGAGCGATCTGATAATAGTACCCTCCCCTAAGTTGCAGGGTAGCCCTGCTAAAACCACCCGACCAATGATCTTTGTAAGGTTGCTTGTCTTTGGAAAATCTTACGTCCCGATAGATCCTGTAAACCTTGCTTTTTCCAATCTGATCATGAGTCTCCATAAGCAATTTCAGGTGGTCATGAAAGATTTTGAACTCCTTCTGATATTGTCGGAACAGTGACTTGTTAGTATTAAACCATGCCCTGTTATTGTTTTTGGAGAGGGCTTTAAGAAATTTAATATTTTCAGCAGTTAGATTCAATTCATCGTGTTTGAAACAAGCAATTTAGTCTGTTTGGGATGCCTTGCGTGCCTGAGTGGGGAAATCATTTCAGTCGAAATGTTCAGGGACTCTGGTACGCCGGAGTAATTTTTCCACTCCATGGTGTTCTTAATTGCTCTGCCTGTTGGATATAAGGACCAGATGATCAAAATGATCAAAACAGTCCTTTGATTGATCCTTACCTTTTGATCCAACAGGCTAAATATCAGTAATACCACAGGCACATGCAAAACAGCTAAATAGCGCTCCATGTCAGATAAATAGCTGAAATCATTGACCGTATCATTAAGGGCAGAATAATCGATGATCAGGAGGAATAAGAAATAGGTTATTGAGATTGTAACCAAGATCATTTGTTGTCTGGTGAATCTGAATGTTGTTTTTATCCGGGCTACGATAATGACAATAATTAATACAAAAGCATAATAATGACCTAATCCAAAGACTAACCTATTTGGAAGGAACCAGGAAAAAAAGATATCCTGGTAATAACTGCGAATTAGATTTGGGAAAAAGTTTACCAGAAGATTAGAAGCAAAGGCGCTGAATCCAATGCCCTTTTGCTCATAATTTATACCCATCCAAATAAGTATCGGACCAGCTGCCACAATTCCATAAATAAGTCCCCTCGCAAAAGATTGTCTGCCTTTTAGCTTAAAATCAATCAACATGATTACAAAGGCAGGGACAATGAAGAGACCGGCATATCTCTGGAGGCAAAGCAAAACGCCCAGAGCTATCAAGGCAAGATAATACCCTGTGTTGGCTGTCTCCTGAAATTTCACCAAAAAGAGGATCTTAAAAGTTAAAATGGTAATGAACAGTGATTCCGACCACAAAAAGTTGAACTGCATGAGTATGGGTGTGGAGAAAGCCAACCAGATAGAGCAAATGATTTGCAGTTTTTTGTCTTGTATGAAGTTTTGTATCAACAAAATGGCTGCGAACCCAAAAAGCAGGTATACCAGGAAATTGAAATACCTGTAAGTCTCCGCATCACTTCCAAATGCTGACAGGATCAGAGGAAACAGTGGAGCCCAATTGGTAAATGGTTCACCCTCTTTCGTCAATAATTTTCCCGAGCTATTGAAGGTACTGGCTGCATGCAGGTATTCCTGAGAGTCATAGGTGATGTTGATCTGTCCGGTGGAATAGGTCAATAGCAAAAAAGAGAGACCAAAAATCAATACAAGGATGATGATATGTTGAATTAGTCTCCCTCTCATACGACTTAACCATTCAATCCAAATCTAATCGATTTGTCTCTCTGGCAAGTGAATGGATCGTGTGCCGGAGAGTTTATTGGTGCCCGTGAATCATTTGACCTATGACGAGAAAAATGTTATGAGAGAATATCTTTTGTCTTCTTAGGCAACGCAAAAGGTTATTCACTACTATTTATTATATTAGAGGCAACTGATCACCTGCCATGAAAAAAATCACCGTTATAGACCTGAACAACTTCTCCTATTATCCTACATTGGCTATAGGCTACCTCATCGCATACTTAAGAAAGGCAGATTTTGAAGTTGAACTGTTAAGTCCACTTAACCAGGGAGTTACAGCTAGAAAAAGAGAGCGGATTGAAAATATATCTCATTACTGGAAGTCATTGATATTAAATTCTGATCGTGAGATTGTCAAAAAGTTGATGACCCTGGCCAAAAAGACTCCCTTCATTTATAACAGGTACCTTAAAAAAGAAAAGGTCTAGA
Source organism: Cyclobacteriaceae bacterium (assembly GCA_965243485.1). GTDB lineage: Bacteria > Bacteroidota > Bacteroidia > Cytophagales > Cyclobacteriaceae > UBA7330. Next base: position 1,542,071 of record CBDEVP010000001.1, on the reverse strand, counting down.
TTCTATTCTTAAAACGATCGACCTAAGTACCGACCTCGTACTGGTTTCAACTTATTTTGAGAATTACTATGTCTGCCGAAAGTTATCAGGATTACTTGAAGATCATAATATTGATATGATTATCGGAGGTCCGGGATTCAACAACAAATCTATTGCCTCCGAATGGCTAAAGCTTAAGTCTGTTAAAGCAATCGTTGGGGCTGAGGTTGATGGCTTTCTCTCAGATCTAATTACAAGTTATTTTAATGGAGAAAGCATCTCAAAATACCCTGGTGTCTTTACAGCGGAGCAACCGTCTCCTAAAAATGACTATATCTATCAGGATCTAAATGACCTTCCAATCCCTGATTACTCCGATTTTCCATGGGAAAAATACCCGATGAAGATCATTCCATTTATGACTGGCCGTGGTTGTAAGTGGGGCCAATGTAACTTCTGTACCGATGTGACCTATGTGAATGGAAGAACATTTCGCAGCATGAGTGAAACAAAAGTTCTTGAGCAGCTACGAGAATTGAGCAAGCTAAACAGTTCCAACATTTTTTATTTTTCTGACCTGAAGCTAAACTCACACCTGAAAGTCTGGAATGCACTAATTAATGAACTTCCTAAGTATGTGGATTCTCCAAAATGGTTTGCAACTGTACATGTAGATGGAAAAAAGGAAAATGGATTGGATGAAAAATCGATTCGCAAAGCCAAAGAAGCAGGACTTATAAGGATTTCTTTTGGGTTAGAAACAGCTTCCCAAAGGCTGCTGGATCATATGAAAAAGGGTACAAGAATTGATAGAGTTGAAAAATTTATCAATTATACCTCTGAAGCACAGGTTAGCCTTAGGGCAACCATGTTTATCGGCTATCCCTATGAAAATGCTGAAGATCTAAAACTTACCTACGAATTTCTGAAAAGAAATAAACATTGCTTTGACAGAATAAGCCTTTCCAAGTTTCAATTATTTGAAATGGCACCGATCTATGAGCAAGTCAAAAAGGAATTTGAAGACAAAAAAATCATCAATCCAAAATACAATCACCGTATCAACATGACTGTAAAAAGAGACAGGTCCTACAAACACTATAAGCATAAGATCCTGCGGGAAATAAACATAATAAACAGTAAACCGCTGAGGAAGGAAGCTATCGCATTTGATGGAGTCATGTAGGTAGTTCTTCTTTCTCCCTGGCGCGAGATTGCTTCACGTGCCAGAGAGGTCACATATTCTTTCACATTCTTGAACTATTCCCCCATCTTTGCACTTATTACTGAGACAAAAAAGATCTGAATCATGTCAGTAGAAGCACAGGTACCAAACATCAACATATACACCGAGTCTAACCCAAACCCTAACTCCCTTAAGTTTGTGGTCAACTTCATGTTGCTGCCTGAAGGAGTAAGCCGCGACTTCCCGGATAAAGAAAGTGCAAAAGAGGCTCCTCTGGCACTTGAACTGTTCCAGTTCCCGTATGTGAAAAGGGTCTTCTACATGAGCAATTTCATCACAGTCACAAAAACTGAGGACGTAAGCTGGCACCAGGTGAAAAGCGAGATCCAGAATTACATCAAAAGCTTTCTGGAAGAAAAGAAACAGATCCTCACCGAAGAGAATGTAAAGGAAGACCATGAACTTAACGCTTCAGATTCAGATACCGAACAAAAAATAAAGAGCATCCTTGATGAATACATCCGACCCGCAGTAGAAATGGACGGCGGTGCGATCACCTTCGATTCATTTAACGAAGGTACCGTGAAAGTTCTGCTCCAGGGTGCCTGTAGCGGATGTCCTTCAAGCATGGTCACATTGAAGGCAGGAATTGAAAACCTGCTAAAGCGAATGGTCCCTGAAGTGCAAACCGTAGAGGCTGAGGAGCTTTAATATTATTTTACATTAATCCTTTTTCACGCAGAGTCCTCTCAGAGCGACTCTGCTGAGACTAAAGAGAGCATATTGGGCTCAACAGATTAAAATTTCAGATGCTTGACCGTCAGCGAATGGTTGATCAGCTGTTTGAGTGAATCAATACCGATCCTGATGTGCCTTTCCACAAATTGCTCATTTACTTTTTTGTCACTTTCATCGGTTTTCACTCCCTCCGGCACCATGGGAACATCTGAAACCAGTAACAGCGCACCTGCCGGCATTTCATTTTTGAACGCAGCGGAAAAGATGGTGGCAGTCTCCATATCAATAGCCATCACTCTGAGCTTACGCAGGTATTTCTTAAACTTATCGTCATGCTCCCATACCCTTCGATTGGTGGTGTAGACGGTTCCGGTCCAATAATCCTGGCCATAATCGCGGATGGTGGTGGACACTGCTTTTTGCAGGGCAAAAGCCGGTAAGGCCGGCACCTCAGGCGGCATATAGTCATTACTGGTACCCTCTCCGCGAATGGCTGCGATCGGTAAGACCAGGTCCCCTACTTCATTTTTTGTTTTGATGCCTCCGCATTTTCCTAAAAACAGGATGGCCTTGGGAGAGATTGCCGTGAGTAGATCAATCACCGTTGCCGCATTGGCCGAACCCATTCCGAAATTGATGATTGTGATCCCTTCGGCATTCGCACATTGCATCGGATTTTGCTGCCCCTGAACGGTGACTTTATGCCAGTCGGCAAACAGATTTACATAATTACTGAAGTTGGTAAGTAAAATATACTGACCAAAATCCGCAAGTTTCTGACCTGTATATCTGGGTAACCAATTGTCAACGATCTCTTTTTTGGTCTTCATTCTTACAAATTTGGTGATTAATGCCTGAAATCTTTATATTAAACCCATGGATGAAATCACATTGGTCAACTTACTCAATAAAATCTGTGAAAAGAATAGCTATTTAAACTGGAAGCTGAACTGCAAATACAACGACGAAGAAGATCATTCCATCATGCAGATTAGCCTGTTCAATAGCAGGGATAACCATAAAGCCGGTTCGGTGACCTTCAGCATGGATACAGGATCAGTTATTGAAGGCAAATATGAAAGCCTGATGCCATTTAATCCGAAGGTTCAACTGGTAGATGCTTTGCTGGACATCCTGAATTATGAGAACTCCAAGATCATGGCTTCAGTGAATTAAGCCAGTGCCTCCCAGAGGATCTCTACCGGATGTTTGGCTCTCCTGCCGGTGCCATCAAGGATCTGATGCCTGCAGCTGGTTCCCGGTGCAGCGATGATCACATCCTCCGCCTGCTTCCTGATGGTCGGGAATAAAACCAGCTCACCAATCTGCATCGAGACTTTGAAATGTTCCTTTTCAAAACCAAATGAGCCGGCCATGCCACAGCATCCCGAAGGGATCTGGTGCACCTCCAGTCCGGTCAGTTTTGCCAGGATCTTCTTTGTCGGAACCAGTGATGACAATGCTTTCTGATGGCAATGTCCATGCAATTTGATCAGTCCCTTAGAATGCCTGAATGTATCCTGTTTAATATTCCCGGCCTCCAATTCAGTGGCCAGAAACTCCTCGATCATAAAGGTGTTATTTGCGATCTGAAGCGCTGATTCCTTTTGCTCTCCCCTCAGCATATCCGGGTATTCATCCCTGAAGGTGAGTATGGCTGAAGGCTCTACTCCGATCAAAGGTGTCTCTTTGGTGATCAGATCTTTGAACAGGGTGACATTCTGCTCACACAAAGCCTTTGCCTGTTTAAGCATCCCTTTGGATATCAGGCTACGGCCTGAGTCCACATGGTCCGTAAACTTCACTTCATAACCCAGCCGGTCCAGCAGCTTTACTGTAGTAATCCCTATTTCAGCTTCATTGTAATTTAGCAGCTCATCAGCAAACAGATAAACCGTCTTTATCGGCTTTTCCACGGTGGGTCTGAAGCTTTTCATCCACTTTTTCCATGTCACTTTTGAGATCTCCGGCATACTCCGGTCCGGCGCAAACCCCATGATCCTTTTGGACAGCCCTCCCAGAACAGGTGTATTAAAAGCCATCCGGTAACCCCAGGGTATCGCGGAGGCAAGCTTCATGCCTGAAGAAAAATTTCCAATGAGCCGGTTTCTCAGTGGTATCCCTTTAGCGGAATAATATTGATACTGCCATTCCGCCTTCATTTTGCCCAGATCCACGTTGGAAGGGCACTCAGACTTGCAGCCTTTACAGCTGAGACAGAGGTCCATCACTTCTTTGATCTCGTCATGGACCAGCAGATTCCCATTGTCAGACCTGGTGATCATCTCACGAAGGATATTGGCGCGGGCGCGGGTGGTGTCCCGCTCATTGCGTGTAGCCATGTAGCTCGGACACATCGTTCCGCCGGACAACTCAGTTTTTCTGCAATCTCCGGAACCATTGCACTGCTCGGCAGCTCTTTGAAATCCGAGGGTATCGGAAAAATCCAGCAGCGTATCGATCTCTTTGATCTCCTGGTCTTTCTCAAATCTCAGAAAAGTATCCATCGGCTGGGTATCCACGATCTTTCCAGGGTTGAAAATATTCTGCGGGTCCCAGGCTTTCTTCAGCGCCTTGAGCAATTCGTAATTGTGTGCTCCCACCATCTGCGGAATAAACTCGCCCCGTAAGCGGCCATCTCCATGCTCGCCGGACAGGGAACCTTTGTATTTTTTTACCAGGGTGGCAATTTCTTCTGCGATCGTTCGAAACAGCCCGATGCCATCCGAAGTTTTGAGATTAATGATCGGTCTCAGGTGCAATTCTCCGGAACCTGCATGGGCATAATGTACGCTGAACAATTCATATTTTTTCAGTATCTGGTTGAACTCCGCTATGAAAGCAGGCAGATCATTTACATGAACGGCAGTATCCTCTATCACCGGGACCGGCTTGGCATCACCGGGTACATTGGAGAGCAGCCCCAGACCAGCCTTCCTCAGGTTCCAGACCTTTTTGATATCATCTCCGGTCACCGTGGGATAAGAATAGCCCAGGCCTTCCTTTTTCAACTGGTCAATGAGGCTTTTTGCCTCCTTATCCGCCTCCTCCTGCGAATCCCTGGTGATCTCAGCCACTAAAATCGCCTGCGGATCACCTTCAATGAAAAACCGGTTTTCCACCTGTCCCCGGTTTCTCTTGGTCGCCTCAAAAATGTAATGATCCATCAATTCCACCGCAGATGGATTGTGCTGCAGGGCCACCAGGTTGGCTTTCAGGGATTCGTCAATGGAATGACAATGGATACAGACGAGTACCTTGTGGGGCGAAGGGATGGGGGTTAGTCTGATCTTTGCAGAGGTAACAAAAGCAAGCGTTCCCTCCGAACCGGCAATCAGGCTGCAAAAATTGAATTTTGGCCCATTTTTCTTAAAAGGCTGCATCCGGGCGAGCAGGTCGATGGCATAACCTGTATTCCTTCTGTTGATGGAAGATTTGGGATACTGAGCCTCAATTTCCTTGATATTTTCCTGATCCGAAAGCATCTGGTCAAGCTGCGAGTACAATGAACCCTCAAGAGTACTTTCCTTTAATTTCTTATTATAATCTGATTGGTTGAGTTCACTAAAAACTACCGAAGATCCATCAGACAGCACAGCATTTATCTCCAGCAGGTGCTCCCGGGTACTTCCATAAACCACGGAATTGGAGCCGCAGCTGTTGTTCCCGATCATTCCTCCCACCATGGCCCGGTTGGCAGTGGAGGTTTCCGGAGCGAAAAAGTATCCATAGGTACTCAGCTGATGATTCAGGTCATCACGCACGATGCCCGGCTGGACCAGCGCCCAGCCCTCTTTCTCATTCACTTCGAGGATCTTGTTGAAGTTTTTGGACACATCCACCACAATCCCTCCTCCGACTACCTGACCTGCAAGTGAGGTTCCCGCAGTTCTTGGGATCAGCGAGGTTTTGTTTTTGCGAGCAAAATTGACCAGTTTGATGATGTCCGAATCATTTTTGGGGATGGCCACAGCAATCGGAATCTCACGATAAGCCGAGGCATCGGTGGCATAAACTTTTCGGGTAGTCCTGTCGGTATACAACTCCCCCTCAAGATCCCTTTTTAATCCTTCAAAATCCATGATCACAAAACTAGCAGGTAAGCTGAATATTTACTATTCAAATCTGGCTTCAACGAAAACAGGGAGGTGGTCTGAATAATTCCTCAGGTCTCGGTTATCCGTAAGCACCGCATATTTGGAAACTTTCACACTTTCCGACACGACAATGTAGTCGATCCTTCGATCCAGTTCTTTTTGAACATCAAAAGTGCTCCAGGTACCCACCGGACCAAAGACCAGCTCGCTCACCGCTCTGGTATCATTAAGTGCGCCGAACAGCTTTTGGATCGGTGGCGTGTCGGGTGTCAGGTTCAGGTCACCCATCAGGATTATTGGATAGCCTTCCTTATTGAGCGATTTTGCCTTATTAAGTATCACATCCACCGATTGCAATCTGGCTTCATCTCCCCTGTGGTCAAAATGGGTATTAAATACCCAGAAAAGCTGACCAGGCTGGTCCCTCACCTCTAATAAAATGGCGGTACAGATCCTGGGTAAGGCTGCATCCCAGCCTTTGGAAGGTTTGTCAGGCGTGGGTGAAAGCCAGAAAGTTTCCTTTTGCCGGACATTAAACTTGTCTTCCTTATAGTAAACGGCACTAAACTCACCCTTACTTTTCCCATCATCCCTGCCAACACCATAATAACTGTATCCGTCCAGTGCCTGGTCGAGAAAATCAACCTGGTCAGGAAGTCCTTCCTGGATACCCAGTATATCCGGTTCGTAGAAAGCTATCTGATTGGCCAGTTCTTCCTTCCTGTTATCCCATGCATTGATCCCATCGCCAGGATTGGCATACCTGATATTGTAGGTCATGAAGGTAAAGGACTGAGACTGCAAATTGATCGCTAAAACAATGATAAAAGTGAATGAGAATAATCTTTTCATGTGTGTATTACTATCTTTTAACGGTCACAGGCTTGCGTGCCGGAATGTACTCCAGCATGCAGGCATGGAATACGCCCCGAAAGCTTTCGGGGCTCATTTCATTTGACTTTTTTCAGAACAAGAGCCACCCTGCTGGGCAGGTAGACACTCAGGTAATTTTCTCCAAACAAAGCTACGGAAGGATAGGTCATTTCATCGTCAATCCTCCCAAAACCACCATATTCTGTCTTATCTGAATTCAGCACGATCTGGTATTTACCACTTGAGGGCACCCTGAACCGATAATCCGGAATTGAATTTGTCGGATGCCAGTTGAATGCAAAGATCAGGTTGTTTCGTTCGAAAATGATTGTTTTGTTGGCCTCATCCATGTTAAGCTGCTGTGCCGGCAAAGATGCCACCAGCTGATGCGATTTTGCAAAGGATACCATATCCTTACCAAACTGATACAGATACTTGTACTTAAGCTCCGGATTTTCCTGCACACTCCACAATCGACGGGCATAGTGATAGCTCCAGTTATTACCTTCCCTCGGAAAATCCACCCATTCCGGATGTCCGAATTCATTCCCAATGAAATTCAGCCAACCTTCTCCACCCAAAGCCAGGGTAAACAGTCTGATCATCTTGTGCAGGGCTATCCCGCGATCGATGATGTGACTATCAGTATCCACATGCATGTGGGTATACATTTCCTTATCCATCAGCCAGAAGGCTAAAGATTTATCTCCTACCAGGGCCTGATCATGGGATTCGGCGTAGGCAATGGTCCGCTCCCCATATCTTCGGTTGGTAAGCGTCTCCCACATTTCATAAATATTCCAATCTTCATCTGCCTTATGTTTCAGTATCTTGATCCAGTAATCCGGGATACCCATGGCCAGCCTGAAATCAAATCCTAAACCACCCTCCTTTACGGGCCGGCACAGACCGGGCATGCCGCTCATATCCTCAGCAATCACAATAGAGCCTGGCTTTAATTCCTTTATCAGCGTATTGGCCAGCTGCAGATACATCAGGACATCCCAGTCCACATCATTGAAATATTTGTCATAGTGATCGAAGCTCACCATGTTGCCATGATGAAAATAAAGCATGGAGGTAATCCCATCGTAGCGATAGCCGTCTACATGAAATTCTTCAATCCAGTATTTGACATTAGACAACAGAAATCGCTGGACTTCCTCTTTACCATAGTTGAAAAGTTTGGAATCCCATTGATCATGGTTGCCTTTACCTCCCGGATGAAAATACTGATCTTCGGTACCGTCAAAGTTGTTGAGCCCTTCGGATATGTTTTTTACCGCATGGGAATGGACAATGTCAATGATCACTGCTATGCCCATTTGATGTGCCTTATCTACCAGGGCTTTAAATTCATCAGGTGTCCCGAATCTGCTGGATACTGCAAAAAAATTGCTGACGTGGTAGCCAAATGAGCCATAGTAGGGGTGCTCCTGAATGGCCATGAACTGTATCACGTTATATCCCTGCTCCTTGATCTTGGGCAATACCTTCTCGGTAAACTCTGTATATGAACCCACTCCCTCTTTCTCCTGGGCCATCCCAATGTGACATTCATAGATGTAGGGGTTGGCATTGATACCGCTCAGATCAAATTTTTTGTCAGACCACTTATAGGGCCGGGGAAGGTTCCAGGCTCTTCCCACAAAATCATGAGTTTGAGGATCCTGGGTGGCATATCGAATATATGCCGGGATCCTGTCCCTCTCTATGCCATTCGCATCCGTGACATGCACCTTCACGGCATCCATGTGCTTGAGGTTCGTCCTTTTCTGATCAAGGAAAATCTCCCAAATCCCATCATCATTCCTCTTAAGCTGATGGGCACTTTTATCCCAATCATTGAAATCTCCAACCAGAGCAAGCTGCTGTGCGCCCGGAGCCCATTCACGGTACCACCACCCTTTCTTGTCAGGATCATAGTTGAGCCCCATCCTTTCATAAGCTGTGGCATATGCTGAAAGGGATCCATATTTTTTTTCAATAGACTTCTTGCGGTCCCTGAATCTCTCAATTCGAGCTTTGATATCTTCAGAGTAGGGAGATAGCCATGGGTCGTTCTTTACCAGGATAGGTACTTCTGCTTTAGGCATTGCTTACGCAAATATTAATTTGAGTGAGTAAGGTAGTTATAGTTCAGATATTTGCACAATTTTAACATATTTACAATAAATAAGCTATTTTATTACCATTTTATTTTATAATTAAGATAATATATACAATCTATTTAAGAATATGTCCTGAATCCTAAGGATGATCTCTATTGTGACTGTATTTCTGAGAGAATCAGATGATTAAAAGAAATCAATCATTTTTTCTTAATTTGAGCTCCTCCTTATAAATGATATCGCCGGCTTATGAACAACATTGATGAAATCACCATAAATTTTAGTGAGCAAAATATATTCTTTCTCAACTTAAGTCTGGCCTTTATCATGTTTGGAGTTGCACTGAATCTTACTCCAAATGATTTCAAATTGATCATTTCACGCCCAAGGAGTGTTCTTGCCGGATTCCTTAGCCAATTTCTTCTTTTACCATTTCTTACTTTTCTGATTGTCATCATCATTCAACCCTACCCCAGCATGGCCCTGGGTATGATCATGGTAGCTGCGTGCCCCGGTGGCAATATCTCCAATTTTATGTCGCTTGTCTCAAGAGGTAATATTGCCCTTTCGGTTACGCTGACAGCCATTGCATCTATTGTTGCCATAGTTCTTACACCTGTAAATTTTGCATTTTGGGCAGGTTTATACGGGCCCACGGATGATATGCTCAGGCAAATCAATTTAGATTTTTGGGGTGCTTTCAAAACGATCATTACCATACTTGGAATACCTATTATTTTGGGCATGCTCTTTAGATACAAGTTTTCAAAGATTGCCATCAAGATCCATCCCTTTATGCATTATACCTCACTGTTGATATTTGCTGCCATTGTGATCCTGGCATTCACTGCCAATTTTGACCTTTTTGTTTCAAAGATCTACCTGGTACTTTTCATAGTATTTCTTCACAATGGCGTAGCGTTGCTTGCCGGCTATCAGATGGGTAATCTTTTTAAACTGCCCAAGCAGGACCGGAGAACGCTGGCCATAGAGACTGGGATTCAAAACTCCGGATTAGGTCTGGTACTTATTTTTTCCTTTTTCGAAGGCCTTGGAGGAATGGCACTGGTGGCCGCCTGGTGGGGTATCTGGCATATCCTCTCAGGACTCTCTATCAGTTATTTTTGGAATAAAAGTCTCATAACAAATTCCTAGTTTAGCAAAATGCTGTACTTTTTTGTAAAATGGTGGGCCAGATTTTTGTTGCCGGTTTTCTTCAATGGTTTTACTGTCATCGGCAAGAAGAGGATCCCCAAAGATGGAGCCATCATTTTTGCGCCTAATCATCAGGGAGCTTTCATGGACGCTGTGATTGTGGGTGCCAATTCTGACAAACCCGTAAGCTTCCTCACCAGAGCAGATATTTTTGTGAAAAAAGCAATCCCCTTTCTGGACGCATTGAACATGCAGCCTATTTATCGCATTCGGGATGGGTATGATACGGTTTCTAAAAACGAAGAAGTATTCAATCGATGTTATCGGATGCTTGATGAAAACGAGAAAAGGCTGCTGATCTTTCCGGAAGGCAATCACGACAGGCACTTTTACCTCCGCCCCCTACAAAAAGGGATCTCCAGGATGTCTTTTGGTGCACGGGAATATATGGACAAAAGCACAAAATTGTACATTATCCCTACAGGCGTTAATTACTTTTCACACAGGTATCCTGCAAGAGTGATCCTTAATTATGGGAATCCTATCGATGTTGATAATTACGTACCCATTCATGAAAAGAACAAAAGTGAGGGGATTCAGCAACTGAAAGATGCAGTTGAGCAAGGTATGAAAAAGGTCATGATCCTGCCAGAAAAGACCCATGACTACGAGTTGAGAAAAGCTTTTGTTTTCCAGCGGCGACATGAGAAATATGATTTCGATACGTTGAAGGAAATAGCTGAAGGACCCATCGGCGAGATACGAAAACCACCAAGAAACCTGTTTACCAGGGTGCTTGTTTACTTCTTCAGCTTTATCAATTTTCCTGTTTACCTCGGATTGAAAAGAGTGTTGAGTATAATGAAAGACAAAGCCTTCTATGTATCCATGAAATTTTATATCGGATGCGTGCTCATCTTCTTCTGGTGGATCATCCTTTTCGCTCTGGGTGCACTTACTCTTGGCTGGAAATTTGGCTTGTTATTAATTGTCTCCAGTTTCCTGTTCCTCTTGGCAAGGAAGTCGCTGATCGGATATGCTAATTAAGGTCACTAAGAAATCTGTTCCTGTCGTAAAGCAAACGGCCATCCCTGGCCCATTCTTTCGTGATGATCGGGCTGGTATCAAAATCAAACGGGTCTTCGGGATAAATCACCTCCCGCTTAATGCGCTGATTTTCGTAGTACTCTCTCCATAAGCCAACCTTGTGACCAAATTTGTACTGTCCAGTGACTGCAATCACACCACTTTCATGAAAAGCATAATAATCACCGTTTTTCTCGCCATAGTGAACGGGTATGACTTCCTTTAGCTGTGTCTTATCAAAGTCGTAATAGGACATCAGTGATTCCTTTGGCCAACCCTTCCAGAAATTCTTCTTATCCATCAGGATATCATGACGGTTGTACTCGACCCACCGGCCATGCTTTACCCCCTTGTAGAAGTAGCCTTCCTCCAATACCTGCTCATCAAGCTTCTTTACATAATGACCATGGAGTACGCCGGCATACTCCCTTGTGACCCTTGTGGTATTTACAATCCGCTTTTTCTTGAAGTCATACCAGAAAAAGTTCTGTACATAGGGATCGGGCCCCACGTAATCCTTATCTTTCAGATAATGAAATAACTCAACGATCTGCCGGTTTCCATAACCTGTTTTGGTAAAGCCTCTTTTGGTTTTGATCCCGAAGAATACCTTTTTATTTTTTTTCTTCTTCTTTTTCTTCTTGGCTACCTCTTCCTCATTTTCCTCATCCTCTTCTTCCAGGTTGATGGTCAGTGGTGAGTCATATTTCGTTTCAAAAAGCTCTTCAACTGACTGCCCCTCCTGGGCACGGAGGATTAAGGACGAAATGAAAAACAGAATGAAAAAACTGCTTTTTTCCATACAAAACATAACGTTAAGCTATCGAAAAAATTTCCGAAAGCAAGTGTTATTTCGAAACCATATCCACACTTCTTGAGATGAAAGCTGTGAGGTCCTTTCCTTTGAGCATTCCCTGCGAAAGTAAGGCCAGATCGTACGCCTGCTTGGCCAGGGCTACTTTGTCCTCTTCTTTTTCAGCGGTCAGGATCTTCTTGGTAAAGCTGTGGTTGGCATTGACTGAAACAGCAAGGTTTAAAGGCATTTCCCCAAACATCATGGGGCCACCTCCACCCACAGCCTGCATGTCCTTCATTCTGCGCATAAATTCCGGAAGCGTGATGGTCACAGGCATATCATCTGTAGCCATAGGCTCTACAACTACCGAATTGTTCTTCTCGCTTACGGCCTTTTCATAGATCTCTTTGATCTGCTCCTTTTCCTTATCTGAAAGTACGGATTCTTTCTTTTCATCCGTTTCGATCAGCCGGTCTACCACATCCGAATCCACCCGCTTAAAGACGATATTGCTGTCTTTTTGTTCTACCTGACCAATAAAATGCGGATCGATGGGGCCGTCCAGCAACAAAACATCATAATTCCTTTTTTGAGCCTTCTCGATATAACTGTGCTGCTTGTCCTCATCGCTTGCATAAAGGAAAACCTGGTTCTTATCCTTGTTGGTTTGATTGGGCTCGACCTTTTTCTTATACTCTTCAATGGTGAAATACTTACCTTCTATGGTTTTAAAAAGGGCAAAGTCTTTACCTTTCTCCTCAAATTTGGGTTCAGAAACCATTCCATACTTTACGAATATCCCAATATCGCTCCACTTCTTTTCGTAGGATTCACGGTCATTCTTAAATAGCTCGGAAAGCTTATCCGCCACCTTTTTGGTAATGTATCCATTGATCTTCTTCACATTGCTGTCCGATTGAAGATAGCTCCTCGAAACATTCAATGGGATGTCAGGGGAATCTATGACTCCATGCAGTAACTGTAGAAACTCGGGTACAATATCTTTCACCTCATCGGTGATAAATACCTGGCGGCTATACAGCTGGATCTTATTTTTCTGGACCTCAAAGTCTTTCTTCAGTTTTGGAAAGTAAAGAATTCCAGTCAGGTTGAATGGATAGTCCACATTCAGGTGGATCCAGAAGAGGGGATCCTCTGCAAACGGATATAGCTCTTTATAAAATTCCAGGTAATCCTCATCTTTCAGTTCCGTTGGCTGTTTGGTCCAGATAGGTGAGGTATTGTTAATGATATTGTCTTCTTTGACTGTCTTATACTTTGGCTTACCCTCTTTATCTTTTCCATCCTCTACCTGATTCTCTTTTTGGCCAAACTTGATAGGTATCGGCAGAAACTTTGAGTATTTATCCAAAATACCCTGGATCCTGTGTTCCTCGAGAAATTCTTCGGAGTCTTCAGCAAGATGAAGGATAATGTCTGTGCCACGCTCTTTTTTCTTTGAAGGAGTGATCTCAAACTCAGTATTGCCATCGCAAACCCATTTGGCAGCTTCTGCACCCTCAAGATGAGAAAGGGTGTTTATCTCTACTTTTTTCGCAACCATAAATGCGGAATAGAAACCCAATCCAAAATGGCCGATGATCTGCTGATCTTCCCCTTTGTCCTTATATTTTTCTACGAATTCCGTGGCCCCTGAGAAAGCGATCTGGTTGATGTACTTCTTGATCTCATCAGCCGTCATTCCAATCCCTTTGTCAGATACGGTGATGGTCTTCTTTTTCTTGTCAAAGCTCACTTCAATGGTCAGGTCGCCCAACTCCCCGGTGTACTCGCCCAAAGAAGCCAGTCTCTTGATCTTCTGCGTGGCATCCACGGCATTGGAAACCAGCTCACGCAAAAAGATCTCATGGTCTGAGTACAGGAATTTTTTAATGATCGGAAATATATTTTCCGTATGAATTGAAATTGAACCTTTTTCTTGCATCGGTATTCTGAGTTTAGAAAATTTTTGATTGCGTTGGATCAAATTCTGTTCCACCGGGAAAAAAACTGACAAGTTGTCAGCAACAAACCAATGATGTGACGATTACCTGATCCTATCGGCACTTCTGACCAGCTTTTCATCCCTGCGGATGAACCTGTTGGCCAGTAAATTGAAGAATAATGCGGCAGCTATGATGTAAAAACCAATCAGGAATTCTCCCTGTGTTCTTGGCTCCAGCAGGGCATTGGCTTTAACCGTATAGTAATAAGTTAACCCCAGTGCCCCACCCATCAGCAGAGAATTCAGGGCTCCGAGCTGCATCTGTCTCAGCCGGTTTTTAAACTGAAAGATTGAATATAGGGCGACAAGAACGGAAAGACCCGCAAGCATGGCAATGTAGAATGTATCTTTCCTCATAGCGATCTCTCCCTGGTCCATGTAGATCAGTTCAATGGCCGTCAGCGAAATGTATTCATCACCTTCCGACCCGGTCTTTTCCCAAAGTGGAAGAAATATTACTGAAATCATGACTACGGCAGTCAGAAGAAGGAAAATACTTTGAACGCGCTGGATCATTGTTTAAAATTTTAGAACAAAAGTGGCTATCTCCTGACAATTAGCCAACATAATCCCTGTTAATTTGTAGCATGAAATGAGCCCCGATCCCGATATCTATCGGGACAGGGCGAATTCCATGCCTGCGTGCTGGAGTGCATTCCGGCACGTAAGCATGTGACAACTGAAAATCAATTAATACACACATGAGATATTTTATGGACCTGTCTTATAAAGGTACCAACTATCATGGGTGGCAAGTCCAGAAAAATGCAAAATCTGTTCAGGAGGTAACTAATCATGCCCTGTCCACTTTGTTACAAAAACCCGTGGAATGCGTGGCAAGTGGCCGGACAGATACAGGCGTCCATGCGCATCAGCAGATTGCGCATTTTGATTCCATCGAGCCTTTGGATACCGGGGATTTTTCCTATAAACTCAATGTGCTCCTCCCTCACGACATAGCCGTAAATTCAATCCGTCGGGTTTCCGATGAGGCGCACGCCCGGTTCGACGCGATAAAAAGAACCTACCACTACGAGATCCATAACTTCAAGGACCCGTTCAAAACAGGCCTATCATATTATTATGGTCAGCCTTTGGATATCCAGCAAATTAACGGAGCTTTGGCTATCCTGAAGGAGACAAAAAATTTTATGGCTTTCAGTAAAGTCAAGACAGATGTGAAAACCTTCGATTGTGACATTTTTGATATGTCCTGGGAAACTTCTGAGGTCGGACATCGTTTTGTTGTAAGTGCCAACAGATTTTTGAGGGGAATGGTACGAGCGCTGGTGGGAACATTACTGGATACAGGGCTTTCAAAAACCAGTCTTAATGACCTCCAGGAAATCATAAGAAGCGGAGATAGATCGCAGGCAGGCAGAGCCGTTCCTCCGGAAGGACTTTACCTGAGACGGATCGAGTATCCCGAAACTATTTATTTGGACTGACCAAAACGCCTTGGAAAAAGATAATTCAATCAGTGGTAACATACTTGATCTCAAGATCATCACGAGGCTCTTTGTATTTGCCAAACCGTATATCAGACAGTTCTATTTCCTTGTATTTCTGACCATTGCACTGGCTTTGATCACTCCGGCCAGACCCATCCTCATTCAATATACCATAGATAATGAACTGGCGCTAGGGGATTACAATGGACTGGTGATCATGATCATCTGGCTGGTGGTATTGCTGGTGATCCAGGCCCTGATCCAATATGCACATACGTACCTTTCAGGATGGCTGGGGCAGATGATCATCAAAGACATCAGGATCCAGCTGTTCAATCACATCCAAAAACTGAAGCTCAAATTTTTTGACAAAACTCCGATAGGGAGATTAGTAACAAGAAACATTTCAGACATTGAGACGCTTTCCGATGTGTTTAGTCAGGGAATTGCGGCGATGATCGGCGACATCCTGCAGCTGATCGTCATCCTTGGCGTGATGTTCTACACGGACTGGAAGCTGACACTGGTGAGCCTATCGATGTTTCCGCTGCTCATTTTCGCCACTTATGTTTTCAAGGAAAAAGTAAAAGTTTCTTTCAACAATGTGAGGACTGCCGTAGCAAACCTTAATTCTTTTGTTCAGGAGCATATCACCGGAATGAACATCGTCCAGATTTTCAACGCGGAAAACCGTGAGTTTGATAAATTTAAAACTATCAATGCAGAGCACAGAAAAGCCAATGTCAAATCCGTTTTATATTATGCTACCTATTTTCCGGTCGCGGAAATCATACAGGCCTGTGGCATTGGTCTCGTCGTCTGGTGGGGTGCTCGCGGCGTGATCGGAGAAGAACTAACCCTGGGTGTACTGATTGCTTTTATCATGTATATTCAGATGTTTTTCCGCCCCATTCGAATGATTGCCGATCGATTCAATACACTGCAGATGGGGATTGTGAGTTCCAACCGTATCCTGAACCTGCTGGATAGTACAGAGCATATTCCCAATGAGGGTACCCTCAGAAAGGAAACTATCAGAGGAGATGTATCCTTTGATCATGTCTGGTTTGCATACAATGATGAGGATTGGGTGCTCAAAGACATCAACTTTGAAGTGAAGCAGGGAGAAGCCCTTGCCCTGGTAGGTGCAACAGGCGCTGGAAAATCCTCTGTAATCAACCTGCTCAACCGGTTTTATGACATTGAAAGAGGGGAGATCCGGGTAGATGGGGTGAACATCAAAGATTATGACATCATCAATCTTCGCAGACACATTTCAGTGGTTCTCCAGGATGTATTTCTTTTTTCCGACTCAATCTATAACAATATTACATTGAGAAACCCTGACATTGATCGGCAAAAAGTACTTGAAGCAGCTGAACTGGTAGGCGCCCGGAGCTTTATCGAACGACTGCCTGGCGGCTTTGACTATAATGTAATGGAAAGAGGTGCCACGCTGTCTGTCGGACAACGACAGCTGATCTCTTTCGTCAGAGCCATGGTTTATGACCCTAAGATCATCGTATTGGACGAGGCCACTTCCTCCGTGGATACCGAAACAGAAGAGTTGATCCAAAAAGCCATTGAAAAGCTGATGAAAGGCCGTACTTCCATCGTTATTGCCCATCGCTTGTCCACCATTCAGAATGCCACTAAGATCCTCGTTCTGGATAAGGGGAAGATCGTGGAGGCAGGCAACCACGATGAACTGCTTAAAAAGGATGGCTATTACACCCAGCTTTATCAGATGCAATATAAAGAAGTCTTCACCGCATGAAATATCCATGCACTACGTGCACCCATAGGCATGATAATACGCATGGATACTCCATCTGTCCACTAAAACCAATTATTAACAGATGAGAAAGACAGGGTATTTGTACCTGCTTGCAGGACTGATCTCTCTATCTCTGATTGTTTACCTTTTATTTCATTTTTATGATAAAATGGGAGGATTTGAAGAGCCGGAGGTGATAAAACTTGATCCCTTGGAAAGAAACATTGCCGGAATCACCTACCAGGGAAAAGCTCAAACCATAGAATATGAGGAGATCATGAATAGATGTGCGGACCTCATCCGCAATGAGAAACTTGATGGTACCCTATCCATCATCTCCTATAAAAATGATACGCTGGAATCCAATGAAGTTGATCTTTTTATTGGCATCGCCCTGCAGGCCTCCGAGGTTAATGTGCCCGATGATTTTGAGATCAAAAGTTTCAATACCAATTTAAGATATGCCACAGTCTTAACGATGCATCCCGTGGTAAGGCCTTCGGTAGAAACCATTGAAAATTTATTGATCCTGAGAGCCACTCAGGATGGCCGTGAATTGCAGCCGATATTTGCAGAATTTTATTATGCGGCCGACTCCATGACTGTCGAAGCGTGGACTAAATAAGATCAGTAAACTTCCTCGGTATCTGCGCTTAGCTGCTTTTCATAAAGCTCTTTATAAACACCCCCCGCTTCGAGCAGTGATTCGTTGGTGCCCTGTTCAATGATATATCCGTCGTCCAGGACAATCACTTTATCTGCTAGCTTGGCTGAGGACACCCTGTGCGAAATGATGATACTGGTTCGGCCTCTCATGATGCGAGCCATGGCATTCAGGATACTGTTTTCCGTTTTAGTGTCTACTGCCGACAAAGCGTCATCAAGGATCAGGATCTTAGGCTCCCTGGCTATGGCCCTGGCTATAGAAACTCTTTGTTTCTGCCCCCCTGAAAGCGTCATTCCGCGTTCTCCTACCCGTGTGCTGAACCCGTCCTTGAAATCCCGGATATTATCCAGCAGATCTGCATCCCTGGCAAAGTCCTCTATCTGTTGGTCTGACAGACCCGCCTTCCCAAAAGCGATGTTGTTGCCGATGGTATCGGAAAAGAGGAATACATCCTGAGGGACATATCCGATCTGACTTCTCAGGTGAGCAATGTTGTAGTCTTTGATATCTTCCCCATCTATACTAATCCTCCCTTTCGACACATCATATAATCTCGTCACCAGATTAGCAATGGTACTCTTTCCTGATCCGGTCGTTCCAATGATGGCAATTGATTGTCCGGGCTCCACATTAAATGAAATTTCTTTAAGTGCCTCTATGCCCGAGTCCGGGTAGGTAAAGCCTACATTTTCAAAAGCAATGCTCCCTTTGACGGGTGTCTCCAGGTTTCGCTCAGAAACAATTTCATTTTTAGTATTAAGAAACTCATTGATCCTTCTCTGGGAAGCTGCAGCACGCTGGATGATACTGGTGATCCAGCCGAGAGAAGCCACCGGCCAGGTAAGCATATTGACATAAATAATGAACTCAGCAATATTTCCGGTACTCAGTGTGCCTTTGAAAACTTCGATAGAACCTATATAGACAGTGATAATGACACTGAGTCCGATCAATCCCATGATCAGCGGAAAAAAAAGTGCCTGTACGAATGCCAGTTTCAAAGATTTATCCTTGTATTCAACGCTTGCAGTGTCGAACTCCTCTCCCATATCTTTTTCTCTTCCAAAGGATTTGATCACCCGGATCCCGGAAAAAGCTTCCTGTACGAAGGTGGAAAGATCTGAAAGGCTTTTTTGGATCTCCTCGGATTGCCTGTTGATGATGTTATTCACAAAATAGATACTTAGTGAAAGTATGGGTAGAGGTAACAGTGAATACAGAGTAAGCTTGGCATTGATGGAAAACATATAGGGTATGACCATCATAAACAATGTAGCCAGAGATATACCATACATGATGGCGGGCCCGATATACATGCGGACCCGGCTTACATCCTCAGAGATCCTTGCCATGAGATCCCCGGTGTTGTTCCTTCGGTAGAAACTGATGGGCAGGGATTGATAGTGTTCATATATTTCATTTTTGAGGTCATACTCGATAAGTCTCGACATGACAATGATGGTCTGCCTCATAAAAAACATAAATACGCCCTTTAGGAGGGCAGATACCAGAATGATGAGACCAAGGATAAGAATGCTTGCGGCAAAAATTTCATAGGAACCGGACTGCAGATCAAACCCTGAAAATAATTTATAAATGTCGTAGCTACGCTGAAGCAGGTCAAAAGCATAACGGACGATCACTGCCGGGATAATCCCAAAAAAGTTTGAGATGATGATGAAAAGTGTCCCGGATAAAAGGTGCCACTTATATTGGTACAAATACTTGTTGAGGTGGGCGAGGTCTTTCACAAAGTTTAAAACGATCGAAATACGAAATGGTTATTACTACGAAAACGACTAATTTTGGGCCTGAAAATGCTACACCGTCGAGTATCGGGGCAAACTTAATTAATGGGAATGATAGAGGCACAACCCAATACGGAACAAAACCAACTCTTTAAGGCCATGTCGACCATGGATCATGAGCAAATGGTCTTTTGTCGGGATGATGAAACAGGGCTCAAAGCGATCATTGGTATACACAATACAGTGCTTGGTCCGGCCATGGGGGGAACCAGGATGTGGAATTATGCTTCCGAGGAAGCGGCTGTAAAAGACGTGTTGAGGCTCTCCAGAGGGATGACCATTAAAAATGCGATTGCCGGATTGAATATCGGCGGTGGCAAAGCGGTGATCATCGGGGATGTCAAAAAGGTAAAAGATGAGGCTTTGCTCAGAAGATTTGGAAAGTTTGTCAACAGCCTCAGCGGAAAATACTGGACCGCACCTGATGTGAACATGAGTGAGCGGGACATGGAATATATAAAGATGGAAACGCCCTATGTTGCAGGTATTCCGGAAAATATGGGTGGTTCCGGTGATCCCAGCCCCATGACAGCTTTCGGTGTATACCATGGAATGAAAGCGAGTGCTAAAGAGGTATTTGGAAGCGAGAGCCTTGCTGGCAAAAAGATCATGGTACAGGGTGCCGGTCAGGTGGGAAAATACCTTGTCGATCATCTGATGAAAGAGAATGCAAAGGTATTTATCTCAGACATTTTTGAAGACAAGATCCATAGCATCACCAGTAACCACAAGGTGGAAGTGATAGAAGCAGATAAGGTCTACGATATTGAAATGGACATTTTCTCTCCCTGTGCTTTGGGCGCTACGCTCAATTCCCGAACGATACCCTTGCTGAAATGTGCCATAGTAGCAGGAGCGGCGAACAATCAGCTGGAAGAGGAAGACCTTCATGCACAAATGCTGGCGGAGAGAGACATATTATACGCTCCGGACTTTCTGATCAATTCAGGTGGAATCACCAATGTGTACTATGAATTAATGGGTAATTTTAATAAAGAGCGCGTCAGGGCTCAGACATCCAGGATCTACGAGGTCACGCTGGATGTATTCAATCATGCAAAACAAAATAAGATCACGACGCACAAGGCTGCACTTCAGATTGCATTAAGCAGGATCGAAAGTGTAGGCAAAACCAAACTAGGCTATTAATCATTCTTTGCCAATCATTTACTAATGTTGAACCGCAGGATTCTTAGGATCAAGGCCATGCAGGCCCTATACAGCTACTATCTTTCAGAAAAATCACTTAAAGATGTGATCCAGGAAGAGCTTGAAAATCAATTCAGAATCGATCCTGCAAAAGATGATTTTTCGCAAGCCGGAGAGTTTGAAGCAAAGAGAAAAGCTGCCAGAAATCTGTATCGCCTGCGCCTGAATCGTGAAGAGGCAGATAGAGGATCTTTGGACGATCAGGTGGTGGAAGCTGTAGATCGGGCCGAAAGCAACTATTATACTTCATTAAAGGCAGAAGCAACTTCCATCAGCAAGAGAATGTTCTCAGACATCAATGAAATACACAACATGTATTTTAAACTGCTGCTGCTGCCCATTGAGTTTGCCCATATTGAAAAGCTGGAAAAAGAGAAAAAGGAAAAAGCGCACATCAAACGCGACAGCACCTGGCATTTCAATCTGATCCAGAATCCGGTTATCAGCTCGTTAAAGGGATTCCGGTTATTTCAACAGGAAATTGAAAACCGGAAAATTGACTGGTCAAATGAGGAAGATACACTCAGGGGATGGTACCGGGATATCCTTCAAAAAAACGAAAGACTCATCAATTATCAGAGCATCACAGAGCCTTCCGTACAGGAGCATACTGAGACTGCTGTATACCTGATGAAGAAAATCGTGTTTAAAAATGAAGTTATCTCAGACTATCTTGGATCGATTGACCTCAGGTGGAATGAGAATAAACCCGTATTGAGTAGCCTGGTAGTAAAAACCCTGCAAAGCTTTAATCCACAGGATCCCGAAAATCCATTTGAGATCAAAACCATTACCAAAAATGAGAAAGACGATCTGGGCTTCTTTAAAAAGCTGTTTGAGGAAGTAGTTAGTGAAGATGAAAAACTCGAGCTGATCATTTCGGAAAAAACCAGGAACTGGGACGTTTCCAGGATTGCACTCCTGGATAAGATTATTTTAAAAATGGCACTCGTGGAAATGACCAATTTCCCAAGTATTCCCGTAAAAGTGACTATTAATGAATTTATCGAGATCTCCAAGCTCTACAGCACACCAAAAAGTAAACAATTTGTAAATGGTATTTTGGATGTTCTGGCAAACGAACTAACTTCGGATGGCGTTATTAAGAAAAGTGGAAGAGGTTTAATAGATAACAAATAAAGAAATGGGAAAATCAGGATCAGGCGGATCATTCTTTTCTTTCCTTCTGGGACTTATGGCAGGTGGTGTCTTAGGAATTCTGTTTGCCCCCGATAAAGGAGCAAATACGAGGGATAAGCTGACCTACAGGCTGGATAAGTATAAAAACAGGTTGGAAGACCTGATTGAAGATTTGGTAGAAAGTGGTGAAAAAGTTGAAAATGAAGCCAAATCAGAAGGAGAAAAGATTATCAAGGACGCCAAAACCAAAGCGGAAAAACTACTGGATGACGTAAACGGACTCATCAATCAGATACAGAAGAACTAAGGAATTCTCCTCTCTAACAAATCGTTAAGATTTCTGGCTAAACGATACTTTATTGTTTAGTAATTTTGCGGAATAATTGAAAATAAAATACTTAAGATATGAAAATGAATATTCTTAATTATCTACTTATTGCATTGTTTGGAATCGCTGCATTCAGCTGTTCCAACAAAGAGCTTGAGTCCAGGATAGCAAAACTGGAAGGTAAGGTAGCGGAGCTTGAGTCTAAAAATGGTCCGGCTGTTTCAACACCTGCAACTACAACTGCAAATCAACCAGAGGTTAAACCTGATGGTCCGCTTCCGGCATTTGAATTTACTGAAGAACTTCACGATTTTGGCAACGTAAAAGAGGGTGACAAGGCAGAGCATGTATTTAAATTTAAAAATGTAGGTGAAGCACCATTGATCATCTCCTCAGCCACCGCAACCTGTGGTTGTACCGTGCCTGAGTGGCCAAAAGAACCGATCGCAGTTGGTGGAACTGGTGAACTCAAAGTAGTTTATAACAGTGCCAACAAACAGGGTATTCAAAGTAAAACAGTAACCATTACAGCTAACACTTATCCCACAAAAACCCAGCTAAGGATCAGGGCCAATGTGGTAAAAGCTGATAATCCTTCTTAATTGATAAATTGATGATAGACACGCTATTGCTACAGGCCGCCAACGGCGGAAATCAATATACCTCGCTCATAATGATTGGAGGTATGATTGCAATTTTCTATTTCTTCTTCATTCGACCACAACAAAAAAAACAGAAAGAACAGAAGAAATTCATTGAAGCAATCAAAAAAGGTGACCAGGTTGTCACAATGGGTGGTATTCATGGGAAAGTCGTTTCCGTTGATAATGAGACCATTACCCTTGATGTTGATCGGGGAAGTAAGCTGGTGATTGAAAAGTCATCGGTATCACTGGATGCCAGCAAACGGGTTTCTGGTCAAAAGTAATTAGTCAGTAGAATGTCGTCATGACATACATCTTAAAAAACTGGAAGGTAGTCATCATCTCCTTAATTGGTGCGACCACCTTCTGGTTTTTTAATGCCCTCAATAAAAGCTACGACGCAAATATTGATTATCCGGTTGAGTTCACCTTCAGCAGGGATAGCAATGTGGTGATGCAGCCATTGCCATCATCCATCCGTATTAACGTTTCCAGTGGAGGATGGAATTTGCTCAGAAAAACCCTCTGGTTCAATATCCCACCTATTCAGATCCCACTGGAGCAGCCTGCTTCTGTCAAATTTATTGATCGCGGTCAGCTATTCCCTATTGTGGTGGATCAGATGAGTGAACTCAAAGTAAATCACATCGTGAGCGACTCACTCTTTTTATCCATAGAGCCAAAAAACGATAAGCTTGTAGCGCTTCAGCTGGATTCATCCAGGATACCCCTGAGCCCGGGATACCGGATCACCTCTCCCATCACCATAATGCCTGATTCGATCAGACTCATCGGACCTACCAGCTTTATCGATACCCTCCAAAATCAATATTCCCTGGTCTTAACTATACAGCAAATTGACGAACCGGTCAGTCAGGAAATTTTAGTGAACCTGCCCCACAGTCTGATCGAAAGTCAGCCACCACGGGTTTCGATCTCCTTCGAGGTGGCACAATTCATCAATAATAGCATTGAAGTGTCACTGGATCTTGCCGGCTTCCCTGAAGACTCCAGTAAATATCCCGAGACCAGTCAGATAACGGTAAACTACGTGGTGGCCAGTTCAAAACAGCGCGTCTTTGATCCATCAGAGTTTGTAGTGCTAGCTGATCTGGCAACTGAGGATCCCAGGGATTCCACTGTTGTGCCTATTCTGCTTTTCTATCCTTCTGAAATTGAAGAGGCAGAGGTAGAGCCGGACGAAATACGAGTCATTTATGAGTAGCACTTCTATGGTAGGGATCACTGGTGGTATCGGTGCAGGTAAAAGCATCGTCAGTAAAATATTTCAGGTATTGGGTATCCCGGTCTATGACGCCGATAGCAGAGCCAAATGGCTGATGAATCACGATCCGGCATTAAAAAAAAAGATCATTGGCCTTCTGGGTGAAAAGGCTTACAATCGCGAAGGTCTGGACAGGGCCTGGGTGAGCAGTCAGACTTTCCACGACAGGGAGAAGCTGGATCAACTCAATGCTTTGGTACACCCGATTGTTGGGGAAGATCACCTTTCATGGCACAGATCACAAAAAAGTCCTTATACACTAAAAGAAGCTGCGCTGCTCTACGAGGCCGGTTCCTATAAACAACTGGATAAAGTGATTGTGGTGACAGCTCCTGATGAATTAAGGATCCGGAGAGTAATGCAAAGAGATACCCACCGTACCCGGGCTGATATTGAGGCCATCCTAAGAAATCAATGGCCCCAGGCAAAAAAAGAAAAAATGGCAGACTACATCATAAAAAATGATGGCCTGGAAATGGTGCTTCCTCAGGTCCTGGTCATACACCAATCTTTAAGTACCTAATCCGTTAAAAGATTCACAGGAAGTCGAACCTGATCTGCATAAAAATTAATGCGCTTTGACTTCTGGTCCAGCAACTCAATCTTCTCGATCCGGTCCTGAGAATGATGGTAGAAAAGTTCAACCATAAAGCTCCCGATCAGATATAGATTTACCTTATATGCGTAATATCTGATAGAGGTGATCAACTCTCCATTGAAATAGACCCATTTCGTTTTTTCATCAAGAGATAGCCTTGTGAATTCCCTGCTTGTCATATTACCAAGATAATTAAAGAATCAGACATACACAGGAAATCCTGATTATTTAGGTGTTAAGGTGGTTGTGTAATAATTTTGATAAGTGTACGAGATCTATCTGATCATATTATTGGTTGCTTTTCTATACGCTTCAGTTGGTCATGGGGGAGCAAGTGGCTATCTGGCCATCATGAGTCTCTACAATTTCGCTCCTGAAACCCTGAAGCCTACTGCACTGATGCTTAACCTCTTTGTAGCCGGGATCTCTTTCGTTCAGTATTACAGAAAAGGCTTTTTCAACAGGAGATTATTCACTGTTTTTGCCATCACTTCCATACCGGCAGCCTTTTTGGGAGGTATGATCTCGATAGACCCTGATCTTTACAAACGCATACTGGGCGTACTGCTCATCTTCGCGATTTTCAGGATCCTTGGGCTATTCGGATCGGGTAAGGAAGATGTAAAAAATCCGAAGCTTGTCGCCGGATTGATCATTGGAGCTATCATTGGCTTTTTTAGCGGACTGATTGGTATCGGAGGCGGGATCATTCTCAGTCCTGTCATCCTGCTGATGGGTTGGGGTAACGTGAAGGAAACTGCGGCGGTCTCTGCTTTGTTTATATGGGTAAATTCCCTGGCCGGGATGATAGGTCTGATGAGTACGGGAATTACTTTTTCAGATCAGCTGGTACCTCTTGTTCTAATAGCGTTGGCAGGTGGTCTGGCCGGTGGATTCGTTGGCAGCCATAAATGGAGTATGAGGTCCTTAAAAGTGGCACTTTCCATTGTTTTGATCATGGCATGCTTTAAATTGATTTTTACATGATGGTAATGGCGTTAACCAAAGCAACCCAGACATGAGTAAATTGACCATTAAATATTTTGGGGTAGTGGCCGAAATCACCGATAAAACTGAGGAAGAACTCAATTTTGTAGAAGGATTATCTGTGGATCAGCTACTTGAACAGTGTTTACAAAAGTATCCCGGACTGAAAGAAGTTTCTTTTAAAATCGCGCAGAATCAGAAGATCACAGAATCAGGCAGGATCAACGCGATGGATGAGATTGCATTTTTACCGCCCTTCTCAGGAGGATAATCGTCAAAATTTTACATGTCTGAGATTGATAGATATATACGGCAAACAACTCTTCAACCGGTGGGTGAAGCCGGTCAGAAAAAACTGTCTTCAGCTAAAGTTCTGATCATTGGAATGGGCGGACTGGGCTGTCCTGCTGCTCAATACCTGGCAGCTTCCGGTGTAGGAACACTGGGGCTGGTAGACCATGACAACGTAGAATTGAGCAACCTGCAAAGGCAAATCCTTTTTGGAGAGGATGATCTTGGACATAACAAAGCCATTGTTGCCGAAAAGAAGCTCATGGCGCTCAATTCAGATGTGAAATACATGGTTTATCAGCAAAAATATTTGCCTGAAAATGCTCTTGAAATACTCCGGGATTTTGACCTGGTAATCGATGGCACGGATAATTTCGAAACAAAATATCTGATCAATGATGCCTCCATTTTGACAGGCAAACCCATGATCTATGGTTCCGTATACAAATTTGAAGGCCAGATTGCTGTTTTCAACCATGAGGGGGGACCTTCCTATCGATGTGTGTTTCCCCGACACCATCAGCTGGACCCCAATAACTGCATAGAGACCGGGGTTCTCGGTGTCCTCCCTGGTATCGTAGGAACAATGCAGGCCGCCGAGGCTTTGAAAATCATTTTGGGGATCGGAGAACCATGCTCCGGCAGGATCAAAATATTCAATGTACTGACCAACCAGGAACAAACGGCCTCCTTTTCACGTAATGAGGAGGCGATCAATCAGGTGCTTACCAATGGTTTGACCTTCGAAAATGAACAAACAGGAGTAGCCTGTGGCGCCGATATCCTGTATGTTGATGTGAGAGAATTAGATGAGCTCCCTAAATTTGACCACATAAAGACTTTGCAGATCCCACTGAGTCAATTGGAAAAAAGATTCAATGAAATTCCAAGAGAACGGGAGGTGATCCTTTTTTGCCAGACAGGCAAGAGGAGTAAACAGGCTCTGAGCTTTTTGCAACAGAGGCACGGATTTAAAAACGTGTATCATTTAAACAGAGGTATGATAGAATTACAAGAACTCAATGGATAAGAAAAGAGAACCAAAAAAGATCTTCATTAAAGGGCCTGTTCCTGTTGAAAAAATTGCCAACTCTATCGCCAATCACCAACATAAAACCAATATAGGTGCACACGATATTTTTCTTGGTCAGGTCAGAGCAGATGAGAAAAATGGTCAGACGATCAGCCAGATTGATTATACAGCGTATGAAGAAATGGCAGAAAAAGTAGTTCATGAGATCCGTGAAAAAGCCTTTGAAAAGTATGATCTGACCTGCGCTCATATTTATCACAGCTTGGGAACCGTAAAAACCGGAGAGTTGTGCTTTTTTGTTTTCACCTCCTCTGCTCATCGTAAAATGGCTTTTGAAGCCACCCGGTTTATTGTAGAGGAGATCAAAGCCAAAGCGCCTATCTATGGAAAGGAGATCTTTGAAGATGCTTCCAGTCAATGGAAGAAGAACACACCTGTCAGCTAGGTCATGGTAGACATCACTCACAAGAGCAATACCCTTCGGACAGCCACGGCAAAGGCCACGGTTAAGGTAAGTCAACAAAACACCATTGACCTGATCCGGGAAAACAAGATCCCCAAAGGCAATGTTTTTGAGATGGCGAAGACGGCAGGGTTACTGGGCGTGAAAAAAACTGCGGAACTCATTCCGGATTGCCATCCGCTGCCGATTGAGTATACCGGGATCGAATTTGAAATTTCCGGTCTGGATATTATCATCAACATCACGGTAAAGACCATCTATAAAACAGGCGTGGAGGTCGAAGCCATGCATGGTGCCAGTATTGTGGCATTGACCATTTACGATATGCTGAAACCTGTGGACAAGGGCGTGGTTATCCGGGACATAGAACTGCTAGAAAAGAAAGGAGGAAAATCTTCTTTTGGGGGAAACTATTCCCAACTGACCGCTAAAGTGATCGTCTGCTCTGACAGCGTTTATCAAAACAAAAAGGAAGACCGGGGAGGAAAGCTCATCGTTGAAAAACTCAGAGGTTTTGGCCTAAAGACAGTTGATTACCAGGTCATTCCGGACGAGTCAGATCTCATATTAAAGCAAATCGATAATCAATCCGACCTCCTTGTCTTCACTGGTGGTACCGGCGCAGGACCCAGAGACATCACACCTGACACCATCAAACCGCTGCTGGACCTTGAGCTGTCCGGAGTGTCTGAAAACATGCGACGATATGGTCAGGAGCGTATGCCCTATGCCATGCTATCCAGATCGCTGGCAGGAATCAAAAATAAGACTGTGATCCTGTGTGTACCAGGATCTACCGGCGGAGCCAGAGAGGCCATGGATTCGGTATTCCCTCAATTGTTTCACATCTTTGATGTAATAAAAGGAAAAAGACACGATTGAATAAACCTAAGATCATAGATAATTTTGGCAGGGAGCATACCTACCTAAGGATTTCACTCACAGAAAGGTGCAACCTCAGGTGCTTTTATTGCATGCCGGAAAATGGCATAGAGCTGATGCCCAAATCCCATATCATGACCTTTGAGGAGATTAATTCACTGGCTGAAACTTTTGTATCTCTGGGTGTTGATACCATTCGGTTGACCGGAGGAGAGCCACTGGTCCGGAAAAATGTTGATCAGATCTTTTCCAGACTTGCAAAACTACCCGTGAAGTTGAAGCTCACTACCAATGGAATTTTACTGGACAAATACTATGACCTCTTTGAATCTATCGGGTTAAAAGACATCAATATCAGCCTGGACACCATAGATAAGGCCCAATCGGTTTTTATTACAAAAAGGGATTACTTCACCCGTATCATGGACAACATTGAATCCGGCCTTGAAAGAGGTTTCAATATCAAGATCAATGTGGTCCTCATCAAAGGCGTAAACGATCATGAGATCCCGGTATTTTTAGAATGGACAAGGTCTAAAAATCTGACGGTAAAATTCATTGAATTCATGCCTTTCCACGAGAATAAATGGGATGCATCGAAATGTGTCAGCGAGCAGGAAATTCTGCAAATGGCCAGGTCTGGCTACACTATTAAGAAATTAAAGGATGGCAAACATAGCACTTCTTCAAATTTCCAGGTGGAAGGTTTCAGAGGTAAGTTTGGCATCATAAGTACTGTAACAAACCCATTTTGCTCCGGCTGCAACCGACTGAGGCTTACAGCCAATGGACAAATGAAGAATTGTTTATTTGCCAGAAGCGAAACTGACCTGCTTACTCCTTTGCGCGCCGGAAAAGATGTTTCGGATCTGATTTTAGCTGCCATTAAGAACAAAAAATTCTCCAGAGACGGTATGGACACTTTCACCAGCGAGCAGTACGAAAAAAACAGGGCCATGATCTCAATCGGCGGATGATCAGCATAGAAGAAGCCCTTCACCGGATCACCTCTCAGGAGGTTGAAGGAAAATCACAAAATCTTCCCTTGTCCCAATGTTTGAATTATCATCTTACCGACCCCGTCATTGCCCCTATTGATTTGCCCTCTTTTGATAACTCTGCCATGGATGGCTATGCGGTGAGAGGAAAAGGACCCGGGTTCAACATCATGGGAGAAATACAGGCTGGGGATATTAAAAATTATGAACTGAAAGCCGGTCAGGCCTTCAGGATATTTACCGGTGCAAAAATCCCTGAAAACTGTGAGGCGGTGGTCATGCAGGAAAAAACAAAATCAGACGGTGATACCTTAATAATTGAGGAACAAATAGGACCTGGTAAGAATATCCGACGGAAAGGAGACCAGGTGAAGAAGGGAGAGATGGTTTTTGACAAAGGACAGAAGATCAATCCATCAGTTATTGGTTTGCTCACCTCTTTCGGATATACTGAAGCATCTGTATTTTCAAAGCCCCGCATCTGCCTGATCACCACAGGGAATGAATTGATAAAACCCGGTCAACCACTGAAAGAAGGTCAGCTGTATGAAGCTAACAGCTCTACCTTACAATCCACACTGGAGCTTATGGGCTTTGCCTCTCATCACCAGCATGTAAAAGATGATTTTGAATCGACGAAAGCAACCATAAAGCATGAACTTGAAAATACCGACATACTGCTGATCTCAGGAGGCATCTCAGTGGGCGATTACGATTTTGTGAAGAAAGCCCTGGAGTTGAATGGAGTGACTGAAGTTTTTTATAAAGTCTTCCAGAAACCCGGTAAGCCACTTTACTTTGGTAGAAAAGCATCAACTTTTGTTTTTGGTTTGCCTGGGAATCCGGCTTCCTCACTCGTTTGTCTGTACGTCTATGTAGTCCCTCTGCTTAGAAAGATCATGGGGGCTTCTGCCTCCGAACCGGATTGGCTCTACATCCCTATGGCCACAGATTTCAAAATGCCTTTTGACCGGCCGTCTTTCCTGAAGGCAGAAATCTCTTCCTCTGGCGTCAGGATCCTGGAGGGACAGGGTTCATCCATGCTGCTTTCCATGGCGAAAGGAAATGCGCTTGCCCTGGCAGAACCTGAAATGGATCTAAAAGCCGGCGATTTCATTCGATGCCTGTTGATCAATTAGCTAGCGATCGCAGTATATCTTGCTGTATTCCTCCGGTCGATAAGCCTGAGACCTTAATGTCTGCCCCCACCGATCGAAATAGGTCACCACAAAAAAGGCCGCTGTTTTGAGGTGCTGTTCGGCAAAAAAGACAGGATCGTTGTTAGTGCCCACATTTACGATATCATTATATGCTGTTTCCAGTACCTCCCCTTTAAGGTTATTGAGAAGCCCAAACGACTGGTCCTTCATTACCTTCAAAAACTTTTCTCTTCCCCACTCCGCAACGATCACAGGATTCATAAATCCTGAACTGATGATTTCGTGGTCGTAGGTGATATGGCTCCAAATGGTAGAATCTCTTGCCAAAAGCGAAGTATCATTCCAGGCCATGAATTCCTCATATTCGATTGGTATCACAATTTCATTCTTCCTGTTGATCAACCCAACCTTGTCACCTTTTGCTATGACAAAATAGTTTCCGAAAATTTTTAGCCTGGAATCATATTCCGGAGGTATCAAAACTTTGGTCCTCGGATTGAACCCCCCAATCTTTCCCTTCTCCAGCAATAGAATCAAATCATCCTGCTTGTTGATTGATTCGTATTTCGGACCAATGATCCGCTTACCTTCCGAATCCATCACTCCATGCCTGCCTTTCACGCTATACGTGAAGAGTGAATCCGCCAGAAATCCTACCTGATCAAATTCACCGTCAAAAAGTGTCTTTCCCTCTGAAGAAAGTACTTTGTGATACTTTTTATCAAATACCATCACGTATTCGGGTTGACCCTTTCCGGTGTTTTCTCTGGATGATAGCAAGATCAGCCTCTGATCAGGCTGAAGCCACTCAATATTACCATTGTTAAATATCAGCTGAATGGTGTCGCCCTTTTTTATAAAGGCGGTATAGTCATTGATCAACCGAATCGAATCCAACCCCTGTTTGGGCAGCACCTTGTAAAACTGAGAGATCAGCAACCAATCTTTCTCCCGCTTGATGGCCATCCATCCGTTATTGACATCAAGATACTCAAATGTCTGATCAATGAGTGACTCACTATTCCTGTTGTAGATCTGGTATCCATCGGAATTTTTTACATACCATGAGCCCCCCAGGGTAAATATCTGGTGCTCCATTTCAGGGATCATCTGATCAAGTTTCCTGTCATACAGGGCTTCCTTATCCCCATTAAACGTCAATAACAATGAATCACCCAGCACCTCATAGTCTTCGAAATCCAATTCCAGCTTTACATCAAGATCTTTGATCTGCTCTGTGATCTTTGCAACATTCGTACAATAATATTTATCCCCTTCATTGACAAGGATGAATGGACCCTCCATTTCAATGGATTTATACTTCTCATCCAGAATGTTGATCCCAAGCATGGAAAGCAAACCCCAGCTATTGTCTTTTTTTACTTTTATAAACTGCTCTCCAAGGACCTGGGCATCCTGGTAAACACGGTCATTCAATCTGAATCCGGACTTGTGATAGAGATATTTCCCATGGGGATAGCTTACCAAAACAATCCCGTTTCCAAGCTCAGAATAATCCTCGGTCCCCCCGAGAATATCCTCACCTGCCCTGGTTATCACTTGACTATTACCATTTTCAACTATTTGCAGCCATTCCGTATCGAGGCCTCCGCAGTAGTAAGAAGGTTCTATTCCCGTAAAGCTATTTTCCAGTACTATCTCACCTCGCGAATTCATGAAGCCATATTTACCGTCCGTATAAAAAGGGATCAAAAGATGGTCCTCGAGAGTTTTCATTTGACTAACAGAATCCTTGCTGACCGTCAAATCGATCAACTCATCGTGTCTGGCATGGTAATTCTTTTTGTCCATATAATACAGCACATCCGTGATCTTCTTGCGATAATCCGTATATGGATATTTGTCTAGGAATGCAGTGTAATTTTCCCACTTGTGCTCCACACAGCTTCTGGTCAGGATCACCCATTCAATCTCATTGCGGTGCGGTGTATCAGGAAATTCTCTTAGGAATCTGGTATAGCTACTCAAACGATTATCCAGTGTCCGCTCCAAAAATATCAGCTGTTGATAGTTGGCATCAGCTTCACCATAATAATATGAGTCAGGATAAGTCTCCAAATAAGCCTTATAAGCCTGCCATGTATCTTTATCTTTTGTATTGTTGAAAGCCAGGCTATCCCTGATAAAAATGGCTCTGTCGCGCTGTGGGGCTTCGGGATAATAATCCAGAAAATAATCCAATGCGTAGACTGTCGATTGAGCCGTTGCTTTATCGTAGGCATCCGCCGTCACAATTAATTTTTGCTTTTCCAGACTATCGATGGTGATCTCAGCCTTGTTCAGATCATCAATGATGTCAGCATCTGAACTTTTATAATCAGCCAATGCTTCATTTATGAACCATCGGGCAGAATCCGTATTCAGGCGGAACGGATCCAGCATAAAAAGGATGGAATTCAGATAATTAGCTGCCGGATTGATGGTGTCTTTTTCGAGGGATTTTTCAATCAACTCTCTCGTCCTGGCAAAATCTCCCTTCTCATGCACCCTCATTAGCCTGGAAGGACTTTGGGCCTGCAGAGGCCCGTACAGGAACAGAAAAAACAGAAAAATGGATAAGGATAGAAGATTCCTCATTATTAAAATACAGCTGGATTAAAAAACAAAGTAAATAAAATGTAGACAAAACCGCCTGAATAGCTCAAAAACTACTTTTTTCAAAGAAATTCAAATAAATTTAACAGAATCTTCATTTTAAGGTGGATAATTCCCAACTAGTTTGCTATTTTTACGTTAACATTCGCAAAGGCGAGTAAATTTAGGCGGTGATTTAGATCTGGTGCAATGCCAGATCACAAGATTAAACCCAACCAGTTAGTAGGGTTAATCTTAATGGGGAGTGATGCAAATCACTCCCTTATTTTTTGTCTGAATTTTTCAACTTGATCCCCTTTCCGGATGAGTTTTTCAAACTAAATAATAATTTTACACAATGATCTTTGAGCTGTAGCCCAGCCCGGTATTTTCGGCAAAAGCTAAAAACACCAAAGTGAGGCCTTGAAGGTGTATATGGCACAGAGAACATAGAATTAATACTAATTAATTTTCGAGGTGTAGCGCAGCCCGGTTAGCGCACCACGTTAGGGACGTGGGGGCCGCTGGTTCGAATCCAGTCACCTCGACAAGAAAAGCCACCCTGGCAGTATTGCCAGGGTATTTTCAAATAAAGGAAAGTGAGAGCTTGCTCTTGAGAAACTTTGGTGAATAAAAAATCCGCTCTGTCACTCAAAATGATACAGTAAAATCAAGGTGGCGGTAAATACCGGCTTTTTTTGGCCGACTACCTCCATACGTGCACCCACCTCCGCTTTGGTGATCCCACGGAGATCTGTCACCGCCTCGAGGTGTGCTTTAAGTACCACCTCATCATTGACCTTCACTGGGTGACTGAAGCGTAATCTCTCAATTCCATAATTGATCATCATCTTGAGGTTCCTGACTTCCAGGATCTGTCCCCACAAATAAGGCACCAGTGAAAGGCTCAAATAGCCATGGGCAATGGTCGTCCCAAACGGACCTTCCTTTGCCTTCTCAGGATCTGTATGGATCCACTGATGATCCAGTGTGGCATCAGCAAATTGATTGATCTGATCCTGAGTGATCTTCAAAAGATCTGACTGACCGAGATCCTTGCCGACATATTGTTCAAATTCCTTAAGATTATTGATGATTAGTTGGCCCATGTGGTGAACTTGGTTTGATTGGAGCCACCAATTTAGTCCAAATCATGTATAATTGGCAATTGATTAAACATTGTCGATAGCGAGATGGTATTTTAGATATACCGTAATTAACAAGGATTATGAGAAAAGTAAATTTAGGTAAGTCAGATGTTGAGATAACCCCGATCGTCTTTGGTGCCTGGGCCATTGGTGGTTGGTTCTGGGGGGGAACGGATGATGCTGATGCTATATCAGCGATCAGGACCTCCATCGACCTGGGAATTACTTCAATCGATACGGCCCCCATTTATGGCTTTGGACATAGCGAAAAAATTGTAGGGGAGGCCATCAAAGGATATCCAAGAGATCAAATACAGGTACTGACCAAATTTGGAATGCGTTGGGATACGGATAAAGGAAAATTCTATTTCGAGAGTCAAAAGAATGATGGCAGTCCTGTAAAGATCCATAAATATGCCGGCAAGGAGAGCATCATCATGGAGTGTGAAAAAAGTTTAAAAAGACTGGGGATCGATTACATTGATCTCTATCAGATCCACTGGCCGGATGTGACGACCCCTATTGAGGAGAGTTTTGAGGCAGTGGAAAAGCTTATGCAGGATGGCAAGGTAAGAGCTGCGGGGGTCAGCAATTACGATGTTTCTCAAATGAAGGCAGCCCATGCGGTCACCCCATTGGCTTCCAATCAGGTCCCTTACAGCATGGTATTGAGAGATATTGAAAAGGAGGTGGTTCCTTACTGCATCGAGGAGAATATTGGCATTTTGGCCTACTCCCCTCTTCAAAGGGGGCTATTGACCGGAAAAATCAATGCTAACTATGAATTTAAGGAAGGGGATCACCGGCCTTCCCAGAAGTATTTTCAGGAGCCCAACCTTTCCAGGATAAACCGGTTCCTTGATGAGATCAGACCGACCGCTGAAAAATATGACGCTACTTTGGCCCAGCTGGTGATCAACTGGACACTTCAGCAGCCGGGTATCTCTGCAGCCCTGGTTGGAGCCAGAAATAAGGCCCAAATGGAGCAGAACGCAAAAGCGCTTTCATTTGAGCTTGAAAAGGAAACGGTAGATGAGATCACAGAAAAGTTAAACGGTGTGAAGATTGAATAAAGGCACCCCAACCGAATTATTTAAAATTGTGTCTATATAGGATATAAAAGCCAGGGAGTGCGGCCCCTCATCATCATATCATTTTTCGTCGTGTTGTCCGGGTGCCTGGAAAGCGGACTGGACTTCACGCCCGTGGATAATGACACAGTGATTAACTACGACGTGTCATCCACTTTTTCAGGGCCTAATGATGCCTTTAGGATCGTCGGCATATCACCAACCAATGATCAGCTAAATCTCTTTTTGAGTTATTCGGGGGGCTGCCAGGTGCATTCATTCAAAGTGATCTGGGATGGTGAGATCAAAGCAGTTGGAGACTACAAAGAGATCTTTCTTAAAGTTTTCCATCAAAGCAATAATGATGAATGCGATGCCTTGTTGAAACCGGTCGTCACCGTGGATCTGGG
This sequence comes from Cyclobacteriaceae bacterium, assembly GCA_965243485.1. Lineage (GTDB taxonomy): Bacteria > Bacteroidota > Bacteroidia > Cytophagales > Cyclobacteriaceae > UBA7330. The sequence continues at coordinate 1,506,101 of CBDEVP010000001.1, read as the reverse complement.
CAAGGTTCTCAATGGATTTATTCCAGACAGTCAAACAAGGATCATCGTACAAAATGGATCAAATGGCCGTACCATCAGTATTGATCCCCGCTTATCAAAAATCACCCAGGGCAAAACCTGCGTGGTAAAAACAACCTTAGAAAACAGCCTGTGTGGATATGGTGTATGGCAAAATAACTGGTTCAGAATGACTGACTCACTGAAAACCGGGAATAACATCTGGCTACAACCGGTGTCTTATAATCCTGAAATCAGTGCGAAGATCCCATCTTCCGGTACCTACGAACTGGGTGTGACCTTATTGTTTGGATTCGAAACTCCTGCAGATCCCAGCTGTATTACAATTCCTTCAGGACTGGTAATTCCTATAGAGGTGAATTGCATAAATGTCATCAAATAAGATAGTTTGGTCATGCAAATGGACTCTGACTTATCAGGTGATCAATGAAAAAACAGCATCAGGAGCACCAGGATCTACCTCTAAAATATCAGAAAATGTCTTCCGGATTACCCGGGAAACATAAACTTTTCTTCCAAAATCCGTATGTATAGCCTGTAATTCCTCAAACTTAATATGAAGGCACGATTTATCGGCTCCGGCTTTTTTCTTTTGTTGTTTCTATTCAGCTGTAGCAAAAAAGATCAGGCACAGCAGATTATCGATCAATCGATTAACCATTATTTTCCTACTGGCCTGGAATACAAAAAAGTATCTTTCGATTTTCGTGGGAGAACTTACACTACCAGCCGTTGGCCTGATCAGTTTATTTACACCAGAAGTTTTGAGGATTCATTGGGATACATTGAAGATATCCTGATGAATAGTGTGGACCTTGTTAGGACAATAGATCAGGACACAGTAGAGCTGGACCCGGAATGGCGTGAAAAATATACCTCCTCTGTGAACAGTGTGCTCTATTTTTTTCAGATACCGTATGTACTCAATGACCCGGCGGCGATCAAAAAGCTCACCGGAGAGACAGAGATCAATGGAAAAATATACTGGTCAGTCTCCGTAACTTTTGAAAAGCAGCAAGGTGGTGAGGATTATGATGATGAATTCCTCTATTTTGTTGACAAAGATGATTTTTCCATTGATTATTTAGCTTACAATTACTCTGTAGATGGGGGCGGGGTTCGGTTTCGGGAGGCCTTCAACCAACGAAGGATTGATGGCCTGCTCTTCCAGGATTATATCAACTATGAAGTGGAGATCGGTACTCCACTGTCGAACATTCCTCAACTATTCAAAGATGGGAAGCTAAAAGAGCTTTCCAAAATTGTCAATGAAAACATCAAGATCTCTCAGCTCCGGTAGATTCCGAAGATTCGGGTCGATATCCTTTCTTAAAAGACCACACCATCACTCCGATGCCAATGACTGCCATGGGAATACTTAGCCATTGCCCCATATTTAAGGCCATGTCAGCCTCAAAAGCCTCCTGATCCATCTTGAAAAACTCGTCAATAAATCGAAGGGTCCAGAGAAGCGTCATGAATAAACCGAACATGAACCCCTCGGGAAGACGGTAACGCCTTTCTTTCCATAGCCAAAGCAACAAAAGGAAGATCAGTGTACAATATGCGGTTTCATACAATTGAGCTGCATGACGCACTATGCCGATACCGTATATTTCCAGGTAATTGGTTCCCTCTTCCTCATAAAACTTGTATGCAAGTGGCTCGTCCTTTCTAAAATCTATGTGCTGAACAATCTCTTCATAGCCAAGCAATGCCTGTCTCAGGCGACTTTCGACAAACCTGGCATCCTCATCAGTAATTTGCACATTACCGGCATAAGTAACCCTTACAGTGATCGGTTCTTTACCGGGTTCTACCTGCTCAATATCGCCTCCTTTCAGGAACTCAATATCATCTATCCGCTCGCCATTGTAATTCAATGCATCGTTGATCACCTCCTCGGTAAATCTGGCATACACCACACCGGTGGAAGAATTGGTCATCACGCCTTCCATTTCAGAATTCATGAAATTACCGGTACGGATAAGGGCCCCCGTCAGCGCAACAACGATCGCCATGCGATCCAAAATCCAAAAAAGCCTGTATTCCCTGTACTTTCGTACAAACAACCAAAGTGCAATCAGGATCCCGATTGCCCCTCCATGACTTGCCAAACCACCTTCCCATACATACAGGATCTTTATTGGATCTGACAAATAATATTCGGGCGCATAGAAGAGGCAATGACCCAGCCTGGCCCCCACTACGGTTGCCACAACCATATATACGGTCAATGTTTCAACAGCTTTTTCAGGTTTTCCATCCTTGCGAAAGATCCACATCAAAATCTGCTGACTGATGATAAATCCAAGCGCAAACAAAAGCCCATACCATCGAACGGGCCGGTCGATGATCGGGATGGTAAAAAAGTCAGGGTCTGGACTCCAGATCAGGAAACCAAATACTTGCTCCATAGCTCTTAGTTGCTTTTATAAAAATACGGGGTAAATAACATCAGTACTGTAAAAAGTTCTAACCGTCCCAGTAACATCAGAAAAGCCAGGATCCATTTTCCTTCTGCCGGAACAGCAGAAAAGTTATCTACCGGTCCTACATCACCGATCCCGGGACCAATATTGCCCAGGCAGGTAGCCACTGAACCCATGGCCGTTTCAAAATCAAGACCCAAAATAGACATTACTATGGAACCCGCGGCAAAAATGAAGATATATATCATGATAAAGGCCAGGATATTGAAAGTGATGTCTCTAGGGAGCGCCTTGCCATTAAAGCGAACAGGAATGACAGCATTGGGATGCAGCTGTCTTTTTAATTCAAGTATGCTGTTTTTGATCAGAATGATGTGGCGCACAATCTTTACCCCCCCCGCTGTGGAGCCTGCAGAAGCACCTACAAACATTAGAATAAAGAAAAGAACCGTGACGAATGATGTCCAGCCGGTGTAATTTTCAGTGATAAACCCTGTAGTGGTAATGATCGATACCACCTGAAAAATGGCTGCTCTGAAGGCCACCTCTGCATCCTCAATACCCAACCCAAACAACACCGCAGCAACTGTGGTTGTGGCGACGAGACAGGTACCGAGGTAGAACCTGAATTCCTCATTGTTGAAAACCTTTAAGAAATTACCGTGTAAGGCAAAATAGGTCATGGTAAAGTTAGTCCCACCCAAAAACATAAAGAAGGTGATCACATAATGAATGAATGGGGATTCATAGAAAGCAATGCTCGCATTCTTGGTGGAAAAACCTCCGGTAGAAACTGTAGTGAGAGCATGGTTAACTGCGTCATAAACATTCATTCCTCCCAGGAGTAGCAGAAGAGTTTCAGCCACGGTGATGCCCAGATAGATGAACCAAAGTCGCTTTGCGGTCTCTTTGATGCGAGGCTGGAGTTTATCCGGAGAGATCCCCGGTGCCTCCGCAACAAAAAGTTGCATGCCTCCAATACCCAGGATCGGCAGGATCGCTACAGTAAGGACAATAATACCCATACCACCGATCCACTGGGTAAGGCTCCTCCAGAACAAAATACCCTTATGGACCGACTCAATATCCGTGAGAATACTTGCCCCAGTCGTGGAAAATCCGGAAATGGTTTCAAAAAATGCGTCCGTAAGCCCCGGGATTGAGCCGCTGAAAATGTAAGGCAGACTACCAAAAAATGACATTGTGAGCCAACCAAGGGTCACCACCATGTATCCATCTCTCTTGTTCAACTCCTTGTTGCCGGTTTTTCTGGTGCTTAAAAACATTGAGACACCGGCACCTCCAGTCACGAAAGCAGCGACTAGCAATGCTAATAGATCACCCTCTTCGTAGATAAGGCTCACAGGGATACACAACAACATAAAGGAGGCATTCAGCATCAATAGAATACCCAGAATGTTGATGATTACCCTGAAATTGAAATACATTACTTAAAGAAAGTCTCTACAGTACGAATGCAATCGTTCTTGGATAAAACAACCACACGGTCTTTTTCCTTGAATTTAAAGTCACCTCTTACCGCATGTCCGGTACTGTTCCTGATCACTCCTCCGATGATTGCCTGCTTGGGAAACTTCAGGTCCTTCAGTACCTGATTGATCATCTTGGAATCCTTTTTCACCTCAAACTCCAGGATCTCAGCATCCACGCCATGTACACTAGTAAGGTTGAGCACCCGGCCCTGCCGGATGTACCTAAAGATAAAGTTTGCCGCGATCAGCTTTTTATTGATCAGCGTATCTACACCTATGCTCTGAGAAAGATGGATATAATCTATATTTTCTACCGCAGATATGGTTTTTCTTACTCCCTGATTCTTTGCAACCAGCGAAGAGATGATATTGGTCTCTGAGTTTCCGGTTAACGCAACAAAAGCATCCATTCTGTCAATACCCTCCTGCTTGAGCAGATCAATGCTTCGGCCATCTCCGTTGATGACCATTGTATCTGGTAATTCGTCAGCCAAAGCCAGACATTTTTCCTTGTCCTGCTCTATCAGCTTAATATTGTATTTTTTACTTACCTGCTTGGCGAGATTGATGCCAACTTTGCTGCCACCAAGGATCATTACATTTTTGATCTCAATGCTTTCCTTGCCTGCCAGTGCCATTACTCTGTTTACACCACTGGGCTCGGCAATGAAGTAGGCATGATCATTGACCATAAATTTATTGTCTCCATATGGAATAATCGTTTCATTGTCGCGGAGTATGGCAATCGTGGTAAAATTATGGTCAGGATTGAGATAGGCCGTTTCTGTAAGGGTCTTATCCCGCAATTCCGAATGCTCATCCACACTGATCCCAATCAAAGAAAGGCTTCCTTTTTCAAACTCAAAAGCATCTGTCAACGCGGATTGCTTAAGCAAGCGTTTGATTTCACGGGCACCGAGCGATTCTGGCGAGATGATCTCGTCAATACCCACCGACTTCAGGTCGAGTTTATCCCGTTGCTGCAGGAATTCAATATTTGAGATCCTGGCAACAGTCTTTTTAGCACCCAGGCTCTTGCCTATAATGGCGGTGGCAATATTCGTTTCCTCGATCGACGTAACAGCGATCAAAAGATCGGCTTTGCCAACATTGGCTTCTTCCAACACCTTAATTGAGGTGGAGCTCCCGCGGATAACATTGACATCCAGACTGTTTGAGGCATGTTCCAGTACTGATGCATCCTGATCTATGACGATGATGTCCTGTTCTTCATAGGCCAAAAGCTTGGCAAGGTGGAATCCCAGATCTCCGACACCGGCTATGATAATTCTCATATAACCTGAACTTAGGGGCGCAAATATAAAGTAATCATTTCTGGCTTTACCAAGCTATTCAGAATTTATGGTCTCAATCATAAACGGTCAATAGATCCAAAATATGCTTTTGCGGCTCTCATTACTTTAGGTGCCAGTAAAATAGCAGAAATCATTGTTGGAAAGGCCATAAGGCCGTAGCCCATGTCCACAAAGGCGATCACACCGCTAAGGGTGCTGACCGAGCCAAGGATAACAAGGCCCACATACCAGTAGTCAAAGTAGTGGGCCCTTTCTGCCCCGACTAAAAAAGAAAAACATTTTTTACCATAGTATGCAAGCCCGAAAATGGTAGTAAACCCAAAGATCAGCACACATACTGCCAGTAAATATGGTCCCACGAACGGAATGGTTTTGAAGGCCTCGGTGGTCAATGAGATTCCGCTCAGACCGGTATGAGCCCAAACTCCGGTCACCAGGATAGCCAGACCCGTAAGGGTACAGATCAGCAGAGTATCTATGGCTGGGCCAAGCATAGCTACCAGACCTTCACGTATGGGTTCTTTTGTTTTTGCAGCCCCATGCATCATGGGTGCAGTACCAATACCCGCCTCATTGGAGAATGCCGCCCTTCTCACACCAGTGATAATCAATGCGCCGACAGCACCTCCCATGGCAGCCCGGCCAGTAAATGCATCTGTGAGGATCAAAGTAAATGAAGGTATGATATGATCAGCATGACTGATAAGGATAAAGAGAATCCCGAGGATATAAAGTACGACCATTGAAGGTACAAGTCTCGAAGCTACCAGTCCTATCCGTTTGATCCCGCCAAAAATGACCAGCCCGGTCAAAATCATCAGGGCAAATCCCAAAGACAACTCCAGATAAAACCGGTTGGCATTCTCATCACTAAGCACGATGTCACTGAAAGACTCCACAATCTGGTTGGCCTGGAAAAGTGGCGTTGCACCTAACAATCCAAAAATTGAGAAAGCTACAGCAAGTGGCTTCCAGCCAGGTCCCAGCCCTTCTACTATGAAATACATCGGCCCTCCCTGAATCTCACCGGCAGAATCCTTACCACGGTACAATACGGCCAGGGTACATGTGAAAAATTTGGTAGCAATTCCGAAGAAAGCGCTGATCCACATCCAGAACAGGGCACCCGGTCCACCTGTTGCGATGGCAATAGCAACGCCGGAAATATTTCCCATCCCTATGGTTGCGGCCAATGCTCCTGAAAGGGCCTGGAAATGATTGATCTGACCAGGGTCAGATTCGTCATCATATTTTCCCCGGATTACATTGATGGCGTGACCAAAATACCGAAAGGGCAGAAACCTGCTGTATAGCATAAAAAAGATTCCTCCTCCCATCAGTAGTATGAGCAAAGGATAATTCCAGATCCAGCCCGCAACTTCTTCAAGAAAATGTTCAAACTCCTTCACCTGAGGGATTTTTCTCCAACAAGGGCGCCAGGTATTGCCAGACCGTTTCAGCGACTATTTCATGACCCTCTTCATTAGGATGAATGCCATCAGACTGATTAAGCTCCTCCTCACCTCCAACACCTTCGAGCAGAAATGGGATAAATGTGACATCATGTTCATTGGCCAGCTCCCTGAAGATCCCTCGAAACTCCGCAGTGTAGTCCTGACCAAGATTTGGGGGAACTTCCATGCCAGCGAGAACGACCCTGACCTCGGGATTCACTGATTGTACCTTGCCGATGATCTGAGCCAGATTTCTTTTTGTTTCCGACAGCAACAGACCTCTTAAGCCGTCATTTCCTCCGAGCTCCAGGACAAAAATGTCTGGCACCGTCCTCAAGACCCATTCAATCCTGTTGAGCCCACCTGCCGAAGTCTCCCCGGAGAGTCCGGCATTCACTACTTTGTATGGATAATCAAGCGAATCAATGATTTCCTGAACGAGTGCAGGGAAGGCCTGGTCAGTAGAAACCCCGTATCCCGCTGTAATGCTGTTGCCATAAAACATGATGATCTTCTCCTTTTCCTCAACAGCTTCTGAAACCGGTTTTTCAGAGGGGTTGCTTTGGCTCTCTTTCTTCTCACCAGAATTGGAGCATCCGACCAGAAAGGCAAGGACTGCCATTTGCAAAAATATTAGGAACTTCATAAAGACTATTTCAGGCTGAAAATTAACAAACAAGTTTGAAGACGGCATCCGGGAAACATAAATCTAATCCCCAAATTGATCTTTATCATTTTAAAGTATGAGTTTATACTTTGGGTTTTTTTCACCAATAGCTGAACTTAACACAAACCCCAAAAGTGATGGGAAGTGATATTGACATTCCACGCGGTAAGAATCTGATCAAAGATCGGTTTGATGATCAGGAATACCTAATCGATCAATCTACTTACCTGTATGTCATGGATTTGGTAAATTTTTATCATCAAAGTATTTATGAGTTTCCCGATTGGGATAAGGTCCACGTACAGAAGATGAAAAACAATAGACTTATAGACTGTGAGGTACCTGTCAACAGGCTTGTTTTTAAGTAGTTATCACTAAAAACCGGGAAATTCTTAGAAATACCAGGGAAATTCACAGGTCAGCTTCACCAGGGTCTCAATTCCGATCTTTGTGGCAACGGCCAACATGGCTAAAGAGGTAATTAACACAATCCACTCTACAATATTTAACTTCTGCGTCATCATGGCTGTAATCTTTAAATTCTTATAATGAATTTCCCCTATCTATCTTTGATTAGCTATGTTGCAGGTCAATTCATTAGCTGAATTAAATCATGATAAATTATTAATAAAAAGTTAACACAATTCAGGATCAAATGCAAGTGTTTACAGACCCATTGCACTATGCAGTTGTCTGATAGTCAGGGGAGTCCATGCCAGTTTTTTACTAATAATTAAACATGAAAGACCTTGAGCCGTTTTATTGATTTAAACTTGATCCTTAAATGTCAATTCTAAAAGTTGAATCCCTGAGCAAAACCTACCCCAGTGGCAACAAATCCATCAGGGTTTTAGACAACATCAACTTTGAAGTGCAACCGGGAGAGCGTATATCCATCGTAGGTCCATCCGGAAGTGGAAAGACCACCCTCCTGGGGCTTTGTGCCGGGCTGGACCGGTCAACTGAAGGAACAGTCACCTTGAATGGCACCCTGCTGAATGAACTCAATGAGGACAGCCTTGCCATGGTACGAAACCAGTATATCGGCTTTATTTTCCAGAATTTCCAACTCATCCCCACGCTAACTGCCCTGGAAAATGTGATGGTACCGCTGGAACTGCGTGGTGAAAAAAAGGTCAGGAAATTTTCCACTGAACTGCTTGAGCGCGTTGGCCTTGGAGATCGCATTGATCATTATCCTTCACAGCTATCCGGGGGCGAGCAGCAACGTGTGGCCATTGCAAGAGCATTCTCAAACCGACCGAAGATCCTCTTTGCCGATGAGCCCACCGGAAACCTGGACGACGAGACCAGCACGCATGTAGAAGACCTGTTGTTTGATCTGAATAAGGAACAAAAAACAACCCTGATCATCGTTACACATGACACTGAGTTGGCAAAAAAAACTGATACGGTCATTTCTCTGAAGGGTGGAAAAATTGTGTAGTAGAAGATGAATTCAGAAAGCAATATTCCAAATACACAGTATTCGAGATCGTGGCCCTGGCTAATGGCGTGGAGAGATGCCAGAAACAGCAAGAGCAAACTGCTCCTGTTCATCCTCGCCATCGCGCTGGGTATCGCGGCCCTGGTAGGGATCACCTCCTTCCGGGAAAACCTTCTGGAAGAAATCAATAATCAGGCAAAGACGCTGCTGGGGGCTGATGTTTCCGTTCGGGGGAGTCAGTTAATGCCCGACTCATTGCTGGCTGCCCATTCCAGGTTCGCCGCCGACATGTCCCGTGAAAGCTATTTTGCCTCCATGGCCTTTTTCCCAAGGACCGACGGTACCAGGCTCACCCAGATCAGAGCCCTCAGTGGCAATTATCCTTACTATGGAGCCATTGAGACAGTGCCGGCTGAGGCTTCAAGGAATTTTTTAAATGGTCAGAATGCCCTGGTGGATGAAAAGCTAATGATCCAGTACAATGTGGAGTTGGGGGATTCGGTGAAAGTCGGAAATGTATTATTTAACATCGTGGGAAAGCTGAGGAAGATCCCAGGTCAGACCAATGTAACCACCACAGCAGCTCCAGTGGTGTACATCCCATTCGACTACCTGGAGCAGACCGGACTGATCAAAAAAGGTAGCCGGATCAATTACCTCCACTATTATATTTTCAAAGAAGGGCTTGCCAGTGCCGATACTACTCAGGCGTGGGACGAGCTGAGAGAATTTACCGATAAACGAGGCTACGATGTAGATACTGTAGAAGATGAAAAACGGCAAACAAGCCGATCATTCAAAGATCTGACAGACTTCCTTGAGCTGGTGGCTTTCGTAGCACTCCTGCTGGGCTGTATCGGTGTAGCCAGCAGCATCTATGTCTATACCAAGGAGAAAACCGGTATTGTCGCTACCCTAAGATGTCTCGGGATCAAGTCTTCTCAGGCCATCACCATTTTTCTAATCCAGGTTAGCATCTTTGGGTTGATCGGCTCGATCCTGGGAGGAGCCCTGGGTGTAAGTGTTCAGCTATTTCTGCCGGAATTGCTGCAAGATTTTATCCCCATCAGCTTTACAACCACGATTTCATGGACCTCAGTATTCACCGGTATAGCCATAGGCGTGGTAGTTTCCGTACTCTTCGCCATGCTTTCGCTGGTATCGCTTAGGTTGGTGAGTCCGCTCCAGGCCATCAGGGCCGAAACAGAAACCAGTCAAAAGTTCGACAGGTTGCAGGGAATCATCGCCCTGGGACTGTTTGTTTTCATCACCCTGTTGGTTTATATGCAGATCGATGACTGGCTGGATTCCCTGATCTTTACCTCCGGACTGATCGGGGCACTGGTCATCCTTGGACTTATTGGATTTGGTTTACGATGGGCCATCAGAAGATCCCTTTCTCCCAATGTGTCTTTTGCCTGGAGGCAGGGACTATCCAATCTTTACCGCCCACATAATCAAACCACCATCCTTATCATCACACTTGGGCTGGGTACCAGCTTCATCGCCACCGTATTGTTTGTACAAAATATGCTGATCGAGCGTGTGAGCATTTCAGGTGCAGGCGACCGGCCCAATACGGTACTTTTTGATATTCAGACACCTCAGAAAGATGAAGTAAAGGAGCTGACACTGGATTATGATCTACCCATCCTGCAGGAAGTGCCGATCGTGACCATGAGACTTGAAGAGGTCAACGGGATGACTCATGAGGAGTCCGAAGCAGATACCACCGTACATCGGAGAGACTGGGTGTACAACCGGGAGTACCGGGTGACCTACCGCGATTCACTGATCGACTCCGAATCAATCACGGAGGGTGAATGGATCGGACAGGTACAGGGAGACAGCATCCCTATTTCCATTTCCGCAGGCTACGCAGATAACCTGGAAGTAAAACTCGGAGATAAAATATTATGGAATGTACAGGGTGCGCTTGTGGAAACTTACGTGGCAAGCTTCAGAGACATTGACTGGAGGAGGGTTCAAACCAATTTCCTGGTGTTATTTCCGAAGGGGGTGCTGGAGGATGCTCCGCAGTTTCATGTGCTGATCACCAAGATTGACAACACTGAGACATCAGCCAGATACCAGCAAGCCGTAGTCAGAAATTATCCAAACATTTCGATCATAGATCTTGAGTTAGTCCTGAAAACACTGGATGAGATCCTCGGGAAAGTTGCCTTTATCATCAGGTTCATGGCGTTCTTCAGCATAGGTACAGGCATCATCATGCTGATTAGCAGTATTGTACTGAGCAGATTTCAGCGTATGAAAGAAAATGTACTGCTACGTACATTAGGAGCTTCGAGGATACAATTATGGAAAGTAACGATCGCGGAATATTTTTTTCTAGGTATTCTGGGTGCTGTGACCGGGATTCTCATAGCAGTGATCTTTTCAATTGTACTGGCTCAATATGTTTTTGAGCTTACCTTTTTTCCCAACCTTCTTCAGGCTTTGTATATCATCCTGGCTGTGACGGGAGTAACCGTTTTTATTGGTCTGATCAATAATCAATCAGTGATCAGCCGATCACCTTTGGAGGTGCTTCGCCGAGCGGGCTAGTGGTCTCGGTTGTTGAACTTTTTGATGAGGAAAAGATATCAGAAATCATACTAAATAATAATGTGCTCGAAAAATTGGCACATTTTATGATTTCAGTAACTTTAGAACCAAAATATCCGGTTATGAAATCCATCATCACCTACTCCTTATTCTCAGCCATCCTTGTACTTGTAGGATGCTACAGTGGGAAAAAAGCCCTTGAAAAGGGTAATTATGATACGGCAGCCTTTCAGGCCATCAACAGACTAAAGAGCAACCCGGACCATAAAAAGTCCCGGCAGACCCTGAAGCAGGCTTATTATCTTTCCACTGATTTACATAAAGACAATATCAACAGAGCCAAAGCAAGTACCGATCCATTTAAATATGAAAGAATGGTAAGCGAATATGCGGCCATCAACAACCTGTATGATGCTATTGCCAGGTGTCCTGGTTGTCGTGAGGTAGTGCCCAATCCACAAAGATTTGATTCGGAGCTTTCCGGAGCAAAGCTGAAAGCAGCAGAATATCGCTATGAGCTAGGCACACAGGCTCTAGGACAAAAAGAAAACAGGGACAAAGCCAAGGAAGCCCATGGACATTTTGCAATAGCCAGTGATTTTGTACCCAGGTACAAAGACGTGGAAGAAAAGATGAATGAGGCCTTGTTCTATGCAACCATGCGAGTAGTCGTGGAACCGATTCCAAGTCCGGTGAGGGTTTTCGATCTCAAACACGAATTTTTTGTAAACAAGATCAATGAGTATCTGCATAACAACATGATCAATCAATATGTGCGGTTCTACACACCTGAAGAAGCAAAAATTGACCAGCTACCCTATGTTGATCAAGTTATTCAGATGGAATTTGACCGGTTTAATCTGGGCGGAGTTTCCAGCAGGACCTATGAAAAAGAGACCAGTAAAGACAGTGTGGAGGTCGGCAAAACCAAATCCGGGGAAGTTGTATACGGTACTGTAAAAGCGGTTCTTAAAGTCAATGAAAGATCGCTGACAGGAAGTGGTCTCCTTGACTTCAAGGTACTTGATGGCAGAACACGTAAGGTACTGACCCAGGAAAAATTCCCAAGCGAATATGTCTGGACTGCCCGTTGGGCCACTTTCAATGGTGATGAGAGAGCGCTGAGTGAAGAGGAAGTGGACATGGTCAACAGAGTAGAGGTGTCAATTCCGGGTCCTCAGCTGATGTTTGAGGAATTTACAGCACCACTCTATGACCAGGTTATTTCTAAAATACACAATTACTACAGGTATTTTTAGAAAAGATTGTGGCAGGTCCGATTCGCATCAGAGTAAAAATTAATTTCTAAAGTAATACACGCTATTCATTAGACGAACCTGCTCTATCCATTAGATTACATTATGCTTTTCATTAAAAAGTTATATAAAAATATATGAATAACCCTGTGCATTTTTGCGTTTGTAAAAGCAAAAAAATAAGCACAATGAATAGAAAAGTTATTCTTCAGAGTCTAATCACCCTGTCTCTATTTACAATCAGCCTGGTACTACTCACATCGTCAGATACTATTTTGGTCGAACTAGGTAAAGGTGTATTGCTGGTTTCAGTCCTGAGCCTATTTCCATTGGCTCATGCTTCAGCAACTGCCCAGCTTACAGATAAGCCATATGAATCCACGCAAATCCGGGAATTAGTCGATCGGATTGATAAGAAGAATGTAGCTTAGATATCTCTGGCAATATTATAGGACTTACTTCTGCGCCTTTGCCCAGTTGTCCCTTAAGGTGATGGTGCGGTTGAAGACCAGGTTATTTGAAGTACTGTCTTCATCCACCCGGAAGTAACCAATCCGTTCAAACTGAACAATATCACCGATTTGAGCATCCTTCAGGGCCTCCTCAAGAATGGCTTCGCGGTTTATTGTCAGAGAATCGGGATTCAAATGGTTTTTAAAATCATCGTCTATGTCATTCAGGTTTTCAGTCTGAAATAATCTGTCATAGAGCCGTATCTCAGCATGGATCCCATGTTTGGCGGATACCCAGCCGAGTGTACCCTTCACCTTTTTCCCACTGGTATCCTGACCACTGCGTGTCTCCGGATCGTGTTCGGCATACAGGACAGAAACCTGTCCGGCCTCGTCCTTATCATAGCCTGTACATTTGATAATATAGGCTGACTTAAGCCTCACCTCCCGGTCTGGACCAAGCCGAAACCATTTCTTCGGACTGGGTGGTTCTTCCAGAAAGTCTCCCCGGTCGATGTAGATTTCCTTACCAAATCTCATCTCCCTTGTACCGGCAGAAGCATCTTCAGGATTGTTAATTCCGGTCATCACCTCTTCTTTGTCCTCCGGCCAGTTGGTGATCACGACTCTCAAAGGATCCAGAATACCGAAAAAGCGATTGCACTTTTTGTTCAGGTCTTCTCTTACTGAATGCTCAAGTAAAGCAACGTCAGTGATCCCGTCACGTCTTGCTACTCCTACTTTATGAATAAAATTCTTGATCGCCTCTGGCGTGAAGCCTCTTCGCCGGATCCCTGATATGGTCGGCATACGCGGATCGTCCCAGCCAGCCACATATTTACCCTGTACAAGTTCCAGCAATTTTCGTTTGCTTACCACAGTGTAGCTCAGGTTGAGGCGTGCAAATTCTGTTTGTTTGGACGGAAATATTTCCAATTCCCGGATCAGCCATTCATAAAGGGGTCTGTGTACTTCAAATTCCAGGGTACAGAGGGAATGCGTAATGTTCTCAATGCTGTCCGACTGTCCGTGTGCAAAATCGTAGGTTGGATAGATACACCACTGATCACCCGTTCGGTGATGCGCCATATGCTTGATGCGGTAAAGTATGGGATCCCGCATGTGCATGTTGGGTGATGACATATCGATCCTGGCACGGAGAACCTTTTCCCCATTTTTATACTTACCGGATTTCATCTCTTCCAGCAGCTGAATATTTTCTTCCACGCCTCTGTTTCTGAACGGACTTTCCTTTCCCGGCTCTGTCGGTGTGCCCTTGATGGTATTGAATTCCTCCTGACTTAGGTCATCAACGTAGGCCTTTCCTTTTTTGATCAGCTTAACAGCGTATTCATACAGCTTATCAAAGTAATCAGATGCATAATACTCCCGGTCTTCCCAGTCGTAGCCCAGCCATTTAATATCTCTCTTTATAGAGTCGACGTACTCCACATCTTCCTTCTCCGGATTTGTATCGTCAAATCTCAGATTGCATTTTCCATCATATTTCTCTGCCAGTCCGAAATTAAGAATGATGGATTTGGCATGCCCAATGTGCAGATAACCATTGGGTTCGGGTGGAAATCTGGTGTGGACACTTTTATGCTTACCACTACTTAAGTCCGACTCGATCAGCTGTTCAATAAAGTTCAAAGATGGCTTACGATCCACTTTCAGAAGGTTTAAGGATTTAACGGGCAAAATTATCAGAATAACTCATAAATCGTAATTCTCAAACGGCGTAAATGGGCCAGTGGGTTCATTTGTTTTTGATAATTCTTCTTCTTCTGATAATGTCCTTATCTTAGCGCCTCATTAAAAAAATAGAAAATGAAAAACTTATTTAAATATACTTTTCTTGCGCTGATCATCGCGGGTGTCGGATGTGACGAGAAGGCTGGTGGACCGGTGGAATTGAGCAGTTTTAATGACAGTTTAAGTTACAGCTATGGTGTTCAGATTGCTGAATCACTGAAGGGACTGAATGATGATAGTCTTGACATTAAAATCGTAAGTAAGGCACTGGCAGAAGCTTTTGGAGGTGACGCTCAGCTGACCCTGCAACAATGTCAGGAGCTGATGATGGCTCAAAACTCCAGACAAGGCGAAGCATCTATGGCTGAAGGTCAGGCTTATCTTGAAGCCAACAAGTCCAAAGAAGGATTTAATGAGACTGAAAGCGGACTGCAGTACCGTGTGATTGAAGAGGGAACAGGTGCCTCACCAGGACCTACTGATGAAGTAACTGTGCATTACACCGGCAAATTAACCGACGGGACAGTATTTGACAGCTCAGTGGAAAGAGGGGATCCCGCCACATTTCCTGTGAACCAGGTGATCAGCGGCTGGACCGAAGCTTTACAGCTGATGAAGGAAGGTTCCAAGTGGGAACTCGTTATTCCTTCCGAACTTGGGTACGGACCTAGAGGAGCTGGAGGAGCTATCCCTCCAAATGCGGTCCTGATCTTTGAAGTAGAACTTATCTCCGTAAACTAAACCCGAAACTTTAGAAGAATTTGTACTGGAGGATTTGATCAATAAATCCTCCAGCAGATTCCGGGTAAACAAGTATCCCAAAAGCTATCCCGTACAAAGCCCCATACAGGTGGGCATCATGGTTGATGCCACTCCCTTCGGTTTTGCTTTGCCAGTAAGAATAAACGACATAAAGCAATCCAAACAGGAATCCGGGCATGCGGATGAAGTAGATATAAATGTTGTTTAGTGGGGCGTAAAGTATACTGGTAAAAACAATGGCAGAAACAGCTCCGCTGGCACCCAAACTGTTATAGTTGGGATTATTCCTATGCCTGAAAATGGTGGGGAGGTCAGAAATGACAATGGCCGTCAGGTAAAAAATGATGAAAACGAGGATAGAACTACCTCCCAGAAGTTGCGAAAAATAGCTTTCTACTACCCTGCCAAAGAAAAAGAAGGCAAACATGTTGAACCCCAGGTGGATCCAGTTTGCATGAACGAAACCTGAGGACACCATCCTGTAATATTGATTGCGGTTGGCCACCAGAAAAGGATTCATGATCAACTTACGCATCCAATCGTCATTGTTGAAAGCCAGAATAGAAATAAGTACGGTTGCTGCGATAATTATAAGTGTAATCGATATCATGATTCCCTTTTCATCAATTGTAATGTGAATTTCTTCAAGAGCGTAGTGTCCGCCTCCATTTCATCCATCAACCGGATCGACTGGTCAAAATATCCGTTCATTTTTTCTTCAGTCAGCTCGCGGATATTCAGTTCGTCGTAGATTGCTTTCACTGCATCCACCTTTTCTTCCACATCAAAAGTAGTACGTGATAGCCAATCCCGCAGGACCGCCTTTTGATTTTTATTGGCCAGCTCCAGGGTTCTGATCAGCAAAAAGGTTTTCTTATTGGAAGCAATGTCACCTCCTACCTGTTTGCCAAATTTCTTTTGATCCCCGAAAACATCCAGCAGGTCATCCATCAACTGAAATCCAATACCCATCAATTCGCCAATGCTGTAAAGAGTTGTCTGTTGTTGAACTGAAGCTTCAGCCATCAAACCACCAAATTTCAAACTAAAGCCCAGTAGAACAGCTGTTTTGAGCCGGATCATCTCAATATACTGGTCCTCAGTGACCTTTTCTGCCTTTTCAAAATTCATATCAATCTGCTGACCCTCACAAACTTCGATGGCAGTTTTATTAAAATGGCGGATGCCATCGGAAAGGATATCTTTTTCCAGCTCAAGTAAAAAATCGTACACCTTCACCAGCATGGTATCGCCGCTAAGGATGGCGACCGTATCATCCCACTTCTCATGTACGGTTGGTTTCCCCCTTCTGATAGGAGCCTCGTCCATGATATCATCATGCATCAGGGTAAAATTGTGAAATATTTCCACAGCCAGAGCCGGTCTAAGGATCCGGGTTGGATCATCTTTAAACAGCTGATAGCCTAGCAGGACAAGGGTGGGTCTCAGGCGCTTACCGCCTAAGGACATGATATAGCTGATGGGCTCGTATAATTCTCTGGGATGATCCCCAAAATGCAGCTGAGTGATCTCCTCTTCTATTTTCTGTTGCAGTTCCTTTATCGGATTCATTGTTGTACTAGGTCCAGGTCGATGGTACGGCGGTCAATATCGGTTCGGGCCACAAGCACTTTCAGTTTATCGCCCAGGGTGATGATCTTCTTATTGTGTCTGCCGATCACGCGGTAATTTTTTTCATCATAATCATAAAAATCTCCCTCTATATCGGCTAAACGGATCATCCCTTCACATTTGGTATCGATGATCTCCACAAAGATGCCCCACTCAGTCACCCCTGATACCAGGCCTTCAAATACCTGACCAAGCATGGTATTCATATATTCCACCTGCTTGTATTTGATGGAGGCACGCTCCGCATCCGCTGCATTTTTTTCTCTCTCCGAGGAATGTACACACCGTTTTTCATAAGGGTCTCTGTCCGGCATTTTACCTCCCTCCAGATAGTTCTGCAAAAGCCGGTGAACCATTACATCCGGATACCTTCTAATAGGTGAAGTGAAATGCGTGTAATGATCGAAAGCCAGACCGAAGTGCCCCTTGGGGTCTGTGGTATATTTTGCTTTCGCCATCGCACGAATGGCCAGCTGCTCAAGGACGTTCTGTTCCGGTTTACCTTCAATTTCGTCCATGAGTTTATTCAAACTGCCCGAGATGTCACCGGAGGTTTCAAGTTTGTGACCAAAACGTGCTGAGAACTTACTAAAATTTTCAAGCTTTTCCGGATCAGGCAGGTCATGGGTCCGGTAGACAAAAGTATTGGGTTGATCCTGCCCTTTTTGTTTCTTTAGTTTATATACATGGGTGGCCACTTCCAGATTAGCCAGAAGCATAAATTCCTCGATCATTTTGTGGGCATCTTTCCGGATCTTCGGTACCACCTCCAGCGGTTTCCCTTTCTCATCCAGCTTAAATTTTACCTCAGTGGTCTCGAAATTTACTGCGCCCTGTTTGAAGCGTTTGTCCCTGAGTCGTTTAGCGATGTCATTCAGCAGGATCAGCTCTCTGGCAAAATCTCCTTTTCCGGATTCAATGTTTGCCTGAGCTTCTTCATAGGTGAATCTCCGGTCTGAATTGATGATCGTTTTCCCGAACCAGCGATCCAATATTTTCAGGTCTTCACTGATCTGGAATACAGCAGAAAATGTAAGCTTCTCTTCATTAGGCCTCAGCGAACACAGCTGATTTGATAATACTTCCGGCAGCATTGGGATGGTCCGATCAACCAGATAAACGGATGTTGCCCTTTCCAGGGCTTCTTTATCCAGGATTGACCTCTCCTGCAGATAATGAGTCACATCGGCGATATGCACCCCGATTTCATGGACACCTTTTTTTACTTCCCGGATAGACAAAGCATCGTCAAAATCCTTGGCATCTTCCGGGTCCACAGTAAACGTGACTATATCACGAAAATCTCTTCGACCTTTGATCTCTCCACCCGTGATTTTAGTGGGGATCTTCGCCGCTTCCTCTTCTACCTTCTGCGGAAATTTGAAGGGCAACCCAAATTCGGCCATGATCGAATGTATCTCTGCTTCATTTTCCCCGGCTTTTCCGAGTACCTGGGTTACCTCACCAAGTGGACTTCGGTTTCTTGCGTCATGCCACTTCTGTATTTTGACAATGACCTTATCGTTGTGCCGTGCCTTTCCGATCTTCTCAGGATATACAAAGACATCAAAGTGAATATTTTTGTTATCCGGTACCACAAAAGAATACTTCTGTGAAACCTCGATCCTGCCCACTAATTCTTCCCTGGATCGCTTAACGATCTCCAGTACCTTACCTTCAGCCCTGAATCCATCTCTGGCAGGAGTCGTGACCATCACCCTGACCAGGTCGCCATCCACGGCAAACTTCAGATCTTCAGTTCTTACCCATACGTCTTCCTCCAACTCCTCACTGATGATATAAGCAAACCTGGGATTGACATGATCCACCTCCCCTTCAATGTACTCAGCTTCTTTCATGCTACTAAACCTTCCATCAGGACCCCGTTGGATCTTTTCCTGGCTTTCCATCCCAAATAGGATCTCCTTCAGCAGGTTTTTTGAGCGCATGTCCCGCAGCTTCAATTCTTTGATGATCTGCTGCATGCTATAAGCAGACCCAAGATTCATGGCAAATAGCTCCCTGACTTTGTCTTTGAGGATCCTGGCCTTTGGCTGGCCTTTTACTTGTTTTTTGTGCTTTGCTGTTTTTCTTTTTTTCTTTTTACTCATGGATGAGTGTTAACTGACGACGATGATATTGTCTTTGGCAATCAGTGGAAGAGCATTTAAGCGTAAATATAATTGCGCAGTAGCTATAACGTCCCCAAGACAGTATTGTTCGATCCTTTTTAATCCATCTTTCTCTTTATAGTAAACCTCGTTTACCATAGAACCATCCATCTCAGCCTTATTGGAGGGTATATTAAATATAGTTGTCAGGAGATCAAGTGAAGTATAATTTTTCCGGTCCCCGAATTTCCACATTTCCAGGGTGTCAAGATGATTTACTTCCCAGGGTTTTTTACCCCCGGTATTGAGTACATCGGGTAGTTTGATATCATTGATAAGCATCCTTCTGCACAGGTAAGGAAAATCAAATTCTTTTCCATTATGTGCACAAAGCCGTAACTCCTGCTGATCAAATTTCATCAGTACCTGTTCCTTAAACTGGGTGAGAAGCTCTTTTTCATTATCATTAGCCAGTGACTTCACCCTAAATGTGATCCTGCCTTCCTCTTCATGAAAAAAGCCAAAGGCAATTACGATCACTTTGCCAAATTCTGCGTAAATGCCGGCCCGCTCGTGAAACAGCTCTTCAGGAGATCTCTCCTCCTCATGTCGAATAAATCCGGCTTTATGTTCCCAATGCTTTTTTAGGTCTTCATTGATTTTTGAATATTCCGATTGCTGCGCTACTGTTTCAATATCCAGAATGAGAATGTTTTTTAATAGCTGGTCCATGATTATTGGTGTAATACACCCATCTTTCCAAGTTCAGAAATAAATGTAAGGTGATCTTCTACTATGCTATCAGGCACAAAAATGTATTTTTTATCATACAATTGATCATCGATAAAAAAGGAGACCCAATATTCATTGTTGAGGTGAAAAACACCCGGATCTATGGGCTCGATCAGTCCATATTCTCCTGATTGCAATCTGGGGATCATGTGCCTTAGAATCGATGTTTTTTGCTGCTTGCCATTCTTTCTCCCATAGCCTTTGGAGGTGATCATTACGTTTTCAAGCAAATTGTCATTCCTGTTGAGAATGTAAACATGCCATAACTCCTCATCGCCTCTTACTACCGTGAGATAAACGTCTTCAACTTTTGGGAATTCAATGTCTTTCTTCATCTGTTACCTCCATTTCAAATAGTGAGATCAAATTTCTCTTTAGCTTTTCCTGCACTTCAAACAAGTCCGGCTTCCAGCCCAATTCACGATCTAATGATGTCACTGCCTTATCTGCAATGCCACAGGGAACAATGTAGTTAAAATAATCAAGATCCACCTCAATATTAAATGCCAGACCGTGCATTGTGACCCACCGGCTTGATTTTACCCCAAAAGCGGCTATTTTTCTGGCTTTTTCTTGATCATTGATATCAAGCCATACACCAGTGAGACCATTGATCCTACCTGCACTGATGCCGTATTCATCAAGGGTTCTGATCACCGCCTCTTCCAGATACCTCAAGTAACGATGAATATCAGTAAAGAAATTGTCGAGATCCAGAATGGGATACACGACGATCTGACCCGGGCCATGATAGGTGATATCACCTCCCCTGTTAATTTTATAAAAGCTGGCTCTTTTTGTGGTTAACTCAGCTTCGTTGATCAGCAGATTTTCCGCAGCACCAGATTTACCCAGGGTGTAGACATGAGGGTGTTGACAAAAGATGAGATAGTTATTCGTTGGTTGCTGTTCCCGTGGATCCAGCTTCCGATTTTGGATCTTTATGTCCACCACAGACTTAAATAAAGCCTCCTGATAATCCCAGGCCTCCTGATAATCGATCAGACCGAGATTAATAATCTTAGTTCGTTTATTTTGGGTGGTCAATATCACTATTCAATATAAGATTCCAACATTGTAACTTCTCCCGAAGTTTCCAATTGATACTGATCGATACAGGCAGGTACCAGCACCACCTCTCCCCTGTTCAATTCGATCATTTTTGAATCATATTTTAGCTGACCTGCTCCATCCACAACGACATAGATCCTGAAACAATCCATCGAGTGATGGTCAATCTTCATTTTGTCAGTAACATGGATCTTATTGGTCGTAAAGTAAGGACACCGGACCACTTCTGATTTTCCATTGTCCGGATCGGTATAGGAAGTTTTGTAATTCTTATGAAACTGATAATCAATGGCATCAAGGGCTTCATCCACGTGCAGTTCCCGCTGATTTCCCTGATCATCTATGCGATCAAAATCATAGATCCTGTAAGTAACATCGCTGGTTTGCTGGATCTCAGCCAGCAGCAGGCCTTTTCCAATGGTGTGTACACGTCCAGCGGGAATGAAATATACATCACCCCGCGCTACTTTTTCCGTATTCAGGATCTTCATGAGCTCTCCGGCTCTGAATTTTTCAAGGTAGGTCTGCCTGTTCATAGGCTGATTGAAGCCTGTCACCAGAGATGCATCTTTATCCGCCTGGAGGATGTACCACATTTCGGTCTTACCGAAGGAATTGTGCCTTTTCCGGGCCAGGTCATCATCAGGGTGGACCTGAACAGACAGGTCATCATTTGCGTCAATAAATTTGATCAGTAATGGAAACTCTGACCCGAATCTTTGCAGGATCTTTTTGCCTAAAAGGTCTGCACCGTAAGCTGCGATAAGCTCTGTAAGCAGCTTACCACTCAGCTCACCATCCTTCACAACCGAGACATTATCCTTTACTCCGGAAAGCTCCCAGGTTTCACCGCAATTCTTTGCCGGGGAAAAATCTTTGCCTAAAATGGTTTTAATTTTTTGTCCTCCCCAGATTTTCTCTTTAAATATGGGCTTAAACTTCAGTGGATATAATTGACTCATTTATTTGAAGTGCTGTGAATAATCAATCGAAAGGCAAATATGGGGAAGATTTAGCGGTTTCTTATCTTGAGTCATGCGACTACGAGATCATTGAACGGAATTACCGGTATGGCAGAGGAGAGATCGATCTGATCGGACTGTACCAAAATAAGTTGTTGGTCTTTTTTGAAATCAAGCTCCGTAAGACGAATTTATTTGGAACTCCGGAAACGTTTGTGACTGAAAATCAGGAAAAACTGATCATGGATGCTGCGGAGCAATATTTACTCGACATCAACTGGAAGCGGGACATCCGGTTTGATATCATTTCCATAAGTGGTGATCCGCCCAGGGTTGAGCATTTCAAAGATGCATTTTATTGACTTTTCATTTTTTCAGACCGAGCTTTCTTTCTATCCGGTTCACCCTTCTGCCTAGATCCTCAATGCTTGCATCCTTCTTGACATCTCTGATTGAATAGGTCTCAATGAATTCCGTCCAAAGCCTTGTTAGTTGCTCGATACTTACTGTGTTTTTTTCTACAGCAAGTTCCAGCTTATTAATGGCCTGAGCATTCTTTTCAATCTTCTTATCAAGCTTTTCCATTCTTCGGTCCTGTTCCCGAAAAATGCCGGCTATCTCCGCTCTGAATTCATTTGCATCCATCCTGTGAGTCTATTACTTTATCAAAAATAATCATACCTGAGGTAAAAAAGAAGTATTACCGTTATTTACGTTTAATGAAGTTTAGGAGATCTTGCTAAAGACCCTTTCACTAACCTCCGGCCAGTCCCGCTTCAAAATGCTGTAGATCACACTGTCCCTTCTTCCACCCTCTTTATTGAAACGATGATTTCTGAACATACCGTCATATGAAGCCCCTATTTTCTCAATGGCTCTTCTTGATCTCACATTCAATGCGTCGGTCCTGAATTCCACACGTTCAAAATTCCAGACTTCAAAAGCGTGCCTGAGCATGGCCAATTTCATGTGATAATTGATACCTGTGCCATGATACTCCTTTGCTATCCACGTAGTGCCAATCTCAAGGCACAGATCTACTTCGGCTATGTTCATGTAACTGGAGGAACCGGCTAATTTGCCTGTTTTCAGATCCTCAATGACGAGTGGAATCCTCGATCCGCTTCGTTGATCTTTGAGAAGTTGGTCAACCCACTCAGTCATCCGATCTGCCTCACGAAGATCAACAGTAAACCATCTCCAGACATCTTCATCCTGAGCAGCCTGTAGCAGTGGCTGAATATCGGATCTCTGTAAAAGCCTTAGTTTAACACGAGATGTCAAGAGAATCGGAGGTGCAAGCATGTTAAAAATAGTTGAACACTCCATGCGGAGAATGGAGCTCTACTTCTGACTTATCGGAGGATTCAACTCGACCAATGACCTGGGCATCCACCTGAAAACCAGCGGCAATGGCGATGATTTCAGCTGCATATTGCTCCGGTAGATAGATCTCCAGTCGATGGCCCATGTTAAATACTTCATACATCTCTTTCCAATCGGTACCACTTTCCTGCTGGATCATCTGAAACAATGGGGGGATCGGCAACAGTTTGTCTTTGACGATCTTTAGCCTGTCGATGAAATGCAAAACCTTGGTTTGAGCACCTCCGCTGCAGTGGACCATGCCGTGAATGACTCCGGGCAGCTCTTTCAGGATCCTGGAGACCACCGGCGCATACGTTCTTGTCGGTGACAAAACAAGTTTACCGGCATCCAGAGGGGTCCCTTCTACCGGATCTGTCAGCAGCTTACTACCGGCATAAATCAGGCTTTTGTCGGTACCAGGATCATAGGTTTCAGGGTACCTTGCCCGGTAAATGGCATCGAAAACATCGTGACGGGCTGAGGTCAGTCCGTTACTGCCCATGCCACCATTGTATTCGGATTCGTAAGTTGCTTTTCCATAGGAAGCAAGGCCAACAATCACATCTCCGGCCTTGATGTTATCGTTGCTGATCACATTTACTCTATTCATCCTGGAAATGACCGTGCTATCCACGATGATCGTTCGTACCAGATCACCCACATCCGCTGTTTCTCCCCCTGTGGAAATGATGTCCAGTCCATTGTCACGAAGCATTTGCAAGATCTCTTCCGTCCCGTTAATGATCTCAGAAATAACCTCTCCTGGTATGAGATGCTTGTTCCTGCCGATGGTCGATGACAGGAGCATGTTTTCCGTACAGCCCACACAAAGCAGATCATCGGTGTTCATCACCACTGCATCCTGGGCAATGCCTTTCCAGACCGAAAGATCACCTGTTTCCTTCCAGTACATATAGGCCAGTGACGACTTGGTACCTGCACCATCTGCATGCATAATGGTACAATAATTTTTGTCTCCGTGAAGGTGATCCGGGATGATCTTACAAAATGCTTTTGGAAACAATCCCTTATCGAGATTCTTGATGGCCTGATGGACCTCTTTTTTGGAGGAACTTACCCCGCGGTTTGCATACCTGGACATACTGCAAATAAAAGCAATATATCTGTTAGACAGGGTAATTAACCCTCTTCGAAAAACCGGTCGTACTCATCATATTCCTCGGTGGGGGGCAATTCTTCCTCTCTTTCTCCCGGATCATACCTGAGTACTTTAAATTCCGTTCGCCTGTTTCTCTGATGCTCCTCTTCTGTGGTGGCGTTTTCCACTACCAACTGACTTTCACCGTAGCCACGCGCTGTAATGCGGTCAGCATCAATGCCATTGTTGATCATGTACTGGACGGCTGCCCTGGCTCTTCGGTAAGAAAGATCCATGTTATAGGCATCATCGGCTCTCACATCGGTATGTGAACCCAACTCCACATAGATCTCAGGATTGTCATTCATGATCGTGACAAGGCTATCCAATACAAGGGCAGCATCTTCCCGAATACTGGCCTTATCCAGATCGTAGTAAATATTCTCCAGAACGATGGGCTTTTCGATCACTATTCTTTCCATCACGACCTCAGTGTTGAAAGTAACATTTGTTATAAAGTCTTTTAAATCAGCCTTGTCTACGGATTTGCCAATGGTTGAAAATCTTTTCCTGGAGGTAAAATAGTCGGTCTTCTCCCCGATCAGGTTATACTCTTCTTCCGGATAGACACGGAATTGAAATGCTCCGTCTTCGTCTGTAAATGCTTCATCCAGGATCTCGTTGGTTTCGGTACTCAGCAACGAAACTTTGGTATTTGGAAGTACTATTTTTGTCCCGCCATCGTCATGGGTAAAGGTGGTCCCGGCAAGGAAATAATTTACGATCTTCAGATCCGGATCCTCATTGACATAGGTGTAAATATCATCATCTCCCTCGCCTCCTGGTCTGTTACTGGAAAAAAACCCTCTGGTCAGATCAAACTCATACAGTGCAAAATCGTCACTCGAAGAGTTCATAGGCTCACCCAGGTTTTCAATGGTGATGTTTCCAAATTCTCTGGTTGCAACGTAGAGATCAAGATTGCCAAATCCGGGATGTCCGTTTGAAGAAAAATAAAGCCGGCCGCTTTGGGACACAAACGGGAATACCTCCTCACCAGGTGTATTGATCATTGGCCCTAAATTCCGTACATCCACCCATCGGCCTCTCCTGTCAAGCTGGGCAGAATATATATCGGCACCTCCGTATCCGCCGGGTCTGTTGGAGGCGAAATAAAGGGTGGTTCCATCAGGACTTAATGCCGGGGTAGAATCCCAGGAATTTGCATCATTGATACTGAGTGGTCTGGGCTCTGTCCATTGACCGTTTCGGTATCGGGTAAAGAATAAATTCACTTCCGAATACCCTGTAGCCTTTCCTGAATTTCCCTTGGCGAAAATGATGGAAGAACCGTCTGGGGAAATGGCCATGGATCCTTCATTCACATCGTTGTAGTTGATGATATCGTCCAAAGGGGTGATCGTATTTTGATCAATATTGGCTCCTCTGGATGAAACGCGGTAAATATCTGTGAAAGGATTTCCGGTCACGACATAGATGCTTCTTGAATCCCTGTTTGAAGTGAAATATAAAGTGCCGTCCTTATATGCAGGAGAATATTCTGCATAGCGGGTATTCAGTTCTTCAAGATTCTTGATCCGATAATAATTAGGTTTTGATTTTACTTTGCTCAGGCTTTCCAGGTTATTGAGTTCAAAATTGGCTATCCTCTTCAGCGAATCATCCACCGAAGTTTCAAGTACGGTATTGAGCGACTCACGTGCTTCGTCATATCTTTCAATCGATTTAAGAGCACGGGCGAAATTGAGGTACGCTTCCGGTTCATCTTTCCCCGCTTTGATGGCTGTGTTGTAATAAGTAACAGACTCAGACAGTCTGTTGGATTTCCGGTAAGCTTCTGCAATCTTATAATTGAGCTCAGGATCATCAGGACCTGCTGTTCTCTTGTAAAGCTCAATTGCTTTATTGAATTCCTGCTTTTCATAACTCTTTTCAGCACGGTTAAGTACGCAACTGCTGAAAAGCGTTGAAAGTAACACTGACCATAAAATGAATCTTTTTGTACCCACTTGCTTATGAACGAAATTTCTTTAAAATTAATGTCATCCTGCGACTAAGCCATTTTTTCGGTTTCAGAACTAGAAATATCTGCTCATCCAGCTCTGAGAAGCGGGCTGAGTCCACGAACTTCTGAAGTCCTTCAGCTTATCAATAAATCCATTAAACACTAAAGTGTCCTTTTTTATTTTACCGCCTTCAATATGAGATTTGATCTCTTTCAATGGATGGATCACAACTTTTCCATCTACATATAAAGCCACCTTGGACCGATTGAGGAGCTGAATTCCCAGCTTTTGTTCCATGTTTTTGATAAAGGCAACACTGTCATCAATACTGCAGCCACTGGCAACGGCATACGATTCATCCACGGCCAGAATCAGAAATTGCCTGTGCTCAATTTTGTAAGCAGCTTTCAGCTCATTTCCATGGGCTCTCCAACTGTCAGCAAAAATCCTGGCAGCCTGCTCAACCTCTAAAAGTTCATCATCACCGAATGGTCGATCGGCCTGATAGATCCACATCCTGGATGAATCCGGCATTTCGTCAAAAGAATGTAACATAGCTTAAAGTTACTTCATTAAACCTTCAGATTCAGCAAGGAGTTCCGCCAGATCCAAAACTTTAACTTCAGCATCCTTTTCTCTGGTCTTTACGCCGTCCGACATCATGGTCATACAAAATGGACAGGCCACAGCAATGGTCCCAGCTCCGGTTTGGAGTGCTTCTTCCGTCCTCTCCATGTTTACCTCTTTTTTGCCCGGTTCTGCATCCTTAAACATCTGTCCGCCACCTGCACCGCAGCATAAACCCTTCGACTTACATCGTTTCATTTCCACCAACTCCGCATCGAGCGCCTCCAGCACTTTTCGCGGGGCCTCGTACACGCCATTTGCTCTCCCTAAAAAACAGCTGTCATGGTAGGTGATCTTCCTGCCTTTAAAATCCCCTTTTTCCTTCATCACAATTTTACCCTCATCAATCAATTGTTGTAAAAATACCGAATGGTGGATCACCTCATATTCCCCACCAAGGTCAGGATATTCATTTTTGAGGGTATTAAAGCAGTGCGGACAAGCCGTTACAATTTTTTGGATTCCATAACCATTCAGCACCTGAATATTTGACATGGCCTGCATCTGAAAAAGAAATTCATTACCTGCCCTGCGGGCAGGGTCACCGGTACAGGTCTCTTCAGGACCCAGTACGGCGAAATTTATTCCCAGGTGGTTAAGGATCTTTACGAAGGCCACAGTCACGCGCTTGTACCGATCGTCGTAGGAGCCGGCACATCCAACCCAAAACAAAACATCCGGCTTCCTTCCTTCGGCATTTAATTCGGCCATTGTTGGTACTTTGATATTTCCTGTTTCCATCGTCATTTACTCTGTTGTTTGATCTGGTCCGCCCACATAAATCGATCACTCGAAGGAAATTTCCAGGGAGCAAAATTGGTTTCCACATTTGAAAACATGGCATTCCAGGATTGTGGCGACCCGCTCTCCTCCATGGCTACATATCGCCTCAGCTCCAGGATGATTTCCAGAGGATTGATATTTACCGGACATGCCTCCACACAGGCGTTGCAGCTGGTACAGGCGTTGATCTCTTCTTTTGATATATAATCGTTCAATAAGGTTTTTCCGTCATCCAGCCCTTTGCCTCCCTTTTGCAGTGAAAATCCCACTTCCTCCGTGCGATCCCTGGTATCCATCATAATTTTTCTGGGCGAAAGTTTCTTCCCGGTAAGGTTTGCAGGACACTGTGTGGTACATCGGCCACATTCGGTGCATGCGTAGGCATCCATGAGATTTTTCCAGGTAAGGTCATTGATGTCTTTCGCTCCAAAATTCATTCCTTCCGGAGGCGGCGAAGCCTGATCAGCACCCTGCATGCCCATCATGATCTTTACTTCATCAGTTACGGCATCCATGTTGTTCATCTTTCCGGGGATGGACAGACGACTATAATAAGTATTGGGAAAAGCCATGAAAATGTGCAGGTGCTTGGAATAGGTCACATAAACGGCAAAAGCAAATATTCCGAGGATATGAAACCACCAGGCGCTACGCTCCAGGATCACCAGCGATGTATCCGACATCGAACCGAACCAGGGGGTCATGAGCCCACTGATCAGAAAAGATCCGGATGCAGGATACTGGTCCACCCCTCTCGACTGAAGAAGCTGGTCTGCTGAATTCATGGACAGAATGGCCGCCATAAGCAGAATCTCGATCACAAGAATAAGGTTTCCATCCAATGCCGGCCAGCCCTTCATTTCAATTTTATGGAATCGCCTGACTTCAGTAATGTTTCTCCTGACCAGGAAAATGATACAGGCCAGTATGACCCCTACTGCCAGGATCTCAAAAAATGATATCACCCCTCCGTATAGATCCGTATTGATCCAGGAGGTAAAGATTCTGTGCTGACCACTTAGTCCGTCAATGATAATTTCCAGGACCTCAATGTTGATGAGAATGAACCCTATGTAGATCAGAAAATGAAAAAATGCTGGCACAAACTGTTTGAACAATTTTTTCTGCCCGAATGCAACAAGAAGCATCTTTTTCCATCTTTCAGTCCGGTCCCCATCCAACTTCAAAGGTCTTCCCAGCTGAATGTTGGATCTTATCCTGCGTATTCTTCTGAATAACACATAACCGAAAAATAAAGACACAACTAAAAAGATTATCTGAGAAACCATGTTTTCGATTACTTTAAGAGAATGAGGTTTAAATTCATTATAATATTTGTCTGAATCTGATATTTATCTACTTTTGCCCCCACATTTACCTGAGGTGCTGTAGCTCAGGTGGTAGAGCATCGGACTGAAAATCCGTGAGTCGGTGGTTCGAGTCCACCCAGCACCACAACCCTGTCGATCCGACAGGGTTTTTTTATTTCCCGAGCGATTTCTAAAGGTAGTAAATAGATTGGATTTGTTATGCATGCATAACATATTCTCTTTAAAAAGACTCAGGATTTGAAGTGCTTGAGGCTGTTGATCTCTTTTTCTGTCAGATGACGCCATTTTCCACGAGGGAGATTTTTCTTTGTCAGAGGTCCGAACATGACCCGGTCCAGTTTTACCACCTGGTATCCTTTATGTTCAAATATTCTGCGGATGATCCTGTTTTTTCCACTATGTATCTCCACGCCAAGTACGGTCTGATCATCGGTAATGATCGCCATTTCATCCGGCGCAATGAAGCCATCTTCCAGCTCCAGTCCTTTCAGGATGTCGTCAAAGTCCTGTTTTGTGATAGGCTTATCCAACGTTACCTGGTAGATCTTTTTTACTTTATAACTGGGATGTGTCAGCTTCTTGGTCAATTCGCCATCGTTGGTAAAGAGCAAAAGACCCGTCGTATCCCTGTCCAGCCTTCCAACCGGATAAATTCGTTCATCGCAGGCATTCTTTACCAGAGAGATCACAGCCTTACGGCCTTTCTCATCCGATAGGGTAGTGATGAAATTCTTTGGTTTATTCAACAGGATATACTGCAGCTTCTCGGTCTGTAGTGGCTTACCCTGGTAAACAACCTTGTCCGTCTTCTTTACTTTGAAGCCCATTTCGGTGACGACCTTCCCGTTCACCCGGATCTTCCCTTCTTTGATCAGCTCATCCGCTTCTCTGCGGCTGCAAATTCCGGCATTGGCAATGTAACGGTTTAAACGGATCTCAGAAGGCTCCTTAGATGCTTCCTGCTTTTTAAACTTTTCTGGTTTATGCTGTCGGCCGGACTTTGGGAAATGACCGGTTTTTTTATCGGTGTTATGACCGGACTTTTTAGAGGAACGATCTGGCCTTGAAGGACGACGTTTTTGCATTACTCACCCTGGTTACCAATGGTATTCTCCTCCTGGGCAAAGTCTTTGGGTGTGGGGAGGTCTTTGATGTTGTTGATGCCGAAATAATCCATGAAAGTGGCGCTCGTACCATAAAGTAATGGTCGACCTACCCCATCAGATTTTCCCTTGATCTCGACCAGTTCTTTTTCAAGCAGCTTTTGTACCGCATAATCACAGTTCACGCCACGGATCTGCTCCACCTCGCTTTTGGTGACCGGCTGCTTGTAAGCAATGATCGCCAGGGTCTCCAGTGATGAATTGGACAACCTCTTTTTGGACTGTTGTTTTAACAAAATGCCGATGCTTGCCTGATAAGCCGGTTTTGTAAGGAACTGGAAACCGCCCCCGCTTTGGATCAGCTCAAAGGAAAAATCGTCAGATTGATATTTCTTTTCCAGCTTTTCAATTCCTTCGGTGATATCCTTTACCGGCACATCGGCTTCAAACATCTCTTTGAGACAGGATTGCAGCTCTTTTTCACTGATGGGCTTGGGCGCACAAAAGATCAGGGCTTCAATATGATTGGCCAGATAATCCATCAGCCGTTATTCGAGCCCTTCAATTTGGATTCGATCGAATGCATGGTATGCGGTACAGCTCTCAGTCTTTCCTTGCTGATCAGCTTACCTGTATCAATACAGATCCCGTAAGTACCGTTTTTGATGCGCACCAATGCATTTTCGAGGTTATTGATAAATTTCTGCTGACGTCCGGCCAGCTGGCTCAGTTGCTCCTTTTCAGCCGTATCAGCGCCATCCTCAAGGGTTTTCGCAGCTCCGTAAGTAGAGTCGGTGCCCTCATCGGATTTGTGTGTAAGAGAATCACGCAGGGAAGTCAGTTCATTTCTTGCCTTCTCAAGTTTCTCATTGATCAATTCCTCAAACTCCTTAAGTTCTTCGTCTGAATATCTGGTCTTCTCCGCCATATCTTAACCTTTATTTTGGAAATAACCGCTAAAGTAACACAAGCTATCCAAAATAGATAATGCTCAAACCTTATTTAAAACCGGAGCCCTTCAATCCGCCACAGCCCTGAAAATGAAACACAATCTGTATTTTAATAGAAACAACTATCCAAAATATGCGAGACTCCAGAAGATCATTTATCAAAAAAGGTGCTTCTCTCACTGCATTATCCAGTCTGGGTTTTTCCCCGGCTATGGGTAAGACACTGGCCATCTCAAAAGAAATCAATGCCCGGCTATGTCTTGCCTATTTTAGGGGATTGAGCGAAACACATAAAGTGGAGCTGGCCAGGCAAATGGGGATACCGGGAGTAGTAGCACCCTCAAGTCCGGGTTTGGCAGAAATGAAAGGCCGCAATTCATGGGACCTGGAAGTGATGAAAGCAGTCAAAGCGAAATATCAGGGAGCCGGTCTGGAATGGAAACTCCTGGAAGGAACCCCTGCCATGAACAAAGTGAAACTTGGCCTTCAGGGCAGGGATGAAGAAATAGATCAGTTCATCCAAATGCTTAAAAATATGCCGGAAGTGGGCCTTGATACGGTTTGTTATAACTGGATGCCGGTTTTCAACTGGTACAGGACGGACCGGGCCAAAGCCAGCCGGGGAGATGCGCTGGTAACGTCCTTCAGATATGAGGACATCAAAGATGAAGACATCAATGACTATCCTGAATTTACTGCCGAAAAATCCTGGGAAAATCTGGAATATTTCCTGAAGGCTGTGGTTCCGGAGGCCGAAAGATATGGAGTGAAGCTGGCCCTTCACCCGGATGATCCACCTGTACCGGTCCTTCGTGGCCTACCGAGGATCATGATCTCAGTGGATGCCTTCAAAAAGATGATTGACCTCGTGCCCAGCCCGAACAATGGTCTAACCTTTTGCCAGGGCACCTTTGCAACCATGGGGGAGGACATCCCGTCAGCCATTGAGTATTTCGGGCGTAGAGAAAAGATCCATTTTGTTCATTTTCGGGATATTAAAGGCACCAAATGGGATTTTGAAGAGGCCTTCCATGACGACGGGATCACGGACATGCACCTGGCCATGCAGAAATATTATGAGGTGGGTTTTGATGGATATATTCGTCCGGATCACGTACCTACCATGGCAAGGGATAGCAATGACTTTCCCGGTTACAGCGCTGTAGGAACCTTATTTGCCATCGGATATATCAAGGGGTTGATGGAATCGGTAGAAAAGTCTTTCAAAGGATAAGCATTCAATTTAATTGTACTGGATAAACATTGCTGACTTATATTCGAGGTCAAACACTAACTGCAGATTTTACATAACATGAAAGATATCCGTGTTGTCATTACCGGCCTTGGAGCCCTTACTCCCCTGGGAAACACCGTAGAAGAATTCTGGAAAAATGCCATAGCTGGCAAAAGCGGCGCAGCTACCATTACCAAATTTGATGCATCCCAGTTCAGGACGCAATTTGCCTGTGAGATCAAAGATTTCAATCCCGAAGGAAGACTCGACCGAAATGAGATCAAAAGGAGTGACCTGTTCACCCAGTACGGATTATATGTAGCCTCACAGGCCATGGAAGATTCCGGCATTGATGTTTCTACAATGGATCCGTTTGACATTGGGGTAGTCTGGGGTACCGGTCAGGGCGGTATGATCACTTTCGAAGAGGAGTGGGGAGGATATATTGAAGGAGATAAAACACCACGATTCAGCCCGTTCTTCGTACCCAAGCTCATTTCCAACATGGCTTCCGGTTGGATCTCCATGAAATATGGGCTGATGGGGATCAATTACACCACTGTTTCGGCCTGTGCCACCTCAAATACAGCCATCATGGATGCCTTCAATTACATCAAAATGGGGAAAGCCAAAGTATTCGTGACCGGCGGATCGGAATCACCGATCAGCGAATCCCCCATTGGAGGCTTCAGCGCCATGAAGGCGATGTCACAAAGAAATGATGACCCGGCAAAGGCCTCCAGACCCTTTGATGTGGAGCGGGACGGCTTTGTAATGGGTGAAGGCGCTGGTGCGATGATCCTGGAGGAGTATGAACATGCAAAGAAACGCGGAGCAAAGATTTATGCTGAGGTCGTGGGTGCCTCCATGACAGCCGATGCCTACCATATGACCTCCACTCACCCGGAAGGACTGGGAGCGGCCCGGGCAATGCAGATTGCTTTGAAAGAAGGAAATCTTAATCCCGAGGATGTGGATTACATCAATCCGCATGCTACATCCACACCTGTCGGCGACATCAGTGAGACCAAAGCCATCCACAATGTATTCAATAAATCCCTGGACAAACTGCATATCAGCGCCACCAAATCCATGACCGGTCACCTGCTGGGAGCGGCCGGTGCGATTGAAGGAATCCTGAGTGTAAAAGCCATTATTGATGGGGTGATCCCGCCGACGATCAATACCGAAAATATCGATCCTGAGATCCCGGCAGGCTTGCAGTTTGTTACGGGTGATGCCATTCAAAAAGAGGTAAAGGTGGCTATGAGCAACACCTTTGGGTTTGGTGGACATAATGCGATCGTGGTGTTTAAGAAGGTTTAAAGCTCGATTTATTTTGCACATAATAGCACTCTTCATTTCAATTTGATATTTTAGTACACCAAACAATAGTGGGGAATGAAAAGAAGAACAGCCATCTCCAATTTATCCCTAATCGCCGGTGGAAGTACGCTCCTCCCACAATTCATGCTATCCGGATGTGAAACCAAAGAACATCCTTATGCTCTGTTCCAAATTGGTGATACCGAACTGCTCAATGACATTGCTGAAACGATCATTCCCGAAACGCCGGACTCTCCCGGGGCGAAAGCAGCGAATGTCGGCGATTTCATCCAAAGCTATGTGACGAATTGTTTCAGCCCGGCGGATCAAAAAGTATTTCTGGATGGGCTGAGCGGCCTCAAAACGGAAATCCAAAATACATTTGGAAATGTCTTTACCTCCTTAAGTGCTGATGAAAAGGCTGAGGTGATCCAGGCGCAGGAAGACCAAAGAAGGGAACACCAGCAACAGGCCATTCCCGGCACCCCTCCTCATTTCTACCATTTACTAAAATCAACTGTGCTCTTCGGGTATTTCACGTCCGAACCGGGAGCCACCCAGGCACTGAGATACCTGCCCGTTCCTGGCGGTCAGAAAGGGGTCATCCCCTATGAGGGAGAAAAGGCCTGGGCGCTTTAAGCAAAAAATCATATGGAAAATACCTTTGACGTCATTGTAATCGGGTCCGGAATCAGCGGTGGCTGGGCAGCCAAAGAATTTTGTGAGAAAGGCATGAAGACGCTCGTGCTCGAGCGGGGAAGAAATGTGAAACACCTGGAAGATTATCCGACCGCCCTTAAAAACCCCTGGGATTTCCCCAACAGGGGCCGGATGCCGCATGAGGTAAGGGAAGCCAATCCCATTGTTTCCCGGTGCTATGCCTTCGGAGAAGCCACCGAGCATTTTTTTGTAAAGGATCAGGAACAGCCTTACATCCAGGAAAAACCCTTCGACTGGATCCGCGGTTACCAGGTGGGCGGAAAATCCCTGCTCTGGGCACGTCAGGTGCAGCGATGGAGCAAATTCGATTTTGAAATGCCAGCCAGGGACGGTTTCGGAGGGGAGTGGCCGATCACCTATGATGATATTGCCGACTGGTACAGCCACGTGGAAAAGTTTACCGGCATCAGCGGCAACAAAGACGGGCTGGAGACCCTGCCGGACGGTGAATTCCTACGCCCCTGGGAGATGAATGCCGTGGAAAAGCACATTCGGCATGCCATCAAAGAAAATTATGAAGACCGCTACCCCATCATCGGCAGGTGTGCCCACCTGACTGAGCCGCAGGATATCCATATTCAGCAAGGTCGAGGCCAATGCCAGGCGCGAAGTCTTTGTGAAAGAGGCTGTCCGTTCGGAGGCTATTTCAGCTCCAACTCCTCCACGATCCCCTGGGCGGAGAAGACCGGCAACCTGACCCTGCAACCGGACTCCGTGGTACAGTCGATCATCTATGATGAAGCTGCCGGAAAAGCCACCGGCGTAAGGGTGATCCACCGGCTGACTAAGGAAACGACCGATTATTTTGCCCGGGTAATCTTTCTGAACGCCTCAACCCTCAACAGCAACCTGGTGCTGCTGAACTCTAAATCCGAACGATTCCCGAACGGACTTGGTAATGACAATGGCCTGCTGGGCAAGTACATCTCTTTCCACAACTATCGGGGAGAGATCAGTGCCACCTTCCAGGGCTATGAAGATACCTATTACTTCGGCAGGAGACCTACAGCGGTGATGCTTCCCAATTTCAGGAATGTTTACAAAAATGACATGCCGTTCAAAGGCGGGTACCAGATCCATTTTACAGCCAGTCGCAAAAACTGGTCGCGCGGGATCGGCAGTGATGAATTCGGGGCGGATTTTAAGGAAAGCATCTCAAAACCCGGTGAATGGTCCATCTACATGATGGCACAGGCCGAGACCATCCCCAAGGAGCAAAGCCAGGTGAGGCTGAGCGAAACTGAAAAGGACGAATGGGGCATCCCCCAGCTGATCACCTCTGTGGACTATGATGACAATGACGAGCTGCTGCTGAAAGATTTTTTTGAGCAAGGTACGGCCATGCTGGAAAAAGCCGGTTGCACCAATGTGACCGCCAGGGACACCGGACAGGCCCCCGGCCTGGACATCCATGAGATGGGTGGGGTACGGATGGGGAGTGATCCGAAAACCTCCCTTTTGAACAAATGGAACCAGATGCACGCGTGCAAAAATGTGTTTGTAACCGATGGCGCCTGCATGACCTCCACCGGATCGCACAATCCCTCATTAACGTTTATGGCCCTCACTGCCCGGGCCGCAAATTATGCGGTGGAAGAGATGGGGCAGGGGAGGTTGTAGGTGTATTTTAGGTTTCGTAGCTAAAATTCTACATTCAACTTCAAATGCCCACCAAATCCTTCCCTAATGATCCGCATTAAAGTTGATAGCCTTATGTCACTTGCATTGTTTTCGATTCTGGAAATGTAAGTCTTTGTAGTCCCGCATTTTTCTGCAAGTTCTTGCTGGGTGAGTCCCTGATTCTTCCTGAGCTCCTGCAACATTACTCCCAGACGAAAGGCTTCAAATTCCTCCTCAAATTTCTCTCGTTTGGGTGTCCCCCGAACACCATATTGTTCATACAAATGGTCATCAAAGGATGTGAGGTTAGTATTTAGATCTTTGTTCATCTTCTATATTCATATTACAAAGTTACCTAATAAGATAACTTCGTCTATTCACCTCCCCACCACGACCGTCTCTTTCATGATCTCCCGATGTCCGGTTCCATCATATAGCTCAAAGACAATGAGATAGTACCCCATCGAAGCAACAGAACCACCATCTGTCGTGCCGTCCCATCGAAGGAAACCATTTGAAGCCAGGGAAATGCCGGAAGCCAGGTTTTTGATCAATTGACCGTTTCTATTGTAAATATTTACATTGGCCAGCTGACCGGTGGAGGTGAGCTGATAATTGATGGTCGTGAAATCCGGGGTGATGGTGGACCCAAAATTGGCTGGGACAAATACTTTGGGTTCTATGGTCAGAACACCTTTTGGAGCAACTTCCATAGACTGAGAGTTCTGATATCCCGGGGTGGCAAAACCTACAGTGGAAGAGGCCGATTGCCAGTTATTCGGATCCTGTGTCGGTTGGTCAAAAGAAATTCTTTCCAGGGAAACGCCATCCACGCTTTCCAGCAGACTCAGGTGCATATCTTCATGGTACTCGAATGCATCCATGATCTGATCCTCATCGTCAATCAATAAAATACTCGCGGATTCATTAGGCAAAACCGGAAAGGCATTCATTTCTATCATATCATCTGATCTTCCCAATGGATAGTCTTCCACTAATCTCATTTTATTGGTGGTCAGCGCCAGATATTGTCCGGGCCATAAAATGTGGTGCCCTGAAGATATTATGTACTCCTCCACCCGGTCCTCATATTTTCTACCCAGCTGCCATCCATTCAGATCAATATTCTTGCTTGACCGGTTGTAGACCTCCACAAAGTCGACCCCATCCTCTCTGGGGTTGAAGAGTACTTCATTGATGATGACATCCAGGCTATCGGCTTCTTCGGGAAGAATAAATTCGAGGGTATTGGCAGAGATCAGGTTGCCATTGCAGTCTTTCAGCTGACTGAGTGTAATTGTATAAGTGGTACCTGGGCTCAGCCGATCCAGTAAGTGCACAAGCAAAAAGTCCCTGACCAGGGTATCCAGCTTGATATCGGAAATCTGAATGGGTCCCGGCAAAATCTCAAGCTGACTGATTGAAATCTCATCAAAAAGAAGGGGTTCATCAAACACAAGCCGGAGGGCAGCATCCGACAGGACGTTTACTTCTACCAGTTCAGGTCCGAAATTATCCGGGATGGATTCTGCAATGGAATTCGCTGCACCCGGGGTACCACCGGCCTGACTTAGCGAACTACCCCAGTTAACGGATCCTGCACATGGATTATTAACATCTCTGATTTCCAGTGAAATTCCTCCATCATTTTCGATGGTATGCCAGGAGGATGAATAATCCACGTTGAAGATCAGCTCTTCACCATGAAAAATAGCCAGTAATTCCCCGCTGTTATTCAGGGATCTCCAATTCGGAACTCCGGTGACCTCATTTTCAAATTGACTGACGGCATTGGAAGGCACCAATACCAGGTAATCATGGGCTGGAATGACGATAGCAGGCAATTTCATCTCGCCTCCCTCATCCATGATCTTCACATTATCCAGACTAATCAGCTTATCCGTCCGGTTATGGATTTCCAGGTATTCACTGTTTGGAAGTCCCAGGACAGGATCCGGATCAGCCATGATCTCAGTGATGATGAGGTCATTGAATTCAGGTTTTGCCCCCAAACCAAAAGAAATCGAGAAGGGAACCAACTCATTTCCTGAACAATCAACCGGCCCGAAGACCTCCAACTGATACAACTTGCCGGGTTGTAGTTGAGTGTCAAAACTGATCATGATTTGGTCTGAATAATTGGTTGAAACCTCTGATAGCGTCATACTCAGACCATCCATCAGATAAGCGCCCTCCAGAATGGAAAGACTGTCCAGAGGTTCTGAAAAATTGAGTTGGACACTGCTATCATGCACCTGGTAATTAAGAAGCACCGGCGGCTCTGAATCGGGGCTCAGACTGTAAATGGAATTGACAAACCCCGGTGTACCCCCGTTCACATCCGTACTCGCTGCCCAGTTGATGATGCCCGGGCATTCACTCTCCGGATTGATCAATTCAAGGCTATATCCGCCATCATCCTTTTCAGTATCTCCGTACCATTCTCTTGAGTATACCACCTGATCAATGATCTCTCCTTCCAGGTTCATAATGGTCAGGCTATCACCGGTATTATCAAGGGTGGGGAATCCTGGAACGGTCACCCCGTTTTCAAATTTTACAGCTGAAAGTACCAGAAATGTGCCAGGTAGAAAATCAAAGGCAGGTAAGGCAACACTTTTTCCGGCATCTGAAAATAATAGTGAGCTTAGCCGGATGACATCATCGCTGGCGTTGAAAAGTTCCACATACTCCAGCTCAGGTAAACCAACGGAGGGTGTGGGGTCTGCCATCAGCTCGGTAATGATGACGTCCCGGTTTTGAGGTAAAAAGGGAGCCTGATAACTGAAAGCGATGGTATCTGTTTTTATAAAATTTCCGGATTTATCGGATATCCCACTTATGATCAGCTGATAATTTTCTCCATTCCGCAATTCATCAAAAACGAGTGAAATCGAGTTTGCAGAAATTGAATGTATCAGTTGCAGACCGACATTTTCAAGTAGTTTGAAGTGGTTCGGAGACAATGAATTTGGGGACAGGTCTTCGTCAAATAGCAAATTTATCTGACCTCGATAATCACTTTCTATTGAAATAAGGGTTGGAGGTTTACGATCGATGGACAGCTCCATCATCCGGTCAGGAATCCGACGGCCATAGATGTCTAGCAGATTTGTCCAGTACAGATGGATCGTCTGATTGGTTGGCAATGGATCAGCAAAAACCATACGGATGATCCCACGGTTATTGCCATCGATCTGCAAAAGTGCCGGGTTTAAACTGTTCACCGTAAACAGATCCTGGCTCAACCCATGGAATTTGGTATCAAATATTAACTCTAGTGTTTTCAGATCGATCAGCTTCCATCCCAAAAAGTAGGTGTTGAATTTTGATGAGCTCTTTTTTTCAATCAAAGCATTTCCAAATTGATCCGTCAGATTTTGAATTTCAAGGTGAACAGAATCACCATCCGAGAGTTTATCCGAAAGAACCAGTTCTACTTTTGATGAGGAAATCGAATTGATATTAAGTACCAGGTTAGTGGCAACTGTATAATTTGATAAGGAAAATAGGGAAGTGGACATTTCTTTGCTGAAGTTGACTTCCACAACAGAGTCTGATGGAAAACTGACGTGGCTCACGACCGGATTGAGACTATTGAAATATATCGCTACGGAATCCATACCATTTCCGTATTTATCGATTAACCCACGGATTGAAAGAGTCGTCTGAAGATTCTGAGGAATAGAAGGAAATCCTAGTCCAATGGACAATGAATCCGGGCCAACCACCTGGATAGATGTGGGTGAAATACCTTCCAGAGCAAAGTGATCCAATCGATATACCGTCGATGTATCCAGCTTTTCAGATACGGCAACTTTCAACGATCCCACATCAAGGACCTTAACAGAGGTGATCCGGGGAGGTCGTTGATCATAAACGAATGATCTCGAGAGAGTCCCTGCCTTATTCCCGTACAGATCTTCAATCCCGGTAACTTTCAAAGTCAAGTTCTCCTCCTGTGGAAGCTCAAAATCAAACGTCAGTTTCATTTGTCTCTGGTCCAATGCCTCAAGGTCAGTTGGATATCCATAGCCTTCCAGCAAATACTGAATGGCAGAAAATGCAGTGATCAGTTTGATCGGTTCATCCCAGACGATCACCAGCTGGGAATCAGCGGGGATCAATAATTGATTTATCCTCGGCGCCCTGGTATCATACATCATCGTCCGGGCCGGTGTCATCAGTTTTTCGGAAGTGTCATCCGAATACAGATCTTTGATGTAAAGCTGGTAGGCCGTATTTGCCGTTAGATTTTTATCAAATCCCAGGTGGATCAGTTTCGGATCATCTCCATCCACCTCGATCGCTGACGGGTTCCCAATATTTCCGGAGACCAGGAAAGACGATCCTTTCAGCGGACCTTTGGGCACCTCTGTAAACCTCACATTGATAAGGTTAGGAGCCACGACAAGCACCGTATCGACCTGGTCCAGAAATTGAAAATTGATTTCCTGTGGATCCATCTTATTCCCCAGTGTATCAGTAAGATTTGAAACTGCTACCTGATAGTCTGCTCCAACTAGAAAATCTTCATTAAAAACTATCTGGACCCGGTTTGATGCACTGTCCTGAAGCGTAGCTTTGGATGGAAACATACCATTAACGTTGAAGTTTTCCTCGGTTTCTGCTATGGATTCCTTTAAAGGCTCATGAAATGTCAACGCTATTTCATTTTCAGAAACAATGACCAACTCCCGAAAAATTGGAGGGGTGGTATCATAATAAAATGATAAGCTATCAATGAGAGTAGTATTTCCCTGACAATCAGAAATGTCATTTGCTATGATCGTATGCCAGGTTTCAGAACTCAGCGATTGATCCGGGATGATCTCAAAATGACGGTAAGATTGTCTGTGGATTTGGGTGATCTGCCTGTTAGAAATTGTAAGGTTTTGAATGAGATCAAGGTCTAAGGCTACCGGTTCATTGAATAAAACAACCACTGTATCTCCGGAAATGATCTCAGCTTCTGACAGGATAGGCCCCTGGTCATCCGGTTCATTACTTGCGATGGAGTTTATCTCACCCGGAGTCCCACCGGACAAATGTGAAGAAGCCATCCAGTTGGTCTCATCACTGCATGCCAGGGTTGCATTGATTTGTTCCAGTGCGTAACCGCCATCATCTTTTTCACTATTCCGATACCAGTCCAACGTATAAAATACACTGTCCACCAGATTGCCAAACTGATCCCTCAGGATCACCGAATCAGCCAAATTGGTAAGTGCATCAAAAGAGGATAAATAAACGGTGGATGCAGGCTCAAAAAGTCCGGTATTGGAGTCATCGGTAAGGACCACATAGCCATTGACAGGCAATGCAAATGATGGAATGGGTTCACCATTGAGCAAAAAGTCTTGTAATGTCACAGGATAGCTCCCGGGATTGTATATCTCAACATATTCGGCCTCAGGCAGTCCTACTGAAGGTGAGAAATCCGCCATGATCTCGTTGATCTGGATGGACCGGAAGCCGGTCGGCTTCTCAAAATCAAATTCCAGGGTGTCTTTGTAAATGATGGAATTCTTCGTTGAGTTTTCTATGCTTTGCACCACCATTTGATAGCGGGAATTGATCAGTTGAGGGAATGTGAGCTGCACGATGGAATTATTTTCTGCTGAGATCGTAGCTGATTCAGGAAATCCAAATTCGGGAACATAATAATGTTCAGCTTTTGTACCACTGGCCTCTTCTACGTTTTGGTTGTAAAAGATTTCGATAGTTTCCTGATCGGTTTGAGAAACAGAAAGGATCTTCAAGGGCAAATAAGAGAAAAACAAGCTGCTTCCGGCTTCAATCTCAAACCCTTCCTGATCTCTCAGATTGCTGACCTCTAAATGGTAGGTTGCTTCGGTAAAATTCTCCGGAAAAACCAGATAAATAGAACTTCCGTCAACCACCGTACTGGTGATCGGAATACCAATCCCGTGGACTAAAAAGTTTGCCGGAACTATTGATACCGGATCCAATGCCTTGTTGAATTTCACATAGAGTGAGTCCGGCGAAAGCACCTCTACCGATTGGATCAGCAGCGGGACGATGAAAGTAAAACTGGCAGATCCCGAAAAATTGCTGTTCAGAATACTGTTTGATATCCCGGACGCTGCTATTTCATAATCATTTCCATCGGAAAAAGCTGCGGGCAGTGTCAGGATCACCTGGCTTGCATCGGAAGGATTGATGACAGCTGAAATTGGAGTACCAATTCCCTGATCAATCTCATAGTGGAGCACGTCCTCCGCAGTGATTTTGTCCAGTTCACTGTTAAAATCCACCAGGACTTCAGATGCCGAAAGTGTCAATACCGTATCGATCGTTAGCTGCTCATAAGAAAACGCTGCCTCCTCGATATCATTCAAAGTAAGACTGGCACCTACCTGCAGAGAATAATTCCTGGTATCCAGTGGAGTGACGGGATCTAAAGATAGTAACACCCGTGAACTGTCACCCACCACAGCGTTTGACTCAGCGATGGATAAACCATCGATAGAAAAACCGGAAGTGTTGGCTATTTCCGATGGTCTTAAATACTGATTGAAGCGGACCTCAACCGTGGTATTATCGATTACCAGGATCGTATCCACTCTCAGCTGATCAATTCCAATGTCATCAAAGTAGAATTTATCCGCTCTTGTCACGGTGTATTCGCACAGGAAACCGAAATAACCGGTGCTCGTTATGTCTGGATCCAGATCAACCTCTGAACCAACAAATTCATAATTATTCCCACCATTCAAATCCTGATAAAGTGACCATCTCCCGGTTTGGTCCCTGATCACCTTGATACGGACTTTCGGTGCGCCTGCGACTATTCCATCAGCTCCGTTGATGATATAAGTGCTCGTCAGCCCTTCCTGTTTATAAAGACTGATTTCATCCTGCGTGTCTCCGATCATCAGATAATACCCATTCAAACTACCCTCCAGATCCGCCTGATCGGACATCAGATAGATCTTAGCCAGATTGGATGAGGATGGATTAAAATCCAGTTTTGCCGTAAACTCCCAGGCAACTTTATCAAAAAGTGTATTTCCGATAACCAGATGTGACTTCCCGGCAACAGTTGTCAACAGGTGTAATTCTCCATTAGGATCAATCTCAAAATCTGCCTGGTCCCCGCTCCATGTTG
Source organism: Cyclobacteriaceae bacterium (assembly GCA_965243485.1). Classification (GTDB taxonomy): domain Bacteria; phylum Bacteroidota; class Bacteroidia; order Cytophagales; family Cyclobacteriaceae; genus UBA7330. The sequence continues at coordinate 1,462,593 of CBDEVP010000001.1, read as the reverse complement.
GATCATTCAGAAAGTCACCATCAGAAAAGTCATCAAATACCTGGGCAAGGCCGGGGAATGTCACCGACAGACAGATCAATAGCTGGAGGAACCGAATTGACATCGATTATTGTTCTGAAAACCTAAAGTTCGTAGCTTTGTGGCCCGAATTTTTTGATCAATATAGACAAAATATTTACATTAAACCTAATGGGATGGCATTTTTGATTGTCTCATATATATTTTGAATTAAATAAATTTTAAAATGAAAATTGCAGTTGTAGGAGCTACCGGCCTGGTGGGTCAGGAAATCCTGAAAGTGATTGAGGAACGAAATGTTCCCTTTGATGAATTGTACATGGTGGCCTCAGAGCGATCTGTAGGTAAAAAAATCACTTTCAAAGGCAAATCCTACAAGGTGATCTCCATTCCCGATGCCGTCAATCAAAAACCGGATATCGCCCTTTTCTCGGCGGGTGGTGGCACTTCCCTGGAGTGGGCGCCGAAATTTGCTGAAGTGGGTACAGTCGTGGTTGACAATTCGTCTGCCTGGAGGATGGACCCTACCAAAAAGCTTGTGGTCCCGGAGATCAATGGTCATGTGCTGCGCATCGACGACAGGATCATTGCCAATCCCAATTGCTCTACCATTCAGATGGTATTGCCACTGGCTCCCCTGCATAAAAAGTATAAGATTACACGTATCGTGGTCTCTACCTACCAATCTGTGACCGGAACGGGCAAGGAAGCCGTAGACCAGATGATGAATGAGCGGGCAGGTAAAAAAGCAGAGATGGTCTATCCATATAAGATCGATCTGAACGTACTGCCTCACATAGATGTATTCCAGGACAATGGTTACACCAAGGAGGAAATGAAAATGGTGAATGAGACCAAAAAAATCCTTGGAGATGACAGCGTGAAAGTCACTGCCACCTGTGTGAGGATCCCAACCATCGGCGGTCACTCAGAAGCAGTTAATATCGAGTTTGCCGAAGATTTTGACCTGAAAGAAGTATATGAGATCCTGAAAAAGACTGACGGCGTCGTGGTGGAAGATGATGTGAAGAACAACATTTATCCCATGCCTATCAACTCTCATGGCAAGGATGAAGTTTTTGTTGGCAGGATCCGCCGCGATGAAACCCAGCCCAATACCCTGAACATGTGGATAGTGGCAGACAATCTCAGAAAAGGGGCGGCAACGAATGCCGTACAGATCGCTGAATACATCATGGAGCATAGCCTGGTATACTGACCTGCTTTGGATGAACTGGATTTTTTAAAACAGCCGGATGTCAGGGCGTTTATTATTGAAAATGAACATGCTGATATTCCCAAGCTTTTACTAAATCCCCCGGGTGCTTATGCTGATAAGATAAAGCTTATCGCCGACCAGATCATCAGCAGGAGAAAACTAAAGAACAAACTTCCCAAATGGGTGGAGTCAGAAGTGATTTTGCCTCCACCCGTTTCCGCTGAACAGTCTTCCTCGCAGGAAACTGCGGATTATAAGGCCTCTTTCTACCATGGAGATCATCTGATTGACCTCACAGGCGGTCAGGGGGTGGATACGATCGCTTTGAGCAGTAATTTCAATAAAGTAACTTATGTAGAGCCCGACCCATGGCTGTGCAAACTATTCAGCTATAACAAGGATGTGCTGGGCAGGGAAAAGATAGATGTGTCTGAGTCCACAGCTGAATATTTTTTAGACCAGTTTAACGGTAGTGCCAGTTATTACATTGACCCGGGCAGACGACTGGAAAAAAGAAAAGTTTTCAAACTGGAGGATTGTGCCCCTAACCTGATGGAATTGCTTCCCATACTAAAGAATAAAGGTGACAGCGTTCTCCTCAAACTGTCTCCGATGATGGACATCAAAGAAGGAATCAGAAAACTATCTTATGTCCGGTCGGTCCATGTGGTCAGTGTAAAAAATGAATGTAAGGAGCTGCTCTTTCATCTGGAATTTCCCGGACGAACTGAAAATCCCTCGATCATCTGTGTGAATTTGAAGCATGAACCCCACGAGGTCTTTGAGTTTTCATACAAAGAGGAGAGATCAGCAAAAGCCGGGTACTCCATACCCAAAAAATTTCTATACGATCCCAATGCGTCCATACTAAAGGCCGGGGCTTTCAACCTGGCCGGAAAAAGGGCAGGGCTTTTCAAGATTTCACCAAATACCCACCTATACACCTCCGATCAGCTAAACAACAAATTCCCTGGCAGGTGTTTTGAGGTCATTGGGGGCCAATTGAAAAGTGTGGAGATCAAAAAGACCTTATCCGGTTCAACAGTTCATGTAGTCACCAAAAATTATCCGCAGAGCAGCGATGCACTTAAAAAGAAGTACGGTCTTAAAGACGGTGGAGAAAAGTATTTGATCGGATTGAGGGACAAAACAGATACCGCCGGGTTGTTCCTCTGCCAAAGAATTTACTGAGATCAGAACTTCCCAAACCGCACTGAGATACTGGTGCTGAGACCTGAAAGGTTATCATCGGTCAGGTTGATCATTTCCAATCCCTGCACCAAACGATATGAAACACCAGCACTTAGTCTGAAGCTTTCAGTAATGTTGAATTCGATCTGTGCTCCGGGTTCCCCGATAAAGAATGCCGAACGCTCAATGGAAAAATCCGTATCAAAACTGTTATTGAAAAAATTATTGTCAACAACTTCAAATGAACCTGCTCCAACCAGAAATGGGAAATGCACGTGAACGGGTTCTTTCGTCCAAAGTGTAAAACCAAACACCATCCCGCCATATCCACCATAGATGTTAAGCTTCTTTGCTACCGGATTGGTTTCGGAAGGTATCACCCCGTCAATTTCATTCCCTGTGACCATTCCATATCCGGCCAATCCTATAAAATAATTCCGATCGACGATGATCCCACCACTTGCGCCTATGATCAGACTTCTGTTGCCTGCAATATCCCCAACTTTGATATCACCCCCGCCAAAGCCATAGGTTTCACTGGTTCTGCCGATAAGGGATTTGATCTCATCCGGATCATGAGAGTCTACATACTGTTGGGCACTCAGTTGGAGTGTGACAAGGATCAATGTGAAAACCAAAGATACTTTCATCAGAACACGTATTTTAAAGTGATGGCGGCATCCCAGAAATGTGCCTCCGTGTGACGCATACCAATGAAATTAAAATAAGGTTTGAGATCAAAACCCACGGTCATGGGAATGCTCAGCCACCGGTATTCCACCCCTATCAATGCATCCACGCCCATGATAAAATAGGTCTGGTCCTCATATTCGAAATCCGGAGGATCGATGGATGTCAGGACCTTTCGTAATCCGTCAAATCTTTCAAAACCCAGATGGCCGCCTATCCCATAATAACCATAAAAGAACTCGCTGAAGGCAACCTCCATCGGCAGATGATTAACATACATGGTGATGATCTGGAAACCATCATTGCGACCGCTCATCAGGATTTCCACGGCTTTTTCTTCAGTCAAAAACTTCTTATACGTAAGTCCGGCAGTAGTTCCCAGGCGAAGGCCCGCAGATTGAGCATATTGCTGGGCGTGACAGGTATATGCAAGGACCAGGTAAAGAAACCCGGTCATGAAGTACTTTGTCATTTTTTAAGGCGGTGTTTTTGGTTTAGTTCTTTTTGGTATAAAGTGGTAACTCCATGATTGAAATGATCAGCTCTCCCCCCTCAGCCAGTATGTTTAAGTCTCCATGAACATTTTGTGTAGGTCCGACATAGCCTGACAGCGTGATCTCATCCACAGACTCCGCTTTTTCCTTTTTCAGTACCAGCATGCTGTTGGGTACGATCAGCCGGTCTTTCTCAGCTGTAATATTTGCTGAGATATATGACGCCTGGTCCATGATCAGGTTTACGTCGGTTGATTTGCCAATGATATCAATGGATTTAAATCCTTTTTGCACCCTGGTGATGTAAACATCTCCGTAGTTGAAATCCAGCTGGGCACTGGTCAATATCATATCCACATTCATGTCTGTAAAAACACCCTCGGCAATGACTTCTTCGACCTGTTGAATACTGATCTTATCGTTCCTGCTACGGAACTGGGCATATTCAATGATCCCCAGGGTAATCTCCGAAGAACTGCTTTCAAAACTGATGAGCTTGGCTTTATCCACTTTTACTTCTGCGCCCTTAAGCGTAAATGATCCTTTATATAACTGATCGATCCTGCTTCGCCCAAAACTATGGGAGAGCGTAAATTCTTTTTCCAAACCATTGGCCTTCAGGTCACCGTGAGAGAGGTCTACGTTTACAAAGCCGGTCAACGCAGACAAATAGACATTTCCATATTTATTTTCTACATTCAGATTCATCTTCCGTGGCATCCAGACCTCGTAGTCCACAGAGACTTTGGTGCTCCCAAATAAATTTTTGGAATAATCTTCCACATCCGTAAGCAGGCTTCCAAAAATCCCGGTGGATTGATCAAATACAGATTCCGCCATCACCACATTACCTATTTTCCTGAAGTTAACAGACACCTTTCCCAAAGACTTTTTAATCACATCAGGTGATTTTCCATCTGCCTTTGCTTTTACTTTGATGTACACAGAGTCTATCTCCCAGCTTCGGACGATGACATGACCATATTTATTTTTTAGTTCAAGGGATCCGTCTCCGGTCACTTTATAGCTCTGCTCAAAGTTCCTTTCTCCATTGTATTGGGCAAAGACTGGCTGGTGCCCTACCATGAAAACAAATAAAACGAGGATACTGGTTGATACTTTCATTTCACTCAACATTAAATGGTACTCTCAATCGACTGCGTTTTTTCCTTATCTTCCAGTTTCTCCAGCATCCGCTCAAGGATCCTGAGCTTTAATCGATACTGATCCATCACTGCCATGATTACTTCTTCATTGTCCACCTGATCTTTCAGGTCTGATTTAAGCGATTTGATGACTTTATCCATTTCTTCCAGGTCTTCAAGGATAAGCGGGTCATCTACCCTGGAGGTAACTAACTTTTGAAGTTCATTGATCTCCTGCTGATAAAAACGCTCAGTCTCCATCCACTCCAGTACCATCGGACTGGCCGATGTCTGGTATGTGTTGTAGATCATGAAAGAAACCCCTCCAGCCATGAAAATGATACAGGCTGCCACCGCTGAGATCACATACCTTCTCCACCGGATCTTCCTGACCGGGACAAAATCTTTTACAAATTCATTCCATCCGTTATCTACATCATACGGGAAAACTTCAAAGTCTCCTCTTGATGCCTCTATATGTTGCTTTAACTTATCCGACATAGCTGCTGGGCTTTGCTTCCAATTGATTTCTTATCTTGCTCTTAGCTTTGCTATACTGGGCCTTGGATGCCGATTCGGTGATTCCCAGGATCTGTCCAATCTCCTTGTGGTCGTACCCCTCAAACAAATACAGATTAAGTACGGTCCTGCATCCTTCAGGTAACTCTTCTACCGCCTCCATGATCCTGTTGGCTGTATATTTCTGATATTCAAAATCATCCTCTTCTTCTTCAATGGTATCAAAGTTTTCATTTAACTCACTGGTGATCAATCGTTTTTTCTTGATGGCATTGATACAATGGTTAACCACAATTCGTTTGATCCAGGCACTGAATGTATTGATCTCTCTCAACTCAGGTAATTTTCGAAAAGCATCAATAAATGACTCCTGTAACAGGTCTTTTGCTTCATCATCATCCCCGATCATACGTCTGCAGATGTTGAACATGGCTCCCGCATACAACTTGTACAGCTGCTCATAAGCCAGTCTGTTCCCTGCCTGACAATCTTTGATCAGTTGGTGATGAATATTTAATTGATCTCCTTTCAAAACAATTAACTGCCTAAAGGACAACCTAATCCAGCGAAGGTTTCCGACGGGAGCAGATTTTTTACAAAGATCTTATTAATTATTTTCCCTTAATACGCTTTTGATAGCAGTGGGAGAAGAGCACGCCGCCGGAAAATGTTATGGACTCCGAAAGTTTAAACCCGGAATCAACGATCAGCATATGGATTGGGGGTAGTCGCCTGGCCTGTATGCCGACGAAAATACTGAAGAAAAAATACATCATCTTTAACTGCAACGGCCTTTTGCCGGTGAAATCCGTTACAATCAAAATCCCATCATCCTTCAATAAAGCATCTATTTTGCTGATCGCCTCATTCAAGGTGACTTCATCAAAAACATCCAGTAAAAAAGGGCAGATCACATAGTCAAATTTTTGATGAGTGGTAAAGTCAAGTAAGTCGTTGTGAATGAAAGTGACTGGTCTGCTGGTATATCTCTGTGCCCTGACAATCATTTCTCTTGATTTTTCAAGAAAATAAGTCTGAGAATCTGTGGGTAGTGCATTGATGATCCTACCGGTACCACCACCCACAATCAGCACATGTGATCCCACTTTAATGTTTTTCAGATAATAAGCTGCGGCTGTATCCAACCGATCTCCAAAAACAAATTGCTTGAGCGGATCATAGCACCAGGCAATCGGATCAAAATCGTTCATCTCACAGGATCAGAAAGATCAGTGGGACATAAAACACCGCATCCCCAACGATCCGAAAGCGTTCCTTCCTGCCAAAAAAGAGTCGAAATCTAGTAATCGAAAACAAGATCAGGGTCATCATCATGTACACCAGCTGAATAGCGATGAATTTTGCGGGAAGATGGATCAAAAAATAAAGTGCGGAAGAGAAAAGGGCCAAAAGAAGAAAATTAATGACCCACCCGGAATTTGAATTCATTTTCATTACTAACGAACCAAAACCTTCTATGCTGTCCCTCTCCCGGTCATACAGGGAAAAGATCAGAAGGTTAATTGATGCCAATACGGATAGCTGGGAAACCAGGATAAAATCCGTAATCCCGAAGGATCCCTTCAAAGCTAAAGGTGCTAAGAATATACCTGATGAATATCCGACTGCCACGAGGATTTCTTTAAACCAAAACCTGGGAATAAAATAAACCACGAGCAGGTAAAGCACACAAAAAGCGCAAAGAACAGCCCCGGATCTGATAACCTGAAGAGGTAGGAAATAAATATTGATCAATCCAAGGAAAGAAAGTGCACCGGAAATAAAGATCAATTTGCTTTGATGGACCCGGTGAAAATTCCTACGGGCATCAGGATGTGTGGAGATGCTGGCATCAATGAGATGATCTGTGGTATAGATCAGCCATATGGCAATACCGAGCGCCAGATAAACTGATGGCTCGATGGCCAGCGCATAAAGATCAGCCAGGAAATGAAGAAAAATAATTGCACCAAGAACGATATCCAGAGATAGCCACCTGAAATATCGGTAAAAAGGCATTATCCCTGGCTGAGCGCCTCGGCTCCACCCACAATTTCCAGGATCTCCTTGGTAATTGCTGCCTGTCTCGTCCTGTTGTAGGTCAACCTGAGTTCCTTGAGCAGCTCACCTGCATTGTCGGTAGCCTGATCCATGGCCGTCATCCGTGCTCCCTGTTCCGAGGCGTTGGATTCCAGTAAGGTTCGATAAAACTGGATCTTCAGGGATTTTGGAATGATCTCTGAAAAAAGGAATTCCTTTGATGGCTGGAAGATATAGTCAGTAACATTGCCTGCAGTACCTTCCTCATTAGTCTCCAGTTGAATCGGTAAGTATTGTTCAGCTTTTACCACCTGCACCGCCACATTCTTAAATTCATTGTAAACGATCTCTACCTTATCATAGATCCCCTCCACAAAATTTTTCATCACATATTCTGCCGCCTCCCGGGCCTCATCAAAATTAAGCTTACCCATCAGCATGGCAAATTTATCATCCACCTGATATCCTCGCTTTTTGAAATGATCCATGGATTTCTTACCAATGGGCAAAATCGTCAGCGTTCCATTCTGCTGCTGAGTGCCGTATTTTTCCTGGATCAGAGCCCTGGTAAACTTGAAAGCATTGTTGTTGAATCCTCCGCAAAGTCCCCGGTCTGAACTGATGACAACGAGTAATACATTGGTTTCTTCACGGTATTGACTGTAGGGATTGCTTACATTTTCCTGGTCAACTCCTCCTGTAACATTCTGAATCACTTTTGTGAGCTTCTGAGCGTAGGGCCTCATCTGAGTGATCCTGTCCTGTGCTCTCCTCAGCTTCGCTGCAGCCACCATTTTCATTGCTTTGGTGATCTGTTGCGTAGAGGTTACTGACTGTATCCTTCCTTTTACTTCCTTGAGATTCGCCATGTTATCTTACCAAATCATTTTGTGAACTGTGCTGCAAGATCTTTTGCAACTGTCCCCAGCTCATTGGTTACTTCATCTGTTAATTGACCAGCCTTTAATGTCTCCAGTGCCTTTTTATGACTGGTTCTCAACACAGAGATGAACTCCTTCTCAAAATCCTTAACCTTTGCTTCCGGTACTTTATCAAGAAATCCCTTGGTAGACACATACAAAATAGCCACCTGCTCCTCCACCGGACTTGGTGAATATTGGGCCTGCTTTAGCACTTCCTGATTCCTTCGTCCCCTGTCGATAGTCCTTTGGGTTGCCGGGTCGAGATCCGAACCAAACTTGGCGAACGCTTCGAGTTCCCTGAATTGCGCCTGATCCAACTTCAATGTTCCAGCAATCTTCTTCATGGACTTGATCTGAGCAGAACCACCCACACGTGAAACCGAGATACCCACATTAATGGCAGGCCTGATCCCCGCGTTGAAAAGGTTAGTTTCCAGGAAGATCTGTCCGTCGGTGATGGAGATCACATTCGTGGGGATGTAAGCGGAAACGTCACCCGCCTGTGTTTCAATGATTGGAAGAGCAGTCAGCGAACCTCCTCCTTTTACCATACCCTTCAAAGAATCTGGCAGGTCATTCATCTTGGCTGCAATTTCATCGTTATTGATGATCTTGGCTGCTCTTTCCAAAAGTCTTGAGTGAAGATAAAATACGTCTCCCGGATAAGCCTCGCGTCCCGGAGGCCTTCTCAGAAGCAGAGAAACTTCCCGGTAGGAGACCGCCTGTTTCGACAGGTCATCATAAATAACCAGTGCAGGCCTTCCGGTATCTCTGAAATATTCACCAATAGCAGCCCCGGTAAAAGGGGCAAAGAACTGAAGTGGTGCAGGGTCTGAAGCCGCAGCACTTACAACTGTGGTGTAAGCCATCGCACCGGCTTTTTCAAGATTTGCCACAATCCCTGCAACGGTAGATGCTTTCTGTCCTACCGCGACATAAATACAATAAACAGGCTCTCCCCTGTCATAAAATTCCTTTTGATTGATGATCGTATCTATAACAACCGCTGTCTTACCGGTCTGACGGTCGCCAATGACAAGCTCTCTTTGTCCCCGGCCAATGGGGATCATGGAATCGATGGCTTTAATACCTGTCTGAAGTGGCTCATTTACCGGCTGACGATAAATTACTCCGGGAGCTTTGCGTTCCAAAGGCATTTCATAAAGCTTGCCTTCTATGCTTCCTTTACCATCTATGGGCAAACCAAGTGTGTCTACTACACGACCACACATGCCATCTCCGACCTTGATCGAACCGATCAATCCGGTCCTCTTTACCGTATCTCCTTCTTTTACATCACTGGAATCACCTAACAGCACAGCACCCACATTATCCTCTTCAAGGTTAAGCGCCAGTGCACGAAGGCCATTTTCAAATTCAAGGAGCTCACCCGCCTGGGCATTTCCCAGACCATAGATCCTGGCCACACCATCACCTACCTGTAGGACGGTGCCGACTTCTTCCAGTTGTGCTTCTGTCTTCTGGTTAGAGAGCTGTTCCCTCAGTATTGCTGAAACCTCATCAGGTCTTACTTCTGCCATAATTTTATTGTTGTGCCTGTATCAGGCGATTTATGTCGTTTCGTTTTTAAATTTTAAGCTAATGTCTTTCAATTGACCGCTGATGGACTCATCAAGTTGCTGATCACCGAGTTTCAATACGTAGCCCCCGATGAGCTCAGGATCCACCTTTTCATGGATCAGTGATTCCTTGTTTGACAATTTCTTGACCAGCTGATCAAATTCCTTCCTCAAGTCCTCTGAAAGTGGAACGGCTGTGACGAGTGTAACTTCCTGGATCCCTTTCAGCTGATTGTATTTCTCCAAAAACACTTTGGCTATTTCAGGAAGGTATGCTTCACGTCCTTTTCTGGTAACAACGTTGAAAGCCTGAAGCGTCAGTTCGTTGAGTTTCCCTTTAAAAAGTTTTTGAATGATCCCGGCTTTTTTTAAGCTAGCGATGATGGGGCTCTTCAACATCAGCACAAGATCTTTGTTAGACTTGCACAGTTGTATGAACAACAGCATGTCATTCTTAACCTCCTCAAGCACACCTTTTTGGTCTGCCAGCTCAAGGATCGGTGTCGCGTATCTTGCAGCTAATCTTGTATTTGACATCCTTAGTTGACTTTAACCTCTTTCAGGAATTTTTCAATGAGATCTTTCTGGGACTTATCGTCTTTCAGCTTTTCTCTGAGCAGCTTTTCTGCAATATCAAGAGACAAAGACGCCACGAGGTCTTTTACTTCCTGAAGGGCTGCCTTCTTCTCACCTTCAATCACGGTCTTTGCATCCTCGATCATCTTATTGGAAATGACTGAGGTTTCAGCCCGGGCATCTTCCTTGATCTGGTTGGCCACAGACATGGCTTCTTTCAGCATCTTATCCCTTTCGGCGCGTGCCTCCTGAAGCAAATATTCGTTGTCCTCTTTGATTTGGGCCATTTCCTCCTTGGCCAGCTCCGCGGCTTTAAGAGAATCCGCAATCGCCGATTCGCGTGTCTTTAATGCACTTACTACCGGCTTCCACACGAAGGTTGCCAACACCGCAAACACGATGAGAAATACAACTGTCTGCCAGAAGATGAGTCCAATATCAGGGGTTACTAGTTCCACTTTTCTAAAATTTTATTTTGAATAATTTAACCTGGCCATGACACCTAATGTGAACAAGGCCAGGTTCTTGGTAAATTAAATACCTGCGTTAGTAGCAAGGAATCCAATAACCGCAGCAAATAAGGCAACTCCTTCTATCAAGGCAGCTGTTACGATCATTGCGGTCTGGATCTTGTTACCGGCTTCGGGTTGTCTGGCGATACTTTCAGTGGCACCTTTACCGATAAGTCCTATACCGATACCAGCACCTAATACTGCCAAACCTGCTCCAATTGCTCCCATAATTCTAAATTTAAATTATATAGTTATTCAAAAAATTCAATCTTAATGATGCTCCACCTCCTGTATCGCATCGCCAAAATACATGGCCGATAGCAGGGTGAAAATATATGCCTGCAGGATGGCTACAAACAATTCCAGCATGTTCATGACTGTAGCAAAAACTGCAGATAGTATGCCTATCGCAAAACTTTGTGCGATGAAGGTCAGACTTAAAATACTCAGGATGATCACGTGACCGGCTGTGATATTCGCAAAGAGTCGTATCATCAGCGAGAATGGCTTCGTAAAAATTCCAATGATCTCAATCGGCCAGAGGATCAGGTACAACAGGATCTTTCCTCCCCATCCCATCGAGTTGCCCAGCGGATCAAAAATATGTGACCAGTAAGTTTTATTGCCTGTGGACACTGTAATGATCCAGCTGAAAATGGCTAGCACCATGGTCACCGCTATATTACCGGTCAAATTGGCTGCGCCGGGCAAAAGTCCCAGCATGTTTCCAAACCAGATGAAGAAAAACAAGGTCAGCATATAAGGCAAATACTTTTCGTACTTCGGACCGATGTTAGGCTTCACCACATCATCTCTGATAAATAAAATGATGGGTTCGAAAAAAGATTGTAGTCCTTTGGGTGCCCTGAGCGGGTTCTTTTTATAGCTCCCTGCCACAGCAAAAAATATCAGGATAAGTATCCCGGAATTGATGAACAGGAACAATACGTTTTTGGTAATCGAAAAATCCAGTACGTGGCCGCCACCTTCCAGGGTAATATGATCATGGTCCATGACATATCCATTGTAAGGGGCCGGTTCATGATGCTCATCATAGAAGTTGCTCGAGAGAAAAATGTCCAGACCCTTTTCGGCAGAATATATAATGACAGGCAAAGGAACTGTTACCCCATGAGTGATCTCCCAGGAATGTGAGTCCTTAATGTGGTGATCGATCATCGCACCGGGATTGAAAGAGTCCTCACTTTCTGCATGAGGATCAGCTGCCGCAAGACTTGTCCTGCTCATGAAACTCAAGAAAAGTATCGCGAAAAAACTGATTTTCAGATTGTTATGTAAGCCGTAGAATTTTTGCCTGTCCATCAATGGTGGTTCTATCCCTTAATTCCGCCGCAAGTTAGCCAATACCACTATTAATTCAAACACAAGGTATACCAAATAGAGCACCGAAAATTGAACAGTCAACCTGACGAACTCAGGGGTGTCCAAAACATAGAAAATAACCAGAAGCATCAGACTGGTGATCATCCGGAAACCAACGGCTCCTATAAAATAGGTGGGAAACTGTGTCACATCCTTTTGACCTTCCTCCATCAGCCATGCCACCGGAACCGATTGAATAAAAAACAGGATGACCAAAACAGAAAAATGATCGTGCAGATAACCACTGAAATAGCTTTCATTGAAAGAATAGAAAGCCAATAACAAAACCGAAGTAATAATAAGGGAGGGGATCAGATACTTTCTCAATCGTCTTTGATTAATCTTTTGTACAGATACCAGATCGTACCCGCGATACCGAGAAAGACGGAGAGGATCAATATCCACATGGATTTGGGGCTATACAACTCATTGAGTTTATATCCGCCCCAAATGCAAATGAGGTTGAACGCTGCAATTTCAATGGCTAATCCGGAAAACCGGGCATAGGAATTGTCGCGATCAGGACTGGGCTTTGAGGAGTGGCTGTCTGTCTGCTTCGTGGCCAATGTTTATCTCCTTGCTTTTTACACCCATCTTACACTTACCATTGAAGGTGGCTCCGGACTCTACGATCAGCTTGTTGGAAATGACATCGCCTTCCACGACAGAAGAGGCCTTTAACACGAGCACTTCTGTAATTTCAACAGAACCTGTGATATGTCCGGCAATTTCAGCATTTTGAGCCAGTACACTTCCTTCCACATAAGAGGAGTGGCCCAGCGCAACCTTTGATTTGGTTTTAATGTTTCCTATTACTTTACCTTCCACCCGGATATTTCCAAAGGTTTCGATATTACCTTCCAGGGTAGTACCCTTTCCGATGATGTTGCTGGAGTTGCTTAACTCCTCCATTTCTTTTGGATCTTGTTTTTTCAACATAACGTTATTCAATAATCATTTATTTAATCAAATGTCCAGGCCTGATGACTTTGATATTAAAATGCCACATACTCCTGTGGATTGACGGGATTTCCATTGTGCCATAATTCAAAATGCAAATGAGGCCCTGAGGTTAGCTCACCCGTATTTCCAATGATAGCAATGATCTCTCCTGCGGTGACAAAGCTACCAACGTTTTTTAATAATTCCGAATTATGCTTGTAAACCGATATGAGATTGCCTCTGTGCTGCACTCCCAGCACATAGCCGCTATCCAGGGTCCAGGAAGAGAAGATCACTACTCCGTCTGCCACACATTTCACCGGCTCATTCTCTTTAGCCACTATATCCGTACCGAAATGATCATTTTTCGGATTAAATCCGTCAGACACGATGCCTTCGAGGGGACTGAAAAGATAAAGCTCCCTGAATTCCCCGCCATTGTCACTGGTCTGAAAGGCCAAGACGCCCAGTTCCTCCTCCTCAAACTGAGCCCTGAATTGTGAATCTATCGGTTTGATCTCTTCATCATAATCCACATCCGAAGAGCCTATAGAAACACTGCTCCCGTCCAGGTCTTCCAGAGAGGCAAAACCCTCCGTATCACCGCTAACAATCTTCTTGATGTTCGTGACATACTGATCCTTGATAAGCATTTCCTGTTCGAGGGAATCAATCTGCATGGTTAGCGCCAGCAATTTTCGGTTGGTCTGAGACTGAACAAACCTCGGGTCCAGCCACTGCTCCAGGGTAAATGTAACCAGGTAGATCGCGATCGAAAGCGTGATCAAAAATGCTGCCGTGAGAATCAGAATGACTTTTGCATAGGTAAAGCTCAGGGTCTTTTTCTCAGCAAAATTTTCTTCATTACGAATAATAAGCAAATACCGGTTGGTCAACCAGTTAGATAAAGTCTTCCTTGCCACTGTGTCCTTTTCTTTTGGTCGCAAAGATATATTAATTACCACTACAAATAGATTCTAGTGTAAACATGGAACTCGTTTTGGGTCTATACTATTTATCTTTGCAAGAAAATGGAGTTCCTGTCGTTTTCAACGCATTAGAAATTCAAATCGGATCATTGAAATTAATCTCTCAATATATATTCTCCGGACTTTTGATGTTGTTGTTTGCCTGTGCCAACCTGGATAACCCGCTTAGCACCGGTTATAACAACCTGACAGCACACTTCAACTCCTACTTCATCGCCAAAGAGCGAATGAAAGAAATTGAAACGGCCATCCACGACAGGTATGAATGGAACTATAATAAAGTACTTCCCATCTATCCTCAGTTTGACACTACGGATGCGCAGGCACTGAAAACTGAAATAGAGGATTGTATTGAAAAGGCTTCGATTTCGATCCAAAGACATCCGGATTCCAAGTGGGAAGATGATGCCTATGTGCTGGTGGGAAAGGCCAGGTACTATTCAGTAGAGTTCCCTGATGCCATTGAAACTTTCAAATATGTAAATAAGCATAGCGACGACAGGAATGAGCGTCACAAGGCCCTGGTTCAATTGCTAAAAACCTTTGTTGAATACGGTGAATTCAACAACGCCATCGCAGTGTCTGACTATCTGAAGAAGGAAAACGTCAACAATAAGAATCTTCAGGAACTGTACCTGTGCAGAGCTTATTTGTATCAAAAGAGAAATGATAAGAATCAACTGGTACAAAACCTGGTGAAAGCCGAAGAGCTGATGACTTCTTATGCTCAAAAAGCCCGTGTAGAATTTATCATCGGACAGGTATATCAGGAGCTTGGCTTCGATGCAGAAGCCTACCATTATTATGAGCGATCACTGAAAAACAACCCGAATTATGAACTTTCCTTCTACACTAAGCTGAACATGGCGCAGGTGACAGAGCTGACAAGTTCAGGAGATATACGGAAGGTAAGAAAGTACTTCAAAAAGCTACTGAAGGATCCTAAAAACGCAGAATATAAGGATAAGATCTACTATGAAATGGCGGGTTTTGAGTTGAAACAGGGCAATATTGACCAGGCGATTACCTTCTATAAACAGTCCGTCCAGAACAGCGTTCAAAATCAGCGGCAAAAAGGATATGCCTACCTGAAGCTCGGGCAGATCTATTACGACAGCCTGAAGCAATACGAGCTGGCACAGGCGTATTATGACAGCACCGTATCCGTGATGCCCCAGGACGAGGAAGGTTACGAAAAGATCCGGCAAAGACAGGAAATTCTTGACGATTTTGTTGTTCAGGTTACCACCATCCGAGACAATGACAGCCTGCTGGTACTGTCTAATCTACCCAAAGATTCAGTGATTGCCCTGGCTAAAACCATCGTCGAAGAAAAAGAAAGAAAAATTGAAGAAGAGAGGAAGAATGCTGAGAGAAGGCAATCCCGGGTACAAACCGTATTTGATCAGCAAAATGCGGGTATTATCAGACCTGGTATTTCACAGGACGCCAAATGGTACTTTTACAATCCGACGACATTAGGCAGGGGAACCTCAGAATTCAGACGGATATGGGGGTCAAGACCTTTGGAGGACGACTGGAGAAGAAGCACGAGATCAACATCCCAGCTTTCTTCCACTGAAACAGAACCCGGAGAAGTGAATTCCGAAATTGCTTCCAGCGAAGGTCAGGATGAATCAAATGATGGGGAAGTTGCCAGCATGGTCGCCTCTGTGCCTTTTGAAGAAAGCCAAAAAGAGCAATTATTAGGTGAAATTGAGGAAGCACTTTATAAACTGGGTTTTATCTACAATTTCAAGCTGGAGGAAAAGTTAAACGCAATCAGCACATTTGAGAAACTGAATTTAAGATTTCCAGCATCGGAACACCGTCCGGAAATCCTTTATCAGCTGTTTTTGATCTACAAAGAACTGAATAACGGGTTGTCCGCCGAAAGAGCGGATATGTTACAAAAGGAATACCCTGAGACGATCTATGCCAAGCTGGTAGACAATCCCAACTATCGAGAAGAATCACAGGCAGTCACCGAGAAACTTAAGAATGTGTACAATGATGCCTACAAGCTGTACACCAAAGGTTTGATCCAAGAAGCTCAGAGAATGCTGGACAGCACACTAACCTTACACCCGGAGAATGATTTCAGTGATAACCTAAAGTTACTACAGATCCTGTGCACCGGGATCCTTGACGGACAATACCGGTACCAGTATGAGCTTAACAATTTTGTGAAAAAATACTCCGAAAGCGAACTTAAACCTTACGCGGAGAGCCTGGTCAAACGGTCTCAGGACTATCAGATCAACCTCTTCAACAGTACAAAAGCTCGTTTCAGTGATAATCTAAACCAAAAACATTATTGTCTGGTCGTCTATGCCAACAAGAAAGGGTTGGTTGAATCGATACCTGCGGAATTGGATAAGTTCCTGAATGAAAATAATTTCGCATTGCGAACGGGTAATCTGGTATTGGATGAAAACAATGCCATGGTTTTGATCAACGAATTTCCCGCAAAAGGAAGCGCATTGAAATTTGTTGAGCAAATGTCCAGGAATTTGAACCTATCAGAAACCTACAAAGGAGAAAAGTTTTATTTTCTTGCGATCAGCGAAGATAATTTTGATATCTTTTATCAGACAAAAGAACTCGACGCCTACCTGAATTTTTTTGAAAAGAACTATTAGTTTCTAGATGAATAAAGGACTTGTAAGAACAATTGTCATTTTAATGTGGTGCGTATTTCTATTTGGAGTGATCTCGATTCCTCTCCTGTTTTACGTCGTTAAAATAGACTATAACGGATGGTTTGGCGGATTGCCCAGTCTGGAGGCACTGGAAAAACCAGATCCTGACCTCTCTTCGGAACTTATCAGTGCCGATGGGGTGTCCCTGGGTAAATATTTCAGAAAAAACCGTACGCCGGTCACTTACGAAGAGCTGTCCCCTGAAATCGTAAATACCTTGCTTGTCACAGAAGATTACCGTTTTAAAAATCATTCTGGCATTGACCTGAAAGGACTGATCCGTGCAATCATCGGAAGACTTACCTTCACTTTCAAAGGTGGTGGCAGCACAGTGACCATGCAATTGGCTGAGAACCTGTATAGTACCTCTACAGAAAATCGCGGCACATTGTATAAATATCCTTCAATTGGTGAGATCGTCACCAAACTAAAGGAATGGATCATTGCGGTTCGATTAGAACAATCCTACACCAAGGAGGAGATCCTTGCCATGTATCTCAATACTGTTGAGTATGGCAGCAATTCTTTTGGCATCAAGGTGGCCGCTCAAACTTTCTTCAATAAGCTCCCTTCGCAATTGAATTATAAAGAGGCTGCGGTGCTGGTGGGAGCCATAAATGCACCTACAAGGTATAGCCCTATCCTAAACCCGGAAAATGCGAAGAATAAGCGCACAGAAGTACTGTATAATCTTCATAAATACGGTCTTATCGACAGAGTGGCATACGACAGTCTCAAGATCTCAGATTTTGACCTCAACTACAAAGTGGAAAGTCACAATGAAGGTTTGGCCACTTATTTCAGAACACAGATCGGTAATTACCTGCTTTACTGGACACGGGAGAGAGGTATTGATCTGTATGCAGACGGACTAAAGATCTATACAACCCTTGACAGCAGAATGCAGGAATACGCGGAAAATGCCATGCACCAGCACATGGACACCTTACAGGATGTCTTCGATGAGCATCTGGGCAACCGGGCTCCCTGGATTGATGAAAAGGGTAGAGAGATCCCGGATTTCCTTGAAAATGCAGTCAAGAGGACAGATTACTATCAGTTTCTGGTCAGCAAGTATGGCGAATCTTCGGATTCCGTGAGGATAAAGCTTCGAGAGAAACGTCCGATGCAGGTATTTTCATGGGATGGGGAAATAGACACCTTGTTCAATGTTTACGATTCCTTAAGATATTTCAAAGGTTTCCTGCAAGCCGGTTTTATGGCCATGGATCCAAAGAGCGGCCATATCAAAGCCTGGGTGGGTGGAATCGACCATAAATATTTCAAATATGACCATGTAATACAGAGCAAACGGCAGCCGGGATCGACTTTTAAACCCTTTGTCTACACAGTGGCTATAGACAATGGCTACTCCCCCTGCTTTCCGGTGGCTGATATCCCCGTATCCCTTGCTAACCCGGGAGGAGATCCATGGATCCCCGAAAATTCAAATGGTAAATACTCGGGAAAAACCATGACGATCCGGCAGGCCATGGCAAGATCTGTTAACAGCATCACAGCATTTATGATGCAACAGTTGCAACCCAGCACGGTAAAGCAATATGCAGAACGCATGGGTATAGAAAGTGAATTAGCCAGCGTGCCCGCAATGGGCCTGGGAGCCGGAGGTGATGTATCCGTCTATGAAATGGTGGGTGCATACTCTACATTCGTTAATAAAGGCACACATACCAAACCCTTTTACATCGACCGGATCGAGGACCAGAATGGCAATGTGATCCATCAGTTTGTGCCTGAAAAAAGAGAAGCGATCAATGAAGAGACCGCTTATGTCATGTTGCACATGCTAAAAGGAACAACCGAGGAGGAGGGTGGTACTGCCCATGGGCTGAGTGAAGCGGTGAAATCCGGTAATGAGATAGGTGCTAAGACCGGCACCTCACAAAATGCCTCCGATGGCTGGTTTATGGGCGTCACCAAAGATTTAGCTGCTGGTGCCTGGGTAGGCGGAGAGGAAAGAAGCATCCGATTTGAATACTGGGCGCTCGGACAGGGAGCGCGAACTGCCATGCCGATCTGGGACCGGTTTATGCAGCAGGTCTATGCTGATCCGACCCTCGGATACACCAAGGGTCCGTTTCCAAAACCAGTTAAACCTATTTCTGTGGAATTGGACTGCAGTAAATACGAGGCCGGGACCCAGCCAAACGATACTATCATCTATGACGTTGTAGAGGAAGAAGCGATCTTCTGATGCAAGCCCAGAAATTCAAGACAGACGAATATTTGATGCTCCCCCATCAGCCTGGGGTGTATAAATTTTTCGATGAGGATAATATCATCATCTACGTAGGTAAAGCCAAAGACCTCGCCAAACGGGTCGCCAGCTATTTCAACAGGGCAGGACTTATCAACAGAAAGACCTATAAACTCGTAGGAGAGATCAGATCCATCGAAGTTGTCCTGGTGAATTCTGAGTTTGATGCTTTGCTCCTCGAAAATAGTCTCATTAAAGAACATCAGCCGAAATACAACATTCTGCTCAAGGATGATAAAAGCTTTCCGAGTATCTGTGTGACCAATGAACGGTTCCCACGGGTGTATTCAACCCGAAGGATCATCCGCTCCAAAGGAGAATATTTTGGTCCTTACACAAGTGTGAAAGCAATGGAAGGCGTATTGGATCTACTGAGGAAATTATACAAGATCCGGACCTGCAACTATGTGCTGTCTGAGGAAAATATCAGGAAAAGAAAATTTAAAGTCTGTCTCGAGTATCACATAGGAAATTGTCTGGGTCCCTGTGAGGGATTGCAAAAAGAAGGGGACTATCTGGAAGACATTCAAAGTGCCAAAGAAGTCCTGAAAGGAAACCTGTCTGTAGTAAAAAACAGTTTTCTAAAAAGGATGAACGAGGCTGCTCAAGAGCTGAAATTTGAATCGGCACAGGCATACAAAAACAGGTTGGATCTGCTGGAAAAGTTCCAGTCAAAATCTCTGATCGTCAGTCAGAAGATCACCGATATCGATGTGGTTGGGATCCTGAGTAATGACGAAAAATTGTATATCAACTACATGAAAATCCAGCATGGCTCCATTCGTATCTCGGAAACCGTAGAGGCCACCAAAAAAATCGATGAGCCTGTGAATGAACTATTGCAAGTCATTGTATTCAACCTGAGGAATAAATACGATAGTGAAAGTCCTGAAATCCTGTCAAACCAGGAAATAGCCGCTTGGGAAGGAGTATCCATCACGATCCCCCAGATCGGTGATAAACGAAAACTTGTAGACCTGTCTATTAAAAACGCGCTCTTTTACAAGAACGATAAGCAAAGAAGGATTGAGTCCTCCAAACCTTATCATACAAAGATCCTTGAACAGCTCAGGAATGATCTGAGGCTCACCGATCTTCCCAATCATATAGAGTGCTTTGACAACAGCAACATCCAGGGATCAAACCCTGTCGCTTCCATGGTCTGTTTCAAAAATGGAAAGCCCAGTAAGAAGGACTATCGTAAGTTCAATATCAAAACAGTTGAGGGCCCCAATGATTTCGCTTCCATGAAAGAGGTGGTGGGAAGAAGGTACTATCGCCTGAAAAAGGAAGATAGCGACTTACCGGATCTCATCATCGTGGATGGAGGTAAAGGACAACTATCTTCAGCCGTCGAGGCTCTGAAAGAACTGGAGCTTTACGGCAAGATCCCGATCATTGGTATTGCAAAAAAACTGGAGGAGATCTATTATCCTGAAGACCCTATCCCCCTCTACATCAGTAAGAAATCCGGTTCACTGAAGTTGCTGCAGCAGCTGCGAGACGAAGCCCATCGTTTTGCCATCACCTTTCACCGCCAGCAGCGTAGCAAAAGTTCTGTAAAATCGGAACTGGACGAGATCTCCGGGATTGGATCTAAAACCAAAAATCTGCTCCTGTCGGAATACAAAAGTGTGAAGCGTATCAGTGAATTAGGCGTCACTCAGCTGTCTGAGTTGGTGGGTCTGCATAAGGCCAAGATTATCAAAGAGCATTTTGAAAGAAAGACGGTCTAAAAAAGGGTCCAGCTAAGGTAAATACAAAATAGCCATCTTGTGTGTGGAAGGAAACCTAAAACAAAAAAGGAAGACCAACTGAATGATCTCCCTTTTTTCACTATAAGATAAATTTACTAACCTAGTATTCCCATAATTGACTTTCGTACTCCATCAGCTGATTTTCATACTCCTGGGAGAGTAAGATCGCATCAAATATCTCCGTAGTCTGTTGTCTCACATCCAGATCCTGAGCATTTGAAACCTTCACGATAGGCGCTCTGAAAAGTCTTAATTCAAACGCATCCGCGATATTTCTGTGTTGGGCCTGATTCTGGTTGTTAAACCAAATGGCCTTTTCTGCATAAGGACCTCTGAATAGATCCACTACATCCTGATACTTGAAGTGAGCCACTTTCTTCTCAAAACCGGCAGGGTTCCATGTAAGATCACCTGCAGGTAACGCAATTGAAACCGCACGGATGTACCACAGCATCCTGGATCTGTTGCGATCAAAGATCACATCTTCTCGCAGATATGCCACTGAAAACAAGTCCGGTGGAATCGGGTCATACTGCTGACTTTCCGCTTGTTCGGGGGCTGGCTCAGTACTGGTCTGGGTATCCCCGAATCCACCACCAAACCCGCTGTCAAATCCGCCACCGCCAAAGGAATCAAAACCTCCGCCGCCACCAAAAGCATCCTGCTGACGCTCAATAGATACGGCCTGCTCAAATTCATCATCCGTCAGAAGGTTCACACAGGAATCGCTCCTGTAAGGCTTGATCAACCCTTCGCGAACGGCATCGATCAGTAACCTGGACAACTCCGCATTTTTGGAGTAAAAAGGTCTGTTCTGCCTCTCCTTAAGGTCCATCCTTCTTGTCACACGCTTCTCAAACATGATGTGTGCATTAAGGACTTCTGACTTGATGATCGGTTGCCCCTTATCCTGAGCACTCAGCGCACCGGCACTCAGAAGGAAAACGATCATTGCATAACTTATTCTGTTCATTACCTGTTTGTTTTGCTTAACACTCTATTGTAGAGGAATATTGAAGTACCTGCTCCTGATTGGAAAAGGCTCCACCTGACCTCTGAAATTCTGTCTTTGGACAAGCTTTACTTCCACATTGAGCAAATCTCCCTTTCTGGCATTGGCCAGTAAACCGGAGAGATTCGCTGTACCACCGGAAACATTAATTGAACCCCTGGCCAATCCACCACTTACCAGTGTAAGTGTTGCTTCTGCGACCCTGAAGTTCGCATCATCAGGAAGTGTCTGTTTGAAATTCTCTTCTGCCAGTGCACCAATTTGCATCCGTGGAGTCTTTGACGACATTCCTGACTTCAGGTCAATTGGACCCTGAGGTCCCAGGAAGGCAATCTCAGGAGCAGGAACTGGCCTTACCCCAAATTCTTTGCTACCGATATAGGTACCACCATTCGAAACACTTAGGGTTACTTTGTCTGTTACCGTAGGTACCAGGGTAACCTGCGTTCCACCACCCGAGATGGCTGCTGCACCCTGAGCAGAGAATGAAGGAACGAATGTCGGTCCTAATCCCTGAACTGTTACATTGAGTGCATTTCCACATCTGTAATACAATGCGTTTACCGCGGTAGACTGCACCTGGATCACCGGTTGAATGACGAAGTACTCGATCTCATTGGTAAATGTTGTATCCCTTCCGCCAGGCATAGTCACGGAAATCTCCGCTTCGTAAGTTTGTCGGGAAAGACCGTTCTTGTCGTATGAATTTGCTCTTGCAGTAAATTCAACAAGTCCAATACCTCTTTCATTGACAGGGATTTCATTTCCATTGTAGGCCATAGTAGGTGTAACTCCTGAAGATGAAGCTGCAATAAACATTTCAGCAACATATTTTGCTCCGGCAGTCACATACTTGGATTCAGGTCTTACCATTGCATTGATCTGGTCAAACTTAAGGTCACCTGCACCTACTTTGCCGGCCAGAAATCCAATAGCCCGGGTCTCATAACCCAGTACCCTGGACTGGAACTCACTTAAAGTAGCAAGACCAGCAGGAGTTGGCGAGGCGTCAAAGGCCAGTGTTGAAAATTTCTTTCCTTTCTGATTCGGGTCCAGACTGTAAACCGGGTCTTCATCTGCATCGAGAGCGATGGGCTGATAGCGTTCAACCTCAGATGGATCCGCCCCAAATTTTGCAACCAGTTCACCTACGTAAGTGGCATATTCATTCAGAAGTTGCTTTAATCTCGCTCCATGGCCTTCGCCACCTTCTTCTTCCGGCATCATGTAGTGCCCTACTTTGTCATAGTCTGTTTTTCCTTCAAGGTTTTTGGCATCTCCCACATATTCAGGGGTATGTCCTTCCAAATAACCTCCGGTAAGCTCGATCAATGTGTCTTTCAGCAGTGTGATCTCATCAACAACCTGATTGGCACGGGCCCTTAGTTCAGCGGCTGCTTCTGCAATCTTAACATCCGCTTCTCTGTTTCCCAGATCCGCTACAGTACTCTTGATACTGGATAATGTCTGTATGTTCCTTTCGGCGGTTTCGTTGTTGGCTCTTACCAGGGAGTCATTCAAAAAAACGAATTTGTCAATAACCGTCGAGCTGACGTTCAGTGCTAGCAATGCAGTAAGCACGAGATACATCATCCCGATCATCTTTTGCCGTGGTGTTTCTTTTCCTCCAGCCATGTTCTTATTCTTTTAGCTTATTTGTTGGAAAAATTAACCTTGTTTCATCGCACTTAGCATGCTACCGTATACCTTGTTCAGAGATGCAATATTGGTAGTCAGCTGGTTCAGTTCCGTCTGGAATGCTGCAGTTTCTTTGCCTGCATCAGCCATGCTATTCAATGCATCTGTCACATTAGAATAGAATTTGTTCATTGACTGAACGTGGCTCTGTGCATCTTTCAGTTCCATCTCATAGACTGCATTCAGTGCACCAAGACTTTTAGTGACAGTCTGAACTTCAGCCTGATAGTTTTTAGTGTCCTTGGCAGCATTGGCGATCTCGCCAACATACTGAGTAATGTTAGCATAGGACTTATTGACTTCCGAAAGTGACTTGGAGGCTTGCTTTACATTACTGGTGTACTCATTTGTTGCCAATGCTGCATCCCCTAGGTTAGACATTTTCCTGGCGGAGTCTGCAAGGTTTCTCATACCGTCTCCCAGACTTTTGACCAGCTCAGGACCGATATTACCTTCTGCCATCACCTTATCAAGTGAGGCGGTTACTCCGGTAGCCCTGGGTGCAGGCTTTGCAGACGGACCATCATAATCATCTGATAATTCAGGGTAAACTTTTGACCAGTCCGGGTCTTTGTGTTTGGGTTCAAACGAACTTAAGAAGAAAATCACTGCCTCAGTGGTAAGTCCGACACCAAGCATAATACCTGCACCGGGAAGGTGAAGGATCTTAAACATGGCACCAACGATCACAATTGCAGCTCCTATGCCGTAAATCTTCGGCATGATTGTCGAAAAGAGTAATTCTTGGAATCCGCCTTTTTTGCTCATTATTTTAAATATTTAGGTTAGTAACTTATAGCTTTTTTTTAAAATTCATATCCTGAAGAACGTCCAATATAGGTCATTGAGCATCTAAATCCAACAGATGACCTCGTTGAATCTCGGTGCTCAAACGAACGCGTACCTGTTTCAAGGTAGTATGCAATGTCTTTCCATGAACCACCTCTGACAATTTTATAGTTTACGCGCTCATCGTAGTAGGTGGGGTTCAAATCCCATACCACCGGCATCGAGGCAGGATTGTATGCATCTTCACACCATTCCGCAACGTTTCCAGCCATGTCAAATAAGCCATATTCATTGGCAAAATAGGTACCGACTGGAGATGTATATGCAAATCCATCATCGAAATAGTTTCCTCTTCCGGGCTTGAAGTTTGCCAGCAGACATCCTTTGGTATTTCTGATATATGGATTCCCCCAGGGATATTTGGCCATGTCTCTTCCACCTCTCGAAGCGTACTCCCACTCGGCTTCATTTGGCAGCCTGAAAGCAGGCATCTCAAACAACCCGACGCTGGTCCTCCACTCATTTAGGTGTTGCGTACGCCACCTGCAGAAAAATCTGGCAGCATTCCAGTCAACACCTACCACAGGATAATCATCAAATGCCGGATGCGACCAGTAATAAACCATCATCGGATCTCCCATGTGATGGGTAAAATCCTTAACCCAAACAGTGGTATCCGGAAGTAAGTCGGCCACGGAATATCCTGCGGGCAGGTCGACTTCAGATCCCTCGGTGATCGCAACAGTAAACTGCCGGTACTCATTGTTGGTGATCTCAGTCTCATCCATGAAAAACGCACTGATGGTAACCTGTTTGTTAAAGTTGATCTGTGTTGCGGCGACGTCTTCGTCAGCCTGCCCCATGTGGAAAGTACCTGCGGGAACTGCAGTCATTCCATAGGGTCTTGTCATTTCCCAGCCTTCCCGGCCTTGAACTCCTATAAGCTCGCCACGATCTGAACCCCCTCCGCCACCGAACAATCCACAACTTTGGATCATAACGCTGAGGGAAAGTAGTACTAACGTGGTAAGCGATAATACACGCATTTTATTCATAACACCTAATTTGAACCTCAAGTATGTAAATTAAACAAACTTTATTGTAAAATATTGCATCAAAATGGGCCTAAATATATAACCTAATGTTTTTTCAACACAACTTTTGAATTGAAATTATCCAAAAAATAACTCTTTAAGTTAAAAAATGGGTGAAATGCTTACCTCAAAAACTGAATCTCGGAGTCTTAATCGCTTTCTTGCCGCCAAAGACCAGATCCGGTAGGTCGTACCGAATAAAAATTTCATGCGAGGTAGGCTGCTTGGCATCCTGCTCATCCACCACATAGTCAAAGGAGTAACCCAGCTTGAGCACATTATCTTCCAATAAGCTATATCCGAGCAACAAGATCGCTGATTCGGACCGCCTGTAAGAAATACCACCCCACATTTTATTTTTAAAAATTGCAATCGCACTCATATCGAACGTGTAGCCAACGAGATCACTCCTGACCAGAACACTTGGCTGGATCACAAGGTCTTCATTGATGGTGAGTACGGTCCCAAGAAGTCCGGTGTAGCTTCTCTTAAACTGATTTCCGAAATCCACCGAGTCTATGTCAATCCCGAAATTGAAGGAAGGCTCAAGAATATTCATCGCACTCAGTCCTATATATATGTTATTGTTTGCGCGAAAATAAATGCCGCTATTCAGGTCCGGCCTAATTTGCGTTTGCCTGGTACCAAGGTTCAGCGGGTCTTCCGGATCGTTGAATCGCAACTCATCAAATTTTTCTGTCTGGGAAAAAATCCCCGGCATAATTCCGACCGAAAGTGTACCAAAGCTGAGGTTCCACCGGGCGGCTACGGAAAATTGAGCCTGTATATTATTTAAAGGTCCGAGATTATCATTTGAGATATTTGCCCCCAGTCCGGAGATCACCCCATTCACAGGTATGTTGAATGTGAGCAGTTGGGTATTGGGCGCTCCGCCAGGCCCATCAAAGGAGCTGGTGTATCCCAGCCATTGATTGCGGTACTGGAATGCTGCAAAGGCTGTCCCTTCCGATCCAACCCACGCGGGATTGAAATAAGAAGGGTTAAGCATGTAATGACTGAAAAAATATCCGTTTTGTGCCTGAGCCATCAGACCCAGGAACAATAGAATTGATACATTCAGCCACTTTTTGATCATAGATATAAAGGTAACGGTAAAAATCTAAAAACCTGATACCTTAAAGATTGTTCGCTTTCTTGATATACAACTCAAGGGCCCCGGTCATCGAGGGGGCATTCGGAAGCGGCGCCTGGATATCGAGGATCAGGTCGGCATCCCTTACCGCCTTGGCTGTGGTCGGTCCAAAGGCAGCAATGCGGGTCTTCTCCTGCTTAAAGTCCGGGAAATTGTCAAACAAAGACTGGATACCCGATGGACTAAAGAATGCGATAATATCATATTTAATATCGGCCAGATCGGAAAGGTCCGCTGCAACCGTCTTATAGATGATAGCCTCCGTGTAGTCGTACCCATTCGTCTTCAGAAAATCAGGGATATCATCTTTTCTGATGTTGGAGCAGGGGTAAAGAAACTTTTCGCTCTTGTGTTTCTTAAACACGTCAAAAAGATCCGAAGCCGTCCTTTCACCAGTAAAAATCTTCCTTTTTCGGATCACAATATATTTCTGCAGGTAGTTGGCCGTCTGCTCAGAGACACAAAAATATTTCATGTCGCTAGGTATCTCGACTTTGCTTTCGGTAGCCAACCTGAAGAAATGATCTACCGCATTTCTACTGGTGAAAATGATCGCTGTGTGATCAAGGATGTTGATCTTTTGCTTTCGAAACTCTTTGATGTCCACCGGGTCCACCTGTATAAACTGCCTGAAATCAATCTTGATATTGTATTTCTCAGCGAGTTTATGGTAAGGCGAATTTTTGGTGTCTGTTGGCTCAGGTTGTGAAACTAAAATAGAAGAAACTTTATTGAGCCTTTCCTTGTCCGTAACTAGTAATTCTTCACTCATGCTTTTCAATATGACTTCAACCCATTCCCTATTTCACTAACCAGAAGATGATTAAGAAGACAGGCAATATTTCAGTGGTGCAAAGGTAGGAAATAATCAATAGTTTTTTATGTGAATAATATTTAACAAACTTAAAATACAACCATAATTGAAAAGCAATTAAACCACCAATAAGCAGGAGATAGGCAAGATCTGCCAAAACCAGCCGGGTATCCGGGATCAGATATAGATCAATGAAAAACAGCCCGATGATCACAAATGAGAGCCAAATAAAAATCTGTATGAAATCCTGAAACTGAATATTTGGCAGGATACGTGCCTGTAACAACCTGGACATCAGCCATGAATAAATATATTTTGCAAACAACAGGCCAAAGATCAGGCCAGCTATGAAAAGCCATTGGGTGACATATTGATCATTCCAGGTGTTCAGATAGGACCAGACATTAAGCTCCTGATGCAGATAAATGATCTGCAGTGAGACAAAAAGAGAAAAGATCAGGGATGTAAAAAGATTTTCAAGGTGCCAAAAACCTGTATACAATTCATCCTGGTCCAGACTCGACCTGCTTGCCAGCGGGTTGCTCATCAGCCAGGAAAACTTGTTGGGAAAAACATACTTCAGAATTGCTGTCATGATAAGGATGACCATTAAGGCCAACAGGTAGAAGTGCGACAGGAGGTTCCTGCTTCTAACCTGGAGTTGTGTTCCATTCGATTCTCCATTATCCGCAATTAAAAAAGCCTGAAGATCAGCATATCTCTCATATGATACGGACAGGGTCACAGAATCTGTTCCTGCAAATTTTATCAGATCCGCCTTCAAATACTTTTCACATCCCTTTGGAAGCTTTCTGTAATATAGCTGGTTATTGATCCACAGATCAATCTCCGATCCATGACAAATTTTGATGGAGTCATTTGCTGACAAACCATCGAGGTTAAGGTATGCCAGCGTATGATCCCGAAGGGAGGTGACAGGAACGATCCGTTTTTCTTTAATAGTAAACCAGCGGTCGATGGGTGTTTCCGATGACTGTGCATGCAGGGAAGACCAGACCATACCCAGCAATAACATAAAAATTTTCACTCTCAAATACATATACTAAAATCTTGATGTATAGCCCAGGTGGATCTTTGTATTGTTAATGTCAATGGGGATCTCATCCGATCTGCCCAAAGCAAACACAAAATTAAACAAGCCGTTGCCAGTATCAAGGGTAAGTCCTAAACCAAATCCAAACGGATACCTCCAGCTATCCGAAGATCCCATAAATATCTGATCATAAAATAAGAAGAGAAAGGATTGCTTTTCGAAATATTGCCTGAGCTCTGCCCTGTTTAGCAAATAGTTCTGAGTGAAAAAAAAGTTTTCATTAAATCCTCTCAGTGATTTCAGGCCGCCCACCCTGTAAAGCTCATTTCTTAATACCTGGATGTTTTGCAAAATACCAATGTTATTTTCAATAAAGAATGAAGTTTTATTATAGAGGACTTTTTGCCACTGAGCCTGCGATCTGAATTGAAACACCGAACTTACTGATCTCAGGGTATCATATATACCGGAAGGCAGAGAGGCATTTCCTTCGATGGATCTTCTTCCGATAGAAGCCCTGATCCTGAATGAAAGATAATCCTCAAACCTGTTGACTCCTGAAAGCATACTAAGGCTTATTGCGTACTGATCCGTGGTGTAATCTGCAAGTCCTTCCCTGGCAACCTGCTCCGGATCTGACGAGATCAGGTCTCCGGTGAGTCTCTCGAAGGATCCGTCAAACCTGACATTCGAACCAAATAAAAATGCTCCTATTTCCAGTTTGATATTTCTTGTGATGAATGTAGTATCCTGTTTGATCAGGTTGAATGCACCGCCCAGCAATACACTACTTCCCAAAAGATAGGCATGATCATATTCGAGGCTGAGCTGCTGAGAAGCTGCAGCAAACTGTTGCCAGTTGAGTCTGAATTGTTTGCCTGCATTAAAAAGGTTTCCCAGATCGAGGTCAATATAGCCGGTGAATAGCAAATTTCCGCCTGCACCCTGGTTAGGCAAAAGTCCGACAATCCCTTCAAAAGAGCTTGCAGGATTTTCCTTGAGATCTAGATAGGTCGTCGCCTGACCGCCACTGAATGCAATGTCCGGCGGAGAGGATAACTCCAGAAATGTCATCCGGTCTAATTTTCTTCCGATGCGTTGATAGGCCAGCTCATCAAATGGCTTTCCGGTCTGCAAGCCCAGGGATTGCTGGATAAAGTCCGGCTTTGTCTTAATTGACGATAGTAGCACCAGTGTATCATTTACAACAAAAGGACCCGGATCAATGATCAGATTGCCATGAAGACGACCTTTATTGTCCTGGCTGATCCTTTCCCATGAGATCCTGGCAAAAGGATAGCCGCTAGAAATGTAATCATTAAGAATCCTGACCGGAGATTTTACACTCCTGTAATCCGGCTTTTTAAAATCAACGTCCTGGATCTTCACGCTGTCGACACCGACTTCCTCACGCATGCCCTTATGAAGATAGATCCTTTCAATATCCCCGCTGACTATGGAATCGATGCCGGCAAATAAATACCCGTCCCGGACAAATTCCAGCAACTTTTTCCGGGCCAGCTCATCTGTTTTCTGATCGTTTGTTTGTAGTGTTCCCCGTCTATTACCATCCACATACAGTTCTGTCTGCCCAGTGGCTGCATAATGAAAACATAACAAACTAATCCAAACAACAAGCTTATGCATGAGGTACAATAATACCTTTGCAATTTAAGACTGATATATTGAGCGGCATTTATATCCACATACCATTTTGCAGGCAGGCCTGTCACTACTGCGATTTTCATTTCAGTACCAACCTCAAAAATGTTGATGCGCTGGTGAAGGCCCTTTGCATGGAAATAGAACTCAGACAGGATTACCTGGAGCATCAAAAAGTCGATACTCTGTATTTTGGAGGAGGGACACCCTCTTTGCTGAAACAGGGTCATCTTGACAGTCTCTTTTCTGTGATCAATAAAAATTTTCAGCTTTCTCCTGAAGCCGAGATCACACTGGAAGCAAATCCGGAAGATGTCACAAAAGAAGCGATCAGTCACTGGAAATCCTTTGGCATCAACAGGATCAGCATCGGGATCCAGACCTTCAATGATGACAAGCTGAAATTGATCAACCGGGCCCATGATGCTGAGCAGGCAAGAAAAGCGCTCGGGTTGATCGCTTCGGATTTTAAGAATTATAATGCCGATCTCATCTATGCTATCCCGCCTTCAGCTCCGCATCTCTGGCAAAATGATCTGGATGAATTGCTTTCATTCGATCCTCCGCATGTCTCAATGTACGGATTGACCATTGAGGATAAAACAGTCTTTGGTAAATGGGTGGAGCAGGGTAAATTTTCTGAAGTACCTGAAAATGAAAATGCCGATGCCTATCAGCAGGCTATTGATGCGCTTGAAGCCAAAGGTTATGAACATTACGAAATATCGAATTTTTGCCTCCCCGGAAAATATTCCAAACACAATACCTCCTACTGGAAAGGTGCCAGCTATTTAGGTATCGGGCCTGGAGCCCATTCGTTCGATGGTTTATCACGAAGCTGGAATGTGAGGAACAATTTTAAATATATCAAGGCCATCCACGTAGGCATCCCTGATTCCAGTAGGGAAATCCTTTCATTTGCTGACAGGCAGAACGAATTTGTATTGACCAGGATACGGAACAAATGGGGTATTGACCTTAAGGAGTTTCACGCCAGGTTTGGAAAGGACTTTCACTCTGTCAATGCTCCTTTTACCAAACAACTGATTGATGGCCAAATGGCATATGTCCGTGGTGATCATTTCTATCTCACCCAAAAAGGCTGGTTCCTCGCAGATGAAATCACGGAGCGCCTGATGATTTAAGTATAAATTTTGAATAAAAAGCGCTCCACTTATTTACTTTCATTTGGTTATTTACCAAATTACTATCCGATAACTTATGTACAGATATCCGTGGAGCAGAATTTGAAGAAAGCCATCATGCTTTTAAAATCCTTGATCTTTCATTATCACGGACTGGATGATGAAGAGCGTATGATCCTTGAGAAGTCTGCCAAAAAGCTGGATGCGTATGATGAGATGATCTGGGCGGATAAATTCATATCTGAAGATTATATGTCTGCTTTCGAACGCTCCCGCGAATTCTTCAAAAAGATATTTCCATTACTTTCAGTTCATGAGCGCATCAAACATCTGCAATCAGTCTGGGAAGACTGCCATCGGAAAGGCTATGTGACAGAGTCGGAAACCACGGCCATGCTCAACCTGGCCAAAGACTGGGGCATCGAGAATGAGTTTTTCCAGATCGTGAAGAGCTAAGTAGCGCTGAAGTTATTCTGGCTCATATTGAAAGCTAACTAACCAAATTATTGTCTTTTACGTTATTTTTAGTGATTAACAGGGGTCAATATTCTATGCGCTCAGTCGACAAAAATCAATTCTTTGAATTACTAAAAGAAAAAAAAGATCCGGTCAAGATAGACTCTATTCCAGAGCCACTACGGGAAGATATCGAAAAGTTTATGTTTGGCAGGACGGTAACCAAAATAAAAGGTTCGATCGCTTTTTATCCTCAGGATTATAATGAATGGATCAACAAATTAAAAACCGAAGGTGTTGGTTATGACCTTAAACTCATATGACTTCAATCCTGTCCAGAGCAATTGACCTACACAAAAGATACAAATTCATTGCTCCAAAAGACTGGACGCCTGACGAAAAGGAAGTACTTCTCAACGATTTTACTTATCATAGCAATAAGCTTGAGGGACTCAAAATTGAATATGGTGATACCATAAAATTTTTGAAACACGGGATCATTCGGAAGAAGACTGATATCAAAGACATCACGGATTTAAAAAATCATAAAAGTCTTTTGGAGAAAGTATTTGATAGTTATGAACATCTTTCTCTTTCGGTTCAGCTTATTCAGGATCTACATGCGGAATTGATGAAAGATAAGATCCAATGGGATCGACTGGATGTTTACATGGGGGGACCAGGAAAATTCAAACAAGAAAACAATTTTGGCATCAGAAAACACGGTGAGTATAAGGAATATATGGATTGGAAATATGTTCCGAAAGCCCTGGAAGCGCTATGTGAAGAGACCAATCATCGATTACAAAATCAGGACGAGATCATTCCTGCAATCAACCATTTCCATTTTGAGTTTGCCAATAACATTCATCCTTTCGGTGACGGGAATGGCAGAATGGTAAGACTGATTCATAACCTGCTTCTTTTGAAACACGCTTTCCCTCTGATTATTATTAAGGCTGACGAAAAAGATGAATACCTTGAAAGTATCATTGAACAGGAAAAAAGACCAGATTCAAAACTCTTTGATGAATTTCTTACCAGGAAACTAATTACCGAAATGGAAAAGAAAATAAAGGATCTTGAATACTAATTCAGGTCGGAAATTGCTTGAGCCGATGGCAACAGAGATAAAAAGCCTAATACTCCACACCTGTTTCCAGCCAGGTTGCATCTCCACCATTCCCAATAACAAGTATCATATCATAATTATATAATAGGTCTTCCCATAAAACTCTTTGTTCATCCTTCACCGCTCCTTTCAACAGCCCGTTTGAATCAAATGGACGTAATGGTCGAAGGTCAAATAATGTCCAATTGCTAATGCTAGCATGCTTAGTGAACATTGGATATGATTCATCCAAGTAATCCCAATCAGAACCATCGTCCCTAAATATCTGAGTACTAATAATTAAAGACTCCATGCCATTGTATGTAGCAAGATTTCTTATCAAGTTCCCAACATTTAATGTATTTGAACCAGTATTGAAACCATCCATCAAATGATAATGACCAAACTTCAAAAGTACCTTTGGAAAAGGGTCTGCATTCATTGCCTTTTTGTATTCTGCAATAAATCTTTGTCTCATGTAAGACTCCCTCATACTACGGCTTTGATAGTATCTCTTATTTAGAAATTCCGAAAAGATACTATCCGAAATTAATAATGAAGTAATGTAAAAATCTAGCTCTTCCTTACCAGAATTGATTATTAGTTCATGAATCTTGAGAAAATCTATCCGCTTTGTTGTATCCGCCATATAGTGATACTCAATTAAGTTGCGGTTTTCTTCTTTTTCATAAATACGATGGTAAATAGACTCTAGCATCTTGAGATTATCAGATTCATTTTCGAAGGATCTTAAAATATGCGCGATAGAGTGGCTTGCTCCAAAGGACTGGTCGCATCCCCAGACAGAATTTTTGCTATTTGCAAGGTTTAGAGTACTTTCAATCATTTCCAGTTCTTGATCAGAAATGAACGTAAAGCCATGAGGGTGTTTCTTTGCCATTTCTAATGTTTCATACTCCCTGGTTGACAATAAACTCATCATTACCGGATCTTGCTCCAAAGCCAAATAGTTGAAAGAATATTGTTCATGAAGCTTTTCAAATAGAGAAAATGTAAATTTTGGAATCTCTCTTGTATTGTGATTCTCTGCAATACCAATAAATTGAACATTATCACAGTTTTCTTGTAGATAATCAAAACCTTCACCAGAAAAATGATCATTTTCTTGATCTACTTTAATCACGTGCTTGTTAGCCAAAATAACACTATCAAGAATCGAAAAACTTTGTGTAAAAGCAAAATGGGCTGCGATACTTAGTATGAAAAGTAAAATACTTTTAGTATACATGAGTTGTTATCTGCTTGACCTAGCTTGCTGTGACAATTTCATGAAGCCGTCCTAATCTACAAACTCATTTTCTCTTTAAACCTCGCAGCCTGTCTGCGGCTTACCTCGATCTTTTCGCCGCCTTTCAGCTGTACCAGCAAACCTCCATTAAACCAGGTGTCGATCTTTTCCACCCAGCCGAGGTTGATGATGTGTTTCCGGCTGGCACGGAAAAAGGTTTTGTCATCCAGTCGCTCATCCAGGGCATTCAGTGACTTGTGGATCATGGGTTTGTTTTCCCGGAAGTAGACCTTGATGTAATTGCCATCCGACTCAAACATCCGTACCTCTGACAGCTTCACAAACCAGCACTTGTCGCCATCTTTCACGAAGACCTGGTCATTTTCTCCCAGCCCGTTCCCCTTGGCCGGTCGTTCCTCCTCGAATCTCAGCTTATTGATCGCTTCTCCCAGTCTTTCTTTCTCAATGGGTTTGAGCAGGTAATCCAGGGCATTGAATTCAAACGCTTTGATAGCAAATTCATCATAGGCTGTGGTGAAGATCACTTTCGGTGATTTGTCAAGATCTTCCAACAGGTCAAACCCGCTTTTTCCAGGCATCTGAATGTCCAAAAAGATCAGGTCCGGATCGAGTTTGGTGATCTGCTCCAGGGCATCCTCAGCATCGGTGGCTTCCCCGACAATCTGTATCTCTTTATGATTTTCCAGCAGGCTCATGAGCTCCTTTCTGGCCAGTCGTTCGTCATCAACAATTAATGCTTTCATTTTATAAAGTCTTTGGGATTACTATTTCTGTCAAAACCGTGTGATCATTTTCATTCATAATTTTGAAACTTGACTGATGGCCATAGATCAATTCAAGCCGTTTGCGCGTATTTATCAAGCCATACCCTTCCTTTTCCTTATTTTTCCCACCTTGATACTGACCCGCATTTCTAATCTGGATCACCAGCGATCCATTTTCAAGATAGGATCTAATAGCCACCTCTCCGCCCTGTCTTAACGTAGATATCCCATGTTTGATCGCATTTTCTACCAGTGTCTGCACCATCAACGGGGGAATGAGATAATCTTCGGTCGCCGGGTCCAGCTCAAATTTAGTTTTCAATCTCTCTTCATACCGCACGGATTCCAGTCCCAGGTAGTCCTTCACTGTTTCCAGTTCCTCTCTAAAAGGAATGAGCCGCTTTCGGTCTACCATCAGTGAATTTCGGAGAATATTGGAAAGCTGTGTGATCGCATTCTTTGATTTTTTCGGGTCCTCATCTACCAGTGCACGAATGCTGTTCAACGCATTGAAGATAAAATGGGGATTCAACTGGGAGCGAAGATTATTCAATTCAATTTCTTTGGCAGCTGCCTCATATTGCAGCATCCGGTTCGACTTTTCAAAATAATGAAAGGTGAAGTAGATCATGGCCCAGATGATGTACAGGATCACCGACAGGATAGTGGAAGCAAAAATAGCCAGGGGTTGAAAATCTCTTTCAGACAACTCACCAATGAAGTAGGTGTAGATAATTACCAGAAAGTAATTGACCAGCGACAGAAAAATCGTTGTCACCAATACCCTGGGGATCACGCGTAACAGTCCAAGGTTCAGCCAACCCCTGTGCAGTATAATGTATCGCATAAAATGCGTGAGCAGGATGTGAAAAATGATGGGGATCAGTTGGTTAACGAAAAGTGCAAGTGTGGCTTCCTGGGTATCCAAAAAGTAGAGAAATGCCGATAAGATGCCGTAAAAGGACCATCCCAGAATTTGGCACAACCAGTAAATTCTTTGCTTATTCATGGCCATTGAAGCAAAGATGAATTGTTTTCACAAATTATTTATGCCCGATCACTGCAGTCTGAATAATTAGGATAAGGTGGTGCAATCTTTCACACCAGCGGCACACTTTCGCCCAACTCTTCTTTCAGATAATTCCAGGTATAGCCTTTTTTCTGTTTGACGATCTCCTCGGGTGTACCTTCAGATATGATCTCTCCACCCTTTTCTCCTGCATCGGGGCCAAGCTCAATCACATGATCTGCCACTTTGATCACATCCATGTTGTGCTCGATGATCAGCACAGTGTTGCCTTTGCTCACGAGTTTCTGAAGCACAGAAAGGAGATGTTCGATGTCCTGAAAATGAAGTCCGGTAGTCGGCTCATCAAGGATATAAAAGGTCTTGCCTGTATCTCTTTTAGAAAGTTCGGTAGCCAGCTTCACCCGCTGCGCTTCACCACCGGAAAGCGTGGTCGCATGCTGCCCTAATGAAATGTAGCCAAGGCCCACCTCATTCAGTGTTTCAATCTTTCGCAGGATCTTTGGCTGGTTTTCAAAAAACTCCACAGCCTGCTCCACAGTCATATCCAACACATCAGAAATGGATTTG
The DNA here is from genome assembly GCA_965243485.1 of Cyclobacteriaceae bacterium. Lineage (GTDB taxonomy): Bacteria > Bacteroidota > Bacteroidia > Cytophagales > Cyclobacteriaceae > UBA7330. Next base: position 1,426,016 of record CBDEVP010000001.1, on the reverse strand, counting down.
CCTTTAAATCTTACTTCAAGCGTTTCACGGTTATATCTTTTTCCTTTACAGGTCTCACAATGCACATGTACATCCGGTAAAAAATCCATTTCTATCACCCTCATACCTCCCCCCTGGCAAGTCTCACATCTTCCGCCTTTTACATTGAAGGAAAATCTGCCGGGCTTATATCCCCTGATCTTTGCTTCGGGTAACTCAGAAAACAACGCCCTGATATCGGTAAACACTCCAGTATAGGTGGCAGGATTTGACCTTGGGGTACGTCCGATCGGAGACTGGTCCACTTCAATGACCTTGTCGATCTGGTCAAGTCCCCTGACAGACTTGAATGGTAGTGGTTCGGTACGTGAACGATAAAATTCTCTTTTTAAGACCGGATACAGGGTCTCATGGATCAAAGAAGATTTGCCGCTTCCTGAAACCCCGGCAATGCAGATCATTTTCCCCAAAGGGATCTTCAGATCTACATTTTTAAGGTTGTGGCCGGAGGCCCCTTCCAAAACAAGTGAGGGGCCATTGCCTTTTCTTCGTTCTTTTGGAAGCTCTATTTTCCTAACCCCGTTCAGATAATCCGCCGTAACCGAATTGTTTCTGACAAAAATTTCAGGCTTCTCAGCTGCTACGATATGACCACCGTGGATCCCGGCACCAGGGCCTATATCTACTACAAAATCCGATGCCAGCATCATTTCTTTGTCGTGTTCTACTACGATTACCGTATTGCCGAGGTCTCTCAGGTCTTTCAGGGCCCGGATAAGCTTATCGTTGTCCCTCATGTGCAGGCCGATGCTCGGTTCATCCAGGATATATAAGACATTGACGAGTTGTGTACCTATCTGTGTTGCCAACCGGATACGTTGCGCTTCACCTCCTGAAAGTGACCGAAGGGGCCGGTTCAGACTCAAATAATTGAGACCCACATCCTGCAAAAAGCCAATACGCTTTCTGATTTCCTTCAGGATCTCAGCCGCGATCACATTTTGACGATCGTTTAGTCGGGATTCAATATTTTCAAACCACCGGCCAAGGTGATCGACGTCCATTTCCGCCAGCTGACCGATGTGCTGGTCATCAATTTTATAGTGAAGGGATTCCTTTCTCAGCCGGTAACCCTCACACGTCGGGCATGTCCGGATATCTGTGAAATCTTCCACCCATTTTCTGATCTTGTCAGATCCGGCATCTTTTTGCTTTTCAAGAAACTTGATGATCCCTTCAAATTTGGTATGCCAATCCGTACCCGGGTATTTCACGGAACTTACTGCCACCGGGACACTGTCGCCATATAACAATACATTCAGGCTCTCTTCGGGGATCTGTTCAATAGGGGTCGTCAGGTTTAATTTATGACGTTTGAGAATGGCTTCGATCTTCTTGAAGATCCATATGTCACGGTATTCACCCAATGGTGCGATCCCTCCCCTGCTGATGCTTAACGACGGATCCGGAATCACACTGTTTTTTGAGATCTCCTCAATCACTCCCAGTCCATTGCACTCGGGGCAGGCGCCATAGGGGGAGTTGAATGAAAATGAGTTAGGGGCTGGGTCCTCGTATGCCAGGCCTGATTCGGGGTCCATCAGGTTTTTAGAAAGATTGAAGATCTTTCCATCTTCACCCATGATCATGATCACACCCTCTCCATGCTTGAGTGCTGTTTTGAGGGACTGACTGATGCGGCTTCTGTCTTCTTTTTTCACAATGATGCGATCTATTACGATCTCAATATCATGTGTCTTATATCGGTCTACCTGCATCTTGGGCACAAGATCCTGAACTTCTCCATTCACCCGTACTTTAGAAAAACCCAGCTTCCGGACCTGCACAAAAAGTTCACGATAGTGACCTTTCCTTCCTTTTACCACAGGTGCAAGGATTGTCAATTTCTTTCCTTCAAAATCATCAAAGATGAAGCTCTCGATCTGCTCTTCGGTCTGCTTTACCATTTTTTTGCCAGTGATGTAGGAATAGGCTTCACCAGCCCTGGCAAAAAGTAATCGAAGGAAGTCATACACTTCTGTTACTGTGCCCACCGTGGACCGCGGATTTCTGCTTGTTGTTTTTTGCTCAATGGAAATGACAGGACTCAACCCATTGATCTTGTCTACATCCGGACGCTCCATATCTCCAATGAAGGATCTGGCATAAGCTGAAAAGCTCTCCATGTACCGTCGCTGACCCTCGGCATAGATGGTATCAAAAGCCAGGGAGGATTTTCCGCTACCGCTTATTCCTGTGATGACGATCAATTGATTCCTGGGGAGGGTAAGATTTACATTTTTCAGGTTATGCTCCCTCGCCCCGAATATTTCAATGACCTCAGCTCGTTCTTTCGGTGGTTTTTTTACTTCAATCGTTTGCTCTGCTATACTCACCCGCTATTTTAGAAGTTTGGACTCAACAAATACTTACTATAAAACTCATCAATGACTTCGACGGCTTCCTCTGCCGTGTCTACCAGCCTGAAAAGATCCAGGTCTTCCGGACTTACGTTATTCTCCGCTTCCAGAAGTACGGTCTTGATCCAATCGATTAATCCTCCCCAGAATTTCTTTCCAACCATCACGATGGGGAACCGTCCGATCTTTTTGGTTTGGATCAGCGTCATCGCTTCAAACAATTCATCCAATGTACCAAACCCTCCCGGCATCACAATAAACCCCTGGGAATACTTTACAAACATGACCTTTCTGACAAAGAAGTAATCAAAGTTGAGAAGTTTATCGCGGTCGATGAATTGATTGCTCTCCTGTTCGAAGGGCAGATCAATGTTCAATCCGACAGATTTTCCTTCCATGCTATTCGCTCCCTTGTTGGCTGCTTCCATGATACCCGGTCCTCCTCCAGTAATGACTCCGTACCCGCTCCTTACCAAACGGGCAGCAATTTCCTCAGTCATTTTGTAATAAGGATGACCGGGTTTGGTCCTGGCAGACCCAAAAATGGTCACACACGGACCGATCTTGGCCAGTTTTTCAAACCCTTCCACAAACTCAGACATCACCTTAAAGATGACCCAGCTGTCTGAGATCTTGATCTCGTTCCAGTCTTTGTCCTTGAAAGCTTCTACAATTTTATGATCATGTGGAGGGACACCCTCCGATTCCTTACTCATTCGAATTTGTTATATATGAAAGTGAATTTAATCAGTTAAAAAGAATTGCGCTCACTTCAGCAAGTCTTTCAGTGCGGTTTCAAGTTCTGCAAACTTAAACGTGTATCCTGCCTTGATAATTCTTTCATTGCTGATTTTATTTCCTCCCAGTACAATGCCTGCCATCTCGCCGAAAACAATTTTAAGTACAAAGGCAGGAACATTCGGGAAAAAGAAGGGCCGACCCATGACCTCTGCTATTTTCTTTGACAGTGATGCATTGGTCTCAGGTTGAGAAGCGACAAGGTTGAATGTCCCTGAAAACTTTCCGTCCACTGCTTCAGCAAAAGCATGGACCACATCATCAATATGTACCCAGCTCATCCATTGCTTACCCGAACCCAGCGGAGCGCCTACACCAAACCGGATGGGAGTCGCTATTTTCGGCAGGGCTCCGCCATCGGTATCGAGAACCACTCCGGTACGCAGTTTGGTGACCGGGCAGACAGCGTTAAACTGATCAGCTGCTTTTTCCCATTTCGTAACAACCTCAGCCATGAAATCATCCCCCGGTGGGTCAGCTTCGGCAATAAGTTTATCACCGGTATCGGCTCCATAGTATCCGATGGCAGACATTGATATGAACGCCTTTGGCTTAATTTTTAAACGCTGAACGGATTCGAATAAGAGATTGGCTGACTCCACCCGGCTGTCAATGATGGTTTTTCTATTCTTTTCCGTCCATCGTTGATTGATGGTCGCTCCGGCCAGATGAACGATGATTTCAACACCATCAAAAGCTTTGTCATCCGCGGTCTGATTGTGGATGTCCCAGGCGAAGGCTGGATATTTGGCCTGGGGATCTGCAGACCTGCTGAGATGCATAACTTCGTGCCCCCTCCGCGAAAGTTCTTCACTTAGTTTGGACCCGATCATCCCCGTTCCGCCAGTGATTAATACTTTTGACATATGATATCTGATTGATACTTGTTTGATTAACAAATGACCCGCAAAATCCTCTTTCTTTTTCTGTACATTCTTTCCGGATTGGACTTAACCGCCCAAAATTATAAACCAGACATTGAGTCTTCCAGACTCACCATTGAATCGCGTGCGTATCCCGGATTCAAGACTTTCCTGGATTTTGACTACAGGGACGTGAGAAAAGGCTGGTGGAAATTCTCCCGTGAGTTTGGCAAACCGGTGAATATGCGGAAATATTATGAGACCACACTGGTGAGAGATGACATGGCCAATGTCAAACTGATTTCAAAGAGCGTAAAGTTTGGCCAGGGTACCATGTTTTACCTGACCCTGAACAATGAAGGGATGCCGGGAAAAGTAGAGCAGCAGTACCTGGAGCAGGTCCGCATCCTGCTTTTTGAGTTTAAGCAGGAGTATTACCGGTCGTTTCTGGAGGACGAGCTGCAATCGCTTGAGAAGCAGGCGGTAAAAGTCACCAGGCAACTGGACAGGGCCAGGGGGGATGCTGAGGCTGAGGCCAGGGCCTTTGAGGCTCTGGAGAAGGTGAATGAGGCGATGGAAAAAGTGCTGGAGAGAGTCCGCAAACTACAATAAACCAGCTTCAACTGAAAAATATAAATTCTACCTGTTTGCAAACCAATGTTTGCATATTAAGCATCATTAAAATTCACAAAAATTTTTCTCATCATCCAACAGATTTCGCTAAGACTGGATTTAATTAGCATTCAAAATCAATGTATTCCTTCTCATTATGAAGAATTATTTGTCACTTATTGTTTTACTGGTGCTATTTACACGTTGTGAGGTGAGAGAATCAAATGCAATAGACCCATGTGATGAGCTTGATCAGGTGGACTTACAAATGTTGAATCTGGTAGATTCTATCAAATCCTTGCATTCGGATGAGCCGGTTTTTCAGGAACGGCTAAAAATGACTCAGGTCTATTGGCAACAGTACCGCGACCGTCATTTAAGGGCACTATACCCAGAAGATTGGGATAGGGTTTACAGAAAAGAACACGGGAGAGAAGTATTCAACACTTGCATTTGCAAAGAAGTTGCCAGGATGACAAAACTACGGATAAAAGAATTGAATATGTTTCTTATCGGAGGTCCTATCGATCAGGGTGAATGCCCAAGCTCTTGGAACATGTAATCCGTTCAAATTCTTTTCATTAGAAACTATAGTCTATTCCAACTCCAAAAGAGGTACCAGGTGACCAGGCGGTAAACGTTTGATCCTCTGCATTGAATCCTTTGTAGTTTTGCTCCCTTTTGTCATTCAAGATATTGCTTACGCTTAAGTTTAGTGAAAAAGTTCCAAAAGATTTGTTCATATTGAAATTAAGGCTGTGAAAGGGTACTGAATAAACGTCGGGAAACAAACCGCCCCCTACGAAAGTAAGTGTTTCCCCTTGTACATTATAAAAGAAACCCGCATCAAATTGAGCATCAGGATTATCATATGCCAATCCTGCATTAATTACTACCGGAGACTGTCCTGCCATTACTCTGGTATTTTCAATTGTTTGGCCAGGCCTTTCAAATCTCTTTCTCGCGGTAAATTCAACTTCAGTCATATCCAATGAAGACTTCACCAAAGTTATATTTGTGGTTACTAAAAAATTTGTCAAAGAAGGAGAAATGAAGTTTAGGCTTTTTCGAACTTCAAGCTCCGCTCCATACACCTGACCATCCCCAACGTTTCTTGGTTGAAACTCATTGCTCGTCTGCGCCGATGGTATCCTCACGATCTCGATTGGGTCGTCGAATTTCTTATAGAAAGCACTGACAGAAAAAATTTGACCAGCATTCATAAATAATTCCCATCGAATATCAAAGTTATCTATTCGGGTTTCAGTCAGCCTTCCATCCCATGAATCTGTTTGAGTCTGATAAGGAAAAAGACCCCCATTAAAAATCCTGTCACTCACAGGATCAAGGATTTGAGCAAATGAAAGTTCCTTAAATGATGGTCTTGCAATTGTTCTTGAATAGGACAAACGTAGATTTTGCTGATCAGTCAATGAATAGATCAGATTAAGGGAAGGAAAGAAATCAATTGCGTCGAGCACTTCATCTCCGTCGAGCACATATCCAAGGTTACCTGAGGTCTCAGCCTGGATAGCTGTAATTACTGAGTCAATATTCGTAACTCCCTGGTTCATAGCAAATTGAATTGTTGTAGCAGCAGTCTGGTCACGACCTGTATGCTCCTGATAAAACCATTCTGACCTTAAACCTATGATCGCCTTCAATCTTTCTGCAGGTGAAAACTCCGCAGATCCGTAAAATGCAAGATTACGAGATGTGGAATTGTATTCATTCGGATTAGGGACTGGATTGGCCGAATTGTAATAGACGCCACCACCATTAAAGTTTGGATAAATATACTGGTCCTGTAGGATTATATTTGGGTCAGTAGACGGCCAATTGGGAAGGGACTGAAATATTGCAAGATTATATTGAAGGATCTCATAATCACGATCCTTGTATACGACGCTGGATCCGAACTTATACCTGGAGTCTCTTCCAAGAAGCCCGCCATTTTTCGTGATATCAATTCGACCTACAATATCAAATTCATCAAGGTATCTCCAAATCCGCGTAGGAAAGCCTGCAGCCCCGGCGTCAAGTTCGGGTGTACCAAAGTTTGTGGTGAATGCAGCTTTCCTGATGTCTGGATCTTCCAAATTAGAGAAAGTAGGAGATATTCTCCAGTCAATTTCCCATCCTTTATCATTGTCCAAATCCCCAGAATGATGTGTTCCGTTCAACATGAAATTCGTCAGACCCCTTTGACCATATTCAAGGTTATTAGAATTTTCCGCAACATAATCAGATTTTCCCACAGCATCTCGTCCGTCTTCCGGATCTGCTACGATGCGGAACTGGCCAGCCCTGAGCTCACCATTTTGCAAGTGAAGGGCAGTGAGTCTGAATTTAGAATTCCTGGTCTTATATGCGATCCCTCCGAGTCCACCAATCAAAGTATTAATACTTCCAAGGGCTCCATCCTGAAGGTTAGCTGCTATTAGCTCGTTATTGTCACTCTGAGCATTTGGTCTTTGAAATTCACCATAAAAAGCATCATCGTAAAATATGGTAGATCTCTTATAGGTGGTGGAGAAAATGTAACCCAGCTTAGAACCATTGGCCAGAGCATATTGATTCCCCAAAGATATTCCTGCACTGTAATCCAGAAAACTGGTCTCATTTAGTACCCCCAGTGCCGGAGAAAAGCTACTGACGAAGTCATTTACCTCCTGATCTGTACCGTTATTTGGTCTTGGAATATCACCTCTTGCCCCGGTTGGAAGGCTCCTTAAGTCGGTATCAAATCCAAGCCAGTCTGTCCTGCTCCCGTCATAACTAATGAAGTCATTCTGAAAATGCATACTCGGATTGTAATTGATGCCAACTGAAACATTAAAAATTCGCTCATCAGGAAATGCCTTGGTATCAATATTTACCACGCCTCCTGTAAAGTCCGCAGGCATGCTGGCCAGGGCCGTTTTGAGCACCACCATATTATCGATCAGGTTAGTGGGAAAAATATCGATTTGCAAACTGTTCCTGTCAGGATCAAGGCCTGGAATATCTGAAGAGTTAAGCATCGTCTTGGTGTAACGATCTCCTAAACCTCTTACATAAACATATTTTCCTCCTTCAACGGATACACCTGTAACTCGCTTCACAGCATCTGCAGCGTCAGAGTCCCCGATTTTACGAAAACTAGCTGCTGAAATACCATCCATTAAATTTGCTGATTTCTTTTTTATTGTCAATAAGGCCGTCTCAGAATCTCTCAGAATTTCAGAGGTAACTACAACTGCTTCAAGCTCTTCAACTGACTCCTTTAACCTTATCTGATCAAGTACTGTGGTCTCTCCTCCGCTGACTGAAACATCCGTAACCGTGATAGTTTGGAAAGAAACAAATGAGACCTGAATATCATAAGTCCCTGGGTCTGCTTTGATTTCAAAAGCACCATCAAAATCCGTAACAGAACCAGTAGTGGTCCCGGCAATCACCACGGTGACGCCAAAAAGAGCTTCTCCTGTAGCATCTTCAATCACAGTTCCCCTAATAATACCTTTTTGGGCTACAGATGAAAATGATGCTAAGATGAAAATCAAACCAAAAAGAGCAGGTATACTTGTTCTCATGCCTGAATTACTAAATTTTGGCGCAAAGGTAGTTAGATCAATCATTGAGGTGGATTATTAAATCATTAAGCAGATTAACCTTATGTTAAGGGGATTAACAGTTAATAGCAAAAAAGCCCGCTGATCTCGTCAGCGGGCTTTTTATAGTGGATTTTATTGTTTCTTACAGTCCGATTCCAGAAAGACCGCCGTCCTGGCTAGCCATGGTCCACTCAAAACCGGTCTCATCCTGAACACCCACTGTATTTGCATTAGCAGCAACTTCAGTGATGATAGCTGCTGCACCAGTTCCGAAAACACCCTCTACGGTGCCGTCAGTAAGTGTGACCTGCCAGCTTTCAGTTGTACCGCTTCCATCACCACCAAAAGAAGCAATCGCAGTGGTATATGCCGCAGGAAGGCCATAAACATAAATGTTACTTACTCCTGCATTGGTGTCACTATCCCAATCAACAATATTTCCAACTGAATTGCCGGCATAAATTGTTCCTTTGGCAAACTGGTGGAAGCCACCGTTCCTTGCTGGATCTCCTTCGGGACCGTCCAACTCAAATGCAGAACCATCAGGTGTAACAACAATGAAGTTTGAGCAGGTTCCCTGCCAGTCCTGGTCAGTATCCAATCCGTCATCAAAAGCGTTCCAAACCACCACATTTGAAACATCGACAGATCCGCCAAACCACTCAATTCCATCGTCCTGGTTTCCTACTACTTCTACATTCTCAACAACAGTACCTGAACCAACACCACCAAAGGTGATACCATTGATTTCGTTTCCTGCTCCGATCAATGATCCACCATGTCGAACAGATACATATTTGATAATTCCGGCATTGTGATTCTCGTTAGTTCCGCCGTATAGTCCATCAGCATCTGAAGTAGGAATACCTTCGATTTGTACCTCATCTGCAGAAGCCGAAATAGGAGCATCGCCAAGTACGATCAATCCACCCCACTGACCATTGACAGTGGCAGCAAGGCTTCCTACGAAATCACCTGCAGCGACATCTGCAGTGGTTAAATCGTCATTTATCGAGGTCATGATAATTGGCTTTGTGGCTGTACCCTCAGCATAAATGTAAGAACCACGCGTAATAAGCAGTGCTGTTGCATTTCCTCCGGTCCCTTCTCTACCTTTAAGAACCGATCCTTCCTCGATTGTTAATTTAGCACCATTAGTCACTTTTACTCTACCCGCAAGGATCCAAGGTACATCATTCGTTAAAGTATAGTCACTATTGATGGAGCCTGTGATTTCTCTTGACACCAAGAAATCGTCACTTTCATCATCCGGAGTACCATTGTCACTGATCTCTTCAACAACATCAAAAGCTAAACCTGCAACCGTAAGAATATGAGTAACTGTTGCGACATCGCCATCGGCATCCTCAAGTGTAAAAACTAAGGTATTGATACCTTCTGTGGCACCTAGATCTTCTGTTGTAGCAGAGATCTCAACAGTGGCAGAAGTTGCACCTGCCGTGATCAGTCCGCTTAAGTCGATTGGTGATCCCCCGTTTACTGTTACTTCGAAGGAAGCAAATCCATCCTCAGCTTCAAGGTCTACTCCCGGTACAGTCAATGTCTGACCTTCAACAAGAGAAGCAGCTGCCGGAATTCCCTCAATGGCGGGTACAGGACTTAATGTAATGGTAATGGGAACAGAAGCTTCATCTTTATCACCTTCTGCATCAGTTACTTCTACGGTTACAATTGCTGCACCAGCGGAAGTACCGGCAGTAAATTCAACAGTAATGGTACCAGAAGTTGCAGCCGCAGTTCCATCAGTGGTTATAGTACCACCGGTAGCAGTGGATGAAGCAAATCCAGCTGGGGCATTGAATGGGAAATCCAAACTAATTGTTCCCCCCACCTGAACTGATGTTGCTGAAGGAGCGGTTACTGTTGGTGGTTCAAGGTTTACCGGATCATCGTCATTACATGAAATAATGAACAAAAATCCCGATAGCATAATAGCTATGGCAAGTAATTTTTTCATAATGATTTTGTTTTGTTCTTTAGTCGATTAGAATTCAATTTCGAACTCCAAAATTGAGCACCTAATGTTAACTGCCCGGCAGGTGAGTATTACGATATTATTAAACTAATATGACGTTTGTTATTCCTGCATTAAATGTGTTACGTCAATAAAAAATTGGTGTGAATTTTATGTGATGTAAATTATCAGATTGTTACATAGGTGCAGTTCTTCACTGGTTGGGATCTTTCCATAACACCTTGAATGGGTTAAATAATTTGAGTAAATTACACGAACTTCGTGTACACTATGATTGTAAAAAATGAAAAATATTACACTAAGCGCTGATGAAATACTCATCGAAAAAGCGCGGGAGAAAGCCAGAAAAGAACATACCACCCTTAATCAACGCTTCAGAGATTGGCTTAGAGAGTATACATTATCTCAAAATATAGGGGAAGATTACGAGGCCTTCATGAAAAAGACCGAAGCAAGAACCAACAAAAAATTCACCAGGCAGGAGCTAAATGAAAGATAGATCTTTTCTGGACACAAATATTTTTGTTTACTCATTTTACTCGACTGATCCAAGAAAGAGAAATCGAACAAAAAACCTTATAAGCTCTGCATTAAAATCAGGAAATGGAGTGATTAGTTTTCAGGTGATACAGGAATTTGTAAATGTCAGTACCAGAAAATTTGAAATTCCACTCTCAATAAATGAGGTGAGACACTACTACAAAAACTTTTTAAAGCCACTTCTCAATGTCTATCCTACCGAAGAACTTTATGAAGAAGCATTTAAAGTTTTTAGTGAAACTAATTATAGCTTTTATGATTCACTCATCATTGCCGCAGCCATCCAGTCAAAGGCTTCAATATTGTATTCAGAAGATTTACAACATCAAGATAAGGTCCGGAAACTAAAAATTATTGATCCTTTTAAGTGAATCGTAAGTTTTACTTACTGATCTGTACCTTTCCCAGAATCGCCCTGATGATGTCGTGGGTAGTGACCCCATCGGCTTCGGCTTCATAGTTTAGCAGGATACGGTGATTCATCACATCGTAGGCTACTTCTTTCACATCCTCGGGAAGCACGTAATCACGTTCATCGAAAAAGGCAATGGCCTTGGCTGCCAGATTGAGATTGATGGATGCTCTTGGGGAAGCACCGAACTGAACGTACTGAGCCTCATTCTCCAGCCCATATTCCTTCGGGTTTCTGGTGGCAAATACCAGTTCGATGATGTATTTCTCCAAAGATTCGGAGATCACCACCTGGTTGATCTCTTCACGGATAGAGAATATGTCTTTCTTATGCAGGACGGTCTTTAGCTTCATGTTGAAAGACAGGTTGGCCATCCGCCTCATCACCTCCAGCTCATCGTCCTTGCTGAGATATCCAACATGCACTTTGAGCATGAAGCGGTCGACCTGCGCTTCAGGTAACGGGTAGGTTCCCTCCTGGTCTACCGGGTTTTGGGTGGCCATGACCAGAAATGGCCGGTCCAGCGAGAACGTATTTTCTCCAATAGTCACGGTCTTTTCCTGCATGGCTTCCAGCAGCGCGGATTGAACCTTCGCAGGAGAACGGTTCACCTCGTCTGCCAGAATGAGGTTGGAAAAGATCGGCCCCTTCTTCACTTCAAAATCTGCCTTTTGCTGGTTGTAGATCATCGTACCGATCAGGTCAGCAGGTAGCAGATCCGGAGTAAACTGGATCCTTTTGAAATCAAGATGCAACACATCGGCCAGCGTATTGATGGTAAGCGTCTTGGCAAGACCGGGAACACCTTCAAGCAAAATATGCCCCTGAGTAAATAAGCCGATCAATAACCGGTTGACCATGTAGTCCTGGCCGACTACCACCTTGCCGACTTCACTGACGACTTCCTTGATCTTGAGCTGGTGCTCTTTTCTGAGGTCCTGATCCTTCACTCCTGCCATTGTTTTCTTTATTTAGGGCGCAAAAATACCCTTGATTTATAAAACTTAAAAAAGATATGGAGTGGGCCGAACTTTTTAACCTGATTTAACAATCAAACCTTTGACATCACGTACAGCATTTCGATGGCGATCTGCCGACACCGCTCATCATATTTGGCCTCCTGCTGGTCAGTCCCATCAAACAGCTTGGGGTCTTCATAGTGTAAAGGGATGCGGTTCGCAGCACCACGAACGATGGGACAGGCCTCATCGGCCTCTGAGCAGGTCATGATGGCAGCGAACCCCGTCGATGGATTGATCACGTCATCATACTTCTTTGAATAGACCACCATGCCTGGTCCCATTCTACTAAACGAAACCTGGTATTTTGGATTGGTACCTCCGACCCCTTTTACAATCTGAAAACCCGCTCGTTCCATGGCAGCAACAGCGTTGGGATTGAAAGCCGTAGCCTCAGTCCCTCCCGAAAAAGTATGCACATTACCGATCTCATAGTAACTCGCGGCCACCTGAGCCCACAGCTGCGCCATATGACTCCTCCTTGAATTGTGGGTACAGATAAAATTGAGCTTGATCTCTTCACCCAGTTTACTTTTCTCACTGATATAAACGGACAGTTCATCAAGAATCTCCTTCCGGGATTCAGGGATATTATCTATATCCTTTAATATATCGAGTAAATAATCCTCCAGTTTGGGATGGAATTCCGTCTTCATATTGCCAGTAGTCATAACAAGTGCCAGTGTTAAAATTAGTGTTTTCATTTCTTTGGTTGTTAGCAGCAAGTCACAGCAATATTTTTCTCATTCTTCTCTGCATCCCTGATGAAATGATAAACTTCCCACTCGTATCCGTCCGGATCATTGACCCAAAACTTATTCTGTGTAGCATAGCAACAATTGGTGGCTTCTTCTTCCAATGCGATATTCAGATAGCCTGAAACCTCGCTTTTCCTTCTTTCTAATTCAGCATTGGAGTTGACCCGGATCCCCAGGTGGCCAAAGTGATTGCCTACCTTTTGTGCCGATTCTATGAATGAAATCACGAGACCGGGATTGTCCAGTTCAAATTTTGCATAGTCAGTCTTCTGTTTGACGGGCTCACTTCCAAACAGGTGCCGGTAGAATTCTACCGTCTTATTGATATCTGAAACATGCATGCCGATGTGAAACTTGTTTTGATTTTCCATTTTATGTGTTATTTAATTGTTATATCGCTTTATTACGATATGATGTTCTAAATTTTTTTAGCAGCAGAGCTTTTCAGGATCGTATTTGCTGAAGAGTTTTTCAAACTTCCCTTTGACATCTTCCCATACTTCCTTATCGATGCAGTAGCACATGGAAGTGCCTGTAACCGTCCCTTTCAGTATCCCCAATTGTTTAAGTTCTTTTAGATGCTGTGAAATCGTGGCCTGGGCCAGACCTAATTCATGCACCAGATCACTATTGATACATTGGGCAGATTCCAGTAAATGTTCAATGATGGCGATCCTGGCAGGATGGGCAAATGCCTTGGCTAAAGTAGCCAGTTCGTTCTGCTCACGGGTAAATAGATCTGTCTTTGTAATTCCCATATTGCAATATTACGATGAATGTTTTAATTAGTTGCCATTCCATGACAAAAATTATCTGCCCTAGTGATTTCCATCACTAAATATTCATTGTAAAGAAGAGATCTTCACAATAGAAAAATAACAGAAGAGATGGTCTCCAGGAATCAAGATCGGATACACAGCAAGAGTTTCCATCATCTGATTAGTGAAGGAGGTGGACATTTGATCAATGATCAACAATTTCTCGGCATTGACCCCTTTGACCACTCTAAGTTTAAAAAAATCTATGCGACCAAAAGGTCGAAGATTAGCAACCGGAGTCCTGAAGAAGAGAAATAATACTGAGCATGTATCATTAACCTCTTCCAGGAGCAAAGCGGCCCTCAGCGGGCCGCTTTTCTATTTTATATTCCATGCTTTGTCAAGCGGCTATCAATCTCTTTGATCTTGTCATGAATAATGTCAAGTTCACCCTCATGAACCTCTTGCAGTTCATTGAATGCTTCATCTAACAAGCGCATTTTATCTCTTAGATATTTCAACTTCCCGTCAGAAAGTGTGCGCAGCTTCTCTACCTTCTTATCCAGTTCATTGATTGTAATAAGTGAATATACCTAATCCAGCTTTTATTACAAATACTGTTGAGGTCAAATTCAAAATGATGAAATACCTCTAAACTTTTAATAGACAGGCCTTACTTTGACCTGATCTCGCTCCGCATAAACAGAAGGTAGGTAATTGCAAAGCATAAAACTGCTGCCGCAATGAGCCCTGTCAGCTGTGGCCACACCAGCAATAAGCTTTGACCCAGTGGAATTGGACTGGGAATGGATCCTGCCATTTGTTCCATACTCAATGGGCTCAGGCTTCGCACAGTAGGCACCAGCAAAGTGGTGGTCGCATCGGTATACAGCTGACTGGGGATCACTCTCATCAGGTTTTGAATAAACTCCTGATAGCTGTATATCTGCTGTTGAGACGCAAATTGAGCAGGAGCTGTAGCCTTGGCTATGAGATTTACAATAAGGCTATAGAAAACAGTAAGAAACAGCCAGACACCGATACCCGCCAACGCTGAAGTGGAACCCTGACGAAAACGGACTGAAAATAATATCGATAGATTCAACCAGAAGGCTACATACAGAATACTTACCAGGGTGAAAAAGAAAAATCTAAAAAACTCCTCTACCGTCGGAGGTATTCCAATATAAAATAAACCAAAGCCGATAAACAAAAACCCTAGAGCAAAGAATAGAATAGAAACAACAATCAATGCCCCTAAAAACTTCGCATTGATCAGGTCATCACGGTGAATCGGTTGTGCCATGATCCTGCTCAGCGTTCCACTGTTCCGTTCGGAATTGATGGCATCAAATCCAAGTCCAATACCTAAAAGTGGGCCAAGGAAGCTGATAAATACGATAAAGGAAGGCATCACACCATCAGTAGTAGTGAAAAGATTCAGGAAGAAAAATCCATCATCATTTTTGTTCACTACTTCAGCAAAGTTGCTAAGGGAAGAATAAAGCGACCCCATGCATGTCAATACCACAATACCAATCAGGATCAGAAATCTTGTGCTTCTGAAATGATCGGAAATCTCTTTTTCTACAATGACCCAAAAGGGATTTTTGACTGCATTACTATCACTTTTAGCACCCGCAGTACTTAGCGAATCCCTGATTTTTGAAAAAAATGAACTCAAACTCATACTGAAGTATTTTCAAAATATTTCTGATAAATGTCATCAAGCCCGTATTCTTTCTTAAATAATTGACTGAGCCCTGCCTCTGACTGGATAATCACCTGAGCAATGTCATTCGTCACATCTTCAGCACATTGAATGATCATCGTTTCACCTTGCTTACTAACAGATTTAACGTGTTTTACCTTCTTAATAGCCTTAACGATATCGTTTTGTTTATTCCCTTCTATGATCCTGGCTTCTATGGTAATAGGTTCACGTTCAAATAGTTGCCTGGATAAGGAGGAAATATCTCCCGCTGCAATCAACTTACCATTTACAAATAACCCTACCCTGTCACATATTTGCTGTACCTGGTGCAAGTGATGAGATGAAAGGATCACTGTCATACCATCCTCCTTACTCAGAGTTTTAATCAGGCCTAGCAGTTCTCTTACCCCTTTAGGATCGATACCTAAAGTAGGTTCATCCATAATAATCACATCAGGCGATTTGATGAGAACATCTGCTAGACCAAGGCGTTGTCGCATACCCCGAGAATATGCACCTGTCTTTTTCTTAGGATCGGTAAGTCCCACCCTGTGAAAAACCTCTGAAGTAATCTTTTTGGCCTTCGCTTCGGGTATCCGGTTCAATCGAGCTGTATACATCAGGTTCTCCAGACCTGTTCGATCTTCATAGAATCCCAGATTTTCGGGCAAATAACCCACTCTACGCTTGACCTCTACTGGTTCTCTGGTAGAATCAATTCCGCAAACCCGTACACTGCCGGAAGATGGTTCTGTCAGTCCAAGAAGCATTAGAATTGTGGTTGACTTCCCCGCTCCATTCGGACCTAGCAGCCCAAAGATCTCTCCCCTGGGGATTTTCAGGTTTAATTTATCTACAGCCGTAAATTCACCGTACTTTTTGGTAAGGTCTGTTAGTTCTATGATATGATCACTCACTTTTACCTCCTTCCGTATTTGCGAAACAGATAAATCACAAGGCCTATGACACCAAGAATGATCAGAATTCCTAACCAACCGGCCAGAATAGAAGTTTTCACTGATGCCCTGAAGGCAGTTTTGGCTGTTACTTCAGGGGTCCTTGCTTCCATGTTCATCACGTAATCGCCTGGGATCGCCTTATCAGGTGCTTTCATTGTCACATTGATAAGTGTTCCCTGGCCAGGTTCAATACTTTCAATCTCTTCAGGTTGAAAGGAAACCTCCCAGTCTTTTGGTTTCCCAGAAGCAAGTTTTACATCCTCCAGAGTAGTAGACCCGGTATTTCTGATTAAAATTTCCACGCGTTTTTGCCCCCCAGCGGTAACTTCTGTACTCATTAACCCTGTGGGACTGGTTAGCTCCATCTCATATGATCCGCTGATCACTACTTCCAGATCCAAAGTGGCAGAAGTCGTTGAAGTCCTGGCCTCCACAGGTATTACATAGGTATCTGCTGGTAGATAGTCCGGTGGATTTACTTCAATAGTAATTGATTCCGTGATGTTTGGTGGGATGTTTACCGAAGTAGCCTGCTTAAAGTTAGCTTTAAAAGTGACCACCCAACCACGTGGAGCCCTTGACCTCAGAGCATACAGCTGATCTTCACCGGTACTATTTTTAATGTCGGCATTAAATGTGAAATTAGAACCTGTATGCCCCTCCATGTTTGGCTGCTCGGAAGTAAACTCCGTTTTGTAGGTACCTTCTTCAGATACGACCACCGTAAGTGGAAGATATCCCAGACTACCAGCGGATATTCCGAAGCGATAGGCTCCTTTTTCTACCTGGAAAGGAACATTCACAGTCAGGCTAAAATTTTTCTTTTCATCCGGAAGGACGGAGAGCTGATCTACGGTATAACCACCGGCTTTTAGTGTGTAGGTCCAGTCCTCCGGTAAACTCCTTACCGAAAGAGGGGCATTCTGAATGCTCCTGCTGTCATTGATGACCTCCACAGTGTAATCGATGGTCTCACCGGGAGGTACGGAAATTTTGGTGTATGGTGTGTACAGTTTCACACTCTGAGAAAAAACAGGATGGGACCCTGTTATCAAAATCAGCATCAGTGACATCGACGAAAAAAACCAGCGAAAATTAATTTTTGATTTTAAAAACCTTTCCATGTTGTAAATCTTTTAAAAATTCGCCCTTTGGCGTTAATTCATTTGATTTTTGGGTACTAAATAACATTCAACCATGCCCAGTTGTATGGTCTGAAATCAACGCCGCAAATTAAAAAAATCACCCAATTTTTTTAAATCCGCCCGAAAGTTAAAAGTTGTTAAAATACGCCCAGATAAAACATCCCTTAAGCTAGTCTAACGATCGGTATCAGCCGTCTTTCAGCAGCGATTGCAATAGTAAACCTTTATTTTTACTAAATTGGAAAACCACATCTGACATTGACCAACCGATGAGCCTGACCAAAAAAGAACTTCAAAAAAAAACCGCATTCCTTACTGATAATCCGATGGATCGCATACCAGAGGCCATGAAAAACCGTCTGGATGATCCGAAACTGATCTTCGACGTTCATTCGCATGTTTTCAATGAAAAGGATCTGCCTGACAAATTCCTTTCTGTGAGGTTTGATGCCAGTAAACCGTTTATTGATATGGTGGCACTGCTTGTTGGTCTGGTTGACAAGATCCCATTCGTCCCTTTACCTGACCTGACACGCCTACTCAACCGGGTGCGGAAAACCGAAAACGAACACCTGACGCTGAACCTGGAAGCTTACCGGAAATTCGGGTATGATCCGATTTTCAATGTACTAATGATGGATATGGGTGGGATCTGGAACATCAAGGCCGACATCCGAAGCGTGGAAGAACAAATGGTCGCCCTGGCAAACTTTCGGGATCAAAATCCGGAGCGGATCCTCCCTTTTGTTGCGCTTGATCCCAGGACCAATGAAAACATGGAAGAACTGTTTGTCAAAGCTTTTAAAGAATACAACTTCTTCGGAGTAAAGATCTATCCTTCCCTTGGTTATTTTCCGTCGCATCCCCGGCTGATGAACATTTACGAGATATGCGAGCAGAAAAACATTCCTGTGACCAGCCATTGCAGCAGTGGGAAGACACGCGCTTCCAGCAAGGAAATTGATGTGTTATGGATCGATCATGAAGATGGAAAACAGGTAGAAAAGCACATCCGAAAAGTATTTTATGATCACAAGGCAGATACGTACAAAGACTTTTTCAACGGCCCGCATCTGTGGCTTCCCGTATTAAAAGCTTTTCCCAGACTCAGGCTGAACCTTGCTCATTTTGGAGGGGAAGGTGAGTGGGAAAAACAAAAAAAGGGGAAGCCTCACACCTGGATTCCTACCATACTGGATATCCTTAAGAATCCCGAATATCCCAATGTGTATTCCGACTTTTCCTTTACCAACAGTTTTAAACACTACAATCATACAATGAAAGACTGGATGAAAACACACAGCTATGTGAGGGAACGGGTGCTCCACGGAACGGATTACTTCCTGACGGCTACTGAAAGACCATTGGAAAAGACCCTAAAGAAATTCTTTAATGTCTTCGATCAGGCTGAGGTGAGCCAGATGGGCAACAAAAATGCCAAAAAATTCCTGTTTTAATTATCTGGTAGCAGTTTGTGATCTCTCATGGACTTTTTGATCTGGTCCATAACAGTACTTGCAATTTTACCCTTAAGAAACAGGGAGTTTGCCACCTTCAATAAAGTCCTCATCCCCCACTTGTATTCCCCCAGATTCATCACGATCTTCCCGGCCCTGTCTTTCAATGGTCCCTTGAAACGGTCAATGTCCTTCTCAGTCCTTTCCGGCCAGTCAGTACCATTTTCAAAGACCGGCATGTACATCTTTTCTGCCTGAGGTCCAAAAATGGGAATGATCTGCCGCCATTTTTTATCATCAGACAAAAACTGATCTTTAGGGACATCTTCATACCCTGCCTTAAAAATGGGATTGGTACTGTCTACCGGAAGCGAAAAATGTTCCCGAAGGAACCTTTCGCAATTTGCCCTGCCCAGAAAAAAATCATGGATCCGAAATTCCTTGTGGATAAAGCCTCCAAATCCACCCAGAAACCCACAGGCGATCGCCTTTGAGCCTTCCCTCATTTCACCATTCACTCTGCGTGCCGGTGCAACGAGAAATTGCTGGGCATCGTCTTCCTGCAGGCTGTATTTCAAAACATCCGGTTTGGTCCTCATATGACCCAGCATGGCAGAGACAGTTGCCCCGGCTACTTCCAGCATGCTATCCTCCTTCAGATCGAAATGCTCTGCTTCGCTGGGAAAGGGATCGATCATCAGCACCGTGGATTGAAACTTATCAAATTTGTTGCTGATGCCGTCCTTCACCAGTTCTTTTACCCTTTCAAACGGTTCATTGTTGATCATTCCTCCATCCACAATCAAAGACTGATGTACTTCATCTTCAACCGGAAACTTTCGGGTAATGTCCATGTGCCATTCGAGGTCATTGACAAAATTTTTGTTCCTGTCTAATTTCCTGGACCTTAAGCCGACCGGGAAGGCGCCGGTAGCCATGGCCGCATTTCTGGCAATATCCACGTTAAGCCCTTTCCTGAAATCCAGGGGTATCCAACCGTCCTTATTATACTTTTCACTATTCAGGATAAATGCGCCGTAGTCGTTGTGCCTTGAGATATGATAATCTTTAAATGGTGTGTTGCCTCTAAACCCGGCGACATACTTCAGCCCTTCAAGATTCGATAAGGTGGTAAATACCCTCATCTGATTGTCGATGTACGGACGTTCTATCCAGCGATCTGAATCCACCTTGGTGGCCCGCTTTGAGATCTCAGCAATGAAGTCGGAATTCAGCAGGGAGTAAACTTTCCCTTTTTCAATATCACCATTCCCTAGCATCAAGGGAAACATGTCATTCTGCAGCAGATCTACCCAGGTGTGATAAAACCTATTTTCAGGTCTGGGCCGCATGAGGTCTTCATCAGCTTTTCTCACCGGAGTGATTGCATTATTGATCGCGGAAGCAGTAATTATCCCCGTCATACCTCCCGCTGAGGCCCCTCCGATGGCTTTGATGATCACCCGATGAGTAGGTACTCCGGGCTGTCCCCGTTTCGATTCCCATATCTCCAGGGCTTCCAGCAAATAATCAACAACTCCAGCAGTGTAGGCTCCCGCTGAAACAGCTCCTGCCATGCAGAGACCAATCTCAAATGGTTTTTCGGGCATGTTTTGGTTGGTTGGTATGGCAGCTCAAAAATAAGTTTTTCGGGCCGGTAAGGCAAGCGTTTTTTGTGATACTCTACAGGCCGAAGTAGGACATGATCAACAGTCCTTCTAATTATATCCTCATCAACATAACTTGCCATTCGTAATTGAGGAACGGAAGCACAATTATTTCTGAAACATGGTGGAAAAACCACTTAGAGATCAATTCAGATTAAATATTAGCTTGTTGGAGACTCCCAAAAATCGTTGAAGATTGCAGGGCTTTGAAGTACCCGGGGCGGGACTTGAACCCGCACGGCCTTTAGGGGCCACAGGATTTTAAGTCCTGCGTGTCTACCAATTCCACCACCCGGGCGTGGGTGTAGTTTTAAATAAATAAGCCGCAAAAGATTTGCGGCAAATTTTGAGCGGGAGACGGGATTCGAACCCGCGACCCCGACCTTGGCAAGGTCGTGCTCTACCAGCTGAGCTACTCTCGCTTTTAATGTTAAGAAAGTTTGTAGACTTTCTCTTCCTATCTTCTGATCAGAAGTTCTCGATGATCAAAAGGACTGCAAATTTAATGGAAGCAACAATAAAGACAAGAGGTTGAGATAATTTTCAATCGTTATTTCCAAAACCTCATTACATTTTAGCTGGTCGCAAGATTCATTTTTAGCTCTTATCCTTCATTCTTAGTGAAAATATGCTCAGAATGACCTGGAGTTCCTCCTAACCTTCAGCCACTTACCGTCTTTCCTAAAATAAATATGAAAAAAATCTTGACAATCGATTGACTTTGTATTTAATTTTACGTTTAACTCACTTAAAGAACTGCCTGAACATGAAAAAACTAATCATTGCGTGCTTAATGTTGTTTGCATTTACAGTGAGCGTAAATGCTGATAGTAAAAAAGTTGACGAACCGTCCAAAAAAGAAGTAAAATCCACTGTAAAGAAATCCTGGAATAATTCTAAGAAAGACTGGGCCAAGAAGAAAAAAGATTGGAAAGAGGCCAAGAAGGATTGGATCAAAAAGAAAAAAGGTAAAAAAGATTCTATTCCTATCGATGGAGGTCTTTCATTATTCCTTTTATCTGCCGGGGCCATTGGAATTTCCGCGCTTAGAAAAAAGTAAAATCAATTCCTAAATCCTGAGATTCAGGAAAATTTTTGGTAGCGGGAGTCAAGCAAATACTTAAAGAAAATAAGAAGATACTTATTTTTTGCGGACGAGTAGTCTTACTGCTCGTCCTTTTTAGTTTCCTGAATCGCCAGTTTTTCGAACCTTCCGGACTTCATCAGGTGCTGATCGATTTCCTTGGTAGCACCACCACAGGGATACTTTCGTGGTTCGGATATCAGTATGACTACGGAGAATCCCTGATCTTTCTAAACGATGAGCCAATTCTTGAAATCGGGAGTTCCTGCGACGGACTTTCTTTCATGATCCTGTTTTTATCCTTTGTCATCGCATACCCAAGCCGGGATATTCCTTCCAAGTTGATTTTTATACTCATTGGGGTATTGACCATCCATGTGCTCAACACCATCAGGACCCTACTGCTGATCCTCAATTTTACCTACAACGCCGAATCTTTTGATTTCAATCATAAGTACACTTTTGTCATTATCGTCTATGGCATCGTGCTATGGATGTGGATGATCTGGGCCAGGAAAAATGCTGCAAAAACTTAAAACCAGGCAGATCATTGGCGTCTTTCTAATTGCTTATCAAATTGGTATAGACTTTTCCAGGAATGCCACTATTTCCTGGTATTATGAATGGGCCGAATGGGCTGGAGTCGGGTCTGATTATGAGACCTATGACGGTCCTATGATTTGGGTAGCCATTATGATCATACACCGGGCCATCATTCATACACTGGCTATTTATTGCTTCACCGGAAACAGGACATTCACTCATCTTTACGGGATTATTGAAGTAATTCTTATGATTGGAATGATAGTACTGTTTGTCTCAAAGATGATCATTGGTGATTGGGTCTTGTTCAGCTTTGATTTCTTCAATACTTTTCTTGATCTTCTGCAATCCCCCTTATTGCTGGTGATCTTTCTTCCCTCCTATTTCATTTTCAACCGACAGGGGGGTGCATTCAAATCCTGAAATATCTGCTGTTCTTAGATTTTGCAACATTTTCAGGCAACTACTCTTAATTTCTTCATTACCCTGATCACCACGAGCGGAGCCAGACTAGCGACCCCAATCAGCAGCCAGGTACTGATGCTTAAGGATGAAATTTGTAAAATCTCCCGGAGGAAGGGTGTAAAATAAGTAAGTAGTAACAGTGCGATACAAAACAATATAGCGACCCAAAGATGGAGATTCCGGAAAATATCATTACTGTACCAAGCTTCCTTTCTGCCAATAAGATTGAATGGGTGCCACAGCTGCGCAAAGGCCAGCGTGTAAAAGGCAATACTATTGCTGGTGGCCGGATCATGACCGAGACCCACTGCGCTGTAGAAAAACAGCCCCAGAATACTCAAGGTCAAGACTGCCGAATAGATAAATATGGAAATCCAGTTTTTTACAGTGATCACCGGTTCTTCCGGGTCTCTCGACCGGTCCTTCATGATGGAGGGATTGCCTTCACCCATGCCAAGAGCCAGTGCCGGAAATACATCAGTAACCAGATTTAGAAAAAGGATCTGGAGCGGTAGCAAAGGGATTGTGAAATTGTTGAAAGCAGCTATCCCAACCACCATGATCTCGGTAAGATTACAGGACAGTAAGTAGATGATGAAGTTCCTGATATTTCGAAAAATAATTCTTCCCTGCTTAATGGCACTGATGATGGAGGAAAAAGAATCATCCTGTAAAACCATATCAGAAGCTTCCTCGGCCACCTGTGTCCCCCGCTTACCCATGGCTATTCCTATGTCTGCTTTCTTCAGTGCAGGAGCATCATTCACTCCATCACCGGTCATGGCCACGATGCTACCCTTTTCCTGAAAATAAGTGATAAGTTTTAATTTATGTTCGGGAGTGACCCGAGAAAAGATTTGTGATCTTTCGATCTGATCAGATACCTCTGCAAATCGGGAGGGAAGATCTTTTCCGTGAATCACATTGAATTCAACGGCATCGGTAGTCAAACCAATCTGATGAGCGATGGCACGGGCCGTTTCGGGATGATCGCCTGTTGCCATTATTACTTTTATGCCTGCCTCATGGCAGACCTGAATAGATTCTCTGACACCCGGCGCAGGAGGATCAAGAAATCCGATGAGACCAATAAATACCATCTCTTTGGCATAGTCATCCGTCTTGTTGTTCACCTGCCGATATGCAAATCCCAAAACTTTCAGCCCCTGCACAGAAAGATCATGGGTCTTTTCCAACCAATGATCTTTTTGCTGAGCACTCATAAACTCCTCCCCGGTTTCACTTTTTATAAAATGGCAAAGGTTCAGCACTTCGGCAGGACTCCCTTTCATGGTGACCAGGTATCCCTTCCCTTTGTACAGGTTGGCCATGATACGACTTGCACTATCAAAGGGTTTTTCATCCAGTTCCTCCCATTGATTACGGACCTGATCAATGAGTTCTTTGTTTCCCTCTGAAAAGTGTTTCAATAAAGCTACTTCTACAGGATCGCCTATTCCTTCTTTCTGTTCATTGATCACGGCATTGTTGCATAGTATGGCAACCATAGGAAGCATACCAAAGGTATCTTCAGGGACTGTTGCGACAATGGTTTCGACCTTGAGTTGATTTACGGTTAGCGTTCCTGTTTTATCCGTAAGGATTACGTCTGTTTCTCCAAGCGTTTCAACAGCAGCCAACTTCTTGACAATTACATTGGACCCGGCAAGACGAAGCATTCCTCTGGCCAGTGAAATCGTGGCAACAATCGGAAGACCCTCGGGAATGGCAGCCACAGCCAGAGCAATTGCTGTTTCAATCATCAGGTGAGCTTCGTTGCCACGAAATAGCCCAACGATCAAAAAAGGAACAATTATGAGTACTGTCAGCCAGATCAGCTTATTACTAAATGCATCCAGTTTCTTATTGAGAGGGATCTCATCTTTCTGAGCTTTGTCAACCATCCCCGAAATGATCCCAATCTGCGTATTTTGCCCGGTAGAAGTGACTATTGCTTTTGCATTGCCCCTTGTGATGGATGTCCCTTTAAAAACCATGTTCACCTGATCGGCAAGAACGGTTTCCTGATTGAGAAGAGCCTCAGCATTTTTAATCACAGGTACGGATTCCCCTGTCAAAGTCGATTCGTTGACCTCTAACTGAATCGACTCCATTAATCGGGCATCAGCCGCTATATTATTCCCTGCCTCAAGCACAAGAACGTCTCCGGGAACCAGTTCGCTGGCTTCCAGTTCCACCGTTTGTCCATCCCGGATAGCCACCGCAAAGATCTTGTCCATACGCTTCAGTGCTTCCATAGAGGAGACTGCTTGCGCTTCAAGTATAAACCCTATGATGGCATTGATGATGATGACCGCCATGATTGCAACCGCCTCAGTATAGTCCCGAAAAAGAAAAGAGACCATGGATGCCCCGAATAGCAACAGAACAATTGAACTTCTAAACTGACGGACCAGCAAAAGCCAATATGAGATCCTCCGCTGATGTTGTATTTCATTGGGTCCATAGATATTCAACCGATGTTCAAGCTCAAAAGAAGTAAGCCCAGTAGGACCAGTATGGAGCCGGTCCATAACTTCTTTTGCTGATAAAACAAAAGGGAGGTAATTGCTTTCAGACGTGTCAAATCGGTTAACAGTCTTCATCAATGCTTATTTGAAAGGTCCTCATTTGGAATGAT
Source organism: Cyclobacteriaceae bacterium (assembly GCA_965243485.1). Taxonomy (GTDB): domain Bacteria; phylum Bacteroidota; class Bacteroidia; order Cytophagales; family Cyclobacteriaceae; genus UBA7330. The sequence goes on along the minus strand of CBDEVP010000001.1, from coordinate 1,400,590 downwards.
TTTCCTTTCACCCGGAGTGAAGTCAGGGTTTTTACCCAGAAGCATGGAGATGGCTTTCATTTCATCCACCTGATCAGCTACAAGTTTTAGGATAGCCGTAAATGGTATAAAAAGGATCATCCCTATGGCTCCCCAAAGTATCCCACCGGCAATGATCACAATCAGGGTGATAAGTGCATTGATCTTTAATTGCCTGCTGACAGCCAATGGGAAAATGATGTTAGCCTCCAGGATCTGGACAATCACAAAAACGACGATTACCCCAATGGGATAAGAAATCGAATCATATTTCAACCAGGAAACCGCCATGGGAAGTATGGCACCGATCGTGATACCCACATAAGGAATGAAAGTAAGGATAGATGCCACGAAACCAAAAAAGATCGGATTGGGGATACCTACTATGGCCAGCCCTATACTGTTAAGAATACCTACGATCAGGTAGACCAGGCCCATTCCCTTTATGAAATCATAATAGGTGTGGATGACATGAGGCAAAATATCTCTTATCGAATTGGCAGCAGAACCCGGAAACAGATGGTAGAGGAATGCAACGAGCATGCTTCGATAATATAAGATCAGCGCAACATAGACCGGAATCAGGATTAAAAGTACCAGTGAAACCGAGGATTGATAGATCGTCATTGGGATCAATGGCAGGACGTGATTGGATATATATGCCAGTATACTTCCGATCAGGCCCTTTTCATTGTCAAAGAAAACTCTGATCCACGATTCGGAAGCTTTGGAGTCGGTATTTTGAAGCCAGGCATTTAATTTGACCTGCAGGTCCGGCCATTCCTGCATAAATTCTTTGAACTGATAGCCTAACAGGATGAAAACCGAGCTGATGATCAGCGTAAAAACCAAAAGCCCTGTAAAAATGGATATAGACCTTGGAAACTTTCTTTTCTCCAGCCATTTACAAAAAGGATAAAGGATAAAACTGATCAGCAGTGCCAGACTCAGGGGAATAAATAGAGCCCTTCCGAAATACAAAAGCACTACGATGAAAAAGGTATACTGGAGTATCTTAAGAGAACTTTCTCCATAGATCCATTTGACTCTTTCCTTTTCCATGGATGACCATTTAAAGCCAAATATGCCCCTGGTCATCTTCAAATAAAATGATCTGACATCCCACAGGAGATGATTGTAATCATCTTCAGCGTATCGATACGCCTGATTGAAGGCCATTTTTACATCGTGAACCCTTACGCTTGAAATCTGACTCTCACATCATTACCGGATTTCCCTTACCACGGTCTTTTTTGGGATCTTTACACTCCACATCCCTCTCAACTCGCCCAGTGTATACCCAAGTGCTTTATCTTCCGGATATTTGGATTGTAACACAGACAAAACCTCATCAGTTACCTGCTCTCCCGGCTTTCCGTGACAATGAAGGCACAAAGGATTCCCAATGGCTATAGGCTGGGTGAAGATCAGCGTATTTTCATTGAGCTCCAGCAACTGGTTCACGGCATTTTGGGGAGAAAAGTCATAGGCATAGGCTTCCAGGATGGCCTGCTCGGCAGAGTCCGGCTTGTCTAAAGGGTTTCTGGGTTTCTGACTCACCCTTTTGATCTTCACATTCAGGCTGTCTTCGAGATCACTGACTATATCATAGGCATTGGCATTGCAATATTCAACCGCGCCAACCAGTCCTTTCTCTTCTATGGCCTGAAGCAGCGCATTCTGAAGCGTAGTCTGGGAAACTTTGACGATCTCCTGACCCAGTTCATTCCCCTTTGCCATCAATTCTCCTTCATAAACCCTGACCAGTTCCCGGTTCTTCATTTCATTCTTGACTGATGAGGTATCCTGTCCTTTTTCAGGGGTACATCCTAATAAAACCATGACCACCAATGGGCGGAAAAGTAAGGTCCTAAGCATCGGGTTCATAAAATATCTTGTGTGTTCGTTAGTTTTGTCTAATAAAGTTAGGCCAGATGATCGAGAAACTTGAGGAGATAAAGAAAAGGTTTGAAGAGGTGGGGCAGCTCATTGTGCAACCCGATGCTATGGCTGACATGAGCAAATACACCAAACTCAACAAGGAGTACCGGGACCTTGAAAAAATTGTCAATAAATACGATGAATTCAGGCTTGTGAAAGCCAATCTGACCAATGCAAAGGAGGTATTGATCAAGGAAAAAGATCCGGAATTTCGCGAAATGGCCAAGGAGGAAATCGATGAGCTTACTCCAAAAGTCGAAGATCTTGAGGAAGAGCTTAAATGGATGCTGATCCCACAGGATCCTAACGACAGCAAAAACGTAATCCTCGAGATCCGCGCTGGCACCGGGGGTGACGAGGCTTCGCTGTTTGCCGGCGACCTTTTCCGGATGTATAAATTGTATGCAGAAAGCCAGAACTGGGACTTTTCCGTAATGAACTTTAGTGAAGGCTCAACGGGTGGTTACAAGGAAATTGTGGCTTCTGTAAGTGGTGAGGATGTGTACGCAAAGCTTAAATATGAATCTGGGGTCCACCGGGTGCAACGCGTGCCTGCAACCGAATCACAGGGTCGGGTGCATACTTCTGCTGCTACGGTCGCGGTACTACCGGAAGCGGAAGAAGTGGATGTGGATATCAATATGGCAGATGTAAGACGGGATACCTTCAGGGCATCAGGTGCAGGTGGTCAGCACATCAATAAAACCGAGTCAGCGGTTCGATTGACACACATGCCCTCGGGGCTGGTGGTGGAGTGTCAGGACGGACGTTCGCAGCACGCCAACTATGATAAAGCTTTGAAGGTACTCCGCTCAAGATTGTACGACCTCGAACTCAAAAAGCACAATGACGCTATCAGTGCCCAACGAAAATCAATGGTCGGCTCGGGAGACCGCTCGGATAAGATCAGAACCTACAACTATCCACAGGGAAGGGTCACCGATCACCGGATCAATTTTTCCGTGCATAATCTCCCGACCATCATGAATGGGGAACTTGATGAATTTATCGAACAGCTAAGGATCGCCGAAAATACGGAGAAATTGAAAGAAAGAGCAATGGAATAAAGCAGATCGCGACTCCGTTTCAAACCAAATGAAGTTTCTACCACACTGGTTCGTCATCCTCACTTTATTCTTTCTGGCCTGTCAGCCGGAGGAAGAGATGATCACAGATTCACCTTCAGCAAGATTGCAGGTGAGCGCCGATACGGTCCTGTTTGATACTTTACTCACTGAAAAGCTTAGCCTCACCAAAAGATTTCGGATCTTTAATCCAACAGCCAATGCCATCAGGATCGACCGTATTGGCCTGGGGCTCGGCAGCCAGTCTCATTACAGGATCTTTGCCAACGGAAAAGAAGGGCCATACATCACCAACGAAATCCTCAATGGTGGTGACAGCATCCTTGTGCTGGTAGATGCACTTATTGATCCCAGTGACGAAGACCTCCCGTATCTTGTTAAAGATTCTGTCATCATCGATTGGAATACAAACAGTACTCATGTGAAACTTGTGTCCTGGGGTCAGGATGCCATTTACCTCACTGTTAATAATGTGTGCAATACGACCTTTGACTCTCCCAGGCCCTATGTAATTTATGACTCCCTGCTGGTAGAGCCGGCTTGTTCCTTAAGGATCAAACGGGGAGTTCGCATGCTTTTCAACAACAACGCAGCCTTGCATGTTGCCGGGACACTCCTGGTGGAAGGAGACTCCGGAAATTTTGTGACATTCAGAAATACCCGTTTCGATGAGAATTATCTTGAAGCGCCTGGTCAGTGGGGTGCCCCTGGCGTGGGTGCCGGGATTGTCTTTTACCCTCAAAGCAGAAACAACAGGATCAGTCATGCGATCATCGAAAACGCTATTTCCGGCATCTACATGGGCATCCCGGATGAAGATGAAACCTATGATCTGGAAATCAGCAATACCATCATCCGTCACATGGCCCGGTTTGGAATTCTTTCATTTACCTCCGATATCTATGCGGAGAATTCATTGATCTACAATTGCGGATCATCCCTGATCGCAAACCTTGCTGGCGGCAATTACAGCTATCTGCATTGTACTTTTTCAAATTTCCCCAATTTCTTTTTGTCCGACGACCCCGCCCTGATATTTTCAGACAATGTAGATAATGCCAATGATCCCATTGTTGCTCCGCTTACAGTCGCCATGACTAACAGCATTATTTGGGGGGCTGGAAAAGAGGAGCTGATCGTCAATGGAGGAGGCGGATCACCGATCAGTCTTCAACTGATCTCAAACATCATCCGGTCGGAAGAGAATATTCCAGGTAACTTTACCTCGGTTGAAAATAATTTTCCGGGATTCAAAAACCCCATGATGTTTGACTACAGGCTGGATTCTACGTCATTTTCGATAGACAAAGGAAATACCACAGGACTTCAAAGCGATCTTGAGGGTCGTGCCCGTGATGAGCTGCCTGACCTCGGAGCCTTTGAATTTTCCAAAGAATGAGTACGATGCAAAAGACCATATCACTACCACCGTACCCAAGAGGGTTTCACCTGATCACTCAGAAAATCATCGAAGCTGTCCCCGAAATCAGGCAAGTCAGCGCTGGGATCTGTCATGTTTTCATTCAGCACACCTCCGCCTCCCTCACCATCAATGAAAATGCAGATCCTACTGTGAGAAAGGACTTCGAATCGCACTTCAACGAGATGGTTCCGGAGAACGCACCGTATTATCTGCACAATTACGAAGGTCCTGATGATATGCCGGCGCATATCAAGGCCTCCCTGCTGGGTTCTTCCGTGACCATGCCAATAACCAATGGCCGTTTGAACCTCGGCACATGGCAGGGAATTTATTTGTGTGAACACCGGGACCAGGGGGGATCACGGAAGCTAATAATTACTATATTTGCGGAAAATACTTAGGTAGTATACCTACTATCTATTAAAACCACCAGTTTATCGAATAATTGATTGTATTGCCCGGATTGGGCTAATATTTGAATAAATATGAGTATTTAGAGATTAATTATGAATATTCTATTTTGGTGGGTCCGAATCATTCTAACCCTTTTTTATACATTTCTCATTTATTCTACCTACGCCCAGACGGGACCGGGAGGTGTGTCATCCAATCTAACCCTTTGGTTTAAAGCTAACGCCGGAACCACTACCTCTGGCAGCAATCTTACTGGATGGGCTGATCAGTCCGGCAATTCATTCAATATTACTCAGGGTGCTGCAAACAATCAGCCTACCCTGGGCATCAATGCTATCAATTTCAATCCTGCCCTCCAATTTGATGGGTCCAATGACTATCTGCCCATTAGTACAAAAAGTTACACCGGAACCAGCGCCTTACCTGCTTTAACATCCTTTGTAGTTTTCAAGACGGATTTCATAGGTGGAGCATACAATGACAACTGGTCTTTTCTTGACTTTGACCGAAGTGATTTTTTCAATATGTATATCCGTGGAGATAACGGCAGGATGTCCTTCTCCTACCGGGCGGGAGGAACCACCTATGACAATGATGGAGGCACCCCGGGACTTAATGATGGAGTTCCTCACCTGGGTGCTGTTTCTTACAACAATGCCATTACCAACGAAACCAGCATAAGAGTAGATGGTATCTCGGATTTTTCTGCAAACAGGGTAGGAACCGGTGTTTCTATTGGACAGGGAAGTACCCGTTTTGGATTCATTGGGGATGGATCTGAAGCCAACACCGAAAATGGATCAAGGAATAACTTATACTACGACGGGTCTATCGCTGAAGTGATCCACTTTCAAAGGAGCCTTAGCGCGACCGAACTGAGCCGGGTAGAATCATACCTGGCTATCAAATATGGCATTACACTTGGTAACAATACCAGTCCGGTTTCATACCTTGCTTCAGATGGCACAATCGTCTGGACCGGTTCTGCCACCTATCAAAATGGTATCGCTGGAATTGGAAGAGATGACAACAGCTTCCTGCTACAGAACAAATCGGCAAGTTCTGAAAACAATGCGGTCGCGATAGAAGCAGAATCTTCTTTTGCTTCAGACCGGACATTCATGATATGGGGACACGACAATACCGGAAATGGAATTACCACAGCCAATCTACCCACTGGTTTCGAGCGCAGACTTCAGAAGACATGGACCGTTCAAAATACAGGCACACCCGGAACAGTTACTGTCGATTTCATCATTGCCAATACAGGTTTTAATTCTTTTCAGTTGGAAGACTATAACCTCCTGATAGATGGGGACGGAGATTTCACCAGTGGGCATACGGCTATAGCCCCTACTGCACTTTCAGGTGATACAGTACGATTTACAGGAATCTCCTTTAGCACCGGTGATTTTTTTACCCTGGCAGGTCCTATTCTAAGAGGTCCAGGTGGATTTACCAGCGGCCTTAGTCTTTGGTTTAGGGCAGATGCTGGTGCGACACTTAACGGAAGTTTTGTATCCGAATGGAAAGATCTCAGTGCCGGTCTCAATCACGCCATACAATCAAACCTGAATGCCCAACCAGCGTATTCAACTAATCAGATCAATTATAATCCGGGGATCTCCTTTGATGACGTGGATGATTATCTGCCCATTTCACAAATCAGCTACACAGGCACAGGGTCGCTTAATCAGGTGCTAACCCTCGTGATATTCAAGACCACAGTGACTGGCGGAACCAATGATAACTGGGCTTTCCTGGATTTTGATCGAAGTGAATATTTCAATTTTAGCGTCAAGGGAAATGGCGGGCTCAGGTTTTCCTTCACCAGCTCAGGGACGATTTATGATCTGGACGGAGGTACTAATGGCCTGAACAATGATCTGCCAAGACTTGGCATTGCCAGCTATAATAATTCAGTTACTGCAGATACTGAAATAAGAATAGATGGCAGAAGAGATTACCTGAACAACAACCTTGCTAATGGCGCAACACTGGGAACATCCCTTACGAGATTCGGGATCATCGGTGATGGGTCAGAAGCTGATGCCTTTAATTCCAATACAAATAATAACTACTATGGAGGAGAAATTTCCGAAATCATTTACTTCAGTAATCAGACATTTACTCCTACTCAGCTGCAGACACTAGAATCATACCTTGCCCTGAAGTATGGAATCAATTTGTCGAAAAATACGAATAACAACGGAACTCAACTGGAGTCGCCGAATAGTGACGGCATCCACGAGGGTGACTACCTGAACAGTCTTGGTACTGTCATCTGGGATGCCTCGCTAAACAATGGGCATGACAATGAACTCACAGGTATTGGCAGGGATGATATTTCCTCTTTGCTACAGAAACAATCCCATTCGCAGGACGACAGTGTTAGGGTGTACCTGCAGACATTGGCAGTAGATAATGTATCCAACACAGCACTAAGAACAGACTTTGGCTCCGACAGAAGTTTTTTGATGATTGGCCATAATGGATCCCCATTATATGATTCCGGTCTGGAATATGGGGAATGGCCTGCTGGTGTTTTTAGCCGAATAGACAGGGAATGGTTGATTCAAAAAACAAACTTTTCCGGTTCCTTCAACCTGGATATTACACTTGACGCTTTTTCTGATATAGGGGCGGTCGATCCAAACGACCTTGTACTTATGGTTGATTCTGATAGCGATTTTACTGATGGGCTAATCTTTGGTGTGTCAGATGGCCTGACTTTTATAGTAAATTCAAACACATTGACGATCGCTGGCATCTCACAAACAATGATACCTTCCGGCTCCAGGAGATTTATTACCATTGGATCAACCAATACTGCTACTCCCTTACCCATAGAGTTAATCGAATTCACCGCAAAGGCGATAGACCAATACGTTGTGGTCTCCTGGAAAGTAGCCAGCGAGACAAATAATGATTTCTTCACTGTTGAAAAATCATCAGATGGCATCCATTGGCAGGAGGTAGCAAAAATTGACGGTGCAGGAGACTCTGATTCCGAGACCGACTATTCATTAAAAGATATGAACCCATTTAGAGGAACCTCTTACTACAGATTGAAACAAACTGATTTCGATGGAAAGTTTGAATATTTTGGTCCTGTCATGATTCACGGGCGTGGAGCGACCAGTGTGAAAATTTATCCAAACCCTGCGGATAAACATATTATGATTGAAATGCCGGACACTGAATATTCGGATTTCAAAATATATGATCTTTCCGGTAACCTTATCCTAAGCAATTCGATCAATGGCCATGCACTGAAAATTGATACCTCCACCCTCAAAAACGGGATCTACATTTTGCAAGTGGGTAATCAAAGGCAGATCATTAGAATTTCTCATCAATAATTTTCAGGTAGGAATGTAACCTTCCTCCTTGTGTGAGGTAACTTCATCAAATTGACCATTTGAACGCAATTTGATATTGGAAACGAGTGATGAGCAGCTGATGTCAGCTGTGAAAAGGGGAAACCTTGACAAACTTGGAATTTTATATGACCGGTACCACCAGCGGATCTACAACTATTTCATCAGATCCACTTCAGATATCGGTGAAAGTGCAGACCTGACACAAAATGTGTTCATCAGGGTCATGAAGTACAGGGGCTCTTATCAGAAAAACAGATCCTTTGAGACATGGGTCTTTCAAATCGCGAGAAATCTTGTGAAAGATCATTTCAAGAAAATGAAGGTGACCTGGTCCAGGATGGAGCATAAGGAACACCTACCTGACATCGTGCAGGAATCCGAGGACAGGACCGAAGATGAAAACAGGCTGTATCAGGCCATTGACAAATTGCCCGATGACAAAAAAGAATTGATAGTGATGAGCAAATTTCAGGGATTGAAATATGAACAAATCGCAGAGATCCGGTCTACATCTGTTGCCGCAGTAAAGGTGCAGGTTCACCGGACCATTAAGCAGCTCAGAGAAATATATTTTGAACAATTGGAAGCATAGCCATGCATATTAAAGAAGAAAAATTAATTGAATACCTGGAAACAGGTAAGATCAACCGGGACGATGAAACGCATCTGAGCAGCTGCGAGGACTGTAAGTCCTTGAAAAATGAACTGGCTGAAGTGTTGCAGCTTATGGCAGAAGCACCTGAAAAAGCTACGCCATCGCACATCCGATGGGCGGTTGATGCAGCGGTCAGGGAGGAAAAATTAAATTCCGGAGGCAGCCAATCTGCTCGCTGGCTGCAGATCGCGGCTTCCATTGGTATCCTGCTCCTTGGTTTCTGGCTGGGGAAAGTAAGCAGTGGAAATGAGGAACAGATAGCTGCGTTGCAGGAGCAAATAGCAGAACTACATGAAGTAACATTAACCAGCGCCTTAAAAACACACTCAGCCAGTGAACGGATTCTGGCAGTCAATCAAATCGGAGAAAGCCCGGCCAGGTCCAGCGAAAGACTGATCATGACACTCATTCAGACCGTGAATACCGATGAAAGCGCGAACGTACGGTACGAGGCGATCCAGGCGCTTGAAAAGTTTGCTGATAATCAACTGGTGAGGAATGAACTGGTCCAATCGCTGGAGGTGCAGGAGGACCCGCTCATCCAGATCGCCCTGATACGTATCCTCGTAGATGCCAAAGAAAAGGCTGCGGTCGATCCCCTGAAAAAAATGATCGAGAGTGACCAGGTAATTCCCGAAGTAAAACAACAGGCTGAAACAGCCATTAAAATATTGATTTAAGGACAACAACTGAAAATGCGATGAAAACAATTATTATCTTAATCTTCCTTTTGGTAACAAACTGGGGATTGTTTGGGCAATCCGAGAAAGAAGAAAAAATCACTGGTTCAACAACCAAACATATTATAAGACCTAAAGGATCTCTCCCTGAGACAAGGCTAATCCTTTCTGGATTTACTTCCGACATTGTGATAGAGGGGAGCAACAGAACAGATATAGAAATTTCTTCGGAAAATTATGAAGCAAAACCCGAAAGAGCCGATGGCCTTCGATCACTTTCAGACATGGCTGCTGAAAATACCCAGGTTGGTCTTAACTATGAATTTAAAGGGAGTGAAATCCATCTGACACCCGCTGTTCAGCGATCAAGGGAAGCCAATTATACTTTTAAAGTTCCCAACAGCATTAAGATCAAGGTGGCGGGAGACTCTTTCAACCACAGTGATATCAGGGTGAAGGGCATGACAAATGAAGTAGAGGTGACGAGCCAAAGTGGTGATATTGTAATTGATAGGGTCACAGGACCAATCGTTGCCAAAACCATGTCAGGCAATATTGAGATCATCTTTACTTCATTAAATCAAAAACTGCCAAGCTCGATCAATAGCATCAGCGGTGACATTGATCTGACACTTTCTCCGTCCGACAAAGGATCTTTCTCAATCAGCTCTATCTCTGGTGAAGTCTTTACTGACCTTGATCTCAAAGTAAAAAAGACGGAGCGAAGTATTGCCCATTCAGATATAGATGTGGATGTGCTGGTAGATGTCCATGAAAAATTAGAAAAAGCCATGGTTCAGGTTGAAAAGGAAACAGCCAGGGCCATGAAAGAAATGGAAAAAGGGATGGATGAAGAAGTGCGTCGTGAAAATAAGAAAAGTGTTGTGGTGGTAGTGCCGGACTCACCCCATCCACCCCAGGTGCCTTTCCATTTCAATTGGGCATCTCCCAGTGGAATAGGATCAAAATTTGAAGCCATACTCAATGGCGGTGGTATAGAATTCAATATCAGCAGTATCAGCGGTGATGTCTATCTGAGGAAAGCCGAATAAACGATCTAAGGATTTTTGGTTCATCTAAGGGTTGCCTGTGCAGGCAGCCCTTTTTGTCTGAGTCATGATTTTTTGGTAAATTATTGTTAACCAAAAATGATGAGCATGAATTTAATTACAAGAATCGAACACTGGGGAGACACCCACCGACTCAGTTGGTTTGTGATCTTCCGAATTGTACTTGGAGCCTTTATTACCTATAAGGGGATTCATTTTGTCAACAATCTGGATCAGCTGCGGGAAATGTCCATGAACCTGGCTTATATGTCAGCCATGGCTGCCCACTACGTCATGTTCGCCCACTTACTTGGCGGACCGCTGATCTTTCTTGGATATTATACCAGGACTGCCTGCCTGATCCAGATCCCGGTTCTGATCGGTGCCGTGGTATTTGTGAATTTCCCGACAGGCTTCATGTCGGTAGGCAACTATTTCGAGCTGGAAATATCCATACTCGTTTTACTGCTACTGATATTCTTCTCCATATTCGGAGGCGGAAAATTCTCTCTTGATGAAAGGAGAAGACATGATGAGGCGGAATTTAAAAACCGCCCCAAAAACATGAATGACCTGAAGTAAATACTTAAGATCGCAAAAAGAGATTTAACCGATCATTTTAATCCTTTACATTGAAAAAAGGGGTTTCAAGATGATTCGCTACTCTTTCGGCTTTTATATCTCTGTTGAATATGCCTGTGTGATGGGTCACCATGGCTACGATTGTGCCTTTCACTCCCTTGATATACCTGCTAAGGCCCTCTTCAAAGTCATAGGCATCTATTACACAGGTATCTACTTTACCCTTTTTGATCAGGGATCTGAATTTGTCCATTTTCGCCTGGATGGTCCACGTATCCTGAAATTCATCTGGGGTATTCACGTATAAAAGCTGAATATTTGCCTTCATTAACCGGGCAAATTCAACGATCTTTTTGAAACCAGGAAGCAGGTCTTCATCATAATCTGAAACAAAAACGATATTTGCTTTCTCAGTTTCATCAAAGCTGTGTTTTACCACCAATACCGGAACACTCGATTGCCTGATTGTCCGCTGAGCATTTGAACCTAAAAAGAACTCTTTCAGCCCTCTGGCCCCCTGAGAACCCATCACAACAAAATCAATATTGAAAGTTTCAATATCTTTTTCTGTGTTAAAGGCCTCCTCATTGTAAGCGATGTGATGTTTCGCTTTTACCTTGCTTTTCTCTGCAAGTTCAACCAGAGCATCCAGCTTATGGGTCGCCTGTTTGGCCCGTTTATTCACATCGGGATACATTTTGTCTGACGCATGCTGCAGATGGATCCAATCCACCGGTATGGACATGTAATGAAGGAAAACTATCTCCGCACCATTCTTTTTTGCCATTTCGATGGCTGTTTCGGAAGCGATCCTGGCGCATTCCGAAAAATCAGTTGGGACCAGTATCTTTTTCATTTGAGTAATCGTTGTTTTTTAATGGTTGCCTGCAATCACCTACCGAAAATTTTGGTACTCATTTCGTACGGGTATCGTTCAGACCATTTGTTTAAGATGAGAAAGGTACCGTGGTATACACTTACTGCCTATGATACTGGTTAATTCAAACCATGATTGTTATCAATCAATTTCATTAGATTGAGTAGTGATATTTATCAGTTTTTGAAAAAATCTAAATGAAAGAATTATGGCTAAAAAGCGGGTACTTTTTACCGGAGGATCAGGAAAAGCCGGAAAACATGTAGTTCCCTATCTGCTGGACCAGGGATACCGGGTAATGAACGTGGACCTTGTGCCCCTGGATCATCCTCACGTTGACAATCTGACGGCTGACATTACCGATTCAGGACAAATGTTTGACGTGATGAATTCCTATTCAGGGTTGGATGAGCTGGAAGCCGGAAGTGGTACACCCACATTTGATGCTGTGGTGCATTTTGCAGCAGTTCCAAGGATCTTGATCAAAACGGACAATGAAACATTCCGGGTCAACACGGTAGGAACTTATAATGTGATCGAGGCTGCCGTAAAATTGGGCATTAAAAAGATCATCATAGCTTCATCAGAGACGACCTATGGCATCTGCTTCTCCGATGGTAAAACGGATCCAAATGTGCTGCCGCTGGAAGAAGACTACGATGTGAACCCAATGGATAGCTACGGGTTGTCGAAGGTAGTCAATGAGAAGACAGCTCGTACCTTTCAGCGACGATCAGGTGTTGATATCTATGCTCTCCGTATCGGCAATGTGATCGAACCCCATGAATACGCAGAATTATTTCCATATTATCTTGAGCACCCTGAGGTTCGACGAAGGAACGCCTTCTGCTACATCGATGCCAGGGATTTGGGACAAATTGTGGATCTATGTCTGAAAAAAGACGGACTGGGATTTCAGATATTCAATGCCGGAAACGATCACAATGGCGCTGTGATCCCCAGCAATCAACTGGCTGAACAATTTTTTCCCGGCGTGCCCTTAAGCCGCAAACTGGAAGAGCATGAAGCCTTATTCTCCAATCGAAAGATCCGTGAAGTGTTAGGATTCAAGGAGCAGCACAACTGGAGAAAATATGTACAATGGAATGAAAGTCCCCAGCTTTAAGAAACTTTAAACCTCAATTGTAATGATGCCTCCTTATGGTATGAGCAGGGTCATGTATTTGTTGAAACCATTGTCAGCTCTCTAAGCTTTGATCTTCGCTGCATCGGGACCTCTGTCACACTGCAGATGAGCTCCCTCAACAAACCACCCTCTATGTTGCATCAGGTAAAAGATGGGGAACAAGATGGACTTATGCGGTAGATATTGAAACACACGGACTTTGGGCTGAGCTCAACTATTGACATTATTGCAATGAGAAACCAAAAAGTGGATACATATATAGCAGGGCAAAAATCTCCTCAAAAAGAAATTTGTGAAAAGCTCAGGGAAATCATTTTTAAGACATTCCCCGAAATCAAAGAGGAAATGAAGTGGGGAGTTCCATCTTATGCGGACGGAAAGTACTATTTTGTGGCGCTGAAATCACATGTAAATCTGGGATTTTCAATCAAAGGCTTTTCAAAAGAGGAAATCGCTTTACTTCAGGGTAGCGGGAAAACCATGAGAAGCCTTGAGATTGCATCTACAAAAGAAATTAATGAAACTCAAATTGTTAAGTTATTGACTCTGCCCGGGAGAAAATAGCCAGATTCTTTCCTGCTTAGACTCTATGGTCACAAATCATTGATTGGAAAATAGTTTGCCCCAATAATCAGAATGTAAAGGATCACCCTTCCCAGCTGCCCATCTTACCTGCCTGGTAATCCTGAAAGGCTGCCATGATCTCTTCCTGAGAATTCATGACGAAAGGGCCTTGCGCAACGATAGGTTCGTTGAATGGCTTCCCATGTCCGAATATAAGCCGAGTATCTTCATCAGCTTCCAACTCGAGATTTCCTGGCTCAAGTTCAAACTCTACCAGTTCATGTGTCTTTGCCTCACTACCATTGGCTTTTACAAGTCCTTTCACCACATAAAATAACACCTGGTGATCATCCGGCACCTCAATCTTGAAGGAAGATCCTGCCTGCATGTCTATGCTGGTCATCGTCAAACCACTGATGGATTCGTGCGGTCCCTTCTCTCCATTCCATTCTCCGGATATCAGATGGATTTTTACTTTCCCTTCAGCTTCGGAAATATGTTTAATCTCATCCTTCGTCAGGCCATGATACTTCGGAGAAGTCATCTTATGCTTTGCCGGAAGATTCATCCACAGCTGGATGACCTCCTCTTCCCCGCCCTCTTTTTTAAACTGTTCGGAGGAAATTTCCGAATGTATCAATCCACTTCCTGCAGTCATCCATTGCACTCCCCCTTCTTTGATCACACTTTTACTTCCACTGGAATCCCAGTGCGTGATATCGCCTTTGAAAATATACGTAAGCGTCTCAAATCCCCGGTGCGGATGCGGGCCAAAAGGAAGCCCATTGTTGTTGGGTGGATAGATCTGAGGGCCATGATGATTGAGGAATAAAAACGGGTCAAGATGCCGGATACTTCGGGTCGGCATGGGCCTGTAGGTTTCCAGATCATCAATCGGCGCATAAATGGATGTGTGTATATTTTTTACAGATCTCATATCCTATTTTATATGTACATACATACAACTAAGCTAAATCCATGATTGTTCCTGCTATTTTTCTGCTGATTCAGTTTTCTTTTTCCAATACCTTGATAGCCCGGCGACACTCATCCAGGAAGGATTGGCCGCTTCATATTGTTTCACACCGAGATCATCCACGCCCAGATCCCTGAGTTGCTTTTCAGTGTATTCAGAGAATTTTGGCGTCATTTCATCCACAGTTTCTCCGGCTTCCCATCTTTTCTTGATCCACAGCCCCCAGTCATTGAGCATTGTCCTCAGCTGCTCAAAGTGCGCGTTGATATCTTGAATGGGTCCAAAATGGGTCAGGTAAATCTCGTTGATATTTGATTCCAGTATCAAATCAATGGATCTGTTCCAGTCTTCCAGATTGATGTCCGGGGGCGGGCAGGGAGGTACTACCGGACCCTCGCCAATCTTCACACCGGCTACATCTCCTGAAAAAAGAGTATCCCTGAGCTTCCAGGCAATGTGATGTTTGGCATGACCTGGAGTATATAAAGCCTGAAACTCCACTCCACCAATGTCAATTACCTGCTCATCTTCTGGAGTATGGATGTGGGTATGAAGGATATCTTTCATATCTCCCCACAGGTAATCCATTTGATCCCCATAGATGCGTTTGGCAGATTCCATGAGCTTCAACGGGTGCTGAAGATGGCCGGCACCAAAAGGGTGTACATAAATGGCAGCTCCTTTTTTCGCAAGAGCCCAGGCAGCTCCCGCGTGATCCAGGTGAATGTGTGTAAGCAGCACATGCTTGATATCATCAATGTCAAATCCGGCCATTTTTACCTGATCAGACAGGTTGCCAAAAGTAGAATAAGGTCCGGTTTCGATGAGCACGGGACCATCCCCGGTCTCTATCAGGAATGCGGCAATGGCCTGATCAAATCCTAAAAATTTCAAGTCTAAAACATGTATCATTTTTGTATTCCTTTGTGAGAGAATCTAACAATTATTATGGAAAATCCAATTTACTTCCAGGATCATATGCCGGAAAACATTTGTTTTGGTTGTGGCATCCACAATGAAGAAGGGCTTCAGATCAAAAGCCACTGGGAGGGTGAGGAATCTGTTTGTCGATGGGTTTCTGAAAAAAAATACCAGGGCTGGCCCAACCTGTTGAATGGTGGTATCCTGGCTACTTTGGTGGATTGTCATTGCATGGGCACAGCCATGGCGGATGCATACAAAAGAGAGAGCCGGTCACTGGATTCTGAGCCAATCTATCGCTATGCCACGGGTACACTTACCATTAAATACCTTAAACCCACACCTAATAATAAACCCATAGAACTGAGGGCCGGAGTCACTGAGGTGAAAAACAGGAAAACAACCTTAACCTGCAAAGTAATTGTGGATGGATCTGTTACCGCCGAAGCTGACGTGATTGCCATACGTGTATACGACAGCAGTCAGCAGACTGAAAATAATCCTTTCAAATGATCTGTTAATTTTACATTCAAGTATTTTTACCCCATGCATCCGGAACTATTTACTATCGGCAACTTCACCATTCACACCTACGGTTTCATGATCATGATAGGTGCTGTATTTGGGTATTTGTACATGTCCCACACGGTAAAAAAGGAATTAGGGATCCCGAAAGACAAAATCCAGAATCTGGCCATCATTGTGATCCTGGCGGCATTCATTGGAGGAAAATTCTTTTTTTACCTTGAAAAGCCAGAATACTACTTCAATCCTCCGTCCAACATGTTTAAGAATTTCAGGACCGGGTTCGTTTTTTATGGTTCCCTGCTTTTTGCCATACCAGCTACCATCTGGTATTTCAGAAAAGAGAAATGGCCGGTGTGGCCAATGATGGACCGGCTGGCAATCACAGCCTGTATCATTCATTTTTGTGGACGACTCGGGTGCTTTTTCGCCGGATGCTGCTATGGTGTGCCGACAGAAAGTTTTTTGGGCGTCACTTTTTCTGATCCGGAGTCACAGGCGGAACCATTAAATACCGCCCTTCACCCAACCCAACTATATGAAGCCACTCTTATCGGAAGCATTCTGGTATTGCTTTATATGCTCAAAAGGCATGACCGGTTGACAGGAACGTTATTCTTTGTTTATGTAATCCTGTATGCTTCCGGCCGAAGTATCATCGAAATATTTCGGGGTGATGTAAGAAGAGGTTATGTGATTGAGGGCATACTTTCTCACTCCCAGTTGATTTCCATCCTGCTAATCATTTTTGCCATCGGTTATTATTTCCTCAGAATGAGGAAGTCAAAAACGGTCTGAATCTTTGACCCGGATGGTCAAAGCATCTGGTAGTATCTTGATTGCAAATGGCGGCGAACCGATGTATTCTCCATCCATATGTGCATGCAGATTTGATTGTTCGTCAATGTTGATTTCGGTAGTCTGATGAATTGAGACTCTTTTCAGCCTGATGTGTGACCCTGATTGAAGTCGTGGAACATTTATAAACCTCAAAAACGGGTTGATCTTCCTGATCAGGCAAATATCCAGCAATCCATCATCTATTTTTGCTCCCGGATTGAGTTTAAATCCTCCTCCGAAGGTTGTCCCGTTGGCAATGGTTAACAGAAAGAGTTTTTCTTTTTCAGTTTGGCCATTCAGGTGATATGAAGTCTCTTTTGAGCGGTAGCTGGCCAGCGTCCTCAGCACATGATAATAATACTTCAGGGGACCTTTTATTTTTCTATCTGAGTGAAGGATCTCATAGACGATCTGGCCATCAAAACCAATACCTACTCCATTGATAAATTTCCGGTCATTACATACCCCAAGATCAATTTGAATCTTCTTCCCATTGATCGCCGTATGGATTTGTTCCTCTATGGATTCACCGATGGGGATATTCTTACAAAAATCATTGGCTGAGCCGCAAGGAATTATTCCAACGGGCTTTTTTAGCTTCAATCCATTGATGGCTTCATTCACGGTACCGTCTCCCCCCAGGATGACCAGGTCGGAGTGGCTTGTGTCCATGTTTTCTGTTATGGTCCTGGTAGCATTTCTGCTCTTTGTGGTCAGGAAGACATCATAATCGTAATCTTTTGAACTCGCATAATCCACAAGTTCTCGTAAGACTTCCTCGATCTTTTTATGTCCGGATCCCGGATTCGCAACAACGAATACTTTCTTCTTCACGGGAGACCTATCAATGTTTGGAAAACGGGAGATTTACAAGGTCCACATTGCCCCCGGTGAAAATGATCCCGATGCGCTTATTTGTGAACACTTCCCTGTTCTTTAGGACAGCTGCCAGTGGAACGGCGGAGGAAGGTTCAATGATTATCTTCATCCTCTCCCAGACTAAATGCATAGCATCCACAATTTCTTTCTCGGTAACAGTGATCACATCTTCTACTGTGGATTTGATGATATCAAAATTCTTTTCTCCAACGGTCGTCCTCAATCCGTCGGCAATTGTTGGTTTCGCGTTAAGTGGCTGGATCTCCCCTTTGGCTACTGAGCGATAAGTATCATCTACATTTTTTGGCTCGCCCAGTATCACTCGTATGCCCGGGTCAAGGTATTTTGCAGCCAGACAGGTTCCGGAAGAAAGTCCTCCTCCGCCCACCGGCGTCATGACAATATCCAGATCTTCGACCTCTTCGATCAACTCTTTGGCGGCGGTTGCCTGGCCAGCTATGATCCGGTAGTCGTCAAAGGGATGTATGAACACAGCTCCTGTTTTTTCAATGACTTCATCGCAGGTATCCTGTCTGGATTTTTCATTGGGTTCACAAAAAATGATCTCAGCTCCGTAATCCTTGACGGCATTTACCTTTACATTGGTAGAATCCTTTGGCATCACTACATAAGCTTTAGAGTCGGCCAGCTTGGAAGCGAGGGCGACTGCCTGCGCATGATTTCCGGACGAATGGGTAGCAAAACCCTGAACACGCTCCTCCGGTCTGAACCCAAAGATCATGTTGGATGCTCCCCTCATTTTAAATGATCCTACTTTCTGGAAGTTCTCACATTTGAAGAAAACCCTGGCACCGGTCATTTCATCAATTGAATTTGAAGTAAGCACCGGCGTTCTCAGAATGTACTGATGAATCCGTTGGTGAGCCCTTTTGATATCTGATAGAGAGGGTATTGTTTCCATAAATGTCCTTAGTGTGCTTCGAGCCAGTTTGGTCCATGGCCAATGCCAATCTCCATTGGGACGTCAAGATCGATCGCACGTTTCATAAAATGTTCAACTTTTTTTGAAAGAAGGTCTAACTCATCTTTATGGGCGTCAAAAACAAGTTCATCATGAACCTGCATGATCATTTTTGACTTTAGTTTTTCCTTTTTCATCCAGTCGTGAATATGGATCATGGCCAGCTTGATCATATCAGCAGCGCTGCCCTGGATGGGGGCATTGATGGCATTTCTCTCAGCAAACCCCCGCATGGTATAATTTCTGGAATTGATATCCCGCAAATATCTTCTTCTCCCCAGGATAGTTTCTACAAATTCCTGCTTCCTGGCTTTTTCGATGATATTATCCATGTAAGATTTTATGGCAGGAAATTCCTTGAAGTAGGCTTCGATGATCTCACTGGCCTCGGATCGGGGAATGTTTAAGTTTTGAGAAAGTCCGAAAGCAGAAATCCCATAGATGATCCCAAAGTTGACCTCTTTTGCTTTTCTTCTCATGTTAGCATCCACTTCATCAATCGGTACCTTGAAAACCTTACTGGCCGTATTGGCATGGATATCCACTCCATCTTTAAATGCCATGATCATACTTTCATCTTTTGAAAAAGATGCGATGATCCTCAGTTCAATTTGGGAATAATCTGCAGAGAGCAAAAGGTAATCGTCTGAACTCGGGATAAACGCTCTTCGAATCTCCCTTCCCTTCTCGGTCCTGATCGGTATATTCTGCAGGTTAGGATTGTTAGAGCTTAAGCGGCCGGTTGCGGCGATCGTCTGCCTGTAATCAGTGTGAATTTTATTATCCACCTTACTGACCATCTTGGGAAGAGCATCCACATAGGTAGACTTCAGTTTCTGATACTCCCTGAAGTCCAGGATCTTTGAGGCTATTTCATGCTCATTCGCCAATTTTGACAGGATGTCCTCCCCAGTGGCATACTGTCCCGACTTCGTCTTTTTTGGCTTTTCAGCCAGCTTGAGTTTATCAAAAAGAATATCACCCAGCTGCCTAGGAGACCCGATGTTGAAAGACTCTCCGGCAATCTCATAGATCTCTTTCTGTGTTTCAGCACTGGCCTTATCCAGTTCGCCGGACATTTCCTTCAGCACAGACTCATCGATCCTCACCCCTTCATATTCCATATCGGCCAGCACAAAAGACAAGGGCTCTTCCACCTCATGGAGCAGCTTTTCTAACTTTAATTCTTTGATTTCCGGCTCCAGCTTTCCCTTCAGCTGTAGCGTGATATCCGCATCCTCACAGGCATACTCCTTTACATCTTCGACGTCGAGTTCAGAGATCTTTTTCTCTTTTCGTCCGGAACCCGCCAATGAAGCATAAGAGATAGGTTTATAATTCAAATAGTTTTCAGCCAGCACATCCATACCATGACCAGTTTCCGGATCAATGAGGTAATGGGCAAGCATCGTATCGAAGATCTTTCCTTTGACGGTTACTCCATAATTCTTTAAAACCTGGATGTCATACTTCAGGTTCTGACCTACCTTTTCAATCTTTTCGCATTCAAACAGCTCTCTAAACTCTTCTATTTGCTCCTGAATGGCTGATTTCTCCTCTGGAAAAGGCACATAGAATGCTTCATTTTTTTTTACGCTGAAGGCAATCCCTGCCAGGTCGGCTTCAACCGGCTCCAGGCTGGTGGTTTCCGTGTCGAAGCAAAATAACTTCTCGGCTTTGAGTTTTTTGATCAGCGCCTCCCGCTCCTCCTTAGTATTAATCAGTTGATAGTTGTGCTTTACATCCCCCAGTGTATCTTTCTGAATAAGTTCGTTGGTTTTTACATTTTCACTACCAAACAATCCGAGCTGACCGGACTGCTCAGCGGCGTGCTCGTCACCAAAAACCCTTTTGGCAATGGTCCTGAATTCGAGCTCCTCAAAAAGAGAAGTAAGATATTCGCGATCGGGTTCTTTACTCCTCAGCATCTCCTCGTCAAACTCGATGGGGGATTCTGTATTGATAGTCGCCAGCTTCTTTGAAAAAATTCCCTGCTCCCCGAATTCCTCAATTTTTGACTTAAGCGATCCCTTTAGCTCGTCCACATTTGCGACAATGTTTTCGACCGAACCATACTCCTTTAGTAGTTTGCTGGCCGTTTTATCACCTACTCCCGGCACTCCCGGAATGTTATCTACAGAATCCCCTTTCAATCCCAGTACGTCAATGACCTGCTCCACCTTATCTATGTCAAATTTTTTGAGAACCTCAGGAATGCCCAGAATATCCACCGAATTGCCCATATATGCCGGTTTGTAGAGAAAGATATTCTCATCCACCAGCTGAGCAAAGTCCTTATCAGGCGTCATCATATACACCCTATACCCTTTTTTTGAGGCCTTTTTTGCAAGTGTGCCTATCAGATCATCTGCTTCATACCCATCTACCTCAAGGATTGGGATATTGAACCCCTTCAATAACTTTTTACAATATGGGATTGCCACCTGGATATCTTCCGGCTGCGACTGCCGGGTTGCTTTATATTCCTTAAACTCTTCATGCCGAAAAGTAGGAGCCTCGGTGTCAAACGCCACACCAATATGGCTAGGCTTCTCTTTCGTCACGATTTCCAGGAAGGAATTGGTAAACCCCATGATGGAGCCTGTGTTGATCCCCTTAGAGTTCTTGATCGGATTCGGGTTTCTGCTTAAGGCAAAATGCGCCCGGTAGATCAGGGCCATGGCATCCAGCAAAAACAGCTTTTTTTCTTCACTCATAAATTGTAAAGATATAGTATCAGGGTTTTGGTTTTTTAGAAATGGAACGAAAGATTGATCCGCGCATAATCAACTGCATGTCATACCAAACAATCCTTCATGCATAAATGATCAGTTCCCAACGAAAAGCCCATCTCCAGCTTAGATCATATGATTTGATATCTGCTTCTTTCAAGATTATCGCCAGTTCACTTCTTTTGAAGCCACGCGAGACTGACAAACGTGCATCATTTTTCACAAGCTTTGATTTGGAAAAAAGCCCGGTCAACAAAGCTATGGACCAGTAGGCCAGTGGATGGCGGTGAAGATCATTGACAATAATTCCAACGTTGGCTTGCTGCTTAAAAATACTAAAAAGAGCAATCAGCTCCTCGTCCGTAAAGTGATGTAAAAAAAGACAACAGTGGATCACGTCGTACGTGTCAGTAGAAAAAGAGGGATCGAGTATGTTCTGACATTTAAAATTAATTTCAGGGTGTATGGCTTTCGCATGATCGATGATGTGAGGATTGGCATCGATCCCTGTACAGGCTATCAAAGGATATTTCTCCCTGATCTTTTGAAGAATCTTCCCGCTGCCACAACCCAGATCCGCCACTGAATTTATCTTCTTATGCCGGTCTAATTTTTTCATGGCACAAAGTGAGATCTTTTCGCCACCTAACCATCGGTTGATAAAATCCAATTCCCCAAGTGTGGTTTTCAGGTCTGATCCCTGGTAGTCCAGATCATCCATGAGCTCAGGTTCGTTGGATCGCCTGCTGTTCATCTTTCAGGAATGGTTGACCCTTAGTAAAGCACTTTCCATGGTGAGCCCGGGACCAAACGCGAATGAAAGCACATTTTTGTTGTGGTCCGCTGCCGTTACCTGCTGAAGTAATTCATTAAAAACGAATAAGATCGTACTGGAAGACATATTGCCAAAATTTCTCAGGACATGATGAGAGTATTTATTCTTCTCCTCCGGAAATCCCAACTCTTGCTGGATCACCTCCAGTATCCTTCTTCCCCCGGGATGGATAGCAAAAAAATCAATTTCATCTATGTTCATCCTTATTTTGTTGAGCAAACGCATGGTAAGCCCATTGATCTCCTTCTTAATGATCCCAGGAATATTCATCGAAAGGGTCATCAGGAATCCCGAGTCGCTGATGTCCCATTCCATCTCTTTTTTTGCACTCAGAGAGAGGTCACTGTGAAAATTGACAAGTTCAAAGCTTTGTTTCCGGGGTATGCCTTCTACCAATACCGCGCCGGATCCGTCACTAAAAAGCGAATTAGCCAAAAGATTATCTGTATCCGACAGATTTTGCAAATGGAGCGTACAGAGCTCAACTGAAACAATGAGTACCTTGGCTTCCGGCTGATGTCCTACAATGTGATTGGCCACCTTCAAGGCGTTGAAGCTTCCGTAACAACCCATAAAATTAATAGCTGTTCGCTCCACATGGCTATTAAGTCCCAGCTGTTCAATCAAGGAAATATCATTACCCGGAGCTCTCATTCCTGTACAACTGACCACGATCAGATGTGTGATCTCATTGTATGCCAATCCGGACTTATCCAGACAGACTCTGGCAGCTTCCACACACAGTTTGATGGATTCCTTATCATATATGGCCAATCTCGAATTGACATTCGGAAATGATTTATTTGAGCCAGGTTCTGGAAAGAAGTCCATTTCAAATTGATATTCTGCCATCACACTGTGCCTGAACTGGATACCACTGGCACGATATAGAATCTGGAGTTCTTTACTTTTTCTGCTGGTCAGGGTCAGATGGCTTAACATAAACTCCATGTATTCCTTTTGAGTGGCACGATAGGGAGGTACAGCGGTCCCAATGGAAGTAATAAATCCTGGCATTAAGGGAAATTAATTATATTGAGATGAACGTCATATTAGACATATACAACCATTTCTCAACTAAAGGGTTGCCCATGTGTCATTTTTATTATAGGATTAACAAAGAAGGGAAAGGTCTTCCCCGATCTTACGGACCATTGTGAAACCATGGGATGACCAAATAACCGCTGGATTTTCTGGCCTCTTGAAATGCGTCCGGCAAATTCAGTGTTCCAGTTCCTGCTATAAGATTTAAAGATCCGGGCATGATCAGGACCGGACGCATTCCAGTTTTGTATGATCGATTCGGATAAATATTTAGCTGACTTGATTGCCATAGCCATACCATTTCCACTGAAAGGTGCTATCGTACCGGCAGCATCCCCCGAAAATAGAACGCCATCCTTCGACAGGCCTTTGATGGAGAACGAAACCTCATTGATGACTAAAGGATCCCTGAAAAGAAATTCAGACGTTTCAAATACCTTGTTCAAATGTGGATTTTCGGATAATAGTTCGTTCTCGCAGGCAGAGATACTTCCCATTTTTCGCACCTGATCCCGATGGATCAGATAACAAAGGTTAAACTTATCATCCTCTATCTGGTTGATACCGCAATATCCCCCTTCGAAATTGTGTAATGAAATTACCTCTGGTTTAAGAGGGCCTCTGAGATGATATTTTACCCCTACATACGGTGATCTTTTGTCAATGTAGGATCTCTCCAAATGTTTATCAATGGCTGACCTCTTGCCCTGTGCTCCTATGATCAGGTCAGTCTGATATGATTTTGTCGCTGTTTCGACAAGAAATCCCAATGCTTGTTTTTTCACCCCTTTCACCACTGTATTTTCATGAATCAGGACACCTGATTCTATGGCTTTTTCTGCCAGAAAATGATCAAAGGCGTACCTGCTAAGCCCAAAACCTCCCAGATCCAATGATTTGCGTAGCACTTCACCCTTCAGAGTGGTGATTTCCAGTTGATCGATATCAGAAGGTCTGTGCTGATTAGGATACAACTCATGCCGACGAAGGAACGGTATCACCTCTTTGGAAATATATTCACCGCAGACCCTGTGTAAAGGGTAACTATACTTTTCAAGAAGCATCACATCAAAACCTGCCCGAGAAAGCAGGATCGAATTGATCAATCCCGAAATTCCTCCCCCAATAATTATTATGTGAGCCATATGAATCAGATCATTCTTTCAAGTCGGAATTTCCTGACAATTCTCTCTCCATCTCGTAAGATGACCAGGCGGATGCGCTTGCCAGGTCTTTTCCTGAGGAGGGTGTGGATATCCGATAAATTGGTATTTTGAAAGAAAGTGCCATTGACAGAAAGAATGATGTCATCAGGTCTTATGTCCACACGCTCGGCGGGTGTATCCTCTCTCACACGGGTTACGATGAGGGTATCGGACTGATCCCCTTCTGTGTTTAGGGTGAGACCGCTCATATCAAATTCAAAATCTTCACGATACTGGCTGCCTTTTCTCAGATATAAAGAGGCATCCTGGTAATTAAATATTACTGTGAATCTTCTTAACAGCTCACCACCCAGTGTGCCATGTCGTGAGCCTCTTTTGATTGCCTTCATGTATACGCCCTCCAGCGGAATGGATGTCAGGATATTTTCGAATTCAAAATCTGAAAACTCCAAAGCATCCATTCTGCCCAATCTACCTGGAATTTCTCCTCCGAGACCCCTTCCAAGTCTGACCTGAATAAATTTTTCGGGCATCACAATGTCTTCCGTGTTGCCCACATCGAGCAGGATTGCATGACTAGCACCAGTATCTACGAGGAGTCTTACTGAATCGGACTCATTGCCCTGCACCACCTGGGTATTAATGTATGGCTTGGTATATTCGATATCCAGTGGGATCCGGGAGTAGTTTCTGCGTGGCCGGTAGGTCCTGGGATCATGAAGTCTCAGTACACGCTCATCATAATCGATTTCCACTACAAAACGACTGAAAACATCATATCCAATGATCCCGTATATCTCATCTCCCAAATTTTTCTTCAATTGCAGGTAGTCATTTTCTAACACCAGCATGTTTAACCCTCTGGCTCTGATATCACCTGGCAACGACATATAAATATTTGTAGCAACGTAAGCTTTCAGGGAGTCCTCCACGCCCGGTCCGGCAATGTCTATTACCCGGTTGTATTCCAATCCCAGAAAATCACCAAACAATTTTTCTGTGAGTATGATGGATTCAGCGCCACTGTCAAGGATGAATTTCAACGTCAGGTAACCGTTAATGGTCACGGGGATTGCTACCAGATTGCTGTATAATTCTATTGGAATTTCAATGCTTTTTTCACCCTGGGGCAAATGAAAACCGATCCTGTCCTGCCCTATGGAAAAAAAAGGGCCGAAAAAGAATATCAGATATATGAAATACTTGATGACTAAATTCAATTATTTGGTTTCTTACTAACAACATGTAAACCCCATTCCCTGTTACACAATGTAGTGATTTCTAACTACCAAAACATTATTTAGATCAAATAATGCTCCAGTGGAAAATAAACCCATAGGTGATGTTCCAAATATTGATCACCAAAATGTTAAGAAAGCAATTCCTGGATATCAGACTTACTTAACTGTTTCACAAGGCTTTCTTCTATGGTGATAAGATCTTTTGCCAGTTTCAGTTTTGCATTTTGAAGCTTTAGAATCTTTTCTTCCACAGTATCCTTGGCAATGAACTTATAGGTAAAGACCTTGTTCTTTTGACCGATCCGATGTGCCCTGTCAATCGCCTGAGCTTCAGCGGCGGGATTCCACCAGGGGTCCAGAATGAAAACGTAATCAGCACCTGTCAAATTGAGTCCGAGACCTCCGGCTTTAAGAGAGATCAGAAAAACGTTCACATCATCATTTTCCTGAAAATTCATCACCTGACTCTTGCGATCCTTCACCGATCCATCCAGATAGGAATACCGAACATTTTCATCCTTTAAATATTTTTCTACAATCTTCAGATGCTTTACAAACTGGCTGAATATGAGGATTTTGTGATCATTACTGAGCGTATTGGAAATCATATAATGAATATCTTCCAGCTTACCGGAATCCCCCTCGTAGGATTCATCTACCATGATCGGGTGATTGGCAATCTGCCTTAGCTTCGTCAATCCCTGCAGCAGCATCATCTGAGATTTCTGGATACCCTCCCGCTCGATCATGTCAAGAATATTATTGCGATAGTGATTCTTTTCACGTTCATAATATTCCCTTTGCGCATCAGAAAGATTACAAAACTTGATATTCTCGATCTTCTCAGGTAATTCGGTAGCCACCTGTGTCTTTATCCTCCTAAGTACAAATGGTTTAATGATGGCATTTAGCCTCCTCGTTCTCTGTTCATCATTTTTCTTTTCAATGGGGATCAGATATTCTTTTTTGAAGTATTTGCTGCTTCCTAGCAATCCGGGATTCACAAAAGACATTTGTGACCAAAGGTCCATGGCACTGTTTTCGATGGGTGTACCTGTCAGGATCAGTTTCCTCCGTGATTTGAGTTGACATACAGACTTATAAATGATCGAATCCGGATTTTTGATGGCCTGCGATTCATCAAGAATGATGTAGTTGAAATAAAAGTCACTCAGAATATCCGTATCAATCCTGGTGATGCCATAGCTTGTAAGTATCAGATCGTATTTGCTGAATTGCTCGGCATCCTTGATCCTGTTTGTACCAGTATAGACCAGTATTTTCAGGTCTGGGGCAAATTTTCCTGCTTCCATCTCCCAGTTATAGATCAAAGAAGTCGGCATGATCAGCAGGTTGGAGGCACCGGTATTATCGTACTTTTCTTTGGTAAGTAAAGCCAGGGTCTGTACCGTTTTCCCCAACCCCATGTCATCAGCCAGACATCCGCCAAAGCTGTATTTATTGAGAAATTGAAGCCAGTCAAAACCTGCTTTTTGATAAGGTCTGAGATCACCCTTAAAATTTGGAGGGAGTTCCACACAGTCTATTTCTTCGAAATCACCCAACCTCTCTAACTTCCTGGACATGGAGACATGGGCATAGTTTTGATCCTTAAGTTCTTTGACGAGTGAGACATGAATTTTATCCAGCTTCACCTCATTCTCTGTATTGGCAAATGCAAACAGGTCCGAATACTCTGTGATCCAATGATCAGGAATGACCGCATACTCCCCATTGGGCAATTGGAACTCTCGCTTCTGTTTCAATATATACTTTCGGATGGTGGTGAAAGGGATCTCATATTCACCAAACCGGATCACAGCTTTGATATCAAACCAGTCAATATTTTCAGTGATCTCAAGATCCATGTTTGTTTCTCCTACAAAATATTTCTTTTTGCCGCCATTGAGCTGTTCAATCTCGAAACCGATCTGTCTAAGTGCTTTCTGGTTGGCATTAAGCCAGCTGATCGCACCTGTCTTATCAAGGGTGGACCTTGAATTTTTAAGCAGCAATCCTGAATCGCTCAGGTTTTGAATAAACTGTTTCTCCAGATTCGGATCCCTTTTGATGCGGTGGAAAACATAGTCATTGTTTTGCTTTTCCAGGGAAACACTTACCTGTTTGAGTTTATCTGCTTTGTAAGAATAGGTGCCGTATCTGAAACTTAACTCGAAGAGAATGCGGGTCCGGTCATCTGACGCATCCAGCTCAGCTGGTTTGTCAAAAAGACTTCCATAACTTTTGGCTTCTGCAAGCTCAGAAAAGGTAAGTACGGGCTTAGGTTCGTGCTGGGCAGTCTTTATCTCAAATCCTTTGGCATAAACATCAAAGGAAGCAATTAGCGGAGCGACAAACTTTTTGTAATAGGTCTCTTCAACATTTCCGGGAATGAGAATGAATTTCTTATTGAGAAATGGTTTAAGCTTTCTGCCGTCCACTTCTTTCTCAAATGTGAAAAGTTTGTCTGCAACTACCATCCAGGCGGGTTGCTTGCATAAAAGATAGCTCTCGTTCTGATAGAATTCTACTTTCTCTCCGTCCAGTTTGATGGTAGGGAAGTAATGGGTGTTGTCCTCGTTCCTCCTGAAATGAAACAGTACAGTAGCTTTAGTGGAAGAGATCTGAATGGGCTTCCAGGTAGGTTCTCCATCTTTTCCCATCTCAAACAGGAGTTTACCATCGATCAATGCCAAAATCTTTGCTCTCCTTCTTTCCAGATATGCCTCGATTTCATCCTGCAGCAATTTATCTCCGCTATCCTTGTCGTAAACTTTCAGAAAAAATTCTTCCGGCTTCCCCTTTTTCTTTTGAAAATGCTTCAATACTTCTTTCTGCTGCATACTGTCCATTAACCTGATCAGTTCATAATCAGCTTCATCAAGTCCGGAGTCAAATTCCGAGGCATTTTTAGAAGAAATGTTTTGATTTGAGTAGGTCAGCCTCTTTTTATCATCCAACTGGACAACAAAAGATTCAAACAGGTATCCCAGGTATTCATGCTGAAACAAAGAATAGATAAGCTTGAAGGGTTGGTCAGGAGATACTTTCATTCTTATTTAAACAACCGGCCGAAACGGTTTGAAATATTGACATTAAATGTTTGAGAAACTTCGAAAGTAAAAAAAATTGAGGAGAAAAAAACCAATTTTGCTATTACCTGTACTTTAATTTATTGCAGGTGATGCAACTCGATTTTTTTTGTGGCTTTTATGGCAGGTTGAATTGAAGTGATCAACGTGATTGTTACTATACACAAAACGGTGTAGATGATGTCCAGCAACTCTACTTTTATCGGGTAGGCATCATGAATGGCTGTCTGAATACCCATACTTACAAAGCCAAATGTCTGCTGGGCATAACTTATCGCCAGGCCCAGGAACAAGCCTAAAAATGCTCCGGTAAAAGCCACAATACAACCTTCATACAGGAAAATATTGCGAATGAGTTTCAAGGGTGCGCCTTGTGCGACCAGTATTGCTACATCCTTTTTCTTTTCGATGGCCAGCATGGTGAGGCTGAAAAAGATATTGATGGAGGCGATAGCAATGATGATAGAAAGGATCAAAAACACAAACAGCTTTTCGATCTTGAGAATTTTGTAGAGGTCGCTGTGGATCTCTTCATTGGTCATCACCTGGTAATCCGGTCCCAGGAGCTCTGCCAGGTTGCTCTTCATGGAGGAGATGGAAACGGATTTGTCTACCTGCACTTCATAGGCCGTCCTTCGACCCTCGTAGCTAAATAATTCCAGGGCAAAATCCAGGGGAACATATACGTAGTTTTCATCATAGTATTTTTCAACAGCAAAGATGCCACCAGGCAGGATGTTCAAGGTATTCACCATCCTCTCGGGATTCATGACATTTGGTGCAACATTTTTTGGGTAATAGATCTGTAAAGGATAGAAGTCATTGGAAGCATCAACATTCAGATCACGTTTGATTCCAAATCCTATGATAGCAAAATTTGTTTTCCCCTCCTGAAGCCGGAACTTCCCGTAAGCCAATGAGTTTTTCAACCTCCCTTCCTGAATAAAGCTTTCACTCACGCCTTTTACCTTCGCCACCCGCTGTGCATCCTTATATTTTATCAAAGCATTGTCTTCCACTACCTCGGTCAATGAGATCACGCCATTTAGCTGCTGAATGTTGTTTACGGTTTCCCTGGAATATTCAAAGGATTTACCATAAGAAGGTGTGATCACAATATTTGCGTCAATCGTACCATACAAAGACCTGAGCAGGTCGCCGAAACCATTAAAGACAGAAAGTACGATGATCAGTGCCATGGTTCCAATCGCGACCACGATCATAGAAATGATCGAAATCACATTGATAAAATTCTTCTTCCTCTTGGAAAGAAAATAGCGTTTGGAAATGAATAGCGGTAGATTCAAGATCTTCTGGTATTTGGATCGGGTGGAATTTTGAGATTATCTATCAACCTATCGATTTTGCTGGCTTCCTCTTCTGTATTATCGTGATAAAAAGCCAGGTCGGGAACGATCCTTACCCTTTTACCAATCTTATTGCCAAGCAATTTTCTGATTTCCCCCTTTTTATTATCCATACTAAAAAATACTTCTTCGACATCTTTAACCGGAAAGACACTCAGATACACTTTTGCCAGTGCCAGATCCGGAGAGACTTCCACGCCGGTGATGGTGACCAGTGAGTGCCCAAAAAAGTGTCTGGGATCCTTTTGGAAGATCTCACTGAGATCTTTTAATATCTGTCGGGAAAACTTATGTTGCCGTTTTGAATCCATGCCTGCAAATATCCATGATTAATTTATTAATTTCGAACACATTTCTCAATGCATAATCATTCAGGTTGCTTCGATTATTCAGAATTAATGACCCCTACAGGCTTGTATTGATTTTTATCATCCTGATCATCATCAGGGGCGCATGGTTAATTTACGGTTTACCGGTACCATTGTTCGGCTTTAAATGGCAGTTGTTGGGAAACTGGCTTGCCCAGGGCCACATGATGTATGCCGATTGCTATGATTATACAGGACCACTCAGCACGTTTGTATATAAATGGCTGGCCCTGGTATTTGGAGATTCCAGATGGATACATGTTATTCTTTCTACCCTACTTATCATCCTTCAGGCGGCCATACTCAACAACATCTTTCTTAAAAACAAGGCCTATCACGAAAACACCTATGTGCTCGCGTTCATCTATGTGATACTTATGTGTGGGGTGATGGATCATTTTATGCTCTCTCCACAGCTGATGTCCATTACATTCATTATAATATCGATTAATAATCTGTTTAAAAGGATTGATAATCAGGCTACCGATGAGATGTTCCTCACCTCCGGAATTTATCTGGGTATTGCCACTTTCTTTTATCTTCCGGCTGCTGTATTCCTCATTAGCTATCTCATATCATTTCTATTGTTCTCTACCGCGATCGCACGTAGATTGATACTGTTTAGTGTAGGTTCCGTGATCGTATACCTGATTGTCTTAGGTTATTTTTTTTGGTATGGAGCCGAAGAATACTTTCATGCATCATTTTTCATTTACGGGATCTTCCGGATTAAGAACTTTTATCTCGATTACCAGGATTTTATGATCCAGTCCATGGCAATATTATTCTCCACCCTGTTTTCATTAAGTATACTCTTCACTTCGAGGTTTACCAACTTTCAGCAGAAAACCCAACGAGTAATGTTGATATTTTTGCTCGCCGCGGTGGGGTGTATATGGCTATCACCCGAATTGAGCGGTGCTGAAATCATATTTGCCGTACCAAGTATTGCCTTTTTTCTTACCCATTATTTCCTGCTACTCAGAAGGCGATGGACCAGAACCCTTATCCCACACTTTTTTATCCTTTTGATCCTCATTTTTCCTTTGGTATGGATGAAATATTTACACCTGGATGACCTGTATATCGAAGAAACCTCCAGTTCATACCAGAATAAGCGCATCATGATGATTGGAAACGATCTTACCATTTATTCAGGCAATACCATTGCATCTCCCTTCTTTGATGAATTTGTTAGCAAAAAGCGTATGGAGGGTTTAAAATACTATGAGGAGGCAACCGAAATTTTCGGTACCATCGAATCGGCCGATGCAGACATCATCATTGATCAATGGGGATATTTCCCAAGAATGATGGAACTCTTTCCGAGGCTTGGATCAGACTATCAGCAGGAAAATGGCGTTTATAAAAAGATCAGCAACTGATCTTTTCTACCCTGGACTTGTGGCGACCACCTTCAAAATCTGTGTTAAGAAAGCCTTCTATGATGGTCTGTGCAAATTCATATCCTGTAAATCTGGCGCCCATACATAGTACATTAGCATTGTTGTGAGAGCGGGCAAGCCTGGCAAGCTCGGCATTCCAGCATAAGGCGGCTCTTATATTCTGATGTTTGTTGGCTGTCATGGCTACACCGTTTCCACTGCCGCATATCAGGATGCCCCTTTCATATTCTCCACGCTCTACCGCATCACACAGCGGATGCACAAAATCGGGATAATCCACAGATCCGGCTTCATAGGGTCCGAAATCCTTAACGGTAAATCCTTTCCCCTCCAACCATGGAATAATTTTTAGTTTGTATTCATATCCACCATGATCTCCACCGATGGCTATCTTTTTACTCATTTTTCCTCCTTTTCTCCTCTTCGGCCCTTAGCGCAAGTTCGGCCTTTTCTTCTCTTCTTAGTACTCTCGCCGAAATCATTATGCTTATCTGGTACAATCCAAATAGAGGCAGCGAAATCAGGATCTGGCTGAACGGATCCGGAGGCGTGATCATGGCCCCAAGGATCAATATGATGATGATCGCATGTTTGCGATAGGTTCTCATCACCTGCGGTGTGACCAGGCCGGCTTTGGTCAGAAAGTAGACTATGATCGGAAGCTGAAAGAGAATACCTCCTGCCAGATTGATCATGATCACGGTGGTGAGATAAGAGATAATATCAAATTCGTTTTTGATCGATGGATCGATCTGATAATTGGCAAGGAAGTAAACAGATACGGGGGTAACGATGAAATAAGCAAATAATACACCCGTAATAAACAGAAAGCTCACATAGAATGTAGCTCCGGAAGCGGCCTTTCTTTCTCTCGGATACAGACCCGGCTTGATAAATCTCCAAATCTCCCAGAATGCATAAGGAAAAGCACAAATCAACCCAATCACAAAGGATGAAGTAATGTGCATGGCAAACTGGCCGGTCATCTGCCGGGATTGAATGATAAATGGTAGTTCATCAATACAGAATGCCTCTGACTGCAGAAGTTGTGAAAGTTTACACAACATCTGATAGGTAACAAAATCCATTCTCGACGGACCAAGTAGGATCGTATGAAAAATGATCTCCGGAATTAGAAAGGCAGCTACTGCAAAAACCACAATAGCAATTAATGAGCGAACCAGGTGCCATCTAAGCTCCTCCAGATGATCAAGAAATGACATTTCCCGCTCATCAGCATTCCTCTCGTCCTCGATCTGATCCAGCGCCATAATTTATTGATGAAGTGGATATTTACTCATCCACGAATTTATTTCATTTTTAATAGCGGTCACCTTAGATTCATCCTCCCGGCTGACAATCACCTCATCGATGTAATTTACAATTTTTATCATGTCAGCTTCCTTTAATCCTCTGGTTGTGACGGCCGCAGTTCCAATTCTCATACCGGAGGTAATGAATGGTGATTGTTCGTCAAAGGGAACCATATTTTTATTGACAGTGATATCAGCACCGATCAAAGCATTTTCAGCATCCTTACCGGTAAGTCCCTTTGATCGTAAATCAATCAACATTAAATGGTTGTCAGTCCCATTAGAAATCACATGATAGCCCTTTTCTACAAATGCATTGGCCATTACTTCTGCGTTTTTCTTTACCTGCAAAACATAGCTCATGTAATTATCTGTGAGAGCTTCACCGAATGCCACGGCCTTTGCCGCAATGATATGCTCGAGTGGTCCTCCCTGAGTACCAGGAAATACCCCTGAATCCAGCAGGGAAGAAAGTGTCCTGACCTTCCCTTTTGAAGTTTTTATGCCAAAAGGATTTTCAATGTCTTCTCTGACAAGTATCAGTCCTCCTCTGGGACCCCTTAATGTTTTGTGTGTCGTGGTAGTGACTACGTGGCAATGATCCAACGGATCATTGAGCAATCCGCGGGCTATCAATCCTGATGGATGTGAAATATCTGCCAGCAAAATGGCACCAACCTGATCTGCAATGGCCCTGAACCTGGCATAGTCCCAGTCGCGGCTGTAAGCCGAAGCACCGCAGATGATCAATTTTGGCTTTTCTTTTTTAGCTACCTCCTCAACTCTATCATAGTCAATAAGACCCGTTTCCTTCTTTACCCCGTAAAAATGAGGCTGGTAAATTTTCCCTGAGAAATTGACCGGTGATCCATGGGTAAGATGGCCCCCGTGTGAAAGATCAAACCCAAGGATTTTATCTCCCGGGTTCAGGAAAGCCAGCATCACAGCTGCATTTGCCTGTGCACCAGAATGGGGCTGAACATTTGCCCAGGTCGCATTAAAAAGCTCTCTGGCCCGCTCAATGGCCAGCGACTCGATCTCATCCACAACTTCACAACCTCCATAATAACGTTTGCCTGGAAGGCCTTCTGCATATTTATTTGTCAGCACGGTGCCTGCGGCCTCCATCACTTGAGATGATGCGAAGTTCTCGGAGGCTATTAACTCAATCCCTTCAAGCTGCCGCTTTTTCTCTTTTTCAATGAGTTTAAAAACTATTTCGTCTTTCATTCGGGTGGTTTACGTTACCAGATATCAGTAACTTTCAATAAATGGCTTAATTTAATGGGGGCAAAATTAGTCGAACACCCTCACATTATCAATGCGAACATAATGTAAGGTATGCTAAGTTCGCGTTTGATCCTGTAAATAAAAGATCAATTGGAGATGATAGAAAAACTGCGAGAGAATATTGATGAAATAGATAATCAAATTGTCGATTTGATCAATCAACGCATGGAGTTTGTGAAAAAGATCGGAGAGATCAAAAGAAGTGGAAACGAGTCCATCTATCGGCCGGAACGAGAGAAGGCCATTATCGACAGACTGGTAGCATCAAACAGCGGCCTGCTCAACCGGGCAGCCATTGAAGCCATTTTTATGGAGATCTTTGCGGTTAGCAGAAATTATGAATTGCCTGAGCGCGTGGCCTTCCTCGGCCCTGAAGGAAGCTTTACTCACCAGGCTGCGGAATCCCGCTATGGGGCCATGAGCGATTACATCGCGCTGGACTCCATTGCTGCCATTTTTGAAGCGGTAAAAACCTCAAGGGCAAGATTTGGGGTGGTGCCCATCGAAAACAATCAGGAAGGCACAGTCCAGGAGACCATCGACTTCCTGGCCGTGCATAAAGTCACGATAGCAGCTGAAATAGTGCTGCCGATCCACTTCGCATTTGCCACCAAGGAGGAAAATCTTGAAAATATCAAAACTGTCTATTCAAGGGATATTGCATTCAGGCAATGCAAGAACTTTCTGAATGATTACTTTCAGCAAAAAATTGAGCTCAAGGCTGTAAGCTCCACAAGCAGGGCCTGTCTCTTAGCCAAAGAGGAAGACAATGTGGCTGCAATCTGTGCACCCATTGCCGCCAGACAATATGATCTGCCTATCCTTTACAATAATATCCAGGATTCTGCGGACAATCAGACCCGCTTTTTGATCATCAGTGAAAACTTCCACAATCAAAAAAGCGGAAGTGATAAAACATCTATCATTGCCAAGCTGCCGGATGAACCCGGCGCTTTGGTCAGGTTCCTGCAGCAATTCCAAAATGCCGGGATCAACCTCTGCAAGGTAGAAAGCAGGCCTGCCAAAGAAGGAAGCACATTCAAATATGTTTTTTTCGTGGAATTCGAAGGTCACTATGACGATGAGATCGTTCAGAATACCGTCCGTCCCTATGGAAAAGATATCATTTGGCTCGGAAGCTATGTTCAGGTTTGTTAAACTGATCTTTCTTGGCAAAAACTAAAACAACCTTTTACTGTCAGAATTGTGGCGCCAACTCGCCCAAATGGGTCGGGAAATGTCCCTCCTGCGGTGAGTGGAATACCTATGTGGAAGAGATCATCCCGGCTAAAGGAAGCTCTCAACCGCTTGAATTGTGGCAAATAGAAAAACACTCACCCAAACCCATCCATGAAATCAGCTATGATTCACAGGCCAGAATCACTACTGGTTTTGATGAGTTTGACCGGACACTGGGGGGAGGGATAGTACCCGGATCTCTGGTATTAATCGGTGGTGAACCTGGTATTGGGAAATCCACCTTGCTGCTCCAGATCGCTTTGGCACTTAAAGACCTCAAAATTCTCTATGCCTCAGGTGAAGAATCGAATGAGCAGATCAGAATGAGAGCAGACAGGATAGGGATCAACACTTCACAATGCTACCTGCTTTCAGAAACTTCGGTGGAAAACCTCCTGAACGAATCCTATAAACTCAAGCCACACCTGTTGATCGTCGATTCGATCCAGACGCTCTATACGGATCAATTGGATGCTACCATCGGATCGGTATCGCAGGTAAGGGAGTGCGCCGGTAGATTGATGAAGTTTGCCAAACAGACAGGCATTCCTGTATTTCTGATCGGCCACGTGAATAAAGAAGGTGCCATCGCGGGGCCAAAAGTACTGGAGCACATGGTGGATACTGTATTGCAGTTTGAGGGAGACCGGCACCTGGCCTACAGGATCTTGAGAACTTCCAAAAACAGGTACGGATCCACTTCAGAACTTGGGATCTACCAGATGTTTGAAAGCGGATTGGCCGAGGTAAAAAATCCGTCGGAAGTGCTGATCTCTCCCAGAGAAACTGAATTGAGCGGAATTGCCATTGGTGCCACAATGGAAGGAAACAGACCTTTGCTTATCGAAGGTCAGTCGCTCGTGAGTCCTGCTACTTATGGAACTCCGCAACGAAGCACTACAGGTTTTGATGTGAAGCGGCTGAATATGCTCCTGGCTGTGCTTGAAAAACGGATAGGGATCAGGCTCAGCGCCCAGGATATTTTTCTGAATATCGCCGGAGGTATCAAAGTGAATGACCCGGCACTGGATCTTGCAGTGTGTGCAGGACTTTTTTCTTCATTTGAAGACCTCCCCATTGAACAATCCATTTGTTTTGCGGGAGAAGTAGGTCTGGGTGGTGAGATCCGGGCAGTCAACAGGGTCGATGCAAGGATCAATGAAGCCGCAAAACTTGGTTTCCGGGAAATATATATCTCTTCCTACGGGATCAAGTCTTTGGACCTATCTAAATTCAACATTAAGATCTACAGCTTCTCAAGGCTTTCGGACGTTTTCCAGCAGCTTTTCAGATAAGTGAAGGTTATTTTTCAGGCTCCCCCGTCTCTACCTCTCGTTTCTTTTGCCGGTCAATGATAGTGTAGATCCCTTCCTGACCTCGGACCTCCACTTCGGTACCAAGAAAACTAGACTTTGCAGGAGGCTTTTCACCTATACCTTCCGTATCACCAAAAATAAAATTGATGCCGACTCTGAAATCAATAGATTTGAAATCGGGCACCGACCAGTAAGCTACCTGATCTGCTGCCAGATAAAATTGTACCGGACCTCCTTTGACTGCAACGGCTGCTCCTATGTTTGGAAACTGCTGCGGATATTTCGTTGCGTTGACAGAGGCCGTCAAAAAATTTCCTATCTGATGATTTACACCTACTCCGTATAGCATCTTTACCTGACCCCGGACGTATCGTGCAGCAACTGTAGTCGTGAGATCATTGACAGAAGTGAGATGTACCTTTCCACTTAAAAAAGCTCTGGGTGACATCATCGATGTATAAGGATCATAATTGAGATCTATGCTGTTAAATTTCCCGATCAGTGTGTCCTTCACAACATCCACCACTCTATTGATGTCTCTAAGGTCAATCCCTGTGTAGCGAAGAGTGGTATCGTTCAGATATCTGGTGGTAATGTCCTCAGTCCACGAAATATAACCAATATCATTGACAGATCCTGCCACTGAAACGAACTGACCAATATCAAATTCAAATCCCAGGTCAAGACCAAATCCCTGATTCCCGTTAAAGATCAGGTGGCTGGCCAGATCTCCCACTTCGTCCGCATAAATTTTTTGGCCTGATGTACGGATAGATGCATTTTGCATGGCAAGGTTCAACTGGTAATTCTCCGATTCAGTGGTGATATCAGC
This sequence comes from Cyclobacteriaceae bacterium, assembly GCA_965243485.1. GTDB lineage: Bacteria > Bacteroidota > Bacteroidia > Cytophagales > Cyclobacteriaceae > UBA7330. The sequence continues at coordinate 1,362,408 of CBDEVP010000001.1, read as the reverse complement.
CGTGAAACTTTCGGGAGAGCTGATGTTGTAAAATCCCTGGTAGTATTTTACCCTGAATCCCAGCGATAGACCTGGTCCTTCCAAAAACTTTCGATAGCCGAAACCTATCTCCCTGAAGTGATTAACATCGAATTGCGTTTTACCGATCTGGAGTGTTTCATCAATTAATCCCGCATTGCCTTCCACCACAAATTCAATCAGTGATTTGGGATATAGTATGTCGGCCTGGATCCGCTCATTAGCAAAGAGATACAGGGTTGTCCCGGTCTGAGTAGTAAAGCCAAGATGTAATAATGCCACATCCGCCTCAGCTGAGATCATATTCCTATTCTGGAGCTTACCTAAGATTTTCCTCGTGTCTACAAACAATGTATTGTCGATCTTAGTGAAAATATTGTTATAACTCAGCTTGTTGTTATAGCTCGCATGAATCCCTGACATTCCCGGCAGTCCGAAAAATACTTTCCCTTTGGGGGCATACGCCGCATTGATCAATGTGTTTTGGAAAGTTGTATTTCCCAAATGGTGAAATGACAGGCTCGTTTGACCTTTTGAAAGGTAAATGGTGGCGAAGGTCAGTATGATAAATAAACTTCCTCTCACTAGAATTGATATTTAGCACCTGCTGCCACCGAAGCTTTAATCGTGATTGAATCACTACGCCTGATCTTTACAAAAAGGTCATTGCCTGCGCTACCAACGGTCGTATTTAGCGTCAGATGAAGAACGACTTTATTACCGGTTTTTAATGCCTCCACGCCCTGCGGCCCAAGGATGATGTCTGCAGTGTTGTTTCGCTGTCCGTTTTCCTTCACTGTGCCATCAAGATTCAGGAGTGGCGCTTTGAGCACCAGGTTCTCCGGTGCTGCGTAAAGTGTATCCTGCGCTTCACCAAGAATAAACAGCTCCATCGTTCCGGAAAATGGCAGTTTATTGATGGTGACAACCCTCAGGACTGCACTGTCTATTTCATTGAATTCCAGTCCTCCGCTTAGGTTGAATTCTACATCACGCGTAAGATCCTCTAATCTCACCGCCAGGTCCATTCTTACCAGAATGTCTGTTTGGACTTCATTCGATCCCGAAAGAAAGTTGAGTGCATTGAGATCGGTTGGATTGGAGACCGCCCGAATATCAAAACCCAGCTGGTCGGGGGTCGTGGAAAGCAGATCGTCAAGTGTGGAATTGGATTTATTGATCACAATAGAGGTTGTCCCGGATTCACCAGGTTGGGAAGCCCCTGAGACCAGCTGAGGACTATTGGTAATATTACCCTCCAGATAAGTAGTATCATTTACACCTGAGTTGTCATTTACGCTGTAAAGCCCTCCAAATAAAACCCCAAACGGCACTCCGAATGAATTTTCAAAATCAAAAGTGATCGTTGGGGCATCAAGAAAAAAACCTTCTGTATTAAAGTCTTCAAAGAATGGGATATTAATAGTAGTATTACCCACGGTCACGGTATCCCGGCCAAATCGCCCGAAGATCTCAGAAAAAGTTTGATTCAGCAAAGAGATTTCCACATTGAATGTCTCTCCGGCAGGGATTTGCTGCCCTGCAGTCAGTGGTATCTCCAGATGAACATCCACCGGATAAACATTTGTAGCAGACTGGTAGGTAAATGTCGTCTTATGGTTGGAAAGAGCATATGGACCCCCAAGGAAATTGGTTGACCCGGAAAAAGATACCATCTGGTTCAAACCAAGATTAATCGTGGTCGGCAATGAAATATCAAAATTTACATTTGAGGTTCCGGAAAGCGTGGCATTGAGCACAAGGTTTCCGGAAAGATAAAAAACCGAATCTATGCGCTCACTTTGATCAGCTGCATACTCAAAGTATACTGTAGTATCAAATGTGATGGTCTGATCAGTTGCCACAGGCGGCGTGACCGGAAGGTCAAAACTTGCATCGTTAATGACGTCTCCAATATTCACTATATCAGAGGAAGTAGTAAAAATAGCTTCAGAGGAGTATTCAAGAAAGAGCACACCATTATCGTCTTCCTGAAGCTCAGTGGTATCTCCAATCTCTACCAGTAGCTCATCCATCGTATAGACGGTCTCACCTATTGGGGCCGCATACACTCCATCCAACTGGATGCCCTGGATATCTTCAAACTCCAGGTCCTGAATATTACACCCCAACAGTAATAGCACTGCAACAGAGGCTAGAAGGGATCGCATACTTTTCATTCACCTGTTATTCTGCTAAAATATGCATTTTAGCGGATTTTCCGCTTGCTTTTAAGGTTATAACCCTCAATTCCCTGGATTCCTCCGGTATGAATTAGGATTATTCTGTGATTAAATTTAAAAAAATCCTTTCTTATCAGGTCTATAACGCCATAAAACAATTTTCCGGTATAAACCGGATCCAGTAATACTCCATACTTCCCCTTAAAATCCAGGATAAAGTCAATCAATTCATCGGTGCTTTTTGCATACCCGCCAAAATGATATTGATCCAACAAGATGTAATTTTCTTTACTTACTTGCTGCTCACTAAAAAGCTCACGGATATTTTCATGTATGAATCCTCCCTTAAGTGCTGATACTCCAATTGCATGCCTTTGTGGGTCGAGGGCTTTGACGATCCCGGCAAATGTACCCCCCGTACCGACGGGAGTACAGATAAAATCAAAATCCATGTCAATTTCTTCAATTAATTCGGAACATCCACGGATTGCCAGATCGTTAGTGCCTCCTTCCGGTAGAAAATAGGCTTCGGGATGCATTTCCTTAACCTGCTCTGGATGCTCTCTGATGCATTTATATCTTTCCCTTGAGATAAAGTCAAACTGCATTCCGAATGCTGCGGCATTTTTCAATGTTGGATTACTATCCGGATTTAATTCTTCACCCCGTATGATCCCAGTACTTGAAAGGTTGTTTTCTGAGGCCGCTGCTGCGGTGGCCAGGATATGATTGGAAAAAGCACCCCCCATGGTGACGATCCCGGAACATCCCTGATGCCTGGCCTTTTCCAAATTATACTTCAGCTTCCTCCATTTATTGCCCATGATTACAGGATGGATCAGATCTTCACGTTTTACAAAAACCTGAAGTCCCTTACGCTCAAATAAGGGATCATGTATTTCCTGAATGGGTGAAGGTAGCAGTGGCATAAAACCAAGTTAGATAAATTTGCCTTATGTCTGACGATCCAAACATCCCCGAGGAAGAAGAGCTTTTTGAGCATCACAAAATAATCGTGGATCCAAAGCAATCCTTGCTGAGGATTGACCGGTTTTTGTTCGACCGGCTTCCGAATGTGACCAGAAATAAAATCCAAACAGGGATTAAAGATGGATTCGTTAAAGTAAATGGTAACGAAATCAAGCCAAACTATAAGGTCCATCCCGGAGATGAGATCACTGTATTACTCACCACGCCACCCCGAGAAGATGTGGTGGTACCAGAAAACATTCCTCTGGATATTATCTATGAAGATCCGCACTTACTGGTTGTAAATAAACCGGCAGGAATGGTTGTGCATCCGGCCTATCAAAACTGGACAGGAACGCTGGTCAACGCTTTGGCTTATCATTTTGAAAATCTTCCGGAGATGAAGGGAAACGCCGGTCGCCCGGGACTTGTCCACCGGATTGATAAAGACACATCGGGACTATTGGTAATTGCTAAGACCGAGCAGGCGATGAATGGCCTTGCCCGGCAGTTCTTTGACCATTCAATTAACAGAACTTATCATGCCCTTGTCTGGGGTGTCCCGGATGAGCAAAAAGGGACCATCAATGTAAATGTCGGCAGGTCTTTGAAGGACCGAAGGATCACTGCCGCTTTTCCCAACGGAGACCAGGGCCGGACGGCTATCACCCACTATGAAGTGCTTAGAGACCTGCGCTATGTTTCATTGATGAAATGCAACCTTGAGACGGGAAGGACCCACCAGATCAGGGCCCACATGAAATATATAGGTCATCCTCTGTTTAATGATTCAACCTATGGTGGGGACAAGATCCTGAAGGGAACGGTCTTTACGAAATACAAACAATTCGTTCAAAACTGCCTTAAAATACTTCCAAGGCAGGCGCTACATGCCAAAACACTGGGTTTTGTGCACCCGATCTCTAAGAAACATCTGGAGTTTGATACGGATCTTCCCGGGGATTTTCAGGGGTTGATAGACAAATGGGAGGGATACATCACATACACAGATGACGATGTATGACTTTTTACCTGACAATAGAGATCATCTCCAGGATGTCGTCAAGATATTCCCGGTTATTGGCCAGTCTGGGTACTTTGTTCTGACCTCCCAGCTTCCCTCTTTTTTTCATCCAGTTGTAAAAGGTGCCTTTTTCCACTGCATGTACTGTGGGCGGGTCGAGGGCCATGTCTTTATATCTTTTGGCATCGTAATCAGAATTGATCTCCCTCAACTTTTCGTCAAGGATCTGTTTGAACCGCTCCAGATCGTCAGGGTTCCTGGCGAATTCGATGATCCATTCATGACCACCTTTTTTCGAATCCTTCATATAAATCGGACCTGCTGTGAAGTTCTCTATTTCGGCATTTGTCTTTTTGCAGGCTTCCGCAATGGCCAACTCAGCATTTTCGACCACTACCTCCTCTCCGAAGGCATTGATGAAGTGTTTGGTCCGGCCGGAAATCCTGATCCTGTAGGGATCTACTGAAGTAAATCTTATCGTATCGCCAATTTTATACCTCCACAATCCTGCATTGGTAGTAATGATCACTGCATAGCTCTTATTCAACTCTACCTGATCAAGTGTGAGTATACGTGGATTATCCTTGTCTAATTCATTGAATGGAATAAACTCATAAAATATGCCGTAATCCAGCATAAGCAACATATCTTTTGAATCACTCTGATCCTGGATCCCAAAAAATCCTTCTGAAGCATTGTAGGTCTCTACATAACGCATGCCACGGGATGGGATTAAGGAGTTAAACAGCTTTTCATATGGGGTAAAGGCAACCGCACCATGGAAGAAAACTTCCAGGTTTGGCCAGACTTCTGTGATATTATTCACGCCTTTCAGCGCTATGATCCGCTCCAGCAAAACGACCATCCAGGTGGGTACCCCGCTGATGCTTGTCACGTTTTCTTCAGATGTGTACCTGGCCATTTTTTCAATCTTTTCCTCCCATTCATCCATGAGCGCAATTTCAAGAGACGGGGTACGCACCATCTGGGCCCAGAATGGCAGGTTTTTCAATAAAACGGCAGAAACATCCCCATAATAAGATCGGGTATTTTCATCAAACTGATTTACTTGCTGACTTCCGCCGATGACAAGATTCTTTCCTGTAAACATCTTGCTTTCAGGAAAATTATTGATGTAGATAGACAGCAGGTCTTTACCTCCTTTGTAATGACACTCCTCAAGCGCTTCATTGGACACAGGTATGAATTTGCTGCGTGAATTTGTTGTACCGGAGGATTTGGCAAACCATCGGATCTCACTTGGCCATAAGATATTTTGCTCTCCCTTCATCAACCGGTCGATGTAAGGATAGAGATCTTCATAGGATACTACAGGTACTTTCGCACTGAAATCCTTATAATTTCCGATGGATTCAAATCCGTATTTTGTGCCGTACTCTGTCTTCCCTGATTTTCGGATCAGGTTCATCAATAGTTCCATCTGCACCTCCTCGGGATATTTCATGAAGAGTTCTATCTGATGGATCCGTTTTTTCATGACCCAGGTCAATATGGAATTAATGATCTCCATCTAAATCTTTCTACGTAACTGGAAATGCTGACCTAAATAAACCCTGCGGACCTGCTCATCAGCAGCCAACTCCTCTGCGGTTCCATCTTTCAGCAACTTGCCTTCAAACATCAAATAAGCCCTGTCTGTAATGGAGAGCGTTTCATTCACATTATGGTCTGTGATCAAAATGCCAATATTTCTATTCTTTAGCTGAGCCACGATAGACTGTATTTCTTCAACCGCAATCGGATCGACACCGGCAAAAGGTTCATCCAGCAAAACGAATTTTGGATCGACCGCCAAGGCCCTGGCAATTTCCGTTCTCCTGCGCTCTCCGCCGGATAATACCAGCCCCATGTTTTTTCTGACATGCGTCAGGCTGAATTCCTCCAGCAGCGATTCGGCTTTTTCCTTTTGTTCGCTTTTTGACAGATTGGTCATCTCAAGAACGGCCAAAAGATTGTCCTCTACAGAAAGTTTTCTAAAGACACTTGGCTCCTGCGCCAGATATCCGATGCCCATTTTGGCCCGTTTGTACATGGGCAGATCAGTGATTTCGTCCTGGTCAAGAAAAATCTTTCCTTCATTAGGTTTGATCAACCCTACCACCATGTAAAATGTAGTGGTCTTACCTGCTCCATTGGGTCCGAGCAGGCCAACGATCTCGCCCTGGTTGACGGATACAGATACATTGTCAACTACTGTCCTCTTTTTATATCGCTTTACTAGTGATTCCGATCGTAATTCCATAAAGGCTTTGCAAGATATTAATCTTCTTTAATATCCTTAATGATTAACTGGATGGTTTTATTGCCCATGTATTCATTGATATCAATATGATAAGCAATGCGGATGGTTTCTGAATTTTTAATCAAATCCAGTTTATCCGCCATACCAAATCCAACGGATTCGAAGATTTTTGGATATCCCTGCTGATGCAAAAGCAATTTTAAGTGCTGATCTTTCAGCACTTTAGGTTCACCTTTTACTTTAATATTTTTCGAAATAAATATCGGTTGTAGGTTTTGTGGTCCGAACGGGGCCATCTGGCTGATGATTTTCAAAGTCTTAAAATTGATGAATTCAAAATCAACTTCCAGGTCGATCAGTAGCTTGGGGACCAGCTGATCTTCCAGAATGGTTTTGCTGACCACCTCCTCAAACCTAAGCTTGAAATCCTCCAGCTTATCCGGCAGCAATGAAAGACCGGCAGCATGGGTATGCCCACCATATTGCAATAAGAGGTCATCACACGATCGGATGGCTTCATAAAGATTAAATCCATCCACTGACCGTGCAGACCCAGAAATTTTCCCGTTGGCTTCGGTGAGAATGATGGTTGGCCGGTAGTATTTCTCTATACACCTTGAAGCAACAATCCCTACTACCCCTTTATGCCAGTCATTTTTAAAAAGTACAGTGCTCCTTGCAGCCATGAGCCTCTGATCAGCTTCGATCATCTCAATGGCTTCCGCAGTCGTCACCTGATCAAAATTCCTGCGTTCCGTGTTCTTTAAATTCAGATGATCTGCAAAATTATTGAGCTCTGTCTCATCTTCGGTTACCAGTAATCTCACAGATTCCTTGGCATGGGTAAGACGTCCTGTGGCATTGATCCGCGGCCCAATGTAGAATACGATGTCAGAGATGCTGATGGGTGGTTTCAACCCACTGATCTCAATCAGGGATTTTAATCCAGCAGAAGGTACAGTGTTCAGTTTCTTTAGACCGTAAAAGGTCATTATCCTGTTTTCACCAACGATCGGTACAATGTCGGAGGCAATACTTACAGCCACAAAATCAAGAAAGCCGTAAAGTCGCTCAAGCGGGACCGTATTTTGAATGCAAAAGCCCTGAAGCAGCTTAAATCCAACGCCACAACCACTCAACTCCTTAAAAGGATAATGATCATCATTCCGCTTGGGATCAAGGATGGCTGTGGCATCAGGAAGTACTTCTCCCGGCAAGTGATGATCACACACAATCACATCCAGGCCCAGCTCGCGTGCCAGTCCGATATTGTTGATCGCCCGAATGCCACAGTCCAAAGCGATGATCAATCCAATACCATTCTCTTTGGCCCATCTCACGCCGGCTTCTGAAATGCCATATCCCTCGGAATACCTGTCGGGAATATAGTAGGATACCTCATCCGTAAACTGTCGCAGAAATCCATAGGTCATGGCCACCGATGTGGTGCCATCTACGTCGTAGTCGCCATATACAAGAATCTTCTCACCGGAATGCATTGCATCGCAGAGCCTGTTGACAGCAACTTCCATATCTTTCATGAGGAAAGGATCATGTAGTTGGCTCAGTTCCGGACGGAAAAAAGACTTGGCCTGCTCAAATGTTGCGATCCCCCTTTGTGCCAGGATAGTAGCCAAATCTTCGTTGATGTTCAATTGCTTACTGAGACGGGCAACAACTTCCGAATCTGGTAATTCACAGGTGATCCACCGCTTTTCCATGGGATGAAATTTAGCGATATCTTACCAATAAGTAAAAGAGTTTTGAACTAAATGAGGTAGTTGAGATCTTTTTCTGCAATGAAATAATTCTGAAACCAGTATTCATAGTCCTCATAGATGACACAATCTTTGTCCGGCGATTCATTGATCTGTACAAGGGCTTCGGGTTTTATCCAGCCGGAAAACAGATGATTCTGATCTTCAGGAAGGTCAGAGATCCTGATGAGCTTGAGTCCTTGATAGTAGATCGGACTTACCTTGGGAATGATTCTGGTATTCATTTGTTATGCAAGCATACTATTTTTTAGGTTAAAATGTTTCCATATTGGAATTAAGAAATTGTTAGGTTGATATGAATTAATCAGGAAAACCAGGATATAGGACCTTTTCTGTCCTGATCGCTTGAATTTATCCGAAAAGAAAAAAGATCCCCTTAGCAACAAAAAGCTGCATAAATCGATTAATAAGTTTGATTTCGGTCTTTACATATTCCACGAATAAAACATAATTTGCGGGTCATTTAAGTCCCAATCGCATAACCCCAATGTCTGAACCTGTCAATGAACGCCACGAAACTGCCGAAAGGACGAGATTCTTTCTGCGAAATCTATTCAGGGGGTTACTTTGGCTTATAGCTATCGTAGGAGGCTATTTTTTCCTAAAGAGTAAATATAATTTCTCTTTGAGTGATGTACTGGGCCCTGTTTACGATCAGCCGGTAACCATTTTCACCATCTTTCTGTCTTCTGAGGTCATTTTTGGGATTATCCCACCGGAATTATTCATGATCTGGGCACTTAGAAATGAGAATGTGATCCTGTACATTGAAAATATCGTTGCGCTTTCCATGATCTCCTATGTGGCAGGAGTCGTCGGTTATATTATTGGTAGCAGATTTAATACGACCCGATTGTATGCTACGCTTCAGAAGAATTACTTGGGAAGATTTGAAAAACATCTCAACAGGTTTGGTGGTTTTCTTGTCATTGTTGCGGCGTTAACTCCACTGCCTTTTTCGGGTATTTGCATGCTCATGGGCACGGTCAAATATCCTGTAAAAAGGTTTTTGTTTTTTTCCCTCCTGAGATTTGTGCGATTTGGAGCTTACGCCTACATCGTATGGGAGGCAAACATTTTACAATGAGCAAAAAAGGAGTCCTGTTAGTAAACCTCGGAACACCCGATTCAACCAAAGTTCCTGATGTAAGAAAATACCTAAGGGAGTTTCTCTCCGACAAAAGGGTAATTGACATCCCTGCGATCCCAAGGTTTATGCTGGTCAACCTGATCATTGCCCCTTTCCGGGCCCCAAAATCTGCGGCAGAATATCGAAAATTATTTACTGAGCGCGGATCACCATTGAAGTACTATACCGAAGACCTTACCAGGTTATTACGGGAAGTATTAGGTAAGGAATATGTCGTGGAATATGCCATGAGGTACCAAAATCCATCCATTGCCTCGGCCCTCAAATCTCTTAGGGATCAGAAAGTGCAAAGTATACATGTCATCCCATTGTTTCCTCAATACGCCTCCGCTACCACAGGATCTGTTATCGATAAAGTGATGGAGATCACTAAAGACTGGCAGGTGATCCCTGAAATAAAGTTTACCTCACAATTCTTAGAAGATGATCGTTTCATACAGACAGTAGTGAAAAAAGGGAAAATGAAGATGGATAAGCTGGATTACGATCATTTTGTTTTCAGCTACCATGGTCTGCCCGAGCGCCAGATCAGGAAAGCATCGGTGAATAATTATTGTAAACTTGGCAATTGTTGTGCCTCTTTCAATGACAATAATAGGTTCTGTTATCGCGCGCAATGTTTTCAGACTACCAGGCTGGTGGCCAGATCCCTGAATATCCCGGAGGAAAAGTATACCGTCTGCTTTCAATCCCGACTGGGAAATGACCCCTGGATAAAACCCTACACGGAAGATATCCTTAAAAATCTGGCAAAAGAAGGCAAAAAGAAAGTACTGGCATTTTCGCCAGCATTTGTATCCGACTGCCTGGAAACAACTATCGAAGTCGGTGAGGAGTACAAGGAGGAATTTTTAGAAGCAGGAGGCGAAAGATGGGACCTGGTAGAAAGCCTTAATGACGATCCATTGTGGGTTGAATGTCTTGCCGGGATCGTCAAAAATTAGTTATTCAACCAGGATCTTCCTTCCGATTATTTCGGTTGGAGTAAATATTTTCAAGAGGTAGACCCCCGGCCTGACCATAGGCAATACCAGTCTTTCGCTTTCAGGAACAGGTTTTAGGTGTAATTCGCTCCCCTCTGCGGTGAATAGCTTCACATCAAGTATCTCCTGATGGTATTGCAAAGCAAGTGCGGTATTGGACGGGATCGGATTGGGAAATACAACCAGATTTCCCTGTACTTCAATGTAGTCCGGACGGATCAATGTATCTCTTACATTTTCTGAGATCCCAATCAGCATCACATCAAATGTGCCTGGATAATTGTAATTGACCATTCCTGAATTTGCCCAGCTGGCGTACTCAGGGATACCTCCTTCAAAATACCATTCATAGCTATCATACCCGGAACTTTGATTGGTAATGGATATTGTTCGTCTGGGTTCCAGAACTTGTATACTGGAGGAGAATGCAAGAATAGCGGATCCGGGGTTTTCACAATCGAGTCTGGATTGTACATGATCTTTGATCTCGGTGATTCGTGCATACACGTTACCTCCCGGACATAAGGTAGCGCAGCCATCCCTGTGTCCGATCACAGCGTCGAAATACCCCAGGGCATGCTGATTTTTCGTGAAAGGACTCAGGTGTTCTTTTTCCAGCTTCCAGCTGATGATATCGACAATAGAGTTGAAGTTCTGATCTGTCAGCTGAGCATTCTCATAATTTCCGAGAAGACATATCCCCATGGTGGTGCTATTTGATCCGCAAAAATGCGCACCCAATACATTGTCCTGAGCAAGATTACCAGGGTCTCTCCCGTCATAGATGGAGCCATCTTGTGCTACCAAATAGTTATATCCAATGTCCGACCAGCCATTTACCTGCGTATGGTAGATATAAATGTCTCTCACCACCTGGGTAAAGTCATTATTGGTATTGGAGCCAGCCGAATGATGGACTACTACATGTTCAACTACGGTTTGGATCCTATTGTAATTCGGTGGAGGTAATCCTTCTCTCCAGGAAGATTGAGGAATGGAACTAAACGCAGGAACACAACCGGGATGATCATCTTTCCTTTGAGACGAGGTCGTCTCAGGAACACTGCCAGTATTGATCAGGTATATTTCCAACTCATCTGAGAAATCGGGTAATTCGGTTAATAATTCGATATTGCCATGAGAAATGAAATACGTGTATTCCGGTGCATCCGGATCGAGAGGTATATCCACGGTATTTCCATTGATTAAAATTGGTATGGACAAACCCAGGTAATTCTTCGACCTGATCACCAGGGCGGTAAATGGCTGATCATTCTGCAGCGTTCTGGCTGCCATTTTCTCACTGGTTAACTTAACTACAAAAGTTGCCGGATCCTGCGTGGCACTTAAATCCTGGCCTCGGAGCGTAAGTGGAAGAATAAAAAGAAGGATAAGAAGATTATGCACTCACATGAATAATTTCAGCAACTTTATCCACAACGTACTCAACCTCCTCCATGGTATTGAATCGACTAAAAGAAAACCTGACAGCTCCCCTGGTAGGATCCGATTTCAGAGCTTTCAGCACATGAGAACCGAGGTTAGATCCGCTGGAGCATGCACTGCCACCGCTTGCACAAATACCATTAATGTCGAGGTTAAACAGGAGCATCTCATTATGATCTCCTGAAGGAAATGATACATTTAAAATTTTGTACATGCTTTTTTCTAGATCTGCAGAGAGGCCATTGAAAGACACATCCGGAATCTTGCTTTTCAGCTGCTGAATAAATTGAGATTTCAGCTTTTGTAGCCTTCTAAGGCTCGACTCCATGTTGTGATAGGAAAACTCCAGGGCTTTGGCAAGTCCGACAATCCCAGCCACATGCTCAGTACCTCCACGCATATTCCGCTCCTGGGAGCCTCCATAAATTAATGGATGAATTTTTCGATTATGATTGATATAAAGAAATCCAACACCCTTCGGACCATGGAATTTATGAGCTGAGCCTACAATATAATCAACAGGTATCCTGTTCAGATCATGCACAAAATGCCCTACGGTTTGGACAGTATCCGAGTGAAAGATCGCTCCGTGTTCCTTACAGATTTCACCGACCAATTGGATATCGAGCAGATTTCCAATCTCATTGTTGCCATGCATCAATGAAACCAGTGATCCTGGATACTTTATCAGCAAGTCCTCCAGCTGCTTCAGGTCCACGTTACCCAGGTTATCAACATCCAGAAGGTGGGCTTTGATCTTTCCAGTCTGCTCTAGAAATTCGATGGTATGCAGTACCGCATGATGCTCAGCCGGAGAAGAGATGACATGAGAAACTGACAGAGAATCCACCGTACTGATCAGTGCTGTATTGTCAGCTTCAGTCCCTCCTGAAGTAAAAAATATCTCCGATGGGGAAGTATTAAGGATTTCAGCAACTTTCTTCCTGGCCTGTTCGATCGCAGATTTAGACTTTCTTCCTAATGAATGAATGGACGATGGATTCCCATAATGATTTTCCATGTAGGGAAGCATTTCCTCAATCACTTTCGGATGAATGGCTGTTGTTGCTGCATTATCGAAATACACCGTCATACTGCAGGCATAGAAATGATCTCACGAATATCAGCCATGATCTTTTGTGCCAGGTGATCAGCAGTAGCTTGCGAATCAGACTCGGCATAAATCCTGATAATGGGTTCTGTATTGGATTTTCGCAGATGTACCCATTCTTTTCCGAACTCTATTTTTAATCCGTCAATGGTGTTCAAAGGACTTTCAGCATAGCGTAGCTGCATTTCCCGCAGAATATTGTCGAGATTGATCTCTTCACTTAACTCAATCTTATTCTTTGAGATGTGGTACTGAGGGTAAGAAGCTTTCAATCTGAGACAACTTTTGCCAAATTCAGCAAGGTGAGATAAGAATAAGGCTATGCCGACCAACGCATCCCGTCCGTAATGCAATTCCGGGAGGATAACTCCTCCATTACCTTCCCCACCGATCACCGCTTTTACTTTCTTCATCTGGGTGACAACATTCACTTCACCCACTGCTGAGGCTGTATATTCAGCCCCATGTTTCTCTGTGACATCCCTCAAAGCACGGGTAGAAGATAAATTACTAACTGTATTTCCCTTCTTCTTTCTCAACACATAATCCGCGACCGCTACCAGGGTATATTCTTCACCAAAAGGCTGACCGTCCTCACATATCATTACCAAACGATCTACATCAGGATCGACCACAATTCCAAGATCATATTTGCCTGCTGCCAATTCGTTGCTGATCTGAGACAGATTTTCCGGGATGGGCTCAGGGTTATGTGGGAAAATGCCGTTCGGTTCACAAAACATGGGGTGATATCTTACTCCAAGCCGGTCCAGCAATCTTGGTACGGCAATGCCTCCCGTGCTATTCACGGCATCTATGATCACATTAAACTTTTTAGCTTTTATGGCCTCTGCATTGACCAGGTCCAGCTTCAAGATTTCTTCTATGTGATAATCGATGTAAGTGTCGTTGCGGGTCAGTTTGCCAAACTTCTTGGGTTCGTTGAAGAGCATTTCGCTGGACTCAGCCCATTCCAGCACTTTATTGCCCTCCTTTGCGGAGATAAATTCACCTTTTTCATTGAGCAACTTCATGGCATTCCATCCCGAAGGGTTGTGGCTGGCTGTGAGGATAATGCCAGCCTGAGCTTTTTCCGCCTCTACTGCTAGCTCTACTGTGGGTGTGGTAGATAGTCCGAGATCTACGACGTTGATGCCCTGGGCAAGTAAGGTATTCTCGACGATAGGACTGATCAGCAGGCCGGATGGTCGCGCATCCCTGCCAATGACGACCGTTGGCTTTTCATGTCTTTCCTTGATCCACATGCCAAAGCCTGCTGTAAATTTTACTACATCTATGGGCGAAAGTGTTTCACCAACCCTTCCCCCGATGGTCCCTCTAAGTCCGGAAATAGATTTTATTAAAGTCAATGATCAACCAGTTTAATTCCGGTGCAAAGATAGGAAATCGGAAAAGTGTTTAAAGAGATGAGTTAAGAAAAGAAGGACAGTTTTAGTTAAACTTAGCCATCACTTTGTTTACCTCGCTATCGGGATTTCCACAGGAACTTTCAGGACCCACGCTCTTGCCACAGTATCCGCACGTAGCCCCTTCTTTATTTAGGAAAGGACTTTGAGATGCACATGTCCCTTTGAATTCCCCATTCTTCTTAAGAATGAGACGAACTGACATCAACACAAAGAAGAGTCCAACAAAACCGATTGCCAATAATACTGTAGCCATGAGGTTACTTTTGGTTCAAAATTAAAGAATATTTGTCTATCCGTAGAGTAAACAAAGTACAAGTCACAATCATTCCATATAAATGTCTCTAGCCAAACCTGATCCGGACCGAAAAGCTAAACTTGAAGCTTTCGATCGTCTTTTGACCATCATGGACGAATTGCGGGAGAATTGTCCCTGGGATAAAAAACAAACCATGGAAAGTCTCAGACATCTGACCATAGAGGAAACCTATGAGCTGGGAGAGGCCATCCTGGACAATGACATGGAAGAAATAAAAAAAGAACTTGGCGACCTGATGCTACATCTTGTATTCTACAGCAGGATCGCCTCCGAATCCAATACCTTCGATGTTGCCGATGTCCTGAACCAGGTCTGTGACAAGCTGATCCGTCGTCATCCGCACATTTATGGAGATGTAGATGCCAAAGATGAAAAGACAGTAAAAGAAAACTGGGAGAAGATAAAAATGAAGGAAAAAGGCAATAAATCAGTGCTTGGAGGAGTGCCTAAATCGCTTCCCGCCATTGTAAAGGCCATGCGTATCCAGGAAAAAGCCAAAGGCACGGGTTTCGATTGGGATGAAAAAGAGCAGGTCTGGGAGAAGGTGAACGAGGAGTTAAATGAATTTAAATCGGCCGCGGATCACGAATCGTCTATTAGCGAATTTGGTGATTTGTTGTTTTCTCTGGTGAATTACTCCAGGTTTTTAAACATCAATGCTGAAGAAGCACTGGAAAGGACCAATAAAAAATTCATTTTGAGATTCACCGCTATGGAAAAGCTTGTCAAGGAAGACGGGAAGCAGCTGTCACAGCTATCACTGACAGAAATGGACGCTTACTGGAATCAGGTAAAAGAAGAAACTGGCTCTTGACTCCTGTGAAATAATGCGCTATCTTTTTTCAGAAATAACCTAAAAATGAAAGAAATCAAGATCAATCATGGAGCTGTTTGGGTCATAGTGGTCCTTGGTCAGCTGATCCCAATGCTGTGGTATGGAATGTTCGCAGAGCAATGGATGCGATTAAATGATCTCACTGAAGAAGATGCCATGTCGGGTGGTTTTACGCCTTATGTCGTAAGTATCATCACCTCAATCGCCTTTGCCTACATGTTGGCCTGGGTATTTATGCGAATGAACGTGACATCATGGGCTGATGGATTTAAGACAGGATTTATCATGGGGTTCCCCATTGCTATTCTGGGGACCATGACCATGTACATGTTCTCCATGCAGCCTTATGCCCTTACCTGGATTGACGGAGGTCAAAACCTGATCATCTGGACACTGGCGGGAGGCATCCTCGGGGGCTGGACGAAAAGCAAATAATCATTGATAAAACTTAAGTTGCCCTGGCTGGTTAATTGTGAGTGAAACTTATCCTCAAAACACAGCTTCAAGGCATCAAGAAAAAAGAAGTAAAAGCAGGATTCACTGAAAAGCTCTTCCTCAGGCTAAATCCCCCGTTCCCGCCGGTCAGGCTATTGAGATTCGATGGCTGCTCCAAAGGCGACCAGGTATCATTAAAGCTTAATTTCATATTATTCAGCCAAATGTGGACCAGCGATATCATTGAAGAGCACGAAGACGAAAATCTTTGGTATTTCGTTGACAAGGGAGTCAGACTTCCCTTTTTCCTGAAGTCCTGGACCCACAGGCATATCGTTCGAAATGCTGAAAAGGGTGCCGAAATTATCGATGACATTGAATACAAAACCGGTACGGTACTGACTGATATACTGTTCTATCCTTTGCTTTTTGGACAGTTTGTGTATCGTATACCTATCTACAAAAAGTACTTTAGAAAGAGTATCTGAATAGCTGGTCCCCATGGTACTGTAGTGGTTCAAATTCAGTTTTAGACAAGCTTTGTATGAAGGATTATGAAAAGTATTACTACATTTGTAGTATATTGTTTAGCATTGTAGTATGAAGTTCAATCAATCGGAAGAGCGGATCATGAAGTACCTGTGGAAGCTGGAAAAAGCTTACATGAAGGATATTGTAGAAGAATTCCCTGATCCAAAGCCAGCCTACACAACTGTTGCCACCATGATCTCACGGATGATTAACAAAGGATACATTGGGTATATACAACGTGGGAGCGTAAGAGAATACTATGCCAAAGTGAAGAAATCCGATTATTTCTCTGGTCACCTAAAAGGCATTATTAAGAACTTCTTTAATAATTCTGCTGCTCAGTTTGGTTCCTTCTTTGCAAGAAAATCTGATCTGACAGTGGAAGAATTGGAAGAGCTAAAAAAAATGATTGAGGAAGAAATTAAACTAAAGAAAAATGATTGAGTATCTTTTTAAATCCTCTGTATGTCTTGCCACATTTTACCTGTTGTACCACTTTGCATTAAGAGATAAAAAGTTATTCAACTTCAACCGGTTTTATCTCCTTGCAACACTAATTCTAGGTCTCACAATACCGCTTTTTCAAATCCCCGTGCAATCTTCATATATCATTCAGGATCATTCCATTAGTGTTTTTAGCTTGAATGTGTCGGAACATCCTCCCTTGATCGATTCAGGTCGGCCAGGGTCGGCGGGAAATTCAATTTCTCAGTTCCAACTGGTTTTCTTCATTATCTACCTGGGAGGCACGATAATTATGCTATTGCGCTTCCTGCACAATCTTTGGAGCATTTCAGTACTCCGGAGAAATGGAAAAGAAATAGAAGTGGATGGACACACAATTATTCTAAGCAAAGGCATTAACCGGTCGTTTTCATTCCTTAGTAGGATCTACCTAAGTGTTGACGATTTCCACTCAAACACAGGAAGTGATGTGATAAATCATGAATGTGCGCACTTACAAAATGCACATTCCTATGACCTGATCTTCATCGAAGTTCTATTGATTGTATTTTGGTTCCAACCCCTCTTTTACTTTTTCAAAAATGCGATCATCCTGAATCATGAGTTCATTGCAGATGAGTACGCGATTGTCCGGAGCAGCGATAAGATGGCATACTTCAATCAAGTAATTGCAGAATCTGCGGCCCCTCAGTTCAGACTAACAAACAATCTTTCATTTATATCAATTAAAAATCGAATCAAGATGACCAACAAAAATGTTCCTTCAAAAAGCATGATGTCTCTGATCATTGGTGGTGTACTCATGGTAAGTATCGGCCTGTTTTCAGTTTTTGCTTTCAAACAAAAGGCAGAGCCGGGTCCGTTATCAACTTCAAAATACGTCGTAATTCTTGATGCCGGTCACGGTGGCAACGATGATGGGGCTTCATCAAAGTCCGGATTGTTGGAAAAAGATATTACCCTGGATTTGACAAATAAGATTGCTTCAAAACTTGCTGATGATGATCAGATAAAAGTTATCCTAACAAGGGATCGTGATGTAAATATTCAGCTTAAGGATCGGACTTTGTTAAGTGGACAGGCAAATCTTTTCCTCTCAATCCATGTTGAGACTGATGCTGAAAATACAAATTCAAAATTCAAGCATATTCTGTATTCGGATGGTGAGAGTTCTTCTAAGTTATCGGCTTCTGTCATTAATCATGTATTTCAGGAAAAGTATGATGAAAAAACCAGGGTTGAATCTGCCAGTTACTATGTACTTAAAAATGCCAGTTGCACTGCTGTCCTGTTAAATGTTGGCTTTTTGTCCAACAGCGAAGACGAGAAAATTCTTGGTTCAGAAGCCGGTCGGGAAAAAGTTGCTGATCAGATTATTGAATCCCTCAGAAAGCTTGCTGTTTTCCATTCCAATTGAATCTACAAATTAAGCAGTTGAGCTTAGAGGTACTATTATTATAACCCAATTAAAAAAGGCAGCTGGTGACGGCTGCCTTTTTTCTGTCTCAATTCTAAGCTAAAATCTTTACGCATCCTTCCACTTAATCGTGCATCCGATCGCTCTTTTTTCTTTCACAGCAGGCTTTCTTCCCGAGAGTAAAGCATTCACAGCATCCTCCACATATTTTTCACTGGCATCTGCCGCCTCACGAGGGCTATCATCAATGGCCCCGATATACTCAACTTTAAACTTTCCGGCTGCCTCTTTATTCAATACAAACACATGGGGCGTTTTGCTTGCACCGTAAGCCGCAGTTACCTCCTGTACATCATCCCTCAGGTAAGGAAAAGGATAATTCCTGTCGGCTGCCCTGGATTTCATTTCATCCATAGAATCACCGGCAGATTGTTTGGGATCATTCGGATTGATTGCTATCACCGGAAATCCCCTGGAAGCAAATTTCTTGTCAAGCTCAATAATGCGTTGTTCGTATGCTTTGGCATAGGGACAGGTATTGCACGTAAATATCACGATAAATCCTTTTGCAGAAGGATAATTTGACAGCGATACCATCTCTCCTTTTACACCTTTCAGATTAAAGTCAGTAGCATAATCCCCCACCTGATAACCCTGAATCTCCTCACTGCTTGCATTGGTAAATAGGATAGCAACTACCACCAGTAATCCGGTAATAATTAAAAATGTCCTCTTCATGATCATTTCATTTATTGAACGAACTATACCTTTTTACGAAATTTTCCAGTTCAGGTTTATCGAAGGCCTTTTCAAAAAAATATTGCCTTCCCCTGGCATCGACGAACAGTGTGGCAGGGATGGCCCCGGTCCAGTCTTTATTAATGGAAGTGATGTACTTGTCAGCGTCGCTTTCATCCAGCAGGAAAACCTTTGATCGAATATTATTCCTTTGCACCATCCGCAAAGCTTTCTCCAGATCATCAGGATGATCCACAGTAACAAAGTAAACCTGAGCGCTTGCCTGGTCGATGGCTTCAAAATAAGGCATCTCCATAATGCAGGGCCTGCACCACGACGCCCAAAAGTTTATGACCTTTAATTTATCTCCGGGTGATTCAATGATCGCTTTCAGGTGTTCAAGATTGATCAAATCAATTTTTTGAGCACGGCTGTGAATACAACAAAACAATAAGATCGTTAGTATCAGATACCTCATGTGAGTCATATAACGATTTAAAAGGAATTGAGTTTTTTGGATTTAACAAATAATTGTACAATTCCTATATTCTCCTGAAATAAATATTGTCATAGTAAAACAGGCCTTAACATTTTCATAATTTTCAATGATTGTCCGTATAAAAGATGAAAATAACAATTTTCAAATTAAAAAATTAAAGATTACTATCTTCTTCGATCTCCACTTTCCGGAGATCTCCGTTTACAAATTGCACTAAACAAATTTTATCCACATTTATGATACTTTATCCACATATCACAAAAGATAAATCATAATTCTCTGTTTACCAGTAGATTACGTGCATTTCATTAAATTTTAGCTTTGTGGATAAGCGTTCCTCTTCACGAGATTATCACTTTTGTAAGCATCTGAAAACCAGTAAGATGGATTTTGTCACTCCTTTGTATGGCGTATAAGCTTGGTTCGGTAAGCATTGAAGATCCTTGATTTTGAAACGAATCCCAGGTATTTCCCATCTTCAATAACCGGCAAATTCCATGCTTGTGTTAATTCAAATTTATTCATCACGGATTGCATTTTTTCCTGAGGCGATACAAATGCCGGGGGTATCTGCATGATGGCACCTATGTTGACATTGTCATATTTTTCATTGTCAAACATGATCTCCCGGATATCATCAAGCGTTACAATTCCCTCCAATTCGCCCTGATCATTGACAACGGGGAAAATATTCCGCTTGCTCTTCTTTACAAGTTCTACCATCTCTCGCAGCGTGGCGTTTGGTTTGACCAGCATCAGGTCGGTTTCCATCACTTTTTTGAGATCAATCATGCTGAGGACAATGCGATCCCGGTCATACTGTATCAGGTCGCCTGTCTCAATGAGTTTCTTCGTGTAGATAGAGTGCTTTTCAAAGTAGGAAATCGTTGAGTATGAAATAGCCGAAACAAGCATAAGTGGAACAAAAAGGACGTACCCGCTAGTGATTTCAGCAATGAGAAAGATGGCAGTCAGAGGCGCATGTAGTACACCACTCATCACTCCGCACATGCCCACAAGGGTAAAGTTGCTCGCACTGATAGAGATCCCCGGGAATGTAAAGCTGATCACTTGTGTAAAAAAGAATCCCGCTACACCCCCCATAAACAATGAAGGTGCAAAAATCCCACCGCTTCCACCGGCTCCAATCGTCAATGCAGTTGCAAGAGGTTTCACCAGTAATATGGCAAGGAGGAAAAATATAAGGACCAGTTGATTTTCTCCCCATGGCTGGAATATTGTCCGGTCAAACAAGTCAAGCTGTCTCCCGGCAAGCAGGTCCTTGATGGAGTCATAACCTTCGCCATAGATCGGCGGGAACGTGAAAATGATGATGGCCAGTCCCAAACCACCTATCAGGGCTCGGGAAAAGCTCTCTTTGATGCTCTTAATGCCCTGCTCCACTTTATACATGGCCCTGGTAAAATACAATGAGATCATACCACAAAACATCCCAAGCAATAAATAATAAGGTGCATCCGATGCTTTAAACGGATCAGTCAGCTTAAAACTAAATAGGATGTCTTCCCCCAGAAGTGAAATGCTCACCAGCTGACCACAGACAGAAGCAATGAGAATAGGGATGAATTTACTGATCATCACCTCTGTCATGATCACTTCGATGGCAAAGATCACTCCAGCAATAGGTGAGTTAAAGATGGCGGATATGGCGCCAGCAGCGCCACAACCGATGAGCAGACTTCTCTTTTTGTAATCCAGGTGTACCAGTCTGCCGAAATTTGAACCGATGGCAGACCCTGTCACGACGATAGGCGCCTCCAGTCCCACACTTCCTCCGAATCCTACCGTAAGAGCGCTGGTGATCATTCTGGAATACATCTGTGTTCGCTTCAGGATGCTGGAATTCTTGGAGATTGCATATAAGATCTGCGTGATGCCATGGCCCAGGTGCTCCCTAAGAACAAACCGGGCGACAATCACTGTCAGGAGAATTCCAATCAGTGGGTAGCCCAGGTATAGATAATTGAAGCCTGTGACATCGATGTTTCTTTCAAGAAACTCCTGAATGAAGTGAACGGTGCTCTTTAGAATGACAGCCGCCAGGCCAGCAATGAATCCGATGACCCCAGCCATGATGAGCGTGAAATTGCTATCGCTAATTGTTCGAATGCGCCAGACCAATAAGCGCGTCAGCAAGCTTGAATTGCTCATTTAGATTCTGATCAGGTAAAGATTATACCACTAGTGCTCCTTTTTTCTTCAAGGCCTCTTCTATGAAATCAAAAGTGGAAAGAATTTCCGGTTTACCATCTAAAAGGGCTACATTATGTTCAAAATGTGCCGAAGGTCTCCTGTCCGCCGTCACGATCGTCCAGCCATCAGAAAGTTGGATGACTCTACGAGTGCCCATATTGATCATCGGCTCAATAGCCAGTACCACCCCTTCCTTGAGCAACTGCCCCCGGCCTCTCTTCCCGTAATTGGGAACTTCAGGTGATTCATGCATTTTCCTGCCCAAACCATGTCCAACCAGCTCCCTAACCACGCCATATCCGAAACTTTCGGTGTATGACTGTATGGCATGGCTTATGTCACCAATTCTATTGCCTGCTTTCATCTGTTCAATGCCCAGATAAAGACTTTTCTTGGTGACTTCCAGCAGCTGCTTTACTTCAGCGCTAACCTCACCAATAGCAAAGGTGTAGGCATGATCCCCGTAAAATCCATTCTTTAGCGCTCCAATATCAATACCAACAATATCTCCCTCCTCCAGCGGTCGGCTGGTAGGTATGCCATGGACTACCTGTTCGTTCACTGAAGTGATGATAGAGTTTGGATAGTCATAAAGCCCCAGAAATCCCGGTTCAGCTCCCTGACTCCTGATGTATTCATCTGCAATTTTGTCCAGTTCAAGCGGAGATATCCCCGGTTCAAGATGCTCGGCGAGAAGACCCAGGGTCCTGGAAACAATCAATGCACTTTGTCGCATCAATTCGATCTCTTCTCTTGACTTGTAGTGGATCATATTGAACATTTCGTTGCAAAACTAACACAAAAAAACCCTGACGTTTCAGCCAGGGTCGAATTCGTCCAATTTAGTTTAGGGTCAGGAGTTGTCAGTGATCCCTTCCAGCACGTCCTTGATGGGAACGCGCTGTCCATCACGATAAGCAACAATCCAGGCATCCTTTACTCCCATTTCCCTTAGGTATTTCTTAAATGTATCAGCCTCCCAGTAGTCTCTGAATACCCCAATGGTAAATCTTTTCACACCATCTCCTTCTTCCTGCGCAAAGCTTTTAGCATTGTCAAGGTATTTGCTAAGATCTTTATTGGTAAATGCTCCGATTTGCACCTTGAATACAACACCAACATTTTCGTCAATACCGTCATCTTCTCTGGGTCGAGAAGGTGGTGCCTGCGCTGCGGCCTGGGCTCGTGCCTGCGCCTGTGCCAGCTGACTTCTCAGATCAGAGATCTGACTTGAATATTGCGAGATCTGATCATCTTTTTCAGCAATTTTCTGGTCAACACCGTTCAATTCACTTCTTAAAGAGCTTACCTGGCTCTTCAGTGATCGGTTTTCTTCGATAAGACCTTTATACTCCGCTGGTTCAAGCTTTTTTACTCGCTTTTTCCATTCTTTACGCTCTTTTTTATCCATTTCCTGTGCCAGCGTATCAAAGGAAGCAACAGAACAGGCAAGAATTACGAAAAAAATAATTAGTCTCTTCATGATATAAAATGTTGATATTTAATTCTTTACGTACTGACTATTAATGTCTTGTGACAAGGTTATTAAACACAAAGTTAATGTTTCTTCATGGAACCAATCATATCTTCTGGTTTTACCCACTCATCAAACTGTTCAGAGGTGAGATAACCAAGCTCAATTGCAGCCTTTCGGAGGGTTGTTCCTTCCTTGTGCGCCTTCTTTGCAATCTTCGCTGCCTTTTCATACCCGATATGTGTATTCAGAGCGGTGACAAGCATCAATGAGTTTTCAAGTTTCTCTTTAATTACCGGGAAATTTGGCTCAATTCCTACTGCACAGTTGTCATTGAAAGACTCGCAGGCATCACCCAGAAGTCGTGCACTTGTCAGAAGATTATAGACCATCATCGGTTTGAATACATTCAGCTCAAACTGCCCATAAATACCACCACTGGATACGGCCACATCATTGCCTATGACCTGAGCACAAACCATGGTCAGGGCTTCACATTGTGTAGGGTTTACCTTCCCGGGCATGATGGAGGACCCCGGCTCATTTTCAGGAATCAAAATCTCTCCGATACCGCTTCTAGGACCGGAAGCCAACATCCTGATATCATTACCGATCTTAAACAAACTGACCGCCAGCTGCTTCAATGCCCCGTGGGTTTCAACCATGGCGTCATGGGCCGCCAATGCCTCAAATTTATTTGCAGCTGTCCGGAATGGCAATCCGGAATTCTCAGCAATCTTCTCAGCTACCAGCTTATCATATCCTGCCGGGGTATTAAGTCCGGTTCCCACAGCAGTTCCACCCAGTGCTAACTCCGCCAGGTGATCAAATGTGTTTTCAATGGCTTTTATTGCATGATCGAGTTGAGATACATATCCGGAAAATTCCTGTCCCAGGCTCAGCGGCGTGGCATCCATAAAGTGAGTACGACCAATCTTCACCACATCCATAAAAGCTTCAGACTTCTGATGAAGGGTGTCTCTTAGTTTTTTCACTTTCGGGAGTGTCTGCTCAACCAGGATCTGATAGGATGCGATATGCATCGCAGTAGGGAAAGTGTCATTAGAGGACTGGCTTTTGTTCACGTCATCATTCGGATGGATTATTTTTTCTTTGTCGGAAAGTTTTCCTCCGTTCAAAACATGTGCACGATTCGCAATGACCTCATTGCAATTCATATTGGACTGTGTGCCGGATCCGGTCTGCCAGATGACCAATGGAAACTGATCATCCAGATCCCCATTCAAAATTTCGTCACAAACCTTTCCGATCAGCTTTGATTTTTCTCCCGACAAAACGCCCAGAGTATGATTTGCTGCTGCAGCAGATTTTTTAAGGATAGCAAACGCCCGAATGATCTCAAGCGGCATCTGCATGTTGGTGCCGCCAATTTTAAAATTTTCTCTAGATCGCTGGGTCTGGGCTCCCCAGTATTTGTCCGCAGGTACCATTACTTCCCCCATAGTATCGTGCTCCAATCGATATTCCATTGTGTTGTTTTTTTTCCGGTATAAAAATATTCAAACCTGCCCAATTTAACCCCCAATTACTGATTATGATAATTTCCTGACAGGATGCGAATAAAAATCAGCAATCTTCAAAACAAATTAATTCAAATGATATTAGGTTTGTAGTTTAGAACGATTCTAAATAATGCAGCCGATACATGTACTCATTTCAGATTTCCAGTACCTGACAAGGGAAGGATTGATCCGATTGATTGGGACAGACCCCGGACTTTCCCTCCTCGGGACAGTGGATGATGCCAGGCACTTGCTGGAAGAGGTCCGAAAACATGATCCTCAGGTGCTGATCATGGACTATCAGAGCAAAGATCCATCCGGTTTAGAACTAATAAAGAAGGTAATTGAAAGTAACACGTCCAGATTACTCATCATAACCAATGAAAATAAGAAGGAAAACCTTCAAGCATTGTTGGATCTGGGTATTAAGGGCATTGTGACAAAAAGCTGCAGTAAGGATGAAATCCTCAGTGCAATAAAAGCAGTTTCAGTTGATTCACGGTTTTACTGCAACCGTGTCCTGGATGCTTTGATGGACCAGGATGAAGTAAAAGAGATCAACTGTGATCCGACGGTTTTATCACAAAGGGAATTTGAAGTGCTGAAGCTGATCACTAAAGGATATAAAACCTCAGAAATTGCGGATCAACTTTTCGTGAGTGTGCACACGATCAACTCACACAGAAAAAATATTTTGAAAAAGCTCAATCTTAAATCACCCACTGAACTGATCGTTTACGCTGTGGAGACAGGTCTGGTAAAAGTATGATTTAAGTCATGATTATCACTAGTATTAGCTATTGCAAATGCCTGAGGGAATATATTAGCTTTGCATTTTTTAGAATCATTCTAAATAAATAAGCATTGACACTAGATAATCTCAAGCTCGATCAACAGGTGATCATACAAAGGATTACCGAAAATGGATTAACCTCCAAACTGGTTGATATGGGCTTATATCCAGGAAAGTCAATCTCGGTTGTATTTAAAGCCCCTTTTGGTGATCCCATTGCCGTTGACATCGATGGCTACACACTTTCATTGCGAAAAGACGAGGCAGCATTGGTAGAAGTGCAATAGGATGAAAATTTCTTTAGTTGGAAACCCCAACTCAGGTAAAACTTCCATATTCAACAGGTTAACCGGTCTCAACCAGAAGATCGGTAATTTCCCAGGTGTTACGGTAGATAAGAAAACTGGTGTCCTTAAGACAGGTAAGGGAGATCATACAATACTCGATCTTCCGGGCATTTATAGCCTGTATCCAAAAACCCAGGACGAGCAAATCGTCTATGAAATACTAAGAGACAATAGCCATCCGGACTATCCGGACAGGATCGTGGTCGTGGCAGATGCTTCCAACCTCGAGAGAAATCTGCTGCTATTTACCCAGGTGATGGATCTTGGTGTACCGGTGATCCTGGCATTGAACATGTCAGATATCGCAGAGAAAAAAGGACTTCAGATCAATTATGATAAGCTCAGCGAATTACTTGGTGGAGTAAAGATCTTTCCGGTCAATGCCAGGAATGGAAAGGGAATAAACGAACTGGTGGAGAAAGTCATTGAAGAAGAGATTTACCCTGCAAAGGCCCCCTTCATTGGAGATGAGTTCAAAGAAGGAAGATTTCTCATCACCGATCAGGCCAGGCAAAAACAGTTGGTAGAGGAGCGATATAAAAAAATTAACAGAATCCTGAAGTTCGCGATCACCCAGAATCCTGAAAAGGGGCAAATGATCAAAAGACACCGGACCACTGACAAAATACTAACCCATCCTGTCTTTGGTTTCGTTATTTTTCTGGGTGTTTTGTTTTTGATCTTTCAAGCGATCTATGCCTGGGCTGAGTGGCCCATGGATCTCATCGATACTTTATTTCTCAGTCTGAGCCAATGGATCATTAATACCCTTCCGGAAGGTATACTTACCAACCTGATTGCAGAGGGGATCATTCCCGGGCTTGGAGGCGTATTGATCTTTATCCCGCAGATCACATTGCTTTTTGCCTTTATTTTCATCCTGGAAGAAAGCGGGTACATGGCCAGGGTGGTATTTATCATGGATAGGCTCATGAGACCATTCGGTCTCAATGGACGAAGCGTGGTTCCGCTCATCTCAGGCGTGGCTTGTGCCATTCCAGCGATCATGGCCACCAGAACCATCGAAAACTGGCGGGAACGGCTGATCACGATCATGGTGACCCCGCTGATGAGCTGCTCAGCAAGGTTACCGGTTTATACGCTGTTGATTGCCCTGGTTATTCCCAACAGGACCGTCGGCCTTTTTCAATTACAGGGACTGGCCTTGCTGGCGATGTATCTGATCGGGGTATTCGGCGCACTGCTGGCCGCGCTTGCGTTTAAATGGATCATCCGGTCCAAACAAAAAAGTTTTCTGGTTATGGAGCTGCCCTTTTACCGGATGCCAAGATGGAACAATCTGGGCATCATTCTGTGGGAAAAGGTCAGGCTTTTTATTTTCGATGCCGGGAAAGTTATTTTTTCCATCTCAATCATCCTCTGGGTGCTGGCTTCTTATGGCCCGGGAGATCGTATCCAGCAAGCAGTGGATGAGATCCCAAAACCTGCGACCGAAGAAGAGCAGGTCAGTTATGAGAAAAAGGTTTCTTCGGTGAGTCTTTCCAATTCTTATATTGGTATTCTTGGGCATGCCATTGAACCTGCCATCCGTCCTTTGGGTTATAATTGGCAGATAGGTATTGCTTTGATCACCTCATTCGCAGCCCGGGAGGTATTTGTAGGATCCATGGCTACGATCTACAGTGTGGGTGAAAGCTTTGAAGCCGATGAAACACTGATACAACGAATGAAAAAGGAAAAAAATCCTGAAACTGGTGAGTTGGTTTATAATCTTGCTTCAGGACTGTCTTTGATGGTCTTTTACGCATTTGCCATGCAGTGCATGAGTACCCTGGCGGTGGTGCTGAGAGAAACAAAAAGATGGAAATGGCCACTGCTCCAATTGATCTATATGACTGGCATGGCCTATCTGGCAGCATTGATCACCTATCAAATTCTGAAATAATGACACAAACCATCATCGTTATCGGATTATTTGTTTTAGCAGGATTTATGCTTGGTCGTAAACTATACAAGACGATTAGGGGTAACGAAAAACCGGGTTGTGAAAAATGTGCCGCAAACTCGATAACGAAAAGTAATAGCTAGAAGTAGTGATATAGAAATCGCTAGAAGTAGCGATTGAATTCCTTAATAAGAAGACACAATTTTGTAACGATTTATTATACTATCATTGAAAGATTATTTTAACACTCAGGAAGAAGAAAAATTTGATGTTCTGGAATGGAAATCCTCTCCGGTATCAAGCCATGAGTGTGTATTCAAGAAATGTTGCAAAAAGTATAAGAAGAAGGGAAGACATTGCAAGAAATGCCCGAAAATATAGATAGCGGACAGGAAGCCGAAGTATTGTATAGTACTGCCCATGCGGAGCTCTCCCAGTGTGATGCTTCAGACAGTTATATTCTTTCTTTTCAGGGCAATAATATCAACTTCAGGGTTTGTGAGTTAATCTCTTTCAGAAAAAAGGTCCAGAAAATAGATATGGAAAAGCTGCTGGCAAGTGAAACCGCAGACATTGAAATCATCAGCATGCCGCATTGCGATCGATTATTCGTCTTATCTATCCAGGAAATCCTGGAACTTAAAGACCTGTTTGCCGGGGCCTTTGCAATGCTTGAGCTGAACAGCCTGATCCACAAAGAAATTATCCGCAAAGGAACACTTGTTTGATGGCTAAAGTAGATTGAGTATAAATTATTCATCTGGTTGTTGATTATACAACCTTTAATGTTCCTTTGCAGTTAGACCCATAAGAGATCGGTCTGCATTTATTGTGGATAAATCCCAATAAATACATAGACCAGCATAAGAAATAAGAGCATGGGGAAATCCGTAAAGATTTCTAAGCCCTGCCCTTTGAACATAATTTTTTACACTATGAAAGATATCATCAGAAGCCGTTCAGTTTTAAAGGACGAGGTCATTGAGGCGATCAACAAGCAGATCAAAATGGAAGCAACCTCCGCATCTGCATACCTGGCCATGGCCGCCTGGTGTGAGATCCGTGGATATGAAAACAGCGCAACATTTTTCTTCAAGCAATCAGACGAGGAACGGGGACATCAGCTGAAACTTTTTCATTATCTGACCGATATGGAAGCGGAGGCCATTTCTCCTGCTACAGGTGACGTAGAACATGAATTCCCTTCATTACGCTCAGTTTTTGAAAAGGCCCTGCAGCATGAGATTTCTGTTTCCGAATCCATTCATGACCTGGTGAGACTTACCCGAAAAGAAGGAGACATCGCCACCGAAGAATTTCTCAGATGGTTTGTCCAGGAACAAATTGAGGAAGAATATGTAGCCAGAAGGTGCCTTGAGCTCTTCGATGTACTTGGAGAAGATCAGATCGCATTAGGGATGTTCGAAGAACGTGTCCTGGCTATTGAATATGATAATGAATGAGTGAAAAAGAGAACCAAAAGTTCTCTTTTTTATGACACCTCATCGTTTTCAGGGTCAATAATTCATTCTGAATCCAAGATTAATGGCACGTGGCATCCCTGGTCTCAATCCTGTCGGCCTGCTTGCTACGGCATATTCATTGTTGAGCATATTGTTCACCGAGATGTTGACTGAAAAATATTTTTTCAGAAATACATTGAATGAGGCATCAGCTACTAAAAAAGAAGGTATAAGTTCATCTGCAGGGATAGATCCTGATCCCGGTGCAGTTCTTAAGTCACTTTGGTACCGGGCATTCAGATATAAATTAAACAACTGATGTTCAATTCCTGCACTGATGAAAAACTGGCTCACCGGTAAATAGGGAAGCTGATCCCCTTTTTCCACGTTACCCCACTCTTCAAAATCTGCTTCGAACGCATTTGTAAATTTTGAACTGGTATAAGTGTAAGTCACTGAAACCGGTAGTGATATACTTGTTGCTCTTTCTCCCAACAGATCGTAGCTTGCCTGAAATTCGATACCATTGACCAGCACTGTGCCGGCGTTGAAAACATTACCAGTCCCCACACCTCCTCCGGCCGCATTGTCTCTTCCCAGCAATTGATCATAGTCATTCACAAACACAACCAGAGCACCCTGAAGATTGGTATTAGTACGACGCACTCCTATTTCGTAGTTATTGCTAAACTCGGGCAGAGATGCCGGTGAGCTCCCTGGAGGTGCGAAACCCCTGTGTAAGCCTCCAAAAATATTCATTGTCTCACTAAGGCTGTAGTTAACTCCGGCTCCGGGCATCCAGGCACTTACGGAATTCTCCCTGCGGTTTAGATCATTTCCTGTTCGGTCCAGATCACTGCTTCCAAAGTTCTCTCTGGCTATAGTCACGTTTTCATGGCGAATACCAGGCGTAATACTAAAGCGACCATAACTGAGATTGTAATATACATATGAGGACAATGCATTAGCTGTTTCAATTCGGTTTGCCTGCGATCCTGGTGCACCCTTATCAACCAGCTTCATCGTTCCATCATTGATCGCATAGCCATCCTCCCATTGAAATCTATCTTCCTGATCTTCATGTAATCGTCCGCTGATGTGGATATCATGTATCCAGTCACCTGTCACAAATTCAATGTCAAAAACAGTCTGCACACCCTGAGAATAATATTTCCGGTTGTTGGCCCTAACATTCAGGCTTACGGAATCACTATTTGACTGACCCCTGAGAATATTATATGCACGCTGATAGGTGATCGGATCATCTAACACGGACGAGATACCGGGTCCATTCTCAAGGGATTGTAATTTGTACCAGTTCCTTGCAAATTCATTTCTGTATCCAGTCGTCAGAATATTCAACCAGGGCGCAACTTCTATATAATGTTGCATGGAGATACGTGTCTGATCTGCATTCATCTGATCAACCTGAGAAGAAGCATATCTCATATATGGATCTTTCTCAAAGTCGGCCTGAGTTAACCCCAGATAGGTCTCATTTGATACTTCAGCGGTCTGCCCCAGCGTGATTCCCAGGGACTGGTAGATCTCATTCTGAGGCTTTGTGTTCACCCTCAGTTTCACCTGATAGTCCTTCTTGTCAAACCCTGTGTCCTGACCTCCGGGAAGCGACTTGAAACCCTCAGCTCCATATTGGAATGTTTCTACCAGGAATCCCACCTGATCAAAGCTCTTTCCGGCAAAAGCGTGGAGATTTCTGTAACCAAAGCTGCCAGCAGTAAGCTGAAATTTAGCCGCCTGATCAGCAGGAATCGGGGTAGAGATCAGGTTAACCGCGCCGCCTGTGGTAAACGGTCCAAATCTGATCTGGCTGGACCCTTTTAAAACCTCTACGCTATTCATTCTCCCCATGGTCGGGAAATAATATGCCGATGGGGAGGAATATGGAGCGGGTGCAGCCAGGATGCCATCCTCCATCAGAGTGATTTTTGAGCTTCTCTCCAAACCGGACCCCCTCAAACCAATATTCGGGCGTAAACCAAACCCCTCTTCTTCCTGGATATTTACCCCGGGGATCATTTTCATTACATCATTGACATTGGTATAATTGTAATTTTTCAACTCTGCTGCAGAAATGTAGTCTACGGCACCCGGTATTTTCTTTTTGCCAACTCTTCCAAGAGACAAGCTATTGGTCTCGATGACCAGCTCCGGCAGATCCAGAATATTCTCCTCAAGATCAACATCAAGGATGATATCCCGATCAAGAACAACAGATTTTTTTAAGTTCTTAAAGCCGGGACTCGATATGATCAATTCATAATCACCTGCCGGTATCTCTTTCAGCTCAAAATATCCTTTTCCATCTGTGCGGGTACCAAAGGACGAGTTTTCAATGATTACATAACTGCCGGGAAGTCCTTCTTCACTCGAAATCTCCTTAACAGTGCCTTTTATTGAGAAATTTTGCGCGCCTGCAACTACGCTGCTTATGATTGCCAAGGTGAGTAAAAATCCTTTGTTCATGCTCCGGTTTTTAATGATTCTAAACAAAGCAAAATTGACTAACCAACCGTGCGTCGGCAATCGCTATTTATAGGTAATCAACTCACTAGAACTAGTGATTTATCTTAGGATTTTAGCTACATAATCCCAAAGAACAATGCCCACACTCACCGCAATATTTAAGGAGTGCTTGGTTCCAAATTGTGGGATTTCCAAAACAAGGTCAGAATTTTTTACGGCTTCTTCTTTTACACCATAGACCTCATTCCCAAAAATGAATGCATATTTTTCACCCTTCTGAGGTTTGAAATCACTTAGTGATTGACTTTTATCGGCCTGCTCAATACTCACGATGATGTAGCCCGACGATCTTAATTTTTCCAACAGCACAACTACATCAGAATAATATTCCCATTCAACCGATTCGGTCGCACCCAAAGCCGTCTTTTGTATATCCCTGTGAGGTGGTCTGCCAGTGATGCCGCAGAGCCATATTTTTTCAACAAGAAATGCATCCCCTGTCCTGAAGATACTGCCAACATTATTTAGGCTCCTGATGTCATCCAGTACGAGACATACATTTGATTTTTTGGTTTCTTTGAATTCCTCAATTGAAATCCTGCCTAGTTCCTCATTTTTAAGCTTTCGCATCCGGTGCGCATTCCTTAATATTGTATTTGCTTGATTACAACTCGCATTCCTTCTTTAACCGAAATCCTTACAGTAATTTATTTCGGTTTAGGTGATAGTCAGGCCAAAACTACTCAAATTTCCGAATGACAAAATCGGTTAAATCGACTGAGACACCACTGATGAAGCAGTACAATGCTATCAAAGCAAAGTACCCCGGTGCATTACTCTTGTTCAGGGTTGGTGATTTTTATGAAACTTTCGGTGAGGACGCTGTCAAGGCAAGCAAAGTGCTGGAAATTGTGCTGACAAAGAGGTCTAATGGAGCCGCATCGGAAATGGAACTCGCCGGATTCCCTCATCATTCGTTGGATGCTTATTTGCCAAGGCTGGTTAGGGCTGGATTCCGGGTGGCTATCTGCGACCAGCTGGAAGATCCAAAAAGCGTCAAAGGAATTGTTAAGAGGGGGGTCACTGAATTAGTAACCCCAGGTCTGTCTCTTAATGACAACGTACTCGAACACAACAAAAATAATTTTCTGGCTGCCATTCATTTTGGAAAGGAGCTTTGTGGCCTGGCTTTTCTGGATCTGTCCACAGGCGAGTTTATGGTCACCGAAGGCAACGAACTGTACGTGGATAAGCTGATCCAGGGTTTTAATCCTTCGGAGATCATTTACAGCAAGTCCAGCCGAAATGCATTTAATGAAAAGTATGATACAAATTTTCATGGGTTCGGATTGGAAGAGTGGATCTTTCAATATCCATTCTGCTATGAACGACTGATCCGTCATTTCAACACTTCAAACCTCAAGGGCTTTGGAATCGAGGAATTGAAAGAGGGGACGGTGGCTGCAGGTTCCATCCTGTATTATCTCGAAGAGACCGAGCACAGGGAAACAAGCCATATCGGCCATCTTTCAAGAATTGACGAGCAGCAATTTGTCTGGATGGACAAATTCACCATCCGCAATCTCGAGTTGATCCAGCCCACACAACCAGATGGAAAATCACTCATTGAAGTGCTGGATCAAACTAAAACACCTATGGGGGCCCGGCAGTTGAGAAAATGGATTGTATTACCCCTCAAAGATCAATCTGCCATCGATCGCCGGCTAAACACAGTGGAGGAATTCCTAAAAAATGAGGAGCTTCTGGAAATGCTGCTGGAGCATCTTTCTAAGATCGGTGATCTGGAACGTCTGGTCTCAAAATTGGCCACACGCCGCATCAACCCCAGGGAACTAAACCAGCTGAAAAGCGGATTGAAATATGTCCAACCCATCCGGGAGGCATTGAAGAAGACCGGGCTTCCTGTATATGAGACGTACATCGATCAGTTGATCGATTGCAATAGCCTCCTCCAGAAAATTGAAACAACTTTAAAAGATGAGGTGCCGCTGAACAGTTCTCAGGGTAACCTGATCCGTGAAGGAATAGATAAGCAACTGGATGAATTCCGTGCTATTGCATATTCAGGCAAAGATTATCTCAAAGGGATTCAGGAGCGGGAAATACAAGGCACCGGGATCACTTCTTTAAAGATCGCTTACAACAAAGTTTTTGGCTATTATCTCGAAGTTACTAACGCGCATAAAGACAAAGTCCCCCCGGAGTGGATCAGAAAACAGACACTGGTGAATGCGGAAAGATATATTACCGAAGAACTCAAGCTATATGAGGAAAAAATTCTGAAGGCAGAAGATGAAATATTTGTCATAGAGTCCCGGCTTTATCAGGAATTGATCTCTTACGCCCAGGAATATATAGAGACCATCCAGCAAAATGCCCGTATCCTCGCCACCATCGATTGCCTTACCTCATTTGCATCGCTGGCAGGAAGAAACAAATACTCAAGGCCTACAATTTCCAAAGATTTTGTCATCGATATTAAAGAAGGCCGGCATCCGGTGATCGAGCAAAATCTGGCCTCCGAGGAGAGCTATATTCCCAATGACATCTATCTTGACAATGAGTCGCAACAGATCATGATCATTACGGGCCCCAACATGGCCGGAAAATCTGCGCTACTCAGGCAGACTGCTCTCATTACTTTGATGGCTCAGATTGGATGTTTTGTGCCTGCCGGATATGCCAAAATAGGCGTGGTTGATAAAATCTTCACCCGGGTTGGAGCCTCCGACAATCTTTCCCGAGGCGAATCGACCTTCATGGTGGAGATGACCGAAACAGCCAGTATTCTCAATAATCTGAGCGACCGGTCCCTAATTCTTATGGATGAAATAGGCCGCGGTACCAGCACTTATGATGGTATCTCTATCGCATGGACCATTGTGGAATTTTTGCATGATCACCCTCAGTACAAAGCCAAGACACTATTTGCCACCCACTATCATGAGCTGAATGAGCTGGCAAAAAGTTTACCCCGGGTCAAAAATTTCAACGTCTCCGTAAAGGAACTGGAAGACAAGGTAATCTTCCTGAGAAAGCTTGCCCCAGGCGGCAGCGAGCATAGTTTCGGCATTCATGTAGCCCAGATGGCCGGCATGCCCAATCAGATAGTGATCAGGTCCAATCAAATTCTGAAAAATCTGGAAAAACAAAAGCTAAAGGAAAAAGACAAAGAAAAATTAACCGAAATATCAGGCAGCCGTGTACAACTAAATCTCTTTGAATCCGACCCCAGATTTGAAAAGGTGATGAATCTCTTAACAGAAGTAGATATCAATACAATTTCTCCGGTGGAAGCGTTATTAAAAATCAATGAAATGAAGGAGATCCTAAAAGGCGAGACCGAAAAGTAATCAGCAGAAACGCTTTACGATAACGAAAAATGATTGAATGATCCCAAAGCCGAACATTTCCAAGACTTTACTGACATCTATCTGCTGTGCTGCTTTCCAACTTCTCTGGGCACAGAATAGCGAGCTCATCAACTTCTGCGGATGGCGACCAGCTGTTATTTCCCAGGATCTGCCCGTGGACCTAACCAGTTCAAGGTGTGCTGTGATCATTTCGATGGATCCCGATTCAGATGATAGCCAACGAAGACCGGACTGGGGAAAATTTGCCTTTCAAATCCACTCCGAGTTAAGAAAAATGTACATCGACCCGATCTGCTATGCTTACGAACAGGACCTAAATGCAGGACCAGAAGTAAGAAAAGCATTCATTTCGGCGTTTAAGGAGCGGGGGGTAAAAAACCTCATATTTTTTGATCAAAGCTATGCTGGCCTTGATGAAGTCTATGGTATCAAAATCGCTCAATTTAATGAACAAAAAGATCTGATTGCTAATCGGGAATCTGTCTGGATTCAGGACGACGCGCCATTCAATCTGATCATTCTACGGCTGGGTCGTCAGATCATCCGACAGGATCTTGAAAGGACAAACTTTCTTATCCCTGAAAAACCAAACCTGATCAATGATCTGCCCTTGTTTGCCGGCATGCAACTCAGCTCCTACCCGGGCCTGATCAGAAGAAGTAAACTGGCAGTCATCATACCAGACAAATACGAGATATTTCAAGGGCTTTCTCCATCTGAAACGGAAATACTCACGAGTGAGAATCTCCGGATTGAAAGAGAAATCCAGGAAATTGAATCCATCATGTCTATGTATCCGTACCCCTATGAGTTGGTCCCCTACGATACTGATGAGGCACTCTCCAGAAAGGGTTTTCAGTATGCCTTAATGTCTTTTCATTCTACTGGCACGATCATCAAGAAAATGTTGAATTACAAAGTATCCGGTGCTGAAACAGATTTCATTTCTGTAATCCCAAAAGACAGTATTGGTGTCACACTTAAAACCATCCCCGTAGATCGACCCGTCTACAAATACTATATCAAACAAACGCTGGCACATGATGCTTACGTGGGAAAAGAATGGGACAGTGATTTTGCCTGGGAAAGTGCCATGAGAAATTTTCTGATCAATCTTACTCGGGCGCTAAGGTAGTTTTGATAACAATCCCGCCACCACGAGTAATTCCACGGATTGAATGTGAAATGCTATTTAGTCAGCGATTCCACCAGCAGGGAATAACTCCTTTCATAGAAATCACATAGGACATCTTCCTGTTCTCCAAATTTATAGGTGGAAAGTTCATCCATTGACAACCTGGTCCCCGTCCACTCGTCCTCAATCAGGTTGCCCGCTTTAGATGCAAAATCCATTTTACTCGTATGGACATGAGGCCACGTACTCACATAAAAATAAGGTGTGATATCCTCGTCGTCGCCCGGCATCATACCCAGAGTGATCAGGGTATCTGTTTCGGGATCCCCGGTATCCTTCAGGATTATTTTTATGGCCAGGTCAAAATGATGTGGCCATATGAGGATTTCTTCTTTCCAATTCAATTTGGATTTCAGGGCTCTCAGCACAAGATACGAATTGTGAAAATAGTTGCTAAGTTCATCAGTCGCGAGCTGGTCATCCAGATCAAAAACTTCTCCGCTCAATTGCGGATAATTTTTCATTTGGTAGGGCAATTTCAACATCAATTCGGAAGCCGACAGACCAAGCTTGCCAATCTGTTCCTCAAGCCAAAGCATGATTTTTCTATGAGTTGAGCCTTTAATGGAGAAGCTTGAAATCGTATTTACCCGATCATCTACCAGGTAGATGCTGAAATCAAGGAAACTGATTGATGACCTGAAAGTGATTTTGCCCTTGATCCAGCGTCCGGCCATTCGCGATAAGCCGGGGATCCAAAAGAGTGAAGCATTGAGGTCCCCCTTACTTTCTCCCAAAAATCTTCTTCCAATCGCCGCTACATTTTGGATCGCCACGTGGTACTGGATCTTTGCACTGGAGACCCTGGTCTTGTTGTATCGTCCTACAGGTCTCCATTCAAGAGAAAGCATCTGCTTGGGATTAGATCAACTGATCCAATATTTTCTTACTTCTCTTTTCAGAGACTCGCGTTCAGAAGTGATCATCGGATCACTGAAAACCCTCGCTGAAAGGGCAGAAATAACCCCCTTCTTATAGCCAAGCTTCGTGGCGAGCTCTTCACAATATTTGATTTCACTCAGATAGACCTGACTGTCAATCTTCATAAGCTGAACGATGTTGTAGAGGTATTCAAACCTATCATCTTCACTCATTGTTGAAAGAGACGGGAGTGGCTCCGGTTCTTCTACTAGCTTTTTAACCTCTTGCTCTGAAACTCCGTTGGCTTTGCCAATCATATTGATCAAATCCTTTTCTTCTCCAGCAAAATCGCCATCCACTTTAGCAAGGGCGATTAGGGCGCTAAGCTGTGATTTTATACTCATTGTATTACTTTTCGAAAGTTTTGGCTTGTTTTTTTAGTAACTCCCGGTCGGAAGTTATTGAAGGGTCCGAATATATCCTTGATGCCAGTTTTTTGACAACTGTTTTTTGAAATCCGAGTCTGTCTGCGAGAGTTTCACAATATTTGATCTCGCTCAAAAAGACCTCATTATCTATTTTCATCAGCTGTATCAAATTGTAGAGGTATTCGAACTTTTCATCAAATGAT
This sequence comes from Cyclobacteriaceae bacterium, assembly GCA_965243485.1. GTDB lineage: Bacteria > Bacteroidota > Bacteroidia > Cytophagales > Cyclobacteriaceae > UBA7330. Next base: position 1,324,528 of record CBDEVP010000001.1, on the reverse strand, counting down.
AATGCGTTGAAATTGCCGGGCTCCAGATCTTTTTTAGACATTTCGGAATGAATAAGTGCATCTATATCCTTTTCCTTGATATTATTCGCTTTGCCTATACCATAAATCCAAACCTGTTCGCTACGGTCAAACTTTTGGTCTGAAAGTGCCAGTTGAATCAAAGACTGCAAATGTGTCTTTATATTCTCTACCATAATTCTTAGCTAGTTTTATTCATTAAATATAGAAATAAAATTAGAACCTAATGCATCCAGCTTCCGCATTCGAATTAATTGTAATACTGACTGATTGATAAAATATGCCACAGGTATTCTATTATCGCTTATATGAAAATTGATGCAATCTTAACTAATATCCGCAAGACTTCTGCCAAACTTTCCTGACTTAAAGGATTCTCTGTCCGGCAACTGCATTAAGAATTCAAACATCTCACATTAGTAAATATTTCCGAAAGCGATACAAATTGATGAATAATGACAAGGGAAAGATCAGAAAATGAGCGATTATGACATTTCTAAAATTTTTATGCACAAAATTCGCTATTTATTGAACCAGGGGTTCAAATACCGGCATATTTTAGAAAATCGCTAGGATAAAAATAAAATGCTTTATCTTAGTCCCGACCTCCAGCTCATCAATTTATATATGAGTTTAAAAGTTTTTTAAATAGTTTCTAATGGGAATTCTTATACCCTTAATCCTCATCACAATTTGCTGCGTCGTTATCTGGAGAGCCGGTGATGGTTTCATGACTGCTTCGGAATATATTGGCAGAAATCTTTCTGATGGCGTAAGAGGTGCCACCATCAATGCGGTGGCAAGCTCAATGCCCGAGGTATTTACGTCACTGTTTTTCCTGTTTATTATGAAAGATGCAGAGGGCTTTTCCGGAGGTATAGGAACCACCGCCGGTTCTGCCATCTTCAATAGTATGGTCATCCCCGCTGTATCGGTTCTTGCTGTGATCGGTATCGGACTTACCAAAACGGTAAAGGTTTCTCAAAAAGTAATGTTGAGGGACGGTCTTTCATTATTGATAGCTGAAATGATCTTCATCATTCTCATCAGTGGATCAGAACTCAACTGGTATCATGGTTTCCTTTTGATGATGGTCTACGTGGCTTACATCATTTACATGTTCTGGTCCATGGACAAAAAAGACCGTGAGGAGCTTTTACATGAGAGTCATGTGTCTGATGAGGACTTTGAGGACATAGGTAGTAAACAAAAGCCTTTTCTTATTGGATTGTTTACCCTTGATCTGGAGAGGGTCTTTATTGGAAGAAACAAAATAAACAACGTAAACGCCTGGTTCCTTCTTGTGAGCGCAACCATTTCAATAGCGCTTGTGTGCTATCTACTCGTTCTTGCCTGTGAGTGGATAGGGGAAGAATCCTATACGGTCCCATTTTTGGGTACTTTCAACGGACTGGGAATCCCTGTCATGTTTGTTGCATTGATCCTGGCCTCTGCGGCTTCAAGCTTTCCCGATACGATCATTTCCATTAAGGATGCCCAGAAGGGTCAGTATGATGACGCAATCTCAAATGCTTTGGGTAGTAATATCTTTGATATTTGTTTCGCCCTGGGCTTTCCGCTCATGATCTTTACACTTATCTACGGTCCGATACATATGCCTCCTGAAATGGTAGACCTCAGCAGTGAACTACGATTTTTGCTTTGGCTACTTACTGTTCTTGTTCTGGTCATTTTTGTTATTGGTAATAAAATCGGAAGAGGCAAGTCGTTGATCCTTCTGGGTCTGTATTTCTTGTTTGTACTTTATGTGATCGGTCGTGGTTCGGGAAATGAATTCACCCAGGGCCTTGCAGACTGGCTTGTCTCCGTGGTTCGCTGGTTTAGCATAAACTAATCGTAGGATAACCAGAAGAATGATTTAAAATATCTTAAATTCGCTAAAAAAAAGAGATATGGATTTTTTGAACCCTGCGGTAACTGATGGCGTCGATCTTTTTGTAAACATCACTGTAATCCTGATTGCCTTTGTCAATGCCCTCATGTTTATCAATTCCAGAAAAGAAAGCAGGAAATAGCTAGTTGCTCCTGCCTGACAAGTACGGCCGGAAGATCCCATTGCCCGAAGGAAAACGCTGGGTCATCGGAGACATCCACGGTTGCTACAAAACATTCAGAGCCCTTCTTTCCCGCATTGAACTCGGTATTAGTGATCAGCTATTTCTACTCGGTGACTATGTCAACAAAGGTCCGGCAAGTTTAAAAGTACTTCTCGCTCTCCTGGAGCTTGGAGGTAGCAACATATTCCCTCTCATTGGCAATCACGATAAATTATTCCTCGATTATCTAAACGATCCCAGCTCTGATAAACGAGAGAACCTTGAAATGCTCAATGCCATGGATCTGCTGGAAGCAGATGCATCTACGCAGAACCAACTTTCAAATTTTCTGGCGGCGCTACCGTATTATTATATATCGGGAAATCTTATGCTCGTGCATGCAGGATTTAACTTCAACCGGGAAGATGTCTTCAGCGACCGGGAATCAATGATCACCATCAAAAACTTCAAATACGATCCCTCCAAAGTGTCTGGAAAAAAGATCGTGCACGGACATTTTCCTACTCCTCTGAAACAAATCACCAGGGCAGTCATTGAAAATCAACCGGTAATCCCACTAGATAACGGATGTGTGTATCAGGGTGATGCTGAAGGCATGGGAAACCTGATCGGACTGGAACTTAATGAAAGGCGGCTCATTGTGCAGCCCAACCTGGATCATACATGATCTCTCTTGTGATCGCTTACTTTGTGATTAGGCAGTATGATCGGGCAAATGATGGCCAAAACGAAGAGGAAAAGGATAAACAATAGCATGAGCATAGTGAGAAATATTTTAATTGTTGGTCAAAGATAGGATCAAAATCCATTACGGAAAAGTCAAGCCACACCTTGAGCAATCATTGCATCAGCAACTTTTACAAATCCTGCTACATTGGCTCCCTTCACATAGTCAATATACTTTTTATCCTCCTGTCCATATTCCACACAATTGGAGTGAATGCTTTTCATGATCATCTTTAACCGGTAATCAACTTCATCCCTGGTCCAATAAAGACGCTGCGCATTTTGTGACATTTCCAGGCCGGAAGTGGCGACACCTCCTGCATTCGATGCTTTGCCTGGTGAAAACAGGATCTTCTTGCTTTTAATGATATGATATGCATTCAACGTTGTGGGCATATTGGCACCTTCGAAAATCCCAATGCATCCGTTCTCAATTAATGTTTCCGTATCATCCACATCCAATTCGTTCTGTGTAGCACATGGATACGCGAGGTCGACTTTGATACTCCAGGGAGTCTTATCCGAATAGAATTTTGCCGTCTTAAACTGGTCGGCGTATTCACTGATCCTTCCTCTCTTTTGATTTTTTAACGTCTTTATAAATTCAAGTTTTTCCGTATCAATACCATCCTTATCATGAATAAACCCTCCGGAGTCGGAAACAGTCACTGGTTTAGCTCCGAGCTCGATAAGCTTTTCAATGGTATACTGTGCTACATTGCCACTTCCGGATACCGCACAGATCTTTCCATCCAGACTGTCATTCTTTGCATCAAGCATTTCCTGGCTGAAGTACACGACGCCATAGCCCGTAGCTTCCGGACGGATCAAACTTCCACCATATGCCAAACCCTTTCCGGTAAGTACTCCGGCAAATTCGTTCCTGATCTTTTTATATTGACCAAACATGTATCCGATCTCGCGGGCTCCAACCCCGATATCCCCTGCAGGGATATCCGTGAAGCCACCGATATGACGGGAAAGTTCGGTCATAAAGCTTTGGCAAAAATTCATGACCTCCAGATCAGATTTTCCCTTAGGATCAAAATCGCTGCCTCCTTTTCCTCCGCCCAGTGGCAGGGTGGTCAGGCTGTTTTTAAAAACCTGTTCGAAGGCTAAAAATTTAAGTATAGACAGATTGACTGATGGATGAAACCTTAAGCCTCCCTTGTAAGGTCCAATGGCTGAATTCATTTGTACCCGGAATCCTCTATTTACCTGGATATTTCCATTCTTGTCTACCCAGGGTACCCTGAAAATAATCACCCGTTCAGGTTCGACCATTCTTTCAAGGACGTTTGCCTCCTTATATTTTTTGTTTTGCTCTACATAGGGAACTATGGTTTCGGCTACTTCTGAGACTGCCTGTATAAATTCATTCTCATGTGCATTCTTTTCAGCAATCTTTGCCACAAATTGTTCGACCTCTTTTGTAAAATCTGCCATCAGGGTGAATGTTCGTTTTGTGGCCAATTTAACTAAATTTTTAACAATTAGGTTTCGTATCCCACATCCCTTCTCCTCACAATTAAAGATTACAAAATAAAAGGCTAAACACCACGTAACATTCGGGAGTTATATTGTCAAAGTAAACCACAAGCCGTATGAGATCGAACCATGAACTAGATTCTGAAATACTGGTAAGATTTAGCAGTCTCACGGGAATACAGAAAAATGACGTGTTAAGCTACATCGAGCGTATTCCCAGAAAAGGACACAACACCAGGTTGTACAGAAGAAAGGCAATGAAACAAATCAGACAGGCCCTGGAAAATCAGTTTGTTTGATCTAATCCTCGGAAAGGACGATGACCATGTCCTCATCCGCCAGTGTAAATAAGTCTGATTTTACCGGATTTACATATACACCATATCCTTTATTGGCATCTTTTGCTTCCCTGATGATACGATAGCCAATGGCAACCTCATTTTTTCTTGCTGCCGATTCCAGAAGTGTATAGAAATGGATCGGAATTCCCGTCTTCACATATTCCTTGGCTGACTTAATGTAGATTTCTGAGCCCTTAGCATCAAACAGATCTTCAAACACTCTCATTAAATACTTATTTTCAGAAACCTGGCTCATCAGAAGACTGATGAGTTTATCACTTACAATAAAATCATCTGCACTGGTAATGTCTGCGAGCTGGCGGTTTCTGATGTCAAGCATCTCACTTACGATCTTATACCTTTCGTTTCGGATTTCTGTAAAATTTCTAAGATGCAGGAGCGTGATCAGGGTTTGGGCATCAGCCTCCTGGATCGGAAAATAATTCTGATAACAAAGAAGGATGATATATTGATACTGATTCAAATGCATGTTGGCAAGTGTATCACGGTCGGTGGTGTCCTGTACTTCAAATTCCAACTCAATCTTTTTCACTGAACTCTGGAGTCTCCTCACCGTCTTTTCGGCATCATCAAATTTGGAGACTACATGAACTGTAGATCCTTCCGGCACATAGTAGTCAAGCTCCTTAATGATGTATTTCGCCCGATCATTCCAACCGATCAGCAGGATCTGCTCCACTTCCGAAATGGTAGGTTCTGAATATACGATGGAGCTTTCTTCCATCATGATCTGCTTCGGAGCATTTGGTACCAAAGTATCATCATCTTCGGTAATACCGATTACGCGGTCACCCTTCTTGAAGAGGGTATCCATCGGGGGATTGATTTCAACGCTACCATCAGCATATTGAATGCCCATAATGGCTGAGTCCTCATAGGAAAACAATATCTCCCTGAAAGTCTTACTTACGAGCGACGGCTCTTCCATAAAATAGATCTCGTCGCCACCAAAGTCCATGAGCTCGATATAAACTACACTTAATCCCGATTGCCTGCTGGTCTGGACCATGATCCTGCTGATGATCTCATCAGAAAGAATAAGCTCCACTTCCTCTTTTCCAACCATTTTGGCCACCTCGAAATTTTTCTTGTTCTCCATCTCAGCGGTGATGTGATATGGAGTCTTTCTTCGATCAGGATTAGTAACGATGGCTACAATCGTTTTGATGATCTGGGAGTCGGAATTTTCATTGTCTTTATCAAGGATAATGATCGACTTGGTGTCAAAAGGATTTGCAATATACAGGTCATGTACATCTATAGGGTTTCCTGTCCTGCATATGACGACCGTGTTGCCCGTATCCCCGACTTTGTCGCGGATCTCATCCTCCATTAGTACCTTATCCATGTCTGCAAGGATGACAATGACACCTCGCTTTTGATTTTCATTGGCAATACACAACTCCGAGATGATGGTAAAGATCTTGGATGACCAGCCAAGGATCAGGACATGGTCTTTTTCGATCACAAAAGATCGACCTTTTCTTAATTCCTCCATCTTGGTAAGGATCCCATTGGAAACCAAACCTATAAGCGTGGAAATAATGACCAGACCTATGAAGGTAGTGAACATCATGAATAGTCGATACGGCCAGTTTTCTTCATGATTCCCCAATACCCCCGGATCAAGGATGTGAGTAAGATTTACCCAGATTGACTCGTAATACGTAAAATTCTGATCATGATCCGGATGCAAGCCCATCAGGAGTAATAAAATACCAAAGATCAGGATCAGTACTATTGAAATGATCCCCAGGCCGGATATCATGGAGGTTGTGCCCTTTGACACAAAATTGTCGAACCGATAACTCAGTCTGGCCTTAAAGGGAAATTTACTCATAGAGACTTAATAGACACGATCATGAATGCGTAGTAGTGCAAAACTAATCGATTTTGAAATTTAAGGCGTGCAAAAATCCGTTTCGGTTCTATCTGATCTCAACAAATCTTAAATAATCAAACACTGTGATCCTAAACATATCCATTTCGTCTTTACTATCAAACAGAGGATACCTCTGGTCATTGACCACCAGAAAGATCTCGTGATTGCTTAATATCCCGTTGTAAATTTTTACTGCAACAGTCGTCTGGGTGCGGATGTCTGCATCATTTAAAATCATTTTTTGTTGTTCCCCGGCTTCTTCAAATATCAAAGCGATGGTAGGATCATTGTCCAAATCATCCGGTATTGACAACATAATGGATACGAAGTCATTTCTCCAGTTATAGGCTATCACCGGTTTCATTAATGGTGTCTGGATTTCAGAATAATCAGATAAAGTATAAAGCTCGATGGCAGCTTCCTGTCTTTCTTCCGTTTCATAATAAGATCGTCGCATATTTTTAAAGTACAATTCAGATGCGTCGGTAGATCTGAAGCTTATTTCATCCAGGCTGACCAGCCTATTTTTATCCGGGTGACAGGCAATCCAAAAAAAGGAGATCGACAAGAGAAGCAGGTACCTCATCATGATCTTTTTTTGAGACAAAATACAACCTGCGCATGATGATCCCCATAATGGATGGTCTTCATCGGAGCGATCCATTCAAAATGTTTCTCAATATCCATTTTTTGCAACAATTCATTACTAACAAGAAATCGCACGGATCCGTCAGAAAATTGCCATTTTTCCGAATCTATCCTCCGAACGTTCCTTTCAAATCCTATCATTGTATCTGAAGAAACATATAGCAGTCCTCCTGGTTTTAAAATTTCATGCATTTTATACCATGATCTCAAAAAGCTCTGTTCTGATTCCGAAAAATGCAGAACCCTGGAACATAGTACGGCATCAAAAAAATTTTTTGAAAACGTTCTATCCAGAATTGCTGCATGGATGATACGCTCAGGGTCTCGTTCAAAATTTCTGACCATATACCTCACAAGCTCAACACATGATTTGTCTTGATCTATCGCATAGATCTCAAATTCTTTTTGAAGAAAATATATGAGATTCCTGCCATCTCCACAGCCCACATCAAGTAACCGCTTAACATTACTAAAGTATCCCTTCAGGATGAGATCCAGCAATTCGAGATCAATGTCGCCAAAAACATTGTTATAGTTTTCTTCAGGCAAATTGGGGGGATTCACTTCATCTCACTTAAAAATGAAATCAGATGCTTCGCAACTATACAGCTGATTTTAATTCTATAAGCCGGGGTAGTTTTGTATCTTACGTAGATCTAATGATAATTGTATTGAGAGGGGCTGGATCGCTTAATCCTTTTGGTATGCCAATACTAAATTGCTACCGGCTCCTCTCTTTTTTCGACTAATTTAGATACTCGTAGATACCGGCCACACCCTGACCTCCTCCAACACAGGCAGTTACCATTCCGTATTTACTCTTTCTTCTTTTCATTTCATGGAAAAGTGTAATGGATAGCTTAGCACCAGTACAGCCTAAGGGATGTCCCAGAGCAATGGCACCTCCATTCACATTCAGTGTTTCCGTATTGAGATCCAGTTCCCGGATCACTGCCAGAGACTGAGCAGCAAAAGCTTCGTTAAGTTCAACCAGATCCAGATCCGACTGCTTAAGCCCGGCTTGCTTAAGTGCCCTGGGCACCGCTTCCACTGGTCCTATACCCATGATCCTTGGGTTCACGCCTGCGGTAGCATATGATACCATTTTTGCAATGGGTTTAAGATTTAATTCATGCACGAGTTTTTCAGACATTACCATGACGAAAGCTGCGCCATCGGAAGTGGGCGAACTGTTTCCGGCTGTCACCATGCCTCCCTGCTTAAATGCTGGTCGAAGTTTGGACAATCCTTCCATGGTTGTATCCGCCCGGACGCATTCGTCCGTATCTACCACATACTTTTTACTCTTTTTCTTCCCGTCTTCAATAAATACGTCTTCAACTTCAATGGGAAGGATCTCATCTTTGAATTTTCCTTCATTGATGGCTTTGGCAGCTTTCTGATGTGACTGTAGGGCAAATTCATCAGCATCATCTTTTGAGATCTTGAAATCCTTTGCGATTTCCTCAGCGGTTAAACCCATGTTGAGGTAATACTCAGGATTTTTTTCTGCGATTTTCCAGTTAAGGGCAGCCTTGTAGCCTGTCATTGGAACGAGTGACATGGACTCCGTACCTCCTGCGATGATGCAATCGGCTGTTCCGGCATGAATTCGGGCAGAGGCCAGATGAATGGCCTCAAGTCCTGATCCGCAATAGCGATTTACAATCATGCCTGGTACCTCCATGGGCAGCGCCAACAATGAAATCATCCTTCCCATCTGCATTCCCTGTTCCGCTTCAGGGATTGCATTGCCAACGATCAAATCGTCCACTCTTTTTGCATCAAATCCCTTGATTGAGCCGACCAGGTGTTTGATCACATCGGCTGCGAGGTCGTCCGGACGATAAAAACGGAAACCTCCTTTTTTTGCTCTACCCACAGCTGATCTATAACCAGCTACAATATATGCATCCATATTTTGATTTTTTTAGTTTCTTAAAGGCTTACCCATGAATAAAATGCTTTGGATCCTTTCAAGCGTCTTTTGCTCACCACAGAGACTTAGAAATGCTTCTCTTTCCAAGTCCAGCAAATACTGCTCGGAAACCTCAGTCGCTGAGGTAAGATCTCCTCCATTCATCACATAGGAAAGCTTCCTTGCGATTTTTGCATCATGTTCTGAAATATAATCACCATAAAGCATGGCTGTGATCCCTGCCTCAAACATGGCCATGCCTGTTCTTCCCTGTACTTTTATATCCTCTCTCATAGATGGTTTTGTGTAACCGGCATCGGCCAGTTCAAGCACCCTTTCCTTTGCATCTGCCAACAATCGCGCCCTGTTCAATGTGATCCTATCGCCAGGTCGAAGAATAAACAATTCCCGTGCTTCCTCAGCCGAGGTCGCCACTTTTGCTGTTGCGATATTCATAAAATATTCCTGAAGCCGATTTAGTTCCGGGTCTCCCGGCATATAGGAATCCGATGCCCTGAGGGTGAGCTCCTTGGTGCCCCCTCCACCGGGTATGAGCCCAACACCAAATTCTACCAGACCAATATATGTTTCGGCATGAGCCTGGATCGCGTCACAGTGAAGAGACAATTCACAACCACCCCCCAGAGCCATGCCTGAAGGAGCCGAGACTACAGGAATACTTGAGAACCGGGCACGGGTCATTGTTTTTTGAAATTCCCGAACCATCATGTCAATCTCATCGAACTCCTGATCCACGGCATACATGAAGATCATGCTGAGGTTGGCACCAGCAGAAAAGTTCTGACCTTCATTTCCAATGACCAGGCCCTGAAATTCCTTTTCCGCTTTTTCAATGGCAGTCTGAATTCCTTCCGCCACTTCCATGCCTATGGAATTCATCTTGGTGTGAAATTCCAGATTAAGGACTCCATCACCAATATCATAAAGTGTCGTTCCGGAGTTACTCCATACGATATCTTTTTCCTTGAAAGCATCCAAAATGATCAGGCCATCTGTGCCCGGAACCAGCCTGTAAGATTTTGATGGGATATCGTAATAATATTTTTTCCCATCCTTATACTGGTAAAAGGAATCCTTCCCATCCTGAAGCATTTCCTCAACCCATCCAGCAGGTATCAGGTTCATTTTCTTCATCTGATCCATACAATGACGAACTCCCATGACATCCCACGTGGCAAAAGGTCCAAGCTCCCACCCGAAACCTGCTGTCAGTGCCTGATCAATCTGATACAGATCATCGGCAATCTCCGGAATTCTCAGCGAGCTGTACCGGAAGACATCAAAAAAGGTTTTTCTGTAAAATTCTCCTTCTTTATCCTCTGCTGTAATGGCCAGCTTCAACTTCTCTTTAAGATTTTCTACATTCTTGGTCTTGTCCAGTATATTGAGTTTGACTTTCTCCTTGGGCTTGTATTCCATGGTCTTGAAATCAAGCTCAAGGATCTCGCTGGATCCGTCTTTGTTTTTTACTTTTTTATAATAGCCCTGTTTGGTCTTATCCCCCCACCATTTCCGGTCGTACAATTCCTTTACGATCTTCGGTAATTTGAAAACATCCCTGGATTCATCGTCTTTTAATCCCTGGCTTAATCCCTGGGCTACTTTTACTGCGGTGTCAAGACCTACCACATCAAGGGTTCTGAAAGTTGCGGACTTTGGTCGACCAATGACAGGTCCTGTGAGTTTGTCCACCTCATTCACCGTCAGACCCATTTCTTCAACCACATGCATACCAGACATCAGGGAATAAATACCTATCCTGTTGGCGATAAATGCCGGGGTGTCTTTACAGATGACCGTCTCCTTGCCAAGATACAGGTCTCCATAGTGAACAAGAAAGTCAACAATTTCCGGATCCGTTTTGCTGGTGGGTATGATTTCCAGTAACCGCAGGTAGCGAGGCGGATTGAAAAAGTGTGCTCCACAGAAATTTTTCTGGAATTGTTCACTTCTTCCTTGAATGATCTGGTTGATCGGGATCCCTGATGTATTGCTAGAGATGATTGCTTCAGGATTTACGTGTTTCTCTACTTTTTCGAAGAGCGAAGACTTGATTTCCAGATTTTCCACAATAGCCTCTATGATCCAGTCGGACTCCTTTATCCTGGACAGATCGTCGTCAAAATTTCCGGTTTTGATAAAATCGGCTCGCTCTTTTAAGTACAGCGGAGAAGGCTTTGAGCTGATCGTATCCTGCAGGGATTGATTGACGATCCTATTTTTAACAGAGGGGTGATCCAAAGTAAGTTTCTTGGACTTCTCTTCTTCGTTAAGCTCCTTAGGAGAAATATCCAGGAGCAAAACTTCCAATCCAATGTTTGCAAAATGGCAGGCGATCCGGGAACCCATGATCCCGGACCCAAGCACTGCTACCTTTTTAATTTTTCGTTTCATAGATAAATTCCTGGGCTAGTCGTTGTAACAATTCTTTATCTTCAATAATATTTTTTATTTCGTTGATCACCTCAAAAAAGACCATGAGCTTTTCTTCCGGTATCATTTGCTGGATCCTTTTGTTGAACTCTCTCACTGCTCTTCTTGAGAATTCTCTCTTCTCTTTTCCAAGCGGAGTCAGACAAATCCGTACTGATCGACCATCGGTTGGATCTTTTTCTCTGAAGATCCATCCCTTTTCTTCCATACTTTTCAGAATGCGTGTGAGGGACCTTGCCTCAAGACCCATTTGGGGGGCAATTTTGGTGGCAGCAGTTCCTTCGTCCACATCAATATTGAGAAGCACAAAACCCGTTGACGCAGTAATATCAAAATCAAGGCCGTACTGATTGTACATTCTCGAAATGCCGTGCCAGGTTGCTTTGATATTATAATCTATGGTTTCTTCTCTCTTCATTATCTTTATGCTAGATGAAAATACGGACCTTTGCTCTGCTTAACGTTCAGATCAAAGGTAGCATAAAATTGTTATGCATGCATACTAAATAAAAGGTATATGAAATACAATCATGAGGATCTTGTTGATATTCCTAAAAGCTTATTTTCTCACATTGAGGATAAACCTTTTTCAACGTGCCTGGAGTGTAATAAATATCTACTGGATGGTGAAACCGAATATTTGATTGAAAGGATTTGTAGAAATTATCCTGATTTCGGAGCAAAGGAAACCATTTTTGACTACGCGATATGCATGGATTGTGCGTTGAAGCTACATAGTGAGATGTCGAAAGAGTCACAAAAAACACTTCAGAAGTACTTCCTTGAGAATATTGACCTTGCCAGACCCAAAAACAAAGTATCGATCAATGAAACCACTTCGGAATGTTTAGTGAGTGGTACACCCCTGAACGAATGTAAGGAATATCAGATTTGTGCGCATTGTATTGGAGATAAAGTTTACATGGGTAATCCTCCCTATATGTTGTCAAGTGGCGTACTGGAAGAAATCATGAATTTATTATCAAATAAAACCCAGGACATCATGAATGGGTTTTACGACAGACACCGCACCCCAACACCGGGGATATACGAGCCTGATCCAAGACTTATTTTAGTTTAATTGATGAGATCTCCGCGTATCTCACGTATTCTTTTTCTGGATTCGGCGGCATACAGGCTTCCGGGATATTCTTTAAGAAACTCCTGAAAAGTCTGAATGGCCAGATCGTCTTTACCTAAATGATCCTGATAAATGATCCCTTTTTCATACATGGCGTCATCAGCCAGTATATCCAGGGGAAACAATTCCAGTATCTTATTCAGATAATTGATCGCGCTTTCAAACTGACCCTTTTGCTTATACAAGGAAGCCAAGCGCCAATAGGCCTCATCAACGATTGGATGATTGGGATTTTTTTCTATCAGCTGAATTAAGCTGGTAATGGACGGGTCAATTTGATTTTGGAAAATCATCAGCTCAATGTTTGCAAAAGACTGCATGATTTTTTCAGAGCTGTCGAAAACAGTATTATTTTTTATCAGAAGACTGAGGTCAATCGCGTCGTTAGATATCTCGCGGGTGGTTGCAAGCTTCAGAATATCCAGGTGGCTCTGGGCCAATGAAAAATTTCCCGTGTAGTAATTCAGCTTGGCATTTCTGAGCTTTGCTTCATAACCTATCGGAGATTCCTTGTTACTTTTTTCAACCTGAGAGTATAAAAGGGTAGATTCCCACGGGATCCCGTTTAGCAAGTAAATATCTCCCAGATCGATTTTTGCTCTGGAAATCAGATAAGGCGATGAGCGGGGATTATTGATCACTTTCTGGAGAATGAATATGGCCGAATCTTTTTCATCCAGATAAAATGCGTGCAGTAATGCTTTGTTGCGCTGGGCTTCCAGCGATATGTGATTCAACCCAATTTCTTTGATCAAATTGTCATAGTCAGAGATTAGATTCCTGATTTCGGTCCTTTCTACAGGAAAAGTATTTTTGATCTTACTTTCCTTGGCCCTGATGGTATATCTCTTCGAAATAGCATAATTATAACTATCCCTGAAAGTCTCAGAAACGTAATCAAAAATCCGGATGGCATCATCCCATGCTCCATTGTCCATGGCTATTTGACCAATCCTCATGGATTCATCGCCCTGAGAGTTTCTTTTCTTATCGAGGGAACGTGCCTGGATAAAGGCTCCGTAAAAATTTTTTCGTTGTAGCTCCACCCAAATCAAAAGATCTGCATACAGGTAATTGTTGGGTTCTGATTGTATCTTTTTAATAAGGGATTGTTCCAGGTAATCCAGATCATCATCCTCTTTCAGGATATTTTGAAATATGTTTTTGACATAGTTAATGTTTAATGGGTTTTCTTTGGCGTAATTGATATACTCATTCGTCATGGCTGGTTTGTCATTTTTCATCCTGTATATACCAGCCATATCCAATGAAAATGAGTAAGGATTCCCAGAGGTTTTTCTGGCTTCCTTTATAAATAGAATGGCATCGTCAAGCAGCTGTTGGCTTACAAGGTTCTGTGCGATAAGATTTAGCTGAAACTGGCTTTCTCCATAGCGCTCCATGAGGTCCTGCATGTAAGCTTGTTTCTTATCAGTTTCTCCTGAGGCCTGATACAGTGCAATGACATTGGATTCATATTGCAGATTTCCCGGATATAATTTTAGGACCTGTTTAATATACTTCTCCGCCTTCTTAAAATCTTTTTCGACCAGCAGCAGCTCGAAGTAATTGGAGTGTATGATCGGAATACTGTTTTTGTTATCCTCTAAATCTGTAAAAAGCTCCCTTGCTTTTTCATATTCACCTTGCTGGTAGTATTCGTTGGCTAACTGCGCTCTTTCATTTGGTTGAGCCATGGCCCATGTAAATGACAAGAGGATGCTGATTAAATAAATGATGTATTTCAAGTTCTTCACATTTTCCCTTTATACAAGATAATGATATAATTAGTTTATTTTAAAATAAGCCTTATTATTAATTCTGTGGATTTGTGGGAAACTGATAAAAACATAATTTGGAATTTAATTTTGTTTATAAGTCTGATTTAAGATTGTAGATATCTACAGGTTGTGAGGTGGTTATACTACTGATTATCAAATCTTTAAAGTTCTATCGTTTATAAGTCAATGACAGGACTGTGAATAAATATTGTATACGAGAACTGTTTAATGAATGTTGAATAGTGGGAGCTTATGATTAGTTGGTAGAGATAGATTAGTAGTGGAAGGGTGATGAAACAATATGTCAGGAGATGTACACAAAATTTGCTACTACTATCCACAAGTTATAAAGACACATCAAGTAGCATATCAAAGTTGGATCTGATCTCTGTCTGTTCTGGAAAATGAATGATTGGTTCGGGAGGAATGTCTTTTCTAATGTTACCGATGGACCATACGCTGTCTTGATTGGCATCGATAAGGAATCGTAATGAATATTTACCTGGTGTTATATTCTTGAAAAAGCAGGGAGAACAATTGTAAAGTTGTTGTTCGACAGCATTTTGAGGACTCTTCAACAATTGAATAAAATACGATAATGAATCTGTATTCACATTCACCTTAAGTGTACCACGGTTTTCAGGTGAATAAAATTTATACTTTAGGTCCAGGACCGATGATGTATCATCTTCAACTGAGATAAATGTCTGCTCCTGTATAACCAGGTTGATAGTTTTCTTATCATATTTTTCCAGCAATTGCTTCCTGATCATAGACAGTGTATCCGGATTCAGTGAGTCAATTGCAATGGCTTCAGTCCATAAATTAACGCTATCAATTATTTGATTCCTATTGATTACAGAACTTATATAAGCTTTGGTGTAATTGTGATTCCATTTAATGCCTATGCTATCAGGCTGAAAGGAATGGATACTGTCCAGGCGGATCTTAAAGTTGGAAAGATCCCACGTTTTCACCGGTTTGGAAAAATCAAGGGAGATATTTTGTATGGGCTCGATTTCCTGATTAGATGTAGGGAAAGCATTGATGGAAAATTCTGATTTTGGTCTTGAACTTTCCTGGAAAGCAATGTAGGTAGTATCTATTGATGTATTTTTTAGGGAGTCATATGACTGTATGATTACCTGGATACTGTCCTTAGGAAAACCATTAAAAGGATTATAAAATCTGATAGTCTCCTTATCTCCCACTACATTAGAATTAATTGTAAGTATGGTATCTGTGGCGAGTATTGAATAATTCTGTATCTGTTTGGAGTAACGCATTTCATAGTATCTCCCGCTGATTCTTGCGGAGTTTACTTTGAGTTCTGAAGCATCAATCTGGTAAGATTTTAGTCGAAGAGAGTCCGAAATTTCAATAGGATTGATGTACCCGGGAAGAAATCCATAAAGCTCCTCATCTTCATCAAAGACAAGACTCCTATTTTCATCTTCAAAGGTGAGGAGTTTGTAGGTACCGTATTTGATGTTGTTTATGCCAAAGGATCCGTATTTATCTGTTGCGGTAAAATAACTGGGGATATCCTCATATATGTTAAGTGTGTCTGTAAATCTGTACAGGGCAACTGTTGCTTTATTCACTGGCTTGTTGGAAAACAGATCATGGACTGTTCCAAACACTTTGAGAGAGTCAATAAAATCGCCAGTTGAAAAAGCCAGGATCAAATTGACAGGTGGATTTTTTTCTGTAATGTCTGTGATGGCGTCAAAAAAGTTGAGGGTATAGGTTGTGGTATCCTGAAATGGTTCTTCAAATTCAATGGTAATTTTATTCTTCTTAATAAAATGTTTGAATTTGACTTTTGAAGTTGGTGAGATGATAAGACTTTGTCTGATCTTATCAGCAGCTATTTTTTCATTAAATTCGAGAATAATGGTTTGATCATCAAAATTGATTGTTTCATCTTCAGGATATGAATATATCAGTTGTGGAGGTATCGTATCTCGTGGTCCACCTGAAACAACACCTGGGTTGGCACATTGTTGAAATAAATGAATGAATAGTATGAGGGATGAACACCGTATGAATAACCCCAAATGTGTTTTACCAGCCTGAAGAAAGAATGTCAAAGGCTGTAACAGGCCTGAAGGAAGGCATGAAGTTTCAACGGAGTTAATATTCATCCAGTGATGGTTTGCCAGGTCAATTTTGTTTTGCCTTAAGAACGTAAATTAGGCTGGAATATTCGCCAGTTTTTTTGGCCTGTTTGTTTGAGTGCATAGCTACTTTCATGGCCGCAACAAAATTGTTTGATCCCTGGTATTTCTGACTTAGCCAAGAAACATAATAGGCATCTAATTTCATAGGATAAATCTTCACGAGAGAGAGCTTCAGGTTGTTACTTAGGATCGTAAAGGAAGATTGAGAAAAATGATAGAGATGGCGGGGCACATCATAACCGGCCCAATACTTATGGTAATGGTTAGCATCATAAGACTTGTGATTTGGAATGGCAATAAAGAGGTATCCTCCCTTTTTCAATCTTTTGCTTAGAAGTTTTAGAGTATCTCTCAGGTCATGCACATGTTCGATCGTATGCCATGCAGTAATGATATGAAATTTATCTTCTTCGCTGATTTTTTTTATTTGGTCCAGGAAGATGGTGTTTCCATTTGTTAGATGATGAATGTAGGGATCATAGCCATAAGTCTTCCATCCTTTAGAAGCCATGTAGTTAATAAAGTGTCCTGTGCCTGAACCAAAATCAAGGATCCTGCCTGACTTTTTGTACTTTGTAATAAGACGATGTTTTGATTTTAGGGTAAAGCTTCTTGCAATCTTATAAGCAGCATTAATAAGATTATTCGATTTGTTGGTATGTGATATATACTGATCACTTTTATAGTAATCAGCGATCTTATTTTGATCCGGTCTGGGGTTTGTAAAGACAAGACCACACTTGCTACATTTAACCAGTGCAAAGCTTTCCTGACTTATGGAATAGTCTGTACAGATAAGATGATTAGTGAAAAGCGTATGCTTACATGACGGACACTCTTCGAGCTTCTGATACATTTGTTATCTCCCAAGATAGACCATCAGAACTGAGACATCTGCAGGGGATACACCGCTGATTCTTGATGCCTGACCGATGGTTGATGGCTTAATTTTAAGTAATTTCTCTCTTGCTTCACTGGACAGCGAAGGTATCCTATGATAATCAAAATCAGGATTAATATTTTGATTTTCAAGTTCAGACATCTTTTCACTGTTTCTTTGTTCCCTTTCAATGTAAGTCTGATACTTAATTTGGATTTCAGCTTGTTCTATACTCTCTGACGTGTATTGGGAAACTGAGGAAGAGAACTTCGGGTATATATCATCCAGAGTGTCTACAGTGATATTAGGTCTTTTCAATAGCTGAGACAATGATGATTTATCCTTGACCGGTGCGTGGCCGAGACGTTCCAGTAAAGGGTTTAAATCATCTGGCTTGAATTTGATCCTTTCCAAATGTTCGATGACTTCACTGGTTTGTTGTTCCTTACGAAGCATCTGTTCGTATCTGTTATCATCTGCGAGTCCCAGGCCATAACTTAGTCTTGTCAATCGAAGATCCGCATTATCCTGTCGAAGTAGAAGTCTGTGTTCAGCTCTGGAAGTGAACATGCGATATGGTTCCTCTGTACCTTTATTGATAAGATCATCTATCAATACGCCAATGTATGCCTGCGATCTGTTGAGAATAAATGGTGGTAAATCCTTTATTTTGAGATGGGCATTGATCCCTGCAATTAATCCCTGACATCCTGCTTCCTCATATCCTGTGGTACCGTTAATCTGACCCGCAAAGTACAGATTATGGATAAGCTTGGTCTCCAAAGTAGAAGTTAGTTGTGTGGGCTGAAAGAAATCATACTCGATAGCATAACCTGGCCTGAACATCCTTGCATTTTCAAACCCAGGAATCTTAGTGAGAGCTTTGTACTGGACATCTTCTGGCAGAGAGGTAGAAAAGCCATTGACATATATCTCGATGGTGTTCCAGCCTTCAGGTTCTACAAATATCTGATGGCGATCCCTGTCAGCAAAACGGTTGATTTTATCTTCTATTGATGGACAATACCTGGGGCCAAGGCCTTTGATTCTTCCCGTAAACATCGGAGATTTTTCAAAACCGGATTCTAATTCTCTATGAACCTCAGGGCTGGTATAGGTAATCCAGCAACTTTTTTGTTGTTTGAGTGGCTGTGTAGAATCGAGATAGGAGAATTTTCCTGGTGCTTCGTCTCCCGGTTGTTCAGTGAGTATATTGTAATCAAGACTACGGCCATCCACCCTGGGGGGTGTGCCGGTTTTCATTCTACCGGATTCAAAACCCAATTCGATCAATTGCTCCGTTATTCCTTTGGCTGCTCTCTCCCCGGCTCTGCCTCCTCCGAATTTTTTTTCCCCGATATGAATGATTCCATTTAAGAAAGTACCATTGGTGAGTACAACAGATTTGGCAGGGATCTCGATACCAAGTCCGGTTCTTACTCCATTAACACGGTTATCTTTCACCAGAATGCCGGTGATCATCTCCTGCCAGAAATCAATATTTTTAATTTTCTCGAGCGTAAGTCTCCATTCTTCTGCAAACTTCATGCGGTCTGATTGCACCCTGGGACTCCACATTGCAGGTCCTTTGCTACGGTTGAGCATGCGGAACTGGATCATGGTCTTGTCACTCACGATGCCGGAGTAGCCACCTAAGGCATCAATTTCACGAACAATTTGTCCTTTTGCTACGCCACCCATGGCAGGATTGCAGGACATCTGTGCAATGGTATTCATATTCATGGTTGCCAGCAACACGCTGGAGCCCATGTTTGCTGCAGCTGCCGCAGCCTCACATCCGGCATGACCGGCTCCTACTACTATGACGTCGTACTCTTTGAACATGACTATGTATATTGTTTCACGTGGAACAATGGAAATGAAACCTCATCTGAAAATAAAATGTTCCACGTGGAACGTTTAAATTTTTAGCAAAGATATACATGCGTCTTCTTTCTCACGCATGATCTTTTTTTGATTTGCTGTTTTGTCATCGTATCCCAAAAGGTGAATGACTCCATGGATCATTACACGGGCAAGCTCCTGCTTAAATCCCGTTTCATATTTTACGGCATTTTCCTTTACTCTGTCCACACTGATCAGGATCTCTCCACTGATCGTTTTTGGTTGCTCTGAATAGTCGAATGTGATAATGTCCGTGTAATCATCATGCTGAAGATAGGTCTGGTTGATGGTGAGCAGGTTATCATCTGAGGTGAATACAAATGACAGATCATCAAGCTGAAAGCCTTCTTGTGAGATCACCCGTTCAATCCAGGATATAATTTCTACTTTCCTAAGGGGAAGTCTGAAATCAATATTGGAATTTTGAATGGATATACCAGGCATTTTCTCTCAGGAGAGATAGAAAGCCATTTCAACCTGTCTCCCATTGTCATTGAAATGTACTTCATCACACAAGTGCCTCATCAGAAATATTCCCCTACCCCCCGGTTTGTTGAGGTTCTCAGGGGAGGTTGGATCGGGAAGACTGTGGTAATCAAATCCACTGCCCTGATCTGAAACAATGAATTTGATCTGGCTGTTATCCAGGACTAATTTCAGGGTAACATTCTTTTTACTATCATTTTTGTTGCCATGCAGGATTGCATTGTTGACAGACTCTGTCACAGCAATCATGATATTGCCATAAATATCATCATCAAGGGAATACTTCTCTTTGGCGTTGTCAATGAAACTCTCAATGATTCTGATATTCTCAGAGAGAGAGGGTATCTGGATTTGAATCTCGTTCATTGTTGTTGCTCTTCACTCAAGCGTCTAAAATAATCGTTTACTTCTTTTTTATAAAATGGGTTGAGCTCAATTGGAATAGTTTTTAGTAATTCTATCTCGTTTTCCCTTGCTTTTAGATATTCTTCATATGCTGGTGGATTTTTCCTTTGATATTCCTCAGCAGTTTCGCCTTCACGTTCCGGGTCTATTTTTTGCTCCCTCATGGATTCCTCTGCCTCCAGCATCCTGGTGACCAACTTTTTCTGGCGTTCAACAAGCTTCTGAGTAAGTTGTTTATTGACAAGGTCCAGCTCACTCTCCTCCATTTCCTTGATGATTTCGCTGAGATTATTGCCCATATTTTCTCCATTAGGTTGCCCACTCAGCTTTTCCTGCAGTTCTTTCATCTGCTGGCGGATCATTTCCTGCTCAGCGGCCATCCTGGCCAGCTCTTCAGACAATTCTCTGCCAGTTTTGCCACTTTTCTTCAAGTCCTCGATCTGCTGACTCAATTGCTTTTGCAGCTCACTCATGGAGGGTTGCTGTGACTGTTCGCCAGAGGCCATGCTCATGGCATTCTGCATTTGTTGCAGAACATCAGAAAGCAAGAGAGCTAAATTATTGACCGAAGTCATGGCAAATTGCTGGTGGCTCATGGCCTTACCTTTATTTCTTTCTCTCAATTCATCCATCGCAGAGGAGAGATTTTCATTGATGGCACCGATCTCTCTTGTGACAAAAGCACTGATCTGAAATACTCTTTCAGAGAGTGAAAACAAGCTGTCCTCGATCACCTGTGAATTGTCGATCAATTGCAGCTGCTCCTGAGATAATTCAATGAACCTCGGATCGGATTGTCGCACATTCTTAAAATCCTCAATGATCTCTTCCTGATCGAAAGACAGTTTAACCAGGTTGTCAAGGATGTTGCGCAGGTTATCAATGTTTTCCTGCATCATTTCCATTTGCATGCTGCTCTGCATTTCAGACATCTTTTTGGCCATATCTTTCATCTGTTGACCGGTCTGTTGCTGTTTGGATTTTGTTCCTTTATTAGGTTTTGGATTGCTTTTTAGTTCATCAGACAATTCGTCGAGGTTCTGTTCGATCTTTTGCTCATCCTCATCAAAATCCTGTAAAGGCTCAGGGTTTTTTAGTTCCTGATTAAGTTTTTCAATATCCTCCAGCTTTTCTTCAATCTCCTGAAATTCTTCCCGTATTTCCTCCTGCTCCCTGGCCATGTTGTCGTTGGATTCCTGATCTGATTCTTTTTCTTCAGCTAATGCTTCCTGTTTTTCAGCCAGTGATTCCAGATCCTTGATATTCTCATCCAGAAGAGATTCAATTTTCAGTCGCTTAAATAATTCAAGTGCCCGCTCCAACTCTTTTTCGAGGTTCTTTTCATTGAGTTGAAGACGATCAAGCTGATCCCGAACCTGATCAGCGTTCGCTTTTTCTTCCAAAAGCTTTTTGAGTTCGTCATAAAGCTTCTTGGTATCTTCATCCAAAAGTTCGTTCATGAGACTCTTCAGCTGCTCGGTCTTTTCCTTGATGGTTTGATTTTGCTCAAGAAATTCATCCTGACTTTTCTTCAGGTTATCGAATTGCTCTTTCAGTTCCTCTATCGTTTTCTCCAGCTCCTCTCGTTCTTTGAGGATATCTTCTGCCATTTTCTCTTCCTGCCACTCCATCTTGTTTCTGGTCTTGAGGCGTTCTTCAAGATCCTCTAGCTTTTTGCTGAGAGATTCGGCATCACTTTGAGCTTTGTCCAGTTGATCCTGAGATTTCTTGGAATTTTCTGCCAATAAGTCTTCAATGGCCTTTTCATCAGGTTTCTGGAAATAGAATTTCTGCGATCGGCTTTCTTTAGAGCCGTTGATGCCATCATTATCAAGGATGCTGAGATAGAATTCAAGCGTTTGTGACTTGCTAAGTGCAAGTGTGTCTACTGGCCAATTGAAGAAAAACTTTCTGTCGGTTTGATTGATTGAGCTGAGTAGCTGTACCTTTTTAAAGGGCTGGTTATAATTGGTCCTGTAAAAGATCCTTGCTTCAGACACACCATAGTCATCATGCATCGTGCCCGATAGCAAAATATTCTGATAGAGAATAGTATCAGGAAGATAAACGACATCCATCTGAGGGAATTCATCTTTGATCACCTTCACCTGGTATTCAATTTCTGACCGGTTAGGCCCATAAATATTTCGAAGCTGGATATTGTATCTGAAATCAGCGAAAGCTTGTTTCTTCAATGAAAATGTCTCTCCATTTTCAGAATAGCTGAAAGGGTCTGCATCCTCATCTATGACCAGGCTGGCCGATTCTGTATGCGTCGTGTTTAGGTTCCATTGAATCCTCGTACCCTCAGGAATCATGAGATTCCCTGAGTTTGAGACAGTTTCATCTTCAAGTCGGGTATACCGTGGATAATCCAGGTCAATAGAAAATGTTCTTAGCTCCGGTCGATCCAGCAATCGGATCTCAAATTCATCGGACTGATAACCGGAAGCTTCAAACTGAAAGGTAATCGGGCTATTGATGCTGTTTAACTTAAATCCAAATATTTCGTTGTTTTGCTTATTGAGCTTGATCCTTCTGTTTTCCAATAACATATAAACAGATTCAGGAAGGCTTTCGCCGGTCACCCTTAACCTGAGATCAAGTGCCTCATTCCTAAAGACGTTCAGATCTTTGTTTTCCAGGATGAATTCGAAAGGGGCTTTCTTTTTGAACTGCTGATCATATAGCACGATCCTTTTCGAACTTTCTGTGATCACAGGTGTATTGATGAATGAAAGAAGAAAAAGGACAGAGATCAGGCCAATAAAAGCATACAAATATTTTTTTACAGTCGAAAAGTCAACCGCCTGTTGAAACTGGAAAACATTGAGTTCCTGTGTTTTTTGATCAATGGCAGCGGCAACAAGCGAGGATTCATTAGAGCTTAACTCACTGATTTGCAGATAGTTAACTAACTTATCGCTAATCTCAGGGAAGTGATTCCCGATTTCTCTGGACGCCTGGATATCCGATATGCTCTTACCAAGATTTAGCAATCTGAGTAATGGAACGAAAACGAGACTTACCAGTGGGATCAGAAAGATCAGTACCAGGGAAATCAATAGGATCAATCTCACGGTCGATGGAAACCAGAAGCCGTTTTCAAGCAGGATTGCAATGAGAAACAGCGAAACAAATGCAAGTAAAGTTATGAGTCCACCTTTAACCAGCTGACGCAGGTAATACTTCCTCTTGAATTGCTTAATTTTTTCCTTAATGATCTGTACTGTCATATTCTTATGAATACGAAATATTTCTGAGAATGATCACATCATCAACTTCAGTTCATGTTCAAAGTATTCAATGATGTGCATTTTTAAAAGTTTTTCCTGTTCTAATAAATCAAAATGAGGCAGTTCCCTGGTAAGTTTCCAGTGGGGCCATCCATCTTCATCAATCCCTTCAAGTTCATAATACCCGGCATAGGACAATACCTTACAGATTGCGATATGCATCAAATCCTGTTTTTCTTCTTTGGAAAAATTTGAAACACCTTTTCCTAACTCCTGAACGCCTATAAGAAATAGAACGGCATTCAAATCTTTCGGTTTTTTATTGATCTGGCGTTGAAGCACATTCATGAGTTTCACCCACTGCCTTTCTAATGCGATGTCCCTGTTATATACCATTTAACTGAAATCGATTAAATTTCATTCGATGAAGATCTTTGAATATAGCGATGAAATTTGGAGGGATTTTGTACAAAACATCTTTCCCTCAGTCTGTATCAACTGTAATATAACCCTAATCAGGGAGGAAGCATTCATTTGCTCAAAATGTAAGACTTCCTTACCCAGGACAAACAATTATCTCGATCCAACAAACCGTATATTTCAAAAGTTTGCCTATGAAAGAAAAATTAAACATGTTTCGAGCTTTTTGGACTATAATAAACAGGGAATCACACGCAAGATGATTCACGCCCTGAAGTATAAAGGTGAAACCGGACTGGGCCTGATGCTGGGTAAGATGTATGGTGAAGATTTGAGACTAAACCTGTCAGTTCGTCCTGATATGATTATTCCTGTACCCCTGCATCCCAGAAAGTTTCGAAAAAGGGGTTTCAATCAAAGCGAATGGATTGCCCGTGGTTTATCGGAGAGCCTGGAGGTGCCCGTAGATCCCTCTATTGTGATCAGAAATACATTTACATCAACTCAGACGAAGAAATCCAAGGTGAATCGTTGGGAAAATGTTGGAAAAGTCTTTGAAGTAGTAAACCCGGAAAGATTACCTGGGTCCAGGGTCATGCTGGTGGATGATGTACTTACAACGGGCGCGACACTAGGATCGTTGGCAGTACAAATTTCCGCATATGGGGTGGAGGAGATCTATGTGGTGGCCATTGCAGCAGGTGCATAAAAAAACCGGATCTTGAAAGACCCGGTTTCATATATATTTTGTGAATACAGTCGGTTAATAATTTGTACCAGCCCTGATCATTGCGCACCTGAACCCGATGGTCGCAGTTGCTGAATCTTCAAATAGTGCTCTTCTGGTTCCAGGTGACATCCAGTAAGCCACATCTGCCCAGGATCCTCCTTTATATACACGCATTCTTTTGATCTCAGGATTGTCCACGTTATAGGAGCTTTGTAGCCCGGAAGTTTTCACCCAATCTTCTTCAGTATAAAAATCTTCGTTCCCAATAAAGGTCCACCCGGCATCATACTGATCTCTCGGGTCCAGTTTGCCATCTCTTCGGACAGGGTTCATGTCGGCCACATCCTGGAAAGTGAGCGGTCGATATACATCCTGCACCCATTCATTTACATTTCCAGCCATGTTGTACAGACCGAAATCATTGGGCGGATAGTCATAAACATAAGTTGGGATCATGGCGCCGTCATTCAGCTTTCCGGCAATACCGGCGTAGTCTCCCCGACCTCTTTTGAAGTTGGCCAGGAAGTAACCCATGCTTTTTCCGTAAGGATTTCTGAGTGCATGGCCGTCCCATGGATAAAGTCTTCTATGTGTTTGATTTTCATCCAGCCATTGAGTCCCGATCAGTGCCTGGGCTGCATATTCCCATTCTGCTTCGGTTGGAAGCCTGTAATCAGGCAATACTACCCCGGATTCCAGCGGAATTCGTTGAGCGGCATTCCCAATTCCTGTGGCTTCAGCTCCTGCAAATTCAGCATCGCCGCCTGCAAGGGGATCAAGCAGGCCGGCATCTTCGGCCAGTTTAAGGTTTACTACCTGAGTCCTCCATTTGCAATAGTTCACTGCCTGTCTCCAGTTTACACCAACGACAGGAAAATATCGGAATCCCGGATATCGATAATAGTGATCCACATAAGGATCATTAAATGCTAAATCTCTTGTCCAGACGGTGGTATCGGGAAGATTGTTTCTCCAGAAATATTCGTCAGAATCCTGTTTGATGTAAAATTCATATTCAAGCCAGTTGATGTTTGAAACCTCCGTTTCATCCATATAAAAAGAAGCGACTGTAACTGTTCGCTCCACATTGTCGTGTGCATGAGTTACATCTTCTTCAAATGTTCCCATCACGGTCCTTCCACCCTCAATGAATACGAGGTTTGGACCTTCTGGCTGACCACTGAAATCATTTACCTGAAATCCTCCTTCTTCGTTGAATTCCATCCCGGTTGCATTACTTACTGAACCCGGATTGGAGCTGGTGGGATTGCCGCCTCCTCCACAGGAAGCGAGGAAAACCAACACCGATAGCACGGATGTTGGATACATTGCTGCATTCACAAATCTTTTCATAACCTGTTTTAATTTACTTTGACGCGCACAAAATACTAATAAATACAATTAATTCAAAAATACATACAATAATAGTCTTGAATCGATTGTACACAATAACTAATGCCAAAAATCGGAAAAAATTGTGGAAAAGATATGAATTTATGCGTTTTGTGTCTCAAAAGTCATCGAACGAAGGGTATCAATGGCCTTTGTCACTTCATTGATACCCGAAATGCTGATGATCAGCTTATTTTTATATTCCCGCATGCTGCACACTTTGGGATGCTGTTGGATGAATGAAAGCACCGCTCCGAAGCGATCCGACTTGAAATAGGCCTCGTCTTTATTTTCGGTAAGGTAGCATCTCATGACCTCATTTTTGATGGTCAGTTTCTCAAAGCCGATCTTGCTGGCGAGCCATCTCAGCTCGACGGATTCGATGAGGTTTTCCACGCTTTCAGGGATGGCACCAAATCGATCTTTGAGCGTAAGCCGGAATTTTTGCAATGCTTCGGACTCATCAATGTTGTCCAATTCCGAATAAAGAGATAATCTTTCTGAAATGTTTGATACATAGGTATCAGGAATAATTAGTTCAAGATCGGTTTCGATGATACAATCTTCAACCATTTTCTCCAGGTGATGCTGGTCCAGCGTTTCTTTTTCGAAAAGACTTTTGAATTCATTCTCTTTCAACTCCTGTACCGCCTCGTCAATGATCTTGTGATACATTTCAAAACCTATGTCATTGATGAAACCGCTTTGTTCGGATCCCAGCAGGTTTCCCGCACCCCTGATATCGAGGTCTCGCATGGCCACTTTAAATCCATCGCCTAGCTCAGAGAATTCCTCCAGGGTATTTAACCTCTTGCGGGCATCTGACGATAATGCTGAAACAGGAGGTGTCAATAAATAACAATAGGCCTTGGTGTTGGAGCGACCAACACGGCCTCTCATCTGATGAAGATCTGAAAGACCAAAAGTGTGAGCCGAATTAATGATAATGGTATTGGCATTGGGGATGTCCAGTCCGGATTCGATAATGTTGGTGGAGACGAGCACATCATGCTCACCATTGATAAATTTCAGCATTACTTTTTCAAGCTGCTTCCCGTCCATCTGGCCGTGAGCTATCCCGATCGATGCATCTGGTACCAGCTTAAGGACAATATTGGCGACCTTTTCGATATCGCTGACCCTGTTGTGTACAAAAAATACCTGTCCGCCCCGTCTCAACTCATGGCTGATCGAATCCCTGATTATCTCATGATTGAATTCGTGGATCTCTGTCGTGACTCCCCGGCGGTTTGGGGGAGCAGTGGAAATGATGGAAAGATCCCTTGCTCCTAATAATGAAAAATGTAAGGTTCTGGGAATGGGGGTAGCAGTGAGTGTCAGGGCATCGATATTGACACGCATTTCTTTGAGCTTTTCCTTCACTTTCACTCCAAACTTTTGCTCTTCATCAATGATCATCAATCCGAGCTCCTTAAACTCTATATCCTTGCTCACCACGCGATGTGTGCCGATCAGGATGTCCAGTTTACCTTCTTTGATTTTCTTTTTTACCTCATTGATCTCTTTCGTAGACTTAAACCGGTTGATATAGTCAACTGAAACAGGGAAATCAGCAAATCTTTCTGAGAATGTCCGGTAATGTTGAAGTGCAAGGATAGTGGTAGGGACCAGGACCGCTACCTGCTTGCCACTCAGGATGGCCTTAAAAGCCGCGCGGATCGCAACCTCGGTTTTTCCAAATCCCACATCTCCGCAAACCAGCCGGTCCATGGGATGAGGCTGTTCCATATCTTTTTTTACATCGATGGTAGCCATGGCCTGGTCAGGGGTATCCTGGTACAGGAAAGAGGACTCAAGTTCGGCCTGCAAATAATTATCCTGTTCAAATGCAAATCCCGG
The DNA here is from genome assembly GCA_965243485.1 of Cyclobacteriaceae bacterium. Lineage (GTDB taxonomy): Bacteria > Bacteroidota > Bacteroidia > Cytophagales > Cyclobacteriaceae > UBA7330. The sequence goes on along the minus strand of CBDEVP010000001.1, from coordinate 1,296,535 downwards.
CGCCGCTTTCCTCTTTGCATAAAGTTGTATCAGGTCTTTCGCGATATCCCTGATCTTACCCTTAACCTTTTTCTTTTTGTTTTCCCATTCGGGTGAACCCAGCTTGCTGATGGAGGGAGGTGCCCCCTCTTTTCCGGAATATCTGGAAATTTTATGTAGCGAATGAATGCTTACATAGAGCAGGTCATCATCCTTGTAAATGACACGAAGTGCTTCCTGTTTGCTGCCGTTCACTTCTACCGTCTCCATCCCCACGAATCTCCCGATACCATAGTCGACATGCACTACATAATCACCAGGCTGCAGGGTCTTAAGTTCTTTGAGCGTAAGAGATTTTGACTTCGAAAATTTTTCTTTGCTTTCAACTTTGTGAAACCGGTCGAAGATCTGATGATCAGTATAGCAAAGTATCTCATGCGTATAGTCGATAAAGCCTTCGCGAAGACTGGCAATGATCCCGTCAAACCTGATTTCAGGATTGATTTCATGAAAGATCGTTTCAAGCCTGTTTAGTTGCTTCCCGGATTCTGAAGCAATGAATTTTTGAACATGATTGGTTTGGTGCTCCAGAAGATCCGTTGCCAGGAGATCAAATTTTTTATGAAAACTTGGCTGGGGCTTGACGTCGAACTGAATGACTTCATCATGCTGGAGATAGAATCGCTTACCAAATTCCACTTTTTTAAAAACGGACACGGCATCATTAAAAGCCTTTTCCGAATCAAAGAGATCTTCAGGGCGCATAATCACCTGAGTATTTCCACTCATGTTCATGATCTTTTCGAAGGATTCCTTTGCTTTGAGGTATCCTTTCTCAATAAGATCAGCTGTTTCCCGGATATCTTTAAACCAAACGATCGCATCATCCGGAATGTATTCGAAAAACGATTGCCGATTTTCCCTCGTAAGCTTTTCCTTGACGTTTGGGATGATACTGATTGATTCCACTTCTTTCACAGATATCTGTGTTTCGGGATCAAAGAGTCTGATCGATTCTATTTCGTCACCAAACAACTCCAGTCGGAAAGGATAATTATCAGAAAATGAAAATATATCAATGATGCCCCCCCTTACAGCAAATTGACCAGCTTCATAAACGAAATCATTTTTTTCAAAGCCATATTCGATCAAAAGCTCCGCAATGAATCCAACATCAAGTTTTTCTCCCACTCCGGCTTTCATTGTATTTTCTACCAGAGATCTTTTATTGATCACTTTTTCATACAAAGCATCCGGATAGGTGACAATAATGATTTTGTTGTCCCTGGAATTAATTCGGTTCAGAACTTCAGCCCGCTGCAGAATATTTGCATTTTCTGTCGCTTCAAATTGATAGGGTTTCTTATAGGAGCTAGGGAAAAAATAAATCTGATCCTCCGGCTGGAAGTTTTTCAAGTCATTGTAAAAATAGCCCGCCTCCTCTTTGTCATGCAAGATGAATAATTGCGTGACATTCAATGATTCAAAGGCAGAAGAAGCAATGAGGGCATCCACACTTCCTGCCATACCTTTGATGGCCATGGTCCTTGCTCCAGACAGTGCCTGTAGAAGCGCTTGAATATGTGCACTGCCCTTATAAACTTCCTTTAATTTCCTGGGATCCAATTTCATTTTGTCAACGGGACGCAAAAGTAACCGAAATAGACGGTTACATAACTTAATGTGAACCTAATTCACAACATAACTGTTCTAAATTCGTCTGAATAAATGAAGCAACTAGCGATTAAAAACTTATTAGATTATTTTAAGATTTTGTAGAAACTTTTTTAAGGCTTTAGTCGTTATCAGTATACAAAGACATTTAGCAACATTGTTGCATAAAGATTTCTTTTTAGGTTAGGTTGGTGATAGGCGTTCATCGATTCCAGATGGGCGCCTTTTTTTGTCTCTAAAAGGCACTGAAAGGACCCTTTACCATAATCGTAATTCTATTACATTTGATGAATACCTGTTTTTCGCAGTTATTTTGTGTAAATGAAAAACCTGATCTTTGTTTTACTATTGACAATCATTTGCGGGCCTCTTTATGGTTGGGGCCAGACAGGACACAGGGTGGTGGGAGAAATTGCCTCCTCACATGTGAATAGCAAAGCAGCCCGAAAAATCAAGCTGATCCTTGGCCATGAGACCCTGGCCGAGGTGAGTACCTATATGGATTTTATCAAGTCTGATAAAAATTTTGATTTCATGAATCCGTGGCATTATGCCACCATTCCCGACGGTGAAGATTATCAGGGTGCCCCACCAGACGGTGATGCGATTCACACCATCAACAGAATAATTGCTGAACTGAAAAGCGGTTCTTTTACCTATGGAGATGAAGCATTCAATCTGAAATGTCTGGTTCATCTGATCGGCGATATTCATATGCCACTGCATGTGGGCAACGGACTTGATCGGGGTGGAAATGATGTACGTGTAGAATATTTCGGCGAGCAAAGTAATCTTCATCGGGTCTGGGACAGCGATATCATCGACAGTCAACAGTTGAGTTATACTGAGTATGCAACCTGGATCAATCACGTTGAAGCCAGCCAAAAAGAAATCTGGCAGAATTCATTGCCTATGGATTGGGCGCAAGAATCCAAGTATTACAGAGATCAGGCCTATGTGCTGCCCGATAATCTGCGACTTTATTACAGGTATAATTTCGACAATATTGAGCTGATCAATCTCAGGCTCTTGCAGGCAGGAGTAAGGCTGGCAGCTATTCTCAATGAGATCTATGGATGATCAAAGCAGATTCTGACGGAGTTTGTTGGTCACCCTTTCCAACTCGACCAAAGATTCGATAGATAACAATTCATCAGAGCGAATACCAAGGATCTTGGCTGCCTCAGCGACCTGCTGTCGTTCTTCCAGCGCATATTCATCATCGGCATAACTCATCCGGATCGCATCATAGATCAGCACCTTATCAAAGCTGGTGATAGACTTTTTATTAAAGGAGTTGAAGATCTTGATCAGGTCCGCTTTGTGATGATCAAATTTAAGCCAGCTTTTGACAATCTCATCATCCACGCCTACCTGTTCTGCCATGTCCACGGTGAGCCACTCCATTTCAGGGTCCGAAACCAAACCATCTGATCCGGCTATTTTTAATAAGGCGTAACCATATTCTTTCCATGATTCTTCCGGCACCATTGTAATTCCAAAAAAAGTCGGAGAGAGCTTTGAGTATTCGGATACCATGATGTTAATGTTTAAATAGTTAAAGAGGACAAATTAAATGACTATTATTGAAGCTAATTATAGAATGATTTGATAATTTAAATATTTCGGTACTAACCTGAGTAGAATGTTTACAGAAAAAGACAATAAGCAGATCCTGGAGCATGGAGTAGATCGAACGACTTTAGATGAACAGCTCGAGAATTTTAGATCAGGATTTCCTTCTTCAGTTTTAATTGATGCAGCCACCAAAGGAAATGGTTTATTGGAATTGACCAATCAGGAGGCTGAAGAGGCCATTCAAGTGTATGAAAAAGACAAGGGAGCCCTGAAAGTCCTGAAGTTCGTACCTGCTTCGGGAGCAGCCACCAGGATGTTTAAATCATTATATGCTTTCCTCAGTGACTATACCGGAAGTGAAGAAGACTATGAAAGTCTGATTCAGGATCAGGGATCAGGATCAGTTTTTACCTTTCTTAAACGGCTGGAAGATTTTGCTTTTTATGAAGACCTCAAACAAAGATTTCAGGAAGTAAAGGGCAGCAGCCTTGAGGAGGCCCAGTTGAAAAGACGATATTCGGATATCGTCGAAGTTTTGTTGTCGGACGAGGGTTTAGGGTATGGATCCTTACCAAAGGGACTCTTAAAATTTCATAAGTATGGAGAAGCATCCCGGACACCAGCCGAAGAGCATTTATATGAAGGAGCCAGTTATGCAGTCGACCAACAAGGAATAGTAAAGATTCATTTCACTGTTTCTCCTGAACATTTAGGAAAATTTAAGGAACACATTCAGGCGGTAAAAGATCTATACGAGAAAGAATTCAAGGTGAAATTTGATGTGAGCTATAGTATCCAGAAAAAGTCTACGGATACCATTGCTGTGGATATGTACAATGAGCCTTTTAGAAATGATGACGGATCACTTCTGTTTCGACCAGCAGGACATGGAGCTTTACTGGAAAACTTAAATGATCTCGATTCGGATATTGTCTTCATCAAAAATATTGACAACGTAGTGCCGGATCGATTAAAACCTGAAACAATCAAATTTAAGAAAGTGATTGCCGGATTGCTTCTCAGGTATAAGTCAGAAATAGCCAAAGCCATGAAGAACCTTGAACAGGGCCGGGGTATGGACGAAGCCCTCACGCTTCTGGGCAAGCGTTTAGGTTACCGGCCTGCTGAAAACTTTACGGAGCTTTCTGACAAAGAGAAAATCAACCATCTAAAAAAGAAACTTAACCGGCCTCTGAGAGTATGCGGCGTTGTACAGAGTGAAGGTGATCCGGGCGGAGGACCTTTCTGGGTGCAGGCCAGTGACGGATCTGTCTCCTTGCAGATCGTGGAAACGGCTCAAATGGATTTAGATGATCAAAATCAAAGAGAAATATTTGAGCGGGTTACGCATTTTAATCCTGTGGATGTAGTCGCTTACCTCAAGGACGTGAATGGCAAAAAATTCAATCTGATGGAATACAGAGACCTGAGTGCAGGATTCGTTTCCAAAAAATCGAAAGATGGGAAAGATCTCAAGGCACAGGAGTTGCCCGGCCTTTGGAATGGAAGCATGGCAGACTGGAATACCATCTTCGTGGCTGTGCCTGCTATTACCTTTAACCCCGTAAAATCAGTGAACGACCTGTTGAAGCCGGAGCATCAACCGCAGGACTTGCCTGATTCGAGATTTTGAAAAGGAGCAAGAATGACAAACTCTATTTTGTTGCTTTGGTACCTCCGGAGCCTGTATACAGTGAGGTAGAAGCTATGAAAAGGAGGCTTTCGTCGGAATTCAATACTAAAGCCTCTCTAAAATCACCTCCTCATATTACCCTTCATATGCCATTCACATTTTCAGAGCAGAGGGAAAATGAGATCTTCGGGTCTTTACAACAGGTGAAGATGGATAGACCTCTCAATATAGAGCTAAGCGGTTTCGGATCCTTTCCGCCCAGGGTTTTATACATCAAAGTTCAGTCAACCGTAGCTTTAATTGCTTTGCAAAAAAAGGTTGAGGAAAGAATCAGACGTGGACTGAAAGTTATTAAAGAAACGGGGAGAAAAGAAGGATTCAGCCCCCACATGACCGTGGCTTTCCGTGATCTCAGACCAGCTATGTTCAGGAAGGCCTGGGCATCCTTGCAGTCAGCAGACTTTTCCTTTCAATGGGAAGCTCAATCTTTCTGTCTCCTGAAACATAATGGTACAAATTGGGTTATTTTTAAGGAATTTTCGATTATTTAGAAGCATAATTTCCACCACTCCAAATTTGTTATTATCTATGATGTATTTATGATGAGAATTCTTATTCTTGGATTCCTTTTGATTAAGGCAATACATTCTTTCAGCCAGCCGGAATGGAAAGGAAAATTCGAACAGCTAGGGACTTTACTACCTACTCCCAATCAGTACCGAACGGCATCCGGTTCACCCGGTGAAAATTACTGGCAACAAAAAGTAGACTACAAGATCCAGGTGACACTGGATGATGTAAATCAGCAGATCAGTGGTCAGGCGGGTATTTCATACTACAATAACTCACCCCACGAGCTGCCATATCTTTGGTTTCAGCTCGACCAAAACATTAGAAAAAATGAATCTAAAAAGAGCAAAACATCCTCTGGTGGAATGCCTGAAAATGTAACCCCTCTTCAATTGAATGAATATGCAAATGAGGAGTTAACGGGAGGATATAATCTGGAGTGGGTAAGAACTGCTACAGGTGCTGATCTCAGCTACACCATCAATGAAACCATGATGCGGGTGGATCTTCCCAAACCTTTACAGCCCGGCCAGAGCATCGGCATCTGGATCGCATGGAACTACAAAATCAATAACAGGCTGATCGACCGGGAGGCACGGTCCGGATATGAATACTTTCCGGAGGATGACAACTATTTGTATACAATCGCTCAGTTTTTCCCCAGGGCAGCAGTATATTCCGACTTCGAAGGATGGCAAAACAAGCAATTCCGGGGAAACAGCGAGTTCTCTACCAATTTTGGTGACTACCAGGTAGATATTACTGTCCCTTCAGACATGATTGTGGCTGCAACAGGTACATTGATGAATACTTCGGAAGTGCTAACCAAAGAACAAATTGCCCGCCTTGAAGAGGCTCGAAGGACTTATGACAAACCAGTCCTGATTGTCACGGCCGGAGAAGCCAAAAGAAATGAGCCGTCACGTTCCAAACGATTTAAAAGGTGGCATTTCGATGCCTACAATGTCAGGGATTTTGCTTTTGTCGCTTCAAGGAAGTTTGTATGGGATGCCATGGCCGTGGATGTTGGGGAAAGAGATGTGCTTGCCATGTCCCTCTATACGAAAGAATCCAATCAACTATGGAAAAACTATGCTACAAAAGCTACGGCCCATACGCTCAAATTCTATTCAAATTACCTTTTTGAATATCCATATCCGGTAGCTATTTCAGTAAACACGGCATCTCTTGGCATGGAGTACCCGATGATAAACTTCAGTTTTGGCAGACCTGAAGAGAATGGAAAAGTGGAGGATGATGACATGTATCGGCTGATCAGTGTGCTTATTCATGAGGTAGGCCACAATTATTTTCCGATGATCATCAATTCAGATGAAAGGGCATTGCTTTGGATGGACGAAGGACTTGTTTCCTACATACAATATTTAGCCGAACAGGCATGGATGTGGGGCTACCCGTCAAGAAGGGGACCTTCTGAAAAGGTAATACCCTATATGGATGGCACTCGTGGAGATTTTCGTCCGATCATGTCGGATCCTGAACTGTCGGTGAGTACATATGGCGCTTCATATATCAGGCCGGCCACTGCACTAAACGTATTGAGAAATTTGGTGATGGGTCCGGAGCTGTTTGATTTCGCCATGAAAACGTATGCCAATACCTGGAAATTCAAACATCCTACTTATGCCGATTTTTTCAGGATCATGGAGGAGGCCTCAGCCGTGGACCTGGACTGGTTCTGGAAAGGATGGTTTTATTCTACAGATCATGTAGATGTGGCAATAAAATCTGTCAAATGGTTTAGAATGTCGGAAGGTACTCCTTCAAAGGAATTACCTGATATCGGCCATATAAATAAACAGCCTTATCATTTCAATTACAAATCTGCTTCTCGAGGTGAATTTCTGGAAAAGATCGATGAGGAGAAATATCAGGAAACGATGACAGACCTAAATTTTTATGAAGTAACTTTCCAGAACGTGGGTGGACTTGTGAGCCCTTTAGTACTTGAGTGGAAATATGCAGATACTTCCACGGAAATGGAAATCATTCCTGCTGAAGTATGGAGATTCAATGAATCTGAAGTAAAGAAAGTATTTGTCAAAGAAAAGCAGGTCGTCGGACTCCGGTTAGATCCGGATAAAGTGACCGGGGATATAAATACGAAGAACAATATTTTTCCAATCGTTGAACCATAAAAGCATAAAATGAGATCGTTCGTTTTGTTACTATTCATTTTGACCCTGATTTCCGCATGTAAGAGAACCACTACGGATCAGGCGGATTCGACCACCAGTGAAGTAATTACTTATAACAATCCCCCAGCGGATGGATTCAATGTGGAGGATTCAAACCCTATTGCCATCATGCTGGCAGACCAGGCCATGAATGCCATGGGTGGCCGGGAAGCCTGGGACAATACGAGGTATATTTCATGGAATTTTTTTGGCAGGAGGCAACTTTTCTGGGACAAATTTGAAAACAAGGTACGTGTAGACCGGGACAATATGGTGATGAGCCTGGATATGGATGACATGACAGGTCAGGTTTGGCGTGACGGTGAAGCCCTGCAAAATCCGGATACGGTCAATAAATATTTGAAATCCGCCAAAGACATCTGGATCAATGACGCCTATTGGTTATTTATGCCCTTTAAGCTGAAAGATTCGGGAGTAACCTTGTCCTATGTCAGAGATGACACCACCATGGCAGGCGAGCCTTCGAGCGTACTCTGGCTGACTTTTCAGGATGTGGGTAATACACCACAGAATGCCTATGAAGTATGGGTAAGTAATGACACAAGGTTGATCCGACAATGGGCCTTTTACCGAAACAAAGGAGACCAGGAGCCTGCTTTCACCCTCCCATGGGATAATTATCAACAGCATGGAAAGATCCTGCTTTCCGGCGACAGGGGTGATAGGAAGATCACAGATATAAAGGTTTGGGAGAAGCCGCCAAAAAATGTCTTCTCCTCTCCTGAATCGATATATTAATTTCCAAATACAATCAAAGGCACCAAATTTGTGTTATAATGCAAATGCGGGTTCTTTTTGCTTTTCTTTTACTTTCCATTCCATTCTGGATCTTTTCCCAGGGTGAAAAAATACTTGCGGTACACCTGGAAAAATACGGACAATCTACCTGGGAGCAGATCCAGACACTGCAGGTTGATGGCAAACACGTCACAAAAGATTATCAGACCGTTCCTTTAAAGCTTAGGATCAGAAATAATGACCAGGTGCGGTTGGAAACCAATGGTATAAATGGGTACATCCTTGCGCTCAATCATCAGGTTTTCTGGTCTTCAGGAATGGATCAATTTCTTCCAATAGAGAAACAGATACTCAACCATGCGCTCACCATTGGCAGTCCGCTGGCCAAATTTCAGAAAGAGATCCGGTATGGAGGGCTTGAGGTATATCAAGGATCAACATTTCACTCATTCAAAAAGATAGATGATAAGCTGGAGGTGAATTATTTGATTGATCGTGAAAATGATGAACTAAGGCATATACAGATCATACTCAATGAGATTGAGCCCATCAAGGCGATCGTTACATTTGATAAATACAAGTCACATCATGGGCTGCTGACCCCTACGGCGGTAGTCATTGAGATTGAAGATCAATTCAGAGAATGGGTCTATGATGACATATTGCTGGGGACTGCCATAGATGAAAAGATCTTCGAGCAGCCGAATAGTCAATAAGCTGACATATCTGATTTTTAGGTAACACTCATGTGCTTTTTGTCGGTTAAGTATTATAAAAGACAAAGACAATGAAAGCAATTTGGAACGATCAGATACTTGCAGAAAGTGATAATACCAAAGTAGTAGAGGGCAATCATTATTTCCCGCCGGAAGCAATTCACAAGGAATTTTTCAAAGCAAGTGATACAAATACCACCTGCCCATGGAAAGGTGAAGCAAGCTATTTTTCACTGGAAGTGGAAGGCAAGGAGAATAAAGATGCCGCATGGTATTATCCCCATACCTCCGATTTGGCGAAACATATCGAAGGTTATGTGGCTTTCTGGAAAGGTGTGCAGGTAAAACCATAGTCAGCCAAAATGACAAACAGCGCATTTGATTCAGGTCATTATGTCAGACTTATGGATGGTGCAACTTTCTGGTATGAAGCTTGTTTCTTAATAAGAAGGAAATGAAAGAAGGAGACATGAAAATTAATAAGAACATTACGAAACATCTGGCAAGAACTGCGGATGTCTTAAATACGATACATGGGGGAATGTCTCAAACAACCATCAATCTCAAGGTTTTTGAGAACGAATGGTTGATAAGGGTCAAGACCCCTGGTGTGGATCTAGAAAATCTGAAACTCGAAGTACTTGATAACCATCTATACATCCATCAAATGATGGGGATAGAAAATATGGGAGACCAGAAGGCACCCTATGTGGTGGCGATGATCCCCCTGACAAGGCAAATCAATGTCGAAGCTATTTCCGCCACGTTTGAAAATGGTCATACACTGATCAAGCTACCATTTGATGAGATGATCAATGGATATGAAAGACAGATTGAAATTATTAAAAGATAAATGTTAAAATAGAGAAAGCACGATCTGCTCGAGATCGGCTTTCTTGATCTTTTTGATCAGTTTCAATTTTTCATCTTTGGCTATTCCGGGATTCTGAAGTTTTTTGTAGGTATCAGCATCAAAGTATTTTTCGATGCTATTGTCAGAATCTTCAATTCCAAACACCTCAATTTCTTCCAATGCACTCTGCATGATCTCACGACCCACATTTTTGCTGGATTCGATCGGCTTGTACTTCGAATTACTGTCACGCAAAGCCCAGCTGCTGTAATCAATTCTCAATCCTTCAATCTGCTTGAGCCTGGGATCGAAGTCACCAAAGATCCGCTTGATGATGGCATGTGCTGAGGATTTCCATGCGTCCAGATCGAATGGTTCCTTATCAAGCTTATCAATTTGCCGCTTGATCAATTCTGCTTTTTTCTTATCCTGAGGTGACATAGGGTATTAGCTTATGGTACTCCAATTTATCACATTCTTACTTAACGACTCTATTTGTTTTTTGATCGCATGATTTTTTGAAAGGGAAATTTCCGGATCCTCATTGAGTAACTCAGAGGCCAGTGACCTGGCTTGCTTAAGGATCTCGCCATCCTTACCCAGGTCAGATATTTTCAGATCCATCAAACCGCTTTGCTGTGTACCCATGAGATCACCCGGCCCTCTCAGCTTCAGATCCACTTCGGATATCCTGAATCCATCATTGGTTTCCACCATCGTCCTGATCCGTTCCCTGGCCTCCGTCGTCAATTTCTGACCAGTCATTAAAATACAATAGGATTGATCAGCTCCACGACCCACCCTTCCGCGAAGCTGGTGAAGTTGCGACAATCCGAATCTTTCCGCATTCTCTATCACCATTACCGAGGCATTGGGGATGTCCACACCAACTTCTATCACTGTGGTCGCGACCATGATTTTTGTCTCTTTATTGATGAACCGCCGCATTTCCCAGTCTTTATCTTCAGGCTTCATCCGGCCATGGACGATGGAAACCGGTATATCCGGGTAGCGTCTGGAAATGCTTTCATAGCCATCCATCAAATGGTTGTAATCAAGTGTTGCAGACTCTTCGATCAGTGGGTAAACAATATATACCTGTCGACCATTTTCAATCTCCTTTTCGATAAATCCAAACATATTGATGCGTTTAGACTCATTCATATGATAGGTTTTGATCGGCTTCCGTCCGACAGGTAATTCATCGATCACAGAAATATCCAGGTCACCGTAAAGGGTCATAGCCAAAGTCCTCGGAATCGGTGTGGCAGTCATCACAAGTACATGAGGGTAGTTCTCCTGGTTTTTACTCCAAAGCCTGGCCCGTTGGGCTACTCCAAAACGGTGTTGCTCATCAATAATCGCAAGGCCAAGTTTTGCGAATTTGACGCGATCTTCCAGTAATGCATGGGTTCCTACCAGAATATGGATCTCACCCAGTTTAAGTGCGGTATCGAGGGCTTTTCTTTCGGATTGTTTTGAAGAGCCCGTTAATTTGGCCACTTTCACCCCAAGTGGTTTTGCCTGCTCCTTCAGATTATTGAAATGCTGATCGGCCAGGATCTCCGTTGGAGCCATAAAGGCACACTGGCACCCGTTTCCGATGGCAATCAACATGGTCAAAAAGGCCACCATGGTCTTGCCGCTACCTACATCCCCCTGGATCAGCCGGTTCATTTGTTTGCCTGACCGGAAGTCTGCATATATTTCTTTGATCACCTTTTTCTGGGCTCCGGTCAATTCAAAAGGCAGATGATCCTGATAATAAGTACTGAGCAGTTCACTGTTATCAAACCTGATCCCCGGGAAGCTTTCCATCCGTGTCAGCTTCATCCGTAAGAGCCTGAGCTGAACATAAAACAACTCTTCCAGCTTCAGGCGGTATTCTGCATATTGAAGCGATTTGGTATCTCTGGGGAAATGAATCTGGATCAAAGCCGTTTTCTTATCCATCAGGCGATACCGGTCAATCAAATGATCAGGCAAGGTTTCTTCAATATGATAGACCGCATCCACCAGGAGTGACTTCATCATTTTACTGATGGCCTTGCTGTCGATAAATCTTTTTTTGAGTTTCTCGGTCACCGGGTAGACAGGATGCAGGTAACTGCCTTTACTGTTCTTTTCTGTCAGTACCTCTACCTCCGGATGCGCAATATTGATCTTGCTGCCATACCTGGAGGGTTTTCCAAAAACCAGATATGGGACACCAATGGTCAGGCGTTTTTGTACCCACTTCACTCCCTGGAACCATACCAGCTCTACAGCACCGGTTTCATCCTGAAATCTTCCGACCAGTCTTTGTTTCCTTCCCATGCCGATGGTCTGAAAGTTGGTAAACTGGCCAGACAGCTGTACATAGGGAAGACCATCGTTGAGCTCCCGGATCTTATAAAATTTTGTCCGGTCTTCGTACCTGAAAGGATAATATTGTATTAAGTCCCTGAATTTGAAGATCCCAAGTTCCTTGTTTAATAATTCAGCTTTTTGAGGTCCTACTCCTTTGAGATACTCGATGTTACGATCAAAAAAGCTATTCATGCAGCGCCCTTTATGCTAATTTACTTCCATTCAAGGGACTGCAGCATATGGAGGATGTCTGTTTTGATGTAATCTATGACCGGTCTGAGAGAGTCATTGGCTGTAGCCGTTTCAAAATAAAGGGCTCCCCGCAGGAAATGGTGGACACTGTCAGAAACATGAAACTGGAATTGCGTAGGCACTTCCCCTTCCAGATCGGTCACACTGGCAAAATCCCCATTGGGTAGTTCCAGGATCTTCTCATCAATAGCGTAGGCTTTTACATTGTGCTGAAAGGTGAGCTTGTAGGAATCACTGTAGTAGCCCTTCAGCAATGAGTCGAGACTCAGCACGGGCTTATAAGTGATCTGGATGTTGGCCTCCATTTCAGGATAATAAATATCCACCCAATACCTTTCTGAGATCCAGGTAGCATCATCCAGCAACTCCGCATGCTTTGAATATTCAAAGAAATACGGCAATGAATCTGGCAGAGGCTGATACTCAGATGGTGGAAGTTCGATCCTGTTATACCCTTTTGGTTTTGGGAGATAATCCGGTGTACATGCCACAAATAAGGGGATAATGAATAGCAAAAAGGATCTTCTCATTAATCTGTAAAGTCTTTGCTGGTTTCGGTTTTTGATTCGCTTCCTATAAATACCCGAACGCGTTTTATCCTTTTATGGTCTACGGCAACGATCGTAAATAGGAATTTTTTGAATTTTATTTTTTCACCGGCATTGGGCAGCTTATTGTTTATCTCCAGGAGTAGTCCCCCCAGGGATTCACTTTCACTTTTAATGGAATCAAACTCCTGAATATCCTGGCTGGTGATCTTGCAAAAGTCGTTGAGTGAGGTTTTGCCTTCAAAGACAAAAGTGTTATTATCCAGCTTGTTATAGGCAATGTCATTTTCTTCATCGAATTCATCATTGATCTCTCCGACGATCTCTTCAATGACGTCTTCCAGTGTAATGAGGCCGGAGGTACCGCCATACTCATCCACAACGATGGCCATATGCACCTGCTTCTCCTGGAAATCCTTAAATAGATCATCGATCTTCTTACTTTCGGGCACAAAAAATCCCGGCCGGAGCAAAGATTGCCAGTGAAAGTCCTCTTCCATCTCCAGGTGGGGCAACAGGTCTTTGATGTATAAGATACCTTCGATCTTGTCGATCGTTTCATTGAAAACCGGAATACGGGAATATCCGGTTTTATTGATCTGATCCATGAGCTCATGGAAGTCGGTATTGACATCCACCGAGGTAATATCGATCCGTGACTTCATCACCTGCTTCACCGAGAGTGTACTAAAATTAACGATGCCCTTGAGCATACCTTTTTCTTCCTCGGATACTTCTTTATCCGCGGTAATTTCCAACGCCTGGTTGATTTCATCTACCGAAAGGTTGTATCCTTTTCTTTGGATCCTGCTTTCTATCACATTGCTGATGGAAAGGAGCAACCATGAAATGGGAAACAATATTTTGTCTGCAAAAGCTAGTACGGGTGAGGTGAATCGCGCAAAAGCTAAATTGTTGTGGTTGGCATATACTTTCGGTACAATTTCCCCAAAAAATATGATCATGGTGGTGATGGCAACCGTCAATACAATGATAATGAGACCCCCGGCATCCTTGCTGCCCACCACTTTCCAGGTGGCAAAGGTGGAGATGGTTACGATCAATATATTGACCAGATTATTGAGGATCAATATGGTAGCAAGCAACCTTCTGGGATGAATGACCAGATGGTGGATCAGGTGATCCTGCTTATTGTCCGAATCCTTACTGGAGCTGATTTGCTCATGGCTCAGCGAAAAAAAAGCCACTTCTGAGCCTGAGACTAACCCGGAAATGAACAGCAATACAAGGATGCTGATTCCATTTATCAGGTAAAATGAAACAGGCAGGTCTGTTAAATAAGCCAGGAAAACCGAGGGGTAAGGATCGTCAAGAGATATATCCAATCACTGTTTGTTTGGTTAAACAATTAGAATGGTAGATCGTCCGTGGCATCCTCCTGCGACTGGTTCACAGGTTCGGAACTACTTGTCTCGTTCTGATACCTGTCGTCCTGGGAATAGCCGGAAGTTCCGCCACCGCTACCCGGGCTTCCGAGCATGGTCATATTATCCCCAACAATTTCTGTGGTGTATCGGGTGATGCCGTCCTTCTCCCAGGATCTGGTTCGCAGCTTGCCTTCAACATAAACCATGTCACCTTTCTTGAGGTATTTTTCAGCCACATCGGCCAGTCCGCGCCAAAGCACCACATTGTGCCATTCGGTCTGTTCTTTTCGTTCGCCTGTGTTTCTGTCTTTATAAACCTCTGAGGTGGCAACGGGAAAATTGGCTACTGAGGCGCCATTTTCAAGATGTCTTACTTCAGGCTCTTTTCCTAAACGACCAACGATGATTGCTTTATTTACTCCGGACATATGCTAAAATTATACTAAAAACCGACCTGTTGCAAGTAGTTGATGATCGATTTTGGTTTTGGCAAAGTTAATACTTCCTGATAGGAATAAGGCTCCAAATCGTATTGATTCTTTAGTTCGGAAAAATACTTTTCGTTTACCGTAAAGTGATAGAAGGTATGCCAGATAAGCCTGTGAGTAAGCAGATGTTTGATTTTATCGCTTTTTTTGATCAGACGGACCTTTTTCGGATCCAGGGGAAACTTCCCGGCATCAATTTTTTCAGATCCTTCAAAGAGCAAAAATTCATACAGGCCCTTCCAGATGGAAGCTTTGCGTTCCTTCAAAAGGAATTGATCATCATGCTCCAGAATAAAATAATGAAAGTGTTTTTCGGTGACCCTGGGTTTGGATAGTTTGACAGGCAGCTCACTTTGCAGCTTATGCTTTGCCGCAAAGCATTCCGGTCTGAAAATACATGCCTGGCAGTTGGGGGAGGGTTTACAAACGGTGGCCCCAAACTCCATCATGGCCTGGTTAAACTCTCCCGGCATATCATCAGGGATCAGATCAGATAAAATTTTGAGGAAGGTATTTCTTGTCCTGCCTTTGGAGATGTCCTCTTTGATACCATAATATCTGGAGATAAACCTGAAAACGTTCCCGTCAATCACGGGGGAAGGCTCGTCAAAACAAATGGAGGCAATGGCTGCTGCTGTATAAGGCCCTACGCCTTTCAATTTGATTAGACCATCGTAGGTTTCTGGAAAATATCCCTTCAGCTCTTTAGACACGAAACGTGCTGTGGCATGAAGATTTCTTGCTCTGGAATAATAGCCCAATCCTTCCCAGTGCTTAAGTACTTCTTGTTCGGTGGCATTAGCCAGATCATGGACTGATGGGAAGGAATCAACGAAGCGCAGGTAATAGGGAAGTCCCTGATCAATCCTGGTTTGCTGCAGGATGATCTCCGAGAGCCAGACAAAATAGGGATTCCCGGAATCTCTCCATGGCAAATCCCGTTTTGCTTTCGAGTACCAGTCAATGAGAGTGGAGGTCATGAAGTGTACATCATTTAGTTATTATATGATCATTAGTTTTTTATTTCACGCACACAAAATTAAATTTGGGCGCCTATTTCCTTGAAGTATCACCTAAATAAATAATACTGTGACGAAAGCGGATGTAATCAATGAAATTTCCGAGAAGACCGGAATTGACAAATCAGATGTACAGGTAACGGTAGAGGCTTTCTTTTCCGTTATAAAAAACTCCATGGCGCAGGGAGAGAATATATATGTGAGGGGATTCGGAAGTTTTATCAACAAGAAGAGAGCACAAAAAATTGCCCGTAACATTTCTAAAAATACGGCCATTGTAATCGAAGAGCATTATGTGCCCAGTTTTAAACCTTCCAAGATATTCGCAGAAAAGATCAAATCCAGTAAAGACATCAAGTGATCCACGGTTATTGCTATGAATAAACAGCAGATCATTCTAACGGTTACGGGCATTGTCCTGATAGGTCTGCTTTACCAGCTTCCAAAAGTGGTTGTTCAGAATGAAGACAGACAAATGTCTGTTGATCATGAAACAGCCCTTGATGAACCTGCTAAACAGCGCATTGCGGACTTAAAAGTAAAATTAGCCGAAGCAGAAAATTCAGAAATTAGTATTAACTTTGCGGACTCTTTAGCCAAGGAGTTTTTGCAATATCAGCTGACAGACAGTGCCGTTGAATATGCAGAGATCATTTTGGAGGAGGATTCATCAGCAAATGCCAGAGAGCTGGCAGCACTGATCTACTACCAGGCTTACAGGACCGGAACAGGTGCTGGTCTGGGGAATAAAGCGGTTGGATATGCGGCAAAAGCCAGAAACCTGCTGACAAATCTGGTTGAGAAGCAACCTGAAAACAGTTCATTGAAAAACAAACTGGCGATGACGCTCATGGCATCGGAAAACCCCATGCAGGGAGTTATGATGCTGAGAGAGATCCTGGAAGCTGATCCTGATAATCGGGAAGCTATTATGAATTTAGGTGTACTGGCGGTTCAGTCAGGACAATATGAGCGAGCCATCGAGCGGTTTGATCAACTGTTGTTGATGGATTCCACAGACTATGAGGCCACTTTTTATAAAGCCGTTTCACTAAGGGAATCCGGTAAGCTGGAAGAGGGGAATGAATTATTTGAAAGCGTGTTAAATAACGAGAATGCCGATGCTGCAACCAGGGCGATGGCATCCGAATATTTAAAGGAATTATAAAATATTTATTGAATTAAAAATTAAAAACTATGCCTTGCGGTAAGAAAAGAAAGAGACACAAGATTGCTACACATAAGCGAAAGAAAAGACTAAGAAAAAATCGACATAAGAAGAAGTAATCCAAAATTTTTGAGTAGTGAGTAATGAACTGATAATTAACTCAACTCAAAATGGATGTCGAATTGCCCTCTTAAAAAACAAACAGCTTGTTGAGTTCCATCAGGAAGATGATGGAGAAAGATTTAATGTCGGAGATATTTACCTGGGTACAGTAAAAAAGGTAGTCCAGGGATTGAATGCAGCGTTTATTGACATAGGATATGAAAAAGACGCGTTCCTGCATTATCTTGATCTGGGTCCCCAGGTACAATCGCTCAATAAGTTTACCAAACTTGCACTGACCAGAAAAGACACCAGTGCAAAGCTTAATACCTTTAAGCACGAGCCGGATATCCATAAGCTGGGGAAAATAAACCAGGTACTGACCAAGAACCAGAAAATACTGGTTCAGGTGGTCAAGGAACCGATATCCACTAAAGGGCCCCGACTATCTTGTGAGTTGTCTATTGCAGGACGATACCTTGTACTGGTACCGTTCTCGAATACAGTAAACGTATCTAAAAAAATCACTGATTCCAGTGAGCGAAAACGATTAGGCCGTCTGATCAGCTCGATCAAACCTGAACATTTTGGGGTGATTATCCGCACGGTGGCTACAGGAAAGGATGTAAAAGAGCTTGACAAGGACCTGAAAAATCTGATCAAGATCTGGATCGATGGGGTAAAAGCCCTGAAAAAAGCCAATCCGAGAGACAAAGTGATCGGTGAGATCAACCGGGCCAACAGTATCCTTCGGGACATCATGAATGAGACTTTCGATAGCATTCAGGTTGACGATCAGGCATACTATGAAGACATCAAGTCATTCATGGGTAAGATCGCTCCTGAGAAGGAAAAAATTGTCAAGCTCTATCAGGGTCGCTTGAAGATCTTCGAACAATTCGGGATCGAAAAGCAACTGAAGACTTCTTTCGGGAAATCCGTTAGTGTCTCCAACGGTGGCTATCTGATCATTGAGCATACGGAGGCCCTTCATGTGATCGATGTGAATAGCGGGAACAAGTCCAATAACGAGGATGACCAGGAGACCACTGCGCTGAAAGTAAACCTTGAAGCCGCTGCGGAAATTGCCCGGCAGCTGAGGCTGCGCGATATGGGTGGAATCATCGTTGTTGACTTCATTGATATGCGGAGGCAGGAAAACAAGAAGAAGGTCTTTGACCGGGTGAAGGCGGAGATGCGTGACGACAGATCGAAGCATACCATCCTGCCACTGTCAAAGTTTGGTTTGATGCAGATCACACGTCAGCGTGTGCGACCTGAGCTTAATATCTCTACCAAAGAGCAGTGTCCATCCTGTGGAGGCACAGGCCAGATCACTGCGGCGATCTCTATTGCCGATCAGGTGGAGAATACCGTGGATCACTTGCTGAAAGGCGCCCTGGCGGAGAAACTCACCATTGGCTTACATCCTTTTCTGTATTCCTACTTTACGAAGGGGATCATCAGCAAGCGTGTGAAGTGGTATTTCAAGTATCAGAAATGGGTAAATCTCATTTCCGATTCTTCCCTTGGCATCACAGAATACAATGTATTCAACAGCCGGGGAGAAGTCATTGAAGTTTAAAATTTGATTCCAAGATCCAGGGAGACTATCGTATTTCGGTACGCAGGGTCTTCCTGGAAATTGATCCCTGAATCATTCACGGTCCGGATTTGATTGACCAGTCCCCGCTGATAGGTAAATCCACCAAAAAGGGCCGTATTTAATCCGACTTTAATTTCCAGGCCGACACCAAGTATGGCTGCAGCGTCCACAAACTGAAATTGATTCACCAGATCATAGGATTCTTCCACCGGCTGATCATAGATCTTTACTTCAGGAGCTGCTCCTACCTGGAAAAAAATTTTCATATCGGGCTGGATCTCATTGGTGAATAATTTAAGTGTCAGCGGCAGCTGTAAATACTGCACGTTGTAGTCTTCAAAAGCATTGACCCCTGAAGGTAAGGGACGACCATCTTCGTTGGAGAGCAGAAAAGCCACACGCTTGGGCATGAAATTAATACCCGTACTGAAAAAATAATTTTCTGCAAATCCATAATCTACCACCAGTCCCAGGCCAAACTTAAATCCCGGATCATCCGGCTCGAAGTCACGTAGATTATCAGTCAGGAGGGTTCGCCCGATGCTCATTTGAGGGGAGAATTTGAGCCCCAGCTGGAGCTGGCCATGAGCGAGCGAGACCAGTGAAACGGAAATGACCAACAGAAAGAACTTTCTCATGCAGTCGGATAATAATGGCTAATTTTGGGAGTTAAAATTAAGGTGTATGCGAACAGTATTCATAATCTTTCCGATTCTTTTATCTTTTGCCTGCCAGCAGGAGACCTGTCGTGAAACAGGCCTTATTGAAAAGCAGGAAATTAGTATTGAGGTGAAGCGACTGGAGAGGGACCTTTTTGCGGCAGCTTCAGTGGAAGAGGTGAAAGATATCCTGGCCGAAAATCCGGTCTATACCCGGCGCTTCCTGGATGGAGACCAGTATCCTAACCTGGACATCCTGGCGGAAAAGGTCTTTCAATTGTCAAAAGATGCTTACATCGACACCTTATATTCGGAAGCCTCAGAGGTTTATAAAGACATTTCAGATATTCAGGAGCAGCTGGAGGGGGTGATCGGCCGGCTAAAGACCCTGTTCCCGGAAAAGAAAAGTCCTAACCTGGTGACCACGGTGACCGGAATGTACAACGATCTGCTGATCACAGATTCACTGATCATTGTTGGCATAGATTTTTTTATCGGTGAGGAAGCAACCTATCGTCCGATCAATATCCCTAATTATATGCTGACGCGATATGACCGGGAGCACCTGGTGCCTATCATCACCAAGTTCATGGCGACCACCCAGGTAGCTACCAGTCCCAAAAACACCTTGTTGTCCGAAATGATTGATTTCGGGAAGACCTATTATCTCACCAGCAGATTGCTTCCGTGTGTACCCGATAGTATTCTAATGGGTTATACCGGTGAAGAGATGGATGTGGTGTTTGAAAATGAAAAGATCATCTGGGCGAATTTTGTTGAGAATAAGATCCTTTACGAAACCAGTCATTTTACCAAGCAAAAATTCCTGGGAGAAAGACCCAATATCTATGAGATCAGTCAGAAATGCCCCGGCAGGGTTGGTGCCTGGCTGGGATGGCGGATCGTGGAGGAATACATGAAAAAGAATGATGTCGATATCCTCACGCTGCTCGATGACACCGATCACGACAAGATCTTCAGCAAATCGGGATATAAGCCCAGGTAACGTTCGAACCCCATACGATTGGTCCCCCCGCCAGCTGGTGGGTCTGGGGGTGAGCGATGGCCTTTTCCATCATCCTGCCTAAAGGCATCCCTGACGTTAAGTAGACCGAATGATTATTTTGTCGAGAGCCCTGATCAGTTGCTTCTTTTCAAATTGTTTTTCTGCCAGCTGACGGCTGTTTTTCTGCCATTTTTCCAGCAGCTGACGATCCATCAGAAAAGGTGTGATCTGTTCGACAAAACTTTCGGGTTGTTGCGGGTCATGTGAAAAGCCGCAGGCATTTGATTCGATCAATTCCTTGATCCACCCGTCAAAATTGATGGCGATCAGCTTGCCTGCAGCCAGTCCGTCAAACAGTTTGTTGGGGCTTCCGGTATTTAGCACTGGAATATTCTTATAGGAGATATAAATCGCATCCATCCTGGCCATCCATTCCTTCACCGAGTTTTTGTTTCCGAATGGAACGAGGCTCACGTTTTTAAGATCATTGGATCCATTGCTGAGGAATTCCGCTTCAGACCCCTCACCCATCAAAGTGAAATGGATGGGAATGGATTTTTGCTGTAAATAGCTGGCGAGGAAAAGCAGCTGATCCAGACCGTTTGCCTTGCCGAAGGCGCCGAAATAACCGATCTGCAAGATCTGATTATTTTGTTTTGATGGTTGGAAAAATTCACAATCAGCCAGGTTCGGAACTATGTGGACTTCCTTTTGAGGAACCACACTTTGAATATATTCCGCGATGGCCGGGCTCAGTGCAACGATCTTTTTGGCTTTCAGGTAACACCTTTTCTCAAAAGCATAAAGTTCTTTTCTCAGCCACCTGTTATTAATGACTCCCATCTGGACCGGTGCTTCCGGCCAGAGATCCCCCACTTCAAAAATGTAAGGAATACGTTTTTTCTCCCGGAGATACAGGGCAATCAATCCTGTGGTCAGTGGCGTGGTCATCACATAAGCCACATCCCCACCATCCAATTTTTTCAAGGTCTTTTTTGCCAGGCGGACAAACCGAAGGAAAGCAAAGATCCGCCGGAGAAAACCAAAGCGATTATGGTAAGGGACTTTTAAATAGTGGACCTCAATGCCTTCGATGGGATATTTTCCATTCAGTGTGTTGTGTGCAGTGATCATTCGGACCTGATGACCAAGCTTTACCAGGCCTTTGGCCAGCTCATAAGACCGGGTAGAGCCCCCCTCATCGGGCGTTCGGAAATACTGGTGGATGTAGAGGATTTTCACAGGGGGATAAAGATAACAGCTAAAGTGAGTTGAATAATAGTGATTACGATTTCAGATATGATAGAGGTCACTTCATTTATACGCAATAGAAAAGATTATTCTTCAGGTGACTTCCCAATGCAACCCTTTGTCCTTCGATTAAACAAAGACTTTCTTCAGATTCAGGACGTCAGACTTTATATTTGAGTTTGGGAAAAACCCTGCTTGAAGTTTATGTCAGATAAAAAACAACCAGCAATTAATTCTGTCTTAAAAATAGCACTGATCCTCACTGCGGTATTGGTGGTGTTGGTCCTGATCCCTTTTGAGGGACAGGGGCACTGGGTACTGGCTATTTTTGGAAGATTTCATCCTTTACTTGTTCACCTTCCAATTGGCATTCTCATCGGCCTCTTCGCCCTGGAAGCCATCAATCTTTATAAGCCTGAACTCAACCTGTCCACTGCATGCCGGCTCCTGATCTGGCTGGCAGTCATCACTTCCATCCCAACCGTACTTGCAGGTCTGCTTTTGATTTCCGAAGGCGGATACGGATCCGGCGGCACCACACACAAATGGCTGGGCTGGCTGACTGCCCTGGTGAGTGTCTGGCTGCTGGTGTTACATCACACGGAAATTTCCGTTAAGAAAAAACATTTCTCAAAAATCTATCACGGGGGATTGGTGATCAACATGATCCTCCTCACCGCGGCGGGGCATATGGGAGGCACACTCACTCACGGTTCCAATTACCTGACCGAGCTCTTACCCGATGAAATGAAATCGATCCTGGGAAATGACAGGAACAAGCGACTGGCTCATCTGATCTCTCAGAATGCCGTGTATAAGCTGGAAGACCTCCAGCCGGTCTTCAATGAATCGGTCAAACCCATCCTGGAAAATAACTGCTATAGCTGTCATGGGGATAAAGAACAAAAAGGCGGACTGCAACTTAATACGCTGGACCCGGATATTGTCCATGGGAAAGACGGTGCCAAGTGGCGGGCAGCCCTGGATATGATCAACCTGGGGGAGATGCCTCCCGAGGACGAGCCTCCTCTTACAGATAAAGAAAGGCAGCAACTGGTGGAATGGCTCACTTCCTCACTGAAGTATGACATTGAGCTGCAGAAAAGCAATAACCGTGTAGTGATGCGAAGGCTCACACGCGAGCAGTATACGAATAGCCTGAATGACCTTCTCAAGGTTCCGGTCAATTTTGGCAACGTACTCCCCGCTGATGC
This sequence comes from Cyclobacteriaceae bacterium, assembly GCA_965243485.1. GTDB lineage: Bacteria > Bacteroidota > Bacteroidia > Cytophagales > Cyclobacteriaceae > UBA7330. Next base: position 1,273,525 of record CBDEVP010000001.1, on the reverse strand, counting down.
AAAATCCGAGATGGGTTTTACCAACAATGGAGAAGTTCTGCAGGTCACTCCATTGTACCTGGAATATTACCAGCAAATTGCCCGGCAGGCCCTGGATAAAGCAATTGGTCCTGCCGAAAAGCCACCGGTGACCCGTTACAAGATCTCCTTTGGCAAAGGAATTGGAAAAGACAAAGTTGCGGCCATGATCGGAGGTTATCAGAGTGACCCGATCAATAAGGATAATTTCGTCATTGATGTCCTTGATGAGCAGGGAAACCCGATCCAACCGGGGTCACGCTTATCCAAAGTGGAGTTGGATTCCATCAAAAACAATGTGGGTATCGGAATGAGAGGTTCTGCTGCCGATCGTTACGAGGTGGTGGATGATGGTATCATCCTGTATTCGGCGGTCCCTCATAAGGAGGTGACGCCCAAATCATGGCAGGGACCTTCTCCAAACCTTAAGCTTTTGATGAGGAAGGTATTTCCTGAGAATGGAGAGTTGAAGTTCACCATCCATGCTTCGAGGGGATACCAACTGGAAAAAAATATCCAGGGGATGATCAGTCTGAGAGGGGATCAGCCGGTAGGCATTACAGATCATACCACTAAGCTGTCTGCAACAAATGCAGAAAAAACCAATAACCTTCTTTTGAAAGACGGGAAACTGGTGCCTGAAGACATCACAAAATTCAGCTATGCTCAGTACGAATTTGAAGCTAAAGAAAACGGATATTACCAGATAGATTTTACCCATCCTTATGTAACGGACGACAACATGCCTTCAGTCGCGCTTAAAGTTGACGGACTCAGGATCGAGGAAAGGCTTCACCTGACTGAGGAGGAAAGCAAATTAAAAGAGATCACAAGGCCCATCACATTGATGTACCTGAATAAGGGCACCCATAGCCTTGAAATCGGCGGTAAATTTTTCATCGGCTTCCGGGATGTCCTGGTTAGCTATTTACCTGCTGAACACCCTACAGCTCAGCAGCTGATGCAGGAAGCTGAGGAGAGCCGGATCAAATACGAAAAGGATGTGCCAACGATGAGGGCTTTTGCGGGCACACGGACGGATGACGGCATGGACTACCGTACATTTGGTGAGCCCTTAAAAGTTTCTTCTGCTCCCGGGAAGTTTGAAGAATTTGTATTCAGGGAAAGACTGGAGAATCTGCCCATTCCGGAAATAGATCTCAATGACACCGAGATCCTTTCAAACATCATGATACTGGGATTGTGGAACAACTACCTGGTCAAGGACAACCGGCATTCCGGACCGCCACTGATGATCCGTTCCATCGAGTTTGAAGCACCCTACTATGAGCAATGGCCTTCAAAAAGTTACACCAGTATTTTCTTCGACTCGGAAAATAAAGACAATAAGGAGGCGTATACGCGGGAGGTCATAGAACGATTTGCCGAAAAGGCCTTCCGAAGACCGGTAAGACCCAATGAGCTTAAACTTTATATGGATTTCTGGAAGGAAGTTAAGGATCAGTATCCAAGATATGAAGATGGGGTAAAAGAGGCACTGGTTGCCGTGCTATGTTCTCCAGGATTCATCTATCTGCAAAATCCTAAAACCGAAGAAGACCTTGAATTTGTTCTGGCATCCAGACTTTCCTATTTCCTCTGGAATAGCCCTCCGGATGACCGGTTGATACAGCTGGCCAAAGAAGGTGAATTGAAAGATAATCTTGAGGATGAGGTAGAGCGAATGATCAGCGATCCTAAGATCTGGAACATGGTCAGGACATTTTCCAATGAATGGCTGCGTGTCGACAGACAGGAGAGCATGAGTACCAATGTGAATGAATATCCGGATTTCTCAAGGTTTGTAAAAGCGGATATGCAGCAGGAGACTTACCATTTTATTCACAAGGTGCTTACTGAAGATCTGAGCATTAAAAACTTTATCAACTCTGACTTTGCGATGCTCAATCAAAATCTGGCCGAGTTTTATGGCATCGAGGGAGTATCAGGCAATGAGTTCAGAGCAGTCCAACTGGAAAAAGACATGATCAGAGGTGGTCTGTTGTCCCAGGGAGCATTCCTCAACGGTCACTCAGATGGTACCCAGGCGCATCCCATCAAACGAGGAGTCTGGTTGAAAGCGAAAATACTGGGAGATGAACCTCCTCCACCTCCACCGAACGTTCCCGAGCTGGACCCTGAAACTCCGGGCTTCGACCAGATGACCTTAAAGGAACAACTGATAGTTCATAGAGAAAAACCCTCATGCATGGATTGTCATAAAAAGATAGACCCCTATGGTATCGTTTTCGAGAATTATGATGCTGCAGGAAGGTTTCAGAAAATGGCAATGCAAAAACCAATTGACGCCAGCGTGGTTTTACCTGATAAGACAGAGGTCGTCGGCATAGAGGGGATCAAACATTATCTGCTGGAAAAGAAAAGTGATGATTTCACCACTTCACTGGTCAAGCACCTTTTCGCCTATGCTCTGGGCCGGGATGTGTCTTATGCAGATGAGGAAGAAATCACTGAAATCGTAGAAAACGTGAAAGATGACGACTATAGATTTCAGTCTGTAATTAAGTATATTGCAACATCCGATTCATTTATCGGATCAAAAATCGAGACGGATGAAAAAGTCATGGCACTTAGATAGAAGAACTTTCCTGAAAGGATTAGGAGTTACCTGCATGCTTCCTTATCTGGAGGCGATGGGAAAGCCATTGGCCAGGTTTGAAGAAGGTATGCCAAAGCGTCTATGCTTTGTCTATTTTCCTAACGGTGCGGGGATACCTCCTGTGGACAGCCCGTATCACAATAAATGGAGCTGGTTTCCATTGGGTGCGGGAAGAGATTATCAACTGACCAATACGTTGGCGCCTCTGTCCCCGTTTAGAAATGATATGTCAATCATCGGTGGGATGAGCCACCCGAAGAGCCGGCATCTGCTGGGCCACCTGGCAGGAGATACCTGGCTTACCGGCGGGGATTTGAGAGGGAATGAATACAATAACCAGATTTCGGCAGATCAGGTAGCAGCACAGCACCTGAGTAAATATACCCGCTACCCTTACCTGGCATTGTCTACTGACGGCGGGATTGGATACAAGTCGCGGGTCTCAACACTCTCCTTTGATCACAGAGGACTTCCCATTCCTTCTGAGCACAGACACCGCGAAATTTTCGAAAGATATTTTGCTCCGGGAGGAGGAACTCCAACCAATGAGCGTAGAAAAAGCATTCACCAGGGATTGAAGATCGTGGACCTCCTGATGGACGATGCGAAAAGTCTTCACAGAAACCTGGGGAATCACGACCAGAAAAAGCTCGACGAATACATGACTTCCCTAAATTCAGTGGAAGAGCAGGTAAGAAGAAATGAACAATGGCTGGACATCCCGATGAAGCCGTTCAACGCGGATCACATCGATTTCAATGTGAATCCTACGGTTGATCCGCAAAGTTATCTCCGGACGACCTTTGACCTGATGATCCTGGCCTTCAAGACAGACCTTACCAGAGTGATCACCTTTATGATGGGGCGTGAAGATGGAATGGGCTTTGGAGAAAATTTCCCTAAGCTGGCACTCGGTGTGAAATTGGGTCACCATGCGATCAGTCACGACCTGTCTGAGGGACACTGGGAAATGTGGGGCCGTTACGATCAGTGGCTGGCCAAGCAGTATGCTTATTTCCTCAATGAGCTGAAGAATACCCATGATGAGTACGGTTCACTTCTGGACAATACGCTGGCACTTTATGGTAGTGCCTGCAGTACAACTCACGATGCCGTAAACTATCCGATGGTACTTGCAGGGGGCAAAAATATGGGTGTGAAACATGGTGCCTATTCTGTGTACGAGGATATGCCAATGTCGAATCTGCTGGTAAGCATGCTGCAGACTGTCGGTGTGGAAAAAGAAACTTTTTCAGATAGTACCGGTACTTTACCAAACGGGGTACTTTCGTAAGAACCAAACCTTGACAAATGAATTTAGGACCAAAAGCAAAACTGTCATTTCATGGGGCAGTTTGTTTGCTGGTCTTAGTGTATGTACTATTTTCTTGTGGGTCAGACAAAGCGGCTTTGTCGTCTGAAAAGAAAATTCCTGATCAGGTAGATTTCAATTTTCATGTCAGGCCCATTCTTTCGGATAATTGTTTTGCCTGTCATGGTCCGGATGCCAATGCAAGACAGGCTGATCTGAGACTGGATACAGAGAAGGGAGCTTTTTCTGCACTCAAGGATTATGAACATGCCTTTCCTTTTGTAAAGGGAAAACCGGAAGAGTCGCTCGCTTACCTCAAGATGACCTCCTCGGACACTGCTGAGATGATGCCACCGCCCGCTTCTAATTTGAAACTCAGTGATTATGAAATTGCCATAATTGAAAAATGGATACGACAGGGTGCGGAGTACAAACCCCACTGGGCTTTCATTACCCCTGAAAAACCAGAACTACCCGTTGTAAAAAGGGAAGACTGGGCCCACAATGAAATCGATTATTTCATTTTGCAAAAGCTGGATGAGGCTGGACTGGCTCCAAATGAAGTCGCTGGAAAGCAACAGCTTTTGAAGCGTGTGGCTTTTGATCTTACCGGTCTGCCCCCTTCTCTGGAAATGCAGGAAGCTTTTTTAAAAGATGATTCGGAAGATGCCTATGAAAAAGTAGTCGATCAGCTATTGTCAAGTAAGCATTATGGGGAGAAGATGGCGCTTCACTGGCTGGACATTGCGCGCTATGCCGATTCTCACGGTTATCAGAATGATGGCTTTCGAACCATGTGGCCCTGGAGAGACTGGATCATCCATGCATTTAATGAAAACTATTCCTATGAAAAGCTGATCATCTGGCAACTGGCAGGAGATCTTCTGCCGGAGGACAACCTGGAAGCTTTGCTGGCTACCGGCTTCAACCGTAACCACAAGATCACCCAGGAAGGAGGGGCCATTGATGAAGAATACAGGGTGGAGTATGTTTCCGACCGGACCGATACTTTCGGAAAAGCCTTCCTCGGACTGACCATGGAATGTGCGAAGTGTCATGACCACAAATATGATCCCATCTCTATGGAGGGATATTACGGCACTTCTGCTTTTTTCGACAAAGTACCTGAAAAAGGACTGGCCGGTGGACTCGGAGTGATTTTCGCGGATGCTCCAAAAATTAAAATTACACCACAGATCAAAGAGGAAATCCTCACTTTTATCAACAACCGGGATACCGGATCGGTAGAGGTCATGGTGATGGCCGATTCTGCCGGAGTACGCCAAACGCATATCCTGGAAAGGGGAGCCTACGACGCCAAAGGAAAAGTGGTGGATTATGCAACCCCGATGGCTGTTCTTCCTTTTGATTCAACAAAATATCCAAAGAACCGGATGGGTCTGGCCAAATGGCTGCTCAGTGAAAAGAATCCATTGACGGCACGCGTCTTTGTCAACCGGATCTGGATGGAGTTTTTCACACAGGGCATTGTAAAGACCGTGGGAGATTTTGGTATGCAGGGCGATCTGCCTACCCATCCCGAATTGCTGGACTGGCTGGCTGTTGACTTCCGGGAAAACGGATGGGACATCAAGCGGCTGGTAAAACAAATAGTGACCTCAGCAACCTACATGCAGTCTGCGGTGGTTGACCAGACGAAATTGAAGAAGGATCCAGAGAACATTTACCTGTCCAGAATGCACCGAAGCAGGTTCAAAGCTGAATTTATCCGGGACATGGTGCTTGCCAGTAGCGGGTTGTTAAACGACGAGATCGGTGGACGCAGTGTGAAGCCCTATCAGCCTGAAGAAATGTGGGAGGTTGCCTCCTCCGGGAGGGGGTCACTCCGGAGATATGTTCAGGATCATGGCGATCAGCTTTACCGACGAGGGATATATACATTTATCAAGCGGACCGTACCTCCGCCGGTCATGTTGACTTTTGATTCTTCACCCAGGGATCACTGCGAAGAAAAACGACAATCTACCAACACTCCCCTTCAGGCGCTCATCATGCTGAATGACCCGACCGTGCTGGAAGCCTCCAGGGTATTGGCCGAGCGACTCGATGCTGAAGGACTTTCAGATATTGAAAAGATCAGCACGGCTTTCAAACTTATCATCTGCAGGGATTTGAAGCCGGAAGAAGAAAAGTTGCTGTTGGGTTATTTTGATGAGAGCAAAGGCCTTTTTGAAAATGATCCGGAGAAAGCGCAAAAGTTTATTACAGTTGGCGAATACCCGGCAAAGGAAGACAGGGATGCAGTGTCGGTAGCTGCCCTGATGCAGGTCATTCATACCATTTATAACATGGAAGAAGCCATCATGAAAAGTTAGAATTCATGACAAATGCTGTGTCTGACAAATCTGAGCTTTTGTCCAGCTTCAGTGGCAAAAAGCCACATTAGTGCTAGTCTGTAGCATGGAATTTAAACTCTACTTTTATCTCTTCAGCTGGGTCTGTTGAGTATACCTGTACACGATCCATATCAATGGTATGAGAACCATCAGATATGACTTTTGCACTATTCATTTCTATTATGTCAAAAAGCAATATGGAACTACCAGCTAGCTCATAGAGCCTTGCATCACCTTCAGCAGGATTAGTTATTACCCTGAGATTCTGGGTTGAAAGAATAGCATCAGAGATTTCAACACTTTCACCCGCTTTTTTCAGGGTGATCTGTAGCCGGGCCAGGGGTTCTCCTTCATCCTCAGGCCCAAGCACGACAATACCTGTATCAATATCCCAGTCAGTTTCTACCCCTGAAAAAGTTTGTGTCCCACCAGAACCATTGGTTATCTTTATTTCATAACCAGGCTCCATGTCAGAGTCTCCATCAATATTATCAAGTTCAGAATTGCAGGATAGAAAAATTGATGGAAATATGATTGCTATAATGAGTGTGCTAAAATACTGGATACTTCTCAACCGGATCATCGCTTGGTCCTGTGATATTTTCAATATATTCATGACTCTATTATTAGCGAAGTAAAAAGGCTATTTTTAAGTTACTGAAAATATTCCGCATTAAAAAAATAAATATACTTCCGGATCGCAGTAAACCTGTTTTTGGTGCACTTGTTGGCATCTTCCTTTCACAAACATGGTGGAAGTTTCTGTAAATAGACAGATTCCAATATTTTTAATCATCCATAATTGGTACGTTGAAAAATTCAAATGAAAATTCTAAATTCAACTAATTGCCTGTTCATTCTGGCTTTTCTCTTTTCATCCTGTCTCACTGAGCCAAAACAGCCTAACATTATTTTGATTGTTACGGATGATCAGGGGTATGGTGATGTGGGATTTCACGGAAATGGAATCGTAAAATCGCCCAGGCTGAATGCATTCAGCATGGAGGCGTTGGAGCTCACCAATTTTCATACTGGCACTACCTGCTCGCCTACCCGGGGAGGGATGATGACAGGTAGAAATTCCAACCGGGTGGGTACCTGGCACACCATAGCCGGTGCCAGCATTTTAAATCCGGATGAGGAGACGATGGCGGAAGTATTTAAATCAGGAGGATACCAGACGGCCATGTTTGGCAAATGGCATCTTGGAGATAACTATCCGTATCGACCTCATGACCGCGGTTTTGATGAAACACTCTACCATGGTGGAGGAGGCGTTCAGCAGACACCGGACTACTGGAACAATGATTATTTTGACGACACTTATTTCAGAAAAGGAGTTCCGGAAAAAACCGATGGATATTGTACTGATGTATGGTTTGATGAGTTACTGGCCTTTATTGACAGAAATAAAGAAAGAAAACCAATCTTCGCCTATGTAGCCACAAATGCTGCTCACGGACCCTTCAATGCACCTCAGAAATATCATGACATGTACAAGGAGGCACCTTTAAGAGCCGACCAGGTCAATTTTTACGGAATGCTGACCAACCTGGATGATAATTTTGGAAGGCTTGTAGACTATTTGAAGGGGGAATCATTATTTGATAATACAATACTCATATTCACGACGGACAATGGCACTGCCAGAGGAGTAGTACATGACCAGGCCGGAGAGATATTTGGCTACAATCCATTGAGGGGTACGAAAGGCAGCCATTACGATGGTGGTCACAGGGTGCCATTTTTAATGAGCTGGCCAAACGGCCATATTTCAGGCGGTAAAAAGATCAATGACCTGGTAGCTCATGTCGATCTCTTACCTACTCTGTCTGCGCTTTCCGGAGTCCCTTTTAATCCACAGAAAGTGCTTGATGGCACAGATGTTTCCGCAATCATACTTGGTAAGGAAACAAAAATCAACCGAATGCTGGTGGTGGATACCCAAAGAGAGCAATGGCCCAGAAAGTATAAAAGTCCCTGCGTGATGGATGGTTCGTGGAGGCTGGTCAATCACAAAGAGCTTTACAATACTGAAGAAGATTTAGCTCAGGAAGTAGATCTTGCAGAGGAGTATCCTGATCGTGTGAAAAAGATGCAGCAGTTTTATGATGAATGGTGGGAAAGTACAGCAGCAGAGTGGAGGCATTCACCGATGATCATAGGTGAGGAAGGAGCAAAGACCATTACCATTCACGACATGCATCCATATCAGGGAGGCGGGATACCCTGGAACCAAAATCTGATCCGGGAAGGAAGACTGGACACCAAAGGTTTTTATACGCTTAGAGTTGACCAGCCGGGAAATTATCGATTTCAATTATCCAGGTGGCCTGCGGAAAGCAACAGATCACTGAGTGATTCGGTGCCCGAGATTCCCGGAAATGATTTGGTGAACACTTTGAGACATGGAAAATCCATTGCGTTTTCCAGTGCCTTTGTGTCAACCGGAAATCGTGTCGACAGTGCAGTCGTAGATAATTCAGATCAATTTGCGACTGTCGAATTGCAATTAGAGCCGCAGGATACTTTGCTGGAAGCCTGGTTCAAAACAACTTCGGAATCGTATCTTCCGGCGCATTACATATATGTGGAACGGCTCTAAAGGTTAGGGATTGTCATTCAATAACTCACCGGAATCTCCACCATCGTCTTTTCCCAGCCCATGCGCATCACCCCCTCGCCTTCTCCGGTTTCATCGCATTGGATAGAAAAGGCCTCGACGATCTCGGATAATTGTTTAACCGGGACAGCAAATCTCACGACGTCTTTTGCTTCGTCATAGCTGTAGGCGCCCCAGTAATCTACATTGGAGTTTAGGATGATGGTCCATTCCTCTTTTGTGGGTATCACAAACAGGGAATAGGTACCTGCGTCAAGTTTTTTGCCACCAATTGTAATGTCCTGGTAAGCGATCAACTCTGCGTTTTCATTGGCTCCGACCCGCCAGACCCTGTTAAACGGGACTTTACTCCCGAATATCTCTCTCCCATCGACCTGTGGACGACTGTAATAGACTTTTACAATGGCTTTTTCGCCAGGATCCCGATCATGCGGAAAATTATCAGGCAGATAGGCTACATCCAGGGGACTTTTATCCATTCCACGGAAGGTTTGTCCGAAGGCAAGACTGGATGATCCGGTTAATAAGATTATAAGAAGATAAATTTTCATAGTTTTTGATTTTCCTTCTAAAATAAAAATACTTTTAAGGAATAGGTATTCGATCAATCCTTTTCATTGATGAATGTCGTGAATCCATCAAAACTCAATTTAAGGTTATTCAAAAACAATGTGTAGCATAAGTTCCATTTGAAACATGAATAAAATAAGTCTGATTTTAATCAATGCAATTGTTTCCTCAGTCCTGTTCTCAGCATGTGAAACTAAACGCGAGAGCAATAACAGGCTAAATGTATTATTTATTGCTGTTGATGATCTGCGACCTGAATTGGGCTGTTACGGCGCTGATTACATGCATACCCCCAATATTGATAAATTGGCGTCCGAAGGAAGGATATTCAGAAATCATTTTGTTCATGATGCAGCATGCGGTCCGTCACGATCGACTTTGCTTTCAGGCATTCGGACTACAAACTGGGATATTTTCAAAGATATCAGAGAGTCAGGCTCAAAACCTGACAGCATTTTTTCATTGCCTCAGTTATTCAAAGAAAACGGATACAAAACTGTTGGCATTGGGAAGATTTCTCATCAGCCAGGAGGAGTCATGGACTCTCTTCAGACAATCCATGAGGTACCATATAGCTGGGATAAGTCTTATGCTCCGGTAGGGGAATGGAAGGATCCATGGCAGGCCTTCTTTTCATATGAAGGGGGAAGGGCACGTACCAGTTATTACGGTCGTCCTTTAAATCGCACTTTGCCTCCTTATGAAGCAGCAGACGTCTCGGATGATGGCTATGCTGATGGACTGAATGCCGAGGAGGCTGTAAAACAATTAAGGAGGTTAAAGGATTCAACCTTTTTTCTTGCCGTAGGTTTCTATAAGCCTCATCTCCCATTTAATGCGCCCAAGAAATATTGGGATTTATATGACCCGGATAGGATCCCAAGGGCTGAATATCGTGAAACACCAGAAAATGTGAGCTCGGATATTTGTCTACATGCTGACAGAAATAGTTATGAGCCAAGAGGTGCTTACACCTGGCCAGGCGATACCGTGGGGTGGAGAATAACACCTGAGCGTCAGAAAATACTAAAACATGGTTACTGCGCCGCTGTTAGCTACACCGATGCTCAAATAGGAAAGATTCTTGATGAATTGAAAAATCTTGGCCTGGACAAAAATACCATTGTGATTTTGTGGGGAGATCATGGATGGCATCTTGGAGACTATGGTATATGGGGGAAACACACCAATTTTGATATTGCACTAAATAGTCCCCTTATTATCAAACAGCCACAAATGAATCAGCCAGGAATATTTGCTGAAGGGATTGTTGAAACAGTTGACATTTTTCCAACACTTGCTGATTTATGTAACATCCAGCCGCCCGAAAATCTTGAAGGAATGAGTTTAAGACCGGCCATTGAAAATCCGGAATCAATAATCAAAGAATATGCTGTAAGTGAGCGGGTAGCTTTTGGAACTTATGGAATTTCAGTAAGAACTGAAAAACACCGGCTGATGGTGTGGACTGAAAACGCTACCGGAGACACCATTGACATTAATCTGTTTGAGAATGATGAGAAACCAGTACCACATCGTGATATCAGCGAGAGCAATCCGGAAATTGTTCAGGAGCTTATGGAGCTAATATAATAACATGATCAGTAGATGTTGTCAGGTTCGAAAATTGAAATCAAACTCCGAAAGTTGGTAACTGTGAGAAAATGGTTCATTTGTATTTGGGTTGCAACTTTTTTAGGTCAGTGCACCTCCAGGAAAGAGCCACAAAAAGTACCTGAAAGGGTGATGCAATCAGTGTTTGAACAAGTAAGGACTCCTTACAAATACGGAGTGGTTTTCAGGCACCCTGATTCTACTAAAATGATTGATTCTCCCACGATATTCCGTGAAGGAAACAGATGGTATATGACCTATATCGTCTTTGATGGTCAGGGTTATGAAACCTGGATGGCCGAAAGCACCAATCTACTTAACTGGGAAACAAAAGGAAGGATCATGTCTTTTTCAGATAGCACTTGGGATGCCAATCAGAAAGCAGGATATGTATCACTTGTGAATACCGAATGGGGTGGAGACTATTCTGTTGAAAAATATCAGGATCGTTACTGGATGACATATCTGGGTGGAAATTCTGCGGGTTATGAAAAAGGAATGCTGAAAATTGGACTTGCGCATACGGATGAACACCGCATTCTAAAAGAATGGGAACGGCATCAGGAACCAATCCTTTCCCCTGAAGACCAGAAAGCCCGCTGGTTTGAGAATAAAACCATTTACAAGAGTCTGGTGATCATGGATGAGGAGAAGCATACCGGATACCCATTTGTCATGTACTACAATGCCAAGGGTGACACCGCCAGTTATGAAAGTATTGGGATGGCGGTTTCGGATGATATGGTAAAATGGAAGCGATTTGGAGATGATCCGGTCATCACCCGGTATAGCGGCATTTGCGGAGATGCTCAGATTGCGAAAATGGACGATCTCTATGTGATGTTTTATTTTGGAGCCTTCTGGAAACCCGGTGCTTTTGAGCGGTTTGCCTGTTCTTATGACCTGATCCACTGGACGGACTGGCAGGGCCCGGACTTGATCGCACCCTCAGAGCCTTATGATGAAAAGTATGCGCACAAGCCCTGGGTGATCAAATGGAACGGGGTGGTCTATCATTTCTACAATGCAGTCGGTGACCAGGGGAGGGTGATTGCGTTGGCCACTTCCAAGGAGTTGAAATAATAGAGGTTAACTTTAGTGATTCAAATTGTTTAATATGAATACCAACCATTTCCTTATTCTTCTCTTCCTGGTACTTTCTACATCATGTAAAGAGCAAAGTAGCAACGAGGACACAGGGCGTCCCAATGTCATCGTCATCATCACCGACGACCAGGGCTGGGGCGATATTGGTTATAATAATCCAGGAGCCTACACCCCTAACATGGATCGTCTGGCATCAGAAGGTGCAGAATTTGTGAATCACTACTCCATGCCACAATGTACACCCACACGGGTGGCAGTTTTTACGGGCCGATATCCAGGACGCTTTGGCACAAATGCCCTGAATGCCAACAATCAGCCGGTCTTTCGGAAAGGTGAAACAACCATGGCCTCCATGTTTAAAGAAGCTGGTTACAGCACTTTCATTTGCGGTAAATGGCATATGGGTTCTGATCCGGAATATGGTCCTAATCACTACGGATTTGATGAGAGTTATGGTTCCCTGGCAGGTGCTGTAGGGATGTATGACCACAGATATCGGGAGGGAGCATATGAGTATGCATGGCACCGCAATCATGATACCATCCCCGGACATGAGAACGGAGTGCATGCTACCGATCTGGTTTATCAGGAAGCCATCAGATATATCAAGCGAGATCGTGAAAAACCATACTTTATGTACCTGGCTTTTCATGCGCCCCATACCCCGCTGGACGAAAGAGGGAAATTTGTGGATCGCCCTACTCAATTGGATCCCGAGGATACCACACGATGGCTAAATGAAGGTGAAATCGAGTGGTTCAACGATCCGGAGGGGAAAATACAGTCAGAGCCTGATCCAGAGAAAAGGTTACTACTCGCAGCAGTACACCACGTGGATCATGGAATTGGAGAAGTAATCAAAGCACTGGAGGAAACCGGTCAAAGAGAAAACACATTGATCCTGTTCACTTCTGACAACGGGCCGCAGGTCAACTGGTCAGGGAATGCCTACCCGGATGATCTTCGACTGACGGATTTCAACCAGGATATCCCGATGAGGGGTAGTAAAACGGATGTGTGGGAAGGAGGGATTCATGTGCCTGGATTTGCTAACTGGCCCGGGCAAATTGAACCGAAAAAAGTGAGCGATCCTGTCCATGTCGTCGACTGGCTACCGACGCTGGCAAGCCTTGTTGGAAGAGAATCAACGCTTCCCGAAGTAGATGGTGTCGACATTTCGTCTTTACTATTTGAAAATGGTCATACAGGGAAACGAGATCTTTATTGGATCTGGAACAGCAACACCAATCGATGGGCATTGAGGAACGGCGATTGGAAAATCGTAAAATATGGAACAGATGAGCCTGAGGTAGCAGCGGATTGGCAACTATTCAATCTTGCGGAGGATCCTCAGGAAACAACAGAAATTTCCGATAAAAATCCTGAGAAGCGCGAAGAGTTACATAGACTTTTTCTTGTGCAAAGATCAAGGGATAAAAAGAACCAGGGATTCTAATCTATCGAACCCACTAGCGAAAATCAGCATACCAGTTTTCCCATTGAGCTTTCAGTGATTGGAGCTTTTCAGGTTGTCTATCTGAAAGATCATTCGTTTCGTTGGGGTTATCCTTCAGATCAAATAATTCCCATTGATCATTCCAAAAAACTGCTTTCATATCACCTTCCCGGATTCCTCCCCCTCGGGACCATTGCCAGAAAAGCGGCTTTTCTCTTTCAATGGGGTCTCCATTGAATGCAGGTAAAAGACTGACCCCCTGCATTGGTATGATTGGGTTTCCATTATAAGTCACCGGATATTGAGCACCTGTCAATGCTACCAGGGTAGACATGATGTCAATAAAATGTCCCGGTTCATCATTGATTGAGCCTCTTTTTTTGATAAAGTCAGGCCATGAGACAATGAAGGGGGTTCGTATTCCTCCCTCATGTGAGTAATTTTTCCAGTATCGCAGGGGGGTATTCTGTACGGTAGCCCAGTTTTCTCCCACCACTTCATAGCTGTTAATTTTACCGAAATCCTCGATATTGGTTGAACGATTGGTGACCCTGGGATCTTCTGCGCAGGCTCCATTATCTGAGGCGAACATGATCAGGGTGTTTTCAAATTTCTTTTGTTGCTTGAGTTTTGCAAAGATCTTACCCAGGCTTTGATCTACCCTGTCGACCATGGCGGCATAGATCTCCATTCTTAGCTTTTCTTTCTTCAATTCCAGTCCTGACAAGGTGTCCCATTTTTCGGGGCTCATCAGTGGGAGAGGAGATTTTGATGGGTCAACTAATCCCAGGCTGATCATTTTTTGGTAGCGCTTTTCCCTGATTTCCTGATAACCGTTATCATACACACCTTTATACTTTTTGATATCCTCAGGCCAGGCATGTAAAGGGTAATGAGGAGCCTGGTAGGCAACATACATAAAGAAAGGTTGGCCAGCCAGTTCATCTTCATCCAACCAGTTGAGGGCTTTGTCTGTGAAAGCATCAGTCGTATAGAAGTCTCTGTCTTCAGGAGTGTAAGGGTGATATGTTAATGAGTCATCACACCAATAACGAACAGTCTCTTTACTGGCTGGGGCAGGTTCACCGTTCCTTTTAAGTCCCGGATTCCAATAGTTCCCTCCGCCATCTCTCCAGCCGAAATAATGATCAAATCCTCTGTAATATAAATTCTCGGTCCCATGATGCTTCCCTGAAAGGTAGGTTCGATACCCGACCGTTTGAAGTACTTCTCCAAGGGTTACAGCATTTTTTAGCTCAAGGGGGCGCTTGTCCATTTCACACTGCTGGGCATAAAGCCCGGTAAGGAAACAGGCTCTTGACGACATGCATTTTGCTGTATTGTAGAACTGTGTAAATCGAATCCCATTCTCTGCAAGATCGTCAATGTTGGGAGTATTTATCTCGCCTCCGTAGCATCCCAGATCAGAGTATCCCATATCATCTACCATGATGAACAGGATGTTGGGCTTTTCTTGCTCTCGGACTTCCTCACCACAGCTAAGAATCAACAGCACTACCAGCAGAAGGGATAACTTACCTAAGGATGGATGCTCGTATTGCATGAACTTTTAGGCCTCTTGCTTCCCAAACAAACGCATAATTGGTTCACCATGTCCATCCGGAGTAGTATAGACAGGTCTGCCTTCAATAGTATAGTGGGTTTCCGGAGGGATGCCCAGTGCATGATAGATTGTTTGATGGACCTGGTCGATCACTACCGTATCTTCAACAGACGAGCAGGGTCTTTCATCAGCTGTTTTACCAAAGGCTAGTCCCTTTTCGATACCGCCACCCCACATCAGGATAGAGGCCCCATCAGTAAAGTGGCGATGCATGCCGTAGAATTTCTCATCTTCGATCTTGTCCGGTACCTGGACCTGATCTTTTACTTGCTCACCTGGCCGGCCTTCAAGAATCGCATCTCTACTGAATTCACTAGCGAGGATGATCAATGTGCGATCAAGATGCCCACTTTCATCAAGATCCCTGATCAGCTGGGCGATGGGCCGGTCGATGTATTGCTTCATCCCTTTTGCTCGAAGATGACCATTTTCATGTGTATCCCAACCAAGGAAAGGTTCGTATTCCGACGATACGCTGATAAATCTCGCCCCTTGCTGCACAAGCCTTTTGGCCATCAGACATCCTAATCCAAAGCGGCCTGTATTGTATTCATCATAAACTTTTTCAGGTTCATCCTGGAGGTCAAATGCTTTTACCTCAGGTGAATTGAGCAGACGATAAGACTGCTCCATAGACCGCATCAAAGATTCCTTCTGATAGTCACTGACCTGCTCTGCCATCGGACTCTTATTCACCAGCTCCTTATACAATTGGTTCCTCGCTTCGAAACGTTTAATCGACATGCCCTGAGGAGGTCTTACACTCTGCATGCCAGAGGATGGGTCCGGGATCAGGAATGGACTATATTCTCCACCCAGGAATCCTGCTGAATGGAAAGCCTTCAGTTCTTCGCCCTCACCCACAGTGAATCGCTGGCCCAGTGCGATGAACGGAGGGATCACCTCATTTTTTGGTCCCAGCTCTTTGGCGATCCAGGCACCAATGTGAGGAACCTGTACTGACTGAGGAGGCTCATAGCAGGTGTGCCAGTGATACTGATGGCGGGTGTGAAGGATATGTCCCAGGTCTGCCGAACGATATGAGCGGATGATGGCTCCTTTGTCCATCACGCTCCCTATATTTTCCAGTCCTTCGGAAAAATACAGATCATCGACTGCTGTAGGGATTTTTGGGAAGGTGCTGAGTATTTTTTTGCTTTCCACACCTTTAGAATAGGGAGTATATCGTTTAGGGTCGAAGGTCTCTGTATGAGCCATTCCCCCAGCCATATAAAGTAAAATCACAGAATCAGCCGTGGAGGGAATTGCAGGCCCTGAGCAGGAGCTCAGGAAGCTGGCTGAAGGGATAGACACGGACATGGCAGCTGCACTGGCCATTCCCATCTTCTTCAAAAATTCTCTTCGTTGTATTTCAGCAGATTTCTCCATCATGTCTTAATTGATAAATTGAAATTCTGGCAATAACAAGGTTGCCCAGAACAGGTCCTGGACGGCTGATGCATCCGGCTTTTCTGTCAATGTATTTAAAATGATTTTCTTCTCCGATTCGTTCGGTTGTCTTCCAAGGCATTTCAGGTATAGTTCGTCAGCTATGCGTACCGGATCGGACTGGTATTCATCCAGCCATTTTTGTGCTCCTTCCTCCAGCACTTCATTGAAGAATTCACCATTGGTCAGTTCAAGTGCTTGCAACAGGGATGCCTGCTCCTCCCTGCTAGTGGCCACATTTTCACGAGTTGGTCTCCCCAGTGCTTTCATGAAGGGATCCAGTTTTACCAGCGAGGCCCGGGCAAACTTATTTTCTTCTTTTGCATCGAAATCAAACTTGACCATTTTACCCCAGTAGTCCGGATAGACCCTTACCTTTTCCCAGGCCGCATCGTCGTAGCCTAAAGTGTTCCAACCTGTTGCTGGTGTTTCCTTCATGCAAACCCAGTCTTCATCTGATTCAATGAACGTGGTGGTACCATCTTCGAAGGAGATTCTCATCCTGAAAAGAATTCCGGCCGGGTTAGGGATCGGACCCTCATTTTCTCCCTCAATGGCAATGATATTATTTCCGGCTTTTAACATGTCACTGACTGTGACCCGTCCAACTTTTTCCCAGTTATTCCCATTGGATACTATCTCCGAATTGATAAACAACGAATAAGAATGATCCACAGAAATCATGAGCTCTGCAGAAGATACCGACTTGTTTGCTGGAAGCGTGAAAGGCTTCCGGAAATATCTTTTGCCTGGTTTCGGCAGCACCCTTCGATCAAATTCCTTCTCTTCATGCCAGATCCTTCGGAAACTAAAGTCTGAAGGGTTTGGATCATATGCCACAGAAGCATAAACCGGTGTGATCACCTGGCTGACCGCATCCGTGAATTGCTCAGCGCTTAGGCGACGAATCAATGGTCCCTGATAAACATACTGTTCTTCAACTATAGCCATTGGATCTTTATATCCAACCGAAGGCAGTTGATAGGCCTTGCTGGTCATGATGTTTTCAATCAGGTATTTCAGGTCATGGTCATGATCGATGAAATCTGCAGCAAGCCAGTCGAGCAGCGTTTGATCCCAGGGCTCGTTATCCATTTCATCCAGAGGCTCCACAATACCCCTGCCATTTAGTTTTTCCCAGATCCTGTTGACGATGGTACGATAAAGACGGCCATTTTCTGGTTTTACAATTGCTTCGGACAATAGTTTCAACCTTTCTTTCACGGTTTCAGCCTCCACAGATCCTAGTTCCGAATAGATAAATTCTGTCTTGGCCATCTTTCCTGTTGGCTTATCACATCGATAAAGCTCAAGTGTAGAATCTGAGAAAATATTGGCAAATGCATAGGTCTGATCAAGTGTCAAGTTGCTGACGAAGCTGTTGTGACAGGAGGCACATTTTACATTCATGCCCATCAGAGATTGCCCGATGTTTTGGGCGGCCTGCATGGCCGTGGTCTGGCTGGCATTGACGACTCCTCTCCATTCGATACCTTTGATAAAGCCTTCGGATTCTTCGGATGGATTGGTCAGTTCCTTTACCAGCAGGTTATAAGGTTTATTTTCTAGCAAAGAGTTATACAACCAATCAGTGATCTGTTTTCTTCCACCCGTAATAAACCCGGTGCCTGAATAGTCGTTGCGAAGAATGTCGTTCCAGAAGCTGATCCAGTGTTGGGAATAATTGTGGTCATCATCCAATAGACTTTGGACAAGTTTTTCCCGTTTATCAGGATCATTATTTTCAACAAAAGACTGAATGTCATTCGGAGTGGGAAGCAGTCCGATCACATCGAGGTAGGCCCTTTGGATGAATGTGCGGTCATCAACTACTTCTTTCCATTCAATATCATTCTTTTCAAAGTAGTCATTTACGATCCGGTCGATGGGGTGAGCATGTCCTTTTTCGGGAGGAAGTTCAGGTTTGGTCAGTGCCAGTTCGGCTTCCGGAAAAACTTTCACTTCACCTTCTACCCAGTGCGCCCCGTTGTCTATCCACCAGGAAATGAGGTTGATCTGCGTCTGGTTGAGGATCGTTCCTTTTTGAGGCATGAATTCGTCATGGTCCCGGGGAAGCGTGAGCCTTCGGATGAGCTCGCTATTTTTAGCATCTCCAACCTCAATGACTGGACCTGATTCGCCTCCCCTGAAAGCATCTTCTTTATTGTCGAGGCGCAATTCGCCTTTCTGTTTTTCCTCACTGTGACACTGGTAGCAGCTGTGAGCAAACATGGCCCGAACTTCCAGACTCACCCGGTCGAGCTGTTTAAGGGGAATCGAATCTTGCTGAGAAACTTCAGCCAGGAGCGAACCAGTTTTAGAGTCGTCAAGAATTTCCTGGTTTCCGGGAAGCACTTCGGTGAGGTATTCTTCTCCATGGGTCAGGCTCGCTCCGAGATGTCCTGTGATTGTGAGCGTGATCGCTGTGGTGAGGAGTGCTCCACGGTAAAGCTTGTAGCTGGGTTTGATTTGTTTCTCAGCCCGGTAAAGCAGTCCGGCAGTAATGAGAGCCGCAGAGGTAGTTATCAACCCCAGGATCTGGTGATTTTGTACGAGGCTTCCACTGTAGGAATCCAGGTTCATCAGGAGAATTCCCATGATAGAGGAAACGACAGCAGACAAAGCACCCAGGTACACAAGCCATTTGATGCCTTCACGAAGGCCTTCTTTTCCCCTGTAGGTCAGTAACTCCATGAATAAAGCCACAAACAACAATCCAATGGGAAAATGGACGATCATGGGGTGCAGCCGGCCGATCAGCTGAAAGATCCAAAGGGAAGAATTATCCATGATTACAAAGATAAAAGATGTGAAGGGGCTAACCCTCATGGGGCGACCGGTTTATCACTGGTAAACAGCAGATACCATTTAATTTTTAATCATGAAGGTGTTCATGATCGAGTTGTAAAAAATAAGCACGACTTTGATTATTTAAATTCAAAGCCGTGCTGATTCATTATTATTAATAGCCGTCGTTTTGTTTCAACTCCTGGTTTAATTGGATTTCAACGTCAGGGATTGGAAATAAATACTGGTGGGTATTAAACACATATTCTGTGGGTGTAAACCCAAATCCACCTCTGCTCGTGGTTGGATTCGCTTTTTCTACCTCACCATAGGCATTCAGAATGGCTGCCATTTCAGCAGGTGTATTGGTTCTTTTAAGATCAAACCAACGATGGTTTTCAAAAGCCAGCTCCATCCTTCTTTCCTTCAGGACAGCATCGCGAAATGAATCCTGAGTCAATCCACTCAATGGATCCAGGTCAGCCCTCTGACGAACCTGATTAACATACGTATATGCATCAGCCGGACCGGATTCTTCATTAATGGCCTCAGCCAGCATAAGAAGGACATCAGCATATCTAAGTATAGGCCAGTTTTCATTAGGGCGACCCAGTATGCTATGAGGATGAAGGAACTTCTTGATGTATGGCACAGCTACCCAATTATTATTCGCATCGAAATAACCTTCTGCCAATGAGATATCTTTTCGAAGATCTCCTGGCTCATATTCTGCGATCATACTAAGGCTGGGAATATTCCAACCACCCCCATCCGCACCAGGAAAGGGAATGACCTGCCCCGCAGAAAGTCTGGGGTAAAAATTGTATGTAAAACCAGATTCCTCACCTAAGTCATTATTACCCTGAAACTGGACATCAAATATTGATTCGGAGTGATTTTTAAAAACCGGATCAAATACCTGGGCATAATCATTTAACAATGTATATCCTAACGGTAGAACCTGCTGAAGAGTTGAGACTGCCATTCCATATTCTTTCTGAGTAAGGTATACCTTTCCAAGTAAGGCTAACGCAGCACCTTTGGTTACTCTTCCCATTTCTGACGCAGGAAGTGTTTCGGGTAATGCATCTACAGCAAAGTTCAGGTCACTCTCGATTAAATCATATACCTCTGAAGCTGGTGATCTTGTATAATTCCATGCATCGGAAGGATTCGTGATGGGTTCGGTTAACAGAATTACATCACCAAAATGCTGAACCAACTCGAAATAGTAATAGGCTCTGATCCATTTTGCCTGTCCCTCTAGATTGATTCGGGCACCTTCATCAATACTTGCAGTCGAAAGTGCTTGCAAGGTGGTATTTACATCGACCAATCGCGAATATATGTTGTTATATAAATTAACAATATTGGAGGTACTGGGCAGATATTGCCAATATTCCAGAGCTTCCAGTGAAGGCCCTTGCCCCCTGTTTTCAACATTGTAATGCAAGGTGGTATTGTCCGAGATGAAATCACCAAATTGCCACTGTATGCTGACATACCCCTGCATCCCTGCATAGAGGGCGTTAACAGCCTGTTCCAGTTGATCTTCTGTCTGGTAAAAGGTTGAAGCATTCAATCGTGTAGGATCATTTTTATTCAGAAAATCTTCGCCACATGACCATAAACTTAGGCCAGCCACAAAAATCAGTGTTCTATATATGATAGTTTTCATAAATATTTTTCTTTATATAGTCTATCTTAAATTAAAAATTTATGGTTGCCCCAAAAGTAAATATCCTGGGAACCGGGTAAGCTTCATCATCTGTCCCAAGACTTCGTCCCTCGCCTCTATCCACATCCACGTTGCTACCAGGATAATTGGTCCATAAAGCCAGATTATCTGCATTCGCATAAAATCTTGTACCTCCCATAACTGGCAAATTATTTGGCAAAGTATACCCAATAGTAATATTCCTCAGCCATACATGGCTTCCGTCTGATACATATCGAGAACTGGTCTCCCGCTGCCATTTCCAGGTACTTGATGTAGGTATCCAACCATTTCCCTGATCTTCAGGTGATTTCCATCGATTGACAGCTTCTGCCAAAATATTGAAAACCCCATCCATGTTTAAGGTAGTTTTTTCAATCTGCCTGGAAATATCATAGTCATATGCGCCGGTAAATAATATATTGAGATCAAAACCTTTGTAGTCTGCACCTAAAGTCAAGCCGGCAATGAAATCAGGATGGGGGTTACCAATTTCACCCATGTCTGGTGACGTATTTCCGTATGTAATTTCTCCATCGCCATTTCTATCTCTGTAAATAAAAGTACCAGGAATGGCTCCGTCCTGAAAAGGTAAAGCATCAACTTCAGCCTGGTCAGCAAAAATACCTATCATGTCATATCCCCACATCATCCCAATAGGCCGGCCAACAGCTGATCGGTAAGCCTGACCGTAAAAACTGTTATTAATGATCTCATCATTTTCCCCGTTGATGGCCAGTACCTTATTTCTGTTGAATGAAATGTTGAAATCAGCTCGGACATTTAGGTCATTGCCTACGTTGGTACGATAGCCAACAGCTACTTCCACACCTTTATTCTCCACCTTACCAAGGTTGGTCAATGTGGAGCCAAATCCTGTGATGATCGGCAAAGGTGCACTCAGAAGCATATCTTCAGTGATCTTATTGTACCATTCCACCGTTAAATTAAGTTTGCCTTCAAAGGCGGAAAAATCCATACCTATATCAATTTGATTTGATTGTTCCCATCCCAGGTTGGCGTTAACAAATCCACCGAGTCGCTGTCCCGGTGCCAGTTGACCTCCAATGATATAGTTGTCAGTAATCAAATTACTTGAGTTCTGATACTCACCAATATTGTTATTTCCGGTGACCCCATAACTTGCTCTTAATTTCAGGTCGGAAACCCAGCTGATATCTGTCAGGAAGCTTTCTTCGGACAGTCTCCAGCCAGCAGAGAACGCGGGAAAATTACCCCACAAGTTGTTTTTACCGAACCTTGAACTTCCTTCCCTTCGAAAAGTAGCTGAAAACAGATACTTGTCTTTAAAAGAGTAGTTGGCCCTGACAAAATATGCCAACAGACTCCAGCTTTCCTCATCAGATTCGACGTTCACATTTTCTGCATTATTTAAGAACTGGACAATATCATCGGGGAATGTATTCCCACTTCCGGATAAAGACCTGAATGTTTGTTCCTGGGCACTATAACCCAGCATGATATCAAATTGATGAGCATCAATTTTTTTACTGTATGAGAGCAATTGATCAGCTGACCAATTAATAACCTCCCTATATGTCTCAGACAAAGTTGCATTCCGTGGTGGAGGTTGATTAAAACCATTACCTGCCAAAGTAGAAGGTCTCCACCTGTTTACTCTTCCATTGGTAAGTGATACATTGTAAGAAGTTCTGAATTTGAAATCTTCTAAGAAAGATAATTCGACATATGCATTACTTAGCAGGTTATTTATGTGCTCTGTATTTTTCTCTTGATGAAGTTGCATCACAGGATTCGTTGATCCAAATGTGCCTCCATCACCACCAATATAGTCCAAGAAACTACCATCCGGATTATAAACAGGATATCTGGGATCCGCCCAGAGTGCTTTACCAATGATCGCACTTCTTCCTGTAGAACCGATGAACCTTTCATTGGATCGTGATCCAACAACATTGAGTCCCATCGACAGGAATTCATT
The DNA here is from genome assembly GCA_965243485.1 of Cyclobacteriaceae bacterium. Classification (GTDB taxonomy): domain Bacteria; phylum Bacteroidota; class Bacteroidia; order Cytophagales; family Cyclobacteriaceae; genus UBA7330. Next base: position 1,250,308 of record CBDEVP010000001.1, on the reverse strand, counting down.
CACCTTCCCATCTATGTTTGCTCTCAAATTATAACGTTCAAAATTCGTTTTAATAATTGCACCCTCCTGACTTAAATAGCCTGCAGAAACCAGTGTTTTAACATCTCCTTTTCCGGATGAGAGTGTAACATTATAATTCTGAAATGCTGCATTGTCGTTTGTGATTTCGTCAAACCAGTCTGTCGAATATTGAGTTTGCTCAGGAAACCGGTAATTCTCCGGAATCTGATCAATAGTCGGAACACCATTACCGGCAAGTATTGATTTGTCAATAAACTGTTCCTTTCTCCATTGAGCGTATTGCTGACCAGACATCATCTTAATCCTTTTCGATTCAGGAATATTCTGAAATCCATAATTGATAGCAGCAATTACAGAAACTTCTCCCTCCTTGGCTCTTTTGGTGGTAACAAGCACTACCCCATTAGAACCCCTGGCACCATATATGGCCGTGGAGGCTGCATCCTTCAATACGGTGATACTTTCAATATCATCAGGATTAATGTTACCCATTTGGTTACCGACCGGAAATCCGTCAATTACAAAAAGCGGAGCCTGGTTGGTTCCCAATGAACCTACGCCTCGGATCATGATGCTCATTTCCTGTCCGGGGGTACCATCTGTCTGAGCAACGGTGACTCCTGCAGCTTTGCCACGTAAAAATTGAGTGCCGTTGGCTACCGGTTGGTCTCCCATATCTTTCATATCCACGACAGATACTGCAGATGTGATATCACCTTTTCTTTTAGATCCATAGCCCATTACTACAAGTTCTTCCAACTTGGTAGCATCCTCACTCAACTGTACATCTATGACCGAGCGATTGTTTACAGGGATTTCCTGGACTTCATAACCAACAAAGGTCACAACAAGTGTAGCATCAGCTGGTGCATCTATTCTGAAAGTGCCATCAACATTAGTAGTGGTACCATTCGTTGTAGACTTAACAACAATGGTTGCTCCAGGTAATGCAGCGCCTGTTTCATCAGTTACTTTACCTGTAATGGTTTGCTGCTCAACTGCAACATTTATTTCAACCTCGCCTCTACTTTTAGACCTTGCAGGACTGATATTGATTGTTTTATCAACCTGCTTGAAATCAAGGCCGGTTTGTTTTGCGATCTCTTCTAATACCTCAAATACAGTAGTGTTATCTGAAGTAATTTGGATATCACCTAGTTTCTCAAAGTCACTGGTATTGTTATAAGCGAATTTATAATCTGTCTTTGATTCAATTTCTTCAAGCAACGAGTACAAATCATTTTGAGTTGATTCAATGCTAATAGAAACTTTTCTGATACTCTTTGCATTCTGAGCATGGACCTTATCAGCCAATAGTAAATTGAGCGTCATTGACTGAACTATTATGATTAATATTGAGTATTTCATTAAAGCATATAATTGCCGTAAGTAGTTACTTTTCATATCTTGCGTTTTTATTTTTTAAATAAGTTTTAGTGCTTGTAGAAGGCATTTTGTGAGAAGCTTGCCTTCATACAAGACGGTTTTGAAAGTAACATTTCTTAAATGTTACTTTCTTCTTTTTAAATAAATCCTGAGGTCATATTCTTTTTAGGTTTAATGATAAGTTATGGTTACTTTCTGATCTTTTATGGTGTATTCAAATTCCATTGAAAAGCTGATAGAGAGTAGCACACTGTTGAGATCCATCTTTACAAATTCTCCGGAATAATCCCATGGTAAAGTAGACTTGTTGGTCTTGGTGATATCCACATTATACCAGTTTTCCAATGTTGAAAATACTTTATGCTCTTTTGCGTGCTTAAAAATGATAGCATTGTCTTTCCATCCCAATATCAAATTATGGTCGAAGTAACCTGTAGTTAACTTCTCAGTTTCTTGAGAGTACCAGGCATCCTTGCCAGGTTCAAGGATTACCTTTGAGGATTTCGATGGGTTGGAAACGATGACCTTACCTGTAGCCAGCGCTACATGGACTCCTCTACGTCTGGTATTGACGTTGAAAGACGTACCGACGGCTGTAGTTGTGACATGTTTAGTTTTTACCTCAAAGGGTCTGTTGACATCTTTTGATATTTCGAAAAAAGCCTCACCTTCGAGGGTCACCAAACGATTTTCTGGAGAAAATTGCTCCGGATATTTAAGCTTACTGTTAGAATTCAGAATCACCTTTGATCCATCTCTAAGGTATATCGTTGATTTCTGTCCTCTTTGAGTTTCCCTGATAATTTCAGTAACGGGCGTTGTTACTTGCGTTTCAGGCTCTTTAAAATCTTTAATATTTAGATACCATGCTGCTATAGCTATAAGCAATAGTAAGCTTGCAGCATATCTCAAAGATTTTTTCCAAAGACTAACAGGTCTTAACTTTGATTCAGACTCAAACCTGCTTATAACTGTTTCCGAGTTAAGTAAATAAGACTTTTTGCTGAGGGTATCAGGCTCCAGGTTACGGGTGTCTTCCAAAAGCGCCTCCCAGATCTGATTGATATCTCCCTGCGTCAGTAAATGTCGCTTAAGAGGAAATTTCTCTAATATTTCCTTTGCTACCTTGACTTCATGAAGTTTTTCGGGATGTGATCGAAGCCAGTTTTCCCAAAAGGCATTGGAGGCAGGTGTCGGGTTTTGGACCCATTCTCTGAATTCAGGGTTGAGGACAAGGTCCTCAGCTGTGTAGGAAGAGTGGTTCAATGTTTTTTGGTTAGGTTCCTACACTACAATGTATCCCTGCATTAATATCTATTCAAAAAAGTTAACTTTTTTTTAGATTTTCTTAAATAACTATCTCTCTAAGTCTTGAAATTGCCTTCCAGGCAAGCGTGTAAATTGATCCGACACTGATTGACATGATATTTGCAGCCTCCTCGTAGGTCATTCCTTCATAAAATATTAGTGTAATAACCTCTCTCTCGCGTGAGCTTAATTTGCTTAATGCAATTTCGACCTGTTTCTTAACAGTATTTAAATCCTTACCCCTGATTGATTCATCATCAGAGGGAAACAAGATCTTATTCTCCTCCGAATATGACTGATAGGCAAGATTCCTCCTTTTATCTTCTTTTACGCTTGCGTGATTTATTTTGTAGCGGAGGGATTTCAGTAAGTAAAACCGGATGTTGTTTGTAGTGGAAAGGTTTTTCCTTGTTTTCCATATTTCAAAAAATAATTCCTGGATGCAGTCTTTTACCTGAGCTTCATTATATACAATAGTCATTCCATAATTAAACATTTCCTTCACATTCTCACGATATATCTGCTCATAAGATATAAGGCATCCTGTTTTGAAGTTAGCCCAAAGGTTACTATCACTATCCTTGTGTTTCTTGTTTGAGCTAAATTGTAGATTTTCAAGAAGGTATTCCTGTTTTTCCCGCATAGCCAGTAACCCCATGAATAGCAACCCTATGGGAAAATGGATGATCACGAGATGAAGCCATCCGATCAGTTGATAAATCCAGGGAGGATTGTTCTCCATAATAACAAATATAAGAGAAGAAGTGAGGTAACCTTCATGGGGTAACCTGCATTTATTTGTTAAGGATTGATTTGCCTTTTTGTAGTCAGGAAATACATTAGCTTTATGGAGGAGATATGCTCTTTGCATTCCAAAAATTCTAATGGCTGACGATCAGGAAAAAATAAATCTGCTGCTGGCAAGGCTTGACGTCCTTCTGAAACAACAGGAAGGCTTTTCAAAAGAAATTGATTTTCTTAAGGAGGAGATTGGGAATCTGAAAACAGTCGAAGCCCCAAAACAGGAAATTCCTGAAATCCGTGAGGAATCCACAAATATTTCAGGCGGGCAAAACCCACAACCGGAAAAACTTCATGCTTCAAAAAAAACAGCGTCCCGGGTAAATAAGCCCCCATTTGGAAAGTCTAACCTTGAAAAATTCATCGGCGAAAACCTGATCAATAAAATTGGTATCGCCATCACCGTCATTGGTGTGGCAATTGGAGCAAAATATGCCATCGATCATGAGCTTATCAGTCCGCTCACACGGATCATCTTAGGTTATCTGGTGGGTATGGGCCTCCTCGTTTTTGCCATCAGGTTGAAAAAGAAATATGAAAATTTCAGTGCTGTCCTGTTGAGCGGAGCAATGGCTATCATGTATTTCATGACCTATGCAGCATACGGTTTTTACGACCTGATCCCTCAGACAGTTGCTTTTGTAATCATGGTGTTGTTTACAGCTTTCACAGTGGTAGCTGCATTAAATTACGACAGGCAGGTGATTGCAATTGTAGGGTTGGTAGGCGCCTATGCCGTTCCTTTCCTGCTCAGCGAGGATTCCGGTAGAGTGGTCATCCTCTTGAGCTATATGACCCTGATCAATGTCGGGATACTGGTCATTGCTTTCAGGAAATACTGGAAATGGCTTTACTATTCATCGTTCGGGCTGACCTGGCTGATTTATTTCATATGGTATGTCACCGACTATTCAACCGATGATCATTTCAGTCTGTCCCTCCTGTTCTCATCCGTATTTTTTACCATTTTTTATCTGACTTTTCTGGGATATAAACTGCTTCGGAAGGAACAGTTTGAGAAAAGGGATATTTTCCTGTTGCTGGCAAACTCATTCATTTACTACGGACTGGGATATGCTGTGCTAAATGACCACGATACCTGGGATCAGCTGCTGGGGTTGTTCACACTTGCCAATGCGATCGTGCATTTCATTTTCAGCGTTACGATTTATCGATGGAAGCTGGCCGACAGAAATTTGTTTTTCCTTGTTTCCGGTCTGGTACTGGTTTTTATCACCATTGCCATACCCGTTCAGCTGGATGGCAACTGGGTGACGCTGCTGTGGGCGGGAGAAGCCGCCTTATTGTTCTGGATCGGAAGGACTAAGAGCGTGCCTGTTTATGAGAAGCTGTCTTATCCGTTGATGTTGCTGGCTTTCCTCAGCATCATCCAGGACTGGATGACCGTTTATGATTACTATTATTTTGATGAGATCGAAAACCCGTTCATGCCTTTGCTCAATGTCCATTTTTTAACTTCAGTATTGTTTATTGCTGCCTTTGGCTTTATTACCATACTGCATCGGAACAAGGATTATCCTTCCGCTTTATCACCAGAAAAAGGCATTTCAAAAGTCATTTCTTTTTCCATCCCGGTCATTCTTCTTATCTCACTTTATTATGCCTTTCGGCTGGAAATAGCCAATTACTGGAACATGCTATATGCGGATTCTGCATTGGCGATAGCTCCGAAGGATCAGCAATACCAGGATCACATTTGGAATGAGGATCTGAACAGATTCAAGATGATCTGGATCATCAATTACACCTTGCTGTTTTTGTCGCTGCTGGCATGGGTAAATATCAAAAGATTAAAAGATCAGCAATTGGGTTGGATCAACCAGGGCCTCATTGTTTTGACGATGTTCGCGTTTTTGGTCCAGGGCCTGCTGCTCCTCAGCGAACTGCGGGAAAGCTATCTTCAGCAAACCTTTTCGGAATACTATCATTACGGTATTTTCAACCTGATCATTCGATATGTCTCGTTTGTCTTTGTCGCCTTCACACTTTTCACTGTTTACAGATATATTCGTGCTCCTTTCATACAAGTCAGCTTGAAGTTGGCCTTTGATGTGTTGTTGCATGCGACAGCTCTGTGGATCGCCAGCAGTGAGCTGATCCACTGGATGGACATTGCCGAATTCACCCAGTCTTACAAGCTGGGGCTAAGTATCCTGTGGGGGACCTATTCCCTGTTTCTCATCGTACTGGGCATATGGAAAAAGAAAAAGTATCTCAGGATCGGAGCCATTTCCCTGTTCGGAGTAACCCTGATCAAGTTATTTTTCTACGACATCTCAAACCTGGACACCATTGGGAAGACCATTGTATTTGTTTTATTGGGTGTGTTGCTGCTGATCATCTCCTTTTTGTATAATAAATACAAGCATGTTATTACCGATGAGGATTAAAATCAGTTTAGGAATATATCTTCTTGTCAGTTCGATGACTTTTGTCAAATCTCAGATGACAGCATATTCTTACGAACGGGAGTTGTCAGGTATTTCGGACCAGTGGCATAAGATAATCCTGCCCAGTGAAGTTTTTGCGAAAGTTAATCCGGACTTTTCAGATATCAGGATTTATGGGGTGGCTGAAGATGATACCATTGAAGCTTCTTATCAACTACGACTGGCAAGAGAAGAAAAAACGTATGATGAAATTGCCTATGAATTATTGAATACCTCTCATAATGAAGAGGGCTTTTATTTCACCTTTGAAATTCCCTCATCGGATCCGATAAATGAAATCAAATTAGATTTTTCACAGGAAAACTTTGATTGGCGGGCCACACTACAAGGAAGTCAGGATCTACGAGATTGGTTCACCATAGTTGAAGATACCCGCATAATGTCCATCAGCAATGATCATGTTGATTTCGAATATTCGAAACTTACCCTTCCCTCCTCCAGATATCGTTTTTTCAGATTACAGATCAAGAGTAGTGTACAGCCGGATCTTTTGGAGGCAACCATTTCTCAAAGCAAGATTGAAAAGGGTTCATATAACCAATATCCAATCAAAAAATGGAAGGCCGATACAAATGATCAGACAAGAGAAACTGAAATAGAAGCTGTACTGCAATCGCCTGTTCCTGTCAGCATGATCAGAATGGAGGTTTCAGATACATTTGATTTTTATCGTCCGGTTACGATAAAATATCTTACTGATAGTTTTCTCACAGAGCAGGGCTGGAAACCCAATTATCAAACACTTACATCGGAGATAGTAAATTCATTGGAGAAGAATGACTTCAGGATAAGAAGCACCATAGCCCAGAAACTGTTGATATGTATCAGTAACTATGATAATCAACCGCTTACCGTTACCGATCTTGAATTACAGGGGTATCAGCATGAATTAATTGCCCGATTCACAACAAAAGCTCAATACTATCTTGTTTATGGTAATGAGCAGGCTAAATCTCCGCAATATGATATTGCCCATTTTGCCAACAGTATTCCCGAAAACCTGAAGATATTAACCCTGGGTGAGGAAGTTAAATTAGAGACCGGGGTGCAGTCTGCAATAACCCCACTATTTATGAATAAGATCTGGTTGTGGGCAATAATGTTGCTCATCATGCTATTGCTTGGCGGGTTCTCCATTAAAATGATGAAGAAAAATTAAATGTATAATAATGAAAAGGATATCAATAATACTGCTATTAATAATCAGCTGTACGACCGTATTTGCCCAGTTAGATTTACAAAAGCTTGAAAAGAAAGAAAATGTGAATGTCACATGTTCTAATGCATACTATAAGGGAAGGAATGTGCTAAAAGTGGAGCCAACCAATGCTCAAACAGAAGCGAAATTCGTAAAGTTGAATACGGTAGACTTCAAAAACGGAACCATCGAAATTGAGGTAGCAGGAAAGCGCGCAGAAAGTGCCGGTGCCATGGCCAGGGGATTTGTTGGAGTGGCTTTCAGGGTCAATGAAGACAACTCACAGTTTGAGTGCTTTTATATTCGTCCTACCAATGGTCGCGCCGAGGATCAGGAGAGAAGGAATCATTCGGTTCAATACATCAGCTTTCCCGACCATCCCTGGCATAAGCTGAGGGAAGAAACACCGGGTAAATATGAAACCTATGCAGACCTTGTGGAAGGGGAATGGACCAAACTGAAAATAGAGGTTAGCGGTGAAAAGGCCAGGTTATATGTGAATGGTGTGGAACAACCTACTTTAATCGTCAATGATTTGAAACTTGGAGGGAAAAATTCAGGAAAGATCGGGCTTTGGGTTGGGCCTGGAACGGAGGCCTATTTTTCTGATTTGAAGATTACAAAGTGATTGGAATAGGAATTACCGCCCTTCAGGTCATATTTCAACTTTAATATTCAAAACCCAATCACCACAGCTATTGCCAGGAAAATAGCAGAGGTGGCCATCAGTAGGAGAAATAAAGGAAATACAAACTTCAGCCATTTTTCATAGGGAATCCTGGCAATACTCAGCACTGCCATCAGCAAACCTGAAGTGGGAATGATCGTATTCGAAAAGCCGTCGCCACAGGTAAAAGCAAATACAGCCACCTGCCGGCTGAGTCCCAGCACATCCGCCAGCGGAGCCATGAGCGGCATGGTCGCTGCTGCCTGGCCTGAGCCGGAAGGTATAAAGAAATTGAGAAATGACTGGAAAAGAAGCATGCCCTCTGCTCCCACGATCTTCGGGGCTCCTTGTAACCCTCCGGCGATGTAATAGATCACAGAGTCCATGACCTGAGCATCCATCAACACTACCTGGATGCCTTTGGCAAAGCCTACGACCAGCGCCGCCACGATCATGTCTTCCAATCCACGTACAAATGCAGATACGGTCTCTTTGATACTCATTCCACTGATGATCGCTGCCACAAGCCCCATGAGCAGGAAGCCTCCACTCATCTCTGCCAGCCACCAGCCCATGGTCTGTACGGCATATAAAATGCCTGCAAAAATGATCATGCTGACCAGGATGATCATAATATGCCGGGTGTTCAACGTGTGGTCTTCAATGTCATAATCATCCATGGAAAAATCGTCATCTTCCATGTGTGATCGGGTGGGGTCTTTTTTAATCCTGTTTCCGTACCGGATTACATAGATGATGGAAATCGTGATGATCACCAGGTAAAACAAAGTCCTGAATCCGATCCCGCTCCCTGGCGGCACTTCAGCGATGCCCTGAGCTATCTGGACCGTAAATGGGTTGGTAGTAGCCGCAGCAAAACCAACCTCAGCAGCCAGGAATACGAGTGCCAGTCCGAAGATACGGTCATACCCAAGCTCTTTGCTCAACAGAAGAAAGAAGGGCACCAGCGGAATAAGCTCTTCTCCCATCCCGATCGTAGATCCTCCGATGGAGATGGCGACCATCACAACGATAGTTAGGGCAATGCCACTGCTGGAAAATCTCTTTAAAAGGGCCTGGATCACTGCCACGATGGTTCCGGTACGGTTGATGATACTAAAAGCACCACCAATGATAAAAATGAAAAAGATGATATCTGCGGCCTGTTCCATTCCCCTGGGGATGGCTGAGAGGTATTGCAGGATGCTTACCGGTGAAGCATGTCCTGCAACCTGATCGCCCAGGAAAATACCTTTGAAAGAGATGTGTTTGGGCAATTCCTGGAAAGTCCCGGGAATTACTACTGTACGTGCGAGTTGTCCGATCTGTCTATCCTGCCTTTCATATTCTCCAGAAGGAATGAAATAGGTCAGGATACTGCACACCAGGATGACCGATGCCAGTAGTACAAATACATGAGGAACTTTTAGGTTTTTAAGGTTCATTTTGGAAGGGGTCAGTCCGAAAGATATTAAATTGGATAGACATGGCTGGTTCACTCTTTTAGAAACCGATACCAGGCTAAAAAGTCCGCTTGAGCTTCTACAATTATTAAGAAAGTCTACGAATGCTAATATTAGGTTCTAAAATGCGAGGATAATTTGTTTGAATAATTATTAATTTTATTGAGCAACAGGAAACCGAATGGAAACAGAAGAAGAAATCATTAAGAAGGAATTGACTCAATGGCTCCAGGATTTAGACGATCCTGCTTTATTGAATTTGCTCAATTCCATTAAGCTTTCCGATACAGCAACCAAAAATGACTGGTGGAATACTTTGACTGAAGAGCAGCAGAAGAACATTCAACTTGGTATAAATGATGTCAAAGAGTATCGAATAATTTCAAGTGGGGAGTTCTGGAAAAGGTTAAAGTCAGATGCCTGAACCCATGGAGGTTGAATGGACAGAAAGGTCTTTAAAAAATGCAAAAAGTATTCGGCGGTATCTTCAGAAACAATTCACATCTAATGAAGTAGATGCTTTTGAGAAGCTGCTTGAAAGTTTTGAAAGAATAGTAGTCAGATTTCCTACCCTTTACCCTCAATCCCAAAAATATCCTGAGCTCCGCAGGGCTGTTTTGCATAAGTTTACAACAGTATTTTACATGACAGAAAAGAGTAAAATATATGTCATTGCTGTTCAGGACAACCGTCAGGACAAACCTGGAGAATAAATTTTGGATATTAATTATCCAATAATCAAAGCTTCCCTTGTTTTAACCCGCCCATCTGATCCTCGTTTGCAACGAGGATATCCAAGAACAGCATATGTAATGATGAATAATCAAATTGCAGTATATAAATAGCCACGAATTCACTAATTACTTGTGAATAAGTAGCTGTAGAGATGTTTAGCCTACTTCTCTCCCAGCCAGCTATCCCGAAACTGCCTGGCAGCCTTGCTTACTTTTTTTTCTGCGGATTCAAATGGCAAGGTCTGATAGGAAGGATCGGCTCCAAACTTCAGCATGGTTTTTTTCTCCAGGCCATGGCGAATGAATCTAACCGACACCATCTGACCGGGAACAAACGTTTTCATCAGAGCAGAAAGATCATTGATGCCTTTCACGGATTGATCGTTGATTGAAGTAATAACGTCCCCCTGATCCAGACCCGCTTCGTAGGCCGGACCATCTTCATAAGGATTGGTAATCAGGTACAACCCATTTTCAGTCGGTCGGACATACACCCCAAGCCAGGCCTCAATTTTTGGTTGTGAAAAATCGATCCCGGCCTGTTCAAATAGTTTGGCATAATCCGGCATTTGGCTTTGATAGATGAAATTGTCGAAGAAACTGGATGCAAATTCTTTTCCCGAATAATCTACCAGAGTACTTTCAATGTCTTTCACTGTGTACGGGATCTCAGTCTTTCCATGCTTTTTCCACATTTCCTGCATGAATCCATCGAGTGAAAGCTCATTGTCCAATCCCCGAAGGCTAAGATCAAGGGCAAGTCCGAGCACGCTTCCATAAGTATAATAAGAAATGAAAGTATTTTCCCGGTTGACCGGATCCACCGACCTGGCAGCATCAGCAAACGGTGCCTGATAACTCATTTCTATCGGATTGAAATACTCACGTGCCGGACTGTTCCAGACATAATTAAGTCCTCCCGCAAGTCCTTTGATGTAATCCTCCTGGCTGATCGGTCCTGCCCGGCAAAGGATCAGGTCGGTGTAGTAGCTGGTAAATCCCTCGGCAAACCACAGTTCACCGGACATATTCGTTTCTGTGAAGTCAAATGGTTCGAGTGAGATCGGCCTGATCCTCTCCACATTCCAGGCATGAAAAAATTCATGTGACACAGTGCTGATATTATTTTGCATGCCCCCATCTGCCAGTGAAAGGGTGCGGGTGAGGATGGTTGAATTCCTATGCTCCATCCCATCTCCGTCTACCTGGGGCATATAGCAAGCAAGAAAAGTGTATTGACCAAAATCAAAATCAGGCAATTCTCCATAAACAGCTGTTTGCTGCCTCACCACCTTTTTCACTTTTTCAAAATATTCATCGAGCTCGGCTTCCGTACCCTGATGATGCAACACAAAACGGATATCATATTCTTTGCCATTTGAAGTTTCTGTAAAAGAGCGCATCTGGTAGTCGCTGATCTCCGTGGGACTGTCCATGAAATACTGGAGGTCAGGTGCGTAGTAAGTATTTCCTTCGACAGACTTCAGTTGTGTAGCCACTTTCCAGTTCAGATCCTCTCTCACATTGAAGGTCACCTTGTTGGGTCGTAATGCCAGGGCAGGAGCATACATAAATGTAGCAGGGATGTTCAGGTGGGCATGAGTCTCATCTATCTGGGAGTAGGTGCCATCCCCATGATTAGCAAACAGGGTGTAAGAAACAACAACTGTTCCATCATGCCCGGAAACCAGCCAGGAGTAGGGGTCCGGTCTGGTAATCTCCAAATCATTTCCCTGACCGTCTGTTGCTTTTACATTGTAGACATTTTTTGCAAATTCATGCAAAGCATATCTCCCCGGGGAGGTCCGGTTCATCCTGACTTCCAAAACCTTATCCTCCAGATTATCGAACGTTGCAGTGATCTCCGCTTCATGGTGGACTGCATTGGGAAAAGAAATTTCGTAGAGGTTGTGGGTCTGAGCAGAGGCTAAAATGAATGAACCGACGAGGAAAAGAGAGAGCAAACTTTTCATAAGCGTTGAATTTGATGATTCAAATTAAATGCTAATCAGGAAAACTGTTCCTGCCGTGCATGTAATATTTAATGGTTAGTTTTAGTGAGCCAATTATAGTCTAACCCATCGATCATTGTTTAATTCCAGTCGAAAGAAAGCTCAGGAAATTCTTGATACTCAAAAGCATCCCAAAGAAGAGGATTTTGACTTTGAGCGGATAAAATTATTATTCGATTATCGAGACAAATCACACTATCACCAGGTGATTTCAGACCGGACCTGTAGGGATCTTGATATTGATGAGCTGTTTATGAGCATCGATCGAACCAGCTCAAGGATTGGGCAGCAATATCTATATTATGCACTTAGAACGATCCCTAAAGACAGTAAACGTTCAGCGCATTTTGAAAAGATCATTGAATATTTTCGATCCGATCCGGACAATCAAAACCAGATTATCATTCAATTGAATCGATTGAATGAACACGGGGCATACTTTTTACAACGGCTCATCTATGGTGAAAATCTTGAAAAGCCCAAATGGTTTTGGGTGATCCCATTGCTTTCAGGATTATCCATCGGAACGTTGATCCTGTTATTCATTTACCCCATTTATCCGCTATTTATTTTGATCGTAGTGGTCAATTTCGTCATCCACTTCTGGAATAAAAGCAACCTTCTGAATTATTCTAACACCGTCCCTCAGCTGATCCGGTTAAAGAATGTAGCTAAAGAACTTACATCCCGGGGCGATGTGCTAGGAGACAAAAAGAGATTCGTTGACAGCTTTGACCAAATACAAAAGATCACCAAAACAGCTGCATTTCTCTCCTGGGAATCCAGGGTAGCCAGTGAACTGGGACAGATAGGAGAATACTTTTTTGAGTTGCTGAAAGGGTCTTTTCTGCTGGAACCGATCCTCACTTTTCGAATAGTGGAGGCGCTGGAGCAGAAGAGAAAGGAGATCGAAGAAATCTTGATCTCTATTGGGGAAATCGATGCAGGCCTTTCAATCGCTGCTTATCGCGAAAGTCTACCTTTCTACACCAAACCGGATATTTCTCAAAGCAATAAAACTTTGGTGGCCGTTGAAATGTATCATCCACTTATCCCCGAGGCTGTTTTCAATTCCATCAATTTGAAGAAGGGAAAATCAGTCCTGATCTCCGGATCCAACATGTCCGGAAAGACAACTTTCATCCGCACCATTGGGATCAACGTGATCCTCGCTCAAACCATTAATACTGTTTGTGCCAGGTCTGTCGTTATGCCACCGCTTAAAATTCATTCTGCGGTCCGCATTGCAGATGACCTGTTCAATGAGACCAGCTATTACTATGAAGAAGTTAAAGTCATTAAGGAAATGATACGGGAGAGTGAAACAGAGGATCAGAACCTGTTTTTGTTGGATGAATTATTTAAAGGTACCAATACCATTGAGCGGGTGGCCTCCGGAAAAGCAGTGTTGTCTTACCTGAATCAAAAGAACAACATCGTTTTTGCTTCCACCCATGACCTGGAGCTTACCGATCTTCTCAGTGACTCTTTCGAATTCTATCACTTTGAAGAGTCAGTAGATAAGGATGAACTGGTTTTCGATTATAAACTTAAAGACGGAAAGTGGACCCATACGAATGCCATCAGGATATTGGAGGTGAATGGGTTTCCTAAAGAGGTAACTGGGGAGGCTGAAGCGCTGGCTCAAATAATCAAAGAGAAGAAAACGAGATAACCTACGTCAGCAAAGAAGATCATTTTCATTTTTCTGGGAGTAGTACGTCCCAGGCTTAAGCGTCCGCTTGAGCCCTTAAACAGCTTTAAATGATTATGGCAGCAAAGAACGTCATTTATATTTCACTGGCGATTATCATCATTGCCATGCTCCTTTTTATAGGTATCACGATGTTCAAATTTCAGTCGTTGAGTGATAAGTATGTGAAGCTTGAACCCGGAATGGAGGAAAGAATTTTCTTGGTCAATATTGGAGATGGCGATCGAAAATATTTTGCTGAGAAAATCACAGAGATCTCAACGATCACAGTGATGCTGATGGCCCGGACATGTACGAAGCGGCGATTGTTGCAAATAAGGTGTTGATGATGCTTAAATAAAATCTTTATTCAGTCTTCCTTACCGCCAAAATATCATCATGCTTTACTCTGATTGCGAGTTCTCTATTATCAATCCTATCCTGTACATTTTTGACCCAGTTACGAAAGTCTGAAACTTTTTCTTCTTTTAACAATTCAGGGACTGCTTCTTCCATAAAATTCACCAGGTAATGTTGTACTTCCGGATCACTGGTATCCAGTACCCAGTCACTCGGACCGGTGATGACTTCAAACTGATGTTTTTTAAATATCAGAGGCATCAATTCAGCGCACTGGGGTCCCATGCCATTTCCAAAATCCTGATCACGTTGCATGTGCTGATCATAAAGCGCCAGATATTTTTCATCTGCTGCTCTAGATGGAGAAAAAGTAGTGCCCTTATAATTGATTGAAAAATACACTAAAGGAGCATCCAGATGTTGAACCAGTTGATCAAACTGATCTTCAGAAAAGAGATCGAAAACGGCATTGGAGACAATGATATCTGCAGATATTTTCACAGAAAAAGAATTCAATAGATTCTGTAACCTTGTTTCCAGGATGATTTCTTTTTCATTCGAGTGAAATGGTTTGCCAGGAGTAATTTTCTGGCCTGTGACTTTAGAAAGGAATCTCGGAACAGCATCCAGCAGATCCTTATCAATGTCCACCAACGTCCAATGTTGGTTTTGATCAATTACAGGATGCAGAAACCTGAAATTGGATCCCATCCCCGCACCCAGGTCAATGATATCAAGTGTTTCCCCGGCCGGTAATCTTTTTAGGAATTCTTGTAAGAGGGTCTGATTCCTTGCTTTCGCATCTGCCTCGTACCTGGCCTTTAACCATAATTTGAAATCTATAGGCATGTAATTGCAGAGGTTTTTTCCTGGCTCTAAATTAGATTAATTATCTAATTCAGATTCAAATGTCGGTGTCTTCAACTGTTGGTCTTAATTCAAGCTATGGTAGAGACACGATGGTTAACTAACCAAGAATTGTTGAAGGTCGGAAGTCCCATTCGGGACGACCTGTCTGTATAATTACCATCGAATAAGAATAGCTCCGTAGGAGCGTCCTGTCAATTGGCTTTTCAGGTCGCTCCTACGGGGCTCCTGTAGATCAAATGCTTTGATGCATATTCAATTAACTGCCATGGTAAATACCAACTGTGGATATTATGTTTAAGGGGCCTGGCAAACCCTACCTCATCACCTCATAATATTCCTTCTCCACCGGTAGCCAAAACAGAGAAAGCGTATCGGCATCACTAGCTGCCGTGTAATCGATTTGAAATGGATACTCTCCGGGATCCAGCTCAAGCATGATTTCATTGTCATCATTACGGTCGGAAATCACCATGCTACCTTCTTTGGACATTTTGCCTGTCCCCGTTTTTCTGAGGTAGAAGAAATGTTTGCCGGCATTATTGATGGATAGTGAGCCGGTGATCACCAACCGCTGATCTTTGTTGATCCTGTTGTTATTGACCAGATTGACCTCATCCATCGAACCTGAAAATACTTTTTGTTCGTCCTCATAAATATCGATCCGGAATTGATGTATGGTGTCCTCGTAGATAGTGGTATTTTCTGGTTTAAGCGCAGTAGCTACTGAGTCTGCATCCAGGGAAAGGACCCATTTCACAATGTTTCTGACATCTTTCGGTTTGAGAAGTGGATGTTTCACCATCTGCACATTCCCCCATACACCTCCACCTCCTTCCATAACTTTTTCAGACAGATCCCTGATGATTTGTTCGTCGGTCCCGTACTTTTCAGCAATCATCCGGTAGGAAGGCACGCCCGTATTGTCCTCAATGCTGTGACAAACAAAACAGTCATTCGTCCGCATGACTGTGAGGGCCGTTTTGGAGGTCCTTTTCCTGGCCAGTTTATTCTCAGTTTTAGAACAGCTGCTGACGAGCAGCAAAAAGATAAGGGGTATAAACAAGTAATTCATCATGGATTGGCGAAATTATCATGATGGATCCTCCCCTGATATGACCTATGTCATATTTTCATGAAAAATATTCTCTTCTAAGCTGGTCTCTTTGATGGCAAATAGCTTTTCCCACAGATATTCATTAAATTCAGTTGCCTTAGATCATAAAGTCCAACCTAACCTCATTTGTCATGAAAAGAATTCAGTTTCTTATCCCGTTCCTGATTCTTGAAGGCTGCCACGAAAAGGAAAAGCCTGTTACTCAGTACACCATTGAGCAGTTTTATGAGAATGTCAACATTTTTGGAGGCAGTTTTTCACCGGATGAATCCAAACTTCTGGTAAGCAGCAATGAATCCGGCATATACAATGTCTATGAAATAGAAATTGCCTCTGGTGAAATGGATCCATTGACACAATCAACGGAGGAGTCCTTTTTTGCCCAATCTTACTTTCCTAATGATGAGAGATTTCTTTACACTTTTGATGAAGGGGGTAATGAAAATTATAAGATCTATATGATGTCTGACGGCAACTCCAAAGAGTTGACTCGGGAAGACAGTGTTCGAAATGGATTTTATGGCTGGAGTCGTGATCAAAAAAGCATGTTCTATAGCTCAAACAAAAGGAACCCTCAATTTATGGATGTTTATGAGCTCCCGATCGAAACAATGAATGATGAAATGCCACTCGGAGAGATGATCTATCAAAATGATGAAGGATTGGACGTTGCAGCTATCTCGCCAAACAAACAATATTTTGCATTGATAGAAACCATCACCAATTCAGACATGAAAATGTACCTGTATGATCGTGAGGCAGGTGAGAAGATCGACATAAGCGAGCATGAAAGAGATGTAGAATATAATCCTCAGTTTTTTAGCGTTGACAATAGAGAATTATACTATACAACCAATGAGAATGCTGAATTTTCTTATCTCGCAAAAAGAAATCTAGAAACTGGTAAAACGGAGAAAGTATTTGAAACCAATTGGGATGTGTGGTATGCTTACGATTCCTGGAATGAAAAATTCCGGGTCATTGGTGTCAATGAAGATGCCAAGACCAGAGTATACATTTTCAACCAGGAGACCGGAAAGGAGGTTGACCTTCCGGAAATACCCGGTGGCAGTATTTCCTCTGTCAATATCTCAAAAAGTGAAAATTTGGCAAGGTTGATGGTAAGTACATCAGCTACTCCAAGCAATATGTATATCTACAATTTTGGCTCCGGAGAACTCAAAAAACTGACCGATGCTCTTAATCCGGAAATTGACGCTGATGATCTTGTAGAAGGCCAGGTTGTAAGGTATCAATCTTTCGATGGTCTTGAGATACCAGCCATATATTATCAGCCGAAGCAAGCATCTCCAAATAACAAAGTGCCTGGTTTGGTCTGGGTTCATGGGGGCCCCGGTGGACAATCCAGGTTGGGATATTTTGCCCTGATTCAGTATTTGGTAAATCATGGTTATGCAATTCTTGCTGTGAATAACAGGGGGTCTAGTGGATATGGTAAAGAGTTCAACCACATGGACGACAAAAACCATGGCGATAAAGATCTCAAAGACTGTATTGCAGGTAAAGAATTCCTTGAATCTACCGGAGTCATTGATATGGATAAGATTGGAATCATTGGTGGCTCTTACGGAGGATATATGGTGATGGCTGCCTTAACCTTTGCACCTGAGGAATTTGATGTTGGTGTCAACATTTTCGGGGTAACTAACTGGTTGAGAACCCTGAAGTCTATTCCTCCCTATTGGGAAAGTTTCAGAAAAGCACTTTATGATGAACTGGGAGACCCTTTCACTCAGGATTCTGTCAGACTTTATGAGATTTCACCATTGTTTCATGCTCAGAACGTCACCAAACCCTTAATGGTCCTGCAGGGGGCCAATGATGTGAGAGTGATCCAGGTGGAATCTGATGAAATAGTCGAAGCCGTACGAGCAAATGGGGTACCTGTAGAATATGTTATTTTTGATGATGAAGGACATGGGTTCAGGAAAAAAGAAAATGAAATTGAGGGATATGGGAAGATCAAATTATTCCTGGACGAATATTTGAAAGGTATTGAAACAGAAAGTTAGAATTAGGGTAGACCTGACATGAAATATTTTATTCCTCTCCTCTTTTTAGTCTTTGGTTGCGGAAGTAAATCAGAAAAACAGGGAACAGAAAGTAAACCGGTTGAATATGATCGCTATGAAGGACTTTCCACAGATTACTTCACGAGCGACCTGGTCGTAGAAAGCCGCATTGATGATGAGGAGGTATTCACTGAAGGACCGGCAGTGAACGCTGATGGGATCGTTTTCTTCACCAATATCCCGATGAATAAAATCCTGAAGTGGGACCCGGAAAAGAAAGATCTTTCAGTGTTTACAGATCAATCTAATGGAACAAATGGCCTGCGCTTCGACATGGATGGCGACCTTCTAATGTGTGAAGGGGGTAGTGGGAAAGTCACAAAACTGGATGTGGGATCAGGAGATAAAATAATCATTGCAGAATCATATAACGGGAAGGCTCTTCAGTCCCCCAACGACCTGGACTATGATTCATCGGGCAGGATCTATTTTTCCTCAAGAGAGAACAATCCTGATCTTGAAGACAAGAACGTAAAAGGTCTTTACCGGGCAGACCCGGATGGGAATGTTCACCAACTTCTGAAAGAACCGGACGTACACATGCCCAATGGTGTGGTCATTTCTCCGGATGAAAAGAAACTGTATCTGATAGAAGCCCACCCGGACAGCGCCATGAACCGCAAGATCCTGTCATTCGACTTCGATGCGGGCGAGCTCTTCAACCGACAAACACTTTATGATTTTTATCCGGGCAGAAGCGGAGATGGTATGTGTATTGATGCTGAAGGGAATTTGTATGTGGCTGCAGGCCTTCATGAAACACGAGGGACTTCAGAAACCCTGGATACAAAGCCAGGTATCCATGTAATTTCTCCTGACGGGAAGTTGCTGGCTTATGTAAAAACACCTGAAGGGACCATTACCAACTGTACCTTTGGTGGACCGGATCTGAAGACACTTTATATCACCTGTGGGACGTATTTGCTGAGTATCAGGACGAAGATTGCGGGCAAGCCGACTTATAGACCAAATTAAAATTGCTCTAACACAAAGAGCACTAAGGAGACACAAAGTTTCACTAAGGTTTTTTGTATTGAGGTCTTTGTGGTTCTCTGCATTTCTCCGTGTAACTCAGTGGTACAAATAAAATATGAAATTAGAAAAGGTCATCTCCGGAGGTCAAACAGGAGTCGACCAAGCGGCACTTCAGGCAGCGATTGATTCCGGAATTAACCATGGTGGCTGGTGCCCGCCGGGAAGGGTTTGTGAAAATTGGAAAATCCCTGATCAATTTAATCTGGTTGAAACACCCGAAGAACGAAGTCCTGATGCTCCGCACATTCCCAGGTCGCTCCGAACAGAATGGAATATTCGGGATGCGGATGCTTCGCTTGTCATCATTCCTGAGGTGCTGGATGGAGCCGACCCGGGGACTTCATGGGCTATGAGTGTCGCGCGAAAATTGCATAAACCCATGCTTATTATAGATCCAAAGTCAACTGATTCAAAAACAGTACGCCGTTGGATCCTGGAAAATAAAATCAAAGTCCTGGGTGTAGGTGGTCCTTCGGAAATGACCGCCCCCGGGATTTATGATCTGACTTATGGGTTTATGAAAGAAGTTTTGCTTGTGAAATAGCGGATTACAATGCCTGATAAACCAACCTGACCAACTCCCCGATATTGGAGCACCATCGGGCAACTATGACCAGATCTTGCTCAGTATCTACGATAATGTAATTTCCTCCGAATCCTGCAGCATAGAAAAGATGATCCGGAGTACCTTCCCATTTCCCGGAGCCGCGATTGAGCCACCACATGTAACCATAGCTTTCCATGGCCTCAGCAGGTGTTTGTATCATCCTGACCCAATCTTCTGAAATCAGTTGTTCGTCTTTCCACTTCCCGTTTCGGGCAAACAGCAAACCAAACCTTGCGTGATCCAGCGTATTGATAAACAAGCCTCCTCCATGATGGCCTCCCCCGCTCACGGATTGCATCTCTAACCCATCAATAACTGTCCACGTATTTTCATATCCATACCAGCGCCAGGTGGTGCTCGCACCAATGGGATCCATGATACGCTCTTTGATCACCTGGGGTAGCGGTTTCCGCCAAACGTTTAGCAGTGAATATGACAATACATTTACCCGAACATCATTATATTTAAAAGTGCTACCCGGTTCGTGCAACTCCCGCTTACGCCAGTCATCGATTCCACCTTCACGGGGAGGCCGGTCTGCCCAGTCGTAGAGGCCAAAATGAGTCCCTGCCCAGTCAGACGTCTGATGAAGCAGATGCTCCCAGGTGATTTTACTGTTATGCTCACCATCAAAAGTGCCGTCCCAAACATACATGTCCACTTTATCGTTTACTGAACCGATCAAGCCTTCATCCAGTGCCAGGCCGGCTGTCGTGGAAAGGTAGCTCTTGGTGACACTAAAGGTCATATCCACCCGCTCCACATCTCCCCAACTGGCAACGATGTATCCATCCTTGATGATCAATCCTGCCGGCCCACCTCTTGGCTTTACCGGTCCACGAATCTGGTGAAAGGGTTCCCGACTAAATGCTTTTAAAATAGCCAGGCGTAAGTCTTGCTCGCCTGAGTATTCGTTGTTGTTAGCAAACTCTACAGCATCGGTAATTGCTTTTTCTTTTAGCCCGACAGCCTTAGCTGACTTTTGTTCCCATTTTTCTTTGGTTGGATAATACTGGGCATTTACGAAGTGTGACCCAATAAGAATGGATAGAAGAAGTAGAGATCTCCTCATGATTGATATAAATGGTCTTTATAAAATTAGGTTTTTAAACAAGTAATTGGGAATAAGTCAGCGTTTTTAATAGTGGGATAAAAAAGCTGCGTCATTCCCGAGAGTTCCTCAGAACGAGTCGGGAATCTATTGAGCTTTACTTGATCTTACGAAGATTCCCTGCTCCCTCCCGCCTTCCATAGTACTATGTACAGTGGACAGGCGCCACGGTTCCAGAGAATGACGGTTAGATTGTTGTTTTGACCTCTCTTTCAAAATAGCGGCAGAAGTGCGTGATCTTACACTCCTCACATTTCGGCTTTCTGGCCAGGCAGACATACCTGCCGTGCAGGATCAGCCAGTGATGGGCTTTGTGAATGTGCTCTTTTGGAATGTGTCTGATCAATTGCTTCTCAACTTCCAGGGGCGTCTTTGCATTCTGCGTGACCAGTCCGAGTCTTTTTGATACACGGAACACATGCGTGTCCACTGCCATGGCCGGCTGGTTGTACAGTACTGATACAATGACGTTGGCTGTTTTTCTACCCACGCCCGGTAGCTTTTGCAGATCCTCGTGCTTTTCCGGCACGACCCCTCCAAAATCCTCCATGATCATCTTGCTCAGCCCCATCAGGTGTTTACTCTTATTGTTTGGATAAGACACACTTCTGATGAGCGCGAAAATCTCATCGAATGTCGCTGTAGCCATGAATTCAGGTGTTGGGAACTTCTCAAACAGAGCTGGTGTGACCTTATTGATACGGACATCCGTACATTGGGCACTTAATACCACAGCCACCAGCAATTCAAAGGGGTTGTGGTATTGCAACTCTGTTTCGGGCTCCGGAAATGAATCCAGAAAATAATCAACAAACGCCTGGAAACGTTCTTTTTTAGTCATCGCCTAAAATTAGGCAGACTGTATCTCATATCCTTTTGAGAACTCCAGGATTTTGCGGATGGTCTTTTTAGACGGAGCGATACGAATATCGTTCATGTCGTCCATAAGCTTCCGCAGGTTGTTGACTTGTTCTTGTAATTTCTGATCTGTGAGCATTGCCCGCTCAATGGTCTCACGATCTTCCTTAGCTAATTCATTGTAAAGGAACCTTATCAGGTCATTTTCTGTAAACGTTTTTGTCATACGCAACTTGGGTATATTTAAATTTCTTCTGTAAGTTGATCAGGGCATACCTCATCCTCCCCAATGCAGTATTAATGCTGACTCCTGTTGCTTCCGCGATTTCCTGGAAGCTCATCTGCATATAATGCCGCATGACTAAAACATCCTTCTGTGCCTCGGGCAGTTCCTGAATATACTTTTTCAACAAGTTATAAGTATCTTGTTTAATGTGATCATCTTCGATCGGCTTCTCTGAAAACTCCAAAGTGTTGAAAATATTGCTTCCGTCTTCAGTTATTATTACCGGATATCTCTTTTGTTTTCGGAAATGATCAATGGCAAGGTTGTGGGCAATTCTCAAAATCCAGGGAAGAAACTTGCCTTCTTCATTGTATTTCCCGGATTTGATGGTCTTGATGGCCTTGATAAACACATCCTGCATCAGGTCTTCTGCCTGATAGCGATCTTTGACAATAAGGTAGATGGTTGTAAAAACCCTGTCCTGGTGTCTGTTCAGCAATTCCGCAAAAGCCTCTTCGTTACCGTTTTTGTAGTGTGACAGCAGTTGTCCGTCTGTCATTTTCGCATTTTTCATGTAAAATCACCTGTTTGTTAACGTAGAGGTTTATTGCATACTGTAAGGGTTTTATCTTAAAGTTAATTTTCCAATCATCGTAAAAATATATGAATTGTTCAAACCATACAAATCTTCACGGGTTAAATTTCTAATTTTGCAGGCCATTAAAAGAGATCTCCGACCACATATTTTTTGTTCAGTATAGATATGGTTAATAACATTGATCAGTACGATCCGAAGGACTTTATTGTCATCAAGGGTGCCCGGGTAAACAACCTGAAAAACCTGAGTGTGGCTATACCCAGAGATCAGCTGGTGGTGATCACAGGACTTTCTGGTTCCGGAAAATCCTCCCTGGCCTTTGATACACTTTTTGCGGAGGGTCAGAGAAAATATGTGGAGAGCCTGAGCTCCTATGCCCGCCAGTTCCTGGGAAGGATGGAAAAGCCTGAAGTGGATTACATCAAAGGGGTTTCTCCGGCCATTGCCATCGAGCAGAAAGTGCTGACAAGAAACCCGCGTTCCACAGTTGGTACCACCACAGAGATCTATGACTATCTGAAACTGCTTTTTGCCCGGATCGGGATCACTTATTCACCAAAAAGCGGTGAGGAGGTAAAAAAAGACAGTGTGACGGATGTAGTGGACTACATTTTATCCTTCGAGGAGTCCACAAAAGCAATCATTTCGGCGCCTCTGAAGATCAAAAAAGGTCGATCTGTGGAATCAGAACTGAAGATCCTGCTGAGTAAAGGCTATACGCGGGTGATCATCAATGGGGATATGGAATTCATCGACGATCTTCTCGAAAAAGAAATTCCACAGGATTCCATATTGGACATTCTGATTGACCGTGTCACGGCAAAGAAGGAGGAGGAAAATCAGTACCGGCTGGCAGATTCGATCCAGACGGCATTTTTTGAAGGTGAAGGGATCTGCCATGTTAGTGTGCTGGATCATGAGGATCGGAAATTCTCAGATATTTTTGAGCTGGATGGTATCCGTTTTGAGGAGCCAAGTGTCAATTTCTTCAGTTTCAACAATCCGTATGGTGCCTGCCGGCGATGCGAAGGTTTTGGTAAAATACTCGGCATAGATCCGGAACGTGTATTCCCGGATCCAAATATGTCCGTGTATGAGGGAGCGATTGCCCCCTGGCGAAGCGAAACGATGCAAAAGTGGCTCCGACCATTACTTAAGGATGGTATCCGGTTTGATTTTCCCATCCATCGTCCTATCAATGAATTGTCAGACAAGGAGTATGAGTTGCTTTGGGAAGGCAATGAGTATTTCAAGGGACTCAATGCTTTTTTTGACTACCTGGAATCCAAGACGCATAAGATCCAGTACCGGGTGATGCTCTCCAGGTATCGTGGACGTACGGTCTGTCCTGACTGCAGGGGTACTCGCTTGCGAAAGGATGCGGCCTATGTCAAAATTGATGAGAAATCGATTACGGATCTTGTGTTAATGCCCATTGAGGACCTGGTGGGTTACTTTGATCAGCTGAAATTATCGGATCATCAGCAATCCGTAGCCAGACGGATCATCGGTGAGATCACCAACAGGCTGGACTACATGCAAAAGGTTGGATTGGGCTATCTGACACTCAATCGGCTGACCAGCACACTTTCCGGTGGCGAGTATCAACGGATCAAGCTGGCCACTTCACTGGGGAGCGCCCTGGTGGGCAGCATGTATATCCTGGA
The DNA here is from genome assembly GCA_965243485.1 of Cyclobacteriaceae bacterium. Taxonomy (GTDB): domain Bacteria; phylum Bacteroidota; class Bacteroidia; order Cytophagales; family Cyclobacteriaceae; genus UBA7330. Next base: position 1,226,015 of record CBDEVP010000001.1, on the reverse strand, counting down.
CGAGCCAAGTATCGGGTTGCATCCCCGGGATACGGACCGGCTGATCGAAGTATTGCTTTCTCTTCGTGATATTGGCAATACGGTAATTGTAGTGGAGCACGAAGAAAAGATCATGGAGGTAGCTGATCAGATCATTGATATTGGTCCGGCTGCGGGTACACATGGAGGTAATCTGGTTTTCCAGGGAAAAGTGAGCGAACTAAATGGTCATGATGATTCTTACACGGCCAAATATCTCAAAGGGATCGAATCCATTGAGTTGCCAAAGCGACGAAGGAAATGGAATCAATCCCTATCAATTGTTGGTGCCAGAGAAAATAATCTCAAGAATATTACTGTGGAAATCCCTTTGGGAGTGCTGACGGTTGTTACGGGTGTAAGCGGTTCGGGAAAGTCGACCCTGGTGAAGAAAATCCTCTACCCTACCATTGGTAAGATGCTGGGGACCAGCGGAGAAACTTCAGGAAAGCATGAAAAGATCGGAGGGGATTATAAGAAGGTTACCCAGATAGAATTTGTAGATCAGGATCCCATCGGAAAAAGCTCAAGATCCAACCCTGTGACCTATGTGAAAGCTTATGATGCCATCAGGCAGCTGTTTTCTCAGCAGCAGACAGCCATTAAAAATGGATTTAAGCCGGCGCACTTTTCCTTTAACGTGGATGGTGGTCGCTGTGAAGTTTGTGAAGGTGAAGGAACCGTAAAGATCGAGATGCAGTTCATGGCGGATCTCCACCTCGAGTGTGAAAACTGTAGGGGAAGACGATTCAAGAAAGAGGTTCTTGACGTGAAATACAAAGAGAAGGACATTGCCGAGGTGCTGGATCTTACGGTGGAGGAGGCCCTCGAGTTTTTTAAAGGTAAGGCAGCCATTACCAATAAGATCCAGCCATTGTTTGATGTTGGCCTTGGATATGTAAAATTGGGACAATCGTCAAACTCACTTTCCGGTGGAGAGGCGCAGCGGGTGAAGCTGGCATCATTTCTTGGGAAGGGGAAAAGCCATTCCAATGACCACTTTTTATTCATTTTTGATGAACCCACGACGGGGCTTCATTTTCATGATATCAAAAAGCTGCTGGATGCCATCAATTCATTGGTGAATGAAGGCAACTCAGTGGTGATCATTGAGCACAACATGGAAATTATTAAAAATGCAGACTGGATCATCGACCTGGGTCCGGAGGGGGGATTGCAGGGAGGTAATGTGACTTTTGCCGGATTACCTGAGGATATGGTTAAATTAGCCGATAATCACACAGCTAACTATTTAAAAGATAAAGTTAAAACATGAGAAAAAAGATAGCCGCAGGCAACTGGAAAATGAATACAAACCTGGTCACGGGTCAGCAATTGGCCTCCGAAGTGATCAATATGGTGAATGCCGAGGTAAGCTCAGAGGTTCAGGTGATACTGATCCCACCGTATTTTCACATCACAGGAGTAAAAAAACTGATCGGCCCGGCAAAAAATATATTTTTAGGAGCTCAGAATGTCAGCCACGAAGACAACGGTGCATTTACCGGTGAGATTTCTGCGGAAATGTTGCAGTCGTGTGGTGTAACTCACGTGGTGGTCGGACACAGTGAAAGACGTGAATATTTTGGGGAGGATGAAGCCCTGCTGGCCAAAAAAGTGAGAAAGGTGCTGGATTTTGGTATGACGCCCATTTTTTGCTGTGGTGAAAAGCTGGAAGTTCGCAAAGCGGAAAAGCACTTTGACCTCAATAAAAAACAGATAGAAGGGGCTTTATTTAATCTTTCCGAGGAGGATATCAAAAAAGTAGTGATTGCTTATGAGCCTGTCTGGGCGATAGGAACGGGAGTAACCGCTTCCGATGAACAGGCACAGGAAATGCATGCATACATCAGGCGGTTACTTGCCGAAAAATACAGTCAGCAGACCGCTGATTCCATCTCAATCCTTTATGGAGGCAGCGTGAAACCCGCAAATGCAAATGGATTATTTGCCTGTGCTGATGTGGATGGCGGCCTGATCGGTGGTGCCAGCCTGAAGTCCCGTGATTTCACGGATATCGCCAAATCATTCTGAGCCCTTGAATTTCGTCCAGCTGAAGATCATCTGCGCGCCTGAGCTAGGCGAGATCTTAATTGCTGAGCTGGCATTGCTCGATTTCGATTCTTTTGAGGAGCAGGAAAACGGGCTGTTGGCTGCCTGTCCGGAATCTCAATGGGATGAGCGGGCGGTTAGCCGGCTGATGCACAGGTATGGTGTAGACTTTTCTTTCGCAGAAATCCCACAGGTCAACTGGAATGAAGAATGGGAAAAGCATTACGATCCGGTAGCTATTTCTGATCAGATATTTATCGGGGCCACTTTTCATGACTTTCCACCCGGATACAAACATCATCTGAGGATCAACCCCAAAATGTCTTTTGGTACAGGTCATCATGCCACAACGTCACAGGTTCTCGAAGCGCAGTTAGCGATAGATCACAGGGGCAAGCGGGTTCTGGATGTTGGTTGCGGAACAGGGGTACTTTCAATTCTTGCACATCAACTTGGAGCAAGTCATATCACAGCGATTGACATTGATGAATGGTGTATTGAAAATAGCCGGGAGAATTTTACGTTAAATCACTGTGAAAACATTGATTTGAGATTGTCTGGTGTTGAAGAGGTGAGCGAAAAAGACCTGTTTGACATTATACTGGCTAATATCAACAGGAATGTTCTGCTTGATCAAATGAAGGATTATTCCATAAGATTACAAACTGGTGGTCATTTGTTGATGAGTGGTTTTTATGCTGATGATATAAGCGTCCTGCTGGATTCGGCGAAATCAAATGGTCTGGAAATTTGTTTTGAGAAAAACAGGAACAATTGGGCTGTACTGGCCATGAAAAAAGTCAAATCTTAACGATTTAGGTTAAATTTATTTTTGATGCGACAGGTGTTAAAGGTTTTTCTGACGGTAGGATTAGTTCTCCTGCTTTCAATTCCCGGAAAATCCCAGTATTTTTCTGAGAATGACACCCTGTTTTTCAATCAGGCCCTGAGGGTGATCAATAACCGGGGAACAGAAGCCGCCAGTAAGGTCGCCTATGACTTCACTGAGGCCTGGAGGGGAAATTTAACCGGAGCGCATCGCGATAAGATCGTTTCTATAGCCATTCAGATGGAAAAGAAGGGGTATTATGAGTACCCGCACTTCTGGTATTATTTTACTTACCTGGCCTATGCCAATTCTCAGGCCCATCTCGATCGCTCCCAGCTTACCAACCTCCTTGAGATCAATGACCAGATGGTGAAGGAAATGAATCGGGAGGAATACACCAATTTCCTTTTAGGTCTGAGCATGTTTATGGCGAGGAAGATCATCGCCCATACGAAAAACCTTGATATTACCGTTGACAATGGCCCCTATCAATTCAGGGTCCTGGAAGGTGAGCCTGAAATAGAAACTCCACCGGAGGAATCTGAAGAGGAGGTATTCCCCCCTCAGGTGGAAGAACCCGAAACACCGGACAACAATGCATTCGGATCCACGGATTCCTGGGGTTCCGGCAATTCCTGGGACGATGATTGGGGCAACAATGATTCCTGGGGTAACAATGATTCCTGGGGCTCATCGGATGGCTGGGGAACAACGGAGCAGGAAACAGCTCCTGTGGAGGAACAAAAGCCTCAAAGGACAGTCATTGAAGGAGCTACACACAACTATCTGCAGGAAAAGCAGATGAGATACCAGCACCCAAAAGTCGAAGGCCCGGTAATTGATCTGTTAAATAATGGGATGGTAATTGTGACGCCCTATGATTCACTCCTGATCAGAGAGTTTTCGGGCTATTTCCTACTCAAAAGCAGAATTCTGGCGGGTAGTAGGGCTGTGATTAACTGGCCGCCACAAAACAAACAATTTGCGGGAGCTGTGGTCTCTCTAAGAGAATTTCAGATCAAAGCTGATCGTTCACATTTCTGGACTCCCAACGCAAGCATTACATTTCCTGCACTTGATAAGCCTATAGAGGGTGTATTTACTTTCTACAGCATACCGCGAAAGCAGGGAACATTAAGTCCTCAACCTACATTCACCTCCAATCATGCCGATGTGAAATGGAATTTTCCTGGTGGTAAGGTAAAATATACCGGAGGCATCAAATTGAGTGGCAACAAGCTTTACGGAACGGCTGTTTCCAGGGAGCCCGGTTTACTTCAGATCCTGGATGGAAAGGGAAATTCGGTTACAGTGCGGTCAGAGGAGTTTGTTTTCGAAGATTCTGTCGTGACCTGTGCATCCGGCAGAATGAGCATATTACATGGTTCGGACTCCGTGTTTCATCCATCGGTCAATCTTAAGTATGATCAGCGTACTGAGCAGCTGGTAGCTTATCGTACGGATGACTTTAATGTGACTCCTTTTCAGTCGACTTATTTTGATATGAATCTGAATGTGGACATCATCAAATGGGACATGAAATCAGACTCTTTGAATCTTTCTATTTTGAATGGTAAAGAATGGATTGTTGCCACTGCGGAATCGGACAGGTATTTCAACATGGAGCGGCTACATAAGCTCGGTGGACTCTACCAGTTTAATCCCATTGTGACGAGTGTTTTTTATGCCAAAAAGTACGGGATCACCGAATTCAATCAGGAAGAGCTAGTAAGTGAGTTTAAGATCCCGCTGAATCAGGTGAAGGGAGCTATGAAGCTGCTGAAACAATATGGTTTTGCTGAATATGATCCGGGGAGTGGAAAAGTGAAATTGAATGACCGGGCATTTCACTATTATGAAGCCGGTGCTAAAAAAGCTGACTATGATAACCTGAAAATACCCTCTCTGAAATCTGATGTGCCCAACATGACGTGGGACATCAAAGATGGTGAGATCCTGGTAAGGGGAGTGCAGAAGTTTTACCTCACCTCTAATTATGATGTGAGGATTGAGCCGGATAGCAGTGTAGTTACCATCCTGAAGGGGAAAGATCTGAAGTTTGATGGAATGGTTGCAGCCGGTGATTTTCAGTACAAGGGGAAGGATTTCGATTTTGTATATGATGAGTTTCTCATCCGGATGCCAAGCATTGATTCGATCAGAATAGATATCCCAATGCCTGACTCACTCAAAGCCGAAGGGGGTCCTGAAAGAACTGCGCTGAGCAATCACCTGAATGAAAGCTCCGGCACCTTGTTCCTGGATGAGCCTGGAAACAAATCAGGATTGAAAGAAAATAATTCATACCCATATCTGTCCACTGATGGAGAATCAGTGGTTTATTTCGACGGGCCGGAAGTCCTTAATGGGGCCTATGATAAATCTGTTCGGTTCATTGTGCCCCCTTTTCAGATGGATAGCACGGAAAGAAAAGATGGCGGGAGCATTTCTTTTGAAGGCACTTTCAACTCTGGAGGAATATTCCCTGATTTTCAGGAAACGCTCCATATCATGCCAGACCAGTCACTCGGGTTTGAGCACCAAATACCACGAGAAGGCTACAATTTATATGGGACCGCGGCCAAAACCTATGAGAAAATCACTTTGTCTAATAAAGGGATCAGAGGTGGCGGACAAATTGACTTCATTACAACAACCATCTATTCGGATGACTTTATCTATTATCCGGATTCTGTCACATCCTACGGGTCCGGAGGTCGGATCAATCCCGGAAATGTAAACGGGGCCAGCTATCCTGAGGCCGTTCTTGGTCCATTTATCATGGATTGGCTGCCAAGAAAAGACAGTATGTACCTTAAGAATGTTGCGGAACCTTTCCAGTTTTATCAGGGGACAGCTACGCTGGACGGAGAGGCCAACATTACTTCGGGCGGGGTGTTTGGATCCGGTGTATTGGAGACCAGGGGTTCAAGGTCTGAATCAAATTCACTCTCGTTCAAGGAAAATTCTTATTCCGCGAGGCATGCGCATTTCGAGGTATTCTCTAAAAATGCGACAACCCCGGCCATGCTGGGCGATGATGTCAGGTTGGATTTTGATCTGAATCTGAATAAAGCAACAATTCGTCCGGAGGTGAGCGGTGTGGCAGCAGTATCCTTTCCCTATGCCCAGATGAAGACCTCAATAACCAATGCGGTCTGGGATTTGGAAGATTCCGTGGTGACCATGACCAAGCCCGCAAATGTGCCTTTGGAAGACTCTTATTTTTACACCACAAGGAAGGAACTAGACAGCCTTGCCTTTTATGGCACTGAGGCCATTTATGACATCAATACCTCAGAGCTGCAGATCAAAGGGATCCCATACATTACCGTGGCCGACGCCAGGATCATACCTGAAAATAATCAGACTACCATTCTGGAATATGCGGAGCTGCAGCCATTCAACAATGCGCGAATCATCATAGACACATTGAATGGATATCATCGATTCAAAGATGGTAATATCAAGATATTGTCAAGGAACAAATTTGAAGGAAGTGCCATCTATGAACTGTTCGCATTGGGAGATACATTTGACATCGTATTTGATCAGTTTGAGCTTAAAAATGTAAAAATCAGTGACCAGGAGAAGCGACTCATGACCGTATCGCAAGGCGATGTGCCCGAGGAGCAACAGTTGATCATATCACCCGGATTTTTTTACAAGGGCTCTGTTCAGATGTTTGCCTACAAGCAGGCCCTGGAGCTGGACGGAGCTGTCAAAATTGACCTCAACAGGCCAGGATACGATAAATGGATAGAGTATAAAAGGACTGATGAGCAGACAGCTATCAAAATTGACTTCGAACGCGCGCAATTTGATGATAAAACCCCGCTTATCGCCGGGTTGCATTTTGATCTGAGGGGCAAGCTATATACTACCTTTGTCGAAGAGAGAAAATCTCCTTCTGATGAAGATTTTTTCTATCCGAAGGGATTGTTGGGCTATGATACAGCACACCATTATTTCAAAATTGAGACTGCTCCAAAAAGTTCGGGGGAGAGCTACGCCGGTTACACGTTGACTTATGATGACGAAACCAAGGATGTTATCTTCGAAGGCAAGGTCAATTTCTTTAACTCCCTCACCAAAGATGTGACGATAGATGCGGCAGTACTTGGTGCAGGAAATGCTAGCGAAAATACCTATCAGGCAGATGCATTTATGACCGTTTCCGCCCCCAACATTGAAGGATTTCTGGAGATTATGGCGGATGACCTGGTGGATATGGCTACCCGGCTGGGATTTGCACCGGCCAATGATCTCTCCCTGGAAATGCTCTATAAACTGGCCAATATGACCAGTGATCCATTGGCTAAGAAATATGAAACGGCAAGCCTGAAGGACTATGTGCCCCTCTATGAACTTTCAGAAAACCTCTTGAAGCCACTGGTCATTTCCGGAGTTAAAATGAAATGGTCTGATCAACATGGCGCCTGGTACAACACCAGTAAAATCGGAATTTCCAATGTGATGAAGTCGGATATCAATGGTAAGTTTGACGGATTTATGGAATTTAAGAAAGATGCAGCTAACAATGATGTGATGAACATTTTCATACAGGCAGCACCGGGACTCTGGTACTTTTTAAGTTACCAGGCGGGTACATTATTGCTCTATTCTTCCAATGCTAATTTTAACAGGTCGGTAAGCTCCAAGTCTAACTATGGAAAGGCCAAACCAGGTGAGATGGTCATCATTGAGGGAGATGTGGCAGAAACATTGAAATTTGTGAACGATTTTCGTCAGAAATATTATGATATTACCACCCCGTACAATCTGAAAGTACCCGGGGACGTAAGCTTTGAGCAAGAAGAAAATGTAGAAACTATCGAAAAGCGAGATGATGGTTTTGGTTTTTAACAATCTGAATTTTAATTATTTATAATGGCATCGATACAATTCCTTGAAGCTAACAAGGATCGTTTTTTAGATGAATTATTTGAGTTACTCCGCATTCCTTCTGTATCCGCAGATTCCAGGCACAAAAATGACGTTCGTAAAGCTGCTGAATATGTGAGATCAAGTCTGGAAAAAGCCGGAGCAGCCAGAACGGAGATATTTGAGACGGGAGGCCATCCCATTGTTTATGGAGAGAAGATCATCAGCAAATCATTTCCTACCGTTCTGGTTTACGGACATTACGATGTTCAGCCACCTGATCCGCTCGAGCTTTGGGATAGTCCACCCTTTGAGCCGGTAATTAAAGATGAGAAGATCTATGCGCGGGGATCCAGTGACGACAAAGGCCAGATGTACATGCATGTCAAAGCTTTTGAAGCGCTGAACAATTCCGGGGAGCTCAAATGCAATGTTAAATTCATGATAGAAGGTGAAGAGGAAGTGGGGTCTGATGGGCTGGAAGTATTTATCAAAGAACAGAAATCCCTGCTGAGTGCGGATGTCATTCTGATTTCTGACACAGCCATTTTGAGCAATGAGGACCCCTCCATCACTGTAGGCCTCAGGGGGCTGAGCTATGTGGAGGTAGAGGTCACCGGCCCGAACCGGGACCTTCATTCGGGTACGTATGGCGGTGCAGTTGCCAATCCGATCAATGTCCTGAGTAAAATGATTGCTTCATTGCATGATGACCAGGGGAAAATTACCATTCCCGGCTTTTACGACAAGGTGAAAACATATGACGGGAAGGAACGCGAGGAAATGGCAAAAGCGCCTTTCGATGAAAATAAATTCAAGAAAGATCTGAACATTGAAGCCGTATGGGGAGAGGAAGGGTACACAACCAGGGAACGTGTAGGAATTCGTCCCACCCTTGATGTGAATGGTATCTGGGGAGGTTATATCGGAGAGGGGGCCAAAACTGTGTTACCGTCGAGGGCTCACGCAAAGATCTCCATGCGTCTGGTACCTGATCAAAATAACCGGGAGATCACCAGTCTTTTTGAGAAACACTTTAAGTCCATTGCTCCGGACGCTGTGAAGGTGAAGGTAAAACCCCTACATGGTGGAGAAGCTGCGGTCGTACCATTTGATTCCCCGGCTTATCAGGCTGCCAGCCAGGCTTTTGAAAAATCCTTTGGCAAAAAGCCGGTGCCTGCTTTTGAAGGAGGGAGCATTCCAATCGTTGCACTTTTCCAAAAAGAGCTGAAGGTCGATCCTATTTTGATGGGATTCGGTCTGGATGAAGATTCCATTCATTCACCGAACGAACACTTCGGGTTATTCAACTTCTATAAAGGGATTGAAACCATAATTTATTTTTATCAGTTCTTTAGCGAAAGCAATCAGCAATGATCCGACTGAGCAAACTCTCTTTATATCTGATTTTTTGGATGACTCCATTCCTGTCACTGCCACAGGTACTGGAGCCTGCTCAATGGACGGTGACATTACAGCCCGGAGGAGCGGTTGCAGGGGATACGGTATCCATTGTATTTGATGTAGAGATAGATGACAAATGGTACCTGTATTCTTCGGATTTTGATCCTGACCTTGGACCCATGGTTACGGAGTTCGAATTCGTGGAGGATGAATCCTATACCCTGATCGGAGATATTGAGCCGATTGATCCAGGTAGAAAGTACGATTCTTTATGGGAGGGAGAGTATACGTACTTTAAGGAAACCGGCCAGTTCATTCAAAAGGCAGTCCTCAATGAGGCTGATTATCTGATTTCAGGATATTACACCTACCAGGTCTGCTCAGATGTCGACGGAAAATGCATTCCCTTCGATGAACCATTTGAACTGACCTCAAAAAAAAAGGAACCACAGACTGAGCCAACCTCCGGAAGCAATAAGGTCTCAGCACCTCCGGAAAAAGTCGGACTGCTAAAGCAAAGAGGATCTACCGATCCCTACGCCCTGGGATCTTTCATGTTGGTTGCCTTTCTGGCTGGACTGGCAGCTCTTTTTACACCATGCGTCTTCCCAATGATCCCGATGACGGTCACATTCTTCACCGGAAAGAACCAAAACAAAAAGGGCAGCATAAAGAATAGCCTGTTTTATGGTTTTTCGATCATTCTGATCTACAGCCTTATTGGTTTCATTGTTGCCCCGTTCATGGGACCTGAAGTAGCCAATGATCTTGCAACCGGCTGGGTACCCAATGTGATCTTCTTTTTGGTATTTGTCGTCTTTGCATTGTCCTTTTTTGGCCTATTTGAGATCAACCTGCCTCATAAATGGGTCAACAGTGTGGATAAGCTGGGTGATAAAGGGGGTTATATTGGTGTGTTTTTTATGGCACTGACCCTCGTGCTGGTCTCGTTTTCGTGCACAGGACCACTTGTAGGCAGTATACTCGTTGAATCGGCCGGTCAGCTTTCGGTAAAGCCTGTGCTGGGCATGGTTGCTTTTTCGGCTGCCTTTGCGATTCCATTTTCTTTATTCGCGCTTTTCCCGGGTGCATTGCAAAAGCTTCCTAAATCGGGTGGCTGGCTCAATTCAGTGAAGGTAGTACTGGGTTTTCTGGAATTAGCCCTGGCTTTTAAGTTTCTTAGTATTGCTGACCAGGCTTATCACTGGCACATTTTGGACAGAGAGGTCTACCTGGCAATCTGGATTGTCATTTTCACATTGATGGGATTTTATTTGCTGGGTAAGATCAAATTACCAGGTGATAGTGACGTCACAACCACATCAGTTCCGAGGCTTATTCTGGCAATCATTACTTTTTCCTTCGTGACCTATCTGATCCCGGGCATGTTTGGTGCACCACTGAAAGCCCTGGCAGGATACTTACCTCCATTGACTACCCATGACTTTAATCTGGTAAGTGTGATCAGGGAAAACAGTGACGGTGGGCTTCCCGGTTCGGAAAATGAAGCCATTTGTGAAGAGCCAAAGCATGCCAACTTACTGGAATGGCCGCACGGCTTACATGGCTATTTTGATTACGATCAGGCACTCAGCTGCGCCAAAAAGCTTGACAAACCGGTTTTTATTGACTTCACAGGACATGGTTGTGTGAACTGCAGGGAGATGGAACAACGTGTATGGTCGGATCCGGGGATACTTAATAGACTCAGGGAAAATTTTGTTTTGCTGGCACTTTATGTCGATGATAAGACTGAACTCCCTGAATCTGAGTGGTATGAATCCGAATATGATGGAAGGATAAAGAAAAGTATTGGGAAACAGAATGCCGACTTTCAGATCACACGGTTCAACAACAATGCACAGCCTTACTATGTGATTCTAAGCCCGGATGAAAAACTATTGGCAGATCCCACAGCCTATGACCTGAATATTGATAACTTTGCAAAGTTTTTAGATTCGAGCCTGGAAGAATACAGAAACCACCGAAATCTGGCTAAAAACTAAAAATGAAATGTTGCGAAAGACCCTGAATTTCACCGCCATTACTGTTCTAATGGGCCTATGGTTCTTTTCATGCGAAAAGAAAGAACAAGAACAATTAAGCCAAGAGCTAACGCAATCTGACACCATAGATTTTGAAGTAGAGCCTACATTACTGTATGGTATACCCATTGATTCCTTTGAAGTTGCTACCTCCAAGATCAGATGGAGTCAGAGCCTTGCAGAGATTCTTTCTGCCTACAATACAGATAATGAGAAGATCTATCGCGTGGCTCAGGCCAGCAAGGGGGTTTTTGATGTAAGGTATCTAAAAGCCAATGACCCGTTCACCATCATTCACGAAAAAGATAGTCTAAAGACAGCCCGACAATTCATTTATGAGCCGGATCCCACGCATTATGTGGTCTTTAACCTTACTGACTCTGTTTATGTGTACAAAGAAGACCGACCGGTCACTATTGAGGAAAAAACCATGGCCGCGACGATTACTACTTCTGTCTACGAGTCTATATTGGAAAATGATGCCCCGTTAATACTTGTCGGTAAGCTGGTTGATATTTTTGCTTGGCAGGTAGATTTCTTCAGGATACAAAAAGGCGATGAATTCAAAGTGATCTATGAAGAATATCGAGTCGGAGATGAAGTAATAGACGTGGGAGAGATCAAAGGGGCCTATTTCAAGCATTTTGATAAAGAGTATTATGCCATTAAATACAATCAGGGTAGCGATACTGACTACTTTGACGAGGAAGGAAACAGTCTCAGAAAGACGTTTCTCAGGTCTCCTTTAAATTATTACAGAATAACCTCAAGGTATAACCCCCGAAGATATCATCCTGTTCTAAAAAGCTACCGGGCACATTTGGGCACGGATTATGCTGCGCCAACCGGCACACCAATCAGAACTGTAGGAGATGGAGTGGTCCTGGAAGCACGGTATCATGGCGGAAATGGCAATTATGTGAAGATAAGGCATAATAGTAATTACACCACTCAATATCTGCACATGTCCAGAATAGCAAAAGGTATCAGGCCGGGTGCTACCGTACAGCAAGGGCAGACCATCGGATATGTGGGTCAGACAGGACTGGCCAATGGACCGCATGTATGTTTCAGGTTCTGGAAAAACGGAAGGCAGGTGGATGCCTTAAAAGTTGATCTCCCCCCCTCCGAACCGATTGACCCTGGGAAGAAGATCGATTTTCTGCATACCAAAAATGTCATTATGGACCGGTTAGAAAAGATCGAAGTGCCAGGGCAGCAGCATTTATTAGCGCAAATTCCGGTTAATTAATGGAGAGATTTCACACCCTGGTGGCTTATTCTAACTAATATTTCAGATTTAATGTGAAATTAAGTTATTTTGGTACCTAATCACTTAGCTTATTGAATGTCCAGGTTATTATTTTGTCTAGTTTGTCTTTCACTGCCATTCCTTTCAAGTAGTCAGAACATTGCTGCCTCCTACGTCAGATTAAATGGTTCGGTGCTGAGTAGTAAGGATTCAGCCGCAATTTCTGCCATCATTTCATATGAAAAGCTGCCCTATTATGATGATATGGGCCTCACAAAATCAAAGCCAGACGGTACTTATGAGTTTTATTTGATCCGCGGCATCACATATAATTTCACCGTGAAGGCCACAGGTTACGAAACCATCAATACACAGGTCGAAATTGATGATCCCGATGAAGATGAACAGAAGATCAGGAATTTTATGATGAGTCCTGATTCTGAGGTTCAGCTGATTACGCTGGAAAACCTAATCTTTTCAAGGGGGAGCGACCAGATCAGTTCAAGCTCTTACCAGGAGCTGGATCAGCTGGTGGTGTGGCTCAATGACAGGCCCAATGTGATCATTCAGCTGGAAGGTCATACGGACTTTGAAGGAAATGAAGAAGCAAACATGAAGCTTTCGGAATCGAGAGTTGAAGCTGTGAAGGATTACCTGGAGTCAAAGGGGGTCAAAAAGCGAAGGGTATTGACAAAGGCGTTTGGGGGGACAGTTCCGCTATCTACCGATCGCACAGACGAGGCCAAGGCCAGAAACCGAAGGGTAGAGGTTAGAATCATAAGAAATTAACATTCCGCAATGAAGCAAAGTATTTTAATGATCATCGCTTTTTTGAGCATGGGGTACATCCTTCAGGCTCAGGAAACAGTTGTATGGGGATCAGAAGTCATCGATGTATCTTCAGAGTATTCCGCATTGGAATATTCAGCCATGCAGGCACTGCATAAACCTAATGTTCTGCCAGCCGGAGGAGGTAATCCAAATGCCTGGAGACCGAAAAAGGATGATAAGGAGGATTTCATCATGGTTGCGTTTGATCAGCCCTTCAAGGCGAGGCAGGTGGCCATAGCTGAGTCTGAGAATCCCGGTGCAGTAAAACAGATCATCGCCTATGACCGCGATTATAATGAATACCTGCTCTTTGAGCTCACTCCCAGATCTATTCCACTTGAAAGTAGGCTGCTTAATCTATTTTTCGACGAACCTGCCTATGACATCCAGGCCATCAAAGTAGTCATTGATGGAGAAACAGTACCGGGATATAACAGTATTGATGCGATCGGGATATCCAGCAGTAATATTCCTATCAGTGTACTGATTGATCTGGCAGCCAATGTGAACAATGACCTGCAGGCAGAAAAACTAAGTACCAATGTGAATAGCTCCTATGTTGAGCATAGTCCGCTCATTTCTCCGGACGGAAAAAGGTTATACTTCAGCAGAAAATACCACCCGGACAATACAGGAGGGATCAATGATGGAGAAGACATCTGGTTGTCTGAGCTGGATGAGGAGACCGGAGAGTGGAAACCTGCAGTCAATATCGGACCACCGCTTAACACAGAAGGACCTAATTTTATCAGTTCAATTTCAGTCATTGATGGTGAAGAAGTGCTGATCCTGGGTAACAGGTATGGAAAGCGGGGCAGAATGTACAATGGCGTATCTATGGCTAAGCGTCAGGCGGATGGTAGTTTCACCGAACCTGTATCGCTGGAGGTGGTCAATGAATATAATTATTCACCAAAGACAGACTTCTTTCTGGATCCATCCGGCGAAGCCCTGGTCATTTCAGCAGAGAGAGATGATAGCTTTGGTGGGCGTGATCTTTATGTTTCCTTCAAACAGGGCGAGGTTTGGAGTGAACCAAAAAACCTGGGTGGCGACATCAATACCGCCGGAGCGGATATCGCACCCTTCCTGGGAACCGATGGACGAACACTCTATTATTCCACCAATGGGATCAGTGGTTACGGAGGGTCAGATATTTTTGTTGCTCTGAGGCTGGACGATTCATGGACGAAGTGGTCACTGCCTGAAAATCTCGGATCAGGACTCAACACACCTAGCGATGACCAGTATTTCAGTATCCCCTCCACAGGGAGACACATATATTTCTCGAGAGGCACGATCGATGATGATACGGATATCTTCCGTTTCAAAGCGGACGACTTATTCCTGACAGATGACAGTCCCTACCTGGCTTCCATGGAACATCTTCTTGAAGAGGCCCAACCAAGCGATTACCTGGTTACTTTGGTCGGTCAGGTCACCGACGAGAACGGCCCCGTGGCAAATGCCAGAGTCACTTTGGAAAGGTTACCTGATGGAGTGTTCATCACGGCTACAGAGACTGATCAGGAAGGAAACTATAAATTTGTTGTACGAGGTGGATCGAGATATGGCATCTCAGTGGATCGGGAAGGATATCTGTCCGAGAGATCAAATTTTGATTTCAATGACATTACAGCTTCAGATACTATTTCAACTGCTTTAGGGTTGACGAAGATTGAGACAGGTGCGGCAATAGTCCTGAACAATATTTTCTTTGATTTTGACAAGGCGGTGCTGAAAACTTCCTCTTATTCTGAATTGAACAAGGCACTTGAGCTCTTAAAAGAAGGAGAGATCAAAAAGATTGAAATAGCCGGTCATACCGACTCTACCGGTGATGATGCATATAACAAAGGCCTGTCGGAACGGAGAGCCAAGGCAGTTTACGACTTCTTTATTTCCAATGGAATAGCAAAAGATCGTGTGGTCGCTGTGGGATACGGTGAGAATCAACCAAAGGTTCCTAATGATACTCCGGAAAACAGGCAACTTAACAGAAGGGTAGAATTTAAGATTCTTGAAGCTTTATAAGGCGCTAAGCATTAATTCCTTCACACTTTTTATCCGTTGAGAAGGATAAAGTTGCTCTGCTTTGATGATGTTTGAATGAGCGTCAGAGTAATTATTTTCTGTGAAAGCCTTTACCGCAAGGTTGAAGTACTGAAGACCTGCCAATGTTTGAAGATTTGCTGTTTCTTTAACGGCATGTGAGTCTGATTTTTTCTCTCCCACACCTTTGATGTCGATGATGCTATTGCCATCTGCCAGGAATTGTTCCATGCGTTCATGAATCATAGTGCTGTCATTGACAAAACCATTCAGTGGATCGGTTGCCTCCAGTAGCACGTTCTGATGGGGCAAATGCACCACAACGAATATATGATAATCAAGTTCATAGATGGAGAATTTGTACTCAAGGCGATCCAGTAAATACGCATACAAAATTGTACCGGTAAGGCAATCGTATTTTTTACCTATGAAAATATCGCTGAAGGAAACATAATTTTCATACCACCCGAGTTTTTTTCGGTGAACGTAATAAAAAGCCCATTCAAGAAATGAGTCATCGTTGTCGTAAGCGTCCCTTTTAGTCATAAGCTTATCCACCAGGTCATCCAATTCTCCGGTAATCTCATTAAATTTAGTTTGATCTACTGCTGGCTGACTGGAGATTATTATTTGCAACGGGTCATGGGATTCAAAAGCATTTGACTCGAACGTAGAGTGAAATTCTCCCTGACCGAAGCTTCGGGTGGAGAGCAACGCCAATGACCATATGATGAGTAGTATTTTCAAGGTAATTTCCTAATCGAAATTAATATAATTATATTATAATATTACGCCAATGTTATGTATTAGTTTCAATATTAACAAATTGTTAATTTTTTGATGAAAAGTTTTCGTTCAGTATTTGAAAAGCAACGTTGCAAGGCGTCTATTCTTCGAAGTGAGAATTACAAAGCAAGGAAGAAGAGGCTTCTAAAACTTGAAAAATGGATCTTGCAGCACAGGGGGGCGTTGCATCAGGCATTACATCAGGATTTGATGAAGTCCGATGCAGAAACAGATCTTACTGAGATATATACTGTTTTAACAGAAATAAGGGAGGCTATAAGTAATCTTAATTGGTGGACCAGGAAAGAGTATGCAACAACGCCAATCACATTTCTAGGATCTGTTGCTTATCATATTTATGAGCCAAAAGGAGTTTGTCTGATCATTTCTCCCTGGAATTACCCTTTTAATCTGGCCATCGGTCCGGTAGTATCAGCACTTGCCGCTGGTAATACTTTCATTTTGAAGCCTTCGGAATATACCCCGGCAACCTCTGCCCTAATCAGGCGTATGGTTGATGAATTATTTGAAGAGGATCTTGGCTGGGTGGCTGAGGGAGACGGGAAAGTTGCGGAACACCTGCTTCAGCTTCCCTTTGATCATATCTTTTTTACCGGAAGTGAGCGTATTGGCAAGATCGTGATGGAAGCAGCTGCCAGGAATCTAAGCTCTGTCACCCTGGAATTGGGAGGGAAGTCGCCAACCATCATTGATCAAACAGCCCATCTCAAGGATGCCGCACAAAAGATTGCGTGGGGCAAATGGCTCAATGCTGGTCAGACCTGTGTTGCCCCTGATTATCTGCTTATTCAGGCAAAGGTTTATGACGAGTTTCTCAAACTGCTTCTGGACCATGCTCAGGCCGCCTATCCTAAGGGAGATTATACAGGAATTGTCAATGAAACTCATTATAATCGATTGAAAGAGATGATAGATCAGGCTGAGAAATCAGGTGCTAAGAAACATGAGGTCGGGATGGAGACCGAAAATAGGAAAATGAGTCCCGTGGTACTTGAGAACCCAACAGATGAGATGCTGATCATGCAGGAAGAAATATTTGGACCAGTCCTCCCTGTTCTGAAGTATACCAGGCTTCAAGAAGTGATAGATTATATTAATAATCACCCAAAACCGCTTTCTTTGTACTTATTTAGCAGGAGCAGATCACACCAGGAAATGATCAGAAAGAATACCTCCTCCGGGACAATGGTGATCAATGATGTAGTGATCCAGTTTGCGCATCCCGGACTTGCTTTTGGGGGCGTCAATAGTAGCGGCTTTGGCAAGGGACACGGAAGAGATGGTTTTTTAACGTTTTCGAATAAGAAATCGGTCTTAAAGCAAACGGTAGGTTTCACAATGGCGAAATTGCTTTATCCTCCATATACACGATGGCGTAAATGGCTGATCGATAAAGTATTAAAGTATTTATAGCATAAATGACGTTTAGAAAATTTGTCTTTATTGTGACCATGGGTTTGTCGGGTGTATGGCTTTCCTGTGTTTCCGAAGACAGTGAGGCCAATAATCTCATGGGACACTGGGATGCCACCTGGGAAACTGATCCTGCCGGTTATCCCGGCCTTTCCGACCAACTTGATTTTACCATGAAGGGAAAATTCTTAATTGAGCAGGATAGTATCACCATCGATGGATACGGCTACAGCGGATGTATCTTTTCCGAGGATACGATCCATCACAAACTGGTGTGGAAAGTGCAAAATGACAGTTTAATGCTATTTAATGACCCCGAAACCCCCGGCCTTGTTTACAAAATTCTCGAGTCGGGGACGCGTTCAGTAAAATTGCAATTAGAAGATATTTTTGTTACACTATCAAAATAACGGTTCATGTTAATCAGCCGTTAATACTCAAAAAGATCAGTGATCTGTGCTCATTCAAATCACGTATATTCTGTACTTTGGTACCATAATTAATCAGTCATGAAGAAGATTTTCATTGCGATAGGTTCTCTCATTGTTTTGCTCTTATTAGCCGCTGTTTTGCTGCCCATCATTTTTAAAGATGATATTCGAGCAGCCATAGACAAAGAGATCGCCGCCAGTGTAAATGCTAATGTGTATTATAATCCGGATGCTTTTGGCGTTACTCTGTTCAAAAATTTTCCAAATATCACAGCTTCTGTCGGGGAATTTGGAGTAGCAGGGATCAATCAGTTTGAAGGAGATACTTTGCTGGATGTAAATAATTTCGAGATCACACTTGATATTATGTCAGTAATCTCAGGAGATAAGATCGACATAGTTAGTGTGAGGTTAGATCAGCCGGACATTAAAATATATGTGTTGGAAGATGGAAGTGCGAATTATGATATCATAAAAGACACCGGCACCGCACCAGAAACCCCTGAAGCAGATACTGAATCCGGAAAACCATTAGAGATAGGTATCAGAAAATGGATCATCAATGATGCCAATATCTTATATGATGACCTTTCAATTCCTTTTTACACCATTCTGGTGGGGCTTAATCATGAGGGTACCGGGGATTTTGGTCAGGACATCTTTGATATGATCACCACTACCACGGTGGATCGGTTTTATCTGGGATATGATGGTGATGAATACATTACCAGCAAAAGCCTTTCGGCAGATATCACTATGGCTATGGATCTGGCCAATATGAAGTTTACTTTCAAAGAAAATCGAGTTGCACTGAATGATTTTGCCCTTGGCTTTAACGGTTTTGTAAGTATGCCAGAGGAGGATATTGACATGGACATCACTTATGCCGGAAAAGAGATCGATCTGCGTAGTGTGTTGTCACTCATTCCCGGAGTTTACCTGGAATATCTTGATGGTATCACTGCTTCCGGCACCGTGGGATTCGATGGATTCGTCAAGGGTACATACAACGAAAAATCAATGCCGGCCATTACTGCAAATTTTTCCGTAGACAATGGTAAGATCACCTATGCAGATTATCCGGTTCCCATGGAGCAGATTAAGATCTCAGCAGCATTTGACTATCCGTCCGCCGATCTGAGGGAATCAAAATTTACTGTTGATAACTTTGAAATGTCCCTTGACGGTGAAAAATTAACAGCTTCTATGCTCTTTCAGGATTTTGAGGACTATTACTGGGACCTGAAGATGAATGGAGGTGTGGATCTGGAAAAAGTGACAAAGATCATTCCTTTGGAGGGAATGGAGTTGAAAGGAAAGATCAAGGCAGCTTTAAACACCTCAGGAAGAATGTCCGACCTGGATGCAGAACGATATGAGAAATTACCTGCCTCAGGCTCAATGAGTATTTCCGGTTTCAGTTTCTACTCTGAGGAGGACCTTCCACAGGGTTTTGGAATAGCGGAGGCAAACATGACGTTTGAT
The DNA here is from genome assembly GCA_965243485.1 of Cyclobacteriaceae bacterium. GTDB lineage: Bacteria > Bacteroidota > Bacteroidia > Cytophagales > Cyclobacteriaceae > UBA7330. The sequence goes on along the minus strand of CBDEVP010000001.1, from coordinate 1,206,512 downwards.
CCCAGGGAGGTGGCATTGACAACCTTTAAAGGGAATGCCGGAAGGACCGACCTGAATATGGATGGAAAAATTTCCAATCATCTTCAATACATTTTGGGAGAAAATGAAAGCCTTGTCGGTAACCTGAATTTTACTTCATCGCTGGTGGATGTCAATGAATGGATGGTGGAAACGGATTCTGCAGCTGAGGAAACTACTTCATCGGACAGTGCTACCATGGAGTTGATCCGAATACCGGAAAACATTGATTTTGTCCTGGCCTCAAGAATTGATCAGATCATCTATGACAATTTGAATTTGAAAGACTTTTCAGGAAGGCTGATCATCAGGGATGGCGCCATGACCCTTGAGAAGGTAAACTTCAATATGCTGGATGGTTATTTTGAAATGAACGGACTGTACAATTCTGCCTCCGCACTTGAGAAACCTGTTTTTGACTTTGACCTTCAGATCAAGGAGCTTTCCATTGCGTCTGCTTTCAAGTCGTTCACAACAGTGCAGATGCTTGCTCCTGTAGCCGAGAAGATGGCCGGTAAGTTCTCAACCAACTTCAAGATTGGAGGTACCCTGGGCGAAGACATGATGCCTATCTATGAAGATCTGGCAGGCGCAGGTTTGGTTAATATTGCGCAGGCTTCATTAAAAGACATTAAGATTCTCAGCGCGGTGTCCGGGCTAACAAAGTTAGATCAGGGTGATGGAGAGGTGTCGATCCGGGATATTATCATGTCTACGGAGATCAGGGGCGGGCGATTGCACGTGGAACCTTTTAATTTCAATCTGTGGGGGAGGTCGGCCACCGTATCGGGGAGCACAGGTCTTGATGGAAGTCTTCAGTATGCCATGATGATGAATGTTCCTTCCGGACAGGTAGGAGCATCTTTGAATTCTGCCATCTCTTCTCTTACAGGTATGAATAACCTCATTTCCAACAGTATCGATCTCACAATGGGTATCACAGGGGATTACAATGATCCGAAGGTAAAATTGCTGGGGGCAAAGCCGGCAGGTTCGGGCGGAAGCGATGCTTCGATGAAAACTGCGCTAAAAACGCAGGCTACTGATGAGATCTCTAAACAAAAAGAAGTGGTGACAAAACAGGTGGAAGCGGCAAAAGATTCGGCAAAAGCGGTGGCTGAAGAGAAGATTGCTGACGTAAAGAAAGAAGCAAAGGAAAAAACTGAAGAGGTAAAAGAGAAAGTAGAAGACAAAGCTACGGAAGCTGTGAAGAATCTTTTCAAAAGGAGATGAGTTCCTATTCCGGAAGCTTTCTGTTAATGACCATTACAGTGAAGCTTCCGGTTCTGCTTTTCTCAATGTTCCCAAATATGTAACCAGATCGATCAGTTCCTGTTGCACCATCGCACTGGAGAGATTGGTCATCAATGACTGAGGGTAAGCTTCCTTTGAATCAATATCGCTTTTCATATATTTGTTTTTAATGCCACCCATCATTCGTAATTCTACGAAGTTTTCGCTTTCACTCTCAACAATTCCAAGGACACTGCTTCCGTCCTTTAGTTTTAACATTACACTCTGGTAATCATAATTGATCCCCTCACTGGGATAAATGATTGCGCGATACAGACCTTCTTTTGAGAGCTTTGATCCAATCTCAGACAGGTCAGGCCCAAAAGCAATGCCTTCCCCATTTACGATATGACATGTTTCGCAATAGGACTTAAAGACTTTTTCCCCATTCGCTGCAAGTCCTGAGGCAGGTACCAGGTTTCTGATGGTAGGCAGGGTATTACCACCGGATGTACCGGGTCTTGGGATCAGTTTGGCGGCTTCGTCCTGTATCCAGTCACGATACACATTAAATAGGACGCTTCCTGCCGCAGGTTTTAATCTTTCATCAAAATTTTCAGATTTTACAGCTGATAGCAACACTTCTTCCCCGGTCCAGCTATTTCCCAGTGCCATAGTAGCTGCTTTCCTGACTTCAAAGGACAGATCGGGATCCAAGACAACGTCTTTTAGCAAGTCAAGGGCAGACCGGTTGCCAATTTTCCCGATGGAGGAGACGAGTTTCAAACCCGTTTCTTCGCTATCCCCAATCTTGTCGAAGATGAGCGAAGGACTTTCAAAAGGTGGGCTCAGCAACAATCTTCCGGCAGCCACTCCCACATCTTCACCTGGTTTTGAAATTGCCAGATTGAGTAGAGAAGTTTTTTGATCAGTCAGTTCAAACTTCCTGATCAGGTTAACGTAGGCCATCGATCCTTCAACTTGAAGCAAGGTCTCATGGAGTGCCTCTACCAGTATTTCCGGCCTGCCTACCTTTTCCGGATCAATGTGCTGCAAAGCCAGGGTGGTCATTTCCGGATTATTACCTAATAGTCTGAGTAAAGTCGGATGCTTGCTTTCATCAGCATGGAAGTCGAAAGCTCTGAAGTATTTTGGATATTCATTCGCATCTGACTTTCTAATAATTTCTGCCAGCAATGGGATAGCAGATTTATTTCTGGAGCGCCAGACAATATCTTTCCCGGCACCATCCATCCAATCATCTCCGGCCAGAACTTTCCATGCCTCAAAACAGTGATCCCAGTTATTCTCAGCTCCAATCCCCAGTGCTTCGAGATACCAGCGATCTTGCCCATCATACTGCATGGCTAACTGAGCCCAGATTTTGGCGGCTTCCGGTGATTCAAGCAGATGTAAGCCAATGGCGAGTTCTCTCCTTACATCAGGAGCCGGGTCATCCATAATTTTTTGAGCCAGATCAATAAAATTCACAGCATTTTGTCTTGCCAAACGAATGCCAACGATTCTGATATCAGGATTATCATCTTTGATAGCGATTTCGGTATATCTTTCAGCTTTTCCCGGAAGCTTCCCCAGGAGCCAGAGCGCTCTGGCCCGTATTACGGGATCACTGTCCTGTAGCAGTGCTGCTAAATCCTTTTCTGCTGCCTTTCCCTCTCCAATCAGTTTCATCCAGCCCAGGAATCGCCTGGACATGTTCGGGCTTTTTAAGGCCTCGATCGCTCCAGAGACATTTTCAAGATCCAGATCAGGACTTTCATAACGATCGATTGTTGGAGCGATGCGATAAATCCTTCCTTTTTGATGATCAGCAGCTACACCCCCGCCCACGCCGGGATCGTACCAGTCGCCTACAAACAAGGAACCATCGGGGGCGGTGGTCACATCGATGGGTCTGAACCATTGATCATGAATGCTCTTCAAAATATTACTAATACTCGCCTGGTAGCCAGCTCCGAGCTTTTTGGTGGGATAGGCTCGTACTACATTGGGTCCAGCATCCACGTGGATCATTGTGCTTTGAAAGATATCTGGTAAAAGATCTCCCTCGTAGAAAGTGATCCCTGCCGGAGAGCCGGCTCCTGTGATGAAAAGATTGGGTACCACACCCGGATCATTTTGATGCCAGTGCTGACGACTGGTTGTTTCTTCCATATGTGTACGATGGGTATGCCAGCTTTCCCTCGAGAATTCATCCAGATAGCCGTAGTTCCCATATTCTAGGATGAAATTGATCCTGCAGCTTTTGTTCCCGTCGTCATCATTGTCAGATTGCCAGATGTTTCCGTAGGAGTCGACAGCCACCTCATAATTGTTCCTGAAATTATGAGCGAGGACTTCAAAATCGCTGCCATCGGGATTGCATCGAAAGATCATACCGCCGATATAATCCCTTCCATAGGCAATCACCGGATGACCTGCCGTGGAAAGTACCGTGTCTCCATTGGTTTTTTGAATGATCCCACCCTGATTGCCCATATTCCAGTAGAGTTTACCGTCGGGACCAAAAACGACCGCATGGCCAGAATGGTCGCCAGGACCCTTCATCCCGGTGAAGAGTACTTCTTTTTTATCAGGGATATCATCACTATCCTCATCCGTGAAGACCAGGAGATGTGGACTACGGGTGACGAAGATCTTATTTCCCAGTACTGCGATGCCCAGGGCGATATGGACATCCATCCCCTGGTAAAATACTGTTCTTTTGTCTGCTTTTCCATCCTGGTCAGTATCTTCCAGAATGATGATCCTGCCACCCTCTTCTGTCTGTTCCTCTTCAGGCAAGCCATAATTGTAGGATTCCAATACCCAGACCCTGCCTTTAGCATCCACATCGATGTTTGTAGGGTTGACAACCATAGGTTCATGGGCGAATAATTCAACTTCCAGATCGTTTGATGTCTCAAATGAACCGGTTGCATTTTCAGGTCTTAATCTTTCGTCAATGGGTAGTGAGAGGAATTTTTCGTAGCTCCTCTCGTTGGAGATATTAGACTCGCAACAAAGAAGAAACGTGGCAATAAAGATGATCAACAGGCTCTTCATCAGGCTCTTCATCATTTCTCGTTGTTCTGTTAAATCTAAGGTAAATCATCCTGATACTTATCCTGAATAATCCTGTAATGCGTCCCTTAATGATTTCAAACCCTCATCGAACGTCCTGGGTTTATAGTTAAGTTGGTCTTTGGCTTTGGTGATGTTGAAATCTGTGTTTTTTGGCCGCTGACCCGGTTGGGTAAAGGTTGAGGCATCTACAGGAGTGATCATTCCTTCATTCAGCTTGAAATAGCGGGCAAGTTTTATTGCCATATCATAAGGTGTCATTGTTTCTTCACCTGCAATGTGATAGATCCCTATTGCTTTATGCTCCATTATTAAGTAAGATCCAAGAGCCAGGTCTTCAACAAATGTGGGAGTCCGGATCTGGTCGGTCACAACGTTTATTGGTTGATTTGCCTGAAGACTTTTCCATATCCATGTGATAATGTTTGACCGGCTCAGATCTTTGGCCACACCATAAACCAGTACCGTTCGGGCAATAGACCATTCGCCATCATAGGATCTCACTAGATCTTCTGCGGCCAGTTTGCTTTCTCCATAGTAGTTGACCGGGTTAGGTGCATCGGACTCTTTGTAACCTCCTTTAAGACCATCGAAGACGAAGTCAGTTGAAATATATTGAAACCGACTGGTCCATCGCTCTGCTGCTTCCAGCAAATGCCCGGTGGCTTCCACATTGCTTTTCCAGCATGCGGCTTTGTTTTTTTCACACCAGTCTACCTGTGTTTTTGCAGCAGCATGGATGATATATTCCGGTTTGATCTTGGCGATCAATTTGTATACCTGATCATATTCTGTAAGATCACAGTTCGAGTAAATGTATTTGCCGGGAGGATTTCTATTTGCTCCTAAACCTGTGGCAAATGCTTCGATCTGAGGATCGGCTGAAAGCAGGGGTAGCAGATGTTGTCCAAGCAGACCATTTGCTCCGGTCAGCAGGACCCTCATTGCTTATTCGGTAACAGGGTATTCATACCCGTATTTCTCTGTAATCGTGGTTTTCGGAACCATTTCTACTTCCATAGTCAGATAAATAGGCTCTACTGGACGGGCGGCAGCTCCTGTTTCAACAGAGGCAATCTTGTCAATCACCTCCAGGCCTTCCACTACCCTACCGAAAATGGTGTAGTTACCATCCAGGTGATAGGCTCCGCCGATGGTGGTATATTTTTCAAGCCGCTCAGAATCAAATTCTCGGGAAACATCGATATTGAATTCCTTTTCCACCAGATCTTTCAGGCTAAAAATGAAGTTTTGAAGACTATCGATGTCGCCCGTTTCGTTGATGGCGAGATACTTTTGTCTGAGTGAATCGTATTTCTCATCAGCCATAAGTTTTCCAAGGTTTTCATTCAGCTTGTACTGATCAATGGTCAACTCTTGCTCTGAAAAGACTTTGCCATCCACAATGTAAAACTGCGTGGAAGAAGAGAGTTTTTTAGGATTCTGATTGTCACCAAGCCTGGCGGCAGCAAGGGCACCTTTGGTATGATAATATTTTTCGTTGAATTCCGCAGGAATGCGGCTATCCGGAGGTTCCTGTGTGCCTTCCATGGAGTAAATATCACCGCCCTGGATCATAAAATCTTCGATCACCCGGTGCCATTGTGTACTGTCATATCTTCCGCTTTTAGCCAGCTGGATAAAATTCTTTTTATGAAGGGGAGTTTCTTCATATAGAATGGCCTTCATGTCGCCGAAAGCTGTGTGTATGGTGATCAGGGCATCTTCAGTCTTGTTTGTGCTCTCGCAGGCCACCAGTATAAGCATTGAAAGAAACAGAGGCAAATAACTCTTCATTCGAAATAATTTTGGTCAAAGATAATCATCCCAGCAGATTTTTAATTTCTTTCAACAGCCTGTCTCCCCCGTCATCCAGTACCTTTTGCGCCAGGGCCATGCCGACTGACTGCGGATCGATTCCTGTTTCTTCATGGAAGATCCTTTTATTCCCATCCAGACTGAGTAGCCCTCCGCTTAACCGTATGGTATCATCCAGCAAAGTCGCATGAGCAAAGACCGGTATGCTACAGCCTCCTTCAAGCTTTTTCAGGAAGGCCCGTTCAGCCAATAGCTGCTTTTCTACCATCAAATTGTTGACTTGTCGAACGATGTGAGACTTCTTACTTTGCGTCAGGCTTTCATGAGCCTCCACTGCGATACAACCCTGACCAACAGGGGGTATAAACTGATTCATGGGAAGTTTGACCCGGATCAAATGATCATAATTCATACGCGAAATCCCCGCATGTGCCAGTACGAGGCCGTCACAAACTCCTGACTGCATTTTTGCAATGCGGGTCTGGAGATTGCCACGCATATCCACTGTTTTGATGTGAGGATAGAAATGAGCCAATGTAGCGACCCTTCGAGTAGAGCTCGTACCCAGTACCAATGAGGTATCCTGCAGATCTATTTCTTTTTCACTGACGATCACATCCTCGATATGCGTTCGATCCGAAAAGGCTATGATCCCGAAACCCACTGGCAAACTGGACTGAAGATCTTTGGCACTGTGGACAGCAATGTCAATTTCACCATTCCTCAGCAGTTCTTCCAGTTCCTCGGTAAATACCCCTTTACTGCCAATTTTGGAAATAGCGACATCCTGGATCTTATCGCCCTTAGTCTCAATCAATACTTTTTCTGTGGTAAAATCCTCACTTTCCAGAAGGTCAGCGATATGATCGGCTTGCCAGACGGCGAGTTTACTTTTTCTTGTTCCTATTCTAATGGTCTCCAATCAGGCGTTCTTTTTATTGCTTCTTGTTTTGTGATAATTGTCTTCCACAAAGCCGATGATCTTGCCGGCGATATCCTTTTTTGTTGCTTTTTCGATTCCTTCAAGCCCCGGAGAAGAATTAACCTCCAGGATAAGTGGCCCGCGGTCCGATTGAAGCATATCTACTCCGGCAATATGCAGACCCATGGCTTTAGCGGCTTTAATGGCTGCAGCTTTTTCCACCTTCGAGAGCCTGATAAGCTCTGCAGTTCCCCCCCGGTGAAGATTAGAACGGAATTCGCCTTCCTTACCTTGTCTCTTCATAGCTCCAACCACCTCCCCGTCCACAACAAATGCCCGTATGTCGGAAGCCTTTGATTCCTTGATAAATTCCTGAACAATGATCCTGGCCTTCAGACCATGAAAGGCTTCAATTACGGATTTGGCGGCTTTAATGGTTTCAGCAAGTACGACACCAAGTCCCTGGGTTCCTTCCAGCAATTTAATGATCAGGGGGGTGCCGCCGAGTTTCTGGATGATCTGTTTTTCTTCACGTGAATAGTTAGTGAAGGCTGTACGTGGCAACCCCAGTCCGTGGGCTGCCAGCAATTGGAGACTTCTTAGCTTATCCCTTGATCGGACGATGGCAATGGATTTATTGGCCGAAAAGACATTCATCATCTCAAACTGGCGCACTACTGCAGTCCCATAAAAGGTAACCGAGGCTCCGATCCGGGGGATGATCGCATCAAAACCTGTAAGTTTTTCTCCTTCATGGTAGATCTCCAGTATATTCTTTTCAATGATCATGTCACATTTTAAGTGGTCGATGATGTGTACCTCATGACCACGGTCAATGGCTGCATTTCGTATCCTCGTGGTGGAGTAAAGATCTGCTTTTCTTGAAAGGATGCCTATTTTCATTTTTTTAAAGTCTGTTTTTAGCTTTCACCCTGCAAAATCCCTTGCGGGCGAATTAGTCCCACCTCAGCCAGGGCTTATATCATTCATTTTTCAGATTATAGGACAGGTTTTTTTTCGATACATCAACAATAAATCTATTCATCAATACTTTTCTACCCAATAACACAGGATTTTTCATTTTACTCCGGTCGGTCAAAGTAAATTCTTCATAGTATAAATGCCCAAAGATCAGGAGATGGGTTTTGATCGTATATCTTGATTCAATTTTGCCATTTGAACTCCTTACCTTTTTTCGTGTAAAATTACCGGTATGGAATCTCTTGATTTCCTGGTTTTTTAGCCCGGGGATCTCGAAATACAGGAGATCATCCATTACCTCAATGTGCGTACAATGAATAGATGAAGTATAAGCACCAGTATCAATTTTTGCATTCACATTGTAAATATCAAAATCCGGAAGATCGATCTTGTCCAGTCGGCCAATGGTGACTTTATTTTTCATCTCTGCTCAAGGATATTGCAGAAGTTCAACGACAGATTTAAGTAAGTGATCCTGGGATTTGCATTTCTCTCAAGATTACTTAGAGCCTCACTCAGGAAAAAATGGATCCTCTCCATCGACCCGAGCGTATTGGCTTTTCCGAAATTGGTGATGAATTTGACTTCGTCAGGACTGCGACCATCGATCATTCCTCCGGAGATGACTGACCGGGTGGACTCCCTCACCAGGGCTAAGCTGTACTCCAAATGACTTTTCTGATCTGACCTGGATCTCTGGCCAAAAGCCTCACTTTGTCTGACAAGTTCCGAATAATTTCTCTTGAGACAATTTCTCATCCACTCCTGAAACTCCTGGTAGGCGATCTCTCCTGCTTGATCAAGTTCCCGGAAAGCATTGCTCATGCTTCCATTAGCCAATAGCGCTACATTTCTTGCTTTTTCCACCTCAATGCCTCTTATATCAATAAGATAATCTTCAATTTCCTCTTCAGTAAATGGGGGGACGGAGATCAGTTGTGTTCTGGAGGTAATGGTAGTAAGTAAGTTTTCATAAGCATAGGTGATTAGAAAGTATATGGTGTTTGTGGGGGGTTCTTCAAGAATTTTTAATATGGCATTGGCCGCTGCTTGATGCATGAACTCAGGATACCAGATGAAAACAATTTTATAGCCCCCTTCAAATGATTTCATGCTTACTGTTTTGATGATTTGCTTGCTGTCTTCTTTGGAGATCAATAAATTCTTACTTTCAAATCCATTGATTGTTATCCAATCATTCAAATCAGGAAAGAAATTGCCGGATACCATCTCCCGCCATTTTTTGAGAGAATCGCTCAGTGCTTTATCATATTCCTTTGGTTTGGCGGATGGTTTGGGGTAGAAGAAATGAAGATCAGGGTGGATAAGTTTAGCCATTCGTAAACAATTCGGACAGCTACCACAGGAATCATCAGCTTCCTTTTGCTGGCACATGATGTAATTGGAAAAGGCCAGTGCCAAAGGAAGGTTTGCACTACCGGAAACGCCGCTAAAGAGTTGGGCATGGGCTATCCTGTTGTTCTTATGTGCGGAAACAAGATACTTTTTGATTTCCTGATGGCCGGGGATATCTGAAAACTTCATTTGTTCTGTTTTTCCCAGCTCCTGACTTCAGCGGTACTTTCAAAGACCTTTCTGAGCATAGACTCTTCATTCTCAGTTAACTTAATACCCCTTCTGTCCATGACGGTTGTGATGGTCCTGATAGCTTTTTGAAAATCGTAGGTGACAAAACCCCTGGCGCCGCCCCAGGAAAAGGAAGGAATGATTTGTCTGGGAAATCCCCCGCCGAAAATATTTGCAGCTACGCCTACCGTAGTCCCTGTATTAAACATGGTGTTGATCCCAGCTTTGGTATGATCCCCCATAATAAGTCCGCAGAATTGCAGGTCAGTTTGCTCAAATTGGTGGGAGCTGTAATTCCACATTTTCACGGGCTCGTAGGTGTTTTTCAGGTTACTGTTATTTGTACCAGCTCCTAAATTGCACCACTCCCCTATGACGGAATTACCCAGATATCCATCATGGGCTTTGTTGGAATTGCCAAAAAACACACTGTTGGAGACTTCGCCCCCTACTTTTGAGTATGGGCCGACCGTAGTATCACCTCTGATTTTGGCACCCATCCTGAGTTCACTCCCTTCACACATGGCAAAAGGACCACGAATAATGGACCCCTCATGGATTGAAGCATTCTTTCCAATATAGATAGGGCCATTTTCTGCGTTGAGTATGGCGGCTTTGATGGAGACACCCTCTTCCAGAAAAATGTCATTTCCATAGATTGAGGTATACGGATCCACAATGTGCTGACTTCCTTTACTGCTCCTGATGTACTGAAAATCATTGATGATTTCCTGTCCGTTAAACCTGAAAATATCCCAGGGATGTTTGATCTGTGTAAAAGTCCCGGTATATGACTTTTTGTTAACTATGGCTTTAGGATTAAGGGAATCTCCTTTGTATCCGATCATCAGGTCGTTGACCACCAATGCCTGATGAGCCCCCAGGGCCTGAATGGATTCGACCAGTTCCGGATTTGGGAGGATGGTGGCATTGATCCACGTGGTCTGAGCATCTTTGGTGGTGGACGGAAAACAATCACTCAGATAACCTTCTGTTTCATACCCGAAATGATCAGTCTCCAGATAAGTATTCCATTTTTCAGAAATTTTGAAGATCCCAATCCTGATCTCCGATATGGGACGCGTGTAAGTGAGCGGTAAGAGAGACTCCCGGTTCTCCGGAGGGTCAAAGAAGACGATACTCATTCAACAAAAATAGGAAAGTCCTCAGGTATACCTGAAGACTTTCAATATATTGTTATGTCCGGATGCCAGATTACTTCTTCTGATATTTCTTGTTGAATTTCTCTACTCGTCCGGCTGTATCTACAAATAGTTTCTTACCGGTGTAGAATGGATGCGAAGCAGAACTCACTTCGATTTTGATCAAGGGGTATTCATTACCATCTTCCCATTTAATGGTCTCACTGCTACTCATGGTAGATTTAGTGAGGAATTTAAAATCGCTGGAAGTATCAAAAAAAACTACTTCTTTATATTCCGGGTGTATGTCCTTCTTCATGCTTTCAAATATCTCATTTCTAAAAAGGACTGCAAAGATAGGTGAATTAAATGGATATTCAAAAGCGCTATTTTCGATAATTTTGAGCCTGTGAGGATTCTCTTTTGTGTAATTCTTCTATCCCTGGTGACCGATCTGTCTGGCCAAAGCACAGATCTGCCGTTGAATGGGTGGATCTATCCCGCCATCGACCGATGGGATATTCAGTCCGGGGGATCTTTTCATGCCTCTGTAAAACCTTTTTCACGGCGCTACCTGCACCGGCTCACGACAGATCATAAGATTTTATCCACACCCGCTAATGATTTTGACCTGAAGTATCTTCGCCTGGAATCAGGAGAATACAGTGATTCCGTTCCTACCCAAAAGCCCTTCCTGAAGTTTTTCTTCAAACATCCTCCCGATTTTGTATCCCACTATCATGAGGAGGTGGATCTGCATTTCAATCCGGTGGTTTATTTTGGTCTGGGTCATGATTCAAATGCGGAAGAACTGACCTATACCAATACCCGGGGTGTGGAATTACGTGGTACCATCGATGACAAGGTGTCCTTTTACAGTTTGCTGACAGAAAACCAGGTCCGGTATCCGAATTACATAAGCAAGCTTATCGATTCAACCCTCACCGTACCCTATGAGGGTTTCTGGAAGCGACTTTCGGACGATGTGGGTACGGATTTTCTGCGAGCCAGGGGCTACATAGATTTTAATATCAGCAAGCATATCTCTACCCAGTTTGGGTATGGAAAGCATTTCATAGGTACAGGCAGAAGGTCCCTCATACTTTCGGATTTTGCAAACAATTATCCTTATCTGAAGATCAATACACAGTTGTGGAAGGTACAGTATACCAATCTATTTGCTCAGATGATTGGTGAAGTCAGAGGGGGCAGGGATTTTGGTTTGCTTGGTGTGGGCTCTTTTACCAAAAAATATTTCACTTTCCACCGCCTCGGGATGAATGTGATTCGCGGCCTGGAGCTGGGTCTTTTTGAATCGGTCGTTTATGGGAGACCGGATTCACTCGGCACCAATAATCTCAAGCTTGAATACCTCAATCCGATCATTTTTTACAGGGCTTTGGAGCAACAGGATGGAAGTGCCGACAATGTGTTGATCGGATTGGATTTCAAATGGAATTTTATCAAAAGGTTTCAATTGTACGGTCAGCTGGTGATCGATGAACTCATCGTTGGTGAAGTATTTTCCGATGAAGGATGGTGGGGCAATAAGAATGGTACTCAAATTGGTTTGAAATATGTGGACGCCTTTGAAATACCGGATCTGAACCTTCAGGTAGAACTAAACCGGGTACGGCCTTATACCTACAGTCACGAGAGCCTTTTTACTTCCTACAGCCATTACATGCAGCCATTGGCTCATCCGCTCGGGGCTAATTTTACCGAGCAGATATACGCCCTGGATTATCGGCCGTTTCCCAGATGGAGGCTCTCAACTAATCTGATGCTGGCAAAATATGGCAATGATTTGGGGGATGTGAGCTATGGCAGAGACATCACCAAGTCATATAATCTCCGGCCTTCGGAATACGGGATCGTACAAAATCAGGGGGATAGCAGAAATCTGGTGATGAATCAATCTTCTGTCACTTTCCACTGGAAACACAACGTGTTGATCGACCTGACTTACATTTATCGAAAAGAAAGTGCATTAAACAATAACAACGGTGATCCATCGTCTATTTTAGCACTATCATTTCTTTGGAATTTTCCGATTAGAAATTATCTCTTCTGATGAAGACTTACCTGAGAATTATTGGATTTGCAAGGCCCCTCGGACTGCTGGTGCCACAATTCATCATATTTACCCTGCTTGCGACCATTTTTAGCGTGGTAAATATTTCTATCCTGGCGCCGGTCATGGAGATCCTTTTTGGCAATGAAAGTCCGGCCAATTGTGATTGCGCAGACGCCGCATCGACTGAGTTGGCGGCTGATATGCCTGCCTTTGACTTCTCTTTCCGATATTTCATTGATCTGTTTTACTATTATCTCAATACCTATCGCATAGAGGAAGGGGTGATATCCACGTTATATTTCGTTTGTATTGTCCTTATATCCAGCGTATTTCTTGCGAATATTTTCAGATATCTGTCTGCTCTTATTCTGGAGAGAGTACGGATAAATGTCATCGAAAACCTCAGGAACAAGGCCTTCTTTGCGATCACTCATTTTGATCTGGGATATTTCACTGAAAAGAGAAAAGGAGACATCATGTCACGGATTTCCTCGGATGTGCTCGAAGTGGAATCATCAGTGGTAAGTACCCTCAAAGTCATGTTTAAGGAACCATTTCTGATCATCGGATTCTTTACCGCAATGTTCCTCACGTCGCCTAAATTGACTCTTTACAGTATGATCCTGATCCCGCTTTCGGGAGGGATCATATCCTACATAGCCAAACGGCTAAAAAGGAGAGCCCGCCTGACGCAGGATACACTGGGTCGCATCAGCAACGTCATTGAGGAGAGTCTTTCCGGGATGCGCATCATCAAGGCATTTTCAGCCAAAAAATATATTACAGATAAATTCCGGGGTGAGATTTCCAACTACTCCAGACATAATTTCCGGATGGCTTCCAGGTTTAATCTGGCAAGTCCGATTTCAGAATTCCTGGGTGTATTTGTGGTCTGCATGATCCTGCTGGTAGGTGGAGGGATGGTATTGAGTGAAGATGGTTCGCTGACCGGGTCTGAATTTATCGTGTTTCTGGCGTTCTTTTCGCAGGTGCTCACCCCGGCCAAGGCTATCTCCAACTCTTTGACTACGATCAACAGAGGTTTGGCCTCCGGTGAGCGGATCTTTGAGTTGATGGACAGCCAGACGAAGATCAATGAAAAGCCCGGCGCAAAGAAAATAGAGACCTTCAATGAGGTCATTCGCTTTAATGAGGTCCATTTCGGATATGGAGATAAGCCCGTGCTGAAAAACATCAACCTGGAGATCCCGAAAGGAAAAGTGATTGCACTTGTAGGGCCTTCGGGGGGTGGAAAATCCACATTGGTTGATCTGATCCCTCGTTTTTATGATCCTGTAAAAGGAGAAATTACCATTGATGGCGTTGATCTAAGGGACTGCACCATTTCCGGGCTGCGAGGTTTGATGGGTATTGTGACCCAGGAATCCATATTATTCAATGATACCATTTTCAATAACATTGCCTTTGGAAAGCCGGAGGCCACGCCTGAAGAGGTAAAAGCCGCAGCCAGGGTGGCACATGCGGATATCTTTATTGATCAGTTTGAGGAGGGGTATGATACTCTGATCGGGGAACGAGGCACCAAGCTCTCGGGTGGGCAACGACAGCGGTTAAGCATTGCCCGGGCGGTATTAAAAAATCCTCCGATCCTGATCCTCGACGAAGCTACCTCTGCTTTGGATTCAGAATCAGAAAAATATGTTCAGGAAGCGATCGAGAATATTATGCAAAACCGGACTGCCATCATCATTGCTCACCGATTAAGCACGATCCAGAATGCAGACATGATCGTGGTGATCAAAGAGGGAGAGATCATTCAGCAAGGCACGCATCATGACCTGATGAGGAGCGGAGGTCTCTATAAAAAGCTGATCGAAATGCAGTCATTCTGATTTTTTTAGATTTGTTGTATGTAAAATTCCTAGCTTTATCGCAATGAAAAAATTCAAGATCTTTTTCTACCCGATCTACCTTTTGATCGCAATCGTGGCGCTTTATTACAGCATTGACATTCTGGCTAATCAGCAGGAATACATGGAGCGGGTCACTGATTTTGCAACCTTGCGGAAATTGCCTCAATACCTTCTTACGGTGATTCTTATCATCAGTTTGATGATGGTTTTTGAGTTGGCACTTGAGAATGTTCATCTTTTCAGAATGCGTAAAAAGGTAAATCACGCGGAGGAGGAATTGCTAAAGTTGAAAGCGAAACTTTTTGATCAGACGGATACTTCCTCAAAGCAAAAGGGGATCCTTGAGTCAGCCGGGAAGAAGGATGAAAAGGAAAAAAAGGATTCCGGAGAGCAAGAAAATGATTATTTACTGGATGATGATCCGGAAGATTGATGGAGATGCAGGAATTGATTAAAGGGGAGCTACTGGAAGCTCAAAAAGTATTAGAAAGCGTCATCAATGATGAAAATCTGCTGAAGAGTATCCGGGCAGCAGGAGAACTGATGGCGGGGTCCATTAAGCAGGGAGGGAAGATCATCTCCTGCGGCAACGGAGGATCACATTGCGATGCGATGCATTTTGCTGAGGAACTTACCGGCAGATATCGCGATAATCGCGCGGCGCTACCTGCTGTGGCGATCTCGGATGTTTCCCATATTACCTGTGTGGGTAACGATTATGGATTTGACCAGATCTTTTCCAGGTATATTGAAGGCATGGGAAATCCCGGGGATGTATTGTTGGGCATCAGCACGAGTGGCAATTCAGCGAATGTCCTTAAAGCTGTAGAAGCAGCCAGAGCTAAAAAGATGAAAGTGGTGATCTTTACCGGGAAGGACGGCGGAAAACTAAAAGGTTTATCCGATGTGGAAGTCTGTGTCCCCCACTTTGGCTATGCTGACCGGATCCAGGAGATACATATCAAAGTCATCCATATCCTGATCCTGATGATCGAAAAGCTTACGAAATAGATTCAGTAATTCACATCGAAATTCAGCATATCTTTACGGTTTACGCAAAAATTTCCTTTGAATGTTAGCAAAGACATTTGGAAGTGCAGTATATGGTGTCGAGGCTATTCCGATCACTGTAGAAGTAAATGTTGATCAGGGGAAAAAATTTTTCCTTGTAGGGTTGCCTGATTCAGCTGTCAAAGAGAGCGAACAGCGCGTGGAATCCGCACTTAAGAATTATGATTACCGGATGCCCCGCATCAAGGTAATCGTGAATCTGGCACCGGCGGATATCAGGAAGGAAGGTTCAGCTTATGACCTGCCTATCGCTTTAGGTATCCTTAAAGCGTCTGATCAGTTACCCCTGGAAGAATTAGATCAATATATGATCATGGGTGAGCTGGCCCTGGATGGGACACTTAGGCCGATCAAAGGAGCTTTACCAATTGCGATAGAGGCCAGAAAGATGGGACTTAAAGGCTTTATTCTTCCTAAAGAAAATGCGATTGAAGCAGCCATCGTCGATAACCTAAAAGTTTACGGGGTTACAAATATTCAGGAAGCCATTGATCATCTGTCAGGCGAAAAGCCGCTCGAAGCTACATTCTATGAGACCAGGGATGTGTTCTTTCAGGAGATCGATATGGTGGAAACCGATTTTGCAGACGTTCAGGGCCAGGAAAATATCAAGAGAGCCCTGGAGATTGCTGCAGCCGGCGGACACAATGTGATCATGATCGGTCCTCCCGGAGCCGGTAAAACCATGTTGGCCAAAAGGCTGTCTTCTATATTGCCACCGTTAAGTCTTCATGAAGCCCTGGAGACAACCAAGATCCATTCCGTGGCAGGGAAACTGGAGGGCAATGGCAAATTGATCGCTGCCCGCCCCTTCCGTTCTCCCCATCATACCATCAGCGATGTGGCTTTGGTTGGCGGAGGTGGCATCCCACAGCCGGGAGAGATCTCACTGGCAAACCATGGCGTTCTTTTTCTGGATGAATTACCTGAGTTTAAAAGGACCGTCCTTGAGGTTATGCGACAGCCACTGGAAGAGCGAAAAGTTACGATTTCCAGGGCTAAAGTCTCCCTGGATTATCCCGCCAATTTCATGTTGATCGCCAGCATGAATCCCTGCCCCTGCGGCTACTACAACCATCCTGAGAAGGAATGTGTATGTCCGCCGGGAACGGTCCAGCGTTATTTGAACAGGGTCAGCGGACCATTGCTTGATCGCATTGATCTGCATGTGGAAGTAACTCCGGTATCTTTCGATGAAATGACAGCCCAAAGGAAAGCAGAGTCCAGCCTTGAGATCAGAAAGAGAGTGATTGCTGCGCGGGAGATACAAAAGACGAGATTTAAAGACCAGAATGGCATTTTCTGTAATGCCATGATGGGTTCTTCAAAGGTTAAGGATGTCTGTAGGATCAATGAGGCCGGGAAAGTGCTACTGAAAACAGCTATGGAAAAGCTCGGGTTATCTGCAAGGGCATACGATAGGATCCTGAAGGTCTCAAGGACAATAGCTGATCTCTCAGGATCGCAGGACATTCAGATCGAGCATCTGGCTGAGGCCATTCAATACAGGAGCCTGGACAGAGAAGGTTGGGCCGGATGATATGAAGAAGGCAGGAAAGATCTTTCTGATCGCATTGATATTGCTGGGTGCAATTTGGTTCCTTTTGTTTACACCCGTTGACCGAACCCCCTACGTGGAGACCGACTTCTATCAGGATATGGATGTTCGCCTGGACTCCCTTGCTTCAGCTTATAGGACGGATTCATTATCAGAGCCACTTCATGTTGGTTGGTCAAAACTATCCATTACGCCTCCGGATCCTCTACCACTTGCAGGATATTCTAACAGGGATCCAAAACTGATGTCTGGTATCAGCGACTCGGTTTTTGTCAGGACTACTGTTTTTAGATCAGGACAAAAAAAGGTTGCCCTTGTGTCTGCAGATCTCCTGATTTTTCATCCCGTGGTCACTAGCAAAATTGAGAAAAGTCTTCCCCGGGACTGGAGCATGCAGGAGGTATATCTCGGCACCACGCATACTCATTCCGGTCCCGGAGGCTGGGCGCCTGGTATCGTTGGAGAAGCCATAGCCGGCAGTGAGAATGATACTGTGGCACAATTTATTGCCGATCAGGTGGCCCTTGGCATTGAACAAGCCGAAAAGGATCTGGCGGCTGCTCAAATTGGTCTGGTTGAGTCTAACCTGGAGCATCTGGTACACAATCGATTGGTCCACGAGGAGGGTGAAAGGGATCCGTGGCTGAAATCTCTAATGATCGCCAAAGAAGATCAGCTTGGAATTTTGAATTTCTTTTCTGCTCATGCTACATGCCTGAATAGTCAATGGCACCAGCTATCCGGTGATTTTCCCGGCAGGCTTAACCAAATGATTGAAAAGGACTCGATGTATGATTTCTCACTGTATGCTGCCAGTGCAGTAGGGTCTATGGGACCGGTAGCTCCGGGGGAAGGCATAGAAAGAGTGGAAAGTTATGCCAATCAGATCCATGAACAATTGACTTTTCTGCCAATGCTTCTCTCTTACCGGAATATTTTCACAATGAATTCCTTCAGGATCACCTTACCCTTGAGGGACCCTCATGTTAAGGTCACCGAAGATTGGGCGGTCAGACCCTTCCTTTTTAAAAAACTGGCAGGTCACTACCCCGTAGGCATCAGTGTGTTCAAGATGGGCACTACAGTATTTATAGGTATTCCAGCTGATTTTTCCGGAGAACTGGCCTTACCGCTTTATGAGACAGCCAAAGAACTTGGTCTGAACCTGATCATTACTTCTTTCAATGGTGGCTATATCGGTTATGTAATCAAAGATGAATGGTATGATCTCAATAAATATGAATCACGGTCCATGAGTTGGTATGGGCCGGATAATGGGGCTTATCTTAGCGAGGTCATTGAACGAATTCTCAGGATTGTGGCATGAACATACATAAGCCCACCTTATTGGTAAACGAGTCGATCGCACGAGCGAATATTCGCCGGATGGCTGGCAAAGCCAGAAAGTCGGGTGTCGAATTCCGCCCTCACATGAAGACACATCAGTCGGCTGTAGTAGGAGATTGGTTTAGAGAGGAGGGGATAAATAAGATCACCGTATCCTCTGTTGACATGGCTGTTTATTTTGCCAAAGCCGGATTCACAGATATCACCATTGCCTTCCCCTATAATTGGCTGGAAGCTGAAAAAATACAATCCCTTGCCGAACAGATCAAGGTAAATCTGGCGGTTGAATCCAAAGAATCGCTTGATCACCTGGCTTCACATGTGAAGTCTTCGCTAAACTATTTCATCAAACTCGACATAGGCTATCACCGCACTGGAGTAAACCCGGATGATACTAAAACTATTCATGCACTATCCCGATCAACTAACCCGAAGCATCAATTAACGGGCATCCTGGGTCACGCCGGCCATTCTTATCAGAAAATTGATAACAAAGTGGCCCAAAAGATTTACAAGGATTCGCAAAAGGCCTATGCAAAAGTTATTGCGGAGCTAGGGAGAACTGATCTTGTCATCTCTTATGGGGATACTCCTACCTGCTCGGTACTGGAAGCATTTCCCGGAGTGAATGAGATCAGACCGGGAAATTTTGTTTTTTATGACCTCATGCAGTATGGTTTTGGCTCCTGCGAATTTAAGGACATCGCTGTCTGCATGGCCTGCCCGGTAGTGGCTTTTCATGAGGACAGAAACGAAATCATTTTATACGGAGGAGCTGTTCATTTTTCAAAGGATTTTATCCAGGTCGGCGGAAAGCGAAATTATGGGCTGGTCGTTAAACTTACCAGGTCAGGGTGGGAATCATCAGGAAGTTCATACCTGAGTAAACTATCACAGGAACACGGCACCATTTCAGCTACCAAAGAACTATTGGAAACGGTTAAAGTGGGGGATATTTTAGGTATAATTCCGGTTCACTCCTGCCTGACAGCTGATGCAAACGGGTACGGTTATACACTGGAAGGCAAAGACATTACAATGATGCGCAAATAAGATGAAACAGATATTCTTTTTGATTCTCATATCACTTTTTGGGGCAAAGTCCCATGCGGCAGACTCGCTGGATATCAAGATCGGTCAGATGATCCTGATCGGTCTTGGGGATTTTAATAGGGTAGATAAAGATGAGCCCATATTTCAGGAACTCAGAGACGGAAGGGCCGGTGGGATCATCCTTTTCGAGAAGAATCTTTCTAAAGTAAATACAAGTGAGGTCTTAAAATCTCTTCTGGAGTATGCTCAAAGTCAGTCAGAGATCCCGCTGCTGGTAGGGATTGATGAGGAAGGGGGCCGGGTGACGCGTCTCAAGGAACAATACGGTTTTGCAAAAACTGTAAGTGCATCATATCTTGGAGAACTTGATAATCCGGATTCTTCAGCCCATTATGCACTGGCCAGGGCCCGGCTACTCAGTGAGCTGGGATTCAATATGAATTTTGCGCCCTGCGTGGATGTCAATGTAAATCCGGATAACCCTGTGATCGGAAAGTTGGGTAGGTCGTATTCTTCATCGGAAACTGAAGTGGCCGACCAGGCCAGGATTTTTATTGAAGGCCACGACTCGGCCAACGTGATTCCGGTCATCAAGCATTTTCCGGGTCATGGAAGTTCTCAAAATGATTCCCATTTGGGAGTGGCTGATGTATCCGATACCTGGGAGTTTCGGGAGCTTTACCCCTATAGATATCTCATCGATTCAGGTCTGGTCCAGGCGGTGATGACGGCCCACATTGTGAACAGAAGCCTGGACAGCGATCTTTTGCCGGCTACACTTTCCGGCCGGGTGGTAAATGATCTCCTAAGAGGCTTTCTGAGATTTGATGGAGTGGTTGTCTCCGATGATCTTCAAATGAAGGCCATTGCTGATCATTTTGGCCTGAATGAAACGATCAGGCTGGCACTTGAGGCAGGCCTGGATATTTTGCTGTTTGCCAATAATGTGCCGGATCATCAAAAAGTGACAGCCACTGAAATCGGCAGGATTATCAGGGAAATGGTGCAAAGGGGAGTGATCAGCGAAGAGAGAATAGACAAAAGCTATCAAAGAATTCTACATTTGAAACGAAATGTTGGACTAATAGAATAAATTAGTCGCCGAAATCCCGTCCCTTCAATGATTCAGTACAACCCCAAATCCTGGTTTTCATTAATTTTCGATGTATACAGCCGATATGTGATCAAGCTGCTATTTCCGCTGATCTTATTTGTTGGCCTTTTTACTGCTATCCTGTGTTTTCTGATACTGGATGTATTCGAATGGCACTTTAGTGGGACGGTTGCTTTTCATTCAATTCTTGGGATTATCCTTGGTTTGTTCCTCGTTTTCCGAACGAACACAGCCTATGACAGGTGGTGGGAAGGCAGGAAACTCTGGGGTCAGCTTGTGAATGATACCAGGCAGCTGGCCATTAAGATCAAAAGTTATCTTCCGGCAGATGCCACCGAAGATCTGGAATTTTTTAAACGGATGATCCCCAATATCACCTTTGCAATGAAAGAGCACCTTCGGGACAGTATCCTGATCGGTGAAATGGATTTGCGGGATGAGGAAATAAAAAAGGTCATCGTCAATAGTAAGCACCGTCCCAACGCTATTTCAAAGGTGCTTTATCAGCGTGTGATCGATTGTAGCAGAAGGGGATTGATAACGCCTGAGCAATTATTCCTTCTCGACAAAGAGCTCAAAGGATTCACAGATATCATTGGTGCCTGTGAACGGATTAAATCGACACCCATTCCTTATTCCTACAGCATGTTCATCAAGAAATTTTTGTTCATCTATGCCATCACGCTGCCGGTGAGTTTCCTGTGGGAGCTGAGATATTATACCATTCCTATCGTTATGCTGGCGTTCTATTTTCTGGTGAGCATTGAGTTGATCTCTGAAGAGATCGAGGATCCTTTTGGAAATGATATTAACGACCTTCCCCTAAACGAGCTTTGCCTGAAGATCAGGAAAAATATCGATGAAATAATGAGTTGAATTCCTGTTCAATAAAAAATCGAGTTGTGGATTGATTAGAAAAACGTATTATTGACAGGAGTCAGCGCCGGTCACCGGCACAAACGTAGTTGTGGATTGATTAGAAAAACGTATTATTGACAGGAATGAAGTCAGACATTCCGGCAAAAGCATTGTTGTGGATTGATTAGAAAAACGTATTATTGACAGGGACAGTGTGAGTGAGGTCTTTGGCAGTGAAGTTGTGGATTGATTAGAAAAACGTATTATTGACAGGTGATTGTTAAACGCCATGTTTAAAAGCGCAGTTGTGGATTGATTAGAAAAACGTATTATTGACAGGTTTCTCTCAGGAATTAATATGTCAACGTCAGTTGTGGATTGATTAGAAAAACGTATTATTGACAGGTTAGATACCGAGCTTAATGAGCTTGAGAAGGTTGTGGATTGATTAGAAAAACGTATTATTGACAGGATATAGAGGTTTCGCATAATGGAATTGTTGTTGTGGATTGATTAGAAAAACGTATTATTGACAGGCATTGCCATCCTCGCGGTGCTGTCTTCCTGGTTGTGGATTGATTAGAAAAACGTATTATTGACAGGTGTGTGCAACTGATGAGCAATGACTTCGTGGTTGTGGATTGATTAGAAAAACGTATTATTGACAGGCCTTCTCATCGCTTACATCAGCTCCGGTAGGTTGTGGATTGATTAGAAAAACGTATTATTGACAGGCTCTTCTGTTGTTGGCTCCCTGTTAACATAGTTGTGGATTGATTAGAAAAACGTATTATTGACAGGTCACTGGCGCAAGCACATCAAGATCGACCTGTTGTGGATTGATTAGAAAAACGTATTATTGACAGGATTATTCCAATGGTCCACAATCCCTTTACAGTTGTGGATTGATTAGAAAAACGTATTATTGACAGGAGAAGAAGAGCTAGCGCAAAGGCCTTGGAGTTGTGGATTGATTAGAAAAACGTATTATTGACAGGTTTGCACTTCCAGCGTTAAGCTGTGTTTGAGTTGTGGATTGATTAGAAAAACGTATTATTGACAGGCTATGTCCGCGGCTCTGCTCATCAGCTTGGTTGTGGATTGATTAGAAAAACGTATTATTGACAGGGGCAGGTGTGATTTCACATTGAAAGTCAATAAGTTACAACAAAATGTCAATGAGAAATAGCCCGCTTTCCTGTATAAGAATGCATGGTTTGTGGGCTTTTTTTAGAACATTTCAAGTTGGTTTGGAGTAGGAGTTGGTGGCCTGGGATTCTTTCCCCAGAAATTCTCCATCAGCCCATATTGCTTGTCAGTAATCATCAGGATGCTGACCTGTCCTTTGGGTGGCATCATCTTACGAACACGCTTTTTGTGGACTTCCGCACTTTCACTGCTGGCGCAGTGGCGTGAATAAACGCTAAATTGAACCATGGAGAAGCCGTCTTTTTGAAGTTTCTTTCTGAAGATAGCATAGTTTTTCCGGTCGGTTTTGGTTTCTGTAGGCAAATCAAAAAATACAAACAACCACATGACACGATAAGCATTAAGTCTCCTGTAAGAGATCATAACTCAGGATATTTAACCTGTTTCCTTTTCTCTTCAAAGCAAGCAGCGAGGGATGCGGAGGTTTCTGACATAGCCACCATCATCGGCCTGGTTTTCCCTCCTATTCTGACATCAGCAGCAAGAAGTTCAAGGTATTTGGCTTTTCGCTCCTTATTTAGGTAATGGTAATCTGAATTTTCATCCATCATCTTCCTTGTTAGCAGGTCCACATATGGTCGATATGGTTCCATCAGGTCATCGGCCAGACAATATGCATTGTATTTGTTGTGATGATGTATTCCCAATGTGGGCAGCAAACCACTACCACATAGTGCCCTGGCCATGGCTGACCGAATGATCGCATACCCGTAATTGAGTGATGGGTTTGGAGGTGCTCCGAACCTCTCACGAGTGAATCCTTCTCCAAAGAGCCTGGACCAGTAAAAGCGAGCTGCTTTGGCTTCCCGGTGGGTATTGTCCCCTGATTTTACATCTTTAGACATTTTTTTTAACGGGATCCAGGGTTCGGTAGCCACGGTTACCTCCATTCCAGAATTATAGTATCCTCCATTTTTCTGCGGCCTATAGCATTTTTTTAATACAGCCGCCTGATTGGCGATCTTTCGAGAAACGGTTTGTTGCCAGAGCTGCTTTTTTAATGGTTGACTTGCGGTCACCTGCGCCCTAAATTTTTCATTTTGGGTCTGGTGAGTATCGAGGTGAAAGAGCATGGAAGAGGGCAGGTGTCGTTCATCACAGAATACCACAGCCACGTTGTTGCCCGCTAGCTTGTGCATAAGGTGCTGGGAAAAAGTGATCTGAGGATGGTCGAGTACTACAAAAGCCAGGTCCTCTATAGGTATAGAAGACACATCTCCACCATCTTTGTTACATACTTCCAGTTGCTCCAACCGGCAATGGAGGTAGTAGGGTTTGGAGAAATACAGTGTTCTCTTTAGCATGATATTGAGTGTTAAATGGATAAAAACTCAATACATTCTACTGGATTTGTTAAGGAATTTAATATAATTAAAATATTTATCCCAGACACCTTAGTAAGACTTACAGGATATGTTGACTATAAATAATCAAAGTTTTTTCATTAAACCAGAATATGAAATTGAAACCTTAATAGGATTATGTGTAATCCATCCGGTCTTCCCTTCACCAAAACTCTGAATTCTCAGGTAATCTTTTTTAGCGTCTTTATCTAATCTGGAGTCAGTGTGCCTGCGAAAATCATAGTGTTTGGGTGATATCTTTTGAACTTTATACAATCGCTCCATAACATCTTTTTGACCTTGCTGTGTAGTCAAGTCAGGTAACTCCTTTAAGCCCATAATAAACATGTCATTTTCTCGCAGTGTGGCAATTATTCTGTTGCCATCTTTTGGGAGTTGAATAATCGGTTGTTTTTGTAGTTTTCTTTCGATCACTGTCCAGAAAGTAACCATGTGTTCATCAATACTTCCATCCTCTTTTTCATATACAACCACATGATGGTTGTTTCTTGGATTTACATATTGATTATCATCTTTAAGCTGGGCAGCATATCCAATCGACTCCTTTACTCTTACTTTCCGAATTGGCACCTTATCCCCATTTTTATTTGGAAGGAAGAGTAAGGGAATGAGGCTACCGTCTTCACCTGATTTAAAAAAGGCACCATCAGGTATTTTGCCTCCTGACTGGAATCCACCGATACCTTGAATGTGTTCAAGAATGATGGAGCGAACAACAGGATCTACAATTTTATTAATTTGTTTTTCGGTACTTAGTAAGTTTAGTGGTTTTCTGACATGATAAGCTGAAGAAAGCCCGGGTGCCTGCCTTTTCCCGTAAATGGTCTCTACATGTAATTGTCCTCTTGCAGCCATTCCTTTATTGATATAAAGTTTTCCATCCTTTTTAACCTTAACCTGACGAGTGGTCAGAGCATTTCCAGGGAGCCTGTGTGAAACAAAAATGGTATCTACCATTTTTTCAGTATCCCATCTGAACTGCTCCCATGGTTGAGGAAAATCCTGCTTGTACCTGAACGAGTCATCATATTCTGCATACTTACTCAATGCCTGAAGGTGAGAACGATTCATGCAAGCCACAACTAAGGCATCTACAGCATGATGTCTGTGATCCTCTCGCTCCTTAAAATCCTCCGGATTAAGTATGCGGTTTACTCCCCACATTTTACGAATTATAGCTGTCATTTGACCTGGCATTGGAGTTATGTTACCACATATCTTAGAAAGGTAATCTGATGCTACCTTGGTGATGTATCGTGTATCATTCAGTTGGCGACTGATAAAATCATCATCATGCTTTTCTTTCACGAAGTACTTAAACTTATTGTAAGCCCTTGGATAATGTTCCTTGTTTCTGAAACAGAAAAGTGCCTGCTTTTTAACTTCCTCCCATTTTTCCTCCCCGAACGTATTAAAATAGTATTCATAAGGCGTTCGTTTCCCTTTTCTTTTGTTTTCAGCAGTAAAGCACAACGTTTTATTAGTGAAGCTGTCATTTAAAGACCTACTCAATGGGTGAATGTGTTCAATTTCAACTTCAGGAGTAAATAGTTGTGATACTTCAATGGTTTGCCCTGTGAAAGGACAGGTCTTATTACACTCTTCCCATAGTTTATATTTAATTAGGTTGGTGCTTGATGTGTCATATCCTAGTCTGTTTACTTCATCTCTTACCCGATCATTTTCCCGTTCCAGCCTTGAAATTTCCAATTTTTTCTTATTCCGATTGGTTTTTGAATCTTTAAGATCACGTGATAATTCAATATGGATTTGATCTGGTTTGCCAAAGCGATCAATTAATTCGTTAATTACTTTTCTCAGCTCAAAAAGCGCTGTAATCACCACCGGGTTTCTTATGCCCTGAATTTCTCGGTCGGCTTCATTGGAAACTGGAAGTTTATCCAATAATACTTTTTTATTGATATCTGTACTATGATGGTAGATCTTTTTAAGCGCTTTCTCCGAAAGATCAAAATCGGTCGTGAGAAATCTCTTCAAAGGCTCAATATATCCACCCTTTTGACCGGAATGAACAATTTCCAAAACATTAGTCATCAGAAAGTCCAATTCGGATTCCTCAAATGACTCCCACCTGTTACCAAATGCATTCTTCACACCGGCTAGTGCTACAGCATCACTGTAATTATACCCTTCTTTCAGGAATGGCAGAATATTTCTGATAGCCTTGCGACTTAAATGTGCATAGCCATCTTTTAGTCTAAATTTTGAAATCTGATCAGCCCTTTCATAATCAAATCCCCACTTGTCAATAGCATACTGTTTTAGTCGTCTTTTATCATCAAAAAAGAAAAGTGCATGCCAGATATCTTCTTGTTCTTTTTCAGTAAAGCTGAACCACTGTTTACTAAAAAATTTCTTGGATGATAGTTGGGGGATTGTATATGCCTTCCTTATAGACTCGCTATCATTGTAGTTAAATTGGTAGTATGTATCTTCCTTACCAATAACCTTTCGCAGTTGTTTGAAAGTATATTTTTCCTTCGTCATTAGAGCCCGAGCCAGCTTATCCCTATCTTCCTTAGTTAGCGTTCCATTATTACAGTCTACTGTATTTACCCACTGATAAATATTAAATAATTCAAATTGAAAATGTGACTTGGGGCATTTATTTTTGGTTGGCTCAAGAGAACATTTTCCGAGAAGATATTTTTGTGAACGCAGGGGTCTTTGATGAAAAAGCGCTCCATCTTCTGGGTATCCGTCTTTTTTACGTCCTCCTAATATTCCCTTTAATTCATCCGTCAACTCAGAATGGAAACCAGACTGAACCGTCCAAATCTCTTCAAACTCCTGGATATACATCTCTCTGGTTGTATATCGATTTCTGATCCTCTTTTCTGTATATTTAAATGGAGATTTTTCGGCCGGTTTAATGGTATTGAGATAAGCGCCCAAAGTAAGGTTCCCCTTTTCTTCTTTAGTCTGTTCTATGCCTACTTTACCATCCTTTGGATTCCCTTCATAGATCCTTCCTTCCTCTTTATCTCCTCCGGCATTGCGGCTATTGCTTTGAAACCCCCTTCGTTGGATCATATGAAAAAGTGCCCTCCCAAGCTCTTCCAGAGTTAACTTTTCATTCAGAGCTCTTGCT
Organism: Cyclobacteriaceae bacterium; assembly: GCA_965243485.1. Lineage (GTDB taxonomy): Bacteria > Bacteroidota > Bacteroidia > Cytophagales > Cyclobacteriaceae > UBA7330. Next base: position 1,179,090 of record CBDEVP010000001.1, on the reverse strand, counting down.
CTTAACTCATAAGGGTCCTGCTTGATCCAGTTTGCAAACTCAGGTTTGTTAGAAAGGTCATTTAAATTCCATTCCCGAATTATGTTAGATTGTATGGGACACATTTTATTCTCTGCCAGTAGCTTAAGCAGGTATTGCTTTCTTAGTCTCCTTCGATATATCTGTCTTCGGATTCCTCTGTTTTCTGTTCTCGTAGAATTTTTCGATTGCTCCTTGTTTCCATCTCCTAAGTTTTCGACACCTGCTGGAAAGATGCGGGCCCCCATTCCAATGATTTCATTCCCTTCATTATCAACCAGTGCCCATCCAATGCTATTGGTTCCTAAGTCTAATCCTAATGTTTTACTCATGGCGGTTTAATTTAGTCACTCTAAAGATAATAAGAAAAATATATTTTCTTATATATATTCAGTATATTGCATTGGAATATATATAAGAATTGTAGATTGATTAATAAGGTCAACTCCAAAGTGGGGACCCTCGGGGTTGACTTGAATTTTTTAAAATAAGTGGAAAAGTTCCAAATTGATTATTCACAAATTGACCTGGTAGAAATGCGGAGGAAGGGAATTACCAGAAAAGGTATTGAGAGTGTCTTTGATTATGATAATCATGGGGCTAGACATTTTGTATATGAAGATTTTATGTATGTAATAGCATATTCAAAAGACAGAAAGATTATTCATGTAGCCTATAGGAGATCAAAAAGTATTAAATTTGATATTGAATTACTTCAAGTAGAATTACCTGATGAAGAAGATATCAAAAAATACTGGTGCCAAGGATAAAAAGGATTACTTTGAGATAGTAAGGAATAATAAACCAGTGTATCAATTCAACAATAAAGAGTTACACCAAAAGATAAAAGCAGAACGAAAGAATAAGATTTCTGATTGAGGTAAGTAATAATTAATTAAGATTTTTCTAATCTTTCTACAATAAGGCTATATGCCGTAGGAATGAAATCCTTGAGTCCCGCTTCGGTGGGACTTGCTTTTTCTACTTTATTATTTAGCAGAATTGATCAAACCGGCACGTTTACATGCCTTTCCGCATGATAGCTGGATCTTACCAGTGGGCCTGATTCCACGTATTTCAAACCCCTTTTTAACCCTTCTTCCCTGTAGGCTTCAAACTTGTCAGGATGGATGTACTCAGCCACTTCAATGTGCATTTTTGTTGGCTGAAGATACTGCCCCAGGGTGAGGATGTCCAAACCATTCTCCACAAGGTCATCCATGGCTTTGTGCACCTCATCAGCAGTTTCACCCAATCCAAGCATGATACCTGATTTTGTTCGTTTGCCGAATTCCTTGGTCTTTCTGGTCTGCTCCAGGCTCCGATCATACTTAGCCTGAGGACGGACTCTCCTGTACAGCCGCTCGATGGTCTCCATGTTGTGTGAGACTACCTCCTGGTTGGCCGAGATCATGCGTTCCAGTGCTTCCCAGTTGCCTTTCACGTCAGGGATCAGGGTTTCAATGGTGGTTTCCGGACTCAACTCTTTGATTTTTGTCACGGTTTGATACCAGATCTCAGCGCCCCGGTCTTTCAGCTCATCCCTGTTCACCGAAGTGATCACCGCATGTTTCACTCCCATGGTCGCAATGGCTTCAGCTACCCTCTGAGGTTCCTCTTCGTCATATTCCGGGGGACGACCGGTGGCTACCGCACAGAAGGTACAACTCCTGGTACAGACGTTGCCCAGGATCATGAAAGTGGCGGTTCCGGCACCCCAGCATTCACCCATATTTGGGCAATTACCGCTTTCACAGATAGTATGAAGCTTGTTTTCATCAACAATCTTTCTGACACGGGCATATTCCTTGCCAACAGGCAATTTTACTCTGAGCCAGTCTGGCTTTTTTCTGCGTTCTTTTTGTATTGTGGGGAGTTCTATCATGATTAAATGCAAATAAACAGGTTGCCAGCCTTACAAACAAGCCGGGCTATCTCCTGGTTCCCCAATAAAGGGTGATGTAGATGGAGTTGAACCAGGCTGTATTATCCGCAGTGGGGATGATCACAATTTCCTTGGTGAACAATTCGGTGGCGAATCCGGTCTCTACTCCTGCCACGTTATTTTTAAAGGGACCGAATTCAAAAGACAGACCAGCCTTGGCATTTACGCCTAAAGCAATATCTGATTCTCCGACCGCTCTGATAAATTTGCCGGAACCCTGGATGTTGTCGAAGCTATGGATCCTGGGATCAAAAGGGACGTAACCGTTATTGTGCTGAATGTAATAAGGGGCAATCAGGCCTACGGATGGACCACCAGCGAATACAGTACTGATCTGAACGCCCTGTTGCGGTGCTTTTCTAAACCACAGATGCTCGCGGCCATAGTTCATGCGGATGGTGTAGAAACTATTCTGTTTCCCCCAGATAAAAGAAGTACCGGAAGGAGAGAAATACTTTTCTTCCTTTGGGTGTTTTACACTTAGTAGCTCAAGTCCGAAATAATGATATGCGTTGTCCTCTATCAGCCGCCCCAGCTTGAAAGCTGCACCGCCGACCAGACCACTGTTGGTATTTTTATTTACACCCCAGGTAAATTCCGATACATACTGGAAATCTTCATCCAGTTGGGCTGAAGATGCAAACCATGTCAGGGCCAGAAATGTGAAAAAGGTGGTTCTCATATCAATAATTGAAACCCAAAAGTCACCTCATTAGTTTCAAAAAAATGTATACTAAAGTAGCAATTTTACCAATTAAAAAATAAGAATTGGAAGAGGAATGAATGACTGGACTCAATCATTCCATATCTCTGCTTCTTTTTTATCAAATTTTGGCTCCTTCACTTTCTCTTTCGTTCCATCGGGCATTTCCTGGTTTCTGTTCATTCTTACCCAGAAGATGTTCCATTTTCTGAGTCCTTCCCTGACTGCAGTACTTGAGATGTTGCTGGCCTGATGGTATTTGGCTCCGGGATGCATGTCTTTACTCTTGGGCCATTTGGTGCTGAAATTACCTTCATAATCAGCATTTTCTGAAGCAAGAGATTTGTATTCTTTTTTATCTTCAGGGGGCACTTCAAAGGGACCTTCAAATCTCTTCCTGTTGAAGGACCTCAAAAGTTCATTGAAGTTGACTACCCATTTGCCCTTGGTGGTTACGCTCCTGTCGAACAACGCCCATTCACCCTGGCTGAATTTTTTTCCACTTCCGGTATCAAATAAATTCCTTTCCCTGGAATACCTTGGATTGATCTTGAAGGATTTGCTTTGAAATGGAGATCCTACGGAATAGCGGGGTGATCTGTTGTAATTATCTTTAAAAGGATCATCTTTGGAATACCTGGGATTCACCCTGTAGTCTTTGTTTCTAAAGGGTGAGCCCTCGGAGAATCTGGTGACAGACTTGTATTTTGCCCCTTTAAAAGGCTGAAACGTGGTATACCTCACACTCTTATTGTATCTCTTATCGTCATATTGAATATCTTTTGAATACCTGGGCGATACGTTAAACTGCCTTTTGGAGAAAGGATTTGGCTTAGAATATCTGGGAGATACTGCAAACTGTTTGTCAGCGAACGGATTAGGTTTTGAGAATCTTGGGGAAACGTTAAACTGACTTTTTGAAAATGGGTTAGGTGCAGAATACCGGGGCGATACCCGGAAACTTTTTGAGGAGAATGGAGATTCCGGTGAATATCTTGGTGAAACCCGGAAAGTTTTCCCTTTAAACGGTGATCCTACAGAGCGGGCCACCCTGTCGTAGCGTTTTCCTCTGAAGGGAGAACCGGGAGAATATCTTGGAGAAACATTTGTATACCTTCCGCTGAGAAATGGGGATGCAGGAGAGTACCGCGGAGACACCCTCACCTTACCAAATATTCCTGAGGGGCCGCTGGCCGAGTATCTGGGAGCTACTACACGATTCCGGAACAACGACCGTGGACTGACCACCGAATATTTTGGAAATACCTTCTCCTTCCTGGATTTGCCAACCTCATCGCTGATGCTGCCACCACCGCCGGACTTTTTATCAACCTTTTCGGTCTTTAACTTTTTCTTGGAGTCCGTGATGATCTGTGCATGCGCATCAACGCTCAGCAAGGCATAACTCAATACAAAGAGAAATGATATTGTAGCTAATCTTAGCAAAAAAACCTGTTTGATTACTTCAAAGATTTGAAATAATCAGGACTATTCCCAATTACTTCATGACTCTGCCTATGCTAATAACGCAATAATTGCTCAATCTTGCCCCTAATCCGTTTTTTTGGAAGGAAATTGTCTTCCAGCGTCTTGGCGAAAGGTACCGGGGTGTCAAGGCTGGCGCACCGCATCACCGGAGCATCCAGGTTTTCAAAACAATTTTCGGAGATCCATGCCGCAATCTCTCCTCCAATTCCACCTGTCAAAGTATCCTCATGTACAATGAGGACTTTGTTTGTTGCACGGACCAGTTCGGCGACGGCGTCCCGATCCCAGGGCTGGAGACTTCTCAAGTCCAGAATACTGGCTGAAATTTTCATTTCTTCTATTACCTCCAGAGACCAGTGGACCCCTAAACCATAGGTAATGATCGAAATATCGGCCCCCTTCCTGATAAGGTTTGCTGAACCCATGGGAATCGTGTAATAATCATCCGGAATATGCTCCCTCAGGGTGCGATACAGGTATTTGTGTTCGAAAAACAGCACAGGATTGGGATCCTCAATGGCAGCACAGAGCAGCCCCTTGGCATCTGTCGGCGTGGAGGGATAAACGATCTTTAAACCCGGTACATGAAAGAACCAGGCTTCAGTGGATTGGGAGTGGAAAGGTCCGGCATTGACATTGGCCCCGGTGGGCAGCCTGATCACCACATCGGCCTGCTGCCCCCACCGGTAATAGGACTTGGCCAGGTTGTTTACCACCTGATTGAATCCGCAGGAGATGAAATCGGCAAATTGCATCTCAATGACAGATTTCATCCCCTGAATGGATAGCCCCAGACCCGCTCCAATCACCGCGGATTCACAAATGGGTGTATTCCGGATGCGCTCCTTTGAAAAAAGGTCCACCAACCCTTCGGTGACTTTGAAGACACCGCCATATTCTGCAATATCCTGACCCATGACGAGGAGATCATCGTATTTTTCCAGACCTTGCCGGAGCCCGTCAGCAATGGCGTCTACAAATCTTTTTTCACTTTTTTTCCTGGATTTTGGTTTGATAATCTGATGCCGGGAGGGATAAAAAATCTCTTTCTCTTCATCGAGAGTTTGAAGTTCTTCTTCATTTGAGTCATAAACCTCTTTTACCGAGTTGAGTATTTCATCGGAAATATTGTCTTTGATCTCAGCCAGCTGATCTTTGGTCAGGACTCTTTCTTTCAGAAGAAAATTTTCATAGTTGTCGATTGGGTCTTTTTGTGACCACGATTGCATGAGGTGGTCGGGTACATATTTGGTTCCCGAGGCTTCCTCGTGCCCCCGCATCCTGAATGTCCGGGCTTCCACAATGACCGGTGCGGGGTGTTCCCGTAGCTCCCCGGCGACCTGAGAAAGGACATCAATCACTTCCAGGATGTTGTTCCCATCCATACTGTACGCCTTAATGCCATAGGCAGGTCCTTTGACGAGAAATGAATCAAAATTGAATTGTTCCTTACTGGGCGTGGAAAGGCCATAGCCATTGTTTTCGATCAGAAAGATCACGGGTAGATTCCAGACGGATGCCAGATTGACAGCTTCGTGGAAATCTCCTTCGCTGGTGCCACCATCGCCGGTGATGGCGAGTGTCGCTTTTCCTTCCTTTCGATATTTATGGGCCAGTGCAATGCCATCGGCCACAGCCAGCTGAGCCCCCAGGTGTGAGATCATGCCCACAATGTGATGATCTGTAGTTCCAAAATGAAAGGACCGGTCTCTACCTTTGGTAAATCCACTTTGGCTTCCCTTCCATTGATAAAATAGCTTTTTCAAAGGCACTCTTCGGGAAGTAAATACGCCCAGGTTCCGATGCATAGTAAGGATGAATTCTTCACCTTTCATGGCTAAAGCCGCTCCTACCGAAGTGGCTTCCTGACCGATCCCGGAAAACCATTTACTGATCTTTCCCTGCCTCAATAAGATCAGCATACGCTCCTCAATCAGTCGGGGAGTTACGAGTTCATGATAGATATTGATCAGCTCCTGATCTGAACGCGATTTACGATCAAAATTCATTGCCACTTAATTTCAGATAAAGGTAATTTGATAAGTGTCAGGTGAAGACACATTTGGTTAATTTTAAGCCGATGATCGAATATCACAAAGAGTTTTTATCGAATGGTTTGGAGGTGATTGTGCATGAGGATCATTCATCATCCACCGTTTGTTTAAACCTGCTTTATAAGGTAGGTGCCCGAAATGAAGATCCTGAAAGAACAGGATTTGCCCACTTATTTGAACATCTGATGTTTGGGGGATCAAAAAATGTGAAGGATTTTGATGAACCTCTCCAAAAAGTAGGAGGTGAGAACAATGCATTTACAAGCAATGACATCACCAATTACTATATCACCATTCCTTCGGAAAATGTAGAGACGGCATTCTGGCTAGAGTCCGACCGTATGCTGGGACTTTCATTCGATCCGGCAGTACTGGAGGTACAGCGAAAGGTGGTGATTGAAGAATTTAAACAACGATATCTCAACCAGCCTTATGGAGATGTCTGGCTGAAGTTGAGACCATTGGCCTATAAGAAACACGCCTACCAATGGCCAACGATAGGCAAGGATATTTCACACATTGAAAGGGCGACGATGGATGATGTGAAAAACTTCTTTTTTCAAAACTACAGACCCTCCAATGCGATTTTGACCCTGGCCGGAGATATCACCATTGAACGGGCGATGTCACTCAGCAGGAAGTGGTTTGGTGAAATAGAAGACAGTAGAAGTCTTATAAGGATGCCTGAACCGGAACCGGATCAGCAGGAGGCCAGACGACTAGTGGTAAAAAACAAGGTCCCCGTAAAGGCCATTTACAAAACTTATCACATGTCTGGAAGAAATAGTGAGCAGTACTATGCAGAAGACCTGCTGAGCGATATTTTAGGACGAGGTCATTCCAGCATTTTATATCAACGACTTGTCAGGGACAAAGCGATCTTCTCCGGTATCTCATCTTATATTACCGGGAGTGCCGATCCCGGATTGCTGGTGATCTCAGGCAAACTGAATGAGGGGATCGATCAAGAACAGGCGGATCGCGAAATCGAAAAGACGATTGATGAACTGAGAGAAAAAGGTATTTCAGATGAATTGCTTGAGAAAGTAAAAAATCAGAGTGAATCAAACCACTTATTTTCTCAGGTCGAACTGCTCAACCGGGCCATGGGGCTTTGTTATGCCTCGTTTTTGGGGTCTACTGACCTTATCAATACAGAACAGAAATATTTCAGGCAGGTGTCAGAAGATGATCTAATGGATGCTGTCAGAAGGGTATTGAGACCTACCAATTGTTCCACTTTGTATTATTTACCTGAAGAATAGAAATGAAACCGAATATAAGAATTGGCTATGGTTATGACGTGCACGCACTGGCTGAAGGAAAAGAGTTTTGGCTGGGTGGAATCCAGATTAAACACACCAAAGGGGCTGTCGGCCATTCAGATGCGGATGTGCTCATCCATGTAATTTGTGATGCATTGCTTGGTGCAGCAAATCTCCGCGACATAGGTTATCATTTTCCGGATACCGATGACAAGTACAAGGGGATAGATAGCAAGAAACTTTTGAAGGAGGTCCACACTTTAATTTCAAAGGAGGGGTATGGAATTATCAATATTGATGCAACGGTGTCATTACAAAAGCCTAAGATAAGTCCGCATGTGGAGCGTATGAAAGAATGCATTGCCGATATTCTGGAACTGCCTGTCAGAGATGTTTCCATAAAAGCGACCACCACCGAGAAACTTGGATTTGTGGGCAAAGAAGAAGGCGTAGCTGCACAGGCAGTTGCATTATTATATGTCATATAACTTTTGAGATAAATTGCAGATTACGGTAAAGTATCGACTTTTTATCACTGGCCTTTTTCATGGAAATGTCCAAATACTTAGGTAGTATATCCTTTTTTTGACTAATTTGTACGGATGATATCCAGATCTTGTGCATTTATCCTTTTCATTACTCTTTTTGTTGGAGCTTTCCAGGGTAAAACACAAACGATATCCCGCTCCACACTGGGCATGGCTGGTTCATCGCAGGTTATTCAATCAAAAGGGCATTCTTATTTTATTAGTCAAAGCATTGGGCAGGCAAGTGTAACCGGAACTTTTACCAGGAAAGGAAAAGTACTACGCCAGGGATTTCAGCAGCCTCCCGGTGGCATAAAAGTAGGACCAATCAAAAATGAGGATTTAAAGGCTGTCATTTACCCCAATCCAACGGATCAAATCATCAATATCAGGTTGATGGACCAGTCACTCAGGGAATGTTCCATCGAGTTGATCGACTATTCGGGCAGGCTTCTCTATCAGGCGCGATATGATATTATTCAGCCAATCTCCTTGGACCTGGCTGAATACCCTTCCGGAGTGTATCTTCTGAAGATTATGAGTAATGAGAAATTTTCATATACCCCGGTGATAAAGCAGTAGCATGAAGGGACAATTATTGGTATTTCTTGGTCTTTTATTCATATCATTTGCCGGACAGACTCAGCGAGCAAATACAGGAAGTACACAACAGGTATCATTGCAAGCCGGTCAGGTCTTTTCAGAACTCCAATTCAGGGATTCATTTGGTTCCGAGTTACAAAACGTCAACCCGGTGAATCGTTTTTTTATGATGGCTGAATATCGTTCCAAGATATTTCCTAAACAGCTAAATGAAAAAGTCTTTGGTACCATTGGGGTTGGGTTCAATGGATATGGGTCAAAGGGTAGTGACAGGGCGCTCAACAACTATTTCGAGTGGGATTTATCCTATCTGGGGCTGTTACTGGGACTGGATTATGAATACTATCAAATCGGGAGCTTCACGGGTTTCATCAACTTCAAAGTTTCCTCGGAGTGGCTCATGCGGGGATCACAGGTCATCAATGATCAGGTGTACGATCTTAAAGGGGCGGAGGATTTTGATACCCCGCTAACAGTTTTTAGGGGCGGTCTGGGGGTAAAGTTCCAGCTCACTGATGAAACCTCCATATTTCTCCATTACATGATTGGCAAAAGCTATAGCTTTTTTGATTCAGGATCTTCTGAGCTCAATATTATCGCGCAAAATTTTGGCGTGGGACTCTTTACATATATGTCATATAATGCAAACAGAAGACCACGGTATCGCTAAGATCCCACCAAAGATTCCAGAATATGTTATGGATGATCAATTTTAAAGTGAAAAAATATTTGCCAGGGTGAGTGCAACTTTCTGACAAGAAATATTGATACAAATGAGAAAACTACTACTTGCTTTCCTGTTATCCGTCATCTGCTCCTCGGTGATGGCTCAGACAGATGGCATCAGCTATCAGGCGGTTATTATCGACCCGGAGATCCAGGAGCTCCCCGGCTTTGATATTTCCGGCAACATTTTGCCCAACAGACTGGTAGCCATGAGATTTACGATCTATGACAACAATAATACGGTTGAATATCAGGAGGTGCATATTGCCACTACCGACGAATTCGGGATGGTCAATCTGATGATCGGACGAGGAGAGGCCACATCTGATGGAACAGGAGATTTCACGCTTGTTGAGTGGGACGGCAGTCCTAAGGACCTGCAGGTAGAAATCAATTTTGCAGGGGAGACTACAAGTTTTGAAAACATGGCCCGTCAGGAGCTCACCTTTGTCCCATACGCCTATCACCGTGATATTACAGCCACAGGTGACATGACCATTGACGGTACTTCAGACCTGAATGGCCGGCTTCTTGTCCAGGGTCCGACAAACCTTAACAATACCCTTAATGTAAATAATCAAAATGCTACCAATCTGAGCGGTATCCTGGCTGTGGATGGAAATACCAGTTTGGGAAGTGATCTTGCAGTGGAAGGGGTGACAAATCTTAATGATACCCTGAGTATATTGGGCCAAAGTCCAACCTTTTTCACGGGAGACATCACGGTTGAAGCGGCAGGAACCGCTACATTCAACGGACCTACGGTATTTAATTCACCGGCAAACTTTGATGAAATAAATGTATCGGGTCCATCAAACCTGTCAGGACAGGTCACTATCAATGCTAATCTGGATGAAGTAGGGGGACAGGATGTTTATGAGGCCTATCCGTTATTGATCCAGGGAAGTGGACAGGGGATGGCGATCAAAGTGAATGGCGGGAGGTCTATCAGCAACAACTATCTCTCTTTTTGGGATCAATCCACCGGACAAATGTGGGGCAGGATTGAAGGAATCACGCTGGATGAGCTACAGGATGATCCCGAGTATCAGACGGAACTGGCCTTAAGGATCACGGATGTTGTGATCAATGGAATTGAGGCGGGTATATCTGTGCTTGAATCAGGGCAGGCTGTAGTGAAGCTTACTGCCGCAGGAACTTCATCGACGGCCTGCGCCGGGTTGGGGGCTTGTGTAACTGCACCAATACCTTCTTTGATCGCTGAGAGCTCAAGCAACCTGGTACTGAAAATAGCCAACGCGGTAAGTATAGCTGGTAATCTATTGCTGGCGATAGCAGAGGAAGAGTCATTCCGGCAATTCAGCGCAAATAATATCGGCGTCTCGTACCAATCCGGAGCCGGTGATTATGCGGAATGGCTCCCCAAAGAAAATCCCGATGAGGAATTCAGAGCTGGTGATGTGGTGGGGGTGAAGCATGGCATAGTGACCAAAAATACCTCCGGAGATTACAAGATCATGGTCGTTTCCACCAGGCCGATAGTTTTGGGAAACATGCCCGAAGAGGGAAAGGAAAATGAATATGTAAAGATTGCGTTCATGGGCCAGGTACCGGTCAGGGTTATCGGGCCAGTCTCTCCCGGTGACTTTATCATACCCAGCGAGCTTGGAAACGGATTTGCCAGGGCGATAGATCCCAATGAAATATCCATCTCCGATCTTAAAAAAGTCTGCGGAGAAGCATGGAATGTCATCGAGAGATTAGGAGATAATATCAGCCTGGTTAATTGTGCTGTCGGTCTGAATAACCATTATTTTGGAGACCTGGTAAACAGTCGGGAAAGCGAGTTGAAGTCACTGAGAGACGCGAATGCTGAATTGAAAAGTGAACTGAATGAAACCAACGATATCCTGGCAAAGCTGGTACCGGGTTATGCAGAGGCCAGGGGCATTGAGTCTGATTCAAAGGACCAAATTACCTACAGAAAGAAAGATGATAAGGAAGGCAGGGATGATAAAGAGCATGAAGATGATGATGATCGGGAGAAGGATGATCATGTGGATGATAACATCATTTATCCATCGGAAGATGACGTGGTATACTTTGAAGTCTCAAGAGAGCATATCGAATCCTCATTTGATATGGCACGGGAGCAGTACTTAACCATGCTTAAAGACAATGAAATGAGTAGTTTTCTTTACGACCAGATCAAGGAAATCGGCCATGGTCTGGGAGTGCAGAAGGATATTGAAAAGATGGTATTGATTGATATCAATGACCATCCTTTCTGGAAAAAAATTGATGCAAATCCTGCTTATAAGGAAGAGATCATGGATTTCATCATGGAAAAAATTGAAAAGTCCTATCATACCCATGAATCCTATGCAGATAAGTTCACCAATATGCAGCGCAAGAATTAATGCATTGAGGGTTCTAAAAATTTAGTATGTAATATTTTGAAAAGCTGTACCCCCTTATTTGTTCTTATTCTCGTATTATCCGGTGGATACATAGAAGCTCAAAATACAGCAATTCCGGATACCAATTTTGAGCAGGCACTGGTCGATTTGGGGATAGACACAGACGGGGTTATAGATGGGGACGTGCTTACCGCTGATATTAGTGGTGTAAAGGAGCTGAATGTCTTTGACAAAAATATTAGCGATCTCACGGGTATTGAGGGTTTTACAGCACTTGAAAGATTGAATTGCTCCATCAATAAGCTTCAAACACTGGATGTTAGCAGCAATTCCGCACTGATTTCACTCAATGTATCATCTAATTTACTGACATCCCTCGATGTTGCGTCAAATCCGGATTTACAGGTTCTCAATTGTCAGGATAATTCCCTATCAGACCTGGATATTTCAAATAATCCGAATGTCACAGATCTGAATGCAGCGTTAAATGATCTCGCGACCCTGGACCTGACCTCCAACACGGCTTTGCAAAAACTTCGGTCTGAAAATAACCGGCTTACGAATTTAAATGTGACGAACAATCCTGATCTTGTTGAAATAATCTGTTCAAATAATCAGATCAATGATATTGACCTTTCCGGCAATCCACTTTTGGAAACATTTTTTAGCAGCTCTAATGAGTTGACGGCTATTGATCTTTCTAATAACACCTCCGTCACTCTGCTGGATCTTTCTGATAATCAATTGGTAACCCTGGATGTGAGTGCTAATACTTTCTTAGAAGAATTGACGTGTTCGGCCAATCAACTAACCAGTATTGATGTTTCACAAAATGATTCTCTGAGGAATTTGAGGGTGGGAAACAATCAGCTTTCCGGGCTTGATGTAAGCAATAATGTATTGCTGGAAAGTCTGGGATGCACTTCAAACATGCTTACCCTGATCGATCTGGGTGCCAATCCCATGTTGTCATCGTTGGACGCCTCCTCCAATCTTTTTAAAAGTCTGGATCTCAGAGAAAATCCTATGCTGACCTCCCTGGAAGTGTCCGGCAACTTATTGGAGTATCTCAACATCAATAATGGGACCAATGATGATCTGGCATTGCTCAATGCTATAAATAATCCGGACCTGACCTGCATTGTCGTCGATGATCCGTCCCAGCCTGGTGACCTTTGGTTGAAAGATACCATCGCCAGTTATTCCACATCCTGTGAACCCATCCTGACTTCCATTGCTGATCCGGTATTTGAGCAGTTCCTGATTGACCAGGGTAGAGATTCAGGGGCACCTGACGGATTTGTGGTGACCGATAGCGTAAACGGACTTGAGGTCCTTGATGTCTCCGGGGCGGGGATATCGGATCTGACAGGGATTGCTGACTTTTCAAGTCTCAACGACCTGAATTGCAGCAACAACCTGCTTGATACGCTGGATCTTACTCAGAATATTTCCCTTACCGATATTGACTGTTCTGATAATCTGCTGGTCAGCCTAAACATTAAAAATGGAAGTAACGCCAGCCTGATCAATTTTGATTCTCAAAATAATTCGTCTCTTGGTTGTATTACAGTTGATGACGTCACCCAGATTGGTGCTAACTGGCTAAAGGATGCAGGTACCTCTTATGAAAATAATTGCAATGCCGGAAGCACATTTGTCCCCGACGACAATTTTGAGCTGGCCTTGATCGAAGCCGGCATAGATACGGTTTTTGATAATTATGTGCTTACCGCAGCGATCGACACCTTGACCGTACTTGATATCAGCGGAAGACAGATCGGGGATCTAACAGGTATTGAGGCTTTTTCTTTGCTTGATTCGCTGGATTGCTCCTCTAATTTGCTGTTTGATCTGGATATTTCACAAAATACATCATTGACCTGGCTGGATTGCCATAGCAACTTTTTGACTCAGCTGGATGTATCTGCAAATACTAATCTGATCTCATTAAATATTGGGGATAATCGGCTCACTCAAATTGATGTCAGCACCAATACACTACTTGAAGAGTTAATTATTGACTCCAATTTCCTGAAAGAGCTTGATATTGCCGCAAATACTGCACTTAGGGTTTTAAATCTCAACTCTAACAAAGTCACTTCTGCGGGGCTTGATCTCTCAGCCAATACCTCTTTGCAGGAGCTGTTTTGCTCCAATAATAAATTAGCGACTTTAGATCTTACCCAGAATCTGTCCCTTATCACTCTTGATTTTTCAAATAATCAAATACCGGTGATTGACCTTTCTCAGAATGTCATACTGAAAGCGCTAAACTGTTCTCGAAACTTCTTAGATGTGCTTGAGCTCTCGGCGAATATCGCACTCGATTCCATTCAGGCTGACGCCAATGGGTTGTCTGATCTGTCGTTTGCCTCCAATCCACTGCTTCAATTTGTAAGTGCCGAAAATAATGCCCTCACAAGTATAGACCTCTTAAGTAATCCGAATTTAAGGGTACTTCAATTGGCGGGTAATGATCTTTCGGTGATTGACCTGTCCTCAAATACTGCATTAAATAGTCTGGATCTGGATTACAATAATTTATCAGCTATAGACCTGACCAGTAACCCGGACCTGCTGGACCTTTCACTTAACAGGAATGATCTAACCACCCTGGATCTCAGCGCAAATGCAGCGCTACTGAATCTTTCCTGTAATAGTAACCAGCTGACAGAATTGGATATCTCCGGCAACATAGCTCTTTTGGGGCTGTCTCTTTCTTCTAACGATGTAAATGCCCTTGACCTTTCTTTCAACTCTGTTTTAACAAGCCTCTCCTGCGATGACAATTCGATCACATCCCTCGAACCAAGTGCGAATCCCGATCTCGAGTCCGTGTCATGTGCGGGAAACCAGATCCAGGATCTGGATCTGAGTAGTCAACCAGTGTTGACTTCAATTAATTGCTCTGGAAACGAACTTGGTTCACTTAATCTGAGGAATGGCAATAATAGTATACTGGAAGACCTTAATGCTACCAATAATCCTTCTTTACTATGTATAGAAATCGATGATATCAGTATGATCGGGGATTCCTGGCAAAAGGATGAAAATGCTTCCTACAGTGAGAATTGCCGGTACACGGATACTTATATTCCTGATGATAACTTTGAAGCAGCAGTGGCAGCCATCACCGGGGAGCCTGATGACAATGATGATTATGTGGCCACCTCCGCTATCTCAGGTTTAACAATTCTGGATGTGAGCGGAAATGGCATACAGGATCTGACGGGGATCCGTGCATTTATATCTTTGGAAAGCCTGGATTTGAGTAACAACCTGCTGGATAGCATTGATCTTGGTGAAGTCACAAATCTTCAAAATTTAAATGTGTCAAACAACAACCTGGATACCCTTAATTTGGCCGCTCAGAATCTGCTGGAGACTTTGAATATCTCAGTCAATCAGATCAATGTTTTGATTCCTGAAAGTTTGCCCCTTCTTACCGAGCTGATTTGTAATGACAATAACCTCGGGGATCTGGACCTGAGTATGAATCCGGCACTCACTCAGTTGAACGTCTCAGATAATAGTTTGACATTTCTCAATGTAAAAAATGGCAATAACCCCCTGCTTACTTCATTTGATGCCTCCGGAAACCCTGATCTTATGTGTATTGAGATTGATGATCCGGCCAATATCGGCACGGCCTGGGTTAAGGACCCTGGTACAACTTACAGCATGGATTGTCATTACAATGAAACCTATGTACCGGATGATGCTTTCGAGCAGGCACTGATCTCTCTTGGGCTGGATGAAACGTCAGGTGGCCCGCTGGATGATTATATACCCACCCCGAAGGCAGCTCAGGCTCTTTCCCTGAATATTGCCAATAAGGGCATCACAGATCTGACCGGGATTGAGGATTTTTCCAATCTTATCACTCTTAACATCAGCAACAATGAGCTGGCGGTGTTGGACATACAGGATCTTCGAAAGCTCGAGGTGCTCAATTGCTCAGTGAATTCCATTGCTGCACTGGATCTGACACTGGCAGATTCATTGAAAACGCTTAATGTCTCGGGGAATAACCTTACTACGCTGAATGTAAGCAACAACACGATCCTAAGGACGCTCAGGTTTTCAGAAAATGACCTTGAGGGTATCGATCTCAAAATAAATACAGCTCTGACCACGATCGAAGGGCGACTTAATAACCTTGTTTCCGTAGATATTAACAATGGGTCTAATGACCAGATCACCCTCCTTGATCTTCGGGACAATCCATTGCTGACCTGCGTTTTAGTCGATGAGGTATCGGCTGCGCAAAGCTATTCCGGTTGGCTTAAGGATGACCAGACCTTCTATAAGTTAATTTGTGATGATGATGATAATGATGGGGTAGCGGATGGCGAAGATCTTTGTCCGATCACCCCTTTCGGAGAGGAGGTTGATTTATTTGGGTGCAGTGTTTTTTCACTTCCCATTGATAATTTCGAAATACTAATTACCGATGAGTCATGCCGCGACGGGAATAACGGGAAGATCAATATTTTCGCATCTGCGATATTGCCATATACAGCCACACTTATAAGCGAATTAGATAGCATCAGTACATTCGATTTTGGTGACCAGGTTGAAATCAGGAATGTACGTGCCGGGAGATACTCATTGTGTCTGACGGTAGCCGGTCAGCAAGACTATGAGCAGTGTTTCTCTATCCGGGTGAGGGAACCGGAAGATTTAATGGTAGTACAAAACGAGACCAGCTCGACTGGCAGGGTAAGCTTCGAAATGAGCGGAAGCTCAGAATATGAAATAGTATTCAATGGCAGAGATTTTAAGACCACCGAAAGTGACTTTTCAGTCACATTACAGACCGGACTGAACTCCATTCAAATTACAACACCGGCCCTGTGTCAGGGTGTGTTCCAGAAGCAAATCTATTACGGTGGGAGCACCACAGTTTTTCCAAATCCATTCAATGAAAGATTAAGTATCGGTCTCAGCAACATACAATCCCAATTGGTGCAGATCAAACTATACGATATTTCAGGAGCTCTTCAGTACTCGGGAAATCACAAAAATGAAAATGGTACCATCACCCTCGACATGGCCGCTTACAGTGAAGGCATATATATTCTGGAGCTGATCGGGGGAAAAGGTGAACCTTTGAGATTTAAAGCTGTCAAAAGATGAGATATTTATCACTGATGATATTGTTGGTATTTGTTGCAGGATGTGATAAGGATGACCCGAAACCTCCTGTTTTTGAGACTCCAACAAGTGTCACACTGATCTTTCCTTTTGAAAACTCTGCCTGCAATGAAGGCACCGATGTAACGGATACCGAAAGCACAGTGAGATTTGAATGGTTTTCTTCTGAATTTACAGACGAATATGAACTGATCGTTAGAAATCTATCCAGTGATGTGATGTCTTCATTCACTACCTCCGAGGTTAGCTTACCAGTGGTGTTGCAGCGAGCCACACCTTATTCCTGGTATGTGATCTCAAAGAACAATGACACTGATTCTATTGCCAGGAGTGAGACATGGAAGTTCTACAATGCCGGTGATCCGATAGCACTGTACGCTCCCTTTCCTGCCGAAGCCATCTATCCGGCCCAGGCAGTCACGATCAATACAACAGGAGGCATTACGCTGTCATGGCAGGGCACCGACATTGACGACGACATTGTTGGTTATGACATCTACTTTGGCACGACCACTGACCCTCCTTTGCTCTTCGAGGATGAACCTGACATGACAAAAAGTGTGTCTGTTGCCAGTGGAAACGTTTACTATTGGCGAATTGTCAGCAATGACCTGGCAGGTCATGAATCAAATTCCGCCATTTTTCAATTTAAGGTGATGTAGCTTAATATCTGGCTACTGTACTACGAAGATCTCAAACCGGTTACAGGGATTAAATAGCCGATAGACCTGCAGCCCCTGGATCGGAAAGTCGTAGGCATAGATTTGTCCGCCACTGAAGATGGTCTCAGTGACCTCGATCATATTGGTAGAGTCCTGTGAGGTCATTATCCCGTCCGACTGGTAGAAATCATTTGTAAATGTAATGTTGACCTGATTGCCGATGCTGGTGGTGGGTTCAAATTCCCTGAGGATGAGATCGGTACTGTCTGCATTCTCAGTGATGAATCCAATGCTGTAGGCAGGGATATCTCCTGTACTTTCAAACCCATAGGTCATGAGAAAGGCAACTGCATTAGGGATCTGGTCTCTGATAATTCCCTCATCTGAAAGTGATTGGAGGCTGTCATCGAAAATGAAAGGGATATTTACCGCATAAACTCCGTCCGCATTTGCATTAA
Source organism: Cyclobacteriaceae bacterium (assembly GCA_965243485.1). Taxonomy (GTDB): domain Bacteria; phylum Bacteroidota; class Bacteroidia; order Cytophagales; family Cyclobacteriaceae; genus UBA7330. Next base: position 1,161,100 of record CBDEVP010000001.1, on the reverse strand, counting down.
AACTTTCACCGCTCCGGTCAAATAAGGTCTTATAGGCTGTAAAGCTTCCATTGTCTCCTGCCGTACCTGAATAAGTTGGAGTTACACCAGAAGTTGTGGGACAAAGAGATCCGCCACCATTCTCATCAAAGTTGTTGAACGTTAGTTCAGTGATGGCGAGATTGCTGCCGGAGGTAGGAATGATCAGTGGATTTTCAAGGATCAGTCGGTTTCCTGAAAAGGAATATCCTGATCCATATCCCAAAAGTGTACCGCTGCCATTGCCATATATTTCCTCAAAGGAAGTACCTGTTCCTGCAAAATCTGCCTCTACAATACGTTTATCAAGGTCGATGCTCCAAAAAAATGAGGTGTTGGAGTTGCTTAGATAGACCTGCTGCAGTGGAGGTACTGCTCCGAAGATCTGCGGAGAAAGTCCTTTGAATTTGTCCAGATTCACTGAAATTTCAGTGGCAAGCAAATTGGGATCAGTGGGTGAAGCTGGTTCCAGGGTGAGGACTGTGGCATCGTTGGGATTATCGGTTTTACTGGTAAAGACTAGTTTATCATCTTGCTTGCCATCGTAAAAGAATTCAAATTCAGCACCGAAGGTCGTCTGATCCAGCTCAAATAAATAATGAAATACTCCATAAGTTTCAAAGATGAGCTCCAGACGGAGCGAGTTATCCACACGGTAACTCATGGTATGGTCAAAGAATTCTCCGTCGTTGGCGGCCACATCTGTCCGGACTCTGACCTGCCCATTGGTATTGAAATCCAGGAGCATAAAAAATCCTCCGCTTTGATCGGTAGGAGTGTATACAGCCTTCCATCCGAGTGTCGGCCCGTTCAATTCATCTTCCAAACCATTAATGGCTTCACGGACCCTCTGCTCAACACTATCAATATCAGCATCATTTTCCGTACAGGATATGATCATTAATAAAGGCAGTATGTAAAGTAGCCACCTCACTGCAGCTTATTTTGAATAATGTTTCTCAATGATTCCAGGTTGATCCCTGTCACTCTTTCATAGTGATTGGAGATAGCTGCCACCTTTTGTCTGATGAGCGATCGGCCCGCATTCCTCTCCTCACATTCATTTGTTTGGCAATTGGTCTCAAGAATTGTATACTTTTCAAAAAATTCAGAATCAAAAAGATAAAAAGCCACTGTTTCAGCAAAATCTTCGTTGGGATTCAAGGTGGCATAGGGTGTGACATAGCCTCGCAACAGAGCCTCTTCATCGGTCAATGTAAACCACGATCCCGGTCCTGAGTATCCATTCGGAGAAATGGTCTCAAAGCCCGGAGGAAGTTTGTATCTCTGGTGCACAATGTGAGAAAACTCGTGATATACAACATTGAGCTGCAGGTCACGCCAATCTTCATCTTCAGGGTCAATACTATTTACATCAGTAAATGTAATTCTTGCTCCGGCATCTGCAGTACCTAGTGTGACCGTACCATCCACATTGTAGATGGGCCCTCCCAGGAAGACGATCTCAGGGGGAACATGTGTCCGGAAGAATTCTTCCCCGCCCTCTACTTCCAGGTACGGATTGATCCAATACTCCTGGATAAAATCCAGCATTGGGGATACAGCAGATAATCTTGGCGGGATGGCTCGCTCATTGGGATCAACAAACCGGTCTTCATATCTGTAACGAATGGCCATATTGAATTCATCGAGGAAATTATTGTTGATATAAATATCCAAATCACTCAATTCTCCCTCTTCTACCTCTTTTACTGGTAAATCCAGTTCTTCTGATGGAAAACATCCCGGCAGCAAAGTGGATACACCCACCAGTAGAATAAATATCGTTTTACTATTTTCGGTCATCTTTCATTGGGTTCTAATCCTCCGACATCTATGGCAGATTGCGGGATCTGCACGGCTTTTCTGGGGTCATCGGCTGTAAGTGTTATCACTCCTTCATCAGGGATGAAATGATCAACCTCAAAGCCAAATCTCTTGATGTCAAACCATCTCATGCCCTGAACAAGAAATTCTTTTCTTCTTTCCAAAATCACGTAATTGAGCAACACCAGAAAATCAGTAAAATCCGGATCATTTTGAGCACCGAAAAATGCTCTTAATACATCCAGAGTAATAATGACATCATCACCACGATATCTTCGCTCAACAAATACCTGAAGATCTGCCAGGGCGTCATTATTGTTGCCAAAAAGGATATTGGCCTCGATCCTGTTTAATAACACTTCCTCGCCTCGGAAAATTGGTGCAATCGAGTAGTATAATCCTGTGTTGGAGTTCAAGCTGCTGCGTTGAAACAGAATTTCATACCTTAAAGGCAGTACAGAATTGACCCCCATGGTCAAAGCCGGATTTTCTCTTTCATCCGTCGATCCTGTGAAAGGATTGGCAGCAAAAAGATCAGAGTGTTCATTTCGGCCTATTCCGTGACCAAAGAAGGGAACATGTGTCAAGGTGATCTTTCTCATCAGCAGCAGATTGCTCTGCAGATCAGGTGAGTTGTAAAGCTGAGGATAGGCTGTAATGGAGCTTTTGGCATTTCGGAATTCGGTAGTGGTCATGTCACGGACAAAGGCTCCCGGATCAGAACCTAACATTCGGCTGCTATATCGGATACAACTTTGGATGTCTTCAGCATTGGCAGCCCTGTAGAGATAGAATCGGGAAGCAAAAGCGAGGGCAGCATTTCTATTGAAATGATACTTGCCTGAGTTCGAGTAAAAATTGTCATTGACCAGGTCGAGGCCTCTGAGGAGGTCATCTTCAATTTCTTCATAAACCTCTTCCACAGTGTTTCTTTGGTATTTGGCCAGAAAGCTGGTCTCCGGGTCTTTGATATAAGGAATCCCTAAAGTGGATGACGCTGTCTCGAAATCGTAGTGGGGAGCAAAAACATTCACCAGCATAAAATGTCCATAGGCTCTGATCAGCCTGGCTTCCCCTTTGATCGCATCCTGTCTTTGCTGGTCCTCTTCAGACGTCACAGGTATGTCATTGATCACTGCGAGTACCTCATTGGCATGTGCAATGGCATTGTAGGTTTCATTCCAGAAGAACTCCGGTGAGTCTTGCTCATCTGGCCCGGTGGTGCCGTCTGTCCAGCTAAAAAGCTGCTCATGATTTTGCCGGATGTTGGTTCCCTGTGTGAAAGTCACATTATCGGTCATATAATCGGTAAAAGCCGGACTGGCTACAGAGTATCCGTTGGTAAGCAGCTGAGCTGCTTTATCAAAATCATTTAATGCGACCCGATTGTCGGGGACTACATCAAGAAAGGAATCACAGCCAGCTAAACCTACGAGCAGTGCCATGCAACAGCATATGATTTTGTGAGGCGCTCTCATCTAAAAACCAATATTTAATGCCATAATTACCATCCTTGGAACGGGCAACGCTACACCTCCGCTGCTGAAAAACTCGGGATCCTGTCCGTTCAGATTGCTATCCCTGTACAGCAAGGCAAGATTCTGACCTTCCAGCGAAATGGAGGCAGAACCCAGCCTCAGCTTACTAACAATATTTTGAGGGAAGCTGTAAGAAAGACTTGCAGACCTCAACCTCACATAAGTTCCGTCAGCCACTCTGGCCGTACTTTTGTTATAAAACTGATAGGCCAGAACATAATCAAAATTCGCTGTTGCTAAATTTCTTTCCAGGATAACCGGGATATCCGTAATTTCTTCATCTCCGGGGGCTACCCACCTGTTCACAAGCTCTCTCGGCAGCGCATCGAAATCAGTGTAAGCCGAATTAAATGCATCATTCAATCTTATTTTGAAATCAAATTTATATGAGAGTAGCACATTTAGTGTGAGGTTTCCCCAGGTAAACGTATTGGTGAGTCCTCCCCCGCCCCTGGGTTCGGATGGGCCCTCATACTGTAGCTGAGTTGACAAGCCTTCCCGATCCTGTAAATCAAGATCCGCAATCCCCACTTCTCCGTTTGCATTGAAAAACTGTGGGACGCCCTGGGCAGACAATCCGGCAAACTTTGTAGAGAAAAGGCCTCTTCTGGGTCCCCCGAGGACAGCCGCTCCATTGGCATTGATCGCATCTACGAGCCTGGGACCGAAATCAAGCCTGGTGATCCTGTCGTAGGTATAGCCAATGTTGAAGCTTGTGGTCCATGAGAATCTGTTTCTGTCGACATTCATGGAGCGAAGAGAAACTTCAAACCCATCCGCCTCCATATCTGCGAAATTCCCAATCTTCAGACCCTGACCACCTACTCCACTTGTCTGAACAGCTCCGATCAGATCAAAGGAATTCCTCTTATAATAATCCATGGAACCATTAAACTTACCGTCAAAGAGTGCAAAGTCAATGCCCACATTAAATTCTTTAAGCTTTTCCCAGGTCAGCTCGTCATTGGTCAGGTCCTGAATAAATAGATAGGGTTCCACATCCGTGGGTCGCACAGTTACATCCGCCTGGAGGTTTAGAAGCGCACTGGTGTTAGGAGGTAGATTTCCCGAAAGACCATAGGTGGCACGTATTTTAAGATCGTTAAGGAAGGAAAACTCCATGAAAGGTTCCTGAGAAATGTTCCAGGCACCACTTACATTCCACGTGGGGAGGAATCTTACATCACTGGACCGACCCAACTGATTGGAACCATCATATCTGGCTGTAAAATTGGCTATATACCGGGATTTAAATGAATACCCTCCGTTGATAAAAGACCCGACAAAACGATCCCGTTCATTACCCAGGTCGTAATAGTCGATGTCCTGGATATTGAAAAATTCAATAATATTCGGATCTGTCACGACAATTTCCCCACTACCATACACCACTCCAAGTCCGGTTGTGCTGGTGTTTGACCGGTTGGTGAACCGGATCTCCTGGCCTGCGAGGACATTAATCTCATGAAATTCTCCGATCCTTTTGTTCCAGTCCGCACTGACCCGACTAAAAAAGTTAATTAAGGTGGTCTGGTCCAGGTATTGAAAGCCCCCTTGTGGAAGTACCACCACGGGGTTAAGTCCTGGATTGTCGGGGTCGTTGAACAGCAGATTATTGGCGTCCTGGATAAATTGAGTTTCATTGGCACGGTATGCCCCCGCCTGATTTGAGTTTTCATGGACGGTATGATCTCTTTTGGTATTGGCATAGCGGGCCTGAAATACGCCTTTGATCGAGAGATCTTTAAGCGGATTGATCTCAAAGTCGGTTTGTGCCGATACATCCGCCACCTGTATCTCCATGAAATTGTACTGCAATTCGTTCAGGATATTGAAGTCCGCATAGTTCCTACGGAAAAATTCCAGATTGCCGTCTTCGTCATATGGGCGGATGGATCGGCTCGTATTCAGAGCATAACTGAAAGGATTGATATCAAAACTTCTGCTGTATTGGCCGGTAAGGGGATTCAATTCCCGGTTCCGCGTTCCCGGTACTTTTTGATTTCTGAGGCTACCAGTTAGTTTTAGTCCAAAAGAAAATGCCTCTGAGATGAAATAGGTGTTTCTGGCCGTACCGGTGATACGTTGCACATTATCGGCGATGGTCTGCCCCTGATCATCGAGGTAACTTATTGAGAAGTAGTTGTTCGACTTTTCCGTGCCGGAAGTGAAACTTAGAGAATGGGTTTGCTGCAGACTGACATCATTAAATAGCACATCAAACCAATCGGTATTGGCATTTTCATACTGATTGAGAAATTGCTCATTCAGTGTGCCATTGGGTCCCCAGTCCAATTCATGATTGGCAATCAGATCAAACATTTTACCAATCGCTCCATAATTCTGTGCCCTTACAGAAGTGGTGATATCCAATAGGCCTTTGTCATACAATTCCCTGTATACAGACATCTCCTGGGCTGAATTCATCAGGAAGAATTGATTGTATGTGGGTCTGACCATTGCTGAGAAATTGGCCGTATAGTTTACTCTCAAGGCACCGCTTTTACCACGCTTAGTGGTGATCACGATCACACCATTGGCGGCTCTTGCTCCATAAATGGCTGTTGCTGAGGCATCCCTCAGGATCTGAAAAGATTCAATATCATTCGGATTGATATTGGCCACCGAGGAGCTGATCAATGTGTTGGCATCTCCGGAGATCAGGTCCTCGGGATTTACACTCGCCATGTCTTCAAGGATCACCCCATCTACCACAAAAAGCGGCTGGTTTGACCCATTGATGGAGGTATTGCCACGGATCCTGATTTTTGGGGAGGTTCCGAAAGTTCCCGAGACGTTATCAACTGTGACTCCAGCCACCTGACCTTCAAGCGCCCTGCTCACATCGGTCAGGCCATTAAGCTTCATGTCCTCCATGGAGAGGCTTTCGGCGGATCCGGTAAAAAGCTTTCGATTCACCTCCTGAAAACCCGTAACCACGACAGCTTCCAGCTCTTCTGTTTGCTCCTTGAGCTGAACATTGATAAGATCCGAAGGATCGCCAACTACTACTTCACGGGTTTCCATACCCACCATAGTAATCATAAGCGTCTGACCCTGTGCGGCCTGTAAGGAGAAATTACCATCGAAATCAGTAACGGTACCTTCGGTGGTACCTTTGATCTGGATGGTCACACCGATCATTCCTTCACCGGACTCATCGGTGATCTTTCCTCTTACAACTTCCTGGGCATAGAGATTCAGGGAGAATATAAAATAAAAAATAACAGCCGCTAGCCTCATGCCCATCGATTCAACTTTCTACTGGAAGGGGATACGGATCAATTTATAGCATCAAAATTGAGATCCCAGGCTTCAGTCACCTCAACTGCTGCTTCATTCTGAAGGGCAATAATTTCCTGCTGCGTCAATTCTGAATTGAAGACATAGCCAGTTTGTGCTTCATTGAGAACGAGCGTGCCGTCAGAGATCCATGTGTCTATGGTCGCGTCCGGGATATAAAAGACATTATCTTCAAATGCAATGTCCAATTCCCTTTCTGTGACACTCGACACAGTGAAGTCGTAGAAAATAAATGTGTTCACATCCTTAGCTGTACCTGCTTCCGGATCCAACTCAATAAAATCACCATCCTCTTCCCAGTTGCCGTTTTCAACTTCTGCAGTTTCGCCCTCGCCACGTGTCCTTGTGTATGTCAGATCATTTCTTAGCTCCATGGTATAACTTATCGTTACATCCTGGTCGACCAGGTTATTACTTTCGAAACCTGGTTCTTCAATCACGATTGATATTACATCCAACTTCCATGTTTTTACCAGGGGATTAACCGGATCATCACTATCATTACACGCATTCAGCACAATAAAACCCGCAATTGCACTGATTAGTAAAATCTTTTTCATGTGTATATTATTTGTTTTTTGAAGGTCACATGGAATTCGCATGAGCTATATTTAACCTTGGAGGGTGTTATACTAATCATGCTCATTTCATGTGTTATATTTATTTTTTGCTTTCTTTTGGAATGTTGCCATAGCTTCTTTTACCACCAACTTTACTCCCTTTCCTATCCGTCAGCAAGAGCAAGCTTTAAGAACATTTCATATTTTATTTAATTTAAAAACTATTATCAACTCTTTAACGATTATCAAAAGAAATCAATATAAAATAATAATCCCCCCATTCTAATTAAAATTAATTACATCCAATGACATTCCCTAAGGTAAGACTCATCACAACCGAAGATGGTTCGAGTAGCCTGTACTTAAATTCCATTGACGAAACCTATCATTCGACCAAAGGCGCTTTGGGCGAATCACTGCATGTTTATATTCAGAACGGGATAGCATCTTTAACAAATACCGATGTGTCTTTGTTTGAGGTTGGCTTCGGTACAGGACTGAATGCGCTGCTTACGTATCGTTTTGCACTTAAAAGAGGGATAAATGTCAGCTACCATTCGTTGGAACCTTATCCTATCCCCGCAGATATCTATCGGTCATTGGGCTATACTCAAAACGAACAGGAAAATAGTTTCTTTGAAAGGATACACCAGATAGAAGACGAGCCTGAGCGATTTGAAAATAGTTTTTCATTCAGGAAATATACGACCACTCTGGAAGAGTTTGAATCAAATCTGACGTTTGATATTATTTATTTTGATGCATTTGCACCTTCAAAACAGCCGGAAATCTGGTCAGGGGATAATCTTTCCAAATGTTTTAAGCTTTTAAAACGCGATGGCATTCTGGTGACCTACTGCGCTCAGGGTCAGTTTAAGCGGGATCTGAAGTCTGTGGGATTTCAGGTAGAGGTTTTGCCTGGTGCCATGGGAAAAAAAGAAATGGTGAGAGCGAGGAAATTCTAGGTCGCTTTTACAAAACCCACTCTGAAACCTTTGAAAAGCATGGATCATTGTAGCACTTCGCGGATAGCCTCATCAGTGAATTTTCGACCCATGCCGTGAAAGGCGGACACACAAAAGATTCCGACTGCTCTGTTCTCCTCATTCTGTGGTATGATGTTACTGTAAACGTTCGACAAAGGTGTGGCGAAAAGTTCGCTAAACCCACCGGGTCTGTTGGTTTCATCGATCACATTGGTCAGGAAAAACCAGACATCATTGTCGATGGATTGGATCTGAACATAGACTGAGTCACCCTTCAGATAGGGAGGTAAAAATTGATAGTCGTCACCAGGATCCTCGTCAAAGGGATTGATCAGATCCCGGACCGGCTGGATAAACAGTATATTATCCACCGGTGCTGATTGAGAGAAGCCGGCATCATAGGCGATGTTGATCTCCGAAGGCTGATTTAGATATTCACCATTCTTCCAGGTTTTGATCCAGTAGGTGTCGCCTTCTCCAAGCAGATCACGGGACCAAAATTCTGCGGCGTAAAAGTCCGGGATAAAACCGCGCGCCCCGTCTTCCTGGCGGAAGGTGATGCTGTCAATGGTAGGTACGGGATTAAGGACGGACTGGCTGAGGTATCGTTGGCCTTCGGTGATAATCTCCAGAATATAGAGGTTTCCAATTGTTCCAAAGGAATCTGTCGCAACCAAAGGAGACCATGTATAAATCCCTTCTTCACTTTCCAGAAAATCCAGCGTATCCAGGGGGGTAGTTCCCTGGACCTCCAGCACCCTGACGCTGGCACCTCTTACTCCCTCAGCGGAGGAGGCATCAAAATAAGGCCTCGTGTATTCCAGGATAATCCTTTGCTCTCCCGGCCGGTGTTCCAGCCAGGCATCTACAGCCAGGATGGGTTCCGCTTCCGGAAGCTCCACCATGATGTTGTCTTCACACCCAAAGACAACCGCAACAATGAATATCGTGAATATTCTTTTCATCTCAGAATTTGAAATTGTAGGTAATCGAAGGAAAAACAGATCCAATGATCGATAGCTGTGTAGCCTGGGTATCTACCGGTGTGCCATACTCCTGCCGGTCCGAACCCTGTGAAAAATAGATAGAGAATGGATTTCTTCGACCATATACATTATAAATCGTAAACACATACGAATCTTCAACTTTTCGCCTATTCCCTTTCTTGTTGTAAGTTTTTCCTTGTAGCGTAAAACTCAAATCAAGCCGGTGATAGTCAGGGATTCTAACGGCATTTCTCGAGTCCGAACTGTTAAGAGGTATGGTATAGCCCTGAATTTCATACCTCTGATCCGGGAAATTTGTGGGAGTGCCCGTGAGGTAGGTAAAATTTCCCGAAAGTGACATCCTTTCATTGATATCATAGAATGCTGCGACTTTTAGATTATGTGTCTGATCAAATCTTGTGGGATACCAGTCACCATTATTGACGCCCTCTATTTTGAGTTCTGTCCGGGCAAGTGTATAGCTGATCCATCCGTTTAGCTTGCCGCTATTTTTCTTAAGATATAGCTCTGTCCCATATGCACGTCCTATGCCGGGAAGTACATCACCTTCCAGAAGTTCATTGATGAATAATTCTGCCCCATCGATATAGTCCAGTTGGTTGAAGGTTTCTCTATAGTATAATTCCAGTGAGGTTTCGTAATCATTACCATTGAAGTTTTGGAAGTAACCTATCGCCAATTGATCTCCGATCTGAGGCCTTAGGTTATTAGTACTTGGAGTCCAGACATCCAGCGGATTTGAGGCTACCGTATTGCTTATCAGGTGAATATATTGTACCGTACGGTTGTAGCTGGCTTTGATGGAGTTGAGAGCCCCCAGTTGATATTTAAGAGAAACCCTGGGTTCAAAATAATTGTAGCTTGCAATACTTTCAAATCGATCGTATTCCCTTGAGCTAAGTACTGTCCTCCTTCTACCCGGGATGGTGTCATTGAAAGTGTAAGCCGTACCTTCTCCCAGATAATCGAAGTGGGAATATCTTAACCCATACATAGCGGAAAGCTTATCTGTAATTTTTTGCTCATTTCCGATATATAGAGAAGCTTCCAGCGCCTTATTCTCATCAAGGCTAATGTCATTCCCTTCACCGTTACTTACACCAAAAGCCTCAGCTGGCTTAAATCGATAAAGTACAGCCTCTCCTCCAAAAGTGAGTTCATTGCGCGGATTGATGAAATAGGTAAATTCGGGTTTGAAGTTGTAGGTCTGTATCCTGGATGTCCATTGGAATCTGTCGCGGTCATTTTCTCCAAATGCCAGTTCGTAGTCATAGTCACTAAAAAACAATGTGAAGTTGCTGAAGATCTTTTCGCTGAAAAGATGATTCCACCTCAGGGTGGCAGTATTATTTCCCCATGAAAACCCCTGCCGTGCATCAAACTTAAATACATCTCTTCCAAGATACCCTGAAAGAAAGATCCTGTCCTTTTGCGAAATATTGAAGTTTGTTTTGAGGGTAAGATCATAAAAATAAAGTTGAGCCCCCTCATCAAAGATGTCAGTAAAGGGTCTGGCGAGAATATCTGCGTAGGATCTCCTACCTGCCACGATAAAAGAGGCTTTTTCTTTGATAATCGGGCCTTCCACAGCAAAACGGCTGAATATCGTTCCTATTCCGCCATTGAATTCATACTCTTTGTTATTGCCTTCTTTCATCCTTACATCCAGGATAGAGGCGATCCTCCCGCCGTAGCGGGGTGGAATGCCTCCTTTATACAGCTTTACATCTTTTACCGCATCAGGATTGAATACAGAAAAGAATCCCAATAAGTGAGAGGAATTGTAAACCGGAGCTTCGTCAAGGAGTACCAGATTTTGACCAACGCCTCCTCCACGTACGTTGAAACCCGAAGCCCCTTCTCCCACAGTACTTACCCCCGGAAGTAATTGAAGAGATCTGACCACATCCACTTCGCCAAGAAAGGCCGGAATTTTTTGGATAGTTTTGATGTCCAGCTCTGCTGTACTCATCTCCACAGCTGTTACGTTACGGTCCTCAGCTTCCGCTGATACAACCACGGCTTCCAACTGCTGACCTTCCTCCACAAGTTCAATATCTATCCTCAAATTTTCATTAAGGTCAATATTTTTTGTCACGGTCTCATATCCAACAAACCGGTAAGAAACTGTGTAGAGCCCGTGGTCCAAAGTAAGGGAATAGAAACCATACACATTGGTGATCGTCCCCGTCGATAGCTCCTCTACTACCACATTGGCACCAATGAGAGATTCTCCATTTGATTGATCCTTTACATAGCCGCTAAGTGTATGCCTGGTTTGAGAGAATGCACAGAATATCACGACCGACAGAAGTAGTGCTAACAGATATTTATTCAACTTTCAGAATTTTTGACCAGATTTTTTAAACGATGACTTTCTGTCAAGGTTTGGAATTTTACTAAGCAACAACCTGTTGGGTCGCTCATTTGTTTAAACGGTTCAATTCATCTTTGAATGGTCACAAAAAATCAATGTCTTTTTTTGATTTCCTTTAGGATGATCTCGGCGTGAACACGCGAATTTTCAATGAACCAAATATTGGTTTTCAACCCTCCGCAGATCACCCCGGCGAGGAAGATATTTTTCACATTGGTCTCCATTGTTTCAGGATGGTATTCGGGTGTTTTAAATTCATCGTCTCCGATGTTAATTCCTACAGTTTTCAGAAAGGAAAAATCAGGCTGATAACCGGTCATGGCCAAAATAAAGTCATTTTCCAGAGTCATTGGGCCTTCAGGTGTTTCAATATCCACGGTCAACTCATTAATACGCCTGATCTCTGAATTGAAATAAGCTTTGATGGAGCCTTCTTTGATCCTGTTGTCAATATCCGGCCTCACCCAGTATTTCACCCGGGAATGGATCTCCGGTTCGCGTATCACCATGGTCACCTCCTCGGCTCCTTTCCTGTAGGTTTCCAAAGCCACGTCCACAGCAGAATTAGCCGCTCCAACGACTATGACCTTCATAGCATAATATGGATGTGGCTCATCATAATAATGCCGGACCTTTGGTAGTTCTTCCCCCGGAACCCCCAACATAAATGGCAGATCATAGAAGCCGGTGGCAATGATGATATGCTTAGCCTCATAGAGCTCTTTTGAGGTTTTTACCTGGAATCCCTCATTTTTTTCTGCAACCTGAAGAACCTTTTCATAGAGCCTGACATTCAGTTTCCAGGAAGATGCCACCCGCCGGTAATATTCGAGGGCTTCGGATCGAACTGGTTTTGGGTTGTGTGAAATGAATGGAACTTCTCCGATCTCCAAGCGGTCAGAGGTAGAAAAGAAGGTCATGTTTCTGGGATAATTGTATATCGAATTAACCAGACATCCTTTATCCACGATGATATGGGAAAGCCCCGCTTTTGAAGCTTCGATACCACATGCCAGGCCGATAGGTCCCGCTCCAATTATCAGTAGGTCTGTCTTTTGAGTCATAAATACGAATAGGTTTCAAAAGGTGTGATACAATGATCCAGCCGGATATCATGAGATTCAGCGAAGTTAAAGGCGTCGAACAGGGGACCAAGTGCCAGGCCTACTTTTTTCACTTTGGGCAATTCACTCAGAAGCCTGTCGTAATATCCCTTTCCGTATCCAATGCGGTTGCCGGATTTATCCGCCGCCAGCAAGGGGATAAGGATCAGATCTATGGTGCTTACATTTGCAGCTTCAGCATTCATAGGTTCCGGGATCCTGAGTTTGTTGAGCTTAAATTTTAATCCGGAATGATAATAGTAATGGTACATCTTCTCCTGCTCAAGATTCGTCACGGAAACAACAACTTTTTTTTCCAGTCGGATCATTTCTTTCACGATGGGCCATGTGTCCACTTCCTTGTTTCGCTCTATGGGAAGAAAAGAATGAATGACATTCGCAGATGATCTAACCACAAAATCAACTACCGTGGGTTGAAGCAGTTTATTGCGGTCTTTCCAAACATCTTCAGCAAGGACCTTTCGTGCAGCTAGAATTTGTCTCCGTAGAATATTTTTGATTTGATGATCATTCATCAAGCAGGATTTTGAACCTAAAATCAAAGGCCCTGAATTTTTCAAGCAGCATTTTTAGGAAATCGGGATGATTAAGATAAAAATTCAGGAAGTTGTCATGTCTTTCCTGGAGCTTACCATCCGGGAAAAGCTTTTCCTTTAGATTATCGATCTGGGAAATAACAATTTCATTGTTTTTCTCCTCAGACTTCTTGATCTTCTTTCCAATTTCTTCGATGATCTTGAATCCTTTGGAAGCTTCTGCTCCGATAAATCCTGATAGCGACTTATCTACCCCTGTGGCTTTGCTTTTGATTTTTTCAAAAAGCTTTGCCATTTCCTTCTTTTCAGTGCTCAGGTCAAATTCGTTATTTCCAACATTGGCCAGAAACGAGGTTTTGATCTGGTCCACCTCATCAAATAGTGCCTCCGGCTTCAGGTTAAGTTTTCTGAATTTCTTTGCATTACCCTTGTTGATGATCAGGGCAAAATCTCTTGGTATCAGAGCAGGGAAAAAGACCTCAAAGGCATTAAATACTTCCCGAAGCTGCAACCAGTAGCTGATCTCAGCAGGACCTCCGATGTATGCCAGGTTGGGTAGAATAACTTCCTGGTATACCGGCCGCATGATCACGTTTGGGCTGAAATTTTCAGGTTTTTCATCAATCAGATCATTCATTTCTTCATCGGAAAAGAAAAGCTCTGTGTTCAGGACTTTAAAGCCATTGTCTTCCCTTACAATTCTTTCCCGGATTTCATCCTCCATGTAGAAAAAATTGATCTCTCTGGAGAAAGCCTGGGATTTATACCCATGCCCGCTTAGCTTGTTTGATGCGGTTTCCACCAGTGGGTTTGCAATGCTCTCAAAAATCTCTTTCTTGATGAATGGAGCAAATTGTGCTTTTAATGAAGGATGATCTGCATCTACCACCACCAGTCCCTGATCACCAAACAGTTCATTTACATAGAACCGGGTGGCTTCTGCCAGTGTAGAAAAATCGAGGTAAGCCTGCTCAAAAAGTTCTACAGATTCGGGTAGTTCGTGGAAAACCGTGTTTAATGAATGCGGTTTAAACCTGCCGACGGGCCCTTTCTGGTCTGTTTGCCACTCATATTTCTTCCCAAAAAGGTGGAAATGATTGATCTCAGCGAAGTCATGGTCTTCAGAGGCCATCCAGTAGACAGGCACGAAGTGATAATCCGGATACTTTTCTTTTAAAGCTTTACAGACATTGATCGTGCTGACGATTTTATAGATAAAATAAAGCGGTCCTGAAAAAATATTGATCTGATGTCCTGTAGTGATTGTAAATGTCCGCTCATGATTGATTGAGTGAATATTGAAGTCTACAGCCTCTGTGGTCTTCAAAGGGCCATACTGCTCCACCAGCACTTTGGTAGTGACACCTCTTTGATCTTCTGAAAAACTTCGATTATTGATTAGAATTTCAAAATTTTCAATAGCAGGGAAAGTGCCATAGAAGTCCTTTAAAACATCTTTTTGTTTAAGGTAATCAAGAAAAAGCGGAGAGAAACAATGGGTTTCCTCCAGGTCAATATTTTCTAAGATCATTTGACGTGTTGGTGTCGTTTGCGGTTAATTTAATGGACAGCTTCACCATAAAGATCGAAAGCTGAGGCATCTGTGATCCTGATCTTTGAAAAATCTCCGATTCGAAGATAATTATTTTCAGCGTTGACCAGCACTTCATTGTCTACCTCAGGAGAATCAAACTCTGTCCTTCCAATAAAGTTTTCTCCCTCCAGTCGATCGATCAATACTTTTAGGGTCTGACCAACCTTTTCCTGGTTGATTTCATCCGAAATGTTTTCCTGTAATTCCATAACGCGATCGGCACGTTCCTGTTTGATTTTTTGGGGTACATCGTCCTTCAGGCTAAATGCATGTGTATGTTCCTCATGAGAGTAAGTAAATACACCAAGCCGCTCAAACCTGGATCGCTCAATAAAATCCATCATCTCTTCAAACTCTTTTTCACCCTCCCCCGGATGTCCTGCTATCATGGTGGTCCTGATAGCAATACCCGGCACTTTAGAGCGGATATTATGTAAAAGTTCTTCTGTTTTTTCACGTGTTGTGCCCCGGCGCATGATGGAAAGCATCCTGGTAGACCCGTGCTGTAGAGGAATATCCAGATAGTTGCAAATATTTTCGCGCTCTGCCATTACTGTGAGCACATCTTCAGGAAATCCTGTGGGGAATGCATAATGTAAGCGGATCCATTCCAGCCCCTCTACCTGAGATAATTGATCAAGCAACTGAGCCAGCGATCTTTTTTTGTAGAGGTCAAGGCCGTAATAAGTGGAATCCTGGGCAATCAGCAGAATTTCCCTGGTGCCATTTCGGACCAGGTTTCGGGCTTCTTCGATGATCTGCTCCATCGGCTTTGATACATGCTTTCCACGCATGATCGGTATGGCGCAAAAGCTACAGGGTCTGTCACAACCTTCGGAGATCTTTAGGTAGGCGTAGTGAGAGCTTGTGGTAAGGACTCGTTCTCCAATTAATTCGTGTCTGTAATTGGCATTGAGCCTTTTGAGCAACAGTGAAAGCTCCATGGTGCCAAACCAATCGTCAACACCAGTGATTTCAGTTTTAAGGTCCTCCCGATATCGTTGAGATAGGCAGCCCGTTACATAAACTTTCTCGACCAGGCCTTCCTCTTTGGCATCGACATATCTCAAAATGGTATCAATGGATTCCTGTTTTGCATTGTCGATGAATCCGCAGGTGTTGATCACCACAATGTTGGCATCGTCCTGCTCAGATTCATGTGTTGCTTCAATTTTATTGCCCCTAAGCTGGGTGAGCAGGACCTCTGAGTCCACAATGTTTTTAGAACACCCGAGGGTGACAATATTTACCTTATCCTTTCTTGCTTTTGTTTTCACGGAGAAAAATTGAATTTGCAAAGCTAAACAAATTGGATCCCACAATAAGTTCAGGGCAACTATGGTTATTATACCTTTGTGCCGCATTTTGAAATGGACTACAGGAAGATCATGATCATATGTTTTTTTATTGCCGGGTGCAATGAGGTAAAGGATTGTGGTCTGGATGATAACAGGAGACTGGCCTTAGTGGAGTTTTACAGGTATTCTAACGAATTGCCCATTGATACTTTGATTTTTGACCGGATCACCAGTCCGCAGTCCCCATACCTTATATATCCCGATAGCGACACGTTATTGCGGGCCATGTTTCTTCCGCTAAATCCTGAAGCAGATGCAACGGACTTTTTGTTTGAAACTGATTCCGGAGTTTTTGATCTGTCATTCAGCTATCGGAGAGAATTCTCAGTATTTGATGTGGATTGCGATCCTTCTGTTAAGTTTTTCGATTTGAGCGGTTCATCCATCGCCTTTGATTCTGTGATAGTCATCAATCCCATACTCAACCGTGAAGAACTCACCAATGTCGAGGTTTATTTTTAGTCTTGTGATGATTTTGGCATGGGGTGGGTTAAAAGCCCAGCAAAGTGCAGACACGTTAAGCACCTCAAAAAAGACTTTTGAGGATTACATGCCAACCATGATCCAGTTTGGATACAATGTCATTCCACTAATAAATACTACCTTCTTCAATGGGATCACCTCGCAAAATGGCCAGGTAGGCATTGATTTTGCCAATAATTTGCTTTTTGTGGATTTCGGAGCACAGAAAACCATAAGAGAAGGCGATTCTTACAATTATACTAATGAAGGCACATTTTATCGAATTGGTATTGAGACCAATGTATTGAAGAACAGATCAGATGCCAATGGCCTCACACTTGGTTTGAGATATGCGAGAAGCAGATTCAGTGATCAGATGCAAATCTCAGATGATTTTGGTTTCGGTCCGGTCACACTAGACCAGTCCAACAGTGCTGTGAAGTCCGGATGGCTGGAGCTTACCCTGGGATTAAATGTCCGGGTCTATAAGCAGATATATTTTGGCTACCTGGTCCGCTATAAGGTTTACAAAAGCAATAATGGGGTTGGTATGCTCATTCCCTATGATCTTCCTGGTTTTGGGAAGAATGAAAATGATTCCACTGTCGGATTTGACTACTATGTCCGGTGGGTTTTACCTTTTGGAAAGGAAGAATAGCTCACATAAACCTGATATCGGAGACTAGCCTGTATCCGATTTCTTCTTCAAGGCGCTCAAGCACTTTTTCTTTATTGTTGGTAAGCTCCTGTTTCAGGGGTGCGGAGCTCAAATAGACAAACATTTTACCCTGATCAATTCGGATTCTTGTGGTTCTGGAAGCAATCGGTTTGCCCATCACTTTTTGCCAGGATTGGATCAGTTTCTTCTCATCCCACGTCTGCTGCAAATTCTCGGATTTTAAAAAGTTTTTAAGTGCATTGGAAAAAGAAGTGGTGTTGTCTTTACTCATTCAGATGTCCATTTTTTATTTCAAAGAATGTTACTTTTTTGATGTTGCTGAAATAACTCCTGGCCCTTTCCTTTCTGGCATCAGTGATAAAAATCTGCGAGAAGCGCTCACTGTCAGTGAGTAATTCCACCAGGTGGCTGATCCTGTGGTCGTCTAGCTTATCAAAAATATCATCCAAAAGTAATAAAGGGACTTCATCTTTCTTTGATCTCAAAAAGTCAAATTCGGAAAGTTTCAACGCAATGATGAGTGATTTTTGCTGTCCCTGGGACCCAAATTTTTTGGTAGGTTTTCCATCCAGTAAGAAAATGAAATCATCCTTGTGACTCCCCATGGAAGTTCTTTCCAGCAAGATGTCCTTCTTAATAGCCGCAAAATACTGTTCTCTGAAGTCTTCGCTCAGGCATTTTGTCCTGTAGTGGATCGAGGGTTTTTCAGCAACCTTAAAGAGTTCCTGATAATTTTTGGTGAAGAAAGATGCAAATTCACTAAAAAACGACTGTCGGCGACTGGATATCTCTATGAAAAGAGGTAAAAGCTGTTCATCGTAGGTTTGGAGGAGATTTTTGTTGTATTTGAGGCTGCCTTCATTCTGTTTCAGAAAGCTATTTCTTTGACTTAACAATTTCCTGCAGGTGATCAGGTAATCCAGGTAGAGCCTGTCATATTGAGAAATCACCCGGTCAAACAGTTTTCTTCTCACCTCACTCCCCTCTTTGATAATTTCCGTATCATTGGGTGTGGTGAGCACACAGGGAATAGTCCCTATATGCTGACTTAATCTCTCAGGTTCGCTCCCATTGATCTTAAAGATTTTCTTCTTACCTGTCTCAAAATAGCAATTGATGGTAAGTTTCTCGTTGAATTCACCGATGACCGAAAAATAGTTTTCACCAAATAGAATGTTTTCCTGATCAACATTTGTCAGACTGCTCCTTGTCATGGATAAGTAGTGGATGGCATCCAGTAAATTCGTTTTCCCCATGCCATTCAGACCCAGAATGCAGTTGATGCCCTCTCTGAAATGGAAAATTTGCTCCTGATAATTCTTGAAATTCGCAAGTTTTAGTGTCCTGAGAACCATATATTTTTGATCACCGCACCTTTTAGTTTAATTTCGCAGGGCCGATGGATTAACCTACGCAATATTAAGCACATTGAACTGAAGCAATCGTTATGGCTCAACAGACAAAATCAAAATCAAAATCGAGCAGTAAATCCTCCAAAACTTCCTCCAAATCATCAGGAAAGGCTCCTTTCAGTAAAGAGACTTATCTTACCTGGTTCGAGTCCATGTCTCTGATGCGTAGGTTTGAGGAAAAAGCAGGCCAGCTTTATGGTCAACAAAAGATCAGGGGATTCTGTCATTTATATATTGGACAGGAAGCTTGTATCGCTGGAAGCGTCTCTGCATTAAAAGAAGGGGATAAATACATCACAGCTTACCGCGACCATGCCCATCCTATTGCATTGGGCTCTGATCCTAAAGCGATCATGGCTGAATTGTATGGTAAGGCCACAGGTATTTCTAAAGGAAAAGGAGGATCCATGCACATGTTTGACAAGGAAAAAGGATTTTTTGGCGGACATGGGATTGTCGGGGGGCAGATCCCACTCGGAGTTGGAATCGGCTTTGCCGAAAAATATAGTAAGACTGACAATCTCTGCATGTGCTTTATGGGAGATGGGGCTGTAAGACAGGGTGCCTTCCATGAATCCCTGAACCTGGCCATGACACTGAAAGTCCCCACCATATTTGTGATTGAAAACAATGGATATGCCATGGGGACATCAGTAAAGAGAACCTCCAATGTTACGGAGCTTTACACCCTTGGGGATGCCTACGATATCCCTTCAAAGGCTGTTGATGCCATGTCAGTAGAGGAAGTTCATCACGCAGTGGCTGAAGCTGCAGAAAGAGCCCGAAAAGGTGATGGCCCGACATTATTGGAATTCAGGACTTATAGATACAAAGGTCACTCCATGTCAGATCCGGCCAAATACCGAACCAGAGAAGAAGTAGAGGAGTACAAAGCAAAAGATCCGATTGAGCAAGTCAGGGCATCTATCCTGAAATACAAGTTTGCGTCGGAAGATGAATTGAAAAAAATAGATCAAAAGGCCAAAGATATTGTGGCTGAAGCCGTTGAATTTTCAGAAAATTCAGATTGGCCGGCTGCAGAGGAGGCATACAAAGACGTGTACGTGCAAGAAGATTATCCATATATTATGGATTGATTGAAAAATCATATCTTTGCGTCCTTAATTTTCAAAAGCAATGGCAAAAACCAAGACCAAAGAGGGAGAAGGGGTAGAATTATTAGAGGATCCGGGGGCCTTAGTTAATAAAGCAGAAGAATTTCTCAGTAACAAGAGGAGCAGGAATATCACACTGATCGTTGGTGGGATCGCTGCTTTGGTTATTGCGGGTATTTTTGGTTACAGGTATTATATCTCTAACCAAAACGAAGAAGCTCAGCGTGAGATGTTCCAGGCGGTCTACTACTTTGAGGCGGACAGCCTTGGGAGAGCTTTGAATGGAGATGGTATCAACTATGGGTTTCTTCAGGTGATAGAGGAGTACCCTGGCACGAAAGCAAGTAATCTGGCTAACTTCTATGCGGGTGTCACCTACCTTAAACTGGGAAATTTTGAAAATGCGATCAGATATTTGGAGGATTTCAAGAGCAGTGACTACTTGCTACAAGGCAGAGCTTATGTGTTGACAGGAGATGCCTATCTTGAATTGAGTGATTATGCCAACGCTGAAGCCTCATACAGAGAAGCTATCAGTTACAAGCCGAATGAAAATTTTACTCCCTTGTATTTGAGGAAACTGGCACTTGTACAAGAGCTTCAGGGAAATTATTCGGAAGCTGCTGAAGCCTATGGAAGGATCGTCAATGAATTCAAGGAATCGGATCTGGTACAGGAAGCGATAAAGCAGCAGGCCAGACTGGAAGGATTGGCAGCCCAATAGTAGATTTCAGAAAAAATATTATCAGGGATAGGACAATCGGGTTTTATCCCTTTTTCTTTGGTACTCTGATGATTAGAATACAAAGATCATTTAATGACTCTTATTAGTAAAAAAACGGAATTTTCCGATGTCTAGCTCAAATAAGAACTTAAGCTCATACGAAACCTCAAACCTGACAAGCCCTGAGAATTACAGAATTGGGATCGTTGTATCAGCTTGGAACGAAGAGGTCACTGAGGCACTTTATTCCGGAGCTGTTTCGACCCTGATATCCGCCGGACTTACCAAAGATCAGATAGAAAGGAGAAATGTACCGGGAAGCTTTGAGCTTTCGTTAGGAGCTCAATGGATGGCCCGGCGGGAAGACATAGACGCTGTTATTTGCCTGGGGTGCGTTATTCAGGGTGAAACAAAGCATTTTGATTTTATTTGTAATGCCTGTGCCCATGGGATCACAGAAGTAGGGTTGAAATACAACAAACCTGTGGCTTTTGGTGTGCTCACAACCAATACCATGAAGCAAGCCCTTGACCGGGCCGGGGGAAAATTTGGTAACAAGGGGGATGAGGCAGCAGGCACCATTTTAAATATGCTCAATTTTGAAAGATGAAAGACCCGGCTGAGATAACCATACCCGCAGTGAACGCCATATGCAGGCATGTGTCCTTTAAAAAACAATTAATATGCACATGAAAGTATTAAAATTCGGGGGCACGTCGGTCGGCAGCCCGGAAAGAATGAAGCAGGTTGCGGAAATCATTGGCTCCATTAAGGGGCGGAAAATGGTGGTGCTTTCTGCAGTATCCGGAAATACTAATATGCTCGTCAGCATCTCTGAAAAATGCGAATTAGGAGATCAGAAAGGCGCGCTGCACCTGGTAAAAGAAATGCGAAAGGTTTTTGACCCGTTTCTGGATCAACTATTTGAGAAAGCTGAATTCAGGAAGGACACAGAAACCTACATCGATCAGGTGATCGCAGATATTGAAAACCTTGTAGATCAACCCTATAGCCATCAGGTGCACAAAATGATGGTGGTACAGGGAGAATTGATCTCCACAAGGATCTTCACGAATTACCTGAAAGATCAGGGGGAGGATGCTACCTTGCTGATGGCACAGAATTTTATGACCCTGGATGAAAATGATGAACCGGATATGGTCATGATTGGAAAAAAGCTTGACCACTTACTGAGCAAAACGACATCAAAGGTTATTATTACGCAGGGTTTTATCACCAGAAATGCTGCAGGGGGGATAGACAACCTGAAACGCGGGGGGTCCGACTATTCAGCTACCATCATAGGATCAGTACTTAAATCTGATGAGATCCAGATATGGACAGATATTGACGGGATGCATAATAACGACCCGAGGGTAGTGGAAAAAACTTTTCCCCTGGCAAAGCTCAGTTTTGAGGAAGCCAGTGAGCTGGCTTATTTTGGAGCGAAAGTGCTCCACCCCACATGCATCGTACCGGCACAGCAATTCAGCGTGCCAGTAAGAATAAAAAACACCATGTCCCCTGATGCTCCGGGCACCCTGATATCCGGTGAAAGCGTTGGAGAAGGTATCAAAGCAATTGCAGCGAAAGACCAGATCACCGCGATCAAGATCAAATCCAGCCGGATGGTTATGGCCTATGGTTTCATGAGGCGGATATTTGAGATTTTCGAAATGTATAAGACGCCCATTGACATGATCACCACATCGGAGATTGCGGTATCGCTTACCATCGACAGCAATGCTCATCTCCCCGAGATTGAGCGGGAAATTTCAAAATATGGGAAAGTTGAAATAGACAAAGATCAGACGATCGTCTGTATCGTTGGGGATGATATTGCTGAGAAGAGGGGCCTGGGGAAGCAAATCTTCAAAGCTCTTGATGATGTTCCGATCAGAATGATCTCTTTTGGCGGATCCAGGAACAATATTTCAATCCTTATTGATAGCAATTATAAGAAGACCACCCTTCAACGATTGAATGCGCTCTTCGAAAAATGATCAGTGATTGAAAGCAAAGAAGATCAGCCACACGAGGATGTAAATAGGGATCAGCATCGGAATTGAAAAACGTATGATATATCCGAAAAAGGATGGCATCTTGATCCCCACCTGCTCCGCAATGGACTTCACCATGAAATTAGGTCCGTTACCGATATAGGTCATGGCGCCAAAGAAAACTGAGGCTATTGAAATGGCTTTAAGGTCCAGAACGCTATCCCTGAAGCCTCCCTCCGAAAAGGAAATCACATCCTGAAGATTATTGATGCTGGCTCCTGTGGAGGCCATGGCAGCGGTGAGGAAGTTGATGTAGGTCGGTGCGTTGTCCAGAAATCCTGACAGCAGTCCAGTGCCCCAGTAAAGTGTGTTGTGGGTGATCAGCTCGGCGCCCTGCGGGGATTTTGCAAAATTGCCCACGATCTCAAGTGCAGGCATCATGGTGGCAAATATACCCACAAAGATGAAGGCTACTTCCCGGATAGGTTCGAAGCTAAATCCATTTCCATCCAATGCCGCCTTGTCAGCAAATTTGTATGAAAGTACGGAAGCGGAAAGCATGATGATTTCCCTCAAAAACGAAAACTTCTGACCTTCATAATTGATTGCAGGAACCCAGGAGAAAACATTGGGATCGAGGAAGACAGCGGCCACGACAATAGTCAGCCATACAAAATTCCTGGTACCCCGCATACTGATCCTGTCTGTGGGATCGGGTATTTCCTCATCATATGAAAAGTCAGCCTTGTTTCGCTTATCAAAAAAGTAGAACAATCCCAGGATCACTATCATGGCAAATAGCCATGGAACGAAATTGTGAGTGAATGTCCAGAAAAATGGAACCCCTTTCAGAAATCCCAGGAATAGTGGAGGATCTCCAATCGGCGTAAGGCTTCCTCCGATGTTGCTAACAATAAAAATGAAGAAAATGATGTGATACGCCTTTACCCGGTTTCTGTTCAGCCGGATAAAAGGTCTGATCAGTAACATGCTGGCACCTGTAGTACCAATAATATTCGCAATGACTCCTCCAATAGCAAGGATGATCACATTTGTCATGGGTTTTGCTTTTTTGTCTACGGTGATCATGATACCTCCGGAGGCCACAAATAACCCGGTGAGCAGAGATATAAACTGGAAATATTCGAAGAAGGAGTGTACCGGGGAATGATGGTTGTTCAGCATGAAATAGTAGTATGCCACAATCAGAACGCCCAGGGAAATTGAAATAACCGGATAATTCTTATGCCAAAAGTGCTCATAAAACAAAGGACCTGTCGCGATCATAAGTAGCAGTACCACGAACGGGATGACGCTCCATGGGCTGGGACCATGATGATCTGCCTCTTCCGTTACCGAATCCACAGACAGAATCTCAGTTCTTTCCATCGAATCTGTTGAATCAGCGCGTGACTCAATGATGCCTGCAACCCCAAGGAAAAGGATCAGGATAAGAAGTACTTTAGAAAATAAGCTCATCAGGGGGTAAAGAAGGGATCTCACAAATGCGCACTAAAATACAATTCAGCATAGATAATGCAAATGGTTTAATTAATAACTTAATACAACTAATTGTTAACCTCAAATTAATACATAATTTGTTATTCAGATCTCTGGTTTTGGCCTTAAGGTAGATTTAGCTGGCCAGAACAGCTGTCTCTGGTTGCCCCTGTTGCAGAACCTAAGTTATTTGGTATTCCAAGCTTTCTCAGCAAGCCAAGAAATCCGAAGATCAGGGCTTCCTTAAAGTCAACAATTTCAGAGGAGGGTACAACAGCGAATAAACCTTTCTGTTCAAGATGAAATTTTATCCTGGCCATCAGATAGTGATTGTGTGCTCCTCCTCCTGTAAATAATATCCGGTCACCTTCCTTAAGGTATTCCGTAAGTGCAGAAGCCATTTCAACCGAAAGAAATTCAATATAAGTGAACAATCCTTCTTCGGGAGATGGCAATGAACCGGACAGGATATTTTCTTGTATCCATTGATTGCTCATGGATTTCGGTGGTTTGGCTTTGAAATATGGTAGTGATTGCAGGTTTTTTCTCCATATTTCATTCATCCTGCCACTTTTAGCCAACTCGCCATCTTTATCATAATCTCTATTAAATGCCTTGGCAAAATAATTTAGGACCTGATTGCAAGGCGCAATATCCCATGCAAGAGCTCCGTGGCCTCCTTTGATCGTACAGTTGGCTATGCCTCCTAAATTCACCCAGGCATTGTATTCGGGGAAAAGGGAAATGTCACCGAATGGTACCAAAGGTGCCCCCTGACCTCCGGCCAGTATATCTTTTGTTCTGAAATCATCCACGACCGGCAGCCCGGAGATGTGGCTGACAATTGATCCCCTGCCAATTTGGACGCTTAGTTTATTTTTCGGTTCATGAAACACAGTATGTCCATGAAATCCCACAATATCAACCCCGGATGATCCCTGAGCAAATGACTTTAACTGATTTCCCACCCATTCCCCGTATTCAATGTCAAGCCTGTACAGATCATAGCCGGAGAGATGGCTGCTGTTCACCAGCTTTTTTTTCAGCCCCGATGGCAACTTTCTGGTATCTGTTTTTTCCAAAATAAAAGTCCACAGGCTGCTTTCTGTGAAAGTTGCAAGGCAGATGTCCAACCCATCCAAAGATGAACCCGACATCATCCCAATTACTTTATATTGATTCACGCCGCAGTATACTTAATTTTACCTCAACTCAAATCCGGATGGCTAAGAAAAAAAATATTGCAGTAGATATTGGAAACACAAGAATAAAATCCGGTGAATTTGAAGGAGAAGAATTGGGAAAGGTAGAGTATTGGGATTCTCTGCTACAATTATATAATGTTAAAAAGGAAGAAGTAGCAGAATGGGCTTTTTGCTCCGTAAGGGGTAACAGCCTTGAAATTGAGCAGATTTTTCGAGAGTCGGATTGTTTCATTCTAAACCACAAGGCTTTACTGCCCATACGCCTTGAATATAAAACTCCTGAAACTTTGGGCATGGACAGAGTGGCGGCCATCGCAGGAGCACAAACACTATTCCCCAAAAAAAATTTACTGGTGATAGACGTTGGTACCTGCAATACCTATGACCTTCTCACTGATCAGGGTGTGTTCAGGGGTGGAGTCATAGCTCCGGGGTTCAGGATGCGCATGAAGTCCATGAATTATTTTACAAAAGAGCTTCCCGATATTACCAGCATTTGGGAAACCTGTGAAAATGGTGAATTTGGACAATCAACCATTGAATGCATGAAAAGTGGTTCATTTGATGCAACAATCATGGAGATTGAGGGATTTATCAGTCATTTTAACAAAGAATTTGATGATTTAACAATTCTTTTGACTGGTGGAGATGCACCATTCTTTGAATCAAAGATAAAAGGGTCCATCTTTGCACGCTCTAATTTGGTTTTAAGAGGTTTGAATAGAATAATGCATTTCAATAATGCGTGAGGTAAGGGTTTTCATATTTATTTTATCCTTGATTGTATTTCAGTCGACGCAGAGTCAGACAGTCAGTTCTTTGTACTCTTCGTACGGCATTGGCGAAGTCTCCGCCATCGGTCTTCAGCACAACTTTGCTATGGGAGAGTTGGGATACGGGACGCCTTCGCAGTTTGCCATTAATTTGCAGAATCCTTCGATGCTCTTTTACAATCCGCTTAGCTCATTTTCTGTGGGTTTAATGGGGGATTTTAGAAATTATAATGGGACAGATGTTTCAGCAAATTCAAATGCAGCCTCATTAAGATATCTGGCGATGGCTTTTCCAGTGGTAAGATCACGATGGTCTACAGCCATATCCTTATTACCCTACAGCTCGGTAAATTATAATTCCTATTCCGTGGATACCTTATCCTCCGGAGTTGCTGCTGTCACTCAATATCAGGGGAATGGAGGACTTTCAAGCCTTTCCTGGGCGAATAGCATAAGGATATACAAGTCCCTTGCCATTGGTATCAAATCTTCTTTTGTTTTTGGTACCATCTCCAAAGATTCGCGAGTACAACTGGCCGGCGAGGATTTTGACAACCCCTATATTATCAACTACAAAGAACTTTCAGCCTATAAAGACATTAATTTTTCGCTAAGTATATCCAATAAATTTAAATTATCGGGAAATAAATATATCAATGTTGGTGCAGTCTATAATCTTTCAGGTGAGCTAAGCGGTCAGCTTGAGACCAGCTATGAAAGATATAGCGGCTCTTCCCTTTTGCAGAGTAAGGATCTTTCAGTTGAGGACGTTGTTTATACATTGCCCAGATCTTTTGGTTTCGGTGTTTCATATCAGATAATCAATAAGTTAATGGTAGGTGCTGATGTAGATTTCAAACAATGGCCGAATGATGGTCAGGGAGAGATTGCAGAGTATAATGATGCCATTTCTTTTTCGGTGGGAGGGGAGATCATTCCTGATATACAAAGCGTAAGTAATTACTTTGACAGAGGGATTTATAGGGCCGGAATTAGCTTTAAAGAGCTACCTTACCTTGTAGAAAGTACGCAAATTAATGATTTTGGTATTAATTTTGGAGTTGCTCTTCCTGTTAGCGGGTATTCAAGCATTGAGACTGCTTTCAAATATGGTTGGAGAGGTACAACCAATAATGGCCTGACCAGGGAGTCGTATTTTCAGGTTGCAATTGGGGCGACCATCAATGACCGCTGGTTTGAAAAAAGAAAGTATTATTAAAAATTTATAGACGAATGAAATTTCTAGCGAAACGATACACATTCTTCGTGCTCTTTGTAGCGATGACTTCTATCCTTGTGGCGCAGCCCGGATGGAACTGGGGTGATTCTATCGATGTAGCCAAGGAGAAAAATGCATTGTATACGGATATGATGAACTCCGGTAATTATGCGGCAGCATCGAAAGCATTGGACTGGTTGTTGATCAATACACCAGATCTCAACTCTTCCATTTACATAAATGGTGCTAAGATCTTTGAAGGTCTTGCAGAAAAGGAAAAAGATGCAGCCAAAAGGGCAGAGTATGAGCAAAAAGCCCTCAGCATGTATGATAATCGGATCAAATATTTTGGGGATGAGGCTGCTGTGTTGAATAGGAAGGCCAATGCTGCCTACGGTTTCTACAAAGATGATAAGTCCAAATACAAGGAATTATTCGAACTGTTCAAAAAGACAGTAGAAGTAAATGGCACCGACATATTCGATGGTAATCTGCTTTACTATATGGTAGTGACTCATAAGTATAAGAGGTCTTCCAATGGACTAACGGATGAGCAGGTGTTTGAAATCTACTCAGACATCATGGGAATTGTGGATCAGAAAAATGATGCAGGAAAACCTGTGAATCCTAAGATCACCGATACCATTGATAAGCTATTGACAAGTACAGTAGATGTGGATTGTAACTTCATCGAGGAAAAACTTGGACCGAAGTTCCGTGAGACCAAAGATGTTAAACTTGGTAAGAAAATATTTTCTTTGATGCTGGCACAGAAGTGTACGGATAGTCCTTTAGCGATTGAGGTCGCGGAAACGATCAACGAGACCGATCCTGATTTTGGAATAGCAAAATTCATTGCAGCAAAATATCAGGGGGAGAAAAACTTTGATAAAGCTGTTGAATTCTATGAGAAAGCGATCTCATTGACAGAGGATAATACCAAGAAGGCAGATGTATACCTAAGTATCGCAAAGATCAATCAGGTACGGGGACAGAAAGTAGCAGCCAGAGCGAGTGCCAGGGAAGCACTCAAAAATGACCCTTCCATGTCTGATGCATATACATTGATCGGTGATCTCTATCTGACCTCCTTCGAGGATTGTAAAGGTGGTGAAAGCCGTGTAAAAGATTATGCTGTTTACATTGCTGCCTACAACATGTATCAAAGAGCCGGCAACAGTGAGATGATGGCTAAAGCCAAAGAAGTATTCCCATCCATCGAAGATATTTTCAATGAGAATTACGAGGAGGGGCAAACAGTGCAGGTTAATTGCTGGATACAGGAGACAGTAAAACTAGAACGAAGGCCGCAGTGAACTTCAGACAAATAAAATTAAGAACGGTCATGGTTGCGCACTGTGACCGTTTTTTTATTGGTGGGATTTTTCTGGTCATTTTGCTTACCGGATGTCAGAAGGAGACCGAAAAAGTTGTCAATGAAGTATATGAAGGTCCGTTGATCACCATCGATAGTGTTTACACCGAAATGAGTGATGCAGGCAACATAGTGGTGAAATTAAAAGCAGCCAGGCAACTTGACCTTTTCAATGGGGATACGGAATGGCCGGAAGGTCTGTATCTGGAATATCTGAATGCAGAAGGAGTGATTACTTCCACATTTGTTGCTGATTATGTTTACAAGGATGCAAAAGAAAATCTCTATCGTGGTGAGGGAAATGTTGTGGTGAAAAGCCTTAGCAACGGGGATGAGCTGAATACGGAAGAGCTTTTCTGGGATCCGGTGAAAGAGCAATTTTACACAGACCGATTCGTCACGATCAAATCAGAAGACGAGGTGCACACCGGCGAGGGCCTCACCGCCAATCAGGATTTTACTTCCTATCAGATACTCAAGCCATCTGGCACAATAAATATTATCGATCAATGAAATGAGCATGAGTGAGAATCAGCCAGGGATTAATGGAAATCTTAGGAAATCATCTATTGATACCGATTTTTGACATGCGAATTCCACATGACAAGTTAAAATCAATAGTACGCAGATGAAAGGCATTGATGCCATTATCTTCTATCTCGGCGTCGCATTGTTTTTGATCGCTATTTATGAATCCATGATACTGGGAATTGGTCAGGCATATGGTATCTTTATGATAAGCCTTATTCTTTTTTTTCTGTATGGCTACCGTAAGCGAAACAAGAAAAATAATTAAACCTGATGATTGACCCGGTCCTTTTAACCTCTATTTTGGTTTGTCTGCTTTTTTCGGCCTTCTTTTCAGGCATTGAGATCGCCTTTATTTCAGCGGATATGCTTCATATAGAGGTCATGAACCTGAAAGGGTCACTCACTGGAAGGATATTATCCGAATTCACAGGTAAAAGGTCTCATTTTTTGGCTACTACCCTGGTCGGCAACAATCTATCCATTGTTTTGTATGGTATCCTGATGGCAAAGCTCATAGAACCTTTTCTATATACGGTACTGCCGGAGGCATTATCCGCAGATATCCTGGTATTGATCATTCAGTCACTGATTGCTACCATCATTGTGTTGATCACAGCAGAGTTCTTACCAAAAAGTATTTTTCTTATCAACCCTGATTTTATGCTCAGGGCATTTGCCATACCGATGGCATTGATCTATTTCCTTCTCTATCCGGTGGTCATGTTAATTGTATATACTTCCCGGTTTATGATCACAAACATTTTGAGATTCGATTATTCTGAAGATAAACCTGTGTTTGGATTGACGGATCTCAATAACTACATCAAAAAAAATCTGTTGAATGTAGAAAAGGAGGAAGAAGCTGAAATTGATGCACGGATCTTTAACAATGCCATAGAGTTTAAATCCGTCAAAGTCAGGGAATGCATGATACCAAGAACAGAAATCGTCGCAGTTGATGTGGATGGCAAGATCGATGATCTGAAAGCTGCATTTATTGAAAGCGGACATTCAAAAATTCTTATTTACCGGGAGTCCATTGACGATGTCATCGGTTATTGTCATTCGCTGGAGATGTTTAAAAAACCCACGGAGATCAAATCCATATTAACTCCCGTGCTGATTGTACCGGAGACAGTACTGGCAAACGAACTTTTGATCCAATTCATCACAGAGCGTAAGAGTATTGCACTTGTAGTGGATGAATATGGTGGGACCTCGGGCATTGTGACCATGGAGGATGTGATCGAAGAGATTTTTGGGGAGATCAGAGATGAACACGATGATGAATATCTGGTAGAGGAGGCCATAGACGAGCACAACTTCATCATTAGTGCCCGTCATGAAATTGACTATTTGAACGATAAATACGATTGGGAGCTGCCAACAGGGGATTATGATACCCTTGGAGGGCTTATTTTATCTATTCATGAAGATATCCCGCATGTAGATGAGGAGATTGACCTTCCCCCATTCAGGTTTACCATTTTTAGTATGGCAGATAACCGCATTGACAAGGTCAGGATTTTTGTTGCAGCCACCAGCAATTCATAATAAGTTCCGGGCATAAATACATTTTTTAATTCATGTGGGACTCGTTATTTTTGCCCCCCTTATCACTTATGTGACGTAATACTATGGCGTTGATAAATACTTTACGAAAGAGAATGGGCAAGATCGTAGTTGGTGTTGTGGCATTCTCTATGGTGGCGTTTATTCTCACAGATTTTTTGCAGTCCGGGTCCGGGTTGTTCAGGAGCGATAATGAGATCGGTGAGATTGCAGGAAATACCATTACCTATGAAGAATTTCAGAGAAAAGTGGAAGAGCTTTCCTACGTTTTCGCAGTCAATCAAAACAGGAACCCCCTTTCCGAAGATCTTGAGATGATCCGCGAGCAGGCCTGGAACATGCTTATTTTAGAAAACGCTTATTACGAACAGTTTGAAAAGCTGGGGATCGAGGTGACAGAAGCGGAGATCATCGATATGGTTCAGGGTAACAATATAAGTCCCCAGATCAGGCAAACATTTACTGACCCGAATACCGGGACTTTTCAGCGCGAGAATATTATCAGGTATCTCACTTCCATCGAGCAGGATCCTCAACAAAGTGCAGCCTGGAGATCATTTGAAAATACGCTGATGCCAACAAGGAAAGTATCTAAATATGAGAGTCTCTTTGATAATACCAACTATGTGACCAGGGCGGAGGCCAAGGCAGCCTATGAAGCCGAAAACGTAAATGCATCCGTCGGGTATTTTTATGTGCCCTTTTATTCCGTTCCTGATAGTGCAGTTACGGTTTCAAGGAGCGAAATGGAGGATTACCTGGAGGATCATTCCGAAGAATATCAATTGGAGGAATCGCGTAGTATAAGCTATGTCTTATTTCCCATTGAGCCATCAGCTGCAGATTCTGCTTTCATGCTCGAAGAGATCATGTCATTGAAAGAAGGCCTTGAAAATGCACAAAATGACTCAACCTACGCGGCTATCAATTCAGACGGCTTACAGCCATATCGGGTAGTCAATGATCCGGAGACCCTTCCAGAGCCACTCAAAGGATTGCAGCCCGGAGAAGTAACAGAGCCTCAGATCGTTAATGGTCAATATCAGATCTTTAAATTATCCGAATCCGGGGAAGGTGACGAGTATTACAGCAATGTAAGCCATATATTGATCCCTACACAGGGTCAAACACCCGAAGCCAAAGAGAATTCATTGCGAGTAGCCGAAGGTATAATTGACCAACTGAATGATGGAGCAGATTTCGGCACGCTTGCAGCGATAAACAGTGCCGATCAGAGCAACAGCCAAAACGGTGGACAGCTGGGTTGGGTAGGAGAGTCAGGACCGCTTGTTCAGCCCTTCAAAGATGCTGTGTTTTCTTTCGAAGGAACCGGTGTTATACCAAATCCGGTAGAAACACAATTTGGATACCACATTATCAAAATCAATCAACCCAAAACAACACAGGTCATTAAATATGCCAGGATTGTAAAAGATTTTTTTGCCAGTGATGAAACACTCAATGAGATCTATCGCAAAGCTGATCTTTTGTCGGTAAATAGTACTGACATAGCCTCATTCAATTCCACGGCAAAGTCCTCCGGATATACGGTAAGAGATGCTGCCGGACTTGGAAAGAACGACTCAAGGGTTGGTACGATCAGTGATGCGAGGACGGTTGTATTGTGGCTTTATAATGATGCGTCTGTAGGCGATGTATCTGAAGTTTTTGAGTTAGGGAATTATTACATGACAGCGGTGATGACCGGAATACAGGAAGAAGGTACTGCAAATCTGGACGCTATCATCAATGAAATTGAATCCAAAGTCCGAAATCAGAAAAAAGCTGAGATTATCAAAGAAAAGATTGCTGATATTGTAGGAGATGACTTTGAAGCGATGAAAGATGTCTATGGTGAGGATGCACGGGTCGGCGAAGCTGATCTGACTTTGAATTCCAATTCGTTCACCGGTATCGGTTTTGCCCCGAAAGCGGTAGGTATTGCCTTTTCACTGAATGAAGGTGAAAAGACCAATCCTTTTGAGGTGACCAATGGAGTCTTGATGATCCGTTCAATCACGAAAAGTACTGTAGATGAACTGGAGGACTATTCACCTTACGTCTCACAGGTTCAGGCTCAAAGAACTGCGCAGAAGGAGATCATTTCTAATTTCCCTCTGACTTTTTCACCGCTATTTATATCAGGACGGGTTCACCGGGCAGTGACTGACTTTGCCGATATCGAAGATATGAGATATAAGTTCTTTTGATCGGTATTTATTATTCTTCAATAAGATGAAGTAAATTGAAGAGATGAGTTGGGATGTCGCATCATTTAAGGAAAAAATAGAGTTAGAGCACACATTTCCCGGGATTTATATTTTTAAATTTATTGTACCTTCAGACAAAAAGGATGACATCCTGCAGTTATTACCGGAAGGTAAGACATCCATGCGCAGGAGCTCGAAGAACCACTACGTAAGCATTACTTGCAGAGCCGAACTAAACAGTAGTCAGGATGTTATAGATGTATACTTTGAGGCCAACAAGATTGAAGGCTCTATTGCACTATAAAATCATAGACTATGTGGAAAGAAGAAGATAACAAACTCAAAAAGACTTTCGAATTTGATGACTTTGTAGCTGCTTTCGGCTTTATGGCACAGGTGGCTATCATTGCTGAAAAGATGAATCATCATCCTAACTGGAGCAATACCTACAATAAGGTCCATTTCGCCCTTAACACCCATGATGCGGGAGATAAAGTGACAGAAAAAGATAAAAAGCTCGCATCAGCCATTGATAAACTTGTTAGTTGATGAAGAATGACACTGCACTGTACCTGGTGCCTACTCCGATCGGAAATCTGGGGGACATTACATACAGAGCGGTTGAAATTCTCAAATCAGTACATAAAATCCTTGCCGAGGATACCCGGACTAGCGGCATATTACTGAAACACTATGAAATCACCACCCCTATGGAGAGCTTTCATGCTTTCAATGAGCATCAGAGGGTGGAATATGTGGTAAAAAGGTTGAAATCCGGGGAAAAGCTGGCACTCATCACAGATGCCGGTACACCCGGTATTTCGGACCCCGGATTCCTTCTTGTAAGAGAAGCTTTAAAAAGTGATATTCCTATAGAATGTTTGCCCGGAGCAACAGCCTTTGTTCCGGCGCTTGTTAAATCAGGATTTCCCTCAGATCGGTTTATATTTGAGGGTTTCCTACCCGTTAAGAAAGGGAGAAAAACCAAATTAGAGCTCTTGGGTCAGGAAGACCGTACGATCATTTTGTATGAATCCCCGCACAGGTTATTAAAAACCCTGGAACAGCTTGAAGGGTTAATGGACGAGAGGAGGGTTTCTGTATCAAGAGAGCTTACAAAGAAATTTGAAGAGACAGTGACTGGTACATTCCGTGAGGTTATTGACCACTTTAAAAATGGCACCACAAAAGGTGAATTCGTTATCGTAGTAGAGGGAAAATGAAAATAGCATCTATTGCAAAAGATACAGAGGAAATTATCCGGGCCTGCGGTTCGTTCATTGATGAGGAATCCAGGCGTTTTTCCATCAAAGATGTGGAATTTAAAGGTAAGGCGGATTTGGTCTCTTATGTCGACAAGGAGGCTGAGCAACGTCTGGTGGTAGGATTGGGGAAAGTGCTACCGGAAGCTGGCTTCATTACAGAGGAGGGTACCACAGATCAGAAGGAAAAAGAATATACGTGGATCATCGACCCTTTAGATGGAACAACCAATTTTGTACACGGAGTACCTTCCTATGCTGTGAGCGTAGGATTAAAGAAGGAAAACGAGATCATACTTGGTTTTGTATATGAGATCAATCGGTCGGAATGCTTTTATGCATGGAAAGATGGCGGAGCTTATCTCAATGGTGAAGCGATCCAGGTCTCACCGGTAAGGAACCTGGATGAGGGTCTTTATTCGACCGGCTTTCCATCAAATAATTTTCCAAAAGTGGAGGATTATCTTGCTATTTTGAGAACGCTGCTCACACAGTCTCATGGGATCCGCAGGATGGGTAGTGCTGCATCTGATCTTGCTTATGTAGCGTGTGGCAGGCTGGAAGGTTTTTTTGAATATAATCTGAAACCATGGGATGTGGCAGGAGCCAGTATCATCATCAAAGAAGCAGGGGGTTACGTTTCAGACTTCAGCGGAGGTGATGATTACTTATTTGGAAGAGAGATCATTGCCGGCTGTAAGGTACATGCGCAGTTGGTTGATCTGATCAATCAGCATTGGCATGGTTAGGCCCATACTTTAGATCCTTCGGAGCAATTCCTGCACATTTCTATTTTACTCCTGGAGTTAAACAAGGTCTTTCTGAAATCACGGTATGGTTCCGAATGCCAGATCTCTTGAAAGCTTTGATCGGCCAGGGTACCCATGGGGTGATCGGCATCTTTGTCGAAACAGCAGGGTACTACCTGCCCATCCCAGGTGATGACACAGGAATGCCACATTTTCCAGCACTCATCCGATACTGTATTTTTTAATGCATATTTCCCATCGGGCTGCTTCTTATAGCGGGAGTACTTTTCATTTTTTGGGATCAGCGGATTTCCATGCTCATGGTCATAGATCTGTGCGGTCTTAAAGGCTACCTTATCCACTCCGTATGTCCGGGCCAGAATTTTGATCTCATCGATCTGATGCTCATTAGGCCGCACCACCAGAAACTGCCAGACTACCTGCGGAGTAGAGCTATCAAGCCTCTTTTTCCATTCACTGATCCGCTTTGTCCCCTCCATCACCTTGCTCAACTGTCCCTTTTTCCGGTAAGACTCATACACCTCTTGCGTGGTGCCATCGATGGAAATGATCAGCCGGTCGAGACCAGATCTGACAGTATTTTCAGCCTGCTTCTCTGAAAAAAAATGAGCATTGGTGGATGTAGCTGTGTAGATATTTTTAGTATGGGCGTAATTGATCAGTTGGTTTATCTGAGGATGCAGGTAGGGCTCGCCCTGAAAATACAGGATGAGATAGGTTAGCCTGGGAGCCAGCTCGTCAATGATCTTTTGGAATAATTCCTCATTAATCTTTCCGGTGGGTCTGGTAAAGGATCTTAGCCCGCTGGGGCACTCCGGACATCCCAGGTTACAGGCGGTCGTAGGCTCAATAGAAATGCTGAAAGGAAGACCCGCAATCTCCGGTGCACGAGTCAATCTGGATAATTGGTAACTGCAATAGAGTGAGAATGCGTTGATTATACGTTTAAGCGTTAGTTTTGAGGCCAGTCGAAGCGTATCGCTGAGATTGATGAACATTCGATAAACATACAAAATTTGAAGCCAAAGACATATTTAGCCGGCCTGGTTCTTTTATTCATCATTTCCATCTCACAAAGGGCATTTTGCCAGAACGTGCAGTTATCAAACCAGGCGGAGATCTCAGTAATGACCCTCGGCCCCTACCAGGCGGAGATCTATTCAGTGTTTGGTCACACAGCAATCCATGTCAAAGACCCTGTTCGGGGCATTGACCTGGTATTCAATTATGGAGTTTTTGATTTCGAACAGGAAAATTTCTACTGGAATTTTGCCAGGGGGAAGCTTCTTTATCAGCTGGGATTATCTGATTATTCCAGGTTTGTAGATCATTACATCAGTGAAAACCGATTTGTGATCGAGCAATATCTGAATCTGACTCATGAAGAAAAAATTCAGATGATGGAATTTCTTGCAAACAACTACAAACCCGAAAACAGGGAATACGCCTACAACTACGTTTATGACAATTGCTCCAGTAAGATCCCGGAGATTCTCGACAAGATCTTTCCCGGAAGAATTGAATACAATTTTTTTTATGTAGAAGCAGGTACCACCGTCAGGGATCTGATGGACAAATATCTCATGTGGCAGCCCTGGGGGGATTGGATCATTGATGTGGGACTTGGGTATGAAATTGACAGGGAAGCAGCGCCGGAGACCTACATGTTTCTCCCGGACTATGTGAAACTGGCGCTGGACAGTGCCATGTTCAACAGAGATTCAGTGATTGTTCCGCTGGTCAAAGAAACTGAACTGGTTTACGAACCTCTGACTGAGGTTTATTCAAACAGTATTTTCAACCCATTCAATACATTCATTCTTGTGTTTTTTATCGTGGGTTTTTTCACTAATCGCGATTTCAAAAGGGAGAAAAGAAGTCATTGGGTGGATGTTGTGCTTTTTACTTTCGTGGGAATTCTGGCGTGGTGGCTGGTATTTCTTTGGGCTGCGACCGATCATTTATCAGCAGAAAACATGAACGTTTTTTGGGCCATTCCTCTGCATATCCCACTGGTATATCTGCTGAATGTAAAAAAGCTAAGGAAATTCCTGATGGCCTACTTTCAGATTGTAGGTGTCTGGTACCTGCTGCTATTACTGCTTTGGGAAGCAATCCCCCAGCCACTCCATAATGCACTAATCCCTATCGTTCTTACAATGATCCTCAGGTGCTTTTATATTGCGTATGATTTGAGAAGAAAGGTCAGAGCGTCAGCCAGATCGTGACATTATATATGCCGAGGCCAATGAATACTAAACCCGGTATCCTGTGAACCAGGAATTGATTGTCTGCAATGCTTGTAAATTTTCTTCCAATCAAAAGAATAGTAGTTAGCAGCAGGAAGGTGCCGATGGAGATACCTGTGAGGTATGACCAGAAAAGAGGACCTTTCAGAGAAATTAATTGATGTGTCTGCAGGTAGGCTGTTACTGTTAGCCAGTACGGCAACGTTAGTGGATTTAGTACCCCAAGGATCAGACCCCTTTTAAACCCGCTTCTGCCTGTTGCCTTTACTTTGCTGAGAAATGATCTGGAGTCAGCTGAAGAAAAGAGATTCACGACACCCAGGAAAATCATGGGTATTGCTGTAATGATATAAAAATGATTGGTGAACCATTGAGATTCACTAAGGAGCAGTTGAAATCGGACGGTAATTCCGGCATAGACAAATTCGACCAGTGAAGCTGCCAGGGAAAGGAAGAACGCGGCACGACGCTTGTCCTGGATCGCCAGTTGCATAGCGGAGATATTAATGGTGCCGGGAGGAATAGATCCCAGATAGCTCACTACGAAAGCAATGATAAATACCTGCATCAGGATGCGTTGAGTATGCGATTATATTCCCTCACTTCCTTAAGCTTTTTCAGGCCCTTTGTCAGAGACCAGTAGGGGTGCCCCAACAGTTTGTTTTGGAAACTTATTTTAGCTAAAGTTGCTAAATGCCAGTTGATGTCCCGGTATGCTTTCAGCAGGGGATATCCCGGCTGGTAAATATGGCCAGGTTCTGATCCCGCTCCGTTCAATTCAAGGATCTTGAAATTTTGCAACTTTTGGAGATCTTCAACAGATTGACAGCGCAGATCAAAACGCCCGAAATGGAAACCAGCTATCATGGCTGAAAGCCGATCGAATGCTTTTTCGAGTTCCGGGCTGATCAAATTCTGAGCATTGATGAATTTCGTGCCTCTACAATGATTTCCTATGGATTCGACCCGAATAGTTTCATACTTTTTCGGTATCTTATAAAGCAGGTTTTTGAGCCGATGATGTTTTAGATCCACTTGTAGCATGGCTCTGGGATCATGTGAAAGCAAATCGCCAACAGTGGATGTGCCGTCTCCCATCACTTCCAGAAATTCCTTCTTCACCACCGAGGTAATTTTTCCCTGCTCACTTCCCGGATAGCGAACATAAAATACTCCTAATTCTATGGGAAGATTGATCATTTCCTGTATCAAAAAAGGTACCGGGCAGGTTTCCACATATTTTTCCAGCGATTGCTGATCTGCTATTTTTTCTACCCAGGTACCTCTTTCCCCGATATCCGGTTTTGCAATGACAGGATAGCCTAATTCATTGGCAAATTGCAACGCTTCTTCACGTTCATTTTCCTGAAATAATTTGGTTTTTGGAAGAAACAGCTCAGGAATCAGCGGATAGATATCGGATTTCTTTTCACCCAGCATGCCTCCGAATTCTATAGACGGGTTAGCAGATGTAAAAAAGAAGAATGATCCTCTTTTGAGACTTAGCCAGGTGTAGTAAAATCCAACTGGAATATAAAGAATGGAAAACGGCCAGAATTCCCAATGGGTCCATTTGATCCAGAATTGACGGATCAGTGAGCGCCAGTCAGTCATTGCTCATTGGCTTTTCTGATACCGGACAGTGGAGCTGGCTACTCCAAAATGATCAGGAAGATCAACCTCAGGGAATTGGTTTTTGACTCCAATCTTGATCAGTGCCATGTGATGAATTGCATGCTCAATGTTGTAAGCTAATTCTCTAAAAAAATTGCTTTGCAAGCGGATTGATTCATGGCTATTTAGCTGATAATTTGCTTCCAGCTCAAGCGAAAAATCAGACTCTTCCTTGCTTAGGAAATCCCGAATCGAATTGATAATACTTCTGGCGAGAAGAGGGTCCGTTTCTATCAAATGATCATGTCTTCTGTTATCATAATTAATCACACCGTCATTTTTAGCATCGATGAGGCAGAGAAAAAACTCAAGAGTATGCCGGACATGTTGTCCGATACTTGCCTGGCTCAAGACATCCAGTGGCTCACTGAATCCTTCTGATCCAAGCTGGCTAATAACTGTATCCAATTGATCGAGTATATGATGGGCTGATTGGTTTATCGTCATATTCATACTGACTAATCAAAAGTCTTATTGAATGTCCGGCGTTTGGACAAATCAAAGTTCTTAAAATTAATTCTTCTTTATCACAAAAAAGATCTGGAGGGGTTGGTTATTCCAATTTGTCAATTACAGGATAGATCACAGCAGATTCAAATCCTCTTCTGATGAGAAAATTGGCTGTTTTTTGCCTCCTGACGAATGAATCACTTTCTTGTTTAAGACTTAACCACTTTTTTGAAGCCTCGTCTACAAGCACCGAATAGTACCTTTCTTCATTTATATTGGACAGACCTGCCTCCACAATGGCCTCCGGTAGTCTGAACTTTTGGATATTGTACCGGATCTTAATTTTCCCCCATTTATTGAATTCAAACTTATCGTGACAGTAAGCACGTGCAAAACGCTCTTCATTGATGAAGTTCTCTTCTGTCAATTTTTGAATGATCTCATCAGTATCTGCTGTTTTTGCACCCCATTTGATCAGTTTTTCCTTTACCTGATAAGGTGCTCGCTCTTTTGAAGAACAATATCTTGTTGCCTTTGCAATGATCTGTTCAAGAAGAGCACCTGCCATCACTTATAATACCCTTTTCTTTTCAGAACCGTATCCAGAAACCGGATCTCATTATCATTGTTGAAAATTTTGTGCGGGAAATAAAGCAACTGTGCTTTGCTGGCAAAAAGCACGAAAAAGCTTTTTCCATGCTTTGCCCTTTTGATTTGTTCCCATTTCATGGGCATTCCCTGCTTGTTATTCAGTTTGATCAGGATCTGCTGACTGCTGATCTCGTAAGAAAGCTTTTGAAACATAAACTTACCTTGTTCCAGTTGCGTAACCCCTGCAAACTGGATCAACCAGAATAGAAAATAAAGTCCGAGAGCTATGGTAGCTCCAATCACCCACCACCAATTGGGGATCCAGAAGTATCCTGCACATATGGCCAGGTAAATCGGGGCCACCCACCATTGTTGTGCGATCACTCCCAAAAAGGCCTGTTTAATGTAGACCCTGGTAGGCAATTGGTATTTCTTAGTTCTTACAATCATGCTTTATCTGCTTTTAAACTCATATCAAGGCTTTCGTAGGAGTGCGTCAATGCGCCTACGGAGATATAATCTACTCCGGTTTCAGCGATCTCCCGGATATTTTTTTCGTTAATTCCACCGGAAGCTTCCGTTTCCTTCGTTTTATTTACTTTTTGAACGGCCAGTCGCATTTCGGACGGCAGCATGTTATCCAGAAGGATCCTTCCCACCTGAGGCATCTCCAGTGCTTCTTCAAGCTCCATCATATTTCGCACCTCCACTTCAATATCCAGATCCAGATTATTTTCCTGCATGTAGGCAATGCTGCCATTTACCGCTTTACGGATGCCGCCAGCATAATCAATGTGATTATCCTTTAGGAGGATCAGGTCGTACAGGCCAAATCTATGATTTTTTCCTCCTCCTATAGCTACCGCCCATTTTTCCATCATCCTGAAATTGGGTGTGGTTTTTCGAGTATCCAGTAATTTTGCCTGGGTCCCCTCGATCAGCTGGTTGAGCCTGAAAGTTTTAGTAGCTATCCCACTCATCCTTTGCATACAATTCAGTACCAGTCGCTCGCTTTTCAAAATATTTTGTGTATTGCCGCTTACCCTGAATGCAATTTCACCGTCTTCTACCCAGTTTCCATCGTGTTTGTAAAACTCAAGGGTCAATTTGGGATCTACAAAGTTGAAAATTTCTTTTGCCAGTTCAATACCGGCAATAACGCCGCTCCCCTTGACCAGTAGTTTGGCTTTGCTTTCATTTCCCACCGGGATAGCACCCAGCGAGGTATGATCACCATCACCCACATCCTCTTTCAAGGCGGATTTAATGAATTTTTTGATTCGGGCTTTTGATAAGTAGGTTAATGCCATGAGCGGCAAAATTAGACTTCTGAATCAATTTTCAGATTATTCTTTGCTAAAATTGATGGTATCTATCCTGAAATTAGATCCTACTTTTTTGATCAGCATTACCACCCTGTAGCTCCCGTTGCTAACCGTGTAAGTACCTATGGTGTACTTTAGCCCTTCAGGGGATGAGCCATGGTGGATATACCGGAAACTCTTTGGAGGATTATTCATGAAAAAATCCTTGATCACCACCTCGGCCTGAGACTTGCTGTAGTTGGTGCTTTTTCCGTTGATCTTTATTTCGAGATTGTCGTTGCAATATTTGATAAGCTCTTTCGAGCTACCGGCTCTCATGGCAGCACTGATATTGTTCAGGGTTTCATCCTCCTGAGTCAATGGTCCGGTGACAAGAAACAATCCTATCAGAAAATGTGCTAAAATCATGATTCAAAAGTATCTAAAATTATGCCAGGAATTAGAATTAATTTAATGATTCCTCGGTATAGAACATAACCTCAATGGTCAAAGTTTATATTTGCACCATGGACAAAAAAGTTATACTGATCATACTTGACGGATGGGGAATCGCCAAAAACAGAGAGGTCTCGGCCATTGATAAAGCCAATACCCCTTTTGTAGATAGTCTGTTGAAGAATTACCCAAACAGTACACTGGACGCATCAGGATTAGCTGTTGGTTTACCTGAAGGCCAAATGGGTAATTCCGAGGTTGGCCATATGAATATTGGGGCTGGAAGGATCGTGTATCAGGATCTGGTGAAGATCAATAATGCGGTGAAAGATGGCTCCCTTGCTAAGGAACCAGCGCTGGAGGAAGCATTTGATTATGCAAAAAAGAATGAGAAGGATATACATTTCATTGGATTATTGTCTGACGGAGGTGTCCATTCACATATCCTGCATCTCAAAGGATTGATCGATGCGGCAGGGGAAAATGGCTGTAAAAATGTGTTTGTCCATGCATTTACCGATGGCCGGGACTGTGATCCGAAAAGTGGACTTGGCTTCATCAAAGATCTGGAAAATCATATGTCAAAAAGTGTGGGAAAGGTCGCCAGTGTGGTTGGCAGATACTATGCCATGGATCGCGATAAGCGATGGGAAAGAGTAAAACTTGCATATGATGTGATGGTAAATGGTCAGGGAGAAACTTTTGAGGAGGTAAGTGAAGGGATCAAAAGATCCTATGAAAATGATGTGACCGACGAATTTATCAAGCCCATCGTCCATGTGGAAGACGGGAAGCCGGTGGGTCAGATAAAGCCAGGAGATGTGGTCATGTGCTTCAATTTCCGGACAGACCGTGGCCGTGAGATCACTCAGGTGCTTACCCAGGCAGATTTCCCGGATCACGGAATGAAGAAACTGGATCTGTATTATCTCACCATGACCAATTATGATGATACCTTCAAAGATGTGAAGGTAGTTTTTGATAAAGACAATCTTACCAATACTCTGGGGGCGGTGCTGGCAGAGCATGGCAAAAAACAGATTAGGATCGCAGAAACGGAGAAATATCCCCACGTCACTTTTTTCTTTTCTGGTGGTCAGGAAACAGAGTTTGAAGGAGAAACCCGGATTCTTTGCCCTTCTCCAAAAGTGGCGACCTATGACCTGCAGCCTGAGATGAGTGCCCACGATATCAAAGACAAGATCATTCCTGAACTAAAGAAAAAAGAAGCTTCATTCATTTGCCTGAATTTTGCCAATCCGGACATGGTGGGACACACCGGAGTATTTGAAGCTGCAGTAAAAGCCTGTGAGACCGTGGATCAATGTACCCGTGAAGTCGTGGAAGCAGCGCTGGAAAATG
The DNA here is from genome assembly GCA_965243485.1 of Cyclobacteriaceae bacterium. Taxonomy (GTDB): domain Bacteria; phylum Bacteroidota; class Bacteroidia; order Cytophagales; family Cyclobacteriaceae; genus UBA7330. The sequence continues at coordinate 1,117,977 of CBDEVP010000001.1, read as the reverse complement.
GATACACCAGTATTATTATCGCAGATCATGGAAACTCAGATATCATGATCAATCCAGATGGTTCTCCCAACACGGCACATACCACCAACCTGGTGCCGGTGATTGTAGTTGATAAGGAATTTAAAGGTAAGGTTAAAGCCGGAAAGCTTGGCGATCTTGCACCCACCATCTTAAAAATGATCGGGCTTCCCAAACCTGATGAAATGACCGGGAATGTGTTGATATGAGATCAGCGGGCTTTCTTATCGTCCTGATACTTCTACTGGGCAATTGTACCGGTGCCGGCGAAAAGGCATTGAGTGTGAATGAATACTTCAGCCTGGATTCACTGCTGGATGCACAAATAGAATGGATTGCCGCTTCGGATGTTGTACTAGCGAAAAGTGTTACCCTGGATGATCGAACGGAGAAAGAATCCATGAAGCCGGACACTGCTACGCTTAAGGATGAGTTCAGGATCTTTCGTGAATTCGACCTGAACAAAACAAATTATGTGGGGGCATTTGACAAGGTTATTAATGATTCATTGATCCTTTATGATCTGAAAAATGGCCAGTCCAGTCCTGTGAAATTTCTTAGGATCACCAGAGATAAAAATGGTTTGGATCAGATCACCGGCCATTTCTTTGAAGATAAAGAGATCTTTAGGCATGTAAGGGACATCAGGATCATATTTTCGGAGGGCCGGATTACTTCCTACTCTATCAGGGGATTCCAGGATATGATTATGAAAGACACCGTTTTCTTCCAAACAGAGGTGATGATCAAATAGCTAAAGCCATCTCTTGGTTTTGATATAAATGAACATGACAAGGGTGATCACCCCGATGATCAGGTAGAACCCTTCAGGATAGGCAAATTCCCAGCCAAGTTCTGGCATATTTTCGAAGTTCATGCCATAAATCCCCGCAATAAATGTGAGCGGAATGAAGATGGTAGCGATGATGGTGAGCACTTTCATCACCTCATTCATTTTGATGCTGAGTTGTGAAAGGTAGATGTCCATGATGTTCGAGAGTGTTTCCCGGTAGGTATCGATGTTCTCAACGACCTGCTTTACATGATCAAAGGTGTCCCGAAGAAACACCATGGTACTTTCTGTGAAAACACTGGATTCTTTATTTTCCAAACTCATCAAAGCATCCCGTACCGGAAATATATACCTTCTCAGTTGGAGAAGGTCCCGCTTCAACTGTTGGATATCTTTCAATTCTATCCGCTCCGGTCGTCTGACCACCTGCTCATCCAAATATTCTATCCTGTTCCAGATTTCATCGAGCGTTTCAAAATAATAGTCAATGATCAGGTCCAGCAACATGTAAGCGAGATAATCGGCTCCCCGCTTTCTTGCCCTTCCCTTTCCATCCCTTAGTCTCTTTCTTACACTGTCGAATATGTCACCGGGCTTTTCCTGGAAACAGATGACGTAATTGGCGTGTACGATGATCCCTGCCTGTTCCACATCAATTTTTTTCAGAGCGGTATTGTAACTGATCATTTTCAGGGTGATGTATAAATAGTCGTCATAAAGCTCCATTTTCGGTCTTTGTGCCGTATCTACCACATCTTCCAGCGTTAGAGGATGGATATCCAACAGGTCACCGATTTTGCTGATCAGTGAGGTGTCATGCAGACCCTGAATGTTGATCCAGGTGACTGATTCATTGTGCCTGTAATGCATCAACTCATCAGGATTCAAAATATTGACTTCGTGTATGTGGTCATTGGTGTAATCAATGACTTCGATCAGGACATGATCAGAATAGATCTGACCAGTATAGATAATACTACCGGGAGCAAGTCCGGTTTTTGGCCTTCTTTTCCTTCCACCCATGATAGGACTTAATGGGTTGAGGGATTTCAGGTTTTTATAATTGACCTTGTCAGATATTTTCAATTTTCAGAGTGTAGGATGATGAAAAATGAGAGTGCCTAGATTAAAACTTCATCTTTTTCCCGTTTGGCATGCGAAGGACCGTCCGGGAGACAGATACCAGGCGGCAGATCAAGCTCCGGTGGCGTAAAAACAGGCAATCCACCATCCTCATCAGAGTCGTTGTCTTTTCTTTTCCTTCGGTTGTGATGAATATACAATACGCATAGTATAGCCGCATATATCAGGCAAAACAATAGAAGGTCAACGAAGATACTCATCATAACACCTTAAATTAAATGATAATTTGATTTCATCAAAGTCAGCTGGTTAGAAACTTCAAGGTTTTCGGATAAAAAACAATATTTATTAATTGAACAATATTTAGTTAATTTTGTCCAGTTTTCATTTCAACCTCTAGGAGAAAGACTAAAATTTATTCGTTTTTGGGCATATGCTATTAAGTATTTTTTCAGGGGAGAATGAAGGCCTTCTCTTTGGCATTTTCGGAATTGTCATCATTGCCTTCCTGATCGTTGATCTTGGATTATTTCACAAGGCACATCACAAAGTTTCGCAGCGGGAGGCACTTATTCAAAGCATTTTTTGGGTAGCTGTTTCAGTAGTTTATGGTGGCCTGATCTATTTCTATGGCGACGGATCGGCAAGTACATTGGAGTTTTTCTCAGCCTATGTAACTGAAAAGGCTTTATCGGTAGATAATATTTTTGTAATTCTGCTGATCCTGAGATACTTCAAGGTGAAGGAGGAGTATTACCACAACATTCTTTTCTGGGGAATACTGGGTGCCATTGTTTTCAGAGCTGTCTTCATTTTTGTGGGTGCCCTGGTGATCTCCCAGGCGCATTGGATACTCTACATTTTTGGAGCGTTTCTGATCTATTCGGGTATTAAAATTTTCAGTGATGATGAAGAGATGGAGATCGAGCCCGAGAAAAATCTCATGCTCAAATATGCTAAAAAGATCCTGCCTCTGACTACCAGGGATAATGGTGGAAAATTTTGGCTGAGAGAAAATGGTGAATTATTTTTCACACCTCTTTTTCTGGTGATCATTTTGATCGAGTCTACCGACCTGATCTTTGCTGTAGATTCAATCCCGGCTGCCTTCGCCATCACACAAAATGAATTTGTGATCTACACCTCCAATATTTTCGCCGTAATGGGCCTGAGAGCTATGTTCTTCCTTCTTGCCAACGTTCTGGATAAATTTTACCTGTTGCAAAAAGGGCTATCCATCGTACTTATTTTCATCGGGGGTAAAATGATGCTTGAAATGGAAATTATTCAGCAGGGTCTTGGATTCATCTTTGGTGTAGAGCATGTGCATGTCCCCACGTTTCTTTCATTTGCTGTGATCATGGGGGTACTCATTGGGTCCATTATACTGTCGCTGCTTTTCCCGAGAAAACCCGAGTTGGTAGAGTCCAAATAAGGGAGCACACGCTCAGTGCATCACATTCTTCAATAAAATAGACCTTAGTCAAAAAATCATAATTTGATCGATCCGGATTAAACGGATTATTGTTTAACTTTTCAATAAGTTCAAATAATTTGCCCGATGAGATCCATCTTACACATTATATTTCTGTTTTCTCTTTCTTTGTGTTTTGCCCAGTCAACTGATATTCCTTCGAAAGAATGGCAGTTAAAAACTGCTGTGCTGGCCTTGCCGGAGGGAAGTCGTGACAACGCTTCAGTACTTGCCTATGATCCAGAGGGAAACCTCATGATGATGCGCAGAGGTAGCAATGAATTCATTTGTCTGGCAGACGATCCTGCAAAAGAGGGTTTCAGTGTGGCGGCCTATCACAAAGAGCTTGAACCTTACATGGCCAGAGGCCGGGAATTAAGAAAAGAGGGTAAGAATTCCGGTGAGATCTTTGAAATCCGGGAAGAGGAAGTGAAGGCGGGTAAGTTGCCCATGCCCGATAAAAGCACACTATACGTTGCCACAGCAGATTTGGATGAAGCCGGCGAGGTAAGTAATTTGAAAGTGCGTTTTGTCGTTTACATTCCTTTTGCTACTGCAGAATCTACAGGCTTGTCCGCTGCTCCCATAGGACCGGGCGCGCCATGGATCATGAACCCGGGTACACACCGTGCACATATCATGATCACGCCTGAGTGATCCGGGGCAAATTACTTTTTAGCCGTTTGCTTTGAATAATCGCTTAATTGATTTAACATGCTATACTCTTAACCTAATTTAGCCGTATGATCAGCCCCAGTCGACCGTTCACTTCACCCAAAGCCGGATTTTTGATTTTATTTTTCCTCATCCTTCAGCTGGCCGGATTTCGGACGCACGCCCAGCAAATCTCTAAAGAAGAGTTGATATTCCTGACGCCGGAGTGGAAAGGAGAAAGGTTCGCTGACGGGAGGCCAAAAGTACCGGACGAGATCCTGGATCGAATGAAGCTGGTGACCCTTGAAGAAGCCTGGGCCGTTTTGAAAGGTGCTAATTTCAAGCACCAGTATGCCGGGGACTGGCTAACAATCAATCCCGATAGTGTGCTGGTGGGCCGTGCTGTTACAGCCACCTTTATGCCGGGTAGGCCGGACGTTCACCGGGTGATCGATGAGCGGGGTCATAACGAACATGGCCGGGTGAAATCTCAAAATTCCTGGACAATTGATCTGCTGGTGAAACGGGACGTATATGTAGTGGATCAGTTTGATTTGGTTGTCGATGGACCAACCATTGGAGATAACCTGGGCAATTCCATCTATGCCAAAACCGGAAATGGTGTCGTCTATAATGGGGCTTTGCGCGACATCGACGGGTTAAAAGAAATCGGGGGCTTTACCTCTTTTTTCCGTACCTATCACCCCTCCCATCACCTCAATAACCCGGATGGAGAGCTTAACACCACGCTTGTTGGTATCAATACTCCTACCAGGATAGGAGATGCCATGGTGATGCCCGGGGATGTGGTGTTGGGACGTGACGGAGGCGTGATCTTCATCCCCCCACACCTGGCTGAGCGAGTGGTCAGGGTATCTGAAGTGGTCAGGCTGCGTGACATGTTTGGCCACCAAAGGCTCAGAGAGCAAAAATATACTCCGGGGCAGATTGATAGTCGCTGGTCGGAAGAGATTGAAAGAGATTTTTCACAATGGTTGAATGACCACATGAATGAACTTCCTGTTCCAAAAGAACAGATTCAGGAATTGTTGAAGAACAGGACCTGGTAAACGCTACCCCTTAACCTAAAAATCATGAGACCAACCCAATCCAGAAGATCATTTTTGAGTAAAAGTGCCATTGCAGGAGCCGCCGGACTGGCACCCATTTCTTTGTTTGGAAAGGAACTGGAGAATGCTGTTGAAAAAACCCCTAAATCATCAATGCCCTCTGATTTGAAAATCACCGGCGTGAAATGCGGATATATCAGGGGAGGTAGCAGTTTGTTCGTGAAGATCTACTCCAACCAGGACATCTGGGGAACGGGAGAAGGTGTGGATGCGACACCCGGCACGTACCATCTGGTAAAAATGATGGGTAGGCAGCTTGAAGGAAAAAATCCTTTAAATGTTCACAGGCTGTTTGAAGAGATCAGGAGAAGCGGTTTCTTCAGGGGTGCCCAATCAGGGATGTATGTGGCGGTACTCACTGCTATTGAAACTGCCCTCTGGGATCTTACAGGCAAGGCGCTGGGGCTACCGGTTTATCAGTTGTTGGGAGGTAAATTCAGAGATAGTGTGCGGGTATATTGCGATACTGCTCTTTATCAGTTTCGCCTTCCTACACCGGAGGACTTTGCCAATGCAGCCATGGAAGCAAAAGAGATGGGGTTCACAGCCATCAAATTCGACCTGGACCAGGCCAATGACCCCGGAAAGTATGACCGGTATAACTGGACAGCAAGTCCTGCCGAACTGCAAAGGATGTATGACCAGATTGCTGCAGCACGGGAGGCTGTAGGACCAAATATTGACATCTGCTGTGACATGCACGGACGGTATGACATGGTCACCGGCAAGCAGGTAGCCAAAATGATGGAGCCGCTCAAGCTGATGTGGCTAGAGGAGCCGGTACCAGCTGAAAATGTGGATGCCTACCGGTATATCACAGAATCCACCTCCACACCGATCTGTGCGGGTGAAAATGTCTACCTGGCCTATGGCTTCCGTAGGATGCTTGAAATTGGCGCTGTGGATATCATCATGCCAGATATACAAAAGGCCGGCGGTTTGGGAGAGGCACAAAGAATTGCCAACCTTGCTAATCTCTACTATGTACCATTCGCACCTCACATGGTCGCCTCATATCTGGGAGCCATGGCAGCTGCTCATGTTAGTGCATCGGTACCTAATTTCATGATCCTCGAATGGCAGATCTATTTCCATAAGGACCCGATGTTTAAAGAGATCGTAGATTTTGAAGGAGAGATGGTGGTCGATGGATTCCTGCGATTGTCTGATAAGCCTGGTATTGGAGTGGAAATCAATGAAAAGGCCATGAAAAAGTATGCTCCTGAAGGAGTTCCTTTTTTCGAGTGAGTTAGACGGACAAAACTCTAACCACATCGCCGGAATTTCTTGGAGCACTTTTCTTTCCCGTTTCATATTCAAGGTTTGGTCATTGGTGGTGGCCTGTCGCTATTTGATTTATTAAAATCACATCATTCTAAATGACCTCTGGAATTAACTTTTGATGAGTAATTACCTTAAACATTCCGGATTTAGATCCTGAATTTTCTCTAAACGGGGTATTTAGATTGCAGATATCACAAATCCTGTCCAATGGCAAGGTGATTTTTGGCAATATTTACTAATGCCCTGGCTAAATCTCTGAACCTGCATTGTCAATTGCCAAAATGGATGGCAGGTCATGATAATCCAATTTCTTTCCGGTGTTAGCTCAAACTAGCTTTATAAAAGTTTAATAAAGGTTTTTCTAAAGACATTAAAGACCAACGCTAACCTGGTTGTTGATAATCACCTGTCATCGCCGCCTCCTTCGGAGCCAGCAAGGCCCATTCGCTCATTCGCGGATGGGCTCTTTCTTTTATAGCCCTTCGTTGATCCAGATATTCAGCAGGGGAGCTTTCCAGGTGTAAGGTTTCCCCAGGATATCGAGGTCTCCATCGCCATCGAGGTCGGCGATCTTTCCTTCGTGCACCCCATATCCTTCGGCAATGACCAGCTCCTGAAACTGGCCTTTTCCATTTCCCAGCAGGATACGGGTCCTGGCATCAGGGTTTCCATCTCCAAAACGCATCTCTGCCGTAAACAGGTCCATATGTCCATCCTTGTTAAAATCCACCACGTCAATGGTATGACCATTATCCAACTGTTCCAGTAAAAGTGTCTTTTTCCAGGTACCGGTACCGGGTTTGTTTTTTCTTTCTATCCATTCGTAGAGATACATGGGGCCCAGACCATCTCCCACCACAAGGATCACTTCGGGGCGGCCACCTTCTACAAAATCGGCGGCTGCGCTACGGCTGAAGGTATAGCTGGCATCAATAATGTTTTCGATGAATCGACCTTCACGGTATTTAAACCACCTGCCACCACCAACAATATCTTCAAGTCCATCTCCGTCAATGTCAGTTTTTGTCAACCCCTCGTGTTCGTTCACTGATTGCCAGCCGGGGTAGCCGTCTATTCCCACTAGTGGCTCCATTTCGCTGTCCGTACTGTATTCATAGATCGTCCTGAGTGGCCATTCGGAAACCGTTTTAGGATTTTCAGGGATTTCTGCCATTATCAGCTGGCTGGAGCCCTGATTCCAGAAGACCAGCTCCTGCCGGCCATCATGATCAAAGTCTCCAAAGAGCTGATCGTGATGCTTGTTACCTCCCGATTTTTTGATGGTATATCGTTTCCACGGCTTTTCCGGATCAAATTTCGGATAAGGATTTTCCCACCACCAGACTTCATTACTTCGACTTTCACCTCCAAATACGACATCCAGGTCGCCATCGCCATCGATATCCAGTGTTGCTGATCCCGCTTCAATTCGAAGCAGATCTGACTCCACTATGTGTCTTTCCCATTTCCCTTTGTGATAGCGGAACATGGTCAATGCCGGCGCTGCCGTCCGCTCTGCGATGAAAAAATCCTGGTCGCCATCGTTGTCAATATCAGCAATAAGAGAGGCCGTCTGTTGATTTCCGGTGTTGGGAACCGGCATGTCACCATTTTGAGAGGAAAGGAGTTTCCATTTCGGAGCAACAAACTGTACTATTTGCTGATCGAGTACCTGGGAATTGATATCCAGGGATAATAGAGAGATCAGAAAAATGAGGAACGGGAGATACTTTTTCATTTTGGCGAAGTCGGTATATCAATCAATAATAATGATTTTACTTGAAAGCGCTCTGGTTGTGATCAGGTTCCTTACACACAGTTTTTATATTTGGGGATTGTGACATCAACAGGATATTTAGTATGGTTTTTATTGCTGATTATGGGATTCTTTGGCAGTGGTCAGCGAATCAGCGAAGTGGACTATCTGGAGAGACCCCATTTCAGGATAGTTACAAAGACTGCCATTTACTTATATGATCGTGCAGGGGGAGGTTTTTCTTCTATCAAAGACCGAAAAGGGATTGAATGGATCGGATACCAACCAGGAGATGGTAAGGTACCGGAATCAGCAGCTTCCGATTTCAGGGGAATGCCCAATCTTGTCTTTAGAGGAGAAGATAATGGAGCCGGCCACCCTGGTTTCAATCAGTGTTTATCTGAAAAGATTGGGAAAAGGAAAATCAGGACAAAATCAATATCCGGTGAGTGGATCTGGGAATGGACCTTCAACCAGTCCGGTGCTTTACTGGAAGTATTGAAAATAGATTCGACCCGTAACTACTGGTTTTTATATGAAGGCATTCCCGGTGGGAAATTTGATCCTTCAAATCAGTTTTGGGGAAATGATAAGGATAGCATCAGGTACGATACTCCGCCGTTAAAAGCAGATTCCATCGCTAAGGGCCTCTGGGACTGGACTTTTTTCGGCCACAACAACTCAAGGCATATATTAGTGATCATCCAACTTACTCCTGATTCCGTGGAAGACAACTTTTCCTATATGGGCAGCACAGATGCCGGAATCCATGCAAAGAATGGGATGGTAGTCCTGGGACTTGGCAGGTTGGGAAGTCAACCCCTGATGAATACACCCAATCAATTTTACATTGGATTTTACAGGGGCGATCCTGAGTTTGAACGGATACAGGAATACGTGGGGAAGATCATCCAACAAAAATGAAGAGATCATAGCTCTCCATCCAGTAAGTCAGACAAATTGACTCTGAATACAGAAGCGAATACCTCAATATTTTTCAGACCGATATTTCTTTCTCCTCTTTCGATCATGCCAATATAGGTTCTGTGAAAGCCGGTTTTCTCAGCCAGCTTTTCCTGAGACCAACCACGCTCCGTGCGGAGTTGTTTTACTCGCTTGCCAAACGAGATCAGAATATTTTCATGCACCGGTCAAAACTGTTAAGAACAAAAGAATAAGTCCACATACAAGAAGTATCATCACTTATTTTTTTATAGGTTGAACAATGGACTCCTAGCTGGGGGGTTGTTTGCATGATTTTAGGTCATGCGATGGAATAGTTGCTATTCTTGTGCCAATTGAGCGAAAACGATACTTTGTTAGCTGGAATTTCGACAGACAACTTCAATCAGAAGTTATTTGGGCGAGAATTGAAGTTGATTGATATTTCTCTTAAGTGGAATGCTTAAGTGCTTACAGTTGGGGGCATATTTCACATATTCGAGTAAATTTAGTACCTTAATTTCAGGACAATCAATCCAAAGAATATGAAGATCGAAAGAAGGAATTTTATTAAAAAAGCCGGACTTGCCGTGGCCTCCTCTACGGTTTTTTCTCCTCATGTATTGCTTAGTGCTACGCGTCCTAAGAAGGAAAAGTTGGGCGTGGCACTGGTTGGGTTGGGCTATTACAATACGGATATTTTAGCCCCGGCGCTTCAGAAAACCAAATATTGTGAGTTAAAGGGCATAGTGACGGGCACGCCGAGTAAAATTCCAATTTGGCAGGAAAAATATGGGATCCCGGATAAGCATGTATACAACTATCAAACCTATGAGAAGATGGCGGATGATCCCGATATCGACGTCATCTATGTGGTTCTTCCCCCGTCGATGCATGCTGAGTATTCGATCCGTGCAGCTAACATTGGAAAGCATGTCTGGTGTGAAAAACCGATGGCTCCTTCGGTAAAGGAATGTGAAGACATGATCAGTGCTGCTAAAAGGAATAAAGTAAAGCTTTCCATCGGGTACAGGTGCCAGCACGATCCCAACATTCAGGCTTACATGAAGGTAGGGAGAGAGCAGCCATTTGGTAAAGTGAAAATGATCAGCTCTGCTGCCGGCTATTTTGATGGCAGGACCGATCACTGGAAGCAAAAGAAAGCCATGGGTGGAGGTTGCATGGGTGACATGGGTGTCTATGCCCTGCAGGGAGCCAGGTTAGCTACCGGTGAAGAACCCATTTCGGTCATTGCCCAGGCATCAACTACACGCCCGGAGATCTACCATGAAGTGGAAGAAACCATGATGTTTCAGCTGGAATTTCCCAGTGGGGCGAGAGCGGCCTGTCAGACGAGTTTCGGCATCCGGATGAATCACCTTGTAGTCAATTATGAGAGGGGTTCTCTGAAAATGGAGCCTCAGTCAGGTTATAGTGGCAACAAAGGCAGCATGTCGGATGGAACGATCATCAATACACCAGTGGAAAGCCAGCAGCCGATACAGATGGACAACGACGCTTTAGCGATCATAAATAACGAAGATGTGAAGGTGCCCGGGGAGGAAGGACTTAGGGATATTACAGTCGTAGAGGCCATTTACAGGTCCGTTGCTCAGGGTACCACGGTGAAGATATAGTCTGGCAGAGAATCGAAGGGGTCATGTCCTCAAGATTACTGAAAGCCGATCTTCCTGGCTTTCCAGCCTTTGCTTTCCAGCTCTCGGGCAGAATCTTCCACCTTCTTCCTGAGTTCATCCTGGTATTCGGAGAGGGCTTTGGAGACTTTTTCATCAAACGAACCGATGATCTTTGCGGCCAGAAGACCGGCATTTTTTGCGCCATCAAGCGCGACCGTGGCAACGGGTATTCCGCCAGGCATTTGCAGGATCGAAAGTATCGAATCCCACCCATCGATGGAATTTCGGGATTTGATGGGCACCCCAATAACCGGCAGCGTGGTCAGCGAAGCGATCATTCCGGGAAGGTGAGCGGCACCTCCTGCGCCAGCGATGATAACCTTCAGTCCATTCTTAGCAGCGCTCCGTCCATACTCCACCATCCGGTCCGGGGTACGGTGTGCGGAGACAATGGTCACGTCAAGGGAAACTCCCAGCTCTTCGAGGATCTCAGCCGCTTCGGCCATGACCGGCAGATCCGATTGACTGCCCATAATAATGCCAACCTGTGCCTTGCTCATGCGATTACCTTTAGTGTCTGCTTTACTTTGTTCACCATTTCCTTCAACTGTTTTGAATCTCTGGCTGTAAGAGTTACATGACCCATCTTCCGGAAGGGCTTGGTCAATTTTTTCCCGTACAGGTGTAAATGTACCCCTTCCATGGCCATTAAATCATTTATACCCTGATATTTTGCATTTCCCGTATAACCCTCTTCACCCAATACGTTCACCATAGCGGCTGGTATGATAAGGTCTGTCGCTCCGGGAGGAAAGTCTAAAATGGCCCGGAGGTGCTGCTCAAACTGAGAGGTGATATTTGCCTCGATGGTATGATGGCCACTGTTGTGCGTCCGGGGTGCAATTTCATTGACCAGGAGCTCTCCCTCTTTGGTCAGAAACATCTCCACTGCCAGGATCCCGACCATTTCCAGCTGGTTGATTACATCCGTGGCGAGATCATAGGCCACTTCTTCAATTTTTCCGGGGATCTCAGCCGGAGCAAAAAGATACTCCACCAGGTTGGCTTCCTTATGAAAGACTAATTCAACAACCGGAAAACACCGGGTGACCCCGGATTCATTGCGGGATACGATCACACTCAGTTCTTTCTCAAAATCTATCAGTTTTTCCAGTAGGGAAGGCTTATCGAATCCTTTGTCGATGTCAGCTTCAGTCTTTATGACCTGAACCCCACGACCATCGTATCCTTCCTTTCCAAGCTTATGCACTCCCGGCAAAAAATAAGCATGCTTTTTCAGGTCATCAAGATTTTCGGTGAGCACAAAGTCTGCAGTTGGGATACGGTTTGATTTGTAAAAGGTCTTTTGCTTTCGCTTATCCTGGATGAGTTCAATGATCTCAGGTTGTGGGAAAACTTTCTTACCCATTTTCTCAAGTTCCCTGAGTGCATCGGTGTTCACATTTTCAATTTCAATGGTGAGCAGATCTTTGTCTTTGCCAAAAGCCACTACAGCATCAAAGTCCGTGAGTTTACCCACAGTAAAAGTTTGGGCCACATCCTTGCAGGGAGCACTGGGATCCGGGTCGATGATGTGGATATTGAGATTGAAGTCGATGGCTGACTGGATCACCATGCGGCCGAGCTGCCCTCCGCCCAGGATCCCGATCTGAAGGTCCGTAATTTCGGGGTTCATGCCGCAAAGATGTGGTTTTTTTAGTTTTTTGAGCTTGATGCATGTGGTTAAACAGGGGATGCATCATCCGCAACCCAAAAGTTTTTTGAAATCCATATCAGGAATGCCTCCCTGATCATTTTTATTTTCCGCTTTATCCTCCTTTTTTCCAGGCGTCTTCCCGTCAGGCTTTTTAGATTTTGTTTGCGATATTTTTTGTTTCATTTCAGATCTCTTTGCGCTTTTATGGTAAACGTATGGAACACGCGGGTGTTTTGCTTTCTCCAAATGAAAGGTCTGCCTTGATCACCACCACTTATTCAGATCTGAAAACCCTTTTTACTCTTTGACTGATGTTGGTGAGAATTTCGTAAGGAATGGTGTTGGCCCATTTTGCGAGGTCAACAATAGAAGGATCCTTACCAAATAATAATACTTCGTCACCTGCCATCGCTTCAATTCCCGTAATATCAACCATGGTCATGTCCATGCAGATGTTACCAATGGTTGGAGCCTTCTTCCCATTGATCATTACGTAGGCCCTGCCATTCCCAAAGACCCTTAAATATCCATCGGCATAGCCAATGGGCAAAATAGCAATGCGACCATCTTTTTTTGCTATTCCACTTCTTGAGTATCCTATGCTTTCTCCTTTCCTGACGGGCTTTACCTGAGATATGACGGACTTGAGTGTGCTTATGGGTTGTAGTGAATCAACTGTCCCTGCAGCGTCAAAACCATACAAACCAATGCCCAATCGTACCATCTCATACTGGTATTCCGGCCAGCGAACTATACCAGCGGAATTCAGCAAATGCCTGACAGGTCTGTAACCCAGCGCAGCGGAGATCCTTTCGAATATTCTGTTGAATTGTTTGACCTGCTCACGTGTATAATCATCGTTTTTTGGATCTTCCTGGCTGGACAAATGGGTGAATACTCCCGTAACTGTAAAATCAGGATGATTGGAAAGTATTTGGATAAGGTCATCGATGTCTGCCTCCTGAATACCGAGCCTGTTCATACCGGTTTCAATCTTTAGATGGATCGGCGGAAGCTTATTCAGATTTTTCAACATGTGACTGAGCATTTCGAGGCTGTAGACCTCCGCCTCGAGCCCAAAAGTGGTGAGCAATGAAAGGGCATCCCAGTTGGGATTCATCACAAGGATCGGGGTCCTGATCCCATGTTTTCGAAGGAAGATCCCCTCATCCACATAGGCTACACCTAACCGGTCTATCTGTTGGTATTGCAGAAGGTTGGCAATTTCTGCGATTCCACCCCCATAAGCAAATGCCTTGACCATGACCATGAGCTTTACATCCGGCTTCAGATATTTCCTGTATGTATTTAAATTATGGGTGAGCGCTTCAAAGTTTACCTCCAGGACCGTTCCGTGATTTTTTTCTTCTAGAAAAGCAACAATTTTTTCCAGACCAAACGATCGAGCACCTTTTACGATGATCATCTCGCTGGCAAATGAAAGGTCGGCCGAAAGGAAGGCTTCAACATCGGGGAAAAAGTATTTCTCCATCCGGAAAATGTCTTTTGATGCGGTGATGCGGTCACCGATTCCGATAAATCTGTTCACTTCGTGCTTTTTAAGCAGGGCATTTACTTCCCTGTAAAGTTCATTATGAGGTTGACCCGCCTGTAGCATATCCGATAGTATGACAGTCTTGCGGATATACTGGGTTTGTTGTTTTTGATAATTCAGGGCAATCCTTAGCCCGGCGAGGTCATTATTGTATGTATCATCCAGAAGATATGTGTCATTTGCTCCCCGCTTGAGTTCAAGACGCATCGGGACAGGGACAATATTTTTAAGCCCCTGCTCAATTTGGATTTGATTGAGTCCACATACGATAGATGCAGCAATTACGTGATGTAGATTTTCCAGATTTTCAGGTGCCTGAAGGCTGATTTTGAAGGTAAACTGCTCACTCCTGTATAGATAATCTATCAACTGTCCATTTCGCCTGATTTGGATATCCGAATGTAATTCTTCACTCCAGGAGATCACTTTTCCGGGGTATGTGACAGACAAGTATTCATAGATCATTCGATGATCCCTGCAGCATATGATTTTTTCAGCTCCGGAAAAAAGTATCGCCTTTTCCTCAATTTTTTGATCAATGGATTCGAAGCCCTCGCTGTGAGCTTCTCCAATATTTGTGAAGATGCCGATGGTTGGACGGATGATTTCAGCAAGCTTCTGCATTTCCCCTTTTTTGGAAATGCCCGCTTCAAAAATGGCTATATCATGAGTGTCCTGCATCTGCCATACGGAGAGAGGGACTCCGATCTGTGAGTTATAGCTTTTCGGACTTTTGACAACTTTGAATTTTTCCTGGAGGACAGTCCCTAGCCATTCTTTCACCATGGTTTTTCCGTTGCTGCCGGTAATCCCAATGACCGGATAAGAGAATCGGGACCGGTGAAAGGCCCCAAGTTTTTGCAAAGCAGCCACGGTGTCCCCCACCTTGATGGCATTTGCGCTTTCCGGAAGATCTGTGTTGGAAGAAATCAGAAAATTTGTGATTCCTTTTTGAAAGACCTCTCTTACAAACTCATGACCGTCATGTTGTGAGCCTTTCAGGCAAACAAAAAGGGCATCTGGTCCACTAGCAACCTGTCTTGAGTCAGTGAGCAAATCTTTTACAATGAGGTTACTGTGAAGTTGCTCGATATGTCCATTTACAATTTTCGCAATCCGGGAGAAAAGCATGGCCGCTAAATTAATGTAGAAGTGGCTAAGCTCTAATCGATGATCATTTGCATTTCGTACTGATCGATCTCGTTGATGAATCCTACTTTTTTGAGGAAGTCGTTGAAGTCTGTATTTGTTGAAGGGATGTTCATGATCGTCATACCTGATGAGAGCGTCCGTTGAAATGCCTCAAAGATCAGGGCTTTTCCGATCCCTTTCCTTCGGTAATCGGGGTTTACAGCCAGCTGACTTATCCTTCCCAGCTGGGGCTGAAAAATGATATAACCGGTTATGATACCATTTTCTTCTGACTCCAGGATCAATTCATTGTGCTGGTTGTACTCTAACTGCTGCGGCTGGTCTAAAAATGAAGGTTCAAGATCCCAAAATTCCTTATAGTCGGGGTTGAAATTGTTGACGATTTTACAACTGATTTTTCTGTCACATTGAAAAAATCCACGTTTGGCATAGCACCTGAATTCAGTAATGATCCTGAAACCGATATCCAGGTAAATGTGAATGGCCTTTGGATTGTTCTTCTCCGCTTCAAGGATCACTAGCGGAACCCCATGAGATTTAAGGATAGGGATCAGGTGCTGATATAATTCTTTTGTAATCCCTTCACCTCGAGCAGCGGGGACTACACCGGTACCTCCATTATAGGCACAAAGTTGACCCCTGTATTCATTGATTGTATGCAAGATAAAACCTATAATTTGGCTTTTTCTGATCTTAAGCAGTGATACTTCCCCATGAATATTGAGTTTATCTCTGATGCGTTGAACGAACATATCATAAGATAAATCTATTCGAGGCTCATGGTCTGCCCATGCTACAATAAATGACTCATATAAAGGTTTTAGAAATTCAGGATTGAAATTTCTAATGCCATCACCCATTAAAACTGTGGGATGGTGAGTAAAGGGACACTAGGATTAAGGGCTATGGTCTTGGTGATTGATTTTTTGAATAGCTTCTCAAAAAAGCTATGTTCTTTCGGTACTACTGAGAGCAGGTCAAGGTTGTGATTCTGGGTAAAATTTTTGATGCCATTTAGCACATTATCCGCTTCGATCGTCCTTACAGATGTTTTATGATGAAGAAAACGCTCATGAAGCTCTTTCATTTTCTTTTGGGTAAGGGCGCTGACATCAGTAGGATCGTAAGCCACATGAAAAATAAGTATTTCAGAGTCGTAGAGTTCGCTCATTTTTGCAAGGATCTCAATGTTTTTATAATTGACCAGCCCTTCAAAATCTGATGCCAACCCAATTTTTTTAGGGTGAAAAGATTTTGTGGATTCAGGGATCACCAGGACCGGTACTTCGGCACTCCTGATCACATCTGTGGTATGACTTCCCAGAAATTTTTCAATGTTCGAATGTTCCGCACGGGTTCCCATTACGATCAGATCAATGTCTTTCTTTTTGGTTTCGGAAAAGATGGCATCAATCAGGTACGAGATAAAACGATCGGATTCATGAGGCACATCCTTGAGATCGATCATATCTGTTTCCAGGGAATCAAATGATTCCTGGATCTGACTTTCGTAATCAGATACCAGAGTGTGGATCAATCCACCACCTGTGATGTCCGGTTGGGGAGCATGAATGTGAATGGCATTTACCATATGGATCTTAGCACCACAGGTTTTGGCAATCTGTATCGCTATTTTAAGGGCATTTTTCGAGCAGTCGGAAAAATCAACGGGTACCAGGATATTGCTAATTTCCATAATGGGGTATTTTAAAATTAAAGGTACAATGCAAAAAGATGAATAATCAAACAATCAGGCATTCAAACCAGCATATTTATTAACTCTGTTCAAAATATTGACGGAGAAAGTTATTTTTGCACAAATAACCTGAAGGACTCAACGGGTTCTTCGTACTTTGGGAAGTTAGCTCAGTTGGTTCAGAGCATCGCCTTGACAGGGCGGGGGTCGCTGGTTCGAGTCCAGTACTTCCCACAAGATCAACTCGATTCCTGAGCGTTCATCACACAATCATCTCTTTTTGATCCGGCCTGATCTTTCTCAGGGGCTATTTCCTTTGTTTTTCGGACACGAATCCTCACTTTCTTCTTCCCGACCAATGATCACAATTTTGTGTCTCTCTTTGATCTCCTCCCAATCCATGGTATGAAGAATTTCGATTTCTTCATGCACATCCATTCCAATTTTCACCATGACATCTTCCATCTTCCGGATCTTTTCATTAAGAATCATTGAAAGGGAGTCGTCGTCCATGGTATTCATCCGTTTCAGTTTTTGAACCACTTTTGATACTTCCGTATCAAAATCAAAGAGATATTCCTCCGGGGGATCTGGCTGATGGATTTTTGTGGCTCCATCATGTGAGATTGTGTCGATTTTCTGTGAGACCTGTCCCTGAGCATAAAGAGAGCTGCCAAGGATGAACAGCGCAACAGCTATCCCGATAGCAATGAGGATTTTTCTCATAAACCTTCTATTTTGATCAATGACAAAACGAAAGTAAAAAGGTTTCCCCGGGCAGGGCGTTAATGGTGGGTTAAGGTGTGTTAAAAATGGTTAAATGGTTATCCTGAGGCCTTTTTCCCCGTAAATTTACCATATGAAGAAAGCGCAGATCCGTTGGATCATAGGAATGATGAGTGTGGCCATGCTGGGGTTGATCGCGTTTCAATGGTACTGGATTGATTCGGTGATCTCTGCCAATGAGGCTCGTTTCAGGCAGGATGTGACCGAAGCCCTCAACTCGGTTTCTCAAAAGCTTGAACGACAGGAGGCCCTTGCAGCCATGCGTGTTAAGAATCGATATCTAAAACCTCCGCCTCAGGGAAATTTCTTCAGACAGTGGTCTTCACAGGGGCAGATCCAGATCAACGATGATGTGGTTGTAAAAAAAGATACCATCATCGGGCCCTCGGGTGTTCAGATCATTGCGGAATTCAAGGCATCTGGTGGTGGATTTTCTACCTATTCATTTGAGTCATCCGGAATTTCCAACGAACAGGTAACTGAGCTCAGCAGACAAAATGAAAGACAGATTGAAGAGCTCAATCGCCAACTGCAAACCCTGTCCTATAAGACGGAAATGGCCTTTTCAGTACTTGAAAATGTGATGGTGGAAAGCAGGTCTCCGCTGGCAAGGATAAATCCTGGCGTGCTTGACTCCATTTTATCTAAAGAATTGCAAAACAAAGGCATTGACCTTAACTATAACCACGCAGTGGTGATACCGCAGGACAAGCGATTTGTCTATTTGAAGAATCCATCAGAGAAACTGGCATTACAAACCAGTGGGTTGAGAGCGAGTTTATTCCCTAATGATCTCGTGGGTGAGCCGACTGAGCTGGTCATTGATTTTCCTGAGAAAGAACAATATCTGCTCAGAAAGATCTGGGCCACCATGGTGAGCTCAGGGGTTCTGGTCATGCTGATCCTGTTTTGTTTCGGGTATGCCATGCGGACGATTGTCCGGCAAAAGAAGCTATCCGAGATGAAAAATGATTTTATCAATAACATGACCCATGAACTGAAAACTCCCATTGCTACCATCGCTCTGGCTACTGAAGCACTGAGGGATAATGATATCAGTGAGACCCCGGGACTCAGGGCCCGGTACCTAAAAGCTATTGGTGATGAAAATCATCGGTTAGGGGATCAGGTGGAAAAAGTACTCCAGATGGCAGCTTTAGATCGCAAAGATCTTAATCTGAAATTCGAGGAGGTTGATCTGAAAGCTTTGCTTTTTGATGTTGAGGAGAAAAGCATGCTTCAGGTGGAAAACAGGGATGGACAATTAAGATTAAATGTCGATGGAGACCATCTTACAGTTTGGGCAGATAAAGGTCATCTGACCAATGTGTTTTTAAATCTCGTGGATAATGCCATAAAATACAGCCCGGATGATTTGTTTATCAGCATCAGGGCTCACCAGTCAGGCGATGAGATTGTTGTGTCCGTTCAGGACCATGGTATTGGAATGAGTAAAGAGTCAACCAGAAATATTTTTCAGAAGTTCTACAGGGTCACTACCGGAGATATTCACAATGTAAAAGGCTTTGGACTGGGTTTGGCCTATGTAAAGAGTATTGTTGAAGCACATGAGGGTCATATACATGTAGAGAGTGAACTTGGAAAAGGAAGTAGATTTGTAGTAAGCTTACCTCTACATCATGGATAAAATAAGGATCCTAATTGCAGAAGATGATCCGAATTTAGGACAGATCCTCAACGAGTATTTAAACCTGAAGGGATATGACTCAGTATTGTGTCAGGATGGGGAAGAAGGCTCCAAAACTTTCAGGCCCGGCAAATTTGATCTCTGTATCCTGGATCTGATGATGCCAAAAAAAGATGGTTTTACACTTGCAAAGGAGATCAAGGCCATAGAGCCTAAAGTCCCGATCATTTTCCTTACGGCCAAATCCATGAAGGAAGATATTCTTCAGGGGTTTAAGATTGGTGCTGATGATTATGTGACCAAACCTTTTAGTATGGAGGTACTGCTTATGCGTGTCAATGCAGTACTTAAAAGGACCCGGCAATCGAACAGTGCTTCTGTAGAGCTGCCGGAGGAAATAAACATTGGAAAGATCAAATACCAATATGCAGACAACCGCCTCACATTGCCTTCAGGAGAGATCAGGCTTACCACAAAGGAAAATGAACTGCTTAAATTGTTTTTTGACAACCTCAATCAGACCGTAGACCGAAGCATTGCGCTGAAAAAGATCTGGAAGGATGATTCCTACTTCAATGCCCGAAGCATGGACGTCTACATTGCTAAGATCAGAAAATACCTCAAAGAGGAGGAATCATTAAAATTACTGACAGTGCATGGAGAAGGATTTAAGCTGATCCACCTCAGCTGATCAGAATTTTTCTTCCAGCTGGTTGATGATCTCCTTGTCTTGATACTTATGCTTATAGATGAAATAGAAGAGATAGTTGAACTTGCTCAGAGAATTACTATCCGATGTGGTAGATTCTTTGATTTCCGAATTTTGCATGTTCGTTGACTTACCACTATCTTGTTGTGTTTGACTGGCGGTCTCTGTGCTTGTTTCAACTGCAATGATCTTTTCGGACTCAGCCTGGTTTTGGCTTGCATTGTCTTTATTATCGACTTTAGGATCATTGGCCATACCCACCAGTGGCAGGGATAGCATGACCATAAGTAGTATAAAATGACTGAACTGTTTCATAGCAGCCTATTTTAGACAAAATTACGAAAATATCAGAGAGCACAAACAGGTGTTCAAAATTAAATTTTGTTAAGGCTGACCGTATAATCGATGGACTGGCAGGCACTCCGGATGATTCTCCTGAACATATCTGATAAGTTTTTCCCGGACACTGCATCTTAGGTCCCATGCCTGGGGAGAATTTCTTGCAGACATCAAGGCTCTGAATTCTATGGTCTTTTCTGTGGCATCCACTACGTGGAGTACATTCACTTTCTTATCCCAGAGAGGTTCTTTCTCAAGGATCCTGGTTAGTTGATCGCGTATTTTATCCACGGGAGCACTGTAATCCAGATGAAAAAAGACCGATCCGATGATCTCTGCTTTGTTCCTGGTCCAATTCTGGAATGGTTGATCTACAAAATAGGTAATGGGAAGTACCAGTCTTCTCCAGTCCCAAAGCCTTACCACCACGTAAGTTAGGTTGATCTCTTCGATCCAGCCCCACTCATTTTCAACCAACACAGCATCATCTATCTTAATAGGTTGAGTAAAGGCGATCTGGATGCCTGCCAGGAAATTGGCAATTGTTTTTTGGGCCGCAAAACCTATGATCACACTGGCCACTCCAGCTGATGTTAATAGTCCTGTTCCGAATTTTTGTCCGCCTTCAAAGCTCAGTAGCAGGGCCCCTATGGTCAAAATAAGAATGGCAAGAATTGCCGCATTTTTCAGGAAATTAAGTTGGGTAAGGATCTTTCTTTCATCCCGGTTATCCTCCTTGGAGATATCATACCGGTCCAACATGATATCTTCCACCACGAAAGTGAGCCTGATCAGTAAGAAGGAAACGGACAAGATCAGGAGTGTTCTAAATAAGACCAGCAACCAGACAGGAGCTTCCATGATCTGCAGAGCAATAAATACAAATAGCACAGGAAGTAAAAAAGTGACAACCCTTATACACCTTTTTCTAAAATAGAAGAGATTCTTGGAAATACCTCTCCCGACGATTTGATGGATACTGAATTTCAGGACCCATGTAAAAATGAGACCTGTAATGATCCCTAATGTAATTGCAATGATTGGTTCGGGAAGTTCCTTAAGAAAGTCTAACAGATTTTCCATAAGCCATAAAATAAAAAAGCCCCATCAATTCGAAGGGGCTTGGTTTAAATGGGTGGAAGACCGGGTTCGAACCGGCGACCTCCTGAACCACAATCAGGCGCTCTAACCAGCTGAGCTACGACCACCATTTTTAAAGGAATGCAAAGGTATATCCATTCAGGGATATAACAAACAGGCGATGACATCTATCGGTTAAAAAGCAGCCGATCTCCTAAGATTTCATCATTGATTTTTCCATTGTCATAAGCCAGGTGACCGGATACGAATACTCTATCAATGCTGGATTTGAATTCATGGCCTTCGAAAGGCGACCATCCGCATTTATAACGAATGTTTTCCGTGGAGACCGTCCATGGATCATCAAGGTTGGCAATCACAACATCCGCATGATAGCCTTCTCTGAGGTACCCGCGCTTCGATAGCTGAAAGCAATCTGCGGGAGCGTGACACATCTTTTCCACTATTCTTTCAAGTGTGATCTTTCCGGCATGATAGAAATCCAGCATAGCCACGACCGAATGCTGTACCAGGGGTCCCCCTGAAGGTGCTTTGGTATACGGATTTTGTTTCTCCTGAAGCGTGTGCGGTGCATGGTCAGTTGCGATCACATCAATCCGGTCATCCATCAGAGCTTCCCAAACCCCGTCCCTGTCATTTTCAGTTTTTACCGCCGGGTTCCATTTGATAAAGGCTCCTTTTTCGGCATAGTCACTGTCAGAAAACCACAGATGATGGATGCAGGCTTCCGAAGTGATCCGCTTTTCTTTGAGTGGAATTTTATTGGTGAAAAGACTGGTCTCCTTCCGTGTTGAGATATGCAGGATATGAAGCCTTGTGTTATTCTTTTTGGCCAGTTCCGATGCATAGGAAGACGATAAATAACAGGCTTCTTCGCTTCTGATCAACGGATGTTTGTCGAAAGGAATATTATCCCCAAATTTTTCTTGATACTCCCTCAGATTTCTTTGTACGGTTTCCTCATCCTCACAATGCGTAGCGATCAGAATCGGAGCCTCTTTAAAGATCCTTTCAAGAACTTTCTCGTCATCTACAAGCATGTTTCCGGTAGAAGAGCCCATAAATATTTTTATACCGCATACTTTGGAAGGGTCTGTTTTTAAGAGTTCCTCCAGGTTGTCATTGGTCGTGCCCATGTAGAAGGAATAATTGGCCAGTGACCTCCTGGCGCCCAGTTCGTACTTGTCCTCCAAAAGCTCTTGTGTGGTTGTCTGCGGGATCACATTAGGCATTTCCATATAAGATGTCACCCCTCCTGCTACCGCTGCTCGTGAATCAGTATATATATCTGCTTTTTGAGTAAGTCCCGGCTCACGGAAATGGACCTGATCATCAATGGCACCGGGTAGGATAATCAAGCCCTCCGCATTGACTTCATGATATTTTTCCTTCAGAGTAATCGTGGGCTCAATTTTTTCAATTCTACCGTTCTTTATCAAGATATCCCGGTGATCAGACCTTCCCTCATTGATAAGTTGACCACCTTTGATTAGAAAAGTTGGTTTCATATTCATAGAAAAAGATCATTAATTATTGTAAAAATTATATTAGTGGGTAGGCTAAATATTGATGGCATTGTCAATTATGCGTTATGTACAGAATATTACTTATTCATTTACAAAATATTCAAAATAAAAGAGGCTAAATGACCAATTATGCGATATAAAGTAATATTATTACTAATTATTTTGATCACCTCTTCTTGGAGACTTAAAAAACAACTATTATTGTATCAGAAAGATGGATTAACTCTTTCTTTCCATAGCTGGTTGAAAAGATCTTGTTCGGGGTTTAAGGTTCGTCCTTGCCCCTTCAAGATCACTTATCTACTGTTATCCTCTCCTCTCTATTTGCAATCTCCCAGGCCGTGAAAAATACATAATCTGTAATTTTTTTCACTTTTTCAAAGTTAATCTTATCTATCGTGTCTGTAGGCTGGTGATAATCACCGTGGGTTCCATTGAAATAAAAGATAATTGGAATATTATTTTGGGCAAAATTGTAGTGATCAGATCGTTTGTAATATTGATTGGGATCGGTCAGATCATTGTATTTGTAATCAAGTTTCAGATTTGAATACTCAGCATTGACCGCTTCGGCAAGCTCATGAAGATCGGTGGAAAGTCTGTCGGAGCCAATAAGATAAATATAATCAGGTTCTTCACTGTATTTGAGGTCTTGTCTTCCGATCATGTCGATATTTAAATTAGTAACGGTATTACGCAACGGAAATTCCGGGTTGGCGACATAATACTTGCTTCCGAGTAGTCCTTTTTCCTCACCAGAGAAAGCAATAAATAACAGACTTCTTGATGGACCATCTCCATTTTGTGCTGCTTCGGAGAATGCTTCGGCCATTTCGATGATCGCGCTGGTGCCTGAGGCATTGTCATCGGCCCCATTATAAATTTTTCCATCCTGTACCCCTAGGTGGTCATAGTGTGCTGATACAATGATTACTTCTTCAGGCTTTTCCGAACCAGGAACAAATCCAAGAACATTTTCGGATTCTACTTTTTCAATGAGCATATCCGCATTGAAGATGATCTTTTTTTCAACTCCTTTCCCTTTCCTGAGTAACGTTGAAAAAGACTCCTCAAAAACCCATTCTGCCAGTGTAGGATCAGCGATGATGGTCTTGGTACCCGGATCGTCTTTTGAAAATTCAATCTTTTCACCAACCATGACCACACCAAACCGGTTGAGCGCATATCTGAATTGATCTTCGTCCCTGACGATGATAAAATAGCCTGCCGCCTCGCTATTTTCCAGTTCAACCAGTTTACTCCTCCAGCCAGTCATTTCTGCAGCACTAAAGGCAATGAATTTATCCTTTACCTCAAGGCCACTCAGATCAAAGTCCTTTATGTCACCGCAATAGATAATGTTAATATATTCCTCACCCATGGTTTCCATCCGGGAGTAATAGAGATAATCTACCAGATTCTTTTTGATTTCATCACCTCGTTTGAGGTATGAAGTATTATAGGCAGTTCGGTATAAGTGAAATTTCTGAAAATAGCTGTCGCCCTGACTGGTTTTCACCGGTGGCTTCAGGCCTGCAATGGTGTACTTATCGGCAATATATCTGGCGGCCATTTTCTGTCCTTTGGTACCAGTCTCTCTTCCTTCAAACTGATCCGAAGCTAGCGTGCTGATGGACTCTCGGAGCTCTTCAACAGTGATTGTTTTAGCGTATTTCAACGCTTTGCGATCCTGAGAGAAACCCGTAATTAATGAAAACTGGAGAATAAAATAAAGGAAAAAGTAAATCTTCATCGGAAGGGAAAAATAATAATAATTGAGGCAAAAATAATTATTTTGTCTTACCATAAATAAAGCAATTATTGAACCAAACTATTGTACAGTCGATTATATAATTTTGCAAAAAAAATCGTACTTAGAATATAACTTCCATACATGATTGATTTACATGATCGGGTTGATTTTAAGTCCAGGCATATTGGCCCGGACGCTGAAGATATAAAGCAGATGATTGCTGAGATCGGGGTAGACTCGATCTCCACCCTGGTGAATGAGACAGTCCCCGGGAAGATCAGACTGCCCAGACCGCTGTCCCTTTCCAGGCCTTTGAACGAGTTTGAATACCTCAAGTCTATCAGGGCGCGGGCAGATAAAAATATTATTGCGAAATCATTTATAGGACAAGGCTATTACAACAGCATCGTTCCACCGGTTATCCAAAGGAATATCCTTGAAAATCCAGGTTGGTATACCGCTTATACGCCCTACCAGGCGGAGATTGCACAGGGGAGGTTGGAAGCACTGATCAATTACCAGACGATGGTCATTGAGTTGACAGGCATGGAAATTGCAAACGCATCATTGCTGGACGAAGGTACTGCTGCTTCTGAAGCGGTTACTTTGATGCATAATGTAAGACCCCGTGAAAAGAAGGGGGCCTTTCAACTGGTGGTTGACAAAAATGTATTTCCTCAGACGCTCAATGTGATCAGGACAAGGATGCAGCCCATGGGTATTGAGGTGCTCGTTGAAGACATTGATCAGGTTGACCTGGGTGATAGCAATATCTTTGGAGTATTTATCCAAAATCCAGGTAACGATGGTCAGGCGAGAGATTTTTCTTCTTTAGTTGCAGATGCACACACACATCAGGTATTGGTAGGGGTTGCTGCTGACCTTCTGAGCTTGTGTCTGATCACACCTCCAGGAGAATGGGGTGCTGATGTGGTTGTCGGCACTTCACAGCGGTTTGGTGTACCTCTCGGTTACGGCGGACCACATGCTGCATTTTTTGCCACTAAAGAAGCGTATAAAAGATCCGTGCCAGGCCGGATCATCGGCGTTTCCATGGATGCTGAAGGTAATCCAGCCTACAGAATGGCCCTCCAGACCAGGGAACAACACATTAAAAGAGAACGCGCTACATCTAACATTTGCACCGCACAGGTTTTACTTGCGGTTATGGCCTCCATGTATGCAGTTTATCATGGACCAAAAGGATTGAAGAGAATTGCCTCAAGGGTACACGGTCTTGCCAGGGTTACGGCAGATGCACTGAAAGAATTGGGCCTCGAGGTTGCGAATGAGTCATTTTTTGATACTCTAAAAGTTAATACAGATGACATTGCCATATTTGCCGAAGCAAGCAAGGCGGTGGTCAATTTCCGGAGATATGACGATGGAGCCATAGGCATTTCTTTTGATGAGACCCATACACCTGCTGATACTCAGGCGGTTGTAAATATTTTCGCCAAAGCACTGGGAAAAGATCCGAGTAAGGTTGCTGATCAGGTTGAAAGCGGTATCCCCTCGGACATCAGGCGTCATTCAGAATTTCTTACTCCCGAAGTCTTCCATATCTATCATTCAGAGCATGAGCTGCTACGATATCTGAAGCGATTGGAAAATAAGGATCTATCACTTACTCATTCTATGATATCTCTGGGATCATGTACCATGAAGCTGAATGCGACCACAGAAATGATCCCTGTGAGCTGGCCCGAGTTTAACGAGATACATCCTTTTGCGCCGAAAGAACAAACAAGGGGTTACCAGGAGTTGATCGATGAGTTGGCAGTTTGGCTGAGTGAGATCACTGGCTTTGCAGATGTTTCCTTTCAGCCTAATTCTGGTGCACAGGGTGAGTATGCCGGTCTCATGGTGATCAGGAAATACCTGGAATCTATCGGTGAAGGAAACAGAAATATTGTTTTAATACCTTCTTCGGCTCACGGAACCAATCCTGCGAGCGGAGTAATGGCAGGCATGGAAGTTAAAATCATCAAATGTGACGAGCAGGGCAATATCGACATCGATGACCTGAAAGAGAAGGCTGAAACTTTTAGCAATTCCCTTGCGGCGTTGATGGTCACTTATCCTTCTACCCATGGGGTCTTTGAGGAAAATATCCGTGACTTATGTGAAATTATTCACAAAAACGGTGGCCAGGTCTATATGGACGGGGCTAACATGAATGCGCAGGTCGGGATCACCTCACCCGCTATGATCGGTGCGGATGTATGTCACCTGAACCTACATAAGACTTTTTGTATTCCGCATGGCGGAGGTGGTCCCGGTGTTGGCCCCATTGGGGTAGCTTCACACCTTGTGCCTTTTCTTCCCGGAGATCAGCTACATATTTCATCTGCCCCTTTTGGCAGTGCAAGTATCCTACCTATATCACACGCATACATCTCCATGATGGGCGGTGAGGGATTGACACATGCTTCTGAGGTCGCGATTCTAAATGCCAACTATATTGCGAAAAGATTGAGTAGTCACTACCCGATCCTATATGCAAATGAAAAAGGTCGCAATGCTCACGAACTCATCATCGACTGCAGGGTCTTTAAGTCTGCAGGGGTTGAAGTCGAGGACATTGCAAAGCGTATGATGGACTATGGATATCATGCCCCCACGGTTTCCTTCCCAGTGAATGGGACCATGATGATCGAACCCACGGAGTCCGAGACCAAAGCAGAGATAGACAGGTTCTGTGATGTGATGATCTCGATCAGGAAGGAAATCGATGACATTGTAGGTGGTACCGTGGAACAGGAAAATAACCTGCTGAAGAATGCTCCTCACACACAGACCATGTTACTTTCAGATCAGTGGGATCGACCGTATAGCAGGGAGAAAGCTGCCTATCCGCTACCGTATCTGAGGAAAGACAAGTTCTGGCCTTCCGTAAGCCGGATCGACAGTGCTTATGGAGACAGGAATCTGGTTTGCAGCTGTATCCCTGTTGAAGCCTATGAAGAACAGGATCTAGTCACAAAGTCTTAAGCTGAAGGAACCCTGGGCATGGTTGTCATCGTCGTAGCTGGCGCTGAGATATCCAACCACCTCGGTAGGGGTCACTGCGACTATTTCAATAAATCCGGTGTTTGCGGTGTACTCTGTGATGCCATCCAGTGAGAAAACCACATAGTAATTGGGAGTAGCGAACGGAAGGTTAAAATTTCCCCTGTCATAGGGTATGGAAAGCGAAATGTGATGTTCGACGGTATTCACTTTCGAGCAGGGATCATTTAAGGTTTCCTCAAACAGGATACCTGTAAGACCCTGTGCATAGAACTGATCGTACCTTACCCGGCCGCTGCCAAAGATCCATTCTTCCCCATCGATGGTTCCCTTGAGGGGGTCATTCTCAATTTCAAAGTACTGGTCCTTGCAACCGGTCAGTGGAATAAGGAAAATAGAAATGATCAACCATCTGATCATAAAGCTGCTTTATAATTATAACGTACGGTTCCACCGGTTCTTTTACCTACCGGGTATGACTTTTCAGTAAAATTGACTTGACCATCATGGGTAATGGTAATGGCAGTGGTACTGCATGTACCATATTTTTCGGTACGTATACACATGGCG
Organism: Cyclobacteriaceae bacterium; assembly: GCA_965243485.1. GTDB lineage: Bacteria > Bacteroidota > Bacteroidia > Cytophagales > Cyclobacteriaceae > UBA7330. The sequence goes on along the minus strand of CBDEVP010000001.1, from coordinate 1,089,642 downwards.
GAAACAGCAACTTCGAGCTCATGTGGGATACCAGTATCCGGCAGCTCTTTTGGATCTGCTGTTTCGGTGTCACCCATCATCTCAATGAGTGCCTCATGATCAAAGTTTCTTTTAATGAGCGCTTTAAACCGCTCTTTTGCACGAATCACCTTCGGCCAGGGCGTGTTAAGGGTTGCATTGCTGATGGCATGTACTCCGTCAGTGATTTCTGTTATTGAATCTTCCTGATTATTGTAATGGATTAATTGTCCATTTTCCTGAGCGAGCAGGTTAAAGCCATTAAATTGATGGGCATCTTTCCGAAGTGTGTTAAGATATTCTTTTAAGCCGGTATCGTTGATTAAAAAATCCACAGGTATTTTGCCTCTGGATGATTTATCCGGCCGAAAGCTGACCGGATCCCGGTAATTGGTTACGGCTGCCAGGTTTCCCAGGCTATTGACCCCAAGCCACGTACCCCCGGCCTGAAGGTCCTTACCAGCAAGCATCTGATGGGGTGTATCCCAGTAGTGGGCAGCCTGGGTGGGCCGTTCATAAAACTCATCCCGGTTGGCAACCAGTATCAACCGATATTTTGGATGAATATTCCTCCCTAAAACGATCAGACACATATCTTTGGTCAAATTTTTTTGATGAAGAAGATCTGGAGCTACATCATCGAGTATCAAAGAAAGCATTTTGATCTCAAACTCTATCTTTCGATCGGTTTGTTTCTCGTGATTATTTTCACTTTTAACTACTATTTTGATTTTGAGAACTCTGTGCTCGATAAATATAACGGTCAGTTCCGTGACGGAGTTCATATGTTCCTTTTTCATGGCCTACCCTACCTGATCATTTGTTTGCTTCTTTATGCCTTTGGCAAACAAAGAGACTGGTTACGATCCGGGCGGTTCTGGCTCATGTTTTTTATCGGATTCGCGATCCTCGCGCTCGATCGGTCATTTTATGGATATATAGTTCTGAAGGACCATTTTGACCTCAGGGATTATGTCTTTCTTTCCAAAACCATCAGATGGCTCAGCAGCATGTTTACTGTTGTTTTGCCGCTACTGATGGTCTATTGGATTTTTGAAAAAGACTATCCGAAGATCTACTATGGTCTTGCACCAAGACGTTTTGACGCAAAACCTTACTTTATGCTACTCCTGCTTGCAGGAATTTGTGTTGGTATCGGTTCGTTCTTTGCAGATCTACAGGCTTATTATCCGCGCTATCAGTTTTCACAGGGAACATATTTTGCCGAACAGAGAGATCTGCCGGAAATAGTAACGATTTCTATCTATGAACTCGCTTACGGATCAGATTTCGTGGGTGTGGAGATCTTTTTCAGGGGCTTCCTGATCTTTGCTTTTACTCGTACATTGGGAGGATATGCCGTTCTGCCCATGGTGGTGACCTATGCTATCCTGCACTTTGGAAAGCCTATGACTGAAGCCATCAGTTCTGTCTTCGGCGGTTATCTGCTGGGAATCATTTCATACAATACGCGTAGTGTATGGGGAGGTATCATCATCCACATGGGCATTGCCTGGTTGATGGAATTGTTCGGCTATCTACACAGATTATTGTAAATTTAAAAAATGGAATCAGAAATGATCATCATGCTTGTGATTGGTGCGGCTCTTGGAGTTATCATCGGGTATCTCCTGGGTAAACTGTATTCAAAATCAGGAGGTAGTGATGAAAAGGTTAGGATAGAATTAGAGTTGGAACGGGAGAAAAATCAAAAGCGTGAGCAGGAATTCTATGCTTTGAATGAACAATTGAAGGAAGAGCGGCAGGGAGTGATCCGGCTGAACCAGGAGAATGCCAGTCTTCAGGCCAATTACAAAAATCTGAGAGAAAGACTGGACGAGCAGCGCCAGGAGATGATGAAGGTTCAGGAAAGATTCACGGCAGAGTTTAAAAACCTGGCCAATGAGATCTTTGAAGAAAAAAGTAAAAAATTTACGGATCAGAATAAAGAAAATCTTGATGAGCTGCTCAAACCACTGGGAGATAAGCTGCTTCAGTTTGAGAAAAAGGTAGAGCAGACCAATAAGGACAGCATGGTAAATACTGCCGAGCTGAAGGTCCAGCTAGAGGGTCTAAAAACCCTTAATCAACGGATGAGTCAGGAGGCTGAAAACCTGACTAAAGCTTTGAAAGGAGATGCCCGAACCCAGGGTAACTGGGGAGAGATTGTGTTGGAAAGGATCCTCGAACGTTCCGGTCTGGAGAAGGACCGGGAGTACTTCATGCAGGAATCGTACAGTTCGGAAGAAGGCCGCAGACTCAGACCCGATGTGATCATCAAATTACCTGATGAAAAAAATCTGATCATTGATTCCAAGGTATCACTTATTTCTTATGAGAAGCATGTAAACGGAGAGAGTGACGTGGAGAAAGAACAGGCGCTGAAAGCGTATTTGTTATCAGTAAAGGCACATGTAAAGGGATTAAGTGAAAAGAATTATCACGAACTGTTTGAACAGGGCTCGCTCGATTATGTGTTGATGTTTGTGCCCATCGAGTCTGCTTTCGCCATGATCGTTCAGCATGGTGGGGAACTTTACAATGAAGCCCACAACAAAAATATCATCATTGTGTCCCCGTCTACTTTGATAGCTACACTGAGGACCGTGGCAAGCATCTGGAAACATGAATATCAGAATAGAAATGCTCTTGAGATCGCCAGGCAGGGTGGTGCGCTCTATGATAAGTTCAAGGCCTTTGTGGATGATCTGGTGGAAGTGGGTAAATCGCTCGATAAGTCCAAGCAACAGTATGGTATGGCCATGAATAAGCTGGTGGAAGGAAAAGACAATCTGATCCGCAAGACCGAACGCCTGAAGGAGCTTGGTGCCAAGACAAGTAAGGATATGGACCAAAAGGTTTTGAACAGGGCCCAATCTGAAGAAAAAGTGACTGTTCCGGAACAGACCACTGGCCTCTTTGGTTGATTGATTTATCTACATTTGCTCTTTTTTAGTGAAAAATTATGGAATTGACTGCTGATAATAAGTTAAAGAAGCTGATAGTGGTTGGCGACCGTGTGTTGATCAAGCCAAAGAAAGATAGTGAGAAGACTTCCGGTGGTATCTTTTTGCCTCCTGGTGTTGCGGAGAAAGAGAAAGTGCAAAGTGGCTATATTGTGAAAGCGGGTCCCGGTTATCCGATCCCACTACCGATGGATGAGGATGATGACTGGAAGCCGGAGGAAGAAAAAGTAAAATATATTCCGCTTCAGGTAAAGGAGGGAGACCTCGCCATTTTTCTACAGAAGACTGCATTCGAGGTGATGTATGAAGGGCAGAAATATTATATTGTCCATCAGTCTTCGATCCTGATGGTGGAAAGGGACGAGGATCTTTTTGATTGATGAATTTTATGAAGCACCTTTTTTCTACCCTTTTGGCTGTACTTTTTATTCCTCTTTTTGCACAGGACATTGATAAACTTGCTCGCGAGATTGAGACAAAGATGATCGAATGGAGACATCATTTTCATCAGTATCCTGAACTATCTAACAGGGAATTTGAAACGGCAAAAAAGATTGAAGTCCATTTGAAGGACCTTGGGTTGGAGGTGCAAACCGGAGTTGCCAAAACCGGAGTTGTAGGAATTCTGAAAGGAGGAAAACCCGGTCCTGTGATTGGCATCAGGGCTGATATTGATGGCCTTCCGATCACAGAAAGAGTGAATCTGCCTTACAAATCGACCGCAATTGGTGAATACAACGGAGAGGAGACGGGCGTGATGCATGCCTGTGGACACGATACGCACATTGCCGTGGTGATGGCAGCTGCTGAGATCCTTACAGGCATGAAAAAAGACCTCAATGGTACCGTGAAGTTTATTTTTCAACCGGCTGAAGAAGGCCCTCCGGAGGGTGAAGAAGGTGGCGCCCCACTGATGATCAAAGAAGGTGTGTTGACCAATCCGGATGTGGATGTCATGTTTGCCATGCACATCAAATCAGCTTATCATGTGGGCACGCTAGGGTACAAAACTGGTGGGATCATGGCAGCTGCGGACCGCTTGTACATCACGGTAAATGGAAAACAATCACATGGGTCCAGGCCCTGGACCGGCGTAGATCCTATCACAGTCTCCTCTCAAATCATCATGGGATTGCAGACCATCGTCTCACGGCAAATGGAGCTGACAAAGGAGGCCGCGGTGATTTCTATCGGTAAGATTGATGCCGGCGTCAGGTACAACATCATCCCGGAGAAGGTGGAGATGGTCGGTACGATCAGGACGCTGGATGAAGACATGAAAAAGGACATTCATCGGAGGATTGAAAAGACGGCTAAACTGATCGCACAGAGTGCTGGGGCCACGGCCGATGTAACGATTACCGAAGGTGCCCTGGTCACCTACAATGACCCGGAACTTACCACCGTGATGGTCCCCTCATTCGAAAAATCCTGTGAAAACCTGGAGGTGGTGAATGCCAGTACCGGAGCGGAGGATTTTGCCTACTTTGCGCTGAAGGTCCCATCCATCTATTTCTGGGTGGGGGGTACGTCTAAAGATGTACCATTAACGGAAGCGGTAGATCATCACACACCTGACTTTTATGTGGACGATGCAGGAATGATCACGGGACTGAAAGCCTTCCTGAATCTTACGTTGGATTATATGAAGATGAAGCGGTAATAGCTATTAGACCTCTAAGCTCTGGGAATAAATACCTTTGTTTATTGCTTCTCGAAGATGACTTCAATATCCAGCAGTATCCAATCACTTGAACCAAAATCGTAGTATTCTTTAAAGATGGATATCCTTAAGTGATTGCGATCAATTACAGTTAGATCACTGGTAATAGTTACATTTCTATTGCTTTCGACATTATCAATATATGAATACTCGATATAGTTGTCATCTTCTAAAGAAAATATGCTCTGGTGTTGTTGTCATTTCCTGGCTATTTTGACCTGGGGATGTTGATTACTTTTTCAAGATAAAGTCTTTATAGTACCTCTAATTGATTACAAATGAGCATCAGCCGGTTCACATGCTAATCTCCCTCCGACATGCCTACGAAACATGTCGAAGAGCATACTCAATAGTGAATGTGATTTATCGGTTTTTTTGTCACTTATCCAGCTTTTCTACTCAGTAGGAGTTACGAATTGTAACCCCCACTTACTCATTTCGGATATAATCGGGTTTAAACTCATTCCCATGTCGGTGATATTATATTCTACTTTAGGTGGAACTTCTGCATAAACAACCCGATCCAAAATTCCATCATCTTCCAATTCGCGGAGCTTATTTGTCAATGTCTGACGGCTGATATCAGGGATTACTTTTTGTAGCGTACTGTACCTGTTGTGTCCTTTTTTGATATAATGGATGATGAGCAATTTCCATCTGTCTCCAATTTTGCTAAGGCTGTATACCACAGGGCAATTGTTCGGATTATAATCTTTTAGCTTTCTATTGTAATTCTCCCCCATTAGTCTAAAAAGTTAGCGTATGTCAATCAAATAGGATTAACCTAATTTAAAGACAATGGTAGTCTATTTTTGGCTAACAAAAACAATAAATATGCAGGCAATTCAAATAGAGCAATACGGAGATAACTCGGTCTTAAAAAGCGTGCAGATTCAAATTCCAAAACCAAACCCCAATCAAGTTTTGGTAAAGTTAAAGGCTTCCTCTGTGAATCCGGTAGATCATAAAATACGATCGGGTTTTATGGCAGGTATGTTGAAAAAGAAATTCCCTTTCACCCTGGGCTGGGAAGGAGTCGGCATCATAACCGAAGCAGGTGGCGAGGTAAATTCATTTCAGGTAGGCGATGAAGTAATGGTAATGCCCAATTTTATGGAAGGCGGAACCTATGCAGAATATGTAGTGGTAGCCGAGCAGGAAGTCGTTCTCAAGCCCAGAACTTTGAGTTTCAACGAAGCGGCTATTATTCCTTTCTCAATTGGAACAGCTTATACTTCACTTGTCGAAGATGCTCAAATAGCAAAAGGACAAAAATTGTTGATTCATGGAGCGGGTGGTGCAGTGGGTCAAATGGCTGTTCAGATTGCAAAAATGCACGGACTTGATGTGATTGGTACGGCAAGCGGAGAAAATATCAAAGAACTGCAGACTTTAGGCATTGACCAGGTGATTGATTACCGAACAACAGACTTCTCCAAAGAATTGCAAAATCTGGATGTGATTTTAGATTTGGTAGGTGGTGAGACTTTAGCAAAATCATACCCACTGCTTAAAAAAGGCGGAACTATAATAACCACCACACAACCACCTTCGAAATCAGAATTAAATAAGCATGGAATTACAGGTAAAATGACATTTACCACCAATAATGCCGATAAATTCAAACAAATAGATCAATGGCTTGACGAGGGTTTGATTAAAGTCAAAGCACCAAAAGTATTTGAATTAGCTGCTGCGATGGATGCGTTATCGTTGGTGGAAAAGAGAAAGGCAAAATCAAAAGTTGTTTTTGAATTTTGAAAATTTTCATATCCCATGAGTACCCTCAAAAAAATATTGGCCGTAAACAGTGAAGAAGGAAAAAGCCTTAACATAGCAGGTGGAGACTATCGAATAGTCATTTCCGGAGAGCAAACAAACGGTGAATTTGCGGTAATTGAAATGACTATACCTGTTGGAGCAGGACCTCCACCACATGAACACGAACACATTGATGAGTCATTCTATGTGTTGGAGGGTGAGGTTTCCTTTCATTCGGAAAATGGCAGTTACCTGGCCAAAAAGGGAGCCTTTGTCAATATTCCAAAAGGCGGAATGATACACTGTTTTAAAAATCAGTCGAGTCAACCAGCCAAACTGCTGTGTACCGTAATTCCCGCTGGACTGGACGAGTGTTTTGTGGAAACATCCAATTTTATAGCTGGCCATCCTGATATTTCTGAAGAAGAAAGGAAAACGGGGATCATGAATATTGCTGAGAAATACGGTAACAATATTTACCCTCCGAATTACTTTAAGGAAATAAGAAGCAAATCTTAGTTGTACCTATGATGCATGAAGTGTTATGGATTAGGTTGCCAATGGTATTGAACATTTGAATAAAGTGGTATTATTCACTTTATCTGGAATATGCCGTTATTTTAAACCTAATACTTTTGAACCACCCGGATCATTACAGGAAGTTCCGGACCAGGTTGCCGGCACAGGAAACGATCATTCCTCATCTTCAGTCATCAAAACCAGATTTTCACTATTTTACAGGGAATACAACCTCTCCTACTATGATAGTTAAGAAGAATATCAACTTTGTTGACATTGTTACTTTTAGCTGGTTTCACATCATCTGGCTGTTGGTCTGGGCCACGCTTACCTGCATGCTGTATGAGTATTTCTACTTTGACTGGATGAACATTCCATGGCTGCCTTTATCCATTGTGGGTACAGCGGTGGCTTTTTATATTGGCTTTAAGAACAACAGCGCCTATGACAGGCTGTGGGAAGCCCGAAAGGTCTGGGGTGCCATAGTGAATTCAAGCCGTGCCTGGGGATCTGCTGTAACCGGTTTTGTGACTAATCAGTTTTGTGATAACAGGTTTTCGGAGCCGGAGATAAGATCGGTTCACAAGCGACTCGTTTACCGACACATCGCCTGGCTTTATACCTTACGGGATCAGCTGCTCATACCTACTCAGTGGGAGCATCTGAGGGATAGCCACAGAGGGTGGGTCAAAGCTTTTTATGAGAAGCGCAAAAAGACATTCGGGATTGGATTGCTGGGAGACGAAGTGACCCGACAGGAATTGAAAAGGCTCCTGGATCCTGCTGAACATGACGAGGTGATCAATTTTCAAAATACCGCTACCCAGCTGATAGACAGGCAGTCACGAATGCTGAAAAAACTTAGAAAGGATGATCTTATTGATGACTTCCGGCACATGGAAATGCAGAAGATTCTCAATGATCTTTACGACCACCAGGGAAAGTGTGAACGGATCAAAAAATTTCCGCTGCCCAGGCAATATGCCAGTATGAGCTTCACGTTTGTGGGTATTTTTATTTTTTTGCTACCATTTGGGCTGATCCCGGCCTTCCTCGACCTCAACACGGCTTTTGGCAACTGGATTGCCATACCATTCATCGCCCTGGTTGGATGGGTTTACATCATGATGGAGTTGATCGGGGATTACAGTGAAAATCCGTTTGAAGGACTGGGCAATGATATCCCCATGCTTTCGCTGTGCCGGGTGATCGAGATCGATCTCCGGGAGATGCTGGAGGAGAAAGAACTGCCCGAGGCTATCAAACCAGTGCGGGATGTCCTGTTGTAGAGCAGGATTTATGAATTTATAGCCTCGGCATATTCTTTAGCAAAATAGGTCAGGATCATGTCTGCCCCAGCTCTTTTAATGGAGGTCAGTATTTCATCCCGCGCACGATCCGCATCCAGCCATCCATTTTTGCCGGCAGCTTTGATCATCGCGTACTCTCCTGAGACATTATAAGCCGCTACAGGCAGATCAAAATTTGACTTTAGATCGGAAATGATGTCTAAGTAGGCCAGTGCCGGCTTTACCATCAAGACGTCCGCCCCTTCTTCAATATCCAGCTGTGCTTCAATCAGCGCTTCCCTTCTATTTGCAGGATCCATCTGGTACGTCTTTTTATCCCCAAACTTCGGTGCGGAATCCAGGGCATCCCTGAAAGGCCCGTAAAAGGCGGAAGCGTATTTAGCTGTGTAAGACATGATTCCGGTATCTTTAAAACCGACCACATCCAGCTGATCCCTCAGAAAACCAACCCTGCCGTCCATCATGTCGGATGGACCGATCATGTCAATGCCTGTTTCCGCCTGGGCCAGGGCCATCTTACTGAGCACTTCCAGGGTCTCATCATTGATGATCTTTCCATCCTGCACAATACCATCGTGTCCATCCGAACTGTAGGGATCCATCGCCACATCGGTGATGATCAGCGCTTCGGGAAACTCTTTCTTGATGGATCGGAGTGCCTTCAGGTAGAAAAAATCAGCATCATAGCTCCTGGTAGCCATTTTGTCTTTGTATTTCTCCTCTACGACAGGGAAAACATCAAAAGCTTTAATGCCCAGCCTGAGGCAGCTTTCGATCTCTTTGAGCATAAGATCGGCAGAAAGCCGGTAGATGCCGGGCATGGACTCCACTTCGGTCTTCTTCTTTGTACCCTCAAGTAAGAATAAGGGCAAGATCAGGTCATCCACCGTTACAGTTGTTTCCCTCACCAATGACCGGATAGCCTCACTGTTCCGGTTTCGTCTGGGTCTTCTGAACATATAGGTCATGCGGCTTTCATTTTGAAATAATTCTCTAGGTAACGATAGCAGACATACATGCCACCAAGGCCGATAAGGATCGTGAGTACGATGTATGCAGGTTCTTCAAGTAAGTAGGTGATGGAAAAGAGCGGATCATCAAAATAGACGAAGGCTGTATAACCAAGGCCATTATTGACCAAATGTACGAACATACACAGGACAATATCCCCGGTCTTGTAAAACAAATAAGCGAGGTAAACACCCGCTACAAAAGCCCCGATGCCCTGCCATGGATTAAGATGAAATAGCGCAAACATGAAAGCAGACATAAAAATGGCTTTCTTAACGGAATAGTTTTCCAGGTATCCCTCAAAAATCACCTTTCTGAAAAGCAATTCTTCCATAACGGGAGCCAGGATGGCTATGGTGAGAAAAGAAGCGATATTTTTCTGGATCAGGTTGGCCATGATCTCCTCCAGCCAGTCAGGGATGGGGATAAAAGAAGTGATCGGATCGATGGCAAGAATCATGAATATGACAAATAGAATGGAGATCAGGTACACCTGGAGAGAAGCAAATTTCTGGTCGTCAAACAGATAGCTGACAGGGGCATTCTTAAACTGGAGAGCAATAAAGATCACAATGGCCATTGAAACAAAGCTGGCCAGTAAGGTCACAACCGATTCGGGCATGATGCTCATCAGCGGTTGGGCGAGCAGGGCCAGGCCGATCGCAAGAAGGATATAGATCCCGAGAATACCGAAGGTCTGGAGGATATTTGGATAGTGTGGCTTCATGCCCCTAAAATGGCGGATCATTCTCTAAATTCCAACAGATCACCGGGTTGACAGTCCAAAGCCCTGCAAATGGCCTCCAGCGTGCTGAATCTGATGGCTTTGGCTTTACCGGTTTTCAGGATGAATAGCCACTAATTCGCTGATTATTTTTAGCGAATCTGTGGCTTTAAAATCAAGCTGAAAAATCCGTGACCGTCTTTTCAATAATATCACAGCACTCGTGCAGTTGCTCCTCGGTCATGATCAGCGGGGGAGCAAAACGAATGATGTTACCATGGGTAGGTTTTGCCAGCAGACCATTGTCGCGCAGCTTGAGGCACAGATTCCAGGCCATTTTACCACTTGGCGAATCATTGATTACAATGGCATTGAGTAAACCCTTTCCCCGTACCAACTCGACCACATTAGATTTCTTTTGAGACAGTAAATGCATTCTTTCACGGAAAATCTCCCCAAGATAAGCCGCATTTTCAGTCAGCTTCTCATCTTTCATCACCTGCAGGGCTGTCATGGTTACTTTGGTTCCCAGCGGATTACCTCCATAAGTGGAGCCATGAGTACCCGGGGTGATCACCTCCATGATATCATCATTGGCGAGTACGGCGGATACAGGGTATGTTCCACCAGATAGCGCTTTCCCCAGGATCAGTATGTCTGGCTTTACATTTTCATAGTCTGCCGCCAGCATCTTACCGGTCCGGCCAATGCCAGTCTGGATCTCATCGTCGAGTAGTAATACATGGTGACGTGCACACAGATCTGCAACATTTTTCAGGTATCCTTCATCAGGCACATTCACGCCTGCTTCGCCCTGGATAGGCTCAATCAGCACACCTGCAACCAGCGGATCTTTAATGGCCTCTGCAAGGGCTTCAATGTTGTTGTACTCCACCACCTCAAACCCGGGTGTATAAGGCCCGAAGTTCTTTTTGGAAGATTCTTCGGTAGAGAAAGATATGATAGTAACTGTTCGTCCATGAAAATTCTGGTCGAATACCAGAATTTTGGCCTGATTTTCAGGGATGCCCTTTTTTTCGTGCGCCCACTTTCTGCAGATCTTGATGGCTGTTTCCACAGCTTCCGCCCCCGTATTCATGGGAAGTACCTTGTCATATCCGAAATAGCCGGTGACGTATTGCTCGAATTCTCCGAGGACATTGTTGTGGAATGCTCTCGAGGTCAGGGTAAGTGTCTCGGCCTGTTGTTTGAGGGAGTCAATGATTTTCGGATGGCAATGCCCCTGGTTGAGAGCGGAATAGGCCGAAAGGAAGTCGAAATATTTCTTTCCTTCCACATCCCATACATAAACACCTTCACCCCTGGAAAGCACAACAGGAAGCGGATGGTAATTATGCGCTCCATATTTTTCTTCGAGTTGTATGAATTCGTCTGCTTTATGTACGTCTGTTACCCTCATTTCTTCCTTTTACTTTTTGAATATCTAACATGCTCGATCAACGAAAGTTCCAAATGTAAACCTTGATCAGGAAGCCACAAAGGAATATTATATTTTGTAGTTTTTTAATCAATTTGTCCGGGATATTGGAACTTATAAACATTTATCCGATATTTGCAGTCCTTTTTAGAAAAGCACAAATATTATGTCAAAAGTTTGTCAGATCACAGGAAAGCGGCCGATGGTAGGCAACAACGTTTCTCACTCAAACAACAAGTTGAAGAGGAGGTTTAATCCGAATCTACAGAAGAAGAAATTTTATGTGGCAGAAGAGGATCGATGGATCACCTTGAAAGTGTCGACGTCAGCGATCAGGACCATCAATAAGATTGGTTTGATTGCGGCACTTAAAAAAGCAAAAGCCAAAGGATATCTGGCATAATATTTCCAAAATATTAAGATATTTAAAGGCCTGGTTTTTATGATCAGGCCTTTTTCTTTTACCGATGATCAATAAATATCTATTTCTGGTCTTCCTCATTGTATCGTTTTCGATGCATCTGTTGGCGCAGGACAATGGTTATACAAGACAGGATTCCTTACGGGGTTCCATCACACCGGAACGGGTCTGGTGGGACCTGCTGCATTATGATCTTTATGTATCTGTGGATATTCCTGGTAAGTCCATTTCCGGTAAAAACACGGTCAAATACAAAGTCATCGAAAAGAATCAGGTGATGCAGATTGATTTGCAGCCTCCTATGCAATTCGACCAGGTGACCCAGAATGGTAAGACACTGGAAATAACCCACGAAGGCAATGCACATTTCATCCACCTGTCCGATGATCAGGTTGTTGGAGACACTAGCGTATTAGCGATCACTTTCAGTGGAAAGCCCATTGAAGCCGAAAGACCGCCCTGGGATGGAGGCTTTACCTGGACAAAGGACTCAAAAGGAAATGATTTTATCGCTACCTCCTGCCAGGGATTAGGAGCCAGCGCCTGGTGGCCATGTAAAGACCATTATTACGATGAACCGGATGAGGGGATCCAATTAAGTATCAATGTGCCACAGGATCTGAAGGCGGTTGGTAATGGCCGTCTGATCGGAACAAAAAAAGAAAAGGACAGGACCCGGACTTACATATGGGAGGTGAAGAATCCCATCAATAATTACGGTGTCAATGTAAATATTGGAAATTATGCCAATTTCAAGGATGTTTATGAAGGTGAGAAGGGACCGCTGGATTTTGATTTCTGGGTATTAAAGGAGAACCTGAAAATTGCCAAAGAACACTTTCAGGATGCCTACAGGACCATGGAGGCATTTGAGTATTGGTTTGGGCCTTATCCCTTTTATGAGGACAGTTACAAGCTCGTGGAGGTTCCATACCTGGGGATGGAACACCAAAGCTCGGTGACCTATGGAAACGGATACACCTACGGATACCTGGGGCGTGACCTGAGCCTGACAGGGTGGGGATTGAAATGGGATTATATCATTGTGCACGAAACCGGCCATGAATGGTTTGCCAACAGCATCACTCACGAAGACCCCGCGGACCTGTGGGTACATGAGGGGTTTACCTTCTATTCGGAAAGCCTGTTTATTGAGTATTTCTACGGCAAAGAAGCGGCCGCTGACTATCTGAAGGGAGCCAGGTACACCATTCAGAATCAGGAAACAATCATCGGTGACTACGGGGTGAACGATGAGGGAGCGGATGTCTACAATAAAGGAGCGAATGTATTGCATACCCTTCGCCAGGTCATTGATGATGATACCCTCTGGAGGTCTATCCTAAGGGGAATGAATGAGGAGTTTTACCACAAGATCGTCACAACCTCCGATGTGGAGCAATACATTGCCCAAAAGGCTGGTCTTGATCTGAGCACTTTTTTCAACCAGTATTTACGTGATTCCAGGATTCCGGTGCTGGAATACTTCGCAATGGATAACGGATTATTCTTCCGGTGGACCAACTGCATTCAAGGCTTTAATATGCCGGTAAAGATCCATCTGGATGATCAGCAGGAAATCATTTTACCATCATCGGACTGGTCAGTGCTTGAGCTGGAAAATGAAGTGCAAAAGGTGGAAGTAGATCCGGAATATTATGTGTATTCAAATGAAGTGGTGATCAACCGCACAGAAGAGTAGTCCGAAATACAAATTCCTTTGTTGAATAACATATATTTTTCTAAATTTGCACTCCCTTAAATTAAAGGCGCTGAAGAAATGGCAAAAAAAGGTAACAGAGTTCAGGTAATACTTGAGTGCACAGAGCATAAGACGTCGGGACAACCCGGTACATCCAGATATATTACCACCAAGAACAGGAAAAATACACCGGAAAGGATTGAATTGAAGAAGTACAACCCTATCCTGAGAAAATATACGGTTCACAAAGAAATTAAGTAAACATGGCAAAGAAAGTAGTTGCAACCCTAAAGCAGCCCGGTGGGGCGAAGTTCGCTAAAGTGATCAGGGCGGTGAAGTCGGATAAATCCGGGTCCTATGTATTCAAAGAAGATATGGTACCCGAAGCTGAAGTGAAAAATCTCATTTCTAAGAGCTAAGACACCGTTAAAAGCATTTGGGAAAGCCGATCCGGCAATTGACGGATCGGCTTTTTATTTATATTTAGCGCTAAATCGCTACGATTGATCCATCGTCACCATGTTTAAGAACTTATTTTCTAAAAAGGAAAAAGAGACCCTCGATAAAGGTCTGGAAAAGACCAAGTCCAATTTCTTTGAAAAGCTCAGCAAGTCGGTTGTCGGTAAATCGGTTGTTGATGAGGAAGTCCTGGATGAACTGGAGGAAGTACTCATTACATCGGATGTGGGAGTGGAGACCACGGTGAAGATCATCGACCGGATAGAAGATCGGGTGGCCAAAGACAAATACCTCAACACCAATGAGCTAAATCAGATCCTGAGAGAAGAGATCGCGAGCCTCCTGGCTGAAAACAATACAAAGGATCTTGTGGATTTTGATCTTCCTAAGGTAGATGGGCCCTATGTGATATTGATCGTGGGGGTAAATGGAGTCGGGAAAACAACCACGATTGGCAAGCTTGCCGCTCAGTTCAAAGCCCTCGGAAAGAATGTTGTACTGGGTGCTGCCGATACTTTCAGGGCTGCTGCCGTGGACCAGATTAAATTATGGGGTGAAAGAGTGGGCGTACCTGTAATTGAGAAAGGGATGCAGACAGATCCGGCTTCGGTAGCTTTTGAAGCGGCAAAATACGGAGCGGAAAATAAGGCTGATGTGGTCATCATCGATACGGCAGGTCGCTTACATACCAAGGTTAACCTGATGAACGAGCTGAGTAAGATCAAATCCGTGATCAAGCGCTTTATCCCCGCAGCCCCTCATGAGGTTTTGCTGGTTTTAGATGGCAGCACCGGTCAGAATGCTTTCATTCAGGCACGTGAATTTACCAGAGCCACGGAAGTGACAGCCCTGGCGATTACCAAACTGGACGGCACAGCCAAAGGCGGTGTGGTGATTGGGATTTCGGATCAATTCAAGATCCCGGTGAAATACATCGGGGTTGGTGAAAAAGTGGAAGATCTGCAGGTATTCAACAAGATGGAATTTGTAGATTCCTTCTTCAAGAAGGAGGACTGATTTTAAGAGGTTGACTTTTTCCTGAGGGTAGATACCTTTCGGCCCTGTTTCTTCACGCCTTCAAATATTCTTCCTCCTGCGTCGGCGATGGCTTCCCAGCCTGATCTGATCGTATCTACACCTGCCTTTTTGGTGGCTTTAAACAGCCCGGTAAATATCCTTGCTGATGAGGCCAGCACGATTTCTTTCAACTGACTTACTGAATCGTTGAAAGCAACTTTCCTGATCTTTTCCCGGGTAGTGACTTCGTAGCATCCACAGTATTTTGAGGCGATGTTTCCTATCCTAAGGGTAAGAAAAGCATTTGTTGAACCTTCCATTAGCGAATCAAGGATAATATTCGCTGTGGGGCCGATCACCGGAATGGACCTTCCCGCAGAGTTTCTGAAAAAAGACTGAAGGACGGGCTCGATCTGTGTTGAAATATCCAGGTCTTCAATCTCAGAGGCTAGTAAGGTTGAGGCTCCCACGTTGGCATACAGGTAGATGATCTCCCTGACTGTCGGACGCTGATAATACAGATGGGCAATTTTCCAGACCATCCGCGATTGCGTAACCAGGACCGTGAAAGCATCAAGCTTTCCGTTCTGAGAAACGGAGGTGGTGAGGAAGACGATGTTGGCGGTATCACGAATGATCCTGGATGCTTCTTTATCGAGATAACTGATCGATTCCGGAAGCATTTCCGCATTTCTGGGCACCAGTCCCGCTTTGATCAGGTGTCTGTTGGTTTTCAGTCTTTTTACCAGGTTTTTCTGATATTTTGCCAACTCACGATCATTTTTTGGGATCTTCAGCGGGGTGGGCAGCTGGAAATAAAGGATGACGGGCCACGCAAACAAGCCGAGGGCTGTCAATGAAAGCAAGGCGAGTAAAATATTTGCGTAGAGAACGCTTGATGATCTAACAAGCAGATACACGCCTGAGATCTGATTGATCACAAACAGTACCATGCCAATGATCAATAAGACTGATATTGGAATCAGTATTTTTGACAGCTGACGGATCATTTTCTCGGGCTTTGATACCCATTACTTTTCACGTCTGCCAGGCTTTCAGGTTTCATGACAATTGAAAAGGAAGCATAATCCCGGGAGACATGAACTTTTGTGCAGAATCCGTTTTGATACTCATAAACATTTTCTCCATCCGGTGATGAAAGTGTGTATTTGTGTTCACCGATCTGCTTAAACTGCAGGTATCTGCCAAAATATTCCGAATATACCCTCTCATTGCCATTGGGTTCCTGATGGTAGACCTGTGAAGCTGCATACCGGATGGTATCGCCGGACTCCATGTAGCCTTCTATCCCATCGATCATGAGTTTATATTTCCCGTTTCTAAAGGTTATGGAAGTTTCCTTTTGTGTGGAACCATTCAAGGTATTATAGCCCTCGCCTGAAATCAGCATTCCATCTTTAAAGGACTCCCTGAGTACATATTTGATGTTGAAAGTTAAAAGGACCCTGAACTCAACCACATTTTCCAGGGCGTAGGTCTCTATGCCATTTTCAATGGTCCTGACCACATCCACGGTACCAATGGGCTTGCCACTACGGACGACCTCGTAATGCAGTACCTGTCCATCTGCTGACTTTATCAGCAGGATAATTGCAAACAATATGAGAATGGGGCGAATCAATGTTATCTTGTCTCTATTATTCCAAAGGACAATTTACAAAAACATAGGTTTCCATAAAGGTTAAATTTTCAGAAATCTTTCTATAAGCGGCATGAAGACAACAAAAATAAATTTTGATAATGCTTCAGGATTGAAGCTATCGGCAATGATCGACTTTCCTTTGGTAGGAAAGCCGAAAGCCTTTGTATTGTTTGCCCATTGCTTCACCTGTTCAAAAAATCTAAAGACGGTTGAGAATATAAGCAGAGCACTCACACAATCGGATCTGGCCGTGATGAGGTTTGATTTTACCGGGCTGGGCCAGAGTGAGGGCGAGTTTTCCAAAACCAATTTTTCCAGTAATCTGGATGACCTGAAGAAAGCTTATGAATTTCTCGAAGTGGAATATGAAGCTCCCAGGATCCTTGTGGGGCATTCCTTAGGCGGGGTGGCGATACTGCATGTTGCAAAAGCCCTTAAAAAAGTGCAGGCCATTGTCACTATTGGAGCTCCATCTACCCCGGCGCATGTCCGCAAATTATTTAAAGGATCACAGGACCTCATTGAAAAAGAAGGAAAGGCAGAGGTAGATATCGGGGGCAGGAATTTTACGATAGAGAAACAGCTGATCGATGACCTGGAGAAAAATGACTCCAGGAAAGTTATCAAGGAACTAAAAAGGGCTTTGTTGATCATGCATTCCCCCCAGGATAACATTGTTGGGATCGACAATGCAGCGGAGATCTACACAGCTGCGATGCACCCTAAAAGTTTTATCAGCCTGGATGGCTCAGATCATCTGATGACGGATACAGCAGATTCACTGTATGCTGGTAGCATGATCGCCCCGTGGGTATCCAGATACATTGACCTGAAGCAGGATCCCGTGGCTCCCGAGGGAGAAGTCTGGGCGAGGATTGCCGAACAGGGCTACGTAACAGAGGTGACAGCAGGAAAGCATCACCTGATCGCCGATGAGCCGGAAGATCACGGCGGAAGCGATCTCGGTCCGTCACCCTATGGATATCTGCTTACCGCATTGGGTACCTGCACAGCCATGACCCTGAGGATGTATGCAGATCATAAAAAGCTTGACCTGAAGGAAGTAAAAGTGAAGCTGACTCATCAGAAAGTGCATGCCGACGATGGTGTCTCAGTGAATGGTGCCAAATCAAAGATCGATCAGATTAAAAGATTCATTCAAATAGAAGGTGACCTTACCCGGGAACAAAGAGAAAGACTGATCGAAATAGCTGACCGCTGTCCGGTGCATAAGACCATTGAAGGTAAACCGAAAATTATTACGGAAGAAATCAAATCATTTTAGTATAGTCTTTATTAAATAAGCTGAGGTATTAAGCGTTGAATTTGAAATACACATATTTGCAAAAAATACTTCTGTTATGCGGCAATCGTTCCACGTATTATTATTTATTTTTTTTGTTTCGTCGTCATTTTCACAAATCATTGCCCAACCGGCTCCTGTTGGTGATTACTTTTCCGATGTAAGACTATTTGTGGATTCTGCTGAGTACTCATGGAGTCAGGACAGGATCCCCCCAAATGCCCCGGATGGGAAGATCGCCTTTGAGTATACAGATGAAAGGGCAGTGATGGAAGTCTACCTGTTCATCAAGGAGCAGGTTTCTTTTCAGGATATGCAGCTGGTGCCTTCGGAGGATTTTGAGATTATCGACCAGATTTTGAGATTTGATAATTTTTCCAGATTCAAGGTACGTTTCAGAGATCTGGACCAGTCCGATTTCTTAAGATTTACAATCAGGGTAAACATCGATTCCACCACATCAAGGATTACCGAAATCCCGATCGTGGCTCATACCGATACCTATGTTGAGTTCTATCCCTCCGTAGATGAGCTTTTTATTGGGGAGGAAAAGACTTTCGAGCTCACCACAAATAATATTGACAACATCCAGATCGATAACCGTTGGACTGAGGATTTACCTATTGACTACAGGATCACCAGGACAGGTGAAAGACTGAATCTCCACCTGATCGCCAATGATCTGGGTAGCCAGTACGTAGACATACGCTTCATTGCCCGCAACCCGACCATGAAAAATGGAAAGCTCGTCTATGCGGTAGATTCTATCTACCACCGGTTCAGGGTACTTGCCGGGCGTCTGGCCTTTCTCCAGTTTGACAAGCAGGAGGTCACCCCGATGGATGATAAAACGAGGGATATCGAGATCCAGATAGACAATCATTTCAATCTCCGGCTGGGCAGAACCTACCGGATCGAAAACCAGGAAGCTCCCGGAGGACCGCTGGTGGCTGAGCTGTTTACTAAAAATCGTTTGAATAATGATAAGGTCCTTTGCTTGCTAAGGGTTTATGCATTCCATAGAAAATCGGAGGGATATCTGTACATCAAGGATGGCGATGAACCCCGGTTTGTAACCAACCTTGACATCACTCCCAAGACCAATATCGAAACGATCTCGATCAAAAGAGAAGGTTCGGACTGGGTGAATAGCAATGTGGTTTATCCCGGTGAAATTGTAGGTATTCGATTTGAGGGAGATGGAATGCATAAGGCGAGTTTTGCTTTCCAGGGTATTGGCAGGATGAGTCCCGATTCGGTATTTCAGAGTGAGAATCTTGCATCGTTTGAATTCAGGATACCGATGACCATCTCTTCCAATAGGATTGAAATATTCAATCATAATGTGAGTACGGGGAAATCGCTGGTAGTTAAAGAGTATCAAAAGCCTAAATCTTTTGAATATGTTACTCTCGATTTTGGAGATGAACAGTATATCGTCGGCGACATCGACAAGCCGATCTACTATGATAAGACGATCACGGATCTGATCTTTTCATTCGATCGGGCGCTCATTGATCAGAACCTTAACCTGAATGGTATTCAATATCTGACCATTGACGTAAAAGTCAGCAATAAGAAAGGGAATCTGATTGAGTTATATAAGTTTGATCAGGTGGCCATTTGTCCTTCGGAGCGATCTCCCAGGTATGCTTTTTACAACACCGATGAATGCAGGACAGATGATCTGAATCTCAATAATTATCTGGCCAAAAAAACTTTTGATCTGGAAGAATGGTCCAGAATTGATTTGACCGTGTCGCACATAAAAGATAAATATGGCGGAAAGGGACAGAGTAAGAAGATCGTCATCTATTTGAAGCGGGATTACAATTTTGACATTGATGTATCATTCCCTGCCGGTTTGCTGATCCTCGAAGCAGGTGCAAACAATTTTAAGAATTTTGGAGGGGTTTCGTTTGCCATGCTTGCCCAATTAAGCTTTTACCAGCCAGGAAAGATTGCTAAATACCGGCCCTACAAAGTAGGTGCGGGATTCATAGCCATTAATGCATTCAATTTTTCAGCGGAACAGGACATCGGTCTTGTTGTCATCGGATCACTTTACCCGATATCGAGTGACAATCGACTGACATTTCCGCTCCATGCCGGTTTTGGGTATTTGCTACAGAATGGGAATCTCTTCAGTCTCATAGGTCCGGGGATCAGGGTGAGATTGTAAGAATTTTTCATATACCGTACCTGGTGGTTAGGTTATTTGAATAAATCGAAATAGATTGGATCATAATTACACCTAACCCAATCTTTGGTGAAAAAAATTTTCCCCCTTCTCATACTATTTGTGTGTAGCACAGCTATAGCCCAGGATTACCGGGAAGGGTATATTGTTCGTTCTCCTTCAGACACAATACGCGGACAGATTGCCTATCAATCTTTTTATGGGTACTTATCAAACTGTCAGTTTAAAAACGGACAAACAGTTCAGCAGCTTTTTCCGGAAGATATCAAAGGTTATGGGCTGTCAAATGGCAGGTTCTTTATTGCTGGTATTAATGAAGGCAAGTTTGTTGAAGCCCACGTAATAGGTGAATTAAGTTTATTCCAGGCTGACAGTTCCTTCTTTCTTCAGAAAGGGTCCGAAAAATATGAGTTGAGGTCAGGATGGGTTCAAAAGGAATTAGCTGGCCGGGAAGGTGTGGCAGAGGACACAAAGTGGAAGGGTATCGTATCAATGATGATTGGGGATTGTATCAATAATCCAATGGAACGCTTGTCTTCAACCAAGTTACAGGCCAAGCCTATGAGCAACCTTGTAATGGAGTATAACAAATGCAGGGATGTAGATTATCTGCGCTTTGAAAGCTCCGAAAAGGGCATGAAGATCAAGCTGGGACTTACAGCCGGATATACCAGTTCGAAAGTAAGCATTAAAGATGACCAGGATGCCAGAGGAAGTGGTTTTCCTGACATCGTTGGGATTAACGCCGATTCGTACACTTCCGTGGACCCCACTCTTGGTCTTAGCGCAGAGATTATCTTTCTCAGGAATTCTGAACTTCTTTCTATGCATCTTGAGATGATCTATTCCAGGGCCAGCTATCAGGGTTACTCTGAGTTCTACTTACAAAATCTGTATCGTTCTGATACTTATTTTGCCGTATCGACAATATCCATTCCAGCAGCACTTAAGGTCAGTCACACGATTGGTGGGAAGAACCGGATTTTTGCCGATCTGGGTCTTAATTTTGATATTCTGATAAGCGAAGAGTCGATTTTGGCGCTTGAAGAAGACAATCGTGCCGGTGTGATCAGTATGATGGAAGATCGAACGATGTTCGGTTTCAGGACGGTTCAGGGGGGTGTTTACTTAGGAGCAGGAATCATGAGAGAATTAGGTCCGCTGGATTTCGGAATTAACTTTAGATATTTCTATCTTCCTGAATTCGACGACCATAACGGATTAACGGCTTCGAACACCAAAATGAATCTGGGTATAATTTTAAGACCATAGTTAAGTGAACATCCGAAAGATCCTGCCATTGTTTTTACTCCCACTTTTGCTAAGCTGCGAGGATGACTCATTTGAGATCACTCCACGCGAGTATCCGCGGCTTTTGATTCAGGAGGTGGGGGAAATAACAGCAAGCGGGGTTCCCTTTACAGCTAAATTTCGCTATCGTGGGGAAACAGAAATCATCAACTATGGCTTTGTTTGGAGAGACGTCCCCGAACCCGCGATAACCAGGGTACCTGATGATTCAAAAGTTGAGATAAAGGAAAATATTCAGGATGAACAGTTTTCGTTTCTCGCCGCCTCAGGAATTGATGCCGGAGTGAAATATTATGTTAGAGCCTTTATCCAGACAAGTGACTACACAGTTTACAGTACGCAGGTTACATTTGTTAGCGGACTATCCTTTTAGCAAATGATTTATCAGTCTTTGGCTTTATTTGTATCTTCATTTTTTTACCAAAATATTGAGAAGACCTGAATGAATAAAGCCATTAGCCAGCAACCAGGCAACCCTTTGATAACTGGTTTGTACTTTGTCCTCAGTTTATTAAGCATCCTTGGGTTTACTTCCTGCGACTCTAAAACTGAGCAAAAAAAGAACGTCCTCTTCATCATTGCCGATGACCTCAATGACAACCTCGGATGCTATGATCATTACCTGGTGAAATCCCCAAACATTGATAAACTGGCCGGTCGGGGCATGTTATTCAGCCAGGCTTTCTGCAATTTTCCACTGTGCGGTCCCTCACGTGCCAGCATGATGACAGGCCTTTACCCGGACCAGACGGGTCATCACCGGTTGAGGGACTATATCCGTGATCATGTACCGGAGGTGACCACGATGAGCCAGGCATTCATGAATGCAGGCTATGAAGCGAGCCGGGTGGGCAAGATCTATCATTATGACAATCCAAGGGGCATCGGTACGCCCGGCCATGATGATTCACTTTCCTGGGACCGGAGATATTATCCCAAAGGTGTGGACAAAGAGCTGGAAGATCAGATCTTCAGTCTGACGCCGGGCAGATTCGGAGCCACACTGAGCTGGCTTGCTACCGAGGAAAGCGGAGAGCTTCATACCGATGGCCTGGTGGCAACGCAGGCCATTGGAATGTTGGCAGAATACAAAGAAAATGACACCCCGTTCTTTCTGGGTGTTGGCTTTTACAAGCCTCACACACCCTATGTGGCTCCCAGGAAATATTTTGAGATGTACGAGAAGGAAGACGTCATGGTGCCTCAAATACCGGACGATTATTTTTCCACACTTCCGGAACCAGCCGTGAAAAACCTGACCAGGTTCCAGCATCAGAATAATTTGTCTGATTCTGTGAAAAGAGAAGCAATACATGCCTATTATGCCACGATCAGCTTTCTGGATGCGCAGGTAGGCAGGGTTGTGGACGCCCTGGATAGTCTGGGGTTAGCGGAAAATACCATCATTGTTTTCACCTCGGATCATGGGTATCACATGGGTGAGCATGACTATTTTCAAAAGCTAACCCTCTTTGAGAACTCCGGAAGGATCCCTCTGATCATCGCGGACCCTGGGATGGAAAATCAAAGCAGTCAGTCGGCATCGTTTGCAGAGATGATCGACCTGTATCCCACCCTGTGCGAGCTGGCAGATGTTTCTGCACCAGCGTATGTGGCCGGGAAAAGTCTGGTTCCGGTTTTGAATGACCCTTCCGCAAAAGTCAGGGAGTCGATCCTTACGCAGGTAAACAACGATTACACCGTAAGGAACAATGAATACCGCTATACCAGATGGGGCAAAGGCGGACCCGGGATGATCGAATTTTATGACCGGACCAAAGATCCGGAAGAAATGAACAACCTGGCTTCAGACAGTGGCTACAGTACAGCAATGGCTGAAATGTCTGACCTGCTGGATCAGCGGATCATCGATGCCAGCGTGCCTCCGGCCGGATTGACTGTGCTGCCGACTGATTAATTTTACCTGGTTGCAAAAATGATCTCCGTGGTGAGTTCGTTGTCTTTTACGTCCCCCTGCATATTCACATAATTCTCAAAGGGATGGATATTCTTATTCATCTTAAAGGCCTTGTTCCTTTGCAGGTTTTGCATGGTGCTCCAGGCGTTGCCCAGGTGCCGGTAGGGGCCTGTATGGGTGATCTTATAGATCGGGGTGGACGGGACCTCACCGGTGATTAATCCCTGAGGCAGATCAGCGGGAAATTCTCTGACAGGAACCGCTGCGGTATATTCACATTTTCCTTTGACGATCTGCCATTTGTGATAGATGGCAATGCCTTTGCCGTCCACGATCTCTTTATGTTTCTCCAGGTATGACCAGATCTTTTCAAAATCCTTTTCCATGGAAGGTCCTATCCCAGCGATGTCTGTGGTGGTTTTAACACCGATGTATTTACAACCCTCATACTTTCCTGCACCATCAAAACTCATTTTTGAATGTACATCCCCGTCTTCTACATAGTCTTTGAGCATCTCCAATCCTCTGTGATAATCCATTCCCAGGAAAGCGATCATCATCTTTTTCATCCAGAACATGAAAAAAGGCAAACTGCTGTCCATGAACCAGGTGACTTTGGTACCCTTGCCCTCCTTTTGGATTTCAAACCAGACTTTGGCATGGGATTTATACGGGGTCAAAAAAGTCAGATCGATGTGGATGGATTTATTTTTCTCTTCCCTGCTGATCTTCATTTCCCCGCTACCCACCTTTTTGCCTTCCCATTCATAGGACTTCTTGTCATCTGACACGGTGACTTTGGCTTCCGGCTCCATGATGAGCCAGGGCGACCAGCGGGTCCAGGTGGTAAAATCATTGATGGTGTTGAATACCTTTTCCACAGGGGCCTGGATGGTAATGGATTTTTCGACGTACAGCTTAGGCATTTTATTGCAGGTTAGATTTAGAGAAAGATAGTCAAAACAGAGAAAAAACTTCCGGCAGCCGGATTAACAAAATATTATTTTCTGATAGCTAAGGCAGGCTGTTCGAGTCAGACAAACCCATTATCTTTAAAGAATGCTTCAAAATACCTTTTTACATCTAAGGAAAGTAAACCTTAGCCAGGAGAGGAAGCTTTGGCTGAAGGGTATTACCACCTGGGAAAAATATGAAGCAGCCTTTGATCAGCAGCTAAACCTTTTTGAAAGCGCAGGGCCTACTTTCTCAGCTTCAAGAGATCATCTGAAGCAATCAAATCTTCAGTATTTTATTGAGAGGATCCCGGTTTCGGAGTATTACAGAATTGCGCTGAATTGTCCGGAAGAGGTGCTGTTTCTTGATATTGAGACCACCGGCTCCGGGTTTCGCTTTGATCAGATCACCGTGGTAGGCTGGTCACTGGGCAATGACTTTGGGTTTTACATCGATGGAGAGGATGCGAAACCCATGCTTGAGGCCATCCGGCGATCCAGGGTGGTAGTCACATTTAATGGTACCGGGTTTGATCTACCCATTGTTAAGAGATCTTTTCCGGAGGCCGAATTTCCTCGCTGTCACATTGATTTGAGATATCTGACCCGCCGGATCGGTCTGCGTGGAGGTCAGAAAAAGATCGAAAAAGCCATCGGCATGTACCGGGAAACCGAAATTCTCGATAT
Source organism: Cyclobacteriaceae bacterium (assembly GCA_965243485.1). GTDB lineage: Bacteria > Bacteroidota > Bacteroidia > Cytophagales > Cyclobacteriaceae > UBA7330. Next base: position 1,064,538 of record CBDEVP010000001.1, on the reverse strand, counting down.
GACTGGCAGACAGGCGCCCATGCTTTGGCATGAATATCAAAAGGGAAACCATGAGGCTCTGAGTACACTTATACGGTACAATTACGCGGATGTGTATGGTATGAAGGTGATCCTTGATTACGCCATCGGCGAGATCCTCAATGAATATGATTTTCTCAAGGTTGATCCGCCGCGGTTCTCACGACAAAAGGGTCGCATCCCTGAGAGATACCTGGAACAGACTTTATGAAATTGACAGTTCATGTTGAGCCTTTAGCTCGACAAAAGCAGGAATTGCCTGCTTGATATTTTTGAGGTTGTCTTTTGCCTTTTTATCCAGGACCTTCCGAAAGACAAAGGATAACATGGACTGGACCCTTGATTTGTATTGAACCCTGGTGATTTGTGTGATGTGGGTATTCCCGGGAATTTCGGCTTTATCGAGGAGAAAGTTTATTTCCAGATAACTAAACGGTGATGGATTTTTAAGGATTTCACCATATGCCAGCCTTCCTTCCTTCACCTGAGGCTTGATTGTATCAAAGTAGAGTTCTCTACCATTCACTATGCAATGATGTTCAAAGCCAGCCTGATTGATCTCATCTTTCTCATAGATGATTTCATCCACACCCTTGTTCCATAAATACCTGTATTTAAAGTTGACCAGCATTTCGTGGATATCCTCGGAGGGATGATCAACTAAGATGTCATGTGATACGAACAGGTCAAATTGATCCGAAGAATCACTTGTGTCTGGGTAGGTCTGTTTTTCCCAATCATCGAGCAATGTATATTGGAAAGGTATGGAGCCAAGCTCAGCATCGATATACTCTCCCTTTAAGAAATTATCCTGGTCCTGACCTTTCAAAAAGCTGTCTGAAAAGAGCAGATATTCTTTATGTCCGATCTTATTTTTTAGTAGCCGGTGAACCTCAATAACGGATTTTCCAAATGGCTTTTTGGTTCTACCGTCATAGTCTATTAAACCAATATCTCCTTGATGGACGATAAATTTCACAGCAAGATTAGCAGCCGAGGTACAGGCGCCACATTCACAGATCCTTTTGTTTTCATACTGACTCAGGTGGGCATGAAACCGTGCGTGTATTTCCCTGGCTATCGATGTGACCTTATGAAGATCATAGACAGATTCCTTATAGAAGAATACGGCATCACCTTCTATCTCTGCGACCTCAAATTCCTTAACACCCACCTGAATGATTAGTTTGATGAGCTCGGAAATGATATGCCTGGAATGCTCCTGCTCCGTCTCCTTTAGAAACTTGGTGAAGCCCGAAATGTCAGGCATGAAAAGTGTAGCTTGCGGCATGGTATCTAGAAACGGATTGGAACTGCTTCGGTTGGCTCCATCTTCTTCACGACGAATACCGGTGAAAAATATTGAAGCTATTTGTTGGCTAGCCGACCAGAAGTTTTTCTCTCTGCTACATAAATCCCCAAAATAACAATCACAGCCCCCACAAGCTGCACCCACGTCAACACTTCATCCAGGAAAAAGTAGGCCAGAAGAATGGTGGATACCGGACCCAGGCTCCCCAGTATTGAAAAGTTGTTGGCGCCAAGTCCTTTAATGGAAAAAGAAATCAGATATGAAGGGATCACAGTGGCAAAAATGGCCATGAGTAGCCCAATCCAATAGACTTCTGTCGGGAGAGAAAGCAGACTGGTGTTTGAGGTAAAGAAATAGTGAAGGCAGACACAAATACAGGATACAACCATCGCATATGAGGTAAAGAGCGTAGCTCCGAACTTCGGGATCAACCAGCCGGATCCAACGATGTAGCTTGCATAAGTAAGCGCACTGAGAAACACCAAAGCACCGCCAAAAATCACATTTATCTGCTCACTAAGTGAGATTTCGGTGATAAATACCAGGATGACCCCTGCATAGGTTACGATTATTCCCATCACCTGTCTGCTTGTAACTTGTTCCCTAAAAGCCAACCATGATATCAGAAGCACCAATGTTGGATAAATAAAAAGAATGATACGCTCCAAACCGGCTTTGATATAATTCAGTCCCAAAAAATCGAAATAGCTGGCCAGGTAGTAGCCCAGGATGCCAAAAAGTACAAGAAATAAATAGTCTTTCCCGGCCATAACTGAACTTCTTGCCGGTTTTTGGATCAGGATCACGATCAGGTAAAAAGGGAGAGAAAAAAGCATCCGCAGGAGCAAAAGTGAAATGGTATCTACCTCATACAGATAAGCATATTTCACCATCACGGCCTTGCTTGAGAACAGCAGAACACCTGAGATCCCCAGCAAAAGACTCACTGATTTACTGGTCAACTTTCTCGGTTACCTCGGAACCGGAGCTGACGGTGCTTTCTTCTTTTGCTTTAAAAAACTTTTTTTGGAAGATCAGGATGAAAGTGATCCCCAGAAAGATGGATGCATCCGCAACATTAAAGACTGGCCAAAGAGCCATGTAATCACCACCAAAGATGGGGACCCAGTCGGCCACGCGTCCTTCCCAGATATCAATGTAGAACATATCCACTACCTGGCCATGAAACCACGGGGTGGGTGCATCATACGGGGCATTGTCCAGATAAACACCGAAAAAGATACTGTCCAGAACATTTCCAATAGCCCCGCCCAGGATCATGGCCACACAGATGAGCAGTCCTTTGGGAGAATTGTTGAGATAAAGCTTGTAGAGGTAGTAAGCGATGGCCACCATGGCTATCAGCCTGAAAACGGTAAGGATGATCTTGCTGTTCTCAAAAGGCATTTCCATCCCAAAGGCCATCCCGGGATTGGTGAGATAGTGTAGTTTGAAAAATTCGCCTAATATCCTGATCTGTCCTTTCACGCCCATTTCCATATTGAAGTGAACCAGTAGTTTAACTACCTGATCCAGGATGATCACGAATAGGCTGATCCCGAAAAAATATAATACGTTAGGTGTTTTCTTTGCTGTCATTTTAGTACATCAATTGCTATACTGATGGGCACTCCGTCAATGTCAAGTTCTGTTCCATTGTTCAACTGATCCTTAAACTCCAATTTAAGTGCCTGGGTTTCCTTTTGGATGTAATCCCGGAATTGATCGATGGCCTGTGTGGTCGTTTCATCGGCGGAAAAGTAATGGATGGAGATCTTATCCTGAACCTCCATACCTTTATCCTTCCTGAGATTTTGAACTCTGTTTACAATGTCTCTGCTGATACCTTCTTTTTTCAGATCGTCCGTGATGGTGATGTCCAGAGCCACTGTTAACCCACCTTCCGATGCGACCAGCCAGCCGGGGATATCTTCCGAAGTGATTTCCACATCTTCCAGGCTCAGGGTTATTTCTTCACCCTCAAGGTTCAGCGTATACTTGCCTTCCTGCTCAAATTTTCGGATCGCATCCTGATCAAGATTGTTGATCAATGGTGTCAGGGATTTCATTTTCGGACCATATTCCTGACCCAGCTTCCTGAAATTCGGCTTGATTTTCTTCACCAGTACTCCGCTGGCATCGTCCAGCAATTCAATCTCCTTTACGTTGATCTCGGTCTTGATCAGCTCCTCCACCGCAAGAATGGTCTGCTTTTCTTTTTCACTGAGTACCGGCACCAGGATCTTATGCAGCGGCTGACGAACCTTGATCTTCTCTTTTTTTCTCAAGGAATGGACAAGTGAGGAAATGGATTGGGCCACATGCATACTGTCACTCAAAGACCGGTCAATAAGTTTTTTATCGGCTTGTTTGAAATAGGTGAGGTGAACGCCTTCTGATGCCTCAGACCCTGTACCCGGCTGAGCCAGGTTGAGATAAAGCCAGTCTGCGTAGAACGGAGCAATTGGGCTTATCAGCTGAGATACCGTAAACAGGCATTCATACAGCGTTTCATAGGCAGCCCGTTTATCATCATTCATTTCACTCATCCAGAAACGTTTCCTGGAGAGCCTGATGTACCAGTTGCTGAGCTGATCGTTTACGAAGTCCTGGATCGCTCGCGCAGCCTGGGTCGGTTCATAGTTTTCATAGCCGGAATCTACCTTAAGGATGAGCTCCTGCAGTTCCGAGATGATCCAACGGTCAAATCTTGGCCTTTTCGATACAGGTATAGTATCATTTGGATTCACCACAAAGCCATCCAGGTTGATGTAAAGGGCAAAAAAGGAGTAGGTGTTTGTGAGTGTACCGAAAAATTTCCTTTGAACCTCGGCTACCCCTTCCAGGTCAAACTTGAGGTTATCCCAGGGATTGGCATTGGCAATCATGTACCAGCGCGTGGCATCCGGCCCGTAGGTTTCAATGGTCGTAAACGGGTTGATGGCATTGCCCAGCCGCTTCGACATCTTGTTGCCATTCTTATCGAGCACCAGGCCATTGGCCATTACATTCTTAAATGCCACCGAATCATAAAGTAACACGGCAATCGCATGGAGGGTGAAGAACCACCCTCGGGTTTGATCCACTCCCTCAGCAATGAAGTCTGCAGGGAAGTTGGCATCGAAGATTTCTTTGTTTTCAAACGGATAATGCCACTGTGCATAAGGCATGGCACCAGAATCAAACCAGACATCAATCAGATCCGGTTCACGGTACATCGGCTGACCGGAATCACTGGTCAGAATGACATCATCAACATAGGGCCTGTGAAGGTCAAAATCATCTTTAAGCTGTTCTTTCATGTGGCCGGCTTCCACAGATTTGCCGACTTCCTTTCTCAGCTCTTCAAGACTTCCGATACATTTCAGCTCTTTTCGATCTTTGGTGGCCCAGATAGGTAAGGGTGTCCCCCAAAAGCGTGACCGGCTCAGGTTCCAGTCCACCAGGTTTTCGAGCCAGTTACCAAACCGGCCGGTGCCTGTGGACGCTGGCTTCCAGTTAATGGTATTGTTTAGTTCCACCAGTCGATCCTTCAGAGCAGTGGTCCTGATGAACCAGGAATCCAATGGATAATAAAGCACTGGTTTATCTGTTCGCCAACAATGAGGATAGCTGTGCTCGTACTTTTCTACTTTGAAAGCTTTGTTATCTTCCTTGAGCTTGATCGCGATGAGTACATCTGTTGGTTTGAAGTCCGGATCATTTCGTACCTCATCTTCGTAGTATTCCTCCTTTACAAACCGTCCGGCAAAATCCGTGACCTCATCAACAAACTGACCTTTTTTGTTGACCAGAGGCACATCCTCGCCTTCTTTATTTTTTACCAAAACCGCAGGAACACCGTTCTGCTGGGCTACCCTGAAGTCATCCGCTCCGAAAACAGAAGCTGTGTGGACAACGCCCGTACCCTCCTCGGTGGAAACGAAATCCCCGGCAATGACCCTGAAGGCATTTTTTTCAAGATCTTGATTGGTCACATAGGGCATCAGCTGCTCGTACCGGACTTCCAGAAGATCTTTACCCGAGAATTCCTGGGAGATCTCGAAGGGGATCAGTTTATCTCCCTCTTTGTAGTCGTCCAGTGTAAGGTCTTTGGCTTTTTCAGAAAAGAATCTGCTGACAAGTTCCCTGGCCAGGATCACACTGACGGGCTGATATGTATACTGATTGTAGGTCTTGACCTTTACATAACTGATCTTTTCGCCTATGGCAAGGGCACAGTTAGCTGGCAGGGTCCAGGGAGTGGTGGTCCAGGCGAGAATTCTTACATCCTCGGAGTCAAATTCAAACAGGAATGACGAACGATCATTTCTCTTCACCCTAAACTGAGCCACAATGGAAGTGTCTTTTACATCGCGATAGGTACCCGGCTGGTTGAGCTCATGGGAGCTGAGTCCTGTACCTGCCGCTGGTGAGAATGGCTGAACGGTATAGCCTTTATAGAGCAGGCCTTTTTCAAACAATTGTTTGAGCAGATGCCAAAGGGACTCCATGTAATCCCTTTCAAAGGTGATGTACGGATCATCCAGGTCCACCCAGTAACCAATCCTCCTGGTCAGGTCGTCCCACTCACTCTTGTACTTCATCACTGCTTCCTTGCAGCGCTGATTGTATTCTTCGACAGAGATCTTTACACCGATGTCATCTTTTTTGATGCCCAGCTCCTTCTCTACCTGAAGCTCAACCGGCAGCCCGTGGGTATCCCAGCCACCTTTCCGCTTTACCTGGTATCCCTTAAGGGTTTTGTACCTGCAAAAAATGTCTTTGATGGTACGTGCCATGACGTGGTGAATGCCCGGGGTGCCATTGGCTGATGGCGGTCCCTCGTAAAAAGTAAAGGTCTCAGCATCTTTTCTGCTGGAGACAGACTTTTCAAAAGCTTTGGATCTGTCCCATTTGGTCAATATATCGTTAGCCAGATCCGGATAGGATATTTGTCGATATTCAGGATATTTTGCCGTCACCTCTATTTCTTCTTCGATTTCTTCTTACCTGTTTTCTTTTTTGGTAGTTCTTCCAACTCTCCTTCGATCATTTCCGGATAGTCATCTTCCAGATCTTTGCCTTTGATGTTGAATTTTCCACTGTCGAACTGGAGGATCAGGGCAGGAAGTACAATGAGATTGGCCATCATGGCAAAGAGCAAAGTCATGGAGGTAAGCTTACCCAGGGCGATGGTTCCGCCAAATTCAGAAGCAGTGAAGATCACAAATCCAAAAAATAGTATGATGGACGTGTAGATCATGCTGGCCCCGGTTTCTTTCAGACTTTTTGTCACAGCGATGGAAACTACTCCCTTACTTGCTCTAAGCTCCTGCTTATACTTCGCCAGGTAGTGGATGGAATTATCCACCGAGATACCGAATGCAATACTAAATATCAGCGCTGTGCTGGGTTTGAGAGGAATACCAAAGTAGCCCATGATCCCAGCAGTAAGGGCCAATGGAATGATGTTGGGGATTAAAGAAATGATAACCATCAGAAAATTACGGAATAACATCCCCATGATCGCTGCAATGATCAGGAATGCCAGCACCATTGAAGTGAACAGGTTTTCAATCAGATACTTATTTCCTTTGATAAACATCAGCACGGTCCCTGTCAGGTCAACAGAGATCTTCGATTCATCAAATATCTCATCGATTTTCGGCTGGATCACCTCGGTGACCAGTGAATCCATGACATTGGAACCCACATCAGGCATTTTGAGTGAAATTCGGATTAGTTGACCAGTAGAATCTACAAAACTCTGATAGACACCCTTCATTTCGCCGCCCTCGTCGAGGTACCTGAGGATAAAAGCACTTTCTCTGCTGTTGGGAAGCTCGTAGTAGGCCGGACTTTGATTGTAGTAAGCCTGCTTGGCCGCTTTGATGAAGCTCACCACCGACACGGGCTGAGAGATCATATCAATGGAATCCTTGAAAAAGGTCTCCAGTTCATCGATCTTGCGCAGATTATCCAGTCGTTGCACCCCTCTTTTATTTCCGGTATCTACCACAACTTCCAGGGGCAGCACTCCACTGAAATTATCCTCAAAAAACTGAAGCTCCTTCTTTAAAGGGCTGTCTTCCGGTAGATCATCGACCATGTAGGAGACGGATTTGATCGTAAGCATCCCAGCTATAGATGCAAATACAATGATTCCGGTAGCGATAAATATAAGCTTTCGGTGTCGGTGAACGATGTAATCAAGGAATTCAAGGGCCAGAGCCAGTATCTTGAAATCGAGGTGTTTCAGATGCCGTGTACTTGGGGGTTCAAAAAATGAAAAGACCGATGGGATCAGGATCAGGCTCACGATGAAAGTACACATAATATTCACGCCGGCCACAATACCGAATTCCATCAGGATGGTGATGCCGGTAAACATCAGTACCAGGAAGCCAACCGCAGTGGTGAAGTTGGTCATGAAGGTGACAATACCGATGTTCCTTATGATCGTCTCCAAAGCTTTCCTCTGATTTCCATGGATGGCATATTCCCGGTGATATTTATTGAGCATATACACCGAGTTGGGGATGCCAATGACCACAATGATCGAAGGGATCAGACCCGTGAGTAATGTGATCTTGTACTGAAGGATGGCGAGTGTACCGAGTACCCACACCACGATCACCCCAATGATGATGAGCGGGAAGATAACCGCTTTGATGGAGCGGAAAAATCCAAACAGGATCAGGCCGGTAATGATCACAGAGATGACCAGAAATTTATTCAGCTCCTGCTTGATCTTGATGGTGTTCACAGACCGGACATAAGGCAAACCGGCAAAGTATACTTCAATATTTGTGACCTCGGAAAATTGCTCACCGGCCCGCATGATATCCTCAATCATGATGTCTCTCCGATCAGAATTGAGGACCTCTTTGTCTACGGTTACAAGGATCAGGGTAGCGCCGTTTTCTTCATTGATTAACTGTCCGGAATAAAATTTGAGCTGCCGTACCTTGTTGATCATTTCGTCCAGTTTTTCCTGCTCATCCGGTATCTCTGGAAAGACGGGGGTCAGATCAAACTTTCTTTCTTCGGTATTTTTTTCCAGGGTTTTCAGGTTGGGTAATCCAAGGACATTGTTCACACCCCTAATATTAGACAGTTCTTCGGTCAGGAATTTGAGTTTTCTGAAATTGTCAACCTTGTACACAGAAGTATCCAGTATCCCGATGGCCATGATATTCCCATCTTCACCAAAGGTTTCCTTAAACTGTCGGAAAAATTGCTGTTCGGGATCGTCCTCAGGTACAATATTGGCCATATCGTAGGACCACTGAATGTCCTGCGCCCTGTAGCCCATGTATACAGTAATGATCCCAAGGATCACCATCAGGGCGATCCTGTATTTCAGGATAATATTTGAGATTGTGGTCCACATCCGAAAAAGAGGTGCAAATGTAATATTTAAAAAATATAGAGGCTAAAGAATAGCCATTTCACTGGTAACTAAATAATGATTTTAGATCCGCGTAGCCGGAAGTGAATAACCATTGATTATTTTGTATAGCTTGATTGCATAGGAATCTGTCAGGGAAGAAATGAAATCCGAAACGATCATGAGTCTTTGATAGACCGTCTGGTCGGGAAGTTCAAGACGTAGCCTCACTGACTCATCCATCAGCAGATAGATAGACCTTTGTCTGGGAGTGTATGAATTTTTGTTAAAGAATTTGTAATAGGCCGCCAGAGTGAAGGCTTTCATCAATTGCTCAATCACTTCAAAACCCCCCGCTTCCCGCTCGAGGACCTGCCTGGAACGATAGATCTTTTCAATGGAAAGGACACTGATCTCATTTAATGCTCCGGAAGAAGGAATGATATCGGTGAGGGCCTGATCGAAATCCCCGGAAAGCATCTCCGTCTCATGCTTGATAAATGCTTCCACACACTCATGGATCAGCTGACTGATGGCAAGGGCCCGGAGCATCCCAAGTTTATTATTCTGATCTTCGACTTTTATGAGTTTGGACTCATCATATTTTTCACCGATGATCGCTGCCAGGAGCTCCTTTGTTTTTTCAAAACTGACCAGTCCCAGACGGCACCCGTCTTCCAGGTCGATGATGTTGTAGCAGATGTCATCTGCAGCTTCAACCAGAAAGGCCAATGGATGTCTGCACCAGGCTTCTTCACCGAATGAGATCAGACCCATCTCATCCGCCATGGTGGTAAACTGATCAATGTTGGATTGATAGACTCCGAATTTCTTTTGACTTTTTCGCTTGTCAATCCTGGGAGATGATGAAGTCTTTGGGTATTTGGTGAAAGCTCCTAGCGTAGCATAAGTCAGTGCCAGTCCGCCCATTTGCTTATCGTTCATGATCCGGAAGCCCTGGGCATTGCCTTCAAAGTTGATCAGGTCTGCCCATTCTTTTTGTGATACAAGCTTTTTAAAAGACTCGCCATCCGCATGCCTTTGGTAAAATGAGGAGATGGCCGATTCACCCGAATGACCGAAGGGTGGATTACCCAGGTCATGTGCGAGGCAGGCGGCTCCCACAATGCTGCCGAAATCATGGATGCCGAATTTTTCAACACTTAACTCCGAATGTTTCTGCAACAGAAATTCACCAACAGCCCGGCCAAGTGATCTGCCTACACTGAATACCTCAAGGCTGTGGGTGAGCCTGGTATGCACAAAATCATCCTCAGGCAGTGGAAAAACCTGGGTCTTGTCCTGTAGCTTTCGAAAAGGGTGAGAAAAAATGAGACGGTCGAAATCCTGGTCGAACCTGCTTCGGGTTTCGCTGAGGAGTTGGTCTCTTTTATCCCCTAATCTTTTGGATGAAAGGAGCTGGATCCAGTTCATTTGGCAAGTTTATACAGGAAACAGGAGACAGGAGACAGAATTCCAGGGATAACTGCTATCTCGCAGGGAATGGTGGATTGAATTTTCTTTTTTGGGTTTTATGGTTTTTAGTAATCTGAAAATAAAGAATTGGGCCCATTGCCGGGAAGAGGATGATCAGCCAAAACCATTTATTGGCTGATATCATTGACCTTCTACTACTGATCATGTCAATGAGTGCCCATGCAATCAATATGAGAATTAATATCAGATAAATGATTGACATGATTTTTATTCCTAAATCCATATTGGAAATTAGTCATTTTTTAAAATTCCGGAGAATCTTTTTATCCAGTTCGACAAAAAAGGATTGGATGCTTTATAGATCTTCTCGCCTTTCTTTCCATAGACTAAATGAATCAACTGCTTATCAAGTAAAACATCCAGCGCTTTTCTCACCGCATTGGAATTACCCAATGAATACCTTTGGGCTATTTTCTGGGCGAATGGCTGGTCCAGGCTTTCTTCCATACTTACCGCAACAAGTGTATTCCATTGCCCTTTGCTGAGCAGGTCTTTGATTTGAAAAAAGTCATGAGTAAATCCTTTGACGATCCGCTCCTGTACATTGATCAGGTCACCTAATTGTACCTTATTAGTAGAAGTCTGAAAAACCTGATTGCAAACATATTGGGTATAGTAGGTGTGTCCGTCAGTCCAGCTGATGATTCTGGCAACGACTTCATCTGAAATCGTTTTGCCGGCATCAGAAAACTTTAAGACAATGAATTGATGGTACACCTCGGGATCCAGTTTCTCCAGGTGAAGGCTTTGAACCATCCCATAAAAGGGTCTGCCGGAATCCTGAAAGATCCTGCTCAGCAAATGGGTCTTGCTGCCGGAGAAGATGTAGTGTAGCTTAGGATGACGTTGCATCTCGCTCCTGATAATGGATTCGACATGACTGTCTTCAAAATGGATGACCTGCTGAAATTCATCGAATATCAGGACCGTTTGCTCCGGTCTCGAGGCCAGACTGCTAAGCAGATTAGCCAGCGATTTTTCAGCTTCCTGCTCATTGGACAGGCCAAGACTCACCTGTGGCAATCCGGAGAATTCATCAAAAGAAATGGTTGGTCTTAATTTTTTGATGGTTTCCCAGATCGCCTTATACTTTTTTTCTTCCGGAAAAGCCCTGAGAATGGCTTCTGACATTTTAGAAACCAGGCCCTTCATGTCACTGGCATCGAGTAGATCAACAAATACCCCAATTTCATTTCTTTTTCGATGATGGAGGAAATGATGGAGTAAACCGGTTTTCCCCAGCCTTCGGATTCCCGTCAGAAGGATGGGAATGTTGCCCTGAAAGGCTGCATTCAATTCCTTTAATTCTTCCTCCCTGTCGCAGAAGTATTTCGGTCCGAAGTACCCGAAGGTAGGGAAAGGAGGACTGGGAACCTCATATTTCATAATACCAAAGGTATGATACTAATGGTATAATACCAAAGGTATAATTACATTTTTACTTAGGGTTCCATCATAATTTTTAAGACAGGTTGTCTCCCTTATTCAGGAGCAGAATAGGGTCCTGATTGAGCAGATCACTCATGACCAGATACAGGTCAGGATGATATTTGGAAAACTCCACCGGCCGCTCGAAAAAATTCTCGACAGCTACTGAGAAAAACTCTGCGTGATTGGTGCTTCCATATGGCCGGAAAAAGGTTGCCTCCCCATTTTTCATTTTATCGATCTCCTCTTCAGCCAGCATCTGCCACTTCCTGATATCTGTATCTTTCATAAAATCATACTCCCCATTCGCCACAATATTTTCCAGCTGAAGGGCATGTGCCATTTCATGCAGTCCGAGATTAATGCCTTCGTGACGAACGTATCCCTCAACAAAATGCTTCCAGGAAAGAACAATGGCTTTTTTCATGGGATTCACCTCTCCCTTGTGGTATTGGTCGGTTGAATGACTGTAAAAGTCATTGGGATATATCAGGATGTATTTAAAGTGTTTCAGAAACACTTTAGGCAGGCCGAAGGTGAGCTGAATGGCAGAAGCAGCAATCAGTACCTTCATCTCTTCGGTAACGTGGTCCATATCCCTCGGTATATATTCTTTGATGCTGATGAATTTGGCAACCCGGTGCTGAAAGATCTTTTTGGATGTTGAGGGGAGGAGATTATAAAAATCAAAATGTTTTTCAAGGATCTCTTTTTGAGAGGGAGTCAGTCCGGTTACCGCAAGTTCGGTATGATTCAATAAGTATTCATAATGATACCTGATGATGAATCTTCCAAGTACGATTGCAGCAGCCATACCAATTAAGAAAGCAACCATGATCTGCCGGTAAGATAGATATTAAGAACCTAACTTCTGTAAACCCGGCTTGCCCGATCTCAGAACCAAACAGGGATTATCTGCCCTGATATTATGTGATCTGCTCGTGAGAAATCAGATGCTCTTCAGCAGTTTGTTCAGGTCTGTTTTTGTTTTCAAACGATCCTTTAACTCTGCCACAGAGACTCTTTCCTGCTCCATGGTATCCCTGTCCCGGATTGTTACAGAGTCATCTTCCATGGTTTGATTGTCTATGGTTACGCAAAAAGGTGTGCCAATGGCGTCCTGTCTCCGGTACCGCCTTCCGATGGAGTCTTTGGCCTCATAGGCGGTATTGAAATCCAGTTTGATGTCATCCATGATCTTCAGGGCTTTTTCCGGGAGGCCATCCTTATCAACCAGTGGCAGCACGGCGACCTTGAAAGGAGCCAGTACCGGAGGGATCTTTAATACCGTTCTTTCACTTCCATCCTCCAGCTTTTCTTCCAGGTAGGAGGCAGACATCACTGCCAGGAACATCCTGTCCAAACCGATACTCGTCTCCAGCACATAGGGTACATAGCTTTCATTGGTGTCATTGTCGAAAAACCTGAGTTTTTTTCCTGAATATTCTTCGTGTCTGCCCAGGTCATAATTGGTTCGTGAGTGAATGCCCTCCAGTTCTTTAAAGCCCATGGGAAAGTTGAATTCAATGTCGCAGGCGGCATTTGCATAGTGGGCCAGGTTCAGGTGATCATGGAAGCGATATCTTTCAGCACCCATTCCCAGGGCCTGATGCCACCTCATTCGCTTTTCTTTCCAATGCTCATACCACTCTTTCTCGCTGCCGGGCTGAATAAAATACTGCATTTCCATCTGCTCAAATTCCCGCATACGAAAAATGAACTGTCGGGCAATGATCTCATTTCTAAAAGCTTTGCCTATCTGAGCAATCCCAAAAGGAAGTTTCATCCGGCTTGTCTTCTGCACATTGAGGTAGTTGACAAAAATTCCCTGAGCGGTTTCAGGCCTCAGGTAGATCTTTCCGGATTCACCGGCTACAGAACCCAATTCAGTAGAGAACATCAGATTGAATTGCCTGACATCCGTCCAGTTGCGGGAACCTGATACGGGATCAGCGATCTCCAGCTCTTCGATCAGGGATTTCAGCGCAGTGAGGTCTCCGGATCCAATCGATTCTTTGAGTTTGGTTTCGATCTCGCTGATCTGCTTTTGGTAACGAAGGACACGCTCATTTGTAGTGACAAATTGGTCCCGGTCGAAAGCTTCGCCGAATCTTTTGGCAGCTTTGTCGACCTCCTTATCGATCTTCCCCTGGATCTTGGCGATCTGCTCTTCGATAAGTACATCGGCCCGGTATCTTTTCTTGGAGTCCTTATTGTCTATCAAAGGATCATTGAATGCATCCACATGACCACTGGCTTTCCAGGTAGTAGGATGCATAAAGATGGCTGCATCAATCCCCACGATATTTTCATTCATGCGGACCATGGCTTTCCACCAGTAATCTTTGATATTGTTTTTCAATTCCGATCCGTTGGGGCCGTAATCGTACGTGGCACTTAATCCGTCATAGATCTCACTTGAGGGGTAGATAAAACCATATTCCTTACAGTGTGAGGCAATGTTTTTCAGGGTAATTAATTCGTCTCCGGTCGCCATAGAGCGCAAAGATAGAATTTTGGAGGTCTTATGGAAGGGTTTTGATTTACCACAATAACAGTGGAAACATTCTGAGTGAAAGCCACTAATGCGCTGATTGGAATTAATTTCCTGGTTTATGTTGACTCCGACATGTCGGAGAATTCGTGCTCATTTATATAATCTTTAATGATTCCGTGAAATGAGATGGCACTAATTATCCACCTTTGGTGGAAGATGAACCAACAAAATAACATTAGTGAATTGGCGGTTAATAAACTTTAAAAAGCTCCATTGATATGGTTCAACTAATTATTTAAAGCAAATATTGCTAGTCCCGTATCATCAAACTTTATGTGTTAGATATTTGAAATTCATTGAAATAGTTTCTACTTTTGCCGTCCATAAATTTTCAAGGAGTACAACATGATCATTGTAAACGTAAAAGAGAACGAGTCAATAGATAAGGCCCTTAAGCGCTTCAAGAAAAAATTCGAGAAGACCGGAGTTCTTAAAGAACTGAGAGAGAGGACCGCGTTTACCAAGCCTTCAGTAAAAAGAAGAGGTGAGATTATTAAAGCATCTTACCGACAGAAGATGCGTGACCAGGAAAATATCTAATATCTCCTTTAGCAATTTATTTTTTATTTAGTAAGTTTAGCATTCCCGGTTGAAGGGTAGTGCTGAGCTTATGGTTGAATCCTTTTTAAGATATCTTCAGTTCGAGAAACGGTACAGTGACCATACCCTTGAAGCCTATCGAAGGGACCTTTCTCAACTCTCACAATTTTTAGACACCACTTTTGAGATTTCCGATCTGACGGAGACACAGCATATTCATTTGCGCAGCTGGATTGTTTCACAGATTGAATCCGGCGTCTCTTCCAGGACCGTCAACCGGAAAGTAGCTACCCTCAAATCTTTTTATAAGTTTTTGCAAGCCCGGGAGCATGTTTCTGCCAATCCTGCGGCGAGACTGAAACCCCTCAAAACAGAAAAGAAGTTACCTTCATTCGTCAGAGAAGCTGAAATCGATGTTCTATTAGATCAGATTGAATATGCTGATGATTTTGCGGGAATACGGGACAGACTGATCCTTGAATTACTTTATGGCACAGGTATCCGACTGGCAGAGCTCATCGGGCTAAAAGATCGTGACATTAATTTATTTCAGGAAAATATTAAAGTACTGGGCAAAAGAAATAAGGAAAGAGTGATACCAATCGGAAAAAATCTCGTTCAATTAATTAAGAGCTATCAAGTGAAACGGCAGCAGCAAGATTTTGAAGAGATGAATGCACACTTATTAGTTACTGATTCCGGTCAACCGCTTTACCCTATGTTCGTCTACCGCACGGTACAGAAATATTTGCAACTGGTCACCACACTTTCTAAGAAGAGTCCTCATGTGCTGCGACACACATTTGCAACCCATTTACTAAATAAAGGTGCTGATTTAAATGCCGTAAAAGATTTACTCGGGCATACCAGCCTGGCCGCTACCCAGGTGTATACCCACAATTCGATGGAAAAGTTGAAATCTGTTTTCGACCAGGCCCATCCAAAAGCTTAATTTTTTTAATTTCTAAATTTTAATTGAGATGAAACTACAGACGCATTCTATTCACTTCGACGCAGACGTCAAACTGATTGATTTTATCCAGAAAAGAGCAGACAAACTGGATACATTTTATGATCGTATCATTGACGGTGAAGTGTTTCTGAGGTTGGAAAAGGATGATTCAATGGAAAACAAGCTTGTCGAGATCAAAATCAATATTCCCGGGCAGCAGCTGTTTGCCAAATCAAAAGCCCGGTCTTTCGAGGCTGGAGCTGATGAGGCTGTGGAAGCCCTGAGGAGACAGTTGAAGAAGTATAAAGAAAAGCTTACATCGCACTAACTTTTGAAAGGGGTCTTCGGACCCCTTTTTTGATCTCTTTCCAGCAAATCTATTCTTCATAGGCCCAGTCAATACCGGTTTTCATGTCTTTCACCACAATCCCGTTCGTTTTCAGTGCAGCCCTCAGTTCATCCACTTTTTCATAGTTCTTCTTTTCCTTGGCAACCTGGTACTCTTTTAGAATGATTTCGAGCAGCTTCCCTCCGGGGAGTGAATCTTCCACTTCAAGCCCAAGCACTTCCTCATTGAAGCCAATAAAGGTTTTCTTCATTCTCTCAAAGGTTTCTTTGCCAATAGATCCCATGGAGATCTGCCCGGCATGGATCCCATTGATTTTCTTCAGGATATTGAACAAATGCCCGATCGTCAATGCTGTGTTAAAATCGTCATTCATGGCATGGAAGCAATTGTCACAGAATTTTTCAATTTGCTCCTTTTGTTTCTCATCAATAGGATCCTGTACATCACCGGGGAATTCCATGTTTTTGATGATGCGCAGACCATTGGCCATTTTAAAATATCCTTTCTGAGCTGCAAGCAGTGCATCGTTGGAGAAATCAAGCGTACTGGCATAGTGGGATTGCAGCATGAAAAATCTGACCGTCATGGGGCTGAATCCTTGCTTCAATAATTTATGGTCGCCGGTGATCAGTTGTTTCGGCAGAAAGGAATTGCCGAGCGACTTGCTCATTTTTTGACCATTTACCGTGAGCATATTGGTATGAAGCCAGTATTTAGCGGGTTCTTTTTTATGGGTCCCATAGGATTGAGCGATCTCGCATTCGTGATGTGGAAACTGAAGGTCCATGCCACCCCCATGAATATCAAATTCCTTGCCCAGATATTTGGTGCTCATCACCGCACATTCCAGATGCCAGCCGGGAAACCCGTCGCTCCATTTTGTTTTCCATCGCATGATATGCTCCGGAGCGGCTTTTTTCCAAAGTGCAAAATCCAAAGGATTCCTTTTATCGTCCTGACCATCCAGCTCCCTGGTCTGATTTAATAGATCTTCTATTTTTCTGCCACTCAGCTTACCATAGGTATTTTCTTTGTTGTACTTCTCTATGTCAAAATAGACGGATCCATTGGATTCATAGGCCAGGCCATTTTCGACCAGCTGATCGATCATATCCAGCTGCTCCATCAGGTGGCCGGTAGCCGTGGGTTCAATGTCGGGGCAGAGGATATTGAAGGTATCCATCACGTTGTGGAAGTCATTGGTGTATTTCTGAACGATCTCCATGGGCTCCAGGCTCTCCAGACTGGCCTTTTTCGAGATCCTGTCTTCTCCGGAATCAAGCAAATGGCCCACATCCGTGATATTTCTGACGTATCTGACTTTATAACCGAGAAATTTCAGATACCGATACACCACATCGAAAGACATGAAAGTTCTGACGTTACCCAAATGAACGTCACTATATACCGTGGGTCCGCATACATACAGCCCGACATGAGGTGGATTAAGTGGTTCGAAGATTTCCTTTTTTCTTGTAAGCGTGTTATTGACCTTGAGTTTGCCAATCATGTTTGTTGTGGGATTTCTTTAGGACAAGACGAATTAACTTAATAATGGTTAGTTTGTTCAATTTGAATTGAATTTTTTTTCCTGTAGCTTTGCATGCAAATATAGAATTAAGGATTGAGGGGGCTTCTGTCCCCTCTTTTGTTGTGATAAAATTGTTCTGATGGGTGTAGAAGATCAGGTGAAGGGAATCGCAGAGGAGGCAATCAAAGAAGATCAATCCCTGTTTCTGGTCGGGGTGAAGCTGAAAGGGAACCCGGGGAACCAAAGACTGCTTATTTGGATTGATGGTGATAACGGAGTCAGTATCGATCAGTGTGTCGCGGTAAATAGAAAAATATCTGCTGCAC
Organism: Cyclobacteriaceae bacterium; assembly: GCA_965243485.1. Classification (GTDB taxonomy): domain Bacteria; phylum Bacteroidota; class Bacteroidia; order Cytophagales; family Cyclobacteriaceae; genus UBA7330. Next base: position 1,046,656 of record CBDEVP010000001.1, on the reverse strand, counting down.
TCGACGAAAATGAGGATTTGATATCCGGGAAATACCAATTAGAGGTTTCCTCGGCAGGCATTGATCACCCATTGCAGTTTTTCAGACAATATAAAAAGAATGTTGGACGGTCATTAAAAGTAACACTTTTGGATGGCCGGGAAGTGAAGGGTGAGTTGGTGAATGTAAAAGATAAAGGAATTATCCTTCTTGAAAAGGATCGAAAGGCTCAGAAAGAGACAGAGATCAGTTTTGATGAGGTAAAACAGTCTAAAGTATTAGTATCATTTAAATAAAAAATGGACGCAGGAATTTTAATTGATTCGTTTGCAGATTTTGCCAGGAATAAAAATATTGATCGTCCTACGATGATCAGGATTCTTGAGGATGTCTTTCGTACCATGATTCGGAAGAAGTACAAAGTCGATGATAATTTCGACATCATCATCAATACTGATAAGGGTGACCTTGAAATTTGGCGTTTCAGGGAAATCGTCGATGACAATTCCGAGGATATCTGGGACCATGATAAGATCAGCTTGTCAGAAGCCCGCAAGATCGAACCTGATTTTGAGATCGGTGAAGAGGTGGCTGAAGAGATCAAACTGATTGACTTCGGAAGAAGAGCGGTGATGACCGCCCGGCAGACACTGATCCAGAAGATCAAAGATCTGGAAAAAGATATATTATTTGACAAGTACAAAGACCTGGTAGGCGAGATCATCACCGGTGAAGTTTATCAAACCCTGAGCCGGGAAGTGCTGCTGATCGATGGAGAGGGAAACGAGTTGAATCTGCCAAAATCTGAGCAGATCCAAAAAGACCGGTACCGAAAAGGGGATTCTGTACGAGCCATCATCCACAGGGTGGAAATGGTGAACGGCAATCCAAGGATCATTTTGTCAAGGACCTCACCGACCTTCCTGGAAAGACTTTTTGAAAGTGAAGTTCCGGAAGTTTATGATGGCCTGATTACCATCAAAAAAGTGGTTCGGGAGCCTGGTGAGCGGGCAAAAGTTGCTGTAGAGTCCTATGATGACAGGATCGATCCGGTGGGAGCCTGTGTTGGTATGAAAGGATCCAGGATCCATTCCATCGTACGGGAACTGCAAAATGAAAACATTGATGTGATCAATTACACTGATAACCTCGAACTTTACATAGCCAGGGCATTAAGTCCCGCCAAAATCCAGAGCATGAAGATCAGCGAGGAAAAAGATCGTGTTTCAGTGTATTTGAAGCCAGATCAGGTGTCTCTGGCCATCGGACGGGGCGGTCAGAACATTAAGTTGGCCAGCCGGTTGGTCGGCCTGGAGATCGATGTGTTCAGGGAGCTTGGTGATTTTGAGGATGAAGATGTGGATCTGGATGAATTTTCAGATGAGATCGAAGACTGGGTCATTGATGAGTTGAAAAGGATTGGTTTGGATACAGCAAAAAGTGTTTTGACCCTTCCGCTTGAAGACCTGGTAAGAAGAACCGATCTGGAAGAAGAAACAATTACTAATGTCGTAAATATTCTGAAGCAGGAATTCGAGTAATTACGGAGTAGAGGAGAAATTATTTTATGTCAGAAGAGAGAACATATAGATTAAGTCAGGTAGCACGAAAGTTAAACGTTGGTAGTGGTACGATCCTTGATTTCCTGGAAGAAAAGGGGCATCCCATCGATAGCAATCCCAATTCCAAGATCACTCAGGAGCTATTCAATATGCTTTCGAAGGAGTTTGCCGACTCAGCCATGGACAAGGAGGAGGCCTCCGGACTGACCATTGGTGCCAGTCATACTGACAATCTTGTGATCAAGTCAAATCAGGAAAGTGAATCTGATTCCAGCGAAGACGATCAGATTTTGATCAAAGACAACAGCGTTCAGGAAAAAGAAGTTGAGCGTGCTGAAACGAGCCGTGGTGCCAGCAGATTGGACGGACCCCGCGTGGTGGGTAAAATCGACCTGGACCAGAAGAAAAAAGAGACTCAGAAGCAGGAAGAAAAGCCTGCCGAACCTGAGGAGAAAAAAGAGGAGAAGCCAGCAGAGGAAGTAAAAAAACCGGAGCCTGAAAAGAAAAGTGAAGAGAAGCCTGCCGAGCCCGAGGAGAAAAGCACCATCCAAGCGAAAGCGGATTCATTAAAGGGATTGACTGTAGTAGGTAAGATTGACCTTCCGGCAGAGAAGAAGAAGCCAAAACCTGTTGCGTCTTCTGACGAGAGTAAGGAAAGGAAGAAGAAAAGACCCAGAAAGAGAATTCAGGGTGCTACCTCTGGTGAAGGCCGTTCGGATCAACGAAGGCCACAGGGTGGTGGCAGAAGAGACCAGCGAAAAACGGAAGAACTTTCTGACAAAGAGATCCAGGATAAGATCAAAGCAACGCTTGCCAAGCTCAGTGGTGGAAAAGGGGCCGGAGGTTCCGGAAGATCAAAATACAGAAAAGATAAAAGATCTGCGAAAGCGGAGGCTGAGGAGGAAAGACTTCAGGCCGAGGAAAAACAGTCAAAGATCCTTAAGGTAACGGAATTCATCTCGGCCAGTGATCTGGCTTCTTTGATGAATGTATCCGTCAATGAAGTGATCAGTGCATGCATGAGCCTGGGAATGTTCGTTTCTATCAACCAGCGACTCGATGCGGAATCGATCACTATCATCGCCGATGAATTTGACTTTGAGGTAGAATTCACTGATTCGGACGATGAGTTTGAGATTGAAGAAGTAAAGGATAAAGCAGAAGATCTTACCGAGCGGGCACCTATCGTTACCATCATGGGTCACGTCGATCATGGTAAGACATCCTTACTGGATTTTATCAGGGATTCCAAGGTAACCGAAGGTGAAGCCGGAGGGATCACCCAGCACATTGGTGCATACGATGTGATGACCGAAACAGGTAAGCGGGTGGCATTCCTTGATACACCTGGTCACGAGGCTTTTACTGCGATGCGTGCACGAGGAGCAAAAATCACGGATATCGCCATCATTGTAGTAGCTGCTGACGATGCTGTGATGCCTCAGACCAAAGAGGCGATCAATCACGCGCAGGTTGCGGGAGTTCCTATTGTGATTGCGATCAATAAAGTGGATAAACCCAATGCCAATCCTGAAAAGATCAAGGAAGAGCTTTCCAACATCAACATCCTGGTGGAAGACTGGGGTGGAAAATATCAATGTCAGCACGTTTCTGCTAAAACAGGAGACGGTATAGACGAACTACTCGAAAAGGTACTTCTTGAGGCTGAACTACTTGAACTTAAGGCCAATGAAGACAAACCGGCTGTTGGAACCGTAATTGAAGCAACCCTGGATAAGGGTCGTGGATATGTGACCACACTGATGGTTCAATCCGGTCAAATGAAGGTCGGAGATGTAGTACTTGCTGGGCCTCACTACGGTAGGGTAAAAGCAATGTTTGATCACAGAGGCAAAAAATTGCAAACAGCTGGGCCATCGACACCGGTACAGATGCTGGGTCTGGATGGAGCGCCCCAGGCGGGTGACCGGTTCAATGTGATGGAATCCGAACGGGAAGCCCGGGAGATCGCCACCAAGCGGGAGCAAATCCTGCGGGAGCAGTCCATCAGAACCAAGAAGCATATCACGCTCGATGAAATTGGTAGACGACTTGCGATTGGAAGCTTCAAAGAATTGAACGTAATCATCAAAGGTGACGTGGACGGGTCCATCGAGGCATTGGCAGATTCCATGTTGAAATTGTCAACCAATGAGATCCAGGTCAACATCATTCATAAAGCGGTGGGTCAGATCTCAGAATCTGATGTCTTGCTGGCCTCAGCATCTGATGCAGTCATCGTTGGATTCCAGGTAAGACCTTCTAATAGTGCTCGTAAGCTGGCAGAAAGTGAAGAGATAGAGATCAGGTTGTATTCCATCATTTACGATGCCATCAACGATGTGAAAGATGCGATGGAAGGATTACTTGAGCCTACATCTGAAGAGGTTATTACAGGTAACATCGAAGTTAGGGAAGTATTCAAGATTTCCAAAGTAGGAACCGTTGCTGGTTGCTACGTTACTGACGGAAATGTAAAGCGATCTAATAAAGTAAGACTGATTCGAGATGGTATCGTGGTTTATGAAGGTGAGATCAATCAACTGAAACGCTTCAAGGAAGACGTGGCCGAGGTGAAGAGCGGCTTCGAGTGCGGGGTTAGCATTAAAAACTTCAACGACATAAAAGTCGGTGATGTGATCGAAGGCTACGAAGTGAAGGAAGTAAAACGAACGTTATAATTAACATATCAAGTAGGTTTCAATGAAAAGCAGGCATCGCCTGCTTTTTTTGTTTCTGCCCTTATTTTCTGATAAAAATCAAGTCCACACCTAATAATTGAGTTATTCTTACTGATACATAGTGCCTAATCTTACTGAAGATTTAGTAAGTTCGTTCTTACTAAAACAGCCCTTCGTCAAATGGAAATGTCTACCGCATTCAATCTGTTGCTTGTAGGAATGGTCACCGTGTTCGTGGTGCTTTTACTTGTATTCGCAACAGGTAATTTGCTGATACGTTTCGTGAATAGTCTTGGTGACGATGATTCGTCAGGCAAACAAACAGGAGAAATTTCTAATCAGAAGGTTGCTGTATTGAATGCTGCAGTAGAGGCATTTACTGAAGGAAAGGGACGGATTTCAGGCATTGAAAAAATAAAATAACTGCCATGGCAAAAGAAATAGGATTAAGTCTGGTTTACCGGGATATGTGGCAATCCTCCGGTAAATATATGCCCAGGGTAGACCAGCTCGTCAGGGTCGCTGAACCGATCATCGAGATGGGGTGCTTTCGAAGAGTTGAAACAAACGGAGGAGGTTTTGAGCAGATTAACCTTTTGTATGGTGAGAACCCAAATACCTCTGTCAGAAAATGGACCCAGCCTTTCAATGATGCCGGCATCGAAACCCACATGCTGGAGCGCGGACTGAATGGACTCCGAATGTATCCTGTACCGAGGGACGTCAGAAGACTGATGTTTAAGCTGAAAAAGATACAGGGAACGGACATTTCCAGATCTTTCGACGGGCTCAATGACACCCGCAACCTGAAATTATCCATTGAGTATGCCAAAGAAGGGGGTATGATCGCTCAGGCAGCACTGTGTATTGCCCACTCAAAGCTTCATACGGTTGATTATTATCTGAAGATGGCGGAGACGCTGATCGACATGGGCACTCAGGAGATCTGTATTAAAGACATGGCGGGCATTGGACGACCAGCCTCTATGGGCAAACTGGTTGAGGGCATCAAAGCCATCAAAAAAGATATTCCGGTCACCTACCACGGCCATTCCGGTCCTGGCTTCTCCGTGGCTTCCTCGCTGGAAGCCGCAAAGGCAGGCGCCGACTTTATCGATGTGGGCATGGAGCCGCTGTCCTTTGGTACCGGGCATGCAGACCTGATCACGGTTCATGAAATGCTCAAAGATGCTGGTTTTAGCCTTCCGGATATCAACATGAAGGCTTACATGCAGGCCCGCTCCTTGACCCAGGAATTTATTGATGAATTTTTAGGGTACTATATCAACCCTAAAAACAGGCTGATGAATGCGCTGCTGATTGGACCCGGATTACCCGGCGGAATGATGGGTAGCCTCATGGCAGACCTGGAGAATAACCTGCAAAGCCTGAATAAATGGAAGGAAAAAAACAATGAGTCGTTGTTGTCACAGGACGATCTGCTCATCAAACTGTTCAATGAGGTAGAGGAGATCTGGCCAAAGATGGGATATCCTCCTCTCGTCACACCATACAGCCAGTATGTAAAAAATGCCGCCTTGGTCAATGTGATGCAGATGGAGAAAGGAAAAGAAAGATGGTCTCTCCTGGATGACAACACGTGGGACATGCTTCTGGGTAAATCCGGGCGGGTGCCAAGGGAAGTTGCCGATGAGTTAAAAAAACTTGCTGAAGAGCAGGGACGTGAGTTCTTTTCCGGGGATCCGCAGGATCTTCAACCGGATGCATTGGATGAGTTTCGGGCAAAAATGAAAGAAAAAGGCTGGGATACAGGACCGGATGACGAAGAGCTTTTCGAATATGCCATGCACCCAACTCAATATGAGGCCTTTAAATCAGGGAAAGCCAAAGCCGATTTTGAAGCTGATCTTCAGAAGAAAAAGGAAGCAGCTTCGGCACCAAAAACGGAACCTTCATCCATTGAGAGTCCAAAAGTCCAGCCAAAAGAACTTACCATCAAGGTCAATGAGGAGACTTTCAAAGTAAGTATTTCATATGATGCTGGAGAAACTTCCGGTTCCGTTGAACCGGAGTCCAGGAGTTTTCCGGTTGCATCTTCATCCAATGGCAGTACCAAATCGATCAAGGCTCCACTTGAGGGAAAGGTTTTTCTCACGAAAGAATCAGGAGAAAAAAAGATCAAACCCGGAGATAAGGTGAATGTGGGTGACGTTGTTCTTTATATCGAAGCCATGAAAGTGACAAATGCAATAAAAGCTGATGTATCAGGTACGGTCACAGAGGTGGTGGTCAATGATGGAGATGATGTGTTTGATGACGATGTCCTGATTAAACTTTCATAGTCCATTGGAATTGATCGATAAAATCTATCGGATGACGGCCATCCAGAACATTGTGGATGACCCGAAAATCCTGCTTATGATCCTGATTGCTTTTGTCCTTCTTTATCTCGGGATCAAAAAGAAATATGAGCCCTTGCTCCTTGTTCCAATTGCTTTCGGAATGTTAGTCGCCAATTTCCCCGGAGGACAAATGAGTGTAGACAAGATTGATGAGAGCCTCACGCTGTATCAGATTGCCGTGCAGCACGGGATCATGAATTTTGTCTATTATTCATTGATAAAAACCGGATTCCTCCCGCCGATTATATTCCTGGGAGTAGGAGCGTTGACGGATTTTGGACCCATGTTGAGAAATCTGAGACTGGCTTTTTTCGGTGCAGCTGCCCAGATCGGGATCTTTAGCGTGCTGATTACTGCGGTGGCATTGGGGTTCACCCTAAAGGAGGCGGCTTCCCTGGGGATTATCGGAGGGGCGGATGGACCTACGGCCATTTACACCACCATCAAGCTGGCACCTCACCTGCTTGGTCCGATCGCCATTGCGGCCTATTCCTACATGGCCCTGGTCCCTGTGATCATTCCTCTTGTGGTGAGGTTTACAGTGACGAAAAAGGAGTTGTTGATCAATATGAAGGAGCAGGACAGATTGTATCCTTCCAAAACACCGATCAAAAACCTGCAGACGCTTAAGATCCTCTTCCCGATTGCCGTAGCCACAATAGTTGCCTTGTTAGTGCCCTCCTCTGTTCCACTGATCGGCCTACTGATGTTTGGTAACCTTGTAAAAGAAATTGGAGTAGCCACAGGCAGATTGCATAAGGCAGCTTCCGATACCATTTTGAATGCATCTACCATCTTTTTGGGCCTGGCTGTCGGTGCCACAATGACGGTGAAAGCCTTTCTAAATACAGAGACTTTACTCATTATCGTAGGGGGGTTTATCGCTTTTGCTATTTCTATTGCAGGGGGAATCCTCGCCGTGAAAGTGTATAACCTGTTTGCCAAAAAGAAGATCAATCCATTGATCGGGGCAACAGGTCTGAGTGCTGTACCTATGGCTTCCAGGGTGGCCAATGAGCTGGCCCTGAAGCATGATCCGGGCAATCATTTGCTGCAATATGCCATGGCTAGCAATATTTCCGGAGTGATCGGTTCGGCGGTTGCAGCGGGTGTATTAATTTCGTTTTTAGGATAAATCGATGTTCAAATGAAGCAGGTTTTTAAATACATTGGGGGCAGTCTGATTGTGTTGTTAATTGTAATGCAACTATTTCGTGGAGATAAACCCGTGGTAGTGAAGGATAACCCTCAGGATATACACCAGGTAATGGCAATTGATACCAAAGTGAGTCAGATCCTGAAAGAAGCCTGCTATGATTGTCATTCCAATGAAACCATTTACCCCTGGTACGCCAATGTGGCCCCGGTCTCCTGGCTGGTGAATCATGACGTGGAGGAGGGCAGAGAGGAGCTTAACTTTTCTACCTGGGCAGACTACCCGGTTAAAAGACAAAATCATAAGCTGGAGGAGGTCATTGAGCTGGTGGAAGAAGGGGAAATGCCGATGTCGATCTACAAAGTAACGCACCCTGAAGCCAGATTAAGTGAAGAAGATATTAAATTGCTTGTTGACTGGGCCAAAAGTTCGATGGTTCCCGAAGAAGAAGAATAAGATAAAATAACATGAAACAGACCCGAAAAACCTTTTTGAAAGTGCTGGGCGCCAGCACAGTGATCGCAGCTTTTAACCCCGCAAAAGCCAGCAGAATGGCTGAGATGAAACCCGCAGCCAATCTCGACCTGGGATTGGCCTCCTACACCTTGCGAAAATTCAGCCTCGACGAAACCATTGAGATGGTAAAAAAGCTAAATATAAAGTCGATCGCCCTGAAGAGCATGCATATGCCACTGGATGCTTCGGCATCAGAGCTAAAATCCATTGCTCAGAAAGTACGGGATGCAGGGTTGAACCTTTATGGTGCCGGAGTGATCTACATGAAGACGGAAGATGAGGTAAACCAGGCCTTTAAATACGCGCAGGCCGCCGGTTTGAAAACGATCATCGGTGTACCTGAGCCACAGGTGCTTGCCCTGGCTGAAAAGCGTGTGAAAGAAACAGATATTAAAATCGCTATCCACAACCACGGTCCTGAAGATGATGTCTATCCGAGCCCTAAATCTATCATGGATAAGATCTCAGATATGGATCCCAGACTGGGTTTATGTATTGATGTGGGACATACGTTGAGAAGTGGTTATGACCCGGCCAGAGAGATCAAGAAATACATGGATCGATTATATGATGTGCATTTGAAAGATATCAACAGCTCAGAGCCCGATGGTAGTACAGTGGAAATCGGCCGCGGAGTACTGGATATTCCTTCTGTCCTGAAAGCCCTGAAGACCATCAACTATACCGGAGTGATCGGTACGGAGTTTGAAAAAGATGCAGATGATCCCATGGCCGGCCTGGCGGAATCTATCGGTTACGCCCGGGGTGTGATGAAGATGATCTGATCGTAGCACTTGCGGGCGATTGTATCGCGTGCAAGCATTTAATAGTACTCATAATCATAAATGATGGTGTACTCTGGCTCGCCGTACACATTGTAGATTTCCGTTCGGGTTTTGAGGCCGTCTGAGTTGTAGTGGAATTCGCGATGGTTGTACTTTTTTCCGTATTTGTGGAAAGATGAGTTAACCAGCATATCCCCTTTATATTCTAAACTGGCTTTACCAGATCCGTAAAAGTCTCCAGAAGAGACTTCAATGAGTCGATCGCCATCATATTTATATTCTGCGTAACTTCTGCCATTATTACCTGAATATGAGGTTACTTTCTTTCCGGAGTACGTGAAATTCTGCGTGTATGTTCTTACCCTGCTGCCCTTATATTTTGGCTTAAACATTTCTTCGTTGATCTCGTCTTTGATAACTATTTTTTCAGGGAGACCAATGCTATTATTTTCCGTTGAAACAGATCGATTAAAAAGCTCGCTCGGTTTAAACATTTTAGTTGCATATTTCGGCCAGTCATTTCCATATAGAATGTTTTTTTCAGCATGACCAATATTAAAACCATCTAAGATATGCAAGACGCCTGCTGGACTTGGACTTGCAAGGAATGGAATTTCAAATGGTTCTTTAAAATCATACGGATACGTCATGTGCTGCTCTACCCGATCTACCGTTCCATCAGGTAAATAATAAGCAATCGCAATCACCTTCCCGTCTTTCTTTTGCGTATCCTTTTGGTGACTGATGTATCTCGTGGTCACCGTTTTCACATTCTGCATCGCAGCCTGAGGGTCCATGGTTGAAAAATCCATCATCTCCGGCTCGCAGCTGATCATCCAGAAGGCCAGGACCAGGAAAGGGAGACTTGCCCCGGAAAATGCCCAGTGATGCTTACCCCTGTTCATAATAAGATGGAGACGTTTGCGAATATGGAAAGCGCTGAACGACAGGATTGGACCCTGATTTTGCCTGTTCACTGACAATTGCAATAGCATATTTGCATAGTGTTCTTTCCCGTAATCATTGGCTACCCTTGCATCTGCTTCATGCTCGATATTGAGCTTAATTTCTCTTTTGATCATCCATGCCAGGGGATTGATCCAAAAGACTGCACAATAAATCTCGGAAAGTAATATATCGACACTGTGCCAGCGTTTCACATGAACCTGTTCATGAGCCAGGATGATATCCATGGATGATCCACTTAAGATATTCTTATTGATGAATATCCACCCAAAAAAGGAGCCTCCGCTGATTCTATGATCATTGACAATGTGGTACGGATCATTCATTTCATTTTTATGAGCATTTCGGATCAGAGTGGAAATGGCCATCAATGAAATGCTTAATCGAACAATAAGTAGTATCGTTACCAGGCAATAAAGGATGATAGCCGCCGTAGCCCAGTCAAAATCAGTTTTTTCAACCGCTGCTGATGTCGGCTCCTCCGTGTCAATCACGGTATTATTTTGCAGTATTTCCAAAGGATCAGGCTCAACATTAAGTACCAGGACAGTACTCAGCTTTTGGGGGACGATCGTGAAATCCGTCACAGGAGAATGAAATGCGACCAATGGCAATATGAGAGGCAGGATCAAACAAACCAGCAAATAAAACCTTCTGAACTGGATAGAGCATTTACTCCTGATCAAGTAAAATCCCATAAACAGTATGGAAGTACCAAGCGTCACTTCCACTAGATATTGAAAGAATTCAGTCATCTTTTTTCTTGTTTATCAGTTTTTTTAATTCTTTGATCTCCTCTTTTGAGAGAGCCTTATCCTCAACGATGAAGGACATCAGTCGCGAATAAGATCCTTCCAAATAATCGCTCATCAAGTACTTAAATAGCTTTTGACTGTATTCTATTTTGCTGATGAGCGGGAAGTACTGGTGCGTTTTTCCATAGGTGTGGTGATCCACCATTCCTTTTTCCTCCAGTATCCGAATGATCGAGGATACCGTATTGTATGGAGGTTTGGGAGCTGGCATCTGTTCGATGATGTCCTTTACGAAGGCTTTTTTGAGCTTCCAAAGGAGTTGCATCACAGGTTCTTCTGCCTTGGTTAGTCGTTCCATGCAATAAATGTATAACGGAAATATCAGTTATACAACTGAAAAGTACGTTTATTTTCACTGGATTTTTTTAACCTCTTAATAATTAGCCACGAATGCACTAATAATATATTGATCAATCCTTCTTCACCTAAGGTGAAGTATTAGTGAAATAACTTGAAATACTTATAGAATAGGTATAGAAATATTCACTAATCACTCCGATAGTAATCGGAGTATTCAAACGATTCTGAATTTTCCAATTAGTGCATTCGTGGCTACCTTTCTAGATTTCCAGGGTAAGTTTGAACCTTTTCCTTTAAAATACGTTTGCTTGTACATACAAATATGAAAGATCAGGAAAAGTCATATTTCTGCAATTGCCTTTATTTTTCAGCTAGCTCCTTTGCCAGGAACATGACTAAGCTGGCGGATGAAGCTTTTGCCAGTACGGGCTGGGCACCCTCTCACGCATTTGTGATGATGACGGTGAACCGTCATCAGGAAGGCGTTTCTCCCTCTGAAATTTCCCGGGAGATGCACTTAACACCTTCTACCGTCACAAGACTTCTCGACAAACTAGAGCAGAAGGGAATGATCACTCGGCAGTCAGAAGGAAAAAGCATCCTTGTCAGGCCCACTGAAAAGAGCAAATCCATTCAAAATGATTTGATGTCTGCCTGGAAAGATCTCTTACAGCGGTATAACAATCTGCTTGGGGAGGAAAATGCCCGGACACTGGCTACATCACTTTATGATTCGTCTGAAAAAGTAAAATAATCATCAAATATTAATTGGTTGTACATACAAATATAAACATATGAAAAAAGTGGGAATTTTAGGCTCCGGCACCGTCGGAAAAACGCTGGCAAACGGATTTATCAAACATGGCTACGAAGTCAGGATCGGGACCGGCAATCCCGATAAACTGAAGGATTGGTTAGCCCAGGCTGGAAACAATGGATCCGTTGGTTCATTCAAGGAAACTGCTGAATTTGGTGAGATGTTGGTGCTAGCCGTAAAAGGAATTCATGCTTCCAATGCATTGAAAGGTCTTGACGCAGTAATTGCCGGTAAAACTATCATCGATGCAACTAACCCGATTGCGGAAAAACCCCCGGTTGCTGGTCTGGTACAGTTTACAACCGATTATAATAGCTCTCTGATGGAATCTTTACAAAGGGAATTCCCTAATGCAAACTTTGTCAAAGCATTCAACAGTGTTGGAGCACATCTAATGGTGAATCCGCAGTTTGAAGATGGCACACCCACCATGTTTATCGGGGGCAATAATGAAAAGGCCAAAAAAGAAGTTTCTGACATTCTGGATCTATTTGGATTTGAAACTGAAGATCTTGGCAGTGCAGAAGCTGCAAGAATCATCGAACCTCTTTGTATATTGTGGTGCATTCCGGGATTCAGACAGAATCAATGGGGTCATGCATTCAAATTATTGAAGAAGTAATATGAAGACAATTGTTGTAACAGGGGCTAATCGGGGGATTGGCTTTGAGATCTGCAGTCAGCTTGGAGCACTGGGTCACGAAATCATTGTTACAGCAAGGAATGTGAGAAAAGGACTGGAGGCATCAAACAAGCTGAGGGATCAAGGGTTCAATTCAAAATTCTTTCAGCTTGATGTCGAAGAAGAATCCAGTATCAAGCTTTTCATCCAGGAATTAGGTAAATCGCACCACCACGTGGATGTGCTGATCAATAATGCGGCTATTTTGAGGGACAGTGGTATGCACCTTCGGGACCTGAGCATTTCAGTTTTCGACCGGATGATGAAGATCAACCTGAAAGGGCCATTGCTGCTTACGCGGTCTATGTTACAGATGCTCAAAAACAGTGATGATCCCAGGGTCATCAATGTAAGTAGTGGAATGGGTGCGTTGAATAGCATGAGTGGAGGTAATCCGGCTTACCGGATTTCCAAAGCGGCCCTCAACGCTATGACGCTTATTTATGCGGCAGAGGAGCGCGATATCACCTTCAATGCCATGTGCCCCGGCTGGGTCAAAACAGCCATGGGAGGAAGTGCTGCTACCCGGGAAGTGGAAAAAGGAGCCGAGACTGCGGTTTGGTTAGCCACCGCTGAAAGTATTCCAAACGGAAAGTTTTTCAGAGACAAGAAGGAGATCGACTGGTGATCAGTCAATTCTTTTTCTGAGCTGTATGGGTTTCCTTTTCCTGCGCATCCGCATATTGATCAACTCGACAATGAGGGAGAAGAATACCGCAAAATAGATATATCCTTTGGGCACGTGAAAATGTAGAGCCTCCACCATGAGCATAAATCCGATCAGGATCAGGAACGAAAGGGCCAGAATTTCTAGCGTTGGATGCTGATTGATGAAATCACTGATCTTTTTGGCAAAGATCATCATGATACCGATAGAGATAACCACAGCAATGATCATCAGGATAATCTCATCCGTCAACCCCACCGCAGTAAGAATAGAATCAAAAGAAAAGATCATGTCCAAAGCTATGATCTGGATAATCACGCTCAGAAAGGAAGATGCTTTCTTTTCGCTCTCGTGCTGTGTTTCCCCTTCCATCTTGTGATGGATCTCCATGGTGCTTTTGGCCAGTAGAAAAAGGCCCCCAATCAATAGGATCAGGTCTCTTCCGCTGATCTCAAATTCAAGAACTGTAAACAGAGGTTCTGTAAAAGTGATGATCCAGGTGATTCCTAACAAAAGAGCTACCCGAAGCAACAGTGCCAGACTCAATCCAAGATTCCTTGCCCTTCCCTGCTGACTTTTTGGTAATTTATTAGAGACAATGGAGATGAATATGATATTGTCAATACCTAGTACCACCTCCAGAAACGTAAGCGTAAGCAGAGCAATCCAGTTTTCCGGCTCGAGGAATACCTCCATGAGGAATTAAAGATTGAAGGCCGCCTTGATCTTATCTACATAATCAAGCTTTTCCCACGTAAACGTTTCGACTTCAATCGTTTTTTCAGTGCCTTCGCCATCTTTGAAGGTCTTGGATATTTTTTCCGGCATTCTCCCCATGTGACCATAGGCTGCAGACTCTGAATAGATAGGAGTACGAAGCTTCAATCGTGTTTCGATTCCATAAGGGGTCATGTCAAAGATCTCGCCGATCTTCTTTGCAATCTCACCATCGGTCATATCTACTTTTGCAGACCCATGGGTGTTCACATAGATATTGGTGGGTTCAACAACACCAATAGCGTATGAAACCTGCACAAGTACTTCCTTGCAAATACCTGCCGCCACCATGTTCTTGGCGATGTGACGGGTGGCATAAGCAGCTGAACGGTCAACTTTTGATGGATCTTTACCAGAAAAAGCACCTCCACCGTGAGCTCCTTTGCCACCGTAGGTATCCACAATGATTTTCCGTCCTGTCAAACCTGTGTCACCATGCGGTCCTCCGATCACGAATTTACCGGTTGGATTGATATGATACTTGATATTGTCATTAAACAAGGACTGGATCTCTGGGATCAGCTTCTTTTTTACCCTCGGGATCAGGATATTGATCAGGTCTTTCTTGATCTTCTCCAGCATTTTTTTCTCTTCATCAAAATCGTCATGCTGGGTGGAGATCACTATGCTGTCTATCCGGATAGGGCGGTTATTGTCATCGTACTCAATGGTTACCTGAGATTTGGCATCAGGTCTCAGGTACTTGATTTCTTTGTTTTCTCTTCGGATTTCTGCAAGTTCCAGCAGAAGATTGTGAGATAGTGCCAGGGCCAAAGGCATATAGTTCCCGGTTTCGTCGGTGGCATATCCGAACATCATTCCCTGGTCGCCTGCTCCCTGTAATTTAGGATCCGTTTTATCCACACCCTGATTAATGTCTGGAGACTGTTCGTGGATGGCGGAGAGTACCCCGCAAGAGTTAGCTTCAAACATGTACTCTGACTTGGTATAGCCTATTTTTTTGATGACATCACGAGCTATCTGCTGAACGTCCAGGTAAGACCGTGATTTTACCTCCCCGGCCAGTATCACCTGTCCGGTGGTGACCAGAGTTTCACAAGCAACTTTGGATTGTGGGTCGAAGGCCAGGAAGTGATCAACAAGAGCGTCTGATATTTGATCTGAAATCTTATCAGGATGACCTTCTGATACAGATTCCGAAGTGAAAAGGTATGACATGCTTTTTTCGAATAAATTTAGGCCTGCAAATATAACATTTTTCCTTTCACGACGACCAGTTTGGGAAATGACCAATACCAAATACTGCTGGTAATTTGTGCAACGCTAATTTTTCGGCCTTCCAATCCTTGATTTTTAGTGATTTTATGTATTCATTCTGACCAAAAAGATCCGCGGCGATCAGGAAATAAGTTTCAGGATGCAACGCATGTAATGCCATTTTTATCAGTCTCTTGTTTCGATACGGGGTCTCCATGAATAGCTGTGTATATCCCGATTTATTGAGCATTGATTCAATGTCTTTTAAAAATCTGGTGCATTCCTGTTCATCGATGGGGGCATAACCATGAAATGTAAATTTTTGACCATCAAATCCGGAACAAATCAATGCGGTCTGTATGGAAGAGGCTCCCGGCAAGGGAATAATTTTCCTTCCCTGTTCATGCGCAAGGCTGACTGCCTGATTGCCCGGATCTGCCAGGCCGGGCAGTCCGGCTTCTGAGATCACCCCAACAGGGTGATTTTGCCAGTTTTGCATGATTGAGGCGATGGCTGACCTGCTGGTATTTTTGTCCATCACTTCAAAGTGTAGTTGTGAAATATCAATGCCCAGGTCCATACTGCTGATAAAGCGCCTGGCTGTCCTGACGTTCTCCACCAGAAAATGTCTGATTTTGGGGAGTATAATTTTCACCGAAGGACTGATATCGTTTGGTTCTGCATCAGATGTGAGGTAATTTGGAATGAGATAGATTGAATTCATATCTGATGGGTAAAACTTTGATTTATATTGGAATTATTTTGATCGTACTGGGGCTATTTCTCATTTATGGTGGAAAATTCAATTTGGGCAGGTTGCCGGGCGATTTTATCATTAAGCGTGAAAATTTTACCTTTTATTTCCCGGTCACTACCATGATCCTGTTGAGCCTTCTCCTGAGCCTGATCCTTTTTATTGTAAATAAACTAAGATAAGAATCGCCTGATCAATTCGGTAGTTTCATTTGGTTTTTCAGCGTGTACCCAATGACCTGCGCCTGCAACCGATTCTATTTCAGCCTGAGGGAAGTGCTTCCGGACCAGGGAATGGTCATCCTCTGTGATATAATCAGAATTGGCTCCTCCGATAAAAAGTGTGGGCCCATTAAAGATCTTATCGTCATCCAGCCCGGCACCAATCACTTCAATATTCTTTTCAATGGCCTCATAATTAAGCTTCCACTCAAACTCATCTTTATCATTGCGCCCCAGGTTTTTTAGGATAAACTGTCTTACTCCCGGATTGGAGATCCTCTTGCTCAGGGCATCATCGGCTTCTTTTCTTGACTTCATTTTACTGATCTCAAGGGATTTGAAGCTTTCAAGGATGTCCTGATGATGGGGTGGGTAATATTTAGGAGCGATATCCACCACGATAAGTTTTCTCACCAAATGAGGAAAAGAGCATGCCAACTCCATAGCCACCTTACCGCCCATGGAATGACCCACTATGTCAGCGCTTTCCAAACCTTCATCCTGGATCATGGTGCCGATATCGCTGGCCATTACCTGGTAGTTCATTGTTTCGTCATGCGGTGATTGTCCATGGTTTCTGAGGTCTACCAGGTAGACTTTGAAGTCTTCAGACAATGCTTTGCCCACTGTCTGCCAGTTATCTGAAGAGCCAAACACACCATGTAATACGATCAGAGGATCGCCTGCTCCAAGTGCTCTAAAGTTTAATTTCATAAGTAGATATTTATTATGTTTTTCACTGGAGCTTTCGTTTGTACATTTGAATGGTATTTTCCAGCCCGAAGTACAGGGCATCACAAATGAGTGCATGTCCAATGGAAACCTCGTCTAGAAAAGGTATGGATGTGTTGAGAAATCGCAGGTTATTGAGATCAAGGTCATGACCGGCATTGATACCGAGACCAATTTCTTTTGCCACGGCTGCTGCAGCGATATACGGTTTCACAGCTTTTTTCGGATCCTTCGAAAATAATGAAGCATAGGGTTCGGTGTAAAGTTCAATTCGATCGGCGCCACATCTTTTTGCGCCCTCTACCATTTTTGGATCCGGATCTACAAAGAGCGATACCCGAGCACCAGTTTTTTTGAGTTCCTTGATAAGGTCAGTGAGCATTTTTTCATTTTTCACGGTATCCCAGCCTGCATCTGAGGTGATATTGTCCGGAGCGTCAGGCACAAGGGTAGCCTGGGCTGGTTTAGCCTTTTGAATAATGCCAAGATATCGTTTATCAGGGTAACCTTCGATATTGAACTCGGTGGTCACGTGATCCTTGAGTAGCATGACGTCATCATACCTGATGTGCCGCTCGTCCGGTCGTGGATGGACGGTGATTCCCTGCGCACCGAATCTTTCGCAATCCATCGCCGTTTTTATAAGGTCAGGATTGTTGCCACCTCTGGCATTTCTCAGGGTTGCAATTTTGTTGATGTTTACGCTAAGTTTGGTCATGACTATTTTCGCTTAACTTCGCACAAAGTTCCATAAAAAATGAGACTGTCATGTCATTAAAATCACAAATTGAAGCAGAGATCAAGCAATCCATGCTGAATAAGGACAAAGATCGGCTCAGAGCCTTGAGGTCGATAAAATCTCTCATCCTGCTGGCGGAAACCGAGAAAGGCGCCGGTAGCGAGCTTTCACAAGATGCTGAAATGAAGCTGCTGACCAAAGCGGCTAAGCAGCGAAAGGATTCTCTGGAAATTTATGAAAAAGAGGGCAGGGATGATCTCGCATCAGTAGAAAAGGCCGAACTGGAGGTCATTGAAAGTTTTCTGCCCAAGCAGATGACTGAAGCGGAGGTGAGAGAAGCGGTAAAAGGGATCATTGCCAAAATTGGGGCATCCGGACCTCAGGACATGGGCAAAGTGATGGGTGTGGCTACAAAAGAAATGGCCGGAAAAGCTGATGGTAAGCTCATATCCACGATCACCAAAGAAATTCTAAATAGCTAACGAATTTTTGTGGCCTGGCTGGATATTCTTTTTCTGATTGTATTTGTAATTGGCGCGATAAAGGGGTTTCAAAAGGGGTTTATCATTGAGATATTTTCGTTTGTCGCCTTTTTTGCCGGACTTTTTCTGGCCATTGAATTGACGCTGCCGCTGGCAAAGATCTATTTTTCAGGGAGTGACCATTTTTATCTGATCACGGTATTTGTCTTCATCGGGGTGTTTATTGGCGTAATTTTTGGGGTAAACTTATTGGCCAGGATCATTAAGAAAGCTGTTGATCTTACGTTCCTTGGATTCTTTGATAATATTTTAGGCGGATTGGCATCTATTTTTAAATGGGCTTTCATACTCAGTGTTTTTTTCTGGGTATTGGATTCCATCGGGTTAAGACTTTCCGAGACCCAGATGAACAGCTCAGTGATTTTTCCGTGGATCAAGCATATCGGACCTGCGGTATTTACCTGGATGGCGGAAATACTGCCATTTATCCGGGATATGATTGATTCGATGGATGATATCAGTAAAAAGCAAAGGGAACTATATACCTTTTTGCTTTCTTTTAACTATGTTTAGTCATCATGGACATTAAAAAAGACAGTGGTTTTGATTACATCGATGAAGGCGAGGGTGAAGTGCTGTTGTTGCTTCACGGTCTATTTGGTGCCCTGAGCAACTGGGATGCTGTGGTCAACCGGTTTTCTAAAGACTACAGGGTGATCATTCCTTTGTTGCCCATATATACGATGCCTGTAAGGCAGGCAGGGCTTGAATCACTGAATAAGTATGTAGAGGATTTTGTGAAATTGAAGGGACTGAAGAACCTTAACATCATTGGGAATTCTTTGGGCGGTCACATTGGTTTGATCTACACGCTCAATAATGAAGACAATGTGCGTTCGCTGATCCTTACGGGTAGTTCTGGATTGTTTGAAAATTCGATGGGTGCTTCATTTCCTAAACGAGGAAGTTATGAATTTGTCGCAGAAAGGGTGAAGTACACTTTTTATGATCCAAAAACAGCTACCAAAGAGCTGATTGATGATGTCTTCGAGACAACAAAAAGTATTCCCAAGTGTTTAAATATCGTAGCGATTGCCAAGTCCGCACAGCGAAACAATATGGCTAAGGAGATCACGAGGATAAAAGCACCGACCTTATTGGTCTGGGGGTTGAACGACACAATCACACCTCCCATCGTGGCGCACGAATTCAATCAATTGATACCTAATTCCACATTGAGATTTATTGATGAATGCTGTCATGCACCAATGATGGAAAAACCTGAAGAATTTAATATCCTTGTAGAAGAATTTTTGAAGAAAGAAGTACTGGTATGATTGCCAAGGATCTGATCAACTATATGGTGCCACCGCTGAAACCTTCGGATAAAGTTTCGAAAGCGAAACTTTGGATGGATGAGCTGCGACTGGGTGAACTGCCCGTGGTAGATGGTAATAGCTTCATCGGGTTTCTTGATGAAGAAATGCTGCTCAATGATGAGTTGAAATATGACACCGTGATCGAATACCCCCTTGTCGGCAAAGACTGTGTGGTATATGAAGATCAGCACTATTATGAAGTATTGAAGACATCCAATATGGAGGGCTTCAGATTAGTGGCTGTGGTCGACAGTCTGAATCAATACATGGGTGTGATTACCACAGAAGATGTTGTGGAGATCTTTGCTAAGTCTTCCTCAGTGAGTACCCCCGGCGCCATTCTGATCCTCAAACTCAAAATCCAGGATTATTCCTTGAGTGAGATCAGCCGCATTGTCGAATCCAATGAAGCCAAGATACTAAGTTCTTATCTGGCACCGAATGACGAAGACCCCGCCAAAGTCTCCCTGACGCTGAAAATCAACAAGGAAAATGTATCTCAGATCGTTTCAACATTGGAAAACAACGGATATTCGGTCGAGAATGCCTTCAATACGACCGCTGCCACACTCGACGACAAGGAAAGGATTGACATCCTCATGCGATACATCAAATTGTAGCTATGCCTAAAGTAGCTATCCATGGTCACCGGATCGATGAAAAATCAATCCATGCGGTAAAAACCTTTATCGAACGACTCAAAAAAGAACAACTCGAGATCTGTGTTTCTTCTATTTTCAAAGAAAAGAATAATGATCTTGCACTGAATGAATTTCCGGAGTACAGGCCCGGGTCCAACATGGATGCTTTTGAGTTCATTGCGAGTCTGGGTGGCGATGGCACGCTGTTGGAAACCATAACGCATGTAGGCAGCTCGGAATTACCTATCATGGGAATTAACACCGGAAGATTGGGTTTTCTTGCAACCATCTCAAAGGATAACCTGAATGAAGCCCTCGATCTTTATTTCAGGGAAGAGTATGATTTTGATGTGAGGACCCTGCTACGCTTTGATACAGATGATGACCTGTTTAAAGGGAAAAACTACGCGCTGAATGAATTTTCCATCATTAGGAAGGATACCTCCAGTATGATCGTAGTCAAATGCTATCTGGATGGAGAGTACCTGAACACTTATTGGGCAGATGGACTTATGGTTTCCACGCCTACAGGGTCAACGGGTTATTCTTTAAGCTGCGGCGGTCCGATCATTATGCCTCACACAAAAAATTTCATTATTACTCCGGTGAGTCCGCACAATTTGAATGTAAGGCCATTGATCATCTCCGAAGACAGCAAACTGGATTTTAAGATTGAAAGTAAGAATCAGTCATTTTTGGTATCTCTGGACTCAAGGTCGGAAAGCATTGATCATACCAGATCGCTGTCAGTATGCAAAGCAGACTTCTCAGCCAGGCTGATAAGGATCAAAGGGATCTCATTTTTAGACACATTAAGGACAAAATTAACTTGGGGTTTAGATAAGAGGAATTAAATTTACGGACCGGACTAACCAGCCGTGTGCTACATACGAACTATATTTTTAAAGAATGAAGCTGAATAAAGTCCTGGCTGTAACGATTTTTATATCGCTGGTGATATCGATTACGGCAGAAGCACAAACCAATAAGTACAAAAGAAGAAAGGCTACCAACCGGATCATTTCTCACTACACGGGATTTGCCCAGGGACAGTTCAAACCCTACTATTCAGTCTCTTTTAATGTGAATGCGCTGAACTATTTTGGTGATCTGGCGCCTATCAGTCGTGCCGGAAGTACAGACATCAGTTTTACAAGACCTGGTTTTGGTGGTTCGGCCGAGTACAGATTCCGCCCAAACCTCGCTCTGAGGACGGGACTTAGCTGGGGAAGGATCAAAGGAGATGACTTTACTTCCGATCCCAATGATTCCAAATCTGTTGCCAGATATACCCGGAATTTATCCTTCAGAAATGATATCAAAGAACTGCAATTTGGTTTGACCTATTATATCTCACAACTTCATGGGGGGATTTCGTCCAGGCCAATCATCAATGGATTTGTGTTTGTGGGATTAGGGGTGTTTCATCATGATCCGAAAGGCAAGGTGCCACTCTATGATTACCAGTCGGGCAATACTACCAACGAACTGCAGCAAAGTGGTGAATGGATCAGCCTGAGACCACTAGGTACAGAAGGGCAATTTCTAGCCGACCGGAGAGTTGAACCTTACAGCCAGTTCCAGCTGACAATTCCTGTAGCGGTCGGGGTGCGCCTGGCCTTACCTGGCCCCTTTGATGTTGGTCTTGAGTTTGGGTATCGATTTATTTTTACCGACTATATTGACGATGTCAGTGGCAGATATGTGGACCTTGACAGGTTCGAGGATCCACTGGCCCGGATCATGTCTGACCGATCTGTCGAACCCATAGCAGTATGGAATGACCTGGCGCGGATACAGGATCTGAATAATATCAACATCACTTATCCAAGCGGTGAAACTTATATTGTGAATGGGACCAATGGAACCGGTGTCGATGGGTCTATCAGGGGTAATCCTGATCAAAATGACATGATTTTTATGACAACTCTTCGGTTTACATATCTTATTTATCCAAAATCTGCGTTAAACTCCAAGATGAGATAAGTCTTGAAGAGATCAATTTCCATTTGTCTGCTGACATTTACTGTCTTGAGTGCTTCAGCCCAGTTCATAGAATTTGGTGCGGGAGTGGGTGCATTCAACTATTTGGGTGATCTGAATGGTTATCCCAGGATTGGCCAGTCCAAATTGGGCGGGCAGGCCCTTTATAAGCTCAACTTCTCTGAATTTGCTACGGTAAGATTTTCTCTGGCCTACGGACAGGTCAGTGGGAATGATGAAATCCCGGCCGACGCGCTGGGTCGACAAAGAATACATGAGTTTAACCAAAGTTTCTTTGAGCTGGGTACGATTGCTGAGTATCATTTTCTGGATTTCAGAGGACCTGATACCTATATTGACTGGTCTCCATTTGTATTTATGGGATTCGGCGTGACGAAGCTGGGGAATCCGGACATGACCAATGCACAATTCAGTGAACTGCAGCCTGTGATCCCGATGGGAGCGGGATTTAAGAAAATGGTTTCCAAGCAATTTTGCCTGAGTATTGAGGTGGGGGCAAGAAAAACATTTTTTGACTATTTAGATGGAATTGGTGACGGGGAGCAGATCATCAAAGACTATCAGTATGGGGATCCGGTTACCAACGACTGGTATTTCTTCACGGCTGTTAGCCTGACCTATGTGATGTACGACATTCCCTGTCCGTTTTCATACAGACCAAATAATTCGCTTTTTTCACGTTAAAATCAGTTAAAATCTTTATTTGCAAAGGTCATAAGCAAAAAATAATACACCTTTGTAAACTGGAATTTTAGGCCTTTTATGGGATTAAAGGAGCAAATAGATTTAGGGAATCTTCCGAGACATATTGCCGTGATCATGGATGGCAATGGCCGATGGGCAAAAAAGAAAGGTGCCGCGAGGATCTTTGGTCATAGGAATGCTATAAAGGCCGTGAGGGAAGTAAGTGAGGGATGCGCCGAACTGGGGGTCGAATGCCTGACCCTATATGCATTTTCTACTGAGAACTGGTCCCGTCCCAAAGTGGAGGTGGACGGACTGATGTCGCTGCTTGTCTCTACAATTAATGAGGAGTATGGTACACTGATGGAAAATAATATCAGACTTCATTCTATTGGGGAAATAAGTGCGCTCCCGGCCAATGCGAGGGAAAAGCTTCTTGATATTCAGGAAAGGACCAGTGGCAATACTGGACTGAATCTGATCCTGGCACTGAATTACAGCGGCAGGTGGGATATTCTCAATGCCTCTCGGAAGATCAGTAAAAAGATACTAAGCGGCGAATTGATGGAGCATCAGCTGTCAAATGAAGTCTTTCAGGCTCACTTATCCACAGCGGAGTTTCCGGACCCTGAATTGTTGATAAGAACAAGCGGGGAGATGAGAATAAGCAATTTTTTACTTTGGCAGATGGCCTACACAGAGCTGTTTTTTACAGAGGTATTATGGCCTGATTTCCGAAGGAAGGATCTCTACGAAGGCATCGTGTCCTACCAGCAGAGAGAAAGAAGATTTGGAATGATTAGTGAACAAATCAATGTATAGTTGGATGAAGGGTAATCTTCTACTTTTATTAATTCTAGTGGCACTGTTTCAGGAAGCCACAGCTCAGATCAATTTTGGAAGAAGGCAGACGCAGTCGCCATCAGACGACAATCAGGGTGGATTGTCGATCAATTATTCCAACCCAAAGGAATATGAGATTGCCGAGATCACAGTAACCGGCGTGCAGTTCCTGGATAATAATGCCCTGATCTCCATTTCCGGCCTGAAAGTGGGCGATAAGATCAAGATCCCCGGAGATGACATTTCCATGGCCATCAAAAAATTATGGAAACAGGGGATCATCGGAAATGTAAATATCTACGCAAGTAAAGTCGAAGGATCCAGGATCTGGCTAAAAATCGAGCTGACAGAACGTCCCAGACTGGTAAATTATGAGTTTGAAGGAGTCAACCGAAGCCAGGAAAGTGAGCTTAAAGAAAAAGTTGATCTCTCCAAAGGCCGTATCCTGACAGATGTGACTGTAAAGAATACCGAGCTGACCGTCCAGAAGTACTTTGAAAGTAAGGGTTTCCTGAATGCCCAGGTAAAAGTAGTTCCACAGCAGGATACCGCGATCAACAATGGGGCAGGTATCCGGATCATCGTGGATAAAGGCAAAAAGGTTAAGATCAAAAACATCAATTTTGAGGGAGACACCATCTTCACCTCAGCCAAGCTGAGGAGTAAGCTCAAGAAGACGGGCGAGTTGCCCCGGGTCAATCTACCGAAGGATCTCCTGGCCAAGACACTGAATTTGCTAAATCCCTTAAACCTCTTCCACTTCATCACACATAGAGAAAAGGTAGACGAAGACCAACTGAAGGAATACGTCGCCGAACATGTAAATGTTAATTTTTTCAAATCCTCGAAATACATTCTCTCCGAATATCAGAATGACAAGAAATTGTTGATCTCCTTTTACCAGTCCAAAGGCTATCGTGATGCAGAGATCGTTTCCGACTCAGTGTACAGTATCAACAATAAGCACTTAAATATCGATTTTGTGGTTGATCCGGGCAAGAAATACTATTTCGGAGACATTACCTGGTCGGGCAACTACGTGTACAACGATGAAACGCTCGAGCGGGTGCTGGGTATCGATGAGGGAGATGTATACGATCTTGAGCTTGTGAATAAGAGACTCCAGTTCAATCCGACAGGTGCGGACATAAGTAGTCTGTACATGGATGATGGATATTTGTTTTTCCAGATCAATCCGATTGAAGTAGGCTTTGACGGTGACTCAGTAAATCTCGAAATGAGGATGAAAGAGGGGCCTCAGGCTACCATCAACGAAGTCACCATCAGTGGTAATGACAAGACCAACGACCATGTGGTTTACCGTGAATTGAGAACCATTCCCGGACAGAAGTTTAATCGTTCGGAGCTGATCAGGACCCAGCGTGAGCTTTCCCAGCTGGGCTATTTTGATCCCGAGCAGATCAATCCTGATGTTCGACCCAATCCGGTGGATGAAACTGTCGATATAGAGTGGCAACTGGTGGAAAGGCCTAATGACCAGATCGAACTCTCCGGTGGATGGGGCGGAGTCTTTGGTTTCGTGGGTACGTTGGGTTTAAGCTTCAATAATTTCTCCATGAAGAATATCCCTCATTTTGACAAATGGAGACCACTTCCTATGGGTGACGGCCAAAAGCTTTCCGTTCGTTTGCAGGCCAACGGAAGAAGCTTCCAGAGCTACTCCATCTCATTCAATGAACCCTGGTTGGGAGGAAAAAGACGAAATAATTTTGGCGTGAGCTTCAGTCACTCCGTTTCGAGATTGCGACAGAGCTTCTTCAATGCCAGCGACTTTATCGGGTCACTTAAGGTGTCGAGTGTTACCGTATCGCTGGGAAGGAACGTCAGATGGCCCGACGACTTCTTCACAGTTAGCAATTACCTGCAGTACCAGAAATATGATCTTTTTAACTACGGTAATTCCCTTGGATTTTCTACCGGTGTATCCAACAGTGTGATATTTAATACGACTATCGCAAGGAATTCCTTCGATAGCCCGATGTATCCGCGATCCGGTTCTGCCGTGTCATTGAGTGCTTCTTTTACACCTCCATTGTCCTTGTTTAATGACATTGATTATGAGAATGCCACCAATGAGACCAGGTATCGATGGCTGGAATATCATAAGTGGAATTTTGATGCAAAATATTATTTGAAACTGATCGGAGACCTTGTGCTGGCACCACGTGCCCACTTCGGTTATATCGGCTCATACAGCAATGAAGTGGGTGTTGGTCCCTTTGAGCGATTCCAGCTGGGTGGTGACGGTCTGACCGGGCAAAACTTCCTGTTGGGAACGGACATCATCGGATTGAGAGGTTATGAAAACAATTCATTGACTCCGGTGGATCCTGAAGGATTACGTGGAGGTACGATCTTTTCCAAGTATGTGATGGAGCTGAGGTATCCTGTTTCACTTAACCCTTCCGCCACGATCTATGTGCAGGGATTCTTTGAGGCAGGGAATAACTGGCAGGATTTCAGTACATTCAATCCTTATGAGCTGAAGAGATCAGCAGGTTTAGGGGTAAGGATCTTTATGCCTGCCTTCGGTTTACTTGGTTTGGATTGGGGTTACGGACTTGATCCGGCACCGGGACAGCTTGATGTAAGCGGGTCGCAATTCCATTTCTCACTTGGTCAGCAAATCCGATAAATGATGAAAAGGATCATCCCATTTTTCTATTTTCTTTTTCTTTTTGGGATAAATGATATTTTTGCCCAAAAATTCGGATACGTGGATACTCAATACATATTGAGCCGGATGTCCGAATACAAGGAAGCGCAGGCTGAGATTGAAACGCTTGCCAAGGGGTGGGAGGTCGAGATCCAGGAAAAGCTGAAAGAAGTAGAGGAGATGGAAATAGCCTTAAAAGCGGAGGAGGTCCTGCTCACGGCTGAGTTGAAGGAAGAGAGAAGGCAGGAGATCGACCGAAAAATGAGAGAAGTGAAGGAGTTTCAGCGACAGATCTTCGGATCTGACGGACTGTACTTCCTCAAGAAAAAGGAACTGATTAAACCTGTCCAGGACCGGGTATTTGAGGCTGTTGAGAGAGTAGCAAAAAATAACCGGTTAGAGATCGTTTTTGATAAATCAGGTGAATTAGTGATGATTTATACCAATCCGGTTCATGATTATACGGACTATGTGATTGAAGATCTGGGAATAGGAGAAAATAAAGACGCAGAAAATAATTAGCAAACAATGAGGTTTCGGAACGATTTTGGTTACGGAACTTAGAATAATTCAAAATGAAAGATTATGAAGACTAAATTATGGATCATAGCAATAGCCCTGACTGCAGTATCATTCGGAGCTTCAGCACAGGGTGGCCTGAAGATAGGTTATACGACGCCGGATTATATCTTAAATCAGCTTCCTGAAGCCAAGCAGATAGAAGCTGACCTGAAGAGCCGTCAAAACGTCCTTCAAAACCAGTTGCAGGCTAAGGCCAAGGAGTTTGAAACTAAAATGGCTGACTATCAGGCCAATGCCGCCTCATGGGATGAGCTGATCAGGGCTGATAAAGAGCAGGAATTAACTGCACTGCAACAGAGCTTTCAAAAATTCCAGCAGGAAGCGGAGCAATCCATCAGGAAAAAAGAAGAGGAATTGCTGAGACCTGTTTATGAAAAAATTGGTAAGGCGATTGAAGAAGTGGCCAAAGAGAATGGATACTCGCATGTATTCAATCTGGGTGCTCCGGGACTGGACATTATGCTTTATGCCAGGGAGCAGGATGACATCACCAATCTGGTGTTGAAAAAGTTAGGTATTACACCTCCTGCAGAGCAATAAATCACAAATAATATTTTTTCCACTGCCCGATCCACACCAGGTCGGGTTTTTTTATTTAAAGATGATCCCGGTGATCAGGCCAATGATCACAATAAAAGGGGTCGGGATTTTTGTGAAGAACATCAGGCAGATCGTGGTGATGATGATTGAATAATTCAGCGTAGTTTGCGAGATGGGTTCCAGCAACAGGAAGGTGGCAGCGATCACCAGGCCAGAGCTTACAGCGTTGATCCCCTCCAGAGAGGCTTTGACCACACGGTATTTTTTAAGTTCTTCCCAAAAGCGGCTCACAAAAAATATAAAGAATGTTCCCGGCAGGAAGATGCCGGCAGTAGCCATCACACCCCCAAGGATTTGTTCCCACAAATCATAATCCCGCATGCTGAGGGTTCCTACATAGGCACTGAATGAGAACACCGGACCAGGAAGTGCCTGTACAAAGCCATACCCGGATAAGAACTCCTCTGAGGTCAGGTATCTCTTAAATTCTACGAACTCTGTGTATAGTAGGGGTACAAGCACCTGGCCTCCGCCAAAGATCAGGGATCCGTTCCGGTAGAAATTTTCAAAGAGCCTGATCGGAAGGTATTTGGTGATCCCTCCCAGGATGGCAGCAAAGATCAATACAGAGATCCACAGGATGAAATTGGACCAGTTGATCTTGATCCTGTGTTTTTCTTCTATCGGCTGCTGCTTGAACTTAAAGGCAGTGACAAAACCACCAAAAAGCAGGATGATCGGGAAGGTCCATGGCGATCTGAAGATATAAGCTACAAAAGCGGAGATAAACATCAGGAAGAACCCCGTCTTTGTAGACACCACACTACTGCTGATCCGGTAAGAGGAATAGGCGACAATGCCCACTGCGATGGGTTGAATGAATTTGAGAAAATCGAGTGAGATATTCATTTCCTGGAAGTACGTCATGAATATTCCCAGTGTGATCATGATGGTAACCGCAGGGAGCATCCAGGCAAGCAGGGTAAGATAAGCCAGTCCCGGCCCTCCGATCTTGAAACCCAGGGCGGTGATAGTCTGTGTGGAGGTCGGTCCGGGCAATACCTGACAAAGTGCATATAATTCGATCAGGTCCTGTTCACTCAGGTATCCGCGTTTCTTTACCATCATGTCCAGAAACATCGCCAAATGAGCCTGTGGACCGCCAAAAGAGGTCACTGACAGGATGAGTACATCTCTTAGGAAAATAAAATATCGTACGGTCCTAAAAGTCATTTATGCCTTTAGCCCAATTTCTCTTAACCGTAAGTTAAGAAATTCGCCAGCAGTTATATCGGGGTATTGTTTAGGATTTTGTTCATCGATGCAATTTTCCAGGCAGGAAAGATCCATCTCCGAGA
Organism: Cyclobacteriaceae bacterium; assembly: GCA_965243485.1. Lineage (GTDB taxonomy): Bacteria > Bacteroidota > Bacteroidia > Cytophagales > Cyclobacteriaceae > UBA7330. The sequence continues at coordinate 1,017,736 of CBDEVP010000001.1, read as the reverse complement.
TCGGATGCATGAAAAAAGGAATGGAAAATCTCGAAGTTTTCATCAATTCCCGGGGTGGATTCACTACGCGGTGGATGGTGGACTTGAGCTTGTTGTTGGTCAGTCGTGAAAGCATGTCTCCCACATTGACTACAATTTGATCCGGAAGGGCGGTGATGGGTATCCACTGACCATCGCGTCTCAGGACCTGCAAGCCGTCCGCACTTGCTCCCATCAGTAATGTGATTAGGTTAATATCACCGTGCTCTGCTGCTCTCACGGCATCTACCGGAATCATCTCCGGATTTTCTATAGGGAAATAGTGGATCTGTCGCAGGATGCTGTTCCCTTTATTCACTTTATGATCGAAATAATTTTCTTCCAGTTGCAGAAATATCGCAATGGCTCGGAGCATTTGGATGCCTGCCTGCTCCAGTATCTCAAAGGCTTTGATCGTAAGGTCTTTAAACTCCGGCACTTCTTCAGGCCAGATATTTTCAGGGTAATCATCTGGTTTGTTTTCTGCGGGCTGACCCACATGGAAAAACTCCTTCAGATCGCCGGTATTCCGGTCTTTTGCTTTTTCTCTCCCCTTACTGATATACCCTCTCTGACCAAATAATTCCGGCCTTTCATATTTTTGTTTGATTTCGTCTTCCAGGTTGAAAAACCGCTTCACTGAATCATACAATGCATCTGTAAGTTCCTGGGAAAGTCCGTGGTTCCTGATAGCAACGAAGCCGATGTTTTCATAGGCCTGACCCAGGGCTTCAACGAATGCTCTTTTCTTTTTTGGATCGCCATGAGTGAAGTCTAGCAGGTCGAGTGATGGGATCTGGGAATATAAATGTTTGCTCATTTGCTTGGTTTGGATCAAAAATAAATCAAATCACAAATTACTTTTAGGGTTGCAGAAATAAGCTTCAATAAAATATTGCATAAACAGCTGACCATCACTCAGCCATTCTCCTGATTTTTTGTACCGTCAGGCATTAGCTGAATACCTGGTGTAGCACTTTCAGAGATTTTATCTCGCCCATAGAGATCCCGTGATGTTCGTAGTATTGGATGAGCAACTCAAGTGCCTTAAGCCGGTGATTCCCGGAAGAATGGATGGCAAGATCCGTATCGGCATGAAGTAGCCGGGAGATCAGGTTCATTGTGCCACGATCTGTAAAGGCCACCTCCATGGATTCCAGGAGACCATCACTGTCAGAAATTCCGATGCCGAGGTGTGGTGATAGATGAATGAGAAAATAGAGATGAAAATTTTCAATGCCTTCATGAATGTTGTCAAAAAGGAGCACCATTTGGAAAAGGAATTCGAAAAGTTCGTGCTGATGGCCCTTTTCATGATGTAAGACTTTTCCCAGAATCTCCGACAGAAAAAGTACAATAGATGATTTTTTTATGTCGCTGGTGATGGAAGGCGTCATTCTGAGATATTTGTATTCCGACAATCTTTGAATGTCTCTTCCGCTTTTCACATAAGCAACCAGCTCAAGGAGAGAAAATGGCTGAAAATAGCCCATGCTGCGTTTGGATTTGCTGCTTCTGATACCGTTTACAATAAAGGGGACAAGGCCAAAATCCTCAGTAAAGATCTTTACGATGATGGAGGTATCCTGGTACTTGATATAATGGATGACTATGCCTCTTGTTTTCCGGATCATCAGTTTATGACTGCTATTTTCCCGATAAATCTCTCTTCTCCATCGGTAGTTGATGTAAAAACAACATATACACCTGAACTTACCTTTTGCTGGTTGTAATCCAGCAGATCCCAGGAGGCTGTTCCCCCATTTGTTTCGAGCTCCCTCACCAGCTTTCCATTGATATTAGTGATTTTTACAAAAGTATCGTATCTGAGCCCTGTAATGCCTACGAGTCCCGAATACCCCGGCCGGACAGGATTGGGGAAGATCGAGACCTCATCGTAATTGTCTTTTTCTGCAGAGGAGCTGCTCCTGAATGAGACTAACCCTTTTTCGGTTTGAATATACATTTCGCCGCTCCGGTCATCATAGGCCATCTTATTAATATTATTGGATGGCAGGGGGCTGTTTTCTGTAGTGAAATGGTGGTCTATCTCAGTGAGCGAAGCATTGATCACCCATAAACCGGAGGAGGTACTTATCCAGATCCTGTTGCCCCCATCATAGGCGAGCGCTGTGATCTCGTCGTCTTCAAAAAGTAACGTATTATCAAAGGCTGGTTGCACAGCCTGTGTAAATTCCAATAGAAAAGAAGCATCGGGATAAGTGATCAGTCCCTCACTCGTGCCGATCCAGCATACATCTTCGAGGTCTACAACCACTGAATTCACTTCATTGGATGGCAAGCCATTGGATGTGGATAAGCGCAGGCCTGTTCCATCAGGATCAAATGCAATAACCCCTCCACCTGCTGACAAAGAGTTTTTAATAAAAAGCAAGCCGTTCTCAGAGGACCTGAGCGCTAAGGGTGAATCTGTGCCAGGCAGCGATTCGGAGTAATTCTCAATTAAACCACCGTCATCTATGCTGACAATCGGATTCTCATTGTCGTAGGAGGACATCCACAACTTATCAGTCACCACCTCCAGATCCGTAATGATCGGCCCTATAGCATTTTTGCTGTTGCTGAGGGAGCTGTTGGTGTGATCAAGAATCTGATCATCCTCTTCAATAAAGATGCCGGATCCAACGGAGGAAAAATAGGTTTTTCCACTATAGTGAGCGACGTCCGATAGATTGTAGAATCCGTCGATTAGCTGGTAATGGTAGTGCTCACCGTCAAAAGTATCATAACCCAACAGATCAGTACCTCCGGTGAAATTTTCAGGGGAAGGTCCGTAAAAGAGGTAGATCTTACCATTTTCAAAAACAATATTGGTCGATTGATCTGACATTGGACCATCAGGCACGATCTCTTCAATCGTCTGAAACGGCGGTATGAGTCCCGTCTCTGTCCCAAGCCAAAATTGTCCATTAAAAACAAAATCATTGATTGGTTGTCCTCTGGGATCTGCCGCTGTTTCAGCCAGAGAACCATCAGATGCATAGATCGCATTAGCAGTGGCAATCAATAATTCAGAGGACGCTTTTAATGAGACTACCGGATCAGTAAAAATGATACCCATTTCTTCCCATTGACCATTGGTTAATGATAGTAAAACAGTATCATTTTTGATGCTGAATAGTTGATCATTGTAGGTACCCAAGTGTTTATTTATCTGGCTTTGTGTCTCTGAAAAGAAATACCAGTTATTGAAGTCGAGCAGATTATCATCGAGATTTCCTACCTGGATACCCTGATTCGTAATGGCAAAAAGTGAATCGCCTTTGACAAATAAGTGGTTGACCGAAACATCTGTACCATTTAATCCGATGGACCGGAAATTTTCGGTAATCTCATAGTTCCGATTGGAAATGACAATGATTCCCAGGGATGTGGCCACCAGTATATCCTCATTCCAGAATTGGATATCCCTGATGGTTTTATCTTCTACGAGGTTGGTATTTCGGAAATCATCTACCGATATTATGTCGTCGGTTGTAATCAGGTCCACACCACCTGAATAATAGCCTATGACGAGCAAATCCTGTTCCTCACTGTATGCAAGCGCAGTAATGTCTACATCGGAGAGTCCGTTTAGCTTCGTGAGTTTCCGGATACTGTTATCATTGAGATCGTAGTAAAACAAAGCATTATCCACCGCACAAAAAATCCTATCTGAAGCCTGGACCATGTGATTGACCTGGCGATAGCTAAAGTGTGTTCGCCAGGTTTCCAAAGGGATATCCTGAGCGAAAGCAAAATGGATCAGAAGGAAGAGAAAACTACTTAGTCCTGTTTTTTGCATAAAAACATGATCTGCAAAGTGCTTCATAAATGTCATTCTCACCCAGTACAACTGTTTTCTTAGACTTGGTTCTCCTGTGAGAGAATGTGGCAATCCCTCCGCAATCCATACAAATGGCATGAACTTTCGTGACGAAGTCTGCCATGGCCATGAGCTGATCCATGGGGTGGAAAGGTCGACCTTTGAAATCCATGTCCAGTCCGGCGATAATTACACGCTTTCCCTGCCAGGTAAGTTTATTGACCACCTCAATGATAGTGTCGTCAAAAAACTGTGCTTCATCGACACCAACTACATCACATTTGTGCGCATGCAGCAAAATGTCATTCGCAAATCCAACAGGTGTTGAAGTTACTTCTCTTTCATTGTGTGAGATCACCTTGGTCTTGTGATATCTTTTTTCAATTTGGGGCTTGAAGATCTCCACTTTTTGGTGGGCGATGAGTGCTCTGTTTATCCTTCTGATCAGTTCTTCGGTCTTGCCGGAAAACATACAGCCGCAGATCACTTCGATCCATCCTGTGTTGTTGGGTTTCCTGTTGACAATTTGTGGTTCGACGAACATGGTAATCAGCTAATGGATCAAATTTAAGTTGATCGGCCTTACTTCACAGCCAATCCTTTTGAATAACGCAAAATAATCAATTGATCTTTCGTTTTAGAACCACAATAAATAGCTTTACTTTGATTGAATGTTCCTGCTCAAACACTCACTTCCAAGATGGAAAAAAGAATAGATGCCCGGTTTTTACTTGATTATTCAGAGAATTTCGCAAATGCGGTTGTTTCAAATATTGCAGATGAAGAAAACGTCACCGGTAAGGGAATCCTCACGCTTACTCCCTCAAAACAGGTAAATTTTTTTATCCTTAAACTGCTTTATGGTCAATGGCAAAATGAGATCAAAAAGCTGGAAAGCCCCTATTTTGATTACCAGCACGAAGAGGTTAGGCAAGCGTTGAATACTTTCATGAACGTGCTTTCGCAGCACATTGAGGTGAACAAAGATGATTTGAAGCCTTTGATATCCGAGGCGGTTACACTTACTGTGCACTGGCTGGTATTTCCTGGTCAGGTGCTGAATGATGAAGTAGAGGAGCGTGGTATCAGGCAGGTCGCAGGCATCAAGACGCTTGCAAAATATTTCAGGATCTATCAGGAGGACCTCACATACTTATTGAAAGAAAAGGAAGAGGCTAAGATCAGCGAATTCATGGACGAATGGACCCGGTTAATGGATCAGAAATCGACCACTTCCACCATTGGTAAAGAGTTGGAATTATTGAGCCAGGTGTCTTCGATTTCTGAAGAAGCGCTCTTTGAGGAGGAACTTAAGGCCGATGCGAACGAACTGGAGGCTGAAGATACTGAAGCTGAGGCAGATCTGGAGGAGGCGCCCGCAGACATGGTCCCTGATCAGGAAGAGGATACTGAAGAAACAGAAGATCTTCCGGAGGAACAGCCGGAGGTTGAGGCAAAGGATGAAGAAACCGATGACAGCCATACCATCATTCAGGAGGAACCGGATGAGGAGGAATCCACTGACCCTGATGATTCTGTAAATCAAAAGTACGCAAAAAGCCAGGAGACACTGCATGATCAGTACAAGGAGGATCAGATATCCGTTGCGGCAAAGCACCAGCAAAAGAAAATCTCGTCGATCCTGGAAGCTGTTTCTGTGAATCAGGAGTATATGTTTACTTCTGAGCTATTCGGTGGGGATAAGGAAACTTTCCTGGAGGCTGTAGAAAAAATTGAAAGCTGTAATTCTTTCGATGAGACGGTTGAAATGCTGGTCTCCAACTATGCCGGGGAGTATTCCTGGAACATGAATGGTATGGAGGTAAAGGAATTGCTCAAAGTAGTTTTCAGGAGATTCAGATAAGTATCGCTACATCCTCTGAAGTACCTGCATCCTGTTGGCGTCTAGCTTAAGAAAGACAAAAAGCAGAATGGTAAATCCCCAAAGGCTCGAGCCTCCATAACTAAAAAAAGGCAGGGGTATACCAATTACCGGAAAAAGCCCGATGGTCATGGCAATATTGAGAGCATAATGTATAAAAAGGATAGAAACGACACCAAACCCGTAGATCCTGGCAAAGGGCGACTTTTGCCGGTTTGCCAGTGAGATCAGTCTGACCAGCAAAGCAGTAAATGCCGCCAGTAGCAAAATGCTTCCTATCCATCCCTGCTCTTCACCGATGGTAGAAAAAATAAAATCAGTTGTTTGTTTTGGCACAAAATCAAATTTTGTTTGCGTGCCTTCAAGGTATCCTTTCCCGATCCATCCCCCGGAACCAATGGCTATTTTTGATTGAGTTACATTCCAGCCAATACCCAAAGGATCGGCATTAGGGTTTACCAGCGACATCACTCGTTTCTGTTGATGCGGTTTTAGCACTTCAGTCAAAATAAAATCAACGCTGAATACGAATGCTACTGCTACAAAGCCGGTGATGAGCGTGACCACAATCTTATTCAGAGAACGACCGACTAGACCGACGATCAGGATGGTCACGATGGTAATGCCAATGATCAGTGCCAGCTGATTTATAAGTAAGGTCATGATGAACAAGAAAGCGATCCCAATGGCCCCGATCAGAAAGATAGGATGCATCCCCTCCTTGAAGAGCACAATAACCAGGGCTGTAAAAACAATGGCTGTTCCTGCATCACCCTGAAGCATCACCAGCACCATGGGTACTACGAAAAGCATCAGACCAGTCACCTGGATGGGAAGATCCGACGTTTTTCTGGTGCTTTTACCAAGATATCTGGCCATGGCAAGACAGACCGCAAATTTTGCAAATTCTGAAGGCTGGAATTCAAAGCTTCCGATGGCGAACCACGATTTTGAACCGGCTACCTCCTTTCCGAACAACAATACAGCGATCAATAATAAAATGACCCCTCCATAAACAAAGTAGGAAATAGTCTCATAGATCCTGAAATCCAGCAGCATAATGACGGTGATCAGGGCGAAAGAGGTACAGATCCACACAAATTGCCGGCCGGCGCTGGTATTGAAGTTGAAGATGCTGTTATTTACATCGGGATTATACTCTGCCGCATAAATGCTTAACCATCCGCCAATTACAAGCGCAAAATAAATGACCACGGTCATCCAGTCAATCCGGTATATCAGCTGGTCTTCTCTCATCTAGTTGGCTGCCACTTCCTGAACAGGCTTTAGTTCAACGGTATCCCGCTTTTTCACTTCTTTTTTCTCTACTTTCTTATCAGCAAAATCACCTTTGAGCACATAGTCTTCCAGCCATGTTCTTTTGATTTCTCCATTGAGGTACTTTTCAATGATCAGACTTGCCGTGGCGGCCGCCGCCCTGGCACCCCATCCGGCATTTTCCACATAAGCGGCCACTGCAATTCTTGGATTGTCTTTCGGAGCAAATCCCATGAAACCGGAGTGGTCTTCTCCATGCGGATTTTCTACCGTACTGGTTTTTCCACAAACAGCGATATCCGGCATTCTTGCCCGGATCCCTGAACCCTGGTTAACTACGAGCTCCATCCCTTCAATGACCGGTCCAAAGTGCCTTTCATCTATATCCACGTCATTTCTGGTATGATTTTCCACAGGATGGCCACCGATACTTTTCACGATGTGTGGCGTGTAGTAGTAGCCTCTGTTTGCCACAATGGCGCATAGATTGGCCATTTGAATGGGTGTGACCAGGAGCTCTCCCTGACCAATACTTAATGAATAAATATTGGAAAATTTCCACCTGTTTTCGCCATAGTGCCGGTCATAGTAATCCAGGGAAGGAACAAAACCCGATGATTCATTTGGAATATCCACGCCGAGCTTTCGGCCCAGACCGAACTGATCAACGTAATTGTGCCACCTTTCGAGGCCAATTCTTGAGTCCAGGAAAGCACTTTCATCGTATCCCTGCTGAATCACTCTTTTGAAAACCTTAAAGAAAAAGTTATTGGAAGATTTTTCAATCCCTTTTCTCACATCATAGATCCCGGAGGGGGCGAGGTCACCTATGAGACCACCTTCGACATAGATCTTTTCGTCATGCCCCAGCTGACCTTCCTGCAAAGCAATGAGTGACTGAACCACCTTGAACATGGACCCGGGAGGATAGGTAGCCTGCAGAGGCCTGTTGAAGAGGGGTTTCAGGGTATCATTCTGGATTTCCACAAAGTTCTTACCACGGTCACGGCCACTCAGGTTTGATGGATCATAAGAAGGGTAGGACGCGATGGTGAGGATTTCTCCGGTGGCCGGATCTATTGCTACCACGCCCCCAACTTTTCCTTTTAGCAATTTCTCCGCGTATTCCTGCAATTCAATATTGATAGTCAGTTGAATGTTTTCACCGGGGATTGGTACGGTATCGTACTCTCCATTTTTGAACGCTCCTTTCACGACGCCCTGCACATTGACCATTTGATACCGGGTGCCACGCTTCCCACGGAGATAGTTTTCATATTCCTTTTCCACACCGGTAATGCCGATGAAATCGCCAGATTTGTAATAATTGGTTGTGTCTCTTTGGATCATTCTTCTGTCTACCTCACCTACATATCCGATGGTGTTGGCCATCACTGGAGATGAGTAATCCCTCACTGTCCTTGGCAGAACATAAAATCCTGAAAAGGATACAAGCTGATCCTGTATACTGGCAAAGAAATTATTGGGAATCTGCTCCATAAATTTAGAAGCAAGGATTGGGGAGTACATTTTTGCTTCATTGTATTTCTCCATGAATCTTTCATGCGAGATTTGAAGGAGCTTACACAGCCTGGTGCTATCTGATAATTCAACTTCTTTGGGTACGATCATGAGGTCATATACCGGGGTGTTATACACAATCAGATTGTTGTCCGTGTCATAGACCAGGCCCCTGTAGGGGTAGTCAATGATTTTCTGGATGACATTATTTTCCGCCGCAACCTTATACTCTTCATTAAAAACCTGGATCGAGAGCAATCTTATCCCAAAGGTAAGACTGACCAACACTATAAATATCTGAATGATCGCGCTTCGGTTCATGTCCTTTGCTTTCTTGAACTTAACAAAAAACCAATGGTCAGGATGATGAGGAAACTTAGGATTGAGCTGTAGAAGATTTTGCCACTCAGCAACCAAAAATTGTTCAATCCGCCGTTTTCAATAATAAAAATAATGCAATGGTGGATAAAAATTAAAGGGAATCCATATTTTGTAAATCCCCAGAACCCAATAGCACTCACGGTAAGCTCCACATCATCATCGGAGTGTTCATTGGCAACGTTATACCATGAATCTTTGATGAAGGTAACAAAGACGCAGGCGGCAGCATGAATGCCTGGAGTATTTGAAAATATGTCGATGATCAGTCCGGTGGCAAGACCAATGAGCATCACGAGACTTCTGTTCATACCATAGGGTAGAAGGAGAAGGAATCCTGCATAAAAAAAGCCAAAAGCAATGTCAAAAAAGACCAGCCGGTACAGAACGGGTATCTGCAGAAGTAGAAAGATGGCTAAATTTTTAACCTGTGATATGTAATTTACCCTGATCATTGTGGTAGTAGGCTTTCTAAACTGTCCTTTTCAGATTTCAGTTCATTTGAAATCACATAAGCGTAGGTCAGGGAGGTGAAATCTGTGGAGAGATCGATCTTAGCTCCATAGTACACATCTTCTTCTTTCAGATTTATTTCTGAAACCACTCCAATGAGTATGCCCGGCGGAAATACTGAATTATAATCCGAAGTCACTACAGTATCTCCCTCCTGCAGATCTATGTGCTTTGGAATGAATTTAACCTCAGCACGAATAGGCGAGAGACCATCCCAGGTAACGCTGCAAATCGTATTGGTCCTTTTGATCGTACTTGACACCATCAGGTTTCTGTGAAGCAGGGAGATTACCGTGGAGAAATGCTCCGAAACGGATTTCACCTGTCCGATTACTCCTGTGCCCGATATCACCCCCATTCCCGGAGTAATGCCTTCATTTTCACCCACATCAAGTGTCATAAAATTCATGCTTCTTTGATATGAATTATTAATCACCCGGGCAATGGTGGCCCCATAGCTTGTCTGAATACTGTCATCGCCGGAGTATACGTATGGATGACTGATGATCGAATCCCGCAATCTTTCGTTTTCTTCTAGCAGCTGCCTGTTAATCTCTGCCAGCTTAAAATAGTTTTCAGTATTTTGAGCTGCCTGACTGATATTGGCGGCCAATGCATTCGAAGAATTTAGAAAAGACGCGTTGTATCTGTTATTATACTGTATGATCAACCATGCACAGAAAACTTCCAATACAATAAACAGCCAGAAAGTCCTGTATCTGTAAAGGAAGTCTAATAAGTTCCGCATTTAAAAATTCCTAGGTCATTAGTACCGGTTTATAAGTATTGAGCAGTTTTAGCGCAAGCCCGGTACCTCTTACTACTGCCCTTAACGGATCCTCTGCGATATGAATAGGAAGCTTGGTCTTCATTGAAAGACGCTTATCCAGGCCCCGCAGCAATGCTCCTCCTCCTGTGAGGTAGATGCCGTTGTCATAGATATCCGCAGATAGTTCGGGTGGTGAAATTTCTAAAGCTTTTAGAACTGCTTCCTCAATTTTGGAAACAGACTTATCAATGGCAAAGGCTATTTCGGAATAAGAGATCTTAATGACCTTGGGAATTCCGGTCATCAGGTCCCGGCCTCTGATTTCATAATCTTCGGGTCCGTCATCCAGTTCCGTAAGCGCGGAGCCGACTTCTATTTTGACACGTTCAGCAGTACGCTCACCGATCAGCAGGTTGTGTTGCCTTCTCATATAATCAAGGATATCCTTGTTGAACGAATCACCGGCCACTCGAATGGACTGATCGCACACGATACCGCTCAGGGCAATCACCGCAATCTCGGTCGTTCCACCCCCGATATCGACGACCATAGATCCGATAGGCTGCTCAATGTTGATCCCGATGCCGATCGCTGCAGCAATTGGCTCATGGATCATGTATACTTCTTTCGCTCCTGCATGCTCTGCAGAATCCCTTACAGCGCGCTTTTCCACTTCGGTGATTCCGGAAGGGATACAGATGACCATTCTGTGAGAAGAAGGAAGCCATTTCTGACTGTTGCCGTCGATCATTTTGATCATACCCCTGATCATGTGTTCCGCAGCGTGAAAGTCGGCAATTACACCATCCTTTAGCGGTCGAATGGTCTTAATGTTTTCGTGAGTTTTTTCATGCATCTGCATGGCCCCTCTTCCAATTGCAAGCACCTTGTTTGTGGCCTTGTCGATCGCAATGATTGATGGCTCATCCACCACAATCTTATCTTTATAGATGATCAATGTATTGGCTGTACCAAGGTCTATGGCAATATCATTGTTAAAAAAATCAAAAAACCCCATGTATTAGTTGGTCAAAAATTTCAGTCGCGAAGTTACGAATTGTTTTGTATTCAAAATCTTTACTCAGTGTTTAAAATGTCTTGTTCCGGTGAAGACCATGGCGATCCCATTCTCATTGCAATAATCAATGGAGAGCTGGTCTTTGACGGATCCGCCCGGTTGTATAATTGCTGCGATCCCGGCCTTATGACCGATCTCCACACAATCCGGAAATGGAAAGAAAGCGTCTGAGGCCATGACGGCACCCTTGAGATCAAACCCGAAAGATTTGGCCTTCCGAATGGCGTGTTCAAGCGCATCTATCCTCGAAGTCTGCCCAACACCGGATGCTACCATTTGTTCGTCTTTTACAAGTACAATGGTATTTGATTTGGAATGCTTGCAGACTTTTGACGCAAAGATAAGATCATTTATCTGTGATGGGGTGGGAGAGACATTGGTAGCTGACCGTAGATCTTCCGCCCTATCGGTCTTTCCATCATAATCCTGGACAAGCACGCCATTCAGTAGAGATTTAAAAACTTTTTTACCATCCCATTTCTTTAGTAGCCTTAGGAGAATTCTGTTTTTCTTCGATTTCAGAACGTCAAGCGCCTCCGCTGTAAATGATGGGCTGATCAGTATCTCAAAGAAAAGATCATTCATCGCCCCAGCGGCTTCAACATCAATTTCTTTGTTACAGATAAGAACACCCCCGAAAGCTGAGGTAGTATCAGCTGCAAACGCTTTTTGATAGGCATCAGCCACCGAGTGTCCAACGGAGATCCCACAGGCATTGTTATGCTTCAGGATGGCAAAAACAGTTTCCTTATCAAATTCACTGATCAGCTGGATCGCTGCCTCTATGTCGACCAGGTTATTGTACGAAATTTCTTTTCCGTGCAGTTGCTCAATGTAAGGCTCGCTTTTAGGGAAGAATATCCCTTTTTGATGAGGATTTTCACCATACCTTAATGCCTCACCGTGTGCCGCGCTGATCTTAATCGCAGAAACGGCCTCATCCTGGTTCAGGTATCCAAAGATCGCCGAATCATAATGCGATGAGGTCTCGAATGCCCTGGCTGCAAAAAGTTTTCTGTCCTGCAGGTCAGTGGATCCGTCGTTCTCTTCCAGTAGCTCGAGTAAATCGTTGTAGTAATGTCGGGAGCTTACAATGAGTACGTCATTGAAATTTTTGGCTGCCGCTCTGATCAGGGCGATCCCTCCGATATCAATTTTTTCAATGATATCCTCATGAGAAGCGCCACCGGCTACGGTATCCTCAAAAGGATAGAGGTCCACGATCACAAGGTCAATGGCGGGAATACCATGTTGACTCTTTTCTTTTTCGTCACGGTCATGACCTCTTCTGTGAAGGATGCCTCCAAAAATTTTTGGATGCAAAGTTTTCACCCGACCTCCAAATATCTCGGGGTAATTGGTCAGATCTTCGACCGCTGTCACCTCCACACCCAGTCCCTCAATGAAGCTTTGAGTGCCTCCGGTGGAATATACTTTTACATTTAGATCGTTCAATTTCGTAATGACTGGTTCCAGCCCCTCCTTATTAAAAACCGATACCAGTGCAGAACGAATTTTGACTTTACTCATGGTCCGAAAAAATAAGCTGCAAAGCTACGAATTAATCAAACTTTCAAAAGGGTTTGCCTTAAGTAATCCTCCACAACTTCGGGGAAATAGGAATACTCCAGCTCATGGATCCGGGCAGCCAGCGTAGCCGGCGTATCATCGGGCAGCACAGGGCATTTTTTTTGAAATAGTATCCTGCCCTCATCATAATGCTCATTGACCAGATGAATGGTGATACCGGATGTTTTGTCGCCACTTTTGATCACAGATTCATGAACATGGTTTCCATACATGCCTTTACCGCCATATGCGGGCAATAGTGCAGGGTGAATATTGATGATCCTATCAGGGTATCGTTTGATGAGAGCGTCGGGAACCTTCCAAAGAAAGCCTGCCAGCACAATGGCATCTACTTTCAGATCTTTTAATTCTGAGGCAACAATGGAATCCCTCAGATCTGATCTGTTGAAGATCACTGCTTTGGTGTTTAGATTTTTAGCCCTCTCCAAAACCCCTGCGTTTGGGTTGTTACAAAAAACAGCGACAATATGGAACCGATCCGAATGTTGGAAATGCCGGATCAGGTTTTCGGCGTTGGTGCCACTACCGGAAGCGAATACTGCGATGTTGATCATGCGGCTAAATTAATGACATACTGATCAGCCCGGACAAAATGATCAAGTTAGTGATCGTGCGAAGCTGGGCATAATGTTTTTGCCTGTCGGAGCGCGCTAATTTATATATGAACCATCCGAAAACCGGAATTAAAAACATAAAGTAGAATTTGACGAGCTGACTTTCGGTAGAAATGAGGAAAGTGACCAAAAAGAAACTTCCACCACAGATCAGCAGATATATAAAGACCTTCGCACCACGAATCCCCCATACCACGGGGATGGTTTGGCAGCCGGCAGCCTCCTCACCCTTTACATCTTCAATATCCTTAATGATCTCACGCACAAAGACGGTAAGGAACGCAAACAATGAATAGACATAGATCAGAGGCTCATGTTTCCTGAAAAAAACGGCCACGATCAGCAGTGTGAGGCTGGTCAGGAAAGAAATGGTGAGGTTTCCGATGATGGGAAGACGCCTTAGATGATTTGAATAATACCAAAGTCCAAGGGTGGAAAAGATATGGATGGCCCCGATCCGGATGTCTAGCAGGAAGCCGATGGAAATACCAATGAATGATAGCATCACATGAGACAACATCGCTAACCTCCTCCGAAATTTGGTCCCGACCACCACTTTTTTTGGTCGGTTGATCATGTCAATTTTCTGATCATAATAGTCATTGATAATGAAGCCAGCCGCAGCAACGATCAGTGTGGAAGCGATTAGCAAATAGAAGCTAATTGAATGGATGATCGAATATTTATCAGCAACATTTTCGACAAGAAAAAGGGCTGTAAAAACCTGGGTAATACAGATGATGACCAGGCTTGGAATCCTGCTTGCTTTAATAAATCCAGGAAGGTCGGTGGTGAGCAGGCGGATCATGGTAAAATTTACGTGTCAAATCTGAATTATTTTTGAATAATCAGACAGGAATCGCGAAGAATAATTATCAACCGAATCAAAAAAGCGATGGTTTCACTGAATTTTTTGATCACTCCATACCTTTGTTACGCATTTGTTTGAATTCGGTGTATCTTCTGTAGATCGCTATCCCAAAACCAATCGTAAAGAGAAAGGTGCCCAGCCACAGAATATTGATAAAGGGTTTTTCAACCGCTTCCAGAATGATCCAGTCTTTTTGAGTTCGGCTGACACCAAGCACGAAACTGTTTTCAGCAGGTAATATTTCCTGAATGGTAATGCGTGACGCCAGGTCATAGACCTCGGCTGGAATTTTGCCGGCCATGCGGTCTTTGATAATATAGTAAGGTTCAGCAGTATAGGTCCTGGTCTCACCCTGGATTTCTATGACTGCCTTTACAGCAATATCTTCAGGGCCGAGCGTCACTCCTTCAATATTATTGACAGGCATAATATCCTTGAGGACGGCCACATAATCATTGACAAAAAACTGGGTGCCGGGGGTGACCTTGACAGATTGCTCCTCACTCCATTCTATCTCCTGCTCAGGATCAGGGAATGTTCTGACATGACTGTACAGGTCAGCACCTATTGTCCGGTTGATGTCCGGAGAAAACACCGTCATTCCCATGGTCTCATTGATCTGTAACCTTGGATACAGAGTAAATTCCTTCCCGGATTCTTTTTGATACAATACCTCAAAGTAGCTGTTATCTGCATTGATGATCTCCACGGTATCTCCTGGGCTCAGGACCTTGCCGGTTGATGTCACTGCGGCCTCGGTCACCACCAGCTTAAGCGGGTGATTGGTGGTCCTGACACTGTTGATGTCGATAAAACCATGGTCGGTCGTTTTCTTTCTGATCCCCTGATACAGCAGTGCATACTCGCCCATTTGTCTGGGCTCATTCAGGAAAAGCAGCAGGTTATTTTGATTTACTTCATCCGGAAATTCCTTATTCCAGAGGAGACCTGTATTGTTTTTGGAAAGGATCTTGGAGTATCCGGAGGAGAAAAGAATGCCCACCAGCATCATGGCAATTCCGATGTGTGTCACCGAGCCACCGGAAAGCTTAAAGTTTGATTTTGAAAACTGTAAAAGGATCTTGCCATTGGCAACGATCGAATAAACGGCTGTGGTCAACAATGCCAGATAGGCCGGGTCCTGGATCTTTGCCAGCACGATGATTGCTCCGGAGATCAGTAGTGCGATGATAATGGGAATCGTGAGGGATTCTTTGAGCTTCTTTTTATCCATCTTGTTCCACCAGAAAAACTGACCTGTTCCGGAGAGGATGGCCAGGACGATGGCAAAGTATAGCTGAAAATCCGTGTAAAAGGCAACCTGGTCCACCGGCGGAGCCACGTTTGATTCGATGCCAAACAAGCCCATGATGGCGTTGTAAACTGGTATTGAAGTTGGCAGAATCACCTGAAAAGCCATCAATGCCAGGGTAATGGCACCCATAAATATCCAAAACTCCCTGGAATAAGCTGAAATCTCAGTAGTTTCTCCGGGGAGCTTTTTCCAGGATTGCGCGATGAGGAAAATAGTTATTCCAAGAAATACAAGCAGATAGATCAACAGCTGGCCGGATAATCCCAGATCGGTAAAGGAATGAACGGATGTATTTCCCAGGATACCGCTTCTGGTCAGGAAGGTGGAATAAATAATCAAAATGTAGGTAGCAGTTACCAGGATGATCGATGACTTCAGCGCAGTGGGACTTTTTCTGAATGCGATCATGGTGTGTATGCCAGCCACGAGGACCAGCCAGGGCACGTAAATCGCATTTTCTACAGGATCCCAGTTCCAGTAGCCACCAAAATTCAACGTCTCATAGGCCCAGTAGGCACCCATGAGGATGCCGATTCCCAATACGGCAGCAGAAAATTGAGCCCAGGGCAAAGCAGGTCGGATCCAATCTTTATATTTTTTGTCCATGATCCCCCCCATACAATAGGCAAAAGGAACAACTGTTGAAGCGAAACCAAGAAACAGTGTGGGTGGATGAATGACCATCCAGTAGTTCTGAAGGAGTGGGTTAAGTCCGCGCCCATCCTGCGGCACAAAATCAGGATTCATAGTAAAGATCGGATCCTGGATGACATCCCGCAGGAGAATAAAGGGCGAGCTGCCAATCTTTACATTAAAGATCACTACTCCCAGGATCATTGAAGTGAGGAAGATCTGAGTGAAAGAAAAAACCGTCATGACAGAGGCTCTCCACTTCTTATTGGTGTGAATGATGATCACACCCAGGATGACATTCCAAAACATCCAAAGCAGGAAGGACCCTTCCTGTCCATTCCAGAAACTGGATATCTGGTAGTAATAGGGAAGTAGTTTGGAGGTATAGTTATACGCGTAATGGTACTCGAAATAGTGGTTGTTGATGATCAGGAACAAAGTGACACAAACACCTATGATAGAAAATGTATGAACATAAAAGGTAGCCTTTGCAAATTTTTCCCAGCTTCCCGGAGACCTTGAATTCTTGTAAAAAGCGTAAGTGGCCAGGATGGCAGAGACAAAAGAAGAAATTACCAGCAGATGGCCCAGGTTACCAATGAAATAGTGCATAAGGAATTAGAGGTTTGCTCCCTCCTCCTGATATTTGGAGGGGCATTTAAGTAAGATCTTATCTGCAACAAAACGGTCATCAGAATAGCCTCCCACTACCACTACCTGCTCTGATCGGAGAAAGTCAGTAGGCATAGGGTTCGGATGGTAAACGATTTGTTCCTGGTTGTCTTCATCTATCAGCGCAAACCTGAAAGATCGGTTGTCCGGGCTGGTTTCAATGTCCAGTACTTTTCCTTCGCCATCTTTCTTCAATTTACCTACCACATGGATCTTATTGTTGTTGCCACGTTCGGCCATTTCCATAGCTTCATTAAACGAAACGTAGGTACTTGCATCTCCTGCGGTGGAGATGATGATCATCAGTGCCACCGCGATCACTACTAAACCGATAATGTGCGTTTTCTTCATCACTTCTTGTCTTCTTTTTCTTCCAGTTTTTTGATCCTTCTTTCGGTTCTAAACAGAAAAACAAAGAAACCTACTAAAAGGATCAATATCACACCAACAACAACATAAATTTTTCCTTCCTGCCTGAACTGATCCGCCATGGGAATTTGTAAAAGACTAAAAAAACTAACCAATATCATTTGTAACAAGTTCGCCATTGCATTTTATTTTTCAGCCAGTTTTTGGTATCTGATCTTTATGGTTGCCAACCAGAATCCCAGTAGCGCCCAGCCGATCACGGCCGGGTAAAACACCAGTCTCATTTGGCTATCCAGATCGTAGGCGTTGAATCCCGGATTACCCCCATTACCAGGGTGTAGACTGTCCGTAGCCAGTCTGGGTAGTATGAATAGCAAGGGGATCAGGGTGGAAAAGGCAAGAATGTTATAGACCGCAGAGATCTTTGCTCTTTGCTGTTCATCCTTAATGCTTCCTCTTAAGATGAAATAAGCAAAATATATCAGCAACGCTATGGCTGACATGTTTTGTTTTGGATCGTTACTCCAGGGTTCTCCCCAGGTGAAATTGGCCCAGAACATACCAGTGATCATTCCCAAAACTCCAAATAATAAACCAACCTCTGCCAGCTGAACGCTGTAAGTGTCTTTATAATGGTCCTGATTGGCAAGATATCTGATGGCCTGGATACACGAAGCTGTGAATAGTGCAATCATCCCAAACCACATGGGTACATGAAAGTAAAGGACCCTGATAGTTTCGTTGAGTATTGGTAGCCTGGGAACCGGAAGTAGTAAGCCCCCGATAAAAACATAAAATATAAGTGCCACAGTCATCCACTTCCACCACTCGGTCCGCAACAAATAGTTCATATTCTCAGGATTTCCATGTATATGGGAAAAGAATAAATGAGAGTGCAATGATAATAATATTCACACTTAGTAACGTAAGTATGTCGGAAGTAATATCGCCTACCGGGGCACCCAACAGGATTTGCTTGGAGATGGATGTTGTCATCAGCAGAATGGGGATGACGATCGGAAAGCCAAGTACAGCCATGAGCGTAGAATTGTTGTCGGCTTTTGCGGATATGGCGGAAACCATGGTAAATGCAGAAGCAAGTCCTATGCTGCCACAGATCAGGTTCATAAAGAACCAAAAGCTCAAATTCTCCGGTGCCCCAACAAGGATGGTAAAAATGATGAAAGAGATCAAAATCAGGACGAGCTGATAGAGATTGTTGTAGATTAATTTCGCAAGAAGGATTTTAACAGGGGAAGTAATAAAATACAAATAGAAACTGCGGTTTTCTTCCTGCATAAAACTTTTAGCGATGGCGTTCACAGAAATAAATAGAATGATCAACCAGAAAAGTGCGTTCCAGACTTCCGGTTTGATGTAATTCATGAATGACATGTAGGAAATAATGATGATAGCAGATAAATACAAAATGATCCCTAATACAGGATATTTATTCCTGAGATCAATCCTCAAATCCTTCTTTATCAGCATCAACACCTCACTCATTAGGTCCAAAATTACCATCTTCCGAATTCTTGTAGGTTACTTCTCTGTTTTATTCACAAAATGTTATTTCCCTCATTATGTGTCAGAAAATATCATAATTCTGTGTTTAAAGCAGATAATCAGGATACTTTTGCAGCCGATTACCGTCGGATTAAACTTCTCTAATGCAAAAGCACATATTAATAACTGGAGGTGCAGGGTTTATTGGGTCGCATGTGGTCAGAAGATTTGTGAAAAAGTACCCGGATCACCTCATCGTCAATTTGGACAAGCTGACCTATGCCGGCAATCTCAAGAATCTGGCTGACATTGAATCTGAAGGAAATTACAGGTTTGTCAAAGAAGACATCTGTGATTTTAAGGCCATGGAAGCCCTGTTTGAATCCTACAAATTTGATGGAGTGATTCATCTGGCTGCAGAGTCTCATGTGGATCGCAGCATTAAGAATCCGCTGGCGTTCATTGAGACCAATATACTTGGCACAGTCAGTTTGCTGAACGCCGCCAAATCCGTGTGGAAAGATTTTAATGGAAAAAGATTTTACCACATTTCTACGGATGAGGTGTTTGGGTCTTTGGGCAATGAAGGATTTTTTACTGAAACCACCCCCTACGATCCTCAATCTCCTTATTCCGCTTCAAAAGCATCCTCAGATCATTTTGTGAGGGCTTATGCGAATACCTATGGAATTCCGGTGGTCCTATCCAACTGTTCAAATAATTATGGTCCCTACCAGTTTCCCGAAAAGTTGATCCCGTTGATGATCAACAACATTAAGAACAACAAGCCTTTACCTGTCTACGGAAAGGGAGAAAATATCAGGGACTGGCTTTTTGTCGAGGATCATGCAAGTGCCATCGACCTGATTTATCATCAGGGCAAGACGGGCGAGACGTACAATATTGGAGGTTTCAATGAATGGAAAAATATTGACATTGTGCATCTCCTCTGCAAGGTCATGGATGAAAAATTGGGCCGGTCCAAAGGAACTTCTGCCGGGCTTATCACTTTTGTCAAGGATCGGGCGGGCCACGACCATCGCTATGCGATTGACGCTTCCAAAATTAAGAGTGAACTCGGCTGGGAACCTTCTCTTCAGTTTGAGGAGGGACTAAATGCAACTGTAGAGTGGTATTTGCAAAATGAGCAGTGGTTGAAGGATGTCACATCGGGAGATTATCAGTCATATTACGAAGAACACTATAAATAAAACAGAAGGAACGTGAAGGGAATAATTTTAGCCGGAGGCTCAGGGACCAGACTGCATCCACTTACTTATGCGGTAAGCAAGCAGATCCTGCCGGTCTATGACAAGCCGATGATTTACTATCCGTTATCAGTCTTGATGTTGTCAGGCATCAGGGATGTCCTGATCATATCCACACCCAGAGATCTTCCTGTATTTAAAGAGTTGCTTGGAGATGGTAAAGGTCTCGGCTGTTCGTTTTCATATGCCATCCAGGAGAAACCGGAAGGTCTGGCTCAGGCATTTCTCATAGGAGAGGAATTCATAGGTGACGATAAAGTGGCTTTAATCCTTGGCGATAATATTTTTTACGGCTCTGGATTGTCCAGGAAATTACAGGCATGCTATGATGTGGATGGAGGTACTGTTTTTGCCTATCATGTGCATGATCCCGAAAGATATGGGGTCGTAGAGTTTGATAAAAGCGGAAAAGTTTTATCTATTGAAGAAAAGCCAGCGAATCCAAAATCAAATTTTGCTGTTCCTGGTCTTTACTTTTATGATAATCAGGTGGTTTCAATAGCCAAAGGGATTAAACCAAGTGCCCGGGGAGAGTTGGAAATTACTTCTGTAAATAATGAATATCTCAGGCAGGGGAAGCTTAATGTACAGGTACTGGACCGGGGAACGGCGTGGCTTGATACTGGTACTTTTGCTTCACTCATGCAGGCCGGAAATTTTGTCCAGGTCATTGAAGAGAGGCAGGACCTTAAGGTAGGTTGCATCGAAGAGGTTGCATTCAAAATGGGATTTATCAGTGAGAGCCAACTCAGAGAACTTGCTAAACCCCTGATGAAGAGTGGCTATGGAGAATATCTAACCTCAATCATACGCTAGTGGAATTCAAAGAAGTGAACATACCGGATTGCAAGCTTTTTATACCTCAGGTATTTGAAGATGACAGGGGATATTTTTACGAAGGATTCAATTCGAAAAAATTCTTTGATCACACGGGTATTGATTTTGAAATAAAACAGATCAATCAGTCCAAATCATCGAGGGGAGTACTGAGAGGGTTGCATTTTCAGCTGCCGCCGGCTGCTCAGGCAAAGCTGGTTTCCGTCATTGAAGGTGAAGTGCTGGATGTAGCCGTGGACCTGAGAAAGGACTCACCAAGCTACGGCCAATATGTTTCGGTGATACTGAGTGAACAAAACAAGCAACATTTCTTTATCCCCAGGGGTTTTGCACATGGGTTTCTTGTAAAAAGTCCAAGCGCAAAATTTATGTATGGCGTTGATCATTTATATTCACCGGCACATGATTCGGGGATCATATATAACGATGAAGAAATTAATATTGACTGGGGATTTCCATTAGAGGATATCCTTGTGTCAACAAAAGATCAAAATTTACCAAAACTTAAAGATTTCAAATCACCATTCTAAATAAATAATAGTATGAAAATAGCTGTTGTAGGTACAGGATATGTTGGCCTTGTTACAGGAACATGTTTTGCAGAAACGGGTAATCATGTGACATGCGTGGACATCGATGAAAAAAAGGTGGCCAAGCTGAAAAATAAACAAATGACCATCTACGAACCCGGTTTGGATGTTCTGTTCGAAAGAAATATTCGCCAGGGCAGGCTTGAATTCACCACCAATCTGAAAGAGGGTATCAAAGGCGCAAAGATCATCTTCCTGGCGCTACCGACGCCTCCGGGCGAAGATGGTTCTGCGGACCTTAAATACGTCCTTAAGGTAGCGGAAGACCTGGGTCCAATCCTCGAAGACTACACTGTCATAGTTGATAAGTCCACCGTACCAGTGGGGACCGCTGAAAAGGTCCATGCCAAGATTGCACAAAATGCAAAAGTAGATTTTGATGTCGTATCCAATCCGGAGTTTTTACGCGAGGGTGTCGCAGTAGATGATTTCATGAAGCCGGACCGGGTGGTTGTCGGTGCTGAGACGGAGAAGGCAAAGAAATTGATGGATCAGCTGTATGCCCCCTTTGTGCGGCAGGGTAATCCTGTGATATTTATGGATATCAGGTCTGCAGAGCTCACTAAGTATGCGGCCAATTCTTTTCTGGCAACCAAGATCACCTTCATGAATGAGATTGCCAACATGTGTGAATTGCTTGGAGCAGATGTGGATATGGTTCGGAAGGGTGTAGGCACGGACACGCGGATTGGAAAAAGATTTTTGTTTGCCGGGATCGGTTACGGAGGGAGCTGTTTCCCTAAGGATGTCCAGGCACTGGCCAAATCAGCCAATGAGGTCAATTACGACTTTAAGATCCTGAATTCTGTGATGGACATCAACCATCAGCAGAAGAAGAAACTCATTGATCCGCTAAAGAACTATTTTTCCGGAGATCTTTCCGGAAAAACGGTTGCAGTCTGGGGTTTAGCATTTAAACCTTACACTGATGACATTCGGGAGGCACCGGCATTGGAGAACATCACCACCCTGCTGAGCCTTGGCGCCAAAGTAAAAGCCTACGACCCGGAGGCCATGGAAAATGTAAAGGAGATCTTCGGAGATAAGATCTATTTTGCCGAGGATGAATACGATGCATTGAAAGAGGCCGACGCATTGATGATCATGACGGAATGGCCGGTTTTCAGGACCCCTGAATTTGACAAGATGATTGAAAATATGAAAACAAAAGTCATCTTTGATGGAAGAAACCTGTACGGACTTGATCAAATGCAGGAGTTAGGTTTTGATTATTTCAGTATCGGAAGGAAAGCAATAGCTAAATGACGAAGCAAAAAGTACTTATTACAGGAGGTGCAGGATTTCTGGGTTCCCATCTGTGTGACAGATTTCTCAAAGAGGGTTATCATGTAATTGCCATGGATAACCTTCTCACCGGGGATCTTTCCAATATTGAGCATCTTTTTAAAGAGAAAGATTTTGAGTTTCATCATCATGATGTCTCCAAGTTCATCCATGTTTCCGGCGATGTGAAATATATTCTGCATTTTGCTTCTCCCGCGAGCCCGATCGATTACCTGAAGATGCCCATTCAGACCATGAAAGTAGGTTCGCTCGGCACGCTTAATTGTTTGGGTCTGGCAAAGGCCAAGGGCGCCCGGATACTGGTAGCCTCTACTTCCGAGGTTTATGGGGATCCACTGGTGCATCCGCAAACAGAAGAGTATTGGGGAAATGTAAATCCTGTGGGACCGCGCGGAGTGTATGATGAGGCCAAGCGGTTTCAGGAAGCACTGACCATGGCCTACCATACTTTTCATGGAATGGAAACACGGATCGTAAGGATATTCAATACCTTCGGGCCACGGATGCGTCTGGATGATGGACGTGTACTACCGGCCTTTATTTCACAGGCACTGAGAGGTGAGGATTTGACTGCCTTTGGCGATGGCACACAGACAAGATCTTTTACTTATGTCGATGACCTGATAGAGGGGATTTATAGGCTATTGTTAAGCGATTATCCCCATCCCGTAAACGTCGGGAACCCGCAGGAGATTACGATCAATGAGTTTGCTGAGGAAATCATTCGATTGACAGGGAGTAAGTCAAAAGTGATTTATAAGCCTTTGCCAAAAGATGATCCCAAACAAAGAAAACCTGATATTTCTCTGGCCAACAAGGTGCTGGACTGGAAACCAAGATATTCAAGGGCGGAAGGTCTGAAACCAACGCTGGAATATTTTAAAAAGAAAGTGCTGGGATAATATCTGTTGTCTTTTAGGGCCCCACATAATAAATAGAATTCTTACCGGAGATGCTCTACCTGAGAGCCTCTTTGTATCTTCTAATTAAAATTTTAAAACCTAATCATTTACTTTTGCAACCCAAATCAAAATTGTAAGGGATGGGCAGCGATAGAAATGCTCAGTATCTATGGAAAATATCATTCCGCACCAACACACGGTTACTCTTGATGACCGTATCGAAAAAAATGGTCATAAGCCCAAATTGATCTGGTTCACGGGGCTGTCAGGATCGGGAAAATCCTCTTTAGCCAATGCCCTGGAGAAGCAACTGCACAACAGGGGATTGAACACTTACATCCTGGATGGTGATAATATCAGGAGCGGCCTGAACAAAGATCTGGACTTTTCTGAGATCAGCAGGAAAGAAAATATCCGGCGTATTGCTGAGGTCTCCAAGCTATTTGTGGATGCAGGCATTGTTGTTTTGACCGCCTTTATTTCACCTTTTCGGGAAAACAGGCATTTTGCCAGGGAGTTGGTTGGTCAGGAACACTTCATCGAGGTTTTCGCAGACTGTCCCCTGGAGGTTTGTGAAGAAAGGGATGTAAAAGGCCTTTATGCCAAAGCAAGAGCGGGGTTGATTCCGGATTTCACGGGTATTACTTCACCTTTTGAAGCACCTGAAAAACCGGACATTCACATCAAAACCAACGAGCTGTCTCTCGAAGATTCCATAAAAATTCTAATTGATAAGGTATTACCCAAATTGAAATAATGCAGAGCTATAATCTCACACATTTAAAGGAGCTTGAGTCTGAATCGATTTTCATTCTGAGAGAGGTCTTTGCTCAGTTTCAGAATCCGTGTATTCTTTTCTCCGGCGGTAAGGACAGCATTGTTGTTACACATTTGGCAAGAAAAGCTTTTCATCCGGCCAAGATCCCTTTTCCACTGGTCCATATTGATACTGGTCACAATTTCCCCGAAACTATCCAATTCAGAGACGATCTGGTAAAAAAACTGGGGGCGCGGCTGGTGGTGGGTTCCGTCCAGAAATCTATAGATGAGGGCAAGGCAGCTGAGGAAAGAGGCAAAAATGCAAACCGGAATGCAATCCAGACGATCACCTTATTGGATACGATCGAAGAAAATAAATTTGATGCCTGTATTGGTGGCGCCAGGAGGGATGAGGAGAAGGCACGTGCCAAAGAAAGATTTTTTTCGCATCGGGATGAGTTTGGACAGTGGGATCCAAAGAACCAACGTCCGGAGCTGTGGAATCTCTTTAATGGGAAGCATCATTTCGGGGAGCACTTTCGGGTCTTTCCGTTGAGCAACTGGACCGAGATGGATGTCTGGCAGTACATATTAGCTGAAAAAATAGAAATTCCTTCACTTTATTTTGCTGGTGAGAGAAAGGTGATTAAGAGAAGCGGTTCGTGGCTGCCGGTTTCGGATTTTATCACCCTGGATAAATCTGAAGAGGTTGTCACCAAAAAGATCAGATTCAGAACGCTGGGGGACATCACCATTACCGGAGGAGCCGAATCGGATGCCGATACGCTGGAGAAGATCATTGAAGAAGTAGCAGCAGCGCGTCAGACAGAGCGAGGAAGCAGGGAAGACGACAAACGGAGTGAAACAAGTATGGAAGATAGGAAGAGAGAGGGGTATTTTTAGAATTTTATAGTAGGCAGTAAGCAGCAAGTAGTTGGCAGTAAATAGCAATGGATATCGTGATTTGAAAGTTTACCAGCTTGCTTATGAACTTGCGAAAGAGATTTTTGAAGTTTCAAAACGTTTTCCAACTGAAGAAAAATATTCATTGACCGATCAGATCAGAAGATCATCGAGGTCAGTTTGTGCAAATATTGGTGAGGGTTATAGAAAACGAAGGTATCCAAAGCATTTTGCGAGTAAACTGTCAGATGCAGATGCTGAAGGTACAGAGACGCAAATTTGGTTGGATTTCGCGAGAGATTTTGGTTATATCGAATCTGAAATAAGAGATAAAATATTCATGAAATACGAAGAAGTTGGAAAAATGCTGGGAAGAATGATTGAAAATCCTGATAAATTCTTGCCCAGGAGTTGACTGCCAACTGCCTCCTGCTCACTACCAACTTAGGTATTAAAATAAAGAAATGACAGAAATTACACAAGACTCAAACTCCTACCTCAACATGGAATTGCTAAGGTTTACAACCGCAGGTAGCGTCGACGATGGAAAGAGTACACTCATTGGGAGACTCCTTTTTGATTCCAAGTCCATTTTTGAAGATCAGCTGGACCAGGTAAAAAAATCAAGTGAACGAAAGGGATTGACTGAAACCGATCTGGCACTGCTCACCGATGGCCTAAAGGATGAACGCGAGCAGGGAATTACCATTGATGTTGCCTACCGGTACTTTGCGACTCCAAAACGAAAATTTATCATTGCAGATACCCCCGGACATATCCAGTATACCAGGAATATGGTTACCGGAGCTTCTACGGCCAATGTAGCCCTGATCCTGGTGGACGCACGAAATGGAGTGGTCGAGCAGACCTGCAGGCACTCAATCATAGCTTCGCTTCTGCAGATCCCGCACATCGTCGTTTGCGTCAATAAGATGGACCTGGTGAATTATGACAAGGCCACCTACGACAAGATCGTAGACGACTATGAAAAATTCGCTGCCAAACTTGATGTGAAAGATGTGAGGTTTATACCGATCAGTGCACTGAGAGGAGACAATGTGGTAAACAGGAGTGAAAACATGAAGTGGTACGAGGGGTCTACCCTACTTTATACACTTGAAAATATTCACATTGGCAGTGATCACAACCACATTGATTGCAGATTTCCAGTGCAGACGGTCATCAGACCCAAAAGTGACGAATATCATGACTACCGGGGCTATGCGGGCAGGATTGCCGGCGGCATTTTTAAAGCGGGCGATGAAGTGGCTGTTTTACCGTCAGGATTTACATCCAGAATAAAATCTATTGACACCTTCGACGGGCCTGTTGAGGAAGCTTTTGCACCCATGTCGGTAACGATCCAGCTGGAAGATGACATTGATATCAGCCGGGGAGACATGATTGTCAGGACGAACAATCAACCCGATCTGAAGCAGGACCTCGAAGTGATGCTGTGTTGGTTGAATAATAAAGGACCAGTCCCACGTGGCAAATATACCCTTCGACATACCACAGCGGATATGAAGACCATGATCAAGGAGATCAGGTATAAGCTTGATATCAATACACTTCACAGGAATGAGGAGGACAAGGATATCAGGATGAACGACATCTGCAAGGTCATGCTCAGAACTACTAAACCAGTATTTGTCGATGCTTACAGAAAGAATCGTCAGACCGGAAGTATCATACTGATTGATGATGCCACCAATGAGACAGTGGCTGCGGGGATGGTGGTTTAGGTGACCTTTTGTAATATAATCATTCCCTGGGGCAAGCAGTGAATCTTTTCCAGCTTTAACGAAGCCTATGAATCTAAAATCCCTATCTCAAGTTGCTCAAAAAGCAGCCCAAAAAGCAGCCGTTGAAATCCTGAAGATCTACGATTCCGGAGACTTCAGCATTGAAGCGAAAGCTGACAATTCTCCTTTGACCCTGGCAGATAAAGCCTCACATGAAGCCATAGTCAGTGAACTGGAAAAAACAGAGATACCCATTTTAAGTGAAGAAGGAAAAGCCATTCCCTATGAAACAAGGAAAAACTGGGAATACTTCTGGATGATCGATCCATTGGACGGTACGAAGGAATTCATTAAAAGAAATGGTGAATTCACAGTCAACATTGCTTTGATCCACCGGGATCACCCGGTTTTAGGTGTGGTATATACTCCCGTATTATCAGATATTTTTGTCGCTTTGAAAGGTGAAGGGGCTACAAAGAATGGTAAGAAAATTCAGGGAAATTCTTTCTCAAAATCAGACAGTGGATTACGTGTGGTTGCCTCCAGATCTCATCTGAATGAAGAGACACAAAAGTTTCTGGATGAGCTCAATGCTCCCGAGATCGTTTCGAAGGGAAGCTCGCTGAAGCTCTTGATGGTAGCTGAAGGTTCTGCTGATCTCTACCCCCGCTATGCACCTACCATGGAATGGGACACGGCAGCAGCCCAGATTGTGGTGGAAGAGGCCGGTGGTCTGGTACTCGTCAAGGATTCTGATAATCCCGTGATTTACAACAAGGAGAATTTGTTGAATCCGTATTTTTTGGTGGTGGGTGAGATTCGGAATTGATTATGGCTAAACAATGAATCTCACAATAGCCAAAACTGATCCAACAATAGCAATAAATTGAATCACAGAGCTAATGTATATCTGTCTAATTACCCTTACTTCAAGTTCAGCAAGATCCTTCTTTGTCGCAAAGACTTCTTTTTTATCTTCAAACTTTTTATCTGATTTTGCCTCAATTAAATCCAATAAAGAGGTTGTTGCCTTATCTCCTATTTTATCTACAAGGTTTTTATAAAGCTGTATTTCGTGACTCATGGCAGATATATTACTATCAAAAATAAGTTATACGAAATCAAATAAAAAATGATCTTGAGTGACTAGAAGTTGATCGTAACTCAGGTAAAGCTTCGTTTGCCGGTGGAATAACCAAACAACTCAATCATTCTCTGTGCTCACAAATGTACTGTCAGTTGAATTACCTAACTTTTGTATCTTTATAGTTAATAAATAAGAAAAATGATCACAGAGGTGACAAAAAGATTAATTACTGTTGATAAATACTACAAAATGGCAGAGGTGGGTATTTTGAAACCCTCTGACCGGGTAGAGTTAATTCATGGAGACATATATGAAATGAGCCCAATAGGAAGTAAGCATGCAAGCGTAGTAAACAGATTATCAAAGATATTAAATGAATTATTTGCCGGAGAAGCAATCATTAGCATCAAGGCACCGGTAAGAATAGATGATCAAAATGAACCCGAACCGGATATTTCGATTTTAAAGTACAAGTCTGATTTTTATGCCAGCGCACATCCGGGCCCTGCAGATACACTTGTGATCATTGAAGTGTCCGATTCATCCATAAAGCATGATCAATCAGTGAAAATGCCTTTGTATGCAGCTTCAAATATACCGGTTTACTTAATCATAGATATTGAAACTGATCGGATCATAGAGTACAAGAATCCAAAAAGTGAGAAATACAGTAAAAAATCATTGTATGAGGTCAAAGATTCTATTCAAATCCTTGGTAAATCGCTCAGCGTCAGCAAAATTATTGAATCATGATTGATAGGTTTTCTATATCAAAGCAACTTTAGCAAGCGGGTATTTCCGATAATGAAGCTAATGCTATTGCAACACAAATTACAAAACTCAAAGCATCAACTCTTGCTGAGGGACCAACAAGCATGGATGCATCCGAGACATTGAGAAACTGAAAAAGAGTGGAATGCCGGTGAAGAAGACGGAGGCCATTACAAGGCAATTAATTAAAGTTTGGGAGCACAACGCAAAAATCAGAGGCTTAGACTTAGGTTAAATGGCCGAGTACCTTTAATAACTCACTAACCCAATAACTCACTAGCCTAATAGCTCATTAACTGATTAACTCAATAACTTATCAACCCAATAACTAAATAACCTAATAACAATTACCTACTTTTGCACCCGAATTCTCAACCTTCATTCATGAAGAAGTATTTTTTTCGGATACTCCTATTTTTATTCACAACGACTTTAGTCTATTCGACACAGGCTCAGGACGCTCCCAGCATCCAAAATCTGCAGAACATCAACGTGGATGAACTGACTGACGATCAGATCAAAAGATTCATTCAGCAGGTGGAATCCAGTGGATATACGGAGCAGCAACTGGAGCTGCTGGCACGTGCCAGGGGGATGTCGGAAGCCCAGATAAGCAAACTTCGGAACAGAATTAATCAACTACAGTCTGGTCAGACCGGAGGTCAGACCGGGACGGGCGGAGTTTCCCGTCTGCGGGAGTCTCCCACATTCCGAACGGATCGAGAAACGCCTTTCGATCCGTTTGCAGACATTATTCCAGCGGATACTCTAAAGAAGGGCGAGAAATTAGAAATATTCGGAATGTCCTTTTTTGAGAATGAAGATCTCACTTTTGAGCCCAGCATGAACATCGCCACTCCGAAGGATTATTTGATTGGTCCTGGAGACCAGCTGATCATTGATGTGTGGGGAGCCTCAGAGCAAACGTATCAGCTGAATGTTTCACCGGAAGGAAATATCAGGATCCCCAGTCTCGGGCCCATCTATCTGAATGGTTTGACAGTGGATCAGGCCGATACCCGAATTAAATCACGTTTAAAGTCCATATACAGCACCCTGGGTAACAATACATTTGCCCAGATCAGCCTTGGTCAGATACGTACCATCAGTGTGAATGTGATTGGGGAAGTAAAAAGACCGGGGACCTATACGATGTCCTCTTTTGGTACGGCATTTAATGCCCTGTATTATGCGGGTGGACCGACAGAAACCGGCTCGCTAAGAGATATTCAGGTATTCAGAGGAGGGAAAAAAATAAATATGCTGGATGCTTACAACTTTATGATCTATGGAGAGGGTCAGAACATTATGCTGCAGGACAATGATGTGGTGCTGGTGAGACCTTACCAGAACAGGGTAGGCATGGACGGTGAAGTGAAAAGGCCGGCATACTACGAGCTGCTTGAAGGTGAGACCCTGGAAAAAGCCATTGATTTTGCCGGTGGTTTTTCCTCAGAAGCCTACAAAGAATCTATATCCCTGAGAAGGAATCTTTCCAACAAAAAAGCAGTCCAAACAGTCACCTCCATGCACTATGCCCAATTCCCCATGCAGGGAGGGGACTATGTTGAAGTGGGCAAGATTACCAACCAATTCACAAATCGTGTTCGCATCGAAGGCGCAGTGAACCATCCCGGAGAGTTCGAATTGAAGGAAGGGATGAAGTTGTCTGATCTGGTGCAGCTCGCCGAAGGATTCAGAGGAGATGCCTTCATGGGCCGGGGATTGATCATCCGGCAAAATGAAGACTTCACACTTTCAAGTATTGCTTTTGTCCCATCCGAATTAACCGCTGGCAATTACGATCTGGAACTTCAAAATGAAGATCAGGTCAAGATCCAGTCCATTTTTGATCTGAAGGAGAATTATACCGTTACCATCCAGGGGGAAGTACAAAAACCGGGAAGTTACCCGTTTGTAAAAGGTATGACTGTGGAAAATATCGTCTACCTGGCCAATGGATTTAAGGAAAGCGCAGCCAGGTCCTCCGTGGAAGTGGCACGAAGGGTGAAAGGAGATGCAGGAGACGAAGACGTTTCATCAGAAGTCTTCAATTTCTCCATTGATCAGGGTTTGGGCATCTCCGATGAAGCTTCAGACTTTGAACTGGCCCCTTTTGACCTGATCGTAATCCGGAAATCCCCATTTTATGAGGAGCAGGTGATGATCGAAATTGAGGGAGAGGTAAAGTTTCCGGGCAAATATGCCTTGAAAAAGAAAGACGAGCGAATTTCAGATGTCCTTTTCAGGGCCGGAAATCTAACTTCCTACGCTTATCCAAGAGGGGCAACACTTATCAGAAGAACAGAATATTATGTGACCGATGATGAAGAAGGGGATGAAGCCGCCCGGCTCCGGAGGCAGGAACTCCAGGAATTGTTTGAACGGGATACAGTCATTGACAACACTCAACAGGCCTTCAAAACCCAGGAATCCATTGGCATTCAACTGGAGGAGATACTCAAAAGCCCGGGTTCAAAATTTGATCTGATTCTGAAGGAAGGAGATGTGATCAGTATCCCCAGGGAATTGCAGACGGTGCGTGTCCGTGGTGAAGTGCTATATCCAAGTACGGTTCGATATGACAATACGCTAGGCTTTAAGCAAATCATCTCCCAGGCTGGTGGATTTTCCGATCAGGCCAAGAAGGGGAAAGCCTATGTGGTGTATGCCAATGGATCAGCGGAGCGGACCAGGAATTTTTTGTGGTTTAAGGACTATCCAAAGGTAGAGCCGGGAGCTGAGGTAATTATTCCTAAAAGGGAAGAGCGCCAGGGATTGAGTCCTCAGGCAGTGATTTCATTGACCTCCGGTGTGGCCACTTTATCTTTGGTGATATTGAGGGTGCTGGATGAGTTTCGTCAGTAAACTTTTTTCTACTCAAGATTTTTGTTAATGAATAAAGTATTTATAACGGGTGCAGCAGGATTCATTGGTTTTCACTTAGCAAGAAGATTACTTGATGAAGGGAAAAATGTGATTGCAATAGATAATCTAAACGATTATTATGATCCGAATCTAAAGGAAAGTAGGCTTTCTATCCTAAATGAATACAGTAATTTCAAATTTTTTAGATATGACCTGACTGAGAAGGAAAAATTGTCAAGGATATTTAATGAATTTGAGTTTGACATCGTGGTTCACCTTGCGGCTCAAGCTGGAGTTCGCTACTCTATTACAAATCCTGAAATCTACATTTCGAGTAATATAGTTGGCTTTTTTAATGTGATAGAAGTAGTTAGACATTATGATATTAAACACTTTATATATGCTTCATCAAGTTCGGTTTATGGTGGTAATAAGAATCTTCCCTTTTCAACCAATGACAAAGTAGACCATCCTATCTCTTTATATGCTGCCACTAAAAAGTCAAATGAACTGATTGCTCACACATATTCTCATCTCTACGGAATTCCTTCAACAGGATTGCGATTTTTTACCGTGTATGGGCCTTGGGGAAGGCCAGATATGGCACTTTACAAGTTTGCAGACAGTATCATGAAAGGGAAACCTATTGATATATATAATTATGGAAAAATGACAAGAGACTTCACTTATATTGATGATATTATTGAAGGGATAATTAGGATAATGCCAAAAGTTCCTGAAAAAGGCGATATGTTAGCGTCGCCATATAAGATTTACAACATAGGATCTAATAACCCAGTCAATCTGATGGATTATATAGATTGTCTGGAAAGATATTTGGATAAGCCAATTGAGAAAAATTATTTAGATATGCAACCAGGTGATGTGAAGGATACCTATGCAGATGTAACTGATTTAGTACATGCCATTAATTTTTCGCCACAAACATCAATCAACGATGGGGTATCCAAATTTGTAGAGTGGTTTAAAAGCTATCATAATAAATGATTTTTAGTCACTCGAAACCCATTCAGCAATAATATTCATAAATGCTATCAACTTGGATCCCTAAAAAAGAAAGATTTGTCAATCTAATATTTATGAGCCCATGAAACTTCAAGAAAGACCAGACCAAAAGTCAATAATTTGGGCAAATCGGGTAATTTCAAATCGTAGATTATTAATGATCGGGACCATTTCTTTTTCGATTTTAGGATTATTGATAGCATTCTTTTTATTAGAAAATGAATATGAATCAAAAATGCAGGTTCTGCCCGAAATCAACTCAGCACAGGGTTCTACCTCTGAATTAATTAGCACATTTGGAGGATTGAGTGGTATAAATCTGAGTGGAATGCTTTCAAACGATAGTTATATACCTCCCGAACTTTATACCAATGTTGTAAACAGTACTCCATTTTTGCTACAGATGCTAAAAAAGGACCTTACAATCAATGGAGACCCCCAAGGTGTTGTGTTACTGGAGTACTTCGATGAAAGGGAGACTTCAGTGGTGATTAAAATATTTAGCTTTTTGAAAGAAAGTCCATGGTTAATCTGGGAAGCACTCAAGGGAGAAGACTCAGGGTCAAAAAGCACTTTCTCTTCAAATACTGGCAACACAATAAAACTGACTAAGGAGGAGGAAAAGTGGATCACTATTTTAAAATCACGTATAGTTGTTTATATGAATGTTCAGACAGGACTGCTGAATATTACTACCAGAATGCCCGATCCTGATTTAGCTATGCTTACTACGCTTAATGTTTATCAAGAACTGATTCAATATATTGAAGATTATCGACAGCAAAAGGCGCGTAAAGAATATGATTTTATTCTTAATGAATATGCGAAGCAAAAAGAGGAATTTGAACAAATCCAACAGGAGCTAGCTTCATTTCAAGATAATAATCTTAATCAGATTACTTCATCTTCAAGAATCAGAGAGAGGGCTTTGCAGTCTAAATACGATTTACATTTTCAATTATATACTACCCTGGCCAATCAGCTAGAACAATCTAAGATTGATTTGAATAAAAATACTCCCTTATTCAAAATATTAGAACCAGCTAATTTTCCATTAAAGAAAGCTTCTCCTAAAAGATTACTAATTCTATTTCTTTCTGCTGCTTTAGGTTTCATGTTTAGCATGGGATATATTTTTCTTTTACCCGGAATCAAATCCACATATAAGCAAATTGTTGGACCGGAAATATGAAGAATGAAGGAAAAGGAGCTGTAATAGTCTTTCTTGAGCAAATTGTTAATGCAATTACCTCATTTATTATTTCAATAGTTCTCGCTAGGACACTTGTTACCGAGGACTTTGGCCTATGGAAACTGTTAGCAAGTATCACTGTTTTAGTAACTTATTTCACATCCTTCGGATTAGAAATATCAATAACTAGGTATATACCAAGTTTTCTGGTATCTCGTGAAAAGAAGAATATTCAGAAGATAGTTTTTAATTCACTAATGGTTAGAGTTGCTCTCCTATTGCTGACATTCATAATTGTCTACAAATATGAATTCTTTATTAATCAATCATTTAAAACAGCTGAACTTTTTAGTGACTACCTTATTGTGACATTTGGCTATCTATTTGTCTACCATCTAAACACGATAATTGGAAGATCAGTTCTAACGGGCTTTGGGAAACGTTATATCGTTGGAATTGTGAAAATTATATCAAGACTATTCACACTTGCTGGTATTGTTTATGTTACTACAAATAATTATGACTTTGAGGCAATTCTATACGTCCTTTTCTTTTCTCAAGTGATTGAAATGGTGCTATATCTTCCCTTTTTTATCAACCATGTTTTTTCCAAACATAAGGAAACTGATATTAACGCAAAGTTCCCATTAAAAAGAGTAATTCGTTTTGCTTTGCCAAATTACTTTTATTTGTCAGGTCAGGTCTTTCGTGAGTATACCATAGATAATTTCGTAATTTCCTGGTATATGAATTTGCAAAGTGTGGCATACTATGGCGTTGCAATTGCCTTTCCAACATATTTTCGAAACTTTTCTCCCGGTAGAATGCTTCAGGGAGTCTTATTACCTACCCTCGTAAGAAAATATACCCAAGATAAATCAGATCAACTTTTGAAAGACTTTTTTGTTTTTATACAGAAGATAAACGCTTTCCTTTTGTGGCCTTTCTATTGCTTTTTTATAGTATTCGCTAGAGAAATCATCTTATTCATTTATGGGGATGCATATGAGGATTCAGTTTTATCTGCTCAACTTTTACTACTATTTTCTATGATTCAAACTTCCGCTGACTCATTTTACCCAATATGTCATACGATTGAGAGGTCTAATTTAATTTTGCAGACAATGATTTGGGGAATCATCAATTTGGTAGGAAATGTTTTGCTGGTTCCTCGGTTTGGAATTGAGGGTGCGGCTGTTGCCACAGGGCTGGTATCGATTGGGACGTACATTCATTTTTATATTTCACTTAAAAGGGAAGGTCTTAATTTTGTATTTCCAAGTGAGTCAAAAATTATTCTCTTAAATTTGCTTCCTGCAATAGTCATTTTCGGCGTAATTAAGTATTTTGAATTATTTGATCTAACAGGCCTATTACTAATGTTATTGTCTGTCCTGAGTTTTCTCGTTATGAGTTCGCGATTCAAAATATTTAATCAATCGGAACGAAAAATTTTGAAGGATCAATTTCATATTACTTTCGATGTGCCATTTATTTAGGGTTCTGGGTTAATAAATTGAGATTTAGAATCCGTTTTCTGTAAATTTTGAAAAAATAACGAGAACTCCTTGGCGATAGATCTGTAATCCAGAGCGAGATTTATACTCAAAATGAAAAATAGTTAACTAAAATTAAAAATAAATAAGATAAAAGTGAACAGTAAGAAATTAGCGATTCAGAGATATTTAAAAAGAATTTTTCATTCCTTATACCGAAGAATTTTTATTCATTCATTTATGGATGAATTTGTTAAGTTATCCGCTCTTGATGAAGCGATTGGTATTTCAGTAAACAATCAGGTAGAAGGCGACTACATGGAGTTTGGGGTTTACAGGGGAGATTCATTTGTTCGGGCTTACAAGAATTATGAATACATTTCCTACAGTATAGGAATGAATTCAATTTTTGATAATATGAGTTTCATTGCATTCGATTCTTTCGAAGGTTTACCTGATACCAAGGACGAAAATGCTCCAGCTCAATATTTTAAGGGGGCCTACAGCGCTTCTCAAAACCAATTCTTTTCAAATTTGAAGAAAAATGGAGTGGACTTAAATAAGGTAAAGGCTGTTAAAGGTTTCTACGATAAAAGTCTCACTGAAGAAACAAAAAAGAAGTATGGTTTAAGTAAAGTATCGGTAGCATATTTTGATGTTGATCTTTATGAATCTACCAAACAAGCTTTAGATTTCATTACTCCAATGCTGCAAAATGGAAGCGTTTTAGTATTTGACGATTGGTACAGACACAAATGTTTGCCTGATCACGGAGTTCAAAGGGCTTGCAATGAATGGCTAGCAGAAAATCAAGGGATCAAACTCGCAATTGTACATCGCTACAGGAGAATTGCATTTAGTGTTGCATTGAAGTGAAACCTCAACTGATACTATTTGCCACCTACTGGAATGAAATAGAATGGATCAATGCCTCTCTTGCTCAAATTGATTTGATCAATCCAGACGAAATTATTATTTGTGACGGATGTTTTGATCCGAAATTACCAAATAAGAGCACAGATGGTACCACGGAGGTAATAGATGAGTATGTGAGTACAAGGGACAATGCTACAAAGATCTCTGCTGTCAGATTGACAAAGTGGAGACACGCCCTAGATATTTTTTCTAAGCTCCCACATGAAAAGGATTACTTATCAGTTGCAAAATTGAGACTTCTGAAGGGTATTTATGTAAACAATATTTATCGTCTGAATCAATCTGCAACATTCAATCAAATGATAAAGCTTTCAAAGTTATTTAAACCAGGAAACTGGATGATGACATATGATTGTGATCAATTTTATGATGATGATATGATTGATGCCTTCAAAAATTTGAAAGGTCGATCCGGGAATATACTGGTCGGAAAAGAACTTACCTTTTTTGAGAAGTTTGATAGATATACCGATGGATATGAAAAGAGGGATTACAACAACATGCCACATAAAATATTTGGAGATACAAGGTTTATTCCAACCCGGCATCCATCTCGTGTAGTCAAAATGAAATATATGAACTGTTCAGATTTTGAAAAATCCAAAGAGTATGTTGGAAATATGTTTCATTATCATATTAAGTCGCCTGAAAGAATTGTTGCCGGATACCAGCTTGGTGATCGTAAACCACCAGAAAACAGTAGAATAAAGACCAAGAAATTTACTGGTAGCCACCCTAAAGTAATAAAGAAGTATTTCAGTCTTTGATGTCTAATCCGAGCATTTCAGTTATTATGGCAGTCTACAATGATGGGCCCTATTTGAAGCAATCAATTGAAAGCATTTTAACTCAAAGTTTCAGTGATTTTGAATTTCTTATTGTTGATGATGCATCAACAGACGATTCTCCCAGAATTATCGAAGAATATAGAGGAAAGGATGAGCGAATCAGGAGTTTTGCCAATAATTCAAATATTGGCTTAACAAAATCATTAAATTTTTTAGTGAAGAATAGTAGGGGGAGATTCCTTGCGAGGATGGATGGTGATGATATCTCTTTAAGTAACAGATTTGAACTGCAAGTGGATTTGCTTGAAAGAGATTACGCTGATGTTGTTTATTCTGGCAGTGTTATGATGGATAATAAGGCAAATATTATTTGTTCTTCATGGAGACCTGGTCTATCAAAGGTTCTGGAATGGATGCCGTATCAGTCATTCATCCCTCATTCATCTATAATGATGAAGAAAGAAAGTTTGATCAGGGTCGGAGGGTACAATGAAGGTTATAAAAAAGCACAAGACTGGATATTATGGAATGATATGATTAAGGCTGGCATCCGATTTAGTTATTTGAATGAGCCACTAATTTTGTATAGAATTAATCCTTCCAATCGCAGACTTTTTAGAGGTAAGTCCATGAAATATAAGTATGCAAGATTATGTATCTACAACAAGCAAAAAGTTCGAGCACTCAGATTCTTTAGGGGGCTAAAGTTCAATGAACTTTTTGAACTATTCATTATGCTCATTATTCCTCACGGAATACTAATTACTCGTATATTAAAGAAAAGAAAATCTAATAGGGAAGAGTTGCTCAGAACAATACAAGAGTATTAAAGGAATGAAATCAGCTATTGAACTGAACAGAAGTATTCATGACAATATTTCATTGGAATATGACAGCAGGCATATTGAAATTTACAATCCCACAGAGCAAAAGAGAATTTCTCACGAGATTTCAAAATGTCACAACTTTCTAAAGAAAGAATTTGACAAATCGTCTATTGAAGCATTGGATTATGGTGCTGGAACAGGTAATCTCACAAAGCACTTTCTCGAGATAGGATTCGATAAAGTTCATGCAGTTGATATTTCTCCTAAATCCTTAAATGTAGTTAAGGAAAGGTTTTCAACTAACAAAGCATTATCCACCCAATTATCTGACGGGGAGACACTGAAGGATTTTCCTGATGAGAGTGTGGAATTTATCGGTACGTATTCAGTCTTGCATCATGTACCTGACTACCTGGCAATCATTAAAGAATTTCAGAGAGTATTAAAGCCCGGTGGTCTCATTTATATTGACCACGAAGTGGAACCAGACTACTGGAGTCCTTCAAATGAATATCTGGAATATTTGCAGGAACTTAGGAGTGCAACTCCCAACAGTTCTATCGTAAAGAAGATAAGTAAAATTTTTTCGGCAAGAGCCTGGCGAAGAATTTATTACCGATACTTGATGAAAGGGCGAATAAATGAAGAGGGAGACATCCATGTACATCCAGATGATCACATTGAGTGGCATAAGATAGTTGAGTTACTAAGTGAATGCAGCGTAATAGAGCAAAAGGACTATTTAGTTTGTCGGGAGATTAAACCGGTCATCTGGATGAAATGGAAAGATTCCTGTACTGATATGAGAATGTTGGTTGTTCAAAAGGTGAAGAATTGAGATATGTAATTTGGATTTGCTGGCTACTTGTCTTAATTGCTCTTATACTTGGTTATTCGGGAGGCTTTGTAATAAGACCAGATACGCTGGGAGTAAAGCAATGGATGTTCATAATTATTACAATAGTATCTGTACTGACATATATTTATGAATTTTTGAATAAACGTCACGATAACTTAATATTTCTTTTTTTTATATGTTATCCAGTCTATAATCAGACAACCCACTACCTGAATTTATCTTCACCCATTTTTATTATAAGTCCGGCACTGATCATCATGTCACTAATTTACTTTCTTGGTGAAAAGGAGAAATTTTCAGGAATCGTATGGCTATTTACACTGCTTTGTTTCTCGACTTCATTAAGTGTATTCAATTCTGCAAATTTTGAGTTATCCTTCACCTTTTTTGTGCTTGCAGTTGGAATATTCTATTTAGTCACAATCGTCTTATATAATTATGTGAAAGGCCATTCGGATCCCTTGGGATTTATCATAAACTTAGTTAGCAGCATTTTTATTGGTATGGGTATATACCTGACAATGGAATTTTTGACCTTTGGCGTTTCCATAGCTGACTTATATAATATTCTTCTGCGAAATTGGGATAAGGTATCATTCCGTTATTTTACAGCTGGTTACAAGGAGCCTAATGGTTTTGGATTAGTGTCAGCTTACCTGCTTCCGATCATATTGTACTATTTTGATAAGAGATATTTTATTTTTGAAGGTGCCAGGGGAAGACACATAATAGTTGGCCTTACCATACTAGGATTGTTTTTGTTGCTACTTAGCGGATCCAGGGGAGCAATTATTAGCTTTATCAATGTGATTGTTTTTTTATTGTTATTTGGTAAAAGAATAGTGCCGTTGAAGAAATTTAGGTTAAATGTGAAGAAGTATGCTCTTATTTTATCTCCCGTTTTCGCACTTATATTTTCCATCTTAATTTTCAGAACATTTATCAAATCTGAAGATGTGTTGAATACTAAAACTCAAGCAATTGGTATAGGCACACAACAAATAGAATTAATTGGCACAACTGTTGATTATTTGCGACATACAATGGTGTCATTTGAGAACCTGGTCAATCTTCCATTAGGCACCGGACCATTGAGTTTAGCTCCGTCTTCTGAAGAATACTCAGGAGGCCTTTATTCACAATTCTCTCTTCTTTCTAACTTTTTTGTTGTGGGTAGCATATTTGGATGGTTGACTTTAGCAATTTGGCTTACATTGGTGATATTAATAACAAGAAAGGCGATGAAATTGATTTCTCAAATTAGTCATGCTGGAGAAAATAAGTTAACTGGATTGTTGTTGATACTTTTAGCTATTGTTTGGGGTTCCTTTTTCCCGGCCAGCTTTTACTTAGGACCGCTTTTAAACTGGTCTACATTCAGTTATGGTTATCCAATTATTTCTGATTTTGGTGTCCCATCAGAGTATCCCTCTATTGTAGCAGGGGTTGTATATGGCTTGGTATTGGGCTTAATTGAGAACTTGAAGCGGCAGATTCCCCTCCCTTCAGACAAAAATTAAAACATGGGTATTCACGAATTGCTTTTTTATGTTTCCAAAGGAAGAGTATCATCGTAGGAAACAATGCTTGATTTTCGTGGACTAGACAAAAGGATTTATGACGATTTATGTATGTCACATAGCAACGATGACAAACTGGGGTGGAGTGGAACGAATTGTTCAGGACTATCTCACAACAAATCAAGACTCTGACATAAAGAATTTTCTTATCTGTTCATCATATAAAGAGGAGGTAATTGAACCATTGTTGAATTCAAATATCCAGGTCTTCCTACCCAGGAGGCTTTTCAGATATGATATTACGGTGCTCTTTAAGATGGCAGTATGGATCAAAAGAAACAATATACATTTATTGCATTCGTATAATAATTTCTCAAATAACGTAGCAAATTTGTTATCGATTATGACGGGGATTCCGCTAATTTGTAGTGAGCATGGCACCGTCTGGGAAACCAAAGGATTGAGAAAAATTTTAGACCGATTTGCATATCACAGGGCTAGAGCCATCACGGCCAATACAAGTGCAAGTAAATTGTTGTTAATCAAGAGATACAATGTCAGGGACGATAAAATCATAATTCTAAAAAACCCTGTTCCTAAAAAGGAAATTGCTGAGTCAAGTGATGAGATCCGAAAGGAATTTTCTTTCCCTCAAAATGAAATATTGGTTGGCACAGTAGCAAGGTTAGTCCCCCTTAAAAGAATAGATATATTTATTAGGGCTGCTTATGAAGTCCTCAAAGTGAGAAGGGATATTACTTTCGTAATTGTCGGTGGTGGGGAATCGGAAACTCAATTAAGGTCCTTGAATAGGTCTTTAGGGAATTCTGACAAAATTAGATTTATGGGATGGAGGGAAGATTCCCGTAAGATTTTGAAGGCATTTGATATATATGTAAACACCTCAGTTCGGGAATCTTTTGGAAATGTATTTATTGAAGCTGGACATGAGGGAATCCCAATCATTGCACCATCTATTGATGGTATCCCTGAAGCCGTAAAGGATAATGTCAATGGCATATTGATTAAACCCTCGAATCCACTTTCAGGAAGTTCCCATCAATACAGTGTGGTCAAAAATGAATTGGTTAAACCGGCTAGTATTTCTCATGATGAGCTGTCCAATCAGATATTAAGACTTGCCAATTCGCCGGAATTACGAGGAAAACTAAATGCTGGAGGATTAAAGGTTTCAGAAGGTTTTACCTTGGAAATGTATATTAAAAAATTATCAAAAATTTACCTTACCACTAGTAGAAGAATCGAGGGTTAATAGCGTAATTTCAAGTCATTATACTGAAAATTCAGAAAATTATCTTTTCAAAAAGTGAGGATTCAATTAAAAATTGTGCAATGAGTGGGTTAGAATGGATCCAATGCGTAGGTTTAGGAAGGCTTAAACGTAATTTAGGTGCACTATTCTTTTGAGCTGGCTTAAAATTCAGTGTTTTTTAAAACGTATTTAAATGAATAAATGTGTATTCTGCGGATCGGACGATTCAACAGAAATGTATACAAGTGATTTGATTGAGGTTGTGAAGTGCAGGAAGTGCAATCTCGTCTATCAGAAGGGAAGTAAAACAAAATTAAGTCAGGATGGCAATCTGAGCGATTATTATTCAGAAAGAAAAGTGAAGGTGGAGGCTCCGGGTCCTTTCAGGACAAAAAGAGATCAAAGGATTGTTAAGAATATTAATCATTTGTCAAGTCAGAAGGGTACGCTGGTTGATGTTGGGACGGGCTGGGGGTATTTTCTGGATCTTTGTACGAAATTCAGGCAAAGAATCGGAATAGAACCTAATAGAGATCAGGCTGAAAGGACAAGTGAAAGATTCATTGGCAAAAATGTAAAAATAATCAATGGGATGTATGATTCAGATTCCTTGAAAGAGGGATCGGTCGATGTAATCACATTTATTCAGGTTCTGGAACACGTTGACAATCCTATCAAAACCCTCCAAATTGTCTATGAGCATCTGGATAAGAATGGTTTATGTGTAATAGATGTTCCTAGCGTAAACAACCCAAGGATTATTCTGTATAGAATTTTTGGAGTCAGATCATTTGTTAGGCAGGATTTTATCGCTCCACATACTTTTTATTATTCTTACCAGACTCTAAAGGCGATAGCTGAGAAATGTGGGTTCCGACTTGTAAAATGTGACATTGGTCAATATGCTATAAAGCTGAATCTTCCTTTTCCATTGACGATCATTGATGAAATCTCGAAACTTTTCAGGATAGGAAGTTTAACTTTTTATCTCAAGAAAAAATAGGTATCAGTTTATTTGAATTTTAGTTCTTTTACCAAAATTCCGGAAGTTAGAATACAAAACGAACTTTGACCTCAGATTCTGTCTGGAGAGGTTTTCTGTTTTACGAATGATTTTTTAAAGATTGGATCAGTTTAAAGGTAAAGTGGCAATATTCGTAACTCAACTTGAAGCTGGGGGAGCGCAACGTGCAGCATTCAGTCTTTCTGAGGG
Organism: Cyclobacteriaceae bacterium; assembly: GCA_965243485.1. Taxonomy (GTDB): domain Bacteria; phylum Bacteroidota; class Bacteroidia; order Cytophagales; family Cyclobacteriaceae; genus UBA7330. The sequence goes on along the minus strand of CBDEVP010000001.1, from coordinate 974,738 downwards.
ATTACGGAAAAGAGGATATCAGACTAAAATGTGTTTTTTCTACGAAAAGAAAAAAGCATTTGAACAAGAGGATTTTGAGGTTTTTCTTGAGAAAGTTCCAAACCTCAAAAGTCTATTCACTCTAATGATGAAATTGTGGAACTTTTTCAAAGAGGAGAAACCCGATTCAGTGGTCACCTTCACTTATTATGCAAATATTCTGGTCCAATTAATCGCCTACCTAAGGAGGGTTCCTGTACGCATTGCATCACAACGAAATCCATCTAATACCTACCCATATCTTGCAAAATATCTTGACATGATCATCGGATCCACTGACATATACACAAATAATGTAATGGTTTCAAAAAGCGTACTTAGATCTTTTAGTGGATATCCATTAAGCTATCAAAAAAAGTGTAGTGTGGTCTATAATGGTGTGAAAAGCATTCATACAGATGTAAACAAATATGATTTGCGAAAAACCTTGGGTCTTCCAATAGATAAGTTTATGATTGTTTCCGTGGGTAGATTATGGCCACAGAAAAATCACTCTTTACTAATCGATGTTGTCAAGGAGATTGATGGCATCTTTTTACTCATCGTAGGAGATGGCAGTCTAAAAGAAGCTTTAAAGGAAAGAGCGCTTGGATACGAAGATCGTATCCAATTTATTGGTCAGATTGATACATCGAGGGTACGACATTATCTGGGTGCATGCGATTTATTTGCCTTACCTTCATTTTACGAAGGTATGTCAAATGCACTGTTGGAAGCGCTTTCGACCGGTTTGCCAATTCTTGTAAGTGATATTCCCGAACAGTTAGAGGTGGTAAAAGGAGAGCACAAGACTTATGGAATTGCCCTCCCTCCCTCCTCAAAGCTTCTTTGGAAAAAGGCTATATTGAAAATAAAAAGTAATACCAGAATGGCTACTCGTCTCTCAGAACTAGCCTTGCAAAGAAGTAGGGATTTTTCTTTGAATGAAATGGTTGACAAATTTGAAGTCCTACTGAGAAATGGTTCAAAAAATTAGTTTTGGAGATTTTTGGTTTAATGCTTTTAGCTTAAAAAGCTTGAATTCCTTAACTGATTCTTCAATTCAAGAGAGAAAAAAGATAGTAATTGCCCATCATAATTTACATAGCATTTGTTTGGCCCTGAAGGATAATCAATTGAAGTCATTTTATGATGAAGTGTCATATATTCACGCCGATGGGATGCCAGTAGTTTGGTTGGGTAAATTGATGGGATATGATCTATCCTCTGAAAATAGAATTACCTATGTCGATTGGATAAATCCACTACTGGAAGTTTTGGATTCGAAAAAGAGGAGAATATTTTATTTGGGCTCAAAAGATCATGTGGCCGATAGTGCCGTCAGGATAATCAAGCAGAAGTTTCCAAATGTGATAATTGATTTTCATTCTGGTTATTTTGATATGCAAGGAAGTGAAAATCAAAAAATACTTTCACAAATCAATGACTTTAAGCCCGACATCTTATTTGTAGGTATGGGCATGCCCAGACAGGAGCATTGGATAGCGAGCAATTTTGAAAAGATCAAAACAAGTGTTGTTCTTCCGTGTGGAGCGTGTTTTGACTATGTAGCTGGCGAGATAAGGACGCCTCCGAGATGGTCAGGTAGACTTGGTTTGGAATGGTTTTTTCGTTTTATTTATGAACCTGGGAGGTTGTTGAACCGATATTTTTGGGAGCCAATCACTTTACTTCCCTTTTTATTCAAAATATTATTTAAGAGGACAAAATAGCAGAACGGGAAAATTGAATTTGGATCTAACTCTCAGGTCTTGGAAATAGTAAGCCTCAATGCTGACAGTAAGGTTTTGATTACTAGAGGGTTTAATTCAAATTGAGATAATCATAAAATGAATTTCTTTATTAGATGAAATCGGTTACTTTGGCACAACAATTGATCAGCTAAGGTCAAAAAACCTTTTATGCCTAACCGTCGCTATTCAAGATTTTTCCCAGTATTATTCTTATTAGCGGACATTGTTTCCTTAAATGTCAGTTTTTATCTGTCGAATTACCTTCGCTTTGGAAGTTTTATCTATTTGAGTGATAGCTATGCTACCCTTCAGATAGTCCTCAATGTGATCTGGTTTTTTATTTTTTATTTTTCCAGGTTACAGCATATAAATAGAGAAAGCCGGTTGCTTGATCATCTGAATAAGGTACTCACAGCATTGATCATCAATCTGTCTGTGGTCTTTGCGATTTGGTTTGTCACCAAGCCATTTTATTACTCACGACAGCACCTGTTCTTTACCTACCTTTTTTTCACCTTCTTTATCATCGGATGGCGAACTACCTGGCATTATGTCATCAGGTACTACAGGGCAAGAGGGTACAACTTTAGAAGTTTTGTGGTGGTCGGATATGGGGACATGGCTACAGACCTGGTGGATTACTTCAGGCATAATCCCGGGATAGGATATAAATTTTTGGGTTTTTTTGACAACGATACCTCTAAGGGGCAAAACATCATCGGAAATGTTGACCAGATCAGATCCTTTGTCAAAAAGGAAGATGTGGACATTATCTTTTGCTGTCTTCCTAGACTGTACGATAAAGAAGTCAAGAAGCTCATTGATTTCGCAGAGAACAACCTGATCAAGATCAAGATCCTGTCGCAATTCAGTAAGCTGGGAAATAAAAACCTTTCTATCCAGAAATACGGGGAGATCCCGATCATCAATGTCAGCGCTATCCCTTTGGACAGTCAGGCCAATCAGCTCATCAAAAGGGCTTTTGATATCGTTTTCTCCAGCCTCGTTATAATTTTGATATTGTCCTGGCTAATGCCCCTGATAGCATTGTTGATCAAACTTGAATCCAAAGGGCCCATCTTCTTCATGCAGCAAAGGAACGGAAAAGACAATACCCCATTCTGGTGTTTTAAATTTCGAACCATGGTGGTCAATGAAGACGCGGATACAAAACAGGCCACGAAAGGTGACCCTCGTGTGACCAGACTGGGAAATATCCTGAGAAAGACGAGCATTGATGAGCTGCCCCAGTTTATCAATGTCTTCCTAGGAGACATGTCGGTGGTTGGCCCTCGTCCGCACCCTTTGAAGCTCAACCTGGAATTTCAGCCAAAAATTGATCGCTTCATTCAAAGGCATGCCGTAAAACCAGGAATTACCGGCCTGGCGCAGGCTAAGGGTTTTCGGGGTGAAACGGCAGTGTTCAGCGACATGAGTGGCCGCGTTCGTCTTGATCGTTTTTATGTGAAGAACTGGAGCCTGGTACTGGATTTCAAGATCATCATTTTGACTATCGTCTCAATAATTAGAGGAAACGAGAATGCATATTAAAGCTTAGTAATGCGGTGACTTCCTTCAATCATTAATGAATCTTTATCAGACAAACAGTCTGCCCTATTACAAAATACTGATTGATACAGTAAAATATCAGTCGATGCGATGGGGATGGTTATGTCAATCATCCGGATGAGTGCAATGAAGATTGAATGGTGTTTTCTATATCTTTGTATTACACATAAAAACAGGCCAATCATGGATCGCTATGGAAAAAAAGATTAGAGCGTTGGCAGAATTTGCCGCTGATCATGAGATAATGATCCAAAATATGAACAGAAGACTCAAGCTTGTGGAAAACATCGGAGCTCTCATTTCGGTAGTTTCCATCATATCCCTGGGTGGTTTGATCTATGTCATTCTTCACATTTTGCTTTGAGAATCCGATACTCACATTGGTTGATAAAACATCACTTTGACTTTTGTGTTTTGTCCGTTGCTGTTTCCCCTATTCTGAATCCGTTGTACTTCCTTGATAGAAGTATTGTGATGTAATCGATAGGATCTTGCCAAATTGGAAGCTCGCCTGACCATGCGAATGTTTTTATTCTGGATAGGTCAGCTGGGAGCCTTCATCGCAATAGTGAAATTTCTCATCTAACTAATTTTCCCTGGTAAAAATATCGCTGCTATTCTTAAAATTCTGCACAGTATAGGTATCTGATTCAAATTCAAAGTCTCCCGAATAGATGAGATGTCCTTTACCGGCCTTTTCTGTTAATTTTTGGAAATGGCTTATGTTCCGGATCATGTGATCATGATAGGTCATTGCAGATTTTATTTCAATCGGGAACAGTTGCCTTTGTTCCTCAAAGATCAGATCCGTTTCATTCCCGTGATTATCCCTGTAAAAGTAGAGATTTGCAGGTAACCCGCCATTGAATCTCGTTTTCAGGATATCTGTAACCACCATATTTTCAAAAAGTTTCCCGATCAGAGGATCCCGGCTGGCATCATTGGGTGACCGGATATCCAATAGATAGCTGGCAAGACCCGGTTCGGTAAAATAGATCTTTGGCGATTTAATTAACCGCTTCCCAAAATTTTCATAGTAAGGGTACAACCGGTATATAATGAAGGAAGCTTCCAGTACCGAAAGCCATTGTGCCAGGGTAGTTGAAGACACCCCAACATCATGGGAGAGGGAATTTAGATTAACCAATTGGCCGATCCTGCCGGCCAATAATTTGAGAAAAATTTCAAAGCTCTTTTGTAATGTCCCTGTTTATCATTTTGTGTAAAATTCAAGTTGTATTTTGAATTTACACAAAAGTACATTCTTTTGATAAATTCATTCATCAGTGCCTTCCGAGAGATATTTTGGAAGTTGGTGCCACCCTACCCGCTGAAGCTCAATCTGGAATTCCAGCCAAAAATTGATTGCTTCATTCAAAGACATGCGGTGAAGCCGGGAATTACAGGCCTGGCCCAGGCTAATGTTTTCCGAGGTGAAACAGTAGCGTTCAGCGACATGAGCGGCCGTGTTCGTCTCGATCGTTTTTATGTCAAGAACTGGAGCCTGGTGCTGGATCATCATTTTGACTATAGTATCGATCATCCGCGGGAATGAGAATGCGTATTGATATTTGGCTCCCAGCCCTTGTTCGGCCTTGGTTGAGCTCTTTCAATGCATACATTTTAACCTTTGTTCTGAGGTAGATGAAGAGATGAACATTAATTTGTACTTGATATAAGGGTCAACTATCTTTAAAAAACGTTGTTAGCATCAAATACCAAGCAAATGATTGTAGAAGCTGATAAGAGGTTGATTAATGTGGAAGAGTACTACAAAATGGCTGAGGCTGGGATTTTGGGTGCTGCAGATCGCGTTGAGTTAATTCATGGTGAAATATTAAGAATGAGTCCTGTTGGGAGTAGGCATGCTGCAATTGTAAAAAAGTTAGCCAGTGCCTTAAATAGCCTGTTCAAAGATCAATTTGTACTTGGAATCCAGGATCCGGTTATTCTCGGATCGAATAGTGAACCTGAACCTGACATTGCCTTATTAAAATTCCGGTCTGATTATTATGTGCATTCCCACCCGCAGTCTAAAGATATCATTGGAATTATTGAAGTTGCAGGCACCTCACTGAAATATGATCAGGAGGTAAAGATCCCATTATATGCGTCTCATGGTATTCCTTTATTTTGGATAATTGATATCGAGAACAATCGGATAGAGGTTTATGAAAATCCTTCTCAAGCAAATTACCTGGAGAAAAGAAGTTTTCACCCAGATCAGAAGATTGATCTTTTAGGACATCAGTTCAGTGTAAGGGATATCCTGATTCTTTAAGTTATCCATCCACTTTAGGCATTCTATTTTCACTCCACTGTCACCGACTTCGCCAGGTTCCTTGGCTGATCTACATTACATCCCCTCATCACCGCGATATGATAAGACAATAATTGCAATGGGATCACCGTCAGCAAAGGAAGTAACGCCAGATGGATTTCCGGAACTTCAATGCAATGGTCTGCGATTTGAGGGATGATCTGATCCCCTTCTGTCACAATGGCGATCACCTTTCCTTTCCGGGATTTTACCTCCCGGATGTTGGAGATGATCTTTTCATAGGAATCATCTTTGGAAGCAATGAAAACCACAGGCATTTCCTCGTCGATCAATGCGATGGGCCCATGCTTCATCTCTGCTGCAGGATATCCCTCGGCATGGATATACGATATCTCTTTCAGCTTTAAGGCACCCTCCAGGGCCACTGGAAAATTGTTGCCTCTTCCCAGGTAAAGAAAATTCCTGGCATCTTTGAATTTCTTTGACAGGTCGCGAATGACCTGATCATTTTCAAGGACCCTTCTGATCTTGTCCGGGACCAGATACAGCTGTGAGATCAGCTGCTGAAACTGGGACTGGGTAATGGTACCCTTGATGAATCCGATCTTGATAGCGATCATGGATAAAACTGTCACCTGTGCTGTGAAAGCTTTGGTGGAAGCCACACCCATCTCCGGACCGGCATGAAGATAGGCTCCTTCGTGTGTTTCCCTGGAGATGGACGAACCGACCACGTTCACCACTCCGAATACAATGGCTCCCTTGGATTTGGCCAACTCAATGGCAGCCAGGGTATCGGCTGTTTCTCCCGATTGAGAGATGGCGATGAAAACATCGCCTTCATGAATGATCGGGTTGCGGTATCTGAACTCAGAAGCATATTCGACCTCCACCGGGATCCTGCAGATGTCTTCAAACAAGTACTCAGCCACCAGTCCGGCATGCCAGGAGGTACCGCAGCCAAGCAGGGTGATCTTCCTGGCATTGATCAGGGCATTGCTGTACTCATGGATCCCACCAAGGACCAGCTTGCCCTGCTCAGGCACGATCCTGCCACGCATACAATTGGCGATGGACTCGGGCTGTTCGAAGATCTCTTTCTGCATAAAGTAATCATAGCCGCCCTTCTCAATCTCTTCCAGGTCCAGGTCGATCTTTTGAATGTCTACTCGCTTTTTGGTATTCTGAAGGTCTTTGATCTCATAGCTGTCATCCTTCAGGACGGCAATTTCATGATCTTTCAGATAGATGACCTCATCGGTATACTCTACAATGGGCGTGGCATCCGAAGCAATGAAATACTCCTTTTCCCTGATTCCGATTACCATGGGGCTGCCCTTTCTGGCCGCATACAGGGTGTGATCACCTTCGGAGATCATTACCAGCGCGTATGCACCGACTACTTTGGATAAAGCAGTCCTGAAGGCTTCTTCGGTACTTAGGTTGTTTTCATTCCGGATGAACTGGATAAAATTGGCCAGTACTTCGGTGTCTGTCTCACTTTTGAAGGAGTATCCGGCAGACTCCAGTTCCTTCTTCAGGGAATCATAGTTTTCAATGATCCCATTGTGAATGATGGCGAGGCTCTCATCCTGTGAATAATGGGGATGGGCATTCAAATCATTGGGCTCTCCGTGAGTGGCCCACCGGGTGTGACCAATCCCTATCCCGGTATCGGTCCTGAAATTCCTGAGCTCAATTTCTTTGGCCAGGTCATCGACTTTCCCCTTTTTCTTACACAGCTGAATGAGGCCTTGATTGAAAACAGCCACGCCAGCACTGTCATAGCCGCGATATTCTAACCTTCGAAGCCCTTTCAGGACAATTTCAATCGGGTCGTTTTTTCCTTTGTAAGCAACAATTCCACACATGTTTGATTCAGTTGGATTTTAAAAGATTTGGATGATCATTTTTGGGGATTAATGTTGGGTCTTACCTGTATTGGCAAGTGATTTGCCAAAGACCACCAATTCAAAATGAATTTTAATTATTAACATCAATGTCACATTGACTCCAAAGTTGTTAATCAATTTGAAGTTTGAGTGCCCCATATTATTAAAGGTTTACAAATTAGGGAATCCGATTCCCAAATTGTAAATTCATGAGCGGCTATCAGGTTTATCTCAGAATAATCGATCATCCCTGACAATACCTTTTTATTTTTGCCACATCAAAATGAACTTGTGTTTTAGAAAATAGTAGATGAAAAAAGCACTCATCACCGGGGTCACAGGGCAGGATGGCGCATACCTTACCGAATTACTTCTAGAAAAAGGGTATGAGGTACATGGCGTGAAGCGACGGGCCTCTCTTTTTAATACCGACCGCATCGACCACCTGTACCAGGACCCTCACAAACAGGGGACGAAACTATTCCTCCACTATGGAGACCTCACGGACTCTATGAACCTCACCCGGTTGATCCAGGAGGTCCGGCCGGATGAGATCTATAACCTCGGAGCCATGTCTCATGTCCGGGTCAGCTTCGATACGCCGGAATATGTCGCTAACGTAGACGCTACAGGTACGCTCAGGCTGCTGGAGGCCGTGCGCTTGCTGGGACTGACAGAAAATACCCGCATCTACCAGGCCTCTACTTCAGAGCTTTACGGGAAGGTGCAGGAGGTGCCACAGACGGAGAATACGCCTTTCTATCCACGCTCCCCTTACGGCGTTGCTAAACTTTACGCCTACTGGATCACGGTGAACTACCGGGAGGCCTACAACATGTATGCCTGCAACGGAATTCTCTTTAACCACGAATCCCCCTTGCGTGGTGAAACTTTTGTTACCCGGAAGATCACCCGGGCGGTATCCAAAATGGCCCTGGGCCTGCAGGATGTGGTCTTCATGGGAAATCTTGATTCCAAGCGAGACTGGGGACATGCCAAAGACTATGTGAAAGGGATGTACCTGATGCTGCAACAGGATAAGCCCGAAGACTTTGTACTGGCTACCGGGAAGACCACCTCTATCAGGGACTTTTTACGAATGGCCTTTGCGGAAGTGGGAGTGGAATTGGAATTCAAAGGATCGGGTGTAAACGAGGTAGGCATCGTAAGTTCAGTTTCCACTAAGGAATACCACTTTAAAACGGGACAGGAAGTAATAAGGATTGATCCGAAATACTTCCGTCCGACGGAGGTAGATCTGTTGATCGGTGATCCGACCAAAGCGAAAGAAAAGCTGGGCTGGGAACCTGAATATGACCTCAAAGCCCTGGTCAAAGAAATGATGGAAAGTGATCTCAAACTTTTCGAGAAGGATAAATATCTGCTCGAGGGCGGGCATGATATTCTTAGTCAGGCAGAGTAACCTACAGGGTTTGACAGGTTGTACGCACAGAATTGACATAAAATTTAATGAAGAATGTTCCATATCTTTGAGCATCAGACCCGGTATTTGAGTGAGAAAGCATGGGAAAACAAGTAGATAGAATAACGACAGACCCAAAGGTAAACGGAGGTAAACCCTCCATTAGAAATATGCGTTTCAGCGTCACTCAAATGCTTGAATTATTGGCATCCGGAATGACTCATGAAGAAATTCTCAAGGACTATCCATTTATCGAAAAAGAAGATATCCTTGCCTGTTTAGAATATGCTGCCAATTTATCAAATACGAAAACTGTGGTCTCGTTGTAGTGAAGTCTGGTTTTGAAATTTATTATTGACACCCAATTACCCCCTGTTTTAGCAAGTTTTCTTAATAGAATTGGCCATGATGCAGTTCATACCTCCTATTATCCTGACGGACAATTCCTAAATGACATTGAAATTGCTGAGATTAGTAAAAATGAACATCGGATAATAGTTACTAAAGACTCGGATTTCTTTGACAAATACTTTGTTTCAGATAAATCGTTGCTTGTCCTCTATTTGAAAGTAGGAAATATTAAAAATGACGATCTAATTGATCTACTTCAGATTCATCTCAATTTAATTATTGAAGAGTTTGAAAAAGGAGCCGGAATGTTAATTCTAACTAGAGATCAACTTATCGCATATTAAGAAATTAATAGAATTGTGGAAAGAACTTCAAAAATATTCGTCGCCGGCCACCGCGGCATGGTGGGTTCAGCCATAATCAGACACCTGGAAAAAGAAGGGTATAATAATATCCTCGTCCGCACCTCCAAAGAGCTGGACCTGCGCAACCAGCAGGCCGTAAATGATTTCTTCAGGACAGGAAAACCGGAATATGTCTTTCTGGCAGCCGCCAAAGTGGGTGGTATCCATGCCAACAATACCTACCGGGCCGACTTCCTGTACGACAACCTGGCCATGGAGGCCAATGTATTCTACGCTGCTCATGAAAATAAAGTGAAGAAGCTGCTTTTCCTGGGTAGCTCGTGTATCTATCCCAAAATGGCTGAGCAGCCACTCAAAGAAGAAAGCCTGCTCACCGGACTACTGGAACCTACCAATGAGCCTTACGCCATCGCCAAGATCGCCGGGATCAAGCTGGCGGAGAGCTACCGTGATCAGTACCAGATGAACTTCATCAGCGCGATGCCCACCAATCTCTACGGGCCAAACGACAACTACGACCTCAACAACTCTCATGTATTGCCAGCCCTCATCCGTAAGTTTCACACAGCCAAAGTAAAAGGAGACCCTGCCGTAACTGTCTGGGGCACCGGCTCACCCCTGCGGGAATTTCTTCATGTGGACGACCTGGCGGAGGCACTCGTCTTTCTCATGAATAATTACGATGAAAAGCTGTTTGTCAATGTTGGCTACGGGGAAGACCTGAGTATCAAAGACCTGGCGCTGCTGATCAAAGACATCGTGGGCTATGAGGGTGACTTGCAGTTCGATACCTCAAAGCCCGACGGCACTCCCCGGAAGCTCATGGACAGCTCACGGATCCATTCACTGGGCTGGAAGCCAAAGATCACCCTCAGGGAGGGCATCAAAAAGGTGTACGACGAAGTGGATAAGAGTGGGTGGGATTAATGAGATATTCCTGCTCCTTTTTCCTGAAGGCTGCCAGCCGGTTTTTGGATATTTCTGTAACTGTAAGATTCTGGTTAAATCTTCAATTTAAGACTTAATACCTTGCTCAAAAAAGGAATGTAACCCTCCATGGTTGCATGTCATACATTTTCTCCGTACTTTTTAATCATCAACTTGATCTGCATGAAATCCTGGTCTAACTTATATTCCGTTTCCTTAGCATAGAATCAGCTAACATGAGTAAGTCAAAAATTTTGTTCATAGTAATTATCGGTCTTCTTCTTGTTTGGGGAGGACGGGTAATTGCAGAATTTGATCTCCACTCCAGTAAAGAACCAAACAGCGAATACACCCAGTACATCAACGATTATCAGGCCGAGATTGAAGATAAGATTGAAGATTTTAAATCTGACATCGGATCGGATCTTAGTATAGTTTATGATGCTCAGCTTGCAGGTCCCGGCATTGAAAAATGTATCAGCAACAATTTCGAAGGGGCTACAGTGAAAGTATACGGCATGCAGTTCTTTGACAAGGTCTATGGCCAGGCATCCGAAAGTGGCTATGACTGGTCCTGCAACGAGGCCACCCTGGATCCCGATCATCAATATTTTGGACTGCCTTCAATATCGGTCGAGGTTCAGGATGTTACATTTTTTAATCCTTCGAACACTGGCTTTGCGGCCTTCAATCAATGGATGGGAGCCAAAAAAGACGGGCCCTACAGGACTTATGAAAAACAGATGGTGGTCACTGATTCCGCTGGCAACTCCACCATGAAAAAGTTTGCCATGGAGTTGTGGCTGACGAAATTCAACGTGACTGTCTCCGTATAAGCCACCCGTGACAAGCCTGGAATAGAGATTCCTGAAAGCGAACTATCCCGAAAGATCTACCCGAGATACTGGTATGGTAGCGCTGAGCCTGGCAAGGTAAGTATCAATGAACTGAGAAATAAGGACGAATTCGATAATCAGCTGTATGGCGATATCGAGATGGTCCTGGAACTGATTCCCAATGCATCTCCCTGGTATATCAAAACCGCCAATGCGGAAACGGTAAAGCCAAAAATTGCCGTGGCGGGTGTCTTTTGCCAGCATTTTACCATCAACGAGTCTCTGGAACCCGCCAAGCTGGACTTCAACACATTTGCCGGGAAGTCAAGCCCCCTCTTTTTCTATCCCTTCGAAAAAAATGACCAGATGCTGGACGCCGAATTGTCCAGTAACACGCAGGCCTTTTATGAAAAGATCAACGAGATCAACAGGCAAAATATCTGGGACCGGCCATATTATATCAGGCTCTCATCGAAAAACATCGGATCCAGGAACAAGCTGACGGCGATCAAAGGCAGGGACGACATGATCACCATGGAATTTCTCATGCCTTTGTTTGTGGTAGGCGACCTTGAGGTGACCATTCCTTCTGAGCTGATGGCGGAGTGGAATCCACCGGATCCATGGAACAAAAGCTTCAGCCTCAAAAACCTGCTGCCGGAATGGGGATTGTCAGGCTTCGGTAAATTTTTCAGTGGCATATTGATTGGCGGGATTGTTTTTCTCATTCTGATCGCTGTCACTCCACTAGCAGGTATTGTCGGTAGATTCATCAGGTAGAAATTGATAAAAAAGCAGATCCGCCCGGCCTTCTGCCAGAGCGGATCTTTACAACCAGACAACAAAGTTCTAAGATCCTTATTCTGTATTCCATTGGGGTACAGGGCTCCGGACGGTGGTAAATTCAGCCTCCATACCCGGCTTTGAATAAACCTTTTCCCCGACGATATGCCCATTCTCCTTTTCACCTTTGATAACGGACAGGAGAAGTTGAAAGGCCCTCTTCCTGGAAGGCATGAAGTAAAGGAAAAAGCCAAACCTGTTGAGCCAGGCAAGGGGTCCTAAAATTGGCATCCCGTACAGGACCGTGAAGCCTTTCATATAACCGAAGCTGGCAGTATAACCCAGTCCGGGATACTTGAACCTGCCCGGCTTTTTCCCCTTCAGCATGCGGGCCATATTTTTTCCAATGCGCGTACCGTGTTTGATCGCCCACAGGGCATCCGCCCTGCATTCCGTCTTGAAATACGGACGGATCACACGAGCCACGTCACCGCCGGCCCAGATGTTTGCTTTGCGCGCCACCTGCAGATACTCATTCACCTCCAGCCGGTGATCCTTATCGCTTACCTTTTGTAAGACGCCGTCTATTTCCTGGACCTGCTGGCCAACGGTGGAGATTTTTACCTCCGCTGAAAGTGTCTGACCATTGGACAATTGAACACCCGATGGCGTCACACCCGTGGCATGGGTGTTCAGGATGAGATCCACCTGCTGCCTTTGCAGGCATTTTTTTGCATACCTGATCAGCAATTTCATTTTGATCTGAGGCATGATCTCCCGGCCGGAATGCACCACAGTGATCCTTGGCGGGTGAGCCTTAAGCACCTGATACGATTCCTCCAGTGATCTGAACTGCTCCCGCAGGTTTGAAGCCACCTCCACACCCGCAATCCCTCCACCGAGCACTACAAAGTGGAGAAGCTTATCTATTTCAGCAGGATCCCCGGATCGTTCGGCCTTTGAGATGGCCTCAATGACGGCTTCCCTGGTCTTTACGACCCCCTTTGGTTTTTTTACACTGTGGGCATGTTCCGTAAAGACCGGCTTGTCCCCACTCCCGATCCCGATCACCAGCTGATCAAATGTCAACGATCGCTTTTTCCCGCTGGCAAGATCGAGGTAGATGATGGCATCTTTTTGCTGATCGATTTCCTGAAATCTACCGTGGATGAAATTGGCATAGGGAAATAGCTCCCTGATATCCGTATCTCTGTATCTCATGGGCAGGTAGCCGGTGACATATTCACCGGTAAACCCGTGGAAGCTATGGTGTGGAACATCTGAAACGAAAGTCACTTTGATCTCCCCTCTTCGAAGACTTTTTCCCAGCTTTCTTTCTAAATATTTGACTGCCCAGACCGATGTATAGCCTGTGCCGATAAGTACGATATGTGGTTTCATTGTGCGTAGATTGAGTTGGTTAAAGTTTCACCGAATGAAATGAAAGGGGCCAGCCCGAATCCATGCCGTTGGGCTAGTTGAAGCATATGCTCCGCCTGATCGAGGGTGGGATATCCCAGACAAAAATGCCCTTTGTGGCCATCCATGGAAAGCAGAGCCGTCTCGGAGAAGCACGCATAATAGTGATGCTCCGGCAGGTCCAGACTGCCTTTTCTTAGTGAAATACCCGGAGCGTAGACGATGCCGCCGTCAACTACCGTGATATCGGGCCTGGCCTCAACGAGCGATCTCCTGGTGTTCCTGGGCTGTGTACCATCCAGGATCACTGCATCTTTTTTCAGTTGATCCGGCCTGAGTATGGCATCAGGACTCGTAGTAAGCAGGCAGACCAGGTCGGCCTCGTGGATCCGGTCCAGGTTGTGATGAAATTCAACATTGCCTCGCAGATCATCTTCCCCGATGCTTTGCTCTAGTTTTTGCAGTCTCGGTATGGATCTGCCAGTCATGATGAGCCGGTCCGCCAGATTATTTTTCAATATCAATTTAGACAGGCAACTACCCACGCTTCCCGATGCGCCTACAATGGCCACTGTTTTTCCAAGAGCCCCATTGATCCTGATCAGCTTTTCCACAGCCTGAAACATGATCGCAGATGTATAGGCGTTCCCATTCGTGATGCTCACGTCCTGCCTGTCTTTCAGCATTAAACCTCCTTTGGTCAGTGGAGCGGTCAATGCACCAAGACCAATACTTGAGTAGCCTTTGTCTACAAGCCTGTCGATGGTCTTGTTGATAACCTTGCTCATGGTTCGATGGCCACGCCTGAGGAACATTTCAGAGTTGAGCATGATCATTTCATTGATCCCAAGCATGGCCTCGTTGTCCGAAGAGCGAACTTCCCCCCATTTGAAAGACGAGGGAGTGTCGCGGTCGAAAATAGACCGGTACCATTTTTCCGGTACCTTTTTTAGAGGTTTCCAGTAAAGGGCCATATCATCCCTGATATCGAACCTGAAGTGGATGAGAAAGGCAAATCTGTTGGTTTGGTGATAAGTAGTGTTCATTATCAGTGGTGGTTTAGATGGATGGATTGATTTCTGAAAGTGGTGGTGGCAGATGCTTCGGCATCGCTGCCTTCCCTGCCGGTTTTGGATGCCCCCGGCTGAGCGGTAGCGGCAAAAACCAGTCCCAGGAAAAGGATCTGGAAGATCAGGATCAGCCAGTGGATCTTCTGTTTGGTTAGTGTCTTCATCTCGTTATTTTTTTGATTGTGAAGTGAAGGTCCTGACATTCCCTGGCAATCGAAAACTGGATTTTTGGAGGCCAAAGACTATATTTTCAGGTATTGAAAATCCCTGCTTGCAGAAAACCGGTGATTGGGATATCCTGAGATTTCCTGCAATTCATTTGGGTGAGATTGGCGATATGCCGTAAATGACGGGAGTGAATTTGCAGAATGTGCAAAGAGGATAAAAAGCTTCGCAAGCCTGCTGAAACGTGAGATCAGAAAGTAGCATGAATTCCGGCCAGCGTAAAAATGTAGCCGCTCGCCCCTCCGGGTGACGATGCTATCTGGACTTGGGGGATTTATCCTCTAACAGATCCTCACACCTTTTGCACCTCCAGGTACAGGTAGCAATGATCCGAATAGTCCCTGATCCACCGGTCCTTTTCCTCCACCGAGGACTTCTCCGCCCAGCCTTTCACGGACACAGGACTTTTTCCATCCCGATCCTGGTTAGGGAACATCCTGAATTTCAGGTGCTCAGCAGCATAGCAATGATCCAGGGGCCCTTCGGCGTAGCTGCTTCTTGAGCCGTTCCACCAGGAATTTGGATAGGTCTTCTCCAGCCTGATCATATCATAATACCTTTTGGCATAGATGTCTGATTTTTTCAGCTCCAGCTCCACCGGGATGTCCCGGTCAAAATAGTAGTCGAACCCCATGGTATTCAGGTCCCCGATAAAAAGGTAGTTGGCGTTTTGTCCGTCGACCCTCAGCTCTTTCGAAAATTTGATGGCCCGTGAGATCATGTCATCCCGAAGGCCAAAGCTCCTGGGATCGTCAAAGCTCTTCAGGTGGAGGAAAAGGATCGGGTAGTACACCGAATCAATGGTGAGTGTGAGCAGTGCTCCGGGCCTCAGGGTCTGCTGTCCGCTCTTGAATTCCAGTTTTTGGGTGAAAAAGGCAGTGATCTTTCCCCTTACACCCACGAGGATCTCCTGTACCTGTTCGCCCTCGGTGATGTGAAATGAGTAACCGGGGAAGCTGGTCACCAGATCGGCAAAGACCTCTTTTCCTTCCACCTCATACAGCGCAAACACAT
The DNA here is from genome assembly GCA_965243485.1 of Cyclobacteriaceae bacterium. Classification (GTDB taxonomy): domain Bacteria; phylum Bacteroidota; class Bacteroidia; order Cytophagales; family Cyclobacteriaceae; genus UBA7330. Next base: position 958,811 of record CBDEVP010000001.1, on the reverse strand, counting down.
CCGGGTCCTCCTGCCGGATGGTAGCGATTATTCTCTGAAGCCTTTCTTCGGCGTCACGGGTGGAGTTCATCCGGAAGTGTTCCACATTCCAGGAAAGCAGGGAATAAGCTTTGGACATGATGATGTCTAAGGTTGGTTCTGCCTATGAAAATATGGAATTTTCACTAAAAACGGATTATCAAAGGCCTGTAATTATTAGGTGAATGAGTCTGCTGATCCTGTAAATCCGTGGCTGAGAAATGATCACTTTGTCCTGGAAAAGAACAAACCCAGGGTGAGGGTAGAGATCCCCTGCACCGGCATGAGAAAGGCGTTGTAGCTTTCGAAAGCATCGATGATGGTCCTTTTGTTTTCTTCAGTGATCTCAGAGATCAGGACCGAGCTGTTTTGCGCCTGGTGCAGCACAGGCACGATCATCGCCGACAGAAACAAAAGCACCAGAAAGAACAGTGAAAAGCCAAGCGCCAGTCGGAAATAGAAGATATCCACTTTTCGGGTATTGGGCTCGGAGGTCACCTGGCTGATGAGCACGCCGATGATGAGTGTGAGGGGTGGAATGATGAATTGAAGCACCCATTCCCAGACTTCTCCCATATGTCCCAGGTATTTTCCGGTAAGGGTCTGTATAAAAAAGAGGATAAACACGGCCAGAGAAAAGGTGCACCACAGGACCACCAGTTTTTTCTGTGCGTTGGCATATTCAATCGTCCGTGACATGCTTATAAGGAGGTTAGTTGTGAAAGTTTAGGGGTATTTTGCAGATGGTCATACACGGTGAGGATGGTGTTTTGATTGAGCATGGGCACCATTCCGATCTCATTTTGTGTATAATGATAGACGAGGACAGTAATGGTCTTGTCAATTAACTCCACGTCAGCAAGATCAGCTGGCAGCGTGGAGTAGCTCTTCTTCAGGAGTTCGGTCATGTCGCTTATGACGGATGGCTGGGAGGTTGTCCGTATCTCATCCCCTGCTACCACACAGGCGATCAGGCGGTAGTCGCTTTGGGTCTGGAAGAACATGGCTTTGAACACCTGGTAGAGAGAAAAACCTTCATCCCCGCCCTGCCTCAGGTCCCAGCGTCCCGGCTCTTCCGCCGGCGAGCCATCCCGGTTGATGCGCTCTATGCCTGTGGCCACGGCAAATCCCGGTTCCCTGATGTAGAAGTAATGCAACCTGCCTTCATAGCCGGCGTCGATAAAGCTTTGCCTGATATGACGATCCACACTTTTCAGTGTTTTTAGCTCCGGCTTAAAGTCCCTTATAGCCACTTTGGCCGTAGGATACGGCGCCGGGGTCGGGAAATAATATTTTTCGGGAAAAGCGGGACCTGCAGATGATGCGTCACCCCGGTCCGGGTAGTAGTTGTAATCACGGCTGATCGGATATTTTTCACGAAGCCGCTGGTACAGCTGGTCACAGGTCCTTTGATTCAGCTCCCGGATAAAGAACGAATCCTTGGGAATGATATCGTTCATTCTGTAGTGAAATACATTGCTGGCAGGATTGAGGTCGCGAACAAATTGTTCATATGCTGCATAGATCATGGCAGGATCAACATCCTCCTGCCTTTCACTGGCGAGGAAATCCAGCTGCAGGTACCGTGCGATCAGGTCCAAAGCGGATGCCTGGCGGTATACCGTACTTACGGATTCACCATAACTGTCTGCTCTGCCGAAATATCTGTTTTCAATGATGCGGGTGCTAAAGGGAATATTAAACAATGCGCTGTAGTAGCTCAACGAATCAAAGTGAAACCGGCCTAAGCTTATAGCCTGGTAGAAGATCCGCTTAAAATCGCCATAGATGTTTTGGTTGAAAAGCGGAGTAAAACGCCTTTTTATACTTAGAATATTCGATTCCTGACCATAGACGTCCCGAAAATCAAATTCGATGAATTTAAAAAAGTCGTTACTCCTGATATCAGGGTCTATTTTGTGATAGTACCGGATGGAAGGCTCAAGTGCATTTTTCCAGGAGAGCAGCGTTTGTCTGTCGGCGGGGTCCCCCGTTTGCTCGCGCAGCCGGGTATCGATCAGGTGCCATTGGGACCAGGCAAGATGATACAGGTCAGGATAGACGGAGCGGATGTCCCCCTGCAGGGATTCCAGTTGTTTCCTTTCAAAAGACAGGATGCGCTCCAGCCTGTGTTCGTCCAGTGAGTCAAAATATTCGATGGTCAGGGAAAGATTGACGTATGCCTCACCCAGGGTGAGCGTATCCTGGGCCATGGCCGGCAAAGGCGCTGCCAGCCAACAGGCGAAGGCCAGAAAAATCAAACTGAATGATCTGCTCATGCTAGCGCTTATCTGGAGAAACCACGGCCGGTATCAGGAGATCCGTTTATCCACAGATGCCGGTGAAGCTTCGTTTGTCTCCTGAAGATATGAAAAATAATGCAAATACCTCCAGGGCCATGAGCGGCAGGGTCCTTTTCATCTCCTCCCTGGTGCTGAAGTTACCTCCGCCGATCCGTGGCAGCTACTTTAGCGTTTCTATTAAAAACAAAATCCGCAAAGTTTCCACAACCTTCTAGATTGTATCCGACCTGTGATAATAATAAAACTCCGCGAGGTATGCGGCTGGATGGTTTTGCCGGGTGGTGCTATTGGCCGGCCGCCTGATCTTTTTCGCCCAGCTGCTCAAGGTCATTGGACCGGAGGAACTCCAGCACAGCCCTTGCTTCTGCCACCCCAAGCTCAGGATCAGGCATCATCTTTTGGTGCTTTTGCAGCAGATCCGCCGCCACAGGATCCTGCCTGAGCATCTCATCCACATTGATGATCATATTCATGATCCATTCGGGTGACCTTCGGTTGGTGACACCGGCAAACGCCGGCACGGTAAATTCTACGGTATCTATCGTATGGCAGTAGTCGCATTTGGCGGTGAATATCTCTGTGCCCTCCCTGATCAGGGCCTGATCCAGCGGATCCGTAAGGTCCACGTACGTAACCAGGCTTTTTTCTTCCGGCTGTTTTTCATCGGCGCTCTCCCTGGTCGGGGCCGAGCAGGAGAAGGCGACCAGCAGCGATCCTGCAAAAAGTAAGGATAGACTTTTCATGGCTTTGCGATTAAGGGTCCCACAGTGGCTATGAATTTAAGATGAATGACCAATCCGTGAAATTACTTCTGTGCTGCTGCTCCATGATTTTGATCATATGTCCTCCGCCCGATGGCGCAGGAGGAAAAATAAAATCCGCAAGATTTCCAAAACCTTGCGGATTTATTAGAACCGGGACATGCCAGAAATAATCTGACTTCAAAGCCATAAATACCTGGGGTAAGGGGGAGTTGTGGACTCATGACAAGAAAAACACCCTGGCACTGCATGTGGGCCTCTTTCCAGACAAGCCACGACCAAATGGAGAAATCACAGAAAACACTCTCACACTAAGGCCAGTATTTGGTCAACAGCGAATAACCACAATGCCCGAGTACCCAGATCAAAAAAACATCATAAAAAATAACCTGTTTCATTGAGTTTTTTTGTGCGGCATGGTGGCTATTCGGCTAAATGTTAGCCACATTTTACCGTGTTGGAAGAAAAAATTTCGTTAACTACCAAAACCACCATGGCAATTACAGAAAATGCAAATACTAAATTTTGTAGGATTCCAAAAATTCGTACAAGCCTTCTATTCAAGACATAATCAGATTCATCGACCAAGTAATAAGAAATACTCATAATGCTGAGAATTCCAAATATGATGTTAAGCCCCAATGGAATTAAAATGTAAGGTAGTCCGTACCATAACAATTCTGTCTGTTTTTGTATCAAGTTCGCGAAAGTCAAGGAAGCTGTGATTAAGATCACTGAAAGTGTTATCTGTTGTTTAATCGCTTCAATTGCAGTGTCAATCTGCTTTTCTTCTCGGTTGAAATCGTTCACTTCAGGTTGAATTTTCTCATTATCTATCCCGCTCATTCCGTTCGATTTTACACCAAAATATTAAACCACATTTTTTCCGAGCGTTTTCTATGGCCTTTTTTGAAATTAGATTTTCCTGTTCTTCCAGAGCATAATCTGTCATTCTCTCTACAAAGGTTTCAAAGTCTGTTATTCCTTGCTGCCTCTTTTCACCTGGGCTATATGTATTCAAAAAAATCTCTATGTCACTCTCTATAATTCTTAGAGACTCATTATCAATTCCCAAATTATGTTTTCTAAGTACTGCGAAAAGGATTGTGACTAGTCTTTCCTTCATTTTATTAAAGTTTACGTATTGTGGCTAACAACTAACATCATTCATAAATCTACAGAATTTCTAGTCAAACAGGTGTGCAGAATGGGGAATTGATCAACGGTGATGCTTACCTCAACATCTTTAATGACCCAATCCATAAAAACCATTATTTTAGACCTAATGATTATCTCTGAGATCAAACCAATCCATAACTTCAAGGCGGACGGGAATTCTATCGTGGATGTGGTAATCTATCAGGGCGATTTGTGGGTAAGGGTGATCAACTACTTGCCAAATCAAAATAAGGAGACGTTGATACCAAAAGATTCCGACTCTGATAACTTAGGCTTTGGAAGACAGATCAATCGTTTGATCGTAAAGGCGCTGAAATACTGCCTCGAAATGAGTCAAATGTTAACTCTTGCAGATCTATCGAAAGAAACCGTGGAGATCTTGAAACTTATTCAAGAAAGTGATGAGGGACTTAATTTCAATGGGCTTGAGAAAATTACTAAACTATCCAGGGGAATTATCAAAAAATCCATTCACCACTTATCGGATAAACATTTGATTATCCGGGTGGGCTTTGAGAAATATGCCTTTCAAGATCAGATTGGGCACTTAAGAAGTTTGTATGAGAAATGAAGATTAAAGGAATATTGAAGCCTCGTCCCTTTATCAGTTGCCACCCTTCACCCCCAAAGCCCTGGCCACTCTTGGGAATAATCTCAATACCCGATCAAAGGCATGGATATTCCGAACCCGGAATTCAAATACATCTTTATCTTCATCTATCCAGGAAATAGAGATCACAAGATGATTCACCTCAATGGGTCTACCGGGAGTTAGCCTTTTCACGATTTCGTATTGCATGGTCACCTCCTCTTCACACTTCTCGGCCTCTGTGGGGATACCATGGTCTATCTGCAGATATTTGACCCTGTCTTTGATGAAGACACGGAGATAATGGTTGGGCAGGTCCTTTGACCAGCCCTTGATTTTGAGTTTGTAATACCCCGGTTGAATTTGCATTGAAGTACAAAGAAAATGAAAAACTAATATAATTAGTAAAAAACTAATATAAGTAGCTAAAATATTTTGAAATGAAGTAAAGGGTAACTCTTGCCTGTTTACGTTAATTAGCATAATTTGTCAATCAGTTATTAAATACTTTAATATCACTGAACCATGTCAAAGGAAAATTATGACTTACTGTTGCCCTCGATAGCAGCTATCGAAGATGCAGCAACAAACACACCCAACATGCCTGTTGAAAATTATGTTCAGGAAGCCAGTGATCTGGCGGTCTGGAGCAAAAAAGACAAAGCTGAACTTGTGAAAGTTGGCATTTCAGAAGCGCTGTTTGAGGAATTGCCTAAGCGGATATCCGCACTTCAATATGCCCAGAGCTTGTGGATGAAGGATCGATATTCGCAGGAAGAAGCCCGTCAGGAATGGGAAGAAAAAAGCCCACTTGCATTTGAGCTTAAAAATGAACTTGAACATACCTTTCGATTCGCCTTCAGGATGCGATCCGATCTTTTGGCAAAGATCAAACTGATTGAAGAAGGTAAGGACAATGCAGATATGATCCAGGACCTGAGCGATCTGGCCGTCCTTGGAAAGGCGAACTTGCCCCTGCTCAAGAGTATCAAGTATCCGGTAGCACAATTGGACAAGGCCGCTAAAATGGCCGTAGATATGAGCGTTGTACTGGCCAAAATGAACGGTGAAAGAGCCGAAAATAACAATGCCAAGCTTAACAGAGACAAAGCATACACTTTCCTCAAGCAGACAGTTGATGAAATCAGAGAAGCCGGGAGATTTGTTTTCTGGAAGGACTCAAAGAGACTCAAGGGATATCGAAGCTCGTATTTTAAGAAGTCCTATAAAAACAGCATTGATGAAGTGGCATAGGTAATTTATGCCATTAAAATGCTTCCAGTGTAGGACAGGAGTTTCCCGGGGAGGAAATGAATTGCCCGGGAGCTCCTGAATCCTCCCAGAACTGGTAAGAATTCCCCCAGAACTGGCAAGGAACCTCCCAGAATCGGAAAGAAATCTCCCAGAACAGGTCAGAAGTCTCCCAGAACACAAAAGAAATCCCCCAGTACAGAATAGGGATTCCCCAGAACTGGTTAGAAGTCCCCCAGGACCGTGATGGGAATGCAAGGGCTGTCTAAAATATGAGGAAGGAGACAAGAGGCCTGGCAGGCATTGAGTAAATTTTTATCACACAGTCAACTATGGCACTATCAGAAGAAGACATAAAGAGCTTGGAGAGCCAGTATGTCATGTTACGCAAGCACAAAGTTTTTGCCTTTATAGGTGGTGTTTTTGCTTTTGTTGTTGCTTCCGGGATCATTAGTTATGTGGCTGCACTTTCAACGATCCAGGGAACCGCTGGCAAAAAGTCAATGCAGCTCATTCAGGCCAACGCCACCAAATCTAGCGAAATGGTCACTGAAATGCAGTGGATAAATTATCCTATCGGCAGCATCATTGCTTATGCAGGAGATTCTTCAACCATTGAAAACACCGCCTGGAGGTTATGTGACGGATCTGAGGTGAGCAGGAAAGAATTTCAAAAGTTATTTGAAATCATCGGAACTTCCTGGGGATCAGGTGATGGTGAGGTGACTTTCGAGTTACCGGATCTACGGGGTGTCTTTTTAAGGGGGGCAGATTATGGGGCCAATAAAGATCCAGGAGCCCATGATCGGTTTAACGGACGAAATCTACCGGGAGAGGTTGGAAGTTTCCAGCCGGATGCCTTTCAAGCCCATCAACATATTACAAGGTTTACCCCTAATAATCAACGAACCGGTAACAACTCTTCAAATTACGGGATTGGTCCAACGATAGGAGAGCGGGACGGTGTGGGAGAGCCTTCGATGCTGGAAGGGTTTGGTGAGGTGCGGTATGCTGCGGAAACACGACCTATTAACGCCTACGTTAATTGGTTGATCAAGGTGAGGTAAAATGAATGCATTTCGTATGATCCCCCATGTCATCGGTAAGTGTGTTTGCGGGTGCGTTGCTGATCGGGATTCCAGATGAGATGATCATGGCAGGCAAAAGATCCAAATTAGGCAATGGTAGGTGCTGGGTCAGGTTTTCCTGATCGAATCCGTTCCACTGGCACTTACTTTTCAAAAAGAGATCAGGCAGGTCTCTGAGGCTTTAGTAGGATTAGATGAAGAAGTCTTATGGAGTAGACGGGGCTTATCATTGACGATTAAGTCGCGGCTAGTGTTTAGAATTAAAATATTCTTATTTCAGGTACTGTTGATTCCACTATTATTCCTTTTAAACTTTCCGTTGATTGGAAGAGCTGAACTGCTTTAAGGCCCGTCAAACTGTTGAATAGTTTATAGTCTGCCTGGGCATTTACTTCGGAAAACGCATTAGCTTTTTTATAAATCAAAATTGCATTTTCCAATTCTTCAGTTGGTACCCATAAACCCTGCCTGGAGTCAAATATTGTCGGTTCATCAACCTCGAATACACTACCTAGTGAAGTAAAAGCCAACTTAGACATTTCATTGTAAGACGTTGTATCTTCAGATTTACTGATATATGCCATTGTATTTGCCATAAATGCAATTGATGCATTTTTTAACTTTACATCAGTAAATTCTTCTTTTCCTAATACCTCGATTGAAAAAGATAGATTTGCAAGACTTTTCAGGTTAAACAAAGGGAACTTATTTCCAAGCTTTTCAATTTCATGGCAGTAGAGGGAATAACCTTCATAATCTCCTTGATCAATAATAATGGTATACTTATCTCCCCTTCTACAATCCTTTTCAATTTCAAATTTTCCATCTTTAATTGGTCCAAAATCAAGTCTGCTTCCATCTGCTTTCTTTAAATAAACAACTCCTTCTTTGATGTGGTTGGAGTTTAATAGTCTCCCTGTTAATCTGTCAGTGCACTGAACCGTAATCATGTCCTGAGCGAATGAATTAGATACAGCTAAAATTACAATTAGCATAACTCTTATTAATTGCAACATTCTAAGTTATTTTGGTCTCATACAGGTATAACCCAATTAAGATTATCCATATTAATAAAAGTATAATGAATATTTGAAGTTGATAAGTGATGATTGCTGTTCGCAAACCCGATTTCATGAGGAGAATTGGTACTAAAGTGTTCCTGTCTGCATCATCACTATATTCTAAAAACAGTTTTGTTTCTAGTTCTCCTTTATAGAAAACCTTAAGCTTGGCTTCCGTTTTCGGATGAAGTCCCTCAACTACAAAATGAGTTTTTGAGGCAAAAACGGTATCTGTTTCAGAGGTTAAAAACTTAAAGTGACCATCAGCTTCCAAATCCTGGATATAAATGATATCCTCTTTTTCCGGATTAACTACCTCGACGCTTAGATTGATGTTTTTAAAAAGGCAATCGGTAGTGAGATTAGTAATAGTGTATTCACATAAGGTGAAGCAGTGATCATTGAATTTCTGAAATGGCCCAGAATAGACTACACTTGAAATATCACTTGAGTACATGATGGATTTCGACTTGGTAATTTGATCGGAAATATGATTTATGGTCCAGCCGATCATAGAAACCAATATTGTAAATAGGTATGGAAATTCTTTGGCCTGGAACACAACTTCTGTCTAATTTAAAGTCGCCCAACCGAAAAATCCTGCCAGAGCTCCGAAAATGAAGAAGTATATCCTGGACCTTTTTAGGTCCTGATTTTTATCTTTCAGAATTACCACTTCTTTTTCGGTTTCCTGGAGCTGTTCGTCCGTGCTTAGAAGCAAGTCGTGCCAGTAATCAGCTTCAAGCTTTCCCAGTCTGTTCAAACTATCGTAGAGAAATTTCTGATCACTGAAGTTTTGAACAAATTCTTCATACGTTTTCAGCTTCATCGAATCAAACTTATGCATCGTTTCATAATCCAAGTATCTCTTTAGAGTTTGATAATCCATGTAGTAGAGTGAGGCTGTCGTTTTGTTCTCTTTAGATTCATTGGGTTTTATGATCCCATAAACCGGATCAGTGTCCTGAGCCAGACCCACGATAGTGATTAAAAAGAATAGACATAAGGTGTACAATGTTCTCATATCAGTTTCCGCCAAGTCGTCTTAAAATTTCCTCGTCAGTTAAGGGTCGTTCAAGTTCCCGGATCTTTTCCTTTTCCAACCGATCAATTTTTTGGAGTAACGTATCATTCTGCGTTTCAAGAGCTCGAATTTTGTCCTCAAAGGCGTTCCTATTGGAATCAAATCCGCGTTTCTCGTTTCTCCATGTTTCACGCCTTTCTTCATGGTACTCATCGATGTCATCAAGTTGTTCCTCCACGTTTGATGAGTTTCCAAAAAGCTTTGCTTTTAGTGCGGCAAAGCCGCCGGCAAGTGTCGCTATGGCAGATCCCAGCTGCACTTTATCCACAAATGTTACAAGTGCGATTGCTGCTATTACTGCAATGAATATAAGGATGGTTCTGGTGCTCATGATCAATCCGGTTCGCTCCCTACGGTAATGGTCCCATCCTGGTTTCTGGTTGTCTTGGTGGGGTCATCATCTTTTTTCGCAAGCATGGAGGCTATTTCTACTTTCGAGTCGATCCTTGTCTGTAATTTTTCTTTCTCCGATATATCTCTGTTTTCAGATATTTTGAAGATCTCTTTCATTCCGAAAATCAACGCCCAAATGGTGGTATTGAAGGTTAACCAGTGCTCATTGGAAATCTTAGATGAAAGAAGAAGTTGGGTGGAGACAACAGTTGCTCCTACCAATCCCCAGACCTTAACACTGATGATTGTGAAAAGGAATTTTGAGAGCCATCTTGAAAAGAAGTCGTCCCCGATATAGACTTTTTTGTTTGGTTCCATATTTAGGTTGTTTTAGCAATTAATGTTTTCCAGGTATGTGGACCCACCACCCCATCAACGTTCAGTCCATTGTCTGCTTGAAATCTCCTTATTGAAGCTGCCGTTTTGATCCCTTGAATCCCGTCCACCTTTCCCACAGCATATCCCAGCTTATTCAGCCTTTCTTGCACCTCTTCTATTGTAAGTGGGATTTTCTTTGCTGCAATAGCGGTGATTACCTCATTTCTGGTCTCTTCAATCCATTTTTGAATAACATATCCCGGGCACTCAGGTTTGCCGAAATGAAAGTGCCCATAGACATCCTGCTTGGAAAGGCTAAATCCGGAAAGCAGGTAATCAACCAGACCCTTTAATGAATCCATTTGAGCATCAGTAGGTCCCTGAGTTCCCAACGAGTAGCCCGGTCCCTGAAAATTTCCAATAACGACGATCCCGATTGCATTGGAATTTTCACCCTTACAGTGCCAGGTAATGGATGAGAGGTCATTGGCCTGCACTACTTCACCATTATCGCGGATGCAGTAATGATAGCAGATGTGAGGACACCCTTTACTGGAAATGTGGTTTGGCGCGGTAATGTGGTAATTATTGACCTGCTCAACGGAACCCTCCCCGAGCGCCTGATGAATAATAATTTTATTAATTCTATTAAGTGATCTTTTGCTCCATCTCCTGTTTGGGTGCCAGGGGAGCTCCTCTATGAGGTTGGTGATCCTGATCATAGCTTTAGGTTCTTAGGTTGGTAGAAAGTAAGCAATAACAATCTACAAATAAGAAAGGTATATCATTGTTTCATATAGGTAAAACAGTTTGAAGTAAAAAACATAAAATTGTTCAAAAAGTCATATTGTTTCATGTGACTGTTCAATTTTGATTTGATGCACGTTGTATTTATCCGTAGGTAAGACTCAATAAACTAAAATGAGTGTAATTGAACATAGTCGAAGTATACAAAGAGCCGCTTACCCTACTTGCTATACCCTCTTCCAAAAATCTTGGTCCCTGGCTTAAATCCATTTTCATATCTATCCTTTCTGGTTGCCCACATCTTTTTTTGATTTCTTATCCCGGCTTGAAACAACCGCCGCATTTTTTCTGAAGCTGTTACCCACTCAAGATTTGAGTAATGATTGTTCCGGGAATCGAAATCCTTGTGAATGACCTCGGTCTCCGTTTCTGGATCATCATTAGGCACAAAGTATTCAGCTACTAATCGATGCGGGAAAATGGTAGTCCTTTTCCCATGCTCATTCTTTGCATCTACTTTAAATATTTTGGACTCTTTATGCCAGGTAGCTTTCTTTATTCTTTGTGAAAAATTCCGACGAACTATACCATTTTTGGTTAAGATATCTTCAGAATATGCTAATCTTCTAACCCTGCCATAATTTGAGATTTCATGATGAGGAAAGCCTTTGATCGGTTTCCATACTTCATTGTTTTTACTCACAATTAAAATCTGTGTTGATGTAGATCATTATAGACTAGAGTCATCATATGGCTTTTGTAGAAACTATTTATAACCTTCGTTGGTGGCTGGCTTCAATTTGTAGTAAACTTCGAGTGAATCAAATAACCTGTCAGTAATTTCAATGGCTTCATTGAATCGTATTTGCTGAAAGTCTCTAATATTGAAACCAACTTGCGAATCAGTCTTACCATCAGGATCATTTTTCATAAGCAGAATGAAATTGTCATGCTTTAATTGACGGCCTTCATTTAGGCCCATTAGGAAGCCTAATTCATGGTAGACATTTTTATTACTTTTGGTTAGATCAGCTATTAGCAATCCTGTGTTGTTGATTAGCTCTAAAATTTCAGTAGAAATAGTATATGAGTGACCTTTATTGAGTTCATCAATTCTAATTTCCTTGAGTTTTAAATCAAGGGAATGTCTTTGGTTTACTTTTTCGATTGCATCTCCAATTGCTTTACGATGTGTTGATGTATCATCAGAGAAATCCATTGAAATGAAAATGTGTCTCTTTCTAGCCTTTAAGATGGTGTCATAGACACTTACCAAATTGGAAGGTGAAATATCATCCACATTGTACATGTGATTTGAAAGCACCCAATTCTTGAAGGAAGCTCTGTAATCGCCATGCTCTTGAAATAGCTCGTAGTAAACAAACGCAATAAATAGTGCGTGTGAATGACAATTCGCTAGCTTGCTGTACTTGCCATAAATCTCGTTTACAGCTACAATTGCTGTGTGTACCTTATTTACATCTGCATCTTCTCCGGTTATCACATTCTTATCGAGTAGTAGTTTGAACAGCTTGAGTAGGACAGTACGTTTTATCTGTACTTCTTCTCCACTTTGTTTGATCTGGCAGAACGAGTTAGTTATATGGATTAGTACATTAAGATCAATTGAGTCTTTGAGCTTTCTTGCTAAATAGAACTGTGGACCAAATGTCAGTTGTGTTTTGAGCTTATCATCCGCAAAAATGTTGTGTTCATCAAGAATCAACCGTAGGTTTTCTTCGGATGTAAGCGGTACGGATTTAGAGTTGATATTATGGAATATTACTCTTTTATATTCTTCGGCTTGAGTTCCCTGAGGGAAAAGAATTAAACAGAAAGGCGTTACATAATCGTTGAACGCTGTTTTTTCTCCTGCTGCACTCAAACGGTGATTCCCATCTATTCTAAAAAAGGGGTTGTTTTGTTTTAAGTAGCTCTCCTTTATATCAATTATTACTTTATGGGCACCCGACTTATTCGAGCGAAACTTGATTCCGTCAACATTAGAAGCAAAAGATCTTCTTTCTCTTATTTCTTGAATAGGATTGATTCCTGAAACACCTGTCGCAAAATCGTAATTGAGTGTATAAGAGAGAATAACTTCGGGAAAGAATAAATACTCCTTGTTCTCAAGGAAATGCACTATTTCTTCACGTTGTTCTTCAATTAAGTTTCTTTGATAGTCAGGGTCTGATTCTGATGTGCGGGCTAAATCACCCAACGGGGCATAACCCCTGACACATACAAATCCACCTAATGATTCTTCAAGTAGTCCTTCTAATCTCATAGGCTTGGCTTTATTTGATCATTTCGCTCATATTCTCAAACTTTTCGAGCAGCTTTTCTACAAAGTCTTGCTTGCTCATGAAATATTTCTTGTACTTACTGCTTTTTGTTTTGCTGTAAGTGACTTGTATTCTGTAGTACTCTTTGCCGTTGTTTTGAACGGTACTTGCCATTTCAATTACTTTTTTGGATGGCATAAAGAGGATGTCTTCACCGATTTCAGCTGTATCTGGCTCATAGCTGATGCCTACTAAATAATTGGCGTGGTGCTGCTTAAATGTGGTCTTCGCAATGGTGAGAATGAGTTGGTCTTTCTTTTTGACCTGAAAGCGTGATTTTACCTGAATGTAAATAGGTAAGAAAACGCCTTCTTTCAATACAATCATATCAATGCCCCTGGTATCGATTACGGGACGATACACATTGAGTAAGCCCTGACTGTTAAGTAAGATGATTTCTTTTACTCGGTCTTCTGCAATGTTGCCTTTGGCTTGAGATGAAAGCCCGAAAATATCAATGACATCTTCCTGTTCGGTTTCTTCCTGATCTTCAATGATAGTGCTTTTAGCTAGCTCTACTTTAATGATGCTTTTGCTTACCTGAACGGAGAGAATATCACCCTTAGAGAGTTTGTGTTTTTTGAAGAAAGGAGTAAGGCCAAAAATGCGATTGTAATCTGCGTTGTAGCTTTTTTCTTTGGCTTTGGTATCACCTTCGAGAAGTACTTGTACTTTCTCGTTTTCATTGGGTAGGAGGTCTCTTGCCTGTGCGGGCACGTAGAGAAAACCTAGCTTGATTTCTACTCCTATGAGTTGGCGTTGATATGTAATTGTGTGCTGGGCCATAGATTGAAGGATTAAATTGTACCTGATATTAGATCATCAATCATTCTGAGCAAGTGGCCTGCAGCATAGGTCTTTATTGCATCTGTAGTAATTGAACCATCGCGCACTTCATAAGGACTAGCCCAAATAATTCGGTAGCCGTTTTGACCTGCAAATGCTCCAATAGCATCAACGGTAGCTCCGTAAGACTTTGAAGCAATTGCAATAAAGTCACATTTTTGATTTTGAAACTCGGCTAATCCTTGGTTTACCAAGTGCTCAGTATCACCATAGGTTTGAAGGCCAATAGTCTTATTTTGATATTGAAATATGGCCCGATAATCACCACCTGTGATATTGGTGGTTGTGGTAGCGCCATTTGCTTGAAGCTGCCTACCAAGCCGTGCTAGGGTCATGGATTTGCCAATGTTTGCTGTACCCCAAAGGGCTATAATTGTTTTATTCATTGTGTGTTGGTTCAAGTATTAGTTGTTCAATTTCTTTTTTCGCTTGCTGAAATTCAGAGATTGCTTGCCTTTGTAGGTCATAAGCTTGATGAGTTTTTTGCCTTATTATTTCAGCAATTTCTCGTTGCTTCTCAATAGGTGGTTTTGGGATAAGAATATGCTTTACATCTTCTGGGGCTAAATGACCATTTGTAGCTCCTGTGATGTTTCTTTTTATCTCGACTTGAGAAGGTTTTGAACGTAAATAGGCATATACATAGAAAGGGTCAAATTGATTTGGCTCTGTTTGAAACTTGACAATGTCACCACCTAAAAAATAATCTCCTTCATAGCTCCAATAACCTATTTTACCAATGGTTGCCCCTGTTATTACAACGAGTATATCATCCTGTTTTAGCTTATGAAAAGAGCTAAAGACATCTTGGGCAGTGAGTAAATCATCCAAATTGATCGTTCCGTCTCTGTTTATCGAATTAATCTGTACTACCTTATTGTCACCTTTTTTTTCTTCCTGCTTAGGCAAATAACCTTTAATCATTAGCCCTTGCATGGTGTCTTTGATAAAGACTGATGGATAGCCAGAGTCTTTTACGGCTTCTTTAATTTGATAGAAGTAATCTTGATTATAATAGGGGTCTAAACGGTCTCCAAATACTTTGCTGTATGAAGTCCTAAACTTCCTATTCTCAATGGTATTCTCAGGCTCTGGTGGCATGTTGATGCCTAGCTCATTAAGCAAGTAATCATCAATGGATGCGAGTAGTCTATTGACTTCAGAAATAGTTGATTCTCTCTTTTCAATAGCTTTTCTGTAAGCGTTTGCAATAGTTTCTTGATGAGAAAGTGGTGGGAACGGAAGTTTTAAACCTTTTATCTCCTGCGCATTGATATTGGTCATACCTGCGATTTGTCGACTCACAGCATCAATCTGCAGTCTTCCGAGATCTGAATTGATTAAAAATGAAACATAGTAAGGATTAAGTTGACTATGGTCAATGATCAATTTTACAAAGTAGGATGCATAAACAAAATCACCTGGCTCATTGAAAACTGCACATTTTCCTACAAGCTCTTTGGAATTAGTTCGATTAAAGAGAATTTCTCCATCATTTACCTTGTATCTTTTGAAATCAACATCATTGAAATCAATATGCTTTAAATCACCAAGTTCCCAAATTTCATTTTGAAGGTTGAGCATGCGCAACATAGGATAGCCTACACCTTCTGTATTTGCTAGGGATGATGAACCGTATTGAGTTTTTATTATGCCTTTCCCCAATCTTGAAATTGGGAAAGGTGATTGCGAAATTTTCTCAAGATATTTATCAAAAAGTCTGTGGTAATTAGGGTCCCATCTGAGGTTAAGAGCGCCCCGATTTAGAATGAAGAATCTTTCTTCATCCAAACCGGGGCTTAGACGAAAAAAGGGTCTTCCTTTCCTTCCTTAATCTCTCGAATGAACCTTTCAATATCGGGAGAAATGACTTCTAATTCATTCACACCTGTTTTTCTTCCAACCGCATCATAACCAATATTCTCAGCTTGGAACATCAGAATTTTGTAATCAATGAGTTCTTCGCCAATGCGCTTGAGGTACTCGTCTTGCAAGTTCTCTTTTACTTCATTGATCTGCTCATTGTAGAGTTGGGTGATGTCTGACTTCCATGCTTTAAACTCTTCGGTTTTTTCAGCGAGCTTGCGAGCGGCTTTGTCCCAAGTTTCAGGAGCGGAAGCTCCGTCCAAGACTTTTACATTTTCTTCTAGCTCCCAATTAATGGAATCGTAATCAAAACCTTCATGCTCTTTAATGATTTTCTTTTTCTCTTTATCGAGCCGCTTAATTTCCTGCTCATATTGTGGTTGAAAGAAAAGGGCATCCTGAATCTTTTCTTTGATGGCCTGTACCTTTTTGGTTTGCTTGTCATCCAACTTCATAAGGAATAGCACAGAACTTTTTACCCCTGCACCATTGGCTGAAAAAGCTGTTTGAGGTAGTGAAACTACCGAGATAATGCGGTAGTGTTCTTCAATCCAATCCCTCACATATTGAGAACTAGAGTTGGTGAGTATGCCATCAGGTATAACCACTGCTAGTATGCCGCCTGGCTTTAGAAACCGGTGGCATTGTTCAATAAACAATACTTCAGTGCTTTGGCTGCTACGCGTCCCCAATTTGAAATTACCCTTCAACCTTTTATCAATCCAGTTGACATCAGTTAAACCTAAACCATAGTTTTTAAGATAGGCTTGCTCCGTCTGCTTTATGCTTGACCCAAAAGGTGGATTAGTTATGATGAAATCAAAGTTATTTGACTTAAATCCTTTATTGCCAGAGAGTTTTTGAATTGAAATGGAATTTAGATATTCTCTATACTTTTTTTGAGATTCAGTCTCTCCAGGAGTCTCTGGAATTTCTTCTATTGGGTTTAATCCATCAACAGCTACTACATTAGTATGTCCATCATCATGAATGATCATGTTCATCTTTGCCGTACGAGCAATGCCTTCGGAAATCTCTATGCCAAAAAGGTTATGTTCCGCAAATTTGTGCCAATGATTATAATGATTTCTTCCCTCCGGGATACCCCTATCACGATCCCCTATTTCATCTGGATACCAATAACCTGCTTGAGTTCTCACCTTATCTAAAGCATAAAGCAGGAAGCCACCACTACCGCAAGAAGTATCGAGTACTAAGCTTTCATTTTTAATGGGTAATACCTTTACTACAAAATCGACTACTTCTCGAGGTGTAAAGTACTGTCCGAAATCACCACGAAAGAAGGAGCCTAAGAAGGTTTCAAAGGCACGGCCTTTTGAATCAAGATCGGTATCTCCCAGATTTAGTTCAGCGAGGTAACCCACAATCGTTTTGAGCTCAGAAGCGGATAGCCGTATGGGTTCTTTGAACACTTCGGGGTCTTTCTCTTTGCCTTCGCTGTAGATGTCTTGAATTCTATCTAATAGTTCATTGGGGTGCTCACCTGTGAATTCCTGAAAGGCATAGGGCTGACCTGTTTTGCGGGGCTTGCGTTCGTCCCAAATCTTACAAAAAATGAGTTTATCCAATTCATCAAAAGCTTCTGAGGGGTTGCGCTTACCACCTGCCCAAAGGGCTTGATGGGCTTGCTCGAATACACGGGTTAAATCGCTTTGGTCAACTACTTTAATGTCTTTAGCAGGGTTGCCATCTTCATCTTTGGCTCCTTTATAGAACTTAGCCTTAGTAATACCCGATTGACCAAAACGGGGAATATCTGCAATCAGATTCTTGACTCTCTCAAGAGGAGGGAAATTTTTGACATCATAGGCATTGGTTTTAATGCCCGATGTAACCTGCATGTAATGAGCGTTGAGCGAAACAGCGTTTCCGAAACCTTGCTCAATGGCTTGGTTAAACTCAGCTTCAGAAATCTTTTGCTTTTTACACTCTACGACTATGTAAGGTATTTTGTGGTCGTCATCTTCAAAAATGACAATATCGGCTAAATCGCTCGGGGTACGTCTTGGCACGATTACTTCAAGGGCAATACGTTTCGGATTGTAGCCGTATTCAAAAATGAGTGATAGGAATGATTCCGCTCTTACTTGTTCTTCAGGGTCTGCATAGCGGTAGCGTTTGCCCGGAGCTACATAGGTAATGTATTTCTGTTCTTCATCAAACTTGATGTGCCCTTGCTCAAGGCCTTTTTCAATTAGTGACATAAACTACAATATCAGTATTATATAAGTAAGATTATTTTATTCAAATTCGGTATAAAGAATTGTCATATTTCAAAATCAATTTTAAATATACTTTGCAATTGCCTCTAGAGCTAAAAAATTATTTCGATAAGAGATAGATTTTGGATCAATATGATTGTGAGGATCCCGTAGCCAATGACTGTTCATCCCTCGCCATTGGCAGATGCAGGTCCGGATCAGTTCATTTGCTATGGTGAGGAGGTTGAGATTGGAGGGAGTATGGAATCACAGGAGGATTGGACCTTTATGTGGGAGGGACCATCCCTTTCGGAAGTCGATATGGCCCGTCCGGTTGTTTCCCCTACCAAACCTTCCTGGTACAGCCTGACAATCACGAATAGTCACGATTGCCGGTCGCAGGATTCGGTATTCGTTCATGTCTACCCGGAGCTGGTGGCCGGATGCAGGCCCGGACCGTATCCTTTGTGAGGGAGAATCGGTAATGATCGGCACAGAGCTCCTCTCAAACCCCGATCTTCAATATCTCTGGGCACCGGCAGTCGGTTTATCATCACCACAGGTTGCCCGCCCCCTGGTCGCCAATGAGGAAGATCAGCAGTTTGTCCTGTCGGTTTTCTCGGGAGCATGCGGACCGGTCTACGATACAGTCTATGTAATAGTCAAACCCAAACCCGAAGTAGGAATTACCCCCACTCAAAGCATCGGTCCGGGATCGTCCGTCCGGCTGGAGGCTTCCGGTGGTGTGAGCTATCGCTGGCAGCCGGCAGCGCTGCTGGATAATCCGATGCTTCCGGATCCTGTGGCGACTCCTTTGAGCAATACGCTTTTCACAGTGGAAGTGGTGAACGAGTTTGGCTGCATTGTTACAGACTCTGTGATGGTTCTCATCCAAAATGTCCTTTTCATCCCCAACCTTTTCACCCCCAATGGCGATGGCAGCAACGATAAATTCAGGATTTACGGCTCCGGGATCAGTGAGCTACAGCTCTCTATTTATGACCTGAACGGTACAGTGATCCATACGATTTCGGATCCTGAGGAGGCGCTGTATAGAGGATGGGACGGGACGAGAGGGGGAACGGCCCTGCCAAACGGAAGCTACATCTGGACCATCCGGGGGAAATTTTATGATGGGAGCCCTTTGGAATTTAATGGGCAGCAAAGGGGGATGATAAGTCTGATCAGATGAGAAACAGGATCATACCATATCGTAAGGACCTGAAGATGAAGGCCAGGAGACTGAGGAAGGAAAGCACTTCTACGGAAGTCTTTCTGTGGCTGGAAATTAAGAACAGGGCATTGGATGTACAGTTTCACCGGCAGGTGCCGATGCTGGATTACATCGTAGATTTCTATTGTCATGAGATTATGTTAGCAATCGAGATCGATGGAGATAGTCATCACAGTGCAGAAGCTGCAGCTTATGATGCTTATCGTCAGAAGAAACTTGAAAAAGGAGGTGTAGTCTTCCTACGTTTCGATGATCTGGAGGTAAAACGTGAAATGAGCTATGTGGTCAATGAGATTTTCAGGGTAGTTAATGAGCTGAAAGGTGGGAAGTAACTGGAAGATCAGCACCCCTCTTACCCCCCTTAAAGGGGGAGTAACCCGCATTCTTTTATGCAGAAAGTACTCCCCCCTTCAGGCGGTCCGACGTGTCGGGGGATACAGGGGGGTGCTTTTCACATTCCTTCTCTTCCTTTCCCACTTCCTCCCTGCCCAGGACGCTGTCCCCACCCTTAACCAATTTTCTCCTTTGCAGTACCAGCCGGCGGCTCCGGCACTGGACCACACTGCGGGTCTAAGCCTATTCAGGGAAGAAATGCAAATAGGCCCGGGCACATTCGTCACCACCGATGCATTCAATGCGGAGCTACCGTTTGTTCAAAAGGCTACCGGCTATCGTCCGCTGGGGATCGGTCTGGGGTTTGTGCAAAATGATTTCGGCCAGGCAGACATGCTCAAGATCAACGAAATTAATTTATCCCTTGCCAGCAGCGTACAGCTTACACCCAGGCAATTCCTGGCGCTTGGGGTGGCAGGCACATTTGTGAACAAACGGACCTCACTGGAGCACCTCTCAACGGGATCCCAGTGGATCGAGTCGGAATTCCGGTATGACCCCGGTGCTGCTCTTGGAGAAACATTTGCCCGGAACCAGGTCAATTACCTTTCCCTCGGATCGGGGATCTACTGGAGTCTGACAGAGCGGGATCAGCAAAAAGCCTTTATATCACTGAGCGCTTTTCACCTCAACCAACCGACAGAATCTTTTTTTCAGGAAAAGGTAAAAGTCCCCATGTTCTGGCTTGTCAATGCGGGTGCCGTGGTGCTGCAAACGGATCGCTGGACAGTGAAACCTGTGTTGTTCTATCAAATGGCTGGTGTTACCGAAAGGTATCAGCTGATCACCTCTGCCAGTTTACAATTTGAGAATTCCAATCCCTATGACCTGATCAGCACCGGATCGCTTGAGCTGCTCCTCAATCTCAGTTCCGAAAAAGAGCTTGGGGTCGGGCTCGTCATTCATCAGCCGCACTACAGGATTGGTGGGGGCTATCAACTGCCCCTGGGAGATAATGAAATTTATCAAAACCGGTTCCAGGTAGCCGTGAGCTTTGACTTTCTCACCAGGAAGTCACAACCACAGAAGATCGTTGTGGAGGAACCGAAAGTAAGACACTTTGACTTTCGGGATCCTAAAGACAAGTTAGTCAAAGCAGAATCCGAAATCGCAGTGATTGAAGAAAAGCTAAAAGAACTGGGAGAGGTGAAATCCCTGCAGTTTGAGCTCACGAAAGACTTTCAGTTCCAGTATGGGAAAGCCGGGCTCATCGGGAGAAATGATCCGTTCCTGAAGGACCTCACGAGGTTGCTGATGGAAAACCCCGACTACCGGCTGCAGATCATTGGCCATACTGACAATATGGGATCGCATCAGGTCAATCTGGAGTTGTCCCGCGCCAGGGCTCAGGCACTGGCCAGTCATCTGATCGCAAATGGCGCTTCCGAAAAGCAGATCAGGACGGTGGGCATGGGAGATACTCAGCCTATCGCGGAGGGATATACCGAGGAAGCCAAAGCCAGGAACAGAAGGGTTGAATTCATCATTTCCATCGAAAAATAGATTTGAAGAAACTCAAAACGATATTGCTTGTGCTCCTGTCTCCTGTCTCCTGTCTCCTGTATTCTGATCTGTTTGCTCAGAATTTGGAATCCATTGGCCAGGGAGAAGCTTTCTCATTTTCGGGCGGACTCAATGTCAACCAGGTGTTTTACACGGCGGATGGGATCGACAACCGGAGGGATCCGTACAACTACTTCATATCCGGGAATCTGAATGTGTCGCTGTACGGCTGGAGCATCCCTTTTTCTTTTTCTTATTCCGATCAGAATACTTCCTTTCAGCAGCCCTTCAACCAGTTTGGGATGAGTCCGACCTATCGGAACACCACGGCCCACCTCGGCTATCGCAGCATGAGCTTTTCGAGGTACAGTCTGTCCGGACATCTCTTCCTGGGAGGGGGCGTCGAAACGCAGGTTGGTGAAAAGCTGAAGATCGCCATGATGTATGGAAGGCTTCAGAAAGCTGTGCCCCCCGATACCACCCAAACGCTGAATATCCCGGCTTACAGGCGAATGGGCGGCGGTGGCAAAATCACCTATGGCACTGCCAGCGATTACCTCGATGTGGTGGTTTTCAAAGCGAGGGATGATGAAAATTCCCTGGTAGGTCAGGTATCCGAGCTTACCCCTGAGGAAAACCTTGTGATTGGCATCGGTTTCGGCCTGAGTCCAATCAAAGGCTTAAGTGTGAAAGGAGAATTCGCCGGTAGCGGGATTTCCACGGATACCAGGTCGGAACAGACCTCAGCAGGAAATCTTTATGATCATATGGGATTTCTTTTCAAGCCAAGGGTATCCACCTCCTATTACAAAGCGATGAACGGGACACTTCAGTACCAGTTTAGCCAGTATGTTTTTGGCGTAAATTACGAAAGAGTAGATCCCGGCTACCGGACGTTGGGCGCCTACTATTTCAACAATGACCTGGAGAATGTTTCCCTCATCCATCAGTCTTCGTGGCTCGACCAGAAGCTCAACCTCAATCTCCGCATGGGTATCCAGAAGAACAACCTGGAAAACACCGAGCTGAGCTCCATGAAGCGGCTGTCGTGGTCCGGTTCTGTCAATTACATGATCACACCGCGGATCACCACCCAGCTCAACTTCTCCGATTTCAACACCTATGTCAACTTCCGTCCGCTGGTGGAGGTGATCGATCAGTCAACCCCGTACGATAACCTGGACACCCTCAACTATCACCAACTGGCGCGGCAGGCTTCCTCCAATTTCAATATTGTACTGAATGAAAGCACGGAATCCCGCCAAAATCTGAGCATTAACTTTTCCTATCAGGAGACCACGGAGGACCGGGCGACTGAGGTACAATATGCAGGTACCCGGTTTTTTAATCTCAACAGCGCTTATTTACTCAATCTGGGTGAAAGCGGTTGGTCCTTCAGCCTGGCCGGGAATGTGAATGTGACCAGAGCCCGGACTGATCACCTGATCATCGGTCCGTCCACGTCGGTGAGAAGGCGCATACTCGAAAATCAATTGAGCACCCACCTCACCTTTTCCTTTAACCAGTCCCGGGTGGATGGCACCGGTGCCGGCAGGATCTACAACCTGAGGGCAGGGGGGAGCTACAGTTTGAACTCTCATCAATTTTCACTGAATGTAACAGCGATCGATCGGTTTAGCCCGGGCAGAGAAACCGGGCAGCGATACCGGGAGCTGGTAGCGGAGTTGGGGTATCATTATTCGTTTGGGAGGTAGCCGTCAAGTCATCGGATGACTATCATTCAAGCAAAGTAAGCAGTACCTGGCCGATGAAAACACTGACCTAAAACAAGACAGCCAAGCGAAGGGATTGATCATAATACATGTAAGTACTTGTTCTGACTACTCTTCAGATTTTGCAAATTTCTTAATTGAAAAATACATTAAAGCTCCCCATAAAACACCAACGCCAATGGATACATAAAATTCCAACTCATTGGGGTGGATTGATCCCAATGGTGCAAATACCATATAAGTGATTGTGAAGAGAATTGTACCTATGATCAATGTAATTTTAGTCTTTCTTTTCATGACAACACTAATTTAAAACTTTGATGATTATAGAGCATATGGTATTGTAAAACAGTGTGAAGGTATATTGCTTATTTGCCCTTTTGAATAAGCTTCCCAGGCCTGGTCACATGTAACTGGATTTAGCACTTGAAAGGAGTTAGACCGACCACAAGTTAGTAATAAGTTAGCTGTGATTCCGCCAATTGCACCACTTGTAAATCCCCATGCACCACCAAAAACTGCTCCTCCCACAGCACCTGCCGCTGTTCCAAGTATTGGCACAGTGAATGTACCCGCAGTTCCACCAACTATTCCGCCATATATCGCCCCACCTGCCAAACTAACTACCGCACTGCCCCATACACTTCTCCAATCAACACTACAGTCCTCAACACGTGCGCTTGAGCCAATATCTTCTAATAAGAAGATCCACCAGGGCTAGCCTCTGATGGATCATCTATACTCTCTAAAAAAAAATCGGTAAGATCAACGGGTAGCTACTCCTGAAGGATATGTACTGGCAGCAATGTTATCCATCACGGTGAATGTTCCCGGTGCCGCTCCCGTGGAGCTGCCAGCCAAAGGCTTCAAAGTAAAGGGAGCATCGCTGTTGTCAGGTACCGGCTCAATGCTGATCACGATATTTGTACCTTCAGCGGTGAGATCTGCCGGGAAAGTCAATCCCGTGGGGGCATTGCGAATAAAATCTTCTCCCGGATAGCCTGGCCCATCGCCATCCAGCCCCTTAAAGGCTGAGCTTGAGGCATTGTCATCGGCCCCACTGGCCATATTGAAAGTCCCGGTAGATACCGGCACACCGTCAATGACGGCCCAGCCCTCGTACGTCCATCCGGTAACTGCGCTCAGGTCAGGCAGATCGGTAAGTCCTGCCTCCGGAGAACCACTTGTGTTGTCCAGAAACCAGACACCGGCTTCATTGTCATCGGTGGCAGATGTCGTTGGTGTCGCCAGGATATAACCTCCCGATACTCCGGTAAAAGATGTGCCAAGAGCCGCTGCATGACTGATACTTACATCTGCAGCATTTCCTGAGAAGGCACCGCCCAGTATTTTGGTATTGCTGGGTGCCGGGTCCGGGTCAGGTACCGGCTCAATGGATAAAATGAATGCGGTTGTGCTTTGAAGATCATCAATGTCCACCTCAAAGGCTGTCTGAGAAGGGACTCCCGTAGCATCCACGGTAAAAACACCTGTTGAGACAGGGCTGCCATTTACCATGATCCATCCCTCATAGGCAAAGCCACTGCCCAGGTCTTCAAGCCCGTTGAAGCCTAGAGACAGGTCAGCAACGGATGTTTCGGTTCCTTCATCGTCATTACAACCCGCCAGGACGAGCATTGCTGTTACACTTAATATTATTCCTAAATTTTTCATCATTTCATTTGTTTGGTTTGAGAAGAATTAATTCTTCTGACATCATTTTTTGGATATGAATCAGGCTTCTTCAGGCACTAATTCCGGCGCTAGAGGAAAGTCAATAGGTGACTTGAAGGTGCCATGAATGAAATTGCTGATCATCTTATCACCGATCACAATGATCGTATCCACCAGATTTTCTTCGTTGTATCCTGCTTCCAGAAACCTTTGAATGGCTTCGTCACCGGGCTTACTTCTGTTCAGCACGGCATCTTTTACAAAGCCTGCAAGAGCATCCAGTTTCGGATCAAATGATACATTACCGCTTCTGATCTCCAGAATTTGTTCATCAGAAAATCCATTCATTTTTCCAATAGCAGTGTGAGCAGCCAGACAATACTGACACTCATTCACCTGGGAGACTACGAGGTTAATCACTTCCCGTTCACGGGCTTTGAGCGAGCTTTTTCTGTTTTGCAGCGCCAGGTAATCGTTGAGTGCTGTGTCGCTGTTTGCATACGTGGCATAAAGGCTGGGCACAAAACCTATGGCTTTTTCCAGCTGATCAAAAGTGGCCTGATTGGTTGAGGATACATTTCCCTTTTTTGGTACTTGAAATTTAACTGACATGTTATAATGCTTTTGGTTAAAAAAATTATTTTCTGTTTTACACTTGGCAATTATACGCCTGCCAGTAAGGGGGGTAATGGGAGATTTTTCCCGCTGAGGGGATGATTTTTCCTTTTATGCGGTGAATGGTCTCTAACCTGTAGCCAGGGATTCTATTTTCCGATCAGATCGTCTTTAAACTTTGAAGGGGTAGTAGCTGTAACTTTTTTGAAAAGCTTGTGAAAAGTACCCGGATCATCAAAGCCCAGATCAAAAGCAATTTCTTTTCCGGATTTATCGGTATACATCAACTGACGTTTGGCCTCAAGGATGATGCGTTCGTGAATGATCTGTAAGGGAGTCTTTTGATTAAATTTTGCAAACAGGTTAGATAAGGTTTTTGGTGATTTAAAGAGCATCTCCGCATAGTCGCTTACCTGCCGCTTCTCCTTAAAATGTACATCAACCAGCACATTGAATTTTCTGATGATATCGATTTGGCTTTCTTCGATCTCTGGATTAACCAGCTGACCACGCACCAGTCTGGTGGTCTTGATAATGAGTCGTTTGAGCAGTACACGCAACATCTCTCCCTGTGTATGATCGCGGGTCTGATATTCGTCTACAAAAACGTTGAAAAGTAAATCAAACTTCTTCTGTTCATCAGGGTCCAGGGTAACAATCGGCTGCTTGTTCGTACCAAAAAATATCAGACCATTGCAGCTAACCTCGTGATCATGATCGTTGATGCAGTAGAACTCGCGATTGAAAGAAAAACTTGTAAGAACGATATCTGTACGGGGAAATCGTACCTGCTGTGTGTAGGTAGATGTCGTGAGTTGGTTGGGTTGCAGATCAATCTTTATACCATCTATCAGGATAGGGATGTCGTTCGGCGTTTGGTTCCAATGAATGTGGATCAGATCCGGTATGTGACGAAATTCCGGAAAATCATTAATATGGTCCGTGCTTAACAAAAAATGTGCGCCGACTCCTTTTTCCTTATACTGATAGAGCATAGATCTTATGCAAATCTGGATTAAAAATTGAAGTTATCTGCTGATAGAAGCGATGGGCAGTATCAAACGTCATGTGCAGGACGTTGTTTTTCTTAATTTAACTGCAAAATGCCATTATTCTATTCAGCCTCCGGCTCTGCCTGGCGACATTGTATTTTCAAAGGTCTCAGACCTGTGTAAAGGAAGAATTGTTTTGACAAGGACCTCCGCCGCTTCCAAGATAGTAGTAGATAAGTTCTATATTTAGCTTATCAATTAGATCCCTGATTAGCATGAAAAATATAGCTTTAATACTCTTATTCGCTACCATAGTGACAGTCACAAATGCGCAAACGAAAATCATTGCCCATCGTGGGTTTTCCAGCGTAGCCCCGGAAAATTCACTCCCGGCTTTCCGGAAAGCCATCGAAGTGGGTGCGGACTATTTTGAATTGGACGTACAAAGAAGCAAAGACGGAAAGGCCATGGTGATCCATGATGCGACCATCGATAAAACAAGTAGTGACGGCATGACTGGTGAAATCGTCCTGATGAATTCAGGGGAACTAAAGAATATTAAAGTTGGCTATCCGAAAAAGTTTGGCGATCAATATGCCAATGAGAAGATCCCTACTTTGAAGGAAGCCCTGGAAGTAGCCAAAGGAAAAATCAAAGTTTGCATAGAGATCAAGTCATACGGACTTGAGGAAGAAGTACTGGATGCAGTAAACGATCTGAAGATGAATGATCAGGTCATCATCTTTTCCTTTTATTATCCTGTCCTGGCAAAGATCAGACAGCTGGATAACGATATTCCCATCCTCTATCTCATCAGCTCAGCCGATGAAATGACCATAGACTACGCGAAAGTGATTGACGCAAAAGCCATTGGCGTGGGGGGTAGCACCAACCTTACGAAGGAGTACATTGAACTTGCCCATCGCCAGGGTGTGGAAGTCTGGCAATGGACGGTAAACGATGAGCAGGAAATGAAAAAGCTCATAGACATGGGGTTAGATGGATTGATCACCGACTATCCGGACAAGGCACTGGCATTGAGGAAGTAGGATTCTCTTCACCATAGCTAGCGCGAACCGACGAGTTACCCTCAATCCCACACATACTTCCAGCTTCCGTCTTCCTGTCGCTTCCAGACGGTGTGAAAGATACCCTCAGTTGATTTTTCTATCCCCAGACTATCTGTGCTGGTAAAAAGAAATTTGCCATAGGTGTAGGCCAGCTCGCCGGATTTGGCCACATCCACGAAATCCGGTTCCCAGGTCAGGGATACTGAGCGATAGTCAAACCCATCAAAATAAGTTCCGATGGCCTCCGGTCCATTAATCACCCTGCCTCCGCGATTAAGTGCTGCCTCCGGTGCAGCAAATTCCACAAAGGCTGATTTAAGGCCCTGATCTCTTGCGTGGTCGTTGAAGCGCTTTTCCGTATCCAGTACTTCCTGCTTTCGCTGAGCCAGGTCAACCTGTTCGGATGTACAGGCCAGAATGAGTATTGTGCTTAATGCGATCAGTTTATTTGTCATTTGTTAGTTTCTAAGCTTTACATCATTTAAATGTGGAGAGGAGCCTGAGTTGGGATTATCTTATTCAAGCCGAACCAGCCATTCTTTCCAATATCTCCAGGCAGTTGTCTACCTCCTCTTCAGTGTTGATCACACATGGGGTGAGTCGGGAGTAGGAGACGCGGTATGGCGAGCTGCTACTGATCACGCCAGCATCGTGAAAGCGCTTTACAGCCTCTTCTGCGTCAAGAGTTCCCACAATGAAGCAATTGATTCCGGCGGAAAGCCCGGGGTCCTCAGGGGTAAGCAGGTCGACGCCGGCAATTTCCTGTATACCTTTTTTGAGTCTGCTATTGAGCGCGGTGGTCCGCTGATGGACACGGTCACGGCCCATGGCCATCTGAAATTCAAAGGCGGAATCGAGAGCCCAGCGGTGATCGAAGGCATGAAAGCCTCCGGGGCTCATAAGCTCATGGAAAGTGGGCTCGCGGTCCGGTGCCATGCCCATCCACTCCATATAGGGATATTCCGAAAACTGTGGGATCGTAGGGCGTATGAAGTCCCAGGCGTCTTTACGTGCAAAGAGTATTCCTGTACCACGGGGCCCGAAGATCCATTTGTGTGTTCCGGCGGCAAAGTAGTCGCACCCCAGCTGAGAAATGTCTTCATCCTGGTTCCCAAATCCATGCACGCCATCTACAGCAAAATAGATACGCTTTTCCGCGGGTCTTCCGGCATTGGCCTCCCGGATAACATTTGATATTGCTCTGATGGGAAGCTTCACTCCGGTACAGGATTGTACCCAGGTGACCATTACTACCCGGGTTTTTTCGGAGATAGCTTTGGCAAAATTGGAGGTAACCTCTTCTACTGTGACTGTCCTGGGGTCAGCGTATTCTTCAATCCTGCGGTTGGTAGCACCAGTCTTTTCACAAACAAAATCAATGGACTTGTCAGTCACATAATGATCGTGGGTGGTGGACAGGATCTCTTCCCCAGGCTTGAGCTTCATACCATTGAAAAGGAGCGATGTACCCATGGTAGTGCTGTCAGTCAGGGCTACCTCCCCCGGATCAACGCCCATATATTTCGCTGCTGCCTGCGCAACGATACCTTCAGCGGTCTGAAAATGTTCTTCCCAGAAGGCAGCTGGGCTGGAATCAAGGGCTTGTCGCTGCATGGCTATGGCATCCGCTACCGGTTTGGGGTGGGAAGCCAGCAGCATTTGTGCCATTTGGATCATTGAGTGATCCAGGGGAAATTGTGCCCGTACACCTTCCCAGGTGCTGAGATCAGCGGTCGCGACGGCAGCCTCCGCTTTAGAGGTTTCAGAGCTGCAGCCGGCGAGTACCGTTGGCAACGTAAATGCAGACCCAAGAGAGACACCGGAGGAGCGGAGGAATAGTCGTCTGTCCATAATGAATGAGATTTGTTGATATTCTTATGAATTTAAGAAAAATATCAATGGCATGAAAGCATGATTATCGGATGAGGGTAGGGTAACTGATAGATAAATGGCTACCTCGCAGATCACTGGAGTTTACTTCCGCATTCGGTCCATATTAAGAGATTCACATCGACATGGATCCCTTTCGAAACTCCGAAGGAGCAAGAATGGCATTGATCACAAAAGACTGACCTGCCTTGTTGGCTTTCCGGGCAGCCTTGAGCGCGGCAGCAAACTCCTGCATCGTCTCTACTCGGCTTCCACCGGCGCCAAAAGCTTTCCCAACCTGCTCGTAGTCCGAGTGAGCAAGTTCGGTACCACAAGCATCCTTCAATATCTCCACCTGGTCGCGGGCGATCTGGTTCCAGCTGGCATCGTTTCCAATGATGGCCGTGACAGGCATCTTGTGTCGCATAAACGCATCCATTTCCATCAGGCTGTAGGCTGAGCTGCCATCACCATAGATGATAAATACTTGGGAGTCCGGATCTATGCTTTTAGCTCCAAGTGCAAAGCCACCACCTACACCCAGCGTCCCAAAAACACCTGGGTCGAGCCAGGAAAGGGGCTTTCTCGGGGTGAGGGTATAAGCCGCTGTACCAACGAAATCACCTCCATCTGCAACGATGATTGCGTTGTTGGGAAGTTCTTTGTCCAATAGCTGAAAAAGCTGCAGGGGATTGATACCTCTTTCTTTGGTTACTTTCGCCTGCTCATCGATTTGCTTTTCTCTGGCTTTTTCATTTTCCTGAAGTTTCTTTTTCCAGGTGGACCAGTCCGGATATTTTGACGAATCGTACGTTGCCAGTTCACAAATGATCTTTAATGGATCTGAAAGAATGGCCAGGTCCGGTTTCCGGTTTTTGAATAGATCTTTTCGGTCACGATTAATACCCACATAAGTAGCCCGACCCAGGTGGTTCCCGTAGTCCAATCTGAAGTCACAAGTCACTCCACACAAAATGATCACGTCTGCTGACTTGAGTGCTGCCTTTCGTTGGTGACGAAAATGAAGCGGATGATTTGCTCCAAGGAGTCCGCGAGCCATACCGGATAAATAGGTTGGAATACCTAAAGACTCCACGGCACTAGTGAGCTCATTGATTTGATCTGGCCAAGTAATGGCACCGCTGCCAATCACCAGGACAGGTTGCTGGCATTTGGAGATCAGACGTCGGAGTTTGGGGATCTGGTATGACTGGATCGAAGATTCCGGGTGAAAGATCTCCTCAATGGAAACTTCTACTCCGGAAAACATGCTATTCACATGTCGCTCAATGTACCAGTTAGTAAGCTTTTGGGTGATCGATTTGCCTTTGGTTTTTGCCTGCACATACCACTCCCGCACAAGTTCCTCAGGGTAGAGGATATCTACTGGAATCTCTAAAAACACCGGTCCGGGTGTACCTTCCAGAGCTTTCTGAAAGGCCTTCTTAAGTTTGGGAATGATGTCTTTTCTTTTCCTGACAGTTCCTGCCCATTTCACATTGGGGCGCATCAGGCTTATCTGGTCGATGTCCTGCAAAGCCCCCCGTCCTTTAAGCAGGGTTGGTGCTGCTCCGCCAATCAACAGCAGTGGTGATTGTGCCAGTAGAGCATTTTGCAAGGCAGTAATAGTATTGGTGATGCCGGGTCCGGCGGTGACTGCGACTACTCCGACCTTGCCGGTCAGTCGGGCCGTCGCGTCGGCAGCAAAGACTGCATCAGCCTCATGGCGTGTATCGATTACACGGATACCGAGGGCTTTTGAAGCGACAAGGATAGGGGAGATGTGACCTCCGCAAAGTGTAAATAACTGTGTGGTCTCTTGCCTGAGCAAAAACTCAGCGACCAGTTCGCCTCCGCTCATTGTTCCCATGATATTTCCTCCTCACTTTCGTAAATTGATTTAAGAGCTTTTTCGTATTTCTCCGAAAGACCATTTCGTTTCATCTTCAGGCTGGGTGTCAGTAGTGCGTTTTCGGTTGTCCATTCATCCTTTACCACAATCACTTTTTTCAGCTGCTGATACCTGGATGTATGCTGGTTTACGTCCTTTAAAAGATTCAGTAAAAGTCTTTCAATCCGCTGTTTGGATATTTTCCGGCCAGCTTCAGAAAGTACGACGAGTAGAAATGGTTGCGGATATATTGATCCCAGGACACAGGCCTGGTCGATTTCTATCTGGTCGGTAAATTGTTGCTCTATTGGAGCAGGGGTGATGTATTCTCCCTTTGAGGTTTTAAAAATATCCTTTACCCGTCCAATGATGCTTAAGTAGCTGTCCCCATCGAACCGACCCATGTCTCCTGTGTAAAGCCATCCGTTGCGAATGGTTTTTTCCGTAAGTTCTTTCTCTTTATAGTAACCTTCCATCAGCCAGTCACATTTTTGAATGATTTCCTGAGTTTCCGGTACGATCTTCACTTCCTGCTCTGGGTATAAAATACCTACAGTACCGGGGCGAATATCCTTGGGAGGATTCATGGAAAGTACGTTGAAGTTTTCACTCATGCCATATGCTTCCCTGATTGTGATCCCAATTCGCTGGTACCACAGGATGAGCTCTTTTGAAATGGGAGCGGCACCTGAAAGAATGATTTTAGCTTTTCCCAATCCCAGACTATTTATGATCTTTTTTTTGATATAACTGGCAAGGATGGGAAGTCTGAGCATTAGGTCCAGTTTTCTTTGGGGCAACTTATGCAAAATATTATTTTGGATCTTTTCCCAGATGCGGGGTACTCCAAAAAAGTGGGTAGGCTGAATGCTCTGAATGTTTTTGATAAAAGTTTCCTGGGATTCCACAAAGCCCACCATGCCGCCACAAAAGATGCTGCCTCCTTCCACAAGACCGCGTTCTGCGGCATGGCTCAGGGGCAGGTATGATATAAAGCGATTGCCGGGTTGGTCCAGCATGACCAGTGGAGCTGCAGCTTTGATAGCACCGACCATTGATTTGTTGGAATGGATCACTCCTTTTGGCATCCCTGTTGTTCCGGAAGTATAAATGAATGTGACCGGATCTTGAGGCGAAGGATCATGCATTGAAATGCTGGAAGTGGGATCTATAAATTCCTTCCAGGGAACAATTTCCTCCCTATCATATCCATCCATGCAGACCGTAGATATTTCACTGGGAATGAAATCTTTCATTTGGTCCCAGTCTTCAGGTTTCAACTTTCCGATAAAAAGGAATTTGGACTCTGAGTGAGCCAGTATAGATTGTAGTGTTTCACCGCTCACGTTGGCATAAAGAGGTACGGAAATAAACCCACCCATGAGTAACGCAATATCACAGAGGATCCACTGTGCACAGTTAGCTGATAACAATGCGATGCGATCTCCCTTTTGATATCCTTTGTGCTGTAGTGTTGCAGCAATTTGTCTGGCGATACTGCCTGTTTCTTGCCAGGTATAAACCCGGCAATTGTCGCCTGAAGGCTGTTTCAGGAAAGGTGCGTCAGGTATCTCCTTTTCCCACTTGAGAAAATAGTGTAGGAGGGTGAGCCTATCGTAGGTAGATTCATTCATTTTCAGGGTACCAGGGAGTTTAAATGTAGTTTTAAATGCTTTAGATTTAAATGACGGATGTCAGCACCTCATTAGGATAAATGTCCTGGCATTCAAATATTTTCAGCAGGGATTCTTTCAATATGTAGTGAGTTGGTTTAGTAATCGAAATAAGGAAGATCCGCCCGGCCTTCTGCCAAAGCGGATCTTTACAACCAGACAACAAAAATCAAGTCCTGTTTATTTAGAGTTTTGGTTTGGCGGTGGTATTAAAACCGAAGGTGAGCCCAACCGTGGTACCTTGTTTTCTTGGGATCATATAAATGTTTACAGGAATATTCAGGTAGCCCGATCTGAAGGTTTTTCCTAAAGCGATGACCATACCTACAGAAAGATCATACTGTCCCCTGTCATCCAGGCGTTCTACAATTTCAGTGTCTTGCGGGATCTCCTGAGCATCGGCACTCCTCATCCATTTTCCGTCCTGATAAAATCCTTCGGTGGTTCTTGTGAGACGGAAGATCGGCCCTGCGGCAAATTCAATGCCTGAGTTATTGAACCTGAATCCATTCAGAAAAGAGATCGAGGGGATAAATTTTCCGGATTCAAGTCCGTTCACAGCAATAATACCTTCTATCAATGCCTGGAAGTCTCCGGCACTCAGGTATTGTTTTTCCAGTTGGTATCCGAACATAGTAGTGACGGGAAACATGTCAAAGCCACCCTCACTTTTAGGATCCTGAAGGCGCTGACCAGTATCTCCCATAGTGTATACCATCCCAATTCTTGGACCATTAAGGTTTACAGACGTCTTGGTAGAAGCAATAGGCAGATCATAGTTCACCAGGAGATCCACCATGTATGGATCATTTTCAATGCCCAACAGCTCGTTTAAGCAGAGCATGGTCATATTCTGGATCTCGGACTGGATGTTGAGGAATTCCATCACAGAAGTCTTTTCAATGCTTTCTTGCTGTACGTCGATCAGACGGAAAATCATGATGATCTTTTCTCCAAATCGTTCCACACTCCCGGTGAGCATTTTATCTGTGCCAAGGATCTTACCTACTTTCACCACGTTATTTTTGCCAAAGTATGTATCCGGATTAATGTTATTTTGTGTGACTACATCCTGGACGTCGTATTTATCCAACACTTCGAAGTGATCTGTTTTTTCCAGTTCCAGACGGAGGATACTCGCCATGGTGGCGTTATCGACATCAATACCTTTGGTGTCGATGCTGATCAGTGCAATACTTTGTTTCTTTGATTGGGCGGTTGCGGCGAAAATCAATCCTAAGAACAGGAGCTGGAAAATCAATAAGAGCCATTGAATTTTCTCTTTAGTTAGCGTTTTCATCTCTTTTGGTTTTTAATTGTGAGGTGAAGATGCCGACGTTTAGCTTCAATCAAAAACTGGTTTTTTTGGATGAGAAGGATATTGTTTCAAATACTGAGTTTCATAGATAAGAGGAGAGACGAGGAACACGATATCTGGTGTTGTATGATGTTGTAAGAATGAGAATTTGCAATATGTCGTAAAAAAGGAGAGGGGAGTTGCGGAATTTATTGTGGATATATGCCTGTTTATATATATTTCTTTAATAACAAAAAAACCCGTCAGGTTGTGAAAACCTGACGGGTTTATAATCCTTCTTCGCTGAAGCTACGAAGGATACAATAAAAATCTGGCAACGACCTACTCTTCCACATTTTACTGCAGTACCATCGGCGCTGGTGGGCTTAACTTCTCTGTTCGGAATGGGAAGAGGTGGACCCCACCGCAATAATCACCAAAAGATTTGCCTGCCGGAGCGTTAGCTTAGGCAGGACTTAATATCTTAATCACCACTCACTTTAGAGTGTTGATTTCAAGTTCATCTGACGAAGCAAATCTACCGAAGCTTTTAAGCGTAGGTAGAGCGTAGTCAGAGACAACAGGAATTGAGATTCGTTGTGTATTCGAGATTGTAATCGGAAAGTTTACGGGTAATTAGTACTGCTCAGCTATGACATCACTGCCTTTAGACCTGCAGCCTATCAACGTCCTGATCTTGGACATCCCTTAAAAGAAGCCTCATCTTGTGGTGGGTTTCGCGCTTAGATGCTTTCAGCGCTTATCCCTTCCCAACATAGCTACCCAGCAGTGCCCCTGGCGAGACAACTGGTACACCAGCGGTTGGTCCAACCCGGTCCTCTCGTACTAAGGTCAGATCCACTCAAGCTTCTTGCGCCCGCAACAGATAGAGACCGAACTGTCTCACGACGTTCTGAACCCAGCTCGCGTGCCACTTTAATGGGCGAACAGCCCAACCCTTGGGACCTTCTCCAGCCCCAGGATGTGACGAGCCGACATCGAGGTGCCAAACCTCCCCGTCGATGTGAGCTCTTGGGGGAGATCAGCCTGTTATCCCCGGCGTACCTTTTATCCTTTGAGCGACGGCCCTTCCATACAGAACCGCCGGATCACTATATCCGTCTTTCGACCCTGTTCGGCTTGTAGGCCTCACAGTCAAGCTCCCTTATGCTATTGCACTCCACGTACGGTTACCAAGCGTACTGAGGGAACCTTTGAAAGCCTCCGATACTCTTTTGGAGGCGACCACCCCAGTCAAACTACCCACCACACACTGTCACCCCGGTTAGGGGATTAGGCATCAGAAGAATAAAGGGCGGTATTTCACCAACGACTCCATGGCGCCTGGCGGCGCCACTTCATAGTCTCCCGCCTATCCTACACATCATTATCCCAATGTCAATGTGAAGCTATAGTAAAGGTGCACGGGGTCTTTTCGTCCCGTTGCGGGTAAGCGGCATCTTCACCGCTACTACAATTTCACCGAGCTCATGGCCGAGACAGTACCCAGATCGTTACACCATTCGTGCAGGTCGGAACTTACCCGACAAGGAATTTCGCTACCTTAGGACCGTTATAGTTACGGCCGCCGTTTACTGGGGCTTCAGTTCAATGCTTCGAATTGCTTCTAACATCCCCCCTTAACCTTCCAGCACCGGGCAGGTGTCAGGCCTTATACCTCATCTTTCGATTTCGCAAAGCCATGTGTTTTTGATAAACAGTCGCCTGGGTCTTTTCACTGCGGCCCCCATTGCTGGGGGCGCCCCTTCTCCCGAAGTTACAGGGCTATTTTGCCTAGTTCCTTAGCCATGATTCACTCGAGCACCTCAGGATTCTCTCCTTGACTACCTGTGTCGGTTTACGGTACAGGCACCTTTATCCTAACCTTAGAGGTTTTTCTTGGAAGTCTGATTAGCCACACTATCCACGCTGCCGTAGCATTGTGGTACTATCACGTTCAGCAAGACTGGTGGATTTACCTGCCAGTCCTATACCTACACGCTTCAACGTACTATTCCGTCAGTACGCGGTGGTTTCACTACTCCGTCACCCCATCGAAAATAAAGGTGGTACGGGAATATTAACCCGTTGCCCATCGACTACCCCCTTCGGGTTTGTCTTAGGCCCTGACTAACCCCCGGCTGATTAGCATTGCCGGGGAAACCTTAGTCTATCGGTGGGCAGGTTTCTCGCCTGCCTTATCGTTACTTATGCCTACATTTTCTCTTCTGATCGCTCCAATCATGCTCACGCACAACCTTCGCCGCCATCAGAATGCTCCCCTACCGTGTATAAA
>CBDEVP010000001.1:0-917500 GCA_965243485.1 Cyclobacteriaceae bacterium | reverse complement strand
TAGGAAAGGCCCTTTGCAGTAGAAACGCCGATTCTAAGGCCTGTATACGATCCCGGTCCGATAGATACGGCAATTGCATCCAAATCCTCTACCTTCAAATTGCAATTGGCGAGGAGTTGTCTGATGATTTCGGGAAGCAGGGATGAATGGGAGTGCTCCAGATGGTAAATCTGTGTACCTACCAGGATTCCCTTGTCATGAATAGCGACAGAGCATACCCTCGTAGAAGACTCGATGCTGAGTATCCCTGCCAAGATCAATTATTTGAAGCAAGCAGGGATCTATATCTTACCGGATCGTTTAGCACCTCAATAGCTACCCTGATGTCTTCGTCGTTTCTGAAAGATGACTCAATGATCCCATCCTGATAGTAATATCTTCCTGCAATTTCCTGTTCGAGAAGTTTGGTAATTTCTTTCTGGAAAGACTTTAGATCCTGATCTTTATTGTGCAGCGTAGCCTGCTGAAGATCCATGATCTGCTGCTCAATATCATTGTAGTACTTCTCAGTCTTTGCGGAAGCAATCAATCGCTCAATGTTTTTCTCGACCTGTGTGGTATAATCGTATTTCTTAGGTTTTAACCACTCGGTAAATGTAAGATATGCCTCTTCAGTAAATTCAAATTCTCTGGCGTCGGTAATTTCAGGATGCTCGTAGTAATACTTCGTAGCATACTCAAATATCAGGTCATTATTCACCAGGCTGTAGGTGATAGGGGCGTACTGATCTTTTATAACTTCAACATCCGGATTGACTCCTCCGCCATCGAATACAAGCCGTCCACCCGTAGTCCGGTATTCGGTTTTAAGACTATCCGGGATCTTTCCCACACTGCCATCGTCATTTCTGTGACTGTAATCTATGGCCTGGATGCACCGGCCACTTGGGATATAATATTTCCCGGTAGTTACTTTGAGCTGGGAATTGTAGGCTAGTGGCCGGGTCTGCTGGACCAACCCCTTACCGTAGGTCCTTCTTCCCACAAGTACGCCGCGGTCATAATCCTGCACAACTCCTGACACGATTTCAGAAGCAGAAGCGCTGCCATTGTTGGTAAGGATCACAAGAGGCATTTCCGTATCGACAGGATCATTCAGCGCCTTATAGGATTTGGTCCAATTGGAGAGTTTCCCTTTTGTGGTGACCACTTCCTTTCCTTTAGGGATAAAAACATTTGAAACGTTTACAGCTTCTTCCAGGAGTCCTCCGGGATTGTCCCGCAGATCTAAAATAATCTTTGTGGCTCCATCGTGCTTCAATTTCTTGTAGGCACTTTTCACCTCATTGCCTGCTTCTGTGGTAAAATCTGTCAGCTTGATATACCCGATATCGTCTGTCACCATGCCATAATATGGAACATTGTCAATGGTGATCTTTTCTCTCTGCATGGTCACTTCAAACTGCTCTTCCTTCACGGGTCTGAATACAGCAAGTGTGATCTCAGACTTTGATTGCCCCTTGAGTAATCTGCTTCTTTCCTCAGAGCTTTTTTCCGTGATATCAATGCCATTGATCTTCAGGATCTGATCTCCTGCCTTGAGTCCTGCTTTAAAGGCAGGATAGTCCTCATAAGGCATGACAATCGTGCTGATCCCGTTTTTCTCATCAACAATTGCTCCTATTCCTCCGTATTCCCCTGTGGTGATGGTGCGGTAATCTTCGATATCATCTTCAGGAATATAGTCTGTGTATGGATCAAGAGAGTTGAGCATGGCATCGATACCTGTGCGCATCAGTTGCCCCGGATTGATCTCGTCCACATAATAGCTGTTTACTTCTTTGAAGAGCGTAGCGAAAATATCGAGATTCTTTACGATCTCGAAGTATCTTTCATTGTCTGTATCTGTGGTTTTGAATGACCATAAACTGCCTGAAAACAGTATGATCAATAGCAGTATCCCAATGTTTTGCTTTTTCATTTACTCCTTATTATAAATTCTCTAAACGGTTTAGCAGCCTGCTTAGTTTGTTCTCAATTTCTTTGTAGGGTAAAATCTTTGGGTCGGTGTAGATAAAAGCCAAATTAAAAAAAGAATTGCTCTTTGCCGAGAGTAAATGCTTATTTAATCTGTAGGCTTCTCTCATTCTTCTCTTGATCAGGTTTCGGTTCACTGCTTTCTTCTGTGATTTTTTCGAAACAGCAAACAGTGCACGATGAGACGAACCTTCAACCTTGAGATACTTCAATACCAGGGGTTGGATGTGAAGGGAGGAACCACTTCTGAAGAGTTCCTCGATACTTTTTTTTCCTGCTAGTTTCTCTGACTTAGGAAAAGTGAAATTGATCCGGCCTTGTGCTTCCATAGGCCATCATTTTACTATTTCTTGTGAGTCTCGTCAGAAACAGTCAGTCTTTTTCTGCCTTTGGCGCGCCTTCTAGACAGCACAGCTCTTCCGTTTGCAGATTCCATCTTTGACCTGAACCCGTGCTTGTTTTTCTTTTTCCTAACCGATGGCTGAAACGTTCTTTTCATTTTCTATGATTTTTTATACTACCACGCACAATGTCCAATAAGAACATTAATACGGATTATTGATCCTGTTTTTAAAAGGTCTGCAAAGATAAGTAAAGAAAAATGAATTTCTTAGAGGATTATTCGGAAAGTGTTTATCCGAAAACTTCATCTTTTATTTGTTGCAGCTCAAAGTAAGCCAGCCGGGGCCCAAACTTTGAAACAATCATCGATGAGGCCTTACTGGCAAGTTTTGCCGATGAGGCATAAGTATGCCCATGAGTGATGCCATACAGAAAGGCTCCTGAAAACATGTCGCCTGCACCGGTGGTATCCACAGCTTTGGTTGGATAGGGCTCGATATCAATGAATGTATCCCCGTCAAAGACCATTGCTCCGTTTTTACCCTGTGTAATCACAAATTTCTTTGCTGCTTTCTTAAGTTCTTCACGGGCACCCTCCAGGCTTTCTTCCCCCGTGAATAACATGGCTTCTTCTTCATTGCAGAATAGCAGATCCACCGAAGCACCAACAACTTCTTCCATTCCATCCTTGAAATATTTGACCATTGATGGGTCGGAAAAAGTAAGTGCTACTTTGACATTGTTGTCTTCTGCAATCTTTTTGGCTCTGATCATTGCTTCCCTTCCATTATCCGAGGAAACAAGGTAGCCTTCAATGAACAGGTAATCCGAATTGACGATTGCTGTTTCTGAAAGCTCGCTGGCTGAAAAATCTCCTGTGATCCCCAAAAATGTGTTCATGGTACGCTCAGCATCCTGCGATACCATGACAAGGCACTTTCCGGTGGTTCCATTGGCCAGTGACTCGATCTTCAAATTGGTTTCCACTCCATTTTCATTGAGATCTTTGATGTAGAAAACGCCGTCCTCGTCACTGGCTACCTTGCAGGAATAAAATCCTTTGCCACCAAGCTGACTTAAAGCAATGATGGTATTGGCTGCGGAGCCACCCCCCTGCTTTTTTCGAATATTGTTGTAAACAGCCTTCACCAGCACATGCTGCCTTTCCTCATCAACAAGAGTCATGAAACCTTTTTCGATCTCATACCTCTTAAGAAAGTCATCGTCGATCTCGATTTCATAGTCAACAAGTGCATTTCCAATGGCACAGACATCATATTTTCTTCCGGAAGTCATTCAGTTCTTTTTTATTTTAGTTTCTTATATAGCCAGGCATTTCCTTCCTCCCTTTGTTCCGGAAATGTCCAGTGACCGGTTTCCAGATAAAGACTTAATTCCTTTTCCGCAGCAATTACATTGTATGCGGAATACATCGAAGTCGGCGGGCAGGTGGTGTCATTAAACCCCCAGGAATACCAACCAGGTGCCGTCACACGCCGAGCAAAATTAACCACATCGTAATAAGGCACAACATTTAGCCAATTTGGATGCGTGGTTTTGTCATAATCCCTGAACATATGCGGCCATCCTCCCGTCCTGTTGAATAAGTAGCCGGTCAGGTCACACAATGCAGGATAGTATGCAGCAAGGTATTTAATTCGAGGATCCAGGCCTGCTGTGATAATGGACAGGGCTCCTCCCTGACTACCCCCATTCACAGCGATGTTTTCACCATCGAACGCATCCATGGAAAAGATATAATCTATTGCCCGGACACAACCCAGATACACTCTTTTGTAGTAATAAGTCTCCCGGTCGTCAAGCTTAATGATCATGTATTGTGATAGCGCTCCGCGCCCCAGGTCATTGTATACTTCCTGGTCCATGGTGACGGGGATGCCATGGATACCGACCGACAGGGTGATAAAACCATCCTCTGCTCTCTGATCAGGACCGTAGGGTCGAATACCAGCTCCCGGTACATTTAAAAGGGCCGGATATTTCCCTGGTGCTTTTGGGACACTTAGGATTCCATAAAATCTGCTGTTATTAATATTCTGCAGACTCAAATGATAAACATTCGTACTTGAAGTGCACTTATCCGGTAAGAGGGTTAATTCGGGATCTATGGATATTTCGGCAAGTTCAGCTTTGGCGTCTTTCCAGAATTGATCAAAGTCAGCCGGGTCATTCACCGTTGGCTTGATGAGCTGCGGATCAAATCCTGCGGTCCCCCGGCTTCGATAGGTCTTACCATCGACTTCGGCAGTCACCGTACAGGCCAGAAATCCTGGCTGGCTAAGTTTTGAGCCAGTGATCTTTCCTGTACCATCTTTCAAA
Source organism: Cyclobacteriaceae bacterium (assembly GCA_965243485.1). GTDB lineage: Bacteria > Bacteroidota > Bacteroidia > Cytophagales > Cyclobacteriaceae > UBA7330. The sequence continues at coordinate 912,841 of CBDEVP010000001.1, read as the reverse complement.
ACAAGTTTACCCTGTTTCGTGGGAGGCATTTTTTCAAGCCCCAATTCATAGGAGATCTCCACATCGGGCAATAACTGACCGTCTTTTCGGACAGTGACGGTAAAGTCTGCCTGATCTCCGGATTTGTAGATCCAGCTGGGTTTGGTTGGAGTAACTGTTACATTGACCCGCTCAATCCCTGGCTGACCTGCACAAACGCTTGCAGTAAGAACAAGTATGAGCGCTAGGCAGGATCTGGGATTGAATAACTTCATGTGGTTGGTGGGTTAGTTTTGGTTTGAAGCGGTGAATTTAGTGATTATCGATTTATCCCAGCAATGACAGGGTCAACAATTGCCTTCGAAACCATGCCATTCAGATACCTGTGTAGGCACAGGGTGACATAGAATTGCCGTAATGGAATTTTGCCGGCCTTTGAAGACCTCACTTCATGCCAGGAATTTTATCCTTGTAAAAATGTAATCAAGCGATTCTTTATTGATGACCATTCGATAATAATCGGTGTTTTCCAATGGCATGGGCTCATATCCGGTCTGAATCAGGTATTTTTTGCTGATCTTTTTGTCAAACCAGTGGACCAGGCTAATATGGCCATTTTCAATTTCGATACAGGTCATTCCCCGTTTACCAATCACGCAGCCTGAGTTAAATACACAGGGGATGTGAAATATGGAGTTGTAAACGTAGTTTTGAAAGTTGTGGTCTTTGTTTTCCTTGTAATATTTTCTGATGTCTTTTTTGAGTGATTTGATTGTTTCACCAAAAGAGTCATCGTTTTTATTGAGACTTGAAAAGTCCCGGCAAAGTTGCTCTACCCTGTATTTTAAGCGCTCTACTTTATGAAGCGACTCAAACAAGGGTCGATGAGTATGACCGATGATGGATGCAATCTTATTGTAACTTGAGTAATGATAAACCCTCTTTTCGATGTTATACTGTTTTCTACTGCTGTGGGCTACTGAATAATTTTTGATGCCCAGAGGATTGGCAAAATATTTCAGTGTGAATCCTATCAGTTCGTTGTGTTTCTGGAATTTCTTGGATGCCTGGTGACCATGAAATATAAAGATGTCATCCTGTTTGTATCTTAACCTCACTGACTCCTTCAGAAAATCCTTCAAAGGCACTTTTTCCTTGAAACCCAATTCCAGGTCATGATTGCCGATGGTTTTGATGATTTTCTTTTTTGGGGTAAAGAGATCAAAGGTCTCATACAGTTGCGGCCATTTTTGCGCGATTTTTTTCAATGAAAATCGCTGCAATTCTTCCACATCACCATTTAGAATAAGACTGTAATCATTGGCATGGTAAAATTCCCTTAGTGACGTAAGGAAGAGGTCGGAATTGGTTTTGAAGTCATCCGTCGAACTTCTGTCACCGACATGTAAGTCACTGAAAATGACCCATTTTTGTGCATTATCCAGCGGAACGATTTCCGATTCCTCAAAAAGCTTATCCAGGTTTTTATATACTACCTTGTTATCGATCTTCACTTGGATAATTTAATCAATTCGCAAAATAGCGTCTATCTATGGATTAGTAAATGATGCCAGACTTACCGAATCATTATGAGTTTGTTAACACCTGACCTTGAGAGTGAAACCAATTGTATTAGCGTTCTGTGCAGTACGAGATCACAAGAGAAAATATCTTTTCATCAGACAACCAAAAATGATAATTTAGTACATCTATCCTAATCCACTTTAAGTAGCAATCCATCTAACAACAGACCCGATGAAAGAAGAAAATCAATCAAAGATAAGCCGAAGGAAATTCACTACCCGAACCACTCTGGGATCGATAGCTGTGGGACTGGCAGGCATTCCCTTTTCTGCCAAATCCTACAACAAGATCATTGGTGCCAATGAGCGTGTGACCATGGGTGCCATTGGCTGTGGCGGAATGGGCAATGCACATCTTACCGCACTTGAAAGAATGGGATCATTAAATAATGTTGAGGTAGGTTATGTCTGTGATCTCTATGACAAAAGACTGGCTGCCGCCGCCGAAAAGATGAATGCAAAGCCTATCAATGACTATCAGAAGATCCTGGACAATAAAGACGTGGACAGCATATTGATCGCTACGCCAGAGCACTGGCATCACCGGATGATCCTGGACGGTATCGATGCAGAGAAGCATATTTATTGTGAAAAGCCCATGACTCACACCATCCAGGAGGCCAAAGAGGTGGTGGAAAGAATGAAGATGGCCAATGTAAAACTGCAGATTGGCGTTCAGGGAATGTCTGACGATTCCTATTCAAAAGCCAATGAATATATCAACGAGGGGAAGCTGGGTGATGTGGTAATGGCACACATTGATTACTCAAGAAACTATCAGGGAGAGGATTTCTGGGATTACGATGTTGACATGGGTGCCAAACCGGGGGTAAATATTGACTGGGACAAGTGGCTGGGTCCTGCACCCAAGCAACCCTATGATCCCTATCGATTTTTCCAGTGGAGAAAATACTGGGATTATTCCGGAGGTATTGCCACAGATCTTTTTATTCACAGGATTTCAAGGATCATCCGGTCGGTGGGATTTACCTTCCCTGACAAGGTGGTGGCATCCGGAGGATTGTGGCATTATGAAAACACAAAGGGGGAGATACCTGATACCTTCAATATGATGCTTGACTATCCTGAAGGTGTGACGGTCATGGTGGTTTCCTCTCTAGCCAATGATACATCAACCAAGCATATGATCAGAGGTACCAAAGCCACGCTGGAATTTACCAGGGAAGGATTTGTGATCACCCCCCAGGTAAGCGGCAGGGAATCTGTAAAGGATGAAGACCTTATCAAATTCCGAAAAAGAGGCGCTGAAGATATTGTTTTGCATCACAAGAATCTACTGGATGCAATCAGGGAAGATGTGCCTCTCAAATGTGATCACCATATGGCATATTATGGTGTGGTGGCTTGCATGATGGGTGTTGAGTCTTTTCGGGATAGGCGTTATTTACAGTGGGATTCAAAAAAGGAGACTGTTGTAAATGCATAAAAAAAGAGGGTAGTGAAATACTACCCTCTCGCTGGCGAAAAGATCTCTCGGGGTAGGCGATGACCGAGAGGACCCAATCAGAGATCAAATTATTCCGACTCCTGTATAAGATCGAAATTGGTGGTGGTGGCATTTGCAGCCACTATATCTATATCGTTTGTAGTCTCGCTGACGTAGCCTTCGGCTTCCACAGTTACATCATAGGTACCTGCGATCAATCCTGGCACCTCATAATTACCCTCATCGTTTGTAAGGGTGGTGGTGTTGAGGGTATCTGCAGCAAAGACAGAAACCTGGGCACCTGAAATGGCGGATGTTACATCCCCTTCTGTCGAGGTCACCTGACCTACCAGTCTGCCTGCAAAGGATTCATTGGTAGCTTTGATGACCGGCTTGAAAACAAATCCCTTAATAGCCTTGGTAGAGCCTTGTGGAATGAATGATTGAGATACATCCACATCAAGTAACAGTTCTGCTGAAAGGCCGCCTGTTATTTCTACTGATGGCTCAATAAAGATCTTCAAGCCGCTTGCTGCACCGCTGGGGACCGTCAGGTCATAGGTGGTCTCAGCATCATCATTGAGGATTACAGATGCTTCAGAAATATACACCCTCACCAGGTCGTATGTACCGGCAGGAATTTCTACACTTGCCAGGTTTGCACTGACACCATTGGTCAGATCCAGCAAGTTGGCAGATACGTCTGATTCCAGTATGGTAATGAAGGGGCCGTCTTCTCCTCCTTCTTTTTGCCGGACCTCGATTTTAGATACTGTAATGTTCGCTTCAGCAATTTGATCCGTAGGAAAAGGGGCATCTGTCATCCTGACACTTAAGGTTCCATAGCCATCCCCCTCTTTATCTGCGCATGCAGATAGCAAAACAAACAATGCGGTTATCGCTATAAATTGTATTTTAAAGTAGGTATTCATAAAAAATCTGTATTTAAACTTTATAATTCTGACATCATTAAATCCAGGTTTAACTCCTGGCTCTTTTCAATCACAAATTCTTCTGTTACAATTTCATATCCGGTTTTTTCAGCCTCAAGCAAATAATCTCCAGGGGTTAAGCCAAGGAATTCATAATGGCCACCAGCACCGGAAAAAGTGACAGCATTGACGGTATCGGCGGCAAAGACCGTAATCTGTACTTCCTCCAGTGGCATATTTGACATGTCGGTGACCTGTCCCTTAAGCACTCCGGTCTCTTCGGAGCTAGATACCTTGATCACAGGTCTGAAAATGAAACCATTTATTTTAGTATTATCATTAGGGTTTCCTCTTGGGATAAAAGACCTGCTTAAGTCAAAATCAAATAAGAATTCATTTGACCCTTCTTCCGTTATAACTATCGGAGCATCAGGTTTGAGCAGGATGCCTGATTGACTTCCGGAGGGCACTTTCAGGTCAAAAAGACTTCCATCTTTAAGAAGGACACTGCCATTTTCAACATAGACTCTGAAAAAGCTATAATCCCCAACCGGGATTGGAGCATCGCCGAGGGCCGCAGTCACTCCATTGGTCAAATCAATCAGGTCAAAGGTAAGCGTATCATTAAAGAGTGTGATATATGGAACACTATCGTTTGCCGCTCCGGTCTTTACATCTATCCGATCGATCGTGACTTTAGCTTCTTCGATCAGATCAATGGGATAGGGCATATCGGTAATGTTCAAGCGAATGGTTGACAGGACAATGTCGTCCGAATAGTACCACCGGTCATTTTCATCGCATGCCGATAGCTGTTCTTCAATGATTTCCCGAAAGGCCGTTTGGTTATCAACTGTGGTAGGATCTCCATCTACAAGGACTGTCATGGGAAAATTGAAGCTGATCAGTATGTCTTTATCTAGTCCGGTGAATGTCCTGAATAGCGACTCATCATCCTCAATTGAAATGGTGCGGGCTATCTGCCTGTCAGTGTCATAGGTTGCCAGTGAGATAGGATAGTTGAAATCCACACATTCTATATCTTCGTAAAGTTGATTGGAATAGGTATAAGTAATGGCTTCCTTAAGCTCCAGCTGGTCGTTGATGATTATTTTGGAATGATCAAAGCGAGTTACTTCGATCGGAAATTGGATCGACATGAAGTCCGGTACATAAGGATTGAGGTCATATAGCTTTTGAATGGGAAGCAGGTCTCTATCGGAAACGATCTCGTAGGGTTCACCTTTCACACTAACCTCGACCGGATAGTTTACAGTCAGGTTACTGGCATTGTCAATGATATTATCTCCGGATCCGTCCAACAGGGAGATTCCATAGATGTATGCCCCAATCTGGGATTCCGTTGTGAAGGCCTCTGATTCATTAGGAACACTAATTTCTTCATCCGCTTTTTGGCAGGAAGCCAACAATGCCAGCATGAGGACATATATCCCTAATAATAAAAGAGGCTTAAATTTTTTTATGTGATCCTGTTTAGTCACTTCATCTGTGTAGTTCGGTAATAGAACAGGTGTACCCTCATAATTCCTACCATCTTTTTCATTTTTATTGAGTTTTTTTTAAGATTACTTTTACCGCTTTCCAAAAATTGAATGGAGAAAGAGACCCTGGGTACCTGTAATGAAGATGTATTTAAGGAATTATTCCGAAAACATTCGGAGGATCTGTACAGGTTCATCTACTATAAGTATGGAGCTGAAAATAATCCGGAGGACATTGTTCAAATCGCTTTCGGCAAGTTGTGGGATAACTGCAAAGATGTGCCTTTTGAGAAGGCCAGGTCTTATTTATTCACGGTTGCTAACAATCAGGTCTTAAATGAGATAGAAAAGAAGAAGACGGTTTTAAAGTATCAGAAAAATACCAATCCCAAAGGGTATTCTACTGAATCACCTGAATACATCCTGGAAGAAACAGAGTTCATGAATCGCATTAAGCAAGCGCTTGAATCCATGAACGAAGGACAGAGAGTGGCCTTCCTTCTAAACCGCGTTGAAGGGAAGAAGCACGAAGAAATTGCTGCGATGCTGGGGATTTCAAGAAAGGCAGTAGAAAAGAGGATATATACTGCGTTAAGCTATCTGAAGGAGCATTTAGGCGAGAAAACGAAATTTTAAAGTAGGAATTTTAGTGTTTAATCTGTTTATATAATGAGAATATTCTTTAAATGAAGAACAGGGACTACGAAAAGAAATGGCTGAATGATGAGCTTTCTGAAGAAGAAAAGAAAGACTTTGCTGAAGAGTATCAATTCCTTCAGAAGATCCAAAGTGCTCTGAATCAGTTTAAAGCTCCAAAGTACGATGTTTCAAATCAGGAGCGATTGCTCAGTGAGAAACTTGAATCTGACTCAGCGAGGGTTGTCAGTTGGCCAACGGTGTTGCTAAGGCTGGCTGCATCCATCCTGTTGGTAGGATCCGTGTACATGATATATCTTATTAATGAAGGCAGCTCTTCCTCCCCAACAATGGTTTCATCTGCTGAAAAGACTAATTTTATTCTACCCGACTCATCATTTGTTGCACTGAATGCCGGTTCAAAAATTTCTTACGACTGGAAAAACGCCAGAGAAGTGAAATTATCAGGTGAAGCTTTTTTTCATGTAAAAAAGGGCTCCACATTTGATGTAATCACCACTTTGGGGACTGTCAGCGTAGTAGGTACCCAATTTAACGTTGAAGTATGGGATGATTTTTTTGAAGTGATCTGTTTTGAAGGAGAGGTGAGAGTCAATAGTGGTTCGGATGAAATCTCATTAACAAAAGGTAGATCATGGAGGTCGATAGAGGGTGAAAAATCATTGGTTAAGAAAAGCCTGGAAGAGATCCCTGATTGGAGACAGGGCGAATCCAGATTTACAAGTATCCCTTTAAAATATGTATTTGATGAACTGGAAAGGCAGTACAATGTCCGGGTATTCACAGAAGATATTGATCTACGACAACGTTTTACCGGGGCTTTTCCGCATGATAACATTAATTTGGCATTGAAATCAATAAGTGTCCCTTTGAATTTATCTTACAAGCTTGAAGAGAACGAGGTTCAGATTTCAGTTGATCAGTAGATGGACAACAACAGTTGTTCTTCTCTTGCCTTTCTTTTCAGCCCACACTCAATCAACAGATTTACCACTTAAGACCCTGCTCGATACCTTAGAAAATCATTACGATGTGGTATTTTCTTACGCGGATGAGGTCATCCGGAGCCGAAATGGGGAATTGCCTGACCTTACAAAGGGCCTTGACGAGTGCTTAAGACAATTGACCGAAAGTTTCGGATTACGATTTGAGCGGATGGATGGTAGATACATAGCCATCGCTGAGCCAGAAACAGTTTCTTTTTGTGCATATCTGATCGATAGATCCAGTAAAGAACCAGTTGAATTTGCGATCATTAACACTTCGTCGGGAAGTGTGGAGACTTCTGATGGTGGAGGTTACTTTCAAATCCAGGTCAGTGATCGTGGTGCCTCCCTGTCCATCTCTCATATTGGTTATTTAGATATTAGGCTAAATCCGGATCTCAGTGATCAGTGTGATACCATTTTTCTGGATCCCAGTATATCTGAGCTTGATGTGGTCTATGTATCCAACTATCTTGTCAGGGGCCTTGATAAAAAGCCAAATGGAGAATTTAGTATCAAAACAAGTGAACTGCAGGTTTTACCGGGACTCAGCGAGCCAGATGTGTTATATACCTTGCAGGTGCTACCAGGTATCCAAAGCCCATTGGAATCGGTATCGGACATTAACATCCGGGGAGGGACAAACGATCAGAACCTAATTCTCTGGGACGGTATCAGGATGTTCCAATCAGGTCATTTCTACGGACTCATTTCAGCTTTCAATCCCTATTTTACTGAAGAAGTGACATTAACCAAAAATGGCAGCAGCAGTACTTATGGAGAAAGTGTAGCTGGTACGCTGGCTATGCATTCTACCAATGAAGTTGTCAAGGAATTTTCAGGGGGTGCGGGAGTAAACTGGCTGAGTGGGGATCTTTTCTTTCACATTCCGATCTCACCCGAAATGTCTTTGAGCCTGGCCGGGCGAAGATCCATAGCTGATCTTATCAGGACGCCAACCTATTCAAATTATTACGAAAGGGCATTTTTGAATACAGACGTGACGGGCTCCGGGACAGAGAGAGACGAAGAATTTAAGTTTTATGACCTGAGCGGAAAACTCAATTTTCAGCCGGGGGAAAGAGACCAACTTAGTCTTAGTTTTATCAGGATACAAAATGATCTGATGTATGGGGAAGTGGGGATTAACAATGGGAGCGTAGAAAGCAGGGTCAGTAGTTTAACTCAGGAAAGTTTGGGATTAGGTTTGGATTACAGCAGAACCTGGAACGACTGGTTGATCAGTAATATTGAGGGATATTTTTCTGCTTACAAACTTTCGTCATTAAACAACGATTTAACCAATGATCAACGGCTTATCCAGGAGAATGAGGTGCTTGACGTTGGATTGCAGGCAGATCTTAAAATGATACTTTCAGAGCAGATCAGCTGGAAAAATGGATTTCAGTTTGAAGAAACCGGAATTTCAAACCTGGAGGATATCAACAACCCTCAATTTCGAAGACTAGTCAAAGAGGTTATGACCCGGTATATTGGTTTCTCTGAACTTAAGATATTATTTCCGGAAATTGAGGCAAATCTCATCGCTGGGATCAGAGCCAACTACTTTAGACAACTTTCTGAGTTTTATGTGGAACCGAGGATGGTGTTTAGAAAGGACTTATCACCATCCGTTTCACTTGAGCTCATGGGAGAGTTTAAGAATCAGACTACCTCGCAAATCATTGACCTGCAGTCCGATTTTCTGGGAGTTGAAAAAAGAAGGTGGATACTGTCAAACGGGGATGATATTCCCACGATCAGGAGCAAACAAGTGTCCGGAGGACTACTCTATCATAAAAACAAATGGTTGATCAGTGCCGAAGCCTACTATAAGACAGCGGAAGGGATAACTTCCTCAGCTCAGGGTTTCCAAAATCAGTTTGAGTTTGTTAGGTCGCCAGGTGATCTTAGAACCTATGGGGGTGAATTTCTTATAAGCAAACAACTTGGAAGATTGTCAGGATGGGCAAGTTATACGCTTTCCCGAATCAATTTTGTGTTTCCGGATCTGTGGTCCGGACCATTTCCGGGCAACCTTGACGTTCGACATAATCTTAATGTAGGCGCAAGTTACCAGTCAACTCGCTTTGAGTTTTCATCAGGTATTTACTGGCATTCAGGCATTCCCTACACTCCTTATGATCAAACAATGCCTCTGGATGATTCCGATATTCAATATCGCGCGCCCAACAGTGCCCGCCTTACGGATTACATGCGGGTAGACCTGTCAGGAAAATACCTTTTTGATATGTGGGATGAAGTCAACGCCCAGCTGGGTGTCTCCTTTTGGAATCTTACGAACTATCAGAATACACTACGTTCGTATTTCCAAACGGATGAAAACAGCAATGTGATCTCTATCGACCAAAAGGGTCTGAAGTTTACACCTAATCTGATGTTCAGAGTCGATTTTTGATTTCTCTGTATTTGATTAATTGTAAAAAAGCACATGTGGTGACTTCTGAATGAAGCCCGTTTTTGTTTGATATTTTGTTTAACTTTCTATTGTTTAGAGAACTTGTTTACACCAACGAACTTAAAGTAATGAGCTCTGACAGGGACATGCAGTCCAACTTTATTAATTGGGTCAAACAAAAGGCTGATCAGAATCACTCATTTGTGGATGATTTAGCAGATCTGCTCAATGTTAGCAAAGACAGTGCCTATAGGCGGGTGAGAGGTGAGACACTGCTCACCTTTAATGAGATCAGTAAGATCAGCGCTCACTACAAGGTCTCACTGGACTCGTTTCTTAATTTGTCTACGAGTGCTGTGGTATTCAACAACAGACAAATAGGAGAAAATTTCTCTTTCACTAATTATCTCCGTTCTATCGAAGCACACCTGAGGCTTGTGTCTGCGGCTCCACAAAAACGCATGATCTGGACGGCCAAGGATGTGCCAATTCTGCATTATTTTCAGTCACCGGCCCTTACGAAATTCAAACTGTTTTTTTGGCAAAAGACCATTTTGAATACCACTTTCGGGGACATTGAGAAGTATGATCCGGATTCCGTGGATCATGAGATGGTTTCTATTGCCAAATCAATCTGGAACCTGTATTGTAAAATACCTTCATACGAAATCTGGAGCGATGAGACACTGAATATTACCCTGCGGCAGCTGGAGTATTACTATGAGTGCAATTTGATTTCCAGAGATGAAGCTCTTCATCTCATACAGGAATTCATTGAGATCATCAGACATCTGAAAAAGCTTGCTTCAATCGGCAGAAAATACCCCATGGGTGGCGAAGATTATCCGGATAATGGGGCCTATTACCTTTATTTCAACGAGATCGCTATCGGTGACAACACCATTTTTTTCGAAATCGGAGAACAAAAGGTGGTATTTCTCACCTACAATATGCTCAATATCCTGACTACTATGGATGATGATTTCTGTACAGAAACTGACCAATACCTGCGCAATATCATTCAGAAGTCAACTCCATTAAGTGTTTCTTCCGAGAAGGAAAGAAACAAATTCTTCAGGACGATGGAATCAAAGATCAATGAAATGCATGATCGCATCTCTAAGGGAGTCTGACAAAGTTTCCATCATTTTCCAGGGGCTTACCGATAGTGACTCATAAAGTGCAAAGATGATCACCTATTTTCCCGGTGATTTGTATTTTATGCAAAAAGTAGGCTTTTGTGTTCAAAAGTCAATTTTGATTCATTGAAACGATGCGGTTGCTTAGTACCAAAATCAAAACAATTATGAATCGGGAACACTTTGCAACAGTCATGCTTATGCTTCTGGTCCTTTTAGTTATGTTTTCTGATCCATTGAAAGCAGAGGCATACTCAACAGCAAATTCGAATAATGGATTGTACGGTCTTGAAGGTGATAGCAAGAAGCGGATAGTTATTCTTAAGAAGGGAAAGAAATCAAAAAGTCTTCGGCCGGGGACAACAGTTAAGATCTACACTACAGACAATGAAAATTTTGTTGAGGGAAAATATCGGGCCTTGAATGACACTACCATTTTGATAGATAGTGTGTCATTTGATATTGATCAAATTAAAAGGATCAGTACCATAAATGCAAAATCTGTTTTTGGAATGAGCATGATCCTTGGCGGAACGGCATTTTTGGTCGCAATACCTATTGCCGCAGTGTCTTCAGTGGCATCTGGTGTATTTGGAGATGTAAACCACGAGAAAATGAAAAATGCAGATAGAAATTTAGTTCTGGGCTTATCCTTCGTCGTCATTGGGGAGTTGCTCGGCAGTCCACTACTTGATAAAGAAATCAATGAAAAATATCAAATTGTCATTCAGTGAAACATCTGGCATTGCTCTGATAGTCCTTTTTCTGTGTATACCCACTTTAAGTATTTCACAGGATCTTTCGGATTCAACGAGTTTGGATCAGGTCAATAAGAATAGATCGGATACCCTTGAGTACTACCGGATCGAAACATCGGACGGAAATACTTACATGGGGCAGATACTTGTTCAGGATGGAAAATCCATCAGGGTCCGGACTGTAAATATTGGAGAGATCACAATAAATACAACTAACATCCTTAGAATGGAGCGCGTAGATGCGGAACGTGCCAGCTCCGATGATTCCAGGTGGTTTGACTATTTGCAATCCAGCAGATATTTCTACGGGCCAAGTGGTTATGGTTTGAAAAGGGAGATGCTTACTATCAAAATGTCTGGATCCTTTTCAACCAGTTTTCTATAGGATTCACAGATCACATTTCCATGGGAATTGGTACCGTGCCTCTTTTCTTCTTCGGAGGAACTCCCACACCTGTTTGGATTACGCCGAAAGTTTCTATTCCTGTTGTTGAAAATAAATTCAATATCGGAGCTGGTGCCTTACTGGGAAGTGTGATTGGAGCCAATGAAAATTTTGGGATCATATACGGGATCGGCACCGTAGGAAGCCGGGATAAGAATCTGAGTGTCGGTATTGGCTATGGTTATGCAGCTGGTGAAGTTGCCGAAAGACCATCGATAAGTTTCAGCGGTATGCTGCCTGTGGGAAGAAGAGGGTACATTCTTACAGAAAACTATCTGATTAATGATTTCGCATTGTTATCAGTTGGTGGGCGAAGTCTGATCAATCGTGTTACTCTGGATTTTGGACTGTTTTTCCCTACAGAAGCCGGCAATTTTATCGCTGTGCCCTGGCTGGGTCTTGTGATCCCAATCGAGACCAAGCTTTGATCACATGCTGATCATTTCATTGAAATTGTTAACGTCTTCGGGCTTACCCATGACATAGAGAAGGTCGCCAATCAGGATCATATCGTCAGGCAGAGGATTGTTGATGATATCGGAATCCCTGAGAATCGCGACGATATTTACGTTAAATCTGCTTCTGATCTCAGATTCACTTAGCTTTTTGCCAACGATGTCATTGTCTTGTTGCTGTACTGTAAGACAGGTTACATTCATGTCGGAGAATTCAATATTACTTCGCTTCGCCATATTGCTGGGCCTGAGCATTTCATAGTTGTCCTGGCGAATATTCCTGATGAATGTATTGATGGACTCTTCCGGGATCTGGTATTGATGGAGTAACCTGGAGAAGATCTCAATAGAGGTTTCAAATTCTTCCGGGATCACCTCGTCTGCACCGAGTTGCTGATATCCGTCTATTTCTGCCACGAACCTGGTCCGAACAATTAAATACACCGTCTGACAAATACTTCTTATGTTGATGATCGCCTTGCGTGTTGCATTGGGATCGGATATTGCAATGATCGCTACCCGGGCCTGGTTGACATGCAGGTGTTCCATCAGGTAAGGATTAGTTGCATCCCCGTAGTAGATGGGTTCACCTTTCGCGCGTTCCCTTCTTACAGTGATTGGATTCATCTCTACTATCACATAGGGTATATTTGAAAACCGTGCAGCTGCGGCCACGTTCTTACCATTTAGACCAAAACCGATGATGATCACATGATCTTTCAACCCCGTTTTTTCCATCTCATCATTTCTCGGCGCACCACTTTCCCATTTGATCAATTGTTGCTGCAACTTTGTTTTGGCCATAAGATTGGCAATACGATCAAAATTTTTAATAGCGAAAGGAGTGATACCCATCGTTACGATAGACACGCTTAGAAAATACTGATAGGTTTCCCGGTCAAGAATATTATACTCCATCCCAACGCCGGAGAGGATAAAAGCAAACTCACCCACCTGAAAGATGGATAAACCTGTCAATAGGGAAACCCTGAAGTTGTATCGAAGTGCCCTTGCTGCGATACCGGTAAAGAAAATTTTCAGAATGATCACCAAAACCGTGAGTGCTGCTACCGAAATGAAGTTGAAATAAAGAAACCTCAGGTCAAGGAGCATCCCTATGGATACAAAGAAGATAGAAGTGAAAATTTCACGAAAGGGTATGATCAGGCTGGTGGCCTGGTGACTGTATTCTGATTCGGAAATGATCAAACCTGCCATAAAAGCACCAAGAGCCAGAGAAAGTCCGATGGCTGATGTTGCCCAGGCCACGGCAAAGCAGATGACGACAATAGACAGAAGAAACAATTCTTTGATCCTTGTCCGGGTAATGGCGTAAAGCAGTTTGGGCACCAGATATTTAGCACTAATGACGACCACCGCTACAACCAGCACAGCCTTTACAATAAGCTCCAAAATGGCAAACACCGGATTACTTGCCTCACCGGCAATAACCGGTGTAAACAGCATCATCGGAACAACAATGATATCCTGAAATATGAGAATGCCCAGGACAATTTTTCCATGAGGACTGTTCAGTTCGTTTTGCTCCTGTAGCAATTTCAGCACAATCGCTGTGCTGCTCAGTGAGACCAGAAATCCGAGGAACAATCCTTCCTGCCAGCCAAACTGACCTACCAACAAGCTTAATCCCAGGACACCCAAAATGGACAGACCCACCTGGACGGTTCCTCCGATAAATATGGTGCCGCTGATCGAGGCCAGGTGTTTTAAGGAAAATTCAAGACCAATGACAAAGAGAAGCAGGATCACGCCGATCTCGGAAAGCATTTCTACTTCATGTGACGCCTGGATCACCCCAAAGCCGGTTGGTCCGGCTAAAATCCCAGTGAGCAGGAATCCCAGAATTGGCGGTAGATTGATATAATTGCACACAAAAACAACTACAACCGATAATCCTAGGATAATTACAATCTCCTTGAGCAACGCTAATTCTTCCACGGCATGAAGTTAGGAAAGGAGATCGAGTTGTGAGGCAAGTGGGATTTAAATCTTGATAAAAATACCAGATTAAGGGTCAGAAAGTAATTATTCAATAAGGCACATCATGAAAAAGGTTTCTTATTCAGCATGTTGCCGCGCAGCTCAAAAATGAACTCACTAATGTGAAGTGAGGTGTCGTGTAGCTTTGATTGCATTTATTTTTTTGATTGACTAAGTTAGAGGGTAGTGGTGATCAGACAATATAAGGCAGTTCCGTCTGCAGATTCAAAACTCACCTTTCAGGTAAGCTGGTATTTGATCTTTTTACTAGCATCTTTAGGCTGCCAGGATCATACGAACCAGAATCTGCCGGTGGTCCTCGATGAGCGTTTAAAGCTGGAATTGATCCTTGAATCTCCCGATATCATGACTCCCATCGGACTGACCATCGACGATCGTGATCATGTGTATGTTCTGGAATCACATACTCATACACCAACGGATAGTTATGAGGGTCCAGATTATGACCGGATCAAAAAGGGTATCGATGAAGATGGAGATGGAAAGCCCGATCAATGGGTCATCTGGGCGGATGGTATCAATGACGGCATGAACATAGAGTGGCACGATGGGAAAGTATATCTGGTCGAAAAAGACAGCGTCTTTGCGATCTCCGACGTGGATGATGATCACCGTGCAGATCAAAAGCAGCTTTTGGTTTATATGGAATCTGCCCAGGAAGTGTATGATCACGCGGGATTATTGGGTATCACTGTATCACCAGATGGGTGGGTATATGTTTCCAGGGGAAATTGTGCGGGAGTTGACCTAAAAATTGTTGGAGCTGATGGGTCGTATATAGACAGCTACGGGGACGGCGGGAGTATATTCAGGTTCAAGACAGATGGTGACGAAGTAGCGCACATTGCACGAGGCTTTTGGAATCCATTTGATATTAAATTTTCCCGGTCCGGCCGGTTGATGGTAGTCGATAATGACCCAGACAGTAGGGGACCTAACAGATTACTGGATATTGTTCCTGGCGGAAATTATGGCTATGAGTCATTATATGGGGGAAGTGGTATCCATCCGTTCCTGGCATGGAATGGAGAGCTTCCAGGCACCTTACCTTATGCTGCTGGGATCGGTGAAGCACCGAGTGGTCTGATTGATGCCAGTTATACCAATTTTCCCGGTGAATATGAGGGAAGCATTTTGGCGACCATCTGGGAGGAAAATTCGATCGTGAATATTCCTCTGACACCTTATTTCAGCTCCGCAAAGGGCGAGCCGGAGACTTTGGTTCAGGGTGACAGCAGCTTTCACCCGGTGGCATTGGCCGCAAACAGCCGGGGTGATCTGTTCATCACCGATTGGGTCAGGAGACAATACCCCAACCATGGATATGGGAGGGTATTTATGCTTTCTACAGCCTCTGCAACCCCGATTAATGCCGGACAACCTGCACCTAATGAACAATTGAGTAAGCTTCAGGACCCGCCGGATCTCAATAGACTGATAAAAGACCTTGCTTCAGACGACCCTTTTCTTCAAACAGTTTCAAGACACCTGCTGGCAACCGGTGAATACAAAAATGAAGTGATTGAATTGCTTGCTCATGAGGAACCTGAAATGCAAATGCAGGCATTGCTCACAGCCAGTCAAACCAGCTGGGAAATCAACCCACTTATTCTTCGGAATTTGCTGACCGGAGATCAACCGGATGTCCAGAAGATGACCTTGATCTACATGGCCACCCATCATCGATCGGATATGTATGATGCGCTGATCAATACCTTTAAAAGAGGTCATATTAACGCAAATAATTTTGAAACCTATCTGGAAACCATCAAATATCTTCAACCTGAATTTATCAAAAGCTACCTGTCCCGGGAAAAACCACTGGCCAAGCAAATTCCTGTCCGGTTGCCGGAGAATTATATCGAGTCAGTTATCAGAGATGAGACACTTTCAGATGATATCCGGGCGATTGCACTTCCCTATCTGGATGATCTATCTGGAAATGTTGATTACATGGTAAATATGTTGACCAATGCAAATACTAACCTGAAGAAGGCACTGCTGCTCTCACTTAAAGATTATCGGAGTGAAGAACTCAGTGTGATGCTCAAGCAAATGGCCATGGACGAACAACAGGACGAAGAAGTTAGAGCCCAGGCCATACTCAACCTGGAGCTTCAAGGTGAGATATATTGTGATGAAATCAAGTATCTGATTAAACATAATGATCCTGTAATTGCAGAAACTGCCGGTCGATATCTCTGCCGATGTAATGGGGCCGACGAAGATATCGTCCAGATGATGGATGAAGTGAAAAATCCTGAAATAAAGAATATATGGGAACTCTGCAATGGATATGTATCAAATGAAAGGCCTGCAACTCATCAGGAATGGATCTCCGGTCTGAATGGTGGTGGGAATGCCCTAAATGGCTGGATGATCTTTCAGTCACCAAAGGCGCAATGTACCTCGTGCCACCAGGTGGATAAGTACGGCGGGATCTTTGGTCCTGATCTGACCAATATCGGCGCCAGCAAATCTAAAGAGCAATTGATCTATGCGATCCTGCAGCCTGACAGGGAAATTGCTCCCGAATGGCAAGGTTGGTATTTGGTTGACAAGGAGGGAACCACGCATTTCGGCAGACAGATAGACCTTGCAGGCAGTGGGAAGCATGCCGAACTTATGCTTGCTGATGGGAATTTTGTAAATTTCAGAGACATCCGGGGTTATGGAGTTGCTCCTAATTCACTAATGCCTGATGGCCTGGAAAATCGATTGACCGTGAGTGAAATGAAAGACCTGATAGCCTTTTTAATGAGCCGGAGATAACAAGACTATGAGCAAACAATATTTAATTATGCTGATACTGACGGCAGGAATCATATTTTCCGCTTTCTCTCAAGATCAGCAAAAACCCAATATCCTGGTCATCATGACCGATCAGCAGTTTGGTGATGCTATGAGTTGTGTGATGGGGGATCAATATCTGAAAACTCCAAACATGGATTTCCTCGCTGCGCATGGCATCAGGTTTTCCAGGGCTTATTCTCCCAATCCTTTGTGTACACCCATGCGGACCAGTATGATGACCGGTCAGTTCCCTCACCAAACCAAAGTGCAGACCAACAATGACAAGGCAAATTTCATTGCTGAGGACCATACATTTTTAGGTAAAGTGTTTGAGCAGGCGGGTTATGAAATGGGTTATTTTGGAAAATGGCATGTTGCCATTGAGGAGGAAGCCAAAGAAACCCATGGTTTTAATATTTACGATGAAAACCACGGTCGGCTGGATGCTCGTCCCGTAGCTGATTTTATTAAACAAAGGCGTGAAAAACCGTTTTTTGCGTTTGCTTCGTTTTTAAGCCCTCATGAAGTATGCCAATGGGCCAGAAAGGAAGAACTACCGGGTGAACCACTTGGGATAATGCCACCTACGGAACAATTACCGCCTTTAAAAGAGAATTTTGGTATCCCTCAAAATGAGACAGATATCGAGGCTTATATGCGTAAATCTTACCAAAACAACAGAAGATTTACTGTCGGAGATTACAATGAAGCAGATTGGCGCAGGCTAAGGTGGGGTTATTACCGGTTAATTGAGCGTGCGGATCAATTTGTTGGGGAGGTTATTGAAGCACTTAGGGACTCGGGACTTGAAGACAACACGATCATTGTTTTTCTAAGTGATCACGGAGACTGTGCCGGAAGTCATCATTGGAATCAGAAGACTGTTTTCTACGAAGAGTCTACCAGAGTGCCATTGATCATTTCCTGGAAAGGACATATCCCGACGACTGTCTCAAAGGAGCTTGTGAATGTCGGTTTAGATCTATTCCCGACACTTTGTGATCTTGCTGGCATGAAGATACCAAAAAGCCTGCCCGGTGAAAGCCTGAAACAAATTGCAATAGGAAAGTCTGGTGATTTAGATCGGGAATATATTGTAATACAAAATCATATGGTCCAGGGAGATCCGGTTGAAGGTGTGAGTCTACAACCTCACGGACGAATGATCCGCAGCGAAAACTACAAATATTGCCTTTATAGTGAAGGCAGCCAGCGAGAGTCGCTGTTTGATATGAAATTTGATGCTCTGGAGATGATTAATCAGGCCAGCAATCCATTATATGAGTCTGTAATGGATCAACACAGGTCTTACTTGCGGAAACATGCAGAAGCACTGAATGATCAGATAGCTCTTGGCATGCTTAAAGACCTTCAATAACAAACCGATGGAGCTCCGACACCCAAGTTACCAGATCTCAGAAACCCTTCGGTTGATCTACCGGTCAGGGCTTACCACCACATCTGGTGGAAACCTCTCGGTTTTGGGGGACCACGGAAATATCTGGATCACACCGGCTGCTGTAGACAAAGGCTCATTGTCCGAAAAAGATATCATCAAAGTACTTCCGGATGGAAAATTTGAAGGACTTCACAAGCCTTCATCTGAACTCCCTTTCCATAAGGCTATTTATGAGGACAGGCCGGATATCGGAGCCGTGATCCATGCACATCCACCGGCACTTGTTTCATTCAGCATAGTGAGGAAGCTACCCGATACATCAGTGATCCCACAGGCTAAATATTTATGTGGTAAGGTCGGATATGCTCCTTATGAATTGCCGGGTAGTGAAGCCCTGGGGAAAAGTATCGCTGAAGAGTTCAGAAAGGGTGCCAATGCCGTGATCATGGAAAATCATGGGACAGTCGTTGCAGGAAAAGATCTGTCAGAGGCATTCATGAGGTTTGAAGCCCTTGAGTTTTGTGCCAGGACAATTATCAGGGCAGAGCAGATCGGGGGAGCGACCAGTTTGGATGATTCGGAAATCCGTTTATTTGAAAACCGCGAAAATGACTTACCAGAATTTACCCACTCAAAACCTACAGCCGAGGAGTCTTTCCTTAGACACAAATTGTCGGAGATCATAGCCAGGGCATGCCGTCAGGGGCTGATGATCACCTCTTATGGTACCATCTCAGCCCGTATCAATGATCACGATTTTCTGATCAATCCCACCGGATTCAACAGGCGATCGATCAGACTTCAGCATTTGGTACTTGTCAGGGATGGGAAGCGTGAAGCGGGGAAACTCCCCAGCCGTGCGGTCAATCTGCATAGGAAGATCTACCGGAAGCATCCTGATATCTCCTGTATCATTTCAACACAATCACCGAATACCACGGCTTTTTGTGTGGCCAGAAAAAAGATGGACACGCATACCATCCCGGAATCTTATGTGATGCTTGAAGATATTCCATTGCTCAAATACGGATGCCAATACAATGGAGGAGGAGAAATTGTAAAAACACTGGGACCGCATGTGCCTATCTTGTTATTGGAGAATGATGCCATCATTGTCACAGGCAAGTCAATACTGGAGGCCTTTGACCGGCTGGAGGTGGCAGAATTCAGTGCAAATTCTTTGATAGATAGTCATGCGCTGGGCACTCTTCAACCTATCAATGAAAATGAGATCAGTGTCCTGAAAAAGAAATTCCTGGATAAATAGTTCTTACCCATACTCCGGACCAGCAATGGCAAAACACTTTTCTATGATGCCCGGGTAAGGATTGGAAGTCAGGTACATCCGGATGAATTCTCTTTGGATCTTAAATCCGTGGCCTTCCACCCATTGGATCAGGTTGGTTTTATCCGCCGGGATGTCAATGACCAGTGGTCCACTTAGTCTTGAGATCGACCACTCCACAAGATCTTGAGCAATTTTTTCAGACTCTGCGATCACCGGTCCGATCTGGGTGTAGTTGGTTCCAAACCGGCTGAACACATATCCTTTGATTTCGCCTCCTTTAGCCGCATATCCGTGACAGTCTGTATGTTGCTTCAACAGGTAATCGAGCAGATCTGATCTGTCAGCTCCGAAAATTTCTTCATCTTTCACTTTGATTTGCTGTAAAATGCCGGGGTTGATCTTTTGGACCATTGTCGATCGCCTGGATAGAGAAGGCCTTTCTTCTTCCATGTTTGTGATCCGGTACACGATATATTCTTTTCTGAAATCCAGTTTGTTATACACCTTTTCACCGGCTGGTGTCGCATCAAGCTTTATGGAGTCACAATCATCCTTAAGTAAATCGATCACCGATCTCATTAGTTTTTTGCTGATCCCCTGTCCGCGATAGGGTTTTCTCACCAGCATCATACCGATCCAGCCTACCTGGTGATTAAAATTGGTCGAAGTGACTGTGCCGACCACATGGTTATCAATCTCCGCTACCAGGCAGTATTTGGCATAATTTTCCAAAAGAAACATCCAATCATTTTCTGTCTGATTCCAATGTTCTTCATTTTTGATCTGCATCAATGCCTCAAGATCGGTTAACTCCATTGGGCGGAGCCTGATATCTTTATCAACCATTGGAAATTTTTATATTAGCTGGTACTAAACCGTGTAAAACAGGTATTCATAGAATGATAAAAATAAGAAATGTTGGGGAGCTGGAATCATTTCAATCTGATCCTGATGAAAATCTGATTTCAGATTTAAAGAAGCTTGACGGCGACATCATGATCCTGGGAATTGGAGGAAAGATGGGGCCGACCTTGGGTATGCTTGCTGTCAATGCGATCAAAGAAATCAATAGCCATCAAAAGGTGTATGGTACTTCGCGATTTTCCGACAAAGATCTTAAGGTGAAATTGGAAAATAAAGGGATCCAAACATTGAGCGGAGATCTGTTGGATGAAGATTTTTTGAAAGAGCTTCCGGACTGCAGGAACATCATCTACATGGCGGGAAATAAATTCGGAACAAGCGGGAATGAACATTTCACGTGGGCGATGAATAGTTATTTGCCTGGAAGGATTGCAGAAAAATTCAAAAATTCCAGAATGGTGGTTTTCTCCAGTGGAAATGTCTACCCTTTCATGCCGAATGATACCAAAGGTGCAACTGAAAATACCAGGCCCGGACCTCTCGGAGAATATGCACAATCCTGCCTGGGCAGGGAGAGGGTTTTTGAGCATTTCTCCATCAGAAATGAAACTCCGATGCTTATATACAGGCTCAATTATGCGGTAGATCTCAGGTACGGGGTGCTTCATGACATAGCGAAGGACGTTTTTGAAGGTCGGCCAATTGATCTGACCACGAGGTATGTAAATGTCATCTGGCAGGGAGATGCAAATAGCTATGCACTGAGATCTTTACTTCAATGCAGGACCCCGGCTAAGTTTCTGAATATCACCGGTCCTGAAAAGATCGATGTGAGATGGGTGGCAGAGGAGTTGGGTGAAAGACTGGACAGACAGGTAAGCTTCACCGGGACAGCTGCACCCAAATCACTGCTGAATGATGCGACACAGGCATTTGATCTTTTTGGAAAGCCAAAAGTTCAGATCAGCCAGTTGCTGGATTGGACAGCGGAGTGGGTAATGGCTGGCGGTGAAGATCTGGGTAAGCCCACGCATTTTCAGGAAAGAAAGGGAAATTTTTGATCATGTTATCCATCGAAATTAAAGATCTGCTTCATCACGGTATTGTAATACCGGCACACCCCCTGGCCCTTGATGCCGATCGTCAGCTCGACGAATTTCACCAGAGGTTGCTTACAAAATACTACATTGAGTCAGGTGCCGGAGGAATAGCAGTGGGTGTCCATACCACGCAATTTGCGATCCGGCAGCCTGAATACTACCTGTATGAAAAGGTATTGAGACTGGCAGCAGAGGTTGTCTCAAAGGAGAAGCTGACCAGACCATTTGTAAAGGTAGCGGGAGTCAGCGGACCTACCAGGCAAGCCGTAAAAGAAGCCGGGATCGCTAAGAAGCTGGGTTATGAGATAGTCCTATTGAGCATGAATGGACTTGGCGACTGGACTGAAAAAGAATTACTGATCCGCGCAAAGCAGGTTGGTGAAATTATGCCTCTCTTTGGGTTTTACCTACAGACAGCTGTGGGAGGAAAAGTGCTTTCTGAAGAGTTCTGGAAAGAATTTGCGGAAATACCTTCTGTTTATGCCATCAAAATGGCCCCGTTCAACCGATACCAGACCCTGGATGTGGTCCGTGCTGTTTGTAATTCCTCCAGAGATCAGGAGATCGCATTATACACGGGGAACGACGATAATATCCTGAATGATTTGCTTACCACCTATCAGGTAAAGACACAAAATGGGGTGGTTCAAAAGGAGATTGTCGGGGGATTGCTTGGGCATTGGGCTGTCTGGACAAAGAAAGCAGTGGAACTACTCAAGAAAGTGAAGGAAGTAAAAAAGCGAACATCTATCGATAGACAACTCCTATGTGAAAACATCAGGGTCACTGATTCCAATGCTGCTTTTTTCGATGCAAAGCATGATTTTAAGGGATGTATCGCCGGACTTCACGAAGTTCTGAGGAGGCAGGGATTAATGAAAGGTATCTGGTGCCTTGACCCTGATGAAGACCTATCTCCCGGGCAGAAAGAAGAGATCGACCGGGTATACAGAGAATACCCTGAATTGAATGATGATGAATTTGTCAGGGAGAATCTTAAAAGGTGGAAAACTGAAATTTTAGAGTAGAAAAAATTTAAAGTCTGGTCCACGTTTTCAAGAAAGGATTGCAATTTGGTGATTCCAGCTCCTGCCTTAATGAAAAAAGTAATACTCAATCGGCCTCATAAATAATTTTCCCCCCAACCATTGTCAGCTCAGATTTAATGTCTTTGATCTCACTTTCCGGGCAGGTCAGAGGGTCCTTCGTCAGTATGGCCAGGTCAGCCAGTTTACCAACCTCAATAGATCCTTTCAGGTCTTCATCAAATGTGGCGTAGGCATTGTTAATTGTATAGCATTTTAAAGCAGCTTCCCTGGTTATCGCATGCTGTGGTTCTATGACGGTACCGTCCTTTGTTGTCCTGGTGACCATTACCCACATGCCCAGGAACGGGTTATAAGGATTGATTGAAGTATTCGCATCCAGCTTCACCATGTGGTCCGATCCTCCACAAAGAACAACGCCTGCTTTTTGCATGGCCCCATAAGGATTAAAAGTTTTGATCCTTTCATCCCCCAGGATGTACTTCATGGCATCGGCATCTTCATAAAACCAGGCCGGCTGGACGTTGCCCAGTATGCCCAGATTCTCCATTCTTCGAATTGACTCATCAGTATAGAAGTTTCCGTGAATAATGGAAAATCTTTTTTGATCCACCGAAGTAGTTTCATTCAGTTTTTCGAAAGTATCGAGCAGCAAATCCACGCCCCCGCCACCGGTACTATGCGCTGTAAACACCCAGCCTGCCTGGTCAATAGCTGAGACAATATCAGATAGTCTCTCTGGAGAATACTTTACGAAACCACTGTATTTAGGATCTGTGATATTATAGACTTCAGCTGCCCGCTCTCCCCATGGTTTCCGCAGGTAGGCTGTGCCCGTGAGGATCCCACCATCCAAAATGATCTTCAGGCTTCCTGTCTGCAGCCATTCGTCACCCTCTCCGGTTTTCGTTGGTATGGTGCCGATGGAGTCAACCAGGGCTGACGGAGCTTCTACATGGTCAAAACGGAAGAGGAAATTCTGTGTGATCCTCAAAGACAATTCCCGGTCCCGGTTGAGGGATTTGTAAATGCCATAAAATTCCGGGTATTCATAACCTGATATGATCCCGGTAATCCCATACTTATTGTACTCCCTGAAGAGTGCTTTGATGGCATTCGTTTTTGTCTGAATGCTGACCTCTTTTTCTGGGGGCAGCTTCAGAAGCTTAAAAGCCGTACCCCTGATGAATCCTGTAAACTCATTGGTTTCAGGATCTCTGATGAGTCCTTCATTGGCAGGATCCAGGGCAATGCCTGAAACCCGTAATGCCTGTGTATTGATCAGTCCACCGTAAGATCCATTCAGAAATACCGGATGATTTGGTGCAGCCTGATCCAGTTCTTTTAATGTAGGTTGCCTGAGGTCTCCGAGACGGGTATAAAAAAGTTTTGGATGGATGATCCATTCTCCATCTTCCCTGATTTCCGCCTGGGTCTTTATCCAGTTTAATAAGTCCTCGATTGAATTCAAAACCGGGATCTCTTCTTCCAGCTCACTGATGGCTGCTGTTTCCGGGTGCATATGGGCATCGATCAGTCCCGGAATGACCGTTTTGCCTTTTACATCAATTACCCGGGTATTTTCCGCTTTATACTTCTGCACTTCCTCTTCATTACCAATAGCAATGAATTTCTCCCCTTTAATTGCCAGATCTGACACTATGCTGAAATTAGAATCTACTGTGATAATCCTGGCATTGGTGATGATCAGGTCTGCGGATTCTTCATTGGTTTGCTGGCAGGCGATTAACCATAGGATAACCAGGGAAATAAAAAATTGGTGGAGAAATTTGAATCTCATGGAATTACCGGATCTGCTAATTATGCCTTCTGCTAATTTATGAATAAAGCTAGTTGTTCAGAAAATTTATTTATTTGCATTCATGTTAAAATTACGTAAATTACGTTACGTAAATTACGTTACGTTAAATATGAAATGAGAAAGCCTGCTAATCCATTCATACTATCGGGATATCATAGTCCGGCCTATTTCTGCGATCGTGAAGGAGAGATCAAATGGTTGTCGGACCAGTTCGGTAATGAAAGAAACTCAGTCATCTATTCAAGACGTAGAATGGGCAAAACCGCCCTGATCAGCCATTTTTTTTATCACCTGGAGAAGCAAAGAAATGGCAGGGGCGTATTTATCGACTTATTGGGAACCACGAATGTATCAGAAGCAAACCGGAAAATAGCAGGTGCAATTGTTCAGAAATTCGGGAATCCCCAAAAAGGAATTGGCACAAAGTTGATCCGGCTCATGGGAGCCCTGGGTGCAAAAGTGGGGTTAGACCCTGTAACGGGTACACCTGAAATATCAATTGGGTTACTTCAACAGGAAGAGGTCCCAAATTCCCTTGAAGCCATTGGAAAATTTCTGGCTGATGAGAAAGTTCCGATTGTCATCTGCATTGATGAGTTTCAGCAGATAGTTAACTACCCTGAAAAGAATGCCGAAGCGACATTTAGGACATGGACTCAATCTTTTCCGATGATCAGGTTCATTTTTAGTGGAAGTCACCGGCAAATGATGATCTCAATGTTCAGTGAGGAATCAAAACCATTTTATCGAAGTGCACAACTTAAACATCTGGAGGCTATTGATGATGAATCTTATCGGCGGTTTATCCTTAATTTTTTTACAGTAAATCAACAAAAATTAACTGAGGATCAGATCAATCAGGTTTTTGAGTGGTCACGGATGCAGACCTATTATGTACAGTTAGTTTGTAACAAATTATATGGGAGAGGGAATGTCATCAGGCAGGAAATAATCAATGAGGTGTTTCATGAGATCATTCAACAGGAGGTTCCGCTTTTCTCTTCCATGCAACAATTATTTACAAACTTTCAATGGAAGTTGATAAAAGCCATTGCTTCGGAAGAATACGTTACAAATCCCATGGCCAAGGATTTTCTGGGAAAATACAGCCTCGGAGCAGCAAGTTCAGTAAGTACTGCGCTCAATATGCTGGTAGAAAAAGATTTTGTGCTGAAAGAGGATAACCGCTATACAATTCAGGACACTTTGCTCATGCGCTATATTCAACAGCTCTGATGAATTTTTCCTTTGGAAAGGATCTTCGTTCCCGGTCATATATTCCACCAGTAGGTCAGCTTAAATACCAGTGAGCGGTTCTTTACATTGATCGGAGCCGGGAAATA
Source organism: Cyclobacteriaceae bacterium (assembly GCA_965243485.1). Taxonomy (GTDB): domain Bacteria; phylum Bacteroidota; class Bacteroidia; order Cytophagales; family Cyclobacteriaceae; genus UBA7330. The sequence goes on along the minus strand of CBDEVP010000001.1, from coordinate 886,862 downwards.
ATTGTCACTGTAAACGATGAAAAGATCTGAAGCCGGAGCATATCGCCACTGGAGCCTTGAATTGATATTGATGTTGTCAATTTGTTCATTGTATTGAGCAAAGGTGGTGAGGTACAAATTGTTGGTAAAGGTGAGTTCCAATCGTGGTCCTACCAGCCAAAAGTCAGTGATCCCCCACGGATCGATCATGTTAATTTTGTTGTAGCTTGTGCTCATGGAGAAATTCACATAAGGCTGGAAGCGATACCCCACATCAGTCGAGATATTCAGCCTGGTGCCATCCTGGTAGTAGCCACCATACCGTGTTTCAAATCCGTATCTCAACAGGCTTTGTGGCTTCGACTGGAAATTTGTACCCCAGGAGATCCAGCTGTTCTGGCTACCTGTTGGAAGTTCTTCTTTTCCTGAATTGGTGGGATCAAACGGAAACTGCAGCTCGATAAAGTCATAGGCAGTCCACAATGACAAAGAATGTTGGCTTACTGTCCTGAATCTATACGAAAATATGTACAGTTGATCGGTCAGTCTGCTTCGGCTGGCAGAGTAGATATTGCTAAGCCTGATGGCGGGTCCGTGAGTATTTAAAAAGCCCGTTTTCGGTAAAAAATTATAGCCAATTTCAGGATTGATCCGGATAAAATCGGTTCGGGGCACATAACCTACCTCAGCGGTATAGTTTGCGCCGACATATTCATACTGACCTTCTATGGTCCATTCTCTGGTTTGGTAACTCAGATTGCCTGCCACAGTGAAGTCTTTACCGGAGGTGGTAGGGCTAAATGATTTCAATACCAGTGCTTTACCTGTCCAATGGTTATTGGAGGAGGCCAATTTGTATTCAATACCAATGTTTCTGTTGTAGGCCAGAGTATCAGCTGACTGGTCCTCGAATCTGATAGCTGCATTATTCAATGACTGCTTATTGATCATCAATAGTGTGATGTTACTTCTTGAAAATACCTGCCGCTGTAAGGCCAGTGCTGCAAAATTCTGTCCGCTCAATCCCCTTTCCTCCACAGGGCCTGTCTGCATATCCATCAAACCGATCCGCCAGTTGCGGTCCAGTTTTCCACTCAGTCTGGCTCCGAACTGAATGGGAACATTCAATCCGATCCTTCTGGAAAAGAATGGCCTGATTCTCTCGTATCCAAACGTTGCAAAGAGGTCTGCGTTTTCAAGGAAAAATTGTCTACGCTCCGGAAAGAACAACTCAAACCGATCCAGGTTGGTCACCTGTCGGTCTACTTCTACCTGCGAAAAATCGGGATTTATCGTGAGGTCAAGATTTAGACTGGAGGTCAGGGAAATTTTGGCATCTCCTCCAATGTCTGCTTTGTAGGTGGGTGCCGCATCATTCTCATAGTCTTTGGTCACCCTGGCTAAAGTGTAAGGTATCAGGGAAACATTAGGACCCGGAGCCGGGGGAGGCTCATCCCATACAAGGACCCCGGAGTATGCCAGTGAAGAAGTTGGAAATTGACGTGGAACTGGAGCCCATGCAGACTTTTCCGTGGTTTTTAGGTCAAGACGGCTAAAGTTAATTCCCCATTCCGTGATCCCGTTTTTATATCGGATACTTTTAAACGGAAGGGACATTTCAAATACATATCGATCTCCATAACTTTTTACCTCAGAATACCATTTGTTGTCCCAGCTCAGACTCACACGACTTCCTTCCGATTCGATGCCATCCCATTGTGCTCCTGCGGCATTCGCTCCAAAAGAGAAGCCATTGATCTGGTCATCAAAAGGATCCATGAAAAAGATGAAGTTGTCATTGTTGCCGAATACCCAGTCTCTTTTAAGAGATTCCACGTAGTAGGGGCCAGGTAGGGCGTGGTAACAGATGGCGACGAGGTATATATTTTCTTCATCAAAGGACATCATCACTTCCGTCCTGACTTGCGAAAAGCTGGTATCCATCGGAAGTACATTGAAGAAGTCTGTGGCTACATCTGCATCCTGCCAGGCAGGGTCATCCGCTATTCCGTCTACTATTACTGGGGTTTCGGTTTTTTTGATCCTCAGTCGGTAATCGGCGTTGATTTTTTGAGCGGAGGCCCAGTACTGGGAAACACAGATTAAAAGGAAATAGCCCAGGAGATTTTTCACTGATCGGGGATTTTATTAATAGACCAGCGATATTAAGCAAATTGTGATAAAAAATGGGAATTTTAGATGCATGCAACTATTGAATGACCTCCGCTTCCTCAAGAATGTAATTACATCGATAGAAATTGTCCTGGTTTAATTTGAGACGCCCCTTGATTGTCACGCGCTGATCCATTTTGAAGTACGGATATCCAGGTTTCATATCAAGCTCAATGATTGATTCGGGACCGCCATTGCCGCAAAAGAAGCACTGAGCATAAGGATTTTTGGATAGCACAAAGGCCTCATTCTTACGGCTGATTACCAGCATAAATCCATCAATGATCAGCTCTTTGCCTTCCAAGGCTTTCACAGAGACTCCAAAGTGGGGATAGTAGTAATAGGCATCCAGATCCTGGCTGTATTTATCGGTAAACTGTACATCTCTCAGTGTTTCCCAGGTGATTTTGGTTTGGGCAAACCCCAACATGGTAAATAGAAGCAGGAATACGAAGAAGAATTTACGCATTGGCTAATGTTTTGGAGATGTTGATATGAAATACGCGGATAGCAGGAAGTAGCGATGCCAACAAGCCGATAGTTAAAGCAACAGACAGTAGCCACCATTCTTCCTGCAACCAAACCCAACCGGAAAACGAGTAGTGAAGATCTGATTCTAACAGTATAGATATTAACCAAAGTCCGGTCCGACTGATGATGATCCCTGACAAAAAACCTATCGAGGTCAATAATAAACCTTCCTGCAACACCATCCAGACCAACTGCCATCGCGATGCTCCGTACGATCGAAGGAGGGCCATTTCATATTCCCGGTCTTTTAGCGCATTGTAAAGACTAATAAAGAGACTCAGTCCGGACACTCCCATGATAATCAGAGCAAGGGCACTCATCGTGTCAATGCCCACACCCATCAGGCTGAAAAGCCTGCTGATTTCATAACTCGGGATTGCGGCCTGCATGCTGGTGGTTTCGTTTACAATGCGGGGAAGCTGAATCATTCCCATAGGGTTTCTGAATTGGATAAGCATGGCTGTAAGCTCTCGTTTCTCGTGACGGTGTTCATCCTCCAAATGATCGTTCTGCTTATGATCATGGTGTTCATGATCTTCAATCGATTCTTCTTCGGGGTGATGCACCTCCCAGACACTTTCTGTGGCCGTAAGGATCAGTTGATCCACTACCGAATTACTGTATGTAAGGATCCCGACTACCTGATAGTCATGATCAGCATGTATTTGCCCATCTTCCGTGAGCCCGTGTATTCCACTAAAAGTACTTCCAATTGCAAGGTCAAGATCTTGGGCCACTTTTGATCCAATGGTCACTTCAAAGGCTTCCTGCCAGAATCTTCCCTGACCCACGGAAGCTCCATACAACTCCGGGTAATCATGGGTAGTGCCTACGATACGATAACCTTCGTAACTGTCTCCATATGCCAGCGGTATACCTGACTCGACTAATCGGTTTTTTCGAAGTTCTTCGGCTTCTTCAAGTGAAATGTTGCCCGTGGGATCGTCAATGTGATAGATGGCTGAAAGAATAAGTTGCAGCGGGCTCCCTTTGGCTCCTACGACCATATCAATTCCCTGCACATTGTTCTCCATTTGCTGCTGAATGTGCTGATTGATTTGCAGAATCAGTGAGATAAGACCAACGCCCAGGGTGAGCAATGCCAAACTCAGTGTGGTGCTCAGCGGCCGGTCGATCATATTCCGATAACTTAGCTTATGAATATTCATAGCTCAAGAGTGTTTTCAAATACATTCTTCAGCCTATGATCATGGGTGATGATGACCAGAGTAGAACCTGCGATCCGGGCCTGCTCCTTCAGAAGACTCGCGACTTTGGTGCAATTTTTATCATCCAGGCTGGAGGTGGGCTCATCGCCCAGGACCAATTGAGGATGATTCACCAAAGCCAGGGCAATGGCTGCACGTTGTAGCTCCCCCTGACTCAAACTGGAAGGTCTGCTGGACCCTTTATGATCAATCCCCAACCTCATAAGCACTTCTTTGATCCTTAGCTCATCCTGTTTATTGGACAGGTACTGCACAAGAGCAAGGTTCTCTTGAATTGAGAGTGCCTGGATGAAGTGTGGGCGCTGAAAGATCAAACCGATGTTTCTGCCTCTGAAACGATCAATTTGCCTATGGGACAGTTGGGTAAAGCTCGTACCCATCAATTCCATGGTTCCTGAATTTGGAGTGAGCAATCCTGCCATCAAATGAAGCAAAGTGGTTTTCCCAATTCCGGATTCTCCCAGGATCAGCAGGTTCTCGCCGGCATTTAAATCAATGTCAGGGAAACTAAATGAAGATTTTGAGTCATATGAAAAGTGGAGATTTCTGATTCTTAGCACGGTATTCATGCAAAATTATTTTATTAACCCTTTTAATGCAATAAAGTTGCATATTATAAAATAAACGATATGTTTGCAACATAATTGCATTTAATGAGTCGAACCATTCATACCCTGAACCTGGATGTCATAGGTGTCAGCACTTCGGTACTTTGTGCCTTGCATTGTGCTGCTCTGCCTTTTCTTCTTACCCTGGCTCCACTTGCCGGATTAAAATTTCTTAGTAATCCCTGGGTTGACTACTTCATCATTTTGGTGAGTTTTTGTATTGCCACTTACGCCCTGATCCATGGTTATCGCAGACACCACCAGAAATCCATCGCCCTGGTCATTGTGACTGTAGGATTTCTATTGATAGGAAGTAGTTACCTCTTTGAGACAGGGTGGAAACAGATTCTTATGACATCCGGAGGAGCTATGGTAGTAGCAACCGCCCATCTGATAAACTGGAAACTGGTCAAGCAGTCCCATGTCGAGTACCCGAAATGTTTGAATCACAGGAAACTCCAGGATGATGTTTAAAAAGAAAAAACTACCCGTAACAGTACTAAGTGGCTTCCTCGGAGCTGGAAAAACTACCCTACTTAACCAGGTGCTAAATAACAGGCAGGGCCTGAAAGTGGCTGTGATCGTAAACGACATGAGCGAAGTCAACATTGATGAAAAGCTGGTGGCCAATGGCACCAAACTTTCACGAACGGATGAAAAACTGGTGGAGATGAGTAACGGTTGTATTTGCTGCACACTTCGTGAGGACCTCATGATCGAGGTGGAAAAATTAGCAAAGATGAAAAAGTTTGATTACCTGTTGATTGAAAGCACAGGGATCAGCGAACCTATTCCGGTAGCACAGACTTTTTCTTTTGCCACCGGTAACGAACTCCATGACCTCACAAAGTTCAGTCGTTTGGATACGATGGTCACAGTAGTAGATGCCTTCAACTTTTTCAAAGACTTTGGCAGTGCAGATACCCTGCTGAATCGTAATCTTACAGATGACTCTCAGGATCAACGTACCATTGTCAATCTGCTGACGGACCAGGTGGAGTTTGCCAATGTCATTCTACTAAACAAGACTGATCTTGTAGATGAAGACCGGCTAAAGTTACTTGAAGGTGTTCTTGTGAAACTCAATCCTGAGGCTAAAATCATCCGGACCAGCTATGGAAAAATTGATCCGAAACTAATACTCAACACCAAAATGTTCGACTATGACAAAGCCGAGCAGTCTGCCGGATGGATTAAGGAATTGAACAATGAACATGTCCCCGAAACAGAGGAGTATGGGATTTCATCGTTTGTTTATCGTGACAGACGTCCGTTCCATCCTGGAAGGTTTTGGGAGTACACCAGTCAACATTGGCCTGCCAGCGTTGTCAGGAGTAAGGGTTTTTTCTGGCTGGCATCAAGGCCTGATCATGCTTTATTATGGAGCCAGGCAGGCGGCTCTTTGAGGGCCGAACTCTACGGACGATGGTGGTCTGCTGTCCCGATCAAAGAGCGGGCGATGAACCCTGTCTACCTGGAAAACCAGGAAGTGATCATGAAGGATTGGGATAAACATTGGGGAGACAGGATGAATGAACTTGTGATCATCGGGCAGGACCTTGACAGGGAGAAAATCACTGCGGATCTTAATCATTGTCTGCTCAATAAATTTGAAATAGTGGGAATGAAGTCAGGCAACGGCTTCCAGGATGAATGGCCAATATGAGTTTGCTATCATCTATACCGTTTATTCGATCAAAAGCTCCGAAGCAAGTCATCAGTGAATCCTGGAAGCATCGGGAGAGAATCCTTGATGAGGATGTCAACCTGTTTTGCTGGAAGCGCTCCCCTGAATCTGCGATCAATGATTTTTTACATGAGATGGTGTGTAGAAATGTGCCTCCTGCAACAGCTGCAGTTGCCCAGTCGGATCTCAAGGAGCAGCTCAGTGAAGTTGCTGCCACGTGGGACAGTTCACAGGAGTCAGGGCCTTTCTGGGAGGACGTTTACCAAATTACCTATGATTTTCTTCATTTTTCCAAAGATGGTTCAGGCACACTACATCTTCGTATCATAGACAACAATGCCTGCACCAAGTTTCATACGGACGGTTATCCCCTGAGACTGTTTACGACCTACATCGGACAAGGTACGGAATGGCTGCCTGAAGATGCAGTTAATCGCTCTGCCCTCGGAAAACAAAACGAGCAAATAGTAAAGAATACGGACAAAGTACAGCAAATGGCTGCCGGTCATGTTGGTATTCTAAAGGGAGAGTTGCCAACGCGAAAGCGATCTGTCAAAGGGATTGTCCATCGATCTCCCGAAATCGTAAATACAGGTGAGAAGAGGATCATTTTGAGAGTGGATATTTAATCATTTAGACCGAAGTCTATGAATAGTTGTCATCAGTCAGCTAATCCAACCACACCTAATTTTTTAGAGAAACTTTTAAAGACGAGAAAGATTTTGTACATTTGACTAAATATTTAAGACAAATGTATGAGTAAGGTCAATGAAAAGACATACCCTCTTTCGGACGTAGAGCCCTTGCTTGCCATGGAGCCTGAGATGGCATATTACACCCCCCAGAGATCTGTGAGTATTTCAAGAAGCGGTATCGCTATTTCTTTTGTCGAAGATTTGATGCAGAAGTACGCTTTCAGTAAGGCTGATCTGGCCAGATTAATAGACGTTTCTCCCAAAACGATTGATCGCCACATAGCGTCAGAGAAGCTATTTACAGGTTTGCAGGCTGAGCGGCTGCTTAGACTGGCAGAGCTTTATGCGCAAGGAGTGCGTGTATTTGGTAAGCCAGAGAAATTCATCAAATGGCTCAATTCCACGATTGTTGCCCTGGATCATACCACACCCATGTCCTGGCTGGATACTTATCACGGGATACAGCTGATCTCCGATGAGCTGGGCAGGATCGAGCATGGCATCTTTGCGTGATTGTCTACCGGATTTGTAAAACCTATCCACCCGATCACAATCCTATTGATGGAGAAGGTGCATTTTTAAGCGGTGGTCGATGGAACCCTAAAGGGGTGCATGCCGTCTACACAGCCTCTTCCCTGGCCCTGGCTAGAAGCGAACTCGCAAGACGATTATCACTGGATAACCTACCTGATGGATATGCGGTCTATGAAATAGAAGTGCCGGATGATACATGTCAAAGGATCGATGTGCTTCCTGAAAACTGGAATAGCGACACAGACTGGCGGACTTCACAGTCACTCGGGAAAAAATACCTGGAGGATCGAAAGATCCTGGGGATAACGGTCCCATCAGTTTGCGATCCGGCATCATACAATATCGTTCTAAACCCAAAATCCTCAGGTTTTGATGCTGTCAGGGTTGTGAAAGTGTATGCTTTTCAGGCGTGATTTGAATTTCACAATGACAGATTTGTTTTCAGATTCAAGAAAAGCAGATCTACGTTTCTCTTCAGAAAATTAGCCATCTATTTTCTGCAAAATCGTTGCAAATACATTACTTTTGCAACAACAAATGAAATGAGTCCTACCTTAGGTGGGGCGAATTCCATGCCTGCATGCTGAAGTGCATTGCGGTACACAAGCATGTGACCTATTAGAGTCAGACCATATGACACATGAAATATAGCGAACTTAAGAATAGCCTTAAAAATCATAAACTGCGAATTACAGATTGCAGAATGGATGTGCTGGAGCATTTCCAACAGCAGAAAAAAGCACTTTCTTTCAAAGACCTGGAAGACAGGTTTCACGAGTATGACCGGGTGACCTTATATCGGACGCTACATTCTTTTACTGAAAACGGCTTATTGCATAAGATACCCGGTGATGGAGGTTCTGCGATCTATGGCTTATGTGAAGACTGTGATGTGGAAGCTCACCATCACAATCACATGCATTTTAAATGTAACAGTTGTGGGACCACTGAATGCATTGATGTTCCAATCAAACTCCCCAAGGTTTCACTTCCCGCAGACTATGAAATGACCGACGTGGATGTGATCATCAATGGCATTTGTAAGTCGTGTCACGATAATTGATTTGTATGCGCTATCTGTTTGTGTGGCTATTGGTGTTCTCTGGCTGGATGTCAAATGCTCAAAGTACATTATCAGGCAAAGTGATGGATGCTTCGGGAGAACCTCTGATCGGCGCAACTGTACTCATTCATGAGTTGGACCGGGGAATGATTACTGATGTCAATGGACGTTTCGAATTCATGGATTTGCGTCCCGCCAACTATCACCTGCATATCAGCTATGTGGGATATGAAGCAAAAACTATCCTGGCGAAGGCCAATGGCCCATCGGACATTGAAATCACCCTCGAGCAGACTTCACTGGAGCTCAGCGAGATCGTGGTCGAATCCAATCACTACAAGACGGGTCCCAAAGAGCACACGCTTTCTATGGAGATCATCGACCTTGAATACCTGAAAAAAAACCGAAAGGGAACCCTGGTCAATTCTCTGGAAGATCTGCCCGGGGTGAATGCGATCAATACAGGAGTGGGCATTTCCAAGCCCGTGATCCGCGGACTGAGTTTCAACAGGATCATTGTGAACGACAAAGGCGTAAAGCAGGAGGGTCAGCAATGGGGAACAGATCACGGCTTAGAGATCGATATGTTTGATCCTGGGCGGGTGGAGGTTGTGAAAGGACCCAGCTCACTCATGTATGGCTCCGATGGCCTTGGTGGTGTCATCAACATCTTTCCACCAACCCTGCCGGATCCGGGTGTCCATCGGGGCTCCTTTCAGTCCATTTACAAAACCAACAACCATCTTTTTGGGACTTCTACATCCCTTGAGGGAAATTTTGATGATAAGGTTTACCGGGTGAGATTCAGCACCCAGGATTTTGGGGATTACCGTGTGCCAGCTGAAACTTTCAATTACAATACCTTCAATCTGCCACTCTACGATCAGCGATTAAAAAATACAGCGGGAAAAGAGCGGAATTTTTCCGTAATGGCAGGATTAAAGAAAAACTGGGGGTATTCGACCATTACCATCAGCAATTTTCACCAGCAGGCCGGATTTTTTGTAGGAGCGATTGGTATTCCCCGTGCCTATCAGCTTACCCCTGATGGCAACAACAGGAATATTGACCTTCCCCGCCAGTCCATCAACCATTTTAAGATCATATCCAATAGCAATATCCTGCTTGGAAAAAACTGGCTGGAGCTGGACCTGGGCTATCAAAACAACCACCGGCAGGAATTTTCGAGTCCGCACGCACATGGTAAGGGACCCAGGCCGGAAGGCACCATGGCACATGCCTTGCGGTTACAGACCTACAGCCTCAATTCACGGTATTTCATTCACCTGACAGAAAGACATTCCCGTATAATCGGATTGCAGGGACAACAACAAATCAATTCACGTGCCGGATTTGAATTCTTGCTTCCCGCCTTCACCAGTTCATCATTGGGGACTTTTGTTTTCGAAGAATTAAATTTTTCAAACGAGCTGACCACTACGGCCGGCCTCAGGTTTGACTATGCCAACCGGCAGGTTTCTGCCTTCCGGGAGCCGATTTACAGCGACGAGACCACCATCGAAAGATATTATCAGCGAAACTCGGAGATCAATGCAGATTTCTACAATTTCTCAGGAGCACTTGGACTGAGTTACTATCCCAGTAAATTATTCAATGCCAAGATAAATCTCGGAACCAGCTTTAAAGTGCCTACTACGGCGGAATTATCCATGAACGGAATTCATCACGGAACTTTCCGACACGAAAGAGGAGATAGCAACCTGACTTCGGAAAGGGGATTCCAGGGGGATTTGAGCCTGAGTTTTCAAAAACCCAATTTTAGTATTGTGGCCAGCCCATTTGTCAATTGGTTTCAGGGGTTTATCTATCTGGCTCCTACTGCTTCTTTTTCTTCAAGTCTGGACCCTGCGGCTTTTCCCGAGGGAGGTCAGGTCTTTCAATACCGGCAGCATGATGCCTTTTTCGCCGGAGGAGAAACGGCTATGGACTACCACCCTATCAGAGATCTGCACCTTCATGGGGCGTTTGAATATGTAATTAATTACAATTTTGATACCAGACTGCCACTACCATTTACTCCCCCTGCATCCATATTTCTTGAAGCGGACTATCATCTCCCTTTACCAGTCACGTGGGTGGAGGAGACCCGTATCGGAGTGAGTGTAAAGCAGGTCTTTGACCAAAACCGTGTTGACAGGAACGAGAGACAAACCCCCGGATACCAGCTCGTCAGCCTAAGTCTGGGATCCACCTTTACCATCAGGGACTTTTCTGCTGACTTCTTTGTATCCGTGCAAAACCTCGCCGACGAGCGGTATTTCAATCATCTCAGCAGGTACAGGTTGCTTAATCTACCCGAGCAGGGCAGGAATATCACATTCTCCTTGAACATACCTTTTGCAATTAAGTAACGCATTATCTATAATTGCAATGTTATTGCATTTAATTAAATTGAAATTATGAAAAGTTTACTCATTGCATTATTGTTTGGATCTGTCTTATTATTTATTGCCTGTAACGATGATGACCCGGTGGATGTGACCGCTCCGACCATAACGATGGAAGAGCCGGTGTATGGAGAGATGATCGCTGCTGGTGAAGTGATCCATTTCGATGCATTGTTTGAGGATGATGTGCAGTTAGCTACTTACAATATTGATATACATAACAATTTTGATGGTCATGGCCATGCAAGAATTGCAGTTGCACCTTTCGACTATGAGGCCAGCTTTCCTCTTACAGGGCTGATAGATGATGTTCATGAAGATATTGAGGTTCCCAGCGATGCTACAGCGGGACCTTATCACCTGACAGTAGAAGCCATTGACGCAGCGGGCAATTCGACTACTTTCGTTGATGGATCTTCCAAAGAAGTGGAGATTTGGATCACCAATGAGGAGATGCCACATGTGCATTTTGAGGATATGAACGGCATCGAAGTCAGTGAGTATGAAGGCACCGTAGATGTTGCGTTGAAATTTTACGGAGAGATCGAAGATCAGGTAGGTATGCTGGATCATGTGGAGATCATAGTCGGCCATTTGGAAGAAGTGGAAGAACATGACCACAGCCATGGCCGGGTCCTGGAAGGCGACATCTACGAGGGTGACTTTGAAGTGGGAGGTGAGACTTCTGTGCGAATTGAAACTTTACTTGCTGATGCAACAATCACTGTTTCACAGGCTGATCTGGATGAACTTGAGGAGGGAGAGCATTTATACCTGATCGTGGTCGCAGAGGATGAAGATGGAAATATCTCCAGGCATGCGATTGAGATCCATTTTGATTAAAATTTAGATCTGATTTAAAATACCTGGTCTGCTTTTTTACAAAAGCTTCTCCGGATCATTTCGGGGGAGCTTTTGCTTTTGGTTTAAGTGTGATCAAAGCAAAGATTGAATCTATTGCATCGACGCTCTTAGGCTAATGGCGATTGGCAACTATTGCAGTTCTGTTATTCTTGGGTTTTGTTCTTAAGTAAGGTTTATTCCCAGCAGAGTCTCCTGAATAGGGACTCTGCGTTTTGTTGATGAGTAAGATCTGTTTTGAGTAAAGTGAAATGGATTACCTGGCGGTGATCCATCTTTACCCCGAAGTCTAAATGGAATCCCATTCTCCTTCGTTGAATGGACGATCTTTTTGTTTCTTGCCTTCGTTCGATTTTCAATCGACTTTTTTCTCTGCGGAGTCTCCTGTGCAGGCACTCTGCGTTTTGTTGATGGGTAAGATCTGTCTTAAGTAAAGTGAAGTGGATTACCTGGCGGTGATCCATTGGTGACCACTTCTGCAAATAGAATGACCTCACCCACCTTTGGTGGCTGAGCTTTTTCATTTTATTCAGCCACTTGACCCTTTGGTTCAGTGACTTCCTAAAATGAAAAAACCGCACCCTACGGATGCGGTCATTCTGCTTGATGTGGGAACTGCTGGATTACTGTTAAGTGATCCACCTGTGCCCCGAAGTCTAAATGGAATCCCATTCTCCTTCGTCGAATGGACGATCTTTTTGTTTCTTGCCTTCGTTCGATTTTCAATCGACTCGGCCTCAAACAAAAAAATCCCGTTTGCTGAGGCAAACGGGATTCCATCCTTTAGTGGGAACTGCTGGATTCGAACCAGCGACCCTCTGCTTGTAAGGCAGATGCTCTGAACCAACTGAGCTAAGCTCCCAAATTTTCTGAAGGGACTTAGCGAAGTGCCTGTCCGCCGAAACAGCGTGAAGGCGGAAGCTAAGCTCCCGAAAAATCGGATTGCAAATGTAGTATAGTTTGTGACTATTGCAAACTGTTTTTTTCTTTAGTTACTTCACAGTCATGAAGCCAAAGATCCTGGTCATAGGAAGCAGCAATACGGACATGGTCACCCTGTCAGATCGACTCCCAAAACCAGGAGAGACAGTGATATCCAATGAGTTTTATATCACCCAGGGAGGGAAGGGGGCCAACCAGGCGGTTGCTGCCGCCCGGCTGGGTGGGGAGGTCACCTTCGTGGCAAGACTGGGCAGCGACGACTTTGCCAGGCAGGCCATTGCAGGTTATGAGCAGGATGGCATTTCAACTCAATACATCACCCATGATCCGAAAGCTCCCACCGGCATTGCCCTGATCAACATCGATCAGGCAGGTGAAAATATGATCGTGGCTAATATGGGAGCCAATGCCAGGCTATCTATCGAGGACGTGGACAAATGCATGCCGGCATTTGAATCGGCTGACGTAGTGTTATCCCAGTTGGAAATCCCTATTGAGACAGTGCTTCACTCAGCCAAAATAGCCAGGGAACTGAGTAAACCCTTTCTCCTGAATCCGGCTCCTCCTGCCAAATTGCCCGACGAGCTGATCGCCCTTTGTACCTACATCATTCCCAATGAAACGGAAGCATCCTATTTCTCGAATATTGAATTGGTGGATGATGATTCTGTCAATCGTGCAGCTGATCACTTTCTAAAAAAAGGGGTCAAAAATGTGATCATTACCCTGGGCAAGCGTGGTGCCTACTGGCAGGATTCGAACAGTTTCAGGATCATTCCGGCCCCCGAAGTGAAAGCAATCGATACGGTGGGAGCAGGGGATGTATTCTGCGGTGCATTTGCACTCGGCATCGCGGAAAAGAACTCAGTGGAAGAGGCAATCCTATTTTCGAATCGATGCGCTTCGCTGTCAGTGACCAGAAAAGGGGCACAAAATGGAATTCCTTTTCGTGCTGAAATCAAAAGTTAGTATTAAATCAGCTGATTATTTTTCAAGGACTTGCAACACTTTATCCAATCTCATGCTTCTGGAACCTTTGATCAAAACCGATCCTGACACAATGGGGTGTGATTCGAGGTGAAGGGCCAGCTGATCCGCATTAGGGAACCATTCCGAGTCAGGTAGCAGGGGCACTGCATTTCTCATGGCTTCTCCAATCAGAAAGATCTGCTTAAAAAGATGATCTGCCAGGTATTCACCCAATTGCCGGTGTTTTTCATCACTTTGTTCCACTTCTTTCATATCAGCAAGGATCAGAGATTTCTCACCATTCACATTGACAAAACTTTCGAGCGCCAAACGCATGGATGTTGGGTTGGAATTGTAACCATCCATGATGATGGTGAGTGGTCCTTTTCTTATGACCTGTGACCTGTGATTTCCTGACACATAGGTGCCGATGGCAGTGGCGATTGTTTCGTCTTCGACTTTAAAATATCGCCCGACACTGATGGCAGCGGTCATGTTCTGGTAGTTATATGCTCCTACCATTTGAGTATTTACGGTCAGATCACCCATGCGAAATCTAATAACCGGATCTGCTTCGATAAATGAGACGTCAATATCGGGATACACAATCACTTGCTCATATTTCTTCTTTAGCGGTTTAAGTCTCGGATCACTGAGGTTGAGAAATATTGTACCATCATGCTTGTCCAGGTAGGCAAACATTTCTGTCTTTCCCCTGAACACCCCTTCGATCCCTCCAAATGTCTCCGTATGGGCTTCCCCGATATTGGTGATCATGCCGTGCTCAGGTTCGGCAATGCTACACAGGTTTGCAATTTCCCCCACATGGTTGGCCCCCATTTCGATGATAGCTACTTCGGTTTCCTTTCGGATTCTTAATAAAGTCAAAGGCACCCCAATGTGATTGTTGAGATTGCCTTCAGTAGCAATCGTCTGATATTTGGTGGAAAGCACCCGGTTGATGAGCTCTTTGGTGGTCGTTTTGCCATTGGATCCCGTAAGTGCGAATACTTTCCCATTAAATTGTCTACGGTGATGAAGCGCAAGTTCCTGAAGGGCTTTTAAGGAATCTTCCACCAGAAGGGTGTTTGAAGGTTCAGCGTATGCCGGATCATCGACCACTGCAAATCCCGCCCCTTTTTCCAGCGCCTGTGCGGCATATTCATTTCCATTGAAATTCGGTCCTCTCAATGCAAAGAAAAGGTCACCCGTACGGATGGAACGCGTATCGGTAGAAACACCGGTCGATTCTAGAAATCGATGGTAAAGAGATTCAAGGGAATTGCCCATCTTGCAAATATATCGCAATGGAATCCAAAGCAATTATTTTGATCCGGGGTATCGAAAAGCCCGGGGATTATGGTTTTGATTATCATCTGGAAGCTCAGCTAAAGGCACTGCTGGGGAAACGGGTTTTTACTTTGGACAGCTTATCCGATCGGACGATAATACCTTACCTGCAGAAGTTGGTGGAAGAAAATGAAAAGACTTGCATCATCCTGGATCTGAGGATCTCTTCCCATTTAGGTGTTGGTCAAACGATCCTGAACAGCTTTGTCAGGAACAAAAATCTGGAGTTACTCTGCCTGGGTGAGTCAAAAGGGGTGACTCCCTTCCTGAAATTGTATCAGGGTAAAATTTTTGGATCCGAAAATGAATTGATCGATTATCTCAGTTCAAACTGATCGGCATCTTTTTGAAAAGGATACCTGGTCCTGAATTCTTCCAACTCGTCCCAATTCAGAGTGACATGAATCA
The DNA here is from genome assembly GCA_965243485.1 of Cyclobacteriaceae bacterium. Lineage (GTDB taxonomy): Bacteria > Bacteroidota > Bacteroidia > Cytophagales > Cyclobacteriaceae > UBA7330. The sequence continues at coordinate 871,426 of CBDEVP010000001.1, read as the reverse complement.
CCTCTTCCTTGGTAGTGAAAGCCATCTCCTCACCTTTGAAATTATATACCGCTGATTGCCCCGGGTAACTTGCCCCCAGAGGATCTTTTCCGATACGATTTACACCGATGCTGTAACTCACATTTTCAATGGCTCTGGCGCTCAGCAAGGTATTCCATGCGTGGATCCGGGGAGATGGCCAGTTGGCCAGATAAAAGATAAGATCATATTCATAAGGATTATCACCTTTGATCCTTGACCGTGCCCACACCGGAAACCTAAGATCATAGCAGATCCGTGTCCGGATCTTCCACCCCTTGAGTTCAAAGATCAGGTCTTTATGATCGGTAGAGTAAGCGACGTCTTCTCCGGATAGCGTAAACAAATGCTTCTTATTGTAATGCAAGGTGCTGCCATCCGGAAATACGACCAGCAAGCGATTGAAAAACTCATTTTTTTCGGTGATGATGACGCTGCCGGCAATCACAGCTTTTCGCTGAGCGGCAATCATCCGCATCCAGTTGTGGGTCTTTCCGTTCATCAGCTCGGCCAGAGGCTTTGGCTTCATGGTAAAACCCGTGGTGAACATCTCAGGTAGCAGGATGAGATCAGCTTCAGCATCAGCTTTCCAGATCATTTCCTCGTACTGCGCCAGGTTAGCATCGATGTTTTCCCATGCGATGTCAGACTGTACGATACTTACTCTCAGGTCCTCCATTATCTTCGAACGGCCAAAGGGGCCTTTACCTTGTATTCCGTATCTACCTTTCCCTTACTGATGTTGGAAAGCTTACCTTTCAGTAACCGCTTTTTAAACGCCGTAAGGTAGTCGGTGAATAAAATTCCTTCGATATGATCATACTCATGCTGGATGATCCTCGCCTGGATCCCGTCAAATGTCTTTACCTGCTTTTCCCAGTCCTGATCATAGAACTCTACTGTGATCTCAGGCTCCCTTTTTACATCTTCGCGAATGCCTGGTATGCTCAGGCAACCTTCTTCAAAATCCCAGAGATCTCCCTTCCTTTCAGTGATCTTTGGATTGATAAAGACCTGTTTCAGACCCTCAGTTTCCTTCTCTTCAATGGGCGAACTGTCCATAACAAAGATTCTCTGTGATTTTCCGATCTGAGGTGCTGCCAGCCCAACGCCAGATGCGTGATACATGGTCTCAAACATGTCATGGATCAGCTCAGAGACATCCTCATTCACCGGAATATCCTCAGTTTTCTTTTTAAGGACCGGATCACCATATAAAACAATAGGATATATCATGCTTTTGATGCCAGATAAGATTGTAGAATAATTGTTGCACTCACTTTATCAATGTTCCCTTTTTCCCGACGGTCTTTTTTTTTACTCCCGGACTCGATCATCGAATCCAGGGCCATCTTTGATGTGAATTTCTCGTCATGCAAAAATAAAGGCTTATCGGGAAACAACTTCTTGAAGCGATTGGTTGCAGCCCGTACAAGGCTGGTGGCATTGGTGTCAGATCCGTCCGGTTGAGTGGGCCAGCCGAATACCACCTCATCTACCATTTCCTTCTGAAAGTATTCTTTGAAGAAGTCCATGAGCGTATGTGATGGGACGGTAGTCAGGGGAGTGGCAATGATCCGGAGAGGATCGGTTACGGCAATGCCAGTCCTTTTGGCTCCATAGTCCACAGCCAGGATCCTGGCCATCAGTTTTGCTTGCTGAGATCAGCGAATATTTTGTTGACTTTTTCCTCCAGCTGGATCGCTTTGGGGTACAGAATCTTATTTTCTACTTCGGCATGATACCACATTTCGCGATCAAAAGCCCTGATCTCACTGGTAATTACTTTCCAATGAATAGAAGGGTCATCACGGTCTTCGATCAGATTCCTGATCCCTTCAAGTTCATCTTCTTCTTCATGAGCCGCATGGATACTGGAAAGTGAAATATGGCTTAACCGGAAGTGTCGGATCGCTTTATCCGGATGCACAGACTTTTCAAAGTCCAGAAGATGATGGATATAATGAAAAACCGTGTCCTCTTCCTGGTAAATATGGGCGATGAATTCATCAACAAATTCAGGGAATACCAGACTGAGATCATTATCCGCTTCGTAAGTATTCAGCAGCTTTACTATATAAGGAAGCTTCTCTTTGATAAATAGATGATGGGTATACTTTAGATACTCGATCACCACTTCCAGTGGATAATGCTGTAACTCCCTGAAAGAAAATTGATGTGATTTATTGAAAAGATAGAAGCTTTGAATGACCTGGTCCCTTCTCAATCCTTTTTCAGCGCATATTTCACCCAATTGCTTGTTTGGATGGAGATAAAACTCAATACCCAGGCAATGCAAAGCCCTGGCATAAATATAGTTCTCATCCACCAGTGAAGACAATGTACGATTAAAAAGGCGCATTTAGATTCAAAGATACTAATACAATGCGAAACGGAATAATACTTTTGTGGAAACGAATTTCAATTTCATCCGTTTTACTGGAACGCATATCGCGCAAAAAATATTTATATTAGGATTAACAATTATTTAGCAGAGTGAAGGAGAACAGATTATCTAAGTCGGCTATCCGATTCCCACTTTATATTTCGTTGGCCATTGCCATTGGAATCTTCATCGGAGCCAACATGGCAGGACCTGATGATGGCGTATTTAACCTGCAGAAAAGCCTTTACAAATTTCGACAGGTCCTGTCATATCTCGAAAACGATTACGTGGATGAGGTGAATCCGGATGAGCTGGTAGAGACGGCCATTGCGGAGATGCTGGAAAAACTTGATCCTCACTCGGTATATATTCCGGCAGAAGAACTGGACCTGGCCAAATCGCAGCTCGAAGGAAATTTCGAAGGTATCGGGATCGAGTTCAACATTTTTAAGGATACGATATATGTGGTAAGTGCCCTAAGTGGCGGACCATCTGAGAAAGTAGGTCTCAGATCAGGTGATAAGATCATAAAGGTTGATGGTGAAGATGTGACGGGCGAAGAGATCAACAACAGGCGGGTGATCACGCTGCTACGGGGACCCAAAGGTTCTGAAGTGCAGGTGGGAATTCTAAGGAAAGGATATGATGAGCTGATTGATTTTACGATCGTCAGAGATGTAATTCCTCAATATTCGGTAGATGTATCTTACATGGTGTCTGAAGATGTAGGCTACATCAAAGTAAGTCGCTTTTCCGCCACTACCTACATGGAATTTAAGGAAGCACTGACACAGCTGAAGGCCAAGGGGATGAAGAAAATGATCCTTGATCTGACAGGCAACCCCGGAGGCTACATGGACCGGGCAGTGGATATGGTGGATGAGATCCTGAAGGACCAGCAGATGATCGTTTACACCAAGGGAAAGGAAGCAAGATATAACTCACAACATTTATCCAAATCACCCGGGGATTTCGAAGAAGGCGCTGTGGTCGTGATGATCAATGAAGGGTCGGCATCAGCTTCAGAGATCGTTTCCGGTGCGCTGCAGGACCATGACAGGGCCATCATTGTCGGCAGAAGATCTTTCGGTAAAGGGTTAGTTCAGCTGCCGATTTCATTGAATGACGGATCAGAGTTAAGATTGACCATTTCAAGGTATTATACCCCGAGTGGGAGGAGCATTCAAAAGCCTTATGCAGGCAATACCGAAGATTATTACAGTGAATATTATGATCGCTTCAAGAATGGAGAAATCTATGTGATGGATAGTGCCAAAGTGGTTGACTCCCTTGTTTATAAAACCGATGCCGGTAGAATTGTCTACGGTGGAGGAGGAATTATGCCTGATTATTTTGTGCCGCTGGATTCTTCACAAAACAGTATTTTCCTTTCAAAGCTTTCCAACACCAATACGATACGTGAGTATGCCCTCAAGTATTTTGAAAACAATAAGAAGCGATTGGAGAAATATTCCCTTGAAGAATACATAGAAAATTTTGAAGTGGACGATGCTATGCTCAGTGAGCTGTTAGAATTGGGTGAACAAAACGAGGTATTGGCTGATCAGGCAGGTTTTGAAAAGTCCAAAGAGCTGATCAAAGTATTTACCAAGGCCTTCATTGCAAGAAGTCTGTGGGACAACAAAGGCTTTTATCCGATCTTCAATCAGCAGAATGAGATCTTCCAGAAAGCTGTAGTCCTTGTGGATGAAGCGGAAAGTCTTACAAAGCGGGGGGTGATCACCTCAAATTGATATGGCTGAGAGATAAGCCTGATCATAATATTTGATCAGTTGATCCCATCCGAACAAATTGGAGGAAGCTTCACTACGGTTTCTTAACTCAATTCTTTGGCGCCGGGTCAACCGGGCATAGTTATACAGACGGTTCGCTAATTGTCCGGCAGCCTGGTCAAATGATTTTTCCTGACGCTGTACTACAAAGATCCCGCGCTTGTCATGATCTTTCACGTTCTTAACCACATAATCTCCGAAACCTGCAAGATCGCTGGTCACTGCAGGGATACCGCTAGCAAGGCACTCCAGAGGCGTGTATCCCCACGGCTCATAATAGCTGGGGAAAATGCCGAGGTGGCAGCCTCTCACAAATTGATGGTACTCCATCGAAAAGAGGGTATTGGTATAGTTGATGAAGTCCGGATGATAAACCACTTTTACCCTGTCTTCTTTCTTATTGACCAAATTCGATGCTCTGATAAAGTTGAGAATTTCATCATTGGAGTCATCTACAAGATTATGAGTGACCACCGGTGGCAAATTATCTGATTTCCATGTCTGGAGGGTTCTTCGATACCTCAATCTCCAGTAATCGTCAACGAATCTGTTCAGATCCGGAAGTCTGGTATCGTCCCGGGCGGCAGCATCAAATAGTAGCCTTTCACCTACCTGCCTCTGGATGGCATTGATCGTATCTCGGAATTCTTCCAGCAAAGCCCTGGATTGCAGGATGTCTGGGTTAATGGAATAATAGGGCTTCTTGGTTATAAAAAACATCACCACCGTGAGATCAGACTTTTCAGTGATCATCCGGTGATTCAATCTGGCGAGTGCTTCAAGGGTCAGATCATACCCCTTGTTTAGATACTCATACCTTCCCGAAGTAAAAAGATACAGGGTCTTGTTGAGGTCAAAGGTATAGCTTGAAAAGAAGTGAGACATGGTAAAGTTGTGGATCTTATTCTTAAACTCCACATGCATATTTTGAAACTCATGCAAGGCTTCAAACCGTTCATTGTTGATTCCATTAGGAAGGATGTAATCTGGTGATCTGCCCAGTAGTTGTCGGCATTCCTTGGCGGTGACCTCACTTACGGTAGTAAAGATATGTGCACCATGCACAGCTGCTCTTTCCAGTGCCACGATTGATTCAATGTTAAAATGTTTGGCTTCCCGCTGCCAATCCATGAATGGCAGGTGCTCATAATATTTGGGATCATTCATGGCCAAATACCGTCCCAACATGGTAGCATGAGTGGTAAAGACACTGGTTATATTCAGGTTATTTCTACGCATTTCCGGAAGCCCTGTGGCAGACATCCATTCATGGAAATGGGCCAGCACCTGTTTTCCGTTACCACTGTCCTGTGCCAGACGCTCTAAAAATATTTTTACCATTTCTCCGAAGGCGAGGACATCATTAAACAGATGATCATCGGCGGGGGAAGAAATTCCGTGATTCTCCCACAGGAAGTACTTGATCTCTCCCAGTTTGTGCATCACGCTGCCAAGGTCAAAAAGCACAACCTTGGGTCTTCCACTGACCAGCCAATGCCCGTAATGGAGCTTAAGACCTTCTTCCTGCATCTTTTTAACGACCCGCCCAAAAGGGTCCTTTGCATCAACGATAGGTTCGAATTCCGAGGCGTAATGAGGCATGTAGGGTCCAAGCAAGCAATAGTTTCCACCCCACTTTTTTATGACTGTTGGTACCTTGGAGCGAATCACTGTGTAGATACCACCCACCTGATTCACAACCTCCCAGGCTATTTCAACCAGGTAGGTTTTTCTAATTTCTTTTTTAGTAATACCCATATCGTTTAGCGTCAAGAGGAATCCCAGTAAATATATCCGAAAAGTTGGTGAATCAAATTATTTAGCGGCTTCAGTGTAACCATCCGTACTATTTGGAGTATAAATTATGTATATTTTAGGAAGAGGTGCAACCAATCGTTGTTTTTTATCATCTAACAGGTAATCAGATGAAAACTTCAAGAATCGTTACATTACTGCTCCTTTTATTACTCTTTTCATTTATCTGTGATATTGAAAACAAGGTTTTGATAAATGTGAGTGAATGGGCCAGTCAGTTTCAGTTGAAATCTGACTTTGATTTTAGCCTGCCATCCATTGATCTCCATAAATATTCCAGATTTCTCCACTACCTGAAATAATACCAGACGCTTTTCGTTTTTTACCCGAACTTTCTTCGGGAGATTTTTTATTTTTACTTGTTATAACTATACTATCTTTTCCCTACTGAGCTAGCTTTGCATTTAATAGTGACAGGTTTTCCGGAAAAGAAGTAATTTTCGTGTGAATAAGAACTAATTTTCAAAAGTCACATGGAATTCGCTCCGCCTCAGGCGGTGCTCATTTCATGTCAAATGGGTGAAATCAACAATATCATATAAAGAATTATGGATCAGGACAAGTATTTATCCTTACTTGAGCTCTGGCAAAAAATTGCCTGGACGGGCTTTTATGTCGGACTTGGTGTTGCAGTTTTAATTTTTATTGTCCATCAGATTAGTTATGCTTCTGCAAAAGGATTAAAGCAAAAATTTGATATCGCCAGCAGGCATGAGGTAAACAGGTATATGTATGCCAACTATGCTCTGGCAGTGGCTTTCTTCTTCCTTGTGAATACCCTGCAGTATGAGACAGTCCAGCTGAGTCCCATCTGGTTTTTTATCCGGATGTTCATTGCCATCTGTGCAGGAACACTCCACGGTTATATCACACATTTGATCTTCAAGTATTATTATCCAGGACCTCTGGACAAAAAGCTTAAAAGGTTACGTTACACACCAAGAAAAAATCCAAGAACAGGCGCCACATTGAAATTACTCAGTGAGGAGGAAGAAGATGCATATCTGGATGAAGGTATGCAGGCCGAGGAAGACGCATTTTCCGTCGACTATGATGTTTGGATTGATACCAACACGGGTGAAACATTCATTGAAAAATACAAGGGATATCTGAGCGCACTCGAATGTGACAGGTGCGGTTTCCAGACCCTGAAGCTGGAAAAAGAGGAGGTACTGACTCCTGCAACCGCATTTGAGGACGGTGAAATCCTTAAAGAATACAAATGTTCTTACTGTGGCAGGATCAGACGCAAGAAAGTCAGACTTTCCAAGAGAATGGAGAGAGACAAGACTAAGAGTATCATCATTGAGAATCCATTAAGACAGGACAGAAGAATTGACCTGGTTAAAATTGAGATCCACAGCGTCAATGGTGCCAATAAAATCTTTGAATTCCAAAATATTCCTCAGGCTGAGAACTTTTTGAAAGAGTTTGACATGGATAAACTTGAGGAGCTGACGGCGAAATTTGAGGGCAATTAAAGCTTCTTGCCTTTCCTGATCAATACGGTCTGATTGGTTACATACACGCCTATGAGGATGGCTATCATCCCAAGAATGTGACTGAGAATGAGTGTTTCTCCATCCCACAGGCCCCAGATCAGGGCAACAAGCGGAATGATATAGGTAACCGAAGAGGTAAATACCGGATTAGTCAGCTGCACGATCTTGTTGAAAATGATCAATGCGACAGCTGTTCCCAGCACCCCAAGTAGACAGACATAAAAAGTAGCTTCCAGCGTGCCTGTATCTCCAATTTTTTGAGGGAAATCACTGAATAGTAAGACAATCGCTGAAATTGGCCCCACAAATAGGAGCGAAATACTGGTGATCGTCAGGGCCTTGTATTCATTAAGTCTGAATTTTATCAGGTTTGAATTGGTAGCGTAAAGCGTGGTTGCCAGAATGACGAAAAAGCTATAATAATTGATTTGACTGAGTTTTCCCTGCGAACCTGCCGTGATCAAAAAGAAAGATCCAATGAATCCGATGAAAATCCCTAACCAGACGGAGGTACCCTGCCTTTGTTTGAAGATCCACCATCCCAGCAAAACTGTAAATAAGGGTGTCAAAGCATTCAGGATCCCGGTGACAGCACTTTCAAGTCTTGTCTGGGCTATGGCAAATAGAAATGCGGGGATAAAACTTCCGGATAGTCCCACAGCGATAAAATATTTGATTTTTTCTTTTTTGATCAGCTTTAAATGGCTTCTTACAAAGGGTAGCAGAGCAATGGATGCAGACAGCATCCGGATAGAACCTACCTCAACGGGAGTAAGATATACAAGACCCTTTTTGATGAGAATAAAAGAACTGCCCCAGATGAGGGCAAGGATTATCAGAAGTATCCAGGCCTGCATCGATGGCTTGTTGCTCATCAGGCCATCACTTCCTCCGCAAAAGTTTCAGGGATCGAGTCCAGTATTTGCATCAATTCATCGAAGGAGGCAGATTCAACAAGCTGTGTTCTTACAGGTTTGAAATTGGGTATACCCCTAAAATAGTTGGTATAATGTCTTCTCATTTCGAAGATACCTTTCATTTCGCCTTTCCACTCTACTGAAAAGGCAAGATGCTTTTTCGCAACATTAACGCGTTCCGCCAAACCGGGTTTTTCTAGCTGCAGGCCGGTAGAAAGGAAATGCTTGATCTCATTGAAGATCCAGGGATAGCCTATGGCTGCCCGTCCGATCATCATCCCGTCCACACCATACTTGTTTTTGTATTCCAGCGCTTTTTCGGGAGAATCAATGTCACCATTACCAAATATGGGAATGTGGATGTCCGGCTGATTCTTCACCTCGGCAATGGGTCTCCAGTCGGCTTCGCCTTTGTACATCTGCGCCCTGGTTCGACCATGAATGGTCAAAGCCTGGATTCCTACATCCTGCAGCCTTTGAGCCACTTCCACGATTTTGATCGAATCGTAATCCCAACCAAGCCTGGTTTTGACAGTAACAGGTTTTTTGACTGCCTTTACGATCTCTGCTGTCATGGCTTGCATTTTAGGGAGGTCCAGCAGGATCCCTGCTCCAGCTCCTTTGCAGGCTACTTTCTTTACCGGGCAACCATAATTGATGTCGATGAGCTCAGGATTGGCAGCCTCAGCAATAGCCGCAGCCTCCCGCATGGATTCAATTTTATCTCCGAAGATCTGGATACCTATCGGCCTCTCATAGTCATAGATGTCCAGCTTCTCCACACTTTTTTCGGCATTCCTGATCAACCCTTCGGAAGATATGAACTCAGTATACATCAGGTCAGCGCCATTTTCTTTGCAAACGGCTCTGAAAGGTGGATCGCTCACATCTTCCATGGGCGCAAGTAGCAAAGGAAATTCTCCAAGTTCTATGTCTGCGATCTTAACCAAAATTGAATCCTTATTTTTGGCGTAAATTTAAAACCAAATATGCAAAATATCCTTAGGAACACTTCGATGGACAATACAGGTTCCACTCCCTGGTTGTTTCTTTTGATCCTTGGAGGATATGTGGTAGGTGGTCTGTTTCTATTTTCTTTCCTGGCGCAGGCAATCATTTTACCTTTTTTTGATTTTGATCTTCAGAAAGCGCTGAAGGTACTGACACCACCTTATCAATCCGATCAGGCCAGGGTCCCGCTATTGATCATTCAGGGTGTCACGTCGGTAGGCGCTTTTCTTCTGATACCTATGTTTTTTATCCGTCGGAATCTCAATTTGGATTTCAGGACTTTCTTCAGCTATCCTTCGCAGATCTACCAGCCATTGCTGATGACGATCTTTATCATGTTTAGCTTCATGGTGGTTAATTCGGTATTTATCGACTGGAACAGGAACTTCGACTTTCCGGAATACCTGAAATGGTTTGAGAATTATGTGGTCTCAAAGGAAAGCGAGCTGGAGTTGCTTACCAGATACATTACCTCTTTCCAAAATGTGTGGCAGTTTTTGTTTGGCCTTATTATCATAGCGATCATCCCGGCCATTGGTGAAGAACTGCTCTTCCGCGGACTGATACAGAACCTGTTTGGTTCGGCACTTAACAATAAGCATGCTGCTATTTGGCTGGCTGCTGTTATTTTTGGCGTGATGCATATGCAGTTTTATGGCGTTGTACCGAGGATATTGTTGGGTGCACTGTTCGGATATTTATATTTCTGGTCCGGACATCTTTCCATTGCCATGTTTGCACATTTCATCAATAATGGTTTTACTTTATCACTTTTGTATCTGGGTCAGACAGGTTGGATTGACTATGATCCTGCGAGCAATGAAAATACACCACCACTGTTGGTGGTGATGTTATTCTTTGTTGTAGTTTCGGGACTATTATTGCTTTTTAGGAATTACTTTAGGTTTGGAGAAAATGGTTGAGTGGCAAAAGGTTTATCAGGACCCATTACAATACCGGGCAGAGATCGTAAAAGCAATTCTGGAGGAATACGAACTGGACCCTGTACTTGTTGATAAAAAGGACTCTGCTTATCACTTTGGTCATTTTGAAATTCATGTAGTGGCAGATCATGTAATCAGGGCGCTTAAGATCATCAATGAAGAAATTAAGTTTTGACAAAGTTTACTGATCTATATAGAAGAGTACTATCAGCCCTTGCCGGAGCTACAATCATTGTATCGTCATTACTGATTGGAGAGTGGTCATATTTTGCGATTTTCCTGCTGATAAGCATTTTGGCTCAATGGGAATTTTACCGGTTGGTTAAATTGAGAAGTTATTTGCCGATCCGACTTCTCGGGGTGGTCATTGGAACAGTGGTCTTTTGTCTGTCTTTTTTTATTGAGAAAGAACATCTTGATCCGAAATATTATTATCTGATCTTTCCGCTGGCATCTCTGGTTTTTCTGATCAAATTATATAAACGGAATGATACGGCCCCTTTCATTAATATTGCCTTGTTTTATCTTGGGATTACTTACGTAGCTCTACCCTTCGCGTTGATGAATGTGGTGGTATTTTATCATGGCTCCTACAGTTACCAGATCATGCTGGGATTGATGATGATCATATGGTCAAGTGATACCGGAGCCTATTTTGCCGGGATAAGGTTTGGCCGGACCAAACTTTTCGAACGAATATCTCCAAAGAAATCGTGGGAGGGTGCACTGGGTGGAGCGATTGTAGCCTTGCTTATGGCCTATGCGATGTCGCATTTCTACGAAGACCTGCTGCTTTGGCAGTGGCTGAGTGTGGCGATGATCGTAGTGATAGCAGGAACCTATGGTGATCTTGTGGAGTCTTTGTTTAAGCGGTCCATGGAGATCAAGGATTCAGGCAGTATCATACCGGGTCACGGAGGTTTTCTGGATCGATTTGATAGTCTGATCCTTTCCGTTCCATTTATCGTTATTTTCCTGAAATTGTTTTAAGAACGAATCAGATGTCATACCTATGAGAATACATAAAGAAGGCTATTTCATTATTCCCATTTCAGCAATACTGATTGGTTTATTGTATGCGCTCTTAAATTATCTGATGCCCGTTGCCATCATTCAGTATGTTCTGGCAGTCGTTGCCATCGTATTCTGGATTTTCATCGTAAGGTTTTTTCGGAATCCCGGGGTAGCAACCACACAGCAACCGGACCAGGTCCTTGCACCGGCCGAGGGAAAAGTGGTGGTGATCGAAAAGACGAGAGAAGAAGAATACTTAAAGGAAGAGCGCATCCAGATCTCCATTTTTATGTCTCCGCTGAACGTCCATGTGAACAGAAGCCCATTCAAGGGAAAGATCAGCTATTTTAAATATCATCCGGGTAAATATCTTGTTGCCTGGCATCCGAAATCAAGTACCGAGAACGAGCGGACGACTGTAGGATTCGAATTGGACAATGGTAAGAAAATGCTTATCCGTCAGATCGCAGGTGCAGTGGCCCGCAGGATCAGCTTCTATCCCGAAGTAGGAGACACCGTGGATAATGGTTCTGAAGTAGGATTTATCCGGTTTGGAAGCCGTGTGGATGTATTTCTTCCCCTGGATGCTGAGATCAAAGTGAAGATCGGTGATGTCACCGATTGTGGCAAAACCGTGCTTGCGGTGCTGAAGTGATCCCGACCAGTTATGATGATCAGGATGACTTAACTTTAAACTAACGACTAAATGATTGACCTGAAAGAAATCAAACCCGAAGATCTGAGGCCGGAACTTGAAACATTTTGGTCCCTAGCTGCAGAGAAGACTGCGTTGCTGAGGAAAAATTATAAAAGCGATACCGGTTCACCCGTCATTACCCGGGCAGGCAAATACGTAGCTCAGGGATGGACCGACTGGACCCAGGGATTTCAGTTTGGGATACCCTTATTGATTTTTGATGCTACCGGTGATCAGGAATTACTGGATCAGGCAAAAAAGGATATCCGCTCAAAAATGCCAGCTCACCTGAGTCATTTCGGTGTTCATGATCATGGGTTCAACACGATCAGCACGTATGGCAACCTGCTTCGATTGGGGAATCATGCAAAATATGATATGGAGGCCTATGAAAAGGAATACTATGAGCTGGCCATCAAAATGTCGGCGTCTGTTCAGGCCAGAAGGTGGTCGGTCATTCAGGATGGCGGTTTCATCTATTCCTTCAATGGTCCGCACTCACTATTCGTGGATACCATCAGGTCGTGCAGGGTGCTTTTGCTGGCTACAAAACTCGGACATCAACTATACGGTGAGAACGATCAAAAAATCGATATGCTGGACAGGGCCATTCAGCATGGTCTGGCGACAGCAAAATATGGTATCTTCTATGGGGAAACGGACCGTACCTACGATGTGTGGGGTAGAACAGCCCATGAGTCAGTTTTCAATATGAATGACGGAAAGTACCGGTGCCCCAATGCGCAGCAGGGTTTCTCCGGATTCACCACATGGACCAGAGGGTTGGCATGGGCGATGCTTGGCTTCACAGAAATACTGGAATTTATCCGGGATGAAGATCTTCAATTTGATCATCGGGAGGAAGTAGAAGCAATGTTCTTGAGAGCGGCTAAAGCAACCTGTGATTTTTTCATCCATAATTCACCCACCGATGGTATCCCCTACTGGGATACCGGTGCTCCTATGCTACACAAACTGGGTGACTACCTGGACAGGCCTTCGGATCCTTACAATGATTATGAGCCGGTAGACAGCTCCGCAGCGGCGATCGGAGCTCAGGGCCTCATTCGACTGGCAGATTTGATTGGAAAAGACGAACCCAGGGCTGCATCAAAATATCGGCTGGCCGCACTGAATTGTCTAAAGTCTTTGTTGTCAGATCCATACATATCAAAGGCCCCAAACCATGAGGGTATTTTGCTGCATGGAATCTATCATCGCCCTAACAATTGGGATCATATTCCCCAGGGATCAAAAATCCCCAATGGGGAAGCCTGCATGTGGGGAGACTATCATATGACTGAATTGTGTCTGAAAGTTTGGAAAGAAGTGCAGGGTGAGGATTCTTATAAGTTCTTCGGATAACTTATTTTTATTTTTTCAATAACCTGATCAATGATGAATTACCTGGCTTGTTTTGTTCTGCTTTTCACCTCCCTGTTTACCTTTTCACAGCAAAAACCCAATGTTATCCTGATCATTACGGATGATCAGGGTTATGGAGATCTGGGTTTTCACGGTAATCCGGTGATTAAAACTCCCAATCTTGACCAGCTGGCAAAGGAAAGTGTCAGGTTCAGGCAATTCTATGTATCTCCGGTGTGCGCTCCCACGAGATCAAGTTTGATGACCGGAAGATACTCTTTGAGGACAGGTGTGCATGATACTTATAATGGGGGCGCTATCATGGCAACAGAAGAAGTTACCATTGCTGAGATGCTGAAGAAAGCTGACTACACCACCGGTATATTCGGCAAATGGCACCTGGGGGACAATTATCCTTCCAGACCGGGTGACCAGGGTTTTGATGAATCCCTGATCCATCTGGCAGGAGGTATGGGCCAGCCCGGCGACTTCACCACATACTTCAAATTCGATAGCAGCTATTTTGACCCTGTGCTATGGCACAACGATGAGATGGAACAATATGAAGGATACTGTTCGGACATCTACGCAAACGAAGCTGTGAATTTTATTCGCAAAAACAGGGAAAACCCGTTCTTCTGCTATCTGGCATTTAATGCTCCGCACACTCCTTTGCAGCTGCCTCAGAAGTATTATGATATGTATAAGGATGTGGATCCTGAGGCTCCTTTTCACGATGAAAAGGTACCCATGCCAGAAATGTCTGAAAGAGATAAGGAGGATGCAAGGAAAGTATATGGGATGGTAACAAACATCGACGATAATGTTGGTATGATCCTTAGTGAGTTGAAAAAATTAAAAATAGAAAAGAACACGATTGTGATCTTCATGACTGACAATGGACCTCAGCAATATCGATACACCGGTGGATTCAGAGAGAGGAAAGGGTCAGTTTACCAGGGGGGTGTCAGGGTGCCCTTTTTCCTCAGATACCCCGATCGGTTCAAAAAAGACCAGGATATTGATGCCATTGCTGCCCATTTGGATGTTTTGCCAACGTTAGCATCACTTTGTAACGCAGAACTACCGGATGTTCACCTGGACGGACAAAGTCTTGTGCCCCTTGTGAATGGAGAGCTGCAGTCGTGGGAGGAGGACCGCTCCTTGTTCTTTTACTGGACTCGGAAGTATCCTGAACGCTACCAGAACATCGCCCAGCAAAAGGGCAATCAAAAGCTGGTCGGCTTTACGTCCTATGGTTCAGATATCGAAGGCTTTGAACTGTATGACCTGAATGAGGACCCCTGGGAGCAACACAATCTGGTCATGGATAATACCTCCCTGGCTTTAGAGCTAAAGGGGGAACTGGATAGAAAATTTAAAGAACTGACCCAATCACCTCACCTGGTCAATCAGCCTCCCGTCATCATAGGCACAAAACATGAAAACCCCATATATCTCAATCGCAACGATGCCTCCGGCGAACGCGGGGTCTGGCGACAGGAGAATGTTTTCGGGAAATGGGTGGTCAGCCTGAAGGAAGGTACTTATGATGTTGAATTCAAGTTCATCGAACCACTCATAGGAAAAGGCACCATGAATCTGGAGACAGGATCAGTTATCAACCGGAAGGAATTTGATCTTGGCGAGACAGATCTTCTGGTCATGGAAAATGTAACCCTTCCTGAAATTAGCGGGGACCTCATTCCTTTCTTTAATCCTGATGCCACGGGCGGATCAGTGTTCCCTTTGTGGGTGAAGTTGACAAAGAAATAATGAAGGTCGAAAACTGGAGAAAGAACCGAATTCTCATTTCTCCTTCTGGTTAGCCCAGCAAATCAACAATCTGCTTCAGATACAGTTCATCAATCTTTGAAAAGTCATTGATCTTGTCGCTGTCGATATCCAGTACGCCAAATACCTGATCATCTCTCATCAAAGGCACGACAATTTCTGATTTGCTGGTACTGTTGCAGGCGATATGGCCTGGGAACTGTTCCACGTCGGGGACAATCAAAACTTTTTCATGTTCCCACACTTGTCCGCACACACCCTGACCTTTGGCAATCCTGGTGCAGGCAACAGGTCCCTGAAAAGGTCCCAGGACCAGTTCATTCCCTCTGACCAGGTAAAAACCTACCCAAAAGAATTCCAGGCCAAACCTGAGCGCTGCCGCGATATTTGCAAGATTAGCAATGAGATCGCTTTCACCCTTGATCAATGCCTTGACCTGGGGGATCAGGGACTGATATTTTTCTTCACGACTTTCGGTTTGAATCAGTTTAAGCTCTTCCATTTATCAGTGTATTCGAATAGAACAATAATCGATCTTTCAGGATTTTAGTTTCCGAAAAAGTATTTGAATTCAATGATGGTGCTTTGATCCCATCGATAAATTCAGCCTCACTGATAAAAACTCTGGCTTCATCCCAAAGTTTTTGTGAGATGAAGCGATTGATCGTAAAGGAACCACCTTCGACGATAAGTGATTGCACCTGCCGTTCATAGAGATCATACAATAAATTGGTCAGAAAATCATTTTCCGGAAGTTTTACACACTCAACATTTCCCTGTTTTCCGGAAGCAGACAGTGTATAGACAATAGTCTTTATGTTATCCGTAAATAAATTCAGATCCGGGTCAAGACTTCTTTTGCGATCGATGACAATACGGAGTGGGTTTTTGCCTGCCCAGTCTCTGGCTGTTAGCTGCGGATTATCATAGTGTGCGGTTGACTTGCCCACTAAAATGGCATCCTCCTCAGTTCGCCATTTATGTACCAGCTGTCTGGAACCCGAATCGCTGATCCACTTACTTGAATGATCACTTCTCGCAATAAATCCATCTTTGGTTTGCGCCCATTTCAGAATGACATAAGGTCTGCGTTGATTGTGATAGGTAAAGAACCGCTTGTTTTGTTTTTGAGCTTCATCCCTGAGTAATCCCACTTCTACATTTATTCCCGCTGCCATCAGTTTCGCAACACCACTGCCATTCACCATCGGATTGGGGTCATTGGTGGCTATCACCACTCGGCCGACATTCAAAGAAGCCAGCAGTTCCGCACAGGGTGGTGTCTTGCCATGATGGCTGCAGGGTTCCAGCGTCACATACACGTTTGCCCCCTCCAGGCGCTTTTTATCTTCTACAGCATTGACAGCATTGACCTCGGCATGGGGACCCCCAAAGACCTGGTGGAATCCTTCTCCGATAATTTTTCCTCCTGCAACAATCACGCAACCTACCAGGGGATTTGGGCTCACGCTTCCCAAACCACCGTTTGCGAGTTGTAAAGCCCTTTGCATATATGCTTTGTCGTCAGACGATTCCATTTAGAACCACTAAATTCGCCATATTTCATTAACATGCTTTCCAACTCCCGGACATTTTTTGATCAACTGGCCTCTGAAATAGCAGACATCTATGATCCGGGGGAGGCAAGGAGTATTGCTTTCATGATCCTGGAGGAGAAAGCCGGGATCTCGAAAACTGAAGTACTGGCCGGCAAAGAGATCCGGTTATCAGCAGACATTGATCAAAAGATATCAGAAGTACTTAATAGGGTAAAAGCAAATGAACCTATCCAGTATGTGTTGGGGAAAGCTCACTTTTATGGTTTGGAATTTCTGGTTGATAAGCACGTACTGATCCCCAGACAGGAAACCGAGGAATTAGTTGACTGGATCGTCCGGGAACAACATGATGTGAACGATATATTAGATATTGGCACGGGCAGCGGATGTATTGCGGTCTCGATTGCGAAAGGATATCCGGGCAAAAATGTTATGGCCTGGGACAATTCGGAAGGTGCACTTGGGATAGCCAAACAAAATGCCCTGAAATATGATCTGGATATTGATTTTAGACAGGTAGATGTGCTGGCTGAGGCTCCTGCGGGCAGCTATGACCTTATGGTCTCAAATCCGCCCTATATAACGGTGAAGGAAAAGGAAACGATGGCTCCAAATGTGCTGAACCATGAGCCGGGTCAGGCGTTGTTTGTCGGGGACCGGGATCCCTTGATCTTTTATAAAGCCATCAATCACCTGGCTAAAACACTGCTTCGTACGGGAGGCTGGCTCTATTATGAGATCAACGAATCTTTTGGAGAGGCTGTCGTTGATTCCATGAAAGAAAGCCGATTATCAGACGTAGAACTAAGAAAAGACCTCAATGGAAAAGACCGGATGATCAGGGGAAGGAAATTGTAAATCTTACAGATCAAAAATGATCCTGACCCTGACAGACCCTTCGACAGGCTCACCATTATACAGTGACGGGGTCCATTGTGGTCCTTCCCGGATCAACCTGATGGCTTCCTGATCGCAGCCATAACTCAAACTTTTCTTTATTTCCACATTATTGATGGCACCATCTGATGAAATGGTTACTTTCAACAGCACGACGCCTTCAATTTGCTGATCCCTGGCAGCTTCCGGATATTGAAGGGTAGAATTCACATAATCAACAAATGCAGTCCTGCCATTTGCCGGTTCAGGGGATTTGATGTTATTGCTGCTATATCCAAGAATCACCGCTTTTTGATTGCCTGCGGGTGCTGGAGATACCACCGTATTGACATTTTCAAATCCTTCGAGGGTTACAGTTTTGGAAATGATCCCTGCCGATGAGAACCCAAGCTGATCTCCAGCGTTTGCATTTGCACCTGAGAGTTCGAAAGTACCCCTCAGACCGGTGACTGCGCGCTGATCTCCCAGCGATACAGTGACACCTGGCAAAGGTTCGCCATCCTCCTGATAATATACAGTTCCGGAGACCGTTTTAGCTTCCTCTTGCTCAGAAAAAGCTGATTGTACCTGCACAGGTGCAGCAGCAGATTCACGGGCTCTGGATGCCTCTGATGTATCTAAATTATCTGATGCAATTTCCTGCTGCGCTAATTCTTCAGGTTCGGCTTCCTCCGACCGTGATGATGCCTGAGTCAAAGCCTGCTCTGGTTCCTGTTCATTAAGCGCCAGTTGACCTGATCCAGCACCTTCTTCAGGATCGCCAGTTTCTTCCGTAGCAACATCCGGTTCTGCTGTGATATCTTCCGAAATCTGACCGATATCACTGGCGATCTCGGCAGCATCTTCTTGCCCGATATCTGCAGGCTCAGATTCATCCGGAACATCCTTTAAGTCACCCTCAACATGGTCAGCCAGTTGACTTTCCTGGTTGACCGAATCTTCCTCCAGCTTCAAGGTGAGCTCGCTATTCGGAAATGCATTTTCCATTACAAACCATACAGAACCGAAAGCAGTAATCAAAAAAGCGATCGTAGCAGCAATACTCAGGAATCCAGGCTTTTTGTAATTCTTTTTAGACTCGATCCGCTGTTTTAGTAAGGCGAGGTCTTCCTTTATTTCCATCGGAATATGACCGGACAAACCTTCAAAAGCATCTTCTTCAAATGAGGAATTCAGTAGCTGACGTTCAATTCTGTTGGCCTCAGATCCGGTGACCTTGCCTTCCAGATAATCCAGAAGTTCTTTTTCAGAAGTGACCTTATGTGATTTATCTTTTGACATGTTTATCTTCCAGGCAGATTTTTAGATTTCTCTTTCCATTTTGGATATGGCTCTTTACCTTTTTTAATGTGAATGATGTGGATTTGGTGATCTCCGCATAGCTCTTACTTTCCAGGTAAAACAATTTAATACACTCTTTTTGTTTCCCTTTCAGTGTTTCCATACATTTTTCCAAAGCATCAAGGTCCTCATCTATTTCATATTCATCCTTGGGATGCGTGATCACCTCATTTTCCATAATAAGTCCATTGTATTCTTTTTGTCTGGACTTCTTTCTAAGCACCATCAGGCAATAATTTTTTGAAACAATATAAAGCCAACTCTTGAAATAGCGGACCTCCTGGGACCTGAGCTTAAGAGTCAATTGTTCAAAGATACCCATGACAGCATCCTGGCTTTCCTCTCTGGATTTCAGATGCTTCAGACATAGCCCGTAAACCAGATGCATGTATCGCTGAAACAATGCCCCTAAAGCTTCACTGTCATTGAGGTTTTTATAAGCCTCTATCAATTGGTGGTCCGGCTTGCTTTCAATATTCGAATTCTGATCAATCAGTGACATGAAAAATTAGCAGAAGGAATTTTTTTTATGGAATTCCCGGTGAAACTCATCTCAATGGTAAATCAAATTATTACCAAGATGAAGAAAATAACATTTTTATTGCTCATTCTCGTTTTTTCCGTTGCAGAGAAACCGGTATTTGTTGTGACCGGTACCGTATATGATACCAGTGGAAATGCGGTGCCCGATGTGAAAGTGGAAGAAGTGGGTACTCGATCAGGAGCTACCACAAGTAGTGAAGGAAAGTACTCAATTAGCGTCAATAGTGAAAAAAGTGAACTTGAATTCACGCATCCTGAATTTGAAAGTAAACGGGAACGGGTGGGATCCAGAAGAAAAGTGGATGTAGTGCTCAATGCCGTTAAAATCAGGGAAAAGGAGACGGATGAAATTGTAACAATGGATCTGGAGCCTCTGGCAAAGCCTGCTCAGGGTCAATCGGAACCTTACCGCGGGAGGATGACAAAAAATGCATCTTTCTCCACCGGATACGGAGGTGCGATGATCATGCAGGATCAGACATCATTCAATACCGAAGAGTATGATGGAATTGAGGAGAATATTTTTCATAAGCCGGTTGATAAACCATTATCAACCTTTTCAATTGATGTGGATGCGGCATCGTACAGTAATATCAGGCGCTTTTTGAATCTTGGACAACTGCCACCCATTGATGCGGTCAGGATCGAAGAAATGATCAATTATTTTCAATATGATTACGAAGCACCTGATGATCAACATCCATTTTCGATTCACACTTCTTTCAGTGAAGCTCCCTGGAATGAAAAACACCTGGTCGCGCACATCGGACTACAGGGAAAGAGGATAAATACGGATGAGTTGCCTGCATCTAATCTCGTTTTTCTGGTGGATGTGTCAGGTTCGATGAGCGCCCAAAATAAGCTACCGCTGTTGAAATCATCCATGAAGATGCTGGTGAATGAAATGAGACCCACAGATAAAATCTCCATCGTGGTTTATGCAGGTGCCGCTGGTCTCGTTTTGGCTCCCACTGAAGGAAAGAATAAAAAGACAATCCTTGAATCTTTGGATAAACTGCAGGCCGGTGGATCCACCGCTGGTGGAGCAGGCATTCAACTTGCTTACAAGGTTGCACGAGAACAATTCATTGAGGGGGGGAATAACCGGATTATTCTGGCTACGGACGGAGATTTTAACGTGGGTGCATCCAGCAATGCAGAAATGCAACGATTGATTGAGGAGAAAAGAGACCAGGGGATCTTCTTAACCGTACTTGGTTTTGGTATGGGAAATTATAAGGATTCTAAAATGGAAATTTTGGCTGATAAGGGCAATGGAAACTATGCCTATATCGACAATATCCTCGAAGCTAAAAAGGTTCTTGTTACTGAATTTGGAGGAACTTTATTTACGATAGCTAAAGATGTGAAGATCCAGGTAGAGTTTAATCCTAAGGAAGTGCAGGCCTATCGCCTCATAGGATATGAAAACAGAAAGCTTAGGGATGAGGATTTTAACGATGATTCGAAAGATGCGGGAGAGTTAGGTAGCGGACATACGGTCACTGCTTTATATGAGATCATTCCAACAGGTGTGGATAGCCACTTTGGAGCTACTGTCGATCCGTTAAAATACCAAAACAGGAGGCCCGCAGACCGGGGAACTGAGGGGGAACTATTCACTGTTAAATTCCGATATAAAGAGCCTGATGGTGAGACCAGTCAGCTGATCGTACGCACGATGGATCAGGAAGACAGAAACCCGAACGACATGAACCTGCAATGGGCCTCAGCCGTAGCAGGTTTTGGCATGCTACTAAGGGATTCCGAATTTAAAGGTGACCTTACCTTCGATCGTATTTTAAGACTGGCCAGGGCATCGAAAGGAAGTGACGATTACGGTTATCGGACTGAATTGATCAACCTGATCGAGGTTGCAGGAAAAATCCAATAGAGCATGAGGGTGTTTCAAAAGCTACTCATCGCTTTCACTCTTCCGTTCCGGTCAGTGCAACGCTTTTGATTCACCCTTATTTTAGAATTCTTCATAATAGTCAGGCAACCATTCAAACATTTAATGTAGTATAGTGTTTATTGAATAATTTTTAAGAGATAGGTAAAGTTTTTGTCCATTAAATTTTTTTATAAGGATGAATTATCGACTTATTTCAATGAAAACTACAATAAATTACGTAGATTAACACTTGATTAGTCACTTGTTAATAAATGCCTTGAATGAAATTGAAAAATGAAGAGACCACTTTTACTGTTATTAATCCCGATCTTAATATTTGGTTGCCTTGCTGAGAGAGATTATGTAGTGGAGTCAGACTACAGCTACAGGGGAAAATTTAGAAAATACAAAACTTTTGATTTTATGTCCACGAGTGATACCGTGGGCTTCAATGGTTTGAGTGATTCCATGATCCGTGACGAAATCATGAGGAGGCTGGAATCCCAGGGATACAGGTACGAAAAGGATAAGCCATCCATGCTTATCATTTACACTGTATTTGGAGATGACCTGAAATTCCGTGGATTTGATCAGATGGATCTTGAGTATTGGGATGAAAAATATAGTCTTATTGCCGAATATGAAGATGAGCTGGCCAAAATCGATGAAGCTGATTATAATAAGGTTAACTATGAACTGAAAGAAGGAACACTTCTCATCGATTTTGTAGACAGCAAAACCCACAGTGTGATCTGGCAGGGATATGCCAGTGGACTTTTCGATAATAAGAACTTTTTTAGTAAGGATATTAAATATGCTGTTCGCTCTATCTTAAATAAATATAAGCTGGTAGCATATAACGAAAGGCTCTAGCCGAACTAGAGCCTGATTCTGGTTGTCAGATAAAAATTCCTGGGCGCCTGTATCAGAAATGCCGGATTGCCATTAAAGTCCGGAGTTCCGTAGGTATAATATTGTCTGTCAAGTAGATTGTTTATCATCACTGATAAATCAATTCGATCATTTATTTTCCATTGGGCATCCAAGTCGAAGGTGGACCATCCGGGCACTGTTAATTCCGGATCATTGGTTAACTCCATAAATTGCTCGGTCATGAAATGATGTGAGAGCGTGATATCGAAGTTCTGAACGGCATGAAACGTCAGGCTTTCATTGCTGATCCACTCAGGACTGAGTATGTGTTGTCTGTTTTCATACGTAGCGTCTCCAAAAATACTTATTTCATCAATGGAGGTGTTTAAATAAGCCAGGTTTCCATGGAAGTCAAGATAACTGGCAGCAGACCAGTTCCAGGTAAGTTCAAATCCCCTTCTTGTGCTTGAGGGTATGTTTTGTCTCTTTTGAACTCCGAAAGCAACCACCTCTCCTATTGGGGCTATTTCATTCCGAAATCTCATGTAGAAAAGATTCGCTTCCAGCGTCACCTTTTGAAGGCTTAGTTTGTATCCAGCTTCAATGTCATGCACAAACTCCGGATCAAAGCCTGTTTCTGACTTTACAAAGTCGATGTTGGATGCATTGAGCTGGAAGCCACCAAAAAGATCAACTTTTGTTGGTTCCCGTCCATTGAATCCGTAAGAAAGAAAGATTTTTTGTGTTTGGTCCGGGATATAATTCAGGCCCACCTTGGGATTGATAAATGTCCATGTCTTTGAAATGGGACCCTCGTCGCCACTTCCAATAAATTCATAATCAGGTTCGATCTGCAATTCCATGGTCCTGAACTGTACATCACCAAATAACTGAATATCACCCAGCTGGTAATCAGCTTTGGCAAACCAGCTAAATTCATTTTTCTGTGAGTTTTCCAGGTAATAAGGATTTGAGTCATGAGGAAGAATAGATTCCCGGTTTTCACGCAGGAAGGTGTAGACATGTATACCCCCAGAAAAATTGAATCTTCCTGCATCATAGAAAACATTAGATAAAATTCCATAATGATCATTTTTTAGCGGATAATTGATCTGAAAAAAGGAGGTATAATAGGTAGTGAAATAGTTTTCTACATAGACACTGTCCTCATCAAGTGTCCCTTCCGCAAAATCACCGCCGGCTCCCCCATAGTAGAGGGAAGAGGTCAGCTTCCAACGCTCATTGAAATTGTGACTATGCTGAAGCTGAACGAGATATTGAGAAAAATCATCATTGTCGTCGTCAATCAGAGGATTGAAAGTGGGGTTGTCATCCAGTGTATTTTCATCTACGACATAATAACCCAGTCCATTTTGTGACCTCGAAGTAAAGGCGGTGAGTCTGACCATGTCATTTTCTCCATAGTAGCCTCCGGTCATGAAAAAGGAATAGGCATCAGTCTCCGTAAAATCCTTATATCCGTCGCTCCATAACCTTCCAAAGCTCGAATAGAAGCCAAAGCCCTTGTCTGATATCCCAGTATTCACATGGTAGTTGGCTCTGAACGTATTGAATGATCCGGCCGCCAGCTCAACCGCACTGCCCGCAGGATTTCTTTTGAGGTTCAGGGATTCGAAATTCACTGAACCGCCATAGCTGGAAACCCCGTTGGAAGAAGTGCCCACCCCACGTTGCACCTGGATCGATTCAAAATTATTGGAGATATCGGAAAAGTTGGAAAAGAACACTCCATGATCGATCATATCATTAAGAGGTACTCCATTCAATGTGAAATTGATCCTTTCCTGACCGATTCCACGCAAACGGATGCTTCCGTAATTGGCCACGGAAGTTCCGGATTCCGAGTACGAATAAATTCCCGGTGTCTTTTTATCAAGAATAAAAATGGGATGCTGACCCACATACTTCTTTTCCACTTCCTGGTGAGAGAGCGTCGTTTTTGCCACCGGCTCATTTTCGAGGGCTCTTACACCCCGGATGATGAGGGACTCCAATTGATAGTCTGATTCCAGGCCTACGTTGAAGTGTGATTGACTCGCAACAATAAGCGCTTTCTCTTCATATCCGATATAATTGATCGAAATCGTGTCCTGCGCTTCCGCAGATACGGAAAATCTCCCGGCGTCATCAGTGACTGATCCCTCAAAAGAACCATTGATGGTGACTGTGGCTGCCGGGAGAGGTTCTCCGGTTTGCTCATCCGTAACGATACCGGTAACTATTTGCTGTGCATTTAGGTAAAGCACATTGCCGATCAGCGACAATGCGATCATCGAAAAATTTTTCATGTCTAATTTTTAACCATTTAGCCGGAAAGTGGGGAGCTTTCCATTAATTGGTTATCATACTTCCCTACGCCGGCATTATCCGGATCAGGTTATTTGGGTATGATCTCAGCCTGAAATATTAGGCACCCCTTGTGTAGGCAAATTTAAATAATCATTTTTAACCTAAAAAATGTTCGATGGCCTCAACGGCATTGGCGGTCCTGTTTTCCTCGATACCTGAGATCACCTGGTAAGGCAGTTGGTGCTGTTTCAGGTAGTTTTCGTAGACCTCGAAAAAATATTTTCTCAGGGTCGGGTGTTCACGCTGAGGGTCGTCCCTCCACGGTAGATCAATATTGGCGAGCAGGTACAGGTCGTATTTTATTTTATTTAGCTTTTCCTCAATGTAGGGATCAGTATTTCCGTATTTATGATCACTCCATACTTTGATCACAATGAGGTTGGTATCACAGATAAGAAAATTATTGGCGTATAGCAATTTATCTTCCTCCCACTGAATTTGACCTTTGGCAATCTCCAGCAGGTCTGACTGTTCATATGGTCTATCCAGCCTGTCCAGATAGAATCGGGCGAATTCAGGCACCCATTCCGTATCATAGTTTCTGGCAAGTTGTGCGGATAATTCGCTTTTTCCGGTGGATTCCGGTCCAACCACGGCAATTTTTTTAATCATATGCTAGATAAGTTTTGCGCCATGCAAAATAACCCATGAAAGCCAGGATGGTGAAAACTAAAAACTGAAAGCTTGTCAGGTACAACTCTTTATAAAAGTATAATGGCACCGCAATAAGGTCAGTGATGATCCAGGCTATCCAATTTTCCAGTTTTTTCCTCGCCATGAGCCACATCCCTGCGATGGCGGTAGTAGTGGTGATGGCATCCCATGTTGGCACATCGCTGTCAGTAAAATCAAGTCCAAACCTTATAAGTATAAAGGAGCTGATGGTTAATCCGGCGGTAATCCACCACTCGGGCCCGGTGAGTGTGGAAATTCTGATCTGAGCACGATCACCTTTGGTATTGGTCCAGTAGTACCAGCCATAGACACTGGCAATGAAATAATAGGCATTGATACCAGTATCGGCATATAGTTTATATTGAAAGGTGATGTAGATGTAGATCACTACGCTGATGATCCCGGTCGGATAGACCAGGATATTCTCTTTCATTGAAAACCAAACACTCAATAGTCCGAAAATTACAGCAATGGCTTCCAGGCCATTCAGCTGAAGAAATTGGTTCCACAGCGTGTCAAGTATGTCTCCCACGGCGCAAACATAAATTTATTTTAGACACAAGCTTTAGATTATAGTCTATTGAGCGTAGCTTTGCACTGCAAATAATTACCATTATTTGCATGGATCCCAATTCAAACAAACTCCTTTTTGAAGCCCTCACCTATGATGATGTGCTTCTTCTCCCCGGATACTCAGAGGTACTTCCAAGAGAGGTAGAGACCAAGACCCAGATCAGTCGGAATATCAGTCTGAACATTCCTCTGGTTTCTGCTGCTATGGACACAGTCACAGAAGCAGCTCTGGCCATCTCCATGGCGCTGGAGGGGGGTATTGGGTTTATACACAAAAACATGACCATCGAGAAGCAATCCAATCAGGTGAGAAAGGTAAAAAGATCCCAGAGCGGAATGATACTCGATCCCATAACGCTCCCTATTGGAAGTGTGGTCGGTGATGCGGAAAAGATCATGCGGGAAAATAAGATCGGTGGTATCCCGGTGGTGGATGATAACAAGAAACTCATTGGCATTATTACCAACAGGGACCTGAGATTCCAAAAAAATATGACTACGCCAATTAGCGAGATCATGACCAGAGAGAACCTGATCACTGCAGATGCTGAGGTTGGGTTGAAAGAAGCGGAGCAAATTTTACAGGAACACAAAATCGAAAAGCTCCCGATCATCGATAAGTCGGGAAAACTCACGGGATTGATCACCTACAAGGATATACTGAAAAATAAGGACCGGCCCTTTGCCTGTAAAGATGAATATGGCCGGCTGAGAGTTGGCGCGGCCATTGGCGTCACTCCGGACATGATCGAACGGATTGAATCACTTGTGAATGCCGGCGTTGACCTGATCAGTCTGGACACAGCGCACGGTCATTCAAAGGGTGTTATAGATGCTGCAAAGCAAATCAAAAAGAAATTTAAAGATCTGGATCTGATCGTTGGTAATGTAGCTACAGAAGAAGCTACACAGGCACTGATCGATGCCGGGGCGGACGCTGTAAAGGTAGGAGTAGGCCCGGGGAGCATTTGCACTACGCGGGTTGTTGCAGGGGTTGGGGTTCCTCAGCTTTCAGCCGTATTTGAGTCAGCCAAGGCTGCCAACAAGGTGAATGTACCCATCATAGCGGATGGCGGTATTCGATTCTCCGGTGATGTGGTAAAGGCCCTGGCTGCCGGTGCCAACAGTGTGATGATCGGCTCATTGCTGGCTGGTACTGAAGAAGCACCGGGTGAGATGATCATTTATGAGGGAAGAAAATTCAAGACTTACAGGGGAATGGGCTCATTGGAGGCAATGGAAGATGGATCAAAAGACAGATATTTTCAGGATGCGGAGGATGACATCAAAAAGCTGGTACCGGAAGGTATCGTGGGCAGGGTCCCATATAAAGGCCTGGTAACGGAGGTTATTTATCAGCTCATTGGCGGACTAAGGGCAGGTATGGGGTATTGCGGAGCAGCCACGATATCAGATCTGCAACAGGCCAGGTTTGTGAAGATCTCTGCAGCCGGCGTTGCAGAAAGCCATCCCCACGATATCACGATCACCCGGGAGGCACCTAATTACAGTCGCCGATACAATAAAAGCGAACGTTGATAGTTTGGTTTTATTCAGCTGATTGTTCAGGGATGATGTGCTCAGGGCATCATTTGTAAACTTTTATTATTATCCAGTCGAGCCTATTTTTACACGTCCTATGCTTTCCATGAAACTGAAAATCAGGCTTAGTTTGTTAGGAGCCATCCTTTCATGGTTGCTTTTCATGTTTTTTGATATCTATGGACTGCTGGTAGACAGGTATAACATGAACGTGGCCATGAGTCAGCTTGTGCCACAAATTTTCCTCACTGGTTATATCGTCTCCACTCTGCTTTACTATCGATTTATTATTTCCAAAGCAGAGAGCATCAATTTCATTGATCTTCTGTGGCGGGTTTTTCTGACGGGTCTTGTTACCACGGTGGTATCCCTGCTTATCAGACTTTTTCTGAATATTTTCCGCAACAGTTCCATCATTCAGAATGAGATCACGATTAATGTATTGTATAACATCCTTGGTGGACTGGTCATTGCCTTTCTGGTTTCAACTTTTATTGTATGGAAGCGGCTGATTCTGTACCAGAAGAGCAAGTCTTTGATCCAACTTTGGAATTTTTTCGAGTATGCGCTTCTTGTGAGTCTCTTCTTCGACTTGTTTGACAATAAGTTGATGACCACCAACTTCAACATCTTCCTGATCTTCCTGCTTGGATTTGCGCTGGTGCTCTCTTTTAACCTTAAGTGGATCGCCTATCTCAATTTCAAGCAAAAGTGGAAGAGCATTCTTTTCATCTTATTATCAGGAGTGTATGTTTATCACTTTCTGTTGTTTTTAATGTTCTTTGCGCAGACTGAGTCCCTTACCATTAATTTACTTGACAGGGTATTTATAGTGGCGCTGCTCATCTTTATCCTGTTGTATGCCGTGGTCTCCATCCTGGTTACCCTGTTCAATTTGCCCACTTCCTCCGTTTTTGAACGGAAACTTCAGGAAGCGATTGGTTTTCAAAAATTAAGTCAGGCCATCCCAAGTGGGCAGAGCATAGATCAGACCTATGATGTATTGCTGGACAGCTCGATGAGTGCGGTATTCGCCGATGCCGCCTGGATAGAAATGGAAACACCGGAGAAAACCATTATCACCAGATCTATTGCTGAGGAAAAAATTGAGGAGATTAAGAATGGCGTGAAGGCAGATTATTTGAAACTGGTGTTGAATAAGAAATTTGAAGGGAATTTTTCTTCGGGCAAAGCCTCCGGTGTGATCAGGCATCCTGAATACAAGTCCATCATTGCCCTGCCTATCATCGTCAAGGGTAAGCAGCAGGGCACCCTTGTATTGTTGCAGGAGGTACCTGATGCCTTCAACCGTGAAATGGTGGATATCATTGTCACATTCGTCTCACAGGCGAGTGTCTCCCTTGAAAATTTTCAGTTGATTTCTGAGGCTCTCGAAAATGAGCGCTACAAGGAACAATTAAAAATCGCCAAGAATGTACAGAAGAGCCTTTTGCCTTCAAAGCTGATCAATACGAAAGATTTTGAAATGGATGCCATTTCATTTGCAGCTGATGAGGTCGGGGGAGATTACTACGATATTGTGGACATGGGCAACGGTCGATACAAGCTGATCATTGCAGACGTAAGCGGTAAAGGAACTTCAGCAGCTTTCAACATGGCACAAATGAAGGGGGTTTTTCACAGTCTGATTCAAACTGAGAATAGTGTTGAAAATTTTATTCTGAAGGCAAATGCCGCACTTGGAGATTGCCTGGAGCCTTCATCCTTTATCACTGCCACCTATTTTGAGATCAATTCAAAGAAGAAAGAGATCAGGTTTGTCAGAGCAGGACATTGTCCTACACTTTTTTACAAACATGGAAGCGATGAAGCTTGTTACCTGATGCAGGAAGGTTTAGGATTAGGCATTATAAGAAACTCTGACTATGCTACTTACGTTGAAGGTGATAGTATAAGCTATCATTCGGGTGACATTCTGCTGCTTTACACAGACGGGATCACTGAAGCAAGAGATAAACAGTCCCGGCAGTTTGGTTCGGAAGGTTTAAAAAAGGCGCTGCTAGAGAATGATAAGCACTCACCTTCAGACCTGAGAAAGGGAATCATTAAAGATTTGAACAAATTTTTGGACGGAAATAAGCTTGATGATGATTATACACTGGTCACATTGAAATTTTTATGATATGGTTGAAATTAGTACCAGAGAAGAATCTGATTATTTTTTGATCGAAGTAAGTGGTGAGGTTGATGCAAGTTCTTCCATTGATCTTGACAATGCCATTAAATCGGCTTTGGACAAGCAGGTGAATCTCCTCATTGATTTACAGCATCTGGAATATATTTCTTCCGCAGGGTTGGGTGTATTTATCTCTTACCTGGAAGAATTTAAGGCTCAGGATCGAAAAATGATCCTGTTTGGGTTAAAACCAAAAGTGAGAGAAGTATTTGAGATATTAGGTCTTCAGCACATTATCAAGATGGTTGAAACAAAGTCAGAGGGGATCGATGCAGTATAAGCTGTCCATACCATGCAGCAAGACTTATTTGTCCAAAGTGAGGCAACTGGTGTCCCAGGCACTCAGTGAAACAACTTTGGAGGAAGTGGAATGTCACAAGATCATTTTGGCAGTTGACGAAGTATGCGCCAACATGATGATCCACTCCAATGGCTGCAATCCCTCCAAGAAGATCGAGATACAGATTGAGCAGATGCCCGAAAAGCTGGAGTTTGTAATTAAGGACAAGGGGAAATATTTCGATCCTAATTCATACCATGAACCAACAGTTCAGGAGATCGTCTCTTCAGGGAGAAAAGGAGGGTTGGGTCTATTGCTTGTGAAAAGAATAATGGACGGAATTGAGTTTTCAACAGATAAGAATTACAATATTTGCAGGCTTACGAAGAAACTTAATCTCAAAGTATGAGGATTTACATACTAGGATGTCTCGTTTTTTTTACATCCTGCGAGTTTTTTAGGCCGAAACAAGAGGTTCAGGAGCGACACATAGCAAAAGCTGTAGACAATTATCTGTATCCATCGGATCTGGAAGGTCTTTTACCCTCAAATATTTCAGATGAGGATAGTGCTACCCTGATTGAAAAGTACATCGAAGATTGGGTGCAGAAGCAACTGATGATTTTCAGGGCTTCACAGGTTGTGGACTACAATGAAGCGGAAATTGAAAGAAAAGTACTGGATTACAGGTATGCCCTGATCGTCCATAACTTTGAAAAACAGTATATATTGAATAACCTTAACACAGAAGTAAGTCCGGAGGACATCAGGCAGTATTATGAAGAAAAATCGGATAATTTCCTGTTGAAACAGAACATTATACGTTGTATATATGCCCAGATTCCCAGTAATGCGCCTGATTTGAATCAATTCAGGAGGAACTTCAGGGCTTATCCGGAGTCAAATTTGGAAGATATTCGGTCATATTGCTCCCGCTTTAGTGTCAAATCTTTTTTAGAAGACTCACTGTGGGTTATTTTTGACGATGTGATCAATGGCACTCCACTTGAGAGCATTCAAAATAAAACAGATTTCTTATCGAGAAATACATACTCAGAGACAACCAGGGATGATCAGATCCATTTTTTGAAAATATTTGACTTTAAGATCTCTGATGAGATCTCTCCACTGGAATATATCAGAGAGGATATTAGAAATATTATCATTAACAAGAGGAAACTTACGTTAAAAAAGGAACTGGAAGAAAGGATATATAATGAAGCCCGTGAAGAGAATTTATTCGAAATTCATCCTCAGTAGTATAATCTACTTTCTCACTCATTTTTCAGGCTACAGTCAGGAAGTAGTCATAGATAAGATTGTGGCGAAGGTTGACGATTTCATCGTTTTGAAATCTGATCTTGAAAAAGCTTACCTGGAATATCTTTCAAGGGGAGAATTCAGGGGCTCAAATGCCAGGTGTCAGATTCTGGAAAATCTGGTGGTCAATAAAATGCTGGTAGCAAAATCACTGATTGACTCCGTAGAAGTGGCAGATGAGGAAGTCCAGGCCATGCTCACCCAAAAGATTGATTACCTTGTTTCTCAGTTGGGAACCGTTGAAGAGCTTGAGAGATATTATGGTAAGACGATGGAACAGTTTGAGGAGGAGCTCTTTGATCTTGAGAAGGAGAAACTGATCATTCAAAGGATGCAGGGAGAGATCACCTCAGATCTTAAGGTATCTCCAGCGGAAGTGAAGAAGTTTTATAATAATATTCCCAGAGATTCGCTCCCTTATTTTTCCACTGAAGTGACTGCAGCTCAAATTGTCATCATACCGGAGGCAGGTAAAGAGCAGATCGATAGAGCAAGAGATCAGCTCAATGACATCCGGTCGCGGATCCAAAGCGGCGAATCTTTTGATGCATTGGCCCGTCAGTATTCGGAAGATCCCGGGTCAGGTTCGAAGGGAGGACAGCTTCCGTTCTTTAAGCGAGGAGACCTGGCACCTGAATTTGAAGCTACAGCTATGACCATGAAGCCCGGAGAATTATCCCGGCCGGTACAAACAGATTTCGGGTTGCACCTGATCGAGCTTCAGGAAAGAAGAGGAAACACATTCCGGTCGAGACACATACTTTTAATACCAAAACCCTCACAAAAGGATATCGAAGGATCCAGAGACTTCCTGGACAGTCTGAGAAGAGAAATTCTAAGGGACAGTATTTCCTTTGAGGATGCGGCAAAGGAGTATTCCGATGACCAGATGACCTCTGACAATGGCGGATTTTTTACTGATCAGGCTGGTTCGGACAGAGTTCCTATTGATCAGCTGGACCCGAACATATTTTTTACGCTGGATACCATGCAGGTAGGCAGAGTTTCAAAACCCATTGAATTTCAGCAACCGGATGGAACCACGGCTTTCAGGATATTATATTACAAGGCCAAGGTACCACCGCATCAGGCGAATCTGAGGCAGGATTATCAACGCATTGCACGGGCAGCCCTTGAAGCTAAAAAAGCAAATATTTTGAATGAATGGTTTGATTCAGCAAGAGGTGACGTATACATAGAGATTGATCCCGAGTATAGTTCCTGTAATCTCCTGGCACAATAAAGAATAGATGATCTTATGGCAAAAGATGAAAATGAAATAGCGCTGGCCAATGATTTGTTTTCGGCTTTCGAGAAACTTGAGAACGAAATCGGAAAGACGGTCATTGGTCAGAAAGAAGTGGTAAGGTTGCTGATCACTTCAATTTTTTGTGGGGGCCATTCATTACTGGTTGGTGTGCCAGGTCTTGCTAAGACTTTGCTTGTACACACCATAGCCAATAGCCTGGGCCTGGATTTCAGCAGGATCCAGTTTACACCCGACCTTATGCCCAGTGATGTGCTGGGAGCTGAAACGCTGGATCAGGAGCGTAACTTCCGCTTTATCAAAGGGCCGGTATTCGCCAATGTGATCCTTGCCGATGAGATCAACAGAACACCTCCCAAGACCCAGTCTGCACTGCTTGAAGCCATGCAGGAAGGGGCAGTTACTATCAGTGGAAAACATTACGTGCTGGATAAACCTTTTTTCGTGCTGGCAACTCAAAACCCCATCGAACAGGAAGGAACGTATCCACTTCCGGAAGCTCAACTGGACAGGTTCATGTTCATGATAAAGCTGGAATACCCGTCACTCGAAGATGAACTGGAAATTGTAAAAAAGACCACCACAGGACTTGTACAGGAAGTGGAAAAGGTGATTTCCAAAAAGGAAATCATCAAATACCAGCAATTGGTGCGTAAAGTACCTGTGGCTGACAATGTCTTTGAATATGCGGTAAATCTGTCTCATAAAACCCGCCCGGGCACAAGTGTGGCGGCGCCGGAAAGCAATGAGTTTCTGGAGTGGGGAGCCGGACCCAGAGCCAGCCAGTTTTTAGTGTTGGGAGCAAAATGCAATGCGCTACTGAACGGGAAATATTCGCCGGACATTGAAGACGTGAAAGCAGTGGCAAAACCAATTCTTACTCACCGGATCGTAAGGAATTTCAAAGCGGAAGCAGAGGGGATCACCGAGGAGATGCTCATTGAAAAGTTATTGTAGTCAGCTCCTAAAATTGCTTTAAGAATCTCTGGTCGTTTTCTGAAAACAAGCGGATATCATCGATCTGGTATTTCAGCATGGCAATTCGTTCGATACCCATGCCAAATGCAAATCCACTGTATACCTTAGGATCCACGTTCACACTTTCAAGCACGTGAGGGTCTACCATACCTGATCCCCCGATCTCCACCCAGCCAGTTTGTTTACATATTTTACAACCTGATCCGCCGCAGATGAAGCAACTGATATCAATTTCGGCGCTGGGCTCGGTAAAGGGGAAAAAAGAAGGTCTGAAACGGATTTTGGTATCCGCCCCGAACATTTCCGTAGCAAAATGATACAATGCCTGTTTCAGGTCTTTAAAACTCACATTTCGATCTACATGGAGCCCTTCTACCTGATGAAAAAAGCAATGGGCTCTGGCCGATATGGCCTCATTTCTATAGACGCGACCAGGCATTATGGCCTTAAATGGTGGTTTCCCGTTTTCCATCAGCCGGATCTGCACATTGGAAGTATGCGTCCTTAGTAAGATGTCCGGGTCTCTTTCGATAAAATAGGTGTCCTGCATCTCCCGGGCAGGATGGTTTTCCGGGAAATTCAGCGCGGTAAAATTGTGAAAGTCATCCTCGATCTCAGGCCCCTCTGCCACGGTAAAGCCCTGACGCTCAAAGATCCTGATAATTTTATATTTGATTCTTGAAAGGGGATGGATAGAACCTTTTTCGTAGGCTGGAGGTAATGTGACATCGATCGTTTCTGCACCTTTGCCATTGTTTGATTCGAGTGCCTCTGAAAGCTCCTTAAGCCTGGACATCGCCAGCTGCTTAAGTTCATTCAGTGCCGGACCAAGTATCCTTTTTTCTTCGGGAGCCACTACTTTGAAGGATTCAAAGAGATCATTTATCACACTCTTCTTACTGATAAATTTGATGCGAAAGGCTTCAAGCTCGGCCTGGTCCGCAACCTGGTAGTCTGCAATCTCCTGCTTGTATGCTTCAATTTTATCTTTCATACATCAAAATTGTGGCAAAAATAATAAGCCCGGTGCAATCAACGGCAAAAGTCCTGAAAGTAAGGCTGACAAAGGTTCTTCCGTTTCTACGCAGATCTGGATATTGAAATAGGTGTCTTGCCTGGTTCCAATTTGGCTGACACCCCGAGCATCCGTTTCCTGGAAACCATGTAATCCACAAAACCCCCCAAGGCAAATGTAAAGCTCAGAAGGATCAACAGAATGAAACTGTTGGACAGGTAATTATTAAGTATGATGGACAAAGCAATCATTGCAATATTATATGTAGCCAGGATTTGGGTGGCTTGTGCATGATTGAATCCCAGCTTGAGAAAGCTATGATGAATATGATTTCTGTCAGGGCTGAAGGGAGATCTTTTTTGGATGAAGCGGATGGTAAATACCCGAAGTGTATCATAAAATGGGATGATGAGACATGCTATGACCAGTCCGACACTGGCCTGGATGTAAATACCCGGATTGATCAGGAGGCCTTCACTTAGATTGATCACTTTGATGGCAAATACTGAGATCAGAAAGCCCAGTATCATCGATCCGGTATCACCCATAAATATTCTGGACGGAAACCAGTTGTACACCAAGAAGGCGAGCAATGATCCGCAAACCGAGATACTTATCAGCGCAAGTGATACTGCATTTGCTTCGAAAAAGATCCATGAGAAAAACAGAAGAATGATCGTTGCAAGGCTGGCAGCCAGACCATCTATTCCATCGATGAGGTTAAACGAATTGGTCATGATGACGATGGCCCAGATAGAGAGAAGGTAATCGAGACCATAGGGTAATTCATTAATGCCGGCAATATCATACAGACCGGTAAGCCTTACATCTGCCAAAATAACCACCAAAGCGGCTGCAAAAACCTGAGCAATTAATTTATGATGTGCGATGAGGCTTGAGATATCATCCCTTAATCCAAGGAAGAAAATCAAACAGATGGCACAAAACAAATATCTGTTGGCAATGAGATCAGTTGCGGGAATGGTGATCATGATAGCCATCATAAATCCCAGAAAGATCGCAATCCCACCCATAGAGGGAGTCCCCTCAATGTGGACCTTCCTTCTGTCCGGAAGATCAAGTAGTTTGATGGATTTTGTTACTTTTATGATGATTGGTAATATCATAAAAGTTACCATGAAGGCAGACAGTATGGCGGTGAAAAATAGCATTTAGGAAATTATGATGAATTCAAACAAATTACGTGCCCAAATTAAGGTACCGTTAATAAATACAATAATTAAATTTCGATTGGTAGCAACTATTATCCGATTAGCTGAACTGTCAAATAGCCTGTTGGTGGTCGTGAGTTCCGAAGAGGGCCTCTGCAGTACAAATAAAAACAAAATAATTGAATAAGTAATTTACCTACATAAAATTCTTGAAATCGAAAAAGATCGTGATTTCCTCATTTAAAATGATAGCAATGAATCTGATCTTGCTGCTCTTGATCGGAGCTTGTCAAGAACAACGTCAAACACCTAATGTCGTCATCTTTTTAGCTGATGATCTCGGCTATAGTGATATTTCGATCTACCGCGAGCAAATAAATAATCCTGACAAATCATCGACCGCCATTACATCAAACGTCGATGAGCTTGCGAGAGAGGGAATGCGAATGACCGCCTTCTATTGTGGAGCAGCCGTTTGCTCTCCTTCCCGGTCGGCCATCATTACCGGAAGAAACGCCACCAGGCTGGGTATATACAACTGGATCCCACCGTCAGATAATCCCATGAACCTCAGGGATGAAGAATGGACCATTGCTGAGATGTTGAGGCATTCAGGTTATCGGACCGGACACTTTGGTAAATGGCACCTTACCTCTGAGGGCATGGGTCAGCCATTACCTATGGATCAGGGATTCGATCATGCTTTTTACACCTTCAACAATGCAATCCCTTCACATCACAATCCGGAGAACTTTCACCGGAACGGTGAGCCTGTAGGGACGCTGAAAGGATACTCCTGTCATCTGGTGGTGGATGAAGCGATTCGGTGGCTGGATGGCAGGGATGATCAAAAACCTTTTTTCACCAACATCTGGTTCAATGAACCCCATGAAAAAGTGGCAGCTCCCGACTCACTGGTCAATAGGCATGAATACAATGAAGTCTATTACGGAGCGATTGAAAACATGGATCATGCCATTGGCCGTTTCGTCAGATACCTGGAGGATCGGGGCCTGGCAGAAAACACCATCTTCATATTTACCTCAGACAATGGATCCCAGGTGAAAGGATCGGTAGGCGTTTTTCGCGGTGCCAAAGCATTTAACTATGAGGGCGGGCTGAGGGTGCCTTTTGTGATCCGATGGGATGGTCACGTCATGAAAAGTACAGTTTCTGAAATTCCCGGCAGTTTTGTGGATGTATTACCCTCGCTGGCGGGGCTGCTCAAAATTGATCCCGGAAATAAAAAGGCGCTGGATGGCGAAGATATGTCGTCAGTATTCTTAGGAAAGAAGTGCTTTATCAGGTCATCACCAATCTTTTTCTATCGGTACTTTCATGAACCTATCGCCATGCTGAGAGAGGATCAATGGGTCCTGCTTGGATATGAAAAACAGTTGCCTTACCAGCATAGATACAACACCCGCGAACAAGCCAAATTGAAACCTTCGCCGGATGAACCTCAATGGTCAATGTGGGGGTTTCAGAAAAGTCACATGAAGTTCATTGATACCCTTGGGATCCACCATTATGAATTGTATGATATCCTTCAGGATCCTGAACAGAAGAATGATCTATCTGAGCAGTACCCTGAAGTGGCAGATAAAATGCAAACTAAGATGGCGACTCTTAAGAAGGAAATGATAGAAGAGGGAGGAAACTGGTATGATTAAAGGTACGGGCGAGCCTTTTCTGTTGCATCAATAATGGCATAAGGGAATTACCCAAAGAAATATTATTGGTTATTCACGCTTTCACGAAAGCCTCAAAAAGTGAAGCTTTACCAGCTGAAAGTTCAGCTTAACAGTAAATAAGGAGGAATACATCAAATTGCATATTGAACGGTGAACATCTTATTATTCGATGATAATCTGTTTTTTCTAAAGATCTTAAAGACTTTGATTGACAGAAATGTGGGAAGTGCAGTCATCTTCACAAGTTCGACCTTTGAAGATGCTGTAAAAAACATTCGTAAAAACGAGATAGACATTGCTTTTATTGATCTAAGAATGCCAAAAAAGAATGGAGGAGACTTCATTATTTACCTGAACGATCATCCGGAATTCAGGCGTATCAGAAAAGTGGTATTGACTGAGACGGACCCTGACTCACTTCTTAAAGCCAGTTACGAAAATGCTGTGGATGCATACCTGTTTAAAGAGGATATAGCAAAAAACTTTCAGCTGATCCTGGATCAGATAAATGCACTGGAGGTCGCAGGATAGTTTTTCATTTCATTTTACGCGATCCCAGCTATTAATTAGCTTTTGAAGCTGTTCGTCAAAACCCGGGTCATTCTTATGAAAAACGAAATTGCCAATTTTCTGAATATCTTCCTCTTTGGTACTATTGTAACGAATGGGCGGTGTTTCTTCTCCACAAAAAAGGTAATTACCTTCCACTAAATTGGTTGTGGCCCTGTGAAACCTAAGAGGTGATTTGGCAATATTGTAAATAAGATTTCCAGACACCACCACATCGGTCGTACCCTCATCCAGAAACATCCCGTTACTTTCCGCTCTGCCGGCATTCACATCCACGTCGTGGATCCTGTTATTGATGATTTTGCTTCCGGGTTGCAGCCCCAACATGTATATACCACCCCCGTCACTTAATACCTGCATGATGTGGTGAATATGATTTCCCTGAATGACGTTGTCCCGGCAAGGGGTTGGAACCGGGCTCCACACCCAACCAATGGAAATACCTGTGTATGGCAGTTGGGAAAGCACGTTGTTTTGAATGGTGGTTTCAGCGGTTAATCCACACCAGATGCCCACAGCTCCATAAAATTGCTGACCACAGTTTGTTATTGTGCAATTTTCGATTGTATTGGCCAGGGCTGCCTGTGCCTGTGCCGACTTATACCAGGTCTCTCCGTTTACCTTTCGGTCAGTTCCCTCTCCAATCATGACACCATTCCCGGAAATATCCGAAAAGTGGCAATTCGATATGGTACAGGCTTTACTGCCTGCTCCCAGCCATATTCCCGAACCTCCCAGTTTTTGGAAAGAACAATTAATGAACGAGCAATTCTGAATCCATTCCCCTTTGACTGCTGCGGGCACTACATCCCACCCTTCACTGTCAGGCCGTGGGTCGAAATGACATGCCTGGATGCCGCAATACCCCAGTGAAGGAATTGACCAGGCGGAGTGCTCGAATACGATGCCTTCGAAATGGATATTTCTTAAGGGTTGTTCCTCACTTCCGTTAAGGTTCACCAGGCCGGAAACTTGGGGAATGGTTACCGCCTGATCATTGGGGGATTGGTTTTCCGGGAGTTTGAGATAGAGGTCGTTTCCTGAAGACTGGAAATACCATTCATAGTCCGCATCCAGGAATTCCATGGCATTTTCCAGATAATAACGTGGGTGGGGTTCCCAGTGGTCAATATTGAAAAATGCAGGACTTTTAGCTCCGATGCTATCCACGGTTGTGATTTTGTTTGTTTTCACGTCAATCGCTTCGATGGGGATCCTGGATATAGACCAGTCATGAAGTAATACAAGCTCAACGTTTCCCGGATTGTCAGGAATGGGGAAGTCATCTTGCTTATAGAAGAAATGGGTCCGATGGTCATCGCCTGCTTTGACCACTCGCAGAAAACCTGCATTAGGAAAGCGGGCCCTCGTCGCACGTTTATTGCCAACAAATAGTTCACGGGGTTCTTGCTTCCGGTTTGTTAAGTCCAAAAGCTTTGCTTTCCATAATCCGTTGGGAAGTTTTTCCCATCCATTGATTTCGATGCCCCCGGAAATAATGGGTTCTTCGCCTGTCATTGCTTTGATTGAAAGTTTTCCGGCCTGGTTTTTTAAAGTTTCAGCATCCAACACCATGGATCTTTCTAAAAAGTATTTTCCTCCGGCAAGCCAAAGGGTACAGTTTTCGTCAGGATCCTTTTCAAATATGCCGACAACAGCTTCGATCCCTTTGTGCAAGGAAGCAAATGGCTCTTCTTTCGTCCCCGGATTAGAGTCGCTTCCTGTTGGTGATACAAAAAGATCAGCGGGTAATCCGGTGGTTAATAGACAAGATGTAATGGCAATAAAGACAAGGGACTTTAAAGGAAGGTTTTTCACGGATGTCGGAGGCTTATTCGAATGGTTAAGATACAAATAAGGGCAAAGAACATTGGTAAAGCACTTCAAATAAAAAAGCCACTCACAATATTTCATGCAAGTGGCTGATTTTCAGGCTCCTCAGACTGGGCTCGAACCAGTGACCCTCTGATTAACAGTCAGATGCTCTAACCAACTGAGCTACTGAGGAGTGCATGTCTTTTTTGGTTCTTCTTTCCCCGGGTCTGAACCAGTGACCTTGCGTCTAAAGAGAGATTCTCTGACCTCCCGTCCACGATAGCTATCGGGATCGGGAGAACTACTGAGGAATTTCGTTCCTTAAAAAGGATTGCAAACTTACGGGGATGCTAAATATTTACCAATACTTAGCAAAAAAATTTCTGTGCGTCAATAGATCTAAATTGCCCGCGACTGGCCAAACTCTTCGTAGAAGGACTGCAAGGCTTTGGATATGTGTGTCTCCACAGTTCGGATTGATATATTTAGCTCTTTGGCGATTTCGCGATTACTTAAACCCCTGACCCTACTCATATGAAAAACCAGTCGCCTGATTTTAGGGAGTGATTCGATGGTGGCCTGGATTTGAACCTCCAACTCGTCATGAAGGATCTTATTTTCTGTGGAATTTTCTGTGCCCAGCATATAGATCTGGTAACTCCTGGCTGCTTTTTCCCTTGTAATTCTTCTAAATCGGTCGATAATCAGATTTTTTGCAATGCGATAAATGTAACCTTCAAAGTTTTTGTCCGATTCTATCGCAGATCTGCTTTCCCATAGTTTGATGAAAGTTTCCTGAACGACTTCTTTTGCATCCTCCTGACTCATCTGGTGACCCAGGCAAAAAGCTGCAATCCTTCCATGAAAAAGGATATAGATTTCCCTAAAAGCATCTTCATCGCCCAGCTTCAGTTTCTGTATATGATAGAGAAGATCAGCTTCCACAATTAACCCAGTTTAAAAGCAATTTACAGGATAGTTGGGACACCGTTCAGTATTTATACTTAATGGTAAAAACTGAAACATTGATTCTGTTAAGAATAATGTTATAAATAAATAATTATATTAAAAATATATCAAATAAATATATAAATGAATGATAATATGTAAAAAATTACCAAAAGCGTACGTGGTAGATGGCTAACAAAGCGTACTTATAACAAAAGAAAAGTTTTTACCCTATATATCAAGAAGTTGGAAAGAGACGTCTTAGAAAAGTTCAAGAGATTCCTGACTGAGCGCTGTGATTCAGAGGAGGTCCACAAAATCATTCAGTGGATTAATAGCCCGGAAGCCAAAGCATTCCTTGAGGAGCGATTTGATAGTTTCAGAACCCCAAAGAATTTTCAGTTTGAATCTGAGGAGGTTTTTTCCGAGATCCTGGATCGAATTCACAGCAAAGAACTAGGCAGGAAAGTCTACCAGAGTCTGGAAGAGGAAGCCGCAAAAGAGGTCTCGATGAAACCTGCAAATGGAGTTAACAGGATAAGCAGATCGATCTGGTTAGCTGCCGCAAGTGTTTCCATTATCCTGATCACATTCTTTGGAGGCTACTACACAAATGAGATCTCCATTCCGGCCCGGGAAGGCTTGGTGACTAAATCAACAGAAAGCGGGCAGAAATTGACCTTTCATCTGAGCGACGGGACGATGGTGAAACTTAATTCAAATAGCTCAATAAGATTTCCAACAAAAAATCCCGAAAACAAAAGAGAGGTCTGGCTTGATGGTGAAGCCTTCTTTGAAGTCGCTGAAAATCCGGAAAAACCCTTCATCGTTCATTCCAACCAGATCAGTACAACGGCGCTGGGTACGAGTTTCACCGTGAGAGCCTTTGAGTCCGGACCGGATGAAGTTTTTCTGCTTACCGGCAAAGTGAATGTCAGACTGAATGAAGATCCTTCCAAAAATCAATTATTAGAACCCGGTCAATCTGTGGTGTTTGATAGCGATCAATCACAGTTCAATGTTGACCCATTCAATCCGGGATTTGAGACCGCATGGAAGGATGGTGTACTGGCTTTTGAGAAAAGTCCCTATTCGGAAGTTATTGAAAAGCTTGAATCATGGTACGGCGTAAGAATTGAAGCTATCGGTACTGTACCAGGTAATCTGTATTCAAGTTCAAAATTTCAGAACGATTATCTACAGGAAGTAATGAAAAGTTTGGCGTATTCCTGGGAGTTCGAATATGAGATCGACGAGCAGGAAAATGTGGTAAGAATTGAATTTATGAAAAAATAAAACAGACAGTATGAGAAAAATCTAACAAAAAAAGCCCATAGAGAGATGCAGCGAACATAAGCTCTATGGACTAACACAATTAGTTAAAAAGATTATCAACTAATCCTTACAAATTTATGAAAAATAAACTTTTACTAAGCATTACCATGTTTGGAAAATACACCCTTTATGTCCTTGTAATGCTGTCTTTCCTGCTAAATCTGACATTAGCGAAAGATGGTATTTCTCAGGGCATATTGAGTGTGAAGGAAGCGAAAATCAGTATCTCATTGGATGATGTGCCGGTGCAGAAAGTTTTCAAAGAGATTGAGAAGAATACGGATTATACCTTCGTATTTAACCATGCCCGGTTGGATAACCGAACCAAGGTTTCCGTGAATTTTCAGGATGATACAATGGAAGAGCTACTTCTGAGCATCTCAGAGCAGGCAAACCTGAGTTTCAGACAGGTAAATGATAAGATAAGCGTTAAGCAACACCGTAATCAAAATTTTAGCAATGTCATTGATGTTTCGGTGATGGTCATTGATATCGATGGAAAAGTCGTCGATCAAAATGGTGAACCACTTCCAGGTGCGACAGTGCTGGAGAAAGGCACCACCAATGGTACCATCACAGACGTAGACGGCAACTTTAGCCTCAATGTTTCTGCAGGAGCCATTCTTTCGGTTTCTTTTATTGGATACAAAGCCATTGAGGTGCCTATTGGAGAGCAAACCTCTATCAGCATCACCATGCAGGAGGACTCCGAGCAGTTGGATGAGGTGGTGATTACCGGCTATGGGTCACAGGTTAGAAGAGATGTGACCGGATCCATTGCCAAGGTGAAGAGTGAGGATCTGACCAGTTTCAACTCCATCAGTGTGGACCAGAGTTTGCAGGGTCTGGCTCCGGGGATCCAGGTTTCTGCTACCAATGGGGTGCCGGGAGCACCTACCAGGGTGATGATCCGTGGAACAAACTCTATTTCTTCAGGGACAGAGCCCCTTTGGATCATTGACGGAATGATTTTGATGGGAAATGGAAATGAGCTCAATGGAATAGGAAGAGTGGGTCAGCAAAATCCACTATCGATGATTAATCCCAATGATATTGAATCGATCGAAGTACTTAAGGACGCTTCTGCAACAGCAATTTATGGTAATCGAGGTTCCGGTGGTGTAATCATTGTAACCACAAAAAGTGGTAAAGGTCAGCGAGGTACATTCAATGTCAATTACCAGCAGGGAGTGACTGATGTTGTAAGAGGACCTGAACAGATCGGCTTTATGAGTGGGGACCAATGGTTGAGCACAATGGATCAGGCTCTGGCTAATGCAGGTCAGCCGCAGTTTGACCCAAATGATGTATTAAATGCTGGAAGAGATCCCAACGCCGTACTATCCCGGGCACAAACGACCAATACAAATTGGTATGATATTGTCCTTAGACAGGGTGGCTTTAAAGAGGTTAGTGTCTCAGCCTCTAAAGGAACCGAGGATGCCAGCTATTATATTTCAGGACAGTATAGAAAGGATGAGAGTATCCTGGTCGGTAATGAGTTGGAAAGAATTACAGGTAGAGTCAATCTTGATTATGAGCCAGTGCAGCATCTTGAGCTTGGACTTCGTACTACTTTGACTTATTCATTTAATGATCCGGCGCCTAGCGGAGGGGCCCCGGGAGGCAATAGCAATATAGCAAGACCAGGATATCAGGCAACCAGTAGCATTATTTATCCCTGGTTACCGATTTATCATCCTACTGCCACTGATGTAGTTACAGGCCAACCATTATTATTTGACCCGCTTTCGGGAAGGAACCCGGTGGCATCACTCAATCCTGACAATTACAGGAATGACTTGACTTCCTTCAGATCGATTTCTTTGATTTCAGCGGACTATTTCATTCCCTGGGTAGACGGCTTAAAATTACATACTGAATATGGCTATGATTTTTTCCATGCCAGTAGCATTGAATGGGGAAATACAGTACTGAGGGAGGGATCGCCCTATGCATTCGACAACTCACAGACTTTCACCAGGTCGAACTATAATATCTATCTCAATTACACTACAGACTTTGGTGATATCCACAATTTGAGTGTAACAGCGGGTACTGAATCTACTGAGCAGGCCACACGCACAAGGAATACTGAAGGTGACGGACTAGTTGGGACCGCCCAGGAGATTGGTACTCCAGGTAATGTCCAGCGGGTTTCCAATGGATATGGTGGTGAGATATTCTTCAGAGGAATTTTTGGCAGGCTCAACTATAAATTGATGGATCGATACCTGGTCACGGCAAG
Organism: Cyclobacteriaceae bacterium; assembly: GCA_965243485.1. Lineage (GTDB taxonomy): Bacteria > Bacteroidota > Bacteroidia > Cytophagales > Cyclobacteriaceae > UBA7330. The sequence continues at coordinate 827,064 of CBDEVP010000001.1, read as the reverse complement.
TGTCAGACGCGATGGTACTTCAATTTTCACTGAAGAAAACAGGTATGGGATCTTCAGTGCGGTATCGGGGGGATGGATCATTTCTGAAGAATCATTTATGGATTTTGCCAACTGGCTGGAGTTCTTAAAGCTTCGCGTTAGTTACGGACAAACTGGAAATTCTAATATTGATCCTCTGGCAACGGCCACAACTTATACCGGGTGGGGTAGATATGGTGATGTAGGAGCCGGAGACTTATTGACAGGTATTGGAAATCAGGATGTATCCTGGGAGACAACCACCGCTACTGATGTAGGAATCGATTTTGAAATTTTAGAAAATCGAGTGAGTGGATCCATCGTCTATTACTATCAGGACGTTTCGGATATGCTTTACCAGGTGCCAATTCCTCAATCGTCAGGTATTTTCTCCAATTCTCCTACTATCTGGCAGAATATAGGAGACATGACCAACCAGGGAATGGAGTACTCCCTGAACGCGATCATTGTCGACAAGAATCAGTTCCGATGGGATGTTTCGTTCAACTTTACCACCAATAGAAATGAGGTGACCAGGCTTACCAGTGAAAACGATGAGCTTTACAATGTTAACAATAGTGGGCTGGTCACCCGTGTGGGGGATCCCATTTCTTTCTTTAGATTGGCCAGATATGCTGGCATTGATGCGCAAGGTGGATACCCCTTGATTGAAGAAATGGATTTGACAGTTTTCGCTGAAACTGGTCAGCGTGTACCTACTGGCAATATCATTCCGGCGACCAGGTCAGATATGGAGGTTCACCTTTTTGACAATACGGATAAGACAGCACTACCCACCTATTTTGGTGGATTCAATTCAAACTTTTCATATAAAGGGGTTGAATTGGCAGCTTATTTCTCCTTTTCAGGCGGAAATTACATCTTTGATGAAGCTGAATATGACCAAACTACAATTGGAAATCCCGTGCTCAGGGCAGATATGTTCAATAATACATGGACTCCAGAAAATCCAAATGCTGATTATCCACTGCTAAATGCTAATAGGAGATATGACATAGTCGGAGGACCTGCAAATCAGCGATTTGATTGGCGGAGAACTGGTCAGAGAACTGATAATTTCCTGAAGAAGGCAGATTACATCAGGCTGAGATCGTTGTCTCTTGGTTATAGATTCCCAAGGAGTATTCTTGATAAGATCAATATTCAGAATCTGAGGGTTTATGTGATGGCCAATAACCTATGGACCATTTCAGGATTTGATGGATATGACCCCGAAGTAGTTTCGACCTCAGGGGGGTTTCAATCCAGGAATATCGGTCAGGGATGGGTTGGTATTCAAATCCCACAGGTCAAAACGTTCAGTTTCGGAGTTAATCTAGGATTCTAAAAAAGACATTAAAATGAACAGATATATAAAAGTATTATTTGTATTTATATTCTCATTTTCATTCATAGCATGTGAGAATGATGAGGAGTTTTTCCAATTGACCAATCCACCTGAGTCTCCTTGGCAGAGCCTCCTGGATTTAGAGAAAGCTCCTATTGGAGCCTATTATGGTTTGACCGGCAATGGCGGATTCAGAGCCATTTTTACCATGGGTGCTGTGGCAGCCGAAGCTTTTGCAGATGGTATTGCCTTAGCTGATCCTGCAGAAGGCTTTAATGTAGATAGTGATGTTGAAGACATGTATAACAGGGCTCATGCGGGAACCCAGATTGGATCATTTGATAACCACATGTTCAATAGCGGATATTTTGCAATTGGTTTTGCAAATGGAGCCATTGATTTCATTGAATCTGCAGAGGGGAACAATCCTTTCCCGGGAGAGAATAGGCCGGATGAAGTGGATCGGATTCGAGGGGAGCTTTATTTCGTAAGGGCATATGCTTATTACTGGGTTGCCAGAGCCTATTTGCCAGTTTACCCGAATGATGAACAAAGGATTCCATTCAGAATCAATCAGGCTACAAACTTTGAGGAGGCTATTGAATCTCCTCTGGCCTCCGCTAATGATGTTTATCCACAAATTGTGTCTGATCTTCAGACTGCAAAAAGTCTTTTACCTGAGAGATATCTAGCCGGAGTGCATAATGCTTCCTATGAAGACGGTAGGGCGAATAAATTTGCTGCTGCAGCTTTATTGGCGAAGGTGCATTTCCATATGGGCAACTATGCAGATGCCCTTACCGAGCTCAATTTCGTGATCGATCAGAATGGAGGGGATTATGATCTTTCCGAAGACCCTATTGAAGCCTGGAACAAGACAGGAATCGACCGGGGCCGTGAAACCATCTGGTACTATACTCTTTGGGCCGGCGACGGCCTCGGGGGCTCAAGCAACTGGAAGCATCCGGGGAGATTTGCGGTATTTAACTTAACCCAACGTGCAAGTTTTAATCCTGCCAACAACGGCGACCGGTTCATGGTAGCGAGCAGGGACTTTCTGGAAGCAGCCGGATGGATGAATCCTGACGGATCTGAGAATCCTGCTGCACTTAATGACCTTAGATACACACAGCTATTTCAAAGGTATGATGCCGGCAATGACCCGAGGACCGGTTTTGCTACCACACAGCCGTATGTCTGGAATGCCAGGTACTACAGAAGCAGCGTTGACAGATCTACCAATTTACCGATCCTCAGACTGGCAGATATGTATTTGTTGAGAGCAACAATACATGCCATGAACAGCAATTTTAATGATGCCCGACTGGATCTGGACATTGTCAGAAACAGGGCTGGCTTAGCTGACTTTCCAGGCACTGATGGACAATTAATGGATGCCATTATGCTTGAGCGAAGGATCGAACTGGCTTTTGAAGGAGACCGGTTGTATTACCTCCAGGGTCTTGAAGCGGATATTCCCTCAGGAGATCGTACAGGTGGACCAATACCCTACAATAGCAACTTCTACTCGGAAGTTCCGGATTATGAGGTCGAGGTGAACCTGTCTTATCAATAATTATTATTAGACAGGAGGGCAGTAAAACCCCTCCTGTCCTTTTTTCTACATTTCATTAATGCCACTTGGTGCGGAAGCAGTCTGAAATGAAGCGAAATTATCCGGGTAGTCTGCAAACACACATCGTATGCAGTTGTGTTTTTCTCGTTTTTGGAATATCTGTGCCTTCCTATGGTCAGCAGACATTCCACCTGATACCCCCCGGACAAAGTCACGTCACATTTTCCAATCAAATCGAAGAAGACTCAAAGAGAAACATCATCCGTTACCAGGGTTTTTATGACGGGGGAGGCGTGGCAGCAGCGGACTTCAACAATGACGGATTGACGGACCTTTACTTCACCGGAAACATGGTCCGGAACCGGCTGTATTTGAACCGGGGGGATTTCATTTTTGAAGACATAACCAGTTTTGCGGGTCTGATGGAAGAAGGGCCAGGCTGGGATACCGGAGTAAGTCTTGTGGATATCAATGCTGACGGCTGGATGGACATGTATATATGCCGTTCGGGCTTGTTTCAACCCGAGAACAGGCGGAATCTCCTTTATGTCAATAATGGCGACCAGACCTTCACCAACCAGGCTGCCGCATACGGACTTGACCATGCCGGCTACTCCACCCAGGCCACCTTTTTTGATTTCGACCTGGACGGAGACCTGGACATGTACCTGGCCAACTACGGCCCCACGGACATTTCCCAAAGCAGGGAAGATGAATTAACACAAAGAACACAAAGCGATCCGTACAGCGGAGACAGACTGTTTGAAAATGTCAATGGAAAATTTAAAGACATCACCACCTCAGCAGGGATCATTGATACCCCCGGAGGCTATGCCCATTCGGTGGGCACGGGAGATTTTAACAACGATGGATGGCCCGATATCTTCGTCTGCAATGACTTTACCGAACATGACTTCTATTACCTGAACAATGGCGATAAGACCTTCACAGAATCCATGAAGAAGAGCTTCAAGCACCTGTCTAATTTTTCCATGGGCAATGATGTGGCCGATTTTAATAACGACGGGTTGCTGGACATCATGGTCGTGGACATGGTGGCCGAAGACAATAAGCGCCTGAAGGAAAACATGGGAGGCATGCAGCTGGAAGACTTCAGGTACTTCCTGAGCAAGGGATACTACTACCAGTACATGTTCAATATGCTGCACATGAATACCGGGAACAACACCTTTAGTGACGTGGCCCATCTGGCAGATGTCTCAAATACCGACTGGAGCTGGGCGCCCCTGTTTGTGGATTTTGACAACGATGGATTGAAAGACCTGTACGTGACCAATGGACTGAGAAGAGACGCCCGCAATCAGGATGCCCGGTACGTATTCGTGGACCTGCTGAAAAAAGCCAATGCGGAGGGCAGACAAGAACTCACAGAAGAAGAATGGATGAAAGCCCTGGAGGCCATGCCCTCGCAGAAGCTCAAAAACTACATGTTTAAAAATGTGAATGGGCTTCGGTTTGAAAAAGTGATGGATGACTGGGGCCTGGACGTTCCGTCTTTTTCCAATGGGGCAGCCTACGCCGACCTGGACAACGATGGAGACATGGACCTGATCGTCAGCAACATCAACGACCCGGCCTTCATCTATGAAAATCGACAGGAGAGCAACAATCATATCAGGTTTGACCTGGCCGGACCAGCAAAGAATCCAAATGGGATCGGAACCACTGTCAGGATCTGGACAGGAGAGGAGCTGCAGCTGCAGCAGCAGCAATTCAATCACGGATTCAGATCTGCTATGGCCAATCCCATCCATTTTGGGATAGGAAGCCATACAAGCATAGACAGTGTAGCTGTCACATGGTCCGACGGAAGGACACAGACAGTGTATGATCTGACAGCCAATGAACGGCATGGATTAAACTATGAAGACGCAAAGTCACCGGAAAGAGCTGATGACCATAAAAATAGAATGTTTGCAGAGGCTTCCATTGATTTTCAGCCGGAGTTCAGGCACAGGGAAAACACCTTTGATGACTATGAGCGTGAGATCCTGCTTCCACACACCATGTCAGCACTCGGACCATTTCTGTCAAAAGGTGATGTGAATGGAGACGGCCTGGAAGATATATACATCGGAGGATCGATTGAATACCCCGGAGTGTTATATCTGCAAACAGCTTCGGGGAAATTCGAACAGAAAGCACAGCCATCCTTTGAAGCGGACCGGGAATACGAAGATGCCGGCAGCTTGTTTTTTGACAGCGACGGGGATGGAGATCAGGACCTGTATGTGGTCAGCGGGGGCAATGAATATTACGCCGGAGGCAGCTACTACCAGGACAGACTCTATCTGAATGACGGGCAAGGCAATTTTATCTCAGCTACCGATCGATTGCCCCGGATAGGGATCAGTGGTTCTATCGTCCTTGCCCATGACTTTGATGGAGATGGCGATCCTGATCTTTTTGTAGGGGGCAGACAAACACCGGGAAAGTATCCCTACCCGACCTCAAGCCTGCTGCTGGAGAACGAGAATGGAAGGTTCGTCGATCAGACAGATCAATGGTGTCCCGGGCTGAAAGATATAGGGATGGTTTCTTCAGCCATCTGGATAGATTATGACATGGACAAGGATCAGGATCTGATCGTATCCGGGGAGTGGATGCCATTGACAGTTTTCAGGAATGACAATGGCCAGCTCACCAGGATATCGGCGGGCCTAGAAAATACCGAAGGTTGGTGGTTCAGCCTGGCAGCAGCAGACCTGGACAATGACGGAGACCAGGACTTTGTGGCCGGGAACGTGGGGCTCAACTACAAATACAAAGCTTCACAGGAGACACCATTTGAGATATACAGTGAAGATCTGGATGGAAATGGCAAAAACGATATTGTGCTGGCCTATTACGAGGAGGATAAGCTATTCCCGCTAAGAGGCAAATCCTGTTCCACCCAGCAGATGCCCGGATTAAAAACCAAATTTCCGACGTATTCAGCCTTTGCGGTGGCAGAGTTGGATGATGTGTATGGCGAACAGAACCTTGAAAAGGCGCTGAGGTACCAGGCCCGGATGTTTGCCTCTGTTTACGCCGAGAATTTGGGGAATGGCTCATTCAGGATACATGAGTTACCGGATTATGCCCAGCTCTCCTCCGTAAATGGGATCGTGATCAGGGACATGGATCAGGATGGGTTCAAGGACCTGATCCTGGCTGGCAACATGTATGGGTCAGAGATCGAGACGGTCAGGAATGATGCAGGATTTGGGATGTACCTGAAGAATGTTTCAGGCAAATCATTTAGAGCTGTTCCATTCAGGGAATCTGGGTTTTACATGGATGGGGATGTAAAGAGTGTGATTCAGATGAAAACCAGTGAAGGTGACTTCGCGATTGGGACAGAAAATCAAGGGGTGCTGAAAGCAGTGTATTTACATGAAAAAGATGATAGTTCTAGCAGATAGAGGAGAGAAAGAGTTTTAAGGAGGCAAGCAGAAGATCTTCTCAAAAAAAGCAGGGCCGAAAATACTATTGAGGTTTTAACCATTTACCGAAAATAGGACTTTGCGAAAATAGGAAATGATGCTCCTGGAGGCCTATTTGCTTTGCCAGTAGATCTAATATTTATGAAAACAATCAATTCTATTACACCTATGTATTCATTCAGAAATTTTTCAAAGACATTCATTTATGGATTAATTCTCGTTTTGATTATTCCTCTACAAGCTCAGCAAGACAATTTCCATCATGACCTTTATGATCAGATGCATCATAGTCCCATGCAGCAAAAGTTTAAGAAGCTGGCTCCCATGCCATATGGTGTTGTCTTCTTGCCATGGGCAGGCATGAAGGAAGAAGAGATGAGAAATCATTTCAGAATGATGAAGGAGCTGGGATTCACCAACCTGAAGCAAACCCTGGGTACTCCTGAATGGCCGGAGAAAGAAGTTTTAAGGATCGCACTTGAAGAAGGTATTATCCCATTCTGGTATGGTCAAGGAGGTTGGGAAGACATCACACCGGATTTGCTAATAAAAGTTGGATTGCCTCAGAAGATGTCCGTTCAGGAAGCCCGCGAACACCCAAAAATGATTGCCTACCAAAACAAGGTACTTGAGAAGCATTTATCTACCTGGAAAGATCCTCTGTCTTACAGTGATGAATTTGAAAGATACGGTCATACTCCTGATGAACATCTACGTGAGTATGATGTGCCACTTTTCAAAACCTGGGTGAAAGAGAAATATGGTACAATTGAAAAACTGAATACTGCATGGAATCGATATGAAGTCGGTCAGACCGGAGATCCCTATAAGTCCTGGGAGGATTTCGAAAAAGATCCACTAGTCAGTTACAATGAATCAGGAGAATATGTGATCATCCCAAGATCAGGTAGGGAATATGGAAAAGTAAAAGATGTGCTGAGATATAAGGCCGATATGTATCTTGGTAATATAGAGTTCCTCAAGCAAAATGTCTACCCCGAGCAGCCTCAGCGAGCAGGAGGTGAAATGGGTCTTTTCCTTCCTTTTGCATCGAGGGCCACTGATATGGAGGGTATAGCAGAAGTGATGAAGGATAGAGGATCTTTTTATCCGTCGATTCACCTGGCCTGGCACTACGAGGAGGTACAATATGAAGTTGCCCGCTGTATTTATATGCAATCATCACTGGCCACAGACTGGTTCAAGGGAGGATGGGCAGCTACCTGGGAAAGTACTGGCGGACCCCAGCAACTGTCCGGAGGAAAAGGATGGAATGTGTTCAGTCAATTTGAAACAGCGGGTTTTACAGTAGACGAAGGAACAATGACCCAACTTTTACTATCCTATCTGGCCGGTGGCTTCAAAGGTGCCGGACTTTGGGCCTGGAATTACCGAAATGCCGGCTGGGAAAGCGGTGAATATGCTTTGCTTAACAGACAATTGGAGCCTGGTCCTAGGGCCATTCGCGCTGGAAAAATCGCACAAGCGGCAGAAAAATACCGGGATGAGATCTGGGCAGCGCACAAGGAACCTTACGTTGGTGTTTTGGTAAATTGGGACAATGAGGCCATCTGGGCAGCAGTGGCAGGTCCGGGAAGAACGCATTTTAAACACTACCCGGTCAAAGCGAGGATCGGGATCAACCGTGCGCTGATCAATGCCAATATACCCTATGAACATGTGACCGTTACTGACCTCAAAAAAGGGTTGGGTCAACGCTACAAAGTCATTTATATGCCTGCCCAGGCGGCCATTAACGATGACCTCTTCCCAATTCTGGATGAGTACGTCAGAAATGGTGGACGACTCGTGATCGATGCGCCCGGAGGCTGGTGGGATGAACAGGGAAGGGTACTGAAAACAGGCGAAGGGACACCTTTTGAGAAATTGTTTGGGGCTTCAATTGCTGATTTTCAATACTCCAACAATGTACCTCAGGTCATAGGAGATCATCAACTTGAAGGATTTGTTTTTGACTTAAAACCAACTTCAGCCACAGTGGTTGAACGGTTCAAATCGGGTAAACCCTCTGTCACTGAAAATAAATACGGAAAAGGCACCGCTGTGATCCTGCCTGCTGATGCATCTTTTGCGATGCAAAGTCCTGGAAATGATTTTCTTGAGTCGTGGACGATTAAACATACCCTGAAAGACCTTGCCTCTCCTTACAGTTGTGAAAATGCGATCGTTTACCGACTGGCTGCTCCTGATGCTGATCATTATTTTTTCATCAATGATGATGAAGCGAAAAAAGTAGCGTTAAAATTCAGAAATTATCAATACAAGGAAGCCATTGACCCGATCACCGGAGAAAAGCTGAAAGTAGGCGATCCCATTGCACTGGAGGCGTATAGCGGCCGATGGCTACGCTTTGTAAAATAGATCAATGAGATGAAGCTGCGATTATTGTATTTACTTGTTCTCCCAATGGCTTTAGCAGCATCAGCTGACGTTAGTCCGCCGGATTCTGTCAGAGTAATTCCGGTTTCTGATGGGGTTGCTTTGAAATTCAAATGGATTCCGCCGGGAAGGTTCATGATGGGTAGCCCTGCTGAAGAGCCTCACAGAGATGGCGATGAGGGCCCACAGCATCTCGTTAAGATCTCGAAAGGATTCTACCTGGGGCTATACGAAGTGACTCAAAGGCAATGGGAAGCAATGATGGGTAGTAATCCGGCGATCTTTCAGCAAGGTAATGACAACCTTGATCGGCCGGTAGAATCTGTTTCATGGAATGATGTTCAAAAATTCATTGATCTCCTGAATACAAAGGGATTTGGCAATTTTCGATTGCCAACAGAAGCCGAGTGGGAATATGCCTGCCGGGCAGGGACAGAAACACCTTACTATTGGCCAAATCCCGATGATTGGATCATTCATCAATATGCCTGGTGTAACAGCAGGTCCTTTGCCACCCCTCATCCCGTAGGGGAAAAGATCCCAAATCCCTGGGGACTGTATGACATGAGCGGTAATGTATGGGAATGGTGTCAGGACTGGTATAGTCCCTATACCGAAGGAATGGACACGGATCCGAAAGGCCCACCCTCGGGAACAGAGAAAGTCTTCCGAGGAGGTAGCTGGTTTGATTTTCCCAACAGCCAACGTTCGGCAAACAGGCATCGACATGGCATTGACAAAGGCTATACGGCTATTGGTTTTCGTTTGGTACTGGAAGAAGAGTGATGAAGAAGTATATATTAATATTCGTTACCATCATCATCTGTAGGGGCTCCATTGTCGGACAGGAATTAAGAAGTATTGATCTGTCTGAAGCGGTTTCCATAAAATTTGTCAGGATACCGAAAGGCACCTTCCTGATGGGCAGCGATTCCACCGAAGAAGGTCGTCAGAAGGACGAAGGTCCGGTCCATGAAGTAACAATTTCGAGGGACTATTACATTGGTCAGTTTGAGGTCACGCAACTTCAGTGGAAGACCATCATGGAAGAGAATCCCTCCGTTTTTCACAGTTATCCGGAGTCGGATGATCATCCGGTTGAGAGGGTGACCTGGGAAGATATTCAGATCTTTATCACTAAACTGAACGCTTTCAACATTGGTAGATTTAGGTTACCCACCGAGGCCGAGTGGGAGTATGCCTGCAGGGCAGGGACACAAACCAGGTATGCGTTCGGGGATGCTCCGAAATACTGGGAACTCATTCAATATGCATGGTTCAACTCCAGGTCAGAAGGCAGAAGCTGGCCGTTGGGCACTAAAAGGAGTAACCCCTGGGGCATTTATGACATGCATGGCAGTGTATGGGAGTGGTGTGCCGACTGGTACGGACCCTATGGTGAAGACCCTGAAATTGATCCAACTGGGCCTAAAGAAGGAGAAAATAAGATCATCAGGGGTGGCAGCTGGTTCAATGAGCCGGAAGCATTGAGAAGTGCTAACCGTCACCGGCAACTGCCCGATTCGAAGCATACCAACAATGGTTTCCGTCTAGTGATGGAGGTGGAAGAATAATAAATGATCCTATGATGAAGCTTATCTCAATTTTAATACTGCAGGTCCTACTCATTAATCACAGTAACAGCCAAAAGCAAATACATCCTAGAGGTCTGGTTACTCCCGAAGAAGCTTTAGAAATCATGCAAAAGGTCAGTGAGTCACCTTACGATCAGATGGTCGCAAATGTGATCAAAAAAACAGAAGAGCTGGGGCAGCAGCGGGATAATATTTATGCCTTGTCTGAACTTACAAAACTTCAGGCTTTCCTGTATCTGGCAACTGGAAAAGTTGACCACGCCACGGAAGCATACAATAATTTCACCACACTTGCTGCAGATGAGGAATTTGTCCTTGATCCTTTCTCCAAGGGACTCACACGGGCCTTTGTATTGAGAGAAATGACCTATGCCTATGATTTTTGTTTCAATGCTTGGTCTGAGGATCAGAAAAGATTCGCAAATAATGCCATTTATGACCTGATGTCATCGGTCAATAATAACATGGGCAGAATGGCCAATTATCACATAGAAAGCAACTGGATGGGTGTAAGATATGGAAGTGTGGCATTTGCTGCAAATGTCATCGATGAGGAATACCTTGACCAGAGCACAATTCCAAAAAAGATTAACCCTTTCAAATGGGATTCAAAATACAGATTACAGGATCACATCAATGCTGCCTTCACTGATCAGGGTTGGTTTGTTGAGACGCTTGGATACCATGTCTATGACTGGACTTTTGTTGCCCCAGCATTAATTGCAATGCAAAACTCTACTTCTTCTGACGCTTTTGATCTGGAAAAATTCGTTCCAAACCAGCTTAATTCATTAGATCAACACATTACTGCTACCCTGAGTATACAGAATGGATCTGCCCCAGGAATAAAACCTGATCTGGGAGATGATAACCTAAACATGGGCTTGAGTCACTTTGCTTTTGGAGTCAGATTGATGCCGGAAGACAAAAGGCAGATCTTGAAATGGATGGTTGAATACCTGAAACGTCCCGAATTTTATCAGGATGACTTTCTGAACATGGCATTGATTCCAATGGATCTTGAATCAGAGCCTCCGGGAGAAGAATACCTGAATTATGTCGATACTATCGTCGGAGTGACAATGTTTCGGAATCGCTTTCAGGATGAAAATGATATTGTCGCTTGTTTCAATACCACAGCGAAGCGTTTTCCTGGCCACGGCGGGCCCGATAATCTCACCTTCAGGATCATGGGGCTAAGTGGGATCTGGGCGATCGGGGCAGGACGGACCGGAGAGGTCGTCGGCCAGACCAATCTGTTTCCTGCTACAGATCTGCAGTCCAAAAAAGTGAAGGGGCTTGAAAGTGAATTTCTGGATTATTCGTTTGACTCCGGTTCAGGATACGCCAGTGGTAGAGGAAATTGCATGGGCGTTGAAGATCATACGCGCACCTTCATGGCTGATTATTCCAATAAGCACGGGGCTGAAGCATTATTCGTTGTGAAGGACGAATCGGCAGATGGCAAGAGATGGCGGCTCAATACTCCCGAATTCAATGAGGTGCAGATTTTGAAAAATGGATTTCTGATCACCGCTCCCAATGGGTCTTCACTTAAAGCGACTGCACATGGACAAGACGAAGTCAAGGTCAGGATTTCCAGGGTCAGGTACGGGGGACCTACTGTGGCAAATAATCCCGGCATTGGCTATCAGGGAAATCAATATGCTGATAATCAAGCCATTGATATCATGTGTGATGGAAATATTACAGTGGTCATGACCCTGCAACCTGCAGGCAAACGTCATCCGAAGATTGAAGAGAAATACATGGTTGAATTGATGAATCAGCTGAAATGATCAGGAGAAGGTTCTTAAATCAATCTTTCCCCGTGAGAACCGGATTAATGAGCTATCCTGCTTTTTCCGAGGTTGTAACCTTTCGGGAATTTTCTGGAGATTATTCGATCAGGATGAAAGAAGGCGAAAACGGGACTCAGATTGGATATGAATTTAAAATCCCGGTAAGAGAAGAGGAGAGTAGTCTGATAATTAAAACTGTGTTGTGATGGAAGAGGATAGACTTAAATACCTATTACGTAGAATCGCCCATCACGACGATCAGGAAGCCTTTACGATTTTTTTCAACCACTACCACATGCGGTTGATGAGTTTAGCCATGCTTTTCATTCCCCGGTATAATGACGCAGAAGAAGTAATTTCAGAGGTATTCATCAAAATTCTGAAAAAGAAAGATGACCTACCTGATATAGATAATTTTGAAGGGTACTTGTTCATGATGGTGAAAAACCATGCACTGAACCATTTAAAAAAATCAAAAAGGGATAGCCGGAATGTTCCTGTTGATGACATTGAAGACTATCTCTCTACTGATTATAATGAACCTTTAGAAAAACTTATTAAAGATGATTTAAGGGCCGCTATCCTGCAGGCAATACACAGTTTACCTCCTAAAAGGCAAATGGTATTCAAATTGTTAAAAGACGAAGGAATGTCTTACAAAGAAGTGGCTGATTTATTAGAAATTTCTGAAAGAACTGTGGAGGTCCATCTGAAGCTTGCCATAAAGGATCTTCGAGAAGTCCTTGCAAAACATTACGAAGACTCTATTTCTGAAGCATCAGTCAGTAAACTTCGTAAAATACTTTAGCTATCAGTATTCCTGGCTTATAGATTACTTCGATTCAACCTCCAAGTTGAGGAGGTAGCTAGAGGAAATCAGTCATTTGATCACAGTAGATCCAAAAAGATTATCTGAGTAGAAAAAAAACCACAATCTCATTACGGGTTTTAAATAAAGTGATTGTCTTTAGGCATGTAACAGCATCCTCTATGGCTGAAAAAAAGGACATTGATCAAATTTTTGCAACATTTCTGAGTGGGAAAGCTACAGATTATGAAAAGGAGCAACTTAAGAAATGGGCTGCTGAAAGTGAATTAAATGCTTACCAATTCGATGAGCTCCAAAAAATATGGAAAGAACGTTTGCCAGATCCAAAATTGATAGATAGTCGAAAGCTTGAAAATAGTATTTGGGCTGCAATACATGAAGATAAAGACTCTTCGGGTCGCGGCAGGAAATTTCATATGACCGGAGCTTTAATTTGGCGTGCTGCCGCTGTACTGTTATTACTCATGATTCCCATCTATCTGGTGCTGAGATATAGCGATCTGGAGCCTTCCCTGGAGGCAAAAGTAAATACCTATCTGGTACAAAAAAGTAATCCGATTGGCCAGAAGTCAAAAATCCAACTTCCGGATGGATCTATTGTCTGGCTCAATGCCGAAAGTAAACTATCATATTCCGAGGACTTTTCAGATTCAGTTCGATGGGTAAGACTGCAGGGAGAAGCTTTCTTCAATGTGACAAAAGACACCCTTCATCCATTTGTTGTTCAAACTGAAAACCTGAATATCCGAGTATTGGGTACGCAGTTCAATGTAAGTGCTTTCAAGGATCTTTCTCAGGAGGAAGTAGCACTCCTCGAGGGAGAAGTGGAGGTTAGTATTACGGAACAGGATCCTGTTTCAGCGCATATTGTTTTCCTCAAACCGGGAGAGGGACTCTCTTATGATAAAAAAACTAATGTTATGAGGAATCTAGCAATAGGGAGCCTTGACCCTGCTCAGAATAAGTATGCTGGCTGGAAGGAGGGTGTGCTAATATTTGATGGGGAGGATTTCGAGCAGTTTCTGGCATTAATCAGGCGCTGGTATGGTGTTCATATAACGGTAAAGGGCATACCTCCCGCAAACTGGCGGATCCGTGGAAGTTTCAAAGATGAATACCTGACCAACATCATGGAAGCGATAAGCTTCAATAAGGAATTTTCATACACAATAGACAGAAAGGATCTTACAATAATTTTCAAATAAATAATCAACCCATGAAACCAGGATTCACATAACCCCCAAAAAAGCAATACCGCTGGAATTTTGCAGGCCCAGCGGTATCTAAAGTCATAGTAAAATTTGTTCACTAATAACTACCCTAAATTATGAAAGTTTTTTTACTAAAGCTATTCTTGATGGCTACACTATATTCAGCAATTGGTCTGATTACGCAAACTCTGGCATTTACCCTTGCCTTTACTGATGATCTTTCAGCTCAGAAGGTTCAAAGTGTCAAAGATGTCAATCTGGAAGTCGAATTTCAGAATGAGATGGTCAAAGACGCATTCCTTTTATTGGAAGAAAAAACCGATTTTGTTTTCGTTTATGACAAGACTGATAATTTTCTGAAAAGAAAAGTAATTCTTGAACGACAGAATCTGTCTGTTGAAAAGATCTTGCTGGAAATTTCAAAACAAACGAAACTCAGCTTCAGACAGGTAAATAATAGTATCAGTGTCAGGAAGATCACAAACAGTGAAGATTCACAAATTGAAGTGGTACTTCAAATCAGAACTGTTAAAGGGAAAGTAACCGCGGGTGACGGGGAAGGTCTACCCGGAGTCAATGTAATAGAAAAAGGTACTACCAATGGGACTATTACGGATGTAGAAGGTTCCTATTCTCTGGATGTGGATCCTTCTGCGATACTTGTCTTCAGTTCGGTGGGCTTCCTCACAAAGGAAATCCCGGTCGGAAACAAATCAATCATTGATGTATCCTTGGATCAAAATGTCCAGCAACTGGATGAGCTAGTGGTAGTAGGATATGGTACAGTTGAAAAAGGAAATATTACTGGTTCTGTGGGATCTGTGAAAATGGACCAGGAGCTGAGAGACAGGCCCATTGTTGATTTTGGAGAAGCATTACATGGTAAAATTCCGGGAGTACAGGTACTTAGGTCGAGCGGCAAGCCAGGAAGCTCTTCAACTATACAGGTAAGAGGTATAAATTCTATTTCAGCTGCCGCCGATCCTTTGATTGTAGTAGATGGAATCCCTCTTCCAAACTATGATCTGAACATGATCAACGCGAACGATATAGCTTCTATTGAAGTGCTGAAAGATGCCGCATCTGCTGCAATTTATGGATCCCGTGGCGGAAATGGGGTGATTTTGGTCACTACCAAGACCGGCACATCAGGCAAACCTAAGATCAATGTGAATTTTACATCCAGCATACAAAAGGAGATTTCAAGAATCTCTGTGATGGATGGTCCTCAATATGCCCGTGCTGCAATTGATGCTGCTCAAAATGCCTGGATCGACGCAGGAGGAGACCCCAGCGCACCGAATACTTTAGGCGCAAGAGGTGATCTGATATACACTTGGCCTACAGCACTGGAAAATCCGGAAAATCTTCCGAATACAGACTGGCAGGATCTGATTTTCAGAAATGCTCCTATGAATGAAGTTGATTTCAATATCACCGGAGGTACAGATGCGATCAATTATTTTTTCTCTGCTGGTTTTATTGATCAAATAGGTGTCGTGATCAACCAGGATTACAACAAGTACACAATAAATACCAAAGTGGATGCGAAATTAAATGACTGGGTTACAATAGGAGGTGGCCTGAATCTGGTATATGATCGTGGCGATAATCCCGCAGAAAATATTGTCGGGAGAGCCGTTCAATACCCACAGATTTTTCCAATCTACGGAGAAAATGGCTATTTAGGTGAGGCATCCAATACGCCAGGATTGGAAGGCTACAATAATATTCTTTTCAGGGCCAGAGCAGGGCATCCTTACTACAGTATAAATGATCAATTGATTGAAAAAAGAATAAATACACTCGGAAGTGGTTTTGCTAAATTTAATATCATAGAAGGTCTGGAGTTCAGAACGAATCTCAGCTTTTATTTAAGAAATACCAATAGCAGTGAATACCAGGCAAGAGATCATCTCATGGGGCCTTCATTCTACACTGAAGGTAGAATGTCGGTAGACCAGATAGATAATCTCAATTATAATTTCCAGAATACACTTGACTACAAGAAAAAGATCAATGGTCATCAGTTTTCAGCACTACTGGGAATGGAATATAATTTCAATAATTTCTACAGAGTATATACTGAAAAGAGAGGATTTGAAAATGATTTAATCCAGTATCTCAGTGCGGGTCAGGTTCCCTTTGAAATCTCAGACTGGGCAAATGAGTCTGCATTAATATCATATTTTAGCCGGCTTAACTATAATTATAAGGGCAAATACCTGCTATCACTTTCTTTCAGAAGAGATGGCTCTTCGAGGTTTGGACCGGATAAAAAATGGGGTTCCTTTCCGTCAGTGTCTGCTGGCTGGATTGTATCAGATGAGCCCTGGTTAGCAGGATCAAGTCTACTATCAAATCTAAAGATCAGGGCAAGCTACGGGCTTACAGGTAATAATAATTTTGCAGATTACCGGTGGATTGGATCAATGGCTCAGGAATTAGTCGCGTTTGGCAATAACCTGCAGACCTCCTACTATCCTTCCGGGATCACGAATCCTGATCTGGCCTGGGAGCGGACCAGGCAATTTAATGTTGGGATAAATGTTGGATTCTTTGGAAACAGACTAATGCTTACCGGTGACTATTACAGGTCACGTTCAGCTGACTTACTGTTAGATGTGCCAGTTCCCTACCTGACAGGTTTCAATAGCGTATTTCAGAACATTGGTGAACTGGAAAACAGAGGGGTAGAGCTGAACATAACCTCCAGAAACTTAACAGGAGCCCTACAATGGAGCACCCAATTCAATATCTCAAGGAACCGAAATGAAATAATCGCCCTGGGACCGGATGATGCACCAATGTATTATAATGTATCCGGTGGTATGGTTGGGATCAATCAAATAGGAAGTCCTGTATTCAACTTTTTTGGATACAACTATATTGGAGTATATATGAATCAGGAGGAAGTAGATGCTGACCCGGCAAGTTACCCAACTGCCACCCCGGGAGACGGTCGATATGAAGATGTCAATAATGATGGAGTGCTAAACTCTGACGACCGCGTAATCATTGGTAACCAGATGCCGGATTTTATCTGGGGATTAACTAACACTTTTGAGTTTAAGAATTTTGATCTAAGTATTTTGTTTCAGGGAGTCCATGGCAATGAGGTCTACGATTTGAATATTCGAAGACAAAAATTCTATCATGGAGGAAGAAACTACTCTGACAAACTGGTTAATCGCTGGAAATCCCCTGAGGACCCGGGAGACGGCTACCACTATAAGCTAACCATAGACACTGACGGATATGAAAGGACAGCATCAAGTTACTGGATTGCTGATGGTTCCTACATCAGACTTAAGAGTTTAACGCTTGGGTATTCAGTACCTGAAAATGTGCTTGAAAGAATTAATCTGACGAGTCTGAGGCTGTTTTTCAATGGATTGAATCTCTTCACATTCACTGATGCAGATGTGTTCGATGTGGAAAATTTCAGGGGAGAACCTACTACCATCGAGAGGCGGGGTGTAAATGATCCTGGTTTCCCCACTGCAAAAGTCTTTTCCCTGGGTCTAAATGTCGGTTTCTAAACACTTGTCAATCATGAATAGAATAAAATATCAAATCATAAGTTTTGTATTTCTGATAGCTGCATCCTCATGTGACCAGGAACTGCTTGATCTGTATCCGAAAACTCAAATCACTGAGGGCAATTTCTTCCAGACCAAAGATCAATTAGTTCAAATAGTGAATGATACCTATCGTCAGGTTCAGCGGGTGTATTCAGCTCGGGGATTACCTTCATTATTTGGTGAATTGCGAAGTGACAATACCCAGATCATTACTGTAGATGGTTTTGATTTTTGGGCAAATGATATCACGGATTTCCGAATGTTTACAGACAATGAAGGAAATCGAAATGCATGGGAGATATGTTACAATGCAATTCATATTTGTAATACTGCTATCACGCAGTTGGAAAATGCTCAGGATCTTTTTCAGGGGGATGATCAGTTAAGGCAAAGATTGATTGCGGAAGCGCGATTCAACCGGTCTCTGATTTATTTCAATATGGTCCGTGCCTGGGATGGTGTCCCTTTTGCTTTGCAGGTGGTAGATCCCGAAGATGCTTATGGTTACCTAAGAGAAAGTCCGGCTACAATTTATTCGCAATTAGAGACTGATCTTTTGAGTAGTAAAGATGCCCTGCTGGAATCTTATCAGGGAACAGACGTAGGAAGAGTAACTAAATACGGAGCTGCAGCTGTACTTGCCAAATTGTACCTGACTATTGGTGAACCACAAAGTGCTGAAAATGAGTTGAAAGAAATTATTGACAGCGGTATGTATTCACTCGATGCCAATGATGATGGATCGATTGATATCGATGATTACTTACACTTATTTTCTCCTGATACAAAAAATTCAAGATCCTCAATACTTGAGCTGCAGTATCTGGGTGGCGAAATAGGGGTGAATAGCGATCATCAGCAGAATTTTTCACCACACCGGTCGAATGTTAACCTGCCGGGTACCTCAAATACCTATAAAGGTTATGGTTTCAATATACCCAGTGACGATCTCATCAATGAATTTGAAACCGGAGATGAAAGAAAGGATATTTCCATCGCCATGGGATACACTGATTTGGTGACTGGTGATTTTATCGATTATCCTTTTACCATGAAATTCTATGATCCGAATTTTGATTATCCCGGACAGAATTTTGAAGTCATTAGGTATGCGGATATTTTACTGATGTACGCTGAAGTCACCAATGACCCTCAGTACCTGAATATGGTCAGATCAAGGGCGGGTTTACCACTATATGGAACTACCGGGTACCCTTCCACTCAATATCAAAATCTAGAGCAGGCCATCGAACATGAACGAAGAGTTGAATTATGTTTTGAGTTTCATAGGTTCTTTGATCTCAAGCGTACAGGAAGGGCTACGGAAGTAATGGGTGCCAAAGGATACTCGATAAATAACAATAAGCTGGTGTTCCCAATCCCCTTACGGGTGGTCGATACAAACCCCAAAATCACTCAGAATCAGGGCTATTGAATAATTATGATAATTGCTTAAACACTGTTTGTTAAAACGGGTAATCATTACCGGCTTTAAGGGCAAGCTGTCTATGGTAGTCTTAGAGAGCTCAACGGAAGGCTGGTAATGATGCATCCATTAAAAGATTCATATTAATCACATTTATTGACCATGCATCAATCTAAATACTTATCTCTATCTATCGTCATTATATTGTTTATTCTTTGCAGTGCCTGTAAAGATAATTCTCCGGACGAAAGGCCTAACATACTGATCATCATGACAGATCAGCAATCTGCAGATGTGATGAGCTATGTTATGGGTAACGATTACATCAATACTCCCAACATGGATTACCTCGCTGAGAATGGCGTGTTATTTCCAAATGCATATAGCCCTACACCCCTTTGCATGCCAATGCGTACTTCCATGATCACGGGTCAGTTTCCTCATTACAACAATGTATTACGTAATAACAAGGAATTTCAGATTGATCCTGATAGGAATGTTTTCATGGGAAAGATATTTAAGGATGCAGGGTATAAAACCGCCTATTTCGGAAAGTGGCATGTTGCATTTGATGTGGAAAGAAGGGAGGTTCACGGTTTTGATTCTTACCAAAAAGAAGGAGAGCTGATCGAACCAAATGCAGCGGTAGACTTTTTAAAAGCAGACCATGAGAAACCCTTTCTGGCGGTGACCTCTTTCCTGGGTCCGCACGAAGTGTGCCAATGGTCAAGAAGGCAGGAATTACCTGGTGATCAGCTGGAAGAACCAACTTTAGATGAACTGCCTCCGCTACGAGCTAACCATCTACCTCCTGAGAACGAGACCGATATCATGACACAGATGAGGACCACCTTTCAGCAGCATAGGCTTTTTCCTTTGGCGGATTATAATGAAAATGACTGGAGGAGACTTGAATGGGGTTACTACAGGCTTGTGGAAAGAGTGGATGCAAGTATTGGAAAATTGCTCGATGCACTTAGGGAATCAGGAAAAGAAGAGAATACACTGATTGTTTTCCTTAGTGACCATGGAGATTGCAGTGGATCACACAGCTGGAACCAGAAAATTGTTTTCTATGATGAATCTGCCAGGGTTCCATTTATTATTACACAAGTAGGTAAAACAAAGAAGATGATTTCAGATCAGCTTGTAAATGTTGGACTGGATGTCATACCTACAATTTGCAGTTTTGCCGGGATTGAGGTTCCGGGGGAATTGCCCGGATTAAGTGTGAAGCCAGTGGTTGATCAGGAAAAGACATTGTTGGAAAGGGACTATGTAATTTCTGAAAACCATCTTGTTCATGGCGAGCCTGTTCAGCCATACGGGAGGATGGTTCGCAGTCAGCGATATAAATACTGTCTTTATAGTGAAGGAATGCAAAGGGAATCATTGGTGGATATGGTCAATGATCCTGGCGAAACGGTAAATCAAGCCACAAATCCTGAATTAAGAGATATTTTGAGTTTACACCGAACCTATTTACAGGAGCATGCAAGAGAACATAACGACACAACAGCACTAGAAATGCTGAAATATGTGGAAATAGAGGAATAAATGTAAACCTTCGACATGGTTTAGATGCCAAATGGTTTGCATATTTGGGATTTCTGTAATCCAAGGAAATCCAATTCAATAATGGATCGAAGAACATTCATTGAAAAGACAGGTTTGGCGGGATTCTCAACCCTAACGATGCCCAAACAAATGATCGGGTCCTCAAATCTCATACTCCAGGATATACCAGGCCCCACGATCTACCAGCAAAAGTGGATGGATCTCAAATTTGGTATGTTCGTTCATTTTGGTATCAACACCTACTATGACAAGGAGTGGAGTGATGGTACCCTGGATCCGGCAGCCTTCAATCCGTAAAGCTGGACACAGACCAGTGGTGCAGGGTGGCAAAAGCAGCCGGCATGAAATACATCGTCCTTACCACCAAACACCACGACGGTTTTTGCCTGTGGCCTTCAAAAGAGACCGATTACGGCGTGATTTCCAGTCCATTCCGTAAGGACGTGCTCGCAGAGCTGGCAAACTCGGCCCAAAAACACGGGCTGAAGCTCGGACTGTACTATTCGATATGGGATGCACACGATCCCAGATTTGAAAATGACTGGGACGGGTTTCTGCTTTTTATGGAAAATCAGCTTGAGGAATTGCTGACAGGATATGGCGATGTGATCGAGCTGTGGTTTGACGGCTTCTGGAAAAAGCAAAAGCATGGCTGGACCAAAAAGAATCAGGAAATTGAAGGCGAAGCACAGCGCGAAGCATTCAATCAACAACGGAACCTGGATTTTATCAAAGCCTGGCGGATGGAAGGTGCTTACTGGTGGAAGATCGACCACATCTATCAAATAGTAAAGTCGATCCAGCCGGGATGTCTGGTCATGAACAATTCCACGAGTGCCTACCCTGGAGTGCCATTACATCCGGTGGATATTCGAAGCGGTGAAAAATACACGGAAGTTGCGGCCGACACCAAGATCTGGAACTGGCTGGGAAAGGATGTTTACCTACCTCTACAAATTGAAACCACCATGTCAGTGAAAGGAAATGAAAAATTTCCATCAGGCAACTGGTTCTGGCATGAGTGGGATCACTCCGTGCTCTCTAAAGATCAGATTCTGAACTACCTGGAAGTCGCCGGCAAAATGGACGCAAACCTTTTACTGAATGTGGGCATTGATCCGCAGGGAAGGCTTCGACCTGAAGATGAGAGGACTTTACTGAATTTGACGTCTTAATGCTCAGCGGATCAAATCAAACCCTGATCAGCTGACTGTAGTGGCACTCCTCACTTTCAAAATCATCTTCCTGATCATATCCACAGGCACAATCAGCAAGGCGAAGCCCAGCACATACATCCATTCCTGAAATGTCAATGGAGCGGTTCGAAGGATCGTGCCTCCTATGTAGGTGAAGATCACCTGCAGACCAAAGATCATTAGCATCACCCGAAGAAAACCGGGGTTTTTGCCCAGATTCTCAAAAAGATTGATGTTCTCTGTCCTTACATTAAAGGCATTGATGAGGATCATGAAAATGAAAATATTGAAAAAGACCGTTAGAAAGACGCTCTCGCTTATTACCCCATTCCTGGCAAACAATTCTCGAAAAGGTTCGAAAGACAGGAAAAATATCGAGAAGAAAGTGATAAACAATCCGCTGGTCAGGATCGAGGAGCCCATATATTTTGTTAAAATGTGCTCTTCACGATTTACCGGCGACTCTTTCATGTAACGTTCCAGCGCAGGCTCCCCTCCAAAAGCAATGGCAGCCAGTGTATCCATGATCATGTTGATCCATAGGATCTGTATGATCGTCAATGGGAAATCGATACCGAAAAGTGGACCCAAAAAAGCTGTGGTGACGGCGGCCACGTTGACGGTCAGCTGGAATACAATGAACTTACGGATTGATTTAAAGATGGTCCTTCCGTAGCGGATGGCATTGCTGATGGAGTGGAAGTTATCATCCAGGATCACGATGTCTCCGGCTTCCTTGGATACCTCCGACCCGCTTCCCATGGCAAATCCAACATCCGATTGCTTCAAAGCGGCTGAGTCATTGACCCCGTCTCCGGTCATTCCCACTACCTTTCCAACACTTTTGGAGATCCTCACCATCCGGCTCTTATCCGATGGTAATGCCCTGGCGATCACTTTCAATCTTGGAAGGATGGCTTTTACTTCTTCATCAGACATGGCTTTCAACTCAGCGTGCGTTAGTATCACATCATCTTCTTTAGTGAGGAGGCCCACTTCCGTGGCAATGGATTTAGCTGTTTCCAGCCGATCCCCGGTGATCATTACTACCTGCACCCCGGCCTCATGCATGGTTTCTATGGAGGCCTGTGATTCATCCCTGATCTCATCCCTGATCCCTATCAGACCAACCAGCACGGCATCATCCGGCAGGGCGTGGTCCTTCAGCTCGCTTTCGGAAACGGCCAGTGCGATCAGGCGCATTCCGGAATTGGCCAGCGCATCCAGTTTTTGATTTACCTCTTTTTTATTTTTAAAAACTTCGATCTTGCCGTCTTCATGATGAAAATGATCACAGATGTTCATGATCACTTCAGGTGCTCCCTTGATCAGGGTCAACTGGTTGGATTTGAAACCTTCCGGGATAAAATCAGATCTCACCTGGCTGGCCGAGAATTTTCTCTCACTGTTGAAAAGAACTTCCTTCTGGCGCTCTGTTTCAAAATCAGGGCCATCGTTTTCGCTTTGGACAAACATGAGTAAGGCCTGCTCGGATACATTCCCTCCCACGATCTCTCCTGCCGGAGATACGAAGCTCGCGGAGTTTTCGGTAATGGAAAAAGAGACCAGCGACCTCGAACTTGAGGGTATACTTTGATAACCTTCATACACGTTGCCGGCGCCCGTAATAAATAGTTTTGCTTCAAGTCTTCCCTTGGTGATTGTACCGGTCTTGTCTGAAAACAGGAGGTTGATGCTTCCGGCAGTCTCTATCCCCAGCAGTTTCCTGACCAGGACCTTCTCACTGAGAAGTTTCCTCATGTTCAATGACAATACGATGGCGATCATCATAGGCAGACCTTCTGGCACGGCAGCGACCACGATAATAATGGCAAGAACCCCCGCTGACAGCAGGTCACTGACCAATAGCTGCCAATTCCCAAAATACTCCATTACACTATTCATGTCAAAATCATGCGCAATGAATGACTTCTGGACCATGAAGGTGAAAAAGATCAGGATCGCAGCGATGTAGCCGAACCTGCTGATAAGCTCAGCAAGACCCTTCAATTTAAGCTGTAGCGGAGACAGCCGGTCATCAGATTCAGACAACTCTTTGGAAAGGACCCCGTAAAAAGTGTTATCTCCTACGCTTTCAATGATCAGTATGGCCTCACCATCTTCGATCACTGAACCTCTGAAAACACTGTAATGATTAGCCAGATCTTTGTTTTCAGGATCATCATCCGGACCAATAGCCCGTTTTTCAACGGCTTCCGCCTCACCAGTCAAAGAGGCCTGATTGACTTTTATATCACCCGATATCAGATAGCCGTCGGCCGGGGCCTTATCTCCTGCCTGCAAGAGTACATAATCACCCTTGACCACATCACTTACCGGAAGCTGCATCACGTGGCCATCACGTAAGACGTTGGACTTGATCCTGGAGGCTTCCTCCTGCAATTTCTGGAAGGAAGTTTCATTTTTATATTCTGAAAAAGTTGAAACGAATGTGGCCAGTACCACAGCAGCACCGATAGCCACAGCCTCATACCATTCAGTCATTCCAAAAAAGGATAATCCCAAAATCAAAACCAGGGCTACAGTCAATATAATAATGATGGGATCTTTCAGATTATCTCTAAGCTTATCCCAAAAGCCTTCTACTTTTGACGGGGAAAGGGCATTACTGCCATATTTTTTTCTGGATTCCTCAGCTTCACTGCTGGAAAGTCCTTTAAACTGAAGTTTCATAGTAATTTAGGATTCTAACCGGATGCTAAAAATTAAGGCATTTGCGGTGTGATAGATGGTCATCTGTAATTCGCCACAAACTGGTCCGGGCAATTTAGTGGAATTTTAGACCATTACTTCATGAAGTATCACAAAAATTTCTTGGTAATGTAATATAAAATATGTCGGATCGGGATTGATCTTCCGCTATCATTTCTTTCTAAAGCTGGCACTAAATCGCTAACTCACATTGGAGCCGAAAAACAAGGCTTTCATTCTGTGAGGATCGTGATAAATAAGAAAAATCTCCCTCTACTTTGAGGTCGTGCTCTTTGATATACCATGAAGCCCCCAATGTATATTCCTTAGTATTTTGAATGGTTGTGAGACCAGAGATCGGGGTAATCGAGGTATATCTTCCTGCCAATTCAAACCTCGGACTGATCAAATAGCCGATAGCTCCAAAGAATCCCTGGCCATATCCAAACCCTGATTTTCTGTCAGGGGCATCGCGGTGGATGTATTCGGATGTGACAGATATTCCCCTGTATTTAAAAATGCCATCCACGATCCATGTGATCAGGTCAGACGTCAGATATTTGTCAGTTGATATTGTATCCCTTACAAATTGTCCCAGGTTTCCACGGGATCTCACCGCATCACTGTTTAAGTCACCACTGATTCCAATAGAGAGTTTTGGTTTAGGTTCCCTGGCCAGGTCCGAACCAAAATAATCACCACGATCTGTAAAGGACCCGAATGGGAGGAACTCAAATCTTAATGTATGCTGTCTGCCGGATTCCGGATTGGAAATAATGATGTTTCTTCCTTCACCCTTCGATAATGCCAGTGATTGTCTGAACAGGAATCGATTTAAACTGAAGTGATGATGCAATTGTATTCCAAGGTCTCTATCCAAATTGAATAAAGCATTTACCAGACTCCTGTCAACAAATTGAAGACTTTGGGAAGAAATCACCCGTTCTCTATTGCCGGGGAGTTTGGTTTGCCCGGCCCAGAATTCCCAGTTTTTAGCAAATCTCCATTTGATGACTGCATCAAGGATAAAATTAGCCGTTTGGCCATTCTCGGTCACGGACCTTCTTCTGGTGTCATTGTTGGAAAGTCCGAATTCGAATTTATACCGGATATCCGGGTTAAAGACATATCCATCGAATTTGAGACGGCTTCTTCTGATCAGAAAATTCTCCTCCCATGATTTTGCGTCAAGATCCTGCCTCCCGATATACAAAGTTTGGACCCTAAGTCCAATCTGAGTAAATAAACTGGAATCATTACTGAAATAGGTAATATCATTACCAAAGCTTTGGCTATTTTGAGCGCAGATTACAGAGCAGTAATAGATTACAGATATAAACAGACATATTCTCAAAGGCATTTATTGGTCGTGATGATTTGAAGAACTTGAAATAATTGAAACCATAAAACTGGCCAATTTATGTCTTTCACTTAATATATGCGTAATATTAAATTAATATTTAGCTAATATCGGAAAGTTAAAAAAAAGAGAATTCAACTGCTTGCTTACACAAGTTCATGTCCCTGGTATTCACTTTTGCCTGAAGCTTTCCATCAGCTATTTTGTATATTTACTGTTGACGTTATACCCTTAACAATCGAAAAAATGAGTAACAAATCCCGTAGAGAATTCATCAAATCATCAGGAGCGATGGCCCTCGGAGCGACCATTCTGTCGGGTAGCAGTCTTTCTGCCAAAGAAGGATACATGGCTCCTAAGATCCTGAAAGTCGGATTGGTCGGTTGTGGCGGACGTGGTACCGGGGCGGCTGTTCAGGCTGTAAATGCGGATCCGAATGCCGAACTGGTGGCCATGGGCGATATTTTTCAGGACAGACTTGAGGCATCCTATCTCTCTCTCCAGAATGAGATCCCAGATAAGCTCAAAGTGGATGACGCTCATAAGTTCATCGGATTTGATGCATATAAAAAGGTGATTGATTCAGTAGATGTGGTCCTTCTTACCACGCCTCCCAATTTTCGTCCTGATCATCTGAAGGCTGCCATTGCTGCAGGCAAGCATGCATTTTGTGAGAAACCAGTGGCAGTGGATGCTCCGGGAGTCAGAAAAGTCATTGAAGCTGCTAAAGAAGCGGAGACTAAAAAACTCTCTATCCTCTGTGGATTCTGCTATCGCTATGACAACGCTAACCGGGCAATCTTCGAACGCATTCATCGTGGAGATATAGGTGACATTCGCAGTATTACCACATTCAGGTTTGGCGGCGAGTTGTGGTCAAAACCAAGAGAAGCGGGGTGGACTGATATGGAGTATCAGCTGCGTAACTGGCTCTACTATGATTGGCTGTCAGGAGATTTTATCACCGAGCAGTCGGTGCACAGTCTTGACCTGATGGCCTGGGTGATGCAGGATAAAACACCACTCAAAGCCATTGGTAATGGTGGAAGACAAAAAAGGACTGATCCCATTTATGGAAATATTTATGATCATTTTGCCATAGAATATCAGTATGAAGATGGCATCAAAGCCAGCCATTTTACCCGTCAGATGGCCGGTTGTAAGAATAAGAATACTGTGGATGTCTTTGGATCCGATGGACAGGCCTATCTCCAGATGGGCAGGCAATTGGAGATCACCGGAAAAAATCCATGGCAGTTTCGGGGAGAGAAAAACAACATGTATCAGACAGAACATGATGAGTTTTTTGCAGCGATACGCAGTGGAAAGCCAAAAAATGACGGCATCTGGATGGCTCACAGCTCGATGCTGGCCATCCTCGGAAGGATGGTTGCCTACAGCGGACAGGAAATTACCTGGGAAGAAGCCATCAATTCGGAGATCAAGCTGGGACCGGGTATTGATGATTATGCCTGGGATCTCAAGTGGGGAGGATCGGAGGTAGCTGTACCTGGCATCACCAAAACTTCACTGATCTATTGACCTGCATATGAGAGGATATTTGATCGCCTTTTTGATCCTGCTGATGAATACTTACAGTAATGCGCAGGAGTTTTTATTTGAATTTGGAGAAGTCATTCCACTGAGTCGCGCCATAGAACTGGGAAGCGATGATACTGAAAAAATAACATGGTTTAATGTAAATACGGAAAAAGCCACCTGGGAACACCGCGACAGTATCCTGGTATGCTATGGAAATCCCATCGGCGTGGTTCGCAGCGGCCGGCATTTTGAAAATTATATTCTACATGTAGAATGGATGCATATGGAGCCGGGAGGAAATTCGGGTATGTTTATGTGGAGTAAGGCCGAGCCTGGCGATAACCGGCTTCCTGATGGGGTCGAGGTTCAGATGCTTGAGCTGGACTGGGTAAATCTGAACATGCGCAATGGAGAAAAACCACCCATTGCCTATGTACATGGCGAGTTATTTGGAGTGGGAGGCGTGGAAACGGTACCTGATAACCCGCGGGGTACCCGCAGCAAATCCATTGAGAACAGGTGCAAGCCCAGAGGTGAGTGGAACACGTACGATGTAGTCTGTGTGGATGGCGAGATCAAACTTTCTGTCAATGGTAAGTTTGTCAATGGGATTAGCAAGTCGACCCAAAGAAAGGGTTACATGTGTCTGGAATCCGAAGGAGCGGAAATCCATTTCAGGAACCTCAGGGTAATAGAGTTGCCTTAATTATCATCTCCAACTTCATTCCGATTCAAAAGAATCAAGAAATGACTACAAATTAGTCAATGATACTTCTATCTTACTAAGATTATTTTAGTTTTGATGGTTTATTTTAAGTAAAATATCAATGCAGAAGAACTGGATTCTCGCTTTACTTATGCTCATGGTTTTTTCATGCGGCTCACCATCAGAAACTTCTACCGACAAGGGACCGGTTGTGATGGCCTATTATGTTCCTGAAAGAGACTATCAACCCACAAAGATCCCTGTGGAGAAGCTTACGCACATCATTTATTCTTTCACCCATGTGATCGATGGGGAGATGAAATTCAGAAGACCTGAGGAGGCGGGTCCGAAGCTCAGGCAATTGGTGGAACAAAAATCAAGAAATCCGGACCTCAAGGTAATGATCGCCTGTGGCGGATGGGGCGCTGATGGTTTTTCAGACATGGCCCTAACTGCGGAATCCAGGCAGAAGTTTATACAGAGTGCCTTCGAATTTATCCAGGAATATCAACTGGACGGTCTTGATATGGACTGGGAGTATCCCAGTATCTCCGGGGCAGGCACCAAAGCACGGCCTGAAGACAAGGAAAATTTTACGGAATTGATGAAAGGGCTTAGGGAAGTCCTGGATAAAACCGGGAGACCCCAGACGCTAACATTTGCTTCGGCTGGATGGAAAAGGTATTTTGATAACATAGAAATGGATAAGGTGATGCCATATGTTGATTACACCAACATCATGACCTATGATCAGGTGTCGGGAAATTCAATTTACACAGGCCACCATACTCCGCTTGGAGCAGTCAGCTATGACGCTATGGAAGGAACACCTTTCGGGGAACATATGGATAGTCTGTATCAGACAGGCAGGCTGAAAGACCCCAACCCCCGCTCAGCCGAAAAAATCGTGGACTTTCTCATCGAAATGGGAGTTAATCCGAAAAAGTTGGTGATCGGTTCTGCATTCTATGGTCGTGCATGGAAGGGTGTACCTCCTGAAAATAACGGACTATATCAATTAAGTGGCGGCATACATATAGGTTGGAGTGGTTATTCCCACATCAGGAAGGAGTTTGAGCCCGACAGCAATTTTGTAAGATACTGGGATGAGGATGCCAAAGCGCCATATCTTTACAACGCCAGAGACAGCATCATGGTATCCTATGATGATACCGTATCGGTCAGATTAAAGACCGAATATACCATTGATAAGGGTTTGGGAGGCATCATGTTTTGGCAACTGGGAAATGATACCAAAGAGTCCGGGAGCTTACTGGATGCAATTTACGAGGCAGCACAATAAAAAATATAGGCGATGCGAATAATACTGTATATCGGAGTCATCCTTTTATTCCTGGGGTGCGCTACTGATACATCAAATAAGGAGTCCAAATCAAAAATACCGGTTTATGCCTGGACGGGTGGACCGGGAAAAGCAACTGATGCGGAGATCAGAAGCAAATTTGAAGATTACAGGTCAAAAGGTATTGATGCCCTGATGTATAATGGAGGTCAGGACCCTGCCGTTTATGCCAGGGTTGGAAAAATTGCCAGGGAGGCTGGGCTCGCATTTCATACCTGGATACCTACCATGGTGCAGTCGCCTAAACCGGGCATTGATACCAGCTGGTATGCAATCAACGGATTAGGAGAATCTGCTTACACCAAACCTGCGTATGTCGAATACTATAAGTTTTTGTGTCCAAGTAAAGCAGGCACTTATCAGTTTTTAGAGAATATGTATTTGAAAGTTGCAGCAGTGGAGGAAGTGGATGCGATCCACCTGGACTATATCCGTTTTCCGGATGTGATCCTTGCCAGGGGACTTTGGGACAAATACGGTCTGGTGATGGACCGTGAATATCCGCAATATGATTATTGTTATTGCGATGATTGTACGGGAGATTTTAAGCAGAAAACCGGGATAGACATAAAATCAATGGAGGACCCCTCTTCGGTGGAGGAATGGAAGCAATACCGGTACGATCTGATCACAGGTATTGTCAATAGACTGGCAGATACCATTCGGACAAAAGGTAAAGAAATTAATGCTGCAGTTTTTCCTGGACCAGGTTCAGTTGCTAAAAAGATTGTTCGACAGGAGTGGGATCAATGGGATCTCGATGCTTTCTTCCCCATGAATTACAACGATTTCTACCTGGAAGATACGGAGTGGATTGGTGAAGTCACCAATGAGGCCACAACAGCTGTTGACAAACCAGTATTTAGTGGGTTGTTCATTTGTCCTACCCCGGAAAATAAGTCTGAGCAGAATGATCCGGAAAATCATGGGTTGATCCCTGCCGAACTTGGCGATGCGATCAGGGAATCCATGGAGAATGGAGCAGCTGGTATCTGCCTTTTCACTCCTGAGCGAATGACCGATGAGCATTGGGAAGTGTTCAGTGAAGGAATTTATAGAGTGACAGCTACCAAATAGAGAGGATGATTATTTTGATATTTTCAATTCTGTCAGTTCAAAATTGAAAGTACCGCCCCGGGTCAGCCATTGATGGCCAATGAAAAAATCCATCACTGGTTTTCCATTAAAATCCATCTTTTTGATAAATCCTGACTTTTCCGATAGCCTCGGAGCATTGATCACAAGTTCTTTTCCTGAGTAATATTCGTCACTCAATTGAATGGATACCTTTTCAAAATAGGGAGTGGTGATCGCATAATCCATATCTCCGGGGCATACCGGATAGATTCCCAGCATGCTAAAAACCACCCAGGCGGAAAGTGATCCGGTATCATCGTTGCCCGGGATACCATCAGGAGCATTCTTATAGTATTTATTGATCAGCTGATTCACGTGAAGTTGTGTTGGAAGTTCCTTGCCTGGAATATAGTTGAAGAGGTAAGGAAACGTAATGTCTGGCTCATTGGCCATGTCGTAATTATCAGTATCGAAAAGCTCGTATAATTGTTTTTCAAACTGTCGCTCCCCGCCAAGTAATTTGATTAAACCCTTGATGTCATGAGGCACATAAAACCGGTATTGCCAGGCATTTCCTTCCACATACCCCACTACGGGTTCAAAATTCTTACCTTTTTCGGGATCGAAATTATCAATCCATTCTCCATTGGCATATTTTGGTCGGAGCATGCCGGTTGTTTTGTCAAATAGATTTTTATAACCCAGAGACTTGTCCAGGTATTTCTTTACATCTTTCTGATACCCAAGCTCAGAAGCTAGCTGAGCAATGTTCCAGTCCGCAATGTAATATTCAAGTGATGTGGAAACACTCCCTCCCCAGATTTCTGCTGTATCAACAGGCACATAACCCAGCCTGTTGTAGGCGTCTATTCCGGGTCTGAGTTTATTCATGCTTTCCTGGGTGTCGGAGGCTTTTTTGATCGCTTCGTAAGCTGCCTGAACGTCAAAATCCCTGATGCCTCGTAAGTAAGTATCTGTGATTACCGGTGTTGCCGGGTCCCCAACCATCACATCCGTTTCCATCGCCATGAGCTCCCATTTAGGAAGCCAGCCGCTTTCCTTGTACATGTCGACCATGGTATTGACCATGTCAGACTGAATTTCAGGGTAGATCAGACTCAGTAATGGGTGTACATTTCTGTAGGTATCCCATAACGAAAAAACCGTATACCTGTTGCCGGCTGTCTTTCCGGTACCTGCTGAAGACATGAGGGGATATTCTCCATTCACATCGTTGATGATGTTGGGATGGATCAGGTTATGATATAAAGCGGTATAAAAGATCGTTTTTGCGTCATTATCTTCCGATTTGATCTGTACCCTTCCCAGAAGGTCATTCCATTTTTGTTCATTGGCCGACCTCGTCCCTTCAAAGTCAAATCCTGGCTGTTCAGCATCCAGGTTTTCTCTCGCATTCTCTATGCTTACATAGGAAATGCCTACCTTAACTTCGATCTGCTCACCATTTGAAGTTTCATAGGAAAAATAAGCTCCAACATTATCTCCGGCCATGGGATACAGATATCCGTGGTATGGTTTATAGGTATTGTTGTATCCGATCCAGTCTCCTTCTACCCCTTTGTATTCCGGCATCTTTTTCCAGACACCAAATGCTTTCGGGGCCTTGCTCAATTGCATGACGAAATATACCGGTCTTACATCCTCATCACTGTAGCAGAAAGTGCCAAAAGTTTTAAACCCTTCAACTTCTGTAGGTGAATTGATCCTTAAGCTTCCACCGGTTTCATTCGTGAGACCAAGCCCCAGGTTTAGCAGGATATGTGATTCTCCGGCCGGAAAAGTGTAACGACTTAGACCTGTACGAAGGGTACTCGTAACTTCAGCAGTTACATCATATTTGGAGAGTTTGCTGGTGTAGTATCCGGGACCAGCCTGCTCATCAGAATAAGTACTCCCATATTTTTCCGGATCAAATTCCAGTGTACCGGTAGTAGGCATCAATAGAATGCTCCCCAAATCCGGGCAACCGACACCGCTCAGATTTAAATGACTGAATCCTGTCAGGTATTTGTTTTCAAAGACATAAGGCCTGGAATGCCATTCGGAATCTTTTTCGAACTTGTTCAATTCATCCTTTTTGTGTGCCACGTTGAAAGGAGATACAGAAACCATCCCATGAGGAAAATTGGCACCCGGATGCGTGGCTCCGTAATTTGACGTACCGATGAACGGATTGACATAATTCGTAACTTCCTGTCCAGAAATTTGGAAACTCAGGCTAACGAATAAAAAGAATATAATAACTTTCATTTCAGATTGATCCCATTGCTAAACGATGCGTTAAAATTATTGATAGCATCATACATATCGGCAAAAGAATCTGAAATTCGCATTTTAGCAGATATACCCAATCCTGATTTGGGGAAGCATTGGTCTTGCCTTTCATTTTTTACGAACTGGAATCAATAAATTATGAATACAACATTTAGATCAAAAAAGTACAGGCGGCGTGAATTTATTAAGACAGGTTCGTTGGTAGCCTCTGCTGTTACACTGCCCATCGCAAAGACATCCGGTTCTTCCGGTAATATGACCAAACCGATCATCATCTCCACCTGGGATCATGGAGCCCGTGCCAATGATGTGGGATTTAAGCTATTGATGGAGGGTGCCGATGCCATTGAAGCAGTACAGCAGGGGGTCATGGTCGTGGAGTCGGATCCCGATGTGAGAACAGTGGGCGTAGGCGGGTTCCCGGACCGTGATGGTGTTGTCACACTGGATGCCTGCATCATGAAGGGCGATGGATCCTGCGGATCAGTCGCTTTTCTGCAAGACATAGAAAATCCTATTGCCGTGGCCAGAAAAGTGATGGATATCACACCCCATGTGATGCTGGCAGGCGCCGGTGCAAAAAAGTTCGCCCTGGAGAATGGCTTTCAGGAAGTTGATCTGCTGACCGAAGCGTCGAAAAGGGATTATCAAAACTGGTTGAAAAGGTCCGACTACAAACCAAAGATCAACATAGAGAATCATGATACCATCAGCACTTTGGCCATTGATCAAAACGGGATCATAGCAGGTGCGTGCACGACGAGTGGACTTTCCTATAAATATCATGGTCGGGTTGGAGATTCACCCATTATTGGAGCAGGATTATTTGTCGACCAGGAAGTAGGTGGTGCCTGTGCCACGGGGATGGGAGAGGAAGTCATTCGAACAGCAGGAAGTGCCGTGGTGGTGGAGTTGATGCGGAGTGGGATGAGCCCGCAGGAAGCCTGTGAGGCCATTGTCAAAAGGATCAACAAAAAAAGCAAGGGGAGGGATGTTCAGATCGGATTCCTGGCTCTTGATGTCAATGGAAATTACGGTGCCTTTGGACTAAGAGGTGGATTTACTTATGCTATCAGAAGCAATGATATAAATGAGATCAAATCTGCCAAGAACCTCAAGTGATTATTTTAACTAATGATGATGACGGGTAATTACCTCAAAGAAGCTTGTGTTGAATCATATGACCAATCTATCCGGGCAGAACGACAGGGTGCTGACAGAATAGAATTGTGCGCAGACCTGGCCAATGATGGTCTTACGCCTTCAGAATCATTGATCAGGCGGGTGAAGGAAACACTTAAGATCCCGGTTCGAGTCATGGTAAGGCCAAGGGCCGGTGATTTCATCTATTCGGATCAGGAGATTGATCAAATGAAACGAACCATTACACTTTGCAAAGAGATAGGTGTGGAAGGTGTTGTTTTTGGTATCTGTACAAAAGAAAATCAACTTGATCTGAGTACCATTTCTTACCTGGCCGCGATTTCCAAACCACTTAAGGTAACAATCCACAAAGCCATCGATACCTGCGATGATCCCGTATCTGAATTGCTCAAACTTAAGACAACAGGGGTCACTTCAGTATTGACCTCAGGCAAGGCAGCAACTGCAAAAGAGGGTGTCAAGGTGTTGCAGGAAATGGTGAGTAAAGCTGCTCCAATAGAGCTGATTGCCTGCGGGAAAGTGACTCGCGAAAATCTGGATGAGATCCACCAAATGATTGGTGCCTCAGCCTATCACGGCAAAAAAATCGTAGGAGATCTGGCTTAGTTTACTGTGGCTTATTTAAATACCTTATCCGCAAAATCCATATAGCGAGCCCAGTCATAGTCTGTCACGTCATGCCCGCCCGATCTCACATGATATCCTGTCATCCCAACCACTTTCGGCTGATCTACTTTAGGCATTTTTGGATCTGAGATTGCCTTTAAGCCATAAAGTTTATAGGCCGGGTGGGCATGATAGGTCGATAAAAACTCACCTTTTGGGTCAGCCCACCGGTCTTCAACCGCACTGGCCACATACAATGCCCTGGGAGCTGCCAGCGCCAGCAACATGTGCTGATCCATCGGTAATGCAGATTCATTTTCATTGTATTTGGTAAAATTATCATTGAACCAGTGGGGAAAGGCATTATTTATCCGCCCAACCGTTTCACCGAAGGCCCTTCTGGACAAAGCCGCCCCTCCGCATCCGGAATCATTGGAGATGACCAGGGCAAAACGCTGGTCTGTCACTCCCGCCCACAAAGAGGTCTTCCCCAGTCGGGAATGTCCCATGACCGCTACTTTTTCATTGTCAATCAAAGGATCAGTTTCCAGGTAATCCATAGCCCTGCTGAGTCCAAAAGCCCAGGCACCAATACTTCCCCACTCGTCCGGCTCAGGTTTTGACTGACCATCCTTGTAAAAAAGGGGGTGCAGACCATTTTGAAAGCCATCATCATAATCCGGATCGAGCTCTCCGTAGTATACACTTGCCAGGGCGTAACCCCGGTTTACCATCGCATCTATATCCCATCGGCTGGTCCGAACACCCCGGGAGGCTTCGGTCGCTTTGTTGTTGATCACTCCAAAGTCTTCATTGTTTCTGGCCCATGCATCACTAATGGTAATGTTTTTATCATCGAGCAAAGTCTGGTTCCCATAAAAATTGATGGTCAGAAAACAAGGGTGTGGTCCCGGACTCGTTGGAGTAATGATCAACAGGTTGTAAGACAGGGAACCCTTGGCTGTATTGATGGTAACTATTACTTCCTTGAGTGTGGCCTGTCCGTTCAGTATGGAAATCTTTTCCTTCTTAGTTTTAAAATCCAGAGAATAAGGCACTTCCGGTACTTTACCATACATCTGGTCGGCAAATAGTGCGAGGATCTCCGGCCGTCTTTTTTCCTCCCAGTCCTTCACTGATTTTATTTCACCAAATTTCTGCGAATGCAGTATTTCGGGAAGCTCGTATTTTAAGATCTTGTCTTCATCATAATTGGGCTGGAATTGCCCGAAACTTATAAGAGGAAATAAAATCAGAACCAGAAGAATAGAAGGATTTTTCATCATCATAGAGTTAGGGGTTTGAAGATAAATAATGGGTCCTTAATAATCATCTTAAATGTCAAATTAAGACATTATGACATGTCATTTTTTGGTGAAATCACAAATAATCAGCCATTATGACATGAAAATTTTGAGTAAAAGCACTTTCCGGCTATTGGCATAGAATTCGATTCTTAGGTAGTGAATTTGATGTAAAACAAAAAAATACTTAATACAATGACACTGATTAAATATAAGCCCAACGATTACGTACCAGGTACTTTTGGTAGCTTTTTCGACAGATTTTTCAACGATGAAATGTTTAGTGGAAATCGTTATTCACCAACAGTTGATGTAGCTGAAACAAACAAAGAGTTTGAAATTCAGTTTCATATTCCTGGAATGAGAAAAGAAGATATCCACATCAATGTTGACAATGACCGGTTGACAGTAAGTGGAGAAAGGAAATTTGAGAATGAGAAAAAAGAAAAGAATTATCACACAGTGGAAAGTCACTACGGAACATTCAGCAGGTCTTTCTACCTGCCGGATGCAGTGAATACAGATAAGATTGATGCCTCCTATAAGGATGGTATCCTGACTGTGACTGTCCCTAAGGATGACAAGAAAGTTTCTCAGAAGACCATTTCAATTAAGTAAACTTGAGTATAGATGAAGAGAAAGGGTAGGCTTTCGCCTGCCTTTTTTCTTTTGTATCCTTCGGATTTAAGATGCTTTCGTTAAATATTGTTAACCTACTGTATCAAAATTTCGATTAAACCAGTTTAACCTAATTATCAGCAAAAATTTTAAATTTTTTGAAATAAGAATTAAAAAAAGAAGGTGAAGATGAATAAAAGGAACACAATATTAGCCATGATATTTTCCTCATTTCTTGGAGGGATTATCGCCATAGGTGGCTATTCGATCATTGCTCCGGATGCAAATAATATGGTGGTGCCGACCAGTGGCAGCGCCAATCCGGTAAGTTTTACCAATTACGTTTTTGATTCGGCGGATTTCGTAGTGCCGGAAGGTTTGAACTTCGTATATGCTGCGAAGGCTGCTACACCGGCAGTTGTCCATATCAGGACAACCTATTCCGCTGAAGTAAGTGAATATCACAATCCTATTCAGGAGTTTTTCAGGGATTATTATGGCGAACGCAGCCAGCCGACTCCCAGAGAAAGACAAGGTGCTGGTTCGGGAGTGATTGTTTCCGAAGATGGATATATCGCCACAAATAATCACGTAGTGGAGGAATCCTCTGAAATTGAAGTTGTACTCAGTGATAATCGAAGTTATGAAGCCGAGATTGTGGGAACAGATCCGGATACGGATATTGCGCTGATCAAAATAAAGGCTGAGAATTTGCCTACAATGGCTTTTGGTAATTCTGAAAGTATTCAGGTTGGAGAGTGGGTTCTGGCGATCGGTAATCCGTTTGCCTTCCGTTCCACGGTTACAGCTGGTATTGTAAGTGCCAAGGGGCGAAACATAGGTATCCTGGGTAGCAGGGATCGAAATACTCAGATTGAATCATTTATTCAGACAGATGCCGCGGTAAACCCGGGGAACAGTGGTGGAGCACTCGTAAACCTTAAAGGCGAACTGGTGGGTATAAATACCGCCATTGCATCTCCTACAGGTGCTTTTGCAGGATATTCTTTTGCTGTACCGACCACACTTGTCAAAAAGGTGATCGCAGATCTGAAGGATTATGGAGCCGTGCAGAGACCTCTGCTGGGTATCAACATCCAGGATATGAATGCTACCCTTGCCAAAGAGCACAATGCTGAAGTATTGAGGGGAGTATATGTAGCAGGAGTAGGTGATAATTCAGCGGCCAAAGAGGCAGGAATTAAGCAAAGTGACATCATCATTGCCATCGATGAAAAGCCGGTAACTAACGTTGCACAACTTCAGGAGCAGGTAGCGCTTAACCGGCCTGGCGATGTTATTTCTGTTACCTATGTCAGGGATGGAAAAACTTACACCACTAAAGCCAAACTGAAAAATATTTTTGATTCAACACAGGTGGTCACTACCTCCAGCGTCATTGAAATAGAAGGAGCAAAGCTAGCACCTGTCAATGACAGGCTTAAAGATAAATTAGGTATTGAAGGTGGTGTACAGATCAGCTCCATTGGTGAAGGAAAATGGAAGCAGGCTGGTATCAAGGAAGAGTTTATTATCACTAAGATTGATAAAAGGGACATCCGGACACCTGAAGACCTCTCCAGCGCACTAAGAGGTGCAAGGGGCGAAGGCATACTCATAGAAGGACTCTATCCTAATGGTGAAAAAGCTTATTACGGTATTGGTTGGTAATAAAAGGTTAGGTTAGGTTAGTTTGAAAACAAGGTCATTCACCTACCCGGTGGATGGCCTTTTTCATTGCTGGGAATTCCGAAACAAACCAGTAATTTTGATAGGTATATGAAGCATCCCTCAATTCAGGAGATTCTTAAAAACCTGGGCATAACTAAACTGAACCCGGGGACTTCAGCCGGACAACTTTGGTTGGAAAACGGAAAAGATCAAATCGATTCCATCTCTCCCGTTGACGGGAAGTTGATTGCTTCTGTGATCCCAACTTCAAGGGACCACTATGACAAGGTCATTTCGAATGCGGATGAGACATTCAAAAAATGGAGACTGGTTCCTGCTCCACGAAGAGGAGAAATTGTCAGACAAATAGGTGATTCGCTCCGTCTCAAGAAGGAAGATCTCGGGAGACTCGTTTCCTATGAGATGGGCAAATCGCTTCAGGAAGGATTGGGAGAGGTACAGGAGATGATCGATATCTGCGATTTTGCCGTCGGATTGTCCCGGCAGCTTTACGGATTGACCATGCATTCGGAAAGACCAGGTCACCGGATGTATGAACAATGGCATCCCCTCGGTGTTGTAGGCATCATTTCTGCCTTTAATTTTCCTGTGGCTGTCTGGTCATGGAATGCTGCCATCGCCTGGGTATGCGGGGATGTGACGGTTTGGAAGCCTTCTGAAAAGGTGCCGCTCACAGCCATTGCCTGTCAGAAGATCGTGCAGAAAGTCTTTCAGCAAAACAACATTGACTATGCGGTCAGCAATTTGATCATGGGGGATTCCAAGGTGGGTCAATGGCTCGCAGAGGATAGCCGCATTCCCCTTATATCAGCAACTGGCTCCACCCGTATGGGAAAAGAGGTTGGCAAAACCGTCGGAGCACGGCTGGGCAAAACCATTCTCGAGTTGGGAGGCAATAATGCGATCATCATCAGTCAGCATGCTGATCTGGATACGACCCTTCCCGGAGTGGTTTTTGGCTCAGTTGGCACAGCGGGTCAGCGATGTACCACCACCAGACGCCTGATCATTCATGAAAGTATATTTGAAGAAGTAAAACAGCGATTGATAAAAGCGTATGGGCAGCTAAAGATTGGGGATCCTTTGGATACTTCAGTTCATGTGGGTCCATTAATCGACCAGGACGCCGTGAAAAATTACACGGAAGCCATCAGGCAAATCAAAATTGAGGGCGGAAAAGCTGTCATTGATGGAGAAGTACTTTCGGGTAAGGGCCTTGAGTCCGGCTGCTATGTGATGCCTGCTGTTTACGAAGTTGAAAATGAATATCCGATGGTATGTAGCGAGACCTTTGCACCTATCCTTTATTTGATCAGATACAAAACCATTGAAGAAGCCATTGAAAAGCAAAATGCGGTTCCCCAGGGACTTTCATCAGCCATCCTTACAGACAATCTGAGGGAGTCAGAATTGTTCTTATCCCACGCCGGTTCGGATTGCGGCATCGCAAATGTGAATATTGGGACCTCCGGTGCCGAGATCGGTGGTGCATTTGGTGGTGAAAAAGAAACAGGCGGCGGCCGTGAGTCAGGCTCCGACGCCTGGAAGGCCTACATGAGGCGTCAAACCAATACCATCAATTATTCGGATCAGCTTCCGCTGGCTCAGGGAATAAAATTCGATCTTTAGCCATCAGGGACAAACACACATATTTGATAAAGCAAATAGCTGCTGACCTGGGATTTTCTTTTTGTGGGATCTCCAAAGCAGAATTTCTCGAAGAGGAGGCCCCCCGGCTGGAGGAATGGCTAAAAAGAAATTACCAGGGGAAGATGTCATACCTGGAGAATCATTTTGACAAACGACTCGATCCAACCAAGCTTGTCCCCGGTGCAAAATCGGTGGTCTCACTGGTCTACAACTATTTTCCGAAAGAGGATTTCGCTTCTGAAAGAAATTTTAAGATCGCCAAGTACGCCTATGGCAAGGATTACCACTTTGTGATCAAAGACAAACTCAAAATTTACATTGAAAAACTGAGAGAGGAGATCGGAGAGATTGATGGTCGCGCATTCGTGGATTCCGCGCCGGTCCATGAGCGGGCCTGGGCGGCGAAGTCAGGTATTGGATGGGTCGGAAAAAACTCATTGCTACTCAACAGGCAACAAGGCAGCTTTTTCTTCCTGGCTGAACTGATCCTGGACCTGGACCTCAATCCTGACGGGCCTGTCAAAGACCATTGCGGCACATGTACCGCCTGCATGGATGCCTGTCCGACAGATGCGATCCCCGAACCCTATGTGGTGGATGGAAGCCGGTGTATCTCCTATCTGACCATTGAACTGAAAGAGGAGATCCCAAAGGAATTCCACAACAAAATGGAGGGATGGATCTTTGGCTGTGATATATGCCAGGATGTATGTCCGTGGAACAGGTTTTCCAAAACACACCAGGAGCCTGCTTTTGAACCAGGTGGATGGCAGGGATTTTCTAAGAACGATTGGAAAGAATTGACGGAAGAAGTATTTAAAAAAGTCTTCCGGAAATCTGCTGTGAAAAGGACAAAGTACCAGGGACTCAAACGGAATATCTTTGTCCAATCAGGGGATTGTTAAATATTTACGACAAATAACGTCTTTTTAATCCGGCATTTTTACAACTTTATGGGGCAACCTAATCACTAACCTCATGAAAATTACCCGTTCCGCCCTGCCTTTTATTTTAGCATTATTGTTCAGTTGCGGATCAGACAAAGGCGGAGACACCGAAATTATCGTCAATGACTCTCGTTTCGGAGAATACATTTTGAGCCATACAGACGGTCTGATTTCCAAGAAAGACAATATCAGTGTCCGATTTTCGGAGAATGTAAATCTTCCGGCAGACCTGGAGCTAAATGAGCTTTTTGACATTGATCCGTCTTTTCGGGGATCCATTGTAAAGACAGATGCTCACACAATTGTTGTGGCCCCGGAAAATCAACTGGCCTCCGGCAAAAAGTACCTTTTTAAATTGAAGCTGAATACACTGGTTGACGTACCGGAAGAATTAAACGAATTTTTGTTCAGAGTTGAAATCATTGAACAGGATTTTACTGTAGAGGTCAATACCATTCAGACCCCTGATCCCTCTCAGCCTAACCTGATAGAATTTGATGGCCTGGTGACTACAGCTGATTTTGAAGAAAACGAGGCCATAGAGAAAATGATCCAGATCGATGAAGGGGTTACGATCAACTGGCAGCACATGAGCGCAACCACACACCGGTTTGCAGTTTCCGGTTTGCAGAGAAGTGAAAAAGACAGAACCCTGCTGGTGCGGGGTTCCGGTAAACCGATAGGTCTGAGTAAAGTTGTGGATCTTAATGTTACCATTCCATCCAT
Organism: Cyclobacteriaceae bacterium; assembly: GCA_965243485.1. GTDB lineage: Bacteria > Bacteroidota > Bacteroidia > Cytophagales > Cyclobacteriaceae > UBA7330. Next base: position 785,293 of record CBDEVP010000001.1, on the reverse strand, counting down.
AGAGGCTTTTTCGGTGATCTCGACCCGGGTAGATATTTCTGATAACCCACTACTCTCCATATTCTTTTCTGATCCCCTGGATGCCAGTCAGAAATTGGATGGCCTCATCAGGTTGGAAGGAATGGACGATCCAAGACTGGTGATCAATGGCAATGAGTTGAAAGTTTATGTAGCTCCCAATACCACGGGAACAAAGAAACTGGAGATCTTCGAAGGAATTAGAAATTCGGGTGGAAAAACGTTGGGCGAACCTCAGGTGAGGTATGTCGCCTTTGAACCTGAAAAACCCCAGATAAAGCTATTGGGTAATGGAACCATTTTACCCTCCACCCAGGGGCTTGTGCTGCCTTTTGAGGCAGTGAACCTGAAGGCCGTGCAGGTCGAAGTGATCAAAATCTTCGAGGACAGCCTTCCGCAATTTTTTCAAACTAATTCTGTGAACGGAGATAGTCAGCTGAAAAGGGTCGGTCAAAGGATCATCAGTAAGAAAATATCCCTGGAAGAAAAGGCCGGCAGCCTAAGTATATGGAATCGCTTTACACTGGATCTGGCCACTTTGTTTGAATCAGAAAGAGGCGCACTTTATCAGATTAGGATCGGTTTCAGACCGGAGGATACGAATTTTCCATGTAGCACACCTATGGAAACAGACCCGAATGAGGTTGAACAAAGGGAAAGCTGGAGCATACACCAGGACGATGGGTTTGATGAATGGGGCAATTTATGGGAATATCGATACCCGAAGGGTTACCAGTGGGAGCAACGGGAAAATCCCTGCGATGTGTCCTATTATACGAGCAACAGGTTTGCTACAACCAGTTTGTTAGCTACTGACCTTGGGCTCATCGCCAAAATTGGGGGAGACAATAAGCTGCTGGTTTACACCACAAACATGGTGACTGCCCAACCTATAGAGGCCAATGTTAAAGTATTTGATTTTCAGCTTAGAGAGCTGGCAAATGGAGTGACGGATGCCATAGGCAACATTGTTTTTCAGCCGGAAAGAAGACCATTTCTGATTATTGCTGAAAGCAATGGCCAGAAGTCTTATCTGAAACTTGCAGACAATGAATCGCTTTCCATGAGCAATTTCGATGTTTCCGGAACTCGGGTTGAAGGAAACCTCAAAGGTTTTGCATATGGAGAACGGGGCGTGTGGCGGCCCGGCAACAACATCTACCTGAGCTTTATGCTTGAAGATCCTGACCAAAAAATTCCGGCAGACCATCCGATCGTCATGGAATTGCATGATCCCAGGGGAAATGTGAAAGACAGGCAGGTAAAAACGAATGGCATCAACGGCCTTTATACTTTTCAAACCAAAACAGAACCTGATGACCTCACAGGTAATTGGTGGGCTACTTTTTCAGTTGGAAACAACGAGTTTGTAAAAACGGTCAAGATTGAAACCATCAAACCAAACCGGCTGAAAATTGATCTTGACCTTGGGGTAGAAAAGATCACTTATTTAAACCGGTCGCTCACCGGAAAACTACATGCCAACTGGCTGACAGGCCTGACAGCAGGTAACCTGAAAGCTGAGACCTAACTCCGACTTTCAGAGACCAACACCACATTTGAGGGATTTGCACAATATGAATTTGATGACAATACAAAAAGCTTTTATCATGAACCTGAGCTCATTTTTGCAGGTCAGCTCGACCAGGATGGGGATGCGACTTTCAATTTGCCATTATCCGCTGAATCTACATCTCCCGGCGCGCTCAAGGCTGTCCTGAATACCAAAATCTTCGAACCGGGTGGCGGTTTCAGCATCAGTTCAAAAACCATAGGATACTATCCGTATCAATCTTTTGTGGGGATTAACCTGATCACCTCCGAAAATGGATACCGTATAGAAAGGGACAAGCTACAACAATTTGAGGTGGTTACATTAGATGCCAATGGCAAGCCGGCGGCAAGACAGGGACTGGTATTTCAACTTTATAAGCTCAATTGGCGATGGTGGTGGGATCAGGCAGATGATTATACAACGAATTATCTTTCTTCAAGATATGCTACCAGGGTACTTTCAAATAAATTCAATACCGTAGCAGGAAAAGGAAAGGTCAACTTTGAGATCAAAAGTCCGGACTGGGGTCGTTATATCGCAGTTTTTAAAGATCCCGTCTCGGGACATTCCGCCAGCAAGGTCTTTTATACCAGCTGGTATGGAGATTCCGACGATAATGCCCTGGGTTCTACATTACTGCAGATAAGTACTGACAAAGAGGAGTACGCCGTAGGTGAGAAAATGACGATCACCATGAGGGGAAGTCTGGAAGGACAGGCACTGATCAGCCTGGAGAATGGAAGCTCTGTGCTTGATAATACATGGATTAAAACGGAGCGTGAATGGACTTCATATACCCTTGATGTGACCCCTGAGATGGCTCCTAATGTATATGTTCATGCCACACTCCTGCAACCTCATGGTCAAACGGTGAATGATCTGCCTATCAGATTATATGGAATCACCAACGTAAAGGTCTTTGATCCTGAGACAAAGCTTGCTCCGGAGCTCAGTATGCCTGATAAACTGGCCCCTAATGAACCGGTTACTATCACAGTATCAGAGTCGAACAAACGGCCCATGGCATATACCCTGGCCATCGTCGATGAAGGATTATTGGACATCACCAATTTTCAGACACCGGATCCTTGGAATCATTTCTTCACCAGAGAAGCAATTGGTGTAAAGACCTGGGATATGTACAAAGATGTGATCGGTGCTTACGGTGGCAAACTCGAACGGCTCCTTGCCATCGGAGGTGGAGAAGGCGGACTTGATGATCAGGATAAGCAACAGGAAAACAGATTTAAACCGGTAGTACAGTTCATGGGGCCTTTCTACCTGGAAGCAGGAAAAACAAAGCAGCATACATTTACCATGCCCCAGTATATCGGGTCAGTGAAGACCATGTTAGTGGCAGGTATGAATGGAGCCTATGGCAGTGCAGAAAAGGCAACTCCTGTTGTGAAACCACTTATGGTATTGGGCACCTTGCCAAGAGTTGTTGGTCCCGGGGAAAAAGTAAGTCTTCCCGTGAATGTTTTTAAATATGAGGATCAGATCAAAAATGCCAAAATAACTGTGGAGGCATCTGGTGTTCTCAGTGTGAGTGGTCAGAATAACAAAACCATACAATTAAGTGGGTCAGGCGGTACTATTTACTATGACCTTCAGGTCGCTGATAAGCTTGGTACAGGAAAGGTGGTCATCACAGCTTCCTCCGGTAAAGAGACCGCAACGCATGAAATAAATATGCTTTCCCGATCTCCTAACAATCCTCAGACCACGGTGAGTGTGACACCGGTCGAACAAGGCAAGACCATTACCGCTACCGGGAAACTCTTTGGGATGGAGGGCACCAATACGGTAACTCTTGAGCTGGCTTCAATACCCCCGATCAACCTGGAAAGAAGGCTCGGTTACCTGATCAGGTATCCTCACGGATGCATCGAACAGACCGTTTCTTCGGTATTTCCCCAACTATTCCTGGATGATGTTACAGAATTATCAAGTGAGCAAAAGGTTAAAATTGAAAACAACATCAGGGTAGCTATTGACAAACTAAAACGTTTCCAATCTACGGGAGGTGGCTTATCTTATTGGCCTGGCGGGGGAGACCCAAACAGCTGGGGAACTACCTATGCTTATCATTTCCTTGTCGAAGCCCAGAAAAAAGGATATCTGGTTTCATCAGATATGATGAACAGGTTAAAACAATTTCAGAGTAGCCAGGCCAGGAACTGGACCATGTCAGTAGACTATCAGGGAACTGATCTCATCCAGAGTTATCGTTTGTTTACATTGGCCATTGCAGGTTATCCTGAACTTGGTGCCATGAACCGGCTGCGAAGTACTTCCGGGATCTCCGAGCAATCGGTTTTTAAATTGGCTGCTGCATATGGCGCTATCGGACAAAAGGAAGCTGCAAGATCGCTGATGGCTAACCGTAATTTGAGTTCCATCAAAAAGCAACCTTACGAGTACTATTACTATACCTATGGTTCCTTTGAACGTGACATGGCCATTCTGCTTGAATCCTATGTATACATGGGAGACAAGACCGAATCATTTAAGGTATTGAAAGAGATTTCAGATCGCTTATCGGATGATCGGTGGATGAGCACGCAGGCTACTGCTTATTGTTTGCTTGCTGTCGCCAAATACGTGGAATCGAATCAGTCTGATAAATCGCTCAATGCCAGGATCAGTTATGGAAGTACAACCACTGAATGGACTTCAACGAAGGCCGTCTATCAATCAGAGATACCTCCCGGATCATTGGAAAGTCTTAAGATCACGAACCAGGGAGAGGCGACAATGTTTGCGACGGTTACGATTACCGGTACTCCCCGTCCGGGGGATGAGCCGGTTGAAAGCAACAGTCTGAACGTTTCAGTAAGATATGTGGATATCAATGGCCGGAGTCTGAATCCGGATAGTATCAGGCTGGGAGAGAGTTTCGACATACTGATAGATGTGAAAAACAACTATAGCCTCGGTGGTGTGCGGGATATTGCGTTGACACATATTTTACCCTCAGGATGGGAGATCCAGAATGATCGGTTGAATGATCAGGAATCTGAGGGGTTCAGTCCGTTTGACTTTCAGGATATCCGGGACGACAGGATCTACACCTATTTTTATTTGGGAAGGAATGATAAAAAGACTTTTAAAGTAAGCGCTACAGCTGCTTACCCTGGTCAGTATTACATGCCAGGTATACAGGCAGAGGCTATGTATAATGCCACCATATCGGCCAAAAATGCAGGAAGATGGATCCGGGTTTCTGAATGATTAGAAAGGCCACATACCAAAACAGAAAGCTGGTCGCAGGGATTGTTCTGATATGCCTGGGCACTTTCTTCATACCGGTAGATGTTCCCGATCATCAGGCATCAACTGTTATTTATGGCAGGAATGGCCAGCTGATGGGCGCTTCCATTGCTCCGGATGAGCAATGGAGATTTCCCAAAGCCGACTCTGTGCCTTATAAACTTCAGAAGTGTATATTGTTGTTTGAGGACGAGTATTTTCACTGGCATCCCGGCATCAATCCGGTTTCGGTTTTCAGGGCTGCACATCTGAATATTACCTCCGGCAAGATCGTCAGCGGAGCCAGCACCATTACCATGCAGCTAGCCCGGATGTTGCGTGGGAAGAAGAGAGACTGGGTGCAGAAGCTGATCGAGATGTGGATGGCCGTAAGGTTGGAGGTTTACCATTCCAAAGCAGAAATACTCAATGAATATGTGTCCATCGCACCCTTTGGTGGCAATGTAATAGGTATTTCTGCGGCTTCCTGGAGGTATTTTGGCAGACCATCACATATGCTTAGCTGGGCGGAAAGTGCGGCCCTTGCTGTGCTTCCGAATCAACCGGGAGTGATCTATCCGGGAAAAAGCTCTGATGCATTCAGGACCAAAAGAGATCTTCTGCTCGAAAAACTTTTGGAAAGACAAATCATCGATACCCTGACCTACCGGCTGAGTCTCGATGAACCCTTACCTACCACCCCACATTCAATTCCGCAACTGGCACCGCACCTTTTGACTACTCTGAACAAGTCAGTACATGGAAGGCAGATCCGGACAACCATAGATGCCTACTGGCAATCCAGGACCACTGAATTAGTGGAGAGAAAACACAGGGTTCTCAAGTCAAATGGTGTGGACAATCTGGCTGCGATGGTCATTGATTTGCAGGATGGACGCGTGCTGTCATATGTCGGCAATACCACAGACCCTGAAGCGGATGGATTTCAAAATGATCTGATCCAGGCACCAAGAAGTTCCGGTAGCATACTGAAACCATTGCTGTATGTCAAAGCAATGGATAAAGGAATCATCCTTCCGGAAACCATACTTCCTGATATCCCCACCTTTTTCGGAGGCTATAGCCCGAAGAATTTCGATCTTGGGTATAAAGGGATCGTCAAAGCAAATCAGGCGCTTTCGATGTCTCTCAACATTCCATTCACCCATTTGCTCAGTTCCTACAAATACGAGCAATTTCACCAGGACCTCAGGGAGCTGGGGTTTACCACTTTGAGCGAGGCTCCGGGACACTATGGACTTTCGATGATCCTCGGTGGTGCAGAGATTAAGCTCTGGGATCTCACACAAGCTTATTTCAGTGTGTATAGGAAACTGGCCATGGAGCAGAATCTCGAAATTTCTTACATATCCCCCAAAGAGCGAAAGGACATTGAAATGGAAGAAATAAGTATCTGGAATACTTTTAGCGCAATGACGGAGTTATCAAGGCCAGGCCAGGAAAAGAACTGGGAGACTTTCTCATCCAGCCAGCAGATCGCCTGGAAGACCGGAACAAGCTTTGGTTTCAGGGATGCCTGGGCTATCGGAATCAATGGCAGTGTGTTGGTTGGTGTGTGGGTAGGTAATGCCGATGGAGAGGGAAGGGCAGGACTCACTGGTCTTTCGTCTGCAGGGCCTGTTCTTATGGAGTTATTGAAGTTGTCGGATTATTCGCCAAACTGGCTCAATGACTTAAAACCGTTTTCTTTTCCTGTAGAGGTTTGTAGCGAATCCGGGATGCTTGCCTCTGATGCCTGCGTTTCAACCAAGATGACAGATGTGGGAACGAAGGCGGAATTCTCAGGGCTTTGCAACTATCACCAAAAGATCTGGATGAGCCACTCGGGAGAATATCAGATCAATAGATCGTGTTATGAAGGTGAGGAGACAATCACAAGATCTTTTTTCATTTTGCCTCCGGTACAGGGGTATTATTATCAAAAGACAAATCCTTCCTACATGGGCTCTCCACCCATGCATCCGGATTGTATGCAGGAAAGAAATGATCGTTTGGCCATCAACTATCCCAACCAGGATGCCAAAGTTTATATTCCGAGGGAGCTCAGCGGAACGATGGGGGAAGTAGTTGTGGAAGCCTCACATCAGGATCCGTCCGCAGCCCTTTTCTGGCATATCAATGAAAAGTATATCGGCGAAACTCAGGGTGATCACAAAAAATCACTACAATTGGCACGGGGGCATTATCAAATCACCATAGTCGATCAGCTAGGCAATACAGTTTCCAGAAATTTCGAGGTGGTGTCCGATCGCATATAAGTCGATCCATCTGCGCATCCATTATTGATTATTTTTACGCCCTTTTGTGTTTAATGGAAAATACTGATCAGGCCATATTACTCATCCATTGCCGGGACCGGAAAGGTCTCATTGCCGTCGTCACACAGTTTCTGGCGGATCACAATGGAAACATCATCGACCTGGACGAACATGTAGAGAAGCAGGAAGGCATCTTCTTCATGCGGGCTCACTGGGAGCTGGAAGGGTTTGATATTCCGAAGGATGAGATCAGGGAAGTGTTTGAGGAGAAGATAGCAAAGCCATATGATATGAAGTGGGAACTTCACTTCACGGACAAGCGCCCGAGAATGGCCCTGTTCGTTTCCGGAAGCTCCCATTGCATGTACGACATCCTGGCCAGGCAGTATTCCGGAGAGTACAATATTGATATTCTGCTCATCATCAGTAATCATACCAGGCATCAGGCGCTGGCGGATCGCTATGAGATCCCTTTCCATCACTTTGAGATCAATAAAGAGAATAAAGCCAATGTTGAAAGGACTCAGCTGGAACTGCTAAAGAAAAACCGGATTGATTTCCTTGTCCTTGCCAGGTATATGCAGATCCTGAGTCCTGAATTTATCAGGGCCTATCCGCATAAGATCATCAACATCCATCATTCGTTCCTGCCTGCCTTTGCCGGGGCCAAACCTTACCACCGGGCTTATGAGCGGGGTGTAAAGATCATCGGGGCTACGAGTCATTATGTGACAGAAGACCTGGATGCCGGACCTATCATAGAGCAGGATGTGGTCAAGATCTCACACAAAGATTCAGTCAGTGAACTCGTGCGAAAAGGCCAGGATCTTGAGAAGATCGTACTTTCACGGGCCATCTGGAGCCACCTGCAGAGGAAAACGCTGGTCTACAAGAACAAGACAGTGGTCTTTGATTAATAAGACCTTTGTGTCCTTTGTGTCTTTGTGGCATCACCAATAGTTGTTTGCAAATAAGTAGAAAACTGATTATTTTCATCCAAAAGTATCGCATTGGAAAAGACAATTCTATTAGGACTTAGGAATGAACTATCGGTAGAATGGACAAAAGGGATATTCTTGTTCACGGGAGTATCAAATACTATTGTCGGGATAGGCTTTGGCTTGAGAGAAGATAGCCTGTTCTGGCTAATTTTTGGAATTATCATGATTTGTTCAGGCCTATCACAATGTATTTATGGGTTACTAGCATTTTCCAGCAAATCAAAATATGCACCCAGGGTTTTTCTAAATGAAAGTCTTATCTACATAAGGGAAAAAGTCTTGAAGCCGGGGATCGAAATCTCCTGGGATAAGATAAAAGATATCCGAATGGCTCATAACAGCATTACTTTTTCCACGAGGGATACAAAATATGAATTCGGCTACAGGGTCAATGCGCGAACTTCATTGGATATTAAATCGGCAGTACGAGAAATGGCCCAATTGAAACAAATAGAGGTTGTTGGCGGATGAATAAGACAATATTACTCGGATGGAACCGCGAATATGATGCGAAAAAGAGCTTTGGAGCCCATATGATTTCCGCATTCATTCTTTTGGTCTTGGGTCTGATGAACGTCATGAGGGAATCAGACAATTCTGTCAGTGAAAGGATTGGAGTAGTCATGTTAATCGTTGCAATTGGTCCTGTCATTCATGGCTTGATAGCCTATACTAAGATATCAAAGTGGTCTCCGAAAGTTTCTGTAAACGAAAACGATGTCCGGATCAAAGAAAAGTTATTAAGGCAACCGGTAGTAATCCCCTGGGATCAAATAAAGAGCATAAAGATTGCTCCCTATCAAATCATTTTCTCATTCGTGGATGGCGAATTTGATTTTTCTTACAGAACGACTGCGGATACATCTATCGATATCAAATCGACGATCAGAGAAATGGCTGCTTTGAAACAAATCAAAATAGTAGAAGGATGAGTAAGACAATTTTATTGGGAACAATCTGGAACTGGTCCAATGACACATTGAACCTTTGGGGAACTGTCCTTGGTGGATTTTTTATGTGACTAAATGGGATCAACCTGGTTAGTTGGGGCAATTTGCCCGGATATATGTTCGGTATACCTGTGATTCTTGCTGGGATAGCTTTTAGCATTTACGGGTATCTTTCCCATTCCAGCAAGTCAAAGTACGCTCCGCGTTTCATGTTTGACGAAGATAAAATACTGTTTAAAGAAACGCTGGAAAAGTCCCCTTTATGGATTCCCTGGGATCAAATCAACAAAATAAAGATGAGACCTCTAAGACTGGATATCTCCACTCAAGACTCAGAAATTAGTTGGGGCTATATGACCAACGACAAGACCTCATCCAAGATAAAATCAGCAATTCGACAGATAGCAGAGTCTAAACATATTGAAGTTATCGAAGCATGAAAAAGACAGTACTTCTTGGAGCAAGCAACAAGTTTTCTACCAAGGCCAACAGGATAGGTTTTTTCCTGAACGGAATTTTGTTTGTAATCATGGGCATATTTCACATTGGAAATGATCTTATCAGCCCAATCGGCTTGATCTTCGGAATTATCATGATTCCGGGAGGGATCGGATATGCTGTATACGGCCTGCTTGCTTTCAGTGAATTCTCAAAATATGCCCCAAGGGTTTCAATAGATGATCAGAACATCCTGCTGAAGAACAATTTCAAGAAACCCCCTGTCCATATCAGCTGGGATCAGATCAGGCAGATCTACCTTTCATCCTACCTGATTAAATTCCTAATACCGGAAAAGGAATATATCTTCAACTATGAAGCCAATGCAGATACCTCCATCTCCATCAAATCAGCCATCAGAGAAATGGCCGAATCAAAAAACATCGAAGTTTTGGGAGGATGAAGAAGACTATCTTACTTGGAACGAATTTCTTCAATTTCCCCAACAAACTCAGTGTATGGGCTTCAGTTCTTGCGGGTATCGTATTTATCTCGAATGGGGCAATACATATTTATAGAGAAGTTGCAGGTCCGGTTGGTCTTGTCCTCGGTATCATGATGATTCCAATTGGCCTGGGATACTGCTTTTATGGAGCATTTGTATATAATAAATCATCAAGGTATGCACCTCGCTTTTCCTTTGATGCACAGCAGTTGTTATTTAAAAAGACACTTTCAAATAAGCCAATCACATTCGATTGGGATCACATCAAAAAAATCGAGATGCCGTATAGGTTGACAGTTTCTGTTGGTGGGTCATATCAGACTTTAGACTATCGGACCAGTTCAGAGATCTCTAAGGAAATCAAATCAGCCATCAGGGAAATGGCCGAATCTAAGAATATTGAAATAGCAGGCGGATGAAGAAGAACATTTTATTGGGATCAGGAAATGGTATTGCTCCAATTTGGAATTTGAGACTGTTTTTGGCTGTTGCGATAATAAACATATTTCAAGGCGTAAGGATGGTGACCGGTGAGGACAGTATATTTTGGGAAGTGATGGGTTTCATCATGATTCCAGTCAATATTGCATTGGCAATCTTCAGTATGTTGATGTTTTCTGAAAGATCAAAGTATGCTCCCAAAATTTCGATTAACGATGAACTCATTTCGATCAAAGAAAAGCTTTTGAGGCCAGCCGTCGAAATCTCATGGGAACACATCAAAGATGTAAGTTTTGCTTCATACAAGATCATCTTTACGAAAGAAGATTCAGACTATATCTTCGACTATCGATTCACGACCGATACTTCCAAAGCGATTAAATCGGCCGTTAGGGAATTAGCGGAATCTAAAAATATAAAAGTTATTGAAGGATGAACCTAACCTGGAAATACAACTATTCGAACCTTAGCCTGAAATTATTTGATGGTCATCATCAGGTAGGTTTTCTAAAAGCCAATATCTGGACACCCTACTTTGCACAGGGCCAGTTGAATGGAACTCAGTATGTATTCAAATCGAGGAACTTTTTCTTTGGCAAAACGCAAATAATCAATGCCGAAACAAATGAAATCGAAGGTTATATCTATGGAGTATTACATCCCGTCATCAAGCTAGGTAGTGAACAGGCTACCAAACTCAATTTCAAAAATCCGTGGATGACTAAGTGGAGACTTGTGGGTAATCAATCGTACCGTGTCCAATTTGACGGTGGATATTTCAATGGGAAGTTCTCATGGATTGAAGGAGTACCATCCTCATTGATCCTGGCGGCCTTCTATGCCAGAAACAAGGTTTGGGAAATTGGTTTTTTCATGCTTGTTGTTTTGGTAATATGGTTGATTTCACGAGTTTGGTGAAAATCAATATCAAATTAGGAAGGGTTACGTAAACAATTATAAGATTTATACGTAACATTGTAGTATGAATACCAAGCTTACCCTCAATGTTGATAAGGGATTGATTGAAAAAGCTAAAAAGTATGCTAAATCAAATCAGATAAGCCTTTCCAAATTGATTGAGTCGTACTTATTCGCACTTACTAAGGATAAACCTGAAGAAATTGAAATAACCCCATTGGTGAAAAGTATCAGTGGAGTAATTGAGCTGGATAAGGATTTTAACTACAAGAGCGATTATGCAGATTACCTCACTGAAAAATATAAGTGAATCGTCTTTTAGTTGATAATAACATTGTAATTGATCTATTGGCCAAACGTCAGCCTTATTATGCTGATGCCGCAAGACTCTTTTCTTTGGCTGATCTTCAAAAAGTGAATCTTTCTGTTTCAGCACTCACCATCGCAAACTCACAATACATTCTTGGTAAGATGTTAACAGCGCAGGAATCAAAAAATATCCTTGTAAAATTTAAGGTTTTGGTTGAAGTGCATCCACTCACAAACAAAATACTGGAATTGGCTCTCAATGAAACACAAATTAAAGACTTCGAGGATGCTATTCAGTATTACACGGCAATTGAATCGGGTATGGAGTGTATAATTACAAGAAATCAAAAGGACTTTCGCAGGGTAAAGATTCCGGTGATGACTGCACTTGAATTTCTTAAAACATCACCAAAATTTATCTAGAAGTTAATCAAAATCATCCCAGCGACAGCGCCCCCGACGGACACTTCAGCACCTGCTTCCTGATTTCTTCCTTTCCGGCACCTTCCGTCTGGATCCAGGGTTTTTCTTTCGGTTTGAAAACACTGGGCAAGCCTCCCACACAAACCCCAGAATGAATGCATTTTTCCGGTTGCCAGACCACCGTAAGGTCTTCTTTTGGATACTTCTTCTTCATAATAAATAGGTTTTCAAACCATGAATTTACAGAATACTTGATCGAAAAAGTAGCAGATGCATGACAAGTATGGTCAATTAATAGAATCACAATAAACTAACCTATGAAATATGTATTTCTTATTTTGACTATATTTATTTGGTCAATTTTGTGTATTTAGTATCAAGACTATGTTGCAGGCAATCACCAACTTTCTCGAATGGCTTTTTACTCCTCTTGAAAATTTTGCCAGACGGTATTTTCTATATCCGTTTCATTGGGTGCTCACCAAAATAGATCCGTGGAGCTATAAAATTGAAGGAACCTTATTAAAAAAGATCCTGCAGTACAGCCTGTATCCGCTCTTCATGTCCGCCACCATCATCATCGGTTTTGAAATGGTAGAGGGAGGATATACCATCAGGACCTTCTTCGGCACCATCATCATGTTCCTGATTTTCGGCTTTATTTTTGCCCCGCTGGAGCGCCTCATCCCCTACAGCCGGAAATGGCTGAATGACAGCGAGACCACCACCGACATCATGCTCTTCTTCGGTGGAAAATTCTGGGGAGATTATATCAATGCGCCATTACGACTTGCTACAATCGCCATTGTCGTCCAGGAGATTTCTCCGGAGATCGGTCAACAGATCTGGCCCACCTATCTGCATCCGGTCATACAGGTCTTTTTACTGCTCTGCGTCCGCGATTTCTTTCGCTACTGGTATCACCGCTGGATGCATGAGAACGAATTTATGTGGCGGTGGCATTCGGTACACCATTCATCAAAACGACTCTACTGGTTCAACGGAACCCGGAGCCATCCGCTGGAAGGTTTGGTTTCGAGTTTTCTGTGGGCCATTCCCTTTGCGTTTATCAAAGCGCCTGTTGAAATTGTATTTGTGACAGGATTACTGAGCCGGACGATCGGACGATTCCAGCACACGAACCTGGATGTGATCCTCGGACCCTTTGATTACATCTTTTCCACACCCAAAAATCACCGGTATCACCATCAAAAGAATATCGAAGAAGGGAATTCGAACTATGGAGGAGATGTGATCATTTGGGACCTGCTTTTTGGCACTTTTTATCTGCCAAAAGGCAAAAAGCCGAGCGATGATATCGGAGTGGATCTGCCCAATTACCCAAACACCTTTGCAGGGCTCATGATGGCTCCTTTTAATTACCATAAAATTAAAAAGGGGTCTATCATTGACCCGGTGAATATAAAGGAAGCATTGAATCAGGAGGTTGATCCGGGGGGTCAGAAAAAGAAAATCCCGGTTTCAAAATGATTTGATCCCGGGATTGTCTAAAAGGTAGAAATTATCAAAACACACTCATAGCTGCTCATAAAGTTTTTTCTATCTCAGAAGGTCCCTTTCCCGGGCTGTCAGTTTGATGTAGTTATGACTGCCCCAGAATTCATCTTCAAAGGTTCCGAGAGGCACATGATCGGCAAATGAAAACCGGGATACGGGCATAAACTCCTCAAATACAATTTCATTTTCCTGATCGGCCTTTACCCTGGTATTTACGACCTCCGATTTGAATACGTAAGTATTTCGTCCTTCTTTCCACCGGCCTTCAAAATTTGATCGGGATAAGTAATAAACATGATTATTGTGCTGGAACTCCTCCATCCATTTTTCAGCATCCCACATTGAACCACCCGTCATTTGATATTCGATCCTGATAATGGCATACGTAAATTCATCAACCCACATCCTTCCTTTCACATAACCCCGGTCATCACCAGGAGTGAAATCAATCATGTATACAGTTTCATCGCGATAAACTTCAGTACCTGCCAATCGGTATTTATAATTCCACCGGTCCTTTCTCGACAGAAAATTGCTAAATGCCCAGGACCTGATCATTTCCGTGGACATACCACTCATTTCGTAAAGCCCGTCATGGAATTGATTGGTTTGGATCCTGGTTTTCAGAGGTCTTAAAAGCATAGGACCTTTTGCTACATTAGAAGGAACATGAAATTCCACAATACCCTCGGCAAAATGGTAAACAGCATCCTTTGCAGACAGGCTTTCCTTGCAGTAAGCAACCATCAACTGGTCCTCCAGCTCATAATTGATGTGCATCCGCTGAAAGACCTCGATCATGATCTCCTCTCCATTGCCTTTTGAAACAGGTTTTGGGTCAGCTTTTTTCAGATAGATTTCATACTGATTGCGATTCCCGGAGCAATCCAGCACTTCACAATAGTAGTTAGCATAACCCAGGCGAAATACTTCTAGCTTACCTTCAATTTCTCCGGGTACTTTGAGTACAAAATCCCCTTCATCGTTACTGTAAGTAAAATACTCGCCGACCCGGATGAAGGTATTGGACAAGCCCTGCTGAGAGGTCGAACATTTGATACTTCCTTTCAATTCGATGAGTTCGGCTCGGGCCTGTATGAATCCTGAGAGACTGAAGACACCCATTAGCGTAACAATAGTAATAAATTTCATGGCAGATGGATTTTAGGTTTCTTTGGTGGATAATTTGACGCTATGCAGCTAACATCACGATGATAAGTACAACAGTAAGTTTCAATAGCAGGTCAATGACCTTGATTAAATACCCTGGCTTATTTCGGTTCATGGTGATTTTATTTTTTGTTTTAGGATGTAAAATTGCCGGAAGTAGCTCCAGTGGGAAAGAGGGAATCCCGCAATGCGAAAATTCAGTGAAATTCTTAACAGGTGTTAGGTAGCATACCTAACCTGTACCTGGTACCTATGTATCACTAAAGGGCCTGTCACCAACAAATGGTTTTTATTACCCGTTGGGGATGGTTATCTTTTCCTTTTACTAACAGAAGTAATGCGGATTGATCTCAATTGTGATCTTGGAGAATTGGAAGATGGCAGTGACCTGGAAATTATGCCATTCATTTCATCGTGCAATATCGCCTGCGGTGCTCACGCAGGGAGTCAGGAGTTGATGGAAATGGCTGTTGAAAAAGCCATGGATCATGATGTGGTTATCGGAGCCCATCCAGGATATCCTGATAAAGTAAATTTTGGGCGTATTTCTCTTTCATTTTCGGAAAAGGAGTTGGAGGAACTGATCCTAGGACAGGTGATGAGGCTTCATGATATTGCGATCTCAAAGCAGTCGGGAATAAGGTATGTGAAGCTCCATGGGGCATTGTATCACGATGCCTCTAATAACGGGATCATTGCCAGCTCGGTCATCAGGGGTATAAGGAGAACCGGCTTGCCACTTGCCATCCTGGGCCCGCCGAAGACTATCCTCGAAGAAATGGCTTTAGAAAACAGAATCAAATACTACCACGAATCCTTCATCGATCGGCGATATTATCTAAACGGACGTCTGGTACCAAGATCTGAACCCATAGCGGTATTGGTCAGATTGGCAGAGATCGAAGAACAACTGCTGGATATCGTATTGCATAGCAGAGTAAAAACCGTCTCGGGTGCATTCATCAATATCAAATCCGACAGTATTTGCCTTCATGGCGATCACCCGGATGCTGTGGAAAATGCCCGTTTGATCAGGAAAATCCTGGATCAGAAGGGCATCGAGGTCCGGTCTTTTATAAATTGAAAAAATGAAAATCAAACGCTACGGAGACCAGGCCTGTATCATTGAATTTGGTGAGGGGATATCTAAGGATCTCCACAAGCAGGTAAGCAGCTTTCATTACTATATCAGGACTCATCCATTGAAGGGAGTTACAGATATGATCCCGGCCTATAATTCTCTTACCCTGATCTATGATGCGACACAGATCAATTTCAGGCAGCTCGCCAAAGCGCTGGAAAATATCCGGCCTGATCCGGGATCATTACCCGATGTAACCTTCCGAATTCCCGTTTGCTATGAAATGGCTTTGGATAAAGATACATTCTGTGAATCTACCGGCCTGACGTGGAAGGAAATCATCGATATTCATACAAGACCGGAATATATGGTATTTATGATCGGTTTTTTACCCGGATTTCTTTATATGGGTGAGGTGGAAAAAAGAATTCAGCTTCCCCGAAAAAAAGAACCCAGGAAAAAAGTGGAAAAAGGATCTGTGGGAATTGCCGGCATCCAAACGGGCATCTATCCGATGGCGTCGCCGGGCGGATGGAATATCCTTGGGCGTACCCCGGTATCCTTGTTTAATCCAAAAGAAAAAGATCCGTTTCCGGTACAGATCGGAAGTCAGATCCGGTTTTTCCCGATAGGCAAAAAAGATTATGAAGTGATTTCGCAGGACGACGACTACAAAATAGAGGTATCGCATGACCAGTAAGGGGCGTATATTGATCCGTAAAACCGGCCCTTATACGAGCATCCAGGATGCCGGTAGGTTTGGCTATATGGAATTTGGCCTTGGGCGTTCCGGTGCTATGGATCAGCAAAGCGCAATCATTGCCAATCGCCTGGTTGGTAATCCCGTGGATGCCGCACTTCTGGAGACCACTTTTCAGGGGCTATCCCTTCAATTTTCCGATGGATGCATTGTCGCAATTACAGGTGGTGATTTGGGAGCAAGACTCAATGGCAGGACTGTGGGGTCTTATAAGGCCGTTCCGGTTAAGCCCGGTGATGAATTGGCTTTTACAAAAAGAAAAACCGGATTTCGTGCCTATGTTGCCATCTCGGGAGGGATCAATTCGGTAAAAAAGATGGGCAGCAGGTCCGGGCATACCCTGTTTGATCTCGGCATGGAAGCGATCCATGAGGGTTCCCAATTAAATTTTAATGTTGTAAAAAAGAAGTTGCATCCGTACATCATCAGGGAAGGATCAATACCTGTATTTTCCAAACACTTCACGGCAAGAATTCTTCCCGGACCGGAGCATCATCTTTTTCCGGATCAATTGATTGAAAGATTAGGGAAGGAAAGTTTTAAGGTGTCAACCGATTCAAATCGGATGGGTTATCGTCTGAGTGATCAACTGGATGATCGGGACCTTCCGGAAGGTATTGTTTCAAGTGGAATCGTTCCGGGAACGATTCAAATCACATCTTCAGGTCAGCCCATTGTTTTGATGAATGACGGACCGACCACAGGAGGCTATGCCAGGATTGGCAATATCATCTCACCGGATCTCAACCACATGGCCCAGCTGGGTCCGGGTGATACCTTAAGATTCCGGTGGATTGATTTTGAAGAAGCGGACCAGCTTCTGGCGGATTACCATTCCATGTTAAAAGATATATTTGTTTGATTTTGAAGTTTTTTCTCATAGCATAACAGAAAGGTTTATGGTCGTAAAATAAAGCTTACCTTCTACACCGGGATAGTCTGAAGTTCCCGCCAGTTCAGCACATTTGTATTTTGAAACTTAACTGCATTGCCTGTGTAGACCACAAAGGCCTGGTCATCCTTTCCAGTGACTTTTGTCCAATAATTAATACCTCTGTTGAAGTCAGGATGGAATGTAGATGACGACTTAATTTCAACGGGAGTAGCTCCGGTCGGGCGATCTATCAATAGGTCAATTTCATTACCAGTCCTGTCTCTCCAGAAGTAAAAATTGATTCGTTGACCTTGATTGTATCGTGCTTTCATTAGCTCTTGCACAATAAAATTTTCAAACAAAGCTCCCCTCAATGGATGGTTCTTTATTTGCTCACTTTCGGTTATTTGCATGAGTGAGCAACAAAGCCCTGTATCAAAAGAGAAAAGTTTAGGCATTTGTATCAGCCGCTTACTAAAGTTTTTGTAAAAAGGCTTGAGGGAAAAGGCTATGAAACTCACTTCCAGTATTCTCAACCAGCTGATGACTGTTTTCTGATCAATACCGCAGTCGTTTGCAATAGATGCATAGTTGATGATCTGACCTGTTCTTGATGCACAAATCTTCCTTGGCGACGGTAGTTTTACCGCTTTGTCTAGGGCCAATAAGGGCCAGGGCCGGGAATTTCGTAGACAGTTCAAGAATTTTGATGCTTGCAACGCGGTCAATCATATATCCGAAATCCTTGGTCATAAGCCTCAAAGCGTTTCGCCAATACCAGCTCTTTTTTCCCGGTCGATCGTAAATACAAAAGGGAGCCCCACCACCGAAGAAAGGGCTGTTACTGCGAAGAACAAGATGGTAAAAGCAATCGCCTTCCCTTCCTGGATCTGCAGGTACTGATAGCCGTAAAGAAAAACAAGCTCCCTCGCGCCAACACCGCCGATCGTGAATGGTAATACTGCTACCACGGATGAGATCATGAATAAAGTCAGGTAATCAACGAAGGGATCCTGAATATCCAGTGCCAGTAACAGGCAGAAAGCGCTGGTCACCTGTCCGATTTGTACCCAGAAAGAGAGATGTGAAGTGGGAATGAATGCCGATTTAAAGGTTGGGAACAGGATCCAGATGAATAAATAGTAAATGGGGAGTACCAGCAATGCAAGCAATAAGATCACCCATTTGACCCACGGAAGATCAATATTGAAACTGCTGGAAAGAAGAAGGATACATCCGAGAATGAATAGAAAAGCCATACCGCTGATCCTGTCCAGAATAGAAACGGAGACCAGCTTGCGGGTTTTGGTTTCCTTGAATTGCTGTTTGAGCACAAAGATCTTATATCCGTCTCCGCCGATCGATCCGGGGAGGAAGAGATTGTAAAACATACCCACGTAAGACAACATCAGGTTGTATTTATCTTCCAGGTAGATCTCAAGTGGTCTCAGAAATTGTTTGAAGCGGAAAGCGGCCACAATCTTGGAAAGGTTGAAGGCCAGGAAAGCCAGAATAAACAATGGAATGCTTGTCCCGAGAATACTTTTTTGGAATTCCTCGACATCGATCTTCCTGAATACAAAGATCAGGGCTCCCGTGGTCAGACTCAATTTGACCACAAGCTTGATGATGGAATTGATTTTTTTCTTATTCATCCTTGAATCTGATCAGTCCGAACATCCCTCCCTTATGTTCAAAAGTATACAGGGTCTCATAGGATCGATCTCTGGGAATTTCCCTGATCTCTGCAAGATAGAAATGATTGGCGGTCGCCATCGAATCTAAAGTTAAAACTTTTTGGGTCGCCCGCTCCAGATAGAAGATAGTAGAGCGAAAGGCTACCTCTGACTTATAGATATGGATTGGATCGTCTCCGGTGATGCTGTAAATGTCCTCGGCAATGGCTTTTTCTTCAGAAGCCAGCATGTCAGTGGTCCGGATAGGCAGCATGACCAGGTCAAAAAGTAATCTCATCAGAACAAAAGAAGCAATCATCGTCATCATGCGCCATTGAGACAACCTGATAAAAAGGTATGCCATAGCGGCAAATGAAAATCCGAAAATGACAGATATGAACAACAGATGATCGATTTTCTCCAAATCAGGTATGAATGGCAAGGCAAGACTCGTAAGACCAAACAGGATGATCAGGGATAAAAACAGATATTTCAACACCCTGATGATCGTTGGTCCGTGTTTATCGAACAATGGATAGATAAGGACACTGATCGCCAGCGGAAAGAACATGTACAGATATCTCGAGGCGGTGCCTGGCGAGATCCAGTAGATCCAGATATTTGCTGCAAGCAGGATGAGAGAAAACCTGATGTGATCATTGGATATCACTGATCTTCTGCTCCTTTTTGAAAGAAATAAGAGCAGCAACAAGGACCCGGGAGCAAGGATCTTTATCAGCTCAAGGGGGAAAGCCAAAAGATGGATTAATACTTTGAAAATTCCATTCTCAAAGGGTGTCCGCTCCATTGATTGACTGACGATGGAATCCTTTGAAAAAATAAATTGTGAAGGGTCATTATACTGGCTGTATATCAGGGCATACCCTCCCACAATAAGGATATATACCAGTATTCCTGCTGCATGACTGATCCGAAAGAGCCCTTTAAAATCCCGGAAATAAAGGAAAAGTGTGAGGATCGAGATCCCTTGAAAGACGATGGATGGAAGCCCTTTGGTCAGGGTGCCCAGAGCAGCCAGAAAATAACTGATGACGAAGAGTAACCAGAAATTTCCCTTCTTATAAAAATGGAAAATGGCAACAAAGCTCAGATAGGTGATCATCGAGTAAAAAAGGTCGATCTCTCCGGAGGTGGTGGTGAAATAGAAAAGAAGATCCGAACAGATAAAGAACAGGAAGGCCGAATACACGCCGAAAGTGGCATTCACATATTTCTTTCCCATCAGAAACATGACTCCACCCATGATCAGATAAGAAACTACTGAGAAGAAACGAACGGCAAACTCAGAATAATTACCGAACAGCTTATATCCTGCGATGATCACCCAGTTGAAAAGGGGAGGCTTTTTGTAATAGTATACACCGAACTCGGTCGGAACCCACAGATTATCATTATACAGCATTTCCAGTGCGATCAGGGCGCGACGCGGTTCTTCCAGATATAGAGGATAGATACCGAGATTATAAAACACGGCCACAATCAGCGTCAGTATGACCAACACCGGATAAAGCAGATTCTTTTGGTGGATCGGCGTGATCATGGGGTTTCGGATATTGAGTTCATGGAGAGCTCTTTTGGGATGACCTCATACAGCTGATAGGCACCTTCTTTGACGGTGAGTTTCACCTCTTCAAAATGACCGAGATTTTCTGAGGTGAAAATGTAGTCAATTTCATATTTGTCGAGCAATCCGGGCAAAAGAGCCCAGTTCTTTTCCAGTTTTTGTTGATCTTCAAATCTCTGGTACCACTCATAGAGTTTTTCTCCTCCGGAAGGCACATACTTTTGAGTGATAAACAGGTCACAGCGCGTTTTCCTCATGAAACCGAACCGGACCGTGCTAAAATCTCCCAGGACCTCTGTGCCCAGAGGCAGATTTTCTTTCATGTATTTGATCATCTCCTGGTAATCCGGATCTTTAGGTGGCAATTTGGAGATTTTTCGATAGAGTACATGCGGGATTGAAATGAGGCATCCGGCCAACATAACCCAGAGTAATACCTTTTTGTATTTGGTACTGGTAATCCATTGCTGCAGCTCAAATAGCAACAGCATAATGGTGAAAAGGAAAGAAATACTTCCAATCCGGTAAACATAAAATTTAAGGATCCTGCCAGTGGTGTCCACAGCACTAATGCCTATACCAAAAATCAAAACGATGTAGGTTGCAAAACAAAAAATCCACAGGTTCCTTACGATTGGATGATCAGTCTTCCGGTAGAAAATTGTGCCCAGAACGATCGATGCCATCAGCATGAGAAACCCATCGAATCTATGGATGCGAAACCAGGGCCAACCCATATAAAATGTTACGGTATGATGGGGATTCCGGTAGTAGGTATAAATCCAGTTAAGGTTGACCCCGTTAATGACCTCCCGCTGGTCAATGAGCACCTGGCTGGATAAATAGTATAGATACGGCAGTACCAGTAAAGTGAAAACTGAACCATAGATAAAAAGCATTTTAATTGGCAGCCTCCTCATCATCAGGTAGATGAACAATGCAATAAAATACCAGCCACCCACCAGCACATGAAAGTACACAGCAGGAACCGTCCACAATACGGCAGTTCTCCATTTTTCTTTGATCAGGGAGATGATGGATAGCAGCACAAATACATAGGCGATGGTTTTGGTTTCAAAATCCTGAAAGATCCACTCTCCGGCTAGAAAAGACTGGTTCCTGTTGAAGATCACCTGCAGGAGAAAGAAAACTGTAAGATTGGTGAGTTGAAGAAAGGAGAAAATCCTTGCAAGCAGTATTGAGAAGATCCCGTAGCATATGAGCCTTCCGATGACCGCTACCCATTCAAAGGAAAGTACTTTTAGTGCCCAACCGACCGGGTACTGAAAAAGTAACCTGGTTCCCGGGCTTTCAGTGAAGGAAAATGAATCGGGGATCCAGGAGGGATCCATATATTGTAAAGCCAAACCAAAATACATTTCCTCATTGGCATCAGGCAAAGGGATAAAATGATTAATGCATAAAAGGGTAAAAATGAGCGGAGCCTGCGGCCACCGGTTAAAAGTGTCGATCCACTTCATCTATTTATAAAACTTCTTGATGATGTATATCGGACGATTCCGTGATTCATCAAAGATCCTGAAGACATATTCTCCGATCACCCGGATGGAGAATAATTGCACGCCCCCGAAAAACATAATGGCCAGGATGATCGTGGTAAATCCCTGGGGTACGGCCTCAAAGGCAAATAGCATCACAAGGATATAGATAGTATAAATAATACACCCGAACATGATGATCAGTCCCAGGTTGCCCATCAGGCGGATAGGAGCATTGCTGAATCCAAAAAAGCCGTCATAGGCCAATTTTACGAGTTTTTTGAATGTGTACTTGACCTCTCCCGAATCCCGCTCATCCCGGTCATAGAGAAAAGGAAATTGCCGGAAACCTACCCAGGTTCTGATCCCTCTCACAAATGGATTTCTCTCTTTGAAAGCAAGGATCTCATCGAGCACCTTACGGGTAAACATGGAAAAATCTCCGCTATCAAGGGGGATATTGACATTGGACGTCCTTGAAAGGATCCGGTAAAATAAGAAGTAGGCAGCTTTCTTGAGATAGTTCTCCTTGCGGTTCTTACGCACTGCATACACCACTTCATAACCTTCCCTGATCTTATCCATGAATGAAGCGAACAGCTCCGGCGGGTCCTGGAGGTCACCATCCATGATCCCGATGTAACTACCTTCCGCATGGGATAACCCTGCCCAAATGGCCGCCTGATGTCCGAAGTTTCTGGAAAAAGATAGAATCTTGAACCGACGGTCCTTTTTATGGATCTCTATCAGGCGTTCTTCCGTAGCATCTGAGCTGCCGTCGTTTACACAGAGGACCTCAAAATTATCATCCAGTTTAGCCAGTGCTTTTGAGACCCTGTCATAAAGTTTCCCAATCAGTACCTCCTCATTGAAAAGCGGTATGATGATTGAAACTTCAGGCTTCAAAGCCGGTAAGGATTAAGTGTCCAGCTAACCTCAAACCGTATTATTCCTTCTTCTTGGTGCTGCTGCTTCCTTTTTTCTTACCTGAACCAGCGATAGATTCTCTCATACTGGTATCAGACTGTATGTTTTCAAGTTTGTAATAATCCATCACACCAAGGTTACCACTTCGGAAAGCATCAGCGATGGCTTTCGGTATGTCAGCTTCTGCAAGAATTACTTTGGCACGTGCCTCCTGAGCTTTGGCTACCATTTCCTGCTCTTCAGCCACGGCCATGGCTCGTCTTTCCTCGGCTTTGGCTTCAGCAACCTTCAGGTCAGCAGAGGCCTGGTCTGTCTGCAATTTGGCGCCGATATTTGCTCCAACATCTACATCAGCAATATCTATCGAAAGGATTTCAAAAGCAGTCCCTGCATCCAATCCCCGTTGCAGAACGAGTTTGGAGATCTTATCAGGATTTTCAAGCACTTCCTTGTGCGAGGCGGCAGAGCCCACTGAGGTTACAATACCTTCCCCGACCCTGGCCAGAATGGTGTCTTCTCCAGCACCACCCACCAGCTGTTGGATATTAGCCCGGATGGTTACCCTGGCCTTAGCGATCAGCTGGATACCATCGGCTGCAACAGCCGCTACCGAAGGTGTGTTGATCACTTTAGGGTTTACCGAGATCTGAACCGCTTCGAAAACATCTCTCCCCGCAAGGTCTATGGCTGTGGCCTGACGGAAGGTAAGGTTGATATTTGCTTTGTCAGCTGAGATCAACGCTTTGATTACCTGAGGCACATTACCGCCAGCAAGGTAGTGAGTCTCCAGATCTGAAGCCTTTAAAGGCCTTCTGACATGAGTTTCACTGGTTTCATCTTTGATGATAATACCTGCCTTAGTTGCGGTTATCAGTGAGTTGACGACAACTGATGGTGGTACTTTACGGATTCTCATGAACACCAGTTCGAGCAATCCGATCTTCACACCTGAAAAGATAGCAGTGATCCAGAGATTGACCGGCACAAAATACAGGAACACAAAAATGCCGACAATGCCGGCCAGGAGTAATAATATGAGGGTTAAATCCATTGTTTAATGGGTGATTGGTTTTACAATTATTTTATTATTGTTAATCTTAATAATTTCAATTTCCTGATTTTCACTAATGTAGGTCCCTTCTGACCTTACTTCCAATTCTTTGTCACTAAATATTGCTTTTCCGATAGGTTTCAGGGAAGAAATGGTGGTACCGCGGTCTCCTACGTTTAACGTGAACTTATCGTCCTCATTAAATCTGCCCGAATTTACATCTTTCAGCGAAAATCTTTCCCAGGATTTGGTTTTAAAAGCGTATACAATAGCTCCCAGATAGAAAATAGTTGTGCCAATAAGGATCAGCGTACCTCCCAGCGTATCAAAATAATCATAGCCGAGATAAACGCCATAGGCCGAACACAGGAAACCTGCAATGCCGACAACGGTTGTTCCGGGAATGAAAATGATCTCGATGATCAGCATGATCATTCCAAGCACAATCAACCCAAGTACAGCAAACCACTCCATCTTTAGTAGGCTTTAGCAAATAGAACACGTCCTGCCGAAGGTTTACCGGAATAAATGCATTTTCCCGGTTCCTTCTCCTGATTAAGAGGTATGCAGCGGATGGTGGCCTTGGTTTCTTCACTTATTTTAGCCTCCGTTTCGGCTGTACCGTCCCAATGAGCATATACAAATCCACCCTCCTTGTTCAGGAGATCTTTAAATGTCTCATAATCGTCGACCGTATGCGTGTTTTCTTTTCTGAAATTTAAAGCTTTAATGTAGATATTTTGCTGGATTTCGTCCAAAAGATTGAGAACGATGTCCACAACCTCCCTCTGATTTACGGTTTGCTTTTCCCTGGTATCCCTTCTTGCGATCTCCACCGTTCCGTTTTCCATGTCTTTGGGTCCGATGGCGATACGCACAGGGACTCCCTTTAGCTCATATTCAGCAAATTTCCAGCCTGGTTTATGGGTTTCCCTCTTGTCAAACTGGATGGAAATACCTTTTTCTTTTAGCAGCTTGATGTACTTTTCAGCCAGCTCAGAAATACTGTTCAGTTCTTCTTCAGATTTATAGATTGGTACGATTACTATCTGGATCGGCGCAAGTTTTGGAGGTAATACCAGCCCGTCATCATCGGAATGTGCCATGATCAGCGCTCCCATCAGCCGGGTGCTTACACCCCACGAGGTGCCCCAGACAAACTCTTCTTTTCCTTCTTTGGTGGCATATTTCACATCAAATGCCCTCGCGAAATTTTGACCCAGAAAATGAGAAGTTCCGGCCTGTAATGCTTTACCATCCTGCATCATGCTCTCTATGCAATAGGTTTCAACGGCTCCGGCGAAGCGCTCACTTTCGGTCTTTATCCCCTTGATAACAGGCAAGCCCATATGATTTTCGGCAAAATCGGCATAAACATCCAGCATTAGCCTGGTCTCTGCCTGTGCTTCCTCGCTGGTGGCATGGGCCGTATGACCTTCCTGCCAAAGGAATTCAGCGGTCCTCAGAAACAGTCTGGTTCTCATTTCCCAGCGCACCACATTCGCCCACTGATTGATCAGCAGCGGAAGGTCCCGGTAAGACTGGATCCAGTTTTTGTATGAATCCCAGATGACCGTTTCTGAGGTGGGTCGAACGATCAGTTCTTCTTCAAGCTTTGCGTCCGGGTCAATGACGACTCCCTTTCCGCTGTCGTCATTTTTTAGCCGGTAGTGTGTCACAATGGCACACTCTTTGGCAAACCCTTCCACGTGGCTTGCCTCTTTGGAAAAAAAAGATTTCGGTATAAAAAGAGGGAAATACGCGTTGGAATGCCCCGTATCTTTAAACATTTTATCCAGTGTGTCCTGCATTTTCTCCCAGATGGCAAATCCGTAGGGTTTAATGACCATACAGCCCCTAACAGGCGAATTTTCTGCCAATCCTGCTTTCTTTATGATCTCATTGTACCACAGTGAATAATCCTCAGATCTGCTTGGTATTGCTTTTGCCATTAGATACTATTTCTTGGTATAAAATTTGCTTATATTTAAGTGAAATATTCGGCGGCAAATATACCGGAGTAACCGGAAAGTATTAAGTTACGTTGAATGTATAAGATTTAAACAAGGAGGATCATGAAAGCTTATAAAAACATTGTTAGGAAATCATCAGCGCTTTTAGCTCTGATGTTAGCGGGAAACTTCGTTTTTGCGCAGGAATATGACGATTTATACTTCACTGCCAAAGATAGAAAGCAGATAAAATATGAGGGGGAGACAGTCACTGTAAGTGATGAATCCAGATCAACCTATGAATCCTATTCAAATAACACTTATTCTGATAAATATTCATCTCATAACGTAAACCCTGATTATATCGCAAGATATCAGTCCGGTAGCTCGATAAATAATTATAACAATAAGAACAATGAAGGCAATGTGAATTACAGCCAGCCTTCAGAATCTGTTGAGTATTACGACGAGAATAACGAATATGCGAATGACAACACCAGTGGTCAGACCATCATCAATAACAATTACTATGGAAATACCAACACATTTGGTAATCCGTACTGGAATAATGGTTGGAACAATGGCTGGAATAATTGGAACCGCTGGAATAGATGGAATGCATGGAATGACCCGTTTTGGGGAGTAAATGCTGGTTTTTTCTATGATCCCTGGTTTGGTTGGGGCAACTCCTGGAACGTCTCATTTGGATTTGGAAACAGATGGGGATGGGGTAACCCATGGAACAGGTGGTCTGTAGGTTTTGGTAACCCATGGGGATGGAACAGATGGGCCTATGATCCCTGGTTTGGATATGGTGGATTTTATGATCCCTGGTATGGTCCAGCCTATGGTGGCTGGGGTTGGAGAAACTCCTACTGGAATGGCTACAATCAAGGCTTTTACAGCGGATTGTACTACAATGACAGAAATTACACCAGAAGAAATGTGGTGGTAGGTGCCAGAAGCAGTACGCGTGGAGGCTATATATCCAACAGCCCACGAACTTCCACTTCGCGAAGCAGCATCGATGGACTTGGTAGAAGGAGTGATAGCAGAGATTTTACAGGTACTCAAAACGAGTATTTCTCAAGATCCAGAACCAGTGCTACTTCCGGCAGGACGATCAGTTCTACAAGATCAGCTACATCTTCATCCGGCAGGACAGGATCTTCTACCTACAGCAATGCAAGAAGCACCAGGTCTGATAATGCAGATTACTCACGATCCGGCTCTTCGGCGAATAGTGGACGATCTTATTCTACTCCTTCGCAGAGTGGTTCACGGTCATCCGGAACGACCAGAAGGTACAATAGCTCAAGCTATGACTCCAGGTCTTCCGGTACAAGCGGACGATCCTATACTCCGAATTATAGCAATAGTAGAAGCAGTTCGTCTTCCGGCAGTTACAGAAGCGGTAGCAATTACGGATCTTCAAGGAGTAGCGGAAGCTATTCTTCAGGATCAAGCTCCAGGTCTTCAGGATCAAGCTACTCACCATCAAGATCAAGCGGTAGTAGCAGCGGACGAAGCAGCAGCGGAGGATCCTCTTCAAGATCCGGACGAAGCGGTCGCTAAGAGATATTTTCAATAAAGGTCAATTATAGGATGAGCCGGACATACAACTTAGGTCGTATGTCTGGCTGTCTACCGGCTTAAGGACCCGGTAGATCAAAAAACACATTAATCAGATGAAAACTTCAAAATATATTTTGTTGCTGGGAGCATTGTTTTTTGCTCTGAGCGGCTTTGGACAGATAGAAACTCAACCCCTCGGCTACTACAGAGACGCCCTGATGTTTAGTCAGACAAGTCCTTCATTTGGAAGTACAGCCCGCGTTCAGGGTTTTGGAGGTGCCTCTGTTTCATTAGGTGGTGACATCAGCGTAATCGGGATCAATCCGGCGGGGATTGGTTTTTTTAACAGAAGTGTCTTTTCCGTCACTCCCGGTATGAATTTTCATTCAGCGGATGCCAGTTACTTTTCAAACAATATTACCTCTTTAAGGAATAATTTCAATATTGCCAATGTAGGTGTAGTGCTTGACAATACTGTAGGTGATATCGTCAACAACAAGTTTAAAGGAGGATCATTTGCTATCTCACTGCATCGTATGAATGATTTCAACAATGAGGTCAGGTATCAAGGCAGGAATGACGATAATTCTGTGATCGATGCATTTATAGAGGAAGCAGGAACACTAACACCCAACGAACTGGGCGACCAGGCATTTGCTGCCTATTCCAATTATTTGATCAATCCGGTTTACAATGGAAGTAACCAGATCGTTGGTTATGATGCCTTTACTTATGGGTATCCGTTGCAAACGGAAAGAATAACCACTTCAGGCGGACAATATCAATTGAATCTGGCCTGGGGAGGAAATTACAATGATCGGATATACTTTGGTGGAGGTCTTGGGATTCAGACGGTTTCTTACAGCCGATTAAGGAATTTCAATGAAGATCAATTTCAGCCCTACGACTCTCTGAATAGCACTACGATCAATGACGAACTCAGTGTTAATGGGTCGGGGATCAATGCAACATTCGGTGTGATCGTGCGACCTGTAAATATGCTAACCGTCGGGATTTCTTATGTCACCCCAACATATTATGCACTGAATGACGAATATAGTTTTGTGCACGAAACAAGCTGGAACGGAGCAGAGGTGATTGAGGATGGAGAAACAGAAATACTGCGTGATCTGAGCTATATCAGCGACATATCCATCAGTAATTATACATTGAGATCCCCATCGCGTCTTTCAGTGGGTTCCTCCTTATTTTTTGGAAAGATGGGATTCATTTCAGGTGATGTGGAATTTGTGAACTATGCAAATGCACACCTGCAGTCCAATGATTTTCAGACCAGCGGTGATAATAATTACATTGATAATGAATTTCGCTCTGCGATAAACTACCGCCTGGGTGGTGAGGCCAGACTTGATGCTTTCAGGTTCCGGGCTGGATATTCATATCTCGCGGATCCTTTTGAGGGGTCTTCGTATGATAGAGGCAGAAGAAATATCTCAGCTGGTGTTGGTTTCAGGAAAGCGGACTACTTTTTGGAGTTTGCTTATGTGCAGTCAAAATTTAATACGGCTTATCAGCCCTATATTATCTCGGTGGATCAGCCAGTTGTAGACATTGTAAATCGCAACAGTTCATTTCTACTGACACTGGGATTTAATTTTTAAAGAAAGCATTGATTTGCCCGGCTAGTGCCTCGGTATCAGGATCTGAGGTATTGAGCCGGGCTTTTTTATAGATATCGTACCGGGTCTCAAAAAGCTCACTCAGTTTCTTTTCCGGGTCATTTTGCATCAACGGACGGCTTTTTGAAAGTCTGATCCTTTCCAGTAATGTTTTGTGCGGAGTATCGAGAAAAATGGTAAGCCCGGATTTATTCATCAAATCGATATTTTCATAGAAGCATGGGGTACCCCCTCCCGTGGCCATTACGAATTCACTATGTGTTTCAATGATCTCTTTAAGCTTATCCCGTTCTATGATCCTGAATGCCGCCTCCCCTTCTTTGCTGAAATATTCAGAGATTGATTGATGGATGGTCTTGATGATCTCTTCATCAAGATCGATGAAAGGGACATTCAGCTTTACAGAAAGCAGGTTAGCCTGGAAGGTTTTACCTGACCCGGGCATACCAATTAGAAAGATCTTTTTGAAATTGCTCAATTTAACAACCTGTTTATCGTGCTGATATCAGGAACATCGTTATGATGCCATTTGTTTATAACTACCCCATCGGATAGAAGGATTACTCCCGGATTGGACCTGATCATGGTTTTTAAGACCGTGGCATCTGCGTAAAAGAATGGAGCTGCCAGCTGGTATTCATGTCGAAGTCCTTCGATCTGCTCGTATCCTGAAGATGTGAGGATCCAGGGTTGGAACATTTGTGCGGCGTTTGCCAGGGCCGCTATTTCATCCAGATGGTCAGTGGAAGCAGAGGATACATCATAAATCACCAGGAGTAACTTGTTCTCCTCAAAGAGTTGTTCGGTGTAGTCACCATCGTCTGTCCAGACACTCAGGTCCGTAATTTTAGGCTGAGCCTCAGGATTCAGCAACTTCATTTCTTTGAACTCATAGGAGTCATCCGCAGGATACTGTTCAAAAGTGAAAGTTTTACCATCTTTCTCCATCACATATTCATACCTGAGATCTTCCGAAGGATTCATCAGAGTAGGCAGGTGATTCCCCACGGCATAAGGACGAAAATCGACATAAGGCAAATGCATGATGGCATGGATCCCTACATAGGTGAAGATCACTGCAAGGATCCCAATGGTGATGTGTTGCCATTTTGATGAATAGAAAGGTGTATACTCATTTCTTTTAATGAATATGATGACGATCAATATCAGCAAGATAAGATCCTTGTAAAAAGATTGCCAGGGCGTCAGCTTAATGGCATCTCCAAAACAACCACAGTCTGTGACTTTGTTGAAAAAGGCAGAGTAGAAGGTTAGAAAGGTGAAAAAGACGATCAACCCCAGAAGCACCCAGGAGGTGATCTTCATTTCATATCCTATGATCACTGCGATCCCAAGTATGATTTCGAGGACGCTCAGCAACACCGAAAGGAACAACGCCGCCGGGATCAGATACTCGAAAAACGGGGCGAAGTCGTAGGAGAAAACATCAAAATATTCTTCCAGCTTAATGGCTGTTCCCTTGGGATCATTGATTTTGATCAATCCCGAAAATATAAACAGAGCCCCTACAGCGTGGCGGGCTATTTCTTTGATTATGTTCATGACTTATTTGGTCAACTTAATTTGATCAGACAAAATACGGAATAGTTTATCATATCCTGATAGTTTGCTTTGATGCCTTCAGAGATGATAGTTTTACCGGAATTGTCTTCAATTTGTTTCACTCTGCGTAACTTCATCAGAATAATATCTGTCATGGAGCTGACCCTCATTTCTCTCCAGGCCTCTCCATAATCATGGTTCTTATTGGTGAGTAAATCGAGCGTCTCATTGGCTGCCGAATCATATTTTGGTTCAAGGAAATCGTAACTTAGCTCCATGGGATCATCTTCGGTGAGTTCCATCTGGATGAGAGCGATCAGACAATAATTGATGATCCCGATAAATTCTGATCTCACATCATCTTCCACTTTTTGGACACCCTTTTCCTGTACGGAACGTATCCTCTGTGCCTTGATCAGTATTTGATCTGTAATGGATGGAAGTCGCAGTATTCGCCAGGCAGTGCCATAGTCCACGGTCTTCTTTTGAAAGATTTCCTTACATTGACCAATGATACTGCGGTATTGTTCTATCGTTTGTCCTTTCAAATGGCTAAATCAATTAAATTGGATGTCATTATCAGCAGACAAATCTAATTACTATTGAACTATCCGTGGACACTGAATATCAAAGGTAAGCTGCTTACTATAGATGGGCCGGAGGTGATGGGGGTGATCAATGTTACTCCCGATTCTTTTTATACTGGAAGCCGGAAACGTACAGAGGATCAGATCCTGGCTGAAGCCGAAATGATGATCCGAGAGGGTGCTAGATTTGTTGATATAGGTGGCTACTCCTCACGGCCCGGCGCTGAGCATATTTCTGAGGACGAAGAAATGAATCGTGTTATCGGTTCGATTGAAGCTCTACATAAAGCATTTCCTGACCTGATCATTTCCATCGATACCTTCAGGTCCGGGGTGGCAGACCAGGCCATTGCTGCTGGAGCTTCGGTCATCAATGATATCTCAGGAGGAGATCTCGATGATGAGATGGTTGAGATTGTGAAAAAGCACAGGGTGCCCTATATCATGATGCATATGAAGGGGACTCCCCAAAACATGAAGGAGAAGACACAATATGAAGATCTTGTGAAAGAGATCATTTATTCTTTTTCATCCAAGATCCGCGGACTGTCTGGTATGGGCATTTCGGATATCATCATTGACCCGGGCTTCGGTTTTGCAAAAAATATTGACCAGAACTTTGAACTGCTTTCAAGGTTGGATGCGTTGAATATTGTAGGCCGGCCTGTTCTGGTCGGGTTATCACGGAAGTCGATGATCTATAAAACACTAAATATTGATCCCGAAGAAGCATTAAATGGCACAACTGTTGTGAATACATTAGCTTTGTTGAAGGGGGCTTCCATCCTTCGTGTCCATGACGTGAAAGAGGCTGTAGAAGTAGTGAAACTGGTCAATAGAATAAGACTGTGATCCTTGGATTTAACATTGGTTTTTTAGAGATAGATCTGGTGGATATCATTGATATCCTGCTGTTTGCCTTTTTGCTACAGCAGGTATATAAATTGATGCGTGGAAGTGTCGCCATCAAGATATTCCTGGGTTTTC
This sequence comes from Cyclobacteriaceae bacterium, assembly GCA_965243485.1. Taxonomy (GTDB): domain Bacteria; phylum Bacteroidota; class Bacteroidia; order Cytophagales; family Cyclobacteriaceae; genus UBA7330. The sequence goes on along the minus strand of CBDEVP010000001.1, from coordinate 752,759 downwards.
TTGTGCTGTACCTTGTTTATCTGGTAGTAAATGCTGCAGACATGGAACTGCTCAGTACGGTGCTCGGCCAGTTTATGGGGGTAGGAGTGCTGGCGGTGATCATCCTTTTTCAGCAGGAGATCAGAAAGTTCTTATTACTACTGGGACGAACGCATTTATTCCGGGAAGGGTCACTTTGGGAGAATCTTAAATCTATGTGGACCGTCAATGGAAGCAATAAAAAATCAGAGATCATTCCTGTGATTGAAGCCGCGAAGGCCCTGGGCGGATCCAATACCGGAGCACTGATCGTGATATCAAAAAATTCAGAGCTAAAGTTTTATGCCGAATCGGGGGACAGGCTGGATGCTAAGGTTTCCAAGCGACTTTTGCTCGCTATTTTTAATAAATTCAGTCCGTTGCATGATGGGGCAGTGATTATCTACGACAACCGGATCATTGCTGCAAGGTGCATTTTACCTGTTACCGAAAGAGATGATCTACCGGCACAATATGGGTTGCGGCACAGGGCAGCCGTAGGCATGTCAGAAAATACGGATGTTCTCATCCTGGTGGTTTCCGAAGAGACAGGACAGCTTACCACGGTCCGGAATGGGGTGATCAGTCAGAATTTGTCTGCCCAGGAACTTAGGAAAAAGATCAACGATTACCTGTTTGAGAATGAGAATTTCGAAAGCCCGGGAGAAACAGTATTGAAAAAGGCCAAAGAAGAAAGTAAAAAAGAAGAGGAAAATACGGAGGTACCAAAAAACAAAAAGAAGGAACAAAAACCGGCAGATGTCACTTCCTGATTTTTGGGGTGAATTTGGGTTTCGGCTTTTTTGGGGTCTCTGTAGTATTTTCTTTGGGAGTGACCTCCAGCCTGTACATTCTTCTGATCTTATTGATCAGGTACAATTTCTGAGCGGTGAAGCTATCAGGGTGCAGCTGATTAAATAACAGATCCATTTCGCGAAAAAGCCTGTTATTTCCCGATTTAAAGCGATCAGGATCGATTTTTTTAGAGATCAGATATTCCTTCCAGGTCATCCGGCAAAGCTAATTCAAACAATTTTTCATACAATAGAATTTTACTTTCAATAGCTTTGCAAAACAACAAAGCATATCTGCAATCCTCCCAGTGAAATAAAACAGCACAATTATGGCTGACTTAAAAAATCTGAATCTCTCAACCAGAGATAATATTCTGACCGTAACCATCAATAGAGAGAAAAAGCTCAATGCGCTCAACCGGGCTACGCTTGAAGAGTTGAAAGAGGTGGTACAGACCGTGTATGATGATAAAGAGATCAAAGGTGTCATACTGACCGGTGCCGGTGAGAAGGCCTTTGTGGCAGGGGCGGATATCAGTGAATTCACTGAGCTCAACGAGATGATCGCAAGGAAGTTTGCTGAGGAGGGTCAGGAGGTGATGGATCAGATTGAAAATTGCCACACCCCGTTCATCGCTGTGGTGAGCGGCTATGCCCTTGGGGGCGGTTGTGAGCTGGCGCTGGCCTGCCACATGCGGATAGCAACCGGTAGCGCTCAGTTTGGTCAGCCCGAAGTGAATTTAGGAATTATTCCGGGTTATGGAGGTACGCAACGGCTGACTCAATTGATCGGCAGAGGCAGGGCCAACGAATACCTCCTGACCGGCAACATGATCGATGCTGAGAAAGCCCGGGCATTTGGACTTGCCAATCATGTGGTGGGAGATAAAACGGCTGCACTTGATCTTGCCCATGAAATATTGATCACTGTTGGAAAAAAAGCACCCATAGCCACCGGTTTGATTGTGGATTGTGTAAATGCAGCTTTTAATGTTGAAAACGGGTATCAGACCGAAGCCAATGCATTTGCCAGATGTTGCGGAACCGAAGATTTCAAGGAGGGTGTCAAGGCCTTCCTCGATAAGCGTTCCCCCGAATTTAAGGGAGATTAATGGCTAAACTCCGGACACTGGCTGGACAGACAGTCATTTATGGAGTAAGTGGTATTCTGGGAAGGGTACTTAATTACCTGCTTGTCCCGCTTTATACGGCCGTATTTACCGATACCTCTGAGTACGGCATCGTTATTGAGCTTTATGCTTACGTGGCATTTCTGAATGTGCTGTATTCATATGGCTTTGAAACCACCTTTTTCAGATTTGCAACGAAGGAGAAAGATCCCTCAGGATACTTCAATGTCGCTCAGACAAGCTTGTTGATTTCTACGATCCTGTTCAGTGTCATCATTATCTCCCTGGCAGAACCCATCAGTCTGCTGCTCGATTACCCGGGGAGGGAGCAATACATCGTTTGGCTGGCATGGATCATTGCTATTGATGCGATCGTGGTCATCCCGTTTGCCAGACTGAGGCTGGAAGGTAAGGGCATCCGTTTTGCGACCTTCAGGCTGACCAATATATTCATCAATCTGGGGCTTAACTTTTTCTTTATACTCTTTTGTCCCTGGCTGCTCGCAAATCATCCGGCGTCTGTTTTTGCCGGATGGGTGGAAAAGATCTACTCTCCGGATATCGGGGTTGGGTATGTTTTCCTCTCAAACCTCATTGCTAATGCCTTCTATGTGATCTTTTTCTTACCCGATTTACTCAGGGTGAAGCTGCAGCTGGACAAAAGATGGAAGCAGATGTTTGCTTATGCTTTTCCACTTTTGATCATTGGTATCGCGGGTGTCACCAATGACATGCTATCAAGAACCATCTTAAAATACCATCTGCCGGATGGCTTTTATCCCGGAAAAAGCAGCCTAGATGCACTGGGTATTTTTGGTGCCTGCTACAAGCTTTCGGTTTTCATGACGCTTGCTGTTCAGGCTTTCAGGTATGCGTTCGAGCCCTTTTTCTTCAATGAGTCCGGCAACAAAGATTCGCCTGTCTTACTGAGTAAGGTTATGAACTATTTCATCATCTTCGGAGCATTTTCGTGGCTGGCTATCTCATTGCTGCTACCGGATATCGGACCGATATTCCTGAGATCTCCCCAATACCTGGAAGGATTGAATATTGTACCATGGCTTTTAGGGGGAGGTTTGTTTCTGGGCATATACTACAACCTGTCGGTCTGGTATAAACTTACTGATCAAACAAAGTACGGGGCTTACATAAATATCCTGGGCGCCTTACTGACCATTCTGCTAAACCTGTGGTGGATTCCTGTCCTGGGATATATGGGAAGTGCCATTGCCACGTTTGTAGTATATGGAACTATGATGACCATTAGCTACTTCTATGGTAAAAGGTATTTTCCGATACCCTACAGGGTAGGCAGAGGATTGTTTTATCTTGGTTTGGCAGGTGGTTTGATCGTCGGTGCTTATTTTTGGGACGGCAACGAGTTGGCAAGATATACTTATACCTTAATTTCGTTGGGAATTTATACCACAATTGTCTGGTTGATGGATCTTAAAGGCTTGACGAAAAGCCTGAGATCGTAACCTGTGAGGGAGTTTTTCGGTATAATTCTTACTAAAATTGATTGAAAAGGAAAGGTGACGCATAGATTTTCCCAGTACGTATCATTAGTGGTACTGCTTTTTGCTTTTGATGTTTCGGCTCAAAGGAAAAAGGAGACCACTCCTCTTGATGTAACCCAGCTTTCCGAAGATATTGCTCTAAAAGCGGAGAGTACACTGATCGAAGCGGAGAAGGAAATGATCCTGGAGAATTATTCAAAGGCCTATGATCTTTTCCAGGTGGCCCTCGGATTGAACCCTAAAAATTCCACCATTCATTTCAAGATTGCTGAGGTGCTTTCAAAAAACGGAGAGTCCAAAAAAGCGGTTGAATACATCCGGAAAGCCATTGATCTGGATACAGACAATAAATATTATCATGTACTGGCTGCTGAGATCTACAAATCCATCTCACAATATGATCTCGCCCTGAAAGAGTATGAATATCTGGTAGAGAATTTCAGTGGAACGAACTCTTACCTGTTTGATATTGCGATCATTTATCAGTTTCAGGGCAAGAATGAAAAGGCTTTGACCACCTATGAACGCGTGGAAAGTATATTCGGACTGAATGAATTCATCCTGAAGGAAAAACAAAAAATTTATCTGAAAGAGAGGAACTACGATGCGTTGATATCAGACTGGGATGAGTTGATAGCTACCTATCCTGACAATCATGATTATACCATCGAATTGTGTGAGTTCCTGCTTCAGCGTAACAAGATTGATGAGGCGAAACAGCGCCTGGAAGCGCTACTGGTAAGAGACCCACAAAATATGAAGGCAGAGTTGCTGCTGAGTCAGATCTCCCTGCGGTCAGGAGATCTGGATAAAGCCATCAGGTTGGCAGAGAGCACGCTGGCTGACTCTGCCTTTGATTATAAGGCAAAATTTCAGCTGTTAAATGCGCTGGTCAATCTCGCCGTGGACTCTGGCAAGGTAGAAAAGGTCAGAGACCTTTCACTTTCGCTTGCTTCACAGTATACTGATCAGTATGAAGTACAGGCCTTCGTCGGGGACCTGTTGTATAAGATGGGAGAAGAAAAATCGGCAGTCGAATATTATCTGAATGCTTTAAAAATCGATCAGTCAGATTTTAAGGTATGGCAGAATATCCTGAATATCGAGATGCGGTTGCAGGCGTATCAGCAGGTCATTAACCATGCGGAGGCTGCCCTTGAGTATTTTCCTAACCAGGCTATTCTTTATTTTTTCTCCGGTACCGCCAATCAGATGTCTGGCAACTACCAGCAGGCCGTGAATGTGTTGGAAACAGGTAAGAAATTTGCACTCGAGGATCAGCTGATGGTATTGTTTCAGGGACAGCTGGGGGACAGCTATCATAGCCTGGAGATGTATGATAAGTCAGATGCGGCCTACGAAATGGCATTAAGCAAAGATCCGGATAACAGCCACGTGCTCAATAACTACAGCTACTTCCTCAGCCTGAGAAGCACCAACCTGGAAAAGGCATTGAAGATGTCTGCAAGACTTGTAGAACTTCATCCGAATGATGGCACATTTCTGGATACCCACGGCTGGGTACTTTATTCACTGGGTGAATACGAGGAGGCTCTTAAATACCTTGAAAAAGCTGCAAATCTTGTGGAGGATGGAACAGTGATCGAACACCTGGGCGACGCATTGTTTCGCCTGGGCAGAGTTGATGAAGCGGTGAAACAGTGGGAAAGAGCCAGTAAAATGGATGATGCCTCTGAAAATATTGAAAAAAAGATTTCGGACAGGAAGCTATATGAATAAGTACGCAATCTACATGCTCATGCTTTCTGTGCTTATTACCTCCTGCAACAGAAACATCAAAAATCTTTTTGATCGAAGCGACACCAGGCTGGAAGTCAACGAGGTCGATTTTGATTACCTGTCTGCAAAAGCTAAAGTGGACTTTACCAGTGAAAAAAATCTCTCTCTTACCGCCAACTTCAGGATCAGAAAAGATAGCCTGATCTGGATCTCACTGTCTCCAGGGCTTGGGATAGAGGCCGCACGTATCATCGTGAGTCAGGATTCTATCTGGGTACTCAATAAGCTGGATAAGTCATTTGAGCAGATGGATTTTGCTGCCGTAAGCAAGGATTTTGATTTCGATATCAATTACAGGCTTTTGCAGTCTGTGATCCTTGGTAATTTGATCTTCCCGTACGAAAGAGAGCAGGTCGTAAGATCAGACAACGCCTATGTCTATGCCACGAGGTCAGGAAATTATAAGTTTGAAAATTCGATCGGTTCAATGAGCAAGAAACTAGAGAAAATCGAAGTGAAAGATGCGGTCACAAAAAATGAAGTATCCGTGGGATATCAAAATTTTCAACTGGTCGGTGAGCAGATTTTCCCTTTTAAGATACTGGCTGTGCTTCAGTATGGCGGGAATGAGAAAAAAGACGACACAAAAGTTGACATAGAATTCAATAAGATAGAAATTGAAGAAAAACCATTGAAGTTTCCCTTTAATATCCCGCAGAGATATGAGGTGGAGTAGTCCATGCTACATTCTTTTATTTTTTGTTTTCATTTTCTTTCATTCAGCCACTTTCGGACAAAAATCAAAGACTGAACTGGAAAAAGAAAAGCGGGAGAATCTTCAGAAAATTGCTGAGGCTGAAAAGATCCTTGCCGAGACTGAAAAAGAAAAAAAGGCGACTGTAGGACAGCTCAGAGCGCTGAATCAGCAGGTTTCTGCCAGGGAAGGGCTGATCAAATCACTGGATCAGGAAGTTCGGCTGATCGATGATGAGCTTGATGATCTGGGGCAGATTGTTAAGGCACTCCAGCGTGATATTGAAATCTTGAAGAAAGAATATGCAGCCATGGTTTACTCTGCCTACAAATCGAACCAGGGCTTCAACCGGATCACCTTTCTATTTTCGGCTGCTACCTTCAACCAGCTCTTCCAGCGATTGAAGTATCTCGAACAGTATGCGGAGGCCAGACAGATCCAGGCCAGACAAATTGAAGAAGTATCCAATGAACTGATGGCGCAAAGAAGCCAGCTTGAGGTGAAGCGCAGGGAGCAGAATCTTGTCTTAAGTCAGCAGATCGCTGAAAACCGGAAATTATTACAGTTGAAAAACAAACAAAGCAACCTTGTTTCAAGCCTCTCTAAAAGGGAGCAGGAGTTGAGTAAGGAACTGGCGGCCAGAAAAAAGGCTGTGGATGAACTGGATAATCTGATTGCTGAGATTGTACGAAAAGAGATAGAGCGTTCCAAGTCATTGTCTTCTGCAGCCCTGGCCAATGAAGAGCAGCTTTCAAGCATTTTCGAATCCAATAAAAATAAGCTGAGCTGGCCGGTAAACCCCGGATTTATCTCACAGAAATTCGGTACGCATCCACATCCCGTATTGCGTGGGATCATGGAGGATAATCCGGGCATAAATATACAAACCAGTCCCAATGTGCCTGTAAAAAGTGTATTTGAGGGTAAGGTGATACAAAAAGTATACGTCCCGGGGATGAACAATGCGGTCATTATTCAACATGGGGAATATTATACTCTGTATGCAAAATTGAAGGATGTAAATGTGAAGATTGGCCAACCCATCGGAACTAATGATGTGATTGGCACTGTTTACACCGACAACACGGGTCTGAGCGAGTTACATTTTGAGGTATGGAAGCAACGAATTAAATTGAACCCGGAGCAATGGTTACTTATTAAATAAGATTTACTGAATAAAGCTTCAATATTTACTTATCTTTGAATTTAAACTTTAAGAAAATCATATGAATACGGTATTAGCAATCGGAATGCCAGGAGGATGGGAAATACTGGTTATCGCACTTTTCATCATTATCTTTTTTGGTGCAAAGAAGATTCCTGAAATCGCAAGAGGCATGGGAAGAGGTATCCGTGAATTTAAGGATGCTACCAAAGAGATAAAAAATGAAATTGAAGAGGGCGGAAAGACTTCTACCGCATCCGCCTCTAAAGTAAAAGAAGAGCAGCATAAAGATTAAACAGTCTTGCAGGCCAATTCTACTTATCAGCAAATCAGGCAACAGCTTGAAGGTGGAAAAACTACGTGTGCGGAAGTAGTAAAGCATTATCTATCTAACATTCGGGAAAAGGACGGGGATCTCAATGCATTCCTTTCGGTCTATGATCAGGAATCACTTGCCAGGGCTGCGGAGATCGATGACAGATTGAACCGCGGCAAGGCTGGTCGACTGGCTGGATTGGTGGTAGGGATCAAAGACGTACTGTGCTACGAAGATCACCCGCTGCAATGCGGCAGTAAAATCCTGGATGGGTTTCACTCGCAGTTTAATTCCACAGTGGTCCAGCGCCTGCTTGATGAAGATGCGATCATCATCGGCAGAAACAATTGTGATGAGTTTGCCATGGGTTCTTCCTGTGAAAACTCAGCCTTTGGTCCTGTAAAAAATGCCGACAACAGGGAAAGAGTGCCCGGAGGATCTTCCGGGGGATGTGCTGTTGCCGTTCAGGCAGACATGTGTACCGTATCTCTTGGCACAGATACTGGCGGGTCTGTCAGACAACCCGCCTCATTTTGCGGTACTGTAGGTCTTAAACCCACCTATTCCAGAATATCCAGGCATGGTCTTGCAGCGTATGCAAGCACCTTTGATGTGATCGGTATTTTTTCAAATAATATAGCCGATGCAGCGCTGGTACTGGAAATAATTGCCGGAGATGATGGTATCGATAGTACCGTTTCCAAAAATCCGGTCGCTCATTATTCGGAGGCACTGGATTTTGAAAAAAAGGTCAAAATTGGCTATTTCCGGGAGATCGTGGAAAGTGACGCTATCAATCCTGAAGTAAGGGATATTTTTCTTGATAAGGTAGATCTGCTCAGAGAGCAGGGACATGAGATCAATGAAATCTCGTTTCCTCTGATGAAATATGCTTTGCCTACTTACTATATTTTGACCACAGCTGAGGCAAGCTCCAATTTATCCAGGTACGACGGTGTAAAATATGGGTTTCGGATCCCAGACCCAAAAAACCTTGAATCGATGCTAAAAGCCACCAGGTCTGTAGGATTCGGCCACGAGGTATTTAGAAGGATCATGCTCGGCACTTTTGTGCTTTCGGCCAGCTATCACGATGCTTACTATCTCAAAGCCCAGAAAGTGAGGCGAAAGATCAAAAATGAGATTGAAGGACTTCTTGAAGACTACGATTTCATCATCCTGCCTACGGCACCCACCACTGCTTTCGAGCTTGGTGCCAAGACTTCAGACCCCATGGAAATGTATCTGGCCGACCTTTTTACAGTCCAGGCCTCTGTGGCAGGGATCCCTGCGATTTCCGTTCCGGTAGCCAGGGATAGTGATGGGATGTCAGTGGGTATGCAGATCATGAATGCTCATTTTGCAGAGTCCTCGTTACTGGCATTTGGAAACTACGTTATGAATGATATTGCCAGATGAAAAAGTTATTCTTCATATGGTCTGCCCTTTTTTTGATGGGGGTAAGCAGTGCCCAGGAGGTGGAATATGATTTTATCCCGGATGCTCCTTATGACCTTGTGGCTGATAGAATTTCCTGTATCGAAGCCGATGTTCCGCTTAGCTACAATGAACGTGTCAAAGCATTCATAGACTATTTTACGGTCAGAGACCGGGCATATACGCGCATGATCATGCGAAGGGTAGATTATTTCTTCCCGATTTTTGAGGAATACCTCAGAAAATACGATCTGCCCGAAGACCTGAAGTACCTGTCGATCATAGAATCGGGCCTCGCTCCCAATGCCATTAGTCCTGCCAGAGCTGTGGGTTTGTGGCAGTTTGTAAGCTATACAGGTAAAATGTATGGTCTTGATAATGACTGGTACCTTGATGAACGCATGGACCCTCATGCATCAACGGATGCCGCCGCCAGACATCTGAGAGATCTGTACCGTATGTTTGGAGACTGGGAGCTGGCGCTGGCAGCTTACAATTGCGGACCGGGAAATGTGAGGAAAGCCATCAGGAGGAGCGGATATAAGAAAACATTTTGGGAGATCTACCGGTACCTTCCACGGGAAACCAGATCCTACGTTCCCCAATTCGTTGCAATGATCTACACCCTTAAGTATGCCCCTGAGCATAACCTGTTCATTGATGAAAAAGAATTTGAAGTATACCCGGTAACAGACACCATTCATATCAGCCAGTATTTTCACCTGGAGACCTTCTGCAATCAGGTTGGGCTGTGCCTGGATGATATCCTGAAATTGAATCCTCAGATCAAAAGGGGAGCACTTCCTGAAGGCACGGTAAATTTTGCATTGAAGATCCCTTACGAGATCAAAGAGGAGGTGGAGCTGAACCGTTCCTTTCTGATGGATACAGCCTCAAAGGTTGGAAGGGAGGAGCTGGTTTATCTTTCAAGGAATATGCCCGGAAGCACCTATGGCCGTGAACGGATCGTTCACAGGGTCAGCAGCGGAGAGGTACTGGGAACGATCGCACAACAATATCGTGTAAGGGTCTCGGATATCAGGGAATGGAACAGTCTGAATTCCAACCTGATCAGGGTCGGTCAAAGACTCAGTATATGGGTCCTCCCCACGTACAATAGTTCTACAAAAGATCTCTACCTGAGTGCCGCCAATACGACCGCAGCGGTTCCGGTGGCTCCCCAGGCTATCCAGGAGGGAAAGAAGATACATATCGTGCAATATGGTGATACCCTTTGGGACATAGCCAACCTGTATGCCAACCTTTCCATAGAAAAGATCAAGCAACTCAACAACCTCTCATCCAATGTGATAAAACCCGGGATGAAACTGATCGTTTCCGAATAAAAGAACGTTACTTAAACGGGAACGCCAGATAAACTTTACATTTGTAATAAACCGTTTAAGCATGAAGAACCTGATTTATATTCTCTTTGCCATGCTTCTTTTGTCCACTTCCTGTAAAGAAGCCAGGGAACAAATGAAGGAAGATCTTAAACCAACGGCACGGGGAGAAATTGGAGAGATAATTTTGATCATGGATTCAACCCAGTGGGAAGGAGCCCTCGGTGAACAGATCAAAAATATGTATCGTGCTCCGATGCCGGGACTCCCACAGCCGGAACCCATGTTTAACCTTAGTAAAGTAAATCCACTGAAGATCAATGATGTATTCCGTTCGTCCACTAATCTGATCTTTGTGATGACCCTGGATAGTAAAACCAGTCAAAGTCAGCGGATCAGGAATTATTTCACCAATAATTCATTAAAAATGATTCAAAACGACCCATCTCTGTTCATGACCATCCATCAGGATGAGTTTGCAAAGGGTCAGGTTGTGCTTTATCTTTTTTCAAACACTGAAGATCAGTTGATAGAAAAATTAAAAGAAAATGAACAGCAGCTGGTTTCAATCTTTGAGAACAGGGCCATTGAAAATACGAAAGACAAAATATTTAAGAGCAAGGAAGTCCAGCTGATGAAAGCTTTAAAGGAAGATTTTGGCTACGAGATCACTATACCCTACGGCTGGGAGCTGGCCAAACAGACAAGAAACTTTGTCTGGCTGAGGCAGCTGGAAGCGGATTCTGAAATGGATGTTTTTATTCATTCGGACCTTTACAGGGATCAGGGAATTTTTGAAAACATTGGTGCTTACCGGGACAAGATCACCGAGACCTTCCTTCGGGACAGTGAGAAGCAGGATAAGTACATCACCAGACAGGTTCAGGACTATGTACCGCTGGAAACCAAACAGATCTCCTTCAAAGGCAATTACGCCATTGAAGCAAGAGGCTTATGGAAGATCAGCGACAATTCAGGAGGAGGCCCGTTTGTCAGTTACACGATTGTAGATGAAGCCAATCAAAGGGTTTATTACATCGAGGGATATGTATATTCGCCGGGTACTGATAAAAAGAATCTGGTCAGAGAAGTAAATGCTATTTTAACTACCTTTAACCTTCCGCCTTCGGAAAACGCTGCGTCCCTGAATTAACCCAACCTACATTTATGTGCGCAAAAATCAGAAAGAATGAGGCCCTGGACTTTCATGAGGCCAGTCCGGCTGGAAAAATTGAAGTACGACCTACCAAACCTCTAAGCAGCCAGCATGATCTGGCACTGGCTTATTCGCCGGGAGTTGCAGAACCCTGCAAACAGATCCATAAAGACACTGAGCTGGTTTATAAGTACACTGCAAAGGGCAATCTCGTCGGCGTCATTTCCAATGGAACAGCAGTCCTTGGGTTGGGAGATATCGGACCGGAAGCTTCAAAACCGGTCATGGAGGGTAAAGGCGTACTTTTTAAGAAATTTGCGGGTATTGATGTCTTTGATATTGAGATCAGCGAAAATGATCCTGAGAAATTCATTGAGATCGTGAAAAGCCTCGAGCCCACTTTCGGAGGGATCAACCTGGAAGATATTAAAGCCCCGGAAAGCTTCAGGATTGAGCAGGAGCTAAAGCGAAGGATGAAAATCCCGGTCATGCACGATGACCAGCATGGTACGGCCATCATTTCAAGTGCCGCACTGATCAATGCGCTGGAAGTCAATGGTAAGAAGATTGAAAAGATTAAGATCGTCGTGAGTGGGGCCGGTGGAGCAGCCATAGCCTGTACTGATCTCTATGTTGCCCTGGGAGCCAGGAAGGAGAATATCATCATGGTGGATAGTAAAGGCGTGATCAAAAAAAGCCGGCCGAACCTGGATGAGACAAAAGCCAAATATGCTGTGGATGTGGATGCAGATACACTGGATGAGGCGTTGGTCGGTGCTGATGTGTTCCTGGGACTTTCAGTGGCGGATATACTAAAACCGGAAGCGCTGAAGTCGATGGCGAAGGACCCCATTGTCTTTGCACTTTCTAATCCCGATCCTGAGATATCTTATGAGCTGGCCATGAAGACACGGAAGGACATCATCATGGCGACAGGCCGGTCCGATCATCCCAACCAGGTGAATAATGTGCTTGGATTTCCATATATTTTCAGAGGAGCACTCGATGTAAGGGCCACGGCCATCAATGAAGAGATGAAGCTTGCAGCCGTCAATGCCATCGCAGCGTTGGCCAAGCAGCCTGTACCCGAGATGGTGCTCAAGGCGTATGCAAGCGCTACCATGAAATTTGGTAAAGAATACCTGATCCCAAAACCTCTTGATCCGAGGCTTATCACTACCATTTCTCCCGCGGTGGCAAAGGCAGCCATAGACAGCGGGGTAGCCCGGACCGGGATCGAGGACTGGGATAAGTACAATGAAGCATTACTGGATCGTATCGGAGTCGATCAAAGACTGATCTCGCGAGTGATCGTAAGAGCCAGGAAAGATCCAAAACGCGTAGTGTTTGCTGAGGCCGACGACATCAATATCTTAAAGGCTGCCCAGATGGCCATAGATGAGGGAGTCGCCATACCCATTCTGCTTGGCAATAAGAAGGTGATCAGTGAAATGATCCGGGAAAATGAATTGGATGGGCTTGAATCCTGCCAGATCATTGATCCTGTGGCAGAGGATAACAAGGAATTTGCCAACAAACTTTATGAAAAGAGACAGCGTAAGGGTGTCACATTGCGGATGGCAAAAAAGCTCATGGTGAGCCGCAACTACTATGGGGCCATGATGGTGGAGATGGGCCAGGCGGATGCGCTGATATCCGGCTTGTCCAACGACTATCCAAAAACAATTTTGCCCGCTCTGCAGATCATTGGTGTGGCCAATCATGTAAACCGGGTCGCCGGCATGTATATTCTTAGCAGTGGCAAAGGGAATTTCTTTTTTGCCGACACCACAGTCAATCTCAATCCTGATGCTGAGCAATTGGTCGATATCATTGGGTTGACAAAAAATGCGGTCCGGTTTTTTGATACCGAACCCAGTATTGCCGTACTTTCCTATTCAAATTTTGGGTCTGCAAGAGGCGAGGTTCCTGCCAAGACAGCTCAGGCGGTAAAGCTGGCAAAAGAGAGGTGGCCCGACCTCATTATCGACGGTGAAGTTCAGGCCAATATAGCATTGAATAGACAATTGCTAAAGGAGAATTACCCTTTCAGCATTCTTGCCAGTCACCCTCCCAACACATTCATTTTCCCTGATTTGGATTCCGGCAATATCGCATATAAGCTACTGATGGAGCTTGGCGGTTCCGAAGCCATTGGCCCCATTCTCATGGGGATGAACAAGCCAGTCCATGTACTTCAGGTTGGAAGTTCAGTCAGGGAGATATTCAGTATGGTAGCCATTGCCGTCGTGGATGCTCAAAATAAACCGGGTAAAGATGATTAATTACTTAAATGGGAAACTGGTTGTAAAGGATCCCACATATGTGGTAGTGGATATCAACGGCATAGGATACGAGGCAAAAATCAGCCTAAGCACCTATGCTGCCGTCAAAAATCTGGATGAGGTCAAACTGTTTACTCATTTAAATATCAAGGAAGACGCCCATACGCTCTATGGTTTTTTTGAACCATCGGAAAAGAAAAGATTTCTTGATCTGATCTCTATTTCCGGTGTAGGGCCCAGTACGGCATTGATGATCCTTTCCTCCTTATCGCCGGAAGAGCTTCAGCATGCCATCGTCAGTGAAAATGTCCCGGTCATCCAAAGGGTGAAGGGAATTGGGTCCAAAACGGCGCAGAGGATCGTGCTTGAATTGAAGGACAAAATGAAAAAAGAGGGACTCCTGGATAAATTAGCGGATATTTCAGTAAAATATGACAATACATTACGAAGCGAAGCGTTATCGGCTTTGACCACATTGGGTATCGCTAAGCCAGCAGCGGAAAAAAGTGTCGATCTCGTTTTGAAAGAACATGGGCAGGAGATTAAACTTGAAGACTTAATCAAACTGGCATTGAAAAGAGCCTAATTCATACTTTATTTCATTTGTTTGAGATTAAAAGCCTACATAACTGTACTCCTAAATGTAGCGTTGTTTTATTGGGGAGTAGGTGCGACCAACCCCGGAGAGCTATTTAGATATATCCCGGCTCCGGACACCATCCCGGTGGATACGATCCCTACAGATAGCGTCGGACCATACGAGCCAAGCTTCACACCTACATACCAGCCTGATTACCGGTTTGGGGACCCGTTTTCAAACAGAACCAGTCCATCACCACTGCAATTGAGTGACCCCTCGAACATAGACCTGCAGGTAGATTATGATTCCGGGATCAACTACACGGTGTATGAGCGCATTGGCGATATCAACTTCAGGCCCATCTCTACCATGACCTTTGAGGAGTATGACAAATACAATGACCAGCAGATCGTCAGCGAATATTTCAAGGAGCGTTCCGCAGGTCTGGACGGAGAAAGTGCCGTCAGCGGCAGAAGTCTGATCCCCAGGCTCTATGTAGGTCCGGTATTTGACAGACTTTTTGGCGGCAGTTATGTTGATATTCAGCCAAATGGGTTTGTCAATCTGGATTTCGGAGGAAGATTTCAACGCATCAACAACCCCGCCATCCCCTTGCGGCAACAGAGGAATGGCGGCTTTAATTTCAATCAGCAGATCTCCCTCAATGTGGTGGGAAAAGTGGGTGAAAAGCTCGCGATCACCGCAAACTTTGACAACAACAATACCTTCGACTTTCAGAATAATCTCAAAGTGGAATATACCGGCTACGAGGAAGATATTGTGAAGAAGATCGAGATTGGAAATGTAAGTATGCCGGTTTCCAATAGTTTGATGATGGGTGCCCAGTCTTTATTCGGACTAAAAACCCAGCTCCAGTTCGGGAAACTTTATGTGACCAGCGTATTGTCCAGACAACAGGGGCAGTCTGAAGTGCTGACCATCGAAAGCGGCTTCCAGGGGCGGGAATTTGAAGTAAGGGCGTCAGATTATGATGAAAACAGACATTTCTTCCTGGGTCATTTCTTCCGTGACAATTATCAGCGATGGTTGAGTAACCTGCCGCAGATCATTTCAGGCGTGAACATTACCAGGGTGGAAGTGTACCTCATCAACCGAACGCAGGATACCAGGACTACCCGGAACGTGGTGGGATTCATGGATCTTGGGGAAGGGAGCAGGATCTACCGTCCGGGGAATCCTAACATTGGCAGTGGTACAGGCAATGTACCGACGGACAATGAGGCAAACGATCTTTATCAGACAATATTCAATAATGCGGGTGTAAGGAATTCCAGCGAGACATCCGGAATACTCCAGAATGATTTCGGTTTCGTAAACTCAACCGACTACGTCCTCATCCAGACCGCCCGGAAACTGGAGGATAATGAGTTTACCGTAGACAAGCAGCTGGGATACATCACCCTTTTAAGGAGACTGCAAAACGATGAAGCCCTGGCTGTCGCTTATGAATACACTTATAATGGTCAGGTATATAAAGTCGGAGAGCTCACCGAAGATTACTCCGGATTTTCTGATGATAAGGTCATCTTTATGAAGTTGCTCAGACCCAACAAGATCAATACGGATGTGCCTTCCTGGGATCTGATGATGAAAAATATATACAACCTGAATGCCAGCCAGATTGAACCTAATGGATTTACCCTCCGGATCCACTACCGTGATGACCGTACAGGGATTGATAATCCATCGCTTCACGAGGGAAGGAGGACCAAAGACATTCCGCTGATAGAGCTGATGGGGCTGGATCAGTTGAATAGAAACAACGACCGTCAACGGGACGGAAACTTCGACTTTATCGAAGGAATTACCATTGATACCAGGAACGGAAACGTCATTTTTCCCGTGCTGGAGCCTTTTGGAAGCGAGTTAAGGAAATACTTTAATCCTGAGACTGAACCTAGTCTGATCGAGAAATACGTTTACGACACTTTGTATGAAACGACCAGAGCGGATGCCCAACAGGTAGCCTCGCAAAACAAGTACTTCATTCTGGGCCGGTTCAATGCGGGCTCGTCCAGTGAAATAGTGTTGCCGGGAATCAACATTGCAGAAAATTCCGTGGTGGTGACTGCGGGAAATACCCCACTGACGGAAGGTCTGGATTATACCGTGGATTATAATCTCGGAAGGGTCAGGATCATCAACCAGGGCATTCTGAGTTCGGGCAAAACCATTAATATCTCCTACGAAAAAGCGGATCTTTTTAATTTTCAAAGCCGGTGGCTTTACGGTACCAGGCTGGATTATCGCTTCAATGATAATTTCAACATCGGAGCAACGCTTCTTCATCTCAATGAGCGGCCGGGGGGTATCACGCGATACAAGATCGGCGATGAACCTACCAGCAATACCAAATATGGGTTTGATATCAACTATCAGACGGAAGCGAATTTTCTCACCAAAATGGTTGATTTCCTTCCATTGATAAGTACAAAGGAAACCTCTAACCTCAGGTTCAGTGCGGAATTTGCCCAGATGATCCCGGGGACTTCTAATATTGTGGATGGGGAGGGTACCTCTTACATTGATGATTTTGAAAACGCCATCACCCCCATCAACCTGGCGGGTCCGTTGGGATGGGATCTGGCAAGTACGCCCACAACCAGAAACAACGAGCTGATCGTACCTACGGATGACAACCTGGGGGTCAACTTTCGCAGGGCCAAACTTGCCTGGTACAATGTGGATCAGAATTTTTATAATACCGGGGGTCTCGTGAACCAGGCGCCCGACAACATCACGGAGGATGATATTTCCAATCATTATGTCCGTCCGATCTTTCCACAGGAGATCTATCGTCAGCGAGACCGGCAGATCTTCCAGACCCCGGAAAGGATCATGGACATTGCCTATTATCCATATGAACGAGGTCCTTACAACTACAATCCCAATCTTACACCTGAGGGATTCCTTCCCAACCCCGAAAACAACTGGGGGGGTATTACCCGGGCCATCACCAATGAGGTGGATTTTGATAAAACAAATATTGAATATCTGGAATTCTGGATGATGGATCCGTTCATCCAGGGTGAGCGGGGCCGGGTGATCGATGGGGTGTTTAACAGCAACAATACCACTGGAGGGGAGCTGGTATTTAACCTTGGAAGCGTATCCGAAGACCTGATGAAAGACAACGGCAGACATGCCTTTGAAAATGGCTTGCCGGTGAATGATGACTCAGCACGGGTGGATTATAATGAATGGGGAAGGATCACCACTGAGCCCTTCCTGGTCAATACCTTCGACAGATCCCGACAGGATGCTCAGGACATAGGCCTCGATGGATTGAGTAATGAGCTGGAACGTATCTATTTTGCAGATTATCTGAATCAGATAAATGTGGTGGGTGATGGTCTGGAACGCATCCTTGCTGACCCTTCGGCGGATGATTTCGATTATTTTCTCGGAGCCGACCTTGATAATAGCGATGCCAAGATCCTTGAGCGTTATAAGCAGTTCAACGGACTGGAAGGCAATTCGCCGGCCAATTCCGGGAATGATTTTGCAAGAGCTTCGACCAACATACCGGACAACGAAGACCTGAACCTGGACAATACGATTTCAGAACTTGAAGAATATTATGAATACAGGATTCCCCTGAGGCCAGGTGATCTTCAGATCGGAAGATATAATATCGTAGATGAGATCAGCACTGATGCCAATGATCCCAATGCAGCAAAATGGTACCTGTTCCGCATCCCGATCAGAGACCCTGACAACATCATCGGGGACATCAGCGGCTTTAAGACCATGAGGTATATCCGGATGTATCTCACAAAGTTCCGGCAGCCGGTAGTTCTCAGGATGTCCAAACTGCAGTTAGTAGGGAGTCAGTGGAGGAAGTACCTTGAGACATTGCTGGAACCCGGATTTTATGAGCTCCCGGAGACGGTTTCTTCGGACTTCAATATTTCTGTCGTAAATATAGAAGAGAACAGCACCGGGTCTGATACCAAAAACAAATATCGTGTCCCTCCGGGTATCAACCGGGACCGTGACAACACAACCATCATTAATCGTCAGGTAAACGAGCAATCGCTCCAGGTTTGCGTGGAAGACCTCAAAGACCAGGATGCACGTGCAGTTTTCAAGAACGTGAATATTGACCTGATCAATTACGGAAGGTTGAAGATGTTTTTCCATGCTGAAGTCTATAAAGGTGATATGGTGCTGGATGATGAGGTCACAGCTTTTTTGCGACTGGGTACCGACTATACGGAAAATTACTATGAAATAGAAGTCCCGCTGAAGCTCACCCCTCTGGGCGTGGATAGCCCCAATGACGATGAGCTCAGACGATTATTGTGGCCGCTCGAGAATGAAATAGACATTGCAGTCGATGAATTGCTTGGATTAAAGTCCACCAGAAACAGGGGTGGATTTGACATTCAGGTGCCTTTCCAAAGGCCCTCCGCCGATGGCAAGTACAATTTAACAGTAAAAGGCCGGCCGGACATCAGCACGATCCTGACCATGATGATCGGCGTGAGAAATCCCCGAAGCGATGACAACGAGCCCAAATCCATCTGTATCTGGGCCAATGAGATGAGGGTGACTGATTTTGATAAAACAAAGGGATGGGCGGCCAATGCCAATTTAGGTGCCAAACTGGCGGACCTCGGCAATATCAATGCTTCTACACGGTATTCTTCCATCGGCTTCGGAAGTATCCAGGAAAACATTCAACAGAGAGACCGCGCGGAAACTTTCCAGTATGACATTTCCGCCAACCTGAACCTTGACCGGTTCCTGTTTCCGGAAAAAACCGGGCTGAAGATCCCGATGTATGCCAGCTATGAAAAATCACGGACCACTCCACAGTTTGATCCTCTGGACCCGGACGTGCCGCTGGAAGCTTCTTTGAATTCTATCTTGTCAGCCAGTGAAAGGGCAGAGTATCGCCGAATTGTAGAGGATCGCAGCACACGGAGAAGTCTCAATTTCACCAATGTGGGTAAAGTGAAGGTAAATCAGGATGCCAACGATCACTTTTTTGATGTAGAAAACCTCACGCTATCCTATGCTTACTCGGACATTGTCACCAGCAATGTAAACATGGAGACTTTCCTACAAAAAACTGAGTCCGGAGGTGTGGGCTACAACTATTCTCCGTCAGCTTTTGTCATCGAGCCTTTCAAAAGTGCCGACGCTTTTAACAGCCCGTGGCTCAAATTGATCAAAGACATTAATTTTTCACCGGTACCATCAAATCTGTCATTCAGAGCCGACCTGAGGAGAAGTTTTGTGAAAACCCAGTTGTATAATGATAACCTGACAATTGAAGGGATAGAGCCTTATTATGAAAGGCTTTTTACTTTCAATCGTACTTATGCCATGCGGTGGAACCCGATCAAAAATCTCAACCTGGATTATTCGGCAGCTGCCAATGCTGTGATCGATGAGCCCGATTCCGTGGTGGAAGGGGATATCAACACGCAGTTTGAAAGGAATTATATATGGGAGAGGATCAAAGACTTTGGACGAATGAAGAATTTCCGCCAGGACATTAATGCCACTTTCAGAGTCCCCCTGGATAAGATACCACTGACAGACTGGATAAGTGCTGATCTGAAATATGCGGTAGGTTACAACTGGGTGGCCGGGTCATTGAATCAGCTGGATTCGGCTGATAATTTCTTCGGACATACCATCTCAAACCGGAGAGACCGCGGCATTGCCAGCAAGGTAGATCTGGTGAAGCTGTACAATAAGATCGATTATCTGAAACAGATCAATGCACCACCACGGCGAACGTCAGGCGATGAACCCAAGTCTTTCACTCCCGGACGATCGTTCCTGAGGTTGCTGATGTCGCTGCGGTCCATTACCGCAAACTACAACATCCGTGAAAGCACAACCCTTTCCGGTTTTGTGATCACGCCTTTTTTACTGGGGATGGACAGTACATGGAATGCCCCCGGCTGGAACTTCATTCTGGGCGGCCAGGATGCCGGCATCCGCCATGAAGCAGCGCGTAATGGATGGCTCACCAGAAGTCCCGTACTGACCACGCCATTTCAGCAAACTTTCAGCACCGATATTGATATCAGGGCAGCCATTGAACCGGCCCCTGATGTGAAGATCTCACTTGATGCCAAGCGTACCAATACTGCCAATTTCCAGGAGATCTTCAGGTTTAACCCTTCGCTCGATACCTTCTCAAGCCTGACGCCGGCCCGGTCGGGCAGCTACAACATCACTTTTATTTCACTTAAGACCGCTTTTGGGCAGAACAGAGAGGACAATACCTCCATCACCTATGAAAAATTTGCTGAGAATATCGATATCATCCAGGAGAGGCTACAGGGAGTCAACCAAAATGGAGAATTTAACCGGCTGTCGCAGGATGTACTGATACCATCTTTCCTGGCCGCTTATTCCGGTGAAGATGCTACCAGATCAGACCTGAGCCCCTTTCCCACGATCCCGCTTCCCAACTGGCGATTGGATTACACCGGATTGTCCAGGATACCGGGCCTGTCAGATATTTTCTCTTCCGTGGCAGTCTCGCATGCCTACCGGTCAGCTTTCAATGTGAATAATTACACCAACTCACTGCTTTACAGCAACAACATTACGCTGAACAATAACGTGCTTGATTATCCGGAAGCTACCATCATTGATCCTCAGACCGGCAACCTGGTGCCCGTATACATCATCAACCAGGTATCGATCGCTGAGCAATTTTCACCCCTGATGGGTATCAATATCCGCACCAAGAAGAATTTAACTACCCGCATCGAATACAGGAAAGAGAGGAATCTATCCCTCAATATGTCGAACGCACAGATCACCGAGGTAAGCAACAATGACATTACCCTTGATTTTGGCCTGACCAAGGAAGATTTCAAGCTTCCTTTCAAAATTCAGGGCAGAACGATCGCATTGGAAAATGATGTGACAATCAGGGTCAGCATGACCATCCGTGATTCCGAAACTATTCAGAGAAAACTTGAGGGTGACAATACGGTAACGAACGGGAATACCAATTTTCAGCTCAGGCCATCATTGACTTACAAGCTAAATGATCAGCTGGATCTGACCATGTATTTTGAAAGGAGCGTGACTGATCCCAAGATCAGTTCATTCAGGACAGCCACCACTGCTTTTGGCACCCAATTAAGATTTGGTCTCGCACAGTAATGAATCAAATAATTGATATAATTTTAACCGGAGAGAACAAACAATTGAAAACACTATGAAAATTCCCGAAAACCTCAGTTATACAGAGGATCATGAATGGATAAGGATGGAAGGCGATACTGCTTATGTTGGC
This sequence comes from Cyclobacteriaceae bacterium, assembly GCA_965243485.1. GTDB lineage: Bacteria > Bacteroidota > Bacteroidia > Cytophagales > Cyclobacteriaceae > UBA7330. The sequence continues at coordinate 731,224 of CBDEVP010000001.1, read as the reverse complement.
ATTACTGATTTTGCTCAGGGTGAGCTTGGAGATATCGTATTTGTGGAAGTAGAAACTGTAGGAGAAGAGATTACCGGTGGGGAGATTTTCGGGACCATTGAAGCGGTAAAAACTGTTTCAGACCTGTTTATGCCTGTATCCGGGGAAGTACTGGAATTTAATGACAAGATTGAATCCAATCCTGAGCTGGTAAACTCAGATCCTTACGGAGAAGGGTGGCTGATCAAACTAAGGGTTACAGATACTGAAAAGAAATTACTTTCTGCCGAGGAATATAAGTCGCTAACTGCCCAGTGATTTGAAAAACCTTACAACCATTCTACTGGTAGTATGGACATTGATCATGGCATGGTTATTACTTGCCCCCAGCTCACCGGAGGTCACCCGGTACTTTTTTCAGGGAGAGGATAAGCTGGCCCATTTTCTTCTTTTTATGGTCTGGTGCTTCCTGATGACATTGAGAGGTTTGTATGAAAAAGCAGACAAAAGATCGCTGCTGATCATAGTAGTAATGATATCCCTGGTCATAGCTGCTACGACGGAGGTTTTGCAGGGCTTTATCCCTTATCGATCCAGAGATTTTGTGGATTTTGTGGCTGATATGATCGGCGCAGGAATAGGGATTACACTGGCCTTTTTCTTTAAAAGAGTGATTGCATAGACGTAAAATATTGAGACTTTTTCAAGTCCAGGACGATTTAGAGGATGACTTTTTTGATATTCAAAAAAATAAAAAAGGAACTTTTACCCCTGTTTTTATATTTTTATAATACGTATATTTGTTAGTGCGACAAATTGCAGAAGAAAATAATTAAGGATTATGGAATTAAAAAAGAATCCAGAAGTAGACTTAAACAAGAAATACGGACTTTTTCTCAACATTGGCTTGAGCATCAGTCTGATCCTTGTAATTGCTGCTTTTGAATGGCCGTCCGGTGATGACAGCGGACTGGTAGACCTTGGCCAGGTAAACGACGACTTTGAAGACATTATGGAGATTCCTCCTACGGAGCAGCCACCGCCACCTCCGCCAAAAATTCAGCTTCCTGAGATTATAGAGGTTCCTGATGAGGAAGAGATCGAGGAAGAAATTGAATTGGATCTTGACGTGGAGGTGACTGAAGAAACTGTGATCGAAGACGTGGTATTCGAACCTGAAGAAGAGGAAGTGGAAGAGGTTTTCACTATTGTTGAGGACCAACCTGAATTTCCCGGAGGACTACAGGCATTCTACAAATATGTGAGTGATAACATGAAGTATCCTTCCCAGGCCCGAAGAATGGGTATTGAAGGACGTGTTTACGTGCAGTTTGTTGTTGATAAGAGCGGAAACGTAACGGAAGTGGAGTCTGTGAAAGGAATCGGTGCCGGTTGCGATGAAGAGGCTGAAAGAGTATTGAGAGAATCACCTCAGTTCAAGCCTGGTAAGCAACGAGGCCGTCCTGTAAAGGTGAGAATGGTTCTTCCGATCATCTTTAAGTTGAGTAATTAAGATTTTATTAAGTTAGATATAAGCCCCGGCTCCAAAGGATTCGGGGTTTTTTTATGTCCATAGATGAGTAAGTTGCATTGTACCAATTACCTGAAATAATGAAAAGACTACCCCATAACGAACTCCTGAAACTCAAGCGCTGGAATACGCCTACCATCTACAACGGCTGGGAGCAGATCACCCGCCACGACCGGACCAAAGGGTGGTTCAACCTGGAGGAAACACGGGATTTTATGCCCCATATGGGCCCCATGGTGGGCTATGCCGTGACGGTCGTTTGCGAACCCAGCAATCCCAGGCACAAAGAACGGAAGGACGCTGCATCGGAATACCGAAAGTACGTCGCAGGCATTCCTGGACCCAAGATCGTGGTGTTGCAGGACCTTGATAAGCCCAACCACATTGGATCATTTTGGGGTGAGGTGGGAGCAAACGTACACCGTGCGCTGGGCTGTGTGGGGACCATCACCGATGGCTGTATACGGGATCTTGACGAGATGAATAATGCCGGTTTCAAAGCGATTGCCAGCCGGATGTGTGTGGGACATGGCTACAGCACGCCGGTGGCCTGGGGAGAAGAAGTGGAGGTTTTTGGCTGTAAGATTAAGCCGGGGTCTCTGATCCATGCCGACAAACATGGGTTTATGGTGATCCCTGATGAAGATATGGATGGATTGCTGGAGGCTGCCGGCTTCATGGATGCCAATGAGTGCAACACCATGATCGATACGGCCAGATCGGCGGCCGGGAAGTCAACGGATGAGATCTTAAAGGAATTAGCTGAGGCTTCACAACGATTTCAGAAAGCTGCCAAGGAAAAGTTTGGCAGGAAGGGCGAGTGGTAGAATGATAAACATAAATAACTGATAGGCAGTTGTTGACTATATTCGTAAGCCTATGTCCAACAAGATCCTCATTCTTTTTGCCCATCCCCGGTTCGAGCAGTCCAGGACCAACCAGGTGCTGGTCAGGGCCATTCCCAGGAATGAGCATATCACTTTTCATGACCTTTATGAGCATTATGCCGATTTTAATGTAGACATAGCCAGAGAGCAGCGATTGTTACTGGAACATGATATCATTATCTGGCATCACCCCATGTACTGGTATAGCTCCCCACCGCTTTTGAAGCAATGGATCGATATGGTACTGGCCTTTGGTTGGGCCTATGGTCCCGGAGGAGAAGCATTAAAAGGAAAGTCTTTGTTCAATGTTTTTACCTCCGGGGGCCCAAGAGAAGTCTATCAACGAGAGGGAAGAAACCGTTTTACAGTCCGGGAATTTCTTACGCCTTTTGAGCAAACGGCCAGGCTCTGTCACATGCATTATCTCCCACCGTTTGGGGTGCAGGGCACACATCGGCTATCTGATTCAGAGCTAGCTTCATTTGGTCAGGAGTATGCAGAGATCCTGACACGAATGATCAATGAGGATTTTAATCCTGAGGCCATCCAAAGGCACTTACTTCTCAATGACTGGCTGCAAAATACGAAAACAAGTAAGGCATGAGTGGGGGGTTTTTGTTTCAGGCAGTGGTTTATCTGACGGCAGCGATCCTATGCGTGCCGATCGCCAAGAGGCTAGGCATGGGTTCGGTATTGGGATACCTCCTTGCCGGAATCCTGATTGGTCCTTTCGTTTTGGGATTTATTGGTCAGGAAGGTGAGGACATCATGCATTTCGCAGAATTCGGTGTGGTGATGATGCTTTTCCTGATCGGACTGGAGCTGGAGCCTTCCAAATTCATCAAAATGTGGAAGGTGATTGTGGGGATGGGAGGATTACAGGTCGGAGTGACAGCGGTTCTGGTGATGGCTGCATGCATGGTCTTTGGGTTTTCCTGGCAGGCAGCCCTGGCCATAGGTTTGGCCCTTGCCTTATCCTCAACAGCCATCGTTTTGCAGACACTGAAGGAAAAAAATCTCATGCAGACTTCAGCAGGGCAGGGATCCTTTTCCGTGTTGCTATTTCAGGACATTGCGGTGATTCCCATCCTGGCCATCCTACCCTTACTGGCTACGCAGGCCGTTGAAGCCGGTGGAGATGATCATGGAAGCCACTCATTCATTGAAAACTTTCCTGCCTGGGTGCAGACCGTCGCCGTACTTGGCGCTGTAGCCCTCATCATTGGTGCTGGCAGATACGTGGTGGTGCCTCTGCTCAGGCTGGTGGCGAAAACCCGGCTTCGGGAACTGTTCTCTGCCTCTGCACTGTTGATCGTGTTTGCCATTGCCTACCTGATGGAAATGGTTGGATTAAGTCCTGCCCTGGGTACCTTCCTGGGTGGAGTGGTGCTCGCCAACAGCGAATTCAGACATGAGTTGGAGAGTGACCTTGAGCCATTCAAGGGTTTGTTGCTCGGACTGTTCTTCATTGCAGTAGGCGCTTCCATCAACTTCCAGCTGATCAGTGAGCAACCGGTGACGGTGCTGGCCATCGTTGCCGGAGTCATGGTGGTGAAGGGTGTGATCTTACTGCTTGTGGGAAGATTTTTTCATTTGCGGTTTGATCAGAATCTGATTTTTGCGGTAGGTCTGGCACAGGTTGGGGAATTTGCCTTTGTGCTGCTGTCCTTTATAGCACAGCTACGGATCCTCGAAGATCAGATGATCGACCTGTTTATGGGTGTCACCGCGATCTCTATGACCGTCACGCCTTTACTGATGCTGCTCAATGAGAAGCTGATCCTGCCCAGGATGGGAACAAAAGAAGCCATCGATAAACTCATGGATACCGTGGAGGAGGATAACGAAGTGATCCTTGTTGGTTTTGGTCATTTTGGCAGTACCATCGGCAGGTTTTTGCGTGCCAATGGCGTCAGTGCCACCATCCTCGACAATGATTCCGACCGGGTAGATCTGCTTCGGAAGATGGGGTTTAAGGTGTACTACGGGGATGCGACCCGGCATGACCTGCTGGAGAGTGCAGGCGCCGAAAAGGCCAGGATCCTGGTGTCAGCCATTGACTCACCCGCTACCAACCTGGAGCTGGTGGAAACGATCAAAAAGCATTTTCCCAACCTGGAGCTATTTGTTCGTGCAAAATCAAGAATGGATGCTTATGAACTCCTGGAAGAAGGGATTGAAGATGTGTACAGGGAATCCCTGGATACATCAGTTAAGATGGGGGTGGATATTCTTACAAGACTGGGGCACAGGCACTACAGCGCATTCCGTGCCGCCCAGAATTTCATCAAATATGATGAGGCCAGTCTGCGCAAGCTGGCGAAAGAGCGACATGATACGAAGCAATATATTTTCAGGGTCAAAGAAGAAATCGAATCCCAGGAGTCGCAGCTGCAGGAGGACCTTAATTTCAAGCCTTCCAATACAGACCACGCCTGGGACAGCGAGCAGATGCGGGAGGTGATCAATCAGGGGGAGAAGGGAAAGTGAGAGTTAAACGTCAGATGAGGTTTAGCGGTGAGGTTCGCAGAAAGTGGCTACGGAATGGTTAAGACTATTCATCATACCAAATGTTAGTGATAGCTTGATTTTTTAGAGTTCCTCAAGTTTGATGTTAATACCTATTACTTCGGAAGTTCCGTCAACAGTTCTAGTAGAAAGTTTGATTGTTCCCTTTCCTCTTTCAAATCTACATTTATAATGTATTTCAAACCAGTCTGCATTGCTGGCATTTCCTTCATATAAATAGTGTGAATAAGTGTATGTTCCGATTTCTCCAACAGCTGGTTTCAGCTTGTCAAATTCTTGTTTTATTTCGTCGACAGAAAGTTGTGCTTTAGCATATTCACCAAAAATATTGTACAATTCAGCCCAGTCTGACTGATTGAAATTTAGTTTTATTTTATAAATAATTTCATTTAAATCGTCCTTATTTAAATCGCCCGGTAAAGCTGGTAACGAAGTCTGTTCAGGTTCTGAAGCATTTTTTGTGTTGTTTATAAAAGGGGTGATTGAATTAATAATAGAAATTAGGATCAAAATGATGATACCTATTTCGATTCGTTTTAGCTGCTTCTCCATAAAGCAAAGATCGTACAATTAATTATCGCTAATATACAGTTGTGTGACGTTTTGTTACATAACAGACCATTAAATCAACTATAGATCTAATGGAAATTCCATTGTAAAACTATTTGTACCTGATCACCTCCCTAATTAATTCTCTTGCACACGGATAAGAAAACCGATATACCCTCCTGACTTTCCTCATTGGATAACAAGGCTATTCAATGAACTTTATCATGTGAATCAATAAGCGATGAAAGGTAAGGTCAGGCATTTCATCCTTGGTGCGGTATCATCCATTCTGACAAAGATGACCGGGAGAAAACCGTCTTCACTTTCGGTACTGATATTTTCGAACCTTATTCTGTGGTCACTGGCCAGAAGGCTGGACCGGAAGTTTAGTAAGATTGTCGCTTTAAAATGGTCTTTATCTCCCGGACATAGAAATCATTTTATCTCCAGGTATCAGGAGCTCATGGATCATTTTCTGATCCATTTCGGGGATTTGAAGAATCAACCCACTAAAGAAAATATCCATCAGGTCAGGGTCACCATCAAAAAGATCAGGGCAGCCTTGTCGTTGCTGGAGCAGGCTGATCAATCATTTGATAAGGCACCCTATCTTGTTTTGTTTGATGAACTGTTTCAAACGGCCGGAGATGTCAGGGAAGCCCAGGTAAATCAAAGCCTGGTAGAGGCATTTCCAGAGATAAACGCCTTTGAGAGTTATTTGTATGATGCGGAATTTGGAGCCAGGGTCGAACTTCAGCGTTTTGTGAAAAGATTTGATACCTCGAAATTGAGAAGACTGAACAGGGAGTTGAATCAGGTGGCCGGGAAAGTTGGAGACAAAAAGATCGAGGAGGAAGCAAAACGACTGATTGGTGATCATCTTAAGGCTATCAAAGAGTTCCTGGGTGATCCCCAAAAGCTTCATCGTATCCGAAAGGAAATCAGGACCTTATCGGAAGTTTTGAAATATACCGGCGACCAATCCAATAGCTACTCTCGTCTGGCCACCATGATTGACCAACTCAATACGCTGATCGGCGACTGGCATGACCGTCAGGTCCTGATCGATTCAATAGCGAAGTTTGAGGATCTGAATCCTTCCGCTGGAATGACTGGATTTGTCAGGATTATAGCGGATACAAAATCAGATATCGAGGGCTTGGAAAAGAGGATCTTTGGGGTTTTAGGATCCGGGTTCTGAATTTGCATTTATTATCGTCTGCCACTCTGATGGACCTTTCTAAATGGATTGAACTTCCGAATTATTTTGTTAATGGGCTTTCCTGCATTAAGTTGCGTAGTGCTTCCCAAAATGATGAATAAGTCCTGTTAAATTACCTAAAGCTACTTTTTGAAGGATCTGTTTATAGAAAATAGGGAATTACTGGTCATTTTAGCTGGATTTTTGGTCATAGCCATTTCTTCAAACAGGATCGCTCATGCCTTTCAAAAGATCCACCTTCCCCTGATCACCGGAATGATCTTTACTGGTATCCTGGCAGGACCTTATCTGCTGGACCTGATCCCCAGGTCGGCCAAAACCGAGCTACATTTCATCAATGAAATGGCTCTTGCATTTATAGCATTTGCTGCAGGAGCGGAGCTTTACATCCGCGAATTAAGGAGCCGGTTCCGGAGTATCAAATGGAATACGTTTGGTCAGCTGATTGTGACTTTTGTTTTGGGATCATTGCTGGTCTTTTTTTCCTCGAGATACATTCCCTATATGGCTGATCTGAGTGTTTCAGCCCAACTGGCCATATCTATGATCACAGCAACGATTTTTGTGGCCAGATCACCGGCATCAGCCATTGCGGTGATCAATGAATTGCGGGCCAGGGGTCCATTTGTGCAAACGGTGATGGGTGTCACAGTCATCAAGGATTTCCTGGTGATCATTCTCTTCTCGATCTGCTTTTCGCTCGCTCAGTCGATGATCAACGATATCGCCTTCAATTTTCTCAACATCCTTTTCATCTTTTTTGAACTGTTGGCCTCTTTTGCGCTTGGCTTTTTTGTTTTTGGTCAGCTGCTACGCTTTGTGATGAGGCTGAGAATACAAAAGGTCATCAAGATCATTTTGATCCTGATTGTGGGGTATTCTGCCTACCTGCTGAATCATTGGCTAAGGGACAGCAGCATGGGTCTCTTCGGCCATGAAATTCATCTCGAGCCTCTGCTGATCTGCATCCTGGCAAGTCTGTACCTAACTAACGGGACGAGACACAGAGTAGAGTTTTTGGAGCTGCTACAGGAAGCAGGTCGGCCGGTTTATGTTTGTTTCTTCACGCTAACCGGAGCTACGCTGGCCATTGATGTACTGCCGGATGTCTATGTGGTGGCGTTGATCCTTTTCGGGATGAGGATACTCACCATGATCATTGGTGCATATTCAGGTGGGATGCTGGCTGGCGATCCCATGAAATTCAATCATTTGGGCTGGCTGCCCTACATCACCCAGGCGGGTGTTGCCCTCGGATTGACTTCCATCATTGCCGGGGAATTTCCGGGCTGGGGCACAGAATTTTCGACGGTGATCGTAGCCTTAATCGTCCTCAATCAATTCATTGGTCCACCTCTATTTAAGTTTGCCATTTTCAGGCTGGGAGAGGATCATCTCAAAGCCCAGGAACCGGAATTTGATGGGACCAAGGACGCGCTGATTTTTGGTTTTGAGAGCCAGTCGCTCGCCCTGGCCTATGAATTAAAAAAACATGGTTGGAATGCGGAAATAGCTACTTTGAAGGAAGACGGAGAGATAGAAAAGCATGATGGTATACCCATCCACCATATCAAAGAATTTTCTTCCGTAGAGTTTAAGAAAATGAAAGCCGATAAAGCGGAAGCCATCGTGGCTATGCTTTCCGATGAGGATAACCTGAGAATATGCCAGCAGGCTTTTCGTAAGCTGGGGACCCGGGATTTGATCGTACGTCTCAATGACAGGGCAAACACCAAAAAATTCATGGAGATGGGTGTGAAAATTGTGGAGCCGGCTACCGCTATGGTTCACCTGCTCGATCAGTTTGTTCGAGCTCCTCAGGCAGCCTCTCTCTTGCTGGGTACCGAGGAAGGGAAGGACACCCGGGATATCAGGATCAGGAATAAGGATATGCATGGGCTGGCTGTACGGGATCTGCGACTGCCCCAGGGAGTCATTATCCTTTCCATTCAACGGGCAGGACTCTCAGTGATTTCCCATGGATATACCAGATTGAGACTGGATGACGTGGTCACTTTTGTGGGGGCCATAAAGGATCTGGATGAAGTTGAGTTGAGGTTTGATCAATAAGTCATCCATCATAAACCCATGGTGTCCTTAATACATCTATGGATCTTACTCTTAAGGAATCGGAAACCTGGTTTAGATCAATTCATCGCTAATATGTCCTCTTTCCAGAAGGTGTTCAGCAGCTCCAGGGTTTCGGCAGCTTCATCTTTCCGTCCCAGCATTTTTAGGGCTTCGATCTTCCCTCTCAGGGCTTTTGACCTGTTGGTCCTGGCTGATAGGCTTTGCTCAAACTGTGCCAGCGCTTCCTCAGCACGTCCTTTGGTAAGCAACCATTCCCCGTACTGCTCAAAGGATGGATAAGCTATGAACGGAGGTCCGGAATCATAGCCGCCACTTGCTTCGAGGCTGGTGGCTTCCTTTAGATGTTTCTCGGTCGCAATGTCATCATTCCCAAGCATGGCAATCAGGGCTTCCATTTGGTGAATGATCACACTTGATTTGATCAGACCTTCTTCAGTCGGGGCGTATCGGGTGGGACCAGCACTGCAGAGGGCGATACCGTCCTCGCCTACGATCAATTTCGCTGATTCAATGTGTGTTTGCAGCTGATCCCTTTCGGCAGCTATTTGTGATGGATCCTGGCGATCAAAGGCAAGGAGGCTTTTGAAAAAATGTTTCTGGGATTTTTCCTGCAGACCCATCCCACTATATTTCACATCGATTGGCTCAATGTTTTTCAACCAGCTGCCACTCTCAATTCTTTGTTGGTTTTGCATCATAATGGTGTAAGAGAGTGAGGCGGTCGAGTCGTGGTTGTAACTGATCATTTCTTTCAGGAGCTGTTCCGCTTTTTCATAATTACCCTGCTGCAGATAACCGTAGTGCAGCCAGGCCATGGAGTGGTATCCCCGGGCTTTGCCAGATAAGCCTTTTCTTTCAATCCTGTTCAGGCTGGCCTGGTAGGAATCAACGTTTGAGTCCACGACTTCACTCCACATGCCCAGAGCTACATAAATGTGTGAAGGCATGTGAAGGGCATGAGCTGCATCCGGGGCTACTTTGGCATATTCATCAGCAGCGGCAACCGCAAGCTTTGCGTATGTGGGATTGTCATTAGAATGGATCATGTAGTGCAGGGCTCCGGGATGGGTTGGATTTTCTTCAATGATCCCGGCGGCAACTTCAGCGGACTTATTGAGGTATTCCTGGTTTTCATAATCTGCCCACATGAGTGATAGTGAATAGAAAGCTGCTACCTCCAGGTCACCCTGATAGTTTTCGTATAAACTTTCCATGTGTTTGGCGTATTTTTCGTTTCTGTCCTTCAACTCTCCCTCGCCGTACAGGATTTCAATACCCTGCCAGAACGCCCTTTCAATTCCTTCTTCCGCTTTGGCTAATCGCTCTTCCTGCATGGAGGCCAGCTTCTTCATCACTTTTCTCCCTTCATCCACATCCTGGAGTCCCCAGAGCGCTTTGTAGCTGCACATCGCTTCTCCCCAATAAGCCATCACCTCATCAGGATCGGCCTGCTGAGCTTCCAGAAATGCGTCTTTGGCGTCATCATATTCAAAACTGTGCAATAAGAGAAGGCCTTTATCAAAACCTTCGGTGGCCGCCTCAGAAACCGGGAAGCTATAGGAAATGTCTCCAAGGGTGTAGCTGCTTTCGGAGCCAGATTCTTTGGGGCTGTTGCAGCTCACTGTGATGATCATAAGTATGCTTAGATAGCAAAGTGGATGTGTTGATGGTCTTTTCATGGCTCCACGATTGTTTTTTAAGGAAGAGGAAGAATACCTTATATAAAGCTAGTGAATTTTGGCTGAATGCCTCCTAAAAGGTCGGGTTCGCCGGAAGATGAGACGAGAGTTGGCAGTTTGCCAAAGCTAAAATTGTAGTTCCTCCGTATGCTCAATGCGGAGTTTTCGCGGGAGACCATGAATTGACACTTTGATATATCCACTGTAGTTGACCAGAATCTCTTTTCCACCCAGCATGCTGAGTATGCCATTGAGTACCCCGATGTCACCGATATTGACCGAAGCGTCTAAGGGCACCTTAAATTCAGATTCAGGTTTGATTTTCAGTTTTAGTGATTTGTTGATCTGGCCAATGAGCCGGTCATCGGTTCGGACATCAATATTGACTTCTCTCAGGGTGATGCCGCGGGTATTTGGATTATAGAAGACCGCATCCCCGTTCAAAGTGGCGGTTTTTCCTTTAAACCCGGAGACCTTCAGTTTTTCCACGCCGATAAATTCAGGAGCTTCCCGGGTGGCAGCGCACTGTGAAAAGACGGAGGCAATGAAAATAAATACAAGGAGTCGGGTCATGTTTCAAAGTTTATGCAAATATCGAATAAGCCAAAGATGGTGTATCAGAAACTTTGAAAACGAACTTCGCATCAAATTATGATTTTTTCACCCAGCGACCCGAGTCATTTTGTTCATATTGTTTTTTAACGGCAGCCCAGGCCACCCTGCGGGCCACCTCCTCCCTGCTGGCATTTCCTTTTCTATCTTCCGGATCTTTGTATTCTTCCCAGGCGTTGTTGAAAACTGCCCGGTAGATCTCCAGTCCGTGCTTCGGCAGGACGCTTTTTACATTGTTGGGTAAGTCATCTAAAGAATCGTAAGGCATTGTGGTTGTCCCTTTAATTGGTTCAACGATTCGCCTGATGACATGGTTGATTAATCCTACTGAAAACTCCCGAAACTATCCTCCCTCAGCTCAGCGATCCGATCCTTAGTCTTCGAGCTGAACTCAAAATATTCCATCGGGGAGATCAGTGGCTGGAGGCGCTGCAATCCGGATTCAGCGTAGGTAAACAATCTTTGCTGTACACTCTCCTCAATATAGGTTTTGAGTAACACCGGATGATCGGGATTGGCTGTAGACGCCTGAACCAGCAGGTCGTAAGCTTCCATGTTGTCCGGCGAGGAGATACGCTCCGCCACAGCAATGATCAATGGCACATTGAAGGCATTTTTTCCGGCCTCGGTTTTCAGCTTTTTGAAGGTGACGGAGTCTGGCATTTGGCCCCGGATAAGCTCAAGCATGGCTAGCTGGGTCTCCCACGATTCCCCATCCATATATGGATCAAACAGGGAAATATAGGCCTGAGAAGACTCCGAATTTTCAAGCAGTTTTTCTTTGAAAATTTTCATCCAGAAACCCTCTATGTATCTTCTGTCTGCTGAGCTAAGGATTTGTCCGATGGTTTCCGGGTCCAGCTGATCGTAGTGGTAGTAAACATAGGATTTCGTCATCTCTTCGGTGAGGTCCTGTCCCGAGACCATGGTCCGGATGTCCTCTTTAAGGCTCACATAAAATGTGTCGATCAGGGCAAAGCGATCCAACAGAGAGTAAGTTTCATCCATGTTGTCCTGTTCCAGCAAAGTCGCAATCAGGTTTACCCTGGCTTCCTGGTTGCCATAGCTGATGGCCTGTTGGAAGGACTCCTTGGCGACTGGTAAGATGTGCTGCTCCAGCGCCATTTTCCCTTTCTGGTTGTGGAAGATCCCTTTCCATCGGTTGGATCCCTGGAAGATCATATCGTCCATCAGGACGAATGCCTGGTTGATATTTCCCATCAAATAGCTCCTGATCGCTACTGCCTGTTTGGCCGATCTGAATAGTTCTTCATTCAGCGGGACGTTGATGGCATTAAGCAAAAACTCATTTTCTTCGGCGTTGCTGTTGGTCCAGGAATAATTGACAAGGTAAGTTCCTTTATGCAGCGACAACTGACTGGCATTAAACGATGCGGAATCCAGTGGAAGGTCAATGTCGATCTCATTTTGCAGGGCATTGGCCAGTACATTGGATTTCACCGCAAGGTTATCAGTCTGATAGATCTCCGCGAGTTGCAGGCTGTCCACATCATCCCGCACGACCAGGTAGTTGGTGCTGTTAGCTTCGTTCCAGTCGCCGGTGGAAGACTGATTGTCCAGGTATTTTCGTGCCGAGTCCAGGCTGCCGATCTTCGTAAACAGCAATCCCAGATTGTTGTTGATATAATCATTTCCGGGGAAGTCCAGCAATCCGGTCCTGAGTGCAACGATGGCCTCGGTAGTCTCATCCATCATCTCTGCGGTCCTGCTCTGGTTGATGTAGGCCTGCGGAGAGGGGAACCGGTTCGTGGCCCGCTGAAACCGGTAGTTTGCGATCTGATACTCTTCCCTGTTGAGGTGATGGATCCCGAGTTGGTAGTTGGAAAAGTGATTGTCGTGACCGTAGATCCTGGCCTCATCAAAATACCGGATCGCAAGGTTTTCATCTCCTGAAGTCCTTGCCTGGATAGCCAGGTAGTTGTAATGGCCACCACGCATCAGAAAATAAGCTTCTTTCTGTGCCAGGAAGAAAAAAGCCAGGATGGCCACAATTCCAGCAAGCTTAGCGGAGATGTATGGAAAATTCTGTGAATTATAAACGATCTTATAGACCTGCAGCCCCTTGCTCAGCGGGTTGATGAAGTTAAGGATGATGTACGCAAAGAAGAAGACGCCAAACGCCAGGTGGAAGTAAATGATGAAGTAAAGGAAAGGCTGGTAAGCCGCATCATTTCCACGAAACATGTTGTGAGCCAGAAAAGATAAAGTGATGATACCAAGCGTAAACAGGGCCACCCTCGCAGCGGGTAGATCTATGAATTTCTGAAAATGATTTTGCTTGTACCCCAGACTCCAGCAGGCCACTACGGAAGAAAGTAAAAAGAGCAGGAATGGATCAAAAAACCGGACATCATGTGAGATCCATCCGGCCATATCAGCATAATAGAGTCCGATGATCAGCAGGTATCCAAACCCGAAGACCATGAAATGCTTTTCACTGTTTTTACTGCCTTTTACTCTCGAGACAAGATAAAGGATCCCGAAAATGTTTTCTTCAGCGATCAGTGCCAGAAACAGCAAGGCGATGATCTGGATTCCAAAGTAACTGTTGGCAATCAGGTGGTCGGCGAGTTGATCACCCGGAATTCCTATAAATACCCACAAGATCAGGAAGATAATACTTAAGATGAGGATCCGGTAGACCAGCGGGATCTTCCAGAAGGCCTGGAAAATATAGGCCGGTAGTAAAAATGAAAGGAAAAGCAGTGCTGTGGCGTATCGGGAGGTGCTCGAAAAGCCAAAAGCTCCCAGGTCATCCAGCCTGAGGAAAAAGAAGAAAAAGACGATAAGTGCGGACAGGCCGATAAACAGGTTCCTGGAAAGTGTGGAGCTGACGGCAACCAGGGTAGCGATCCCAAAGAAGTAAATGATAAGGAACAGTGCATCGATGGAAAAATAACGGTCCACCGGTCCGGCACCGAAGACTTCGGAGATTTTATAGATCAATCCGTTGAAATCCAGCAGAAATGGTCCTTTCTGAAAAGAGTGGACCAGAAGGTTCTGACTGTTGGCATTGGCGATGATGCCCCAGGAGATTGACAGATCGTATCCGGAATAGTAGCAGTAGATAAAACCGGCTAATGCGAGTGCAAAAAATCCCAGAAAAAACTTCTCGATCAGACCATAGTCACGAAACATGATCAATCCAGTACTTTCGGCACCCTGAAATACTGGTCGTCATGGTCCGGCGCATTTTTCAGGCCTTTTTCCCTGGACAGCACCTCACCTACCTTGTCTTCCCTCAGGGCATTGATTTCAAATGACATATTGGTGAGAGGTTCCAGACCCTCCGTATCCACCTCATTCAATTCCTCTACCCAATCCAGGATTTCCTCAAGATCTTTTTTGAGTTCTTCTTCTTTTTCAGGCTTTAACTCCAGCCTGGCCAGATGGGCAATCTTCTGCAGAACTTCTTTATTGATTTTCATAGCCTGTACGAATCGCAATAATAGTCAACGATCCTGTCATTTACCTTATGATCCGTCCACAATCAGCTCCTTTTGAATAATTTCAAATACCCTGCTCTTCAACAGGTCCGCTGATTTAGGTGATGCCGTATCGGCAAAAACAGGAGGATGGACGACGATCCTGCAGGATATCCTTCTGAACAAAAATCGATTATCATCTGGCAGTATTAAATGATTGTGTGTGAAGGTGACCGGAAGAATGGGTACCAGGGTCTGGGCAGCCAGCGAAAAGGCTCCGTCTTTGAAGGCCTCCATCCGGGGAGGCTCTTTGGCTAAAATCCCGCCTTCCGGAAAGATGGCCAGGTTGAACCCTTTGTTCAGCGATTCTTTGGCCTTCTCCAGGCTCTGTCGTTTGCTTTTCAGGCTGGACCGGTCCACGGTGATGTGTATCTTTCGGTACATGTATCCAAAGACCGGGATGGAGTTAAGCGAGCTTTTACCATAGAACTTAAACGGAACGGGCATCAGTCCCATTGCAGGGATATCCAGGAAAGAAAAATGATTAGCACAGAGGATGCACTGCTGGTTTTTGTCCGGAGTGGTTTTATAATTGATCTCATAGGGGATAAATGATACCTTAAAGAATAGAATTGCCCAGTAGTGATTAATTTTCAGGGCCATGACATGCCATTTTTCATTTTGAGCAACGATCAGCAAGGGGATCAGGAAGATCAGGAACAGGCTGATAAACACAGCAATCACATATAAAGAATACAATCTTGTCAGTATCTTCACTTCCTTTATTGCTTTAGGCCATAGTTATTGATATTAAATAAATATAAAAAATAAGCTGTGACAGTTTTAGACATCCGGGGTATCAGTAAAACATATAACGGGCATCAGGCCCTTAAAAACGTCAGCATTGAGATCCCAAAGGGTAGTATTTTTGGTTTATTGGGTCCCAATGGGGCGGGGAAGACCACCCTGATCCGCATCATCACCAAGATCATTGAGCAGGATGAGGGTGACATCTTTTTGAACGGGAACAGGATCACAACCAGGATGGTCAGGGAGATCGGCTACCTTCCGGAAGAGCGTGGGCTATACAAGAAAATGAAGGTAGGTGAGCAATTGCTGTATCTGGCACAGCTGAGGGGCCTGCCAAAACAGGAGGCGACCCGGAAGATCTATGACTGGCTGGAGCGGCTCTCGCTAACCCCATGGATAGGAAAAAAGGTAGAAGACCTTTCGAAGGGGATGGCTCAAAAGGTCCAGTTCATTGCCACGATCCTGCATGAGCCGGAATTACTGATCCTTGATGAACCATTTTCAGGTTTTGACCCCATCAATGCCAATCTGATCAAGGACGAAATCCTCAGGTTGAGGGATCAGGGAGCGACCATAATTTTTTCCACCCACAGGATGGAATCGGTGGAGGAGCTTTGCGATCACATTGCACTCATCAACAAATCCCGAAAAATACTGGAGGGGCCTAAAATACGGATCAAGAATGAATTCAAGGATGGTACCTATGTGGTCACTCACAGGGATCGGCTCGCAGAAAATGATGGTTTTGAAATACTGGACAATCACCAGGATGAATTTGGCAGGTTGGCGACGAAGGTGCGTGACCGGTCAGAAATCGGATCCAGTGCTATCCTGAAGAATATTCTGGACCAGACCGAAGTATATTCTTTTCTGGAGCAGGTTCCTTCAATCAATGAAATATTTATTAAAAGTGTAAAAGCAGAAATCGATGCATAATATTTTTCTGGTAATAAAAAGAGAGTATTTAAGCCGCGTAAGGAAGAAATCCTTCCTGGTAATGACGATTGTCGGCCCCTTGCTATTTGCCACTATCATGGTAGTGCCGATCCTCCTGGCCGATCAGGGAGGGGATGAGCAAAAGGTCCTGATCCTGGATGAAAGCAATCAGTTTGAAATGGTATTTGAGGATGAAGAAAAATTCAACTTTGACTATAATGCTATTTTGGATGTTGAAAAGGCAAAAGAGGCGCTTCAAAGCGGAAATTATGATGGGTTGCTGATCATTCCTGACCGCTCCATTGAAGAGCTCAGCGAGGCCTCATATTACTCATCCTCCAATCCAAGCATTTCTTCCCTGAACCATCTCGAATGGAAACTAAGGAACGAGATCGAGCAACAAAAGCTGAAACAGTCCGGCCTGGATCAGGCATTTTTAGATAAACTAAAGGCCAGGGTCAGTCTTACTACCTACAACATCTCCGAGTCCGGAGCTGAAAAGCAGGGGAGCGCCATCGGAGCTACCGCGGTAGGTTATGTAGCCTCGTTCATGATCTATATGTTCATTTTTATTTATGGGGCCATGTGTATGCGTGGGGTCATAGAAGAAAAAAACTCACGGATCATCGAGATCATTATCGCTTCCATCAGACCTTTTCATCTGATGATGGGAAAAGTATTGGGCATTGCCAGTGTGGGGTTGTCCCAGCTGCTTTTATGGATCACACTGACAGGAGCTCTGCTGATAGGAGGAAGCTCAATTCTGGGTCAAACGATCAGGCCCAATTCAGTCCAACAACTGGAGCAGATGGATACCGGGGATAAGCAGGTCGACAATCCGGTCAATAATCCAATGGAACCGGTGTTGCAGGTAATGGATTCGCTCAATATACCGCAGGTCGTGGCAGCTTTTGTCTTCTTTTTTATCAGCGGATATTTGTTCTACGGAGGGCTTTTTGCTGCTGTGGGTTCTGCGGTGGACAGTGATGCAGATGCACAGCAATTCATGCTGCCGGTCACGATCCCCCTTATCCTGTCAATTGTATTGCTGGGAGTGGTTTTAAATGATCCCAATGGCAGCATCGCTTTCTGGATGTCCATGATCCCGTTCACTGCGCCGGTAGTCATGATGATGCGGGTAGCCTTTGGCGTACCTTTGTGGGAGCTGATGCTCTCCATGGTATTGATGGTCGGAGGTTTCATTTTCATGATCTGGTTTGCGAGCAGGATTTACCGGGTGGGTATCCTGATGCACGGGACCAAGGTAAACTACAAGGTTCTAGCCAAATGGTTTATGTCAAATCAGTAGCTTTGACAGATCAATATTAGTCCATGGTAAAACGCTTCAATGAAGTAGCTGCACTCAATTTGAACCCGGAGCGGCCCAATTTCAAATGGATCGTTCTGATCCTTTCTTTCATCATTGGGGTGGGATCGATCGTTTACACCAACAATCTCGTAAGAAAGATCAGGGACCGTGAGCGGAAGCAGGTGGACTTGTATGCCCGTACGCTGGAATACCTTGCAAATGATCAGGAGTACTCCAATGTTGATTTTATGCTGGAAGAGATCATCAAAGCCAATACCACAATCCCGGTAATCCTTACAGATCAGCATGGGAATCCTGAGGATTATAAAAATCTACCTAAAGCGGATGACTTTGACTCGCCCAGGGATCGCAGGGCCTACCTGCTGAATGAGATTGATGAGATGAAGGATCTTCGCGAGCCGATCGTACTGACCCTATTGGACGATCAGGACCAGATCTACGGCTATAAGTTCATCTACTATAAAAATTCTTCTCTTTTGGTAGAATTAAAATACTATCCGTATGTCCAGCTTTCCATCATTGCCATTTTTGTGTTCATTGCATTCGCAGTTTTCAATTATTCAAGATCGGCTGAACAAAACAGGGTTTGGGTGGGTCTCGCCAAAGAAACGGCTCATCAGTTGGGTACCCCCTTGTCCAGCCTGATGGCGTGGGTAGAATACTTTAAGAGCACTTATCCTGATCAGGAAGAGATCTTTAGCGAGCTCAATAAAGATGTGGAAAGGCTGGAGAGAATCACCGAGCGTTTTTCGAGCATCGGAAGTGTACCACAATTGAAAGAGGAGAATGTCTATGCGCTGGTACAGGAAGTAGTAAAATATCTGGAGAAAAGACTTTCGACGAAAGTTACCATCACCGTGTCGGTTTTTCCGGATGAAGATATCCACGCAAATATGAATCATGCCTTGTTTGCATGGGTCATCGAAAACCTACTGAAGAATTCCGTGGACTCCATGGAAGGAAAGGGAAAGATCTTCATCAAGATCCTGAAAGTGAATGAAGGCAGGGTAGCCATCGACGTGACGGACACAGGCAAGGGGATACCCAAAAACAGGGTCAATCAGATCTTTAACCCGGGTTTTACCACCAAAAAAAGAGGCTGGGGACTGGGTCTCACGCTTACCAAAAGGATCATTGAACACTACCACAAAGGAAAGATCTTCATCAAGGATACGGAGATCGGAAAAGGCACCACGTTTAGAATCTTATTAAGATCCTGATGTTTTAAAAAGATACCTTTCCTGGAAGGAATTTTTGGATTAATTTCGCACCAAAATTCAGTAATCCAATAAAAAATTCATAATGGCTAATAAAGGCAAAATCACTCAGGTTATCGGTCCGGTTGTGGATGTTAGTTTTAATACTGAGGATTCCAAACTCCCCAGGATCTATGACGCTTTGAAAGTGGTGAAAGGGGATGGTACAGAGGTGATTCTGGAAGTGCAGCAGCATTTGGGAGAGGAAACGGTACGTACCGTAGCTATGGATGCCACAGATGGTATGACCCGTGGGATGGAAGTGGTTGACCTGGGTACGCCGATCACCATGCCTATCGGAGAGGACATCAACGGCCGTTTGTTCAATGTCGTTGGCCAGGCCATTGACGGGATGGAGCAGCCGGAAGCAAAGAAAGGATTACCTATTCACAGGTCTGCTCCGAAATTTGAAGATCTTTCTACTTCTACGGAAGTTTTATATACCGGAATTAAAGTTATTGACCTGATCGAGCCCTACGCTAAAGGAGGAAAAATCGGATTGTTTGGTGGTGCAGGTGTGGGTAAGACCGTACTGATCCAGGAGCTGATCAATAACATCGCCAAGGCCTATGCCGGTCTTTCCGTATTTGCAGGTGTCGGTGAGCGGACCCGTGAAGGAAATGACCTGCTTAGGGAAATGATCGAAGCGGGAATTGTAAACTATGGCGCCGACTTCAAAAAATCCATGGAAGAAGGCGGTTGGGACCTTTCCAAGGTTAAGAAATCAGATCTGAGAGATTCAAAAGCCACTTTCGTATTCGGTCAGATGAATGAGCCTCCGGGTGCACGTGCACGGGTGGCGCTTTCAGGATTGACCATCGCAGAATACTTCAGGGATGGTGACGGTTCCGGAAAAGGAAAAGACATCCTGTTTTTCGTGGACAACATCTTCCGGTTTACTCAGGCCGGTTCAGAGGTATCGGCCCTTCTGGGAAGGATGCCGTCAGCGGTAGGATACCAGCCGACCCTGGCCACAGAGATGGGTGTGATGCAGGAAAGAATTACTTCTACCAAGAGCGGATCAATCACCTCGGTACAGGCCGTATACGTACCTGCCGATGACCTGACAGACCCTGCACCGGCAACTACCTTCTCTCACCTCGATGCTACCACGGTACTTTCGAGGAAGATCGCCGAGTTGGGTATTTACCCTGCGGTGGATCCCCTGGATTCTACCTCACGAATTTTGAGTGCTGAAATTCTTGGAGATGAGCATTACAATTGTGCTCAGCGGGTGAAAGAGCTTCTTCAGCGATATAAAGAACTACAGGATATCATAGCCATCCTTGGTATGGATGAACTTTCCGATGAGGATAAAATGGTGGTCCACAGGGCCCGTAGGGTGCAGCGATTCCTTTCTCAGCCTTTCCACGTGGCAGAGCAGTTCACCGGTCTGGCCGGAGTACTTGTGGATATCAAGGATACGATCAAAGGATTTAATGAGATCATGGATGGTAAGCATGACAACCTTCCCGAGGCAGCCTTCAACCTGGTAGGGACCATTGAGGACGCCGTAGCGAAAGGTGAAAAACTGATAGCCGAAGCCAAAGCATAAGATGTATCTCGAAATCATAACCCCGGACGAAAAAATATTTGAAGGCGAAGTCGAGAGTACGGTTTTTCCCGGAAGCGACGGAACCTTTCAGGTACTCAATGGGCACGCAGCACTCATCTCGTCGCTGAAAGCCGGCGAAGTAAAGATCGTTTCGATTGTTGATAAAAAACCTAAAGAAACACATTTTACCATTGACGGCGGTGTGGTAGAGGTTCTGAACAACAAAGTGGTTGTTCTTGCCGAGAGTGTCCCCGGAGAATAAATCTTAAACCATGATCTGACTCGTCGGGATCACAACCTCCCCGGGGTCCAGCATGGCATTGATCAGGCACACCTGGCTGTAATCTTTCATATCCTCTAGACGGATACTTTTTTCCCGGATGATATTCCGGTCGAGCAGATACTGTCGCTTTACTCCATTAAGTAACCGTGATTTTGGTGTGATCCATTCCCCATCATTGGCCTGAAAAATCACATTGGCATAGTAGCTGTCGGTCACTTTTCCGTCACGGATGATCAGGATGTCATCGGCTTCACCTCTTTGTTGGAACAGTTGATGCAGCTGAGACCGGTCAGCATATTTGAAATCGTAGTCGATCTCATTCGATTCAACCACCTTCATGCGTTTGATATCTTTTACCTGATATTCGGTTACCTGGAGATCATGGCCATCCGGATGGTATTCCAGGCGAACCTTCTTTTTTGTATGGCCGGCCAATGCAGGCAGGATCTTTTTCAGGTCAGGAGGCAATTTGTCCGGAAAGAAATGATCAAAAGTCCGGTTGATCCGTTGCTGATGGTAATCCAGCAGCTGATAGGCTCCGGATCTGAAACAAATGCTTTCAAGAAAGCTGTACATAGACCTTGTCGATCATTTCCTGATATTCTTTTTCCGGATCGCTCAAAGCAGTGATGCCTCCCCCGCTACGGAAATATAACTGATCATTCGATCTTTCGATAAACCTGATCATCACGCCGCTATCGAAGACCTTTCCATCAAAATAACCGCAAACGCCTGTGAAGAAACTTCTTGAATCACCCTCCGCCTTTCTGATGATCTCCAGGGTTTGATTCTTTGGGGCGCCCGAGATGGAGCCGGCGGGCAGCAATCGAAACAGGTTGTCCCCCAACAGGTCCGGCGTATCCAACTCGCCGGTAATCTCCGAGCTGACTTGCAACAGTTTTTTGTCCGACGTTTGAAGTTCACTGATAAACCGAAATTTGGAGACTTCGACCCCGGAAGCGATCTGACTCAGGTCATTCCTGATCAGGTCCACGATGGTGATGTGTTCGGACATTTCCTTGTGATCGGCCAGGATCAAAGCCTCAGCATCAGGGACGGAGGCATCAATCGTACCTTTCATGGGATAAGAAAAAATGCGTTTATCTTCAATCCGTATGAATGTTTCAGGAGAAAATACCACAAAATCTTCTTTGTATTTTAACCTGTAAGGAGCGGTGCTATTTTCAAAGATCTGATCAAGAGATAGCGTCGTGGAAACCGGTGTCTTGAAAGTCAGGTTGGTCAGGTATGAATTTCCGATCTTCAATTCATGCAGGACCTGATCAAAGGATTTTTTAAAGGTTTCATACCGGACTGGAAATTTTTTAAACTGGAAATCGACTGTCGGGCGGGGTGGATTTTCCTGGGTTTGTTTATTGGGAAAATGATATCTCAATTCATTTGATCCGATATCTCCCTCCGGTTTGATCCATGCCTGCTCCGCCTCGAAATCAGTAAAGCAGACAAATGGTGTTTTATCACGGTACAGTTCATTAAGAAAGGGAATCGCCTGAGACCTTGGGTAGATCATTTACGAACAACAAGGTTCTTAATTCGCTCGAAGGTTCGTTTCTCAAAATTCCAGAAAAAATCAAACTGGCCAAGAATGAAGGCATACAGTAAAAGAAAAATATTGTAAACTGGCCAGATCAATATGAAGTATACGATATAAAACAGTGTATCGGGCTCGTAGGGATAAACGTAACTGAGGATCGGTTTCTTGATAAAAAGAATGGTTGTACCCGTGAGGGCAAAAACGATCAAAACAATCACAACCTGCCAGGTTGATCTTAGATTCCACTTATTTTTTAACTTCTCAATCCAACGCATCAATATGTGGGATAAAATCCGGCCATTCGGGGATCGACCTTACTTTGATCGGTTCTTTCTTTACCGGATGAATGAATTCAACTTTAAATGAGTGCAAACTTATACTTTTATCTCTATTTGGCTGTGAAAAACCGTACTTTATGTCCCCCTGGATCGGACAACCAATCTTCGACAGCTGCGCCCGGATCTGATGAGGGCGGCCGGTTTTTGGGCTCACCTTCAGTAATGATAACCTGTTAACTGTGGCAATAAGTTCATAGGTCAGCTCGGCTTTCTTTGCCTTTCCCTTGGGCTGATTGTATGCATGAGTCACGTTTTTCTTATCATCTTTTTCCAGCCAGTGGATCAGTACCTCCCCGGTAATCTCCAAACGTTCCTCGATCACTGCCAGGTAGGCTTTTTCCACTTTGTCTTCGCGGAACAGGGCGTTCATCCGCTCCAGTGCCTTTGAGGTCCAGGCAAAAATGGTGACACCACTGACGGGTCTGTCCAGCCGGTGTGTCGGGTGAAGAAATACATCACCGGGCTTGTTGTATTTTTTCTTGATATAGGCCCTGGCCCAGTCTGTTAATGTCTGATCGCCCGTCTCATCACCCTGTACCAGCCATCCGGCAGGTTTATCAACAATGAGAAGGTGATTGTCTTCGAAGAGGACGCGAGGTTGTTTAGCCATGGGGTTACAAAGGTAGGAATTGTGCCAAATAAATTCGTGAGATCAGGTAGGGGAGACTGATCATTGTATTACATTTGTAATACAACTATTGAATCATGCTGACTGTCAGACTGGATCCGGAGCTTGAGGAATTCCTCAATCAGTACAGTGAAGACCGTGATCTCACTAAATCTTCTATTGTGAAGGAAGCTTTGGAACTTTATTTCAGGGAGAAGAAGATCCATGAAGATCCTTTCGGGTTAGGGGAAGAGTTTTTTGGTCAGTTCGGCAGTGGCCAGAAAGACAGATCAACTACCTACAAGCAAAGAGTCAAAAAGAAACTTCGTGAAAAGCATTCTCATTGATGCCGGGCCACTGATTGCTCTGTTTGATAAAAGTGACCAGTACCATCGCAGGGCCATTGAGTTCATCAAAAGTTTCAAAGGATTCATGTGGACAACCTGGCCAGTAATCACGGAGGTGACACATATGCTGGATTTCAATGTAAAAGCCCAAATCAGCTTCCTTGAGTGGATCAGGCGTGGCGGACTGCAACTAGCAGAGTTAAATTCAGAAGATATTGAGAGGCTGATTGAGTTTTGCCAAAGATTCAGCGATGTGCACATGGATTTGGCTGATGCCTCCTTGATGGTTGTAGCCGAGAAAAAGGATCTGAAAGAGATTGCCAGTATTGATGGTGATTTTTATATCTACAGGGATAACCGTAACGGTTATCTCAAAAATATTTTCCGATCTTAAATTTTATCAAGGTATCTCAATTCCTGCGATAGGTGTACCACCTTTAGTAATTACAAGGTCTAATTCAGCACCATCCTGAGTTCTAAAGTGCCTTTTCATGATGATCAACAAGCGATTTGGCAAGTGTTGTTTTACCCACCTGCCGGGAACCAACTAACCCCAACACGGGAAAGTTTTGCAGAATTTGTTTGGCTTTTTCCTTTAAAGATCTCTCAATCATTAAATAATCCTGTTATTTTGATAAAAATAATCAAAAAAGCAGGATTATTTTCAGCAATTAGTCTTTAAAACTCACTGATAAAGTGAAACTCCACATCCGGGAAATTATCCTGCACCATCTGCAGCCAGGCTTTTGACTCTGCCATAAATACCAGCTTTCCTTCCTTATCCCTGGCAATGTGCCTGTATTTGTCTTTCACAAAGGCATCCAGCGTGGCCTGGTCCCTGGCGCTGATCCAGCAGGCTTTGTAGATATTCACCGCTTCGAACCGCGCACTTGCTTTATATTCATGAAGCAGCCGGTGTTGCAACACTTCAAATTGTAGGGCTCCGACCGTTCCGACTACTTTTCTGGCACCCATTTCATAAGTAAAAAGCTGCGCAACACCCTCATCCATCAGCTGATCCAACCCTTTCTCCAGCTGCTTCGACTTCATGGCATCAAGATTGATGACTTCGCGGAATAGCTCAGGTGAAAAGAAAGGGATCCCTTTATACAGGGCTTTTTCGCCCTCTGTCAGTGTGTCGCCGATCTTTAGGTTACCAGTATCATACAATCCCACGATATCTCCCGGGAATGCTTCATCGACCGTCTCTTTTTGCTGGGCCATGAAAGCAGTGGCATTGGAAAACCTGAAAGGTTTATCCTGCCTTACATGATAGTAATTGTTTCCACGCTCAAATTTGCCCGAACATATCCTGGCAAAAGCGATCCGGTTGCGGTGTTTAGGGTCCATGTTGGCATGGATCTTAAAAATAAATCCGGAAAACTTGTTTTCCTCCGGGGTTACCAGTCTTAGTTCATTTTCCCGGGCCTTTGGCGGAGGAGCGATCTGGATAAAGCAATCCAGCAATTCACGTACCCCGAAATTATTGACGGCACTGCCAAAGAAAACCGGGGCAACTTTCCCATTCAGGTAATCCTCTGCGTTAAAGGGATCATATACACCATTGACCAGCTCCACCTCTTCTCTCAGTTCCTTCACTACGGATTCAGGCAGATGCTTGTCCAGTAATGGGTCATCCACTCCTTTAATCTCCACCACATCGGTCACCTTCTTGGTCTTGCTGGGTTCGTACAGATTTAGGTTATTTTCATAGATGTTGTACACTCCCCTCAGGGACTTGCCCATCCCGATGGGCCAGCTCATCGGACGGACCTTGATGTCCAGCTTTTCCTCGATCTCATCCAGCAGGTCAAAGGGGTCCCTGCCTTCCCGGTCCAGCTTATTGATAAAGCAAAGTACGGGAGTACTCCGCATCCTGCAGACTTCCATGAGCTTTTCGGTCTGCTGCTCTACACCCTTCACGCAGTCGATGACCATGATCACGCTGTCTACGGCTGTAAGTGTCCGGTAGGTGTCTTCCGCAAAGTCCTGGTGACCTGGGGTATCGAGGATGTTGATCTTCAGGTCTTTGTATTCAAACCCCATCACGGAAGTAGCTACGGAGATACCCCGTTGCTTTTCGATCTCCATCCAGTCTGACCGGGTACTGACATCAATCTTGTTGGACTTCACTGCACCAGCCGTTTGAATGGCCCCCCCGAAGAGCAGTAATTTTTCTGTCAGTGTGGTTTTACCGGCATCGGGGTGGGCGATGATCCCAAAGGTCCTTCTCTTCTTTATTTCCTGTTCCAGCGTCATGGGTATGATTTTCAGCCCGCAAAGTTATATCGAAACATTTACCTTTGAAATGTGGGAAGAGTGACCAGGTACGTTATTTACTTTTTTATCGGAATACTGATCTACTATGCTCTTGAAGCCAATGACGATCCCATAGTACTGGAAAAAGTGAGGGAATATGCCCCGATAGCCATTTTAGTCATATTTATTGCTTTACTGATCGTCCAGTACATTCGCTCCAGACGGGAGGGTGAATAAGACTGTCAGACCGTCAAATCCACAGGCCATAATAGTTTTTACCAGGGTTATTATGACATTATGTCACAATTTTACTGCCATTGACCTGTTGGCACAACCATTGATGAATAGAAAGAGAAAGAAGAATTCTAGCATTAAAAAATAGATTATTACAATGGGAAAAATTATCGGCATAGACTTAGGTACAACCAACTCATGTGTGGCGGTAATGGAAGGTAACGAACCTGTTGTCATTCAAAACAGTGAAGGACACAGGACCACACCTTCTATTGTGGCCTTTTTGGATGATGGAAAGGGAGAACGAAAAGTTGGAGATCCTGCAAAACGTCAGGCCATAACCAATCCGCACAACACCATCAGTTCGGTGAAGCGGTTCATGGGTAAGAAATATAAGGAAGTCTCTGAGGAGAGAAAAAATGTTTCTTACAAACTTGAAGCCGGAAGCAACGACACCATTCGCGTAAAGATTGGCGATCGTAACTATACTCCCCAGGAGATCTCAGCGATGATCCTTCAGAAGATGAAGTCCACCGCTGAGGATTTCTTAGGTCAGGAGGTAAAGGAAGCAGTTATTACCGTACCTGCATACTTCAATGACGCTGAGCGTCAGGCAACGAAAGAAGCCGGACAGATTGCAGGCCTGGAGGTAAAAAGAATTATCAACGAGCCTACGGCAGCTGCTCTGGCATACGGACTGGACAAGAAAAACAAAGACCTTAAGATCGCAGTGTATGACCTTGGTGGTGGTACATTCGATATCTCCGTTCTGGAATTAGGTGATGGCGTATTTGAAGTAAAATCGACCAATGGGGATGTTCACCTGGGTGGAGACGACTTCGACTCTGTGATCATCAACTGGCTGGCAGAAGAATTTAAGAAAGACGAAGGCATTGATCTGAGAAAAGATCCGATGGCACTCCAGCGTTTGAAAGAAGCTGCTGAGAAAGCTAAAATTGAACTTTCAAGTTCAAGCAACGCGGAGATCAACTTACCATATATCATGCCTGTTGATGGCATTCCAAAACACCTGGTAAGATCTTTGAGCAGGGCTAAATTTGAGCAATTGAGTGAGGATCTGATCAAAAGGTCCATGGAACCTTGCAAAAAGGCATTGAAAGATGCAGGCATGTCACCTTCAGACATCGATGAAGTAATTCTCGTAGGTGGATCGACCAGGATCCCTAAGATCCAGGAAGAAGTTGAGAAATTCTTTGGCAAGAAGCCTTCCAAAGGGGTTAACCCTGACGAGGTAGTTGCGATTGGTGCAGCGATCCAGGGAGGTGTATTCACCGGTGAAGTGAAAGATGTATTGTTACTTGACGTGACACCACTTTCCCTTGGTATCGAGACACTGGGTGGAGTTTCCACCAAGCTGATCGAGTCCAATACCACGATCCCGACGAAGAAATCCGAAACTTTCTCCACAGCTGCTGACAATCAGCCATCTGTTGAGATCCACGTATTGCAGGGTGAGCGTCCGATGGCCAAAGACAACCGATCTATCGGCAGGTTCCATCTGGATGGGATACCACCGGCACCACGAGGTGTGCCTCAGATCGAAGTGACTTTCGACATTGATGCCAATGGTATCCTGAACGTGTCTGCAAAGGACAAAGGAACCGGAAAAGAGCAAAAAATCCGTATCGAGGCCTCTTCAGGATTGTCTGAGGATGAAATCGAAAAGATGAAGAAGGAAGCTGAGGCCAATGCGGAATCAGATAAGCAGGCTAAGGAAAAGGTTGAGAAAGTCAATCAGGCGGATTCACTGATCTTCCAGACTGAAAAACAGTTGAAAGATTACGGTGATAAGCTTTCCGAAGGCAATAAGACTGCGATCGAAGATGCATTGAAGAAGCTGAAAGAAGCACATGCATCCCAGGATCTGTCGGCCATCGATTCAGCCATGGAAGCGCTGAACGGTGCATGGTCCAATGCTTCGCAGGAGATCTACAAGGCTCAGCAGGAAGCAGGCGGAGCTGAAGGAGCTGCAGGTGCCGGAGCTACCGGTGGTGAAGATGCAGGTTCCGGAAGTGACTCTGATGTGTCTGACGTTGAGTTTGAAGAAGTAGACGAAGACAAGAAGAAGTAGAACCAAGACGCGGTCAATCTGTGACATCGAGTCATAGGCTGAGTTAATCAAATAATTTTAAAGAGGCGGTCTCAAAATTAAATGAGGCGGCCTCTTTTTCATTTAATGTCAATATTCCAACAAATGGACTCATTACTAGAGAAAAACGGCCATATATTATAATATTTGGCTGTTTAATCAGCAGATTATTATTAATTTTAGCTGTTTTATAGTAGAAATGATACATTGGGATGTGTGAAAATCCAACGGACATTAGAATCTGATATCTCAAGACGCTTTCATCAGGGTAAAGCCATTGTTTTGACAGGTCCACGTCAGGTGGGAAAATCTACTCTCATTAAGGACATCCTGAAAGGAAGAGAGCATTTGTATTTGGATGGAGATGATTTTATAGTTCAACAACAACTGGAACAACCTAATACGGCTTTTCTAAAACGGCTAACAAAAGGCCATAAGATCGTTTTCATAGATGAAGCTCAGCGGATAAAAAATATAGGCATTACGTCAAAGATTATTATTGATCAGTTTTCTGAAATACAGCTCATTCTCAGCGGATCCTCGGCATTCGACCTGAACAACGAAATCAATGAACCTCTCACTGGACGTAAATGGGAGTATAACCTTTATCCGGTTTCCATGGAGGAGCTTAAAAACACCATAGGGTTCTTTGAAACAACTCAACAGCTGGAAAACAGAATCATTTATGGTATGTATCCGGATATATTTAATCGTTCCGGAGAAGAAGAAGAGGTACTCAATGGTCTGATAAATAGCTATTTGTATAAAGATGTTTTAGCTCTGGCAGGAATTAAAAAACCAGATATTCTGCAAAAGCTGACTCAGGCCCTGGCCCTACAGATTGGAAATGAAGTTTCTCACAATGAGTTGGCTCAGCTTTTAGGTATCAATAAAGAAACTGTGAGCAGCTACATCGATTTATTGGAAAAGGCCTTTGTGGTATTCAGATTAAGTTCTTTCTCCCGAAATATTCGAAATGAAATAAAATCAAACAGGAAAATTTATTTTTTCGACACAGGACTACGCAATGCCTTGATTTCCAGCTTTAACCCACTTAGTATCAGATTGGACAAAGGAGCTCTTTGGGAAAACTTTTTGATCGCGGAGCGAATCAAATATCTAAGATATCAAAAAATCTACACCAATACTTACTTCTGGAGAACTGCCCAACAGCAGGAAATTGACTGGATAGAAGAGCGGAACGGGATAATAACGGCTTATGAATTTAAGTGGAAGGCAAAAGAAAGGGCAAGAATACCGAAAAGCTTCATCAACACATACAATGCTGAAACAGCAATCATTGATACCCAAAACTATTACGATTTTATACTTGGACAATAGGGGTAAGATTACAGTCATCCGATGACTCCAGGTCATCGGATGACTTAACTAAAATTCTGAGACTTGTTTCATTTACGGATTGAGCATTAAGCGTTAAATTTATTGATACCATAACCCCAAACATTATTCACCCAGATTATGACCCGACAACTACTATTTATTTCCTCAATATTCATTTTGTTATCTGCAAAAGCCCAGGATGATTTTTCAATCATTAAAAAGAGGGTTGTTGATGAGCTCATAGAAACCTCCATTGAAAAAGATCGTGTAGAAGCTATTCTTGCCAGTATGAATCCTGACGGAAGCTTTAAAGACATTGATTATTCGGATCTGAGCCGAACGGCTGGCTTTCCTCATCGAAGACATACCTCAGACCTGGTCTATCTGGCCACTGCTTATAAGAAAAAGGGATCGCCCTATTTTAAGAGTAAAAAGATTAAAGACCGTATCACAACCAGTCTGAAGTACTGGGTTGAAAATGACTTCTTTGGCGACAACTGGCATAACAACCAGATCTCCACGCCTACCAATCTCGTGAACCTGATGTTGCTGATCGGAGATGAGATGCCCAAAGATCTTGTGGATGGGGCTCAGCCCATCATCGGCCGGGCGCACATGAACGCTTCAGGCGCCAGACCCAGCGGGGACCGGATCGTGATAGCCGGAATATTGGCTAAAAATCTACTCTTTATCAATGACAAAGAAAGGTTCGATGAGATCATTGAACTGATTGAAGGGGAAGTAAAATTTTCAACCGGTCAGCGGGGTATGCAGCATGATTACAGCTTTCACCACAGGCATGACCGGGTTAATAATACCGATTCCTATGGGTATGGCAAGTACGCCAACAATTTTGGAGAATGGGCGTACTATGTGGCCGGGACTAAATATGCCTTTTCCACAGAAAAGATCAACCACCTGATCGATTACTATTTAGATGGCATTTACAAGCAACAGGTTTATGGCATTTACCCGGACATCAGTGTGAAAAACAGAAGCATCACCCACAAGGCAACATTCAGGCCCCATGGCACGGAAGAAATCGAGCGTCTGTTGATCAGCACGGATTACCGCAAAGACGAACTGGAAGAGATCATGAGGCTGAGAAAAGGGGAGATTGAGCCCTCAGCTTCATTTGCAAAATTCTTCTGGCAAACCGAACACTTTGTGGTCCAGCGTCCGAACTATTACACCACTGTCAGGATGTTTTCGACCAGGAATAAGAACATGGAGGTGCCCTACAATGGTCCCGGAAAACCGACACACCACAGGGCAGACGGAACGAATTACCTGCAATTAAAAGGAGATGAATACCATAACATCTGGCCGGTGTATGACTGGCAAAAAGTATCCGGTGCCACGATCCTGCAAAAGCCACAACTTCATGGTCCTGATGAAATACAAAAACCAGGATTAACAGATTTCGTCGGAGCGGTCACCGATGGATTTAATGGCGCGGTGGCCTTCGACTTTGTGAGTCCTCACGATCTGGTGATGGCAAAGAAGTCCTGGTTCTTTTTTGATGATCATTATGTGTGCCTGGGTACCGGCATCAATGCTGATCAGAATCTTCCCGTAGCTACCACCATCAACCAGGTATTTTTAAGGAGTCCCGTCCGGGTGCTTCAAAATGGTACAGAAAAGGAATTGCCTCAAGGGGACCGAGTGCTTGAAGGCACCAAGTGGGTCCACCAGGACAGGGTTGGATATTTGTTTCCGGGTGAAACTACCATCAACCTTTCCAATCAGACAGAACAGGGCAGGTGGTCGGATATCACGGATGAAAAGAATGTGTCGGATGAGCTGATCAGTGAGGAAGTATTTACACTCTGGTTTGATCATGGCAGAAGGCCGGATAATGCTTTTTATCAATACATTGTGCTGCCGGATGTGACGGTAGATGAGCTGAAAGCCTTCAATGCAGACAATCCTATACGGATCTATAGCAATACGAGCGAGCTTCAGGCTGTGGGGAACGATCAGCTGGGTGTTTACCAGGCGGCCTTCTACAAGTCGGGTGAAGTTATCTTTTCCAATGACATAAAGGTTTCGTCAGCAAGTCAGGGGATGATCATGTTGAAAATGGAGGCAGACGGGATCGGAGAACTGTCGGTAGCTGATCCATCCAGAAAACTCAATAAGGTGATGGTTACGGTTTCCGGAGTGTATGAAACTGAGGGAGATCATTTTGTTGCATATCCGGACAGGAATAATCAGGAGACCCTTTTCGTGATCGATCTGCCACAGGGAGTTTACCATGGAAAAAGTGTAACGTTAAAACTGTGACCATTAAAGATCGATTACTGAAACATTGTCAAAAACACCTGGAGCGGAAGATCCAGAGCCTTCAGCAAGCTATCCGGGAATATCAGGAGGCCGCCAATGAAGACTCCAAAAGCTCCATGGGCGACAAGTATGAGACCAACCGTGCGATGATGCACCTGGAAAAGGAAAAGGCTGCTACCCAAATGAACCAGTTGTTAAAAATGCGTCAGCTGCTGGACCAGATCAATGCGGGAAAGCAGCACGAAAAGGTAGATCTTGGATCAATTGTCACCACTGAAAAGGGCTCCTATTTTATATCAATTGGCCTGGGACCCATCGAGTTTGAGGGGGAAAGGTATTATGTGATCTCGGCGGCATCACCGATCGGTCAGCACCTGCTGGGCCTGAAAGCGGGTGATACGTTTTCATTCAGGGGGGTAAATGAAAAGATTGTGTCGGTGGAGTGAAGAAATGAACTGGAATATTTAAAATTAGATTCGTAACTTGAATGATTCATCAAACCAAAATGCACATGCTTGGAATTTGGCTATCGAAAAAAGGCAAAACATCAACCATTCACTGGCTCCTGGTCGTTTCTTTGACCCTAATGGGTCTGGGAATTGCTCTGGCCATTTAGGGTGAAAAAATAAAATCATTCAGGTCATTCTGATCAGCACTTCTGGTCTTAACAGATCCGGGTTGATTGACTCTTGTGATCACCCCAATTCCAATTTTATCCCATGGTTTGTGTCCTCACAAACCATCCCAATTTCCTACCTTAGCTTCACTTGCAATGCCATACAAATGATGAAATTCCATAGCATACCTCTTATTCTTTTATCAGTCTGCATATCCACTTCGTGCAAAGATCAACCAGACAAATTCAATCCCTCCCTCACCCTCTGGTATGACAATCCCGCCAAAGAATGGGTGGAAGCACTGCCCGTAGGTAATGGCAGACTCGGGGCGATGGTTTATGGCCGGACTGCCAATGAGATCATTCAATTCAATGAATCTACCTTGTGGACCGGTCAGCCGCATGACTATGCCAACCCGGGTGCTCATCAATACCTGGACACACTGAGGCAGTTACTATGGGAAGGTAAACAGACTGAAGCACACCAACTGGCCAATGAAAAATTTATGTCCAAACCCATGCGACAACTGAGTTATCAGCCTTTTGGGAATATCCTTTTACAATTCCCGGGTCACGATTCACTGAATAACTACCGGCGTGAGCTTGACCTGAGCGAGGGTATCAGCAAGGTGAGTTATTCCATCAAAGGGGTCACCTACACCAGAGAAATATTTTCCTCTTATCCTGACCAGGCCATCATTATCCGTATCATAGCTTCTGAGAAAGGAAAGCTGAATCTTTCGGCTACCATGTCTTCTCCCCACAGTAAGTATGATCTTTCCCGAACGGATGATGCCATCATCTTAAGTGGCCGGGCAAACAATTACACACCGGAACGAGATGATGTGGATTTCCCCGAAAGCAAAATGACTTTTCAGGCTAATTTGAGAGTTTTGAATGAAGATGGCACCCTCCAGCCGGATGTAAATAAGATCTGGGTGAAAAATGCCACAGCGGTCACCCTGCAGTTGGTTGCCTCAACCAATTTTGTTCATTACGACGATATTTCGGGTGATCCGGCGAAGAAATGCGAGGAGTACATGACAGGTCTGGATGGAAAAAACTTTGAAGATATCAGAAACGATCATGTTGCTGATCATCAAAGTTTATTTAACAGAGTCTCCATCGATCTGGGTGATTCAACCATTTCGGAGCGCCCCACTAACGAACGACTTCAGACATTTGCTGCAGACCGGGATCCCAGCCTGGTGGCCCTGCTCTACCAGTATGGCAGATACTTGTTGATCGCCTCTTCCCGGCCCGGAACGCAACCGGCCAATCTTCAGGGTATCTGGAACGATCGGCTGGATCCACCGTGGGACAGTAAATACACCATCAACATCAACACCGAGATGAATTACTGGCCAGCCGAGATGACCAATCTTACCGAGTTGACTGCTCCGCTGCATGCGCTTGTCCGTGATATTTCCGAAACCGGTCGAAACGTAGCCAGGGAACACTATAACCTGGGGGGATGGGTCACCCACCACAACACCGATCTTTGGCGGGGTGCAGCTCCGATCAACAACGCCAACCATGGTATCTGGGTCACCGGCGGCGCATGGCTGACGCAGCACCTGTGGTGGCACTATGAGTTTACGGGAGATCGTACATTCCTTGAAGATGAGGCTTACCCGATCATGAAATCCGCCTGCGAATTTTTTGTCGACTACCTGGTACCTTATCCGCAAAATCCCAAATGGCTGATCAGTGGGCCCAGTAACAGCCCGGAAATTGGCGGTCTCGTGATGGGACCAACGATGGATCACCAGATCATCCGGGAACTTTTTACCAACACCATTGAGGCGGCAGATATATTGAATAAGGATGAAGCATTTTTATCTCGCTTAAGAGATATTCGTTCACGCATCGCCCCCAATCAGATCGGACAATATGGTCAACTCCAGGAATGGATGGAAGATATTGATGATCCGGAGAATGAGCACCGTCACGTTTCTCACCTCTGGGGATTACATCCGGGGAGCGAGATACATCCGCTTACCACTCCCGAACTGGCAGAGGCGTGCAGAGTGACGCTCGCTCATCGCGGAGACGGCGGTACCGGATGGTCCCGTGCCTGGAAGATCAATTTCTGGGCACGGCTGCTGGATGGAGATCATGCCTTCCTGATGCTGAAGAATCTCATGGTACCTTCGCTGGTAAAGACGACAGAATACACCAATGACCGGGGCGGACTGTATCCTAACCTGTTTGATTCACATCCCCCTTTCCAGATCGATGGAAATTTCGGAGCCACTGCCGGGATTAGTGAGATGCTCTTACAATCTCACCTCAGGGACGAGGAGCGAAATTACTATCAGGATATCCTTCCGGCATTACCATCCGGACTGCCAAACGGACGTATTTCAGGGATCAAAGGAAAGGGAGGATTTGATTTTGCCATTACATGGCAGGAGAATGCTTTAACCGATCTGAAAGTGAAGTCACTGCTCGGTAACCCGCTTATTGTAAGGTATCAGGGCAAAGAGGTGAGGATGGAGACTGAAGTAGGTAAGGAGTATGATATCAATTTATAAATTCATTTGATCGTTAAAACGATCTTCACATAAGCTTTCGTTGTACTTGTCTTACTAAGCTTTAGCGGAGGTATGAAACGAGTGCTATTGTAAGCTATTTAAGCCTATTGGCCAATCTGGCAATCATATCCATCCTTTCGTGTAGAAGAGCAACAATCATAAGTGGTTTGTTTTTCCGAACAAGTCCGAAAATATAATGCTTCTGACAATGTTTGACTTTCACTATGTGATTTTTAACCTTAATCTCTTTATAGTATCCACGATCCTGAGCCAAAGCTTCCATACATTTGGTCAGGCCCTCAAGATATGTTTCGGTTTGTTGTAAGCCATGATGATCTAAGGAATACTCAACGATCTCTTCCCAATCTTTTAGGGCTGCATCACTTCTTTCATAAAGATCCATCAATGAGTTTTTCGCCTTTGAATGATTTCTTTCGTCAGCTCATTAAAAGACTTCTTTGAGGGAGAATTGTCTTCAGCTTCACTTATTCTGTCAGAAAGAAATTCTGTTAATTCTTCCCAGGACTGTTCCTCCTTTTCATCCACTGGGAATATTTTATCAAGAACGTAATCCTTTATGGATTTGCCCTGAAGAGCCGCTAAAACCTTAATTTTTTGATGCTGCTCACCCGAAACATCGATTATCAATCTGCTCATTTACTTTTCCTTTTTTAAGTTATTTATACAAATATATATTTGTATAAATATATATAGGATAGCATAGTAAAGAATCTGGAGTTGATTTTTGATTTAGCAAATGCGAAAAATACACCCGTAAATGAGGATAAGCATAACTCCCGTTGCTGATAAATATCATTGATGATCAATTGACAGCCAGCTAGATTTGATACCATATTGTGGTTCAACCAAGGCTAGATATTGATTAAGTTTTCTCAAAGAGATGGGTAATATCACTCCACTTCAAAGAATAAAAATTGTCCACACGATTATCTGGGCCTTCTTTGTATCGGTTATTTTCTATGTGCTTTATTCAGGGATCGTAAATAATGTTCTGTCCTATTACCCTACTGGCTAGAAAATATTCAGATTCCAAAACGGATAATTTTGACATTTATCTGCCTGAGTGGCTGGCCAGGTATAATAAACATATTTTTATATCAATATTCCTTGTGGGTGTCATACTGGTGATCATACGAGTATATTTTGGATAGCAAATGACTTTGATACTATCAATCCCTGGCTTTCTTATTCCTAAGAATGGGTAAGGTGAGTCTGGATACGAAGTGGATGAGGAGTATGAAGTAGACCTTTGAATTTTAACGGAGCGTTCAAGCCGTTCTGATCTTACGCCACCCTGATTTTTTTTAGTCTTTCTCTTATTCCATTGATTCAATTTTTATCACATTTTACGGGCATTTGGTCACATTTTATCTTTGAGTCTGCTGAGTATCTGTATTCTTGTACAGATCACAATTTCAGCCCATGAAAAATCGCCTTAATTTCCGACAGATTGAATGGTTTCTGGTTTCTACCATCTTTTTGCTAAGCATTGTTTCCAATATTCTATTTGGCTTTCGAAGATTCCATTACAATATACCTGAAGTATTACGAAGTACTCTTGCAGGTACATTGATACCCGCATTGTTACTGGCATCTTTTTATATTGTTCATAAAAGACTTATCCCGACTTACCAAAAGGATCAAAACAAGCTGAAACTATTTTTTCTTGCCTTTTTGGTATTAGCTGCTTCTTTTGCAGGGGTGACTTTATTGCATCACATGAAGCAGCATGTCTATACTCCCATTCCACCTGTATTTATCTCATCGCTGATTTTATACAGTTCTTATCTGATCATTGTATTCAACCTGAATCGTTTTCTAATATCTGCCAACACCACAGATTACAGGGTATACAATTATTTCCGTCTCTTTGTAATCTTTGTATTGCTTGCAATATTTCTGGGAACTGTAAATGACCATCACATTCCGGACTGGATTATCTTTATTGTGCTGGTTTTAGTCCCAGGGATCTCTATCCTTTTAGTCATCAATTATTTCTTTATCTATTTACCAAAAGTAAAGGGGAAAAGGAAAAAGTCGAGAATAGCATATTTCCTGATTCCTATCCTCATTGCCTCCCTGATCTTCTTGTTTGGTACAGCAGCAGGAGTGAAGGAGGTGCTGATTGTTGGTCCCATTATCGGTCTGGTGTTGCTGATAGTAGTAAATCCCTTAACTAACTTCTTCTTCAGTAAATACCATGGATACCTGGCAGAAATTACCAGTCTCAATATTCAACTGGAGGAGACATCTTCAAACCTGAAGCAATTGATCCACCAGATAAATCCCCATTTTCTATTCAATACACTAAATACTCTCTACGGCATTGCTTTAAAGGAAAAAGCCACTAAAACAGCAGATAGTATTCAAAAATTGGGGGATATGATGCGCCTGATGCTCAAGGAAAACGAAGATGAAAGTATCCCATTGGAAAACGAGTTGGATTACCTGAAAAACTACATTGATCTTCAAAAGCTCAGGATCCGGGACAGTAAGAAAATTGAGATCTCCTTCAATATCAGCGAAGGAATATGCACCGGGAATATTGCTCCGATGTTGATGATCCCATTCGTTGAAAATGCATTCAAGTATGGCATTAGCCTGAACAAAAAATCATGGGTCAAGGTCAACCTCAGATGTGAGGATGGGACTATTTATTTAGATGTAAATAATAGCAATCACAAAGACAGTAGGGAGGACAAAAGTGAAGATCACGGCATTGGTATAGACAATGTCCGGCGGAGACTGGAACTCTTGTACCCAGATAACCACGAACTGGTTATACGAGAAAACGACACTGAATTTTTTGTACATTTAACGGTAAAACTGAAGGATCATTAATGTTACAAGCAATTGCCATAGATGATGAGCCGATAGCGTTGGAAATAATTGAGACCCACTCATCAAAAGTGAATTTTATTGATCTTCAAAAAACCTTTACAAGTTCAGCTACTGCTTTAGCTTACCTTGCTAAGCATCCTGTAGACCTGATATTTTTAGACATCAAAATGCCAGACATGTCTGGTATCGAGCTAACCAGGTATTTTAAAGGTAATCCCATGATCATTTTCACAACGGCCTATTCAGATCATGCAGTCAAAGGTTTTGAACTGGAAGCGGTCGATTATCTGCTTAAACCCTTTTCTCTGGAGAGGTTCATCAGGGCGTGTATCAGGTGCCATGAGTTGTGGAGAATGAAAGCAAATACAAAGAATGATGGCCAGGCATTATTCCTACGTGATGGATATGACATGGTAAGAGTGTATTTAGATGACATTCTTTTTCTCAAATCGGCAGGTAATTATATTAAGTTTCAGACCGGGAAAAGAGAAGTAATGGCGAGGATGACATTCAAAGAGGCAAAAGACCAATTAACCGATGAGTTTTGCCAGGTTCACAGGTCATATATTATCCATTCAACAAAGGTGAGTAGAATAGAAAAGAAGAAGGTAATCATAGATCAATACGCAATTCCTATTGGCAGCAACTTTTCAACTGGGCTTTCTGAGCATTTTGGGTTAGCAGTCCAGAATGACTAATCCGTAAGGAAAGCTTTAATTGCTTTATTGGAGACAAACAAATTCATTCCAACTAACTTTACCTTATGGTACAAGACCTCAACAACCCCTGGCATAAAGTACGTGTAGGCGAAGGAGCACCTTCAGTTGTGAACGGAATCATTGAGATCCCTCAGAATACCCGTGCAAAATATGAATTAGATAAGCAATCCGGATTGCTCAAGCTAGACCGTGTGATCTTTTCCTCTATGTATTATCCTGCCAACTACGGCTTTATTCCCCGTACATACTGTGATGACAAGGATCCATTGGATATCCTGGTGCTGTCACAGATTACCATTGTGCCTATGTGTATAGTAGCAGCCAAGGTCATCGGGGTGATGCAGATGTTGGACGATGGTGAAAAGGATGACAAGATCATTGCAGTTGCTGCCAATGACATGAGTGTGAACCACATGAATGATATCACTGACCTACCGGAGCACTTTGTGAAGGAGCTGAAGAACTTCTTCGAGGATTACAAAAAGCTAGAGAAAAACAAGTCAGTTGAGGTGGAGGAATTTCAGAATGCGGAGACAGCCAGAGCCATCATTGAGAAGAGCTTTGAAGATTATAATGAGTACATAGCAAACAACTAAAAGATTTGTTAAGTAACAATCTATCTTTTAAGATTTATTTTTTTGTTTTTATTTGAAAAAAGGTAGCAGCTATCAGACTGATAATAAAACCAATCAAAAAGACTGTTGCAAACATGACAAAGAACTGAAAAAACAGGTTGTCAAACATGGCCATTTCTTCCAGGGTTTGTTGTTTGGCAATCTCGTAAGCTTCCGGTCCCATGGATTGCTTCATTTTTTCCAGGCTGTATTTGGTATAATTTTCGAGGAATTCAGGATCCATCCATTTCACATATATTACATTATAAAGTCCGAAGGCCAAAGCAGGGAAAAGACTGATGCCAAGACCCACACCCATATTTTTCATAAATGAGGATTTACTTTGGGTGACATCATAAGCTCTGATCCCAAACACTACCAGGATAAGTGAGCCTATGATGGTTGCATACCCAACGATCTCCCCGATCTCATAATTCTCCGGATCCGTACCAAAAATGACAAAAGTGATCAGGTTGATGGCAATCAGGATCCCCGCTGAGATCAGTCCGTATTTTACAATGGATTTTTTCATCTTTTTGCAGCTAAGTAAGAACGTGGTCGTAAAATTTCATTCATACTTTCGGGTGATTTACCATCTTTGTATAAAAATTACAATAAACCGTAGTTTTTGGCTTTATTGATAGCCTCAGTTCTGCGCTTTGCATTCAGCTTACCGAAAATATTTGCAACATGGGTTTTTACCGTGTTTTCCGAGATGAACAACTTCTCGGCGATGTCCTGATTGGAAAGACCTTCTGACAATTTCTGAAGCACTTCATATTCCCGGTCACTGATCTTGAGCATGGCCAGCTTTTCTTTTGGGGGTTGATGACCAGCGGTCAGTATTTCATCCCTGGTCACCCAATGGTTCCTTAAAATAAACCCGAAGGCCACGAGCGCCAGCGCACTCAAGGTGATCAGAAATTCCTGGTACCAGTAGGAACTGATCCATGCATACTTTCCCAGCTCAACCAATATAAAAAAGAGCACAGAAAGAAGACCGAACCTGACAATCAATTTGATCATTGGTCGCAAAATCAAAAGGATGAATGGAAGGTAAAAGTAAGTCTGATTTCTATTTTCCCAACTTCACATCGATAATTTCCGGCTTGAGAGTCTATTGATGAGGGTGCAACCCGGTTCCCGCATAAGTTTGTGACAAAAGTTAAACACATGGAATTCATTAACCAACTGCTGGAACGCAACGCACCTCTTTACTTTTTTGGATGGATCTGTTTCGGAGGGGCAGTATTTGCCGGAGTGATGATCTTAGCCACCGACACGGAGGTACTTGG
This sequence comes from Cyclobacteriaceae bacterium, assembly GCA_965243485.1. Taxonomy (GTDB): domain Bacteria; phylum Bacteroidota; class Bacteroidia; order Cytophagales; family Cyclobacteriaceae; genus UBA7330. The sequence continues at coordinate 690,809 of CBDEVP010000001.1, read as the reverse complement.
GATCAATGCCTGGATCAAACCACTGAAATTTTTTCTTTCATCAGTCATTTTCGTCTGGTCCATGGCGTGGTTTATGGCTTACCTGCCACAAACGACTGTGATCACCTGGTATACCTGGGTGGTCATCGCAGTGATGGCGTTTGAATTGATCTACATAAGCTACCAGGCCTACCTCGGCCAGCTCTCACATTTCAATGTTTCATCCGCTTTTCATGGGGCCATGTTTTCCGTTATGGGGACGGCGATCAGTGTGATGACTTTGTTCACCGCTTATATTGGATTATTATTTTTTACCAACTCCTTTCCCAATCTGTCACCCGCTTACCTGTGGGGGATCAGGTTGGGCATCATCCTGTTTGTGATCTTTGCATTTGAGGGAGCACTGATGGGTGCACGTATGGCGCATACCGTGGGTGCTCCTGACGGAGGGCCTGGGCTCAGATTTGTTAACTGGAGCGTGACACACGGCGATCTGAGAATTGCACATTTCATCGGCATGCATGCTTTGCAGGTGCTGCCTCTGGCGGGTTATTTCCTCTTTTCTCAACCCCGTTGGATCCTGATTTTTGGGGCCCTCTACTTTGCTCTGGCCCTGGGTATTCTTGTCCAGGCGCTTATGGGGCTCCCTATGATCAGACAGGTGGTACTTAAAGGATGAAGGTTATATTTGTTGCCTGATGAGGCAAGCAACAAGATATCGCAAAGCGCAAACCGGCTGGTTGATCATCTGGATCTTTATTCCGGTGCTAATCCTTAATTATGTGCTTTATCATTTTCAGTGGGGAGACCGACCGCTGTCACTTACTCCTTTTGTCATATTAACTGTCACCTTCATCTTTATAATCCTCTTGTTCTATCAGTTAACTGTAGTGATTGATGGGACAGTCTTAAAAGTTGTTTATGGGATTGGGCTGATCAGGTTGAGATTTAATATGGATCAGGTGATTGAAGTAAATGCCATCAAAACCCCCTGGTATTATGGGTGGGGAATAAGGATCACTCCAAAAGGAATGCTGTATAACATACAGGGATCAGGAGCAGTTGCTGTTCGCTACCTGAAGGATCGCAAGGAAAGGTTTGTAATGATCGGATCCCCTGAACCGGAGGCATTGAAAACTGCAATAGAAAACATAAATGGATCAGACTGATGGAACGTGAAAAAGTACTAGAGATCTACCGTGAGGTCATTGCATCACTCCCTGAGGTTGAGTTGAAAGGCAAGACCATGCCTTACACTTCAGCCAATGGGCATATGTTCTCGCAATTAAACAAGGAAGGTCAGCTGGGTATCAGGCTGGCCAAAGAAGCTGGTGAAGATTTTATTGTAAAATATGATTCCGCTGAATTCAGATCATACGGTGCTGTGATGAAAGAATATGTACTCATTACTGAAGATCTTTTGACTCAACCCCAGGTGATCGCAGAATACCTGATCAAAGGCTATCAGTATGTGATGACACTGCCTCCGAAATAAACTTTGTTGATAATTGGTACATATTAATCATCTCTATGATTTAGTGCTTGATGAAATTATCTTGTAATTTAAATGCATGAAATGAGCCCTGCCTCAGACGGGCTATTCCTGTTGCCACTGAAAATCAACTATATACACATGAAGAAATACATTTACCTTCCATTATTTATCCTGTTTTTTGGTGGATTAATTTCTGCTCAGGCACAGGGAAAGAAAAATAAAGGAGAAACCATATTTTTGAAATATGCTGAAGAAGCATTGGATGTGATCGAGGGCGGTGCAGAAAAGCAATCCATAATAGGAGTGGCGAATGTAGCATATATCCCTGGTGACGTTACGAAATCCTGGACCTCAAAGATGCGTGTGGTTGGCGCCAGTTTGACCAAGGGGAACTCAAATCTTATAGCCATAGCTCACAGTAAAGCCGCTGAAATGGCGGATACTTTCCAAAACAGTGGGAGTGGTATCAGAGAACCTCTAAAGGGTGAGTTTGGCTATCCGGGTGGAGCCATTGAAAAGGTAGAGGGAGGATATGTGCTTGCGGCTTTTTCAGGAGCCACCGGAGAACAGGACCTAGCTGTATCCAAAGAAGGATTAGCTTTTCTTATTGGAAAGTTAAAATAATTTATATCCTCGCCTGATAAGTATACAGATCGAAATACCTGCCTTTTTTCTCCAGCAGTTCCTCATGGGATCCTCTTTCCGCAATATTTCCTTTTTCGATCACCAGGATCTGATCGGCTTTCCGGATGGTGCTTAGCCGGTGAGCGATCACAAAAGAAGTTCTGCCTTTCATCAGCCGGTTCAGACTTTCCTGTATGAAGCTTTCACTTTCGGTATCCAGGTTGGAGGTTGCTTCATCAAGGATCAATATCCTTGGGTTGGCCAGGATGGCCCGGGCGATCGCGATCCTTTGTTTCTGTCCGCCGGAAAGTTTTACCCCCCGTTCACCAATCAAAGTATCTAACCCCTCTTCAAACCTTTCAGTGAATTCGGTGACATGTGCGGCTTTGGCTGCATCCAGGAGCTCGGCTTCTGTTGCGTCCGGTTTGGGAAAAAGAATATTTTCCCTGATCGACCCTTCAAACAGGAAGTCATCCTGGAGTACCACGCCAAGTTTGGCCCTGTAGCTTTCAAGGGAGATTTTGGAAAGGTCCTGTCCATCGATGGAGATCGTTCCGCTGTCAGGCGTCAGAAATGAAGCAACTAATCCGGCAATGGTGGTCTTGCCTGAGCCGGAAGAACCTACTAAAGCAGTCACCGAACCCGGTTTTGCTTCGAAACTGATATTTTGAATGACTTCTTTTCCCTCTTCATAGGCAAAGGACACGTTATCAAATTTTACATGTCCATCGATGTTTTTGATCTGAATGTTCCTTACAGTCCCGTCATCCTCCGGATTCATGTTCATGATCTCCTCTGTCCGGTCCAGACCGGCAAAAGCTTCGGTCAGCTGGCTGCCAATGTTGCTCATCTGCACGATCGGGGCGATCATAAATCCAAGATAAAGGGTGAACGCCAGGAAGTCTCCAAGTGTCAGCTGTTCCTGAATGATCATATATCCTCCGATCCCCATGATCCCGATGCTTGCCAGCCCTAGCAGGAAAGTAGCTGAGCTGGTGACCAGGCTGGTAGAGGTGAGGCTCTTCTTAATGTTTCGAAACAATTTCTCCACTCCATCTTCAAAGGTTTTTACCTCCTGCTTCTCTGCATTGAATCCTTTGATCACGCGGATGCCGCCAAGTGTTTCCGTCAATCTTCCGGTCACTTCGGCGTTGATCTTTCCACGTTCACGGAATATCGGTCTGATATACCCGAAGGCTTTGAGTGAGATCACCCCGAAGATCGAGACGGGCACCAGAACATAAAGGGTCATCCAGGGACTGATATTGATGAGAAGAACCAGGGAAATGATGGCTGTCAGCACCCCTCCGAAAAGCTGTACCAGGCCCGTGCCGACCAGGTTTCGCACACCTTCCACGTCGGTCATGATGCGTGATACCAGTTCACCTGATTTGCTGTTATCAAAAAACCTGACCGGAAGATAAATGATATGCTTTTGTACTTTCACCCTGAGCTTGGCGATCAGGTGCTGGGCCTCCACGCTGAGGATCTGAGTGAGTGCGAAGGAGGTGACCGACTGAACAATGATGGCACTGATCACCACGATGATCAGGATCTTAAGCATCTCCAGGTCACTGTTGGCGATCACATCATCCACAAGAAATTTACTGGCTCCTGGCAGGATCAGACTTGCCAGCCGGCTGATAATGATCAGAACCAGACCAATGCCGATGATCTTCCTCCTTGGCCATACGATCGTCTTGAATACATGGCCAATACTCACGCGTTGTTTACTCATATGAAATTACTGACGAATGAGGCTCAAAGATATTTGAAAGCTATTACCGGGAGATCCAGCTGCTCACTTCTTCTTCCGGGATCCGGTTGAGATAGATCCGCTGGAATCTGTTGGCCACGTATGTCGTGCCAAGTAGCAAAAGATGGTTCTCTTCATCCATCTCCGGCCTTAAAGAGGCCAGGGTGTAAGGATTTAAATACCCGATATTGTGCTTACCGGCCAGTTCTCCGGTGGTTTGATCGAAGATATAAAGGCCAATTTGTCTGTTTTCTGTCTCAGCAGCAAAAATGGTATAACTGGTACCATTAATTTCATAATTCACGATGTCCATGGGGGTGTAGGATCTGAATTCTGTTACGTTACCGTAAAGGGTGTAAAGGTCAACACTTGATGCGATCGCTGTGCTTGAGATCGTGGCGTCGGCGCCGACGAAGTTATCGTTGAATTGAAAACCTCCCACTGCAAAGACATTTCCGGAGATCGGCAGCGCATTTCGTAATCCGCCATGGGCTGCCTGTCCTTGCAAAACCCCGGTAGGATTTCCTCCAAAATCGCTGAAGACAAGTGACATGCTGTAGTTATAAAACCCATTGAAGAAGACTGATCCTCCAGGCGTCTCACCCACAAAAAACGGCAGGGGTTGATCACCGGGGTTCAGGTAATGATCAAGGATAGTGGCTTCCACATCTTCACCGGCCCCGATTGAATAGGCACTGGTAGAGTTGATCCCCCCATCGGTTCCTACATAAGAGATCTGGCTCTCCGCATTGAAAGGATCGTAACTCAAAACAAGAAATTGATTGCCTGAGCCGGACAGCGAAGCAGCCAAAGGATAGGTGAGGGGCACATCTGTAATTTGTTCATCCCCAAGACTGTCGTTCACAGAAATGAGCTGTACCTGGACGGTCTGTGGATCCATCCCAAAGAAATAGTAGCGGCCATTTACGGCCATGATCTCACCAGTAGGTAATACCGGAGCGGGATCGAACGTGTGTTCCGCCTCAAATTCACCCTCCTCATCTACTTTGATGAGTTGGATGCCTGAAAAATCTGTCCGGTCGATTTCCGTGGCTGAAAGAATGATATAGCCTGTTGCGGTCTTTACCACATCAATGGGATGAAAGTCCACCACGTAGCGCACATCATCATAGATCTTGAAAAAGCCGGTCGTTGGGATCGGGTCCTCATCCTGACAGGCAAAGAGTAGCGGTAAAAGCACAAATAGTAACAAAAACTGTCTCATGATCGGATCAGTAAGCCTGGAATTGTTTGTCAATAAATCTTAAAGGGAAGACGAAGCTGAGTGAAATGTTTATATTATCCATCCTGAGTTCATCGTTCACATCTCCGATAGAGGTGAGTTCCGTTTGGGTGAATCGATTGCCACTGTTGGTGATGTCGGTTAAACCCCGGAGATAAACTGCTTCGAATACCGTCCTGATGTTCAGGTAATCGAGGCTGACCCCGATCCCTCCCAGGACGCCCGCATAATTCTGGAATTGTTGCGTGGTACCCAGTATCTGAGTGCCTCCCGAGGTCGGTACCGGTTCCCCCGCAGCATAGTCAGTGTAAGTCACATCAACCTTTTTCTCGGCATGGGTGATAAAGGCGTAATAACCTCCCGCCATCACAAATGGTCTTGTTTTGCCGGACTGAATAATTTCATATTTGATCGAAAGCGGGACATCTACCGCATCAATTCGCTGTTCGATGACATAATCCATATCAAAAGCATTCACCAGTCCGGGTCCCTGCCAGGACCTGTTGTTCAGATATTTGTATCTGATCCGTTTGTAGGTAGGTTGAATGCCTATGGCAAAACCCCTGTGATAGAAAGTGATGTCCAGACCGGCCTGTGCCCCCGGGAGGCTAAAAGTTTCATACTCTTTATCAAGATCCTGCTCAGGCAGACCGATGGTGCTGATGGACGAATAGGCATTCACCATGTTAGGGTCTGTAAAGTTCACTCCGACCTTTATTCCCAACCACCATTGGGTCTTGAGAAATTCCTCGGCATAGCCCCCGATACCTGGTGCTCTTTGCCTTTGTCCCCATACAGTAAATGAGGTTATTAGGGACAGGAGTAGAATTAATGCTTTATTGTATGATGAGTTTCCTGGTTTCATTCAGTTTTTCTGATGAGAGTCTGACAAAATACATTCCTGGCTTAAAGGAGTCCAGGACCATGGAAACCGTGTGTTTTCCTGGAGTTAATTTTCTTCTAAAGGTACTCAATACTGATCCTTTGATGTCAATCAATTCAAATCTGAGGTCCTGCACATCGTTGATAAAAAAATCAATCTGCGTGTAGTTGTGTGCAGGATTAGGGTACAGTCTTTCAATGTGATAAAAGTCTTTCCGGATCCGGTTCTGCCCTGTGATCACATCACTGATGAGGTCCATCGGTGCGTAGGATCCGCCATTGATCAGATCGGGTCCGGTGACATAGTCTCCGTAAAAGATGTCATTTGTAAGCGTCGATTGATCTACTCCCATCCATTCATAAAGCACATTGGCGTAGATCTGCCGGTAGTCAAACTGCATGGAGACATTGTTACGTGAAAGGTCCGGATTGGTCCCATAGATCCCACCACGCAGGGCAGCGCCCCACATCATGATGGGTCCTCCTGTACCATGGTCCGTACCATAACTTCCGTTTGATGCAATTCTTCTTCCAAACTCAGACATGGTCATGGTCAGTACCTTGTCCGATAAGCCCCGCTTGTTAAGGTCTTCATTGAAAGCCCGCATGGCTGAGGAGATGTAGTACAGCAAGGCAGCATGTCCTCCCATGGTGGTTTCACCCTGAACGACCTGCTGCGCATGGGTATCGAATCCTCCGATCTTAAGCAAAAAGACTTTTGTTTTCAAACCACCGGCCAGCAGCCTCGCAACGAGCTGAAGCTGTGAAGTCAGTGGGTTTCTTCTTCCGGCGGGGAGAAAAGGATAGTTTTCAGGATAGGTGACACCTGTTGCAGCCGCGGCATCATATATTTCCACAAGCCGTTTGATATAAGTCTCGGACTTATCTTCCAGGCCCAGGATCCAGTCCATTTCTTTGCCATAAGGCGAACCGTCAAGAAAACCAGGTGGCAGGCCTCTGGGATCCACACCTTCATCGGTAAAGCCTTCCAGCTGATCAATCAGATTGGCAAGACCTCCCGGGCTGCTTCCCAGAGACAGTGAAGTGGGAATATTTCCCTCCTGGTGAAACAGCAAGGACACGTCATTTCCCATCTCCAGGGCTAGGGGATCAGGCATATCCGGATTAGGGAAGTCATCGGGGTAAGTCTCAGGTAAATAAATGTTGGACAAGTATCTTCCGATCCACCCGCTGGCATAGTAATCGTCGGCGCCACCACCCATAAACCAGATGTCACGGCCACGGAAGTGAGACCCGTTGTTCTTTTCGTAAGAAACGCCCTGGAAAACTGCTGCCCTTCCGATATCATACATGTATTTGAAGTCCTGCATATCAGGATGCAGACCCACCTGATCAGCTACCGGCACGGTACTGTCAAGGGGGATCAGGGTTCTGTTGCCTACCTTGTAAGGAATGGCTACGTTGGCGCGCCTGCTGTAATACTGCTCGTAATTATCTAATGGAATGAAAGTGTTTAATCCGTCATTGCCACCATGCATTTGTAAAATGATCAGCACCTTGTCATTGTCACTCGCCGCGGCAAGTCTTTGCATGTTTTTATATCCGGCCAGCACTTTCAGTGGAACCCCATGAAAGGCAATGGGAGCACCTGCAGCGAAACCAAGCTTCTTAATAAATTTTCTTCTGTCCATCTTTCTCACATCAGTTGGTACTCCGGCGATTGCAGCATCGCATTAAATAAATTCAGTAACTGCCCTCCGGCATCAGGAAAGGGGCTACCCCCATTCCATCGGATCGTCCAGGCAGCATCAGGATCGGGATCTCCATCATCATAAAGGGCCTCTAGAAAATAATTCAATCTTTCTGTTGTGATCTCACTGTCAGGATCATCGAAGGCAATGATCCCGGAAACTGGTAAAAAGTATTTGGTCAACTCGACCACAAGTGATCTTGCATCTCCGCCCACCGCCGAAAAATTCTCAACCACAAATTGCAGAATATCGACCTGGTCAGGTTCAGGGTTTATGCCACTGCTGATCAGTCCCCTGATAAAATCATATCTTCTGGTGAGGTAGTTGGTGGTGATCCAGTTTCTGTTGAAGATCGGATACTGATGATAAGCGGCATATCCCGCCACCTCGAAGGGTTCATAATAATCCATACCCTGGCTATCTATGGAGCCAAGCATACTCCCTGTAGTATTGTAAAATCCTTCAAGGTCAATTAACGGATCAGGCACGGTTTGTCCCATACTTCTCTGAAAACCAACCACCAGATCAAGCGGGGATTTTATAAGCCCTCCGAAACTGTCATCCACATAACCCGGCATTCCCTCGTAAAATTCTCTGCTGGTAAATAAAGCTTCGAGAACGGGTTGTATCTTAAAATTATTCGCCGTAAATACATCCGCCATGTCCTGAATGATGGTCGACTGAATGGCAGGAGTCACTTCATGATAAACGAAAAAGCGATAAAGCTTTCTACAGGTATATAGCAATGTTTCCTGTTGACCGTAAAGTATGTCAATAAGCTGACTGATCTCATCTAGTGAACTTTCCTCTGTAGGTTCATCCCCCAGCAATAAGGTCGGATCAGGGGTGACTGTGGCACTGCCTAATCTCTCGCTGAAGGTCTTTACTGAATTGTCGTGAGCGGTAGCGGTCGTAGTACCTCTAATGACCCCTCTGGGCAGACCGGTATCAGGGTCAATGTTTCCAAATGAATTATCATTGACAAATCCGGAAAACACTTTGGCTCCTTCCTGAACATCTGTTTCAGTGAAATAAATGTAATCGCCTTCAAACTCCGGTTGAGGAATAGAGCCTTCAAGGCCTTTGCCAATGGCATACAATTCAAGTAATTCCCTGGCGTAGTTTTCATTGGGATTCCCTTTCACATTATATCTCCCGTCAAGGAAAACAAGCATCGCATTATCTACTGAGATCTTTTTGGTGAGGTTAGGAAAATTTAATACAATGTTAGTTTCAGGTGCGAGGGGGTCTACAACAATGTCTTCTTTATCGAATGCAAAAAATCTGAACAGGGCCAATTGGTGGTAAAGTGACCGGTGGTTATTCACCACACTTTTCTTTGTGGTGAAATGGGTATGCATAAACAGGACCAGACGCTCCCTAAAAGCATAGGCCAAAGACTGTCCATCCGGAATACCGGCACTCATCATTTGTCCAATGTGCCACCTTAAAATAATGGGTTCATAATTGTAATCTTCTACATCGGTGGAGGAGGGCAGGTTGATAAATGGTAATCCTGTGTTGGGATCCAGGGGTTCCTGAGGTGCAGGTAATGCGGGATCAAAGAGCTGAGCCACAGCCTGTTGAGGTGTCAGCGTCGCGAACTGATCAATTTGTTGTCTGGTAGCGCCGCAACTGGTTCTCCTGAGTAAATGTGCCGCGCGTTGTACGCCGAGAGGTTCTGTAAAGGTGGTTAGCGCCATTTATGAAATATTTTCCAAGCTTATCAAATATAGAATAATTAATAAAAATTCTTAGAATGATATAATTAATTTTTCATTAATAAATCGATGGCGGTTCCAAAAATAAAAATACCACGCCCTGTAGCAGGGGTGGTATTGTTCGTTAAAGATAAATAATAATTTTATAAAGTTTACCTGTTTTCAAATCTACCGGTTGGATCAAAACTCCTACTACCTGATCGTTGGAGGGCAAACACGTATAAAATTGAAATTCACAAATCAATATTGTTTCTTGCGTGTTCTATTAATAAAAGATAAGATACCATGTCACTGACTTATTCATCAATGATACCTCTGGGAGCGATGGCTCCGAAGTTTAAACTGAAAGATGCTATTTCAAATGATGAGATCTCTGTAAGCGAAGCTACAGGTGAAAAAGGCCTCGTGGTGATGTTTATATGCAATCATTGCCCCTATGTAAAGCACATAGAGCAGGAGATCGGAAGGGTGGCGAAGGAATTCAGTAAGAAGGGGATTGGATTTGTCGCCATTTCTTCAAATGATGTTGAGAAGTATCCGGATGATGATCCTGGAGGGATGCGGGAGCAATCGAAAAGAGCTGGTTTCACCTTTCCTTACCTGTTTGATGAATCACAGGAAGTCGCTAAAGCCTATGGTGCCGAATGTACCCCCGACTTTTTTGTTTTTGATGGTGATTTGAAATGTGTATACCGTGGCCGGCTGGATGCCTCCTCTCCCGGAAACGGTAAACCCAATGACGGAGCAGATCTGAGGGGCGCGCTGGACCATCTGGTTTCAGGCAAACCCATCGACAACGATCAAAAACCGAGCATGGGCTGCAACATCAAGTGGAGATCATAATTCATCCGAACTACAGAAGATTTATTAATTTACGGCCTCATTTGAGGGCATGAGTAAAGCTTCAGGAAAGTTTAAGATCATTACAACCCATCGGTTGCAGGAAATGAAGGCTGCACACGAGCCAATTTCCATGCTTACTGCCTATGATTATTCCATGGCCAGGATCATTGATGCTTCTGGCATCGATGTGATACTTGTGGGAGATTCAGCCTCTAACGTAATGGCGGGAAATGAAACGACCCTTCCGATCACACTGGACCATATGATCTGGCATGCCACCTCCGTCGTGAAAGCCGTTAAAAGGGCTTTGGTTGTTGTGGATATCCCTTTTGGTAGCTATCAGGGTAATTCAAGTGAAGCACTTAAATCCAGCATCAGGATCATGAAAGAATCCGGAGCCCATGCGGTGAAAATGGAAGGAGGGGTTGAAATTAAGGAAAGCATTATTCGGGTTTTATCAGCGGGTATACCGGTGATGGGTCATCTTGGATTGACTCCACAGTCCATTTATAAATTCGGGACGTATACAGTCAGGGCTAAGGGCGATGAAGAAGCGCGAAAGCTGGTAGAGGATGCAAAAATGCTGGAGGAGATCGGGTGTTTTGGTATTGTTTTGGAAAAAATACCTGCCAAACTGGCAAAGGAAGTTTCTAAAAACCTAAAGATCCCGGTAATCGGTATCGGTGCCGGTCCGGATGTGGATGGTCAGGTACTGGTCATGCACGATTTGCTGGGCATTACTCAGGATTTTAAGCCCAGGTTTCTCAGGCAATACGCAAACCTCAATGAGATCATTGGAGAAGCTATTCAACAATACATTAAAGACGTAAAAGCCAAGGATTTCCCTAACCCGGAAGAGAGTTATTAGCATAAATAATTAGTTTATAGAATTTCAGATCACATGTCAAAAGAAGCATCAACCATTATTTACACACTTACCGACGAGGCGCCAGCTCTGGCGACCTATTCATTTTTGCCAATTGTTCAGGGATTCACCTCCTCGGCAGGTGTATCGGTTACCACCAGAGATATTTCGCTGGCTGGCAGGATCATCGCGACGTTTCCTGAATTATTGTCGGAAGACCAAAAGATGACAGATGATCTGGCTTACCTGGGAGAGCTGGCTAAGACACCGGAAGCCAACATTATCAAACTTCCAAATATCAGTGCTTCGGTCCCGCAATTGATTGCTGCAATTAAGGAATTACAAGCAAAGGGATACAAGCTGCCTGATTATCCTACTGAGCCCAAGAATGATGAGGAGTCGAAAATCAAGGCGAAATACGATAAGGTAAAAGGAAGCGCGGTAAATCCGGTTTTAAGAGAAGGAAACAGTGATCGGAGAGCTCCTAAAGCAGTAAAAGAGTATGCCAAACATAATCCGCATTCGATGGGAAAGTGGAGTCCGGACTCTGCCTCTCGTGTGTCAAGCATGGATTCGGGTGACTTCTTCGGAAGTGAGAAATCTGTCACAGTAGCGGATGCTACCTCTGTAAAGATCCAGCATGTCGATCCGGCTGGAAAAACAACGGTCTTAAAGCCGGAAACCAAATTATTGGCCGGTGAGGTCATTGATGCCGCGGTCATGAGCCGAAAAGCATTGAGATCATTCCTCAGTGAGTCCATTCAGGCGGCGAAAAAGGATAATGTCCTCTTTTCCATTCACCTGAAGGCGACCATGATGAAAGTTTCCGACCCGATCATCTTCGGTCATGCGGTCTCTGTATTTTTTGCAGATGTATTTAAGAAGCATGACGCCCTGTTTAAAAAGATCGGTGTAGATCCGAACAATGGCATGGGAGACCTGCTGTCGAAGGTGGATACACTGGACGATGCAAAGAAGAAAGAGATCAAAGACGATATCGCAAAATGCTATGGTTCTCAGCCCGAGCTGGCCATGGTCAACTCGGATAAAGGAATTACCAATCTTCATGTACCAAGTGATGTGATCATCGATGCTTCGATGCCGGCAGCCATCCGTACTTCAGGACAGATGTGGGGGCCTGACGGAGGCCAGAAAGACACTATGTTTACCATACCCGACAGGTCCTATGCCGGAGTTTATCAGGCGGTAATCGACGACTGTAAGAAAAATGGTGCCTATGATCCTACCACCATGGGAAGCGTACCCAATGTGGGTCTCATGGCTCAGAAAGCCGAAGAATACGGATCCCACGACAAAACATTTGAAATCCCATCTGATGGAAAAGTCCAGGTGGTCGATAGCAAAGGGCATGTTCTCATCGAACACACCGTGGAAGCAGGGGACATCTGGAGAATGTGTCAGACCAAAGACGCCCCTATCAGGGACTGGGTAAAGCTCGCTGTCAACCGGTCCAGAGATTCAAAAACACCAGCGGTATTTTGGCTGGATGAAAAAAGAGGTCATGATGCTGAGATTATCAAGAAAGTAAATAAGTATCTGAAAGATCATGATACATCAGGATTGGAAATTCACATAAAATCCCCGGTAGAGGCTGCTAAGTTTTCGGTTGAACGAATCAGGCAAGGTCTGGATACCATTTCAGTTACAGGAAATGTGTTACGAGACTACCTCACGGACCTGTTCCCGATCCTGGAAGTCGGTACCAGTGCAAAAATGCTTTCGATTGTGCCTCTGATGAATGGAGGAGGACTGTTCGAAACCGGTGCAGGCGGTTCAGCTCCCAAGCATGTGCAGCAGTTTCAGGAAGAGGGACACCTGAGATGGGATTCGCTGGGAGAATTTTTGGCGTTGGCAGCGTCCCTGGAGCATCTAAGCAAAGCGGATGACAACAAAAGGGCGCAGATCCTGGCAGATACCCTTGATGCTGCCAATGGCAGATTCCTGCAGGAAAATAAATCCCCTTCGAGGAAAGTCAATGAGATCGACAACAGAGGCAGTCACTTTTACCTGGCATTGTATTGGGCTGAAGCACTGGCTTCTCAAAACGAAGATCCGGCCCTGAAAGATTTGTTTGCTCAGGTGGCTTCAGAGATGAAAGAAAAAGAATCGAAAATCAATGACGAGTTGCTGAAAGCACAGGGATCACCGGTGGATATTGGCGGATACTACCGTCCGGATGAAAAGCTTACTTTTAAAGCGATGAGGCCCAGTGCTACCTTAAATGCGATCATTGACAAATTGAAGAAATCCTGATCTCTACAGACTTTCAGGTTTTTCGATAAACTCAACTTCGAAAAGGGAGGGCCAGTTTTTTCCTGTTACATAGATCTTACCGGATGCTTTGTGATAGGCTATGCCATTGAGCACGTCATTGACCTCATCCAGGTTCCGTTTTTCCTGGTCGGTCAATAGGCCGGACAGGTCAATCTTTTGAAGTACCTTGCCTGAGTGAGGGTCAATCACCACCACGATGTCTTCTGTGTAAACATTAGCATAGATCAGGCCTTCGATATGTTCGAGTTCATTGAGCGATTTTATAGGGCCTTCATGATCATAGACCTCCAGCTTGCCGATTTCAGAAAAGTCTCTGGGATCAAGAAGGTGTAAGACCTCGGAGCCGTCACTCACAATGAGCGTATCTCCATAGGTGGTGATGCCCCATCCTTCATGGTCATAGCGAAAGGTTCCGGTCTGGTTCAGGTCTCTGTCAAAGACAAAGCCCACATTACTCCGGTAGGTAAGCATGATTACCTTGTCTTCCCAGTAGGTGCTTCCCTCGCCAAAGTATTGTGAGTCGATGTTTACCTGCTTAATTTTTTCACCAGAAGTAAGTCTGACTTTTCTGATAGAAGATCGACCGGTCCTTCCGGTACTTTCAAATAAGATGTCATCAAGAAAAAACAACCCCTGTGTATAGGCCTCCGGATCATGAGGATATTTTTTGACCACCCGGTAGTTAAGGGTTTCAGGGGTGATGTCAGAATGAAGTCTTATCCGGGGAAAATGGGTTTCTGATTTCCCGTCAAAAAATACAATGACCTTAAATCTCTTTCTTCCTGTTTTTGCATCCGAAGAATTCCAGCGAAAGCTTAAGGTATCATATACGATTTCCTTTTTGTCATCATCAAACAAAACCGAGTCAATCTCCCTGTCAGAAGCTATACTGAACTCGACAGGCTCTCCGACGGTGTAGATCTGATCCGGGGATGGGCTCAGGATATTTGTCTTTCGTACAATTCGTGGAGATTCAGTGTTTGCCTGATTGGATCTTTCACGACCATCGCTGCAGGAGGAGTTGATAAAAAGTGCAACAAGTATTAGGAATGTCAATCTCATCTGACTAAAATACGTTTGAAAAGGTAAATATCAGGTCATCAATGCAGAGGATACGCCTCTTTGAGCAAAAAAGTTCGATCCGGGGAAGTAAATGAAATAAGTTCCCGGTTTGCAATGACCTTTAAGTATCAATGATTATTCGCATGAAAAGAATTTTAGTTCCTGTAGACTTCAGCGAAGTCTCTAAAGATGCCGTAAGATCGGCAGCAAGTCTGGCTCACAAATCAGGTGGGGATCTGGTTATTTTTCATGTGATTGAGACCTCGGAAGACTCAAATGCACTTGTTGAAAAAATTGATGACATGCTGGCGATGAGAGAGCTGAAGGGCATCACCACTCATTATAAGCAAACGACCGGAAATCCGGTGGATGAAATTGTAGGACAACAGCTGGATCTGATCGTGATGGGATCCGAAGGGGCTGAAGGGATCGAGAATTTGCTACTCAGTACACTATCCGAGAGAGTTTCCCGCAAAGCTAAATGCCCGGTTATCAATGTGAAGCGTACGGTAGACCTGGGCAATATAAAAAGTATTGTGTTCCCTACGGACATGAAGACAGACCAAACCAGTGTGATCAAAGACATCAAGGCGCTTCAGGCCTTCTATGGAGCCCATCTGCATTTAATTAAGGTATTCAATGATACCCTGGTTCTCGAAAGGGATGTGGAGGCCCGATTGGAAGAGTTCGCACAGCTCATGAAGCTTGATTCCTACTCAGTCACCGCACGACCTAACATTGACAAAGCCGAAGAGATCCTCGAGTTTGCCGAAGAAATCAATTCGCCGATGATCGCCATGGGAATTCACGATCGCCATGGTCTGGCGAAGATCCTGGGCGGATTCATTGCAAAAGATGTGATCAACCAGGGAAGGATAGCCATATGGACCAAAGTGATTGACGAGGAAGATTGAATGTCTTATTTCTTTGCCTGAGGATAACTCATCTTCATCATGGTAGGCACAGAAAGTCCCTGATATAGGACGGAGCACACCACGACCACATACGTCATCGTAATGATAATGTCTTTTCCCGGGAAGTCAGTCAAAGACAGGGAGAGTGCGATAGGCAGCCCGCCCCTCAGCGCCCCCCAGGTGAGTATCGGTATGGTAAAGGGAGCGAAAGCCCGCCTGGTAGACAAAAGTTTGATGGGAATAAAGACGCTCATCCATCTTCCAAAGAGCACAATATTTACTGCAAAAAACCCGGCGGCAAAATAGTCTGCGCGAAGCGGGATTACCAGCATTTCCAGCCCTATCAAAACAAAAAGCATGGCAGACAGAGACTCTTCGATCAGGTTCCAGAATTTGAACACATAATCTCCGGCAGCGCTGCTCACATGGCTTCCCCTGCCTTCATTTCCAATCACAAGTCCCATGATCACGGCTGCCTGCTTTGAAGAGACATGGATAAAGTCAGCGAGAAAGGAACCGACCATGACCACAGCAAGCGTAATGAGGATCTCTACCTCCACATCGTCATTATCAATATATTTCAATAATCGATAGCCAATATACCCAAGTACCAACCCAATGAAAATTCCGCCTCCGATATCGGCGCAAATAATATAAACTGTTTCAAAAACACTGAGTGTATGATCCTCACCCGCATGAGCGATGTCCAGAAGCGTGAGTGCCAGGACTACAGCAACTCCGTCATTGAACAATGACTCGCCTTTGATCTTGGTCTCAAGGTCTTTGGCAATGTTGAACCGCTTCATTGTCTGCGTGACCGCTATCGGGTCAGTAGGGGAAATAAGTGCACCGAAAACCAGACAGTATAAGTAATGAAGCTCAATATGAACCATGTAGTTCAACATGAACCATACCAGCGAGCCTATGACAAAAGTGGAAATGAACACCCCCGTGGTAGCCAGTAGCAGGACCGGCGTTCTTTCCTTTGATAGTTTTTTAAAATCAATCTGGAGCGCTCCGGAAAATAACATGAAGCTGAGAACCACCTGATACAGTACCTCGGCATAGTCATATTCCTCCAGATGGACAGCCCCAATCTTAAACTCCGGAAACAAATAGCCTATAATCAGTACAATCACTGAGAGCACCAGGGCCATGATCATTAACCCTATAGATGAAGGTAGCTTAAAGAAAATGGTATTGACAAAGATGAATAACCCGGCAAGGAAAATAAACAGTGCTATGATATCAAAAACATGCATTCGATCGGTGTTCCAGGTCTAATAAGTATCCATTTCAATTAATTGCCAAACAACTGCAATTGCTCCGGTAGTCCACCAGGGGTTTCAACCGGAGTGTTGGCTTTGGGTGGTCTTTATCATCCAGGCTGATGAAATTTTGCTGTGAATATAGTTTTTTTATTGTTTTCTACAAAAAAAACACATAATCCAGCCTCGAATGCAGGTATTTCCGATCATGCAACTTTCAGATTCTCCTGTGAGGATTCGGAGATCAATGTCTGATTAATCCGTGCCGGTCAGACACTTTTTTTAACCTTTCTTTGTAGAGAAAGTAGTTTGTGTAAATCAGAATTGTGATAAAAATTAGTAGCATTTCCATAACACATCAACTTTATTCTGGTTTGAAAGTCACAAAGGCTGTGCCAATCATCTTAGAATCGTTGTAATATTGAAGTAATTGGAAAAATTGATTATACCTTGTCAGCTATCAGGATCTCTTCACTAAAAGTCACCTTTAATTCCCACTTTCAATTGACTTTTCCTGACTGGGAGCTTCAAAAGCAGGAAGATGCTGTGATCCTGGGTCCCTCAGGAAGCGGTAAAACGACCTTGCTTCATATACTGGCAGGACTCCTGGCCCCGACCAGCGGGGAGATAGAAGTCAATGGGCTAGCCATCAATCAAATGACTCCTGCTCAGCTGGATGAATTCCGGAGGTCACAGGTGGGGATCGTGTTTCAGCAGCCTCATTTGATCAGGTCTTTATCTGTAATGGACAACCTTCGAATGGCCAGATATTTGGGGCAAAAGCCGCAGGATGATGAGTGGATCCATCAAATCATTGACCAGCTTGATTTGAAAGCCATTAAAGATCAGGACGTAAAGCGGATCAGCCAGGGTCAGGCGCAGCGCGTGGCCATTGCACGCGCTATTATCAATAAACCCTCGGTCTTATTTGGTGATGAGCCTACTGCCAGCCTTGATGATCAAAATTGTACCAGAGTGATCAGGTTGCTAAAGCAGGAGGCCAGACTTTGTAATGCTACCCTGATCATCGCCACTCATGATCATCGGGTTAAGAATGAGTTTGAAAATCACCTTCAACTAGACAAGATAGCTCAATGAACATATTTTACCTCAGTTACAAAAACATCATTGACAGGCCGTTAAGTAGTTTGCTCAGCTGGCTGTTGCTGAGTTTCGGGGTGTGTGTCGTGGTTTTGATCATACAAATCAACGATACGTTTAAAGGTGAGGTGACACGAAATACTTCAGGGATCGACCTGGTGATCGGCGCTAAAGGCAGTCCGCTTCAGATTATTTTGTCCAGTATCTTTCATGTGGATTTCCCGACTGGTAATATTGAAATTTCAGATATCCTGCCTTTTACAAAAAACAGATACATCGAAAAGACCATTCCTTTGTCATTGGGCGACAGTCACAAAGGATACAGGATTGTGGGCACGGTCGATGGTTTCAGAGAAATGTATGAACTGGAGGTGGAAAAGGGTCTATGGTTCCTAAAACCGATGGAGGCCGTGGTAGGAAGCCAGATAGCGGCGGAACTCGGGTTGGAACCTGGTGATTATTTTTCCAGCCAGCACGGTTTGGATGAAGCGGGAGATGCCCACGAAGGACATGGGTTTGAAGTGGTTGGAGTGCTGAAGCCCACAGGCCTGGTCACCGACCGACTGATACTGGTTGATTTGCGGAGCATCTGGATGGTGCATGATCATGATGAAGAATCCCGGGAAACCGATAGCCTGGTGCAGATACCAGACTGGGAGATAGGTCTGGACCAGGCTCAGATCGAAAATGAGCAAATTACGAGCTTGCTGATAAAATACAGGTCTCCTATGGGAGCCGTAATGTTACCTAACCGGGTCAATCAGACGGCCAATCTTCAGGCCGCCTCTCCGGCTTTTGAAGCTGCGAGATTATTTTCTATCCTGGAAAATGTGTTCAGAGTTCTGAACTATTTGGGAGCAATAATTATTGTGATCTCAGGTATCAGTGTTTTTATTTCATTGCTTAATTCATTGAAAGACAGGAAATATGAAATAGCGATCATGAGGTCCATCGGTGCATCCAAGGCGATGGTTCTTTCCAATATACTGCTGGAGGGTTTCATCCTCTCTATGCTGGGAATCATCACCGGATTTATTATCAGTCACACAACCATGCTGATATTGACAGCACAGGTTACCGGCCGGGCAGCACTCTTCTTTTCCATGGCACCGGGTGAGTTGATCCTCTTATTTTCATGTCTTGGGATTGGTATATTTGCATCGGTTATCCCGGCGGTGATGGCGTACCGGACGGACATCTCAAAAACACTGGCACGGGGATAAATGAAAATTAAAGTTATGAGAATATTATATCTGTTTTTGTCGATAGTTGTTGTTTGGTCATGCCAGTCACAACAAAGCTCCGGAGAACTCCCTCCGGAAGCTTTTCAGCAGGCAATCAATGAAGATGAGGAGGCCATTGTCATAGATGTACGAACGGCCGGAGAATTGTCACGTGGCATTATCGAGGGGGCTGTGCATATGGATATTAAGTCATCGGATTTCAAAGACCGGGCGGCTCGATTGGATAAGAATAAGCCCTATTATGTTTATTGTCTTTCGGGTGCAAGGAGTGCGCAGGCGGCTCAGTATTTTGAATCTATCGGGATCGAAAATGCTGTCAATCTTGAAGGCGGACTCCTGGCCTGGCAAAAGGCCGGGCTTCCCATAGTTGGAGAGAATGCGGCAGAGGATAAGATCTCAGGGGAGCAATACGGACAACTGGTCAACTCCAATAAAAAAGTGCTGGTTGACTTCTATGCCCCCTGGTGTGCGCCTTGTGTAAGGATGGAGCCCATGCTGGACGAGGTGCAAAAGGAGAGACAAGACGAGTTGAAGATTCTGAGAGTGAATATTGAAGAAAACAAGAGGCTGGCAAAGGCCTTAGGCGTTTCTGATATCCCGGTATTCAAATATTATGTGTCTGGAGATGAAAAGTGGGAACACCGGGGAGAGTTGAAGAAAGATCAGCTAATGAGCAAAATCGGTTCATGATGAAAGGTATTCTTACAAGATGGTCTGTTAGTGCTTGCCTCTCAGTTTTTGTGATGATTTCAGTCTTTGGGCAAGGTACGTCCAAAGAGAACTGGGAAATACTCGCAACCCTTGAGTTTGAAAAATCAAGAGACGAGTACGGGGAGATCTTCATTCCCAACTTTGGTCCTGAGATTAAAGCCCTGGCAGGAAATGATATTGAGCTGGAAGGCTACATCATCCCCTTTGAGGGAATGTTTGGTCCCAAGAAGCTGATTATATCCTCTGTACCTATTGCCTCCTGTTTCTTTTGCGGAGGAGCAGGCCCTGAATCGGTGGCTGAGGTATATCTGGATGAAGAGGTCAAGTACACCTCTAAAAAGGTTAAGGTAACAGGTAAACTCACGCTCAACAAAGAGAATGCTGATCAACTCATGTATATTTTGAAAGAGGCTAAAATGGAAGTTTTATAAGATGATAAGATCAACAATGCCATTTATTCTACTTGTCACTCTCGTTTTTTCTGCATGCGAAGACAAGGCCGATAAAGTCAAAGCGCTGAAGGACGAAGTCATGGATGTACATGATGAGGTGATGCCTCTGATGGGAGAACTCAGGAAGACCGCCAAAAGTCTCGAAATGAAGGCTGAAACATTAGATTCACTGTCTGCAGCTGAGCTAAATGTGCTGTCTGCCAATATCGACTCTGCCAATGAATTCATGATGGAATGGATGAGGCAGTATGAGCCTGATCTTCAGGGCACTGAAGAAGAATTGCTCGAATATTATTCTGCTCAAAGAGAATCCATCCGAATGGTCAATGACAGCATGATGAGCACGCTGAAGAAGGGCCGGGAAGCGCTTTAGTAAATTAATTCCTCTTTACGGCTTCTTCTCACAGGCATTTAGCCATTCGGTCACCTGCTTCACATCGTAAAGTCCGGCATTGTTTCCCCATGAGTTTGAAACATAGGTGATCACCTCTGCGATTTCCAGGTCTGACAACGTTGGAATGGGAGGCATAATCTGGTTGTATTGCACTCCATTTACCGTGATCGGATCGTATTGTCCGTAACGAATTCCGCAGACGGCTTTTTCAGGATTAGCCTTCAACCAGTCAGAGTTTGCAAGGGGGGGATAAAGTTTTGCCAGCCCTTGCCCTTCAGACTGATGGCAAGCCAAACAATAAGTCTTGTAAATTTCTTTGCCCTGCACCACATATTGTTGAAGCTTCACATCATTTTCAGTGTTTTCTGTCTGAGCCGGCAGGGCATCTGACGATTCGGTTTTGGTCGAAGTCTCAGCGTCGCTGCTCTTTTCTCCTGACCCACCACCGCAGGAAATCAGGATCATAGAAATGAATAAAAGGCCAAATACATTAATTATTGTTTTCATTTTTATTAATTAGTCTGTCAATGTCGTTGATTAGAATATCTACCTGTTCAGGTACCGTGCCGTCATAAACGCCCCTGATCCTTCTTTGCTGATCTACCAGCAGGAATGCACCACTGTGAATATAGCCACCTGGAGCATTTTCATCCTCATTGGCCACTACCAGATAGCTGGTTTCGCCAATATCATAAATGGAATCCTTATTACCGGTCACAAAATGCCACTTTTCAGTTTTAACTTCCAGTTTTTCAGCAAAATCTTTTAATACTTCCACTGAATCGTGGACCGGATCTATGGTATGTGAAAGGATGGCCACCTCAGGTTCGTTTATGTAGGCCTCATACACACGGAGCATCTGCTGCTTCATGACCGGGCAGATCGTGGGACAGCTGGTGAAGAAGAAATCAGCCACATAGACCTGGTCTTCGAAGGTCTTATTGGTTACCACATTGCTGTCCTGGTCTACAAATTCAAAATCTTTGATGGTATGATAGATGGTGTCTTTTACGGTCTGTCCATTCACTTCCTTATCGACGATTCGTGTGTTTCCAAGGATGGGTAACTCATTGGTCGTGTTGACTTTGTCGCAACCGGCAATGCCCAGAATTATCAGTCCAAAAAACACATATTTCACTGTTTCTGCTCTCGGATTTTTTTGTAAATACGAACACCCAACATCAATAGCACTGCGAATATAATCAAGCCGATGCTTCCCCATAACCAACTCATCTGATTTTTGACCACGATCAGGAATGTGATAGCTATCAGTAAAAAAGTGGCTACCTCATTCCATACTCTCAACTGTTGTGATGTGTATTTGTTGTGGCCGGCTTGCAGGTTTTTGTAGATCCTGTGACAGATGAAATGATAGACGTATAGCAACACCACAAAGGACAGTTTAATGTGCATGAAAGACATAGAGAGCCAGGCTGGTTGTAGCATAAGCATTGTTACTCCAAGTATCAGGGTAAGTATGGCTGAGGGCCAGGTAATGCCCAGCCAAAGGCGTTTCGACATCAGGGCAAACTGCCTGCTAAGGATGGATTTTTCCGGTTCATCCTTTTCATAGGACTCCGTATGATAAACGAATAACCGGACGATATAAAACAGTCCGGCAAACCACGTGACAATAAAGATAATGTGGAGCGATTTGATGTATAAATATTCCATGCAGGAACCTTTTATTAGTTTAATGTAGTTTTTATCCCAATAGGAAATTAATATCGTAATTTCTGAAAAAAAGTGAACTCTTTGTCCAAATAACACCAACAGATGGCACAAGAATCTAAAATATGGTTTCTGGAAGACGTCGATCTTTTCGATGTGCTCTGTCCCAGTAAAACTCCTCATATGGAGGAAAAACATCCGCCAAATCTTTATAAAAAAGATGATTTCATCTACTTTCCGGATCAACCATCGTCCAGTATTTACATGATCGCGGATGGAAGGGTGAAGATTGGTTCATATGTAGATGATGGTAAAGAAAATATTAAGGCCATTCTGGGGAAAGGGGAAATATTTGGGGAGCTGGCGTTGGCTGGGGAGTCCAGACGATCTGATTATGCACAGGCCCTGGACAGCAATACGAGGATCTGCTCGATGGGAATAGACGATCTTCAGGATTTGATGAAAGACAATCAGACCCTTGCGTTGAAGATCTTTAAGATCATGGGTTTTCGACTGCGAAAGATGGAGCGGAAGATCACCTCACTGGTTTTCAAAGACGCGAGAACCCGTGTCATTGAATTTCTAAGGGAAATGGCTGAGGAAAAAGGGCAGAAGGTAGGTTTTGAAACTATGATCAAAAATCATCTCACTCATAAGGATATTGCAAGTCTCACCGGTACATCAAGACAGACCGTCACTACAGTCTTAAATGAATTACGGGAGTCCAATGTGATCAATTTCGACCGGCGAAGGATATTGATCCGGGACCTGGCAAAGCTGGCTTAGCTTATTCGTAAGCCCAATATTTATCCCTTTTGAGCTCTTTCAATTGTAAGCTCCTCCCATCAGATGATTCCATCTTTAACAGATAATTTGGATAGGAGCCATTGATCCAAAAGGTGATCTCCCCTTCGCTAGCTTTAGTTACGACAACCTTCCATGGACTGTCAATGAATGACTGATCGATATCGGCAAGGTCGGAGCTATCGGCTTTGCTAACTTCTGCATGTGCACTTACCGCTCGTGGTCTTTCCACGCTATTACTGATTTGAGAAGGATATATGTCAACATCAAACAGAAGACCGTCCCTGAATTTCAGAGTTCTCAACGTATAACTTAGCTGATCTTCAAACCATGGTCCTTTGCTGATTTTTGTCCGGTCATTCCCTTCCCCATCAAAATAACTCATATAATCAAACTGATACTTCCCACCTTGTTCCAGAAAATGTTTGGATGTGTTGCCACACCACTCCTGAGAAGTATGGGTAAGTTTATGAAGGTCTTCCGGATTGCCCCGGTGAATAAAAACAGAGGTGAGAAAGTGATAGGGGTACTTCTGTGTTTCTATCCGGCAAAATTTATTGATCTTCATCACAGGATAAAGATCATCTCTTTCATAGTCGTCTGTTTTTACATGATAAGATTCATTAAATTCCTCCTTTACAAGGATGTAAGCATATTCAAAGGACCGGCTTTTTCCATAAATTTCTTTGGTGGCATCATAAATGGCAACCTCCGCCTGCCCATCATCCCATAAGGGATTATTGGCCCAATCATAGTTTATGTAATCTTTATGTTTTCCTTTTTCGGATGCCTTGCAACCAAAAAACAGCGCAGAGCCAATCAGAAATAAGACCGGAATGCTATGCAGTATCTTCTTCATCGGGATCCACAAATTGAAAATCTATATCAGAGTCTTTAAGGTCCTGAAAAGTGTCAATATCACTCAATTCATTTAACAAATGGTAGTCCTTTTTCGTTTTTGCTACCTCTTCCAGCAGCTGACTCAGTACCTTTTCATGACCATAGGTCTTACCTTCAAAAAATTGAGGCTGGGATTTCTTTAATCCCAAAAGATAATATCCTCCGTCTTTTGCAGGACCGATCACAAACTCATTGCCCTCTAACTCTTCGAACGCCTCTTTAATTTCGTTGTCAGAAATTTCAATGGAATCACTGCCAATCAATACTACTTTCTCATAACCTGTTTCAAAGGCCTTTTCAAAAGCATGATGCATTCTCTGGCCGAGGTTTTCTCCCTTTTGTACAAGCAGCTTGTATTTATCTACATCCCAGATATCCTCAATTTCCACATATTCTGAATAGAATACGGCCTTATCTACCTCGAGATCCTCGGTGATTTCGGCCGTGTGTTCTACAAGATATTGATAGACATCAAGGGCGCCATCAATCCCAATCTCTTCTGCAAGTCTGGTCTTGACATGCCCGGGTACCAGGTTTTTTACGAAAATGATGAGCAGGCTCTTATTCATTGTTCATAAGTACTTTTTCGTGATTTAATGGCAATCTCAACAACTATGGCCGCAAAAACAACCACATATTCAACAACTATCCAGGCCATTGATAGTTCAAACCCTTCCTTTTCATACCCTAAGTATGAAAGAAAGACCACCAAAGACCATATTATTGGGAAATAGTAGCCACTTAGCAATCCCAAAGGAATCAGTGTAATTATATACCAGGGATGGACCGTGGTTGCCATCAACAGATAGATCATCAATACCCACAAAAGTGAGACATACAAATTTTCCTTTTTTAATGCTGCTTTTGCCGAATATCCCAGGATCATCAAAAATGTGGTCAGCGAAAGGAGAGGCCCCCAGGTCTCGATGGGATTGTATCCCTTCAGAATCCAGCCAATTTCCCGTATCACATAATATAGACTGGCATTAAATTCAAACTTATTGGAGTAGAGCATCAGGCTATCTTGGAATCCTTTGATGGACATCAGATCGAAGAGTGGGTAGATGATAAGAATAAAGGTCAAGCCAGCTGCGATCGCCATTATTAATCCCTTTTTCCATAAATACCTCAGGGTGAGAAATGGTATGAAGATCAATGGTAATAGTTTAGTGGCTGCCGCCAGGCCTAACGCCATGCCACCAGAAAGGAATCTGCTTTTTGATAGGGCATAAAACATCAGCAACAGGAAAAAGATCACCAAACCTTCAAAGTGCGTATTCCCAACGAATTCGAGGATAACCAGTGGGTTTAGGAAATACCACCATATAATTTTCTCTGACCGGACGGTCACGCTACTAAGTTTTGACAGGAGAAATACACTTCCTATATCTCCCATCAGGAGAAAAAAGCGAATGACGTTTGTTCCAGCCAGATAATTTTCATTGCCTATGATTGATGCCAGCCAGAACACTGCCTGATTAAGTGGCGGATAGACGGTATAGTGAGTTTGGGAGTTCAGCAATGCGTAGAGTTGAGGATCCATTTGGTCCACGAGCTCCTCAGGACGGTACTGGAATGGATTGATGCCCATCGAGATCAGTTTCCCATCCCACAAAAATCTGAATACATCGTCCGAAAGGTGGGGCAGATCAAAAAAAAGGATGAGTCTTGTGAGAATCCCCAACCCCATCATTAATTTGAAATTACGCTCCAGTCTGACAATCCAGACATAGCAGAAAAACGCAGTAAAATAAGCGCTTATCAGGAGAAAAGACTGGTATCTCTCGATGACCAGGCCAATAGCAGAGACTGCAATAAAAAATATAAAAAATGAAGTGATCCTGGATGCCTGTTGATGATTGGTCATCTATCAAACAGGTCTAAGTGATCTGTAAAAAATGAATCCGAATCCGAAGGCGAGTAGCAGGTGCCAAATGACAAAACCATATTCCTGAAGAGAATAGCCCAACAAGATCCCTGCAATAAAATAGATACATAAAAACCCTTCCAGCAGGATGACTGGAGAAAATGAATATTTAAGATAATCATTTCCGGTGATAAGATACTTTTTCCCCTCAATGCTAAACTTTGGTGTTCTGATGAAGGGTGATTTAATACCAAGGTATCCCTCTGAAACAGCAATGGAGTTATGCAGGGAAAGTCCTGAGGTCAATGCAATGAAGGTTGGAAAGTCCCTCAAAAAGCTCTTCCACGATAACTTAGGATCGTTGCCTCTTGCTGCTGTCCAATAAAATAAGGTGATGGCAACAAATCCGAAAAGGAACAAAGTACTCCAGTTCCAGAACCACAGTTGGGGCATCCGCTGCTTGATCACCAGTAACGGAACTGATGAAATAGCTGCGATGAGCAACCAGATAAATACTGAACTGTTCATCAGGTGGGCAACACCATGTACTTTGGTACCCAATGAGAGTTTGGAAAAAATGATATTTGGAACGCTTTGTCTGGCAGTCTCCGCAGCTCCCTTATTCCAACGGTATTGCTGCGATTTGATGGAAGGGACGATCGTTGGCAGTTCAGCAGGAGAGGTAGTATCCTCAAGGTAAGTAAACTTCCAACCTTTGAGTTGAGCCCTATAACTTAGGTCAAGGTCTTCGGTGAGTGTGTCTGCTTTCCAACCATCGGCATCCAGAATACATTTTTTTCTCCAGACCCCTGCTGTCCCGTTGAAGTTGATGAACTTACCTGAGTGAAATCGTCCGGATTGCTCAACGGTAAAATGTGCGTCGAGCCCGAAAGCCTGGATCCGGGTCAGCAGATTATAGTCCTTATTTAGATGTCCCCATTTTGTCTGAACCATTCCCGTATTTTCTTCAAAGTATGGTAGTGTGTTCTTCAAGAAATCTTTTCCGGGGACGAAGTCGGCATCAAAAATGGCAATAAATTCACCTTTGGCATGCTCTAATCCATGCTGCAATGCTCCTGCTTTATAGCCTGTCCTTGTTTTTCTTTGTATGTGATTGATGGTAATATCCTTTTTTCTGATATGTTTGGCCGCTTTTTGAATGATCCCGGATGTTTCATCATTGGAATCATCGAGCACCTGGACCTCTAGCCGATCTTTAGGGTAGTCGAGTGAAGCTACCGCATTCAGGAGTCTCTCGACCACAAACTTTTCATTGTAGACAGGCAACTGAATGGTCACGAAAGGGTGGTCCTTTAGCGGTTTCGGTTGCCGTTTCGATTTTTTACTTTTCCTGTATTGAAAAACAAGATATAACTGCACCCCTGCAAAGAGGCAGATCATTGAAATAGAGATCAGGTAAATAAAAACGATGACCATTTCCATCTTACAAATATCTAAAAATGGTATAAAGGATCTTATATCCGGCAGAAACAGTCCCTTTGATGGTTCCGGATACTTTGGAAATACCAATACGCCTTCGATAATTTACCGGGACATCCATACATCTTAAACCAAGTTTCGCCGCTTTTAATTGCATTTCCACTGTCCAGCCGTAATTTTTATCTTTCATACTCAATGTCTTCAAAGCCTCATAGCGGATGGCCCGGAATGGCCCGAGATCTGTGAATTTTACCTTGTAAAACAGATGGATCAGTGAAGTGGCCAGCCAGTTGCCAAATATTTGAGGAAAGGTCATTGATCCTTTTTCTCTCACGCCCAATGATCGTGAGCCAATCACAAGTTCTGCCTGATTGTTCATAATCGGCTCAATCAGTCGGGGTAGTTGTTCCGGAAAATCAGAATGATCCGCATCAAGAAATACAACGATATCAGGTTTCTTTTTAGATTCATCCACATAGGAAAGTGCCTTTAGACATGCGTTACCGTAACCTTTATTAGGTTCCGAAAGTACCGTTGCACCGTTCTTCCTGGCGACTTCAGCCGTGTTGTCTGCGGATCCATTATCCACTACGATCACTTCATTTACATGATCCACCGGAATCTCTTGCAGGACATGTTTTATCCCCTTTTGTTCGTTTAAGGCCGGGATAATAACTACCACTCGATGAGACTGATTTTTCATGTAGTTGGCAAAACTACTGTCAACTTCCCGGTTTTTCCTGTCGCAACATAGACATAAAGCAAATGTTAGATTTCCGAAGACTAATTAATTTAGCGTCCTCAATTAAGAACCTAAGATCATGTATAAAAGGATAAATTGCATTCAGCATATTGGAGTGGGTGTACCGGACACCGAGTTAGCCTGGAAATGGTATCGTAAATTTTTTGGAATGGATATCCCGATGTTTGACGGGGTAGCTCCGGCGCCGCTGATGGATATTTATACCAATAATGAGACCATCACCAAGCGGGCAACTATGATCTTCAGCCTCCAGGGAGGCACAGCCATGGAAGTCGTTTGTCCTACTTCCTTCAAGGCAACACATGGCAAATCAAAATATGAATTTGGAGATCTTGGGATATTTACCGGGCATGTCAAATGCAGAGAGATCAAAGAAACTTTTGATTTTTTTAAGCGGTCCGGTGCTGAGATCCTGACTGATATCGTAATGGATCCCGGGAATAAGGAGCTTTTCTACGTGGCTGATCCAAATGGGCTCATCTTTCAGATACAGGAGGGCGATCACTTTTATACCAAACGAAAGCATCCGACAGGGGGCACCGTTGGTTGCACCATCGGTGTCTCAGATGTTGAGAAATCAATGAAGCTTTATTCGGATATCCTTGGTTATAGTAAGGTGGTCTACGACAAGACAGGCGCATTTGATGATTTAAACAGCCTTCCCGGTGGAAAGAAGAAATTCAGGAGGGTGAAGCTAACCCAGCCGGAACCTGTTGGAGGAGGATTTGCCAAAGTAATTGCAGATACTTACATCGAGCTGATCCAGGCTTTAGATTACAAACCAAAAAAGATCTACGAGGGAAGACTTTGGGGAGACATTGGGTTTGTGCATCTGGGTTTTGATGTAAGGGGTATGGTAGAATTAGGAAAGGAGCTTGAGGAAAAGGGATTTGGATTCACGTGCGATACGAAAGATACCCTTGATATGGGTGGAACAACGAGGGTACATTGTACTTACATAGAAGATCCTGACGGTACCCTTATCGAACTGATTGAGGTATACAAGATCCCGATTCTTGAAAAACTTGGGATATTTCTGGACGTTGAAAAAAGAGATCCTTTGAAACCCTTACCAGATTTTATGTTGAAGGCCTTGAGGTTCAGCAGGGTAAAGGCTTAGAAAGATGAATCCCAAACTTCTGCGTTTTTTTAGCATGGTGGGGATCTTTGTCGTGATGATCCTGAGTGCCCTTTATGGATATCGAACCTGGGTCCGTGGTGAGCCGAGGTGGTACTTTTTTATTCTGGCGTTTGGGATTGCCATCCTGCTGGTTTATAATATTATCGGTAATAGAAAGAGGAGGAAGTAAGGGGCTCAGACCAGACTACAAAAGTTTAAGCGCGGGGGTATGAGATTGTTTGCTACTTTAGATGAAAAGGAGCAAGATTATCAAATGAACAGTTATTAAAACTTTTGTAGTCTTCCTGAGCCCCAATTCTTATATTTAACGGATCAATCATTGAGCTTTGAGATTAGAATCCGGAAAAACTTATCACATTTATAATCGCGGCATCAATCGCGGAAAGATTTTTTTTGAAGATCGAAATTATGAGTTTTTTCTTGGTAGATTCAAGAGATTCGTCTTAGGACATGCAGATCTACTGGCCTATTGTTTAATGCCAACTCACTTTCATTTGATGATAAAAGTTCTGGAATTTGAGTCAGATGAAGACGTGCTCTTAACCAGCGTGGAGAGAGCATTCAAAAATTTCTTTATTTCGTATTCCAAATCAATTAATACAGCTTATAACAGGACAGGGGCACTTTTACAGTATAAGTTCAAGCGAAAGGAAGTGAGCAATGACGATTATTTCTCCTGGTTGATCTATTACATTCATGCAAATCCTGTAAAATCCGGCTTTGCAAAGAATTTAGAAGATTGGCCGTACAGCTCTTACAAAGAGATCATTGCCAAAAACAACTCTCTGATCAAAAGTCAGGATATTTTGGACTGGTATGGTGGTGAGAAAGAATTTGTCGATTTTCATCAGAAAAATCTGGGAGGGAGTCTGTCTGAGAGAGATGAATTTAGATTGGATTTTGATTTTTAGATCCTGGACCAGACTACAAAAGTTTCAGAACACCAAATAATTGATGATTTATGTAATCAACAATTATTGTCATATCATTTTAAATCCTGCAATCAAAAACTTTTGTAGTCTAGCTGAGGGATCTAAAAGTCCGTATCTGCCTCTTCCAGATCCAGCTCTTTAATCCAGATATTCCGATACAAAACGTCATGACCTTCCGCCTGGAGTTTTAAGCCTCCGGGTTGGTCGGTAATTCCTTTCCCGCCGTCATTACCACCATCAAGTCCAGAGTTGGGTCCACCCCACACCTGGTTGATCACCTGGTTCTTGTGAACTTTCTTCCCATTAAAATAAACGGTGGCCATTGCTTTTTCTGTCAGTTTTCCATCCTGGAACCTCGCTGCCCTGAACCGGACATCATATGCATTCCATTTTCCCACGCCATTGTAGGCATAATAGGGAGATTCAGTCTCATTGATGATGGCTCCCAGACCATGTTTGGTAGAATCGCCATCAAGTATCTGGATCTCATACCGGTTTTGCAGGTATACACCACTGTTTCCACCAGGGTTTTCAATCAGGAACTCCACATGTACCCTGAAGTCACGAAATTTTTGTTTGGTGACGATATCAGCGGCCCCATAAAGGCCGCCCGCTGCAGCCGGATCATTGGAGTTTACTACCGTGCCCTTTCCGTTTGGATCTTGCTCAATTTGCCATTTGATGGGTAATTCGGCTTTCAGTCTCGGTCCTTCCCAGTAGGTCCAGTTTTTATTCAGCATTTCTTTTGAGCCATCAAATAAAACCAATGCGTCGACAGGGGCCTCAGCTCCAACGCCAATATGATTGTCTGTTGAATTGTCTTTATTTGAATTCTGCGAGGGAGAACACGAAAAGACTAACGAGGAGATATAAAGCAGGGAGTATTTGATGGTATTCATTTCAAATCAGATTGGCACGTAAGATAATGACTAAGATAGTTTAATGGAGATCAATCCTGTTGAAACAATGTCCTCGAAAGAATACTTCGTCCCAGCGTGACCTCATCTGCATATTCCAGTTCACCGCCCACGGGGATACCCCGTGCAATGGTCGTAACCCTGATATCAAGCTCTTTCAAAAGCTTGGTGATATAAAACGCTGTAGTATCACCTTCCATCGTACCACTCAATGCCAGAATCACCTCCCGTATCTCAGGGTTCTCTTTGATCCGGCTGATCAGAGAATCTATTCGAAGATTATCAGGACCAATGCCGTCCATAGGGGAAATCCTTCCCCCGATCACGTGATATAGGCCATTGTACTGCCCGGTGTTTCGGATGGCCATGGCATCGGTGGTGCCTTCTACCACGCATACCACGGAAGTATCACGATTCATGGTCATACAGGTACATTCATCCGTATCGCCGATGATGTGGCAGGTTTTGCAGTATTTTATATTGTTGCGAAGGTCCGTGAGTGCATTGGCAAGGGAGGAAGTTTCGGATTCAGGCCTGGCAAGCATGTGAAGTACGAGCCTGAGCGCGGTTTTTTTCCCTATCCCGGGTAGCCTGGAGATTTCCTCTACCGCTTTTTCTACAAGCCTTGACGGATATTCCATGTCATTCTATGGTAGCCTTAATGCCAGCTTCACAGATTCCTTCCCTCATAGGCTTCAGTTCCTTAAAAGTGCCTCTTTTGACCGCACATTTTCCTTTGAAGTGGATGATATATGTGCATTGCTCGGCCTGGGTAGCATCGTGCTTACATACTTTGATCAGTGTATTGATCACATGATCAAACGTGTTGAAGTCATCATTGTAAACAACAAGGTTTTTGATCTCACCCTGATCGATGTCATCTTCAACATCGACTAACTCTTCAACTTCAGGTTCCAAATCTGAATCAAATACCATAGTGCAAAATTAATAGATGTCTTTAACTTACGAGAATTTTAAACCCCTGATTATGCAACCTGTTACTGTTGGTATTGTTGTTATTGGATACTTTTTAGTGCTGATCTTTATCTCTTATCTGACTTCGAGAAACTCCTCTCATGAAGATTTTTTTACCGCAGGAAGGCAGTCGCCCTGGTTTTTGGTGGCCTTTGGAATGATTGGCGCATCGTTGTCCGGGGTCACTTTCATCTCCATACCGGGGGAAGTAGGCACCAGCAATTTCAACTACTTTCAGGTGGTATTGGGGTATTTGCCAGGATACCTCGTGATTGCGACTGTTTTGATGCCGTTGTATTACCGGCTAAGGCTCACTTCCATCTATACCTTCCTGGAAGAACGTCTGGGTTTCTGGTCATATAAATCGGGAGCCTTTTTCTTTTTGGTCAGCAGGGTGATCGGATCGTCTTTCAGGCTTTTTCTGGTGGCAAGTGTATTGCAGATATCTTTCTTTTCTGCCTTTGGATTTCCTTTTTGGGTAGCTGTATTGACTTCCATTGTTTTGATATGGATCTATACCTTCAGGTCTGGGATCAAAACAGTGGTCTGGACCGATACGCTACAGACATTATTCATGATCGCTTCAGTTGTCGTCAGCATACTGTTTATCAAAAATGAGCTGGGCCTGGACTCCGGACAGTTCATTGATCAGATCACCTCAGATCAGCGCAGCAGCATTTTTCAATGGGACTGGCAGAGCGGACGAAACTTTTTCAAACAATTCCTGGCAGGGGCATTCATTGCCATTGTGATGACCGGGTTGGACCAGGACATGATGCAAAAAAATCTGACCATCAAAACTCTCAGAGATGCTCAAAAAAATGTCTTCTGGTTTTGCATTATCCTGGTATTTGTCAACTTGCTTTTTTTGAGTCTTGGGTTGTTACTGTATCAATATTCAGAAATCAACTCAATACCTATTCCGGAAAGGACGGATTATCTCTTTCCCACTCTGGCTATTAATCATTTTTCGACTTTTGGATCCATTGTATTTTTACTGGGGATCACCGCGGCCGCTTATTCCAGCGCGGATTCAGCCCTTACAGCGATGACCACGTCTTTTTGTGTTGATTTCCTTGGGTTTAAACCAGAGAATTATGCCAGAAAACAAAAAACCAGGATGCTGGTACATGTATCATTTTCGGCGTTGATCTTTTTTGTTGTTTTAATTTTTCATGCAGTCAATGATCAGAGTGTGATCACAGCCGTATTTACCGCCGCAGGATATACTTATGGACCGCTTCTGGGGATGTTCAGCTTTGGCATGTTTACCAGATTTCAGGTCAATGATCGCTGGGTGCCGGTGATCTGCCTGTTGTCACCGTTAGTTTCATATCTCATAGATTTCAACTCTGAAGTACTCCTGGCTGGCTATCGGTTTGGTTTTGAAATCATTATTTTAAACGGACTTTTGACCTTTTTGGGATTGCTGGCCGTACGAAAAAGAGCCTAAAGACCGATTTCATTTAAAGGGTCCCAAAAGTGTCTTTCAAAATTGATCACCTGATCATTTTTTATACGTAGCCCCTCCTTTTCCAGAAGTTCCTGCATTAGGGAAGGAGTGGCAAAGGCATTTTTTCCCGTTAAGAGCCCATTTCTGTTCAAGACCCGGTGTGCTGGTACGTCTGTGGGTGCATTATTCATGGCCCAACCTACCATTCTGGCACTTCGTTTCAATCCCAAATAGGCTGCTATGGCCCCGTATGAGGTTACTCTTCCCTGCGGTACCAACCGGACAACCTCATACACATCATTGTAAAAATTAGAATGATCTTTCATGCGCCACACATTATTAAAAAATTTACATTTAACTATATTTGGAATAACTAGCTAATATTGATTTGCTAAGTTCCTGTATATCAAGCTGGTGAATATGCCTAAAATGATAAAATCACTGCAATGAAAATAGAAGTTCAAGATTTTGTACCTGAAAAAGCCAAAGGCGGCCTCTTTAAGTCTGGAAAGATACAACCCTTCGAGGAGGTTGTTGATGAAATGAACGAGTGGCTTTCAAATAACAGTCACATCAATATCATCAATGTTGAAACGGTGGTTCTTCCAAACATTCATGAAGAGGAAGGGAGTCGCGATACGGAATTGTATACTGCCGGAGAGTCACATTCGCAGTGGTATCAGCTGATCCGTATCTGGTATACCCTTTAGTCAAAAAGTCCTTTCTGTTGGTGAGGAGGGATTATCCCAAGGTGTTCATAGGCTAGCTCTGTAGCCTGGCGACCCCTGGAGGTCCTTTTTAAATATCCTTCCTGAATCAAAAAAGGCTCATAGACTTCTTCGATGGTTTCCGCTTCTTCTCCGCATGAGGTTGCGATGGTAGAAAGACCTACGGGCCCTCCTTTGAACTTATTGATGATGGTGCTGAGAATTCGATTGTCCATTTCATCCAGTCCATGCTCGTCCACATCCAGCGCCGTCAGGGCCATTTTTGCAATATCAAGGGTGATTGCTCCGTCGCCTTTTATCTGCGCAAAATCCCTTGTCCTTCGTAGCAGGTTGTTGCAGATCCGGGGGGTTCCCCGGCTTCTTCTGGAGATTTCGTACGCGGCCTCTTCATCTATTGGTGTTTGGAGAATATCAGCCGACCGAAGCACAATTCTCATCAGTAGTTTGGAGTCATAATACTCCAGTCTTGAGTTGATACCGAATCTTGCTCTCAAAGGAGCGGTCAGCAGGCCTGACCTTGTGGTAGCCCCGATCAGCGTAAACGGATTGAGATTGATCTGTACAGACCGGGCATTGGGTCCGGAGTCCAGCATGATATCGATCCTGTAATCTTCCATGGCAGAATATAAATATTCTTCAACTACGGGGTTAAGCCTGTGGATCTCATCGATGAAAAGGACATCATGATCTTCAAGGTTGGTCAGCAGTCCGGCAAGCTCACCGGGTTTATCTAAGACTGGTCCGGAAGTGACCTTTAAGTTTGATCCGAGTTCATTAGCAATGATGTGCGAAAGCGTGGTTTTTCCAAGTCCCGGTGGGCCGTGGAGAAGCACATGATCGAGGGGTTCCGTCCGCATTTTAGCTGCTTCCACGAATACTTTCAGGTTTTCAACGATCTTATCCTGACCGGTGAAGTCTTCAAATGTCAGGGGCCTCAGAGCCTTTTCAATTTCTTTCTCTGCTCCTGAAAGCCCTTCCTCATCTGCTCTTAAGTAGTCCTCTCTCATAGATTTGTCAAACAAAGATAGTTTTAGCTTATGACAATCATTTAATATTGTGGAAAACCTCAGCTATGTCCAGAAAACTGGTGGTACGTCTGATTCTTGCAATTGCGCTTCTGATACTCATTGTTCAGTTTTTTACAAGTCAGCCTGAAGTTGCAGTCACACACCTTCAGGGAAAGACGATGGGCTCCATAGAATACAATGTAAAGTATCTCGATGAAGACAACACCAATTACCAGAAGGAAGTTGATTCAATATTAATGGCTTTAAATGCCTCTTTATCCACTTACATTGAAGATTCAGAAATTTCGAGACTTAATGCTACAAAGCAGATCTTCAACCCATCAAAAATGTTTCTTGACGTAATCGGAAGAAGCGAAGATGTATGGCTTTCGACCTACGGTGCTTTCGATCCCACTGTCGGGCCACTCGTGAATGCCTGGGGTTTTGGACCGGATGGATTGCCTGATGCCATGGATTCCACAACGATTGACAGTCTGATCCAATATGTGGGTTTTGGCAGAATGATGTATAACAAACAACGTATTGGAATGGAGCCCGGAATGTACCTGGATTTCAGTGCGATCGCCAAGGGTTATGCTGTAGATCTTATCGCTGAATTTCTTGAAAGCAAAAAAATTGAGGATTACATGGTAGAGATAGGAGGGGAAGTGAAAGTAAAGGGTGGCAATGGTCAGGGTGAAACATGGAAGATTGGCATTGAAGATCCATTGGTGGAGGTAAGTGAGCGAAAATTACTGGCCATCGCAGAACTTTCCGATCTGGCCATGGCTACTTCAGGTAATTACAGGAATTATTATGAAAAAGATGGAAAGATCATCGCCCATACCATAGACCCCAGGACCGGTTACAGTGCCCGTAATGAGGTCTTAAGCGTTTCAGTATTTGCGAAGGATTGCATGACAGCCGATGCCTATGCTACCGCTATGATGGTGATGGGTTTGGAAGCTTCTAAAGCTGTGCTCAGTCAAAATACGATCGATGCAGTCATTGTTTATTCGGAAGGTAACGAAGTTCAGTCCTTCGTCTCGGAGGATATTGCTCCTTCCATAAAATTTCTCGAAAAGATCAATCAGTCTCCTGCTGTTCAATGACTATCATAATACTTGTTTTAGTAATCACTACAGTACTTGGCGGCCTTGCTGCACTGCTCATAGGGGTTAAGCCCGGGTCGATCCGGATCCCTCTGATTTTTGCCGGATCTTTTCTTTTTGGTGTAACCATCATCCATATTCTGCCGGAAATCTTTACACTGAGCGATGAACCCATGCGGATCGGGTTGTTCATTCTTATTGGGTTTTTCTTTCAGCAGCTGCTGGAGCATTTTACTTCCGGGATTGAGCATGGACATTTTCACACACATCATCACACCACAGTCTCCAGTGTCTCGCTGTTGGTAGCTTTGGTTGTGCACTCACTATTAGAAGGTGCATTACTTACGCATGACTCACCATTTCATGAAAGACATGAGTCGCATACCCTGCTTTTGGGCATCGTATTGCATAAAATGCCTGCTGCATTTGCTTTGATGACCACCTTGAAAGGGGAACACGGATTTTCTTTCCGGGCATGGATCATGCTAATCATCTTTGCCACGGCCTCACCACTGGGATTGATATTCAGTGAATATATTCTTACACTTTCGAGTGAAAACCTATTATTTCTCTTTGCGCTGGTCAGCGGCGGATTTTTACATATTTCCACCACTATCTTCATAGAAACAAGCCCTCAGCATAAAATCGGATTTTACAAAGTTGTTGCGGCTGTCGGAGGTGCGCTGGTAGCCATAGTTGCTGAATTTTTCCTTTAGCACCTAAAATGGATCTACACAGTTAAGTGCGGATCAAGCAGATTTTGAGGGTTAAGCTCATCTTGTATAAATTGTGCCTTTTATTGACACTAACACAACCTATCCCAAAATGGATAAAGAAAAAATGAAGAAATACTGGAAAAGGAACATCAGGTATCTGCTGATCCTGCTTTCTATTTGGTTTCTGTTTTCCTATGCAGCTGGCATTCTGTTTGTTGAGCAGCTCAATCAAATCAAGGTTGGCGGCTTCAAGCTTGGTTTCTGGTTTGCTCAGCAGGGATCAATTTATGTATTTGTAGTGATCATCTTTGTCTATGTTTTTCTGATGAACAGACTTGACAAAGAATTTGACGTTGACGAACAGGATTAGCCATGGATGTACAGGTTTGGACTTTTTTACTGGTTGGGATCACATTTGCTATTTATATCGGGATTGCAATTTTAGCCCGGGCGGCCTCGACGAGTGATTTTTACATTGCGGGATCCCATGTATCACCCCTGGCCAATGGGATGGCTACGGCCGCTGACTGGATGTCAGCTGCTTCATTCATATCAATGGCCGGGCTCATTTCTTTCATGGGTTATGATGGGGCAGTATATCTGATGGGTTGGACAGGCGGCTACGTACTTCTAGCGTTACTTTTAGCTCCATATTTGAGGAAATTCGGAAAGTTTACAGTTCCCGACTTCATCGGTGACAGGTATTACTCAAACATAGCCCGGTCCGTGGCAGTAGTTTGCGCGATCATCGTTTCGTTTACGTACGTAGCAGGCCAGATGAGGGGAGTAGGTGTGGTTTTTGCCCGTTTCCTGGAAGTGCAGGTGAATACCGGCGTTTATATTGGAATGGCGATCGTATTATTTTACGCCGTGCTGGGAGGGATGAAAGGGATCACCTACACTCAGGTAGCCCAGTATTGTATTCTCATTTTCGCTTTTATGGTTCCTGCCATATTCATTTCCATTCAACTCACAGGCAATCCCGTTCCTCAGCTAGGTTTTGGGGATACCCTGAGCGATGGCACATATCTTCTTGATAAGCTGGATAATCTTCACCAAGAATTAGGTTTTGCGGAATATACCTCGGGATCCAAGTCCATGATCGATGTGTTTGCAATCACCCTGGCACTGATGGTAGGTACGGCAGGGTTGCCCCATGTGATTGTGAGATTTTTCACCGTACCCCATGTCAGGGATGCGAGATTATCTGCCGGATGGGCGTTGATCTTCATTGCAATACTATACACCACCGCTCCGGCGATCGCTGCGTTCGCCAGAACAAATCTGATCACAACCGTATCGGAAAGACCATACAGCGAAGTGCCTGAGTGGTTTAAGAACTGGGAAAGCACCGGACTGATCACATTTACTGATAAAAATGATGACGGAAAGATCCAGTATGTGGCTGATCAGGCAAAAAACGAATTGGAAATTGACCGGGACATCATGGTCCTCGCTAACCCGGAAATTGCCAAGTTGCCCAACTGGGTAGTAGGCCTGGTAGCTGCAGGGGGGCTTGCTGCGGCGCTATCGACCGCTGCCGGACTGTTGTTGGTAATTTCAACAGCTATCTCTCACGACCTCATCAAAAAACAGTTTAAACCGGATATTTCAGAAAAGGGAGAATTGATCTGGGCCAGGATCGGAGCTGTAATTGCCGTGACGGTTGCCGGATATTTTGGTATCAATCCACCGGGTTTTGTGGCAGCTACTGTTGCACTGGCCTTTGGATTAGCAGCGGCATCATTCTTTCCCGCTATCATTCTCGGCATCTTTGATGCAAGGATGAATAAGGAAGGAGCCGTAGCAGGAATGGTTGTGGGGATCACAACTATGTTCCTCTATATGGCCCACTTTAAGTTGGGCTGGATCACCGGCACTGTACCACCAAATGACGAGTGGTGGCTGGGGATTTCGCCTGAAGGCTTCGGAACGGTGGCCATGTTGATCAATTTCGTGGTTTCTTTTTCTATTTCCAGGTTCTATCCTGCCCCTCCGGAAGATGTACAGGAGATCACAGAAATGATAAGATATCCAAGAGGAGCTGGAAAAGCCCTGAATCATTGATTAAATTGCTTTTTACTCATTTTTTAACCCAAACAGAACGGACGCTATGAGCCATAAAATACAAACCTTAAGCGGATATATCCACGAATATCAAAAAAGCATTCTTCAACCGGAAGAGTTTTGGAGCCGGATCGCAGAGTCTTTTTTCTGGCAAAAGCGCTGGGACAAAGTCCTGGACTGGAACTTTGATGGCCCGGATGTGAAATGGTTTGTCAATGGTAAGCTCAACATTACTGAAAATATTTTTGAACGGCACCTGTATACCCTGGGAGACAAGCCGGCCATTATTTGGGAACCCAATGATCCCAATGAAAAGCACATCACACTGACTTACAGACAACTTTATGAAAAAGTTTGTGAGTTTTCCAATGCCATGGAGGCAAAGGGTATCAAAAAAGGTGACCGGGTGATCATCTACATGCCGATGGTTCCGGAAGCAGCTATTGCCATGCTTGCCTGTGCCCGGATCGGGGCCATTCACTCGGTGGTTTTTGCGGGTTTTTCAGCTTCATCCTTAGCTGACCGCATCAATGATTGCCAAGCGAAAATGGTCCTGACGAGTGACGGCAATTTCAGAGGAGCCAAAACCATCGACGTGAAAGCTGTGGTGGACGAAGCACTTGAACATACAAAAAGCATTGAAACAGTCATCGTGCTTGAACGCACGAAAACAAAGGTGAACATGAAAGCAGGGAGAGATGTCTGGTGGCATGATGCCATCAAGGGGCAATCCTCCGAACACAAGGCGGAAGTGATGGACTCCGAAGACATGCTCTTCATTTTATATACCTCCGGATCGACGGGTAAACCCAAAGGTGTGGTTCATACCATTGGCGGCTACATGATCTATACCTATTATTCTTTCCTGAATGTCTTCCAGTACTCTGCAGGCGATGTCTACTGGTGCACGGCAGATGTCGGGTGGATCACCGGTCATTCATACATTGTTTACGGTCCGTTACTGGCTGGAGCTACCACGCTCATGTTCGAAGGTGTTCCCACACATCCGCATCCGGGGCGGTTTTGGGAGATCGTGGATAAGTATAAGGTGAATCAGTTTTATACCGCGCCCACGGCTATCAGGGCGCTGCAGGCACATGGTCAGGAACCCATTGAACCCTACAGCCTCCAGTCTCTAAAGGTGATCGGGTCTGTTGGAGAGCCCATCAATGAGGAGGCCTGGCACTGGTATCATGATCATATTGGTAAAGGAAAATGTCCGCTGGTAGATACCTGGTGGCAGACAGAGACCGGGGGGATCATGATCTCAGCATTGGCAGGTATCACGCCGAATAAGCCGGCTCATGCTTCATTTCCTCTGCCAGGCATAGAGCCGGTCATCGTAGACGCAGATGGAAAAGAGCTGGTCGGAAACAACGTGGAAGGAAATCTTTGTATTAAATCTCCGTGGCCGGGCATTCTAAGGACCACTTATGGGGATCATAAACGATGTAAAGAGACCTATTTTTCCGCCTACAAGGGTATGTATTTCACCGGTGATGGTGCTAAAAGAGACCACGACGGATATTTGAGGATCCTCGGTCGTGTGGATGATGTGATCAATGTTTCCGGTCACAGAATGGGTACTGCCGAGGTTGAAAATGCCATCAACGAACATCCAAAAGTGGTGGAATCAGCTGTGGTTGGTTATCCTCATGATGTGAAAGGACAGGGTATCTACGCATATGTGATCTGTGATATGGAAGGTAGGACCGAACAAAACCTGATCAATGAGATCAGGGAGACAGTGACCAAGATCATTGGGCCTATCGCAAAACCCGACAAAGTACAAATTGTTCCAGGACTGCCAAAAACCAGGTCCGGAAAGATCATGCGTAGGATCTTAAGAAAGGTAGCCAGTGGCGATTCGTCCGATCTGGGGGATACCTCAACACTGCTGAATCCTGAGGTGGTAGAAGAGATCATCAAGGGAGCAAATAAATAATTGAATAGCAAATAAGGATCCATGAGTAAAAAAATATCCGGTGAAACCGTTCAATGGGGTGTGATCGGGGCGGGAGACGTCTGCGAAGTAAAGAGTGCACCGGCCATGTACAAAATTGAGCATTCAAAGATCGTGGCAGTGATGAGGAGGAACGGGGACAAGGCAGCCGATTTTGCCAGAAGACACCAGGTGGAAAAATGGTATGATGATGCTGACAAACTGATCAATGATCCTGAGGTCAATGCTGTTTACATTGCCACTCCGCCGAGCTCGCATGCTGAGTTGGCGGAAAAAGTAGCCAAAGCAGGGAAGCCCGCTTATGTGGAAAAACCGATGGCAAAAACCTACACAGAATGCCAGGCCATGGTTGAGGTGTTTAAAAAACACGACCTTCCGCTGTATGTTGCTTACTACCGAAGGACATTGCCCAATTTCCTTAAAGTGAAGGAGCTTGTGGATAGTGGCGCGATAGGAGATGTGCGGATGGTCAATATTGAGATGGTGAAGCCTGTAAAACCCAATGTGATCACACATCTTGAAAACAATTGGCGGGTGGATCCTGATGTGGCCGGTGGCGGATATTTTTACGACCTGGCCTCCCATCAACTGGATTTTCTTGATTTCCTCCTGGGACCGGTTGAGGAGGCCAAAGGCTATTCACTCAACCAGACGGACAGTTATT
The DNA here is from genome assembly GCA_965243485.1 of Cyclobacteriaceae bacterium. Classification (GTDB taxonomy): domain Bacteria; phylum Bacteroidota; class Bacteroidia; order Cytophagales; family Cyclobacteriaceae; genus UBA7330. The sequence goes on along the minus strand of CBDEVP010000001.1, from coordinate 649,128 downwards.
CAGCTGATGACGTGACTGTGGCGTCATTTACGTTTCCAAACAAAGTAGTTGGCACAGGAAGCTGGTGTTATACAGCCGGTCAGACGATCAGCAAGGAACAAACAACCATTATCGGGAGCAAGGGCCATATCACTTATGGTACTTTTGAGAACTCTATCGTATCCTGGGAAACCGAATCAGGTGAAAAGGATTCCATCAACTTTGAGATGCCACAGCACATTCAGCAACATCTGATCCGGCAGATTGTGGACGAGCTCCTTGGAAAAGGCCAATGCGTGAGCACGGGAGTTAGTGCAGCCAGGACGAACAAAGTGATGGAACAAATTGTCCGGTAATCATTTTCATGAGCTAGCAACTGTTGATCAAAGAGGACTTATTTCCGGGGAAGAGAAAGAAGATCAGGTGGATCATCCTCGCACTATTTTTCTCTACGATGACCATCAACTATCTCGATCGTCAGATCATTGGGCTTCTGAAGGAGGATTACCTCGAGCCTATCTTCGGATGGGGGGAGCTTGATTATGCACATATCGTCATAGCTTTTCAGGTGGCCTATGCTTTTGGGATGGTGGGTGCAGGCATCCTGATTGACAGACTGGGCACCAGGTATGGGTATGCCATTACTTTAGTTGTCTGGAGCATTGCCTGTTTTGGTAATGCAATAGCCAGTGGGCTCACTGGATTTATTATAGCACGTGCCATTCTGGGGCTTACCATCGCCGGCAATTTACCGGCGGCTGTAAAATCCATCGCGGAATGGTTTCCGATCAGGGAAAGAGCATTTGCAGCCGGTATCCTGAGCTCGGGAGCCAATGTTGGGGCGATCATCGCACCCATTGCTGTGCCCCTCATTTCGGTTTCCATAGGGTGGCGATGGTCCTTTGTCTTGCCCGGGTTGATAGGACTGATATGCCTCGTATTATGGATCCTTTATTATGAGAAACCAGCCAGACATAAAAAGATATCGGACGAGGAGTATCACTATATCCACAGCGATGAAGCGGTCATTCCCAATAAGAATTCAGTTGAAAACCGGGTAAACTGGTTTCATTTGTTTCGGTACCGGCAAACCTGGGCCTTCGCGGTCCTTAAGTTTTTTTCCGATCCGGTGTGGTGGTTTCTTTTGTTTTGGCTCCCATCATTTCTGAACAATGAATATGGAATGTCCAAGTTACAGCTGGTGTTTCCGCTGACGGTTGTTTACCTGATGTCTTTGCTGGGCAGCATCTCAGGGGGTTGGCTTTCAGGCTATTTTTTACACAGGGGTTGGTCGTTATACAGGGCAAGACGAACGGCATTGTTACTGTTTGCCATCCTGCTGTTACCCATGATCTTTGCTCAGGTACTGGGCCATATTAATCTTTGGTTTGCAATTTTCATTATTGGTGTGGCTACCGCCGCTCATCAAGCCTGGTCGGCTACCAACCTTACCACCGTAACGGATATGTTTCCAAAAAGGGCAGTTGCTTCGGTGGTGGGTATCGGAGGAATGGTAGGGGCAGTAGGCGGAGTTTTACTTTCCGGCACGGCCGGTCTGATCCTTGAACATTTTAGTGCCCTGGGGAAGATCCAAACAGGCTATTACATCATGTTCGTCATTTGTTCACTTGCCTACCTGGTGGCGTGGATCATTTTCAGTTTGTTGGTACCGAAGATGCCCAAAGTTGAAATATGATCCTGTCTATTTGGTTCTAAAGTGGATGGGAAGGATCATTTTTACCGGTACTTCCCTGCCGCGGTTTTTCGCCGGAACAAATCTGGCTGGGATCGTTTTCAGGACCCTGATGGCTTCCTCATCACACCCAAGTCCTATGCCCTTTACCACCTGAATATCTTTGATCGTGCCATCGATATTGATGGTGAACTGAACAAAAACCTTACCGTCAACCCCCCTGGAAATGGCTTGCCGGGGGAAATCAATATTTTCTCCAATAAACTTATTAAATGCATCCCATCCCCCGGGATAAGTGGCCGGGCTCTCTACCAACCCATTGTATTCCGGGGTAGGCTCATCAGGCAACGCAGGTGGATTGATTTCTTCAATCAGATCGTCAGGAGTGAATAGTTCTGTTGGGTATTTTTCCACCAACTCATCCTCTTCTTCCACAACTTCTGATGCCAGTGTCTTTGATATTTTCTTTGGAGCTTTGGGTTTAGGTGGCTCGGGCTGTTTTTGGATGGTAGGAGTTTGAAAAATGACCGGTTCTTCGGGGACATCACTGTAAGAGATGTCTATGGGCTGATATTGGGATTTCCACTCAAAGGCGGAGATCATACACAGCATGGCCACAATTAATCCAATGATAAAAAAGAGAGGTCTTTTATGATCCAGGTCATATTTGGGATGTTTTTTCTCTTCCATGGGTCAGGGTTTTGGTTCAAATCATAATATTTAAACGACAGCTGCGAAGAAAAAGTACTTAATCCCTGAAAAGATTGAGAAATACCTCTTTTTGGCTGTCTACGGAGAATTTGTCTGTGATCTGCTTTCTACCGGCTTTCCCCAATTTATCGCGAAGCGTTTTTTCACGGATCAGCCGTGCAAGGGATTCCACCCATTCCCGCCCTGATAATGCCAGGAGGCCATTTTTTTCATGTTGAATGATTTGAGAGTTCACACCTACCGGAGAAGCTACTGCAGGGATCTCAAGCGCAAGGTATTGAATAAGTTTAAAGCCGCATTTTCCTTTGGACCATTCGTCGTCCGGCAGCGGCATCACACCGATGTCAAATGCAGAAAGATCTTCTATCTCGGTTTCTTTTTTCCATTTGATGAATGAGTAGTTCTTCAGCGGGAGCTTTGGGTCTTGATTGGCTATTACACAAAACTCAAAATCAATTTTCTTTTCCAGTTTCTGTAAAGCAGGCAGGATCATATCAAGATACGGGAGAGTTGAATGCGACCCGGTCCACCCGACACACAACTTGTCGCCCCTTGAGGAGGGATAAAGGTGGGTGTCGGGTTTATGCATCTCCGTATCAACTACCGTTGGAATTACAACGACATTCTGGTTGTATCGTCGCACAAACTCTGCCAGATACTTATTGCCTACCGAGACTTTCCAACTCCATTTACAGATGGAAGCCACTTTTGAGCGCCATTTCAGCCATTTCCAAAGACTATTTTCCATGTTTTGATCGGGCAGCCAGATTGCATCGTCAAAGTCGTAGATGATCTTTTTCCTAAGGACTTTTGCAATGATCCATTCGAAGACGGGGGGTCCGAAGGGTGTGAGTTCCCGGTGGATGAATATGATATCGTAGCAAGGTATTGAGAACAGTGAAATGAAGCGTCTGAAAAATCCTGCCAGAACAATCCGGATCTTTCGGGCTTTTTTATGCTGGGAGTAGAGTAAATCCCAGTCATGGGCCGAAACAAAGGATTTGAAATCCCATTTTTCAACATATTTCAGGAAATGCTCAAAGCGGAACCGCTGGGAGGGGGCGACATCTTTAGGATAAGGGGTGAGGAAAAGGATCTTCAAGCCGGTTGCCAGGTTTTGAGTGGGGTGTGTTTGGCAATAATGTCAAAGTCACGGTCATTATGAACGAGGGTAAGGCCATAACGGATGGCATACCAGGCGATCAGGCAGTCGTTGGGTTTGCGGATCGTGATGCCTTTTTTGCGGAGTGAACGGTATATATCAGCAGATCCAATGCTAGCCTCAATCCACAGATCACTAATTATCTTAAATCTCATGATTTGTGTCTTGGTTTCAAGATAATCGACATCTTCACGAATACCCTGCAGAACTTCCTGAATTATTATAGGACAGGTGAAGATGGGCTGGTTTTCAACTATGGATCTTGCCAGAAAATCTTCCTGTGGGGAATTTGCGCCATTGAGAAAATTGATCCACGTGGATGAATCACATATCAAGCCTCCCATTTATCGTAAGTTCTCATTTGATCAAGATCACCTTCCCACTTCACTTTTCCACGTAGCTTAAGAATCTCTAATCTGGAATAATAGTCGATTCCTTTCTCCAACGCATCATTGACTGCTTCTTTTTTTGTTTTAGCTCCACTTAGTTTAATGTATTTTTTGATGAGTTGATCATCAATTTCAATATTAGTTCTCATAAGTTTTTATCCTCCCATTTGTTATAGATCCTCATCTGCTCCAGATCTCCCTCCAATGCTACCTTTCCTGCCAGGGCTGCGAGCTTTTTTCGCTTTTCCATGTTTATAGCATATTTCAGCGCCTGTTTTACTGCCTCTTTTTTCGCTTTAAAGCCAGTTAGATTTTTGTATTCCTCTAGCAGATTTTCATCAATATCAATATTCGTTCTCATTCTTAAAATAATTATTCGGGTTTACTGTCTCAATTCAGCAAGAATTTTCATTTTCTCTTTGTGAATAAGCGATTTGGCGCCAAGTCAATCGTTTCCTTCTTTGTCCTTAACCCGGAAAGCTCCATGGCTTTGTTGATTAGTCTCTCGTCAATGTCAATGGTCGTTTTCAAACTGTTTTGATATTCTATACACAAAAATAACGTAATTTATACACATTGGGATCGGTTGTACATCCATCAAATATGCCGGTTATGGTCAATCTTATGGATTGTTAGGTAAATTTGAGGGTTGTTTGAATTTGGCTATTTTGTTGCATAACTAATCTATCTTGGGACTTCAGGATCTTTTCATTACTCCGATATACATCATCCTGCTCTCGGTCCTGGCCTACCTGATCAGGCCTTTGGTGACCACCCGGGAAACCAGGAAATATTTTTTGCCGGCGTTGTGGGTACGGTTTTTTGGGGCCATCATGTTAGGGGTCCTGTACCAGTTCTATTACGACGGGGGAGACACCTTCAATTACTTCACACATGGGAGCAAATGGATTTGGGAGGCCTTCTTAGATGATCCTTTGAATGGTTTCCGTTTATTGACTACCTCCGGAGGCACTCATTATCCTGAGACCTTTCAGTACAGTCAGCATATCTGGTACTACAGGGACCCTAACTCCTATTTCATTGTTCGATTAGCAGCATTCATTGACCTGTTTACTTTTCATACCTATTCAGCAACAGCACTATTTTTTGCTACCTTTAGTTTCAGCGGCCTGTGGGCCATGTTTTCAGCGGTTCAAAGAAAATATCCTGGAAGTACCCGATGGCTGGCCCTGGGCATTCTTTTCTTTCCATCGGTGGTTTTCTGGGGGTCGGGGATACTGAAGGATACGATTACTTTAGGGGCATTGGGTTGGTTGACGTGGGGGTTGATAAATGTGATAGAATTCAAAAGGAGAGGTTGGATCGTATGGATTGGTTGCATCACTAGTGTTTGGTTGATCCTAATGATCAAAGTTTATATCCTTATTTGTTTTCTCCCATTGGTTCTTTTGTGGATTTACTGGAGAAACATCGTTGCCATTAGGAATATAGTTTTGAGATTTCTAGTTGCACCCGTTTTGGTAGTGATTTTCGGGTTGCTAGGATATTTTTCAGTGATTGAGTTTAGTGACCGGAATCCCAAATATTCAATCGAGAACATTTCAGAACGGGCAGCCATTACCGCATATGATATTCGATATGGCTGGGGTGCAAGGACAGAAGGTGATGGCGGGTATGATCTGGGTGAATTGGATGGGTCCTGGCAAAGCATGCTCCGACTGATGCCACAAGCAATTAACGTAAGCTTGTTCAGACCTTATTTATGGGAGGTGAAGAATCCTTTGATGCTATTTGCCTCCGTCGAATCTTTGCTGGTTCTGTCACTGACATTTTGGTTTTTGATATACAATAAGGGCTTAATAAGGATAAAATCTGATTCATTTTTAGTCTTTTGTCTTTGCTTTTCTATTCTGTTTGCCTTTGCAGTAGGCGTTAGTACCTTCAATTTTGGAACTTTGATGAGATATAAGATCCCCATGATCCCTTTCTACATTCTTATTCTTGGTGATAAATCAAAGAAGTAAGTGAGTGAATTAAGGAATCTTATCAAATCACTTTTCACAAAGGGGTCATTCGTTCAGAATGTTGGACTAACATCTTCGAGCAAAATCATTGTTTTATCTCTTTCTTTCTTGTTTGTTCCGATCTTATCAAGGCTATACAATCCGGATGCATATGGGAATTTTGCACTTTACAATTCTATTACGTCTATTGTAGTCGTATTCACATTATTGGGATATCCAAATGCGTATACATTAGTAAAAAGAAGGGATGATTTTGTAAATCTTATCATTTTTCAAATGATAACGATAGTTTCAATTTCGATCATTTCCATCATACCCTTGCTGATTATTTCCCATTCTTTCAATGATCCGGATGGGCTGCTGTGGTACTTACCAGCAGGCATTTTGATCAATGGATTTATTGGAATTTTTTCAAACTGGATGATCCGGAATAAAGATTTCAAAGTATCCGCAGCCCTCGAAAGTGGAGGTGAAATTCTGATTCGCCTGGTAAATCTATCCATTGGAATTCTGGGAAATGGTTATAAGTATGGTTTGATCATTGGAAACATGTCAGGAAGGGCCATAGCCGGCACAATTAATGTTTTTCGATTTTTCAGAGATGAGAAAAGTTTTTTGGGCTCATTAAAGCCGGATATTGTAAAGCGGGTATTATTCGAATGGAGACAATATCCAAAGTACATCTTACCGAATCAACTGATCCAACAATTTGGTTCGCAGCTACCAGTATATTTTCTGGCATTTATCTACGGTAGTGAGGAACTTGGGTATTTTAGTATGGCATTGACGTTATTCAATATTCCTGTTCAATTATTCAGCAATGCTATTTCTCCGGTTTTCTTACAAAAGGCCTATGAGTTGAACTCAAAAAGCTTTTCCAGCTTAAGTAGTTTCACTTCCAGGTTAGTAGTTTATTGCCAGGTACTTATTTTTATTCCCATTCTGATCTTAATGGTATTATCTAAGGAGATTATCCCGTTTTTTCTAGGACAAAAGTGGGAGTCTACAGCTATTGTGATAAGCATTACCTCGCTCTATATATATCTTGAGATATTGATTACACCTTTATTTTCCTTATTTCAGGTACTAAGACGAGAGCTTATGCTTGTTAGTCTAAATGTTTTTTCACTGGTTTTAATTATTTCATGTCTCGCAATAGCTATATTCTTAGAACTTCCCTTTTACCAATCAATCATAATTTTAACCGGAGCCAAGGCTTTTTCCTATATTTTTCAGGGTGTCATGCTTTTTAGACTTTTGAATTTATCATTTGTGAAATTGATTGGGTTCAGCTATGGTGTAATGGTTTTGATTTTCACACTTACTTTTTTACTAAACACTTAATTTTAATTCTGATCCAAGCCAAATGATTCTGTCAAAATTGAGAAAATCCATCGCCTACAGGATTGCTTCATCAAAATGGAAGAAACAAGCAATAGAAGCTTCATTTGAGGGATATCATGGGACATGGGTAAATCTGGGGGAGATTGGCATCAGGTTGAATGAGAATGAGAGCCTTTTTCTGTTGCAAGGCTATGAGTTTGCAAAGCGTTTGAAAAAGAGGAATGGTGCCTTTTTTGAAATGAAAGATGGCAAACTATTCTTGCAGATCGACGGGATAGCCCTGTTAATTAATTCTGCGGAGGAATTATTCATTGCCAATGAAATTTTTGTAAACAGGTGCTATGAATTCCATTTGAATTCAAAGGCAATCGTTATTGATATTGGAATGAATGTGGGTATTGCAAGTTTATATTTTGCTTCGCGTCCTGATATTGAACAGGTATTTGGTTTTGAACCTTTTAGGCCGACTTATAAGCTTGCAAGAAAGAACCTTGATTTGAACATCGGCTTGAATACCAAGATCAGCTCATTCAATTACGGATTGTCAGGAGTATCTGAAACATTGAGTGTAGTTTATTCTGAAGAATTTAAGGGACAAGTAGGCATTAAAGGGACAGACTTAATCAAATCGAAAATAGCCGATGAAAAGACAGAGAAGCTTCAGTTAAGAAAGAGTAGTGAAGAATTAGAAAAAATAATCCCCGGGAAGAAAAAAAATCAAGCTGTTGTTGTGAAGATGGATTGTGAAGGAGCTGAATTTAACATTTTACCCAACCTTAAGGAAGCAGGATTACTGGAAAAGATAGATCTGATCATGATGGAATGGCATGGCCAACCCGATTCAATCATTGAGATCCTAAAGTCAGAAAGTTTTAGCGTAATTAGAAATAATCATTCTGAAAACATCGGTATGATCTATGCTGCCAAAATCTAAACCAATTTTGTCTGTTATTCTTCCGGTATTTAATGCGGAAAAGTATGTTGAGCAGGCTATCAACAGTATACTTAATCAATCCTTTAATAATTTTGAACTTTTGGTAGCTGATGATGGCTCAACTGATAACTCCAGGAAGATATTAGACCACCTTTCGGAGAAAGATGAGAGGATCATAGTATCACATAATCAGGCAAATCATGGAAAAGTAAGAACGGCAAACCGGCTTTTTGAAAAAAGCAGAGGTGAGTACGTAACTGTCCATGATGCGGATGATTGGTCAGAGAAGCATAGGTTTGAAACGCAATTAAGGTTCTTGCAAAAGAATAACCATATTGGTTTGTGTTCTACATCCTTCAATGTAATAGATGAGAAAGGTGAAAAAATCAATACCAAAGTTGAAGTTAGAGATGAAGCATTTCACGGACCCACAATCATGTTCCGTTCCAGTATCGTGCAAGAAGTTGGGGGGTTGTATAGACCGATATTTATTGTTGCTGAAGATACGGATTTCATTGACAGAGTAAGGGAAAGGTATTCAATAAAGATGATAAACCAACCCCTTTATAATTACCGATGGACTTCCAGTGGACTGACAAAGTCAATTCATGGCTATACTCCTGAAAGGTACGCGATATACGATCTACTTAATTATCTTAAGGATGAAAGGAAACTAAAAGGGTCTGACTCATTGATGAATGGTCGCAAGGACCTGGTTGAAAGAGAATATGCGAAGATGGTTTCAAAGTGGCACCATAAGATAGATGAGATATACATAGACGGGATCAACCGTTCAGCATCTTTTCATCTTTATAATAATGCCTTATCTCTGGCATTCAAATTATTATTGTATAATCCATTTAGTTTGAAACCGTATAAATATATCGCATCATTGACGTACAAATCAATTTGCATCTTGATCAAATGAAAAAATATATCAATGGTTTATTAGGGCTGGTTGGTTTTAGAGTTATCAGAATTTTGCCTGTTTCACGTCGAATGAACTCTATCTATAATAAGTATAAAGAGTATTCCATGATTGAAAAGGAGAAATTCATCAATAACTTAACTCTGGTAAAGCAAGTACAATCCATACAAGGGTCTGTAGTCGAATGTGGAGTTTGGAAAGGGGGGATGAGTGCAGCTATGGCTGAGTTACTTGGTAATACAAGACAATATTATCTGTTTGATAGCTTTGAGGGGTTACCTGATCCGAAAGAAATAGATGGTCAATCCGCAATAGATTGGCAAAAAGATAAGGATGGACCCTGGTATTTTGACAATTGTACAGCAGATATCAAGTATGCGGAGGAGTGTATGAAAAAAACAGGAATAGACTCCTTCACTATTGTAAAAGGATGGTTTTCAGAAACTTTGAGTGGTTACAAGATGAGTGAAGGTATCGCTGTATTGCGGATTGATGCTGATTGGTATGATTCTACAATTGAGTGCTTTGAAAACTTTTTTCCTAAAGTTAATGAGGGTGGACTCATCCTGTTAGATGACTACTATACCTGGGATGGTTGTTCAAAAGCTGTTCACGATTATTTATCAAGAAATCAAAGGCCAGAAAGAATTCTCAACTTCGAGAACATTTACTATATGATAAAAAAATGAGTTTTGAATATGATGAAAAGTTATACAATGAGAAGGCTGCTTCCCAGATTGTACCTTTTCTACTCGATCACTTAAAGATTCAGAGCGTTTTAGATGTTGGTTGTGGAATAGGGACCTGGCTGTCAGCATTTTCTGAGATGGGTATTGAAGACCTGTTGGGCATTGATGCTGAGTTTCCAACGGGCAGATTCATCCTTTCAAGAGATAAATTTCTTGAAATGGATCTCAATGACTCTTTTGATTTGGAAAGAAAATACGATATCGCCTTATGTTTGGAGCTGGTGGAGCATTTAAGTGATAAGGCAAGTGCGAATATTGTAGGATCACTTGTAAAGCATGCTGAAGTAATACTTTTTTCTGCTGCTATTCCATATCAGGGGGGGCAAAATCATATTAATGAACAGTGGGTGGATTACTGGGTAGATAGATTTGCGGTGCATGGTTATAAATTTTATGATGGGCTGAGAAGTCATTTTTGGAACAATGATCAGGTAGATTGGTGGTATAAGCAAAATATATTTTTAGTATCGAAAATCGATCTGGACCTACCTTTTTTTGAATCCAGTAATCAAATTGTACATCCATATCCATATAACAGGAACAGCAAAGAGCTGAGTAACATTCTATCTGGTCAAATAGGATTTAGATATTTAATGTCAATAGTTTTTAAGTATATAAGATCCAGACTAAGCGGATAAGATGATCTCCGTAATTATTCCATGCTACAATGCTGAGAAGTTTGTTGGGGACTCAATTAAAAGCATTCTAACTCAGACCTTACCAGATATTGAGGTTGTTGCAGTTGATGACTGTTCAACAGACAATACTTTATCCATTTTAAGATCTATAGACGATACCAGATTACATGTATATGTCAATGAACAGAACCTTGGTTACCTCAAGACCATAAATAAGATGCTGTCGTTGTCATCCGGAGAATTTATTGCCTTTCAGGATGCAGATGATATATCTCATCACAATAGATTGCATGATCAACTCAAATACTTAAGATCTAGGTCTGAAATAGCTGTTTTGGGTACTAACTTTTCAGAGATAGATATCAATGGGCGAATAATAAGAAAGGTCAATGTCGAAGATAATAGCACAAAAATTAAGGAACTATTACCAAAGAGAAATCCATTTCAAAAGCCTTCAATCATGTTCCGAAAGGAGGTCTATCACACCATTGGTGGATTTCGTGAAGAGTTTCTCTCTTTAAAAAACATCAGTGAAGATTATGATTGGCTGCTTCGGGCAAGTCATCATTTTGAATTTGGAAATATAAATGCACCTGAGCCCCTGTATGGATATAGATCGGTAAACACTTCAATGACAAAATCATTTGACCATGTCGATCAATTATTTGGACATCAGGTTGCTCAATTCTTATATAATGAAAGGCTTGAAAATGGAATTGATTCCATTGAAAGGAATGACTTGAAGAATGTGGTCCGGTTTATTGAGGAATTACGTCAGCCATATATTGATGATCCTTCGAGGTTTTATAAAGAGAGGGCGGAAAGTTTAGCGTATTCCGGGTTAAAAAAAGACGCAATTAGATATAGCTGGGAAGCATTGAAAGCCAGGCCATCAGTTGAGAATTTGCGGTTATTTCAATATTGCATCAGAAAGTGGATATTAGGTGTATGAAAGTCCTCCATATTACAAATTGGTATCCAAATGCTATCAATCGGAATGAGGCTAAATGGATTAAAGCCCATATTGATTCTCTAAAACCTCATGTTGAAAAACAGTATGTTTTCCATCTTGATTTGGGAAAAGGGCGATTTACTTTTAGAAGTACCAAAAAGCACTCTTTAAAACAATTAATATTAAGAGTCCCGGGACTTCCTTGGGTAGCCATTGAAATTTTCTCTTCCCTTCTTGTTTTTGTTTTTCTTTTGACCACGAGAGTTAATAGACGCTATGATGTTATTAATTTTCATATTGCATATCCAAATCTAACTTATTGGCATTTGATCAAGCGGTGGATCGGGATTCCTGTTGTTATCACAGAGCATTGGAGTGCCTATCATTTTAATTTTGGTGTCAAGGGAGAGTTGCCTCGAATCAGACGCATTTTTCAACAAAAACTACCGGTAATAGCCATATCTCAAGCGCTTGGAAATGATATCAAAGCATTCAGTAAATCAACTTTTGATCTTTATGTTGTACCAAATATTGTGCATTCTAAATTTTTTAGGATTTCAAATAGAAATGCAACCAGGATCAAAAACCGTTTTTTTATGGTGGGACAATGGAAGTCTCCCAAAAGACCGATGCTTGTGATTGAAGCCGTGAAACTGCTTCATCTAAGCAACCCTGCAGTTAATTTAAGAATTGGCGGATACGGCCCCTTACTGTCGGAAATGGAAGAGTGTGCGAAAGCGAATCCGGGAATAGTTTTTCTTGGAGCATTAAATAGTGACCAGATCGCCGATGAAATGGGTAAAGCAGCAGCATATCTTCACCCGTCTGATTATGAAACGTTTAGTGTAGTGTGTGCAGAGGCAATTACATCCGGTTGCCCGGTAATTGCAAGTAATGTTGGAGGAATTAAAGAATTTATCACTGAGAGAAATGGTATCCTGGTGCAGGAAAATACCACGGAAGCATTCTATAAGGCGATTCTCAGGGTTATAAATAAACCCATATTTGTTAGCGAGTACCCGGATTTTTCCGTTGGAGAGGTTGGAAAAAGATATATTAAGGTATTAGAAAGCATAATAAATGCGACTAATTAATAAATCTATATTAATAATATCACCTGAACCATGGGATCACATTTTTGTTTCTAAACACCATTATGCAGCCTATCTCGCAAAGAGAGGTAACCAGGTAATCTTTGCTAATCCTCCTAAAAGAAAGTGGGGATTAGCAAATACAGAAATTGACGATTTGCGGGTATTAGATTATCCTGGATTCATAAGAGGTTTAAGATTTCTCCCGAATTTTATTACACGATGGTTGACTTTAAGAAAGCTCAGACAAATTGAACGGTATTCGAAGTTACACTTTGATATTGTCTGGTCTTTTGACAACTCAGTTTTCTTTGATTTCTCATGGTTGCCAACTATCAATATTTCTCACATTGTTGATCTAAATCAGAACTTTGAACTTGCAAGAGCAGCCAGATCAGCTGATTTGTGCCTTTATGTATCGAGCTTGATTGGTAAGGAATTGAGGAAACATAATTTAAATACACATTTTATAAATCATGGATTCAATGATCAACGTGTGGCAAGCTCAGTCAACTTACCTGGAAACAATAAGATAAAAGTACTTTATGCTGGAAATTTAAATATGCCATATATTGATTGGAAAACTTTAGAGGTAGCTGTAACTCATAATCCGAATGTGGATTTTGTATTTCTGGGTCCGCTTGAAATTGATCTCATGGAGAGGTCTTCCGACTGGGGTAATTTTGAAAAAATTTATAATCAGGATCATTCTTATTTTATCGGAAAAGTGAATTCAGATGATTTATCTAATTATTACTCATCGGCCCATATTTTAATAATTTGCTATCAAGAAAAGTATCATCATTTCCAATCAAATCCACATAAAATGATGGAGTATCTGGGTAGTGGAAAAGCAATTGTGGCCACACATACCTTTTCATTCACCCATATAGAGAGCCCGTTAATCGAGATGTGCAATATGAATATCGAATTTACGGAAAGACTAGAAAAATGCATCAGTAATTTAGAGTCCTATAACAGTGCTAAGACCCGGGAGCTAAGAAGAGAAATTGCTCTGGATAATACCTATGAACGACAAATTGAGCGTATCGAATCTAAAATTCAGGTTTAATGTCTGACCTGGTTTCTGTAATCATGCCGGTCTACAATATCGACAGATACATTAGCAAGGCTATTGACTCCCTCATATACCAATCTCATGAAAATTGGGAGCTATTTATTATCGATGATGGAAGCAGCGATGCAACAGAGTCAATTTGCCAGGGATATACAGATCCCAGAATTCACTACTTTAAACAAAATCATGCTGGTGTAAGTGCAGCTCGGAATGTGGGTCTAAAGGAAATGAAAGGGGATTATTTTTGTTTTTTAGATGGAGATGATTTTTTTCCTCCCAATAGTCTGGCAAGTCGGCTGATCATATTCCAGAATAACCCTAACGTAAGTTTTGTGGATGGTAAAGTTGAGAAATGGAATGAAGATTTCACTGTTAAAATTGGTTCATGGAATCCGAATTTTAAGGGAAACCCTCTTAGTGATCTAATATGCCTTACCGGCAACTCATTTTTTGGTCCATCCTGGATGATAAGGGTTAATAGAAGAGCCAATTACAGCATGGAAGAAAGGTTAACTCACGGCGAAGATCTGATGTTTTATATCGATGTGGCTTTGTCAGGGGGAGAATATAATTATACGCGCGACACATGTTTGAACTATAGAGTTCACAATAAATCTGCAATGAGGAATTTGGACAAGTTGTCAATTGGATACAGTGAAATTGAAAGCCTACTCGTTAACAGAGGTATTGAAAAAAGACTTATCAGGTGCTTTCGGGGAAAAAGAAAAAAAATAATGTTCAAAAGCTTTTTATCATCAGGTCGGTTTGTTCGAGGTCTAAAATACCTTTTCCTGTCATGAATATTCTCTTTCTGGGGTACTGGGGGGCAAACGAAGGATTAAGTCAGGCAACCATAAATCCTCATTTGGAAATTCTAGCTGGTATTAAGAAAGTAAATAGAATTATCTACGTATCTATAGAAAGGTCAGGGGATACCTCATTAAATGTTCCGGATCATGAGAAAATCATTCACCAGCCATTTTATTCAAAGTTTAAGAAAAGACTATTCTCTAAATTTTATGATTTCATCAAAATCCCTGAGTATTTAAGAATACTTATCAGAGATAATCATGTCGATTTGCTGATGTGTAGAAGTTCGTTGGCCGGAAGTATTGGATATATAGCCCACCGTTTGACTAAGGTGCCATTTACTGTTGAGTCTTTTGAACCCCATGCAGAATACATGCGTGAATTGGGAATTTGGTCTAAAAGTGGAATAAGCTATCAGATTCAGAAATTCCTGGAAAAAAAGCAAAAGGAATGCGCCCGTTACATAATGCCTGTATCTTTTGAGTATGCCAAAAAATTGATTGGGGAAGGGATAAGTCCGAATAAAGTTTTGGTGATGCCTTGCGCTGTTAATGCCGACCTGTTTGAATTCTCAACAGAAGATAGAGTCAAATTGAGAGATGAATTAGGGATTTCATCAAAAACTATTGTTGGAATTTATGTGGGTAAATTTGGCGATATCTATTTGGATTTTGAAGCTTTTGAGGTTTTCAAAAGTGCTTTTGATTATTTTGAAGATTTTTATTTGATCATTTTAAGTCCCCATAAGTATGAATTTATTCATTCACGATGCACAAGTGTGGGGATCCCATTTGAAAAGATTTATCATAAAATGGTCCTTCATTCTGAAGTACCTAAGTTTCTAAGTGCCTCAGATTTTGCTTTCTCCACAATAAGACCCTCGGAGAATCGTAAGTTCTGCTCACCAATTAAGAATGGCGAATATTGGGCAAATGGATTGCCGGTACTTATATCAAAGGGAATTGGAGATGATTCTAAAATAATCCAAAGGGAAAAAAGAGGGGCTGTATTTAGTTTGAAGAAAGACTCCGTAATTAAGTCGCTGAATAGGATAAAAGAGCTACTTCCTACTTTGGAAAGAAAAGCAGATTTGGCGATCAGATATCGAAGTTTTAGCACAGTTGAACAATCATACAAGCAGATTATTGAAAGAAAGGGGAAAGAGATCTTAAATAAACTATCATAATTTGTTAATTGGGCCCGGTTTTTGAGTATTTTTTGGCGAACAGATTTATTGGATTGAGGAATCTTTTTGTAATCGTACTATTCTACATTTTAGGTAGTGGGTATACTTATAGCCAGTGTCCTGTTATTGTTGCTGATGTGCAGTCGGAAACTTGCATTTTTTCAGATATCTCCATCAACAATACTTCTGATAGTAGTTATGAATTCAAGTGGGATTTCTGTGATAGTGAGCTGGATACTGCTGCCTTCTCCACCACAATGCTATCGACGGTTTCAAGTCCGGGACGATTGCTGGATATTGATTTTGCCGACAGCTCAGGTGTATGGTATGGCTTTGCAGTAAGCTGGTCAAACGATGCCTTGGTGCGTATGAAATTTGGAAATGGTCCGTCACAGGCTCCCACGCAGATCACCAACTTAGGATTGATCGGATCGGTGGACCAGCCAGTATCGATAGAATTATTTAGACAAGGAAGCACGTGGTATGGATTGGTGTATTCCTGGGATAGAAAATTGACACGACTTGAGTTCATTAATGGCCTGGAGAGCCCCCCTGTTGTAAGCGGGGTGGCTGCAAATGTAGGAGCCTTACTCAGTAAGATGGAGTTAGCTCGCTCTGGGCCAGAATTAAAAGCTGTTGTTATCAATCCATCGAATACAATTACTATCATTGATTTTCATGGGGATATAACTTATAATCCATTGTTATCTGATATTACTTCTACGGGAGCAATTTCCGGATTATCAAGCTCAAGAGACATTCAACTCTTTAAAGTATGCGATCAGTGGCATGCTTATATTTCTTCATACAATACAAGCGTAATCACCAGGGTAGACTTTGGTACTTCAATCACCAGCACGATCAATTCATCCGCAACGCTGATTTCGAATTACTTTGGGTCAAATATTAATAGAATAGGACTACTAGAGAGCGGCGGATCTTACTATTTACAGGTCCTGACATTTAATGGTAAGCTCTTTAATGTATCTATAGGTACAGATCCTTTGGTTACTGGTTTAGGCTCTTCTGCAGTCAGTAATTATGGTAAATCTACAACCTATGCGCAGGGGTACTCATTGAATGTATCTAAAATGGATGGGGTCTGGCGGGGGTATGTTATCGAAGATCTGAGTGGAAAATTATATAGCATATACTACGATTCTCCCTGCCCTGTTACCATCGAAGAATCGTTGATACAAAACCCTGAGAATATCTCCTATTCAGCGGAAGGCACATACAACATTTCTCTTGAGGCCACGAATTCCTCTGGATCAATTGATAAATCCAACTATCAAGTAACCGTAAATAATGACCCGATACCAGAATTAAGTTGGACTTCGTCTAATCAATGCATTGACTCTCAAAGTACTTTTGAAGTACAAGGTGACATTTCCGGGTTGATACTGGAGTGGGACTTCGATGATGATGGTATTATCGATGATACGGGTGCACCAATCACAACAGATTTGAATGCGACCTATGGATTTCAATCTGAGATAAGCTATCCGGTTACTTTATATGTAGCAAATGGTTCAGGATGTCAGGAAGCAATACAAAATGATGTTATCCTGTTTAATCCCCCCATTGCTTCCTTTCAACCGCCCAGTAATAATCTATGTTCAAATGCCATCTTGTCATTTGAAAATCTTTCTGCGTACAATACAGCTAGTTCAGTGATCTGGCATTGGGATTTTGATGAAGACGGCATTGACGATAGCAATGAAGAATCACCAACATTTTCTTTTGATTCTCCTGGAATAAAATCCATTAGCCTGACAGCAGAATTACCAGATGGGTGCACAAGTACTGCCATTGAAGTAATCGATCTTTCAGCAGGTCCGGTGGTAGATTTTAGCTGGACAAATAATTGCTTCGGTTCATCAGTGGAGTTCATTAATACATCAGAAGAAGATGGGGTTAGTTATATCTGGGATTTCGGCGATGGGAGTCCCGTCAGTAATCTTAGAAATCCATCACATCAATACCTCTCGGCTTCGACCTATGAAGTCTCATTGACTGTGAGTGATATTGTATCAGGATGTGAAAGTACTTTAAAAAGAGATATTATCATTAATGACGGAAATCTACATGATTTTGATATTTCCGGAAACGATTACTTTGAGGGAGATACTATTGATTTAGAAGGAATTGATTTAACCCTTGGTGTGGATTCAGTCATAAACTGGGCATGGTACATTGATGATTCTTTATTTTCAATGGAAAGAGATACCAGTTTAATATTGAATTCTTATGGAAGTTATGAGGTAGCACTGGGTATTGAAACTGCTCAGGGATGTTTGGACACACTAATCAAAACTCTGGATATTTTGCCATTGGCATGTCCACCCCCCAAGGCACAAATAATAGATAGTCAATTATGCATTGGGGAGCAATTAGGTTTTAATAGTTCATACGATAGCACTTATACACTCAAATGGGATTTTTGTAACAATCCTCTGGACACTTCATTATTTGTAACCAATTATGTGACAACAATTCAATCGCCGGGAAGATTGCTGGATATTTCTTTTATTGAGGAATCCGGAACCTGGTATGGTTTTGCCACTAGCTATTCGACCGATGAGCTTGTGAGATTGACCTTTGGAGATGGAGTATTATCAAGTCCCACTAGGGTAGAAAATCTGGGTGTTTTTGGAATGGTTGATCAGCCTATCTCTATTGAAATGATCAGGCAGGAGGATATTTGGTATGGACTCATATATTCCTGGAATGGTAAGTTGACAAGAGTTGCCTTTAATGATGGCTTAGAGGGGATACCCGATGCCTTCACATTTGATCTTTCACTACCGACAACTGTAGGTAAAATGGATTTGGTGCAAATGGGAGATGAGTTAAAAGTGGTGATTATTAATCCCTCCAACACATTATCAATTATTGATTTTAATAATGACATAAAACATAATCCAACAATGGATAATGTAACCACGTCTGGTGTAATACCTAATTTGTCCAGCTCACGCGATATCGAATTCTTTAAAGAATGTGACCAATGGCATGCCTATATTTCTTCTTATACAAGCGGAAATATTACCAGGGTTGATTTTGGAAATGAAATAACGAATGAGATTACAGGCAGTGAAATTCTGATCAATAACTTTTTCAATGGAAATGTCAATAGAATTAGTTTGATCAGGAGTGGAGGAATCTATTATTTACAGGTATTAACATTTGGGGGCAGACTTTTCAATGTAACTATCGGAAATGATCCTTTAATTACGGGGATTGATGGATCGTCTGTAAATCAATATGGCGAATCTGACTTTTATCCGCAGGGATACGCTTTAGCGACATTTAAACATCAAGGAGTATGGATGGGATATATCATTGATGATTTAAATGGCGAGTTGTATTCAATCATGTACAATGAACCTTGCGATGTTAGTTACAGCACAAGCACTGATCCTGCACCAGAGGGGATCTTTTACAATTCCGCAGGTTCATACAATATTTCACTTGAAGTAATTGATGAGTTTGGTTCGGTAAATTATTTCAATGAAGAACTGGAAGTAGTTCCCAGTATCGCTCCAACAATCAATTTTTCTACGGAGAACAGATGTATAGCATCTACAAATCTTTTTTCTCCTGGTACCTCTTCGACCATCACCTCTTACTCCTGGGACTTCGATTCCGATGGCACCATAGATAGTACAGATCCAAACCCAACCTATCAATTCCCTTCCGCGGGCACCTACGATGTGCGCTTGACAGTTGAAAGTGACGAGGGATGTGGAAATTTTACTGAGCAATCAATTACCATCTATCCGGAACCGCCAACGCCCACATTCAGCATTCCCAAAGATTCGTTCTGTGTAGCTGAACCGGTGGCCCCTTCAAACCTTACGGATGACACTGTCTGGGAGGGACTTGTGGAATATGTCTGGACGGTCACGGACCTGGGAGATACGATCGCCTCAGGTCCTGAGTTTATTTTCAGTCAGCCTGGGCAAAAGATCATAGAGGTGGTCGCTACTATTCCCGGGTGTGAGTCGATAGTAGTGCGGGATACCATCCAGGTCATCAGCTCACCTGTCGCTGATTTTACGGCCGCGCCAGTTTGTGACGGAGAAATCACTTTCTTCAATAATTTGTCTGATCCGGGAACGATCCTTTGGGATTTCGGAGATGGAAACACCAGCGCTGAGATAAGCCCTTCTCATCAATTTGGTAGCGCCGGTACGTACGCAGTGGAACTCTCGATCACCAATAACCTGGGCTGCGAGACCACAGTCATCAAAAACGTGGAGGTAAATGCAATCCCTGTCGCAGATTTTCAATATGCCATTGTTTGTCGCGATACGGAGTCCGTTTTTGAGGATTTGTCGGTGGTGGAGCAGGCCGATATTGTTGCCTGGGAATGGTCGGTGAATGATGAAGTGATCTCCAATCAGCAATATCCCGGTCTCACATTCGGAGCAGCTACCAACTATACGGTCAAGCTCCTTGCGACTTCCTCTGACGGCTGTCAGTCTTCACACGAAGAGATTGTAAGTGTTGCAGAATTACCCGAGGTGGATTTTGAGATTGTAACGGGTTGTATCGGTGAACTTACCACCTTCACAGATCTGACTGAGCCCTCTGATGTGTTGTCCCGCTCATGGGCGATCAATGGGCAGCAGTTCTCATCGGCTAATCCCTCAGTGATTTTTGATGAATCCGGCATTTATGAGGCTAGCCTGATCATCACCAATAGCCAGCTTTGTTTTTCTTCCATGACCAAAGAGTTTACGATCGATGACCTCCCTGTCCCGGATTTTGTGATCGATGGGCAATGTAACAATGAGGAGATCACCCTGGAAGATGCCTCGATAGCTTTTGCGGATCCTATAGTGAGCCGACAGTGGTTCTTTAATGGCGAACCGATCGGGCAGGGATTGAATGCCTCGATCTCCGGGTATGCACCAGGCACCTATCCGGTCACTTTGGAATTGACCACCGAAAATGGTTGCGTGATACAGACATCGAGAGATCTGGATGTGCAGGAAAACCCTTCCGCCTCCTTCACGGCCTCCAATGACTATGGGGTGCCGCCCTTTCAACTTCAGTTTACCAATACCTCCCAGGGGGTCAGCGTAAATGAATGGTATGTAAATGATGCCCTCATTACAACCAACCAGAATCCGGTCATCCAGTTCAATGAACCCGGAGACCAGATGATCCGGTTAATCACTTATAATACCTTTGGATGCGCTGATACAGCAGAAATGGTCATAAGCTCAGTGGTTCCGGTGGTAGACCTGGCAATTACCGGGATCCAACTGGAGGAAAACGGTGGTAATTATCAGATTGTGTTGGATATTTTCAATGACAGTAACCTGCCCATCGAGACCATTGGAGTGAATGTTGAGCTTCAAAACCAGTTTTCAGTCTCAGAGCAGGTGTTTCAAAGGATCAATGCAGGGAATGAATCGGTGGTGACCTTGAATACCTCCGTCCCCATGAGCAACAACACGCTGGGATTCCTTTGTGTCTCCCTGAATTCCCCATACCCGGATGAGGAGATCAATCTTGAAGATAATGAAGCATGTATTACCATCCGGCCGGCGATATACTCTGAGGATCCTTTTCCTAATCCAACCACGGACAGAGCCACATTAAGATATGTTTTACCGGAAAGCGGCAGGGCATCTTTGGAGGTGTATGATTTATCAGGGAATCGTGAAATCAATCAGCAGTTTGAGTTGTTGCCAAAAGGACTGAACGAACTAATCCTGCAGTTGGGGGACCTTGATGCAGGGATGTATATGGTCAGGTTCAGCTATGGAGGCCATGTGATCATTTCAAGAATTATCAGGCTATAGGAACCATTGGATCATCAACGTAGGTTCTTTGAAAGAAATGTTAATTATTTGAGTATTGGACACAGTTTTCCAAATAATTATAATAATTATTAATTTTGTAGCAAATAAAATTTGGCAATGAAACTTAATCTGGCAAGTATCAAGCTGGACGACATAGACCGGAAAATCCTGGAGATCCTGCAAACCAATGCAAAGATCACAAATGCCCAGCTTTCGAAGGATATTGGCTTATCTCCGGCCCCCACCCTGGAAAGGGTCAAAAAGCTTGAAAATTCCGGCATCATCAAGAGTTATCATGCCCAGCTTGATACGGATAAAATAGGCCTCGGGGTACATACCTTTGTACAGGTGACACTCAAGGGTCATAACAAGAAGAACATCGATATCTTCCTCGGAGAAATCAACAAGATCCCGGAGGTGGTTGAGTGTCATCACATCACCGGTACGGGGGATTTCATTCTTAAGGTGATTGCCAAAGACATTTCATCTTACCAGTACCTCATGCTGGAAAAGGTCAGTGAGATCGAGGTAGTCGACAGCCTGCAATCCATGGTGATCCTCTCTACGTTCAAGGATAGTAAAGTGATCCCAGTACCGGCATCATGACGAAAAAGCGTAATCTAATTTTAGCTGAGTCTCAGATCCGTCAGATCATCAAGAGAATAGCTTATGAAATCTATGAGCGCAACTTTCATGAAAAACAGCTTGCGGTTGTGGGTATTTATGACAAAGGTTATAAGCTGGCTAATCTGATTACTGATGAACTGAAAAAGATCAACGGAAAGCAGAAAACCACACTTGTCAGGCTTGATGTCAATAAACAAAAACCACTGGCTGAAGAAGTTACACTTGACATCTCTCCGGATAAGCTGAAAGGCCTGGCGGTGATCCTGATCGATGACGTTCAAAACACCGGTCGCACATTTGCACACAGCCTGAAAGCGCTACTCGGAGTGGAAATTAAAAAACTGGAAACTGCCGTTCTTGTGAATCGAAGCCATAAGATGTTCCCCATCATGGCCAGCTACACCGGATACGAACTAAGCACCACCATTGATGAGCACGTGGAAGTGGTCATGGACAAGGAACTTGCGGTGTACTTACATTAGTCTTTTCATCAGGAGTTAAACCATTTCCAGAAACGCTGGAAAATATTTCCTCTGACCTGTTCTGATCTCTTAAGTTCCTTGGTCTCATTATCGGTCTGTAGATCTTCTTTTTCTTTTTTGACTTTAGCAACCTTTTTCTGCTGTTTGAAATAATGCTGAGCTTTGGCCTTTTTCTTACGCTTTAATTCAGCCTTTCTTTCACGTTCTTCTTTTTCCTCCCTCCTTTTCCTGGCTGCTGCCACCGGATTGTAGTCGTTGTCTTTCCTTCTGCTCTTCCGGTTTTTATCAGTATTTCTATTCGTACGGGTTTCTTTTTCCTTTTCTTCCTTAGGTTCCTTCTTCTTAGGTTCGGGCAAATCGATTTTGCCTTTCACTTTTAGCCCGGGCAACGTGACTTTAGGAGCCCGTATCACTTCGACCTCTTCCTGCAGCTCAACCTCTTCTGCGGAGGGTTTGTCTATTTGCTCTTCTGCAACAGGATCTTCCGGCATTTCCGGCTCCGTTTCTATAAGGTCCTGCTTTAGCTGCTCAGGCTTTTCCGGTTCGGTAGGCGCTCCATCTGACTCCTCTACCGACTTCTCAGGCTGATCGTATGCGAATGCTTTTAGAGCAGATTCAACCTGATCATCGCTCAATTTGGTGTGAGCTCCACTGTCTAATGTTTCTCCTCTTTCTTCAAAAAAGGTGATCAATTCTGAAGGTTTCTTACTGATTTTTCTGGCTAACGAACTAATTCTCATCTCAAAAGACTAATTGCCACGAAATTAAGGATTTTATGATTTTTTCGGGATCAATAATCACGATATAAATCCGGTTGGCGCACGAGCATCTCAAGACTCATCCTTACCAACTCTCCCATACTTTCACATCTCAGAAAGTCTTCTTCCTTGTAAAAATCTGCCAGTTCTTTTCGTAGCCGCAATACATTTTTAGGTTTGGAGAGTGATTCTGAACTCATGGCTTTTAAAAGATCATCGATCCTGTTTCGCTCGACTTTCACCCGGTTGGCGATAAGGGCCCTTTCTTCCCGCTGATACTGTCTCACCGTTTCTACCGTCATATGTTTCAGGCCGATCTTTATGATGGGATTATTCTGCTTGAAGTACTGGGGAAGGTAGATTGAGCGACGACCCTCATACGACTGCTGATCAAAATCTATGGCCCGGAACCGATAGTCGATCTCTTCAAAATCGGGCGTTACATCAACCACAAAATTGCTCGAATGCATATCGCCCAGCAGCCTCACAAAACATCTTTCATTGAACTTTACAAATTCTTTGGCGAGTCTGATTTCATTAAGATTTGGATCCTTCAGGTGGTATTTAATGAATTGTTCGGCGGGTATCCCTACGATGTGCTCTTCAATGAGGGTATCCCGGTGTACTGCATAGCTGATCTTATTGGGAGATAGTAAATGTTCTAATTCAAGACCATAGATCCTGCTCGCATCCGCATTTTTGATATAGAAGTAATCGAAGTTGTCATTGATCCTGTTTACGATCCGGACACGGAACGGCTGAGTATTTCCATACACACAGAGATCCACACGATCAATGAAGAGGTGCTCCATCACGCTCACATCTCCATCTGCTTTGATGATGGAATAGATTTTCTTCAAAGCAAAATGAATAGATTCCATGTCATCCTGCGCAAAGAATACAGTCTCCCATAGGGTGTCTGTGCCATGCCGGTCATAAAGCGGTATGGAGTTGTCATATCGCAGCAAGTTGGAATATTCAATAGGAAGATTTACCAGCCGGTCGTACTTCTCCAGGTAAGACCTTAATGCGGCACTGATCTTATAAGGTATCTTCTTTTTGCTGATGATGGCCATCATGAAAGCATTTTAAGAAAAATATCCGGGGCTTTGTCTGCCCAGGCTCTGAAGGATCCGGAAATATCCTTATGCTGCGGTAAATATCTGATCAGTTTTTCAATTTCAAAAGAATCGCTGAATATTCCTGCACCGGCTTTTTTGGCGTCAATGGCATTGCAGGCCTGCTCATAATGACCCGCTACAGGCACCATAAGGACCGGTTTGCCGAGGTACATGGCTTCACATACGGATTCAAATCCAGCCGTAGTGATGTAGCCCCGTGATGTAGCCATGGTTTGGATGAACTTTTCATCGTTCAGCTGATGGTAGGAAAGCTTCGGATCCACCACAAGCTCCTCAGGAGCATCCTTTTTATCCCAGAAGCAATGAAGCTCTACATCAGGATATTTTTGATGGAATGAGTCGACCTCTGATGCATAGCCGGGATTGAGCATATATACCAGCAGGTGTTTCCCTTTTTTGGTCCTTATTTTGGTTACCTCCTCCCTGAGCAGGGGAGGCACCACAAAGATCTTCTTGCTGATCATGTCTTCGAAAGGCTGAAAAGAAAGTGCCAGGATCTTATCGCTATTAAGACTTACGATCTGATTGGCCACGTGGAGAGAAGCCTTGTCAAGTTTTCTTTGAGGAGGGAAATCAAACTCCGGATGATCGATGAGAAACTGGTGAGCCAGACAAATCTTTTTGGCCCCGGGCCTCTTTAGGAAATTGTAAATACCTCCCAGAAAATCGTAGAAATTGATGATCACATCGGGCTTGTGTTCTTTGACGATATCGTGGATCCTGTTCAACGATCTCGCATATTTCCTGGTCCCAAGCACAGCGTGAACGATCGTTTTGACCGGTTTGACAGATTTCTGATGCCTGTCAGTGACGAAGTTCGGACTTTCAATTAGCTCAATATCAGCTCCGATCTTGTCGATAAAGAATTGGGGTATGCGTCTCTTCTCACTTTTCCCAACCAGGACTTTACAGACCTCATGCCCTGATGCCCTGAGGATCCTGCTTAAAGAAATGGCCTGGGTCATATGACCTCTGCCTTCACCCTGAACAATAAACAAATACTTCAAAGGTCGTCTTTTTCATGAAGATAATGATTTCTATCTAGATTGCCTGTGCCACAAATTTGAGGCTGAAAGTAGTGCCCTCATTCACCCGGGATTTTACGGTGATTGTACCATTATGAAGCCTCATGATCTGCTTGGAGAGCGTAAGGCCGATGCCCGAGCCACCTTTTTTTGTGGAGAAGAATGGGATGAATATTTTTTCAAGCGCTTCTTCATCAATACCAGGTCCATTATCTTCAATGGATATAACGGTACTCCCATCATGAAGCGACTGTGCTTTAATGATGATCCTTGGGGGTCTTTGATTTTCTTCCATCTGAAGTGCCTGAATGGCATTCTTGATCAGGTTGATAAAGACCTGCTCCACCTGGTTTTCATCAAGTGATATCCTAAGGTCTGGGGGTATGAATTCACATTCAATTTGTATGTTGCTGCTTTCAATATCATACTTCAGCAGAATCAATACCCGATCGATCAGTTCTTTGACCTGAACACTTTTCAGGTTGGGCAATGTGATCCTGGTCATATTTCTGAATTCACTGACAAAAGCAATCAGGTTATCACTGCGTTTGTGGATGGTATGTAGTGCCAGATGAAAATCTGACAGCTCATCGTCCTTGATCTCTACATTATTTTTCCTGAACCAGTCCTGCAATTCACCTTCCAGGGTCCGGGCCAGCGACGATATGGGTGTGACGGAATTCATGATCTCATGGGTAAGTACGCGAATAAGATTTTGCCAGGCATCCATCTCTTTCTCTTCGAGCTCACTTTGGATATTTTGAAGCGAGATCAATTTGAATGTCTCACCCTTAAGGGAAAGTTCAATGGCATAAACGGCGATCTGGGTTTCTTCATTTTCTCTTACCACCCTGACAAGATCTCTACCACCCGTTTTTAATTCAGTGATCGCCTTGACCAGGGGCAGGCTCACACGTCGCAGATCATTGATATTGTTCAGTTGACTGACACCCAGTAGAGATTTGGCGGCACTATTGAATATCTGTACTTCACCGGAGGGCTCAAAAGTGATGATCCCGATGGTCACATGCTGAACAATTGTTTTCAGATATTGATACTGGGCATCATTGTCAGATCTGAGTTCCCGAATGTTGTCAAGTGCCTCCTGAAATTCCGGATAAATAGGGTCGGAGGTCTGGGCTATTTTGGTTTCTGAGAGATCCTTATTCTGAATATAATCCAGGAAGTTTGAGATCTCATCCTCGGATTTGCTAAGGAAAGAAAACAGATTGAAAACCTGCAATACAATGAGTCCCAATATCAGTAGCCGCGAAAGATTCCCGGCGTCTGAGTAGATCAGCGCTGAAAAAATGAACAGCGTGATAGCCAGTAAACCAATCCTGGCCAGTAGTTGGTGTTTGAAATTTCTAAAGCCCATGCTTCTCCAATCGACGATAAAGAGATGCCCTTGTCAGGCCCAGCTCCCTGGCCGCTTTGGAGATATTCCCATGATACTTATCGACGGCTTTCTGGATCACATCCCTTTCAAGATCATCCAGGTTAAGGGTGTCTTCGACTTTTTTGATGGTATCCGGTTTCTGACTTAAGAAGAAGAAATCATCAGGCTCAAGGGCATCGGTTTCACTCATGATGATGGCTCGTTCGATCGCATGCTGCAACTCCCTGATGTTTCCGGGCCAGGAATATCGCTGAAGTTTCTTGAGTGTTGCCGGCTTAAGTTTTTTACCGGGTTTCCGGTATTTCGAAGCATACATTTCTGTGAAATGTTCCGCAAGAAGAGGAATGTCATCTATTCTGTTCCTCAAAGGGGGTAGATGTATTTCCACAGTGTTGATCCTGTAAAGAAGGTCCTGTCTGAAACTGGAATCTGCAACCATATCATAAATGGGCATATTCGTTGCACAGATCAGGCGTATATCAATGGGAATGGCCTGATTGGAGCCAATTCTGGTGACCTCCCTTCTTTGAAGGGCAGTCAGTAACTTGGACTGGAGGGGTATACTTAAATTGCCTATTTCATCCAGAAATAAGCTCCCATTATTTGCCACTTCGAATCGTCCGGGCCGGTCCTCCTTGGCATCAGTGAAAGATCCTCTTTTGTGTCCGAATAATTCGCTTTCGAAGAGGCTTTCCGTGATGGCCCCCATGTCTACTCCGATAAAGACATTATCCTTTCTCAACGACTTTTGATGTATAGCGCGGGCGATCAGCTCCTTACCAGTACCATTTTCCCCAAGGATCAGTACGTTGGCATCTGTTGTAGCTACCTTGTCAATGATCTTAAAGACCTCCCTGATCTCTCTGCTTTCACCGATGATACTTTTGAATGATATGTTACTGTCCTCCTGAAGCTGCCGGCTGGTTTGCTTCAATTGCTTCACCTCTTTGTAGGAAGCTTTTAGCCGGGCAGCACTGCTAAGGGTGGCAATCAACTTTTCATTTTGCCAGGGCTTTAATACAAAATCCGTTGCTCCGGCTTTCAGGGCCTTCACAGCCATTTCCACGTCTCCGAAGGCTGTGATTAAGATCACTACCGCCTGGGGATCTTTTTCAAGGATCTGCTCCAGCCAGTAAAATCCTTCCTTACCGCTGGTAATGTCCTTACTGAAATTCATGTCCAGCAGGATCAGGTCATAGCTATCGTTATTAAGAAGGAACGGGATTTTCCTGGGATTTTTCTCTATCAATACCTCCGTAGCGTATTTTTTTAATACCATTTTGGCGGCCAGCAACACATCTTCATCATCATCAATGATGAGTATCTTCCCTAATTGATTCTCCACAATATCTTTTTTCATAATAAAATGTCAGAAATAATGCCAAATAGATGATTTCTGCGTCTATCTGCTCCAATCACACTTTTCAATCAAAATGATCCTGTGTAAATGTACGATTAGATTCTAAAAAGTGTCCTTATTCGTACAGTTTTTGATAAGAAAGGTTGGGGAGACCAGCTGCATATGGAAGCTTTGATTTTAACTTTTCGAAGCTTGCTTCAATCTTAAGATACTTGATTTGAGCCTCGATATATTTATCCTGTTGGATGTTCAGCTTAAAGAGATCACTCTCACCGTTCTCAATGTTAAAAAGCTCAGCTTCGAGTAGTCGGTTATAATTTTCCGCCAGCTCGCGGTACTGGTTGGCCAGCTGTTGACTCGCAATTAGTTCATTATAGGATGCCCTGATTTTGGCGTTAATGTCCTGCCTGCTTTGAAGCAGGTCAAATGCGATACTTTCCTGATACAACTGGGTCTTTTGCAATTTCCCCCGTTCTTTTCTCAGGAAAACAGGAAAGGAGAAGTCCATACCGAATTTATAATTTTCTCCAAACTCTGGTGTTTCGAAGCCATCGACATTGAAAGGGGCATCAATAAAGGTATAGCTTAAATTAAGCTCAGGTTTTAAGCTTTCTCTGTTCCACCTTTCTTCAATTTCCAGCTGTTGTTGCTTGGCAGAAAGTTTCTGGATTTCTGGGTGATTGTTGAGCGACCAGTTTACCAGGGTTTCCAGGGCATCCGGTTCAGGGATTACCCATAATCCGTCTTCTTTTTCAGGGATTGCCAATTCCGTCAACTCCAGGGGTATATTATTCTCATCCCAAAGATGAATGGAGAGTCGTAACCTTGAGTTGTTGATTTCTACCAGGGCATTGGTATAATCCGCCAATCGGTTTTGGTAGGTGATTTTGGCCTGTATGGTATCTACTACTGCAGCTTCACCATACTCATAATCCAGCCTTACCCTCCTGAAGAGCTCCTCCGCAATTGAAAGACTTTGCTGCATAAGCTCATATTGCTGATAAGCGAAATACCAGTCCCAGTAACTTTTTACGATATCGTACAGGACCATATTCGCCAGTTTGATTTGCTCCGAGGCGGCTATGTTTGCATACAGCCCTGCCTGCTGGATCATGGACCTTCTTTCATCAATAAAGAGTCCCTTTCCGATCGGAATGCTGATACCGGCCCCGAATTGCCAAAAATCTGTGGTAGGACTAACAAAATCTTCACCATCCAGGTACTCACCTGTATTTCTGTAGGCCTCCAGCTTAGGATCAATTGGAAACCACACCGGGATTTTCAAAGCACCATATAACTTATCGTAGTAGTCTGTTCCTTTGAATTCTTTGTAATCATACATGGCTTCGATCTTGGGGTCAAGCATTCCCCTCGCACCCCTTAGTTCGGCTTCTGCAAAACCCTCCTGAAGATTGGCCTGCTTGATGATCGGATGATGCGCTATTGCCTGTTGCATGATATCTCCCAGGCTCAGACGAATTGTATCTTCCTGTACCTGCAGACTGTCCTGGGCAGATAGTATTTGTGAAAAGAAAAGTGTAATAAATATCAGAAATAGCCTCATTTTTTTGCTGCTACTTTTACCTCACCATTTTCATAAATGCTTGGAGGAAATCCATTGAGCTGTCGCCATAACTCATACCATACCGGCACGTCATTTAGCATGACCCAACCTTTGATACCGGATCCCATTCTAAGCTGTTCTGGCCACTCTTCATCATTGGGATTTGGGACTACAAGAATTCTGAATTCTCCAGGTCTGCTTTCTACCCGGTCAATTACTTTCACGAGACCACCAAATGTTCCAACTGATACATTCGGCCAACCGGAGAACTGCAATGCAGGCCAACCATCGAATTCAATCCTCACTTCCCTTCCTTCTGAAATAAAGGGCAGATCCATGGCTTTGACGTACATCTCCCCGGCCTGATCGGAAGTTTCAGGCATGATGGTAGCCACTGCCTCACCCTCCTTGATTGTTTCACCCAGACCGGCTTTCAGAGCTTTTACAAGATAGCCTGTCTGCGGTGCGATGATCTGATATTGATCATTTCTGATTTCCATATTGGCATATTCATTCTCCATCTTCGCAATCGACCCCTGTGTCACATAAATTTCCGCGATGGTGGCTGCAAGGTCGGATTTTGCCTTGCTGATCTTATCCTGATAATCGGCTTCGATAGCGGAAAGATCCACTTTTGCATTGATCAACTCCGCCTGGCTTTGGAGCCATTTGTTTTCTGCCTCAATCACCTTGGCATAATTTTCCTGGAATTTGGATTCCAATTCCTGAAATTTTGTAAGTGAAATATTCCCCGCGTCATATCTTCTTCTGTTACGGTCAAAGATATTTTCGGCGTTAGCATACTGTACTTTTTCTGCCTCAAATCCTGTACTGTCAATCTTCACTTTGAGTTCTGATTGTCGTACTTTGTTCCTTGCCTGATTCAGCTTCATCAGCCTTCCCTGATTCAGTGCTTCAATTTGGCTATTCAACGCAACCTGCTTGGACTCTTTGGCATCAAGCTCACCTTTCTTCGCGTTTATCTGATCAGCCAGCCGTTTAAGCAGCAATGGATCAAAATACTTTTCCTTTACTTCGGCCAACGACAAGATTGTATCACCCCGCTTTACATAGTCACCTTCTCTTACCTTCCATTCAATAATTCGACCTGCAATGGCTGTCTCTACCGTTTGTGGCCGGTTTTCCGGCTCGAACGCTGTGAGAGTACCCGTACCCCTGATATTTTGCTGCCAGGGGAGGAACATGGAGAGAACAATGATACCGACAATTACCAAAAGCACTCTTGCAAGGAGTCTGCCCATCCCGGGGGTTTTTAAGGTACGAAGTGAGTAGAATTCCCCTTCGTCCACATCTGGTATATTGATCTGATCTGATATTTTTAGCATGCTAGTAAATATTTTTTATGATTTTTTCATTCTTGATGATATTATCGAAGGTATCGTCAGCAAGAATTTCTCCTCCTTCCATATATACCACCCTATCCACTGCAGACATGATCATCGGATCGTTTGATACTACCACCAATGTCCAGTTGTTTGATGGATCAGTTAGCATTTCAATGAGTTTAAGCCTGTCATGTTTTTGAGTATCTGCAAAGAAGTCATTAAGGATCAGCAAAGCGGGATCCTTTGCGAGACAGCGTGCCAGAATGATCCTGTTAATGAAGGAGCTGCTGAATCCTTTACCGGCACTTAGGATCGGTGTGTTAAATCCCTCCGGCAGGGAGTATATTTGTTCCTGTAGCCCGACTTTGGAAATAGCATCTATTGCCTTCTCCATGCTGGCAAAGGGTTTACCTACCAGGATGTTGTCAAGCACCGTTCCTTCAAAAATATCTTCCTGAGAAACATTCTTTCCAATCATATCTCTGAGGTACGTTCTATCTAGATCTCGGAGATTATATCGATTAAATGTAATGATGCCTCTGTAATTTGTGTGTATGCCGGCTATGGTATTTGTCAGGGTGGTTTTTCCTGAGCCGCTACCTCCAGAGATACAGATTTTCTGGCCCGGCAGTATCTTCATATTGATATTTTTTATGGAGGGACTGCTCTTCCCGGGATAGGTATAACTCAGATCTTTTATCTCTACCTTCAGCCCTTCTTCTTTGATTTGAGACTTTGGTATGTCTATTCCACCGGTTGGCTCAAGCGGTAAATCAGTTACGTGAGCAATTTTATCAACAGCCGTAAGCATGTCGTAAACTACATCCATGTACATGATGATCTTTTCTACCGAACTGAGGATCAAAATAATGATGACCTCCGAGGCCACAAATTGGCCAAGTGTAATTTCCCTGTTGACAACCAGGATTGTACCAATAATTAGCAATCCACCGGTTACAACTGCCTTAAATAAGAGCACATAAGCATATTGACTGATCAATATTTTGAAATGTGTGCTCCTGTTTTTGAGGTAATTGTTTACGTTGTAATCTGTCTTTTTTATCGGTAAAGTGGTATTTCCCGAGAGCTTAAAAGAATACAGCGTCCTCGCCATTTCCTCAAGCCAGTACACCACTTTGTATTTGTACTTTGATTCAACTATCGAAGATCTGAGTCCTTTAGGACCCGTGAGATAAAAGATCCCAAAGAGGATCGAAACAAGCCCAATGCCGAAGAAAACAAAAAATGGGTGATAAAACGAAAGTAGTATCAAACCGAATAGAATCTGGATGGCACCGGTAGAGAGGTCAATTAGTAATTTAGGTAATCCTTTCTGTAAGGTGAGCACGTCAAAAAATCGATTCATCAACTCCGGGACGTGCAGATTGAGTACCGACTCCATTTGGATCCTTGGTACGCGAAAGGCAAATTCAAACGCCGCTTTGGTGAAGACCCTGCGCTGAAGATACTCCACTATTGTAATCTGGAATACCTGCAACACTCCTGTACCAAGAACAGCAATAATGATAAATGCTATCAGGACATAAACTGAACTGAAAACTACCCCTCCGCTGATCAATTCCACCGCAGCCTGTATACCAAGCGGTAGACTTAGACTTAGAAGTCCAATAAGTGCTGCATAAACGTACACATACAGGATATCCTTCTTTTCAGCAGCAAGCAGCCTGTAAAGTCTTTGCAAGGGGGAAAGCGTTTTAGACTTTTCAATGCCTTCCGAATCGCTCACCAAGCTTTCATAGTCGAAAACCGAAAGAAAAATGACCTCAAGGTCTTCGGTACAAGCCAGGTTTACCCAGTCCAGGTTAGAGGTCTCCCATTTTTCAATTTCATCTCTCCTTATTTTGATGATCTCATATTTCTGCCGCCTCTGCTGGATGATCACCGGTGAAAGCTCATCGTCCTTATCAAAAACAATGACCGGAGACGCATGCACCTTCATAAAGGACTTAAACCTGCTTTCTACCAGATGCTTTTCAAGCATAATGATGCCGGCATTGCTGCTAGATTCTACCAGGTCGCGAATAAATTCTACCAATTCAGCATTATCATATTCCCTTATGAAATCCTGATTGCCAATAAACACTTCACTGTCCAGATCGAGACTTAAGATCTCAGCAGACTCCTGGATGGTCCGTATGATTTGTTTATTATTCATTCTGATCCATTGATTGTGGTGAATATCATGGTTTTAATGAAATCGTAGTTCATGTGATGTGGATTCTCTACAGTACTTAATTCGGTCAGTGAGGGCAGATGATCTGCAAAAAATATTTGCTGATTAGCCGCCTCCAGCGCAGTAGATACAAGCGCATGTGGGAATGGGAAATCGGGATTGATCTCCTTCACCAGGTTGGCAATTTTCTTACATAAAGATTTGTATCCTCTGAAAAGGCCTTCCCTGTTGTCTTCGTCTACCTGCTTGGTGAGATAGATCTTATCAGATTCTGCTACAACAATCCTGGCAAGGGCTTCTTCATCAACCCCTGGAAATGAATCATCCTTTAGCTTCTTTTCAGTAATGAGTCTGATGGCCTTGTCCAGTTTCTGTCTGGGTTCGGTCAGGTGATGAGTTTCAAATTCAATACGGTAATCCAGCCAGGCCCAGTACCAACTAATGAGATAGACCAATAATCGATGTTTGTTTTCAAAATATCTGTAAATCGAAGCTTCGGTGGATTCCATCTCAAGAGACAGCTTTCTGAAGGTAAAGCCTTCAAAGCCCAGTTTATCAATCAATGAGATGCTATGCCTGATGATCTTCTCACCCAGTTCTGTGGATTGAGGATCTTTCAATGATAGGTTGTCATTCAACCTTAATTGTAGAACTGCCATAATAGATTATATAGCTATATATATCAATAGTAATACTATTAACGACAGAACAATATAATTGTTGGGTATTTCTTTTATTTAAGTTCGAAAATGTTATATTTGATATTCTATTAGTCCTTTTATTTTGAGTTTTTGACCTTTAGGTTCAGACAAGTCCATGTCTGAACCTTTTTTATGCTTTATCGGGGTATAGCGAAGACTATTTCACAGTCATTCTGAAAATACGGTCGTTTCCTACGAAGAAATAATCTGTTTCATTTTTCACCACACCCCTGAATCTTCCATCAGGACCTTCAGTTTTGGATATTGAGCCCGGTCGGAAAGGATCAAATTGCACCACAGAATTCCCATCATAAGTGATAATGTTGTTTTTATGGACTTGAAAGTAGGTTGCTCCGGACAGTGGGATTCTGGATACTTCATTCCCAAACTGATCAAAAAAGAAAAATCCATTCTTCGAGTCAAGAATGATAAGAAGGTTCTTAAACGCCCTCATATGTGACGCGCCCTCCAGGTCCAGACCCCCAAGAGGGGTTGAAAAGAGGAGAGTGCCGTTCGTGGTATATTTTCTTAATTCGTTGTTGTTTGATTCAAGGACCCAAAAACTGTTGTCAACCCCGGGAGTGGCTAACTGGCAAAAGCCTATATTGAGACTGCTGAGCTGATATTCGTTCGTGAAGGTTGAAAAACGATCCAGAAAAACGATTACCTGGTTGTCACGATAAAAGAGGAATACTTTTAATCTGTTCCACGCTTCTATGGTAGTTACTGAGGAATAATTGATAGCTGAGAACAACTGTGGCTGAGTACCATTGGCATCCAGATGAAGTATGTTCCCATTTTTCATTCCCAGATATAGCATCTCATTTTGATCAATGGCAAAAGCCGCTATCTCCTGATTGACCACAAGGCTGTCTACTTTCAACCAGGACTGTGAGAATCCATTGATCCCGCCCAGTAATACTTGAAGAGCAAACAGGCTAACCTTTATATGTTTGAAGTTTGGTGTATTCCCCATCGAAAACGGCGTACTGTGAATCATTCACCCATTCACCCAGGTTGATGTATCTGGACTCTTTGGATACTTCCAGATCAAGGGGCAGGTGACGGTGCCCAAAAATGTAATAATCATGATGCGTCTGCTTTTCAACTGTTTTGCAATATTCCAGCAACCACTCATCTTCCCCTTTGAAATCATCTCCTTTCTCTTCGTTTGAAATTCTGCTATCCTTTGACCAGGCATGCGCAAATTTCATCCCAATATCAGGATGGATCCACCGGAAAGCCCATTGAGCAATCCGGTTTTCAAATATTTTCTTTAGGAATTTGTAAAAATGATCTCCCGGGCCGAGGCCATCTCCATGCCCGATGAGGAATGTTTTACCATTGATATTAAACTGCTTCGGATTTCGGTACACAGGTATGCCCAGCTCTTTGGTGAAGTAGTCAAACATCCAGAGATCATGATTTCCGGTGAAGAAATACAGGGGTATTTCTTTGTCAACGAGATCGGCAAACTTTCCCTGTAATCTGATAAATCCTTTGGGGATGGCACGTTTATATTCAAACCAGAAGTCGAAAATATCACCCAGTAGAAATATCGCTGCAGCATCTTTTTCTATGCTGCTTAGCCAATGGATGATCTTTTTTTCTCTTTCCAGGCTCCTTTCCTTTGAGGGTGCCCCCAGATGAAAATCACTTGCAAAGAAGACTTTTTTATTTGCGGGGAGAACCTGAAATCTCTTATCCATAAAAAAAGGAGCTGTTTTACCAGCTCCTCAATTTAACGATTAATTGGTTTCTTCCGCAGAAGCTGCTTTCGACCTCGTCTTAGACCCGGTTTTGGCCTGTGACCCGTTTTTGGTTTTGGACCTGCCGGATCCGGTTGATTTTCCGGTTTTGCTTTCTGACCTGCCTTTTGAGGAAGATGTCTTTGTCTTCTTTTTCGCTGCAGGCTTCTTTTCTTCAATGCCGTTAGTATACTCCTGATAGTGTGTGGGAGTGGCAAACGGTCGCTTGCCGATGAGCTTCTCAAGATCATTCTGAAAGATGATCTCTTTTTCGAGTAACTTCTGCGCAATGACTTCCAGCTCCTTCATTTTATCTTTCAAAAGCTTTTTGGTATGTGCATAGGCTTTGTCGATCAGAAGCTTCACCTCTTTGTCGATCAGTTCAGCTGTGGCATCTGAATATGGCTTCGTGAAATTATAATCGGATTGCTTGCTATCGTAGAAGGATACATTACCGATCTTGTCATTCATCCCGTAGACAGTCACTATGCTGTAAGCCATTTTGGTTATCCGCTCCAGATCGCTTAATGCTCCGGTTGAGATCTTGCCAAAGATCAGCTCCTCAGCTGCTCGACCTCCGAGCGCCATGCACATTTCATCGAACAACTGCTCGGTCTGATACAGGAATTGTTCTTTGGGTAAATACTGAGCGTATCCAAGCGCAGCTACACCGCGTGGCACAATGCTCACTTTGACCAAAGGATCTGCATGCTCTAAGAACCATCCGGCCACCGCATGACCTGCTTCGTGATAGGCCACGATCTTTTTCTCTTCTGGAGAAATGATCTTATTTTTCTTTTCAAGACCACCGATCACCCGGTCGATCGCATCCTGAAAATCGATCATTTCCACCTCTTTCTTATTTCTTCTTGCAGCGATCAGGGCCGCTTCATTACAAACATTGGCAATTTCAGCTCCTGCGAAGCCCGGAGTCTGTGCAGCAAGATGTTTGGGATTTACATCCTCACGTATTTTGATTGGTTTCAGGTGTACCTTGAAGATGGCCTCTCTGCCGACGATGTCAGGCTTGTCAATGCTGATTTGCCTGTCAAACCTTCCTGGCCTTAACAGCGCTGAATCCAATACATCCGGTCTGTTGGTTGCCGCGAGGATGATGACTCCTGAATCGGTGGAGAAACCGTCCATCTCTACCAGCAAGGAGTTCAGGGTGTTTTCCCTTTCGTCATTTGATCCTGGCATCTGTCCCTTTCCTCTGGTTCTTCCTATCGCATCTATCTCATCGATGAAAACGATGCAGGGTGCTTTTTCTTTGGCCTGCTTGAAAAGGTCTCTGACCCGGGCAGCACCAACGCCCACAAACATTTCTACAAAATCAGATCCCGACAGGGTAAAGAATGGCACCCCGGCTTCGCCGGCAACAGCTTTTGCCAACAGGGTCTTACCTGTACCCGGAGGGCCGACAAGTAGAGCACCTTTAGGGATCTTGCCACCGAGCTTGGTGAACTTGGCGGGATTTTTAAGGAATTCTACAATTTCTTTGATTTCTTCTTTGGCTTCTTCCAATCCTGCAGCATCGGAAAAGGTGATCTTTACTTTATTTTCAGCATCGAATAAGGCTGCCCTTGACTTCCCAATATTAAAGATCTGGCCACCGGGACCTCCACCGCCAGCCATTCTTCTCATGAGGAACCAGAATCCGAAAATGATCAGAAAGAGGAATCCCCACTGGAAAAAAATGGAAGTGAAGTCACTTCGAGTATCCACCTCATAGCCGATCCTCTGGTCTTCCGGGAGCTGCTGCATCAACTCATTAAAATCATCATTGAAGATTGTTTCATTGACGATATTGAATTTGTAGTGCGGACCATTGTTGATCCCGGTAAATGAATTCTGGTCTACGTCAATTTGATATTTAGTGTCATTCAGCGCCTCTTCCTTGAGTGTGACCTCAACAAAATCCTGACCCTTCACAAGTACCACTCTTTCCACATCATTGGCAAGAACCATTTCCTCAAACCGCTTATCGCTAATCGTTTTGGCGCTATTGGAATTACTGAAATAAGTAAATCCTATCACCACTGCAATGAGGGTGACAATGATCAGCATTTGATAGTTAGGCTTGTTGGGTTTTCCCAATGGTTTTTTCTGTCTCGGTCTATCAGCCATTTATTGTATTTTCTATAATTTGTTTAACTACTCTAAAACGTTTGTAGGACTTTTTAGTTCTAAACGGAAACGGAGGAAACCACTGCGTCTCCCCAAAGCTCCTCGAGTCCGTAAAACTCACGTTTGTCTTTTTTGAATACATGAGCGACTACATTTACATAGTCGATTAAGACCCATTCTTTATTTTGTTTTCCCTCTACTTTCCAGGGCCATTCTTTGGACAATTTAAAAACCTGTTCTTCAATTGAATCTGAGATGGCTTCTATCTGAGTATCTGAAGATCCGGAGCAGATGACAAAATAATCGGCTATTGCATGCTTAATCTCTCGTAAATCCAACACCACAACGTCTGAAGCTTTTTTCTCTAACATTCCCTGTACGACAAATTCGCTCAAAGTTTCAGAATCGGTACCGCCAATTTTATTTTTCTGCATTCACCATGGGTTTTCTATTTTTAACCTCAAAAGTACGAATTTAAATTGCATAAAAACTTTGCCAAAACCCCTTTTCTTGGGAAAAGTCTGATTTCACTGCCAGAATGTCATTCTACCAATGATTTCATGGCACAGCTGGCAGCTAACCAGCAGTTACAGCATGGGGACATTATCATGACTAACTTTCAGTCAAGAGGTAAGGGACAACGAGGCAATAACTGGATAAGTGAACCAGGGAAAAACCTTCTTTTTTCCATGTACATTAATCCGAAGTTTTTAGAGGTGAATGAAGCGTATCTGCTCAATCTCATTACCGGGATTTCCATTACTCAGCTGGTGGAAAAAACTGCCAACAACCTAACCGCTGAGCTTAAATGGCCAAATGATGTGTATGTCAGGGATCGAAAAATTGCGGGTATTCTTATCGAGACCTCACTCAGAAAGCAATTTGAATATGCCATCGTTGGTGTAGGGCTCAATGTGAATCAATCCTATTTTGCTTTGCCGACAGCCACATCTCTAAATTTGGAGGCCGGTAGCTCCTTTGACCTTTTGACCCTGCTTGAAAATTTCACCAACATTTTCAGAGACTTCTATCAGCTTCTGGAGGATGGTAAAAGAGACCTGATCCTTAAAAAGTATCATGAGAAACTTTACTGGAGAGGAGAGCCTCACATTTACAAAAGTTCAGACGGAGAATTTGAGGCGATTCTCATTGGGATAGATAAAAACGGCAACCTGGTTTTGAATATTGAAGGGAGGCTAAAACACTTCCGGATTAAGGAAGTTGAGTTTATCCGTTGAATTTTATTATGATAAAAAGCTCATTTGCGTACCTTTGCGTTCCGTAATTACGGTCGTCAATAAATTTATAGCCTATCAAAAACAGATCATGATTGAAGAAAAGTTAAAGTACAAAGTAAAAGATATCAACCAGGCCGCCTGGGGAAGAAATGAAATCCGGTTGGCGGAGGCTGAAATGCCGGGATTAATGTCGCTGAGGGAAGAGTTCGGTCCTTCAAAAGTATTGAAAGGTGCCAGAATAGCCGGATGTCTTCATATGACAGTGCAGACTGCTGTACTGATTGAAACACTGATTGAGTTAGGAGCCGAAGTATCCTGGTCTTCATGTAATATTTTTTCCACACAGGATCACGCCGCTGCTGCTATTGCTGAAAAAGGAATTCCTGTGTATGCCTGGAAAGGAATGAACGCTGAAGAATTTGACTGGTGTATCGAGCAAACGCTATTTGCTTTTGAAGGTGGAAAACCGCTCAATATGATCCTTGATGATGGAGGAGACCTGACAAACATGGTTTTGGATAAATATCCTGAGCTTGTAAAAGACATTAAAGGGATCTCCGAGGAGACAACTACAGGAGTTCACCGGTTGTATGAAAGAATGAAGAAGGGAACCCTGGCTCTTCCTGCTATTAATGTTAACGACTCCGTTACCAAATCAAAGTTTGATAACAAATATGGTTGTAAAGAATCGCTGGTAGATGCCATCCGAAGAGCCACCGATGTGATGCTGGCAGGAAAAGTGGCCGTGGTTGCAGGATACGGTGATGTCGGAAAAGGTTCGGCAGCCTCCTTACGGGGTGCCGGCGTGAGAGTGATTGTCACGGAAATTGATCCTATCTGCGCATTGCAGGCTGCGATGGACGGTTTCGAGGTGAAGAAAATGACCAATGCAGTACCCCGGGCAGATATCGTGGTCACAGCTACGGGTAACAAAGACATCATTACCGGAGAGCACTTCAAGCTGATGCACGACAAAACGATCGTTTGCAACATCGGGCACTTTGACAATGAGATCGATGTGGCATGGCTGAACAAGAATTACGGTTCCACGAAAGTAGAGATCAAGCCGCAGGTAGATCTTTATAATATTGACGGGAATGAGATCATTCTCCTGGCTGAAGGCAGGCTGGTAAATCTAGGCTGTGCCACAGGCCACCCATCGTTTGTGATGTCAAATTCATTCACCAATCAAACGCTTGCTCAGATCGAGCTTTGGAAGAATACAGAAAATTACGGGCCAGGCGTTTATATGCTGCCCAAGCACCTTGATGAAAAGGTGGCAGCGCTACACCTGGAGAAGATTGGTGTGGAGCTGGAGGCACTTACCCAGGACCAGGCCGATTATATTGGGGTTGAAGTGAAGGGACCGTTCAAGCCGGAGCATTACAGATACTAATAGTTTTTAGAATATCTCGATTGAAAAAGGTGGGCAATGCTCACCTTTTTTGTTTTTGGGCCTGATCTCAAATTAAATTAGGCAATATAGTTTCTTGAAGTCATCTTAGTATCTTTGGTTAGATCTGTCATTTCCATTGCCTAAATAATCAAAAAGATGAGAAGTCTCACCCTGGCCTTATGTTTACTTGGCCTCACCAGTTCAGCCTTTTCCCAAATCACTTTTCCGGTATTGAGCCCGCAGGGACGCATAGAACAATGGGTGGGCAATACTTACCTGACCATCAGCTATGAGCGGCCGGCAGCAAGAGGCAGAGAGGTCTTTGGTGGCCTGGTACCTTACGGTAAATTGTGGCGGACCGGGGCTGGCTACTGTACCAAATTAAGTGTGGATCAGCCGGTAAAGATCGGGAATGAAAGGGTTGCGGCTGGTCGCTATTCACTGTTCACCATTCCGGACGAGGACCGGTGGATTGTCATCCTGAATACGGATACTTTGCTGTATGGAGTGTATGGATACGACCCGGCCAAAGATGTTGTGAGGTTTTTCGTAAAGCCACAAAGGACAGAACGATTTTACGAGAGCCTCACCTTCGATATTGATGTCGTACCCAATGACGCGATGGTCTATCTCTCCTGGGCGAATACACAAATTTCCTTTCCGATCAACACGACAATTGACGAGGAGATCATGGCAGCGGTTCAGACCGACTTGCTTGAGGGAGAAAGTGATAATCCGAATCAATATGCACTTGCCGCCGAATACATGATCGTACAAAACACGAACATGTATGATGCATTGATACTGGCGAGGAAAGCGGTGGACCTGGATCCCAACTCATGGGCCAGATTGCTGATCATACAGATCCTTGAAAACCTCCA
Organism: Cyclobacteriaceae bacterium; assembly: GCA_965243485.1. Taxonomy (GTDB): domain Bacteria; phylum Bacteroidota; class Bacteroidia; order Cytophagales; family Cyclobacteriaceae; genus UBA7330. Next base: position 607,692 of record CBDEVP010000001.1, on the reverse strand, counting down.
GCGATACGACGAGGCACTGGCGGAAGTACAATCTGGGATAGCAAACGTTAAAACTAGGAAGTACAGCAAGAAGGAATATATAGAGAAAGACATTCAATTCTGGGAAAATCATTCACGGAGAATCCGGAGTAAGATGTAACCATTATTTGAAAGGCTTATTATCTTTGGTAAATGAAGAATGAGGATAGAATTGTAGAACTGCTTTCCGAAACTTTGAAGAAGCAAGATCGTCAGGAGGTCATTCTTGAAAAATTAGCAGATGGCCAGTTAAAGCTGATCGATGAAGTCATAGGACTTAAGGGGGAATTTCGAGGCCTTAGGGAGGAATTTCGTGAACTTTTGGATGAATTCCATAAGATGAATGATCATTTGCTGACCAGGCAGGAAAAGATGGAGGACCGGATCAACCGACTGGAAAATAAAGTTTTCAAGACATAGCATCCAGTCAGAACTTCTGTATTTCAAGTCCTTCAATATCCCGAAGTATTTTTTCTTTAATGTCACCCATCGAGATCCTGACCCCCGTTTCCGATTGCCTCCTTTTTATTTCCATTCTCGATCTAAAGGCCAGTTTTAATCTTTCCAGTAGTTGGGCATACGCCCGGACATAGCCGAAATCCAGGATCAATAGCCGGAACGGAACTTTTAAGCTCAGGGCCACAAAATATAGAAACAGATCTATTCGGTTCAGATGTATGAAATGCAACAACATCTTATTTCTCTTGGCCGCTACTTTTACACGTGATCTTTTCATTTTTCCAATCGTGGTCGAACTCGGATGTTTACAAATTGAGTGAGGTTCGAAATAACACTGATAACCTATTTTCCAGGCACGTAAACTAAGGTCTACGTCTTCTCCATAAAACGGACTGTAGATCTCGTCAAACCCATTGAGCTTCATGAGCTTTGCACGGTGTACCAGTGCCCATCCGCCTGAAAGAAAGAGTGTAGGCAGCCACCTTTCAGTCGGTTCTGCCGGTATGTAATTGATATTAGCTCTAATAGAAATCCTACTGATGGTCGGAAATTTTGCCGCATCCTGGACCTCACCATCCTTTATGCCCACTACTTTGCCCATAACCCCAAAGGTGTCCGGCTTTTCAAAATACTTAAACAGCGGTTCAAAGTAATCCTCGGTTAGTTCTACATCGGTATTAAGGAGAAGAACCAGGTCTTTTTTAGCTCGATGAATCGCAGCATTGATGTTTTCGGAAAAGCCCCGATTGTGTTTGTGTTCAACCAAAATGATTTCCGGGTAATTCTCTTTTAAAAATTTCACCGAATCATCTTTTGATGCATCATCAGAAATAATCACTTCATAATCCAAGACATGCTTTTTCAAGGCTGAAAATAGCAGTGGCAGGTTTTTACTGAGTAATTCCTGGCCGTTATAATTCGGGATGGTAACTGAGATGCTTTTCTTTAGGGACATTTTTATTTAACTATGTCGGCAATTGGTAAATATACTTCCCGATCCACCAACCATGTTCTGATACTATGAAATGTCCATAAAGCGAGCTATACCGGGACGCGCAGTCCAACCGGAATGAATATTGGAATTAAAATCATTGTTTGGTCAGGTTTTAGGGTTCTCGGACATTCCATATGACCACTGAAGAATTAACTAAACACACATGACATCAGCAGATTTTGCAAAGGAAAACTATAGCCGGAAAGACAAAGAATACTTCACTGTAGAAAGGCGTGAAATGCTTGAATTCATCCCAGAAAAAGCAGACTTCATATTGGATGTGGGGTGTGGTGACGGAATATTTGCAGCTATCGTGAAAGAGAAGTCAGGATCAAAGGAAGCCTGGGGAGTAGAGTTTGATGAAGGATCAGCAAAAATGGCTTCCGAGAAACTGGACAGGGTTTTTACAGGCACTATTGAGGATAACCTGAAATCCTTACCTGACAATTATTTTGATTGCATCATTTTTAACGATGTACTTGAACATTTGATCGACCCATACAAGGTGCTGGAGAGCGTCAAACCTAAACTTAATGAGAACGGGGTAGTCATCAGTTCGATTCCGAACATTCGGTATTTCAGGACCTTTTTTGATTTTATACTTCGTAAAAACTGGGATTACACCGAATCAGGCATCATGGATATTACCCATTTCCGGTTTTTCACGGTGAAAAGCATCCGGAAGATGTATGAAAGCGCGGGATATTCCATTGTTAGGCATGAAGGGATCAATCAAACGAAAAGTATCAGACCTGCCCTTTTAAATTTTTTTACTTTCGGATTGTTTTGGGATATTAAATACCTTCAGTTTGCTACAGTTGCCAGGGCGAAGGATATATAAATTAAACTTCTCCAAGTAGATGACTATACCTTTGCTGATTATTTAAAAGATAAGGAGGAAAGGAATCATTGAGAGGTTCCATTTCAAATTTCCAGTGGGAGCCAAATATATCGCCACCCTCTTCAATGATCTTTTTGAGTCTCTCGGGGTCCTTGAGTTCCTTCTTATTGAATTCCTTGTGGACAAATGCTTCCAGTTTTTCGATGATCTGATCGACACCACCCATCGAGGTAAAATGCCATCCGCCATCCTGCTCATCAATTACCTCAAACTTCTTTTTCCGGACAATTTTCGGATCCCGGTGTAATCTGGCCAGATAAGTATTGATCGTTTTCAACTTGCCATAAGACATCATGACGGGGCCGGGCCATCGGTCGTTGATACATCTGCAGTTTAGGAAATAACGAAAGATGTCCTGGTGGAACAATACTGCTTCCTCCGCCTTTAAATTTTTCATGATACTGGCTGGCTTCGGAATTTCATCCAGGTCAGAGATAATCACACGGTCATCATCATTGGCATGTTTAAGCCCTTCAAAGAATAATTCACGCTGCACAAATTCGATATCCCAGGTTTTCACCGGGCGCCATCGGGAAAAGAAAGTTGGATATCCCTTTTCCAGCTTCAAATAGGTGATTTTATCTTCAAAATCTTTGAACCTTGACCAGTTGGCCTCAAGGTTCATTGGTTTCGGTTTTCCCTGATGGGTCCTGTTGGCTTCGACGATGACAAACCGATCGACAACATCCCTGAGGATATTCAACCTGATCTCCAACAGATCCAGCTCATTGAAAAAATTAAAACAATCGTATATCATTTTACTTTCCGGTAAAAGCCCTGGCCACACTTTTGATCAACCGGGTCATGCTCAATTTAAATTTGATTTTTATCAGTTCCATTTTTTCCGCAAAGCTAACGTTGGCGATACCGTTTTTTATGTAGACAGTGTCACTCTTGTCCTTAAACCATGGTTGGTATTGATGTTCTCCCATCCAGGCTTTGATCTGCCCGATAAAGGGATTCACATACAATTTGCCATGGGTCTCAATGCTGATCACCTTCGGCTTACTTTTCAGGTCCTGAAGAACATACCACTCACTGCCTTCCGTATCAATACAAAGCAAATCAATGTCCCCAGGATCAATACCTGAAAATTTCACACAGGGTACTTCGAAGGTCTCGGAGGTTTTGACCTCATACTGATCATTGACCGTGGCCGGGCTGTATGGAAGTTCGCTCACGAATGTGGATGCGGCCGCTTTGGAAAGCGTAATCGTTCCTTGTTTGTCGAAAACAGCTACTTCATGAAGTGTGATGTTTTCAAGATTTCCAAATCTCTCTTTGATCGCTGCGATGGAGGATGGGTCAGGTTCGACAAGAATGGTTGCAATACCATCATGGATAAAGTCGATGACATTGGAGGTTTCCGGCAGGTAAACCCCCACCTCGCAACAGGTCCTGATCTCGAGACCCTTCGCTTTGACTTTTTGGTAGATCAGATTCCTCTTCCCCATGTTATAACTTTTTCCATTGCTTCAAGACATTAATGACTGCTGATACGGGTATTTGCAACTTCCTGGCCGATAGGCTCGGATCCTCCAGAAATGAACTTCTTCGACCGATAGGTCCCCATCTGCCTGCATGCATGGGCCTGATTGAAGGATACAATCCAAGACATTGGATATTTGAAACAGATGCAATATGCAGGGGCCCTGTGCTGCAGGCCAGCAGTCCGTCGCACTGCTCAATAAATGAAACAAAATCTTTCAAACTGAATTTACCTGTAATATCAGATACGTTTTCGTGCTCAAAGATAGCTGGTAATTCCGACCGAATGATTTGGCCTTCTTCGGCAGTTCCGCTTATGTAAAAGTGAAACCGATCCGCAGGCATTTCCTGAATTAATTCATGGTACCTAATTAAGGGCCACTCCATAGCACTTCCTTTGGACTTGGTGTGCAGAACCACATTGATTTTTTTTGTCAGCAGGTTAGTGCTGGCCTTTTCTTTCGATGCTTTCCATCCAATCAGTTCACTAAGGCGCTCTAACGAATAGGTTTCACTAACCCCCAGTGGGGTAAGCAATTTGACATTAAGCTGGGACTCATGGAGATCGCTCTTTTTTCGGGTAAAATTCACCAGCTGATTGCAGGTCCACAGGTGGTAGATCCGATGACTTGTACCGACGCGTGTCTTGATCGCTTTGGTCTTTGCCATCCGAGATACCTTTTTATTGGGAAATACATGGATGATGCAATCTGCATGCGGCAGATCAGTGGAGTTTTCGATTTCGTTCCAGTTGAGGAATTCATCTACGTAGGAGGATCTTTCCACAATATCGCGCGTATAGCTACTTCCTAAGAAATAAATGAATGAATCCGGGAATTTTGATTTTAAGATGCCTGCCAGAGGAAGGGTCAGGATCACATCGCCGATCTTATCTGTTCTGCTGATAATGATCTTCAAAACTTTCCGTATTTATGATGCGACCAGATCTTCACATACTTCAGGAAATTGGAATGGGCAGATAAGACACATACCACCAGGCCATAGAAGCCATCCAGAAATCCCAGTTGAAAAAAATATTTCTTAACAAAAGTGAACCAGGGATTCAGCATGACATGCACTACAAAGTAGATCTTCTTTCCTTTTTTGATGGCCTCTTTAGCAGCAATGGTAGAAAAGTTATTGGCAGTCTGGGCATGGCTGGTGATCGTAGGGAAGGAGTAGTGCAGGATGTCCACATTGAGGTAATTTACCTGGTGCTTTTCCAGCATGACCCTGTAATGCGGATTTTCACCGCCCCACTGGGTTTTCGTCCGGTCAAACAACCGGACTTTCTTATCCGGGTACCAGCCGCAATGGTGGATCCATTTTCCGCAGTAATTTGTTAGCCGGTTAAACTGATAGCCGTCGAATTGCCAGTCCTTCTTTATCTCAGCAACTTTTTTCTGAGCTTTTTTACTCAGAGCCTCGTCCGCATCCAAAGCAAGGATATGATCATGGCTGGCCCGGGATAGTGCATAATTGATCTGTTCCACATATCCCTCAAATTTATGCTGCATGAATTTTACCTGGTTCTTCCTGCAGATCTCAGGAGTCTTGTCCGTGGAGAAACTGTCGACTACTACCACTTCATCTGCAATTTCCTTTACAGAATCCAGGCAGCGCTGAATGTTCTCTTCCTCATTCAGGGTGATGATCACCACCGATATTTTTACCGCATGACTCATGGATGTGCTAGTTCAAGAAATAGCTGCCTTAATTTTTGAAAATGCTTTTCTTCATCGAATTTTTCGTCGGCACTTTTTTTGCCAGCTTTCGCGAGGGCGTGCAATAGATTTTTGTCTTTCATTGCCTTTTCCAATTCATGAGCGAGGCTTTCCGGATCATTGGGTTTGAAAAGCAAACCTGTCTTTTCATGCTCGATGATCTCCGGCACTCCGCCGCCACCTGCTCCGATCACTGCTACCCCGGCTCGCATGGCCTCCGCCAGGACCAGTCCGAAAGTCTCTTCCGCAGAGGTCAACAATATTACATCAAAATTCGGCATCAATCGGATGGGATCTTTTTGAAAACCCATTAAATGCACCTGGCCGGATAATTCAAATTGCGAAATCAGCCTGTTCAATTTGTCGGCATATGCATCATCCGTTGATTTGCCGATGAGCCAGGCAGTCGCCGTTAAATTTTTTTCATTGAGTATCCTAAGTGCTTCCAGTAAGATGTGTTGATTTTTCCCGGGGTCGATCCTTGCGATCAAGCCGATCCTGAAATTGATATCATTTGTTATTTCCGGGATTTGAAGGGGTTTGCTACTTACCCTGGGTACTCCATAATAGAGCACCTTCACTTTTTCAGGCTGGATACTGACGTTTTCAAGTACCTGTTTTCTTAACCTTTCGGTGATCGTGATGAGCAGATCAATTTTGCCATAGATGAAGCTGTGAAAGATATTTTTCTTTTTTCGGGGCATGTTCATCTGCCTAGTATGCACATGCTTGAATCGACTTCGATTCAATAGCTTGCAAAAGGCAATGGCCGGCAGATCTGTCTTCACATGTGAATGGATGATGTCTGGCTGGAATTCTTTAATACAATCATTCAACGTTCGGATCTTTTCGGTCAATGATTTGCTCTGTATTGACCGGCTTTCTACCCTGGTACTTAGATTCTTTTGGATCAATGATTGATCCTGAACAAAGGCCATGACTTTGGCGTCAGGTTCTGAAAGTTGATTGCAACACTTTAAAAAGTAGAGCTCGAGCCCTCCAAGTGCCTGACTGGTGCAAACTTCAAGGATTTTCACAGTTTCGGATTGTTCTTGGCAGCATAAGCCTTTACGCTTTTCCAGTCGCTGTCCGTCCATTCCCGAACCTTTTGCAGTTCCTTCTCATCTACCAGCGGTTTACGTATCACCCAGCTTTTAGGGAGCAACATGGCAAAATACATGATCAAATGGAATAGCAGCCACCACGGACGATAATAGGTCCACGTCTCCCAACGGTTTTTACCGCCCTTGATCTTACCCGAATAAATGTTCTTCCGAAAGAATTTTACAGCATGCAGTTGCTTTTCCTGCCAGGCAGTATGTTTTGGCCGGGTTGAAACGGCCTTTCGATCGTAGGTTGCTCCGCAGTAGGAGGCAATCAGGTTGATGAAATCATAAGGCCGGGAGAGATCCTCGTGAAAAAGGATCAGGGGTTTTTGTGTGGAATACTGCTCAATCACCCTGATCTTATCCATGAAGAGCATTTCTTTCCGGTCCCAGAAACCATGATTGCCTTCCACATCGATGAAGTCCTTAAATTCTTTGTAAAATCCGCCTTTCACGTGCCTTTTGTATTGAGAAAGGATCCACTTGTCCTGCTTTCTGAAGACAACAATAATATGCGCGTCAGGATGGACTGAGCAGAACCACTTCACCTCGTCCTCAAACTGGCGGTCAAACTCCCTCGAAACAAGGTATTTGGCGGATCCACCTTTTTCTATTATTCTGAGGGATTTCTTGTATTGGTTTGTAGGTATGTATTTGATACCCTTGAAGTATGGAAATACCCGATGCTGCAGGTAAGTGGAGGCGGTTTTTCCCAAACCAACATGAAAATAGATCTGTGGGGCCTTTTTATTCATAAAAATTTCAAAACAAATCTATTTCACATCAATTTGCTACAATACATACAAAAATTAGCATTTTGCTTATTTAGATTTATTATAAACTATATGTTTATTTTATCGTATAAACCATGTAGATACATTTAAAGTATTTAGATGGTATGTTGTCAGTATTCTCGACATTACATATGAGTAATCAGGAAGTAATAGAAAATAACGATAAGGAAAAACGGGTGAAATTTCAATATCCGGAGAGGACCAGGATGGAAATCTTTGATAAAGAATTCCTTCCTAATATAGATGCTATGTACAATTTTGCCTACCGCCTGACCTTTGACGAGGACGATGCAAAGGATCTGGTACAGGATACGTACATGAAAGCTTACCGGTTTATTAATTCATTTCAGCGAGGTACAAATGCGAAAGCATGGTTGTATAGGATCCTAAAAAATAGTTTCATCAACGACTTTAGGAAGAAAAGTAAGGAACCTTCCAAAGTTGATTATCAGGAAGTAGAGAACTTCTACAATTCAGATGATGTTGATAGCAATAAGACAGTTGATCTTAGAGTAGATTCACTCAAGGATATGATGGGTGATGAAGTGAGCAATGCCCTTAATTCACTGGCGGTTGACTTCAGAACTGTAATTATCTTATGTGATCTTGAAGGATTTACCTACGAAGAGATGTCCAAAATACTGGATATCCCCATAGGTACTGTGCGTTCAAGGTTGCACAGAGCCAGGAATCTACTCAAGGAAAAGCTCAAGTCATACGCTGATAGTATGGGATATAAATAATTTTTGTTTACTTAGTTGAAATAATTTTATCACCTGATGGAAGATACGACGGATAAGGTGAACAATTCCGGTTGCGGTAAGTACCTCGAAATCTTACAACTCATGTTGGACAACGAGGCTACCAAAGAACAGGAAGCTTACCTTAATGCCCACGTGGACAGATGTGTATTTTGTCTGCAGCACTATCAACTTGAGAAAGAGATCAGAATACTGATAAAAACCAAAATTACCATGCAGCCGGTGCCTGGAGGTCTGGCTTCTGAAATCAGAAGAAAGATCTTCGAAAGTGCCTGAAAAATCCATCGGAGGTAAGGCTTTAATATTTTCAGCTCCATCGGGAGCCGGCAAGACAACAATTGTCAGGCGTTTACTCAGTGAAATTCATCAGTTAAGTTTTTCTATTTCCGCTACTACCAGAAGTCCCCGGGCAAATGCGGAACTGGACGGAAGAGATTATTATTTCCTTTCACAGGATCAATTCAGGTCAAAAATTGCAGAAGGAGCATTTTATGAATGGGAAGAGGTGTATCCGGGACTATTTTACGGAACATTAAAATCTGAAGTGGATCGGATCTGGAAGAATGGCCAGCATGTAGTTTTCGATATTGATGTTGTGGGGGGGCTAAACCTGAAAAAGATCTTTGCGGAAGATGCGCTATCCGTGTTCGTAAAAGTGGATGATCTGGAAACCTTAAAGACCAGGTTGCGGGGGCGGAATACTGAAAGTGACCAACAATTAAATGTAAGGATAGAAAAAGCCTGGAAGGAAATGCAACGTGCCAATGAATTTGATTATATCCTTGTAAACAAGGATCTGGATGTTGCAGTCAGCGAGATTAGGGAAAAGATCCTTAAATTCATCAACGAAAAATGAACATTGGACTTTTCTTTGGGTCATTCAATCCCATACACATCGGCCACCTGATCATTGCCAATATTGTCCATGAGACCACAGACATGGATCAGGTATGGTTTATCGTATCCCCGCAAAATCCGCTTAAAGCAAATAAGAATTTATTGCATGAATTTGATCGCTATGATCTGGTGCAGGCAGCGATCACCGAGGATTATCATTTCAGGGTGAGTGATATTGAGTTCAATTTACCCAGACCAAGCTATACGGTTCAGACGCTGACAGTCCTTGCACAAAAGCATCCGGACCATTATTTCAATCTCATTATCGGAGAAGACAACCTTGCCGCGCTTCCCAAATGGAAAAACTACAAGCAGATCCTCGATAACTTTGGTTTGATCGTCTATCCGCGTCCCAATGCTCCGGACTCCAAGTTGAAAGATCATCCGAACGTACGCATGATCGATGCCCCCCGAATGGACATTTCAGCTACTCTGATCAGAAATCTGATCCGGCAGAATAAATCCATTAAATATCTGGTTCCCGAAAGAGTAAGGCAAAGGATTGAAGCAAAGAAACTATTTATCTGAGTCCGGATATTACACGGTCATAATATCCTTCTCCTTTGCTGCGAGAAGCTTATCAATCTTTTCGACATACTGGTCAGTCAGTCTCTGAACTTCCTCCTCAGCGCTTTTCACAAGGTCTTCGGCGGTTCCTTCTTTCAAAAGGTTCTTCAGGGAGTCATTCACTTCCTTCCTCGCATTTCTTATACTCACCTTGCCGTTTTCAGCTTCAGCTTTGGCTTGTTTTACAAGAGCCAGCCTGCGTTCTTCAGTTAAAGCCGGGATGTTGATACGGATCAACTCACCATCATTTTGCGGATTGAGTCCAAGATCACTATTGATGATGGCCCTTTCAATTTCAGGGATCATCTTGGATTCCCAGGGTTTGATGGCAATGGTACGTCCGTCAGGGGTGGTTACTGAAGCAATTTGATTAAGCGGACTCATGGAGCCGTAGTATTCAACCTCCACACCATCAAGCATATTGGGGGTGGCTTTGCCGGCCCTGATCCTTGAGAGTTCGCCGGTCAGATGTTTGACAGCCTTGTCCATCATTTCTTCCGCGTGCTCCAGTAAGAAGTCTATATCCTCCATTGTTATGATTTTATCTTTTTAGTTAATTAAAGTTCCTACATTCTCACCTTCGATGATCTTATTGAGATTTCCGGGTTTATTCATATCAAAAACAATAATTGGCAGATCATTTTCCATACACAGGGTAAATGCAGTCATATCCATGATGTTTAATCCTTTTTCGTAAGCTTCCTGAAAGGAAAGTGTCTGATACTTTTCAGCGTCAGGAACCTTCTCCGGGTCTGCCGTATAAACACCATCAACCCTGGTTCCCTTAAGTACCACATTGGCCTCTATTTCTATGGCCCTGAGACTCGCTGTTGAATCCGTCGTGAAATATGGGTTTCCGATCCCGGCACCGAAAATAACAATTCTGTTTTTTTCCAGATGCCTAATGGCTCTCCTTCGGATAAATGGCTCACATACCTGCTCCATCTTCAATCCCGACATCAATCGGGTATACATTCCGTGTTTTTCCAGTGAGCTCTGTAGCGCCATGGCATTGATCACTGTGGCCAGCATGCCCATATAGTCTCCCTGCACCCTGTCAATGCCGGATCTTTCACCATCCACACCTCGGAATATATTGCCTCCGCCGATGACGATGGCCAGTTGTATACCGGCATCGTGAACTCTTAATATCTCTTGTGCGTATTGCTCCAGTCTTTCTGAATCAATTCCATGGTCTTTGGATCCCATCAGTGCTTCACCACTGAGCTTAAGGAGAATACGTTTATATTTCATTAGGCAGTTAAGTCATCATTAGGTTCAAACCTCACAAAAATATAAAGTTTCAGCTAGGTAGCCCTAAAAAACTTGACCTATGCCTTAAAAGAAACGAGCACCTGATTTTTATTTACATTATCTCCGGTTGAAACAAGTACCTGATCTACCTGTCCGTCACCCGGTGACTTGATCACATTTTCCATTTTCATAGCGTTGAGGACCAGCAGGCTGTCTCCGCTTTTCACCATTTGCCCGGGAGCAACTATGATGTCCAGGATAGTGCCTGGCATCGGGGCCAGTATTTCAGCATTTCCAGCCATCGAACGGTCGTCCACACCTAATTTAACCATCATCAGGTCCAGCTCATTTCTGGTTTCAATCTTTACTTCGTAATCGTCAATCAGGAGCCAGACATGGCTTCCTTCTACCGCCAGCACCCTAATGTCGTAGGCATCAGCACCTATCAGTAATTGGAATTCATCAGCTTTCCTTTTGAGCAGCTGATAATTCACTTCTTTGCCTTCAATCATGGTTCTTTGCCCATGGAGTTCCAGTGTTACGGATTCGTCATTGTTGATGGTGCAGGTCAGTTTCATGGGGAAGATTATAAATTGTTAAAAGACATTATGTGTGATAATTATTTCACGTCTTCAATTTTATCACTTTTTATAATATCAAATCAAAAATTTGAATATAATAAAAATCCGTATAATTTTGCATTCCCTTTTTCGGGCAGTCCGTCAGAAGGGAAAGTATTTTTTGATTTATTGAGATCGGGGGGATACCAAAGCGGCCAACTGGGACGGACTGTAAATCCGTTGACTTATGTCTTCGAAGGTTCGAATCCTTCTCCCCCCACTGCGTCCTCCGAAACCCTAGGTGTTGGAGGTCCGTGAATACCAAAGCTTAGTGTTAAGATAAAGTGATGGTGTACACAAGCGGGCGTAGCTCAGTTGGTAGAGCGACAGCCTTCCAAGCTGTAGGTCGCCGGTTCGAACCTGGTCGCCCGCTCAAATCCCTGGTTAGCTGGGGTCTTTGGGCTCTTTGGTTCAAAAATGCTGAACTCAAAGAGTTTAGCAATTCCGATGGTCTCAGACATTGTCTGACAAAATCGGTTAAAGCCGATGTAGCTCAGAGGTAGAGCACTTCCTTGGTAAGGAAGAGGTCACGGGTTCAATTCCCGTCATCGGCTCTAAAGTTGAAAGATGCTTTTTGAGCATGATATAATTTGAAGAAGGACAATGTCCGTTTCAGATGACTTGAAGTATTTAAAAATAGTAGAAATAAATAATTAGAATCTAAATTGAGGATTATCAGACATGGCTAAAGAAACCTTTGATCGTTCAAAACCGCATGTTAATATTGGAACCATTGGTCACGTAGACCATGGTAAAACAACGCTTACCGCAGCAATTTCTTCAGTACTTGCAGGTAAAGGACTGGCAGAACTTAAAGACTTCTCTTCGATCGATAACGCACCGGAGGAAAAAGAGCGGGGTATCACAATCAACTCGTCGCACATCGAGTATCAGACTGAATCTCGTCACTATGCACACGTTGATTGCCCTGGTCACGCGGATTATGTAAAAAACATGGTAACAGGTGCTGCCCAGATGGATGGAGCTATCATTGTGGTTGCTGCAACTGACGGTCCAATGCCACAAACCCGTGAGCATATTCTTCTTTCCCGTCAGGTAGGTGTACCTGCTTTGGTTGTATTTATGAACAAAGTAGACCTCGTTGATGATCCTGAGCTATTGGAGCTTGTGGAAATGGAAATCAGGGAACTACTTTCTGATTACGAATTCCCGGGTGATGAAATTCCTGTGATCCAGGGATCAGCATTAGGAGCTCTTAACGGAGAAGCCAAGTGGGTGGAAAAAGTAGAGGAGCTGATGAAAGCTGTAGATGAGTACATCCCAATTCCTGAAAGAGCTATCGATAAGGATTTCCTTATGCCTGTTGAGGACGTATTCTCAATCACAGGTCGTGGAACTGTTGCTACCGGAAGAATCGAAAGAGGTGTGATCAACTCGGGAGATGCTGTTGATATCATTGGTATGGGCGCAGAAGGACTGAAATCCACAATCACTGGAGTTGAGATGTTTAGAAAGATCCTCGACAGAGGTGAGGCCGGAGATAACGTAGGTCTTCTTCTTAGAGGTATTGAAAAAGATGATATCCGACGAGGAATGATCATCTGCAAGCCAGGATCAGTAACTCCTCACGCCAAGTTTAAGGCAGAAGTATACGTCCTGTCAAAAGAAGAAGGTGGTCGTCACACTCCATTCTTCAACAAATATCGTCCTCAATTCTACCTGAGAACAACCGACGTGACCGGGGAGATCAAACTTCCTGAAAATGTTGAAATGGTTATGCCAGGTGACAATGTTACCATCGAAGTAAACCTTATCAACAAAGTTGCGCTGGAAAAGGGATTGCGATTTGCGATCAGAGAAGGCGGTAGAACTGTAGGTTCAGGACAGGTTACTGAAATTCTCGACTAAGGTTTTTAAAGCTTCAGGAGATCGTGGAATTATTTTCGCGATCTCTTTTGTTTATACAAGCTGATTAATCTAAATTTGCAGTCCTTTTTGGGCTGCTACCTTTACGGGTGTAGCTCAATTGGTAGAGTAGCGGTCTCCAAAACCGTTGGTTGGGGGTTCGAGTCCCTCCTCCCGTGCAACGAACAGATAGATGAGTAAAGTCATTACATTTTTTAAGGAAGCGTACGACGAGTTATTGACAAAAGTGACTTGGCCAAAGTACTCTGAACTGCAGAATAGCAGTGTTTTAGTGCTTGTGGCATCATTGATCTTCGCGCTGTTGATTGGTGTTTTTGACTATTCTTTTCAAAACGGTATGGATTGGTTCTATAACGCTTTTTAGAATGTCGGATTATAAATGGTATGTGGTTAGGGCGATCAGTGGCCGTGAAAAAAGGGTAAAAAATTATCTGGAGCAGGAGATTGCCCGGAATGAGATAGAAAATCTTGTTCCCCAGGTGTTAATTCCTTCCGAGAAGGTCTACGAGATGAGGAACGGGAAGAAAAGGGTAAGAGAACGCAACTTCTTTCCGGGATATGTGCTGATACAGGCTGATCTTTCTAATGGAGAGACCCAGCACATCATCACCAATACCCCTGATGTGATCGGGTTTTTGGGTGAAGGAGGTACCAGTGCTTTAAAAGATCCTGTGCCATTGCGTCAAAACGAGGTGAACAGGATTTTGGGAAGAGTAGACGAAGCGGAGGAGTATGAAGAGAAGTTAGTTACACCTTATATAGTAGGGGAGACTGTAAAAGTAATGGATGGACCATTCAGTGGATTTACGGGAACTGTGGAAGAAGTATTCGAAGACCGTAAGAAGCTAAATGTGACAGTAAAGATTTTTGGAAGAAATACACCTGTGGAATTAAATTATATACAGGTCGAAAAACAAGATTAAATAAATGGCTAAGGAGATCTCAGGTTATTTAAAGCTACAGGTCAGAGGTGGTGCAGCAAACCCCTCACCTCCGGTTGGACCGGCACTTGGTGCTAAAGGTGTCAACATCATGGAGTTCTGTAAGCAATTCAATGCACGGACACAGGATAAGCAGGGTCAGGTACTCCCGGTAGTAGTGACCATATATTCAGATAAGTCCTTTGATTTTATCATCAAGACTCCTCCTGCAGCAGTATTGCTGATGGAGGCTGCTAAGATCAAAAAAGGTTCCGCGGAATCTAACCGGGCTAAGGTTGGAAGTGTGACCTGGGATCAGATCAAGACCATTGCAGAAACCAAAATGCCGGACCTCAACGCATTCAAAATTGAATCCGCGATGAAACAGGTAGCAGGTACGGCTAGAAGTATGGGAATTAAAGTGACCGGACAGGCACCACAATAAAGAGATGGGAAAACTGACAAAAAATCAAAAGAAAGCAGCAGAGTTAGTCGATACCGAAAAGGAATACTCACTCGAAGATGCCTCTAAACTGGTGAAGGAGATCACTTTCACCAAATTTGATGCCTCGATAGATCTGGATATACGCCTTGGTGTAGACCCTAAGAAGGCAGATCAGATGGTTAGAGGTGTGGTGTCTTTGCCACACGGTATAGGTAAGGACGTCAGGGTTCTCGCATTATGTACGCCTGATAAGGAAGAAGAAGCAAAGGCTGCCGGAGCTGACCATGTGGGACTTGATGACTACATAGAAAAGATTGAAGGCGGCTGGACAGATATCGATGTAATTGTCACGATGCCTACAGTGATGGCTAAAGTAGGTAAACTTGGCCGTGTACTGGGTCCAAGAGGATTGATGCCAAACCCAAAATCGGGTACGGTTACCATGGACATCGGACAGGCTGTGAAAGAAGTTAAAGCAGGTAAGATTGATTTCAAGGTAGATAAATTCGGGATCATTCATACCAACATCGGAAAAGCATCATTCGATGCGGACAAGATCAGGGAAAATGCTGCTGAGATGCTTCAGACCATTGCTAAACTGAAGCCTGCATCTGCAAAGGGAGCATACTTCAGATCCATCTCCATGTCCAGCACAATGAGCAAAGGAATCAACATTGATAAAAATAGCGTAGCAGGATTATCGTCATGACAAGAGAGGAAAAAGCACAGGTTATTGCCGGTTTGACTGAAAAATTTCAGGGTTCAGACCATTACTATATTACAGATACCTCCGGACTGAGCGTGGCTGAAATTAACAAGTTTCGTGCGATGTGTTTTAAGCAGGGTATCGAATATCGGGTGGCAAAAAATACATTGATAAAGAAGGCACTTGAGTCTCTGGAATGGGGGAATCCCAAACTGGATGAAGCATTGAAAGGTGTTTCAGGAATTATGTTCGTAAAGGAAAACGCCAGTGCACCTGCCAAGCTGATCAAAGACTATAAAAAGGCTGATCCTCAGGATCGGCCGAAATTTAAGGCTGCTTCCATAGATTCAGATATTTTCGTTGGTGAGGAACAACTTGAGTTTTTAAGTAAGCTTAAGTCTAAAGAGGAACTTATTGGCGAGGTTATCAATTTACTACAATCACCGGCCAAGGAGGTTATCTCTCTTCTTAAAAGCGGAGAACACAAGCTTGCTGGTATTGTCAAAACACTTTCAGAAAGAGAATAAATTATTACACAAAAGATTAACTATTAATTTAAAATGGCAGATTTAAAAGCGTTCGCAGAGCAATTAGTAAACCTTTCGGTTAAAGAAGTTAGCGAGTTGGCAAATATCCTTAAAGACGAGTATGGTATTGAACCTGCTGCATCTGGGCCTGTAATGGTTGCTGGTGCTGCTGGTGGAGATGCTGCTGGTGGAGGCGGAGAAGAGGAAAAATCATCTTTCGATGTTATCCTTAAATCACCGGGTGGTGCCAAACTGGCTGTTGTTAAACTTGTTAAGGAATTGACAGGTCTTGGACTAAAAGAAGCTAAAGAGCTTGTTGATGGAGCACCTAAGCCAGTGAAAGAAGGTGTGGACAAAGACGAGGCAGATGCACTTAAAAAGCAGCTTGAGGAAGCTGGTGCTGAGGTCGAATTAAAATAAATAAACATTTTTCAACATGGCGCAGGCCTGGTCCCAACCAACATTGGAGTCAGGTCTTTTGCTGTTTGTATACATTTTACCTGTTGTTTGACCATTATTTAGAATTAAAACAAACATAGCTTTGGCGAATATAAAAAACGGGAGAATTAATTTCTCCTCTATAAAATCAGTTATCGATTACCCTGATTTTCTTGATGTTCAGCTCAAGTCTTTCGAAGACTTTTTCCAGTTGGATACACCCTCTGAAAACAGGGAAGATGAAGGTCTCTACAAAGTATTTATGGAGAACTTCCCGATCACTGACTCAAGAGAGAACTTTGTTCTTGAGTTTGTTGATTACACGGTCGACCCCCCAAAATACTCAGTTGAAGAAAGCATCGAGAGAGGTCTAACCTATTCTGTACCCCTTAAGGCAAAGTTGAGACTCCTTTGCAACGATGAAGAAAATGAGGATTTTGAAACCATCGAACAGGAGGTTTTTCTGGGTAACATCCCTTACATGACCTCTAAAGGCTCCTTTGTGATCAATGGTGCTGAAAGAGTCATTGTATCACAGCTGCACAGGTCGCCAGGAGTATTTTTCGCTCAAAGCAAACATACAAACGGTACGCTACTTTATTCCGCCCGAATCATCCCTTTCAAAGGTTCGTGGATTGAATTTGCTACGGATGTAAATAATGTGATGTATGCTTACATCGACAGGAAAAAGAAATTCCCTGTAACAACATTGCTCCGTGCCATTGGTTATGGCTCTGATAAGCTCATCCTTGATCTGTTTGGACTCTCCGAAGAAGTAGAGGCTACCGAAAAAGAACTGAAGAAAGTCGTGGGCCGAAGGCTGGCAGCCAGGGTCCTGAGAACCTGGACAGAAGATTTCGTAGATGAAGATACCGGCGAAGTGGTATCCATTGACAGAAATGAGGTATTGATTGAAAGAGATGGTATCGTCTCGGAAGATGATGTAGACACCATCCTTGAGTCCGGTACGAAATCAATTATCCTTCATAGGAAAGATGTTAACGTGGCTGATTACTCCATCATCTACAACACCCTGCAAAAGGATAATTCTAACTCAGAAAAAGAAGCAGTTGAGCAGATCTATCGTCAGCTGAGAAATACAGATGCTCCGGATGAACAAACTGCACGCGATATTATCCAAAGCCTCTTCTTTAGCGATAAGAGATACGATCTCGGTGAAGTAGGAAGATACAGGATCAATAAAAAGCTTGGACTTAATATCAGCTACGAAACAAGGGTACTGACAACAGAGGATATCATTCTCATTGTCAAATATCTGATCGGTCTGATCAATAGCCGTGCGGTTGTTGATGATATCGACCACCTGAGTAACAGAAGAGTAAGAACTGTTGGCGAACAGCTTTATACTCAATTTGGAGTGGGTCTTTCCAGAATGGCAAGAACCATCAGGGAAAGAATGAACGTGAGAGACAATGAGGACTTCAAACCCGTAGACCTCATCAACGCCAGAACGCTTTCTTCTGTGATTAACTCTTTCTTCGGGACCAACCAGCTGTCCCAGTTCATGGATCAGACCAACCCGCTTGCAGAGATCACGCATAAGCGAAGAATGTCTGCACTTGGGCCCGGAGGACTATCCCGTGAACGAGCAGGATTCGAAGTTCGGGATGTTCACTACACCCACTATGGAAGGTTATGTACCATTGAAACACCGGAAGGACCGAACATTGGATTGATCTCTTCACTCTGCGTTCACGCCAAAGTGAATCAGATGGGATTCATTGAAACACCTTACCGTGATGTGGAAGGTGGAACGGTAGATATGACTGGAAATGTTAAATATCTGACTGCTGAAGAAGAAGATACATTCAACATTGCTCAGGCCAATGCACCATTAAAAGATAACGGAGAGTTTGTAAACGACCGGGTGAAGGCCAGGTTTGAAGGTGACTTCCCGGTAGTAGATCCCAAGGATCTGAAATATATGGATGTAGCACCGAATCAAATCGTATCGGTGGCTGCTTCGATGATCCCATTCCTGGAACATGACGATGCAAACAGAGCCCTGATGGGATCAAACATGCAGCGTCAGGCTGTTCCTTTGTTGAAGCCACAGGCTCCTATTGTAGGAACTGGACTGGAAGACAGGGTCGCCATCGATTCCAGGGCATTGATCATAGCCGAAGGTAATGGAGTGATCGAGCGGGTGGATTCCAACAGGATCGTGGTGAACTATGAAAAGTCGCCAGAACAAGAGCTGGTCTCTTTCGATGGATCCAGCAGGGAATACAAACTCACCAAGTTCAGACGAACCAACCAGGATACCTGTATCAATCTGAAACCAATCGTGAAGAAGGGTCAAAAGGTCGTAAAAGGTCAGCCACTTTGCGAAGGTTTTGCTACTGAGAATGGTGAGTTGGCCCTTGGAAGAAACCTTTTGGTGGCTTACATGCCATGGCAGGGATACAACTTTGAGGATGCGATCGTCATCTCCGAAAAAGTTGTTAGAGAAGATATCTTCACTTCCATCCACATCGAGGAATTTGAGCTTGAGGTGAGAGATACAAAAAGAGGAGAAGAGGAGCTGACTTCAGAGATTCCCAACGTGAGTGAGGAAGCCGTCAAAAATCTTGACGAAAATGGAATTATCAGAATTGGAGCGGAGGTCAAAGAAGGAGACATACTTATTGGTAAGATCACTCCCAAAGGAGAATCCGATCCTACGCCTGAAGAAAAGCTTCTCCGAGCGATCTTCGGTGATAAGGCAGGGGATGTCAAAGACGCTTCATTGAAGGCATCGCCTTCTTTACGGGGTGTTGTAATCGACACCAAGCTATTCTCCAGGCCTAAGAAAGACAAGGATCTGAGAACCCGAACCAAGAAGGAAGTTGATCTTTTGAAGAGCAAATACAGTCAGCAGCTGACCGAAGTGAGAGTTCAGATGATTGAAAAGCTTACCAAGGTACTTGATGGCAAAACGTGCCAGGGGATCAAACACAAATTTGGTGAGGAGGTATTTTCTAAGGGAACTAAGTTCAGTCGAAAGAATATAGAAGCTAATCTTTTCCCTGACAGAAACATTTACAGGGATGAAAGTAACTATAATGTCCCTGAAGAAGCGAATCTGATATCCGACCTGATCATTGAAAACTGGACGACGGATGAAGAGACCAATGCACAGGTTTACAGGCTGGTGAAAAATTACATGAGCAAACGAAATGAGATCTCAGGGATCTTCAAACGTGAGCGTTTTACCCTTGAGGTCGGTGATGAACTTCCTGCCGGAATTGTGCAGTTAGCCAAGGTTTATGTAGCCAAGAAACGTAAACTGAAAGTGGGTGACAAGATGGCTGGACGACATGGTAATAAAGGTGTTGTGGCCAAGATTGTGCGTGAGGAAGACATGCCATTTACCGAAGACGGTACACCAATGGATATCGTACTGAATCCGCTGGGTGTTCCTTCGAGGATGAACATTGGTCAGATCTATGAAACAGTCCTTGGCTGGGCAGGTTTAAAACTTGGTAGAAAGTATGCAACGCCGATTTTTGACGGAGCTACTGAAGAGGAAGTTCAGAGTGAATTGACCGAAGCAGGTTTACCTTCATTCGGCAGGACCTTCCTGTATGATGGATTAACCGGTGATAGATTCGATCAGCCAATTACTGTCGGTGTGGCATATATGTTGAAACTTGGTCACCTTGTTGACGACAAGATGCACGCCAGAAGTATTGGACCTTACTCATTGATCACTCAGCAACCATTGGGTGGTAAAGCACAGTTCGGTGGTCAGAGGTTCGGTGAAATGGAGGTGTGGGCGCTTGAAGCATTCGGAGCAGCTCATGTTCTTCAGGAAATTCTTACCATCAAATCTGATGATGTAATTGGAAGGGCCAAGGCGTATGAAGCCATTGTAAAAGGTGAAAATATGCAGAAGCCGAACATTCCGGAATCATTCAATGTTTTGGTCCATGAACTTCGTGGATTGGCACTTGAAATTACGCTTGATTAATAAAAATAAATTGCCCCTGCCTCTGGCGGGGGTCATCTATAGATCATAAATATGGCATTTAGAAAAAATAAAAAATTGAACCTTGACTTTTCAAAAGTCACGATCAGCCTTGCTTCACCTGAGTCTATCTTAGAAAGTTCTCACGGAGAGGTTACCCAGCCCGAAACAATCAATTACAGGACATATAAGCCCGAAATGGGGGGATTGTTTTGTGAACGTATTTTCGGACCTGTCAAAGACTGGGAATGTCACTGTGGCAAATACAAGAGGATCAGGTATAAAGGGATTATTTGTGACAGATGTGGTGTTGAAGTCACTGAAAAGAAGGTCAGAAGAGAAAGAATGGGACACATTGAGCTGGTCGTCCCTGTCGCTCATATATGGTATTTCAGGTCCTTACCGAACAAGATTGGGTATCTGCTTGGATTACCGACCAAGAAACTGGATCAGATCATCTACTATGAGAGGTATATCGTTATCCAACCCGGAGTAAAAGAGGAAGATGGTATCAGCCAGTTGGACTTCCTTACCGAGGAAGAATACCTGGATATTTTAGATAAGCTTCCAAGAGAAAATCAGATGCTTGATGATGAGGATCCCACCAAGTTCATTGCAAAAATGGGGGCTGATGCACTCGAGATGTTGCTTTCAAGGCTGGAACTGGATGAGATGTCTTATCAGCTAAGACATCAGGCTGCAACTGACACTTCTCAGCAAAGAAAGGCTGAAGCGTTGAAAAGATTGCGAGTCGTTGAGGCATTCAGGGATGCACGAACAAGGATTGAGAACAAACCGGAATGGATGATCATCAAGATGGTGCCTGTTATCCCGCCGGAATTACGTCCATTGGTGCCATTGGATGGTGGAAGGTTTGCAACCTCCGACTTGAATGACCTTTACAGGAGGGTGATCATTCGAAATAACCGATTGAAAAGATTAATTGATATCAAAGCGCCTGAGGTAATCCTTCGAAATGAAAAGAGGATGCTTCAGGAAGCTGTTGACTCACTTTTTGACAATTCAAGGAAAGTAAATGCCGTCCGTTCGGATGGAAACAGGGCATTGAAGTCCTTGAGCGATATGCTGAAAGGAAAACAGGGTCGTTTCCGTCAGAACCTGCTGGGTAAGCGTGTCGATTATTCAGGACGATCTGTAATCGTTGTTGGTCCTGAATTAAAGATGCATGAGTGTGGTCTTCCTAAAGACATGGCTGCTGAGCTATTTAAGCCCTTCATCATCAGAAAGCTGATCGAACGAGGGATTGTAAAAACCGTTAAGTCAGCCAAGAAGATTGTGGATCGTAAGGATCCTGTTGTTTGGGATATTCTGGAGAATGTACTGAAAGGTCATCCGGTTCTACTCAACCGGGCCCCTACACTACACAGATTGGGTATTCAGGCATTTCAACCAAAGCTTATCGAAGGAAAAGCCATTCAGCTGCACCCATTGGTATGTACTGCCTTTAACGCTGACTTTGATGGTGACCAGATGGCTGTTCACGTTCCGCTTGGTCATGAAGCGATCCTGGAAGCTTCGTTGTTGATGCTTTCTACTCATAATATTCTGAACCCTGCCAATGGGGCGCCAATTGCCGTGCCTTCGCAGGATATGGTACTCGGACTTTATTACATCACAAAAGGAAGAAAAAGTACCGATGAGGAAAAAGTAGCTGGAGAAGGCAAAATATTCTACAATGCCAAAGAAGTCATTATTGCGATCAATGAAGGCAAGATCTCCAAGCATGCATACATCAAGGTTCGAACAAAAGTCAGAAAAGAAGACGGCACACTTGAGACTCAAATCATTGAGACAGTAGCCGGAAGGGTTTTGTTCAATCAGTATGTGCCTGAAGCAGTTGGTTTCGTCAATGAACTTCTGACCAAGAAAAAGCTGCAAAAGATCATCTCAACTGTCTTCAAGATCTGTGGAATGTCAGCAACAGCTCACTTCCTGGATGATATTAAAGAGCTTGGTTTCCAGATGGCTTACAAAGGAGGACTTTCCATGGGACTGGACAACATTAAAGTTCCGGATGAGAAAGATCCTTTGGTTACCCAGGCAAAAGAGGAAGTTGAAGCCGTATGGAACAATTACCTCATGGGATTGATCACCGATAACGAGCGATACAATCAGGTGATCGACATCTGGACACGTACCAATACCCAGCTGACAAATACTTTGATGAAGCAACTGGAAGAAGACAATCAGGGCTTTAATTCCATCTATATGATGATGCACTCAGGTGCACGAGGTTCCCGTGAGCAGATCAGACAGCTTGGAGGTATGAGAGGATTGATGGCCAAGCCACAAAAGAACCTTCAGGGATCCGTAGGTGAGATCATTGAAAACCCGATCCTGTCCAATTTCAAGGAAGGACTGGATGTAATTGAATACTTCATCTCTACCCACGGAGCAAGAAAAGGTCTGGCGGATACAGCCCTTAAGACGGCTGATGCCGGATACCTCACCAGACGACTGGTAGACGTGGCTCAGGATGTGGTCGTGAATGATGCGGACTGCGGTACGCTAAGAGGTCTTTCTGTTTCTGCATTAAAAGACAATGAAGAGGTAGTTGAGGCCCTGTCCGAAAGAATTCTTGGACGGGTATCTGTGCATGATATCTATGATCCGATTTCTGAAGAACTTATTGTTGAGTCCGGTGGAGAGATCACCGAGGAAATCGCAGAGCGAATTGACTATAATACAAGCATTGAAGAAGTAGAGATCAGGTCAGTACTTACCTGTGAGTCTAAGCAGGGTGTTTGTGCCAAGTGTTACGGTAGGAATCTTTCTACAGGTAATATGGCTCATATTGGCGAGTCTGTCGGCGTGATTGCAGCCCAGTCCATCGGAGAGCCTGGTACTCAGCTTACACTGAGAACCTTCCACGTGGGTGGTACAGCGTCAAACATTGCTGTTGATGCCAACATCAAAGCCAAGTTTGATGGAATCATCGAGTTTGACGAATTGAGAACCGTTGATTCTACCGATGAGGAAGGTAAGAAGATCAAAGTTGCCATGGGTCGTTCCGGTGAGGTGAAGATCATGGACGCCAAGAAAGAGCGGGTTTTGATCGCAAATCATGTTCCTTATGGTGCGATTCTGAAAGTAAAAGACGGAGATAAGGTCAGCAAAGGCGATGAAATCTGTTTCTGGGATCCTTACAACGCTGTAATCCTTTCCGAATTTGATGGCAAGATCGATTTCGAAGCGATCATTGAAGGTATTACTTTCAAAGAGGAATCCGACGAACAGACTGGTCACAGAGAAAAGGTTATCATCGATACTAAAGATAAATCCAAGAATCCGGCCATCATCGTTGAAGGTAAAAATGATTCGAAAGGATACAATATTCCGGTAGGAGCTCACCTGTCCGTCTCAAAAGGTGATACCGTAAAAGCGGGTCAGGTAATTGCAAAGATCCCTCGTAAGACCGGTAAGTCACGTGATATTACAGGAGGTCTTCCAAGGGTTACCGAATTGTTTGAAGCTCGTAATCCGTCCAATCCTGCAGTAGTAAGTGAAATTGATGGTGTGGTTACCTACGGAGGAATCAAGCGGGGTAACAGGGAAATTTTCATCGAGTCTAAAGACGGTGTGAAGAAAAGATATCTGGTGCCTTTATCTAAACACATCCTTGTTCAGGATAATGACTTTGTCAAAGCGGGAGATCCGCTGTCCGACGGTGCCATTACACCAGCGGATATTCTGGCCATCAAAGGTCCGACTGCAGTACAGGAGTACCTGGTGAATGAGATCCAGGAGGTTTACCGTCTTCAGGGTGTTAAGATTAATGATAAGCACATTGAGACCATCGTACGGCAGATGATGCAGAAGGTGATCATCATTGATGCCGGTGATACCAATTTCCTTACCAATCAGGTTGTTGATCGTTTTGCATTCATGGAAGAAAACGACAACATTCTGGATAAAAAAGTGATTTCTGATCCGGGAGACTCTGAATCGCTGAAAGCGGGGATGATCATCACCAGCAGGAAACTGCGGGATGAGAACTCTATCCTTAAGAGAAAGGACATGAAACTTGTAGAGGTAAGAAATGCTGAGGCAGCGGTTTCACAACCGATCCTCCAGGGGATCACTCAGGCATCTCTGGGAACCGAGAGTTTCATTTCCGCGGCATCATTCCAGGAAACAACCAAAGTACTGAGTGAAGCTTCTATCAAAGGAAAGGCAGATCATCTGATTGGATTAAAGGAAAATGTCATTGTCGGTCATTTGATCCCGGCAGGTACAGGAATCAGGAAATTCCAGAATAAGATCGTAACATCCACGGAGGAGTATGAGAATCTCGTTTCCTCCAGGGAAGAGTTTGAAAGATCGAAGGAGTACGAAGCCTGAGATGGAGGAAAAAAAGGACGATAAAAAGAAGCAGGGAAACCAGATAAACATCGAGCTGTCGGAAGAGACAGCAGAAGGTGTATATGCTAACCTGGCAATGATCGCTCATTCAAGTAGTGAGTTTGTCATCGATTTTATCCGTCTCATGCCCGGAGTCCCCAAAGCCAAGGTGAAATCAAGGATTGTTATTACTCCCGAGCATGCCAAACGATTGTTGGCGGCTTTGCAGGATAATATCAAGAAGTATGAAGCAACCTTTGGTGAGGTAAAACAGGCAGATGAAATACCAAAATTTCCCATGAATTTCGGAGGCACAATGGGTGAAGCATAAATCTGTAAATGATTTGCTTTTCCCATTGTGTTAATTATTCAATATTTCTATCTTTGCGTCCCCAAATTATGGGACATAATGATTGACATAACAAAAGTGTAATGCCAACTATACAACAATTAGTTAGAAAAGGCAGGAAAAAACTGACTTCAAAATCAAAATCGCCAGCATTGGATAGCTGTCCGCAGCGAAGAGGTGTTTGCACAAGGGTATACACCACGACCCCGAAGAAGCCTAACTCTGCCATGAGAAAGGTGGCCAGGGTTCGACTCACCAATAGTAAAGAGGTGAACGCTTACATCCCGGGTGAAGGACACAATCTGCAGGAGCACTCCATTGTACTCATCAGAGGAGGAAGAGTAAAAGACCTTCCCGGAGTGAGATACCACATCATCCGTGGGGCATTAGATACTGCCGGTGTTAATGGCCGATTACAAAGAAGATCTAAGTACGGAGCAAAGAGGCCAAAGGATAAAAAATAATCTGTAGTAATGAGAAAGAGTTCACCAAAGAAAAGATACATCCTACCTGATCCCATCTATCAGGATACGCTTGTCACCAAGTTTGTAAACAATCTGATGGAGCGGGGAAAAAAGAGTGTGGCCTATTCAATCTTTTATGATGCAATCAAGATTGTGGAGGAAAAGACAAAAGAAAACGGCCTGGAGCTTTGGAAAAATGCATTAAGTAATGTTTCCCCTTCTGTGGAAGTGAAAAGTAGAAGAGTGGGGGGAGCTACCTTTCAGGTACCTGTTGAAGTAAGGAGTGAAAGGAAGATCTCTCTTGGCATTAAGTGGATGATCAAATATGCACGCCTGAGAGGAGAGAAAACCATGAAGGAAAGATTGGCTGGAGAGATCATTGCAGCTTCTAAAGGAGAAGGCGCTTCAATCAAGAAAAAAGACGACACTCACAGAATGGCCGAAGCAAACAAGGCATTTTCTCATTTCAGATTTTAATTTAAAATGGCAAGAGACTTAAAATTTACCAGAAACATTGGCATCGCTGCGCATATTGATGCTGGTAAAACAACTACTACTGAGCGTATACTTTATTACACCGGAGTAAACCACAAAATTGGTGAGGTACATGATGGAGCTGCCACCATGGACTGGATGGAGCAGGAGCAGGAAAGAGGAATTACCATTACCTCCGCAGCTACCACCGTATTCTGGAATTACAAAGGAGACAAATACCACATCAACATCATTGATACTCCTGGTCACGTGGACTTTACTGTTGAAGTAAACAGATCTTTGAGAGTATTGGACGGGCTGGTGTTCCTTTTCAGCGCAGTTGATGGTGTAGAACCCCAATCTGAGACCAACTGGAGACTTGCTGATAACTATAAGGTGGCCAGGATTGGTTTCGTAAATAAAATGGACCGGCAGGGTGCTGACTTCCTCGCTGTTTGTAAGCAGGTGAAAGAAAGATTAGGAACTAAAGCTGTTCCTCTTCAGTTACCGATCGGTTCAGAAGAAAATTTTAAAGGTGTTGTTGACCTGGTATCCAACATGGGTATGGTTTGGAATGAGGATGATTTCGGAATGACATATTCTGAAGTTCCTATTCCGGAGGACATGAAGGATGAGGTGGCTGAGTATCGAGAGCATTTATTGGAGTCTGTAGCAGAGTATGACGACACTTTGATGGAGAAATACTTTGAAGATCCGGATTCTATCACAGAAGAAGAGATCATCAAGGCCCTTAGAAAAGCAACCATTGATCTGGCATTTGTACCTATGCTTTGCGGTTCTGCTTTCAAAAACAAGGGTGTGCAGACCATGTTGAACTATGTGATGGAATTACTTCCTTCACCACTCGATAGAGACAACATCGTAGGAACAGATCCCGACACTGAGCAAAAAATCAGCAGAAAACCTTCTGTAACTGAGCCATTCTCAGCGCTGGCTTTCAAAATTGCAACAGATCCATTTGTTGGAAGGCTGTGTTTCATCAGATCTTATTCAGGGATGTTGGAATCCGGATCCTATGTTTTTAACATGAGATCAGGTAATAAAGAAAGGATTTCCAGGATCTTCCAGATGCACGCCAATAAGCAAAATCAAATTGATGCACTACATGCGGGTGATATCGGAGCTGTCGTTGGATTTAAAGACATTAAGACAGGAGACACATTGTGTGCCGAGAAAAACCCGATCATCCTTGAATCCATGATCTTCCCTGAGCCGGTGATTGGATATGCGATTGAACCCAAGCAACAGGCTGATGTGGATAAACTGGGAATTGCGATCTCCAAGTTGGTAGAAGAAGACCCGACGCTCCAGGTCGAAACTGATCATGAAACCGGTCAGACGATCCTGAGGGGAATGGGAGAGCTTCACCTGGATATCATTATCGACAGGCTAAAGCGGGAATTTAAAGTAGAGATCAACCAGGGAGCACCTCAGGTGGCCTACAAAGAAACGATCCAGTCCAGCGTCGAGCACAAGGAAGTTTACAAGAAGCAGACCGGAGGTCGTGGTAAATTTGCCGATATCGTTTTCGAACTTGGACCAAAAGACAAGGATTTCGAAGGAGAAGGCTTACAGTTTGTGAATGAAATCGTTGGTGGTGTTATTCCAAAGGAATTCATCCCCGCAGTACAAAAGGGATTTGCCGAAGCCATGAAGAATGGTCCATTGGCAGGTTATCCGATCGACAGCATGAAAGTAAGGCTTTATCATGGATCGTACCATGATGTAGATTCGGATTCGCTGTCCTTCGAAATGGCTGCACGAATAGGATTTAAAGAAGCGGCTTCAAAGGCCAGTCCTGTCCTTCTGGAACCTGTGATGGCTGTTGAGGTGGTAACGCCTGACGAATATACCGGTTCTATTACAGGTGATCTGAACCGACGACGAGGGATCATGAAAGGTATGGATACCAGAGGAAACTCCGGAGTGATCAAAGCCGATGTGCCCCTTTCTGAATTGTTCGGATACGTGACTGATCTCAGAACAATGAGTTCAGGTAGAGCTACTGCGTCATTAACGTTTGCTCATTACGATGTGGTACCAAGAAATATCGCTGATGAAGTGATTGCAAAAGTTAAAGGTTAATTGATAAAGCCTTTAAGAGACAAAAGATATAGAGATGAATCAAAAGATCAGAATTAAGCTAAAATCTTACGACCACAACCTGGTTGACAAGTCTTCTGAGAAGATCGTAAGAGCTGTGAAAACAACGGGCGCTGTAGTAAACGGACCCATTCCTTTGCCAACTGTAAAGGAAAAGTTCACTGTTCTACGTTCTCCGCACGTAAACAAAAAAGCCAGAGAGCAATTTCAGCTGTGTACTTACAAAAGACTGGTGGACATCTATTCAAACAGTGCCAAGACAGTTGATGCACTTATGAAGTTGGAGTTACCTAGCGGAGTGGATGTAGAGATCAAGGTCTAGATATCAAGATTTACACTTACTAAAGAACCAATTTAGATAGCTTTTAATTGGTTCTTTTTTTATGTCGAAAAGCATATAAAATTTTTGATCAGACCTGCAAATTGCTATCTTTGCAGTCCTTTTTCAAGAAATTTCTACTGGGAGACAGTAAAAATCTAATTTAATAGTGAAATGCCTGGAATAATTGGTAAAAAAATTGGGATGACAAGCATGTACAATGAGGACGGAAAAAACCTCGCCTGTACATTAGTTGAAGCTGGTCCATGCGTTGTAACCCAGGTAAGAGACCTGGAAAAAGACGGATATCGTGCAGTTCAGCTTGCTTATGGTGAAAGGAAAGAGAAAAATACGCCAAAAGCACTGAAAGGACATTTCGCCAAGGCGAAAACCAGCCCTAAGAGTAAAGTTGCCGAGTTCAGAGATTTCAGAGCCGAATTTGAAGACAAAGTCGTACTGGGAAATACTATTAAAGTGGAGGAGGTATTTAAAGAGCAGGATTTTCTGGATGCAATAGGTACTTCAAAAGGTAAAGGATTTCAGGGTGTTGTGAAAAGACATGGCTTTAGTGGTGTTGGTCAGTCTACACACGGTCAGCACAACAGGTTAAGAGCACCTGGTTCTATTGGTGCCTGTTCTTTTCCTTCAAGAGTTTTCAAAGGCCTGAAAATGGCCGGAAGGACAGGAGGGGACAAGGTAAAAGTGCTGAACCTGAGAGTACTGAAGATCTACCCTGAGAAGAATCTGATTCTTGTAAGCGGCGCGATTCCAGGATCTAAAAATTCATTTGTAATTCTAGAGAAATAATGAAGTTGGCAGTTGTAAATATTAAAGGTGAAGAGACCGGTCGAGAAGTAACGCTCGATAAAAAGATATTCGGTATCGAGCCCAATGAGCATGCGGTTTATCTGGATGTGAAACAATATCTGGCTGCTCAGCGCCAGGGCACTCATAAAGTGAAGGAGCGCAACGAAGTGGCCGGTTCTACCAAAAAGATCAAACGACAGAAAGGAACAGGTACGGCAAGAGCAGGTAGCATTAAGTCTCCTTTGTTCAGGGGCGGAGGAACGATCTTTGGACCAAAGCCCAGGGATTACGACTTCAAACTCAATAAGAAAGTCAAAAGACTTGCAGCCAAATCGGTGCTTTCTACAAGAGCGAAAGATAAAAAGATCACAATCCTAGAGGACTTCAATATCGAGGCTCCAAAGACCAAAGACTTTGCAGCCATCCTATCTAAAGTTCATCCTAACGGCAAAAAAACTCTCCTTATTCTGGGTTCATACAATAAGAATATTTACCTGTCATCAAGGAATTTCCCAAATGCCAGCGTAGCCGTAGCGGAAGAGCTGAATACCTATGATTTAATGAATGCTGAGCAAATCATTCTGGCTGAAAGCTCTGTGGACGTAATCCAAAAAAGACTTAATTAAGATGAGCGTATTACTTAAACCTTTAGTAACGGAAAAAGTATCGGCGATGAATGAGCATGGCATGTATGGCTTCATCGTGGATAGGAAAGCCAATAAAATACAAATTAAGGAGGCTGTTGAGAAAGCGTACGGAGTGAATGTTGAATCAGTGAACACAATGATTCATTCAGGGAAGTCCAAATCCAGATATACAAAATCAGGAGTGATTTCAGGAAAGATGCCTACTTATAAGAAAGCCATTGTAAAGGTGGCTGATGGAGAATTGATAGACTTTTATAGCGGAATATAATCATGGCTGTAAAGAAACTTAGACCAGTAACCCCCGGAACGAGATATAGAACTGCACCTGTATTTGATCAGGTCACTAAATCTACGCCTGAAAAGTCACTTGTATCATCCAACAAAAGAAAGGGTGGTAGAAATGGCCAGGGTAAGATGACAATTCGCAATGTCGGTGGGGGACACAAGCAAAAACTCAGGATCATCGACTTTAAGCGTGACAAGCATGTGGTTAAGGCCACTGTCAACGCCATAGAATATGATCCCATGCGTACCGCAAGGATCGCACTTCTGCATTACGCAGATGGCGAAAAGAGATACATCCTGGCACCTTCCAATCTTAATGTCGGTACCGAGATAGTATCGGGGCCGGGGGTTCCTCCGGAAGTAGGTAATGCACTTCCATTGTCGGATATTCCTTTGGGTACGATTATTCACAACATTGAGTTGAAACCTGGTAAGGGATCAGCGATGGCGAGAAGTGCAGGATCATATGCCCAGTTGGTCGCAAGAGAAGGCAAATACTCCACGGTTAAACTGCCTAGCGGAGAAATGAGGCTGGTCCTCAATACCTGTTATGCAACCATTGGGTCAGTTTCAAACGCTGATCACATGAACGTAACACTTGGCAAGGCAGGAAGAAAGAGATGGTTGGGAAGACGTCCGAGAGTAAGAGCAGTAGCCATGAACCCTGTCGATCATCCGATGGGTGGAGGTGAAGGACGGGCGTCTGGTGGTCACCCCAGATCAAGGAATGGCCTGTATACTAAAGGTAAGAAAACCAGAAATCCCAATAAATATTCAAATAATCAGATCATAAGCAAGAGGAAATAATGGCAAGATCACTAAAGAAAGGTCCATATATTGATTTCAGGCTCGAGAAGAAAGTGGAGACCATGAATGAGTCCGGAAAGAAGTCCGTGATCAAGACATGGTCCAGAAGATCAATGATCTCACCTGATTTTGTAGGTCACACTTTTGCAGTTCACAATGGAAACAAGTTTATCCCTGTTTTTGTGACTGAAAATATGGTGGGCCACAAGTTGGGAGAGTTTTCACCTACAAGAAATTTCCGTGGTCATATTGCAAAAAAAGATAAGGGTAAAAGATAATTCAGATGGAGGCAGAAAAAAAACTTAAGAAATCAGTTAAGGTTCGTCTGAAGAAGGAAGAACAAAAGAAATTCAAGGAAGAGAACGCAGGCAAGCTAGGTCCTGTAAAATCTTCGTTGAGAAATATTCCGACATCTCCTCGGAAGATGCGTCTTGTGGCAGATATGATCCGGGGCCAGCGAGTGAATTATGCCCTGAACATTCTAAGATTTGATACACACGCTGCTTCAAATCAGATTGAGAAATTATTGTTAACAGCTATTGCTGACTGGCAGATGGCCAACGAAGATGTGAAGATAGAAGAGGCGGATCTGGTTGTAAAAGAGATTTATGTTGACAGTGCACGGATCCTCAAAAGGCTCAGACCTGCACCTCAGGGCAGAGCACACAGAATCAGGAAAAGATCTAACCATGTCACTCTGGTGGTAGGGGATCAAAGTGAAAATGTTGGTTCAGCAAAAGAAAAAGAAGAGAAATAAATGGGACAAAAAGTAAACCCGGTAGGCTTTAGATTAGGTATCGTCAAAGGATGGGACTCTGCGTGGTTTGGCGGAAAGGACTTCAGCGACAAGATTGTTGAAGACCATAAAATACGTGAATACATCAACGCCAGGATCCCCAAAGGAGGTATCTCAAAAATTGTAATAGAGCGTACCCTGAAAAGGATCACCCTGACCGTTCACACCGCCAGACCAGGTGTGGTGATCGGAAAAGGAGGCTCTGAAGTAGATAAGATCAAGGAAGAGCTAAAAAAGATTACCGGAAAAGACCTTCAAATCAACATTTTCGAGATCAAGAGACCGGAACTGGATGCCAAGTTAGTTGGAGAATCAGTTGCTCAACAGCTTGAAGCAAGGATCTCTTACCGACGAGCCATGAAGCAAGCCATCGCTTCTTCCATGCGCGTCGGTGCACAGGGGATCAAGATCAAGGTAGCCGGTCGACTGGGAGGTGCTGAAATGGCCCGTTCCGAACAATACAAGGAAGGAAGAATCCCCTTGCATACGTTGAGAGCAGATATTGATTATGCCATCTCAGAAGCCCATACAGTTTATGGAAAGATTGGTATTAAGGTTTGGATATTTAAAGGTGAGGTATTTGGTAAGAGAGATCTTTCTCCAAATATCGGGATGACAGGTGGTGGACCCGGAGCCTCTCCTTCACCAGGCGGACCGCGCAGACGAGGTGACGGACCACCAAACAGAAAGCAAAGAAGATAATTTCAAAAGAACTGGAATAAGATGCTACAGCCGAAAAGAACGAAATTTAGGAAGCAACAAAAGGGCAGAGTCAAAGGGATCGCTCAGAGAGGTCATACATTGGCTTTCGGAAACTTTGGGATCAAGTCATTGGAGCCGGGATGGATCACAAGCCGTCAGTTGGAGGCTGCTCGTATCGCTATGACCAGGGCTATGAAAAGAGAAGGTCAGGTTTGGATACGGATTTTTCCGGATAAGCCTGTTACAAAAAAGCCAGCAGAGGTAAGGATGGGTAAAGGAAAAGGTGCTCCTGAATACTGGGTGGCAGTGGTAAAGCCAGGGACCATTTTATTCGAAGCAACAGGGGTAACCACTGATCTGGCAAGTGAGTCTTTAAGACTGGCGGCTCAGAAGCTTCCGATCAAAACAAAGTTTGTAGTACGTAGAGACTATCAGGGAACATGAAAAATTCAGAAATAAGAGGTTTAAGCCTGGATGAGTTGAGAAGTAAACTGGCTGTAGAAAAGGAAAACTACAGCAGATTGAAATTCGCTCATAGTGTTACCCCCGTGGAAAATCCGATGAAAATCCGGGAGACCAGAAAATTGGTAGCAAGGATCCAGACGGAAATAAGAGCAAAAGAATTAAGTAAATAATCGCATGGAAAGAAATTTGCGTAAGGAAAGGATCGGCCAGGTGGTAAGCAATAAAATGCAGAAAAGTATCACCATTACTGTGAGTAGGAGAGTGAAGCACCCGATCTATGGAAAATTCATCAGGAAAACATCAAAATTCACCGCTCATGATGAAAAGAATGAGTGTGGCATTGGTGACACAGTGCGGATCATGGAGACTCGTCCATTGAGCAAAAACAAAAGGTGGAGATTGGTAGAAATAATCGAACGGGCTAAATAAAATGATACAGCAGGAGTCAAGACTAAATGTTGCAGATAATAGCGGAGCAAAGGAAGTGCTTTGCATCCGTGTACTTGGCGGTACCAAAAGAAGGTATGCTTCAGTGGGTGACACCATCATCGTTTCGGTGAAATCAGCACTTACATCAAGCAGCTTGAAAAAAGGTACGGTTTCCAAGGCTGTTATCGTTCGAACAAAAAAGGAAGTCCGCAGAAAGGACGGATCTTATATAAGGTTTGAGGACAATGCAGCTGTATTGCTGAACCCGAACAATGAGCCAAGAGGCACCAGGATCTTCGGACCCGTGGCCAGAGAGCTCAGAGAAAAGCAATTCATGAAAATCGTTTCATTAGCACCTGAAGTACTTTAATCATGAAGAATACTAAGAAAATAAAAATTCATATTCGAAAAGGCGATACTGTTCAGGTCATCGCCGGAAACGATAAAGGTAAATCCGGAAAAGTACTGGAAGTGCTGACAGACCGATACAGAGCTTTCGTGGAAGGTGTAAACATCGTAACAAAGCATGTGAAGCCCTCCGCTAAAAATCCGGAAGGAGGAAGAGATCAAACGGAAGCTCCGATCCATATCAGCAATTTAATGGTGATCGATCCGGCTTCAGGAGAAGCAACCCGTGTTGGCAGAAAGAGAAACGATAACGGCAAACTACAGAGGTATTCAAAAAAATCAGGGGAGTTTATCACAAATGGCTAAACCAAGATTAAAAGAAAAGTATTTAGGAGAGATCGTTCCTGCACTGAAGGAGAAATTCCAGTATAAGTCGATCATGCAGGTTCCAAAGCTCGTGAAGGTCACTATCAACAAAGGGATCGGAGAAGCTGTGGCGGACAAGAAAATGGTTGACGTGGGGGTTGAGGAACTGACCACTATCACCGGTCAAAAGGCTATTCCAACCATTGCAAAGAACTCAGTTTCAAACTTTAAGCTTAGAGAAGGTATGCCTATCGGAGCAAAGGTTACGCTCCGAGGTGACAGAATGTATGAGTTTCTGGACCGCTTGATGACCGTGGCTCTCCCAAGGGTGCGGGACTTCAGAGGTATCAAAGAAAGAGGATTCGACGGCAGAGGAAACTATACCCTGGGGATCAGAGAGCAGATCATCTTCCCCGAGATAAGTATTGATAAGGTAAATAAGATTACCGGGATGGATATCACATTTGTGACTACAGCAAATACTGACGAAGAAAGTCTGGCATTGCTGAAGGCCTTTGGATTACCATTTGTAACTGGAAAAAATTAAGAATACTCATGGCTAAAGAATCGATAAAAGCAAGAGAGAGGAAAAGAGAGAAGCTGGTAAAGCGCTATGCTGAAAAACGGGCGGCCCTCAAAGAAGCTGGAGACTACCAGGCCCTGGATAAGTTGCCCAGAAATTCTTCAAAAGTAAGATTGCACAACCGGTGCAAGCTGACAGGAAGGCCCAAAGGTTATATGCGCAAGTTTGGGATCTCAAGGGTTACTTTCAGGGAAATGGCCTCAGAAGGTAAAATACCAGGAGTAACCAAAGCAAGTTGGTAATCAATCCCGGGAAGATAAAGAATATTAAAAATATTGATTAATTTTGCACCCCTTTTTGGGGGTAATGAAATAGAAAATGGTAACAGATCCGATTGCAGACTTTTTAACCAGGATTAGAAACGCTATCAATGCGAATCATCGAATTGTTGATGTTCCAGCGTCTAACCTCAAGAAGGAAATGACAAAAGTCCTTCATGAAAAGGGATTTATCCAAAACTACAAATTTGTAGATGACAACAAGCAGGGGATTATCAAGATTGCCTTGAAATACAATCCTCAGACGAAGCAATCTGCAATCACTAAGTTGGAAAGGATCAGTAGCCCCGGACTTAGAAAATTTGCAGATGCAGATAGTCTGCCCAGGGTACTGAATGGTTTAGGAATTGCGATTCTTTCTACTTCCAAAGGAGTGATCTCAGATAAAGAAGCAAGATCTCAGCATATAGGAGGAGAAGTCCTTTGTTACGTTTATTAATTGTTAGAACTGATTGAAAAATGTCTAGAATAGGCAAAGCACCGATAATATTACCTGAAAATGTCAATGTTACCATCGACAAGTCGAGGGTATCGGTCAAAGGACCAAAAGGCGAATTGACCCAGGTAATAGACCCAGATTTGACTGTCAAACTGGAGGACAGAACTTTGACTGTCGAAAGGCCTACCGAGCAAAAGCGGCATAAGGCTGCCCATGGTCTCTACAGGTCTTTGATCAATAACATGGTCAATGGTGTAGATAAGGGATATCAGCACAAGCTGGAACT
Source organism: Cyclobacteriaceae bacterium (assembly GCA_965243485.1). GTDB lineage: Bacteria > Bacteroidota > Bacteroidia > Cytophagales > Cyclobacteriaceae > UBA7330. The sequence goes on along the minus strand of CBDEVP010000001.1, from coordinate 571,886 downwards.
TGTCGGGGTTGGTTATAAGGCGACCGTCCAGGGCAATCTTCTGGAGTTGAGCCTTGGGTATTCACACAGCATTTTCTTTGCTCTGCCTCAGGAAATTAAGGCAACGGCAGAAACTGAAAAAGGAAAGAACCCTGTAGTAACTGTCGAAGGTATTGATAAGCAGCTGGTGGGTCAGGTGGCCGCAAAAATCAAGTCACTTAGACCTGTTGAACCATATAAAGGGAAGGGTGTTAGATACGTTGGAGAGTACGTTCGTAGAAAAGCTGGTAAAACTGCTGCTAAATAAGGTATTAAGATGGCTGTAACTAAATTACAAAGAAGAAAGAGAATTAAGCTCGGTATCCGCCGGAAGGTCAGTGGAACGGCTGAGCGACCAAGATTATCAGTTTTCCGAAGCAACCGCGCATTATATGCACAGGTGATCAATGACGTAAAAGGTGAAACGCTTACTTCCATATCATCCAGAGAGCTGGGCAAGGAGGGATTGAATATCGAAACGTCTAAAGAGGTAGGAAAGCAACTTGCGGAAAAAGTAAAAGCAGCCGGGTTAGAAACGGTTGTTTTTGATAGGAATGGATATCCTTATCATGGTCGTGTGAAGGCTTTTGCTGAAGGAGTTAGAGAAGGCGGAATCATATTTTAAGAAATAATCAATGACACAAAGTAACATCAAGTCTATAAAAGCCAGCGAGATCGACCTTAAGGAGCGAGTGGTTGCCATCAAGCGAGTAGCCAAGGTGGTAAAAGGTGGTAGGAGATTCAGCTTTTCAGCCATTGTGGTGGTTGGAGATGCACATGGAGTCGTTGGATATGGCCTTGGAAAAGCCAATGAGGTAACGGATGCGATCACCAAGGGTGTGGATGATGCCAAGAAGAATTTAGTGCGTGTCCCCATCTTTAAAGGTACAGTTCCCCATGAGGCTATCGGCAAGTATGGCGGAGGTCTGGTATTACTAAAACCTGCCGCTGCGGGTACCGGCGTAATTGCCGGTGGTGCGATGCGTGCAGTACTTGAGAGTGCCGGTGTTCACGACGTTCTCGCAAAGTCAAAAGGATCTTCTAACCCACACAATGTTGTAAAGGCAACTTTCGATGCATTGTTCAAAATGAGGGATCCGTTTTCTGTGGCTAAGCAGCGTGGCGTTGAGTTAGATAAAGTTTTTAATGGCTAAGGCAATGGCAAAAGTAAGGATTACGCAGACCAGAAGTACGATCAAAAGGACTCAAAAGCAGATAAGAACAATCCAGGCGCTGGGATTAGGAAAGATACATAAAAGTGTTGAGAAAGAAATGAATCCGCAGATAGCCGGGATGATCAGTGCTGTAAATCACCTGGTAGAAGTAAAAGAACTTTGATTATGAAGCTAGAATCATTAAAACCGGCATCAGGCTCCATTAAGGGCCGAAAAAGAATTGGCAGAGGTCAGGGCTCCGGAAAAGCCGGTACAGCTGGCAGAGGACATAAAGGTGCTCAGTCCCGGTCAGGATATTCCAGGAAGCTGGGTTTCGAAGGTGGCCAGATGCCACTTCAGCGAAGGATCCCAAAATTTGGTTTTAAGAACAACAATAAGATTGTCATGAAACCTATCAATTTGGATGATCTGCAAAAGCTCAGTGATGATAAGAAATTGAAGGAGGTTACACCTGAAATCCTGAGAGAGAATGGACTTGTGGGTAAGACCGATCAGATTAAGATCCTTGGTAGAGGAGAGTTAAAGACAAAATTGGCGATTACCGCTCACAAATTTTCAAAAACAGCACAGGAAGCCATAGAAAAAGCTGGTGGTTCAATTACCATCCAAGAGTAATTAATGAAGAAGTTTATACAAACCATACGGAACATTTTTGCTATCGAGGAGCTGAGAACAAGAATCCTTAATACCATAGGATTTTTGATCATTTTCAGGCTGGGCTCGTTCGTAGTACTTCCTGGTGTTGATCCTTCCAAGCTCACCACAGGAGCCGGAGGTATCTTCGGTTTGTTAAATACTTTCCTTGGCGGAGCGTTTGAAAGAGCTTCTGTATTTGGTCTCGGGATCATGCCATATATTTCTGCATCGATTGTACTGCAATTGATGACGGTGGCCGTACCCTATTTTCAAAAGCTTCAGAAAGAAGGCGATAGCGGAAGGAAAAAGATCAATCAAATTACCCGGGTGCTGACCATTTTTATATGTATGGCCCAGTCACTGGCTTATCTGTCTGCGTCTATTCCGGCTGAAGCGATCATTCTGGAAAATGAATTTCTCTTTAAGTTATCTTCTATGGTCATCCTTACTTCAGGGACCATCTTCTGTATGTGGCTGGGAGAGCGGATTACAGATAAGGGCATCGGAAATGGTATCTCGATGCTGATCATGATTGGTATCATTTCGAGGTTCCCGGGAAGTATCGTGGCTGAAGCTGTGACCAGAGGAATGAGCCAGGCCCTGATCTTTATTCTTGAGCTTGTTGTTCTTTTCTTCGTGGTAATGGCCACAGTGGCACTTGTTCAGGCAGTGAGGAGAATTCCTGTTCAATATGCGAAGCAGGTGGTAGGAAATAAAGTTTACGGCGGTCAAAGACAATATATCCCTCTGAAAGTAAACTCCTCAGGGGTAATGCCTATCATTTTTGCTCAGTCACTAATGTTCTTACCGGCTATGCTTGCTGGTTTTTGGAGGGAACAAAGTGATATTGCGCAATACATTGGTACAACATTTTCTGATATTCAGTCGTGGCAATACAATTTGTTGTTTGCTGTCCTGATCATTCTCTTCACCTTTTTCTATACTGCCATCACGATCAATCCCAATCAGATCGCTGATGACATGAAGAGGAACGGTGGGTTTATACCTGGTATCAAACCGGGAAAACAGACATCAGAGTTTATTGATAATGTGATGTCCAGGATCACCCTTCCGGGGTCATTCTTTCTGGCAATCATAGCCATCCTGCCCGCCTTCGCCATGATAGCCGGTGTAAATAGTGGATTTGCCCAGTTTTACGGAGGAACCTCTTTGTTGATCATGGTGGGTGTCATTCTGGATACCCTCCAGCAAATTGAAAGCTATTTACTGATGAGACATTACGAAGGAATGATGAAATCAGGGCGGGTAAAAGGTAGAACTCAAACAGCAGTAGCGTAATGGCAAAACAGGCATCCATAGAGCAAGATGGTACGATCGTGGAAGCATTGTCTAATGCAATGTTCAGAGTTGAACTGGAAAATGGCCATGAAGTCATAGCGCATATCTCAGGTAAAATGAGAATGCACTATATAAAGATATTACCGGGTGATAAGGTAAAACTGGAAATGTCTCCTTACGATTTGACTAAAGGGAGAATTGTTTACAGGTATAAATAACTAAAGATAAAATGAAAGTAAAAGCATCCGTAAAGAAGCGCAGCGTTGATTGCAAAGTGATCCGAAGGAAAGGAAAGCTTTACGTCATCAATAAAAAGAACCCAAAGTTTAAACAAAGACAAGGATAATAATGGCACGTATTGCAGGAGTTGATGTCCCGGACAATAAAAGAGGTGAGATTGGTCTTACCTACATCTATGGTATTGGTAGGAGATCTGCACAAAAGATTCTCACAGAGGCAGGTGTAGACTGGGATAAAAAAGTTGCTGACTGGGATGATGATGAAGCCGGAAAGATCAGAACGATCATCGGGGAACAGTTCAAAGTAGAAGGTATTCTAAAGTCTGAGGTACAGCTTAGCATTAAGCGTTTGCTTGATATCGGATGCTACAGAGGCCTAAGGCATAGAAAAGGACTTCCTGTAAGGGGTCAAAAGACCAAAAACAACGCAAGAACAAGAAAAGGTAGAAGAAAGACTGTAGCAAACAAGAAAAAAGCTGTTAAGTAATTAACCAATGGCACAGAAAAGAAAAGATAAAGCTAAAAAGAGAGTCGTCAGTGTTGATGTGGTTGGACAGGCACACATCCAGGCTACGTTCAACAATATTATCATATCAATGACCAATGCTACCGGACAGGTGGTGTCCTGGGCATCAGCAGGTAAAATGGGCTTTAAAGGATCAAAGAAAAATACTCCTTATGCAGCCCAGATGGCGGCTCAGAATTGTGCACAGGCAGCCTATGATCTTGGATTGCGAAAAGTGGATGTTTTTGTAAAAGGACCCGGAGCAGGAAGAGAATCAGCCATCAGGACCATACAAAATGTAGGCATCGAGGTGGCTATGATCAAAGACGTGACCCCTCTGCCTCACAACGGATGTCGTCCGCCTAAAAGAAGAAGAGTTTAACCTATTTAATCGAGAAGATAAATGGCAAGATATACCGGTCCCAAGACCAAGATATCACGAAAATTTGGTGAGCCCATTTTTGGTGCAAGTAAAGCACTGCAAAAAAAGAATTACCCTCCGGGCCAGCATGGAAGAGGCAGAAGGCGAAAGCAGTCAGAATATGCCATCCAGCTAGCTGAAAAACAAAAGGCAAAATACACTTATGGCGTATTGGAGCGCCAATTTGCCAATATATTTGAGAGGGCTTCCAGAAAAAGTGGAATTACTGGTGAGATCCTTCTTCAGCTGTTGGAGGCAAGACTGGACAATACCGTCTACCGTTTGGGAATTTCTCCCACAAGGAGAGGTGCCCGTCAGCTGGTCACTCATAAACACATCACAGTAAATGGAGAGATCGTAAACATCCCTTCATACACATTGCAAAATAATGATGTGATCGGAGTACGTGAGAAGTCCAAGTCACTGGAGGCAATTTCTAACAGTCTTGCCACAAACTCCAGGCAGTATTCATGGTTGGAATGGAACCAGCAGGACCTGGTTGGTAAATTTCTTAATCCACCAACAAGAGAGGACATCCCTGAAAATATCAAGGAGCAACTCATTGTTGAATTGTACTCTAAGTAAAAGGTTTTTAAACATTTAAAGGATAAAAATATGTCAATTCTTGCATTTCAAATGCCGGATAAAGTGGTCATGGAAAAAGCCGATGATTTTCACGGGCTTTTTACATTTAAGCCACTGGAAAAAGGATACGGTGTCACTATTGGAAATGCTCTGAGAAGAATACTGCTTTCTTCCCTTGAGGGCTATGCGATCACCGGAGTGAAAATTCCGGGTGTACTCCATGAGTTTTCTACAATTGAGGGAGTGGTGGAAGATGTCAGTGAGATCATCTTGAATCTTAAAATGGTAAGGTTTAAGAGGATTACAGACGTGGTAGAAAATACAATTACTGTTTCTGTTTCCGGTAAATCGCAGTTGACTGCCGGTGACCTCGCGAAAGCGACTACCTCATTTGAGATCCTTAATCCGGAACTTGTGATCTGCAATCTTGACGAGAGTGCCAAGTTTGAGATGGAGCTCAATGTAGAGAAAGGAAGAGGATATGTTACTGCTGAGGAAAATAAGCCCGAAGAGTCCGGATTCGGCTATATCGCCATGGATTCCATCTTTACACCAATTAAAAATGTAAAGTACAGCATTGAGAATACAAGGGTCGAGCAGAAGACTGACTTTGAGCAATTGATCATCGATATCGAGACAGACGGATCCATTCATCCTGAGAACGCACTGAAAGGTGCGGCTCATATCCTGATCCAGCATTTCATGCTGTTCTCCGATCAAAGCATGATCCTTGAGTCACAGGAAAAAGGACAGCCGGAAGCAGTAGATGAGGAATTGCTTCACATGAGAAAATTGTTGAAAACTCCATTGAATGATCTTGATCTCTCAGTGAGAGCATACAATTGTCTGAAAGCTGCTGATGTAAGGTCATTGGGTGATCTGGTAAATCTGGAGATTTCAGATATGATGAAGTTCAGAAACTTTGGAAAGAAATCGCTTGCTGAGCTTGAGCAGCTGGTAGCTGACAAGGGATTGACATTCGGCATGGATCTATCCAAATATAAATTAGATGAGGAATAATGAGACACGGTAAGAAATTTAATCATCTGGGTAGGACTGCTCCACACAGGGAGGCCATGCTATCGAATATGGCTTCTTCACTGATCATCAATAAGCGGATCAATACTACTTTGGCTAAGGCAAAAGCGCTGAGGAAATATGTGGAGCCAATCATTACGAAGGCGAAGTCTGATACCACACATTCCCGTAGGATCGCTTTTTCTTATCTTCAGAATAAGGAGTCCGTACAGGAATTATTTGGTCCTGTAGCAGAAAAAGTAGCCAACCGGCCGGGTGGGTACGTTCGCATCATCAAGACTGGAACCAGACTGGGTGATAGCGCGGAGATGTGTATGATGGAACTGGTTGATTTCAATGAGCTATTGCTTGGCGAAGATGCTTCTAAACCTAAGACAAGAAGATCAAGAAGGGGAGGAAAAGGAAAGTCTAAATCTGAAACTGAAGCCAGTGCTGCACCAGAGGTAGCGGAAACCCAGGAGAAAAAGGAGGAGGAAGCCAAAGCTGAAAAAACAGAGAAGGCTCCGGAAGCTAAAGCTGCAGATTCAGCGAAAGAGACAGAGGCAAAAGCTGACGTTGCTGAACCAGCCGAAGAGAAGAAAGAGACTTCTTCGGAAGAAAAGCCAAAGGAGAAGGAAGTTGAAGCAAAGTCAGACGACACTTCTAAAGCAGAAAAATCAGATGATTCGAAGGATGAATCTGAAAAGGATTCTGAAAAGAAAAAGTAAGATCTGATTAAGGAATTAAGAAAAAAGGGAGCGGTTACCACTGTTCCCTTTTTTTATGTATCTGTCTGAATAATATTTTTATATTTTTGCACACCAATATGAAGGAGCAAACCAAGAAAAAAGCAATTCTGTTACTGGCAGATGGTTCGATGTATGAAGGCTACTCTATAGGGAAAGCAGGTACTTCCGGAGGCGAAATATGTTTCAATACCGGAATGACCGGGTATCAGGAAATATATACCGATCCATCTTACTATGGCCAGATCATTGTCAATACCACCGCTCACATAGGCAATTACGGTGTTCATGAGGATGAGCAGGAATCGGATAAGCCTAAGATCAAGGGTTTGGTGGTGAATGATTTCACCTATCAGTATAGCAGACTGACTGCAACCGATGGATTGAATTCTTACCTAGATAAGAATGATACGGTAGGGATCACAGAAATTGACACCAGGAAACTTGTACGCCATATCAGGATGGAAGGCGCCATGAATGCCATCATCTCCAGTGAGATCCTTGATAAGGATAAATTGATGGCTGAGCTCAAAAAGCTGCCTAACATGGAGTCGTTGGAATTATCGAGTGAAGTCACCGTTGATCAACCTTATGAGTTGAGCCAGGGGAATTCAGGGTTAAAGATTGCTGTCATCGATTATGGGGTTAAGAAGTCCATCCTTAAGAACTTTGACATCAGAAATTGCCATTGTAAGGTTTTTCCGGCAAAAACTCCAGTCTCTGAAATGCAGAGCTGGGGACCTGATGGATATTTTCTATCAAATGGGCCTGGCGATCCCGCAGCCATGGATTATGCGTCTGAGACGGTGAAGGAACTGTTACGGGCTGACAAACCGATATTTGGTATTTGCCTCGGAAATCAGATCCTGGCACGGGCCGTAGGTATCGATACATTCAAGATGCATCACGGTCATCGAGGGTTGAACCATCCAGTTAAAAATCTGCATACGGGACTGGGAGAGATCACCTCTCAGAATCATGGATTTGCTGTGGATTTGGACAGCCTTAAGAAATCTAAAGAGGCAGAATTGACTCATATTGACCTTAACGATAATACAGTAGAGGGTTTAAGGTTAAAAGGTAAGCCGGCTTTTTCCGTTCAGTATCACCCTGAATCCTCACCGGGTCCACACGACTCAACTTACCTTTTTGATGATTTTATCCAACTTATAAAAGACAATAAAAAATGAGCATAATTGAAAGTGTTTTTGCCCGGCAAATACTTGACTCCAGGGGTAATCCTACCATAGAAGTAGATGTAATCACAGAAAATGGAATTCTTGGACGAGCAGCAGTGCCTTCCGGAGCATCTACCGGCGAGCACGAAGCCGTTGAGCTTAGGGATGGAGACAAGGGTAAATACCTTGGAAAGGGCGTATTGAAGGCTGTAGATAATGTGAACGAGTCGATAGCTCCGGAGATCATCGGTTATTCTGTCTTCGAGCAAAAAATCATTGACCAGTTAATGATTGATCTTGATGGCACTGAGAATAAATCAAAGTTGGGAGCCAATGCGATCCTGGGTGTATCTCTCGCTGTGGCAAAGGCTGCGGCAGAAGAATTGGGATTGCCTCTTTTCAGATACATTGGTGGGGTAAATGCGCACGTCCTGCCAGTTCCGATGATGAACATCATCAATGGAGGATCTCACTCAGATGCTCCCATTGCCTTCCAGGAATTCATGATCAGACCTGTAGGTGCTCCGACTTTCAGCGAAGCTTTAAGGATGGGGGCTGAGATTTTCCATCATCTGAAAAAGATCCTGAAGGATAAAGGACTAAGTACTGCCGTTGGAGATGAGGGTGGCTTTGCACCTAATTTTTCCGGAGGCACTGAAGAAGCCCTGGATAGTGTGATCAAAGCCATTCAGGACGCTGGCTACAAACCAGGTAAAGATGTTACCATTGCCATGGACTGCGCATCCTCTGAGTTTTTCTCTAATGGAAAGTACGACTACACAAAATTTGAGGGAAAGGGTGCCAAAATAAGATCCAGCGCTGAGCAGGTCGATTACCTGGCCGAACTTATTGGGAAATATCCGATAGACAGCATTGAAGATGGTTGCGATGAGAATGACTGGGACGGATGGAAAATGCTCACTGAGAAGATTGGCAAAAAATGTCAGCTTGTCGGAGATGACCTGCTGGTGACCAATGTGAAATTCCTTAAAAGAGCTATTGATGAAAAAGCAGCCAATTCGATCCTGATCAAGGTGAACCAGATTGGGACACTTTCCGAGACCCTGGCAGCCATTGAGATGGCGCATAAGGCCGGTTGGACAGCAGTCGTGTCGCATCGTTCCGGAGAGACTGAAGACAATACAATCGCTGACATCGCTGTGGCTACCAATGCGGGACAGATCAAGACTGGCTCTATGTCCAGGTCTGATAGAATGGCCAAGTATAACCAACTCCTGAGAATTGAAGAGGAGCTGGATGAATCGGCTGTTTATCCGACAAAGGAGTAGGCGAAATTCTCCTCGTAAAGAATGCGATATTTCAGAAAACTGGATTTTATCGTATCTTTAGGTCATGATGAACAGATTATTCAATAGGATTCCTCCTTTTTTCAGGAATTTTTACGTTCTCGCGATCGTATTTTTTCTGATCTGGATGCTGTTTTTCGATTCGAATGATATTATTACTCAAGCCAGACTTAGTGGTAAGCTTTCTGATCTGAAAGAAGCGAAATCATTCTATGAAGAAAAGATCGTAGAAGTCAAAAACGACCGGGAAGCGTTGTTGAGTGATAAGAAATTACTGGAGAAGATCGCCAGGGAGAAATATTTCATGAAGAAGAGTGGTGAGGAGGTATTTGTACTGGTAGACGAAGAATGAGATCAGCAGCTTTATTCCTGGTATTTTCTTTTTCATTGACCTGTGCTGCCTTTTCTCAGTACAGGGAACCTTCACAGCGCAGTGGAGGTCTGGCAGATAAGATCTACTTTGGCGGTGGCGGTGGATTCAGTGCCGGCTCAAATTTCATTAATGTTAGTGCAAGCCCATTGATCGGGTATAAGATCACAGAGCGATTTTCGGCGGGTGTACAGGTGACCTATCAATATGTAAGGTTCAATGCTTTAAGGGCAAATAACTATGGGGGCGGACCTTTCTTGAGATATAATATTACTCAAAAGCTATTCACGTATGCCCAGTACGAATATATGAATTTTGGATTTCCACAGGCTCCCGGAGACAATGGACCCAGATTCGATTTCACAAGCATGTTTGTCGGACTGGGGTATTCTGAACCTATCGGAAGGAATCTGGCTTTCAACATCACTGCACTATATAACCTGCTTTACCAGGATGGTACCAACTCGCCTTATGATAGTCCTTTTCTCTTTAGGGTTGGAATAGTAGCGGGATTATTTTGACCCGGGTTAAACAGCAAGTCTTAAAGGTTTCACCTCCCGCAAATAACATATTCCATCAAAATCAGCTATTCATCAAATGGTGTGCGTCCAACAGAAATTATCTCTGAAGTTTGTAACTTTAAGAATGCTTATGTTACAAATGTGCTTGCAGCACATATTATTTGACATGGATGCAGTACTGGGAAATATGAAAACCAGGCAAGCATTTGCCTCTTAAAATTGATTTGTTATGAGCTTACAATACATCACAGACGAAAAAGGACAGACTGCAGGGGTTTTTATTCCCATTCAGGAGTGGGACAAGTTAAAGTCTAAGTATAAAGGCATTGAGGAAGATGCTTACCTCGTTCCTGAGTGGCAAAAAGAGATTGTTCGTGAACGTATCAAAAAAACCAATCCCGCGGAGTATCATTCCTGGAAGGAAGTTCGTCAGCAACTTAAACTTGATTGATGTCCCGCAATTTCAATGTCCGGTACAACCCTCAGATTTACCTGGATATTCAAAAAGCCGTCGATTTCTATAATGAGAAAACTCAAAGTACGGAACTGGCCAGACGGTTTGTGGACAGTATAGAAACAGCCCTGCCAAAACTCAACCAGTCCGCGCTACATTATCAGGTTCGTTATGATGATATCCGGTTATTGCCCATTCCTTCTTTTCCATACCGCGCACATTATCGTGCAGATGAGTTGACTAACACTGTATTTGTAGAAGCCATCTTGCATACAAGTGAGAACCCGGAAGAGTGGAGAGCCAGGACCAGGAAATAAAAAGTCAAAGGAAATTTCTGAGGCTCTCATTAAGCGACCTGGTGCGTGCCTATAATTTGGGAGAATGAATATGTATGTACGAGTTTCAGAGTCAACGTATAATCTGGGGGTGGTTCTTGTCCGCATAGATCTTTTCATAAATGAAAAAGGTTTTACCAAAAATGTAAACGAATAGCGATTTCATTTTTCCTACTCATAGGAATAGAGCCTTCGAAAATATTCATTGTCTTTCTGCACATCCTGGGCCAACTGAGTGACTAGGGGAAGCTAATAATCTGTTGGAGCTGGAATTTTAAGCCTTGTGAAAGATTGAATGCCACTACCTTCCAGCATTTCGCAAAAAATTCCGGTCCATGCATTTGCTTCAAGAGTTTCAGTATCAACACATACCTTGTGACCATTCGCCAAAACCGCCTTATCTTTTTCAGGAGAGCCACTCAAAATGTCGTCTTCTGAACCAAAATAAAATGCAACCTTTAAGCTATCTGAAGGAATTGAACTATGTGTCAATTCTATACAAACTAGGGAGGTTGAATGGTAAACCTTCAAGGGCAATTGAACATCAATTAAATTCCCCTCTGGGGAAAAGAACTTAAGGTAATTGACTGAATCCCTGACATAATTATACGCCATCAATTGTCCATTTTCATAGAACTCCTTACGCCAGAAATGAAAGCTATCTTCCAGAAATTCCCCGATCATACTTAAATTGCCATTTCGAAAATAAGCTTTGAATTCACCTTTTCTTGCGTCATCAATATATGTTGTTGTACTTTCCAACTCACCAGTCGAGTAATAAACCTCAACAATTCCATTAGCTTTTCCTTTTTCAAATGGAATTGCTTTATGCAGGCTTCCATTTTCATGGAACAAAGTGTGTGTTTCTGATTTGGCTCCATCCTTCCAAGTTTCGCTTTTTTTTATTGAGCCTGACTTATAGTATTCAATTCTAGTAATCTCGTTCCCAAAGACTGATTTTTTAACAATGGATCTTAGCTCACCAGTCTCATAAAATTCCCTTTTTGCACAGGAAACAAGCGAGAAAATGCAGCAAAGCGTAAAAATTAGTCTTTTCATTTATTTAAAATAAGCGCTACCTGGTTTATGCATCTGATCCGCCAGGGTATCAACACCAGTGAACCGCCCGATGTTGGTGTCATATTTTCTGAAAAAAGTACTGTACCACTCCGTCTCGCTCTTCCTCCAGAAGTGAGCCGTGATTGTACAGGTATGGGTTTGCTTTACGGGGAAGGTACCAACTCGCCTTTTTCTCTTCAGGGTAGGAATTGTAGCGGGTTTATTTTAGTGCCGAAGAAGGGATTCGAACCCCCACGCTCGTAAGAGCACATGTCCCTGAAACATGCGTGTCTACCAGTTTCACCACTTCGGCAAATTGAGACCGCTAAGGTAATTATTTCTTTGATTACAGCAGATCTTAAAACGTAGATTATCTCTTAAAATATTATGAAGGAAAAGGGATATTGAACCGGTCTCCTAATTGCTGCAGGTCCTCCACAACCTGGCCCAACAAAGGAATACCATGGGTTTTTCGCTCCTTTTCCATGACGCGTTCAGGATCTCCGGGGATCAGCACTTTATGTCCTTCGATGACCGGTTTGGCCTGACGGAAACGGGTGATCCAGTTATCCATGTGGGATTTAAATTCTCCTGCCGGGCGAAAGCCATCAACCCTCATCGCTCCAAAGAAATGACCAATCCCCTTTCCTACCTGATCCTTTACCGGATCAAGATAGGCGACAAAAGGAGGCACCCAGGGGCCATAGTTGGCGCCGGAGAGTACAGCGGAAAAAATATCTACCACGGAGGACAGACCATAACCTTTATGAGATCCATGATCACGATCTCCACCCAGTGGGAGTAAAGCCCCACCGTTTTTGACTGCAAACGGGTCTACAGTAGCTTCACCCTCGGCGGTTTGCATCCATCCTGTTGGAGCATTCTTGCCCTTTCGTTGCAGGATCTCCAACTTCCCATTGGCAGCCGTCGTAGTGGCCATGTCGAGTACAAAGGGAGGTTGCTTATCCGCAGGGATGGCCACCGCAATGGGATTGGTACCCAAAAGACGTTCTTTGGAGAAAGTTGGTGAAACCAAGGGGCTTGCATTGGTCATGGCAAAACCGATGCAATCTTCTTCAAGTGCCATCATCGCGTAATACCCGGCAATACCATAATGATTGGAATTGCGGACGGAGATCCAACCTGAGCCGACTTCAAGCGCTTTTTTGATCGCCAACTTCATAGCATGAGGTCCGACTACGAGTCCGAGTCCCAGGTCCCCATCGACGACTCCCGTACTTGGGGTCTCATGTACCAGTTTGATCTCTGGTTTGGTATTTACCCGGTTTTTATCAATCAGCCGGATATATCCAGACAACCTGGCAACACCATGGGAGTCAACACCTCTTAGATCGGCCCTGAGAAGGACCTCAGTTCCGATTCTGGCTTCATGTTCACTACAACCTGCTGCAATCAGTATGGATTTGGTGAAATCAAAAAGTGCTTCGTGTGATACGGTCATGAACCCTAAGATAGTGATTGAACAACAGTGTATTATCTAAGATTGGGAAAATGCTTGTGGTTAATAAAGCTGTTTGTTTTTGAGGGTCTGAATGGTATTAAGCAATACACCCTCTTTTAATGCATAGGCCGAAACCCTGAGTTCCCTGATATTTAGCTTGTCAATAACAAAATTGATGAGGATCGTAGCCACAACGATCATCTCGACCCTTAATTCGATCATCCCTGGGATCATCATGCGTTCTGCTTTTGTCTTGCTAATGATGTCAGCTGCAATTTTTTTGTAGGCAGCCATCGGGAGAGGATATTCGGTGTTCTGAGGGAGCTTTTCAATACCTGACTCCAGCCTGTAAATGTCGCTGAGCGTATCAAAAGTCCCGGAGGATCCAATCATGGTATCGATGTTGTAAGCCTTAACTTCATCAAACAATAATTTAAGCTCCTGCTCCAGGTATTGCTCAATATCAGCGATCTCATTCTGGGTGATCGGATCGTGCTTATGAAATTTTTCCAAAAGCCGGAGACCACCAATCTCGAAACTATGCATCCAGTAGGATCTATCATCCGTGCAGATGATGAATTCAATACTTCCGCCTCCGATATCCATGATCAATTGCGGCTTGGGTCCGATTTTCAGGGCCTTTTTTACACCAAAATAAATGTAATTAGCTTCTTCCAGGCCACTGATGATCCTGGTTTTGAAACCCGTTTCCTGTTCAATCAATTTAACCAGTTCCGCTCCGTTTCCTGCATTTCTTATGGCGCTGGTCGCGGTGGCGCTTACCTCATCTACCTGATGAGAATCTATGATAGACTTGAATCTTTTTAATGTCGTGAGGGCTCTTTCCTGTGCTGCAGGAATGATCATTCCCTGATTAATGCCGTTTTCTCCAATCTTTACCGCCACTTTTTCCCTCAATAGCACACGGAAGTCATCTCCCAGCAATTCCACAATGATCAGGTGGAATGTGTTTGTGCCCATATCTATCACTGCAATATTCATCTTCCATGCATCTTAACGGCCCGCAATTTAGGTTAGAATATAAAATTTTACCAATAACCTACCACTATTATACCCTGCAACTGCAAGGATCGATCCATACTTTAAATTTTGCGGGGATATTATATTATATTAACGAAAAAAGTAGCGAAAACCTTCCAATAGATGGGATCTACCAAATCTGAAGAAAAATCCGGAAAGACAAATACAGACAAAGTTGACCGATTACTCTTACTCAATAAGAAAGCCTTTGAAGCCGGAGGAAAAGACCGGATCAAAGCCCAGCATGACAAAGGCAAATTAACAGCCCGGGAACGGGTGGAATTACTTCTCGATCCGGGATCTTTCCAGGAAATCGGCAAACTTGTCCTTCACCGGGGCCGGGATTTTGGCATTGACAAACAGCAGATACCGGGAGACGGTGTGATCACGGGATACGGTACCATCGACAGGAGACTGGTATATGTCTTTAGTCATGACTTTACTGTCTTTGGAGGGTCTTTATCCGAAACATTTGCTGAAAAGATCGTGAAGATCATGGATATGGCCATGAAAAATGGGGCTCCGATTATTGGTCTGAATGATTCCGGCGGGGCAAGGATCCAGGAGGGAGTAATGTCTTTGGCCGGTTATGCAGATATATTCTATCGTAATACCCGATCCAGTGGTGTGATTCCTCAGATCAGCGCCATCATGGGGCCTTGTGCCGGTGGAGCGGTTTATTCTCCGGGTATCACAGATTTCATCTTTATGGTAGAAAAGACAAGTTACATGTTTGTCACTGGCCCCAATGTAGTCAAGACCGTAACCCAGGAGTCAGTTACCTCGGAGGAGCTGGGAGGCGCCTCTGCTCATGCGACCAAAAGCGGTGTGACCCATTTCACCAGCAAGAATGAAGCGGAATGCATCTATGGGATCAGGAAACTGCTGAGCTACATTCCCTCAAACTGTGAAGATGATCCTCCATCTTTGGAATATACCTTACAAGATGAAACCAGGGAGACCCTTGATACCATTTTACCTGATAATCCCAATCAACCGTATGACATGAAAGATGTCATCGATCAGATCATAGATCAGGATAGTTTTTTTGAGGTCCATCAGCAGTATGCTGAAAATATCATTGTGGGTTTTGCAAGACTCGGTGGCAGGAGCGTGGGTATTGTTGCCAATCAGCCGATGGTGCTGGCAGGTGTGCTGGACAATGAATCCAGCAAGAAGGGTGCGAGATTTATCCGTTTTTGTGACTGTTTCAATATTCCGCTGCTGGTACTGGTGGATGTGCCGGGATTCCTGCCGGGTACGGATCAGGAGTGGAATGGGATCATTACCAATGGGTCCAAGATACTTTATGCATTTTCAGAAGCCACTGTACCAAGAATATCCGTTATCACGCGCAAAGCTTACGGGGGTGCGTACGATGTGATGAATTCAAAGCATATCGGAGCGGATATGAATTATGCCTGGCCGACAGCCGAGATCGCGGTCATGGGCCCCCAGGGAGCGGCGGAGATCATTTTCAGGAAAGAAATTCAAAGGTCCAAAGATCCTGAAAAAAAACTGCAGGAAAAGATTGATGAATACACGCATAAGTTTGCCAATCCTTATATTGCGGCCAGCAGGGGTTTTGTCGATGAAGTGATTTTTCCACGCAACACCAGGATCAAGTTGTTGGCATCCTTTAAGATGCTGGAAAACAAGGTCGACAATATGCCCCGAAAGAAACACGGAAATATTCCTTTGTAACAAACATGGAGACAAAAGAGAGCAGAGACTTCTTATTCAAATATTTAAACAATGCATCCCCAACTGGTTTTGAATCCTCGGGGCAAAAGATCTGGCTGGATTATGTAAAACCCTACATAGATGATTATATCACAGATACTTATGGGTCAGTGGTAGGTGTCGTAAATCCGAAAGCTGATTATAAAGTAGTGATCGAAGCCCATGCCGATGAGATTAGCTGGTTTGTCAACCATGTCACTGAGCAGGGTTATATCTATGTGATCAGAAATGGTGGATCAGACCACCAGATAGCTCCTTCAAAGCGGGTAAATATCCATACAAAAAAAGGGATCGTGAAAGGGATCTTTGGATGGCCGGCGATCCATGTCAGGGACAAGGCGAAGGAAGAAGCACCTACCCTCAAAAATATTTTCATCGATGTGGGAGCCTCATCAAGGGAAGAGGTTGAGAAAATGGGTATTAATGTAGGTACCGTAGTCACTTTCGATGATGAGCTGATGGAGCTCAATGACAAATACCTGGTGGGCCGGGCGTTGGATAACCGGATAGGCGGCTACATGATTGCTGAGGTTTTGCGAAAAGTAAGGAAAAACAAGGTAAAACTTCCTTTTGGATTATATGTGGTCAATGCCGTGCAGGAAGAGATCGGACTGAGAGGTGCTGAAATGATCGCTCATCGCCTGAAGCCAAACCTGGCCATAGTTACCGATGTGACTCATGATACGGATTCCCCCATGTATGATAAAATCACCAACGGAGATATTTCCTGTGGTAAGGGGCCGGCCGTTTGCTATGGACCTGCCGTGCATAACAATGTCCTGGACATGATCATTAAGGTGGCAGAGAAAAAGAAGATCCCGTTCCAGCGAAGGGCCGCTTCCAGATCCACGGGGACGGATACCGATGCATTTGCCTACTCAAGCGAGGGCGTAGCTTCTGCATTGATTTCCATACCACTCAAGTACATGCATACCACGGTGGAAATGTGCTCCAAAGAGGATCTGCGAAGTACAATTGATCTGATCTATGAAACCGTGATCCAGGTGGAGGACAAGCAGGATTTTCGGTATATCAAATAGTTAGCGGCAGACTCCATCAATTTAGACTGCTGATATTTTCCAGGTTTCCAATGGCATCATGGATCTATCCATTTGAAATTACGCTCCTATTGTTGTAATTTCCTTGAACATTGACCAAAACCTAGATGATGGAACTTAATCACAAAATAAACCGAAGATCAACACTTAGAAATTTAGGCCTGGGTATGCTTGGCGGAAGCCTTGGCTTCTCAGCCATGCCTGCTGAGGCGGCCGAAAAGGAAAAATATCGGAAAGCAACGGCTGGCCTCCCCCCACTTAAGATCACCAAAGTCTCCGCCATTGCCACCTGCCCGCATAGCATCGAACTCATCGTAGTAAAAGTCGAGACCAGTGAGCCGGGTTTATACGGACTGGGTTGCGCGACCTTTCGGCAAAGGGCTCATGCAGTGGTCTCGGCCATCGACAAATATCTGAATGACTTTTGTGTTGGTAGAGACGTAGACAATATCGAAGATATCTGGCAGGCAACTTACCAAAGCTCCTACTGGAGGAATGGACCTGTGCTCAATAATGCGCTTAGCGGACTGGATCAGGCGCTTTGGGACATTAAAGGGAAAAGAGCCAATATGCCTGTATATCAGCTGTTGGGAGGGAAATGCCGCTTTGGTATCGATTGCTATGCTCATGCCAGTGGTAACACACCCGAGGCTGTGGCAGAAAGTGCACAGGGCTACATCGACAAGGGCTTCAGGCATGTTCGTATTCAGCTGGGCGGCTACGGAGCCAGCCAGGCGTTGGGTGGATACGGGGAGAGCCAGGAAAGGTTAAATCCAGATTTTAAGGAGAAAGGTTTTGGAATGCCTGATGATAATTTCATGGACCCGATCTATTACACCCAAAGTGTAGTGGATATGTTCAGGACGGTCAGGGAAAAGTGTGGTGACCGGGTGGAGCTTTTACATGATATTCATGAGCGTGTCCAGCCCACGGATGCCATCCGACTGATCAAAGAGCTGGAGCCTTACCGGCCATTCTTTATAGAAGATCCTTTTTCACCGGAAAACAACCGCTATTTTAAGCTACTCAGACAACATACCTCTGTCCCCATCGCGATGGGGGAATTATTCAACAGTCCGCATGAGTGGATTGATCCGATGAAGGATCAGATGTTTGACTTTATCAGGATTCACATTTCACAGATCGGCGGGATCACTCCAGCCATGAAAGTAGCCCGGTTAGGAGAATTTTTCAACATTAAGACCGCCTGGCACGGACCGGGAGACGTATCTCCTGTGGGACACTCCGCCAATGCGCACATTGATTTCGCAGTCTGGAATTTCGGTATTCAGGAATCCGTCAATTTCTCAGACCGGATACAGGAGATCTTTCCGGGATGCCCATATGTGGAAAATGGCTACATGTATGTGAATGAGGTGCCGGGACTGGGCGTAGATATCAATGAAAAACTGGCGGCTAAATTTCCTCTTCCTGATAAACAGTTGAACAACTGGACCCAACTGAGGAAGAATGACGGCACCATCATACGGCCCTAAGTGGATAAGCTTCGGTGCAATCGGGCTGGTATACAAGGCGTATTATTGGGTATTTCAGCTTTATTCTTTTCATGTGAAAACCGGCAAACAGGAATGGAAATTCCGGATCAGTTTACGCAATACTGTGTATCCTGCCATGGCAATGATCTAAAGGGAGGGGTAGCACAAAGCCTGTTGGATGGATCCTGGCAGTTCGGTGCAAGGAAGAATGATATTTTCCGGTCCATCAAGTTTGGTCATCCGGCTTTTGGTATGCCCTCCTGGGGGAGCGTTTTTGCCGATGAAGAGATCATGGAGATGGCGGATTACCTGATGGAGACAGAAATGAAGCCAACGGAAGCTGAATTAGCCCTTCCCGGGACCATTGAAACACTCGATTATATTTTACAGATTGAGGAGATCGCCGGGGACCTGGAAAATCCCTGGGGCATCGCATTTATTGATACAGGTAAGATCCTGATCACCGAGAGACCGGGCAGGTTGAGGATCATCGATCAAGGAAAGTTGAATCCTGACCCTGTAGCCAATATTCCTGATCTGGTGGCCGGTGGACAGGGTGGCTTGCTTGATGTGGCGATAGATCCCGAATATGAAACAGAGCCCTGGATTTACCTGGCTTTTAGTCATGGAATAATGATGGAAGGAGATACTGTGGCTTCCACCATGACCTCAGTGGTTCGTGGAAAAATCCATAACCATGAATGGACAGAGAATCAGGTGATCTATGAAGCGCCACATGGATCATATTTGAAGACAAGGATACATTACGGAGGCCGGATTATTTTTGATGAGGACCAGTATCTGTACCTGTCTATCGGTGACCGCTTCATATCCGAAAGGGCCCAGGACCTGTCTTTTCCCAACGGTAAGGTGCATCGGATCCATAAAGATGGAACCATACCAACTGACAATCCCTTTTACGGTCAGGAGGATAAATTATGGACCATTTATTCATACGGCCACCGAAATCCTCAGGGTCTGACCAAACATCCCGAAACAAATGATATCTGGGAGGCTGAGCATGGGCCGCTGGGAGGTGATGAGGTAAATCGGATCTCCGCAGGCAGGAACTATGGCTGGCCGGAAATCACTTACGGGATCAATTACAATGGAGAGCTGATCAGTGAATATGAAAAAAAAGAGGGTATGGAGCAACCCATCTGGTACTGGAAGCCATCGATAGCCGTGTCTGGTATCAATTTCTATGCAGGAGACCAGTTCCCCAAATGGCAAAACCAGTTAATGGTCAGTGCTCTGCGTTTTGAGGAGGTTCAGCTTCTGAATATCGAGGAAGGCAGGGTCATTTTTCAACAAACCTTATTTAAAAATCTGGGCAGAGTGCGTCAGGTGGTTGCAGGACCTGATGGGTGTATCTATGTGGTATTTGATAATCCTGGCAGGTTGGTACGGATCAAAAATTCAAATATTTAGAATCTTTCTAAGTAACAAAAGCATCATACAATTGCTTAACACCCAATAATTATTTACTTAGAATCTTTATGGCGAGTCCAACTATCGCGGCTAAGGCTCCAAAACCCGTTGAGGTACAGGAAGGTAGGACCTACTTCTGGTGCGCTTGTGGAAAGTCTTTAAATCAACCCTATTGTGACGGATCACACAGGGGAACTGATTTTGCACCAGTAGCTTTTAAGGCCAAAGAATCCAAAACCATTTACTTCTGCATGTGCAAGCACACTGGCAATCAACCTGTGTGTGACGGTGCGCATAAGAAAATTTGATTAAGATGAGTGATCTGGAGCATAAAAAAAGCCACTTTCAAAGTGGCTTCACGTCTTATTGCTCAAAAGTCCTTATCCGATAGCTACTCGCTTAAATTCGGAAACTGTCAGGCCTTTGTTCACGCTGTCCAGATACTGCTGTATAGATTGGCTGTTATCTTTAACAAAAGCCTGATTCAGCAAAGTATTTTCCTTAAAGAATTTCTGAAGCTTACCCTGGGCGATCTTATCAAGGATCTGCTCAGGCTTACCTTCCTGACGAGCCTGTTCTTTTCCGATCTCAATCTCTTTTTCGATGATTGAAGCATCCACGCCTTCTTTATCTACGGCAACCGGATTCATAGCTGCAATTTGCATGGCCACATCCCGTCCGGCATCTTTCACGTCAGTTCCGTTCGCATTTTTCAGAGCGACCAAAACTCCCAGCTTACTATTTAAGTGGATGTAAGGAACCACTGCTTCGCCTTCGAGCACCTCATAGCTGCTGATTTCAAGCTTCTCACCGATCTTTCCTGTTGTTTCAGTGATTTTATCTGCAATGGTAAGACCACCCGATTTAAGAGATTTCAGTTCTTCTATGCTTGACGGATTTTCTTTGGCAGCTGCTTCAATGATCTCTTCACCTAGTTTAATGAAATCTTCGTTTTTAGCCACAAAATCAGTTTCACAGGTAAAAGCGATCAGGATGCCTTTTTTATTATCGTTGATGGTTTTGGCAAAAACCACACCTTCTAAAGTCTCCCTGTCGGCACGTGAAGCGGAGACTTTCTGACCTTTTTTCCTTAATAATTCAACAGCCTTCTCAAAATCGCCATTTGCTTCTGTCAGTGCCTTTTTACAGTCCATCATTCCGGCACCGGTCATTTGTCTTAGTTTGTTTACGTCTTGTGCTGTTATAGCCATTTCTGATTTTGTTTTAAGTTTTTGGGTAGTCCACTAACAAAAATTGAACAGCGACAGGAATCGGTGTCCAATTTAAGGTTGTGAATATGTTTTAGTTCTCTTTTAAGCTTCCTGCTCTTCCTGGTCGACGGCTCGCTTCTCTTCTTCGTCCTCTTTCAGCTTGGCGTCTTCTTTGTCTTTTTTACGCTCTTCCAGTCCTTCCTCTGCAGCTTTGGCCATATATCCTGTAATGAGGTTGATGGATTTCCATGCATCATCATTACCAGGGATCGGGTAGTCCACTTCAGTAGGGTCCGAGTTGGTATCTACAATTGCAAAAACAGGAATGTTTAGCTTTTGAGCTTCTGCCACCGCGATATGCTCACGCTTGATGTCTATCACGAACAGGGCTGCCGGCAGACGGTTAAGGTCTGATATCCCTCCCAGTACACGCTCCAGTTTCTCTCTTTCCCTTGTGATCATCAGCCGTTCACGCTTTGCAAGATTTTGATATGCATCATCCTTCATCAGCTTATCAATGCTGGCCATTTTCTTTAATGACTTTCTGATCGTGGCGAAGTTTGTGAGCATTCCACCCAGCCATCTTTCCGAAACATAGGGCATGTTCAGTTTTTTGGCTGCACCTTCAATGGCTTCCTTGGCCTGTTTTTTCGTAGCGACAAACATGACCTTTCTCCCTGATCTTACGATGGATTTTAAAGCGTTGGCAGCTTCGTCCATGCAAACAAGCGTCTTGTTCAGGTCAATGATATGGATGCCGTTTTTCTCCATGAAGATGTACTGAGCCATCTTCGGATTCCACTTCCTGGTCAGGTGCCCGAAATGAACACCTGCATCCAATAGATCTTTATATTCAATTTTAGCCATGTAGTCTTATCGTTTACTGAATTGGAATCTCCTTCTTGCCTTTCTTCTGCCGTATTTTTTACGCTCAACCATTCGTGAATCACGGGTCATAAAACCTTCCTTCTTCAAAGTAGGTCTGTTCTCCTCGTCTAATTCAACCAGTGCCCGGCTGATCGCAAGTCTTGCGGCTTCCGCCTGTCCGGCAGGTCCTCCTCCATCAACATTGATCTTAATGTCGTAAGATCCGTCAGCATCAATAGCAACAATGGGTTGCTTGACTATGGTTTGCAAGATCTCGGAAGGAAAGTATTCGTTGAGGGCTTTATCATTGACTTCGATAGCTCCCTTACCGATCTGAAGGTAGATCCTCGCAACTGATGTTTTTCTCCTCCCAATGGTGTTTATAATATCCATTCAGGTTTATAATTTAATTTCTTTAGGATTTTGTGCCTGGTGCGGATGCTCTGCACCTTCGTATACATATAGGTTGTTGAATAGATCCCTACCCAGTCTGTTTTTTGGCAGCATACCTCTCACAGCTCTTTCAACCAGTAATTTCGGGGATCTGGATTTCACGGTGAGCGGCGTTTCAAATCTTTGACCGCCAGGGTAGGTAGTGTGTCGAACGTATTGCTTTTCAGACCACTTTTTTCCGGTCAGTCTTACTTTTTCGGCATTGATCACAATGACATTATCGCCACAATCCACATGTGGAGTATAACCCGCCTTATGCTTACCACGTATGATCTTGGCAATTTCGCCTGCGGCACGACCAAGAACCTTTGAATCAACATCAATGACCACCCAGTTTTTCTCAACCGTGGCGTTATTCAATGATACCGTTTTATAGCTTAGAGTATCCAATTTGGCTCGTTTTCTTATTCAGTTAATATTTCACCCCTCGAAAAGGGAGCACAAAAATAGAGGTTATTCTTTGTAAAAGCAAAGTAACAATCTACATTATTAAAGGTATTTTCTCAATTGTTTGATCAATACTTCAAAATCCTTGGGATAAGGAGCTTCAACGGTGATGTTATCTTCTTCCCCGGCGTCAAAATTCTGAAAAGCCACATTGTGGGCATGCAGAGCTACCCTTTCGATCAACGGCTTCTCTTCTTTCCATTTGCCCAAAGAATAATTTCTCTTGATCTCAGACAGAAAAATATGTTTTCCGCCATAATCAGGGTCTCCACACACCGGAGCGCCGTGAAAGGAGGCGTGAACCCGGATCTGATGTAATCTGCCGGAGACAGGGAAACATTTGAGCAAAGTGTTCTGCTTAAAGATCTCCATGGTAGAAATAAGGGTCAGCGAGGGCTTACCATTTCTGAAATCAACCTTTGATTTGCTTGTGGATGAATAGATGGGTTCGTCCGCTTCCAGATTTTTGAATTCATGGGTGCCATCCACCACGGCATGGTATACCTTTTTCACCAGCCTCTTCTCCAGTAAAATGGAAAAATGACGATAGGCCTCCTTGTGCTTGGCGATCACAAGAGCTCCCGAAGTCTCCTTGTCAAGCCGGTGACAGACCTGCGCCTCCGGTATGTAAGCTTTTGCAAGTTTCAGAATATCCAGCGGATCATTTCTATCCTCCAGTGTGGAGATATAGGGAGGTTTGTTGATCACAACATAATGATCATTCTCTTTGAGGATGATGTCCTCAAATTTCAATCCCTTGATGTACTTGTGCATTATTCCTCCTCGTCAATAAACCGGTGTTCCACCGCCTTGCCCTTTTTTAAGGTAAAGCTAAAGGTTGAACCTTCTTTGAGCTTACTTTTTACCTCAATATTTGTAGAATGCCCTTCGAGGATATGTTTGACGATGGAAAGACCAAGGCCGGTTCCTCCTTTTTCTTTGGACCTGCTTTTGTCTACCCGGTAAAATCGCTCAAAGATCCGGTCAATATCTTCTTCAGGTATTCCCCGGCCATTATCGATGACCGAAGTTCTGATACGACCTTCTATTTCCTCAAACTTCACAGAGACCCGCCCTCCTGCTTTGGTATACTTTATCCCATTGGATACCAGGTTGATGAGGACCTGATAAATCCTGCGATAGTCGGCAAGTACAAACATGGGTTGATCCTGCGGATGATCGATTTTCAGGGTGATCTTACCTTTTTCAGCTTTCCCTTCCAACTGGTCGAAAACCTCCTTGCACAGTTCATAGATATCGAAATATTCAAAGTGCATCCGGATCTCGCCCGTTTCCAGCTGAGAGATGGTGAGCAGGTCCTGAACCAGAATATCCAGTCCATCCAGGCTTTTTGCAGCCTTTCGCAAAAATTTTTTTCTGACCGATTTATCCTTCACCGCCCCATCCAGTAGTGTATGGACAAATCCCTGAGCAGCAAAAATCGGTGTCTTTAACTCGTGTGAGACATCCGCTATAAATTCCCTTCTAAAAGCCTCCATCCTTTTTAGCTCGCTGATTTCTTCCTGTTTCTTTTCTGCATAGTTGAAGATCTCCCGGTTTATCTTTTTCAGTGGATTCAGTGAGGCGGAAAGTCCGTTGCCTTTGGTGATGAAAGAGAGATCCTGCGACTTGATGTTCTGAAGGGCATCGTGAATTTCCTTGATCTGCCTGAAAAACAAGAATTCCAGACAAATTCTGATCAGTATGTATGATGACGAAAACGAAAGCAGGAAGCAAATAACAAGTGCGGTGCTCAGGGCTTCATCCACAAGCGATAAAAACGCGGTGGTAATCACCGAAATAAGTATTGCGAGCAACAAGGCTAATGCCCTGGAATTGATCAGCATACCTTAAATCTAAGAGATATCAAATTTATAGCCTACTCCTTTGATTGTAGAAATGTAACCTTCACCGATCTTTTCTCTTACTTTTCGGATATGGACATCAACAGTTCGGGCAAGCACATACACATCGGTACCCCAGATATTTTGCAGCAGCTCGTCTCTGCTGAATACTTTTCCGGGATTCTGGGCAAGGAAGAAAAGCAGCTCGAACTCTTTCTTGGGAAGCGTAATGATCTTTTCCCCGGCCATCACTGTGTAGCTGGAACGATCCACCACCAGATCACCCACTTTGATCTTATTTGATTCTTTTTTCTTTTTGGACTCTCTTCTAAACAGTGCATTGATCCGACTCACAAGCGCTCTGGGTTTGATTGGTTTGGTGATGTAGTCGTCTGCACCCATTTCAAATGCGGCAACCTCAGAATATTCTTCAGACCGTGCAGTGAGGAAAATGACAAAGACATTGATGAGTTCCGGTATTTCCCTTACCTGTCTGCATGTTTCCACCCCATCCTGCTTGGGCATCATGATATCCAGGATGATCAGATCCGGGACAAATGTTTTAGCAATTTCGACCGCTTTGATCCCGTCCAATGCCGTCTTCACATCATAACCCTCCTTGCTGAGGTTATATTTTACCAATTCGAGAATATCAGCCTCATCATCTACCACCAGTATTTTTTGGTTATGCTTGGACATGACGTTAATTTTTTAGTAAAACTTCCTTAATTGAAAATTTATTTTCAGATAATCCAGCAGGTACACTTTGGTGTATGATTGCCTTGATTTCGAATTCAACTCGATAATATTCAAAATTAAAGAGAAATCAATTTTATGTTAAAATGGTAACAATTTGTTAATCAAATTGCTAATAACGCTCTTTCAAGGCTTCTATCATCTTTGAAATGTCACCCTGGTATCCATTCAGGACCCCCCGAAGAGAGTCTTCTTTGGAATGATAGCGTAAGAAAGACATGAAGTACGCATTATTGGGTAAGCTCTTATCAAAAATATGATAGTAGCGATCATTGGAGAACGTAACAGTGTCAAGTGCATCAACGATACCCTTGATCGTTGTAGTCTTTGAGACAGCTTTTATACTATCCGGTTTGTTAGCGAGGGATTTATACAGATGATCAAGTTTTTGTGTGCCCAGAAGCATGTGCTTTTTTAACCGGTCACTGTCCTCCAGTTCCTGCTGGTATTGGATCAGTGCCTCCGAGGAGTCGCCGAAATGTTCACGCAGAAATTCCTGTGCACCAATCTCACCGATGAAAGACGCGAGGTTTTCATTGAAGTCAATTTGATCCCTGAGGAAAATGGTCGCATGTACCAGTTCATGGATGATCACCTCAGCCAGCTGACCTTCTCCTCTTTCGATCATGTTGCTGAGGATGGGGTCTTTGAGAATACCAAGTGTAGACCAGCCGCTCACTTCCCTTATTCTTGTATCATATCCTTTTTCCATCAGCTTTTCCCGTTCTTTTTTGGCAAGATCGAGTTTAAAAAAGCCTTTGTAAGGGACTGAGCCCAGAAAGGGGAATTTCCAGAGGTAAGGTTTGAGCTCGTAGGGCTCGGAAGCGGATAGATTCCAAAGGATGGGCTCTCCTCCCTGATCATAAAAGGTGGTGTAATTATCGGAATCATTAAGCCCTAGCTTTTTCATGGCATAATCCCTTACCTGTAAGGTAAATCGCAGCCTGGTTTTAAGTGAATCCGGCTGGCTTTCATCGGCGAGGATCTCAGAGATCGGCCGGGCCTGGATGATCACATTCAACTGTCCCCATCCCTGTTGAATTCCGTAGATCAGCAATTTAAAATTGAAGAGGATCAGGGCGGCGATCAGGATAAAAAGTGTGATGAAGATTTTCTTCTTCATGGATTCTATAGATTATTGCAAATTAATTGGATGACATCTATATATCGTGTGATTTCTTTCCAGTAATTTGTAAATCAATTCCGGAAATGTTTAATTTTATAAAAAACGGTTTGTATAAAATCGTTAATGCTTGAAATATAAATACTAATATTTTTAGCACAAATGCATAAATTATTAGTATTTAATCACTAATTTTGTTTGATCATTTAGAAAATAATTGCCATGGCTGATAACACAGAGAAACTCAAAGCGCTCCAGTTGACCATAGACAAGCTGGAGAAGACCTACGGGAAAGGGACGATCATGAAGCTGAGTGATAATAAGGTGCTTGATGTCCCGACAATCAGTACAGGCTCTTTGGGTCTCGACATGGCCCTTGGGGTAGGAGGTATCCCCAAAGGCAGGGTAATCGAGGTATATGGTCCCGAATCTTCCGGTAAGACGACGCTGGCCATGCATTGTATTGCGGAGGCTCAGAAAAAGGGTGGGCTGGCTGCCATCATCGATGCCGAACATGCTTTTGATAAAACCTATGCGGAAAAATTAGGGATCGATACCGAAAACTTACTGATCTCCCAGCCAGACAATGGTGAGCAGGCACTGGAAATTGCAGAGCATCTGATCCGTTCCGGAGCAATCGATATCATTGTGATTGATTCGGTTGCTGCACTGGTTCCCCGTGGAGAACTTGAAGGCGAAATGGGAGATAGCAAAATGGGGCTTCAGGCCCGATTGATGTCTCAGGCGCTTAGAAAGCTTACAGGTGCCATCAATAAAACCGGATGTTCCTGCATTTTCATTAACCAGCTGAGAGAAAAGATCGGGGTAATGTTTGGAAATCCTGAAACAACGACCGGTGGTAATGCTTTGAAATTTTATGCATCTGTGAGGCTCGATATCCGAAGGATCGGTCAGATCAAGGAAAGTGCCGACAACATCATGGGAAACAGGACCCGGGTGAAAGTGGTAAAAAACAAAGTGGCGCCGCCCTTCAAAGTTGTGGAATTTGATATCATGTATGGCCGTGGGATCAGTAAGTCAGGTGAAATCGTTGATATTGGTGTTGAACTGGATATCATCAAGAAATCAGGTTCATGGTTTTCTTACATGGACAACAAACTTGGCCAGGGACGGGATGCTGTGAAAGAACTGATTGAAGATAACCCTGAATTGATGGAAGAACTTGAAATGAAGATCAAGGCCAAGATCCATGGAGGTGCTGATGAAGTTGTGGACAAGAAAAAGGTGAATAACAAAAGTCCTGAACCGACAGAAGCAGAATAATCAGGACCTGATGGCCATTACCGGATCCAGTCTGGAAGCCATGGCTGCCGGTACAATACCTGAAATCACACCTACGGTAGCTGAGACTCCTATCCCAAGCGCAACATTGCTGTATGTAAGTACCAGATCCAGAGATCCCAGGTTGATAAAGGAAAGCAGGTATACGAGAAAAATCCCAATTCCTCCGCCCAGTACGCTGAGAAAAACTGCTTCAAAAAGAAATTGAAAAAGAATGAAATAGTTTTTTGCTCCTAGTGACTTTTGTATTCCAATGATATTTGTGCGTTCCCGCACGGAAACAAACATAATGTTTGCAATTCCAAAACCACCCACTAGTATCGAAAACCCTCCGATGAACCAGCCAGCGATCCCGATCACGTCAAAAGTAGAGCCAATGAAGTTGGTAATGGCTTCCGGCCTGTTGAGGGCGAAGCTGTCATCCTCCTTCGGTTTCAACCCTCTTTTGATCCGCATCAATCCTCTCAGCTCGGCTTCAAGTTCCACTAGTCCAATATCACTTTCAAGACCCTTGACGGTGATGGTGGGTTGAAGCCCCCACCTCCGTCCAACATGATACATTTTGCTAAAGGTCTTAAATGGCAGATACACCTGGTCATCATGGCTTGTGATACCCATGAAACTTTCTCCCTCCTCCTTAATAGTTCCAATTACATAGAACTTTAAACCATTGATCTTAATTTCTTTCCCGATGGGATCCATATTGGGAAAAAGGTCATTTTTGACCCGATAGCCAATGATCACCACATTTCTGCCTCCGTTTGCTTCATCCATGGTGAAATATCTTCCCAACTCAATGGGTAGTTCATATACCTGGCTATGATCATATACGACCCCAAATACAGATACATCAGTACTACTGGAACTCTTATGTTTGGTTGTTACACCTCCGCGATTGGCAAAAATGGTGATGTCCTGTGCATTGGTCACATTAGAGGCCAGGAAGCGATACTCGTCATAGGTTGGGTTTGGTCTTTGTAAATACTTCCACCAGGGATAAACTTCCTCCCCAATGCCATATGGCCATTTATCGACATTGATATTGTTGGTCCCGAGGAAACTTAAACTATCCTTGATGCTGTTTTCCAGAGAGTCTACCAGGGTAAAAACTGATATGATGGCAAATATCCCGATGGTGACGCCAAGGAGGGATAATACCGTCCTAAGCAGGTTTGTAAGTAACGCATTCCAGGCGAAACGAAAACTTTCCAGGATCAGTCTGATGATTAAGCTCATGCAATAAATTTATTACGTGGTTCACCCTTAATGTGTTCGCTAAAAGAAAACAATTTACTACTTTTGCGGACTTAATTAATCTCCACTGGCTAATCCGTCTAAGATAATCACTTGATGTATGTTCGGACGGGTTGCAAATTTCGAGAAAAGCATAAAGAATTATGAAATTATCTGAATTTAAATTCGATTTACCATCCAGTGCCATTGCCCTTCATCCCACTGAAAACAGGGACGAATCCCGGTTGATGGTGGTCCACAAGGATACGGGCGAAATCGAACATAAGATATTTAAGGATTCAGTTGATTATTTTGGTGAGGGGGATGTCATGGTGATCAATGATACCCGTGTGTTTCCAGCCAGGCTTTATGGGAATAAGGAGAAGACCGGTGCCAAGATCGAAGTGTTTTTGCTGAGGGAGTTGAACAAAGACATGAAGCTATGGGATGTGCTTGTGGATCCAGCAAGGAAGATTCGTGTAGGAAATAAATTATACTTTGGTGAGGGAGAGCTTGTTGCTGAAGTCATAGATAATACAACTTCGAGGGGCAGAACGATCCGGTTTTTGTTCGACGGAGATGAAACCGATTTTTACAAGATGATCGACCGGCTGGGAGAGACCCCGCTACCCAAATACATTAAGAGAAAAGCTGAGCCGGAAGACCGTGAAAGATTCCAGACCATATACGCCAAGAATATCGGAGCAGTAGCTGCACCTACCGCCGGTTTGCATTTCACCAAGCAGGTGATGAAGCGTCTGGAGATCAATGGTGTCGATATTTCACCGATCACACTTCATGTCGGATTAGGTACTTTCAGACCCGTGGATGTTGAAGATCTTACCAAGCATAAGATGGATTCGGAAAACTACATGGTTTCTGAAGCCACGGCTGCCAGAGTAAACAGGGCGCTTGATGAAAAGAAGCGGGTTTGTGCGGTTGGAACCACTGTGATGAGGACGCTGGAATCTTCTGTTTCAGCCAATGGCCGCCTGAAAGCGAATGACGGATGGACCGACAAGTTCATTTTTCCTCCTTTTGAGTTCAAGCTTTGTAATGCTCTGATCACCAATTTCCATCTTCCGGAATCAACATTGCTGATGATGGCAGCAGCTTTTGGTGGCTACGATCTGATCATGGAAGCTTACAAAATCGCCATCAAGGAGAAATACAGATTCTTCAGCTATGGTGATGCCATGTTAATTATTTAAAGATGTCTGGAAATGGTGTGGTCATTGTTGCAGCTGGCAGGGGCCAGCGAATGAAGACATCATTGCCGAAGCAATTCCTCCATATAGCCGGGAAGCCGGTCCTTGTCCATTCCATAGAGAAGTTCCTATCCTTTGATCCGGATATTGAAATTGTTCTGGTATTAAACGATACTGACAGAGCTGAATGGCAAAAGATCTCACAGGAATTTTTGTCAGAAGTGCAGGTAAACATTGCCAGTGGAGGTAAAGAAAGATATGATTCAGTCCGGTCAGGACTCGATGCCATCGAAAAAAGTGAGATCGTTGGGGTACATGATGCCGTCCGGCCGTGTGTCGACGTAGCTACCATTCAAAGAAGTTTTGAGGCAGCTAAAGATTATGGCAGTGGGATACCGGTCGTAGCATTAAAAGATTCTATAAGAAAGGTGATGGGAGATCGATCAGCAGTGGTGAATCGTGGCGATTTCAGGATTGTTCAGACTCCCCAAACATTTGATTTGCAGAAGATCATATCAGCATATGAAATGCCTGTTTCAGAGGGCGTAACTGATGATGCAACAGTATTTGAAAAAGCCTTTGGTAGTGTATATCTGGTAGATGGGGATTACAGAAATATTAAGATCACCACTTCAGAAGATCTTTTTTTTGCAGAATCTTTACTAAGAAATCCATCACAGAAATAACCGATCCGGGATTCTGTGAGAGAAAAGATCTATTTAATATTCGTCTTCGTTGAAAAAGAAATCTTCCTTTGTCGGATAATCAGGCCAAATCTCCTCGATATTCTCATAAGGCTGACCATCATCTTCCAACTCCTGCAAATTTTCAACAACTTCTAACGGCGCCCCGGATCGAATAGAATAGTCTATTAATTCATCTTTCGTCGCTGGCCATGGGGCGTCTTCCAAATAAGATGCTAGTTCAAGTGTCCAATACATAAGCTAACTGCCTTTAAAATAGTCGTGCAAAAATAATTTTTCTAATGAGAATTCAAACTTTATTAGTAAGACACTTAAATGTAAATTCCAACTTTTTTGTTTCATAAATCAATGAAAATTTGCACTATTTCCTGTTAGATGCTTTAAAAGGGCTTCTTTTACCTGGATCTTATTACGCTGTTGGCTCATCTTTTTTTCCACCAATTGCTTCATTTCCTCATTACCGTGCGAAAAGTTGGCCTGGTTTTCTTCAAATTTGGCAAGATCATCCCTGTCCCGATTGATGAGTTCTTTGAGAATTCCCACCCTGATGCTCTGTCTTTTTTCTTCTTCCAGGCGTTTTAATTCAGGGAAACGATTGATCGCCAGCTTTTCTATAAAGTCTCTTTCAGAGATCAGTTGAATGAACCAGAAAGCCTCCTTCCTTAACTGTTTTAGCTCCGGTTGATGTGGCTTAAATCGGATCAGGTTTTTCCGGATGGATTCCAGTTCACGGAAATGGTAAGTTGCTTCCTTGTTGTAATACTTTTTCAGGTTCGCCAGGCTTTGAGCAATATCAAATGTCTGCGGGGGAGAAAAGTTCTTTTTCCTGATCAATGAATCAAATGCCCTTTTGAGGCCTACATATTCTTCTTTTGGAATATTACCGGTCTCATTCCATCGTTCCTTTAGCTGATTGATCAGTTCGAATCTTTGTTTGCCATAGAGATCATTCACCTTTCTGGCTTCATCTACCAGGCTTTCATAGCTTTCCTTTCTCTTTTGCATCAACCGCTTCTTGTCCTCGTAGAAGGATTTCTTTCTTTCAAAGAACCGGCTGACAATATCCCAGAATTCCTCATCGAGGCTTTCGTTCAATGCTTCTGTGGCATTGCCGGTTTTGATCCACCGCGTTTTGATCTCGTGGATCTTTTCTGTTGATTCCTGCCAGTTGATGATCTTTTCAATTTCTTTTGCTTCCTCGATCATCGCCTGTTTGAGCTCGGTATTTCGAAGCCTGTTTTGTTGGATAAGACCCTCAAGATCTTCTTCAATCTGTGATAACTTTTCATCAATTGGCAGATAGTCCCCCAGGCCGTCATGATTTTTCAGCGAGCCCTTCAAATGTTTAAGCTTCATCAGGAAAGACCCTTTGTTTTCAGCTTCACTGATGTCCCTTTCAAGCGCTTCAACTTTTTGTGATAGCTCATTGAACTTTTCATGGAAATAGGCGAGGGAAGCTTGTTCGTCGTCATCCTTTATTTCACCTATTTTTCTGTCGGGGTGGCTTCCCCAACCTTTCAAATAGATATCATTGCCTTCAATGAAACCAAAGGGGATCTCTTTTTTGCTCACGATAAAAAAAGTATTGTGGTGGATTGGAAAGCGGAAATAGAAAGAAGTAAATTCGTCCTCATTTTGAAAATAGTTCTATCCAGTGGATAAACAATTTTAATCGATAAGTAAAGCTTTTTGCTTTTTGACCTCTATTACATACGTTGCGGACCTGAAATTAGTTAAAAATGTCTGACGAAAAAATAATTTTCTCTATGGCAGGTGTGAATAAAATACACCCGCCAAAAAAACAGGTATTAAAGAACATCCATTTATCCTTTTTCTACGGAGCAAAGATAGGAGTGTTGGGTTTAAATGGATCGGGAAAATCTTCACTGCTTCGGATCATCGCCGGAGTGGATAAGGAATTTCAGGGAGAAGTTGTTTTCTCTCCTGGCTACAGTGTGGGTATGCTGGAGCAGGAGCCGCACCTGGATCATGGTAAGACCGTGAAGCAAATCGTCAGCGAAGGAGTAAAGGAAATCACTGATCTGTTGAAGGAGTACGAAGAGATCAATATGCGATTTGCTGATCAGGACATTCTTGATAATCCTGACAAAATGAATAAACTCATAGAGCGTCAGGGAGTCGTGCAGGAGAAGCTGGACCAGGCTGAGGCCTGGGAGCTGGACAGTAAGCTGGAGAGGGCCATGGATGCCCTTCGTACACCACCTGGTGATGCTGTAGTGGATAAATTATCAGGTGGAGAAAAACGAAGGGTTGCATTGGCAAGGCTGCTTTTGCAGGAACCTGATGTCCTGCTGCTGGATGAACCCACCAACCACCTCGATGCTGAATCTGTCCGGTGGCTGGAGCAACACCTGCAGAAATATAAGGGAACTGTAATTGCTGTGACGCACGACCGGTATTTCCTGGATAATGTGGCAGGTTGGATTCTTGAACTCGATCGCGGCGAAGGGATTCCCTGGAAAGGAAACTACAGCAGCTGGCTGGATCAGAAGCAGAAAAGGCTTGCCCAGGAAGAGAAATCTGAATCCAAAAGAAAAAAGACACTGGAGCGTGAGCTGGAGTGGATACGGATGACCCCAAAAGGCAGACAGGCTAAGGCCAAATCAAGGTTAAATGCCTATGAAAAACTTTTAGGCCAGGAAGGAAAAGCCAAAGAAGCACAGTTGGAGCTTTTTATTCCACCGGGTCCCAGACTTGGTAGTAAAGTCATAGAAGCAACCAATGTAAGTAAGTCATTTGGAGACCGGCTGCTGTTTGAGAATATGAATTTTTCTCTTCCCCAGGGAGGAGTTGTAGGGGTGATCGGGCCAAACGGTGCGGGAAAGACCACGCTGTTTAATATGATCGTCGGTAAGGAGCAGCCAGATTCCGGTTCTTTTGAAGTTGGATCTACGGTAGACATGGCTTATGTGGATCAGGAGCACCATGACCTGAAACCTGAAGATACGGTTTTCAAGGCCATCAGTGGGGGTAATGAGATCATTTACCTGGGGGATAAAGAAATGAATGCGCGTGCATATGTCAGTCGTTTCAACTTCACTGGTCCTGACCAGGAAAAAAAGGTCGGTGTACTTTCCGGCGGTGAGCGTAACAGGGTACACCTCGCGATCACATTGAAGCAGGGGGCCAACCTGATCCTGCTGGATGAGCCTACCAATGATCTGGATGTGAACACGCTGAGAGCGCTGGAGGAGGCCATTGAAAACTTTGGAGGTAGTGCAGTTATTATCAGTCACGACCGGTGGTTCCTGGATCGGGTAGCCACCCATATCCTGGCCTATGAAGGAGATTCCCAGGTCTACTGGTTTGAAGGAAATTATTCGGATTACGAGGAAAACAGGCGAAAGCGGTTGGGTGATACTGAGCCCCACAGGATCAAGTACAAAAAACTGGTGAAGTAGGCTAAACCTATAAGGTTTCAAAAACCTTAAAGGTTCTGACTATCAAGCAAAATATGTTTCCATAGGTTCAAAATAATTGTCGATCCATCCCTGCTCGTAGTCGGGCTGTCCCTCGGGGATATCGTAATGCGTGAGTGTGATGGCACAACCGGACGAGGTTGGTGTAAAGTCCAGCTGTAATGTGGAGTCGGGGTCTTCATCCTCAAAATCCGCAGTTCTCCACTTCTGGATGATCTGCTGATGTGGTTTTAGCCTAAGATTCACTCCCTCGATGTATCCGTCCCAGGCTGAGAATGCTTCACCTTCCTGTTTACTGCAATGGGCTTCGCCGCCAGTCATGGCAGAATGTATCTCACTGTCTATCCATGCATCGTATAGGGTTTGCTCACTGACGGGAAATTCACGGATTAGTTTGAAGGCGGTTTTCATCAATACCAATATTGAGTAATTAATATTAATGAAATTATTTGACTATTGGAAAGCTAGGTCTTGTTGATCAAAACCAACTTTTGACGATCTGCTTTATGGACGGATTCGATGAATTTTTTAAAATCCTGATATTCGGAAGGTAGATATACGCCTTTTTCAAGAGAAAAATTTCGGATAAAAAGATACCGGTTTTCGGTTTGGATGACCTCGACAGAGTAACTCCCATAGTCTGAAATGATTTCATCATTTGAAATTGACCGTTCGGGATAAAATACTTCATCAAAGCTTACGGTAACTGAGTCTGATTGGCTAAAAGGGTATCGGATCTCCAGGGGAACCTGCCTTTCGGTATCAGGCAATATAATACCATCAATGTTCGTGAATTTAAATGGATTGAAAAACATTCTATCACCCATCTTTGAGGCTGCATTTCTTAGTTCCAGCGATCCTGACAGATTGGCTTCCGGAATAATTGTTCCGTTCAATTCTGACAAGGTCAGGTCGTGAACACTCATGTCGCCCCAATCGTGATTGTCTATGAACCATTCATTTTTTTCTCTTTCTGTTTTATGAATGGTATGGATCAAGCCATCATTTTCAACTTCAATACCATGATAAGTTCTACGAAAGTGCCCATTTCCAACGCCCTCCCTGCTGATAGTCAGATTCACTACGGTGTTTTGACTATTTTCGAAAGTCTCGTATTTCCTGGTATGAATAATCCGGCTGTTTTCCCCATCAATCAATAAAGCATCTCTGTCGCTGGTGAAAGTACCCAGGTAGCCAAACGGATTGTCCTGGGAGGTACACTCCAGCCAAATGGTATCCTGTCCGATAGGAACTGTAAGGATTGCATGGTTGAAATGCGCACTCGGAAAATTAGGTTTTATTTCCTGGGCTGATCTTCCAGCCCTGATGAGTGTGTAAAAGGCATCTACTCCTACTTCCCTGAGCATGGATAGCGTGTAATAACTGAGGGCCTTACAATCTCCAAATTTATTGTTATGCACAAAACCTGTTTCAAATGGCTTCCAACCTCCAATCCCCAGCTGAATACTCACATATCTCGTGTTGTCCTGCAGGAATTGATAGATCTTTTTGGTTTTTTCAAGCTTGGAATCGTTTGGGTCTACCAGGCCTCTGATTTGCTCTTTCTCGATTTCAGTAAACGTATTTTGATCCTTATTTAGCAGATTAATCCATTCGCCAAAAGAACCCCAGCTACTCAGATCCCCCACAATACCGTTCATCTGAAATTTACCAGGCGCCAAAAGTACCATTGGGGTATAGTCAGAGGCGTCATATGAATAACTTTTCCAGGTGAACGCAGGAAGAGAATCGGCTCTCCATGTGTATTTGAAATGTTTATTTTCAATAAGGCTATCATTAGCCGGGATATTCGCATGAAATCTGAAGGGTTCATCAAGAAAACTTTCTACAGTCAATTGCGAGGAGACAACCGAGATCTTTTCATCCTCCTGAGCAATCCACCTGGGATAGTGCAGGGAACCTGTATGGTCGATGGTATAGTCTACCTGAATGAAATAGGGGAAAGTTCTTTCATTGATCGTCAATAGCTTAGCTCTCGAGTCAGACGCCATATTGGAACCACTTGCGGAATAATCCTTAAAGTCTTTTATTTTATAGGACTTGATCTCCTCCAGGTTCTTATTATATACTGTCGCTTTCGCTTCTCTTATCTTACTAAAATCATCATAGTGGAGGATAAGATTATTTTTGTTGCTGGCATATTTATCAAGGATGCAAACCAGGTACTTCTTCGAAAGACTCGACTGATTGATGTCCCTGATGATAAAATGAGTTTCTTCGGAAAGGATCATTTCATGGGCTCCTTCAATTAACTTACTGTCTGCCACAAAGGACCCCTGTGTGAAGGAAAGATGGGAAAGGATCAGGGATAAAACAGTTAGGAAGGTTCTCATTGAGCTTTTTTGAGCACCACTACTTCTTTATTCTTGTCAGCTACCATCTGATAGAATTGTTTCAGGTAAGGATATTCATCTGGCATAAAATCCTTTTTGACCAAATCCACATCGCTCAGGATGTTGATTGAATTTCCCAGAATACTAGCGGAATAAACAAATTTTCCTGCGCCATTCGGTAATCGAACGATCGCTGCTTTTGGCAATTCAGCAACGTAATCTTCCGGGATGTCAATTACGGTCATGCAGGTACTTCTGGTGCTGTAGGGAAAATCAACCGGGGAGAATCGCTCCTCTCTAACGAAAGGATTTTCCAGAATTGTACCATATTTTATCGGCTGTATATAGATAAGTTCAGGATCGTCACAATCCCTCTCGAGCTCAAATTCAACCTTGACAGTATCAAGGAATTCAGAAGAATTCAAGGACACAGTTGATAGGCTCCATTCGTTGAATTTTTTGGAGAGATTTTCTTCAAATTCCTTCTGACCGGATTTACTGTATTCGGAATAAGTATTGATTGCTGAGTAGTCCCGATGATCTGATCTTACTGAGGTTATTACCTTATCTTCCTCCAATTTGATATTGCTGGTGATTGATACTCTGTTTGAAGCGTTGGCTTTTAGATCGACCCATCCTCCACCGCTCTCGTTGACCATCCATCCATTCCCATTCAGACAGCGATGAGGTAAAATACCAAATGGCATATCTGAGGCTGCGTCACATAAATAAAGATTATCATTCACTTTGACTGCAACGATGACGTAATTGAAATCCTGGTAGTTTGGATAGAATGGATTTAGGATGCCATTGCCACGGGTGCTCAATATCACCGGATCTGACTCAAAACCAGCCTCTCTAAATACAGCATTCAAAGTAAGATTGATGGTTGAAACACTTCCTTCTTTATCATTAAATGCCTTTCTTCCAACATCTTCGCTTGAAATGCTGTAAACCTTGTTCCAGGATACATTCTCTCTGATCCAGTAATAGAGACTTTTAGCTTTATCCAGGTCATCCATTTCATTCAGACCGGCCAGTTGATCTTTAGAAAAACCTCCTTTGTTAAATGTTTTGCCAAAAGTTTCTCTATCCATGAGAGAAGAGTTCAATTTTTCATAGGAGCCGGCAATATGCTCAAGTGGACTACTTGGATATTGTATGGTCATCAGTTGAAACTTGATCCTGGCAGGTATATTCTCTCTGTTATTCATAAATGGTTCATCAAGAACCGGAGGTATATTTTCTGCTATGTATCTTTTATATTTACTTGTGGACGTAAATGTTCGCTGTGACGTGCTGGGAGGCTTATAATTATTGTTATTCAGAGACAGGGCAGTTCCCTGTGATCGCTCCATATAGCTAAAAGTTTCCTGTGTCGTTTCGTCTACTATATCCACAGGCACATAATTTCCCTCCTGACTTATCTGGTAATAGTAATATTCGGGAATGGTAGCCTGCAGTTCGGAATAGGCAACCGGAATATCTTCCTGAAAATACCATGTATCCAGATTTCCTAAAAAGTCTGAAACCTTGGTGTATGTGTATTCGATGACTGACCCTTCCTGAACATCTGATAAAGCGAAACTTGTCTCCACCCAATAGTCATTGAGCCTGGTTTCGAATTGGTTTTCGTTTTTCAATTTCGTTTTTTCAATCTTATCATCTACAAGGTTATATGTAAACCCACTTACATTGAGAAGTTCCTCACTCGCTGAACCGATTGATGGATTATAGATCTTGATTTTGACGTTTGCTTCATCTTTCCCTGAAACTTTAAAGATCTTTTTCCGGACCACTACCTGATACTGATATTGGAATCCACTTTCTTTGTTATACCTGAAACTGATTTCACCTGTTTTTCCCAGAATCATAGATTCAGCTTCCGGATAAAATTCGCAGGAGGTCATTTTCAGTTCGTCTTCAGAGACTTTACCAAATTTGATGGGAGTCTTTTCCGCTGTACTGATGAAACATAGCATCAACAGGTTGAGGGCTAATAGTAATTTCATGATGATCGATAAGGCTAGTGATTTATAGGATCAATGTAACAAAATGTTCGATAAAAACAAATGGTTTTTTTAAATATCTGAACGCTATTTGCAGGGACCACTTAAAATGACAAGCTGTTTCGAACAGATTTTGCGGATTTTCTTTTATTTATTAATTACTTTCCAGATCATTCAATATCTCCTGTGCGACACTCTCCGAATCCTCCTCCTGCGGAAAATGCCCGCAGTCTTCCAGTCTGATCGAAGTGGAGTTTGGAAAACCGGATTCGAATTTTTCAAGATAAGCTGGCCTGAGCATGGGGTCTTTCATGCCCCAGATAAAAAGTGTTTTCTTTTCATGGATCTTTTCTTTCTGTTCCCACAGCGTTTGAAACCAGGATTGATCATTCAGCAGGGACCGGGCAAAAGCAACCGTTCCTTCTCTTTTGCTTTTATTGCTGAAGGGCCTGATATACTGCCGGTGGATCTCCTTTCTCATCTTTTGATTTCCAAAGACTCCAGGAAGGAGAAATCTGGCGGAAAAATTGAGGTACCGGTATAAAAATGGAAGGAGTGGATTTTTCAAAATCCTCCTGAATTTCTTATAATCCTCATCATCTTCTGCACTCCACATCCAGCTATTCATGATCACCAGGTTTTTGATCCTTTCCGGATGTCGGATGGCAAAATTCAATCCGATGGGACCTCCAAAATCATGAACCACCAGCGTAAGATCTTTGAGATCCTTGTTGAGGATGAATTGTTCAAGTGTCTTTGCATGGTTGACTGTGGAGTAGTCATATGCCTTTGGCTTGTCGGATAATCCGAAACCAATATGGTCGATCGCCACGCACCTGAAATCCGATGAAAGCCTTTTGATCACATTCCGGAAGTCAAAACTCCAGGAAGGCGTGCCATGGACATAAAGCAGGGTAGGGCCGCTTCCTTCATCGATATAATGCAGCTTTTGGCCATTGACAGGGAAAAAATGTGATTTGAAAGGATATTCTTCTTTGTTTAACCATTGATTCGATTCCATGCAGCAAAGCTGGGAAGACTTATGACCAATTATCTTGGTCTATACCAATCTAGAACTTTACTGAGTTGTAAAGCTTGCTGAAGTTGGTGGGATCAATGTTGAGATAGGAGGCAATGTATTTGTGCGGAACCTTCTGAAGGAGGTGTCCGCTGCGGTTACAAAATGCTTTGAATCTTTCCTCGATCGTAGTGGCTCGGAGCTCAAGATGTCTGGAGATCATGCCAGCAAGCATGACTTCTGTCATCTTTCTGAAAAGCCTTTCCAGATCGTGTGATTGATCAAAAATTCGCTGGAGTGCATCAAATGTGATGAAGTCCATTTGGCTGTCAGTGAGACTGACCAAAGAATATGCTGAGGGTTGTTGGAGAGCAAAGGATTCCGGGACTGCGCACAGGTTGATAGGGTAGGTGAAGGCAATCACATGTCTATGGCTTTCAGATTCATAGAATGACATTTGTATTCCTTCCCGCACGAAATACAGGTTTTTCTGTATCTGTCCGGGTAGAGTAATGAATTCATTTTTTCTGAAGCTTTTTACCTTCATTGAAGCGTGAAGGAGTTCATAGTCCTCTCTTTTGATCGGATGGAAATTGTGTAAATACTCGTACAGATCCATGTCTACATCAGAAATCCATTCACCTCTCCCACAGGATCCGGGATATTCTGGTCCCCGATCATCTCGCGCAGGTCAATCTCGATTGCGCGTGAGATGTTGGTGATGGGGACGTCATTGTATGTGCCCTCGAATGGATTCTCTGAATAGTCCCCGATCTTTTCCATCAGAAAAAATACCCAGATGATCAGTCCTGAGATGGCGGGACAGACCCAGAATAGCCATCCATCCAGATGACTGAAAATATCCAGCAATGCAAACGGAACGAGCGCGGTAAAAACAAAAGTCATCCACAGGGCAGTAGATGCATATTGTCTGGGGAAGGGGAAGTTTTTGATCCTTTCGGCTTTGCCCTGATCCTCGTAAAAAGCGGTGATGTGACCATGGAACTGCACGTGGCGGAAATCATCGAAATAACCCTTGTCCCTCAATTCCTGCAGCCTCTGGGATTGATTTTTCAGTATTTGGGTGGCCTTATTGGTTACGTTTTCCAGTGATTGCAGCTCCTTTTTGCTGAGGTAAGGTTTGAGATCTGCATTCATTTTTTGCTTGTATTCTTCACCTACTTCCGTGGCAAAAGCATTGCGGATCCTGTCATCAATATGTTCCCATGGCCTGCTCAATCGTAGCTGATAGCGCAGAGCAGTCAGCCAGGCCACATGTCGGTAGATCAATTCTTTTTTGATATTACCTTCCTTTTTTCCCCGTATGAATGCCACGGTAGCAGCTCCAAAGGCCCGGCTCGAATTGACGATGCCGCCCCAGATCTTCCTGGCTTCCCAGGTGCGGTCATAAGAGCTGTTATTTTTAAAACCCAGATAAAAGGCTACGGCTATACCAATGATGCTGATGGGGTTCCATGGTATGGCGATCTGTTTTTCAACCGCGAAGGAGATGATACAGATGATCAGACTATATAACGTACCCAGGATTAACGGTCTTTTGGACCAGTTTAAGGTCATCCAAAAACCATAGTTTCTTCTTACATACATGCTTTACAACCGCAGAATTGAAGTAATCCATCTAAAATACACACAAAACCTGACAATGAAATTGATCTAGGTCTTTATCTCACCTTTTTCGGAAAGCATGATTGCGATGGCCTGGGTGGCAGGAAACTGCGAAAAGACGATGATCATGATCATCGTGATGGGTATACTCAGGATCATACCGATGATCCCCCAAATGGCCCCCCAAAAGGAAAGTGCCAGGATCGTCACCAGTGCACTGATGTTCATCGAGTTTCCCATGAGCCGGGGTTCAAGTATGTTGCCCACGAGCAACTGCACAGTACCCACCAGAAAGAGCACAAGTAATCCGGGCCCGAATTCCCCGAACTGAAGCAGGCAGAAGATGGCCGGAAAAACTGTGGCGATCAGCGAGCCAATGTTGGGAATGAAATTGAGGAGAAAGATCAGGAAAGCCCAGAAAGCCGGTGAGTCGATGCCAATGAGCAGCAACATCACATAGCTGAGTACGCCGGTGACTATACTGACAAAAGTTTTCAATCCAAGGTACTTGGCGATGGATCTTTCAATACGCTCCAGGATACCAGACACATTTTCATATTGATGGCTCTTTGCAAAGACTTTTTTCAGCTTTGGACCGAAATTGGATTCTTCAAGGAAGATGAAGATAAAGTAGATCAGAATGATGAAAGTACTACCAAGAAGGTCAGCCACGGAGGAAAAGATCGAACTCAATAACCCACCGAAATTCAGATCACCGGCATGTGTATTGAGAAACTCCATCAGATCGATATTGAATACAGCATTTGCTTTACTGATCAGCGTATCGACATTCTTTTCATACTTGTCGTAGGACTGTGCCAGCTTCTGGATGGAGCTGGTGATGATCCGCGAGATGGCTCCGAGCGTAGCAAGGATGATCATTGAGGTGATCAGTGTTTTGGTCCAGGAAGGGAACCGTTCCCTTACAAAGGGGACCTTATTGAGCAACGATTTTAGCTCACGGACAATAAACCACAGCAAAACCGCAAACACAAACGGGACAAGAAGGTTCTGACCCATCGATAGGGTCACCACGATGGCTATGGAAATAATGAAAAAGTAGGCTGTATTCCGTAGATCCATGAAACTCAATCAAAAGCATAAAGCTAATTGATCTGGCCAAAAGAACTCACAACATGGTCCGAAAGGTAAGGTTGATCCTGGGTTCTTTGACTTTTTTTGTTTTTGGCAGTTGATGCAGCCAGTGCTGCTGCACGGTATCTTTCATGAGTAGCAAGCTTCCGGGGTCTAAAAAGCAATCAACCCTTTCATTGGTCTTTTTGTGCTTGAAGTGGAATCTTCGTCCCGCACCAAAGCTCACCGAGGCAATGGCGGAATTGGGTTTGATCTCCTTTTCATCATCACTGTGCCAGCCCATCCCTTCATCACCGGAATGGTACAGGTTGAGCAGGCAGGAGTTGTAGGTTTCCTTTGAGATATTTTCAATGATGGTCTTGATCTTACGAAGCTCCGCCGTCCAGGGCAAGGCAGTATGAGTGATTTGCGAGTAGGTATACTTAAAGGGTTTGTCGCCATACCATGCGGTTTTCCTTTTCAGGGTCATGCTTTTGCTAAACATGATCACCTGATCTTGTTTCCAGGATACCGTGGATGTTAATTTCTCAAAATATTTCTTTGAGACTTCTGGTGGAAACAATACTCCATACTGTTCCACAATTCCATCGTATGGCAGAAGATTCTTGTTGGTGTTTTCCATAGTTGATTATTGGCGGATCATCGTACCTGACCAATTCTTAACAGAAAAGGGAACTGAACTGTTTTTATTTCTCCTTTCGACCAGTGGGTTTTGATACTTTCCTGTAAGTCAGGGACTGGATCATGGCCATTGATTTTGATGTACTTCTTCACAGCCGACCAGGTACTGAGATAACCGGCCAGGTGTTCAGTGGTCCAGTCAAATGTCATCCTGAAATCGGGTGTGGGAAGCTCTATGAATGGAAAGGGAATGCTTTGATATTCTTCATCGATATAATGGCGTTCTTCATCCCAG
Organism: Cyclobacteriaceae bacterium; assembly: GCA_965243485.1. GTDB lineage: Bacteria > Bacteroidota > Bacteroidia > Cytophagales > Cyclobacteriaceae > UBA7330. The sequence continues at coordinate 528,184 of CBDEVP010000001.1, read as the reverse complement.
TACCTGCCGACCGTGCTTTCATAAAATTCATCTAATGATGGATCGATCGATGAGGAAATCCTGATCCTGCCATAACCCATCACACAAAGCAAAGCCCCGGAAGCAGCTGTTCTTCGAACCTCGGCATAAAATTTTTCAAAATTGAACCAGTGAATGGCCTGTGCAACGGTGATTAAATCAAAATGATGGTCCGGGAAAGTTAATTTTTCCGCAGGTTGCAGCGAATATTTAATATTGGGGCCTTTAAAGGCCTGATCAAGCTGTGACTGGCTTATATCTGAAGCGTAGACGTGATCAAAGAATCGCGCCAATTCCACGGCGACCTGTCCGTTGCCGGTCCCGCAATCCCAGGCGTTTCTCTTTTTAGCAGTTATGGAATTCAGATAGCTGAAAAATTCTTTGGGATAACGAGGCCTGTAAAATGCATAATGATCGGATTGGGTAGAGAAGTGGTTTTTCATTCCTGACAGGATCTCACTTCATATCAAAACGAAGCCATTCAGGAATAATTCGATGTCTTCCACAAAGTCATCAAATAAACTGGTGCCGGTATAGGTGAGCAACTGCACAGCTCCGCCTTCACTGGAATAATAATATCCAAAATACGTGAATTTCATTCCCTGGATCGTACCCGTCATCTGCATCATGAGCACCCTGATGCCATTCACATTTCTGTATTCTTCTTTGATCACTTTTAGGTCAGGTGCAGCAGCCTGAGCATTGCGGATGGCAATCTGCTGCAGATTTTCCACCGGTATATCCAGTTTTTCGGTGATCATCATGGCATACAGGTCCTCTCCCTTTTTCTGGAATTGATATTCGAAAGCTTCATTTTCCGTGCCTTTTCGGAAGCTCCAGGTTTTAGGATTGATGTGAAGCCCTACGCCGATCTTATTGCTCTTAACGAGGAAAGTAGAGCTTTTATCTTTTTCGAATTTAGTTTCATTGACGGGGATGGGTTCCCTTTCCATCGAATCGTCTCCTTTGTATCTCCAGGTACCGTCATCGTAAAGGACTACTTCATCTCCGGTATCTGTGATGGCATTGACCTGGGGAAATGCCGGGGAAGACAGTGAAAGAGCTAATAGACTTATTATTATTTTCTTCATAAAACCAAATTGTGACTAATTTAGGCTATTCTCAATAGATGCCGGAAACGTGAAATTAAAAAATACAAGGCCATGACAGATAGGAGATCCTCTACTTCCAGAAGAAATTTTTTGATCAGATCAGGACTGATGGCGGGAGCGGTCCATTTAACCGGGCTTACACATGCTTTCAATATTATCAATAGAAAAAGTCTGCCGGAGGAGATCATCGGCCATGGGGATTTCCGCTACCGGGTCGAACGCGACTGGTGCATGGCAGATGCCCAAAATCATCCCGTGAGAAATTGTCATGAAATGGTAGAGGACTCACTCGGTAGACTCATACTGCTTACAGACCATCCCGACAACAACATCTTGATTTTTGATAAAAAAGGGAAGGTGATCTCATCATGGACGCTCAATCTGGGCATGGGGCATGGGCTCACTTTGCATGATGAAAACGGGGAGGAATTCCTTTACATTACCGATGCCAGTGCCGGAGAAGTGTATAAAACGACGCTTGATGGCAAAGTGATCATGCAACTCAAACGACCGGATGATTTGGGGATCTATGAAACATGTGACAAATACCGTCCTACAGAGACGGCGATAGGCCCGACAGGGGATATCTATGTCGCCGATGGCTATGGGTCACAGTTTATCCTTCGGTATGATCATCGTGGTAGCTACAAGGACAAATTTGGCGGGAGTAGTTTTCAAAATCAGGAAAGGTTTAAAGAGGCCCATGGCATTGCTCTGGATGACAGAGATAAAGGCAATCCGACACTCCTGGTGACAGCACGAATTAAGAATACATTTAAGCGATTTACCCTGGACGGGGAATACCTGGAAGATATTTACTTGCCAGGTGCTTACATCAGCCGTCCGGTCATTCACGGAGATGAACTGTACTCAGGGGTATGTTTCGGGATGACCCGGACAAATTTTAACCTGCAAAATAATCTTGGCTTTGTGACTATTCTGGACAGGGATGGGAAAGTAGTTTCTAACCCGGGAGGCACGAAACCGGAGTATCAGGATGGACATCTCCTGCCACTTTATCAGGATCAACCTATATTTAAGCATTGTCATGATGTATGCGTCGACCGGGATGAGAATCTCTATGTATGCCAATGGAAGGCCGACGGTGTTTATCCATACAAGTTGCACCGGGTATGACCGGACATACAAAGCTTACACTTCAACTTCCCGGGTATCCCAGACATTCCTGTCTTGTAGGGAAATAATTGGCAGCGGTTTGCGTGCAGGACCTCTTTTTGAACCAATACTCTGTATTTTGTCAACGAAGAATGTGGTGAGATAGTCCTCGGGTATTTTACAAAAAATCTCATCTTCCATGTTTGAGTCGATGAGCAGGCCATTGTTCAGTTTTATTTCAACAGAGGATATGCGTGCATCTTCGACCTGGGATTTAAATTCCAGATCAAATACAGGTAGCTGATCCTTCGAACTTGTAATGAAATCGCTTTCCGGTCCTGACCAGTAAATTTGAAATCGAGTGACCTTGCTTTTTTTGAACAAATACAAAAAATTGGACAAGTCAAGATTATAGATTGATAATAATTTATATTGATCATTCAGTGATTTCCAGGATACCTGTACGGAAGTATTTGAAGACATATAGTTGAATTGTATGTAATCTATAAAGTAATCTAAATCTATTTATAATTCCAAGTGTGCTAATGAGTCACAAGTAAAAGGTCGGGAACACGATAAAAGCTGAATGAGTTCACTCTTAAAATGAATTTGAAGTTTAGTTTGAATTAAAGATCCGTTTTGATACGCCATGGCAAATCCTTACCTTAAACATCTTATCCTGATTCTTTACCATATGAAATTCAGAAAATGAAACTATTCCTAATACCTCTGCTGGGTTTGCTAACTATCTCCTGCACGGATACTAAAAATCCGGATGAACAACCATTGAAGACGGCAGATCCTTTGTCCTACGGATTGGATCAGCAGGAGATTAATGACATTGAAAATCACATCAAATGGGCTATTGATTCGTCTTATATAGCCGGAGCCGTTGCGTTAATCGCCAAAGAAGATAAGATCATTTATCATGAAGCATTCGGATATAGTGACAGGGCAAAAACCAGGCCCATGGCCGAAGACAATATTTTCAGGTTGGCTTCCATGACCAAGCCGATAACTACCACCGCTGTGATGCAGCTTGTGGAACAGGGCAAAATTGGATTGAATGACCCGGTCTCTAAATATATTCCTGAGTTTTCCAATTTGGCGGTAATTGATACCTGGGATAAAACGGATTCTTCCTTTACTACTAAACCTCTGGAAAGAGAGGTGACCATTCATCATCTTTTGACGCATACGTCAGGGATTCCCTATGCGCTGTTTAATCCTATTGCTAGGGTAATCTATCCCCGGTTTGCATTCAAAGAGGCCTGGACAAAAGAAGCAGTCACACTTGCGGAAAATATTCCAAGGCAGGCACAGGCCCCATTAATGCATCAGCCGGGAGAAAAGTGGACCTATGGAACAAATATTGATGTGCTGGGATATATCGTTGAGATCGTTTCGGGGATGCCATTGGATGAATATTTCGAGGAAAATCTTTTTAAGCCCCTTGAAATGATTGATACCTATTTCTATTTACCGGATGAAAAAGCTGATCGACTCGTAGATGTGTGGTTTACCTCAGATATCAATCCTGCTTCCTATGTTTCTATCGGGTCAGACTACCCGGTGGCTGGTGCAAAAAGCTATTTTCCGGGAGGGGCGGGTCTGGTAGGAACGGCTATGGATTATTTAAAATTCGCAACAGCCATCAAGAATCGGGGTATTCTTGGTGATACCAGAGTTCTAAAACCTTCGACTGTGGCGATGATGATGAACAATCAAATTGATTCATTGAGGAGAGGAAATGGCGAAGCTTTCGGGTATGGCGGATCAGTACTCCTTGAGGATGATAAAGCAGGTAGAAATGCCGGATACTGGGGATGGGCTGGTTACTGGCAAACAATATTCAGGATTGATCCACAAAATGATCTCGTGATGATCCTCATGACCAATGCTCATGGCACCCCTAAATGGAATCATATCCTGGGTGGTTACGATGCCCTGGTTGTGCAATCAATCGAAGATTAAGTAACCCTGATCGATACTTTGCGTTGTGACAGGTAGAAAGCTGTTATAATTTTGACAGTCAAGTGAAAGCGGCAAGTACTGAGCCTATGTATGCGTCGAGTTGCAGTCTGACCAATCGGTTGGACTTTTTAGTTTACAGGTCTTCCAGATTTCTCTTTTTTCATGCAATATAGCTACTTCTAGTGATGCGATTCCCTAGGACTAGTGATTGACTGAAGATGTCGGCTGACATTTCTTTGCAGCTGTTTAGAATGATTCTAAATACAAGTGAAGAGATATTTGGCCCTCATATTATTCAGTCCACTGATTCTGGCTGCACAGTCTGATCTTAGCGGTGTAGTGACAGATAACGATGGGCATCCGATCCCCGGAGTATCTGTTCATTTATTGAACCCTGACAGAGGCACAATCACCCAACCTGACGGAAAATTTGCATTTACATCCCTTGATGAGGGAGATTACCATCTGAAATTCAGCGCTGTTGGTTTTGCGTCCCGTGAATTAAGGGTCAATCATCAGAATTTTTCTCCTACCATCCTCATCAGACTTGAAGACGATATTAAGGAGCTTGAGAGTGTTGAGGTCCATGCCAGTTCGGAGGTCCGGGCAAAGAAATTGAGTGGATTCAATGTAAGTATGATCTCTCTGGAAAATTTTCATGACCTGAATCTGGATGTCAACCAGATCCTTGGAATGATGTCAGGAATAAACATCCGGGAAAAAGGAGGTTTGGGTTCGGGTTTTGACCTGTCGCTCAACGGACTTTCAGGAAATCAGGTGCGGTATTTTGTGGATGGCATACCGATTGAGTATTACGGATCGGCTTTATCCTTTAACAACCTGCCCGCTAACCTGATGAAAAGTGTGGAGATTTATAAAGGTGTAGCACCCGTAGATCTAACAACCGATGCGCTGGGAGGGGTCATCAACATCAATACGCCGGATAGAAAGGAGGATTTCCTGGATGCATCCTACTCGGTTGGATCTTTCAATACTCACCGGGCTTCCCTGTTTGCTCAGAAGGCAACTTCAGGCGGGATATTCATGAGGGTAACCTCATTTTTTAATCATTCCGACAACAGCTACCGGATGGATCGTGTACCGGCCACCGATGAATTTGGAAATATTAGAGGGTATCAAAGTGTAAGGAGGTTTCACGATGCTTACACCTCAGGATCCGTTGGTGCTCAGGTGGGTCTGCTGGATCAAAAATTTGCTGATGAACTGGTATTTGGATTTACTTATGCCGGAAACTCCAATGAAATTCAGCATCCCGATGTCTCTATCAACCGGGTGTATGGCGGGCTGGCCAGTGAAAACGAGTCAACCATAGCTACATTAAATCATTCAAAATCCTGGAATCGTCTGAAAACTAAGAATGATGCGGTGGCAGGAAGGGTACGGGAAACCTATTATGATACACTTACCCAAAGGTTTAATTGGCAGGGGCAGGCAAGAGAGCTTCAAACAGCCGAATATTTCAGCGAGCCTTCGATCCGGGTGCTGACTGATGATTTTTTATGGTACCGAAGCAGTTTAAGCTACCAGTTCAATCCTCAGCATGAGTTCGTCGGTCAGTTTTCTATGAACTATCTGAGGCGAAATGGTCAGGATAAAATCAATGTAAGGGCCAATGAACTGTTCGTCCCCAACTATTTAAATAAGAACTTTGCAGGGCTTTCCTACAACTTTACTTCAAAGAATGAATCCATCCGGGCGTCTCTGTTTTCCAAACAATACTGGTATGAGGCAGAGATCCATACGGAGGAATATTTGGGAGACGGAACAGAACTGGTAGAAACTGCCACCGGATTATCCAGAACCGGATACGGGGTGGCCATTAGCTATGCCATCAACCGGACTTTCCTGGTCAAGAGTTCCTATGAATATGCTTACAGGCTTCCTGAAGCACATGAAATCATGGGGAATGGACTGCTTGTGCTGCCAAACCCTGACCTGAAGCCTGAAAACAGCCACAACATCAATCTTGGCGTGCTTTACAATCCCGAAATCTCAACTGGCAAACTGAGATCAGAATGGAATGTTTTTTACCGGCCCACGCAGGACAAGATCTGGTCTGTTGCACAGGGTGTTTTATCCACCAATCGAAACGTCTCCAACACACGGGTAATAGGAGCTGAAAGTTCGAACAGATGGGTCCTCAATAACAACTATACTTTATCCCTGAACCTTACCTGGCAAAGCCATACCGATCAGCGGAGATACAATGAGGGATTGCCGAATACCAACTTCGGGGAGCGGATGCCCAATGATCCTTATTTCTTCGGTGATTTTGGGTTTCAATATCGCTTCAATCTGAAGTCGGCAAGGATCACAGCCTCCTGGAACACCCGGTACGTACATGAATTTTTTCTGTATGCGGAAGGCAATGGCAACTTATCCAGGAAAAGAAGTATTCCTACCCAGTTTCTCAATGATATGAATGTCAGCTGTATGCTAGGTGAAGGGAAATACAACCTTTCATTTTCAATCAACAATGTTTTTGATGCAGAAGCCTATGACAACTGGTCGCTTCAAAAACCCGGAAGAGCTTTCAATTTAAAACTCAGATATTTTATCAATAAACTATGAATAATCGATTAAGAACAATACTTGCCATGTTAGTAGTTGCCGGATCCATTTTCTCCGGCTGTAATGATGCTGATCCGGACCCCACTTTTGATGGAGGGATCACGATGACGTTGAAGACCACAGGAGACCAGGAGCCGGAGTACGTGGTGACAAAGGAAAACCTGATGGAAGGAACGATCTCAGCCGAGGGATCAGGTTTCGAATCATTCGACTGGAACTTCTCCTATGTGGTTGGTAAGACGCTGTTCGTCCTTGGATATACCAATTTCGAAGCACAGGCTTATCAGGTAAACGATGAGGGTGAAGTGGCTGAGGTTGCAAGTTTTATCCTGGAGACTCCACTTGAAGTTTTCGGCAATGTGGATGATGAGACCATGCTGGCCATGGATGCTCCCAGGGACGGATCTCATACGGCCAGGAAGCTTTATTCCATAGATGGTGCTACAGGTTTTATCACCGGAATAAAGGATGTGAAAATCTATGATATTGATACCGGCACCCCCGGAGAGGGTGTGACGGCATGGCCTACTGCCCTTCAGGTTTCCGGAGATCATTTATTCATTCCTTTTTATCCCGTTGATGATCAGGGATTTTATACCACCCCGGATCCCGACAAAGCGTATGTTGCGGTTTACTCTTATCCTGATGTGGAATCGGAGCCCATCAAAGTCATCGAAGATGATCGCACTTCAAACATTGGTGTCAATGGATCAACGACAGGACTGATCGCCACAGATGAGGGTGATATCTACTCATTTTCGTCCGGGGCCTACCTGGCGGGTTTTTTGCCGGTGACTACCAGGCCATCGGGAATTTTGAAAATACCCAGTGGGTCCACCGAATTTGATCAGAGCTATTTCTTCAATGTGGAAGAGGCTGAAAACGGCGGGATCTTGTTCTGGATGGATTATGTGGGAGGAAACAAGGCCATTGCACGAATACTTACTGAAGATGTCGACCCTCAGGACGACCCTAACTATGAAAAATATTGGGGAGCCTTTGGCCGGTCAGTCTTCAACCAGAAGCTCGTCATCCTGGATCTTGAGAATCAGACGGTGACCCCTGTGGAAAATGTGCCTTTGCATGCCAAACGATACTCAACACCTGTCTTGGTTGAAGAGGGAAAAGTCTATGAAAGCATCGAAACAGCAAGTGAGGCTTTTGTATATCAGGTAGATATCGAAAGTGCAACCGCAGTCAAGGGAGCGAAGATAGAAGGAAAGACAATCAAAGGTTTCTCAGATCTCTATTAATTAACAGTTAAACCGGGTCAGGGGACTCATTTCCCTGATCCGCTTATTTAACAATCCGGAATTTGGCACCAAAGAAAATATTTCGTCTTATACATCTTTATATCGGGATCATTTCCGGTACCATCGTCTTTGTTGAGGCGGTGACAGGGGCTTTGTGGGTCTTCAATGAAGAGATCTCAGCGCTGACAACAGAAGAAGTCGTGATCCAAAAAAGGGAGGGTGTCCTGGTAACTCCCTCGGAAGTCAGGCAATCCGCGGAAAGGGTCATCCCAGACCGCAGTATCCATGGTGTTCTTTATCCGAATGATGATACAAGACCCATTGAGGTGATTTTTTATCAACCAGATCCCGAATTTTACCAGAGTTTGTTCCTCGATCCTTACACGGCAGAACCAGTCGGTCGAACCGATCACCTGGCAGGCTTTTTTGCATTCATTCTTGACGGCCATTTACATCTGTGGCTTCCCGAGGAGATCGGGGAAATGATCGTTTCCTATGGGACCCTGCTTTTCTTATTTTCTATCATCACAGGACTCATATTGTGGTGGCCAAAGAATAAAAAGGGAAGGAGACAGCGATTCAGCTTCGATTGGAAAACCACCACACGGTGGAGAAGGAAAAATTTTGATCTCCATTCTGTCGTTGGATTTTATGTTTCAGCACTGGCGATGATTTTCGTGATTACAGGGCTGGTTATGGCGCTTAACTGGTTTTATGCTTTGTACTATACAGCGATAGGAGGCGAAAAGGAGATGCGCTTCATCATTCCTGAAAACGTATCGACCCGGGTCTCCGCCGATTCCGGACAAAAGCTCATTGATCAGCTACCTCAACTGTTACTCACAAATTATTCCACCGCCCGGGACTACGAGATCCATTTTCCTCATTCGGATTCTTCAAGCATCTATGTTGAGATCTCTTATCGGGATGGGACTTATTATGACTCAGACTACGTCTTTTTCGACCAGAAAACCCTGAAGGAGATACCTACTCCCGGCATTTACGGAAAGTATGAGGAGGCGGATGCATCCGATCATATGATGCGGATGAATTATGACATTCATGTAGGTGCGATCGGAGGATTGCCCACTAAGATACTCGCGTTTCTTGCGTGCCTGGTGATCGCTTCCCTTCCGGTAACCGGAGGATTGCTATGGCTGGGAAGAAAAAGGAAATCATCTTCAAAGCTGATAGCAGTAAATGCCTGAGCCTGTCTGCAAGGGATTTCCATTTTTCCAAAATAGAGAATCTTTTTTTAAGATATAATATATATAATAATATATGACTTAAATAAAAAACATAAATAAAAATATATAAACTGTAATTGTTTCTTTTGCGTCTAAATAACAAAAACAAGTACCTACATGCAAAAAGTAACATTCGCCAAAGGAGACGGAATAGGTCCTGAGATCATGGACGCTACCATCAAAATATTGAACGCCGCCAATGCAAGGATAGATTGGGAAGAGATCCAGGTGGGAGAGCAGGTATATCTTTCCGGAAATACCAGCGGGATTGACAAATCGGCCTGGGAGAGTATTCGTAAAAACAAGATACTGCTCAAAGCCCCCATTACTACTCCTCGCGGTGGAGGATACAAGAGCCTCAATGTGACCATGCGAAAGAGCCTGGGGCTGTATGCGAATGTGAGGCCATGTGTGAGTTTTCATCCTTTTGTGAGAACTAAACACCCGGACATGGACCTGGTGGTGATCCGGGAAAATGAGGAAGATCTATATGCAGGCATTGAACATCAGCAGACAGATGAAGTGGTGCAGTGTCTGAAATTGATTACCCGTCCGGGTTGTGAAAAAATTATCCGGTTTGCCTTTGAATATGCAAAGCTTTATAACCGGAAGAAAGTCAGCTGCTTCACCAAAGACAACATCATGAAGCAGACAGACGGATTGTTTCTCAATGTATTTAAAGAGATCGCTCAGGAATATCCGGAAATTCAGTCTGACAACTGGATCATTGATATAGGAGCTGCGCGCCTGGCAGATACCCCGGAAATCTTCGATGTGGTGGTGATGCCTAATTTGTACGGGGACGTGGTCAGTGATATTACGGCACAGATCTCAGGATCGGTTGGACTCGCGGGCTCATCAAACATCGGAGAGCAGGTGGCCATGTTTGAAGCCATTCATGGTTCGGCTCCCGATATAGCTGGTCAAAACATTGCCAACCCATCCGGATTACTAAGAGGTGCTGTGATGATGCTCAATCATATCGGCCAGCAGGATGTGGCAGAAAAGGTCATCAACGCCTGGGCATGTACCATTGAGGATGGGATTCATACGGCGGATATTTACAAAGAAGGCATCAGCAAGCAGTTGGTAGGTACTGCTGAATTTGCCGACGCAGTGATTGAAAGATTAGGAAAACTTCCCAGGCAGATCAAGGCGGAAAGCTTTGCCAAAGATGTCAAGTTGAATTTACCTGCCTACAAGCGTCGGCCTAAATCCAATAAGGTGCTCAAAGGAGTGGATGTGTTTGTCGACTGGGAAGGAGGTAAGGTTGATGAACTGGCCATGAAACTGAAAAGCCTGGAAAGTGACATTAAGCTTAGCATGATCACCAACCGGGGGGTGAAGGTTTGGCCTGAGGGATTTGAGGAAACCTTTTGTACCGATCACTGGAGATGCAGGTTTGAGGTAGAAAACGGTCATCCGGCGAATAAGGAGAGCATCCATAAGGCCCTTGCTAAGGCCCTGGAGCAGGGCATAGATGTGATCAAAACTGAAAATCTGTATGAATTTGACGGTGTGAGGGGGTATTCATTGGGGCAGGGACAGTAATTCTGCCCCAAATGGCATTACTTTTGCGAGTCATTTACTCATCACATCTATGCAGTTTCTTACCGCCACAGATCAGTTTTCTCTCCGGGGAAAATTAAGGGATTTTTTTGAGTCAGCCTTTTCAGGCAAGCTGATCACATCAATCATTGTTTTTAATTCAATCCTGATCGGGCTGGAAACTTCTGAGGTGATGATGAACAAATATGGTCACATCATCGATACCATTGACCTGATCATACTGGGCATTTTTAGTCTGGAGATTGTACTGAAGCTGTTTGTTTACAGGCTGAGTTTTTTCAGGGATCGATGGAATTTGTTTGACTTCGGTGTCATTGCCATTTCACTGGCCCCTGCTGCAGGTTCTTTCTCTGTTTTCAGAGCTCTCAGGATTATCAGGATGCTGCGTCTCCTCAAGAGTATCCCAAAACTCAGGTTGATCATCGAATCACTGATCAAGTCGCTCCCCAGCATCGGTTGGATCATTGTGTTGTTATCGATTGTATTCTACGTTTATGCAGTGATCGGAGTGGGCCTTTTTGCTGAAAAATATCCGGTATACTTCGGGGACCTGGGCAAATCATTTTTCACCCTCTTCCAGATCATGACGCTGGAAAGCTGGTCTTCGGCCATTGCCCGACCCATTATGGACGGCGTACCGTTTGCAGGTCTTTTCTTTATTACCTTCATTCTGATTGCCACCTACACCACGCTGAATATCTTTATCGCGATTGTGGTGAATACCATGAATGAGGTTTCTCTCAAAGACCTGAAAGACGAAGAGGAGCACATCAAGGATTTTGTTGCTGGTGAGAACAGAAAGATTCAGGCTCAGCTGGTGGAGATCCGGCAGGAATTGAGGAGGCTTAACATGTCCGAAAGTGGGTTGGAAGAACCGGGCAATCTAAAAAAACGGAATCTTACAATTGACCAATAGCTTTGAAGGTATGGTCTTTCCCTGTTAATCAGCCGTACCTGGAGATCTTTTCCAGTGCTTTCAAATTGTTGATCTGGATGATATGTTCTCTACTTTCAATAATCCCATCACGACGAAATTCGGAAAATATTCGAATCACGTTCTCGGTTGACATATTGATCAGTTCACCAATTTCCCTCCGGGTAAGCGGTAGATAAAATAATTGTTTCTGAAAGATTTTCTCCGATAGTAAAATAAGTAAATATGCAATCCTACCTCTTAATTGCTTACTGGAAATATTAATCTGGTTATTGATGATCTCATCGGCGGATTGAGAGATCAATGACAATAAATCGAGTGCAAAATCACCATTATTTCTAATGATCTCTCTCATCACATGAATATCAACAAAGCAAAAAGCGGAATCAGTTAATGCGGTGATGGTATGTTGATTCCTTTCTTCAGAAAAAGTGGTGAGAAATGCAAAACATGATTTTGCCCTGACCAGACTGATGATATGTTCCTTACTTCCATGATAACGTTTGCATAGTTTTGCCAGACCCCATTTCATGTAAACAAATTTTTCGATTTTTTCACCCTCAATGATCACATGCTCACCCTTACTGAAGATCATTTCCTCTTTGGACTGACTCAGAAAGTCCAGCTCTTCTTTACCTAAATTCTTAAAAACCGGTGATCTGAAGGCACAATCCAGACAAGAGGAGGCAGTGATCTTTAGTGGCATGGGTCAAAAATTTGCCAAAAAGTCTTTAACAAGTAGCTTCCTGTTGAAGCATATTTAAAAATACATCACATGGAAATTCCTGATAGATGTGCCATGATTTGTGCTGTTATGATATTAATCATTTTATGATATATATCATAAAAAAGGTCTTGATCCTCATCCTAATAAACAGGTACTTTATACTTACCGTTTTTGATCACCGAATCATCCAATATCTTATCGAGATTAAATACACCGTTTAAACCAAACACACTATTTATGGAAAAAAACCTAACTCAATCATGTTGCATTAAACTATGGAGAACTGTACGTGAACTCCTTGTTTTAAGCGCTTTGCTGTGCGTTGTCACTATGACGAATGCACAAAACTGCGGTGACCCATTGGGAACGCCAGGTACAACACTTGATCCTAACGTTGTTCCAAAGTTTGTTAATCCCATGCCAGTGATCAAGGAAGCTGGATTGAGGGTTGACCTTTCAAAAGGAAAAGTAGAAGAGATCACTGTGACAATGGAGGAGACTACGCAGGATCTTCTGGGCATGGGATATGATACAAAAGTCTGGGGTTACAATTTCCCGGGCATTGGTGTACCGACCTATCCTGGAGCCACCATTGTTGCCATGGAAGATAAACCGGTAAATATCTTGTGGGATAATCAATTACCCGGTCATTTTCTTCCGGTTGATGCTTCCCTGCATATGGCGCATCCCAGCAATATTCATGGCCCGGCTGAAGTACAGGCCTGGTATGCTGCCGGTAATGTTCCAACGGTCACTCACCTGCATGGCGGCCATACCGAATCAGCCAGCGATGGATTACCTGAAGCCTGGTTTACACAGAATTTTGCTGATCAGGGTGCCTACTTTGTTAAGCAATCATATTGGTATGATAATGACCAGGAGGCTGGTACGCTATGGTACCACGATCATGCGCTCGGTATTACAAGATTGAATGTGTATGCAGGATTGGCAGGATTCTACCTGTTGAGGGATAAAAATGAAGAACGACTTCTTGAACAGGATGTGCTCCCAAAAGGAGATTATGAAATTGAAATTGTGATCCAGGATAGGTTATTTGATACAGAGGGTCAATTGTTCTGGCCTGCGTATGAGGGAGAAGTGCCTTACGGCGACTTCATTACCGGAGAAGGTGCCGTGCTGCCACCTGAGGTATTCCCTGTAAATGGCGGACCAACAGCCCTGGCAGAAATGTTTGGAAACATCATGCTGGTCAATGGCAAAGCATGGCCAAAGCTGGAAGTGGAGCCCCGGAAGTACCGTTTTAGGTTGCTGAATGGATCTGATTCCCGGTTTTATATTTTGAAACTTGATAATGGCTCAGACTTCATGGTCATTGGCACAGATGATGGTTTGCTGGAATCTCCGGTCAATGTAAATGAACTGGTCTTTGCACCTGGTGAAAGATACGACGTAGTTGTAGACTTTACCGGTATGAATGGCAACATCACCATGCTGAATTTAGGCCCGGATGAACCCTACGGAGGAGGTGTGCCAGGTATTGATTTCGAACCTGCCTGCCCTGGCACAACCGGGCAGATCATGCAATTCCAGGTAACGAAACCTTTGCAACAAGGTCCGACAGGAAGTGTTGCTCTTGGCACAAAATTGCGTAATAAAATCATGCCTTTAAGAACCAATGCACCAGCCAGGCAACTTGTGTTGTTTGAAGGCATGGATGAGTTTGGTCGTTTGCAACCCATGCTGGGCACTTTGGCTAACGGCTCGCAAACATGGTCTGAAGCTATCACTGAAAATCCCGCTCTGGGAGCCACAGAAATGTGGGAAGTGTACAATGCTACCGGGGATGCGCATCCGATCCATCTGCACCTGGTTTCATTTCAGATACTTAACAGGGAGGTGTACACCCCATATAACGTCCCTGATCCCGATCCATTAGTTGAAATTGTTGATAATGTTCAGGTCAAGGATCAAATACAGCATAATGGTTCTATTGGTGTCGGAGGAATTTTTCATCTGGATCCGGTAACACCTCTAACCGGAATCATAACTGATCCTGCACCACACGAAAGAGGTTGGAAAGATACATTCATTGTTCTACCAGGTCAGGTTGGAAGAGTAGTGGCGAATTTTGACCGACTCGGTAGATACGTCTGGCACTGCCACATCCTGTCACATGAAGATCATGAGATGATGCGACCATTCCAGGTAGGTCCGATACCGGCACCGGCTCCCATGCTTGCATCTGATGCTATGAACATTGTGACCTATCCAAATCCATTCCAGAGCAGCACACAGGTCAGGTTTGAGCTGACCCAGGCTCAGACCATCAATTTTGCTGTGTTTGATATGGGAAGTAACCTGGTCTATCAAAACGAGGACTCATACGCCGCTGGAAAACATGCCATCTTCTGGGATGGGTTTGGACTGGACGGCAACATGTTGGAAGATGGTATGTACATGTACAAGATCCAGGGAGCTGACTTTCAGGAATCAGGCAGATTGGTCATTTCACGTTGATATAGTAATCATTTCAGTTTTAAAAGGACTCCCGATAAAGGGGTCCTTTTTTTGTGATAAAACGTTAAGGTTGTTTGGATTCATGAGTTTCAAAAAATCTGAATAAAACTTCAATGTCCTCACTTCACTTGAGACCCAAATCATTGGTTATCCGGACATTCATTGCGGTTAACGACATGTTCAAATATAAATCCAGTCGCAAATAATTCAATGTAAACGATACGGATGCCCGTAAACCTCCAACTCGGTGCGGGATAGCGAGTGGATTTTGAAGAGCTGGAAAATGATACATGAGCTGATAATGGCCATAAAAAAGGTTACCAGCGCAATGATCGTCAAAATGATCCCAGCGATATTTCCATGCAGACCATCAAGCATCCAAAACCCCGTCAGAAGTAGGATATGACCGGTCAGTAACCTGAAAGAGCGATCTGCCCTGCCAACGTTTTTTACCATGGCTGTTTTTTACATGATGTAAAAGGTACCCGCAGCCTTAAATCAATTTGAAGTTACCTAATTCGAGCGAAAAATTGGCTCCATTAGTCGGTAATCTCGAAGGTAAATACTTCCCGGTCTTCAAAACCAAATTCGTCTCCTGCAATCACTTCCACCGAATGAATCCCGGGACTCAATTTTGGCAAAAGGTATTGCCATATGTGTGAGGAAATCTCCGCTTCGTCCATAGAGGAATCGGTGCCATCGTATTTGTCATGCATTCGGATATAGGAGGGGTCAGTCCTCTCTATGTGTTCCATTGGTTGAAGGTCGGCGCCATCCAGGGATAGTCTCACGGTGTCACGCTCACCACCATCAAAGAAGTTGACCACCAAATAAGTATTTTCAGCCTGCCTGCCGCGATCCAGACCCAGCGGATGGTTTTGTTTCATGGGTTCCGGGTGAATGAGTAAAGGATCCAGCATGATCCTCAACCGATCGGTAGGATCGCCTCCGGCGGGAATGAACCTTGGCCTTACCTTATTTCCCTCAAAATAGAAGACATAATAGCCATTCGGGTTGCCGTCTGCCATCAGGTTATTTCTGACGCCTCTCTCGTCTCTCGGACCTTTGGACCAGCCGCTGCCCCGTACCTCTGCCAGCGTATGAGCGATAAACGGATAGCCATGCCAGCCATGGGAATGGTTGATCTCTACCTTCCAGCTGTTGCTGGTGTCGTGCCCGGCGATGCCATAGACATATTGGAATCGACTCAGGATGCTCAGTAGCTCTTTGAAATTTTGTGTGTTGACAGCCTTGCTGTCGTTAGCGTAGGTGAGGAGGGGAATGTGGGTGATGATCATGATGAGCTTGTCTGTCGGCACATCTTTCAGGTCATTTTTAATCCATTGCATCTGCTTATCATCAATGTGACCGATGTATCCCTTGCCTTTCCCCTGGAAACCAATATTATTAAGTGCCAGGAAATGGACCTGGCCATAATCAAATGAATAGTAGTCAGGGCCGAAAACGCTTTTGTAGGTTTCGGTGGAATATTCCTGGTCAGGTGATTCGGGGTTGGTATCGTGATTGCCAGGCACATTCCAGATCGGTATACCGATCAGGGACATCAAACGGTTATGCCTTTCATAAAGAGCCAGGTTGTCATTGACGATATCGCCGGCCACCAACCCAAACTCAGCTTCATATGGATTGCCGAAAAGGGCATCAATCATGTCTTTACGCATCTGGTCCAGCTCTTCATCAGTGGTGGTCTGCGGATCAGCAAAGCCCATGGCTTTGAAAGTGTCCGGAACAATTCCTTCGATGAGTGGAAAGTCAATATTTTTTGGTAGCGGCCCGGTTGGTTCGATCACAGGCCATTTCCACTCTGCTACTTCAGGAGTGCCTTTTGGGTAGTGACGATAGTAGAATTGTGGTAGCTGCACATCATTGAGGGGGAGGCTGAAGCCGGCAGGTTTGGAGATAAACAGGATGCTTTCGGGTGGTAGGTTGATTTGGTATTTACCATTTTTATCTGTCACCACCACATCCAGACCATTGGAGATTTTCACATCTGCGACACCTTTTTCACCGGTATCGAAAATGCCATTTTCATTGGCATCTAAATAGACGGTGCCTTTAGCGGTTTGGGCTTTCACAGTACCTGAGAAAATCAGCAGGAATAGAATAACTAAGTTTTTTGTTGACATGATTAATGATGTTAATAATTCTCAGGCGATACAATCGCCAATCTCACTTGCGAGCGTTACAATGCAATCGCGCGCAAGCTCCAGTATTATTGGTCTGGTTCAATATGAATAATCACATGTCCTAAATTGGGAATCTCTTTTCTAAGATAATCCTTTAGTTTGTGAGATATTTGATGTCCAATTTTCACCGATATTGTGCTGCTAACGATAGCATGTAAATCTATGTGATATCTCATGCCTGCCTTTCTGATGAAACATTTTTCAGTACCCAACACCCCTTTTACATCCAAAGATTTTTTCCTGATCTTTTCTTCAAGTTCTTCGTAAAGTTGTTCATCCATTATTTCTCCCAGTGCTGGCCGGAAGAGCAAATAGCTATTGTAAAGGATAAAGGCTGAAGCAAGCAGTGCTGCCCAATCGTCTGCCGTTTCATAGCCCTTGCCAAAAATAAGGGCAATTGAAATCCCGAAAAACGCCATGATTGAAGTGATTGCATCACTACGATGATGCCAGGCATCTGCTTTCAATGAAGAGCTATGTGTCTCTTCGCTTTTTCTATTTACGATCTGAAAAGATACCTCCTTCCAGAGTATGATTGCTCCCAATACAATCAGGGTCCAGGCCTTTGGGACCTTGTGTGGAGTTTGAATATTTTGAATACTCTCATATGCAATAATCGTTGCAGAAGTAACTAGAAATGCAACGACAATAAAGGTTATTAATGGTTCAATTTTGCCGTGGCCATAAGGATGATTCTTGTCAGCCGGACGTCTGGCATATTTAAGCCCAAATAATACAAGCAAAGAGGAGAAGATATCAGTGGTTGATTCAATGGCATCTGCTATAAGAGCATAGGAATTTCCAAAGAAACCGGCCAGGCCTTTGATAAATGCCAGAAGTGTATTTCCAATAATACTTATAAAAATTGTCCTAACAGCTTTGTCCTCGTTATTCATTAGCAGGAACTGTTAACCATCAACTTAATCTGGCGCGCGATTGCATCGTGTGACAGATTATAGACAAATTCATCTACTAAATAATACACTTGTACGCGATGCAGCCTAAAATCCGCTTGATTATTAAAAAAGTAGCGGTAAAGATTGATTATCAAGTCTTTACCGCTTTTGTGATTTCACCTATATTGGTGATGGGAATAACACAACTATGAAAGTAATTAAATCTGGAGCTATAAGCTCATTTGGCGGGTTAAATTTTGTTCTTGAGGAGTTTGATCATCTTGATTTGGAAACTACCCTTAACTCAATGCTTCCTTCGCTGGCACCACAAAGCCTGTATTCCTGGAAAGATATTCTCTACAGTTTTTGGTCTATTTATCATTGTGGTGGGGACTGCATTGAGGACCTTTCAGAAAACTTGAAAGATGCGCTTAAGGGGCATCCCCGGATATCTTGTCCAAGTCCTGATAGTGTATTAAGACGCTTCAAAGAGTTAGCTTGTGAAGCTCCTTACTTTGGTACCCCAAAAGGTAAGGGTCAACACAAACTCTGTTGGAACGATAGACTTAATAAATTGAATATCCGGGTTTTCAAAAAACTGAATTCTACAAGCAAGGGTCCTGTAATACTTGATTTTGATAACACCATTGTATTTAACCAAAAGGAAGATGCTATGATGACCTACAAAAAACAATTTGGGTATAGCCCAGGTGTTGGGATCATCAACAATCAAGTAGTTTATGTAGAAAATAGAAATGGTAATGCCGACCCCCAAACCCTTCAGCATGAGACACTTAGAAATATGTTCGACTTATTCAGGGAGGAGAATCTAAAAGTTGATACTTTCAGGGCAGACGGAGCCTCCTTTCAACTAAAAACACTGAATATCATAGCCAATAATTGTAGAAGGTTTTTTGTAAGGGGGAGAATGAATCCTCCAATTGTAGAGGCGATTAATACTATAAAAAATTGGAAACCAGTCATCATAGATGGTCAACAAGTCTGGAGGGGAAGCACAGTGTTTACACCATTCAAAAATGCTGCTACCAGAAATAAACAGCAACATCTACTAAAACCCTACCGTCTTATCGTTACTAAAACGGCAAGAGATGATGGCCAGATCAATATTTTTACTGGTGAGGCTGTTAACTACCATCCTATCATCACAAATGATGTTGAGCTTAGTGAGGATCGGGTTGTATTCTTTTACAATCAGAGAGGAGCAACTGAAAAAGAATTTGATGTGCTGAAAAATGATTTTGGATGGTCGAAAATGCCTTTTTCCAAGATAGAAGAAAACAGTGTGTTCTTAATTTTTACAGCAATGTGCAGAAACTTGTATCATTATATGATAAGGAAGTTTTCAAAAGTATCATCAATGTTAAAGCCGTATTATCGCATCAAAAAATTTATCTTCAGATTTATTTGCCTGCCCGCAAAGTGGATTTTTCAAGGACGTTCATGGAAATTAAGAGTCTATGGAAAGATGGCTTTTAGCCCCTGACTTTGACTGTGAGATTGGCTATTTTGAAAAATAAAGGGAGTAGTCTGTCCAGCTCTCAAATAAAGTAAAAAAATACCCTTTAAAAATAACACTTAAAGCTGCATTTGGCTTCATTGAAGGTGAAAAGCGAAGATTAACCTTAACATCAATGGTTATTAAAGTTATTTTTTGCCATTGCAATGTGTAAATAACCAGACCTGCGGATTTTAGGTGCAGTCGCGCGCAAGTTCAATTCCGGATCTTCAGATATTTCATTACCGCCTCATCACCCTGCAGCATGTTTGCAGGTCTTGGCGTTTCGTCATTAAATACCTTCAGGTCGTCCATGAGTAAAATGGTTACGAAATCCTCTACATACCGGTCATCATAAGGGATGTTTCGATAGCTTAATTTCAGATGATGGGCGAAGAAGTTGTAGGCTGCAGTCCTTTTGGAATAGCCATAATCGTGTCTTTCGCCTGCCAGGTGAACATTCTCAACTTTGTGCTCAGAATCATATAAAGCGTAAACACTTTGCAGATACGGATATTCAATCCTGGGTGTATTCCTGGTCCAGTCCACACCGTCTGAGATGACTAGCATGGGTCGCGGAGCAGCCAGTGCGGCGACCTCCACATTGTTTGTCTGGTGGATGGCACTCTTATGGATGGGCATTCCGCTTTCACACACACAACCTCCAAAGAAATGGGCGGATACCTGCACCACCGGTACGGAGACTTTGACCCGGTCATCGATTGCAGCGAGCACGAACGTCTGGGTGCCTCCACCGGATCCTCCGGTCATTCCGATCCTATCCGGATCCACATCGGGTCGTGACAACAAATAATCCAGCACCCGTTTGCTGTTCCAGGTCTGCAGCAGCAATGCGATGGGAATATCGTGTGTGACCTGTTTATTCTCACCATAGCCTACCATGTCATAGGCAAATACGATAGCCCCCATCCTGGCTAATACGGCTCCTCTCAACTGAACATAATGGGTGAAGCGTTTATCTGCGAGATGCCCGTGAGGACTTAAAATGGCTGCAGACTTTTCCCTTTTCATGGTAGGTCGGTACAGGTTGCCGGTCACGTAGAATCCGGGGAAGCTTTCAATGGCAATGTTTTCCACGATATAGCCATCCATCTCCCGGGTATTGTTGATGATGACCTTCATCTCACCAGTTGGTTTGGGCATTTTGTCCAGCTGCATACCTTTGATCATGCCCTGCCTGATCATTTCAGCTCGCTCCTCCCAGGATTCCCTGTCATCCCATTTGGAAGCAAATTCTTTGAGCATCAGATTACCTTCATCCTCGGTCCAGTAGTGCCCCTGACAGAGCATGGAAGATCCCTGTGCATTAGCCAGGTAAAAGCTCATAGTCAAAAGGAGAAAGAAATTTATTTTTATAGAGATCATTTTTGAGTTCTTCATAGCCAAACCATTTTCAATTTAATATTTATTTGGAAGGATTCATCTGAAGTGGCTTTTCAAAATCCGACTCCATATCATAAGGAAGTTTCCAATAATTTCCCTCAAAGTCGCCAAAATATAGTTCGGACCTGCTCATTTCATGGGGATGTCCATCAGCCCAGAAATAAGAGAATGGTGCCTTGTAATTTAAAGGCCTTCTCACGTAAGCATGATTGCGTGGACTGCTGCTGGTCACCACCATAGACTTTTCCCAGTTTTCTCCCTGGTCGGTACTTTCCCAGATCTCAACCTCACCACCTACACCCCATTTTTGCGGAGGATTACCTGTAGGAGCTACCACTTTCCAGGTGTTTCCGTTGAGATACAGACTCCCCATGTCGTAATTATGGTCTGAAGTAGTGATCGTTCTGGTGATCCATTCTTTGTTTTGGTAATACGTAAGCATCCACTCATATGGGCCGTTTTCCGGGCCGGGTTCGTGTCCGTTGCTGATCAGGTATAGACAATACGGATTCCCGTACGTGTCATAATCCATGTCTTTCATGTAGACATTCTTGCCCTGGGAGTGATAATCAATAACTCGTATGGGTGAACTGATTTTCTCCACCGGTGTCTTCACTTTTTTACCCCTGATATTTGTCCAGGATTTACCAAGGTCTTTTGTCTGCATGTAGTAAAGGTCGGTGCGGGTATCCGGATGACCATCTATGTGACGGTTAAAAAAGGTCCCGGCAATCTCTCCACCTTTGTATATTTCGCTTACCTGGTAGTGCCCGGCGCGCTCATCTTTAGCACTTGGTATACCTGCAATTTTTTGATCCTCTGTCCAGTTGTAGCCATCCTCACTCGTTTCAAAATACAATTCCCTCACACCAGTGTATTTTGTAAAAAAATGGATGAAATGTGTCTCACCCTGCCAGATCTGGGGATAGGTGAAGGTTTCTTCGCTTACGATATCAAATTTTGAAATATCATAAGGATTTGTACTTCTCAATTTGATTCCCGGTCGACGTGTACTCCTTCCACTCACAAAAACCCAGAGGTATCCTTCCTCATCGATCAGAAGAGAGGGATCGTCGTGCGGATCATCCACACCCATTTTATCATAGACCACTACAGGTTTGGATACCTGACCTGTAGAGTGATCAAATACTCCGATCATACAAAGCAGGTATCGGTATGTTTCGCCTGTGGTACCTCCGTAGACAAAAAAGGTCTTGTTTACTTCCTGAGCATGTATGGCCAGTGGCCGGTGCTTGGCTGTGTAGGTACCCAGTCCTCCCGAATATTTGTCGCCATATGGATATTTCTGATTCAGTTCAAACCAGATACCCCGATAACCGTCTATTTGTATATTTCTCAGGTCCTGGCTAAATGTCGTTGAAAAAGCAAGAATGAAGAGGAGGGAGAGGAGAGGTTTCATTGGGTTGATGAGTTAATAAGTTGATGAGTTAATAATTTAATAAGTTAATAAGTTAATAAGTTAATGAGTTGATGAGTTGATCAGTTAATGGGTTAAATCCAATAAATCTTCAAGTATGTCCTCATCCACTTTAAAAACGGTGCCATGCCGGGTGCCTTCCGGGAAGTGAACCTGATCGGAGATGTCGGTCCAGTTTTCCAGGTCTGTAGAAGCGACGGCGCCCATCTGATGATCCCTGTACATGTCGAAGTAAACTACCCATGTGCTGTCAATTTTGGTTACAGTGGGTCCTTCTACCCAGTTTTTAGTGATTGGCTCACTGGCAGGACCATATCCGGAGGTTAAATTTTTGCTCCTGGAGATACGAATGTTCTTTTCTGCCTCAGGTACTTTGGTCTCATTTTTTAAGAACATGATGTATTCGTCCTCTGGCTTAATGATTACGGCATCAATCACATTAAATCCCTGATCATAGAGCAGATGCGTTTCGTTGAATTCATTAAAGTCTTTTGTGGTCACATAATAGATGCGGTGATTGAGCCCATTGTCACCCGAGTCATCTGTTTCGGGAAATCTGCCTGGTATCGTTGTGGCCCAGTAAATCATATACAGGCCGGAAGTCTCATCATAAAACAATTCAGGTGCCCAGCAATTTAGAGCATTTTGAGCATGCTCCATCACCGGCAGATATTTTTGTTCGGACCATGTGATCAGATCTTCGGACCAGGCATAGCCAATTCCCTTTTCATGCCAGCTGACTGTCCATACCATGTGGAATTTTTCGTCAGGTCCCCGGATGATACACGGATCACGCATCAGTTTGTCCTTTCCAACCTCTGGTGTAAGGAATGACTCGTTGTCTTTTAATGCTGTCCAGTGATACCCATCGTAGCTATAGGCCAGGTGCAAACCATCTTCGCCATTGCCCTGGAAGAAGGAGAACATATAGATATCATCTGCCTGTTGGCAGCTGAGTGATGCAAGTAAAATCAATAAGAATGGCTTTCTCATTGCATAGTGACTTTGACCTGTGAAATATTTTCCCTTTCGGGCAACCTCGCGTTGATGGTTTGATTAGCCACTTCAATGTTTATGTCATAGATCCCACCTGCTTTCGAAGCGTTAATTTTTATTTCCGGAGGCTGACCTGCGGAAGGCACCAAAATCCAAACGAAGCTTTCTGATTTTTCCAGAGAAGCCGTATAAGCAACAGTCGGATTAGGTTCTTTCTTGCCGTAGGTCTCGCTGTACCAACCCTCTTTGAATGGTTCTTCCTGTCCTTTGATGATCGTTGTTTGCCAGGCGGGATTCGTGACTGGTATAATCTTCAGATTGGGTCCGGTTTCAAGTGATGATACTGCTTCCAGGCCGTTCATTTTAACAGGAAGCTCAGGGGCAAAATGCCATAATGCTTCTACATCTATGGGCTGATCTGTCTCTATAAGATCCATTACAATCCAGCAATTGTTATGGATGTATAATACAGATCGTGAGTGGATCACATCAGCTTCAACCTCTTCAAATCCATCTTTGAAAGTGCCATAAGCATAATCATAATTTTCACCATGCAGGTAATTCAATCCATCAATAAGCGGAGCGTCTGCTACAGTTGGTCCTGCATTCTGTCCTTTTCCATTCACGAGGATCACATTGTGGGAGAATGAGCTTCTGAAATAGCCTCTCCAGATCGTCGGGTCAAAGCTGAAGTAATCTTCATGGGTAAACCTGCCGCCATCCACCAGCAGATCTTTCCCAAATGCCGAGACCGACAAATGCAGTTTATCCCGGTGCTGATGTCCGGTACCATAAGCGCCAAAGTCAAAGAAGGACCAGTGGGCGTCCGTTTCCCAGCCATTGCGGGTGACGTGAATGCCCGCCCATGGAAAGGTGATCGAAGGTCCTTCTTCCGGTTTGGCGCCGGATTTTCCATTGGTAGCAATCCATTCCCAGTCAGGACGATTGAATTTTTCAGCAGCGATGAGCACCCTTTCCCGAAGGTCTTCCCGGTCGGAGTCACTGTTGAGTGGCTGATGACCGTCAGGGCGCATGCAGTAGGCCAGGTAGTTGTACATTTCCTCGATACGACGCATGTATCCGGGAGATATCTCACGCCCGGCTTTTGCAAAATTAGTGGCAATGGACTCAAATCGCCGAAGGGCGACCCACTGCGTTTTTGTGGAAAGTTCAGTCTGAGTTCCATCAGGATACACCTGCCGGTTGATCTCGGTGGTCATGGTTTTCAGGGCATATTCTGCCCAATCTTCGGATTTCTTAAATTCAGGAAATGACAACCCGGCAAGTGCCAGTCCATTCATCTCCATGGTGGTCCAGTTATGGCCGGATTTGTGATACTCACGCAGGTATTTGGCCTGATCTGCAATACTGGAAAGCATCAGGAGGATACCGGCGTCCGAAAAAGCATCTTCCTTGGCTAAGGCGTAAAACATCTGCGGCCAGGTTGCTCCCAGTCGTTGCCCGGCTTCAAGCGTTCGCCACTCCACTTCACCAATGTCCCGCCAGTCGATACGTTTTGAGGGATCGAGTACGACATAAATGGAGTCATCAGGAGCCGGTAGTGGATGATTGACTACCCAATCCTTAATGAGCTCATCGAATTTCCGGATGTATTCATCTTCCTCTGTTTCTTTCCAGGTGATCATCAGGGATGTCAGAAATCTCTGACCGTTCAGTGAATAACCGAACTCATCGTCTTTTACAGGCCCGGTGTAGTCCCACTTCCAGCCTCCGTCCTCTATTGGGATTTTTGCCTTTACGTCATGGATATTCACAGAGTCCGACATCAACAATTCAGCTGTAATGATAGATTCCTCTGCTGGAGCAGGGTCCAGGGTCGTTACCACCCAATCCCTGTTCACTTCTCTGAAATAGGTGATCAGTTGATTCGCTGCTGCTACAGTATCGCCGCTTTCTAACTTTTCTTTGACAGTTTTAAGGTCATTGCTTTCAAGATCCAGCTCGGAAATTAGAGATCTGAGACGGTCCGGATGTTCCTGCCACAGTGATTTTGGAGAAGTTAGGTGATCCCAATGACTTGCTCCGGGATCATTGCAGGCAAAACATGCCATGAGAAGACAACTGGAGGCAAAAAATAATCGAAAAGGAATCTTTGGCATCATTTATTGGGTTTTGTTACTACTCCATAAAACTAACCTGCTTCCATTCAAAATCAATGGGGTCATTGGGCTGAGGTGTACCCGGAGTGGTTCGTCCTTTTTTGATTTGATCAGTCAGAAGGATTTTCAACTCATCCACGATCTCAGGCTTTGCCGCCTGGAGGTTATGGGTCTCTCCCGGATCATTGGCCAGATTGTATAGCTGAATGGGAGGCAGAGAGGCAATTACAGCCGAATCCCTTCCGGGTCGTGGATAGCTCCAGCCTGCTGAGCCGGGGGCCATGATCAGTTTCCAGTCACCTTTCCGGATGGCAAAGCTCCCGTTGATGGAATGATGGATAATAGAAGTTCTCGGGGTCTCTGGTTCTTCACCGGTCAGGTAGGGCAACATAGAGAAGCTGTCCTCTCCTTCATTATCCTTTAAAGCGGTTCCGGTGATATCTGCCAGGGTGGCCATCAGATCAGTTGTACAAATGATCTGATCACTCTTTTGTCCCGCTTTTATTCTGTCCGGCCATTTCACAAAGAAAGGTACCCGGTGACCACCTTCGAAAATATCGGCCTTGTGTCCACGGTAGATATAACTTGGGGCATGATCCATTTCCAGCAGTTTGTCAATGCCCGCCGCCGGAGAGCAACCATTATCAGAAGTGAAGATCACCATGGTATTTTCTTCAATGCCTGATTCTTTGATCGTTTTGGTGAGTTGGCCCATATAGTCATCGATCATCATCATGAAATCCGCGTAGGGCAGGAGTCCGCTTTTTCCCTGCCATTCCTCAGTTGGCAGGATGGGTGTATGAGGGGAGGGAAGTGCCAGGTATAGGAAAAAGGGTTTTTCATCTCCGGCTTTTTCTTTCACATAATCATACGTCCATTCAAATAGGTTGGGGGTAACGTCCTCATGCACAAAATCACTTCCGGTGGGTCCTTCCCGCCACCAGGAGTATTCGCCCGTGTCTACGGTGACAGTGTCCGGAAGTCCGGTTACCCTTTCATTTTCGACATAAACGTAGGGAGGAATGTCCAGTGATGCAGGTATGCCTTTGGTATAATCAAATCCGAGATCACTGGGGGAGTTTGAAATGGGTTTGGTAAAATCGATGGCATCAAAATCCTGAGGTTGATAGTTCAGGTTATTCAGGTTGAGTGAATCCGAAGCGGCCCAATCCCAACCCAGGTGCCATTTTCCCATAAAGGCTGTGTGATAGCCG
This sequence comes from Cyclobacteriaceae bacterium, assembly GCA_965243485.1. Taxonomy (GTDB): domain Bacteria; phylum Bacteroidota; class Bacteroidia; order Cytophagales; family Cyclobacteriaceae; genus UBA7330. Next base: position 501,373 of record CBDEVP010000001.1, on the reverse strand, counting down.
GCATTTTTAAGCAACGAAGCAACGGTTGTCCTGGAGGGTGGGATCAAAGCTTTTGATTTACCTGAAAGTACACCGCTTTTGAGTCTGGATCGCCAATTATACCTTCCGGTAACGATCCCATATCGTGTCGGGGTACATACTGAGCTGGAAGTATGCGCATCGGTAAAGATGATACCCTCTTTGGCCAACTGATCCAGGTGTGGCGTAGGAATTTTACCCTCGGGATTCAATATGCTGATATCACCATATCCAAGGTCGTCCGCCAGAATGTAAATGATATTGGGATTCTTATGAGGTTCCCTTGTCTGATCACATGACACAAGGCCAATTATTAAACATGTAAGGATGATGCTGGGTCGAAAGCAGATTCTTTGATTAGGCATTTTTGTTTTTTGGTTGGATGCCTAAAATAATAAAAGCCTGTGTAGACTGCAAAGCCCCAGCTTTCAGGTGCCTTCGGCACAAACTACAAAAGTCTCCTGTGCCGGGGCACAAAAGTTTCTATAAATAGGCATAGGGAACTTTTGGTGTCCGATAAAGCTAGCTTAAAGCTGCCCGATCACCGCATCCAGTTTATCCACGTAATCATGAAGGTATTCCGGTATACTGCTTTTGTTGGTGTCAAGGATCCAGAACTTATGCACATTATCCTTTTTGACCTCGAGGTAATATCCACCCTGGTCAGCACAGTCAGGACAACCGAAAACAGTATCCGTTTCATTGAGGATTTCCTGAGGAAAACCGTCGAGTAGTGCTAAAGCGATTTCATGTTTGGAATCGCTTATTTTCACGAATTCTCCTGCGTAGAAATCTGTCCGGCCGGGATACTTGTCCAGAGTATCTTCTGCCAGCTGATTGCTGTCCAGCTTGAAAATCCTCACACAATTTTCACCGATGCAAAAACCTGCAAATCTTCCAAAGATCAGGTAGTCATTGGAAGAAATAGAGGGTGATTCTGACTCGTTGCATGCACTGAGTGTGACAGTCAGCAGCATTAAGTAAGAGAACTTTTGGATGTTGGTCATTTTATTTTGAGTTTCTCCAAAGACATCCGAATTCGGGGAAAGGTTTGATAAGAAGACTTTAAAAGTCTTGGGCTTCAGACTACAAAAGTTTCTTATAAGATCTGAAAGAAATTTTTGTAGTCTTTTGAGGAGGATAAGTCTTAATAACTAACCAACAAATTCCCCACCTTCCTTCCGGTGGCTGCATAGTCATAAGCTTCCCTGATCCTGTCCATCGGGTACGTTTTGTCAATCAGTGGATTGAACTCTTTATTGATCAGCAACTCGCGGACCTTTTTCAAACTTTCCTTTGGCTTTTTGGGGATTGCCAGCAGGCCTACTTTCCCTCCCAAAAGTGGAGTAATCAGCGTTAAGAAAATATTTTCGCCGCCTGGTCCCAGCTCGGACGATATATATTTCCCTTTGGGTTTCAAAAGCGGCTTACATTTTCCGAAGGTGCTCTTGCCTACCGTATCAAATATGTGATCAAATTTTAGATCCATGCTGGTAAAGTCTTCTTTTTCATAGTCAATGACCTGGGTGGCGCCTATCGATTTTACCAGTTGAATATGTTCTCCTCTGCATGTGGCAGTTACCTCAACCCCAAAGTGCTTCAGCAGCTGAACCGCAGCAGAACCAATCCCCCCGGTACCTCCGTTTACAAGAATTTTCTGGCCTGCTTGAATGATCACTTTATTCAAAAAATTCCAGGCATAAAAGGCTGCTTCAGCACTGGCAGCTGCAGTTTGGAATGATATTATGTCAGGAATAGTGAGGATCGTTTTGCTTTCTTTGACCGTCATCCACTCAGCTTGTGATCCCAGGTATCCTGAATCATCAAACCCATAAACGCGATCGCCCTTTTTGAATTTAGATACTTTGGAACCTACTGCCTCTATGACACCGGAAAAATCAGTCCCCAGCACATGTTGTTTTGGTTTGGTTAAACCCAGAAAAGTTCTCATGATGTAGGGTTTTCCCGTAAGCACCGCACAGTCCGTCCGGTTCACAGTGGTAGCATGGACCCTGATCAGTATTTCATGATCTTTTGGAACTGGCTTGTCCATTTCCCTGATCTCAATAACCGATGAAGTGCCGTATAGGGATCTGGTGACAGCCCGCATGGTTTTGCCTATTCTGTGATAAGCTTAAAGGTACCATTCATCAGGAAATTGGTTTCGGGAGAGAAATCTTTATGGTTGAGGATCTCCACATATCCTTCACTGGATTTTCCTATCCGAACCTCATGCTTTTTCATCTGTATCGTTTCCGATGAGATATCCAGAGCAGTAAGTACATAATTTTGGTCATCCACGCTTGCTACCGCAGATTCCGGGAGAGAAAAGCAGGTATCCGTTTCTGTATATACCCTTGCTTCCACATACATGCCCGGACTAAACAAATGCATATCTTCAGTATTGATGTGTCCGTGAAGTGAGGCCGTTCTCTTCTCAAGGTCGATCGTCCGGTTGACGAGATAAACTGAGGCATTGTACAATTTCCCCGGATCGTTTTGGGTAGAAAAACTGATTTTTTGACCTTCTCTGATCTTGTGAAGGTCTTTTTCAAAGATAATGAGCTCCAGGTGCAGGTGATCCATATCAGAAATCTTCAACGCGACATCGGATGGATGGATAAATAATCCCCGTGAGACATTGACTTCGGAAACCTGACCGTTTATAGGTGCAAAGATCTGAATGGACGTTCTGATGTTTTCGGCATTGAGTGATCCCGGATCAATGTTCATCATGGTAATTTTTTTCTTCAAAGCCTCGGCATTTACCAGCACAGATTGATAGTCGGCTTCAGCCTTCAGGTAGGTTTTCATCGATGTAATGCTATCCCGGACCAGTTCCTTTTTGCGCTCGTAATCCGACTTCAGGTAAGCCAATTGACTTTTGGCATCCAGATATTGTTGCTGGATCTCCACATATTCGGGATTTTGTAGTGTAAACAGCAATTGTCCTTTTCTGACTTTCTCTCCGGGCAACACCCTGATATCCGTGACAAAACCCCCAAAATAAGTACTTACGCTCGAGATGTTTTGTGGCGGAAGATCAAAGACCCCATTCGTTTTGATGACATCATTGAAAACACGTGATTCTATTGTAGTAAAACCCATTTCTGAAGCCCCTAACTGCTCCTGAGTGATGCGGATATCTTCAGATCCGGATTCATTCTGATCACTGGTCAATTCCTGTGTATTTGCAGGACCGCATGACCAAAGCAATCCTGCGGTCAACATGGTAATGGATATGATTGATAGGGTTGATTTTAGCATGTTTTTCATCTCAGAGAGTTAAGTAATTGATATCCAAAACGAGCATGTTGTACCGGAACAAAGCCTTGAGATAGTTTTCTTCAATCTGTTTGGCATTTTCCAGCAGTTGAATGTATTGATAGAAGTCAATTTCACCCTTATTATAGGCTTCGGTGGCATTGACCAAAAGCTCTTCTGCCAGCATCTTTCCTTTTTCGTCATAGTACCGGATCTCTTCCTGCTGCTGCCGAAGACCTGCCAGTAGATTCTTGTATTCTGAAAGCAGGTTGATGCGATAATTTTCGGCCTCAGCCCTTGCCACGAAACTAGCCGCCCGGGCACTTTGTATCCTTGATCTCTGAGAACCGAAAAACAGAGGAAGGGCTACACCCGCCTGAAATCCGGCATAATTTCGGGGATTGGGCCCATCGTTTGTTCCCTGAAACACCGAGAATGAAAGGTCTGGGAGCAATTTTTGTTTTTCAAGGGATATCTGGGATTGCGACATGGAAATGGCATCCTGAAAATAGTTGAGTCCGGGATGTCCTGAACTGTCTAATGGTACATATTCAAGGCGGGGCATGCTTTCCATACTTACAAGAACTGACGTATCCGTTTGCAGCCAGTTCATCAATTCCGTTTGTGATATGTTGAGGTCTTCCGAAACCTTCGATAATTTGATGGAGATCTCCCTTTGTTTGGATTCGGCAGCCAACTGCTCCAGGTAATTGGTCTCACCCTGTTCGAATTTTCGTTTTGCAGCGGTAGCAAATTTCTGAAAGATACTGTCCAGGTAAGTGTAATTTGATTCCAGCTGCCTGTTAAATACAACTTTGTAATAAGCTTTGGACACCTCTTTTGTAATTGTTCTCTTTTGCAGGTCAAGCTGATCGGTCATCATTGATGCCTGCCAATCAAAAACATCCCTCTTCGCGCCATAAATGGTTGGGAATTCCAGCGATTGAGAGATCCCCCATACCCTGATGGGCTGGTTATTCAAAGCGATGTTATTTTCATCATAGCTGAAAAACAATTCGGTTTTATTGATGTCGAAGGCGCTTCCGGATAAGCTGTGGACCTGATTGACCCTTTCTTCGGCTGCCTTCAATGACTGATTATTTTCCATGGCTGTTGCGATGGCCTCGTCAACGGATATGGAGCGGTCCTGTGCATTGCCAGAAAATGCACCTCCGAGCCCGATCACCAGCAGGCCAACTTTAAGGCCGCTTTTGAGTTTAAAACTCCTGCTATCGAATAAGGCATACAAAAGTGGCAGTACGATCAGGGTCAATGCCGTTGCCGTGACCAGTCCGCCCATCACCACAGTGGCCAGTGGCCGTTGTACCTCAGCCCCTGCCGATGTAGAGATGGCCATAGGAAGGAATCCCAATGCCGCCGCTGAAGCGGTCAGTAAAACTGGTCTCAAACGTTTTTTAGTCCCGATGAGGATCCTTCTGTTGATGTCTTTTACCCCGTGGGCTTTCAGCTCCTTGAATTCCTCGATCAGGACGATCCCGTTCAATACCGCTATCCCGAACAGCGCGATGAATCCCACGCCGGCTGAGATACTAAAGGGCATTCCCCGGAAATACAGTAGTAAGACACCTCCCACAGCAGCCAGGGGTATGGCACTGAAGATGATCAGGGCCTCCTTGACAGAACTGAAAGCAAAATAGAGCATGATGAAAATAAGTGCCAAAGCAATCGGAACGGCTATCATTAATCGCGTTCTGGCTGTTCGCAGGTTTTCAAACTGACCACCATAATTCACCACATAACCTGGTGGCAGCGATACTTCCTGCTGGATGATTTGCTGGATGTCGGTGACCACCGATTCAAGATCCCTGTTCCTCACATTGACTCCGATCACGATCCTTCTCTTTGTCTCATCTCTCGAGATCTTGGCCGGACCTTTGGTGATGGTGATCTCTGCAAATTCTTTCAGTGGTAACTTACTTCCATTGGGCAGCTGGATGGAAGCATTTTTGATGTGGTCAATATTTTGTCTGTGATCTTCATCAAACCTGACGACCAAATCAAATTGTCGCTCCCCCTCGAAGATCGTTCCGGCGGGAATGCCGGCAAATCCAACCCTGATGATCTCATTGAGCATTTCGATATTCAGCCCATACCTCGCGATCATATTCCGGTTGTATTTTACCGTCATCTGGGGAAGCCCGTCAATTTTTTCCACGCTGATGTCCGCAGCACCGGGGACATTCCTGATCTTTTCTTCAACTTCCAGTCCTTTTCGGTAAAGGATATTGAGGTCTTCACCAAAGATCTTGATGGCGAGGTCTGCTCTTACCCCGGTGATCAACTCGTTGAACCGCATTTCAATAGGCTGGGTAAACTCGAAACCGACACCGGGTATCTGCCTGGTCAGGGCTTCTTTAAAGGCATTGGCCAGATCATCCTTGGTAGATACAGTCGTCCAGGTATCCTTTGGGGCAAGTTTGATGATCACGTCGGTCTCTTCCATGCCCATAGGATCTGTGGGGACTTCCGCAGCTCCGATCCTCGTTACCACCTGCTCCACTTCCGGAAATTCCCCAAGGATCCTTTCAATTTTTGTAGTTGTCCGGACCGTTTCACTGAGAGAAGTGCCCGTTTTTAGTACTGGCTGGATCACAAAATCCCCCTCATCCAGCGTTGGTACGAATTCACCACCCATCCTGGTGAAGATGATCCCTACCATCACCAGCAAAGAAGCCGCAAGGCCTAAAACAACACCTTTCCTTCTCAGTGCCCAGGAGATGGTTGGTTGATAGCGGGTTTCCATAAAAGTAATGAGTCTTCTGGAGATATTTTTCTTACTGGTGTCGGATGGCCTGATAAAAATAGAAGCCATTACCGGCACGTAGGTGAAACATAAAAAAATAGCGCCGATAAGGGCAAAGCAGAAGACCAGCGCCATGGGCTTAAACATTTTACCCTCGACCCCCACCAGCGAAAGGATCGGGATGAATACAATGATGATGATCAGCTGTCCGAAAATGGCGGAATGCATCATCTTACTTGCACCTTTGAATGACAGGGTATCAATAAAGTCCTGCCGTTCGGTTTCGGGTAAGGCAAAATATTCCTTTTGCTTACTGGTGATACTGAAAGCAATGAATTCCACAATGATCACGGCCCCATCAATGATGATCCCGAAGTCAATGGCTCCCATACTCATCAGGTTGGCATCCACATCAAACAGGTACATCAGGGTGAGCGCAAAGAGGAGGCTCATGGGGATCACTGAGGCCACCACCAGCCCTGACCGGATGTTGCCCAGCAACAGCACCACGACAAAGATTACAATCAGACAGCCAAGGATCAGGTTCTCCGCGATAGTGAAAGTGGTCTTGCCAATGAGTTCACTTCTTTCCAAAAACGGATTGATACTCACCCCTTCCGGTAGCGAAGGCTGGATTTCGGCTACCCTTTCTTTAACCGCATCGATCACGGCTTTTGAATTGGCCCCTTTGAGCATCATGACCTGGCCCAGTACTTTTTCCCCGTCACCGTTTCCGGTGATGGCGCCAAAACGGGTGGCATAACCAAATTGTACCGTCGCAACATCCCTGATCAGAATGGGCATGCCTTCACGATTGTCAACAACGATCTTTTCAATGTCCTCCAGCGAACCTACCAGACCTTCTCCCCGGATGAAGTAGGTCTGGAATTCTTTTTCAATGTATCCGCCTCCGGCGACGTTGTTGTTTTGTTCGAGTGCTCTGAAGACATCTGAAACTGAAATCTGCAGGCTTCTCAGCCTTTCGGGATCCACAGCCACCTCATATTGCTTGAGATAGCCACCCCAGGTGTTCACTTCAACCACACCGGGGATCCCGGAGAGCTGGCGTTTCACGATCCAGTCCTGGATGGTCCTGAGATCGGTCAGTGAATACTGGTTGCGATAGGCCGGGTCCACTTCGAGGACATACTGGTAGATCTCACCCAGGCCTGTTGTAATAGGTCCCATGAAGGGTGACCCAAATCCTTCAGGTATGATCTTTTCTGCGCTCTTGATCTTTTCGGCAATGAGTTGGCGGGGCAGGTAGGTTCCCATTTCATCATCAAAAACAATGGTGACCACAGACAGGCCAAATTTGGAAACAGACCGGATCTCTTTGACTCCCGGCAGGTTGGCCATTTCCAGCTCGATGGGATAGGTGATGAATTTTTCCACGTCCTCGGTGGCGAGGTTGCGGGTGGTGGTAAGCACCTGTACCTGGTTGTTGGTGATATCGGGTACGGCACCAATGGAAATTTGGGTTAAAGAATATGATCCGAATATTACAATAGCAATCGAGAAAAGAATGATGATGAGTTTATGATTGATGCTATATGCAATGATCCGGTCAAGCATTTTAATTTGATTCGCGAGAAACCAAATTTAAATTTTAACCTCGTGTCATAAAGTAACTTTGGTCACCTACAGAGCTAATTTATATCCATTATAAAGAAGCTGCTGATACTTCAAATGAGATACTCACGGGTCTCTACAGGACGGCTTATATCCGTCCTGCTTTAATTTTGGGCAAAATCCGAATTTAGTGCAGATAAATGGATAGACAGGAACTAAAACTTGATCTTGACCCCAAATCAAGTGAGCCCAAGTATAAGCAGATCGCACAAAGCATTGTTGAAAATATTGAGGCGGGGAACATTAAGCCGGGATTTAAACTACCCTCCATCAATCAACTTAGTATTGAATACCTGATCTCCAGGGATACGGTTGAAAAAGCTTATAAGCTATTGAGAAAACAGGGTGTGATTGAATCAGCTATGGGGAAAGGATATTATGTACTTGTATCTTCTCCGAAGTCCAAGCTCAGGGTATTTGTCCTTTTTAATAAGCTCAGTTCCTATAAAAAAGTGATCTATCATACATTGGCCAACAAACTAAAGGACAAGGCCAATCTGGAGTTGTTTATATATCACTGCAACCTTGATCTGTTCGAAAATTATATCAATGACAAGCTTGGACGGTACAATTATTACCTGATCATGTCACATTTTGATACGGCTGAAAAGGAGCGGATTGCTCATATCATCAAAAAGATCAACCCCGAAAAGCTGATCCTTCTCGACAACCTGGTAGAGGGTGTCGAGCAATTTCATGGGGCGGTTTACCAGGATTTTAAGATGGATATTTATGATGCCCTTGTTGAAGGTTTGGAGCGACTAAAGAAGTATCATAAAATCATACTTGTTTTCCCCGAAAATGTAGCCTATCCATATCCAAAGAAAATCATTGAAGGCTTCAGGCGATTTTGCGGGTTCAACCAGTTTGATTTTGATGTCATTGATGAAATAAAAGAAGATTATGTAGCTGAAAAAGGGACAGCTTACCTGATCATAGAGGAAAATGATCTGGCAAACCTGATCAAATCAGTGAGAAGACTGGACCTGAGCATCCCCAAAGATATTGGAGTTCTATCCTATAATGATACGCCCCTAAAGGAGGTGCTGTTGGGGGGCATTTCAGTAGTCACTACTGATTTTGATCAGCTGGGAAATACGGCGGCGGATATGATTCTGAATCAAAAGGAAGGGTCAGTGAAGAATGATTTCAAACTGATACTGAGGAATACGCTTTAGTTTGAAATTCTTAACTTTGTCATATGGAAGGCAAAGTCGAACGTTCTTTATCAGAGTTCAATAGTGAACTCAAACTCAGGGGCTTTAATATCTTTCAAATAGAGGAGGACGCTGATTCTACCAGGATCTACAGCCGAAAGGATTTTTATAAGATCTGCCTCACCACAGGGAAGAGTATTATCCACTACTCAGATCGTAGTTTTGAGCACGAGGGGACCATTTTATTCTTTGGTAACCCGCATATCCCTTATTCCTGGGAAACTGTCTCTACAACCTATGTTGGATACACCTGCCTGTTCTCCGAAGAGTTTCTACAGCTTTCAGATCGGTCTGATATCCTGCACAAGTCTCCATTGTTTCAGATTGGAGGAACACCGGTTCTCAAAATCACGACGGAACAGCGTGAATTTCTTAATGGCATTTTTCGAAAAATGATCGAGGAACAGCAATCGGATTATGCCTTAAAGGATGATCTGATCCGCAATTATATTCATCTGATCCTTCATGAGGCTATGAAATTGCAGCCTTCAGGGAATATGGATAAACAGAAAAATGCGACCACGCGTCTTGCTTCAGTTTTTCTTGAGCTGCTGGAAAGACAATTCCCTATTGAAACAGCGTCAAATCCGTTGAAACTGAAAACTGCACAGGATTATGCCAACAACCTGGCTGTGCATGTGAATTACCTGAATCGGGCAGTAAAGGAAGTGACCGGCAAATCCACCACAACACATATTACGGAACGGATCATCAGCGAGGCTAAGGCTTTGCTTCAACATACCGACTGGAATGTCAGTGAGATTGCCTATTCGTTGGGTTTTGAATATCCTACTTACTTCAACAATTTCTTTAAAAAGCAAACAGGAACTACCCCTAAAAGCATCAGGCTGGCTGAAGTTTAAGCGACTTTATCCGGTCCTTCTTTCAATAATTGCAGTAGAATTTGAAATCTTTGATGATAGCTGGCGCTAAGGTTACCCTGTTCATCAAATAAGTCATTACGTTTGATGGAGACACTGTACGGCAAGGTCCACGCCCGAAGGGCTCTCGCTACCGAATCCATTGAATTGATCCCCTGAAGAGCCTGGGTACCGTCAGCCCAGCAGATCAGCCCAACCATTTTCCCGGTGAGATAAGGTTTGGGTAATTTGGCGCTATACTCCAGCCAGTCCAGGCAGTTTTTCATGGCCCCGGTCATGCCCCCATGGTAAAGCGGGGTCATCCAGATATGCACATCAGCTTCGCGGAAGGTTTCATTCATTTTAATAACAGATGGAGGGATTTGAGTGATGGCCGTATCGAACAGTGGAATTTCCGAGTCAGCCAGGTTGAAAATCTTTGAGTCAATGCCCTGCTTTCCTAATTCTTTATTTAAATAAGTGGCTATACGTTCCGAAGTGGTATTTTCTCCGCGTTCAACCGCACCATTGAAAATAAGGGCTTTCATATCATATGCATTTACTGAACTGCTAATGGTTTCGCTCCAAAATTAGATGAATTTAATTCCTATGGAGCCTATGGAAGACAAAGTTCTCAGAAACATCTGTCATAGTATCCTGGCTGGGATTTGAATCACTTAACCAATGGTTTGAAATTTATAGTAACTCTCAGCAGTAGCAGTGGTTAGATTAATAGAGGGTTTTAAAGATTGAATCCCGAATTTTACTTGAAAATAAAATCTTAGGTTATGAAAGTTGCTATCATAGGTGCTAATGGAAAAGTCGGAAGAATAATCGCCCAAAAGATGAGCGATGCTCCTGACTATGAGCCTACAGCCATTATCAGAAAAGAAGAACAGAAAGCATATTTTGACTCAATCGATGTTCCTGTAATTGTTGAAAGTGTTGAAAGCCCTGAGGAGGATATCTCAAAAGCGCTATCCGGCTTTGATGCGGTGGTGTTTACAGCTGGTTCCGGAGCTAAAACAGGCTACGACAAGACCATGGAAGTCGACCTCTTTGGAGCCATTAAGACCATGCAGGCTGCAAAGAAGAGTGATGTCATGCGTTTTGTAATGGTCAGCGCTGCACTTTCCGATGATCCGTCAGGCTGGAAATCCGCTATGAGGCCATATTATATCGCCAAGCACCTGGCGGATAAAGAGCTTACCAGGAGTGGGCTTGACTACACGATTTTAAGACCTGTTCGTCTGACGGATGATAAAGACAAAGGCAAGATTATGATTGAGGAAGACCCGCATAAGCTAAATAAGGAAATATCCAGGACTGCCGTGGCACAATCAGCGTTGGAGACCTTATCAAACAAAAGCACCCATGGTAAAATATTACCTATGAGTGAAGGCCCGCTCGAGATACGAGAGGCGATTCGCCAGCTTGTTGGGTGATTTTCCACTTTCTCCTTCCTTTATTAGAAGTCCCTTCCACAAGCAATTGTGGCATGTAATCCTCTGCTGAAAAACGAACACCGGTTTTGTGTAAGAAAGTGATGTTTATTTCTTCTCCCGCCTTATCTCGGCCCGTCTCATAGGCATGCCATCAATGATGGCAAAAAGCTTATCATTAGTCAGCAATTTAGTTTGACGGAGCTTGACCCCGCCATCCAACCCGATGAGGATCACTTCAAATTCATCTTCTGCTTTTTTATATTCATCATAAAGATCTTTTGAATTGACCCATTCCTGAGAAGTGATACCTTTTTTATACTGATCAGGCATCACCGAATAGATGACCAGCTTTCGCTCTTCCAGATCAGGTCGGTCTGTTAATAATTCATTGATCTGGTCTTTATACACTCCCAAGCTTTTGCTTTCTGTTAAAATCAATACCAACCTGTTCTTCCACTGATGATCGGAGAGATCCTGTGCCAGGGTGTTCAGACTCATGAGAATAATTGTGATTGAAATGATCCGTGAAAGCATGATATGGAAACCTGTGAGTAAAGCTTTTGTTCCTGCTGATCAATATTTTAAAAATAATTGTAAAAAGTACACCTAATCAGTTATCTTCATCAACCCAATAATTGTAAAATGATGAAGTGCCCCCCAATCTGTTTACTGTTTGTTCTCTTATTTTCCTTTTGTTCTGATCACAAGAAGCAGGCCGTAGAAGACTCCGGCCCCCGGAGGGTTGAAATGCTGTTCCTTGGTCACGACGCCAAGCATCACCCTTCTTACGAATACATGCCCATCCTGGCAGCCGCCCTGGCTAAAGACGGTATCAACCTTACCTACACAGACAAAACCTCTTCCCTTAGCGAGGCTAATCTTGAAAAATATGACGGGTTGATGATCTATGCCAACCATGAGTACATCACTGCCAGTCAGGAAGCGGCATTACTCAATTTTGTCGAAAGTGGTAAAGGGTTTGTTCCGATACACTGTGCCAGCTACTGCTTCCACAATTCAGAGAAATACATTGACCTGGTAGGCGCGCAATTCTGGAAGCATAAAACAGATAGCTTCAAGGCAGATATCATCAAACCGGATCACCCGGCCCTGAACAATGTCAGCGAATTTGAGACCTGGGATGAAACGTATGTTCATCATAAACATGCAGAGGACCGCACCATCCTGATGGAGCGTGTTGAAGGGAATGACAAAGAACCCTGGACCTGGGTGAAGGAATACGGTGATGGAAGGGTTTTTTATACGGCCTACGGTCATGACGAACGAACATGGACCAATCCGGGATTTCAGCAGCTCATCAAGCAGGGGATTCTATGGTCTGTGGGTCCTGAAGTGTATGAAAAGTGGGAGGCGTTCAGGCAGGAGATTCCAAAACTCGTCTATGAAGAAAGAGACAGCATCCCAAACTACGAAAAGCGTGATCCAAAGCCGCAATACCAGCAACAGCTTTCACCGGAAGAGTCCGCGAAGCTGATCCAGGTCCCTAAGGGTTTTGAACTGTCCTTATTTGCCAGCGAACCGGATATCATCAATCCCATTGCGATGGATTGGGATGAGAAGGGAAGACTTTGGGTGATTGAAACGGTCGATTATCCGAACACGGTCAGGACAGAAGACGGAGTGGGAGACGACCGGATCAAGATCTGCGAGGATACGGATGGGGATGGCAAGGCTGATAAATTCACCATTTTCATTGATAACCTGAACATCCCAACAAGTATGGTCTTTGCCAATGGAGGTGTGATCGTTTCCCAGGCGCCGCACTTCCTGTTTTTAAAAGATACGGATGGTGATGATAAGGCTGATATCCGGGAGACACTGATTACTGGTTGGGGAACTTTCGATACGCATGCCGGACCTTCCAACCTGAAATACGGAATTGACAACAAGATCTGGGGTGTCTTGGGATATTCCGGATTTGAAGGCATGATTGCCAATGAGCCTTTCAGGTTCAGGCAGGGGGTATACCGCTTTGCCCCCGATGCTTCATCCTTTGAGTACCTGACAAGAACCAGTAACAACACCTGGGGGCTGGGTTTTACCGAAGACAATGAGGTTTTTGCATCCACGGCCAACAATACCCACAGCGTTTATCTGGGCATCCCCAATAAATATTTCAAAGGTGTGGATGGCATTCGACCGATCAGCAGCGAGAAGATTGACGGACACTACCCCATGCATCCTATCACTGACAAAGTGAGGCAGGTTGATGTCTGGGGAGGATTTACGGCAGCTTCGGGACACAGCTTTTATACAGCGAGGGAGTATCCGAGTGACTACTGGAATAAGGTGGCCTTTGTATGTGAACCCACAGGGCATTTGGTACACATTGCACGGATTGAAGAAAATGGGGCTGGCTTCAAAGAAGTTGACAACTGGAATTTGTTTGCCGGGGCCGATGAATGGGTGGCTCCGGTAGAGGCTAAGGTGGGTCCGGACGGACAGGTATGGGTGGCCGACTGGTACAATTTCATCGTACAGCATAATCCTACGCCGAGTCCGGACAGAGGGGGCTACCAGGCAGAAAATGGAGAAGGAAATGCGTATGAGAATCCACTGAGGGACAAAAATCACGGCCGGATCTGGAGGGTCGTATATGAGGGAAGTGATGGCGAGCAGCCGATTACATCACTTTCCAGGGATGATCCTGAGGGTCTGATCGATGCTTTGAAGAGTGATAATATGTTCTGGCGCATGACTGCTCAGCGATTACTGGTAGAGCGTAATGACCAGGATGTACTTCCGCAATTATATCGACTGGTGAGAAACAACAAGCTGGATGAAATAGGTCAGAATCCTGCCGGGATGCACGCCCTTTGGATCATACATGGATTGGGTGCTTTGGAGGCGACAAGCGGAGAAGCTTATGACGTGGTTGTAAAAGCTCTGGGTCATAGCTCTACTGCAGTTCGTAAGGCGGCTATTGAGGTATTGCCAGTCAGTATGTGGTCTAAAGAAGCGATGATGGCATCGGGTGTTCTGATAGATAAAGATCCGCAGGTCAAGCTTTCGGCTATACTGAAGCTCGCGGAGATGCCTTCTTCGGTCAATACCGGAAGAACATTGTATAGTATGGCCACCAATGATGAAATAAGAAGTGATCCCTGGCTCTCACGAGCGATCTATACTTCAGCGGTTAGAAATTCCGATGGCTTTATGGCAGCCTATCTGGACGATCATCCTGGTTTTCGGATGTCTGCTGACTCCACTTTTATCAAAGCCATGGTTAATGATGAAGATAAATTCATGCTGGCTTATTACCAGGAACCTTCAGAGGAGGAGGGAGTCCTGGTCGAGGGTGGAACAGACGCCAAAAAAATTAATATTTCAGTGATCAAGAATGAGATGAAGTATGACATCGGCTCGTTTACCGTTCGGGCCGGAGAAACGGTTGAGATCACATTTACCAACCCGGATTTTATGCAACACAATCTGCTGATCATTCAACCCGGTCAGCTGGAAACTGTAGGCGCCGCTGCCGATGAACTTGCCAGGAGTCCCGATGGTGCGGAGAAGAATTATGTGCCTGAGATATCCCAGGTGCTTTTCAACACTCCTTTGGTAGATCCAAACAGTTCAGTTAAACTTACCTTTAAGGCTCCGGATCAGCCGGGGGACTATCCTTTTGTCTGTACATTTCCTGGTCACTGGCGATTGATGAATGGTATCATGCGGGTGGTTGGGACAGAAGTAAACTGAGAATTTGATATGGGATTGAATGTAAAGTTTGGTGTGAGTACCTGGCTGTGGACGTCTCCTTTTTCTACGGAGACGGCGCAGCTTTTTGAGAAGATAAGTAAAATGGGATACGATCTGGTAGAGATACCGGTTGAGGATCCCTCGATCATAGATACAGAAAAAGTGAAGCAGGCCCTGGAGGATCATGGGTTGGATTGTGTGGTCTGTGGAGCCTTTGGTCCCGGCCGTGACCTTACCAATGATGATCCGGCCATTGTGAAGCAGGGGATGGATTACATTGAAGCTTGTTTCAAAATCTGCAATGACCTGGATGCCACTTTCCTGGCTGGTCCGATGTACTCTGCTGTTGGAAAAGCAAGGCTGATTCCGGAAGAACAGAAAAAGATCGAGTGGGATCGTGCGGTCAATAACCTCAGAAAAGTCTGTGAAAGCGCCCATTCCAAAGGTCTGGACATTGCACTGGAGCCTTTGAACAGGTTTGAAACAGACCTGATCAACCGTACCACAGATCTTACCAAACTTATTGGTGACATCAATCATCCCTCAGCGAAGATCCTGCTGGATGGATTTCACATGAATATTGAAGAACCCAGCATTGAGGAAGCCATCCTTGAAGCGGGGGATAAGCTGATCCATGTGCAGGTTTCGGAAAACTACCGGGGTACTCCCGGAACAGGCCAGGCCCGATGGGAGGATTATTACAGTGGCCTAAAGAAAATCAATTACCAGGGGGCGATCAGCATTGAAAGCTTTACTCCTGATATCCAGGAGCTGGCCGGAGCCGTTTGTATCTGGCGTCCTCTAGTTGAAAGTCAGGATGGATTTGCTTCTGAAGGGCTGGAGTTTTTGAAGAAGTGGGCTGAGGGGTGAATAGGTCAGGATTTTTCCGTTTCACCCACATGTTTCAAATAGAATTTCCAGGCCTCTCTTGCAACATCCCGGCCAAGTTCCAGTCCGGCAATGTTGTCTGCCTGAATATGATAGCCCCCCATCACCCTTGATATTCCGGCCATTTCAGCGGTTTTTGTGAAGGTTGGAAATTTAAGTGTTACAGTATCTCCCAAATTATCGGGTTCTGTCATGGCCCCGGCTACCAGTTCTACTTCAACTCCAAATTCGTCACTGCCTGTCCATAACTTCAGTGCCTCCCCACAGGCCCCGCTAATGGTGCTATGACCGGAAGTATAGCTTGGAAACGGAGGACATAGAAATGTCTCCGGAGAATAAGGTCTCCATTGGCTTCCGTCCATTTCCATCATGCCTTTGTCTTTGCCTCCCCAGGCTTTGATGATCTGGCCTTGATAATATTCGTGAACGAGGGCATAAGGTCTTGCAAAATCATAGTACATTTTTGAATCCCATGAGGCTATGAATGCATCCATCGCCACCACCTGGTTGTAGAAATACATTTTCACATCCTCATCAAGGGTATGATCATCTCTTTCAGATACATCCTGGGCAAAAATCAGCCAGTGACCAGCCTGTTGAACGGAAGCAGGACCATCGCGCATGAATTCTACCAGGGCTTTTTGCTCATCTGTGAGGTTCGCCTGGAGTTCGATCACTTCTTTTACCTCAAGGGCCAATTGCTCTGATCCAACCATGGGGGGAGGACCTGGCCGGAATTGATCAGGAGATTTTAAAGCAATCGGTTTAACTCTGTCCCAAAAAGGAGTTAAACAGCCCGGGGCAAATTTTCCACCCTTTCCATCGGAAAAGTACTTTGGTTGCCAGCGGTTAATGTCTACATTTTCTTCAACTGAATTGACAGGCTTATAACCTACATAATCAAAATAGGGCTGACCATTTGATCCTGGTTCTTCCCCGTATTGATTAGAACCATCACCTTTTCGAGCCTCAATCACCGCTTTTGCAGCAAGGTTACCAATCCCTTCCGGCGTAGTAGGGTCAAGCGATTCATTGTTTGGATCATAACCTAATTCGATCATGAAATTCGCAAAAAGAGTGGTGTCAGAATAAAAATATTCACTCATTGTCCTGTAGGCCGCATAGCTTATGGCTATTTCCTTGTTTGACAATGTTTGCTCCTCAGGCGGCCTGCGTTCTGTATTCTCCAGATAAACTGGTATTGCCCTGGCGTCATATCTCGACCAGGCATCAAATACCCCGGTGAATATCAGGCCCAGGTACCTGGAAGTAATTGTAGGTCTGGGGTTAAATTTCTCTGTATCGTTGGCAGTAGCTTTCAATGCCATTTTTCCCCATTTGTAAGCAAGGTTTTCCGTACCTGTAGGCTCGCTTTTTATGCCTTCCTCAGCGTTTTTTTGGGTAGAACAAAAACTTAATAAGATTAATATAGCAGCGGATAAAGCAACTTTTGAAAATTTCATTTCTTAGTGAGGAAATGTTTATACTACTAAATGCAATTTAGAAAAGAATATTTAGGAATAGTAAATTATTGGTGAGCATTCCACCACTCAGTGTCAGGGTAATCCTGTCCGAGGGCAAACCTTTCCCCGATCACCGGATGGATCATCGGTGTATTCAGACGATCGCTTTCAGCCCTGAATCGGACGATCGGGTCTGTCCAGCTGTGCACGGATAGTTTGAATGCTCCCCAGTGGATGGGCATGAGCACTTTTCCTTTCACATCGATTCCTGCCTGAACGCTCTGCTCGGGCATCATGTGGATGGCTTCCCAGGCCTCATTGTACTGTCCGCACTCCAGCATGGCCAGGTCAAAGGGTCCGTATTTATCACCAATTTCTTTGAAGTGAGGTCCATAACCTCCATCTCCACTGAAATAGATATTCTGATGTTCGCCATTGATCACCCAACTTGCCCAAAGGGTTGAATTTCTATCTGTTAAACCTCTACCGGAAAAATGGCGAGCGGGACAGGCCACCAGTTTCAATCCTTTGAATTCCACCTGATCCCACCAGTCCAGTTCAGTGATTTGATCCTTTTGGATTCCCCAGTATTCAAGGTGGGATTTAATTCCAAGTGGGACAAAAAAATGTTCGATCTCATCCTTCAGTTTCATGATGGTGGGATAATCCAGGTGATCATAATGATCGTGGGATAAGATGATTGCATCCATGTCAGTCAGGCTATCAATGGGTATAGGGTTTTTATAAGGATATCTTCCCGAACCGAAGGAAACCGGTGCAGCGTAATCTCCCAGCATGGGATCAATGAGGATCCGTTTACCTTCCATTTCAATAAGAAAGGCAGAATGACCGTACCACGTGATGTGGGAAAGTGTATCTACTGTTGGCTGCTTGTTCTCTCCGAATTTCACTGGCAATTCAAAATCCGGCGATTGGTTCTTCCCAAAAAAGAAATCCGGCATGGTCCCCATCATCTCGCCAAAAGACCCCATTTTGGTTTCCATTTGGTTCACAAATTCGTCGTCCCCGTAATTTGAAGATTTTTGGATCTCTTCCAGGTGTTTGCCTTTGGGTTTTTGACCGATCTGTGGGGCGGTGTTCACAAAAATGATGACCGCAATAAAGAACACTACTCCAATCCCGAGAATAGCAGCTATTGTATACATAAAAGCCCTGGTAAAAGTCCTGATCATTTTTTATAGACGGAGAGTGGGGTATTTTATTTTAAGTAAAATGAATGCGTTATGCATTATGTATTCATTCTTTCTGTAGATTTAGACAGGTATTTAATATAAAATGTTCACAAAAAGTGAACTATCTGAATGCTCTTTCGTATTTTTACATGAAGGTTCATCTCATCAAAGAAAAGACAATTGAAGACTTCGTTTCAGGACATGCATCAGGAAAGTCTTCTTTTGAAGATTGGATGTTCAAGATAAAAAATGCGAATTGGAATGAGCCCAATGACTTGAAAAAAACATTCAATTCGGTCGATTTGCTGGGAAGAGGTAGCAATCGTGCAGTTTTCAATGTTGGTGGGAATAATTACAGATTAATAGGTAAGTATGGTTTTGGCGGAAGACAAGTTCATTTATTTATATGCTGGATTGGCACGCATCAGGAATATGATGAACTGTGTAAACTTAATCTTCAGTATTCGGTGAACAGATATTGATTGATATGGAAACTTTGAAATATAAAGTAATTAAGTCTAGAAGTCAGTACAACGAGTATTGCCAAATTCTAGAATCGTTGGTGTTTGATGATCGGAAAAATGCTCAGTTAGATGATGAGATTGAATTGCTCACTTTGCTGATTGAAACCTATGATAAAGAAACATCTGTTTTGTCAGAATCTGATCCTGTGCAGCTATTAAAGTCCTTGATGGAGGATCACCATTTGAAGGCAAAAGATCTCGTTGCAATTCTTGGGGTAAGCAAAGGACTGGTTTCTGATATCCTCAATTACAGAAAAGGATTTTCAAAAAAAGTGATCAGGAAGCTCGCTAACCATTTTAAACTGGATCAGGAGGCATTCAATAGACCATATGATCTTAAGACTAATAATCGTAAGAATCAATCAAATGAGACCGATCATTTAATGAGTAGTCTGAAAAATGCCAAACGACTTAAAGAAAGTATTGAGAAGTTCGAAAGAAACAGATAAGTCTGACAATGATTTTATCAGTTTATTCGCGGTCACTCCTTCATAAAATGCATCTTCATAAAATCGATGTACACATCGTAATCCTCGGGGATAGTCCCATGTCCACCTGCATGCATGAAATAGCCGAGGTCATTCAAAACAGGTGTTCCGGCAGCAGGCCATTCTTTGGTTCCCAGACCTTTCTTACCAAGTAATTCATAAACGGGTTCCGCAGCTACCGCCGCCACAAACTCTCCTTTGGGATCCGACCACGTATCCGTATCTCCGGTCTGAAGCAGCAGGGGCCTTGGAGCGATCAGGGCCACCAGCATATGGGCATCTACCGGACAGGTGTTCGGGTCAAAAGCATACTTCATTCTATTTAAAGCAAACTGATAGTAATACCTTGTCGGATGGATCATATGTGCGATGGTCTCTCCATACTGTCGCCTGGAGATGGCCGCACCGCCTTCACCGGAACAGCTGGCGAGGATCATGCCGAACCGCTCATCCCTGGCGCCGGTCCAAAGCACGGTCTTGCCCAACCTTGAAACCCCGTGCAATGCCACTTTTTTCGAATCAATGTCTTTGTCAGTCTCGAGGTAGTCCATCACACAGCTCAGGCCCCACGACCAGGCCGAGATGGCTCCCCATTCGTCGGGAGCGGGGTAGTTTTCCCCTTCATTGAAAAAAGCCCCGATAATGCCGTATTTCAACCCATCGGGAAAATCGGGCTCAATGTCCCCATAGTAAACTGAAGCTACGCCAATTCCTTCGGACAGGAATTTCTCCACATCAAATTTTCCGAAACTTCTGCCTTCTGAGGCCGGGATCTGTTTGCCTTCCCTGGTCCAGATCATTCCTTCCCTGATACCCGGATCCTCAAACGAGAGGGAATTCGGAGAAAAGCTGATTCTTAGAAAAAGCGGAACCGGACCTTTGGACTTCTTTGGGAGATAAATGAGTAGATCTGTCTTGTGTTTGGAGGTATCACCGGTAAAATAGATGGTGACCTGTTTCCGGATGGCTTTACCATCATAGGCCGGACTCCCCTGATCAAATATCTCGAAACTTACCTTTTCACGTCCGGGAACTTTTCCGAATTGTTCCCTCTCAAATAATTGGAGGATCTCTGGTCGCCTTTCGTTTTTCCAGGTCCTGGCATCAGTGACCATTTTTCCATTTTGTAAAACCAGCAGTTCCGGAAGGGTATAATCCGGTACTTTGGACTCATTGGTATTGATGGGAATACCTGCCGTCTCAGTTCGCTGGGCCAGTACAGGTGTAAATGCCAATAATGGTAAGATAAAGGATAATGTAAATAAGGCTGATTTACTCATACCCTGTACCAGGTTTAAATCTTGATAAAGAATTTTTGCCTGTAAAGCACATACAGGAACAACCAGACAAGTACCATGGCTCCGAAAGCTTCAAATACTTCATGCCATTTTTCGTCCAGCGGGGCATACAGTCCTCCGAATAATCTTTCCGAAGTATAGCGGAAATTGACAAAGCCGTAGACAAAATAGATCGTCAGGGAATTCATGCCAATCACCTTGAAAGGAAAGGCCCATTTCCGGTAACCTTTTACATCGATGATCCAATAGAAAAGTGCAAGCAACATGATGGCCATCCCACTGGTCAGCATGATGAAAGAACTTGACCAGAGCTTTTTTACAATCGGGAAATGTAGTCCCCAGATAAGACCAATCACCATCACGATCAGCCCACCGACGGCCAGTAACATGGTCTTTCTGTTTCCACTGATTTCCATTCTCAGGACATCTCCTGCTATGCTGCCAAATACGGTAATACACAGGGCCGGCAGCTGGGTAGGCAAACCATTTTCATCATAAATACCCCCTCCATTGTGCAGGCGTCCGGGCAAAAACATGCGGTCAAACCAGCCGACGATGTTCCCTTCGATGGATAAGTCTCCCGGTCCGTATCCGGGTACAGGTGCAAGAAACAGGAGTCCGTAGTACCCAACCAGGATGCCGGCAATCCAGAGCAGCCTTTGTTTGAAATTGTAATTCAGGAAAAGCAGGGCTGTTGCCATGCAGGCAATACCGATGCGTCCGAGCACACTGACAAATCGTATTTGGGAGGGATCAAAAAATTTGATCGGTTGATTTTTATAGATGATGCCGAGCCCGATCAGGATGAGCATCCGTATAAACACTTTTTTGTAAAGCTCCTTCTTGCCCATGCCCATTTCAGTCCCCTTGGTGAGGGAAAAGGAAAGGGAAACTCCGGCGATGAAAAGAAATAATGGAAAGATGAAATCATAGAATACAAATCCTTCCCATTCCACATGATGCAGCTGACGGGCCAGCTCGTCTACCCAGGCAAGTCCCGTCTTTCCATTGAGCAATACCAGGAAAGTACCCCCGCCTGAGATGAAAAACATGTCAAAACCCCGCAGGGCATCAATGGAAAGGAGCCTTTTACTTTCATTCATGGCCGTTACAGTTTAGAGGCAGAAGCTTTATCCAGAAACAGTTTGGTGTTGTCGTGCTTTCTCAGGATTGTCGCAGGGCATGCAGTGCTAACCTCGGCATACAATGTGTTTTTGACAGCTTCGGCTTTTCTATCATCAGGTACCACACAGCTGATCACCTTCGAATGCATGATCGCAGGGATGGTCAGCGACAAAGCCTCAGTCGGAACATCATCAAAGGTAGGGAACCAGCCTTCACCGAATTGTTGTTGCCGGCAGGCGTGATCCAGCTCGACTACCTTGACCCATTTCGGGTCATTGAAGTCCGCTACGGGTGGATCATTGAAAGCAATGTGACCATTTTCACCGATCCCGATGCATGCAATGTCCACCGGATTGTTCTTTAGCTCTTTTTCATAATCTTTCATCACCTGATCCAGATCCTCAGCATCTCCATTGAGGAAATAGATCTTACCAGGTTTCACCTCATTGAGGATCCTTTCTTTCAGATATTTCCTGAAGCTGGCCGGATGGGTGTCAGCCATACCTTTGTATTCATCCAGGTGGAACACAGTCACTTTTTTCCAGTCAATCTCTTTTTCTTTCAGGGCTTTGAGAAAGGTAAACTGTGATGCCCCTGTCGCCAGGATCACATTGGCATGACCTTTGGCTTTGATCGCCTGGTTGATATGATCAGCCACAAAATCTGCAGCTGCTTTTCCCATGGCATCAGGTTCGTCATATACCTCTACTTTCAATTTGTCAACAGTAAAGTTTTTGCTCATATCAGGATAAATGGATAATAGTAAAGAATTTATTGCTGGGTAAGTCTTCGTGTCTTCGTGGCAATGTATATAAGCCACAAAGTCACTAAGGCTCAAAGGATCATATGAAATTTTTCTGTTAATAATTTCATTAAACTATTTATAAAAATTCAGAGATAGCAAAATAGGTAGTCAATAATGAAAACAGAATAACCGCAACGATCCCGATATTCAGCCTGCTACTGGCCAGATGATCATTCATTACATCTTTTTTGTTGATCAAAATAAATATCGGAATGGCAACAGCCGGCAAGATACACGCCTGGAAAGCCTGGGAAAAGATCATCAAAGCCGGGGGTCTTTCTTCCAGGAATACTGATCCGAAAGCGAACAGCATTCCCAGGACAATCAAGACCCTCGATTGCGCGGAATGAATGTTCCTGGGTTTTCCGGTGAAATCGGCCACCAGCCAGGGTGCGATCAAAACAATCGGGAAGATTGTAGAAAGTCCGGCACCCGCTATCCCAATGATCAGGATGAAGGCTGCGGCTGTTCCCCCGAGCGGTTCAAACAGGGAGATCATTTCTACCGTATTATCGAGCTTCATCCCATAGATGTGCAGCGTACCGGCAGAGACTGCCATAATCACACCACTCAGCAGTAGCATCATGGAAGCGGAAACAAAAGCATCTTTCTTTTCCACTTTCAGGTCTTTAAGGGTCCAGCCTTTTTCGGAAACCACCACGCTTCTCATAATAAACACGGCAGCAGAACAGGTGGTGCCTGCAATCGCTGCAACCAGTCCCAGAGAACCGGGTGTATCAGGTATGCCCGGGATCAGTCCCACAGCCAGTGATGAAAAGCTGGGCTTTACCATGAAAAATACGATGATGAAAGAGATCCCCATCACCACTACGATGCCTGTTAAAACTTTCTCAAAGGCCTGGTATCTTCCATACCAGATCAGAAAAAGAAGGACAATAGAAAAGAAGAGAATGATCCAGAACCTGGACACGATCGTTCCATCCAGTGCCAGGCGAAATCCCTCCTGTACAAGGTCAGCCACGATCCCCATCACGCCCATCAGTGCCAGCAATTCTCCGATAATCAGGGCGATAATGATATAAAGTGACAGGATCCACCCGCCTTTGAAATGGGTTTTGAAATTGAAAAGGGCAGTATTGCCAGTCACCAGGGTCACCTTTCCATAGGCCACCATCAGGACAAAAGTGAAGATACAGGACAGTACCAGTGCCCAGAAAAGGGTCATTCCATGCTCAGCTCCTGTCTTGGCCATGGTGGTGACACTCCCAGTACCGATATTGTATCCGATCAGAAAAAGTCCCGGGCCGACTGCACTTAAGGCAATTAATATTTTCTTCATTTATGGGTTAGGTTAGGTAAAAAGGTAAAATGAACTGATCAGGGTTTGGAGTATACCAGTTCCCCGGCAACATACGTCTTGCTAATGATCATTTTATTGTTTTCCATCGTAAATAAAACAAAATCTGCACGTTTGCCCTGTGTCAAAAAGCCCAAATCATTGAGTGACATCATTTTGGCAGGATTGGTACTGGCCATCTGAATGGCGTCTCCCAGGCTGCATTGGGTATAATCCATGACCACTCCCACACATAAGCTGATAGGAGAGGCAGCGCCTGCAAGCACATTTTGATCGGGAAACTTTACCACATTGGGCGTCAGTTCAAGTTTCCTGCCTCCCCGCTCATAGATTCCCGGCTGCAATCCGGCCAGATCCAGTGCATCGGAAACCAGGATGGTATTGTCCGGTCCTTTCACCTTATAGAAACTTCTCACTTCTTCCCTGGTCAGGTGAAAACCATCGGCGATGATGCTCGGGGTGATCCGTTCATCTGCCAGTTGTGGCCATAACGGATTGTGGTGACGATTAATTTCATTGGCACATCCGTTACCCAGGTGTGTCGCCATTTTCGCTCCCGCGTCAACAGCCGCCTTGATCTGTTCGGCCGAACCATTGTGATGCCCCAAAGAGACGACCATCCCACTCTCTACACATTTTTTGATGAAAGGGATGGCCCCTTCTATTTCCGGGGCCACAGTAATCAGTTTGATCCCACCTTCAGCTGCTTTCTGGATGGCTGAAAATTCTTCCCAACTCGGAGGCTTGATATATTTCTCAAGATGAGCACCTCTGAATCCGGCAATTGGAGAGATGTAAGGTCCTTCCAAATGAAAACCCGGAATGGACTTACTGATCTCAGGGTCTTTTCTCGCTTCGGCGAGGATTGCAAAATTCTTTTTAAGTCTGTCAATATCACTGGTAATGACCGTTGGTAAATAGGTGGTGACTCCTGCTTTCCAAAGAGCCTTTGTGGCATCTTTCACTCCTTTCACTGTGAGGTCAGGACCGGAAAAATCTACCCCCAGGTAGCCGTTGATCTGAATGTCTATCAGGCCCGGCGCAATGAAATATTGTGGATCCGAGTTGGCTGTTTCCAGCCTGTTGATATTAGAAATTTTTCCATTTTGAGATTCAATAGAGACCGCCGCTCCATCAGAATACAAAATACCAGAAATAGTAACGGCTTCATTTTTCATTTTTAAGCCAGACAAGATGTAAATAACTAGTAATGATAAGATCTTGAACTTCATAGGGGTTCACTTTTTTGAAAATAGAATATACAATTTTTTATTAAAGAACTACCGGTTCTACTTTTTCCCATTGTCCGCTATTGACTGATCGCTCCAGGGCTTCGAGGACAGCCACACCTGTGAGGATACTCTCATGACTTCTGGGTTCTTTGCCGGTTCGGAACATTTCCACCATGTCCACATAGTTTCGACCCGGATCTTTGCCTTCAACCCTGGATTTAAGCTCCACAATACCCTCTTCAGTCTCGATGAAGGTCTGCCAGCCATATCTTTTGGTGGTAAAAACCAGGGAGGCGAGCATGCCATTTGCAAACACGACATTCGCACCGCTGTTGTCACCATTTTTGATGATCCGGACTTTTTCCACGTTATTTCCAAACATATACAGCAGTGGTTGAATCGTATGCGGACCGTAAAAGAATACGCCTCCATACTCAGAGTTGATGTCGACGCGACCAGAACGGATCACCTGGTTGATCGTGCCCATTGCTTTCAGCTGATCGACCATGTCAAAGGTTTCTTCGCTTTGAGCGATGGAGCTGAAAGAAGTTACCGGAGTTCCTACCCGTCTGGCCATTTGCAGGAATTCAATGCCCTCTTCGAGCCGGTAGCAAAAGGGTTTGTCAATAAACGAGGGGATGCCTTCTTCCACAAATGGTCTTGCAGCTTCCAGGTGGTATTTTCCATGCCGGTGGTCCACGATGAGCGCGTCGATCTTACCCATCATCTCTTTGGGGTCTTTCACCATGTTGGGGATACCCCCACGCTCCACCGCATCCCGGGCAAATTCCTCGGTCTCTCCCCACACGTACTTTACCTCTACACCGGGAAACTTTTTGTCGATGTTAAACATCTTGCCAAAACCCCGGGTATGTGAGTTTTCGGCGCCGATGATGCCGATGATGATTTTTTTCTGTTCGCTTGATTGTGGTGCTGAGCTGGCAGCCATTAAAGAAGATCCGGACAATGCGAGCGTCGCTGCCCCTAAACCGGATTTATGAATGAATGATCTTCGGGTTTCCATGTATTGAGAATGTTGATATGTTGTTGGATAAAATTATACAAATAAATCTATCGCGTTTTAATTTTGGCGCCCGATCAAAATAAGCATGACAGATTACTCAAGCAAAATAGCCCAGGAATTATCACTTCAATCCAGACACGTGGCAGCAGTCATTACCCTGCTGGACGATGGTTCCACTGTACCTTTTATTTCAAGGTATCGAAAGGAAATGACCGGTACCATGGATGAGGTAGCGGTGGCCCAGGTACGGGATCGCATTCATCAGCTTCGTGAACTGGATAAGAGGAGGGAAGCCATTATAAAGTCTATAGAAGAACAGGGAAAATTAAGTCCGGAGCTAAAGGAGAAGATCGAAGCGGCTGAAACCATGACCAAGCTGGAAGATCTCTATCTGCCTTACAAGCCGAAAAGGAAAACAAGGGCCTCAGTTGCAAAAGAACGGGGTCTTGAACCGCTGGCAACTTTGATCTGGGAACAGAGAAATGTTTCTCCTGAGGATGAAGCAGAAAAATTTATCAATGAAGAAAAGGAAGTTCCGGATATGGAGGCTGCGCTGCAGGGTGCAAGAGACATCATGGCCGAGTGGATCAGCGAGGATGCCACAGCACGGGAGCAAGTCAGAAAGCTCTTCAGACATGAAGGAACAATCAAGTCTAAAGTGCTGAAAGGAAAAGAGGAAGAGGCTGCAAAATTCAAGGATTATTTTGAATGGGATGAACCGCTGAAAAAAATCCCATCACATCGTCTGCTGGCCATCCGTCGTGGTGAACGGGAGGGATTCCTGACCATGGATATTTTTCCGCCGGAGGAAATGGCCATCGAAAAGCTGAACCGGCAATTCGTGAAGCAGACGAATGCGGCCGGAAAGCAGGTGGAAATGGCTGCAGAGGACTCCTATAAAAGACTCATCAAGCCGAGCATCGAAACTGAGATCCGCCTGGAAACCAAAAAGGCTGCGGATCAGGAAGCGATTGCTGTATTTGCTGATAACCTGAGACAATTGCTGATGACCCCGCCGCTTGGACAAAAAGCGGTGATGGGAATAGATCCTGGTTTCCGGACAGGCTGCAAAGTTGTTTGCCTGGACCGCCAGGGCAAACTCCTGGAAAATACTACCATCTATCCCAATGAACCTCAGAAAGACCGGACCATGTCTTCAGCGGTGGTTGCAGCATTGGCAGAAAAGCATAAGATCGAGGCCATTGCTATCGGAAATGGCACGGCAGGACGTGAGACAGAGGAATTTGTAAAAAGCATCGGACTGCCGCAAAATATCATCATTGCCATGGTCAATGAAAGTGGAGCTTCGATCTACTCTGCTTCAGAAGTGGCCAGGGAGGAGCTGAAGGACTACGACCTTACTGTAAGGGGGGCAGTGTCCATCGGCAGAAGGATGATGGATCCTTTGGCGGAGCTGGTAAAGATCGATCCGAAATCCATCGGCGTGGGCCAGTATCAGCACGATGTGGATCAAAATGACCTGAAGCATTCCCTGGATGACGTGGTGATGAATTGTGTGAATGGGGTAGGTGTTGAGCTAAATACGGCCAGTAAGCAATTGCTGACCTATGTATCTGGCCTGGGACCGCAGCTGGCCGATAATATCGTGAAACACAGAAATGAACATGGGGCCTTCAAAAGCAGGGATGAATTGAAGTCGATTCCACGTCTGGGGGATAAAGCTTTTGAGCAGGCTGCAGGATTCCTACGGATCAAAGGGGCAAAAAATATTCTGGATGAAAGTGCGGTACATCCCGAGCGGTATGAGACGGTGAAGACCATGGCGAAAGACCTCGGTTGCCAGGTGGAGGATCTTGTAAAAGACGAGAATCTCAGAAAGAAGATTGATCTGAATAAGTATGTCTCAGGTAATCTTGGATTGCCAACACTCAAAGACATTATTGAAGAATTGGCCAAACCCGGCAGGGACCCCAGGCAGCAATTCGAAGTGTTCTCTTTTGCGGAGCATGTACACTCCATGGAAGACCTGACGGTGGGGATGAAGCTTCCGGGCATCGTCACCAACATCACCAAGTTTGGCGCTTTTGTAGATGTGGGTGTCCATCAGGATGGCCTGGTGCATGTAAGTCAGCTTTCAGACAATTTTGTGAGTGATCCGGCTAAAGTGGTGAAGCTGCAGGATAAGGTGATGGTTACGGTGATGGAGGTGGATATTCCGAGAAAACGGATTTCCTTTTCCATGAAGTCCGATCCGTTTGGTAAGCCAAAACCAAAATCTAAACCAAATCGGCCAAAGAGAGAGGAAAAACCTATCGAAGGAGATCTCCAGGCCAAGCTGGCGATGCTAAAGGGGAAATTTGGAAAGTAGTCCAATACTTAACCGCAAAGGACGCGGAGAAGACCCAAAGGTTGCAAAGATTCTTAGCGCACTTTGCGTAACCCTTTGCGAACTCTGCGGTTAAAAAAATCTAAAACTCTACCCTCGGTGCGCTTTCAGCGCCCTGATCCGCTTCAAACAAAGGCTTCCTATCAAAACCGTACATTCCAGCCAGTGTATTGGTGGGGAATGACCGGATATAGGTGTTGTATTCCTGAGCAGCGGCATTGAATCTTTGCCGGGCCACAGCAATTCGATTCTCCGTGCCTTCCAGCTGTGCCTGTAACTCCAGGAAATTTTGGTTAGACTTCAGGTCAGGATATCTTTCAACCGTCACCAAAAGTCGTGAGAGGGCTGAGTTCAGTTGACCCTGGGCCTGCTGGAATTGCTGTAAAGTGTTTTCATCGAGATTAGCTGGATCTATCTGGATGCTTGAAGCCCTGGACCGCGCTTCGGTAACACCAGTCAATACTTCCTGTTCCTGCTGAGCAAACCCTTTTACTGTATTGACGAGATTAGGGATGAGGTCATACCTTCGCTGATATTGGGTTTCGACGTTGGACCATTGTGTATTTACATTTTCTTCCATGGCAACCATGCTATTGTACCTGCCGGAAAAGAAGTTGTATACCAGGAATACCAAAACAATGATAATCCCAATGGTGATCCATTTCTTGCTCATATTCTTTAATTTTAGCTCAAATTTAATAAGTTATCTCAATCAAAATAAGCGGGCGATCAGTGTATAGACGAATAAGCGTTTTAGTTGTTGCACTATTTTTTGTAGGGGTACTCCTTGCTCAGAACATCGTACCCATTCCGGACCTCAATTCAAGGGTTACAGATCTGACCAATACGCTCAAAGCAAATGAAATTAGTGCCCTTGAATCAAAACTGGCCCAATTTGAAGAGGCTAAAGGCAGCCAGATCGTTGTGCTGATCATACCGACCACCGGTGATGAGACCATCGAGCAGTATGGAATCAAAGCAGGAGATACGTTAAAGATCGGCAGAGGAGGTGTAGATGACGGTGTGATTTTCCTGGTAGCCTTGCAGGATCGAAAAATGAGGATTGAGGTCGGCTACGGACTGGAAGGAGCCATACCTGATGCCATGGCCAAGAGGATCATTTCTCAGATCGTCACGCCGGAATTCAGATCGGGCCATTTTTACGACGGCATCAATGATGGTGTGGATGCGATCATCAGCCTGGTGAATGAAGAGGAGCTACCCGTTGCGTCAAAAAGTACGACAAGTTCCTCCGGAAGATCATTACCAAAAGCCGGCTACCTGTTAATCATTTTTGGCCTGATCTTATTTTCGGTGATCAACACCATGCTAAAGAAGAAGATGGGCAAGTTTTCCGGTGCTCTTGTAACTGCCCTACTGATCTTTGTTGCAACCTGGCTGGTCATAAACATGGTAGCTGCCATTTTTGCTACCATTGTCTTAACCTCGATTATAAACATTCCTCATGGAGGTGGTAGGGGAGGTCGAATGGGTGGAGGCTTCTATGGTGGAGGCTTTGGAAGAGGCGGAGGATTTTCCGGGGGAGGTGGCTTCTCAGGCGGAGGCGGAGGCTTTGGTGGGGGTGGTGCGTCAGGCGGATGGTAAATAAAAAATGAAATATCGTGAGTAAATATCATTTTACCGAGCAGGAAAAAGAAGACATTAAGCAGGCTGTCAAGGACCTTGAAAATGTCACCAGCGGCGAGGTCGTCCCTTATTTTGTGCCCCGCAGCGACAAATACGAAGAGACTTCGTGGTACGCATCCGCAGTGATGGGGCTTTTCACTCTTGTTGTTATTGCCTTCTTATCTTACACATGGTCTTTACCGGTACAGCTCACCCCAATTGACACTGCGCTTATTGTCATTGGATTTATGCTTTTGGGTTATTTGACTCCCATCATCTTTCCTGCGTCAGTCAGGTGGATTTCTTCTCAGGAGACCCTTGATCAACGGACATACCAAAGGGCTATTGAGGCTTTTCTGGAGGAGGGCATCTATAAAACTGAAGATAAAATCGGTATTTTGATTTTTATCAGTCGACTGGAACACAAAGTGATTGTTCTTGGAGATGAGGGGATCAATCAAAAAGTAAAAGGGGATGACTGGCAACAAATAGTTGATACGGTGATAGAAGGTATCAAGCAGAAAGAAATTGGCGCCGGATTGGTAAAGGCGATCGGTGAATGTAAAGACCTGCTGTTAGATCAAGGATTCAATACAAAAGCCAAAGGATCAAACGAGCTTTCTGACGATCTTAGGATCGGGGAATAATTCTTCTAGACTTCAGCCTTGCCTCTGAACGTTCTGAGCACCACAACGATCGTAGCAACACTGAAGATGATCAGTAACCACTTTTTAACTTCCGGGGTCCAGGTTGTACCCTCATATGGTTCAGGTTCTCCTACAGTATCTGAAACTTCCTGAGCCTGTAATGCGATAGACGTAATAAAAAACCAGGCAAATGCTAAAATTTTATTCATAATGCATAAAAGTAATTTGTTTTGGGGAATCGGTGAAAAATAAATACCGAATGTACCGAAGACCATATGAAATCAGTAAACCTTCAACCGGAATTCTCGAAATTGAAGAATAAAAAAAGGCCGGTGTAGATACCGGCCATGGAAGTGCACTCGGAAGGATTCGAACCCTCAACCCCCAGAGCCGAAATCTGGTATTCTATCCAGTTGAACTACGAGTGCAAAATGGTGTGCAAATATATATTTTATCAATTAATAATTTGATTGAAAGATCCAGCGCTCTCCGCAACGGCGGACCGTCCAGTTAGTTGTGCTATGGGTGCAAAACGTTTTTTGTGCACTCGGAGGATTCTATCGCAGCGGTGAACCGTCGATACGTCGAACCGCCAGTTGAACTACGAGTGCAAAGGATTGCAAATATATATTTTATCAATTAATAATTTAATTGAAAAACCCGGAAGCCCGGGAGGGGCGTAATCAATTTTTACACCACCTCCTCAAGAGCAGCTTCGGTGCACGCGGAAAGCCAGTTTCCGCATATGCTCCGCTTCTATCCAAAGAAAAAGTCACCCTGAGATGGAGTGACTTTAGATCTCTGTTGTATTAATCTCTTATTTATTTGGTCAGTCCGATCGTTATGCTGACTTCCAGTATTTCACCAGTCCCATCCTGATCCAGGTCAAAAAACTCTCCCGATTCAGTGAGCGTCCCTACCAAAGCGGAGCTTGTCAGGGTGATTATATCTAAAGTCAGTGGTTCACCATCGATGGTAATGGTCAGTGTTTTTGCACTTTCATCGAGTTCCCAGGTGCCTTCTTCATCGGGCTCTCCGGGATAGGAAACTACCACGGAACCGCTTTCATTGATGGTCAGCACCAGACCTTCAAATTCATTGGCTTCCTCTGCAAAATCCTCCAATTGGGCCTCACCTTCAGATGCAGTAGCACCAAGATTATCAGTGAACCATTTCACGAAATCCACCCCATTGATGGTGGCTGCAAAGTCAAATGAATTGTAATTCCATGTCCCTGCGATTTCCGCTGCTACGAAATCATCTCCTTCGTCACCGTCATTGCATGAAGTGACTACAATAAAACTCCCGATCAGCAACAGGAGAAAAAAAGGTTTAGCTAGTTTATTCATTACTAAAGTATTATTGATTTAGATGTCAGCTTTTGCAAAGATGGCGCCCGAATTTCCGGCAATTACATAAATACAGATAATTACGTAGATAAAATGACCAACATAGAGGTCACGTTTCTATTTTTGCAGGCATGGATCCCGAACAGATACATCGAGTCATTGAAAAACGAAAATCCTATTATCCGCCCCAGTTTTTGGATCGGGAAATCCCGAGGTCTGTCATTGAGGCCCTGCTGAAATCTGCCAATGAAGCGCCCACCCATAAACTGACCCAGCCCTGGCGGTTTAAGGTGATCACCGGAAAGGCCAGAAAGCGATTTGGTGAATTTATGTCGGAAAAATACCGAAGCATCACCCCGGTACCCGAGTTTTCCATTGCCAAATACGAGAAGATCAAGACCAATCCGCAAAAGTCAGGGGCTGTGCTGGCCATCTGCATGCAGCGGGATCCAGCCGGCAGAATTCCTGAATGGGAAGAGTTGGCAGCTGTGGCCATGTCCGTTCAGAATATCTGGATCGCGTGCTCAGGTTATGGGATCGGAGGCTACTGGTCTTCTCCCGATCTCATTCAATATTTTGGTGAATTCCAGTCCCTTCCCGAGGGACAAAAATGCATTGGTGTCTTTTATATGGGCTATATCGACAAAGAGGTACCAGGCCCGAGAAAGACCCCGATAGAGGACAAAGTGGTTTGGGTTGACCGGTAGTCTCTATCAGGATTTTAGGAAAAACAACTCCAGGGAATCTATCAGAAAAAAACACGTCATTCCCTGGAGGTCCTAAGACCGAGCAGGGAATCTAACGAAAATCACCAGTGATAAACGAAGGATAATTCTTAAATTGACATGATGTTGCCTTCTTGTGACATATTCATCTTTGTTAATTGTCAATGAATACAAATCCAAAGTCATTTCTAGGCAAACACTCTTTTATAGTTTTCCACCAGCTGACCGGCATAAGGCTTTGCCAGGGCAATCAGCTTTCGCTTGTCGCTCTCCGAAAGCTTCTTCATTTCTCTTAGCACCCTGACATTTGCATCCAGCTCATAGTTAAACCTGCAGCCACTGCACAACGAAGATATCGGCAAAGAATAGACATATTGATGAAGGTTTGCCAGGGTGAGGTCTGTATGGCCGATCACATCGGGAATATCCTCAGTCCGGATGCTTGAGGGGGTCGTATCAATGCGCTGACCCATCATGCTGCCTCCGGCCATGGTTTTCATCGCGATCACGCCATACCCTTTTTCAAGCAATACAGGCAACAGGTTCTTTTCGAAGGACTCAAATGAAGGATCGCACACATTGAGTGGCATCTGACAGGTATCAAACTCCAGTCCCATTTTGTCCAGTGTTTCAAGGAAGTGCAGGTGTGTTTTGGGATTCTGATGCCCGGTAAATCCGATGTATCTGGTCTTACCCTTTTCCTTCGCTTCCAAAAATACATCCAGGACCCCATCCCTGATCCGGTTGTCTACATCTTCCGGAGTCGTGAAGGTATGGATCTGCCAGAGATCCAGATAATCCGTGTTCAGCGCTTTTAAGGTCTCATCAAGTTGTTGCTTTACCCCCTCACCGGTCCTTGCGGGAGCTTTTGACATCAGGAAGATCTTGTCACGGTACTTTGGTGTCAGGAATCTGCCCATGTATTCCTCTGACCTTCCGTGATTGTACCTTCTGGCATTATCAAAAAACCGGATACCCAGCTCCATGGAGCGCTCGATCATTTCCTCCGCCCGCTTCGGACTGTCTGTCAATCCCAGATGATAGCCGCCCAGACAAAACGCTGTTACTTTTTCTCCATTTCGGATCAGCTGCCTTTGGGGTAGTATATCACCCAGGCTATCCCTGGATGGTGTACCGGTAGCCCAGTCTGAAACGAACGACAGAGCAGCCATGGCTCCGGCTTGTTTGATAAATTTTCTACGGTCATCCATGATACGGGAAGGTTGTGTTCGGTAAGGAATTTAATCAATGTTAAGACCAATTAAAAATGATATTTCTCAGCACAAGGGTTCTGAAAAACGATTTTTGGGACAATTAGTAAAATATATGGTGTAAATTAATTAGCTGATCACTATATTGATGGAGCACTGAGTATCTCGCAGAAGGAAAGTGAATTGAAAATGGAACAAAAGAAGATCGATCAACATTTGCAAAGAATAGGATCATGGTTTCGGGATCATCCGAAAACGATCACAGCCTTTTCCGGCGGTGTGGATTCAAGTCTGGTACTTTTCCTGTCAAATTATTATCTGGGAGAAAATGCGATCGGTTGTATTTCAGCATCGGCCAGCCTGAAATCAAAAGATCTGCAGCTGGCCAAACAGTTCTGCCGCAACCACAACATACAGCTTGAAATTGTGGTAACCAGTGAAATGAAAGATGATCATTATTTATCCAATCCGGCTAACCGATGCTATTTCTGCAAGAATCATCTGTATATGACCTTAAATGAAGTCAAACGCAGGTATCCTGAACATCACATTCTAAATGGAACGAATATAGATGATCTGGGAGACTACAGACCGGGTCTGGAAGCAGCCAAAGAGCATCAGGTGAAGTCTCCCCTGGTGGATTGTGAAATTGACAAGGAAACGGTCAGGGTACTGGCCAATTATTTCGGGCTGGAAAACTGGGATAAACCCGCCAGTCCCTGTCTTAGCTCAAGGATACCCTATGGGACGAGTGTCAGCATCGAAAAGCTCATGAAAATTGAGTCTGCCGAAGAGCTGCTGAATGATTATGGATTTGAGGATGTCCGGGTAAGGTATTTTGACGATGAAGCCCGTATAGAGGTAGAAAAGAATCAGGTCAAAAGGTTGAATAGCCTTTTTCCCACCATAGAGCAAGAGATCAGGAAGATCGGATTTAAAAGTTGTTCCATCGATCAGGAGGGATTGGTATCAGGCAAGCTAAACAGGGTTCTGAATGTCTAAAAAGGATATTAATATTGATTTCGGACGAAAGGAACGCGTCGGATTCGCTGAAGTGATCTTTGGGCAGTCCAAGACTGTGGATCAGCTCAAAAGGATCATTGATCTTCATATCCAAAGAGATAAGCCCGTACTGATCACCAAGCTTCAACCCGAGAAGTCCGCCAGCCTGCTGGTCGATTTTCCAGACGCATTTTATGAGGAGGACAGCGAGATCTTTTCCCTCAATGCACGGCCGGCCGATGATCTTAAAAAAGGAGAAATAGCCATTGTTTCGGGAGGTACTTCCGATGCTTTTGTGGTCAATGAGGCGTATTATACGTTGCTGCATCAGGGATACGAAGCGACAAGGATCCAAGATGTGGGGGTGGCAGGTCTCCATCGTTTGCTCGACAGACTGGAAGAAATCAAATCGCATCGGATAGTCCTCGCTGTCGCTGGCTTCGAAGCCGCTCTTCCAACAGTGATGGCGGGATTGATCAGTCAGCCCATCATCGCCGTGCCGACCAGCGTGGGTTATGGCGTGGCGAAGGGAGGACAGGCTGCCCTCCACAGCCTGCTGGCCAGCTGCTCAAATGGAATTACAGTGGTCAATATTGATAATGGTTACGGAGCGGCGATAGCTGCTTTCAGGTTTGTCAGTACTTTGGAATCTAAAGTGAACGCAAGGTGAGTATTATTTACATAGAACCTTTTGCCGGAGTAGCCGGAGATATGTTGCTGAGTGCTTTTTGTGGGCTCACCCAAAGCTACGATGAGATCCTTGACTTACCTGAAAAGCTAAATCTTCCGGATGGGAAAATTGAGATCGAGGAACTGAACAAGAATGGTATCGTGTGTAAGCACGTGAAGATTTCTGATCTGAATCAGGAGCACAGGCATTCCCATAGTCATTCTCATTCCCACAGTCATTCGCATACTCATGACCATGATCATCATGATCATGGGAACGGTCATGAGCATCATCACCACCATGATCACAAACATGAGGAAGAACATCACCACCATCATCATGCACACCGACATCTGTCAGACATCATCAAACTGATTGACCGGGGAGATATTTCAGCCGGTGCAAAGAAGATTGCCAAAAGCATCTTTGAGATCATTGGCAAATCAGAGTCCAAAGTTCACGGCATTCCCCTGGAGAAGATCCACTTTCACGAAGTGAGCGGGGTGGATTCCATTTTGGACATTGTGGGCTGTGCGGTGATGCTTGATAAGCTGAAAGTAACCAAAACTTATGCTGATCCGGTGTGTCTGGGATTTGGTACCGTCAAAACACAGCATGGGATCCTGCCGGTACCTGCACCTGCTACCGCAGACATCCTTACGGGTATCCCTACCTTTAAAGGGGATGAGCAGGGGGAGCGTACCACACCTACGGGGGCAGCGATCATCAAATATTTAGCTCCTGAATTCTCTGCCCCTTCACTCATCACCAAAAATTTTGCCTACGGTCCGGGAGTAAAAGACTTTAAGGTAGCCAATGTGGTCAGGGTTTCCCTGCTGAAGGAAGAACCTGTCACGAAGCAGGAAATGTACGTGATCGAAACGCAGCTGGACGATGTGTCCGGGGAGGTGCTCGGATCACATTTTCAGGAACAGCTGATCAGCCTGGGAGCTTCGGATGTCTTTTTCACGCCCATTCAGATGAAAAAAGGCAGACCCGCACAAATGGTAACAGTCCTGGCCAGTGAAAAATACCGGGAGGCGGCCTGTGATTTTCTCCTGGAGCATACGCCGACGATTGGCCTGAGGTATTACAAGGTTGGTAAAATGATTTTGGAAAGGCGGGCCCTGGAAGTAGAAACGCCGTATGGGTTGGTAAAGGTGAAAGAGACGATCAAGCCCTCCGGGAGAAGGCAGAAAAAAATTGAGCATGAGAGCCTGCTGGAGATCAGTAAGAAATTAAATCAGTCTATCTTAGAGACACAGGAATTGTTATACCCTTTAATCAATAATTAAAATGAAGAACATTGCACTAGTATTTATCATGTTGATGACCACTACGTCGGCTTTCGCACATGAATTACCCCTGCCACATGGCCATGATTCATTCTTCCATGGATGGGAAATGTATGTGTTGCTGCTGATCATTCCTTTGGTCATTGTTTTTGGCCTGAAGAAGATCTTTTCAGTCCTCAGTAAGTCGAAAAAATAATAGAGACCAGGATTTTAGTACGTCAGATACATTTCTATGAGTGATCATAAGACTGTTTCTGTCATTGATACTGGTTATGCGTCTTTTGAGGTTGAAAAAAAGATCCTGAAGGAGGCCGGATACGATCTACAGATATTCAACGGCCACCGTCATGATGTAAATGCCAAGATTGACTTTGCAAAGGACTCCGAAGGGCTTCTCATCAGGTGGAGTGAAATCAACGATCCATTTCTGAAAGCATTTAAATGCCTGAAGGCCATATGCCGTTATGGCGTGGGGTATGACAACATCAATTTAGATGCGGCGAAGCGATTTGGGGTGAAAGTAGCCAATGTGAATGGCTATGCCAGTCACTCTGTTTCCGATCATACACTGATGCTATTGTTTGCCATCCTACGGGATTTGGATGGGAGCAGAAGGCAGTTAAGAGGAGATTATACTCAGCCGGGGAGAAAGGATTCTTT
Organism: Cyclobacteriaceae bacterium; assembly: GCA_965243485.1. Classification (GTDB taxonomy): domain Bacteria; phylum Bacteroidota; class Bacteroidia; order Cytophagales; family Cyclobacteriaceae; genus UBA7330. The sequence continues at coordinate 463,563 of CBDEVP010000001.1, read as the reverse complement.
TGAGTTGCATGAAAAAACACTGGGAATCATCGGATTGGGAAGGATCGGGTCGATGCTTTGCCGGAAGGCGCAACCTTTATTCAGTGAGGTGATCGCGTATGATCCTTTTGTCCCCGATGATCGTTTTACGGAAGCCGGTGCCAGAAGTGTTAGCAAAAAAGAGCTCATCCAAAGCTCGGATGTGATCTCCTTGCACTGCAACCTCAATGAAACCTCTCACCACATCATCGACGAGTCGGATTTCAAACAAATGAAGAAAAAACCGATCCTGATCAACACGGCCAGGGGAGGGGTGGTCAACGAAGAGGCTTTGAAGCAAGCACTGGAAGAAGATTTGCTTTTTGGTGCCGGTATCGATGTGTTCAAGGATGAGCCTCCGCTAAACAATATGGATCCTGTGATCAATCATCCCAAGGTGATTGCCACCGGTCACAACGCCTGGTATTCCCGGGAGGCGCAGCAAGAGTTGCAGTTGAGGGCTGCAAGGAACATGGTAGCGATGCTGAGGGATGAGCCTTGTGAGGATTTGTTGACGTGATAGGGCAAATTCTGTCAATAGCATTACAAATGCTGATCTCGAGGATCCTCGTTGCAAACGAGGATCAGAATGGGTGAAATGAGCATGATTGAGAAACACCAACCAGGGACGAGTATACCTGGATAGGTCTTATCAAATTTAACAATAAGTCGAGTCTCTCCCTATTCCTGCCCACCTTTGCGGAATGAATGCACCGTGGAGAAAACTGGATCTACCGATTATTGAAGTACTTGATCAGGTACAGGCTGCATTGGCCGAAGGCACCACCTTGCTGCTCAACGCTCCTCCCGGTGCGGGAAAAAGCACCATCGTTCCGCTTGAGCTACTTCAGGCCTCCTGGCTAGGCGGCAAGAAGATCATCATGCTGGAACCCCGGCGGTTGGCGGCACGCTCGGTGGCTGCACGTCTGGCAGAAATCCTCGGTGAGGAAGTTGGGAATACTGTCGGTTATCGAATCCGCTTTGAAACCCGGGTGAGCCAGCAAACCAGCATCGAGGTGGTAACCGAGGGTATACTCACCCGCATGTTGCAATCTGATCAGGCGTTGGAGGATGTCGGACTCGTCATCTTCGACGAATTCCACGAACGTAGCATCCATGCCGACGTGGCGCTGGCGCTGTGCCGCGAATCGCAGCAAGTGCTGCGACCCGACCTGCGTATCCTCCTCATGTCAGCAACCCTCAACCTGGAGCAACTCCAGCAATCCCTAAAAGCAAAAACGATCGAAAGCCAGGGCCGGCAGTATCCGGTAGAGATCCGGCATGAGGGAGAGGCAGACGAACGCATGCTGCCGGAGCTTACCGTCAGTGTCATCAAAAAGGCGGCAAAAGAAAACGACGGAGATATTTTGGTTTTTCTCCCTGGCCAGGGCGAGATCATCAAATGCCACGAAATGCTGCGTATGTCGCTGAAAGGCATGCAAATCCACCCCCTCTATGGCCAGCTTCCCTTTCACAAACAGCGTGCAGCCATTCTGCCCGACAAAGAAGGCCGACGGAAGGTCATCCTGGCCACTTCGATCGCGGAAACGAGCCTCACCATTGAAGGAGTGAAAGTGGTGGTGGATACCGGCTACGGCCGGACACAAAAATGGGACCCCCGGTCGGGTTTGTCGCGGTTGGAGACCATCCTTATATCCAAAGACTCGGCCGATCAACGTGCAGGACGTGCCGGTCGCCTGGGCCCGGGCATCTGCTACCGCATGTGGACCAAAGCCACAGAGCTGCGCATGACGCCCCACCGCACCCCCGAGATCCTGGAAGCTGACCTGAGTTCCCTCGCCCTCGACCTGGCCAACTGGGGCATTCTGAACGCCAACCAACTGGAGTGGGTCACCGAGCCTCCCAAAGGACACCTGCAGTCAGCACAGGACACCCTGCACGAACTCGGAGCTCTGGAAAACGGCCGCATCACAGCCCATGGCAAACAGATGCACCAGTTGCCCTGTCATCCGCGCATGGCCCACATGCTCCTGAAAGCGCAGGAAGAAAACCTGGTGGCACTTGCGGCGGACATAGCTGCACTCCTTGAAGAACGCGATCCTCTGGGAAAAGAGGCTGGCGTAGACCTGAACGACCGTGTGGAGCCGCTCCGACGATTCCGGCAGGAGCATCGGCTCAGTGGCAGGTGGGAGCGTATCGACAGGGCGGCGGCCAGTTATCGCAAACTGTTTGATGCCGATGCTGACAGAGAGCCCGTGGATCCCTTCATGACCGGACTGCTGCTTACCTATGCGTATCCTGAGCGGATTGCCTGTGCAAGGCCCGGCAACAATGCCCATTTTCAGTTGGCCAATGGCCGCATCGCCATGATTGGCCATCGCGATGATCTGGCGCATGAGTCCTGGTTAGCCGTGGCACATATGGATGCGCGGGATGGTTTAGGGAAGATTTTCCTTGCTGCGCCACTTAACCCACGCGACCTGGCCACACGGGTCACGGAGAAGGAATCCATCCGGTGGGATACGGAAAGTGGGGGGCTTTCCGCCACCATTGATTTGCGTATCGGCCATATCGTGCTAAAATCCACCCCCTTACCCAACCCCGATCCCACCTTGAAAAACCAGGCTATTGGTGAGGCCCTGAGGAAGGAGGGCGACCGTCTCCTGAATTGGGACGATAAAACGGAGCAGCTTCAAAACCGGGTCCTCAGCCTGCGTAAATGGCGACCGCAGGAAAAATGGCCCGATATGTCTACGGAATCGCTGCTGCTGACTGTGCAGGAATGGCTCCTTCCTTACCTGGAGGGGGTGAAAACCCCACTGGATCTGAAGAAACTGGACCTGGCCGAAATCCTTACCTTTAGCCTGGACTATGAACGGCAACAAGCACTCAACACGTTGGCGCCCACGCATCTGGAGGTGCCAAGCGGTTCGCGTATCCAACTGATGTACAGGGCCAATGGGGAATCCCCGGTGTTGGCTGTGCGACTACAGGAGTTGTTTGGACTGGCCAGGACACCCACGGTGAACGATGGCGCGACGCCTGTACTCATCCACTTACTCTCGCCGGGGTACAAGCCCGTGCAGGTGACCACCGACCTGCAAAATTTCTGGAATGACACGTACTTTGAGGTAAGGAAGGATTTGAAACGAAGGTATCCGAAGCACAGTTGGCCCGACGACCCATGGAGTGCCGAGGCGGTGCGGGGGGTGAAGCGAAAATAGGAACCAAACCACCTGTCATGCCTAAATCTGAGCGTGTATTTTTTAGAACAAAAGGATTGGATAATCACAGCCTGGGGGGCGACCGTCTTATGATTTTCTGGATATTAAGAATTAACTTACACGTTATGTCAGATGCCAATAACCAAAACGAAATCAGGACGCTCATCAATGCCGGAGCCCCCATATATACAGGTATCGGAATACTTTGCACGGTGGTCTATGGTGTATGGAAGCTTGGTCCAATGATGATCTCCGGAAACAACAAGATGGGTGTGGGGATGTACTTCTTTGTCATTGGAATGTTTCTGTTGTTTGCTGGCCTGGGCATTCTGTTGATCAAGATTGGGATCGAAGCCAAAAAGAATAAAAATTGAACGGTGAACGCCTTCTGTAAATCGCCAAACTCCTGCCCCTGGTATTAAGACCGCCCAAGCAACTCCTCTTTCAAAGCCTCAAACTTCCCGGTGATTTTCCCTGCAACCTTCTTCTTTTTCATCAGGTCATCGACGAAATCAGGGAGAGGTAATTCCTTGCCTAAGGCCCTATTGACCGTGGAAAGGAATTTAGAGTAATGCGCGGTTTCCACGAAGATGCCGGTCTCTTTCTTTTCCAACCCCTTCCTTAGTGCATCATACCCGATCGCTCCGTGGGGGTCGAGGATGTAGTTATTTTCATCATAGCATCCTTTGATGACTTCAAGCGTTTGCTCATCATTCAAAGAATATCCTGAAATGACTTTAGCAATCTCCCGATGATCATGGTCAAACAATTCCATCATTCTGACGTAGTTACTCGGATCGCCGATGTCCATGGCGTTGGACAGCGTATGGATCGTCGGTTTAGGATCATAGGCTCCACTTTCTAAAAACCGCGGCACCACGTCATTCACATTGGATGCCGCGATAAAACGGGAGACAGGAAGTCCCATTTTATAAGCCAACAAGCCGGCAGTCAGGTTTCCGTAGTTTCCACTTGGCACAGACATCACGATCTTCTTCTTTTCAGGAGCTTCCCTGTAGGCCCAGAAATAATAGATCGATTGTGGCAGCCACCTGGCGATGCTGATCGAGTTGGCGGAAGACAATGTGAGTTTTTGGTTGATGTCCTTGTCAAGAAAGGCCTTTTTCACCATGGTCTGGCAGTCATCGAAGTTGCCCTCCACTTCAAGCGCTCTGATGTTCTTTCCCAGGGTCGTCAGCTGTTTTTCCTGGAGCTCGCTCACCTTGCCAGTAGGGTAAAGGATCACCACATTCACCCCGGGTACGTCATAAAATCCAGCGGCCACAGCGCCACCCGTATCTCCTGAGGTAGCCACGAGGATGGTTACTTCGGTATCATTGCTTTCATTGAAATAGCCCAGACATCTCGCCAGGAACCGTGCGCCCACGTCCTTGAAGGCATAGGTTGGCCCATGCGTCATCTCCAGGCTGAAGATGTGATCTTGCACTTTTACCAGAGGAATCTCAAAATCCAGCGCATCCTCCAGGATCTCCCTGAGTTTGGGTTCCGGAATATCTTCACTGCAGAAATGTCTCAGGACCTCATATCCGATATCTGCTTTATCATAATAGTCCATGGTTTCCAGAAAAAGGAAATCCAGTTCGGGGATGTCTTCGGGAAAGTACAATCCATTGTCTTCGGGCAAACTTTTGATCACAGCTTCCCGAAAGGAGACAGCTGGTGAGCTTTTATTGGTGCTGTAAAACTTCATAAAATAATCATGGATCCCTGGTTATTGATTTTGGAGGTATGCAGCATCAGGGCATATCCGAGCTCACCATAAAGCTTCCGGACCTTATCCTTAACCTCTTCCATGCCACTTTCCTTGTTGAAAAAAGCAAACATGCTCGGTCCGGATCCACTGATATTAAAGCCTACGGATCCGTTTTCCTGGGCAATCTGTTTTACCAGCTCATATCCGGGGATCAGCTGTTTTCTTACAGGCTCGGCGATGAAGTCACACACTGACTTATTTAAAAGTTCATAGTCTGCCGCGTGCAGGGCAGAGACCACACCGGCCACATTGGCCCATTGGTTTCTGGCTTCCGGAATCGACAGTGTTTTGGGAAGTAAAGCTTTGGCTTCGGAAGTTTTCACTTCCACGTCCGGAAAGATGATCAATACCTTTAATTCCTCCGGAACAGGGATCTGGAAAATATCCAGCGGGTTATAACTTCTGACCACGTTGAATCCGCCCAGCAGCGCAGGAGCCACATTGTCAGCATGGTAAGACTTGGAGGCAAAGGCCTCGCCCTCCATCACGTAAGGTAGGAGAGCGTCCACAGAAAGCGGACTGCCCAACAGGTAATTTACACCATACACGGCGCCAGCAGCACTGGAGGCGCTTGAACCAAGTCCGCTCCCTGGTTTGAAGGGCTTTTTGATGGAAAAGGAAAAACCGGCATTGCTTTCCAGGGCGGAAAGAAATGCTTTCACGGCGATCGTAGCTACATTTTGATCGGGGTCTGTAGGAAGATCTGCTCCTTCCGACTTTTCCACCACCAGCTGGCTATCGGTTCTTTTTTTGATGGTGATATAATCTCCTAATCCCTCAATGGCAAAGCCAAACGTATCGTAGCCGCACCCTACATTTGCTACGGAAGCTGGTGAAAAAACAGTGATCTGATCCATCATTACTGGTAGGATTGAGCGATTCGGAGTACATCCGCAAAAATACCCGAGGCAGTCACATCCGCTCCTGCACCCGCTCCCTTAATTTCCAGGGGCTGGTCTTTATACCTGTTGGTGTAGAACAGTACGATGTTGTCTTTTCCCTCCAGGTTGTAAAAAGGATGAGATGAATCTATTTCATCCAGGGAAACATTCCCGACTCCATTTTTATACTTTGCGACAACTCTTAGCCGTTTTCCATTATCCTTTGCTTTTTGATAGATCGATCTGAAATGTCCTTCTTCTTTTTCAATTTTCTTATAAAAATCTTCTACTGAAGAGCTCTCCAGACAACTTTTGGGAAGAAAGCTTTTCATGATAATGTCCTTCAATTCAAAGGCATATCCGCTCTCTCTGATCAGGATGAGGATCTTGCGTTTCACATCCTCCATGAAAAGATCAAGCCTTGGGTCCGGCTCGGTGTAGCCCAGCTTCTTGGCTTCTTTGATCACGTCGACAAACTTTTTCTTTCCGTCATACTCATTGAAGAGGAAGTTGAGGGTGCCGGACAGTACGGCTTCAATCCGGTGTATCTCATCTCCGCTTTTGATGAGGTCGGTAAGGGTGGAAAGGATAGGCAACCCGGCGCACACATTGGTTTCAAACAGGAACTGACCACCATATTTCTTCGCTGAACCTTTCAGTTCAAGATAGTCTTTCTGTGGCCCTGTCGCAGCGATCTTGTTGGGGGTGACCACAGATACGCTGCGTTTCAGGATATCCGGATAAAGACCGGCGATCTCACTGGCCGCCGTAATGTCAACGAAGATGCTGTTACGCATATTCATTTCGTACATTTTATCCAGGAAGGCTTCCTTCTTGAATTTCTCACCGCTATCCAGGTGCTCCTGCCATTTGGTAAATGGCAATCCCTGTTGCTCAAAGGCCATCTTTCGGGAATTGGCAATGGCAATCACCTTGATATCCAGGTGGTAATGTTCTTTGAGGTAGGCATTCTGACTTCCGATCTGGCTCATGAATGCTTTTCCAACGTTTCCGGCACCGATGATAAACAGGTTGATCCTTCGGTAATCCGACAGGAAGAAGCTTTCGTGAAGCGAATTCAATGCTTTGCTTAGGTCCACCTTGGGGATCACGGCGGAAATATTCCTTTCGGAAGAACCCTGAGCGATGGCTTTCACGCTGATGCCGTTTTTGCCAAGAATGCTAAACATCTGACCGCTCACACCCACCTGGTCTTTCATGTTATTGCCGACCAGGGCGATGATGCTCAGGTCTTTCTCCGCTTCAACCACATTGATCTTACCGGCATCGATTTCAAAGCCGAATTCTTCGTTCAGGACATCGACGGATTTTTTTGCATCTTCTTCTCTGATTCCCACTGAAATGCTGTGCTCAGAGCTGGCCTGGGTGATAAATACCACATTGATCTTAGCTTCCGACAATGATTTGAACAATCTGAAAGAAAACCTGGGGATACCTACCATGCCTGAGCCACTCAGCGTGACCATTGCGATATCTTTAATGCTGCTGATCCCTCTGATCAATTGCTTTCCTTCATCCCATTTTTTGGTGATCAGTGTGCCGGGATGTTTGGCGTTGAAAGTGTTTTTGATGGTGATGGGAATCCCTTTTTGCAAAGCGGGTTGTATGCTGGGAGGATAGATCACTTTGGCGCCGAAGTGCGACAGTTCAAGGGCTTCTTCATACGATACATGCTCGATAAAGTGGGCATGCTTTACCAGTCTGGGGTCTGCGGTCATCAGGCCATCCACATCGGTCCAGATCTCCAGGTTATCCACGTTGAGGATCCCGGCAATGATGGCAGCGGTAAAATCCGACCCTCCGCGACCGAGCGTGGTGGGTTCATTCGATTCCGAAGCGCTGATAAATCCGGGAAAAAGATTGACCTGATCGAATGCTTTGGCCACTTCTTTGATCTTCTTCGTCGTCTTTTTGAAATTGACATTGGCCTTCCCAAAGTGGCTGTCAGTGACAATATAGTCTCTGCTGTCAAAATATTTGACCTTGACTTTTTGCTGTTTGAGATAGTCAAAAAGGATCAGATTCGACAGACGTTCACCACAGCCTAATACAAAGTCGCTGCTTCTTGGGGTCATCTCTTTGAGCAACCACATACCATGACTGATGTCGGACAGCTCATCGGTGATCTTTGTGAGCTCGGCACCTGGCTTCTGACCCAGCAGGTCATAATAAAGCTTTTGATGTGCCAGCGCGATGTGTTCGATGATCATGAGGTATTCATCATTGCCTTTCGAGGCCAGCTCGCTCAGCTTTACCAGCTGGTCCGTGACACCGCCAACGGCAGAGGTGACCACTACCAGTTGTTCTTTTGATGATTTGATGATCTCAGCTACCTGGCGGATGGATTCCGCATTGCCTACTGACGTTCCTCCGAACTTTAGAACTTTCATTGTTATTAATATTTTACCTCGCTATCACTGGAATGTGACATTGGTTTGGTGGCGTGAAATTATTGAATTTCAGCTTAAATCATGTGACCAAACAGGTCTGGTTTTTTATTGAGGTATTCTCCAAAGAAATTTTTCTCTTTCATCCTGGTCATTAAAGGCTCCAGGTCAGCCTTATTCTTGAGCTCAATGCCAACCAGCGCCGGCCCTTTTTCACGCGAGGTCTTTTTGATGTATTCAAACAGGATAATATCATCGTCCGACCCGAGCACCTCTCCCACAAACTCCTTTAATGCTCCGGCCCGTTGAGGGAATCTGACAATAAAATAATGTACCAGACCCTCATACAGCAAAGACCTTTCCCTGATCTCTTCGGTACGGGTAATGTCATTATTTCCTCCTGACAGGATGCAGACCACATTTTTGCCTTTGATCTCCTCCCTGTACTGATCGAGAACCGCCACAGCAAGCGCTCCGGCAGGTTCGAGCACGATACCACTCTCATTGTACATGCTTATCAGTGAAGAGCAAACTTTCCCTTCATTGACCAGGGCCACCTCACGAAGATTGTCCCTGCAAATCGGAAAGGCGAATTCACCAATTCTTTTCACAGCTGCGCCATCCACAAATTTGTCAATGTGTTCCAGTGTGACCACTTTGTCTTGTTTGATTGCCTCATACATGGCAGGAGCGCCTTCAGGTTCGGCACCAATCATGATGGTTTGAGGGCTCAAGGCTTTGACCACTGCCGAAACGCCGGCAGCCAACCCGCCACCACCAATGGGAATGAAAAGATAGTCGATGTTAAAATCCGAGTCCTGGATAAGCTCCAGTCCGATGGTCGCCTGTCCCTCAATGACTTTTGGATCATTAAAAGGATGGACAAAGGTGCTACCGGTCTTTTCTTCAAATTCCTTGGCTTCTTTGTTGGCATCATCAAATGTATCACCCACGAGCACCACGTTGATGTACTCCTTGCCAAACATTTTTACCTGCTGGATCTTTTGTTTAGGCGTGGGCACAGGCATGAAGATGGTGCCTTTGACCTTGAGTTTATTGCATGAAAAGGCCACACCCTGGGCGTGATTACCCGCACTGGCACAGACGACTCCTTTTTTTAGCTCTTCCTCCGAAAGTGATTTGATCTTGTTGATCGCTCCCCTGATCTTATAAGACCGGACGATCTGCATGTCCTCGCGCTTAAGATAGATATTGGCTTTGTAGCGCTCACTCAGATTGAAGCTATACTGGAGGGGCGTGACCGTAGAAACATCACGCATGGCCTTGTGGGCCACCTCAATGTCCTTAAATTCGGGCGTATACCCCTCCAAAGAAGCAGTTTTTTCGATCATTATTAGTTTTCAGGACGGAGCTTACGAACCGCAGCTCCGGCTCTCCAAAGCTCTGATTCTTCCAGCTCTTTCAGCTCTTTTTCCAGTTTTACCCTGTAATCCGGCTGCTTGTTGGCCTCGATCGTGATCCTGGCTTCATTACCAGTGGCCACGCTGTCGTACAGATCTTCAAAGACCGGCTTCACAGCATCCCGGAATTTTTTCCACCAGTCAAGGGCACCTCTTTGTGCGGTGGTGGAGCAGTTGGCATACATCCAATCCATACCATTTTCAGCGATCAAAGGATACAATGATTGAGTAGCTTCTTCCACCGTCTCATTGAAAGCCTCGGAAGGAGAGTGGCCTCTTTTCCTCAGGATCTCATACTGAGCAGCAAACAGTCCCTGAATGGCTCCCATCAGGCTGCCTCGCTCACCAGTGAGGTCACTGTACACTTCTTTTTTGAAGTTGGTCTGAAACAGGTATCCGGATCCAACGCCAATACCAAGGGCTACTACTTTGTCTTTTGCCTTTCCAGTGGCATCCTGATGGATGGCAAAGCTGGAGTTTAGTCCTCTTCCCTCAAGGAAAAGTCTCCGCAGACTTGTACCGGATCCTTTAGGGGCGATCAGGATTACGTCAATGTCTTTGGGAGGAATGATCCCTGTCTGATCACTGTAGGTAATGCCAAACCCGTGAGAGAAATACAAAGTTTTGCCTGCGGTCAGGTGTTTTTTCAATGTTGGCCAAAAAGCAATCTGTCCGGCATCAGAGAGCAGGAACTGAATGATCGTACCTTTTTCGCAGGCTTCTTCCAGTTCAAAGAGTGTTTTTCCCGGCTCCCATCCATCGGCTACGGCTTTATCCCATGTCTTGGAATCTTTCCGTTGGCCAACGATCACGTTGAAGCCATTGTCTTTCAGGTTAAGTGCCTGGCCGGGGCCCTGTACCCCATAGCCTAATACAGCGATGGTCTCATTCTTGAGTACTTCTCTCGCTTTTTCAAGAGGAAATTCTTGTCTGGTAACTACTTCTTCTTCGACTCCTCCAAAATTGATTTTTGCCATTGTTTTTTAGTTTGTGAAAATTAGAAATCTTTTATGGTTAGTTTGTTTGCTGTTGAATCCTCCAGCATCTTAATGAATGCCTCGGTTTTTCTTTTTGATTTAGATATGGCCACACGACCAGACCTGACAAACTCAAGCAGTCCGTGCGGCTCAAGCTTCTTGTAGAGGTCATGCGTATCTGATTTATGACCGGTTTTTTCGATGATGATATGATCCTTTTCAACCACCAGTATCCTTGCTCCACTGTTCCGCACCAGCGTTTCAATTGAGGTCCCATTCAGGAATACATCCGTGGGTACCTTGTACAGAGCGATTTCCTGGTAATAGATCTGATCATCCTCATATACAAAAGCACCAAGCACGTCAATCAGCTTTCTGATCTGCTTTACTACCTTTTCGATGGTCGCACGGGTTGTGGTCACCACGATGGTAAATCTGCTTACGCCCTTCACCTCAGTAGTTGATACATTCAAACTGTTAAGGTTGATCTTTCGGCGCGTGAAGATAATGGTAATATGGTTAAGAAGTCCCGCTTTATCTTCTGTCAGGACAGAAAGCGTAAAATCTTTGATGGTATGATCTGAATGATCATCGCTATATAAATTGTTCGACATGTCGCTTACTTTTTTGGCTTTACTCTAACAGAATATTGGAAACAGAATCTCCTGAAGGTACCATGGGGAAAACATTTTCCTCCTTCTCCACCATGACTTCAAGGAGGGAAGGTCCCGGGCTGTTCAACCAGTGATCAATCGCCTCCGAAAGTGTAGCACGCTCGTCAATTCTTCGTGACTCGATGCCATAGCCCTGACTGATCAGCTGAAAATCAGGGTTGATCAGCTCTGTGAAGGAATAGCGTCGGTCAAAAAACAATTGCTGCCACTGTCTTACCATCCCCAGGAAGTTATTGTTCAGGATCAGGATCTTCACACCGATCTTGCTTTGGAAGATCGTGCCGAGCTCCTGGATAGTCATCTGGAATCCTCCGTCACCGATCACTGCAATGACAGTGCGGTCAGGTTGTCCCATTTTAGCTCCCATTGCTGCCGGCAGAGCGAAACCCATGGTCCCTAATCCGCCGGAGGTAACGTTGCTATCCGTATCTGCAAACTCATAATACCTGCTGGCTACCATTTGATGCTGACCCACGTCGGTCACGATGATCGCCTTACCCTTCGTCTTGTCTGAGATCAGCTTGATCACCTCGGCCATTTTGATCTGGCCCGAGGTGGGCTTTATTTCTTTGCTAATGACTTTTTCAAACTCAATCTGGTCGCACTGTCTGAATTCCTGGATCCAGTCTGTATGTTGATTTTTATTGACCTTTTTGGACAAGGCCAGCAAGGCTTCCTTGGCATCTGCATTGATGGCAACGGCTGTCTTTACGTTTTTATCAATCTCTGCCGGATCAATTTCAATATGGATCACCTTCGCCTGTTTGGCATACTGGCTTAAATCCCCTGTTACCCGGTCATCAAAACGCATACCCACTGCTATCAATACATCACATTCGTTGGTCTTGATGTTAGGCCCGTAGTTGCCGTGCATACCCAGATACCCCACGTAAAGCGGATGATCATTGGGTACTGCTGACAGACCCATAAGCGTTGAAGCCATAGGAATATCTGCAGTTTCTGCCAGTTTGATCAGTTCCTTTTGAGCTTTTGCGATCAATATGCCATGTCCTACCAGCAGGTATGGCTTCCTGGCATTGTTGATGAGGTCCGCTGCCTGCTGGATCTTGTCTTTTTCTACTTCAGGATAGGGATGATAGCTCCTGATCTTTTCACACTTCTCATATTTGTATTCAAACTCAGCGAACTGGGCATCTTTGGTGATATCAATCAATACGGGTCCCGGTCTGCCAGTATTGGCGATGTAAAATGCCCTTGCTATGGCATACGGGATCTCTTCCGCCTTTGTCACCTGGTAGTTCCATTTCGTGACAGGCATGGAGATGCCTACCACATCTGTTTCCTGGAAGGCATCAGTCCCCAGTAGATGGGAGGGTACCTGGCCGGTGATGCAAACCATCGGAGTACTGTCAATCTGCGCATCGGCAATTCCAGTGATCAAGTTGGTAGCTCCGGGCCCTGAGGTGGCAAAGCAAACCCCGGTTCGCCCGGTGACACGGGCATACCCCTGGGCTGCATGGGCTGCTCCCTGCTCATGACGGACCAGCACATGGTGGATCCTGTCCATGTATTTATAGAGTTTGTCGTAGATGGGCATGATGGCACCACCCGGGTATCCGAAGATCAGATCCACTTCTTCTTCCAACAGGCACATTAAAAGTGCCTCGGACCCCGTCACCTTAATAGACTTTTTCGTCTTTTTTTCTGCAACTGCCAATGAAGATGTGTTCATAAGCTTAAAATTTAAAATTCATCAGTTACGCAGCCTTCGGTGGCTGATTTCACTGAAAGTATGTATTTTTTTAGTACTCCGTTTTGTGCCTTATAGGCCGGTTTTTTCCACGCTTTCCTGCGCGATTCCATTTCCTCATCAGAGATCTTTACCTCCAAAGTATTGGTGGTGGCATCGATGCGGATGATGTCTCCGTTTTTGATGAGTCCGATCGGGCCGCCTTCCTGTGCCTCGGGGGTGATATGTCCTACCACAAAGCCGTGAGATCCCCCTGAAAATCTCCCGTCGGTGATCAGGGCCACGTCCTTACCCAGACCGGCACCCATAACAGCACTTGTAGGTTTCAGCATTTCCGGCATTCCCGGAGCTCCTTTGGGTCCGGAATAGCGAATGACAATCACTTCACCTTTTTGTACTTCCTCGCCAATACCTTTGATGGCGGCAAATTCATCTTCATAGATACGTGCCGGGCCTTCGAAGACATCACCCTCCTTACCGGTGATCTTGGCTACGGCACCTTCCGGTGCCAGGTTGCCATAAAGGATCTGTAAATGGCCGTTCTTTTTGATGGGGTTATCAAAGGAATACATGATCTTGGGGTTATCCTTCAGCGCAGGGATCTTTGCCAGGTTTTCCTCGATCGTTTTCCCAGTCACTGTCAGGCAATCTCCGTGAAGGTATCCTTTATCCAGCATGATCTTCATCACACCGGGTACGCCTCCCACATTGTGAAGGTCTTCCATCAGGTATTTTCCGCTGGGCTTCAGATCTGCCAGCAGCGGCGTTTTATCACTGATCTTCTGGAAATCGTCGATCCCCAGCGGCACTTTCGCAGCCCTGGCCATGGCCAGCAGGTGAAGGACCGCATTGGTAGATCCTCCCAGCGCCATCACCATGGTGATAGCATTCTCGAATGATTTCCTCGTAATGATATCGCTGGGCTTGATGTCTTCCTTGAGCAGGTGGTAAATGGCCTTGCCCACATGGTGGGTCTCTTCTTCCTTGCTTTTGCTTTCAGCCGGATTGGAGGAGCTAAACGGTAAACTCATGCCCATCGCCTCGATGGCTGAAGACATGGTGTTGGCCGTATACATTCCTCCACAGGCGCCCGGTCCGGGGATGGAATGCTTCACAATGGCCTTGTAATCTTCTTCCGAGATGTTACCCCTAAGACGTTCACCATAGGCTTCAAATGCTGAAATGATATTGAGGTCTTTACCATTTAGTCTACCAGGTTTTACCGTTCCTCCGTAAACCAGGATCGTAGGCCGGTCCAGTCGCGACATGGCGATCATGGCACCAGGCATGTTTTTATCACAACCCACAATGGTAATGAGACCATCATAGAACTGAGCCTGCACCACGGTTTCGATGCTGTCTGCGATCACTTCCCGGGAGACCAGGGAATAATTCATGCCGGTCGTCCCGTTGGACATTCCGTCACTTACACCGATCGTATTGAATATCAATCCCACGAGGTCAGCTTCTTTGCAACTTTTCTTTACCTGGTGAGCCAGGATATTGAGGTGCATGTTACATGGGTTTCCCTCGAAACCTGTACTGGCAATGCCTATTTGGGCTTTGCTGAAATCTTCATCTTTTAGTCCTGCAGCATAAAGCTGCGCCTGTGAGCCAGGCTGGGTTGGATCCTGGGTAAATGTTCGGCTGTATTTATTCAATTCATTCATTTTTAGACAATGGTCAGTCCCTGATATTCATCAAATTTTACTTTTTGCTGGTACATCAGGTGAAGATCGAATCCTATGGAGTCTTCCCAGTCTTTTTTGAAGGGCTCCCCATTAACGGAGTCGATCGCTGTAACTTCTGATGCAGTACCACAGAAGAAGGCATGATCTGCTTTATAAAACTCTTCCGGCTTAATGTCTTTTTCGATAACCTTTACGTTTAGGTCCCCAGCCAGTTCGATGATCGTTTTCCTGGTGATCCCCGGAAAGATATTACCTGGTTTTGGGGTATAAAGCTTCCCGTCTTTTTCATAGAAGATATTGCTTCCCGGTCCTTCGGAAATGTAACCTTTGCTATCCAGCAAGATGGCTTCGTCATATCCCAGCTGCTTGGCTTCAGCAGTCGCCAGGGTAAATGCCGCATAGTTTCCGATCATCTTGGCATCAATGGGAATTGATTTCGGAGAGGGCTTGATGTACGAAGACACCATTACATTGAGCGGCTCAATGCCCGGGTATTTGGCCCACTTCCATGCGGTCATGAAAATGTGAATGTGATTGGAGGGTGACAGCATCATATTCGGCCCTGTAAAAACCAGGGGGCGAATATACGCATTTGTGAGGTTGTTTCTGGCGATCAGTTCATAGGCAATGTGAATGAGCTCATCAACAGAATAGGGGATTTTCAGGTGGAGCTTTTCTGCGGATTGTTTCAGACGCTCGAAATGTTCCTTGGGTTTAAAAATGTTGAAGCCATTGCCATTGTTGTAGGAACGCAGCCCATCAAACACACCCGTGCCGTAATGCATCGTCTGGTCAAAGAGGCTCGCTTTGGCATCTTTGGCCCTGATCCATTTCCCATCGAGGAATACTTCTGTTTTGCTGTCGTAGTACATAATAAAAAACGCCATCCTTGTAGGAATGGCGCTTTATAATTTCTTAGTGGATTACTTAAAATATCACCATTCCCCTTGTATTCGTGTGACCACGACCAGTGTAATTACAGGAGCAATGACAATATTTAAGATGTTCCTTTTCATTTTGCTTGACAAAACTAATCGATTCATCTTTAAAACCGCAAAACAGCAGGCATTTTTTTTAGCAGGTTATCTTCAACAATGAATGTGGTGGCACTCTGTGGCTTAGTCTTTTGATTTTCTTTTTGTTTCCTCTATCTTGTTTCTGATAAGATTTAAATAACCAACCTCTCATGGAAAAACTCATTTTCTTTTGCTTAGTCATTATTCTTGCAAGCATGCAAGCCAGATCACAGACGGAACCGGCACGATTTATTGTGATTGGTGCCCATCCGGATGATTGCGACATCGATGCGGGAGGGACTGCGGCCCTGCTGGCCTCTATGGGGCATGCCGTGAAGTTTGTTTCGGTCACCAACGGGGATGCCGGCCATCATGAGATGGGCGGGGGCATGCTGGCGATGAGAAGGATGGCCGAGGCTAAAGAGTCGGCCAGAAGATTAGGGATTGCTGAGTATGAGGTGCTGGACAATCATGACGGGGAGCTTACTCCCAACCTTAATGTCCGCATGCAGATCATCCGGAAGATCAGAGAATGGAATGCCGATGTCGTGATAGCACCCAGGCCCAATGACTATCACCCGGACCACAGGTATACCGGGGTGCTGGTACAGGATGCAGCCTATATGGTTGCAGTGCCCAATGTGGCTCCGGATACCCCTCCGTTGGAGAAAAATCCGGTTTTCTTATATACCCATGATCATTTCCAGTCTCCGGAGCCCTTCCGTCCTGATATTGCCATTGCCATAGATAAGACCTTTGATAAAAAGATCGACGGGCTCGATGCCCATGTCTCACAGTTTTATGAGTGGCTACCATGGATAGGTGGATACCTGGACGAGGTTCCGGAAGGAGCGGCGGCTCGAAAGAAATGGCTGGCCGAACTCAGACCGGCAACGATCTCTCCTGAAACCAGGAAGTCCCTGGAAAAGTGGTATGGTGCAGGCAAAGCAGCTTCCGTTGCCAAGGCCGAAGCCTTCCAGATCTGCGAATATGGAAAGCAGCCGTCCGAGGAAGAGATCAGGGTACTGTTTCCGATGCTGAGGAAGTAGTATCCTTCGACTATAATAGGAACCATTATCCCGGAATGAATTCTGAAACAAGGTACAAATTACAAAAGATCAGCACTGCGACCATCGCAACATGTCTTTTTAAGCGCGGATTAAGGAATCAGTTTATCCAGGACGTTCGACCCCTTCGGTCCATGACATCCTCCATGGTCGGGGAAGCTTTTACCCTCAGGTACATTCCTGCACGGGAGGATCTCAATCAGATTGAAGTTTTCCGGAATCCGGAGCACCCCCAGCGGAAGGCTGTGGAAACCTGTCCGGAAGGAGCAGTCATGGTGATTGACAGTCGTAAGGATGCAAGGGCAGCTTCGGCTGGTTCCATTTTGATTACAAGACTGATGAAAAGGGGAGTGGCTGGCGTGGTCACTGATGGCGGCTTTCGGGATGCGGACCTGATCGCTAAACTGGAAATACCCGCATTTCATCAAAGACCCACTGCCCCCACCAATCTAACCCTGCATCAGGCGATGGATATCAATGTGCCGGTTGGTTGTGGTGATGTAGCGGTGTTCCCAGGGGATGTGGTTGTGGGGGACAATGATGGGGTGATGGTGATTCCGGCTCATCTGGCGGATGAAGTGGCAGAGGAGGGAATGCAAATGACCCTGTTTGAAGACTTTGTTTCGGAAAGGGTGTTGGCCGGCCAATCTATCATTGGACTTTATCCGCCTACCCATGAAAAGACACTGAGGGATTTTGAAGAATGGAAAAAGAAAATTTCATAGGTGGGATCAACCACCATTCCTGCCTTTTTCAAACTGATCAACGATTTCTTTCGCACGCTCTGAATCCTGGCTATTGATCATTACTTTAACGGCTCCGGCACCTCCGGGAGAAGCATACCAGGGAGCAATGGTGCCCATGTTCTCATCTTTGAGAAATGCCTGGATTCCCGCGTTCTCGAGTAAGCTCTTGACAAACCCTGCATCTAATGGGCTACCGGAAAAAGCAATTGCGGTTGTGAGCTTATCATTGTCCATCTTATTGTCTGCCTATGGAAGATTTAACGTACTGTTTCTCTCCTGGTTTTCGAGAGCATAATCGTGTGGTAATTAAATTCACTTTGAAGGCTACTGGTCTGCATCTATCGGAGCCGGACCAGAAGGTACTATTCCCTGATACTGATAATCTCCGATCCTTTCCTTCCACTCCGCTGTTACACCGTCTCTAAGCTTTGGGTCTGTGTAAAGGTCTGCCATTGTCATGGCCAGAGCTTTGGCTGCGTAAACCATACCTTTATGGCCGATAGACATGCCACCGCAGGCGACAACAGCCCAAGAGTGCCAGGGTGTGTCTTTTGGGGCCGTAGTGACGGAAAGCCGTATGGTGGGGACAACCTGACTTACGTCACCGGCATCCGTCGATCCGCCTCCTGGATTTTCTTTAGTTTCCTCCATGGGTCTGATGGATGCATCAAGTCCTATCTGTTCCTTGCCGGTATTCTCCTGAATCTTTCTGGCAAAAGCTGATTCCTCAGGGGTATATTCAATGGCTCCAAGGTACTCGAGATTTTTCTGTAGAGCTGATCCACCGGTCCTATTAACCACCACTTCATGCACTCCCGATATTAAATTGGCTTCATAGTCGACATTCGCCAGGATAGCTGCACCTTCTGCCATCGCCTTGACGCGTTCATAAACAGGCATTACACCTTCGCGATCGGTGTCCCGCACCCGCACCCATATCCTGGCATAATCAGGCACCACATTGACAACCTTTCCTGCATCCATGATATGATAGTGCATTCGAACAGTAGGTTTAACGTGCTCACGATAGTAGTTTATTCCTGTGGTGTACAGTTCCAGCGCATCCCCCGCCGACCGGCCATTCCAGGGATCAGAAGCGCCATGTGCGGCCTGGCCGTAAAACTCCACCATAAAATCGACGAGTGCCAGACTACTTTGCACAGCTGCCTTGGTTTCGTCTCCGGGATGCCAGTCCATACAAAAATCCAGATCATCGAATAGGCCTTCCCTGATCATCCACAGCTTGCCGAAAAATTTCTCTTCAGCAGGAGTGCCATAAAAACGAACAGTTCCCTTCAATTTCCCCTGAGCGATCAGGTCTTTTACTGCCGATGCCGCTGCCAGCGATGCGGTTCCAAACAAGTTATGGCCGCAACCATGTCCGGGTGCTCCTTCATTTCTGGGTGTTTTGTCCGGAACAGCCTGCTGAGAGAGTCCGGGTAAAGCATCAAATTCTCCGAGAATGCCAATAACCGGTTTTCCACTTCCATATTCTGCCACAAAAGCTGTAGGGATACCAGCCACTCCCCGGGTTACTTTGAAACCCTGTTGCTCAGCGTAGTCCGCCAAAACTTCCGACGATCGAGTTTCTCTGAAAGCTATTTCCTCAAAAGCCCAGATCTGATCACTGATGCTGGTGAGTTCATCTTTCTGTGAATCGATCCAGGAGATGATCTCCCTTTTTTCTTTGCTGACCTTCTGTGACTGTACGGGTAGGGTTAGCAATACCGATATTGCAACAAGAACGAATTTCTCCATTTTCCAGCCTTTAGTAGGGGCGGATCAGGCCAACACTTTTTTCACTTTCTCAGCGGCATCCTTAAGTAAGATAGCTGAGGTAACTTTAAGCCCTGATTCTTCGATAATTTTGGCACCTTCTTCTGCGTTGGTTCCCTGTAATCTAACAATGATAGGCACATCGATCTTACCAATTTTCTTGTAAGCTTCCACCACACCATTGGCTACCCGGTCGCACCGGACGATCCCTCCGAAGATGTTAATGAGGATGGCTTTCACATTCGGGTCTTTGAGGATGATCCTGAATCCTGCTTCCACGGTTTGGGCATTGGCTCCTCCGCCTACATCCAGGAAGTTGGCAGGGTCTCCACCGGACAGCTTGATCATATCCATCGTGGCCATCGCAAGACCTGCACCATTCACCATGCAACCCACGTTGCCATCCAGCTTCACATAGCTCAGGCCTGACTGGCCGGCTTCGACTTCCGCAGGATCTTCTTCAGTGATATCCCTTAACTCAGCAATGTCCTTGTGACGGAAAAGCGCGTTGTCATCCAGGTTTACCTTTGAATCCACCGCAAGGATCTTGTCGTCAGAGGTCTTCAGTACAGGGTTGATCTCGAAAAGTGATGCATCGATACTTTCAAATGCTTTATATAGGGAGAAAATAAATTTCACCATTTCCTTGAAGGCATTCCCTTCCAGTCCAAGAGCAAAGGCCACTTTTCTGGCCTGGAATCCCTGCAGTCCGACACTCGGGTCGATCCATTCCTTCACTATCTTTTCAGGAGTCTTTTCAGCAACCGTTTCAATGTCCATGCCACCTTCGGTAGAGGCCATGATTACATTCTGGCCGGTGGCACGATCCAGCAGGATAGATAGATAATATTCTTTGGGCTCGGAAGCTCCCGGATAGTAGACGTCCTGAGCGATCAGTATCTTATTGACCTTTTTTCCTGCCTCTCCGGTCTGGTGGGTGACCAGGGTACCTCCAAGGATAGCTTCAGCCTTTGGCTTTACTTCCTCCAGTTTTTTGGCGAGGACGACACCATTTGAGCCGGTCTCTTTGATCTTCCCTTTACCACGTCCGCCGGCATGGATCTGAGCCTTGATCACGTACCAGGAGGTGCCGGTTTCCCGGTTAAGTTCTTTGGCAGCTTCCAATGCTTTTTCCGGTGTATCGGCTACGATCCCTTCCTGGATCTTTACACCGTAACTTTTCAATATTTCCTTGGCCTGGTATTCGTGAATGTTCATGATTGGGGATTTACAGGGCGAATCTAGGACATCACGTTTGTTTATTCAAGGATTTCACCGATTTGGTTGAGCATCTTACTCCTATCTATATATTTGCGCATGCTTACTGCGCAAGGGATTTATAAGTCTTACGGAAGCCTTCAGGTATTGAAAGGAATTGATGTCCATATCAATAAGGGGGAGGTAGTATCTATCGTTGGGGCATCCGGAGCAGGTAAAAGCACATTGCTTCATATCATAGGGACGCTGGATTCAGCAGACAAGGGATCTTTGCAGATTGCAAATACCGAAGTAAACAAGCTAAACCAGCAAAAATTATCGGAGTTTCGCAACAGGGAAATTGGGTTTATCTTTCAGTTTCATAATCTTCTGCCGGAATTTACAGCACTGGAAAATATCATGATACCCGGACTGATCGGGCAAAGGAATCCGGCAGAGGTCAAACAAAAGGCCATGGAGTTACTGGAACTGCTGAAGATTGCCGGACGGCATGACCATAAGCCTTCCCAACTTTCCGGAGGAGAACAGCAACGTGTTTCGGTGGCCCGTGCATTGATCAATAGCCCTGCCATCATCTTTGCGGATGAGCCCAGTGGCAACCTGGACTCACACAATGCGGATGAGCTCCACAAGCTTTTTTTTGACCTCAGGGACAGGCTTGGACAAACCTTTGTGATCGTAACACATAATGAATCACTCGCAGCTTCAGCCGACAGGACCATTGAAATTAAAGACGGTATTATTTATACCCCGGCATGAGTATCTCGCAAGGTGTCAGATTCATGCTGATTGCCTCATTTACCTTCAGTCTGATGAAGGTCTGTGTGAAAGTCCTGTCACATATTCCCCCGATCGAGATCATTCTGTTCCGGTCCGTCATTTCCATGATTATTTGTGTGTATCTGCTCCATCGTCAAAAGATCAGTGTCTGGGGAACGAATAAAAAGATTCTGATCCTTCGCGGAGCAGCAGGAGCTATAGCGCTTGTCACCTATTTTGGCCTGCTCCAGCAGATCCCGCTGGCGGCAGCAGCCACTGTCCTTTATCTGTCTCCGATATTTGCAGCTATTCTGGGCATATTCCTCGTAAATGAACGAGTAGCGCCCCTTCAATGGCTGTTTTTCCTGATCAGTTTCGGAGGTGTGATCACGATTACAGGTTTTGATACACGCATATCCCTTGTTCACTTGCTGATTGGCGTTTCTTCGACGGTGTTTAGCGGACTTGCCTATAACTTTATCCGGATACTGAAAACGTCAGAGCATCCTCTGGTGATTATATTCTATTTTCCCCTGGTGACCATGCCTATTGCAGGGGTTTGGTCTTCCCAGGTGTGGGTCCAGCCGACCGGGTGGGACTGGTTGTTTCTGATCCTGGTGGGTGTATTCACCCAAATCGCCCAATTCTTCATGACCAAATCCTATCAGACCGAAGAACTGTCAAAAGTGGCGATCATCAATTATACCAGCATCATTTATGTACTCGCATTCGGGTGGATCCTTTTTGATGAACAATTCAATTTCATGACGTATATTGGAATGGGGTTGGTCTTGTTGGGGGTGGTGGCTAATGTAGCTTTCAAAAGATAACCCTGATTACTCAGAAACGTAACAACAAACAGCAGATGACTAACCTTCAAAAGGTTTACCGCGAGTCCCTGGGGCTCCTTACGGATTTTTACCAGTTGACCATGTCTTATGGATATTTTAAGAAGGACATGGCCCATCGGGAGTCTGTATTCAATCTCTTTTTTCGTACCAATCCATTTTCTGGGGGATATGCCGTGATGGCTGGTCTTTCGCATGTGATTGATTACCTGAAAGCGTATGAGTTCACAAAAAGTGATATTGAATATCTCTCTACCCTGAAAGACAGTGATGGTCAGCATTACTTTGATGAAGATTTCTTGAATTACCTGTCAGATTTAAAATTTGAATGTACCATCGATGCACAGCCGGATGGATCTATCATCTTTCCTCACGAACCTGTGATCCGCGTGAAGGGACCTTTGATCCAGTGCCAGATGTTGGAAACTCCGCTGCTGACCCTTGTTGGACATTCGGCGTTGATTGCCACAAAAGCATCCCGGATCACTTCAATCACTAAAGATGAGCCTGTGATGGAGTTTGGCTTGCGAAGGGCACACGGAATCGACGGAGGTTTATCAGGCAGTCTTGCTACCTTTATCGGTGGTTGCCACTCTACCTCCAATGTGCTCGCCGGGAAGCTATATGATATTCCCGTCTCAGGCACTCACTCTCACAGCTGGGTGATGGCCTTTCAAAGTGAGTTGGAGGCGTTTAGATCATACGCGGAAGTAATGCCCGGGAACTGTATCTTACTGGTAGATACCTACGATACTTTGGAAGGTGTTCGAAAGGCCGTAAAAGTGGGCCTGGACCTGAAACAAAAGGGAAAGCAACTCAGAGGGATAAGGGTAGATTCCGGGGACCTGGCTTATCTGAGCACTGAGGCACGTAAGATTCTGGATGAGGCTGGTTTGACAGACACCAGAATTGTAGGAAGTAATGATCTGGATGAATACCTGATTGCTTCCCTGAAAGACCAGGGGGCAAAGATCACCATGTGGGGCATTGGTACAAAACTGATCACCTCCTATGATCAACCTGCATTGGGCCAGGTGTATAAGATGGCAGCTATCAGGAATGAGCAGGGCCACTGGGAGGAGAGGATCAAACTTTCCGAACAAAACATTAAGATAAATATGCCCGGACTGCTGAATGTCAGAAGATTTTTTGTGAATGGCAAAATGGCGGGAGATATGATCTTTGATGAAAGAGATGAGATTGAAGAATTCCGGATCATTGCCCCTGATGACTTTACGAAAAGTAAAAAATTCGTAACATCCACCAATTACAGGGATTTGCTGGTGCCAATCTTTGATAGAGGTCGTCAGGTTTATGAGGCGCCTCCATACAAAGAAAGCCGGGCATTTCATCTCAAACAAAGAGATCTGTTGGATGCCTCCAGTAGAAGGCTGGTAAATCCCCATGTTTACCCGGTGGGTCTGGAGCCCAAACTTTTTGACCGTCGGGCCAACTTGATTTTAAAACACAGAAACTAAAACACTTGACTTATGCATGCTTTGATCTTAGTAGATATTCAAAATGATTTTTTACCGGGAGGAGCACTGGAAGTAAAGGATGGTGATGAGATCCTTCCTTTCGTTAACGGTATCGTAAATGATTTCGACCTGGTGGTGGCCACGCAGGACTGGCATCCTAAGGATCATGGAAGTTTTGCGTCCAACCATTCGGGTAAGAAAATAGGTGAAGTGATCAAATTGGGTGATCTGGATCAGATCCTGTGGCCGGATCACTGCATCCAACATTCAGAAGGTGCTGAGTTTTCCAGAAATCTTGACCTGCATCGCGTTCAAATGATTTTTCACAAGGGTACAGACCCAAAGATCGATAGTTATAGTGGCCTTTTCGACAATGGCCATCTGAAGTCAACCGGTTTGGGTGAGTATTTGGTTGATCAAAATGTTGATGAAGTAACGTGCGTAGGTTTAGCGGCTGATTACTGCCTTAAATTTACCGCATTGGATGCTGTGAAGAAGTTCGGTTTTAAAACACACGTTCCAGTGAAAGGTACGAGGGCGGTAAATATGGATCCGGGAGATTTTGACAAGGCGATGAAAGAGTTGAAAGAAGAAGGAGTAATTGTTGAATAATAAAGGTGTTGAGGCAAATCAACACCTTTATTAACAGTTCCTTTCACTCAATCTTAGGAAGGGAATTTACTATCAGATTCAATCAGATCATCATCCAAAGCTTCTCTCAACACCTTATTTGCCTCCAATAAGGCCCTGACCTCACGATCCAGTGATGATTCAATGAGATAATCGATGTTTTCCCTTTGATCACTCGAAAGTCTGCTCTTGAGATCCTCGATCATTGACTGCTCCAGCACCCTATGGGCCTCCCAAAGAGCTTTCTGCTCCAGTGAAAGAGCGGAAAAAAACGCCCTGGTTCGTTCGCCTTCCTTCAAATTGGGCGTATGAAGGATCGCTAATTGGAACACATCCAGCGTAGATCTGAATTCTTCGAAGTTTTCTACACTTTGTTTCACGTTTGCTGTAAACAGCAATTGCTGCTCTTCAGTGAGACAATTGTTGTTGGCATTTGAGAAATGAATGGTTATTGCAAAAACGGCAATGTATGTTGAATACTTAACTAAATTTCGCATTGTTATTGTCCTTTTATTTTGAGTTTAACTACAAGACGTATTGCGGAAGGAAAAGGTTTGGAGTAATCAAAAAAAAATAGATTTGTATATGCTTATATGCGAATAAGCAAAGTAATACTTTAATTGAGATTTAAATCTCCGCGTTGTTGAAGTCCCTTTCCCTGGCCTCCTGCTTCATTGCTTCACGAAGTACTTTCCTTGCTTCCATGATCGCCACTTCTTCAGGATCCAGTGAGGCCTTAATAATCTGCCTGAGGTCCTTTTTTTGATCTGTAGTCAAAGAATTTTTGAAATCTTCTCTCATGGTCTGCTCCAAAACTTTATTAGCTTCAAGTAACGCCTGTTGTTCCAGGGTCAGTGTTGACTTCAATGCCATGTGTTTCTCATGTCTCTTCAGCGTGGGATTTTCAAGGATTGCCAGTTGAAAAACGTCCAGTGTAGACCTGAAGGTCTCAAAGTTTTCTTCACTTTGCTCCATATGCACGGCAAGCAATAATTTCTGCTCTTCTGATAGTGGAAAATTGTCTGCATATGAGGAATTGATCACAACCGCCACCAGGGCAACAAAAGCTGATATTTTAAGTAGATTTTTCATGGTATTAGTCCTTTTATTTGCATCGATTTTCACTTACTTAGACGTACCTGCCAGTCCAGGGTTTAACCCGGAATTGAATAATATATGAACGGTGATTTTCTTTATATGAACGCACAAAAAAAGCCAATGAAAATTCACTGGCTTTGAAAATGCTTTGCTGGTTTGTATCAGCCGACAGAGTCCATATACTCTACGAGTTCTACCACTTTCGAAGAATAACCCCATTCATTGTCGTACCATGAAACCACTTTAACGAAAGTATCATTTAACTGAATACCGGCGCCTGCATCAAAGATGGAAGTTCTGCTATCGCCCAGGAAGTCATTGGAGACCACATCTTCTTCTGTGTATCCAAGGATCCCTTTCAACTCCCCTTCCGAAGCAGCTTTCATCGCTTTCTTTACGTCTTCGTAAGTCGTTGCTTTTTTCAGGTTAACTGTAAGGTCCACAACAGACACATCGGCGGTTGGTACCCTAAAAGCCATACCAGTAAGCTTTCCATTCAACTCAGGAATCACCTTTCCGACAGCTTTGGCGGCTCCGGTAGAAGATGGTATGATGTTCTGGTAGGCACCGCGTCCGCCTCTCCAGTCTTTCATGGAAGGTCCATCCACGGTTTTCTGTGTGGCAGTTGCCGCGTGAACGGTGGTCATAAGTCCTGACTCAATACCAAAACTGTCATTCAATACCTTGGCAATCGGCGCAAGACAGTTGGTTGTACATGAAGCATTTGATACATATTGAAGGTCAGAAGTATAGGTTTTGTGATTAACTCCCATCACAAACATAGGTGTGTCGTCTTTGGAAGGAGCTGACATGATCACTTTTTTGGCACCTGCCTTGATATGACCTTCAGCCTTTTCCTTGGTCAGGAATAAGCCGGTTGACTCAACAACATAGTCTGCTCCAACGTCTCCCCATTTCAGGTCAGCCGGATTCTTTTCTGATGTTACTCGTATCGCTTGCCCGTTCACTACGAGTTTGCCATCCTTTACTTCTACTGTACCATTGAATCTACCGTGTGTAGAGTCGTATTTAAGCATGTAGGCAATGTAATCGACATCAATCAGGTCATTGATCCCGACCACTTCAATATTTGGTTTGTTTACAGCTACCCGGAATACAAGTCTTCCGATCCTACCAAAACCATTTATTCCGATTTTGATTTTTGACATGTTTTATTTTTTTGGTGAGTGATAAAATTGAGTTACAAAAGTAAAACCCAATTCATCAGAAACAAATTCCCATTTTTACCAGGTTAATTTCCGTTTTAGGAAATCCATAGATAAAGCGCATGTCATGTAAGTATAATTGTGAAATATCACATTATTCGGCCTTTCGATAAAAAAAACGCAAAGAGTTGTCCGCCTGTGCTGATTCTTTACTTTTTTTGGGATCATGAGAAAGACTTATCCATTCAACCTTTTATTCTTTTTGGCCTGTATTTTAGTTTTTTCCGCCTGCGGCGAAAAGGACGAACCAAAACGACCGAATATCTTATTTGCAATCAGTGATGATCAGTCTTTTGGTAGTACCAGCTTTGGTGGTAGTACTTTCATCAATACTCCAGCCTTTGATAAGGTGGCCACTGAAGGAATATACTTTACCAATTGCTATGCCGGATCACCCGGATGTGCGCCGTCCAGAAGCGCGATCGTTACCGGCAGGCATCACTGGCAAAACGAGCAAGCCGGTCAGCATGCATCCTCCTGGCTGAAGAAGTACGTACCCTTTGTGGACCTGCTCGGGGACAATGGCTATGTGACAGGAAGGACCGGAAAAGGTGTGAGCCCGTTCAGATATGCAAGAAATGAAGAGGATTCTTTGTGGAGGGCTACTGATGCCGCAGGCATAGAACATAGCAACATCAACTACGATGAAAGTGAGGAGAAGCCCTGGGCAGAGGGGATCAGGAATCTCAACTATTTTGAGAATTTCAAATATTTCATGGAAAATGTGAGGAAGGATGAGCCGTTCTTTTTCTGGTACGGAGCTTCGGAACCACATAGGGCCTTTGAGCAGGATTCCTGGAAAAGATTTGATAAAAAGCTTGAAGATGTGCAGGTACCCGGATTTTTACCTGACGATGAGCTGGTGAGGGGAGACCTTCTGGATTACGCTGTGGAAATTGAATGGTTTGACATGCACCTTCAAAAGATGCTTGAGTACCTGGAATCTGTCGGCGAGCTTGAAAACACCATTGTTATTGTGACCGCAGATAATGGGATGGCTTTTCCGAGGGCCAAGGCCAATGCTTACGAATATGGGATACACGTACCGATGGCGATCAGGTTTCCCGGATTTCCGGGTGGACGGAAAGTTACGGATGCTGTAGGCTTTGCTGATCTTGCCCCGACCATACTCGAATTAACCGGAACAAGTTCTGAGGGAATGTTGCCGATTTCAGGGAAGAGTATTGTGGAAATATTAAGGTCGGGCAGTGAAGGAGACGTGAGTGAAACAAAACAATTTGCTTACTCAGGTAGAGAACGACATTCATCTTCCAGACACCAGAATTGGGGCTATCCCCAGCGAACCATCACCGATGGGAAATATCTGTTTACCTGGAATATCAAACCTGATCGATGGCCGGCCGGAGCCCCTCAAAGGGTGAATCCAGAGGATACGACCGAGTTATGGCCCATGTTTGGCCTTGATGAAAATGGTAATTATATGGGGAATGCTGCATTCACCGACATAGATGATTGTCCGACCAAAACATTTATAATTGAAAATTATCAGGATGAAAGTATCCAGCCGTTTTTTGAACTGGCACTGGCCAAAAGGCCTGAGTTCGAATTCTTTGATGTGGAAAAGGACCCTTTTTGCCTAAACAATCTTGCAGGTAATCCTTCTTATCAGGAAACAGAGAACAGTCTGAAATTAAGCTTAATGAATGAACTCGAAAGGACTGGCGACCCCAGAGTGACGGGACCCAATCCGGAGGTTTTCGACAGTTATGTCAGGTATTCACCTATGAGGGCATTTCCTGAACCTGACCCATCGAAGGATCAATTGATCAGTCAATGAGTAAGGATTTATATTCTGGATTTTTATCAATGTAGTTCTTGATAAAAGGACAGCTTGGCTTGATCTTATATTGATTTTCCCTGGCAAACTTCAGTACCTGCTCGGTGAGGTCGGAAGCTATTCCAAAGCCTCTGGAAGCGCCTGGGACGTAAGTATGCGTGAGGTCCAGATAATCGTCAGCATGTTTGTCATAAGAAATTTCGGCATTTCCGCCCTTTACTTTGATAAAAAACAAGTGATTTGCGGCGTCATGCTCAACTTTAAGATGTGTTGTGGATTGTGACATAATTCTTCTCAATTGTATATATATGATTTACACATTGCAGACAGGATTGTTTGGAATATTCTGAATTAGTGTATCTGAGTAGATCGAAAATCTAGCAAAAAAATAACCCGCAATCCAAAGGATGCGGGCTATACTCATAGGAAGCTAGTTGGTTATCTTATTCGAATTTCACTGAATCAAGCTCTGTGATCTGCTCTTCTAAAACTTCAACGTTCTCAATGGTAAAATCGTCAAATCCGCTGGTGTCAGCTGGTTCAACCACGACGGTATAGGATCCCGGCAATAAAAGGTCGATCAGATATGCCCCGTCTTCTCCTGGTTCAGTAGAAGCAGTGTCATCTTCTGCATTGATGGCGTGAACCATTGTGTATAAATCTGCAGGTGCCACAACACCGCTTATTCCACCATAAGGGTCGTCATCATGTACCAGTTTTGCTTTGACTACCGGCTTAAGAAGATATTTTCCATTACCTCTTTTCACGATTGACTTGGAAGCAACGAAGTCTATGACCACATCATAAAATTCACCTGCTTCAATCTCAGAGTGGACTTTGATCTTGATGCCTGATGAAGTCCCTGAAGGGACAAAAAGATCCATCGTATCACCTGCAACAACGATTTTGTTGTTTTCGCCCAGGATCAATCTTAATTCTTTCAATTCCCCTGCAGGAATTTCAGATTGAGCCAAAAGTGCCTCTGCTCCGTTTTGCAGTTGCAGGATATCAATGACCTGTGGTTCGATATCCAGCACGAACCATTCACCTTCGTCGTCATCGCATTCGTCCTCATCATGCTTATCATGAAGTATTCTGCTACTTTCATCGTCATCATCGTCACCTTCATCCTTTGAATCGTCATCTTCAGGTTCCTCCTCACCTTCTTCTTCATCGTCTTCAGCCTCAAGCTTATACTCAAGGCCAACAAGATCAATTAGAATGGCATCGTACGAATCAGGATGATCAACCAATTTAAAGCTTACCATAGCGTGGTCTTTCATTACAATATCCGACTCTCCGCTATTACAGCTGTAGAAGAAAAGAACAGCAAGGGCTATTCCCAAAATATAAACTCTCATAAGACTTAAATTTAGTATTGCGGTTTTTAAATTATTGCGGTCCTTTTAGGTTACAAACATGATGCCCAGAAATAAAAAATTTTTAATGTACTGATAATTAAATAGTTACAAAATTGATCAAAGCAGTATTTTCTCAAAATGAGAGTATATTTTTCAATATGAATAGCTATCTTCCAATTACTTAGGAATAACAATTTGATCTGCTCGCTGTTCCTTTAGCGAGAAAGCATCCGAATATTATGTTAAACAGACCGATCATTATCGTCTTTGGGATTGTGTTTTTCCTTATAGGATGTGAGGAAAAAGAGTATGACAAACCTGTGGTGACCTCGACAACCCAAAGAGACCTGCCCGAGATAAAAGAGCAGGGAAAACTTAAGGTTCTGACCATTTACAGCAGTACCAGCTATTTTCTCTATCGGGGACAAACGATGGGTTTTGAGTACGAACTGCTCCAAAGTTTTGCAGATTTTCTGGATGTCGACCTGGATATTATCATGGCCAGCGATATTGACAGCCTGCTCTTCAGGTTAAATGAAGGGAATGTGGATCTGGTTGCTCATGGGCTCACAATTACCAGCGAAAGAAAGGAACAGGTAAGTTTCACGGATTATCTATATCTGACCCATCAGGTGCTGGTCCAGCGCAAGCCTGATAACTGGCGCGAGATGAGATGGAGTGAGATTCAGCGGGCGCTGATCAGCGATGCCATTGAACTGATCGGAGATACGGTTTCGGTGAGAAAAAATTCCGCATACCAGGAACGTTTGGTAAATCTGTCCAATGAAATTGGAGGAGAGATCATCATTGATCCGCTCCCCGGGAGCCTCTCCACGGATGAAATCATTAAAATGGTTGTAGATGGTGAAGTAAAATACACAGTGGCCGACAATAATATTGCCAATATTAACGCTTCCTACTATCCTGATCTGGATATTGAGGTACCTATCAGTTTTTCACAAAGGATCGCCTGGGCGGTAAGGAAAGACAGTCCAAAGCTACTGGCTGCTGCCAATGAGTGGCTTAGTGTGATGAAGGATTCCATTGACTATTATGTGATCTACAATAAATACTTCAAGAATGAGCGAAGTTTCAGACAGCGTGTCAATAGTGAATTGTTCAGCATAAATAATAACCGGATAAGCCAGTATGATGATCTGATCAAAAAGTACGCTCAAAATCTAGGATGGGATTGGAGGTTGCTTGCTTCCCTGATTTATCAGGAGTCCAGATTTAAGCCTAAGGCCAGCTCATGGGCTGATGCAAGTGGCCTCATGCAGGTCATGCCTTCCACAGCGGATGAATTGGGGATCAATAATTTGAATGATCCCGAGGAAAATATTCGAGGGGGTACGGAATATCTCAAACAATTATGGGGCAGATTTGAAAACGCTGCAGATTCTGTGCAGCGGATAAAACTTGCCATGGCAGCCTATAATTGTGGGCTGTATCATGTCTTTGATGCCCAGAATTTGGCAGAGCAAGAGGCTCTGGACCCCAACAAATGGGATGAGAATGTTGAAGAAATGATCTTGGATCTGAGTTATCCTAATGTCTATAATCAGCCTGTCGTAAAGTATGGATATGTTCGCGGAATCGAACCTTACACCTATGTAAGACAGATCTTCGACCGGTATGAACATTACAGTCAGTTTGTCGAATAGTCATTTTTCCGCATCTTTGGATCAAATAACCAATCAGAATCCATCATGCGAAATTTCCACCTGTTTCTTTTTTCTCTTATTCTCTTCACCGGATGCACCCAGCAGGACCCCCGGACAATGGATCCGCTGGTTCTTGCGCCTTTCGAAGGATTAGACACTCTGGCTGTGAATGACTGGTGGAATCGTCCGGACAATCCGATCATTGAGATGGATGTCCCCAGAGACAGTGTAGTTGCTTTCGGTATCTACACAGTCGCTAATAATAAGCTAAAGCTGACTGCACAGCTTTTTCCGCTTTATCCTAATGAAGACAGAAAAGTCAGGCTGGAAATCGATCAGGATGGCTGGAAAAAGATCGCTGAAGCAAATATCAATGATCTGGGATGGTCAGCCACCTTTGAAGTTGAAAACTGGGATGATTCGAAAGATACCCGATACCGAATCCTTCACGGGGAAAATGCCTCCTTCGAAGGATTGATCAGAAAAGATCCTGCTGATCAGGAGATCGTCTCAATAGCTGCGATGTCATGTAATAGCAATAAGGATCGGGGGTCCAGAGAGCACTACGTAAGGAATATCAATTTTCAGGATCCGGATATCGTTTTCTTTGCCGGAGATCAATCTTACGATCATACAGAGCACACCGCGGCCTGGCTAAAATTCGGAATGCAATTCAGGGAGTTATTCAGAAACCGGCCCTGTGTCACTATCCCTGACGATCATGATATCGGTCAGGGCAATTTATGGGGCGAAGGAGGTAAAAAGGCTTCCTCACCTGCTGGAAGCGACGGGGGATATTTCTATCACCATGAATATGTGAAAATGGTTGAAAGGTGTCAGACTTCGCATTTGCCGGACCCTTACGATCCGACGCCGATCGGGCGGGGAATTGGCGTTTATTATACCAATTTGATTCTTGGTGGCGTTGATT
The DNA here is from genome assembly GCA_965243485.1 of Cyclobacteriaceae bacterium. Lineage (GTDB taxonomy): Bacteria > Bacteroidota > Bacteroidia > Cytophagales > Cyclobacteriaceae > UBA7330. Next base: position 431,207 of record CBDEVP010000001.1, on the reverse strand, counting down.
TTGCCATCATCGAAGACCGTAAATTCAAGTCGGGTCCCGAGGGCAAGATCCCGCAGATAGGACCAAGGCCGGATCATGTCAGAGATCCCAGCTACGATCCAAAAACGGTAGATGTGCCTGGTTTAACATTGCTGGGAGATCGCCAATTGAACTTTCTCAACAATTGGGCAGAACAGAAGGATGGAGTAGTCATGAAAGCTGTATTGTCGCAAACAGGATTCTGTGGCGGAGCCCATATCCATGGGAATAAGAACAACCGGCTCCATGCCGACATGGATTCGAATGGCTGGCCGCAGACCGGCCGGGATAAGGCCCTCAGGGCCATCCAAAAAGCAAATGCGGTACATATAGCCGGGGATCAGCACCTGGCCACAATCATTAAGCACGGGATCGATGAATTTGATGATGGACCATGGGCTTTTGTGGTGCCTGCACTTGTGAATAACTACTACAGCCGATGGTGGTGGCCCGAAGATGAACAACCCGGCAAAAATGCCAATGACCGGTTGCCCTGGACTGGTCAGTACCTGGATGGATTTGATAACAAGATTACCATGCATGCTTATGTGAATCCGGAGAATCCCTCCAGAGGTGGAGGCTATGGAGTTACCAAATTCAATAAATCAACCAAAGAAGTAACCTTCGAATGCTGGCCACGGGAAGTGGATGTCACTACCGGGACAGCTGAGCAGTTTACCGGCTGGCCATTTACTGTAAAGATCGGCTCCTGACTGGCTCATACACCCCCGTCATAAAAAGATAATTTGCTTTATCTTTTTATGTATGCGTAATTGGTCCAACTAAATGCTACTTTTGCGTCCTTTTTGGAGGAATCATGAGCATTAGAAACATCGCCATCATCGCACACGTTGATCATGGCAAGACCACACTGGTAGACAGGATTTTACATCAGGTAAAGCTTTTCCGTGAAAATGAAGAAGTCGGAGAGCTGATCCTGGATTCCAATGACCTGGAACGGGAAAGAGGAATTACCATTTTATCAAAAAACGTTTCCGTAAGATACAAAGACACCAAGATCAACATCATCGATACCCCGGGTCACTCCGACTTTGGTGGTGAGGTTGAGCGGGTGTTGAATATGGCTGATGGCGTGCTTTTGCTCGTGGATGCCTTTGAGGGACCCATGCCACAGACCCGTTTTGTCCTTCAGAAAGCGCTACAGATGGGACTGAAGCCCATTGTGGTCGTCAATAAAGTAGATAAACCCAATTGCAATCCGGAGGAAGCCAATGAGAAAGTTTTTGACCTGATGTTTTCACTGGACGCAACCGAGGAGCAGCTGGACTATCCCGTAGTTTACGGCTCGTCCAAAAACGGATGGATGGGTCCGGACTGGAAGACCCCAACCAGTGATATTTCATACCTGCTTGATACAATCATCAGTCACTTCGAGCCTCCCAAAGAAAATCCGGGAACACTACAACTACAGATCAGCTCGCTGGACTACTCATCCTACACAGGCAGAATTGCCGTGGGCAGGGTTCATCGCGGAAGCATTAAAGCCGGTGATCAGGTAGTACTGGTTCAGAAAGATGGGAGTTCTTACAGATCCAGCATCAAGGAACTATTCCTTTTTGAAGGACTGGGAAAAGTAAAAACGAAAGAGGAGATCAAATCAGGGGAGATCGTTGCAGTACTGGGACTTGATGGTTTTGACATCGGAGATACCATTGCCGATGCCGAAAATCCGGAAGCACTGGATCCGATTTCAGTGGATGAACCCTCTATGAGTATGTTGTTTACCATCAATAATTCACCGTTTTTTGGTAAGGAAGGAAAATTTGTCACCAGCAGGCACCTCAGGGAGCGATTGGAAAAAGAGACCGAAAAGAACCTGGCACTTAGAGTTGATGAGACGGACTCACCAGACAAAATGATGGTTTTCGGACGAGGTATCCTGCACCTGGCCATCCTTGTAGAAACGATGAGAAGAGAAGGCTATGAATTGCAGCTTGGTCAACCACAGGTAGTGTTGAAGGAGATTGATGGCTTCAAGCACGAGCCTGTAGAATTGCTCTTTGTCAATGTAGCTGAAGAGTTTTCCGGGAAAGTTATCGAGATCGTCACGCAGCGGAAAGGTGATATCCTCAACATAGAGAAAAAAGAAGATCGCGTCAACCTCGAATTCAAGATCACAGCAAGAGGACTGATCGGGCTGACCAATCCGATCCTCACGGCTACTGAAGGCGAGGCGGTAGTATCGCACCGTTTCAATGGGTATGAACCGTGGAAGGGTGAGATCCAGGGGAAAAGAAAAGGAGCGCTGATATCCGGCGAGACCGGGACCGCCATTGCTTATTCAATTGATAAGCTTCAGGATCGCGGCAGATTCTTCATTGATCCGAATGAAGAGATATACGAAGGTCAGGTGATAGGAGAAAGTACCCGTCAGGATGACCTGGTGGTCAACGTCACAAAAACAAAGAAACTTACAAACATCCGTGCTGCCGGATCTGACGATAAAGTATCCATTGCACCTGCAACCAAGTTTTCTTTGGAAGAGACGATGGAGTATGTGGGCAAGGATGAATATGTGGAGGTCACACCAAAATCGATCAGGCTGCGAAAGATCCTGTTGCTCGAACATGAGCGAAAAAGACAGAAAAAAGACTAACTTATTCCATATCTGACAGAATCCATATATTCGTGGTATTCCAAATGCCATGAATACACAGCTTGCCACGATTTCATTTTTCATCTTGCTGCTTTTTTCCTGCGTAGGCAATAATGATGATCGCAGAACTGTTGTTTCCATAGAGGGAGATCAATTTCTGATCAATGGTGAGCTGACTTACAAGGGCCGCTATTGGGAAGGAAATAAGATTGAAGGTCTGCTTTTTAACTCCAGGATGGTGCAAGGCATTTTTGACGACCTGAACCCGGATACCCGTGACAGGTTCATTTACCCTGATACTAAAAAGTGGGATCCGGACCGTAATACCAATGAATTTGTGACTGCGATGGGGGAATGGAAAAGCTATGGCTTACTGGCAATTACATTAAACCTGCAGGGCGGAAGTCCCATGGGATATGGAAACAAGGATTGGATCAATTCAACTTTTGATCCTGACGGAAATTTGAGACCTGCATACATGGGGAGACTGAAAAAGATCCTTGATGAAGCCGACAGGCTGGGGATGGTGGTTATCCTGGGTTACTTCTATTTCGGCCAGGATCAACACCTTAAGGATGAACAGGCGGTAATCAATGCAGTAGAAAATATTACAGATTGGATACTGGATCATAATTACCGGAATATTATTATCGAGTTGAATAACGAGTGCAATGTCAGGTATGATCACGAGATCCTCCAACCGGACCGCATTCATGAGTTGATTGCTCTCGTCCAGGAGAAGGTCAAAGATGGCCATCGGTTACTTGTGAGTACCAGCTACGGAGGTGGATTTTTACCTTTACCAAACGTTGTTGGGGGTGCTGATTTTATCTTATTACACGGTAACGGCGTCGATGATCCCCTTGAAATTACCGCATTGGTTGAACGCACCAGAGATGTTGCAGGCTACACAACAAAGCCCATTCTTTTTAACGAAGATGACCATTTTAAATTCGAAGCCGATACAAATAACCTTGTCCAGGCGGTAAGATCTTATGCATCCTGGGGTTATTTTGATTTCAGGATGAAAGACGAAGGATTTGAATCCGGTTATCAAAGTGTTCCGGTTGATTGGGGAATCAATTCTGACAGGAAAAAAGCATTCTTTTTGAAGATAAAGGAAATCACTGGCTACTAGTAAATCGGTTAATCGCGGCATTCACAGTTGTGTGGCTTGGTTAATTGACTATATCGTTCGATCTTGAGGGAATGAAATATGCATTGATTTCATTGTTGATTTTCATTTCAACAAAAAACTCAGCCGAGCCCGTGTGCCCTTGTTGTACTGAGTCTCACCAACAGTTTGATTTTTGGGTGGGAGACTGGAATGTGTATGACACATTGGGGAACCTTATAGGCGAAAATAACATCGAAAAGCTCGTTTCGGAATGTGTGATAAGTGAGTACTGGAGAGGTAAATCCGGGGTTACAGGTCGGAGCTATAATTATTTTAATAAGTCTGATTCTACCTGGAATCAGGTTTGGATCGATTCGTCAGGCTCCCATCTCGTCCTTAAGGGTGCGCTTATCGGAAATGATATGGTTCTGCAAAGTGAATCACTACCCGGGCAACAAACAGGCTGGTACAGAAACCGCATCACCTGGACACCGAATGAAGACGGATCCGTTACCCAACTTTGGGAAATACTGAATAAGGAAGGGAAGGTAGTCAATGAGGTTTTTAAGGGTGTCTACAAAAAGAAATAAATTCCTTTATATTGCTTTAAGTGGTGCATGTGGTGATTTTCGCCTAAAAACCTTTAAATCTTTATTTCTAGGAACAATTCTGGTTTTTTTTGATTAATTTAATAGGAATCCTTTCCTGACATTGGTCTGGGAAAAATCCTATTTTTACAAATTACTAACTAAAAACCAACAGATTATGGCTAAATGTTTTGCATTGATTGGATGGAGTTTACCGGTAATAGAAAGTATGCAAAAGACCAATAAACCTTTTGTAGTAGTTTCATTGCCAGACTTCGAACCCTATGCTAATGAAAATGATATTCCATTTGTTCCCTACCAGCTGGATGAGTGGAGCGATAGTTCCAATTCACTGGATCTGTTAGAAAAGTTAAAACCCCACAATGTGGATGTCGCAGTACCACTTTATGAGGAAACAGTGGAGTGGGCAGGTGCATTAAACTCGATCTATAGAAATGATCCGAGAGTGCTTAATCGCGCTTTCCTGTTTAGGAATAAAGCCATGATGAAAAGAAAAGCCCTGATTGGTGGATTAAGAGTAGGTCTTTTTGAAGAAGTTCACAACCGCGATCAGGTACGCAACTTCATGAAAAGACTCAATGAAGCCAACTTACAACTGGAAGGAGAGGAAGATAGCTGGGTTCACATGAAACCTTTTGCATCGGCAGGGACGGTCGGTCACCGGCTGCTTCGAAGTATGAGCGACATAGACAAGAAAGTTGAAGATTCCGATTTTCCCTGTATGGTGGAGAGTCACCTGCCCGGAAGAGAGTTTTCATGCGAAGCATTTATCAATAAGGGAAAAATACGATTTCTGAATATCACAGAATATGTTCATCTTGGTTACTCCAACTTTATTCCGGAGGGTCACTATCTGAACTCAAAACGTGACCTGATACACAAGCAGGTTCAAAAACTGGTTGATATTTTTGGTATAGAATATGGCATGATCCACCCGGAGTGGTTTCTGACTGAAAATGATGAACTGAACTTTGGAGAGACTGCCTGCAGAATTCCCGGAGGTCATATCCTGGAGTTGTGTTCAAAATCCTATGAATTTGATGCCTTAGCCGCTTTTGTATTGTGTCATGATCCGAATATTACGGAAGAGGAGCTCGACGAAATATTCCCGCCCAAAGATTTCAAACCAAAAAATTATCATGGGAATGTCATGATCTATCCTCAAAAGCGTCAGTTCTCTAAACTAGAGATACCCGAGGAACTTAATGAAGAACCTTACTTCGTAGATCATACGTTGGTTCCCCCTTTATCGTCCCAAAAGATCAGTGATGACAGGGCCGGTTTTGGAAATCATTTTGGGACCATCAACTTCAAGGGAGAAGATCCCGACAGAATGACTGAACTATTGTTACACTATGAAACAGTAGACTTTTATGTCTAGTAAATTTTTATGTCAGAAACATCAGCATTGAGCCCGGCAAGAGAAAGGGCTTTTGAAAACTTTGAACGTAGTTTAACGGAATTCCTGGAAGCCACAGATCTAACCAGGCAGGACAAGGCAGCAAAGATTGCAAGTCAGGTAGACATCCTGAGTCTGACGCGTGATGGTCTTTCTTTTCTATTCGAAAGATGTATTGAATTGGAAAAGGCAGGAATCTTTCAGAATACTGCATGGAATGAGCCCGATCGCCTGGTACCAATACTCGTACGGGGTACCATGAAAGCGGGTCATCCCTCGAGTAGTTTTGAGATACTCAGCGAGCTAAGAATGCTCGCTCACGCCAACGGAGCGGATCAGGGGGCTAAAATAAGTGCTACCGATGCCCAGGATTACCTTGAGGAGGTAATCGTTCATAACCTGGATCTTGGATTGCGGGAGATGACTGAGGAAACCAGAGAGTCCTTTTCAGACCGTGAGCTGAAAAAGGCATTCAATCTGTTTGGGTTCCTGATTTCAGAAATGGACTTGAGTAAGGTCACCGGAAAGCTTGCGCAGGAAATCACCATGATCTGTGAGCAAAGACCTGTGGTCACTCAGAAGGTACGGGAGCTGATCCATTTGGTGGATGCAAAATTTGATTTGAAGGAGGATAATGCTGTAAACAAGCAGCTTCTATTGTATGTGAATGCCATTTACGGCCCTTCACCCATTACATTAAAAAGGCCTGATCCCGACGAGTACCTCAAAATCCTGCAAAAATCCAGGGAAAAAGTTTTGCTTGGAGAAGCTGTTTCCCTGGGTAAATCCATGGGAGCAACAGGGCTGGTGAGTAAGTACCACGCCATTCTGCTTACTTACCTGTTAAGTGATCCCAAGATTGATTATTTGGTTACGCATTGCTTAAACCTGAATGATCGGGGAGTAGCAGAATGGAATAAACACAAAGATTTTGTTAAACCGCTGGTACTTGAAACCGTCAGAGTGGAAAATGCTCAATGCATCTACGGGCTCGCGAGAATGCTTGGGAGAAGCCTGTTTTCCAGACGACCGGTGCGGGTTGGTTTGGAAAATTTACGCCGTGTCAAGATCAATTCGCAGGTTGAGAACAGGATACTGAAATCCAACGGTGTGAATCGTGGGGAGGTCTCCGCCATACAATATCTGATCGGGGCGCTTATCCGGGTCCTTGGCCAGCCGCTCGGTGTTGGTCAGGGCAATAACCCGACCTGTCAGTCTGCGAGGGGGATCAGTATGTGGAGTCAGCATGCGCCGGCAAAGCTCATTGATATGATCATTACCGTAGCGACTCAAAACAATCTGGTCATGCGGTTTGAAAATCATGATCTCGTTTCAAATCAACTCGGAAAAGGTCTCGTAGACAAGCTCGATTATGAACTTGATGATATATCTGTTGTACTCGTGCCGCATTTGGACAAAATTTATAATGAAATGATGCGCAGAGCCACTGGCCGGGGTGAAGATCCGCATAAATGGGTGAATCCTGCCATGTATGGTCATTGGATACAATTGGGTTTTGCATCTGTCTATGACTATCTCACCAATTCAATCATGGACTATAAAGGCTTTGTACAGATATTTTATTCTTCCTTTCATCCTGATTTCAACAATGGACGACAACTGGCTTATCCGAATCCGGTAGGCATCTTTATTACCTCCTCAAAGGCAGAGATGGTAGGATTCCACGCCATCTCTCTCCTGAGGATTGAAAGAGATCCAAAAGGTGAGGTCCGGGCTTATTTCCTGAATCCAAACAACGAAGGCCGTCAGGATTGGGGGCAGGGAATCAAACCGATGGTTTACGGGAATGGCGAAAAGCATGGAGAATCCAGCTTGCCATTTGACCAGTTTGCTTCGAGGGTTTATGCCTTTCATTACAATGCACTGGAAGTAAAATCAGGTTTTGCAGTAGATCAAAATGCTATTAAAAAAGTCGAAGCCCTCGCTAAGGATAGCTGGGGTAAATCTTATATCTGGAGTCAACAAACAAAACTATGGTAAGACACTCTTCCAGGATCGAACTGAGTCAATCAAGCCTTAAAAACAACTTCAATTTTATTAGAAAGAAGGTGGGTCCGAACGTCCGCATCTCGTCAGTGGTCAAAGCAAATGCCTATGGTCATGGTATTCATGAATTTGTACCAATGGTGGAAAAATGTGGAATCGACCACTTCAGCGTAGCGTCAGCTTTTGAGGCGGAAGAGGTACTCGCATCCTGCCACGAGGATTCACATATCATGATCATGGGTATTCTCTACGATCAGGACATCGCCTGGGCCATCGAGCATGGTATCGAGTTTTTTATTTTTAATTATGACAGGTTGCCCCTGGTCCTTGAAAAGGCAAAGAAGGTTGGAAAAAAAGCAAAGGTTCATCTGGAAGTGGAAACAGGAGCCAATCGTACAGGCATGAATGCCAAAGAAGTCCCGAAGGCACTGACGTATGTAAAAAAACACGCCAACCACATAGAATTCGAGGGGATGTGCACCCATTTCGGGGGTGCGGAAAGCCTGTCCAATAAGTTTAAGATCGATTCCCAGCATCGGAGATTCAAAGAATTCATGAAATTGTGTAAGAGCCGGGGGCTTAGACCCAATCACTACCATATTGCCTGCTCCGCAGCGGCATTGGCCTATCCGGAAACCACCTATGATATGGTGAGGATCGGAGTGGCCCAGTATGGTTTTTGGCCCAGCCCGGAGATATTCTATATGCACCTGCAGGCGACAGGGAGCACGCCAAACGGAACCAATCTCAAAAGAATTTTCACCTGGAAAACTGATATCATGGATATCAGGGATGTTGACGAAGGCGAATTTATTGGGTATGGCACTGCCTATCAGGCAACCCACGACATGAAGATTGCCGTTTTGCCGCTGGGCTATTCTAACGGATATCCCAGGGCTGCGTCCAACAGGGGCCACGTGTTGATCCATGGGAAAAAGGCCCCAATTACGGGTCTGATCAACATGAATTTGTTCATGGTAGATATCTCACACATTCCTGAAGTGAAGGTGGGAGATGAGGCCGTTCTTGTAGGACGCCAAAAAAACAACACCATCAATGTAAGCTCTTTCACCGATGTGACCCGTCTGCTCAATAACGAGATGCTGAGTCGACTGCCGGCTGCGATTCCAAGGAAGGCGGTGCGCTGATGTATTGGCAATTGAGCAATAAACAGAAACAATGGATCAGTCAGCTGATAAGCTTTGAAAAGTCAGCGATCAGCATCCTTGATCTCCTGAGGGAGGACTGGCCTGTCGGACAGCTGGAGATCAGCACCTTTCAGCAAAAACTGGTGGTTCATCTGGATGAGGAAGAAAGCAGCCAGCTGGAAATGATCGTCAAACATGTTTTGGATGTATGTGATTTGGTCAGACAACTAAAGGATGAAAATTTGATCCATACCTGGAAGGACCTGCCAAGGGAAGACAATACGGTGTGGATTGGAGAGAAAAAAGATGAAGCGGCACCAAAATTTCTGCCTGATCTGGGTGTGGCCATGGATATGCTGCATTGGGCCGGACAAAAGATTCAGATCAGGGAAGGGTTGGTCAAACTGGTAAAAAGAGACTTCAAAGACCAGACTTTACACAACCAGCTGGTAAATCGGAGGATCATGGTATCTGGTTTTATTATTTTATTCATCACCATGTTATTTTTCGGAGTGTATCTGAACCGGATGAATGAAAGGAAGATCAATGATTTTCAATATGAGATGATCAGGATCCGGGACCGTGAAAAGGAAACCCTGGATAGCCTCAATTTGGACATTAAAAACCTTTACCGGTTAAATGATCAAATGGCCAGAGATTCCCAACCGGAGACTGAGCTGAAGATCATGGGAGACGTGGTAGACCGCTCCATTGACCAGCTGAATGAAAGGACCTCGGCATTGGAAGCAAGGATCAAAGAAAGCCAGAAAATGCTCAGATCAAACGACAGCTTGCTCAGAAAGCTTTCAGTGGATAAGCAATATTGATGATTGCTAAACTTGCAGCCTGTCAGTTTTGAACCCTAAAATGTCGGTTGTTCAGCTATTTTACCCTTCTTATCTTAATGATATTTAGGCGGTTAGGATTATATTTGTTTGATTCGGTAGTCCAATTTCTTCTTAAAATTATATAATCCACCGTGTTTGGCATGACTATCGCTGTATTTGTTGGAGCAAACAGATTACCTATGAAAGCCGCCTATCCGATCCCAAAGATTCTGGTATTAATCAGCATTTTTGTTTGGTCTCATGTCGTAAAATCGCAAGATTATTCAGCAGGTATCAACACTGAAACCCCGAATCCTAACGCAGTCCTGCACCTTGTAGCTCCGAACGGCGATCAGGGGTTGTTGATACCAACACTGGATCGAAATCAAAGAATTGGCATACCTGTTACAGCAGCTGATAATGGGCTCTTGGTCTTTGATACTACCGATGGTCTTTTTTATTATTATTTCAATGGCTGGATTGCGCTGACAACTGGTACTACGGAACTGGACGGAGATCCGGGGAATGAATTGATCTCTGCGGGCATCCTTGCTGGGAATACCCTTACCATCACGGAAGCTGGTATTGACCACAATATAGACCTTTCCGCATTCGCCAGTGCCCCTCAGGACCTGCAATTTGTAAGCAATCAACTTTCATTAACAGGAGACCCAACAGCTACAGTTGTTGATTTTACCGGTTGGGATACCAATGCCGCAGATGATCTCACCACTGCAAATGTCGGTACGGCTGCCAATCAGGTGGTTCAGCTGAATGCTTCCGGGCAACTACCGGCGGTAGATGGCAGTAACCTTACAGGTATTCTGAGTACGGTTAGCACAGACGGCACTTCGATTACGGGTGATGGATCGGGAACTCCCCTCGCGGTTGGAACCGTACCTTCCGGTCAGGTTTCAGGCCTGGCGGCGGTAGCTACTTCAGGTAGTTTTGGTGATCTGCTATTGCAACCGGTTGGGTTAGCGGACGGAGATGACGTTGGGGTTGCAGATGGTACGACCATCCTTGGCAATGGAGCCGGAACACCATATTCTGTTAATGTGGGCACTGGTGCCAACCAGATTTTGCAACTCAATGCCTCAGGTCAGCTACCCGCGGTGGATGGTAGCTTACTCACAGGGATTACACCCACTTTAGGAGCCGGTTCGGTAACAACCACAGAAATTCTGGATGCAACCATAGCTGACATTGATATCAGCGGCACAGCCAATATCGCGGCCACCAAGCTTCAGACCAGCGTGATGCTTGAAACAGAAAATATCAGTTTACTGACCAATGATGCCGGTTACCTTGTAGCCGGTGACAATGTTTCGGTATTTGCCAATGATGCCGGCTATTTAACAGCAGTAGCTACAGATATTACACTTATCGGAGATGGAGCCGGAACTCCGCTCAGCATAAACAGAGTAAATCCGGCAATCATAGCTGCAGGTGGAGCCACTGCGGGACAGGTCCTGGAGTTTGATGGTACTAACTGGGCACCTGCTATTGATGATGGCATGCTTGCAGCCACCTATGACCCCACAACTGTTGCGGGAGATGCCTTCGCATTCAACACCCATTTTTCAGCGACGGCAGCTACTGCAGGTGACGTGCTGACTTTTGATGGTACAAGCTGGGATGCAGCAGCTCCAGCGGGAGGATTGACGCTTCCATATTCTCAAACTGTGGCTGATGCTGGTAATTTGTTTGCTCTTACCAATTCGGGACTGGGTGGATCAGGTTTTTTTGAGATCAACAATGCATTGAATGCTGCTACTGCACTGAACGCTACAAGTAATGGTACGGGTAGTGCAGGATCATTTGTTGTCAATAACGTTGCAAATGTTGGAAATGCCTTAAATGCTTCAACTAACGGTACTGGAGCTGGTATTGGTATTACGCATTCGGGTACCGCCGGGCCTGGAATAGATGTTTCCGTAGGGGCTTTGAACACCACAGGCTCCGCTCTGAATATAAACCACTCTGGCACAGGTGCCGGGATTACCATCAATACGCTTGGGCCTCCTTTGGTCATTCCCGGAGGTACTTTGGGGGAGGTACTCACTTCAGATGCATTAGGGAACATTACGTTACAACCGGGAGGCATCACTTTTCCTTTTTCTCAAACGCAGGCGAACGCTGATACACTGTTTAATCTGACGAATACCGGCTCAGCGCCGGCAGTGGGATTCAGTTCAGCAGGGTTGGCAGCCACTTTTACCAATTATGCAGGCGGAACAGCAGTTTTGATAGATGGAAATATGGAATTTTTAGACGGGGTGCCGAGGGATTTGGGAATATTGCCTAATCTTTCAGGTCCCGGAGATATCCTGAATGTTTATTCCGGCGATGCAGCTGGTCCCGGTGGAGACGGCGGCGACCTCGTACTGTCATCAGGATTGGCAGCGGGTATTGGAAATGGAGGAAATATTCTCCTTGTTCCGGGTGCCGGTGCAGGAGGTGGATTTACCGGTGGAGTTTTTGTGAACGGCATCACGAGGTTTGGTAATCCGAATGTTGGATTCGGAGGATTACTCGAATTGGAAAACGATGACGGAACCACCTCGATCGGGATCGAAGCAGATCCTGCCATGGCAGCATCTTACAATATTACGCTCCCTGCTGCCCAGGGTACGGGTGTCCTGACCAATGACGGTACAGGCACACTAACCTGGAGTCCAGCAGGATTTACCGCACCTTATTATGATGACCTGACAAATGTGATCTTTGGAACAACAACACCTGTAAGCATCATTCCCACTCCTGACTTTCAATTGGGAGCAGTTGCTTCTTCAGGTCAGGCATCGCTTTCCGGCTCATCACATGGAGTACAGTCTCGTGTGCCATTGTTGCGAGCAAATGGCAGTGAGGGATCAGAACTTGCTTTGCAGGCTGCGGATGTTATAGGTGAACTTGCTTTTGTAGGCCATGATGGCACCGGATACTTCAGACAGGGAATGATCAGGGGGTTTGCCACAGAGAACTGGACAGGAACCACCCGGGGTACCGCTTTGAGTTTCTTTGCAACGCCCGGCGGAAATACATTAGATAGGGAGGTTTTAAGGGTTTCTGGTGTTGGATTACAGATTAACGGTATTGCCAGAATTAATAATCCTTTACCGGGATTTGGTGGATCCATCGAATTGGAAGACGATGGAGGAGCAAATTCACTAAGGATTAGCGCTGATCCTCTTTCGATCTCTTACGAAATCATTTTTCCGGCTACCCAGGGCGCAGGTGCCCTGACCAATGACGGGACAGGAAATCTGAGCTGGTCGGGCGGCACCGGAGCCTTTGTTATTGATGGGAATGCGAACCTTTACTCATCAAACAGTGGTGTAGCGGGCGTTACTGGTACGAATAATTTTGTTGCAGGTGCGACAGGTGGTAGCCTTGGTGCTGGAAATGACAATATTCTCATCGGCCAGGGTGCCGGAGGCAGTCTTGCAGGTGGATCAAACAACCTGTTTTTGGGTTTGAATGCAGGAGGTGCAAGTATGGTCAATAGCAGCGGTAATGTGATGCTTGGCGCCAACACCATCAATTCTGATGATTCAAATAATAACGTGGCTTTAGGTGACGGTATCAACCTGGCAGGTGGAGAAGCTACTGCTGTTGGGGCACTTTCTTCGGCAACGGGAAATAATTCACTCGCATTGGGAAGTGGCGCAAGCGCTACCGGAGTCTATTCTGTCGCTCTGGGTGCCGGAGTCAGTGCCACTCAGGATTTCACCGCTGTCATTGGCGATCCCACAATACCAATTAATGTTGGGATAGGCATAGCAACACCTGCTGCAAGACTTGAGGTCCAAACCTTTAACACGGAAACCACCGATCTGCTAAGACTAAATCACGGTGCATTAGGAGGCAATGCACTGGAGATCGATGTGCCGGCAGGTGGAAGTGCTGAGCCTGCTGTCATCCTTGCACAAAATTCAACAGGAGGGGGTATTGATGCCCGGATCACCAGTGCTACTTCCGGGGCACCCCTTATTTCAGCACAACACCAGGGAGATGGCAATGTTGCTTTCTTCAATCAGGGGAACAACGTCAGCGGAGCGGATGCTATGTTTGTACAGACACTGGGTTTGGGAGCTGCAGGAGTTTTTCAGATCAGCAATACCGGGAGTGGTGCTCCGGCTTTGGCGGTCAATACGAATGGTGACAACAGCAATGCCATCTCCATCAGTAAGGCCGGGCTGAATGGTGTCGGAATATTGATCGATATGAATAACCAGGGATCCAATGGTCTGCTAATTGGCGGAACACAACCAGGAGTTGCCTCCATTTCTACAGATGGAGATATCAATACTACCACCACATTTAATGGAGATAATCTAAACCTGAGCGGACTGGCCAATATCCAGGGAGATGTGACAATGGCCCGGCGACTTGTTTCCATACCCTTGCCGCATGATGCAAATGTCCAGCCTCTTATTCCAAATACAGCCAGGATTGTAAAAATCACAAATGCAGCGCCCAGTATTACTGATATTGATGTGGCTGGGGCATTCGAAGGGCAGGAGATCATTCTTATTGCTGATATAAGCGCTCCCAGTTTTAATATTGACGTAGGTGGAAACCTGAGATTAGACAATAACAGTACCCATTCAATGTCCCCCGGAGCATCTATTCATTTTGTGTACATAGAAACACTGAATCAGTGGGTTGAAATCAGCCGATCTAGATGAGATATCTACTATTAAATATCGTACTCTTCGTGCCCTTACTGGGATTCTCCCAACTCCATACCGGGGATTCTACCAGTCTTTCGATGGGTGCCAGAACCATTTTGTTTACAGGAGGTGACGCTAAATTCAGAGGCCCATTAAAAAATTCAGGCACTATTACTGCCAACCGAAACATTGAATTCAATAAGAATACCATCGTGGGGTCTTTGAAGTTTGTTGGAGCCACCGACCAGTCCATCCTGGGTGATACCATCACGGTGACCAATTTTACTCTGGATAAGACAGGCAAACTGATCCTTTCTACCGGGCAGGTAAGGGTGGGAGGTACAACTGATCTGACCAGCGGTGTGGTTGAATCGGCAGATGAACTGGATTTGATCCAGATTGGGCCCGTGAATCCAGATGGCCTTGGGTATGTGGAAGGCAGAATGATCGGCAGACTGGGAAATACAAATACTTTTACCTTCCCCATGGGACTGACGGATCTGAATGGGAATGGGTATAAAAACTATATCACATTGACCGCCAATAGCCCCGGCACTTTCGTGAGGGTGCAGTGCCGGAGAGGGATCCCTGCCCTGTTATTCCCTGATGATGAAATGGATGGGATAGCGGAAGAAGTAGAATGGGTCGTCCATGTGGGTGGGTCCGACTCTATTCAGGCGACAGTGGCCATCGACTATTCCGGGATAAACCTCGATGACAGTCAGTTTCCTAATCTGATTGATGCCGACATTCATCAACCTGCAATTGCGATGTTTTTTAGGGAAGATACCCTTCACCATGCACTCAATACGGTCACTGACTTTTTGGGAGATGTAAGGGATAGCGATGGGTTCATCGAAAGCAATGAAAGGATCTGGATCTCAAATCTGGGTAGGAGATTCTCGATCGCGTTGATACCCTCAGCTGAGGGTCCTGTCTACTATGTGCCCAATGCATTTGCACCGAATGCAGTCTTTGAAGAAAACAGGATTTTCAGGCCTTTTTTTGCCGGTTATGGGTCAGAAACGATACAGAGTCTGTCCATTACTGTGTATGATTCATTCAATCAGGAAGTTTTTTCTGTGGAAAGTGAGCCGGGGCCTGTTTTTGACATTGCCCAGTATGGATGGAACGGAGTAATTAAAAATAGTGGGTTGGATGCACCTGATGGTGTATATTACTACAATATCTCTTTGATTACAAATGTTGATGAATATGGAAACCCTGTCAAAAGACAAGCGGTACTATTGGTGAGATAAATGAGAGTTGCGTTTCTAATCATATATTTAGTCGGATTTGTAAGCTTAAAAGGTCAGGAAGGACAGTTTTCCCAATATTTTTCGACGGCATCGTTGCTTAACCCTGCTTTTACGGGTACACTTCCCAACATTACTTTTAATTCAAACTTCAAAAGGGCCGGTAATCCTCAATCAGCGCAGTCTGACGAATATCTGGAACTGATGCAGGCAACCTTTACATACCCCTTCAGGAAATTTACCAGCAAACTTAACCAGGTGGGGGGAGCAGGGATCACCTTTTTTCGTGAATCCAGAGGATTCAATGGTGTCTATCAAAGCACAAAAGTGCTGTTAAATGGGGCCTACACGATGAGGCTCAGCAGGCTTCATAATCGATATCTGATTTTTGGATTACAGGGAGGCGTGGTTCAGCAGGGGCTTGATGGAAACAAACTTCAGTGGGGTTCGCAATTTAGCAGGTATCTGAGTCCTGGCGGATACAATGGCAATCTCCTGGGAGAAGGCGGTTTTGACAACAACATCTCCATCTTTTATCCGGTTTTCAACTTCGGCATTATCTACAATGCTTTTGACAATGCCAATTTTTATATCCGTGATAAAACACTTACTTTGGGACTAAGCATTGATAACCTCAACCAGCCGAGATTCTCTTATTTTGAGGGATTTGGTAGCCAGAAGTTTTGGTTGATCAAGACCTTTGGTGCCGCTAAGATGGAACTCGGACCGCGCTGGTATATCTACCCTTCTGCTTTCATCGCTTATTCGCAAGGCACTGTCCAGGCAAACCTGGGATCTCATTTTTCAACCTTTGTCAGTTCTGTCAGGTCCAAAACGGCGGTCATGATCCAGATGGGAACCTGGTACCGGGTAGGTGATTTTGTCATCGGGATGATCGGTATACAGGTTGAAAATATCAATGTTGGCTTCAGTGTAGACCTGAATGATCAGACATTTGAATTGGTACCTGCTGGAAGTAATTTTCCAACTTACGAGGTTTCACTAACTTACAACCTGAATCTAAAAAGCCCATTGGGCAATGTTTCCAGTCCGATTTTCTAAGTCATGCGCATCATTGCAAGTCTTTGGTTGATCATCTTAATGCTGCAGGCCCAGGGGCAGTCGGTACCTGATATGCTACAGATTGCTGATACGCTCTATAAGACCAATCGCTTTCTGGATGCTGTTGAATTCTACGATAAGATTGCCCGGATCGATAAAAACAACAAGATGGCGAAATACCGACTGGGGATTTGCTACAAAGAGACGCTGCAATATGAAGAAGCGAAAAAGATCCTCTCGGAGTTGGGAAATACCCCTGATCATGAATACCGTGCCCGATCACTTTACTATTATGCCAATCTCTTGCGACTGGATCGTGAATTCAAAAATGCCGACTCAGTATATAGCTATCTGATCGCCTTACCAGATGTGAATCCGGAGTTAGTGGAATTGTCACGAAAACAGAAGGAGGGTTGTGCCCTGGCGTTAAGACAGCAAAGGGCCAACAGAGGATTTTCGATCAGGGAATTTGAAGATATCAACTCAAAGTTCCATGATTTTGGGGCGGTGATCAATCCTTCCAATCAAAATGTGGTATTTGCTTCCACGAGAAACAGAAGTGTGACTCAATATGAAGGGAATCAATATGCAGGATTGCTGCCGGATCTGGTGATGTATGAGCAAAGAAGAAATGGCAGGTTCTCCTCCAATACCAATGCCCAAAACTTTGATAAGCTAAATTCTCACTGGGGGGAAGGATCAGGATCATTCACATCGGATGGAAAAAGTTTTTACTTCTCCTCCTGCAAAACCGAGGATGGATCAGGGTGCAAGATCATGGTCAGCTATCTGGAAGGCAATGAGTGGACCGCGCCGGTAGCACTCAATAAATATATCAATGAAGCGGGATCTGAAAATAAGCAACCTTACATCACGAAGGGAGGAGACACATTATTCTTTAGTTCCAACCGACCCGGAGGCTATGGAGGGGCGGATATCTGGATGAGTTTGCGGGGTACGGAAGCCGAATCCTGGGCTCCTGCCATCAATATGGGGTCTGTGATCAATTCTCCTGAAGAGGAGATCACTCCGTACTGGTCATCGGCAAACAACTGCCTGCTCTTTTCGAGTGACGGGCACGTTGGATACGGAGGATATGATATTTATCTGGCAAAAGGCGTATCCTTCTTTGAGCCGGAGATCTACAACCTGGGGTTCCCATTCAATTCCACGCTGGATGATACCTATTTTATGATCAGCGATAGTGCGGGTTTCATTGCAACAAATCGGGATGATCATAAGATCCTGAACATTTACACCTTTGAGATAGGTGATGAGGCGTTGTTTCTTTCCTTGCTGATCTCAGGTGAATCTCTGATAGATTCCAGGATCGTTTCCCGCTTCAGGGATGTTCGTTCCCTTGATCTGGTCACCTTCCGGGTAGAAGATTACCAGGGATTTGAATTCTTTGAACCGGTGGCCCGGGAACAACCCAAACCCGACCTGGTAGCGCAGGCCGATACGATTGAGGTCGATACGCTGAAAGGGGTCATTGGCAGACAGCAGGATCTTGTGGCTTCAAATACCAGTCAAAGGAGTTGGCAGAAGACCAATGCAAATAAGAGTAGCTCCGGGGATGCTTTTTCTGTACAAAGTGGAGACAGGAGCGACGGCAGGCAACCGACGGAGCCGGATGTTGCCTTGGGCAATAATCAAACTTCGGAAGCCAAAGATCTTCCTTCGAAGATCAGCGAGCCTCCAAACTCCTCCATTGATGTAGCTGTTGGAAAGAGATCTGACCATGAAGAGATCAGGTATGAAACCCTATATTTCGACTATAATTTGTATGATTTAAGGCCGGAAGCCAGACAGGCTCTTGTTTCACTTGTAGATCAACTGGCTGGAAAACAATACCAAGAAATCAACATTTTGTCGTATGCGGATGATATTGGCAGGGCTTCATATAATTTGGATTTAAGCAGACAAAGAGGTGAAGCTGTCAGACAGTTTCTGATATCCAGAGGAATCCCTGAAGAGAAATTGACAGTCCTTCCCCGGGGAGAGATATCAAATAGTGAAGATCACTGGTTCAAGAGGATTCTCAACAGGAAAGTGGAGATCGTGATCCAACCATTTTCTCCCTTTTCTTTGACAACCGCCAGGACCTATATTGTCAGAAAAGAAAACTCGGTAGCCAACCTTGCTAAGATGCTTGGAATGACTGAGGATTCCCTGAAAGATCTGAATGGATTGGAGCAGGATACTATTAAGGCAGGCAGTACCATTCGTGCTCATGAGCCTTCTTCGGAGATCAGCATCAGTTATCTTGTGGCAGAGGACCAGGTGAGCCGGTTTAAGGAGCGTTCGGGCAGCTGATTCATTGTGAAGGAGCCGGTGGAGGTGTGGCCATGGCTTCCGCAACACGGAGACAGATCTAAAGTGTTTTTTGGGGATTTGTATTTTGTGGGAAAGAAGAAGATTTAGGGGCTAAAGCCCTGGATCTGATTATCTATAGGCCGGGCTAAAGCCCATGGCAATTATGGCTAAAGCCCATCGCAATTATGGCTAAAGCCCTTAGTAATGTAATGTAAGGTCAAGCTTATGGCAATTAAGGCCAAGTCATATCAAAGATAAGGATTTTCAGAAAACGAATCAGGAGTGGCTGGATAGGCATAAACTCCAACTCAATTTTATCACAAACTCTTCGAAACCAGGATATAAGCCCCCCAGTTGTAGGGATTGCTTTCCACTTTCTTAAATTCTGTTCTTGCTGTGAAAAAAGCTTTTTGGGAGTCCTGCAGTTCAAGCAATTTCTGATAATACAAATTCATAAAGGTGCGGGCGGCATTGTCATTGATCTTTACCAGGCTGATCAATACATTTCTGGCACCTGCCACCAGGAAGGCTCTTTGCAGCCCGAATACACCTTCTCCGTTTTGGATCGTCCCCAGACCTGTCTCGCATGCCGCCAAAACCACTATATCTGTTTCATCAAGGACCAGATTCATGGCTTCATAAGCCGTAAGGATGCCGTCGTTTCCACTGCCTTCGGCCCTGGTAAGGAAGAGTCCGGAGCTGTAGAGCGGATCAATGTTGTCCGGATCATCATCGAAATAACCGTGAGTGGCCAGATGAACGATCCCCGGATTGTAAAGATTCTTCAGCTTTTCCTCTGTCGCCTCATCATAATAAAAGGTTTCTGCTTTCCATTTTCTCACATCAAGTATCCGGGAGATCTCACTGGCTTCCTGCTCTGCACCGGGCAGCTGGTTCAACCTGAAATCCGTATTTAGCCTGGAAAAATTGGGATTTCCGAAAATTTTGGCATCCCTGATCAATCTTTCATCACTTTGGTACAACAGATCCTTACCGCTGGTAATGTTGATGATATTGTATTCATCCATGACATACATGTCCCTGGATATGTCATAGAAGACCACCGGATTGATCTTATGAAAGATACCATCAGGTGAATAAAATATGTGATTGACATCCTCCAGATGTTTATCAAGCGGCTGCCAGAAAACATCATAGCTGGTGGTATCTCTGATCCCAAATTTCAGCGAGTTCTTATAAAGACTATATCCTCTGTCGAAATCCGTGTAAATGGACCATTTGACAGGCTCAAGGATCCGGCCGGGCTTAATGATGAATGCGATGTATCTGGAATTATCTTCAAATCCCTGGATCAATTGCTCATCTTCGACCCTTACTTCATAATTTCTGAATTGAATGATATCGATAATGGCGGAGCCGGGCTCTAGGATGTCACTGATCTCTTCCCATTGGTGATAGGTGGCTTTATCCTGGTCTGAAAAGACTTTAAAGGTACGGGCAAGCTCTTTTTCCAGGTCGGTACATTCTATTTCAAGGTCTACTATCGAAATGCCCTGTTTCTCTCGTTCCTCATGGGTGAGCAGATAGGACTGAGCCAATTTGTATTTTTTGTCCCTCCATTCATTATACAGGTTGATCACACGCTGATCATTGCTGCTCTGTATCAGATTCCGCATCTTTTCGGAGGCATAAAAAAGAATGCCTTTGGTATTGATGAAATGGTCTAATGCATCGGTGGCATAGCTGCTGTTAATAAAGTTGTCTGCAAATGCCAGGGAGCAAAAACGCTCGATGTTATACCTTGTTTCATCAAAGTACAATTTTCTCTGGTTGTCGGTAAGCACCGGAAACACGTCCTGCATGTGGTTGATCTCCGCCCCCAGTGCCTCATTGAAGGATTCCAGCGCCGCGAGGGTATCTTTCATGATCAGGTGGTAAATTCCAAGATCATTTAGTGTCTTGATGTACATCGGGCTAAACTCACCCAATACAATTTTCCTAATTTGTTTACATTCTTCCAGTAATTTTCCTGCAAGTGAAAAATTTCCTAATTGCAGGTAAAGCAGAGCTACATTGTTTAAGGAAGTAGCATACCTTGGGTGATCAATTCCATAAATCACCTTATCAAGATCGAGCACCCTGGTATAGAGGTTAAGTGCTTCACCCAACTCACCCCTGCTTTTGTGGACACTTGCCAGGTTATTCAGGGTACTGGCGTAGTCCGGGTTCAGTGTCCCAAAAAGTTGTTTGAATCCTTCTGAGCTCTTAATGAAAAATTCTTCCGCCTCATCAATACGACCTTGCTCCATGTAAATGGTGCCAAGATTGTTTTCCATGTAGGGCCTGATCGTCCGGATGTTCTGACCGGTTTCCAAAGCCATGGTCAGATATTTACCTGCATCACTGTTAATATGCAACCTGTGATATAAAAATCCCAGTTCATTCAATGTTTCTAATACAAGCATCGGATCATCGCTATATTTCTGATTCTTCACTTTTAGGTTGTAAAGGAGGTAGTTCTCAGCATCGGAGTATTCGCCCTGTTCTATTTTCAATGAAGACAGCCTGTCGATGGCCTGCAGGTAGAGCAATTCGTGGTAGTCCTTAGCCAGCTCCACCGCTTCCATCAGGTCCTCTTCACTCTTATCCATGTCACCGAAGTGTCTTCGGGTGGTCCCCAGTTCAATCTTTAGAAGGATGCGGATTGAGTCATCATTGGCCCCATTGATCTCGATGGCCTTATTGAGTGCGGCCAGACTGGCCTCAAAATTTCCAACTTCCCGCTCATAGATACCCCGGTTAAAATAGTAGGCAATTTCAGCTTCAGGAATTTTATTAAGTGACCCACCAGTGATCTGCCCGGCCAGATCGATGTATTTTCGGGCTTCCTGAAAACTTCCGATTTCCTGATATACAGCGCTAAGGTTGTAGTATAATCCGAGCAGGTCACGGTGCAGAGAGTCCTTGACTTTTAATTCATGCCTCAAACCCTGGTGAAAAGCTTCAAGACCCCTCTTTTTGTCATTAAGTTCCAGTAAGATCAATGCCAGGTTATTGTACATGGCCGCATAGCCAATCTCTACCACACAGATATTAGAATCAAGATCTGCCAGCAGTGAGTTTGCATAAAACCTGGATTTTTCAGGCTGGGTGTAAATGAAACGCTCGGCGCTGTCCAGCTTTTGGAGACAGGTTTGAGCCATGGTGAGGCTGTAGTACAGTAAAATGACTACCGTGAGCAGCAGCTTTCCGAAAGCTTTCATTGCATGAATAAAATTAAGGAATTATGCTTTCTATTTAGAAGTGCAAATTTAATAACGAATAAAGGCAGCAGATCATTGCTAGATCAGTTTTTCACTGATGGCTTTTTTTACCAGTTCGGCAGTATTGTTGACATCCAGTTTACGCATAATGTTGGTTCTGTGGGTATCAACGGTCCTTACGCTGATATCAAGTTCAACTGCAATTTCTTTATTCCTGTTCCCTTCCACCAACATCCCTAAAATTTTCTTTTCTCTGGGGGTCAGCTTTGTATTTGTTTTAGAGAACGGGTCTTTCTTGATCAGCCGCTGAGCCAGTATCTCACTTACTTTTTGTGACATATATTTTCCTCCCGCATAAATGGTATCAATCGCTTCAATAAGTTCCTCCTGGCTGGAGTCTTTAGGTAGATAACCCATAATCCCCGCATCAAATCCTTCAATGATGTATTCCGGCTCCATATGGATGGTCAGCAGAAGGACTTTGATGTGCTCATGATTTTCCTGAATATGCTTGGCCAGTGACAATCCATTCATTTGGGGCATGGATACGTCTGAAACCACGATCTCTGGTGGATTATCCTCAATCAATTTGATAGCTTCCATTCCATTGGAAGCTTCTCCAATGATCTCAATCCGATCACTCCCGCTCAGCAATGATTTTATTCCGATCCTGACCATCGGATGATCTTCCACCAAAATTATTTTAATTTTGTTCATGATTCATTCTATACCTGACACTGATCTCAGTACCCTCACCTTTATTAGATCTGATCGTAAATTCACTACCCAAACTATTTGCACGCTGAGCCATATTCGCAATGCCATTTCCGCTTTTTTTAGAATTATTGGAATTTAGCGCAAATCCTTTTCCGGTATCTCTGATGTTAAGCTCAATATCTTCATTTATTTGTTTTAATCCAATAAAAATTTCTGCTCCTTTTGCATGCTTGAGTGAATTATTGAGTCCCTCCTGAGCAATACGGTAAAGTCCTACCTCTACTTCCGGATCAAGCCGGGGCAGACTTTCATCTACTTTAAGATGAATTAAGGTCTGATTGTTTTTTTGAAGATTGTTGACCATATTCTTAATCGCCAGAGGAAGTCCAAAGTCATCCAGAACGCTTGGCAGAAGATTGTGAGAAATGGACCTGACCTCTTCCATCGTATTTTCCAGGATGTCGTTGATGCGATTGACAATTTCGGCAGAATCCGGAGCAATATTTTTTTTCAGTTGTTTGACATAGATCATGGAGGTTGTTAGCAATTGTCCGAGCCCGTCATGCAACTCTCGCGAAAGCCGCCTTCGCTCCATTTCCTGTCCGTCTATAAGTGCCGTTAATCCCCTTGTTTTTTCATTAAGGAGCTCTTTCTGAATCTGTTTTCTTGTTGTAATGTCCCTGTTTACACTCAATATGGCTTTTCTCCCCTTATAAATCACTTCATTTGCGTGAACATCCAGGGTCATTTCCCTCCCTCCGACCTTTATGATAATCTCACCGGCATTATACCTTTTTTGGTTAAGGGTCTTTGAAATGAACTCCCGAACGGAGGCAGCTTTTGATCCAAGCGTATCCCTGAAGGATTTATTTAGAAAATCCTCTCTGTTGATCTGATACATTTCGCAAGCCAGGTCATTTACTTCGAGTACATTTTCATTTTCTGCATCAATGATGATGATGGCGTCATTTGCATTCTGAAATAGCGACTTATACTCTTTTTGAGACTCGCGAAGCGCCTCCTCAGTAGCAGACCTCAGCGTGATTTCATTCCGAAGCTTATTATTGATCCTTTCAAGTTCCTTGGTCCGCCAGTTCACGCGTTTTTCAAGCACCTGGTCCGTAATGGAAAGTTGCTTTTTGAGATGGACCATTTCCGTGATATCGGAGGACAATCCGAGATAGCCGGAGATTTGATCATGCTGATCAAATAGTATATGAAGCTTTTGGCTGATCCACCGCTGGTGACCATTTTTTGAGTGGATTGGGAACTCAAAAATGGTTGTTGAGATGCGCTTTTCTTCCTGGATCCTGTAGAAATCAAGTGTTTTAGATAGGTATGCAGGGTCAATCAGATGGTGTAATTTCTTCCCCAACAGCTCGGTTTTTTCATATCCGGTGAATTCCAGCCCTTTTTTGTTGATCTCGACTAATTTCCATTGAGGGTTTAACTGTATGATGGCTTCAGCCGATTTGTCAAGGATTTCTTCAAATGCCCAGACGTTTTGATCAGGCAATGAATGCGCCAGATTAAATATCCCGGCTACTTTGCAGGATTCCGGATCAGTGGAGGTTATACGAAAAAAAGTGATCGATATCGTATTTTTATCATTTTCTCCGGTATGGGTTTTAATCCTGACTTTGATCTGACGACTTACTTTAAAATCAGGGTCATTAAATATTTTTCTGATCTGATCCTGATCGCTGATAAGATCATAGAAGTTTACTGTGCTTATCGGCTGGTCTGGCAAATTCAGAATCGCTAAGCACTTTGTATTTGCATAAATATAGTTTCCGCTTAAGTCCGTGACCTGTATAGGGATGTTCAGCTCCTGAGCCAGTTCCCGAATAATTGCCAGACTTTCAGGCAAATTTTGCTTTTTTAGTGATGAGACAGTTCGCTCCATGTTAAATCATCTAACCTCCATACCCATATCATTCAACAATCTAAGATTAATCCCTGAAGATAATGGAATGATCCTATGAATTTATCAGGACAGACGACTTAATGTACCGAAATCAGGAAGTGTCTCGCTATATTTTTCTTAAGTACGTGCCAGTCTAGCTAATTTCAGGCGATTTCCTTGAAATTTGAGGATTCAAGAATTTCATTCCTGCTATCCTGCTGCTGGCCTCTTCCAAGCCTGATCTCAAAATTGAAGTAGGAATACTCGTCATTAATTTTCTCAAATTTATATTCCAGTTTGTAGTCCGATTTACGGGCGATCTCCATCAATCCGATCCCTGCAGTGTTTTTTGAGGTAAATTCTTCATTTGAAAGAGCCTCCCGATACAACGCCTTCAATTCATCCTTACTGATATTATTGATCTGGTCAATCTTTTCTGCAAGTAACTCAACATTAGCCCTGGGAATGTTATTACATGTTTTGATAGAATAATAGCTGGGTTTTGCCGAGATGAGTATCAAAACTGATTCTGAATCTGACATCCGCACCTTTTCATCACCTTCTTCTACGTGATAGTATACATTTTGAATGCATTCGGTAAGGATGGAATAAAATTTCTTTTGTATTCTGCGTTCAGTTTCAAATTCATTGATCCTTCTTTCTACGGATCCAATGATGGAAGACAACAAGTCAAATGTCAGTATTCCCTTGTACATCAGGATGATGTTGTTATCGTGAATGTTTTGGTACTGAATCATTGTTTAATTTGGTTTTAGTGTTAATTGGGATTATGAATTAGGTGATACCAACGTTATCTGTAATAAAATTGAATTCAATATCAAGTAACGCTGAGATGTCTTCACCGGTTTCCAGCATATCTTCATCGTCTTCTTCATAAAACCAGTTCACCTCAAGGCCCACAGAGGCTTTTTCTGTTTCCTCATTGATCTTTTTGAGTATTTGAAAAATACATTTTAGTGAGCTTGTATTGAAATATTCCAAACTCACATTGATCTTTAGACTGCTGATCTCTCTCTCACCAAAGTACTGATCAAGGTATGTGAGGATCCGATTGTAAAAAATAATGGAATTATCAGGGCTGGACCGGCCTCTGAGTTCCAGTATCCCCGATCGTGCATCGAATGATACAAACGGGGTTAGCTGCGATGGTTCTATGACTAGGTTTTCCATAGTGGAATTTTTAGTATTAATAATGTGGTTTAAGCGGCAGAGCTTTGCTTGCTCATGGCATCTTCAAGTATTTCAAATCGTTTGCGTTCAGTGGTCTCTTCCCGTACCTCTTTCACAATCTTTTTCTTGGCCTGATTCACAAAAATGTTTTCAAGAATTGTTTCAAAAGATTTCAAACCGATCGCAACCAGGCCCTTAAGAATAAGAATCAGGTATGCATAGCTAATGACATATTCTACCATTGGACCCAGGTAGAGTTCTTCCGAGACAAAAATCAGGATGGTAGCGGTAAACATGATCGTGGATGCTTTTTTTCCTACCCTGGCCTTCATAAGGTTATCAAGGGCTTCATTCAATTTTTCGTTTTTATTTACGATCTCCTCATTCTTTTCCCTGATTTTGGTGTTGGCGTTGTCTAACCGTTTTTGCAGGCGATCACTGATCCTCATCATGACCTGGCTTTCCGCCGTTTGCCCTTCAAAGAGCTCTTTAAATGCGACAATATCTTCGTGTGTGTAAGATCTGTCGTCTATTTTCTTTTGAAACTCTTCAAGTTTTTCATTTTCATCAATAAATAAATTGTTCATAGCTGGTTGAAACTGGTTGAATCTTAATAGCTATTGATGATGACTGGTCTTATTTCCTCCCGTTCATCTTCGATGAATGGCTGAGTATTACGTCTGGTATAGCCAAAGTTGATATCATCTTCCCATCTTGGACTGACGCTTTGTTTCTGGATATCGATTAAAATGATACTTGCACTAAGTGCCTCCAGGCTTACTTTGGGCTCATGATGTTCGGCCACTGTGATCATATCGTTGCTATACTCCGGAGCATCAAGGTCTATCTTGTCTTCGGCCCTACCTTCTTCATAGATCACTGTTGCGTGTGTTTCAGAATTCTTCTGGACATAACAGGCCTGCAGCACCAGGAATGTGATAATGCCAAGCAATGTTCTGGTTGAGAAAATATTATGTCTCATAGTTTTGTTCATTTGGTTGAAAAGATGGATAACTGATTACTTAATACTTCAAATCTAGCTTTGATGTACAGTAATTATTATCGGCAAATACCTTGATTTTAAAATACAGTAAAGTACCTAGGGGAGATAGGTGGGAATTGGTAAAATACCTATCTTCTTTTCATTTAAAGCTGGTTTTCAAGGATTACGGCTTTGGTTTTTTGAATTTAATCGTGTAGGCAGTCCCCCGTTGATGATCGATCTTCATTTCGCCTTCAATCTGTCGAACAAATAACTCAATTAGTTGCATCCCATAGGATGCTTTAGGAGTGGCTCTGTTTTCGGTGGAAAAACCAATTCCCTGATCCATGGCCTTGAAAATAAAGTGATCATTTTTCTTGCGTAATGATACTTTTACCAGTCCGCCTCCATCAGGGTATGCATATTTAATGCTGTTGGATAAGATCTCATTCGTGATAAGCCCCAGATTCAATGCCGTATCCACGCCAAATAATTCAGGAGTGATATCAATATTTAGTGTAAATGCAGCTTTTGCATCTGAATAGATCCTGACCACGTTGTGGCACAGGGTAGTTAAATACTCCTTAATATTGAGCTGATTCATAGGAGAAAGTTGCAGCAACTTCTCATGTATGGTTGAGATTGAATTGATTTTTGTCCCTGTATCCTTAATAAACTCTTTTATTTCTTCATCTTTTGTGTAAGTGCCTCTGATGTAAAGAAGGCTATTGACCATTTGAAGATTATTCTTAATCCGATGGTGCAGCTCTTTGTACATGATCTCCCGGTCTTTCAGCGCTTCTTCAAGGTTTTGCTGGATAAGTTTCTCTCTGGAGACGTCCCATGTCAGTCCTATGGCTCTTTTTGATTTTCTCTCCCTTACCTCGACAGAAGCCTTTAAGTTTATATAGTGCAAGGTTCCTGATTTTGAGATCAGCCTTAATTCCAGCTCAAATTCCGATGCATTAATATTCTTCGGGTTGATGGTTTCAGCAACATGTTCTTTGTCTTCAGGGTGCACAAATTCAAGCCATTCTTTAAGATCACCTTTGAAAAAGCCCAGTTCGGAAATCCCTTGTATCTGGATATCCCAGGAGATCTCCCTGGACTCATAATCAAAGGTCCAAACGCCGATACCGGCGGCTTGAGAAGCCAGGACAAACTTGTTGGTGATCTGTAGCAGGTTGAATTCCAGCTCCTTCCTCTCGGTGATGAGGTAAAGTATGGCGAGATAGCCTGAGATGGTGCCATCAATATCGTAAATGGGGTTAAATACAGTATCTACCCAGAAGAGGCTTCCGTCCCTGGCCCTGTTCCTTACTTCCGCTCTCCACGTATTTCCATTGGAGACGGTTGCCCACATTTCTTTCCAAAAACCATCTCCGTGATACCCGGAATCAATGATGCTATAGCTCTTCCCGATCAGCTCGTTCAATCTGTATTTTGAAGTTTCACAGAAGGCCCGGTTAGCATCGGTAATGATACCCTTTTCATCGGTGATTAGTACCAGGGCACTTCGGTTCAGTGCATTACTAATGGCCGCATAATTATTTTTCTCAACCAGAATTTTGTTTTGCTGTTCTTTGAGGATCGTATTATCCAATGCTGTGAAAATATAGTATCGGAAATGTCCCTTTTCACCATAGATCGGTTTTAGTGTATTTCGAAATAAGCGTCCGTTATATCTGGATTCATAGGTATGGCTGCTTTCTGTAACCACCATTTTCTTGGCATTCAACAATAACTCATACAGTTCTTCAGAAAGAAAATCCTTAGCATTCTTTCCGATGAGTTGCTGGGGATCGATCCGAAATTCCCCGTAGGCTTCTCCTCCACTGTACAGTATGTTTAGCTGGGCATCAAACAATGTAATTGAACCTGATGGAAAATTGGATGCAAGTGCTTGAAGGTGCTCAGACTGCACCCTGATTGCCTGCAGGATGTCTTCGTGTCTGGAAATATCAATTGCCCGATAAAAGAAAACTGTTTTTTTATGATGTGTGATCTTGGTCAGCGCACATTCAACCGGATAGAGGGATCCGTTCGATCTTTGATGATTTCCTTTAAATACCAGTTTTTCTTTTTGATCTCTGGCCAGAGGATCCATTAATTCTAAATATGAAGCTTTCGTATACCCCGAAAAAATTTCATATATATGGAGTTTTCGGAGCTCTTTCAAAGACAGAGCCAGATTTTCCAGTGCGATCTGATTGGCATCAATAAATTTCAGATCTGAATCGAGGAGATAAATCTCGTTGAGGTTATTTTTTTGAAGGTCTTCCCATTGGAAAGCATGAGATTTCTCAAGTTCTATGTGTTGGTCAAAGAATCTAAACCTTAACCCTTTGGGTATCCCATACACATGGCCGGGCTTTAATTCAATCGAACGATCTATAAGGATGAAGGTGCCCTGATACAATGAATTCTCCAGTCTACCGAGTTCTTTTTTATTATACCCCGTGACCACGAAAATTGAGGATTCGTTGACCTGAAGCTGCTTTACAATTGATTCAATAGGCTGACGATTCCCATCAATGAATGAAATGATGGGAGCTGATCTATCCCCTAAAATGGATCTGTTTGCCACTTATTTTATTATTCTGCGGTCAAAGACCGGGAGTTCAGATCATTTATGGTAGTGTTGTATTGCGCTCTCTTCTTCCAGAATTTTCTCAATGGGCAATTCACAGATAATCAATGTACCCACGTTCTTCTGAGACTCTATTTTAAGTTCGCCACCTATAGCGGCAGCACGCATCTTCATGTTTGACAGGCCATTTCCGTTTTTGGTCGGTAGCTCAAAACCAACACCGTCATCTTCGATGGTCAGGGAGATGTAGTCGGTTAGCTTATTCATCTGGATAAAAATATTTTCACACTGGCTGTATTTGATAGAGTTGTTCAAAGCTTCCTGGACGATACGATAGATATTGGTTTTTACCACCTGATTTTCAACCTGAGGAATTTCAGAATGATTGAAATGGATAGAAACCTTTTCTGAATTGTAGCTGTCACCCAGCAAAGAAATACATGTAATCAGAGGGAAATTGAGGATTTTTCGTGGAAGCATATTCTCAGATATCCTTACAGTTTCATCGACAGCCTGATCGAGTATTTGAAGGATCTCAGCGTCTTTGATGTGAGCGGCTTTCATCTTTAGTTTGATCAGATTCAGCAGCTGGCCGAGACTGTCATGGATTTCTGCCGATATCCTAACCCTTTCCTTTTCCTGACCATCCACGAATGACTTGATGTTTGCCAAACGCATGCGCTCTTCGAAGTTGGCATGCAAAACACGATCAGTCACATTCTTAAAGACGATCAGTTTGATCCGGTTGGATCCGTCAGAAAACTCATTCAAATAATGATCCCCGAAGTATGCATTTTTTTTAACTCCATTGATATGAATATGAAAAGTTTCCTGACTGTCAATTTTCTCAGTAGCGCTTACCATTTCAGGCCCGTGCTTGTCCTTATCCACAATTTCAATCGACATTAATTCATTGATATCCCGGTCAGACAGATCCTTGAAGTTCATTCCTGTCAGGTCTTCAAACCTCCTGTTGGCATACTTGATCTTACCATTAATCGTGAGTATGATCAATTGATCTACGGATTCAAGGATTGAATGAAATACTTCATTATTTTCAACAAGTGTCTTCTCACTCTGTGATTTCAGCAAGGCCACACGGATGGTGGTCAGAAGGCTCATTTCATCAAAAGGTTTGATGATATATCCATAAGGGAAAAGGTCAAGTGCTTTTGACATGGTGTTATCGTCGGTGAGCGCAGTGAGAAAAACGATAGGCACATGGTGTTCGACCCTTAATTTTTTTCCTACCACTAAGCCGGCGTCTGGTGTCTCCATCATCAGGTCCAGGAGGGCCAGGTCAAATTTATGATTTTTGATCTTTTCCAGCGCTTCACTTCCCTTGAAAGCACTTACTGTTTCATACCCGGCATTTTTTAGAATTACGCATATGTGTTGGTTGACAACCGCTGAGTCTTCTACAACAAGAATTTTTTTCATACTCTAATGCGCAATCACTTTGAATTCAATATTCAATT
Source organism: Cyclobacteriaceae bacterium (assembly GCA_965243485.1). Taxonomy (GTDB): domain Bacteria; phylum Bacteroidota; class Bacteroidia; order Cytophagales; family Cyclobacteriaceae; genus UBA7330. The sequence continues at coordinate 400,068 of CBDEVP010000001.1, read as the reverse complement.
CACCTCAGATTTGAATAAAACTAAGTTAGGTAGAATCAATTTTAATTTTTTGTCTCAGGCTAATTAATTTGACGATTTATTATCTGCTCATCAAAACTAACTTATAAAAATACAGACACAACGTTTGACCAACTGAATGGTTCAAAAATAATCACTACTTTAGTGTCAGAGCTCGTCCATTTATTTAAATTTATGGGCTTTTGTACCTAGAGGTTTGAGTAAATTAGCCTATATTGGTTCTCTGCACATTTTGTTAAATTACAAATATTGATAGAATACGGAACCAGCATCTGTCATAAGAATAAATTCTCGTATGAATACAATAGGGTCTTCGGATTCGGCTACAGTGAAAGAAGGAACGATACGGTTAGTCATTGCAGATGATCACCTCGTGGCAAGGGAGGGCATTGTATACCTGTTGTCCGGGCAGCCTGGAATCGAGGTGGTCGGTGAAGCCAACAATGGGAGAGAAGCTATCAGAATGATTGATGAGCTATCACCCGATATCCTGATCTGTGATATCAGTATGCCGGATTTCAACGGTATTGAGCTATTAAAAAAGCTGGGGGAAAAGGAAGTTGATGTTAAAATTCTCATCCTCTCCATGCATAAGGATTCGGAGTATATCATGAAAAGTTTCGAATATGGGGCTTTGGGTTATCTTCCCAAGAATGCAGATGAGAATGAATTAATAAAAGCAATAGAAACGATCCATCAGGGTGAGAGGTACCTGACCCAGGAGGTTTCAAATGTGCTGGCCCAGTCCATGCTCGCTTCAAAGTCCTCTGCCAAGTACAATCTCACTTCCCGTGAAAAAGAGATCATCAACAACCTCGTCAAGGGTTTGAGCAATAAGCAAATAGCTGCGGAGCTTTTTATCAGCATACGTACCGTAGATACGCATCGCACCAACATCATGAAAAAGCTGAAGGTAAAAAATGTGGCGAGTTTGGTAAAGCTGGCTTTGAGCGAAAACCTCTGTGATTAACAGTTCAGAAAACTATACCTTCAGCATTTTCTCGTTGAAATATCTTTCCACTACTCTTTTAAGCATGTCAATAGTAAGTGGTTTATTGAGAAAACCCTGGACATACTCATGGGCATCCGCTTTGAAGTTGTCATCCGGATTGTATGATGTGGTAAGCATAAAGATCATGGGCTCATAACCGATCAGATTGATCTGCTCGTACTCCTCCATGAAATCCCATCCTGACATACCGGGCATATTGATATCCAGAAGGATCAGGTCCGGCATTTTTCGAGCTTTGGCAGAGATGTCCGTTTCAGCATTACACCCAATCAGGAAATCGAAGGCTTCTTCCCCTGATCTGCAGACGAACACATGATCCGTGATGCCGCTCTTGAGGATAATTTTGTGGTGCACGAGATTTGTAGCAGCGTTATCGTCCACTAACAGTATTGAGTTGAGTTTCATATGAAAGAATGAGGGCTTATTTTGCCAGTACCGCTGAGGGGATATTAGCGATTTCTGGAAATGATTTAAGGTTTTTGGAAATTGTAAAACAAATGGTCGTCCCCTGGCCAAACACAGATTCTGCCCAAATCTTTCCCTCGTGTATTTCCACAATCTTTTTACAGTGTGCAAGACCGATACCATCGCCCTCATAGAGCTTTTTGTCATTGAGGCGTTGGAAGATCACAAAGATCCTGGACAGGTAGTTTTCTTTGATACCTATACCATTATCGCTAATGGCAAATTTCCAGTGCTGATCCTCTTCACTGGCACGGATACGAATGATTGGTCTTCGGTGAGGAGAAGAGAATTTTAGGGCGTTTCCGATGATGTTTTGAAACAAAAGTCTCATCTCCACAGAAAAGCCTCTGATCTCCGGAAGTGGATCTGCAATTTCTATCCTGGCATTTTGGGATTTGATTCGGTTGTGCAGGTCTGACTGAACGTCATCAATAAGTTCCTGTAAATTAACGGAAGATAATTCTCTGTTTCGACCCAGCCTTGAATAGTTCAACAGGCCTTTTATCAGGTTTCTCATCCGTTCAGCGGCTTCATCGATGAAAGAAAAATAAAGCTCTGTGTCTTTGTTGAACTGCATTTCGGCCTCTTCCCTGATAAGTTCGATCATGCTAGTCACGGTACTCAAAGGTTCCTGAAGATCATGAGAAGCGATATAAGTGAAATTTTCAAGCTCCCTGTTTTTTTCCTGCAGTTCGTCAGCCTGAGTTCTTATCATCTGCTCGATCTGCATTCTTTCAGTGAGGTCGCGGGTGATTTTTGAGTAGCCTAGCACCTTATCCCGATTATCATAGATGGCGGTGAGGACAACGGAAGCCCAGAAAAGATCTCCATTTTTTCTTTTCAACCACCCTTCATACTCAGCCCTTCCGTTCACATCGGCTTTTTCCAGCAGCATTTCCGGTTTAAAGGCACCCTGGTCTTCATCAGAAAAGAAAAGTCTGTAGTTTTTGGTGATCAGTTCATTCTCCTGGTATCCAAGAATTCTTTCCACCCCTTTGTTCCAATCGGTGATATCCCCCTGGGCATCAAGGAATACGATTGAATAATCCTGAATTTCACCAACCATTTTATAAGACCTCAATTCGAGACTTTCCTTGATAGAGATATCTCTGATAAAGGCTGCACTCAGCTTTTCACCCCCTGACTCCAGGTCACTTAACCGGATGTTGACATAAAATTCGGTCTGATCTTTTTTGATAGCTGTAATCACCTTTTCCTGATTGGCCTCGATGAATCCTCTTCCCCCGGATAATAGATCATTCGGTGCTTTTGATTTGTTTCCCTGGTTTATCTCAGGTAAAATGTCTGAGAGTGATGTGCCGGAGATCTCTTCCTGATCATACCCAAACATTTTTTCAGCTCTTTTATTGATCATCAATACCTTGCCCTCCCTGCTGAATAAGATCAGGGCCTCATCATAAGCATCCCAGACCGCTCTGCAAATTTCGCTTTTAATGTCTGGAAGGGACGTATTAGATAACTGCGACATCTGAATTCAGGACCGTCTCAACGACTTCTTTAAATTGTTCAAAGTTGACAGGTTTTTGCATGAAGGCATCCACCCGCACGTCTGAGTATGCCTCAAGGCACTCGTCCGAATGATTGGAAATCACAATGGTTTTTGGCTTGTATTCGAGTGTTTCCATCATTTCAAGACCATTTAAGCCTGAGATGCTGATATCAAGGAAGATCAGGTCAGGTTTATATCTGAAAATGGATACTGCAGACTTCAGGGAATCATCATGACAACTGACGATATCCAGGTTGCCCAACCGCTTGATAAAAATTTCCAGGATCTTGACAAATGCAGGGTTATCTTCGATAATGATGCATGTTTTTCTGCTGTTCAGTGACATTTGTTTGTGTTAAGGTGGATACTATATGATTTAGATGAATTTGCTTTATTTATTTCGATATATCAGGGTGTTTAACCAATTCGTTTAAAGGGTATGAAGATGATTGTTACTATTGTTTATTTCAATACCGACGATCGAGACATTTGATGCAATTAAAGGGGAATTAAGCACTTCCATTTCCAGGAAATGTCCCTGCCGCTCCAGATCCATTTCTATGGATTCGTTGATCAGTTGGCTATAGGTCAGATCTCCCAGACAGTGAGCATTGAAAGTATCTGAAAAAATAAAGATCCTGCTGATTTCATGATAACTGAAATCACCCGACTCCGACTCTTTAAATTGATTGAGCGACCGGTCAAAAAGTTTTAATCCATGATAATTTGAGAAATACTGAACACTATCCTGATCCTCATGGATAAATAATGCACAGATATTCAGTTCACTCCGATTTTCCTTTTGTGTAACCTTCGTAAGATGAGTCCGGTAGCAGGAAGTTATTTTGTCAATTAATGCTGAATCCAGTGCTTTATCCTGTTCTTCAAGTACCTCCTCAATGGACTGAGCCATACATCTCTTAATTTCCTCCTGATCTTTTTTAAGCTGGATCATGTTGAGGAGGATCACCACCTTATGCCCGTTTTTACTTTGACCGACCCATTGGAAGTTGGAACGGCTTTCATAGGGATAATTTTTGATTTCGAATGAGTTTCTGAAAATATTTGAAAGCGGATCTCCTACTTCACAGTTTTCGGCCAGGATCTCATCCCCGATCCTTGACTGGAAGTTGAGGTGTGGCAGGTCATCCAGGGTAAAGGGTTCGATTGGACGGAATTTCATCAATTCCTTGTCCATGATCTCCTTCAGCACTATCTTATTCCATGGCTTTGTCAGGTATTTGTCGATTTTTACTGCATTCACTGCTTTGATGATCAGCTGTGCATCCTCCCTGGCAGAGATCATTATTTTGATGATCTCCGGATTGATCTTCACAGCTTTTTGTAAAAGCTCAACTCCGCACATGTCGTCAAGTCCCGGATCGATCATCATGAGATGGACCTCAATTTCCTCCAAAATTCGAAGAGCTTCTGAAGCTGAGCCAGCAAGAAAGAGCTTATAGTTTCGGCAGAAATCATTTCTGAAAATTCGCCGGTGTACCTCCTCAGCATCCACATACAGGATGTTGAAATTTTTCTGGTCTTTGGACCTTTTTTCGATTTGGTGGTTGATAGAGGTTTCCATGCTCTCAGATGATCATAAGAATCATTTCATGCTAAAATCAATTTTAGCATCTTTGAGTATTTCCATAATAAAATTACCTGCATACACATTTTTGATCAATACAGGGTTATCCGTAAAACGAACTACGCTAAAACGCTTAGAAGGCCCCTGTTAATATTTATGCTACATATGAACCCTACTGATGAAAGGCAAAACCAAACAACAACACATCATCCAATGCGGAATGAGATCCCTGCCACTTCGCCAGGGCCGAAGAGATCCGTATTTTTTGATCTTCCATGCTATATGAATAATTTGATTCGAGTAATTTCTTAAGTCTCTGACTGCCTAACTTTTTATTTTCAGGGCCACCGACCAGGTCGGTAACACCATCACTGAACAGGTAAAACCTGGACTTTTTCCTTTTTTTCAGGTCAATGATGTGGGTCAAATATTCATGTTTGTGCTCAAAGAATTCTCCTACCTGAATTCGATCCCCTTTAAGGATAGACAGCTGATGATCGGCTACCTCGTAGAGGTTCATTTTTGCACCAGCAAACTCCATTTCACGGATCTTTTTGTTGATCCTGACAACACCGAAATCAGCCCCCGTACCCAGCAGGGATTTTTTATTGTTACAGAATCTTTCCTTTACAGCAGTGTGCAATTCGTGAAGCACTTCGCTAGGGAAGAAGATGCCTCTTCTGTCGATGGTCTTTTTGAGTAGTTTGATATAAAACCTGGTCATCATGCTGGCAATGTGGCCATGACCCATGCAATCAAAAACCGCAATCAGTATTCCACTGTCATTTTCAGCAAACCAGTATCCATCTCCACCTACCGTGCTCATCGGATTGATGATCACGAAAGATTGAGGAATGCTTTTCCTGATTAATTCAGGTGATGGGAGAAGTGAGAAGTAATTCTTGCGGGTTCCATCTTCAATCCTGGCAAGACTGGACTGAATGGCATCGATACCTATGCCACTGATTTCTTTTATGTCTGCCTGATTGGTCATTGGAATAAATGTTTATTGTAAACCGACTACCACAGATGCGAGGTGCTCTTTCCATTTCACAGGGATCACATACACGAATGTATCGCCCGGAAATTTGAGCTCCTCTGGCTGTCCTTTGAATACCAGAGGGACCGAGATCACAAAATCGGTGCCCATGTTGGCGCGAATATTGCCGGCGATCACATTGGATATTTCACCAGCCATATCCATGATATCTTCCACTTCGGGATCTTCCAGTCCGATGAACACGCTGATCAGGTCTTCCAGGAGATCCTTATCCGCTGAAAAACAGACGTAACCCTTCTTGTTTCCGGAGATTCCAATCATTCCGGTAAACTCTTTCAATTGTAGCTTTTCAGTTTCCTTCAGGTAGGGTACACTTATTTCTGATTCCTGAGTCGTAAGTACTTTGAAATAATTAGACACCGAATCAATAAACAGCTTACAGGTACTTTCAAACTCCTCTTTTCTTACATTCATCAGTTACTGTTTAGTAGTTTTTCAAATGCTGCGGACAGCTTTGCGGTATCCACGGGCTTGAAGATAAATCCACGGGCCCCCTTTTCGAGGGCACGGAGTCCGGTAAGCTTGTCGGCTAAAGCAGTGATCATCATGACCCTGGCGGAGGGATGTATAGCCATGATCCTTTCAAGACACGTGATGCCGTCCATCTCCGGCATGGTGATGTCAAGGGTGATCAGGTCAGGTTTGTACGCTTTTACCATTTCCAATGCAATGGATCCATTGGAAGCAGTACCGACAATTTCAAGCCCGTACCCGACCAGCGTCCTTTCAATGGTTCTTTGCATAATGGTAGAATCGTCTACAATCAAAAGTTTCATGACATGCTCCTCCTTTCCATTCTTTGGTCCCGGTTGCTTTTCATCAGGCTACTCTTTCCATTTTTCTTACGTTCAACATCTTCAGATTGATCACCACCCTGAAGAACTGATGCTTACCGAAGTCTATTTTAAGCTCTCCATTGAGTCCTTTAATGATGGCCTTTACCACGCCCATTCCCTGACCTCTTCCGGAAAGCTGATCAGCATTCATCGTGGTTGAAAATTCCCCCTGGAAAATCAAGTCAACCACCTGATCTTCTTTCAGCTGTTCGCTTTCTTCCGGTCTGATCAGCCCGGTTGCTAACGCACGACTTTTGATTTCACCGAGGTCAAGGCCTCTTCCATCATCTTCATATGAGATTACCAGACTGTCAAAGTCCGGCTTATGAATGGAAATCGAGATCTTACCTTTATCAGATTTTCCTTTTTCTCTTCGTTCGTCTGGTTCTTCGATACCGTGAGAGATGGAATTCCTGATCAATTGAACAAGCATATCTTTGATGGACCTGTTATATTCCTCAGAGAGGTGGATATTGTTGTCTATGGAAAGATCCAGGTCAATCTTTTTTCTGGTGAATTTGCATAAAGAGGCAAATCCTGCCCTGATGGTTTCACGCAGTTTGTCATTGGAGGCATTCTGCTCCTTACTCTGAAGCTTATCATAGACATCAATGACCTTCAGATGCATTTTGTTCATGTCTACGAGTATTTTATCTACCTCTTCAAGCTCATATAAAACTGTAAGAAACTTATCAGCGGTCACGGATGCATGCATCAGCGCCAGAATAGTTTCCTCTGTTTCATGGATCTTCTCACTTACCAGCTCAATACCGATACTCAATGCGTTTCCCTTGATCTTATGAATAATCCTGAAGGTATACTCCAGTAGACCATTTAGATTTTCGTCCGTATGTTGCTCGTACTTTTCTGAGATCTCATGTAAGCTTGCACGTGTTTCGGCAATGAAGTCCTGAAGGATATCAGGTTCTATATTGAGAATGTTTAGTAGGTATTCCGTGTCTTTTTTCTTTTTCTGCTCGGATTCCTCCATTTGCTTTTGCATCAAAACGGACTCAGTATCATCGGTGATCGTTACCAGAATATTATTGATCTCCTGACCCTTTGTGATCCTGGTGAATGAGACCCTAAGGTATCTGGTGATGACCACCCCATTGGTGGTAATGAAGATCTTTACTTCTTCGATGGGATTAAGCTGATTCAGGACATCCTCATCCATATCCGGATTAAAAAGATGCTTCATGAACATTTCCAGCGCCTCATAATCTCTCTGGGTAATCCTCGGACGCATGAACGTACAGAAGTTCTCATTGGCTATGATCTTATTGCCAAAGATCCGCTCCACTGATTTGGAGTATAAATTGCTGATTTTAAGCTCTTTGTCGAGGAGGAAGATCCCCTGCTCCACATTCTGAAAAACCACTTCAGCTTTTTTGTAGATGTTTTCATACATATACATAGCCTTCTGCTTTTCTTTCCGCAAATCGCTCTGGGTTCTGGAGATTGTATCCAGCATCAGGTTGAAAGTTTTTGCATAATGGCCAATCTCATCCCTTGTATCAATCTTTACACGGTTATTGATATTCCCTTTGACGAAGCCTGATGTGAATTTTTCCAGGATACCAACATTTTTGATCAGCTTATGTACGATCATCGCAACAAGTGAGAAGGTGATCAGGCCAATGAGAAAGTCCAGAAGTAAAAAAAGGATAAAGCTGTTTTTTGCTTCTCTGGCCATACTTTCCGTATAGGTGTGCATGTATTCCAGCATAAAATCCTCCACTCTTTTCATCGAATTGATCTTGCTTGTGATCACCCGGTACCATATGCCGGGATCCACACCGGATCTTTCCGATTCACCCAGTTTCTTGCGGAAATTTGATACTTCATCGATGTCCGTCCCTTGCATAATCCGGTGATAGAATTCGGCTGAGGGCTGATCAGCAATGGTAAGAAATGCTTCTATATATGCTTCCTGAGCAGCTATGACCGAGGCAAATTCCGCCGAGATATTTTTACTGCGATTTAAGGTTGAAAAGATGTGCGTTCCCAGAGCTCTTTCCGTGCTGGCATATTCCTTGGCCTCAAGGAAGTAGATGATGGCATGAACCTGCTGAGCAGCAGCTTTGTCCCTGGTTTCATTGATCAATTGGTTGACGGTATATAGCGCCGCCTTATTGATTTCTGAAAAATAAGTAATGATCTGCCTGGTCTCAAGAGAATGATCGTCGACCTGAACCCTGAGTTCATTCAGCCGGCCAAGTTGTAACTTCATATTCTGAAGGTCATGACGATGATTGACCAGCAGTTCCTTATATTTCTGACCTCGCAGTTCTGTATACAGCAGTTCCAAAATGCTGTCTGTCCGACTTCGTTGCTCATACAGTTTATTTTTGAATGCCTTACCATGATTGGCCTGGAATCCAACGGATATGCTTCTTTCCTTCTGGATTTCATGCACGACGTGACTGATCTCCACGCCGATGTCTATAGCTTTGTTTAATCTCCTGGCATCCTGAAAATCATAATAATCGTGTCTGATATGTAGGAAATCAAAACATATGATCGTTACGACCAAAGGGATCAGCACGATGGCAAATTTTCTTTTAATCGAAAGATCATGTAACTGTTTCATTTTTTCTGGCTGCTTCCTCTGCAATTATTCAACTTTGGTTTATCGGGTCAGAGTGCTTTGTTTATTGTTTCTAGCAAACTTTCAGAGGTGAAAGGTTTCATCAAATAAGCAGCAGCACCCATTTCGATGCCCTTGTTGACCATGTTTTGCTGGCCAACCACACTCACCATCACGACCTTAGAGCTCAATTGCTCTTCGTGTAGTTTTCGTAAGATCTCAAGTCCCATCATGTCCGGCAAAACGTTATCCAGGGTGATGAGGTCCGGGTTTAGGCCCATGGCAAGCCCTATAGCCGTTTCACCATCACCGGCTTCACCCACAACTTCAAAACCTTTTTCAATGACTGCTGACTTGATGATTGACCTCATATATGGCGAGTCATCTACGATTAAAATTCTTTTTCCCATGATCTTTTATTATGCTTTGTTAGTTTTTCGGTTGAGTGGTTATATGTGATATTGAAATCCTTTTATGGGCCTTCACCTGCAGTTCATATTTTTAATCCTTTGCAGGAAAAGGAGTTTGGTACAATTATCTCTTTGGGTCATAAGTCAAAAATCCTACTAGTTTTAAGAGGAGACAATACTGAGATCATCGTAATTTTATTTAAGCTAAAGGTCTGAATTGCCTTTAGGTAAAATCACGTAGTACTGATGATAACCTGTCTTTTTTATGATCATATCTTTAATTCATGTGAAAACCTCTCCGTCAAACGGAGAGGTTAGGGTAACTAAACTTAAAAACCCCTGGAACAAAAAAATACCTATGCTGCACGATCATATAAATTGCCAAAGATCCAGTTACCGGGAAGATTGATATCATCACTGATCATGAATTGTGAAATGGCATCAATTACCTCCTGCCTGGACAGTGATTTATCATTATTAGTATCCAGGATTCTGAATGATTTTGCAACCAGACTGGCGTTTAACCTAAAGGAAAGGAATATATCAAGGTACTCCTGCCAGGAGATATTACCATCACTGTTTATGTCATACAGATCAAAAATGCCGCTTACAGTTTTATCCAAGAACATTGAAACTTCGTCGTGATCCGTATTGATCAACTGGTTCTCTATGAATGTAAACCATTCTTTGACCGTACATTGATTGTCTTTATTTGCATCGATATAGTAAGCCAGTCCCTCCCATAGCTTCATACACTGTTGAACGATTTCCCGTGACTCTTCTGTATCTACTTCTTCTCCCCTTACCATGCAAAGGTTTTCTGCGATTTCCTGAAAATCAGCTTCTTCTATATAGCCGTTGTTGTCAAAGTCCAACAGATCGAAAATGTATCTGTGCTTGATTTGCTGAAAGATTGTAAGCATGATGATTTATATGATTATTTTCAAATTTCAAATTAAAGGGAATGTGTTGTTTGATTCAATCAGGTAAATGACCGAAATGATCTAAGTGATCTACCTAAAGGATTGTCCAGTGAATCACACAGACCTAGCTAATTTTTGGACTGTCCAGGCTATTCGCCGGTCACTTTCGTGGTAATGATTATCTTTAGCGAAAACAAAAAAACCAACAACCTATGCTATTGAAAATTACTCCTGTGATTTGCTTATCATTCTTTGCGATCTTTTTGATCTCCTGTAATCCACAAGAGGAAAAGCGAAGGCCTAATGTGGTATTTATTTTGGCTGATGACCTTGGGGCAAGGGATCTGAGTGTAATGGGCTCCGAATATTATGAAACCCCAAATATTGATCAGATTGCCACCAAAGGCGCAATCTTTACACGTGGCTATGCCGGCAGCAGGGTTTGCAGCCCGAGCCGTGCAACGATCATGACCGGTCAGTTTGCTGCCAGACACGGTATCACTGACTGGATAGGAGCCAAGACAGGTGAAGACTGGAGAACCCATAACAGACATGACAAATTGCTGCCCGCATCTTACCGTCATGAACTGCCTGCCAGTGACAAAGTACTGCCTGAAGTGATGAAAGAGAATGGATATAAGACCTTCTTTGCCGGTAAATGGCATCTGGGTGACGAAGGATCATACCCTGAGGATCATGGATTTGACATTAACAAAGGTGGCTGGGAGGTAGGAAGCCCCCGGGGGGGATTTTTTGCGCCCTGGACAAATCCAAAACTTGAAAGCAATACGCCAGGAGAGAATCTTTCCATGCGTCTCGGTCGTGAGACTGCAAAATTTATTTCAGAAAATAAGGATTCCACCTTCTTCGCCTATCTCTCTTTTTACGCCGTACATGCTCCCATTCAAACCACACAGGAAAAGTGGCAGAAGTACCAAAAAAAGGCCATGGAAATGGGCATTGACTCCACAGGTTTTGAGATGGAGCGGGTGTTACCCATTCGGTTAAACCAGGACAATCCTGTATATGCAGGACTTCTGGAGACCATGGACGATGCCATAGGTCTTGTGCTTCAGGCCCTGAAGGAAAACGGGCTGGAGGAAAACACCGTAGTGGTATTTACTTCAGACAATGGTGGTGTGGCCTCAGGAGATGCTTTTGCTACGTCCAATGCACCCCTCAGAGGAGGCAAAGGCTATCAGTGGGAGGGAGGTATCCGTGAACCTTACTTTATATATGTACCCTGGCTGGATGAGATCAGACAAATTGATACACCGGTGACCGGAGCGGATTTTTTTCCTACGCTTCTAGAACTGTGTGGCATCGACCGGATACCGGATCAGCATAGTGATGGACTTAGTCTGGTTCCACTTTTGAAGGGTATGGATATACCAGATCGGTCACTGTACTGGCACTATCCTCACTATGGAAATCAGGGAGGAAATCCCTCTTCTATCATTCAGGTAAATGATATGAAATTGATCCATTACTGGGAGGACGGGCGCAATGAACTGTATGATTTAAGCAGTGATCCGTCGGAGCAAAAAGATATTGCCGCCGGATTACCGGAAAAGACCGAAGCCATGGAGAGGGCACTGATGACCTGGCTCAAAGAGGTAAATGCTCAGTTTCCTGAGCCGGACCCTATGTACGATGAAGAAAAAGCAGAAGAGCGAAGAGCATATATTGTAAATGAGCTCCTGCCACGACTGGAAAGCCAGCGATTGGAAATGCTATCCGCTGATTATCGACCCAATGATGACTGGTGGGGAAGTCAGGTTACTGAATGATTGACGCGGATAGCCGGGACATGGAAAGTGTATCGCCCAATAAACGCATTTTTGCTCTGATCCTTCCGGTCAGGTTATTGATGACCGTTTTCACTTCTTCACTGTTTTTGTTGATGAGATTTTGGGTTTCCCCGGGGTCTTTGGTCAGGTGGTAAAGCTCATGTCTGTCGGGATTGAGAAAGTCCAGGGTGAGTTTCCATTCCGGCGTTCGATACGTCCTCATATAGGCTTTGCTATAATTGATCATGCTATATTCTGCATAAATATCGGGATCCCATGACAATGATTTTCCCTTTAAAAGCGGGACCAGACTTCTTCCCCTGATGATCTGACCAGGTGGAAAATTCGTATGAGCCATTTCCAGGAGCGTGGGGTACCAGTCCAGATTGGTCATATTTTCATGGATGATCACTCCCGGCTCCACAATGCCCGGCCACCTGATGATGGCGGGTACCCTTAATGACTGGTCATACATGTTTGGTCTGGAGTTCTTTGCCAGATTGCCTTGTGCAGGATGCCCGGTTTTTGTGATCCAGTATCCATTCCCTTTATGCTCTATGCCATGATGACCCATGTTGTATCCATGGTCCGAGGTGAAGACCACAATGGTTTTATAATCAATGTTAAGCTCCTTAAGCAGTTCTAATATTCTGCCGACATTTCGATCTACACCGCTGATACTGGCCATGTATTCCTTCAATTTTCTTTTGACCTTTTCAACATCAAGATCCGGGAAATCAGGATTTGGGATTTCAGGGTCTAAGGTATCATATGGAGCCCAGTCCTCGTCAGCTACCGGCAGCCATGCCGCATGAGGTGCACGATAATGGAGGCTTAGCAGAAAGGGCTTTTCATGCTGCTCCTTCAGGAATCCGATGGCATGATCTGTTAAAATGTCGCAGGTCAATCCCTCAAACTGTTGTTCTACCCCGTCTTTTTCCAGGACCGGATCCACCGGTCTGGTGCCGCCACCAGTCAGGCCCATGAAGTAGTCGTAACCATGATTGGTTGGATGGTAGGTTTTGGGACCATTTTGCTCCCAGATACCAACATGCCATTTTCCCACCAGACCGGTTGTGTAGCCGGCTTGCTGCAGCACTTCGGGAAAAGTGATACTTTCCGGTGAAAGGCCAATTTCAACCCCCGGATCATAGAGCCTGTGGCCGATCTGCGGAATGAAGTCATAGACGCCATACTCACTGGCATACTGGCTGGTCATGAGACTTACCCGGGCCGGGCTACATACAGGGGTGGTGACAAATGAATTAGGAAAATAAGCGCCTTCAGCAGCCAGCTGATCGATGTGCGGAGTATGGATCTGATCATTTCCGCTCACGCCTGTTCCCCATGCAGCCTGATCGTCTGTGTAGATGAACAGGATGTTAGGTTTGGGAGATTCCTTGAGGTCTTTACAACCCTGAAATGAGATGAACGGTATAAGGAATAATAGGATACCTCTTCTCATCAGACGCGGTTACAGCGATGATTTATACTGCTGCATATATTCTATGAATTTCCGTCCGGTTTTGTCAAGATTTTCGATAGATCCTCCGCCATCCAGCACTTCGCACATTTCATACACGATCCAGCCCTGGTATCCGATATCTTTTAATGCATCGAACCAGGTTTTGTAGTCGATGATCCCTTCACCCATGGGTACGGCACGCATTACAGGTTTTTGAGCTTCGTAATTCGTTAAACTATGTGTGTAAGTGTATCTCTCCTGTGTCACATAATCAGCAGCGATGGTGTTAACTATATAAGGCTTCATGGTCATGATGGATTCCCGAAGTTCTTCTTTGGACAAACCCTCTAAAGTGGGCGACCAGGCATCCCAGCCGGCCATCACATTGGGCATATCTACCTCTCTTAGGAGCCATGACATGGCATCGTGATGTAAAGCAATGTCGTGATGGTTTTGAACGGCCAGGGTTACACCGTGTTCAGCAGCCAGTTTACCTGCCATCTTCAATCCGGCAACTACCTCTGCATATTGCTTATCATAAGGGATTCCCGGCCTTTCATATCCCGTGAAGATCCGGACCATATCTGTACCAAGGTCTTTGGCCAGCTCTGCGATCTCGCCGACCCAGGCAGCCTGTATCTCGGCATTGGGGATCCCCGGTTTGTCAATTCCGGCGGTAAAATCTGTGTATCCTGCCAGGCCGACCAGTTCAAGGCCAAGGGATTCAATTCTTGCCTTTAGCTTTTTTCTTGCTGCTTTATCGTAATCGTGGGGTGATACATGGGGTCGCTTAGCCACTAACATCACTCCCTCATAACCTAATTCCTTGGCTTTCAGTAGGAATTCATCTACACTTAGTGGAGTTTGCCCACGCCATACACCCAGGTAGCTGACGGAATGCAGGCAGGTTTTTACTTTGAAATCGGAAGGATTCCCCGTTGGTGTTTTTTGACCAAAAGTGGAAAAAGCAAGAAGTAATGAAAATAAGAATAGGACAAAGTTCTTCATGGGTAAATGTGATTGATTCTGTTGTGGTTAGCCTAAAATATTAAATGAATATTGAAAGTTACTAAACTTGCCATGAATTCCCACACCGGGAGCTGCATCGAAGTTTGTAAATGGCAAAGGATTTGAAGCTTTTATTTCTGCTTTTCCTTGAGCAACCTCAAGTCCATTTCAAATCCGGGAAGCGTGTCATCAGCTTTTAAGTTCTTGTTGTAGCCATAAATAACGCTCACTTCCTGACCAGGTGAGTAGACCCAAACAGTTTCATTATCCACGTCAAAGAGCCAGCCAAGTAGCGCACCGTTACTGAGGTATGATTGCATCTTCTTTTTCAATTCCTCCAGCTTGTCGCCAGGGGACTTCACTTCTACTGCAAACTCCGGACAGACCGGGGCAAATTTTCTTTTTTGATCAGGAGAGAGTGCATCCCATTGTTTGTTGGAAACCCAGGATACATCGGGGGAGCGCATGGAACCGTCTGGGAGGGTAAACCCGGTAGAGGAGTCAAAAACATGACCTAATTTGCTCGACTTGTTCCATATTCCCAACTCGATAAGTATACAACTGGTATAGGCACCAGACAAGCTACCGGTCAGTGACATAATGATGATATTTTGATTGTTATCCCTTTCAATGTTCAGATCGGGGTTCTGCTGGCAGAATTGAAATAGTTCATCATCAGAAAACTGCAGATGGGGAGGAAAGGAAAGCACATACCCGTTTTCAAACGCCATAAAGCTAATTTAATCAAAACGCCGAATTAAGCGAAGCAAAACCTCCTTAGTGAATAAATCTGGTCTTTAATCACACATTTCTCACTCAGCCTGCTGAAGCAGCATGCCGCTCAGCCTCCTGAGCTCAATCTCTGCGATCTTGGCCGCATTTCTAGATTCCAGGTATCTTACCTCTGCATTGAGGAGGTTGTTTTGAGCTTCACGAAGTTCCAAAGGGTTGGACTTACCTATCCTGTACCGTTCAAAGGCAATCTGTTCGTTTTCCCGGGCGACCTCAAGGTTCTGATATTCCAGTTCGGTCAACTCTACAGCATTTTTTAGCGTTAAATAGCCTGACCGCACGGAGGTGATCAATTGTGACCGGGCCTGCTCATACATCAGCTGCGTGGATTCGGCCTGGATTCGCGCATTTTGAATGGACCTCTTTTGATTCAGACCATCAAAAAGGGTCATACGTGCGGAAAGCCCATAGTTGAGTCCGTTTGACTGGTTACTCACTAGAAATCCTGCCTCAGCATTCAGGTTGGAATAGGAATATCCGAGGTTAAAATCCAGGGAAGGCCACTGTTGTCTTTCGAGTTCCACTTTAGAGAGAAGTGCTACTTCCCGGTCACTTTCCAGGAATCGAAGGTCAGGATTGTTGCGAACAGCAGATTCAACGACCATCTCTTCAGTCACCGGCTCCAGAAGGTCGTAATCATAATCCAGTGAAAATCCAATCTCACTTTCCTGCAAGGCAAGAAATTCTATCAATTGAAATTTTCTGATGGAAATGATTTCCTTTTGTCGGACATAAGCTGATTGATCAGCATTGTAATCTACCTGAGCCTGCAGATATTCAAGCTTACTTCCTTTCCCAACTTCATATTTATTCTGGCTGATGATCACCCTTTCCTCAGATAAACGGAGTGTATTCTCCAGAAGACCCAGCCTTTCCTGCTCCAGGGCAGTGTTGTAAAATGCTTTCATCACGTTTGATACGGTGAGTTGTAATTGTGCCTGAAAAGCATGTTCGTTGGATTGCTGGATCTCAGCCAGCTTATCCCTGGTAGCGAACATCCTAAGGCCATCGAACAGTGTCCAGCTCAAGCCTGCTGCGGCATTGTACGAGGTAGTGACAGCCCCTGTCCTTGACTGACCTTCACCATTGGCAAATTCAAGTTCGGTATCCTGTATCGTTTGATTGGCGCTTCCGGTCAGTTCGACCGTCGGAAGAAAACCGGCATTACCTAAGGAATTGTTATTCTGAGCAATCTCAAGGTTATTTCGTTCCAGCCGGATATCATAGTTGTTTTCCAAAGCAATGGCAACGACTTCCTGCAATGTCCAGGACGAATCTGTTTCCTGAGCTATTGCTGCGGAACTTAATAGTATTAAGAGGTATCGCGTCATACTCTTGATAGGCGTTTTTCTTTACTGGTCAAAAATGAATAGATCGCGGGAATGACGAATAAAGTGAGGAAGGTAGCCAGGATCATCCCCCCAATGACGGCAATCCCCATGGAAACCCGACTTTCTGATCCTGCTCCGAGGGCCAGTGCAATCGGAAGGATGCCAAGGATGGTAGAAAGGCTGGTCATCAGGATGGGTCGGAATCGCATTTTTGCTGCACCCATGATTGATTCCATAATTCCCATGTCCATGGCTTTTCTCTGATTCGCAAATTCCACGATAAGGATGCCGTTTTTGGTGACCAGACCAATCAGCATGATCATACCAATCTGAGAGAAGATGTTAAGGGTTTCATTGAAATACCATATGGTAAGCAGAGCGCCTGAAAGAGCCAACGGAACCGTAAACATGATGGTCAGCGGATCTCTGAAACTTTCGAACTGGGCTGCAAGTACCAGGTAAATAAGGACAAGCGCCAATGCAAAAGCGAAATACAGATTCCCAGAACTTTGCTGAAATTCAAGAGATTGACCAGATAAAGCTGTCTGAAAACGGTCATCCAGAACTTCATCAGCTACCCGGTCCATTTCTTCGATCCCTTCACCAAGGGACACCCCATTAGCCAGCGAAGCTGAGATCGTAGCAGACGTGAATCGGTTATAGTGGAAAAGTTGAGGAGGTGTCGATCGCTCCTCTGTACTGATCAGGTTATCAAGCTGAACGATATCCCCATTTCTGGCTTTGACATAAATAGATCTCAGGTCAAGGGGCTCATTCCGGTTGCTCTTTTCCAACTGGCCGATGACATAATATTGTTTTCCATTCATTACAAAGTAACCAAATCGGTTTCCGCTCAGACTCAGTTGCAGCGTCTGTGCAATATCGCGGACAGAAACACCCATGCTTTGGGCCTTTTCACGATCGATCCTTACGCCCAGCTCAGGCTTTGTGAATTTCAGGTCTACATCTACAAAATTGAATTTCCCGCTTTCATTTGCTTTTGCGAGGAATTCCGGCAATACCTCTTTCAGTTCATTCAGCTCGCGGGCCTGGATCACATAGCTGACAGGAAGGCTTCCAAACCGGCTTCCAATGGATGGGGGTTCGATCACAAAAGACCTGGCCTTAGGACTGGATTGGATCATGGGAGTGATCGTCTGTACGATCTCACGCTGGGAACGTTTTCTCTCATCTGCATCTGAGAGTTTGGCGATGATGAATGCCGAATTCACAGAGGCTGATGCCGTAAAGCCCGGTGAAGTTATTGTAATGATCGACTCGGCTTCGGGTACCTCGGTCTGAATGATCTCGGTCATTTCCATGGCATAGTCATCCATATACTCAAAGGTTGCACCTTCAGGCCCTGTGGATATAACCCTGAACACCCCCCGGTCTTCCAGCGGGGCAAGCTCTGAAGGAAGGATCTGAACGAACAGGTAGATCAGTCCGGTGGCTATCACTATGATCAACCCGGAAAGCCAGCGATTGCGCATGAAGCTTTCAAGGGCATTGTTATATTTTTGATTGATCCAGATGAAGAAGGGTTCGGTTGCCTCGTAGATCCACTGTTTCCTTTCCCGTTTCTTCAACATGGTAGAGGACAACATCGGAGTGAGTGTCAAAGCGACAAACGAGGAAATGACCACGGCAACAGCAACCGTGATCCCAAACTCACGGAATAACCGACCTGTGAGACCCTGAAGGAATACAATGGGGAAAAATACGGACGTAAGGGCGACCGTTGTGGAAATGACCGCAAAAAATATCTCTGCCGTACCTTTTTTACCGGCTTCATGGGGTTCCATACCGTCCTCGATCTTTGTGTATATATTTTCCAGAACGACAATGGCGTCATCGACCACCAGTCCGATGGCCAGCACGATCCCCAACAGGGTAAGCACATTGATAGAAAACCCAAGTGCGTACATGAAAAAGAATGATCCTATCAGCGCTATAGGCACTGTGATCACCGGGATAAAGGTTGTTCGCCAGTCTCTGAGGAAGAAAAAGATGATCAGCACCACCAGGCCAAAAGCAATGAAGATGGTTTGCTGGACCTCCGAAATCGAGTCACGGATGTATTCTGTATTATCAAAAGCGATTTCCGTGCTTAAATCCTCGGGAAGGTTCTGCTTAAGGTTTTCCAGCCTCCGGTAAAATTCTTCTGCTATTTCCAGGTTGTTTGAGCCGGGTTGAGGTACGATGGCATTCAATACCATGGGGATCCCATTGTTCCTCAATGCTGTTCGTTCATTTTCAGGATAGAATTCAGCTCTGCCGATGTCCCGAAACCGGATAATGTCGTTTTCTGTTTCGCGGATAATGAGGCTGTTGAATTCGTCGGGCGAAGTAAGCCGACCGAATGTACGTACGGTCAATTCCGTTGATGCTCCCTCAATCCGGCCGCTGGGCAGTTCGATGTTCTGACTTTGTACCGCATTGTAGACATCCAAAGGCGTTAGTTGATACGCCGCCAGCCGCTCAGGGTCCATCCAAAGTC
Organism: Cyclobacteriaceae bacterium; assembly: GCA_965243485.1. Lineage (GTDB taxonomy): Bacteria > Bacteroidota > Bacteroidia > Cytophagales > Cyclobacteriaceae > UBA7330. The sequence goes on along the minus strand of CBDEVP010000001.1, from coordinate 380,770 downwards.
GCATGGAGTATTTCTTTTCACCCCAGATAAGCACCTCACTGACCCCATTGATCGTTTGAAAGGTCTCCTTGAACAGGTTGTCTGCAATTTCCGAAAGCTCCAGTAGGTTTCTCTTTTCTGAGAAAATCCTCAAAGCGATGATCGGCGAAGAGTTGGCATCAGCTTTGGTTACAATGGGAGGATCTGCATCCGGAGGCAGATTATACAAAGCACGTGAAACCTTATCCCTTACGTCATTAGCAGCGGTCTCAAGGTTTGATTCCAGGTTAAACTCAACTGTAATATTGCTTCGGCCGTCTGACGATATAGATGAGAGCGTTTTGATACCATCTATTCCATTGATGGATTCCTCAAGTGGCTCAGTGATTTGAGTTTCGATCACATCGGCACTTGCTCCGGTATAGCTCGTGGAAACCGTGATGATGGGAGGGTCCACACTGGGGTATTCCCTGACCCCCAGAAAATAAAAGCCTATGACCCCGAAAAGCAAAATGATCAGGGACATGACAATGGCCAGTACCGGACGATCAATGGATATGTTGGATAAGCCTGCCATCAGTTTAATCGGATGTTTACTTCTGAACCCTGATTGATTTGTAAGATCCCCGTGGTTACCACCGTATCCCCCGGATTTATACCTTCGACTACCTGTACATTTTCTTCAGTCCTGATCCCCGTTTGAATACTTTGCGAACCTACTTTCCCATTGTGATATAAAAATACCCGCTGTCCGTTGAGCTCCGGTATCACAGCCTCGGTTGGGATCATTAAGGCATCAGGGATTGTTTCAAGGATGAGATTGATCTTCGCAAACTGACCCGGGAAGAGTTCATCGTTTTCATTTCCGGCTATTGCCCGGACACGTATACTCCTGGTTTGTGGATCTATTTGTGGCTCTATGGCATAGATATTTCCGGTAAATGTTTTTTCAGGATAGGCATCGACAGTAAAATTGATCTGATCACCTTCATTCACCAGTTGCAGGTATTTACTCGGGACATTGAAGTCAACTTTAACGGGGTTGATCTTCGATAAATCAGCAATGGGATTGCCCGGGTTCAGGTAGCTCCCAACAGAAATGGATCTCAGACCAATGATACCGTCAAAAGGAGCTTTGATGTAGTGTTTTTCCAGCCTGGCCTGCATCACCCGGATTTCCGCCAGTGAAGTATTAAGGGTTGTCAGTGCCGTCTCATATTCCTCGCGGCTGATGGCTTCGATCTCTAGTAATTGCTTTTGACGAAACTCATTGTCTTTGTTGAGTTCAAGGATGAATTGAAGCCTTTCCAGGTCTGCTTTGATCTCATCATCATTTAATTTAACGAGTAATTTTCCTTTTTTAATGAATTGCCCTTCTTCAAATAGGATCTCATTGACTTTGCCAGCCACCTCACTGTTGAGTTGTACGGATTCGTCTGCCAGAATGGTCCCGGTGATATTGATCTGGTTTTTTAATTCCTGTCCTTTCATCACCAGCCCGTCAACGGTGATATTTGGTCTTGCCGAAGTTCCCACAGGACCTGCTGCCTGTGAATCATTGCCGGATAATTTCGGGTAAAGGATGACTCCCAGGACTACAATCACTATAAAGATGTACAGGATACGTTTGATTACTTTGTTCATGCAGGAATTTATATGTACGAACCATCAGGTGGTCGTGTTGTTCAAAATACTCTTTCTGCAAGTTAGAAATTATCGTTTGTGCTGCGAAAGGAGTTTTATGTGACTGAAAAAAATGGGAGGTGAGCGGCAAAATTACTGGAGTCAGTGCTAAAAGTGAACATTCATGGTTGAAAAAGTCAAAAATATTGGCGCCCCTTAATGCGGCAATCCATTGAAGATCAGAAGAATTTTTGCTTAATTAGTAATTATAAACAACCTTAATTCCGTGAAAAATTTTACCTGTATCCTGTTATTCGCGTTTCTCTTATCTGGACCTGCTCTGACGGGTCAGAAGATTAACCCAAATGATGTCAAAAAAGTCATGCAGAAAGTCGCTGACTGGCAGATTGCCCATTACAAAGATGCCTTCCGGACCGACGGAAAAGTCCACCATGAGCTCGACTGGACCAATGGTGCCCTTTATGTAGGTATGGTAAAGTGGGCCGGCATGGCAGATACTGACAAGTATTATGAATGGCTGAAACAAATTGCTGACCGAAACAACTGGCAATTACATGAAAGAAGATACCATGCGGATGATCATACGGTAGGCCAGATGTATGTGGAATTATTCCGAAAATATGGAGATGAGAAAATGATCGAGCCTACAAAAAAACAATTTGAATTTATTTATTATCATCCGTCGCAATCCAAACTCAACTGGAGGACGCCTTACCATCAGGACCGGTGGAACTGGTGCGATGCCCTGTTTATGTCACCCCCGGTCTGGGCCAAATTATATAATATCACCGGGGAGCGATGGTACCTCGACTTTATGATGGATGAATACAAGGTTACCACAGACTTTCTTTTTGATGAGGAAGAAGACCTGTACTACAGGGATGAGTCCTATATGGGCAAAATGGACAATGGTAGCAAGATCTTTTGGTCACGTGGGAACGGTTGGGTATTTGCCGGCCTCGCCAATATCATGGAAGAGCTGGAGTCTGGCACCAAAGAGTACCTTTACTTTCTGGACATCTACCTGAAAATGGCCAAAAAACTGGTTGAGATCCAGACACCTGCAGGTCACTGGGCCATGAGCTTACTGGGACAGGAATTTTACCCGACCCCTGAAACCAGCGGATCGTCTTTTTATACTTTCGGGCTAGCCTGGGGGATCAACAAAGGGATCCTTGACCGGAAAACCTATGAACCCGCTGTGATTAAAGGTTGGGAGGCCATGGTCGGCCATGTGACCAAAGATGGAATGTTGGCCTATGTGCAGCCTATCGGGGCAGCTCCAGGAAGCGCCTATCCTGACAGGACAGAAGTTTACGGTACAGGAGCATTTCTGAGTGCGGGGTCTGAGGTGTATAAGCTGTATAGTAAGTAAAAGCATCACTCTTTTCAGGGAATCAGAAATCAGGCTTCTTAGCTGTATAAATGGAAGCCGAAGCAAGATAGATCGAAGGAAGACGGAATAGAAATGCCTAGTTGCCAAAAAGTCGCTTAAAGAAACCTTTGCGTTGTGCTTTCTTTTGCTCTTTTTCAAGTGTAGTGTTCTCACTTTTGAAAACATTGATGATCTTTTCAAAACCGGTTGCTTCCATAAAGTCTTCACAATCGATCAGGTAGTCAGCAGATGATTCAAAAGGAAAAGCTCCATTGACCAGAGAATAAGTTTTCGGGTCTTTTTGTGCTTGCTTAAGTATATTCCCCACAATAGGTAGCGCAAGTGTGCTCCCCGCTCCGTAGGTACCTGATTCAAAGTGTATGACGGGTAAGCTGGCACCAACCCTTGCAGCCATTATGATCTTCGGATTGTAACCAATAAACCAGGCATCAGCAAAGTTCTGAGAGGTACCGGTTTTTCCAGCAAGAGGTATATTTAGACCAAATTTGCTTCTCAGGGAGGATCCGGTTCCTTCATTTACAGCTTTTTTCAACATGGCTGATATCTGATAAGAGACTTCAGTTTCCAATACTTGTTCAGATTCGGGAATTTCATGCTCGTATAATACTTTTCCCTCCCTGGTTGTGATTTGTTTGATCATGAATGGGTCTGGCAGGTGACCTCCGTTGGCAAACACCGAATATCCGGTCACTAATTCAAGAAGACTGGCATCAATACTTCCCAGCGCCACGGATGGCGTTTCAACAAAAGGGCTGCTGAAACCCAGTGCATTCCAGACCTCATTTACGCTTTCAAAACCTGTTTCAAATAGAAGCCTGATTGAAGGTATGTTTTTGGATAGGGCAAGTGCTGCTGCCAGGGAGTATTTCCCACCACTTTCTTCGTTGTAGTTTGTAGGTTGCCAGTCTTCAAAATCTGTAAGCGTAAATGGCTCATTGTCGATATAATCACAGGGATGCTTGCCATTTTTCAGAGCAGCCGCATAGAGCACCGGTTTGAAAGCGGAGGCAAGGTGTCTCTTCGCCCGTACCTGGTCATATGGATTTGAGATAAAATCTATGCCTCCGACGTAAGCAAGCACAGCACCATTCCGGGGGTCTAGTGCCAGAATCCCGGCATGTATCTGTAGCAAGGCCATGCTGATACTGTCAGCTGCTGACATCGCTGTGGGTGGGCCCCAGCTGAAGATATTCCGTATACGGGCGGTGTCAGTCTTTATATCAAAATCTAATTTTTTTAACTGGCTTCCTACTATTGAATCGAGTTGCTGTCGATAGCTACCAGACTGATATTGGCGGTTGAGTTGCGGCTGAATTGATTTCAGATGGTTGTGCAGTGATTGAACAGCAAATGATTGAATACGAGCGTTCAATGTTGTTTCGATGATCAGTCCGTCCTCCTCCAGAGACCAGGGTTTATCCTTTTCTTCATTCGTCTGAAGTTCGTCGAGGATCTTTTGGGCTTTTCGCTTCACCTGTTTGATAAAATAGTTGGCGATTCCCTGATCAGATTGCGGCGTATAATCCAGCACGAGCGGTTTATTTCGCAGGGAGTCAGCAGTTTCGTGATCCAGGTATTCATACTTCTCCATTTGGGAGAGTACTACATTTCTGCGTGCCGTGGCATTTTCAGGATGCAGTCGTGGGTTGTAGGTGGTGGTAGCCTTGAGCATGCCGATCAAGGTTGCTGCTTCTTCAACCTGTAGTTCTTGAAGCGATTTGTTGAAGTACCTTTTAGTGGCAGCAGCAATTCCAAAGGTGTTTTCTCCGAAGGAGACGGTATTCAGGTATCGTCCCAGAATTTCCTCTTTCGAATAAACACGTTCCAGTCGCCTGGCCAGGATCATTTCTTTCAATTTGTTGACCGGGATGGTCAGAAACCCATGATTTTCCCGTCCATACATGTTTTTGGCCAGCTGCTGAGTGATGGTACTTCCTCCGCCTCCGCTTCGATCGCCAAGGATGATCGTCCTGGTGAGGACCCTTAGTAAGCTGCGGATGTCTACCCCATCGTGTTCATAAAACCTGATGTCCTCTGTTGAAATAAGAGCCCGGATCACCTGAGGAGGAAGCTCATCGAAGCTGGTCTCGCTGCGGTTGACATTAAATATATGTCCAAGGGTTACATTGTCAGCTGAAAGGACCACGGAGCCATAGTGGTTTTCAAAATCAGCCAACTCCTGTTCGGTGTACATCTTACCAAAAGCACCAATATAGATCAATCCAAACAAGGACGCCAACAGCACAAATGAAATTACCAATGCGCTTACCACGAGAGAAAGTATGAATCTGACTGGTTTTCGGAATTTATTGCTCACTCAGGGGATTGCTATATCAATAAATGAAAAAGCCTCAATACTGGATGTATCAAGGCTTTTGAGTAGTCCGTAGGGGAATCGAACCCCTGTTACCAGGATGAAAACCTGGCGTCCTAACCCCTAGACGAACGGACCATGTCAATAGTAGTACTCCCTACTGGAGTACTTTAATTTCTTTTTTGAAGCCAGGTTTTCATAACCTGTCACTTCCTCTGGCGTCCTACCCCTTCGGAGTCAGCCGAAGGTTTACGGAAGGCTGAGACGAACGGACCAAATGGTATTTTAAAATTCACAGGGTTGCCTATCAACCCCTCCTTTTTTGGATGTGCAAAAATAGATGGTTTCCGATATTATGCAAACCAGAGAATGAGATTTTTATTGGATCATAGAATTATTCCTGAATCATGACCTTTAGAAATTGAGATTTAAGTAGGGATTCATCGGCTTCTCAATTTACCAACATCCTATCTTTAATTCAAATCAACAGAAAGTTACAACCTGTCATGTGGTAGATACCTTCTACGACCGTTTCAGATCTTCTTGGTCTTCGTAGAAATATTCCTCAAAAGTTTTTTCAGAGGCTTGGCCTTTGGTCAGCACCTGGTAGACCATCCAGAGGAAAACGATGTTCACAATGATGAATAAAGTGGCGACTACTGAATAATTCACATTGAGATCTCCCAGTATGCTATACAAAAACAACAGGATCGTTGTGAAGGTTACAGGAAATTGAATGTTTTGCATGTGTCAATAACACCTGGACACACTTCTTGTTTATAAGCCATCCAAAAAAAGAGCAGACAATTGATCTGCTCCTAATTATGGAAACCAAAAAATTGGAAAAGTCCTAGTCTCGGGCAAAGCCAAAGGCCTTAAGAGCGAATGTCGCATTCAAACCCATACCTTTTGCAGCTTGTTGCATTTGCTCCGGCACATCTCCGCAAAAAAGGAATTCTCCGGGGTCAGCCACTTTGATCAGCTCAGGCCAATGTGTACCTGCTGTGGTACCCAGATGAAAACCAACTGCCTCTGCATTGGCGAACACATCTTCAATAACCAACTTTCCGGTGGCTTCGTCAAAGTAACAATCCGCTGCTAAGGCTCCCGGCTCGGTCTCCTTCATTTGTTTGGTAACATCTCTATATATGGATTTCAGATCTTCGGATTTTCCTGCCTTTGCGGTCCAACTATATACTACAGTAATCTGTTCGTTTTTCATGACTTTTTGTGTTATTGTGAATGAATTATGAAACAAAGATGTGGCATATTAACACCTTTAAAAGGGGTATTTTACGACATAATAAAGGGTTGATTCGGACATCATGAATAGATACCTTTGTTATCATGAAACATCTTAGCGTCATCGTCCCAAAGGGATTAGCCATTGTTGATACCATCCTTGGTACTGTGAACTTGTTCCAGCTGGCGAACAATTATCACGAAAAGCAAGGCTTTCCTGAAAGTGGGTGTTTTGAGATTGACCTGGTCGGACTGGACCTGGATTCTCACACATTCAATAGCTTCTTTAGTGTATCACCTACCAAAACCATTGATGATATCAAGAAAACAGACCTGATTGTCATCCCGGGACTATTAGGGGATATGAAGAGGCAAGTTGAGCTAAACCTGGCTTTTGTGGATTGGATTAGACATCAGCGAATCAGGAATCATGCTGAATTGGCCAGTCTTTGCCGGGGGGCGTTTTTATTAGCAAGGACTGGAATGATGAATGGAAAAACGTGCGCCACACACTGGCTAACGCATGACGCCTTCAGAGAGATGTTTCCTGAAGTAGAGTTACTACCTGATAAAGTGATCAATGAAGACAATGGAATTTACTCCAGTGGTGGAGCATACTCCTTTCTTAATCTTTTACTATACCTGATCGAGAAATACTACGGGCGGGAAAACGCGATCTGGTGTTCCAAGGTCTCAGAGATCGAATTTGATAGAGTTGATCAGAACCAGTTTATTATTTTCAATGGACAAAAGGATCATGTTGATGAAGATGTTAAGAAGGCCCAGAATTACATAGAGGCACATTTTTCAGAAAAAATTAGTGTTGAGGAACTTGCTGATCAGGCCATCACAAGTACCCGCAACTTTGTGAGAAGATTCAAAAAAGCAACTAAGAATACTCCCATTGAGTATATACAGCGGGTACGAATTGAGAATGCCAAAAAGAAGCTAGAATCGTCAACAATGAATGTCTTGCAAGTGATGCTTGATTCCGGCTATAATGATGACAAAACCTTCCGAACAATTTTTAAAAGATATGCCGGCCTTACTCCCTTGGAATATCGTAAAAAATATAATCGTGAAATGGCATATGCCTGAGAGGGGACTATCAATCGGATGTTCTAAGATCTCCACTTAATCATTGTTGGTATCAATACTCCACCACAATTTACGCTCTAGAAAATAGTCCATAAAAACACTTCAAAATTCCTTCAAAATATGCTCAGATTTAGCTCGAATATTTCAATCGCTATTAGCAGCGATGCATAGGTTTAAGCCAGTATAAACAAAGAAAATAGTGTGTAAAATATACAGGGTTCCACTATGAAATTTCAAAAATATGGTGTTATTTCGTTCAGTATTATGGGACAAATGTACCATAGGGGGAAACCCTTGAAATAATGACAAAGAAGAACAAATATTTAACGGCTCAAGAAGTCGTCATGTTGACTACAGCCAATGTGCAGACAGACAGGTATTTCGAGGAGGTGTATAAAGCTTATTTCGACAGACTTTTTGCCTATGCCCTGGTGATTACCAAGTCCGACAGCCTTGCCAAGGATGTGATATCAGATGTGTTTTGTGGGTTGTGGAACTCCAGGAAGGATCTTCATACGGTACGCGAATTAAAATCCTACCTTTATACAAGTGTGAAACATGAGGCCATCCGGGCGGTCTCCAGAGACTTTTCCCGCTTCAAAAGTGAAAATTACAGCCTGTTGCTTTCCACCGTTGATGGACTGGATCCGCAGGAGCTTTTTCTGGGAAAGGAACTCACAGAGTTTGTTGAAAAAACAACTTCTAAATTGCCCCCGCTTTGTGGCATGGTTTATAAGATGGTGAGAGAAAACAACATGAGCTATCAGGAAGTGGCCAGGGAGCTTGGGATTTCCAATGATACGGTCAAGCATCACCTCAAAACCGCACTCAAAAAGATTAAATCTGAACTCGAAATTCATTTCGGAGATTCCAGGGTCATCAAATTAAGCTTCAAAAAGTCCACACATTGACAAAATCCTGAGTTTGCTATTTTAGCAGAAAACCAAGCCAAAATTTGCTAAAAGTATCAATTAAGTGAATTAAATGCAGTTGTCGGTGTAAATTTTTGAATACCACCTACCCATTTCCACACTTTTTTACTCTTATAGTATCATCGGGACAGATCATTCAGCTCTGTATATACCGATGAGACCTTTTGAATGGAAGACATCATTCTCAAAGAGTTCACTCAAGAGGAACTCACAGATGCGGAAAAACTCAGGTTAGAATATTGGCTCAACGAAGATCCGAAGCATCAGAAGGTGTATGCCCAAATGAAACTTGTCTTTTTGTATCCAAAACCGCACGAAAATCAAATGATCAGGGAACGAGCATGGAATGAGATACTGGAGCAATTAAATACGGTAAAAACAAAGGAAAGGTCAAGATGGAAGAAATGGTGGCGATGGCTTCAGGTCGCAGCAATGGTCTGCATGACCTTAACATTCACTCTGTAGGACACAAACGCATATTTTTCAATAAAAATGAATAACAGTTAAGTAAAATAAAAAAGAGAGCCACCGGAACTTTGGGGAAAGCAGGGTGACTCTCGAATTCTAGTTTTAGTCAAATTTTTTAACCAAAACCAAATGATTACAAATCTACGAAAAATTGCTCTTCGGGTTTCGAAGCTAGCGGTTTATGCATTGATTGTAAGCCAGTCCATTATCCTGGCCCTGGCGAGCAATCCTGACACTGGGCATAAGAATGCCACAGTAAGCGAAAAGGCAGATCCCGATGAGGGGATTCTGCAAAATCAGGTCTCCGGAACAATTACCGGAGAAGATGGTGAAACACTTCCAGGAGCCTCAGTCATTGAGCGTGGAACAAGCAATGGGACAGTTACCGATATCGAAGGTAAATTCACGTTGAATGCTCCATCTGATGCAACACTGGTCGTTTCGTTCGTGGGATACCAGTCCATGGAAATCCCGGTCAACGGACGTTCTCAGATCAATGTACAGATGCAGGTCGATATGACCTCTCTGGCTGAGGTGGTCGTCGTGGGATACGGTACCCAGGAAAAAGTAAACCTGACCGGATCTGTGGGTGTAGCCGATGGAAAAGTGCTCCAAAACCGACCCATCGCCAATGTGGGCGAGGGTTTGCAGGGAATGGTACCTAACCTCAACGTAAACATCCGAAACGGAGACCCTACACAACCCATCGATTTCAATATCCGGGGTTACGAATCCATTAACGGTGGTAATCCTCTGATCCTGGTGGATGGAGTACCCATGGACCTGAACAGGATCAACCCTGCAGACATTGAAAGCATCTCCGTATTGAAGGATGCTTCTGCCGCAGCGATCTATGGTGCACGGGGTGCTTTTGGAGTTGTATTGGTGACTACCAAGAAAGGTAAAGGTGAGCGGATCAATGTTTCCCTGGGTTCTGAATTTACTGCATCCAAACCCATCATGTTTATCGATCCTATCGAGGATCCTTACGCCTATGTGCAGGCGAGAGGAGCAGCTAACATGAGGACCAATGGTAACTTTGGATTCGATCAGGACATGATCGATGGTACCCTGAGGTACAGCCAGGATCCTACGCTGGAAAATGCCTGGGGTGTTTACCAGGGAAATCTTCGTTTTTATGGTTTCAATAACTACCAGAATCGGTTATTGACTGAATGGGCGCCCCAGCAGAAATATGATGCCAGCATCTCAGGCTCAACGGACCGGGTGAATTACTACGCCTCATTCGGAGCTTTGAATAAAGACGGCTGGATCAAAAACAGTGAGAAGAACATCAATTTCAAACGATACAATGTATTGTTGAAAGGTGGTTTCAAGGCCACCGAATGGTTGAATCTGGATAGCCGGGCGTTGGTGACTACTGAAAAGAGTGATCAGCCACACTTCTACAACTGGGACGTAAACATCAATACGACCGCCAGGGTAAATCCGCTGAACCCAATTACTTTCCCCGATCTTCCTTATTATCTGACACCTGGTGACAGGGCTGATTATGAAAGATACATTGGTATGCACTTCAGCTCAGTAAACTTCCTTCCTTACCTGGAGCAGGGTGGACGTGAAACCTGGACACGAAATGATATCATTTTAACCCAGGGTGCGACGATCACACCTTTGAAAAACTGGAATATGCGTGCTGAATATTCCACCAATATCACATTCAGAAACTATCAGGATGCAGCCAGTAAGGTAGAGGTGCTTGAAAATCAGGACCTGGACGGGCTTATTATCGGCAATGGATTCAGTGGAAATGATTTCATTGTGAATGAAGTAGACTATGATGTGTATCAGGTAATTAACATGTATACTGACTACACCATTGAGACCGGAGGCCACTACCTGAAGGCCATGGTCGGATTTAACCAGGAATGGGGTAATTATCAGTGGGTAAGGGCACAGGCCTACTCCTTGCTTAATCCCGCCATCCCTGATCTGAGTGCCACAACAGGTAATGAGCTAGCCAATGGTTCAAAGCAACATACAGCTTTGAGAGGTGCGTTTTATCGTGTCAATTATATCTTCAATGACCGGTATTTAGTTGAAGCAAACGGACGATATGACGGAACCTCACGATTCCCTAAGGATGATCGTTTCGGATTCTTCCCTTCTTTCTCAGTGGGCTGGAGAATTTCAAACGAAGCCTTCATGAGCGGAACTTCAGCATGGTTGGATAACCTGAAGATCAGAGCCTCCTATGGTGAGTTAGGAAATCAGTTGTTAGGTAACAACTTTTATCCATACATCCCTGCGATGGCTGCTGGTGCATCAGGCTACATGATGAATCCCGGTGCATTTACTCCTTTTGTGAGGCGACCAGGTTTGGTTAGTCCTACGCTGACATGGGAAAATGTGGTGAGCAGGAACCTGGGTTTGGACTTCACCATGTTTGGAAGCAGGCTGGACGTATCATTTGATACCTATATCAGGGATACCAAAGATATGTTGACGCGAGCTGATTATCCTGCAGAACTGGGTCTACAGGCTCCGCAGGAAAACGCGGCGGATCTTAGGACTACAGGTTGGGAATTGGCTGCTACCTGGAGAACGAGAGTAGGCAATGATTTCAATTATAACATTACACTGGCCTTATCTGATAACAAGTCTGAGATCACCAAATTCAATAACCCTACCGGTTCATTGGATGAAAGGTATGTCGGACAACAGATCGGGGAGCGATGGGGATTCGTAACCCAGGGGATCTTTCAAACTGACCAGGAAATACTCGACGCCCCTGATCAGTCAGCACTTGGAGCTAACTGGAGACCCGGAGATATCAGGTATGCTGACCTTAATGGTGATGGCGTAATCTCTTATGGAAATGGCACTTTGGATGATCCGGGAGATCAGACGATCATTGCTGTAGAGATACCAAGGTATCAGTTTGGGGTAAACAGTAACTTTAGCTATAAATCCATCTCCCTGAACGTATTCTTCCAGGGGCTGTTGAGCCATGAATACTGGCCACCCAATGGTAACTGGAACGCCTTCTATCCTTACAATGCAGGACACGTAGAGAAGTATTATCTGACTGATACCTGGAGCGAAGATAACCGGGATGCCTATTTCGCAGCCCCTCACATCTCCACCAATACCAAGCAGAACGTTCTTCCACAATCCAGATATGTGCAACAAGGTGGATATATCAGGTTGAAAAACGTAACGCTTTCTTACAGCCTGCCTGTGGGCTTGTCAAGCAAAGTTGGCTTGTCTGATGTCCAGGTGTATGTCGCCGGTATGAACATCATCGAATTCACTAAGATGAGAAAGCCTCTGGATCCTGAAGTAAGACCTACGGTTACCCAGGAGTACTACAAGCAACGTTCTTATTCGCTTGGTTTCAGGATCTCTATTTAATACGATTTAAAAGAAACAAAATGAAAAAATATATTTTAAGATTTGGTTTGCTTGGAATTGTAACCGCGGTTTCGTTTGGTTGCAACGATGAGTTCCTGCAACGGGATCCGCTGGATCAAATATCCAATGAATCCTTCTGGAATACCGAAAATGATATGATTGTTTACAACAACAGTATCTATGATATTGCCCGAAGAGAAGATGATGTATCTATTTTGATGGGGCATGATGAAGGCTTTGACAGCCAGAGCCGCGGCTGGATCTATCATGATGGATTCACTGATAATTCTGCTCCATTGCATTCCAGGGCACTAAGGTTCCAACAGGTAAGGGCAGGTAAACACATTGTTCCGAATAATCCGGAATGGTTTGGTTATAAAGGATGGAATTTCCTTTCGGCTGTCAATTTCGGCCTCGAGAATTATGACAGGGTACCGGTAGAACAGGCGGTGAAAAACAAATATATCGCTGAGGCTCGATTGCTGAGAGCCATGTTTTATGCTGATAAAGTCAACAAATTCGGTGATGTGACCTGGATTGATAAGTCTCTGAATATTGATGATGATGAGATCCTGTATGCTGAGCGTGATCCCCGATCCTTTGTAATGGACAAGGTTTTGGAAGACCTGAACTTCGCCACAGCACCCGGAAACATCCCTGAAGATAGAGAATATGGAGGGAATCCAGGAAGGTTGAATCGTTGGGCAGCACTCCATATAAAAGCCAGAATCTGCCTGTTTGAAGGTACCTGGAGAAAATATCATGGGTTAGGCGATCCTACGCCATGGTTGCAGGCTGCGGCTGATGCTGCGCTTGAAGTGATGCAGGATGGCCCCTATTCTATTTATAATACCGGAAATACTTCCACTGACTATAGTGCGATCCATCAGATGGAAGACTACAGTGGAGTATCTGAGATCATCTACTGGAGACGATATGAGGCTGGTATTTTTACTAATCATGCGCTCAACTATCATAAGGGATATGTTGGTGGAGCTACAAAAAGCATGGTTGAGGACTATTTGTGTACAGATGGTCAGCCCATTACGCTTTCCGGATTATATCTGGGAGATGCCGTTTATACTGACATCTGGGTTGACAGGGATCCAAGGTTGAGACAATCCATTATGCATCCGGCTGACCAGGCCATTTACAGGTATGGTAACCATGCGTTTGATGCCCAAAAGTATCCTAAGATACAAGGTATGGCTGGTGGGCAAAGCAGTACCACCGGATACCACGTGATTAAGTTGTGGCAGCTAGGTCCTTCTTACGCCACCTATAACACATCAACGACCCCTGCGATCGTTTATAGATTAGGAGAAACGCTGTTGATCTATGCTGAGGCAAAGGCTGAATTGAATACGCTTACCCAGGCAGATTTGGATATCAGCATTAATTTGCTGAGAGCAAGAGCTGGTATGCCCGACATGGATATCAATAATATTCCGGTTGATCCAAGATATACTGGCGACGGAATTTCTCCGCTACTTGCAGAGATCCGAAGAGAGCGTAGGGTTGAATTGTTTATGGAAGGGTTCCGATATGATGACCTGAGAAGGTGGAAGCAAGGAGCCAAGCTACGTCAGAAGGATTTTGGTATGCGATGGGATGATGCTATTAAGGCTGAGCTGCCAGGGTCAAATCAGGCAACAGTTCAAACTTCTCTCATCAATGGAATACCCTACCTCGAAATCTACAAAGGTACAGACTTTGAGAATCCTGAATTTGATGAGAACAAGCATTATTTGTGGCCACTGCCACTGAGTGCCATCTCTCAAAACCCTAACCTGGGACAAAACCCCGGTTGGGCAAGTAGCGAATAGTTAAATCAATTCTAATAAACAACACGAAAACCGGTGATTCTTTGAGTCACCGGTTTTTTGTTTTGGGACGCAAATGCATGTCAATTATGAATCTTTTAATTTGACCTTATCAGCCAACAAAGCAGCTGTAGATACAAATTCAGGAGACAAAGTTTGATTAAAATTGATTCAACCTTCTGATTCAACAATCTACTTTATAAAATTTGATATTTTTTTTCAAATTTCCTGAGAATATTGAAATTATGATATTAATAAATAGAACATTTCAAATTTATCTTGCATTTAATAATTGATTTATTTTATTTTAATCTTCATAAAAATAAAGGTTAAGCGTTCAAAAGTTAATCTTTATCCCAGGCGATGAGTAGGATGCCATAAAATCTCTCCCTGATCAGGAGAAGGCATGACCGGGAAACCCCACCTGGTAATCGAGAATAATTTTTAATTGAATACACTAACCAAATCATAGGCAATGAAGAAACTGTTCCAAAATCTAAAAAAGCCCGGATAGGGTAAATTATAAATAAATTTTAGGGTGTTGAAATGGTAGAAATGCTGCAACATTTCATTTCAACTTGCCACGGGAGTGCACTTCATTTTTGAAGTAAATGATCAATGCAGTGGCTTTCGTTTTTTTAGACAAAAAAGAACCAGCAGTGCTGCAACACTGCTGGCAATTAAAGCCACGGGAAATGCATTGATAGATATCAATACAAATGGCTATTGTTTTAATATAAAAATTAAAAACATTCAAAAATATGGAAAAAATATTACAAAAATGGATAAATCATCCACCTAAACTGCACTACAGTTGCAATTTTGTCTTTTCTCTTATTTTCTTATTTCTGTGCTCTTTCTATTCCGTTCATGCTCAGAGTGTTACAATTGATGGTACCATTTCTGATGAAACAACCGGTGAGGGAATTCCCGGTGCAAACGTTGTATTAAAGGCTGACAGGTCAGTAGGTACCATCACCGATTTTAATGGTAATTTCCAACTTACTGTTCCTTCACAAGAAGCAACACTGGTAATTTCCTATATTGGGTTCGAAACCAAAGAGGTGAAAGTAGGGGATAAAACCTCTCTGAATGTGGCACTTGGGGTCACAACTGAACAGCTCTCTGAAGTCGTTGTGACTGCTCTCGGTGTAAAACGGGAAGAACGTGCACTGGGGTATGCCGTTCAGGAGGTTGAAACCAGGGGGATGGATGAGGCCAAAGAAACGAACATCGTTAACTCGATGGCGGGAAAGGTGGCCGGCGTTCAGATCCAAAGTTCAGCTGGTAATATAGGCGGATCTTCCAGAATCCTCATTAGAGGCGTGAATTCAATTTCTGGAGACAATCAGCCGCTTTTTGTAGTCGATGGTACTCCTATTGATAATTCGAATTATAACTCTCAGGATCAGACTGCCGGCAATGGCGGAAGAGATTATGGCAATGCTGCTCAGGATATCAATCCCGACGACATTGAGTCCATATCCATACTTAAGGGTCCAAGTGCAGCCGCACTTTATGGGTCACGTGCATCCAATGGTGTGATTCTGATTACAACTAAAAGTGGCAAAGGTGGCAAAGGCATCGGTGTGAGTGTAAACTCATCAACGATGTTCAACAACGTCTTTATCCTTCCTGAGATGCAAAATGAATATGGAGGAGGATTCTCACTGGATTTTGATGAGGTGGTGGATCCACTGGATGGATTAACCTATAAGGTGGTGAATACAAACGCCAATAACAGCTGGGGCCCCAGATTTGACGGAACGCTGGTCAGGCACTGGGACAGCATGTATCCGGGTGAACCTGGCTATGGGGAAGTAAGGCCCTGGCAGGCAACACCTAACAATGTGAGAGACTTCTTTGAAACGGGTGTTACCCTTTCAAATAATATTTCACTAACCGGGTCAAATGACCAGGGGGCCTTCAGGCTTTCATACACTAATATGGATCAGAAAGGAATTATGCCAAATAGTTACCTTGATCGAAATACTGTATCTGTTAGTGCCAATACGAAGTTGAGTGATAAGCTGACTGCAGAAGCCAAGGTCAATTACATCAGGACCAAGGCTAAAGGACGTCCTGCAACGGGTGACTGGTCTCCTGATCGACCAGTAAACGTACTTACCTACTGGTATGCCTGGACCCAGCGACAGATTGATCCTGCCAGAATGAGAAACTATAAGTCTGAAAGGTACTACCACATGACCTGGAATACCCAGGGGCTGGGAAGACATCTGGAGCAGAGTTATAACAACAATCCGTACTTTACACTTTACGAGAGTTATAACAATGACCTCAAGGACCGTGTGTTTGGTAATATCAACCTGACCTATGAGCCTTTGCCAGGTCTGGCGCTGACGGTGTATGCGCGAACTGACTTTTATACAGATCGTAGAGAAGACAGGGCGGCTATCGGCGGATATCTGCAGAATGCTTATGAAGAAGATATCTATCAATTCAGAGAAGATAACTTCGAATTTCTGGGTCGATACGATACGGATCTGGGTTCTGACTTCAGTCTGGGACTTATCGCAGGTGCGAATCTGAGAAAGAACACCTTTGAAAATAACTATGCCAGGACCCAGGGTGGCCTGAGTGTACCCAACTTTTACAACCTGAGTGGGTCTCTGCAGCGACCGGAGATGCGTGACTACAAGTCTGAAAAGGAAGTACAGAGTGTTTACGGTAGTGCCAACTTTGGTTATAAGGACTACCTCTTTTTGGAAGCTTCTTTGAGAAATGACTGGTCATCCACGCTTCCGGTGGACAATAATTCATATCTGTATCCGGCAGCATCCACCAGTTTTGTATTTACCAACATCATGAAGGGTCTGAATTTTCTGTCCTTTGGTAAGTTGAGAGCAGGATGGGCCCAGGTAGGTAATGACACCGATCCTTATCGACTTGTCAATACTTATCTCACAGGTAATCCTTACGGCAATACCTCAGTATTCTCTGTGGATGACATCCTTAGGAACAGTGACCTGAAGCCTGAGACAGTAGTCAATATTGAAGCAGGTCTTGATCTCAGATTCCTGAACGATCGAATTGGGTTTGACTTCACGGTTTACAAGGTTTCCACCTTTGACCAGATCATCGCTCTACCTGTTTCATCAACCACAGGCTTTGAGTCATTGATTGTCAATGCCGGAGAGATGGAGAACAAGGGTATTGAAATGATGCTTTACGGTACACCTGTTCAGACGGATGACTTCAGCTGGGATATCAATTTCAACCTGGCAAGAAACAGAAATGAAGTGCTTAAGCTGGCTGAAGGACAGGACAACTTCGAACTTGGAGGAAGAGACGGAACAAATTCTGTGAATGCAACAGTTGGCCAGCCTTATGGTACGCTGATCACACCCAATGTGATCTATGATGAGGCAAGTGGAAAGCCTATCGTTGGAAGTAATGGGTTTTACCTGCGTAACCCCGGCGAGGTTGTTGGCAGTGTAATGCCTGATTTTACGGGTGGTGTAACCAACACACTCAATTACAAGGGCTTTAGCCTGTCCGCGCTGATAGACTTTCAGTTTGGCGGAGAATTTTGGGCTGAGACCGTGCAAAACGGAAAAGCCAATGGTCAGTTCATAGAATCCGTTGGTCTTAACGACAGAGGGAATCCACTAAGAGATCCTGTTTCAGAGGGCGGAGGTATCAAGGCAGATGCTGTTTTTGAGAATGGCGAACCAAATACCATTTACCTGGAAGCGCAGGATTATCTGAAGCAGTTGTATAGTCTGGATGGCCTGTCGGTTTTTGATGCTTCATTCGTCAAGTTACGTCAGGTAAGCCTGGGATATTCCGTTCCATCCAAGATTGCCAGTAAGCTATACCTAAAAGGTTTGAAGTTATCTGTATTCAGCAGAAATGTGGCCTTGTTGCACAGGAACGTGCCACATATCGACCCTTCGGAGATCGCCATTGGATCTGACAATGTACAGGGTCTGGAGGGTGCATCTATTCCTTCTCCAAGAATGGTTGGCTTCAACATCAAATTCAATCTATAAGACAATTTACGATCAGGCCAGTATCCGGAATGTTTTCCGGATGCTGCCAATCCTGAAATAAGTGATTATTCAAAATCTTAATAAAATGAGAAACATAAAAAATACAATTATCATGTTTTGCTGCTCCATATTTCTGCTTGGAGCATGTACAAGCGGATTTGAGGATCTTAATACAGACCCGAATCAGCCAGTTGAGGTACCCACCTCGAGTCTGTTTACCGGTGCTGAAAGAGAATTAGTCAGAAGTATTTTTGGAAACCATCAGGATCTGGTGGGTATCGGTCTGCCATTGATGACCTATGCGCAGCAGATGGCTGGATTGCGGGGAGGTTTTGATGATGTATACTCTATTGTTGAAGAGGATTTTTCTGAGATCTACAATCGTGGACTCAGAGACCTTGAGGAGATCATAAGACTAAATACTGATGAAGAGACCCTGTCCTCCGCAGCACTTTCCGGTCCTAACATGAACCAGATTGCCGTTGCCAGGATCCTAAAGGCCTGGGCCTTTCACAATGTCACTGACGTGTGGGGTGATGTGCCATATACCCAGGCACTGAAAGGAAAGGATTTTGCTTTGCCCGTATATGATACGCAGGAGACGATTTATATGGATTTACTGAAAGAGCTCACAGAAGCCTCCGCTATGATCGATGTCTCTGAGGGTGATATTTCAGGCGATATCATCTTTGATGGCAACATGGAGAAATGGCAAAAGTTTGCGAATAGCCTCAAGATGAGGGTTGGATTGCGACTTTCCAAGGTGGCGCCATCGATTGCTGAGGATGCTGTTGCTGAAGCCTACGCCGCTGGTGTTATGACTTCCAATGATGACAATGCTTTTTACAAGTTTCTTGAATCGCAGCCAAACAACAATCCATGGTTTTATCGCTTTGAACTCAGTGTACCAAACTACGGCGTGGGAAGTACATTGATCGATATGCTGAAAATGACCAATGATCCACGACTAGAGGCGTATGCAGACACGGCCTTCAATGCAGATCTTGGAGGTGGCTATGTAGGTCAACCTGTCGGTTTGGATCGTGCCACTGGTAGTGGTATTAGTGACTTTGCCGCTTCCTGGCCTGATAAGGAAAATATTCTGGATGAGACATCACCATTCAATATCATGACATATTCCGAGGTGCTTTTCATCTTGGCGGAAGCTTCAGAGCGTGGCTGGATCACTGGAACTGCTTCCACGTTCTACGATCAGGCTATCACGGCATCTATGGAGCAATGGGGAATTGATGATCCAACAGCAATTTCAGATTACCTCGCTCAGCCGGAAGTGATGTACGATACAAACGAACCTTTCAAATCTATTGGGGAACAAAAATGGGTATCCCTTTATATGCAAGGGGTTCAATCCTGGTCAGAGTGGAAAAGACTCGGATATCCGGCACTGGAAATCGCAGAAGATGCCGTGATCAATGGGATACCCAGACGTAAGGGTTATCCGCCAAGTGAGATCAATCTGAATAAAGCCAATTATGACATTGCGGTGAGCAGGCAGGGTCCTGATAACCTGTTGACGCGTGTTTGGTGGGATGTTCAATAATAAAAGATCATCTCAGATATGAACACAACAACCAAATCAAACAGAAGGGCTTTTTTAAGAGCTTCAGGTAAAGCTATTGCAGGGGGAGGGATCGCATTCATGGCACCCTCCCATCTTCAGGCAGGCACTGCTTCTAAAAAGTACTATTCTCCAAAAAAAGTAACGGATGAGCTGCACTATGCTTCTGCAGTTCAGATAGCGGAGATGATCCGGACGAAGAAAGTTTCCTCGGAAGAGGTGGTCAAGGCTATCTATAACCAAATGGAGGTAGTGAATCCTCAGATCAATGCGGTGGTACTTAGCTGTAAGGAGCGAGCAATTTTAGAGGCAAAAAAGGCAGATGCGATGTTAGCCAGGGGACAATCCATGGGTGCGCTGCATGGTGTACCTATGACTATTAAAGATTCGCTGGAAACTGCCGGTGTCATAAGCACTGGGGGTACCATGGGACGTAAAGATTACATCCCCGCTAAGGATGCTACCGTCGTTGCCCGGCTGAGAGAGCAGGGTGCGATTCTGCTAGGTAAGACCAACACACCGGAATTCACATTATCGGGAACCACTGCCAACCTGGTCTATGGTATGACCAGCAATCCTTACAAGACCGGTTACTCTCCTGGTGGGAGCAGTGGTGGCGCAGGGGCAATAGTAGCAGCCGGAGGTTCACCCTTTGATATCGGATCTGATTTCGGCGGCAGCATCAGGGGGCCGGCCCATTTTAATGGCATTGCTGGTATCAAACCCAGTACGGGTAGAGTTCCTCGTACCGGTCATATTGTGGACTACGGTGGATTGTTTGATGCTTACCAGGTTTTAGGGCCTTTAACAAGATATGTGGAAGATCTGAAATTGATCATGCCGCTCATCATTGGTCCTGACAAGGTGGACGCTGCAATTCATCCAGTACCCTGGGAAGACCCTGACCAGGTAGCGATCAGGGATCTGAAATATACCTGGTTCATCGATCATGGCAGCGCAAAATCGTGTTCGGCAGAAACCATTGAAGCGGTGACCAGTGCACAAAAAGCACTTCTTTCAGCTGGTGTATCCATGAAAAACGATGCTCCGGTAGATCAGATTCGGGAGGCTGAAAAGGTTCGTTACAGTTTGTTCAGCGCTGACGGTCGAGCATGGGTGAAGAGGCTGGTTGAAAAATATGGAACCACCCAAACACATCCGCTTTTAAGACTTTCTTCCGATGAAGATCCTGTGGAAGCCCGGGAATTCACAAAAATGGTGGAAGACCTTGATCAATCCAGAAGCAAAATGCTTCAGTGGCTGGAAGCCTACGACATTGTGATCTGTCCGGTAGATTTTGACGGGGCAAAGCCAAATCCTAATGTGTTCGAACAATCGAATTATGACCCGGAAGCCTACGGTTACAAGGGGATCTTTAACCTGACAGGTTGGCCAGCCGCGGTGGTAAGAGCCGGAACAAGCAGAGAAGGTCTTCCTATTGGAGTGCAAATTGTTGGACAGCCATTCCAGGATCATAAGGTACTGGCTGTAGCAGAATTTTTGGAAAAAGAACTGGGAGGCTGGCA
Source organism: Cyclobacteriaceae bacterium (assembly GCA_965243485.1). Taxonomy (GTDB): domain Bacteria; phylum Bacteroidota; class Bacteroidia; order Cytophagales; family Cyclobacteriaceae; genus UBA7330. The sequence continues at coordinate 359,381 of CBDEVP010000001.1, read as the reverse complement.
GGCACCACCACTTGTTTAAGATCAATCTACCAACACAAAAAGAAAACCAATGGATACTAAATCAATAACTAAAAATAAACCTGGCCGAAGGAGCTTTGTCGGAAAGCTGTCTGCTGGTTTGGCCGGAGCTACGATGCTGCCGAACCTGGGATACGGATATTCCAAAAAGGTCTTTGTGAAAGATCTTGCTGAAAAGGCATCGGATACTGACATCATTTACATGTCGGTGTCGGACCTTGCCGAGGGGATCAGAACTAAAAAGTTTAGTGCAACAGAAGTAGTTCAAACCTATATCGACAGGATAGAGGATGTAAACTACAAGCTGAATGCTGTGGTCATGGACAGCTTTGACAGGGCTCTTCTTGAAGCCAAAAAAGCTGATGACCTGCAGGCCAAAGGAAAATCGACCGGAAGTCTTCATGGTGTGCCCATGACCATCAAAGACAGTTTCATGACTGAAGGGGTGGTGAGCACCGGAGGTACTTTAGGAAAAATGAACTATATCCCCACCCAAGACGCCACGGTGGTTGCACGCTTACGTGAGCAGGGTGCAATTCTCCTTGGAAAGTCAAATACGCCGGAGTTCACCCTCATTGGAGGGGTTCTCGGCGTTAATTCTACCAACAACATCATCTATGGGATCAGCAAGAACCCGTATGACCTCAACCGTACAACCTCTGGTAGTAGCGGGGGTGCCGGAGCAATTGTGGCTGCAGGTGGAGCTCCGTTTGATGTGGGTACAGACTGGGGTGGAAGTGTAAGGGGACCATCGAGTACCAATGGTATTGCCGGTATTAAACCAACATCTGTTCGCTTGCCCAGAACAGGACACATTGTAGACTACGGAGGGCTTTTCGATTCCTGGCAGCAGCCGGGACCGATGGCGCGATATGTAAAGGATCTTGATTACCTGGCTCCTATCATGGCTGGCCCGGATTTCAAGGATGCTGCTGTTGTTCCTATGCCCTGGCCAGACTACGGTCAGGTAGACCTGAGCAAGCTGAAAGTTGCCTTCTTTCCTGAAAACGGAGTAGCAAAAACCAGTGATGAGACTAAAGCTACAATCAAAAAGGCAGCGAAGTGGATGTCGGAAGTATCCATGGATGTCATTGAAGATTGCCCGAAGGATCTGCTTGTTGAACTTGGGACGATCAGGAGAGACCTGATCATCGGAGATAGCTGGGAATGGCTGAGAAGGGCCACTGAAAGAGCAGGCTCCAAGACTTATGGTGAATCTCTGAGGCAAAGGTTAGAAACTGCAGGACCTCCAATCACCACTGCTGAATATTCTAAGCTGTTGGAGATGCAGGATGCCAACCGCAGTAAGATGCTGCAGTGGTTTTCACAGTATGATGTCATTATCTGTCCTGCCACTTCATCTCCTGCAGGAGAAATCAATGGCAGCTATGATCCTGAATCACGATATATGGACAATCCCGGAGAAAGCTACACCAAACCTTTCAATACCTGCGGCTGGCCAGCCTCAGTGGTAAGGTGTGGAACGGATACCCATGGATTGCCTATCGGTGTTCAAATCGCAGCTCATCCCTGGAGAGAGGATGTTTCGCTGGCAGTAGCTAAATACCTGGAAAGCAAATCAGGTGGTTGGGTGAAGCCAGCCATCTAAATCATTAACGAATAAAAAAGAAATCATGGATAGAAACAGATCAAATAGAAGAAAGTTTATCTCCTCATTGGGTAAAGGCTCATTCGGAGCCATGCTGCCTGCCTATGCAGCGAATTTACCTAAAGGTGTATCACCGCCGGAGCCACAGTTTCGGTCTACAGATGAAACAGAAGAGGTGCTGTATATGTCAGCAACAAAAGTTGCCGAGCTTATCCGCAACAAGGATATGAGTAGTGTGGAAGTGGTCACTCTTTGCTTTGACCAGATAGAGAAGGTCAATCCCAAGATCAATGCAGTAGTGCAACTTGCTAAGGAGCGGGCCCTGATGGAGGCAAAGGCTGCTGACAAAGCACTCGCGGAAGGTAAAATCATGGGGCCTTTACATGGGGTGCCAATGACGATCAAGGACTCCTTTGAAACGGCTGGAATTATATCTACAGCAGGTACCCTGGGTAGAAAAAATTATATGCCTGGCAAGGATGCTACGGTCGTTGCGAGATTGAGAGAGGCAGGAGCCATACTTCTTGGAAAGACCAATACACCGGAGTTTACCATGTCCTCCCTCACGACCAATCTGATCTATGGTCAGACCTATAACCCATACGACCTGACGAGACATCCCTCTGGTAGTAGTGGTGGTGCAGCTGCTATCATCGCTGCAGGAGGATCATTTTTTGACATCGGCACAGATTCTGGCGGGAGTGTACGGGCCCCAGCTCACGTCTGTGGTATTGCGAGCATCAAGCCTACCAGCGGCCGTGTGCCTCAAACAGGACACCTTCCGGATTTCGGGGATCGATTTGGTAGCTACCAGCAGCCCGGCCCGATGGCAAGAAGGGTGGAAGATCTGTATTTGTTGCTAAGCGTAATCGCCGGACCAGACCAATATGATGCTAGCATCAGCCCGGTCCCACTCAATGATCCGGCTGATGTAAATCTATCGGAGCTTAGCATTGCTTACTACACGACTAACGGGGTATCAGATCCGATACCTGAAATCAAAAAGATGGTGGTAGACTGCGCAAACATGATGTCCTCACAGGCTAAAAGTGTGGTTGCTTCAGCACCACCCATGCTCAAGGAGCTTTCTGAAAAAAGGAGAGAGCTCAATAGTGCAGATGGGAAAGCACACCTGAAAAGGTTGATCAAAGAATGCGGCACAAAAGTGACCTCACCTAACCTCACTATTGATGGTGATGTTGTTTCCGCTACAGAATATACCAGGCTTGTAGAAGAAATAGATACGCTGAAAAGTCAGATGCTTCAATACATGCAGGATTATGATATTTTATTATGTCCTGTCACTTCTACTGCTGCTCTAAGACCTGACGATGAACGACCAAAAGGTCACTGGTATACATCTGAATACAATGCTACCGGTTGGCCAGCTGCAGTAGTTCGGGCTGGTACTTCCAATGAAGGGTTACCCCTCGGAATACAGATCGTTGGGAAACCTTGGACGGAGGACAAGGTACTGGCAGTTGCTGCCTACCTGGAGAGTAAGACAGGTGGATATGAAAAACCCCTGGTGGTTTAGTCCTCATACAACTGGTAATTATTGATCAACAAGAATTTAACTGAAATGAAAAATCAAAAGAAATATTCAAAACACTCTGCTTCCTCCAGAAGAAAATTCCTGTCCAGTCTTGGTGCCGGAAGTGCGGCCATGATGGCCCTTTCAAGCCATCAGTTATCGGCTTCCTCATTTGCCAAGGCCAATGGGTATCTTATGTCAAAAGATGATACAGAGGATCTGATCTATATGTCAACCACCAAGCTGGCAGAGATGATACGAACAAAGAAAGTATCTTCTGAAGAGCTTGTCACTGCTTATATCGACAGGATTGAAGATGTAAACTATCATTTGAATGCCGTGGTCATGCAGTGCTTTGACCGGGCGCTGGAAGAAGCCAAAGCAGCCGACAAAGCGTTGAAGAAAAAGGACATTAAAGGACCCCTTCACGGAGTCCCGATGACTTTAAAAGATTCCTTTGAAGCAGAGGGAGTTATCAGTACTGGTGGTACCCTGGGAAGGATAGACTATATAGGAAAGAAAGATGCTACAGTCCTTGCCAGGATGCGTTCCAATGGAGCCATCCTGTTGGGGAAAACCAATACTCCTGAATTCACGCTTGCCGGAGGTGGTATGCGGGGTGTTAGCACTACCGGCAATATCATTTATGGCGTCAGCAAAAACCCATACAACCTGAAACGAGGTACCTCAGGTAGTAGTGGGGGCGCCGGTTCGATCATTGCTGCCGGAGGTGCCGCCTTTGACATTGGTACCGACTGGGGGGGAAGTGTAAGGTTACCGTCCAGCACAAACGGGATTGCAGGTATCAAACCTACATCGGTCAGGTGTCCACGTACCGGTCATATTGTTGACTATGGCGGAGTATTTGATTCGTGGCAGCAACCTGGTCCCATGGCTCGTAAGGTGGAGGACCTGATACTGTTGACGCCACTCATGAGTGGGCCTGATGGACTTGATGCAGCAGTTGCGCCTGTACCATGGCCCGATCCCATGCAGATTGATGTGAAGGACCTGAAAGTGGCTTATTACCCGTCAAACCTAATCGCAGAAACGGCAGAGGATACTCAGAATACCGTTCGTCAGGCAGCGAAATGGATGGAAGAAGCAGGAGCGGAAGTAACGGAAGATATGCCATTGGAGATTTTCCGTGAACTCGGGGAAATCCGCAGAGAATTGGTAAGCGGTTCCGGATGGGCCTTCCTGAAAAGAGCTGGTGATAAGCATGGCAGCAAAACATTGAGTGAGTCCATTCAGAACAGACTTGATCACGCAGAGCCTGTTTCCGGAGACCGGTATTCAGAATTACTCACCCTACAGGACAAAAACAGGACCAGGATGCTCCAATGGTTTCAGCAATATGATGTGATCTTATGCCCTACCACCAGCTCCCCGGCAGATGAAATCGATCAGGGACTTGGCGATGACTGGTCAAGAAGGAAGCCGGGGTCGAGCTATTGCGGGCCATACAACACTACCGGATGGCCTTCTACGGTTGTACGGTGTGGCACAAGCCAAGACAATTTGCCTATCGGTGTCCAGTGCGTGGCACATCCATGGAGGGAAGACGTTTCATTGGCCGTAGCTCAGTATCTGGAGGAGCGATCAGGTGGATGGCAACAGCCTCCCATTTGATCCAAATAATTTCTCAGTGATTAAAAAAATACATCAATGAACAAAGAAATATTTACTCCAAAACCCGGCAGGCGAAAATTTATTACCAGGTCTGCAGGGCTGGGTCTGGCTGCAACAACGATTCCTGGTGCTCTCTCTGCTATGGAGTTGAATCCATATCGAAAAGGTAAAAAAATCATTGCTGACAAGGTATTGAGATCTTTCCCTGAAAACATGGTCTGGGGCTACTTCGGAGCTGACGTTCCCCCGAAGATGAAGGTCAATGAAAAGGAGATTGTGGAGATCCATACTGTAAGTACTTCAGGTATTCCAAAGGAGGATCCGAAATCCTTTTTTGAGGAGCATAATCTACCTTTTGATGACCATGCCAAGGAAATCGTTGATATCATCAATGAGGTACCACCAGAGCCTTCCGGCATTCGGGGTCACATGCTGACCGGACCGGTATACATCGAAGGGGCCAAGCCGGGAGATTCGATTGAGATCAGGATCCATGACATCCGATTGAGGAGCGACTATGGTGTCAACCATGTCAGGCCTGGCAGAGAAGACCTGCCGAAGGAGATACAGGAAAGAAAAAGCTTTGTCTATAAATACAACAAAGACCGAAGCAAGGCATCGTTGCTACCCGGTGTAGAGATTGAACTCAAGCCATTCATGGGTGTGATGGCCATGTCGCCGCCACCGGATATGGGCCGTGTTAGTTCAATTCCACCGAACTTTTACGGAGGAAACTTTGACCTCAAGCACCTGACAAAGGGTACCACATTGTTTCTGCCGGTATCCGTGGAAGGCGGTCTTTTTACTACCGGAGATGCCCACGGCGCCCAGGGGAATGGCGAAGTAAGTGGCACAGCTATTGAAACCTCCATGATCCTGGTCGCAGAGTTTATCATTCATAAGAAGACGATCAAAATGCCTACGGCAGAGACCAAAGATCACTTCATTGTTTTCGGCTTAAATCCTGACCTGGATGAGGCCATGAAGCAGGCCCTGGAAGAGACTGTGCTTTTTATACACAACAACCTGGGATTCACTTATGAGGAGGCACTCTCCATCTCAAGCAATGCGGTTGATTTTGAGATTACACAGGTAGTAGACCGCACAGAGGGTGTTCATGCGATGATCCCTAAATCCATATTCACAAACAAAAAATTCGATTACTGGTATGAATAGAACTTTACAGCATTACAGATATTTTTTAGTTGCATCACTATTCCTGATTAGCCTTTGTTCTCAGGGGCAGGAAAAACCACAGATAGCCGTATTCTCCGGACCTACTGCTACCATTCAAAACAGTGTTCCTCTAATTACCAGCAACAAGGCGAGAGCTAAAAATGATCTCGCTATGCTTGAGGGAATTGAGTATGACCGGCTTTATTATCAGAGGCTTGCTGCCCCGGTGACTGTATACATAGAAATGTATACCGGTCATCCGCTGGAGAGTGATGTAAAAGAATTGTACGGCGAGCCGGATGGCTATGTCAATCAAAAGGGTGAGTTCAGCAAAAGAAAGCGCTCCGATTCGGACAAGCCGGTGATGGTGGCAGTTTTAAGTCCTGATGACGGATTGTATCCACTTCCTTATATGTCATTGCAAAAGGATGGAAAGCCCTGGGATGCTACCTACGCCTACCCTGGCGCTCCGTTTTCGGAGTCGAGGCAGACATTCTATCCGAATGCATCACGCATTTTGGAAGAGATCGAGCGTGCTGGTGGTAAGATCTATCAGCTGGCCGACTACGACTTTTATCGACCTGCGCCAGCCGGAGGGTATACCAAAGGATTGCCTGAAGCCATGCGTACCGATGAGGGTACAGGGGATATTCCTCCGGAAGAAATTGGTGAGGACTTTTTTACCTACGGCCCTTACGGCTCCTCACAGAACCGCATGCAACTGGCCAAAGCCACCAACATGGTACAAAAGGTGATGGCTTCGGGTAAATATGATGGATCCATCTGGCTGGAAGGCAGTCCAAGCATTGAAAATACTTCTTACTGGATGGGGCTTGTCATTGACACGGAAGAGCCTCTGGTCTTCAACGCTGCACAACGCATGAGAGGGCTGATCAGTGCCGATGGTGATCAGAACATCATTGATGGGATCAACTACATTATTTCCGAAGTCTGGGCAGACGATGCCGGGAAAAACAAGACCGGATCTGTCATGATCCAGGATCAGGTGATCTATTCTACCCGTGAAGTACAGAAAGGAGATGCAAGACCAGGTGGATACGTGGTGACGGGTGGTTACGGCGGTGTCATTGGATCCATGGGTTATGGTCCTAAACTGACATTCCTGCCGGTCAGGAAGCATACTTACCTGTCTGATGTAAACATCACAAAGATCCCGGAGGCTGTACCCGGAGTCACCATGACTGAAGATGGTCAGGTGGCGACCCAAGAGATCCGCGTAAAAGATGATGAAGGCTATTTGATCCCATCAGCGATGCCGATGGTAACGATCTATAAGAGCGCGAGATGGAAAACGGAGGACGATGGAAAAGAAGATCCCCAGACAGAAGTGGATATTCTTTCCCGTCTGAAAGATGACCTGGCCAGGTACCCCTTAGCGGGTTTTGTGGGAGAAGGAATGGCCCCTTATGGTTCTATGATCGCCCCAATGGATGCTGCGCTGGAGCTTGTGGCCTTACATGGTTATCCTGTTCTAAAGGCGGCAAGAGGAAATGCCGATGGATTCATGAATACCAATCCCAACAATCTTTTCATTGAGGGACAAAACATCACAGCCACCAAGGGACGGATGTTACTTATGGCAGCGATACTGAGATACGGTGCGCTCCCGCCAGCCAGTAATCCTTATAGTCCTTCGGAAGAAGAATTGACGGCCATCAAGGAGAAATTGAAATTGTATCAGCAGGTTTTCGACACGCATTAAATTTTATCAAATGAATATTCGTCAGGTAATATCAGGCTTTGTTATCCTTTTGATCCAGCTTGTGGGATGCAGTCCGGAGAAAGAGGAAAAGTTTAATCTTTCCGAAGCAACGATCTCTTCCATTCAGGAAGCGATGAAAAACGGGGAGGTTACTGCTCAATACCTTGTGGAGGGGTACCTCGCAAGGATCGAAGCCTATGACAAACAAGGCCCTTCCATCAACTCAATTATCATCATCAATCCTGACGCTATATCTGAGGCAAAGTACCTTGATAGCCTTTATGAAGCTGGAGAGATTGTAGGGCCTCTGCATGGGATTCCGATCATCGTCAAAGACAATTATGATGTAAAGGGAATGCCCACCAGCAATGGTACACTGGCACTCAAAGATTCTTATCCGCCGGATGATGCTTACCAGGTGAAAAAGCTCAAAGAGGCCGGAGCGATTATCATCGCCAAGTCTAATCTGGCTGAATTTGCATCGAGCGGATCATTTACGGTGAGTTCAAGACTCCCTGGCTACTCACGAAATCCTTATGATACGAGGAGAACCACTGCGGGATCCAGCGGTGGCACGGGTGCTTCCATTGCCGCAAGCTTTGCAGTGGTCGGTCTGGGTACAGATACCGGCAGTTCGATCCGGGGACCATCCTCACACCAGGCCCTTGTGGGCATCAGGTCCACCATGGGTCTTACCAGCAGAGATGGTATCGTGCCACTTGCCCTGACCAATGACATAGGAGGTCCAATGGCCAGGACTGTGGAGGATGCAGTAAGAATATTTGATGTGATTGCCGGTTACGATCCGGCAGATCCGGTAACGCAAAAGTCTGAAGGTAAAATGCCCGAATCTTATCTTTCTGCGCTTACAGGGGATAGCCTTTCAGGCATGAGAATCGGTGTTCTTAATCAGCTTTTTAAACCTGAGGAGTCTGACTCCAGTGTGTACGAATTGATGGTAAGTGCGATTGAAGACCTATCTGGCATAGGAGCAGTGATGATTGATAGTGTTGTGATCAGGGACCTGGACTCTCTCAATGAGTCAAGGACTAGGATCAGGCAGCTGAAGCGGGATTATAACGCTTACCTGTCAAGCCTGGGGGACAGCGCCAAATTTAAAAGCTTACAGGACATCATTGATTCGGAAGATTATCATCCATTTCTGGATGGGCGACTTCAGGATGCACAGGAGGATATGGATGTACCTGAGGAACATCCTGACTGGGAGAAGAATATGGCTTTACGGCAGGAGCTTCGGGATAGAATTCTTGCAGTGATGGATAGCCTGGAGCTGGATGCTTTGATATATCCTTCATTTACTTATCCACCCAGGTTGATTGGCGATTTGAATGGGCCTAGAGGGGATACCAGTGGTAAGCTTTCTCCACCTACAGGTTTTCCAGCCATTGCCGTGCCTATGGGTTATTCCTATGACAGGTATCCGGCAGGCTTTCAGTTATTGGGAAGGCCATTCAGCGAGGAGACCCTTTTAAAAATATCTTTTGTGTATGAACAAAACACAGGACACAGGCGAGGTCCTGAAGGATTTCCAGAACTATAATTACCGTGCTTGGCCATCGATCATTATTAGTTTTTGTACTCAATACATTGATATGTATTTCCCCTTTTTTACTGTTTGGTCAGAAGCGAGGTAAGGAGCATAGATCGCTGGATATTAGACAAGCCAAAGGTCGAATCATCATTGATGGCGAACTTGATGAAAAAGACTGGGCACGTGCCGATGCCACCGGTCATTTCCACCAGATTTTTCCTTATGACACGGTCAAAGCCATTTCCAATACGGAAATCAGAATGACTTATGATCAGGACTTCCTCTATGTTGGCATTAAGGGCTATGATCATGAACAGGGTCCATATAACATTGAGTCTTACAAAAGAGATTTTTTTGGATCTCAAAACGATGTGGTCAATGTCATCATTGATCCGTATGGGGACCAAACCAATGCTTTTTTATTTGGCCTGAGCCCATTTGGGGTCATGCGGGAAGCCTTTCTGAACGCACAGGCAGAAAGCAGTCAGGATGCCTATACCTGGGACAATAAATGGTATGCAGAAGCTCAGATAAAAGATGGCTACTGGACAGGGGAAATGGCCATACCTTTTAAAACCCTTCGGTATAAGACAGGGTCTGATCAGTGGAAAGTCAACTTCTACCGGCTCGATACCAAACAAAATGAACGCAGCAGCTGGATCAGGATTCCCAGGGGATATCAATTGACCTCGCTGGCTTTCACCGGAGATCTTAACTGGGATCAGCCGTTGAAGAAGAAAAACGGCCCTAATATTAGCATAATCCCCTATCTGGCTGGGGGAATGCAGAAAGATTATCTCGACAAAAGCCCAGCTCAGATGAATTCAGGAATCGGAGGCGATGTCAAGATCGGTCTTACACCTTCTTTGAACCTGGACCTGACCATCAATCCTGATTTTTCACAGGCCGAGGTGGATCAGCAGGTGACCAACCTGAGCAGATTCGAGATTTTCTTTCCTGAAAGGAGACAATTCTTTCTGGAAAATGCAGACCTGTTTGAAAATTTTGGGAATGCGGATGCCATGCCTTTCTTCTCACGTAGGATCGGTATCGCTTATGATTCCGCGCTATCGCAGAATGTGCCGAAGAAAGTCCTCCTTGGAGCCAGGGTATCGGGAAAGCTGAACAAAGACTGGCGGATTGGCTTGTTATCCGCACAGGTTGAAGGTCAGAAGGAATTCAATGTGCCCAGTCAGAATTATTCTGTTGCTGTGCTACAAAGAAGGATATTCAAGACCTCCAACATTTCAGCCATTTTCACCAATAAGCAGGGCATGGATTTTAATACGGAGATGCCAGAGGACGACTTTAATAGAGTAGTCGGTTTGGACTATAATTTAAATTCTCAGGATGGTGTATGGAACGGAAAAGCATTTTATCACAGATCAATTGATAGCGATGTCGACGAAAATGGCAGTTCGTATGGAGCAAACCTGGAGTACAGAGTCCCCAAAGCCAGGATATTTCTTGATTATCTTACGGTAGAGGATGAGTTCGAGGCTTCAACGGGTTTCGTGCCCAGAAAAGGGTTCAATCGTTTTGAGCCGGGTCTTGAATATAACCTATATACCAAATCAGGGTTTGTCAATCGGCATATTTTCAAGGTAAGTACCCGACACATTTGGAATGAAGAACTGGGGGTGACCGATAAAAGACTTGCCACAGGCTATGAAATATATTTTTCAGATAATACCAGGATACTTTTTGATGTAAACACAGGATGGATAAGACTACTCAGGCCTTTTGATCCGACAAATTCGGGAGGTATCAAACTGGAACAGGGATCCTCTTATAATTACTTACTTAATACCCTCGAGTTGAGGACAAACAAGATCAATCCCCTTTTTGCGGAATTAGCTTTTAAAGGAGGGAAGTTTTATAATGGAAGAAGGGTCGGGTCAACCGGAAACATTAATTACAGGGTATCGCCTATCGGCGTATTCACGCTAAATTATGACTACAACATTGTAAGACTTCCGGAACCATACAACAGTGCAAATATCCTACTGCTTGGCCCGGCATTTGAAATTACTTTTTCACGCAGCTTATTCCTGAATACCTATTTTCAATACAATAACCAGATTGATAACATCAATGTGAATGCCAGGTTTCAGTGGAGATTTAAGCCGGCATCAGACTTCTTCCTGGTTTACACAGATAATTACTTTCCTGATAATTTCCAGGCGAAGAACAGAATGCTTGTTGCGAAGCTTTCTTATTGGATCAGTATATAGGTCTAGTAGGATTTGGGATTCAGATCCGCTTTACTGATAAGTTTAGGATTCAGGTTTCTTGATTTTAATTCCTGATAATGAGTGAGTATTTTGTATTGATCTTCCCACTTATCCATATCCAGTTTCTCATCTTCAATGAACAGCTTAATGGAGGCATGATAGGTTCTATCAAGTTTTGTAATGACCTGTTCAGTAAAATCGGTGATCAGGTTTACATGCTGAGCATCGTAACTCACGAAGTAGTCATAATCGATTGCCTGTATGGGAGAAGAAGCGACTGTGTGAGCTAAAATCGATCCCTTTTCATCTCGTTCAACACGCTCTATCAACACTGTCTTTTGCTTTCTCAGGATCATCATGTCATCCATTAAGACCACTTCGAAGAATTCAGGAATTTGCACCTGGTGAGCATATCTCTTGTTGGACGGGCGCAAGAAAGGCTGATGCACCCGGTTAAGTGATTTTTCCTTGTCATAGAACTGAAACAGCTTAACCTGTGACGAGGCGTAAGTCAGTTGTCTTTCTCCATGTAAGACAGAAACCAGCTCTTTGTCCTGATGATATGCTACATGTCCGAAAAGAACTTGCTCATCCTGAAGAATTACAACCCCCTTACCTGATGCATTTTGACCAAATGAAGGCCACATCAAGATCACAGTGAATATTGTACACAGAAAGAGTACGTGGGGTCGGGTTAACATGTTTACGAAATTAGCAAAACAGGCTGCTAAAAACAGATATTGATTGCTATATTTTCATAAATGGGTTAATATTTATAGAATATATAAAATTTCTTCATTCTATTGTTTCACGGAGCTGTTTTGTGTCTTCCTTTTGGCAAGATTTTAACGTTTCAGGGTTTTGTTAACAATTCTGGAAATTAAGTACGAAAATCCAGGTTTAAAGCCTGGAGAGGATGATTCTTTGATAGGCAGTCAACTGAGGATTTCCATTGTCGGTAACGCGCAGTATCTTATGTATTTCCTGTCCTTTTTTAAGAGGAGGCATATTGAATACAAGGATGCTCCCATTTTTATTGTCTAGGATTCCTTGTTCAATATTTCCTGGTTCAGGATAGGTCATCCATTCAAATGTTAATTCACCCCCATCAGGATCAGATGATCCGGAAGCATCCAGAATAATTTCTTCACCGCCACGAGCCGCTATTCTTAGTGGCAAAGCGCTTTCATGATCATTTACGATCACCCGGGGCACCTGATTTACTTCATCCGGAGAAAGTACACAACGATCCATCCGGGCTGCAAAATCCCTTTGGAAATCTTGTCTCCACCTTGCAACAGTGACTCTTGCGTTGGTAATATCTCCATACGTATCCTGCGCATCATTGTAATAATTTCCATCCAGGAGTTTAAAACGTCCACCCCATCCTCCATAGTCAGGTTGATCGGATACATTCAGGCCATTTCTTAGAAAATAAAACCAGGATGGGGTATCGCCTTCTTTCATGGCACCGTGTGGGTTCGGAGCTGTCCAGGTCTTCTTGGGATACAATGCTCCTAATGGACCATGACCCTCAATCACATGCTCATTTAGCCACTCAAGTGATGTTATTTCCATGTTTCCATCGAGGTACATCCCACGGAAAACGGCATTGCGCTTATCAACCGTAAGAGGTGCACGGTTGAGAATGTAGAAAAGCTTTGGGTGCTGCTGGTGGATGTAGTCAAACAGGCTGTCCTGGTCTGCAATGTCGTATATTCTAACCTTACCAATGAAGGCTAAGTATTCGTTTGCAGAACGGCTATTTTTGACATTCCATAAAGCCTGGGCCACATCTGTCTGTCCACCCCAGATGGAGATATTTAAGACTTCATCGCTTTCATCTACCTTTTGGATAATCCAGTCAGATCCTTCAGTATCGAATCCATCACCTACATGTTCTTGCTGCCTGAGAGGATTTCCTGATTTGATGATCGATTTCAAATACTCAGCAGTGGGATAAGAACTGTCGTGTTTGACAAGGTTGGGGTAGACTTCTCCATAAGCATTCACCAGCGTATCGATCAATTCAGGCCTTACAACAGACTTACCTACCTCTCCGATCGTTCCGGAGGCAGAAGCTACCAGACCTTCCAATTCAAATTCATTGGTATACACAAACAATCTGATCATGGACTGGGTATCATCAGGATCACCACCGATGTCAGTCGTGATCAGGAGTCTGGGTTTTGGGACCTCCGGATCCGTTTGTGAATCTGTGGTGCATGCGGCCAGCAACAAAATGGTAATGATGGGCAGGAGTTTTTGCATGTGAATAATGTTATTTTCTTAGTACAAGACTTTGGAAGCGCGCCGATTCGGCACGTAGGCATGGAATTCGCTTAGTAAGACTTTCCATTTGAGGATGTTCTCCTTGATTATTTATTCCTGCCTGCCCTTTGGCATGGCATCCCTCAGCAGGTGTTTCTCAAACATGCTCATTTCATATCATCAGGAATGTATGTCGTTCTGGTTAATGTAACCGCAAAATAAAAGACCCCCTTTCAATTGAAAGAGGGTCGTTCATTAAAATATTTAAGAATCTTACAATCTGATGATGTCAGATCCCAACTCATTGGTATTTCCAGCCGGTGGAGTCACAAATCCATTCACTATTATTGTGTAATACTCTTCATCAATCAACTCCAAATTAGGGACCGTCATGATCACATCATCTGTTTCGGAAGATCTGATCTCTATGGTCTCACGCCCGGAGTTGACGCTGACAAAATTTGAAATATCCTTAAACGAAACGTCGCTCACCAGTTCAGTTCCTTCTGTGTATATGTCTACAGTCGGAGCATCCGGCGATAAGTGAGCAAACCGTATCATTGAATTACCATCGGTGACACTTGGGAAACTATCATTTATCATGACAAGCTCTATACTTCTCAATGAATCGGCAATGAATAATGAATAGGTTTCATCCACATCCAAACTTACAGTTGTATCAATCACCGTTGCCACTTCATTGTTTGCATCTAGAAATATCAATTGTCTGTCACCTGAATAAAAGTTTAAATAATTACTGTAATCCTCATATGTGAAAGGTAATGCATTGATCTGTCCGGTTGATCCGACAACGATGTCCAGTCCATCAGCATCGGGTGATCCATGATAAATACTCACATATGATATATCTGTGATGATGGGGACAGGATCATCATTGTCATCACATGCTGTAAATACGAACAGACCGGTAATACCCATCAGTATGATGGATAAGTGTGATTTTAACTTCTTTATATTTTCAATAAATCTCATAATCAATTTAAAATTTAAGTTTTTGACTTTTAAACGTATATAGTTAGTAATGAGCACGTTATATGTCCTTTCATGTTACGGTAGTTGGTGTTTTTAACACTTTTTAAGAGGATAAAATCACTTAAATGGCGATTTCGCAGGTCGGATGTTTTGTTATGAGTCTTTAGTTGCTGGCCAAAAAAATTATCGATTTCTCAATATTTTATTCAAAAAGGGGACTACTTTACATAGCTGGTTGATTATTCAAATATTTTTCAAATTTTTATCAAAGACCTGCCTCATTGAAAAATAAGGAAACGATTGGTGGAGTAGAGAGCAAACTTACCCGGCTTGTACCCGATGGTCTCTATATTGCCAATCAAAAGCAGGACGAAAGCACCATCTGGGCTAATTTTCAAAAGGGGAATGAAGAGGCCTTGATCTACATCTACCGGAAGTATGCTTCCATTCTTTATAATTATGGTTGTCAGTTTACCAGTGATCACGAATATGTGTGGGATTGCATCCAGGACCTGTTTTGCGAGTTGATAAAAAACCGCAAACGTCTGGGCAAGGTCACTTCCATCAAAGGGTATTTATTTAAGTCGACCAAAAGGAAGATCCTTAAGGGATTGAGTAAGATCAACAAGACAATGGTGGTTGATGCGAATGATCAGCTTTTTGAAGTAAATATTCCCTATGGGATCACGATCGACCAGACAGTGAGTCAGGAACAAAACAGGTTCATTGAAAATACCATCAATGAGTTGCCTGCGCACCAGCGGGAGATCCTTCTTCTTTATTTTTATGAGGGCCTTAGCTATCAGGAGATTGCTGACATCTTTGAAGTAAAACCCAAGTCGATCCGCACCATGACCTATCGTGCCCTCGAAAAGCTTTCGGTAAAATTAAAGACCAGCATGGGGGAGACGCTCACAATTTTAGCAACTCTTACAATAAAAATATATCAATAATATCTCCTATAATTGATCTATTGATCAAATAAATACTGATAAAATTGATATAATTACAAATATTTGAAATTCAAGTGGTCTTTTGGAACCTATTGGGCTCTATATGTACAAAGGCAGAACTGTGCAAAAAAGAGACTTCACAGAATTTTTAGAAAATGAAAATTTTATCCGTTGGGTGGTCAGTCCGAATGCGGAATCCGATCATTTCTGGAAAAGCTGGATTGATTCAAATCCGGAGAGAAAGGAAGATGTTCAGGCAGCCAGGAATTTTCTCAATTCTATAGAGTATAAAAGGCAGTTCAGGCTGGATGACGAGAAATACACTTCCGGTCTATACAGGCTGATTGATTTGCATGGATCCGAGGGTCAAAGATCCCCTTTGAACTATTCGATGGTCTGGAAAACGGTCGCTGTGGCGGCGATTGTAATTATTGCATTGTTTATCGGTCTGCAGTTGGATCATTGGCAAACCGCGACAGAAAATGAAGTGCTCACTCAAAATATCACCAAGCAAACGGAGTTTGGTCAGAAGCTGATCATCAGGTTGCCGGACGGTTCAGTTGTTCATTTGAACGCCGGATCAAAAATTTCCTATCCGAAACCATTTGACAAAGACATGCGGGAGCTGACTTTGACAGGAGAAGCTTTTTTTGAAATAGCCAGGGATGAAAGAAGACCATTTGTCATAAGATCGGGTGGCGTTTCCTTACAGGTTTTGGGTACGAGTTTTAATGTAAGGGCTTATGCAGACGAATCCTATATATCAGTTGCTGTTGAAAGCGGAAAAGTGGGAGTAAGCAGGAGTGATCGGGATGAAAACGTAGTTGTAAATCCCAATCAGCAGGCTACCTACAGTAATGATACAGGTTCGCTTTCCCTGTCAGATTTTGACAGACTGGAAGTGATGGGATGGAGAGAAGGCATAGTTCAGTTTAAGGATATGCCACTCAACAGAGTCATGGCCAAACTGCAGCGTGTGTACGGTGTGGAGTTTCTCATCAACGCTCCGGAATTCCAGCTCAAAGAACGATATAGCGGGGTCTATAAAGATGCTCCATTGGAAAGAATACTCCAGGGAATAAGCTTTGCAGTGGGCTTTGATTTTGAACTGGACGGAAAAATTGTAACCATTAAACCCAAAGAACTAATGAATGAAGATTAATTATTGGAATCTAAAATAGAAAAGATGCCAGGGAAGCCCTGACATCTCAAAGCCTTAAGATTAACCTTCCCAGATTGCGACTCCTGGAGGATAACCTAAAGGATCAGTAAAAATCAAGTTTTCACTAACACAGTAAAATTAATGAAATATTATCTACTAAAGGAATTAGTAAAGGTGTCGAAGTTTGTCTTTTATATGATGATTTTACAGACCGTTTCGGCCTCTTTATTGCTGGCCTCTGATGCAAATGCTCAGAGAGAAAGCATTTACGAAATCAAAGTTGATCTGAGCGGTCAGCGTCAATCGATCACTGAAATTATCAGGGAGATAGAACAAAAAACGGATTTCAATTTCACCTATACTTCAAACACTCTAAAAGGGGAGCAAGAGGTGACAATTGCGACACGGGATAAATCCCTGGGCAAAGTGCTCGAGCAGATCTCAAAGCAGGCAGATCTGAAGTTCAAGCGGATCAATGATAACATCCATATTTATCCGAAAGAAAAAGAAGATGATGCCGTTATTGAAGATATCCAGGTGGAACAACAAACGATCAGAGGCAAAGTCACTGATGCAAGTGGTGAAGGGCTGCCGGGAGTAAACGTAATTGTGAAGGGTACCTCTCAGGGTGCTGTTACAGATGTTGAAGGGAACTACTCTGTTACAGCGCCCGAAACAGGTACGTTGATTTTCAGTTCTGTCGGTTTCCTGGCACAGGAGGTTGAAATTGCTTCAAGGTCTGTGATTGACATCAGGCTGGAAACAGACGTCACGTCTTTGGATGAGATCGTCGTAATTGGTTATGGACAGGTAGAAAAGCGGGATGTAACGGGAGCGATTGGATCTGTAGATTCGGATTTGATAGTCCAGCAAAATCCAATCCAGCCTGCCAGGGCCTTGCAGGGACAAATTGCCGGTGTCAATGTGCGAAAAAACAATTCTCAACCGGGCGCTGATTATGCCATAGATATCAGGGGTGTAAGCTCTATCAATTTCAGCAGTGAGCCATTGGTGGTCATAGATGGTGTGATGGGGGGAAGAATGAATACACTGAATCCAAGCGATATTGAATCCATCGATGTGTTGAAAGATGCCTCGGCTACCGCCATATATGGAGCCAGAGGAGCAAATGGAGTTATTATCATCACCACCAAAAAAGGTGTTGCCGGTAAAACTAAAGTTACCTATGATGCTTATGTTGGGGTGAAAACTCCTCAGCTACCAGATATGATGAATGCTCAGGAATTTTACAGGGCATACAATGACGTGGTATTGGCCGAAAATCCCAACGCCAACGTGATCTGGACGGCGCAGCAACAAGCCAATGTGGATGCGGGACGATCAACGAACTGGGTAGATGAAATTACGGACCCCGGTCTTCAGACCAGTCATGTGGTAGCTGTTTCCGGCGGGAATGAAAATACCACACATTATTTCTCTGCCGGATACTTAAACGAGAGCGGTATAGTAATCAATACAGGATTCGATCGCTACAATATTAAAGGTAGCATTGATACCAGGATCAATGATTTTCTAAAGACAGGATTTACCGCTTATTATACGGTAAGCATTCGAAATCTGGGATCCAGAGAAACTTTGAGAGGTGGGTTGCGGGCTCGTCCTACAGGGTCAATTTTTTATGATGACCTGATCAATCCGACTGAAACAAATGAGATCAACGTAGACGGTTATGCCATGTGGATGGGAATTGCCGATACTCAAGTGCCAAACCCATTGATTGAAACAGATAATAACAGGGTTAATGTTGAAAATCGCAGCTCTAATTTTCTGGGTAATGCCTATGTGGAACTGAATCCACTTGAGGGGCTATCATTCAAAACTTCATTGTCTACCTCGGTTTATAACGACAGAGAGGGAGATTTTAGAGGATTGTATTCGAAAGACCGGATATTCAGACAACCAAGAGCCTGGCTTACAAATAATTTCAATACATCTTATACACTTGATAACATATTGAATTACAAAGTAAAGGTTGGTTCACACCAGTTAAATATTACAGCTGCTCAAAGTGCCCTGAAAGAAAGGTTCGAGCAATCAGGATCTAGCGTGCAGGATCTTCCTTATAATTCCGGATGGTACGCATTTCAAACTGCAGCGACCATCACAGGCCTGAATAGCAGCCTGATTGAGCGGTCAATCCTTTCATATATGGGAAGGATCAACTATAACATAAATGATAAGTATTTACTGACTGTAACCGGTCGATATGATGGATCTTCTGTATTGGCTGAAGGAAATAAATGGGCTTTCTTCCCTTCTGTGGCCATTGCATGGAGGGCAGGTGATGAAGCCTTTATCCAAAACTTAAACCTGTTTTCCGATCTTAAAGTCAGGTTTAGCTATGGTCAGGTAGGAAACGATGTGGTTTCTCCGTACAGTACCCAGGCATTCCTAGGTCGAACTGCCTATGATTTTGACGGACAGGCTGCTTTCGGTTATACTCCCAACAACATTGGCAATGCTGACTTGCGCTGGGAGAAGAGCTCGGAGCTCAACTTAGGTTTTGATATGGGCTTTGCAAATAACCGAATCACGGCAACAATCGAACTCTATAATAAAACAACGGATGATCTGATCCAGAATGTTCAACTTCCTACATCCACGGGGTTTGGGTCGGTGACTTCCAACGTCGGTAAAATCCAAAATAGAGGAATAGAAATTTCCCTGAATACAGTCAATATTCAAACTACAGATCTACGTTGGTCATCAAGCATTAATTTCTCGACGAATCAAAATGAGATCCTGGAGCTGTACGGGGGCACTGTGACCAGAGATGTGGCGAACGGGCTGTTTGTTGGAGAATCGCTCAGATCGCATTACTATTATGAATTTGATGGAATATGGCAGCTGGATGAAGCAGATCTCGCGACTACCTATGGACAGGTGCCCGGTTCTGTCAAAGTAGTTGATCAGAACAATGACGGGGTCATCACAAGTTCAGGAGAGGAAACTGATGACAGGGTTGTGCTTGGCAATGAGCTGCCTCGATGGCTAGCTGGAATCAACAACATGGTCAACTACAAGAATTTTGATTTTTCAATGTTCGTCTACACCCGTCAGGGAGTGATGTACAGAAACAGTATGCTGAGTGGTACTATGGGAGACCTTACCAGTAGCCGTTATAACAGGCTGGACCTCAACTATTGGACTGAAGAGAATCCGACCAATGATTACTACGGTGTATGGCAGCCAAATCCTTACCGACAGGCCATTCAGTATAAGGAGACCAACTTCTGGAGAGTTTCTAATATCACCCTGGGATACAGCTTGCCCACAACTGTAATGGAAAAATTGAAAGTCAGTCGCGCAAGGATTTATGTCCAGGCAGACAATCCATTCCTTTTTGTGAAAGATCGCGTAATGTGGCTGGATCCGGAATACAATTCAGGTTCTTACAATGATGATCTTCCGGCTACGACCTACATCATGGGAGTCAACCTTTCTTTTTAATCGACTATCAAAATCAAATTAGAAATGAGAAAATATAGTATATATAATTTCCTTCTGGCCCTTCTTCTTTTATTTGGAAGTGTGGGATGCGAAGATTTTCTTGAGGAGACTTCAGTGACGGATATCACGGCAGACTCTTACATAAACAATGAGGCTGGGTATGAGGATCTTGTAAAAGCTTGTTATCCGAAACTCAGGGACATCATTATGAATTATTCACTGGTTCTCAAAGGGACTGATATCATTGGCAGCAACTGGACTGCCGCTTCACCGGCTAATGGACCTGCTTTAGATCAGTACAATGTTGGTCTTAATTCGGAAATCGGAGAACTGCAGAGTTTTTGGGATGATCT
Organism: Cyclobacteriaceae bacterium; assembly: GCA_965243485.1. GTDB lineage: Bacteria > Bacteroidota > Bacteroidia > Cytophagales > Cyclobacteriaceae > UBA7330. The sequence goes on along the minus strand of CBDEVP010000001.1, from coordinate 338,700 downwards.
GTATAAGGAGATCAGCCGGACCAATTCCGCTATCGAGCGTGCTGAAGGAATTCAATACAGTAATCCGGCTCTTAAAGCTGCCCGCGTCGCGGAAGCAAAATTTCTGAGAGCATTGAGCTATTTCTACCTCGTTCAAACCTGGGGGGATGTGCCGATGCCTTTGACAGAGACGGTAACCGCTAACAGGGAAGTGGTCAGGGTGCCTTCCGACCAGGTATATACTCAGATCTTAGCGGATCTTCTGGAGGCAGAAGCAGATCTTCCGGTGACTCCCACAGACTATGGAAGGGCTACTAAGGGGGCTGCTCAATTCCTGCTTTCGAAGGTTTATTTGACAAGAGGTTGGAACTTCAATAACTCCCTTGGCGGCAGCAATGCCGACTTTCAGGAAGCACTGGAATGGGCCGACAAGGTGATTGCGGCCTATCCTTTGGTATCGGATTACAGCACACTTTTCCCAGAGCGAAATACGAATCCATTGAATCAATACAGTGGAACCCAAAATGCGGTAAACAGTGAAGTCGTATTTGCCGTTCAGTTTAACGAGGACAATCTGACCAATGGCTCAGAGGAGAGTCAACCCGGAAACTACTATCATTCAATCTGGCCTGGTAATTCAGAGTTAGTCGGTAGCGTGGGAAGAACAAGTGACTACAACAGACACTTATGGCAAAACGTACCTCAACCTTCTATGTACAGGTTATACGACCCACAACTGGACAGCAGGCACAGTCATAATTTCCTTAATGTTATCTATGCACTGACTCCGGTCAATAATTACGCTTATAGTTTTACAGATCCTGGTCTTACGGTGAGCTACAATGTGGGAGATACGGTGGCCTACTGGACACCGTGGAATCAACCGGCCACCGGTGCGGATCTTGGATTTGACGAGGGGGGTACGAGGCCATATTCGGTGACTAACATCGATGATTATATCAGCGGGCTCAGGCCTACGCGTCTTTCCAATTCCCATCCTACTACCTGGAAGTTTTGGGAACCGAACATCGAATACGGTGACGGGTTTGGTACGTTTGATTATGCTCTTTTTAGATCTGCGGAAGCCTATCTGATCGCTGCTGAAGCCATCGTAAAAGGTGCCACTGGCGGAGCTCTTGGGGGAGCAGACGTTTACTACAATGTAATTATTGACCGGGCTGTGGGTGCTGGTAATGATCCTATGTGTGCACAGGTACCTGAAGATATCAATGATTTTTCAGTAGTTTCTTACAGGGCTACTCCCGGCACTATTGATATTGACATGATACTTGATGAACGAGCAAGGGAGCTAATGGGTGAGTTCACCCGTTGGTTTGACCTCAAAAGGACTGAGCGGTTGATTGACAGAGTAAGTAGAATGAATTTATGGGCTGCCAATGGTGGAGGACTGGATGAACGTCATTTATTACGTCCGATACCACAGGGAGAAATAGATCGATCATCTGTACCTCTTCAGCAGAATCCTAATTACTAAAAATATCATGTAAAAATTGATGTGAAAAGGGGAGGGGTTTTTCTCCCCTTTTCTTTTCCACATACGCCGACAACAGGCAGTAGGTCCGTTGCTGATCGAATAAACTTTTACTGCTTTTCCTGTAGATTCTCAATCATCAAATACCCTGTGAATAAATGAAGAATAAAATGAATACAATGGCATTAGAGCGAGGCCTGATACTTTTTGTCATCTTTCTATCATTTTTGGAAGCCCATGCTAATGTTACCATCCAAAGAGATCATCCGGTAACCGATATCACAAAACATGGTGCAAAGGGAGATGGGCTGATGGTCAACACAAAAGCCATTCAATCGGTGATAGATCGGGTTTCCAAATCTGGCGGAGGAGTAGTTCTGATACCAGAGGGTAGCTTCGTGACGGGTAGCTTAAAATTAAAGACAGGTGTGACCCTTCAGCTTGAAGAGAATGCTGAATTGATTGGAAGCCTTAACCCCTACGATTATATCATTGATGGTCGCTTTCTGCATCTCATCAACGCGGAAGGTGAAAGCAATATCGGCATTACAGGCAGAGGTACCATCGATGGTCAAGGAAGGGAGTTGGCTCTGATCATAGATAGCATGTACTATGCCGGATCATGGGATGACCCTGGTTATAATCAAAGAAGGTTGAGGCCGGGCAAACGACCCAAACTTTTACACTTTACTCAATCGGATCATATTTTACTTGAGCAGGTAACTTTCAAAAATGCAGCTAACTGGGTTTTGAGTTTTGATCGTTGTGATTCCCTCACCATCAATGAAGTGATAGTCGATAGTGATGCCTATTGGAACAATGATGGCATGGATATCGGTGATTGTACAAATGTGAGGATCACCCATTGCTATGTCAATTCTGCCGATGATGGCATTTGTCTTAAGTCTCATCACCAGGGTGTCATGAATGAAAACATCTATATCGCAAATTGTACTGTTCGTTCGAGTGCCAGTGCGATCAAATTCGGGACTGCTTCCGTAGGTGGTTTCAAAAATGTGAAAATAGAAAACATCTATATCTATGATACCTTTCGCTCGGCCATTGCCCTTGAATCTGTCGATGGGGGTATTCTTGAAAACATTCAAATCTCCGATATTACCGCAAATAACACCGGCAATGCGATATTTATCAAACTAGGTCATCGCAATGTGGATGGAAAAGTTGGCAGTCTTAAAAACATAAACATTAAGAATGTTACCGTACAGGTACCATTTGATGTTCCTGACAGGGATTACGATATCAGAGGGCCTGAATTACCATTCTTTCACAACAAATTCCCTGCTTCAATAACGGGATTGCCCGGACATTATGTTGAAGATGTAATGTTGGAAAATATCAGGATTGTTTATCCGGGTAGAGCAAACAAGGGACTTGCTTATTTGCCACTTCACAGGCTGAAGGATGTCCCTGAAAACGAAGAGGCATATCCTGAATTTCATATGTTTGGTGAGTTGCCTGCCTGGGCTTTTTATGTGCGCCATGTCAAAGGACTGACCATGAAGAATATGCATATGAGCCTTAAAGAAGAGGACTTTCGCCCTGCCTTTGTTTTTGACGATGTGGTTGATCTAATAATGGAGGGTGTTAGCGTAGAAGACCATGAGGAGAAAGAACAGGTGATATTTAGGGATGTGACTAATTTTAAAGGTGACCTCAAAGCAAACTGGATCAAACAGGTTGATTGATGATCAAAATAATTGAACTTTATTTATCATGTATTCCATGCCTGCACACCGCAGTGCTGGGTTCTAATACGCAGGTATATGACCTGTAGAGATACAAATACTTAACAATGGATAGAAGACAATTCGTTCAAAATAGCTCCTTCCTTGCCGCCATACCCATTATTAAACCTTTTGAAGGCTTCACTTTCAATACCACAAAAAATAAACCCGATTGGCTGGCACGACTGATCCGCATCAATGATGGCTATGTTCAAAAATCACTTCAGAGCAGGCAGGGTGATCCTTACAAAAAAGATTTTGGTGGTTTTTATAACAGTCATCAAGTTATCAATGAACATAGTACGGTAGCATTCGTTAAAATGGGCATTTCCAGCCTGGTGTCGGAGGAGTCGGTTTTTTACAATGATGCGGAACTGATCAATCAGCTGAATGAGGCCATATTATGGTTACTCAAAGTTCAGAATCCTGACGGCTCCATCAACCTCTATTCCACTAACTTCAATTCGCCTCCGGATACAGGTTTTTTTGTCAAATGGCTGGGTCCTTTGTGTCAGATCCTAAGGGATGATGAGAAGTTTGCTCAACTGGAATTCACAGGTAACCTGGAGCAATTCATGTTGAGGGCTGGTCACGCTCTCATCACCGGAGGTATCCATACTCCCAATCACCGGTGGGTGGTTTCGGCCGCATTGGCCTGGCTATATATGCTTTGGCCGGAGGAAAAGTATAAAATCAGAGCGGAACAATGGCTCGCGGAGGGCATTGACATTGACAGTGACGGCCAGTACCACGAAAAAAGTTCGCATGTTTATACGCCACTCACCAACAGAACACTGATCACGATTGCCAGGGGATTTGATAAACCGGAACTGTTGGATCATGTAAGAAAAAACCTGGAAATGTCGATGTATTATGTTCACCCGAACGGGGAAGTGATCACTGAAGTTTCCGGAAGACAGGATAGGGCGACTATCGGGACCATGGAAGGCTACTATTTTCCTTATCGATACATGGCGCTGAAAGATAACAATGAGCAATTTGCTGCCATGTGCAGACTCATAGAAGACACTGCCTTTGATAAGATCTTTTCCTCTTCACTTCACAATATTCTTGAAGATCAATCTTTATGGAAAAAGCTTCCGAAAGCGTCAACGATACCAACCAATTATGAGCGTCATTTTAAAGATTCGGGTCTTGTTCATATCAGGAGAGGAAATTACGATGCCTGCATCATAGCTGCTAATCCAGCCTTTTTTACGTTCCATAAGGGCAATACAGTGTTGCAGGGCGTCCGGTTCGCCAGTGCTTTTTTTGGGAAAGGCCAGTTTACCTCGAATGAACTAATACAGGAAGACGGTGCCTGGAAACTGATTCAGGAGCTTGAAGGACCCTATTATCAGCCCTTACCTGATGAACTGGTGTCAGGCAACAATGATTGGGACCGAATTCCGCGGAGCCGCAGGGAAAAATCCGAGATCCAACGACTAAAGTCGACAGTAGATATTCGTGAAGTTGAAAATGGTTTTGAACTCGAAGTCAAGATTGAAGGGACGGATCGTGTCCCCGTCACGCTGGAATTGATCTTTCGGCCCGGGGGAGCTTTTGATGGTGTTGAGAAACTGGAGGAGGAACCGTATGCCTGGTTATTAAAGGAAGGAATGGGCAGCTATACTTATCAGGAACAAAGCATTGACTTTGGTCCGGGCACCTATGGACACAGGTGGTTAAGGTTGCGTGGGGCACTACCAGGAGATGGATTTCCCACTGCGTTTCTTACCGGATTTACTCCATTTCGGCATAAGATAAGGATATCTTAACCCGGCAGGCAAGACGTTTATTAAGTCGTTATTTTTCAGGTTTTTGATAGCAATCCAGTGTCAACATTATTTATGCACTTGATCGGAAAAAGTGCGAGATTGTAGTGAAGGAAAATGGTGCAGAAGGACCTGTCATTTTAACAGATGTGCTTATTTTTGAGATTGGCATTTATTATGAATGGTTTAGACGTGTCGTACAACAACAGTTTTTCTAAGAAGTGAGTTTTCATTCTTATACTGGTTTCGGACGTCTTCAAAGTTGTTTCAAAATCTTTCCGGATCTTGGAAAAAAATAAATAAACAGATTACTTAAATAATGAAGAGAAGGAATTTCTTACAGAAAGGAAGTACTGCAGTGACCGCACTGGCAGGTTTTACCATTGCCCCATCAACCATACTGGGTAAATCTCATGGACACGTCGCACCCAGTGATAAAGTAAATATCGCGTGTTGTGGTATTGGTCATCGCGGGGCCGACGTCGTTGAGGCTTTGCACAATACCGGACTGGCCAATGTGGTGGCCCTTTGTGATGTGGATATGCGTGGTGATCATACTTTGGATATTATAAATAAGTTTCCAACTGTTCCCCGTTACCAGGATTTCAGGGTCATGTTTGACCGGATGAGTAATGATTTTGATGCGGTCACGGTAGGAACCCCTGATTTCTCTCATTTTCCAATCACCATGCTGGCCATGTCCCAGGGTAAGCATGTTTACGTTGAAAAGCCCATGGCCCGGACTTTTCATGAGGTGGAGTTGATGATAGAAGGGGCAAAAAAATATAAGGTTGCTACCCAAATGGGTAACCAGGGCCACTCAGAAAGTAATTATTTCCAATTCAAAGCCTGGACGGAGGCCGGGATCATCAAGGATGTCACAGAAATCACTGCCCATATGAACGGCAGACGTCGCTGGCATGGCTGGGATGTGGAAATGAAACATTTTCCAGATGGCGAACCTATCCCTGAGACCATGGATTGGGATACCTGGCTGATGACCGCACACCATCATGCATACAATGAAGAGGCCTATCATCATGGCCAGTGGAGATGCTGGTATGACTTCGGTATGGGAGCGCTCGGGGACTGGGGTGCCCACATAATTGACACCGCCCATCGGTTCCTGGATCTGGGACTTCCCAATGAAATTGACCCCATCAAAATTGAAGGTCACAATTCATTCTTTTTTCCGCAGGCGTCCACGCTGGCTTTCAAATTCCCTGCTCGCGGAGAGAAACCACCTGTGATAATTACCTGGTATGACGGAGTGGATAATATTCCGGCTGTACCAGCGGATTACGGCGTTTCAGCATTGGATCCAGATATACCGCCCCCCAGTGACGGTAAATTACAGCCAGCGAAGTTAAATCCGGGTAAAATTATTTATGGAAAGGACCTAACATTCAAAGGGGGATCTCACGGTAGTACGTTATCTATTATCCCAATAGACAAGGCAAGGGATATGAAGTCAAGTTTACCTAAGGTTGAGAAGAGTCCGTCCAACCATGCAGAGAATTTTTTGAAGGCCTGTAAGGGAGAGGAAGAGTGTCGTTCATCCTTCGACATCTCAGGGCCGTTAAGTCAGGTATTCACTTTAGGTGTGCTGGCTCAAAGGTTGAATACCAAAATTATTTTTGACCGTGAAGAAAAGAAGGTCACTAACAATGCACTGGCAAATGCCCTGTTATATGGTGAAGCACCCAGAAAAGGGTGGGAAGAATTTTATAGCATGTAGTTGGCCCTAAAAGAATTATATTATCAAAACCCTTTAGACCCATGACCAAATCAAACAGAAGAAGTTTTATCAAAAATGCATCCGCGGTGACTGCAGGAGCATTCATCATTCCCGGACTGATGAGCAATGCTCCATCCAAAAAGTTGAATATAGCCATCATTGGCGTGGGAGGCAGAGGAAGAGCAAACTGGATGAGGCTCTATGACCAGGAGAAGGAAAAGTGGAACGAAAATGTGGTGGCTGTCTGCGACGTGGATGATAACCGGGCGGCAGATGGCTATAACTTCATGCCAAAGGCCAAAAGATATAAGGACTTCAGGGTGATGTTTGACGAAATGCACAAAAAGATTGATGCGGTCATGATCAGCACCCCGGATCACACCCATTTCCCTGCAGCTATGGCCGCGATGGAATTGGGTAAGCATGTCATTTGCGAAAAGCCCCTGGCCCATAATATTTGGCAGCTGCGCACGCTTCAAAAAGCGGCAAAATATTATGGAATTGTCTCTCAAATGGCCAACCAGGGGCATGCCACCAATGGGATCCGACTGGTAAAGGAGTGGTATGAGGCCGGGCTCCTGGGCAATGTCACTGAAGTGATCGCATGGTTCAACGGACCTACTTTCGGGCCAGATAAATATTTCCATAAACCGGACAGCTGGCCACCGCAAGAACAACCGGTACCTGATTACTTTGATTGGGACCTTTGGGTGGGTCCGGCAGCATACAGACCTTACAATGGCGTTTATGCCCCCAAAACCTGGAGAGGCTGGTTCGACTTTGGTAATGGTGAATTGGGTGACTGGTGTTGTCATACACTCGATGCCCCTTTCTGGTCACTGGACCTGGGCATGCCGGAAGTCGTGGAGGCTGAATTTAAAACCCCGGTAAAGGATACAGGTTTTGTTTCTGATCAGGCAATCATTCGGTGGGACTTTCCTGAAAGAGATGGGAAAAGTCCAGTGACCATGCGTTGGTACGAAGGTGGATTAAAGCCGGTGCTGAAACCGGAATGGGGACTGGAAAAACTCCCTGATAGTGGAATGATCATGGTGGGAGACAAACAGTCGCTGATGACAGGAGCCCGGCCGAATGATCCGAGATTGATCATGGATTATGAAGACTGGAGAGCATTCCAGCCAAACCTGCCAGAGAAATCCATTCCAAGGACGCATGAAGAAAACCCTCAACAGGAATGGATCGATGCGATCAAAAACAATACTTTGCCGGGCTCAAATTTTGACTACGCTTCCAGGCTGGTAGAAATGGCCATGGTGGGCGTTCTCGCTCAGCGTTTCAATACACGTATTGAATATGATGCGGAAAACATGAAAGCTACAAATCATCCGGAATTGGATACCTATATTAAAGAGCCGGTGAGAGAAGGCTGGGCATATGGTGAAAGTTTGTGGACCTGATTTCCAAAAGAAGGAAATCTTTGAAACCGGATAGTTACTGCTCCCGACCGGGCTGAAATTAATGAGAGTATTTCTTCAATTATTGCTTTTGCTCTTCCTGGCAGGTTGTGGCCAAAACATTCAGGAAACGGAATTTCGAACCCATGTGGATGCTCCGGTTATCTATCCAAAAATTAGGATTTGGAACACGCCTTCGGCCGGAGAAATACCCGATTTTAATCCTCCGGCTTTTCAGTGGCCATCGGTAAAAAAGGCTACTTATGGAATCAGGATCTCTTCAAGCAGAGACTTTGATGAAGATCTGATTGAAGCGGAGGCCCTGTCCTTTGCCATATTTAATCCGCATCAGGCCTTAAAAGACGGGAAATGGTACTGGCAATACAGGGTAAATGATGGAGATTGGAATCAGCCGGATTCCTTCATGATCTCCAAAGAAACTCAACTTTTTATAACCCCGGAAATTGATGTTATTCTTGAAGGTATTAGGGGGTCGGGACACCCAAGAGTTTTGGTCCGGAAAGGAGAGCTGGAAGCGTTTCGCGTACAGGCAAAACAACCTGCAGAATCAGTAAAGATCCTCACGGAAGCGAACGGGTTTGTGGGCAAGCAGCCACCAAAGGAAACGGATGCATTACCTACTTATTCAGGGAAGGATGATTTCGAAAATAAAAAGATTGCCCTTCTTGCCAGTAAATGGGTCGGCTGGCATTTCTACCATACAATGGACATACTTTCTCAGGCATATGTCCTGACCGGAGATCGTAAATATTTTGAAACAGCCAGGAGCTGGATGCTGGAAGCAGCCGACTGGGATCCCAGGGGACCTACCCATACCAATAATTTTGGAGATTCCGGGATCATGGCCGGACTTGCTTTGGGTGTGGATACTTTTTGGGATCTGTTGTCAGCGGATGAACGTGACCGGATCATCAGCCAGGCTGCAACGCGAGCACAACAATTCTATGAGCTATGGCTCAATCAGGTGGAAAGTCGCTCCTCATCCATGCATGTCTGGCAGCACATTCTTCATCGCATGTTCTATACTTCGCTGGCTCTGATCGGGGAACGCCGTGAGGCAGAAAACTGGCTGGAATACATTTATGAATTATGGATCGCCCAGTCTCCAAAGATGGGACCTCCGGATGGTGCCTGGTTCAATGGAGTATCCTATTTTGAAATGAATACCCTGACACTTTACGATGTCAATGCAATGCTCAGCGAGATAACCGGAGCAGACTTCATGGTCTCACCCTGGTATCAAAACAATGCCAGATGGCTGATATACGCCTTTCCTCCCGGGTCCGTTGCTGATGGTTTTTGCAACAATGGTAGTCTATATCAACAACCCACACTGAATTATGCCGGATATGCAAATGCTGTAGCGGGAAAGTTCAAAGATCCGTATGCTTCCTGGTACGCAAATGAGATCTCCCGGATACATGGAGAGGAAATAGCAGATGACGAAGAGTTCAGATGGTACAGAATAAAGAGAGGACACCTTGACCCATCGCCAGCACCACCCAAAACCTTTGATCTGCCCCAGGCTTCATGGTTTCCTGATGTTGGCGTGGCGTATATGCACACCGCATTGCAGGATGCCGGATCAAACCTGATGCTGTCTGTCAGGAGCAGTCCGTTTGGGCCGATGGCGCATACGCATGCGGATCAGAATACCTTCAACATTGCTTACGGAGGTAAGAGACTTTTTTACAATACAGGATATCGTCCGGCCATGGGAGACCCTCACTTCTTAGGGTGGTATAAACATACGCAGGGTCACAATGGAGTACTCATCAACGGAAAGGGCCAACCCTTTGTGGATGGATCTTACGGATGGATCCCACGGTTCCTGCATGGGAAACAGGTTTCCTACGCTGTCGGAGATGCATCAATGGCCTATGGAGATTCTGAAATAAAACTAAAGACTTTCAGGAGGCATTATTTAATGTTGAGGCCCTCTATCCTTGTCATTTACGATGAACTGGAGGCAGAGTCAGGTACCGAATGGGCCTGGTTGTTGCACAATGATCTTGGATTTAAGATCGATGGAAATGAATTGTGGGCTGAAAGCGAAGTTGCGCAGGCAAAAGTCTCACTATTTTCCTCTTCCCGGGTGCAATTTCAATTGACTGATCAGTTTTCGGTGCCGGTAGAGAACTGGACCAACAAAGTGGATGAAGAGGGCGATACCCTGGCTTTTGAAAATCAATGGCATTTTAAGGCTGTTTCAGAAGAGAAGGTTGAAAGAATGAGGTTTTTAGCTATTTTTCAGATCAGGCCTGATGGAGCTTTTGAGCCGGTGAAACGGTCTGGAGACACTTTTGAAGTTGGCAGCTGGATAATTGAGGCGCATATGGATACAAGTCGGCAAGGCGCGGTTATGATCAGGAATACTGACCAGACAGTTGCCTTCAGTTCACTGGGCATGCTTGAAATACAAGGAAAGGATTTCAGCAAAGAGCAGTCGGCCAGTGCCAAACTGTATGAATGGAATGATGGAAAGGAGCTTTATTTGGAGGCCTCTGACAGTATTCCGGCGGCTATACAAAATGTGTTGGGAAAAAGTCCTGCTTTTCCGAATTATAAGATTTCCAGGTTCTAGTAACCTTAAAATTGTTAAATTCCGTCATCCATGAAGAGAAGAGCGTTTTTAGAATACGGTTTAGCAGGAGCATCAGCCTCTTTTTTACCCATCTCCGTTTTTGGTGATGATCTGCCGAATGTGCTGATCCTTGGAGACAGCATTTCTATCGGCTATACTCCATTTGTACAGGAGCTGATGAAAGGAAAAGCCAATGTTCAGCGACCCATACAGGGCAATGGAAAGCCGGAAAACTGTGCTGGCACCACGAATGGAGTTGAAAACATTGACAGGTGGATCGGGGATACCTCCTGGGATGTGATCCATTTCAATTTTGGATTACATGACATCAAGCATGAAGATCCCGAGACCGGACAGGCAACAAAGAATCCTGAGGATCCATACCAGGCGGATCTCAAAACCTATCGCAGGAATCTGAAAGTGATTGTTGATAAATTACTGGCAACCGATGCCAAACTGATTTTTGCTACGACCACACCAGTCCCCAACAAACAGGTCAGCCCATATCGCGATCCTCAGGATGTGATCAGGTACAATAAAGCTGCCTTGAAGATCATGAAGAAGGCCGGTATTCCTGTCAATGATTTGTATGGATTTACCTTGCCATTACTCTCAGAAATCCAGCGGGAAAACAATGTGCATTTTGTGGAGGAGGGGAGCCGGCTGATGGCGGAAAGGGTAGTGGAGATGATTCAGAAATATATTTGATTTACCCACTCAGCAATTTTTTGAAATAAGAATAACCGGAAAGAAGTCAAACCATAAATTCGTCTACTTTGGCGACTCAAATGAGCTGAAAAAGCAATATAAAAATGCAAGCATTGTAGGAGATGGCAGAGTGGTTTTCAATATTAAAGGCAATGATTATAGATTAGTTGTTGCAATAGACTATGAATTTCAAGTGATTTTCATAAGGTTTATTGGAACTCACAATCAATATGATAAAATAGACGCTAAAACAATCTAGGTATGGATATCCGGCTAGTTAAGACAGAGCAGGATTACAAGACTGCAATTCTAAGGATTGAGGAATTATGGGGTTCTGAAAAAGATACTCCTGAGGGTGATGAGTTAGATCTGTTGGTCACCCTGGTCGAATCTTATGAAATGAAAAATTATCCCATTGCCCCACCGGATCCGATAGATGCAATTAAATTTCGCATGGAGCAAATGGGATTGACTAAAGCTGATATGGTAAAATATCTTGGCAGTCAAAGCAGAGTGAGCGAGATTCTAAACAGAAAGAGGAATCTGACTTTGGGAATGATAAAATCATTATACAAGGGATTAAAAATACCACCAGAGATATTATTAGCCTGACAAATGAAATATGTGTTCTTGTGATGCCGACCTGCTCTTAATGAAGACATTCCATAAAACCAGGATACTGAGTCCTGCTGAATTTTTGGATATCCGGACTGTCAAATAACGTACAGTTATTGGCCGGTTTCAATTCCATTGTTTATAACTTCCACATTTATTGAAAAGGATAATATCCTGCGATTCATTAAATTGATGCACCAACCAGATCAATTGAATGACTAAATTCTATCTGATAGCTTGCCTTTTATTAATCTCTTTTTCGGGCTTTGGCCAGCGTTCAAAACTGGTTCCTATTTCAATGGAACAGATCAGCGATTATTATGTCCAGAACTGGACCACTGAGGATGGATTAACTCAGCATAGTGTAAATGACATCGTTCAAACCCAGGATGGGTATTTGTGGCTGGCCACTTACGGTGGTTTGGTAAGATATGATGGGGTAAATTTCGAAACCTACACAATCGGTAACACACCGGGGTTAGAATCTAATCGGATCTTTACTTTGCTTGAAACAAATAGTGGCAGTCTGTGGATCGGTCACAGGGAAGGTGGGATCTCCATCTTGGATGATGGAAAATTCCAAACGCCAGAGGTACTGGAGATCATTTCTAATGAGTTTGTGCAGGACTTTTGCGAGGACTTTGATGGCAATGTCTGGATCGCAACCGCTAATGGACTTTATAGATACTCAAAGGGTCATTTAGATGAATACAATCTTGCGGAGGGGCTGCCGGGTAGTTTTGTGACCAGGCTATTCCTGCATAGGTCGGGAGCCGTGCACTTCATTACAGATATTAAGGGCAGTCCCGGACTGGCTCGCAGTTATATTTATGAAGGAAAAATAAATGTCCTGCAGAAATATCCGTCCTCTGAACAGCTTAACATTCTGGATTATAACAGCGAAGGGGAACTATGGATCGCATATCGGGATAAAATCGTGGCAGAAAAGGAGGGCTCAATAATCAAATCTCTTGATTTAGGTAATGATGATTTAGGGGAGATCCATGCATTTCTGATCGATCGTGACAAAAATATTTGGCTGGGATCTCAAAAGTACATTGTGATGATTCCCAGTGAGGAGGTGCAAGATAGACAGGGTGATCATGTGAGTCTCAAAAGAATATATACTTATAAGCAGGAAAATGATATTCATCGGATCACGCAGGATCGGGAAGGAAATATCTGGGTTGGAACATGGAAGGAAGGACTGTTCATGATTAAGAAGAGGGTGATTGAAAGATATTTTCCTACCGGGAAAGGTGCTTCTTCGGTATATACCAAGGTGGCCCCTGACGGTCATGGAGGTATCTGGTTTTCTTCAGCTTGTTATGACCTGACTCGCTATATAAATGGCAAGTTCAGCCAATACGATCCTTTTGAAGGTTGCATTCGGGCGCTGTATAATGAACCTGAAGACGAAGCAATCATTTATTTAGGTGTTGATTCCGAATTTGGCAAGATGGAGGAGTTCAGGTATGAAAAAGTGACCGATTTACAGGAGTTGTTGAGCGAGCATCCATACTTTTTGAATATAACTGCCATTCATAAGGCCAATGATGGTGCATTTTGGCTGGGCACTTCGGGAAGTGGGATTGTTGTTTTCAAAGATACAGTTGTTAATCACCTCACCTCCACTAATGAGTTGGCAGGCAATTCGGTACAGACAATAACAGCTACAAAAAATGGAGATATCTGGGTCGGGACAAATACGGGCATTTCAGTTTTTAATGCTGATGGGCCAAGGAACATTACAGCTAAAGATGGATTGGTTCGTGGAGAAATACGGAGCATTTTTGAAGATAGTAATGGAGTGATATGGGTAGGTAGCTACGGGGCTGGTGTATCTAGAATTGAGGATGGCCAGATTACCAGTTATTCTGCCAGTGATGGGCTTTTCGAAAATGTGGTTTCCAGGATTACCGAGGATATCCATGGTAATTTATGGATGATTGGAAATATGGGATTATTCATGATCAACAAGCAGCAATTCGTGGATCTGGATTCTGGCAGGATCTCTTATTTGACCTGTATATCTTTTGAGTTGGAAGATGGAATGATAGAAGGAAATAATTCTGGTAAGGTAGCCAGAACATCTGACGGACTCACCTGGTGGCCTACCATCAAAGGAATGGCCGCCATAGACATAGATAAGGACTATCAGGATCCTATCCCCACAAAGACAATTATTCAGAAAGTAGTCATTTCAAATGTCGAAAAAGACAGTCCCATCGGCGAAAAGATAACGCTTGAAAAAGACCAGAGGGATATTGAAGTAGCCTATACAGGTCTGAAATTTTCCAATCCGAGGAAGATCAACTTCAGGTATAAATTAATTGGGTATGACAAAACGTGGAGGGAAAACGGGAAAAAGCGATCCGTAACGTATACCAATCTAAACCCTGGAGACTACACTTTGATGATTGAAGCTTCTGAGCTCAATGGCGCCTGGGGAGGGGCCCCCGCATCCCTGGACATTACTGTTGTACCCACGATCTGGGAAACCGCCTGGGCCAAAATAATTGCTGTATTGATTCTGCTGTTCCTCATCTGGTTAGTATTCAGGTGGAGAAACCTGTATCTGATCAGGAAAAGAGAGGAGCTGTCTTCAATCGTTAAGTTGCGAACCAAAGAGCTTCACGAGAAAAACCAACAGTTAGAGGCAACACTATCAAACCTAAAGGTCACCCACGAAAAATTGGTGCATTCTGATAAAATGGCATCCCTGGGAACCATGATCGCCGGGGTGAGTCATGAAATCAACAATCCTTTACAGTTTATTCAAAACGGCCTTGACATTCTGAAGAAGTCCCGGCATGATTTAGATGGCGTCAAAGAGCATCTGGATCCTTCGTTGGAGATCATAGACAGGGGAATAAAGCGTGCATCGGAGATCGTTCTTAGCTTGAACCAGTTTTCCCGTGCCAATGAAGATTATAACGAACAGTTTGATCTGAGGGAGGTCCTGGAGAATTGCCTGATTATCCTGAGAAGCAGATTGAATGCCAAAGTAAGTGTTGTTGTGAAAATCCCTGAAGAAAGACTTATGTGCCGTGGAAATCAAGGCAAGTTACATCAGGCATTCCTGAATCTGCTCTCCAATGCCGTGCAGGCCATTGATGAAACCGGTGAAATAACCATCGAAGCTAAACAATTGGTTGATAAGCTGGAAGTAGCAATCTCTGACACTGGCCATGGCATTAGTCCGGATATCATGTCAAAGATCTTTGATCCTTTTTTCACGACCAAGCCACCTGGCAAGGGTACCGGGCTTGGATTATCTATCACTTATGAAATTATCGATCAGCATAAAGGCTCTATCGATATCAAGTCTGAGCCGGGGAATGGAAGTACATTCACCGTCCATTTGCCAGTGGGTTGATACGTTTGGGAGGTCGCAGCATCAAAGAAAAAGCAATTGTCTGTTTGGGTTATGAATTGCTCAGAATCAGTTGTTTCAATTATTACAAGTCGGGTAGTCCTGAGTTGGTGAAATAAGCTAAAGTGTGCAGATTAAACCGGAATACTTAAAGATCAAAGTCAAGTGATAATCCGGGGACCTGGACCTGCGTTGTTCTTCATGAACTGACCTTCCTCGACGATCCCCTCACATTCAGTGTCCCATTTAAGATCACCGTTTCCTGGCTAAGGACATCATTTTCTATTTGTTTAAGTAGAAGATCCGCAGCAATCTCCCCCATTTCATAAGCAGGTTGCTTGACACTGGTGAGCGGTGGATCGACGAGTTCGGCAAAGGGAGTTTCGGTGAATCCGGCAACGGCGATATCTTCAGGGATGCTTAATCCATTTCTCTTGATGGCTCTCATGGCGCCCAAAGCTGTCATATCATTCACACAAAAGATGGCTTCAGGAATTTCAGCAGAATCTATGATTTGTTGCATAACTCGTTCCCCTTCCTCTACATATAATCCCGTTTCGATGATCCATTCCGGCTTCGCGGTCAGGTTATGTTTTTTCATGGCCGCCAGGTATCCGTTGATTCGCTTTTTAGCCAGATTCAAATGCTGGTATGCCGATAAGTGAAAGATTTTTTTACATCCCTGCTTGATCAGGTGTTCCGTGGTGAAAAAGGACCATTTGTAGTCATCAAAGATCACCTTGGAAGCTGCCAGGTCATCATTGGTTCTGTTAAAGAATACCATGGGGTACCCTTTCCGTATGAGATTCTGATAGCATTCCAGGTTTTTGGTATCCATGGATAGGGAAATGATCAATCCGTCTACCAGGTTTTCTTCAAGGGTGGTAACGTTCTTTAATTCGTTTTCAAAGCACTCATTCGATTGCATGATCAGGGTCTGGTAACCTTTTTTGATCAGTACATCCTGGATCCCCATGATCACTTCCGGGAAAAAGGAATTTATGAATTCCGGAACGACCACTCCCACATTGAAGGTTTTTTGCTGGATCAGCTTTCTTGCGATTGGATTGGGATGATACCCCATTTCACCAGCGACCTGAAGGATCTTTTCACGGGTCTCCTTTTTGATATCATATTTATCATTGAAGGCCCTGGAAATGGTAGATACGGACACATTCAGCTGTCTGGCAACATCCTTAATGGTTATATGCCTCATAGTATTAATGGGATTTGGGTACTCTAAAGTTAAGCATTTTCGGAAACGTTTTCGGAAATCGGAAACGTTTTCGGGAACGTTACCGAAGGTATTTTCTCATTCTAAAGCCATTTTAATGCATAAAACCCAATAATTTCCTTAATCAATTAACCCAAAAGCCCCTTGGATTCCATCGACATTTGGACCATAGTACTATTTTCCCTGATAGTCTTCGCAACCGGAATTTCATTTTCCAGGACCGGAGGGAGTATAAAATCATTTTTTGCCGGTGGAGGCGAAGTACCTTACTGGATCAGCGGCTTATCACTCTTTATGAGCTTCTTTTCGGCAGGAACTTTTGTCATCTGGGGATCTATCGCTTACACACATGGAATGGTAGCAATTACCATACAATGGACCATGTGTCTGGCCGGAATCGTGATCGGTCTGGTGATCGCTCCCGGGTGGAATAAGACCAGGGTAGTTACCGCTGCCCAATTTATTACTGAGCGTCTGGGCTACAATACCCAAAAACTCTATACCTATATCTTCCTCTTCATCTCCATGTTTACGGCAGGGGCTTTTTTGTATCCTGTAGCGCGCATCGTTCAGGTATCTGCAGGTATTCCAGTCAGTACGGTGATTATCGCATTAGGAATTATCATCACGATCTACACGGCCGTCGGCGGGTTGTGGGCCGTGATTGTGACTGACGTACTTCAATTCATTGTACTTACAGCGGCTGTATTCATTGTCGTACCACTTGCTATTGATAAGGTGGGGGGTGTAAGTGCATTTATTGAGCAGGCTCCTGAAGGTCATTTCAATTTCCTGTCCGGTGAGTATACGCTGGCTTTCCTTGTCGGGATGATTCTTTATCACATTGCTTTTATTGGTGGAAACTGGGCCTATGTTCAACGATATACCAGTGTGCCTACGCCTGCCGAAGCAAAGAAAGTGGGATGGATTTTCAGCGCTTTGTACCTTATCAGTCCGGTCATCTGGATGGTCCCGCCAATGATCTTTAAAGTGGTGAATCCCTCGCTCGAGGGATTGGGTGATGAAGGAGCTTACCTGCTGATGTGTAAAGCTGTACTACCCGTAGGAATGCTTGGCCTCATGCTCGGTGCCATGATCTTTGCCACTTCCAGCTCCGTAAATACCACCCTGAACATTTCTGCAGCAGTCATCACAAATGATATATACAAGAAGGTATTTAAAAATGCTTCAAAAAAGGCGACAATGATCTTTGCAAGATCAGCCACAGCAGTTTTTGGCACGCTAACCATCATTTTAGCCCTGCTCGTCCCGGCGATGGGCGGAATTGTTGAGGTAGTACTCAGTGTTGGCGCTTTGACAGGTGGTGCACTTTTTCTCCCACCGATCTGGGCCATTTTTTCAAAAAGACAGGAGGGGTGGAGCATTCTGGGAGTAAGTGTATTTACTCTCCTGGTAAATATCTATTTCAAATTCATTAGCCCGGCTGTGACAGGATTAGCACTTACCAGAGGTCAGGAAATGCTCCTGGGAGCTCTTCTGCCGGCCTTTTTACTACTCATTTCAGAGGTCTATTTTGTTCTGATCAAAAAAGAAAGTCGTTCGTACAAGCGATATATCAATTCAAATATTTTACAAGAGAATGATGTAAAACCGGAATCTCCCGAAAGCAATATTTATGGACGTAGGGTAATATCCTCAGGCATATTCGTAATAGGAATTCTAATTGCTATACTGGCTTTTTTGGCAGATTTCGCCCAGTTGCTGGTTGGAGGAATGGGTGTACTCATCATGACCCTGGCGATCTCAATGTGGCCCTGGTCAAAAAACCATCAATTGTTATCCGCAATCAAAAATCCGTAAAAGATGATTAAGGAACCACACATATGCGAAACAAGAAGAAATAAGGAGGTCGCCCTGAAGGCTGATTTAATAGTTGTTGGAGGGGGCATGGCTGGTGTATGTACATCGATTACTGCTGCCCGATCGGGTTCAAAGGTGGTGTTGGTGCAGGATCGGCCGGTCCTGGGAGGAAACGCCTCAAGTGAGGTAAGGCTTTGGATCCTGGGTGCTACCTCACACATGGGAAACAACAACCGCTGGGCAAGGGAAGGCGGTGTGATCAATGAGCTCCTGGTAGAGAACCTTTACCGAAATAAGGAAGGTAATCCGCTGATTTTCGATACTATACTGCTTGAGAAAGTCAAAGCTGAATCAAATATTACGTTGCTTTTAAATACATCAGTATACCAGGTTGAGAAATCTGATTGTCATAACATCAGTGGCCTGAAAGCATTTTGCAGCCAGAATTCAACGGAATATAAAGTAACTGCAGCCTTGTATTGTGATGCGTCTGGTGATGGTATTGTGGCTTTTCAGGCCGGGGCAGCATTCAGGATGGGTGCGGAAAACAGTGATGAATTTGGTGAAAAGTTCACCCCCGATGAATCATATGGAGAGCTACTCGGACATTCGATGTACTTCTACAGCAAACGTGAAAGTAAACCGGTAAAATTTGTAGCTCCTTCTTTTGCATTACAGGACATTAAGGAGATCCCCAGGTATAAAATACTGGATAAAAATGACCACGGATGCCGGCTCTGGTGGTTTGAATATGGCGGACGACGCGACACGGTCCATGAGACCGAGGAGATCAAGTGGGAGCTCTGGAAAGTAATTTATGGCGTCTGGGACCATATCAAAAACAGTGGAGAATTTGAGGATGTGGATGATCTCACGCTCGAATGGGTAGGAACGATACCCGGGAAAAGAGAAAGTCGAAGGTTTGAAGGTCATTACATGCTGAAGCAGCAGGACATTATCAATCAGACCGAATTTGATGATGCTGTGGCGTTTGGAGGATGGGCTGTGGATCTTCATCCGGCAGATGGTATTTACAGTGATAAACCAGGCTGCAATCAATGGCATTCAAAGGGCGTTTATCAAATTCCCTACAGAAGTTATGTCAGCAAAGACATTCATAATCTGTTTTATGCCGGTCGGATCATCAGTGCGACGCATGTTGCTTTCGGGTCCACCCGGGTGATGGCTACCAATGCCATTGGAGGGCAGGCAGTAGGCATGGCGGCCAGCCTTTGCCGGGAATTGAAGTGCAAGCCGGCGGACCTGTTGAAGAGCGAAAATATGCGCGAGCTGCAAAACAGGCTCAACATCTCGGGACAAAGTATTCCCGGTATCCCGATCAACAAATCCGAGGACCTTACAGGCAAGGCAAAGCTGATTCCCAGCAGTACATTTAAACTAAAAGAATTACCACCTGATGGACCCTGGATGTCCCTGAAAACAGCAACTGCGCAGATGCTGCCTCTTCAAAGCGGTCATCAACACCGATACAAAGTATATGTTAAAGCAAGTGAACCGACATCTGTCAAATGCGAGCTCAGGATAAGTTCCAAAGTGAAGAATTATTCCCCGGATGTCACACTGGAGACAAAGGAATATCCGGTGAAAGCGGGGGAGCAGGAAATTGAACTTGTTTTTGATAGCCGGATACCCGAAACACAGTATGCATTCATCACTTTTCTGAAAAATGAAAAAGTGGATATCCGGGCTACCAACATGCGGTGTTCAGGGATTCTTTCTGTATTCAACAAACAGAATAAGGCGGTTTCCAACTTCGGTAAGCAGGAACCACCGGATGATATTGGCGTTGAGAGCTTCGAGTTCTGGACACCTGAGAGGAGACCCGCCGGTCATAACATAGCCATGAAAATTGATCCTGCACTGGAAATTTTCGAAGCTTCCAATGTGGTCAATGGTTATACCAGGCCATATATCGGCACAAATGCCTGGGTCGCTGATCCTGCCGACGCTGCGCCCTGTTTGCGGCTCGAATGGGAGTCTATTCAGAAGATCAGAAAGATACAGATCCATTTCGATTCGGATTTTGATCATCCTATGGAATCGTCCCTGCTGGGTCATCCTGAATCAGTGATTCCTTTCACCGTCAGGAATCTCAAGGTAACAAAGTGTGATGATACGATTTTAGCTTCGGAAGAGGCTAATCATCAGACCATTTACACAATTGAGCTTTCGGTACCGGTCGAAACGTCCGGTTTGAAATTTCATTTTGAGCATCCGACCGGGGATATCTCTGCAGGAGTGTTTGAAATATGCTGTTTTAGTTAATTAATAATTCTAAATTCTATGATTAAACAACAACTATTAAACCATTGTATACCTAATTATTAAAACTATGAGAAAAATAACATTACTATTACTGGTATTGTTCGGCAGTACTGTGCTACACGCGCAGCAGCGAACAATAACAGGTACGGTAACGGACACAGATTCAAGTCCGCTACCAGGAGTGAATGTGATCGTGCAGGGCACAAGCGGCGGTACGGTCACCGACATTAACGGTAAGTATACCGTCAACATGCCCCCGGGAAATGATATTCTCGTCTTTTCATTCGTAGGATATCTTTCACAGGAGATCAACACCCAAAATCAGTCCGTCATTGATGTCACTCTGGAAACAGACCTGACAGCGCTGGAGGAAGTGGTCGTTGTAGGTTATGGTACGCAGAAGAAAGTGAATCTGACCGGATCTGTGGAGCAGGTGGACGGTCAGGCCCTGGCTAAGCAACCGGTATTTCAGGCTTCTCAGGCGCTTACCGGACTTGTGCCAGGTGTTACCGTGGTACAAAACAGCGGCCAGCCTGGTCAGGATGGGGGAACCATCCGTATCCGGGGAATTGGATCGCTTGGAAGCGGAGCCAAGAATGAACCGCTGGTGCTGATAGATGGAGTTCAGGGAGATATCGATTTGCTGGACCCTGCAGACATCGAGAGCATTTCAGTACTTAAAGATGCAGCAGCCTCAGCCATTTATGGATCCAGAGCAGCCAATGGCGTAATCGTGGTTACGACAAAACGCGCAGAGGCAGGAGGATTCTCTGTAAACTACAGGACTTATGCCGGTTGGCAGAATGTAACAAACACACCTGAATATCTGGGTGCGATAGAGTTCCTGGAAAATGACGGGACTTCATCTCAGGCCTTTATTGATAACTATCGGGCTAATATCGGAGACCCGGACCGATATCCGGATACCGACTGGGTAGACCTGTTGTTTTCTGAACAGGGTTTAATGCAGTATCATCAGCTTAGTGCAACCGGTGGTAGTGAAACCGCCCGGATCAATGCATCCATTTCATACCAGGATCAGAATGGAAATATTCCAAATTTTGGATTTAAGAGATACAATGGACGATTCAATTCTGACATCCGGGTTTCTGACGAGTTTGATATTTCTTTTGACCTTAACGTCAATCAGGGCAAAACAAAAGAACCGGCGCAGGGTCTTAACCTGATCGTAGAACAGGCCTTTAGAATCCCACCCATATACATCGCTCAGCATTCTGATGGATCGTGGGGTGATGGCTGGGCCGGAAGAAATCCTTTACCTGCAGCGCGGGTAGGTGGATTGAACCAGCAGGAGACCAATTACTTCCGTGGGATCATGAAATTCAATTATGAACCTATTGACGGACTTAATTTCACGTTCCTGTATTCTCCGGAATACCAGGATGTGTTTGGAAAGGAGTTTTTCCGAACATACCAGCACGTAGTGGACTGGGAAATCAAGGCTACACAGACCATTCCTGACAGAAGTTCTCTGAACCAGGTGAATACCCGACAATTTACGCATAACGTAAATGGTATTGCTTCCTACAGCTTCGATATCGGTCGAAACAGCATTACTGCACTGGCTGGATATGAGATGATCAAAAATAACTGGGAGCGGTTTGGTGCATACAGAGATCAGTTTGTACTGGAAGATTACCAGGTGCTCAATGCAGGTTCGGAAGAAAACGATCAGAATTCAGGATCTGCCACACATAGTGCCCTGGTTTCTTATTTTGGAAGGGTCAACTATTCTTTTGCAGACAGGTACCTTTTTGAAGCTAACATCCGTCGGGATGCTTCATCCAGGTTTGCGCCCGCCAATCGCGTTTCAGTATTTCCATCCTTTTCGGTTGGTTGGAGAATCGCTGAGGAATCCTTTTTCCAGGGTGTCGGACTGTTCAGCGACCTGAAACTCAGGGCATCCTGGGGGCAGTTGGGTAATCAGCAGATCGGAAGTGATTTTCCGTATGTTTCATCCATTTCTGTCGGTAATGATAATTTCGTGTTCGGTAACACGATATTTACAGGAGGTACACAGAATGTGTTGGCCAATACAGGCATACGATGGGAAACGACCGAGACCACAAATATTGGTATTGATGGAGGCCTTTTGGATGGTCGTTTGAATTTCACCTTTGAATATTTCATCCGAAAGACCAAGGATATTCTGCTGCAGATCCCTATTCCTCTTGTCGTTGGATTATCACCTTCAACACAGAATGCTGCCAATGTAGAAAACAGAGGTTGGGACCTTTCCCTTGGCTGGCGAGACGATATCAACGACTTCAGGTACAGCATAAGTGTTGTAGCTTCTGATTTTACCAACGAGGTCACAAACCTGGCAGATGTTGGTCCTATCATCAGTGGAAACTCTATCATCCAGGTAGGCGAGCCACTTGAAGCCATATATGCCTATGAAGCTCAGGGTATGTTCCAGTCTGCTGCTGAAATCAGTGAAGCTCCACCACAGTTTGGTTCGCTGATACCGGGAAATATCCGGTATGTAGATCAGAATAGTGATGGCGTTATCAATCCTGATGACCGTACGATCGTGGGTAATTCATTTCCACGAATGAGCTATGGATTCAATTTGGGTGCAGAATATATGGGATTTGATTTAGCCATAAATTTTCAAGGTGTTGGTAAGCGGGATGTGCTTCTTCAGGGAGATGCCGTATGGGCGCTTTGGAATGCAGGAAAGATCCAAAGATGGCATATGGAGGAATCATGGACCCCCGAAAGACCAGATGCTGAGTTTCCGGTTATTTCTCCAACCAGTTCAGGAAGTAACGATGCACGGGCTTCAAGTACCTGGGTATTCGATGCGGCCTATTTGAGACTTAGAAATGTGAGTCTGGGGTATACATTGCCAAGCACCATCATGGAAAATGTATTTATCGATAATGTCCGTTTTTATTTCTCAGGACAGAATCTGTTCACTTTCGATCAGATGCCTCCGGGTATTGATCCTTTGGTACCTAATGGTTCATCCGGGGGATTTTATCCGGTTGTGAAGACCTTCACATTTGGAGTAGACGCAAGATTTTAAATGAATCATAAAGAATCTAAGATTATGAAAAATATTCAAAAAATAGTATTGCTCATGTTCATCATGATGGGCATGGGGGCATGTAATGACGTGCTTGACCTGGAATCATTGACAGAGCCAACGGATGCTACATTCTTTAGTAGTGAGCAGGAGCTGGATCTGGCGCTTACCGGAGTTTACAATTCAGTCATGTGGCAGGGAGGGTATGCTTTACCTATGCCAGTGAATATGGACAATGGTGCAACAGACCTTGGCCTGGTTCGAGGGGGCTTTTCAGGTTTTGATGAACTTGGTGCGGGCTCACACAGTGCTACCACCGGTGGATTCCAGAGTATGTATTCACATCTGTATCGTGGTATTGGGCGTGCAAACAACCTGCTTCAGAACATGGAGCGAGCTGCAGATGTGGTTCCTGCTGAGACGTTTGATCGGATCAGGGGTGAGGCATTAACGCTTAGGGCATATTTCTATCATCATTTGATGGAGTTGTATGGCGATGTGCCTTATACAGAGCAGTTGGTGACCAATCCACAGGAAGCTTTATTGCCTCGGGAAAGTAAAGCTACTATTGCTAACAATTTGCTGGAAGACCTTCAGACGGCTGCCGGTTTGCTTCCGGAAACAGCCCCTGATCCGGGTAGGGTTACCAGATATGTTGCGCTTGGTTTGCGAGCCAGGATCGCGCTGTATAATGAAAATTATACTCAGGCAGCTGCTTCGGCCAAAGCCGTGATTGATGCGGATGTGCATCCGTTGCACCCTGATTATGAAGAGCTTTTTCAGCCGGCTGGCCAGACCTCTTCAGAGATCATGTTTGTGATGCCGTTCCAGGAAGGATATGCAACTACTGCGTTTCCAAGAGCACAGGGTTCCAGGTGCTTTGGATCTTACAGCACCGTGGTACCTACACAAGCTACCGTGGATAGTTATGAAGCTACTGACGGTCTGCCTATCGATGAATCGACGGTTTATGATCCTACGAATCCCTACGAAAACAGGGATCCAAGATTGAAGGCTTCAATCGTTACACCTCAAAGTGAATGGGCAGGCAGGATCTTCGAGAGTCATCTGGATAGTATGGTATCCCGAAACATTGACGGATCAGTTGCCGGTTCCAATTTTGACAATCGGGTGGTCATATGGCCAGCTGCTTTTTGCGGATACCTCTGGAAAAAGTATACCAATGAAGAAGGCCAGATCGCCAGGGCAGTAGTGAGTGACCAGAATTTCACATTGATGCGTATGGGTGAAATTCTGCTTATCTACGCTGAAGCGACCATCGAGTCGAACAGTATCGATGCAACAACACTGGAAGCCATCAATCGTGTAAGGGCACGCGCCTACGGCGTGGATGTAACAGATACCGGAAACTATCCGGACATTACGACTACCAATCAGGCCGAACTGCGGGAGATCATCCGAAGAGAGCGTAAGGTGGAGCTGGCCAATGAAGGCTTCCGTCTTTATGATATCAGAAGGTGGGGCATTGCGGCAAAAGTAGTGCCGGTGACACTGTACGGTCGTCCACAGGATCTTGCCAATGCAACGTTGATTCCGGATATTGATGAGGATGGTTTTGTATCCTATGAAGGAATAGAAAGTCAGTATGATCTGAATACCGACGGACGTTTCCCTAATGCGCAAAACAGGTTGTTTAATGATCCCAGGGATTATCTGCTACCTATTCCGCAGGCGGAG
The DNA here is from genome assembly GCA_965243485.1 of Cyclobacteriaceae bacterium. Classification (GTDB taxonomy): domain Bacteria; phylum Bacteroidota; class Bacteroidia; order Cytophagales; family Cyclobacteriaceae; genus UBA7330. The sequence goes on along the minus strand of CBDEVP010000001.1, from coordinate 313,161 downwards.
ATCGATACGTATGCCGGTCTGGGTGCGGCTTTGCAGCAAAACCCGGGAGGTTACTAGCAAGTCAAAAGAGGGATCAAAAATGGTTCCATTTAGTATGGTGGTTACCTGAGTTCCTTCTTATAAATATGTTGTTCAATTTGAACGGTCGGCTGGTTAGCAGCCGGCTGACCGTTCTTTCCCCAAAAAAAAGTCATACACCTTATATGATCTTATGAGATCCTTGCTGATCCTATGCTTATTGATTTTTGCCTCCATTGAGACTCAGGCACAAAAAAAGATTACCCTTGTGAATGAAGCCTATGTCATCTCAGTGCCATCAAATATTGCCAGAAATCCGATCATTGAAATTTCAAGGAATGATAATTCAAAAGTTATTAAACAAGTTTCAGCAGAGTTAACAGTTTTCTACTCGCCGGATGACCCCGAATATGCTCGCGGACATATCAGGGAAGGGAACAGCCCTGTGGCGGCATGGAAGAATGATAAGGAAAACTCCCGGATCGATCTTTGGAAGGCCGGTTTATGGAGTAAGGTTACTTCAGACAGGATCATTGATCGGTCGGAAAGTAGTATCAACTTCGGTTTTGAGGATCATCCAAATTTTGAAATATTCCTTAGAATTACCCTTACAGCGGGTGAAACCACACCTGAGATCAGTTATCATCTTACCTCAAAAAAAGACGGTTGGTACGCCGTAGCCTTTACCGGGTTAGAGGAGAGCAAACCAGAAGATCTGGACTTCCTATACCAGCCCATGGTTTGGACCTGGAAGCGGTTTCCGATAACAGCAACACTGACCCCGGAGGCCTTTTCAACTACGGCAGCAACATTCATAAATAAATATAATATCACGGAAGGCATTGCTGTAAATCCATCAGAGATCCCCTTTCGGTTTGCAACCTTTGAAAATTCCCGGTTTGGCTTTGCGCTCAGAGATGAGCGGGGACTGGCACAACCCATGGTCGTGGCGCCTGTTCCCGGTGGTGCAAATTCGTTGATGCGTGTCGGAGATTCTTTTAGTTTTCGTTGTAATTATTTTTTGCAGCCCGGTGATTGGACACAGGGGATCGATCATTTGTATAAAGACATTATAGGTTTTAAAACAGAACGGCAAAATGCGACGGTGTCCCTCAACCAGACTTTAGAAAACATGATCGATCTGGCGATGGATGATGTGTATTCCGGTTGGGTGGAAGAGCTTAAAGGATCAGACTACCGCTTCGATGTACCCGGAACGGTCAAAAATGTATCTGCTTTGCATCCTCTGAGCCTGGCACTTACTACCGGCAACCTGGAGATCTACCGCAGGCGTGCGCTTCCCATGATGGAGTATGTGATGTCGAGGGAGAAATATCTTTACGCCACCAATGATGAGATTACCCAGCAAAATCCTTCCCATTTTCTGAAAGGGCCATGCGTGGAGATTGGAGAACTGGCCGGTCTGCATGAGATGACTGGTGGCCACAACAGTGTTTTCGGTGAGGAAACAGACAGGATCTTTGGCAAACCCAGGAAACTCAATCTGATTACTGAGACCGGTGGCGGATCCTGGCAGGATTATCTGGCAAAATACCGCATTTCAGGGAAGAGTACGGATCTTTCAAGGGCCATTGAACTGGCAAATATTTACCTGGATAACTATTATGATCAATACCCACAAGATTTCACGACTAGTGCGGGTCTGAAAGATTCTCAGGCCACTTTCGTCACGGATTATACATTGGTATGGTACGATCTAATGGAACTGTTTGAGGAAACCGGTGATCCAAGGTTTAAGGATGCAGCTATCACGGGTGCAAGCCAGATGTTGCTCTGGATGCGATCAAATCCGATGGCTCCTGATTCGGTGATCATTGCTAACGAGGGGGGCAGAGTACCTGGTGTGTTTCCGGGAAGGAGATTTACCTCCGAAAGCTATGAATGGAAAGAGTTTGATACCAGTACCAAAATTCAGGAGCAGGGGGTGCAGGCCTGGCGAACGTCTCTTGCAGGATTACAGCCGGAGGTCCCTTACACCTATATGTACGGTCCGATCATGTTGGCCCATCATGCAGCGTGGATGCTAAGGATGGCACATCTCTCCGGGAATTCAATATTTAAAGACGCTGCTTACAACGCTGTCATTGGCAGGTATGCCAACTTTCCGGGATATTACTTTACTTCCATGAATACAACGGTATATCAGGAACAGAACTATCCTTTGCAGCCCTATTTTGACATTAAATACAATGCCATTTTCTACAATCACATTTGGCCGCATGTCGCATTATTGCAGGATTTTCTGGTGAGTGATGCCTACATGAAGTCAGAAGGAAAAGTCACTTTCCCATCAGCATATGCTCCTGGTTATGCCTTTCTGACCAGCAAAGTGTATGGACACCAGCCCGGAGAAATCTTTGGAAATAAGGATGTGAGATTGTGGTTACCTGGTGGTGCGATAAAGTCTTCAACTATAGCTCTTAATCACTTGTTTGGCAGGACCGGTAATGATACCTACCTCGTATTGATGAATTCCACGTCTGAGACTGTCACAGCCGATCTGTACCTCAATCCGGACGTCATAAAATGGAACAAAGGTCAGCAGTATCCTGCGATTATCTATCATGCGGATGGCACCGAAGCAAATGGATCATTTAAGGACGGGCTGCTTGATGTCGAGGTGCCTGCCGATGGGTTGATCGCAATGAAGTTAGTGGGGTTGAAAAATGATGTTCCCCTGCACAAAAAGATCAGTGAGTTGGAGCAAAAGGCAAATGGCAATGATTATTTCAGGAAAGAATACAAAGAAGAGACTTTGGGCACGATCACCGGTATGATGATCAACCTTGTGCCTGATTTTTCAGATGCATACTTCTATACCGATGCAACTGAAAAGCAAGCCCGAAAAGTGATATTGAAGTATGCCATCGGAGAAGAAAACTGGGAAGAAATGACAGATGCCTCTTATCCTTATGAATTCAGCATTCATCTGGAGGAGCAACAAAAATCCCTACAGGTACAATGGATCGCGGAAGACCTTTCGGGAAAAACGCTTCAGAGTGAGGTTTTTGAATTGAAAAAATGAAAATAAAATCGATACTTACGATACAGATACCAGTAATATTCATCTGCCTGATGACTGGTATTTCTTCGTGTAATTCAACATCTGATTTTGAAAATGACCTGTTCGGTATATCCCTGTCAGGTGATGCTATTCGCCTTCAGGACAAACGTTCTGGGAAGACTTTTGAATATAATGGCCAATTCATGATCCTTCATTCAAAGAAAGATCCGTCTATGGCCAACAGGCCTTCAGGATTTCCCGAGGTAACATATAACATCATCACCTGGCTCGCTTCCGAAAGCGCAGAGGCAGATAGATTGGATGAAGTCAAACGGGATGAAGCACAGCAGGGCGATGGATTTGATGACAGGATCCTGGAGTCTAAGGCGACTGACAGAACCGCCAATCTTTTTAAATCGGGAAAGTCCGTTTTGCTATCACCCGTTCGATCGGAGATTCTTGATACCGCACTGGTATTTTACTATGAGCCGCAAGAGAATTATTCACTTCGTGCCTGGGTGAGCTTGCCGGAAACCGGTTATCCAAAGCTGAAATACGAATTTATCCCTGATGAGGAAGGGTATTATTCAGTCGGATATACCGGAGCGCCTTCCTTTGATGTTTCCGGGACGGCAGAGATCTGGCAGCCCATGATCTGGCAGGAGAAGCGCTTTCCTGATCAGTCCTATCTGACACTGGCCTATCGCTGTCCGTTACCATCTGCCCTGGTGACTGCTCAAGGACATACTTTCGGTGTGGTGGCTGATCCATTTGAATTTCCTTTTGATCCGTTGCCGTTGGCAGACAATAGCAGGTTTGGAGTAGCCGTTCGCAACGAAAAAGGTCAGGCTCAACCCATGATGTTCGCTCCGGCGATGGGTGGATTGGGATCATTTATGCGACCGGGTCAGGGGTTCATCTTTTCGATGCAGCTCTTTCTGGAGCCCACTGAGATGTTGAATGCCTATAAAACCCTGGCAAGAGACGTGTATCATTTCAGGGATTACCGGTCCAACGGCCCGCACCAGCTCAATCGGACTCTGGAAAACATAGTGGATTATGGCATGAGTCACTGGAGTTATTATGTGGATAGCCTGAAGGGGTATGCCTATTCCACGGATGTACCCGGAGCGGTGAAGAATGTATCTTCTTTAAACCCGCTTGAGATGGCCTTGATCGCCGATGATAAGGAGATCTATGAGACAAGAGCTTACCCCATGATGGAGTATCTGCTTTCCCGGGAGAAGTTTCTTTTTACCCTTGACAGAGAGCAGAAGATCCAAAATCCTTCCAGAAAGCTAAACGGACCCGTGGCACCGGTGAGCGAACTGGCTGCTTTATACAGCATTTCTCAGGGGGCTTCTGATGCTTTTCTTACCCTGGCCAACAAAGAATACAATAGTGAGCGCGTGAGGAATCTAACCGAAGCACAGGACGGGGACACCTGGCAAAATGCCCTGGCACTGTACCGTGCATCAAAAGACAGCTCCTTTTTAAACAAAGCCATTGAAGGTGCAAATACTTACATCCGCGACCGGGTGGAAATGCCGGCAACAGGTTTCGACGACCCTCATGCAGACCCGTTTTTCTGGACCGGCTTTACTCCCGATTACATTGGTCTTTATCAATTGTATGAGGTAACAGGCAGACAGGAACACCTTGATGCAGCGCAACAGGCAGCCTTACAATACACGCAGTTTGTATGGTTCAGTCCCGAAATACCGGATAAAAACATAACGGTCAATAAAGGAGGCGAGGCTCCGCTCTATTGGTACCTCAAGAGTAAAGGCCATATACCTATGAAAGCTACGGAAGAAACAGTACCTGCCTGGCGACTTTCTTCAATCGGTCTTACACCGGAAAGCTCTGGGACGTGCCAGGGGCACCGGGCGATCTTCATGGCACACCATGCTCCGTGGATGTATCGTATCGGGTACGCTGCTGGCGACCAGTTCCTGATGGATGTGGCCAGGAGTGCGATTGTCGGAAGGTATTCCAATTTCCCGGGGTACCATATCAATACGGCCAGGACCACGATCTATGAGAAGCCCGATTATCCATTGAGGCCCTTTAAGGAGCTGAGTGTTAATTCCTTCCATTTTAATCATATATGGCCTCTTGCGTCAGTATTGGTGGATTACCTGGTAACCGATGTCTATGTGAAATCCGATGGTGCGATTGATTTTCCATCAGATTTCATTGAAGGCTATGCCTACCTGCAAAGCAAGTTTTATGGTCATAAACCAGGTACCGTCTATGGAGAGAAAGCATGGCTTTGGATGCCGAAGAAATTGATAGAACTATCCACTACTGAGGTGAATTACCTGGCCGCAAGAGGTGAAAACAATTTGTATATCGCCTTCACCAATCAGAGCAGCGAGACACAGAATTTCACCTTTGATCTGGAAAAAAAGCTGACCGGTTACAATTCCGAACATAACGTCCGTATTTGGGAAAACAATGAGGATTCCGGTGATGACAAATTGATCAATGGACATATGTCTGTTGAAATTCCTCCCGGAGGAATGGTGGTATTATCGATTGAGGAACTGACAATCACGCCTGCCTTTCAAGATGTGATTCTTGAAAATGAAAAGAATACTGATGATGGATCTCATTTTCAATCCCTGGATTTCGGTGATGCGAAAGCGATGATCCTTGATCTGGGGCAGGATCTGAAAAGTGCCTATATCTACCTCGGTGAAGATGATGAGACCTTCAGCCAGGTGAGTTTGACTTACTCGGTCGATGGTGGCCCGAATGTAATAGTGGAAGATCCGGCATATCCTTTTGAATTCACGATACCGCTTGAAAATAATTCTAAAATTAGTTTCTCACTGGAAGGAACAAAGATTAATGGTTCGTATGTGAGTTCCGCAAAAGTTGGATTTGGACCCTAGTGAAGAGATAATGATTGATCAGATAAAAAAAAATTGTATTTGAACGGATGAAGATATTTAGTCAATTTATCTTTTTGACAGTGTTGCTATGTTTTACCGTTGTTTTGCTGGCTCAAGAAAGTTTGGGAAGCATGATTAATCCGGGGGTACCCTGGAAGGATGAAAACGGGAAGCGGATCAATGCCCACGGTGGGTGTGTCATCTTCCATGAGGGCATTTATTACTGGTATGGTGAAGAGAAGGTCAGGGGTCTTTCAGAAAAAGAACATGCAGATGGAGGCGTTCATTGCTATGCATCTAAAGATTTGGTTAACTGGCATGATCAGGGGATGGTCTTACATTTATCCAGAGAAGACACCCTGAGTGATCTGGCTTTCGATGCTAATCAGGATCGACCAAAGGTTGTTTACAATGCAACCACCCGACAATTTGTCCTTTTTTTTAAGCTGTATCTGCGTAATCAAGGCGTTTCTACCGGGTATGTGGGTGTTGCTGTTTCTTCCAGTCCGGTTGGTCCGTTCACTTACAGGCATAAATTTCTGGGAGCTAACTCTCCCAATGGCTCTGGTGATTTTGCCATGTATCAGGATGATGATGGGATACTGTATCATCTGACTGTCAGAAAACCGGATAAAACATTTGTGATTGGAAAAATGAGGGACGATTTCTTATTGCCGGATGGTAGTTATAAAGAGTGCGAAGGGATCACAAGACATACTGAAGCTCCTGCAGTATTTAAGAAAGATGGTCTTTATCATATGCTGGCCTCAGGCTCAACAGGATGGAACCCCAATCCTGCAAGATATTTCACCAGTGAAAACCTTGAAGGTCCATGGGTTTACCATGGAAACCCATGTGAAGGTATGAATCCTCACAATGGATTGGGAAAAGATAAAACTTTCGGAGGTCAGTCAAACTTCGTGATATCAGTTGCAGATAAGCGAGACGCATTCATTGCCTGTTTTGATATTAATAAGCCAGAGCATCCGTACGACAGCAGATATATCTGGTTGCCCATCGATTTCAAAAAGGGTAAGATGACAATTGAATGGCGTGATAGTTGGGATTTAGAGTTTTTTACGAAATGAAGAGAGGGTTTTTAGAGTCTAACCAGGTACTCGGAGCAATATTATTACTTGTTACACTGGTTTCATGTATGGAGATAAATGAAAACATCGCCATCGATGGAAAAGCATACTCCCTGGCCTTTAGTGATGAATTCGATGGGAAAGCGCTTGATACGGAAAAGTGGGACTATCGCACAGACAGCAAACACTGGAGCACTCAGCTGCCGGAAAACGTGGAAATCAGGGACGGGAAATTATTGCTCCATTTGAAAAAAGAGCAATCACAGGGTATGGATTATACAGGCGCCGGTATCATTTCGAAAGAACGTTTCGGCTTCGGATACTATGAAGCCACTATGAAAGTCCCCTCCGGAGCCGGATGGCATAATTCATTCTGGCTGATGGGTCATGATGGTTCAGGGGGTACCGGCACCGGGTCCTCTGACATAGAAATCGACATCATCGAAAACGATTCCAAAGATCCGACAAAGTATGGTGTCAATTTTCACAGGTGGAAGGGTGATCATACTTCCATTGGCCACAAGGTGATCGAATCACCGGATATGAGCAAGGATGCTCAGCTCTTTTCTTGTGTGTATACCCCTGAGTACGTAAAGTTTTTTCTGAATGGCGAAGAAGTACATCTGATCGATATTTCAGCCATGCCAAAAGGTCCGATGAATATCTGGCTTACAAGCATAGCTACATGGCTGGGCAATACAGAGGCAGTCGACGACTCACAGCTTCCGGCCACTGTAGAATTTGATTATGTAAGATATTATCAACCTGAAGAGGTAAAATGAATAAGATCTTTGATCCATATCATCTATTAGTCCTATTTCTGATCACTGTTTGTTTTCAGGGTTGCGAAAATAAAGCCACGGTGAAAACAGTCGCTCTGCCGCCCAATATCCCTGAAACGGAGATTTACACGGTAAAAGCAAACGGTATTTCCATTCCTGTTGGTCACGAAGTCTCCAATGACTCGATTTTTGATACCATGGCTTTTATGGCTGACGGGAAAGTAAATATTGATATTGAGATCAAAGGGGCAGTCGACACATACTCAATCCATCCATTGAGTAAAAATATTGAAGCTAATGTCTCGGGAAACAGGCTGTCTTTTGCTATTGAAAATCCCTCAAATCTGCTGGTAAAGATCAATGATCTGACACCCCTGCTTTTGTTCTCCACACCGCTGGAGCAGGATGTGCCGGACAAGGATGATGAAAATGTAATATTTTTCGAACCGGGTGAACACAATGTGGGAAGATTGAAGCTGAAGAGCAACCAGACCGTTTACATCGCTCCCGGAGCAGTGGTTTACGGTACGCTGGAAGGTTCTGAAGTAGAAAATGTTACCATCAAAGGTCGTGGCATCCTGGATGGCAGCAAACATACCACCTGGGATGACCGCATTTTTGGTATTTATTTCGAGCGAAGCAAAAACATAACCATCGAAGGCATCGGCATACGGAACTGCTACTGGTGGGTGACGGATTTTTTGTTGTGTGAAAATGTAAAGGTCTCCCACATCAACCTGTTCTCCTTTTATCGCAACAATGGTGGATTGATGGTAGACGGGTGCAATGGATTTTCAGCTTCCGATAGTTTCATCCTGACCAATGATGATTGTATCTGTCCGCATGCCCTCAATGCCGCAGGAAATGGGGAACCGATGGCACAGAATTACAGCTTCAAAAATATGGCGCTGTATAATGTGCTGACCGGCAATGGTATCCGGATCGGGGCCTCATTTGAAACGGAAAGTTGCAGGAACTGGATATTTGAAGATATTGATATCATCGCACACAATCCAGGCGCTTCGGCCATCATTTCAGATCACTCAGACTGGGCAACGATTGAAAACCTGCAATTCATCAATTTCAACATCGAGCGTTCAAGTCCTAAGCTTATCAATTTTTTTATTGACAGTACTCGCTACTCATGCTTCACCGGATATAAAACGGGAAGAGGAAACATGCGACGCATTGTTTTTAAGAATTTCAGGGCTCCCGGTGGTGAGGTTTTTCTTGCCGGTTACGATTCCGAACATCTGATACAGGATGTCTGGTTTCAAAACTTTGTGATTGGTGGCAAAGCCCTGGGTTCCGTTGAAGATATCAATGTGAACCCATTTGTACAGAATGTGCATTTCACTGATTCAGAAAGCAGTCTGCCACCTGCCCCTAACCTGATAGCTCCTTTTATTGAAACTGAAAGTCCTGGTGAGTTGATCATAGACAATCAGGATGACAGGTCTCAATTTGTAGGCTTTCAAACTTTGAAAAGCTCGTCTGCCCATAATGAGGATTATCATGAGGCTAGTTTGCCAGAGGGTTTCAGCAATTTTAAGGCAGCCATCTACGAACCGGCCATTAAGGGAAAGTATGAAATCCATGTTTACTGGGGAGATCACTCAAACATGGCCACCAATGCCCCCTGGACGGTAAAACATGCTGAAGGATACACCACACAATATTTTGACCAAAATGCCTCAGAAGGCTGGCATTTGCATGGCATATATGACCTAAACGGATCTTCCTGGGTCAGATTGGCTTTGCCGGGATATGTCTATCCAACCGATGGAAAGGTTGTGGCCGATGCTGTGAAGTTTGTGAAAGTGAATAATTGAAGGATTTATGAAAAGTGATATTGGAAACTTAAAGGAGATCATTGGAAGAAGAAATTTTGGGTGTGGCCTGATTTTAGGAATATTATTGAGCGCCCAACTTCTTTATACAGAAGCAAATGCTTCCTCTCCTTTTTATGAAGAGAGTCAGGTGTTCACAGTTTATGTAAATGGCAACAAAGTCTTTACTGCAAAAGAGGATTGCTTTGGAGACCGAATATTTCATACGGCACAATTTACCGTCGATGGGGAAACTGAAATAGTGATCGAAAGTGCGGATCTGATCAAAACACACGCCATACGGCCTTATCAGAAAAAGATCACCGGAAATGTGAGTGGAAACAGGTTGACATTTACTGTGACCAAACCGGAGATGCTGATGGTTGAAGTGAACGGCCATCAGCCCTTGTGTTTGTTTCAAACACCACCGGAGACGGACATCCCGGATCGCGATGATCCGGATGTGGTTTATTTTGAAAAGGGCATTCATGAACCCGGTTTAATCAGTCCGCAGAGTGGTCAGACAATCTATCTTGAAGAAGGTGCACTCGTAAAGGGCCGTATCTATGGAGAAGGTGTAAACAATGTGGTGGTAAAAGGCCGCGGCATTCTCGATGCCCGTGGCTATACGGATAAACCTCAAAAGATCTGTGGCCTTGAATTTAAAAATTCCTCCAATATCCTCCTCGAAGGCATTGGTCTTCGTACCGGGGAGTGGTGGCAAAGCCTGTACATTGCCTGCACCAATGTGGAGGTCAGGTACATGAACCTGATGAGTTTCGGCACCAATAACGACGGCATTGACATTGATGGGGTCACGAATTTCAAGGCAAGCAATTGCTTCATTGGCTGCGGGGATGATGGCTTCGGATGGCATGCCGTGGATGCAGAAGCCATAGGCGAGCCACCAACCGAGAACTGTGTGGCGGAAAATTGTGTGATCTACAATACCCACGCCGGAAACGGGTTGAGAGTAGGCGCCTCCATGGAAACGCAACTGTTCAGGAATATCACCTTCAAAGATATTTATGTACTGGAGCATGATGGATATGGTATACGTAGCGACTACAGCGACTGGGCAACCAGTGAGAATATCACCTTTGAAAACTTCTACATCGAGAAGCCGGGCAATGCCATCAACATGAAGATTGAAAAGACCAGGTACAGCAACAGCACAGGATTCCGGGATGAACGTGGCAGGATACATAACCTGAATTTCATCAATGTGCAGACCGCTGGCGGACAGATCATTCTGAATGGGTTCGATCAAGATCATGCAATACGGGAAGTGACCTTCAGGAATTGTACATCCAATGGGGAGCCGATAGGGCCAGAAGATGTTGAGTTAAATGAGTATGTATATGATGTGGTTTTTGAATAATGTAAATCAATGATGAGAGTTACGACATTTTTGTGCTTATTGGTAATTGGAGGGCTCAGCACCACCTGTTCAAGAAAGGAAGAGCCACGACCCAACATCCTCTGGATACTCGCCGAGGACCTGTCACCCGACCTGGGATGCTACGGTTACCCGTTGGTCAGGACCCCGATTATTGATCAATTGGCCTCTGAGGGGATGAGGTTTAATAATGTATTTACCACGGCTCCTGTCTGTACTCCCAGCCGAACTGCTTTGGCAACGGGGATGTATCAGACAAGCATCAATGCCCATCACATGAGGTATCCGGATTCGCTAAAAAATGAATTGCCGGATGGTGTACTTCCTCTAAATGAGATCTTCCGAAGAAATGGCTATCAAACTGTCAATGTAAAATCGGAGACCGGAACCGGTAAGACTGACTGGTCATTCAAATCAGAATTAAGTGTATACGATCACAATTCCTGGGAAGAGATTGATCCGGACCAACCATTTTTCGCTGTGGTGAATTTAAGGTTGACCCACCGGCCTTTTGAAAAGGATGAACAACATCCGGTTGATCCTGGAAAGGTCACTTTACCACCCTATTATCCGGACCACACGGTGGCCAGACAGGATTGGGCCGATTACCTGGAAACAGTTCAGCTCATGGATGGTCAGGTTGGAGAAATACTTGATGAGCTCAAAGAGCGGGGCTGGGACGAAAATACCATCGTGTATTTTTTCAGTGATCATGGACGGCCCTTTACCCGTGGCAAAATGTTTCTTTACGATTCGGGGATAAAAATACCATTGATCATCAAAAGTCCGAAATCGCTGAAATGGCAGGACCACCTGCCTGGCGGATCGGTCAATGACCAATTACTAAGTTCACTTGATATCGTGGCGACCTCACTTTCAATGGCCGGCATCGAAAAGCCGGAGACCATGCAGGGAAGAGTGTTTCTTGGAGAGCATGCGGAAGCAGCGCGCGATTACATTTTCAGTGCTGCCGACCGGATCGGAGAGATTTACTTAAAAAGCCGGTCTGTAAGAAGTGATGCGTTTAAATATATACGGAATTACCGGCATGATTTTTCCGTGAATGAAGCATCCACCGCTTATCGAAGGGCCAATCATCCCATTTATCAGCTGCTGGATATATTGAATGAAAAAAATGCATTGAATGAAATTCAGGAAAATATAGTTACTCCATTACCGGAAGAAGAGCTTTATGATCTTCAAAGTGATCCTTATGAAACACTAAACCTGACGGGAAATCCTGAATTTCAGGAAATCCTGATCAGCTTGCAGGGTCAGCTAAAGGAATGGCAGCAGCAAACGACAGATCATGGGATGCGTGAAGACTCTGAAGCACTTGCCAGCTCATTTGTGGAGTACGGTAAAACTTCAGCAAAGAGTAATCGAGCTAAAGCTGAGAAGCTTAGAAATAAAGTGATGAACCAAATTGAGAAAAATTTATAAATTAATAAGTATGAAGACTATATCAATACTCCTACTTAGCCTGATCGCGGTGGCTGGCATAAGTAAACCCAAAAAAGCCGTATTTATTGAATCAGAAAGCTTTGAATATAAAGGCGGATGGTTCATCGATCAGCAGTCCATGGATATCATGGGTTCGCCATACTTGCTCGCACATGGCATGGGTACACCCGTGGCCGATGCCAGCACCAAAGTGATCCTGCCAGAGAAAGGCAAATACCGGGTCTGGGTCAGGACAAGAAACTGGACAGCCAAATGGTCGGACGTACCCGCAGGTAGGTTTCAGGTATTGATCGACGGTGTTTCCTTAGACAAGGAATTCGGCGTAAAGAATTACGAGTGGGGCTGGGTAGATGGAGGTACGATTGATGCCAAATCACAAACGATCCATGTGACATTGCGGGATCTTACCGGATTCAATGGCCGGTGCGACGCCATCTATTTTACTGCAGAGAAAAATGATACTCCGCCAAATACTCCTGAAGAAATGGATAAGCTCAAGGAAGAGCTGATCGGTAAGAAGCAGACCATCAACGAAGGTGAATTTGACTTTGTAGTCATCGGTGGGGGAATGGCCGGCACCTGTGCAGCCATCTCAGCAGCCAGGCTGGGTGTGAAAGTGGCACTTATTCAGAACAGGCCGGTACTGGGTGGAAACAACAGCTCCGAAGTGAGAGTCCACCTGGGAGCCAGGATCAACCTCGAGCCCTATCCAAATCTCGGAAATCTTGTCAATGAGATCGGTCCCGACCAGGGAGGAAATGCCCAACCAAAGGACTATTATGAAGATGATAAAAAGCTCAAGGCTGTACTGGCCGAGCCTAATATTTCCCTGTTCTTAAATACGCATGCTAATAAGGTTGAGACGGAAAACGGCAAGATCACGAAAGTCTATGCGGAAAACATCGAAACCGGCGAGATCCGTGGTTTTTCTGCTCCGTTGTTCGCTGACTGCACCGGTGATGGTACGATCGGGTTTCTGGCTGGAGCCGAATACATGACCGGCCGCGAAAGCAGAGATAAGTTCAACGAACCTACGGCTCCGGTTGAGGCAGACAATCTTACCATGGGGATCTCAGTTCAGTGGTTCTCAAAAGATGTGGGGTATGCGGTTCCATTTCCTGATATTGAATGGGGATTGCCATGGAATGATGAAAAAGCTTTTGCCATTAAGAGAGGTGATTGGGACTGGGAAACCGGAATGGGAAAGGATATGATCCGGGAAACAGAATTCATCAGGGATTACGGGCTCCTGGTGGTTTTTTCTAACTGGTCTTACCTGAAAAACGATTATTCCAAAAAAGAAGAATTCGCCAACGAAAAGCTTACGTGGGTGGCCTATATCGGTGGAAAGCGTGAGTCCAGAAGGCTAGTGGGAGATTACATCCTGACTGAAAATGACCTTCGCAACCAGAACTTTTTGCCGGATGGTACAGCTCCAACCTCATGGACTATTGACTTACATTACCCTGACCCTGAGAACGAAGAAAAGTTTGACGGAGAGGCTTTCCGGTCTATTGCCAAGCACATCAAGATCTATCCTTACCCTATTCCCTTCAGGTCTCTGTATTCGAAGAATGTGAATAACCTGATGATGGGAGGTAGAGACATCAGTGTTTCTCACGTGGCTTTAGGTACGGTCCGACTCATGCGCACCGGAGGCATGATGGGTGAAGTCCTGGGTATGGCTGCTTCTGTCTGTAAAGAGTATGGGATCACGCCACGGGAAATCTACGAAAGTTATTTTTCGGACCTGGAACAACTGATGTTAAAAGGAGTGGGTGACCCCAATATTCCAAATACCCAGACGTATAATAAAGGAGGTACCCTGCTAGAGACGGTGGAGTAAATGAAAAGGCTATGAGAACTTTACCCATGCTCTTTTTATGCCTGGTAAGTATGGCAGGCATGAGCAAACCCAAAAAGGCCGTATTTGTAGAAACGGAAAGCTTTGAATATAAAGGCGGATGGTTTATTGATCAGCAATCGATGGATGTGATGGGTTCTCCCTACCTGCTGGCCCATGGTATGGGTACCCCCGTGGCCGATGCCAGTACTGAGATAATATTGCCCGAAAAAGGTAAGTATCGGGTGTGGGTAAGAACTAGAAACTGGACGGCCAAATGGTCGGACATACCCGCGGGAAGATTTCAGGTGCTTGTGGACGGAGTTTCATTGGACAGGGAATTTGGAGTAAAGAACTACGAATGGGGTTGGGTAGATGGAGGTACGATTGATGCCAAATCACAAACGATCCATGTGACACTGCGGGATCTTACCGGATTCAATGGCCGGTGCGACGCCATCTATTTTACTGCGGAGAAAAATGATACCCCGCCAAATACTCCTGAAGAAATGGATAAGCTCAAGGAAGAGCTTACCGGTAAAAAGCAGACCATCAACGAAGGTGAATTCGACTTTGTGGTCATCGGGGGAGGCATGGCGGGTACATGTGCTGCGATCTCTGCGGCCAGGCTTGGGGTGAAAGTAGCATTGATCCAAAACAGGCCCGTACTTGGTGGGAACAATAGTTCTGAAGTAAGGGTACACCTCTCAGCAAGGATAAACCTCGAACCTTATCCTAACCTGGGGAACCTGGTCAATGAAATAGGTCCGGTTCGAGGCGGTAACGCACACCCGAAGGAATACTATGAAGATGATAAGAAGTTAAAGGCGGTGCTTACAGAGCCCAATATTTCCTTATTTCTGAATACGCATGCCAACAAGGTGGAAACAGAAAGCGGAAGGATCACTAAAGTGTATGCGGAAAACATTGAAACAGGAGAGATCAGGGGATTTTCCGCTCCTCTTTTTGCGGACTGTACCGGCGATGGCACCATCGGGTTTCTGGCCGGAGCCGAATACATGACGGGCCGCGAAAGCAGGGATCGGTTCAACGAACCTACGGCTCCGGTTGAGGCAGACAATCTTACCATGGGGATCTCAGTTCAGTGGTTCTCAAAGGATGTGGGGTATGCGGTTCCATTCCCTGATATTGAATGGGGATTGCCATGGAATGATGAAAAAGCCTTCGCCATCAGAAGGGGCGATTGGGACTGGGAGACCGGTATGGGAAAAGATATGATCCGGGAAACCGAATTCATCAGGGATTACGGGCTCCTGGTGGTATTTTCAAACTGGTCCTACCTTAAAAATGATTACTCCAAAAAAGAGGAATTTGCCAACGAAAAGCTTACCTGGGTCGCCTATATCGGAGGTAAGCGTGAGTCCAGAAGGCTAGTGGGAGATTACATCCTGACTGAAAATGACCTTCGCAACCAGAACTTTTTGCCGGATGGTACAGCTCCAACTTCCTGGACCATAGATCTGCACTACCCGGACCCTGAGAATGAAGAAAAGTTTGAGGGAGAGGCTTTCCGTTCCATTGCCAAACACATCAAGATCTATCCATATCCGATTCCATTTAGAAGTCTGTATTCAAAAAATGTCAACAACCTGATGATGGGAGGAAGGGATATCAGTGTATCTCACGTGGCCTTGGGTACGGTCAGGTTGATGCGGACCGGTGGCATGATGGGTGAAGTACTGGGCATGGCTGCTTCGGTCTGTAAGAAATACGGGATTACTCCCCGGGAGATCTACGAAAGTTATTATTCAGATCTGGAAGAGTTGATGTTGGCAGGAGTAGGTGACCCCAATCTTCCAAAAACACAGAATTACAACAAAGGTGGCACGTTATTGGAAACAGTAGAGTAAATGATTCGGATACTTTTTGGCTTAATTCTTCCGTTACTGTTATTTGATCCATCCGGAAAATTCAATTTCTGGGGTCATCCTTCTGATCAGGCTGACTCCCTTGATATTGAAATTGAACGGCTTTTCGATGAGACAGGCTTACCTGATGGTTACAAAGCCCGGGTATTCACCCCTATCTGTGAGGAGGACAAATGCTATGCCGTAGAAATTGATTTTTACTGGGACCTGATCGGCAGATATGTCCGTTATGATACCATTCCCGGTCAGCCGCTTACCAAGCTGGAGCATGAGCCTTTCACTCCGGAGGAATATGAAAAACTTGATGAGATACTGAGTAATTCATCTTCGGTTTTAGCCAATTACAAGAAAGAGGAACTGGTCCGCGACATTGAAGAGGAGGGCGTGGATGGTGTCTCAGGGGCAACCATCACAGAGATCAGGGAAAGTGTGATCAGCGGAGCGGTCTATTCATGTTATGTGCTGTGGCACATCGTACATGGACCTGTCACAGAAAGTATCAGGATGAAAACACTCAGCGATCTCAGCGATTCTCTTGTTCAGAAACTTGTCGGCCAGGAAGACCAGGAAATCAACTATTTTTTGATCAATAACTTTACTAAGCCTGATTTTATTGAATACATGGAACATGTACTGGCAACAATAGAAAAGGGTCAGGGGTATTATCCGAAAAATGCCATTGAGAAAATGCCAACGTCGGTTTTTGCTGATGAGCGCGCTCAGGGTTTCTTTGCCAGACGCTTTGATAAACTCAACTATTTCACCCAGATCGCATTGCTGAAGAAGCTCGAGCCTGCATTTGTCAATGATGAGCTAAAAATATCTTTAAAAGCTCAACTGGATGGACGTAATTCACAGAAAAATGATCTGATCAATCATTTGATCGGAGGGAATAATAATCCTTAAAGCTTCGTGTCCTGGGACCATCATAGCAATACTCCCGAATTCCTTTGAAGAGTAAATCTTTCTTTTAGCGACCTGAATGCGCCCGTAGGTAACAGACTCACGATGAAGCTTTCGATATTTGTCTGACAAAACCAACGACATCTCAAAAAGGCGGAAATCCGAATCCGTGAGGCCTTTTTTATCTGCACCGGAAAAGAAACGGTCATTATATGCAAATCAGTTTACCCTAAAATAAAGCCTGTCAAAAATCAAATAATAAAAAATAATTTGTACATTAGATTAATTGTAATTAACCCACAAGTTATACGCATTTAATTTTCATATCTGTAATTAAAGATTGATATAGAAGGATTATTCTAAAATTGATCTGTTCATAAATGATTGTTGAATAGCGAATAACAGGCTTAAAATGCCCATATAAAAATGTTTAGTGATAGCTATTCAACGCAGGATGACCGGTCGATTTGGAAGTCTTTTCTTAATGGTGACCGAACTGCACTCTCTTACATTTACTTCAGATATGCAAAGCAACTTCTGGTCTATGGATATAAAATATGCAGGGACAGAGAACTGGTGGAGGACAAGGTCCAGGATCTCTTTGTACAGCTCTGGGCAAAGCATGACGGACTGAGCGAAACCGACTCAATCAGCTTTTACCTTTTTAGATGTTTAAGGAGAAAGCTGGCTGAATCAGTGAAAGCTGAAAAATTAAGGTATGCGGTGGGTTTAGAGATGATCGAACAGTTTTCAGGACCGTTTGAAACACAAATGATGGAATTGGAAATAAGATCCGAACGCAAGAAACTGGTCGAACAATTATTAGCACATCTCAATGATAATCAACGGGATATCTTACACCTCAAATACAGTGTAGGTCTTTCAAATGCTGAGATCGCCGAGATTTTGGGGATGGAGCATCAGTCTGTGAAAAATGCTGTGTTTCGATCCATTACTAAAATCAGGAAATTCCTGGTCAAACATAATATTTCACTGGTAAAATTCACTAAAAGCAACACTTGATTCTGTAGATCATATTGTCTGCAGAAAAATATTTTATGAAAATGTGAGTACCCAAAAGAAAAAGCGCCCTTTATTGGATTATAGCTTTTTCTATGTCAGATTCAGTTTCACTTATTGAAGAACTTGTTTGCGATGATCGGTTTTGCAAATACGTCCTTAATCCTGACAAGGAGACTGTAAAGTATTGGGACGACTACAGGAAAAACAATCCGGACAAAGAAGAAGTGATCATTCAGGCCCGGCAACTGGTGTTGCTTCTTGGGGATGATAAAGATTCAGACGATCCTGAGATAGATAAAAAGGCCACTCAGATTTGGGCAAAGATCTCTTTGAGATCAGGTAAACATACAACTAAAGAACGTAGCCGCGGATCACAGAATACCTTTATTGGCTTTTACCTCAAAGTTGCAGCAGTACTGTTATTGATTGGTTTGGGTTCTTTTCTCATTCTGGACCTGCGTCTTGGTGATGAAAACAGGAAAGTCGCCAATGAGCACAACTATTTTCAGCGCTCCACTCAAAATGGGCAAAAAGCAAGCTTCTACCTGCCGGATGGATCTCATGTGGACCTCAATAGTGGTTCCAGCGTCAGCTATTATGAGTGTTTGGAATGCTCCACCCGCGAGTTGATCCTTGAAGGGGAGGCTTTTTTACACGTTAGAAAGGATCTTTCAAAACCCTTTATCGTCAAAACCCGGCATCTGTCTGCCACGGTACTGGGTACCTCTTTCAATGTAAAAGCTTACCCGGATGAAAAGGATACGAAGGTTGCACTGGTCACCGGAAAGGTCATGGTATCTGACGATCACGATACATCCCGGGTGCTGAGTCCGAATCAAATGGCTGTTTTCAACCCGGCAAACAGTAGCGCCAAAGTCACCTCTTTTGATCCTGAAAAGATTACTGGCTGGAAGGACCATGTACTGATTTTTGATGAAGTGGGTCTGGATGAGCTTACGAAAACCCTGAGTCGCTGGTACGGTGTGGATTTCATCATATCGGATTCATTCAAAAACAACAAAAAGCTATTTGACCGGAAAGATTACAAAGGAAAGTATAAAAATAAAAGTCTGGAAACCGTACTCGAAGCCATCAGCTTTTCATATGGCTTTGACTATGAGATCCGGGGGAAAACAGTGTTGATTAAATAATTAAACAGAAAGGAGGGTCGTGACCAAATAACATCAATAAAACCAGCCAGTGAGCAAAGACAACTGGCAATCAAAAAAAGTGTGATAGCTGCTACTTTGGCCTTTAGCCTCAATAACAACTACACCTGTTTGTCTTTGATAGGAATTATCAACTAAACTCAAATGTATGAAAATCGAAATTTTACAAATGGTCAGTAAATGGACCAGGTACGCATTGGCAGTCATGCTTTGCATGACGATGACATTTCTGATGGCAAAGGGTGAGACTCAAAAAGAGAAAAGTATTGAAAGTATTTATCTTTCTCTGAATCTTAATGGAGAGAAAATCACCGATGTCTTTAGCAAAATAGAAGCACAGACGACGTTCACCTTTGCTTACAGAAAGAGCATAATTGATGACAAAACGCGGCTGGATGCATCTTTCAATGATGAATCTCTGGCCAGCTTGCTGAGATATGTATCTCAAAATACAGGTCTTAGTTTTAAAAGAGTGGATGAGGTCATTCAGGTCAGTATTTCTGATGACAGTCCATCGGTCACGGAATTTGTGGCAGAGCAAACTGATGTAAGAGGCAAGGTAGTGGATCAGAATGGCCAGGGATTGCCCGGGGTATCTGTTATCGTGCAGGGAACCACCTCAGGTACCACTACCGATGGAGACGGTATCTATAGACTCTCAGTGCCAAGTGATGCAACACTTGTGTTTTCCTTCGTTGGTTTCGAAACCCAGGAGATCCCCGTTGGCAACCGGTCAGTGATCGATGTATCCATGACCGAAGACATCGAAGCGCTGGAAGAGGTGGTTGTCACAGCACTGGGTATCGAAAAAGACCAAAAGACACTGGGCTATGCTACCGCAAAAGTTGATCCTGAAGATTTTAATGTCAACAGGACGGCAAACTTCATGAACACTCTTCAGGGAAAAATCGCGGGGGTAAATATAAGCAACATGGGTTCCGGACCTCAGGGAAGTACCAAAATCAGAATCAGAGGTCATTCGTCTTTTGGAGGTAAAAATTCTCCTTTGATTGTTGTTAATGGTGTTCCAATTGACAATACAAACTTCGGTGTGAGAGGTGAAACCAGTGAAGTAGGTAGCAATAGAAGATCAGATAGTGGAGATGGTTTGAGTAGTATCAACCCGGATGATGTTACTTCAATGAACGTATTGAAGGGTGCGGCGGCATCCGCTCTTTACGGTGCTCGCGCCAAGGATGGTGTGATCATGATCACTACACGCCAAAGGGCACAGGGAAGCGGCATCTCAGTCACCTACAACATGAACTACACCAACGGTACTCCTTTGGACCTTACAGACTACCAATACGAGTATGGACAGGGAGAAGGTGGGGTTAGACCTAATGGTAACTTCCCTACTTCAGGAGTCTGGAGTTTTGGTGAGCCCATGGGAGGTACGCAATTGCTTTTCGATGACGTTTCGGCACCTTATGAGCCAACTCCCGGAAAGATCAGACACTATTATAACAACAGTCAGACGTTGATGAATTCGGTAACTGTTGCTTCCGGGGGAGAAAATGGAGGTTTTAGCCTTTCATTAGCCAACATGGATGCGAATGCAGTTTTACCCGGGTCTAACTATAACAGGAAGACCATCAACCTAGGGTTTACGCAGAAAATCAAGAAGTTGACTGTTTCTGGTAATATGAACTATTCATATGAGTACAGGAAAAACCCACCCAACATTGCTGAGCAGGATTATAGTCCTGTGGTTATTTATACTTTGGCATCCTCCATGCCGATGGATCTGCTGGAGCAATATGCCAGTGATGAGAATGGGGATGAGATCAGTTACTCAAGGTTCACCAACAGGACGAACCCTTACTTTGCTTTGAAGCGATTTGAAAACAATTACAAAGACAGGGTCTTTGGAAATGTGACAGCCAAGTATAATCTGACCGACTGGTTATTTATACAGGGTAGGATTGGACAGGATTTCTTTTCAAGAGATGTAGATTACAACCTGCCGACCGGAACGCAAAGGCAGTCTGCTCCCCCTCCGGGCTTTGTAAATGGGCAGTATGTTCAGGATCAAAGAAGGTATCGAGAGGTCAATTCTGACTTCCTGATCGGATTCTCCAAGGATGTTGGAAGAATCGGCATCAATATCAATGCTGGTGGTAACTCCATGTATAGAAGGTCTGATGTCTTTACGATCCTTGGTGAGAACTTTTATACAAGGGATAAATATACCATTGGAAATGCCAGTGTCCAGACTCCAAATTATTCTCTTTCCGAGCGAAAGGTTAATTCATTGTATGGATCAGCTGAGATTTCTTTTAATGAATGGATTTACCTGCAGGGTACTGCGAGAAATGATTGGTTCTCCACGCTTTCCCCTGAAAACAGGAGCATACTTTATCCTTCTGTCACAACAAGCTTTGTATTTAGTGAAGCTTTAGCCGGTGTCCTTCCGGACTGGATCACTTTTGGAAAGTTGAGAATTGCATATGCTGAAGTAGGTAGCGATACGGATGTTTCTCCATACTCAAACAATCTATACTATTCGATCAGTGCACAGCAATTATTGAATCAGCCTATAGGAAATATCAACGCCGGAACCATTCCAAATCCCAACCTGAAACCTATGAGGGTACAGGAAAATGAGTTTGGTATTGAATTGACTTTGTTTGATAACATCGATTTTCAGGCATCTTACTACAATAAGCTTTCAACTGATCAGATCCTTACAGCCCAGATCTCTGATGCTTCAGGATTTGGTAATCAGCTGATCAATGTAGGGGAAAGTAGAAATAAAGGTGTAGAGTTAATGGCATCATTCTATCCAGTAAGAAATAGTGATTTTACCTGGAATTTCATTGCTAATGGAGCCTACAATGAATCGGAAGTTCTAAGTCTGGGTGATGATGTGGATGGTACTTTCATTACTGTTGGAAACGCTGAATTTCACGGTGAAGTAAGACAGGTTGTTGGTCGGCCGATGGCACAGCTTTATGGCTGGGGCTACCTGAGGGACGATCAGGGACGCATTGTCTATGATCCCAACAGTGGAAGACCCCTTCGTTCTGAAGAGCAATTGAACTTTGGTAGTGGTATTCCTGCCTGGGTAGGAGGATTTACAAACTCTTTTGATTTTAAAGGAATTACTGCCTCTTTCCTGATTGACTTCAAGTTGGGTCATAACCTTATTTCCGGGACACATACAAATGCCTATCGTCATGGATTGGATAAAGCTACATTACCTGGAAGGGATGTTGGATTTATCGTTGGCGATGGGGTAAATCCGGACGGAGGTATCAATGAAACTCAAGCTGCGATCCAGCCATTCTATGAAACAATCAGAAGCTTCAGGATGTCCGAGCAATCCGTTTTCAATGCCGGATCATGGCAGTTGAGGCAGATCACAATCGGTTATGACTTCACAAGATTTGTGGCCAATACCAATGTGATCAAAGGTCTTAAGTTGAATCTGGTGGCTAACAATGTGGCTGTGCTGAAACAATGGGTACCTCATGTGCATCCTGATCAGAATGGTATCATTGATGATAACATGATTGGACTGGAATCAACAGGATTGCCGATCACCCGGGATATCGGATTCAATCTGAATGTTAAATTTTAAGACAATAAGGAAATGAAAAATATTTCAAAATATATACTTAGCTCAATCCTCGTCATTGCCATTTTTTCTTCATGCGATGACGGATTTGATGAATTGAACACTGATCCGGTCAGGTTAACTTCGATTGATCCAACCTTTCAGTTGAACAGAGCCATTATCAATGCCGCACCGGGCTATGATAATTTCACTTATGAAACAACCATTGTCCGGCAGATGATCACACCATTTATTGGAGTGGGAACCGGTGGGAATCTGAATCAGGATAACCGATCGGCAACTAATTCTAACTGGAATCAGGGTTATGATACCTCTATCAAAAACCTGGTAGATGGTGTGGCAGCTCTCGAAGAAGCTATAGCAGCTGGCGCCAATAAAACCAATTTGCTTTCGATGCTAAGGATCTGGAGGGCTTATGAGTTTATGATTCTGACAGATACCTATGGCGAAATTCCTTACTCACAAGCTGCAAAAGGTTTTCTGGAAGGAATAGCATTTCCGGAGTATGACTCGCAGGAAGCCATTTACGATGACATCCTGAATGAGCTGTCTGAGGCATCAGCTGCTTTGAATCCTGCAAATGATGCGGTGAATCAGGAAGTAATGTATACTGCCGTTGGCAATGTCGTCACCAGATGGAAAAGACTTGGCTATTCATTGTTACTGAGAGCAGCCATGAGACATTCAAAGGTGAATGCTACTAAAGCTCAGACCTTTGTTGCAGAGGCTGTTGCGGGTGGTCTTATGCAATCCAATGATGACAATGCTGTGGTACGACATGATGCAGCATTTAGGAATAGCCTTGGTACTAATCTAAACGGAGGACAGGCCGGATTCTATTACATCGACAAAGAGTTCATGGATTGGATGCTCAATAACAATGATCCGAGAGTGTCAGTGATTGCAACAAGATACGTTGGTGCATCGGCAAAGGGCGGTCAGGTCCCGGGCGAAGGCAGTAGTGATCCAGCAGACCAAATTGGTATGCCTCAGGGATTTGACAATACGACCATCCCAACACAGGTCGCTGCAGATGGTTTGGCAAGCCTGTATGACTATAGTGAATTGGATCGACTTAGAATGGGTTCTCCACAAGCTCCGAGCTTCCTGGTTACCTATTCTCAAACAATGTTACTTTATGCAGAAGCAATTGTAAGAGGATGGACTACCGGAGATGCGTCAGCAGCTTATGAAGCTGCAATCGAAGCGCATATGCAGCAGCTGTCAATGTATCCCGGCGATACAGATGTAGATCCTGCGGATATTTCAGCTTACATAGCTGCTCATCCACTTACAGGTACTCAGGCTGAGCAAATTGAGATGATCAACGAGCAGTACTGGATGTCTTCTTATTTGAATGGACATGAAGCATGGGCCAATTTCAGGAGGAGTGGATATCCGATTGTTGCCCCCAATCCTTATCCTGGCTCAGAGTTGGTAAGTGAAGATTTCATTCGCAGATTAACTTATCCGGATTCTGAAAAGACAGTAAATGTGGATAATCTGAATGCTGCCATCACTCGGCAAGGCCCGGACAATCTGGAAACAAGGGTTTGGTGGGATACTCCTTGATGCTCTAAAATCTTTTGTATAATTTAATCACGAAAACCAATCAGCTCGATAAAAGCTGATTGGTTTTCTTATACCCTAATTTTTTATAACACCCAGCTAATCTAAACACATAGCCCATTGGAAATTCAAACTTTTACTGACGACCCTCTTTTTATTCTCGCAATAGGTATACTCGTGGTGGTGGGGGGCATCATTGGACTCAGACTCCATGCCTTTCTGGCACTCTTGTTAGGCGCATTTGTCGTTTCGTTGCTTACCCCGGATGCTTCCATTATCGCATATATCACTGGTGATGGGGGTTCATTAGATGCTGCCCAAAAGCTCATTAATCAGAATGTGGGAGTCCGGATAGCCACAGAATTTGGCGCTACCTGTGGAAAGATCGGTATCCTGATCGCCATGGCTTCGATCATTGGCAAAACCATGCTGGAAAGCGGAGCAGCGGAAAAGATTGTCAGATCCACCTTAAATCTAACCGGTGAGAAAAATGCGCCCTTCACGTTTCTTGGAAGCAGCTTTTTTATTGCGATACCTGTATTTTTTGATACCGTATTTTACCTGATGATTCCCCTGGCAAAGGCCATGGCCATTCGGATCAAAAAGAATTATCTTTTGCTGGTACTGTGTACCACTGCCGGTGCTGCCATGGCCCATTCGCTGGTGCCTCCGACGCCCGGACCTCTCTTTCTGATTGCGGAAATGGATATCCCTATTGGAATGATGATGGTTGGTGGAATTCTGGTAGGATCTGTGACCATCATAGCCGGATATTTTTATGCAGCCTGGGCCAACAAGAAATGGCCGGTCATGGTGCGGGATGCCCCTGATGCCCCACTGGAAGAAATCAAAAAGCTGTCCGAAAAAGACACCAGCAACCTTCCTTCTATTGGATTTTCCTTGCTGCCTATACTGATACCGGTACTTCTCATCAGTCTGGATGCCTTGTTAGGAACATTTGTCAATGACCCGGCAGGGCAATCAGGCTTTACCAAATTCATGATGGTGTCATTCGGCTTCCTTGGAGAAAAAAATCTGGCGATAGCGCTGGGGGCTATTTCATCATTGATCCTTCTTGCCATGCAAAGGAAGGGCGATAAGGAGGGATTGAAAAAGTCAGTGCAAACCGCCCTGATGAGTGCCGGTGTGATTATCCTGATCACCTCTGCCGGAGGAGCTTTCGGGGCTATGCTTCAGCAGACAGCCATCAGCACAAGGATCGCTGAGCTTACAAGCGGATATCAGATGGCATTGATTCCCCTTGCATTTCTCATCACAGCCATCATAAGAACAGCCCAGGGGTCAGCTACGGTTGCCATGATCACGGCTGCTGGTATTCTGGGTGGGATGGCTACATCCATGTCGCTGGATTATCATCAGCTTTACATTGGGTTGGCCATTGCCTGTGGTTCAAAACTCATTCCATGGATGAATGACAGCGGCTTCTGGATCGTATGTAAAATGAGTAATCTCACGGAGCAGGAAGCTCTTAAAACATTTTCTCCCTTACTTTCCATCATGGGAATCGTGGGACTGATTGTGATCCTGATCGCAGCCAGTCTGTTTCCATTGGTATAAAAAATTGATACAATCAGACATTTAAAACCATAATACAATGAAAAATATTAATCGAAGAAAAGCCCTCTCCTCCATGATCACCACCTCCCTGGGTACCACCGCAGTAGTAGGATCTATGGGTGCAGTGGTAGCTGGATGTGATCAACCCAAGCCTCAGGAAACGGCAACTACTACTCCGGAGAAAAAACCCATGCTCATGAAGGTGGGTTGTCAGCATGGGGGTACAGGGAAAGAAAACCTGGAGTTTCTGGCCAGACATGGTGTCTTCAACATGGATGGGGGAGCGCCGAAGGTAATTCCCGGAGTGGGATGGGACCTGGAAGATTCCTTAGCTAAGAAAGAAGCCTGTGAGAAATACGGGATCAGCCTGGATGCCTATCACTTGCCACTTTCTTCCGCCGGATACAAAAGAGTAGCAACCCCAAATATCATGTTGGCTAAAGACCCTGAACGGGACAAAGAGATTGAGATGATCCAGCAGATGATTTCTGTTGCCGGAAAGACCGGGATCAAAGTGTTGCTGTACAATACCATCATCATGGAGATCCTCAGAACAGGCAGGACTGTTGATCCCGAAAGAGGTAACGCATCCTACAGCACCTGGAATTATGAGGAGGCACTGAAGAGAGGCATGGACAAAGAAACCGTACCTGGTGGACCTATATCCATTGATGATCTATATGAAAGGATCACATATTTTCTTGATCGGGTACTTCCTGTAGCAGAAGAATACAATGTGAGACTGGGAAATCACATCGCGGATCCTCCTGCGCCTGCCGGTTATCGAGGGATGACCCGATGGAACAGCCCGGAGGTGTTTGAAGGGATCAAACGATTTGGTAATCTTTATGATAGCCCCATGCATGGATTCAATCTTTGTCTGGGATCCACTGCTGAAGGATTGAAAGATCCGAAAACAGAAATTCTACCGATCATCAAATGGGTAGGAGAAAAGAAAAAGATATTCAATATCCACCTAAGAAACATTAAAGGAGGCTGGAACAACTTCATGGAAGTATATCCTGACAACGGGGATATGGATTTTGTGGCCATCATTAAGGAATTGCGGGATGTGGGTTATGATGGCATGGTAATGCCGGATCATATTCCACAGCATGAGGATCCCGGAAGTGGCTTACAGGGGCATGCTTTTGCTTTCGGGTATATCAAAGGGATTATCGCCGCAGTCGGTGCTGAGGCCTAACAGACACTGCCATATTTGATGGAGAGAAGAAGATTTATCGAAAGCACCCTTTGTATGGGGACCATCACCACCATGGGCTTTACCCCTGCTTTATATCCAAAGGATGAGTCCAAGGAGAATAATGACCAGGTAGTTGAATGGAATGTGCATTTTTTCAGTTCAGAAACCGAAAATTACCCATTCCATTCACAGGCTACCTATACACCGGATGTTTCCAGGTTGGCTAAAGATCCTCTTCAGGCATATCTATCGCAGCTGGATGCTCAGGGCATTGGAAAAGGAGTTGTGGTTCAGCCTGAACCCTATGGCGATGATCACTCGCTTCTTCTTGATTGTCTTCAAAGGGCTCCCAAAAGGCTCAAAGGCACGAGTCTGTTTTATCCAAAAGATCAGGATGCTCCAAAAAAGCTTGAAACACTCGTCAGAGCACATCCTGAGATTGTTGCCACTCGCTTCCATGCTCACCGGGGCAAGGAGATTTATCTAAACACATTTGCTGACCCCGGAGTCAGGGCTTTGTGGAAGAAGGCTGCAGATCTTGACATTGTGATTGAGTTGCACATCGGACCCAATTACGCCCTACAGGTAAAGGAAGCCATCAATGCATTTCCCGGATGCAAAGTCCTGATCGATCACTTTGCAGAGCCTCACCTGGGTGATGCGGTTGAATTTGCTAACATTCTTAATCTTGGCAATCTGCCAAATGTATACATGAAATTTTCAGGACTCGGTCATTTCGCAGATGACGAGCCCGATTTTCTGAGTGCACTGCCCTTTACAAAGCAGGTACTTGATGCTTTCGGACCGGATCGCATGGTGATGGGAGGTCTTTCACCAAAAACAGTAGAAAAACACATGTTAGATTATTCCAGTGACGATATTGCAAAAGTGACTGGTAAAAACATTCTGGAATTACTAAAATGGGGATGAAAGGATTGAAGATTAAAGACATTGTGATCACGCCCATAGCGATCACTGACCCACCACTTCTGAATGCCGCAGGTCTGCATGCTCCATATGCCTTGCGTACCATCGTTGAGGTGATCACCAGCGACAACATCGTTGGCATCAGTGAGATCCCCGGAAATGCAGAGATCAATGAAGCGCTGGAAAATATAAAGGAAATAATCATTGGAATGGATCCCTTTCATCTCAATAATATTCAGGATATTATCGAGAGTCATTTTGACAAGGAAACTACCCTCGAAAGGGGGGATGCCCCCTGGGACCAGCGCAAGATCGTCCATGTGTTCAGCAGCATTGAGGTGGCTTGCATGGACATCATGGGGAAAGTACTTGAAAAACCTGTAGTGGATCTTCTGGGGGGAAAGAGAAGGGAGACCGTTCCTTTTGCAGCCTATCTGTTTTACAAATACAAAGGAGCTGGTGGGGAGCTGGCTTTTGATATTGATCCCGATGCTGAGGGATGGGCAGCTGCAAGGCAGAAAGAAGCAGTCACTCCCATGGGAATTGTAGATCAGGCTATTGCTATGGTAAATGAATATGGTTTTAAGTCCATCAAACTGAAAGGGGGCGCATTCGAACCGGCCGAAGAGGTCGCAGCGATGATCGCTTTGAAGGATCATTTTGGCCCGGGAGTCCCGTTACGACTGGACCCTAATGCGATCTGGAAACTGGAGACTGCCATTCATTATGGTAAGCAACTCGAAGGTGTACTGGAATATTTTGAAGATCCGGTAAGAGGACAGGAAAACATGGCTGAAGCAAGAAAAGCGCTGAAGATGCCACTAGCCACCAATATGTGTACCACCAGCTTTGATGATATTCCCAGAAGTATTGCTCTTGGCTCGGAGGATATTATCCTTAGCGATCATCATTTTTGGGGAGGATTGCGAAGCTCCATGGAGCTGGCCAGACTTTGCCAAACCTTTGACAGAAAGCTGTCCATGCATTCGAATAGTCACATGGGAATCTCTCTGGCAGCAATGGTGCACCTTGGAGCTGCACTGCCTGATCTGACTTACGCACTGGATACCCACTATCCCTGGCAGTCAGAAGAAGTGATCCAGGGAGGCAGGATCAGGATTGAGGAAGGTGCTGTGAAAGTACCTGAAGGTCCTGGACTTGGCGTGGAAATTGATCGGGATGCCCTGAAAAAACTTCATGAAAATTATCTGAAATGCGGACTCACAAAGCGTGATGACCTGGTGGAAATGAGGAAGGTGGTCCCTGACTGGGAGTTCAAAAAAGTAAGGTGGTAGGTTGACAGAATTAATTTTTTAAACAATTAAATACTTGATAACATGACTTTCAAAAATGACAAATTAAAAGCACTGCAAGAGGAACCCATTGAAGAACAGTCTGGCCAGAATGGCAGACGTTCTTTCTTTAAAAAAGCGGGGATTGGAGGCCTGAGTTTAGCTGCCTTGACAACTGCACCCATCGAAGATGTGCTGGCTGAATCTTCTAAAAATGTTAACAGAAATTCCGCACCCACGGATCTCAAGATCACTGATATGCGTATTGCAGAGGTGACAGACGTCATGTTTCGTACCCCGATCGTCAAGATATACACCAACCAGGGGATCGTGGGCTACGGTGACGTACGTGATGGGGCAGCCAAAGAATATGCCCTTTTCCTGAAAAGCAGGATCATGGGAGAAAACCCGTGCAATGTGGAAAGATTATTCAAGATCATCGAACAATTCGGTGGTCATGCCAGACAGGGCGGAGGTGTTTCAGGTGTTGAAATGGCCCTTTGGGATCTTGCAGGCAAGGCTTATGGGGTGCCTGTTTACATGATGCTGGGTGGAAAATACCGGGACCGGGTGAGGGTTTATTGCGATACAACCACATCTCCGGATCCGGCTGTGTATGCCAAGCGCATGCAGGAGAGGATCGACAAGGGATATACTGCTTTGAAAATGGATATTGGGATTGGATTGATCAAAGATATCCCTGGCGCCGTGATCAATAACGCAGGGGGTAAATTTGATCCGTATCAATATGAATACAGAAAATATAATCTGACTCAACATCCTTTCACAAGGATCCAGGTAACGGATAAAGGCATTGAAAAACTGATGGAATTTCTGGATGTAATGAGGTCACAGATCGGATATGAGATCCCTATGGGCACTGACCACTGGGGTCACTTTGGTGTGAATGAGGCCATTAAGCTGGCCAGAGCTGCGGAAAAATACAACCTGGCTTATATGGAGGACCTGATCCCATGGCACTATATGGAACAATGGAAGGAGATCTCTATGTCTACCACCACGCCCACACAAACCGGAGAGGATATTTATACGCTCAAGCGCGGCTTTAAGCAGCTGATAGATATGCGGGCTGTCGATATTGTACACCCGGATCCAAATACTTCCGGTGGCATCCTGGAGACGAAAAGGATTGGCGACTACGCTTCTGAAAATGGTGTAGGGTTTATGCATCATCATGCATCCGGACCTGTCTCATTCCTTGGGTGTGTCCACAGTGCAGCTGCCACTGAAAATTTCATGTGGCTAGAACACCATGCCGTAGACAAGGCAGACTGGGAAAAGCTGGTCACCGGATTTGATGGTCCGATCGTGGAAAATGGATACGTCAAAGTGCCTGAGAAGCCCGGAATTGGTGTGGAATACGATGAGGATATGCTCAAAAAATATCTGGTGAAAGGAGAGAAGCTATTTGCACCAACTCCCGAATGGGATAATATCAGAGCCTGGGATAGAACCTGGAGCTGATTTCAAAAATAGATTAGCTAAATTAGACAGCAGGAACATTTATATTCCTGCTGTTTTTTTTGCATTCACTTAAAGAATCCAGACATATGATACTCAGGTTTTCACTTTCTAATGCTTTGCTCCTTTTGCTGATCCTTTTATTTAGTTGCCAACCGGCAAAAAAGGAAGATGCCGGGTCAACATTAACCGACGATCAGATACTTAATGAATCCGAAGAGGATTTTGATGAGCGCATGGAATGGTGGACCAACGATAAGTTTGGAATGTTTATTCACTGGGGCCCCTATGCAGTTCCGGCAGGAGAATATGAGGGTGAGACGGTCAGGGGCATCGCAGAGTGGATCATGCATAGAGCATCTATACCTGTGAAGGAATATGAAGAATATTCGCGACAATTCAATCCCACAAAGTATGATGCGGATGCCTGGGTAAAGACTGCCAAAGATGCCGGAATGAAATACATCGTGATCACATCAAAGCATCATGATGGGTTTTGCCTGTGGGATTCGGAAGTTTCGGAATACGATGTGATGGATTTTGCTCCAATCAAACGAGATCTGCTGGCCGAGCTAAAGACAGCCTGCGAAAAATATGATGTGAAATTATGTTTTTACTATTCCATCATGGACTGGCACCATCCCGATGCGCAGGCACCTCACTACCCGGAATATAACACAAGAGAAAAGACCAATCCGAATTTTCAGGATTATGTAGACAATTACCTGTATCCGCAGGTCACGGAGCTGGTCGAGAAATATGAACCCCATGTCTTGTGGTTCGATGGTGAGTGGATACCGGAATGGACCCATGAGCACGGAGTGGAATTATATGCCTATTTGAGAAAACTGGATCCTGATCTGCTCATTAACAACCGGGTGGATAAGGGAAGACAGGGTATGCAGGGCATGAACAAAGGAGATGAATTCATGGGGGATTTTGGTACCCCCGAACAGGAAATTCTCGAAGGTACCAGCGAATATTACTGGGAATCCTGCATGACCATGAATGACAGCTGGGGATTCAAACTCAAAGATGACAACTGGAAGTCTGAGAAGATGCTCGTCCATAACCTGGTTGATATTGTTGCTAAAGGGGGAAATTATCTGCTCAATGTCGGTCCTACTGCTGAAGGGTTGATCCCTGAACCAAGTATTGATCGGCTGGCTGCCATGGGTAATTGGATGGACATCAACAGCGAGGCCATCTATAGCACAGAAATTTATCAAGGGGGATATAAGCAAGGCGACAGCCTGAGGTTCACCACGAAGGAAAACGGTAAAATCCTATATGCCATCTCCCTGGCAAAACCAGATGGGGAATTGATCATTGATGATGTGCAGCCAAAAACGGACTCAGGGATTAAGCTGTTAGGGAGCAACGAGGTGCTAAGCTGGAAGGTAAATGATGGAAAATTATCGATCAGCCACCCCAATGGCATTCCCGACAACCTTCAGTATGCCTGGGTGTATAAAATAATGCTTTAAGAGACATTGACCGTATGATAATTCTCAAGCTGAGATAGCATGGTCAACGTGCTGAAATTATTCAGAGGAAGATCGTCTGTTGCCAAATGGATCTCAGAGTATTTGCTGACCAGCCCGCACAGAATGATCCTTTTGAGCTTTTCACTGGTGATCTTTGTGGGAACTGCTTTGCTGATGCATCCGGAGGCTACCACTGGTCCCGGCTCTATCGAATTTATTGATGCCTTCTTCACAGCGACTTCAGCTACCTGTGTCACCGGTTTGGTGGTAATGGATACCGCCCAATCCTTCACGTTGTTCGGGCAGCTTGTGATCCTTTTTCTTATTCAGATCGGAGGTCTCGGTATCATGACCTTCAGCACTTTTTTTATCTTCCTGTTTGTGGGGAAGCTTTCAATCTCCGGCCGGGACTTATTGATAGATACTTTGAGCCAACATCCGGTCCTTCAACTGGTCAGGCTTCTTTGGACGGTTTTTTTATTTACAGTTGTGCTTGAGCTTGGTGGATGGATATTGCTCTCTTTGAAATTCATGGAAGATCACAGCCTGGATCAGGCCCTTTATCTGGGAGTATTCCATAGTATCTCAGCATTTTGCAATGCCGGATTTTCGCTGTTGGAAAATAGCTACACCGGTTATTCCTCAGACGTCTTTTTCAACCTGGTAAATATACTTCTTATCATTTCAGGTGGGTTAGGTTTTATTGTGATATTCGACATCAATACACAGGTTCGGGCTCACAAAAGGCATTTTTTTCAAAGACTAAGTCTCCATACCAAGATCACCCTTGTGGCCTCCGGTGTATTGGTCATCGGTGGTGCCGTGGTCTTTTATTTTCTGGAAGCTTTTCATAGTCTGGAGAACTATGCATGGTCAGACAAGCTGCTGATCTCTGTCTTTCAGTCAGTTACCACACGCACCGCAGGGTTCAACACTGTCGGATTTGAAACATTATCGCTGCCAACCTTATTCATTATGGCCATCCTGATGTTTATCGGAGCATCGCCCGGATCATGCGGAGGGGGCATCAAAACCACTACTTTCGCTTTGGTGATCCCCAGTCTCATTAAGCAATTTTCGAATAACAAAGACATCAATGCATTCTCCAGACGGATCCCTGAAACCACATTATCAAAAGCGACATCCATCGTTTTCTTTGCAATTTTCACCATAGGCTTTTTTGTATTTCTACTGTTGATTACTGAAGTCTATTTTGGCTGGCATGCCAATGGAGAGATTTCCCTGATGGACATCATTTTCGAGGTGGTTTCAGCATTTGGTACGGTTGGCTTAAGCACCGGAATCACACCTTCATTAAGTCCCATGGGGAAACTATTAATCACGGTACTGATGTATCTGGGTAGATTAGGTCCACTAACTATGGTTCTGGCTCTCAAATCAAAAGAGGTCTCCAGGATCAGGTACATGAAAGAAGATATTATGGTTGGTTAAAACTAGAACAATGAGTAAGAAGAAAAATAAACGCAATGAATCATTCATGCTGATTGGCTTAAGCGCCTTCTCCCGGTATCTTGCCAAATATTTATCCGAAAGGAACTTTGAAGTCATTGCCGTCGATATCGATGAGTCCCGGATCGAAAAAGTAAATTCTTTTGTAACCAAGGGCATCATAGGAGATGCCAAAGACCTGGAATTCCTCGAAAAGATAGGTGTTAAAGACGTGGATGCAGTCATTGTCAGCCTGGGTAGCAAGACAAACGACAGTGTGATGGTGGTCTTTTATCTGCATGAGTTGGAGGTTAAGAATATCTACGTGAAAGTGATTGACGAAGATCACGGACGCGTTCTTGAAAAGATCGGTGCCACGGAAATCATTTTTCCCGAGCAGGAGAGCGCTTTAAGACTGGCACAAAGGGTGGATAACCCGAATGTTTTGGACTATATCCCTTTGACAGAGGAGTATTCGATCATCGACTGGACCCCCGGAGAGGATTTTATCGGAAAAACACTCGGTCAACTAAAGCTCAAGTCGGAATATGGCGTCCAGGTCGTTTCGATTGAGGACGGGAATGAAAAGGTCAAACTGATTCCCAGAGCCAATCATACCATAAAAAAAGGTGACGTGCTGGTAGTCATTGGTGAGAATGAAAACCTTGAAAAGCTCAAAGAGAGCAAATAAGAAACCTCCTAGGTTTATCTATGATCCGGGGGTCTGCTCTTTCAACGCATCCAATTGCTTTAAGATCTCCTCCGCCTCAGCGACCTTTTTGTCACTTTCCGTCCGGTTGACGGTTGAAAGACGATGGGCTTCTTTCATCAGCTTTTGATACTTATCGTTGAGCTTTTCCTCCTTTGATTTAAATAGTCCGAACATGCTTCTAATTTTTAATGATTGACATTCCGCCATCCACATGCAGGACTTGCCCTGTGATGTAGGAAGCTTCAGGTTTAAGTAAAAAATGAGCCAAATTGGCAATATCTTCGGTGGTCCCGACCCGTTTGAAAGGATTTTGTTCAGCCAGTGTTTTTCTCCTTTGGTCGTTGGCCAGCAGTTTTTCCGCAAGTGGAGTATCTGTCAGCGATGGCGCAATGGCATTGACACGTATTTTCGGTGCCAACTCTGCAGCAAGTGCTCTTGTCAAACCTTCGATGGCTCCCTTGGATGAAGAGACCAGACTGTGATAATTGAATCCGCCCTGAACAGCAACAGTAGAAAACATAACGATGGATGGATGATCTGCTTTTTTTAGTCCCGGAAGAACTTTCTGGATGGTTTTTACTGCTCCGGTGACAGAAATCCTGTAATCATCAACAAAATCCTCTTCGGAAAAACTTGTAAAGGGCTTCAGATTGATGGTTCCCGGGCAATAAACAAGTCCATCTATTGCTTCAGGAAGCGCGTCAATGTCTAATTCATCATTTACGACATCATATTTAATGAAAGAAACACCCCCCGTATTGTCCTTTTTGGTTTTGTTGTATGTTGAAATGACGGTATGGTCGTCGTTTTTCAGCAGATCAACCAGGGTAAGTCCCATGCCTGAAGATCCGCCGACGACTAGATAATTACTCATATTGAAAAATTTTTGACCTTTTTAATAATATCAACCTCTCAACCTGATGTAGTACCTTAATGTTTATGAAGCTCCGTTTTAAATCAGCGCACTTGAGACTTCGGAGATGATAACTTTGATAGAAGATCTGCCTTTGCAGTTCTGATCAGATTTTTAACAACTGCTACAGAAATTGATCAGGAATAAATCAAAAGCTGGAAAATCCTTTAATCCCCGCCTTCTCCGAAATAATTTATCTCAACAGGATGGGCTTTAACTTATCCGGTCATTCCGGGATTGCCCGCGTTGGACATTGCTTACCAAAAATTACCAGCACCATCGCCATCACCAAATCAGACGTTGATGCGAGCATCTGAACTGTACGGAGATCAGCATGCCATCATTCATGATTAAGGACCAGGTCGGAAATATCAAAGTCAGACTTTGCAGCCAGGTAAATTTGCAGACTCTGTATCCCTTAGTAGGGTTCAGCGGATGGGTACAAGGTTCTAAACCTATAAGGTGCCAAAACCTTATAGGCTTTAAGTACTAACTAAACAAACTTCTGCTTCTGACTGCCTAGCTTCTCTATCGACAGTTCTACCACATCCCCCTTTTTCAGGTATTGAGGAGGCTTAAAACCCAGACCTACACCCGGAGGCGTACCTGTAGAGATCACATCACCAGCTTCCAGTTTCATAAATTGAGAAAGATAGTATACGAGGTAAGCCGGCTTGAAGATCATGGTCCCGGTATTTCCATTTTGCTTCATGTTCCCATTCACGCTTAATTTCATGGCGAGGTTATTGAAATCTCCCACTTCGTCCTTGGTAACCAGGTATGGACCAAGCGGACTGAATTTCGGACAGGATTTTCCCTTTACCCATTGCCCGCCCCTTTCTATCTGGAAAGTGCGTTCGGAAAGATCATTCATGACAGCAAAACCAGCAATGGCGTTGAGCCCCTCTTTTTCGTCTTTGAGGTAAGAAACGTCCTTATCGAGGATGATGGCTAATTCTACCTCCCAGTCGGTTTTTTCACTGTTCCTGGGGATGGGGACATCGTCATTAGGGCCGGTTAAAGTATTGGTTGCCTTCATGAAAATAATAGGTTCTTTGGGCACATCCATTCCCGACTCCGCAGCATGATCGGAATAATTGAGACCGATGCACATGATCATGCCGGGTCTGGCCACACACGGCGCCCACCTTTCAGATTCTGGTACATCAGGCAGATCCTTATGTGCTATTTCGTATAGCTGACTGAGGCCATTTCGGTTGAAGAAATCTCTGTTCCAGTCTTCAAAATGCTCTGAGCAATCTTTTCTTTTGCCGTTGAATAAGATACCAGGCTTTTCGGCCCCTGGCATTCCAAATCTTAATAACTTCATTTCTAACTATTTAATTTAATGAAACCTCCATCAATGGGACAGATGGTTCCGGTGATAAATGATGCCTCGTCAGAACACAGAAACTGAATAAGTGCCGCGATTTCCTCAGGCTTCCCCATCCTTCCGATGGGCTGTGTTTTGGAGAGCTTGTCGAACATTTCCTTTTCTTTCCCGGGGTAATTCTTTTTGATAAAGTTATCCACGAAAGGCGTATGAACCCTTCCCGGAGCGAGGGCATTGCAACGGATATTGTCGCCAAGATAGTCTTTGGCCACCGACAAAGTCATGGAAGAAACAGCCCCTTTACTCATGGAATAGGCAAACCGGTCCGGAATCCCTAGTTCCGCTGCAACAGATGACATGTTAATGATCACGCCACCCCCATCCTTTTGCATGTGCGGGATGCAGGCATTGAGAAAGTTATAGACCCCTTTCACATTGACATCCACGATTTTCTGAAAATCTTCCGGGGAGGTGCTTGTAGCTGTCCCAATGTGGGCAATGCCGGCATTGTTGACTAAAATATCAATCTTTCCTGCCTCCTCATGTATTTTATCTACAGTATTTTTTACTTCACTGTGAGCGGCCACATTACAATGAACGAATCTTGATTGATGACCGGCGTCATTGATCTCATTTTCAAGAGACTTGCCCTCTTCGTCATCGATATCGATAAAAAACACCAATGCTCCGCTTTGAGCAAGAAGTTGTGTGGCAGCTCTGCCAATGCCCTTGGATCCACCGGTGATGATGGCTGATTTATTTTTTAGCGTATACAAGGTTGTTTGTTTATTGAGTTTCGAATATAGTAACCATTTCAATTAGATTGGTATGAAATGGCCATGGAAAGCTAGTTTGAGCAGGGACACCCCTGTACGTAGTGATTTAACCAGCTGAACTTTAATGGATCAGAGACTTGGTATACGAGCCTAGATTTTGTCTTGTGATGATCTCCAGAGGAAATAGTCCTTTATCAGGTGGGATTCTATTAAACATCAGATAATTTACCAGGTACGAAATACCCAGTTGGGCCTGTCTTTTTGGATTTTGGTTAATCAAAAAGTCAATGGTCCCCATTTTAAGCATTTCAATATTTTCTTTCAGCAGATCATAACCCACTAGCCTGATATGTCTGAAGGAGGACTGTTGGATGACTGAAGCCGCAATGTGTGTGCCTTTCGATGTGCTGATAAATATACCATCCCACTCGTCGGAGTCTAGGATCTTCAGGATTTGTGAACCTAGGCAATCGAGATCAGGATTACTCAGGTCAAAACTTTGTACCAGGCAACCCTGCGCATTTATTTCTTCAAAATAATCTCTCAATCCTTCCTCTTTTGATCTTAGATGCACAGAATTGGCAATATCTTCAAGCACATGCAACACAGCAATACGTTTTTTTCCTTTACCAAGATTTAGAAGTTCTGCTGCCACATGACCACTCTGATACAAATCCTGACCGATAAAACTCAATGGTCGGGATTCGGGAATATCAGTATTAAATAATATGAAAGGGATATTTTTTGCCCGGAGGCACTCCAGAAATTGTTTACTCTCAGAAAAAAATATCGGAGCCACGAGCACACCATCCGGTGTGTTTTCCAGGACCTTCTCAGCTATTTCAGAAAAGAACTCCTCATGATACAGGTCGAAATATATTTGCTGGATCTCCACATTATAGTGTGCCCATTCTGATTTTGCCTGTATAATGCCCGAGTTACACAGCTCCCAATATTCATCCACTTCCGGATTGGGTATAAGGACCACAATCCTGTGTTTCTTATTGGAGCCCAAGGTTCGTGCCAATAGATTGGGTTGGTAACCTGTCTGATCAAGTATTTCTTCTACTCTTATTCTGGCATCATCAGACACTTTTCCCCGATTGTGGATGACCCGGTCGACGGTCCCCACTGAAACCCCGGCCATCCTTGCGATATCCTTAATCCTGATATTCTTGTTTTCGTCCATGTATGATTGATTCAATCACCAAATACCTGATGGAAATCTGCTTCGAGTCCAAATAATATTTCATAAAATCTGTTGAACTGATAAAAAAAATTAAGTACCATAAAAATAGTGTTTTCGCCAACAAATTAAATGTGTCCGCACACAAAAATAATTTTTCTTTTGTTTTTGAGAATACTTATGTGTATTTTGGCTTTGGAAACCATTAAACTAAAGATTCATTTCCCAAAAGGGAGTAAGCATACATATCGTAAATGGTATTGGTATAGAAACTTTTGGGAAGGGGGTAAAATTCAGGAGATCTTGGTCGACTGGAAGACTACCATGACTGTCCGGGGGATGATCCGGATTCTTTATTCACTTTCAATATGAACACTTACTATGTAAAAATTAATTTATGAAACACGATTACAGCAAAGAGCAGGCTAAAGCTGGCTTTAATTACAATGGTCATTCCGGGAGGCGATTCTGGAGTAGTGGAAGGGCAATTTTGTGGTTTCTGGCCCTGGTGGCAATGTTTTTTTCCTTTCAGACTTATGCTCAAAATATGATAAGAGGGAAAATCATTGACAAAGAAACTGCTGATCCGTTACCAGGTGTAGCGGTTCAAGTGAAAGGAACACCCTCCGGTGTAGTCACTGATATAGAAGGAAATTATAGCATCTCAGCAGAATCGGATGATGTACTGGTATTTTCTTTTGTCGGTTTTGAAACTACGGAAGTACCGGTTAATAACCGTACGGTGATTGATTTTTCTATGAATCCCGATCTCACAGAACTCTCCGAAGTGGTTGTAACAGCATTCGGTATTGCTCAGGAGAAAAAACAGCTGGGATATGCAGTTACAGAGCTTGAAGGAGATCAATTCACGCAATCCCGGGCAATAAACCTTGGAACTGCGCTTACCGGAAAGGTTGCCGGGGTGAACGTGAGTCCACCGGCTACTGGCGCTGCGGGTTCTTCAAGGGTTGTGATCAGAGGTGGATCTTCACTGACCGGCAATGATCAGCCACTATATGTTGTAAATGGTATTCCTATTGACAACTCCAACCTGGGCTCTGCCGGTATGTGGGGTGGTAATGACAATGGTGACGGACTGGCTTCTTTAAACCCGGACGACATCGAAAGTCTTACCGTTCTAAAAGGTGCGACTGCATCAGCACTCTACGGATCACGAGCATCTAATGGTGTGATTTTGATTACTACAAAGTCCGGATCGGCAGGAGAAATGCAGGTTACATTCAATTCAAACTTCACAGTAGACAGAGTTTATGACCTGACTGACTTTCAAAATGAATATGGAACTGGGTCAAATGGAGTTGCTCCTACAAGCCAAAGTAGTGCTTTGGATAACGGCCAGGTATCATGGGGTGGCAGACTGGATGGAAGCAGTGTGGTTCAGTTTGATGGA
Source organism: Cyclobacteriaceae bacterium (assembly GCA_965243485.1). Classification (GTDB taxonomy): domain Bacteria; phylum Bacteroidota; class Bacteroidia; order Cytophagales; family Cyclobacteriaceae; genus UBA7330. The sequence goes on along the minus strand of CBDEVP010000001.1, from coordinate 272,930 downwards.
GTTTCCAGGCCCTATTCTGATCTAGGTGAAACCATGCATGATTTCTACAACACAGGATACACATGGACCAATACACTTGGATTATCCGGTGGAACTCAGAACATGAACTACAGGATTTCAGCATCCGATTTAGATAATTCGGATATTGTACCTAATTCCGGGTACAACAGAAGAATGTTGAATGCCAACATTGGCGGTACATTCGATAGGCTGGAGGCACAGATCACCGTTCAGTACTCCAAGGAAAATGCCAAGAACAGACCAAGGCTATCGGATTCACCCGGTAATGCTAATGCAACTGTTTTGATGAAAGCTCCAAATATTTCTTTTGAGGATATGAAAGGCCCAACAGATAAATTAGGAGCTGCAGCGGATGGAACCGAGTTGAGACACCAGGGAAATACGTTTGCCCAAAACCCTTACTGGGCGGCTTATCAGTATGAGAGAATCGATGATAAAGACAGGATCCTGGGTAACGCCCAATTGAAATATAATATTACTGACTGGTTATATGTTCAGGGTCGTGTTGGAACGGATGTGATCTCTGTTGATTTCAGAAACGTGGCTGAGCCTTATGGTACAGCTTACAGGCCGCTTGGTCAGATCTATGAAAGATCACAGAAGATCAGAGAAGACAATGCCGACGTATTTATTGGTTTTGACAAAGAATTTGGAGTGTTTGGTGTAGATGTTCTCCTCGGAGGAAACCGGATGAGGAGATCTTCTGAAAGTTATCAGGTTGGCGGTGCTAATCTTGTGATTCCTTTCTTCCATTCTGTAAACAACGTAAATCCTAATAACAGGAATTACTCATATGGATTCAATGAATGGGGAATCAACTCAGTATTTGGTTCTGCCAATTTCTCATTTAACAATTATCTGTTCCTGAACGTAACAGGAAGACAGGACTGGTTCTCTACCCTAAATCCGGATGATAATGCCATTTTCTACCCGTCTGTTGGTTTGAGTTATGTGCTTTCTGACATGGTAGATCTGCCTGGCGTATTCACATTTGCCAAGCTGCGAGCTTCATGGGCCCAGGTCGGTGGAGGTACTCCTAATCCGTACATCCTTAATTTAACCTACGGTCTTGATGCAAACAGTCTTGCAGGGGCAACCAGGGGAGCTATTTCAAACGGATCAATTCCTAATGCTGCCTTGACACCTTATGTAACCACTGAATACGAAATCGGTGCAGACTTGAGATTCTTCGGTAACCGATTAGGTGTTGATGTTGCATACTACAATAGAACTACTACTGATGATATCCTGAACGCAACTATTTCGAGAACGTCAGGCTTTGGAAGTACTACTGTTAATATCGGTGAGTTGAATAACCGTGGTATTGAATTGTTGTTGACTGGAACACCTGTCAGGAACAGTAATTTCCGATGGGATATTTCATTCAACATGGCCAATAACATCAGTGAGGCAGTGAGCCTTGGGCAAAATGCTGCTGGTGAACCCATCGAAGTGCTGAACCTTGATCAGGCGCGTACTCTACAGGAGCGTATCCGACATGATATAGGCATGCCACTGGGCTTAATTGCAGGATACCGACACGCAACAATCGATGGCCAGAAAGTATATGACGCCAATGGATATCCGGTTAGAGGAGAATTTGAAGTGTTAGGAGAAGGTAGACATCCTTTCAGTGCTGGTATCAGCAATACCCTGACATATAAAGATTTCTCATTTAGCTTCCTACTTGACATGCGAAGCGGCGGATCTATGTACTCAGGAACTAACGTAATTGCCTATGCTTTTGGAATGCACAAGGAAACACTTCCTGGAAGAGAAGAAGGACTGACCATCACTGGAGTTGATGAGAGCGGAGCTCCGCTATCAGTTCAAATCCCTGCTGCTGACGTTCAGCAATATTATGGCAGATACAATGACATCACCGAGTACTTTGTATACGATGCAAGTTTTGGTAAGTTGAGAGAGTTGTCCATTGGATACAGTGTACCTCGTACCATGCTTACTAACCTGCCTATTGAATCACTTAACATTTCCGCTGTTGGAAGGAATTTATTGCTACTTTGGTCAAATGTGCCAAACGTAGATCCTGAATCAGCATATACTGTTGGTGCAGGTTCCCAGGGATTGGAATACTTTGCAGTTCCTACCGTAAGGAACTTCGGATTCAATTTATCAGTGTCATTTTAATTGAAGATTACGATGTATAGAAATATTAAAAATAGATTTGTTGCGATGGTATTTGCTGTCTTGGTGATACCTATCGTATCGTGTGACAATGAGGCATTGACGGATTTGAATGTGAATCCGAATGCATCAACAGAACTGGACTTTGATTTCATCCTGGCAAATATTCAGGGGATGATGACCACGAATGGTTACGTACAGTCCAGGGGTAATATCATTTACAGTTCTACAATGATACAACAGTTGGCGAGCACAGCAGGCTTTGTATCAGGAGATAAGTATTTCTGGAATGAGCAATATACCAGTGCTGCTTTCGAGAGTTACTATCCTTCTATCATCAAGAATGCAACACACGTTGTAGATAACCTGAAGGATACCGAGGAGGTGAATACTTACGCCATGGCTTTGGTAGTGAGGACATATGCGCTTCATCGACTGACTGACCTGTATGGAGATATTCCATATTCAGGTGCGGGAAGAGGCTTGCTAGGTCAGGAAAACTGGTTCCCTGCATATGATGATCAGGAGATGATTTACGATATGATCGTGAGTGATTTGCGAGAGGCCAGGGATATCCTGAGCGCCAGTGCACCGAATCCCGGAACCCAGGATATCTACTATGGAGGTAATCTTGACAATTGGAGGCGTTTCATCAACTCTCTTTTATTGAGGGTGGGAATGCGACTTACAAAAGTGGATGCCAATTTGGCTCGGAGTATTGTGGAAGAAGCTGTAAACCATTCAGCTGGCGTATTTACATCGAATGATGATAATACAGTTGTTATTCACAACGATGCGGCTACCAATGGTAATTCTGCAGTAATAATTTCCGACAATTATAAAGCAGGTAATGCAAGAATCAGTGGAACTTTCATTGATTGGATGCAGGCAACCAATGATCCCAGGTTGATGATCATCTCTGGTGGAGTTGGAAACCCTGATGGGGATCCGACATTATGGGACACCGATCCGGCAAATCAGAGAGGTTTGCCAAATGGTCTTAACGCAGAGGGGGCTGCAAATTATGCAATAGGTGAAGGATGGATTGCCACGGCAGATCAATATACAATAAACCTTTTCTCATTCATCAATCCTAAGTTGTATGATTTCTCGGATCCGATGTTCTTACATACTTACGCAGAAACGGAATTACTTCTGGCCGAAGCTTCATTAAGGGGCTGGAATGTTCCCGGTACTCCGGAAGAGCACTTTGACAATGCCGTTGAAGCAGCTATTGACAAATGGGTAGCATATGATGAGAGCTTTGAAGTTGATGACGCTGATATCCAGACATACATCACTGGTTTAGGATTTGCAGCAGCCAGCAATGCCGATAAAGAAAGATTGATCGGAGAGCAATACTGGGCAGCTACCTTCCTGGACAACTGCTATGAGGGTTATGCCAACTGGAGAAGAACAGGTTATCCTGTATTGACTCCAACTAACTTTCCTGGTAATGTTACCGGTGGTACAATCCCTAGAAGATTGAGATATCCTGCTTTTGAGGAGAGCGAAAACCCCGATAACTTTGCAGCTGCTGTTGCATCACAGGGACCAAATACACTTACCACTAGAATGTGGTGGGATGTTCAATAAAAACAATAATTTTTGCTGTATAGTCATCAAGCCGGGATCATAATGGTTCCGGCTTGAACTTTTTTTAAACTGTCCTAATTTTGTAATTATGGTTATCCAGTTTCAATGGAGATTACAGATATTCCTGGCCATCCTATGCCTGTTACCTTTTGGGTGCATTCATGCCCAGGATGACCAGCTATTTGAACCTTTATCTGCCAGGAAAACAGGAGTTAAGTTCAAAAACACCATCAAGGAAACAGAATCTCAAAATGCGCTGACCTACGAAAACCTCTACAATGGGGGTGGTGTGGCTGTCGGAGACATCAATAATGATGGACTGGAAGACATCTATTTTGTCTCCAACATGGAGTACAACAAACTTTATCTCAACCAGGGGGATTTTAAATTCCAGGACATCACTGAAAAAGCCAAAGTGCAAGGCAGGGAGGGATGGAAGACCGGAGTCTCCATGGTGGATATTAATGGTGATAACCTGTTGGATATTTATGTGTGCTATTCAGGCAAGCAGGAAAAGGATGTTCGTGCCAACCAGCTCTTTATCAACAAGGGCAATCTTATTTTTGAGGAGAAAGCCCGTGAATACGGTTTGGATGATCCTTCGTATTCCACACAGGCTGCATTCTTTGATTATGACAAAGATGGTGACCTTGATCTATTTCTGCTAACCACCAACGTAAGCGTGATCACGGAATTCGAATTTTCCTCTGCAAGAGAAACCATCGACCCTAATGCCGGAGATAAACTTTTCAGAAATGATAATGGCAGATTCACAGAAGTAACCCTGGAAGCCGGGATCAAATCCAATTCCCTGGGTTTTGGGCTTGGTGTGGCGATTGCAGATATCGACAAGGATGGCTGGCCCGATATCTATGTATCCAATGACTACATTGAAACCGACTACCTCTACATTAACAACGGGGATGGTACATTTACCGACAAGCTGACAGATTATTTGCAGCACATCTCTCATTTTTCCATGGGTTCCGATATCAATGATTTTAACAACGATGGCTGGCCCGACATCATGACCCTTGACATGCTTCCAGAGGATAACAAAAGGCAAAAGCTCCTTTTCGGGCCTGAGAATTACGATAAATATTCACTTCAGGTGGCAAAAGGTTTTTATCATCAAAATATGCGCAATATGCTCCACCTGAATAATTCAGACGGGTCTTTCAGTGAAATTGGCCAGTTTTCAGGAGTTTCAAATACAGATTGGAGCTGGGCCGCTCTCTTCGCAGATTTTGACAATGACGGATGGAAAGACCTGTTTGTTACCAATGGATATTTCAGGGATTATACCAACCGGGACTTCCTGAAATATAAAGGCGACTATTACTTTCAAAAGGTGGTGGCTAATCAAAAAATAGACACCTTCGAGCTTGCCATGTCGATGCCCTCCACACCCATTCATAATTATATATTCAAAAATAACGGAAACCTTACGTTTACAGATAAAAGCGTTGATTGGGGATTCGATGAACCTGGTTTTTCTAACGGTGCTGCTTATGCCGATCTGGACAATGACGGTGACCTTGATCTTGTGGTCAACAATCATAACGAACAGGCTTCCGTTTTCAGGAATTACAGTAGGGAAAAGCATGGCTCGCATTACCTGGCTTTAAAGCTGAAAGGAACCGGAGCAAATACGTCCTCCATCGGAGCAGGGGTCTATGTTTATACTGGCGGGGAAGTACAGTTTCAGGAACTTTACCCTGTAAGGGGGTATCAATCTACAGTAACCAATAGATTATATTTTGGGCTGGGTAATACAGAGGTAGTGGATTCAGTGATAATAGAATGGCCAATAGTAGGGATGACGCTCATAAAAAATGTAAAGGCTGACCAACTGCTGGAATTGTCAGAAACCAGCAAGGAGGAAATAATTCGCGAAAAAGAGGGCTTCTTAATTACCAAACCCGTCTTTACAAAAACCCCTGATATCCTGAAGTACGAGCACACAGGCCATGATTACAATGATTTCAAAAGACAGCCTTTGCTTTTGACCATGATTTCAGCCTGCGGGCCGGCGATGGCGGCAGGAGATGTTTCCGGTGATGGTCTTGAGGACGTTTATGTGTGTGGAACGGCAGGTGGTTTCGGCCGTCTTTTCATTCAACAGCCGGAAGGCAATTTTTTGATCAGCGGACAATTCATATTTCCTGAGGACAATACTAAAACTGATGCTGATGTTCTTTTTGTAGATATTGATAATGATGATGATCTGGATGTCTACATCGTGAGTGGTGGCTATCACAATTATGATGTAAATGATGCAAACCTTCAGGACAGGCTTTTCATTAACAATGGAAGAGGGCGATTCTCAAAAGCTGAAAATAGCCTGCCTGAAATGCTCAGTTCCAAATCATGCGTCAAGGCAATGGATTTTGATCATGATGGGGATGTCGACCTGTTTGTAGGTGGGCATGTGATACCGGGACAATACCCCGTCCCTGCTCCAAGTTATCTGCTGATAAATGATGGAACTGGGAATTTCACTGACCAGGCATCTGTATTGATGCCGGAATTTAAAGGTGGTATGGTAACAGAAGCTACATGGATCGACGCTAACAATGATGGATGGGAAGATCTGATGATCATTGGAGAATTTATGCCATTAACGCTTTTCATTAACCAGGAAGGCCGTGGTTTTAAGGATGCTTCTGCTTCTTATTTTCAATCCCCCATAAACGGACTTTGGTCAGCCATTGAAGTTGCAGACTTTGACAATGATGGCGATACCGACATGATCGTGGGTAATTTTGGGACCAATTCCCAGCTAAGGGCATCCCCTGAACAGCCGATCACGCTCTATTACGATGATTTTGACGAAAATGGTTCTGTAGATCCTATCATGGAATATTATGTGCAGGGAACGCCTTATCCCTATGTCAGCCGTGATGAATTGCTAAACCAGGTATACTCGTTCAGGAAAAAATTCACATCCTACGAGTCCTATTCATCGGCAAAGATTGATGATATCCTTTCCAGGGAAGAGATCACAAACGCAGGTAAATTACATCTGAATGAATTGAGGTCTATCTATTTTGAGAATACAGGTACTGGATTTGCGGCACATCCGCTTCCGGCCACTGCCCAGTTTTCACCTGTATTTGCTATTGAAGTGTTGGATTACAATAAGGATGGTAATAAGGATTTTGTGTTGGCAGGTAACCAAACGGCTATCAGTATAAGGATGGGTCACATCGATGCCAACCATGGACAGCTATACCAGGGAGATGGCAAAGGTCATTTCGAATATATCCCTCAGGCCAAATCCGGTCTGATGATAAAAGGTGACGCAAGATCACTGAAATGGCTTAATATCAAAGGTGATGGATATCTTTTGGTAGGTATCAATAATGTGGGAGTAGATGTTTATAAAGTGAAATAGCCATGAAGAGGTTGATCTTATATGTATCGATTGCTTCGGTAGTCTTCCATTGTTTTGCCGGTAAAAAGACAAGGTTGGATGAAGTAGAACTCCTGATTGATCATGTCTTTAATCTGTCAAAAGTGATGCTGCACGACGTGGCAAATCCTCCGGTAGCAAGTCGCAATTATGCATATTCACTATTGGGTGCTTACGAAATATTGGTGTCAGGTGGAGAACTGGATGATATATCTGGTAAATTCATCAAAAATCCGGGATTTGAGCGTCAGGAATTTCCTGATGAGCTATCAGTTTCTTTTTGTGCAATCTATGCCATGTTGGAAGTTGGGAAAGGCATCATGCCCTCCGGATACATGCTCGAAGAGAATCAGCGAACACTTTCCAATACCTATAAAAAAGAATATAAATGGTCCGCAGATGAGTTAAAACAAAACATCGATTTTGCCCTCAAAACAGCAGTCAAAGTACTTGCCTACGCCAAAAGCGACGGGTATAATTCACTAAGCACTTATACCCGGTACACACCCTCGGGCAAACCAGGCGGATGGTATCCTACGCCACCTGCTTACCTGGAGCCGGTAGAACCCAACTGGAATACTATCAGACCGTTTTTCCTCACTTCAGCGAACCAGTTCAAACCCGTTCCTCCTGTACCCTTCAGTACTGAAAAAAACAGTGAATTCATGATGGCTCTGAATGAGGTCTATGACGTGACCAATCAATTAACCGCCGAGCAGCGGGAGATCGCGGCTTTTTGGGATTGTAATCCTTTCGCAGTAGAATTTTCGGGGCATGCCATGATCGGCTTGAAGAAAATATCTCCCGGAGGACATTGGATCGGGATCACAGGAATAGCGAGTCGGCAGGCTGAAATATCGTTTGCAAAGGCGGTCCAGGTTCACACTTTTGTGGCTCTCACACTTCATGATGCTTTTATTAGTTGCTGGGATGAAAAATACAGGAGCGACCGGATTAGGCCGGAGACTGCCATTAATAAATTGATTGATAAGGACTGGAGACCTTTGCTTCAAACACCTCCCTTTCCCGAATACACCAGTGGACATAGCGTGATATCAACTGCAAGCGCAGAAATGCTTACTTACTTGTTTGGAGATAATTTTAAATTCACAGATACTTCAGAAGAGTACTTTGGTTTGGAGCCCAGAAGCTTTAACTCTTTTCGTGAAGCCTGCAATGAAGCAGCAATTTCACGGCTCTATGGGGGCATCCACTACCGTGATGCATGTGAAGACGGTCAGGATCAGGGCATGCATCTTGGCAGATATATTGTTTCTGTACTGTCTGAGCCAGGCCATCCCTGATTTGAAGCCATTCAATGAATGGATTAATGGGTCGGTTGAGCAACAGTCGTTTTGGAAGCAATCTTTGCTTATTTTAAAGAAGGGTCTTCAGACGATGCATTTATCGAATATCGCATATCCATGCAATGATTTGCTGACATATACGCGAAAATCTGACCCCCTTTTTTATCCCTTCTGAATAATTGGATATCAGTGGATGTTTGTATTTTTTTACATGTATTCTGATGGCCATTATTCTTTCATTTTGATTATTTCGTGAGTATTGTAAAAACACTTCTACCACTTTTTCTGGCTTTTTTTTGTTTTATCGAGGCCTTTTGTCAGGAGTCTCAACCTGAGTTATATGTAAAACGGACAACTGGTCCTATCAGGATAGATGGTGTTCTGGATGAAAAAGACTGGCAGATTGCTGATAAGACTTCCCCCTTCTGGCAGTACTTTCCGATGGATACGAGCTACACGGTGACGCCGACGGTAGTAAGCATGACCTACGATGATGATTTTATTTATGTGGGCTTTATCAGCTATGATCCTGTGCCAGGGCCCTATGTTACCAAGTCTTTAAGGAGAGACTACAGGGGTTCTGAAAATGATGCAGTGGCCATCGTTTTTGATCCTTTCCGGAATGAGACCAATGGACAGCTTTTCAGCATCAATCCTTTTGGAGTCCAGCGAGAAGCGCTCATCTCTGGTATCTCAGGAAGGCAAAGGGTCGGTTCCACAAGTTCAGGGTTCGACCTTTCATGGGATAATAAGTGGTTTTCCGCCGCAAATATCCAGGATAGCTCCTGGTCTGGCGAGATGGCCATTCCGTTAAAAACGTTGCGTTTTGAGAAGGGATCCAAACGATGGAATGTTCATATGTATGCACAGGATAGCAAGACCGCCGAGCAATCTACCTGGGGCCATGTACCGCGCAATCAAAGCACGCTGAGTTTGTCATACCCCGGGGTCATCATTTTTGAAGACCCTCCTAAGAAGCCTGACTATAACATCTCATTGATTCCGTATATTTCCGGGGGTGGAGACCGGGATTATGTGACAGGGGAGTCCAACAGTACCATTAATGTAGGGGGTGATGCCAAAGTGGTGGTAACACCTTCTTTAAACCTTGACCTTACCTTTAATCCTGATTTTAGCAATGTGGAAGTAGATCAGCAGCAAACCAATATTTCCAGGTTTGAACTGTTCTTCCCCGAGCGGCGTCAGTTTTTCATAGAAAATGCCGACATCTTCGCCTCCTTTGGGGATCAGCGGATACGACCCTTCTTTTCCAGAAGGATCGGATTAGCCACAGATCCTACCACAGGCCTCCTGGTCCCCAATAAGATCAATGCGGGGATGAAGCTCAGTGGCAGTATAAACAGGGATTGGCGGATCGGTGTGCTGAATATGCAGACAGCAAAAGATCGGTCAATCCTTCAACCAGGCTACAACTATTCCACCCTGGCCATTCAAAGAAGGATCTTCAAAAGATCAAACATTTCCGTGATCGGTATCAACAAACAGGCTACCCATGTACTCAACCAGGACAATCAATTTGATTTTGAAATCGACGATAAAGACTACAGCAGAGTTCTGGGGGTGGATTATAATATCCTTTCTGATGACGGGGCATGGAATGGTAAGGTTTTTTATCATCACTCATTTTCACCAGACAGCACAGATAGGGAGCATTTTGCACATGGAGCCACACTTTCGTATAATGTCACAAATTTCACGATCACCTGGAATCATCAATTGGTGGGCCAGAATTATGATCCGGAAGTCGGCTTTGTACCAAGGAGGAATTACTTCCTGCTGGCTCCTGGTTTCCAGTACCGCTTTTATCCAAACAAGAAGGTTTCCAACCATGGGCCGGGTATTGAAACCGAATATTACAGAAATGACGATTTTGGTGATACCGATTACCGGATATCACCTTTCTATGAAATTGAATTTGCCAACAGAGCTACCATACGGACAGAGATAGCTCACGAATATATTCTGCTTCAGGATGATTTTGATCCTACAAGGTCCGGTGATGGTTTGCCGCTGGAGTTAGGTTCAGACTACAGGTATACCAGTGCAAAGCTTTCTTTCAGGACAGACCGCAGAAAGCCGCTCTATCATGACATGGAGATACAGGCAGGGCAGTTTTTCAATGGGACACTTCTGAGTGTGGGTGGAGAGATCAACTATTTATACAGACCCTATGGAATAGCCACCCTGATCTACCAGTACAACAGGATCAGGCTACCAAAACCCTATGCAAGCGGCGATATCTGGCTGCTTGGCCCTCGCTTTGATATCACATTTACCAAAAGCCTCTTCTTGACTACCTTTTTTCAATACAACAGTCAGCTGGACAATTTCAACATGAACATCAGGTTTCAGTATCGCTTTGCACCTGTTTCGGACTTCTTTATTGTCTACACCGATAATTATTTCCCGGACACTTTTCAGTCGAAAAACCGCGCGATCTTTGCAAAGATCTCCTACTGGTTCAATATTTAGATGAGGGCTTGAGTATGGCCACAAACCCGCCATATCCTAAAATCTGAACCTTCAGTGACTGACCGGGGCCTGCCGGCAATTCGGCAATATCGAAAGTTTGTGGATCATCTCCATCCTGAATCAAGGTGATATGGTAATCAGCCAGATTCAGGAAGGGAAAGCTGCTCAGTGAAAAGCTTTTATTGCCATTCTCCCCGTTGATCCCTGCGACATACCAGACTTCTCCTTTTCTGCGTGCCATAATGACCTCTTTGCCAGGATAGCCGGTCACCAGGTGCGTTTCATCCCAGCTTGCCGGCAACCTCATGAGATACTCCTTTACAGGATCAGGAACTCTTCTGTAGGAGTCGGCAGCATCAGCCAGATGTTGCCATCCGGATTCGAAAACTACCCCCAGCGCTGCTTCATGGGCATCGGTGGTCAGATGCGGGTAGGTATTGTCGGAGAAAGTCATCGGTGTATAATCCATCGGTCCAATGACGTTTCTGGTAAAGGGTAAGACGGTGTTTTGATAAGGAGCCATTTCGGGGTAGGTCGAATCAAATTTGTAGCATTCCGCACCTCTGACACTTTCCATGGTCATCACATTTGGATACGTCCTTCGCCACCCTCTTGGAATGGTACAACCATGAAAATTGACCATGATCTGATGTGCTGCAGCATCCTTAATGATATCAATGTACTGCTGAATGATGTGCTGTTTATCGCTTTGGAAAAAGTCTACTTTGATACCCCTGATTCCCAGGGATTGTAGCTTTTTCATCTCAGCTTTTCTGAGGTCTGGATCATACATGATGTCCCGAGGCTGTTCAGTTACGATGTTGTGTGGGCCGCCGGAGTTGTACCATACCAGCAACCCAACACCTTTTTCATTAGCGTACTCGGCTAACTGTTCGAGATTACCACCCTCCATCAGGTTCCAGTTGGCATCCACGAGGGTATATTCCCAGCCCATCTCAGCGGAGAAATCAATAAATCTGGTGAGTTTATCATAGTCCTGTGGACTATCTGAATCTGACCACCAGCTCCACGAAGAGGTACCAGGCTCAATCCATGATACGTCTTCCATGTTTGTGGGCTTGCTCAGATCCGTAATGAGATTGTTTTTAACAATATCTCCTAAAGTGTTACCTATCATGATCACCCGCCAGGGTGTTTTCCAGGGGAGTTGGCTGACGGCTACATTTTGTCCTGTATTGATCGCTTCTTCTTCCTCCGGGAGCCTGATGGTATATAGCTGTGACCCAATCTCATTATTTAGATGGCCAGCAAAGTAGCCTCCGTCGAGGTCTGCCTCTGAGAGTAGGATCCAGTGGTTTTCCAGCTTGAATAAGGCTGGGAAGGCCCAACCATTATTTACGGGAGCTGGAGTACCAGGCTCAATACCGTTTTCAAAATATCTTTCATAGGCAGGAGTCCATTTGGTGATCGTATCATAGGCCTGCAGCCAGGCTTTGCTGTTTTCAGGGATCAGAAAGCCTGAAGTTTCTTCGATCACAGTCTTAGTGCCAGCATCCTGCTCCGGAAATTCATATCGAAAGGCCACCCCGTTATCAAAGGAGCGAAAGACCAGGTCCAGCTTTTCTACGTTTTTTGCGCTAAAGTGTAAAACCAGCTCGTTGCCCTTATTTTTATATTCTGATTGTTTCCCGGAGGTTAGTGTGTACGATGTGGAAAATTCCCTGACATTTTCAGCGGATACAAAGGTGAGGTCTTTAGAAAAGTCCGCATCCTCCCTGACAAGTCCAAGCGGGGATGGTCTAATAATGGTCTGACCATTCTCTCCAGTATTCGCATATTTGACCTCGTAGGTTAATGAATCTGATGTTTGCGATATAATGATTTCAATATTCCCTGAGGGAGAGGGAAGCACCCACTGCGAAACCTTTTTTTCACAACCCATAAAAATTGTTAAGGATAGGGAAATAAGCCATAAATATCTCATATAGTCTGGTCTTTTACTCAAAGTTAGATAATTCCCAGGCAGTATGATATTTCTTTCAATCGAGATTGAGTATTGCTATCATAAATAATGGTGTAATATTCTTATCCTCTAAGTCAGATCCTTACAAATTGTGAGTGCTCTTACTAACTTTGTCTGATCTCACAATTAGTAAAAACTATGAAATTTGGTCCTATTTTCTTTGCTGCTGCAATTTTGATTTCAGCTTGCGACAATAGTCAGATAGCATCTTCTGACGGTGAAAAACCACCAGCTTCCGCTGTACTGACGCCTTATGACGGAATCGATGGACTTTCCAAAGCTCAGGTCTTTCTTGGTGGTACACTGGTTGAGGAGGGAGAAGTATTGAATGGTCTCAAGCATGGGAGCTGGGTCTCTTTTGACAATGATGGATTGATCACTTCCACGATCACTTATTTCCAGGGGGTAAAACAGGGCGCCAGCATTGAGTTTGATAATCAGGGTTATGCTTCGGCTTATTCGAATTATTCCAATAATGTCTTATCGGGATCTTATCGGGTGTACAACAGGAGAAGGCTAACCGAAGAGCGCACTTATGTTGACGGAAAGCTGGAGGGTGAACTAAAAAAATATTACCAGGATGGTACCTTGATGGAAGCTACTAACTACCGCAACGGCAAACTGGATGGGATTGCGAAATGGTACGATTCGGAAGGAAATCTATCCATAGCTTATGAATACAGGGATGGCGAGCTTATCGATCAGGAGGCTGAAGTGGAATAGATGCCGGTTTTGTGGTAGATCATTTAACCAGCTGCTCAAGAAAATCCCCGATAAAATAGGATAGGGTGGCTGCTGCACCCCCCAGGATCAGCGTCTCCACAATCCCCCTGAGCTTTGAAGTGTTGGTTACAAGACTCTTTAGAAAGCCTATTCCGATAAAAGTCAGTCCGGTCAAAATTGATGAAACCGTAAAGAGATCCATTTGTATCGTACCTGCATAGTCGGCGACGTAGATGATCAATGGTACAAACCCCATCATTTGGAAGGACAAAAATGTGATCAGACCCATGGCGAAAGGGGATTTATTTTCCTCTGCCATCTCCAATTCTTCTTTCATCATCACATCCACCCAACGGTCTTTATCAGCTGTGATCGTGTCTACCACCTGCTCAAGTAGTTCTCCTTTGAATCCCTTGGCCTCATAGATCTCCCGGATCTCCTGCCTTTCTACCTCGGGCAGGTTGTCTACCTCCCAATACTCGATCTGTTTGTGCTTGTTATAGTTCTGGATCTCTGATTTATTCGAAAGGTAGCTTCCCACAGACATGGCGAAACCGTCAGCAATGAGGTTTGCAAATCCCAGAATAATGACGATGGAACTCTCCAGGTTGGCCCCCGCTGCTCCGGCTACCACGGCAAATGTGGTCACGGCACCATCGATCCCACCGTACACAAACTCTCCTAGATAGTCAGATATCCGGGCCATAAAATGCTTCTGACCATGGATATGGGATTCACTGTGAGATTTCAGGACCTTTTTGCTTAATTCCATGTCCGGAAGTTAATCAGGCATCAGGGTCAACCTTGTCAAATACCCTGAAAATAGCGCATCCCGTATCGGCATCCGTGATCGTAAATGATAAGGTAGTAGCATTTACATCATAGGAGCCACCATTACAGGTCACGTTACCCTCATCTTCAATACAAAGGCTGATATTATCCACATCCAGGGAAAAAGTGCCCTGTTCGCCAAATGTTTCTCCGTCGATGGTAACATTGGCAAAGTAGATTCCGTCTTCCTGGAAGGTATACCGGATGCATTCTACCTCGGTGCAGGAAATTTCACCCTGAATATCCATTCCCGGGTCATCACAACCGGACAGGGATTCAAAATTGGCTTCCCATACACCGATGATGAAACTGTTGTTTTCCTCAAGTTCCTTTTTGTTGCAGGACATGAGATATACCAATGCACAAAGGGTGAAATATAGCAGGACCTGTTTCATGGATATTTAATTTATTGCTATTGTGGTCTTAAGATCTCCTCCGACAGATTGAAAATTTGGCGCGGCAAGATTCATCTCGTGATATTTCCACAAAAATATTGGAGAATGAATAGAAAGCATAAGAATCGTAAATTTTATACTTTCACAGTTGATGATCCTTTCGATCGGAAATTAACCATTTAAACCACTTATGATGAATCAAAAATTCATTGCAATCAGCTTATTGATCATTTTTTCTCAATTGATCACGTCTTGTTCTACTGAAAAAGCC
This sequence comes from Cyclobacteriaceae bacterium, assembly GCA_965243485.1. GTDB lineage: Bacteria > Bacteroidota > Bacteroidia > Cytophagales > Cyclobacteriaceae > UBA7330. The sequence continues at coordinate 257,749 of CBDEVP010000001.1, read as the reverse complement.
ACTGAACAGAAGAAGCCCAACATCGTCATCGTGTACATGGACGATCTCGGCTATGGTGATGTGGGGGCCTACGGGTCCACGGAGCTTAAGACCCCAAATTTTGACAAACTGGCTGAAGGGGGAGTGAGGTTTACCAACGGTTATGCCTCGTCAGCCACCTGCACGCCCAGCAGGTATGCCTTGCTAACGGGTGTTTACCCCTGGCGGGAGAAAGATGCAAAGATCTTACCCGGTACTGCGCCCCTGCTCATAGATACCGCTCAGATGACGATCCCAAAGATGCTGAAGGATGAAGGATATACCACAGCCATTGTGGGGAAGTGGCACCTGGGATTAGGGTCCGGCAATGTGGATTGGAATACGGACATCAATCCGGGCCCCAATGAAGTGGGTTTCGACTACTCTTTTATCCTGGCGGCTACCCAGGACCGGGTGCCCACAGTTTATATCAGGAATGGGCTGGTAGTAGGACTGGATCCAAAAGATCCCATTGAAGTGGACTATCAGAATAACTTCGAGGGTGAACCCACAGGAAAGGACAATCCTGAGCTACTCACCATGAAATGGCACCATGGTCACAACAGCAGCATTGTCAATGGTATTCCCAGGATCGGTTACATGAAAGGAGGCAAATCCGCGCTTTGGAAAGACGAGGACATGGCCGATAGATTTTTAATGGAAGCACAAAAGTTTGTGAAAGAAAATAAGGACAACTCCTTTTTCCTTTACTATGCCATGCAGCAGCCCCATGTACCGCGCACACCGCATCCCAGGTTTGCCGGGCAGTCAGGCATGGGCCCCAGGGGAGATGCGATCGTGGAAGCTGACTGGTGCCTGGGTGAGTTTATCCGGACCCTGGAAGAGGAGGGCATCCTGGAAAATACGCTGGTTATCTTTTCAAGCGACAATGGACCGGTCTTAAATGATGGCTATTATGACGATGCAGTTGAAAAACTAGGCGATCATACGCCCTGGGGGCCTCTGAGAGGTGGAAAATACAGTCTTTTTGAAGCCGGAACAAGGGTACCTTTCATTACTTCCTGGAAAGGTACGATTGAACCAGGAGTATCGGATGCCCTGGTATGTCAGCTGGATCTTTTGTCCTCTCTGGCAGCGCTCACCGGTAGTGAGGTGCGGGTAGATGACAGCCAGAATCTGCTGGAAACCTTTCTGGGTAAGAGCAATGACGGGAGGGAGTCGCTGGTTGTTGAAGCCACCTCTCGGACGGCTTTGCGAAAGGGGGACTGGGCCATGATCCCTCCGTATCCCGGGCCTGCCGTCAACCAGAATGTAGATATTGAGTTAGGCAATAGTGATCAATACCTGCTTTACAACCTCAAAGAAGATCTTGGGCAGCAGAAGAACCTGGCTGAAAGCAACCCGGAGAAACTGAAAGAAATGATCAGTACCTATGAGGCTATCAGGGGACAGGAAGCTCCTGAAATTGAACAGCTTGAGCTACAATGATCAGCAGGATTTGTTGCCCGCTATTTTTCGCAGTTTTAATGGTGATTTTATCCTGCAACTCACCGGATCAATCGGAAGCACCCAAAGGATATCAGCTCATATGGCAGGATGAGTTTGATAAAGGAAATAAACCTGATCCTTCCAGGTGGTCTTATGAGCGGGGATTCGTCCGGAATGAAGAACTTCAATGGTACCAGGAGGAAAATGGTTTTATTGAAAATGGGTTGCTGGTCATAGAAGGCAGGAGAGAAAGAATCAAAAATGATCGATATGATCCCGGGAGCAGCGACTGGAGAAAAAACCGGGAGTATGCAGCATACACCTCTGCAAGTATCAACACCCGCGTTGGATTCACTTTTAAATATGGTATCCTGGAAGTCAGAGCTAAGATCGACACGAGCATGGGCATGTGGCCGGCGATCTGGACACTGGGCATCGAGAAACCCTGGCCGATCAATGGGGAGATTGATGTCATGGAGTTTTACAGACGGGAGGGGAATCCCATTATCCTTGCCAATGCCGCCTGGGCGGGAAAGGAGAATAGAGTTGTTTGGGATGAGGCTACCGTCGATCTGAAAGAACTAATCGAGGAAAATCCGGAATGGCCTGATCAGTTCCACCTATGGAAGATACTCTGGACTGAAGAGAACCTGAGTCTTTACCTTGATGATCGGCTGCTCAACGAGATTGATCTTTCGGAAACCCTTAACCCTGATGGGTTTAATCCATTTCATCAACCGCATTATATTCTGCTCAATCTGGCCATAGGTTCCAATGGTGGCGATCCATCTACCACTCTATTTCCACAGAGGTACCTGGTAGATTATGTCCGGGTTTATCAGAAAAAGTGATCAGATCACCCAGGATAATCGCTATTTTAATTTTGCAATTTATTTATTGAATGAACTTAAATGATATGAATATCATTAGGTATTTATAAATTTGTTATGAATTAAATACTCAATTGGACAAATTATTGAATAGGACTAAATAGAAAAAAAAATGAAGGACTTTGCTTTTGGATATGAAAGAAAGAAGATAGCCCTGGTGGCTCACGATTTTAAGAAAAAGGATCTGATGGAGTGGGCCAAGTACAACCGGGTGACTCTTTCATGCCACGATATTTATGCAACAGGAACCACAGGTGCCCTGATAGAGCGTGAACTTGACATTCCGGTGAAAAAACTCAAAAGCGGACCGCTGGGAGGGGATCAGCAGATCGGTGCAAAGATCGCAGAAGGTGAGATCGACTTCCTGATCTTCTTCTGGGATCCCATGTCTCAGATGCCTCACGACCCGGATGTGAAAGCGCTTTTGAGGATCGCCATGGTTTGGAACATACCGGTTGCATGTAACCGTGTCACCGCTGATTACGTTATATCTAGTCCCCTGATGTGGGAAAGGTCACCGCGGCAGGAACCTGATTATGAGGGATATCTGTCGAGGAACGTAGAGGTTTAATCCGGATTTTTAAGTTCCGGGTTTTCAGAAACCAATCAGCGGGCGGATTGGATGGGTGCTCAGAAGAGGCTCATCTGGTCCTGTCCTTTACCAAAATCCAACTCTGGATAATTTACTTCTTTGATACAGTCTTCATCATTTAATGGAATGCGGCTTCTTCCTTCCTGAACGAATAACTTTTTGACGGGGTAGGCCTTCATTTCTGTTTCAGGAAATACCTTAATAGCAGACCTGATTTCATCCATGTCGTCCGGATTGTCAGTTCCTGAAAGCCAGATTTTGGCACTTTCATCATCAAGTATGGCCAGCTGTCGGGGACCTTCACTTGCTTTCGGTCGATTATGCACTTTTTGACAAAGGGGATTGGCATCCGTGGTGACAATGGCAACCGTATCCCTTTGAATGTCTTCATTTTTGCTTTCCCACCTTCTCCAGATACCTGCGAGTAGCATGGGTGCTTCGGATTTTAGCTGAATATGAAAATTGTAAGATGTTTTTCCCTGCCAGTGCCAATCATAATACCCGTCAGCAACAATTACACATCGTCTTTTTAATGCAGAAGAATAAAAAGGGTTGTCGAATTCCTTTTTGTACTGTTCATTGTATTGTTTTTCCTCAAAAAGAGACTCAATCCGGGCATTCAGGTATCTTGAGGAATACTTGCTTTCATATTGATGAGTATCTTTTACGAATCCCGGGATCAATCCCCAGTTAAAAAAATGAAAATCTTTTGGCTGCTGACTGGTGATCACCGGGATCGGCCAGTGGTCAAAAGCCGTGGTATGATAGACCGGTCCATGCTGATTGGTGAAGATCTCCAGCTGCTTTTCCAACTTATCGATCTCTTCCTGGCTTTCGCCAAATTTGACCGCATAGTCCCTTTGCTTTTTTGTAAGATATCTGAGATTGTAACACATGACTCCAGTAAAGATAAAAGCAAGAATCGACTAAGCCACTAAGGCACGAAGTTGTTGGACCTTGCACGATCCTTGGGGAGGATTCTTGCATTTATATGCGGACTATAAACTTATCAGAAAAAACCATGGGTTCACTGAAACCCTCCAAATTCGAGCTTAAAAAAAGCAACTGATTAAACCAAAATTATCGTCAAAGTAATTTTCAATAATCTATATTTATGCTGGTTAACCCTATTGAATTTACGATAGTAAAAAGCCACCAATTCACTAATTAAGTAACTTATATCCTCCACCAAAGGTGGAGATTGGTGAAATAATCCATCAAATATGCCAGGTCTGATTTATGGGAGTGAAAGCTATAAGATAATAGGAGTTAGCATGGATGTCCATAATCAACTGGGACCTGGATTTCTAGAGATTGTCTATAAAGATGCACTGGAGTATGAATTCACTCAATTAGGGATACCATATACAATGATTGTAATTCGTGCATTAGTGGCTTGTAGAGCAAGTATTAAAAAAAGCACCCGACCGAACCAAACGCCTCATCCAACAATCACATTTCCGGCCGGAGTGCTTCAAAAATCTTTAAAATGTCACTTAACCTGACTCATGACAGCCTTATCGAAAAATCTGTCTCCCAATACAACCCGAATCCACACCAAAGGTTTTGCCATTTTTCCAACCCTGTACCTGGTTTTTGGTTTTTTCGATGCTATGGCCCTGGAAATGGCATTGGCAATCACAGAAGGAGGGCTGGTAGCACCTTTCTTTTCATAACTTTCTTTGGTCACCCTGGCAACTGTGGTTGCCAATTTACCGTAAGGACCATTGCCCGAACTTTTCAGCATGGGATCGTAGAGGATATCGGCAAATTCAGTACCAATCAGTCCCGGCTCTATGATCACCACATCGATCCCAAAGTCTTTCAATTCAAGTCTCAGACAATCGCTCCATCCTTCCAGAGCATGTTTGGTGGCATGGTACCAGGCTCCGAGTGGGGTGTACATTTTGCCACCCATAGATGAGATATTGATGATCTTCCCGGACTTTCGCTCTCTCATTTGGGGAAGTACCGCCTTTGTGATCTGTGCGAGTCCAAAGATGTTGACGTCGAATTGCCTTCTGGCATCTTCCAGGGATATGTCTTCCACTGCTCCATAGAGTCCATATCCTGCATTATTGATCAGTACATCAATTTTCCCCTGCTCGTCAAGGATCTGATTCACTGCTGCATTCACCTGCGCTTTGTCTGTAACATCCATTTTGATGGCATGACCCCCTGCTTTTGTCAGATCTTCCATTTGATCCGCTCTTCGGGCTCCTCCATACACAATGTGTCCCTCTTTGATGAGTGTGAGGGCGGTTTCTTTACCGATTCCGGAAGAAGCGCCTGTGATAAGTATGACTTGTTTATTTTTCATAAGTGTTAGATTAAAAAGTGAGTACTTACTTATTACGGTCGTAAAAATTTTTAGTTGCTGTATTTATCCTTTAAAAAGCTGGTAAACTTTTTCAGGTCAAAATTTTGGGTAAGGAAGTATTGCATGGCCATTCCATCCAGGACCATCAAAAGATTTCGTGCCTCCATTTTTGGCCGTTTATAATTCAGTTTTTTAAGTGCATGGATAAGCGCTTCTTCTAATGGTTTCACTTTATGCTCTCCGTAGGTTTCAGTTTCCCACTTTATCTTGTACTGAAGCTTCCAAAAATGAGCTTCCGAATCATTTTTAGTAGCTTTATGAGCTAAATCAATGGTTTTCCGGATCACCTGCTTTGGGTCTGGCTCCATCACAATGTCCGCAAACAATATTTTTAGTTGCTCTTCACCCTGTAAAATGATTGCTTCGAGTAAGCCCTCCTTATTCTTAAAGTGACGAAAGATCAAACCCTCGGAGACGCCTGCATGCTGCGCCACTTTACTGGTTGAGGTCGCTGAATACCCTTCATTGGCAAAAAGCTCCAATGCAGCCTGTATAATTTTTGTCTGCTTTTCTGTCATGTGAGTAATCACTTACAAATATAAGAATTGCTTGGGAATGACTGACATTGCTCCCGAATCAATATTTACCATTTGTTCCAAACATTTCCATTTTGGATCTCCTTGGTCGAACACGCACTGAGTGATCCGGAGCACCGGTCTCCCTGTCAAATTCATCAGGAGTTCTGACCGATGGAATGAAATCCCCGGTCTCAATGGACCAATTTTCCAGTACACCCTGAAGTTCCTCTTTAACAGATGTGTAAGACGAGTCATTGATCAGATTTTTCAATTCATGCGGATCAGCCTTCAGGTCGTACAATTCATATCGGGGACGAGGTTTCATAAAGCAGGCCTTTTGATCCTCATTTAGTGAGTCTTTTTGATAGAGCCTGAGCATGGCCTGCCACGTTAATCCGCGCCCGGCATCAGCAGATGGTGTGACTGGAAGATCGTTGTAAGTGTTGCTGATCAATTTAAATTGCTTGTATTGTACAGACCGCCCATGATCCTCGTAATCGTGCCAGTGATCTTCAGCAAATACATAGTTGCGGATCTTTGCTTCAGGGTTTTTCAAAACCGGCAGAAAGCTTGTGCCCTCGAAATCAGGATCCACAGATAATCCTGCCACTTCAAGGATTGTGGGTGCGATGTCTATTGCGCTGATCAGACTTTCCGTGGTTTGCTGTTCCCGAATGACTGACGGCCACTTGACAATGAAAGGAGTTTTGATGCCGCCTTCGTAAAGAGTGGTCTTGTCCCTTGGAAATGGTCTCCCATTATCACTCATGAATATGATCAGCGTGTTTTCAGAGAGTCCCAGCCGGTCCAGTTCCTTTACTACCTGCCCAACATTGCTATCAAGTCTTCCGATTTCATCATAATAAAGCCGCAGGTCTTCCCTTACATCAGGCACATCCGGCAGGTAAGGGGGAACGATCACATCTTCAGTTGAGTGAGGTTGATCTAAAATTCCGTCTTCATATTCGCGGTGAGGGTCCAGTGCCGCCAGCCAAAGGAAAAAGGGTTTATCCTCCGGCAAGCCATTGATCACAGGGATCCAGTCTTCACAACCGCTGGGTTGTCGCGAGATCATCTGACCATTTGCATGATCCTGACCTGCAGGCAGTTGAAAACCTGATACATCAGCTTCTTTGATCAGGTCAAAGTGATCTTTCACAGGGTCACCCAGATGCCACTTTCCTGCAGCGGCGGTATAGTAGCCTGCATCTTTGAGCTGTTGTACAAAGGTTACACTTCCCTGGGGTAGCGGCCAGTGCAACTGCTCGGCTCCGGTGTTGTGCGGGTATCGACCGGTAATGATGCTGGACCGGCTCGGGCTACAGGAGCTGGCGGTCAGATACGCGTGATTAAATTTCAATCCGGATGCAGCAAGTTGATCTATATGAGGCGTCTGCATATGGGGATGACCATAGGCCTCGCAATCATTCCAGTTCATATCGTCTGCGATGATGAGGATGATGTTGGGTTGAGTTGGTTGGTTCCCACACCGGATGAAAAGACACAATATAGGGATGAAGATGAACCACTGCTTTTTCATAGAGATCCTTTCAGATGATTAAAATTTCAGAATTATCAGCACAAATGGCTAATCAAAGTACGCATTCTCCTGCTAAAGCTTCTAAAAATATTTAGTTTAGTCTCCCAATCACTAACCATACATAAAATCAAATGCAATTCATCCGTTCAAGTACGCTTTTTTTACTGGTATTATCAATTGTTAGTTTTAGCTGTGGTACCAAAAGATCACAGGAAGAGTCTTCATCTGATGGCGTCCAGCTGGGTACAATTACTTATAGCTATCGTGCGCTTCCTGATCAGTCGGTAGAAGCAATTCTTGATTATGTTGTAAAATCTGGATTAAAGACTGTCGAATTAATGGGTGGACCGGTGGAAAGATATGCAGGTATTCCCGATACAAAAGATGCAGATACCTTGAAGCAATGGAGGACTTCCGTATCCATGGACAAATTTGAAGAAGTCAAAGCCATGTTTGATGCCAAAGGCGTTTCTATCCATATTCTGAAGCTGGGAAGCCATCGTTGGTCTGATGAGGAAATTGATTATGCTTTTGAAGCCTGCAAGGCGGTGGGTGCTGTTGGCATTACCATGGAAATCTCCGAGGAAGCAGGCGAAAGAATGGCTCCTTTTGCTGAAAAGCATGACAAGTACGTGATCTTCCACAACCACGGTCAGCCCGGAGATCCGAATTTCAGTTTTGATAGAGTCCTGGCATTCGGTCCGAAATTGATGCTAAACCTGGATATTGGACACTACTATGGCGCCACCGGAAAAAATCCGGCAGAGGTTGTCGAGCGACTTCACGATCGGATCATCAGTCTTCACATAAAGGATAAAACAGGTCCCAATGCTCCTGAGCCTAACACCAACATGCCTTTTGGACAAGGTCAAACACCCATTGGTGATGTGCTCAAGGTGATCCAAAAGAACAACTGGCCGATCATTGGGGACATTGAGCTGGAGTACAAGGTGCCCGAGGACTCAGATCCGGTAGCTGAAGTGAAGAAGTGCTATGAGTACTGTCTGGCTTTGTTGGATTAAGGACTTTCCTTTTAATGTTTCCCCCGCTGGCTGGGGTTAGGGGGTGGATCTTGTTGCTCTTCATACATCGTCTCTCGAATAGTTCGATGTGTATGGAAATTGGAAATGTTACAGAAGCTTTACCAGAGCTACAATCAGTCCTCCCTGGGCAATCATGAGGCCAATGATCCACTTAAGCAGATCAGCTTTTGTCTTTGCAAGTCCGAGCTCAAAGCCAAGCTCGAGGTCTTTTTTTGTAGCCTCAAGGTCTTTTTTGGTCACAAGTTCCTGCTCCTGATATTTTTGTACGAAATCAACACTTTCTTTTATGGCTTCTGCCACTTCTTTTGCTGCAGCATCCTGAAGCTTTGCAGCTTTGAATCGCTCGTATAAAGAAAGTGTATCTATTGAGGAGCTCATTTGTGTTTGATTGCTAAATCAGTAACGAAAAATACATCTTTTGGATCGGTTTTATAATCAAATTGGATATAAAAGATTGGCATATAAAAGAATGATGACATCAAAAAAGCAATATTTGGTGCTTTCTTATTGATCAATTAACTGCTTGATAATAAATTCAAACCATTCAAAATGAAGAGTCAATTGAAAAAATCCTTATTCCTAAGCATCCTTTATCTGCTTACTCTCCATCTGTATAGCCAGGAAAGTCCCCTAAGAGAACGCTTATTTGAAGCGGGTCAAGATGGATATGAAAGTTATCGGATCCCATCAATTATTGCTACCAAAAATGGAACATTGCTGGCATTTTGTGAAGGCCGTAAGAAACCGGGAGATTCAGGCGATATTGACCTGTTGCTTAGGAGGTCCACTGATAATGGAAGCACCTGGGGCAAGTCCCGGGTGATCTGGAGTGATGGGGAAAATACCTGTGGCAATCCCTGTCCGGTACTGGATGAAACCACGGGCACGATCTGGCTGCTGATGACACATAACCTGGGTCATGATCATGAAAGTGACATCATCACAAAGAAATCCGAAGGTACCAGGACCGTTTGGGTTTCCAATAGTACGGATGACGGACTCAACTGGTCACAGCCCAAAGAGATAACCAATACTACCAAGGATCCTTCCTGGGGCTGGTATGCCACCGGACCTGGCATCGGAATTCAAATAAAACAAGGTCCGAGAAAGGGAAGACTCGTGATCCCCTGCGATCACAGCTACGATGATCCCAATGGTAATGTACGGAACGGTCCCTACGAGTACGGATCGCACATCATCTACAGTGATGATCATGGTAAGACCTGGCAGCTGGGGGGATCAATCAGACCCAAAGTGAATGAATGTCAGGTGGTCGAGGTTGCAGACGGTAATGGGACATTGTTAATGAATATGCGTTCTTACTTCGGGGATTTCAGGCGAACTCAGTCAACAAGTTATGATGGTGGGGTCACCTGGACTGCTCCGGCAGCTGTGGATGAATTGGTAGAGCCGGTTTGTCAGGCAGGTTTTTTAAGATTCCAATGGCCTGATGCCGGGAAAAGTATACTGCTCTTCCTTAATCCGGCCAGTGCCGGCAGGATCCGGCATAATTTATCACTCAGAGCAAGCTTCGATGAAGGGAAGACCTGGCCCGTAATCCATAATATTTATCCCGGTCCGTCCGCTTATTCAAGCATGACCAGGACCGAGGATGGGAAGCTCGCCATTTTTTATGAGGCCGGAGACGAAAACCCGTACGAAACAATGATCTTTGAAATGATTGATCCAAAAGCTGCAGGATTTTTGGACTAAAACAACACAATCGCTTTGATTAATATCACAGGAAGCACTTAATTGCTTCAATTACTTTGAGACTCCGCAGTCAGCGCGCATTCAGACCCATTTATTTCACTTAACAAATACCATCAATGAAGATCAAGTCAAAAGTCTCTGCCATAATATTCATTCCGGCTATACTGCTGCTTATGGATTGTAATCAAACCAAAGAGAATCAAAAGCCTGATGCTTCAGGTGATCCTTTTTCCGGTCTTGAACACCTGTTTACACCCCCAAAACACTACGTGGCATACAAAGCCTCTCAGCCGATTGTTATCGATGGAGTCATCGATGAAACAGACTGGGGCAAGGCCGAATGGACGGATGAATTCCGGGACATCGAAGGTTCACTTAAACCGGATCCTTATCTGGCTACCAGGGTCAAGATGCTTTGGGATGATGAATACTTCTATTTTGCAGCCAGGCTGGAAGAACCTCATGTCTGGGCAACACTCACTGAACATGATGATGTGATCTTCTGGGACAATGATTTTGAGATCTTCATCGATGCAGACAATGATGGCAACCGTCCCAATTATAAGTATCCTGATCATGATACTCATCGATATTATGAATTTGAGATGAATGCCCTCAATACAACCTGGGACTTGTTTTTGGATAAGGCGTATCGCAATGGAGGCCTGCCGATGACCAACTGGGAGATCAAAGGGTTGAAGACCGGAGTCAAAGTCTATGGTACCATCAACAATTCATCCGATACCGATGAGTCATGGACTGTTGAAGTAGCGATCCCATTTTCATCCATCACGTTCGGTCGAAAAAGAGAGAACACCCCAGAAGATGGTGATCAGTACAGAGTCAATTTTTCCAGGGTCCAGTATGATATCGACATCATTGATGGCAAATATGTAAAACAGAAAGACAGCACGGGAAAAAATCTACCCGAATACAACTGGACCTGGTCTCCACAGGGAGTGATCAACATGCATTTCCCGGAAAGGTGGGGATATGTACAGTTTAGCAGCGAGGTAGTAGGTGAGAGGACGGTTCCTTTCGTCTCCCATTATCCTGTAAAGCAGAAAGACTATCTATGGCTGGTTTATTACAGACAAAAAGAATGGGCAGGTAGAAACTCTGCCTATGCCCTGAATCTTGAAGATCTTGGTATAAGCAAAGAAGTAACCATTGATGGTATTGGCAACACCCTGACGCTTGAAGGTACTTCGCGGCAATTTATCGCTACAATAACATCGGAGGATGATCCTGTCACCTGGTCAATCGATCATGAAGGACAGGTTCTTCAAACTCCCATTAAATAGCATTTCATCACATTAAACCTGGAAAGAATGAACCGAAAAGAATTTATCGAAAAAGGTCTTGTAGCCGGAGCAATGCTGAGCCCCGCCGCTGCAATGAGTGGCACATCATTATCCAAGAAGGGACCGGAACAAAGAATCACGAATAAAGAGGAGGTTTTCATTGAGCATCCTTTATCAGGTCGCCCCCATGAAGGTAAAGTGCTGGCAGCCATCCAGCCACATTGTGATGACATTGCCTTTTTCGCGGCGGGTACAGTCGCCAAGCTGATTGATGAAGGATATACCGGATATATGATCCGTACCTCCAATGATGATGCCGCCGGTAGGGGGTCCACCATCGGTGAGCGGGTTTACAACAATGAAAAAGGGACTTACGCCGCTGCTGAAGCCCTCGGTCTGAAAAAAGTGTATGACCTGGGCTACCGCAACCACCGCATGGATGAGTATAACATCCAGGAGATCAAAGGAAGGTTGATTTTCTTATTCAGATTATTAAAGGTGGATACGATCGTTTGTTATGATCCCTATGGAGATTATGAGGAAAACCCGGACCACTACATTACTGCCAGGGCAGTGGAGGCAGCCTCGTGGATGGCCGGTATGGGTACGGATTACCCGGAGCAGCTGGAAGTGGTACAGCCTCACGGGGTAAAGGAGAAATACTATTTCGCCCGAGGCCCACAACTGGTAAATCGGGTAGTGGACATTTCAAAATATGTCGACAAAAAAGTAGAAGCCAATACCGCGAATATTTATCAGGGTCCGGGTGTCTCCGGAGCAACCTGGAGGAAAAGTCTGGAACAGCAGGGAAAAAAGTTACCAATCCTGGGTGATAGTGATGAATCAGCCAACAAAAGCTATATCAAGAACTTTATGATGGATATGGATTCTGAAGCTATCCGTGGAGTTCCTTCTGACAGGAAGATCGGAGAAAAATATGGGTTGGGCTGGGCTGAGCGATTTCATTATATCGGTCCCATCAAATCGATCCGTGAAGATTACGTGAAAGAAAATTCAGTGAGGCAATAGACTCTTACTTGATGGTGCCGAAAAACCTGGTTTGTTTAACATTTTGATAATTCCTGACCAAATGATTAAACAAAAAAGACCAAAATCAGACGGGAATTAAATATCTGGCAATAGAATTTGACTATATCAGAAAATTATAGTTAATTACTTAGTGATAATCATTCATAATCAACAACTAAACTTACTTATCATATGGTTAAAATTTTACAAGCATTACTCCTGTGTATAAGTTTTGCCTCACTCGGGCAGACTGTATCCGGAGTAGTTACGGCAGGAAACGAAGGACTTCCTGGTGTTTCTGTTTTAATTAAAGGAACGACAAACGGAACATCCACGGATGTAGACGGTCGGTATTCTTTGAGTGTTGCGGGCGTGGAAGACCCAGTGCTCGTTTATACATCTGTTGGTTTTGCAACACAGGAAATTTCAGTAGGAAACAGAACTGTGATCGATGTGGCGTTGGAAGAGGACGAAGTTCAATTAGGTGAAGTAGTAGTTACAGCATTGGGTATTGAGCGTGAAGAGAAATCGTTGACTTATACCCAACAAACGGTAGATGGTGAAGAGCTCACCAGGGTACGGGATGTGAACTTTATGAGCAATTTGGCTGGAAGGGCTGCGGGAGTGCAGGTTCAGAAGAGTACCGGAGGACCAGGAGGATCCACAAGAGTTCAGTTGAGAGGAAATAAAAACCTTACCGGAGACAGTGATCCTTTGTTTGTAATTGATGGTATTCCCATGGTTAACAACAAAGGCGGGCAACCCGGAATGTGGGGTGGTACAGATAGTGGCGACGGACTTTCACAGCTTAACCAGGATGATATTGAAAGTATTAGTATTCTGAAAGGCGCCAATGCTGCTGCACTTTATGGAAGCCAGGGAGCCAATGGCGTGGTGTTGATCACTACAAAGAAAGGTAAATCAGGCCAGGCAAGAGTTACCTTAAATTCCGGAGTCACCTTTGAGAGTGTTTTATTAAAGCCTGACCTGCAATATAGATATGGTGCTATTGGAGGTATCAAAGAAAGCTGGGATACCCAACCCGGAAGTTATGACGATAATTACGTTGATGACTTCTTCAGAACCGGAGTTAATTTCATTAATTCCATTTCGATCAGTGGAGGCAATGAAAGAACCACAGCGTATTTCTCTTATGCCAATACAGAAGCTACTGGTATCATGCCTAACAATGATTATGGAAGAAACAACATTACTTTCAAGCAGTCTACGAAATTGCTGAATGATAAATTGACGATCAGTTCGAGCGTGATGCTAGCACAGGAAAAAGTTGAGAATCGTCCGGCGGCTGGATACTATCTGAATCCGCTGACTGGTCTGTATCGATTCCCGAGAAACGGGGCAATTCCTCAGTACGATCCCTCGCTGGGTTTACAGGGGTATGAGTTCTACAAGAACAATCCAACATATTTGGATCCAAACAGAAATGTGGAAGTGATGAACTGGTTTGTTACCGATCATCACCAGTCAAACCCATGGTTTTTGCTTACCGGACAGCCAAGTGTAAATGAGACCAAGAGAGTTATTAGTAGCATCAATTTGGATTATCAATTCACTGATAAATTAAGCTTTGCTGTAAGAGGTAACCTTGATTTTGCCGATAAGTTGCAAGAGACTAAATATGCTTCCGGCGGAAATACTACAAATATACACCCTAACGGAAGGTGGGATTATAACAAATATCAGGATCAGCTGACTTATGTCGATGCCATCCTGAGATATGATGATAATTTTGGTGATTTGAGCCTCGGTGTAATCGGAGGAGCTACTTACCAGAAACGAGTGTATGGTCTGGGAGTGAGTGTAAACACTGGAACACAGGGATTACTTTATGCCAATGAATACTATTTCCAAAACCTTCCTGATGCCGTTGCAGTCAACTCTACATTGGACTCCCGTGACGTCAAGCAGGGTTTGTTTATCAATACAACCTTAGGATACAGAGATGTATTGTTTCTGGATTTTTCCGGAAGAACGGACTGGGCTTCTACACTGGTAGGAACAGGTAATGAAAACTACTTTTATCCCGCGGTTGGATTGTCAGCTATCGTTAGTGAAATTTTGAATATACCTGAGCCCATCAGCAATGGAAAAATTAGATTGTCCTACAGTCAGGTAGGGCAGGAAATTCCTTTCAACCAGATCATACCATCAAATACAGTAGACGGTTCAACGGGTGGAGTCAACCGGGCATCAGTTGCTCCCGGTACTAACTTGAAACCGGAAATTGTTACCACCCTGGAAGTGGGAACTCATTGGGATTTTCTGGATAGTCGGGTTGGCATTGACTTTACTTACTACGACATTACCAACAGTGATGAATTTTTTAGTGTACCTGCACTCGCCGGATCAATATATAATACCCGGGTAATTAACGTCGGAGAGATCAATAACAGAGGGGTAGAGATCATCTTGAATGCAACGCCTGTTTATAACATAAACTTTGAATGGAGTACATCTATTAATTTTTCAAGAAACATTAACAAGGTTGTGAAGGGAGATCCAAACAATCCTGATAACTGGATCAATACCGGAAGTTCTGAGGGTTATTTTGCGCGATTCAAAGAGGGTGGATCCATTGGTGATCTTTATACGCTGAGCTTTGTAAGGGATGCCCAGGGCAGAATTGTGCTTGACGCTAATGACAGACCACGTAAAACAGCGGACAATCCCGAGTCAACTGATATAAATTTCAGAGGAAATCTAAATCCGAATTTTATCATGGGATGGAGTAACAACTTGTCTTATAACGATTTCTCTTTGTCTTTTATGATCAATGGGAATTTCGGAGGTTTGGCAGTAAGTAAGACGGAGGCCATGCTGGATGAGGCAGGTGTTTCCGAAAGAACTGCTGCTGACAGGGATCAGGGATTTACTGCCATCAATGCGGTTTCGCCCGAAGGAAATCCAGTAAGCCAGATTGAACCTGAAGTTTATTATCGTGCGATTGGTGGAAGAAACGGTATCATGGAGCCTTATGTTTATAGCAGAACCAATGTCAGGTTAACACAACTGGCCCTGGGTTATACTACGAGGATAAGTTCAATTCCAATCACTTTATCATTAGTGGGGCAAAATCTTTTCTTCCTGTATTTGGATGCTCCATTTGATCCGGAATTGGCCATGAGTACCAATAGGAACTCTCCTTCCCTTGACAACTTCAATGTTCCGTCCACGCGAACCATCGGATTTAATATCCAGGTTAATTTTTAATGTAGTAGAGATATGAATAAGATAATTAAATATATCACAATAGTTACGCTCCTGGTTTTTAGTGCCTGTACTGAAAATTTTGAGGAAATCAATACGAATCCTTACCAGATCTCTGATGCGTCTTTAAGACAGGATAATAATCATGTTGGTGCATTTTTTCCAACGATGCTTGGTAATATATTCGGTGATCAGATTGAACATAATTTGTGCCATGACTCCTGGGTGAGACATTTAGCTACTCCAACTCCTTTTGTAGGTGGTATTAACAATACAACCTATTATATTCGATGGAATGTCTATTGGAACCGGTGTTACAATCAGGTTTTTGCCCTAAGTGGCAGAGTGATTGAGATAGCTGAAGCTGAGGGCAACGATGTGTTTGTTGCCTGGGCAAGATTGATAAGGATCCTTTCAGCATCAAGGTTGTCGGCCTATCATGGACCGATCATTTACACAAATTACGGATCGCTGGAAAATACAATTCTGTATGACAGTGAAGAGACTTTGTACAATACCTGGTTTGATGAGCTGGATGACATCGTTGCTACCTTAACAGCCAATGCAGATTTTGCTGGAATGGCAGCCTTTGATGCGAGTTATGGTGGTGATATTCCCAGCTGGATCAAGTATGCCAACAGTCTGCGGCTGCAATTGGCGATGCGAATTTCCAAGGTAGCTCCTGCTCTGGCTAAAGCAGAGGGTGAAAAAGCCATCGCTGCCCCGGGAGGTTTGATTACAACAGCTGCCGATGATTTCAAAATAAGGCTTTACAACGGATTTTTTCCTCCTGCCAGAATAGCCTGGGGGTGGGGTGATACCAGAATGAGTGCCTCCATGGAATCTGTTCTCGTAGGCTATGAGGATGGAAGACTGTCTCAATACTTTGAGCCTGTTGCACCCGCTAATGTGGCCTCATTGACACCTGATCATCCTGATCTTCCATACAAGGGAATTAGAAATGGTGCGACATTGGGTGCCAAGGATGACAGGATCCCTTATTCTAATATCAGTGCAGATTTCAACCCGACCACTGCAGATGGAATGCGTCGTTGCTTTATGTCATCTGAGACACACTTCTTATTGGCGGAGGCTGCCCTGAGAGGATGGGAAGGAGCTGGATCGGCCGAAGATCACTACAGGCAGGGAGTCATTGACTCATTTGCAGAATGGGGTGCAGCTGGAGCTGCTGATTATCTTGAGGATGATACCAATATTCCTATAGATTATAATGATCCAAAAGCTGATGCGGACCCTGATACACCTGGTTTACAGGTTGGTGATGTGAATGATTTCCGTACAGGTGAGACAGATCCAAGGATCATGAACCGCTTTGGCAATATCACGGTGAAATGGGATGAGGCGGCTACCAATGAAGTAAAGCTGGAGAAGATCATCACGCAAAAATGGATTGCTGCCTATATGAATACCATAGAAGCATGGGTGGATCATCGTCGTACGGGTTATCCAAAACTTCCTTACAACTATCAGAATGATAGTAACGAAGATTGGGGTATTATTCCAGCAGATGATTTCTTGAGAAGAATGCCGTTTGTAGATGCAGAACGCAACAACAACGCCGCTGGTGTTGCTGATGCCACTACCAAGTTAGGTGGTCCGGACGAAATTGGTACCCGCTTATGGTGGGATACAGGAGGTCCGAACTTCTAATTCTAAATTGACTTAAAATCAAGGGGTTGCTTGAGAGATAAGATCTTTTGAGCAACCCCTTTTTATGATATCTGCCTCATTCGTTATCATAATTGCTGCTTAGGCTTTTGCAACCAAAAGTGTTCACAAAAAGACCTTCTAAGCGGATCAAAATATTATATTTTTGTAGGCATTAAATAGTCAGGTTGAGAATGAACAAATTAATTGTTGGAAGCGGACTGATGCTCGTAGCCTTGTTGATGGGCTGTAAAAATGAGCTTGAAGACCCGCGCGAAGGAGATAAGTTGTTTACGCTGGTACCTCAGGATTATTCCGGCCTTCATTTCACGAATATGGTGGAACAAAGAAGGGAGAATAACCACATGATAAATTCCATGTTTATATCAGGTGGTGGTGTTGCTGTGGGAGATGTAAATAACGATGGTTTACAGGATGTCTTTTTCACCGGGAACCAGACAAGAGACCGGCTGTTTTTGAATAAGGGGAATTTACAATTTGAAGATATTAGCAATAAGGCTGGTATTACAAAAGACGACCTTTGGTCCTCCGGAGTAACCATGGCTGATGTTGATAATGATGGGGATCTGGATATTTACGTATGCAGGAATGTATACCTTGAAGAGGAAAAGAGTGCCAACCAGCTGTACATCAACAATGGAGATTTAACATTCACTGAAAAGGCGCAGGAATTCGGATTGGCTGACATAGGATTCAGTGTTCAGGCAGCTTTTTTTGATTTCGATAAGGATGGGCATCTGGATGTGTATCTGGTGAACCAGCCTCCAAGCATTCCCGGCAGAGGTAACAAACTGGACTTCCACCAGTTTTCCGATATTAAATTCAGTGATCGCTTATACAGGAATCTGGGCAATGGCCGATTTGTAGATCATACGATCGAGGGGAAAATCAGAAATTTTGGGTATGGACTATCTGCCACTGTTGGTGATTTAAACAATGACAATTGGCCCGACATCTATGTCACCAATGATTTTGATGTACCGGATCACGTGTATATCAATCGCCAGGATGGAACGTTTGAAGATGTCGCATTAGTAGCTACCAAACACGTTTCCAACTTCAGTATGGGCAGCGACATAGCTGATTATGATAATGATGGCCACTTGGATGTGATGGTTGTGGATATGATGGCGGAAGACCACAAAAGGATCAAGACGACAATGGGAAGTATGTCGCCGGAAGATTTCTGGCAGCAGGTGAGGGATGGAAAACACTATCAGTACATGTTCAATACCCTACAAAGGAACAATGGAAACGGTTCCTTTAGTGAGTTAGGTCAGTTAGGAGGTGTGACAAATACCGACTGGAGTTGGGCTCCGTTGTTCGCTGATTTTGATAATGATGGTTACAAGGATTTGTTTGTGACCAATGGAGTAAAAAGCAATAATTTTTACAGTGACCTGTCGAGTATTTATGATCAAAAGGTAGACAGCCTGAACCAGGTGGCCAGGCAAAGGGGGATCGATCCCAAAACAATCATCGATGTGATGGATTTTGTTGATCTCGCACCAACAGATAAGCTCCCTAATTATATTTTTAAAAATAACGGAGACCTGACTTTCACTAAGAAGACGGAGCAGTGGGGTATGGATATGCCCACGCTTTCGAATGGGGCCGCATATGCTGATTTTGATAACGATGGGGATCTGGATCTGATTATCAACAATATAGACGATAATGCCCAACTCTACAGAAATAATTCTGTGGATCAGAATCTCGGAAATTTTGTTCGTTTCAAGCTATCTTCAAAGGACAATAAAAGTGTATATGGGACTAAGGTCAGTATCTATAAAGGAAATAATGTTTGGCAGGTAAATGAAATTACCAACGCCAGAGGGTTTATGTCCAAGAGTGAAGAGATCGTTCACTTCGGTGTGGGAAGTGGTAATCTTATTGAAAAAGTAGTCATAGATTGGAATGACTCCACCAGGTCTATTCTTGAGGGGGTAGCCGTAAATGAAACACATAAGGTGGTAAAGCAGGAGGCTAAAGAAATTACACCCGAAAAGAAAGTGGCGAAAGAAACCATGTTTGCTGATGCAGCACAATCCCTCGGTTTGTCGAGAGTATTGCATAGAGAAAATGAATATGATGATTATGCTAAAGAAATACTCTTACCCCACAAAATGTCCCAATTTGGACCCTCCATCGCGGTAGGGGATGTAAACGGAGACGGACTGGAAGACTTTTTCATGGGAGGTGCGGCTGGTTTTTCCGGCACACTCTTCCTTCAGAATAAAACTGGCTCTTTCGATAGAATTTTAGAAGGGGCGTGGACACACGACAAAATGAGTGAAGACATGGGAGTGGCACTTGTTGACCTTGATGGTGATAAGGACCTTGACTTGTTCATCGTAAGCGGGGGAAATGAGTTTGAACCGAATGACCCTGCTCTGAGAGACCGATTATATTTGAATAATGGTCGGGGTCAGTTTACCCGTGATCCTAAACTTTTCCCTGAGTATTTGAGCAGTGGTTCGTGTGTTATTCCTAAAGATTTCGATCAGGATGGAGATCTTGATCTATTTGTTGGAGGTAGGCTTGTACCCGGCAAATACCCCCATCCGGCCAACAGCCACTTGCTAGAGAATAGAGGAGGTAAACTGGTTGATGTTACAATGGAGAAGGCCGTCGGACTTAGTCAACTGGGTCTGGTCACTTCCGCTACCTGGATGGACCATAACAATGATGGGCTTGACGATCTTTTGGTGGTGGGCGAATGGATGCCAGTGACCGTGTTCACTCAAACATCCGAAGGAAAATTTGAGAAAGGCTTATTAGATGGCCTGAAGGAAAGTGAAGGCTGGTATTATGCTATTAAGGCTGATGATATGGATGGCGATGGTGATCAGGATCTGATTGTTGGTAACCTGGGGCTAAACTACAAATACAAGGCATCGGTAGATGAACCTTTTGAAGTATATAGCTATGATTTCGATGGGAATGGCAGTTTGGATATCGTTTTAAGTTATTATGAACATGGCGAATTATTTCCTGTAAGAGGTAAGTCATGCTCCACCCAGCAAATTCCATCCCTTGGAGAGAAATTTGATACATATGAGAAATTCGGAGATTCAAACCTTGGTGACATATATGGGCCTTCGTTGGATGATGCCTTAAACCTGCAGGCAAAAACCTTTGCATCAGCGTATATTGAGAACCTGGGCAATGGTAGATTTGAGTGGAAGCCGTTACCGTCACTCGCACAGTCGTCATCCGTAAATAGTGTTTTGACAGGTGATTATAATGGAGATGGTCATAAGGATATCCTGATTTCCGGTAATCTCTATCAATCCGAAATTGAGACCCCTCGCAATGATGCAGGCACCGGACTATTACTCACAGGTGATGGGACGGGTAATTTTGAACCTGCTTCTGTTCAGGAAAGTGGCTTTTTCGCACCTTTTGATGCTAAAGACATGAAATCTATCAGCGTAGGAAAAAGAGAAGTTATACTGGTGGCCAATAATAGTTATTATTTACAGGCCATTGAATTCACACCCCTTTCATCACAGAACATATCAATTTCTGCCCTTTAGGATTTTCTCAAATGAGGACTGTTTTTTACTCTCTTTCTATTGTAATAGGCTTACTCTTTGGATGCACTAAGTCAGCCGAGCACATGCATTCCGGGGAAGTGGAAATCGAAGCCAAAGTAAAGCCGGATGAGTTGACGAAGGAAATGATAGATAGAGTGCACAAGGCATATTCAACGATTGACCCGGAAAATGTTCAATACATTTTCAACCGGAAACGTGCTGAAAAGCTCAAAGAAAAAATGGATGAAATGGAGATTGGAGCGGAGCGCAACCTGGTGGTCTATGAGTATGGTGTGGCACTACTGAGAGCTGGTGAGATTGACAAGGCCATTGATGTGTTCCAAAGTTTCCATGACTTCTTTGAAAAGACGATCGTGCCTGAAAGAGCTGATATTCTGTATGAACTGAAAACGCAGCTTGCTATTGCCTATCTACGTAAGGGAGAAGTGGACAATTGCCTTATTAATCATACAAATGAATCCTGCATTATCCCAATCTCTGAAAAAGCAGAGCACATTGACACAGTAGGTTCTACAATTGCCATCAAATATTTGCATGAACTGTTGGAAACAAAACCTTTTAATTTTGAAATCAGGTACCTCCTGAATATTGCCTACATGACTTTGGGTAAATACCCGGATGAGGTCCCTGTAGAGTTCCGTATTCCCGAAGAATACTTTTCACAAAGTGAATTCCCTAAATTCCATGATGTTGCCTCGGACCTCGGGGTGGATGTGAATGGATTGTCCGGTGGTATATGTATTGATGATTTTAATAATGATGGTTATCTTGATATGGTTGTCTCTGCGTGGGGCCATGACGATCAGATCAGGTATTTTGAAAATGACAGGAGTGGTGGATTTGCTGATATGACGGCATATTCCGGGCTTGTTGGGGTGACCGGAGGATTAAATCTTAAGCACGCGGATTTTAATAATGATGGTTACATTGATTTTATCATATTGAGAGGGGCGTGGCTGGAGAATTACGGAAAAATCCCCAATTCACTCATTAGAAATAATGGAGATGGCACGTTCACGGATGTCACTATTGAAACTGGCATTTATTCAGAGCATCCAACGCAGACAGCCGTGTGGGCCGATTTTAACCTGGATGGGTGGGTAGATATTTTTATAGCCAATGAATCAACACCAAACGGTGAAAACCAATGTGAGCTATATATTAATAACTCGGGCAAGACATTTACTGACGTTGCGTTGAAGGCAGGCATTTCTAAAACCGGATTTTTCAAAGGTGTAGCCTCTGGTGATATCAATAATGATGGATATGAGGATATTTATCTATCAAATTTCAGTGGGGAAAATGTACTTTACATTAATTCTTCAGACGGAAAGGGCCTTGCTTTTCGACAGGCGGGTGATGAGCTTGGTCTGAGTGAGCCGTTGCAAAGTTTCTCTACATGGATATTTGACTTTAACAATGATGGATTTGATGATATTTTCGTTTCCGGGTATTCTTCTGATGTGATATCTCCGCCCAACATGTTGATGGCCAGTATATTCTATCCCTATGATGATGGACTAAAAATAAGACGCCCCAAGCTTTATCAAAATAACGGTGATGGTACGTTTACAGATGTTGCCTACGACCTGGGTTTAACTGAACCTGTAACAACCATGGGCTGTAATTTTGGAGATCTGGACAACGATGGATTTCTTGATTTTTACCTGGCTACCGGCGATCCGAGTTTTCTTTCAATTGTCCCAAACAAGATGTATAGAAATGATGGAGGACAAAGATTTGAAGATGTAACCTTTAGCGGTGGCTTTGGACATATTCAGAAAGGACATGCTGTTGGGTTTGGTGACCTGGACATGGACGGGGATCAGGACATTTATGCAGTGATGGGCGGCGCATATGAAGGCGACAATTATCAAAACATCCTGTTTGAAAATCCGGTTGGCAATGCCAATAACTGGATAAATATATCATTGGAAGGCAGGACCAGCAACCGGTCGGCAATTGGAGCCAGAATTGTGCTAACGATCGAAGAAGATGGGGTAGAGCGAAAGATCTTTCATAGAGTGGGTACAGGAGCTAGTTTTGGAGGTAATAGTCTGCTGGCTGAGATTGGAGTTGGTAAGGCAAAAGCCATAAAAGAACTGAAAGTGTATTGGCCTGCTCAAAATAAGAGCATATCCAGTTTTAAGGATGTAAATATTAATACTTCAATAAAGATTGTGGAAGGGCAGAATGAGATTGAGGAATTGAAACTGAGCAAGGTTTCCTTTGTGAAACAACAGCATCATCACCTTTGAAATATTGATGATGCCTATAAAAAGCTGTCATTCATGGTATCAGTCATCTTGTAAATCACTGCTGTTTTATAAATAAAACTCAGGAAGATTTATTTCCATTTAAAATAATTACCAGATATAATGTAAATTCATAGCTAAACTCATTTACCTCTAAAAATTTTTACTGTGAAAAACATTCCGATATTTTTTCGATTATTAGCAATTATCTTTCTCGTAAGTCAGGGATCGGCTGTAGCCCAGCCCCTGGACCTCCTCATCAAAAATGGTCGTGTCATAGATCCGAAAAATAACATCGACGCCGTCATGGATGTAGGGATCGTCGATGGAAAGATCTCCGAGGTAGCCCGCGGTATCAATAAGGAATCTAAGAAGACCATTGATGCCAAAGGTTTGTACGTGGTTCCGGGTTTGATAGACATTCATGGCCATCATCACTATGGCACCGAGCCGGACCATTACCTGAGTGACGGATATTCGGCCCTTCCTCCGGATGGATTTACCTTCAGGTCCGGAGTGACCACGGTGGTAGATGCCGGTGGAGCAGGCTGGAAAAACTTCCTTGATTTCAAAAATCAGGCGATCGACAATTCTAAAACCCGGGTGCTCGCTTTCCTTAATATCGTCGGTGAAGGTATGCGCGGCGGTGCCTGGGAGCAGGATGCTGATGATATGGATCCCAAGCTTACTGCGATGGTTGCCAGGAGATACTCGGATCATATTGTGGGAATAAAACTTGCTCATTATTCTGGCGAGGAATGGGGACCTACTGAAAAAGCTGTTGAAGCTGGGACCCTGGCGGATATTCCCATCATGGTGGATTTCGGAGGATCAGAACCTCCGCTGTCACTGGAAACGCTCTTTATGGAAAAGCTCAGACCCGGCGATATTTTCACGCATTGCTTTGCCAATGTGAATGGAAGAGAACCCATAGTGGAGAATGGAAAAGTTCGTCCATTTGTGATTGAAGCTCAGAAAAGGGGCATCATCTTCGACGTAGGTCATGGTGGGGGAAGTTTCCTGTATTCCCAGGCAGAACCGGCACTGAAGCAGGGTTTTTATCCCAATTCCATCAGCACGGACCTGCACACAGGCAGCATGAATGGGGGCATGAAAAGCCAGGCAAACGTCATGTCCAAGCTGTTGAATCTGGGCATGCCATTGAAAGAGGTTGTTGCTGCCTCCACCTGGAATCCCGCCCAAATCATCAAAAGAGAGGAACTGGGTAATTTATCGGTAGGTTCAGGAGCTGATGTGGCGATACTGAAGGTTGAAAAAGGTGAATTTGGCTTTGTGGATGTGCGGGGATTCAGCATGAAGGGTGATCAGAAGATCGTATGTGAGCTGACCCTACGCGATGGAAATGTGGTCTGGGACCTGAATGGGCTTGCAGCGACCCCTTATAGCGGCAAATAGGACAAAATTGAAGGCTTTTGGTAAAATTGAGCGGATCCGGTACTTTGGGATATCTGCACTGATCATTCTGGCATTTTTTACACATTGCTCTCAAAGTGATCTGCCTCCGGGTGATCCTGACAATGGTGGATTGATCGTTCCCGATGGATTTGAGGTGGTCGTGGTGGCAGACAGCATCGGGAGTGCTCGCCACATGGCTGTCAATGACAATGGGGATATTTATGTGAAGCTCCGAGGCGGTAGGCCACACGGTATCGTTGGGCTGCGGGATGAGGATAATGATGGTAAAGCTGATCGAATAGAGTATTTCGGCAATTACGAAGACAAAGGGAATTATGGTACGGCCATGCGTATTCATAATGGCTACATGTATTTCAGTACTGCCGGTGAAGTTTATCGCATCAAAATGGAGGAAGGAAAGCTGGTCCAGGATGCAGAAGCGGAGTTGATCGTCATGGACGACTACCGGAATGATCCGCATGGCTATGAGCACATTGCCAAGCCCATAGCGCTCGATAATGACGGTAATCTCTACGTGCCATTTGGCGCCCCGGGGGATGTCTGTCAGGTCCAGAACCGCGTTCCCGGAGAGCCAGGGGAATACCCCTGTTCTGAATTAGGGGAGCATGGCGGGATCTGGAAGTTTGATGCATCGAAACCCAATCAGACTTTGCAGAAAGACGGTATTCATTATGCAACTGGTATTCGAAGCATTGTGGGGATGGATTGGAATACTCAGGATAATGCACTTTATGTAGTGGTGCACGGAAGAGATGACATGTATCGCAGAAACCCACATCTCTATTCAATGTGGGAAAGTGCCATCTTCCCGTCGGAAGAGTTTTTAAAAGTTGAGGAGGGCACTAATGGAGGCTGGCCGTATTATTATTTTGACCATCTCACAGGCAAGCGATATTTAAATCCTGAATACCTGGGGTCTGATCTGCCATTTGAAGGTGGTGATGAATATGATCAGCCTTTAATGGGATTTCCCGGACATTACGCACCAAATGATCTGTTCTTTTACACGGGTGACCAGTTTCCTGACCACTATAAGCACGGGGCTTTTGTTTCCTCTCATGGGTCCACCAACCGCTCTCCATACCCTCAGGCGGGTTATTTTTTCGCTTTTATACCCTTCGAGGATGGAAAACCTTCAGGCAAATGGGAAGTATTTGCTGATGGTTTTATCGGAGAGGAGCCGCTGGCCAACGTAAGCGATGCGCCCTATCGTCCGATGGCTATCGCCATGGGACCGGATGGTTCATTATATCTCTCGGAGACCGTCCAGGGAAAAATATGGAGAGTAATGTTCAAAGGTGATAAGGAAAAATTCAGTGAGAAGAATCTTGAAGTAACGGAAGCAAGAAAGAGTCTACCGCACCTGCGTACGCCGGATAAGGTCGAAGATAATCTTCAGAAAAATGTTAAACGTGGCGGAGAAGGAATTTACCAGGTGTATTGTTCTGGCTGCCATCAGCGAAATGGAATGGGTGCTGAAGGCAGATTTCCACCACTCCAGGGATCTTCATGGGTCACTGGGGATAAATCACGGCTGATTGATGTGGTATTGAATGGTCTGGAAGGGAATATTGAAGTAAATGGAGTGGGTTACAATGGAATAATGCCTAAATTCAGCTTCCTTACTGATGAACAAATATCTGATCTTCTCACCTTTGTAAGGGATCGCTTCGGAGATGGCGCATCAGGAGTCTCTGTGGAAGAAGTGCAATCTCAAAGGGGAGATATAGAAGAATCGATAACTTTTTAATTTATTAAAATTTGAATTATGAAAACAAACAGACGATCAATTTTCAGAAAGCTACTCATGGGTACAACCGGAATTCTAGGTTTTACAGCGGCAAAAGCAACAACATCAGTTGATGAAGCAGATGATGAAATTGTGACCAGAAATGTTACCTACGATGATCAGGTTCCCTTGTTCTCAGGTTCTCAAACTTACGGGGGACTGGTGTACGTAGCAGGAAAAGGAGCTCATTTCGAAGGAGACATTACCGCACACACCATTCATGTGCTTGATGAGATCGAGAAAGAGCTGGTGAAGGCCGGCTCGGCCATGGACCGGGTATTAAAAGTAAATGTATACCTCCATGATCTGAACGATTACAAGGCCATGAATGAAGCTTACAGGGGTCGCTTTGGCGAAAATCCGCCGGTAAGAACCACTATTGCTCCCTATGGAGGTGTACCAGGCAATTCCCTGGTTGAAATTGATTGCATAGCTGCTTTAAACAAAAAATAATACCATGACAAAAAGAAGAGATATCATCAAAGGTCTGGTAACTCTCCCGATGGCCGGAGTTGCTGCAAGTGAGGCCCTGGCCCACTCGCCTTTAGAAAAAGTTTCAGGTCGAGACTATTTCAAGGAGCTTGGGGTACGTACATTCATCAACGCTGCCGGAACTTATACAGCGCTTACGGCTTCTTTTATGCACCCTGAAGTTCTCGAAGCCTACAATTATGCGTCAAAACAATATGTCGGTTTAAATGAATTGCAGGACAAAGTCGGGGAAAGAATCGCAGAACTCCTGAAATGCGAAGCCGCCATGGTGACTGCAGGAGCTGCTTCAGCCATTACTTTGGGCACAGCCGGAGTGCTCACAGGCGATGATGGGGAAAAAGCTGTAAGGATCCCCACGGACATGACTGGGATGAAAACGGAAGTGATCTCGCAGAAAACCCATCGTGTGGGCTATGACCATGCCATGCGGAACTGCGGGGTGAAGATTGTAGAAGTGGAAACCCGAAAGGAGATGGAAGCGGCGATCAATGAGAACACCGCCATGCTTTGGTTCCTGAATTTTGCCAACCCCAGTGGAAAGATACAGTACGAGGAGTTCATCGAGATTGCACAAAAGTATAAGATCCCGACCATGATCGATTGTGCGGCCGATGTGCCACCCGTCGAGAATCTTTGGAAATACACCGAAATGGGTTTTGATCTGGTATGTTTTTCAGGAGGTAAGGGTCTTAGAGGACCTCAAAGTGCAGGTTTACTGCTAGGCCGAAAAGACCTGATCAAAGCAGCAAGGAGAAACGCACCCCCCAATGGAAATACAGTGGGTCGCGGCATGAAAGTGAACAAGGAAGAGGTTCTGGGAATGATGGCTGCCGTGGAGGCTTATTTGAATCGTGATCATGCAGCCGACTGGAGACTTTGGGAGTCCCAGGTGAAGCTCATCGGGGAGGCAGCATCCTCGGTGAAAGGAGTAAAACATGAGATCCACGTACCTGAAATTGCCAATCATGTGCCTTCGCTTCGCATCTCATGGAATGAGAACAGGGTAAAGATCTCTCCGAATGATGTACGCACAGCGTTGAGAGACGGACATCCTTCTATTGAAACAGTGGGAGGAAGTGATAACATCGGCATCACCACCTGGATGATGAATCCCGGGGAAGAGAGAATTGTGGCCAGCAGGATCCGCGAAATATTGGAAAGTGCAGCCGTTTAGTTTCTGACTAAAGTTAAAACCAGATATTTGTCAGGGCCTTGTTTTCAGGGTTCTGACATTTTTTTTAAACACCATCATTGAAATGAAAATTGCTGTAATTCCCGGAGACGGGATCGGAAAAGAAGTGATCCCCGTGGGGCAATCTGTGCTGGAGGCTGTTGCTGAAAAGTGCGACTTCTCCCTTGAGTGGGACCAGTTTGACTGGAGCTGCGAGGAGTATAAACGTACCGGCCTCATGATGCCAAAAAATGGCCTCAAAATACTTTCGGATTATGAATCCATTTACCTGGGGGCAGTGGGCTTTCCGGGAGTACCGGATCACATTTCTTTGTGGGGTTTACTGATCCCTATAAGGAGGCATTTCCGGCAGTACATCTGTCTGCGGCCTGTCCGGCTTTTTGATGGGATCAGCTCGCCACTGGCCAATCGTAGCTCAAAAGACATTGACATGGTCATTGTAAGGGAAAACAATGAGGGTGAGTATTCTGAAATCGGGGGAAGGATCTATGCAGGTACCGAGATGGAAACGGTCAGCCAGGAAAGCATATTTACCCGCAAAGGCGTGGACCGCGTGATGCACTATGCCTTTGAGCTGGCTGGGAAGAGAAGGAAAAAACTAACCTCCGCTACCAAATCTAACGGGATCATCCATACCATGCCTTTCTGGGATGAGCGTTTTGAGACATTGGCAAAGCAGTATCCTGAGATCAGGACCGATAAGTATCACATTGATATCTTAACGGCTAATTTCGTCTTGCATCCGGACTGGTTTGATGTGGTGGTAGGATCAAATCTTTTTGGTGATATCCTTTCCGATCTCGGACCGGCAGTCGCGGGTACCATAGGGATTGCCGCCTCGGGAAATATCAATCCCGAAAAAGAATTCCCATCCATGTTCGAACCGGTGCATGGCTCCGCACCGGACATTGCAGGAAAAGGGATTGCCAATCCCATTGGAGCAATCTGGGCAGGAGCCATGATGCTGGAAAATTTGGGTCATCAGGAAGCGGCTGATATGATCATGAAGGCGATGGAGATCTCCATCAGGGAAAAGGTCGCTTTGACTCGTGATATGGGTGGTAAGGCAAACACGGAGGAATGTGGGAAGGCTGTTGTAGATATCCTGAAAAGCTTATAATATTCACGGATTTTTGGGCCTTGGGGTTCTGAAACGTTAATCATTTCTATGAATAATTCGTCAGTTTAGTAGAGCAATGAATAAGAGTGAGATTAAGACAGAATTGAAGTCTCTGATAGATCAGGAAACGGATCTCGGCTTTCTTGAAGATATGAAAGCATTGTTTGAACGTGAGAGCATGGAGGCGTCAATCGAAAATGAAATGATATCACGGGTGCTGAAATCTGAGCGTGA
The DNA here is from genome assembly GCA_965243485.1 of Cyclobacteriaceae bacterium. GTDB lineage: Bacteria > Bacteroidota > Bacteroidia > Cytophagales > Cyclobacteriaceae > UBA7330. The sequence goes on along the minus strand of CBDEVP010000001.1, from coordinate 228,277 downwards.
TATTCGGAAAGGAAGGGTTTTTACTTTCGAGGAAGCGGAGGTTCGGCTTAATAAAAAATTAGGTTTTTGAAAGTATCCTTACTGATCAATCCTTAGAACGACTGGAAAGTTCTTTGCGATTCTATCTGGAAGACCTTGAATTACACTGGATAAAGTAGTCGAAATTAAAAATGAGCTGATCTTAACTGCAAAAAATTTATCCAAGCATCCATTTTTAGGTCAGTATGAACCTTATCTTATTAAACTTAGAAAGGGTTACCGAAGGTTAATTAAAGGGAATTTTAAAATTATTTATCGCGTGGAGGGAAACACTATTTATGTTGTGGATTTTTTCGATAGTCGCGATGATCCCGAAAAAATGAAAGGTTAGTTGCTTATATCCAGCACTGGGTTTCTCCGTGGCCTGACACTACAATATTTGCACGGAAGTTAATTCTCCGGGCAGATGTTCTCTTCGAAATCTTCCTTATCTTTAATTTCCATAGAGATTTTAAAAGTCTACTCAATGAAAATTACCCAGGTCACCCCATTTATCCTTCACATTCCAGTTACTGGCAGCCACATCGCAGACAGTACTCATCGCATCAGCCACTGGGGAGTGGTTGGCACAAAGATCACGACAGATGAGGGCCTGGAAGGTTATGGATTCTCTGGTACACATGCCCACCTTCCGGCGGATAAATTGATCACCTCCTGTATCGGAGATTGCTATGCACCTTTGCTTATCGGGGAAGATCCACGACATATCAATCATCTTTGGTATAAACTTAACAGGAACCCCCCGATGATGTGGGTAGGCCGAGCAGGTATCACCCAGATGGCCCTTGGAGCGGTGGATATCGCCCTTTGGGATCTGAAAGCCAAAAGTCAGCAGGTTCCGCTTTGGGAGTTGCTAGGTGGAAATAAAAAGGAAGTGAGGGGTTACAACACCGATGTCGGATGGCTGTCCATCCCTGACGGACAACTTGTCGATGGTATATTGAAAACCATCAAAGAAGATGGCTTTCGAAGCATTAAGATCAAGGTCGGTTCGGAAGACCCGGGACGAGACGTGGAGCGGATCCGTCTGGTGAGGGAAGCCATCGGGAAAGACATCACGCTGGCCATAGATGCCAATGGGAAATGGGACCTACCCACGTGTATCCGGTTTTGCGACCGGGTGGAAAAATATGATATTTTTTGGCTTGAGGAACCACTCTGGCATGATGACGTAAAGGGCCATGCCGAACTGGCAAAACATACCTCAATCCCGATTGCGCTGGGAGAATTGTTATATCATTCGGACGCTTTCCGGCAGTTTATCGATGCTGGTGCCGTTCATTACATTCAGCCGGACGTGACCCGGTTAGGAGGTATCACCGAGTTTTTGACGGTAGCCGAAATGGCCCTTGGAGCCAGGCTGCCTGTTGCCCCGCATGCCGGAGAGATGAGCCAGATCCATACACACCTCGGTTTTGCACATCAATCCTGCATGATCATGGAATATATCCCCTGGATCAAAGATGCTTTTACCGACCCTGTAAATGTGAAAGACGGGAGGGTGATCCGGCCGGAGAAACCAGGGGCGGGGACTACGCCAAAGCCGGAAGCTTTCAAGAAGTATAACCAGCTGTAGAATGCCAGGACGCCTTCTTTCACTCATTATTCTTGTTACAGGTGCAACCGTTCGATGGCTCGTAATTTTCCCAAAAAGTCACATAAGACATTATTTGAGAGATGAGTTTTTTCAAATGAATATTATCGTGGGGATCTTGTTTTACCTGATCATTTTTGCTGTCTTAAAAAATATGTATTGGTAGGTATCAAATGATTTAGAACATTTAAGAAATGAAGATCCATGAGTGAATTCTGCTCGATTTCTTTAATACCTTAATGGTCAAAAAGGGTTGTATGTTGAAGATTACTGATTTGCAGAAAAATGACTTTGATGATCAGGGCTACCTGGTAGTGCCGGGTCTACTTAGCCATGATGAGATTTCATACTACCAGTCGCTCTACGAAGATTTTCTTCACAACAGGATAGATGCTTCACGGTACAGATCAGATCTGGGCAGCCACGTGGAAGATCAAAAAGGGAGTTCAATTGAAAGGATCACTCAGATCATGGTGCCTTCCAGGATCCTCTCCGACTTGTTAGAAAAACCGCTTCATGAAAAAACTTTGGCAATTGCCCGTCAGCTTCTGGGTGAAGATATGGTCCTCGATTTCGATATGCTCATTGACAAGGCGCCGTTTTCAGATACCCCAACACCCTGGCACCAGGACTGCGCCTACTGGATCGATATGCCTGATAAAAGGGCCGTAAGTTGCTGGGTATCCCTGGACGAGGCAAAAGTTGAAAATGGATGTATGTGGTATATCCCGGGCACCCATAAGCTTCCCATGCGGTCTCACCATCCCGCCGGGAAGGGTGGAGGAGCATTAGTGTGTGATGCTGAAGAAAAAGAAGGGGTTGCCGTCCCATTGGCGCCGGGAGATTGTGTGTTGCACCACGGAGGCACGGCCCACTATAGTCGTGGTAACAGCACCGCAACTAGACGTCGGGCATTTATCACTAATTTTCGGCCGAAGGAAATGGTCAAACTCGAAAGGGCTCAGGGAATGGATCATACAGGGGAGCGGAAGGTGCGGTCCTGAGCAAACTAAGCTGGCAAGAACCTTTCTAACCAGGAGATGCCTGAATCAGGGAAGAGAAGGGTTTTGTATTTAACAAAAAAGAGGTGATCATAAATCACCTCTTTTAGCGTAATTCCAATTAAAACTTTTTCATTCTATTGGTAGGATCACAGCATCAATGACATGAACCACCCCATTGGATGCAGATATGTTTGCAGCTACAATGTTTGCAGTATTTCCAATTGCGTTAATGCCTCCACCAGGGGTAACATTAAAAGGTACACCTAGCAGCGTTTCAATTTTCCGGGTGCCTTTTTTGGGTACCACACTGTTTGAGGAGCGTCTACCTTCAGTAACATGATAAAGCAATACATCTAGTACAAGCTCTGCCGGCAAATCTGAGATCTCCGTTATTCCCAGTGCTCCATAGAGGTTGTTGAAGGCTTCGTTTGTGGGCGCGAAAACAGTGTACTGATCTGTGCCATTAAGAAACAGGTCCACCAATCCGGCATCCAGTTCCTCATCTACATAGGATAAAGCTCCAACAAGCTCACTGAATTCGTTATTGATCGCAATCTCTGCAATGGATTCATCTCCGGGCTTGCCTGCACTGGCTGCAGCGTTGTTGGCTTTGCTTTCAGCATTGATGACCATATCCTGTTCCAATGGATCTTCCTGGCAGGAGGTACTAAAAATAGCGATAACTGACAGGGACAATAGATACCCCAAAACTTTAGGAGCGAGTATTTTTGACTTTTTCATAATATTGTGATTGTTGATTACTAGGGCGATAATGTTTTGTGTAAATCAATTGTTTAATTTTTTTTTAATTTTATTAAACAAACCTGGTGATGAAGTTTGCTTTTGCGCCAGGCAGCCGGCCGGGATGATAGAGATCCTTTGGCGTAGCCAGTCGATTGAACGACTTTAAGGAAATTTAGCTTATTTAACTTTTCAGCTTATTGTCGGAGTTGTCACCGACGATAAGCTGTTATCTGAAGCTGAGTTCAGCATCAAAAAACTACCAGTCTACCACCGATCCGTCATCCGGATCGTATTGAGTTCGGTATTCTCTTGGTTCACCTACTTCATCCATGAGCTTATCTTCGTCGATGGTGATGCCCAGCCCGGGATCGGTAGGGATGGGCCGGTAGCCATCCACTACTGGGGGTAAGGGTTTTGCTAAAAGTTCATGTTCCCTGTCCCCTCTTTCCTGAACCATAAAGTTTGGGATGCAGGCAGCTACCTGCAGGCTGGCAGCCAGTGAACAGGGACCATTCGGGTTATGAGGGGCCAGAGGGGCATAATAAGCTTCTGCCATTCCTGCGATCAGTCGCAGTTCAGTGATACCTCCCGCATAATTCACATCCGGTTGCAGGATCATGGCCGCGTTTTTTTCCAGGATCTCCCTGAATCCCCATTTGGTAAAAATTCGCTCACCGGTGGCAATCGGGATGTGGGTTTTCCTTGCCAGCTCAGCCATCACATCTACATTCAGCGGCTGAATGATTTCTTCATAAAACCACGGCTGGAGCGGTTCAAGTGCCTTGATGAGTAGGCTGGCCGTAGTTGGTTGAACGGCCCCGTGGAAATCGAGCCCGATATCTACCCCCGGATATTGTTTTTGCAGGGCTGCAAATCGCTCTACCACCTCTTCCACAAACATTTTCCCTTCGGTATACTTAAATGCTTTTCTGCTGGCTTGTGGACCCACTTTCATCGCTTTTACACCGGTCTTTTCATTGGGCGTGCCATAGACAAATGCCCTTTCCCGGGTAGGTCCCCCTAATAATTTATAGACCGGCACGCCATAACATTTCCCTGTGATGTCCCACAGGGCCTGATCGATTCCTGAAAGAATGGCTGTTTTGATGGGCCCTCCCTTATAAAATGAGCCTCTATGAATGGCCTGCCAGTGCTGGACCACCGGTCTCGGATCTTTGCCCACCAGGTAATCTGCAACTTCCATGGCTCCGGCTGCGCAGGCTTTAGCGTCATCCTTGAGCATTTCTCCCCAGCCTACAATACCGGCATCCGTTGATATTTTCACAAAGACCCATGAATTTTTGAGTACAAAAGTCTCAAGTTTTGTCACCTTGATAGGATCACCCGGGTCAATTGGAGCACTTGTGTTGTCCTTCCTGGTTTCCGCACCTAGGCTATTTAGTCCAAGGGAGCCGGCTGCGACCGAAGCAGTTGCGTTTTTGAAAAATTTGCGTCTTGACTTAATGATATTCATTGCTGTGCGGATTTGACAGTACTATGTTGGTTTCAAGATAGTGATTCGGCCTTGAAAAGAGAAGGAACGGGAAAATTTAGAGATTCACTTTTCCAAAGCTGGAAACTTTGGAAAAGGTGATAGCACCTGATCACAATTCACCTCAATCGCTCGGCTGCGACTGCTTTTATCACCAATTTTCGTCCAAAGAGAATGGTCGCACTCGAAGGGGCTCAGGGGATGGCTCACCCAGGGGAACGGAAAGTACTGTCGTGGTGGAAGAAGAAACCTGAGGAATTGGACTCACACCTGATATTACAAACTTTCCATACCTGAGATCTATATTCTGTATATTTCGAAATAATATTAAAGAAAAAATCATCATGTCATCTCCGAGCAGACCTTTCATAGGGTCCATTTTTGTTTGTCTATTGTATTTTTCTCTATCGGTTTCTGCTCAGCGAGCAACGATATCAGAAGAAAAACTCATAATTGACACTTATGCATTTGGGGATCCCGATCCGGTTCCAACCCTGGCAGAAAAGCCTCAGATCTATCCTTATCACAAGTTCGATGGGTACAGTTTTGATAAACATCCGGTGGAATGGAAAGTGGTTACCCTGGAGAATGACTATATCAAGGTGATGGTCCTACCGGAGGTGGGTGGTAAAGTGTGGGGAGCTATCGATAAGACTACTAATTTTGATTTCATCTATCTCAATGAGGTTCTGAAATTTAGAAATATTGCTTTACGTGGCCCATGGACCTCAGGGGGTATTGAATTCAATTTTGGTTATATCGGCCATACACCTTCTACTTCCTCGCCTGTTGATTATCAGCTAAAAGAAAATATAGATGGAAGCGTTAGCTGTTTTGTCGGAGGACTGGATTTGCCATCGCGTACCCAATGGCGGGTTGAGGTGAGACTTGAACCGAATAAAGCGTTTTTTGAGACTCGCGTTCTGTATTTTAATCCAACCAATACCTCTAAATCCTATTACAATTGGATGACAGCTGCTGCACGGACAGAGGATCAATTGGAGTTTATTTATCCTGGTAATCAGTACCTGAGCCATGGTGGAACTGCGTATCCCTGGTATATTGACGATCAGGGTAGGGAATTAAATATCTATGAAAACAATGCTTTTGGATCCAATATTTCCAGGCATGTGGTAGGTACGTACTCAGATTTTTTCGGAGGTTACTATCAGCAGGATGGTTTGGGGTTTGGTCACCTGGCACCCTATGAAGAAATGCCTGGTCAGAAGCTATGGCTATGGGCTTTATCCCGTCAGGGTGGGATCTGGGAAGATCTATTGACGGATACCAATGGGCAGTATCTGGAGTTTCAGGCCGGTCGGATGCTTAATCAGTTTTCCGGAAGTTCATCACACAATCCCATAGCCAAAGCCGGTTTTGGCCCACATACCTATGATTCATGGACTGATCTATGGTTTCCGGTCAAAGATATCGGTGGTATGGTAGAAGCTTCCGCCTATGGCATACTGAATGTGGAGCAAAAAAATAGGGAACTGATCATCGGTTTACAGTCTCTTGTTTCCGGCGAACCAGAAATTCAGGTATTGCAAGAGGGTAGCATAGTCTACCGGGCAAAAAAATCAATGAGTCCCAATAAGACTTTACTGGAAACCGTGACATTGCCAGTTGACGAACCATTCGAAGTAAGGGTCTCCGGGTATGATCTAAGCTTTTCATCATCCGGACCAGCCTTGCTCGACAGGAGCTTTGAAAGTTTTGTCCTCGAGGAGAAGACTGCGTCTATCCTTTATCATGAAGGCACGGAGCTGAAAAAGAACCGGCAGCCCATCGAGGCGATGAAACGTTTTGAGGAAGTATTAGGCGAGGACCCTTATCATATCAGAGCATTGAGCTCAATGTCAGAGATCCTTTTACAGCAGGGGCGGTATGAGGAAGCCTTAGTATATGTGAAACGAGCGCTATCTATTGATACCTATGATGCTGAATCAAACTTCATTGCAGCAGCTATTTACCAGTCGATGGGAGATGAGATAAATGCCCTGGAATGTTATGGATGGGCTGCCCGGTCAATGGAGTTTAGATCGGCAGCCTATATGGAAATGGGTGGTCTGTATTTGAAACGGTCAGAATTAGAAAAGGCAAAAAATTACTTGAGAAAATCCTTAGGTTTCAATGCAGATAATTTACAGGCGAAGCACCTTCTTGCTATTGCATGGAGAAAGTCAGATGAGATGCAGGCAGCCAGGGAATTACTTGATGAGATAATAGAAACAGATCCATTGAACCACCTGGCTAATTACGAATTGGATTTAATCAATGGGAAAGGGTTAACATTTGGCCAGAAGATACAGTCAGAATTCAAATATCAGTCGTTTCTGGAGATGGCCTTATGGTATGATCGATACGGAATGCAAACAGAAGCCCGGCAGATCCTGGATGAAGCACCTGATTATGCCCTTATTCTGCTATGGAGGGCTTATCTGCATCGGGCCAATACAGATGAGAGCTCTTCACTTGTGAATAGTTTGCTGAACAGCTCTGCTGAGTATGTATTCCCTTACAGACCGGAAACCCTTCAGCCGTTAATCTGGCTGGTCTCAGAAACCAGCCACTGGAAGGCCAGATATTTTTTGGGACTTAACTACTGGGCACTTCATCAATTAAATAAGGCGAGCGAATATTTTGACGCTTGTAAGAACGATCCTGATATGCCAGCATTTTATATTGCCAGGAGTCAGCTGACCAAATTGATGACTGATAAAGAGTCATTCGATGACCTGGAATATGCGTTGAAACTTGATAAGAAGCAATGGAGAAGCTGGAATTACCTGATTAAGGCATATTTGGACGAAAGGCAATATGACAAGGCAGTTTCATATGGCAAAACCGCGATAAAAAGATTTCCTGAAAGCTATGAGCTCAAGCTCAAGCTTGTAGAAGCCTATCTTTATACAGGGGATCATCGGTCTGCAGTCAGCTTACTTAACAATACACATGTTTTACCTTTTGAAGGAGCCTCAAAGGGCAGGCAGCTATATGAGCAGGCCTTACTCTTCTCAGCCATTGAAAGCTATGAATCAAAAAAATATCGTCAGGCTATACAGCAGCTGGAAAAGGCCAGGGGATGGCCGGAAGAACTTGGAGTAGGTAAACCTTATGATCCGGACGATCGCCTGGAAGATTACCTCCATGCGATGAGTCTCAAAGCAATGAAAGAGGAGGGTGCTGGTGAATATGAAGATAAGGTGGTTCAGTATACCAGAGAACACTTTCGCGGCGGTTACAGAGATATCCTGGGCTTATTACTTATGGAACCAGAGAAAGCAGACGAGCTGATTTCTTCGATTACACAGGATTCCGGTAATAAATCTCAACAATGGGTCATGGAAGCATATCAGGGTGATGCGTCTCAGGCTGCCGATCTGGCCAAAGCATTTGAAGGCGACCTGTATTTTGATATTGTGGAGAAATTGAGTTCACTGAGTGAATAAAAAAAGGCACCCCAATCGAGTGCCTTAATTTCATATTTAGGAGAAATAAGCCTGAGGCCTCCTGAATTCTGTCTCCTGTCTCCTAGAAAAAAGTAGCGAAGGGGGGAATCGAACCCCCGACCTCCGGGTTATGAACCTTATTATATATGTATTGACTTGTTGTAAAATGGCCTTAAATGGTATTTAAACGCACTTTTAGTTTCATGTAAAACCATCAAGAATCAAGTAAAAGCACCAAATGTTTAACCATTGTTTAACCAATTTATCAATTAATTTTATTAAATTACTACTGAATATCAGATACTTATGGCTTCAGTAAAAGTAATTCTAAGGAAGGAGAAACAAAAAAGAGACGGCACTTGTCCATTAGCAATAAGAATAATCAAAGATCGAAAGGTCCATTACATCCATACGGATCAATCAATTTACCTAAAGTTCTGGGATGAAAGCGAACGACGAGTTAAGAAATCCCATCCTAATTCAGCAAGGTTAAATAACTACCTATTGGCGAAGCTTAAGGAAGCAAATGATATAGCGTTGACTTTAGAAACAAGTAGTGAAAATGCTTCCGGAAAGGAAATTAAAAAGAAGGTTGGTAAAAAAGGAAAGACAGTTTCTTTCTTTTCATTTGGAGTTCAACGTGTCAGAAATAAACATCTAAGCGGAGTGCATTCAGTTGCTCGGGCAGAACGCTCAATCCTTAGCAACATCGAAGAATTTATTAATCACAAAAAGTCTGCCCCTATAGAAGTAGTCAAAGAAGAGATTCAGCAGAGGCGAAGAAAGAAAATTGGTGAGAGCAGAAAGCCAGGTTATTCATTTCTTGAAGAACTCAAAACTATTGGCAAAAATAATAGCCTATACTTTGAAGATATCAATACTAATTTTCTAAATCAATATAAAACGTTTTGTTTAACATATCTTGAAGTGAAAACTCGTACAGTTACTAATCAACTAATCTTCATAAGAACCCTATTTAATGATGCCATTTCACAAGGGATTGTGGATGCAAAGTATTATCCATTCGCAGGCGAAAAAGAGAAGATCAGAATTGGCTCCGGTATGAAGATCGGACTATCAAGAGAAGAAGTGGGGCGAATAGAAAGTTTAGAATTAGAAGAAGGCTCACAGATATGGCATGCAAGAAATGTTTGGCTACTGGCTTTTTATTTTGCTGGTATCAGAATTACAGATGTACTTAGTCTAACTTGGGGAGATTTTAAGGATGGGAGACTATACTACACTATGCATAAAAATGAAAAACCTGTCTCTCTTAAGGTCCCTGATAAAGCTCATACAATCCTGGACTTTTACAGAACGCCAAATAAAAGGAAAAAGGATTTTGTCTTCCACTATCTGGAATATGTAAATCAAAATGATTCTCATGACAAATATGTAAAAGTTCGAAATGCTACAAGTCTTATCAATAAATATCTCAAGAGAATAGCAGAGAAGTGTGATATTGAAAAGAACTTATCCAATCACATTGCAAGACACACTTTTGGAAATCTAGCCGGCGACTCAATTCATCCATTAATGCTCCAAAAGCTCTACCGACACTCTGATCTGAAAACTACCATAAACTATCAGGCAAACTTTATTCACAAGGAGGCTGATGAGGCATTGGATAAGGTATTGAATTCGTAAATACGCTATAATTAATAGAATATTTTACTTTAAAGTAAAGTTCAGACGAAACGTTGTATCTCCTTTGTTGTCCCCCGCAATACCAGCTCCTGACTTATTACATGCTTTTCATCCAGCAGGACTTCATGATCAATCATATGTAACAATTGCTCGCAGGCCATAGAACCCATTTTGTACGAGATGTCCTGAACGGTCGACAATTGTGGGGTCATATATGAAGCTACAGGCTCATCAGAGAATCCAATGATAGAAATTTCATCGGGGATCTTTTTGCCAATCTTTAAGAGGTGTTGGGTGGCACGGTTAGCAGCATAATCATTAAACACAAACAATCCATCCAGATCAGGGTATTTTATGGTGATCTTATTAAGGAACTTATCAATAGACGACTGATCAAATTCATAGTATAGGATCAGGTTATTATTAACGGGGATCTGATGTTTTTGAAGTGCATCAAGATAACCGTACATCCTGTTATTGCTGTTGTTCAGATTTTTAGTTCCGGTTATATGTGCAATCGTCGAGCACCCAGTTTCAATCATGTAAGAGACTGCATCAAATGCTGCCTGGTAGTCATCTGAAATAATCTTTGGTACCGGAATGAAATGGTCCACACGGTCAAAAAAAACCAGGGGTATTTTGAGGTCTAGTAACTCTTTGAAATGATCTGTCTTACTGGTTTCAAAAGACATGGCTGCTATTATGCCATCCACTCTTTGCTCAATAAGCCTTTGTATAATTTTCTTTTCCTGCTTTTCACTTTCGTTGCTATTAGCGATGATCAGTTCATATCCATTTCCTGATAGAATTTGCTCGACTGCTCTTACAATCCGCATGTAAAAATGGAGGGTGATATCCGGAACAATCATCCCAATGATGTGACTCTTATTTGTCTGAAGAATATTTGCATATCTGTTGGGACGGAACCCAAGCTCCTTAGCTTTTTTCTGGATTTTAGTTCGAAGAGGCTTACCAATCCTGGGGTTGTCCTTCAGAGCTCTTGAAATTGTGGAAGGGGCCACATCAAATATCTTTGCTAGATCGTTTAGTGTATGATATTTACCCATATAAATCTGATTAGCTGGAAATCTTTTTCCAAGATCAAGATAAGGTAGTAAAATACAATGATTAGCGCAAACCCTTGCGCAGGTCCTAACATATTAATAGACGATCCTAAATCATTGTTTGCAGCTAGTTTCATGCTTTTTTAAACATTAACAGTGGATTCATGAACTATTGAGTTTCAATTTTTTAAGTACCCGTCTTTTGTTTTAAATGGGACATGGATTCCAAGTGGAGCCATATAATGGAGTTATGAGGGCGCATTCCAGATCTGAAGGAGGTCCGACATTTCTGAGGAAGAAAGCCAGAATATAAAGTGGCTTGACTAATTCACTTTTTACGCAAAGCCTTGCACAGTTGTAATACCATTAAATAGTTGATTAGAGTTTTAAATCTACCTAGAATCGTAGATAGAAAATTCAGTAGTCGCTTAAGAATAATGATAATAGTGAGTGACTGTTACTATGACATGTTTTTAGATTTCAGCTTTTATCCGAGTCAAAAAGCCATGTCATCACAGTCTGTGGCCTTGATTTACCAGGCTTAGACCTGCTTATGACGTATTTCGTATTTGATTGATTTTAAATTAAATACATACCCATCGTCATGCTCGTTTTGTGCCTCTATTTATTACAGCTTAACTCTCTGAATGACGATTTTAAGCAACATGGTAGACAATAGATTTTTACAGATTCATCCTTCTGACAACTGCCTCGTAGCACTTGTAGATCTAGCACCTGGAGTTTATTCATTTAAGGGCTCTAGTTTCTCTGTTGAAGAGAATATTCCTGCCAAGCATAAGATCAGTTTGCAAGACCTGAAGGTGAATGACATCCTCATACAATATGGGGTAAGCGTAGGTAAAGCTATAAAACCCATCAACGCAGGTGGATGGATCAATACCGAGAATCTAACCCACATTGCAGACCCTACCGAGCTCAGGGAGGTAGATCTGAAATGGACCGCTCCTGATGTCACTGCTTTCAAAGAGAAAACTTTCCTGGGATATCATAGAACTGATGGACGAGTCGGTACAGCCAACTACTGGTTGTTTATACCTCTTGTGTTTTGCGAGAACAGAAACCTCAGGGTCATAGAGGAAACGTTGCAAATATCCCTTGGATACAAAAACGAAAACAGATATATCTCTTATGCCAATGGATTGCTGGGATCAGAAAGCCAGATTCAATTTCAAGAAAAGCAAAGGGTATTTGAAAACATGGATGGGATCAGGTTTCTCTACCACGACGGAGGCTGTGGAGGGACCCGACAGGATTCTGAGGCACTACTCCGGCTGTTGGCCGGATATGTGCACCACCCCAATGTGGCAGGAGCTACTGTCCTGAGCCTGGGATGTCAGCATGCGCAAATTGAGTGGTTTAAGGAAGTGCAGTCTGAACTGTATCCGGAGTCAGATAAGCCAGTCATATACCTGGAGCAGCAAAAGATCAGGTCTGAGGAAACACTGATCAAAACAGCCATTTCAGAAACGATCGACCACCTGAAAAAGGCCAATGAAACAAACAGACAGCCTGCACCATTGTCAAAGCTGGTTGTAGGTCTGGAGTGTGGTGGATCGGATGGATTTTCAGGAATTTCAGCAAACCCGGCTGTGGGGTATGCTTCGGATTTGATCAATACATTGGGCGGTAGTACGATATTATCTGAGTTCCCTGAATTGAATGGGGTAGAACAAAACATTGTAGACCGATGTCAGACAAGGGTACTTGCCGAGAAATTCCTTCGAATCCAAAAGGCTTACAGCGACCGCGCCATTTCTGTCGGCTCAGGATTTGACAACAATCCTTCACCTGGTAATATCAAAGATGGACTCATTACTGATGCCATTAAATCAGCTGGTGCAGCTAAGAAAGGTGGAACTGCCCCTATTACCGATGTGCTGGATTATACAGAACCCAGCAAGAAGCCGGGGTTGAACCTGCTTTGCACCCCCGGAAATGACGTGGAGTCGACGACAGGTCTTGCCGGGAGCGGAGCAAACATCATCCTCTTTACCACGGGTCTGGGTACACCTACTGGAAACCCAGTTACGCCTGTTATCAAGATTTCCAGTAATACCAGGTTATTTGAATCCATGCCTGATATCATTGATTTGAATGCCGGAGAGATTATCTCTGGTGAAAAAAGCATTGAAGAGGTGGGGCAAGATATCCTTGAAGAAGTGATTGCCGTAGCGAGTGGAAAACGGACCAAAGCTATGCAGCTTGAGCAGCACGATTTCATTGTATGGAAAAGGGGAATTTCATTATAAGACTATGATAAAGCTAGGTAAGAAGAAGCCTTTTGATTTGACGGATAAGAAAGTGGTGGTAACCGGGGGAGCCAGTGGTATTGGAAGAGCTATTTCTATTCAGGTAGCTAAGAATGGAGGACATGTATTTATTGTCGATATGGATGAAAAAGCTGGTGACCAGCTGATGAAAGAGATCAAGGCAAATACCTGGAATGCGCAGTTCATTCAATGTGACATTACCAATGTCGTAGAGGTAGAAAAAGCTTTCAGTAGGGTAGGTCCGAAGTTGGATGTCCTTGTCAACAATGCCGGGATTGCTCACATCGGAAATCTGGAAGGGACTACAGGTGCTGATTTCCAAAAGATATTCGATGTAAATGTGAAAGGTGCTTTCAACTGCATGAAGGAAAGTGTGAAAAGGATGAAGACGAATGGCGGTTCTATTATCAACATGTCATCAGTCGTAGCAACAGTAGGGATCGCTGACCGGTTTGCCTACTCCATGAGCAAGGGAGCCATGTATGCCATGACCATGTCGGTAGCAAAGGATTATATAAAATATGGGATACGTTGTAATTGTATTTCTCCAGGCAGGGTTCACACACCTTTCGTTGATGGATTTATTACTAAAAACTATCCCGGGCAGGAAAAGGAAATTTTTGAGAAGCTGTCTGCCACACAACCTATTGGAAGAATGGGCAAGCCGGATGAGATAGCCTACCTGGTTTTGTATTTATGTTCAGATGAAGCAGCATTTATTACAGGAGCAAACTACCCGATTGATGGCGGTTTTGTCACATTAAATAACTAAACAAATGAAATTATTCAGATATAATAACAACGGAGTTTACCGACCTGGCATAACGATTGGTGATGAATACTATGATATTGGTGACCATGTGAAGGACTACGATCGTGATTTTTTTGATTCAGACTGGATTGCTGGATTAGCTGACCTGGTCAAAGCCAATAAACTAAAAAAGCTGGATGGGGATCTGGTTTATGGTCCACCGGTGTATCGTCCGGAGAAAATCATCTGTATTGGCCTGAACTATAGAAAGCATGCCCAAGAAAGTGGGATGGCTATGCCCAGGGAACCTGTAGTATTCTTTAAGTCACCCTCAAGCATTTCCGGACCATTCGATGATATTGTGATCCCTAAAAACAGCCAAAAGACGGATTGGGAAGTCGAGCTGGCGGTGGTCATAGGTAAAAAAGCCAACTACGTCTCTGTAGATGAGGCCATGGATTATGTGGCCGGATACTGCGTTCACAATGATGTGAGCGAACGGGCCTTCCAGCTGGAAAGAGGCGGACAATGGGTGAAGGGCAAGAGTGCCGATACTTTCGCACCACTGGGACCATTTTTAGTAACGAAAGAGGATATCCCCAATCCACACAATCTCAACTTATGGTTGAAAGTAAACGGTGAGCTGGTTCAGAATGGAAATACCAGTGACTTCATTTTTAATATCCCCACAGTGATCAGTCATCTCTCTGAATTTATGAGCCTGATGCCTGGCGACATCATCTCTACAGGGACCCCGGAGGGTGTTGGTTTTGGATTCAAACCTCAGAGGTACCTAAAGGATGGGGATACTGTAGAGCTTGGGATCGAGGGCCTGGGATCTTCAAAGCAACATGTGAAAAACTACTAATGTCTCAAGCAAGCTGAAAGATGGATCTGTTTTTAGAAAATAAAGTGATAATCGTAACGGGCGGAGGCCAAGGGATCGGCCAGTCTATTTGTTGCGGTCTGTCGGAGGAAGGAGCTATCCCGATTTTTGTGGAGAAGGATCATGAAGCAGGTTTGCTGCTGGAAAGTAACCTAAAAACCAAAGGACATGATTGCCTTTTTGTATACAAAGACCTTTCGAATCCCGAGGCGTGTAAAGCCATTGTAGAGACGACATTGGAAAAATATGGAGTAATTGATGGAATAGTTAACAATGCCGGAGTAAATGATGGGATTGGACTGGAATTCGGTTCCCCAGCTGATTTTGAGAAGTCCTTATCTATTAACCTACTGCATTATTATAACCTGGTGCATTATGCTTTACCCGCTTTAAAAAAGTCCGAAGCTTCAATTGTGAATATCAGCTCAAAGACTGCCCTGACCGGACAGGGAAATACCTCAGGCTATGCCGGAAGCAAAGGAGCACAACTGGCCCTCACCCGGGAATGGGCCGTGGAGTTGGCCAAATACAACATACGGGTCAATGCCATTGTGCCCGCGGAGGTAATGACACCCCAATATGAAAAATGGATCAATTTGTCCAGGAATAAAGATCGGGTGCTTGAGCAGATCACCCAACGTATTCCTCTGGGGAAGAGGATGACCCAGGCAAAGGAAATTGCTTCAACAGCTATCTTTTTACTCAGCAGTCAAAGCTCTCATACCACAGGGCAATGGTTTTTTGTCGATGGAGGATATGTCCATCTGGATCGTGCGATTTAATTAACTAAAGAAAAATGAAAAATTCACCAATAGTGTCGAAAGACATCCTGTTTCCCTTCATTCTCGTTACCAGCTTATTTGCACTTTGGGGATTTGCCAATGCTGTCACGGACCCGATGGTAACGGCATTTAAGAAGGTCCTGGAACTTAACAACCTACAGGCTTCACTTGTACAAATGGCATTCTATGGAGGTTATTTCACGATGGCCTTACCAGCTTCATTGTTTATTAGAAGGTATTCATATAAGGTGGGAATTATCATAGGGTTATCTCTATATGCTGTCGGTGCACTGCTATTTTATCCAGCTGCTGTTACAGGGGAGTTTGTATTCTTCTTATTCGGGCTTTATATCCTCACCTTTGGCCTGGCCTTTTTGGAGACTACGGCTAATCCCTATATCCTGGCTATGGGAGACACTTCTACTGCTACCCAAAGGTTAAATCTGGCGCAGTCCTTTAATCCTATGGGGTTGCTTCTGGGGTTACTGGTGGCTCAGCAGTTCGTTCTGAGGAATCTTCGGTCTGATGATGTCGATTTTGCATCACTGCCTGAAACAGTGAAGGCCTCCATCACTGTGAGTGATCTGATGGTGATCCGTGACCCCTATGTCGTATTGGGGCTTTTTGTGATCGGCGTCCTGATGTTGATCGGCGTAAGCAAAATGCCGGAACAGAAGGATAACGTATTGGGCCAGAGTACCTGGTCCATCATCAAATCACTGGTAAAAAGGGCCCGGTACTCTCAGGGAGTACTGGCTCAGGCACTTTGTGTGGGAGCTCAGATCATGTGCTGGACATATATTTATCAATATGCGGAAAATATTGGTATCAATGCAGAGACTGCCGGTACCTACCAGCTTGTGGCTTTTGTCTTGTTCTTTATTGGAAGGTTTGTATGTACGTACCTGTTAAGATTCATTATGCCCGGTCGGCTGCTCATGATATTTACTGCCCTGGCTGCCTTGCTCACCCTGGGAGCGATCTTTATCACAGGTGTCTTCGGTTTGTACTGTCTGGTGATGACCTCGTTCTGCATGTCATTGATGTTTCCAACCATTTATGGTATCGCCCTGGAAGACCTTACGGAAGATGAATCGAAGATAGGCGCCGCAGGTTTGGTGATGGCTATCGTGGGAGGGGCGCTCATGCCTTCTTTGCAGGGAATGATCCTTGATATCGGTGGTACAGGATATTCTGACATTACCATTTTTTCGGTGTCCGAAGTCAATTTTTCTTTCATTCTCCCATTCCTCTGTTTCTTGTTGATTTCATTTTATGGCTATTCAATGTTTATTGAACACCGCCGGAGGGTAGCAGCTGAGTCTTGATGATAAAGCAGGAAAAATTAGTGCATTTTTATCCGCGGTCATGGATGATCTAAAAATTTACGTTGCATCAGAATCAATGAGTTTCATGGCTCCTGAGGCCATCATTAGTTTGGCAGCCTCCTATTTCACGGGGTACGAATATCAGCTGATCAAATATCCAAATGTAAAAACCGCTGAAAAGGCACTTGAAATCATTAATGCTGCCTCGGAGAATGCTCCTTCCATGATTGTGTTTTCCTCTACTCACATAGAAGTGAAGGACACATTTACCATCAAAAGTCTGGAGGCCAATATTCCCTGCCTTGATGTGTTGACACCGGCGGCACGTTCGCTGGGAAAAGCATTCAATACCGTCCCAATCTATAAACAGGAATACACCTGGCAGTTAGGTGATGAATATTACAAACAGATCCATGCGATTGAGTTTGCCATCAACAACGATGATGGTAAAAGCCTGTCTGCGCTCAAGAAGGCAGATATCATCTTGATAGGGGTTTCAAGAACTTCGAAAACCCCGCTCAGCATCTACCTGGCTTACCTTGGCTACCTGGTGGTCAATATTCCTTTGGTGATGGAAAATAAGAATATCCAAAACCTTTTTGAAGTTCCGGCCGGAAAAGTCATTGGTCTCACCATCAGCCCCACCCGGTTGCACCAGATCCGCAATGAACGTGACACAGCCATGGGAATCATGAATGGCTCTGATTATGCTGATATGAATTACATCATCAACGAACTGGAGTATGCAGATGCCATCATGAAAAAGATAGGTTGTTCCTCCATAGATATTACCAACAGAGCTGTTGAAGAGACAGCCGAGCTGATCGTCAAAAGATTGAAATCATTTTAAAACAAACACAATGGAAAAGTATGTCTATTCTTTCTTAGAGGGAGGTAAGGAAATGAAAACCATCCTGGGAGGGAAAGGAGCAAATCTTGCTGAAATGACAAAAATTGGATTACCCGTACCCTCCGGTTTTACGATCTCTACAAATGCATGCTCCAGGTATTTTCTCGATGGACACTCGGTTTCACCTGAGGTCCTTGATCAGGTCAATAGCGGGGTCAGTAAGCTTGAGGACTTAGCCGGAAAGAAGTTTGATGGGACACCGCCATTATTGGTTTCTGTGCGATCCGGAGCACCTGTTTCGATGCCTGGGATGATGGATACAATCCTGAATCTGGGGTTGAATGATGAGAATGTAGAGGTGCTTGGCGAAAAAGTGGCTTCTCGGAGGTTCGCATTGGATTGTTACAGGCGGTTCATTCAGATGTATTCCAATGTAGTTCTTGAATTGCCTATGTATCAATTTGATCAAATCTTTGAACAAACCAAGGTAAAGGCCAATATTGCGAATGACAAAGACCTTACAGCAGATCACCTGGCCGACATTATCAATCAATTCAAGGCTTTGGTGATTGAACTATCGGGAAGTCCTTTTGAGCAATCCCCCAGGAAGCAGCTTTATTCAGCCATTGAAGCGGTATTCAGGTCTTGGAACAATGAAAGAGCGAAAATTTATCGCAAGATCAATCATATCCCCGATGAGATTGGCACTGCAGTGAATGTCCAGATGATGGTATTTGGAAATATGGGTGACAGCTCAGGAACTGGTGTGGTTTTTACCAGAAACCCATCTACAGGGGTTAATGAATTCTACGGCGAATTTCTGATAAATGCTCAGGGCGAGGATGTGGTGGCGGGGATAAGGACTCCACTACCCATTCAACAACTTGAAGAGGTTGACACCGGAGTTTATGAGGAGCTTTTACAGACTTCTCGAATTCTGGAGAAACATTACAAGGATATGCAGGACATAGAGTTTACGATAGAAAACGGGAAGTTCTACCTATTGCAGACGAGGAACGGAAAGCGATCGGCATCTGCGGCAGTGAAGCTGGCCATTGACTTCGTTGCAGAGGAGATCATTTCAAAGCAGGAGGCCGTTGCCGGAATGGACTTAAGTCAGGTAGATCGACTGCTTCACCCGGAGTTTGATCCCGAAAAGATCTTAGAGGCAGAAGCAATAGGATCCGGATTGCCAGCCAGTCCGGGTGCAGCTTCAGGAGGGATTTACTTAAATTCTAAATCTGCTGAGGTGGCTAAATCAAATGGACAAGATGTGATACTTGTCAGGGTGGAAACATCCCCGGAAGACATCCAGGGCATGATCTCTTCTAATGGAGTTCTGACTGCACGGGGTGGAATGACCAGCCACGCTGCTGTAGTGGCCAGAGGCATGGGAAAATGTTGCGTCAGCAGCTGCTCCGATATGGATGTGGACGAAGAAGAAGGGACTGTACGTATTGGAAAGCATCAGCTTAAAGTAGGTGATTTCATTTCACTTGATGGAGGCACAGGAAAAGTTTATTTTGGGGAAATACCTACCAAATCGGTCAACCTGAATGATGACTTTACCCAGTTGATGGGCTGGGCGGATGAGATCAGCAGGATGAAAGTGCTGGCCAATGCCGATACTCCCGGTGATGCAGCAAGGGCCAGGTCATTTGGGGCAAAAGGGATTGGCCTGTGCAGAACAGAGCACATGTTTTTTGAGGGAAAGAGGGTACTGGATATACGTGAAATGATCATGGCCAGAAACGATGAGAAGCGTAGAGAAGCACTTGAGAAACTCTTCCCTCACCAGAAAGAGGACTTCAAAGAGATATTTAAGGTAATGGAGCTTTTGCCTGTCACTGTGCGGTTATTGGATCCTCCCTTGCATGAGTTTTTACCGAAGGGTCAGGAGGAGCTTCAGGAAATGGCTTCCCAATTGGGAGTGACCTATGAGGAAGTAGAGCATGTGACCCGGGAGCTCGAAGAAGTCAATCCTATGATGGGATTGAGAGGCTGTAGATTGGGGCTGATCCACCCTGAGATCTATGAGATGCAGACCAGGGCCATTGTCATGGCTGCACTTGAGGTAAAGCAGGAATTTGGTTTTACACCCGTTCCTGAGATCATGATCCCTCTTGTAGGCAATGAGGCAGAGCTTTCAGGGCTAAGAAAGGAAGTGGAGGCTGTCATCGATGCAGTTGATATGAAGAGCGAACTAAGCATCAAGATCGGTACAATGATCGAGGTTCCCAGAGCATGTATGGTTGCTGATCGTATAGCTGTTCACGCAGATTACTTTTCATTTGGCACCAATGATCTTACCCAGATGACTTTGGGTTACAGTAGAGACGATGCAGGTAAGTTTATCCGAAAGTATAAGGAGATGAAGGTGCTGGAAGCGGACCCATTTCAGCAGATCGATACAGATGGAGTAGGGGAACTGATTAAGATAGCCATCAAAAAAGGGAAAAGCACTGACAGTAAACTAAAGATTGGGGTGTGTGGCGAGCACGGAGGCGACGCCATATCCGTGGAATTCTTCAATTCCCAGCTTATCGAATATGTGTCCTGCTCGCCCTATCGAGTACCGAAAGCCAGGTTGGCTGCAGCGCAGGCCGAATTGAACAAAATCCAGTGAAATGAATCAGTCATCCTCCAGCACCAACATTAAAAGGCTCACAGACCCCATTGGGACGACCATCGATCGGTTTATCGCACAACGACAAAATGAATTTCCCCATGCCACCGGAGATCTGTCCCAACTACTCAGGGATATCGTCCTGGCTTCGAAGATCATTAGCCGGGAGATCAACAGGGCCGGTCTCAGTGGGATTGAGGGACTGACAGATGCAGAAAATGTTCAAGGAGAGAAACAGCGGATGTTAGATGTGATCGCTGATGTTCGCTTTACCCGTGCCCTTGTGAATGGAAACCAGGTCTGTGGTATTCTCACAGAAGAGCGGGAAGGGATCATTGATACCGGCCATAGAGAAGCTAAGTATGTGATTGCATTGGATCCGCTGGATGGCTCTTCCAACATTGATGTGAACATTTCTGTGGGAACAATTTTTTCGATCTATAAACGACAGACCAGGCCTGGAGAAAATTTTTCAGATAAAGATTTCTTACAGCCTGGGAGCAATCAGGTGGCAGCAGGATATATCCTTTATGGATCCTCTACTATGCTTGTTTACACCACCGGATATGGAGTAAATGGATTTACCTATGAACCATCGCTGGGGGAGTATTTTCTTTCACATCCAAACATTATTCAGCCCTGCATAGGTGATTATTACTCTATCAATGAGCGACAGATGGGTTCATTTCCTGCTTATGTGAACAAATACATTGCCGACTGTAAAGCCCAAGATATCAATACCAGATATGTAGGGTCCCTGGTGGGTGACTTCCACAGGAATTTATTGAAAGGAGGGATTTACCTGTATCCTCCTACAAAATCCTATTCGAATGGTAAACTCAGGCTATTGTATGAATGCAATGCATTGGCCATGATTGCAGAACAAGCTGGTGGTTTGGCTTCAGACGGTAAAAACAGAGTCTTGGAAATAATTCCTGAATCGTATCATCAAAGAGTTCCCTTTTATACGGGGTCTAAAGAGATGGTTGAGGAATTGGTAAATATTAATCAACATGAATAAAAATCCGAAATTTCTAGCCTTCCTAAAGGCTATAAGTCAACGAGATGATGAGAGGTTGAATGATTTAATACATCAGGAAGCCAATTTTGAATTTCCCTATGAATTGAGCAAAGAAAATAAATCACTGAGGGAACGGAAAGCTATTATTAATTATCTGCTAGATAAAAGGATCAGAAGGACTTTTTCTGAGGTCAGAATCATTGAGCAATCAATAGAAGGGTATACCATCGCTGAAATTCAGGCAGAAGAGTACTATCCATTGATAGGCAAGTCACTGTTTCAAGATGTAATATGTTTTCTGAGTTTTTATGAGGGAAAAATAAAAACATACAAAGAGTACTTTAATCCAATCATCCGGCTTGAAGGGTTGCTTAACCTTGACAATAGTGAACTGAAGAATTTCGAATAAGTCCTTACTGGAACATTAATTTTTTTCATTCATAATTCTTTCTTCAATTTTAGCAGGCTCAGGGTTATTCCGCAATCCAACTATTCTCCCCTGGTAGGGGAGATGTCAAGAAGAGGTACGAACTTGACAGAGGGGTTCAGGTTTACCTGCTCCATAATCCTCCTCCCTGCATTTGTGGGAAGAAAAATTATGGAAGATCAAAAATTTCAAACTTTCAATTCTAGCCTTGTTTCAGAAATTCAACTATCTTATTCATTGGATGTCAAGCCACACGAAAGGCCTAAGGTTTGTTCCGGATCTGATGCTTATCGGATTTTCAAAGAAAATTGGGATCCAAATAGTATCGAACTTCGAGAAGAATTTAAAATCCTGCTTCTAAACAGAGCCAATAGGGTTCTTGGCATTTTTACTGTATCCTCCGGAGGTGTTTCAAGTACGGTTGTAGATCCCAAATTAGTCTTTGCAAGTGCTTTAGCTGCCAATTCGAGTGCCATTATTTTAGCCCATAATCATCCTTCTGGTAACCTAAAGCCAAGCCAAGCTGATATTCAATTAACCAGGAAACTTGTCAATGGAGGAAAATTATTGGACATCTCAGTTTACGATCATCTGATCATTACATATGATGGATACACTTCATTTTCAGAAGAGGGGATACTTTAATTCCCAACATTTCATGGAATTAATCAGTTTTATACTTCATTTTGTGTTTGAAGAAGCAAGAGTTTATGTCTAACAATGAATCAGGTAAAGGAGAGTTTGCAAACATTCCACAGGAATTTGGAAAGGTATTGACTACACTCAGAAAAGAAAGGGAAATGACTCAACATGATCTGGCTGACAACTCTGGCTTATCTTTGAGAATGATCTCAGACATGGAAAGAGGGATCATCCAGCCTTCCCTAATTACTCTATTTAAACTTGCAAAAGGCTTGAAAATTTCTCCGACTGATCTAATGGAAAGACTGGTCAAATAGTCTCCATTGTGGTTTCATGATTCATTAATTGAAAGGAGATTAATTGCTTTTTCCTACTCTCAGAATGATCCTGGTTCCCATATCCTTTTCACTGAAAATGTTCAAAATGCCACCAATCAGTGCAGTTCTTCTCTTTAGGTTCTTCAAACCTATCCCCTGATTTTTTTGCTGGATATCCCTGTGATCAAACCCGACACCATTATCCTGCAGGCTCATAACGATCTTATCTTTAGTCTCATTGATCTTTAACTTAGCAACAGTCGCCCTGGAGTGTTTCCTTATGTTTCCCAGCGATTCCTGTAAGATCCGGTAGATATTAATTTTTAATTTTTCTGATATGTCTTCAGTCTTTAGGTCAACGGAATAATCCACCTTCATGTCGACTGTCTTGGCAAAATCCTGAACAAGTTCCTCAATCACATACCGGAAAGGAAGGTCCCTGATAGATTTCGGTAAGAGATTGTGAGAAAAATCCCTTGCTTCCTCTATCCCTTTTTTGAGTATGTCAAGAGCCAAATTGAATTTCTCTGAAAGTTCTGGATTTTCATTGATCTCGGCATTAATACTATTGAGGTAGATGGATGAGCTTACAAGGTTTTGAATGAATCCATCGTGTATTTCACGAGCGATGTGCTCCCTTTCAGCTTCAATTGCTTCAGCCTGCGCCTGGATGATACGTGTCTCAATACTTTTATATAACGAGACATCATTGACCACTGAAAGGGCAATTTTTCTGTTTTTGTGATTGATGACCTTGAACTTGATCGATGTGATAATGTTTCCATTCGTTTTAGTTACGCATCGACTGACAGTCTCAAAATAATGCGAATTCAACGTGCCATTTTGATATGGAGTTATGATCTTCCGATCCTCAGCAAGCCTCAAATCCGACAAATCCATCTTGATTAAATCCTCGGATGGATATCCGAATTTCAATGAAGCTGCTTCATTGCTTTTAATGATTTGGTTTGTTTCAAGATCAACAAATAAAAGAGGTAATGGATTTTCATGGAAAAGGATTCCATCATCATTCAGGGGACTTTCCATAGCTAGTGTAAAGTAATGCTTTAAGATAAGCAAAATACACCAGAATAGTCAACAACGGCCGTATATATTTTCGTATGAAATATTTATCTTCTTAGATAAATGAGTAAATGCCCCCATGGGGCATTTACTGCGATTAAGAACCAGCTAAAGTAAAATAATGAAGTTTAAAGTTAATCAGTTATTTGAAAAATACAATAATAATAATTATCTGAATTACATATACTTATAACCTCAAGTGAGGTCATATACTGATCTAATCTATTAGGAATGATTTAATTAATTTTGGGCTCCATTCTCCGTCATTATCCCTGACTCTCAACCCAATATCATAAGTACCAGGTTCGGGAAAGATAATACCAATTTGGCTTTTATTCAGTTCTACAATTTTTCCTAAAAAAGTGAATTCATATTCCAATAGCCCACCACCAAATTTTTCATCCGGATCATAACTAAAAGAAGCATCAATTTGATGCTCCAATGGGTCATGTTGTACTTCTGGTTTGACCAAGTTAAACTGTGCAATTGGCAAAAAGTTACCGAATACAAATAGCTCTAAATTATTCGATGAAGATTGGTCAAAAGCATCCTCAGCATGAAAACTTATAATATGAACGCCAGTACGATTAGGACCATAGCTAATTGAAAGATTTTCAAACTTGTCTAATTGAATTTCCTCTGTTGCTATGCCATTTTGAAAGAGACTTCCTTGACCAGATAGAATTTCAAATGAAATTGACTTAAGGTTATTATCGCGATCTTGAATGCTGATTTCAACTGGGTATTGGCCACGGCTATTGGTCAGTTTCATTGAATCCCTAGTCATTGAATTTTGGCCATTGATCAGTATGACAGGTTGGGAATTAATTTGTTCAATCTGATCAATTCGTAGACAGGAACTTAGTATAACCAGAAAGCAAAAAATAATCCCGGGAAATTTCGGACATGGTGTTATTTTTTTCATCTTTTGACTGCTTTAACCCACTGCTCGTTTTCTCCATTGGAAACCTTGCAGAGATAAACACTTGAACTCAATTTTGATCCATCAATTTTGATCCTAGATTCTCCTTTTGCCAGTTGCTGAGATTCTGCCAACAAGCTCACTCCTGAGAGATCAAATACCTCGAATTGATAGAATCCAGCCTCAATAATGTGGAGTTCTATGGTCAAAGAATGATCAAATGGTTGCGGATACATTTTGATATTCCCCCTTGACTCATTGACAGCACCAAGAACTATTTCAGTTCCTGATGGCGAAACAGTTATCAAATCTTCTTTGACGATTGTCTTTTCACAATCTCCGGTGCTGATAATCAGGATAACTGTGAAGGTGCCCACCTCATAGTAATAATGGGACGGGTCTTTTGCAGTCGAAGTTAACCCATCTCCAAAGTCCCATAGATTGTAATACTCCCTAAAAATCGGACCATAGGAATAGTTAACAAAACAATATCTAAATTGACTATTACCTATGAAAACAAGCAGACGAAAATTCACACCTGAATTTAAAGCCAGAGTAGCACTGGAAGCGGTAAAGGAACATCATACCCTGGCCGAACTCTCCAAGAAATATGAAGTGAGTCATGTAGTGATCTCACGATGGAAAAAGGAGTTTCTTGAAAAGATGTCGATTGTCTTTTCTTTCGGATCAGCTCAGCAGGAAGAGCCATCTGTAGATGCAGAGAAGTTGTATGCTCAGATCGGGCAGCTGAAAGTAGAGAATGATTTTCTAAAAAAAAGCTTGAAGAAAACCGGCCTATGAAAGAGCGTGTCAAACTGATTTCCGGGCGCATGATTAAGCTATCTGTTCGCAAGCAATGTGAATTACTAAACATTAACCGCAGCAGGATCTACTACAGGCCATTGGGAGAAAAGCCGGAGAACCTGAAGATTATGTAAGACCGTACCTGCTTCGGGGCCTGGACATCAAAAGAGCCAATCAAGCCTGGTGCATAGATATTACCTACATACCCATGGCTAAAGGCTTTATGTACTGTACAGCCATTATGGATATCTACAGCCGCAAGATTGTCGGCTGGGGTGTCTCCAATACACTGGAAGCCAAATGGTGCATCAATGTCCTGCAAGAAGCTATCCTTACCCACGGTAAGCCAGAGATCATCAACTCTGATCAGGGTTCTCAGTTTACCTCTGCACATTGGACAACAACACTAGATGAACTTGAAATCAAAATCTCAATGGACGGCAAAGGACGAGCTATTGATAACAGGTGGATCGAAAGGTTCTGGAGGACGTTGAAGCACAAGTACATCTATCTCAACCCTGCTGAAGATGGGATAGAACTTTACAAGAATATCGAATACTATATTGATTACTATAATGATGTGAAGGTTCATCACACCATCAAAGAAACTCCTTCCAAACGTTACATGAGTTCTTTAGAAAATGCAGCCTGATCAACACCAAAATATTAACTTAGCAAAACACTCCTTTGGTCTGAATAATGGGGAGTATTACAGGGCTCTGAGTGACTCCGTAGCTAACCCCCACTGAGGATGTAAGAGGAGGGGATTAATGAGTAAATCTAGATTATACTGCAAGTTTTTTAGATTTTTCTTATCCCATTTTATGTGAATTTGCAATCCGTATTTGTCTGCTTTATGCTCGTTATTGATGCAGGTATAACCCAGACTACAAAATAATCTTTAATATCTAAATAAGATGGCGACATAGGTACGCTGACACGTGCCGGTAGCCCTAATCGCCGTGGCAGTGGCCAAAGACAGTGAACAGGTCACTAAAGTTTTCTATCCTACCTGAAATTCAATGAAAATATTATTCTATTTTTTGTCTCTTTTTCTGATACTTAGTTGTGGAAAAATCAATGCTCAGGGGTTGCAGATGAACCGAATAGATGAACCTGTCCGCATAGACGGTCTTCCAGAAGAATCAGTTTGGCAATCCACTGAAGTAGCAAAGGACTTTATGCAGCAGTTTCCTTACGATTCTTCCCTTGCTTTTGCGCAAACAGAGGTCCGAATGGCCTACGACGATCAATACCTCTATGTCTTTGCAAAAATGCATAACCTGGGACCCAGGAACTATGTGGTACCTTCCCTAAGACGTGACTTTTTCGGACCGGCATATGATAACTTTACTGTTGTTCTTGATACTTACAAAGATAAAACCAATGCCTTTTTTTTTGGGGTAAATCCGGAAGGTGTTCAGCGTGAAGGACTTATTTCGAACGGAGGCAGCGAATCACGGGGAGATGATGGCTTTTCGCTTACCTGGGATAATAAATGGTATTCTGCAGCTCGAATGTACCCTGATTATTGGGTAGTAGAAATGGCCATTCCGTTTAAAACGTTACGATTCAAAGAAGGTATGGATTCCTGGTATGTCAACTTTTACAGAATAGACAGTGAGTATGCTGAACGATCTACCTGGTCTCCAATTCCCCGAAATTTCAGGTTACTTAACCTTGCTTTTAACAAAGAACTTCTCTGGGATCAGCCATTAAACACCCCTGGCCCAAATGTTTCCTTAATACCTTACACTTCTGCCGGCATCATGAAGGACTATGAAAATGGTTCTGGTAGTACCGAAAATTTTTCAATTGGCGGAGATGCTAAAATTGCGGTAAGCTCCTCATTAAACCTTGATCTGACCGTAAACCCGGATTTCTCCCAGGTAGAAACAGATCAGCAGGTTACCAACCTGGACCGTTTTGAAATTTTCTTCCCGGAAAGAAGACAGTTTTTCCAGGAAAATGCCGACTTGTTTTCCAATTTTGGGGGGAATGGAACTCGCCCTTTTTTTTCCCGTCGAATAGGTGTCACTAGAGATTCAACCACCGGGTCAAATGTCCAAAACAAGCTTTATGGTGGCGCCAGACTTAGTGGAAATATTAATAACAAATGGCGGGTAGGATTTATGAGTATCCAGGCTGCAGAGGATGAGACAATTGACCTGACATCGATCAACTATACTTTAGCCACCGCACAATACCGTATTGGTGCTCGTTCCAATATCGCTGGAATTATGGTCAACAAACAGGCTTTTCAGGATTCTATTGGCTCAGAATTCAGGATGAAGACGGAACAATGGAACCGGACGCTTGGTATAGATGTAAACCTGGCTACCCCAGACAATACCTGGAGAGGAAAGGCCTACTACCATCAGTCCTTTGAGCCAGACAAACCTGACAGTGCATTTTCATGGGGAATTAGCGGGGCCTATGACTCATACCGATGGCAGGCGGATTCAGATTTCAGAAATGTAGGTGCCCATTTCAATCCAGAAGTAGGTTTTGTACGCCGCACAGACTTCATGCGAAGCCGATCTACCATTTATCATAACTTTTATCCGGAAAGTGGGATCATTCAGTCACATGCTCCTGGCTTTGACTATGATGTCACCTGGAACCAGACGTATGGACTGACCGACTGGGACATCAACCTGCTTTATCGCATTAATTTCAGGAACACTTCCAACTTTAATATCCGGTTTCGAAGGGAGTTTGTTTACCTGTTTTCACCTTTTGATCCTTCCGGCACCAATGGTCCGGAGCTACCACAAGATTCAGATTATGCTTACAATTTTATTTTTGCATCTTATGAATCAGATGCCCGAAACTCCTTCTTTTTCAACATTTCTACCCGGTCGGGTCACTATTTTAATGGAAATAGGGTGAACCTGGACGGCACAATCACCTACCGGTTTGGGGCGAGGGGCAATCTGGCGATGAATTTTACCTATAACCGAATCAGGCTTCCCGATCCTTACCATGATGCCAATCTGTTGCTGATAGGCCCCCGATTTGATATCACCTTTACCAAAAGCCTATTCTGGACCACATTTATCCAATATAACGAGCAGATCAACAATATGAACATCAATTCCCGATTGCAATGGCGATTTAAGCCGGTATCGGATCTGTATATTGTATACACAGATAATTATTTTGCAGCTACTAACGAACGATTTGTTGAATTTAATCGTCCGAAATCCCGAGCGTTAGTTGTAAAACTTTCCTACTGGTTCAATTTGTAGCTATTATAGCTGATCCGTTACGTTAATCAACTAAACTTAGTGGCCGTTTGATCAACGATTCCGGTGAGTGCATGTTGGTTCTTTGGAGCCCTTCTTTTTTCCTGAATCACCTGCAGCTTTTACACATCCGTCTTCGATCATTCTGGTAGGCCAACACCCGGTCAGTAAACAGATCCGTGGCTACAGCCGTCAGCAGCTCCTATCTCCTCCGCTTTTTAATGTTCTTTTCATAATCCTCTTGTCACATGGCCCATTCAAATTAGGTTTAACTCACAAGTGGATCAAGCGCTCATCTAGTGGTTTATTCCGGGAAGGTTAAAGAAGGGTAGGGTTTCAATCAGAAAACAAGCCGAAAATGTTGGGAGGGTTTTAATTTTTCATCACCTCTAGTGACGATTATACCTACCGATAGCGATTGAATCACAAGTTGAGCCGTCAGATATTTGTCATTTATTTAGAATATGTTGTCAAGGTTGTTGATGAATAATTATCTGAACTACAAACTGGACGAATTAGTAAAAAAACAATTGATCAACAATTAACCAAGATGACTTCCCTTTGTGAGTATGCCAGTCTGGTAACTTCTGTCTAGGTACCCCATTAACCTGGTAATACCGGTATTCTAAGTTATCAAAGGAGAAATCAGAAAACAATACCGCTTTTGCAGGTGTATCTTTAGTGTATTCTACAGCCCTTTTTTCGAGTAGAGTCAGAGAATCCTTGTTATTTCCTGCCCATATTTCAATGCTTTCCGGAGGTGCTAACCTTTGCCTTATTACAACTCCATAACTAAACACCAACTTGTTGATCCGGGGAGGGGCCTCCCCAAAGTCAGCCATGGCACTGAAATGATCAGTTGAAAACCCCACCCAGGCAGAAGGGGCAATATCAGTTCCTCCTTTTTTATCATCTATTAAACTATGTGCCCCCATTCCTGCAAATTTCATATCAGGTTCAAATGCCAGGGTGATGCCTTCCGGAACCAGCCCTTTTTGATAAAATTCGATAACAGCTACATTACTTGTTATCCAACCTTCTTTGATGGCTACTGCTTTTAACTCAATATCATCCTCAAAAGTCAATGGCTCTGTATAGGCTTCAGAGCTACTATCCGGCTCAGAACCATCAATGGTATAGTGTATCCTAACATCTTGTAGTTTATGGGACAACACAACTTTATCTGTACCGCCTATTATTGTCTTTTTACTAGCCAGAATAGGTGGAGTAAGTTTAATCTTACCTTCATCTTCAGGCAAGTATCCCAACTCAAAATGCACATCTGGAAATCTTTTCTTTAAATCACCAATTTCACTATTTGAGATAGAGGTATTCCAAAGATATAGGTGCTCTAAAGACGGTATTTGTCTTATCACATCCAATCCATCAAATTCCACGGAAGTACCGGAGAGTGATAGAGATTTAAGTTTCTTACAGGGTGACAGTAACTCAAGATCACTGGATGTAATATCAGTGAAATTGAGATTAAGCTCTTCCAGGTTTTCAAAAGAACCAATGATTTCTAACTCCTCAGTCTTAATGGGTAGATAAGAAAGATTAAGGTCCACTAGTTGTTCTTTAACAGCAGATAACTCCTTCAAAAATTCCATTTTATAGGTTTGTCTCCCGAAAATGGTGGCAACAATGGCTGGTGATGAGGGGGATTTTTG
Organism: Cyclobacteriaceae bacterium; assembly: GCA_965243485.1. GTDB lineage: Bacteria > Bacteroidota > Bacteroidia > Cytophagales > Cyclobacteriaceae > UBA7330. The sequence goes on along the minus strand of CBDEVP010000001.1, from coordinate 197,593 downwards.
TTCCACCATACGGAACGGAATATTCAGCTCTTCGATTATATCCTGTTCTACAAAAGAAAAACGATAGTCGCTTCCTTTATTTCCAACGTCAATAAAATTTCTTGCCAGCAAAGCGAGTGTATCAGATTCAGACAAATCAGTCAGGAAAAGTTGCTCATTGGCTCCAGCTCCTATCCATTTGTGAAGTAATTGAACTTCCAGTTCTGTAAGTTGTTCTTTGCCTTTAGGAGGCATGTGTTCTTTGTGCGCTACCGGAAGCAAGGCCCGGTGAATAATTGCACTTTTGCTAGGGTTGTTGGGAATCCATAGGGGCCCATTTTCACCACCATTTTTAATGGCCGCTAAACTTGATATATCCAGACCCCCCTTGTGCTTGTCCGCGTTGTGACAGCTATGACACTTCGTAGTAAGAATTGGCTGGATGACAGAAACAAAAAGAGTGGTGTCCTGAATAGATACCTTTTTGTCCTGCCTTACAGGTTCCAGCAGGAAATCACTCCCGTGTGTCAGACCGGCACCAAAGTGACCGGCCATGATTACCACAATGAAGCTGAAGTATAATGTAACTTTATAAAACACTGAATGAAAAGGAATAATAAGCAGTATGTAACTCAGATAACCAACAGCTACACCCGACCATTTGTGTAAGGCCATTACCTGACTATCGTACCCCTCCTTATACAGGAAAAAGCCTAGAACAACCGCAAGGGTTGTAAATAAGGCAGTTAAATTGATTAAAAACCCACTCGCTACTTGGTAAACACCAGTACCGAGATATTTTTTGAAAAGATCCAGCAAAACCAGCAGAAAGACAAAAGCAATGGGAAAATGCAAAACCAGCGGATGCATCCTGCCTGCCGGCTGTAACCAAACCGGAATAACGACCCCGTCCTCAAAAATCAGAAGTACAGTAAGCAAACACAGCAGACCGAAGGCAGACCAGGAAATAATACTTTTAACTTTCACCATTGTTAGGCAATAATATTATTAACAACACTGCCATGCACGTCTGTTAAACGGAACCTTCTTCCGAGGTACTTGTAAGTGAGCTTTTCATGGTCAAGACCCATGAGGTGCAAAATAGTGGCCTGTAAATCATGAACATGTACTGGATCTTTGACAATATTGTAGCCAAATTCATCTGTTTCACCATGAGTGATCCCTGATTTCACACCACCACCGGCCATCCATATGCTGAAACACCTAGGGTGGTGATCTCTACCGTAGTTGTCTTCTGTAAGCTTACCCTGGCAATAATTGGTTCGCCCAAACTCACCACCCCAGATTACCAGTGTTTCATCAAGCAATCCACGTTGTTTTAAGTCCCTGACTAATGCTGCTGAGGCGCGATCTACATCTTTAGCCTGTTTAGGCATATCAGTCACCAGATTGTTGTGCTGATCCCATCCCTGGTGGTACAGCTGCACAAAACGAACGCCTGATTCAGATAGCTTACGGGCGAGCAGACAATTGGACGCATACGTACCTGGTGTCAGACAATCGGAACCATACATCTTGATAATATGATCCGGTTCTTTGGAGATATCAGTAACCTCTGGTACTGCAGTCTGCATGCGGTATGCCATTTCATACTGTTTAATTTTGGTATGGATTTCTGGGTCACCAAATTCTTCAAATCCCATTGAGTTAAGCTCAGCCAGGTGATTCAACATTTGCTTTCGGCTTTTCTTATCAATTCCATCGGGATTATTGAGGTACAAGATTGGATCTTCACTGGCACTAAACTGTACACCCTGGTGGATGCTATCCAGGAAACCATTGGACCAAAGTTTAGAGTAAACTCCTTGTCCGTTACCCTCCCCTTTGGATAACAATACACAAAAAGCCGGAAGGTTTTTGTTTTCACTTCCCAGCCCATAGCTCATCCAGGCACCCATACTGGGTCTGTTTCCTTGTTGAGCTCCTGTCTGTATAAAAGTCAATGCCGGATCGTGATTGATAGCCTCCGTGTGCATGGTTTTAATCACACAAATATCATCGGTGATCTTAGCGATGTTTGGAAATAGTTCACTAACCAAGGTCCCTGACTGGCCATATTGGTTAAAACCAAATCTGGACCCCACCAATGGAAAACGATCCTGGCCGGCTGTCATGCCTGTAAGCCTTTGACCACCTCTAACAGATTCAGGTAAATCTTCCCCGTGCATTTGGTTTAGTAGCGGCTTATAATCAAAGCTCTCTAACTGGGATGGGGCACCATTTTGCACCAACATAATAATGCGTTTTGCCTTAGGCGCGTAATGCTTTATTCCGGGAGGAAGATCGGTCATCGCTGACGGTGATCCTTTAAACAGATCGGGTACCAGTAAGGACCCTAGTGCAGCACTACCTACACCTAAAGCCATTTTTCCCAAAAAATGTCTTCTATTGATATTGAGCCTATTTTCAAAAAATTCCTTGTCCATATCAAATCAACTTTTTGTTATTGTTTCTTCTAGGTTGTAAATGGTGTGAATAACCTGCATCAATGCAGCTACACGTACCTCGTTTCTACCTTCCCTGACAGGATAATCTCCAACGTCAGTAAATTCACTGGCCAAGTCCGGATTTTCATTGAAATGTGCCAGCTGCTCCTCAAAGTAATTATGCAGTAATTCCAATTCATCTTCTTTGGGGTTGCGACATACAATGCGCTTAAAAGCCATTATTACTTTTTCCTCATCAGTGAGTTGAGTTTCATTGAGGTTTTCCGAAAGCACACGGGCAGCTTCAAGTACCGTTGGATCGTTTAACATTATAAGCGCTTGCAGAGGGGTACTTGTTGTGAGGCGTCTTACTTCACACTGATCACGTGAAGATGCATCAAATGTGAGCATGACTGGAGGCGGAACGGTCCTTTTAATAAAAGTATAAATACCTCTCCTGTATAATTTATTTCCTCTGTCCTGGATATACTCCTTAAGTAGACCTCTTCCGGATGTGGCAGCAGCCCATAGTCCTTCCGGCTGGTACGGTTTTACACTTGGTCCACCAATTTTTGGTATGAGCAATCCACTGGAAGCCAGTACCATATCTCGTATCATCTCAGCATTGAGTCGAGTCCGTGAAGCCCTGGAGAGGTACTTATTCTCCGGGTCGATCTCTAGTTTCTTTACTGACACCTTGGTGGATTGTGTGTAAGTCGAAGACATGACCATTTGTTTCACCAGACGTTTGATGTCCCAATCTTTCTGGAAGTCTTTAGCCAACCAATCCAATAATTCAGGATGTGTTGGCAGGTCACCCTGCATTCCGAAGTCGCCTGTACTTTTTACAATTCCCTTTCCAAATATCTCCTGCCAGATTCGATTTACAAATACACGTGCTGTCAGTGGATTTTCCGGACTCAGTAACCATTCTGCCAGTCCTTTCCTGTTTTGGTCAAATCTCATGGTATCAAACTCCATGATTGCTTTTGGCACACTTTGTGTAACTTCTTCTGCTTTAGCATCATAGTTACCTCTATCGAGAACATGCGTTGTACGTATCCCGACCGAGTCTTTCATTACCATCACTTCTACAGGATCCCCGGGCTTCTTATTGATAAATGTGAGGATATCCTCAACCATTTCATCAGTAATTTTCATGTTAGGAGGATCTGCAAAAGACTCACCAATTACTCCAAAAATGCCTTTTTCGGGCACCTTATCAAAGAAAGCAAAGGTGCTGAAATAGTCCTTTTGCGAAATGGGGTCATACTTGTGGTCGTGGCACTTTGCACACTCAAAAGTCAACCCTAAAAAGGCTTTTCCAAATGTATTGGTACGATCAGTTACGTATTCTATTCGATATTCCTCATCAATAACTCCACCTTCCTGGGTAATCTTATGGTTTCTGTTGAAACCAGTAGCCAAAATGGCTTCAACTTTTTTGTTTGGGAGTAAATCTCCGGCTAATTGCCAGGTTAAGAATTTATCGAATGAATAATTTTCATTGAAGGCATGGATTACCCAATCCCTCCATGGCCACATGGTACGAAAACCATCATCCTGATAGCCATGAGAATCCGCATACCGTGCAATATCCAGCCAGTGAATCGCCATCTTTTCACCATAGTGCTCATTACTGAGTAATTCATCCACCAGGTGTTCATAGGCATTTTCAGAGTTATCAGCCAAAAAGACATCTTGCATTTCCAGGCTTGGAGGGAGTCCTGTCAAATCAAATGAAACTCTTCGAAGCAAACGCTCCTTATCAGATCTTTCGTTGGGCTTCAGACCGAGGGATTCGATTTGCTTAAGTACAAAATAATCAATTTCATTTTCAGGCCACTCCTTATACTTGATATCCGGAATGTCGGGAGTTACGGGAGGAACAAATGCCCAGTGCTCCTTGTATTCAGCGCCTTGTTTGATCCATTTCTCTAATATCTTTACCTCCCGGGAGCTTAGTTTCAAGTTAGCATTTTTGGGTGGCATTAGCATTGTTGAATCCTCTGACGTAATTCGTAAGAACACCTCGGATTCCTCCGGTTTTCCCGGAACAATGGCATGTTTCTTTTCCTGATCCTGCAATGCGGCATATGCACCTTCCGGAGTATCCAGTCGCAATCCGGCCTCTCTTGTGTTGGCATCCGGACCGTGACAGGCAAAGCATTTATCTGACAAGATTGGCCGGATGTGGAAATTGTAATCTAAAACTTCCGGTAGTTCAGAAGATGTACCGAACCCTAATTCTCCATCAGATTGATTATTACAGGAATAAATAACTACTACCAAAAAGCTGAAAAAAGCTAATCCGCATTTAATCATATTCGTTCAAGTTTTATTGGGTATGACTTCCCGGCATTCCATTGACAGACATATAGGTTTTTGTCTTCATCCACACATACATCATGACAATGCTTAAAAACAGGATCATCCTGTATCATCAGTTGTAATTTTCCCTTTTTGTATTCGGGTTTGGTTCCCCCGGGATTGGATATTACATGATGATCCTGATTCAGTATGGTAACAAAACCAGAGTCAGGTGTCTGATTTAGGTATTTCAACCTTGACCAGCACACACCCGAATAGATGTTTTGGTCATCTATTACTGCTCTGCAGACAAATGCTCCTGGAAGAAAAATTGTAGATAAATATTGTCCTTGAAGTGTAAATCGTTTGAATGCATTGTGTCCTCTAGAGGTGCATAATAAGGTAGGGTTGCTATGGTCACGAGCATCAATGGTTACTCCATGAGCTGTGCTAAATTGTGAATCAGCATCACCTTTGCCTCCAAACTTGCGGATAAACTCACCTTTATTGTCAAATTGCAAAATCCATTGTGAGCCATATCCGTCTGAGACATAAAAAATTTCTCCATTTGGAGCTACTGCAGACTCAGTGGGTCTATACGGGTCTCCATTATTATAGAGCCCCAACTCCCTGGGATCAGGCAACTCCATTACGATTTTACCGTCAATTGTGGTTTTGACCACACGTGGGTTTTCTTTACTGGGGTCACAAATAAATAAAACATCTTCACCTCCCTCGTCAAACAGCGTGAGGCCGTGACCAACTGAAAACTCCGTACCCCAGGTATCAAGCAGTTTACCAGATTTATCATAAATGATGATGTTGTTTTTGACCTCATCTGTAATCATGAGCAAGCGACCCTGGCTATCCTGCACCATCTCATGGCAATTTTTAACAGGTGTAGAATTGGGGTCCAGATTGCCCCACGATTTATGCACTCTGTATTTAAATTTACCATGTCCAATAACCTTTTCGTCAAGGATGGGGCGGGTAATAAAATTAAACCCCATAGTTGGCAAACTTAGAGCAGTGGCAGCTAGTGCACTCTTTTTAATAAAGTCTCTTCTGTTATTGGATAGGTTATCCATTTTGTGCTGAATTTACAATCCACAAATAAGGATAATAGGCAATCAGACAGGATGGATAAATTGATCAAAATGATGGATAAAATGAGTGAAACGATAAAATTCCGCAGTATTAGAACTTATCTCTAAAAATCATTTCACGGTAGGGGTCTAATCATTTCTTCTGGTAAAATGATGGTGGATGTCCGAATTCCTTTTTAAAAGAACGACTAAAATAATAATTGTCATTATAGCCAACCTTAAAAGCCACCTCCTTCACTGTATAATGACCAGTACGGAGCATATCCATTGCATTAGAAAGCTTGTAGCTATTGATATACTCAATGATTGACTTCCCAGTTAAAGCCATTATTTTTCGGTATAATTGTGAACGCCCCACTCCTAAGGTATTACACAAATATTCAATGGTAAATTCCGTATCATCCAGGTGCTGATCAATTACCTGATTAACATTGAAGAGGAATGAATCTTCTCTCGATGCTCTGTGATTGTCCTCCTTCTGTATCTGATATCTCTTTACCAAAGCCTTTCGGGTCTCAAGAAGATTGTGAATTTTTAATTTCACCTCCTGAACATTAAATGGCTTATGTATGTAATCTTCGGCACCAGCAGAAAGGCCTTCTAACTTATCATGAACAGAACTCTTTGCTGTTAAAAATAAGATCGGGATATGAGCCGTAAGTTCATTGTTTTTCAATTGGTTGGCTACCTGAATACCATTTGCTTCAGGCATCATTATATCACATATAATCACATCCGGAATGGCGCTCATGGCCTTTTGTAAACCGACCTTCCCATTTTCAGCTTCTATAACTTCATATATATCATTTAATTCGATTCTCAGGTATTCACGGATATCTTCATGATCTTCAATTATTAGCACGACAGTGCTTTCAAGAGCTATTTCGGAGCTTCCATTTATCTGCTGTTCGGTGATTTTATGATGATTATAATCCTGTAGCCCAATTGGGATCCGAACCTCAAACCGCGTTCCTTTACCTTCTTCGCTTTCCAGTTCTATGGTTCCTTTATGCAGGGCTACCAAGCTTGCAACAAGCGAAAGGCCTATACCACTTCCCACTGCGGCCATTTCTTCGTTATCCAATTGATAAAATCGATCAAATATCTTATTCTGGACATCTTTTGGAATCCCCCTCCCATTGTCTTTCAAGTCAATTATCATAAAACCATGAGCGATTTCATTATTCTCATTGACCGCCTCTTCAATCACAACTTTTAAAGTAATTTCTCCCTGTTTTTTTGTGAACTTAAATGCATTAGATACCAGGTTGGTTACAATTTTTTCAAGCACGTCAGCATCGAAACAAATTGAAGGAACCCGTTCTGGTAAGCATACCTCAAATCGAATGTCTTTATCTGAAGCCCAATATGAGTAGGCTTCTTCAATGTTTTTGAACAACACAAGATTTTGTTGCTTTGAGACTTTTAAGGGGTGTTGCTCACTTTCAAGCTTCTGAAAATCCAGTATTTGATTTACCAGTTCCAACAAACGGTTACTATTTTTATACATCATGTCCAGCACACCTTGCTTTGGTGAAACACGGTCTCGAATGTATTTTTCCAGTGGGGAAGATATCAGCGATAAAGGGGTACGAATCTCATGTGATATGTTGGTAAAAAAGCGCAATTTCATTTGCGTTATCTCCTCTGCATGCCTTACGCGTTCTTTCTCTAACCTAAACTTGCCTTTTGACTCTTCCCGAAGCTTGATTAGCCACAAAATCAGCATCAATATAATCACAGATAATACAAATGCTGTTCCCTTCACAAGAGGCAATTGCCAAAATGCCGGAGCAATAGATACATTTATTTGTCTGGCCTCCTCATTCCAGATTCCATCTTCATTACTGGCCTTTATTTTAAAGGTGTAGTCTCCAGCGGGAATATTGGTATAGGTAGCCCTGTTCGAACCTTTAGATACTACCCAGTTTTCATCAAACCCTTCCAGCTTATAGGCATATTGACAGCGGTCATTCTTATAATAATGAATGGCTTGAAATGCAATTTCCATCTTATAATCAGTGTGATCCATTCTGATTTCATCTGCCATCAGGATATTTTTATTGAGGTGCCTGGAACCTGGTTTAACCTGTACGTTGTTAATCAGCAGATCAGAAAGGTAAACATTGGGTTTTCTTTTACTTGGCTGAACATCCTCTGGCTGAAAAATCACAAGACCATCTTCCGTGCTAAATACAAGCCTTCCATCTTGTAGTTTTTCGCTATCCAGTATATGATTAGAAACCAAACCATTTGTTTTATTTAGAAATTGGAGCTCATTTGTTTCCGTATCTAACCGATAAATACCCTCATCTCTGCTCCCTACCCAAAATATCCCATTACGATCTTCCTGAAAAGTATTAACTGCCACATCACGAAAAGAGTCATGATTAATCCAGGTGAATGTCTTTTCATCTTCATTAAGATAGCAAAGACCTGTTAAACTGGATATCCATAACCTGCCATGGGAGTCTTCCTTAATAGAAGTAATAAAGTGGCCATTTACTGTACTGGCGTCTCCTATCTGGTGCTGAAATTGTGTAAATGTTTGTGTAGAAGTATTGTACCTGACCAGGCCAGAACCAATGGTTCCTAGCCATATTTCATTAGGAGATCGTTGGTAAATATCCTGAACTAAATGGAAATATCCTATTCCGTCAGGATCATCCGGATCACAGTCAAAATGAGTTACTGAACCATCATTTAGCCTATACAGAGATGCCCCCAAAACCCGACCTATCCAAAGAGTAGAATCCGAAGTTACCTCCAGGCATGTGGGGCGCGTTTCAAAGTTTAATGGATCCTTTCGAATCAGTTTTCCGGATTCATCAAATTGGTAGACATTAATTCCGTCAACAACAAAGATTGTCTTCCCATCGCGAGATTCAACTATTATGTTGCTTCCTAAAAATGACAAGGTATTTACGCTCTTCTCATCTTTTCTGGAATATACCTGCACTTCACTACCGTTAGATATCCAGAAATAATTTTGAGTGGCTGTAAAATTCCAAACTCTATCCTTCACAAGAAATGACCTAAAAATGGGCTGGCTTTGTTCTATCAAAAAAAACTTTCCTCTATCCCCCAACACCCAGGTTTCCCCGGTTCCTTTACCATGTATTAGTTTTCTAATGCTATTATCCTGTTCGTCAAAAAAGTTACTCATTGAAATGAGATGTTCCTCCTCAAGATCAGAATTCAATATGGATATTCCCTTATGAGTAGCTAACCAAAGCCTTCCCTTCTGGTCTATAATTCGTTTAGATAAGCTTTGCATAGCTAATCCACTGTAACCTTTATCAATAGGTTTTAGCTGGTTAGTTTCAGTAAGCCTGACCACTGGAGGAATCGCGCTTAGCAACTGACCACCATAGTGAACCAGTGAAAAGTGATGCTGTACCTTGGGTTCATAGTCATTAAAAATCCGTTTAAAAGTTCCTTGTGCTCGATCAAAAACATTTAAACCTTTCCAGGTGCCAACGTATAGCTTCCCATCAGGACTTTCAGTCATAGAAAGGATATTGTTGTGACTGATGGTGCTTTCATCTGAAGGATCATATTTATAATGAAGAAATCGACCTGTGCTCTTTTCCAAAACGTTCAATCCACCACCGTCTGTACCAATGTATAATTCTCCCCCACTAGACTCAAAAATGATCTTAACCTCATTGAAGCTCAAGCTATTTGGATCCGCAGGATCATGAATATAGCGCTTGAAACAATCACAATCTCGTATATATTGAAGCAAACCACCACCATAAGTACCTACCCACATCACCCCTTCCGAATCTTCATAAATACTGGAAACGCGGTTACTGGTGAGGGCTGTACTATCCTGTGTGTTTTTCTGATAATGCTTGAAATTACCCCCATCCCACCTCCAAAGGCCGCTCTCAGTCCCGATCCAAATAAAGCCATACTTATCCTGCTCCAGTGCTTGGAGTTGTGTTTCCATTGGCAACTGAAAACTCCGCACATTAAATGCATGCTCATCATTCCTCGGGTATTCAGCTGCCAGAGTCACAATAGAAATGAAAATAAATGTTGCACAAAGAAATTTTCGCATTACATGTATGATAACTATTACAAACTTATATCCGCTTAAGTACAATTTTTAGCACATAATTTTGTAACCTTCCCTTCGATCACTCACTAATTTCGATGGTTTCGGATTGGTGAATCAATGAAACGCTTTCCTCTTTTCAAATTATAGGTGGAAATCTCGTATCATTAAGCTATAACGAGTTTTATACGATGTAACACTTCCTACCAGACCAAAGGAAAAGCTAAAAAAAATAGCTAAATTGACTACTTATGAGGGGGAATCTGAGGATGGATAATAGCCCGACCCGCTATGCACTAATCATCGTACACAGATACGTCGTCATAGCCCAGATCATCGGCTAAAACATATTTTATGTTTGGTCTTTTAAAGGTATTCTCCCTGGGCGAATAACCACCTAGACATAGCAACATCATGGATAGGCGTAACAGGAATAAGGTTTTCATGATCTAGTAATTGCGACTATGCGTCCGATGGTGCTTCAATTCATCTAAAATAATGTAACCCAACATTATAATTAATCCAAATCTGGCTGTTTCCAGGCGTCTACCTTTCCAGCTTTCAGTTGTTTTTGGTAATCTACCCAATAGGGTTTGTACGTTGCTAAAGGAACATTTTCATTCACCATCATAGGCCTGACTGATTCCCACCACTCACTATAAGCACTTTTCATTTCAGCCATTACTTCCGGATATTCAGCTATGATATTATTTTCCTGACCCGGGTCATTGATTACATCATACAATTCTTTGTCATCGACGAGTCGAAACCGTTCATTTCGCACCGCATAGTTCTGGTATTTCCAGTTATCAGGATTGGAGTTTTGTACAGTTCCAATCCAGTGTTCACTCCCTTCCTGACCATTCGCATTTTCAGGATTCAGAGGCCATCTACCTCTGTGAAAGAAACGATACCTGTCTGGTGCAGTCTTCGAAGTATTTTTTAAATAGGGAAGGAAGCTTTGCCCATCCAAATTGGGTAATTCCGATACATCAGTTCCGGCTATATCCGCCAGTGTTGGTAGCAGGTCGTAGTGGTTTAGAAGTACATCAACCTCTGTACCGGAGGTGAATTCATTGGGCCAACTGATAAAAAACGGAACTCTGGTTCCTCCTTCATCTACGCTTCCTTTCAAACCCTTCATGCCGGCATTGTAGGTTAGTCCATCCGTTTCTTGCCTATCTCTTAATCCCTTTCCATTATCTGACATGAAAATAAGTATCGTATTATCTGCCAGATCCCAGGCATCCAGTTTATCCATGAGAACCCCCAAATTATCATCAATGTTTTCGATCATTCCATAGTAGCCCTGCGCCTCTTCCGTGTAATTTTTTTGTTTAAACTTCTCCTTGTAGGTGTCAGGGGCTATGTAAGGTGAATGAGGTGCATTCGTCGCGATAAAAGCGAAAAATGGCTGATTGGCATTGGCTTTCATTTTGATCCAAGATATGGCCTGGGTAAAAAATATGTCCGTACAGAAACCTTGTGTTTTTACAAAGGTGCCATTGTATTTAATGACCGGATCAAAATAGCGGTTACCGGGTACGTCTGCTAGAGAACCAGCATAAGCCTGTCCAATGCCACCTCCACCATGAATAAATACCTCATCAAATCCACGACTTTCAGGCTGATATGCTAAATCATCTCCCAAATGCCATTTACCGAAGATTCCGTTGGTATAGCCTCCTTTTTTTAAAACTTCCGGTAAGGTCGTAATCCCTAAAGCCATTCGTTCTCTTTCTAGTATGGTATGCGTAACACCACTTTTAAATGGATGCCTGCCTGTCAAGATGGCTGCCCGAGTTGGGGAGCAAGTTGGACTAACTTGAAAATCCTCCAGACTTATTCCCTGTGATTTCAAACGGTCCATATTTGGTGTGGAGACGTCCGGACTGCCATGCGCTGAAATGTCTCCATACCCCTGATCATCCGTCAGGATCAGTATGATGTTGGGTGGAGCCTGATAATTCGTGCCACACGACCAAAACAGAATTAATAAAAGTATGGATAGGGATTTTATGATTACTGTGCTTTTTAACATTTTATCAGTTTTAAACTTAGTAGTTTAATACTTTCTCATTAGTTATTCACTGCCAATGTTGGTTTATAATACGTTGTATGAGAAGAGTATATTAATTTGATTTTGTATATGACAATGATATTTGGTGGAGTCTTGTCCGCCTTGCAAGACACCAAAAGAATTGTAATTATTATTGCCGCAAATAATTCAAAGACTATTGTTCTTTTCTTCATTGGATTTCAAAGTATAGCTTATCATACTAAGAGTTAGGAATCAATCCTTCAGAAAAACCTCGATAACAGGAATTTCTATGGGAGGCTTATTAACCGGCAAGAGTATATTCACATCTGTAGCTGCGATTGCCTCATCTTCCATATGGTGTCCTTTGAGCGGAGCGATTTTAATCTCAGATGCATCGTGCAGAAACTGGACATAATCGATTTTACCCTCCATTCCTGGTAAGGTAAAGTTTTGCAAGGGATAATCCAGCAGATGAATGTATAGACGATTCGTAGTGGGATTATAAGTTAGCAGGGAATTGGCAGGAGCTTCAAAGGAGTCCGGAGCTTGTGTACAACCATAAATAGCCCTGGAATTGTATTTCATCCAATCACCCATTTGAGATAATAATTCCTGAGCCCGATAATCAATGTTTCCCCGGGCAGTGGGACCTACATTTAATAAAAGGTTTCCTCCCTTGCTCACGGATTCAATGAGCAATACCAGTAATTGTTTCTTGTCTTTCCAGGTTAGTTCATCACGGTAATAGCCCCAGGACCCACTGAAGGTTTGACAGGTTTCCCAGGGAATTCTTTTACCGTCGTAAGTAGGCCATTCCTTCACTTTAAACTGCTCCGGAGTGGTAAAATCCCAGCCTCCCCAGTACTCTTTTAAGTCCAGCCGGTCATTCACAATGATCTCAGGCTGTAGTTTCCTTACATGTTTGATAAGTTCGATTGAGCCCCAATCGTCTCGCCCTTTGCCGAATTCACCCGGGAAAGAATAGTCGAGCCAAAGGATATCAACTTTCCCGTAATTCGTTAAGATCTCGGTCACCTGGTTCTTCAAATACTGACGGTACACTGACATATCGCGATCCTTGTTGAGCTCATCATATTCCGCTTGCGTCTCCATACTCTTCGAGTGGATCCGATCGATGGTGTATTCGGGATGATGCCAGTCAATCAAAGAGTAATAGAATCCGATTTTCAGTCCTTCTGCCCGAAAAGCCTCCACCCATTCTTTCAGTGCATCTTTGCCATAAGGGGTATTGGTGACTTTGTACTCGGTATACTTCGAATCAAATAAGGTAAAGCCCTCATGATGCTTGGAGCCAATGACCGCGTATTTCATACCAGCTACTTTGGCCAATTTTGCCCATTCTTTTGGGTTGTAAAGATCAGGATTGAAATGATCGAAATACTGCTGGTAGGTTTCGTCATCTATTCGTTCTCTTTTCTTGACCCATTCATGGCGTCCTGCAAGGGAATAAGTGCCCCAGTGAATGAACATACCAAAACGGTCGTGTGTCCACCAGACAAGCCGCTCGGTTTTTTCTGCTTCCGTTTCATTCCAAATCTTCTTTTGCTGAGCGTATGAGCCTGTGAAAAGCACCCAGAAACAGGATAGCAATAGTATCTTTTTCATTGTATTTATTTTAATAGAATCATTCCTTTTTTTTTATTAAAAGTAGTCGTGGTCGCACTGTCCCAATTATCGGACCTGAAACTAGTTGCGGTCAAAAGACTTGTATCGAATAGGTTTCCTTTGAAGTAGTTGTACCAACCGTATCGTACGGCAGCCGGACTGGGCACATCGTCTGATCTCACCAAAACCATTTTTTTGGGCTTAATCATAAATTCCCTCGCTGTAGCCTCTTTCTGTTGGGTCAAGTTCTACCTTGTAGCCATGCACTCGTCCGTCCATGTAACTCTCCAGGCTCTGACCGCGGACCATAACTCCCGAATTTAATCGGGTATCCATGTAGACTTCATACTCCAAAATGAAATCACTGTAGGTGTCTTTGGTACAGTTGCTTCCAGTTGCCCAGCTTGTTATCGGCAATATGGTTCTTCCATCCATCCTGAGCAGAGGCATAGTTGATGACCATCAATAGGGATAGAAAAATGGAAACTTTTCGTTTTTTAATCATATCAGTCAAGATTTATTCTGTGGTTTACAAAGATTTTATCAGGCCGCTACTCTGAGACCAGGTTAAGTGTTTTCTCCATTTCCAGTTCCCATTTTCTCAAATTGGCTTCTAAGAAGTAATAATCTGCATAAATGATGGGAACATCGATTTCGGAATTTTTAGGCAGGTTTCCGGTACTGTGTGTAAGCAGAAAGTAATTGTTTTTTCCAATTTGTGCCCGGTATCTGTCAGATGACAGGCTATTTAGTATCTTATCTGCAGTGCCGAGAAACCTTGATTTTTCTTCTTTTACGTAACTACTCAACTCGTAAAGAGCGGAGGCCATAATCGCAGCTGCGGAGGCGTCCCTGGTGGCGTTTGGGATGGCGGGATCATCAAAATCCCAATAGGGGATCAGATCATCTGGCATTTTTGAATGATTTAGCAAGTAGGCCGCAATCTTCTTAGCCTGATCGAGAAAAGGTTCATGGCCGGTTTCCCGATAACACATTGTAAAACCATAAAGTCCCCATGCCTGACCTCTGGCCCAGGCGGACTCATGTGAATACCCCTGATGGGTGTGTTTATTGAGTACCTCTCCCGTAAGCGTGTCGTAATTCAGTACATGGTACGAACTAAAGTCTTCTCTGAAGTGATTTCGGAGTGTCGTTGTTGCATGCGACTTGGCAATATCATAAAAAGTAGGATCGCCTGAAGCTTTTGTAGCCCAAAAGAGAAGTTCCAGATTCATCATATTATCAATAATGACCGGATATTGCCACTTATCCGAATTGTGATCCCAGGACCTGATGGCACCAACAGTCGGATTGAATCGGGTAATTAGGGTACGGGCACTTTGTAAGAGAATTTTTTTGTACTCCTGATTTTGGGTTAATCTCAACCCATTGCCAAAGCTGCAATACATCTTAAAACCCATATCATGGGTGCCATCATTCCATTGTTGGTCTTTTACATTGCCGGTAAATTCCTGTGCGGCATTTTTCCATTCTTCATCTCCGGTAAACTCATAAAGGTGCCAGAGATTACCCGGGAAAAATCCACTGGTCCAGTCCGAGGAAGCGACTAATCTCAAACTCCCATCCTCTTCGGTATTTCGCGGATTTTTGTCAGAGTCTCCAATGGTTTGAAGCATCTTTTCCGTTTGTTTTTCGGCGAATGTGAAATTTTTGATCACCAGGCTTTCTGATGGCGGCGACTCTTTCATTTTGACCGTGCATCCCGTAAGTAGTATTAACAGGAGCAAGGCGTATATTTTTGAGATAATCATTGAATTTTCTATTTATTAAAGTCATTTGATATGGTTGGATTTAGAACCTTTAAACCCCTGATTTAGCTATAGTCGAACTGGCCACGGAATGTGTAAAGAATATGAATAAGACAAGATAGATCAAGTCAGGTAGACCACAGACCAATTGTCCAAAGCCTATACTTTCTTACACTTATATTAGATTTTTTCCACTGCCATCCAGGCATTTTAACACACATACCGGACTTCCACTTATTTCGGGATTGTGGTAGAGGTGGCCACTCCCAGAACTGGAAGCAGGATGATCAGTGCTATTATGACCTGCTAGCTTTCACTATCCTGTATTTTTAGTTCTTCTATAACCGCCAAACCAAAGAATCCGGAGGAATAAGTACAAGCCAGTGGAAACCATTGACGATAGACCACTCCTGACTGTCTGGATAGCCCAACCAAGCCTCCATGTGCATGAAGGTCCGGACCATCGTACTGATTATTCAGGCACCACAAAAGTGCCTTTCTGGCAGTTTTCAGATGCATTGGATCTTCTGTAAACCTGTAGAGCTTGTAAAAGAGAAGACTCCATAAGGCGGTACCTTTTTCACTTACTTCACCAGGGTTTTGTGATTTGAAATCATACGACCAGCTGCCGTCATCAAGTTGGTTGTCTATCAGATGTTGCCCCATTTTAACCGCCTTATTGAGATAGGAGGGGTCACCAGTCAGCTCATACACCGCAATCAACCCTTCCATAGCCCAACCAACACCTCGTGTGTGATACTGAGTTGGTTCGGCTTTTTGTTGTTCGATCCGGTAGAGTCGGTTCCAGATGCCCGATGGAGTCTCAAACTTTTTCATCAGCATTTTCATGTATTCATCCCCAATTTTTGGGTACAATGGATTGGGGTTCACCCTGTACAGTTCATTGATGCCTTCCGTGGCAAACCCCTGTTCATTCAGGGCATAATTTTTCCAGGCAGAGGCACGGATCATGTAGTCCATGGGTAGTAAGTCAAACTGCTGTGTAAGCCTGTCAGTAGCTGAAGTCATGAGCTGTGCACCTTTGAGGTAACGTTCATCTTTGGTCAACTCATAGAGAGGTATCCAGCCCCAACCGACCAGGAACTGCGCATCAGCCACACTGTAATATTCTTCAAATCCATAGTTTTCAAGAAGGGTTCCTTTGTTTTCACTCCAACGACTTACGATCACCCCATAAGCGGGAGATTTTGGGTCTTTCATTTGAAAGCGCAAAGAGGCTTCTCCGATTTCGGTAGCGGTTTCTATCAAGGCTTCTGCGGAAATACTTTTTTGGATTTCGGGATATTCAGCCGACGCTATAAGGGTCTTAATGGAAGGTCCCCAACCCCACACCCATGTTGGTCGTCGGTAAGTTTTTGCATCAAGATCGTAGAATAAATTCAACCCGCCTCTAGTTAATCCGTTTGGTGATTGATCCTGACAGCCTATAGTGAATTGGGCGGTAGCAGTCAACGATTTCAACAACCGTTCCCGGCTGAGGTCACTTTCATCATATCCTGACAACGAACCCTGAAGTGGGTTAACCAGAGGATCAGAAATTTTCACCCGGTTTATTTCCTGATTGGTTTCTGCATTTTTGATAACAATTTCTCCTCCCCAGTCTGAGGTAAGCAGTCTGTATTGCAGGTTCAATGTTTTTTCAACATCAACCGTTTCTGTGAGATAAAATGAGGAAACTGCAGCATCTCCATTATTTACGTAAAAATTGTTTTCCCATTGCTGTAGCAAGCTGGATGGAATGACGGCTCTGCCTTTATCCAGGTGAGAGATCTCCTGATGAAACATTCCATTAATCGAGTAGGGGGAATCAATGGGAATGTCAAAAACCATTTCCGCATTGATGCCTTCATAAAGAGCCAGATCAACAACGGGATAAAAGATGTCCCATTTAAGCTCCTGATAAGAAGTGGATAGTTTTTCCCGTTCCGGATTGAGTGGTGAGATCTCCAGATATCTGGAGATGGTGTCATTCCGGTCGCTGTAAATCTGGACCTTTATGGATGTTACGTCATCCGGAAGAAGGCCGGTAATGGTCAGGAGGTCACCCTCTTTTTGAATGGATACTTTTTCAGTTGGTTGGCAGGCGAACATGCCCGCTAAAAAGCAAAGCAGTAAAATCTTCAGAGACTTCATTTTCAGTATTCAGGTTTTGGTTTATGGTAGATTTATTAGTTGGGATCATTGAATGGCCCAAACTTCAAAATTTTTGTAAATCGCTCCTCGTGTGTACATATGTCTTATGGCTATCCGACCTTTATTATAATTGGGGTCATTACTGATATACCAGGTAAAAAGTGACCTTTCCTTCGGGTTAGATCGGTTTTCCACATACATCTGAATCATGTCGTTAAACTTACTGACAGCTATGTGATAGGTGATTCCGGTTCTAAAGAGTCCGGTATGATAGTTATCCGGTGAAATCTCCGTACCCCTCAACCGGTGTGTGGCTTCATATTTTCTTAACCGAACGTAGTCACTTGTACCTTCTTCATTGCTATTGCCAACAGCATAGCTGATATGGTAGGCTTTCATGTTGCGGAAATAGGTGCTCATGGTAGGGACCACTCGCTTATCACTCCATTCGAATACATCCTCCGGGTATTCATGATCGCCTTTGCCGGTGGCATGAAAATAAATGATGTTTACCCCCCGGGTTTCATGGTCGGTACGGGTGTAGTCAAACTCAATCAGAAGGTTTCCTTCAAAGGTTTCTTTCGCCCATAAAACAGCATGGGAAGTGTCGTTTTTCCAGTCCGGCCCGGCCTCAAAATACAATCCATCATCTCTGTATTCAACGGTAGCTTTGGTCCCGTCCAAGAGCCACTTTTGGTTCCAGTCTTTGGTTCCCGAATCCTCAAAAAGTAAGTCCTGCTTTTGCCAGGAAACGCTGTAACCTAATTCATCAGTCGGAGTTTTTGAGCAACCAATGGATGTGATGACTAAAAAACTGAAAAATATGCTACTATGATATATTTTCAGCCAAAAGGTATACATGCTTAAATCAGTTACAAAGATTGTTCGACTTTAAAGATTGATAAAATTGTAAGAGAATCAAAAAACAGGTTCCCCTCCAGTCACGGTAATGTACTTTTAAGTCCCCTTAATTAGATTTTTCTACCAGAGATGAAGCATAACAGAAAATGATAACATTAGATTTTTAGTACTATATTATTAGACATCTTAAGCATTCAATTTTTATAATTACGTAGCCAGACGAGGATTTTGGATCAAACCTCTCCTCTTGCTGCCCTAAGAGACGCAAAATCTGCCATCCGTTTTCTTAGAGCCAAAGCAGACAGTTTAGGCTTCGACCCTGATCGATTGATTGCTGCCGGAGGATCAGCCGGTGGCCATCTGGCAGTGGCAAACCGCAGTAATAGACCCCTTTAATGAACCAAATGATGATTTGTCTATATCCTGTAAACCCAATGCTCTGGTTTTGTTCAACCCCGTCATTGACAATGGTGCAGGTGGCTATGGTTACGAATCGGGTGATAGACTATTATCATGATTTTTCACCACTTCACAACCTGAAGTCTGGGGTACCTCCAACCCTTTTTCTACTAGGAACCAATGACCGGCTTATCCCGGTGGAAACGGCCAAATATTATCCGAAGGTTATGGAAAGAGTAGGTTCCCTGTGTGACCTCATCTTATATGAAGATCAAAAGCACGGCTTTTTTAATTATAAACACTTTGATCAATACAAGGCCACGCTACAGGCAGCTGATGAATTTTTACAATCGTTGGGGTTTTTAGCTGCAGAACCTGTGGTGCCTATTGAATAGTAAAGGATTCCCTTCATTTCACCCTAACTACCCTCTGAATGGTGTCACTTTCACGGGTGTGTACATGGATAAAATAGATTCCTTGTTCCAGGTAGGATAGGTTAATGGGCACCAGGCCTTGTGAGGAGTTAAAAGACTTGATAATTTTTCCTGAAGGATTCATTATTTCGAATTTTTGTGATCCAGATGATTTAGCAAAACACCTCTGTATGAAAATCGATGAAGGTCACTAAAATCTTAAATTAGGTAGGTAATCGTCTACAACCACAGTGAAAGTTGCTTTCAAGTGTCAGAAAACACCCATTTATTGTATACCTTAAAAATATTATTGTGCGGTAAATGCCGCACGAAAAAACCCATGAGCCAAGTGAAGAAATTTTGTTTTCTGCTGGTATTATCTGGATTAACTCTATTGGCGTTTGCTCAGGAGCAAGTTCGTTTCAAGAAACTTTCTAAAGCAGATGGTCTGTCCAACAACAACATTTTTGATATTACTCATGACCAGGATGGTTTTATCTGGATTGGTACCCGAAATGGTCTGAACAGGTTTGATGGGTACCGAGTAAAAGTCTATCCTTATCGAGAAAATGATCCCGCTTCAATTATTTCTAATGACATCAGAAACCTTTATTATGACAGTCTGGATCAATCACTCTGGATTGGTACGCAGGTAGGACTCAGCAGGTACAATATCCAGGACGATTCATTCGATAATTTCTTCGAAGGGCAGGGAATTCATGTCATAAAAGTCTTACGAGACTCCAGAGGCAGGTTGATAGTTGCCACCAATTCTGGCTTGTATTATTGGGATCAGGAAAGTGATGGGTTTGCACTCATTCGAGTTGATGGAAAATCGATGGGGGCAGTAGCTGAAGTTATGGAAGATGGTTATCAGCAACTATGGATTGTTTCCGACCAGGGGTTATTGATAAGTCGTGGAGCAGCATGGTACCAGATCTTCCAGGCAAAGGAGCTTTACCCTGAATTAGCCATATTTTCTGGCAAGGTTATCAACAAAGTATTCGCAGACCAAAGAAAGAATCTTTGGTTCGGTTGTGAAAATTCAGGTCTTTTGAAGTGGCATCCTTCCGATCGCTCGATTACAACTTATTTAAACAACGAGGATAATTCCGAGGCTGTTAGTACAAATCGAATAAGAGATATCATTTCTGATACTGATGGCAATCTATGGATTGGCACTTCAAATGGCATTTATATAACTAATGGAGTAGAAGAAGGCTTACGACATCTTTATAATGACGGATCCTTTCACGAGGGTTTAAGCAACAACTCCATAAAGACCCTGCATGTTGACAAAAAGGGCGGGATTTGGATTGGAACCTATTTCAGGGGGATCAATTATTATGATAAATCTTTTAGTCGCTTCAATATTGATTTACCATATCCGGAAGGTCCGGATGATGATCAGAATATTATCGCTGCGATTACTAGTGATGATAAGGGGAATATTTGGATTGGGACAGAGGGCCGGGGATTGGGGATCTGGGATAACAGAACCCATACCTTCAATTTTATTGCAAATAACAACCTTCTTAAGGAAACCAATGTTAAATCCATTTATCCCTATAAGGAAGATTTATGGATTGGGACCTACAAGAAGGGATTGATGCGCTATTCAGTTTCAAGGAATACTTCACAGGCATTTATTCACGACCATAAGAATTCCGAATCACTACCCAGCAATAACATTTATGATATTGAAGTAATCAAAGATCAAATGTGGATGGCATCATTCGGTGCCGGATTGGTCAAAAAGATAGGAGAGAATAGTTTTATAAGTTATCAGTATGATGCCAATGATTCACTGTCCATCAGCGACAACTACTGCAGGGTTTTATACCTGGATTACGATGGGGACTTTTGGGTGGGTACCAATGATGGCTTGAATAGAATCGGTTTTGAAGGAGGAGTGGTCCGGTTTAAAAGGATGCTGCCTAATGTTACCATTTACAGCATATATTCCTTTCGTCCTAATGAAATTTGGATTGGCACCTTTTATAAGGGATTATACCGATATGATAAACTCACAGGGACTTTTACGAGCTACACAGACGAGGATGGTATGCCCGGTAATACCATATATTCAATCTTAGCGGATTCTGAATCTCTTTGGACTAGTACCAATAACGGAATCGCCAAGTTGAATTTTGAAACTAACGAGGTGATGGGCTATCAGCATGCGGGGGAGCTTAAAAACCTGGAGTACAGCCAGAACGCAAGCCTGAATTATCGGAATAGTCTTTTTTTGTTTGGGAGTAGCAACGGGTTAATGTACTTCAATCCGTCAGAAATTAAGAGGAGTACATATCAGCCCAACTTGGTAATTACTAATATTTCATCATTAAATGATTTCAACGCGAAAGATTCTTCCATCTTATCAAGGTATACAGGTGATAGTCAGCAGGCCCGGAAGATCCAATTAGAAAACCATAACACCACCCTGGAAATTAAATTGGCTAGTCTTGATTATTCCAACCCGTCCAATATCCAGTATGCGTATCGAATGAAGGGACTGGAAGAGAACTGGAGATATAACAAAGGTAAAACTGAAGCTTTTTATTACTTTCAGCGTGAGGGTGATTATACCTTTGAAGCCAAGGCTACCAATGGTGATGGTATATGGAATGACGTGATGATCAGCTTAAACATATCCGTAATGCCTCCCTGGTACAGAACGTGGTGGGCCTATCTCATTTATACGTTTTCTTTTCTTGGATTCCTTTATCTGATTTTCAAGATGGTTCGTTTACAAAACTCTTATCAGCTCGAACACCTGGCCAACCAGGAGCAAGTACGAACTCACGAAATGAAAATACGGTTTTTTACCAATATAACCCATGAATTCAGGACGCCGCTCACTCTTATGTTAGGCCCCTTACAGGACATGATTCGTTCAGAAAATACCGGCGGAGCATTGAGGACAAAACTTCAGGGAGTTTTCAGGAATGTTCACAGACTGTCTCACCTGGTAGACCAATTATTAGTTTTCCGGAAAATTGAGACGGACCACATGAAGATGAGGGTTTCTGAGGGACACATCAATGATTTCCTACAGGAGATTTACCTTGCCTTCAAGGATGAAGCCCATAAAAGAAATATCGATTATCAGTATATCTCTGACAATAAGGACATCATGTTGTGGTATGATGCGGATAAACTGGAGCGGGTTTTCTTTAATTTAATCTCTAATGCACTCAAGTTTACTCCTGATTTTGGTTCCATCAGTGTCCTTGTTAAAGAAACGGATGAGTATGTGGAAGTGAGGGTAAATGACGATGGGAAAGGAGTGGATGATTCAGTAAAGGAATTGATATTCGAACGATTTTATGAGCGAAGTACTACCAATTACTCGAATTATGGGATAGGTATAGGACTATCACTATCCAAACAGATCGTAGAGTTGCACTCAGGCTCCATTTTCATTGAAGATAATGTGGAAAGAGGATCTTCGTTTGTAGTGAGACTTTTAAAGGGCACGGATCATTTTGATCATAAAGACCTTATGATAAATGAGCATACCAATGATCAGTATAGAAAGGAAGAGGGTACCGCAGTAAATGAAAAAAAGAAGTCTGATACCAATATTATTAAGGAGACCAAATTATTAATCGTAGAGGATGATCCGGATGTCTGTGAGTATCTTAAGACCCTATTTAAGGATGACTATACACTACTGATCGAGACGAACGGAAAATCAGGATATGATACGGCCAAGCGTGAACTTCCTGATATTATTCTCAGCGATGTGATGATGCCGGTCATGGATGGAATCACCATGTGTAGTAAGCTGAAAACCACCCTTGAGACTAGCCATATCCCCGTTGTGTTATTGACCGCCAGGTCGTCTGTTGCCTATAAAATCGGAGGATTAGAAACCGGCGCAGACGATTATCTAACCAAGCCATTCAACTCAGAGGAGTTGGTTTTGAAAATCAAAAACCTGGTGAAGACCAGAGAAATATTCCTGAAAAAAATTGTCCGCATTCACAACTTTGATCCTGAAAAAATTGCGGTTACTTCTACAGATGAGAAGTTTCTAACCCGTCTGGTTGAACTCACAGAAGAATATATAGAAAATAGTAATCTCACCATCGAGCAGTTTGCAGACGAGCTGCATGTGAGTAGAGCGTTGTTATTCACCAAAATAAAGGCACTCACCGGGCAGACTCCGAAAGGTTTTGTTAAGAATTTTCGTCTTAAACGGGCAGTACAGCTGCTTGATGATTCAGATTTAAAGGTTTCCCAGATCGCCTATAAATGTGGCTTTAAAGATTACCGGTATTTCACCAAAGTATTTAAAAGTCAATACCAAATGACCCCCAAGGAATACCGGGAAGATAAACGTGTAACACTGGTGCCATAATTAAATGAATTGCATTACAAGTCCACATCTGTTTATAAATTCTTAATAAAAGCACTTTAAAATAGATTCAGAATACGTCTTTCTAAAAAGGGACTTTTATCTACATTTTTTAGACTTAAAAATCAGATAGTAGTATTTTCTTTGGCCTGTAACGATTGCAGAACAAACATTTTATTGTCAATATACTGTAAACAAATTAATTATTCTTTTACTAGTTGTTATCAGCTTCAAATCATTTGGTCAGTCCGGCTCAATTCGGGGTCTGGTGATCGGTGAAGATGAAAGGGAAGGTCTGCCGGCAGCAACTATCAGAATTGCAGGCATCTTATTAGGTGTGGTAACGGATATAAACGGAAATTTCATCCTGATCAATGTACCGATAGGAGAACAGCAAATAGAGATTAGTTATGTCGGGTATGAACTAAAAAAAGCTTTCCGTAGAGGTTAATAAAGGGGACAACAGTCGGGGTTCAATAGTATTGACTCAGGGAAAACTTCAGGCGAAGTAACGGCAAGTGCCAAGGTACACGGGCAGCCATTCTTGGTGTTTAACTTCGGTATGTATGCAGAAATTTCAAGAGGTGGTAAAAAAAATCCATTTTTTTTGTTTACAAAAAATTAAAAGTTATCAACTAATCAACCTAAAGAATTTCAAATTACTAAATTTGATAGGGTGAGTGAGGAATATCTAAGTATCTCATACCGTATGCCCAATGATGATGACATGTGGAGAGATCTTAAATCTGGAAGTTCAGAAGCTTTGACATCAATATATGATAAGTATATTGACTCCCTTTTTGCATACGGCAGACATTTTATCAAGGAAGATACCATTCTTCAAGATTGTATTCAGGATGTCTTTGTGGAGATCTGGGTGAAAAGAGACAGGCTTTCGGATACGAATAATATTAACTTTTATCTTTTAAAGTGTCTAAAACGAAGGATATTCAAGGTCGTTAAAAAGAACCAGAAAGAAAATGCATCATATCATATCAGTGATTACTTTCAGGATTTTTCTGAAGAAGGAGATGTAAAAAACCCGGAGATTTTTGATAAACTCCAGAATGCTTTGGAATCGCTGAACCCCAATCAGAAAAAGATTCTCATTTTAAAATTCTACAATCAGCTTTCCACCGAGGAAATTGGAGATATTCTTGAGATGACTAAGAAGCAGGTGTATAATAATACTGCAATAGCTTTCGATAAACTCAGAAAGATTTTACTAATATCCGTTGTAGCTATCCTCTTAGGACTGTAATTCTCATACCTATACCCTAAGAAAAATGAAAAATTATTATTGAAATCAAATTATTATTGCATTTATTTAAAATATTAAAAAATAAGTGAAATAATTTTAAGTAATTCTTAGGTCGGTGGCATTTATTGGTAGTTAATCACTCATAAGAATTGAAATACTCTAAAAATAATTTTGAACATTACGAAGTGCCCGACTTTTTGTTGGATGACTCATTTATACAATGGGTTAACCTGGGAAAGCCAGGAGATCACTCATGGGCTCGAAGAATCAGTGATTCAGACATTTTAAGGGAAACCGCACAAGATGCTGAAAAAGTTATAAAGAATCTGAAGCCCAGGTCGAGAGTTGAAGATCCACAGCAAATAGCGGATTTGAAATACAGGATCTCTCAAAAAATTGAAACGCTCAACATGAGAGATAAATTCAGGACTTATAATCCGAGAAAGTTCAAACCCAATTACTTCTCTTATGCTGCTGCCATCGTACTGTTAATACTATTATCTGGCATGTTGTACTATGCCTTATTCCCGGTTTCAGAACCAATTATTACTGAAACCCCCACGTATGAGATAAGAAAAACGAGAAGTGGACAGAAACTTACGTTGCATCTGAGTGATGGTACTAAAGTTAAATTGAATTCAGAAGCTGAAATCAAGTTTGAGAAACCCTTTGGAGATACCAGGAATGTCTACCTGGTCCGGGGTGAAGCTTTTTTTGAAGTAGCAAAAGATAAAGAAAGGCCATTCAGAGTAATGTCTGAAAATACCATTACTGAAGCTCTTGGTACATCATTTAACGTCAACATAGTTGATACCAATGTGACAAAAGTTGCTTTAGTGACTGGAAAAGTCCTGGTAAGTAGTCAGAAAGATTCAGTAGTGCTTAATCCGGGAAGCTACGTCTCTTGTGATAAAACGGGTATTTCAGATGTTACAAACTTTGATTTGAGTGAAGTAGCCTGGAAGGATGAAATTCTCATTTTCAATGATGCAAATGGCCTTGAAATAATATCAACCCTTGAAAAGTGGTATGGAGTCCAAATCCAAAGTAACGTGAATAATCTCAATGAGTGGCAATATTCTGGAAGATTTGAGGATCAAAGCTTAAGACAGGTCCTGAACAGCATTGGCGCCGTAGAAAAATTTGAATTTGAAATTCAGGAAGACAAAGTCATCATCAACCAAAAATAAAACCATGAGTACGTGATCTTACAAAAAGAAGGCTTTCGGAAGCCGAAAGCCCTCCGGTGATTACAACATTCCCAGGCCGTAATCACCAGACGTTCAATAACAACTATTAAACAATACAAAAATATGAAAAAAGAACTACATCAATTAATGTATTTGATGGCAGGCACACTTAAAATACTTTTTCTCCAAATCATATTTACCACTACGATGGTAGCGGGTGATTTAAGTGCCCAAATCAAGAGTGTAAAAGAAGTATATGTAAACATCAACCTCCAGAATCAGACACTCCTGGAAAGTCTAAGAGCCATTGAGGAAGTAACTGATTATAGCTTCTCTTATGATAAGCATTTGGTGAAGAACAATTCACAAAGAATCAACTATGCTTCCAAAAATGAATCTGTAGAGTCAATTCTGCTGCACATATCTGATAAATTCAACTTGAAGTTCAAGCAGATAAACCAGGTGATCAATGTCCTGGAAAATGATAATCAGGTTAATGTTCCGGAAATAGAAACGATCATTGACCAGGTTAGTGTTACAGGTACCATTACAGATGGAAATGGTGAGCCTCTTCCGGGAGCAACCATTCAGGAAATTGGAACCACTAATGGTACCATTTCGAATGCAGATGGATTTTTTTCCTTGAGCGTTGCAGAAGATGCACAGCTAACAATCTCATTTATTGGCTTTAAAACGCAAGAGATAAGCTTGAATGGCAGAACTGAGCTTAATGTAAGTCTGGAAGCTGATGTTTCGTCACTGGATGAAGTTGTCGTTGTCGGTTACGGAGCTGTTAAACAAAGGGATGTAACCGGATCAATTACATCAGTAGATGAAGAGACCATAGATCGGATGGCATCCGCGGGTAATATACTTGGAACCATACAAGGCGCAGTTCCTGGGTTAAATGTGATAACCAATTCTTCGTCAGCCGAGCAAAATTCAAGCCTACAGATTAGGGGAGTGAAGTCTATCACTGCAAGTAATGATCCCTTGATCATTCTTGATGGGGTGCCTTTTTCAGGAAGTTTGTCAGAGCTGCCGATTGCTGATATCCAGTCAATTGAAGTCTTGAAGGATGCTTCCTCAGCTGCAATCTATGGATCAAGAGGAGCCAATGGAGTAATCATTGTAACGACCAAGAAAGGTAAGGGTGCTACTACTGTTCAAGTGCAATCTAAGTATGGTATTCTACAACTGGCAAATAAGCCTGATTTATGGAATGGTGAAGAGTTTTATGATAAGAAATATGAATACTGGAACCGGTCCCAGGGATTAACAGATGTTAACGACATCTTTCAGGTTACTGAGTTGGAAAATTACGCTGCCGGCGTATCCACAGACTGGATAGATGAGGTTACCAGAATGGGTGAGCAACATGACCATACCTTATCAATTTCAGGAGGTAGTGAGAAGCAATCATTTTACACCTCTGTCAACCTTCTAAATACAAAGGGGATTGCAATAAATGATGACTTTAGTCGATACACGCTGAGGTTAAATTACAATAATACCATTACCCCCTGGCTGAAATTAGCAACAAATACACAGGCAACCTATCTTGACAGAGACGGACTGTCAGCAGATTTTGTAGATGCTTATTATATGAATCCACTGACAACTCCATACAATGAGGATGGATCGCCGAGGGTTTATCCCTGGCCTGAGAGAAACGAGTTTGCTAATCCGCTTGAAAATACGTTAGCTGATAACCTGGATCGAGAGTATAAACTTTTCTCAAATAACTATTTGGATGTAGATCTTCCTTTTGTAGAAGGACTTAACTACAGAATTAATACAGGTGTTTCAGCATCATTCCGAAACATTGAAACCTATTTTGGCAGAGATACCCAAACTGGTTTTGAAAATAAGGGATCATCCCGTGTAAGTAATACATTTGAAACCAGATATCTCGTAGAACACATTTTGAGCTACAAGAAAGATTTTGGTGATCACTCTATATTCTTAACCGGACTATATAGTTTCCAGAAAGACGAGTCCAGGATGAGAGGTTTGAATTCCCTTGGATTCCCTAGTGATATCTTGACTACCTGGCAAGCCAGTACAGCAACACTCATAACTCCTAATTCAAGTTATCTGAGTTACAGCCAGGTCTCACAAATGTTTAGAATGAACTATTCATTCATGCAAAATTATTCTCTTACTGCAACCGTAAGACGTGATGGATTTTCCGGTTTTGGGAAGGAAACAAAATATGGAATATTTCCTTCTTTGGGAGTTGCCTGGAATATCGGTGATGAAGATTTTCTCGCAAATGCTAACTGGATAAATTTCTTAAAGCTTAGAACATCCTGGGGTAAAAATGGTAATCAGGGCATTGATCCATACTCCACTCAATCCAGGATGATGGAGTATAATTACCTCGGTGGTCCCACTGGCACTGAAACAGCACCCGGTTATCTGCCAGCAACTTTAGCGAATCCGAATCTGGGCTGGGAAACTACGAGAACGTTGGATATGGAATTGATTTTGGATTTTTCGATGGGAAATTATCTGGATCCGTGAGTATTTACCAATCCTATGTTACAGACTTATTATTAAACCGTCAAATATCATCGACTTTTGGAATACCCGGATCCAGTATTCGCCAGAATATTGGAGAGACAGAAAACAGGGGTTATGAAATCGACTTATTTTCGGATTTAATCACCAGGACCGATTTTGAATGGAATCTTGGATTCAATATCAGTGCCTTCTCCAATAAAATCATTGACTTATATGGCGATAAGGAGGATGACGTGTTGAATGAGTGGTTTATTGGTGAACCCATTAACGTCATCTATGGATATGTACATGATGGCATTTGGCAGTCCGGTCAGGAGGGTGAAATAGCCAATAGCCCACTACCTGATCAGGTTCCCGGATCTGTAAAAGTCCTTGACGCCGATGGTGATGGACAGATTACTCCTGATGATCGAAGAATTCAAGGGTCCGTATATCCTGATTTCCGGGCAGGTTTTAATTCCTACATAAGATACAAAGACATATCTCTGAATATGATGTTTTTTGCTGTTGTCGGAGTGGAAAAAATAGATCAGACAGGCAACATAAACTTCAATTGGGAATACCGAAGAAATCTTGCCGGAACCTGGGATTACTGGACAGAAGAGAATCCATCAAACCGATATCCCGGCAACTTTGATGGAGCCATTGGAAGAGGGTTTACTCCACTGTTTTTGGAGGATGCAAGCTATTTGAGGTTGAGGGATGTCAAACTTACCTATGATTTGACAAGAATGGTTTCAACGGTTGGTATTCAGAATTGTTCAGTCTTCTTCAACATCAATAATGCATTCACGCTCACTAATTGGCCGGGAATGGATCCGGAATTAGCCGGGGCTAGCCAACTGAATATACCTGGAATCAGTGGAACTGCAGTACCTCCCCAGAGAACCTTTTTATTTGGATTAAATCTTAAATTTTAATTCTTGCCAAAATGAAAAAATTAACATATATAACCATAATATTTAGCATGATGGCGACATCATGTGTGGATGATAGTTTCCTGGACGAAGAACTGAAGGATATCATTTCCGCTGACAACTTATATGAAAATAATGAAGGTTTTCAGGCGGGCCTGAGCGGCATGTACGCACGATGTCTTTTAGAAAAGACCAATACCCCTACCAATTACAATTACATGCATGATTTTCCCTTGATGACTGGCACAGACATTTCATGTAATGGAATTTGGAACAGGGGACTGACCACTGGCATAAACCTGTATGACGGTCGACCTACTTCTGAGGATCCTGATTTGTTCAATACCTGGTCTTTGTGGTGGAGCGTGGTGAATGCTGCCAATACGATTGTCAACAGGGCAGAAAATCCATCCGTAAACTGGGGAGGTAGTAGCGATGCAGATAATCTTGCGCAGAAAAATGAAGTTGTTGCCGAAGCAAGGTGTGTAAGAGCATGGGCCTACCGTCATTTAGTCAACATGTGGAATGAGGTTCCTCTGGTGCTTGAAGAATCCACAGGAAATTTGGTAAATGAGCTTAGGATGCCGGCATCCAGAGAAGTATTGGATGCGCAAATGGAAGCGGATTGGTTATTTGCCGCTGAACATTTGCCCTCTGTTCCCAGAATTCCAGGCAAGGTTTCCAGTTCGGTGGCTAACCATTATCTGGCTGAACTTTACTTGGCAATGGGTGACAATGCCAAAGCTGAAGAACACGCAAATAATGTGATTAACAGCGGAGACTACGCACTT
Source organism: Cyclobacteriaceae bacterium (assembly GCA_965243485.1). Taxonomy (GTDB): domain Bacteria; phylum Bacteroidota; class Bacteroidia; order Cytophagales; family Cyclobacteriaceae; genus UBA7330. Next base: position 167,377 of record CBDEVP010000001.1, on the reverse strand, counting down.
GTTACAGAACGTTATGGTGTAGAGTCAGATCAACCCGGAACGCCTTTTACGGATATGTTTCTCGAAGGAAATATTAACCGGCATGAGGGAAATACCGAAACACTCTGGACCTGGCAAAGAGAGCATCAGACCCTGGGTGGAGAAATCGGAAGGTCTGCCGAGATAAGAATGAAAGTTTTTGCTTATTGGCTGTATCCAATTGATGGAGTCAGGTTGAAAGTTTCAGAAAGTAGAGGAGGAAGGGGGCTATTCGGTTTAGTAATCACCCAATGGTCCATCAACAACTTTGAACCTCAAGATGACCGTGGCGGACCCTATGCCCTTCGTAAGTTTTATATCATTGAAGAAGGTGATAATCTGGGAGACTCAGGTTACCAGATTGGGGATACCTTGTGGATGGATTGGTCCATCCCTGAATCCGGTGGAAATACCAGACGCTGGCCATCGGTTACTAAATTTGATTGGACTACTCCGGAAAACGTTGCCTACGGACATAATCTGAAAGAGACCCCATATATACGTCTGGCTGATACTTACTTGCTTTTAGCAGAGGCCCTGATGAAGCAGGGAAAAACGGATGAAGCAGCAGATGCCATAAATGTAGTAAGGAGCAGGGCAAATGCTTCTTTGATCACTGCTTCGGATGTGGACATTGATTTTATCCTCGATGAACGGGCAAGAGAGCTTTTATTGGAGGAGCACAGACGATATACCTTGATAAGAACAGGAAAATATGTGGAAAGGACTAACGCTTATAATGCAGTAGCATCAGGAAATATCCAGGAAAAATATACCTACTTCCCGACTCCGCAGGCAATTATTGACGAAAATCCATCATACCCACAGACCATTGGATGGAGGCAGTAGAGATTACTGATGGCGAATAGACCTAAACAAAAAGGAGCACGAAAATCATTGCGTTTTCGTGCTCTTTTAATGAATTCCTTTGATTAATAATGATAATTGAAACGATGATAAGAAAGATATCCCTGTTGATTTTAATATTTAGTGTTTACCAAAGTATGGCACAGCCTTATCCCAATCCATATCAGCTGGTTGAAGGGTGGGCAAACCTTCCTGACGGAAGGACCATGGGCGCCGTAGGCAAAGTCACCATAGATCCGGATGGAGAGCATATCTGGGCTGTCATTAGGTGTGATGCGACTGCACCTGACAGGTTTGGCAATGAATGCCTGGATTCAGACCTCGATCCGATCCTGAAATTTGACCAGGAAGGAAACGTTGTACAGAGTTTTGGAGGAGGCATGTTCATCTGGCCGCATGGCATCGATGTGGACCATGAAGGGAACGTCTGGGTAACCGAGGCAGCAAGTCCTGCGAGGATACCAAAAGGTGATAAACGAGGCCATCACGTCATTAAATTCAGCCCGGAGGGTGAAGTGCTCATGAAACTCGGGGAATCTGGTGTAGCAGGTAATGGAGACTATACTTTCAACTCACCAGCGGATGTGGCGATAGCTGATAATGGTGACATCTTTATTGCAGATGGTCACAGCGCTGAGGGCAATAACCGCATGATGAAATATTCTGCTGACGGCACTTTCATCAAGTCCTGGGGCACGACAGGGTATGGCCCCGGAGAATTTTTGAGCCTGCATGGCATTGCCATCGGTCCCAGGGGCAGAATATATGTAGCCGACAGGGGAAATAACAGGCTTCAGATCTTTGATCAGGAGGGAAACTTTATTGCCCAGTGGACCCAGTTTGGAAAGCCAAGTGGGGTTGCTTTTGACGACAACGGCAATATTTATGTTTCCGATTCCGAATCTGACAATATTCAGAATCCTGGCTGGGAGATGGGTATCCGCATCGGAGAGGCTGAGCTCGGATGGGTGCACTACTTTATCAGATTGCCTACTGGTGACCCACGTAATCCTAGGACTAATGGAGCAGAATTTGTAGCAGTGGATAAATATGGTAATATTTATGGAGGTGAGCCAGGTCCCCGCAAACTGCAGAAGTATGTAAGGGTGAGGCCTTAGGTATCTTGATTCTAAATAAAGCAATCACCGAAAAAACCGGTGAAAGTAGATTATTGTACTAAATCACCCCATCCTAAAAATAGAATTTTAAAAGAGCAAGGTGAAACCTGTGGAGGATACTTCACAGGTTTTTATTTGTAAAGTGTTGACTTGGAATCAAAAGATGACCATGAAAATTCTTTAAAATTGGAAGAGGTGGTTGAATTAATTCGGGAATCGATTATCCTGGCCAGTCGCAACCGTTCTTCCTTTTTCACATAAACCCCAGATCTACCTCTACGAGATGGGTGTCTCTGGGGATCCACCGCAGGACTTTGGCTTTGTACTCATACCGTGTTTTATCCCCTCTGTTCTAAATCTTTGTATTTAAATTTTCTACAATATAATTTTTAAATGCAATACAATAGTGGTAAAATTATAACATTATAATGTTATTAACGAAATAAAACCTGAACAAAATGGAACAAAACGCAACGAATCAAAAGACAACAAGGGTTGGATATGTAGCTTCTGATGCGACGACCAAATCCTTTGAAAGTGGAAAGAAGGTTACCAATGTGACCATCCTTTCCGGATCTGGAGAAAACAAAACAGCAACCTATGTACGGGGATGGAATGCGATGGCTGACAGGTTAGCAGATATCAAAACAGGGGAGAAGTGGGAATTCAAAGTGATCTGAAAGTGGAGACCAAGGATGGGAAGTCATTTGATATAATGACAGCCCGTGAGGCTTATCCTCATATCAAGAAGGAGATCCAGGGAGAGGTCAAACACATCAATGACAAGAAGTTGGGAAAAACCGATATGAAAAATATCATGGTGGTAAGCAGTGAAATGGAAGGGGGAAAGGAAGTCAGCAATGTCTATAATATCGAATTGTACGGAAAGAAAAATATGGACAAATCCAACGGGATCAAGGTGGGAGACATTGTCTCAACCAAAGGACATGTACGGATGTATGATTATCAGAAGGACGGTGAACTGAAAGTCAATCGGTCATTTCAGAATCCGATGGAAATTGAAAATCATACTGTGCCCAAGGAAAAGAAAATGTCAGTTGATCAGGATATCAAACAAGATGTTTCTAAAGCGCCTAAAGTTAAGCCAAAGGGTAAAGGTGTAAGCATGTAATGGAGCATGATCGACTCAGAAAAAAGAAGTCTGTATCATTCGGGTCTCGGCCTGGTCATCTTCATGTCATTGCTTTTAGTGGTAGACTTCCTCATGAGATTTCTTAACCTGAGATCGTCGTTGAGTGGCCTGGATCTTTTTGATCAGACCCTGGTGACAACGGTCAACAATATTCAGACAAAGATCACCTGGTTACGTGGCAGCCTGGTGTTGGGGATCATTGGATTATCTCTATTGAAGACAAAGGAATTTGGTGCAAAGAATAGCTGGTCAAGGATTGGATATCTAATGCTGTCAATAATACTGATCATCATTTTTCTCAGTGGTTATTCAAACTCCCGCTACTACAATTTGATCATTTATCCGGCAGTCTTCAGTCTACTATTCTTCGTGATCCCAAAGGGAACGCAATCAATATTTTACTTTGGTAAGAGTTCGGAGAGCAGTCTTGAAAAGGTAAGTGGTAAGGATGATGAATTCACATTTACCTTTCATACCGATAAGGGTCAATTGAATTTGTTGGATGCCAGAACTGCCACCTTCATAGAAGGTTCTGCTAAGGCTGGAAAGACGGCCTCCTTGATCATACCCATCATCGTCCAGGCCATTGAAAATGGTTTTGCCGGTCTCATCTATGACTACGAAGGTGACCTCCGGGAGGAAGGTTCAGGGCTACTATCCAGGACAGCTTATTCAGCAGTAAAGAAGAGTCAGGGGAAAGTGAGTTTTGCGATCATCAATTTCACGGATCTTAGCAGGACGGTTCGGTGTAATCCGCTTTCTTCCCGGTATGTTTCCAGCTACAATCATGCGGTTGAACTGGCAACGGTGATCATGTACAACATCAACCGTAACTGGTCAAAACACAAGGACTTCTGGGCTGAGAATGCCATAGCTGCTTATGCTGCAACCATCTGGTATTTCAGGAGGAACCATCCCCGGTATTGTACAATTCCACACATCACGGAATTCCTCTTAAAGGACTTCCGCAAAGTGCTCAGGGTCTTGCAGACAGATGAGGATGTCGCACCGTATATCAGACCCATCCTTGCCGCCCTCGACCGAGACGCGTCGGGACAGATAGCCGGTGCTGAGTCTAGTACTCAGTTTCCATTATCCAGGATGAGATCACCCGAAGTCTACTATGTCTTTAATCCTGATCCTGATCAGGAATTTGACCTGGATATTACTAATAGGGAAAACCCTGTGATGCTGTCTATATGTAGTTCTCCGGAACTACAAAATGCCCTGGCTCCGGCCATCGGTGCGATCATCCAGGTATGCAAAGTACAGATGAATAAACTAGGCAAACAGAAGAGTATTTTCCTCTTCGATGAGATGCCCACGATCTATGTAGACAAAGCTGACAAGATACCTGCCGAAGCCAGGAAGAAACAGGTCTGTACCTTCTTTGCTGTTCAGGCTTATGAGCAGCTGGTCCGGGACTATGGAATACAGAATGCCGGGGTCATTCGAAATTCTTGCGGGAATCTGTTTACCGGTGTCTCAAGTGTGGACTCGGCCGAGATGATATCGAAGATGATGGGTGATAATAAGCTGGAAGATTATTCATTGACAAGCAGTGATTCAGGTCAGTCAATCACCCAGTCACTAAAGACAGAAAGAGTACTCAAAGCCAGTGAAGTTGCAGGTCAGGACACAGGTCATTTTTCAGGCCGGATACTGGGAGGAAAGCCACCCTTCTTTTCAGCTCAATTCAGATACAGAGAATACCCGGCTGAAGAGATCCCACATTTCAACTTCCCTGTCTTGATGGGTGATTTAGATTCCCAGGAAATGGTCCTTCGGCTCATGGTCCGGGAAAACTACCAACAGGTCATTCAGGACATCAACGACCTGGTCACAAATTATGAATCTAAACTCAACCTAACTGAACCAGATGAATGAGCATCCACAAAAAAACAGATCATGAAATCAACCTGGTTTTAGAAGTCAGTAAACAGATTTGAAATGAAATCATACCCCCTCATAACAAGTAAAACTCAAAACCTTCCTGGCTATCAGGTACAAGGCAAATCTGTAATAGTTCAAGATACTCCACCCTGCTCAGAACCAGCTGCATTAATCCACCATACCTATCCCCTAAAAATACTCAGTGAAACGTATAGAGTATGCTGACAGATTCATTATACAAAGAACCACTTACTGATCCTTCCGCACTCACTCAGCGCAGAGGGAGCAAGACGTGTTTTAAACGGTTCAAAACTCCGCAAGGCTCCGTAATGAACGCGCTTAAAACACCGTCTTGGTTTTGCTTAACGTTCCGCTTCTCTCCACTACAAAACGATCAGATGCCCAGACCTAAAAAAGCAATCAAACGACAGGAAAAGCTGACGCTTTACTATACAAAATCAGAGTTCAGGATCATCTCAAAACTGGCAGATGACCATGGTCTTTCCAAAGCAGAGTTTGCCCGGATCAAGAGTCTGAACCATACACTTAAAACCAGATTGACTCCAGAAGAAGTTGATCTCTATAAGCAGCTAGTTGGCATGTCCAATAACCTTAATCAACTGGCCCATCAAGCAAATGTCGGGAAGACCATGTCACTACAGATTATTAAGACTCTTGAAGCCATCAACAACATAACCGACAAGCTCAGATGATTGGCCAGGTAACCATAGGAAAATCATTCGGCGGTGTAGTCAGGTATGTGATGGAAAAAGATCAGGCTGAGGTACTTGATCAATCCGGAGTCAGAGCTGATGATCCTGTTCATGTTGTCCAGGATTTCAACAGCATCAGAACTCAAAAGTTTAGAGTCAAAAACGCAGTCTGGCACACCTCCATTTCCTTCGCATACGATGACAAACTAACCAGGGAAAATATGATAGCCATTGGCAAGGATTACCTGGAGCAAATAGGTTTAAAGGATCACCAGTATTTGATGGTCAGACACCAGGATACTCAGCATGAACATATTCACATTATTTCCAATCGGGTAGGGTATAATGGGGAGCTGGCAAGTGACCGATGGTGCAAGAACAGAACAGCGAGTATCTGTGACAAGCTGGAAAAAAAGTACGGACTAACAATTGCCAGGGATCAGCGAAAACAACATGGGAAGTTGAATGATAAAATCCCTGTCAGAAAGGCTGCCAGAAACAAAATTAAGATTGCCCTTACACAAGCACTGGAAAAGGGTATCAAAGATTATGATGAATTGAAATTCTATCTGAAGGAACAGGGTATTGATATGAACTTTCAATTGCAGGGGACCGGCAGAATAAACGGAGTGGTTTTCAAGTACAAGGATCTCAGTTTCAAGGGTAGCTCCATTGATAAATCTTTCAGCTTTAAAAGGCTAGCTAAGCGATTAGGTCAGAACAATCATCCGGATAAAGATCAGGATCATGACAAGAGAAGAAAAGATTGAGATCATGTTTGAGTCCATCCTCTCCGAGGTCGAGAGGGTAGGGAAGCTCCTGGAAGGAAAGGACCTTCAAAAAGTACAAAATGGATCACAGACCCTTGAAGAAAAAATTGACAATCTTTCTGAAAGAATTCTCAATATCAGGATACCCGTTCCACAGTCAGACGTGACACCCATACTGAACAAATTGGATGAAATGAGTCAGCTATTAAAGGCACCTCGACCTGGCTCTACAGGTGTCTATTCACCTTCTCAAAAGAGTTTGAATTTGAAGAGCAAAGTTGGCAGGATTTTTCTAGCCGGGCTCGTCTTTTTTCTGGTTTCCCTTGGAGCCAATATTTACTACTTTGTTAGTGTCCCCTCTCTTAAGGAAACCAGTCAGAAATACCAGTTCATCTATCACTCGGGAAACACCGAATACCTGGAACGACTGGATAGCCTGTGGCAGATCGACAGTGTAAGAAATGAATATATCGAGTTCATCGACAACAAGAATTTTAGTTTAAAAAATTAATTGAAACAATGGAAGTAATCATGCTTGAAGAGGAGGCATTCTATGCCTTGATCGAGGAGGTTGTCAAGCGGCTGAGAGGTGACAATGAGGGTCCGGAAGACAAGTGGATTCCAACAGACGAAGCCATGCGACTCCTGGGGATTAAGTCAAAGACCACTCTTCAAAAATTAAGAGACGAGGGGAAGATCCGCTTTGCCCAACCCCAGAAGAGGATCATCCTTTATGATCGAGAATCGATCAATGAATATTTAGAAAAACATGCAAAAGAAACCTTTTAATTATGGAAGTATCGAAAGACTATCTCAAGGGATTTAATAGTGGCTACATGGTCCGAAAAAACCACCCGCTTCTAATGAAAAAATTACTAAATGGGGTCAAAGGAAACTCCGAATTAGTGCAAGGTCTTATGGCTGGAGTATCTCAATTTGAAAAGGAGGTTGCCATCAATATAAATCAATTCAAACAGGGGGAAAGGTCCAAAAGTCAGGGCAAAGGAAGTAACCTGGAGTTTTAAAAAAGATCATAAAAATTCCTACAAAGATGGCTAGAGCAACCAGGCTTGAGAAGTACGAAGGAAATCCCAATGGACCATTTGAAACGATCTGGGTTGTGACATCTGAGAATGGCAATTATTTTAAAACAAAAGATCTGCAATGGAAGGTTGATGAAAAGAGTAACAGGGTAAAACCAGATCTTAAATCAACCAAGCTGACACTATTATCTAATGAAAATCATCTCAAGATAACTGACCAATACCTCTGTAAGGAAATAATAGAAAAAGGAAAGCACCTGAAGAGATCCCCTGATGGTTCCTTTTATGATGCTTCTATACTTCCGACTAATGCAATTGATAAACATAAGAAAAAACTGAATGAATGGAAATTTGAATTTAAAGAGGATGGTGAAAAACTCAGCTTCACTTTAAGCGCATTATCCAAAGAAGATGCAATTCAAGAGTTCAGAGAAATGACAGAATCTGATCATTTGATTACGGATTTGAAAATCACAGAAATCAAATGCAAATCCAATGATCGGGGAAAGTCGATGGGTATGTAAGTCACACATAGCACAATACATTCCTATATCCACTATATCTCTTTAACCTGGATTATGCAATAGGAATCGTGATGAAGGCATAAAACACAAAGAAAGAGGCGCTTATGTTGATGAGCCATAGCACCGCTATGGTGATTCAACAAGTTTACAGTAAGTGCCTATTTCAAAGTGTTTTATGTCTGGAATAGATTTTCTATTGCATAATCCAGGTTTAACAATTATCCTTTATCAAATTTAAGGCTTGCTCATGGGCGAGAGAAGGGCAATATTTGAAATGATATGGATAATTATTAAATTAGCGATGTTCTACGATTTTCGTAGTTCTTTGCAAATGGAATTAACAACTAAAATAAAATACAAAACCCTGGAAAATTTCGTGAATGCGATCCGTGCCCAGGGACGGTACTCTTTTTCACGAGAAGAAGCCAGGTCAAATTTCGATGTTTCCGATAAAGCATTGAACCAGGCATTGTACAGGTATACGGTTAAGGGAAAGATTGCTATGGTCCGGTATGGATTCTATGCCATTATACCTCCTGAATACTCCAGCAATGGTATGCTCCCCCCTAATTTATTTATAGATGATCTTATGAAATCTCTGAGAAAGCGATACTATGTAGCCCTGTTCTCGGCAGCAGCGTATCACGGAGCGGCTCATCAGCAGCCAATGACCTACTATGTAATAACTGAAAAGCCAGCGCTGAGAAATCTGAAAAATAAAAAACTTAGTTTGAACTTCTATGTAAAGAAAGCCTGGAAGGATGAGGACATTGCCCAGAAGAAAACAGATGCAGGTTATATCAATGTCTCTTCTCCGGAACTCACGGCATTAGATCTATTGACCTATGATCTTAGTATTAACCGGGTGTTCACAGTTCTGGAGGAATTGGTTGAAGCAATGAAACCATCAGAGTTGGCAAGAACGGCTCACAATTTTCCACAAACCACTTCCATCCAGCGACTGGGTTATATCGTAGATAAAGAGATTGGCAGAGATAAACTAGCTGCAGTTCTAAAAAAAGAGATCAGGGGTAGAAATCTAATACCAGTTCCGCTGTTGAAAGGTGACAAAGGAGCAGGTGACTTAGACACTGACTGGAAGATTATCAAGAATGTGGAATTAGAAAGTGATCTATGAAACTACGCAAAGCTTCGATTCATAAATGATTCCAAGACGATATATTGACGAGTGGAAATCCAAAGCACCATGGAGGAACAATGAACAGGTAGAGCAGGACCTTCTCATTTGTCGGACACTGGTTGCGATCTTCTCGGATGATTTCCTACGGGAAAACCTGGCTTTCGTGGAGGTACGGCATTACATAAGCTCTATCTGAATCCAGCACCGAGGTATTCCGAGGATATTGACCTGGTACAGATCAAGCCTGGCCCGATAAAACCGATCCTGGATCAAATTGAAAAAGTAATCACTTTCTTCTCTGAAAAGTGAGTGTATGTTCTAAGCCTTTTAAATGGATCTAAGAACTGAATTTGATTATATGCCATCTTCCAAATAATAAAGAGTCAATTTGTTTAAGCCAGCGTGTAAACGACTCCCTGTTTTTCTTTAATTTCCCTGTTAATTTTAGCAATTCACCATGCCGACCATCTACGATAACATTGAAGAAGTACTCGCAAACGATCTTAAAGATACCCTGAAGGAATCTTATAGATCGGACTTTTGTGTAGGCTACTTCAACCTCCGTGGATGGAAGACAGTCACTGATCTGGTAGAAGCTTTTAGTGGTGAAGATGAACACTGCTGTCGACTAATAGTAGGTATGCAACGTCCATCAGAGGAGCTTTTAAAGCAGGTATTGGCAAACCAAAAACCCGGACTTGTTGACCAGGCAAAAGTTGTGGCCCTCAAAAGGTCAATGGCACTTGAGTTTAGGGAGCAGTTAACATTTGGTGTCCCAAGGTCGGATGATGAAGCTGCCCTTCGGCAACTCTCCAATCAGTTGAAAGAAAATAAAGTCCGAGTAAAGCTCTTTCTCAGTCACCCATTGCATGCCAAGCTTTACCTTGGATTTAGAAACGATAAGAAATCACCAATCATTGCTTATGTGGGAAGCAGTAATCTTACCATGTCCGGTCTGGAGAAGCAGGGAGAACTTAATGTAGATGTAGTAGAAAAAGATGCCGCTGAAAAACTGGCAGAATGGTTTAATGATCGATGGGATGACCGGTTTGCCATAGATATCTCTGATGAACTCGCTGATATCATTGATGAAAGCTGGGCCGGCGAAAAGCTGATCCCACCTTATTACATCTACCTAAAAATAGCATATCACCTATCACAGGAAGCACAAACTGGAGAAAACAATTTTGATATTCCCAGGGAATTTGATCATCTATTACCCTTTCAAAAAAAGGCCGTTACTTTGGCTGCACAGCACCTTTACCACCGAAACGGTGTGATCATCGGAGATGTAGTGGGACTAGGTAAGACTATGACTGCATCGGCACTAGCCAGGATGTTTGAAGACACCTTTGTGCTCGAGACTCTAATCATCTGTCCTAAGAATCTGGTGGAAATGTGGAAAGATTATGTGCATAGGTACAGGCTCAGAGCATCGGTTATGAGTATTTCCAGAGTGAATGAAAGCTGGTTGGAAAACGAACGCCGCTACAGAATTGTGGTGATCGATGAAAGTCACAACCTACGTAACAGAGAAGGTAAACGTTATGGACTGGTCAAAGATTATATTGACAGGAATGAGACTAAGGTGATACTCCTCACTGCCACTCCATACAACAAAACCTATTTAGACCTTTCCAATCAATTGAGATTATTCATCCCTGAGGATCAAGATTTAGGTATTGGACCAGAGCGTTACCTGGAGTCTATTGGTGGCCAGCATGAATATATCGCAGAGCACCAGACAAGCCCGTTCAGCATTGCAGCTTTTGAGAAAAGTGAGTTTGCTGACGATTGGCGTGATCTGCTCAAAATGTTTCTGGTGCGACGCACACGTTCCTTCATTAGAGACAATTATGCCGAAACCAATGGATCCAATGGCCGTAAGTTCTTGACTTTTGAAGATGGGACAAAGTTTTATTTCCCTGAAAGGATACCACGTAAGATCGAATATGAATTTAATTCGAGTGATCCAGATGACTTATACGCCAGACTTTTTTCGAGGGATGTAGTAGATACCATCAATAAAATGTCCCTGCCCCGTTATGGCCTGGGCCTTTTTATAGATGAAGCCAAAACGCTAGATGCTTCATCCTCAGAAGTAGACCAGCTTAACAACCTTACCCGGGCAGGTAAGCGTTTGATGGGGTTTTGCCGTACCAATTTGTTCAAGAGGCTGGAAAGCAGCGGCTACGCTTTTCTACTTTCTTTGGCCAGGCATGCCATGCGAAACTTTGTGTACATCCACGCCATAGAAAATAACCTGGACTTGCCTATTGGTTCACAGGAAACCCAGGCTATGGATGAGTTTTTGGAAGAACACGATGAGACCCTGGACGAACTGGGGTTGGTTAAAATTCACCATCAACTGGAGGAGTACGCCACAGGTGCTGGCAGCATTTACAAAACCATGCAGGCTCACCCTAGAAAATTCAGATGGATCTCTCCGCGCTTTTTCAAATCAACTCTGAAGAAACAACTGAAAAAGGATGCGGAACTTATCATGCAAATCCTTAAGATCGGTCATCAATGGGATGCTACTGTCGACAAGCAGATTGATGCCTTTGAAAAGCTATGTCAGAAACAACACAGAGACGAGAAAATATTAGTCTTTACCCAGTTTGCTGATACAGCCCGATATCTTGAAAAGGAGTTGAAACGCAGAAGGGTTACTGATTTGTTATGTGTGACTGGAGATACCGAAAATCCAACGGCTGCAGCACATCGCTTCAGTCCGGAAAGCAATGAAGCAAAATTGAAAGAAAGTGAGATCCGGATACTTATTACGACCGATGTGCTCAGTGAGGGACAAAATCTGCAGGATGCACACATCGTTGTTAATTTTGACCTGCCCTGGGCGCTCATCCGCCTCATCCAACGTGCTGGCCGGGTAGACAGGATTGGTCAAAAATCTCCGGTTATTTATTGCTACTCATTTCTGCCTGCTGATGGGGTAGAGGTTGTCATCAATTTGCGAAGTCGTCTCCAAAACCGAATCCAGGAAAATGCCGAAGTGGTAGGTGCCGATGAAGTATTTTTTGATGGAGATCCTGTCAATATTCGAGATCTCTACAATGAGAAATCTGATATCCTTGATGAAGATGAATCAGATGAAGTGGACTTAACTTCCAAAGCCTACGAAATTTGGAACCAGGCAATCAAAGCCAGCCCCAATTTGAAAAAGACCATTGCCAATCTGCCTAATGTGGTGTATTCTACCAAGGCCAAGCCTTCTGATGTACTTAACAATGGAGTGATCACTTATCATAAGACCTCTGGAGGTGTGGATGTACTTACCTGGCTGGATGAGTATGGAAATGTCCGCTCCAGGAGTCAAAACCGCATTCTCAGAGTACTGGAGTGTGCCCTGGATACACCAGCTCTGGAAAGACTGGAAAAGCACCATCACTTGGTAGAACGGGCGGTAGAAATATCCAATCAGGTACAAAAAACTTCCGGTGGAGGTCATTTGGGTAAGCGGACCAGTGTCCGGTACAAGACATATATGCGACTGCAACGCCTCTTCGAAGAACATAAAAATACCTTGTTTGAAAATGAGTCCTTAAAACGGGCAATAGACGACATTTATAAATTTCCCATGCAGGAAAGCGCTAAGACATTACTCAATCGTCGGCTTAGATTAGGTATCAGCGATGAGGAGCTATCCGAAGTAGTGATCAACCTCCGCAAAGAAGGACGTCTTTGCCTTATCGATGAAAATGAAACAGAAGTACGTACACCTCGGGTGATTTGCTCCATGGGACTAAAAGAAGAAAACTAAAATGGAACCATTGAAGCGCAAACAGTTTGACCGGTATATCGAAAACTTTGAGTTTGACCAGCTCTTCAATCAACTGGGTTGGAATTATAAAGATGATTCCTTTCCAAAAAAGGCTGCCGACCAAACATTTCAGTTTCAACACATCGCTGAAAAGGAAGGCTTTGCGATCCTGGTATGCCAGCCTGATGCTGAAGGAAAAATTCCGGATGCACAAACCCGCAAAGGAATCCATACCGAAATTGCCAAACTGCACCACGAACACCTGATCATTTTTGTGGATAATGGCCAGACCACCCAGCAGTGGGAATTGCTGGTGCGGGAGCCTAATAAGCCTGTGCGCACGGTCAGCCACAAGTGGACGAAAGGCCAGGCTCCGGAGCTTCTCTACCAGAAACTGTCTGGTGCGTTTTTCTCCATGGAGGAGGATGAAGCCGGTACGCTCACTATTATCGATGTGGTGCAACGCATTCGGGAAAACTTTGCGGCTAATGCCGAAAAGGTGACCAAGAAGTTTTATGCCGAGTTCAAAAGGCAGCACACACAGTTCCTGGATTTCATAAAAGGCATTGATGATCATATAAAAAAGGACACGGAAAACACCAACAAGCAGTGGTATGCATCGCTCATGCTCAACCGCCTGATGTTTTGCTACTTCATCCAAAAAAAAGGTTTTCTGGACCAAGACAGACACTACCTGAAAAACAAGCTGAATGCCTGCCGGGATATGGCTGGCAAGGGCAAGTTCTACAGCTTTTATCGTAGCTTTTTGCTGGAGCTCTTTCACGATGGACTGGGCAAACCGGTGGACAACCGCAGCGATGACCTGCCTGTGCCCCTGGGCAAAATCCCATACCTGAACGGAGGTCTATTCGATGTACATGAGCTGGAACAGCAGTTTGACCAGATACAGGTAGCCGATGAGGCTTTTGAGCGGATTTTTGATTTCTTCGATCAATGGGAATGGCACCTCGACACCCGGGAGCATGCTGAAGGAAAAACCATCAACCCAGACGTGATCGGCTACATCTTTGAGAAGTACATCAACGACCGGGCGGCCATGGGCGCCTACTACACCAAAGAGGACATCACCGACTACATTGGAAAAAATACCATCATCCCATTCCTCTTCGACGAAACCGAGCGTAAGTACAAAGAGGGCTTCAAACCTGATAGTGAGCTGTGGACATTCCTAAAAAACAGTGGTGATACCTACATCTATCCGGCGGTCAAATATGGCGTGCCCGCTGGCAATGACCTCTTTGGCGATCTACCGGAAGACGTACAAGAGGGATTTGTTCCGGAACTGGAACAACAGGTGGTAAAGGCCGGCACTTCACCCCACCTGTGGGAACTCCGCAAACCGTGGAACCAGCGCGCTCCTGAATCTAGCGCCCTGCCCACCGAACTCTACCGCGAGCTGATAGAGCGGCGCAAACGATACGCTGAGGTGAAATCCAAAATTGAAAATGGTGAGATCACTCACATCAATGATCTGATCACCTACAACCTCAACATCCGGCAGTTTGCCCAGGACTATATTGAAACAACTGAAGACCCTGTATTCATTAGGCACTTCTATAAAGCACTTAATAAAATAACCATTCTTGACCCAACCTGTGGTTCCGGTGCATTTCTCTTTGATGCGCTCAATATCCTGGAACCCCTCTATGAGACCTGCCTGCGGCGTATGGAAGAGTTTGTGGAGGAAGAGCCAGGAAAATATAGGTTTTTTGAAGAAACCCTGCAACAGGTCAATAGTGATGAACACCCTAGCCGACCTTATTTTATCTACAAGACCATCATCCTGCACAACCTCTATGGAGTAGATATCATGAAGGAGGCGGTGGAAATTGCCAAACTGCGCCTCTTCCTGAAGCTGGTGGCTACCGTAGACGTAGACCCTGCAAAAAAGAATTTCGGCCTGGAGCCGCTGCCCGATATCGACTTCAACATCCGTGCAGGTAATACCCTGGTCGGCTTTGCTACTGAAAAAGAGTTGCTAAGGGCAATAAAAGCTGACCGGCACGGTCAGTATAGGACAGGATATGAAGAGGTATTGAAAGAGTTCGAGGATCAGTGCATTGATATCAGTAAGGCTTACTCACATTTCCAGGACAGCCAGCTGATCAACGACCAGGGATCGGACAGCTTCCGGGAAGCAAAAGAAGAACTGAAGAGCAGGTTGAAACAATTAAACGATAGGCTCAACGAATACCTGGCTGACACTTATGGAGTTAGCAAATATGAAGACATGGGCGGTAATTCTGGATTGTTCAGCAATCCGAGTACCATTCAACAAGAAACCAAGGAATACAAGACCTGGCTTAGTTCGCACCAGCCTTTTCACTGGTTTGCAGAATTTTACCAGATCATTTCCGGTAATGGAGGTTTTGATGTGATTATTGGCAATCCACCTTACGTAGAGATGAAGGATGTAAAATCGTATTCTCTCCAAAATTACGACACATTGAATTGTGGCAACCTTTATGCTCTATGTTTTGAAAGGTGTTTTACAATGTATTCTGATTACGGAAAAGTTGGTTTGATTATTCCAGTGGCATCAGTTTGCACCGATAGATACCAGTCCTTGCAGGACTTATTGAAGAAGCAGGGAAAATTATTTGTTAGCAATTATAACGACCGACCTTCTAAACTTTTTGATGGACTAGAGCATATTAGGTTGTCAATAGTTCTTACCCATAGAGATTCCAAGAAGGCTAATTATAGTAGTAGGTATTACAAGTGGAACTCCGTATTTCGTGAATACCTATTTACCACATTAGCTTATGCAGAATGTACAGATATAGATGATAAAAAAGGGTTTGTTCCAAAGGTTGGAGATCATCTGGCTCTAGACATTTACTCTCATACCTTAAAACAAAAAAGCCTGAAGGATTATCTGGCGAAGCAAGGTCAGCGATTTTACTATACGAGAAAGCTTAGTGGGTTCGTACAGATTCTGGATTTTGTCCCTAAAATAATTGATGAAAAAAATCAGGTAAGAGAGCCATCTGAACTAAAGAGTATCGAAGTTCAATCTGGGGCTATTAAATCAGCTTTTTTAAGTGTGCTAAATTCTTCCTATTTCTATTGGTTGCTCACTGTTTGGTCAGATTGCAGGAATTTGAATAATCGTGAAGTATTTAATGCCCCATTAACCTTTGAGAAATTACAAGAGCAGCACCGTGATGCGTTAACCAAGCAAACAGATAGTCTTTTTCGTGATTTTGAGAATAATTCTGAATTATTGGAGATGAATTTTAAAAATGTTGGTAAACTCAGAATTCAATGCATTTATCCCAAAAAATCCAAACCCATCATTGACCAGATCGACACGGTGCTGGCGGAGCACTATGGGTTTACCGAGGAGGAGCTGGATTTCATCATCAATTATGACATCAAGTACCGCATGGGCAAGACGCTCTTCGGTGAGGAGGATAGCGATCGGGATGGAGAGGAGGTGGAAGAGTGATTAAAATCGATAATTTAGATCTCAGGTTTGTTACAGGACTATTGTACTTCTTAGGATTCGTTTTATTTGTGATTTTCTTCGGAACTACCATGCCTCTTTTTAGAGACATTTCTTTTGAGAAAACAGGTCAAATGGGCGATTCCTTAAGCGGTTTTACTGCACCAATAATTGGTATCCTTGCTGTGTTTACCACCTTCATTGCCTTTATTGTACAGTACATTGCTAACGAGCAACACAAGAAGGATTTACAGGTTGAACGCTTTGAAAACAAGTTTTATAATCTCCTCCAGATTCACCGCAATAATGTAACTGAGATTGGTGTTGGAAAATCATTGTACGGGAGAAAGACATTTATCTCAATGTTCAACGAATTTAAGTACATCTACCTATCAACAATTGATTTTTATACCTCGAATAAAGCTCAAAATGGATTTCCGGAAATTAGCCCTGATAAGCTCTACAATATTTCTTACCTGATTTTCTTTTTTGGTATTGGACCGAATTCAACAAAAGTCATTCATGATTTGGTTGGATCCACCTACGATGGATTTATTCAATCCCTTGAAGAATATCTGAAAGGCTGCCAAAATATATGGAGAGATGAAAGAAAAAAGAAAAAGCCAATTGCAGCCAATTCAGATGATGGAGTTTTTCATCTTAATATCACTTATAAACCTTGCAATGGTCACATGAGCAAACTGAGTCACTATGTTAGACACCTCTTCCAGTTGGTAAAGTTTGTTGACCAGGGCGAAGAGAAGATTTTTAATTATGATAGCAAATACAACTATATCGCCACTGTTCGATCCCAACTTTCTAACCATGAGCAGCTATTGTTGTTTTATAATGCAGTATCTGTTCTTGGCCAGCCATGGTTAGAGGAGCCCAACCTAATGAAAAAATATTGTCTGATTAAAAGTACTCCTTTGCCATTGGCAGACTTTTACAAAAACCCCATGGATGTGTTCGGAGTAAAAAATGAGCATGGGAAAGTAATGTTTGAATGGATTGATATTAAAGAAAGACTGGCTAATGCCTGAAAAGCAAAATAATCGATGACAGCAGAAGAACTCAAATTATTTATAAGTTCAGGAGAAGGCTACCAGGCCGAGTGGAAGCGTTCTGTGCCTTCCAAGGTGAAAGAACTCACTGAGGAGATCTGCGCATTTGCCAATGCTGCCGGTGGCACTTTATTGGTTGGAGTAGATGATAACAATCAGATCATAGGCACAGCTGTCACCAATGCAAAACTTTCAGCCATTCAGAATTCCGTAAATGAGATCAATCCGCCGGTTCAGGTCAGCTTGGAAACGGTCAATGTGGAGGGGAAAAGTATCCTTTGTATAGAAGTTCCTTCCGGAAAGCAAAAACCTTATGTATTCTCCGGAGCTATTTATGTCCGTCAGGGCCCCAATACCCAGAAGCTCACCACAGCTGAGCAGATGCGGGATTTCTTCCAGCAGTCGGATCGCATCTTTTTTGATGAACTGCCAGTGCCCGAATTCAAGCCTTCGGTTGATCTAGATGAAGAAATCTTTCAGTTATTCCGTGCGGAGGCAGGGTTTAGCAAATCAATAAGTAATGAGCAAATCATCAGGAACTTACGCCTTACGGATGCTGATGACCTTTTCAAAATGGGATCAGTGCTCTTTCTCGGCAAATCCCCGGATCAGTTTGTAGAGAAAGCAGTCATCCGATGTGTAGCCTTTGACGGGTACGATAAGCGCACCATCATCGACAGCAAAGATTTTGGTGGACCTCTGCACTCCCAATATACTCAGACCATACATTGGTTAAAAAACAAGCTGGATGTCCGTTATGATATCGAAGGGGAAGGCTCTGGCCCGCGAAAGGAGATTTGGGAAATCCCGGAAACGGTTTTCAAAGAAGCCATCGTCAATGCGCTTTCGCATCGGGATTATTACGAAAAAGGAGCTCGGATCACTGTTGAATTGTTCAAAGACAGGGTAGAGATCAGCAATCCCGGTGGCCTGATCAGTGGCATCAAAAAATCTGAATTCGGGAAAAGAAGCCTCTCCCGAAATCCATTGATATTCGGACTTTTCGAAAAAATGGATCTCGTAGAGCAGATCGGTTCTGGTGTGGGCAGGATCCGCGACCTCATGGAGGAGGCTGGACTTCCAGCGCCAGGCTTTATGCTGGAGGGCATGTTTACAGTGACTTTGTTAAGACCTGTGGATTTTGAAACATGGATCAACAGCTGGAAAGATCACCTGACGGAGAATCGGGTAAGGATATTAGAGCTTATTCATCAGGATACAAAAGTGACTAAAGAATTCTTGAGTAGTAGTATTGGTGTAAGCACAACTGCTATTGATAATAATATTAAATGGCTTAGACAGGAAGGTTTTGTGGAAAGAATAGGAGGCGATAAAAAAGGAATCTGGAAGATCATTTATAAGTAGAAGGGTTGGTAGAAGGGTTGGTAGTAAAACCTGCTAAAAAGCTGCAATAAAGGGAATAGAAGTAGTTTTAGCTGATGGAGTTGGTAGAAGGGTTGGTAGTAAATGAATAAAAAAGATAAAGGACTCATAAAGGGCTCACCAGCAGGAGTTATTGTAGCAGGAAGTTATTGTAGTTAATTGATATACAGGTAATTAAATTAATAATAAAGGGCTCATAAAGGGCTCATGAGGAAATGAAAAATAGTTGTTCAAGTTGCACTTAATAGAAGTGCAATTTTAAAAAAAAAGTGGGTAGTTATGATGCTAAAAGACTCATTTCAATTCAGAGAGAGTAAACATGCTTAAAAAAGTGGGGACCTCTACAGAAATAAGTGGGTAGTTCTAAATCGCAATGTTTAGCAATGGATTATTATGGTAACAGAGACATATTACAAAACCACAAAGTAGGCTTCTTATGTTCCAGGAGATGCCCTGCAGAGGTAGTGTTGAAGAGCTATGATTGGGCTAAGGAACAAAGAGCTAATGGAGTTACAGTAATGTGTGGTAACCATTCGCAGATAGAGAAAGATGTATTCGAGATACTGCTAAAAGGAAAGCAGCCCCTCATTCTGGTATTGGCCAGAGGCCTGATGAAGCAATGGCCGGATGCCATTATACCGGAAGTGGAGAAAGGCCGTTTATTGGTCATTTCACCATTTGATGAAAAAGTTACCAGGGTATCATCCACCACGGCAGAAACCAGAAATCGCCACATCACAGAACTGTCTGACGAATTGGTGGTGGGCTATGTGGACAGGGGCGGTATGCTGGAAAAAATTCTGGCTCAGGAGGTATGGGATTCGTTATAACCTCACAAAAGAGTGTGCCGCCTCACTGAGCTATTACTTATTTCGAAAAAATTCTAAAAATCAGCTATCACTACTTCGTGATTTATCAATACCCCAGATAGTCTTAGCTACATCTTCCAGTTTCTGAAGGAACTTATCAACGTTATATCCCGCTATGAATGCAAACGCGTAAAACCCAAAATCAGTGTCACCTTGCACAGCATCCAGGGTTAGCAAACCGGCACTCAGAATGATGTAACTGACGAAACCACTAATTGAACTGGTAAATGGCCTCAGGTAGTACCAAACATGCCAGTTCTTATCCCAGTTTTTGTTTACACTTCTATTCTTATAAATCCCCCTTAGGCAGTATAAAATGCCACCCACAAGACCAATTAAAGCACAATTGATCGGGACCAGTTTTTGTATATACCACTCTGGCATTTGGAATATGTCTGGCAGCAAAAAGGTAATGATTCCTGCAACCAGGAATACGAGTTCATAAATTATTATTCCGATCATTTACTTAATTTCAGCTTTTGAATTTCTCCTTCCCAAAAAGCAGGTTGTATAGTATAATACGATCTTATAAATCGCACTAAATGCCTTTCATGGCATTCCGAATACTTATTCCCAGAGCCACATAGACACATGTCATTTGATTTTGGGGGAATCCGAAGTTTTAGCAATACCAGAATTGTTAATATAAACAATGGATTATCGGTATTGAACTCTTTGAAATAATATTCCCAATCACCTAAAATACCGTGAGACCTCTCTTTTTTATATTCACCACCATTCATTACACAGTATTCGTCAGCAAGTCTTGGTACTAGCACGTTGTCAAAAAACCAAGACAGGCTGATACCCCCACTACAAACTACTCTTTCCTCGGCTCTAACACCGAAACATAAATTACCAGTTTCTGGAAACACATGACGATCTACAATTCTTGGTATATCTCCACCCGTTTCCCAAACCATTGGAAACCTGTATGGATGATCAATGTGTGACTGAATGGTTAAATCAAACTGATGATATAACTCACCTTTGATAACTAGATTAATTTGACCTTTCAATATGTTAGAAGGCAGAGATTTCAAGGACTGATATTTCCGCGTCACTTCCTGGATTTCTGCCTTACTAAAATTACTCATTCTGCCCAATGTCCAGACATTGCAGAAGTTCCCGCAATTGCTGCAGCTGCGGCGACCTTTCCTCCCTTATCAGTTCGTTCAAATCCAATAGAACCAACTTCAAAAATGATTGGTTGAGGTTTTCTTTCACTGACGTTCACACTTGTGTTGAGGAAATTATCCTTGTCCACTTTTTTTACGTACTCCTTCTTAGCAGCATAATGCGGAGGATTATCCTCATCATTCATAATTTTCTTGCTAGAAGCAACAATAAACGATCCTGATCGGCCGTAATCCAGTATGTCAAGAGAACTTTCTCTTGCAACGTCATTTCCCTCATCTCTATATGGAACATCATTGAAAAAAGTCCAGGAACAATGGTGAGGTGTCTGAAAGATGTCCCAGTCAAGCTTGTCCTCGTTTCCATTTTTCTTCGACTTATCCAGAACCTCCTTCCATCTATAATGATCAGCATCTCCTCCTGAAAGAAAGAACCCAGACCAATCATCTTCTTTATGTTGCTTAAACCTGGCTTGCAAAATAATAGAGGAACTATTTCGATCTTCTTCTGCATTTGAATCAATCAATGATTGTTTGAACGGCCCATGAATAAAGAATTCAAAGTTTTCATCGTAGCTCCCATTGATTTCACTCAGAGTTATAGTATCTCCAGGAACACTGTTCGGAACCTTCTCATATCGCTCATCACCATCATAACCGATCATTCGCAAGCGGTTACCATCATCATTTCTGGTTGGATCACCATTCAGATATAGCTTCCTCCTCCTTTCGGTTTCCTCCTTTAAGGACTTTGCATCATCATTTCCATGATCCCCAAAAATGCTGGAAGTCACCCACAATTCATTGATCAGAATTTCATCATTACCTCTATTGGACTTTCCATAACTTTTTGGATCGCCTACATAGAAATTTTTTTCAAATCCTTGACAATGATCCTGATCACCGTGAGTCAAGATAAATAAATCAACATAAGGATTCGAATTAGTTCTTTGTACTTCTGTTAACAGATCTTTTTTCACATCATAGATCTCATTGTCATTGGAATCTTTTTCGCCATCCCTGATTTTACAATCAATGAGAATGGTTGTTTTGTCTGCTAGCTTTAAAAGAGTTGTGTCGCCATTGGCAACAGGATAAAATTTAAGTAAATGTTTAGCCATAATTTCTGACCTTTTTAAATGAATAAAAATCCACACGACACCCGTCGTGCTTCTGAATTATCAGTCTGAATGGCTGTTGGAAGTTATTTGACAAAAAGTTGAAACTTTCTATCTTTGCAGTCGTTTTACAAATCCAGCAGGCTCACTCAGAGCCGAAAAGGTTTATTTGAATGTGCCAACTCCAATTGGCACATTCTTTAATTCTAATCCACTACCATGCCAAACCAAGCTGTCTGACAATGTGTCGTAATCTTGGTGTTTTTCTGTCATATTGTTGCGTTCTGTGTCAGTGTATATGTCACCCTGCTGCATCCGCAATTCCTCCAATTCCAGCTGACTGATATTAATCTTACTTTGTAGAAGCGCTATAATAGCAGGATCAAAACCATTTCTTTGATAGATCCATTTCTTGATTTTTCCTCTTAGAGCTTTGAGCAGTACATCTGGGCTCCAGGTTTGGTAGAATGTTACTGTGATGATACAAAGTATAATCCCAGCAGTCCCAAGATGAATTTCTAATGCATCGATATAAGAATAACCTGCGAAAACGGTGAGGCTTATCAAAGAAATAAATAAACTAAATATAAGGGTGACAACAATCCTATAAGATTTAGCCGCCTTTCTGACCAATTCCTCTTGTTGATCCTTTGAAAGTTCCAGAAGTTGTAAATCCTGGCGAATTTGTTCCTCTAATTCTGCAATTCTCGACCTCGCCGAATTGAGGTATTTGCCAACTATTGAAAATAAGATAAGCAGCACTAAAATAACAAGTGCAATGGTAAATGGATCTAGTTTTATTTTTTTAATCATCTTACTTTTCTTTTCTAATCCCTTTGAATGGTGTACCATCCTTTTTACCATCCATGAATTTTCCTGTTTCAGAATCACGCTTAGTCCATTGGCCTGTTTTAGGATTATGAACCTGTGATCTTTCTCTTACCTGACCTTTTCGGGCGTTGTCTCCGTATGGTTTATTAGTTGCCATTCTAGTACATTTTGCGTTAATTGCTATGATTTTATAGGACTCCTTCAAAGGTGTATCCGCATATAATACGACAAAGAGTTACCAACGCTTTTGCGTATACTGAATGAAAAGCTTTGAAAAATTTGAAAAACTAGAATTTCTTGAGTTGGTGAATATTTTTCAAAGCCAATTACATCCCGATAGGGATGATGCCTTTTTCGTCCTTGTGGAACGATGTAAAATGGATTTTCTTAAAATTTGCGAGGTTCGTTGCAAACGATTTGGGCAATCAGATGATGTTGCTTTGGAGCTTTTTGACAATGTATTCAAGGCATACGCACGTAAACCTAATTTCGACATTTCTGTATCCCCAGGAAAAACTCCCTATCATGGTTTTCTAGCTTATTTGGGTGGATTTGCCAAAAATGAACTCACAAATATTTACCGCGTTCAAAAAAAGAAGAACGAGGGGAAATGGTCAGATGGCAATGAAACTATTGTAACCAGTTTGCCCCCTCTTGGCAAAAATCCAAGCTGGAAATCTCAAATTATTTATAGGGTAATTTCAGAACTCCCCTACAGTCATCGGGTTATATACTGTACATATAAGTCGTATGAAAATGCTGGCTGCAATTTGCCCAATAAATTATTGAAGGAATTACGTGGGCATCTTGGCATTAAGCAAACTACAGTAAGGACCTATAAAAAAGAAGCATTGGACAAAATCAAAATTGCCCTATTAGGTATTGAAATCGCTGAAGGTGATACAATATGAAACAGGATAAGCTATTCGGTCTAATATCCGCATTAAATGGATTGGATTTTCCAACTTCCCCAGATCAAATAGATTTGTTTTTAGAAGTTTATCAGGATTATGAATTAAGATCTGATCCAGATCGAATTAATCCAGTTAAAATATTGGCGGACTCACGCCGCAAGGAACCGGAACCTCCAACAGCAGTAGATTATCATAAAAGGACCGTCCTTGCAGCTGAGATTGTATTCCAACTTCACAATGAATGGTCAATGGGTAGGTTAAAGCTTCAAAAGCTAATGTATTTAGCCCAGGAAACAACAGGCATGGCACTTCACACAAATTTTCTAAAACAGGCCAATGGTCCTTATGATCCTAAACTAATGAGATCCTTGGAGAGTCAGTTTCTAAAAAATCATTGGTTTGTTTACAAAGCAGTGGAAAAAGAGAAGTACCAACTTTTGGATAAGGCCGGTGGTCATCGTGAATGGTATGAAAGATACTATAGCAATGAAATGCAGGATATTTCTAAAATTATTGAATTATTCAGGAGACTAAATACTAACCAGGTTGAATTAATCGCTACCTTATATAGCTGTTGGAAGGAAGTAAATGAAGAGTATCAAAAATTCGATTTGGATGTAGTTGTTACTAAGTTCTATAAATGGTCAGATGAAAAGAAAAAATTTAGTTTGGATCAAATCAAAAACGCTATTTCATGGATGGAGGATAATCTCATATTCCCTACAATAAATCATTAGGGCTAAACATTTTTCTTGGTTATTAGGTGAAAAAAATCGAGTCTAAATTAAATAGTTGATAATTTTTGATCTTTTGGGCTTCCCCTTCGGGTCGGGCTTTCCGCTTTTACACGGTAACCGCTTCAATCCCTAAGCCATGGAGAAAAAGCTTCTTCCCTAAATCACTTTTTCAGGTTACTAATTTGCAACCCTGGACATTGTGTTCTCCGTTCCCACTTGCTGCCACAGCAATGTACAAACAGGTCTTCAGAACATGTCAAGAAAAAATTCGGAAATCTCCACCCTTCGGCTAGGTATTTCAGATCGGGTGCAAGCACCCTATTTTTTGCTTGACATAACCTGGACCAGTTTGTAATGTTACGTTGAAAGGCGACAGAAAGAGGAAACTCTGAAAAAATGTGCCTTTTGCCTCCGGCGGGAAAGACTCAAGAATCGGAAGGGGTAATCAGGTGTCTTTGGCTTATTTTATTATTCCACCGTGACGAACTTAGTCAAATTTCTTGTTCGATCTACGTTGCAGCCCATCATAATTGCAATATGATAGGAGAGTAATTGTAATGGAATTACTGAGATCAAGGACATGAAGGCATTGTGAGTATGAGGAACTTCAATGGCATAATCAGACCAGCAGCCATAAACAATTCGATTTTTCGCTCAATTAGCCTAATCTTTTGCCACCACAATCCAAACATTTTTCAACCCATCCATTTGCTTGATACGATTAAGTTCGCTTCTTGCAGTGGTGAGATCCTTCACATCAAACAAGGTAACATAGTAAGCTTCTTTTTCTGTTACATAATTTACTTTGACAGAATGAAATCCTCTGTTAAATAACTGGTCAGAACGTTCTTCTGCATGGTCAAACTTTGCAAAACGATTTGCAGCAATGAAAATTCCCTTACGAATTTCGAGCATATGCCCCCCTCTTTTCACAGTCTCAATAAGACTGTCTTTTTCCAATGGTATAGAATCGTTCAAAGGCTTGTGTAAATAATCGGGTATATAACTGTCGATCTTAATTTTTTGTCCGATTTGGTTCAGCGATCCAATTGAATCTTTAAGGGTCTGGTATGAAGAATCATCTTTGGAGGTAGAGATAACACTATCTTTGTAAAGGATAGTAGCAGAAGCAACATCATCTAATTTCTTCATTTTAGTCACTTCCCCGTTTGAAGTCACTATTGTACTATCGATAAATGCTTTGTGCAAATTTTCGATAATTCTTGAAATTGAATCTATCTTCAGAGCAATAGTATCTGTTTTCTGAAATATGATTTCCCGTGTTGTCTTAAGGTTTTTAATCTCATAAGCTAAGTGAATCAACAATACAGGAACGATTGCAAATAAAATAGTTACTATAATAGTGGTCCTCTTGCTCATTTGCAACAGTACTCGAGACGGGTCTTCACCTCTGTATAATTAATCTTTAAAGATTCAAGATTACCAGCTATATCATAGCCTTTTAAACCCTCAAGGTAGGTTCCATTTTTATCTACTTGATGCTCAAGTATATCAACTCGACGTAAATATTCTTTTGTAGAAACCTTCATTTCATCAAGGTCTGCACGTAAGTAATTATATCCTGCAATTCCTATCCCGGTATAAAAGATAGCTGAGCCTATAGTAATCAACTCTGTCATTTTAAATGAGAACCTTTTTGGAAAAGTCATCTGGGTCTCTTTGGAGATCTTAGCTTTCTTTTTTTCAGACATAATTCTCGGGTTTAGTAATAATCCAAAATAAATAAAATTTATTGAATTGCAACTGTTTATTATAATTGGAACAGTATGTGAGAATTATAGAAAGTTAAATAGAGTCATATCCACTTTTTCGAACCTGAATTATTATTCGTAGAAGTAATGTCGGAGGGATCATTTATCGCCGCTAGTAAAACTTACAGACAGCATCTGTTCTTTTAAATGAAGATCATCAATACCAAAGTGGAATTTTGGAAGGAGTTCTACAATACCCATCATGCGATTTGAAGGAATGCTGTTCCTGGATAAAAACCCCGAAGCATATATGATGGATCAATTAATTGTAAAATGATTGATCTAATTTCATGAATGGGCTATTTTAAATCCCATAAACCTCCATTATCTGTCAGATCCGTTTGAGAACTTACCCACCTGGGATTCTTAATTCCAATCCACCAGTTTGGGCTATAAATGAATTTAATCAATTATCGGATCCATTTGATAAGTCGATTCCGCCTCAAACATTAACAACCGGTTAATTGCAACATGGAATATCAAATAGATTTTAAAATGATACTGTATAAGCAGGGAAAAGGGATAGATGTTTAACCATTGTTTAACCAGTAAAATAAAAAAGGCAGTTACTTTTGTGTAACTGCCTGATTTTCAGAGTAGCGAAGGGGGGAATCGAACCCCCGACCTCCGGGTTATGAATCCGACGCTCTAACCATCTGAGCTACCTCGCCATTCACTATTTCACTACTTTTAGCATCCGAGCCTCCCGACCTCCGGGCTATGACACTATCCGTGCCGATCCGATGCTCTAACCTGAGCCTGCCCGCCGTGGCGGGCTACCTCACATCATACCATTTTTGATCCCTCAGTCGATGACCTCAACGCCAAAAAGGAGTGCAAATCTAAGAAACTGTTTCTTTTTTAGGTATCAATCCCTCCGCATTTCAAAATTTTTTATACATTAGAAGAAATTCCATTAAAGAAATGGCTAAAGAGAAGTTTGTCGGAGAGTATGGCATCAACGCATCAAAAAAAATGTTGTACCCTTACATAAGTACGGCTTCCGGGTTGGCCCAGTGGTTTGCCGACGATGTAAATATTGACGAAGATAAGGTCTTTACCTTCATCTGGGATGGTGATGAAAATAGAGCCAAACTGGTCAACAGCCGGGCTAATTCCCACGTAAAATTTGAATTTGTCGATCCCGAAGACGATGACCCGGCCTATGTCGAATTTCGCATAGACATGAATGAGCTCACGCAGGAAACATTTCTCAGAATTACCGACTATTCTGACATTGACAATGAGGAAAGTCAGGAGCTCTACGATTCGCTCGTACACGATCTTAAAGAGATTGTAGGAGGATAAGCACCATTTAGGCCTGGTCCACGTTAATAATTTATGACAATTTTGCGGTCATTATGCGGAAGCTTGATAAGCTGATCATCAAGGCCTTTATTGGTCCGTTTTTACTTACCACAGCACTGGCGACATTCATCCTGCTGATCCAGTACATGCTGAAGTACTTCGATGACTTTGTGGGTAAGGATCTCGGTTTTATGGTCTTTGCTGAGCTGATTTTCTATTTCAGCCTGAATATGCTGCAGGTTGCCCTGCCCCTTGGCGTCCTCGTTTCATCGCTGATGACCTTCGGCGCACTGGGTGAGCATTTTGAGCTGACGGCCATTAAAAGTGCCGGCCTTTCCCTTGTCCGTGTTCTTCTGCCCGTTTTCATTTTCGTTGTTTTCCTTTCTTATGGGGCCTTTTTATTCAATAATCATGTGGTTCCCTCCTCTAACCTCAAGGCTTTTAGTTTACTCTATGACATCAAAAAGAAAAAACCGGGGCTGGACATTAAAGAAGGTGTTTTTTACAGTGGCATCCCGGATTACAGCATCAAAGCGAAAGAAAAGCTCTCTGATAATACCACACTCAAAGATGTGATCATCTATGACCACACCGAAGGGATCGGCAACAATACCGTAATTCTGGCCGATTCCAGTAAGATGTATACGCTTTACAATGACCGGTACCTGAAACTGGAGCTGTATGATGGCAATTACTACTACGATGAGGACAACCGGCGGGCACGGGAGCTTAACCGGCTGACCAGGACCAACTTTAACCGGATGGACATTGTCTTCAATTTGTCTTCATTCGATCTTAAGAGAACCAAGGAAGAGCTGTTCCAAAACAACAGGCAGATGAAGAATATTGCAGAACTGACGGATTATATCGATTCGCTCAACGGATCGATCATCAGTTCGAAGTACGAATTTGTGAAACAAAGAGGCGGCTTCTATTATCACATGGACGATAAACTGGACATGATCATTGATCACTGGAAGATCTCTGAGGACTCCATACAAAAACTTCGCATGGATCCTGAAACTTTGCGGGAAGATGAGGCTGAGCGGCTGCGCATCGAGGAAGAGGAGGATAGCATCGAAAGCACGCGTGAGGAGCAAATTACCGAAAGCCAATCCATTGGCCGAAGGCTCATGGACGAACAGATCAATGCGCTGGAGCGTAGCCCGCAGCTGGAACCTGAGATGGTCACAGAAAGCAAAAAGGTAGCTGAGGAAAAGGAAACCGTATTGATCGATACCTTATCGTGGGACTTTCTAAGCTCAAAAATGGCAGATAGACAGAACCAGGTAGTACTCGCGGCAAAAAATGCAGCCCAGAGGATCAAAGTAAACTTATCATCCATGGCTACCCGGGTAGATATGATGGAGCACGATATCTACAAATATGAGATTGAAAAGTATAAGAAATACAGTCAGGCGGTAGCGTGCATTGTGATGTTTCTGATCGGAGCTCCCCTTGGGGCTATCATCAAAAAGGGCGGACTTGGGGTGCCGGTACTCATCTCCATCTTTTTCTTCATTATATACTACGTGCTGACCATCATGACTGAGAAATGGGCCAAAGAAGGGCTTATGGACCCCTTAGTGGCCGTCTGGACAGCGGATATCATACTGTTTCCCATCGGATTATTCTTCCTCAGGCAGGCAAGGATCGACGCCCGGTTGTTTGATTCGGACGTCTATGCTATCTGGATGGAAAAAATGATTGCCCGCTTTTCAAAGAAGTTAGTGAGGTAATTAATTGCTTTTCATACCGGTTCCATCTAAATTTGCGCTTCGATAAAAAGCGAATAAGAAACAGAAGATGTATTTAGCCAAGGAAAAGAAAGAAGAAATTTTCAGTAAGAATGGTAAGAGTAAGACTGACACAGCGTCAGCCGAGTCTCAAATTGCCCTTTTTACATACCGCATCAATCATCTCACCTCGCATTTGAAAGACAATAAGAAAGATCATTCATCCCGACTTGGTTTGCTGAGGTTGGTTGGTAAAAGGAGAAGACTACTCGATTATCTGCAGAAAAATGATATCGGGCGGTACAGAAGCATTCTTACAGAATTAAACATCCGTAAGTAATTCAAAGATTTAGATGAAGGGAATTCACATGAATTCCCTTTTTTATCATTATTAACTGAGGTTCAGTACCTCATTTCAATTCATTTATATGAACCCAATTGTAAAGAAATTCCAGCTGTCTGATGGAAGAGAGATTTCCATTGAAACCGGAAAGCTGGCAAGACAGGCTGATGGATCTGTAGTGGTAAGGATGGGAAATACCATGCTGCTTGCCACCGTAGTGTCCAATAAAGAAGCAGGAGAAGGCGTAGACTTTTTGCCTTTGTCCGTAGATTATCAGGAAAAATTTGCCGCTGCGGGAAAGATCCCCGGCGGATTCCTCAAGAGAGAGGGAAAGTTGAGCGACTATGAAGTACTTATCTGCCGGTTGGTGGACAGGGCCATACGTCCTTTGTTCCCCGACGACTATCATGCAGATACACAAATAAATATTTCACTGATCTCAGGAGACGACACCGTGCCCCCGGATTCACTGGCGGCGTTAGCGGCTTCATCGGCCCTTGCAGTGTCGGATATCCCATTCCTGGGACCTATATCGGAAGTCAGGGTGATCAAGCTCAATGGCGAATACATCGTTAATCCTACCCGCCAGCAAATGGAAGAAGCGGAGCTGGACCTAATCGTGGCAGGTTCCATCGACAATATCCTGATGGTAGAGGGTGAATCAAAAGAGGTCTCTGAATCGGATATGCTGGAGGGGATTAAGA
This sequence comes from Cyclobacteriaceae bacterium, assembly GCA_965243485.1. GTDB lineage: Bacteria > Bacteroidota > Bacteroidia > Cytophagales > Cyclobacteriaceae > UBA7330. The sequence continues at coordinate 136,972 of CBDEVP010000001.1, read as the reverse complement.
AAGCTCATGAAGAGATCAAAATTCAATGCCAGGCACAGATGGATCTGGCAAAAGAAGTAGGTGCTACCGAAAAACGTGAATATGATCACGAACCTAAGGATGAGGCCCTGCAAAAGAAGATCAACGACGCCTGTTATGATGCCTGCTACAAAGTGGCTGAACAGCAGATTGCCGATAAGAAGGTCAGGTCCGAAGCTTTCCAGGCCATAAAAGATAAGTTTCTGGAAGGTTATACCGAGGAAGAGCTTGAAGAGCTGGATGATTTTCTGGTAAAAAAATATTTTCATGACGTACAAAAAGACGCAGTAAGAAATTTTGTACTGGAAAAGCGTGCACGGATCGATGGCAGAAAACTGGATGAGATCAGACCGATCTGGTCTGAAGTAGATTACCTGCCATCTGCTCATGGTTCAGCACTCTTCACAAGGGGTGAAACACAATCTTTGAGCACGGTCACCCTGGGATCCAAGCTGGATGAGCAAATGATCGATGGGGCGATGATCTCAGGATACAACAAGTTTATTCTTCATTATAATTTCCCGGCATTTTCTACCGGTGAGGTCCGGCCAAATCGCGGACCCGGCAGGAGAGAGATTGGTCATGGTAACCTCGCCATGAGAGCTTTGAAGCAGTCCCTTCCTAAGGAAGATAATCCTTACACCATAAGGATCGTATCAGATATTCTTGAGTCAAACGGGTCTTCATCTATGGCAACCGTTTGTGCAGGCTCTCTTGCGCTCATGGATGCGGGTATCAAAGTATCAGGACCGGTTTCAGGGATTGCCATGGGCATGATCTCCGATGCGAAATCCGGAAAATATGCCATCTTGTCGGACATTCTGGGGGATGAAGATCACCTGGGCGACATGGACTTTAAAGTCACTGGAACCTCTAAGGGAATTACAGCCTGTCAGATGGATATTAAAGTAGATGGTCTTTCTTACGACATACTGAATGAAGCGCTGGATCAGGCCAAAAGAGGCCGGGAGCACATCCTTGGAGAGATGGCCAAATCGATCCAGACACCTCGAGAGCAGATGAAGCCAAATGCACCTCGACTGGTACAGATCCAGATCGAAAGAGATATGATCGGTGCGGTGATAGGCCCTGGCGGAAAGATCGTACAGGAGATCCAACGGGAATCCGGCGCCACTGTAGCCATCGAGGAAACGGACAAGGGAGGTCTTGTTACTGTCTTTGCTGCAAACAAAGAGTCTCTCGACGAAGCAGTAAGAAGGATCCGTGCGATCACAGCCATGCCTGAAGTGGGTGAGATCTACGAGGGTAAGGTCAAAGCCATCATGCCATTTGGAGCATTTGTCGAAATTCTTCCCGGTAAGGACGGATTACTTCATATTTCCGAGATCAAATGGGAAAGACTTGAGAGCATGGACGGAGTGCTGGAAGTAGGGGAAGAAGTCAAAGTGAAGCTGGTCGATATCGACAAGAAGACCGGGAAATACAAACTTTCCAGAAAAGTTTTACTGCCGAAGCCTGAAAAGGAGAGCAAAGCTCACTAAATTAGATGGAATGAATTAGGTAATCCTTTTCATTCCACTATGCGGCAACTTAAGATCAGTAAACAAATTACTAACAGGGAAAATGAATCCCTGGATAAGTATTTTAATGAGATAGGAAAGGTAGAGCTCATCTCTGCGGAAGAGGAGGTGGAGCTTTCCAGGAGGATCAAAGAAGGCGATCAGGTTGCACTCGAAAAACTTACCAAGGCTAATCTGAGATTTGTGGTTTCTGTTGCCAAGCAATACCAAAACCAGGGTTTGACGCTCTCTGATCTCATCAGCGAAGGGAACCTGGGACTTATCAAAGCGGCGCAGCGGTTTGATGAAACAAGGGGATTTAAATTCATTTCCTATGCTGTCTGGTGGATCAGACAGTCAATTCTGCAGGCACTTGCGGAGCATTCACGGATCGTCAGGCTACCTCTCAACAGGATCGGCTGGGTAAGTAAGATACAAAGGACCTTCATCGAGCTGGAACAAAAATATGAGCGTGAACCCACGGCTGCCGAAATGGCAGATAAGTTAAATGTCTCTGTGGAGGAAGTATTAGATTCACTGCGTATTTCAGCCAGGCAGGTATCCATCGATTCTCCGCTGAAAGACGACGAAGATAATAGCCTGCTGGATCTGCTCGTCGATGACAGTGGCAAAGCCCCCGATGATGAAATGATCCGTGAATCACTAAGAAGGGAGGTTCAAAGTGCACTTTCTACGCTCACAAAGCGCGAAACAGATGTTGTAACCTATTATTTTGGTCTCAATAATCACACACCCATGACGCTGGAAGAAATTGGCTCCATCTTCAATCTGACCCGAGAGAGGGTGAGGCAGATAAAGGAAAAAGCGATCAGAAGACTGCGGTATACCTCACGAAGCAAATCCCTGAAGCCGTATCTTGGGTAGTCAAAATGACATATTGAATGTTTATGGTTCAATCTTTGATCCATTTGGAATATAATTACGTTTTTTATTTCAAGTAATGAAATAATCGATTCATGAGTAACGAAAAAGTAAAAGTATTGATCATAGGGTCCGGTCCTGCCGGTTATACGGCAGCTATTTATGCTGCAAGAGCAGGTCTAAAGCCTGTTTTGTACCAGGGCGGGCAACCCGGCGGACAGCTTACGCTGACTAACGATGTGGAAAACTATCCGGGATATCCTGAGGGTATCAATGGTCCCCAGATGATGGTTGATTTTCAAAAGCAGGCAGAACGATTCGGTACGGATATCAGGTATGGAATGGTAACGGGAGTGGACTTTTCCGGCTGGCCTCACAAGGTTACCGTCGATGAAAAGACTACAGTAGAAGCGGAGGCGGTGATCATCTCGACAGGTGCATCTGCCAAATGGCTGGGCCTGGAGAGTGAGCAGCGGTTAAACGGAATGGGCGTTTCAGCCTGTGCTGTTTGCGATGGCTTTTTCTATCGCGGTCAGGATGTGGCCGTTGTCGGTGGAGGTGATACAGCTGCAGAAGAAGCTACCTACCTGTCAAAACTTGCCAAAAAAGTATATATGCTGGTAAGAAGGGACGAGCTGAGGGCTTCCAATATCATGCAGCAAAGGGTATTCAAAGCCCCAAATATTGAAGTGCTGTGGAACACCGAAGCTGTAGAGGTGATCGGAAAAGACCAGGTGGAAGGGTTGAGAGTGATCAATAACCAGACCAATGAGGAAAGTGAATTAAACATTCAGGGTTTCTTCGTGGCGATTGGACACAAACCAAATACGGATATTTTTAAAGGTCTGCTGGACATGGATGAAACCGGGTATATCAAGACCATTCCGGGTACCAGCAAAACCAAAATTCCTGGTGTTTTTGCCACAGGTGATGCCCAGGATAAGATCTACAGGCAGGCGGTGACTGCTGCCGGTTCGGGATGTATGGGGGCACTTGATGCTGAAAAATTCCTGGCGGAGAAAGAAATGGAAGTAGAAGCTGCTACGGCCTGACAGAATAAATATTTTGACCTTTCAAAAGTCCCTTTCAAGGGACTTTTCTATTATTTAATAGCACAAAAGCATTCGCATGAAGATAAATGTCCTGGCCATAGGAGCCCATCCCGATGATGTGGAATTGTCGTGCTCCGGCACTCTACTGGTCCATCAAAAAAGAGGATTTACTACGGGGATCATCGATCTTACCAGGGGCGAACTCGGAACCAGGGGGACCCCTGAACAAAGACTAGCAGAGGCCAGTGAATCAGCAAGGATCCTCGGATTATCAGCTCGTGATAACCTGGGGCTTGATGATGCTTTCTTTGAAAATAACAAAGAAAACCAGTTGAGGCTGGTGCGAAAGATCCGTGAATATCAGCCGGATTTTGTAATCGGCACGGCGCAGTATGACCGCCACCCCGATCATGGGCGGGCATCCGTCCTCACTGAACACGCCTGCTTCCTGGCCGGGTTAAAGAACATTGAAACGGTATCGGAATCGGGTGATCCACAAAAACCATGGAGGCCCAGGAGATTGTTTTTTGCCATCCAAAGCACCTCCCTGGAGCCGGATTTCTTTGTGGATATTTCAGATGTGATGGAAGAAAGAATGGAATCCATCAAAGCGTTCAGATCCCAGTTCTTTGACCCGAACAGCAAAGAGCCCAATACCTACATTTCCAGGCCTGAGTTCATGGATATGATCGTTGCCCGTGCACAGGAATATGGTCACCGGATCATGGTGAAATATGCCGAGGGCTTCACCACCAAACACCCATTGGGAGTGAAAGAATTATATCACGTGATATAAAAGCGATTTTTCCGGTCAAAGGCTCTGATGGCCAGTAGTGCGTCTTTTTTATTTTCGGGAATGCTTTCCAAATGAAGATATTGCCGGTTGAGCCATTCGAAAGCATCCATAATCGGTTCATTTTCATAGTAATGTTCCCGGCAATGATGCACCAGTTGAAGCACTTTCAAGCCATCCATCCACTGAAAGAATCTTTTCCTGAATGCGTCATAATGCCTGGTTTCATAGATCAGCTCCTGCAGCTTTTCCTGAAACCGGTTTTCTATCAGAAATGATTGAATGCTTACAGGGAAAGCCTGATCAATCTGTTTGTTTTCATAAAGTCCGGGCACCAGGTTCAAAAATTTCCTGAGATCTTCAAAGGTATGGGGTGAATATACCGGATATTCCGGGTCCCCGGCTGCCAGATATTGACCGATGGCATGCCCTGTTCCGAAAGGGACACGGTCAGACAAGCGGTCGGAGGGGAAGATTGTTGTTGAATTGATTTCATGGATATGACCAACAGCAGTCATCTTATGGATAAAGTAAAAATCTTCACCGGCTTTTCGGGTATTCATACCTCCCTGTTTCATATATGCATCTGATCGCACAGCTATGCACGATCCCAGGGTCTGGAATGCATGGGGAAATCCTGCCCATCGGAGTGCATCCACATAATATCTGAGATACAATTCATAATTCAGGATGGCTTCCTGATTTTCACCATCGAGTGGGTGCTCATAAAATGTCAGGGCTGTGTATGTAGTCCCGGACCGGAATTGCTTTTCGATTTCCACTAAAAAGTTTGGCTCACACTGGCAATCCGCATCAAAACAGATAATCACTCCGTCACTTTCATTAGAATCAAAAATACGAACGGCCTCATCCATGCCGGTTTTCCTTGCCAGACCCACACCGGCTTTCTTATCTGGTAATTTCGCAAAACTTATAAGCAGGGGAAAGTGCCCCTGCAGTTGCTTTATCTGGTCAAACACCCGTTGATTCACCTGATGTATTGAATCATCACAGCTTTCGGGTTGATTGATGATCACCATGAGGAGCACCTCACACGGGGGTGGTTCGCAGCACTGCAAACTGTGGATGGCCCTCTTAAGATCAGGCTCATTGAAAGCAGGGATGACAACAATAAGATTTGGATTTCCGGAATAGGTTTGTTCGAAGAAAGGACGTTTCGTCGCGTAACGATCCAGATAATAAGAAGACATCAGGGGGACAAACGTTCAATGATCCAGTCATTGTCTTTGAGGGTATAGAGGATCCGGTCATGTAATCGACTGGGTCTGCCCTGCCAAAACTCAATGGAGTCCGGAACTACCCTGTATCCACCCCAAAAGTCAGGCAGAGGAACTTGTCCGTTTTTGAATTTTTCTTTCATCTCATGAAGTTTCGTCTCCAGGATGCTCCTGGTGGTGATCACCTGGCTTTGATGGGAAACCCAGGCTCCCAACTGACTGGTAAAAGGCCGTGAAGCAAAGTATTTCAGAGAGGTAGCAGTAGACACTTTCTCAGCCTTTCCTGTGACGGCTACCTGTCTTTCAAGCGCATACCAGGGAAAGAGCAGGCTTACTCTGGGGTTTTCGCTGATTTGAGTAGCTTTTCTGCTTTTATAGTTAGTGTAGAATACAAATCCTTTCTCGTCAAAAGCCTTGAGCAGTACCGTTCTTTGGGTGATCAGTCCTTCTTTGCCGGAGGTGCTCAATACCATGGCATTTGGCTCAATCAATTCAGCTGAAACCGCTTCTTTAAACCACGATTCGAATTGCCTGATCGGTGATTTGTCAACGGAGTTTTCATCCAGTTCCTCTCTGGCATATTCTTTCCTCAATGAAGCAACTTCTAGTGACATGTTGATGGTATACTATGATTAGTTGAAAATTGTTTTATTTGTTGCCGAACCAAAGTTAAAGATTCATTGAAATAGTCATAAGGCCGGACCCTACCAACATCAATATAATTTGTGGGAAGGCTTTTACTTATGATGGACCCGGACTATTCCGTACCTTGCCTGCAGAATTGCGGGTGACCTTTATAGAGAAGATATGAAATGAGCCCGAAAGCTTTAGGGGCGAATTCACGTGCCTCGCGGCAGGCGGGACATGTGACCGATAAGAAGCGATTAATATATAGACATGAAATTAAGGATAGATCTGGAGGTAGCAAGTAGTGAAGAGTGGATCAAGGCGGTGATCAGTGACTTCGATGAGTTTCTGAAGGATCACGCCAACTGCGAGCGAAAGGCTTCTGCGATGGCTATGAGTTTTGTGGCAAAGTATCCGGACAGGGAAGAAATTCTCGACGAGCTGATTGAAACCGGGATCGAGGAGCTGGAGCATTTTAACCAGGTTTACCAGATCATGAAGAAACGAGGGGTGCAGCTGCCCCATGAGATCGGCAAGGATATGTATGTGCAGCAACTGCTGGACCTTTGCCACAGTGACAAGGAAAGGCGTTTTATGGATAGATTGCTGCTGGCTTCACTGGTAGAAACAAGGGGAGCAGAGCGTTTCAGGATGGTTTATGAAGCCATGGAAGACCCGGAACTCAAGGATTTCTATCATGAGTTGTGGGCGTCGGAGGCACGACATGGGGAAATTTTTGTCCGGATGGCTTTAAACTATTTTAGTGAACAGGTTGTCTATAACAGATTGACCGAAATGAAATTAGCCGAAGCTGAGATAATTAAGAATTTACCGATAAAACCCGCATTGCACTAAATGGACTATTTTGGAGATGACTTGCTGACAATTCCAAGAAGAGGTGATCTGTTGATCTCAGAACCATACCTGCCGGACCCGAACTTTGATCGGACGGTTATTTTCTTATGTGAACATGATGAGAATGGTTCCCTGGGGTTTGTTCTGAATAAAAAAACAGAGGCTGTTGTCAATGACCTGATGGATGGGCTCGATTCCCTCAACTCAAATATTTATGTTGGAGGACCTGTTCAAAGAAATACCCTTCATTTTTTACACAAGGGAACCATTCGCCTCGAATCGGACGTAGAAATTGTAGATGGAGTTCACTGGGGGATGGATTTTGAAGGATTAATGGAAAAGATCAATACCAAACAAATCCGTGAACAAGATTTAAAATTTTTTGTTGGATATTCGGGATGGTCTCCAGGACAGCTGGTGGATGAACTTAGGGAAAAAGCATGGATCGTATGCAAGTGTGCCAGCCAGGAAATGGTGTTTGATACAGATCCTGCTGATCTTTGGAGACTTGTTCTTAAAAATATGGGTGGTAAATTTAAGCTTATGTCCAACTACCCCAGAGATCCCAGGTTGAATTGACCGGGATTGCTGGTATATGTCGGAAGATATAATGTCCAATTATTATGGATGAGACGAACAAAAAGGTTTCGGAGGAAGTAAAGACTGATCCGGAAAATGTTCAGCAGGAAGCTGAATTAAAGAATAATAAAGAGGGCAACCTTGAAAAAGCTGAAGATCCGGGGCCTTCTCAGGACACCCATGATCTGTCTGACAACCATACCCCTGAAAAAAGTCAGGACCAGGATCAATCCAATGCTGATGCATCCAAATCCTCATCAGAGGAACCAGAAGGCCAGCAGGAATTAAATGTCCAAAACCCCTCTGAGTCGTCTGAGCCAGCCGCTGAAGTTCAAAGCCCACCCGAAGCACCTTCCGAAGGATCAGATGAAAATCCGGAAGCAGAAAAAGAGATAACGGCCTCTGCATCCGGCGACAAAAAGGAAGAGGAGAATGAAAACAAGGGTCAGTCAGACGAAGATGCTGATAAAGGGGAGGATGATGACCACGAGGACCATGAAGGGGCACCGGACCTTTTATCATCAGTGGATCTGGAGTCTGCAAGTAAAAAACAACTTCTTGACCTGCTTAAGAAGCACAGTCATCTGGAGCAGATCCGGGTGCTTGACCGTGGTCTGAAAGAGATCAAACCTCATTATGATTCCATCTATGAGGCCGAAAAGGAAGAGGCGCTGAAAGCCTTCATCGACACTGGGGGAACAGAGGCGGATTTCGAATATAAAGGTGATGACACTGATCGAAACTTTTTCGAACTGTACGATCTGTTGCGTGAAAAACGGCATAAATTTTTCGCAAATCTGGAAAAGGAAAAGGACGAGAATCTCAACAAAAAGAATCAAATCCTTGAAGAACTGAGAGAGCTTGTGGATGGTGAGGAGAGTACGGCATCCATTAATAAATTAAAGGAGCTTCAAAGTGAATGGAAGAAAATAGGCCACGTGCCAGGCCAGTTTGTGAAGAGTCTCTGGGCCAATTACAATGCGCTGATTGACCGGTACTACGATCACAGAAGCATTTACTTTGAGCTGAAGGAGCTGGACCGCCAGAAAAATCTTAAAGGTAAGCTGGAACTGTGCGAGCGTGCGGAAGCGCTTGATAAAATTGACAATATTAAAAGTGCGATCACTCAGCTGAATGAGCTGCATGAGGAATTTAAGCACATCGGACCCATACCACGGGAAGACCAGGAGCCTGTCTGGCAAAGGTTTAAAGCAGCTTCAGACAAGATCTATGCGAAAAGGAAAAACTTCTATGAGGAAGTAAGGAAGGATCAGGAGAAAAACATGGAAGTCAAGAAATCACTCGGCGACCAGGTAGTTGAATTCACCAAATTTGATTCCGACAGGATCACTGAGTGGAACAAGAAGACCAAAGAAATACTGGATATCCAGAAAAAGTGGGAAGCCGTAGGAAGCCTTCCCAGGGAGCATGCCAAAGAGATCAACAAGCATTTCTGGGGGAATTTCAAAGAATTCTTCAACAACAAGAATAATTTCTTCAAGAAGCTGGAAGGCATGCGGGAGGAGAATCTGAAGAAAAAGGAGGAGCTGCTCGAAAAGGCCGAAACGCTGAAAGATTCTGAGAACTGGGAAGACACAGCCAACAAGTTAAAAAGCCTTCAGAATGAATGGCGTGAGATTGGCCCGGTACCGGAAAAATTCCGCAATGAGGTTTACAAAAAATTTAAAGCTGCCTGCGATCATTTCTTTGAGCGTAAGCGTGGAAAAAACCAGGAGAGGAACCAGGAATTCGAGGAGAATCTGAAGAAGAAGGAGGCGGTCTGTGACCAGCTGGAAGCGGCCCTTAACTCTGACACCATCAAGCTGGATGATATTTATGATCTGCTGGATCAGTATGCGGAGATTGGTTTTGTTCCGAGACAGGCCATCAAGGCTATCCATGGCAGATTCGATTCCATCACCAATCAGCTTATTTCGCTGGAGGAACTTTCAGAAGACCAAAGAAATGAGTTGAAGACCCAGGTGCAGGTAAATAAGTTGAAAGGAAGCCCTCACGGAGGACAAAAGATCAATCGCAAGGAGAATGCGATCAAACGTAAGATCTCATCCATCGAAGGCGACATTACCACCTGGAAAAACAACCTGGAATTTTTTGCCAACAGCAAAACTGCCGATAAACTGAAAAACGACTTTCAGAACAAGATTGTGAGTGCTGAAAAGGAACTGGATACGCTGAAGAAGCAGCTGGACGTCCTGCATCAGTCCTGATGTCCTCAAAGAATTGTTGCTAAGGTCTTGAAAAGTTTTCCATCCGAAATGGAACAGCCTGACTCGATCATCTCGAAAATTTCCATTTCTCTTGCTCCATGGTATTTTTTCTCAGTGGTATACACTTTTGCGTCGTCAGGAGGGTCACTGACAGCCTGATCAAGTTTTTCCTGATCGGTAAAGTCTATTGAGAACGACGTGATACCTACCAGGACCATCCGGTCTTTCAGGCATTGGAAAACCATGAGTTCGTTGGTCATTCTTTTCTCTAGAAATCCAACTTTGCGAAGGACACCTTCAAAAACCACATCACTGAAAAGTAACAGTATGTCCTCGGCTTTATCCGGTTGTTCTTCTTTGATTTTTACCCAGTCTTCCGCTGTAATGCCATTTACGATCAGATATTCAATAAACTCTTTCTCCAATTCTTGCAGCTCATGTGTAGTCAGGGCACGATATTTTGGTTCTACGGGCATATCAGATCAAATGTCAATTCACGGTAAAACAAACACAAAAGTAAGGTGTTCCTGCAGTTCAGTATTCTGCCCTTCACAGTGAGTATCGCTTAGATTGATCCAACTATTTTTCCTCACTCCATGGTTTGTGTCCTCACAGTGTCCTCACGAACCATTGCACCCTCAACTTCCGGTGCATAGGGCCACGCACTGGTGATACAATTTATGGCATCTTAGCTAACCCCTCCCATCGAATATTCCAGCTGCCATCATTAGGAAAGCCAGGAGCATCTTTCTCTGACCCATCCCAGCCGGCAGCCATCATGGCCACCGCTGTCAGGAGTCCGCCGTTTCCGGGAAGGTATAACTTTAGCCTTTCATTCTGGTAGTTGTGTCCGTTTACAAGATAAGTATTCTTTTGCATGGGCATAAAAAGATACTTCAAAGCATCCTCTGGCTTCCCTACACGTGCAGCCGTCATCGCCAACATCGGGTAATCCCATCCCCAGGTGGTTTCCCATTGCCACTCTTCAAGGATCCTTTCGAAGGTATTTCTCATGATTTCCGGATCCACTTTTTCTGTCTGCGGCAGCATGCCGAGCGAACCAACGACGACCGGGTGATCCCGCTTTCGGTCAATCGATTCGTAGTACCCTTCTGCGTTGGCGGCTGGCAGGTACAAATCTCCCTCCCGTGGCAGGTCCACCAGGTTGTCAGAGACCTCGATCCATTTTTCATTTTTCTCAATACCTAACCGTTCCTGCCAGGTGAGCGCTGTTTTCAGGGCCTGGTGCCAGTAAGTGACCTCAAAGGGTGGATCATTGGTTTCGGTAGGATGAAACAATTCCTGGGCAGGGATCAGCGGCTGACAAAGGTGATATTTACCATCGGACCCCGGCTGTGCGAAATCGGATAGTATCGTCATTCAAGCCAAGCTAAGCAAATCACGTTATAATGCATTGACTTCTAAATCCTTTTGATTGAAAGTAATAAACCCAATCTCTAAGGGGGTGAGCTTCATTTTAAAAAGAAGTTAATTGATCTACACCAGATACTATCCCCCCTACACCTTCAAAAAAAGCTTCTGCCGGTACAACACATACAAAAATCCCCATTCCACAGCCAGCAGGCAAAAGACCATCACCACACTGTTGTAGGGGTCGCCGACCAGCTGGCCCAGCCAGCCGAAGAGCGCATTGGTGGTATAGGACCAGCGAATGAAGTCGCCGGACATGTAGATCAGGATGGAGTTCATTCCAATCACCTTGAAAAAGAATGACCATTTTTTGTAGCCCTTTACATCAATCACGTAGTAAAAGCCGATCATCAGCAGGATGCTAATCCCCCCGCACAGCAGCATAAACGAGCTGGTCCAGAGGTTTTTATTGATGGGGAATACCAGGTCCCAAAGCAGAGAAAGCACGACCATTGCCACGCCGATGATGATCAGGTGGAGCATGGTTTTCCCCTGATTCTCACCTGTCACGGCTTTCAATTGATTGCCCACATAGATACCCAGCAGTGCGGTGCAAATGGCCGGGATGGTGGAAAAGAATCCTTCGGGATCGTGGATGCCCAGGTATAGCTTACCCGGCATGAGTGTCCGGTCCAGGTAGGAGATGATGTTTCCTTCCATGGAAAGCGTGCCGGCAGGAAATCCGGGTGCAGCTGTAAACAGGAAGAGCAGCCAGTATCCGATCAGGATCGCTCCGAACCAGATCATCTGAGCTTTTTGGGTGCTATAGATATAAATGATGTTAGCGAACATATAGGCGAGCCCGATCCTACCCAGTACGCTGGCAAACCGGATCTCTTCGATGGGCATGATCTTGATGCCGTTGTTATAGATCACACCGAGCAGGACCAGGACCAGCCCTCTTCGGATAACCCGCAGGGTGAGGGATCGTTTGTCTTTTCCTTTTTCGATCTGTTTGCCGATGGAGAAGGGCGTTGCAACTCCGGCAATGAAGAGAAACAAGGGAAAGATCAGGTCATAAGCAGCGAATCCATGCCATTCGGGATGGGTGAACTGATCAGCCATTGTATTCCAGAAGGGTGCATCAGTGATCTCTGAGAGCCGGAAAAATATTTCCTCGGCACCCATGATCCAAAACATGTCAAATCCCCTCAGGGCATCGAGAGAATACAGGCGCTGACTGGTAGTAGTAAGATTCATTAGACCTGGTGAGTTAAAATAACCTTTAAATTTATATTAATTCCAATTTCACGGCAGCTGTTCAGGGAGCAGCAAACACCCGTTTTTGTGAAGAATTTGTTATTTATTACCCTGTTATCAGCCCAAACGGACTATTATTAAAGAATGAAAGTTAAATTAGTTTTTTAATCAACATTTACTTCAGACATGCAACGACGAAATTTCATCAAGGCTTCAGGTTTAGTTAGTTTAGGTTTTCTGGGACTCCAGAGATGTACGCTAGGGGGATCGCAGTTTGTGGAAAAAACCGGTTACGGCAAGCTGATCGCCGATCCCAATGGCGTGATCAATCTCCCGGAAGGGTTCACTTACAAGATCATTTCGAAGATGGGAGATCCCATGTCAGACGGGTTTTTGATCCCGGGTGCCAGTGATGGAATGGCCACCTTTGATATTGGAGGGAAAGTCGTGATCATCCGAAATCATGAGTTATCGCCGGGCAGTATGGATCGGGCTGCTTTTAACATGGATCAGAAAGAGCAATTCTCGAACCGCGAACTGATTTATGATTATGGAAGCGGAGAAAGCATTGCTGTCGGTGGGACCACCACTGTGGTGTTCGATGAGAAAAACCAAAAAATTGAAAAGGAATACCTGAGCCTGGTGGGAACGGTAAGAAATTGTGCCGGGGGTCCGACACCCTGGAACAGCTGGATCACCTGCGAAGAATCAACCCTGAAGGCTGACGGGGTTCTGGAAAAAGATCATGGTTACAATTTTGAAGTGAAGGCATCCACTGAAGCAGGTATCCAAAAACCGGTTCCTTTGAAGGCTATGGGCCGTTTTAATCATGAGGCGGTGGCCGTTGACCCGAAAACCGGCATTGTCTATCTGACAGAGGATGCAGGGGATGGGCTCATCTACCGGTTTATCCCTGAAAATTATGGGGATCTGAGTGCCGGAAAGCTTCAGGCCATGAAGCTGAAGGACAAAGCCTCTTTTGACAGCAGAAACTGGCAGGAAGAATCCAAAGATGTGATGCCTCAGAATGAGAAAGTGGCTGTCGAGTGGATTGATCTGGAGGACATCCAATCTCCAAACAATGATCTCAGGCTCAGAGGCTATGATGCCGGTGCCATTCGCTTTGCAAGGGGAGAGGGTATCTGGCATGGAAATGGCGAATTTTACTTTGCCTGCACCAATGGTGGAATTAAGAAAAACGGCCAGATCTTCAGGTATATTCCCGGTTCGGAAGAGGGTACGGCCAAGGAATCACCGGGCCAGCTTGAGTTGTTTGTGGAATCACACGATGCTACCATGCTGGAGCATGCGGATAACCTGACCTATTCACCATGGGGTGACCTGATCGTCTGTGAGGACAAACGTGAACCGAAGCTGGTGGGTGTTACGCCGAAGGGTGAATTATATCACTTTGCTGAGAATATTGGCTATAAATCGGAATTTGCAGGAGCCTGCTTTTCGCCGTCAGGAGAGACGCTCTTCGTCAATATTCAGGGGCCGGGACTGACCCTGGCCATCCAGGGACCGTGGAAAAAACTGAATGTTTAAGCTTCCTCAAGGAGGATTGACTATTCGAGATCTTTTTGGATCGTTTCAAGTAGGACGTTGAGCTCCACGGGTTTCTGGATCAGTCTTACGATAAGGCCATCATCCACTAATTTAGAAATAGCCGGGGTCAGCTCAAAGCCTGACAACAGGTAACATTTGATCCCGGGCCATTGCGTTTTTACTTTCCTGACCAGTTGGAGACCATCCATATCGGGCATGCGCAAATCGCTCACCATCACCATGATGTCATTGTGTTGATCGAGCAAATCCATCGCCTCCGAGGCTCCTTTGGCGGTGAGAATATCGTGGGTATCTCCAAAGACCAGCTCGAGTGCTCTCAGAATAACCAGCTCGTCATCTACAAACAGGATTTTCAACCGATCAGGCATGGAATAGTTTTAATGGCGTAAATATATGTTTTTCTGAATACGACACTAAGATTTGGTTCCATCAAACACCATCATTTTTAAGTCACAGCTGTGTTAAAGGTCAGGGATCTCTGCTTAACCGTCTGTATGCTAAAGGGAAATGGAGCTGGAAAATGCATATGCCTACCCAAACAATAGTTCTATCGGAGCATCGTTCAGGTATTTTCTCACAAATTCCGCCCCTTAACAACCCCTGGGTTTCACTTTCGTTATAGATTTACTGCATGCAATTTCTTTATCCGGGTGTTTTGTGGGCCTTGGGGTTGGTAGCTGTTCCAATCATCATCCATCTTTTCAACTTCAGAAGGGTTAAGAAGGTGTTTTTTTCCAATACCTCCTTCCTCCAGCAGGTAAAGAGAGAGACCAAAAAGCGCTCTCAGTTGAAAAGGCTGCTGATACTTGCCGCCAGAATATTATTTATCGTTTTCCTTGCCCTGGCGTTTGCCCAGCCGGTGACCATTCAGCCTGAGACCACCCTCAAATCCTTGAGAAAGATCTACCTGGATAATTCCCTGAGTATGAGCCGTCAGGGCCTGGGTGGTATGAGCCTGCTGGATGAAGGTGTGCAGATTGTCGAAGAGCTGGTCGCCTCCGGCGAATCGGGATTGAATTATTCTTTGACTACCAATGACTTTAATACCGATCCTTCCAGGGTCATGGTGGGTAAAGAGCTGAGGGAGCGATTGACGGAAATCGATTTCTCCAGAAGGTTCAGGACCTTGCAGGATGTGATGGATCGCTGGAGCAGTGATCTGTCTTCCTCTAATGCTGAGTATTTTATTATTTCTGACTTTCAGGAATCTGTAGCCGGAGATTTCTCAGCACTGACCTCGGACACGATCACTTCGATCAACCTGGTCAAACTGTCCAATGAAACAGCCGGAAATATTTTTGTAGACTCGGTTTACCTGGATGCGGTCCTGGGTCTAAGCGATAACAACAACCTCAATCTTGTGATCAGAAACATCGGGGAGGAAGACAGAAATGATGTACTCATTAAAGTGTTTACCGATTCCATTCAATTTTCCACCTTTACGCTGGATATCCCAGGTCAATCCAAACGAAGTACGAGTGTAAACATCGGGACTTTTGATCAGATCTCAGGCAACTACTACATTGAGATCGAGGATTATTCGCAGACGTTTGACAATAAGTATTACTTCACGATCAATGAACCCAAGAAAATTGAAATATCGATCCTTTACGATGAGCAAATCAACCGGTACCTGAGAGCTGCTTTTTCCAACGAAGCGATCTTCAGTCTCAATACCTACTCCCTGTCAAATATCAATTACCAGCAGATCCAGGAGTCTGACCTGATCGTTTTGGATGGCCTCAACCGGATCCCCGAATGGATGGACATCAACGCTGTCTCCGGCAAATCGATCCTGCTGGCCCCGGGGGATTCACCGGATTTCCAGTCCTATCAGCAGCTGCTCCAGTTTAATTTAAGGCCCGCTTCGGATTCTGCGACCTACACCATCAGTGCAGGGAGTCTAACCAGTCCTTTATTCGAAGGGATATTTTCAAATGTATCCAGTCAGATTTCATTGCCTGCAGTATCCCGACCGTTTGAGTTGCAGGGGTTTTATAATCCGCTGCTAAATACCAATGCGGGCAAACCCTTTCTGGTGAAGTCGGGAGGTACTGAGATGTTCTTATTTACCACTCCTTTAAAGGATGCATATACCGATTTTCATAAGCATGCCTTATTCATTCCGGTACTATACAAGCTGGCGCAGTCTTCGGCCAACAGGGCTCAAAATCTCGCTTACTCTTTTGATGAAAGGTTTCTTACGATGGATGCTAATCTGATCAGTGAGGCGACGCTTCCCAGGATATCCAACAGCGAACGGTCTTTCATTCCTGGAGTGATCCGCACAGGTGACAGGGTGCTGCTGGATATTCCGGAGGAGATCACGGATCCCGGTTTTTATGCGCTTACGATCGATGGAGACACCATTACGCGCCTGGCGTTTAATTACAACAAAGCCGAATCAAACATCAATGCCCTTACCACCTCAGGCTTGAGAAGCATGATCACGGGTCTTGACAACGTGAGGATCTATGATATCGACAATGCCGAAGATTTCAAAAGGACTTTCGGGGAGGTCAATGATGGCGTAGGTTTATGGAAATATGCATTACTTTTGGCCCTGTTATTTTTAATTACAGAAATGCTACTGCTTAGATTTAATTAATGAAATCAGCTCCGTGTCAGGCGGGTTTACACATGAAGCTTCTTCTCAGCAACGCAACGATCCTCGATCCTTCTTCAAAGTACTATCAAAAAAAGTCAGATATTCTCGTCGAAAACGGGGTCATTTCCAAAGTTGGAAAAGGACTGAAAGCAAAAAATACAATTGATTGCAGCGGCAAGCTTGTATTCCCCGGCTTTGTTGACATGTTCGCCCATTTCAATGATCCGGGTTTTGAGTTTAAAGAAGACCTTGCCAGCGGGTCCGGGGTGGCCATATCCGGTGGCTTTACAGACGTGTTATTAGTCCCAAACAATCAACCGGTCACCGAAACCAAATCTGATATCGAGTATTTGAGGACACACTCCCGGTATGGGGTTGATCTCTGGCCTATGGCCGCCGTGAGTGTAGGCACAGAGGGGGAGAACCTCACTGAAATACTGGACCTGCATACCGCAGGGGCGCGGGCGTTTTCAGATGGTATCCATGGGATTTGGAATACGGAACTTCTGCTAAAAGCCCTTCAGTATGTGCAAAAATTCGACGGGCTGATCATTAACCGGCCCAGGGACCGGCACTTAAGTCTTCATACCCATATGCACGAAGGGGTCGTGAGCACCCTGATGGGGGTGAAGGGAGAGCCTTCGATCTCCGAAGAGCTGGCTGTACAGCGCGACCTTGATATTCTACGATATACCGGAGGACGGCTTCATTTTAGTCAGATCTCCACGCAGAATACAGTCAGGCTGATCAGGAAAGCTAAAAAAGAAGGCTTAAATGTAACCTGTGATGTCAGTATTCATCACCTGATCTTTACGGATGAAGACATTGTGGAATTTGATTCAAATTATAAGTCGGATCCGCCTTTTAGGTCAGAGAAAGACCGCAGGACACTGATCAAAGGGCTGATCGAAGGAACGATTGACGGCATTGTGTCATCACATCAGCCGCAGGACCCGGAAAATAAAGAACTGGAATTTGATCTCGCGGCTTTTGGGTTGATTGGTATGCAAACGCTCTACCCGTCACTGGTCCGCCTGAGTGAGGACATCCCGTTTGAGATTTTGACCACAGCGATCACCAGCAATCCCCGGAAGATCCTCGGGCTCGACCCTGTCACCATCGATGAGGGATATCCTGCCAAACTTACGATTGCCGATCCCAAAGAAAGCTGGATCTTCGATCAACGATCCAACCGGTCAAAATCTGTTAATTCACCCTTCATGAACAAAGAACAGGTGGGCAGGATTGAGGGCATTGTAAACGGTGAATTCTACGCTACGATATGAGCATGCTTAGACCGTCCCTGAAATATGTGCTGTTTTGCACCTTTTTTCTGTTGGTTCTCTTCTATCTCAGCTTTATTTTAAATACCAACCCGGCCACGGATTTCATATTTCATCTGGTGGTACTTGGCCTGTTCATTTTCTTTGCAGAGTTTGATTTCAAGTCAAACCATAATGGGGGTTATCTCCATTTCTGGCAGGGCATGACCATCGGGTTTTACGTTTATGGTATTTCGGCTGTGGCCTTTTTGGTCATATTTGGTATTTATTTCATGGCCGAACCTTCAGTATTAAATGATTACAAAGAGTTAACAAAAGATTTTTATACTTCCCAAAAGGACACTTACATCGCAGAGATGGGAGAAGACGGATTTGAATCATTATTGAAAAATGTAGAGGAGACCACACCTTTTAATTTTTGGCTGTGGGCAGGGCTCAAAAAAATCATCGCCGGATTCTTTGTTACGCCGGTTATATCCATAATTTTAAGGAGGAAACCAAAATAACCTGGCGCCATGGAAGATCAACCCCAGCCTACCGTTATGTCAATTGCCATCAAGTATGGAATTATCCTTGGCATGATTAGCATCATCTTTTTCATCCTGTTGGATTTTCTGGGTCAGGCCCAGAATCAAAGTGGATGGAACTACCTTGGGCTCATTTTCACCATTGTAGCCTATTATTTTGCTTATAGAGAATTCAAGGAAGACGGAGACGGGTTTATGACTTATGGCCAGGGTCTGGGTATTGGCACTTTGTCTGCCTTGTTTTCTTCGATTATATCAGGAGTTTTTATGTTCGTCTATATTTCTTTCATAAATCCCAACTTCCTTGAAAATGTGAAACAAATGCAGATTGTTGAGCTGGAAAAGCAGGGTCTTTCTGATGCTCAGATCGAGCAGGCTCAGCCCATGATGGACCTGTTTACCAGTCCTGTGATGATATCTGTGATGGCCATAGCCGGAGGCACATTCCTGGGATTTATCATCGCCCTGATCATGTCGGCGATTTTCAAAAAAACTAATCCGCAAGCAATTTAATTTTGGTGGATAACACACAGGTCAAAGTTTCAATTGTCGTTCCGGTCTATAATGAGGATGAATCTGTCCCAGAGCTATATGATTGGATCAGAAAGGTGGTTGATAAACATCAGCTGACTTATGAAGTGATATTCGTGGACGATGGCAGCAAAGACAATTCCTGGCCGGTCATACAGCGGATTGCAGCAAAGGACCCTGCCGTCAAAGGGTTGAAATTCAACCGGAACTATGGAAAGTCCGCGGCCCTCCAGACAGGCTTTGACCATACCACCGGAGAGATCGTTATTACACTTGACGCGGATCTTCAGGACAGTCCTGACGAAATTCCCGGGCTGATCAAAATGATAGAATCCGGGGGTTATGACCTTATCTCCGGATGGAAGAAAAAACGCCACGATCCCCTTTCAAAAACTGTCCCTTCCAAGATGTTCAACCGGGTGACGAGAATGGTGTCAGGTATTGCCTTGCATGACTTCAATTGCGGGCTGAAAGCTTACAGGTCGGAGGTGATCAAAAACATTGAAGTCTATGGAGAGATGCACCGGTACATCCCCCTGATCGCCAAGTGGAATGGCTTTTCGCACATTGGTGAAAAAGTCGTTGAGCATAAAGCCAGGAAATACGGGCGCACCAAATTCGGAGCCAAGCGGTTTTTTACAGGATTTCTGGATTTGCTTTCGGTTACTTTTGTTTCCAGGTTCCGCAAAAACCCCATGCACTTTTTCGGAATATTCGGGACGCTGTTTTTTATGGCAGGTACCATCATTGCCGTCTGGCTCATAGGTGAAAAATTATATAACCTTTCCCATCAGCTGCCCGTCCGGGAGGTCGTGGATCAGCCATTGTTCTTTTTTGCGCTGGTGGCTATCATCCTGGGCACTCAATTATTCCTGGCAGGATTTCTCGCTGAGATGGTCATCCGGGTGGGTCACAAGAAAAACGATTACCTGATTATTGATCAAACGGGGGATGCCTAAATTCTCTATCATCGTCCCGGTGTACAACCGGCCCGACGAAATTGCCGAATTACTTGGAACACTGATCAGCCAGACCTTCAAAGATTTTGAGGTCATTGTGGTGGAGGATGGTTCGACCATCGCCTGTAAGGAGGAGGTGCTTTCTTTCCGGGATCAGCTCAATATCAGTTACTACAAAAAGAAAAACGAAGGCCAGGGCTTTGCCCGGAATTTCGGCTACGAAAAGGCTTCGGGGGATTATCTCATCGTGTTTGATTCAGATTGCCTGATTCCGGAGCATTACCTGGAATCAGTGGACAGGTACCTGAAGGAAGAATGGGTAGATGCCTACGGTGGTCCCGATACTTTTCATGATTCATTCACTCCACTGCAAAAAGCCATCAGCTATACCATGACTGCCGGGATCACCACCGGCGGACTAAGAGGAGGGAAGTCAAGGGTTTCAGGATTTCACCCGAGAAGTTTCAACATGGGGATTAGCCGTGAGGTTTTTCAAAAAACCAAAGGGTACAAGATCCCATTCATGGGTGAGGACATGGAATTTAGCAGGCGGATCATGCAATCAGGCTTTAAAACAGCCCTTTTTCCAAAAGCTTTTGTCTATCACAAAAGAAGAACGAGCCTCATAAAATTCTCAAAACAACTCAAGTATTTTGGCAGAGCCCGGATCAATATCACGAGGTTTTTTCCCGATCAGCTCAGGATCATCCATTTCTTCCCGTTGATGTTCCTCCTGGGATCCCTTGGATCAATGGTCCTTTCGGCGCTGGGTTTAGGGATTGGCTTTTTGGGAATGTCCGTTTTGTTGGTGTATTTACTGGTGGTCATGGTTGGAGCCTTCTTCAGGACCAGATCCCTGGCTGCCGGCTTGTTGGCACCGATCGTTGTCATTGTGCAATTTTTCTCCTACAGTTTTGGATTGCTGTACGAAGGGGTCAGAAAGATGAGGGGTATTGACCCAAACACAAAATACATTGAATTGTACTGAGTGGCTTGGGGCGTAGAGCGGCTGACTCCCTGCCGGCTGTCGGATCGGGGACAAGCGTGGGGTTGACCTTATGCTGACAGGGAAGCCCCAGAGGGGCTCACTGTTTGTAAATTCATATGATCAGATAAAGTAAGATAGCCCCGTAGGTGCGACCTGTGTTGTTAAGGAGTGCTTCCATGGGACACAGTGTGGTCATCACTTCTCACACCGATAGATTACCTCGTTTTCCGGCAGCGCATGCCGGTGGATGACCTCCCTGTTCAGGGTATGCACAAATTCGTCTTCCGTGACCTTAAACCCGGCTTTTCTGATCCGGTCCGCATAATCCTTCCCGTAGATCCTTACATGGTCATCCTGACCAAAGACCCGTTCACGCTCCTTCGGTGAAGTGATGCTGGCATCTTCAAACGTCCGGTCTTTCAGGGGGAAGAAAAAAGGTACCTGGAGGATCGCCCAGCCGCCGGGTTTCAGCACTCTCCTGATCTCTTTCATGGCCAGCATATCATCTCTGACGTGTTCCAGCACGTGGTTACAGAAAACAATATCAAATTCATTGTCCTCAAAAGGCATTTCATGAATATCCATTTTGACTTTGGCCAGGGGTGATTCCAGGTCCCCGGTGACATACTCGAGAGTCCCAATGTTTTCGAACCTTGACATGAAACAAAGCTCCGGAGCGATGTGCAGCATTTTGTGTGGTGCGGTAAAAAAGTCTGTCTTCTGTTTTAGATACAGCCAGATCAGCCGATGCCTTTCAAGGGATAAGCAGTTGGGACACAGGGCATTGGGTCTGGAATTTCGGCCATAAGGGAGGAACTTTCTGAATTCAGCCTCACAAATCGGGCATTGTACAGCGTTTCCCTGGTAAAAGAGGGCTACAAATTTCAAACCCCAGTGGCTGAAAAGCTGAAGATATTTCCTGGGTACGTTGCGGAGTAAAAAACTGATGATTTGCTTCACAAAACCTTCTTTCTGGCATAAAGATATATGAAGATAAACTATCTTAGAATTCAATTTCTCGCCTAAGGAAATGAATAAACTGTTTCTCCTTACTTTTTTGCAGGTGTTCACTTTCCTGAGCATCGAAGATTGCTTTGCGCAGGAAAAGAAAAAGAAGCCTGAAGACCCAGAGGCTTATTTCCCAACGGAGAATATCAATTCAAAGATCAAAGACGATAACACCCGGGAAAACATTCCGAAAAAGAAGATTTACAGTGTGTTGTACAAATACAAACTGGATGGTACGCTTTACGGAAATCCATGTGCCACAGAGGAGACCATGCGAATGGGTTTTATCTACGTGGTTCAGCCCAGTGGTTTTCTGCCCACTAATCGACCCTGGCCGATTGTGGTGCTGAATAATATCTGGGTGAATACGAAGCTGATCTTTACCCGGTCTCCCTTCTGGAAACTGATATTGAAAAAGAGGATTGAGGAGTGCAGGGAAAAAAGTGGTGATATTGTAGGATAATAACATGGAAGGAAGGACAGTAAAATTCTCGCAAACCACGCTCACTGAGCTTATGATCCCATCCTACGCCAATTTTGGCGGGAAGATCCATGGAGGTATCATCTTGTCATTGATGGATAAGGCTGCCTATGCCTGTGCGATCAAGCATGCGGGGAATTATTGCGTCACAGTGTCTGTGGAAAGTGTTGATTTTCTTCAACCCGTTGAAGTCGGGAACCTGGTTGCGTTGAAAGCTTCTGTCAATTATGTTGGCCGGACCTCGCTGGTAGTGGGTATTCATGTTACTGCCGAGGATGTAAAAGAAAACTCGATCAAGCACACCAACAATAGCTACTTTACCATGGTGGCAAAAGGAGAGGATGACAAGCCGACCGAGGTGCCACCGCTGATCCTGGAGGAAATGGAAGACATTCGCCGGTTCATTGAAGCGATCAAGAGAAAGGGTCTGAGGAAAGAAACGGATGCCAAGATGCGAAAGACATTCTCAAAGTACATCCATACGGAAGATTTCAATTTATTGAAAGGGCAGCGGTGTGAAACCAGACTTAGTGGAGGGGAGGAGTTTGACGAGCTGTTTAAGAAAGAATGAATCGCTCCTTTCAGGGTGGAGCAGATTGTGAGAAGGTAATAAATGTTTTAGTCAGATTGACATTCTATATTTCTAAATGGATCGAGCCTACGGCTCTCCTTTTGTTAGTTTATCAATTAAGGCGGGTTAAACCCATCATGACAAGATGGAGTCGAACATACGGTTCTCTTAATTTCAAGCTACAGCTAAACCGGGACACACTTTTGGTCAGCCTTCATTTAGTATGATAACGTTGTGTTAAATATAGATATTACCTTTAAAAAATAATATGAGAATGGATATTTTTTCAATGTTTAGAGAGCCGTAGGCTCGTATTTATCTTGAAAAGACCGGACCCAGTCCGGGAACCAAACCTATGATCCTGCAAGTGAGTGCCGTAGGCACGAAACATATCAGTCAAACATAAATGGTAGAAGCCTTCAGTGGACTTTAATAACAAATAATTGGCAGTCTTTCGCCATATCCGAGGGCTTTGGCCTTCCTGTAAAAGTTGCAGGCATTTATCTGATTTCCCTGAGCCATATGCCCTTTGGCTGCGATCAGATAGTTGGAGATGCTGTCGGGCCACATCCTGATGTTCCACCTGGTGGCTTTGACCGCTTTTTCCGCGTCTCCTGTTTTCAGATAGATATCAGCAAGATTGGTGTAAAGGTAATAATGTTCTTTGGGGACATATTCACCGGTCAGCACCAGAGGGAAACCATCCCCATAGATCGCCCGGTAGCTACTGACCGTCATTTCATCGGCAATCTCAAGGAATCTCCTGGCCTCATTGAGGTCATTCATCTGGTCGCGGTAAATCTCTGCCAGCTGCATGTAGACATCCAGCGTCCGCACATCCATCAGAAGAAGCTCATGAAGTTTTCTGATTGATTTCTGGGGTTGATCCGTAAATTTATAGGCGTAAGCCAACTGCTGTTTAATAGCAATTGGTTTGTTCTCCGCATATTTTTCAATGAGCTCCATGTAAAATATGGCGTCTTGATAATCATTCGACTGGTAGCTGGCATAACCATTAGTAAAAATGCTGTCAAAGAGGTTCTCCTTGTAATCAGCCATGTCCTTTTCGGCTTCGTAAAAGATCCCCAGGGAGTTCAATAGATTGAGTGCCTGGTCAATGCTGCCGGCAGCATACAACTGCTGACTGTTTTCAAAGACTGATCGTCTTTCTGCCAGTAATTCTTCTTTTTTTACCTCATCATAATAATTCTTTACCCCAAAAACGGCCATGACCAGGATGGCAACGATAAAGGTAAAGCCCCAGGCATAGGCCGTGGCGATCCAGTTTTCCTTCCAGTCGATCTTCGGCTCCGCATATTGTCGTTTACCCGTTCGTGGGGGTGGTGTGTAGGTGTATTCCGGATAGGTGTATTCCGGCTGATGATACCCATATTTTTGGCGGATGTCATATCGTGCTTTTTCATAGGGATTTGAGAGGACCTGATAGGCATGATTGATCTCCTTGAACCGTTCTTCCATGGCCGGATCGTTCTGATTTTTGTCCGGATGGTAGATCAGGGCCATCTTCTTAAAGGCAGACTTGATCTCAGCCTGGCTTGCTTTTTCGGTTACCCCTAATGTCTGATAATGAGAAAGCATTTTTTAATCAACGATCCTGCTCAATTAAATTGTTTAGGCAAATATCTTTTGAATCAGCCAAAAACCCATCAAACAAAACAATAACCCGCCTAAAACACTGATTGTTCCGTAGATAATGGCCTGGTAAAACAGTTGTTCTCTGATCATTTTTAGCAGATCGAGGCAAAATGTAGAGAAGGTGGTAAACCCTCCGCAAAAGCCTGTCATCAGGAAAAGCTCCCATCCGAGGGAAGAATGACGGGCAAAAAATCCAAATAAAATGCCCAAAACCAGGCTTCCGGCCAGGTTCACTACCAAAGTACCGGAAGGAATGGCAAGGTTCCAGCTTAATGACCATGCCCAGATGGCATATCTGAGTACACTTCCTAAAAAACCACCCGTTCCAACAATGAGAATTTCTTTCATGCCTGTTTAATTATTATCGGATTATTTGAAAGAGCCTACGTCCTTCTCGCAAACTCATGCTTCAGGAATCCATAAAATACACTGACCGCCCTTTCCCGGGCGACTAATCATGAATCTAAAGATGACAAAAAAACCTCCGAATGTTTTATGAGATCGGGAAAAAATAGTTCAAACTCCTTTTCAAAAGCGTCATAATGCAGTTCAAGGTCCTCATGAGCCTCTTCAAGACTGGACTTGAACTTTGTTCTCCTGGACATGCCAGTCAAGGCCTGGCGGATACCGTCAACGTATTGATAGTGGTACAACCAGTCACCCTGTTTCATATAGTGAAGCATGGTTTTTACTCTTTCAGGTAATTTCTCCATGTTTTGATGAAGCATATCATATATTCCCGATGTGAAGGCCTTGAGCGGCTGCTGGTGATAGGATGACCAGTTTTTTGCGAGAAAATGGTCGTAGTATACATCCACGATCACCGGAGAATAGTGGTGATACTTATCCCAAAGTTTCCTTTTGCTTTCAAGCACTATGGGATGATCATCTGTGTAGCTATCGATCTCACGATGAAGTAGTATTCCGTGTCTGATTTCCTGGTCAAACTTCTTTAGCTGATTGCCTTTCACAAAATCCCCTATGAAATTTCCGATGATGATGTTATCCTTTTTTCCCGAGAGGTATATGTGAGCAAGAAAATTCACGAATTGAGGTTAAAGTAATATTTTTGTCAAACCTTATAATTTAAGTTAAGTTTAAAAGTAATTTGATTCTCTTTATACTGATCAAATTTACACATCTTATAACCTAATATATGTCAAGGACTCATCTGAATGTACTGGTGCAACTTGCGAAGATCGATGGAGTCGTGGTTCAGGATGAGATAGATCTGATCAAAAAGATCGGAAAAGCCAATGGGATGACATCGGAGGAGATCAGTGAAAGCTTTGAGGACCCGACGCTCATAGAGAATCTTGACAATCTCTCACCCGATGAGAAATACGATTACATCTACAATGTCGTGCAGCTCATGAAGATTGATGGTCGATTATATAAAGAGGAGATCAGGTTCTGTGCCAGGCTGATCAGTAAGCTGGGGTACAAGGAGGAAGCATTGCGTGAACTGATCCTGAGGATCCACTCGGATGAGCATATCTCCACCGACAAGGCCACGCTCAAAGAGACCATTCAGCAATACCTCAAGAAATGAGCCCTGTCAGGGATGGCGCGAATCTCATGCCTGCGTTCCGAAATCCTGCCTTCCAAAGTCCTGTACGGCGGACAGGTGGACGAAGGCATGCAGGCATGTATCCGATAAAAATCCTTTAATATTCATATAAAGTAGATGCATTTTAGCGAGCATTTTTATCATCTTCTAGAACTACTGAAAATCGAGCGAGAGGAAGATAGAAAACAGTATGAAGAAAAGATACGAAACCGTTCCCTGGAGGACCGGAAGAAGGAGGGTGTGACCTGGTATCCCGTGGTGATCGGACGTTCCTATCTGAGTACCGGGGAGAAATGGACCTTACAGCTGGAAAAAACACAGCTTCAGGAAACGAAAAATTACTTTCAATCCGGATCCTCGGTAAGTGTTTTTCTCAATGATCAAAAAAGCAGATTGTCCGCAAGTGGGATCATCAGCCGGATCTCTGATAAATACATGACGGTCGTGCTCAACAGGGAAGACCCCCCTGATTGGCTGGAAGATGGCAAAATAGGGGTGAATCTTCTTTTCGACGAGAGCACCTATGACGAAATGGAGCGGACCCTGCACAAGCTGGCCAAAGTGAATGAAGGAAGACTGGGTGAGCTCATTCAAATACTTTGCGGAGAGAAGGAACCTACCTTCAGGCCTGAAGTCCCACTGAATCATCCGGGCCTGAATCCCACCCAAAATAAGGCCTTGTCTCTGATCAATGCTGCCAATGACCTGGGTTTGGTACACGGTCCCCCCGGCACAGGCAAGACCACCACTCTGGTGGAAGCTGTAAAAGAAATCGTGGCGGTGGAGAAGCAGGTGCTGGTGTCTGCCAGCAGCAATGCCGCTGTGGACCTGATGGCTGAACGATTGGGTGAACAGGGGATACACGTACTGAGGTTGGGGCATCCTGCCAGGGTCACAGAGGAGGTGATTGCCAGTACGCTCGATGCCCGGCTTGCTTCACATGATGATGCAAAGCTTCTGAGAGATCTGAGGCGAAAATCAGAAGAGATGCGTACCATCGGCAAAAAGTATAAACGTAATTTTGGTGCATCGGAAAGGCAGCAAAGGAGACTGCTGCTTCAGGAAGCAAAATCTTTGAAAGAAGAAGCGCTGTCTTTGGAAAGTTATATGATCCGCGACGAGCTGGACAAAGCACAGGTGATCGCATGTACCCTGGTAGGGGCCAATAGTAATTACCTGAATAACCGGACTTTCAAAACACTGGTCATAGACGAAGCCTCCCAGGCTTTGGAACCGGCAGCCTGGATACCCATGATGAGGGTGGACCGGGTGATCATGGCGGGAGACCATTTTCAGCTGCCACCCACGATCAAATCTATTGAAGCGGCAAGACGGGGACTCAGCGAAACAATCTTTGAGCGGGTGATCAGAAAATATGACGCAGCCAATGTGATGCTCGAGATCCAGTACCGGATGGAGGATCCGATCATGCAGTTTTCAAACGATTACTTCTACAAAGGCAGGCTCAAAAGTGATGCACTGATCAGTAACCGGCGAAAAATATTTAGTAAACCGGTAGAATTTATCGATACAGCGGGATGCGGATTTGAGGAGAAGGTCAAGGAAGAAACCTTATCGACCTACAACGAAGGGGAGGCGCATTTCCTGTTACGAAGACTGGGTGCTCTCATCAAAGAAAATGAGGAGGAGATCTCCAGGATGACTATCGGGATCATTGCTCCTTATAAAGCCCAGGTAGAACTGCTCAATCAACAGATCCGGCATCAGGACTGGTATGAATCGACCAGGAAGATCACCATCAATACGGTGGATGCGTTCCAGGGACAGGAAAGGGATATCATTGCCATCTCCATGGTCAGGAGCAACACCGCCGGAGAGATCGGGTTTTTAGGGGATATCCGGCGCATGAACGTTGCCATGACGAGAGCCCGATTGTTTCTGCTGCTGGCCGGAGATTCGTCCACGCTGAGCAACAACAACTTTTTTGATGATCTCATCAGACATTATCAGGACAGCGGCTTTTATAAGAGCGCATTTGAATATCCTGACCTGATAGCCTTCTAAGTAAATCACTTATTTTTTCGATTACGTATTTCGCTCTTTTAGCACAGACATATTAGCATTCTATTTGTGAATGCTGATATATACACATATGTCGAAAGAGGTCTTTTTGATCATGCCGTTTTCAAAGTGTTGTATCCTGCTCTGATTGTTTACACATGTTTCAGGAAACGATTTACTCAATGAATTCTAATGATTAGGAAATCTCTCTGCTTTATTGTTCTCGTTTTTAGCCTTTCCTATGCTTTTTCACAAGAGGGTATCCAGTTTCAGCATTTAAACGAAGGACTGAAAAGGGCTATTGTGAGTTCTATGTACCAGGATTCGGATGGCTTTATCTGGATCGGTTCTTTTGGGGGTTTACATAAATATGACGGGCGTGAGATCAAACATATTTGGGGTTTCGAAAATTCCATTTATTCAATAATCGAAAATAATCCGGGTGAAATTTGGTTTACCAACCGGGATGGAATTAGCATTTATGACAGCAAAAAAGGTGAAGTGTTGTCCTTCAGTGATTCCGCTAGTGGTTGGCCTGAACCACTGAGAGGTAAAATCAGAAGCATTCAGAAAGATAAGACAGGAAAAATATGGGCTGTCGGTGCGGCAGGAATTTTTCAAATCACACCGGAAACGAAGCAGATAAATCATCGATATCATACAGATTTATATTCAATATTATTAATTGACAGAGCGGATAATGCATGGACTGGAGGCAGTAACCTGGCAAAAATTGATGCCAATGGAAGGTTTCAGGAATTACCGGATTCTTTGAACTATTTCAAAAATTCACCTATTGTATCGATTGCAAAAGATCAAAACGGGAGAATTTGGATGAGTACTCGTGATGAGGGACTTTATTACATCGAAGATACATCAGATTTAACATCCGTAAAAAAGTTTGAAGATTGGGAACCCAATAGGTTTGGTATCAAAACCATTATAGTTGATTCGAGAAATAAGCTTTGGATTGGATACGAAAACGATGGCATTGATATTATTGACTTGAATAATGGCAAGGAGTTAAATCTGAGAGTCGATTATGAAGATACCTATAGCATTTCTGATAATTCCATACGATCGATCATGGAGGATCACGACGGAAGGGTATGGATAGGAAATTATTATCATGGTATAGATTATTATGATCCTTTTGAAAAGCAGTTTCGCAACACTGAGCAAAGCAGCATTGGCGGTAAACAACTATTGAGCAACAGGATCTTTGCTTTTGATGAGGATAGCAGGGGTAATGTGTGGATTGCAACAGATGGAAATGGTTTTTATAAATATGATCCCGTCAAAATACACTTCGAGCGGTATTTCAGGAAGCCGGATACAAAAAATAGACTGACCAGAGATGCTGTGCTTTCAATCCATGTTGACAAAGGAGATAACCTGTGGTTAGGCACGTTTATGGGAGGACTGGACTATTATTATGTTAAGCAGGATAAGTTTGTGCATTATACCCATGATCCAAATAACCCTAATTCTTTAAGTGGGAATAGTGTTTGGGATATACAAAAGGATGCATTTAGTGATAACCTATGGATTGCTACTGATGAAGGATTGGACTATTTGGACATTTCAACCGGGAGATTCAGACATTTCCAATTGGAAAAGAAAGAAATTGCACATACTGTATATGGCATTGTGTATGATCAATCAAAAAATCTATGGGTCACCACGAATGATAAAGTCTACAGGTTAGTGAATTCAGGTGATTCTGTCATTTTTGAACAGTATAGTATTCACGGTAATGAAAATTCATCTATCAGGAATTTACATTGCGATCTTTCCGGAAGATTGTGGGTGATTACCGAAAAAGGACTCAGTATTTATCATCCTGAGCGGGACAGGTTTGAACCTATTTCGATCAAAGGCCTGAATACTGAAGAAGCAATTGTTTCAATCAGCTCTGATGCGTTAGGAGCGATTTGGTTAGGGACCACAAATGGCCTTATCCGATTAAAAGTGGATGTCGATAGTATCCAATCCAGGTCATTCACAAAAAGGGACGGTTTAAATAGTGATTCCTTTAGTTTGAGAGCTGCTTATTATAGTAGCAATAACCAATTGTATTTTGGAAATAAGAATGGGCTGATCATCATAGACCCATGGCACCTCAGTGAAAATCCGAAGGCGCCACCCATTCACATCACAAAGTTCCTTTCCAAAGGAAAAAAGGAAGAAAGCAAAAACATATTGTATAATGATACGATCAGGTTAGATTATCAGAACGATAGTTTCACGATTGACTTTATTGCTTTGAATTACACACATCCTGAAGCCAATCAGTATGCTTATATGTTGGAAGGTGTTGATCATGACTGGAATTATATAGGTAACAATAACCAGGTTACTTATACTTCCATTGATCCGGGAAAATATGTGTTTAGGGTTAAGGCTTCAAACAACGATGGGGTATGGAACGAAACAGGGGATTCTCTGTACATTGAAATTACACCTCCATTTTGGGACACCCCGGTATTTCGGGCATTTCTTATACTAATGATTATTACTTGCGTTTTGCTAATTATATATTGGAGAACCCGCAGGTTTTACTTTCAGGAGAAAAAGCTAAAGATGGAGGTTGAGAAGCGGACCGCTGAGTTGAGGCAGGAGAACTCATATATGGAAGCCATCATGAAAAATGTACCTGACCATATTTACTTTAAGGATCTTGAAAGTCGATTCACGAGAGTTAGCAATTCGGTGAATATTCGAAAGGAAAGTGCGGGATATGATTTGATTGGGAAAACTGATTTTGACATATTTACTGAAAAGGAAGCCAGAAAAAAGTATCATATTGAGCAGCAGATCATAAAGACTGGTAAACCGGTATTAGGAATCCTCGAAACTGAGCATTTCAACAATGGGGCTAAAAAATGGGTTCTTACTTCCAAACTTCCTTTGACTGATGATACAGGAAAATGCATCGGAACTTTTGGTATAACTAAAGATGTGACTGATCTCAAAAAGGCAGAGATTGAGCTTAAAAAACAGAACACCATCCTAAAAGAAAATCAAAAAGAGCTTGAAGAAGCACGTAAAATAGCGGAAGCAGCCAATCAGGCTAAGAGTGAATTCCTGGCCAATATGAGTCATGAAATAAGGACGCCAATGAATGGCATTATTGGTATGACTGATCTTATGATGGAGACAAACTTATCTGAGGATCAAAAGGAATACATGCATATTGTGTCAAGCTCAGCCGAATCCCTGCTTACCATTATTAATGACATACTTGACTTATCAAAAATTGAGGCGGGAAAGATCGTATTAGAAAACAGGCAGATTAATCTACCTGAATTAATAGAGACAATTTTGGCTTCTTTTTCACATCAAGCCCATGAAAAGGATATAGAGTTAATTTGTGAAATTGATCAGCGTTTACCAACATTTATTATTGCGGATCCGGTCAGGATTCGGCAAGTCCTGGTAAACATTCTTGGAAATGCTATTAAGTTTACTAAGTCAGGGGAAGTCTGTGTTAGAGTTACAACAGATAAGGTATCAACCAAAGAGGATCATATAATACCTTTGTACATATCGGTAAAGGATACAGGGATTGGAATTCCTAAGAGTAAGATCAATCAAATATTTGAAAGCTTTTCACAAGCTGATAGTTCTACCACCAGAAAATTTGGAGGCACAGGTCTTGGACTTACCATTACCAGGAAGTTAGTTCAATTAATGGATGGCTCGGTTGATGTTGAAAGTACTATGGGGAAGGGCAGTAATTTTCATATTCATATTCCTTGTAAGGCTCTCAATAAATCAATTTTGATTCATCAACAACAAAAAACCGTTCGAAATATGTTGGGTGCAGAGATTTTGATTGTTGATGATAGCAAGTCAAGCACCTTCTTAATTAAAGAGATATTGAGTGGATATGGCGCAAACATTCATATTGCGTTGAGTGGAGAAGAAGGTTTGGAAGTCTTGAAAGACCAATCTGTCGATCTGATTTTACTGGATCATCGAATGCCTAATATGGATGGACTTGAATTTATAAATAGGATGAGAAGTGCAAAAATTGGGGATAAGACTAAAGTCATATTGCTAAGTTCAATGGCGGGTAATGTATCAGATTTATATAAACCCTTAAAGCCAGACGCGTTTCTCCCTAAACCCATTCGAAGAAAGCAATTGATTAGCATGATTGATGAAATCCTTGAAGGGAGAGAAATTGATCAGGTCAGTAAAGTTCATGCGATCAGGGAGACAAAGAATAACCCTTCACTTATCGGGAAAATACTCATGGCTGAAGACAATGTAGTAAATCAGGTTGTTGTTAATCACCTCATGGAAAATATGCCATATAGTGTTGATATAGCTTCAACTGGTTCGGAAGCTTTGAGTAGTGCTTTGAATAAGGAATATGATTTGATATTCATGGATATACAGATGCCTGAAAAAGATGGTTTTGAAGTCACCAGGGAAATCAGAGCATCTAAAGGTCCAAATTGTAATAAGCCGATCATTGCTATGACAGCTTTTGCCATGGATAGTGATCGAAAACGCTGCCTGGAGTCTGGAATGGATGATTATATATCCAAACCATTTATCAAAGAAGAATTGATTTCCAAGCTTGATAAATGGTTAGATACTAAAATTGAAACAATCTAATCGCTATTTCTTTTGGTTATGCACATGCACATCCATTTGTGGAAATGGAATGTTGAGCCCATGCTTCGGAAATTCCTTGTAAACCTTCTCGTTCATGTCGAAATATACATTCCAAAGGTCGCTGGCTTTTGACCAGGTACGGACCACAATATTCACCGAACTGTCACCAAGCGAATGCACGGCAATAAAGGGCTCCGGTTCTTTCAGGATCCTTTAGGGAAAGAGGGTGTGTGTTGGAGAACCCCTGTTTCAGAATCGTCTCGTAAACCAACAACCCTATTTATCATTATGCACATGCACATCCATTTGTGGAAATGGAATGTTGAGCCCATGCTTCGGAAATTCCTTGTAAACCTTCTCGTTCATGTCGAAATATACATTCCAAAGGTCGCTGGCTTTTGACCAGGTACGGACCACAATATTCACCGAACTGTCACCAAGCGAATGCACGGCAATAAAGGGCTCCGGTTCTTTCAGAATCCTTTCATCCTCATCGATCAATTTCTTAAGTAGTTCTTTGGCCTTATCCACATCGTCGCCATACGCAATGCCAAAGGTCCAGTCGTTACGTCTGTCTTCCTCTCTTGACATATTGGTCATGTCTGAATTGGCCAGTGCTCCATTGGGAATGTAGATCACCTTATTGTCGAAAGTATTGACGATGGTATAAAAGATCTGGATCTCCTTGACGATACCAACATATCCTTTGGCATCCAGTACATCTCCTACTTTAAACGGCTTTAGGATCAGGATGATCACACCACCTGCAAAATTTTGCAATGTACCTTGCAAGGCCAGACCGATGGCCAGACCGGCAGCACCGATGATCGCGATGAAGCTTGTCACCTCAATACCCACCATGTCTATGACCGATACCACGAGCGCTACTTTTAGCGCGATATTGAGCAGGGTGACCAAAAATGGGGTGAGGGAAGGATCAAAGTCCTTTTTCTTTAAAACTTTTCTGAAACCATTAGAAATCAGTTTGATGATCCACAGACCCAGAATGAGGGTGACAATGGCCAGTACAAGGTTGGGTCCGTATTGCCACACAAGGTCAATAGCTGATTGGGAGAGATCGAATGCTTTATCTACTTGTTCTTCCATAATCTTCGGTTAGTCTTCAGGATAAGGTATAAAAATGAAATTTGTGAATGATTTGTTTACGATAAACAGGCAACAAAACTCATCCGGATCCTTGTATGCTTCAATGAATTTATCTTTTTCTTCCACAAGCTTGCGGTCAAGGAATTCTTCCAGAAATGAGGCATAATAGTTTAGGTTGTTGTCAAGTTTCCCTTTTTCATAAAGCAAATTCCCTATCGGAATGTTTTCCGAAGAGGCAGGAAAAATAGGAAAATCTGAAAATTGCCGTTTTCTGATCTGGTAAGAGGCTTCCCTGATCAGTTCTGCCACTTTCACAAAATCAGATGAGATCTTCCCGAGAAATTTGGGGTTAAGTTCCGGATCGTTTTCCATATTTGTCTCCTGTCAGTTCAATCGATTGCAAATTTAACAGGCTTCTTCAAAGTACTTAATTTTGTCCCAGGTTCGTGCCTGCCTACCCCTTTGTCCGTGGTTCGTGTCCCCACGAACCAGCAAAGCTTTGGTTTGTACATACACAGAGGTCTTTGGCTCACATACCGACATATCCCTCGGTTCGTGTCCTCACGAACCGGGAAGTATAAGTTTGATTTGACAATGGTTCGTGGAGACACGAACCATGGGTAGAAAAGGACAGAAAAACAAAGATCAAAATGTAAATTTGCCCAATGTATAAATTCTTCCTCCAATTCGCCGCTATCTCCGGTGCTATCGCTGTATCGCTGGGTGCGTTTGGTGCTCATGCGTTGAAAGAGAAATTAGCTGAATCAGGGCTTACCGGTACCTATGAGACGGCTGTTTCCTATCACTTTTATCATACCCTGGCACTGCTGGCCATAGGATTGATTGCGATGAAATTTCCATCCTCAATGATCAACTGGTCTGGCTATGCCATGATTGCTGGCCTGGTCATGTTTTCCGGTTCGCTTTATTTGCTTTGTCTGTCTGGTATGAGGTGGCTGGGAGCGATTACCCCCATAGGAGGTCTGGCATTGATTGCAGCATGGGTCCTCCTTTTCATTGCGGTTTCAAGGGAGTTGGGGTGAGAAAATAGACTCTCATGCGATAAATTAAAGACAGGACATGTGGTAATAAGCATGTCCCTCATAACCTTGGTCTGTAGCTCACGGTGGCTCCAGACCATTCGAGAGGGTGATTGAAAATCCCCTGCCGTGGTTCATTTTGTGCACCGGAATCCAGAAATTGACCGTCATTCTGAGCGGAGCTTATCGAATGATGAAATGGAAGCAAGACGAGCTATTTAGCAAGAGTAAGGCTGGTAGAAAAATCGAAAGTGTAGCGAAGAATCTCCTTATCTATTGTGGAGGAATGTAAATGATTGACTTACGAGTGGAAGACCTTCACCTGGTATTGCCAGGATCACCCCTTTCACCATTCAATTTCCCTTGATCCTATTCCATAACTCACTTATTAATTTCCTGCCATCGCGTGTGTTCTTAGACACTTCCGTCAGGGTTACAGCCCCTGACTCGTCTTCAGTAATCTTGTACTTGAAAACGAAGTCTTTTGACCCGGGTTGTACCGTGAGCAATCCAAACCGCAGGTCATTGAAGTACAGGTCGCCATCCTCTTTGGTAATGATGTACCATCCTTTGGAGATTCCGATCATACGCCGGATCTTCTCATTATCTGCCAGATGACCTAATAAATGGTGATCTTTAGGATAAGATTCAAAGGATATGGGCTTTGTGTCGAACAGGGAATAGTTTCCCAGTAAATAGGCATCTTCCGTGTCTACGTTTGCACTCCATAGCACGATATTGAGCGGGGCCGGCCGCGTGTCTAGCGCCTGGTAGCTGATATTCTGGCTCTCCAACGCTGACTCAAACTGAAGATACGCATATCCTTTCAGGATCAGGGTAATGACCAGGTAAGAGGAGCTTAGCCAAAGGCCCAGGTGGTTATAATATTTCCTCTTAGGTGATGTGCGATCATGAGTCATTGCCAGGATCACGCAAATCAGGAAAGGCAGTGTGTAAAGCGGATCGATCACAAAAATCGTTTTGAAAGCCAACCGGATGTCAAAAGGCCAAAACAGCTGGGTGCCCCAGGTAGTGTGAGCGTCCAGAACCGGGTGTGTGACAAATGCCAGAAAGAATAACCATGTCCAACCTTTGAGATCCTGATATTTTTCGTATCGTGACACCAACCACGCACAAAGAGGTGCAAAAAGGATGGAGAAAAAGATCGAGTGAGTAAACCCCCGGTGAAATTCGAGCGCAGTGACAGTATCGGTAAAGTGTGAAGCCAACACATCCAGATCCGGGATGGTACCAGCTATTGATCCGTAGAGCATGGCTTTGTTACCAACCTTTTTTCCCAGCACAGCCTCCCCGACAGCTGCACCCAAAACAATTTGTGTTACGGAGTCCATTAATTATTTCAAAACAAACTGATGCATTTAGTAATTTGTTGCACATCATCACCATTAGGTGATTCTGAGAAGAGTATGCAGCATTAAAATTTGCACTTATCTCAACTTTAAGAGCAACACATTCTCCACATGATGGGTCTGGGGAAACATATCCACCGGCTGGATGGCGGCTACCTCATAATTTTCTGAAAGCAGCTCCAGGTCCCTGGCCTGGGTCGCGGCATTGCAGCTGACGTAAACCAGCTTCTCAGCTTTGATTTCATTCAATTGCGCTACCACCTCCGGATGCATCCCGGCCCTGGGTGGATCGGTGATGATCACGTCAGGCCTGCCTTCCGCATCAATGAGCGAGCTGCTGAGCAGATCTTTGATATCCCCGGCATAAAATTTTGTGTTGTGGATGTTATTGATCTCAGCATTGATTCGTGCATCAGTCACTGCCTCTTCCACATATTCGATCCCGACCACTTTTTTGGCACTACGGGCCACATAGTTGGAAATGGTACCTGTACCGCAATAAAGATCATAGACAATTTCGTTCCCTTCAAGCGCGGCAAAATCAGAAGCCACCCGATACAGATGCTCCGCCTGCTGAGGGTTCGTCTGATAAAAAGACTTCGGGCCAATCCTGAATTGAAGGTCCCCTAATTTTTCTGTGATATATTCCTTCCCGTGGAATACATGGACTTCCTGGTCATGGAAGGTTTCGTTCTTTTTCTGATTGATGATGTACAATAGTGAGGTGATCTCAGGAAAAGTAGTTTTAAGAAATGCCATCAGGCCATCAATGGCCCCGTGATCCGGCTCAAAAAACTGTACGATCACCATTGTTTCACCCATGGTGGTGGTCCTGATGATAAGGTTTCTCAGCAAACCGGTTTGATCCCTCAGATTAAAAAAGCTCAAATCGTGCCTGAACGCATAGTCTTTGACGGCATTCCTTAGGTCGTTCGAAGGATCAGGCTGTAGCCAGCACTTATGAATGTCCAGGATCTTATCAAACCGCCCGGGGATGTGAAAACCCAGTCCTCTCCGTTCAAATTCCTTCCCTGAATCAATTTCTGCTTTGGTCAGCCAGCGCGTATCCGAAAAGGTAAACTCCAGCTTGTTTCTATAAAAGGTGGTCTTTTCCGATCCCAATATGGGTAGAGCAGGTGGCAGTGCCGTTTTACCGATCTTCTTCAGGTTGTCCAGGACATGCTTCTCCTTGTACTTTAGCTGTGCCTCATATTGCAGGTGTTGCCATTTACATCCACCACACAAGCCAAAATGCTCACAAAAAGGATCCTGCCTTTCAGGAGAGCTTTGATGGAAATGAATGGCTTTTCCTTCCAGAAATCTCCTCTTTTTCCTGATGATTTCTACATCCACCACATCACCGGGGACAGCTTGCGAAACAAAGATCACCTTGTTTTCATGTCGTCCGATGCTTTTTCCTTCCGCCGAAATACCTGTTATCTCAAGGTTTTCGATAACTTTACTATGACTCATCTTTTGGCAAAACTAATAATTGTCTGGTCATGGAGTGATCCGGTAGTGGGTATGAAAAGGATTCTTCTCTTCATTGTAATTACATCATTGTTTTTTTCCGCGAGGGCTTTTCATATCGTCGGCGGCGAACTGACCTTTGAGACCATACGTCCCGGACTTTACCGGATCATATTGATACAGTATTACGATGAGGCACAGACCATCAACAACACCTATGATGCTTTGGCCAGGGTGCATATCTTTTCGAATAAAGACAATCTGAGAAAAGCGGTCATCGACCTGCCACGAAGGCGCATCACCAATGTACCTTATACAAACATCAAATGCGTGATAGATGAGCTCAAGACATCAAGAGTGGAGTACTCACAGGAGTTTGCGCTTGAACCTTCAGACTTTGCGGATCCGGAAGGCTATTACATTTCATGGGAGCGTTGTTGCAGAAATCTGGGGATTGATAACGTGGTCAATCCGTCTGGTGCAGGTATGAATTATGTGGCTGAGATCCCTCCTTTGTTTAAAGATGGAGCCCCGTTTGTCAATTCAACCCCTGTTTCATTCAGACCCTTGAGGGATTATGCCTGCATCGACAAATTTTATTATGTGAATTTCACCGGGACAGATCCTGACGGAGATTCATTATCATATAAAATGGCCACTCCGCTGAATAGTTCTGCGATCTTTCCTGCAGCTCCCACACCTCAGCCGAAACCACATATACCCGTGAGATTTGTTTCAGGCTTTTCAAAAGATGTTTCCATCAAAGGATCACCTCCCCTGAATATTTCAAAAAATGGACTATTGACCGTGGTGCCAGAGGAAACCGGTTTATTTGTGTTTTCTGTATTGGTGGAAGAATGGCGGGACGGTGAGAAGCTGGGATCGGTCCAGCGGGACTTTCAAATGCTGGTTGTTGATGGGTGTGCGCCACCCGATCCCCCGGTGGTGGGGGTCAGAATCCCCGGACAGCCGGATTTTGATCCCGAAACTGATATCCTGAACTACTCCGCAGAGGATGATAAATGTTTTGAGTTCTTTGTCACGAATATTGAGGATGGTGAAGAAATTTCGTTCAGGGCGGAGATCCCCGACACTTTTACAGAAATTGAAAACGTGTTTGAGATTTCCTCCACTTTTGTGGACGATGGAGAGGATACATTATACGTTCAGGTTTGTGCGCCGGACTGCCCTCCGGTACGTGATGGCCCTTTTATACTTGACCTGATCGCCGGTGACGATGAATGTCCTTTACCTCAGCTGGATACGGCACGCCTGACTTTTAATATCGAACCTCCGCCGAATGAGTTTCCGTTGATTTCCCCGGGTGACAACAGCTTCTTTGTGAATGAGAGTGACCTGTTTTCGCTCGACATTACGGGTATTGATGCCGATGGAGATACCATGGACATGTTTCTGGTCGTGGATGGTATTGAGGACCCTGAAGCTGCCGGATTCTCTCTGACCGTCAATTCCAGCGTATCCGGACAGATTGAGGGTACTTTAAACTGGGATACCGATTGTCTCTTATATGATTTCTCCCAAACACAGCAATTCAATGTGCGCGTCTTTGTGGATGATCGCGATACCTGCATGGTGATGAATCCTGATCACCTTTTTCTATCCATGAATTTGGTCTTGCCACCAAACACCAAACCTGAAGTAACAACGACGACGACTGATTTCCAGGTTAATTCGAAAGAGCTTCTGATTTTTCAGGTAGATGTGACAGATCCGGACGGGGATTCGGTTTTTTTGAGAATGTTTACCCCGGATTTTGATGCTGAAGCACTTGGTATTTCCTTCAACGAGGCATCAGGAGTGGGCCAGGTTTCAGGTGAATTTTCCTGGGAGATAGACTGTTCATCCGCTCTGGAAACCGGGATGGAGAGTTTTGATATCCATTTTCTGGGAGAAGATAGCGATCGCTGCAAGATCAATAATGAAGACACGCTGAAGGTGACTGTCCAAGTGGATTTTGTGGAGAATGAACCTCCTGAGTTTGCCTTTTATGACAGCTATGCGGTAAAGATTGATGAAACCTTTACCCTAGATATCAGTGCAACGGATGGAAATGCAAAAGACACCTTAACACTGAGATTTCTGGATCAGGATCCCATCTCAGGTTCTGCGGGATTCAGTTTTCCGCAGGTGAAAGGCCAGGGTTTAGTCACATCTACCCTGATCTGGACGCCTGGTTGCGATCAGCTTGACCCCGGAACCATCAATACTTCGAGGGATCTGCTGTTTGAAGTGGCTGACAATGGTTGTCCGGAATCCTCCAGAGATACCCTGGTGTTGCAGGTTGAACTGTATGATGACCAGGTCAGCTTTGCGGAATTTTCACCCCCTAATGTTTTCTCTCCCAATGGAGATGGATACAACGATCAGTTTTCCCTTACAAACCTTGAAGATCCTTCAATGAACCTGCCCGGAGATAATTGTCTGAACACTTTTGAATATGTAAGCATCCTGGACAGGAATGGGAAATCGATCTTTCGTACCTCTGACCGGGAGTTTATCTGGTCGGGGGATAATGTGCCTCCCGGAGTTTATTTCTATGTTGTGAAGTATACCCGGAGAGAGTATAAAGGGCATTTGAAGCTTCTCCGTTGATTTCGTATTTCATACATTTCAGATCACTTTGTTGCTAATTTAGCATCCGTTGAATCTGCTTACCGGTCTCCATCATAATTTGGATGAATTGAGACAAGGAGAATATTCTATTGATTTCCTGACCTCCTGCCATATTTTATTTGACTAACCTAATACCATTATTTCTTAAACAAACGCAAAATAACACGATTAAGGTTGGAATAATATTTGGATTTATAGCTCGGTTTTGAAAATATTTCAAAAAATGACCTGCTTTTTAATAGAATATTTCGGAATCCTCATTTTTACAATACTTATAGTTTGAAGTTTCAGAATCAACCTCGAATAGATAAATTTTAATAAAAGTATGTATTCATTGTATATTATTTAAAAAAAAAGGCCTTACTGTTACATATCTGATAATAAACTGACTAAAAAAGTATCTCAATAATTTTGAGATGTGCATGATCTGTGTATTTATTTGGCCCTTGAAATATTGGCGATATTTTATTAGCCAAGAGAATATTTAAAGCAAAAATTAAAGTATGACACTATGAACATGATCACCAACACGATCCTGGGTATGACCTCGGGAGCTTCGATTACTTCAGTGCTGTCGACGGCTTCAGTTAACGAAACCATGTCGGTAGTACAGGACTATGGGGCAGACATCGCCAACGTATTATTAACTGCTAATAATGTGTGGATGATGGTTGCCACATTTTTGGTATTTATTATGCACCTTGGATTCGCCGGTGTTGAGGCGGGCTTCGGGCAGGCCAAAAACACAGTCAATATCCTTTTCAAAAATACCCTGACACCTATTATTGGTATCATCACCTACTATATCCTGGGATTTAACTTAATGTATCCAGGATTTGGTGAGGACAGTTCAGGATGGTTTGGATTCGCAGGGTTTTTCCTCGAAAGTTCAGCAACTGCTGACGTGTCTGTTGATTACGCAGGTGGAGGCTATACTTACTGGACCGACTTTCTGTTCCAGGCCATGTTTGCAGCAACTGCCGCGACTATCGTTTCCGGTGCAGTAGCAGAACGAATCAAATTAAGCTCTTATCTGATTTTTACCTGCATCTTCGTGGGTATTGTTTATCCGCTGATCGGTAGCTGGAAGTGGGGCGGTGGAGCCCTTGATATGATGGGGTTCTATGACTTTGCAGGTTCAACACTTGTTCACTCTGTAGGTGGATGGGGTGCTCTTGCTGGTATCATTATTCTCGGACCACGTCTCGGTAAGTATGTTGATGGCAAAGTGATTGACAAGCCAGGATCGTCAGTGCCTTTGGCCGTGATCGGAGTATTTTTACTCTGGTTAGGTTGGTTTGGTTTCAACGGTGGTTCTGTGCTATCAGCTGATCCCGGGTTGGTTTCATTCGTACTTGTTACCACCAGTCTGGCTGCTGCAGCCGGAGGACTTGGCGGATTTATAGCAGCCTACTTCATGTTCAAGAGACTTGATCTGGGTATGGTTTTAAATGGTATCCTGGCCGGTCTGGTAGGTATCACCGCGGGAGCCGATGTGATTGAGCCTCCAATGGCTATTCTGGTTGGTGTGATTGCTGGAATCCTGGTAGTTATCTCTGCCGTTACACTCGATAAGTTGAAATTAGACGACGTTGTAGGTGCAGTTTCTGTTCACCTTACCTGTGGTATCTGGGGTACGCTTGCCGTTGGTATCTTCTCGACCAATCCTGATCACTCATTCGGTGCTCAGCTGATTGGTGTAGCCGTAGCCGGCGCCATGGCATTTGTTTGTGCATTCATCATCTTCTACGTACTGAAAATGATCTCCGGAATCAGGGTATCTGAACAGCACGAGAAAGAAGGATTGGATAGCCACGAGCACGGTATTAGGGGATACACAATCATCTACGAATAAGAGATAGTATTCATAAAAATTAGGCCTCTGAATCTCGGTGGGGACCATATGATTCAGAGGCCAATTCAAAAATTCATTAAACTTTCATTTAATAAAAGCTCATGAACACAATTACTAAGATATCAAAAAAAATATCAGTTCTAATATTAGGACTCATTATTGCGACAGCAGCTGTTGCTCAGGATGATGAGACAGGTTTATCGATCAGCGGTTCCGTTGATGCTTATTTTCACTCTTCCATTGGTACTGAGGATGTCGCTCCGGCTTCATCATTCGCTAACCTTCCCGGTTTTGCCCTGGGTATGGTCAATACAATTGTAAGCTACGATGCTGAAAATGTAGGTTTCGTTGGTGACCTGGTATTCGGACCCAGAGGTACGGACGCTGTCTTCGGATCACCAGCTTACTCTTCTACCGGTCAGATCATCAACCAGTTGTATGTTTACTGGAATGTGAGTGATGCTGTTACCCTGACACTTGGAAATTTCAATACTTTCCTGGGATATGAGGTAATCAGCCCGACTGCAAACTTCAACTACTCTACTTCTTATATGTTCAGCTACGGGCCTTTCTCTCATACGGGTCTTAAGGCAGACTTCGGACTGAGCGATGAGCTTTCACTGACACTTGCCGTGATGAATCCTACGGACATGACTGAGGCTAACTTCTCGAGATTCATGCCTGGTATGTCAAACACTTATACACTGGGTGCTCAGCTGGGTTATGCCAATGACATGGGTGGTGCATATCTGAACTTCTTGTTCGGAGATCAGGATGGCAGACTGGATGAAGATGATCCGGGTTTGACTGCCGGAGATGCATCAGGAGGACCTTTATTTCAGGTGGACCTTACCACAGGTTGGGACATTACGGATGTATTCTACCTGGGTCTAAATACTACTTTCCTTACTCTGGCACCAGGTGAATCTTATGATGGAACTTCCATCAGTGATGC
Source organism: Cyclobacteriaceae bacterium (assembly GCA_965243485.1). Classification (GTDB taxonomy): domain Bacteria; phylum Bacteroidota; class Bacteroidia; order Cytophagales; family Cyclobacteriaceae; genus UBA7330. Next base: position 93,716 of record CBDEVP010000001.1, on the reverse strand, counting down.
CACCGGTGATCCATCCACATTCCTTGGTTTTGCTCTATATCCTCAGCTGGCACTTTCTGATCCTACTTCAGTGGGTTTGAGATTTGAGTACTTTGCAGAAGGAAATGGCGGCGTAGGTGCGATCGGAGCATATGATACCAATGGAGACGGAAGCGTGATTGATATCACCTTGTCTTTGAATCACAAGGTAGGTAACCTGACCATCATTCCTGAGTTTAGGGTAGACCTTACTTCAGAAGATGCGTTCACTCAGAATGACGGAACTGCTACTTCAACACTGCCAACATTCAACCTGGCTGGTGTATACTCATTCTAATTAGGGTCAAAAAGCAGAAGTTTTGAAAAAATAAGGATGCAGGCAGTTGATTTCAGCTGCTTGCATTTTCATTTTAATCAAAAAATGATGAGTAATTATCAACAAAAGCAGTGATAATTAAGAAAATATCAAAAAAAATCACATATTTGTTAGTTAAATCGACAACCAATAAATAAATAAAAGAAAATGGCAAAAGCTAAACTTGAGTACATCTGGCTTGATGGTTACAAGCCGACCCAATCGCTAAGAAGTAAAACAAAAATTGTAGAGAATTTCGGCGGGAAACTTGAAGACTGTGATCAATGGTCTTTTGATGGTAGTTCGACCGAGCAGGCAGAAGGTGGTTCTTCCGACTGTCTGTTGAAACCCGTTGCCTTATTTAAGGATCCGGTGATCAAAGACGGATGGTTGGTCATGACCGAAGTTCTGAATGCTGACGGTACCCCTCATGAATCCAATGGCAGAGCAACCATTGACGATGAGGACGATGACTTCTGGTTTGGCTTCGAACAGGAATATTTTATATGGGATCCTCAGACAAACAAACCGATCGGATTCCCTGAGAACGGGTTCCCTGCACCTCAGGGTCCTTATTACTGCGGTGTTGGTGGTCAGAATGTATTTGGCAGAGACATCAAAGACGAGCACCTGGACATTTGTCTGGAAGCCGGTCTGAATGTCGAAGGAACTAACGGTGAAGTGGCTGCCGGCCAGTGGGAATTCCAGATCTTCGCCAAAGGTGCAGCACGTGCGGGTGACGAGATCTGGGTTGGAAGATACCTGCTTGAAAGACTGGTTGAGAAGTATCAACTGGCCATCAACTGGCATCCAAAGCCACTGGGTAAGCTGGACTGGAATGGTTCCGGTATGCACGCCAACTTCTCCAATACTTTCCTTAGAACTGCCGGTTCAAAAGAGAAGGTAGAGAAAGTCTGTGAAGCTTTCAGACCTCTGGTAAAAGAGCATATTGCTGTGTACGGAGCTTACAATGATCAGCGACTGACCGGAAAGCACGAGACAGCTTCTATCAATGATTTCTCTTACGGAGTTTCTGACCGAGGAGCTTCTATCAGGATCCCGGTCTACACCAAGAATCACGGATGGAGCGGATACCTGGAAGACAGACGTCCTGCATCGAATGCTGATCCTTACAAGGTAGCGGCAAGGATCATCAAAACTGTGAAATCAGTTAAATAAAGAATAATCCTTAATAAAAAAGCCATTTTGCGTAAGTAGAATGGCTTTTTTTATTTCCACAAGTCAAACAGAAATGAGGTTGTAGAAATCGTTCGGACTACCTGTTGTCAGTCCTATATCTTCCTGAGATTCCTCGTTCGAATGTAGACTTCCTGGTCATTCCAGATGACTTTGCTCCATACCTCGTCCGAGTGGACAAGCCTCAATTTATGACCCTTATCGATGATCTCGATGGGCTCGGCAGCTGCTGACGGGCCTTTCATAAGTAAAGAATTACCCTGGGAAACAATGCCGTAATTGAAGAAAAAAAGATTATTGACGAGGATCAGCGCACAGGCGATGGTAAAGATCTGAAGTATGGCTGAAGTAAAAGGCCGTTCGTGTTTCTTTTTCTTTCGGTGAATATAAAAAGTGATAAGCAAAGATCCGGCAAATAGAAATATGAGCAGGAAATAGCGATACTTTTTTACCAGGCCGGTAATAAATGCCTGATCCGAATATTCATACCCGACCAAAGCATGTTTTTCTGCGAGTTCACGCATTTTGGTGAGCGCTTTTCTGTCAGAGGTCTGATTGTAATAAAGATTGAGATAGTACAATGCGTTGGCATAATCTCCCAGACCTTCCCTGATGAATGCCATTTTTGCCAGCATGGCCGGTGAGCCCTGACTTTGTTGAAAAAGTGTTTCGTAAAGCTGGAATGCTTCGGTATACTTTTTTGCCTGGTAAAGTGAATCAGCTTTTCGCAGCTGATCTTCATTTTCTGCCGCAAAAGACATCCATGAGATCAGAAAAATGATCACTCCGGGTATACATCTTCTAAAAAATAAATTCATGCGTTGGTTTTTGAAACGATGATCCCTACCTTTGCATCCGCAATTTAAGGAAAGGCCTTCAATAGTTGCAAAATCCCGGTAATTGATTCGCTAGCTCAGTTGGCAGAGCACAACACTTTTAATGTTGGGGTCCTGGGTTCGAACCCCAGGCGAATCACTTTAAGCCCTGATTCATATCGAGTCAGGGTTTTTTTATTGATAGGATAGTAGATGTGGGAAAATGTTGGGGTCCTGGTGTCGGACGCGACCCCGGTCGAACCCCACTGTGTCTTCCGAAATGAAATGAAGGTAGAGGCGAATCACTTTGAGCCCTGATTCATAGCGAGTCAGGGTTTTTTATTTAGTAAAAGGTAAATAGGGTGGGAAATGTTGGGGTCCTGGATGCACTTCATCCCTGGTGCGTGTCCTCACGCAACAGCACTTACAGATTTGTTCATTGTACCCTGAAAAGAGACACTAACCCCGTGGCGCACGGGCCACACGATTCCCTTTTCAGTCTTTCACAAATACCATACAATGCTGCCAGGGCAAATTATCGATATTTTCCAGCAAGGTGAGACCGGCAGCTTGCATTTCTTTCACCGCCTGACCCTCTGTCATTTTATGAAGTGGTTTGATGGGTACACTTTTATCCTCAGCTTTATACTCTATCAGATAAATCTTACCATTGGGTTTTAAAGCCACCAGAATACTTTGCATCATTTCATAAGGGTAATTGAACTCGTGATATACATCCACCATCAACACTCTGTCAATACTATTGGGCGGAAGATTTACACTCTTTTCACTTCCCTGTATAAGCTCGATGTTTTCTAATCCCATGTCCTCGTTTTTGCTCTTTATGGCGGCCAGCATTTCTTCCTGAATATCAACTGCGTACACTTTTCCTTTATCAGTAAGTGGTGCCATCTTAAATACATGGTAGCCTGATCCAGCTCCGATATCAGCAATGACATCTCCCGGTTGTATGTTCATGTTTTGTATCAGACGGGAAGTATTTTCTTCCTTTTCCCTGCTATCACGCTCCAGCCAGCTCATGCCCTGGTATCCCATGACATGCGCTATTTCCCGACCAAGATACCACTTACCGATACCATCATAGCTTCCCGCCTTAAAGCTGTATCGTTTATCATCCTGCTGAGCATGACAGGCAACAAAACCTATCAGTAAGATTGAGACAGATGTAATTTGTTTAAGCATAAATTTCTAACAATGAAAAGGGGGAGCTGTTTAATATTCACGCACCAACAATAGAAAATTAGCAAATAAGATGAGTTTCTCACCAAATTTTAGTATCTCAAAAGTGAGAACGAGCTAAATCGACCCATAAAATGTCAAAAAGTTCAATGTATCGTATCCTTGTTGGCCTGGACTTATCATCCATTGATAGGCATGTTCTGGCCTTTCTGAGTCAAAACCATCAGGCCCTTACCACAGAAAAGATCTATTTTATCCATGTAATGGAAAAACTCGACCCGGGTATCAACCAAAAGTTCGATAGTAAAGGCAAAGTTCCCGAAGTTTCGGATGAAATGGAGGCCCTCATCAAAAATGCTTTTCCAAAAGCTGATTTTGACTATGATATCCGTCTGATCGCAGGAGATCCTGAGCAAGAGATCAGAGAGTGGAGTGTGGCAAGAGGTATAGATCTGGTGGTGCTGGGCCACAAGGAGACTGATGAACATGAAGTAGAGGCAAAAAAACTGGTAAAAAAGCCAGGCTGCTCGCTACTGCTAATCCCTGAAAAAACAGATTACAAAATCCGGAAAATTGGTGTGGCTATCGATTTTTCAGAACTGTCTCTCTACACGTTGAAAATAGCTCAAAGCATAGCCGCTGATCTTGATGCTGAAATTGTGGGGTTTCATACTTATCAGGTGCCTTCAGGGTATCATTATAGCGGAAAGGACCATAAAGAGTTTGCGGAGGTGATGGAGGAAAATGCCAGAAAGGATGCTGACGAATTTTTGGCAAAAGCCGGTATTGATAAATTCAGGATGGAATATGCCTATGATGCAAGTGACCATCCGGCTGAATATATTAATAAGCTTGCGCAAGACCATGATGTCGATTTGCTGTTGATGGGATCAAAAGGCAGGACCGGAGCAGCTTCAATGTTGTTGGGAAGCGTTGCAAAAAATGTCGCAAAAAAGATCCGGGATATTCCATTGATGATCATCAAGGAAAAGAATGAAAACATGGATATCGTTGATGCTCTGAAAAAAGTTTAAACCCAATAGCTAATGCTGTTTTCCATCCTGGCGACATTCATTGCTGGATTACTTACCCCTTTCTTTTACGAGAGGTACAAGGTGGTTGTAGCTACGCTGCATTCTTTATTGCTGCTTGGGATTATTAGTTTTTTCCTGACCTTTTTAGGGCCGGTGTTGCAGGGTGAGACATTCATTTCCAATTTTTCATGGATTGATTCGCTGGATATTCACTTATCATTCTACATAGACGGGTTGAGCCTGTTTTTTGCATTGCTGATCACCATCATCGGGTTGCTTGTACTCTTGTATTCTTATCAGTATATGAAACATTACCCAAAACAGGGCAGATTCTTCTGTTACCTGCTGGTCTTCATGGGGTCAATGCTTGGCGTCGTGCTGTCAGCAAATCTGATCAGCCTTTTTGTTTTTTGGGAGCTGACCAGCTTCAGTTCGTTTTTATTGATCGGATTTAATCATCAGGATCAGGACTCCAGACGGGCGGCCAGGCAGGCGCTGCTTGTAACTGCTGGGGGAGGACTGGCGCTTATGTCAGGATTTATTTTCATGGAACTGATGTATAATACAGGGTTCAACCTGATCGAAATGATCGATGGTCCTGAAAGTCTGACGGATCATAAGTTGTATTCCGCTGCGATCATTCTCATATCCATTGGGGCCATTTCTAAATCCGCACAATTTCCACTGCATTTCTGGTTACCAAACGCCATGGCTGCCCCGACCCCTGTGAGTGCTTATCTGCATTCGGCCACCATGGTAAAGGCAGGTGTTTACCTGATTTTCAGGATGAATCCCTTGTTTGATGAGGCGGCACTCTGGAGTCACCTGCTGGGCCTTACTGGTGCTGTCACTATGACCCTGGGAGCTTTCAAAGCGTTGCAGGAGGATGACCTGAAACGCATCCTGGCGTATACCACCATCAGTGCGCTGGGTATTTTTTTTATGATGACCGGGCTAGGAGGTGAATCGGCCATCAATGCGGTGATGGTCTATGTCCTGGCACATGCATTATATAAAGGTGGCTTATTTCTCTCAGCGGGGAACATCGATCATCAAACGGGTACCAGAAGCATCTCCCAACTGTCCGGTCTTGTTTATAAAATGCCCTTCACTTCCGTTGCGGTAATGCTATTATGTGCTTCCATGGCCGGTATCATCCCTTTTTTGGGTTTTGTGGGAAAGGAGGCCCTCTATGATTCACTTTTTCATTCGGACGATTCAATGGCTGTTTTTTACCTTGTGCTTTTGTTTCTGGCCGGGGTCTTTTTTACTGCCGTTACCATAGAGATCGTTGTAGATGCCTGTTTAAAGAAAGGTATGCTGCGTGGAAAAACGATCCGTGAAGCTGGTTTTTTGATGGTGGTTGCTCCTTTGATCCTGGCGATCGCTGGTTTAATTCCCGGAGTAGCCCCGAAAATGATTGCTCAACCTTTATTGCAATGGGCTGCTGCAGATATCCATGCCATGGGTCCCTCGATGGAACTGAAATTGTGGCATGGGTTTAATGCAGTATTGCTACTGAGCATCCTCACCATATTGTCAGGAGCCGGACTTTATTTTCTTCGAGGGTATATCCGCTTGTTTAGGAAGCCCCACTGGTTTACTGCGGACTTTATATACAATAAATTGATTCATGGCACTTCCTGGTTAGCAACCTACCTGACGAATATTTTACAAAACGGATATCTCAGGAACTACCTGGCCATGGTAACCGGCACATTTTCTGTACTGATGATTTTTGTTTTGGTGGACGGAGGATTCCTCGAAGTACCTGCTACAGAGCAATTGGTCGACGGGTTGCAGATCTATGAAGTGGTCATCATTGCTTTGATAACCATGGCTGTCTTTTTCCTTTTTAAAACCAGATCGAGACTCATTGTCACGGCCACCTTCGGGATCATCGGGTACAGCATTGCCCTGGCCTATACGCTTTTCAGTGCACCGGATGTGGCGATCACTCAATTTCTCGCTGAAACACTCACCCTGATATTACTGATCCTGATCCTTCACCGGCTGCCCTCATACACCCTCAAAAAGACCATTGAACATAAGAAATACCTGCCCGTTGCACTTCTGTTTGGAATGATCATGACAGTGGTGTCATTCATCATGCTGGAGCAAGCGGGCAGCCCCAAACTGAAGAACTATTTTCTGGAGAGCAGTGTACCTGCCGGGAAAGGGCAAAATGCTGTCAACGTCATTCTTGTTGATTTCAGGGCGCTGGATACGCTGGGTGAGATCACGGTGCTGGTGATCACGATGCTCGGCATCATCTCCCTTTTGAAAATTAAACCTAAGGAACCCAGGATATGAAGACACTGATCCTATCGACCATATTAAAGGCTCTGGCCCCATTGTTCATTGGATTTGCCCTGTACATGTTTTTCAGGGGACATGATAAACCCGGAGGTGGTTTCATTGCTGGTTTGATTGCTTCTATACCATTCATGATCCATAGTATGGTTTTCGGATATGAAAGCACTTCAAAAACATTCAGGATCAAACCGCAGGTTTTTGCCGCATTGGGATTGTTGGTAGCACTATTCAGCGGCTTGTTTTCCGTGATCCTTGGGAAAACCTATCTTTCAGCCATCTGGATTGAGGAGAAGTTGCCCATGATAGGCAAGATGGGTACCCCCATATTTTTTGATCTCGGTGTTTTTCTGGTGGTCTTTGGCGTCGTATTAAAAATCACTTTTTTATTAACAGAAGAGTAAGGGACATGAATCTGATCATTGCACTTATCATAGGTATTTTGTTTTCAGCAGGAGTTTTTCTGATGTTACAGAAAAGCTTCTTTAAACTGATCATCGGGGTGATCCTTTTCGGCTATGCAACCATTTTTTTCCTCTTTTCAGTAGGTGGTATCACCAAGAATGCTCCGCCATTGATTTCCGGAAATGAGGGCGTGCATGAGCTGGCCGATCCGCTTCCCCAGGCGCTTACCCTTACTGCCATTGTCATCAGCATTGGTGTGCAATTGTTTGTGATCGTGCTATTAAAGAAAGTATATGAAGGAGTAAAGACCGAAGATCTGGACAATCTAAACACCACCGACAGCATAGATCAATGATAGATGGTTCACTGATACTGATTCCTTTGGGTATCCTTGCTGTTGCTTCGGTGTTATGTATCCTCTTTTGGAAGAATACGAACATCCAGGGTTTTATTTCAGGGAGCGCAGTGAGCTGCTATCTCATATCCGCTTTTCTTTTGATGAAGAAGGTTCACCGGGAGGGCATTCTGGCAATTCAGGTCGGGGACTGGCCGGCACCTTTCGGGATCACCCTGGTGGCCGATCTTTTTGCTGCCATCATGGTGCTGATCACAGCAGTGGTTGCATTTGTTATTTTTTTCTATTCCTACCAGGACATTTCTACCGAAAGGAAAAAGAACGGATTTTATCCGGCATTGCTGCTCATGGTCTTTGGCGTCACCGGATCATTCCTGACCGGAGACATCTTCAATTTGTATGTTTGGTTTGAGGTGATGCTTTTAGCATCGTTTGTGCTCATTGTTCTTGGCAACAATAAGGCACAGCTGGAAGGGGCAGTCAAATATGTAATTCTTAGCTTTGTCTCTTCCGGTTTTCTGCTCACCGGCACAGGTATCTTGTATAAGCTGACCGGCACGCTGAACATGGCCGACCTTGCCACCATCGTTCCGCAGCATCCTGAAAAAGGTCTGATCACCATGGCCTCTGTCTTCTTCTTTATGGGATTTGGGATAAAGGCAGCTGTTTTTCCATTGTTTTCCTGGCTCCCCGCTTCCTATCCGACTCCACCGATATCGATTGCAGGACTTATGGCCGGATTACTTACCAAGGTAGGTGTGTATGCGCTTATACGATTTGGCACCCTGATATTTACGCATGACATAGCTATGACCCATACATTTTTACTGGTGGTTTCAGGCCTTACCATGTTTTTCGGTGTCCTGGGTGCGGTCGCTCAAAATGATTTCAGGAAAGTACTCTCCTTTCATATCATCAGTCAGATCGGTTATATGATCATGGGGTTGGCATTGTTTACCCCCCTGGCGATCGCAGGTTCTGTTTTTTATATCATCCACCACATACTGGTAAAAACCAATCTATTCCTGATCAGTGGAATCGTTAAAGAAACCAATGGACATTTTTTACTGAAAAAGCTGGGAGGTGTTTATGATCGTTTCCCTTTGATTACTGTTTTATTTGTGATCTCAGCTTTTTCTCTCGCCGGGATCCCGCCACTTTCGGGGTTTTGGGGAAAGTTTATGCTGGCAAAAGCAGGTTTTGCGGTTGATCAGTATTTCATTGTTGCCGTTTCCTTGCTGGTGGGGCTGTTGACTCTGTTTTCCATGTCCAAGATCTGGAAATCTGCGTTTTGGTCCCCGGTTCCGGAGGATCAGAAAAAGGAAATGAAGTATACAAGTGTAACCATACTGAAATCAAAATATCTGATGATTGTGGCATCCGGACTACTGGCACTTCTTACCCTGTTTTTGAGTTTTTACCCGGATCTGTTACTCACATATGCACAAAAGGTATCGGAACAATTGTTAAATCCCCAAAGTTACATTGATGCTGTTCTGCTTAAATAGACTCATTTGATATGGTCATATTTATCAATCTGCTGATCGCTGTACTCATGACCTGGTTTACCATGTCCATCTACCAGGAAATCCCTGCCAATGGATTGATGATCATCATGGTTTTCCTGGCGTGGCATGTCATATTGTGGCTTGTATCATATTTTTATAGCAGAAAAGCATTTGCAAAAGCGCCAGAAATTGTGATGCTTGTATTGTTTTACCTTAAGGAACTTATTATCGCCTCGCTGCGGGTGGCTTATGATGTGGTCACTCCAAAAGATCATATGCAACCTGCCGTTATTGCCATACCTCTTGACGCCAGTTCAGACCTGGAGATCACTCTGCTGGCCAATTTCATCACCTTAACGCCAGGGACACTAAGCATTGATGTTTCCGAAGATCGGAAAACGCTATACATCCATGAAGTTTATGTCAAAGATGGAGATACCAGTAAAATCATCAATCAAATCAAAAACGGCTTTGAGAAAAGGATCCTGAAAATCACCCGATAAAAACGAACGCAGATATGAGTTTTTTTACCATGACCGCTTACATTTCAATTACTATTATCAGCGTCAGCATGATATTGACCCTCATCCGTTTCATCAAAGGGCCAAGCTTACCTGACAGGATCATTTCTTTAGATGTATTCTCTGCAAACCTTTTGGTTGTATTGGCGATCTATTCCATCCTTTCTGAAGAAAAAGCTTATCTTAATGTAGCGCTGACCATGTCGCTGGTAGCGTTCGTGGGAACCATGACTTTTGCCTACTACCTCGTTCAAAAACGAAATAAAGAACAGGGAGATGATTAAAGAGATTGTAAGTTCTGTTTTGATATTGCTAGGGGCCATTTTCATGCTGATCTCTTCCATCGGGATGATCCGGTTGCCTGACTTTTTCATCCGGAATTCTGCCAGTACCAAAGCGGTGGTATTGGGAGTTATTTTGATCCTGCTGGGGGTGGGTATTCATTATGATGACATCATGGTATTCATTGAGATATTCGCCATCCTGTTTTTTGTTTTTTTGATCGCACCTTTGGCCGCTCATATCGTTTCGAGGGCGGCAGTGATCACTGATGTTAAATTCTGGAAGAAAACCAATACGGAAAAAGTGGAGGAGTACAATGAACAGCGGCAGGAGAAACAAAAAACTTAGTTAACCAATCCGGATCTATATTTCCGGGCATACAGATAACCTGAGAGGGAGCTTGAAAAGGACATTCCCATTTAAAACCATGCATTAAATGTAGCTAAGTCAGTATATTGTGCCTTTATTCTAAAACACCTATTTAAAGAATGAGCGGCATCAACCCAAAATACCCTGATTTTGATTTTCTGCGTGCACGGGCAAAAAAAAGAATACCCGGCTTTGCTTTCGACTACCTTGACGGAGGTTGTAATGCAGGGATCAACCTGAAAAGAAATACAGAAGAAATTCGTGAGCTCCAGCTCAAACCCTATTATCTGCGGAAGTTTGAAAACCTAAGTTTAAAAAAGACTCTGCTTGGCAAAGAATATGACCTGCCTTTTGGGATATGTCCTATCGGCTTACAGGGGATGATCTGGCCAAGGGCCACAGAGATCCTTGCCAAAGCGGCCTTCGATTACAATATTCCATTCATGTTAAGCACTGTTGCAACAGCAAGCCTGGAAAAGGTCGCTGAGATCACCGAAGGTAATGCATGGTTCCAGCTTTATCACCCGGTAGAGGAGAAGCTTCGCGATGATATGATCAGAAGGCTCAAGGAGGCCGGATACCCAACGCTGGTATTGCTATCTGATGTGCCGGCTTTTGGCTACCGGGCCAAAGAGATCCGGAACGGTTTGTCCATCCCTCCGAAGATGACGGCAAGGAATATCTATCAGATCATGACCAAACCCAACTGGGCCATCAACACCCTGATTGCAGGAACGCCACAATTCCAGACACTCAAACCGTATATTCCCAAAGGGTTGAATCTTAGCCATTTAGGCCTTTTTATGAATCAAACGTTCAATGGTAGATTAAGTGAAGAAAAGATCAGGAAGATCCGGGATATGTGGCCGGGCAAACTGGTGATCAAAGGCATTGTGGCTGATGAAGATGTGGAAAAGACGATCAAAGTCGGAGTGGATGGTATCATCGTTTCGAACCATGGCGGGCGCCAGCTGGATCATGGTGAGTCCACGATCAGGCCAACCATGGACATCGCCAAAAAATATAAGGGCAAGATCGAGATCATGATGGATAGTGGGATCAGGACCGGTCCGGACATCGCGAGTACACTTGCTGCAGGCGCTGACTTTGCCTTTCTGGGAAGATCATTTATGTACAGTGTGGCCGCCCTCGGGGATCAGGGAGGTGTACAGGCCATTGAGATCCTGAAGGCGCAATTGACCCAGGTGATGCAGCAGCTTTGTTGTGAAAAGGTCGAGGATCTGCCCAATCACCTGATCGGGTAAATCCTGTCAGTCAGAATTATGAGATTAAATTGGCGTTGGAAATTTATAGGGGCTTTAAGGGTATGAAATCAGTAAACATCAATACATCCTCAGAAGTATATGATGCTATCGTTGTTGGGACAGGAATCTCAGGAGGATGGGCAGCCAAAGAGCTGACCCAGAAGGGATTGAAGACCCTCGTGCTGGAGCGTGGAAGGATGGTCAAACATGTGGAAGATTATCCTACTATGTACATGGATCCCTGGGATTATGAGCACGGAGGAATGCTTACCGCTGAGGAGCGAAAGCGATATTACAAGCAAATCAGAACAGCCTACCTCGCCAATAAGAATGCCATCCATTTTTTTGTGGATGACCTTGAGCATCCATATAACGAAGTCAAGAGATTCGACTGGCAACGGGGCTACCATGTCGGTGGCCGATCCATTACCTGGGGGAAGCAAAGCTACCGCCTCAGTGAAATGGACTTTGAGTCCAACGCAAAAGAAGGCATAGGGGTAGACTGGCCCATCAGATACAATGACCTCGCTCCCTGGTATGATTATGTGGAGGAATTTATTGGTGTCTCAGGGCAGAATGAAGGCCTTTCTCAATTGCCGGATGGGAAATTCCTGAAGCCCATGGAAATGAGCTGTGTAGAAACCCGCCTGAAGGAAAGCATTGCAAAAAACTTTGATGATCGTATCATGACCATTGGCCGGGCGGCTCACATTACTGAGGGTTCCAAACCCGGGATGGGACGCTCTACCTGCCAGTTCAGGAACAGATGCAGCCGGGGATGTCCGTATGGAGCATATTTTAGCAGTAACTCTTCCACTCTTCCTGTGGCCGGTGAAACAGGCAATATGACGTTAATTCCTCATTCAATTGTTCATGAGGTGATCTATGATCAGGAGAAGAAACGGGCCACCGGCGTTCGTGTCATCAATGCCGAGACCGGCCAGGCCATTGAATACCATGCAAAGATCATCTTTCTCTGCGCTTCAGCAATAGCAACGACATCCATCCTGATGCAGTCCAAAAGCGACCGGTTCCCCGAAGGAATGGGTAATGATTCCGGTGAGTTGGGGCACAACCTGATGGATCATCACCTGGGGGCAGGAGCGACCGGATTCACGGATGATTATCAGGATAAGTATTTCATCGGCAACCGGCCAAACGGTATTTATATTCCGCGCTTCAGAAACCTGGGTGGCAAGACCAATCGAACAGACTTTTTGAGAGGGTATGGTTACCAGGGTGGAGGAAGCAGAACGGATTGGACGGAAAATGTGAAGGAGTTAAGTTATGGCAAGGATCTCACCAGGGCCATTGTCACACCAGGCAGATGGCAGATGGGGCTGACAGGTTTTGGAGAGTGCCTTCCCTACCATGAAAACCGGATGTATCTGGATTATGATAAAACAGATAAGTGGGGATTGCCAACGGTTACCTTCGATGCGGAGTTCAAAGAGAATGAAATGACCATGCGGGAAGATATTAAGGTGCAGGCCGCAGAAATGCTCGAGAGTGCCGGCTTTAAAGACATTTTGATGAGAGACGGAGAAGCGGTGATAGGGAAGGGGATCCATGAAATGGGCACTGCAAGGATGGGAAAAGACCCGAAGACTTCCGTCCTCAACAAGTATAACCAACTCCATGCGGTACCCAATGTGTTTGTGACTGATGGGTCGGCCATGACCTCCGCAGGATGTCAGAATCCCTCGCTGACTTACATGGCGTTGACTGCACGTGCGGCCCACTATGCGGTAGAAGAACTAAAGAAACAAAACCTCTGAGATCATGGAAAGAAGAAGAGCAATCAAAAATATCAGCAAGTCGCTAGGAGCCTTTGCAGTGACTCCGGCGGTACTTGAATTGTTGCAGGGTTGCAGTGGTCCTCAATATAACTGGAAACCAGTTTTTTACACGCAGGAAGAGGGCACATTTGTTCAGAAACTGATTGATACATTCCTTCCTGCGGCAGATGACATGCCGGCGGCCAGCGAGGTTAATGTACATGTTTTCCTTGACAGGTATGCAGATGAGATCCTGGACGAGGAGCAGAAAGCATTACACAGATCTGAAATCAAGGAGGCTATCAATCATTTGATAGAGGTTACAGGCAAGAAAGAGGTGGTCGATATGGATGTTGCAGATCTCGAAAAGTGGCTGGATCTCTTGTCCGGTCCTGATGCTGAGAATGATGTCAGGTCTTTTATTAAAATGTTCAGTGGTCAGATCATGTGGGCGTACAGGAACACCGAGCGGGTCGGAGAAACCATCATGGCCTATAATCCCATCCCCGGAAAATATGAAGGATGTGTGGACCTTATGGAAACCACAAACGGAAAAGCCTGGTCGGTCTAAAGCAATCTATCCTTGAAGTCATTTTATCAGTTCGCTGTTTTTTTGATTTTAGTTCAGGTAATTCTATCCTGTAGCACTCCATCGTCAGGGAATGATGCCATCGTTCAGAGCCCGAACATCATTTTCATCCTGACCGATGATCAGGGCTGGACACATACTTCTCATCGGGCAGATCCGTCAATTCCCGAATCGAAAAGTGATTTTTATGAAACACCTCATATGGATCGGATGGCGGAAATGGGAATACTTTTCACCCAGGGATATGCCCCCAATCCCATTTGCTCCCCGACACGAAACAGCCTTCTCTTCGGTCAGAATGCTGCCCGCCACATTTACAACAAGGATTTTGACTGGTACAAAAAGACAGACGATTGGCTTACCCTGCCCAAAGCGATCAGGCTGGCTAACGCGGATTACCGGACCGCCCATTTTGGAAAATGGCACATCGCCAAAGTACCCAAAGATGCCGGGTTTGATGTAGATGACGGGATGTCCTCCAATGGCGGAGGAGAAATCTTCCAAGACGGGTTTCTGAATGCAAAAGATTATAGCGATGAGACGGAGAAATACCTTCTGGAAAAGAATATCCCCAATTCCACCAATGCCCGGATAGCCGGTAAACCAAGTGCCTACTGGAGTGATCCGAATCCTAAAGACATTTTTGGGATCACTCAAAAAGCACAGGATTTCATGACTGAAAGTATCGAAGCTGGCAGACCTTTCTTTGTACAGCTTTCCCACTATGCTACGCACCTTTCACTATCATCGGGAAAGGAGAGCTACGCCTATTTCAAAAATAAAAAAGCTGGAGAGCGGCATACAAATCCGGAATTTGCCGCTATGCTCAAAGACCTGGATACCGGTATCGGGATGATCCTGGATTTTGTGAAACAGCAGGGGATTGGAGATAATACTTACATTTTTCTGATGGGCGATAATGGGGGCAGGACCACGCTGAATCAAATAGCCGTCATCGATGAAAATAGACAACTGGTTGAAGCCAGGTACTCAACTCAGCACGATCGAAATTATCCGTTGAGAGATGGAAAGCACTCTTTCTATGAAGGAGGCCTCAGGGTACCCTTTCTTGCGGTGGGACCCGGGATTGAAGCAAACCGCGTTTGTGAGACGCCTGTATCGGGACTGGATTTTTTACCCACTTTTGCAGAGCTGGCAGGGTATGAAGGCGCTATGCCGGATTATATAGATGGAGGAAGTCTCGTACCATTGCTGCATGGTGACGCACAGCAGGTCATACGAAACCGTGAGGCGTTTATTTTTCATCAGGCCTCCCATCGCAAGCCCAAAAGTGCCATCAGGAAGGGGGATTACAAGCTGGTGAAATACTGGAAAGAAAATGCTACTGAAACAGAACTTTACGACCTCTCAAATGACCTGCGAGAGACTAACGACTTATCAAAGGAATTCCCTGAGATCTCAAGGGATCTGGAGATGGAATTGAACGAGTTCCTTGCAGAGGTCGGGGCGGAAACGGGAGAACGGGACATTGAGGGTGCTTACTATCGATTACTGGATGACCTTGGGCTCCGAAACAATGATTCAGATGAATAATTACACTAAATTTTTATTGTTCATTCAGCTCCTGATCTTGTCTGTCTTTGCAAGATCCGCTGATAAACCCAATGTGATCATCATCTACACCGATGATCAGGGTACGATCGACTTAAACTCCTTTGGAGCAACCGATCTGGTCACCCCACATATGGATCGCATTGTACAGGACGGCGTTCGCTTTACACAGTTTTATGCCTCCCCGATCTGTTCACCTTCCAGGGCTTCGCTGTTGTCGGGTAAAACTCCTCAGCGAGCCGGATGTCCCAGTAATGCAGGTGCCTCGATTGCAAGCAAAAATGGACTTCCCGGGTCAGAATTCACCATGGCTGAGATGTTTAAGCAGGCAGGGTATAAAACCGCACATATTGGAAAATGGCACCTGGGTTATCAGCCGGAAATGCTGCCCAATGCCCAGGGATTCGACTACTCATTCGGGCATTTGGTAGGTTGCATTGACAACTTTTCTCATTTCTATTACTGGAATGGTCCGAACAGGCACGATCTCTTTCAAAATGGTGAGGAGATCTACCTTCCGGGAGAATTTTTCCCGGATTTGATGGTAAAGGAGGCGACGCAATTCATTGAAGCGAATCAGAAGGAACCCTTTTTCATGTATTTTGCCATGAATATGCCTCATTATCCCTACCAGGGTGATGAAAAATGGCTGAAATATTACGAGGAAAGAGGAGTGGAATATCCACGTGACCTTTATGCGGCATTCCTTTCCACACAGGATGAACGCATCGGCCGGTTGCTTGATAAACTGGATGAACTCAGGCTTACAGAAAATACTATTATTATTTTTCAATCTGACAATGGACATAGCACGGAAGAGCGGGCGCACTTTGGAGGTGGAAATGCAGGTCCTTACCGGGGGGCCAAACAGTGTCTGTTTGAAGGAGGGATCCGTGTACCGGCTGCTATCTGCTGGCCTGGCAAGATCCCGAAAGGGGAGGTCAGGGATCAGTTTGCGGTCAATACCGACTGGATGCCTACACTGGCGGACCTCTGTGGAATAGATCTCAACAGAAGTGACCTGGACGGTAAAAGTCTCGTTGATATTATCAATGACTCCAAGTCGAAAACCATGCATCAGGAGGGTTATTGTTGGGCTTTCAAGGACATGTGGGTAGCTAGAAAGGGTAAATGGAAACTTATCGGAAATCCCTTTGATACCAGTGACAGGGACTTTGTTTTTGAAAAGGATTTTTTTCTGGCAAACCTTGAAGAAGACCCTGGCGAACAGGTGAATCTCGTCGAGCAATATCCACGAGTGGTTTCTGACCTGGAAAAGCAATATCATAACTGGCTTAAAAACATAAAGTAGCCATGAGACCTTACATTCTTGCCGAAACCAACTGGAAAGAGATCCAAAAGCATAAGTTCGAACTTGCAGTGCTCCCCTGGGGAGCCACAGAAGCCCACAACTACCATTTGCCTTATGCCACAGATGTATACGAAGGGGATGCCATCGCAGCAGAAAGTGCCCGTGTCGCCTGGGAAGATGGAGCGAAGGTTGTTGTGCTTCCTACCATCCCTTTCGGTGTAAACACAGGCCAAAGAGATATTTATCTGGACATGAATATCTATCCGAGCACACAATTTGCGATCCTGAAGGATGTGGCTGAAGTGTTGAACACTCATGGGATTAAAAAGCTCATGATCATGAACAGCCATGGGGGTAATGACTGGAAATCGATCGTGAGAGAGCTGGGCGCATTATTCCCTGAAATGTTCATCTGTGTGACGGATTGGTTCAAATCGATGGACCGCAGCAAATTCTTTGCTGATCCCGGAGATCATGCAGATGAGATGGAGACCAGCATGATCATGCATTTACGCCCTGAACTTGTCCTTCCGAAAAGGGAGTGGGGTGATGGAAAAGAGAAAATGCACATGATCAAATCATTTTCAGAAGGCTGGGCCTGGGCTGAGAGGCGATGGTCACAGGTTACCGATGATACAGGGATAGGGAACCCCAGGGGAGCGTCTGCCGAAAAGGGCAAAGCATTTTTTGAGGCGGTTACCCAAAAGATGGCAAAGCTTTTAAAAGAAATCTGTGAAATGGATATTCAAAACATGTATAAATAAATAAAAATGGTACGAATCCTGGTAACGCTGGTTTTGCTTCAATTTACCTTTCTTTCATATGCTCAATCGCTGCCTGAATCAGATAGCCTGGAGATCATCAGAATGATCCGGCAGCAGGAAGAAGACTGGAACAAGGGAGACCTAAGAGCTTTTATGAAAGGGTATTTGCCTTCCGATAAAACCGTTTTCAATGGAGCGAGCGGACCCTATTATGGTTATGATCAGATCTTAAAAAGATATTTAAACAGTTATCCCGACAGAGAACAAATGGGGGAGACGCGATTGGTCGTCAATGATCTGTATGCCATCAATGATGCCGCAGCGTTGCTGCTAGGCGAATTTTACCTGACAAGATCTTCAGGGGAAATAAGTGGTTATTTCACGCTTGTGTTAAAAAAGGTAGATGGAGCATGGTATATTCTCAGCGATCATACCTCAGGTAAGAAAGAATAAGATACCTTATTTTTCTTCTATTTATACATCATTCCTTCAAAACATCTGTAGCAAATGCTTTGGCCCATGAAATAAGTGCTTCCCTTTGTTCGTCGGTTAAATCGGCTTCTTCATGCATTTTGATGTAGGAATTCATGGGCATATTTTTTTCCTCAACCTCCTCCTGGATATCTTTTAGAATCCTCAGCCTGGAGCGTTTATCCAAAGAAGCCCAGTTTGAAAAATTGAGCTCTTCTCGCCCATGGTCGATATGATTGAAAATAAACCATGAAACCGGTGCAATACTGGCATACCACGGATATTTGGTCTCCATGGAATGGCAGTCATAACAGGCTGTTTTTAATGTGCCCGATATCTCAGGTGATATAGTGGAATTCTGCAACAGGTCACCAGAGTTATCCTCCGATACGGAAGGCTTCGCCGGACCCACAAACTGGATCACGGCAAAGAATACTCCAATTCCAATCAGTATATATCTTCGGTTTTTACTCACCTAATGCAGCGTTTGTTGTGGACTCTGCCCAGTCTCTCATCAATGTCACTTCTGCATCTGTCAACTTTAAATTAGGGAAACGTTCGATCATCTTTGCTGGCGGCATTTCACCTTTCTCCAGCACTTCCTGGATCTCATCCAGCTTGGCAATGAGATCTGCCCGGTCAAAATACTGGAGCTGAACCCATTGTAATGCATCTTTGGCCTTGTCGCTTCTCCCGCTTGGTGAATGACAACCCAGACACTTATTGGTAATGATGGTAAGTACATCCATAGGATAAGCAGCCAGCAGTTGTGTAGAATCCGCTAATAATACTTTGGTCTTTTCAGGCCCTTGTTGCTGGGCGAAAACATCCTCGGAAGCAAGACCCATGAAAAGAGTCAGACAAACAATAATTGGTAATTTTTTCATTGATTAAGCTATTTAGGTCTGACTAAAATGATAAAAAAGTCGATAAAAAAGAAGTGCCAGGGATTAACAGAGTCATTTTTTCAATCTATATCCGAAGATATTCAACCAACGAAACGGTCGTGTTAAGTTAATTCCGGGTTTTGTCAAACCTAATTGACCCATGTCCGTACATATAATGCATTCGTGTTTGAGGTTTTTTTGATAAATATTTTGAAAATCAAAACTTAAGCGTGAGCTTTGTAATACAATTCAATTAGTGAATAATTGATTTATAAAGAAGTGCTGAGAGACAGGCTCTATGAAGCACTAGCAACCTGGCCCCCCAAAGGAAAAGGTGCTAACTCCTGTCTCCGATTGATATCGGAGAACATATGAATTAATTAAAATGAAAACAAACACACTTTACTCAAAGACTTCTAAGACGTATTCGTCTGCGGTTTCTTGTTGTTGCTGTTGATTCGGGTAATAGCTGAATAGTTATTAATTCCCGGCTTTTAATGAATGATCAAAATGAATTTTGAGACAGACGCTATACGTACACAAACTGAAAACGCTCTCCATCGGGAGCACTCAGCCCCGATATACCTGACAAGTTCCTTCACCTTTGCCAGTGCGGAGGAAGCACGCGCCATGTTCAATGATGAGATCCCTGGCAACATTTACTCCAGGTATTCCAATCCAAATACGGATGAATTTGTCACCAAAATGTGTCAGCTGGAAGGGACGGAAGACGGAATTTCGACCGCCACAGGCATGTCAGCCATGTTCACGAGCATGGCCGCTTTATTAAAAAGTGGGGACCATGTACTGGCATCCAGGGCTTTGTTTGGCTCCACACATCAACTCTTTACAACAATATTCCCCAAATGGGGCATTGAACATACCTATTTTAATCTGCACCGACCGGAAAAGTGGGAGTCCATGATCCAGCCAAACACCAAAATGATCTTTGTGGAAACCCCTTCAAATCCCGGGCTGGATATTGTAGATCTTGAATATCTTGGTAAGCTGGCCAAAGACAGGGGTATCATTTTCAATGTAGATAATTGCTTTGCCACCCCATATCTACAGCAACCAAAAAAATACGGAGCGGACCTTGTGACCCACTCCGCAACAAAATTTATTGACGGACAGGGGCGAACACTTGGCGGCGCCATTCTGGGCAATCGTGAAGTGATTGAGGAGATCCGGTTTTTTGCGCGTCACACGGGACCCAGCATGTCAGCTTTCAATGCCTGGATCCTAAGCAAAAGCCTGGAGACGCTGGCCGTTCGGATGGATAGACATTGTGAAAATGCGTTCAGGTTGGCCCATTATCTTGAAAGTCATGATGCGCTGGAACAGGTAAGGTATCCTCATCTGAAAAGTCATCCGCAATACGAATTAGCAAAAAAACAAATGAAACTTGGCGGAGGCATTGTCACTTTCATCGTAAAAGGTGGAATGGAAGGTGGAGCAGCATTGTTAGATAATCTAAAAATGATCAGCCTGACACCAAACCTGGGAGATACCAGGACAACAGCGACTCACCCTGCATCGACCACTCATAGCAAACTGACAGATGAAGAAAGAGCTGCTGTGGGGATTGCCCCGGGAACTGTGAGAATATCAGTAGGGTTAGAAAATATCAATGATATCGTAGAAGATATTGAGCAGGCATTGCAAAAAGTAAAAAATTGAAATATTCGGAATTTGAAAATAGAAAATACCATGATTGAAACGAGGACACTAAGCAAAGCAGTAGAAAAGGATCTCACTGAGCTCAAAGACAAGATCAGCCGGTTCAGAAACAATGAGATTGATGAAGAGCGGTTCAAGGCATTTCGTCTGGCAAGAGGAGTGTACGGTCAGCGACAGCAGGGCGTGCAGATGTTCAGGTTGAAATTACCCTTCGGCAAGCTGACACCTGATCAGCTGGAGACCATTGCTAACCTGTCTGAGAAGTATACCAACGGTAACATTCACTTTACTACCCGTCAGAATATTCAGTTACACTATGTGAAGCTTGAGGACACTCCTGAAATGTGGGAGGCTCTTGAGAAAGTAGGTGTGACTACACGTGAAGCCTGTGGAAATACGGTACGGAATGTCACGGCATCTCCTAATGCAGGTATTGATCCGAATGAACCATTTGATGTGGCTCCCTATGCTCAGGCGGTTTTCGAGTATTTTCTAAGAAATCCGATCTGCCAGGACATGGGCCGTAAAGTGAAGATGGCTTTCTCATCAAGCGAAGAAGATTCAGCCTTCATATTCATCCATGATTTCGGGTTTGTTCCACGGATTAAAGACGGAAAGAGGGGATTCAAGGTGATCGTAGGTGGTGGACTGGGTGCCCAGTCGTTCATGGGACAGGTAGCCTATGAATTCTTACCCGAAGATCAGGTGGTGCCATTTATTGAAGCCGGGTTGAGGGTTTTTGACCGTTATGGTGAGAGAGAAAGAAGACACAAGGCGAGGTTGAAGTATTTGGTCGACCCCAAGAAAGGGTTAGGTCTGGATGGATTTCTAAAACTGGTGGAAGAAGAAAGGAAAGCCATCGCCAATAAATCGTACTCCATTGACTATGAGCTGGTGAAGCAGGAGATCCCTGAGATCAACGAGCCGGGTCTGGAAAATTTTGTGGAGGATGAAGCCTACAAAGTGTGGTTAGAGACGAATGTGGAGGAGCAAAAGCAGAAAGGCTATTATACGGTAAAGGTGAGGATGCCATTGGGCAACATCCATGCTGAAAAAGCCAGAAAGCTGGCTGATGTCATCAGAAAATGGGCCTCTCCGGACTTCAGAGTTACACTAAACCAGGGAGTGATTCTGAAGTTTGTTAAACCTGAGCATCTATCTGCGATCTATGAGGATTTGAAAGCGTTAGATCTTGCCAATCCGGGTTTTGATACGTTAGCAGATGTGACTGCCTGCCCGGGTACAGATACCTGTAACCTGGGGGTGACCAACAGTACCAGCCTGGCTCTTGTGCTGGAGGAAATGATCAGAGATGAATTCCCTCACCTGGTGAATGAGTCTGACATTAAGATCAAGATTAGCGGCTGTATGAACTCCTGCGGACAGCACATGGTGGCAAACATCGGATTCCATGGCAGCAGTATTAAGTATGATGGCAAGGTAGCCCCTGCCCAGCAGGTGGTGATAGGCGGTGGTGTCGAGGCCGGTGGGGCCGGATATATTGCCGAGAAAGTGATCAAAATTCCGACCAAAAGAATTCCTGAGACCGTAAGAACGCTACTCAATGACTATGAAGCAAATGCCGAAGAGACTGAAT
Organism: Cyclobacteriaceae bacterium; assembly: GCA_965243485.1. Classification (GTDB taxonomy): domain Bacteria; phylum Bacteroidota; class Bacteroidia; order Cytophagales; family Cyclobacteriaceae; genus UBA7330. Next base: position 71,468 of record CBDEVP010000001.1, on the reverse strand, counting down.
ACTTCAATGAATATTTCAGAAGACAGGGTAAGATCTACTTTTATGATCTGCTCAAGCACCTGGCCGATCCTTCAACACTAACACCGGAAGGTTTCCAGGACTGGGGATACGAAGACGATTTTGTGCCGGAGATTGGTGTAGGTGAGTGTGCCGGTGTCATGCTCGATCTGGTAGGTACGATCATCAATGATGCAAAAGACCGGCTGGCCTCAGGTAAAGAAGCCCTGGAGATCTCCCGGTGGGCGGATGCCATCTATTATGCATACAATGCCTTTGTAATTGGGGCCAAAGCTGCCCTGCTGGATAACGATGTCCATTGCAATACGCATAAGGGCATCATTGACGATTTTCAGAAGCATATTGTGGATGAGGGCCTTATGAATCTTCCCGCATCTTTTGAGGAAATTGTATTACAGATTAATAAGCATGAGCCATCAGAAGGATTTGCAAAAGTGTATCTGAAGCAGGCAGGGGAATTTCTTGCAGGCATCGAATTATTAAGAGCCTCTTCTTCTGCAGTAGACAAGCTGGTGATTAACGAATTTTATAAGGCATAGAGAAATGAATAAAGAACCGAAACTGACTTTAGTTGGTGCGGGTCCGGGTGATCCCGAACTGATCACTGTGAAGGGGATGAAGGCTCTTCAAAAGGCCGATGTGGTGCTTTATGATGCTTTGGTCCATCCCGATCTGCTGGATTATGCACCTGAAGCTGTACATATCCCTGTGGGAAAAAGAGCGGGTAAGGAAAGCGTTTCCCAGGATACCATCCTTGAACTGATCAGAGAATCTGCTTACAAGTATGGTCATGTGGTCCGATTGAAAGGTGGAGATCCTTTTGTCTTTGCCAGGGGTTTTGAAGAACTGGAATACGCCACTAAACACGGCATCCGGACTGAGGTAGTTCTCGGGATCAGCAGTATCATGCTTCCCGGTTTATACAATATTCCACTGACCTGCAGGGGACTGAATCATAGCTTTACAGTGGTCACCGCCACTACTGCAGAGGGATCGCTGAGCAATGATGTATATTTTGCAGCTGAAAAGTCACCTACTACCATCTTCTTTATGGGTCTTGGTAAGATTGGTGAGATTGTAGCCGCTTACAAGAAGTTCAACAGAGCGGACCTTCCCGTGGCCATCGTCAGCAGAGGATCTCTCGGTGATGACGGGGTGGTCTTCGGAAATGTTAGCACCATCGAACAGGTCGTGGAGGACCGAAAACCCAAAGCACCAGCATTGCTCGTATTCGGAGAATGTGCAGACTTAAATAAAGAGCTGGAAGTTTCGAACTGCGAGCTGGCCGAGGAGGGCTTGCTGGTGTGAGGGAAACTGCATCCACAGGTAATCCATTGTTCCCGGTATTTCTCAAACTGGATCAGATCCAGACCGTCGTGGTCGGTGGAGGCAATGTTGGTTTGGAAAAGCTGGAGGCATTGCTGAAGAATGATCCGAATGCCAGGGTGAGAGTGGTTGCTCCTATGATTCGTGAAGAACTCAGGGAGCTGGCCGGTCTCTCTCCGAATGTCACCCTGGTTGAACGAGCTTTTGAGTATGGGGATCTGGAAGATGCCGATATGGCGATCCTGGCCACAGACAATCCGCAGCTGCATATTGAGATCCGCGAATGGTCAAAACAAAGACATTTGTTGTTAAATGTCGCAGATACACCGCATTTATGTGACTTTTATCTGGGTTCTACCGTAAAAAAGGGAAATCTGAAAATTGGTATAAGCACCAACGGACAATCCCCGACATTTGCAAAGAGACTGAGGGAAATTCTGGAAGAAAGCCTACCCGAGGAGACGGACCAGTTGCTGGACAAACTCCGCGTATTTCGGGACAGGCTAAAGGGTGACTTTCAGCAAAAGGTCAAAAAATTAAATGAATTAACATCTACGCTGGTAAAAGATGACAAATAGTATAGTTGAAAACATCGATGAATTAAATCAGAAGTACGAAACGTACTCATTTATGGACAGGCTCCAAAAGATGTTTGATGAGTTTGAGCATGATAAAATTCTGATATCTTCGTCCTTCGGGACTACCTCTTCGATTTTACTTCATCAGCTGAGTAAAGTTGCTCCGGAGCATCCGGTTTATTTCATCAATACAGGCTATCTCTTTGAAGAGACCATCCAATATGTGGATCAGCTGAAATCGAAACTGGGTCTCAAAAATATCATTGAAGTGGGTCCGAAACCTGCCAAGCATGACTTTACGGCCCAGAATGAGACTTACAAAACCAATCAGGACCTCTGCTGCTTTGTCAACAAGGTGGAACCGATGAACAAATTAAAGGAGGGAAAGCACATTTGGGTATCCGGTATTTTCAGGCATCAGAATGAGAATCGTGCCAGTCTCAGGGTTTTTGAGCCCAAAGATCAGATGTTGAAATTCCACCCGATCATTGACATGTCGAAAGAGGATGTGAATCTCTATATGGATGTCTATGATCTGCCGAAGCATTCATTGACTTATCAGGGCTATGGCTCAATTGGTTGTACGCATTGTACCGCCAGGGGAGATGACCGCGAGGGGAGATGGCTCAATACCAACAAGACAGAGTGTGGTTTACATGCTTAAAGGATGAAAATTCATATTAAGTAAGTTATCTTTAATATATGAAGTTTTCGAATCGGATAGAGGAATTAATTGCCGAAACCTTAAGGCGCATTGATGAATTGGATGAATTGGTTATTGAGACAAGAGAATTATCCAAAGCAGCTACCCAACAAGCAAAGGCAGCCAATCAACAAGCCAAAGCAGCTACCCAACAAGCAATGGACTCCCGTTTCCTTCTCGAAAAGCACATTCAATGGCATGAAATGTCCATAAAGCGAGCTATGCCAACCGAGGATGAGTATTTGAAAGAAAAGCGAGGTCTGGTGGCAGTTTTAAAGTACCCGGACATTCCATGTGACCGATAAGAAAATAAAAAATACACACATGAAAAGCCACTATGGAGGCAATGGTTTGGTATTTAGAATCATTTGTACGAACCAATTAGTCTGAAAGAAATCTCCAGACAAAGAAGATACGCTTAGTGACGCCTGATCTACTTAACCTTTATTGTACTGGTTTCTGGCGTTAATTAATAAAGCTAGCACAGTCCCTGCAATCGCAATTCTCAAAAATACCTCCAAGGATCACTCCAAAAACACTTCCACCTATTACAAGTATTGAAATGACAAGTACTTTTATGATTTCAGTATCAAATCGTACTTTCTCCTGAGCATAATCCATGATCCGGCCTGATTTACAGCGACACCCCTCTCTTCCACGGAATGAAATCGTGCTGATTCATCTTTACAGCCTTCGACATCACGTCTCCACTGGCGATCTTAATGACCTGTTCAAGCATTTCTTCACCCATCTCCTGGATGGTCTTTTTACCTTCGATCACAGGACCGGTATTGATGTCGATAAGATCCGGCATCTTTTCAGCCAGCTTTGAATTGGATGAAACTTTTAGGATCGGCGCAACCGGATTGCCGGTGGGAGTACCCAGACCGGTGGTGAACAATACCACATTTGCTCCGGAGCCGACCAGGCCGGTGGTTGATTCCACATCATTACCAGGCGTGCACAATAAGCTCAGTCCCGGCTTTGTCGCATACTCAGCATAATCAAGTACATCATTGATCGGGGAGGTGCCGCCTTTCTTGGCAGCACCAGCCGATTTCATGGCATCAGTGATGAGACCATCTTTGATGTTACCCGGAGAAGGGTTCATATCAAACCCGGAACCGGCCTTTTCCGCCGCATTGGAGTAGGCTTCCATCAGCCCGGTAAACTTCTCTGCCAGCTTGCGGTTAGGCATTCGATTGATCAACTCCTGCTCCACACCACAAAGCTCAGGGAATTCCGAAAGCATCACTTTCCCACCCATGGCCGATACCAGGTCCGCGCAGTATCCTACGGTAGGATTGGCGGAAATGCCTGAGAAACCATCGGATCCGCCACATTCCAAACCAATGGTCAGTTTGCTAAGCGGGGCCGGCTCTCTGTTAATCTTGTTGGCTTCAGCCATTCCTTTAAAGGTTTGTTTGATCGCCTTGGTGATCAGGTCAGATTCCTTGCCGGTACCCTGTTGATCCAGGATGATTACAGGCTTGTCCAGGTTTGGATTGATCTTCTTGATGGAATCCGTGAGTGTCTTTACTTCAGCATTCTGACAGCCCAGGCTCAATACGGTTGCGCCGGCTACATTGGGATTGTTGATATAGCCTGCAAACAATCTGCAAAGCGTTTCCGAATCCTGACGTGTCCCCCCGCATCCTGCCTGGTGTGTGATGAATCGAATTTTGACATTGTTAAAAATGGCTGGCTTTGTTTTCGGCTTGACACTCTCCAGGGAAATGGTTTCCAGGCCAAAATCCAGTGAATCGTGTTTGTAGTGGTTTACCAGTGAACTCACCATATTCTCATAGGGATTGTCATCTTCGTATCCCAGGGCTTTTTCAAACGCACTCTTCAGGACGTTGATGTTCCTGTTTTCACAAAAGACCAGCGGAAACACCAGCCAGATATTATCCGTTCCCACCTGGCCATCTGTCCGGTGATAGCCCATAAAGGTTCTTCCTTCAAACCTTGAGGTGTCAGGTGCAGTCCATTCGAATTTTGTTTGTTTGTCCAGGTCATAGCCGGAAGTCATGTGGGTCACATTAGCAGTAGTGATCGCTTCACCTTTTCCGATCGGTTGATTGGCTGTACCTACTACCAGACCATACATGGTGAGTTTGTCGCCTTTTTTGAAATCCTCCAGTGCGAATTTGTGCTTAGCCGGGATATTGTGAACCAGTTTTGTCTTTATACTATTGACGGTAACTTCCTCCCCAGTCTTCAGGTCTGTGAGAGCAACAGCCAGATTGTCTGTTTCATTGATTGTGATTGCCTGGATCATAGTTTTTACAGGGTTTTAATTGTTGCTATAACACCATTTTTTTGAATACCATTCATATACGCCACCACCTTGGATTCCAGATCTCCCAGGTTGGTCAGATCTTCACCCCAGAAGTCATATTCGGAAAGCACCTCATTGGCAATTTCGTAATTTGATGGTTTACTTGCCTTAAGCCCTTCGAAGAAAGTTTTTACCTCCTTGTCATCATTGATCTGAAAGTTGTCAGACAGGTAGAGCTCAATCAGGCAGGCCAGTGCAAAAGTAAGCCGATTGGGCAATGCTTTATTCAATCGGTAGTAATCTTTTACAGTGGGAAGGATGCGTACCTTGTATTTGGAAATCGAGTTGAGGGAAATACTCTTCAACTCATGCCGGATAAATGGATTTTTAAATCGTTCCAGAATTTCATCGGCAAAGCTTCTTACCTGATCTGTCGGCAGGTCGATGGTCTGCACGATCTCATCATACATGGTCTGAAGCACAAATGGGCCAATTACATCGTCCTCCACGTTTTCCCTTACCGTCTCATTACCGGCCAGCAGTCCAACCGGAACCATCGCTGTATGGGATCCGTTAAGGATCCTGACTTTTTGTGTACGATAGGGGGTAAGGTCTTTTACAAATTTGATGTTCAAACCTATTTCTTCCATTTTATCAGGAAAGGCTCTTTTGACCTCATCAGGCCCTTCAATCACCCATAGATGAAATACTTCCGAAGCCACTACCAGCTGATCGGAGAAATCGATCTTTTTTTGGATCTCAGCGATCTCATCTTTTGGGTACCCGGGTACAATGCGGTCTACCAGGGTATTGGCAAAAGTGCAATGATCCGTTAACCAGGATTTAAAATCACCTCCCAAATCCCAGTGATCAGCATAAGATAGCATGGTCTTTTTCAGGTTTTCTCCATTCTTTTCGATCAGTTCACAGGGAATAAATATCAGTCCGGCGTCTGCGCTCCCTTTGAAATGATCAAACCTGGCCTTTACGAGCTGCGTTAGCTTTCCGGGAAATGTTTTGGCCAGTTTCCCTTCAGCAGGCAGAGCTTCCTCCTGAAATGTAATACCAGCTTCAGTGGTATTAGATACAATAATTTTAAGGTCTTTGCCGGAGGCGAGATTAATGTAGGATTCAAGATCTTCGAAAGGATTGATCAATTGCTGTATGCATGAATTCAGCCGGATCTCATCGACCTGTTGGCCTTTTTGGATCCCGCGGATCATGTGATGATAGAGTCCATCCTGCTTTTCAAGCATTTTCACCATTCCATGTTCGATCGGTTGTACCACAGCTACTCCGGCCTCAAAGTTCCTTTGCTCATTGAGCAGGTCAATCACCCAGTCGACGAACGCTCTCAGGAAATTTCCTTCTCCGAACTGGACAACTTTGACAGGGTAGTGCGCGGGTTTAGAAGTGGTTTCTCGGTTTAATACTCTCATGAATAGGGTTTAAATCATTTAGGAACCGCAATTTATTGAATTACGGTGGGAAAGGGTAAATTTTATTCTATGATCGAAATGGATCTGATGCTTACTGGCTCTGTCAACATCTGGTCATGATCTTTCCGGCTGTGTATCTCACGTACGAGATCCATCCCTTCGATCACCTGTCCAAAAGCTGCAAAGCCCTGTCGGTCCGGATTTCGACGGCCTCCATGATCGAGTTCAGGCTGATCTCCAATACAAATAAAAAATTCCGAGCTGGCGCTGCCGGGTTCATTGCGAGCCATGGAGATCACCCCGTCCTTATGCCTGATCCCCGTTTCTGAGGTCGATTCATGTCGGATCGGGTCATAACCGGAGGCTAACCGGTCAAACCCCAGACCGCCCTGTATGACCTGGATCTTTATTTCATTATTTGGTTGATTGTCCATTCTCACTACCCGGTAGAAGCTGGCCGTATCGTATTTATTGGTTTCAATATATCTGACAAAATTGCTGCAGGTGACGGGTGCTTTTTCCGGGTATATTTCTACAATGAAAGGACCTAATGAAGTCTCAATCCTGATCTTTGGAGTTTGAGCCTCCAGGCTTGTGGAGATGACTAGAAAGAGACACAGAATGGAAATGCGGAAACCGGTGCGCAAGGTTCAATATTTTGAAGGGAGTTAAACAGTAACCAGAAGCATCATACAAAATTAGTAGCTAAGGTTCTTTATTGTAAATGACAGGCATCTGACCTTTCCACTCATTCCACAGGTTATCATCTGAAATTAAGCTCGCCATGAAATGTCCAACATTGATCCGGCTCGTTTTACCGGGATTGAAAAGAGCACTGCGGATCGGTGAAGCGAATGTATCGTACTCAGAAACCTGACTTTTATCTAATAATGTATCCGGTCTGACGACGACCCACTCGATGTGTGGATCTTTCTGTCCTACGACTTTTCTCAGATAATCCGCCGCTTTTTCGTTGTCAGGGTGGGGAGGAAGCACCAGGCGCAACAGGAAGATGATGAATCGCTCACCGATGGAGATGGGTTCATTCAGGTCTCTGTTCGGGTTTCCTGCGGTATTCATCAGCACAAATTTTACAGGGGTAGCTGGTGCAAGTTCATGCAGACAGTTGACGACCAGCCGGACAGCATCTGTCACAAGTTGGCGAGGTTGTCCGTAGATACCTTTCAAGGTCAGGTTATGTCCCAGACAGCAAGCCACTGAATCACAATGATTGAGATGTTCTGCCATATCTTTTAAGGAGAGATCATTTATGCTGGCCTCTATTATATGTACCCTGTTATTCTTTAGCCAGTTCTCCGGCAAGCTTTCAGGTGAACGAACCAATACTTTTACAAAATGACCATTTTGCAGGAGTTGTTCAGTTAGTAACCTGCCGGTGGCTCCGCTGGCACCAAGTATCAATGTCGTCATTCAGATTCGAAATATAAAAATCAAAGATGTCAATGCAATAGATGCGAATAGTCTGTAAATGAATTTTACATACCGTAAAAGAGTGTAATTAAAAGTCTTCAAAATTCTGATTGGAAATTTTTCAATATCCTAATTAAAATGAGTAGTCTTTTCTTCTTTTTTTAAAAAAATATGGCTAAATTATTTATAGATGAAATTATTGTAATATAAATAATATTTTCTGGTATTTTTTTAAGTTTATATATACCTTAGCACCCTAGGTGTTTCACTTAGTATATCTAAGGGAAATCACTTAGTGAAAATTTTAACCGCCGTATTTTGATCACTGCAGCCAATTCACTCGACCTGGGGTTTATTTATATACCCCGTTTTCATTCAGTTCGACACTTTCGTGTTCGTCGAATTTTCAATCTATTTATCACAGGAGGTTTATCCCGGCCATTTTCAATGGTGCCGGTTGATCGTTTTATTCAGGGTCAATGCTCTGGTGAACCCCCCCTGGTGTCCAGGTGTCTATTGGTGTTTTGTTTAAGTCAAATACTTAACGGTTAAGTAAAATGAAGATGATTGATGATTGAAAATCAGACATCAATTCATTCTTTCCGATTGTAAGTATAATGGTTCAGGGGAGTAACAAAGTTGCTCTTCGTTGATTTTAGATAAAATGTTTGGAAATATACCTGTTAAGAAAAGGAATATTTTGCTAATTGAAGATTCTCGAAGTATGACATTGTTGATAAATGGGCTGCTAAAACCAGTATACAACGTAAAGAGCTTCAAGGATGTAGCTAAGGCACTGAACTGGATAAAAGCCGGCAACAAGGTTGACCTGATCATAACGGACTACCTTTTGCCGGAAATTAACGGGCTCGAATTCATTGAATACTTACGAAATGACCTTCTGTATAAAGGAATTCCTACCATTCTTATTACGGGTGTGAAACCCAATCATTTACTTCAGGAGCCAGGACTAACAAACTCTGTCAAGATTATACATAAACCCTTTAACCCCAAAAGCTTTACACAAACAGTTCATGAATCACTACTAATTAAACAATAAAATTTCACCGCCATGTTACAGGAATCACCAAAGCTTGAACAATTTGAAATTGAAGAGAATATCAATATTACATTAAGTAATGAACCATCAAATGGGATCATTTGGTATCTGGGAGAAGATATACCAGATCACATTGAGAGTTTAGACAATGGTTTGTTTGAACTTATTAGTATTAATTCGGTCGATCAATTAATGCATTTTCTTAAGAATCCTCCGAATAGAAAGCTGCCGGAAGCCATTTTAATTTCAGACTTTTACATCAATTCTTTGAAAAGCGCTGGATTTTCAGATCTAAAGAAGAAAAGTGGATTTGGACCGGTTGCACTTATTATCTTTTCTATTGCCGATAATGTGATAGACAACCGAACAAGCTCTGTGCTTGGTATAGATGGTTGTTTTTCAACAAAAATCAAATTGAATGACCTGATCTTCAAAATTGAGTTTTCCAGAAAGCTCAGGAGATTGAATCGCACGATCAATGATGAGAAAAATGAGATCAAGAATAACTACCATGATCTGCTATTGAAGCGGGTTTTTGATATTGTCTTTTCTGGAACGGCCTTGATCATATTGTCGCCCATCTTACTGATTATTGCCATCCTGATCAAACTCGAGTCTTCTGGCCCAATATTCTACATTTCCCAAAGGGCCGGTACCAATTACAAAATCTTTGATTTCTATAAGTTCAGGACGATGGTCAAGGACGCAGACAAAAAGTTAAAGGAGTTATCAGATCGTAATCAATACCAAAAAAGTGACGGAAATGCAGATGTCTTTTATAAGATACAAAATGATCCGCGTGTCACGAGACTTGGTAAATTCCTGCGAAATACCAGCCTGGATGAGTTGCCGCAGCTCCTGAATATTTTAAAGGGAGATATGTCAATTGTTGGTAACCGTCCACTCCCTCTGTATGAGGCAGAAAGACTGACAGTAGATGAATATGCTGAAAGGTTTCTGGCGCCTTCCGGACTCACAGGTCTTTGGCAGGTGAAAAAACGTGGAACCGATGAAGTGACAAATGAAGAGCGGATTGAGTTGGATAAGGCCTACGCAAGGAAGCGCTCATTTTTATTTGACCTGAAGCTTATCATTAAGACATTGCCGGTTTTCATACAAAAGGAATCGGTATAATGGATATTATATGAAGCCGTTGATTTCAATCATAACGATTAACTATAATCAGACTGAAGTAACCATTGAATTACTTAGATCGATTGAAAGAATTGATTACGCTTCATATGAAGTGATCCTTGTTGACAATGCCTCCCATGAGGATCCAAGTGAGCGAGTTAAAAGAGAATTTCCTCAGGTGAAAATAATTCGCAGCGAAGAGAATCTGGGTTTTGCCGGTGGGAACAACCTGGGTATGAGATATGCAAGTGGTGATTATTTCTTCTTTGTCAATAATGACACGGAGTTAACTCCGGATCTGCTTGATAAATTGCTCCAACCTTTCACACTTTTTGATAAGGTAGGTGTGGTAAGTCCTAAGATCAAATACTTTAATGATCAGCATCTCATTCAATACGCAGGATTCACTTCAGTAAATCCATTCACGGGAAGAAATAAGAAGATCGGGGAATTAGAACCCGATTTTGGCCAGTATGATAAAGGTCAATTTACAGCCTATGCGCATGGGGCCGCCATGATGGTCAAAAGATCAGTGGTAGAGGAGGTGGGTCCGATGCCGGAGGTATATTTTTTGCTTTATGAGGAGTTGGATTGGTGCACACAGATAAGACGGGCCGGATATGAAATATACTATGAGGGAAGTGCTACCATTTATCACAAGGAATCAGTATCCATGGGAAAGGAGAGTCCATTGAAAGCTTACTACTACTTAAGAAATAGAATATTGTTTATGCGCAGAAATTTTAGCGGCCTTAAGCTAGGTATATTCTATATCTACACCACGCTACTTGTGATCCCTAAAATTTTGTTGAAATACCTGATCAAACAACAAAATAAGCATATTGGATCAGTATTAAGGGCCTTGAGGTGGCATTTGAGCGGCCATAACCAGGGTCACGCGACCGGTTATCCGGTTCTTGATCCAAAATAGATCCCCCTGACGGACATGTGAGATGAAATTGAGAACCATGAGTTTTTACCCCGCATCAGTTCTTAGAAAGATGAAGATCCGATTCATCTTGTTATTTGCCATTTTGATTCAGTCAGGTTTCCTGGTTGGTCAGGATGTCAGGATCACTGATGCCTTTGACGAAGGGATCGATTGTTTTCAAATCGAAACCCCAAATGTCACTTACTTTCTTGATAAAGCAGGAGGAGGGCTGGTAAGCATGGTTGATGCGGATGGGAATGACTGGATCTCACACAGTTCGGCCACAGGCTCAGCCGGTGAATTCAGAGGGATTCCAAACTCCGGTGAACTACACCCGGGATATATCGGAGGCTCTTCTACAACCAGCAATAATCTCAATGAATGGTATGATGTTGTTTCTGTTGAATCTATTAGAAATGGTGAGGTCATTACCTGGGAGTTCTTTTCAGACCATGCGAAGATGACGGTCGATCAGATCGGAGGCTCCGATGTTGCATACTGGATTTTATACGAGGGGACTCCCGGTGGTAGTATTGATGATGAGGATTCTCTTAATTTACCTGATGGCAGTAAATTTTCGATCAATTCAGCACATCCCTTTGGTAGCGATGACATTATAAACCACTCAGGTATAGCCAGCGGTAGTGAATGGGCTTATGTCACAGATGCCACTCTTGACAGGTCGTTCTACATGGCTGTTACCAATGACATCGTGAGTGACAATTACTTTTTGCTTGAGAACAATATGACCGTACTGGGATTTGGCCGTTCTCAGGGATCCGTAGTCCAGCGAAGGAATGATGTGGGAGCAGAAATCATTTTTGGACTAGCAGACACAAAGGTCCATTCGGAGGTGCGCACAATTATTGATGAAAAGTGGAATTCCTCTGCAACTATATCCACCATTACATCGGATGATTTCAGCGCTCCGTCTTTAAACACCTCCCTCTGGGAATTGGAGGATCCTCAGGGAGGTGCCACAGTCACCATGACCGGCACGCAGGCCAGCATTTCCATCCCCGGAGGAGTTACTCATGACCCCTGGATCAGTGGGAATTTTGCGACCCGGTTGATGCAGCCAACCAGTGATGTGGATTTTGAGATAGAGGTGAAGTTTGAAACGGATCTGATCAATAATACAGATTACGGACTCATGATCAAGGAGTCTGATACCCGCTACCTTCGATTTGATTTCTATCGGCTGGGTGGCACTACAAATGTTTTTGCTGCTTTTCTTAACGGTGGTTCAGCAGATATTAAAGAGAACTCACCGGTTGGTGTAACATCTCCATTATGGTTAAGAGTAGCAAGAGTGGGGTATACCTGGACCTTTTCTTATTCTCAGGATGGTACGGCCTGGACTGAGGCTGTGAGTTTCGACCAGCCTCTGGTGGTCAGGGAAGTTGGGCCGTTTGTAGCCAACTCGGGTACTTTTCCCGCTTTCACAGCTTTGGTTGATTATTTTTTCAATACTGCGTCACCGATCGATCCTGAGGACAATGAAGTTCCTGACGAAACACCTCCGGTCATCAGCAACGTGAATGTGGTACCGACTGCCGGAGGAGCTACCATCACCTGGACCACCGATGAACCGGCCACCAGCCGGATTGATTACGGGCTTACCGCCGCATACACCGATCATTTGGAGGATCTGACATTGAAAACGGATCATAGCCTGATGATCACTGGACTTACCCAGGGAACGGAATATCATTATCAAATAACCAGTGAGGACGGCAGCACCAATACATCTGCTACCTCTGATGCCACATTTAATACGCTTTCGGACAATACGCCGCCGGTGATCAGCAATATTGTTGCTTCCCCATCCGGTAGTTCTGCCGTGATCACCTGGACCACCGATGAGGCAGCATATGGGAGGGTAGATTATGGTTTATCATCTACTTACACTGATTTTGAAGAAGATGTGGTTTTAAGAACCGATCAAAGCATTCAGATCAGCGGACTTGATCCGAATACGGAATATCATTATCAGGTTACCAGTACGGATGAGGTCGGTAATTTCTCCAACTCAGCAGACCTGACTTTTACTACCGATGATGTGACTATCATAACTTCGGACGATTTCAGCGCGCCTGCTTTAAACACTACCCTCTGGGAGATTGAGGACCCTCAGGGAGGTGCCACCATTTCGATGACGGGCACAAGAGTGAGCATGTCCATTCCCGCTGGGGTGACACATGATCCATGGACCGGTGGTAACCTCGCCACCCGGCTGATGCAGCCTACCAGTGATGTTGATTTTGAGATTGAGGTGAAGTTTGACACAGAATTAACAGTTAACAATACTGACTATGGTCTTATGATCAAGGAGTCAGATACCCGTTACATTCGGTTTGATTTTTATCGCCTCAGCAATCAGACCAGGGTATTTGCGGCATTTTTGGATGGAGGAACATCAAATATTGAAGTTAATAATACAGTCACAGTGGCATCGCCCTTATGGATGAAGGTAGGCAGGGTCGGGGATATCTGGACTTTTTCCTATTCTGTGGATGGCTCAGTCTGGACAGAGGCTGTAAGTTTTACACAGGCACTTACTGTAACCGAAGTAGGTCCCTATGTAGCTAATTCAGGAGGTACTCCGCCCGCTTTTACCGCTTTGATTGATTATTTTTTCAATACCGACTTCCCAATTGATCCTGAAGATGGGATAGATGTTACTCCACCGGTCATTAGTAATATAGTTGTGGAAGAATCTCCTATCGGTGCCACGATTTCCTGGACAACCGATGAGCCTGCAACCAGCCGGATAAATTATGGGCTGACAAGTTCCTATACGGATAATGTAGAAGATCTTACCCCAAAAACAGATCATAGTCTGACCGTCACGGGTTTAGCACAGGCGACAACCTATCATTATCAGATCATCAGTGCCGACGAGAGGGATAATGAAACCAGTACCATTGATGATACTTTTACCACAACAACTGATACAGAAGATCCTTTCCTGGATGTCTGGTATGGGCCTGAACAAAAAGTTGGTCATTTAGGTCAGTTGCAGGATGATTTCAACTTGTTAGGGTTTGTGGCGGATGAGAGTGGTGTCGCTTCACTGGTGTACACTTTAAATGGGTCATCGGCCATGAATCTAAGCATCGGAGATGATCCTGATGGATTCGGGGATGGTCGAAGATTAGGATCCAATGGTGATTTCAACGCGGATATTCTTATTGATGATCTTGTGGATGGACCTAACCTGCTAGTCCTTACAGCAACGGACAATGCCGGGAATCAAACAATACAAAATGTTACAATCAATAAACTGTCCGGTTCTTCAACCATTCCTTACGATATCGACTGGGGTGTTGTCTCTGATCCTCAGGACGTTGGTCAGTATGTGGATGGTTATTGGAGTGGGAGCGCGAGTGGACTTCGTACTGTCGAAACTGGTTATGACCGGATCTTTTTGATTGGTGAAAAGGATTGGGTTGACTATGAAATATTGGTGCCAGTTACCATTCACAGCATAGATAATGTAACAGGCCCAAATAGCGGTAACCCCGGCTTAGGGATTATCATGCGATTTGCCGGGCATATAGTGGGCGGCCATAGAAACTTCCCCAATGCCCAGCCAAAATGGGGATATCAGCCGTTTGGTGCAATCGGATGGCTGAGAGGCTTCGGTCCCACCATGAATAAACAATTCTATCGTGGGGACAATGACAATACGATCAATCATGGATCGATCAGTATAACTTATGAAAACACCTACTGGATAAGAATGAGAGCTGAGACCCTGCCGGACAATGGGAGTTTGGGTGTTACGGAATATAGCTGGAAAATTTGGCCGGATGGGCAAAGTGAGCCGGTAAACTGGGACTGGCAGGAAATACAGGAAAGTGAATTTGCACTGAGGGCCGGGGGCGCAGTTCTGTTAGCTCATCATGTCGATGCAACTTTTGGAGATGTCTCGATCATAGACATTACCCCACCGGTTGTGACCGGACCTGTTACACCATCCATTGAAGAAAATCAAACGATGGTTAGCTCATATACCAATGATGAAGGTGGCAGCTGGAGCCTGAGTGGTACTGATGCGGCATTGTTCTCCATTGACGGAGGTGAACTTACCTTCCTGGCAGCCCCGGACTATGAGAACCCTGCCGATGGCAACACCGACAATATTTATGAAGTGGTTGTGGAAGCCACAGATGCATCGAACAATGTGAGTACCCTTACTGTGACAGTCACCGTGACAGACGTTGATGAGATTCCTCCTGTGATCACCGGTCCGGAAACCCCATCGGTTGAAGAGAATCAGACAACGGTCGGCACTTATACCAACGATGAAGACGGCAGCTGGAGCCTGAGTGGTACCGATGCGGCGTTGTTCTCAATTGATGGAGGTGAATTGGCCTTCCTGGCTGCCCCGGACTACGAGAACCCTGCCGATGGCAATACCGATAATTTTTACGAAGTGGTTGTGGAAGCCACGGATGCGGCTGACAATGTGGGTACCCTTGCTGTGACAGTGACCGTGACAGACCTCGACGAAATTCCTCCTGTGATCACCGGTCCGGAAACCCCATCGGTTGAAGAGAATCAGACCGCCGTGGTCACTTATACCAATGATGAAGACGGCAGCTGGAGTTTGAGCGGCACGGATGCGGCGTTGTTCTCTATTGATGGCGGGGAGTTAACCTTCCTTTCTGCTCCTGACTATGAAAATCCTGCGGATGCCAATACTGATAATATTTACGAAGTGGTTGTGGAAGCCACAGATGCGGCTGACAATGTGGGCACCCTTGCTGTGACAGTGACCGTGACAGACCTGGACGAAGTTCCTCCTGTGATCACCGGTCCGGAAACCCCATCAGTTGAAGAGAATCAGACCGCCGTGGTCACTTATACCAACGATGAAGATGGCAGCTGGAGTTTGAGCGGCACAGATGCGGCGTTGTTCTCTATTGATGGCGGGGAGTTAACCTTCCTTTCTGCTCCAGACTATGAAAATCCTGCGGATGCCAATACCGATAATATTTACGAAGTGGTTGTGGAAGCCACGGATGCGGCTGACAATGTGGGTACCCTTGCTGTGACAGTGACCGTGACAGACCTCGACGAAATTCCTCCTGTGATCACCGGTCCGGAAACCCCATCGGTTGAAGAGAATCAGACCGCCGTGGGCACTTATACCAATGATGAAGACGGCAGTTGGAGTTTGAGCGGCACCGATGCGGCGTTGTTTTCCATTGATGGTGGCGAGCTTGCTTTCCTGGCAGCCCCGGATTATGAAAACCCTGCAGATGCCAACACTGATAACCTTTACGAAGTAGTTGTGGAGGCCACGGATGCATCGGACAACGTCGGCACACTTACTGTGACGATCACTGTGACAGACGTTGATGAGATTCCGCCGGTGATCACCGGCCCGGAAAATCCTTCTGTTGAAGAGAATCAGACGGCTGTGGCTAGCTATACCAATGATGAAGGCGGCAGCTGGAGCCTAAGTGGTGTAGATGCGGGACTGTTTGGATCGATTACGACTGGAGATCTGTCCTTCCTATCGGCTCCGGATTATGAGAATCCTTTGGACGCTAATGGAGATAATATTTACGAGGTGGTTGTAGAAGCGACGGATGCATCGGACAACGTCGGCATACTTACTGTGATGATCACCGTAACAGACCTTGACGAGATTCCGCCGGTGATCACCGGCCCGGAAAATCTTTCTGTTGAAGAGAATCAGACGGCTGTGGCCAGCTATACCAATGATGAAGGCGGCAGCTGGAGCTTAAGTGGTGCGGATGCGGGACTGTTTGGATCGATTACGACTGGAGATCTGTCCTTCCTAACGGCTCCGGATTATGAGAATCCTTTGGACGCCAATGGAGATAATATTTACGAGGTGGTTGTAGAAGCGACGGATACATCGGACAACGTCGGCACACTTACTGTGACGATCACTGTAACAGACCTTGACGAGATTCCACCTGTGATCGACGGCCCGGAAAATCCTTCTGTTGAAGAGAATCAAACAGCAGTCGGCACATATACCAATAATGAAGGTGGCAGTTGGAGTTTGAGCGGTATAGATGCGCCATTATTCTCTATTGACGGAGGTGAGCTGGTCTTCCTCGCAGCGCCGGACTATGAAGATCCTGCGGATGCAGATACTGATAACGAATATCAAGTGGTTGTGGAAGCGACGGATGCGGCTGGCAATGTCGGTACGCAACCAGTCATGATCACAGTGACAGATCTTGATGAGATCGCACCGATAGTTTCTGGTCTGATATCGCCCTCTATTGAAGAGAATCAAACAGCGGTCGGCACATATACCAACAATGAAGGTGGTAGTTGGAGTTTGAGCGGTATAGATGCGCCATTATTCTCTATTGACGGCGGAGAGTTAGCCTTCCTCTCAGCTCCTGACTTCGAAAATCCTGCCGATGGCAACACCGACAATATTTATGAAGTGGTTGTGGAAGCGATGGATGCAGCTGGAAATGTAGGTACGCTACCAGTCACGATCACAGTGACAGATCTTGATGAGATCGCACCGATAGTTTCTGGTCTGATATCGCCCTCCATTGAAGAGAATCAAATGGTTGTAGGCAGCTACACCAACAATGAAAGCGGGAGTTGGAGCCTGAGTGGTACTGATGCGGCTCAGTTCTCCATTAATGGTGGTGAATTGGCCTTTCTGGCAGCCCCGGACTATGAAGATCCTGCGGATGCTGATACCGATAACGAATATCAAGTGGTTGTAGAAGCGACGGATGCAGCTGGCAATGTAGGTACGCTACCGGTCACGATCACAGTGACAGATCTAGATGAGATCGCACCGATAGTTACTGGTCTGATGTCGCCCTCCATTGAAGAGAATCAAATGGTTGTAGGCAGCTACAGCAGCAACGAAAGTGTTGACTTGAGTTTGAGTGGAGTAGATGCAGCACTGTTTTCCATTGAAGGAGGTGAGCTTGCTTTCATTACGGCTCCGAATTATGAAAATCCTACCGATGCCAATGTCGATAATAATTATGAGGTGGTCATTGAGGCTATCGATGCTGCAGACAACACTGGAATCTTTGCAGTGACCATCACGGTTACTAATGTGGATGAGCCGGGACCTGTAATTTCCGGACCTGAATCTCCTTCCATACCGGAAAATCAAACAGCAATCGGTACTTATGTAAGCGATGAAGAAGTTAGCCTGAGTCTGAGTGGCATTGATGCCGACTTATTCTCTATTACAAATGGGATGGTTGAGTTCTCATTGTCGCCTGACTATGAAAATCCGCAGGATGATGATGGAAATAATGTTTATCACTTTACAATCGAAGCTTTGGACAACCAGTTTAACATCGGATTTTTGGAAGTTTCTGTGACCGTGACTGATGCTGATGAGGAGAGGCCTCTCATATTTGGAGTCACCAATATTACTTTGTTGGAGAACAGGACTTTAGTTTCAAATTATACCAGCAATGAATCTGTAACATGGAGTCTGGGAGGAACAGATGCTAATTTATTAGCAATTAATTCGGAAGGAGAACTAAGGTTTAATACCCCTCCGGATTTTGAACAACCTTCGGACAGTGATCTGAACAACGTATATCAAGTGGTTATTGTGGCCACTGATGATGCCTCAAACATCAGAACGCTGTCACTCAATATTACGATCACTGATGCGGATGAAATTTCACCGGTCATAAGCGGGCCCGTGCTTTTGAATACGGAGGAAAATAGTTTATGGACCGGAGGGTCATATACCACAGATGATACCGAAGAAAACGGGGCATGGAGTATTGTAGGTGAAGATGGTCATTTATTTTCCCTTGTTGACGGTGACTTATATTTTATTGCAGCACCGGACTATGAGAATCCTTCCGATGCAAACGGAGACAATATTTACAATGTAGAGATTGAGTATACCGATGCTTCAGCAAATAAAGGTATCCTCGATATTTCCATTATCATCATTGACCTGGATGAGGAGGCGCCTGTAATCCGTAACTTGCAGTTGGAGGCTCAATCCAGAACCATGGTCAGGATTTCCTGGAACACCGATGAATTAGCCCAAAGCAGCATATCTTATGGCCTCTCATCTGCCTATACCGAGCTGCTGGAGAACGGTGATTTCACCGTGAACCACAGCTTTAGTGTTTCTGATCTAAGACCCAATACAACCTATCATTTCCAGCTAACCTGTACTGATGCTGCCGGAAATACGTTTGTAAGTGAAGACATTGTATATGCCACCAATACTTTTGTATTGTCAACAGAGATCCCAAAAACAGAGATAGTTTCTTTAGCTTATCCAAACCCATTTCATCATTCAACAAAATTTTCGGTTTCAGTCCCGAAAACTCAACATGTTAGAATTGCAGTAACAGATCTTTCCGGTCGGGAAATAAGTGTCCTGCATGATGATACCCTAATAAGTCAAAAAGAGCATGAGTTTATATTTGAGAACAGAGAGATTCCTCAGGGAATTTATTTGCTTCGCATTATAGGGTCTGAGATCAACATAACACAAAAATTATTTAAAGTGAGCAACTAGAATTCGCGCACTGTTAAGTGATCATAATGGTTGCAACTAATGATCTGCTTGCCGGCAGAGCTTATTATGATTTCAGAACCTTAATCATTTAGTTTGCCGGGGAACAAAACTTTTATCATGAATCCCAATTCTTTAGTATCCTTATCATATGACAAATAGTAAAGCCAACTACTGGGTCAGTTCGGGCAAATTCGCTTTACTTGAAAGGTTATCAATGCTGGTTTTTGGTTTTGGTAATTTTTACTTTTTGGTCAGGATACTCAGCAAGGACGACTTTGGGACATGGATGTTATTCATCTCCATTGCAACCTTGATGGAGATTGCACGAACAGGTTTTTTCAAGAACCCTTTGATCCGGATCATGGGGATGGCCGAGGATGCAAAGAAAAAAGAAGTTCAAAATACTTCATTTATCCTTCATTTCATTTCATCTCTGGTATTTGCTTCGCTGTTTTATCTCGTTTCATTTCCACTCGGTGAAATGTGGAAAATTGAGCAATTTGATCAATTGTTTTTGATATTTCTTATATCCAATCTGGTTGTCCCCATTTATTTTCATTTTGAATACCTTTTGGTGTATCACCTGGATTTCAGGGGATCACTGATCGGAAATATGGTCAGAAATGGCTCCATCTTTCTGGTTGTGTTGATCTATTTTATTTTTTCGATACCACTTAGTCTGATTCATCTGGCAATTTTCTATGCCCTTTCGGTTTTATTGGGGGCACTTTCCAATGCCTGGTTTTCCCGGAAACATCTGATTTTTTCAATCAGGTGGAGTACGGAAATCTGCTGGAAACTTTATCATTATGGAAAATACACATTTGGAACCAGCATTGCAGCAGTACTTTTGAGAAATATAGATGCATGGATGCTGGCCTGGTTTATTTCACCTGTGGCTGTTGCGATTTATAATGTTGCTATCCGGATTTCAAACCTGGTGGATGTGCCCATCATGGCTCTTGCAAACATCATGTTCCCAAAGGCAGTTGAAGCCGCTGCACAGGATGGGGAATCGATATTAAAAGGAATGTATGAAAAATCGGTGGCCGCTATCCTGTTGTTCAGTATCCCTATCGTCGTTACCGTGATTGTATTCTCGACACTGATCATCCGGATAGTTGCCGGCACCGAGTACGAGGAATCTTCTTTTGTGCTTCAAATAACGATTTTTTACAGCCTGATACTTCCCTTCAATAAACAAATGGGCATTTTGCTGGATGCTATTGGTAAAGCAAGGATCAATATGCTTTTTGTGATACTGGCTGCCATACTGAATACGGTACTGAATATCCTCCTGATCCCTGTTTTTGAAATTACCGGTGCTGCCCTGGCTACCCTGTCCAGCTTTGTGATAGTCGTCTTATTTAACCTTATTTATCTGAAAACTAAATATGACGTAAGTATGCTTGAGATCGCTAAATATTTTCGTATGTATTTTCTTATGCTTATAGACAAGGTGATCAATTTCCAACCGTCAAAGCTCATCAAATGAATGATGTGCTACCAACACCCGAGCACTCAGTCACCCAACCGATTTCCTGAAGCTGTTGATTCAACATATTCCCAAAATTGATCCACCCGGGCGGTCCAGGTATTTCTTTTGGCGACTTCTACCTTTTCGTCTATCATTTGCTGATCAGGTTTGTTTTGAAGAGCCTTCCCCACGTTATCAAGGAACTCAGTCTTTGTTGATGAGATCATGATCACATCCCTGAATAGGGAAATATCCGGACTGAAAGCTGTTGAGACCACATTTTTTCCGGCTGCCAGGTATTCATTGACTTTAAGCGGGTAAATGCTCGCTGTCAACTTGTTGACCTTAAAGGGTATAAGTACCACATCCATGTATTTCAGATAAAGGGGGAGTTCAGTGATATTCTTTGGCCCCAGCCATAAGATATTTTTTATCTGGTCTAATTGATTTGTGTAATATTCTTTTGAGTTGATGGGCCCGATAAGTAAGACGGTATGATCCGGAAACTTGCTGGCAACCATGCTGATCAGTTCAAAATCCAGCCTTGTATCATCCAGATTTCCGGTGTAGCCAATGATTGGTCCTTTGATGGGTAATAGTTCCTTAGGTTTTGTAAAATCAGCAGTTAGAGATCTGTTGAACAATGTAAAATCGACGGCATTATTAAGTATTTGAACATTTAAATTGAAGTCCTTCAGTTTTTTCTGAAGGTGAAAACTCGTAGCTAAAACAAGGTTGGATTTTTTTGCAGCGAGCTGTTCCAAAGAAACCCCGTGTTTTATACCGTACCCATCCTGTGAAAGGTCATCCACCGACATGTAGATACGCATCATTGGATTGAATTTTTCATGAAAAAAACTCCGGAAGTAAGGGTCATGGATATTAAAAAAAATATATTTATCCAGCTGACCTTTTTTGATAATTGTCCGGATGACTTTAGAAATGATCCGGTCATTTACTTTTTGCAGGTAATCATAGAGTTTTGATTCCGGGATCCAGTTGATCGGAAGGGTAGGAGGTGGAACAATGGATGTATAGTTGGTTTTTGAATCCTTCTCGATGGTTACTCTTCTAAATATTAGGTTGACTATCAGTTTCCTGATCTTTCGGTTTGAGGAGTAATCCCTGATAACTTCCTTGTACGTGTATGGGTGGTTAATATAGAGTATTCGATTATTTGCTGATAACTCACTGGCCAGTGAAAGTGCGGTGGAAGAATATTTGGAATCTACCCTGGACAATGCCAAAATGATGATAGCGTACTCGGATCTTTCCATGGAGATGATGAAACTTTTTTAAAGAATAAATTTCATGATAATCAAAAGCTTTAATGCTGTTGGTACATTATTAATTGATTATGATGAAGTGCATAAGAATAGCCAAAATAATGTATCAATCCATTCTTTTCTTATATTTTTACGAAGATCATCGCCTTTAGAAAAAATTTTGTGAATGGGAATTTTAGAGATTGTTTTAGGAATCTACTGCTTTTATTTTATTTCCTACTCTGCACTCTTTACACTGACAAGCTTCTTTTATTCGAAGAATACAATTCAGAAGAAAGATTTTTATCAGATTGCTGTGCTTGTGCCGGCTTACCGTTGTGATGAGGTCATCCTCAATACTGTGAAAAGGAATCTTAATGTCAGTTACCCTAAAGAATACTGGAAGTTGTTTGTTATTGCCGATGGCTTGTCAAAGGATACGATCCGGCAGCTGCAAAATATGCCGGTAGAGGTAGTTGAGGTGCAGTTCGAACAAAGCACAAAAGTCCGTTCATTGAAAAAATGCATGGAACATCCGGAGCTGGACAGGTTTAGCCACGTGGTCATTCTTGATGCCGATAACCTCATGAAATCTGATTTTCTGGAGCAGATAAACAGGAAATTGGAGCGCCAGGATTCAGTGCAGGGCAAAAGAGTAGCTTCTAATCATAATAACACATTGGCCATTCTGGATGGCATCAGTGAATCGCTCAATATTGTCAATTTACGTAAAGGTCCCGAAGTGCTGGGACTTTCCGTTTCTCTCAATGGATCCGGAATGGCCTTTAAGAAAGAACCATTTAAAGATGTTCTGCAGTCCATGGACAGCATTGGTGGATTCGACAGGGAATTAGAATATGAACTGCTTGATGTCGGCGTTCGTTCTTCCTACCTCGATGAAGCTGTAGTATATGATGAGAAAACCGATGAGATGGCCAATTTTAAAAATCAAAGAAGACGGTGGCTATCGAGCCACTTTTACTATTTACGGAAGTACTTCGGTCGTGGTGTTAATGCCCTGATGAGAGGGAAATTTATTTATTTTCATAGCACGGTATTACGAAACATTCAATTGCCCAGATCTATGAATATCGGGTTGATCACATTGCTAACAGGCCTTTCTCTTGTGCTTTCTCTTTACGATATCTGGCACTGGCAGCAGTGGTTGACTTTATGGTTGGCAAACGTGGTCATTACCATGGTAGCTATTCCAAGATCCTATTATAATAAAGATCTGGTTAAAGCTGTCATCCGTCTACCCGGAATCATTCTCAGTTTTTTTCTTTTACTGTTTAATCTCAAAGGTGCCAATAAAAAATTCATTCACACGGCCCATAAGGTAAGGAATGACCAAAATTAATGGCCTCCCGAACTAATGTCTTAAGATTTGGAATCAAACAAGCGCTATCAGGAGTATCAGGAACATCACAAATTCCTTAAAGGGATCCCTAATCTGTCGATCAACTTCGGGGCGGTAAAATCGCCGGAAGACCATCCGCTTGAACAGGTCTATTACAGTAGACTTTTCAAGCATCTGATCCGGTGGAAAAGTTTCAAAGATTATCAGTTTTATATCATCGGTTCTACACAACTGTATGATTATGACTTTGATGAGAAAAGTATTGTATTCTGCTTGTCAAATGAAACGCATGAGATCCCTGAAGATATGCTATCTGCCAGGATCATTTTTTCCCCCTATTGTCCGATTCACAACAGGCCTCCCAATTGTTTTCCAGTACCGCTCGGATATAACGGATCCCTTCATGAGGTTCCTTTTAAGCAAATTAAAGATCGAAAATACGGGATTTTCTATTCGGGGAATATCTATAAGAAAAGAATGTTGTTTTTTCTTGGTATCCGGTTACATCAGATCATGACCCGGATTAAATCCTTATTCGTAAGTGCTAAATCCAGAGAATATATCCAGTTTACCAGAAAATTTACAGGTGGTTTGAGTCCTGCGGCATACTCAGAAATCCTGATGGATACCAGAATTGCACTGGTACCAGAGGGCTATCGAAGTGATGTCTCGTTTCGCTTTTTTGAGGCTGCAAAGATGGGCTGTATCATTGTGACCAGGGAGCTTTATGATTACTGGTTTTTTAAAGAATTCCCGGGTATTCAGTTAAAATCATGGATTGGGTTCCATTGGAAAATCGCCGAAATCCTGGCAGATCCGGTCAGGCAGAGTGATATTCAAAAAAGGATGATTGCCTATTATGATCAATATTGCAGCGAAGAGGCTACGGCAAAGTATGTTATTGATAGAATCGAAACTTTCAATGCAGAGGATCAAAAATGATCTCTACAGGTTGTTTGCCAATCGTCAATTACCTTCAATTTGTCTGAATGCGGACTCCAGGCTCATTCCCAGCACTTCCTCTAATTGTATCTTAGCGATAAAGAAAGCATTGATGGCATTCAATTCCTGTGACCGTGCGGATGTATATGCATCCTGTATCATCTTATATTGTGCAATGTCTACTTTACCTTCAGAGTAATCCCGCTCGATGACCCCCAGTTCTGAATTAACATTGATGACATTTTCCTTTGCCATTTGCATCAATTCATACGATAATTTGTACGCTTCATACTTCTGCAAAACATTTGATCGCACCCTGAGACTATCTTCGATCCGTTCATAGTCGAGTTTCAATATCTGGTTTTTCGCTTCTTTTACATCTCCGGCCATATCCATGATCTGACCAATGCTGAATGAGTATCCAAAATTGTATCTTGGGTAGAAGTTATTGTTTCCGGGTACCGGGTTGATGGTAAATTCATTCACGTTGAGACTGAATCCCATTCCTTCCAGGAAAGAAAATTTAGAAGAGTTCATGCTATGTTCTGCAACCTGTTTGTTGCTTTCATATAATTTATTGAAAGAACTTTTTTCCCAGGCAATTTTCGCCAATTGTTCTCCTTTTGGATCGATCGCAAGGGAAGGGTCCATTTGCTGTCCTTTTAGAATGCTGATTTGAACAATTAGCAGGATGATCAAAGATGATTTAGGCATTTTTGACTTTGGTTTTGTTTTCAAGTTGCTTGAGTCGGATGATCATTATGAAAGAGGATTCCATAATAATATAGCTGGGCCATTTATTCAAAGCATCCTGGCTCATGTGAGCAATCGTCATGGCAAAAAATCCACAAACGTAAGCAAGATATAAGGCCCTATAGGTATTGTTTTCAGATCTAAAATAGTAATTTATCCCATATGCTACAATGGTGAAGTACAATGCGAGCCTGATTATCAATCCGATCCATCCTCTTTCTATGGCCACCGCCACGTATCCGCTGTCCGCTTCTTCTTTTTCCGGATCAAGTGGCCCCACAGTACCAATACCACTTCCTATGGGGTGTCTCCTTAACCAGGGTTGTATACGCGACCATTTGGCTTCTCTTAATTGATAGGAAGGATCATTTTGTGGTTCAAATGTCGATCTTATTCTTTTAATGGTTGGAGTATGAATGGGACCATAAAGAATAACCAGAAGTCCAAGTACCCCAAGCATACCAACGATCACGGTATATTTTTGCCGAATGTGAATAAGTCCCAGCAGCACCAGTCCAATGACAAAGATGGCGTAGGCAGTTCGCGTCCCGGATAGTGATGCGGAGATCAATGTGATGATAAGCGCTATAATTAATTGAAACCTTTTCTTATGATCTTTTACATAAAGAATAAAAACAAGCAACAGGATGCTCGCATAAGCCATAAATAATCCCGCTTCACTTACATCGCCAAGTAGACCGGATAACCTGAATCTACCTCCTATATAATTCAATTTGAAGATCATCGGATCACTGGTCAGAAACCGGTAATCCCATATGGGCAGGGTGATATACTCCTGAAATAAGGTATAAAGGCCTGAAACCAACAGTAAACCTATCCAGAATTTGGTGAAGAAAAGCACCTTATCAAGGGAACTGAAAACCACGTAGGCTACAATGATAAGCATCAGGTCAAAGATCAGCCACCTAAATCCCAGCATCAGCCAGTTGGTGATCCCGGGTCCGCTGGGATTAGCCGCAATAATGACGGTGTAAACCATATCCAGCAGGATCAGCAGGGTGATAGGGGTCAGAAATTTCTTCCATTCAGAGCTTTTATTAGCCATATTCCGAATGAGAAATCCTAAAAAGGTAATGCCCATCAAAGCACTCACTCCAATTCCAAGGGGTACTTCATCATGGGAGATGTTAAGCCCGAAAATAAGCCTTTTGAAAAAGCTTACCAGGAAGCCAAGTACGATGATCGTATAGAATCCGAATTCGATACTGATCAGGGAACCCAGGGCAACAAATACAGCAGGTATAAGAATGATGGGGATGGAGCCGAATGCAATGCCATATTTGGGGATATTATATGCAAAAAAGACCGACAGTAAGGTTAAAATGGAAAATATCAGCACCTTCCCTAAGGCTGTTTCCCACTTTAATAATCTGCCAAATCTATCACCGAGTTCGAGTAAAAAAGTCACAGTATTAAGACTTTAAGCAGGATAAAAAGGTATACACATAACAGAAAAGCCTGAACGAGACGAAGGAGTAGTAAATCTTTGGTTTTATCTTGTTTCAAAACTTATTTGTATTAAAGATCCTGGCCTGCAGTTACACTTCTTTTAATTCCAGCTCCCGGTTCAATACTCCACCCAGCAACTTACCATTAAATCCATTAACTGATTTCAAAGTATCCTGATCACGCTGATCAAGATTCTTCAGTGCGTCAAATACCAGGACAACTCTGTCCGCATAAGTGGTTAACTCAATCGCATCGGAATATTCATTTAAGCTTGCTCCTTCGAGAAAAATGTAGTCATACACGTTATTTTCCAGCAATTGGTGCAAGATCTCATCTAAAGCAATTCCTGACAATACTTCAGCAGGAGAGCCTTCCGGTCCCTTATTTGGAATGATATGGACACTTTCGTTTTTCTGTGAAACGCTATAATTTTCTCCAAAAATTTGCACCCTGTCATATTTTGAAGGCTGATTATGGATATTCTTTTGTATTTCCCTGAAAGGATTTAGGTTGACTTTTAATTTCTGATTTTCAGCCAGGTCCTTAAAAAACTTATTACTCCGGAAGTTGGTATCCAGGATCAAAACATTTTTATTGATCAGGCCGAGCGAATTGGCCATCGCATAAATGGTAGAGGACTTACCATCCCCGGGATTGAGGCTGGTCCACAGAATGATCCTGCCATCCTGGGAAACTATTTTGTTTCTCAATTTTCTGAGTTGTGTGGCTGCAATACTTTCGGCTTTATCTGTCCTGCCTTTCTTCAGTTTCTTAGGTTTTTCCCGGTTTTTGATTGTTCCTATAAGATCCATATTCACCATTTGGCGAAACCTGGAAGCAATTTTGATCCTGGAATTGATGAACTCAATGGATAACAGGAACGCCAGACACACTGTCA
Source organism: Cyclobacteriaceae bacterium (assembly GCA_965243485.1). Lineage (GTDB taxonomy): Bacteria > Bacteroidota > Bacteroidia > Cytophagales > Cyclobacteriaceae > UBA7330. The sequence continues at coordinate 43,875 of CBDEVP010000001.1, read as the reverse complement.
GACTGCCCATAATGGAAATGGCTACCTTCACAAAGAGGCCAGATGACTGATGCTCTATGGCAGGCTGGCCCCATAAGATCACCTTGAGAGCATCTTTTGAGTTATAGCTGGCATTTCTCACATCATTCAATTTCTCCTGGACTTTAAGGTATTCTTCTGCGGCAATATCCACCTCACGTTGAAGAAATGAGATTGAAGCTTCTGTAGAAACAAAGGACGAGACTTGCCCTTCCAGTTTTGAAGAACGCTTTTCTAAGTTCGCCAGTTTGTTCTCCTGAATTTGAAGATCCATGTTCAAAGATTCGCGCCGGGTAAGGAGATCTCTGTCCGGCGGACTTGATCGATTGACCATGTTATCCAGTTCATTCCGGATCATATAAATTGAATCGGTCAGGACTTTATAATTACCAAGTCTTTTTCTCCTTCTTTCATTTAAATGAGCCAGGCGTTTTCTGAGATCGGCGAATTCATCAGATGATACAGGATCCTCAATTTCACTTTCAGCGATCTTTGCATCTATCGAAGCAATGGAAAGGTTGATCCGGTTTATCTCATTCAAAGTTTCATTTTTCTGTTCTTCTACGTTCTTCAACTGATCCAGCTTAGACTCAGATTCAAGTTCAAAATCCAAGAACTGGTTCCTGGATTTATAGGCTTTCAGATTATTGGATTTGGTTTCAAGGACCTGCCTTTTTTGTTCGGCAAGTGAGCTGAGATATTCCTCAGATTCGGTACTCTGAGAAAACCTGATCATCCTGTTATACCTTAAGAATTCATCGCAAAGGGTATTTACCATAAATGCAGACAGGAATGGATCCTCAGTTTCAGCAATCACTGAGATATAATCGGTATAATTTGCTCTTCGGATATCCATGGAGCCCCTGATATCAGAGGGACTGTACTGATAGTCAAGAATGGTAGCGGCGATGCTTCTTTCGGTGTCATCATAGGATGACAAAAGTTCAAAGTTCCTGATCTTCTCCTGAAGGATCATTACAATGGTATCTTTGGGGATTCCGTTGAGGATATCAGTCTCTAATTTCTCTTCTTCTTCAAATTCCTTAAAAGGAATTTCTTCTGTGAGGTCGTGCAAAAGCAGGTGATGAGAGAGGGTACCCACAAGTATATTTGAATTCATCTCTTCAATCAGGTTGTTGAATTTCAGGTCAGCCTCCACAAGACTGAATCTCTGTTCTGCAAGATCAAAACTGCTGGACACCGTATATCCGGTGGATAGCAGTACATCCGATTGATATTTTTTGGGTGACAGGTATGTCAACACACCTGTGATCAGCGCCGCCAGAAATGTGATAACGATGATTATCGGAAGACGATTGATTATAACCCGGAAGATGTAAACAAAATCCATTGAAGTCTTTATTTTAGTGACAAATATTCAATTGAATACTTACTCATCTCAGTTGCTGTAGAATTTGATCGAAGTCGCAACGGCATATGCATTGATCCTTCGCCTATTTACAAATATAACACCTATTTTATGCTCTTCTACCTTTTCTGGCTCATGCTTTTCGTTGTATTCTATACATATGTTGGCTATGCCATCCTGGTCGCTGTTTTAGTGAAAATCCGGGGGAAAGACCTGAAACATTCAGACCAGGGCAAACAGTCGCAATTGCCCTCCATTGTTCATTTAATAGCGGCCTATAATGAAGAGGATTATATAGATGGAAAGATCACCAATAGTCTGAATCTAACGTATCCGAAAGATAGATATGAGGTTTGGGTGGTCACTGACGGATCCTCGGATAAGACTCCCGAAATAGTAGGGAAAAGGAAAGAAGTCAGACATTTTCATCTCCCGGAAAGACGAGGAAAGATCCATGCTGTGAACAGGGTAATGAAAGAAATCACCTCTGATATTGTGGTTTTTTCCGATGCCAACACAGAGATCAATCAGGATGGGCTATTGACCATGATCAGGCATTTCGACAACCCTAAGGTAGCAGTGGTTGCAGGAGAAAAGAGGATCAAGGTATCCAAGGAAGACGAAGCTACGAGCTCAGGGGAAGGATTTTACTGGAAGTATGAGTCGTTTCTAAAGCGGTACGACTACTTTTTATATTCCTGTGTGGGTGCTGCGGGTGAATTATTTTCGATTCGGACCGGATTGTTTGAACCGGTTCCGGAAGATACCATCATTGAGGATTTTTATCTTTCTTTAAATATTGCTTCGAGAGGTTACAGAATTGCCTATGAGCCGGAGGCCTATGCCATGGAGAGCAGCTCCAGCTCCATAGAGGAAGAATCCAAAAGAAAGATCAGAATAGCCGCAGGTGGTTTACAGGCCATTTTCAGGTTACGAAAGCTGTTTAATATTTTTAAATACCGGTGGCTTTCATTTCAGTTTATTTCTCACCGGGTATTGAGATGGACGCTTGCTCCCTTGTTTTTACCGTTGATCTTACTGACCAATGTGATCCTGGTTCTTGGCTCTTCAGGCATTTTTCTAAAGGTATTGCTCGTTCTTCAGGTGCTCTTTTATGCACTCGCGCTGCTTGGGTATTTTTTACAATCCATTAAGATGAAACGAAAATTTCTATTTATTCCCTTCTACTTCGTTTTTATGAACTGGTCGGTATATCTGGGGTTAAGGAGGATTTTGTTTGGGAAACAGACCGTGTTGTGGGAGAGGGCCTCAAGGAAGCTTTAGTGCGTTGATGTACAGTAAAGTAAGCTTGAATCGTGCTGTTCTTCTCATGATCGCTGCCTTTTCGGGGATCTGTTTTGGCAGTGAATACATACCATCTGCTATTTTTTGGCCGTCATACCTGTTGAGCTATTGTATTCCGGTACTATTGGTTGTGATGCCATTGGCATTCTTCATTTATTTGTTCCTTGATCGATGGATGGCATGGCTTCCATTGGTAATTGCATTATTCTATATACCTCATTACCAAAGGACATATGGCTTTAGTTCCTCGTCGGGACCTGATCAGGACCAGCCTCGATTTTCAATCCTGAGCTATAATGTCAAATATTTCAGAATGCCAGATACCTATGCCAGGTTTTCGCTGGAGGTGATCGATTGGGTCTCCGATGATGCCTCGGACATCAAGTGCATCCAGGAGTTTAGCACCAACAGCAACTGGGAAGAGCTGGATGCTCTAAAACAGATTAAGATGAAGGGATATGATTCATTTGTCTACACCGCTGATCAGCCTGAGCTTGATCATAATCCCGGTATGGCCATCTTTTCAAGGTTTGATATTGTGAATGAAGGGATTGTCTGGAAAGATGAAAGAAATTCCAATGCAGCAATTTTTGCAGATCTTTTGGTGCATGATGACACCCTGAGGATTTATAATGTTCATTTCACTTCCATGGGGTTGCACCTTATGGATACCCCAAAATCATCAAAGGTGGCCAGCCTGAAAGCGGGAAGTTTGATGAGAGAAAAAAGGATAAGGCAGTTAATCGCTCATGCGAAAGACTGTTCTTATCCTGCAATGATCGTTGGCGATTTTAACCAGCTACCTTTTGGTTTTAACTTCCGGTATATCAGTAACCATTTCCGATATACATTCAAGGAAGTCGGTCAAGGTTTGGGTCTCACACTAAACCATCCATTTCTGCCTGTGCGAATTGATCATCAGTTCCACAGTGAGGATATTCTCCCTGTTTCCCTGATCGTTGACCAAAGCATGGATATTTCTGATCACTTTCCGGTCATAGGCACCTATGCACTCACAAAATAAAGAATCCGGACTAGCCGTAATCACCAGATGTTCTCCAGGTCCTCTTTCTTGTAAGAATGATTCCTTTCTGCGTAATAGCTTACTTCCTTCCTGTCAAGTCCCAGAGAATCTCTCTTGAAAATCCTCGAAATCAGGGCAATCGGGATCAGGAAGATAAAATACACGATAGAAAGGAGCACCCTGGAGTTGAACCACCCGAGTCCCAGCGCTAACTTCAGCCATAGCCAATTGATCAGCTGAGCCAGGGGAGGAATTAAGACAGAGCCAATAGAGACGCCCCCTGCTATGTAGAGCAGAACATCAATTTTGAAAATGAATCCCAGGGCCAGAAAACCCGCGGTTATTACTGTTATGTTCTTATAAATATCCTGATTCATGTGCTTAAAACAGGGTGTAAATGAATGGAGCCAAAGCGGATCCGCCACCAAAGACGATCAGGGTACCAAGTACAAGAAGTAAAAGGATAATCGGCGTGAGCCACCATTTTCTTCGCTGGATCAGAAAACGGGATAGATCTTTTAGAAATTCTAACATATCAGTACTGTTTAAGATTCTTAATTAAAGCGGTAAATATTTATTGTATCAATCTAATGTAAATTCTTCCTTCCAGTTGTCCTTCTCCTCCCAGTTGGGCTGATCTGATTTTCTAAAAAGGAAATTGTTTATGACCAGATAATCCATTTCTGTCCTCATAAAGCATCGATAGGCGTCTTCCGGTGTGCACACGATCGGTTCACCTCTCACATTAAAGCTTGTGTTCACAACCAACGCACATCCGGACAATGATTTAAAGTTATCAATTAACTCCCAATATCTGGGGTTGGTCTCTTTGTGGACCGTCTGTATCCTGGCTGAAAAATCAATATGAGTGATAGCCGGTATTTCTGATCTCACATAGTATAGCTTTTCACGCAATGGGAACTCGTTGTATTTTTCAGGGAGGGATTTCCTGATTTTCTTTATTACCGGATGGACCATCAGCATGTAGGGTGATGCCCCCGGATTTTCAAAGTAATCCTCATAGTCTTCATACAGGACGGAGGGCGCAAATGGCCGGAAAGATTCCCTGTACTTGATCTTTAGATTGAGTTTCTTTTGCATTTCTTCGTTTCTTGGATCCCCCAGGATGCTCCTGTTACCCAATGCCCTCGGTCCGAATTCCATTCTTCCCTGCATCCATCCGATGGCGTTACCTTCCGAAATCTTGGCAGCGACTTCTTTGGCTAAGTCAGAGAAAGACTCAAATTTTTCATACCTGGCCTTGTACTTCCGGGTCATCAACGAGATCTCTTTATCAGAGTAATCCGGCCCAAGGTATGAACCGTGCATGCTATCCGCTGCACCGTTCAGGATTCGCTCTTCATCATAATACAGGTAGTAAGCGGCCTGTGCAGCACCCAACGCGCCTCCTGCGTCTCCTGCAGCTGGTTGGATGAAAATATCCTTGAAGAGGCCGGAAGCCATCAACTTTCCGTTTGCCACACAATTGAGTGCGACACCACCTGCCATACATAAATATTCAGACCCCGTGAGTCGTTTGGCTTCTTTTGCCATCAGGATCACAACATCCTCCGTAACATTTTGGATCGCCAGACCCAGATCGCAGTGCTCCTGACTTAGCTCGGCTTCCGGTTTCCTTTGGGTGATCCCGAATAATTTTTCCCATTTTTTGTCATTTACCATGCGCAGGCCGGTGGCATAGTTAAAATACTTTTGATTCAGCCATATTGAACCATCCTCTTTGATATCCACCAGGTGTTCCCTGATGATTTTCTCAAATTGACGAACCCGCTCTCCATTAGGGATCCCATAGGGAGCGAGACCCATCAATTTATATTCCCCGGAGTTGACCCTGAATCCCAGAAAGTACGTAAAGGCAGAGTACAATAGTCCCAGTGAATGCGGAAATTTCAGTTCTTTCTTTATTTCAATGTTTTTACCCACCCCATGACATATAGAAGCGGTGGCCCACTCTCCGACCCCGTCAATGGTCAATATGGCCGCCTCCTTGAAAGGGGAGGGGTAGAATGAACTGGCGGCATGGGAAAGGTGGTGCTCAGGAAAAAGCAGCTTTGGTTTCTTTTTTCCGTAGTTTTCAATGGCCTTCAATTCATCATATATCAGCTTCTTAAGGAACATTTTTTCTTTGAGCCAGACAGGCATGGCCGCAATGAATGACTTGACCCCTTTTGGTGCAAAGGCATAGTAGGTTTCCAGTAACCGTTCAAACTTCAACAGTGGTTTGTCGTAAAAAGCAATCGCACTCAAATCCTTTATTGATGTGCCGGAATACTCAAGACAGAATTTAACGGCATTGACGGGAAATGAGGAGTCGTGTTTTTTTCTAGTGAACCTCTCTTCTTGCGCTGCAGCAATGATTTCTCCGTCTTCAATGATAGCGGCGGCCGAATCGTGATAAAAGGCTGATATTCCTAAAATTTTCATTGATTATTCAAAGATTGACTGTGTGATGTGATTGAATGAATTTTGATAGCACAGAAGCCAGATGCTTGTGACCCGTTGCATTCAGATGTTCATCCAGAATGAAAAAGTCTTCGGCAGACATTACATCTTTTAACATAATGATACTGATGTTCTTAATAAATGCGGGTAAATCGTCCCGGTTGCTAATTTCTTGTTTAAGCGCCCCAATAAAGTCGTTGTTCAACGCTGAAATATGATCGACTTCAAAAACAATGATCCGGGTGCTGTCCAGATTTAATTTTGAATGAAGCAAAACCTCGAGAAAGGCATCAACTTCCTGATTCACAGAAACTTCCTGTGGGGTACTGATAGACTCCTGAAGCTTGAGCTTTAGCAGGTGAGCAAGGTGTTTACCTGGAAAATATTTGGTTCTCGATTGAATATACGATCTCAAACTGTCATACGTGGATTCAGGGGAGATCTTCAATTGATAATCGTTTGCAACGAATTCCATGTTTTCGCTAAAATCGGTGGGATGATACTGTATGATCAGCCATTCGGGTGCTGTCACTCCAAGGTGATCCAGCAAGATCGTCTCACGTGCAGTTCCGTAGGAAGAAATCGAAGCATTGAGAGTCTTTTTACCATTTAGCATGCTTTCCAACAGATGCGCATAACATTCCTGTTGCTCCACTCCCCAGCCCATGGAAAATGAATCTCCGATCACCACCACCTCAGGATCATCAAGCGATGCTTCATCATCTCTGATCCCCTCACTGTTGCTATAGATTTTAGTAGAAAACTCCCGGTTTTCAAATACGCATTCTCCCGGGGCGAGGGTGTAAAAAAGATCAGGATCATATTGACCACAATCAGTCACCTGTACGATGTTTCTGTCATTTGTCCGGTAATATTCTGCAAAAACGCTGATCAGCGAAGGAGGTATGGACGACGGATTTCGCAAATAGTATGCACAAATACCCTCCAGCAGACCAATGAAACCAAGGACGACAACTAAATTAAATATAAGGAAAGAAAGATTTTTTCTTAAAAATTCAAGCAGTACCACAGTAAAAATATCGGCGATGATAATTGAGCCGTAAAGTAGACTAAAAAAAAGTTAATCTAAAAGAAAATGGGTCTTGTTTGTAAAGTGAATTGAATAAACTTATTTTACGGACAGAAATCTGTTAACCGCCAAAACAAGATAATATCGATGCCAGCAGATGCTAGGACATTACCTTTAGTATCAATAGGACTGCCTGTTTATAATGGTGAGAATTTTATTCGCCAGGCTATTGAGTCCGTTTTAAGCCAATCTTATAATAATCTGGAGCTTGTCATATCGGACAATGGCTCAATTGACGGCACACCGGAGATCTGCCGATCTTTTGCCGAAAAGGACAAAAGGATCAGGGTGCATACATTTGATAGGAATTGCGGCGCCTCACGTAATTACAATAAGACCTTTGAATTATCAACAGGAAAATATTTCAGATGGCTCGCCCATGATGATATGCTTGCACCTGGCAGCCTTGAAAGTGCTGTTGAAGTTCTGGAATCAGATCCATCGGTTATCCTCTGTGGAAGCGCCAAGCGCAATTTAAATGCAGATAATGAGGAGATTGATACGGTGAATTTTAAAGGGCTTCATCTTGCCGATGAGAATCCGGTGGAAAGATACCGGTTATTGCTCAGGCATTTCTCTCGTACCTTTACTGAGGCCGACATGATACTTACCAGCCTGATAAGACGAGAGGTCTTGAAAGACACCATACTTATTGCTAACTACACAAGTGCGGACTTTACTTTGCTGGCAGATCTGATATTGAAGGGAAAATTCAAAGTGCTGGAACATCCTTATTACCTCAGAAGGATCCACCACGGTATTTCTACCTCAGTTTATAACAATAACCCCAGCGAAGCAGGTAAGATTGACCCCAAAAACAAGATCAAACACAAAAGCCATGCTGAAATAGCCAAATGGTATGACCCCAATGGGAAAATCAGAAGGATCCCGCATATCACCTGGCTAAAGGAATTGTTAAATTCCATTGAAAAAAACCATTTCCCCAAAGAAGAAAAGAACCAGTTGAAGCGGTTAACCTGGCAGTGGTTTGTCAAAAGGACCTCTGTCTCCGTGAATGATAAGTTTAAAAGACTAATTCAGAGTTAAATTATTAATTGTAATCGATACATGAAAAAAACCCTAAAGCTTTAGGGAACAATTCCTCGTCTGCTGACAGGCAGGCATGTGACAACGAATAGACAAACACCATAAGACATGAAAGTATGCATACTCGCCGGCGGGCATGGAACGCGATTGGCAGAAGAGACTGAAATAAGGCCGAAACCTATGGTAGAGATCGGCGGTAAACCAATCCTGTGGAGAATAATGAAACATTACGCCACTTTTGGACACAAGGATTTTGTGGTGGCCCTTGGGTATAAAGGAGAATACATCAAAAAATATTTTGCCGACTACGCCTCGCTTCAGGGCAACCTGTCCATAAATCTGAAAGACGGAAATGTTCGTAGCGATGCCACAAACATTGACTGGAATCTTGAGCTTATTGAAACGGGTTTAAATACCATGACCGGTGGAAGGATCAAGCGACTGAAACCCTATGTCAATAATGAAACTTTTATGCTTACCTGGGGAGATGGTCTATCTAATGTGGATCTGGATTCGTTGCTGGATTTCCACAAAAGCCATGGCAAACTGGCTACATTGACGACCGTTCGGCCCCCTGCCAGGTATGGTCATCTTCAAATTGAAGAAAGCGGGCAGGTACTTGAATTTTCCGAGAAGCCTCAGGCTTCGGAAGGGTGGATCAACGGTGCCTTTTTTGTGCTTGAGCCCGAAGTATTTGATTACATTGAAGGTGATCCCACGCAATGGGAAAAGGAACCCATGGAAAACCTGGCTAAGGATGGTCAGTTGATGGCCTATCGGCATACTTCATTTTGGCAATGTATGGATACCCTCAGGGAAAAACATATCCTTGAGTCGCTATGGAAGTCAGGTAATCCTCCCTGGGAAGTATTTGAACAATCAGTTAGTCGATAGAAAAATCTTTATATCAATTTTTAATCACCGTTAAAATTTAAATTTTTTATGAAAGTATTAGTAACTGGTCACAAAGGATATATAGGTACCATTCTTGTGCCTATGCTAAAGGAGGCAGGTCATGAGGTACATGGCATTGACAGTGATCTTTTCCGAAATTGTACATACGGTACTTTGGATCAGCAGATCACAGAAACGATCAAAGACATCAGATCCATTGACATAAGCGATGTCGAAGGATTTGATGCCGTCATACATCTGGCAGGGTTGTCCAATGACCCGCTTGGCAATCTGAATGCCGATCTGACCTTTGATATTAATTATCGTGCAAGTGTGAAGCTGGCTAAACTAGCCAAACAGGCAGGAGTAAGTCGATTTTTGTATTCATCTTCATGCAGCAACTATGGCGCTTCGGGCGATGATTGGTTGACTGAAACCTCTTCCTTTAACCCTGTGACGCCTTACGGGGAATCCAAGGTGCTGTCAGAGAAAGATATCTCTGAATTGGCTGATGATAATTTTCATCCGGTGTTTTTGCGCAACGCCACCGCTTATGGTGTATCACCGAGGCTCAGATTTGACCTGGTATTGAATAACCTCGTCGCCTGGGCTTATACCACCGGAAAGGTATTCTTAAAAAGTGATGGCACCTCCTGGAGACCAATTGTACATATCGAGGATATTTCCAGGGCCTTTACAGCCTTGCTCACTGCTCCCGAGGAAGACATTCACAATGAAGCATTCAATGTGGGAAGGAATGAAGATAACTACCAGGTAAAGGAGATTGCCAACATTGTGGCAGAAGTCGTGCCTAACAGCCATGTTGAATTGTCTGAAGATCACTTTCCGGATGCCAGAAACTACAAGGTAGACTGCTCGAAGATCGCTAATAAAATACCCGGTTTTAAGCCCGTGTGGAATGCAAGAAAAGGTGCACAGGAATGTCTTGAAGCCTATGAGAAATTAGGACTTACGCTTGAAGAGTTTGAAGGTATCAAATACCAGAGGATAGGACACATTAAATATCTGCTGGAGAATAAATTCATTGATGATAATCTTTATTGGATAGCAAAAGAAAAAATACAAACGGTTTAAGAGATGGCAATTTTTGAATCAAAATCTACTTGTAGATCCTGTAACAGCAGCAATACTGTCGATCTGATTGATTTCGGGGAAACAGCTCTGTCGGATAGATTGTTGAAGAAACCACCGGTCAATGGAGAGGAAGTCAAGGTTCCACTTACACTGATGTGTTGCCAGGATTGTTCGCTGGTGCAGATCAAGGAAGAAGTGGATCCTCGCGAATTGTTCCAGCGCGATTACCCTTATTATTCGTCTGTTTCCCAGAAACTGATGAATCACTTCAAAGAGAGTGCTGAAACGATCATTGGAGACAGAGGATTAAATGAGGGAAGCTTTGTGTTTGAGGCTGCCAGTAATGACGGTTACATGCTGCAGCATTTTCATTCACGTGGCACAAAAGTACTTGGAGTAGATCCGGCTGAAGGTCCTGCGAAAGTGGCCCAGGAAAAGGGTATCCCAACCATTGTCGATTTTTTTGGTAGTGATATGGCCAAAAAGATCAAAGACGAACATGGCCAGGTGGATGTATTTCTGGCCAATAATGTGCTAGCCCATGTCCCGGATCTCAATGGTTTTGTGGAAGGGATCAATATTCTGCTTAAGGAAGACGGCATAGCAGTGATAGAAGCCCCTTACCTGATGGACCTGATCAGGCATTGTGAGTTCGACACCATTTATCATCAGCATTTGTGTTATTTTTCTGTCACAGCGCTGCAATCCTTATTTAATCGTCATGGACTTTTCCTGAATGATATCAAACATGTGGAAATCCATGGAGGAACGCTAAGGATGTTTATTGGAAAAGTTCAGGATCCAAGTAAAACCCTCCTTGAATACACAAAAAAAGAGCAATCCATGAACGTTCATTCACCGGAATGTTACAGGTCATTTGTTGAAAGAGTGAAAACGCTGAAAAGTGAACTTATTGATATCCTTGATAAGCTAAAAGCTGAGGGTAAAAGCATCGTGGGATACGGTGCAGCGGCAAAAGCCAATACGCTGATGAGCTATTTTGGGATCAGCAAGAAGCACCTTGATTATATTCTGGATCTGAGTAAATATAAGCAGGGATTGTACTTCAGTGGTAATCACCTGCCGATCGTTCCGCCGGACAAATTGATTGAAGATCAACCGGATTATACCTTAATCCTGGCCTGGAATTTTGCTGATGAAATCATGAAACAGCAGCAGGAATACAGGGACAAAGGGGGAAAGTTTATCATTCCGATCCCCGAAGTCCGTGTAGTTTAATATGGCTTTAATGAAATGAGCCCCGAAAGTTTCGGGGCAAATTCTTTGTCTGCATTCTGACACATACGCTAGTGGTTAGAATGGCAGGCATTTCACCGCTAATAAATAAAAAATAGTCATGAATAATATCTGTCCAAATTGTCTGAACAAGGAAACAGAGACTTTTTACAGGGTTTCCAATGTGCCGGTACACAGCGTCGTATTGATGGAAACCAGGGAAGAGGCCAGGGAATTTCCGAAGAGAGACCTTGAGTTGGCGTTTTGCCATCACTGTGGCTTTATCTTCAATGCCATCTTCGACCATAAGATCCAGGAATACAATGCCAAATGTGAGGAGACCCAGGGATTTTCGGAGACCTTCAACAAGTTCCATCAATCACTGGCCAAAAGGATGATCGAACAATATGATCTACATGATAAAAAGATCCTTGAGATCGGATGTGGTAAAGGAGATTTCATTTCCATGCTCTGTGAGATGGGGAATAACCGGGGATATGGTTTTGATCCGGCCTTTGTTGCAGAGAGGAATCCCGATCGACTGGGTTTGGTAGAATTCATCACCGATCTGTACTCTGAAAAATATTCGGGATATACTGCGGATTTCATTTGCTGCAAAATGACGTTGGAGCATATTCCCAATACACTGGAATTCATGCGGATTGTGCGTGCGGCTGTTGGGAATAATACGGATACGATCATCTTTTTCCAGATCCCTGAAGCCGGTCGGGTTATGAAAGATCTTGGTTTCTGGGATATCTATTACGAACACTGTTCATATTTCAGCCCGGCTTCTCTTGAATACCTTTTCAGAAGGGCCGGTTTTGAAGTATTGGACATTGGAACGGAGTACGATGATCAGTACCTGATGATTGAGGCCAAACCCGGAGAGGTGACAGAGGACCAGCAGATCAAAATCGATTCTTCTGAAATTCAGGAACTGTTCCGGTTTTTTAAATCCAATATCAGTGACCTGCTGGACAAATGGAAATCGTTTGTTCAAACCTCGTACAATGAGGGTAAGAAAGTGGTGATCTGGGGAGGAGGATCCAAAGCAGTTGCCTTTATGACGACTTTACAAATTGAACAGGAAATTGAATTCATTGTCGATATTAATCCGTACAAGCATGGTCATTATCTTCCCGGTACCGGGCATGCGGTGATTTCTCCGCAGAAACTTGCAACATACAAGCCTGATATTGTATTGTTGATGAATCCGATCTATGAGGAGGAAGTAAGGAAAGACTTAACCGCGTTATCATTAAATCCTGAGATCATCCCTGTAGATGATCTTTCAAAAGCCTACCTGACGGTTTAAAAATGAGTAAATTAAAACAATGTTCCGCTTGCGGATCGAAGAAAGTAAAGGAAGTAGTTTTTATAGAAAATGTACCGGCTCACTGTAATGTCTTATGGTATGACCGGACCAGTGCGTTGAATTGTCCAATGGGCGGTATTCAGCTTGTTTTTTGTGAGGATTGCGGCCATCTATACAATGGCGTTTTCAATGAAGAATTGATGACCTACACCCAGGAGTACGAAAACACACTTGATTTTTCACCTGCTTTTCAAAAGTACTCCAGGGAACTCATCAGTGACCTGACCGAAAATTATGATCTGAATGGCAAAGACATCATTGAAATTGGTTGTGGAAAAGGTGATTTTCTCAGGATGATCTGCAAGCATGGCAAGAATCATGGTTACGGATTCGATAAGAGTTATGATCCTTCTCTTGCAGATGAACCGGAAGACGGTTCGGTTCAGTTCATTCAGGACTTCTATTCAGAAAAGTATGCGGAGGTTCCGGCCGATATGGTGATTTCCAGGCATGTACTCGAGCACATAGAGCAACCGGGACCCTTTTTATCCAATATCAAGGAAATTGTCAATGGGCAGGAGAAGACGGTTTTTTACATCGAGGTTCCCAATATACTTTACACCTTGCGTGATCTGGGTATTTGGGACCTGATCTATGAGCATTGTTCCTATTTCAGTCCGCCCTCTATCAATAACCTTTTCAGGGAGCTGGGATTTGGTGTGATCAAAGTCAGTGAAAAATACCATGGGCAGTTTCTGGCCATTGAGGCTTATCAGGCCAACGGTACCCCGGCCTACCATACCAAAGATGATGTAAGATCTGTCCAAAAGCTGGTTGAGAAGTTTGGAATCGAATTCAATCAGAAAATGGATTTCTGGAAACAGAAGCTGGATGAATTGTCTGGTCAGAACAAAAATATTGTTGTGTGGGGGGGAGGCTCGAAAGGCGTTTCATTTTTAAACTTTCTGAAGACCGGCGATTTGATCCGGCACATTGTGGACATCAATCCACGCAAAACCGGAAAATTTGTAGCGGGTACCGGGCAGGAATACATTCAGCCTGAAAGACTCAAAGAGTTGAAACCCGATGTGGTCATCGTGATGAATCCCATCTATAAGGATGAGATCGCGGATACACTCAAAAAGATGAGTTTATCCCCGCAAATTTTGGTGGCCTGAAGCAAGTCCGGGAGACTATTTTACTTCAAGAGGGATCTGCACATTGAAGGAAGTGCCATCATTTCTCGGATTGACATTGACCAGGGCACAGGCGGCATACAGGACTTTCGGATCCCCGTTCTCGCCGGTCAGTAGCTGAGGCCGTTCCAGGCGATTGACCTCCAGAGTTTCGCCTGTTTTGAGTGTGACTTGCTTTTTCATAAAGAATGAATTCTCAGGTTTGGTCCATTTGATCCCATCCATAGATTCCAGCAGTGCAAGGCCGGGTTTACCCGCGGTGATCCTGCCTGTGAAGTCTTTAAGGATCACGTAGAACCGCTCATGATCACGGTGATACCACACGTAAGGGTCTTCTCCGCTGGCAATGGTACCGTCATCGTTTCGTATATCAAAGACAAAGTGATCGGTAGCTTCGAACGGACCGGTGGGATAATCGGAAATCGCTACTCCATGGACGCCTCTCCATCCGGGATCATAGAAATTTCCTTTGAAATACAGCAGGTACTTTCCATCCGAGGGCCTTTGGACTACCGAGGGATTTACCACGATGATGTTGTCCGGTTTAGGTTGGGTCCCTTCCGGGGAAGGATTAACAATGTTGTCCGGTTTCACCCTCGTCCTGGCAATGAGTATCGGACTTTCAGGTCTTTTGAAATTACCCTGTACCAGGTCTTCAAAACTGTTAAACTCTATGACGCCAATGCACTGATTCTGCTGGATCCTGTTGCGTTTATTCAATGATTCGCCTTTTGAGCCATCCGGTTGGATCCCCGGGTCTTTGGAGCCGATAAAATAGAGATAATACTTATTTTCAAACTTTTTGATATGTGGATTATGAACCATCTGTGCATCCCATGCAGCTGAATCCCCTTCATAGATCCTCCCCTGCAAAACAATTTTCCGGAATTTGAAATCCCGGTCCGGATAATCGGAAACGGCATAAGCAATTTTTGAAAGGAGTACCCAGGAGTCTGAGAAAACAGGTAGAGAATCACCCGCTTCCCAGGTGGAGTACAACATGTGGTACTTATTGTCTTCACCTTTAACCACACTGCCGCCCCAGACAAAACGATCCGGATCATTTAACACCGATGGGCCATCGAGGATATCATCCTCAATGGTCGCATGCACAGCACCCGCCTCAATAACCACTGATTTTTCCTTGGGATGATTGCAGGTTGAAAAAATGATGAACAGGCTTATGTAAAAGAGTGTCGGTCTCATGCTTTCAAGGAGAATGGTGAAATAATATTGATAACAAAAAAATTTCTTTAATGAGCTTTGTCATCAGTACCTTATTGGTAGAATTTTCTACCTACCAACAGCTATCCTCACTGATTGAGACTGATCCCGGTATCTGATACGACAAAAGTAAATACCATTTCTGACCTTTGATCCGGCGGCATTGGTAGCATCCCAGGTCATGGTATTTTCACCTGCATACTGGGGTCCCCACAGCAGGATCTTTTGCAGTTTCCCGCCCCCATCAATCATATCAACCCGCACAATGCCATCTTCCGGAAGCTGGTATTTGATGGTGATGAGGTCCTGCATGGGGTTGGGGTAGGCGTTGAGCAGGTCAAAACCACCGCTTTCCTTAGGATTGTTGATTTCTCTGGGGTCTTCAATGATCACATCGTATACTCCGGTGCCATGGGTGCCGATCACCAATCTGCCGTCCAGTGACCGGTAGTCCAGGGAATTTACGACGGCGCGACCAACCTTTTCGGGGCTCTCTTTCGCCCAAAATGTATTCGAGTCGTCAGTCTCCATGGTGCTGAATAAGCCGACACTCGTCCCGACGAAAACCATCATTCCGGATTGAGTGGGCACCATTTCCGCCCAGCGGACGCTTGGTCCATTTCCCTTGCCATCCGGTTGATCTTCCAGGTTACCGCTGATGTCGGTGAAGGATTCACCACCATCAAAGCTTTCAAAAATCGAAGGAACCCTGTAATTGGTGATCACGATGATCAGGTGGTCCTCGTCCTCAGGGTCCAGCGCAATACATCCAATATGTGAACCGGGCACAAAAGAATTGGTATCAAGAAATTCTACTTCTTCTGAAAAATCCTGTGATGCATTGTTAATCTTGACCAGATAAGTTTTCGCGTCCTGATCAAAATACCAGCCGGCTGCGTAGACGAGGTCAGTGCCTGAAACTTTGGATTTAACGATCGCCGTGTAAACACCTTCGGACAGATTAGTATCTTCAATGGTTTCCCAGTTGATCGGGGTAGGGTCCTGTCGTCCACCGGGAATCTGAAGCAGGTTATTGTTTCTCCAGATCACATTTCCTCCTGCCAGAAACATGCGGTTGTTATTCATGGGGTCCAAAACATACGGATTGATAAACAGATATTCCTGACCATCTTCTTCACCTCCGTCGGAGGGGTCAACCCGTGCAAAAGAGGTCAGGTTACTTTGATCACTCAGTGTGATGCGGTAGATCTGACTGTTTTGAATAGAGGCGTAATAGAAATTTTGATTATTGGCAATGTAGGAAAAGCCCCCGTCGCCACCGAGTATCCTGGACCAGGGTGAGTTCTCAATGGGTGAATTGCGGATATGCACACCGTTATCCTGCATACCTCCGATGATGGCATTGGTAGGTTGGTCCTGCTGCTGGCTGATCTGGTAAAATTGAGTGGTCACAAAGCCATTGTTCAGGCTGGTCCACTGAACGGAGTCCGCCAGGTTGTTCTGTGTACGACGAACGCCGCCATCGTTAAAACATAACATCCGGTCCGGGTTTGAGGGATAGTAGATCAGTAAATGCTGATCAGGGTGATGGTTGAGGTATCGTGAGTTGTCATTGTCGGGACTGTATCCCCCGATCCATTTGGTATTGTCTGTCGAAGTAAACCCATCGGTAGAACGATAGAGATTGGTAGCGCCAATGTATACAACGTCCGGATCTTCCGGATGAACGCTGATCACCATGTTATAAGACGACTGACTATCAAAATCTCCCACCTGTCCGCCAAAGTTTGGCACATTGTCGCTAAGGTCTGTCCACGTTCCCTGGGGTATTTCACCCTGGATGTCAGTGATCTCAAGCCTTAGGATACTCACCTCATCCTCGTCATTACCCTGCGCCAAAAAGTAAATGGTGTTCTCACGGGAACCGATTACAGTGCGCTCCGCAATACGATTTTTAGATACCGGGGTGATATCAACCCAGTCAATCCCATTTGAGGAGAAATAAATGCCGGCCTTTTCGTAGGCTTCATCCCCTGAGCAATTGTTTTCACTTAATGTAGCCAGGTAATATCCCTGTTTTGTCTGGTGTATGTTAGTGTAGCAAGGGGCGTTTATCAGGTTAAGGTTCGTCGAATTCGGTAGATTGAATAATTCCTCACCCAGTACCGCTGCCCAGGTTTCCCCACCATCCTCTGATCGAAGGATCCCTCCAAATGAAGCCAGAAAGACTTCGTCAATATCTTCTCTGAGAGGATTGGCAAGAATGGTCCAGTTGTACTGAAACTGGCTGCCAAACTGGCTTTCTTCAGCGTCGTTCGTTGAGGCCAGCTGAAACCAGGTATTACCCCCATCGATAGACTTAAAAATACCATCTCCGCGGTAGGGAGCGCTTAAGCTTCTGGGAGAATTACCTACTAGCTCCCCTGTACCAAAATACATGATATCTTCTTTTCCCGGACGGATATCCTGGGTCATACATGTCACACTGCTGGAAGCATTAGGGTCGTTGGTCTGGACCCATGAGTTGCCACCATTGGTTGATTTCCATACCCCTCCCGACACGCCACCGGCGATAATCACATTTTCATTGCGCACATCCAGTATGGCCGCACGTGTTCGCCCCCCGACATTAAACGGGCCCGCCAGCCGGTAATTTCTTTCTTCTACCCTGGCACCATTGATAAACAGGTTGCGGCGCTCAGGGATCGATTTTTGAAATTCCAGCTCCAGCTTTCTCATTCCTTCAGGTATTTTTCCGGACCTCGGGTCAGCCAGTTTATTGAATTCGTATTCAAAACGGGCAATCGGATTTTCCCTTGACCCCACGGATTTACGAAAATCAAGCTTGAGGTTATAATTCACATCAACCGGCCAGTCTTTGACCGGCTGTATGATCAGCAGGATAATAAAAAATACAAGGAAGCTACGGTACAATACTATTCAATGACTGTATTTACCTTGTTGAGCTTGCCTTCCAGCAAGGGTGCAGTTACCGCTCCCTTCCCATCATTATTTTTGTCGCCCATTCTTGCATCGATGAAGTAGGAGATAGGTTCGACGTCTTTAAAGGTGACCCTGCCTTTTTTATCTGTAGTTTCTTTCATCACCGGATTTTCACTTGCCCGATAGTCTTCTTCTGTTTTGTAAATGGTCACTTCCGCCCCCTCTGCGATGTTACCCAATTCATCAATCACGGTTACTCGCAATTTTGTAGGCAAAAGCTGGGCATTTACCTGGGTAGAACCTAAGGCTAAGGTTAAAAAAATCAGACCTAGTGTAATTTTAGTAATTCTGTTCATATTATTTAATCTATTAAATCCTGGAACAAATATTCAGTTAATTTCTCAAACTTTTGAGGCTCCTGATATTTTCTGTCGCTATAAATACTCGCCATATATTTGATATAGCTGGGGCGATCATTGATCGAGATGTGTTCAATAAGGATATTTCCAAATTGTTGATCAATGATCTCATCCATTCCTACGCGTGGCTTCAGGTAATGTTTCTCTTTTGATTCCACCACGCTGTTCTTTTCCACAACCATGAGGTCGCTATTTGCCACCTGATAATTCAAAGTACCCGTTCGCTCCGATAGCCAGTCGAACAGGTAGAGAAAATCCGTGGTGGAAATCTTGTCATTGTAAGAAATCGCAAAGCCATTTGCATACTGCGAGTTTAAAATGTGGACTTCCGGTTCTTTATTCAGTGATTTCTGTTTTAGCTCGTAAGAACTGTAAACATCAAGGGCAAGCTTTTTAAACTCATCAGAGTTGATTCTCTTGCCGTAATCCTCTTTATATTTTTCACTTCTGGAAATGACTTCATTTATCAGCACTTTGTCTTCCGCCGCCTTTTTTCCAAATAATTGTTGATAAACCTGATCAAAAAATGCCATGTCTATCTTATTAACGTAATTGAGCCGTATTGTTCTTGTTCTTCACCGGGAGCCAGAGAGCTGGTGAATTCCATTTTATAGGCATAGGTCCCCGGCGGGGAGAGCGCGTCTCCATAGTATCCGTTCCACCGGAAATCTTTACTGTCCGAGGTGTAGATCAGCTGCCCCCATCGATTATAGATATAGATCCTGAAGGTTTCAACAAAATCATTTGGAAATACAAAGAACTCCTCGTTTAATGCGTTGCCATTCGGGCTGAAGGCATTCGGAGCGAAGATAGTAAGCAGACACTCGGTGGAAACGCGTAAGTAAACGGAGTCCGTTTGTAAACAGAAAGGGGGATTCACTTCCCGTGCTTCCACAAAGTAGCTTCCGGTATCCAGGTTGCTGACAAAAATATTGGTGGAGGTGGATACGTTACTTTGACTGAACACTGAGAAACCTGATGAGTTGAAAACATTGATATCCACGGCACTGGGGACCACATTTCGGAACCCGATACTGATCTCACTGTCGCTGGAGCATCGGTTGATAGACAGTGCGTCCATATCGAAGGCAGCATCGTCTTCCACCTGAACAATATTTACAGAAGTACAACCTGTGACCGTATTGGTAATATTCAGTGAATAGCTTCCCGAAGATAAACCGGTCAGAACTGGCGGGGTTCCCGGTCCGTCAAATGCGAAAGGGCCCTGAGTGACCGGTCCGATCAGGTCATAGCTAAAAGTGCCGGAAGTATTGATCGAGAAATCAATAGAACCATCTGCATTGTTGCAGGTAGATGGGGTGACGGAATTTATGGTGATCTGAGCTTCGGGCTGGATTGTAAAAGTAACAGTATCCCTTCCGATGCAACCTGTCAGGGGATCAATGATCTCCACGCTGTATTCAAAAGTGCCTGCGCTGAAAGTATTTACCGGCTGGGTCTGATTGGTGCCGATCTCGACGCCATCCCTGTACCAGGTGAAAGTTGCCCCGGTATTTCCCACATCCAGGGCGGGTACAGTATCCCGCTGGCAAACCGTTCGATCCGGGCCGAGTTCAAGGTTTGGCCTGCCGTCCCCGATGAAGACTGTTAATGTATCTGATGCACAGCCATCCGTATTCGAAATTGCCACATCCACGATGGCCGGAGCAGTAAATGTGACCGATCTTGTGGTATCGCCTGTGGACCAGTAATATCTCAGGTCGGGCCGGTCCACATCCCAGGCGCTGAGTGTCAGACTGTTGCTACCACACAAGGCTGTGTCATTTGGTACCATGGGTAACTCCGGAATGGAAAAGACAGTGATGGTGTCGGTGAATACCGAATCCACATCACACCTGTTTCTAAGTGTCAAAGTGACGATGTAGGTGGAGTCGTTATTATAAACATGGGTCGTATCCGGGCTTGACAGAAAACCTGTTCCTGTACCATCGCCAAAATCCCAGGCATAGGTTTCAATGGATGGATCCCTTCCGACAGCGGAGAAGGCGGTTGGCTGACCCACACAGGCCGTGGCGATCGTCATGCCCGGAGGAGGCGCAGTCATCCCCTGGACCTGAACGAAATTCGGTAATCCAAGCCTGCTGATCCTTCCCGCAAGATTAAATCCGGTAGGATTGACGGGTGCATTGTTAGCATCAGGGGATTGAATGAGCATAAGGTCCGGGCTGCCGTCAATGGCCCCGTAGAGCGCCCCATCAGGCCCGACCTGTAAGGCGCCGAGCACTCCACCCACGTTCCCATAATCAAATTTAGTGGCAGCAATATCTGCCTCTTCATTGTTAGACCCAAGGCTGTCAAGATCAAATTGCATCAGTTTTGAGCCACCTCCGATGGTTGAGACATACAATCTATTTCCAGCGGGGGATATTTCGATTCCGTAGGCCTGATTGGCCGCGGGTTCGCCGATGTCGATCATTCGGCCATTTGATATTACTCCTGTAGCAAAGTCATAGTCACAGATCTCAACACCATTGCCCGTACTGCTGCCACTGGCAGTGGCAATGATCCCTGCCGCGGGAGATATTTTCATATAGCCCCGACCCGTCAGCTGGTCCTGGTAGGGGTCATTTTCTCCGGCCACGGAGTAGATGGCTGCAGAAATCCCCTCGGGAATGATCTGATAGCCCCGAAAGACATTATTCCCAAACTCGTGAGCGATCACCAGGGAATTAGCTGTAAAGCCTGATGCCGTCAGTCTTTCAGTACTTTCTTTGGCCAGTATATTATTTTTTGTAATCACTTCACCGCGGGCCGTATCACCTTTCATGTCCACAATGGAGTACTTGAGCTGGTATTCAAAATCGCCATAGACTTCCTCCGTGGTGAAAATCCAGAAGAGCGTTCCATCGTCGGCAAAAGGTATGATAAGTGCCGACTGAGCGGCTGTATTTTCCCCGCCAATATTGGTCCCGTTGAGCATCACATTGTGTTCTTTGTTCCAGACGGTGACCCCGTCGGTATAAAAAAGCAGCTGACCCCCGATGTCCGATATGGTGGCACAACCCTCCGGGGAAAGCATCATATTGGCATCTGCGAGCGGCGTGGGGGGCTGGGTATTGAAATCAATTCCTGCAAATTCACCAAAATACCATTGGTTATAGACCTGGTTGGCCACCCCGTACTCAGTCACCACAATTTCATCTACGACCGGGCATCCATTCGGACCTATAGCCTCTACCCAATAGGTGCCTGCTGTGTCAATGGTGATCATCTGGGTGGTTTCCCCGGTACTCCATATGTATCTGAGCGCTCCGGGGCCAGCATCAAGATCCAAAGTTTCATCTACGCAGATGGTAGTGTCATTGCCAAGATCAACCGTGAAAGTAGTGTCTATGATATCAACAGGCCGCGAAATAGTCTGTCTGCGTCCGTTAAGCTCCACCGTAAGGGAAACAAAATTACCTCCTGCATTCTGGTATTCATACACCGGAGAAGTGGCAGTGGAGGTGGTTCCGTCGCCAAAATTCCATAAAAAGCTGGTCGGCAATGGCTCCACAATCGGTATGAATTTGACCGCACTCAAAAAGCAACTGTCATAGTAGGTAAAATTCAGTGTATCAAACGCAGGTAAGTACCCGGGAGCAAAAGCTGGAAATTGTCTGCCGGCAAAATCCTCATCAAAAACCAGGCTGTCATAAGCGGTGATTGATGCCACGCTGTCGGCAAAGTCGATTCTTCCAAGCCTCAGAGGTCCGCCATTGTTGAGCTGATATAAATGGTAGATCCGGTCGTCGATGCCTCGCTTCAGTCCCCAGCTGCGGTTGAAGGAATAGGGAAGGATATTGTTCACAGATGCCAGCGTATCCTGGAGGTCATGTTGATAAAGCTCTCCCGGATTCGTGCCATCCCCGTTTCTGGAAAAGTACAATTTCGAGCCGTCAGCAGACCATTCCACATCATAGACCACATCGGGGCCACTGTCTGCAAATCCGGTATTCAGAACCCTCCTGTTGAAGGTGAGGGCCCCGGTGGCAGGATCGAAGTCTATGAGCTGAATATTTCTGTTGGCCTGCCGGCTGGCGACTGCCAGTGTTTGTGTGCTGTCGTGATAAGCGAAAGCTGAGGCCTCAAAGCCCGGAACGGTGACATTGACAAAATTGAAATTCTGAGTAGCTCCTATGCCTGTTCCGCTAATCTCAGTAACCTGAAAGTCGAAGGTGCTCCGGTTTTGAGTGATGAGCCAGAAGCCTGTCCCTCCATCGTTTTCAAGGATGATCATGGCCTCAGATGGATCCACAAGTCCCGTCCCCTGGTTGGCAAGGGTGAGGTCCCCCAGTGGATATTGAGGGACAGAGCTATTGCCGATGATCGTGGCATCAACCACGCTGTACTGGATTTCATTCGGTCCGGTAGTCCCGGGATTGGTAAAGAAATAATATTGCTCTGAGCCATCTGGAAAAGGGCAGGTCACCACTGGCTGATTGATGGAGGGATTTCCATTCAAAGTTGTACCTCCTGCTACAGTAGGCAGTAGCTGATGAGATCCGTCATAGATCCTTTGCCCGTCGCTGTAAAATTTCAGATTGCCGGTAAACTGATCACTGACTACTCCGGAACCTCCATCACCAAACGCAGGATTTTGAAAGTCGAAGAGCTCTGGGTCGCGGCCATTTTTGTCGAAGATGAAATTCTGGTCTGTGCTACCAAAATACCACTGTGTTTCTACGATCTTTTGAGATAAAACGAGATGGGAGGCAAAGCAGCCTAAAAGAAGAATTAAAGCTGGAAGAAATTTTGACATATAAATCCTAAAACATCCACACCAATATACTTGTTCACTACCTGTAACAAAATTAAGGTAAAATACTAACGCCCTAATTTTCGTTACATTACGTAGTTTAGCAGTTTATCGGACAATTATTTTATCCATTTGAATAGTTCAAACAGGTTTTTAGCTTCAGGCTGTGTCTCTTTTTGGGTAGTGGCGATTATGCTTGTGAATATAAACAAAATACAGGCACAGGACCCACAGTTCTCCCAATATTATGCAGCCCCTATGTACCTGAACCCCGGTCTGGTAGGGATCAACCAAAAGGGGAGGGCCGGGATCAATTACAGAAACCAATGGCCTTCCATCGCTGCTAATTTCGAAACTTACTCATTTTCACTGGAATATAACTGGGAAGACTATTCCAGCAGCGCCGGCATTATTGCGACGACAGACAGAGAAGGAATAGCCGGACTGCAATCGACGAATCTTGGTCTACAATATGCGTATCAGGTCAGGCTCAATTACCGGTGGACCTTCAGACCGGGGATCGAGTTTTCCTATTACTGGCGGGATATCAACTTCGATCAGCTCACCTTCGGCGACCAGTTTGACCAGACCGGTCAGGTGCGACCCATCACCGCGGAAACCTTTGATACCGGACTAAGCGCCCGGTTCTTCGACATGGCCCTTGGTGGCATTGTATTCAATCCTAGCGCCTGGCTGGGCTATTCCATGCATCATGTACTGGAGCCCAATCAGTCGATAGCCGGGGGTGATTCCCCGCTGCCCCGGAGGATCAGTATCCATGGAGGGTATAAAATTCCTTTTACAGCCATCAATAAAAGAGCTTCACTGAACCCCGAAGGCAGGGAAAGAAGCATGACCCCATCGGTGAATTACCGGATGCAGGGAGAGTTTGATCAGCTGGACCTCGGGTTGTATTTTACGTTGGAACCCATCCTGCTGGGTACCTGGTACCGCGGCATCCCTATCAGGAATATCGATGGGGTGGTAAACAGCGAATCGGTTATTTTCATGGTGGGTTTCAGTAAGAACAATCTTTCAATCGGATACAGCTTCGACTATACCATCTCCGATCTGGGGATCAGGAGCGGTGGAGCGCATGAGGTCTCGATCGCTTATTCATTCAGTCTGGCAGATCCCAGAAAACCACCCAAAAACGTCCGTGAGCTGAGCTGTCCGGTACCATTCATTTTTTGACAGATGATGGATTAGCGGTATTTTGAACGATTTGTAATATTTTTGAATTAAACCTCGATCAAATGGACAAAGCACTCAACGAAATTGGAAAATTACGGAATGAGATGAAAATAGGATTCATTGAGTTGGAGAATCAGATACAATCTGGTAGCGACAAAATGCAGGCAGGGTTGGATAAGCTACGGGATGAAATGAGACAGTCCAATGACCTTTTTATAAAGTCCATGGACACATTTAGCAAAAACGTAGAAGCAGGCTTTCTGGCTGTGGAAGATGCTATCGAGCAAGATCTCAAAGACATCAGAGCCGAATTGTCCGAAATCAAAAAGCGTTTGGATAGGGCTAATCTCTGAATCTGCCTTCTACTTATTAATGCAATTCATACTTTTCAGTAGTTATGCAGCGCAGATATTTGCACTGGCTGCTATTTTTTAAAAGTGAATCATTAAACTCAATTATAAATTGCTTATGGGCGCACGAGAGATTTTGATGGTAATGCTGATCATTGTCTCGGCTGACTTTGTGATCGAACGGATTTTGTCCTGGCTCAACCTGAAGAGTGCGAAAAGTCCTATTCCAAAGGAATTGGAGGGGATATATGATGAGGCCAGGTATGAAAAGTCTCAGCAGTACAACCGGACAGTTTCCAGGTTTGGCATGCTCACCGGCACATTGAGTTTTATCGTCACCTTTCTGGCTTTGCTTTTAGGATGGTTTGGCATGCTGGATCAATGGGTCAGAGGCTTTTTCGCCAATGAGATCACCATTTCACTGATGTTCTTTGGCGCCATTTTTCTGATCTCGGAGATCATCGGAACCCCTTTTTCGTTCTATCAGAATTTTGTGATCGAGGAGAAATTCGGGTTCAACAAAATGACAAAAAAGACCTTTTGGATGGATAAGCTCAAAGGGATGGTTCTGACAGTGATCTTAGGAGGCCTGCTGCTTGTGGCACTCTTATATCTGGTTCAACTGATGGGCACCAGCTTCTGGATCTATTTCTGGGCGATCATCACTGCGTTTGTGCTGTTTATGAATGTGTTTTACACTTCATGGATTCTGCCTTTGTTTAACAAGCTGACCCCGATGGAAGATGGGGAATTGTATCAGTCGATCAAAAGCTATAGTGACAAAGTCAAATTCCCCCTTAAAAACATATTTGTGATGGATGGCTCCAAACGATCCAGCAAGGGAAACGCCTTTTTCTCCGGATTTGGTAAACGTAAAAAGGTGGTCCTTTTTGATACCCTGGTGGAAAAGCATTCGGTAGATGAGCTGACGGCTGTTTTCGCCCACGAGGTGGGACATTTCAAGAAGAAGCACATTGTTTTTACCACCATCGTGAGTATTCTCACCACAGGCCTGATGCTATACCTGCTTTCTCTGATGATCTTCAATAAAGAGGTGAGCCTGGCCATGGGAGGGAGTGATTCAGCTATCCACCTCAATATCCTGGCTTTCGGGATTTTGTTTACACCAGTCTCAAGGATACTGGGTATTCTTGGTAATCTGCTCAGCAGAAAGTACGAGTATGAAGCCGATCGATATGCCGATCAGACTTACAGCGGCAAACCTCTGATCACGGCCCTGAAGACCATGAGCAGTGATCACCTGACCAATCTGACCCCGCATCCGGCCTATGTATTTATGAATTATTCACATCCTACGTTGCTGCAAAGGGTGAGGGCGTTGGGGAAGTAGCTTGATGTCAGGCATGGCTAAATGGATTCTATATGTTTTGTGTCTGGGATTTGCTACCTATTGGGCTTCAAATCTTCTTTTATGATCAATGGCGAATAATTTTCATCTGGGAAGATGGAAATTCTCAAGAAGTTGAGATTATTGACTATCACTAAAAATATAAATGAATGCAAAAGCTGCCGAACATACATCCGGGTGAAGTTCTCTCGGAAGAGTTTCTAAAACCATTGGGAATCACGGCTTACAGACTTTCAAAAGACCTTGGGATTCCTCAGACGCGGGTGAGTGAGATATTGAAAAGGAATCGACGAATTACAGCTGATACGGCCATAAGATTGAGTCAATACTTTGGAACGTCTCCCAAATTCTGGCTTGGACTTCAGGACGATTTCGACATTGAAGAAGAATCTGCGGCTAAGGCAAAGGAATTTGCGGTAATAGAGAAAATTACAACTGCTCAACAAATAATAAGCCCTCCTCAGACGTAAGCCTCCACCTGCGCCGCTGATGACCGCACCCGTGGACATCAGGAATATCAGCCAGGGTGCGGATTGGTGTGGATTTCCTTAGCGAATATATCCTGGTCATTGACAATGCCGGTGGGACGTATCGGCTTAAGAAGGTGATCTACCCTATGAATTTCAATTTGCAGGAATTGTAACACTTGTAGAATCAACTTTCATTCTACTCGTTTTTCTGAACTTAAAATACCAAAGGACTCAATTATTTACTCATGATAAGGATTTTAAACATTTGAGTTCGGTATTGCCACTTGAGTTATTTGATGGCAATAGATAATATTCCAAAAGACACTTATTTCCCTAATGGCTTAAAAGACGTATTATCTACAGAAAATCTATCTCCGCCCTGAACGGAAATTTCATCAGGTACTTGTGGGCGTCATTCACTGTCATCTCCTTTTTGATGATCTTGAAAAGCGTCTCGGTGATCGGACATCTTACTTTGTAGCTGATTGACAGCTCATGGATGATTTCAATGGTTTTGATCCCTTCCGCGACCTCCTCCATGGATCCGATGATCTCATCAATGTCCTCGCCCTGGGCCAGCCTGTAGCCGACAGAGTAGTTGCGGCTCAGGTTACTTCCCGCAGTGGCGATGAGATCCCCGACCCCTGCGAGCCCCAGGAAGGCACTGGCATTTCCGCCTAGAGCAGTACCTATATGGACCATTTCTACCAGGCCCCTGCTGATGAACAATGCGCTGGCATTGGCTCCGAGGTTGAGCCCGGCGATGGTACCGGCTCCCACGGCAATGATATTTTTCAGGACCCCGCAAAGTTCGATCCCGATCAGGTCATTGCTGCCATAGATCAGGAACCGGTCATTTTTTAGCAACTGTTCGCCCGTTTTGATGACCTCGTCGAAATGGCTGGCCACAACGGTTGCAGCTGGCTTCTTTTCGCTGATCTCCCTGGCCAGGTTAGGGCCCGCCAGACAGCCCACCCTGACCACCTGGCTTTCTTCCTGGATCACCTCACTCATCGTCTTCACATGCTCCCGGGTAAGGGGGTTCTGCGCATTGATCTTTTCCTTTTGCATCATGGAAAGGTCCAGTCCTTTGGTACCATGGATCAGGATGTGATAGGGGCGCAGGTAAGAGCTCATTTTTCGCATCAGGTCACGAAAATTTGCCGAAGGGATCATGGGAAAGATCACGTTGCAGGATTTGGTGACCTTTTCAATGTCATTGGTGACCTCGATCAGGTCGTCCAGTTTCTGCCCCGATGACATTCTCTCTTTTTGGAATTTTTCCGCTCGCTCGGGCGTACGGGCGTAAAGGATCACAGGATTTTTTTTCTCCGCGAGCAGATTGGCCATGGCGGTACCGAAGCTTCCGGCACCTAACACTCCGACGGGTTGATTAGATGTAGTTTTCGAGGCCATATCCATCGATCCTGTTATGGTAGTAATACAGTGTGTTCATGTTTTGGATCACAATCTTTCCATTCTTTCTGACCAGGGGCCTTTCGGCATGGTATAAACCCACATTGTCCAGACCCATTTTAATGGCCTCATCCGCTTTCTTTTTCATGTGCCCCGCCATGTGCACCTTACCCGCCTTCTGAATTTTTTTGATCTCTTTCCTGAGTTTCTTGAATCTGACCTTAAACTCTTCATAATCTATGACTAGATCTTCGTCGGGAAGCCTCAAAAGATTATAGAGATCGAGCTTCGCATTCCGTCGTTCGATCATCTTGAATGCCGTGTAGGCCACCAGGTGACTGGCGAAAACGCGGTTGTATTTGTGGTACTCCTCTACGATACGTTTCGACAGGATCCTTACGTATTCCTCCTCCCTTTGCATGTCAATGGTGATCTTTCCATTCGAGATGAAATAATCAACGGGGTTGATCGGATTTCCATTGGCGTCGTGGCTCATGCCTTCGTCATCCACGTAGTTGCCCAGGATATCCATACCTCTGCCAATACTCACGGAAATATCGGAGCCTTTGGTAAAAAACTTAAACAGGAACGTGGCAATTTTATATGAAGAGCTGAATTCATCGCTCTCCTGGTAGTATCTCTCCTGGCCGGTACGCTTAAGGTGTTCGTTGATCAATGCCGGGGCCTCCAGCGTGAAATTGTAGTTGATCACCACAGGAACGATAAATATCTTTTGTGCTTTGCCGGCATCTTTGGCTTGCTGGTAGAGGATCCGCTGTGCTTCGATGGTGGTGCTCAATAATCCAAGCTTAAGCCTGCTTTCAATATGGCCGGATCTGGAGCGTGTGCCGCCGGGAAAGAACAGGCTGTGACAACCTCTCCTGAGTGCCATGCTGGAGTAAGTTTTGAGCGTCTCCAGATAGATAGGATTTTTCTTCCTCCGGTCTACTTTATAGGCGCCAAGACTGTTCATGAAATAGGCAAAGATCTTGATGTTGAAAAGATTGAGCCCGGCACCATAAATGAAAGGCGGCAAACCCAGGAACTGGATCACCCATCCGATGAGGATCGAGTCGAGATTGCTGAAGTGCGTGGGCACCATCACCACCGTGCCCTGCCTGGCAAGGTTCCGGATGTGTTCGGTTTCACCCACAATGTGGATCTTGTCATCAAGGTCCAGCTGTTTACTAAACAAAGACGTCAAACCCTTGACACGGGTGGCATTGAGCAGTCGGGCAAAGCCGAAAGTGACCACCGTTCGGGCAAACCGATAGGAGGTTTTTTTGAAATTTCCTGATATTTCCTCTGAGTACCGAAGGATGATTTCACGGAGAATATTTTCCTCTTCTTTGTGAGCCTCTGCCGGTTCCAGGGAATTGCTGTCAAGCAGCCTTTGCTGTATCCTGTTCCAGAAAGGCTTTTCATCTTTCGGATCCACGCGCCAGGGGTTGGCTCGCATCCGTGCCTTTTCGCGGTAGATAGTGGTTTCCACTTCCTCCCTGAGTGACCGGCCTTTTGTAAGGCCTTTCAGCGCTTCAAAAGACTCTTCGGTCACTTCCTCAATGAACTTCTTTCTGTCTCTGGAAAGCTGGACAATGGGCCATTGTGCGGTTTTGGGGAGAATTTCACTATATCGGACCTTTGCTTTCTTCATCTACTACCCGTATGGTACTTTTCGGATCTGGTTGTTTATTGCTCCAAAAATAGCTCTCCTTTTCCAACTAGCCTGCATTTTCCTCCAACCTTCACCTCCATGACCTCTTTTTGATCATTTAACCGGACATCCAGGTGGAGCTGGCTGGGGCGACCCATCTCATATCCCTGCAGGCTAAGGACAGGCATGCTCAGCAGGTCATGTTTTACCAGGTAGCAGGCGAGGGGGCCGTTGGCCGATCCTGTCGCCGGGTCTTCATAGATCCCAAGCAGGGGCGCAAACATCCTTCCCTGAACGTCTCCACCCTTAACTCCACTAACTGAAAAGCAGTAGAGCATGGTTGTGTCGATATCCCTGGATATTTTTTCCAGCAGATGGGTTTTTATTCTGATCTTTTCCAATGCAGCGGCATTCCTGAGGGGGATCAATAGGACGTTATTGCCACATGATACTTCCTGAACAGGATGATCAGCCAGATCATCTATATCAAGGCCCAGGGTCTCCACCATTGCTTTCCGGTCTGATAAAATTCTTCCATACTTAGGAAGCGGCTGTTGCATGGTAAGCAGATCAGGCTCACCGCTGGCATATTCAATGGTCACCTGAATCTCACCAACTTTTTGATTTACGATGATCTCTTTGTTTCCTGATTCTTTCGCAAGAAGATAAGCCGTTCCGATGGTAGGATGTCCGGCAGTTGGCAATTCTCTTGCCGGGGTGAATATCCGCATGGCAGGAGGAGTCCCCTGATCCGACCGAAGGAGAAATACCGTTTCAGAGAGGTTAAATTCCCGGGCGATGCTTTGGAAGAGTGAAGGATCTATGTCAGAAGCATCCGGAAATACGGCGAGCTGATTTCCGGAAAACAAACGGTCTGTAAATACATCCAGAAGGAAATAACTGAAACTCATATAGTGATAATTGACAATTACGAAACTAATTCAGCCACGGAGGGAAAACAAAGGGTGTGGTATTTCACTTAATGAATGATTGAGGTGTTAATATTGCGTAGAGAACATGCCTTCGTTTAGCTTAAAAGAAATTCAGGCTCCGGTAGCCACCGAAATGGCTGAATTTGAAAAGAAATTCCGCCAGTCCATGCGCAGCAACGTGATGTTGCTGGACAAGATCACTGGCTATATCGTGAAGCGCAAAGGCAAGCAGATGCGTCCGCTCTTTGTGTTTCTATCGGCGGGAGTAGCCAATGGGATCACCGAATCGACTTACCGGGGGGCTGCTTTGATCGAATTGTTGCATACGGCTACCCTTGTGCATGATGATGTGGTGGATGATGCCCATTACCGTCGCAGCTATTTCTCTATCAATGCTTTATGGAAAAACAAAATTGCCGTGCTGGTCGGGGATTTTCTCCTCTCGAGAGGATTGTTGCTTTCACTGGACAACGATGATTTTGATCTGCTGAAGATCGTTTCCAATGCAGTCAAGGAAATGAGTGAGGGTGAGTTGCTCCAGATGGAGAAAGCCAGAAAGCTGGATATTACCGAAGAGGTGTACTATGAGATCATCCGGCAAAAAACAGCGAGTCTCATTACCGCCTGCTGTAGGACCGGTGCAACTTCATCCGGTGCTGCGGCAAAGGTGATCGATCAGTTGACCCAGTTTGGTGAAAATGTGGGGATGGCCTTCCAGATCAAAGATGATCTCTTCGATTATGGTACGTATGAGATCGGAAAACCTACCGGCATAGATATCAAGGAAAAGAAAATGACCCTTCCATTGATCTATGCATTAAATCAATCGGGCAGATCGGAAAAGAACAAAGTGAAAAAAATGATCCGGCGAAGCGCACAGGAGCCGGCACTGGTACCGGAGGTTATCGACTTTGTGAAATCCGCCGGCGGGATACAATATGCCATTGAGGTAATGGAGCGCTACCACCAAAAGGCCAAGGATATCCTGGACCAGCTTCCAGATTCAAATTACCGGTCATCGCTCGATCAGTTGGTACAGTTTACGATCGATCGGACAAGGTAATGGCCTTCTAACTGGCAATTGGGGCTTAGAAAACTTATTTTTGTAAAAAAAAATAACAATAAACCACTGATCCGGCCTAAGCGGGTCATGGGATAATGATTGATTATGAAAAAAGTACAAGCAAACGACAAGGTAAAAGTACATTACACCGGAAAGCTAAAAACAGGAGAGGTCTTTGACTCATCTCTTGAGCGGGATCCCCTTGAATTCACCGTAGGTGCCGGACAAATGATCAAAGGTTTTGATCAGGCGGTCAATGGTATGGAGTTGAATGAAAAGAAAACCGTAACCATTCCTTCCGGCGAGGCTTATGGTGAGAGAAACGAACAATTGATCTCTGCTGTGTCCAAGTCAGACCTGCCCGATGATATGAAGCCTGAAGTAGGACAGACGCTTGTAGCTACGGATCAGCAGGGGCATCAGACCCATGTACTGGTCACGGAAGTTGCAGACACTTCCATCACCATCGATGCGAATCATCCACTGGCCGGCAAAGACCTGGTATTTGAGATCGAACTGGTTGAAATAGCTTAATTCAATTCAAAATAATAATGGAAGCCAGGCCTACGGGTCTGGTTTTCTTTTTTTAACCCGGATTTGTCAAAATTCCCACACTCCCTGGGCGATCATCAGTAGTCCGCTGATCACCATAAATGCGATGGCCCATTTTCTGAAGGACTGGTCAGAAAGGCGCTTCAGTAATGCCTTTCCCAGGTAGCTTCCCACAGAAATCCCTAACCCAAGGGCGATAGCCGGATAGATGATCTCACCCGACATCAACCCAAACCAGGCGTAGCTCCCGATCTGAGCCAGACCCATGAAGAAACTATTGGCTGTTTTCGTGGCGATCAGGGATTCTTTGGAGATTCCGAGATTCAGGTAGAATGGATTCAGTACAGGTCCCAGCCCGCCTACGATCGTACCCAGGATGGAGATGAGAAGCCCCAGTGGAAAGAGCCAGGGATATTTCATGCGGAATGACTTTTTCTTTTTTCCCCAGCGAAATTGCCAGATCGTGCTCACCAGAAACAATCCAATGAAAATCTGCAGCCAGCTGATTTTGAGGGAAGAAAAGATCAAAGCTCCTACAAGCGCTCCGATAAGAGCTGCAGGCACATAATAGATCGTTGCCTTCCAGTCAATGTGTTTCCAGTAGAGGATCAGCCGGATCGGCCTGCCAATGAGATTACCCGTATTGAGGATGGGTGCAGCTATTCCGGAGCCAGCGATATAGTTTACTACCGGAACCAGGATCAGACCGCCACCACCTGCAGTGAGGGTGGTCAGTGTAAATACAACCAGGCCGGCAAAAAAGTATATGCTAAGAATCCAAAGATCCAATTAATAAATATGCTTTTAACTATTTTTCGATATAGATAAAGATAGGGATAGTTGATAAATTCTATGTAATCCAAAATTAGCCGTATGCCATTACAGACTAAATTGGAATGTCGGATTAGACCTGAAGAAGTTTGTCAAACGTTCGGTTATTCATGACAACTCTGGCAGGGAGTAGTTTTATTTCAAAACCATCGATGGTTAAAACGTCCTCCTGGTCAAAGGTAAAGATGTAACCTCTTTGTAATTTGAAAAAGGTGAGGGCTTCCAGCAGTCCTTTTAATTCCCGTTGTTTATTGTCAGAGGTCAGTTCATAGCAAACTTGAATGGCTAATAAACATTGGTTTTGGTGGAAGAGCACAAAGTCACACTCATGATTCTCCCTGAAGTAATACAATTTCAATCCCCTTGAGCGCAAAAAGATATAAACAGAGTTTTCTAGCAGTCGTCCGGAATCTGATGAAAAGCTGAGGGAGTTTGCCCGCGCCAACCCAGTATCGATGGTATAAACTTTTCTCGGATTGATAGCCATACTTTTAAGAGACCAACTGAATTTTTTGAGAAAAAACAGCAGGTAAGCATCTTCCATCCAGGTAAGAAAATCCATCACCGTATTCGCTGACCCGATACCAAACACTTTCCTCAGGTTGTTGTAAGATATCTCTTTCCCGATGTTTGAAATCAGATAAATGGCGAGCTCAAGTAAGGTTTTGGTATTTCTGATGCCATAGCGTATGGCTATGTCTCTTAGTACAATGTCCTTTAACAGGTTTTGAAGTGATTCAGTGTTTTTGGTTTTTAAATATTCCGGAAAACCGCCGTCTTTGAGATACAACCCAAAGGTCCCGGCATCATCTCTTTTTTTCGAAAACCTGAGATACTCGGTATACGAAAATGGAAACAACTCTGCTAAAAGATAGCGACCGTAAGTCGTGTGCCCAGTTCCTTGCTGAGAAGGGATGCATTGGAGCCGGTGATAAAAACCTTTTTCTTGCTGTCGTGTAGTTGGCGAACATAGATTTCCCATTTTTCGACGTTCTGTATTTCGTCGAAAAAAAGGGCTTCAGTTTCCTTAGGAATGATTTCACCGAGTTTGGCAAAATCGCCCACCTCAAAATTGATCAGGCGGGGATCCTCAAAATTGAAATAAGCAGTGTGCCGATATTGTTTCATCAATATTTTCAGCAGTGTGCTTTTGCCGCTTCTCCTTACACCCGAAATGACCTGAACAAAACTGTTGCCCTTGTCAATATTTTGCAGTTGTTCGCGATCTGTTTCCCGGAAGGTGATCTTTTTTTTTGCTTGCTGGAGGTTGTAGGCGGTTTCTATTTCAGATCTCAGCAGCATTGGAATAAATATATATCACAAATATATATTATTATATTTTACTAATATATAAAATATCTTATTTAGTATATTACTTCGTCTTACTATTCAGCCAATCCAGCATATCCTCCTGGTATTCTCCCAGGTACCGATGACCAACGTCAGCTACCTCTTTCCATTTCAATTCTACTCCAAGGTTCTGAAAATGATCTTTCAGTATCACGTTGTTGTCTTTCCAGCGCTCAAGCTCTCCCCAGGCCATCCAGACTGGTATGTCTTTAAACGTAGACGCTTCATCGCGGGTAGGTTCCTGCAAAAATGCAGCGGAATACATGCCCACGGCTGTCCAGCGATCCGGCGTTTTTTGTGCGATCTTGAAGGTGCCATTTCCTCCCATGGAAAAGCCATAGAGATATTGCCTGTCAGGATCTGTTTTAAACATCTGATCAAAGTCGGCCAGCACTTCATGAATGTCCGTTTCCGCGATGTCCCGGTAGAATTTATCTCCTCTGCCCCATGGTAAGATAAATAAACCTTCCTTCCGATATCCCATGCTCGTCACCCCTGCCACTTCCGGTTGCAGGGGATGATACAGCATCCTTCTGGGATTGTTATTCCTCCCGCCACCGCTGCCGTGCAATTCGACGTAGAGTGGAAGGTTTTTGGTCTTTTTCGGATTGAAATCCTTAGGAACAAACAGCCAGTAAAAGCTGTACTTTCCATCGGTAGGAGATTTAAATGACATCATTAGCGGTCGCGGACCGTTCATGTAGGTATCCCACTCTTCTCCTCCGTTTTCAAAGAAGTTCAGCACATTGGATGCCCACTCAATATCCTCGTCACTGATTTCAAAACCATGGGTGGTGTCTTTGGTCAGTCTGGCAATTGTTTGGAAATGCCGCTTCATCAATGGGTTTGTCTCCTTAGCTGCCAGTGTGTTCATGAGGTTTACCAGCCGATCGGGGGCATCTTTGGTCACTTTTACAGCGAGGCTTGTGTTGTAAGTGAACTCATAACTTCCTGACCCCACCTCGAGTACTACATTTCCGTCAATCTCTTTTGCCCCGGGATAAAGTGTCGTGATGGGCTTTCCGTCCTCCCGGGTCTTTTCGATACTCGTTCTGGGCAAGGTGATTGTGGCAGTGGTATTGGCCGGAATCGTGCAATAAACCGTGAGATTCCCATTGTCAATTTTCCATCCGGAGATGATCTCACCATATTTGCTTTCATGCGTGGCTTCCGCATAGTCCAGCCTGGAACTTGGCTTTGGCTGGATCAGAATGTGCTTATATCCCGGAGCCCCGATCTCCATACCTGCTACCACCCTGTACATCCAGTCGCCAATAGCGCCATAGGCATAGTGATTGAAAGAATTCATGTTCTTTGTCTGGAAAGTACTGTCCGGCTTTTGTCCGTCCCAACGCTCCCAGATCGTTGTGGCCCCCATCCTGACCGGGTACAGCCAGGAGGGGAAATCTTCCTGAAGCAAAAGGTCGTAAGCCACGTCGGCCCTTCCGTTTTCTGAAAGCACATGACAGATGTAGGGGGTTCCCAGAAATCCTGTTGATAGATGATTACCCCGGCTTCGGATGTTTTCTACCAGATAATTGACGGCATTGTTTCGTTGATCGTCGGGCAAAAGATCAAACATCAGGGCCAGCACATAGGAAGTCTGACTGTGAGAGATGACTCTGCCGGCCGGGGTCACATAATTTTCGTTAAAGGCTTTTTTGATATCAACAAGCAACTCAGAATATGTTTTTACATCTTCCTCTTTGCCCAGTACTTCGGCAGCGTTGATCAGTAACTGTGTGCTGTAGGCATAAAAAGCTGTAGCAATCAGGTCCTGGTCTGTGTGCCCGTCCGGGACCCGCCATTCAATGAGTTCAGGTTTGTAGAAAAGCCAGTCTCCGAATACACTTCCGTTATTCCAGATGAAATCACGACCGGCATCCTGCCTCACAAAATCCACATATTTTTTCATGGATGGATACTGGTCGGCCAGCAATTGCCTGTCTCCATAGACTTTGTACATCGTCCATGGTGCGATGGTCACTACATCGGCCCAGCCTGCCGAGGCCCGGACACTCCCAAGCACATTCGGCACCACAAAGGGGATGGCTCCTTCCTCGCTCTGCTCTGCAGCTACATCTTTCAGCCATTTGGTAAAGAATGCAGCCACATCCATGTTGTAGGCGGCGGTCCTCACGAAGGCCTGTGCATCTCCGGTCCAGCCCAACCTTTCATCCCGCTGTGGACAGTCGGTAGGCACATCCAGGAAGTTCCCTTTTTGTCCCCACAAAATATTTTTCTGAAGCTGGTTGATCAGCGGATTCGAGCATTCGAAGGTGCCAATGGGCTCCATGTCAGAGTGGATGACCATGCCTGTAAGGTTTTCCGGCTTCAGCTCACCTGGAAACCCCTCGATGGCCACATACCGGAAGCCCATGAACGTGAAGGAGGCCTCGTAGATCTCCTCGCCTTTGCCGCTCAATGTATATTTCAATGTGGCATCAGCTGCCCTGAGGTTTTCAGTGTAGAATTCTCCGTATTTATCAAGAACCTCTGCATGGCGCAGGGTGACGGTGGTGCCTGCACTTCCCTGCACTTTCAGCCTGATCCATCCTACCATATTTTGCCCCATGTCGGCCACCAGCGTTCCTTTCGGGGTTTTCCAGATCCTGAGGGGTCTGATCTCCTCAATTTTTCTCACCGGCACAGTTTCCATCGGGATCAATTCCTCATAGCCATACCCGGCTTCATTTACGTTTTCCCAGACATGATCATCAAATTCCGGTGAGGTCCAGTCCGGGATCTCTTTTCTGGCATCATAGGTTTCTCCATGGTAGAGACTGTTCATCACAATGGGCGTGTTTGATGTGCCTTTCCAGGTCCTGTCCGTAATGAGCGTTTCGGTGGTCCCATCGGCATATTCCATTTCAATCTGGCAAAGCAATCCAAGCTTTTTACCATAGACCCCCCAGTTATCCTCCCAGGCCAGGTGCCCACGATACCAGCCGTCCCCAAGCATGGCTCCGAGTGCATTTTCTCCTTTTTTCAGGTGTGATGTGACATCATAGACCTGATACTGTAAGCGTTCCTGGTACTTCGTCCATCCGGGTGTGAATACCTGGTCACCCACCTGCTTGCCATTGATGAAGAATTCGTACAGACCATGTGCGGTCA
This sequence comes from Cyclobacteriaceae bacterium, assembly GCA_965243485.1. Classification (GTDB taxonomy): domain Bacteria; phylum Bacteroidota; class Bacteroidia; order Cytophagales; family Cyclobacteriaceae; genus UBA7330. The sequence goes on along the minus strand of CBDEVP010000001.1, from coordinate 6,216 downwards.
CATAGGCCCGGGCCCTGGTGACCTCTTTGTCTAATGAAATTTCTTTTCTAACCATGAGGGCCGGGCCATTGGGTTTTTCTTCCTGTACCGGCTCGATCCATTTTGCCTTCCAGTCGCTGTCATTGAGAAGACCCATCTCCCAAAAAGCTGGTTCACTCCAGGAGGATTCATTGCCTTTGGTATCCCAAATTTTCACTCTCCAGTAGTACCTGTTGCCTGAAAGGAGTGCTTTGCCGGTATATGGAACAAGTACAGATTCACTGCTTTCTGTTTTTCCACTTTCCCAGACCAGGTCGGTCGTTGGGAAGTCACGGACGCTCGCTACCTGGATGCGGTAGGCCTGCTGTAAGACATTCTTTTGTTCGGACCGGATTTTCCAGCTAAGTCTGGGGTTTTGGGTTTCCAGTCCCATTGGGTTTTTCTTGTGCTCAACCGACAGGTCGTAGATCTTCAGGTCCTGAGCTATTGATGAACTACAATAGAGAATGACTAAAAGAAGGGTGTTTATGATCTTCATGGGTTAGTGAGTTGAAATGTATCTTTAAAGATATTCAACGTTGATAAAATGACCGTCTTGGACCTACCCGGAATATTAGTTTTGAAGGACCTGTCTCCGCTTCAGGTTGATCATGACAGCACTGACAATAATAATGATCATACCAGCCCATTGAAATGAGGAGATGGATTCATTGGCATATAGCCAACCGATAAGTACGGCAATAATTGGATTCACAAAGGCATAGGTGCCTACGACGGCTGCCGGTTTTTGGGTCAGAAGCCAGGTATAGGCCACCAGTCCGATGATTGAACCCGCCAAAGAAAGGTAAAGGATGGCGCTCCATTCTCTTAGTCCCACATTGCTGAAGTCTGCAATATGGTGCTCTCCTAGGATCCCGCTGATGACCAGGGAAAATATGGAGGCAAATAAAAACTGCCATCCCAGATTAAGGTACATCGAATCTTTGGGTGGAAAAGTCTTGTACAACAATGTGCCATATACCCAGCAAATCGCTCCAAGAAGGGTGAGGATGGTGGCAATTAATTCAAATTGGGAGGTGCCTATACTTTGACTGGAAAGCTTTTCACCAAATAACGTGATGATCCCGATGAGGCCCAGCACCACACCTGTGATAATAAAGGGATTATGAAAATACAGCTTCCAGTGACTCCTGTCGAGCATCACAAACCATAGGGGTATAGTGGCTACAAGTACAGAAGCATATCCTGTGGCAATGTGTTGTTCAGACCAGATCAGCAGACCCTGACCACCCACCATGATGATCAATCCAAACAAGGCATTTTGCACCATTGAATGAAATTTCGGCCATTTCTGACCAGCCCAAATACAATATCCAATCAATAGAACACCAGCGATCGAAAAGCGAACAGAAGCCATCAAAAAAGCGGGTAAGCCATCCAGACCGATCCTGATCGCCATGTAGGTAGTACCCCAGATGACATAAATGCAGAGGAACGAGAGGATGATCAGAAGCTGGTAGGAGATTTGCCTTTGAGCCACGTTTTTGATTTTGATGGCTAATCTAAATCATAGGCATTTTGGAAACTAAAAATGCCATTCAATTGTAATATAGATGGAGGTTTCCATTGATGAAAAAGTATCTATTTTTCTTATTGACGCTAATTCTTTTTGGGTGTGCTTACAATACAGCACCAAACAGGGCAGCCAGGTCGGTTAGCAGTAATATCATCCGGGAGACCGATGATGAGAAGCATGAAATCGTTGTTTTGGACGCAGGATTCGAGTCCTGGTTTTTGACCAATGCAAAACCAGTTAATTTTCACACACTGAGGTTTTATGAAACGCAGAATGCAGCTTACGTTTCTGCATGGAATCAAATGGCCCGAACACCTGGGGGTCCCATAACCAATGAGATCAATTATGATCCGAATGAGAATTACGGAGTGGAAGTAAATTACAAATTGTACTGGTATTTCAAGTACATGGAATCCATCTACGGAAGGTATTTCTTCCTGTAAGTTATTTTTTCCCCTTGAAGAAGTAGATGAGAGGTCCCACTACGGGAAAGAGTATGACTACGATGATCCAAAGGATGCGAAGATTCATACTCATTGAACCCCGTATAACGTCTATAATGGCCCATATGGCCAGAGAGGCTGCTATGACAGCAATGGCTAAACCGGTGAATCCTTCCATTTTTTATTTAAATGTACATAATTCAGATAAGAATCTGAGTTGATCGAATTCAGTTCATGATATGATTTTTGTGTACTCAATCAAAAACGCTATACACAAAAATATTTACAGGACCTAAAAGCCCCGATTGAATGAGTGGTACCTCTTTCCAGGGAATTCGTTGCTTATTTAGCCCATCAATGCAGGTGGCAGTGATGTTTGTAAATGTTGAATCACCTTCCCCCCGGGCATCACCCACCAGACGGTTTGACCAGGTATTGGCCACTTCAATTTCAAGGGTATTATCTCCGGGAACCAAAGTGTCGGTAATGTCCACGCGGTAGGGTTTGGTCCAGCAGATGCCCATGGAAATGCCGTTTAGCCTGATCTGAGCGATTTCCGAAAGTTCACCCAGGTCGAGCATGATGCGTTTGCCCTCTGGCAGGATAGAATTAATGTCAAACTGAAAGGTTTTTACATATCTGGCCATGCCTGAGTGGTATTTTATTGCTTTGTTCTCACTATCAGTCCACGAAGTGAGCTCTGGAAAAATGTACCTGTCTTCAGTATTTTGTGCATTGTTGAAGTACGCCTCCCAGGCACCCTCCACCGGTATTTTCTTTATATAGTTTCGGACATGTTCTGATCTCTGGTTATTTGTGAGCTCCATCAAGCCTTCATCCAGGATGATCAGGCCCTCCTCGTGATGAACGATCGCCGGAGTCTTTCCATCGTAGCTTACAATCTTTCGGAACTTATTTTGGTCATCTGATGGTGAAAAAACCACAAGGATCGAGCCGTAGGGGGCCAAAGTCAGCGGGATCGTCAGGTGAGTGGCTGATGGGGTGGAAATGTTAGGCTTGGATATCTCACCGGAAACCGGATCCCAAATTTCTGCCTGCTTATTTGCTTGTCTAAAGCTAACTTCCCTGGAGATCCATTGATTGGTGGTGTTGCGCACAAAGTAATAATCCAGATTATCCTTTTTGTAATGGATGTAATCAACTAAGAACAGCTCATCATCAGGGTATTTTATGTCAGGAGTCACGTTCAATTGCTTCAGCATATCCAATGGGGTGATACCGGCCAGGATCTTATGCTGATTGGATGTGTTGGCCTGTTTCATTTCTGTCCATAATTGGTCAATGGTCGCTTTTGCATCAACTGGCTGACGGTTATTTCTGCTTTCAAAAACCCCATGAGGTTTTTCAGCGATGATGGTAGCTCCCTGATCAGCCAGTTCTTTTAACTTTAAAAGGATTTCCGGATTCACCTTTCCTTCAGGCTCCATCGCCAGCAACTTAAATTCCGCACCTGTCGGAAGAACAAGGTTTCCATTTTTTACCTGAAGCTGAAGCAGTATCTCGTTGTTGATCACCTCATAATCATACCCGGGACCTACCATGAACCGGCTGTTTTTATGTCCGGTATAATTGGGAACTGCATCCCCGTAATAATAGAGCACATCGGCATAGAAGTCAGTTTTCTGGAAAACATTTGATAGCCTGGCCAGGTATTCGTTAAATGGTTTTACCATGGGCCACCAGATACGCTTATCATTATAGTGGGTTCCGGCACCGTAAACGATTCCCGGTGCGCCAATCCAGCCAGGGTTGTGGCTCCAGCCATGGACCACTACGCGATTCATCCCCTCACAAAAGGCCCGGTCTCCCATGGATTTCATATCGTCCGGCCCTTCCTGCCAGTGCTGAAAGGAGGTAAATGACTCCTCCTCAACAATTCCCCGGTCGTAGATGTGCGAGGCTGAAGATACTTCTTTCACCACCCTTAGAATGTCAATGCCATCGGCGTTCAGCCGGTTGTGTTTGATCCAGAATTCTCCCCTCGGAAGGTCCATGACCCCAAGGGATTTCAAGGGTTCCACTGGCACATTGTGCAAGGGAAACCCAGGCCCTCCGGATTCCGAGTTGATCAGGAGGCCGTTTTGATTGGCAATCTCCCGTGCTTTCCGGTAAAAGTTGTTGATCATCAGTTCAGAAAGGGTGTACTGGAAATCCCGCTTAAAACGGGCAACTGTTTCTTCAGCGAAGATCTGTTTGTCATACAAAGCGGGTAAATACCGGTTGATGCTGTATCCGTTTAATAACTGAAAAGTCTCCTGCAGACTCTCTGTCCAAACGTTTCCTACTACCTCGTAGCTGGCCAGATAGAGGCTGTTCAGGGCAGTACTGCCAAGGTCATCACCCAGCACTGACTTCAATCGATCAATGACATAATTGAAATGGAAGGTGGTGGCCTCTGCACTAAAATGATCGATGATGGGTCCCTCTGAATTCTTGCTTGGAAGCTTCAGCTGTTCTCCTGAGTTTGAGCTGATGAACCTGACAATCCTGTAGGAACCCTGTCCATCCCAATTCAGCTTTTCAGTTTTCGGATCGAAAAATTGGCTTACATCTAAGATGTCTTCCGGAACCAGCTGAGATTTACCGGCAGGAATGGCAAGCACAGCAATTTCTCTGAAATAAACCGGTCTCCCTTTTTTATCATATTTCACATCAGGTATCTGATCATCTTCGGCGAGTTTGATCTTCCCTTCAGTGCTTGTTTTGACAATTTTTGGAAAAGGCAGCTTAACGGGTTTTCCAGTCCATTCCAACTCGGAGTAATAAACGGATTTTGCCGAATGTTCGGGGGTGATCCATTTACCCCCTGCATTCCAGCTGCTGGCCATATTGAAACCAACCTTCATACCGTAGCGACCTGCGTGGTCAACTGCAATCTTCACTGCGCGCAGAAAGTGATCCTCCATAAACACCACCTCACCCACAGGCATCCGGGTATCGTTTCTGCCAGCTCCGATCTCGAAGATATCAAAACCTGAAATCCCTGCCTCGTACATGGCATCGATCTCCTCCACAATCCTTACGGTATCTATGTTGCCATTCAACCACCACCAGTATACCTTGGGCCAGGCTTCCATGGGGGGTGATTTGAATTCTTGTCTGATCTGATTATTTACGGAGGGAGTCTGAGCCTGTGATATTTGGAAGGATAGCAGATATAGGAGCAGTAAGCTGTAAAATGGATGTTTTTTCATGGGGTGGTTTTGATGGGTTTCAAATTTGTGGTTCATTATGGAGGAGGTCGATGGTAAATTCATCATTCGTTTCAACGGCCCAGTCTTCCAGCATTTTTCTGCACCGGGCTTTAACTTCATCATATTCAGCTTTGTATGAAATGTCAATCAGTTCTCCGGGATCATTATCCAGATCAAAGAGCTGTTCTTCGCCAGTGCTGTAAAGGTTATATTTAAACTGATTTGTTCTGAGCATCCGTCCTTTCCTGGATTTGTCTTTCTTATAGTCGGCCAGTTCCACGACCATATAATCTCTCCATTCATGGTCCTGTTTTTTGATCAGGGGTCCGAGGCTTCTGCCCGCCATTGGGCCTGACCAGTCTATCCCTGCAAAATCCAGCATGGTAGGTACCAGGTCAATCTGCGACACCAGGTGATCATTTACCTGGCCCTGATTCTCTATACCTGGCCAGGAGACAATCATCGGTATGGTGGAGGGTTCTTCATACAGGCTCAGTTTGGCAGCCCACTGGTGTGCGGCTGCTCCGTCACCATGATCGGAAGTGAATACGATCAGCGTATTTTCCCGGAATCCATGGTCTTTCAATGCTGAAAGTATTTTTTGGATCTCCTGGTCTACTAATTCGGTGAGCCTGTTGTACGCATGCAGGTATCCCCGCCATTCCAGGTCGTCAAATTCCTCGTAGGAGAGTTTGGTTTCAAGGCCATATTCGAGGTGATTCAATCTCTTTTCTGTAACGAATTCCGGCTCGTTTTCAGGAACTGCATGGTTTTCCGGCAATGGTGGGAGCTTTTCGATCAACGAGGGATGCGTACCAATCACATCGGGAAGCCGGTGTTCGAATCCATAATACCTGATTTCCAGTAAAGAATCGTTTTCAGTGAACCAGCCGGATTTTCTGGAATACATGCAGATGTCGTGCGGATTGTGATAGCTCAATGCCATAAACAGGGGCTTTTCCTGATCATACTCCCTGAGATATTCAATCGCTCCATGGGTTAG